>CAWJPR010000001.1:0-653289 GCA_963844815.1 uncultured Chloroflexia bacterium
TCCGGCAGATAGGGCGGCTCGCCGGGACGGACGCCGACCGCGTCATAGATCGCATTCGCGATCGCCGGGATCGTCGGCACCAGCGCGTGCTCGCCGATGCCGCGCGCCCCCCACGGCCCGTCGTCCTGCGGCACCTCCACGATGATGGCCTCCACTTCGCGCGGCGCGTCGGCGCTGGTGGCGATGCGGTAATCGACGAAACTGGGATTCCGCATCACCCCGTCCTTCAACAGGATCGCCTCGAACAGCGCCGTGCTCATGCCCTGCACGAAGCCGCCTTCCATCTGCGCCTTCACCAGGTCGGGATTGATCGCCTTGCCCATGTCGAACGCGGCCACGGCCTTGATGACCTCCACCTTGCCCGTGTCCAGGTCCACTTCCACCTCGACGGCTTGCGCGCCCGTCGTGTAGTGGACTACCGCGCGCGGGCCTTGCCCCGTTTCGGGATCGAGGCCGGTGACGTAGGTCGGCATGAAGCTGCCGCGTCCCACGATCGGGCCGCCGATCCAGCCCTTGATCGTTCGGCTTCGCCATGCCGTAAATCACGATGTTTTTCAGCGGCAGCGTTTCTTCGCTCTTGTACGAAATCACGTTGCCGTCGACGATGTCGAGGTCCTCGATGTCTTCGCCCCACGCCTGCGCCACCATCTCCAGCACTTGTTTCTTCGCATCGAGCGCGGCCGCTTTCACGGCGTTGCCCATGCTCCACGTCAGGCGGCTCGCCACGGTCTGCCATTCATACGGGCTGTATTTCGTATCGACCGGCGCGGCGATGCGCACCCACTCGTACGGCACACCCAGCGCGCCCGCCGCCATCTGCGCCATCACCGTGAACGTTCCTTGCCCGATCTCCTGTCCGCCGATCCCGACGGTCACGTAACCGTCTTCGGCCAGTTCCACCCACGCGCTCGATCCGGCGTTGGGCGGCATCGCGGGCGCTTTCCACATGATGGCGATGCCTTTGCCGCGTTTTTTGTTGGGTGCCGATGGCGCGCGTTTCTTCCCCCACTCGATCGCTTCGGCGGCCTTCTCGATGCACTGCGACAAACCGATCGGGTGCATCTTCATCCCGGTGAGGATGATGTCGCCATCTTTCACGCAGTTGATCTTGCGGAATTCAACCGGGTCCATCCCGATCGCGAGGGCCAGCTCGTCGATGCACTGCTCCAGACCGGAGTGCATCTCCGGCATGCCGAAGCCGCGCATCGGCCCGCCGACCGGATGATTGGTGTACACGCAGCGGCTGTCGATCTTCAGGTTCGGCACGAGGTACGGCCCGCTGCCGCTGTAGCCCGACGCGCGCGTGATATTGACGCCGTACTCGGTGTACGCGCCTGCGTCCCAGTAGTATTTGTTTTCCGCCGCGATGAGCTGGCCGTTTTTGTCGCAGCCCATCTTGAAGTGCGCCACGACGCCCTGCCGCACGAACGCGGTGAAGAATTCTTCTTCGCGCGTGAGGCGCAGTTTCACCGGCCGCCCTGGCACTTTCGACGCGATGCAGACCGTCAGCGCTTCCATGCTGAGGCCCGCCTTGCAGCCGAAGCCGCCGCCGACATACGGCGCGATCACCTGCACGTCGCTTTGCGAGACGTGCAGCGCCTTGGCGATCAGGTTGCGCTGCGCGAACGGCGATTGCGACGATCCCCACAACGTGATTTTGCCCTTCTCATCGACTTTCGCCACAGCCACATGCGGCTCGATCGGCACGTGCTGCACGTGCGGGATGCGGTACTTCCGTTCCACGATGGCCGCGCACTGCGACCACGCGCTATCGACATCGCCTTTGCGAATCTTGAAATGATTGGACACATTGGTGCCCGGCTGCGGGAAGATGAAGTTCGGCACTTCGTAGGTGCCCAGATCGGGATGGAGCAGGGGGGCTTCAGGGCTGGCGCCAAATTCCGGATCGAGCACCGGCTGCAGCACTTCGTACTCCACCTCGATCAGCTCGACGGCCTGCTCCGCGATCTCTTCGCTGATCGCCGCCACGCCCGCGACCGGATCGCCGACGTAGCGCACGCGGTCGCGCGCGAAGATGTAGCGATCGGACAGGTACAGCCCCGTCAACCCCGGAAACTCTTCGCCGGTCACGACGGCCTTCACGCCCGGCAGTTTCTGTGCCTTTTCCACGTTGATCGATTTGATCAGCGCGTGCGGATGCGGACTGCGCACGATGCGCGCGTACAGCATCCCCGGCCCGAACTGGATATCGTCGGCGAAGATCGCCGCGCCCGTCACCTTCTCATGCGCGTCCACCCGCGGCACGCTGTCGCCCACGGGATGAGGAATCTTCTCAACTGGCTGTGTTGTCATAAATCCTCCAAACACCCGTCATTGCGAGCGCTCTTTGCGAAGCAATCTCCTACTCAGCCCAACGAGATTGCTTCGTCGCAAACTGCGCTCCTCGCAATGACGCTTATTCGCGTCAATTCGCGGTAGACGCCAACTTCACCGCGTCGATGATGCGCGTATAACCCGTGCAGCGGCACAGATTACCCACCAGCGCATCGCGGATCTCGAGCTCGGTCGGATGCGGATTGCGATCGAGCAGGGCGCGGGACGAGATCAGGATGCCGGGGGTGCAGAACCCGCACTGCACGCCGCCCGCATCGATCATCGTCTGCTGGATCGGATCGAGTCGGCGGTCGCGCGACAGCCCTTCCACCGTCACGATCTCCGCGCCGTCGCATTCTACGGCCAGCACCATGCAGCTGTTCACCGGCTCGCCGTTCCACAGCACCGTGCACGCGCCGCACTCGCCGGCCGCGCAGCCATTCTTGGTGCCGGTCAATGCCAGCTTCTCGCGCAGCATCGTCATCAGCGTCATGTTGGCTGGAACATCTACCACTTCGGGTGAGCCGTTTATTGTGAGCGTAATTCTATGAAAAGACATGTATCCTCCAAGGGAGTAAGTGGGTACATTAGGAGTTGGTAAATTGGTGCTTGCTTGACACGGAATTCGCCCAATCTACCATGCGCCAATTTACTAATCTACCAACTTACTTCTTTAATTTCTCCCACACTTCCGACAACGCCTTCCGCGTCAGATTGCGCACCATCCACTTGCGATACCTGGCCGAGCCGCGCACGTCGTCGATGGGTGTCACGGCGTTCATGGCAAACTCGGCGGCTGCGTTGAGGGTCTCCACGCTGATCGGCTTCTCGCTGAGCAGCGCCATGTCGAGCAGCAGCGGCGTCGGCGCGACAGAAGCCAGCGCGACGAGGAACCGATACCCCGACGCGGCTGTGCCGTCAGGATAGCCGAAGGCCGTCACGCCGACGATCGCCAGATCGCCGATCGCGTTGCGGCCCAGCTCGATATATTTGCCCTGCGCGCCCTGCGGCGGGATCGGAAACTCCACCGTGGTCACGATGTCGCCGGGTTTGAGCACCGTCTTGCCGGGTCCTTTGAAGAACGCGCGGACCGCCTCGATACGGCCACCAGCGACGCCGTGCACATGCAGCTGCGCATCCAGCACCAGGCACGCGCCGATGGTATCCCCGGCGGGAGAAGCGTTGCAGATGTTGCCGGCAATCGTCGTGCGGGTGCGGAGTTGATAACTCGCCACGGTGTGAGCCGCTTCGGCCAGCACCGGATAATGCGCGTTCACTTCGGGCGAGGCGATCAAGCGGTTCATGTTGACTGCCGCGCCAACCGTCAGTCTCTTAGCCGGATCAAACTTCAAGTCGTTCATGCCGGGCAGGCCCTTCACATCGACCAGATACTTGTCCCGCCACGCGCCGTCGCGCAGGCGGACGAACGTATCGGTGCCCCCCATGAAGGGCCGCGCCTCGCCGGCGTGCTGAGCGAGAAACGAGCTGGCTTCCTCCAGTGTAGTGGGTTGGATGTAATCGAACTCAGGTAAGCCGGGGTGTGCTGTAATCATATTCACCTCAAAACCTTGCCACGGAGACACTGCGCCAAGCTGCCGCCGCCGCTCCAGCAGGGCGTCGAAAACGACGCGACACGGAGAAACTCGATAGGAAACCTCAGTGCCTCCGTGTCTCCGTGGTTTGTAACAATTTTACTCGTAGTTTATGTTTTCGCGTTCCTTCACACCAAACTTTGCCGGCGGGAAGATCACGAAGATCAGGTTGAACAGAATGCCAACAATGGCCGCAAACACGATGGCCGGAATGCCCTCCGGGAAGATGTACGGAATCTGGAAGGGGAACAAGCCGTTGGGCAGCGCCATGCTGCCGCCAATGCCCAGCACCAGGATAATGGCACCCACGGCCAGATTGCGCGGCTCAAACAAGTTGACCTTCTCCGACTGGATCAGCGCTACGCCCTGCTTGCCGATCACGCCGAACAGATAGATCGCTAAACCGCCGGTGACCGCTACCGGGATCGTGCCCACCAGCGCAGCCAACTTGCCAACGAACGCCAGCAGAATCGCGATGATGCCCGCCGTAAACAGCACCGGCACCGAGTAGTTGCGCGTGATCGCCATCAGGCTGTTGTTTTCGCCGTAGTTGGTGCCGGCGCAGCCGCCCAGCAGTCCATTCACCACGTCGTTGCTGCCATCGGCGACCAGATTGAGACCGACCAGGTTTTTGATCGAGGTTGGAGCGCGCTTGAGTTCCTTGGCCAGCGCATCGATATACAGGCTCATCTGATACAGGTGCGCCGTGCTTTCCGGGATTGTGGCGATCGCGATCAGCGCGATGCTGACGACCAAGCCCCAGGCGCGCGGATCGCCGAAGGCGGGCAGAGTGACGGCCGGAACCTGAATCCAGTTTGCCTGATTGACCGCCTCAAAGTTCACCAGCCCAAACAGAAGCGACACGACATAGCCGACGATAGCACCCAGCAAAATCGGCAGCATACCCAGTAAGCCGCGGCCCTGCAGGTACACCGAAAACAGCACCGTGAACAACAGAGTGATGAAGGCGATGCCCCAGTTGGCGCCGGCCATACCCAATGCTGCGCCAGCCAGCGCGATGCCGATGACGATAGCAATCGAGCCGGTCACGATGGGCGGCAGCACTTTGTCAAGCGCGGCTTTACCAACGCGCATGATCAACAGACCCGCTAGAATTTCGACAACCGCCGTGCCGAGGATGCCCACCTGTACCAGACTGACCCCGGCGGGACAGTAGCGTGTCGCTTCGCTGGTGAAGCACTCGGCGTCATACAGGTTCATCGCGGTGATGACCACCGCAATGTAACTGAAGCTGGATCCGTAATACATGGGAATCTTGCGGCGGGACACGAGCAGCGCGATGATGGTGCCCAGGCCGCTGGCCAGCAGCGTGACGCCGATATCGAACTTGGTGAGAACGGCCACCAGTACCGTGGCGGGGAACATGGTCAGCACTTGCTGAACGCCCAGGCTGAGCATCGAGCCGACGGGCGGGGTGTCTTCCGGCAGGTAGCCCAAAACCTTGCCCTTGTCTTCAGGGACAGCGACAGTAGCCATGCGAACGCTCCTTTTCCTTAATGGATGACCTCGAGGCGTGGGCTGAAACGACGACAGCGACAACTTCCGCGCGGCAAAAACTCGGTTTGGACGTTAAGCCGGTTCACCCCCTGTAGGTTGAGTTCGCATGTGGTGCGAGAAGGGCTCTGGCAACTACTAAAAAAGCAGACTCAAGATGTCACCGATTCATAGTATAGAATTCAGGGGCAAAAAAGGCAAATGATGTTTTTGAAGCGAAAGCCCGCTGGGATGAAGGCCAGCGGGCTCGGTGTCTCAGGGCGCGGGACTAGATTCTCGGTCCGGCCTGCTTGATCTGCTCGTACATCGCGGCGTACTGGGGCGACGCAAACTTCTTGTAGTTCTCCACGAAACGGCCGGCCAGTTCCTTGTACTTCGCCATGTGCTCCTCGCGGCTCGGCCACGAAGAAGCCGGATCGAGCACGCTGTCGGGAACTTCGGGACAGTGCCTGGGAACTGCAAAGCCAAACACGGGATCGACGCTAAAGTCTTCGTGGAGCAGGGCGCCGCTCAGCGCGGCGTTCAACAGGGCGCGCGTGTGCTTGATGCTGATGCGCTTGCCGATGCCGTATGGCCCGCCGACCCAGCCGGTGTTGACCAGCCAGCAGTTCGCGCCATAGTGCTGAATCTTGTCTTTCAACAGCGCGGCATAGACCGTCGGATGGTGCACCATGAACGGCCCGCCAAAGCACGCGCTGAAAGTGATCTCCGGCTCGTCGCGCAGGCCCGCTTCGGTGCCGGCCAGCTTGGCCGTGTAGCCGCTGATGAATTGATACAGTGCTTGATCGGGCGTGAGTTTTGCGATCGGAGGCATGACGCCCGACGCATCGCACGTCAGCAGGATGATGTTCCGGGGCTGCCCGCCGCGCTTCTCGGGAATCGCGTTGCCGATGAATTCCAGCGGATACGAGCCGCGCGTATTCTCGGTGATCGACTCGTCGTCCAGGTCGATCTCGCGCGTGACCGGATTGAGGACGACGTTTTCCAGGATGGTGCCGAAGCGGCGCGTCGTGGCGTAGATTTCGGGCTCGGCGGACTCCGACAAATTGATCACTTTGGCATAGCAGCCGCCTTCAAAATTGAAGACGCCGTTGTCGCTCCAGCCATGCTCGTCGTCGCCGATCAGGCCGCGCCGGGGATCGGCGGACAGCGTGGTCTTGCCGGTGCCGGACAGGCCAAAGAACAACGCCACATCGCCGGCCTGGCCGACATTCGCCGAGCAGTGCATGGGCATCACGCTTTTCAACGGCAGCAGGAAATTCATCAGGGTGAAGACCGATTTCTTGATCTCGCCGGCGTAGGCCGTGTTGCCGATGACACACACCCGCTGCTCGAAGTTGATGACGATGAAGGTGTTGGAGGCAGTGCCGTCAATGCCGGGCATGCCCTTGAAGGAGGGCAGGCAGATCACGGTGAAGTCCGGCACGTGGCGGCGATAGTCGGCCGCGGATTTGGGCACCAGGAACATGTTGCGCGCAAACATGCTGTGCCAGGCCAGCTCGGTGATGACGCGAACCGGCATCTGGTACTCCGGATCGGCGCCCACATGGCAGTCCTGCACGAAGAGATCGTGCCCCTGCGCGAAGCCCATCATGCGCGCATAGAGCTCGTTGAATTTGTCGGGGCTGAAGGGCCGGTTGTATTGCCCCCACCAGATATTCTCTTCCGTGCTGGCTTCCCGCACGACGAATTTATCGCTGGCCGATCGCCCGGTGTGTTTGCCGGTGGTCGCCACAATCGGCCCGTGCCGCGACATCTTCGCTTCGCCGCGAAAGAGCATCTCTTCCACCAGGGCTTCGCCGGGCAAATTCCAGTAGACGAGGCCGGTGCCGCTGAAGCCGTGATTCTCCAGCCCGTAATCGCTTTTCAGGACGCCCGCCTGCGCCGCGGCCGGCGTTGGGATTTTGAATAGGTTATTCATCGGGTCACATCCAATCGCGCACCAGCTTGCGGTCGCCGAGGTAAATCTCGCTCGGCGCGTTGGGATCGAGCGCCCAGCGGATGCGGGCGACGCCTTCGGTCACGTCCTTCACAGTCCCGGCGTAACTCAGGCGCAGGTGGCCTTCCATGCCGAATTCCTTGCCGGGCACGGTCACGACGCGCGCCTTCTTCAGCAGGAAATCCGCCAGCTCGACCGAGTTGTTGGTGTAGGCGCGGAAGTCCGGCAGGCAGTAGAAGGTGCCATCGGGCGGCACGCACCGCACGCCGGTGAACGCGCCGAGGCTCGTTCAGCATCACTTCGCGGTTGTTCTCGATCGTCAGACGCAGGCTCTCGACCACGCTCTGCAGGCCGTTCAGGGCGCCTTCGGCCGCGGCCTGTGAAACCATCGCCGTGCACGAAGTGATCTGGCTCTGGATGTTGGTCATCACTTCCACCAGCCGGCGATTGGCGATGCACCAGCCGATGCGGAAGCCCGTCATGCCATAGGCTTTGGCGATGCCGTTGACCACGACGAGCTTGCTCGACTCCACGTCCTGATCGGTGAACTTGTAAGCGGGCGTCCACTTGCGCCGGTTGAACACCAGCTTGTGATAGATATCGTCCATGATCAGGTAGATGTTCTTCTTCTCACAGAACGCCACGATCTCCGCCATGAATTCGTCGGTATACATCACGCCCGAGGGATTGTTGGGGCTGTTGAGGACGATCGCCTTGGTGGACGACGACACGGCGCGCTCGATGTCGGCCAGGCGCGGATAGAAGCCGCCGTCTTCCGGCGTAACGATGACGGGCACGCCGCGCACCATCTTGACCATTTCGGGATAGCTCACCCAGTATGGCGCGTTGATGATCACTTCGTCGTTGGGATCGAGCAGCGCGTAGAAGATGTTGAACAACGATTGCTTTGCGCCCGACGAGACGATGATATTCTCCGGCGCCACCAGGCGATCGTAGTTGTCCTCGGTGTAGCGGACGATGGCTTTCTTCAGGGTGGGAAGGCCGTCGGTGGGGGAGTATTTGATGTCGCCGCTATTCAACTTCGCCGCGGCGCTCAACAGGGCCGGAAACGGTGTCTTGTTCTTGGGCTCGCCGATACCCAGATGAATCACGGCTTCGCCGCGCTCGCGCAGCAGCCGCGCTTCTTCGTTCATTTTAAGCGTCGGCGACTCGGCAATGGAGCGGGCCAACAGGCTGATGGTCATAGTCCTTCTCCTCAAGGGTGAGTGGTGGCGGGGTAACCAGCATTGCGCATAGACAATACGCTATGAACGCTCTGCTGCCAAACGCCCGGTCTGAAACACTATAACGCAACCATTTAGTCTCGTCAATCGATTGTTTGTCACCTGTGCCGCGTGTCATTCATAACTGGGCTAACTGGCTGCAAACTTTCAGCCGAATTGTGTGCACGCAAAATGTGTCAGCAAAGGCGGCTCCCACGCCGCCGTCACGCTTCGCGGGGCGTGGGAGCCCGAACCGCTAGTTGCCTGACACGCGAAGCGTCTGCGTGCACACGTCGAATTGGCAGGCCTGCTGCGCGGTTTCGATATGGTAGAATAGGTTGCATGTGTCGCACGGGTTACGTTCCCTTCATCGGCAATTGGCGCAGCCGCCTGCTGCAGGATGTGCACGGCCTGGTTCTTGAAGTGGGCGCGGGCAGCGGGCCAAATCTTGATCATTACCCGCGCGCTGCCCGTGTCATCGCGTCCGAGTTTAACGAAGAGTCCATCGCGCTTGCCCGGCCTCGATCGAACGCCCACATCCGCCTGGCTTCTGCCGATATCGAGCATCTGGCTTTTCCCGACAATACGTTCGATGCCGGGGTGGCGACGCTGGTCTTTTGCAGTGTCGAGCGCCCGATCGCCGGCTTCCAGGAAGTCCGGCGGGTGCTCAAGCCCGGCGGACAGACTGCATCTCATCGAGCACGTGCGCAGCCACCATGCAGGGTTGGGCCGGCTGCAAGACCGGCTGAATCCGCGCTGGAGCGTCTGGGCCGAGGGCTGCAACCTCAATCGCGATACGGAAGCGAATGTGCGCCTGGCCGGTTTTGTTCTACAATCGGTGCGCGTGAATTATCTCGGCCTGATCAAGACCATGATCGCGCGCAAGCCGACCATCTGACCTGGACCAATGGCTGACCGACTCATTATCGTTGGCGGCGGACTCGCCGGAACAGAAGCCGCATGGCAGGCGGCTGAACGGGGCATTGAGGTGGCGCTGTACGAGATGCGCCCGCAGCGCAACACGCCGGCCCACACCACCGATCAGCTCGCCGAATTGATCTGCTCGAACTCGCTGGGCAGCAATTTGCCGGATCGAGCCTCCGGCCTCCTCAAAGCCGAGCTGCGGCTGCTGGACTCGCTGATCATGCGCGCGGCCGACGAGACGGCGGTGCCGGCCGGCGGCGCGCTGGCCGTCGATCGCGATCGTTTTGCGCAGCGGGTTACCGAAAGGATTGCCAGCCATCCGCGCATCGAGCTGCGCCGCGAAGAAGTGAAAGCGATCCCGCCGGGGCCGTGCATCATCGCCAGCGGGCCGCTGACGGCCGATGATCTGGCAAACGACATTGCGCGGCTGACCGGGCAGCAGCACCTGTACTTCTACGACGCCATCGCGCCCATCGTCGAGGCCGGCTCGATCGATAGGACGATCGCATTTCGCCAGTCGCGCTACGAGCGCGGCGCCGAGCAGCAGGCTGAAGGCGATTACCTTAACTGCCCGTTCACGAAAGACGAGTACGACACGTTCGTCGACGCGCTCGCAGCGGCGGAGCGCATCGAGCTGCGCGACTTTGAACGCGAAGACGCGAAGTTCTTCGAGGGCTGCCTGCCGATCGAAGTGCTGGCGAAACGCGGGCATGACGCGCTGGCCTTCGGGCCGATGAAGCCGATTGGACTGCGCGATCCACGCACCGGCAGACGCCCCCATGCAGTCGTGCAGCTGCGCCAGGACAATCTGGCAGGAACACTGTACAATATCGTCGGCTTTCAGACCAATTTGAAGTGGCCGGAGCAAAAGCGCGTGTTGCGGCTGGTGCCCGGCCTGGCGGGTGCGGAGTTCCTGCGCTACGGCATGATGCATCGCAATACATTCATCAATTCGCCGCGGCTGCTGCAGCCCACCATGCAATTTCGCACCCGCGCCGATCTGTTTTTCGCCGGGCAGATCACGGGCGTGGAGGGCTATATTGGCAATGCGGCCAGCGGGCTGGTGGCGGGCCTGAACGCGGCGAGGTGGCTGCGCGGTGAGGCGCTGATTGAGTTTCCGCCGGCGACCATGCTGGGGGCAGTGTGCCAGTACGTGACACATGCCGACCCTGAGGATTTTCAGCCGATGAAGGCCAACTATGGCATTTTGCCGGCGCTGGACGCTGCGCAGTCGCCGCGCGGCAAGCGGGAGCGGTACCAGGCCTTCAGCCGGCGCGCACTGGACGAGATGCGTTCGGTGATCGAGCGCTTCGCGTAGACAGAGTGGCGGGTAGTGCAAGATACCAACTGAGTTTATCTTAAAGTAAAAATTCTATGCGAAATTTACGTCGCTAGAGGTAAAGATCGGCCCTGCTCCCTACCCGCAAATGTCTAGTGCTTTTTTGTTCTTGCGCCCGCAAGCGAGCAGGGCGGATACCCACCATCATGGGCTCTTCCCTACTCAGGATTTGCGCAAGAGTTCATCTCGCAGTATAAATGGATCAGCTGGAGCAAATACGGCTATGACAACGACACCTCTTCGTCCCGATCTGGCGCATCGCGCGATGCTAGGCCGTTGGCTGCGCGTGCAGGCCGAGGTGATTGCGCCGCCGTGGATGAACAGCGTGCTGGCGCGCCGCAGCTACCAGCCTGAGCAGGCGAACTCTTGCCTGACTGAAGCCGGTTTGCGCGCGCTGTACGACAGCCTCGCCAACGCTCTGGAGAGCGGGCGCTATGCGGCCCTGGACGCCGCGACCACGGCGATCACACGTGACGGCTTTCTGAGCGGCTACCCGCTGAATGACCTGCTGTTGATTCTCTCATCGTTGAAGTCTGAGGTATGGAAGGCGGTGACCGCCGCCTATCCGGCACGCGAGGCGCTGGGTTACCTGCGCTCGATCGAGACCGTCTTTCAGACCGGATTGTCGTATCAGGCGCGCGTGTTCGCCGACCTCGTCCAGTACGACCTGGCGAGCGAGCTCGATCAGACCCGCAGCCAGCTGCGCCAGATCGATCAGACGAAGAGCCGTTTCATCAGCATCGCCGCGCACGAACTGAAGACGCCTTTGACCCTGATTCAGGGCTATACCGACATGCTCAACCGCGAGCTGGGCGCCCGCGCCAGCGACCAGGCGCACATGGCGATTACGGGCCTGGTGTCCGGCGCGCGCCGCCTGTTGACCACCGTGAACGACATTATCGCCGTGGCGCAGATCGACGAGCAGTCGCTGCAGCTGAACTTTCAACTCATGTCGCTGCCGCACATTCTGCAGATTGTCCTGCACGACCTGCGCACCAACCTGGAAGAGCGCGTCTTGAATTTCAAGATGAAGCCCATTCCACCGGAACTGGGATCGTTCTACGCGGATCCGCAGCGCGTGTATCAGATCTTCGAGTACGTGATCGGCAACGCGATCAAATACACGCCCGACGGCGGTTCGATCACCATCACGCTCGATCTGCTGGAGGCGCCGGCCGACGTGGAGCGCTTCGTCGAAGTGGGCATCGCCGACACCGGCATTGGCATCGCGCCCGAGGATATCCCGCGCATTTTCGATAAGTTCTATAGCAAAACGGACATCTCGCACCATTCCAGCGGGCGCACCAAATTCAAAGGCGGCGGCTCGGGCCTGGGCCTGTCGGTCGTGAAGGGCGTCGTGGAAGCGCACGGCGGAAAAATCGTCGTGGAAAGCCCGGGCTACGATGAAGAAGGCTGTCCCGGCACACGGGTGCGCATTTTCCTGCCCGTGCGCAACGATCTGCCAGCGCCGGACGGGCGCGATCGTCTGGGACTGGCGACCTGATGCACCAGCAGGGACGGCTCCCATGCCGTCCCTGACCGGGCATATCCACTCGCTTTGCTCGGGAGGCTGCGCTCGGAGCCCGGTCTGCTGATGCCAAATTGAAAAATTCACACGGAGGCATAAACATGATCGCGTTATATGACGTCGCATCCGGCGCCAAGGTTGGCCGCATCACCGAGCAGCAGCTGGAAGCGCTGATGGGTTGGATGGAAGAAGAGAGCACGGAAGATCGCGACTACTACCTGACGGCGGAGGATTGCGATCTGATGGTCGAGCAGGGCATCGATCCGACGTTGATCGACGTGCTGCGCGAGGCGCTGAAGGGCCGCGACGATATGGATCTGCGTTACGCGCAGGACTGAAACTGGCCGCGCCATGACACCACTGTCCTCTCACATCGTCGAGGTCGTCGTGTTTCCCGATCGGGCCCGTGTGACCCGGCGCGGCGCGATCGCGCTGGAGGCCGGGCTGCACCACATCGAGATTACGGATCTGCCGCTGGCGGTTCAGGCCGATTCGCTGCGCGCGGCCGGCCGCGGCAGCGCTGCCGCCGTGCTGCTGGGGGTGGAAGCGCGCCAAACCTTCTACAGCGAAACGCCGACCGGCACGATCCGCGAGCTGGAACGACAGATCGAGCTGCTGCAGCGGCAAGATCGAACCCTGCTCGATCAACAGGCCGCGGCGGAAGTCCGCCTGGGATTTGCCAGGAACCTGGCGGACAAAGCGGCCGAGCAGACTGGCGCGCGGGCTGGCCTTCGGCCGCGCCGACATCTCGCAGAGCGGCACGCTGATCGATTTCGTGCAGCAGCAGATCGATCAGGCGCAGGCCGCGCTGCGCGAGGCGCAGCAGCAGCGGAGCGAGCTGAGCAAGCAGATCGAGAAGTTGAACAACGAACTGAACCAGCGCCGCGCCGAACGGCCGCGCGAGCGCCTGACCGCCGCGGTCGAGATCGAAGTGAAACAGGCCGGCGAGCTCACGCTGGATTTGACGTACGTGATCGGCCAGGCGGGGTGGAAGGCCCTGTACGATATGCGCCTGTCTGAAGTGAACGCGGCGCGTTTGCTGCTGACGTATCTGGGGCAGGTCACTCAGCGCACGGGCGAGGACTGGACCGACGTCGCGCTGACGCTCTCGACGGCGCGGCCGTCGCTGACGACGGTGCAGCCTGAATTGTCGCCCTGGTATCTCGACGTCTTTGCGCCGCTGCCGCCCCCGCAGCCCAGAGCGGCTGCGCCGGCGCCCATGCTGCATGCCAAAGCCGCACTCAGTGCAGCGGCTGCCGAGGGCGTTTCATTCGACGCCGCCCCGCAGCTGGAAATGGCGTTTCAAGAAGCGCAAGCGTCCACGGAAGGCGCCTCCGTCACCTTTCAACTGGCGCAGAAGGTCAGCGTGCCGGGCGATGGCTCGCCGCATAAAGTCACCGTGACCACGCTCGATCTGACGCCCAGGTTCGACTATCTCAGCGTGCCCAAAGTGGCCGAGGCGGTTTACCGGCGCGCGAAGTTGACGAATCAGAGCGACTTTCTGCTGCTGGACGGCCCGGCGAGCCTGTTTGTCGAGGGCGACTTCGTGGGCACACTGCCGCTCAAGCGCATCGCGCCGCGCGAAGAATTCGAGCTGACCCTGGGCGTGGACGATCGGGTGACGGTGAAGCGCGAATTGAAGGCGCGCGATGTGGACAAGAAGATCATCGGCGATCGCCGCCGCCTGCGCGCCGCGTACGAAATCGAAGTGAAGAATTGGCGGCCGGCTCCGCTGGAAGTGGAAGTGCGCGATCAAATCCCGGTCGCGCGCCACGAGCAGATCAAGGTCAGGCTGGAGGCGTGCGATCCCAAACCGATCGAGCAAACCGACCTGGGCGAGTTGAAGTGGCGGCTGAGAATCGAGCCCAATGCCAAACAGACGAGCCGCTTTGAATTTTCGATCGAGCATCCGGTCAATTTGACGGTCACCGGACTACCCTAAGAGTAGCAGACCGGGCTCCCACGCCCGTGGGCCTTCGGACAAGAACTAGTCGAGTGAGGTTACTATTACCAAACACCGTGAAGCCATACCCACTGCAGCGCCCCGCCTGCGCGCGTTTCTGATTGGCGTCGACGTGCGCGACGCGAACCATTTGCTGGCCGTGGACGATTCGCTCGAAGAACTGCGCGCCCTGGCCGACACGGCCGGGCTGGAGGTCGTGGGCGAGATGACGCAGAAGCTGGAGCGGATCGAGCCGGCGACCTTTATCGGGAAGGGCAAAGTCGAGGAGCTGAAGACGTGGCAGTCCGAGCTGGGCTTTGAAGTGGCCCTGTTTGACGACGAGCTGTCGCCGCGCCATCAGCGCAATCTGGAGCAGGAACTGGGCGAGAAGGCGCGCGTGCTCGATCGGACGGCGCTGATCCTCGACATCTTCGCGCAGCACGCGCACACGCGCGAAGGCGCGCTGCAGGTCGAGCTGGCGCAGTACGAATACCGGCTGCCGCGCCTGACGCGCGGTTGGACGCACCTGGTGCGGCAGACCGGCGGCGGGGCGGGGCGATCGGGCACGGCCGGCGTGGGCCTGCGCGGCCCCGGCGAGACGCAGCTGGAAGTCGATCGCCGCCAGATCCGGGCGCGCATTACGCTCCTGAAAGAGCAGCTGGAGGACGTGCGGCAGCACCGGCAGCAGCACCGCGCGCAGCGGCGGCGCGCCCAGGTTCCGGTGGTTTCGATCGTCGGCTACACGAATGCCGGCAAGTCGTCCCTGCTGAATGCGCTGGTGGACGCGGCGGGGGCGAAACAGACGCTGCCCGTGCTGACCGAAGACAAGCTATTCGCAACGCTCGATCCCACGACGCGGCGGGTGCGCTTGCCGGCCGGCAAGACCGCGCTGTTTACCGATACGGTGGGTTTCATCCAGAAACTGCCAACGCAGCTGGTGGCGGCCTTCCGCGCGACGCTCGAAGAGATTGAAGAGGCCGATCTGCTGCTGCACGTGGTCGATATCACGCATCCCAATGCCGTGGAGCAGGCCAAGGCCGTCGAGCAGACGTTGAACGACCTGGAGATCAGCGACATCCCGATCGTGGTGGCGCTGAACAAGATCGATCGGCTGGAGCCGGAGCAGCGCGAGGCCCTGCTGGCCGGGCCCTTCCCGCACAGCGTGCCGATCTCGGCGCTGCAGCAGATCAACCTCGAGCCGCTGCTGGCGCGCATCGAGCACGAACTGTACGAAAGCCTGCTGCCCGTGCAGGTGCGCCTGCCCTATCGCCGATCGGACCTGGCCGCGCTGTTTCACGATCACGGCCGCGTCGACGCGGAGCGCTTTGTCGAGAACGCCGTCGTGATTGAGGGCCGGCTGCCGGCGCGTTACCTGGCTGTCTTCCGGCCTTACCTGGTCAAGGTGGATTAGGACACCTGCCGCCAGACCATGGAACAGGCATAGGGATGCCTGTTCACCAAGTTTTGATATGAACTCCAGGAGCATGGCGCATGGACAAGTTGGACGCGTGGTTATCCAGGCTGCTCGACCGGATCTCGGACTACGTGTCCACGCATCGCGGCGTGCCGGTATTGATGGGCGTGCTGCTGGTCGTGTTGAACTACCTGCTGGTGATCATTCCGGGCGTGCAGCTGGGCTTTGTCGAGACGACGAACTTGTGCCTGCATCTGGGGGTCATCGTCGGATTGCTGGGGGTGCTGCTGGGCGATGCCTTGAGTTGATCTTCTTGCTTCAGTCTCTACGCATAATCATATGGTGAATATAGACTGGGCCGCGCTCGGCTTTTAATCCAAGCACAATCGCGTTGCCCAAATCGGAATCCAGCGCGGCCTGACATTCGGGCGCGATGGATTCCTTGCCTGCGATGATCTGATTGAGTTGGGCAGCGGTATAGATGTGGATGCTTTGCGTAATGGGTGTGTAGAATGACACTTGCGTTTGATTGGTGTCGAAGCGGAAATACTTCGTCGCCAGCGTGCCGCTGAAGAAATAGGCGCCGGTTATGACCGGCGAGACTTGAATGCGTCCCATGAAGGCTGGCGTGTTTTCGATGTGATAATCATACGGACCACTGCTGTAGATGAAACCACAGATGGGCAAGGCTTCACCGCCTGTGCCACGAGGCGGATATTCGACGTTAACCGGGCTGGCGGAAGTAGCGACGTTAAAACGATAGACTTGCGGGGTGAGAATCTTGTCCGGATAGGGGAGCAAAGCCACTTGAACGCCGCCAGCTCCGGTCGTGGTGAAATAATGCGTTTGTCCGGGGCGCAGTGTGCCGTAGAATCGGACATTTCCGCCGGTCGTCGCGGCTGACACGAACGCGTCAACGGCATGAATGTCGATACTGCCTTCTGCAGCGCGCGTCGTGATGTCCCGACCGGGCATGATGTCGGCGATGATCGATCCCCGTTGAGTCGAGAGATTCACATTGCCGTCCGCGCCGCGCACTTCGATATTGCCGCTATTCGAGATCACGGCCGTCACATTTCCTACATTCCCGTAGACTTCAATATTGCCACCAGCAGGCGTGCCAATGTAGTGCAGATCGGTGCCAAGTGGCACCGCTACATGAAGCAGCGCGCTCAATTGCAGAGCCGGAGCCTTTTCGTCAGCCTCCGGCAGAAGCAGCACTTCTACGTTATTGGCCGCGTCGTTCGTCACGGTAATGCGGCGACCGGCTCCAATTCGCACGATTTCCAGAAGGTTGCCCGATGCTGTTGCTATGCCGTCTGCGTCAACTTCACCGCTGCGACCGGTAACGACGATAATGCCCCCGCCGCCGAGGTTATTGATCACATGTTGCAATGTCAATTTATCGGAGACCCCTGTGCGGGGATGAGTCAAGTAGACGTCTGCCGACGCAGAAGCAGCGCTGGAATTCCGGGAGTCGCAGCCGGTCGACACGAACACCAGGCTGCACCACAGGCCAATCACCACCAGCCAAACTGGGGACATTCGATTCACTCCGCGCAACCGTTGCGGGATTGAAGAACAGTATGCACGAATTGCTTGTTCTTGTCTATCGGCAAACTTACTTAGTTCACCGGATATTCGTCACTCTTTGCAGACCCCTCCACGGTTAAAGCGCTCTATAGAATCAACGACTTCACCGGCTATTTTTCATGCCTCTGGTTAGAATCCAGTATCAAATATGGTAAATTTCCATGCCGATTATTTTGCATGAGGAACATAAAAATATATTTGGTTATAAACCAGTAAAAAATGTTGCAAATTTACACGCCGATTCTTCCGGAGAGGAACATAAAAAGGAAAAGGAGTGCCCTCAAAGTTAGAGCACTCCAACTGAAATCAAACTGAAACGAGCAGAAGTCAACGTCCCTGGCGAATCTCAATCGGGCCGTTGCTGGTATGCAGTTCCAGCGTCGTGCCCGGATCATTGCCCACCGTGCCGCTCAGGCGGTCGTCCGAGAAGTCTTGCGCGGTCACCGCGAAGTCGCTGCTGATTTTGGAGTTGCTCGTGTCGGCGTTGACGACGAACTGCGCGCCGGCGGGCAGGGTGACGACGAGGCTGCCATTGCTCGTGCGCATTTCACTGCGCCCGGGCGCCAGCGATCCGCTGAAGCGGAACGGGCCGTTGCTGGTGCGGCCCACGACCACGGCATCCTCGGCCGTCACGTCGATCGGGCCGTTGCTCGTTTCGACGTCAATCGTCCCGCTGCCGCCGTCGACCGTAATCGGGCCGTTGCTGGTCTGCAGATCGATCTGGCCGAGCGCGCCGCGCGCCGCAATCGGGCCGTTGGAGGTCTGCGCCTTCACATCGCTCACCGGGCCGGACGTGGTGATCGGGCCGTTGCTGGAGCGCAGATCGAGGATCGCGCCGGCGGGCACGCGCAGTTTGGCCGACGCGCCGGTGTTGCCGATGTTGACGGCCTGGTCGGTGCGCCGGGCCACGACGCGGATCGTGTCGCCGTCCTGCGTCAGGGTGACTTCGACATTCTTCAGGTCGTCTTTGGCGGCCTGCTGCGACATGCCGCCGCCGCGCTTGATCACGTCGACCTTGACGGTGTTGTCGCTGCCGGTCACGACGTCGACGCTGCCGTTGAACATCTCGACGACGAGGCGGGGCGCCGCGCCGGGCGTGAACGACTGGGTCACGGTTTCTTCGGCGGTAAAGGGGTTGAGGCTGATGTTGGCGCCGCAGGCGGCCAGCATCAATACGGCGATGGTCAATACGGTGAGGCGCAATAGCGTTATCTTGCGAAACATGATGGATTCTCCTTAGAGCGTGATGCGTACGCAACCCGTAGTGGGAAGCGGCATGATAAGAATACAGCTTTTGCGGCAGATGTGCCTATCAATCGGCTAACGGGAAGCAGGCAGTCAGTCGTCAGTCGTCAGGAATCAGTAGACAGAAGCCAGAAGGCAGAAGTCGGAGACAGAAGGCAGAAGTCAGGAGGCAGAAGATAGCATTCAGCGGTCAGCGGTCAGATCGTTATACCGCACTGCCGCACAGGGGGCCTATGGGCACGCACGAAGTCCCCGCAGTACCACTGACGCAAAGTGTCGGGCATGGGCAAGCG
The DNA here is from genome assembly GCA_963844815.1 of uncultured Chloroflexia bacterium. Lineage (GTDB taxonomy): Bacteria > Chloroflexota > Anaerolineae > Fen-1058 > Fen-1058 > Fen-1058. The sequence goes on from CAWJPR010000001.1 coordinate 18,882, forward strand.
CAGTGGGAATGGGTGCAATTGTAGTACACTGGGGGCAAAATAGCACTTTTCTGACTCACGGTCGGCGTCAGCCAGTGGGCCTCGACATCGGCGGCGTCGCGCCCGTGCGCGTGCCGGTGGAGTTGTTGGTGGTGGAGGTGGAGCGGGTGTTCTTGCCGATGATTCGGCGGTAAATCGCGCGGCGCTGTTGCCGTACTGGCAACAGGTCACCTCTATGCTGTGGTCATCTTTTACAGCAGAGGTGACCCATGTTTGGCAAGAAGGATGAAAAGCAGAATCGGCTGGAGCGCATGGTGGAGATCATTGCGAAAGCGCCTGGCGGCATTACCCAGGCAGCCTTGGCCCGCCTGTTGGGCGTGACGCGCTCGACAGTGAACAAGGATTTGGGGGCGCTGGAGAAACGCGGCGTGCGTTTGTCAGAGGATCATCGAGGACGGTTGCACCGCTCGGATTGAGCAGGCCCGGGAGTATTCGGCAACGGGGGAACATAAAGTGTTTCCATTATTCACTACATGTTGTGCTATGCTGTTGTCGTAAAGGAGCGAACGATGAGCAAAGGCTTGAGCCGCGCCGAGCGACTGCGCGAGATGGAACGGCTATATCTTGAGCATGGATGGACCGACATTGAGATGGCTGAGCGGTTAGGCGTAGACCGCACGACGGTTTACAAGGATCGCGATCTGCTCTCCAGCGAGTGTCCAATTGAGCCTGACGATGACGGGCGCTACAAAATCAACCGGACACGTTACCTGTCCCACATCCGGGTCAACGCCTACGAAGCACTGGCGCTGTATTTGCCCGCGCGGCGCGCGGCGCGACAGACGTTGGTGGCGCAGCCCCATATCGCCAAGGGGCTGGAGAAGTTAGCCGTTGCGCTCAAGCGGCCCATGACTGAGCGCCTAGTGAAAGCGGCGAACATCATCCTGGCACAGGCGGCTCTGCCTGAACGAGTGGCAATTATGGAAACGGTGACACGCGGCTGGATCGAACAGCGCAAGATTCGCCTCGCTTACCGAGGCTTGCGCGCGAGGCAGACCGGCCACCACATCGTCAAACCTTATCTGATCGAGCCGTCACTCTGGAGTGATGGATCATACGTGATCGGCCACAGCGATTATTTTGACGACATCGCAGTGTTCAAGATCGAGCGGATTGAATCTGCCGAACTGAAACTTGAGACGTTTGAGATTCCAGAGGATTTCGACGAGCAGCGTATGCTGCGCTACGCGTGGGGCATCTGGTCGAGCGAAGAAGAACCGGTCACCGTGCGGCTTAAGTTCAGCGGGCATGAAGCCATCACGCGCATGAAGGAAACCATCTGGCATCCGCTCCAGGCCAAGCCTCTGGACCAGCCCGACGGCGACTGCCTCTGGGAAGCGCCCATCGCCGAATGGCAGGAGATGCTGCCGTGGGTGAGAGGGTGGGGGGCCGATGTGGAGGTGATCGCACCGGAGGAGTTGAGAGAGAAGTTGATGCGCGAAGCGCAGAAGATGGCGGAGCTGTATCAGGTGATGGAAATGAAAAAACAACTGATTGCCCACATCCGCGAAAAAGACAAAGCGCGTCAGTCTCTTATCGAGCATTTGACAGTAGTTTCCAAACTTGCAGGGCAGTTTGCCAGCAAGATTGGGTTGAAAGAGGCAGGTGAAATTCTCGGACTGCTCCATGATTTTGGCAAGGCAAGCGAACAGTTTCAGAATTATTTGCTGTCTGGAGCCGGTGAGAAAAATCCAGACGCAGATGGCTACATTGACCCAGAGGCAATGCGTGGAAAAATTGACCACTCAACCGCAGGCGCGCAGGTGCTTTACGAAAATCTTTGGAGCAAAGGGCAGAAGGAAAAAATCGCCGCGCAGGTGCTCACCCTATGTGTCGCTTCCCATCACTCAGGGTTGATTGACTGCCTTGCGCCAGACGGAGAAAACAACTTTAAGCGGCGCATGGAAAAAACGGATAAAGATACTCACAAGTCAGAGGCATTATCAAATTTACAGGGAATCGAAACCGCGTTCAAAGATCTACTCTCGAAAAATGTTGTAGACCAAATCGTGACAAAACTGCAAAGCCTGAAAGAGGAATCCAATGAATCACAGACCAACCTAAATTTCAAAGCGGGATTGCTTGTCCGTTTTCTGCTCAGTTGCCTGATCGACGCAGACAGGCTCGACACTGCCGATTTTGAGTCCCCAGGCAATGTCCGCATCCGTAACTATGGGCAATATCACCCTTGGGAGATTTTAATTGAGCGCTTGGAAGACAGGTTAAAGGCGTTTGAGAAAAAGAACGAAGTGGATGAATTGCGCGCCCAGGTGTCGCAAGCCTGCTTTGAGTTTGCCGTGAAGCCAAAGGGCATTTATCAGTTGACCGTCCCGACAGGCGGCGGCAAGACGCTGGCAAGCTTGCGGTTTGCGTTGAACCATGCCAGAGAGCACTCAATGGAAAGAGTGTTTTACGTTATTCCTTACACTCTCCATCATTGACCAGAACGCCGAAGAAATCAGAAAGATTTTGGAAGATACGGACAAAAACGGCAAGTATTTGGATAGAGTGGTTCTTGAACACCACTCCAATTTGATGCCCGAAGAAGAAAGTTACAGGCAGAACCTGCTGGCGGAAAACTGGGACGCGCCGGTTGTCCTCACGACACAAGTTCAATTTCTGGAAGCGTTATTTGGCGGGCATACGCGCAGCCCGCGCAGAATGCACCAGTTGGCAAACTCGGTGATTATTTTGGATGAAGTGCAGACCGATCCCAATCAACATGATTCACATGTTGAACCTTGCGCTTCGTTTTCTCGTTCATACTGCGGCGCGACAGTCGTGCTTTGTACTGCAACACAGCCGCCGCTTGACAAGCTGGAAAATCCCTATCGCGCTTTAATCATCACCCCGAGCAGCGCATCATCCAGAATGAGGGAACTATTCGAGCGGTTGAAGCGTGTCGAAGCGTTTGATAAGCGCAAACTCGGTGGATGGAGCGAGGAGGAAGTGGCGGAATTGGCTGAGAGAGCAATTGCAAGAAAAAGGCAGCGTGCTGATTGTGGTCAACACCGAGAATCGGCCAAAGCGCTGTATCAAGCCAATCGAACAGGAAAATCGCAGGCGTGCAATCTATCATCTCAGCACGAACATGTGTCCTACCCACCGCCTGAATGTACTGAATGAAATCAAAGACGAAACTTAAAGCCGAAAAGAAGCCTGTGATTTGCGTCAGCACGCAACTCATCGAAGCGGGCGTGGATATTGACTTCGGCGCGGTTATCCGCTATCTGGCAGGGCTGGATTCGATTGCCCAATCAGCAGGGCGGTGCAACCGTCACGGAGTGCGCGAGGGATTGGGGAGCGTCTGGGTGGTCAATCCACAGGAGGAAAATATCGAAAGATTGCAGGACATCAAGATCGGCGTGAACAAGCCCAACGCGTGTTAGACGAATTCGAGAAGAACCCCGAATAGTTTGGAAATGAGCGAATTGGCCTGTACGCGATTGCCGCGTATTACAAGTATTACTACTACGAACGAAGAAATGAAATGGAATATCCAGTCGGCGAAAGTCGTCCGCGGAACAAGATGATACGTTGTTCAACTTGCTCTCGACAAATACGCTTTCAGTGGACGCATACAAGAGAATTCATAAAGCCGTGCCCGAAATCCTTTTGGGCAGTCATTTCAAACCGCCGCAAAGGAATTTCGGGTGATTGACTCAGCCACGCGGGGCGTGATCGTTCCATACAAGGAAGGTGATGAGATTATCAAAGACCTGTGCGGCGCGTTTGAGTTGGACAAGCAGGGTAAACTACTCAAAAGGGCGCAGCGGTATTCCGTTAATTTGTTTCCAACATGAATTCGAAAATTGGCTAAAGTGGGAGCCATCCATGAGGTACAGGCAGGAACAGGGGTTTACTATCTCAATGAAGCAATACTACAGTGAAGAGTTTGGCTGGAGCGATGAGCCAGTCAATGACATGAAGTTCTTATCGGCGAGCGCACTTCAAATTCAACCGAAATGCAACATGAATGTCGTGGTCGAAAACAATCGAAGTCTAATCAAAACAGCGTAACGTTCAAGGTGTGGGGCAGGTACGCCCTGTTCACCGACCCGCTGACCCGCATTGGCGGCGAAAAATACTCCTACCAAATTCCCACATACGAGGCATTGAAAGGAATTTTGAGCTCGGTGTATTGGAAACCGACCATCGTATGGGTGATCGACAAGGTGAGGGTGATGAAGCCCATCCGCACGCAGACCCGCAGCGCAAAGCCAATAAAGTATTCGCTGGCGGAAATGACCTTTCAATTTATACCTATCTCTCGGATGTCGAGTATCAGGTGCAGGCGCATTTCGAGTGGAATGAAAATCGCTAAGACCTGGCGCATGACAGCAATGAGAACAAGCATTTCTACATTGCACGGCGGATGATCGAGCGCGGCGGCAGAAGGGATGTGTTTCTCGGAACACGGGAATGCCAGGGATATGTCGAGCCGTGTAAATTTGGCGAAAAGGGCTTTTACGACGACTATGGCGAAATGTCCTTCGGGCTGATGTTTCACGGCTTTGATTATCCCGATGAAGGCAAGCTGGCGATTTCTGGCACGCTTCTGGCGGCCGAAAATGGATTGACGGCGTAATCCAGTTATCCGCCCCGAGGGATTGCAAAGGATTCGCAAGTTTGTGCGCCCGATGAAATCCAATCCGCCCGCCACGATTGGACTAGAAGAAGAAGGTTGCTCGAAGGCTACAGGAAGGGAGGGCGTGAGATGAACTGGAGCAAAGTTTGTATGAGACATACGAGAATTGTCAAAACATGATTGGCTATACCCAGATGACAATGATGTTCCGCTTCTTCCAATATGTCACATTACTGCAAAAGGCGCAGATTGAAATAGTGATAGATGGCAAAGGCGATTTTCGAGAGAGCACGAGTGTACACAAAGAAGACTCAAGGACAATTATTCCCTGCACCGAAAGCTCTGGCGGCAGCAGAGCTGGGAGTAAGCCGAGCGCATCCCTTATGTGACAAATTGCAGTACCTTGCTGGCTGATTACCTGACTACGGCGGAGTAAGAGACTCCTAGTTTTGCCAAAGATCCAATGAACCATATGGAATTTTATTATCGCTGACTGAATGGTGTCATTCGCAATACACCCACCCAAAAGCCTGTGCAGTTTAGCAATATACCAAAAGGAAACTCTGAATGCAAGATCTAGTAAATCACAGGATTTTGCTTGCTAGATGCAAGTGGAAAATTATTGTCCAAAGATAGGTGAAAAGAGAGAAAAATCCAAGGATATCTTCGATTCGTGGTTCTGACCACTGCAAGATAGTGCAGGTGCTTTATACGGTGGGAAGTGGAAATTCCTGGACGATTCGAATCGAGAGTCTGGAGCGATGAAGTAATCCAACTTTGGGAATAGTTGGACTAACTTACTACTTAAACACAAAGATGAAAGAGACATTTGTCTAGGTACCGGGCGAGAAAAATTTATCGCTGACCACCATCCCGAAATACATCCGAACGATGGGGATAATGCCAAGATAATTTCACCAAACGATACTAGTGGATTCACTTTCCGGGACGTTTCTCTACAGTCAAGACCAAGCGGCGTGGGGCTGGAGACGACACAAAAAGCCCATTTATGCCCTTCGCTGGCTAATTAGCCGACAAGGCTATTTAGGCAGGAGATTTGGCGGTTGTCGCTTGGGCATTTCGGGCGCAAACCTGCCCCAGCCGACAGATGATCCATTATCCGGCCCTGATATGGCGACTTACCGCCTGAAGAAAGCAAAGACGGCTGAACTGCTCAGGATATTGGCCATTCAGACTGAAAAAGAAAATCGCTGGATATCGTCAAGAGATCGGTGAACGTAAGATGTAGTTGTCATGGCAGTGGATTCTGCCACACCGGGGCGGTTGGCCATCGTCTATTACCGTGCCCTGAAGGCTCCGAGTTCCTGCGAGCGAATTGAAGACTGGCATGAATCTTGTGCTTGGCGGCACATATCGCTCGATCAAGTTCAGGATCAACAAAGCGGAAAACTAAAAATGTTATATCCCTTTTCATTGGTGCTCCTGCCCCAGCCGATATTGCGGAAGCCGTCCTATGGACGCCGCCTAGATGACAAACTCCGGAAAGCCAGATCAAACGCCTGCTCCCCTGTATCGTGGACGGTCAGCCCATCCCGCGTGATCTTGTTGAGTCGGTGGTCAGGCGGGCGTCCAATCGGGCGGGAATCAGAAACCCGGATGAAAAAAATACGTGGGATGGAGATTTACATGGAAGAAAACTCTCAGCATCGCCTGTGCATTATTCGAAAACACAAAGATGGAAAGGAGAATTACGAGATGGCACTCGATGAACAGAAAGACGAGAGATATCTCTATGGAAGGCTACTCGCCTTGCGGAAAATCCTTGAAGAATGGGCGTTAAACAAAGCCAAGGAAAATCGGCCGACGAATGCTGCCCGATTACATGCAACGATTCTTCGGAACACCCATATCAGTACATGGGAACGATCGAATGATCGCTTACTCCCTACAAGGCGAGGCTTGGCGGAAAGTCAAATAACGCCAGCGAATGATAGATGAAGTTATTGCTTCTTCAATCTGAAGATTTTACAACGATAAGCGGTTAAGCGGAGAATTTTTGATTAGGCTACCATTGCCAACGAGAATATCTACGCAGGAACACCCGACGAATTGCAAATAAAGAAAATAACAATCTGAAACAACCAGATAATTCAACCATATCATGATAAGGAGAATTTACCATGACTACCTTAATCGAATAAAATTGACTTTGCCGTAATTATTTGTGTCAACAATGCCAATCCCAACGGCGACCCGCTCAACGGCAACCGCCCGCGTACCAATTACGAAGGCCTCGGCGAAATGTCCGATGTTTCCATCAAGCGCAAAATCCGAAACCGCCTGATGGATATGGGCAAATCCGATCTTTGTTCAATCCGATGACAACCGAGTGGACGATTATCGAAGTCTGCGTGACGGGCAGAAGCGACGCTCAAGGGTGTTGACCAGGACAAAAAGAAATATCGGGAAGCGGCCTGCAAGCATGGCTGGATGTGCGCGCTTTTGGGCAGGTCTTTGCGTTCAAGGCAAAAAGGGAAGAAGAGCGAAGGTGAAGAGGAAGCGATGGCGTTTCCATTCCCGTACGTGGTCCTGTTTCAATTCATCCTGCTTTTTCAGTGGCTTCCTGTGCTGGACCGCGTAACCAGCATTCAAATCACCAAAAGCGTCAGCGGCGAAGCCGGCGGAAAAGCGCGGCTCGGACACCATGGGTATGAAGCACCGTGTTGATCACGGCGTCTATGTCTTCTATGGCAGCATGAATCCGCAGCTTGCCACAAAAACGGGATTTTCGGATGAGGATGCCGAAGCCATCAAAGAGGCATTGAGGACACTGTTCCGCAATGACGCCTCGTCTGCGAGGCCTGAAGGAAGCATGGAAGTTTACAAAGTGTATTGGTGGAAGCATAACAACCACAATGGGCAATATTCTTCAGCCAAAATACACCGTTTGCTTGATGTGACAGTGAAGCCCAAGAGTAGACAGAACCAAAGAGTATCGGAGATTACGACATTACTCTGAACGAACTGCCTGGCCTGGGATGTGAAGTGATAGATGGCGATAGGAAATTGCTTCGACCAATTTGGCGCTCGCAATGACAGGATAATGAAGTCCGAATACACCCCGAAGACCTGCTGCCGCTTTCGGGCATCCAGCACTTCCTGTTCTGCCGCCGGCAGTGGGCGTTGATCCATGTTGAGCGGCAGTGGCAGGAGAACGCGCTCACTGCCGAAGGCCGGCTTCATGCACAAGCGCATGGATGATCCTTCTTCACCGAAATGCGGAACGGGGTGATCACGGCGCGGGCGGTGCCGGTCGCCTCGTACCGTCTGGGGCTGTCGGGCGTGTGCGATGTGGTCGAGTTCACCGAGTCGCCGGAAGGTGTTAAGCTGCCGGGACGGAAGGACTGTACCTGCCTGCGCCGGTGGAATACAAACGCGGCAAGGAAAAACACGATCACAGCGACGAGGCGCAGCTATGCGCCCAGGCCATGTGCCTGGAAGAAATGCTGTCGGTGACCATCCCCAGAGGATATCTGTATCTACGGCGAGACCCGCCACCGGGTTGAGGTGGAGTTGACGCTGAGCTGCGGAGCCTGGTGCAGGACATGGCAGATGAAATGCATGGCTATTTCAGCGCGGCTACACCCCCGCGTCAGACCGTCCAAGGCCTGCCGTTCCTGTTCGCTGGCCGATATCTGCCTGCCGAGTTTGCAGGAGAAAGGATGCATGCCAGCTTCGAAATACATCCGACAGCAGATCGAGAGCACGCTTAAGACTCATGAAGAAACTTGGCAATGTTCTGTATGTCACCACTCCCGAAGCCTATCTCTCCCTGGATGGCGAAAATGTCGTCGTCAAGAAGGAACTGAGCATGGCTCTTCGACGCGCCTGCCACTGCACAACCTGGAAAACATCGTCTGCTTCACTTAGCAGGGAGCCAGCCCGGCGTTGATGGGCGCCTGCGCCGATCGTAATATCGGTTTGTGTTTCCTCACCCCCAACGGAAAATTCCAGGCGCGGGTCACCGGCAAGGTAAAGGGCAATGTGCTGCTGCGCAAGAAACAGTACGAATGTCTCGGAGAAGGACAGACAGAGCGTCCCAATTGCCGCCTCCTTCCTGCTGGGCAAGATCGCCAACTGCCGCAAGGTGATCGAACGCGCCGTCCGCGATCATGCCATGCTGGTGGACGTACCGGCGCTCACCAGGCGCTCCGCCTGTCTGAAGGAGACGCTGCGCGCCATCCCACAGTGTAAATCGATCGGCGAACTGATGGGCTTCGAAGGCAGCGCGGCGAAAATCTACTTTGGCGTGTTCGATCAGCTGATCCTGCAGCAGCGCGAGGAGTTTTTTTCAAGGAACGCTCCCGCCGTCCGCCGCTGGACAACATGAACTAGCTTGCTTTCGTTCCTGTATACCCTGTTGACGAACGAAGTCGCTTCTGCCCTGGAAACGGTGGGGCTGGACCCCTATGTTGGCTTTTTGCATCAGGACCGTCCTGGGCGTCCTTCGCTGGCGCTGGACTTGATGGAAGAGCTGCGCCTGTCTTTGCCGACCGCCTGGCGTTGTCACTGGTGAACCGTAAACAGATCACTGGCAAAGGATTCACACAAAAGGAAAGCGGCGGCATCCTGATGGACGATGAGACCCGAAAAGCGGTATTGACCGCCTGGCAGGAGAGAAAAAAAGAGGAGATCCTGCATCCTTATCTCAAGGAACAGATTCCCTTTGGATTGATCCCCCATGTCCAGGCGATGCTGCTGGCGCGCTATCTGCGCGGCGACCTGGACGCCTATCCGCCATTCTTCTGGAGTTAGCGATGCGATGATGGTTCTTGATCACATATGATGTGAACACGGAAACCGGCCGGGCAAAAAGCGTCTGCGCAAAGTGGCCAAAGAAATGTCAGAATTATGGTCAGCGCGTGCAGAACTCGGTCTTTGAGTGTCTGATCGACCCGGCCCGTCTGAAGCAATTGCAGAAGTCCCCTGGCAAAATCATCGATACCGAAAAGGATAGCTTACGTTATTACTACCTGGGAGATCACTGGAACACACGGGTCGAGCATGTGGCGCCAAAGCCAGGCTTGACCTGGAGGGAACGATCATTGCCTGAAAGTCCGTTCTGCGAACCCGAAGTTCACATGAAAACCGGGAACGGTTCGCAGGGAATTTGCACTTTAACAACCTGATATTTCTCAATCCACAGTGATTTTCTGTTTATTCTTGACTTTACCTGTATGATGAAAGCACAATATCTGGGGGGCAGGTGGCCTGCTGCACCAGATATTGCGGTCGCCCCTCATGCGAGGGGCGTGGATTGAAACATTCGTCGAGGCGCTGGCGGAAAAGGTGCACATGTCGCCCCTCATGCGAGGGGCGTGGATTGAAACCCATCGACAAGGACAACTGCTACGAGATCGAGTCGCCCCTCATGCGAGGGGCGTGGATTGAAACAGCCAGGCCCAGCGTAATGGCAATGCCGCGCCAGTCGCCCCTCATGCGAGGGGCGTGGATTGAAACCTCAGTCAGCCCGGTGTCGCCGCTGGTCATCAGGTCGCCCCTCATGCGAGGGGCGTGGATTGAAACACGCCCAACCAGCGGGCGCGGTCGCGCACGAGATGTCGCCCCTCATGCGAGGGGCGTGGATTGAAACATGTGCTCCTGGTCGTTTCCGCATCTGAGGAAAGGTCGCCCCTCATGCGAGGGGCGTGGATTGAAACCCTAGTGTCGGTGATCTTTGGCGCGCCAAAATGCCGGTCGCCCCTCATGCGAGGGGCGTGGATTGAAACAGCGGGACGAGCGGCCATGTTACACCGTCAACTGATGTCGCCCCTCATGCGAGGGGCGTGGATTGAAACACGGAGAGCAGCATGCCTAATAAGAATTCGTTCCGTCGCCCCTCATGCGAGGGGCGTGGATTGAAACCCGTCCAGCGCCATGTCACGGGTTAGGGAAGCCAGTCGCCCCTCATGCGTGTTTTTGTCAAGCGAAAAGTAGGCCATTTGATGATCGAAAATGGAGCCAGAGGGTATCAGTTAACCGTAATGTGTTGATCGAAAACAGGGCCAGTTGCTGATCGAAAAGAGGGCCACGGGAGCTACGGCGAGGCTGGCCGCCGTCGTCGCCGTAGGGGCTGTGGACATGTGGGCAACTGGGCTGTTGCAGTTGTCCACATGTCCACAACCCAGACCTCACGGGCCGTGCCCGTTGGTCCGGGCCGCTTGTTGCTGTCGTTGCCGAAAGCGATAGGACTCACCGATAAATTCCAGGATATGGGCGCGATGCGTGAGCCGATCGAGCAAAGCGCCCGTCAAACGTTCATCGCCAAAGACCTGCGTCCAATCGGTAAAGCGCAAATTGGTGGTGATAATCAACGCCACGCGTTCGTAGAGTGCCGAGCAGACCTGAAACAACAGCTGCGCACCGCTGGCCGTAAACGGGATAAAGCCGAGTTCATCGATCACCACCACGCTGTTGAGCAAGCCGTTCAAAACTTTGGGGAGTTGGTGTTTGTCCTGAGCCAGCAGGAGTTCATTGACCAAGCCAGCGGCATTGTAGAAGCGGACGCGGCGACCTTGGCGACAGGCGGCGAGCGCCAACCCGGTCGCGAGATGGGTTTTCCCTAGGCCGGGATTGCCGATCAAGATTAAGGGCTCGGCCTGCTCGATGTAAGCGCCCCGCGCCAGATCCAATACGGTCAGTTTAGCCGGGCTGGTCAAGCAACTGAAGTCGAAATCGGCCAAGTCTTTGAGCACGGGCAAGTGGGCGGCCCTGATGCAACGTGTTTGAAGGTTCTTGTCGCGTTGCATCACTTCGAGTTCCGCCAGCGCCAGCAGGTAGTGCTCGTAGTCATGATGATTGCGGGTGGCGTCTTCGGCCACGACCCGATGTTGGCGCACGAAGGTTGGCAAGCGCAGTTGTTTCAGATAGGTGTCGAGCAGCAAGGTTTCGGCCATGGCTCACCGCCCGACCTGTAGGAGTTGATCATAGCGCTGCAGATCGAGCGTTTGGTTGCCGACCTGAGCCAACTGCGGGCGATCCGTCAAATCCAAGGCGGCGGCAACGGCATATCTTCGCGCTGCTGATGCAGGCACAAGCGAATCCCATCCAGATCGGGCAGCCCAGCGCGAGGGCGCGTTGAATGGCCTGTTCGATCTGGGCAGCGGAATAATCGCGATGCAGTTTCAATACCCGGATGAATTCGCGCACACCACGACCCTCAGGCCAGGTCGCGCGTAACTGCGCCAGCAGTTGTTCATACACCGGCGGCCAGGTCTTGCGCCAGGCGCGCAGCGGACGGGCGTGCTCAAAAGCCCCCGGCCGTTGTTCCAGGAGCGGCAGATAGTGCTGTGCGTCAAACAGATCCTGGTCGCGCTCATAACAGCGCGAATGGCGCGCGATAAGTTGCTGGTCGTCCAGAATTCGATCCGAAACGGATACGCCTTGAGCGTCAACGTCGCACGCGCGGCTTCGACCGGCACCGAGTAACGATTGGTTTCAAACGTCACCTGGCTGTACGGATTCAGTGCCACGGTGAGCGTGACACAACAGTCAAAGTCATGATCCGGGAGCGGCCCGCAGGAGGGCCTGTTCTTGCGCAAAGGCCTCGGCGATTGTCCGCGTCCAACCATCGGGTTGCCGCTGGCCATCGGCTGCACAGGCGGCACGCAGGTGCGCGTTGAGCGCCTCCAACGAGGCGAAGGCGGGACAGCCCGCCAGAAAGTTGCGCCGGGCATAGCCAACCCCATGTTCCACACCACCTTTTTCGTGGCCTTCGCCAGGGGTGCAGAAGCGGTCTCAAACAAGTAGTGACTGCGAAACTGGATAAAGCTCGGATTCAAGTCTCGTTCGTGCCCCAGCAGCACGCGGGTGACCGCGCTGCCGAGATTGTCGTAAGTCAAAGTGTGGGGCACCCCGCCGAAAAAGTGAAAGGCGTGGACATGACCATCAAAGAACGATTCTTGTTTCTGGGAAGGAAAGGCCATCACAAACAGTCGGCGCGAATAGCACAACCGCATGACAAACAACTGCACCGTGATCCGTTCCCCTGCCACTCCACTTCGGCCTCGCCCCAATCGACCTGGGCGTCGCGACCGGGATCAAATTCAAGCGGGAGATAACCAGCGGACGACGCCGGGCCTGACGCACCCGCCCGATGTAGCCCCGCACCGTCGATTCACCACCCGTGAAGCCGTCCGCCTGCAATTTGGTGAAGATCACGTGGCTCGTGTAGCGTTGCTTGCGCGGCAAGGTCTCGTTGTCAGCCAGCCACTGATCGATCTGAGCCTTCACCGGTCCCAACATCGGCGCCGACCGCGGCGCGGTCAACTGATATTTCGGCATCTCCGCCTCCTCGACCGCCTTGTCAACCGTCGCCCGCGAGTGCCCCATTTCACGGGCGATCTGCCGTTTCGATTTCTGTTCCACATAGTACGCCCGCCGAATGCGTTCACGTTCATCCACAGGAATCATCTCCTCGCCTCCGCTAAAGTGGGTCGCCCAACGATAGCAGAGGATGGCGGTGGCCCTGTTTTCAACCATCAATTTCTGAGCAGGTGGCCTACTTTTAGAATATCAAAAACACATGCGAGGGGCGTGGATTGAAACATCCTGTCATCGCCTGTGCTGACCGGCCATAGGGTCGCCCCTCATGCGAGGGGCGTGGATTGAAACAATAACGGAGTTCGCAAGAACATCAATCTGACCGGTCGCCCCTCATGCGAGGGGCGTGGATTGAAACTGAGCAGCCCCGCGTCCTGCCGCTAGAATGCACCCGTCGCCCCTCATGCGAGGGGCGTGGATTGAAACTGCTTGAATCGATGAAGGGCAAATTCGGCGGCATGTCGCCCCTCATGCGAGGGGCGTGGATTGAAACCCGTTCGAGCCGTTCACCATCAGCAAGAAACTCCTGTCGCCCCTCATGCGAGGGGCGTGGATTGAAACATCGGGCGTGACGTTCGCCAATAAACCCGATGGGCGCCCGGGTCGCCCCTCATGCGAGGGGCGTGGATTGAAACAATCATCCCAGCGAAACGCAGGGCGCGTATCGCCTGTCGCCCCTCATGCGAGGGGCGTGGATTGAAACCGAGAGTCGCAGCGCGTCGAGTAGATCGGTTACTGGTCGCCCCTCATGCGAGGGGCGTGGATTGAAACCACCTCGATCCCGCTGATGTGCGTTGGGAAACAGTCGCCCCTCATGCGAGGGGCGTGGATTGAAACTTTACGCTGCTCTTGCGCCATGTTGCCCCGTTCGTGTCGCCCCTCATGCGAGGGGCGTGGATTGAAACAGCAATTTGTCGCCGGCGACGCAGCAGACGATTGGTCGCCCCTCGCATGGAGGGGCGTGGATTGAAACTTTCTGGAACGGCCGCGCATCGCACCAGGATCGCGTCGCCCCTCATGCGAGGGGCGTGGATTGAAACACATACCGTTACGCTCGTAAACGTCGATACGCTTCTGTCGCCCCTCATGCGAGGGGCGTGGATTGAAACCTTCGACATCGGTCTTAAAGTATGGCCTGACATCGTCGCCCCTCATGCGAGGGGCGTGGATTGAAACGTTCGCGCTCTGTTGCGTGGTCTGTGGCGTCATGTCGCCCCTCATGCGAGGGGCGTGGATTGAAACCCCCGTGTAGGGGTCAAAGGTCGCCCGGATCGGGCGTCGCCCCTCATGCGAGGGGCGTGGATTGAAACCCCCGTGTAGGGGTCAAAGGTCGCCCGGATGGGCGTCGCCCCTCATGCGAGGGGCGTGGATTGAAACAGCTTGCGCAATCTGTCTATGACTCTCTGAAGCGTCGCCCCTCATGCGAGGGGCGTGGATTGAAACGGCTTACAATCCTGTCTCGTCCATAGGGTATCGCGTCGCCCCTCATGCGAGGGGCGTGGATTGAAACTGTGCGCGGCGCTCTAGCGCCTGCTGCCATCGGGTCGCCCCTCATGCGAGGGGCGTGGATTGAAACCGCGCGCAGCGCGCACCAGCGGGGCGGGGACAAGTCGCCCCTCATGCGAGGGGCGTGGATTGAAACCGCCGCTCTGCCGTTTCCGTGCCGCTTTGTCGTGTCGCCCCTCATGCGAGGGGCGTGGATTGAAACAACGCCGAGCTCTCACCGCAGGAACTCGAAGACGTCGCCCCTCATGCGAGGGGCGTGGATTGAAACGCAATTGTCTACCATCAACAGCGCAATTGAAACTTGTCGCCCCTCATGCGAGGGGCGTGGATTGAAACGCGCTGGAAAAGCGCATCAAATCACACCCGCCTAGTCGCCCCTCATGCGAGGGGCGTGGATTGAAACCTGTCGATGCGGCCGGGGCCTGAATGGGCAGGCCGTCGCCCCTCATGCGAGGGGCGTGGATTGAAACACAGAGGCGTGAGACGGATGTGGCGGTGCGGCGGAAGTCGCCCCTCATGCGAGGGGCGTGGATTGAAACCCACGTCACTCCCCGCCCCCATCACCGCCTTACTGTCGCCCCTCATGCGAGGGGCGTGGATTGAAACGCGGCATGGTCGAGAGCATCGCCGAAGATCGTGCGTCGCCCCTCATGCGAGGGGCGTGGATTGAAACGCGGCATGGTCGAGTAGCAATCGCGACGATCGTGCGTCGCCCCTCATGCGAGGGGCGTGGATTGAAACTTCACGCGTTCGGCTGCCAGGCACGCGATCGCGAGTCGCCCCTCATGCGAGGGGCGTGGATTGAAACTGCGGCGTGCAGATTGGTCTCGCGCGGCTTCGACGTCGCCCCTCATGCGAGGGGCGTGGATTGAAACATCGCGATACGCGACGCTGGAGCAGCTGGCGAGTCGCCCCTCATGCGAGGGGCGTGGATTGAAACGCGGAGGCCGGATTGCTCTGATCATCACAAGACAATAGGATGAAGTCGGGTGGCGGCATACGCCCATGTGCTATGATTAATTGGAGGAGATATCAGCACCGGGGGAGATGATTATATGAGCATAGGTTCTGCTGCCGCCGCCAGCATCGGGGGATTGTGGGATGTGTTTGACCGCTGCGCAGCCGTCATCAACGATCAGATTGCGCGCCTGTCGGAACTGGATCATGAGGACGCCGACAGCATGGTGGATTACACCATGATCGAGGGCGAGCTGGTCGAGCTGGGCGGCCGCGAGGAATCGGTTGAAATGCTGGAGGCGGCCATGATTGAACTGGACAACATCCGATTGCTGTGCCAGCGCGTGGAAGCCACCATACCGTGATCGGGATCCGGCGCGGAGAAAAACAGCCGACGACTGACAACTGACTACTGACCACTGACCACTGACTACTGACACTGACTACGGATGGCTGAAAACGTGACAACTGGCAAAAATGGGCTATACTGAATGAAGCGACACTGATGCGCAGTCATCGATTACTTAGCCGGTATTCATGAAAGGAGCCACCATGTCCCCGCAGCGACATCCTATCGAATGCATTCTTCCCCCGCACATGCTCAACGAGATCGCCAAAAACGGCACGCCCGCACAGCAGGTGTCCGCCGAGAAAACGCTGCTGGCCTCGGCCGCGCTGCGTGGAAAGCGCGCGATCCTCACCGACTATCCGCGGATGGCCGCTTCGGCCACCGCCGCCGGAAGATCCCGGATCGTCTACAGCGCCGATAACGGATCGAACTTGCCCGGCCGGCAGGTGCGCACTGAGGGCGACCCGCCCACGGGCGATGCGGCGACCGACGAGGCGTACGACGGCGCCGGCGCGACCTATGATCTGTACAAGGATATCTACGCGCGCAACTCCATCGACGGCAACGGCCTGCGGCTCGACTCGACGGTGCACTATCAGAAGAACTACGATAACGCCTTCTGGGACGGCCAGCAGATGGTCTACGGCGACGGCGACGGGGATCTGTTCAACCGCTTCACGATCTCGATCGACGTGATCGGGCACGAGTTGACCCACGGCGTCACCCAGTACGAAGCCAAGCTCGTCTACAGCAATCAACCGGGCGCGCTGAACGAATCGATGTCGGACGTGTTCGGCTCGCTGGTCAAGCAGCGCCAGCTCGGCCAGACTGCGGCCCAGGCCGACTGGCTGATCGGGGCGGGGCTGTTCACCGCCAAGGTCAACGGCGTGGCGCTGCGCTCGATGAAGGCGCCCGGCACGGCCTACGACGATCCCGTGCTCGGCAAGGACCCGCAGCCCGCGCACATGCGCGACTACGTGAACACGCTCAGCGATAACGGCGGCGTCCACATCAACTCCGGCATCCCCAACCACGCCTTCTACCTCGCGGCGCTGGAGCTGGGCGGCAATGCCTGGGAGAAAGCCGGCCGCATCTGGTACGTCACCCTGCGCGACAAGCTGGGCATCAACTCGCAATTCAAGGACTGCGCGCAGCTGACCTACCAGGTGGCGGGTGAATTGTACGGCCAGAACAGCCTGGAGCAGCAGGCCGTGCGCAAGGGCTGGGATGGCGTCGGCATCAGCGTCGACACGGGCGGTGGCGGCACTTCCGGTTGTCTATTATCCGCGCTCGGGATGGCCAGCCTGTTATTCGGCAAGGACAAGACGCAGAACAAAGCGTGACACAGTCTCGCGCGGTCCTCTCGATGCTGAGCATTCTGATGCGGAGTGAAACGCAGTCCGAAGAATGCTCAGCGCGGTGTGCTGGGCGAGGCAGATCTGGCCCGGGGAAGAGAGGACCGCGCAGGCAAAGGTTGGATAGACATGCGCATAGATTACGAGCGAACCGGCGGCTTCGCGGGGATGCGTCTGGCGGCCCAGATCGACACCGCCGCGCTGCCGGCGGATCAGGCCAGGGCGCTGCACGACTCGATCGAAGCGGCGCACTTCTTCGATCTCCCGGCCAGGATCCCCGCGGCCCCCAAGGTTGCCGATCAATTTCACTACCACGTGGCGATGGAAGCCGAGGGCAAACGGCACACGGTCGATGTGGGCGAGGCGTCGGCTTCCCCCGCGCTGCAAGAACTGCTGCAGCAGTTGACGGTGCTGGCGCGCGAAGCGCGCTCCGCGCGCAGCAAGTAGCTGGCCGCGTCACACCGCGCCAGTCAGAGGCAGAGATTTCTCAGCCCTGCGGGCTTCGAAATGACACGCGTGGTTGCGCTTGTCATTCCCGCGCGCTTTTTAGTGGGAATCCAGGTGTTACGAGACGTACAGCGCGTAGCGCGGTGTCATTCCGAGCGAAGCGAGGAATCTCTCGCAGCACGGCTAAGATTCCTCGTCGCACACTACGCTCCTCGGAATGACACGTCAACAGCGTGGATGCCTGACACGCCCTGTCCGCGCTTTTTGCGCGGGGGCGCGCTTGGCGAAGGCACTCGGGGGCACACCTGCACCCACTGGCGTGCAGTGCGGTGTAACGGCGCGCCACGGTCACCCCGTCACTCTGTCACCCCTTCATCTTGTCATCCTGTCACACTTGCACCTGCGCTGCAAGTGCAGGTATCCCTTCATCCCTTCATCCCTTCATCCTCTGCCGCGTCCCTGGCCGAGCGCCCGAACGTCTCCAACTGATCGCGCACCTTCTCCGCCGCCGTGTACGGCGCGTAAATCCGGCGCGTGGTGCTGATGTCGGCGTGCCCCAGATACGCTTGCAGCACGTCCAGATCCATGCCTTCGTGTAATAACTGCTGCGCGCGGAAATGCCGGAAGGCGTGCGGCGAGGTGCCTTTGAACAGCCCCAGTTCACTTGCCGCCTTCTTCACCACCGCCCACAACGTGCCGCGCCCCAGCGTCTTGCCCACGTCGCGCCCGTGCGACACAAACAGCCCCGGCGATCGATCGCCGATCCGATCGCGCTCCCGGCAGTAGGCCGCAATCGCTTGCCGCGCCTCCTTCGTCAGCAGCAGCAGGCGATCCTTGCTGCCCTTGCCCGTGATGCGCACCTCGGCTTTGCGTCCATCCAACACCATCTCGCGTGTGAGCGAGGCCACTTCGCTGACGCGGCCGGCGGAGGCATACAGGGTGTGCACGATGGCCCTGGCGCGCAGAATCTGCAGCCGCTTGATCTGTCCGCGTTTCTCGTCGGGAGCGGGCAGGGGGATGGCGTCGTAGTAAGTCACGATGCGCGGAATGCCGGGATCGGGCTCGCGCCCGGCTCTAACCGTTCGACGCGACCCGCGCGCCGCCTTCAGACGATTGACCGCTTTGCCGACCTGAAATCCTGATGACAAATAATCGTTCGCATCGAGCCAGATCAGAAATCGCTTCACGGCGGCGAGGTAGTTCTCCTGCGAAGCGGGCGAATAGCGCCGCTTCAACAGCCAATCTTGAAATTTCAACAGCAGGTCATCGCGAAACTTCGCCGGCGAATACGGAGAGGGCAGGGGGATGTATTTCGTGTCGGCGATGAATCTAGCCAGGCCCATCAGCCCAAAGCGATACGTTGCCGCTGTGCGCGGGCTGGTCATGATCGTGGCAATGAAAGCCTCGGCATATTCAATCTCCGGAGCGGGCTGCGTGCTTTTGTCCGGAGAGGGCTTTCGAGAGGTGGAAGGGCGTTTAGGCTTCGTCTTAGCCAAGGTCGATTTCCAAGATTATAGTTTTGGACTTAAGGTGCATTAAGTCATATTATACCAGATTTTGGAAAATTGGTCTTGGCGTGCTCACCGAAGACGATTCCGGCTAATTGGTCGTAGGCTTGTGCGGCCTCTTCGGCTGAATCGAATAAGACCCGTATTGACATCACCCATTTTCCAGATTTCCTGTCGAACGTTACACCTTTATAACCGGTCTGATTGTTGCGCCCTCTGCTGCGATTCTGGCGGTTTTGTTGCACCGTCACAAGCCTAAGATTTTCGCGGCGATTGTCCAGCCCATTGCCATTGACATGATCCACCTCAATCCCTCAGGCGCATTGAGGATCTCCCGATGCATGAGAATGGTTTTGCCAGATCGATTGTCATTACGCATGGCATAACCGCCATTTCGCCGCTGTGTGCTGACCGCGCTCCAGTTCCACTGGCTGAGCCATTCGTAGTCTTCATCGCTGACCAGAGCGACCAAACCCCTATTCCTCGAATTGCGCCGTTTTTGCTGCGATAGCGGAATCTGCTTTGCCATAGCACTCCTTATAAGGCGAAATTGTAGACCATGGACCTGTATGAGTCAACAAGCGCGCAATTGACAGTGCGTGACGAATCAGTGATAATCGCGCAGAATGAAATGGGCTTGCCTGTTTAGAACATTTGTGCTATATTTCAATCCAATCTCTAATCGCTAACTTCCAACATCCAGAACCATGAGCCGCATCACACATATCGACGGAACACCCACCCAACAACGCAACGCCATCCGCCGCTCCATCGCCGAGATTCTGCGCCGCCTGATGGACAAGCGCAGCATCGACGACGAGACGAAGGACATGCTGGCCTTCATCGTGTTCGGCCTGCGCAGCATGGATCAATCGATCGATCAGTCGGCCACCGCCTGGGAAAAGCGCGACTATTATCTCAAAGCCGATCAGTTCCGCCGCGAATGGTTGTGGCTGCCCGATACCGCCAGACGGCTGGAGGAGATTCTGCGCAGCGGCGATTGGGCCACCGCCCCGATCGAGCTGGCCGGCCTCTCGGCGCGCTTCTCGGACATCAAGGTCACCACCTACACCAAGCCCCCTGCCCTGTGGCAAGGCGCGTACCAGAAACTGCTGGCCGCCAAACCTGTCAGGTGAGCCGCCAGCAGATCGAACCGAGGTGAATACCGTGGCTCACCTGACAGGTTTCGATCGCACGATTCTGCACGTCGATCTGGATGCCTTCTTTGTTTCAGTCGAGCTGCTGGAGCGGCCCGATCTGCGCGGCCAACCCGTGGCGGTGGGCGGCCGTGCCGATGAGCGCGGCGTGATCTCCTCAGCCTCCTACGAAGCGCGCCGGTTCGGCGTTCGCTCGGCTCTGCCCACCCGCGCGGCCTTTCAACTCTGCCCCCAACTCATCCTGCTCCCCGCCCGGCACGACCATTACGCGCAGCACTCGCGCCGCATCATGGCGGCGCTGCGCGAGATCACGCCGCAGGTCGAGCAGATCTCCATCGACGAAGCGTTCCTCGATATAACCGGCACCGAGCTGCGCTATGGATCGCCGGAGCAGCTCGCGCGCCTGCTGCACGATCGCATTCGCGACGAGTTCGGGCTGCCATGCTCCATCGGCGTGGCCAGCAATAAACTCGTGGCCAAGATCGCCACGGAACAGGCCAAGCCCAACAACCTGCGCCTTGTGCCTGCCGGCGAAGAAGCAGCGTTTCTCGCTCCGCTGCCCGTGCGCGCCCTGTGGGGCGTCGGCCCCAAGACGGCCGAGATCCTCAAGAGCCTCGGCCTCGAAACGATCGGGCAGATCGCGCAGGCGCGGCCGGATGCGTTAGCCTCGCGGCTGGGCCAGCGCGGCGCGGATGATCTCCTGCGCCGCGCTCACGGTCTCGACGATTCGCCCGTCGAAGATGAACGCGTGGTGAAACAGATCAGCCAGGAGACGACTTTCACTAAAGACATCGCCGACGTGAAGCGGCTGCGCGCCGTCCTGCTGGAATTGAGCGAGGGCGTGGGCCTGCGGCTGCGTGAAGACGATCTGAGCGCGCGCACGATTGCGGTCAAGCTGCGTTACGGCGACTTCACGACCTTCACGCGCCAGACCACCCTGCCCCGGCCGACCCAGCTCGATCAAGATATCTTCGAGCTGGCGTGGACGCTGTTCGAGCGCCATTGGAATAAGCGCGCGGTGCGCTTGATTGGCGTTGCGGCGCGGCACTTGAGCCCGTCTGCGCGCCAGCTCGAGTTATTCGAGCAGAGGGACGATCGGGCCGATCGCCTCACCCGCGCCGTCGACGATATCCGTCACAAGTACGGCGCCGAATCGCTGAAGCGCGGCTCGACCCTGCGCCCGCCTAAAAAGGGCAATGTGCCGAAGATTGTGTAGTTTCCCCGCAGTTAAACTGCGGACGAACGAATTTACACAAGATTTGGCATGCCGCCCAAAAGCAGGGCGCACCCAAAAGGCAGGGTGCGTAGATTTCGCATAGCGTTTTTTCTTTTCAAGAAACATTAAGATAATCGCACTCACACGCTGTATTGTCTACGCGAAGCGCTCGCCGCGTGCTACAATGATCTTATGAACCTGTTGCGGACTTTCTTGACTGGCCCTGCCGGCACGGGCAAGACTACCGAGGCCGTGGAATACCTGCGCGGGCTGCTGCAATCAGGCCGCCAGGCCGAGGGCATACTCGTCATCGCCCCACAGCGCAGCCTGCTGCAGCCCTATCAGGATGTGGTGCGCGGGGCGGATTTACCCGGCGGCGAGGAGATCGAGACGCTCACGATCGGCGGCCTGGCCAGGCGATCGGTCGACCTGCTGTGGCCCGCCATCGCGGGTGAAGCGGGCTTCACCCGCCCCAATCGACCTCCGACCTTCCTGACGCTGGAAACGGCGCAATACTACATGGAGCGCGTCGTGCAGCCTTTCATCGCCGAGCGCTACTACTTTGAAGAAGTCCGCCTGCCGCACGCGCGCATCTACAGCCAGCTGCTCGACAATCTCAATAAGGCGGCGCTGGTCGGATTTCCTTACGGCGAGGTCGGCCAGCGTTTGATTCGCGCCTGGGCCGGTCCGCCGCAGCAGACCACCACCTTTGCGCAGGTGCAGGATTGTCTCAACCGTTTTCGCGCTTACTGCCTGGAGCACAACCTGCTGGACTTCTCCTTGCAGATTGAATTGTTCCGCGGCCTGCTGCAGCACGCCTGGTTTCGCGACAAACTCTACGGGCGTTATCGGCACTTGATTGTGGACAACGTGGAAGAAGACACGCCCCTGGCGCACGAGCTGCTGCGCGAATGGATCCCGCAGGCCGCCTCGGCGCTGATCGTGTACGACACGGACGCCGGGTACCGCTCGTTTCTGGGCGCCGACGCCCGATCGGGCGAGACGCTCCGCTCGGTGTGTGACGAAGTCGTCGAGCGGCGTGAATCGCGCGTAATGTCGCCTGCCGTGCAGTCACTTGAAGCGATGGTGACGCATGTGTTGGCGGATGGTGATAGCGATCTGCCTATGCGAACCGGCGACCTGCACCCGGCGCTGGTGTATGGCGGCGGCCGCTTTCATCCCCAGATGCTCGATTGGGTGGCGCAGCACATCACCGAACTGATCCAGCGCCAGCAAGTTTCGCCGCATGCGATCGTGGTTCTCGCGCCGTTCCTGAGCGATGCCCTGCGCTTCGCGCTGGCCGATCGCCTGCAGCGCCAGGGCATTCCCACACGCTCGCTCCGGCCTTCGCGCTCGTTGAATGAAGAAGTCGTGACACGCGGACTGCTGACGCTGGCCGCGCTGGCGCATCCCCGGTGGCAAATCGTGCCGCCGCAAGCCGATGTGGCCCAGGCCATCATCCTCTCGATCGATCAGCTGGATCCCGCGCGCGGACATCTCGTCGCCGAGCGGTTATATCACGCCCGCAGCGGCGACGCCGAGATCCGCGCTTTCGACAATCTCAGGCCGGAGCTGCAGGATCGCATCGGGTTCGAGACCGGCGCCAGGCTCGATCGCCTGCGGTCGTGGCTGCAAGACTACGCGCAGGCTGAGACGCCGCCGCCGCTCGACGTCTTCTTCGCGCGGCTGTTCGGCGAAGTGCTCTCGCAGCCCGGCTACGGGTTTCATCGCCAGATCGATCCGGGCCGCATCACGGCGCAGCTCGTCGAATCGGCGCGCAAGTTCCGCCAGACCGTGAATCCCGATCCGTATGCTGCGACGCTCGATCCGAGCGTGGGACGCGACTACACGCGCATGGTGAGCGAGGGCGTCGTCGCCGCCACGTATGTCGAGAGCCCCTACGCCGAAAAGGCGGAGGCGGTGCTGCTGGCGCCGGCCTATACCTTCCTGCTGAGCAACGAATCGGTGGGCTATCAGTTCTGGCTGAACGCGGGCAGCCCCGCCTGGTGGGAGCGGCTCTACCAGCCACTGACGCATCCCTACGTGTTGAGCCGCCAGTGGCCGCCGGAGAAGAAGTGGGGCGACGAGGACGAAGTCGCGGCGCGCCGGGCCGCCCTGCTGCGCCTGGTGCGCGGCTTGCTGCGGCGGTGCGGCACGCAGGTCTACCTTGCCATCAGCACGCTGAATGAGCAAGGCTTTGAAGAGCGCGGGCCGCTGTTGACGCTGACACAGCAGGTGCTGCGCGAGGCCGCGTAGGCCAATCGCCCCTCGCGGCATTGCCCATTTTGCGGTAAGATTGCCCTGTCGTTCGACACACCGACGAGCACTCGAAGCATCACGGAGCAACTCGCCATCCGGGTTGTTCCGTTTCTCGTCCACCGCCCTGCCCTGATATCATGCAATCCGAATTCGCCATTCAACTGAAGTGGGCGCCCACGCGCCGCGATGATGCCACGCGCTGGATCCTGGCGCACGTGCTGCGCAACAAAATCTGGATCGTGATCATGGTCGTCGGCGCGATCGGCAATGCGGCCGGCGCGGCGCTGGTACCGATCTTCATCGGGCAAGCGTTCAACGCGGTCGTCAACACGCCGATCGACTACGACCTCATCGGCTGGGCCGCCCTCGGCATCGTCGTGTCGCAGGTCGTGCGCGCCGTCTTGCAGCTGGGCCGCAATTTTGGCAGCGAGGTCATCGGGCAGCGGCTGGAGCGCGACACGCGCCACGAACTGTACGCCAGCCTGATCGGCAAGAGCATGACGTTTCACGATCAGCAGTCCGTGGGCGAAGTGATGGCGCGCGCCACCAACGACGTGCGCGAGATCAACCTGATGCTCAACCCGGGCGTCAATCTGGTCGTCGGCTCGTTCATGTTTCTGGTAATGCCCATCCTCATCGCGCCGCGCATTTTCCGGCGCTGATCATCACACCGCTGGCCTTTCTGGTATTGTATTTCATCTCGCTGCAGCGCTATCTGCACGAGTTGAAACCGGCCACCGAATCAGTGCGCAGGCAGTTCGGGAACATGAACGCCAC
The DNA here is from genome assembly GCA_963844815.1 of uncultured Chloroflexia bacterium. Lineage (GTDB taxonomy): Bacteria > Chloroflexota > Anaerolineae > Fen-1058 > Fen-1058 > Fen-1058. Next base: position 43,383 of record CAWJPR010000001.1, read on the forward strand.
GCTGGCCGAAAACATCGAGGGCATTGAAACGGTCAAGGGAGCCGCGCAGGAGGATCAAGCGATCGAGCGTTTCGAGAGCGGCGCGCGCGCTTATCGTGATGCCTTTGTGCGGCAGGGCTACATCGAATCGCGGTTCATGCCCCTGCTCTGGCAGGGCCTGGCCTCCGCCGTGGCGCTGGCGCATTCGCTGCTGTTGTACAACCAGGGGCAGATCGACGTGGGGCAAGTGGTGGCCTACAACCAACTGATCCTGCTCTTTGGTTTTCCCACGTTCACTTCGGCCTTCGCCTATCCGCAAATCGCCTCCGGCCTGACCAGCGCGCGCCGCATCCTGGCGCTGATCAACGCCGAGACGAATCTGGACGAAAACACCGCCGGTTACGCCGGGCGGATGCGCGGCGCGATCCAGTTCGATCGCGCGACGCTGCAATATCGATCGGAAGCGCCGGTGCTGGAAGACGTGTCGTTCGAAGTTCAACCTGGCCAGACGGTGGCGCTGGTGGGCCAGACCGGCTCAGGCAAGACCAGCATCGTCAAGCTGCTCAATCGGATTTACGACGCTGCCGGAGGCCGCGTCTTGATCGACGGCGTGGACGTGCGCGACTGGCAGCTGGCCGCGCTGCGCTCGCAGATTTCCATCATCGAGCAGGACCTGTTCCTGTTCTCGCGCACGGTGGCGGAGAACATCAAGTTCGGCCATCCCGAGGCGACGCAGGCACAGGTGGAGGCGGCGGCTAAAGCCGCGCAGGCGCACGACTTCATCTTGAATTTTGCCGACGGCTACAACGCCGTCGTCGGCGAGCGCGGCGTGACGTTGTCCGGCGGCCAGCGGCAGCGCCTGGCGCTGGCCCGGGCGCTGCTCACCGATCCCAAGATCCTGATCCTCGACGACGCGACCAGCGCCATCGACAGCGCCACCGAAGATCAGATTCAGCAGGCGATCTACAACGCCGCGCAGGGACGCACCACCATTCTGATCACCCATCGCCTCTCGCAAATTCGCTGGGCGGATGTGATCGTCGTGATGAAGCAGGGCCGCGTGGCGGCCATTGGCACGCACGAGGAATTGCTCGAAAAATCTGCCGCCTATCAGCGCATCTTTGCCAGATAGGCAGCTGACGAGTGACGAGTGAAAAGTGACGAGTGAAGAGTCCATCACGCGTTACGCATGACTCATTACTCATTACGGAGTTTCCATGGGCATGTTTGGCGGCCTCAATGCCGAGGCTTATGACCGCAGCTATTCCGATCGGGTATTGCTGGCCCGCATCTTCCATTACTTCGGCGCGTTCCGCACCCGCATGATTGCGCTGGCGGCTGTCACCATCTTCATGGCGATCCTCGGCGCGCTCAATCCGCTGCTGGTGTCGAGCGGCGTGCAATCGATGATGCAGGCTCACGCCGACTGGTATCTGGTCGGGCTGGTGCTGGTGGTGCTGATCGTCGGCGTGCTGACCTGGGTGGTCAACCTGGTGCGCCGGCGCCTGACGGCGATTGTCACCGGCGATGTCGTGCTGGCGCTGCGCAGCGATGCGTTCAATGCCTCGGTCAAACACGATCTGTCGTTCTACGACGAGTTCCAGACCGGCAAGATCGTCAGCCGCATCACCTCGGACACGCAGGAATTCGCGCAGATGGTGACGCTGGTCACCGACGTGATCAGCCAGGTCTTGACCGTGCTGATCCTGCTGCCGATCCTGTTGGCGATCGAATGGCGCTTGACGCTGGCGATGCTGGCGATGACGCCGGTGGCGTACTTTACGGCCAGCGCCTTTCGCTCACTGGCGCGGCGCGCCACGCGGCAGGGTTTCCGCGCCATGGGCGAGGTCAACGCCGCCATTCAGGAAGCGGTGACGGGCATCAGCATTGCCAAGAATTTCCGGCAGGAAGCGGCGCTGTATCAACGCTTCATCGACATCAACGACATCTCCTATCGCGTGAATCTGCGGCGCGGCTTTGTGCTGGCGAATGTCTTTCCCGTGCTTAACGCTTTAACGGGCGTGGGCACGGCCATGCTGGTGTATTTTGGCGGGCTGGCGGCGGCCTCGGGCGACATCTCGATCGGCGCGTGGTATTTGTTCGTCGCCAGCGTCGATCGGTTCTGGTTCCCCGTCATCAACATCGCCGCGTTCTGGAGCCAATTCCAGGCCGGCCTGTCGGCGGCTGAGCGCGTGTTTGCGTTGATCGACGCCGAGCCGGTGGTGCGCCAGATCGATCCGCGCCCGGCCCCCGTGCTGCGCGGCGCGATCACCTTCGACCGCGTCAACTTCCGCTATTCAGCACAGGAAGCCGTGCTGAACGATTTTTCGCTGCGCATCCGCGCGGGCGAGACGCTGGCGCTGGTGGGCCACACGGGCGCGGGCAAGAGCAGCCTCGCCAAGCTCATCGCGCGCTTCTACGAATTTCAGGGCGGCGCGATCCTGATCGACGGGCAGGACATCCGCGCGTTCGATCTGAACAGTTACCGCAAGCAGCTGGGCGTCGTCTCGCAGACGCCGTTCCTGTTTGCCGGCACGGTGGCCGACAACATCCGTTACGCCAACGCCGAGATCGGCGATCGGGAGATCGAAGAGATCGCGCGGCAGGTCGGCGGCGGCGAATGGCTGGACGTGCTGCCGAACGGCCTGCTCACCGAAGTCGGCCAGCGCGGCTCACGGCTCTCGATGGGTCAGCGCCAGCTCGTCGCGTTGATGCGCGTGCTGGCGCAGCGCCCGGCCATCTTCATTCTCGACGAAGCGACCGCCTCGATCGATCCCTTCACCGAAAGCCAGATCAAAGAGGCGCTCGATCTGATCCTGGCCAAGAGCACCTCGATCCTGATCGCGCACCGCCTCTCGACGGTCAAGACCGCCGATCGGATCATCGTGCTGAAGCAGGGCCGGATCATCGAAGAAGGCCATCACGATCAATTGATGCAGCAGGGCGGTCACTACGCCGAGCTGTACAACACCTACTTCCGGCATCAATCGCTGGAGTTTATCGACACACAGCCTGGCCTCAAGTTTCCGCGGTCATCCCCGGAACCCCGCGCCAGCTGAGAGCGGCATGCCAAATCTTGTGTAAATTCGTTCGCCCGCAGTTTAACTGCGGGGAAACTACACAATCTTCGGAACACTGCGCATCTGAGGCGGTTTCTACCTGGACTATGGCGCGTGATAGGGTTTACTTCAGCACGAACAGGGCGGGCAGGCCGCCAGTGTGGAGAAAGATGATCGGCTCATTGCGCCCCAACTGCCTGCGCTCCACCAGATCGATCAGTCCCGCGAATGCTTTGCTGGTATAGACCGGATCGAGGATGACGCCTTCTGACTTCGCCAGACGGTGGATTGCCGCAAGGCCCTGCTCGCTTGGCACCGCGTAACGTGATCCGACGTAGGTATTCTCAATCAATGGAATCTCGGCGGGCATGAAAGTATGCGGTTGATTCAACCGCGCGCATATTTCACTCGCCAGGCGCGCGATTGAGATCGGGAAGTCTTTCCACAAGCGTCCCACGTCGATCCCCAGCGGGCACAGTGACGAGCCAATCAAATGCAGCCCGGCGATCAGCCTGCCAGTGTGCCGCCCGATCCGGCGGCCATCACGATGTGGGCCTTGTCAATCCCCAGAGCGCGGGCCTGCTCGTCGAGTTCGAGCGCGGCGCGCACGTAGCCCAGACCGCCGCGCCACGAATGCCCGCCCACGGGAATGAAATAGTGCGGCCCGATTCGCAGCCAGGCAATAAAGCGCACCAGGCGAATCGTCGTCTCAAGCGTCATACGCGCGTCGCCACCTCCGCCGAAGGGGATGAAGTGCATCTCCGCGCCGAACAATTCGTTGAGAAACAGATTGCCTTCCAGCCGCGGCGGCCTGCGCTCGAAATAGAAGAGATGCGGCTCCAGCCCGATTTGACGCGCGGCGGCCGCCGTGATACGCGCATGATTCGATTGCAGCCCGCCAAACGTCGCCACTTTGCGCGCGCCGCGCTGCTGCGCCCGCTGCTGCGCCTCGGCCAGCAAATACTCCAACTTGCGCGTCTTGTTGCCACCCCCGCCAGGGCCGATCTCGTCGTCGCGCTTGAGGTAGATGGGGCGCTGCAGCTGCTCGCTCAGATGCGGCAGGAACTGCAGCGGCGTTGGATATTCCGCCAACGGCAGGCGTGGATAGCGATCGAGTTGGGTATACAGCCAGTCACGCTTGTTATCCATGCTTGATTGTTCGGCAGGAGTGGCATGGGGATGCCAGCCCTACTGCATCACACGCAAGGCATAGGAATGTCCCGCCTATGGCGCCAGATGTTTGGCCAGCCGTTTCGCCAGACCGATGATCGTCAGCACCGTGGGCCGATCGAGCGCTTCGGGGAAGACGCTGGCATCACACACATACAGGCCCCGCGCTTCCGTCTGCAAGTCCTGATTGACCATCGTTCCGAGCCGCACCGTGCCGCTGGGATGCGTGCCGCGCAGCGGCGTCATGAAGATCGACGATCGATCCGCTCCAGCCTCGATCAGGATCCTGCGGCACATCTCTTCGGCCTGAGCCAGGCGCGCTCGATCGCCGGCCGTCAGCGGCTTGCTGATCTTGCCGTCGGGAAAGACACCGCCTGAGATTTCATCCTTGAGTTTGATCATCACGCCGAGGATATGATTCCAGCGCGGCCACGTCAACGCATACTTCAAGTCCTTCAACGAATTAATCAGCGGATAGAGCAGCCACGGATCCAGCAGCGTGCTGAGCATGTAGCCTTCGTCGTCGTTCTCCCACGACCACGTCATGGGCGGCTCGTGGCCGATGCCGCGCTCTTTCACGAAGCCGTACATCATCACCGTCGTGTCCATCGTCATGCCGCGGCCGGCTTCGCGAAAGCCCGAGGCTTGCAGGATGCGCGGCGAACCGATCCCGCCTGCGGCCAGCACGACGGTTTCAGCGCGAGCGGTGAAGGGCGCGCGCCCGATCGTGCCTTCCACCCCGACGGCCTGCCCATCTTCGATCAAGATGCGCCGCGCGTGGGCGCGCGTGCGCAGATCGGCCCCGGCAGCCACCGCCTCGTCGACGTATTCGGCCGCGCTCCATTTCGCGCCGCAGCGACAACCGAGCATGCACTTCGCGCCGCAGTCGAACGGATGCGCGCGAGCCGGTTTCATGAATTTCAGCTGGGGCTGCCAGGCGTAGCCCAGCGCCTGTGCGGCTTGCGCGATGCGCGTGGAAGCCTCGCCGCGCAGTTCGGCGGGCAGCGGCGCAATCTCCAACTCGTCGATCACTTCCGAGACTTCGGCGTCGATGTCCACCCCGTATTTGCCCTGGAGCCAGACGGGCGGCGGCGCGGCGCAGCCGCAGTACATGCTCGTCGCGCCGCCCACCAGCAGAGGGCGCACGATGTTCAGGCCTTCCTGTGTGAACAGCAGGCTGAGCCGATCCGAGTAGATCATCGCGCCCGGATAGGTGCCATAATAGAAGCGCGAACGCTGATCGATCCCGCGCTCCAGCAGCAGCACCCGTTTGCCGCGCCGCGCCAACTCACGGCTCACGGTGGCGCCGCCGGGCCCGGAACCGACGACGATGACATCCGCCTGCAGAGTAAGAGGGGCCGGCATGTACGCGCTCCTTAACGAGAAGGATAGACAAACAGTATGACCCATATTCCATTTTCAGGCAACCGAGATCAGTCTGAGCGTGGATTCACTTTGGGGCAAGTTAAGCATTCCGCCTGGCGCACCCGTTTCGCGGACAGGCGTGAGCGAACGCAGTGGAGTCACACTTGCACCTGCGCGCACCGCGGTGCAGTGCAGGTGAGGATGCGCCACGGCTAAGCAAGCGTTCTTCGACTGTGCTACGCTCCGCTCGGAATGCTTGCTCAGCCAAGTCTGCTCCCAGATTGAAATGCACCGCAGTCTGAGGTCGTTCTCCCGTAACCAGTTTCAAACCGTAGAACAGCATCCCCAAATCAATCCCCCTGCCCGGGCCTGATATGAAGCCGGGCTTTTGCATAACAGGCGGCTCTGGTATACTCCCGGCTAGAGACCTCGCATTGACAAGGAGACTCGATGATCCCACTTGCTCCCTTTGGCCGCACCGGACATTTGAGCACACGCGCCATCTTCGGCGCCGCCGCATTCTGGAGCACACCCCAAAAAGAGGCCGATGCCGTGCTGGACGTGCTCCTGGAATACGGCATCAACCACATCGACACGGCCGCCAGCTACGGCGAGGCCGAAAAACGACTGGGCCCGTGGATGCCGCGCTACCGCGAACGCTTCTTCCTGGCAACCAAAACCGAGGAGCGCACCCGGCAAGGCGCGCGCGAATCGCTGCACCGTTCACTCGACCGGCTGCAGACCGATCACGTCGATCTCTTTCAGATTCACAATCTGAGCGACCCGCAGGAATGGGAAATCGCGCTCGGGCCGGGCGGCGCGCTGGAGGCATTCGTTGAGGCGCGCGAGCAGGGACTGACGCGCTTCATCGGCATTACGGGTCATGGCGTGAACATCGCCGGGCTGCATCGCCAGGCGCTGGCGCGCTTCGATTTTGATACGGTGCTCCTGCCATACAGTTACATTCTGATGCAGAATCCGCGCTACGCCGCCGAGGTGGAGGCGCTGCTGCAAGTTTGCCGCGAACGCAACGTCGCCGTGCAGACGATCAAAGGCATCACGCGCGCGCCGTGGCATGATCGCCCGCACACGGCCAACACCTGGTACGAGCCGCTGACCGAACAGGCCAGCATCGACAAAGCGGTGCACTGGGTGCTCGGCAATCCGGTCGCCTTTCTCAATACTGCCGCTGAGATCTCCCTGCTGCCTAAAGTCTTCGACGCGGTCCGCCGCTTCACGGCGCGGCCCACAGAGGAAGAGATGCAGACCTTGCTCCGTGAGCAAGCGCTGGAGCCGTTGTTTGCCTGACGATTCATTTTTTCTCTTGCCGGCGCCGACCGCGCCAGTCTTTGACTTATCAAAAAATTAGTCTATACTGCTCAATGGAAAGCGGTCTCGCTGAACAGGAAGTCATTCTGGATCAAACAAGCGTGCATGTCGCGCTGGTTAATACTCAATCTTTTTTGGAGGCCCCGCATGGCAGGTAAGTTCGAACTCAAGAAGAGCGATAGTGGTAAGTTCATGTTCAACCTCAAGGCTGGGAACGGGAAGGTCATTATGACCAGCCAGTTGTACCGCACCAAAGCCGCCGCCCTGGCCGGAATTGAATCGGTTAAACAGCACGCCACCGCCGATGCCAATTTCGAGCGTAAGACCTCGACCGCAGGCCAACCCTACTTCGTGCTGAAGGCAGTCAACAAGCAGGTCGTCGGCAGCAGTGAAATGTACAGCTCCACTGCGGCCAGAGAAAATGGAATCGCCTCCGTCAAAGCGCATGCGCCGGACGCCGCCGTGGTCGATTTAACAGCATAAAAACGCAGTTCCAAAACTGGATAAGTGGCCGTAAATTGAAGCGATTGGCCGCAGCGCGCAGCCAGCCGGCAGTGGTTTGCGCGCCGCGGCCAATCGGAAGCCGGGTGACCGTTGTGTATCGATTCGCGGATCATCAGTACTGCGGCAGACTCGGATCGATCTCCCGTGCCCAGGCATTAATGCCACCCCGCAAGCTCTTCACCCGGAAACCCGCCGACTTCATCAGGCGTGCCGCCTCCAGCGAACGCACTCCGCTCTTGCAGTGCAGCACGTACTCCTTCGTCGCATCGAACTCTTTCAGGTGATCAGGCAGTTCGCCTTTGGGGATCAACCGCGTAAAATCCAGGTGCGAGATATCCCACTCGTGCGGCTCGCGCACATCGATCACGACGAGGCCCCGGCCGTCATTATCCAGGCGCGCCTTCAAATCCTTGACCGTGATCTCCAGCCCCTGCTCGGCTTCCACTTCGTGCGGCACGACGCCGCAGAATTGATCGTAATCGATCAGGTGATCGATCGTCGGATGATCGGAACAGATCACGCAGTCGGGATTCTTGCGCAGTTTCAGCGTCGTGAAACTCATCTCGAGCGCATCGTACAGCAGCAGCCGCCCGATCAGCGGCTCGCCCTGCCCGATGATCAACTTCACCACTTCGGTCGCTTGAATCGTGCCGATGACACCGGGCAGCACGCCCAGCACTCCGCCCTCCGCGCACGAGGGCACCAGCCCCGGCGGCGGCGGCTCCGGGAACAGGCAGCGATAGCACGGCCCTTCTTTCGCGTAAAACACCGAGGCCTGTCCCTCAAAGCGGAAGATACTGCCATATACGTTAGGCTTGCCCAGCAGCACGCAGGCATCGTTGGTCAAATAGCGCGTCTGGAAATTGTCCGTGCCGTCGGCCACGATGTCATAGTGCGGCACGATATCCATGGCGTTAGCCGAGGTCAACGGCTCTTCGTAGCCCGAAATCTCGATGAGCGGATTCAGATCGAGCAGGCGCTGTTTGGCCGATTCGAGTTTGGACTTACCCAGCACCGATGTGCCGTGGATGATTTGCCGCTGCAAGTTGCTTTCGTCGACGACGTCGAATTCCACCAGGCCGATGTGCCCCACGCCCGCGGCGGCCAGATACAGCGTCAGCGGCGATCCCAATCCGCCCGCGCCCACGCACAACACGCTGGCCTCTTTCAACTTGCGCTGGCCGTCCATGCCCACTTCCGGCATGATCAAGTGGCGGCTGTAACGCCGGATCTCTTCGTGACTTAACTGGGTTGCCATTCTTTCTCACCTCGCCGGTCAAGCGCCGGCTCCGCTCCCGCAGCCCGCGCGATCTGTTCGCGCAAGCGGTGTTCGTGCGCCACGCCTTGATTGATCGCGATCACCTTCCGCTGCGCATCCAGCACGATCGTCGTCGGCAGCGACCACACGCCATACTGCGCAGCCGCCTCTGGCTGCTCTGTGACATCGACGATCTCCACCTCGATCTTATCATGCCAGTCAAGCCGGATGCGATCGACGATGGGCAGCTGCTGCAACTTGCACGGCGCGCACGTCGGGCTGGTGAACACCAACAGCGCCACTCGACCGGCAGCCGCCCGTTCGAGCGATCCGCGCGCCGCGCGGCGTCGCTGCGCCTGCAGGATAAGGTGATACGCCAGCACGCCGAGGCCGGCAATTGCGATTGCTATTAAAATTCGTTCCCACATGATCGAGCCCGCTATTCCCTGTGCTGCGCTTCAACTCGCGCATACTTGAAGCCGGGCACGCCCAGGCGATTGAGCCAGTAGTACATCAGGCAGCCCACGCAGATGCCCGCCAACAAGTTCAACGCCGCCAGCGCCACGACGACCCACGCCAGCGCCCAACCGGCCACAGGCGCACCGGCCAGAAAGGCCAGCGTCGCCGCCAGCAGCACGATGCCGCCCACGCCCTGCGCAAACAAATGCGGCTCGGGATTATCCCGGCGCACGTCGGGCCGCGCAATCTTCAACGGCTTCAAGACGAACCAGTACACGGCCTTGAACAAGGCGATGTTGGGAAAGAATGTCCCGATCAGCATCACCGCCGACACGCAGGCCACCAGCCACTCCGCGTCCAGCACAAACGCGATCACCAACAACCCGATGATGAACACCTGATTCGTCCTGATGGCCGAATGATCCACTTTTCTCTGAGCCATGCTCTCCTCCTCTTTCAATCGGCATTGCGAGCCGCGTCGTATGTGGCAAAGCGATCTCCGCCAACCTTATAAGGAGACTGCTTCGCTACAAAGCGCTCGCAGTGACGTATCGTCAGCCCCCCGCCACCGACGGCACGATGGCCAGCTTATCGCTCTCCTGCAGCGGCGTCTCGACATGCTTCAGATAGCGCACGTCCTCGTCGTTCAAATACACATTGACGAATGACCGCAGCTGGCCGCCTTCCGCAAACAAATGCGGCCGCAAAGTAGGGTACTGCGTCGTCAGAGCATTCAACGCTTCGCCCACCGTTGCCCCTTCCACGCTCACCGTTTTCTGTCCCCCGGTATAGCCCCGCAACGGTGTAGGAATTGTGACTGGCACTCCCATATATCTCCTCCTCTTGTTTTATCCGGACGATGTGTGATGAGGCGTCAGAGTCAAGCTACTGTCGCGCCACGATCTCTTCCTCATCGAACCCGCTGCGATCCTCCCGCAGTTCCCAACTCAGCACCTCGGCCGCCCTGCCCTGCTGCACAGACACGATCACGTACGACCACCACGGCAAAGCATGTTCCCGATCGAACTCCGAAGGCCGCGCGGGATGATCCGGGTGCGAGTGGAAGAAACCGATCAGCAGCAGATCCTTGTTATCCGCATACGCTTCACCCTCACGATACATCTGATCGGTGATCAAAATCCGATTGTGCTGATCCTCGATCGCGCGCTGATTCTCGAACGGCCTGATCTCCACGACCACCTTACGCCCCTGCTCGTCAGCGCTGCCGATGAGCAAACCGCCGCCTTCGTAGGGATAGGTTCCCTCGACATGCTGCTGCAGCAGTGTTGCCTGCCGGCGATCGAGCACGAGAGTCATCGGGCCGGCTCCTCGGCCCTGGCACGCTGGACTTGCGATCCCTGCGGCGTATCTTCAACCTCATAGCCTGCCGCGCTGATGCGGGTGGTGGTGTCGTATAGGCGCAGAGTCATCACGGCGCCGCCTTCAGGCTTCATTCCAGAATCTTTCGCTCAAGTACTTCAAGGCCGCATCGGGAAACACTGTAACAATCACGCCCTGCTCAATCTGCGCCGCGATCTTCGTCGCCGCCAGCGCCGCCGCGGCCGCCGAAATGCCGACGAACAGCCCCTCTTCACGCGCCAGCCGCCGGGCCATGCGGAAGGTTTCCTCCGTGTCGACGGGCAGCGTCCGATCCGGCAGCGCCTGATCGAAGATGCCGGGCACGATGGCGGTCTCCATGTGCTTCAACCCTTCCAGTCCATGCAGCGGCGAATCGGGCTGCACGGCGATCAATTCGATGCCGGGATTCAACTCCCGCAAGCAGCGGCCGGTGCCCATCATGGTGCCGCTGGTGCCCAACCCTGCCACAAAGTGCGTCACGCGCCCGGCGGTCTGTTCCCATACTTCAGGACCGGTGGTGCGATAATGCGCCTGCCAGTTGGCCTGATTGTTGTACTGATCGGCATAGAAATACCTGGCAGGGTCGGCGGCGTAAAGCGATTGGGCTTCACGCTGCGCGCCGTCCGTGCCATCGAGCGGATCGGTCAGGATCAGGTCGACGCCCAGGGCTTTCAGCGTGATGATGCGTTCCCGGCTCGCATTGGCAGGCATGGTCAGCGTCACCTGGTAGCCGCGCGCCGCGCACAAGGTGGCATAGGCGATGCCCATGTTGCCCGAAGTCGCATCGAGCAGAACCCGGTCGGGCGTCAGCTCTCCACTGCGTTCCGCCGTGAGGATAATCTCACGCGCGGCGCGATCTTTCACCGAGCCGCTGGGATTGAACCATTCGGCTTTGGCGTAAATCTCAACCTGCGGAAACTCCGCGCCGATGCGCCGCAAAGGGAAGAGCGGCGTGTGTCCAACGCGGGCCAAGAGTTCATCGCCCGGCAGCGTGGCCGCATACTTCACTTGCCAGAGCGGTAAAGCGGTAGTTGTCATGTCTCCTCCCTTGTTTCCAGGCCCGATAAACAAAACAAGACCAACACACGCCCATACGGCGAATGCCCCTGCTCTCTTATTTGAGGCAAAGGCCACCGTCTGCGGGGGTGTTGGTCTTGAAGTAAGCCGTTGTGCTTACCGTCGCAGGACGATGGCTACCGCCTCATCCTGCAACACATGCAAACCTGCTGCTTCATATGAATCTCCATCACTGCTCAATTGCTAAGAAAATTGTAACACGTCCAGAAGCGGCGTCAAGGGTCGCGCCGGGCAACAACCCGCTTGTTTTGTGGCAAAACGAACAAGGATTCTGCGGCCCGCCTGCGGTGTGATGCCGGTTACCTGATCGAAATCGTCTCAACCGGAACACCCAACTGCCGCGCCAGCGTCGCCAGATCGAAATACAGGCGCTCGCCCATGATTTGACCGCGGAGGATGGGAAAGACGATCGTCAAAGGCAGCGCAATTTCGCGGCCCGTGGCTGGAATACCAAATAACGCGCCGCGCTGCGCGCCTCTCAAAATGGATTCTTCCACCACGCCTTCCTCGCCGACGAAAGCATTGATCAGCTCGAATGTGGCGTCAGGCACGCCTTCGAACAACCCGGCGTAAAACTGCGCCACCTGATCGCGCCCCTTGAAGGTGGCGCTCGTCGCCATGATCTTGTAGATGGGATCGTCGCACAGCGTCTCCAATAACCCGGCGATGTTGCGGCGGGTTTCGGCCAGCACATGACGTTGCCACACGCGGCGGTTCTCATGCAGCAGAGACATCCATCCTACCTCCGAAAAGAAATGACGATCTATTGTAGTCCGCGACCGGCGGAAAGACAACTCCGATCTCTTCACGCGGCGGCGCATCCGGCGTCAAGGCGCGCCGCGCGCAAGCAGGCCCGGCACGGGGCGGCCTGACGCGATTTTATGAGCACTGTGTGCGCGTTGACTTGCGCGCCCTCTCCGAGTATCATTAGCCCTAATGGCACGCCGCATCGTTCAGTCTTCCACCCAGCGCAGCCGCAAAACAGCACAGCGCGGACAGCGACCTGGCGTCAATGGCTGGCAGGTAATCACCCTGGCAGCCATCGGCCTGGTTGGCGCACTGCTGCTCTTCGTCATCACCGGCGCGGCAGCCAGTCGCCCGACCGATCGAAAGGTCATCATCGAATCGAGCCAGGCAGACCTCACACCGGCAAACCTTACACAGGCGGATCTCACGCCGGATGCCGCGCCGGCCGCTCCGATCGCGATTGCCAGTGCCACACCACCGCAGCCGACCGCCGAGCGCCCGGCCGGGCCTTACGTCGGCATTGTCGCCGGCCACTGGGGGAATGACTCCGGCGCGGTCTGTTGGGACACCGATGTCACGGAGCGAGACACTAACCTGCGCATTGCGGAGTTAGTCGTGAAGCGTCTGCGCGCACGCGGCGTGTGGGTCGATCTGCTGCAGGAGTTCGACAGCCGGTTGAATGGTTTCCGCGGCGATGTGCTGGTCTCCATTCACGCCGACTCGTGTGATCCGATCGATGCCGATCCGCCCGCCACCGGCTTCAAAATCGCGCGCTCGCAGGCCAGCCAGAATCCCACCGCCACCGGCAAACTGGTTGATTGTCTGCGCGCCGAGTATCAACGCGCGACAAACATGGCTTTTCATGAAAACAGTATTACGAACGACATGACCTTCTACCACTCCTTCAGAGAGCTTGATCCGGACACACCGGCCGCCATTATTGAGACTGGCTTTTTGCGCCTTGATTATGATATGATCGTAAAGCAGCCTGAATTGCCCGCCGAGGGCATTGCCAACGGAATCCTGTGTTTCCTGAAATCTCAACTATGACCACAGAACCACGCCTCACCCTTCAACAGCTCCTGCAATACGGCATCCGGCTTGTCCAAGAAAACCAGCCGGAAGCAGCCCGGCCTTTCTTTGAAAAGATGCTGGAACGCGATCCTGGAAACATCCCGGCATTGATGTGGCTGGCCGGGTTGAGCCCGACGCCGGCTGACAGCTTTGCCTACATCGCCCGCGCCCTGACGATCGATCCGCAGAACGAGCGGGCGCACGCCGCCATTCGCTGGAATCATTGGCGCCAACAAGCCGACAGGCTGCGCGCCGCCGGCTTCGAGCCCAGCGGACTGGCAGCAGCCACTCGGGCGGGCAAGAGCGCATCCCCAGCACGCACGGCGCCGGCCTGGCTGGGCGCGGTCGCGGCCCTGATCGTTTTCCTGGGCGCGTTCGCCTCGATCTATTTTGGCCAACCCCGGCCCGTCTCGGCCACGGCGCTGCAGCCTGGCGCGCCAGGGGTGGAAGCGGCACAGGTGCTGCCGCCTTCGGCCACGCCGCCGCCACTGGCAACGCTGGCGCAGCCGGATCCGGCCGCGCTGCCGCCACTGACAACGCCCACACTGCCGCCCTCGGCCACGCCTGCGCCCACTGAAACTCCCGCCACTACGCCAACGCTCCCTCCCACAATCCTTCCCACCGCAACGCCGCCGCCTCCCACAGAAACGCCTGAGCCGCTTGCGGCGACACTGGAGCTGCCGACGCCGCTGCCCGTGCCGCCGGCCGATACGCCGGTTAGCGCGGTTAATCCAACGGGATCGAGCGGTGAGCGCTGGATCGATGTGGATCTGTCGAATCAAAAGCTGGTGGCTTACGAAGGAGATACGCCCGTCTACTGGGTCACCGTGTCGACAGGCCTGCCGGACACGCCGACGGTTACCGGGCAATATCACATCTACGTGAAGTATCCGGCCCAAACGATGAGCGGCCCCGGCTATTATTTGCCTGACGTGCCCTACGTGATGTATTTCTATCTAGGTTATGGCATCCACGGCACGTACTGGCACTCCAATTTCGGCCACCCAATGAGCCACGGCTGCGTCAACACGCCCACGCCCGATGCACAGTGGTTGTACAACTGGGCCGAGGTGGGCACGCTGGTCAATGTCCATTATTAATCGGACTTCGCTCGAACTGATCCAGGCCGACATCACCACGCTGGATGTCGACGCCATCGTCAATGCCGCGAACCACTCGCTGCTGGGCGGGGGTGGCGTCGACGGCGCGATTCACCGCGCGGCCGGGCCGCAGCTGCTGGCCGAATGCCGCACGCTGGGCGGGTGTGAAACCGGCGAAGCCAGGATCACCCGGGGGTATCGTCTCAAAGCGCGGCACGTGATTCACACCGTCGGACCGGTCTATTCCGGCGCGCCGCGCGACGCCGAACTGCTATCAGCCGCCGTGCGCAACTCGCTGCGCCTGGCCGATGAACAGCACCTCGCCTCGATCGCTTTTCCGGCCATCAGCACCGGCGCGTACGGCTATCCTCTGCGCGAGGCGGCGCAGGTCATGCTCTCCACCACGATCACCTACCTGAACGGCGATACGCGCCTCAGCCGGGTCATCATGTGCCTCTTCGATCATCGCGCCCTGAATATCTTTGACGAAACCCTGGCCGGCCTCAGACAGAATCTGGACTGAGACTTCCCCTGCCTGACACCGCCAGCCAGCCAGCCGCAGCCCTTCGCTGTGGTAGAATTGCTGCGCTATTGACCGGACACAAAGGAGAGCACATGCGAGTACTGATCACGGGCGGGGCGGGCTTTCTGGGTTCGCACCTGTGCGACAAATTCCTGAGCGAAGGCCACACGGTCATCGCGATGGACAATCTCATCACCGGCAGCACTCGGAACATCGAGCATCTGGCGGGGCGCGACGACTTCCTCTTCATCAAGCAGGATGTGACCAACTACCTCTACATCGAAGGGCCGATCGATGCGGTGCTGCACTTTGCGTCCCCGGCCAGCCCGATCGATTACCTGAACCTGCCCATTCAAACGCTCAAAGTCGGCGCGCTGGGCACGCACAAGGCGCTGGGGCTGGCCAAGGCCAAGGGAGCGCGCTTCTTGCTTGCCTCCACCAGCGAAGTCTATGGCGATCCGCAGATCCATCCGCAGCCGGAAACTTACTGGGGCCACGTCAACCCGATCGGGCCGCGCGGCGTCTACGACGAAGCCAAACGTTTCGGCGAAGCCATGACGATGGCCTACCATCGCTATCACAGCGTCGACACGAAGATCGTGCGCATCTTCAATACTTACGGCCCGCGCATGCGATTGGAGGACGGGCGCGTGGTGCCGAACTTCATTCCGCAGGCATTGCGCGGCGAGCCGTTGACGGTGTACGGCGATGGCCAGCAAACCCGATCGTTCTGCTACTGCGCCGATCTGATCGAAGGCATCTATCGCCTGTTATTGAGCGGTGAACACGATCCGGTCAACATCGGCAACCCCAACGAACTGACCATCCTCCAGTTTGCCGAAACCATCAATCGGTTGACGGGCAATCAGGCGGGCATCGTCTTTCAGCCGGAGAAGCGCATCAAAGACGACCCGCAGACGCGCCGGCCGGACATCGCCAAGGCGCGCGCGCTGTTGAACTGGGAACCGAAAGTCCAGCTGGAAGAAGGCCTCAGCCGGACGATTGAGTATTTTCGCAACCGGATCTAGGGATCAGGCTCTTGTTCGCGTCATCCTCGCCACGCGCGCGGCGCGCGCCGCGCTCATTGATCATCGAGCACCTTGCCCCCTCGCGGAGATGGGCGGTAATCATTGCCATGTCAGTGCTGATTGGCTCATTGGCCATCGCGCTCTTACCCGTGACCACAGCCATCGGGCTGGCGCTGATTGCCGCCGTGGTGGTGGGCACGCTGCTGGAACCGGGAATCGGCTTGATCGTCACGCTGCTGGTCGGGCCGTGGGCGGCGTGGATGAACACGTACACGCCCGGACTGCTGCCGATCGATGCGGGGCAGATCATGGTGGGCTTCACGCTGGGCGCGTGGGTGCTGGGCGGCCTGGCCCGGCGCGAATTCGTCATTCCCCGATCGCCCCTGCTGATCCCGCTTGGCTTATTTGTGGGCTGGGCGGCGCTGTCCATGCTGTGGGCGCCCGATCTGGCTTTCGGCCTGCCTGAAGTGATCAAGTGGGTCGAGATCATTCTGGTCATGCTGCTGGCCATTGATGTGGCGCAGCGGCGCGGCGCACAGTGGATTCTGACGGGGGTCTTCACGACGGCGGCGCTGCAGGCGCTCATCGGTATCTACGAAGCGCGCATTCGGGGAGCGGGGCCATTGGGCTTTCAACTCTCTACAGGCGTCTACCGCGCCTACGGCACGTTCGAGCAGCCCAATCCATTTGCGGGGTTCGTCGGGATGGTGCTGCCGATCGCCATCGCAGTAACTGCGTATTACGCGCTGCGTGTTGCGCATTCATTTCGCGCCCGCAACTTGCCATGGATTACGCCTGACGCCTTGCGTTTTGCGTGGCACGCCCTGGTCACGCTCTTGCTGGCCGCCGGTCTCTATCTGTCTTTTTCGCGCGGCGCATGGCTGGGCACGGCGGCGGCGATCGGAGCCATCATCGTGTTTGCGCCCCGGCGGTTGTGGATAGGCCTGGCGCTGGGCGCAGTCGCGCTGCTGGGACTGGTCGCACTGTCGGGCGCGGGGCTGCTGCCTGCCGCCATCAGCGAACGGCTGGCGGACGCGGGCACCTTGCTGGAAATCCGCGATGTGCGCGGCGTTGCAATTAACGACGCAAACTACGCGCTGATCGAGCGGCAGGCGCACTGGCAGGCCGCGCTGAACATGCTGACCGGGCACCCGTGGACGGGCGTCGGTTTCAGCAACTATCAACCGCTGTACGAACAATATCGCCTGCTGAACTGGCCCATGCCGCTGGGTCATGCTCACAACATCTATCTGAACGTCGCCGCCGAAACCGGGGTGATCGGGTTGGGGTTGTATCTGCTGTTATGGATCAGCGTCTTTGTGCTGACGTTTCGCGCCATCCGCCGGGCGCAGGGTTTCGATCGGGCGGCAGCCGTGGGGCTCATGGGCGCCTGGGTCTTCCTGAGCACGCACATGCTGGTCGACAACCTGTACGTGAACAATACGCATCTGATGATCGGCGCATTGTTTGGACTGCTCGCCGTCATCGCGGGACGCGCGCTTCATCCGGCATCCAACCCCACAGGGGCGCTTCACAGCCTCCACGCGGGGCGTCCAACTTCCAACATCTAATCATCCAACACATGGCACGCATTATCACTCTCGCAAAACGCAATCGCAAAGAGGCCAAACGCTTCATCAAGTTCATGTTCGTGGGCGCCATGGGCGCCATCGTGGACTTTGGCGCGTTGAACCTGCTGGCGCATGTCTTCGACGTGCCGGTGACCATCGCCGGAGTGATTTCGTTCACCCTGGCGGTGTCCCAGAATTTTCTGTGGAACCGTTACTGGACCTATCCCGAATCGCGCGCCTTTCCGGCGATTCCGCAGTATCTGCAGTTCTTTGTCATCAACGCGACCGCGCTGCTGATCCGCGTGCCGATTCTGGTGCTGGTGCCCGGCCCGGTGATCAGCCTGCTGGAATCTGCGGGGGTCGCGCCCGCGACCGCCGAAGTGCTGGGCAACAACTTCGCGCTCGCGCTGGCGGTGGGCATTGCCATGTTCTGGAATTTCTTTGTCAATCGCTTCATTACCTACCGGCACATCAAGGTCGGACAGTAGGGCGCCCATGTCTCAACTGATCACGCTGGCGAAAACCAACCGCAACGAGTTCAAGCGCTTCACGAAGTTCCTGGTAGTGGGGGTCACCGGCTTCATCGTGGACTTCGGCATTTTCAACCTGCTGCTGCGCGCCTTGAACTTTCCGCCGGTGCTGGCGCAGGCGATTTCCTTTACCTCGGCGGCCATCAACAACTTCGTCTGGAACCGTTACTGGACTTATCCCGATTCGCGCAGCAAACCGCTGCTGCGGCAGTTCGGCATGTTCTTCGTGCTGAGCGTGATCGGCCTGCTGATCCGCACGCCGATCTTCGCGCTGTTCAGCGGCCCGATGGTGGCGTTGGTCGAAACGATGCAGTCTGGCGTGTTCGCCGGGGTAATCAATTTCGTGACCGGCACGCTGCACATCTCGATCGAGCAGTTGGGCCTCAACCTGGCGCTGGCTGTCGCCGTGCTGGTCGTGCTGTTCTGGAACTTCTTCTCGAACCGCTTTATCACGTACGGCGACGTGAAATTTGGCAAATGAAAGTCGGCATCGACTACACCTCCGCCGCCACGCAAGGCGCCGGCATCGGCCGCTACACCCGCGAGTTGCTGCGCGCGCTGCTGGCGCTGCCCTCGGATAACCGCTATACCTTCTTCTACGCCAGTCCGAAAAGAATGCGGAATGCGGAATTCGCGAATTCGGAATTCCGCATTCCGCATTCGTCATTTGCCGTTCCACGACAAGTGGCTGATGCGCGCCTGGCACCGGCTGCGCCTCCCGATCCCCGTCGAGCTGATCGTCGGCAAAGTCGATCTGTTTCATTCGCCCGATTTCACACTGCCCCCCACCCTGCCCGGCGTGCCGACGCTGCTGACCGTGCACGATCTGTCCTTTATCCGCGATCCCGATTCAGCCTGGCCGAGCCTGCGCGCCTTTCTCAATCAGGCCGTGCCGCGCTCGGTGAAGCGCGCCACGCGCGTGCTGGCCGATTCGCAGGCGACGAAGGACGATCTGATCGAGTTGTTGGGAACGCCCGCCGAGAAGATCACGGTGCTGTACAGCGGCGTCGAGGCCCGCTTCAAACCGGTGCGCGATCAGGCCGAGATCGATCGGGTGTGCGCGAAGTATCAACTGCCCCGGCCGTTCATTCTGTCCGTCGGCACGCTGCAGCCGCGCAAGAATTACGGGCGGCTGATTGAGGCGTTCGGGCAGTTAGTCGCCGCGCATGCTGAGCGGAACGCAGTGGAGTCGAAGCACGCGCGGAACGCAGTGGAGTCGAAGGATGCGCAGCAGTCCACTCAATTGCATTCTTCGACTTCGCTTCGCTCCGCTCAGAATGCGTGGCATTTAGTCATCACCGGCGGCAAAGGCTGGATGGTCGAATCGATCTTCGAGCAGGTCAAGCGATCGGGGCTGGAGGGCCGCGTGCACTTTCCCGGCTTTGTGGACGACGCCGATCTGCCCGCGCTCTACTCCGCCGCCGAGGTCTTCGCGTATGTGTCGTTGTACGAAGGTTTCGGCCTGCCGCTGCTGGAAGCGATGGCGTGCGGCACGCCCGTCATCGGGTCCAATGCGTCGTCGCTGCCGGAAGTGATCGGCGAGGCGGGACTGCAAGTCGATCCGCGCGACGTGGACGACATCGCCCGCGCCCTGCAGCAGATGATCGATCAGCCGGAGCTGCGCGAGAGATCGATCGAGTTGGGGCTGGAGCGCGCGAAGTTGTTCACGTGGGACAAGGCCGCGCGGGAACTGCTGGCGATCTACGAACAGTTGAGACCTCGAAGGTTTTAGCCTGACAATCAGGCTTGCCGTGGTCGTCGATCAACGCCGCGGGCAGGCTGTGCTTCCTGAAATGAGAAAACCTCCGAGGTCTTGTCGGTTTTACCTTTTCCCTGCAAGTGTTGTATCATGAGGGCGCACCCTCGCGCGGAGTGCATCCATGACCACAACCCTCCCCCCAAGCGTCCCCGGTTTCATCTCGGCTATCTAATCGTCGCAGCGATCCTGGCTTTCATCCTGTTTTTCGGCAGTCTGGCGCTCTTTCCCGAATGGGGTCAATCGATCGGCATACTGCTTGCGCTGATCAGTCATCATCGCTGCTGCTGTCGTGACGTTTCTGGCCGACTGGCGTACCGCCTTCGCGCCAAAGTCGCAGGAACAATCGTCAGCACACAGGATGACAGATCACAAATGTCACAACAGGCCGCGCCCGATCCCCTCGCGCAATATTTCCATCAACTTCCCCCGCCGCCGGGTGACTTCGTGGGGCGCGAGGAGGAACAACGCGACCTGCTGGAGAGCATCGAGCGCGGCGCAGTGATCACGGGCCTGCGCGGCATGGGCGGCATCGGCAAGACGGCGCTGGCGCTGGTCATCGCCCATCAACTCAAGGCGCGTTATCGCGACGCGCAGTTCTTCCTCGATTTGCGCGGCGCGGGCGATAATCCCGTCACGCCGCTCGAGGCGCTGACGCACGTCGTCCGCGCTTTTTACCCCACGTCCAAACTGCCCGACAGTCTTGAAGAAATGCAGAAGTTGTATCGATCGGAATTGGACGGCAAACGCGCCTTGGTCTTCTTCGACAATGCCAGAGACGCCCGGCAGGTGATGCCGCTCTTGCCTCCGGCATCCTGCCTCCTGCTCATCACCTCGCGCGAGCATTTCACGCTGCCGGGCTTGAAGGCCAAGGACTTGAATGTGCTGCCGCCCGATAAGGCGCGCGAGTTGTTGACTGAGCATTGCAGATCGACTCGACGGCGTCATCCCGAGCCGCGAAGCGGCGAAGCGATCTCCCGGCCGATCACCGAGATTCCTCGCCGCCTGCGGCGGACTCGCAATGACGACGATCCCTGGTCGCCGACCTCATCGCGCAGTTGTGCGGCTACCTGCCGCAGGCCCTGCGCGCCAGCGCCAGCCTGCTGGCCGAAACGAGCGATCTCGATCCGGTGGAGTACGCGCGGCAGTTAAGCGACGAGCGTAAACGCCTGCAGCGCATCGGCATCGATCCCGCCAGCAGCCTCGATATGGAAGCGTCGCTGAACCTCAGTTACAGGACGCTGACGCCTGAGGCGCAGCGCGTGCTGGCCCGCCTGAGCGTCTTCCCGGCGGACTTTAGCGCCGAGGCCGAAGAAGTGATATGCGAGGACAAGGCCCACGCGCACTTGAGCCGGTTGGTGAAGTTGAGTTTGGTGCAGTTTTCTGACCCCCACCCCAACCCTCCCCCGTCCCGCGAAAAGCAGCGGTACAGGGGAGGGAGCGACACCACTCCCTTCCCCTGCGTCAGCGGGGGAAGGGTCGGGGATGGGGGTTCAGGGCCGCTACTCCCTCCACGACCTGGTGCGCCTCTTCGCCCGCGCCCGCCTGACCGACGACGAGCGCACCGCCGCCCAGCGCAGACACGCCGAGCATTACGAAAGCGTGCTGAGCGACAGTCCAAAGAACTATACAAGCAAGGCAGTGAATCCATAGCGCAGGGCTTAGCCCTGTTTGACCGCGAATGGGTCAACATTCAAGCCGGGCAGCAGTGGGCACAGCCAAGCCGATGATGCGCAATGTGCAGTGACTATCCCGACGCAGGCGATATGTACTTGACCTGCGCAGCATCCGCGCGAGATTCGCTGGCTGCAAGACGCGCTCACTGCAGACGCATCGGCACCTCGGGCTCAAATACTGCCGACCTCGGCGAAGCGCAAGGCGATTGAGTTCTATGAAGAGTCATCGATCGCGAAGGTGAGGCGCGGCGAAGGCATGCTGGGCAACCTCGGCATCGCCTACGCCGACCTCGGCGAGACGCGCAAGGCGATTGAGTTCTACGAGCAGCATTGGTCATCGCGCGAGATCGGCGACCGGCGCGGCGAAGGGGCTGCGCTGGGCAACCTCGGCATCGCCTACGCCGACCTCGGCGAGACGCGCAAGGCGATTGAGTTCTACGAGCAGCATTGGTCATCCGCGCGAGATCGGCGACCGGCGCGGCGAAGGCGATGCGCTGGGCAACCTCGGCCTCGCCTACGCCGAACCTCGGCGAGACGCGCAAGGCGATTGAGTTCCACGAGCAGGCATTGGTCATCGATCGCGAGATCGGCGACCGGCGCGGCGAAGGCGCGGACCTGGGCAACCTCGGCATCGCCTACGCCGACCTCGGCGAGACGCGCCAGGCGATTGAGTTCTACGAGCAGGCATTGGTCATCGCGCGCGAGATCGGCGACCGGCGCGGCGAGGCAACGACTTGAGAACATCGGCAACGCTCACTACAGTCTCGCCGAATACGCCGGCGATTGAGTATCACGATCAAGCGTTGCCGATTTTCCGCGAGATTGGCGACCGGCGCGGCGAAGGCAATGCGCTGGGCAACCTCGGCATCGCCTACCCGAACCTCGGCGAGACGCGCAAGGCGATTGAGTTCTACGAGCAGGCATTGATCATCGCCGCGAGATCGGCGACCGGCGCGGCGAAGGCAATGCGCTATTCAATATGGCGTTGTCGTTGGATAGCCTGGGCGAGCGCGAAAACGCAATCGCCAATGCCAGAGCGACGTTGAAGATTTTCGAGGCGATTGAAGATCCTCACGCGGAAATGGTGCGCCGCAAGTTGGCGGAGTGGAAGGCAGCGTGAAGACCTGACAGGTTTTTCAAGGCGATCTGGCCCTGGGTGTTGCACCGAAAAACCTGTCAGGTCTAGGCGAACTGAAGACCTGACAGGTTTTTCAAGGCGATCTGGCCCTGAGGCTTGCACCGAAAAACCTGTCAGGTCTGGTCATCGGCGTTGTTCATCCGTTGCCACGTCTCAGATGCGCTGCTTCGCTGTTGAACATCTAATCCGCTCCCAGCGGTTGATCTTGATTCCCACGGCTTACCGTTATCTTCAGGCGGCAAAAAGATCGGCGGAATTTAGATCGGACTCCGTTTTGGTCTACACCGCCCCGGACTCGAGCCTTGCCCGCCGCCGCAAAGCGACGGGAACGGGCAAGCCTCGAGTCCGGGGCGTAAATCAATTCGGAAATCGCCCTTGATAGCCATGAAACTGGATGCCCGACGCGAAGCGTGCACTCGGGCATGACGACCGGACAGTTGCTGCGCGGCGAATGTCTGGGCGTGGGAGCCCAGAGCTGCTCGAGACAGACATATCACTCTTCACTTTTCACTCTTCACTCTTACTCATCACTCATCACGCCTCACGCCCCACGAAATGTGCTAGAATCAAACTACGCCAACCAAGGAGACTCGCATGGGCAGTAAAATCCTCAACGTCCCGTACAAGTGCCAGAACGATCCGGATGCAAACTTGAAGCGAACCGACTGCGGCCCGTGCTGCATCGCCATGATCCTGGGCGGCATCGGGCAGCAGGTCACGACCAATGCCGTCGTGGCCGCGGCCAACCAGCAGGGCGACAACGGCCTGATGCAGACCCAGGTGATCAACGCCGCGCGCGCCTTTGCCCTGGAAATGGATTGGGGACAGGGCTTCACCCTGGACGATCTGAAGCGCCTGATCGATAACGGCCAGCCGCCGATCGCGCTGGTCAAGTACGCCAATCTGCCGGAGCGCGTCGATAAAGCCTCCACCGGCGGGCACTACGTCGTGGTGGCCGGATACGACGACGCGACCCAACGCGTCTTCATCAACGATCCCGATTACTTCCCCGGCACCAACGGCGGCTATCAGAAGGCTTACGGCTATGACACGTGGCTATCCGCGTGGGGCGGCTTTGCCGCCGGCGAGAACCTCAACTTCTGCCTGATCTATCCGACGAAGGCCGACCTCATTGGCGGCCCGGCTGCCGGCACGCCGGACGTCGCGCCGCAGCCGCCGGCGCCCGCTGCCGACGTCTACGTCCTCGCTCCCGCGGGCTTGCTGCTGCGCACGCAGCCGAATGCAGGCGCGAGCGCGCTGGGCGGCATCGTCTTCGGCCAGCATCTCACGGCGCTCGGCGCAGAAAGCGGGCTCGACGGCACGGGACGCACGTGGCAGCAGGTTCGCTCGAACGCGGGCGTGATCGGGTTTGTCGCAGCCTCACTCGGCCGCGATCGGCTGCTGTCAAACACGAAGCCGGCCGATCCCTACGTCGTGCAAGTGATCGATGCCCAGCCGCTGCGCGAGGCAGGCGGCCTGGCCGTGCGCGACGCGCGCCGCCTCGACCTCAACCCGATCGATCGCGTGCAGCCCAACGAGCGCCTGACGGTCTTTCAGCGCGTCCTCGAAGCCGATGGCACGCCGTGGCTGTGGGTGCAGTCGCCGCGCAACCAATACGGCTGGTCACGCGAGACTTCGCACGATCAGATGCTGGTCAGCCGGCTCACGCCCGATCTCAGCGGCGCCGCCGGCACCGGCGCAACGCCCGAGCCGCCGCGCAAAGATCCGCCGCCCGCGGCCGCCACACAAGACGTCTTTGTCTCCGCCGCCGACGGCCTGAATCTGCGCAAGGAGCAGAATACCACTTCGCAAGTTATCGTCATTGTGCCATTCGGGACCAGGCTCACCACGATTGGGCCGACGGTCGGCCCGGATGCCAGGGGGATCGTGTGGCAGCAAGTGCGCACAGCGCAGAATCAATTGGGCTGGGTGGCAGTGAAAATTGGCAGTGATGCGACTGTGACCGCCAGCGCGCCCACGCCCGTGCAAGTGGCCAATGCGGTCCCGTGGGGCAAGTGCCTGGCCGGCCTGGGCATGGGTAACCCGCAGCCGCTCACTGCCGGGCAACTGAGACTGATCGCCGATGCGAAACTGGAAGCGTTCAAGACCCTGACCCTGCCCGACCCTGACGAGAACAGGCAGCTCATCGGGCAATTGAAGAGGATCCGCCCGGACATGTTCATCGTGACGCGGCTGTTCTTCTCGGTCGACGCGGGCAGCAGGACCAGATTCAGTCCGCAGAATTTTGTGGACTTCGTGATGAACGGACTGACGGGCTGCTATCAGGCAGGCGTGCGCTACTTTGAAGTGCACAACGAGCCGAACCTTGACATCGAGGGGATGAATTGGAACTGGGCCAGCGGCGCAGAGTTCGGCAGCTGGCTGACGCAGGTGATCAACCTTCTGAAGCCCAGGTTCCCCGAGGCCAAGTGGGGCTATCCGGGCCTCTCGCCGCAGCCGAACGTCGACGCTTTCCTCGACGGATCAGCCGCCGCCGCCAACGCCTGCGACTGGATCGGCGCGCACTGTTACTGGCAGCAGCCGGCGCACCAGCCGCCCTTCCCGATAAACGGCGATAACGCCGGCTTCTACTGGCACGCCAAGTTCAAGCCGCGCTTCCCCGACAAGATGCTGCTGATCACCGAGTTCAGCAACAACAGCGCGGACGTGTCGCCCCATGACAAAGGCGCGCAATACGCCGACTATATCCAGCTGCTGCGCACCGAGCTCAACCTCGGCGCGGCCTTTGGCTTTGCGCTGAACTGGCCGGGGCAGGATCGCAACAAAGAAGGCTGGGAAGGCAGCGCTATCCCGGGCACGTTCCTGGCCCGCGCGAGCAGCGTGGGTGCGCTCGTGTAAACCTCACCCTCAGCTCCTCTCCTGAAACAAGCAAGGTTTCAGGAGAGGCCATCTTCGCGCAACCCGTCAGCGATCCGGCGAGCACGCCTGAACTCAGCAGCGAAGCCGGCAGAGGAATGATGAGTCACTATCAACGCACGACCCGCAATTGCACGCTTGACGAGCTGCGCCCCGAACTGGCCGAGGCCATTCGCGCCTACGCGACACGGCAGCAGTGGGACAATCTGGAAGCCGAGGTTTTGGCGTGCTGCGAGACCACGACCGAGCGGACCAGCGCCAACCGGCTGGACGCGTGGTTGAACGGCAGCGCCGCCGCGATCTCGCATGTGGCATTGATCGCCACGCCGCACCGCCTGATCTGGGCTTACAGCAGCGATCGCGTCCGCGCGGGCGCCGCCTCGGCGCAGTATCATGAGATGCGCCTCAAGATCTTCACGCCCAAGCTCACCGCGGGCATTGCCGTGGATATTTATGCGCGCATGGATGGGACACGTGAGAAAACGGGGGGACGGTTCATGCTGGACGGCAGCCCTGCCGCGCTGGAATTCTGTGAAGAATTCCAGCGCGCCACCGCCCCGCTCCGTCTGCCCGCAGAAAAAAAGCCGCGCCGCAGGTGGTTCGGGCGGTAAAGAATGGCTGTCCCTGTCATCCGATCGGAATGACATTCGAATGACGGCGCGGAAACAACACTTCGAAGAGCGCCGCGGCCTCGTCCTGCAGCACGCAGTCGGGGAACATGGCGCGCAGATCGCCCTGTGAGCGCCGCCCGAACAGCAGTTGCAGGAACGTGTACGGCGGGAACATGGCATGGTCGCTGTCGTCGGGCGTCCACGGCTCCGCGCCGATCACCCCCTGCTCGATCTTCAACTTGAAGCCGCGCACGTACTCGGTCACCTTGATCTCGCCCGAGAAGCCGTTCAACGCCGACTGCGCCAGCCGGCGCTCCAGCACCGGCGCGATGCAGTTAAGGAACTTCGGCACATCGGCCACGCGCATATACCACGCGTAGGACGGCGTGATCTTGTGAAAGCATTCAGGCGCGGCCTCGAAGACCGGATGCTGCTCACCCAACTCAAAATGCAGCGCAGGCTGTGGCTTCTGCGCCGCAGCCCCCACGGCCTCGGCCTGAACTTTCAGCCAGCGCAGCGCGGCCGGCAGCACGGCGCGCAGCGATTGTCCCTCGATCACGCTGAACATGCGCACCGGGAACAGGCCGCGCCACGACAGTTCGCGCGAAGTCCGGATCAGGCCCACGGAGCGGCCTGCGCTCGTCTCGACGATGTGCAGCGCGTGATGGGCCGCCGACTCGGTTGACGCGTCAAATATCGAGCGCTTCCACTCTGCCGCCGACCGGGGACAGGCCACCAGCGATCGAGCGCAATCCCGATCGTACAGGTCCATCACCAGCGGCAGATCGTCCGGCGCCGCCACACGGAAGCGATACGCCTCGACCTCACCTTCCTTCAGCGGCGCGATCAACGACGGGTACACGCAGCGCCCGCCATCCAGATCGATGGCATACTCGTAGCCAAACTGGCGGTAATACCACGGAATGCCGGTGATGCCCTGCGCCAGATGTCCCGCGCCATCGCTCCGGGCGTGCAGCACGTCGAACTGCGCGCGCACCAGCCCGCGCCGCCGATAACCGGGATCAGTCCCGACGGCTTCGGGCCGCCCGACTGGGAATGGAATCCCGTCGTACGTCCACGTCTGCGGAATCAGGCACATCGATGAGACGATCTGACCCGTCCGCGTATCCTCAACCAGCGTCACATTGTCCGGCCCGCACGTCGGATGCGAGGGTGACGCAAACTCACGCGTCCACTGCGCCACAAAGGCATTGAAGCCTTCGTTGGCGTGGATGCGGCCATTGAACTGCGCCAGCGCTTCGATGTCGTCCACCGTGGCGAAACGCAGCCGCAGATCATCGCCGAGGTTGTAAGCGGTGGTCATGTTTTGTTGTTCAAGAATCATGGCTTTCTCCAATAACGAGTAACAGGTAACGTGCCGTTGGCAAGCACCCGTATCTTCGGCTGGAGTCAAGGCTTGCCCGTACCCGCCGCTTTGCGGCGGCGGGCCGCTGGGCGTAGCCGGAAATGCAGCAGTCGGTCAACCCGGCTAAAGCCTCGATTCCGGAATTTGTCAAAGTCCAGCAAGTAACGATTAAAACGCGCGGCTGCCCCATTACGCATTACTCGTTACTTATACATACGCACTACGCAACACCTTGGCGTAGCACAGCGTCTCGAACGCGCGATGCATGCCGGCGCGCACATACAACCGATCGGCCCCGGTATAGCTCGTCGCGTCGACGCCCAGACCCGCGCCGCGCTTGCCGCGCCGAGCCATGCCGCCGAAGGCCGCGTGCAGCAAGGCCAGCGCAATGCCGCGCTTGCGCCAGGGCCGGCGCACGGCCAGATAGCGCACCGTCGATCGATCCGGCTCGCCCGCGCGATCCCAGCGGCACAGCGCATACCCGACGATGGTTTCGCCTTCGACAGCCAGGAACCACGCCTCGGGATCAAAGTCCTCTTCCACTTCGATGAAATAGTAGCGCCATTTGTCGAACGGCATCCCTTCGTGGCCCCATTCGTCGGCCTGCGCTTCCTCGAAGGCTTCATACACGGCGCGATCCTCCTGGCCCAGTTGAAAGGATCGGATCGTGATGCCTGCCGGCAATCGCGGTTCGGGGGGAGGTCCATCGAACTCGATCGCCATGCGATAGAAGACACGCTCGCGCGCATAGCCGAATCGCTCCAGGCGCTGTTGGGCCGCCCGGTTTTGCGCATAAACGTAGATATGCTCGATCGACGCCGGTACGCCCGCCGGAGCACGCTCCAGCGCCTGCCGGGCGCGCTGATCGATCCACTGCAGCAAGGCATCACCCGCTCCGGTTTCGACATAGGCCGGATGCATCCATGAATCCGCATCATACGGCGTGGGCGGCATCTCTTCTATGAATTGCGCGAAGCCCGCCGCCCGCCCGTCAGGCGCAAAGATCAACAGCGTGTCCGTCGCCAGATTCAGATCGCCGCCTTCCCAGTAACGCCTCACGGAAAACGGCGTAGTGTCGCTCTTGCCCACATCGGCCTGCGTGACCGCGTTCATCACATCCACCACGGTCTGCAGATCATCCCCCGTGGCAGGCCGCGCCGTGAAACCGGCCGGCATTTGAATCGTCATTTCATTGTCCTTTGCTAGCGAAGTAACGAGTGACGAGTAACCAGTAATTGCTCATTACACATTACTCATTACGCAGTACTTTCTCATACGTGTCATACCGCTTCGTCACATGCATGCCCGCCTTCTCGTACAGGCGCGTCGCGCCGGTCTGGCTCTCGGCATCCACACCCAGCCCCACCGCGCGATCACCACGCAGATAGAACGCATTGAACGACTGCAGCAGCAGCGCCAGCCCCAGCCCGCGTTTGCGCCAGGCGCGCCGCACGGCCAGCTGCCACACCCACGCGATATCGCGATAGCGGTTGACGACGACGCCGGCCACTTCCTGACCGGCGAAGGCCATGAACGTCAGCGCCGGGTCGAAACCATCGCTGTGCAGCACGACCTGTTCCCAGTCCTCAAACGAGCGCGGCACATGGCCCCAGTGATCGGCGAACGCTTCTTCGATCGCCGCGTGCACCAGGCGCTCATCGTGATCGGGCCGCATGGTCCGCACGGTGATCCCGGCGGGCCACGCCGGCTGCTCGGGCGGCGAGGTCATCTCGATCTCCATCCGCCAGAACTGGCGCACCAGCGCGAACCCTTCCGCGTTGAACATCGCGCTGGCGTTTTGATCGACTGCGGCCGTGTTGCCGCGCAGGATCACCTGTCCGGCGGCCTGCATCTCGCCCATGCGCTGCCGGGCGCGCTCTTCAGCCCAGCGCAGCAGCAGCGTCCCAAAGCCGCGCCCGGCCTCGCGCGGGTGCACGTAGCCGTCGAACTCCAGGCGCTCGTCGCTGCGCGGATAGACTTCCTCATAGCCCGCGAGCAGCCCGTCAGGCGCGATCACGAGGCGCGCATCCTGCTGCAGATCGAAACGCGGCGCTTCCCAGTAATTCTGCACTTCCTCCACGCTCGCATCGCTTGAACCGTAATCGGCCATGTCGCGCGCGGCGATCAGATCGGCCACGCCCTGCGCGTCGGCCATGACAGGCGGGCGAAGAGTAAAGCCAGGAGGCATGAATCGTAAGTCATGTGTCGTCACTCTTTTCAGTTAACGAGTAACGAGTAATAAGTAACAACGTATTTAGTCGT
The DNA here is from genome assembly GCA_963844815.1 of uncultured Chloroflexia bacterium. Classification (GTDB taxonomy): domain Bacteria; phylum Chloroflexota; class Anaerolineae; order Fen-1058; family Fen-1058; genus Fen-1058. The sequence goes on from CAWJPR010000001.1 coordinate 73,201, forward strand.
TACTCATTACTCGTTACGCAATACTTTGCGTGCTCAGTTCCACGCCGGGCCGCAGTTCCTTCTCGAAGGTGTTGTGCTGCCGATGGACGCGCATGCCCGCATTCTGATACAGGCGCAGCGCGCCGGTCAGGTTGCCGGCATCCACGCCCAGGCCCACTTTGCGCCGGCCGCGCCGGTACAACTCGCCGAACGAATGCCGCAGCAGCGCCAGGCCCAGGCCCTGTTTGCGATAGGGGCGCAGCACGCCCAGCGAACCCACCCAGCCCATGTCGGGATCATCTTCTGTCCGCGAATCGCATAGGCTGACACCTGCCACTTTATCACCGTGCATTGCCATAAACCACAGCGACGGATCAAAGCGCGGCTCGCCCAGCCAGTGCCGGAACATCTGCAAGTCCTGCTCAAACGGGCGCTCGGTGAAGCCCCAGTGATCGCGGAACGCTTCGCGATCGGCCCACGCCACGGCTTCCAGATCCCGATCGGGATCGAACGCCCGCAGCGTGATGCCGGCGGGCCACACGGGCACGGGCGGCGCTTCGGCCAGATCGATGCGCATGCGGTAACTGTGGCGGATCAGATTGAAACCGGCGCGCAGCATGGCGTCATTCGCCGCCGTGTCCAGGCTGCTGATCCAGTTCAACAGCACCACCCGCGCTCCTTGTGGTGCGCGCGGAATTGCCCGCCGGGCGCGCTCTTCCGCCCAACTCAACAGCGCCGTGGCGATGCCGCGCCCCTGGTGCTCGGGCTGCACGCGCCCCCACGTGTTGAGGCGCGTGTGCGGATCGAACAGGTCCCACAGTTCCTGACAGGCCGCGATCGAGCCATCGGGCGCAATGACAACCTTCACATCTTCCGGCAGGTTTAAGCGGGGGATCTCCCACTCGCGCCGATAGCCCTCCAGCGTTACTTCGTCTGTGCCGATCAGCTGGCGCGAGCAAGCGTTGAACATCTCGACCGCTTCCGGCAGATCGTCCAAGGTCGCGCCGCGCAGTGTGTAACCCTCAGGCAGACCGTATTCAGTTGTAGTTTCAAGTTGAGCCAACATGGTTCTGTCCTTCCAATGGCATTACGCCACCGTTTTCTGGAACTGCATGAAACGTTTGACCGGCTTGAATCCGACCCGTTCATACACGCGGAGCGCGCCGGAGAGATTTTCGGTGTCGACGCCCAGCATGGCGTGCTGCAAGCCTTCCGCCTTGAAGGCGTGCATGGCGGCGCAGAGCAGCGCGGTTGCCACGCCGCGCTTGCGCCACGGCCGGCGCACGGCCAGCTCTTCGATCCAGCCTTCACTGCGCCCGCGCCGCGCATTCTCTTCCGGGCTGATGCAATTCAGGCTCAACCCCGCGACTTCATCGCCGCTCATCACCACGTAGGTCAGATCGGGCCGGAAGCTGCTGCGCTCGATGAAGAACATCTGCCAGTCTTCGTCGCTGACCGGCTCAGACGACCAGTGATCGCGAAAGGCTTCGTTGAGAGCCGCGTGGACGTCTGTGCTGAGATCGGGCGTGTAGACGCGCAGCGCCAGATCGCCGGGCAGGTTCACGGCCGGGATCGGCTCGCTCAGGTCGCGCTGCATGCGATAGAACGAGCGCACGGCGCAGAAATCTCGCTCCGCCAGCCGTTCCAGCCACTCCGTCTGCGTGTCTTGAATACCGAAACGCAGCACGCGCGGCGCCGCGCTCGGCGCCAGCAACAAGCGCTGCCGCCCGCGCTCTACTGCCCAGTCCAGCAAGGCATCTTCCAAGCCATTTGCACGCTGCGACGGCCGGACTTCGACTGACAGATGGCAGCGCACTTCGCCTTCCGGCTGTGGATTCTGAATCGTGCGCGCCAGGCCCGCGAGTTGCCCGGCCGGCGTAAACGCCGCCAGAGAATCGGTCTCGGCGCTGCACCACGGATCGTCGTACTCCCGCTGCAAGTCCGCCAGGGTATCGACGAGGTTGCGCTCGTCTGCTTTTTCCACAGCCAGCAGCATCTCATACAGCGCGGGAACATCGTCACGGCGCAGCGCTCGAAATTCAAACTCGGGCAGCGCCGGCAGGGCCGGCAGTTCCCAGATTTCTGGTAAAGTTTGCATCAACATGATTTTTCTCCTGTGCGGCACGGCGCGCAGCGCCATGCCTTTCCCCTTCAATCCATCCGCACCGCTGCATCGACCTGATCCTGGCGTTCCGCCTTGTCCATCGGCCTCTCAAACATCGCGAAGCGCTTCATGACGCGAAAGCCCAGGCGCTCATACAGGCGCAGCGCGCCATTTCGAGTAACATGATCAGGCTCCTGGTAAAACAACATCGGCCTCGGTGACCTGATGCTGCATCCAAACATTGGGCTCAATGTAATAGCCCCGATCGGCTTCGCGATCGATTTCGATCGGGTTGAGAGCGCCTGGCACGATATATTGACCGGATTCGGGGAAACGCAGCACGGTCGACCAGCCCTTAGCCGTTCCGATGCAGCTTCCCCGTTCGCTTGGCATAGCGCTCGGCCCAGTCGAAAATCTTCAGGCCCAGCGGCAGCGTCACCGCGCCGATGATGATCAGCGGCCAGATTTGCGGCCACACTTGCTGCACGGTCGCGCCCTCTAGCAGGCCGGCGCGCACGCCGTCCAGCACATAGGTGGCCGGCGAGATCAGCGACAGAGTCTGCATCCACTGCGGCAGCACGCTGACCGGATAGTACACGCCGGAGATCAGCAGCAGCAGCGCGATGATGACGTGCGTCATCTGCGAGCCGCGCTCCGGGAACAACAGCGGCAGCACCGAGCCGACGATGCTGAAGCCGATGAACGAGAAACTGCCCGCCAGCAGCACCACAAACGGCGTGATCAGATTCGCATTGGTCAGCGTGATGTTGAAGAACAGCAGCGTCGCGCCCAGGATCACGATCGTGTGAAGCATGCTGTACACCACGGCAAAGGACGTCTGCCCCAGCATGTGCGTGACGCGCTGAATGGGCGCCATCAGCGTGTACTCGATGGTGCCTTCCCAGCGCTCGATGCCGATCACATCGGTGACCCAGTAGAAGATCACCGAAAGATAGCGCCACACGATGGTGCCGATAGCGAGATAGATGACCATGTTCTGGCTCTGCGCCGGCGTCGCCCCGAGCGCCCCCATCCCCACGCCGATGAAGCTCACCGACAGCGAGTTGACGATACCGTACACCAGCCACACCAGCTCCCAGGCCCAGTAACGCTTGACAATGTTGTAGTTGCGCTCAATGAACGCGTAAGATGCTTTGAATTCGTAAGCGATTGAAGACATGTTGACCTCCGACGATGCTCAATACGTATAACGCACTACGTATCACGTAATACGTAGTGCGTTATACGTTTTACGTTTCACGCTTTAGCCACTCATCCCGCAGCACGCCCATGTAGACAAAATCCCAGCGCTCCCCGTTGCGCAGCAGCATCCCGCGCTGCCGTCCCTCCTCGGCAAAACCAGCCTTGAGGTACGACTTGATCGCGCGCTCGTTGTATGAGAAGGCGTCCAACTGAATGCGATTCAGGTTTAACTCCATGAAGCCGTAGCGCAGCATCACGCGCATGGCGTCCGTGCCATAGCCGTTGCCGCGATAGGCCGGATCGCCGATGCCGATGGCGACAAAGGTTTCGCCGTGCTGCCAATTGATCCCGTCAAAGGCCACAAAACCGATCAACCGATCGTCGGCCAGGGTGCGCACGGAAAACGCAATGGTATTCGGGTCCTCGCTCTGCTCCTTCTCGATACCTTCCCTGACTTTCTTTGCCCGGTTAGGCAGATGTGGGCCGCTATCCAACTGCCGCATATACTCGGTATCCACATCCCACCGCGCAAAAACTTCAGCGTCCGTCTCTGCGTTCATCGCGACCAGTCGCACCAGTTGGCCCGTCAGCAAATTGCTGTCCATCTTCATTTTCCTTCTCAATGACCTGCGCCCGCGCGTCAGTCAGTTGTCATTATCCATTGGTCATTAGTCATTGGTCATTGCCCGCCACTCATCCCGCAGCAAGCCCAGCATCACCACATCCCACCGCCGGCCGTCACGCTGCACCGCCTGCCGCCGGCGCACTTCCACGACAAACCCGGCCCGCTCCAGGAAACGGATGGCGCCGGCGTTATACTCGGCTGTCAAAGCCGCCAGCCGGTAAAGGTTCAGTTCGTCGAACGCGTAGCGCAGCAGCATGTGCAGCGCTTCAGTGCCATACCCTCGACCGCGATCGTTTCGATCGCCGATCCCGATCTGCAGCGAGCCGGTAGCATGCGTCCATTCGATATGCCATAGCCGGGCAAAGCCAATCAGCCGATCGTCGTCCCTCAGCCGAACGGCGAAATTGAACGCTGTGTGCTTCTCCGCATCCTTGTCCCATTCCTCGTACTGCTTCCTGACCTGAAACGGCGACAGCGGCCTGGCGATATCCGTGCTCAGCAAACGCAGGTACTCCGGATCCTGAGTCCACCTTGCCGCAATTTCGGCGTCACGCTCGGCATCCGGCGGCGCGAAGCGCACGAACTGACCTTCGAAAAGCTGCTCTGTTAGCATAATCTAGCCCGCTTTCGAACGAGCGATCGACGGTGATGGCATCTCGTCACGCACTACCGATCGCCCGTTATTCTGCTTGATCGTCTGAGACCAGCTGCTCGCCGGTCATCTTCAGGAAAACTTCTTCCAGTGTCGGCACGTGACCGTTGTTGGACACGCGCTTCTTCAAGTTCGCCGGCGTATCCAGCGCCACGATGTTGCCATTGTGGATAATGGCGATGCGGTCGCACAATTCGTCGGCTTCGACCATGTCGTGCGTCGTCAGCACGATGGTCGTGTCGTGCGTGTCGCGCAGTTCGCGCACAAAGGCTTGCACCTCGCGCTTGGAACGCGGATCGAGGCCGGTGGTAGGCTCGTCGAGCAGCAGCACGATCGGGTGGGAGAGCAGCGCGCGGGCAATCGCGACCTTCTGCTGCATGCCGCGCGACATCTCTTCCATGGGCCGATCGAACGACTTCGCTTGCAAGCCCAGCCGAGTGAGGATCGCCGCCGCCTTGGCGCGGGCTTCACTGCCGCTGAGGCCATACAGGCGCGCCCCATACAGCAGGTTCTCCATCGGCGAGAGCTTCTTGAAGAAACTCGCCTCCACCGAGACCCGATTGATCATCCGCTGCACGGCCATCGGCTCCTGCTGCACATCATGGCCGAAGACGCTGATGGCGCCGCCATCGGGCACGAGCAGCGTCGCCAGCAGGCGAATCAAGGTCGATTTGCCGCTGCCGTTGGGACCCAGCACCCCGAAGATTTCGCCGCGCCACACGTCGAAAGAGACGCGATTGACGGCGATGGTCGGGCTGCTCTGGCCGTTGGGGCGAGCCCAGAACGACCGGTGGCTGGCGCCCCCAAAGGTTTTGTAGGCCGACTGCACACTTAAAGCGACTGCGGTATTCATCTTTCCACCTCCTGATTGAACCCTAAGTACGTTCGCGAAAGTCCTGCGAAATCAACACTTCGCAACCGTCATGCCCGAATGCTTCTATCGGGCATCCAGGTCAACGATTGACCGTGCTGATAATCGCCTAGATTCCCGCCACAAAGCACGCGGGAATGACGATGCCGCAAAACTTTCTGGATTGCACTTAGTAAGGGCCACAACGAGATTTCCGAATTAACCCTCGCCATGGCAAAACATAAAAGGCCGTGAGACTACAGTCTCCACGGCCCTTTGAATGACGACATCTCGTCGCGAGCAAACAAAAAGGCCGTGGGGAGTGACGCCCACGGCCTTGACAGTTAACTAATTCTGTCTACCCGGTAACAGGCGCACTCCAATAAGGCAAAACACCATCGCTGCCAGCGCTGGCGCGAACGCGGAATAGCATGGTGGTGAAGATGTTCTTATTCATTTGGGTGCGCTTTACCTTTCTTAAGATTTACAACGGGCGCATCTTACCACAGGTTACAATTGCGTGTCAAGATGTTTTGGTATGAATTTTGTTGCCTGTCTACCCGGTAACAGGCGCACTCCGATAAGGCAAAACACCATCGCTACCAGCGCTGGCGCGAACGCGGAAGAGCACAGTGGTGATGAAGATGTTCTTATTCATTTGGGTGCGCTTTACCTTTCTTAAGATTTACAACGTCCGCATCTTACCACAGGTTACAATTGCGTGTCAAGATGTTTTGGTATGAATTTTGTCGCGAATATGACTACCCGCTGCGGTGAGAGCCATTTTGTGCTGCGACTACGCTTACTGAGAGACGCTGTGCAGGCTTCACACGCCGGTTGTGCGGCCAGGAACAAATCGAACAACGTCCATGTTATCAACTGATGTTACGCAGTAGGGCGGCTTTCCCTGCCGCCACATGTTGGCAGGTATGGACGCGTAGCCTGCCCTACCGTCCGCGTAACGTGGCATATCATCTCAAAACTCATCGAGGCGGCTGGAAACTTCGCCGAGCATTTTACTCCCGGCTTATTCTTATTGCAAACCGAGACGGCGCTTGGCCGACTGACATTCACGGTGGCGGCTGATTTGGGCTTTGCGCCCTTCCCGGAGAGTGCGGGTAGTGGTCGCTTAAGCCAGCGCAAGGTGGTGATAGGCTTTTTGTTGTGGCGGGAAGCACGAATATCTTCATGCAGCGATGCAGTAGATATTGGATCTCCTGCGAGAAAGCGGGAGGAAGGATAGCGCGATGGATGCGTGCACGCTGAGGTGGAGCACCTATTGGCTGAAGTAGACCAGAAAGAGAACATGCTTCCAACGTGCCCTCTTTGATCTCGAAAATAATAAAAGCCACCCTTCCATTGGGCGGCTTTATTCATGTTATCTTGGGTAAGCTTGTTAGCTTGCCACTTAGGAAGTGTAGCGTCGTATTCTTTTCTGAGAGTTAATGGACAACAAGACTTTCCACCAGCAAGTAGTTGCTCCACTGTCGTCGTGCCATTTCACTTGCTGGCGAATCACGGCCTACCATCTTGTTCTTTACAGTAATGCCGATAGAATTGTTCGTTCCCGGCTTTCCCCTATCAGTTGGTAGCCTGGATGGACGCATTGACATCAACTCATATCGGATAGAGCGGATCAGTGATATCCTTGATGCTCACCTAAGTATCGATCGGGGCGCTACAGACAACAGCGCCTGTATCTCGTTGACAACAGCGATCGTGGCGTTGCAGATATCCCCAAAGTCGGGATCAGCGCAGGATCAACGGCAGCAATATCTTATACGGTTTATCTCATGGTGACTCGATGAAGAACCTGTCGTCTGCTGCTGACAAATTCCCGGCCTTGTCTACTACATGTGCCACCACATGGAAGAACCCCGAGCCGGGCACGTTGAAATGGAAGGGAAGCGCGCTAAGGGATACTCTTTCCCAAGTTTCTCCCGCATCAAGGCTGTATTCCACTGCCTCAAGGCCGCTTCCCGTTGCTTCGTCACTGGCATTGATTGTCACCGCAACGCAGCTAGCAGGAGCCCCGTCTGGGGTGACTGTGAAGTCAGCTGGGGCGGGGTGCCATCAACTTGGAGCGTGCGAGTGTCGGAAGCCCTGTTCCCATCTGCATCTGTCACGCCGAAAGCGATGGCGTGCCGGCCTTCAGACAACGTTACCACCTTCAGATCGTCGCCGTTCCCAAGGAAACCGTCGATATTGGAAGTCCATGCCACAGCATTGCCTCTCAGCATGCCATCATCAGAGTCAAATCCCAGTCCTTGGAACCACACGAGGCTACCGGGTTGAAAGACAGATGCCTCACCAGGAAAGAGTATTCTGGCGGTCGGCAACTTCTTTGTTACAGAAAACGACTGAGAGGCAGCAACACCGGTGTTCACTCCATCGGAGGCATATACTCTGATCAGGAAAGATCCTGCTGATCCAGGTAAATCGTCGAAGTTGACGGCAAGGCTCGTCTCCTTCAGTCCCCTCATAAGGTTGTGCCAATTTCCCCCACCGTCGGCCGAGTATTGGATCAAGAAAGTCAAGACGGTGCTATCTGAGTCGCTCGCCAACCAACTAATCACATGATTACCGGCCCATGTTTCAGAACCGGCGGGTGAGAGAATCGTCAGGCTGGGGGCCGATCCACTGAGGGTAACGGTGCGAAGTGTTGTCCCGCTCCCATCTATGATGACAATTCGGGCTGCAGCATCCTGTACTGGCACTAATTCGGCGAAGATTGGCGATCCTTGTACTGCGTCGCCGACGCTTTCGGAGGAAATCGCGGAGTCAAAGAACCGTGTAAATAGGACCTCTCCACTCGCATTGCGCACCTCGATACGGTAGGACCCATTACCTGATTCCGACGAGGCTGTTGTTTCCAGGGTGAAGATTGGTCCGAGAGTTACTGTTCCACTGTCAATCACGCCAGAAATCTGCCAGAACTGTCCAAGGACCAAGGCGCTGGCTCTTTCCGACGGGGAGGGCGAACGAGCGGCCGAAGCAGCGAGGGTTGCCATTCGGCTCCGATAGCACTGCCGGGAGCGATCCAACGTGGAGTGCAATAACTCATGACTTCATAGTTCACATCCGGCTGAACCGCCTTTTGTGCCGCGACATCAAAGCCAGTCTCTAGGCGGGGAGTTGCGGCTGGACCTGATTGGATTGTATTGTTGGCGTAAGGCCAATCAGGGTTGCTACTATTGGCAAAATTGTAGCAACCAGGAGGATTCGTGTTTGCTCTGGGGGTTGTCGGTATTGGTATGACTCCGCCCAAGCATATGTCCTGTCTCATTACGACTACGGTTTCCGCGTTGGTTTCGACTCCAAGGCGGATGGTACTGATTCGGCTAGCAGCCGCTCGGTCTCCCACATACCCTATACCGCCATAGGTTCCAGGTGCGTTGGTCCGTACCATGCCATAGTAGTAATCTGTGCTACCCAGATTCAGGATGTCAGTCTACCATCGCGCCCCACCAAGCATCTCCACTTGGGTAGTCGCTGCCCCTTATGCGCACCTGATCACCCGCTACAGTGGCTTGCACCTCGGACGTTGGAGTTATGCTTCTCAAAAACGGCATGAGTCCGGGAAGGGTATTCGGCAGCCGCACACTGCCAGTTGCCTTGCGCATCCTGCGCATCGCAAACGGCTACCGCTCTTAGGGTGAGAGCACTGGTGCGGCGGCTAGTAATGCCGAAATTCTGACTCTCGATCTCGTTGTCATCCTTGTCATATGTCTTGATGGCGGCGGTCCACTGCCCGGCTGGCGGCGTAAAGTAGAAGTCAGCCGATGCACATTTGTCTTGTTGTCTGCGAGCCTTCTCGACAGTGCAACCGGGCTGCAGCGTGATAGTTTGATCGGCGCGAGCCACACCACTCAACTCTATGCGGACGTCTGTGACGGCTTCAACCGGTTCCATATAGACTCTGAGCGCAAGCGGCTTACCAGTTACGATGGGGACCGGCGGTTCACCGTCACCAGTAAGGTCCGCCTGCAGGTCCTCTAACGTCTGCCATTCCTGGATCGCCTGTGTAAACTCGACACTGTTGATACGTATGCTTCGCCGGCAGACGATTAAGTTATCAATGCCTGTCTGGTTTACATTCCCTGACACCTTTACGGTCTTGATGATGTTTCCGTCTGCGCTCACGCTCAGGGGATCCCACTTGTTGTAGGTGCCGGTGGGGTCTCCACCGGGTCCCTGATTATAGTTACTTGGGCCAACTGCTGATGCAACCGATTGGCCGGCCGCGTTAAAGGCCTCTAGGTTGACTGCCGGATATGATGCGTAGTAGAACTTGACTTCGGAAACCGGCTCGGCGAAGTTGATGTTGCGCCAGGTATCGCCGTAGAGCCAATAGGCGATGGTCGAAGGTGAGGGCTCGAAGGCAATGTTGCCACTTCCACCGTTGTCTGCATCAATGATACCGAGCCAACCAGGCGATGTAATCCCGTCAAACTCCGGGATTGTACTGTTATTGCCAACTCCTTCAAAATCGATCGTGACACACTCTTTGCCGGGTTCATCAGTAGATATAGCAGCCGCGTCAGTAGTTCGGGGCTGTGTCGCGGCAACGGGAGTCAGTCTTTGAGCCTCAAGGAGGCTTGGAGTATTGGCGGATAGATTGAGGAGTGCAACTGGCGGATGATTGTCAGACTGCCATTGTTCTAGGTACGGCTGGGATAGCGGGGAGTGACAGCGAAGCAATCAAGATCACAGACAAGATGAGAACTTTAAGTAAGCGCCACATGTACTTCCTCCTGTGATGATTAACGGATAGATATCGTACGGCATAACTTACTGATTTACTGTATCTGTCGCCATGATCCTAACAACAACTCGCAGGAGGCGTCGTTAACACCCAGGCCCCCTTATCAAGGTACCTGTTTGATAACTCTAATGTAGTAATCTGGCGAATCACATGTGCTCAGGAATCTATCGCCGTCCAACTCCGTCCAGCGACCAAGGACCTCAACTTCTGCAGCGACGCCAATTTTAATGGCCTCACGGGCTGTTTCCGAATTGTTGCAGCGGGGCCACTCTCCATAATGGTAAACGATGCGTATTTCGTCTCCATCCACCAACAGGCGAAGATAGCAGGCGGCATTCATCTCACAGCCCAGATTGTTCTCTATAACACGCCCTCCAACTATCTCTTCGTTGTTCATTGGGGGGACTGCACGTGTTGGGCTACTTGTTTGCTCCACTGGCGTGCTCACATGCGCTGTTGGCACTTCGGAAGGCTCAGGCGGCTGCGATGGGATCTGTCCGGTTGAAACAGCTGCCGGTAGCCGCATCTTGGCGCAGTACTCTCGTCCGGGGCGGCGGTCAGAGATACACAGGCCGTGAGAACAATGGAGACCGCCGCATATAGGAAGGCAGATAGCAGTAGATGACTGAGTCTGATCATAGCCTGGATCCCATCTCCGAATGGTCGGAGTAGCCACCGCTTTTTCGCTATGGACTTTGACATTTGAAAGCATCGAATATCACCTGAGTCGACGACAGTGGAGCGCATCGCTTGAGTTTCTTGTGGTTGCCTTAATATCTCCTCCGAAGCAAAGACCAGCCGTGGATCCATGGCCGGTCTTTCTGTGCAAGGCACAATGACGTACTTCCCCCGCACCATTGCGCCGCTTGAATTGATGGGTTTGAAGATTAAGGCTAATTAGTCACGTTGAATGGCATCACCAGCTTCCGTGTAAATATCATCGAGCAAAGTATAACTATCTCACTGATCATGAGGCTACCCCTCTCCAACATCGTGTGCAAGTGCTCGATGTATCCAATTTGGTAGTTGCAAACTAAACTCTGCAATTGATAGATGAACCATTCCCGACACAGTCTGTGAAAAGTCTAGCGCGGTTATCGGGTTGACTCCTGGCTAGTGGTCTGGCAACTTTAGATTGGCCGGCCCGATGACTTTTGTCAAACTAGCACCATTGGTTATTCGGTTGCGAGACGCATGCAGTATTAAGTTCTAGCGATAATAAGTTTAAACCCGAAATCCGCTTTGTCAATGTGGAAAGGTAAAGATTGTGGTATGAAGTATGTCAAAACTTGAATTGAACTGGTGAGATATTCTTATGAGCGTAATAAGAATCAATTACTTCAGAAAAATATCCATACGCAATCTCATCGCGCCTCGCTCTCAAGCGCCCTTTCGCAATTTGAGATAGCACTTCGCCAAACATTGACTGCGGTCACAGAACTCCTATACGATGGACACCATGAACCGCCGCACAAGTGCCGTTTCCTGATGGAGACGATGCTCCGTGCCCACTGACCCACTCAAAATCACTGGCGAAGACCTCGCCATTATCTAAGAAACGCTGCGTACTGGCGACTTGAACATCTTCACCAGCCGGTATATGTGGCTGCCCCTCACTCTGGTATGATGTGGCTGCCGGGAGATGACGCGGGCGGCCACTATCACAGCACGGACTTCACGAACATGGACGCGTGGCATGCTCCAGCCAGGCCAGGTAGGCGAAGGCGTGCTCGTCGCTTGTGCCGCACATCTCAAGCGAGGGACGCAGGTTGACGCACACGGCCGGCCGATCGGGCTGGCCGAAGATCCGGCAGCGGTTGTCGCCGGTGAGCTGCACGCAGCGCACACCGGCTGGTTTGCCATTGGGCAGGCCGGGGATGGGGGACGAAATCGAGGGTTCGACGCAGCACGCGCCACAGCCGATGCGACAATCCATGCTAATCTGCATCGGGCGGCAGTTCGCGTTCTTTTTGCCCGATGAAAATCAAGGACTCCAGATCGCCGCTGTCCTCAGGACTGTAGCGGGCGACGGCAGCGCGCACTCGATCGAGGTCTTCGGCGGACGCCAGGCCAAGCATGGTCGTAATGTCTGCCGAATCACGACCACGCATTGGCCGCCAACTTAATCAACACGAGAAACGGCAGCACTAATAATCGGGATAACCCGCCTGATCATACCGGACGCTGGGCAAATGCTTCACGTAACCAGGAATAACGGCCAAATAGCACATCGACTTCAATCCCATCTGGCGAACGCATCAAATAACCTGGTACCACGAGACGGCTTCGACAACGAGTATATAGCCATGTCGCTGTAAGCCGCTCGAATCACCGTCTACTCCGTCGGTGAGCGACGCACCAGCATATCCAAATCTTTGGTAACCCGCTCTGGCATGTAGGCGCGCGTCGCAACACCGCCAATAATAACCCAGTCAATTCCCAACAGGATTGCGCGGAAATCAGGCCACTGATGCATTGCCGTTCTTTCGCCAAGCATAAATTGCAGCACTACTGCCTGACCCGGATGCACTCGGCGGCGCAGACTTATCTCGATCAGGATATGCCGAGTCTGACGAGGCGTAAGGTTGCCGTCTGGCGCAATTTGCGCAATTGCTGGTGGAATAGGTTGGGTTACCATGGCCTGATCTTACCACAGCCGTCCGAAGAATCTGTCCAGAACCCTTCATGTACTACGCTTGCTTCCGTCTTCCAGCGCCGGGCCGAGAACTTCGGTCGGGCGGCCACCGCGCGCGAAAACGTCGCGGCACGAGAGCAGCAACTTATCCGGCGAGTCGCCCGTCAGCGCGTACAGACCTTCCTCGCTGAGGGCATACACCACACGCCCTACCCCACCCCAGAAGATCGATCCGGCGCACATGGGACATGGCTCGGTGCTGGTGTACAGCGTGCAGCGCGACAGCGCCCTGGCGGAGAATTGCCGCGAGGCCAGACGCATCAAGTTGAGTTCGGCATGGCCGGTGCAGTCATTATTATCCGTATTGACGGTGTTCTCTGCTTCGAGCAGCACCTGGCCCTGCTCGTCGGCCAGCACCGCGCCAAAGGGATGATTGCCGTGCTGGCGGGCACGGCGGGCCACGTCGATGGCCTGACGAAGAAGTTGCCGATCAATGTCATTCATCGCGGCGAGAGTTCTTTCTGCAGGAAGTGCATGGAATGCCCCACCGGCAGATCATCCAGCCGGCCGAAGACGGTATAGCCGAGTTTGAGGTAAAACGGCAGCGCCTGAAAGCTCATCGTATCGAGGAAGGCGTGATGGCAGCCGCGCCGGATCGCTTCGGCTTCGGCAATCTGCATCAGGCGCGTGCCCCAATCCTGGCCGCGCACTGCTTCGTCCAGCCACATAATATCAATGCGCAGCCAGCCCCACCACGTCAGGCCCAGGATGCCGCCCAGCAACTTGCCGTCTGCGGCGCGCAGCAGCACCACCAGCCGCTGCGTGTTGTACGGCGGCGCATACTGCAAGTTATACGTCGCCAGCCCCTCCTCGATAAAGCGCACATCGTCGGGTTCGGGCTGATCGGTCAGTGTGATGGAGTAGTTGGCGGTCATGCCCCTATCCGATTGCGCAGCACGCCGATCTTTTCGATCTCCACTTCCACCACGTCACCGGGCTTCAGGAACTCCGGCGGTTTGCGCGCAAAGCCCACGCCGCTGGGCGTGCCCGTGGCGATGATGTCGCCCGCGTCCAGCGTCATGCCGCGCGACAAGATCGCAAGGATGTCGGGGATGCGGAAGATCATGTGCGCAGTGCTGGAGTCTTGCTTCGTCACGCCATTCACGCGACAGGCAATATGCAGCGCGTGTGGATCGGGAATTTCATCCGCCGTGACAATCCACGGCCCCATGGGGCACGCGCCGTCGAGGCTCTTGCCTTTGAAGAACTGGCTGTGATTCGCCTGCAGATCGCGCGCCGAAACATCGTTAAGGCAGGTGTAGCCAAAAACGTGATCGGTCGCTTCCGCCATCGGGATGTTCTTGCCCGATCGTCCGATGATCACGCCGAGCTCGGCCTCCCAATCGATCTGCTCGCTCACCGCGGGGTCAAAGGGAATCGCGCCCTCGTGGCGGTTGATCGTGTGCGTGGCCTTGGTGAAGAACACCGGATGCGCGTGCTGCTGGTATTCGCGGCCGCGCGCCTCCGCGGACTCGCGGGCATGTTCGGCGTAATTCAGCCCCAGGCACATGATGTTGCGGCGCGGTTTGGGAATGGGCGCGAGGAGGGTGACACGCTCCGCGCCGACCGGGATGGAAGCCGAGGCCGACGCCAACAGGGCGCGCGCCCGATCGAGCCCCACCGATCCTGCCGCAATCAGACTCAGCATGTCCGGCGCGATTGCCGAGAGATCGACCACGCCGCGCTCGTCCACCGCTCCAATTGAAACCTGACTGCCCGACAGATAGGTTACCAGCTTCATATGCGCTCCCGGGTCCCGCAGATGACGCGATACTATCATGGCGGCACCCGCGCGTCAAATGCCCGCATTTGCTAGAGAATCACTTGCATATTACAATGCTCCCAGCCCATCAGGCGGGAGCCCCCATGGCACAACACGACGATCAATTGAAAGACCTCAAGCTCGATCCGGCTTTGGACGACCCCAAGCTGTTCATCAACCGCGAGCTCAGCCAGCTGGAATTCTTCCGGCGCGTGCTGGAAGAAGCTCAAGACCCGCAGAACCCGCTGCTGGAGCGCACCAAGTTCCTCTCCATCGTCGGTTCCAACCTGGACGAGTTCTTCATGGTGCGCGTGGCCGGCCTGAAACAGCAGGTCGGCGCCGGCATCGTGGACGTGACCAACGACGGCGTGACGCCCGCCGAGCAGCTGGCCGCCGTTCGCCGCGCCGCGTCACGCCTGATGAACGATGCGCGCGCTTATCTGCAAAAGCAGCTGCTGCCGGAACTCGATCAGGCGGGCATTCACATTCTGGATTACGCCACGCTGGCCGACAAGCAAAAGGCCAAGGTCGACGAGTATTTCGATCAAGTGGTCTACCCGGTGTTGACGCCGCTGGCCGTCGATCCGGGCCGCCCGTTTCCGCACATCTCCAATCTCAGCCTCAACCTGGCCGTGATGCTCCGCGATGTCAAAGGCCACGAGCGCTTCGCGCGCATCAAAGTGCCCGATACCCTGCCGCGCTTCGTGCCCATCAAGTCGTCGTCCGGCAGCGTCCGCAAGGACGGCACCGTGCCGTATCATCATTACTTTGTGTGGCTGGATCAGATCATCACCGCGCATATCGCCAAGCTGTTCCCCGGCGTGGAAATCATCGAGGCGCATCCCTTCCGCGTCATCCGCGACGCGGACATCGACATCCAGGAATTGGAGGCGATGGACCTGCTGGAAAGCATGGAAGAGAGCGTGCGCCAGCGGCGCTTTGGCATCGTGGTGAAGGTCACCGTCAACACTGCCATGCCCGCGCGCCTGCGCCAGATTCTGATCGAGAATCTGGAAATGGACCGCAACGATCTCTACACCGCCGAAGGGCCGCTGGGCCTCAGCAACTTGATGGGTCTCTACAGCATCGATCGGTACGACTTGAAAGACGTGCCTTTTGTGCCGGCGCTGCCGGCCCCGCTGAAGAACAAGTCGTACACGGGCGACATCTTCCAGGCCATCCGGCAGCAGGACATCCTGCTGCATCACCCCTACGATTCGTTCAAGCCCGTAGTCGATTTTCTGCGCGCCGGGGCGAATGATACCGACGTGCTCGCCATCAAGCAGACCCTCTATCGCGTGGGGCGCAATTCGCCGGTCGTGGAAGCGCTGCTGGAAGCCAGCGAGAACAACAAGCAGGTGGCCGTGCTGGTGGAGTTGAAAGCGCGCTTCGACGAAGAAAGCAACATTGGCTGGGCCCGCCGCCTGGAGTCGGAGGGCGTGCACGTGGTCTACGGCCTGCTGGGCCTGAAGACCCATTCCAAGATCGCCATGGTGGTGCGCAAGGAAGGCGACGGCATCCGCCGCTACGTGCATCTGGCCACCGGCAATTACAACGTCGTCACCGCCACGCTGTACACGGACATCGGTTTCTTCACCGTGGACGAAGCGATCGGCGCCGACGCCACCGATCTCTTCAACTATCTCACCGGCTACTCGTTGAAGACCGACTACCGCAAGCTGCTGGTGGCGCCGATCAATCTGCGCGCCCGCATGGCCGAACTGATCCTGCGCGAGATCGAGAATCACCGCAAGCACAAGAACGGCCATCTCATTTTCAAGATGAATGCGCTGGTGGACCGGCATATGATCCAGCTGCTCTACGCGGCTTCGCAGGCCGGGGTCAGGGTCGATCTGCTGGTGCGCGGCATCTGCTGCCTGCGGCCCGGCATCCCCGAGGTCAGCGAGAACATCCGCGTCATCAGCATCGTGGGACGCTTCCTGGAACACAGCCGCGTCTATTACTTCCACAACAACGGCCAGGAAGAGGTCTACGTGGGCAGCGCCGATCTGATGCCGCGCAACATCGATCACCGCGTGGAAGTGCTGTTTCCGATCGAGAACCCCGAGCTCATCCGGCACTTGCGCGACGACATCCTGGAGGTGTACCTGAACGATACCATGAAGGCGCGCCGGCTGTTGCCCGACGGTTCCTACGAGCGGGTCAAACCGAAGGGGGATCGCCCGCCGATCAGCAGCCAGGCCTGGCTGATCGGCCACCGCGCCGCGCATCCCGTCGAAGCGGAAGGGTACGCTCACCTCAGGGAATTCCATGGACCTGGTACCGATCCTGTTGGTGTATCTTCTGCCGCTGGGCCTGATCCTGGTGGCATGGGGCACGTGGGACACTGCGCGCGTGCGCGAGCAGGCCGTCACCGCCCTGCTCGTCCTCGCGGTGGCGATCGTGTCGTACGCCGCCCTTGGCTTTGCGCTGCAATTTGGCGGCCTTGGCCTGCGGCCCGATGTGCCCGCCGGCCTGCGCGGACTCGATCGGCTGTGGTCACCGGTCAGCAGCACCACGGGCAGTTGGGGCGTGGTGGGACTGGAAGGATTTCTGCTGCAAGTCGAATCCAGCCTGCCTGGCGACACCGCGCTGGTCTTCACGCTGTTCCTGCAGCACTTGCCCATCGTCGCCACGGCGGCGCTCCTGCCCGGCCTCGCGCTGGCGGGCCGCGCGCGCTCAGTCATCATTGCCTTCATCACCTTTCTCGCCGCCGGCTTCATCATCCCGTTGGCGGGAGGCTGGTCGTGGGGCGGCGGTTGGCTGTCCACGCTCGGCCTCGATGCCAGGCTGGGGCATGGTTTGATCGATCCGGGCGGCATCGCTTCCGCCTTCCTCGCGGCGGGATTTATTACGCTGGCCGCGCTGACGGCTTTGCGCCTCAAGCGCCCGGCCGACGCCGGCCCGGTCGACGCGGAGGCGCGTGCTGCGCTCGCCGGCCCGGCTCGCTCGATCTTCGGCGCGCTGCTGGTTGTGATCGGCTGGCTGCTGTGGATCGCCACCAACCCGATTGTGAAAGCCCTGCCCTCGATCGATCTCAGTTTCGTTGCGGCCAACCTGCTCATCGGCACAGCCGCCGCGACGATCGCCGCCTTATTCCTGGGTTGGTTCTTCAGCGGCGCACCCAATATACCGATCGCGGCGCGCGGCGTCGTCGGCGGCCTGATCGTCTCGACGCCGCTCGCGCCCTTTGCGCCGGCGTGGGCGGTCCTGCTGGCGGGCGCCAGCGGCGGAGTGCTGATCGCCCTGGGATCGGTCGCGTTCGAACGCCGGCTGCGTTATGAAGACAGCATCGGCGCGGTAGCGCTGGGCGCGGTGGGAGGCGCGTGGTCGCTGTTGGCTGCGGGCCTGTTTGCCAATGGGACGTACGGCGCGGGCTGGAACAACGTGGGGGTGACCGAGTATCTGGGCGTGCCCGGGCAAGGCGTCACGGGCGTCATCGCCGGAGCGAATCTGCCCAACGATCCCGGCCAGTTCACGGCGCAACTTACGGGCGTCATCGCCATTGCGCTATTTGCTTTTGTCGTCACATGGCTGTTAAGCAGGCCGCTGCGAGGATTCAACCATCGATCGGGGGAATGAGTGACGGAGGGACTGGGATTACCCTTTGTCATTTGCCATTGATCATTGTTCATTGAACATTGATCATTGCCTCGATGACTTCCTCGTCGCTGACCTGTTCAAAGTGCCGATAGAATGCGCCCACGGCATAAAAATCGACCGGCGCGCGCAGGCATTCCACCCGGTCGGCTTCACGGCTCAACACCCGCTCGATCGTATCGCGCGGCCCCACCGGCACGGCGGCGATCAGTGACTTCACTCCAGCCGCGCGCGTGGAGCGCAGCGCGGCAATCAGCGTCGAACCCGTCGCCACACCGTCGTCGATCACAATCGCCACGCGATCTTTCACCGGCACACGCGCGCGGCCGCTGCGATACACCTCGGCGCGGCGCGCCAGTTCGATCTTCCAGTACTGCAACTCGGCCTCGATGTACTGCCGGGGTACTTGCAGGCTATGACTCAAGAACTCATCGAGGATCGTCGTGCCGTCGTCGGCCACGGCGCCGATGGCGAGTTCAGGGTTGCCCGGAGCGCCGATTTTGTGGGTCAGGCAGATATCCAGCGGGGCGTGCAGCGCCCGCGCTACTTCCCGGGCCACGACCACGCCGCCGCGCGGTATCGCCAGCACGACGATCGGATCCGGGCGATCGCGCAGATCGATCAACGCTTCGGCAAGCTGCCGTCCGGCTTCAACACGATCGAGGAACATAGCCATCCCACGGGCCCGACAGTAAGTCGCAGCCTGTCAGGACTTATTTGGCAGTTAACGCTGCTTGTGTCAGAACAGTGTATTCCGCGCCGCTGGGTTTTAAATCACTCTTAATGAGCGCCACTTGCCTGACCTCCCACTTGCCCAGCGAGCCGACCCCCGCGGCCTGCACCACATCGCCGATGTTCTTCTGATCGACTTGCCGCACATCGCGCGCCACGCGGCCCAGCGTGAGATGCGGCGTGAAGTCGCGGATTTCCGTGGGGTAGCCCAACGGCGCGATCGCATTCTCCACGGCCCGCTGCACGGCATGCAGCCGATGATCGTGTTCCTGAATGCCCACCCACACGACGCGCGGCCGGTGAATACTGGGGAAGCACCCCGCGCCGGCCACTTCCAGCGTGAAAGGCGCATGCGCGGCCACGGCCGACCGCAGTGACGACGTGATCAGCCCCAATTGATCGGATGGCACCTGGCCCAGGAATTTCAGCGTCAGGTGAATGCTGTCGGCCTTGACCCAGCGGACGGTATCGTGCGGCATCTGCGGTTTCAGGCGCGCTTCGATCTGGTCCAATTCCAGCAGGATGGTCGCGGGTAGTTCAATGGCGATGAAAGCACGTATGGCGTCCATGGTCTCTCCCTCACTGCGATTATAGCATGAGGGGTGCGGCAAGATGAAATGCGTGTCATCTGCCGCCTGAGCTGGGTCTGCCATCTCGCGAGTCCCGCGGGATGCTTCGCACAGTGGTCGAGGGATTTGAACTTTTTCGGCGAGTTTAGGGTATACTTTCAAGTGCCGCACAATTTCCTCCGGAGACTGCCTGTCCATGACTGATCCAAAAGTTGTTGCCCAAGCGATCATTGCCAATGTGGAGAAGGTCATCCTCGGCAAGCACGACACCATCGAGTTAGCCATCATCAGCCTGTTGTGCCACGGGCATCTGCTCATCGAAGACGTGCCCGGCGTCGGCAAGACGATGCTCGCCAAGTCAATCGCCAAATCGATCGGGTGCGTGTTCAAGCGCATCCAGTTCACGCCCGACATGCTGCCCAGCGACGTGACCGGCGTGCGCATCTTCGATCAGCGCACGCGCGAGTTCGTGTACCAGCCCGGCCCTATTCAGGCCAACATCGTGCTCGCCGACGAGATCAACCGGGCCACGCCCAAGACGCAGGCCGCGCTGCTGGAAGCGATGGAAGAACGGCAGGTTACCATCGACGGCGAGACGCATAAACTCGAAGAGCCGTTCCTGGTGATGGCCACGCAGAACCCGATTGAATATGAAGGCACTTTTCCGCTGCCCGAAGCGCAGCTCGATCGTTTCATGCTGCGGGTGCGGCTGGGTTATCCTGAGCCGCAGGACGAGATCGCCGTGCTGGATTCACAGCAGCGAATCCACCCGATCGAGTCGTTGGGGCAAGTGGCCATCGGGCAGGACCTGGTTGCCGCGCAGGCCGCCATCCGCGAGATCTACGTGGACATTCTGGTGAAGTCCTACATCATCGAGATCATGACCCATACGCGCAAGCACGCCGATATTTATCTGGGCGCTTCGCCGCGCGGCTCGTTGACGCTGTTCCGCGCCGCCCAGGCGCGCGCCGTCCTGCATGATCGCAACTACGTGATCCCGGACGACATTAAGGCGCTGGCGCCCTTTGCGCTGGCGCACCGCATCATCGTCAACCCGGCGGCGCGCATCAAAGACGTGGATGCCACCGCGCTGATTGTGGAGATCCTGGGATCGGTGGCGGTGCCCGGCGGATCGGTAAAGCCCAGTTAACTATGACTCGTGTCCGCACAGTTGTCCTCATCGGATTGGTAGCCTTGTTCCTGGGCCTCGCCACAGCGCGCACGGCCTTCTTCACGGTGTTTTACGTCATCCTGCTGCTGCTGATCGTGACTTATTTCTGGGCGCGGCTGGCTTTGAGCCGCGTGCAGCTGGTGCGCCAGACTCGCGCGCGGCGCGCCCAGGTCGGCAGCATTCTCAACGAGAGCTTCACCGTGCGCAATCGCGGCGCAGTGCGCAACATGTGGCTGGAAGTGAACGATGAATCGGACCTGCCGGGTCACCACGCCAGTCAAATCATTTCCAACCTTTCGGCCAAAGCCGAGTATGCCTGGAAGATTCGCACCTACTGCCGCGAGCGAGGCCGCTTCCGCCTGGGGCCCATCACGCTGACCAGCGGCGATCCCTTCGGCCTGTTCCGCATCAAGTATCACCTGCCGCACACGTCGAGCGTGGTGGTGTATCCCAAGACGGTGGCGCTGCGCTCGTTCCCGCTGCCCATCGGCATGCTGCCCGGCGGCGATGCTTTGCGCCGCCGCACCCACTACATCACCACCAATGCCGCCGGCGTGCGCGACTACGAGCCCGGCGATCCCTTCAATCGCATCCACTGGAAAAGCACCGCCCGCAAAGACCGGCTGATCGTCAAGGAGTTCGAGCTGGATCCGCTGGCCGACGTGTGGATCCTGCTTGATCTGTGGTCGGGCACGCACTACGGCGATCGCCGCATGCCGGAAGTGGAAGTGGACGAGATGGAAGTGCTGATCAAGCACACGATCCCGCACTTTACGCTGCCGCCCAGCACGGAGGAATACGCCATCTGCGCGGCGGCGTCGATTGCGCAGTTCTTCCTGCGGCGCGATCGCACGCTGGGCTTCATGGCGATCGGCCAGCGCCGCGAAGTCATGCAGGCCGATCGGGGTGAGCGGCAGCTTGAAAAAGTTCTCGAAGCGCTGGCGGTGCTGCGCGCGCAGGGCACCGTGCCCTTTGAGGAGCTGCTCTATCGCGAGACCCCGGCGCTGCCCCGTGGCTCGACGCTGATCCTGATCTCGCCGTCGCCCGTGCCCAAGTGGGCGCAGGTGGCGCGCCATCTCAAGCGCAGCGGCGTCTACGTGACCGCCGTCGTGCTGGACGTGAAATCGTTTGGCGGGCCGCCCGGCATCGAAGACGTCATCGCCGAGCTCGCGGCGTCCGGCATTCCCATCAGCGTCGTGCGCAACGGCGACCCGCTGGAAGAGGCGCTGAGCACGTCGATGTACGGCGGGGCGCAGGTGGCGGTGTGAGAAGTGATGAGTGACGAGTGACGAGTGAACTGCGATCTGGCTGGCCGGCAAGTTTTGTCACAACGAGTAATGAGTAACGAGTAATATCCCGGCGCGGTAACCACTCGCCGGGGAGCGTCATTCCCGCGTGCCGCATAGCGAGCGGGAATCCAGCAGCCGGATTCGCCTGGATGCCTGATTTGCCCAGCGCGCCTCCGCCACAACGCGGCGGGCAAGGCGAAGGCACTCGGCACACATGCACCCACTCCCACTGCGCTTCGCTGCGGGGACTTCGTGCGTGCAGTGCGGTGTGACGGCGCACCAGCATGATTCTGCAGCTGTCGCCTGCACGTCGCCGGCACAACGTGCAGGGTACGACGTGGCGGGAATCCAGCCGTCCGATTCGCTCAGTGAACCTGGATGCCCGGTTACAACACTCGGGCATGACGTCGCTAGTGGCCCCACGCAGGGGATTTCGCACGCAAGCAAAGGGATGCTAAAATCCGCCTGGTTGCGCTACGCCGGTGCAGCCGGGTTTTTGCTGGCTATTTAGCGCGGGGACTGCACCAAGGAGATTAATGGCTACTCGCGCTCTATCCCGCTGGTTGATATCCCTCGCGTTGGCCGTCCTGGTCCTTGTCACGATCAATCTTCTGCTAACAAGCACCACAGCACAGGCACGTATCCAGGCTGCACCCGTCAATCAAATTCGATACGTGTCTGCCATCGGATCAGATGCTGGCAATAGCTCGCACGCAACAGTGGTTTTCCCTGTGCCACAGTGCAATATGCCATAGACACAGCGACTGGTGACGATGAAATCCGCGTCGCTACCGGCGTCTACACCGATGTCCATGTGCGCGAAGCCATTACTCAGGTTGCTTACTTAAGCAAGACGCTAATCTTGCGCGGTGGTTACACCGTTACCGATTGGCTCAATTCCAATCCGGCGCTATATCCGACCGTACTGGATGCGCAATCACGCGGGCGAGTGTTTGCAATCATCGGCACAATTACACCTACTGCTGAGGGCTTCAGTATCACCGGTGGTGATGCCACGGGCCTTAAGGGCGATCCCGTTATGAACGTGGACGCCGGAGGCGGAGTATTGGCGATCTCAGCCACCGTTACACTAACCAACAATGTCATCGTCAGCAACACCGGCGGTGGTCTCGGCGGCGGAGTCTATATTTACGATGGCTATCTCGGTCGGCAACCGGTGCTCTTCGGGAACACCATTGCTAATAATCGCGCAGGCGGTGGAGGTGGGGTTAATGTTGAAGGCGGAAGCGCCATGTTTTTCAGCAATCACATCACAAATAACACGGCTGCGATTGGTGGTGGTGTGCGCGTCGAGGGCGTGAACTACAGTATCTTTGAAAATAACCAGTTTCTGAACAACGAGGCCAGTGGTGGTGGCGGACTGTGGATTGACGAAGCCTATGCTGTCACCGGTACGACACAATACCTTCAGGGGAAACCGTGCTGACACCCAATTGCCAGGTAAGGGCGGCGGGCTGGTCATCTTTGGAATGAATAACTTGATCGAGCAAAATCTGATTATTAGCAACTCAGCGGCAACCGGCGGCGGTGGACTATACGCCTATTCAACCGGGCCCAATACCTTGCGCAACAACGTTGTCGCGCTGAATATCAGTGACAATCAGGTTGGCACCGGGATTTATGTTGAAGATTATGCTATCGGTCGGATAGACCATACGACCCTCGTGGGCACCGGCCAAGGCAGCGGCCTATACTCCCAACAACCGATTCTGGTCCGCAACATGATCATTGGCGGATTTGCCACTGGAGTACAGTATGCGGGTAGCGCACCCTTCAGCATAGATGGGGTGCTCTGGTATAGCAACACTCAGAACACGAGTGGTCCAGTCAACGTTTCACATGCCGACAGTGGCGCGCCACGCTTTGTCGACGAAGCGAATAATGACTATCATGTGCGCGCCGGTTCCCCGGCCATAGATGCCGGCATCAATGCCGGTATTGCTAATGATCTGGACGGCCAGACGCGTCCCTTTGGAGCAGGTTACGATCTCGGCGCCTATGAATTCGCGGGGCATACGCGCTACGTCGCCGTGACCGGCATGGACAGCAGCAATAACTGCCTGGATTCATTCCTCCCCTGTGCGACGCTGCAACATGCCGTGGATGTTGCCGCCGATCAGGACGAAGTCCGCATCGCCGCCGGAACTTACAGCGATCTAAGTGTCCGCCCGCGTGCGGATGTCACCACAACTGGCGTCGTAACCCAGATCGTATATCTCAGCAAAACGCTTGCGCTGCGCGGCGGTTACACCACGACCAATTGGCTTATCGCTGATCCTTTGAGCAATCCCACTGTGCTCGACGCGCAGGCACAAGGCCGCGTTTTCTACGTCATGGGAAATATCAGCCCGACGATTGACGGATTACAACTCACCAACGGCAATCCACTTGATATGGGCTACGATGCCGGCTGTCTTCCAGGACAGTGCCTCAATGTCGGCGGCGCAGTTTTTGCTATAACCGCGACGATGACATTGTACGGCAACCAGATCGTCAACAATTCGGCGGGCGTTTACAAGGGATGGTGCAATCTTTCTGAAAAATGCCAATGCTCGCTTGAGCGCACAATACGGTGATGAGCACCGCCGGGAGCGGCATATCTTTACTGGGAAGCAGCGCAGTGGTCAGCGCTAATGTGATTGTCAGCAATACTTCTTCAAATGGCGGCGGATTGCTGCTGAAATTCAGCACGGCGACAATCAATAACAACCAAATTCTGAGTAACACAGCGACTTATGCCTGCGGCGGTGGCGTGTGTATGTCGAACAGCAGTGTAACACTGACCGGCAA
This sequence comes from uncultured Chloroflexia bacterium, assembly GCA_963844815.1. Taxonomy (GTDB): domain Bacteria; phylum Chloroflexota; class Anaerolineae; order Fen-1058; family Fen-1058; genus Fen-1058. Next base: position 98,008 of record CAWJPR010000001.1, read on the forward strand.
TATCATTCGCCATAATCGAACGGAAGGCTATTTCGCCGATGGCGCGGGAGTGAGCATCTACTTTAGCACTGCGACCCTAAAATCAAACGTCATTGAGTATAACATCGATTCCAGTGCCTCGGCGTTAGGCGGAGGTGGGATATTTCTAACCGCCAGCGATACGACTCTCATCGGAAATATCATTCAGAGCAATATCTCTAGCCAGGTTGGCGGCGGGATATCCCTGGTGCAAGGTCCCAATACCGCCGTGCTCGTCAACAATGTCATCGCCGAAAACCAAGCTGAAACTGCGGGAGGTGGACTTTACATCGCAGGAAGTTCTGCACGTCTCGTTCACAACACGTTCGCTCACAACGCCAGTGGCGATGGAAGTGGAATATATGCAACGGATTTTTACTACGGTCCGTCATTCAGCATAATTGCTCTAACGAATACGATCATCTTTAGTCAACCTGTTGGTCTGCGGGCCACGGGTGGCAGCACCGTTACAATGGACAGTGTTCTCTGGCAAGCCACACCCATGACCATTGCGCAAACCGCGACGGCAACCGTTGCCATAAAGAATGAGGTGTATGGCGATCCCCGGTTCGTCGACCCGCTCAATGGCGATTACCACCTTCATTCGGGTTCCGCCGCGATCGATCGCGGCATCGATGCAGGCGTTTATGCCGACCTCGATGGCAATCCGCGCCCTATCGGTTTAAGCTTTGACATCGGCGCGTATGAATTCAGGAATGGCACGCGCTACGTGGCTACTGCCGGCAATGATAGCAGCAACGAGTGCCTTGATCAGGCCGCACCCTGCGCCAGCGTGCAACATGCCATTGATGTCGCTAACACGGGTGATCAAGTTCTTATCGCCAGCGGCCTCTATACCCAGAGTACCACGCTGTACAAACCCGTGAGTCTGACCGGCGTCAGCAGCGACACGACGATCCTCCACGCCGTGGCGGGTCAGCGCGTCCTTACCGTGACCGGCGCGACGATCAGCAATTCGGTCGTGATTTCGGGAATGACGTTTACGGGCGGTTTTTTAAATCAGCGCCGATTTTGGCGGTGGTGCGTTGATCACCAACACCGCGCAACCACTGATCCGTGATCTGATCTTCATCAGCAACATGGCCAGCAACGGCGGTGGGTTGTACGTTCAAAATAGCCTGAAAGTAATATCTAGCCAGTTCAGCGACAATGTCGCAAACACTGGCGGCGGCCTATATGCTGATAGAGGCATTAAATTTAGGACACGGCATTGATATGGCAATGGCAGGGGGACCCACGACCAGTTATATGGGGGCGGGGCCTTCATTTCGGGGCAATGCTCAAATGAACAATGTTCAGTTCATCGGCAACGTAGCAGGTTCACTTAGGGCGGAGGTACTGTATATCTGGAATGGCGCAACTTATCATTACCGAATACCATGTTTGTCCCAAAAACGCCGCCACTGCAGATGGCGGCGGCCTGTATATTTATTCTTCGGACCAAGCCAGTCGCACTAAGTGACACGAGTTTACATACAGGAATTCGGCGTCCGATGGTGGATATGGCGGTGGCGCATTCATTCACACAGATGGTTCGATTACCGTCGTCAATAATCGATTTGAGCAAAACACAGGCAGTGACAGCGCTGGGCTGCATGCAGAGAGCGAAAGACTACGCTATGATCAACACTGTTGTGATCAGCAACGTCGCGTTGAATCCCCCTCTTTGGGGCTACGCTGCAGGAATCAGCCAGCGAGTTCCAGGCACAATTGAAGCGATCAACAGCAGATTCGAAAACAATTCGGGCCTGCGTACTGATGGAGGTGGACTCTATGGGAGGACGATATAAATTTGACCGAACACTGACTTCATCAGCAACTCGGGACGGCAGGGTGGCGGCTTGTATTTGCAGGCACGGCGGCCTACATAAAACGGCGGACGATTTGAGAAGGAATGTTAGTAGCGGAGCTTCAGGTGGTGGAATGTTGGGAGGCAGATTTTACCTAAGTGGCACCAGTGTCATAAGCAACATCGCCGTATTTTCCCGGCGGTGGCATTGACAATCAATAAGTGAAACGACATTGATCAATGCGCGGGTGGAGAATAACCGTGTGCTCGATACTTCTTATTCTACAGGCCATGGCGGCGGCATCGCCGTCAGAGGCGGGCCATTGGTGATATACAGACTCGCAGATCTTCAGTAACTCTGCTTCCATTGGTGGCGGAATATGGCTTGAATGGATCCGTGCTTGACAACCACATCGCTAAATACGGTCCTAGCAAACAACCACGCCATGAACGCTGGCGCCGCCATTGTCTATGAATGATACGTTTGACCGAGAAACCAACTTGAATTTGATACACACGACGATCGCCAGCTCAGAAGATCAAACCTTGGCCGGCCATCGACGTTTTGAGTGGCACACTCCGCCTGACCAACACCATCATCGCCAGTCACACGATTGCCATCAGCAACACAGGCGGCACGGTCTACGAAGACTACAATCTCTTCTTCAACACCATCACCAACACCATCGGCGTGACGAGCGGCGGGCACAGCCTCAGCGGCGATCCAAAGTTCATCGATCCACTCAACAGCAATTACCATCTGCAATTCGGTTCGGCGTCAATCGATCACGGCGTCGATACGGGCCTGTACACTGATCTCGCTGGCAATCCGCGGCCTGTCGGTCTAGGCTTTGACATCGGGGCGTATGAGTATCAGAGCATTCGTTATCTCTGGTTGCCCGTAATCAGAAAGTAGAGGCCAAGCATATGGCCCCCACCCTTACCCTCCCCCGCGATGATACAGCACATCGCAGGGGAGGGAGTGATCGCACCTTCCCCTGTCGATGCTGTCTATCGACGGGGGGAAGGTGGGTGGGGGGTAATTACCACAATACAAGAACCTCCGAAGTGGCATACCACCTCGGAGGTTTCTTTTATGTTACTCGTTACTCATTACTCGTCACGTTTCACGCACCACTTTCGGAATCCGCAGCACCACCAGCAGCCCCGCCAGCGGCGCAATGGCCGTCACGATGAACAGCACCGGGAACGACGTGGCCTGCAGCAGCAGCCCGCCAATCGTCGGCGCGATGACGGTGAGCCCGCCGATCGTATTGCTGAGGCCCGTATAAGCCGTGCGCTGGCCGGGCGGCGCAATATCCAGCACGTGCTGCAAAAAGCCCAGCAGGAACGATCCATCCGTCGCGCCCATCGCCGCAAAGATCAGCACCGTGCCGATCGTCGCCAGCGTCGCGTTGTCCTGCGCGAAGAGGTAGAGCAGCAGGCCCATGAGCGGCGGGATCAAGGCCAGGACCATCGTCGCGCGCATGACGATGTGCGATCCGCGCTTCTGGCTGATCGGGCCGAGGATCAGGCTTGACGTCACGCCGCCGATCGTCTGCGCGGCCAGAAACAGCCCGATCGTATCGCTCGGCACATCGAGCACCTGCGTGGCCTGCACCACGTAGAACGGCGTCGCAAAGCCGATGCCGCCGATAAGGATGCGCCCGATCGCGTTGAGACGAAAAGCCCGATCGGTTTTGAGGATGTGCCCCACGTGATCGCGCAGCCGCAGTTGCGCCAGCGGATTGCTGCACTGTCTCGCCGCGCGGCTCGACGTAGAAAAGCAACGCCACCCACGACACCATCACGCACGCCGCGGCCAGCCCCATCAGCAGCGCGTAATTATTCGGGAAAGCCGGGCCGGACGTGCCCAGCGCCCACGCCACGACGAACGACGACAGGAATTGCGCGCCGAACGCGGCCGACTGTGTCCAGCCCAGAATCTTGCCGCGCACATGCGGCGGAAATGCCTTGCTGATCACGTCGAACCACGCCACCGCGGCCACGGCATCGAGGCCGCGAAAGATGACGATCGTGATCGGCAGCAGCACGGCCAGCACGACAGGATTGAGCGTCAAGAGCAGCGCGAGCGCCATCGCCAGCAGCGCGATGCGGCTGAAAAACGCGGCCTTGACCAGCACCGGCTTGTTGTACACCCGGCCGGCCAGGCGGCGGCCCGCCGGCAGCTGCGGCAGCAGCCACATTCCGCTCCACAACGTCGTGAGCAGCCCCACGTACGGCTCGGACTTCGTGAGCGCCAGCGCCATCGTCGGCAGCACGGTGCTGTAGCCGATGAAACCCAGCGCCGCGCCAAACCCGCCGCTGTCAATCATGCTGGCGGTGGTGTTGCGTTGCAGCGAACGCATCGCCACGATTTCTGACTTGGGGTCTTTGACTTCCATTATCGCGCTCTCGAGTTCGATATCAGCCATTGCACCTCATAGACTGAACCGCCGTCACTGCTTCGCCAGGCAGCGCTGGCAGTGACGGCGGCTTCATCACGTTTTCGATTATAATACCCGTCGCCATGATCAACAAACAGACGCTCAGCGGACATCAACCCTCGCCCATTACAAACCGCCAACTGCTCATCACCGTCTTCTTCACCGGCCTCGTGACGCTCGCCGTCGAACTGTCCGCCTTTCGCTTGTTCGCGCCTGTCTTCGGCACGTCGAATTTGATCTCGGCGGTAGTGATTGGCCTAATCTTGTTGTATCTCTCCGCCGGATACATGCTGGGCGGCCGCTGGGCGGATCGATCCCCCTACCCGCTCACGCTTTACCGCATCATCGCGTGGGGCGCATTCCTGATCGGCCTCATTCCGTTTCTGGCGCTGCCGCTGCTGCGGCTGGCGCGCGATAGCCTGCAAAATCTAGGGGATCTCAACGTGGCACTTGTCGCGCTAGCCTTCGGCGTCACGCTGATCCTGTTCGCCGTGCCGGTCACGCTTATGGGCTGTGTCTCGCCCTTTGCCGTGCGCCTGGCCATGCACGACGTGACGCAGTCCGGCCGCACCGTGGGGCGCTTGTACGCCGTCTCGACCCTGGGCAGTTTCATCGGATCGTTCCTGCCGGAATTGCTGCTGCTCGATTGGCTCGGCACGCGCGGTACTTTCGTTTTTCTGGCGCTGCTGCTGCTGGCGCTGGCGCTGTTCTATCTGAAGCGCGCTGCGCTGAAATTGATCTGGATGCCGGTTGTATTAATCCTGCTCGCACTGCTGATACCCGTCTCGTTCAGCGAGCTCAGCGGCACGATCTATCAGGGCGAGTCCGGCTACAACTACATTCAGGTCGTCGAGCGCAACGGCACGCGCTACCTGCTGCTCAACGAGGGGCAAGGCATTCACTCGGTCTACAATCCCGATCGGGTGACGACCGGCGGCACCTGGGACTACTTCACCATCGCGCCGTTCTTCAACGCGCCGCCTTACGACGTGCGCCGCGTCCAGCGCCTCGCCATCGTCGGCCTGGCCGGCGGATCGATCGCGCGGCTGTACACCGAACTCTACGGCCCGCTCCCCATCGACGGCGTCGAGATCGATCCGAAGATCGCGCAAGTCGGCCGCGACTACTTCGGCATGACGCAGCCCAACCTCAACGTCATCGTCGGCGATGGCCGCGCTGCCCTGGCCAACTCACCGTACCGTTACGATGTGATCGCGCTCGACGCCTTTCGCGTGCCGTACATTCCGTGGCATCTGACGACGCGCGAATTCATGCAGGAACTGCGCGAGCACCTGACGCCCGGCGGCGTGATCGCCATCAACGTCGGCCGCACCCGCACCGATTATCAGATGGTCGACGCCATGGCCAGGACCGCGGCCGAAGTATTTCCAGTCGGTCCACGTCGTCGATGTGCCCGGCTCGTTCAACTCGATCGTGTACGCCACCAACCAGCCGACCTCACTGGAGAATCTGCGCGCCAATCTCAGCGCTATGCCGGCGGAAACGCTGCGCGCCATCGCCGAACGGGCCCTGGCGCACGCCCGCCCGCTCGATCCCGCGGCGCTGGTCTTCACCGACGACCGCGCCCCGGTGGAACGGCTGACCAATGAGATCATGCTGAGTTTTCTGTTCGGCGTCGGCAGCGGGAGAAATCAAACTGCAATGATGTGAAGACTAGAGGACAGGAAGACAAGAGGACAAGAAGACCTCGCCCTGAGGTCAGCTTGTCTTCCCTTCTTCCTTTCTTCCTGTCTGATTCCAAAGGACAGCCATGCTGCGAAAAATTCTCATCAGCGCCATCACCCTAGCCATCCCCTTTCTGCTCGTCGTCGCCAACATCCGAATTGTGGCGAATCCGTGGTTCATTCAGTTCGAATACGGCCGCCCGGGCTTTCCGGCAGACGCCTATGGCTTCACACCGGAACAACGCACGCCTCTGGCGCTGGCGGGCCTGTACGTCAGTCGTGCCGGAAGGCGCGGGGCTGATCGAGCTGGAGCAGGCGAAACTGCCTACTGGCGAACCGGCCTTCACCGCGCGCGAGATCAAACATATGCAGGATGTGCGCGTGTTGATGGCCAGGGTTTTCCCGCTGGCGCTCAGCCATTGGCAGCGCGCTGATCATCCTGGCGATTGTCTTCCGCAAAAGCCCGGCCTATCACGATATCGTGCCGCAGGGCCTGCGCGCCGGATCGATCCTGACGCTGCTGTTGCTGGCGGGACTCATCGCCTACATCCTGATCAACTTCGACGCTTTCTTCCTGCAGTTCCATCAACTGTTCTTCGAAGGCGACTCCTTCGCTTTTCGCTACGACGACACGCTGATCCGCCTCTACCCGGAACAACTGTGGAGCGACGCGGCGATCTTGATCGGCGTGCTGACAGGCGCGACGGCGGCGGCGCTGGCGGCGGTCAGCTGGTGGTGGTTGAAGAGGGTCAAACGTATTGTGTAATACGTCGGCGGGGGTATCAAATGGCCTTACCGGTCTCTCAGCCACTGCCGCACGTAATCAGCAAAGCGCACCAGATCATCCAGATGCTGCAGGTTGTCGTAGACGAGGTTCCATTCGATGCTCAGATATTCGTGGACCAGGATATTGCGGAATCCGCCTAGCGGCGCGATGCGTTGTGCAAACTCGAGGGGCAGCACGCCGATTTCTCCCAACCGTAGCAGGCTCTCGTAGTAGTCAGCCGGGCGCGGCGCGCTTTCCAGCGCAATGATGCGATTCGCAATGTCGATGCAGCACTGTGCGGCGACTTCCAGGTTGCGCTCGACGATGTCGCGCAGGTAAGCATCTGTCAGGAATTCAGCGAGTGGACGCTGGCGCAGCGGCTCTAATTTCTGCAAGCACTCGTTCAGCCTGTCCAAGCGCCGCTCGATTCCGGCGAACTCCGGACTCATAACTTCCTCCCTGAATCAATTCACGGCGCTGTTCGCGCAGCATGGGCAGCAGGTCGCCATAGCGGCTCAGCACTGTGGCTTCAAACTCGACTCGAGCGGCAACCTCCCGCTCGTACACGCATCGACCGGCAGCCACCACTGCGTAGCTTAACTCCACGGGAGCATCGTTCAGCACGACGAGATCAACCGGCCGAGCGTTCAGCAGGCGGCCCAGTTCGCTCGCCAATTCAAACCGGCGTGCTGGCACTGGCCTGGCCCGCGCCAGCACGGCAATGTCGTAGTCGCTCTGGGGCGCCGCGCGCCCCTCGGCACGGGACCCAAACAGGTAAGCGACCAGCACATCGTGTTGATCGGCAAAAAAAGATTGAAGCAGCGCGATCTCAGTCATGCGTCCATTATAGCATTGAAGCGAGACACGAGAAAAACAACGTCCCGACCGCTGCCAATCGGGACGTTTGATTCTCTCCACGCATTTACACGAATCCGCACGAATCGTAAACTCATTCGTGAGATTCGTCGGATCAGTCTCTACGCGCCGAATTTGCCCAGGCGTTTGCTGCACGCCAGCGCGAACATCATCAGGTCCGTCGCCGGGAAGCGGCCCAGCGCGCCGCGCAGCGCTTCGGTTTCGCCAAAGACGCGGCACTCATCCCGGCGCGTGGCGCCCGGCGCCCACAGCAGCGACGGCACGGGATGCCACGAATGGCTCTTCAAAGACCACGGTGTCGAATGATCGCCGGTGACGATCAGCACGTCGGGCTTCAGCGCCAGCAGCTGCGGCAGCGCGGCATCCACGCCCTCAATCACTTTCGCCTTCGCCTCAAAGTCGCCATCCTCGCCGCGGCTGTCCGTGTACTTGATGTGCACGAAGAAGAAATCGTATTTGTCCCAGTTGTCAGCCACAGCCCTAAACTCGTCTTCCGGCTTTCCGCCTTCGAAGTTGATGACATCCATGCCAACCAGGCGCGCCACGCCCTTGTACATGGGATACACGGCCACGCACGCCGAGCGCAGACCGTACGCTGCGGGGAAGCGCGGCAGCTTCGGGTAAGACGCAAAGCCGCGCAGCGTCAGCGCATTGGCCGGACTTTCATTCTTCAGGATCTCGCGCGCCTGCGCAATCCACTGATTGAACAATTCGGCGGTGTGAGCAGCCTCGGGCACCTGCGGCACAGCCGGCAGCGGCGGCGCCTTTTTCTGCGGATCGGTGTCGGCGATATGACCATCCAACCCCTCGCCGCGCAGAATCACGCAGAAGCGATAATCCTGCACCGGCTCGACGAAGACCTCGACGCCGGGCAGCGTAATCGGGCGCAGCTTCTCCACCAACTCCACACACTTGGAGGTGGGAATGCGCCCGGCGCGCCGATCGATGATCACGTTGTTCTCGTCGACCGTGCAGAAATTGCCGCGGGCTGCCACGTCAGACGGGTTCAGCTCAAAGCCAATGCCCACCGATTCCAGCACGCCGCGCCCGATCACATACTCCAGCGGATCGTATCCGAATAGCGCCAAATGGCCGGGGCCGCTGCCAGGCGTGACGCCCGTGCCCGCCGGCTGGCTGAGACCCAGATTGCCTTCTTCCGCCAGCCGATCGAGGTTAGGTGTATACGCGTGTTCCAGCTCGGTCGGGCCATTCACTTCGCGCGGCAGTCCGCCCAGTCCGTCCATCACCAGCAGCACAATCCTGCTAGTGTTGGGGCTAACGATTTCCTTGAGCAACTCAAAATTCGCCATGCTGTCCTCTCACAAGAAGATTGGGATTGCGGAGTTACCAACCAGGTAGCCAGTTGATCACACTTGTCGAGTGCATTATACTTAAGTCGGCAGAGACACGCAACGCGTGACCAACCTGACATGGCCGATAACATTTCTCGCACTTCATCCCAGGCGCGCCTGAACCTGTGGCAGCGTCTGCGCGCGCATCCAAACTGGAAGTGGTTTACGCCAGGCATCGGCGTGAAGCGCTGGCTGGCTTTGTTTCTGTTGGGCATTACCCTGTTGGCGCTGGCCCTGGCCATGGTCCTGGTCGACGTCTATCGCGACGCCGAGCTGCCGGGATTCACGTACTACCTGACGCTGCAATTCCTGCCGCACGTGGGACGCGCTCTGGTCGTGGGGATCATCGGCGTGGCAGCGCTTTCGATCGCGGCTTATCAACTCAGCCGATCGATCCTCGCACCTTTCACACGCCGGGGCAACAAGCCTATGGCGCAGGCGCTGGTCGAACACCGCCAGCGCGAACGCGGTCCCAAGGTCGTCACGATCGGCGGCGGAACCGGCCTATCGACGTTGCTGCGCAGCTTGAAACACCAGACCTCCAATATCACCGCCATCGTCACCGTCGCCGACGATGGCGGATCGAGCGGGCGGCTGCGCCGTGAAATGGGCATTCTGCCGCCGGGTGACTTTCGCAACTGCCTCGCCGCGCTGGCCGATGATGAGTCGCTGACGACCCAGTTGTTCCAATACCGCTTCTCGCCCGCGCAGAAAAGTCTGGATGGTCACGCGCTGGGCAACCTGTTCATTACGGCCATGGCGGATATCGCCGGATCGTTTGAACAGGCGCTGATCGAAAGCAGTCGCGTGCTGGCGATTACGGGCCGCATCATGCCCAGCACCTTGAGCAACGTGACATTGTGCGCCGAAGTCCGGAGCGGTTCGGGGCTGGAGCAGGTTGAAGGCGAATCCAACATCACTCACTTCGGAGGAACGATCGAGCGGGTCTTCCTTAAGCCCGATCGGGTGCGCGCCTACCCGGAGACCATTCGCGCTATTCTCGACGCCGATCTGATCGTGCTGGGGCCGGGCAGCCTCTACACGAGTGTGCTGCCCAATCTGCTCATCGATTCGATGCCGGAAGCGCTGCGCGCCAGCCGCGCGATCAAGATGTATGTGTGCAACGTCGCCACCCAGCACGGCGAAACCGACGGTTACACGGTGCATGATCATGTGCGCGCCCTCGAAAAACATATCGGGGCCGGAACCATCGACATCGTGCTGGCAAATTCGCGCGTGAACGTGCAATGGAACAATGCCCCCGCCGGCGTAGGCGAAATCGTTCGCACCACCACGCTGGCGGGAGTACCCCGCATCATGGCGGCCGACGTGATTGACGTGGCATGTCCATGGCGGCACGACTCCAACAAGCTGGCGCAGGCCGTTATGCAAATCTATCAGGAAGTACGCTGGGGAGAATAAACCATTTATGACACAGAATCCTTCTCGCCGCGATGTTTTGAAACTGCTTGGAGCGACCGGTGCTGTGGTGGCCATGTCGCAAGTGGTTGCCGCTGTGACGGGCGAGGCCAGCGTGGAAGCGGCTTCCTCCCTCACGCCGCTGCTGCGCTATTACTCCGATGATGCCCGCCGCAACATTGTGGTCAAGAACAGGCGGCGCGCCATGTTGAGCAGCCACGTCTATCCCAAGGCGACCTTTGTGCGCGATGCGCTCTATGGCCCGCTGGCGCTGAACGACGTCAACCTCAGCGCCGAGTGTTATCGCTGGTTCGCCGAGGCCCAAAACCCGGATACCGGACAAATTCGCTGCGCGGTGCCGTTCGATCCCAAGAATGAGCATTTGTTTCAAATCTGGGACGACGATTCGTCGCTGCTGTTTGTCATCTGGTCGGCGTGGTTGAAGCGCAACCGGGTCAAGGTGGATCCCGCCTATGCGGATAAGGCCTGGTCGTTTGTCAAGACCCACATCACCGATGACTTTCATCTGACACCCGCGCTGCCGTTCTGCTATTGGGCCGACACGGTGCAGTTCGAAACGCCCGAGCGGGTGGCGCACAATCAGGGGTTATATGTCGTCGCGCTGCGCTCGATGCTGGAGCATGGCTGGGGAAACGTCGTCGCGGCCGACTACGATCGAGCCCGCGCCCGTTACGCCGAATTCTTCCGCCCCGACTTCGGTTTCATGACGCTGGGTAAAGATTCCTGGTGGGCCGACAAGATCGATATCAGCGTGCTGTTCCCGGAGTTCCTGCTGCGCTGGCTCTACCAGGAAAGCGCGCTGGATGACTCGCCGATCCGCAGCACCGTCGATCGCTACGTGCCGCTGGCGAGCGTCGCCCGGGAGGACAAGGCGCTGGCCGGCCTCAAGGTCATCTGCGCGCCCGATGGCTCTTTCCTCCCCGCCGAGCGCTTCTCGGTGCCCAGCCTGAACGGGCCGGGGCACTATCAGAATGGCGGCTACTGGCCGATGTACACCTTGATTGCGCTGGCGCTGCGCTACAAGATTGCGCCTGACCAGGACCTGAAGTCGTTGATCGAAACACTGGTGCGGACCGAACTCGCCACGGATCGCCGCTCCAAAGAGATTATCATCCTCGCGCCCGGCGTGGAAGGCGCAACCGATCCGAATCGATCGGGCTACACGTGGAACTCCTTGATTGTCCCGGCTTTGAAGTGGGCCGGCGTCGCCTGATAGGGTATTGATTTCGGCAAAAACGGGAGTACAATGAAAGCACAGCAGCCGGCGCCAACCTCAGCATCAGGAGGCAACCATGCTTCACATCGATCTCACTGCGGAAGAACGTGATCTGCTGGAACAAATGCTGGACGCGTGCTCTGACCGATCTGCGCGGCGAAGTCAGCGCCACCCACAACCACCAGTACAAGGAAGATTTGAAGCAGCGCGAGGTGCTCCTGCGCAAGATCATCGCCGCCGTGCACGAGGCCAGAGAGGTGGAACCGTCTTAGCAATTTCCCCTGTCGCGCGGCGCGCACGCCCGATCAAGTCCGCTTTCAGCCTGTGGGGGACGTGCGCGCCGCCGGAGGTCGCGGCCCATACCCGTCGCTCCACGACCGGCGTCTCGCTTGAGAGAGCAGGCGTCGAAAAGTTGTTCATGTCTCATTCCAGGCGCCCGGCCCAGTTGGCCGGGCACCCCTTTTGTGCTGCGCTCAAGCACAGGCCTGCTCACTTCATCTCAGCGAGGCTCGTATGCCCGAATGGCACGTGGTCACGGGAGCGTTTGGTTACTCAGGCAAATACATCGCCGCGCGGCTGCTGGAAGCAGGAGCGCGTGTCCGCACGTTGACCCACTCGCCGCGCCGCGCCTAACCCCTTCGGCGGCAAAGTCGAGGCGCATCCCTTCAACTTCGACAATCCAGCGGCGCTGGTCGAATCACTGCGCGGCGCGGCGGTGCTGTACAACACTTACTGGATCCGTTTCAACACCCGCGAGCCGGGCTTTCAACATGCGGCGGCAGTGGCGAATACGCTGAAGTTATTCGAGGCGGCCAAACAGGCGGGTGTGCCGCGCGTCGTGCATACCAGCATCACCAATCCTGCGGAGGATTCGCCGCTGGAATACTTCAAAGGCAAGGCCGTGCTGGAGCGCGCGCTGAAAGAATCCGGCCTGTCGCACGCGATTCTGCGCCCCAACGTCCTCTTCGGACATGAAGACATCTTGATCAACAACATCGCGTGGACGCTGCGCCGGCTGCCGGTGTTCGGAGTATTTGGCGACGGGCAATATCGTTTGCAGCCGATGCATGTGGACGACTTCGCCGCATTGGCCGTGGAGCAAGGGCAGGATCGCGCGGATCGCGTGATCGATGCGATCGGGCCGGAGACCTTCACTTACCGGCGGCTGGTGGAGGAGATCAGCCGACATCATCGGCGTTCGCCGTCTGATCGTAGCGGTGCCGCCCTCGATCGGTTATGCCGTTGGCACGATGCTGGGGAAATTGCTCGGCGACGTGATGATCACGCGTGACGAAGTAGAAGGCTTAATGGCCGATCTGCTGGTCACCTCGTCGCCGCCTGCCGGATCGACTCGCCTCACCGACTGGGCACAACAACACGCAGACACACTGGGCAAACACTACGCCAGCGAATTGGCGCGGCGTAAAAATCGACAGGCAGCGTATGAGCAACTGTAAGCGAAACCTCCCGGAGGCCAGGACCTCCGGGAGGTTTTACTTGGGCTGTCGCAGATGGCACGCGCACAAATGCCCTCCGCCCAGATCGAGCAGCGGCGGTTCTTCTTGCGAGCACACGTCGATTGCTACCGGGCAGCGCGGATGGAAACGGCAGCCGCTGGGCGGATTGAGCGGGCTGGGCACGTCGCCTTTGAGGATGATGCGCTCGCGCTTGACCTTGGGGTTGTGGACGGGAATCGCAGACAACAGCGCCTGCGTGTAGGGATGCTCGGGATTGCGATACAACTCCACCCGCTCGGCTACCTCGACCATCTTGCCCAGATACATCACAGCCACCCGATCGCTGATGTGCTCGACCACGCTCATGTTGTGCGCGATGAAAATGTAGGTCAGACCGAATTCGCGCTGCAATTCCCGCAGCAAATTCAACACCTGCGACTGGATCGACACATCCAGCGCCGACACCGGCTCGTCGCACACGATAAACTTGGGGCGCAGGATCAGCGCGCGCGCAATGCCAATGCGCTGCCGCTGCCCGCCGGAGAATTCGTGCGGGTAGCGTTTGTAATGATAGTCCTCCAGCCCCACCTTGCGCATAATCTCCAGCACTTGATCCTGCCGCTGGCGCGCATCTTTCAGGCCATGGATGAACAGAGCTTCGCCAATGCTATCGCCAATGGGCGTGCGCGGATCCAGCGAGGAGAACGGGTCCTGGAAGATGATCTGCATTTCGCGGCGCAGCGCTTTTAGCTGCGCGCCTTCCGCGGTGGCGATGTCGCGGCCTTCGAATTTGATTGATCCCTTGGTCGGATCCAGCAGGCGGATCAGCAGCTTGCCCACCGTCGATTTGCCGCAACCGGACTCGCCTACCAGCCCCAATGTCTCGCCACGCTTCACGACGAAGCTGACATCTTCGACAGCCTGCACCTGCGCCACGGTGCGCATTAACACGCCGCCGCGCACGGGGAAGTACTTCGTCAGGTTTTCAACCTCAATCAAGGGTTCGGAAGAATCAGATACCATTAACCATTCAAACATGATGAGTCACGAGTGATAAGTGATGAATGCTAAGCGCGATACGGACTCACGCCGCGCTCACCTGGCGTCAGTCGTACAGCCAGCAGCGCGCCGTGTGGGCGGCCGCGACCGGTTTCAGTTCCGGCATCTGCTCGGTGCATATTGTCAGGCCTTTCGCCTCGCGCACGCGGCAGCGCGAGGCGAAACGGCAGCCGGGCGGCAAATTGATTAAGTTCGGCACGTTGCCCGGAATAACCTCGAGTTCGTCCTTGATTTCGCCCAGCACCGGAATCGACGCGATCAGGCCCTGCGTATAGGGATGTTTGGGATCGCGGAACAGCTCGTCCGTGCGGGCTTCTTCCACGATCTGGCCGGCGTACATCACCGCAATCCGATCGGCCATCTCGGCGACGACGCCCAGATCGTGCGTGATGAGGATAATGGCCGTGTTGAGCTTGGACCGCATGTCCCGCATCAAGTCCAGAATCTGCGCCTGAATGGTGACATCCAGCGCCGTCGTCGGCTCGTCGGCGATCAGCAGATCGGGAATGCACGCCAGCCCCATGGCGATCATCACCCGCTGCGCCATGCCGCCCGACAGTTCAAACGGATAGGCCTGAAAGCGGCGCTGCGGATCAGAAATCCCGACCATTTTAAGCAATTCCAGTGCGCGCGCGATGCCCGCTTTCTTGCCCAGGTCTTGATGAATCTTCAGGACTTCCGTAATCTGATCGCCAACCTTGAACACCGGATTCAGGGCCGAAGTCGGCTGTTGAAAGATCATGGCGATGCGATTGCCGCGCAACTGCGTCATCTCGCCGGCGCTCAGCGTCAAGAGATTGCGGCCATCAAACAGGATTTCCCCGCCGTCAATTTTGCCGGGCGGCGACACCAGGCGCAGCACCGACAAGGACGTGACGCTTTTGCCGCAGCCCGATTCCCCGACGAGGCCCAGCACCTCGCCGCGCCGCACTTCAAAGCTCACGCCGTCGACCGCTTTCACCACGCCGTCGCGGGTGTAGAAGCTGGTGCGCAGATCGCGGATTTGGAGCAGAATTTCGCCCTGCGGAGCATCTGTAGTCTGCGGGGTAAGTTCAGGCGTGTCAGTCATGGAATAATCACGGCAGCGAAAAATTAGCGATACAGGCGCGGATCCAGCGCGTCACGCAGGCCGTCGCCGACCAGATTGAAGGCCAATACGGTGATCATGATGGCGACGCCGGGAAAGATCAGCAGATGCGGGGCGTTGATGACGCTGCTGCGCTCCACGCCGAGCATCGTCCCCCATTCTGGATGGGGCGGCTGCTGCCCCAGCCCCAAAAAGCCGAGCGCGGCCGCTTCCAGGATGGCGGTGGCGACGCCCAACGTCCCCGCCACCATCAGGGGCGTCAGCGAATTGGGCAGGATGCGATGGAACAACAACCGCGCCTGCGAAGCGCCCAGCGCGCGATCGGCATGCACGAAATCCTGCTCGCGCACCTGCAGCACGGTTGAGCGCACGATGCGGGCATAGTGCGGAATCGCCAAAACGCCGATCGCGAACAGCGCTGGAAATAAGCGGCGAGATCGTGCCGGACACAATCAGCGCGCGGAGAATCGCCACCAGGACGATCGCGAGGAGCAGGCTCGGAAAAGCCAGCAGCACATCCATTGAACGCATGAACACGTTGTCAACCCAGCCTCCCACAAAGCCGGAGAGCCCGCCGATCAGCGTGCCGACCACAATGCCAAAGGTGACGGTCACCACGCCAATGAACAACGAGACACGCGTGGCATTGACCACGCGGCTGAACAAATCGCGCCCGTTGCTATCCAGCCCGAAAATATGCTCAGGCTGGTCGCTCGGACAACCCAGGAGATGAATGCAGGGCGGCGTGCGAACCTTATTGTTTGGATCGCGATAATCGATCGGGTCATAGACCATCAGCAGCGGGCCGACGAAGGCAATGATCAGCTCGACGGCGATGATGGTCAAGCCGATGCGCGCCGAGCGGCTGCGCCATAACCGCCGCCTGACTTCGCGCCAGTAACTGTAGGGCTTCTCCTGGGTTTGTGCCGCTGCTGCCGGCAAGGCTTCTACACTCATCACATGACCCTTATTGATCTCTAGTTAGTTTCTGTCCGAGAAACTGACGGGCTCCACGCCCGGCAAATTCGCGGCGTGGGAGCCGCTTCCGCTGGGCTTTCGGACAAGAACTAGTTTAAGCGCACCCGTGGGTCGAGGTACGCGTACGAAATATCGACGATCAGATTGACGAAGACAAACAACACGGCGATGACCAACGTAAAACCTTGCACCACCGGATAATCACGCGCAAAGATTGAATCGACCAGGAACTTGCCCATGCCCGGCAAGCCAAAAACCGTTTCGGTGAGGACCGCGCCGCCCAGGAGCGCGCCAAATTGCAGGCCGATGATCGTCACCAGCGGCAGCATGGCGTTGCGCAGCCCGTGCTTCAAGACCACGCTGCGTTCCTTCACGCCCTTGGCGCGCGCGGTGCGAACATAGTCCAGGCCCAGCACATCCAGCAGGTTGGAACGCGTCATACGGGCGATAATCGCCATCGGGATCGTCCCCAGCGCAATCGCCGGCAGGATCAAATGCCGGATCGCGTCGCCATATACTTTCCAGTTGCCCGTGACCAGCGCGTTGAAAGTGAACATATTCGAAAGAAAAGTCATGACACTCAGCGAAACGCCATCCAACTGCTTCAAGTCCGCCAGCGGCGGAACGCTGAGCCCCGCCGACAGGCGTCCGCTGGTGGGGAGCTGCAGAGGCGTATCCTTCAGCGCTACGCCAAAGAAGGCGGCCAACAAGAGGCCCAGCCAGAAGATCGGCATGGACACGCCAATGTTGGCAACGACCATCGTGCCCGCATCAATCGATGAATTATGCCGGTAAGCAGAGATAATGCCCAGTGGAATGCCGACGGTGATCGCGAACAGCATGGCCATGATCGCCAGCTCCAGCGTCATCGGCAGGCGCTCCAGCAAGATGACGGTGACCGGGCGGCTATATTTGATCGAGTTTCCCAGATCGCCCTGGAGCAGGTTCCCGGCATAGCGGCCAAACTGAACGACGACGTTGTCGTTGAGGCCGTAGCGCACTTTGAACGCTTCACACGACGCCACCGTGGCCTTCTCGCCGATCATGGCGCGGCACGGATCGCCCGGGATCGCTCTCACCAACACAAAAGTGATGAAGACGATTCCGATCAAGACTGGAATGGCTAACAAGATACGGCGCAGTAGATACTGCCCCATAGATTCAACCTTGCTCAGTGGGTGGGGCAAATGATTGCCCCACCCACTTCTTCAACCGACTCGCTGTATTCGCGTTCCAGGCACGCGAGCTACGGCTGGATATCGTTGTTCAGACCGATGTAGAAGACGTTGAGCGCTTCGCGCGGATACAGCTCCAGCGTGGAATCGGCCTTCGATCGCGTCAAAGTCGTTCGGATCGGGGTTGTCGATGCCATGGGTATCGCCGGCCTTGAGCGCGGTCAGGCGCGCGGCGGCTTCGCTGTTCCACTTGAAGACCACCGTCTTCATCTTGGGCGCTTCGCCCCAGTAGTTGGGGTTGGCTTCCAGCGTCAGGGAATCGCCGCGGACCCATTCTTTGACCACGTAAGGGCCGGTACCCAGCGGGTCGTCCAGCGGAGCGCCGCCAGTCGCCTGGAGATGCTTCGCCGATTGAATGCCGAATGCCGAGAAGGCGATCTTGGACGGGAAGGCCGGATCGGGAGCGCAGAGCGAGAACTTGATGGTCTTCGCGTCTACGGCTTCGATCGACTTCATCAGGCCGCCGTAATCACAGTTGGGGGCTTCGTACTTGTCGGCGGTCGCCGTGGCCGGAGGCACTTCAAGGAACCCGCCCCACAGGCCGGCCCAGTAATCAAAGTTGCCTGTGTTACCCTTGTGCAGCGCGTGATTCTTGTCCCACTGCACGGCGTAGGTCGCCACGACATCCTGAGGGGTGACCGGCGTGCCGTCGGAGAACTTCACGCCATCCTGCAGGACGACCGTCCACTCGGTCAGGTCGTCATTGGGGGTGGGCATGGCGGCCAGGCTCGGCTCAACCTCAACACCGCCGACCTTGTAGGCCAGCAGCGATTCGAAGATCTGTTCGCAGGCGCGCAGCGATTCGCCGTCGGTCTCGTCGCAGCAGTACAGGCTGATCGGCTCGGCGTTCTGCATCCAGACAAAGGTATCCTCGCCGGGCACTTCCATCACCTTGAAGGACTCATTGCCCAGCGGGCTGGCATGCGCGCCGGTCACTTCCGCCTTGAAGGCTGTGGCCGAACCGCCATGCGCCACCGGCACCATCGGCACGTGCTGCTTGATCAGATTGTTGGCGTCGGCATACAGCTTGTTGCGCTCGGCCTGATCGGCCAGTGAGGCGGCCTTCTTCAGGACCGCGGTCAGGTCATCAAACTTCTTGCCGAAGGATTTATTCGCGCCCGCGCCGAAGTGGTAGTCGAGGAAGTTTGTTTGATCCGGATAGTCGGCGCCCCAACCCAGCAAGAAGATTGCGAGCTTGCCGTTGGAGGCGTTGTCCAGGAACGTGCCGGATTCCTGCACTTCGATGGTGACGTTGATGCCCAGATCCTTGAGCTGCGCCTGAACCTCTTCGGCCACCTTGCCGGGTGCCGGCAGATAACCGCGCACGACATCGCGATAGGCGAGCGTGAGATCGAAGCCATCGCCAAAGCCGGCATCAACCAACATCTGCTTGGCCTTGGCGGGATCGTAGGTGTACCACTCTTCGCCTTCGCAGCCGCCGGGGATGGCGCACGGCGTAAAGTGCGAGGCAACTGACGAGCCCGGCGGGTAGAACTTGTCGACGATGGCCTGCCGGTCAATGCCCATGGCGATCGCCTGGCGCACCGCTTCGTAGGCTCAAGGGATGGCCCTCCGGCTTCGGAACCGCCGTCGGTTCAGGAGGCGTCGTTGGCGCAGGGGGCTGCGTCGGCTGGGCCGGGGGTTGCGTGGGTTGCGCGGGCGGCTGAGTGGGGGCCGGCGTAGCGGCGGGCGCGCAGGCCGAGATGACCAGCGCCAACGCCATCAGCACAGCGAGCAACGACCATAACTTACGCGTTATCATGGGTTTCTCCTCCTAAAGAGAATGTCTGAAATGGTGATGCACAACTGACAGCAACAATGCGGCACTACGTGTGTGGATCAGCAACCACCTCCCTTCAGTGAGATCACCCGATCGGGCAGAAAAGACACCCCGATCGACAGTCGGCCTTCGCGCGGCTACTGCTGGGCCGGAATAGTCTTCGCCAACGCTGCCGCGGCTTCGGCAGCAGTGGGGAAAATGCGAAACAGGCTATTGAAGCCAATCATCTCGAACACTTCGGCGACGCGCTCGTTCATCGCGCACAGCACCACATCGCCGCCGCCGGACTGTGCCTGGCGGCGCGCGCGCAGCAGCGCGCGCAAGCCGCTGCTGGACATGTAGCCCACCTCGGAAAGATCGATGATCAGCCGGAAATGGCGGGCATTCAGCTGCTCGTCGATGGCGACTTCCAGCGCGGGCACCGTCACGGCATCCAGGCGGCCCTGCGGCGCAATGCGATAAATCTGTCCAGGTAAAGTCTCTTGCAGAACGTTCACGTCAATCCATTTTGGCCAGTTTGAGCATGGTCAGCCGGTTGCCCTGGCCGGGCACATACTCAAAGCGGACTTCGTCCATGAGCTTGCGCATAAAATACAGCCCCAACCCGCCCTCGTTGAGGTTGTCCAGATCAGCCGGCGCGCCCACATTGGGCGCGGGGACTTCGGCAGGATCAAAGGGCTGGCCGGAATCTCGGATCACGACTTCAAACTGGCCGGTCGCGGGACAGGTGCAGGCCAGATCGATATCGCCTGTCTGGGAGGCATAGGCATGCTCAATCACGTTGGAGCAGGCTTCGTCCACGGCCATTTCGACGTGAAACACCTCGTCGTCATTCAAGCCCGCCTCGCGCGCAGCCTGCGTGACAAATTCGGCGATCTCCGTCAAACGCTCAAACCGACCGGGTACGATCAACTGCTGTGCCTGCCCCATGCCCGTTCCTCTCCTGGACGGCAGCGATCAGAACGAGCCTACCGCGTCAACCACATCGGGATACACGGAAAACACAGGCGTCAAACCAGCCAGGTCCAGCACTTCGCTCACCCGCGTCGAGGGCTGCGCCAGGCACAGGCCGCCGCCGTTCTTCTTGGCCGCCTTGTGCATGGCCACCAGCACCCGCAGGCCGGCGCTGCTCATATAGTCGGTCTCCTGCAAATCCAGCACAAGTTGATTCCGTCCGGAATCCAACAGGCTCTGCAGTGACTTCTCCAACTCGGGCGCCGTGGAGCTGTCCACCCGCCCCGAGACCTTCGCGACGCTGACATGTTTCAGTTCACGCATTTCAATGTTCATTGACTGGCCTCCGAGATTCCTGCCGCTTTAAGGATTTGCAGATAATGGGAGCGATTATACATCGTAAAACGCAAACCGTAAAACCTATTTCACCTTTCGCGCTCCAGAGCGGGTTCTTTCAGCAGCCGCGTGCTCACGGCAGCCAGGCCCACATACAGCCAGAACAACGTCACGGAATGATGGAAATCGAGGTTAAAGAAGTAATGATCGAACACGCCGCCGACGAGCGCGCCAAACAAAGCCATATGGAAACCCCACCAGATCGGTTCCAGGTCAGGCTGCGCGAAGGCCCGCTTTCGCGCGCGCCACGCACTGCCGAAGAGGGTGGCCATCACGACCAGGAAAGTAGCGACGCCCACCAGCCCCATTTCGCTGGCCATCATCAGATACAGATTGGCGACTTTCAAGTAGGTATCGATGTCGGGCGTGCCCGTGAAGCCCACGCCCAAAATTGGATACCGCTGGATAAGGATCAGCGCATCGGTGTATTCGCCCACGCGCATCTGGGTCGAGAGATCGCCGCCCTGCGCGTCGCCCAGCACCTGCAAGCCGTCAAAGAAGTGCGTGACGTAGCCCTGTGTCTGCGGCAGGATCAACACCAGCGCCAACGCCATAACCATGATCAACAGCAGCTTGCGATAGCGCACGACGCCCAGCACCCCCAGGGCAACACCCACGCCCACGAATGATCCGCGCGAGAAAGACAGCAGCAGCGCCAGCGCCATCAGCCCCAGGCCGATGATCAACCAACCCCGGCGCAGCACCCGGCGCCGGGTAAACAACTGCGGCACGGCCAGGGTTAACATCATAATCAGCAAGCCGCCCAGGGCATTCGGATCGATGGCGGTCCCGGTGGCGCGCTGGGGCAGAGTAGGATCATCGCGGATATAACGCAGCACGCCCGGCCCTTCCGGATAGTTGAACACCCGGAGGCTCGAGAGCAGATTCAGTGAGGTTTGGTCCGGCAGCAGGTACAGGAACACAGCCATCAGCGCGGCCAGCGATCCGCCGATGATCAACCAGCGCGTGATCAGGCTCAAGCGGTGGGCGTCCCGCACCGTGTCCGTCATCAGGAAAAACAACAGGATGCTGAGAATGACCTCGGCAAAATGGCGCGCCACCGTCTGAGTCAGAGGCGCGTTGGCCAGCCCGGCGATGAACGTCGCCAGCGCCATCGCCAAAAATGCCAGCACCGGCAGCGTCAGCGGGGTCTGGACAAAACCGCCCAGGTTTCCCGTGGCGCGCTCCAGCAGCCACACGCCAAATAAAGCAACGAGCACCACATCGAGAAAGGTCGGTTTGAAGGCGAAGTTCACCGGCAGCGCGGCGAAGGGCAGCAGGCAGATCACGGCGATCAAGGCCGCGTAGCCGATCTCGATGCGGCGCAGGATCATAACCAGCACCACCAATCCCAGGATGGCGCCCAGAGCGATCGGGCCGCCCAGCGCCGCGACAAACAAACCGCCGCCCAGGGCAATCAGCACGCTCAGGGCAACAATCGCCAGCGTGGACAGCCACCGCCGGTTCGAAATAAACACATCGGTCCAATGATTCGCTTGCATATCTTATTTCACTCGCAGCGCGGCGCAAAGGTTCATGGCCCGACCGGCAGCACGATCTCGTCATTGGGCACACGCTGCCCCGTGTCATCCACGATCGGCAGACGCGTCTCATCGCGCAAGCGATAGAGTCCAATCGTAACCCGGTCGGCCTCCGGCGGCAATGGCAAGGGACGCGTATCGACGATCGTCTCGCCGGGCGACCACCAGGCGGTGGGATAGTCGCCGCCCAGGGGCGGGCCATCCGCCTGCCCGATCAGTTGGCCGCCGGCGTCGAGCACGTGCACGAAAGTCATGTAGTCTTCCTGCGGCGCCGCTGCCGCCTGCCAGGTCAACGACAAAACAGGCCCGCTGTTTCCAGGCTCAATGCGCGCAGCGCGCAGCGTGATGCTCTCGCCAACGCGATAATTCAAAGGCTGATCGTGCGCCGGCTGTCCTGCGCTGGCGAGTTTGCCCGCCGCCAACATCACCGCCGCGCCGCCGGCCTTCGGCGCCAATTCCACGCCGGTCGTCCAATCTTTCACGCCGATCTGCGCGCGCAGCACCGTCGGACGTCGGGCCTCCGCGGCCTTGATCGGCACCCGGTAGGGATCGGCAAAGATTTGGCCGGGCTGGCATTGGCGCGTGGCAAACAAGCCATGATAAGGATACGCATCACGCTTGCCGATCTCCTGCAGCTGACGGCCATACACGATGACAAAGATACTGTAATCTGCGGTGATCGGCTTCAGGCATTGCCAGTACAAAGTATATTCCACTGAATCCGATCGCGCGAGCGGCTCTGCCAGCCGATAGCCGACCAGCCGCAGCTGATCGCCATAGTCCACCTCCAACCGCTGGAGATCAGACGGCAGTTGTTGTTCAGTGATCATCTGCGGCCCGGCGTACGCCGGCGCGATGTCGCGGAATGGAACAATCACCGCGACGAGCAGCATGAAGACCGGCATCGCCCAGCGCAGCCTGCTCCATGGGGGAGCTGGAGGCGGCGCGTGATCATTGATCATTGACAATTGATCATTGAAAATGGTCTCCCAGCCCAGCCACAGCAACAGTGAAATCGCGCTGATCGCCGGGAACATCAAGCGCCCCTGCGAGGCGGGCGTCAGCATCGTCCAACGCACCACGCCGCTGAAGACGATCAGCACATAGCCTGCCAGGATCGACAATAACGCCGCCTGATCGCTGCGGCGATGGCGCACGAACCAGATGACACAACCGCCGGCGCTGACCAGCGTGAAGACGTCGAAGATGACATAGGCCAACGGAAAGGTCACGATATTGACTGCGCCGAACAGCGCCCAGTACGAATACCGGAAGCCGTCAAACTCCGGCACAAGGTCGAGCAAGGACATGGCGCGGGGGCCGGCAATCGCCGCCATGGTATTCAGCCCAAACAACTCGCCGTACAGCTGCAGATTGCGCAGATACCACCAGCCCGCGATGATCGACACCGGCAGCACGATCGCCACGCCCGACCAAATCCAGCCGCGCCAGTCGCGCACGCGCAGATGGCGCACCGTCAGGATCAACGCGGCGATCGGCAACAGCGTCAAGCCGCTGATTTTGCTCAGCGCGGCAGCGCCCAGCACGCCGCCCAACAACAGGCGCCGCAGCCAACCCGATCGACCCATGCGGCCCGGCGGTTCGTACCAGCACAGCACGCTGAGGTACAACGCCAGGCTCGTCAACAAGATCGTCAGGTTGTCGTTGTTGACTGAGGCGCTGATGAAGATGAACATGGGATTGAACGCGATGAGGGCCGCCGTGCCGATCGGGAGCGAAGGCCGGTCAGGAAAGATGCGGCGCGCGACCAGATAGCTCAACCCGATCGTGCCGGCGCCCAGCAAAATGGACAAAAAGCGAATCAGGTGAACGGTCAGCGCCGTATTGCGCCACGGGAAGTCTTCGGCAGGCGAATGAATGACCAGATTGCGATTCGCATCCAGCGAAGGATCGCCCGGCGCAGCGTGGGGATTGCGGACCATCCGTTCAGCCGCATCGCGCGTATCGATGACGCGCGCCAGCGGCGAGACCAGCAGATAGTAGAGCGGCGGCTGGCTGCCCTCCTGTTCCCAGGACGTCTTCACGCCCGGTTGCTGCACCGGCAAAGCGCCGGTATCTGCCAGGTGCTGTACCACCGCGTAATGTGACACCTCGTCGGACGCCTCAAAGATGGGCGTCGCTGCGCTGTAGATCACGCCCAATGCCATAAACACGATCACGATAACTGTAAGATTCATCCAGCGCGGTCGCGTCATGGTTCAACCTTCACGGTCGCAATTTCCACTTCGCGTGAGCCATCGGCCAGCGGAATCAAGCCGCCTTGCTGGCGGGCGGACACGCTGATGAGCAAAGCATATTCGCCGGGCGGCAAGCCGCGCGGCAATTCCAGGCGGGCTGAATGTTGAATGAGCGGGCCGGCCGGCCACTTCCTGGCTGACCAGTTATCAAACGCCGTACCGACGAGCAGGCCCCATTCCATGCCCGCGCGATCCACCAGTCTCAGCGTGAAGTCGTAGTTGCGCGGCGCAGGCCGATCGAGCTGCCAGTACAATTTGATCTGCGCCGCATCGCGCGCAGGCGCGATCTCGAGCGGAGCGACGCCGGCTAAACGCAAGCCATCGCCCGGCCACGTCAGGGCGCGAGGCTCGACACCTTCCGGCAGCGCATCCAGGATGGGGAAACGGGCCGTATACAATTGGTATTCCGAGCCAAGCCACAGCGCCTGAAACTTTTCGTGGCCCAGACGCAGCAAATGCCCGCGCGCCCACTCATCCAGACCCTGAAAATCGGAACCGGTTCGGTTGGGGGACGTCACATACCAGATCCGATTGGCCGCCTCCGCCGCCGTCTGAAACATGTTTAACGCTTCGTCAAAATCACGCGACGGGTAGACCGGAATGATCGTCCGCGGCGCCGTGCCGCCGCAGCGCTGGTAGTAGTAATCGAACACGAACGATCCAATGGCGTCGTTAAGGACGACGATGTCATCCTGGCGCGCCTGTGAAGCAATCGCGCAGGCGGCCGAGCGAATATCATCCCTTCCATAGGTGGGATCAGTGAACTGCACGTCCAGCCACCACACCATCAGGCCGGCCTGCAGCGCCAGGCTGCCCGCCGCAATCACGCGCCAGCGCGCCCACAGCCACGCCACGCCAGCCGCCATAAGCAGGTAGACGGGCGGAAGCAAAAAGATAATGTGGCGCGGGCCGATATAGATCGGCGCTACAAACATGGCGGCATAAAACACCAGCAGCGGGATCAAGAGATACGCCAGCATAATCGCGGACGACTGTCGCCACCCGCGTGACAAAACTCCGCCCAGCGCTCCCACTATCAGCAGGATGAAGCCGGGCAGCACCGCCCACAGGGGCTGAAAGATTTCGTGCGGCACGCCGACCCAAAACGCGCTCCCCGTTTCCTGCACGATACTATCCAGAGGGCGGAAACGAAACACCGGATCGAGCACCGACTGCGTGCGTGACAGCGCATAGGCGATCAACGGGACGGCCAG
The DNA here is from genome assembly GCA_963844815.1 of uncultured Chloroflexia bacterium. Lineage (GTDB taxonomy): Bacteria > Chloroflexota > Anaerolineae > Fen-1058 > Fen-1058 > Fen-1058. The sequence continues at coordinate 123,577 of CAWJPR010000001.1, forward strand.
CACGAGCAAACCGCCCGCCACAATGAGCACCTCGCGACGTCTCGAGCGCCACATCCCAACGAACAGGATGAAGCCCTCAAATGGCAAGACGAAGAAGGAATTGAAGTGCGAGGCCAGCATCGCCAAAGTAACCGCCACCCACGCACCCCACAACAGCCACCGCCGCCCGGTTGAACCAGGCTGGCCATGATTGGCGCTGGCAGGAAGATCAAGCGCGCGCAACAGCAAATAGACCGAGGCCAGGCTTAGGGCCGCAATCTGCGTATAGGCGCGCGCTTCCTGCGAATACCACACCAAAAATGGCGACAGGGTTCCCAGCAAAGCCGCCACGAGGCCAACCTTGTCCGAATACAACCGCCTGCCCGTCACATACAGTAAGGCCACCAGTAACACGCCGGCCAGGACGGACACAAAGCGGAGCACGTACTCACTCTCGCCGGCGGCCAGGCGCGCTGCGCTCACTTCGATAAAGTACAGCGGCGGATTGGTATCGCGTGTCGGCACACCGGGCGGCACGACGATGACGTTAGAAAGATTCTCGCTTAACGGCAGGCGGGCGCGATAGAGCGACAGTCCTTCATCGCTCCACAGGCTCTGCGCGTCCAGCTGATAGACGCGCAGGCCGAACGCGATCAGCAGCAGAACCATCAGCAGTGACGTATTTCGCTTGAAGAGCAGCCAACGATCCATCAGCGTATTTCTATTTCGACGGGCAAAGTAATTTCGTTTACAGCCGGGTCGCCATCGATCCACAAGCGGGAACCATCGGCAGGCAAATACATCCCGACCTTAATGGGATACTTCCCAACCGGCGCATCCGCAGGGATCTCAATCACGCGATCGTCGATCACCACTTCACCAGCCTCCCAAAACGAGGTCGGATAAGCGCCAGCCTGCGGCGGGGCATCTTTCTGCGCCACGATGCGCTGCGCTGCGCCGCGCACCTGTGCGAACACCGTGTAATCGGCATCCGGGCGGCGCAGCGCCTGCCAGTACAACCGCAGGCGCGGTGCATCGCCGGGTTGCACCGCCGGCCGATCGAGATCGTAGCCGATCAAGGCCATTTGATCACCCAACCGGTAATTCAAGGGGTGCGCAATCGACGGTATCGAATACTCTCTCGGCGCAATTTTGATCGGGGCGACGAAATTGGTGGTCAATTGCGTCCCATCCGGCGCATACGCCGGCAGGCGTGTCTGGGTGTGCTCATCAATGATGCTCACCTCCACCTGATACAAGCCCGGCGCAGGTGAATCTGCCGGCACTGAGACGCGCACGACGTCGCAGAAGAATGCCCCAGGCTGCCACATGCCGGTGGAATACGAACCCAGACCGGGCAGCGTTCGCCGGGTTGCCACCACCCGATTCTCTGCTCCGACAATCTGGACAAGCACCATTAAGGGACGATCATCCTTTGACAGCGGCTGCCAGCACAACGTCACCGCCGGCTCGTCGCCGGGCTGCGGCCACGGGCTGCGAGGGACAGCCAGGCGCACCAGGCGCGCCACGTCGCCATAGCGCACATCGATGGGTTGGCCCGGCTGCGCAGCCAGGGCGGCTTCGCTCAACATGGCCGGTCGCGCATAGGCCGGAATCAGCCATAACGGCAAAGCCACGATGGAGAGCGCCAGCAGTCCCAGTGCGGGCAGCGCCGCCCAGCGACGCAACACTGACTGCCACCCCAGCGCGATCAAGATCGCTGCGGCACTGATGGCCGGGAAGAGCAGGCGTCCTAGCGCGGCATCGAGCATTTGATTCCAGCGGATGAAGGCTGCCACGATCACCGCCAGCCACGCCGCCAGCATTATCACGCCCCAGCGTTCAAGCCGCCGCTGGCGGGCCGTCACAAACCAGTACAGCGCACCGCCCAATCCAACAATCGCCAGCGCATCCAGAACCCAGTAGACCCATGGCTCGGCCACAATGTCACCCCAGCCAAACGCCAGCCACCATGAATTCAAGGCACTCGGGAACTGGGCCAGGACCGTGGTCAAGGGCAGCCACTCTGATCGAGCCCAGGGTGTCGCCATATGCGTGGAGGTTCCCAGCGCATCGCCAAATACCAACGCCGATCGGATCAGCCACGGGCCGCTCAACGCCAGCGCAATGAGCAGCGCACTTGAAGACCACAGTGCCCGCGAGGCGAATCTGGGCTGTCGTTCCGTCGGCCAGACACTGACGGCAGTCAAGGCCACGAGCCACAACCCGATGGCGCTGGCCTTACTCAAGGCTGCCCCCCCTAACGCCAAACCCAGGATCGCTGCACGCCGCCACGTAAACCCGCGCCGTGTGATACGCGCCGCGGCCCACAGTGCCAGCGCGCACAATGCGGCGGCGCTGCTGTCATTGCTGACGGCGCTGCTGATAAACAGGAACTGTGGCAGGAAGGCTACCACCGAGGCGGCGAGCAACGCGACAGACCGCTGTTCGGCAAAAATCTCGAGCGCCAGGCGATACGTGGCATAGACTGTCACAGCGCCAAACAGCAGCGAGACCAGCCGTGCCACGTGCACGGCACGCGCCGTGCCCTGGTAGGGAAACACATCCAGCGTGGAATGCACGAAGACATTCTTGTTGTCATTGCGAGATTCTCGCGCGAGATTCGGGATAAGCCGGATTGTGAGTCAGTCGCGAGTGAAGATCGCCGGCAGCGGGAGCCAGAACGCGCACGAAGACCGCCGCCGTGGTGTAATACGCGGGCGGCTGGCTGCTTTCCTGCGCGGGCGTATCATCGCCCCCCACGATCGGCGCGTCAGGATAACCCAGCCCATCCACCAGACGTTTGATGTAGGTAAAGTGCGCCGGCTCGTCTGGCTTTTCAAAGACGGGAGTGGCGCAGCCATAAGCCGCGCCTAACACAATAAAGACAAGCAAGATAACACGAATATTAGCCGCCCGTCTCAACAGCGGCCAGGTTCGCGCCCGGAGAGATGCTGGATCATTCATCGCAAACGAAAAAACGAGATGAGCGGGAACTCTCAAAAACCGCTATAATGCGCTTGAAATTCCCGTTTGACTTTCACCTATGCGCCGCACGATTTCCGCCGTACTGCTGATCACCCTGCTGGCTTTCGCGCTCCGCATCAGCCTCCTCGGTCACCAAGAGCTGCGCGGTGATGAAGGCTTCAGCTGGAACTTCATTCAGGGCACACCGGCCGCCATCCTTGAGCGCATCGTGCGCGAAGGTGATCCACAGCCGCCGCTGCATTACTGGCTGCTGTGGGGCTGGTCGCGCCTCAACGGCGATAGCGAATTCGCCCTGCGCTTTCCTTCCGTCTTCTTCAGCACGCTGCTCGTGCCGCTGATGTATCAGGTTGGCCGCAAGCTGTGGCGCAAAGAAGCCGGCCTGCTCGCCGCGCTCGTCACAGCCCTTCAACCGCAGCAAATCTGGCTGGCACAGGATGCGCGCAGCATGTACGTCCTGGCACTGGTCGGGGTGCTGGGGACGCTGTGGTTGTTACCTTCAGTGCTACAGCCTGGCGGCCGCAGGAACTGGCTGGGTTACGTGGCCTGCGGACTCCTCGCCATGTACAGCCATTACTACGCCGTCTTCGCGCTGCTGACTCAAAGCGCTTACATTCTCGAAGCCCGGCCCCCCACTCGACAGGCGCTCCGCTGGATCACCGCAGGCTTGACGATCGCGGCGCTGCTCGTGCCATGGGCCATCATCGTCCTGCCCGTCTATGCGAGCGGCCAGTTAGCGGAGCCGGGTAATCTCGCGTTCACGGCCTACGCCGGCCGCGTCTTCGGAGAGATTTTTGCCGGGCCGGTCTTTCCGATGACAACGCGCCTCATTTTAGCCCTGGCCTTCGGCGTCGTTGCCTGCGCGGGGCTGATCGAGCGCATTCCCTGGCGGCTCTATTTGCTCGCCGGGGTAATCGTTCCCCTCGTCGGCATCTATGCGGTAGTCGGCTTGCGGTCCACCTTCAATGCGTATTATTTTGTCTTCGCATTTCCAGCCCTCAATTTCCTGTTAGCCCACGGCTTCCTCGCCATCGGACGGCGCGCCCGCTGGCTGGGTGTCGGGCTGCTCGTGGCTCTGCTGGCCGTCTATGCCGTTGGATTGTCGAACTATTACTTCGATCCACGCTACAGTCGAACGCGCGGGCTGCGCGAAGCAGTTGAGTATATCACACGCCACGCTCGCCCTGGCGATACGTTTCTGGCGAACTTTCCCGATCCGGTGCAGGGTTATTACCTGCGCCACCTGGAGCTGCCGTACAACATGCTTCCCCTGCAACCCGACTTCGATCAGGCCGGGGTGAATGCCGCGCTCGAGCAGCTGGAGCAGCAGCGGCTGTGGTTCATTCCCATGCGGGCCAGCCAGTGGGATCGGGAAGGGTTTGTCGAGTCACGGCTTAAAGAGACGGCGCTGCTAGCGGACGATCAATCCTTCACCCAAACCCGTTTGATGTTGTTTGACCCGCTCGATCAAGCCACACCGCTCCAGGCCAGGTTTGGCGATGGCATCGAGCTCATCGGTTACGCGCTGGCTCCCAACCGGCTTACGCTTGTCTGGCGGGCCACAGGCGCGCCCGCACGTGATTACACAGTGTTCACGCACGCCCTGGCAGCCGACGGCTCACTGGTCGCGCAGCACGACGCGCCGCCGATACAACCAACGTCGCAGTGGAAACCGGGCCAGATCATTCTTGACGTCCACGAGTTCGCCATCCCCACCGACCAGCCACTCACGCTGACGGCCGGGATGTACAGGCCCGACACGGGCGAGCGGCTGCCCGTCAGCACCACAGCGCCAGAGCCAAACGCGGTGGTGATTACTTCACTCCACCCCCAGTGAGCGCTAAGGCGCAGGCTGAGCACTTTCCCGATTCAACACAGCGCGCATCGGAAACACCAGGGCATCGTCGGCGAGGCGCTCGCCCGATCGGGCATGGGCCGTCACACGCACCCCGCTATCGGGATGATATAGGCCGATCCGCAATGGCACCGGACCGATCCAGTCCCTTTCCAGCGCGTCGAACTCTATTCCAAAACATGAGCAGAAGGCAGGCGGCTATACCCACGATCGACAGTGTCAAGCCAACCACCAGCGATGCCGGCTGGAACGTCATTTCCACGTGCGCTGGCCCAGCCGGCAAGACGACCCCGCGCAGCAATCCGTCGACCTCTACGATAGGAGCCGGATCTCCGTTGACGGTGGCTTGCCAACCGGGATAGTTAACCTCGCTGAATATCAACAAGCCGGGAGCGGCCAGATCAGCATCAACCGCCAGCCGGTCGGATTGTATGGCCGCGATCGAGACCGGCTCTGGCGCTTGTGTCGTGACCACGTCGATCGGCGCCGGCACATAGGCCGCGCGGCGCGGATCGAAATCCGGCGCTGCCAGCGCCGCGCGAATCGCAGCTCGATCAGGATTCACCGCCACCTCGTGCACAATCCAGGCGCGTGGATGGTCCTCGTTCAAGCGATACGTGTAGATCGCATCCTGGCCTTCACCCTGTTGATCGAGCAAGGCAGCATCGACCGGCCGTCCCAGATGATCGTCCAACACACTCCGCCAGGTGACCACGTAGTCCACGTTCAGCAATTGCCAGCGGACTTCCCGCGGGACTTGTTTGATGAAGTCTTGATAGGCGCCCACGTGGATCGGTGTAATCCCGCCAACTTCGTTCAGGCCGGCCATGCACGCAGCATGCCCGGGCAGCCGCTGCTCGTTGTGCAGACGGAAGATCGCATCACCAGCCGCATCCGCTTGAATCGCCGCCAGCGCCGCTTGCGCCGGAAATGGATCATACGGCGGGACCCAGTTGACCGTTCGGGTGTTGGCGGCCAGATCGACCATCACGATCAACAGCAGCGCAGCAGGCAGCCAGCGGCGCAGCGAATGCGACAGACTGTGAAACAACAGATCGCCGCCGTAGGCCGTGAGCAGACTCAACGCCCACACGACGATCAACGCGTACCGTTCCTGATCGCGAAACAGCCGGAAGCCTGGCGCGAGCCAGTACAATACGCCGAACAGCGGCAGCTGATTGCCGAACGAAATCAGCAGCGCCACAACGGCAACACTGCCCCAGAACCAGACACGCGCCGACGATTCACGCGCCTTGCGCCTGAGCCGATTCACAACCGCCGCGCCAGCGGCCAACGCCGCCAATGCCAGCGGCAGCAGGCCGATGTACAGCGGGCTGTAACGGCTTACACTGCCCGGTGTGATGAACTGCGCCACATCAGACAACGGGAAGCCCGTGCCTGCCGTCTCAAGCGACAACTCCGCGCGAGACGACAAACGCATATACTCCAACGTCGGCAGCAGTTGAACCGCGCTTATCAGCAGCGCCAGCAGGCCGGCCGCCGCCAACAACCCCAACGCGCTCCGCACTGGCAAATGGTTTCGCCACGCGCAAAACGCAAAATAGGCCGCGGCCACATAGGCGATCATGACCATCGTCTGCGGATGACCGGCCAGCGCGCTGAGCGCCAATACGCCTCCGGCCAGCGCCACCGAACGACCGTCGCGCCGCGCCGCCAGCCGCCGCATGGTCCACACCACCAGCGGCAGCCACGCCGCCGTCTCAAGGATTGCCAGCCTGCAAGATCGGGTAACTGAGCAAATAGCCGCCGAAGCTGAACGCCAGTGCCCCGATCAGTGCCGCCAGCCGCGATCGCACTTCGCCGCACAGGAAACCATACGCCGTCAAGGCGGCCAACAATACGTGCAGCGCCGCTTCAAGTTCCAGCGCGCTGATTGGGAAATCCTGCGCCCCGCCAGCCAGGTGCAGCCCCCAATTGATCATCACCGGCGGATAGAACGACGCCGACTGCGGATCAGCGAAATATGGATAGCCGCTGTCCACGCACGGCATCCACACCGGCCAGCGCCCCTGGCGCAGTTCGTTCAAGCCGAACTGCCGGAACGCCAGGAATTGCAGGGTAAAATCGCCGGATTCCAACTGCACCCGATCGGCCTCCACTGGCGTAAACAAGGGCCAGAAGAACAACAGCCACACGGCCAGGATGACAACAGGCGGCGCAAGACGGCGCAGCCAGAAGTGAGAGCGCCGGCGAAATAATGGATTCATTTCACACGCATACCGATGTGCCCAGGCATTGCTGACCGCCAACCCGCTTGGCTAATCTGGATCATGGAACGCTTTTCAAGCCCGGTCCAACTGGCAATTGAGCGACTTCAATCACGCCCTTTGCATCACCGTTGACAGGCAGCCGCTCACCCGTATCCAGTCGATAGAGCCCAATCTCAATGGCATACTGGCCCGGCGGAACCTCAGCCGGAATCAAGATCGGGTGTGAATCCTCGACAACTTCACCCTCATCCCAATAAGAGGTCGGATATGAGCCGGACTGGGGTTGAGAATCGGCCTGAGCAACTAACTGGCCGTCTGCGCCAAGGACATGCACAAACACGGTGTAGGCCGCCTGGGGCCTGTGGACAGCCTGCCAGTATAAGGTCACCGTTACAAGCTCACCGGGCCTGACCGGCTCCGGATCCAGGTCATACCCGGCCAACTGAATTTGTCCGTCCAGATCGAATTGCACAGGATTTGGAATGGACTTGATGACAGGCTGAAGCGGGCGAAGTTTGATCTGTGCAATGGAAGCCGGGCTTAATTCTATACCGGCCGGGCTGATCGGAGTCAGGGATTTCCCAGTCGCCTCGTCCGTCAACCCCACGTCGAGCTCATACACCGCCGGCGCAACGGCTTGATCTTTAACTTGAAGCGAGACGGTGTCACAAAAAACGTCACCCCGCTGCCAGTGTCGGCCGGGCAATCGCGGTCCAGAGCTTGAAGCCTTCAGGCGAGCGGCGACTCGATTATCTCTGCCGATCAGCTGTGCGGATACCAGATAATCAGCCTTGGAAGTCATGAGAGCTTGCCAGCACAGTTTGGCAGATAGTTGCTCGCCGGGCACGAGCGTTTCACGATCAATTTGATAGCCGAGCAACAGCGCCGCCTCGCCAAACCGTATGCCCAAGGGGCGCGTATGTGCGCGCACGTCCGCCAACTGTGCCAGCAGCGGCCGCGTGAAGGCCGGGATCATGTAGGCCAGGAGTGCAAATGCCGCCAAGGCAACCATCACCCCATGGCTCGCTGCCGGCAACCAGACGTCCGCTTGCGCATTGGTTGCGCTCCATAGCCCCCGCAAGCCCACGAACATGAGGCAGCCCACTGCCGCCATGGCTGGAAATAGATATCGTCCATTGGCTCCGGTCGGGTTGACAACCGCAAAGGAAGCGACGGCCGCCAACCAAACAACCACACTGATAACAAGGATCACCAGCTCGCGCCGTCCCAGGGTATTGGCAATCCTGCCTCGAACAACTTGCCACACCAGGCTTGCCAGCGCCAGCAACGACACGAATAACAGGGCCGCATAGACCCAGTCGGGCAATATGATTTGCCCGTATCCAAATCGTCCCCAGTAGCTGCTCCAAATATCGCTTAACTGAGTGCCCAGTTCCGGCAAGCCTTGCGCAAGATTGCGGCTGCCCCAGGTGTTCAGCATCATGTTGACGCCCGTCAATTCTCCATATAACTGCCAGTTGCGCAAGAACCACCAGCCTGATACAACGCCGGCGGTCAACAAGACTTGCGCGGCCCGCGTGAGGCGCGCGCGCCAGCTGGCGTGCGCCAGGCCAATCGCCGCGAGCATGACAATGCCCATCAATCCGGCCGATACCTTGGTAAGCAGTGCTGCGCCCAGCACCAACCCTCCGGCCAGCGCCCATTTAACCGTAATGCCAGATTTTATGACCCGGATGCTCCACCAAATAGCCACGGCGCCCAAGAACGTCGCCAGGCCGTCGTTATTAATCGACGCTGACACAAACAGATATTGAGGGTTGAAAGCAATAAAGGCGAGCGCCCCCAGCGCGGCAAAGTAACGATTGGCAAACAATTGCTGCAACAGCAAGAAAATGACCACAAGCGTGCCGCCGCCAATCAACAGCGACATCCAGCGCACCAGATGAACCGCCAGGAAGGTGCCACGATAGGGGAAACTTTCTGCCGGAACATGCAGAAACTGGCTCTTAGGATCGAGAATGGCTTGATATGGATCGATCTCACTGAAGGGGTTAGGAACAGGCCGGTAACCATCGTCCGGCACAACCCAGGCTGCGACGGCGCCGATCAAATAGTAAAGCGGCGGCTGATGGTATTCACTCAGTTCACCGCTGGTTTGCACCGGCAGACGCTGCGTGTCAATGATCTGCCGAATATACTGGTAATGCAGCCATTCGTCGGGCGATTCGAAAACGGGGTTGGCGATGCTAAAACCGGTGCCGAGCAGCGCAAACAGGCCCAGTATTACCAGCAAGCCGATCGTGGCTGCGCGCCGCGAGGCGTTGAGGCCGGACATCATTGCATCACCTCACTCTGACCTTGCCCAGCAGTGCATAGTTATCGGTGATGCGGCCATCGTCCGTAACGACACGCAGCCGCTCGAAGTTCTTCTGCGGATCATACACGCCGACTTCCACTTCGTACACACCCGGCGGCGTGTCCGGTTTGATCCGCAGCTCATAGGTGTCGCTCACCACCTGCCCGATCGACCAGCTGGACGACGGCGGCTGCAATGGCTTATCCTGCTGCGCCCAGATCGTCTCGGGCGGCTGCAGCACGTGCGTAAACACCGTGTAATCGACGGGCATCTTCGACTTCGCGCGCCAGTACAATGTCAGTAAGATCGCCTGGTCGGGTCCGGCTGCGCGCCGATCGAGCGCGTAGCCGATCAATTCGATCTGATCGCCCAGGTTCACGGCCAGGGGATTGGGCACGTCACCCGCTTGAGCTTGCAATTCCACCGGCCCAAAGCGGATGTTATCGCCGCCGCTCGATGCCGGCAAACGCTGCTGCGCGGCGAAGTCGTATACGCCTACTTCCCATTTCAAGTCATCGGGGGTGTAGGCCGTCGCCGGAATGTTCAACACGTAGCGGCTGGCAATGATGTCTCCCGGCTTGATCTGCGAAGTGGGCCACAGTCCCTGCCCGGGATACATATCGCGCTGCGCCACGACGATATCATTGGCGTCGAGCAGATGGACGAAGGTGCTGTAGTCTTTGTCCGTCGGCTTCAAAGCCTGCCAGTAAAGCGTGATTTCACTCTGCCCGCCCGGCTGAGTCGAGGCCGATTTCACATCCGCGCCCAGCAGCCTGAGCTGATCGCCAAACGTCACGTCGAGTGGCACACGCGGGGTAACTGCGGCGAGGGGCGCACTGCGCGCGTAGGCAGGCGCAATCGTCGCGAAGGGCGCGCAGGCCGAGATCACAAACAGCAACCCGCCCACCACCGCGATCACCGGCTTCGCAAAACGTTTCGTCGCGATGGTCGCCAGTCCCAACACGAAGTAGATCGACCAGGTCGAAATTGCCGAGAAGACCAGCCGGCCCTGCGAAGACCACGTGACGCGCGCCCACTGCGTGAGCAGCGCCACCACAATCACGCCGAACAACCCGACAAGCAGCAAAGCCGCCCGGCCCTGGAGGTAGTCGCGCAGTTCGTGCCTAAAATCGCGCCAGCTCAAAATGGGATCTGCGCGGAACCAGCGCCACGTCATGGTGACGAAATACGCGATCACGCCGCCGACGGCCAGAACCGCCAAAGCGTTGAGGACGTGATAGCCCCAGTAATCGATCGGCACGTTGACGCCGCCGAACAGGCCCCAGTAGCTCAGCATGAAACCCCAGCGTTCGCCCCATAATTGCGGCAACGTCGCGGGCGCGGCGCGCTTGCCCAAGACGTCAATGAAGGCGTTGATGCCGGTCACGTCGCCATAGAGCTGGATGTTGCGAACGTACCACCAGCCCGCGATGAGCAGCACCGGCAGCGCCGTCGCCAGCGTGCCCGCCCAGAATTCGCGCCATGATCCCTGGCGCCAGGCGGCAACCAGCACGGCCAGCCCGGCGATCGGCAGCAGCGCCAGCGCGCTCGTCTTGGTCAACGCTCCCAGGCCCAACACAACCCCCAGCGGCAGCCAGCGCCCGAAGCGATAAAAGAAATCCTGCGCGGCAGGCAATTCTCGCCCCGCCGAGACCCGCTCCCGGATCTCCGCTCCTTCCTGCCCGCGCACGCGTTTCACGATCAGGAGCAATCCCAACGAGCATAACAGCATCGTCAGGTTGTCATTGTTTACTGCGCCGCTAATGAAGATGAACATCGGCGTGAAGGCATTGACCGCCGCGGCCCCCAACGCGAGCCACTGCCGATCAGGGAATAATTCCAGCGCGATGCGATACGTCAGCCACACGGTCGCCGCGCCCATCAGCACGGACAGCCAGCGCGCAACGTGCACCGCCAGCGCTGTGCCCGACCAGGGGAAGGCTTCGCGTTCGGGATGATGAACGACGAGGTTACGATTGCCATCGGGCGTGATGACGCCGTTATCAACATGCGGATTCTCCTGCCGCACCAGCGCCATGTCGCTCGTATCGATCCAGAACGTGGCCCCGGCCATCAACCAGTAATACAGCGGGGGCTGGCTCGCTTCCTGCTTCCACGGCCCCGCGTTCTGCGCAGCCTGTACTGGCAGTGGATTCCCTGTGGAAAGCCACTGCACCAGTGGATAATGCCACAATTCGTCGGAGGCTTCGAAGACGGGCGTGACGACGCTATAGACGACACCCAAAACGAGGAAGGCGATCAGAATCGTCTTGATATTGAGGAGACGGCCGGCGTGGTGCGTCCCCCAGGGAGGCTGCGCGCTGCTGCGTGAGATCATCGTGTCACCTGATAACGGCGACCAGCTCAGTCCACCGCGCCTGACGGCAGTCGCACTTCCTCCTGATACGCGCGCTCGACGTTGACCGACCAGACGTCATGCTGTCCCTGACCCAGCAGGTTCTTCACCGCCAGCATCGCCGTCAGCATCGAGTGATCTTGATTGTTGTACATGTGCAGGCCGTTGCGGCCCACGGTCTGCAGATTGGAGATCGAGTCAAGGAAGCCGCGAATGCGTTCCAAGTACTTCTGGTATTCACCGGTATAGACAGGATACGTCTTCAACTGGCGGACCACCGTCCCGCTTTCCACATCGGCGGCACGCGCCAGGCCCATCGTTTCCAGTTCCTGCGTGCCCAGTTTAACCAGCGCCGCGTCGCTCATGCTCCACATCTCGTCGCCTTCATTACAGAAGTATTCCAGCCCCAGAAAGGTCTTGTTGGGATCAGGCACCATTTCAGGGCTCCAGTTCTTGAAGTTCTGAATGCGCCCCACTTTCACTTCCGGCGCGTGGATGTAGATCCAGTTATCGGGAAACAAGTCGGCCTGATTAACGATCAGGCCCACCGTGAAGTAATCACGGTACGTCAGCCGGCCTGCGCCGTCGCGCACGTCAAATGGCGCGGGCGGATCGAGCTGGGCGACGAGTTCGCTGATTGGCATCGACGAGATGATGGCATCCGCCTCGATCGTTTCGTCGCGTCCGTTCGAGCGGGCCACGACTCCGGTCGCTTTGCCATCGCGGTGCAGCACCCGCACCACCTCGGTACCCAGGCGCACTTCGCCGCCGCGCTGCCCGATAAGCTGCTGCGTGCGCTCCCACAGCATGCCCGGCCCCAAACGCGGATAATGGAATTCCTCGATGAGCGACTTCACGTTCTTCGCGCCGCGTGCTCCAAAGATCGCGCCCATGACCGCGCGCGGCAGCGACAGATTCTGGATGCGCTGCGCCGCCCACTGCGCGCTGAGTTGATCGCACGGGATGCCCCAGACTTTCTCGGTGTACGTCTTGAAGAAGATACGGTACAGCCGCTTCCCGAAGCGGTTGGAGACCCACTCTTCAAACGTGTTTTCGTGGCGATACGGCAGAATCTTCGAGTGGAAGTAACTCAGCAGGACCAGAAAACTCTGCCACACGCCCAACTTGCTCAACGCATCGCCGAAGCGCAGCGGATACAAGATGAACTTGCGGTTGTAGTAGATGCGGCTCAGGCGCGGACGCGTCAAAAAATCCTCGCCCAGCACTTCATACCAGAACGCCTCCACCTCCGGCACTTTGGTGAAGAAGCGATGCCCGCCGATGTCCATGCGGTAGCCGTCGAAGACCTCGGTGCGCGCGATGCCGCCCACGCGCGCACCCATCTCCAACACGATCGGCCTGATGCCAACCTTGGCCAATTCATACGCCGCAGTCAAGCCCGCCGGCCCGCCGCCGATGACAATGACTGTTTGAAGGTTGGAGGCTGCGAAGCGCCCCTGTGGGGTTGGCGATTGGAAACGCTTCACTCATCACTGGGTCAACTCAAACTCTGTCGTGCCCGCGCCGTCGATGGGCAAACGCTCGCCTGTATCGAGGCGGTACAGCCCGATCGACGCGCGCGGAATTTTCATAGCACTGCCAGCCGGCAATAGATGCACATCCTCGATCACCTCGCCGGTCTGCCACGCCGAAGTGGGATAATTGCCGCCCACCGGCTGGGTATCACCGCCGATCACACTGCTCTCGCCGGGCACATGCACGAATACAGTGTAATCAACCTGCGTGGGCTTCAGCGCCTGCCAGCACAAGACGACGCGCGGCGCCGGGCCTTCGACGAGGCGATAGCCGATCAACTTGATCGATCCGCCAAAGGTGACATCCACTGCGCGATCGGTTGCGCAGGCTCGATCGGTAAACACCACGACCCGGCCCAGATCAATCGACGCCGCCTGATTGCCTACCGTCAACTGCACCGCCGCGACTGTCGGGTGTTCCACCTGAGTCGGCACGCGGAAGCGAGTGAACACGATTTCGCCGCTTTGCCAGATGTCCGCCGGATAGGCGTCTGAGCCCAGCCACTGCTCAGACCGCCCCACAACCTGACCATCGGGCGAGATCAGCGCCACGACGCCTGAAGACGGCGCAGCGCCTGCTGCAGCTGCGCGCCAATACGTCGCCACTTCAAGCGGCTCGCCAGCCTTCACGCGATCGGGCCCGGCCTGATAGCCAATCAACTCGACGCCGCCTAACTGGGCCGAGGTCTTGATCACGCTGCCGGGCAGCGCCGAAACGAGCGGGCGGGCATAAGCCGGTTGAATGATCGCAAACGGCGCGAGCACAGCAATCACCAGGGTGATCGCCAACGCGCTTCCCAGCACCCAGCGCGGCTTCGGCCAGCCTGAGAGGCCCAATACCAGCACCACGCCGATCGGCGCCAGCGCAGGATACAGCAAACGGCCGTGAATGTCGTAGATGTTGAAAGAATAACGCACCGCGGTAGCGATCAGCAGGGCCAGCCACGTCAACGCGACGAGCAGCCCCGGCCAGTCGAGCGCAGGCCACCGTCGCTTGACCGCGCGCCGGATCAATCCCGCCGCGGCCGCGATCACCATCACGCCGAAGATCGGCCACAACACCCGATCGACCCGCAGCGAAAAATCGGCCCAGAACAAGCCGAAGAAGCCGAGCATGTCGCGCAGAAAATCGATTGGGGCGGGCGCCACGCGGCCGGTGCCCGTCAGCACCTGCCACTCGCGCCACATCAACGGATCGCCGTACAGCGCGAAATTGCGCCAGTACCACCAGCCGGCAATCAGTGCCGCCGCCGTGTAGATCAATAATCCGAGCCAGACATAGCGCGCTAAGCGTGGGCTATCGCGCACGCCGCGTGAAGGCCACCACATCAACAGCAAGGCCAGAGCCGGCATGGGCAGCACGGTAATCATGCCGATCTTTGAGAGGAGCGTGACGCCTAGCAACATACCGCTCAATGCTGCCCAGCGCCAGCGCTCGTCCTTCATCAAGCGCAGCAGCGCGTACAGCAACCACGTGGCCGAGGCCGCCGCCAGCGCATCGTTGTTGACCAGGGCCAGGCCGTACACGAACTGCGGAATGAAGGCGACCAAAGCTGTGGCCATCAACGCGAGCCGCTCGTCGCGCAGCAAACACCGGGCCACGAAGAATACGCCGACGACGGTTAAGGCGCCCAGGGCAATCGACACCAGCCGCGCCAGGTGTCCGGCCAGTGCCGTGTTGTGAAACGGGAAATCTTCGCGCGCCGTGTGAATCAACAAATGGGGCGAAGTGCCTGACGCGCCCGGCGTAATGCGCGGACTGGCCAGATTGAACCGGTATTCCACTGGAAAATCCGGCCGATCGATCGGGGCAATCAGCGCTGCAACCAGCGCGTAATATAATGGCGGATGGGCGCCGTTGCGCAGGAACGTCGCCGGCTGCGTCGCGTCAAACACCGGCAAGCCGCCGCCGTTCGCCAGATGATTCGCAAACGCGTAATGCCAGATTTCGTCCGGGCCCTCAAACAATGGGACACTGAGACTGTAAGCAACCGACAGCGCAATGAAGGCCGCAACAATAACGAGTAACCAGTAACGAGTGCTTCTCGCGCCCGGCGTCGTCATTCTACTCATCACTCATTACTCGTTGCGCTATTTTTCTTCAATGCTTACCGGCGCGGACAATTTTACAGAATCGCCGCCACTGCGCAGCGGCACACGCTCAATCGTCGCGGAATTATACCATCCGACGATCAGCGCAGCCGGGCCGCGATAGTCAGGGTCAACTACCGTAAGCGAATGATCATCGGTCACGATCTGACCCGGCACCCACACTGCCGGCGGCGGATTGGGCGGCGCATCGTGCTGTGCCACCAGGTGCCCATCGGGCGCGAGGATCTGCGTGAAGACAGTGTACGGCGTCGTGATCGGTTCGGTATTTGTTGCGCGCCAGTACAGCCGCACATTCAGCGGACGTGCAGAGGACAGCGAATCGGACTTCAGATCGTAGCCCAGCAATCCGGCGAAATCGCCGAACTGCGCCGCCTGGGCGTGCTGCATCTGCGGCGGATCAAACATGATCTGCGACTCGTCGAGCTGCAGCGTTGTCAGCGTGATCCACTGATCCCCCTGCCCGATCTGCAGATCGAGCGGTCCGCGCACGGGCGGATAATCGATCTGCAGGCGATCGATCACGGTTTCGCCGTTCGCCCAGCGCTCGATCGGATAATCGCGCTCCAACAGACCCGACCCGATCTCGCTCCATACCCGACCGGCCTGCGCCAACCTCAAGCGCGGCGCCCAGTCTGACACATCACCTGTCTTACGCCAGCGCAGCGTCACAGCCAGCAGCATCGACCGCCACGGGCTTTGCGGGCTGACAGCATAGGTCTCCAGCGCCAGTCCTGGAGCGATCTGCGAGTTCGCCGGGACCTGCCAATCGTAACCGGCCAGCGTACGATAAGGATCATTCGTGTCTAAGCGGCGCGGCAGATCGATCGTACCCGCCAGCTCGTCAGCCAGCACCCTGCGCGCATCGTATAACTGCGCCGTGATCGTGTAAGTGCCCGGCGGCGTGCCAGGCGGAATGGGCAGCACATAGTAGTTTGTCACGGGGTCTACCCTGTCCCAGCGATCGGTGGTGCGGCCGCGATCATCCAACAGCGCCGCATCACGCGCGTTCAAGACATTGCCGCGGGCATCGAGCAGCCGCACAGAAACACGCGCCGGATCGAAGAATTGCTCTGGCGTCTGCCACGTCAACGCTAGTGCCAGCGCGCCATCAACGCCCTGCCCTTTCAGGTCCGTGTGCTGCGTCACCATGCCGCCGGTCGAGGCTGGCTTCAGCTCCGGTTCGCGCAACGGCAACTGCATCTCATACTCAAACAGATCATATCCATGGAAAGCAGTCCGGCTCTTCAAACGGCCTGACCATTCCAGCAAGAACGGCCAGAAGCCGCGCGGATCCTGTGTCGAAACCGCCCAGTGCGGCAGCCACACCCGCTTGGCGCCGCCGATGGCGTCACTCAATTGCTTCAAGGCTTCAGCCTCGACGGTAGCCGTTATCATCTTGGTTCGCGCAGAGCCATGATCATAGTAACTTAAAGTATAGTCGCGGCCTTCGACCAGGATAACATCCTCCGGTGAGGCATGCTGCTTCAGGTAAGAAGCCACGCCGCGCGCATCGTCCTTTGCAAAGGTTGGCGACGCTGCTGCCTGTCCGCCTGCCACCAGGGCCAGCAGCGCCAGCAAGGCTGTCGCTGCGCCGATAAACCACCGTTTCCCTTGCGAGCGTTTTCTCTCGGCTGCTGATAGCGTGGTCAGATTTGACAAGGCTGCGCCAAAAATCACAAATAATGGCACACTGTATGGCAGCAAATAGCGCGGATGAAAAGCCGTCAAAACCAGCGTCAGCGTATACGCCAATCCAAGCGAGAGTAGCGCCAACGCCAGCAACCGCAGTGTATTGTGGCCATTCACCCGCCATGCTCCACTGATAGCGAAAGGCAAGAGCAGCAGCGCGAGCAGGTTCAGGCCGGCCCACTCACCCTTCAAATCACGCACGCCCGAAAACCATAGGGTCAGCCCTTGTTGCGCAAATGCGAACAGATCCGGTGCGGCTTCTGTGGCTTGCGTCATGCTGTTGGGCGTCAAGAAGATGATCAGCCCCCACATCATTAAGGGCGCAGCCACTGCCACTTGCAGTCCCATCCATTTGAGATAAACCGATCGCGCAGCCCGACTTCGATACAACATCCACAGTGCCAGCACATTCAACGCAATGACGAACGGGACGGCAAAATAATGTGTGAGCAGCAGCCCCGCTTCGGAAAGCAGAAGGCCCCCAATCAATTGTCGATTGTGGAATATTGACGGCTGATTTCCAGGCTCAAAGGTGCGCCAGGCGCAGTACAGGGTGGCCGCAGTCAGCGCAAAAAACGCGGCGTACATGCGCGCTTCCTGGGCGTAAACGACGAGCGCGGGCGCGACCGCAGCCACGGCCAAAGTTCCCAAGCCAGCAGAAGTGTTATACAGCCGCTTCGCCAAGTTGAACAGAAACGCCAGCCCGACCATGCTCCACGCCACCGAAACGAAGCGCAGGCTGAATTCGCTCCAACCGGCGAGGTTGGCCCACACCGCAATCATGGCATGATAGAGCGGCGGGTGACGATCGCTTGTTTGCAGCACAGTCATCAGATTCGCCCAGCCGCGACTGGTTGCCTCGAAAATAAAGGCCTCGTCCCACCAGAAACTTTGGCCGGCCAGGCTCCACACGCGCAGGCCGAACGCGAACAACAACAGAATGAGAATCAGCCAGTCATGACGTTTCACTGTTTGCGTTTCACCCTTAACGCATTACGTGTTGCGCGGACGGAGCGCCGCCGCAAAGGCGTCAACCGTCTGCGCCGCAATGCGATCCCAGGTGTACAGTCTGGCCGCTTCACTTGCGCCATTTTCCAGGCGGCTTCGCAGGGCGCTGTCCAGCAATACCTGCCTGGCCGCAGCAGCCAGCGCCTGCGAATCATGTGCTGGAACATACAGCGCCGACTCTTCGTGCTCCAGCCCCTCGATCGGATAGCGCGGCCTGGTTGTGACGATCGCCTTGCCGTGCGCAATCGCGGCCAGCAAACTTCCCCGCCGCAGTGAAGCGCCGTCGGCATAGGGCAGCACCATCACATCACATCCCGCCAGCGCGCGCGACACCTCACGCGTATCGACGTAACCGGTAGCGATCACGCGCTCTGTCACTCCCAGAGACGCGATCAGGCGATCGACCTGGACGGCATAGTCCGCGTTTGTCGGATCACTTGAACCCGCGCGTCCGCCGATCAACAGCAGCTTGACCGGCAAGCCGCTGTCGCTCAGCGTTTTGAGTGCTTGCATCAAGTCCGATCCGCCCTTGCTCAAATTGAGAAAGCCGAAGTAACCGAGCACCAGATCGCCGGGGTGAATGCCCCAGCGCCCGCGCGCGGCGGCCCGATCGCACTCCCCCATCTTCGATGGATCGATGTTGCTGCCGATGGGAACGACACGGAGGTTGGAAATTGGAGGTTGGAGACTGGAAAGGCGGGCATGATCTTCCGCGTTGGTCACAATTACGCCAGTGGTGTGGCGCGCCAGGTATTCCACCACTTTCCAGCGCAGCGGCCCGGCCTTGGGAAAGAGATAGGGCACCAGCAGATCATGAAACGTGGTGACGATAGGCAGTTTGACACGGCGGCGCGCCCAGCCGCTCGGCAGGAAATTCACACCCACCTGCATCGCATAAGCCGCCGGCTCATATTGAATATTCAAGACATCCAGTTGCTGCGGCCTGACAACCTCCGCAATTTCGCCCCAACAGCGCATCCCCCACGAAGTTACGACACGCTGGACGGCCACCTCATCATCTTGACGCTGGCCGGCAGCGGACGGCTGGCCGCCGGCAGCTGTGGTTATCACCTGCGCCTCATGCCCGGCCGCGGTCAGCGCGCGGGCCAATTCGCGCGTAAAGTCACCGACGCCGCCCTGCTGCGGCGGATATTCACCCGTGATCAGACCGATCTTCATTTCAGCCCCGTCCGCACGACCTGCCAATAGACTTTGACACGCTGTTTGCGCAGTTCGCGCTGGCTGCCGAGCAAGCCCTTGGCGCTCTCCAGGCCAATCTGCCACCCATACTGGCTCAACAAAAACAACCGCAAGACGCTGGCCTGCCAGGCGCCATGCCACTTGCGAAAGTAGTGCACTTTGCTCGTCTGGAAATGGATGTGCCGCGCCGCCACGGCCTGCTTACTGCTCTGGCCGACGTAATGCACGACCTGCGCTTCCGGTAGATAGACGATCTTCCAGCCCGCCTCTTTTACGCGCCGGCACAGATCGATCTCTTCCGAGTACATGAAGAAATTGCGCTCGTCATACACCCCCACGCGATCGAGCACCGCGCGCCGAAAGACGGTGCAGGCGCCGTTCAGCCAATCAACTTCGTGCGCTGGCGAGGCCGGCACATCGTCCATGTAGTAATGCGTCAAAATGCGCTTCGGCGCCATGCCTTGCAGCCAGGTGCTTTCGAAGATAGCCGTGGCCAGCGTTGGAAAGCGCCGCCGTGAAGACTGAAGGGATCGATCGGGGTTGAGCAGCTGCGGGCCGAGCGCGCCGACGTCGGGGTGCCCGTCGAGATAGATAACCTGCTGATCGAGCGCGTCACCTAACACTTCCGTGTCGGGATTCAGCACCATCACGTAGCGCCCGCGTGAGACCGCAATCCCTTGATTATTGCCGCCGGTAAAGCCGCGATTCACGGCGTTGGCGATCAGTTCCACCTGCGGATACTTCTCCCGGAGCATGGCCACGCTGTCATCGCGCGACGCGTTGTCCACCACGATGATCTCCAGGCCATAGCGCTCGGAGCGGAGGGAGGCCAGACACCGATCGAGAAGATCGCGCACATTCCAGTTGAGAATCACGATGGAAAGATCGATCATGATCATTCAAGCGAAAAAGAAAGCGGCCAGTTGGCCGCCGTTCTCTGGTGCTCATCCATGCCGACACCATCGTGGTCGGCGGTCGGTGGTCAGTCGTCTTTAGTAGTCGCGCGCCACCACATAGTCCGCCACGGCGAGCATGGACTGGCGCGCTTCGCTGTCCGGGAGTTGCAGCAGCCTCTGCTGCGCCGTGCGCACGTAATCGCGCGCGGCACCCACCGCCCGATCGACTGCGCCGGAAGCCTGCACATCTCCGACAATGGGCAGCACCAGTTCGTCGCCGTGCTGACCGCTGCGCAGCAGCTCGTCCACGCGCTTATCATGCGGATGCGCGTCGAGGTAGTCGATCACCGGCAGTGTCACAATGCCCTGCCGCAGATCATTCGCCACGGGTTTGCCCACCTGCGATTCGTCGCCGATGAAATCGAGCACATCGTCCATGATCTGGAAGGCAATGCCCAGGTCATGCCCGTACTGCCGCAGCGCCAGAATCTCATTCTCGGCCGCGCCGATCAGCACGCCCGCGGCTTCGGTAGCCAGCTCGAACATGGAGGCGGTTTTGGCATAGATGCGCTTGAAGTAATCCTCGCGCGTCTGCCGCCGCGTCGCGTCACCAAACAACTGGCGCAGCTCACCAGAAACGATCGCCATCAGCGTGCGGGCAAAGACCTGCATCACCCGCACGCTGCCGGTCTGCGCGGCTAGATCGGCGGCGCGCGCAAACATATAATCGCCCGTCAGAATCGTCGCGCCCGGCGACCAGTGGGCATTCAACGTGGGACTGCCCCGCCGCAGCAGCGAGCCATCCACCACGTCATCATGCACCAGCGTGGCCGTGTGCAGCATCTCCACCGCAGCCGCCATCGAGACAATTTTGTCTGGATCACACGGATACAACCGCCCTGTCAGCAGCGTCAACGCCGGGCGGATGCGCTTGCCACCCGCGTCCAGCAAATGTCCGATCGCCTCGGTCACCAGTTCCAGATCGGGATCGGACTGCAGCGGAACATCATGCAGGCGCGTCTCCACTCGCCGCAAATCGTCTTTGACCAGATCAAATATGGCAATCGTCGCTATCACCACTAAACCTCAACCCAGGCCAAACAGGCGTTCAGCATTTTGTGTTGACTGCCGGGCAATTTCCTCCACGGGCTGCCCGCGCACCATGCGCGATCGTCTCCGCCACATGCCGCACATAGGCCGGCTCATTGCGCTGGCCGCGATGCGGCGCCGGTGTCAAGAACGGAGCATCGGTCTCCAGCAGCAGCCGATCATTCCGCACCTGCCGGACGATCTCCCGCTCCCGATCGGACTTCTTAAACGTGATTGGCCCGGTGACGCCGATGTAGAAGCCGAGGCGAAACACGCGCTGCGCAAGTTCGAGATCGTCGAAGTAGGAATGGAACGTGCCGGACAGGCGCGCGGCCTGCGCCGTAAAATCCTCCAAGACTTTCACCACGTCCGGCGCAGCGTCGCGGCTGTGAATAATCACCGGTTTGTTGATCTCAGCCGCCAGTTCCAATTGGGCGCGAAAAGCCCGCGCCTGCGTCTCGTGATCGACCGTGTGCCAGTAATAGTCCAGGCCAATCTCGCCAATCGCCACGACTTGGGGATGCTGTGCCAGCGATCGCACCTCCTTCAGCGATGCCGCGCTGAAATCCGCGCAATCGTTCGGATGCACGCCCACGGCGGCAGACACGCGCCGCATGCCGCTCGGCGATCTCGAGCGCGCGGCGGCTGCTCGGCACATCCACGCCGATGGTGATCATGCGCCGCACCCCGGCTTGCACCGCCCGATCGATTACCGCCTCCCGATCGGGATCGAAGCTTTCCAGTCGAGATGGCAGTGGGTATCAATCAAGTCCATGGGACGCTGACCCGCGCCGCTGAACGCAGAGAAAGTGATCAGCGTTCCTCAGCAGCCAATTCATTTCAACCCGGCAATCTTCAGCCCGTCCTGCAAGATCGCCTGCACCTTGTCCTGGTGCGTCGTCTCGGTGTACACGCGCACAATCGGTTCCGTGCCCGAGAGACGGATCAACACCCAACCGTCTTCGCCTATCAAGAACTTGAACCCGTCGGTCGTATCGAGGCCCGTAACCTGCAACCCGCCGATGGTCTGCGGCCGGGCGCTGAGCACCCGGTCTGTTACCGCATCGCGCTCCGCCGGCGTGCAGCGCGTGTCGATGCGATCGTAGTAGTGCGCGCCGACTTTGCTGAACAGGTAGGCCAGCAGTTCGCTGGGCTTCTTGCCCGTCTTCACCATGAAATCGAGCAGGTACAGGTTGCCCAGAATGCCGTCGCGTTCCGGCACATTGCCGCGGAAGGCATACCCGCCGGACTCTTCGCCGCCCAGCAGCGCGTTCAACTCCATGAACTTTGGCGCAATATATTTGAAACCCACCCCAGTCGAGACCACCGGCACATCGTACAACTTGCCCAATTTCTCCAGCATCGACGTGGTGCTCAGCGTCTTCACGATGGCGCCGCGTTCGCCGCGCACGTCCAGGAAGTACAGCGCCATCAAGGCGAACACTTCCAGTTGATTGACGAAGCGACCATGCTCGTCGCCGATGCCCATGCGATCGGCATCGCCGTCGGTGATGAGGCACACATCCGCGCCCAACTCGACCGTCTTCTTTAGCCCCACGTTCACATTCGGCGGAATCGGCTCAGGGCGGCTCATCTCCGGGAAGATCGGATTGCGCTCGTTGTGCACCTCGATCACTTCCGTTTTGCCGCCGGCGAGCAAGCGGGGAAACCACCCGGCCCCGTTGCCCCACATCGGCTCCACCACGATCTTGAAGCCCGCGTTCTTGATCGGCTCCAGATCGATCAAATCCTTGAGGTGCTCGATGTAGGGAAGCGACGCGTCGAAGATCTGCACCAGGCCCTGCGCCCGGGCATCCTTCAACGCCAGCACTTTCACTTCGTCGCTGGCCGGTATGCGCGCTTCAATTTCCTTCAAGCCCTCCGGGGCGATCGCGCCGCCGTTCGAATCGCGCACCTTGAAGCCGTTATCCGTCGGCGGATTGTGCGAGGCCGTGATGTTGATCGCGCCCGCCGCTTGATGATGCACCACCGCATACGAAATGACCGGCGTCGGCGTGGCGCCATCCGTCAGCCACACGCGGATGCCGTTGCCCGCCATCACCTCCGCGCAGGCGGCCGCAAAATTCTCAGAGTGGAAACGCTTATCATAGCCGATGACAACGCCTTTGTCCGCCAGCCCTTTGGCGTGCAAATACGAAGCAAAGCCCTGCGCACAGCGGCGCACATTCGCAAATGTGTAATCATTGGCGATTTCGCCGCGCCAACCGTCAGTCCCAAATCTGATCGTGGTCTCTTGCATGGGTTACCCTCCGGCCCGCTGGAGTTCCGCAAGGTCGGCATCGACCATCATCTGCACCAATCCCTTGAACGTCACTTCAGGCTTCCAGCCCAGTTTGGCGGCTGCCTTCGCGGGATTGCCGATGAGCTGATCGACTTCTGCGGGGCGCATGAAGGCCGGATCCTGCACGACGAAATCCTGCCAGTTCAGGCCCACATGGCTGAACGCG
Organism: uncultured Chloroflexia bacterium; assembly: GCA_963844815.1. Taxonomy (GTDB): domain Bacteria; phylum Chloroflexota; class Anaerolineae; order Fen-1058; family Fen-1058; genus Fen-1058. Next base: position 147,297 of record CAWJPR010000001.1, read on the forward strand.
ATCTCACAGAATTCGCGCACCGAATGCGTTTCGCCCATCGCCACCACGTAATCATCCGGCTGTTCCTGCTGCAGCATCAACCACATCGCGCGCACGTAGTCGCCGGCAAAACCCCAGTCGCGCTGCGAGTCGAGATTACCCAGGCGCAGCCCGTTCGCGTATCCCAATTTAATCTTGGCGACGCCGTGCGAGATCTTGCGCGTGACAAACTCAAAGCCCCGGCGCGGCGATTCGTGATTGAATAAAATGCCGGAGCACGCAAAGAGGTTATAACTCTCCCGATAATTCACCGTAATCCAGTGGCCGTACACTTTCGCCACACCGTACGGACTGCGCGGCCAGAAGGGCGTCTTCTCGGTCTGCGGCACTTGCTGCACCTTGCCGAACATTTCCGATGATGAGGCTTGATAGAAACGAATCTCTGGATTCACGGTGCGGATCGCTTCCAGCAGGCGGGTCACGCCCAGCGCAGTGAACTCGCCTGTCAGGACCGGCTGCTTCCACGAGGTGGGCACAAACGACTGCGCCGCCAGATTGTATACCTCGCTGACCTTGTACTCACTCAGCACTTCCATGAGCGAGCTCTGATCAAGCAGGTCGCCCTGCACCAGTTCGAGTTCGTCCTGAATGTGCTGGATGCGATCGAAGGTAACGGTGCTGGTGCGCCGAACCATTCCGATCACGTCGTAGCCTTTCTCTAACAGAAATTCGGCCAGATAACTGCCGTCCTGGCCCGTAATGCCGGTAATGAGTGCTCGTTTCTTGCCCAAGGTCTTATCCTCGCTCTTAAGGAATGCGGACGCGCCAATCGTTCAGAATATCCACGCACGTTTGCTCGAACGTGAGGCGCGGCTCCCAGCCAGTCTGCCGTTTGAACTTGGATGGATCAGCGTACGAGATCGGCGTGTCGCTTGGCCGGAATTTGGCCGGGTCAGTCTCTTCGGCGATCTTGACGGGAGTATTGGACAGCATAATGTCAAGCATTTCCCGCACCGATCGCGCCCGGCCGGATCCGATGTTATACACGTCGCCCGGCTCACCTTTCTGGATTGCCAGAATGTAAGCGTGCACCATGTCACGCACGTCGGTGAAGTCGCGCTGCGCGGTCATGTTGCCCAACCGCAAAACCGGCTCGCGCCGCCCGCGCTCAATCTCCACAATCTGCTTGGCGAACGAGGGTGCCACGAAGCGCTCGTTCTGGCGCGGGCCGATGTGATTGAAGGGGCGCACGCGAATGACGGGCGTCTTCCGATCGAGAAAATACTGCAGCCCCATGAAATCCTGCGCCAGTTTGCTGACCGCATACGGGCTGTTAGGACGCAGCGGCGCATTCTCGGCCAGCGGCAAATCCTCAACGCGCGCATACCCATAGACTTCGTTCGAACTCACGACCAGCACGCGCGCCGTGGACCCCGACCGGCCGAGGGAATCCAGCAGATTCAATTGCGAACGAATATTCGTCTGATAAGTATCCCAGGGATCAGCCCACGACTGCGGCACGTACGCCTGCGCCGCGAGGTGAAACACCCAATCGGGTTGGGCCGCTTTGACAAGAACGCGAGCCTGTTCGGGCTCGCGCAGATCGGCTGTGAGAATTCTTGCCCCGCTGATGGCACTGGCGCGCTCGACCGAACCAATGACAACTCCCCAGACTTCCCAATCGGTTTCTGCCTGAATCGCTTCAGCCAGATGTGCCCCTACAAAACCGGCGATTCCAGTGATCAGCGCCCGCAATCTTCAATTCCTCGTGATAGATTTCTCAGACAATTATACCGGATTTCAAAGTCCGTCGCAAAGGCGCGCCGCCCATCCGCTTTACTGTTCCAGGCGGCCATTGACTTTTGTGATGTTATATCCTACACTCAAGCCAGCTCACACCCCATTTCCAAATTCAGTTCAACGGAGGATGAACATGGAAATCACCGCTGTACAGCAAGCAGGGCGAGTTCCGGTAACTGTATTTTACATCAAAGGGGACATCGATTCGTCCACTTACCAGCAGATCCAGGCGCAGATTGAACCAGTGGTGCAGGCTGGCGCGCATGATGTTGTGCTGGACTTGAGCGCCGTGGGCTATCTGAGCAGCGCCGGAATCCGCATGCTGAGCAGTCTGTTCTATCAGCTGCGCGGCACACTGCCGCAGGAAAGTGACGCCGCCATGAAGCAGGGGATCCACGATGGGACATTCAAGTCACCGCATCTGAAGCTGGCCGGTGCGCCCCCCCGTGTGGCCGAAGTGATTAAGATGTCCGGTATGGATATGGTGCTTGAAATGTATCGCAGCGTGCCCGAGGCGGTGGCCGCTTTCTAGCACTACAGGCGACAAGCCCGATCCACTGACTCACTCCGATCGGGCTAGTCCGTTTTTACCCCTCTTCAATCGCCGATCGAAAACCGGCTTACGTGCCCTCTTCCCACGAGGTCAGATACTTTTCCTGCTCCGGCGTCAGCGTATCGATGGCCACGCCCATCGCCGCCAGTTTCAAGCGCGCGACTTCCTTATCGATCTCTTCCGGCACGGTGTACACATTGGGCTTCAACGACCTGGCATTCTGCGCCATGTACATTGCCGACAGGGCTTGATTGGCGAACGACATATCCATCACCGACGCCGGATGGCCTTCGGCCGCAGCCAGGTTGATCAGGCGGCCCTCGCCCAGCAAATTAATGCGCTGGCCGGTCTTCAGCGTATACTGGTCGACGAACTCGCGCACCTTGCGCGGCTCGCCCTGCGACAGCGCCGCCAACTGCGGGATGTTGATCTCCACGTTGAAATGCCCGGAGTTGGCCACCAGCGCGCCATCTTTCATTAAGCCGAAATGACGCTGATCGATCACGTTGATGTCGCCCGTCGCCGTGATGAAAATGTCGCCCAGCGGCGCGGCGGCCGACATCGGCATCACGCGGAAGCCGTCCATCACAGCTTCCAACGCCTTCAAGGGATCGATCTCGGTCACGATGACGTTGCCGCCCATGCCTTGCGCGCGCATGGCAATGCCGCGCGAGCACCAGCCGTAGCCGGCCACGACGATGGTCTTGCCCGCCAGCAGCACATTCGTCGCGCGGATCACCCCGTCGAGCGTGGACTGGCCGGTGCCGTAGCGATTATCGAACATGTGCTTGGTGTTTGCATCGTTGATGGCGATGATGGGGAACTTCAACGCGCCTTCCTGCGCCATGGCGCGCAGTCGAATGACGCCCGTCGTGGTCTCTTCCGTGCCGCCCACCACGCCGTCCAGCAGTTCGCGGCGCTCCTTGTGCAGCAGCGAGACCAGGTCCGCGCCATCGTCCATGGTCAGGTGCGGCTGGTGATCGAGCGCGGCCTTGATGTGCTGATAGTAAGTCGTGTTATCCTCGCCCTTGATGGCATACACCGGAATTTCGTAATTCGCCACCAGCGAAGCCGCCACATCGTCCTGCGTGCTCAACGGATTCGACGCGCACAACACAATGTCGGCGCCGCCCAGCTGCAGCGCGTGCATCAGATTCGCCGTCTCGGTCGTGACGTGCAGGCACGCGCTGATGCGCAAGCCCGCCAACGGCTGCGTTTCCTTGAACTGCTTCTTGATCGAGCGCAGCACCGGCATTTCCTGCTCGGCCCATTCGATGCGATAGCGCCCGCCGGTCGCTAACTCCAATTTCTTGACGTGGTGTTCAACGGTCATCGCTTCTCCATTTCTGATTTTCGATTTTGGATTTTTGAATAATGTTACGTATTGGGCTCAACGCGTGTCGCGGTGCCCTCGAAAAACGGGACGCGGCGTTTGAACCCGAGTTTCTCATACACGCGGATCGCGGCCTCATTCGATCGACTCACGCTCAGCCCGATCAGTTCGACGCCGCGCTCGAGCAATTCTTTGCACACAGCGCTCGTGGCCATGGTCGCCAGACCCTGACCGCGATAACCCGGATGGGTCATCACGTTGCCCAGCGCCGCGACATGTTCATTATCCGACACGATGTGCGTTCCTGCAACAGAGACTAACCGCTCAGCCTCGAACACGCCGTAGAATACGCCAAGTTCCAACGATCGCCGCCGGAAGGCATCGCCGCCGCCATGGGAATACAGTTCTTCCAACAGCGGCATGTGCGAGACATCCAGCCGCAACAACCTCCAGGCGTCCGTCGGGAGTCTAGGCTTTAGCCGGTTCGTATTGCTCCAACGTCCGCCATCTGGCAGCAGTGCCATCTTCAGCATCGGCACCGGATCAGCCCGATAAAACCTTGCGATGACCGGCAGGTGCTCTTCATGAATACTGAGGCCGATGCGCGGAAGTTTCACCGCCCCACCCAGTATCGCCTCGATCCCGCGCGCCTCGCCGGTGGCAAAGAAGACGGAGGGATTCAAATCATGGTACAACATCACGACTGCGCGAAGTTCGCCGTTCTCCTCCGCGCCGAACCATTCGGTGAATTGGAAATAAGCCGGGTCGAGATCGCCCAACGCATAGTCCGCAAAGAAACGGTCCGCCCGCAGCAAGGGGCGTATGGGGTCGGGCTGGCGCAGCGCAACGACCTGCATCGCTACAGCCCGCTCAGCCCGCCGTTTCCAAACTGCGTCCGATAGCGCTGCGTGAATTCCTCGCGCGTGTATTGATGATTCTGCGGCCCGTGATTCTCCAGCACGTACGTGGCGGCCAGGGCCGCCACCCGCCCGATCGTTTCCCACGGCAAGCCCAGGGCCAGGCCGCGAATCAAGCCCGCGCGATATGCGTCGCCCACGCCGGTGGGATCGATCGGCCGCGTCGTGGGCACCACGGGCACCTCGTAACGCCGCTCGCGCGTGAGGATCGTCGAGCCCTCCGCGCCGCGCGTAACGATCAAAACCTGCGCGCAGTTCAAGACCGCCGCTTCGTCCATGTGCAGGCGACTGCGCAGCATCTCGAACTCATAGTCATTGGTAATGGTGATGGCGCTGCCGTCGATCCCTTCCCGCAGCTCATCGTCGCTCAAGCGCACAATCTGCTGGCTGGGATCGTAGATATAGCGAAGGCCCAGGTCCTTGCTCTCGCGCACGTACTGCGTCATGGCGCCGGGATCATTGGGCGAGATGATCACGAGATCGGGCTTAGCCGGCAGCTGTTTGAACGACAACTCGCCCGCCCGCCCCATCGCTCCGATATAGAAACTGGCAATCTGGCTTTGATCCAGATCGGTGCTAACAAAGAACGAACTGGTAAACTCGTCGGGGTACTCGCGCACCGCCGAAGTATCCACGCCATGTTGTTCCAGCCATTTGCGATATTCGCCAAAATCCTGACCGGCGGTAGCCATGAGCAGCGGGCGCTCACCCAGCAGCGCCAGGTTATAGGCAATGTTGGCCGCGCAGCCGCCGCGCTGCTTCTTCATCGAATCGACCAGGAAACTCAGGCTGATATTGTTTAATTGATCCGGCAAGAAGTGCTCGCGGAAATGACCCGGAAACGACATGATGTAATCAAACGCAATGGAGCCGGTGACGACGACGTTCATCCTCTCAACCTCATCCTCAGAATCACCCACAGTGCATGCCAACCATCCGGCCAGCGGATTTTCTTGCCTTCCTCAATCGTGCGCGGCCGGTAAGACACGGGAGTCTCTTCGATGGAATGCCGGTGCTTCAACAGCGCGCAGGGCAGTTCAAAATCCAGATCGAAAGCGGAGCCTTGCAGGTTCAACGCGCGAAACACGTCCACCCTGACCATCTTCGTCGCCACGGCCACGTCGCTGAGATGGCCGCCGAACAGCAGATTCGTCAGCGCCGTCAAGAGGCGCACGCCCCAATAGTTCTGCGCGTACTTGTAGATATGCCGTCCGCCCAACGTGCGTGATCCAAACACGGCGGCGGCGCCGGTCGCACTGGCTTTCAGCGTGAACAGCGCCAACTCGTCCGGATCATACTCAAAATCGGCGTCTTGAATCACGCCATAGTCGCCGCCGGCCGCGCCGAACCCGGTCCGCACCGACGCGCCCTTGCCCAGATTGCGCGCGTGATAAATGACACGGACATCGGGATAGGCGAGGCTCTGTAACTGCTCACGCGTCCCATCCGTCGAGCAGTTATCGACGACAATAATCTCTTTCGACCAACCCTCGCTCAGCCGCACCGCGCGCACTTTCTCGATTACGGGCAGCGCGCTGGCAGCCTCATTATAGACACAAATGATGATGGATAATTTAGGCAAAATGATTCCGAATCGCGCCACGTGTCTCGTCGAGGGGATCAGGCCGCACACCTGACGTCTGTTTCTGGAAAAACTCTCGATACCAGGCCAGGGTCCTGCGCAGTCCTTCTGCCAGCGAATACTGCGCGCGCCAGCCCAGCAGACGGTGCGCTTTTTCACTTGCCAGATATTGTTTCGCAATTTCATGGCTGGCCTGGTTCAAGACGACAGGTTTCAGCTCAGGGTAATCGGAGATGGCAATGATCGCCTGGGCGATCTCCAGCACCGTTTGGGGATCATCCATGCCGAAGTTGAACGCCTGGCCGTGCAGCGCAGGATCTTCCAGGCACTCGGCCAGCCGCAAGTATCCCTCGACGATGTCGGCCACGTAGAGGTAGTCGCGCAGCAGCGTGCCGTCACTGCGGATCACCGGCGCTTCGCCGCGCAGCACGCTGCGCATGGTCCCGGGCACGATCCGATCCCAATTGAGATCGCCGCCGCCGTAAATGTTGCCGCAGCGCGTGATACCCACCGGCAGCCGATAGGTCGTGTAGTACGCCTGCGCAATCAAATCCGCGCACGATTTGGAAACCTCGTAAGGATGGCGGCCTTGCAGCGGAGCAGCTTCGAAGTAAGGCAGGGTGTCCTGATCGCCATACGCTTTGTCGGACGAAGCCATGGCGATGCGCTTGACCGTGGGCGAACGGCGGCACGCTTCCAACAGCAGCCAGGTGCCGCGAATATTCGTCTCAAACGTGTCAACCGGCGCGCGATTCGCCAGCCGCACCAGCGGCTGCGCCGCGAGGTGGAATACCACCTCGATCTCATATTCATTCAGCACGCGGGCCAGCAATTCGCCGTCGGCGATATCGCCATCCACGGCAGTAATGCGCTGCTCCGCGCCGCTTAGCCTGAGATTGGACAGCGGCACGCGATCGCGTATCAACCCGACCACGTCGGCGCCGGCCTCCAGCAAAGCCAGGGTCAGCCACGACCCCAGAATGCCTGTGCAGCCGGTGACAAACACACGCCGTTCTTTCCAAAATGGACTGCGCGACAAGGGTGACCTCTCTGCGTTGGACTGCTCACAAAAAACAATCTTTGCTCACCGGTCCAGCCGATGACAAAGATCGCGCGGCGCTGATTATAGCACAGTTTTGGGCCAGGACGACGCGGCTGTGAAGCGAAGACACAACAAGCGGCCCACAGCCAGCGCGGCTGCGAGCCGCCCGCCGCGCTAGGAGGATCAAAATTGGAAGCCTTCTCGATAGAGCACGATTTTGCGCTGATAGCCCGTGACAAACCGCTTCAGTTTGTCTTCCAATTGCTGCCATTCGGCCGAAACCAGAATCCGATCGAGTTCCGGCCGGCTGCGCGCCACAAAACCGTTCAGGCGGATCGGATAATCGCCGTAAGCGGTGTGCCAGGCTTCGCTGAGCACCAGCCCCATCGACTGCGCGGTCGGGACCATCTCGCCCAGCACGAATTCGTAGTAGGCCTGCTGCAGCTCCGGCACAACATCGTACGTCATCAGCATCTTGACACGGGATTCAGCCATGATCGATCACTTCCATATTCCGGGGATGGGTGTGCTGCATGTGGGGCATGCGGCGCGCCCCGCCAGTTTGTTCATGTGAATCCGGTAACCCACGCGCTCGACGAGCAGCTCGCCACAGCCGGGGCAATACGTGTTTTCGTACGAGCGTGTGCGGCCAGGCAGATTTCCAGCATACACGTAATGCAGTCCTGCCTCCAGGCCAATCTCCGCCGCGCGGATCAAATCATCGGCCGTGGTATTGTCGGGATCGAGCATCCGGTAATCTTTGTGGAAGGCCGTCACGTGCCACGGGATATCGGGCGAGACCGACGCGATAAAGCGCGCCGCGTCCCAGAGCTCTTCAGGGCTGTCGTTGAAACCCGGCACCACCAGCGTCACGATCTCCGTCCAGATGCCGCGCTGGTGAACCAGCTTGATCCCGTCGAGCACGTTGTTCAGCGTCGTGCCCAGCTGCCGGTAATTCCTGTCCTGCATCGACTTCAGATCGATCTTGTACCCGATCAGATACGGCAGCAGATAGTCCAGCACCTCCGGTGTCGCGTTGCCGTTGCTGATGTACACGCAGCGGAAGCCCGCCTGCGTGGCCGCTTTGAAGATATCGACTGCCCATTCCGTGGTAATCAGCGGCTCGTTATACGACGATCCAAACAGCTGCGCGCCATACCGCTTCCCGATCGAGACCAGCTGCTCCGGCGTGACCAACTGCGGCGCGACACCCGCCTCGTCATCGCGCAGAGTTTGCGAGGTCAGCCAGTTCTGGCAATAGCCGCAGTGCAGGTCGCAGCCGAGCATCCCAAACGTCAACGTGCTCGAGCCCGGAAGTATATGAAAGAACGGCTTCTTCTCCGTCGGATCGACCTGCAGGGCCGCAACGTAGCCGTGCGGTACCTGCAACTGGCCGCCGCGGTTGAAGCGCACTTTGCAGATGCCCGCCCGTCCGTCCCGGATCAGGCAGCGATGCCCGCAGGCGTAACAGCGCACGGCGTTGTCCGGTAACTTCTCGTACAACGCGCCTTCCACCGTAAGTTGATTCAGCAACTCGCCCAACGCCACGGATTGCGTGGTCACAGCGCCTCCTCCAAGGCTAATTATAGCACCGAGGGCAAGCCGCTTTGTGACGGAGACGGCGCCTGGAGCGGCGGCACGAGAGCCGTGTCAGGGCCATCTTGTCGCAGCGTGTTGAATGGATTATAATCTGAGCATTGACCGAGCAGTACCTGCACCTCGGCCCGCTGGAATGGCCGGGGTGTGTTTTTGTCCCGCGCGGATGTGGGTGGCGCGGAGGGTCGAGGGAACAAGGAGTAGACATGCCAACCGTTCGTAACGATATTCGCAACATCGCCATCATCGCGCACGTCGATCATGGCAAGACCACGCTGGTCGACGCGATGCTGAAGCAGAGCCATATTTTTCGCGACAATCAGGTGGTGGCCGAGCGCGTGATGGACAGCAACGCCCTGGAGCGCGAGCGCGGCATCACCATCCTGGCCAAGAACACCGCTGTCGTCTACAAGGGCACCAAAATCAACATCGTGGACACGCCCGGCCACGCCGACTTTGGCGGCGAGGTGGAACGCGTGATGAACATGGTCGACGGCGTGCTGCTGCTGGTGGACGCGGTGGACGGGCCGATGCCGCAGACGCGCTTCGTGCTGCGCAAGGCGCTCGAGATGGGCCACAAAGCGATCGCGGTGATCAACAAAGTCGATCGGCCCAACGCGCGCATCAACCACGTCGTCAACGCCACCTTCGATCTTTTCATCGATCTCGGCGCCACCGACGAGCAGGCCGAGTTCCCGATCGTGTATACCAATGCGATTCTGGGGCACGCTACCTCGGATCCCGACGACGAAGGCGTTGACTTGCAGCCGCTTTTCGACAAGATCGTGTCGTATTTGCCGGCCCCCACGATCGAACCCGACGCCCCCACGCGGCTGCTGGTCAGCACGCTGGCCTACGACGACTACAAAGGTCGCATCGCGATCGGACGCTTGTTTTCCGGAAACATCCGGCGGGCACAGGAAGTAGTCCGCATCGCCGTCGACGGGACGATCAACCCCGGGAAGATTGCGCAAGTCTTCGTCCATCAAGGATTGGAACGCCTCGAAGTGGAAGGGGCGGAAGCAGGCGAGATCGTCGCCCTGACCGGCCTGCCCGAAATCTTCATCGGCGAGACGATCGCCGATCCGATCGAGCCGAAGGCGCTGCCGCCCATTCGCGTGGAGGAACCCACCGTGCGCATGACGTTCGGCGTGAATGCCAGCCCGCTGAGCGGCAAGGAAGGCACGTGGAGCACGTCGCGCAAACTGCGCGAGCGGCTCTTCAAAGAACTGGAGTCGAACGTGTCGATGCGCGTGCAGGAAACCGATCAACCCGATCTCTTCATCGTGTCCGGGCGCGGCGAGCTGCACCTGGCGATTCTCATCGAAACGATGCGGCGTGAAGGCTACGAGTTCGAAGTCGGGCGGCCCGAAGTGATCCTTCACGAGAAGGACGGCGAGACGCTGGAGCCGTTCGAAGACGTCTACATTGAAGTGGCCGAGCCCTACCTGGGGCCGGTCGTGGAACAACTGGGCGGGCGCCGCGGCTTGATGGTCAACATGCGCCACAGCGATGGCGGCACGGTGTACCTGCAGTACAAGATTCCCACGCGCGGGCTGCTGGGCTTCCGATCGGACTTCCTGACGATCACGCGCGGCACCGGCGTGATGCACGCCTTGTTTGCCAGCTACGAACCGCTGGCCGGCGAGATCAACACGCGCGAACACGGATCGCTGGTGGCGTGGGAGCCGGGCATCACCACCAACTACGGCTTGAAGAATGCCGAAGACCGCGGATCGTTGTTTGTCAGCCCGGGCGTGGAAGTGTACGAAGGCATGGTCGTGGGCCAGCACATTCGCGACACCGATCTGACCGTCAACGTGTGCAAGAAGAAGCATCTCACCAACATGCGCTCGTCGACCGGCGATATCGCGGTGCGCTTGACGCCGCCGCGTGTCATGAGCCTGGACGATTGCATCGAATACCTTGGCCCGGAAGAACTGCTGGAAGTCACGCCGCAGAACCTGCGCATCCGCAAGCGCGTCCTCAACACGGAAGATCGACGCCGGCTGGCGCGGCGTGACGACAAAGACACGGAATAGCGGAGGAATCTCCCATGACCACGCGTCGCCTCATCCGTCTCATGCTCGCCCTCAGCCTGCTGGCCGCCGCGCTGGCGGCTTGCGGGAGTCCAGCGCCCCAGCCGCCCGGCGCGCCGGCGGCCACTGGCGCGGCGCCGCTGCCCACTGCCGAGAAAATCGATGTCGAGGTCGGGCCGAACGATCCGCAGATCTTTCTGCTGGAACCGCAGAATGGCTCAGTCGTGGACAGCCCGTTCTTCCTGCGCGTCGGCGTGTCCAATTTCGTCATACCGATCAGCGAGCTGAAGATTCACGTGGCCGTCGATGCGGCCTGCACGCCGGCCGGCCAGGTTATCCCCGCCGATGCGCAGCACCTCAGCCTGCCGCAAGGCGTCACGGAGGATGCGCGCTTTGGCCTGCCGCTGGGCCAGCATCGCCTGTGCATTCAGGCCGCCAACCCGGAGAACATCGCGCTGGCAGGGCCGGGCATGACCCGCGTTATCGACGTGACCATTCAGTCGGTGGAAGAGCCCGGCAGCAGCTGAGGCCCGGGTCCGGCATGAACCTGCTCATCATTGGCGGCACGCGCTTTGTCGGGCGGCACCTGGTCGAATACGCGCTGGCGCGCGGCCACACGCTCACGCTCTTCAATCGCGGCCAGTCGAATCCCGATCTCTTCCCGCAGGTCGAGCAGCTGCGCGGCGATCGAGCCGCGGATCTTTCGCTGCTGCAGGATCGAGCGTGGGACGCGGTAATCGACACCTGCGGCTACGTGCCGCGCATTGTGCAGCTGTCCGCACAGGCGCTGGCCGGCTGGACTGAACGCTACGTGTTTATCTCGACGGTATCTGTATACGCCGAAGGCAATCCACGCGGCATGGATGAGAACTCGCCCCTGGCGACGCTCAAGGACGAATCGGTCGAAGAGGTCACGGGCGAGACTTACGGCGGCCTGAAAGCGTTGTGCGAGAAAGCCGTCGAGGCCGTGTACCCCGATCGGGCCTTGATCATCCGTCCGGGTTTGATCGTCGGCCCGCACGATCCCACCGATCGCTTCACGTACTGGCCGTGGCGCGCCGCGCAGGGCGGCGAAGTCCTCGCGCCCGGCAATCCCGATCAGCCGGTGCAGATTATCGACGCGCGCGACCTGGCGCAGTGGATCGTGCAGCTGGTGGAAGCCAGGCACACGGGCATTTTCAACGCCGTGGGGCCGGATTATGCGCTGACGACGCAGCGCATGCTGGAAGCGTGCGTGGCCGTGTGCAATCCGCAGGCGCGCTTAACGTGGGTTAGCGAATCATTCCTGCTGGAGCACAAAGTGGAGCCGTGGAGCGAGATGCCGGTGTGGCTGCCGGAAAAAGAGTCGACCCTGGATACGTGCAGCAACGCGCGCGCCACCCGCCCTCGGAGCACAGCGGAGGGGGTCGCTGCCGGACTGAAGTTCCGGCCGATCGAAGACACGATCCGCGACACGCTGGCATGGGCCAGGACGCGCCCGGGTGATTACGCGTGGCGCGCGGGGATGAAGGCGGAACGTGAGGCGGAGTTGTTACAAGCGCTGAAGGCGTCGTCCACGAATTAACACGAAGCGAATGCCCCAGCTTTATTCAACCGACACCCAGCATGGATTGCCACATCTGCCGTTCGCTTTCCGGTGAACGCCGCATAAGGAGTTATTTCCCGTGGAACTCAAACTCTGCTGCATGGGCCTGGGCAGCGTAGGCCGCGAACTGCTCAAGTTGATCGATCGCAAGCGCGACGATGTCCGGGCGCAGTACGATCTCTCGTTCAAGGTCGTGGGGATTGCCACCGGCCGGCACGGCATCCTGATCGATCCTCATGGCATCGATCACGCCTACGCGCTGTCGGGCCAGTGGGCCGATCGGACCTGGCCGAGCATGGAAGAGAACCGCCTCAAGATGATTCACGAGTGCGGGGCCGATGCGCTCGTCGAGATGTCGCCCATCAACCGCGCGACGGGCCGCCCGGCGCTGGATTATCTCGAACTGGCGCTGAACCTGGGCCTGCACGCCATCACGGCGAATAAAGGCCCGGTCGTGCACGGCTATCGCCGCCTCAGCGCGCTGGCGAAGCAGCAGGGCAAGGCGTTCCTGTTCGAATCGACGGTGATGGACGGCTTCCCCCTGCTCAACCTGTACCGCGAATGTTTGCCCGCCACGCGCGTGACCAGTTTTCGCGGGGTGCTGAACAGCACCACCAATTTGATCCTGAACCTGATGGACAGCGGCCAATCCTTCGCAGAAGCGGTGCAGTACGCGCAGGACATCGGCATCGCGGAGACGGATCCAAGCAACGACATCGACGGCTGGGATGCGGCGGTGAAAGTGTGCGTGCTGAGCAACGTGCTGATGGGCGCGGACATCCGCCCGCCGGACGTCGATCGCACCGGCATCCGCGCCATCACGCCGGAGATGATCAGGGACGCCGCCGGCCGCCAGCGCAAGTTTCGCTTGATGTGTTCCTCGAAGCGGGAAGACGGTGCGATCAGAGCCAGGGTTGCGCCAGAAGAAGTGCCGCCCGACGATCCGGCCTACAACCTGCCGGGCACGACGAGCGTCGTCCAACTGAGAACCGACACGCTGAATCAACTCACGCTGTTGGAAACCGCGCCTACGCCCGCGCAGACGGCGTTTGGCGTCCTGGCCGATCTCATCGCGGCGGCGCGAGGGCATTTCTAACAAGTAACGAGTAATGTCGTAATCCGTTTTACTCGTTACTCATTACTTGTTGCTCGTGACTCGTCACTCGTCAAACAAGAACGTCGATTCCTGGTAGAAGCGCACTGTTTTGTTGGCCATTTTCTCTTTGAGCCAGTCTTTCAGGTAACCGTTCTTTTCGATCAACGGCCAGTCGTCGCGCAGCACCGCTAAAGGGAAATTGAGGCGCAGCGCCCGCCGGGGAATGACGTGGCGCGTGATGCCCGCCGGCAGGCGGGCCCCCACCCGCGCTAATTCGATGATCTCCGCCGGCTGGTAACGCGGAAAGACCACCAGCACCGTCACGGCATCATAGTATGGCAGCAGTTTCTCGACGTGATCCGTATTGGCGCGGTAGATTTTGCCGCGCGCCTTGTAAATATCCACGATGTCGTTGAGCCGCGCCGCGCGCTGGTGCAGATCGCCTGCCACCCGCACGGCAAACACGGCGGCATCGGGATATACGATATAGGCCAGAGCCTCGCGCCGCGCCAATTCAGCCCGCGCCCCGATCAGATCACTGGCCTCCAGCGAAACGCCGGGCAGCCGGTCGATAGCGCGATGAATATCCTCGCGCGGCAGATCGCTCACCAGGTGATACCACGTATCGAGGATCAATTCCTCGTCCTCGTAGTCCACCACCTGCGCGACAACGTGCGGAATGCCCAGGCTCGTCAAGGCGGTCACGCGATTCGCGCCGTCGAGCACGACGAAACGCGGCTCGCCGGGAATGGGGGCCACAATCGGCGGATTGCGCAGCACGCCGTCAGCCGCCAGGCGCATGGCCAGCGGCTCGCTGCGTTGGGCGTCGTGCTGCTCGTGCAGCAGCAAACTGCTCGCCGGCAGGATGCGCAGATCGGGCAGCTCAATCTGGAAATGCGGAGTGGTCATGTCACTTACTTCAGCCGCGCCGCCAGGTACTCGATCAAATCCAGCTTCGTGAGGATGCCCAGCACCCGCTCGCCGTCCACGACGATGACTGCCTGCCCGGTGCCGAACAGGTTCAGCAGCGATCCGGCCGGCGTGCCCGGCGAGACGGTGGTGACCTGCCGGTTGACCATGGGCGCGATGGCATCTTCCACGTTATGCCCCGGCGCCGCCAGATGCGTGAGCAAGGTCGATTCGCTGATCATGCCGGTCAACTTGCCATCGCTCAGCACCGGCATCTGCGAAATATCGTGAATCTTCAGCCGCTCGATAATCTCACGCACCCGGTCGGTCGGCGCCGCCGCCACAATCATGTGGCGCGGCTTGGCCGCCAGCACATCGCCCACCCGCGCTTCGCCCCACAGATTGTCGCTAATACTATCGCCACGCTGCTGATCCATAATCGCTGCTCCTTCGCTGTGAGTTAGCTCGACGGTCACGGTTTGTCCACCGCGCCATGTTTGATACGGCTCCAGCGTGATCGGCGCGCGGAAGATGGCTGCTTCCACACACACAAAGCGCCGATAGCCGCCGGGTTCAATATCGGTCACCTGCGCGGCGAGTTCTGCGCCGGGATTCCAGATCACGCCATCGGGGAAGCCGACGTTCTCCACGGCGAGCGATCGGCGGCCATCGCGCACGGTCATCTGCGCCGCGTCAAAATACACCCGATCGATCTCGCCGGGAAAAGTGAGCGTGTCTTCCGCCTGCACCGCCTCCTGCTTCAGCACCGCGTCAAAATATTTCAAGCCGTTCAGGTTTTCGATCCGTGTCACGGCGATGTCGCCGATTCGCAGGTAGGTGTGCAGCGCCGCGGTAAAGTTGAATGGTTCCCGGCCTCGATTGGTGACTGCCAACTCCATGATCAACTGCCGCTCGCGCACGGTTACGGTGAACTCGGCCAGAAAGGCGTGCGGCCAGACGGCTTGACTAGCGTCAGAATCGCGCAGCTGGAAGCGCGCCGATCCATCGTTCACGCTGATCAATTCCCACGCATGATTGCGCGCGAAGCCATGCTTGGGCAGCGGCCCCCAGGTGGAGAACTGCGGGAACGCCACGGGCACGCCGCCGCGAATCGCCGCGCCGTCGCGGAACTCGCTGGCAGGGCTGAGATACAAGCGCTCTTGATCGCCGGCTGGAATCCACGAGGTGACGTGCGCGCCGTGCAAATAGACTTCGGCGCAAGCGCCAGCGGGGCTGGAGAGGATGACTTTAGGCAAGTTATTCACGCCGAGAACGAGAGGGTTGGTTGTCATGAGATCGCCGCTTGGTGGTTAGTTGTGAGTCGCCGGCTGGTGGTGGAACACCACACGGTGAGGTTGATTATACAACGAGGGCTAAAAACAGGAATCGGGCTTATTCATCCCTATGAACGCGGCAATCAACAGCGGGATGCGGGAGCATTAGCGGCGTTGTGGCTGAATGACTTCTCGTATCTGTCCGTCTTCCAACAAACACACTCGATCCGCGAACAGGTCCACCGCCAGGTTATGCGTGGCGATCAAGACGGTAGTCTTCTCGCGATCGACGATCTCGCGAAAGAGTTCCATGATCTGCTGGCCCGTCGCCGAATCGAGTTCGCCCGTCGGTTCGTCGGCCAAGATGAGCGCGGGTTGTGTGACGAGCGCGCGCGCAATCGCCACGCGCTGCTGCTGCCCGCCCGACAATTCGTACGGCCGGTGGGCCGCCCACTTTTTCAAGCCCACCAGCGTCAGCGCCTGCTCCGCACGGCGCTGGCGTTCACGGCGATCCTTCACCCCCGCCAGGCGCAGCATCAGATCGATATTTTCCACCGCCGAATAAGTGGGCAGCAGCGCAAACGACTGAAACACAAAACCAACACGTTCCCGCCGCCACTGCACACTTTCGCTTTCGGATAACCGCGTGATCTCACGCCCCGCGATCCACACGTTGCCGGACGTGGGTCGATCGAGTCCGCTGATGCAGTTGAGGAGCGTCGTCTTGCCGGAACCTGATCGGCCGCGCAGCGCGACAAGTTCACCCTGTGTCACAGTGAGATCGACGCCGCGCAGGGCCGGCACTTCTCGCCCGGCGATGCGGTAAGTGCGCGTCACCCCCTCGACGCGGATGAGAGGATTAGTGGTTGAAGCGCCTTGAGAAATCATGGGCACCCGTTGTGTTGCTGTTCTTGCCGGGCCAACATCAATGCCGAATGCGGAATTGCGAATTCGGAATGCGGAATGTTGCTCGCTTGACGCGATCCATTCCGCATTCAACATTCCGAATTCCGCATTCC
Organism: uncultured Chloroflexia bacterium; assembly: GCA_963844815.1. Classification (GTDB taxonomy): domain Bacteria; phylum Chloroflexota; class Anaerolineae; order Fen-1058; family Fen-1058; genus Fen-1058. The sequence goes on from CAWJPR010000001.1 coordinate 164,021, forward strand.
CCAATCCGCATCACTCTGTAATTCCGATCAACAAATCCGGAATCGTCGGATCGACCTGCTTGAGGCACTTGCGTTGCTGCTGAGTGTCCGACTCGGCTTTGTTCTGCACGACGCAGGCGCGGTAGTCATCAGCCATCTTCTGGGCGTCGGCCAGCACTTTATCCACCGGATCTGTGGCATCGGCCACCTGGCCGTAGGCCTTCGCCAGCCAGAAGAGCGAGTAGCTCAGCCACGAATTCTTGCCGCTGAAGAATTCGTACACCGACGACGTGCCGCTCTCCCCGAGGCTGGCCTCATAGGCAGCCGCGCGTTCCGCGCCGATTTTCTGCTTGTACGCTTCAGATTCCGCCACCGACCGGCGCGCAGGAAAACCCTGCTTCACGTCGGCTTGCTCGGTCAGGTACGTGATCCACTTCCAGCACGCCTGCTTCGCTTGCGTATCCGCCGAGATGTAATAGCCGTTGCTCGAGACGTAGTTACCGCCTTGCGAGCCAGCCGCTCCGACCGGGAGAGCGGCCACCCCGATATTCATCGTCGGGCGCTTGGTGCTGCCGGTCAGGTTCGGCATACCCGCGTAGGCGCTCCACATGGCCACGCGGCCGTCGTCGATCATAGCCTCGCGCTCGATCAACGCCGTCGAGGCCTGGGTGAGCAATTCGGCATAGTCGGTGACAAACAGCGGCTTGACCTCGTGCTTGCGGTGCAGATCGGCATACCACTGCAGCGCCGCGAGCATGGTCGCGTCGTCAAAGACCACCCGGGGCGGGTCCTGCGTCGTGTCGACCAGCCTGGCGCCCAGCGCCTGCAGCATCAGCACGAGATCGTTCGCTTCAAAGTAATCGCCCGCGTAACCATACTGTTTGTTATCGCCGCTGCCCCGGGTCAGGGCCTTCGCCGTGGCCAGGAAATCATCCATCGTCCAGCCGGCCCCGGGGTAAGCGACCCCGGCGGCATCGAACAGATCGCGATTGTACTCGATCACGTACGGCGTCACTTCGGCGGGCAGCGCCCACAGCTGGCCCTGCTCCGTAAATTGATCGAGCGTCGCGGCATAGAAGTCATTCCTGTCAAACGACTTGTCGGCGTCCAGGAACGGCTCCAGGTTCAGGATCGCCTCCAGGTTCTTGGGGGCTTGCAGGCTCGGCGCCCACATGAAGCAGTCCACGTCTTTCGCCACGTCGGGAATATCGAGCGTGGCCTGGGTGAGATCGGGCTGTTTGATCTCCACCACGATGTCGGGGGTCGCCTCGTTGAAACGCCGGGCCAGATCGCGGTAGGCCGGCGCATTGAAGGTGGCCGTACCCAGCGAAAACTTGATCGTCGTGGCGTTTCGATTGACGGGCGTTTCTCTGGGTGCGGCCACCACCACGGTCGGGACAGGCGTGGCCTCTGCCGCCTCCTTTTCAGCTGCCGCGATGTTCTCTTCCGCCTTGGTCTGCGCGTCGGCCAGGGCCTGATCGATCAGTTTGCCGTCTTTCAAGATCGCTTCGATCGCATCGGCGAGGGCGCTGCCCACCGGCGTCTGTTCTGACGCCATCACGTGATTGAAAGCGAAACGCACGGCGGCGGCATAGTCGGGATCAAGCTTATCAAGCAGGCCGCTGCTCTCCAGCACCGAAAGCCGCGCCGGCAGTCGCCGGAACGTGGCGATGCTCGTCGGCGCTTGCTGGCTCAAGAAACTCATCCAGCGCCACGCGGCCTCGGGCCTGGTGGTGCCCGAGCTCATCACCACGCCCGACGCAAACAGCGGCGAGGTGTGATCGTTGACCCTGTCGATCGGCAGCGGCGCGAGGCTCATCGTCTTCGTTTGCTGCTTGCGCACCTGCCACGACAGGCCGCTGTCGGTGGACATGGCGGCCTTGCCCGCCTGCACCAGCTTGTCAGCTCTCCGGCAGGTTGAGCGCCGATATTTCGTCCTTGAGCGGTTCGAAGTACGGTGTGACTTTGTCCTTCAGAAACAGATCGGTGTACCACTGCACCGCCGCGCGCACGTCGGGCTGATCGAAACGCGGGGTCGCGGGATCCGTGGAGTGATCGATGAGCGATTTGACACGGCTCCTGATGAAGCGTGTGTGATTGGGGAACGACTCGATGTAGCCCCACTGTGTCGTCGTGTCGCCATCCCGCACCGTCAGCGCTCTGGCTGCGGCAGTGAAATCATCCCACGTCCAGCCCGGTGCGGGATAGCTCACGCCGGCCTTGTCGAACAGCGCCCGGTCGAAGGTGATGAACTGGAACTCGGCCGACGTGGGCACGCCCCACGTTCCGCCTTTCCATTGAAACTGCTCCAGCGCGCCGGGGATGAAGTCGTCAGCCTTGAACGCCGTATCGGCGTCGATAAAGGGCTGCAGGTCGCGGATCAGGCCCTTGTCGCTCGCGCTGTGATCACCTCCAGACACGCTGACCACGTCTGCGCCCGCCGCCAGTTTTTGATCGGCATCGTCGGGCCACTGGGTATCAAGCGGCCCCAGCCCCAGGATCTCATTGATCGACACGGTCTTGATCTTGATGCCTGGATTGTCTTTCTCAAAGGCCTTGATCAAATCGTTGTGCGCGGCCATCTCATATTCGTTGACGGCGAACAGCACCGTCGTTAGGTCCGCACCCTCCGGGGGTGTGGGCAGCTGCGCCGGCGCAGGCGTCGACGCCGCTTCCGGCGTGGGCGTATTGCCGCCGCACGCACTCAACAGGATCGCTAACACGACTGACAGCCATAGAAACTTGGTACGCATGTTTTGCCTCTTCTATTATGGACAGGGCCTAATCTTTCTTGCTTCGTTTCCACCACGCTTTACGCCTCTCGGGTGGTTCCTCTTCCGGCACGGTGATCAAAGGCGTGGCGACCGTCGATCGCCCTGCCACCGGCCTGATCAGCAGTCCATCCTCTGTCACTTCCAGCGTCACGCGATCGCCGATCCCGGCCCGCTCGGCCAAATCGGGCGGCAGCTGCAGATGCCCGCCCTCGTCGACCACGAGATATTCCTCAAAAACGTGCTGGGCGTGCGCGGCCGTGATGCCCGCGGTCAACGCCGAAGCCACATCATCCTCGCGGCGGATCGTCTCGCTGCTGATGCGGCCATCGCGCATGGTGACCACCCGATCGACCGCGCGCGCAATGTGCGGATCGTGGGTCACGATGAGCGTCGTCAAGCCGTAGCGCGCATTCATGTGCTGCAGCAGTTCCAGTATGTGCTGCGCCGTGGACGAATCGAGTTCGCCCGTCGGCTCGTCGGCCAGCAGCAGATCGGGATGATTCGCCATGGCCACGGCAATCGCCACGCGCTGCTGCTGTCCGCCGGACAACTGCACCAGGCGGTGATCGCGGTGATCCCACAACCCGACGGCTTCCAACAGCTCACGCGAGCGCCCGCGCTTCTGCTGGCGGTTCAGATTGGCCACCGTCATCGGCAGCTCGACGTTGGCCCGCGCCGAGAGATATGGCACGAGGTTGCGCGCCACCTGCTGCCACACAAACCCGACTTTCGTCCGCCGGTAGCGATCAAGTTCGTGATCCGGCAGCTTCAGCAGATCTTGCCCGCTCACCGTCACGCGCCCGGCTGACGGTCGATCGAGCCCGCCCAGCACGTTGAGCAGCGTCGACTTCCCCGATCCTGACGCGCCGACGATGCCCAGCAGCTCGCCACGCTCGACGGTCAGATCGAATCCCTGCAAAGCCACCACTTCAATCTCGGTGACCTTGTAGATCTTCACTAAGTTTTCGCAGACAATCAGTGGTTCTGTCATTCACTCATCACTCGTCACTCATCACTTATCACTGTCCCACCACGACCTGCCCTTCCTGCACACCCTCCAGTATTTCGACGCGATCCTCCCCTTTAATGCCCAGCTTCACGTCGATACGGCGCTGCGCAGCGCCCTCCTGAATGACCACAAAGTCACGGCCCTGGAAGGTGCGAATCGCGGCCGGGGGCAGCCACAGCGCCTGGCCCTTCTGTTCCAGCGTGATGATGACCGTTGCCAGTTCGCCCAGTTCCAATTTGACGTTCTTGTTATTCAGCGCCACGTGCACGGCCTGGTCGTCGTCATTCACGGTCGAATCGCGGCCGCCGATGAAGGGCAGCTGCCGCACAAAGCCGATCAAATCCTGCTCGGGCCGGTTGCGCATCCGAATGCTGGCCGGCATATCGACGCTGAGTTCCGCCACATCGCTCGCTTCCAGATCGGCGGTGATTTCCAGCGCGCTGGGGTCGCCCGCCACGATGGCCGTCTTGAAGGCTTCCACCGAATTGCCGGGGCGGATATCCAGCGCCAGCACTTCCCCGTCGAACGGCGCGGTGATGCTGGCCGCGGCGATCTTGTCCGCGATCTTCTTCACGTCGAGTTGGGCCTGCTCCACCGCGAGGGGCGTGCCGCCCTCTTCTTTGATCCGCGCCACCTTGCGCTCAGCCTGAGTGACATCCTGCCTCAGCAAAGCGACGTCGAACGCAGAGGTCTTTTGACCCGCCAGGGCCTGCTCGTATTCGGCCTGCGCCACCGTCAACTTGCGCTCGGCTTCGACTAAGAGCTTCCGATACACTTCAGTGACATCTTTGTTCTCCCAGCGGCGGTTCTTCGCCTTATCGTGTTCATCGTAGGCGTATTTCCGCGCGTCCTGCGCATTCTGCAAAGCGACTTCCCTGGCGACGACCGTCGCGTTCACGTCCTCAGACAGTTTCTTTTGAAGCTGCAGGCGCGCTTTCTCCCATTCGGCTTCGGCATCGGCCAGCGCCGTGTCGCTGGTGCGCTCGGCCTCTTTCAATTTGAGCTGCGCCTCGGCCAGCTGGTTTTCCAGATCGCCGATTTCGAGATCGGCCAGGAGGTCGCCTGCCTTGACTCGATCGTTGCGAGCCACGTTCACGCTGCGCACGAAGCCATCGGTGCGGAAGAACAAGTCCTGCTGCTTTACCGGACCCACGCGGCCTGTAAACTCCAGCGACTTCGTCACCGGCCCGCGCTGCACGACATACGTTGGCTTTTCGGCCACCACGGGCGTGGGCAGCGGCGTGGGCGTTGGTTCGGCATCTGCTGCGCCGCTGCCGCAGGCAACTGACAGCAGCAGAAGTATCGGGCTGCACAAGATGGCCAGCATCTGCCTCGGATAACGCATCTCAACCTCCACAGTCAACCCTAGATCGACTCGCCTAACTTCACCGCCTCAAACACCTTCATGCGAATCAACAGCGCCATCAACACGCCGACGGCGATCAAAAACATCGCGCCAAAGACAGCGTAGATCGTCCACAGCTGCCCCCACGCAATCTGCACGACGAACGGCGGCACGCTGGCTGCCTGGCCGGCGCCGATTTGCAGAAACGGGATAAAAATCTGGCTGGCGGCAATGCCCAGCACCGTGCCCAACCCCGCGCCCATCATAACCACGATCGCTTGCTCGCCTATCAGGAACAGGGCCATCTGCGTCACCGACAGGCCCACGGCCCGCAGCATCCCCAACTCGATGAAGCGCCGCCGGAACGAGACGATGGCATACACCAGGAAGCCCAGCACGGTCAACGCCGCCGCCGACAAAAATCCCACCGACAGCAAGCCAAACAGGCCCTGCCGCTCCGGCCGGCTCTGCTCCGCGTCGATCCGGGCGCGCGCGTCTTCGGCCGTCACCACCGTGATGCCCAGGGCGCGCACCTCATCCGCGATCGGCTCGCCGTGCGCCAATCGATCGGTGGCCAGCCAGACATCGTATGGATACAGGCCGTCCATTTCCTCGAAGATGTATTCGAGATTCGCGATGAAAAACGGCCCATCCTGCGGATACAGCGTCGGAAACAGCTCCAGCACGCCGGCCACCGTAAAATCGATCGTCTTGAAGTCGCCGGCCGCGTTGACGGCCAGCTTCAACGGATCGCCGATCTTCAGGATATTGCGCTCCAGGAATTCGCGGCTCACCAAAACGTTGGCGCGATTGAGCGCGAGGCGGTTCATTAAACTGCCCAGCGATTCGTGATTGGCGAAATCGCTGCGGAAGAAGGCCACGGCCGGAAACTCCGCCCGATCGATCCCCAGCAGCCGGCCGCTCTGCTGCCGCCCGCCAATGTTGCTCGTCACGGCGTAATCACCCACACGCGCGGCGGCCTTGACGCCGTTTACCCGCAGATGCTCGCTCACCGGCACGAACAACCAGCGGGGCTCGCCCTCCTGCCTGGGCTGCTGCGCCGGTTGTTGTCCGGGCAAGGTTGGTTGCTGCTGTTCGGTCGTGTCTTCGCCCAACTCCGACAAATTCACATCCGCGCCCACCAGATAGTACGATTGATCACGCAGATGACTGTCGAGGGTGGCGGCCAGCGAAGCGGTGAACGCGGCCAGGCTTAACGTGATCGTCAACAGCAGCAGCGGACCGGCATACTGGCCGCTCGAGCGGGCCACCTGTCGCAGTGTGAGCAGCGCGGTGATGCCCGGCAGCCAATCGGCCAGCCAGGCGAAGGCGCGCATCGCCAGCGGAAACAGGCGCATAAACAACAATGCCAGGGAAAAACAGAACAGCGCCGGGACCAGAAACAACAACGGGTTGAAGAAGGGATTGCCGCCTTGACCGGCCGGCGCCATGCTGCCCTGCTGCCGCAGCACATACCAGCCGTAGATCGTCGGGATCAGCAACAGCCCATCGAGGAAGTAACGCTGCCAGAACGGTTTACGCAGCGATCGCGCCTGCGACCAGCGGAACGTGACGATGGTATGGCGCGACGCGCTCCACGCCGGGATCAACATGGCCAGGATCGCCAGCGCCACTCCCGCCAGTCCGTACCACACGGCTTGCGGCGAGTAAACGATTAACAGCGCGCGGCCATTGGACAGCGAGGGATCGAGGAACGATCGCACGCGGCCCATCCACTGCGCCAGTGCGGCGCCCGCCGCCAGCCCTATCAGCAATCCCAGCCCGCCGATCAATAAGCCTTCCAGAAAGTGGATGAACAACACTTGCGCGCGCGTGGTGCCGCGACTGCGCAGCAAGGCGATCTCGCCCTGCCCGCGCTGCACCACCATCGCCGCGATCTGCCCGATGAAGTACAGCACCAGCAGCAGCACCGGCGCGCTGAAGATCGTCAACACCAGCGTCAACGTGCGCGCCGCTGCGCTGTAAGTCTGCAACGCGGCGACAGGCGAAGCATCGAGTGTGGTGTTGTTGACCAGCGCCGTGACCCGCGCCTCGACGGTCGTGACGCCGTCGAGCAGGCGCGGCACATCGGCCGTACGGACGCGATCGCCGTCGAAGACCTGATACCACACCACTGAAGCGAGAGGCTTCTCGAACGACGGCAGCACTTGCGCGTCGAACGCGCCCTCGGCGGTGAGCAGGACCTCCTTAAACGAGTCCGGCTGGTAGAACCAGAACGGATCGCCCGGGTTCGCGGCCCGCCACACCCCGGCGATCTTCACCGGGAGGCGCGCGCCCTGGCTGCCCTGCCCGAGCAGCACGTAGCGCTCGCCCACCTGCACGCCCAGTTGTTCCGCCAGTGCCTGGCTGACCAGCACTTCAATCTCACTGCCGGGCGCGGCGGCGCGCGGGTACTCACCCTCAATCAGTTGGATACGGTCTTCAAGCCCGCTGATGAAACCCAGCGTCATCCACAACAACGGCTCGCGCCCGCTGAAGTTCTGCGCCTCGGCGGTGGGGAACAGCCGCAGCTTGTCGGTCTGCGCGTGACGCACCAGCGTCAAGAGCGGCAGCCCGATCGTGCCGGCCGCCTGCTGCGAAAGGTATTCGTCCAGCGGCTGATACTTCTCCCGATCGATGTTGCCATTCCACGTGCCGATGTAGCGCCACAAGAACGAAAACGGCGGACGATGCGTGCCCGCCTCGGTCAGTTCGCCCTGCAGCAGGCGGTGCTGCACTGCGTCGGCATAGAGCGGAATGCTGGCGAGGATGCTCACGGCCACGATCAGCCCGGCCAGCAGGCAGGCCATCAGCAGGCGCTGATTCCACACGCGCCGGCCGGCCATGACCAGCAGCGAAAAAAAGTTAGCGAGCAAGCAACACCTCGAAGCGCGTGAAACTCAAAGCGTTAAAGCGGATTCCAGTTTGGCTTACGACATGACTGCATCCTTCGACTTCGCCTCAAGCGCGCATTCTGAGCGGAACGCAGCGAAGTCGAAGAACGCGCTTGAGGCTCCGCTCAGGATGATAACGTAAATCAACTTGGAAATTGCTTAGGTGTGAGACATCTCAATCGGATCACGCCGTTCAGCCGCCATGGATAGCATACGCGAAAAACGCCGGCCGTGCCTATCAATGAGCGGGCAAATTTCACCAACAGCTGCTCAATGCCATTAAGTTAGCGCGTCAGCCACGTCATTCCCGCGCGCTTCGCTCCTGCGTGCCGCCAGGCCCCACTGGGGCCTGGGTACGGCAAAGCGGGAATCCAGCGGTTTGACCGGCACGTATCGCTTGTCGGTGGCCTGGATGCCCGATACGCCCAGCGCGCCTCCGCCGCAACGCGGCGGGCAAGGCGAAAGCACTCGGGCACACTTGCACCCACTGCGTGCAGTGCGGTGTGACGACTATGCGGCGACGACTCCGCGAGACTTTCATGAATGCACTTAGTGAGAATGACCAGATGGCGGCCAGATGGCGGCCGCAAACGTCAAAACCCAGTTCAGTATAGCGGAACGCCCGTACTTTAACCTGACATTTTCCAACCGGGCTGCGGCCAAGATTTGCAGCGGCTGCACAGATTAAAAAGAGGGAAGTGTTAAAAAAGGCTAGTGGTAGTGCGCCACCAAGATCGTTTGCTCGTCCTTCCAGTATCCGTTCGGATCGACTTGTGGCAGGGAAGATTGGCGAGTCAGAATCCGACTTTCAGTATCCTCATCGGATCGACTTTGCCTGGAGTGTCGCGCCGCGGATTCTCGTTCCCTGCACCGGCCGGCCTGCGCGGTCTATCCTAAGATGCGTGGGAGCATTGGGGTGGAGCGGGCCGGGCGCGAGAGCGTGCAGGCCGCCGTCGAAGTGACCGCCGTGTTGGCGCTGCCGACCGGGCACGGCAACGTAGGCTACGTGTTCGGCGCCCGCGTGGACGCTGAGCAGTCGGGCCGCATCGTGCTCATGCGCCTGGACGCCTTCCGGGCGAGCACCCTCGCCGATGAGCGTTCAGTACGCGGACAACTAATTCATGAGCAGACGCCTGGTCGAGGTGATCCAAGAACTGCGTGACTACCTGGGGCCGGAGGCGCATGGTGGCTTGTCGGATGAGGATGTCGCATGTGCAAGGCGCTGGAGTATCAAGCGGAACTGAGCACGTTGAAAGCCAAGGAGCCGCCTCGCCCGGAGCCGCCGCACAGATACGGTCAACGGTGACGGAGAGACGCCCAGCCTCTGGCAAAGGTCGGGCGTTGCAGGGCGATTGAGTGGCGCAGAAGGCGGGAGGCTGCACGCCGCGGTTAGGCACGAATTGGTTAGACCCTAAGCGAGCCACGGAACGCCCTAGCGCCATAGTAAGATTCCGCACCATTGTGATACACGAAGACATGGTCGTAGCGACGATCACAAAAGAGGGCGCCGCCGAGTTTTCTAATCCCAGTCGGTGTTTTCACCCAGCTCGACGTTTTCGTATCGTAATTTCCAAGTGTCTGCAACTCCCGATATTGTTCTTCCGTTAAAAGCTCAATGCCCATGGCAGCGGCCATATCCATAGCGTTATTTTCTGGTTTATGCTCTTTCCTTGACTCCAGCGCTTCACGGTCGTAACAAACATTTCTGCGGCCTTGAGGACTTTCCGCTGAACAATCATAAAAAATGTATTCGCCCGTCTTTGTATCATGGCCAACCACATCCGGTTCACCGCCAGTTCTTTCCATTTCATTGAGTGACCACAGTTTTTCAGGATGAGCTTCCAGCTTTGCTTGTACTTTAGCCCATTCAAGACCTTTATGGCGGTTCACGTTTTTCTCAAAACGGGCTTTCAACGCTCTGAGTAGTTCTTCACGTTGTTTTGCTTTCAAGTCTTTTGCTCTTGGCATTTCTGTCTTTGCCTTTCTGCTCTGTTTCACTGGCCTTTGCTCGCCCGGCCTTCTTACGGCTTGTTCTTTCGCTTCACCCTTGCCTTGCCCGACCAGAACCCTGTCACAGTTTTCGGCGGTGCGCCTAACGTATTAAGGATTGATGCGGCGCGGAGTTGCCAGACCGTCATCTACACGCGAGTTTACATCGATCTGCCCAACAAAGCAAAACGCCCAGCTCTGCGAAGGGTGAACTGTCTTCCTCTTGTTCCAACTGTTCCGTTCCGTACCTGAAATCATCTTACCCCATCGATCCCCTCTCTCTACCAAAGAAAGTCCAGCGTACCTCATACGCTGGTTTGGCGCTCGACGCTGTGGGGACATAACCCATGTGTACCTGAAAAGTCCAAGGCGGGGGTTATGCCGAGCGATGGCAATTGCCCGCAAGGGATCGGCGCAGCGCCGCCAATGACCTGGATTCCCGCTTGCTTCGCAGCCACGCGGGGACGACGACGCCAGTCACACCGTGCCCGTGGTGGGTGCAGGTCATTGCCATGACTACTGACCACTGACCACTGACCACTGACTGACGCTGACTGACTGACCGCTGACTGCTGACCGCTGACGACTGACTACTGTCCACTGACTACTGTCCTTTCTCATGTTTGACCCCCGCCATAATCCGGCCTACAATGTCCTTAACCTCACAGACACGAGGCAGCCATGGGGAACCCGAAAGACACGGCCAGCACGTCCAACATCAGCGGCGGCATCAACCTCACCGGCGATCAAGCCAATGTCGGCGGCGATGTCGTCGGGCGCGATAAAGTCACGCAAGTGCAGGGCGATCAGATCATCAACACCATCCAGCTCGATCTGGTGAAGCTGGTGGAAACGCTGAAGCAGGCGCTGCCGGACAATGACCCCCTGCCCGATCGGCTGGTGAACGCCCTGCAGGGCTTCAAGCACTATCACACGCGCCTGTGGGAATGGAAGGAACTGCACAACGCGCTGAACGACGTCATCTTCGTGTTCGATCAATTCTCGAAAGAAGTGGAACGGCGCGACGCGGCCAACAACCTGGGCGATGTGCGCGCTCTCAAGCGGATGTGGCGTCCGGTCGATCAGAAAGTGGAATTACTGCTGGACTTCGCAATCAAAGTACAGCATATCGGTCCGCCGCTGGTCACGCAGCCCGACGGCAGCCGGCAGGGGCCGCCGTGGGCGATCGAGCTGGCCAGCGTCACCGATCAATTGAGGGGTCTGTTTGCAGAGGGCCTGCCTACGCTGGCGGCGATCTACGACGCGACCTACGCCTTCTCCGATGCGGCCGAAAAGCATATGTACCTGGCCGACAAGCAGCTGCGCGACGCCGCCGGCGAGTTGTACGAACTTTCAAACGCCCTGCTGGGGAGTGTGAGCCATGACCAGGTTTGACGAGCTGCAGCAGGCCCATCAACACTTGCTGGACCGCATAGACGAGGTCACCGACAAAGCCGCCTTCGCTCGTGAGGTGCAGGTCTATGTGTCGCGGGTCTGCGACGAAGCGGTGGATGTGCCCGCGCCGCGCGACCGCGATCAACTGCGCGCTAATTTGCGCTTCTGGGCGTCATACATCTATGACGCCACCGGCACGTACCCCAATACGACGCTGCGCCCCCCGCGGATGGAGGGCATTGCCCCTGCACCGTCCATACCTTCTGCACCACAACCAAAGCCGACGGCTTCAGCGCTGCGGCCTATGCTGATTGGACTGGGTATCATTGTTCTGTTGGGTCTTGTCTTCATCGGCGCGGCATCCTCCTCCTGGGTCGCCCGGCTGCCGGTCCGGCAACGTCAGCCCCAACCCCACGCGTGTCCCAATCAGGCCGCCGGCACCAACTGAGCAAACCGTCAGTTCCGGCGCAGTGAGCCTCGACTGGGCCATCGTGACTCAGGGTCCCTCGCCATTTGATCCGAATACCTGGGTGGCTCGCATCAAATTGTATGCCGCAGGCGGCAACGGGGCTTACATCTACTGGGTGGATGGTCAGCGCTTGCCGGACGCCAGCGACGGTGAATTCACTGTAGAAGGTCAGGGATGCCAGGCAAAACGTGCCGAGGTGGGAGTCACGTCGGATGGTCAAACGGCGTCACAACCGCTTGAAATCAAGTCGCCGTTGAGCCAATGTCGTTGAGCAGATTGCAGTGAGTCCGCGCCTGACTAAACGCCAGCGCCTTCACATCTCGCAGTTGCCTGCCGCCGGCTGCGGACAACATCATGCGCGTTCTACTGCTGACCACACCCCACACCTATCGCGCCGAGGCGTTTCGCGCCGCCGCCCGGAAACTGGGCGTCGAAGTCGTCACGGCGATCGATCTGCCCGCGCGTTGGGCAAGCCGCCTGAAGCCGCATTGACGGTGGATTTCCGTGATCCCGAGCAGGCCGTGCAGCACATCGTCGCTTACGCGCACGATCATCCGCTGGCGGCTATCCTCTCGGTGGACGACAGCGCCAGCCTCATCGCCGCTCAGGTTAGTGCGGCCCTGGGCCTGCCCCACAATTCGCCGCAGGCCGCCGCTGCGGCGCGTGACAAGTTCGTGATGCGATCGCTGCTGAAGCAAGGCGGCGTGCGCGTGCCGAACTTTCAGCTCTTCAGCACGGCGGACGATCTGCCGCAGGTGGCGCGGCAGGTGGCCTATCCCTGCGTCGTCAAGCCGCTGGCGCTCAACGGCAGCCGGGGCGTGATACGCGCCGATGATGCGGATCAATTTGTGGCAGCGGCGCAACGCCTGAGCCGTCTGCTTCACTCGCTTGATCCTTCACCCCATCCCAGGCCGTTTCTTGTCGAGGATTTCATTCCGGGATTTGAAGTGGCGCTGGAGGGCCTGCTCGATCACGGCCAGCTGAAAGTGCTGGCCCTGTTCGACAAGCCCGATCCGCTTGACGGGCCGTTCTTTGAAGAGACGATCTACGTCACGCCTTCGCGTTTGTCGTCGGAAGCACAAGCGGCCATCGCGCAGTGCACGGCGGATGCCGCGCAGGCGCTCGGTTTGGCCGAGGGGCCGGTTCACGCCGAGTTGCGCCTCAACGAGCACGGCGCCTGGCTGGTCGAGGTGGCCGGTCGATCGATCGGCGGGCTGTGCTCGCAGACGCTGCGCTTTGCGCACAGCGCCGACGTCTCACTGGAAGAGATCATCCTGCGGCAGGCGCTGGGGCTGGAGATCGACGCGTTGGAGCGCGAAAACCGATCGGGTGGCGTGATGATGATCCCGATCCCGGAAGCAGGGCTGCTGCGCGGCGTGTCCGGCATCCAGGAAGCCAAAGCGGTGACCGGCATCGAAGACGTGCAGATCACCGCCAAATTGAACTATCCGCTGGTGCCGCTGCCCGAAGGCGACAGCTACCTGGGCTTTATCTTTGCGCGCGGCGACACGCCGGCCGAAGTTGAAGCCGCCCTGCGCGCCGCGCACGCCTGTCTGCAGTTTGAGGTGCAGCCCATCATACCGCTGATGCAATGACAAATGAATAACTGGACTTGGCAAATTCTGAATCGAGGCTTCAGCCGGTGTGATCAGCCGCCATATATCCGGCTAAAGCCTTGACTCGTCGTAGATGTGGGTGCTTGCAATGTCCAGTAACAATAAACGCTGGCATTGTTCATTTGTCATTCTCGGTATTTGCGCCAATAGCGCTGCATGCCCGTCGCCGACATCCACGATGGATTAGCCGCTTCGTACGGCGCGAATTCGTCTTCGCTTAGACCCTGCTGCTTCGATCGATCTGCCGTCCATTCCGTGAAGCGATCGTTGATCACCTCCACCGGCGGATCGGATGGCAGCACTGCCTGCATGAACTGTTCTGCTTCGTCCAGTCCGCGCTTAGCATTTCCCAGTGATCGTCAGCATCCTCATAAATGCCAAAATGCGTCGGCGCGACTCTCTGGCAGCCTGTTTCTTGCAGCCTGCCTATAGTCGCCCGCCACTTCTCCAGGTGGAACTCCGGCGGCGGCATGGGCACGCGCAAATGCGGCGGCCCCGGCAGGCGGATGCCGCCCACATCGCCCGTGAAGCAAATGTCCTCGAACAGATAAGCGAAATGATGATCGGCATGTCCCGGCGTATCGAGGGCGCAGAACCGTAATCCATCCAGCGCGATCTCCTGCTGATCCTGCGCCACCATCAAGCGATCTTCGGGCACGGCCAGGAATTCGCCCCACAGCGTATCCATCATCTCGCCGTAGATGCGCGCGGCGCTGTTGAGCAGTTTTCCGGGATTCAGCAGATGCGGCGCGCCGTTGGGATGCACGTAGATGGCGGCCCCCTGCCCGTGATTGCCATTCCGCGCCAGCCAACCCGAGGCTCCGGCATGATCGAGGTGAATGTGCGTCAAAAGCACAGCGGTGATGTCGTCCACCGTCAGATCGTGCGGCTTGAGCGCAGCCCGCAAACCTTCAATGGTCGAACCCGGTCCGCTTTCGACGATGACCGCGCCCTTGCTATGTTTGACGAGATACGAGGCAATGACGTGCGGCATGCCGAGAAAGTTCAGGTCAAGTGTATAGACTTCAGTCATGCTGGCTCCGAGAGATAACAAGTGCGAAATGATTATATCACTCTTCATTCTTCACTCTTCACTTTTCACTCTTCACTCTTCACTTTTCACTCTTCGCCTGTCCTGTAGTACAATGTTATCGAAGCACATCCTCACCAACAGCCGGGGTCTGACGCCATGCCATTCCTGTCAAGCTTGCGCAAACCCGCGCCCTTGCCCGATTCATTCCGCTTCGGCGTCGCCATTTCCGACCACCAGGCGGAGGCCTTCGACGAGCGTTTCCCGGCTGACCTCTGGGACAGCTGGGAGCGAAAACATGCCGGCGTCGTACCGCGCGGCCGTGCCACTGATTTCTGGCGCCGCTGGGAAGAGGACGTGCTCAACGCGCACCGCCTGGGCTGCCGCGCCTTCCGGTTCTCCATCGCCTGGGCGCGCGTCGAGCCGCGCGCGGGCGAATTCAATCAGAGTGTGCTTGACCATTATCGCGCCATGGTGCTCCGCCTGCGCGAGCTCGACATGGAGCCGATCGTCACGCTGTGCCACTTCGTCTGGCCGCAGCACGTCGAAGATCGCGGCGGCTTGCGCTCGGATCAGTTTGCGGAGTGGTTCGCCGCTTACGCCGCGCGGGTGCGCGCCGCGCTCGAGCCCCACGTGCATTACTGGATCACCTTCAACGAACCCAATATCCTGCTGCAAGGCTTCTACAAACTATGGTTTCAGTCAGACTACGGCTTTCCGCCCGGCGATGCCTTTCCGCCCGGCGACGACCATGGCGGCCCACCGGCTTCCGCTGAGATCGAATCGACCCTCACGGTGATCCGGCACTTATTCGAAGCCCACACGGCAGCGCGCCGGGCGCTGCGCAGTGTTCGCGGCGAACACAACCTGGTGTCGGCCAACGTCTTTCAACTCGGCCTGCCGCCGTTCGTTCAGCGCCTGATCGACTGGAACGTCAAACGGCTGAAGAATCGGGAGGACTGGCGCAGCCATTTCTGGCGGGTGATCGAGCGGCCGGCTGTATTGAGCCGCGCCACCGACGTCATGATCATCCCCGCCACATCCGACAGCCAGGAGCAGATCGCACGCCTGCAAGCCGGCGGCTACGAGATTCGCGAATTCAAGACCGGGCTGGCTGCATTGGTCAAACAAGACAGCGGCATCCAGCGCCTTGACGACCTCAATCAACAGCCGATCGCTGTCGTGCGCGGCCTTGCCGGGGAGCGCGGCGCCGCGCTGCAGGCGCGGCTGGTCAGCAACCGCATCGACGTCGTCGAGACTCACGACGAAGCCCTGGCCCGCCTGCAGAGCGATCAAACTGCGGCCCTCGTCGCCGGACGCGCAGCGCTGACTGGGCTTGCCTTGCTGCATCCCGAGTATCGCGTCGTCGACGGGGCCTTTGCCGACGAGACCTACCTGGTGGCGATTGAAAGCGGCCACCCCGGGCTGCGGCAGGCGGTCGAGCAGGCCATCGACTCGCTTGGTTCCACCGCCGGTTTGCTGGAATTGAGCCACAAGTATTTTCCCGCGACGATCCCGCAGCAGCCGGCCATTTCAACGGAGGTGACTTTGCGCGAGCCGGCCAGCACGAAACTGGGGCGCATTCAGGCGCGCGATAAACTGGTCATTGGCGTGCCGCGCGACAACCTGCCGCAAACGATCGACCTGGCAGCCGAGGCGGCCGCCCGGCCAGGGACCGAATTTGATCTCGGCCGCGCGCTGGCCCGCTCGATCTGCGGCAACCCGGCCAAGGTCGAATATCGACGGGCGGCCCTGCCCGATCCGGGGAGCATCTTCAACCGAATTCGCAACAAGATCGACCAGTGGCTGCGGGCCTGGACCATCTTCTCAACATTTGTGGCGTCTTCGTGGTGGTATCTGGGGATGCGCGGCGAACTTCCGGATGAGTTGTGCCCGAACGAGAACGCCAATCAGTTCGACTTTGTCTCGTTCGACTATTACTTTGGCGTCAGCGCCCTGACGCCGGGCCGGCTGTACCGGCTGGCGCTCTCCATGCAGCGCCAATTCCATCAGGCCGCGCTGTGGCCCGGCGGGCTGCATGAGGCGCTGCGCTACTATCACCGGCTGTTTCCCGACAAGCCCATCGTGATCGCCGAGAACGGCTTCGCCGACGAGCCCGCCGGCCAGCGCCGCGGCGAGCAGATTGCCGCGCACGTCAAATCGGTGCAGCGCGCCATCACAGGCGGCGTCGACGTGCGGGCCTACTGCGTGTGGAGCATCACCTCGAATCGTGAATGGGGCCTGCCGCAAACGCCTGCGTCCGACTTCGGGCTGTACTACGTCGATATGGAGCAAGATTCCGATTTGAAGCGGCAGCCCACGCCGAGTGCAGAAGCGTACCGGAGACTGATCGAAGAACTGATGAGTGAAAAGTGACGAGTGATAAGTGGCAGAGGCCAGGGACTCTCCGCGCGATGCGAGTTGACAAAGAGCATAGCGCGACCCTGAGCCCAACGTAAAATACTGATCGTCACGCACCACGCATCACGTTTTACGCATTACTCGTTACTCATTATCGCAAAGCCTCCCTGTGGGACTCGTTTCTCAGCAATCCCTGCTCATAAATCTTCCTGACCGTATCCTCGATCTGCGGCTCCTGCACGCTGAGATCGAGAATGCGGTACTGCGCGCTGAGGCGCTGAATCAGTTCCGACGCGCTGATCGAGCCGCGCGCGAAGCGATAGGTCACGCGTCGATCGGCGCGGCCGGCGACCCGCGCCCCATCGATCTCGACACTGGCGTAGTCTTCGGCGAAGTCGACGACGAGTTCGCGCTCGCCGCCGAAGCGCCGCACCAGTTCGCCGGGCGCGCCGTCGAACAGCAGCTTGCCGCGATCGATCATCAGCACGCGCTCGCACAACTTTTCCACGTCGCCCAGATCGTGCGTGGTCAGGATCACCGTCACGCCGCGCTCGCGATTGATCGCTTTGACGAACTGGCGAATGCGCTCCTTCGCGACAACATCCAGCCCGATGGTCGGCTCGTCGAGGAAGATGATAGGCGGATCGTGCAGCAGCGCCCCGGCGAGATCGGCGCGCATGCGCTGGCCCAGCGACAGCGATCGCACCGGCGTGTGGAGGAATTCATCCAGCCCCAGTAATTCGCGGAATTCGGCCAGGTTCTGCGCGTAGCGATCGGCAGGAATGCGATAGACGTGCCGCAGCAGATCGAGCGACTCGATCACGGGCAGATCCCACCACAAGTTGGTGCGCTGGCCGAAGACCACGCCGATGCCGCGCACGTAGGCGACGCGATCTTTCCACGGCACGTGCCCGCCAATGTTCACCTCGCCGCTGCTCGGCACCAGGATGCCGGTCAGCATCTTGATCGTCGTGGACTTGCCCGCGCCGTTCGGGCCGAGATAACCGACGAGTTCGCCAGCCTCGACCTGAAATGACACATCATCTACCGCGCGCACGACGCGATATTCCGTGGTGAACAGATTCCTGACCGCCCCCCACGCGCCGCGATGATGTTTGGCGACGCGGAATTCCTTATACAGATTGGCAACTTGAATGAGCGGCATGATGACTCCCACAAATGAGTAACCAGTAACGAGTAATAGCCGGTCGGCCATGAATCCGTTACTCGTTACTCGTTACTCGTTACTCGTCACTTTTCACGTTATAATTTCTCCAACCGATGTCAGACTGCCTGCCATTATGGACATCTTTCGCCTGCTTGTCTTCATCCTCGGTCTCGCGATTGTAGCACGCGCGGTCTTTTCGGCCGTTCAGACTTTCGTGCTGCCGCGCAGCGCCAACGATCGCCTGTCGCGCCTGGTTTTTGGCGGCATCTTCGGCCTGTTTCGTTTGTTATTGCGCAAAACCCGCACTTACGAGCAGCGCGATCGCATCATGGCCTTCCTCGCGCCGATTGGCCTGCTGGCTCTCATTCCGATTTACCTGGTTTTGATTTTTCTCGGCTTTGCCGGCATGTATTGGGCGCTCGGCAATGTTGGATCGTGGCAACAGGCCCTGAAAGTCAGCGGCTCGTCGATCGTGACGTTGGGTTACGCGGCGCCCGGCGACCTGGCCGACGGCCTCTTGATGTTCGCCGAGGCCGCCATCGGGCTGATTCTGGTCGCCGCGTTGATCGCTTATCTGCCGACGATGTACAGCGCTTTTCAACGCCGCGAGCAGGCCGTGACCCTCCTGGAAGTGCGCGCCGGATCGCCGCCGAGCGCCGTCGAAATGATCCTGCGCTATCATCGCATTCACGGACTCGAACAACTCAATGTGCTGTGGGTGCAGTGGGAACAATGGTTCGCCGACGTCGAAGAGAGCCACACCTCGCTGGCGGCGCTGGTGTTCTTTCGCTCGCCGCAGCCCGATCATTCGTGGGTCACCGCCGCGGGCGCCGTGCTGGATGCGGCCGCGCTGCTCCGCTCGGCCATCGACGTGCCGCGTGATGCGCAGGCCGATCTGTGCATCCGCGCGGGCTATCTGGCGCTGCGCCGCATCGCCGATTTCTTCCAGATTCCGTACAACGCAAGCCCTAAACCCGCTGATCCTATCAGCCTCAGCCGCGTCGAATTCGATGCGGCTTATGATGAACTGGCGCAAAACGGCGTGCCGCTGATAGCCGATCGGGATCAGGCCTGGCGCGATTTTTCCGGCTGGCGCGTGAACTATGACACGGTGCTGTTGGCCTTAGCCGCGATCACCATGGCCCCGTATGCGCCGTGGTCGTCCGATCGCTCATTATTGCCCGCCAGGCGCGGCCCAACCGATCGGGCGGGATGAATAACACCTCAGCTCACGTAAAGTATCACGTCAAATTAGTTACAAATTATACCGCCGCGCCGCCCCAAATCGGCCTATAATTGGTTGGTTTTTAATCTATTCCGCGCGCACCTACCCTGGCGGGCAGTGCCAGGGTCATGCCTGAGGCAATAATCTCTCCACAAGGAGTTCACCATTATGGGCAAGCCACCCCAAGCAGTCCCGTATGAACCTACCCACGACATCTACCACTACACCGGCAACCCGCTCGACAAGATCTTCGCGCCCAGGAGCGTGGCGCTGGTCGGCGCGACGGAGAAGCACGGCAGCGTGGGCCGCACCATTCTCTGGAACCTGATCAGCAGCCCCTTTGGCGGCACCATCTATCCGATCAATCCCAACCGCCCCAGCGTGCTGGGCATCAAAGCCTATCCGAACATCGCCGCTGCGCCCGAGCAAGTCGATCTGGCCATCTTCTGCACCCCGGCCCCCAGCATTCCGAATTTGATCAAAGAATGCGTCGACATGGGCGTTCCCGGCGCGATCGTGATCTCGGCGGGCTTCAAAGAGATCGGGCCGGAAGGCGCGGCGTTGGAAGCGCAGATCATGGAGCACGCGCGCAAGGGCAACATGCGCATCATCGGCCCCAACTGCCTGGGTTTGATGAATCCGCACAGCGGCCTCAACGCCACGTTCGCGGCCGACATCGCGAAGCCGGGCAGCGTGGGCTTCATCAGCCAATCGGGGGCCCTGTGCACCGCCGTGCTCGATTGGTCGTTCAAGGAGAATGTGGGCTTCAGCGCCTTCGTCTCAGTCGGCTCCATGCTCGACGTGGGCTGGGGCGATCTCATCTACTACCTCGGCGACGATCCCAAGACCAACAGCATCGTCATCTACATGGAAACCATCGGCGATGCGCGCTCATTCCTGTCGGCAGCGCGTGAAGTGGCGCTCACCAAACCGATCATCGTGATCAAGCCCGGCCGCACGGCCAGCGCGGCGAAGGCCGCGGCTTCACACACCGGGTCGCTCACCGGCAGTGATGATGTCCTCGAAGCGGCTTTCCGGCGCTGCGGCGTGCTGCGCGTGAACGACATCTCCGATCTATTTGATATGGCGGAAACACTGGCGCATCAACCGCGCCCCAACGGCCCGCGCCTGACGATCTTGACGAATGCGGGGGGTCCCGGCGTGCTGGCCACCGACGCGTTGATTATGAGCGGCGGCGAACTAACCGAGATCTCTCCCGCGACGATGGAAACCTTGAACAAGTTCCTGCCTAGCCGTGTGGAGCCACAACAACCCGATCGACGTGATCGGCGACGCCGCCCCGGACCGCTACGCCAAATCGCTGGAGGTGGCTGCCTCTGATCCGAACAGCGACGGCCTGCTGGTCATCCTCACGCCGCAGGCGATGACGGAATCAACCAAGACGGCGGAAGCGCTGGTGCCCTATGCGCACAGCACCGGCAAGCCGGTGCTCGCCAGCTGGATGGGCGGCGAGAATGTAGCGCAGGGCGCCGAACTGCTGGGCAAGGCCGGCATCCCCACCTTTGATTATCCCGACACGGCGACACGCGTCTTCACCTACATGTGGAAGAGCGCGTACAACTTGCGGGGCATCTACGAGACACCGTCGGCAGCAGAAACCATTGCGCCGGATCGCGCCAGTGCCGAGGAAATGATTCAGGCTGTGCGCGAAACGGGCCGCACCATCCTCACCGAAGTCGAATCGAAGCAGCTGCTGGCGGCCTACGGCCTGCCGATCGTGGAAACCGTGATCGCGCGCACCGAAGAAGAAGCCGTGAAAGCTGCCAACTCTTTCGGCTATCCGGCCGTCCTCAAGATCTATTCGGAAACGATCACCCACAAGACCGACGTGGGCGGCGTGCAGTTGAACCTGAAGAACGCCGACGCCGTGCGCACCGCGTACCAACTCATCGAGAATGCCGTGCGCGAGAAAGTGGGCAGCGAGCACTTCCAGGGCGTCAGCGTGCAGCCCATGATCAAACTCGACGGCTACGAGATCATCATCGGCGCGAGTATCGATCCGCAGTTTGGGCCGGTGCTGTTGTTTGGCTCAGGCGGGCAGTTGGTGGAAGTCTACAAAGATCGCGCGCTGGCCCTGCCGCCGCTCAACTCTACGCTGGCTCGCCGTATGATGGAGCAGACGACGATCTACAAAGCCCTAAAGGGCGTGCGCGGCCGCCAGCCGGTGGACCTGGACGCGCTGGCGCAGTTGATGGTGCGCTTCAGCGAACTGGTGGTCGAGCAGCGCTGGATCAAAGAGATCGATATCAACCCACTGCTGGCCACGCACGATCGGCTGATCGCGCTCGATGCCCGCGTGGTGGTGCACGACAAGAGCGTCAGGCAGGAGCAGCTGCCCAAATTGGCGATTCGGCCTTACCCGTTGAAGTACGTCAAGTCGTGGACGACCCGGCAAGGCGAAGCGGTCATTACGCGCCCCATTCGCCCGGAAGATGAGCCGCTGCTGGTCAAATTCCACGAAACGCTTTCAGACCACAGCGTTTATCTGCGCTATCTGACCAACCTGGAGTATAGCGAGCGGGTGGCGCATCAACGGCTGGCGCGCATCTGCTTCAACGACTATGATCGCGAACTGGCGCTGGTCGCGGAAAGCAAAGACGGCAATGGCGAGCCGGAGATCATGGGCGTGGCGCGCTTGAGCAAGCACCACTATCGGCCCGAGGGCAACTTCACGCTGTTGATCAACGATCGCTTCCAGGGGCGCGGCATCGGCAGCGAGATGCTGAAACATCTGCTGGACGTGGCGCGCGCCGAAAAGTTGGAACGGGTCACCGCCACCATGACGGTCGATAATCATCCCATGCAGCAGACCTGCAAGAAACTCGGCTTCAGACTTTTCCACGCCGAGCAAGGCGCGCTGGTGAAGGCGGTCATTGAGCTGTAACCTGAAGCAGAGACCAAAGTAAATAACGACGGCAGGGTGGAGTATTTATCTTCGCCCTGCCGTTTTTGACAAGTCAGCCTGTCATTGATCCGGTTACTCGACGTACTTCTCGCCGACGCGGTGATATGCTGTAGACCTGGCCTCCGGCGCTTCACGCAGAAATACCGCAAGGACCAAATCTTCGTTCAGCGCGCGAATCGAGTGATCCTCGCCGGCCTGGAAAATGACTAGATCGTTGGGACCGCACTGCTGTTCCACACCATCGCCGCCGGCGAACATCCCCTGCCCTTGCAGCACCGTCACAAGCACTGGCGAGTGCGGCGCGTTATGCTCGCGCACGACTTGTCCCGGCCGCAATGCAAAGCGCAAAACACGGGCCTCTTCCGAGACAAATAGCGGCTCAGCACTTGGGTACTTATCGTGAAATTCGACTTTCTCCAACAATGATATCGACTTCATAGGATCTCCTCCCGGTTGTGAGGCCAGTTTCCTGATCAAGCGGTCTGCGCCAGCTGGTCACTCAAGCGCTCAAACTGCTCATGCAGAGCGCGCCCGAAAGTCTCTTCCACCCGATCGAATTCCAGCGCCAGTTTCTGCTGATCTTCCGCGCTGAGCACTTTGTTCGACATCGGGAACAACAGGTAGTCTTCTTTCCAGATGTGATTGGGATACAGATCGGCGATGCCGCGCAGATTCTTGATGAGATTTCTCTGGCAGATGGATCATCTGTCTGCAACGCTGCGGCCGCTTCGGCCAGACCTTTAACGAGCGCGCGCCCCATGGCGTGTTCGCGCGGCAACGCATCCACCGGGCAACCGCGCAGCGGCACGCCGCGTTCTGCCAGCAGAGGAAACAACAGGTCTTCTTCTTTGCCATGATGACACTTGTCGGCGTAGAGACGCATGAACTCGACGACATTTTGGAAGACCTGCGCTTCGATGGACTGTCCGGCTTCCAGTTTGTCGGCCAGCAGGCCGGCTGCGCTGACGACCTTCGCGATAAAGTGATGTTCGGCTTCCAGCATTTCGATAGGGCTTTGCGTCATATGTCGCCTCCGGCACGCGTATCCTAATGTATCAATGCGCTCTTGGCTTTGTGCGCAGCGTGTTCCATGTCCTCGAACAGACGGCGAGCCTCATCGGGTGTCAGGCGCGCATCCAGAATCGGCAGGTAGACTTCCTCTTCCTTGGCGAAGTGCACCTTGACCAGCGTATACAAGCCGTACAGCACACGGCGCAGATCCTTGATTTGCGCCGCCGTAAGTGTCGCGCCAGACGCGTTCGATCGGATCTGCCCCAATTCGTCGATCAACCGTCCCACCTCGACGTGATCGCGGCTCATGGTGCCGGTCGCTTCGGGCGCGCCCATCACTTTGCCGACGACAGGATAGAGCGCGGCTTCTTCGGCCTGCGCATGCGGCAGCAGATGATGCGCGAGAAAGTCATAGACGCTGTCGATCTGCGGGCGCAGTTCGGACAGCGTCGCTTCACCAATGGCGTCCGCCGCCTGGCGGATCGCCTCGATGTGCGGCAGCAATTCCTGGTGTTCTTCCCGCAGGGGTTGAGTCAAGTTTGCCATGATGTTTCCTCCTGTTGAAATATGGCTGATGGTTCTGGCGGTTCGTCGGTCGAGTCAATCATTTGTTGCAGCTCGCGCATGAAATCGTCAAGACGCACGCCATAAATCGCGGGAATCTCGGCCAGCGTTTCGAATGGCGCGAAGGGGCACCCCACACAGGCCATACAGTGCCGGATGAAGACCGGAATAGTGGCAGGCCAGCGCTGCATCACTTCGGCTGCCGTCAGATGACTGGAAAGGGTCTGTGGCTCCACGTGTGCCTCCTACGCCCTCTTTTATACACCAATAACGCGCGGCCGTCTTTGCGCTGGCGCAAATTACCACAAGAAAGAGCGAACTCGTCTCCGTTCGCTCTTCCCATGTGCCTGATGGCGTCTAGCGGCTTGTCTCCGGCGGCCTGACCGCCGGCGGCAAGTCTTCGGCAATCATGACCAGCCGAGGCGGATGTTTGATCAGCACCTTTTCGCGCCCGGCCTCAACGATGCCTTCCTCCTCCCATCGGCTGAGAGTACGGCTCACAGTATACAGCGTTGTACCGGCCATATTAGCCAGGTCTTGCCGCGAAAGCGGCAGATCGATCAACACGCCTGTCTCGACCTTGCGCCCGAGTCTGGCTCACCAGGCGCAGCAGGGCGCGCGCGATACGCCGCTCGACGCGCTCCGTAGACATTTCGCGCAGGCGGTCCTGCAGTTCTTGAAGCCGCACAGACAAGAGATGCAGGATGTTGAGGCCAAGACATGGATACTGCCCGATCAGCTGGATCATCGTCTCGTTATCCCAACCCAGCACGATAGTCTCTGCCACCGTTTCGGCTGACGCCGGGTAAGCGGTATCGCCAAAGACCGCCGTCGCGCCGCTTATCTCGCCCACGCCGACATAGCGCAGGAACACTTCATCACCTTCAGGTGTGATCTGGGTTAACTTCAAACGGCCCTGAACCGGGATGTAAATCATCTCGGCCGGATCGCCTTGATGAAACAGAAACGTTCCCGCCGGAATTTGCCGTCGCCGTGCGGCTTGAACGATGCGCAGCAAATCGTCCGGTGCAATCCCCTGAAACAATCCTGCTCGCTGCAGATACTCGCTATCCTGTTGAAACGAAGCTGTCGCTGCTGGAGGCATAGTCTATTGCAACTTGTGTTCAGAACTGTTCCAGACCAGACGCCCGTGTTCGCCACGCGGGGGACGGCAGGTTGAGCAACTGCTGGACGACAGCTCGCAGCCCCACGCCCGCCCGGCAGCCGATCAATTGGAGCGGCGATTGAGCAGATCCGTCAGCCCCTGCAGAAGATCGATCGGGACCGGGAACAAGATCGTCGAGTTCTTTTCGGCGGCGATTTCGGCCAACGTCTCCAGGTAGCGCAGTTGCAGCGCCACCGGCTGCTGCGAGATCCTAGCCCCCGCCTCCGTCAATCGCTCTGACGCCAGGAACTCGCCTTCGGCCAGCAGCACCCGCGCGCGCTTTTCGCGCTCGGCCTCGGCCTGACGAGCCATCGCCCGCTGCATCGTTTCGGGCAGGCGCACGTCGCGCACCTCCACGGCGATGATCTTGATGCCCCACGGCTCGGTCGCCTGATCGATGATAATCTGCAAGCGTTGATTGATCACTTCACGACGAGCGAGGAGATCGTCCAGTTCCGATTGGCCCAGCACGTCCCGCAGAGTGGTCTGCGTAATGAAGAACGCCGCCTTCTGGAAATTCTCCACCGCCACCACCGATCTGGCGGCATCGTTGATCTGATAGAAGACCACCGCGTCAACTTCCACGCTGACATTGTCGTGCGTGATGATGCGCTGCTGCGTCACGTCCAGCGTGATCACCCGCAGATCGACCCGATAGAGCCGATCGACAATCGGGATGATGAAGGTCAACCCCGGCCCTCGCACCTTTTGCAGGCGGCCCAGCCGCAAAATCACACCGCGTTCCCATTCGCGCAGCACCTTGATCGAGGCGACCAGAAGTGCCACGACAACTCCTACACCAGCCAGCAACAGTATCCACACAAGCCAGTTGGACATGGCACACCCCCTTCCGTATCCATACGCAATGGCCGCCAAAAGTACGCCACCATCGCCTAATATCATTGTACCCTACAGTGTCAAGCTGGCGTTGATCGGCAAGCATAGTCAGGGGTATCAGCGGACAGGCGTCAAATGCAGTACAATTTGTCCCATGAACACTGACCTGCTCCCCTTGATCATCCGCTTCAATGATGCGCTGAACGCCCGCGACGTCGAGGCGATGATGAGCTTGCTGACCGCCGACTGTGTCTTCGAAAACACCTATCCGGCGCCTGCCGGCACGCGTTACGCCGGGCAATCTGCCGTGCGCGAATTCTGGGAAGATTTCTTCCGCAGTTCCAGCGAAGCGCGCATTGAGGTCGAAGAACTCTTCGGGCAGAATGATCGCGCCGTGATGCGCTGGACCTATCGCTGGACTGATCCAGCCGGGCACAGCGGTTACATCCGGGGCGTGGACGTGTACAAAGTGCGCGACGGGTTGATTGCGGAGAAACTGTCCTACGTCAAAGGGTGAGATTTTTCATTTGACCGCCGCGCCGATTGCTTCTATACTCCCGGCGCACCTCACCCCTACCCTCCGAGGAGCCGTCATGCTGCCCAACTTTGAAGTCAACCTGCAGAAGTACGCTGACCTGCTGGTCAGAGTCGGCCTGAATTTGCAGCCAAAGCAGCGCCTGCTGATCTACGCGCCGTTACCCGGTGCGCCGTTAGTGCACCAGGTAGCCGCCTGCGCTTATCAGGCCGGCGCGCGCCTGGTCGATGTCCTGTACTACGATGATCAGCTGCTCCTGACCCGCTTTCAGCATGGTCCGCGCGAGTCATTTGACGAGGTATCGCCGTGGCGTGCCCGGGCCTCTTTTGAGTATGCCCAACAGGGTGATGCCGTCCTGTCCATCGCCGGGCAAGATCCGGATTTGTTAAAAGATCGCGATCCTGAGCTGATCAAGCGCTACACACTGGCACTGGGCAAGGTGATGCAGCCGTACGCAGAAGAAGTGGCACGGGATTCGCACAATTGGGTCGTCGCCAGTTACCCCACCGCTGCCTGGGCGGCCAAGGTATTTCCCGACGCACCCGTTGAGCAACAGCAAGATAAATTGTGGGAGGCTATCTTCCAGACCTGCCGTATCGATCAGCCTGACCCGATTGCCGCCTGGCACACGCATTTGCAGCGGTTGTCGACCTGGCGCGACTATCTCAATCACCAACACTACGCCGCCCTGCACTATCAAGCGCCGGGCACCGATCTGACCATCGGGCTGGCTGATGGTCATGAGTGGACCAGTGGCGCCACTCAGACGCCCGCCGGTATTCGTTTCACGGCGAATTTGCCAACGGAAGAAGTCTTTACCCTGCCGCACAAAGATCGCATCAACGGCACCGTGCGCGCCTCCAAACCGCTGAGTTATTCCGGCGCGTTGATTGAAGATTTCGACTTGACCTTCAAGGACGGACACGTTGTCGATCTGCGCGCTGCGCGGGGCGAGGCGGTGCTGCGTAATCTCATCGCCACCGATACTGGCGCGTCTTCTCTGGGCGAGGTGGCGCTGGTTCCGCACAGTTCGCCTGTTTCTCAGTCGGGCTTATTGTTCTTTAACACGCTCTTCGACGAAAATGCCGCCTGCCACATTGCGCTGGGGCGCGGATTCCCACTGTGCCTGCAGGACGGCGCCGACCTATCGGATGAGGAATTCGCGGCGCGCGGCGGCAACCACAGCCTGATCCACGTCGATTTCATGATCGGCTCCGACCGGATGATTATCGATGCCATCACAGCTGACGGCCGGCGCGAAGCCCTGATGCGAAATGGCGAGTGGGCTTTCGCCTTGTAATTGAGGCGCGTTTGACCGTTTGCCGCTCTCACTGTACACTTCTCCGTAGCCAGGCAACGGGGGAAGATAATTGCATAGGCTTAAGCCCTCCATCGTTCAACGCTCGCTCAGCGTTGCGCGTTTTTTGATCATGCGGCGTCCATGCGGTCCGGGTCAAACACGCCTGCAGCCGGGGAGAACTCAGTGACGGATGCTTCACCGCAGGTGCAATTAGAACAGCTCCGCGCTTCGCTGCAAGTTCTGGAGGCACAGCGTGCCCTGCTGGGCGATGCCATTGAGCCGGCACTGCAGGCCGTGCGCGCCCGGATCGGGGCGTTGGAGGCCGAGCTCATGCCTCCGACTTCCACCGAGGAACGGCGCATTGTCACCGTCCTCTTCAGCGACATGGTGGGCTCCACCACCCTGGCGGAAAACATGGACGCTGAGGACTGGCGCACCATCGTCAACGTCGTGCACAGTCTGGTGGGACGCGCCATTCAAAAGCACGGCGGCACCGTCATGCAGTATCAGGGCGACGGTGTCGTCGCCATGTTCGGCGTTCCCGCGCCCCGCGAGCAAGACCCCGAAAATGCCATTCGCGCTGCGCTTGAGATGCAGGCCGCGTTAGCACAGACTGGCAACGCAACCACGCATTCAGATGCGCGTGGGCATCCACACCGGTCTGATCGTGTTGGGCAGCATCGGCTCAGAAGTCAAACATGAATATTCCGGCTTTGGCGATCCCATGAATCTGGCAGCGCGGCTGCAGGCCGCGGCTCCCACTGGCGGCGTCATCATCTCGCACGACACCTATCGCTACGTGCGCGGCGTGTTCGATCTGATCCCTCAACCGCCAATCATGGTCAAAGGCAAAAGTGCGCCCATTCTGACCTACATCGTGCAGCGCGCCCGGCCGCGCCCCTTCCGCACGGTAACGCGCGGTGTCGCCGGAATTGAAGCCCAGACCATTGGGCGAGAGGCGGAACTGCACCAGATACTGGCTGCTTTTCAGACGGTCTGCGACGATCGCGCCGTGATGTGGGCTCAGATTATCGGCGAGCCAGGCATGGGCAAAAGCCGCTTGCTGAGCGATGCGCGCGACGCCCTGGATCTGCGTTCTGAGCGCTCTCACTGGCTGCGCGCCCGCGCCTTTCAAGGCGATGAGAAACACGCCTTCATGTTGGT
Source organism: uncultured Chloroflexia bacterium (assembly GCA_963844815.1). Taxonomy (GTDB): domain Bacteria; phylum Chloroflexota; class Anaerolineae; order Fen-1058; family Fen-1058; genus Fen-1058. The sequence continues at coordinate 192,777 of CAWJPR010000001.1, forward strand.
GCGCCGCATGTGGTTCGATCGCTCTCAGATCGCCGAGGATGCCCCTCTGGCAGAGGCCGAGGCACGCTGGCTCGATCAATTTGCGGCGCTGCGCGGGCCCGACCAGCCGGACGCCGCCCAGGCGTTGGGGTTGTTGCTGGGGCTGCCGTTTCATGACAGCCCTCATATCGGCGCGCTGCGGCACGATCCCGCACAGCTGAAGGGCCGCGCCTACGTAGTCAGCCGCGAATTGCTCGCCGCGATGCGCGCGCACATGCCGGTGATCATTCTGCTGGAAGATGTGCAATGGGCCGATCCATCTTCGTGGGATTATTTGGTGCACTTGCTGCTGGAGGAAACACGCTCGGATCGCCGTGGGGTGCTGGTGATCTCCACCGCCCGAGTGGAATGGAACCCGCCCCCGGCGTTACTGAAGCACCCAGGCTATCTGCCGATCAAACTCAGGCCGCTATCCGAGCCGGCGTGCCGAAATCTGGCGCTGGCCCTGCTGCAGCGCGTTGCGCAGGTGCCGGACTCCATCGTGCAGATGATCGTGCAGCGCTCGGAAGGCGTGCCGTACTTCGTCGAAGAGATCATCAACTGGTTCCTCGATCATGGCATCATCGATGCCGGCAGCGAGCCGTGGCAATTCAATGCTCAGCGCTTCCAGGCAATGCCGCTGCCCTCGACACTGCAGCATCTCCTGCTGACGCGCTTGAGCGCGCTGGCGGAAGGCGAGCGGGTCACGCTGCAATACGGCTCGATCTATGGGCGCAATCTGTGGGAAGGCGGCCTGGCGGCGCTCGGTCTCCCCGATAGCGCTGCGGCTCTCCAGCGTCTTCAGCCGCGCGGGTTTGTCGAGGCGCAGCCGGAATCCTCGCTGGCCGGCGAAAAAGAATGGAGTTTCCATCACAACTTGCTGCAAGCCGTGGCCTATGAAAGCGTCTTGAAACGCACCCGCCGCGAGCTGCACAAAGCAGCGGCCGTCTGGCTGGAATCCCAGGCGCGGCAAGCCGGCCGCCTCGACGAATTTGTCGGCATTCTGGCCGATCACCTCGATCGCGCGGGTGAAAAGACGGCAGCCGCCGATTGGCATCTGCGCGCGGGGGCACACTCCCACTCTCAGGGCGCTTTCCTGGAAGCGCGAACGTCCTTTGAGCGCGCGCTGGAGTTGGTGCCGCCCTCCGACCATGGGCGCCGCTGGCAAGCGTGGCTCGGCAGAAATGACGCGGTCGCCTGGCTGGGCGATCGAGAAGCCCATCAACAATCAGTAGAAGCACTGCTGGAACTCTCCCAGTACCTGGGCCCGGCTTACCTGGCCGAAGCGCATACGCGCCAAGCGGTTTTGCTCGATCTTGCCGGAGATTACCCGGCCGCCCTGGCCGAATACAACGCGGCGCTGGTCAATGCCCGGCAGAGTCAAGCGACCTCACTGGAGCTGCGTTTGCTGGGCATGATGGTGATTTCCCAGAACCGCTTAGGCGACGCTGCCGGCGCAGCGGCCACTGCGCAGCAGGCGCTCAGCCGCATTCACGAGCTGGATGAAATCGACTCGATCAAAGTGCTATCGAACCTGGCAGTCTACTATGTTGAATCAGGCGATCTGGCACGTGCCGCGCAGTTGCACCAGGAGCAGGCGGCCATCTCGCAGCGGCTGGGTGAGCGTGGCAATCAGGCCAATGCGCTGATGAATTTAGGCTACGATTATTTGTGCCTGGGAATGTACGAGGCCGGACGGGAGGCCCTGAAGCAATCACTGCGGCTATTTGAAACATTTGGGGCGCGGCGCGAGCTGGCCTATGCGCGGCTGAACCTGGGTCTGATCTACTGGCGCAGCTCTGACTTGCCCGCCGCCCTGAACTTGCTCAAGTCGGTGCAGCCTGAGCTGGCTGCTGTGGGCGACACCTTCGCGAAAGCAGCCGGACTGTCCTATTTAGCCATCGTGCTCGAACAGAGCGGTGAAACCCGTGAAGCCCAGCAGCAGTTTGAAGCCGCACGCAGCATTTTCACACAGGCCGGAATACGCGGCTATGCCGCAGATGCCCGGGCCGGGTTGGCGCGCTGCGCCCTGGCTCTGCCAGACCTCGACACGGCGCGGCGCTACGCAGCCGAGATCTGGGATTACTTGCGGCTGCAAGGCACCCAGGGCATGGAGTTTCCGCTGCGGGCGTACCTGACGTGCGTGGACGCACACACGGCCCTGGGCGAAAGTGACAAGGCGCGCCAGGCTATTGAAGCCGGCTACCACGAACTCATCGCACGCGCCGAGAAGATTAGCCGGGTGGAATGGGGTCGATCGTTCTTGTTCAACGTCCCGGAACATCGGACGATCATCGAATTGTGGGAAGGAATCGCGCACTAGAGCGCGATGAATTCAAATTTCTTACCATACACAGGAGGAATCAATGGGCAACAAGGAAGTAGTCTCAGGCGTCACAGTCACATGGAATGATGCGGATGCAGCCAAGTACGCCAAATTCGAGTTCAAGGACGGGCCGCGCAACAAGAGCGAGATCCCCCGCAGCAAAAACGACGAGTTCAACCCAAGCCGGATCGTCGTGGACCTCAAATTGGAACTGGGCAACTCGAGCGTGTCGAAGGTGACGCTAGACAAGGCCCACCTCAAGATTGCCTACGCGATCCCTGCGGGAAAAAGCGGCCCTGCCATGGTGGGCTGGTGGAATGGCACCAAGTGGGTCAAGTTTGGACAATTCGTGCACGAGAATAACGTCTTCGACGTGACACTGCCTCCGTCCTGGCCGATCGATCCGCCCATCGGGGTCGGTCCGTAGTCATGACGTTGAAGCAAGAGATCATTCGTCGTGTGCCGCTGTTAGCCAGCCTCCCGCCGGAGGAGATCGACTATCTGGCGGCTACTTTGCGTTCCTTCGAAGTTCCCGCCGGGACTTTGTTGCTGGAGGAGGGCGCAGCCGGCGATCGGCTCTATATCGTGCTGGATGGTCAGGTGGAGATCATCAAAGCGCTGCGCACGGGCGCCGAACGATCGCTGGGACTGCGCGGCCCGGGCACATTTCTGGGCGAGATGAGCCTGCTCAGCGAAACTCATCAATCCACGGCTAGCGTCCGCGCCAACACCACCCTCCAGCTGCTGGAAATGACCCGGGCTGACTTCGATGCGCTGTTACAGCGGCAGCCCGGGCTGACCCGCAACTTGCTGCAGATGCTCAGCGCGCGCCTCAACGAGTCGGAAAACGTCACCATCCGCGATTTGCAGGAGAAGAACCGCCAACTCGCTCAGGCCTATGAAGAACTCAAAGCCGCGCAGGCCAAGTTAATCGAAAAGGAAAAACTCGAGGCGGAGATGAAGATTGCGCGCGAGATTCAGCGCAGCATTCTGCCGAAGTCCAGGCCGCGGGTGCCGGGGCTGGACTTCGGCATGCTGATCGAGCCGATGGAGAGCGTGGGCGGCGATTTCTTCGACTTCATTGTGCTCGATGACGAGCGGGTCGGTCTGGTGATGGGCGATGTGTCCGATCACGGCGTGCCTGCCGCGATCTTCATGGGGCTGACCTACAGCCTCATGCGTGTCGAGGCCCGGCGCAGTCAATCGCCCGGCAATGTATTGCGCGCGGTGAATCAGCAGCTCCTGGACATGAATGCTTCGGGAATGTTTGTCACGATCCTCTACGGCGTGCTCAATCGCAGCACGCGCGAGTTTCAGTTCGCCCGCGCCGGTCACGAACCTCCTTTGATCTTGAATGCGGGGCGAGACCCTCTGCCCCTGAAATTTGCACCTGGCCAGTTCTTAGGAATCTTTCCAGAGCCGCACCTCGACGAGCAATGCCTCGCTTTGCCCGCCGACAGTCTGCTGGTGATGTTCACGGATGGCGTCACCGAAGCGCGCAGCCCTGGTAACGAGATGTTTGGCGAAGAGCGCCTGCAAGCGGTGCTGGATGCTGACCGTAGTTCTACCGCTCAGGCCGCCTGTGAAGCCGTATTGGCCGAAGTGCAAGCTTTTGGCGCTTACGCTCCACAGCGCGACGATATCACCATCATCATCGTGCATGTGCAGTAACCCTTCCCATCACGAACCGGTGGAGGCATAGTGCTTCACGCCGCGCCGCCACATCGCTACGCCCAGCGCGAACATTAACGAGCAGATAAACGGCGCCAGGAACGCCAACGGCCCGATCAGCGAGCCCAGCGGATCGGGTTTGCCCAGCAGCCACAGCGTGGGATAGTAATTGATAAAGGCCATCGGAATCACAAACGTGAAAAGCGCGCGCAGAAAATCTCCATAAATCGACAGGGGGTATTGCGTCAGGAACTGCCCGCCATACGTCGCCATGTTCATCACTTCCAACGAATCGACCGTCCAAAAGGAAATGCCGGAGCCAAAGATAAACAGGCCGGCGAAGAAAAAGACCCCACCGACGATCGTCACGATCATGTAACCGATTTGCAGCGGCGTCCACGCGCATTCGAGCGCGACCAAAGCCCAACCCAGCACGATGGCCCCCTGCCCGATGCGGCCCAGCCGCTTCAGCGTAAACTGCGAGGTGAGCACCTGCAAAAACGTATTCACCGGCCGGATCAGGAGCCGATCGAATTCACCCAGCCTCACCATATTCGGCCCGAAGTAAGCGTAATCGAAGCCGGCAATCACCATGTCGGACAGGCCGAACGCCACGCTCGATAAGCCGTACAACAGGCCGATCTCTGGCAAGGTCCAGCCGCCCAGCGTTGGCATCCGTGCGAAGAAGATGACAACCACCACAAAGTCCAGCACATTGCTCGCAAACTGGGCGATGGCTTCCAGCACGAATGAGGTGCGATACTGCATCTGCGATCGCACCTGCGCCCCAATCAGCTTGCGGTAGAGAGTCCAGTGAAAGGCCAGGCCGGATCGATCGAGGCGCATGCCAGGTTGTGGCGCTGCGGCCACTGCATCCTTCATCCTTCCGCCCTCATCCTTTCATCATCCGCCTTGAATCGTCAGACTTGCGCCGCCCCGCATACGCCGTCAGGCGTCCCAGCAGCATCAAGGCGATCAACCACCCGGCTTGCAGGCCGATTAAGATCAACGCCCCGCCGCCCGTAGCGCGGCCCAGATAGATATCGACTGGCGTATTCATCATCCCCGGGAATGGCGTCAGGTAGCACAGCGCCTGCAGCCACGCGGGCATGAATGCCAGGGGAATCATGAACCCGGTCGGCAGCAGAATGCCCAGCGAAGCGAGGCGCATCCAGCCCACCGCATCGGTCGTCCAGAACGCCACCGCACTGGCGAGAAAGCGCCAGCTAAAACTCAACAACAGCGCCAGCAGCGTGCTGATCGCCAGCAGCGCCCATTGCGCCAACGATGCCGGCACCGAAGCGCCAAAGAAGACGATAAAGATCAGCATCCCGAGCGCGCCGCGTGTGAACAACTGAAAGAGGCTGCGGCCCAGGTCCTGTGCCAGCCAGAAGTTATAGTAATCATACGGGCGGGCTAGATCAGAGGCAACCTCGCCACTCCGGATCGATTTGATCATGTCATACCAGCCCCACAGGGCCACCGCGCCGATGAAAGCCTGCGTCAGGCCGGTGTAAGTGATCGCGTCGCGCACGGAATAATCCGGCACGCTGCTCGTTTGCGCATTGTAGACGGCAATCAAGATCGACGCGCGCAGCACACCGAAAAACATGTTGGTGATCAAACCGGCCAGCGTGGCCGTCCGATAAGCCACCTGGCGCTGGAAAGATTTCTTGGCGAGCTCGAAATAGAGACGCATGAGCAATTGGCAATGAACAATTAACAATGATCAATAGCGCCAGGGTGTTCGCCGAGCATTGATCAGTGTTAATTGAAAATTGAGAATTGAAAATTGATCGCTGCTTCAGCCTTTGATCACCGCCACTGGCTTCAGGCGCGCGACCAGGCGCGCGAGGCCCGCGCCCGCCACCGTTTCGACCACCGCATCGACGTTCTTGTACGCCTGCGGCGCTTCTTCGGCCAAACCCGGCAGTGATCCGGCACGCACTTTGATACCCTCCGATTCCAACTCGTGCCGCAGCGTTTCGCCGCGCACCTCGCGCTTGGCTTGATGCCGGCTCATCACGCGGCCCGCGCCGTGACAGCTCGATCCGAAGGAGCGCTGCATGCTTTCTTTGGTTCCAGCCAGCACCCACGACGCGGTGCCCATGCTGCCCGGCACCAGCACCGGCTGCCCGATCGCTTGATATTCTTCCGGCAGTTCCGGCGAGCCTGGCCCAAAGGCGCGCGTCGCGCCTTTGCGGTGCACGCACACTTTCACGGGCTCGCCGTCAATCTCATGCGTTTCGATCTTGCCCATGTTATGCGTGATGTCGTAGATTTGATGCAGCTGCCAATTCTTGACCTTGCCGGCCAGCACCGCCTCAAACGCCTGCCGCGCCGCATGCGCCAGAATCTGCCGATTGGCAAAGGCGAAATTGGCAGCACAGCGCATCGCTGCCAGATAGGCTTCACCTTCCGGCGAATTCAGCGGCGCGCACACCAGCTCCCGATCGGGCAGCTCAATCCGATACCGTTTCACCGCGCCCTGAAACTCCTGCACATAGTCGGTGCAGATTTGATGCCCAAAGCCGCGCGACCCGCAATGGATCTGTACCACCAGGCAGCCTTCGCGCAGCCCCAGCACTGACGCGGCGTCCTCCGCAAACACCCGATCGACCACATCCACCTCGACGAAGTGATTGCCCGCACCCAGCGTGCCCAGTTGCGATCGGCCACGCTCTTTGGCGCGCTTGCTCACCCGCGCTGGATCTGCGCCGTCAAGGCAACCGCGTTCCTCCGTGCGGCGCAAGTCTTGCTCGGTGGCATAACCCTTCTTGTGCGCCCACTGCGCGCCGTGTTCACACACTTGATTCAGTTCAGATTCAGTCAAGCGCACCGCCCCTTCCGAACCGACACCGCTGGGGCAATACTGGTTCAGCGCCGTAGCCAGATCGTCGAGGTGCTGTCGGACTGCTTCATACTCGATCGCCGATCCTAACAGGCGAACACCGCAGTTGATATCGTAGCCAATGGCGCCGGGCGAGATCACGCCATCAGGATAATGCGTGGCCGCCACTCCGCCGATCGGGAAGCCGTAACCTTGATGCACATCCGGCATCACAATCACCTTCCCGACCAGTCCCGGCAGGGTGGCCGCATTCATCGCCTGCTCGATCGATTTGTCGTCAAACGCGGCCTCCAACAGTCCCCGCGTGGCAAACAGGCGCACGGGCACGCGCATGTCGCCGCGCGTTTCCCGGGGAATCTCCCATTCGTAGTCGCTGATTTGTTTGAGGCTGTTGATGCTGACCATGCTTCTCCTTCCCGGAGCGCAAGTCGCTGACCTGCACAGCGACCTGCCCATTCATGCTATACATCGAATACGATCGTGGTTTCCAGACCGCGGGCCGTCTCGCGCACGGCCAGGTTGTGGTAGGTAACGGCTTTAATCTCTTTTGCGATCGACTCGATCGGCGCGCCTTCCACTTCGGCCATCAGCCGTTCGCCCACCTGGACCAGGTCGAATTGATCGAAAGCCACGTCATCACGTTGCGTGAAGTACAGCAGTTCCGACAAGAACGTAACCAGCAGCGTTTCCTGATCGAGCGCGGCAATTTCAAAGCGATAGGTTTCACGCGGCTCAGCCCGCAGACGCGCGTGCATCAGCGCATACATGCCAACCGCGGCTTGCTGCAATAGGCCGACCAGATTGGGAGCCCATACATCCAGGGCCCAATCGGCCGTGTGAGGCTGTTCTTGAAAGCCACTGGCGACTGAAGAGGTCATGGCTGACCACCGCGAACTAAACTAGTTCTTATCCGAGAACCCCAACCCCGCGGAAGCATCCTCGCGTAGCACCGCAATTTGCGGGGGTGCGCACGGAGCCCGGTCGGCTACTTTTCGGACAGGCCAGACGGTAAGCATTATAAACGTCCGGCCCTATCTGATGTCTTATGCCGGCCTGAGCCAGATGGTGAATGAAGCACCCCGCCCGACTTCACCGTCGATCGTCAAACGGCCGCCGTGGCGATCGATGATCTCTTTACCAATCGCCAGTCCCAGGCCGGTGCCCGGCGCCCGATAGTTCCGCGCCGCCCGCCCGCGATAGAAGCGCTCCCCCAAATGTGGCAGCTCATCAGCGGCGATCCCTGACCCGGTATCCCTCACCGTAATCGTCACCCAATCCCGATCGGCATAGCTGCGCGTCTCCGTAATGCACGTCACCGTGCCGCCCGCCGGCGTGAAGTTCAGCGCATTCGCCAGCAGGTTCGATAGCGCCTGCGTCACCAACGCCAGATCAGCGTGAACCAGCGGCACACTGGATTGCAGATCCTGCTGCAACGTCAAGCCGCGTTCCAGCGCCTCAGGCTTGCGCTCCAGGATGAGCGTCGCCACCAGGCGGTTGACATCTGTCGGCGCAAAGTGAAACTCAGTCTGGCCCATGTCCAGATGCGAAATATCCAGCAAATCCTCGATCACCTTGTTCAGGCGCGCGGCTTCCTGCCGCAGTGTTCGCAGGTATTCGGCGCGCTTCTCCGGCTTGCCCCGATCCAGCAGGCTGAGATACAGCTGGATGTTAGCGATGGGCGTGCGCAATTCGTGGCTGACCTGCGACACAAACTGATCCTTGATTTGATCCAGGGCCTTGAGCTGCTCATAAGCGGCGCTCAGTTCGCGGGTCCGCTCGGCCACACGCTGCTCCAATTCGTCGGCATAGTGCTGCACTTGATCGTACAAGCGCGCGTTCTCAACGGCGATCGCAGCTTGATCGGCAAATGCTTGCAGTTGTTCAGCCTGCACTGGCGTAAACGACTCGGGAGCCGCGTTGATCACCTGCAAAAAACCGATCACGCTGCCCTTGACTCGGATGGGCGCGGCTGCATAAGAACCTTCCCAGGTAATCGGCAGCGCGTGCGGCCAGCGCGGATCACTGGCGAGGTTGGAAATGACCACAGGCTGTCCCGTCTGAAACATGAACTGTAGGGCCGGCACGTCGGCTACCTTCAGCTGTATGGCATAGGCGGCGCCGGTCGAGCCGGACTCGGCGTACCCCCGATCGCGTGCCACGCGCGCCATATCATGATCGTCGATTAACATGATATTCGCGCTATCATGTGGCAACACGCGTCCCACGTTGTCCAGCACCCGATCGAGCACTTCGTCGAAGTGCAGCGTCCGGTTCAGCACGGCCGCACTAGCGCGCAGGGCTTCTGCCAGGCGGCGCTGATCCCGCTCCGCTTCAAACAAACGCGCCTGCTCAATGCGCACCGCGATGAGATTGGCCACGGTCACCGTCAGATCGATATCTTCCTGCGTAAAGTGGTGCAGCTCGTCGACTGAGTCACAGCCGAACGTGCCAATGACCTCTCCTCGCACGATCAGCGGCACCAGCAAGATCGACTGAACGCGCCGCTGCTGCATGAGATCGCGGATGCTCGCCAGTCTGGGATCATGCTGCGCATCCTCAATGGCCAGAGGTGCAGCAGTGGTCAGGATGTGCTGCATGGAGGCATTGCCGGCCACCGGAATTTCCACCCCGGGCACCGGAGAATTACCTGACGCCGGAACGTCAGCGACAACGATCAGGTGCTGGCGTGCGGGATCAAACAGAGCCAGACCGGTTTGCGAAATATGCAGCGCCCGCGTCAGCTCGCGCACGGCAGCCTGAACCACGGCGTTCAATTCCAGCGGTTGATTAATCGCCGCCGAGATCTGCGCGAGCACAGCCAGCCGATCGGCTCGCCGCTGCGTCTCCTGAAACAAGCGAGCGTTTTCAATGGCGGCGGCCGCGGCCGCCGCCAGCAGCTCGACCGGATGCAGAAGATCAGGCTGGAAACGGTTGGGATGCTCATCGAGCGCCTCAATGACGCCGATGACGCCAAGGCGCGAACGGAGCGGCACGCCGATTACTGATCGCGCGACCAGCCCCGTCTGGCGATCCAGATCAGAATTGTGCCGCGCATCGTGCTGCGCATCCGACACGATCAGGCTCTCATCGCGCTCAACCACCCAGCCAATCAAGCCCGTGCCGGAAGGCACACGCCAGCCGCGCACGGTAGTGTAACGCGTTCCGGTCGCCTGAAAACATACCAGATCGCCGGTATTTGGCTCGATCAACCAGATCGAGGAAGCCGTGACCTCCAGCAGATGACGCAGCTCTTCCAAGACCAGCGCCAATACTTCGTCTAAGTCCAGAGTGGATGTCAAAGCCTGCAGGACGTGATTAAGGAAGGCCAGTTCTTGCTCTTCCGTGCTTCGCAGATTATCCTCCTGAGCTCTAAGCGGGTACTCATCACCCATGCGAACCCCCATCCACTGCATCCAGCGCACTGGAAACAACAGCCTGCTTCACTGCATGTGAGCAGGCTGTCACGTCAGGCGCTAAGGCCAACGAAAGTCGGACACTGGCATGCGCGCACCACTGCTCGCGCTGCCCCTCATGCCGCGGCCAGGCTGAAAGTAAATGTTGTTCCTTTGCCCGCACTGCCGTCAACCCAGATGCGCTGTCGGTGGGCTTCGATCGCCAGTTTGCAAAAAGCGAGCCCCAGGCCGCTGCCATGCTCCTGCTGCCCGCCAGTCACGAATTTCTGGAATAACTGGCTTTGAATCTCCAGCGGAATGCCCGGCCCAGTGTCGCTAATCGATATCAGCACGCCGGCCGCATCTGGCGGTGCTTGGGCCAGACGTGCCGCAACACGGACGCAGCCGCCTTCTGGCGTAAATTTCAGCGCATTGCCGATCAGGTTTTCCAGCACTCGCCGGATCAGGTTGAGATCAACTTGCACCAGCGGCAAACCGCGCGGCAAATCGAACTCCAATCGTATCTGCTTGTTTTGAGCCAGTGCCGCTTGAACCTGGACGGCCTCACGAATCAGATCGGCGGCATCGACGGCAACCAAAGTCACCGGCATGCGCCCGCTTTCCAGCCGGTCGACATCCAGGATGGCATTCACCAGATTCATCATACGCTCGCTGCTGCTCTGCGCAATCTTCAACACGTCGCGCTGAGGCGGCGACAGCTCGCCCAGTTGACCACTCAGCACCATGTTTAGCGCGGCAACAATCCCGGTCAGCGGGTTGCGCAGATCATGCACCATCGTGTGCGTCATATCCTTGCGGACCTGTTCGAGGGTGCGTTCTTCGGTCATGTCCCGCATCACGATGAGCCGCCCCATGGGACGCGGACCCACGCGCACGGGCAAACTCTGCCAGTGAATCGGACGGCCGTCAACTTCATAGTCGCCTTCGGCCGTGGGCTCTGCGCCGGTTTTCAAACGACGCAGCTCCTGAAGGGTGGCATGCGCTGCCTGTGGCGCGGCATGCCGCATCGCGGCGATGGCCTGACTGATCGGGCGGTTCACCCAGTCATGCGCCGTGCCGGGCAGCCGCAGCAACGTCAGAGCAGGAAGATTCATCACCAGGATCGTGCCATCGACACTGTTCAAGACGATGCCGTCACGGCTGGTCTCGATCAACGCCTTCAAGCGGCTGCGCTCATCCAGTGTGGTCTGGAACAGCTGGGCGTTGGAAATTGCCCCCGCCACTTGATGCCCCATGCTGGCATACAGGGCCATGTCAAACGACGAAACGGCGCGCACCTGGTGCGTCAGCAAACACATCAGCCCCAGAGACTGATCACGATGCAGCAGCGGAACGCCAATCAGTGTCTGCCAGCCCAGCGCGTTCAACTCGGCGGCAACCGCCTGCAGCGGGCCAGGCGCGCCCGTCAGCGACAGATCAATCACCGCCACTTCCCGCTGCCGGTACAGTTGCACCAGAACAGAAATGCCCTGCGGCCCCTTCAAAATGCGCGCCGGCAGGTCGGATGTCAGACCCCGTTCAGCCGCGATACTCAAATGCGAGTCCAGGCCATCGGCGCCCACCAAAGCGATCAGGCCCGCTTCAATTTGCAGAGCGTTCAAAGACGAGGACAACGCCTGTCCCAAAACATCTTCCAGCACCAACGAGCGGCTGGTGGCGCGCGTGATCGCATACAAACCGCTCATGTCCTGCGTATGTCGCTGCGCCTGCTGGCGCGCCACGCGCTCCGCTTCAAACAGGCGGGCCTGCTCGAGACGGACCGCCACCAGGTTAGCCACGGTTTGCGCGAGATCGATTTCCTCTTCCGAAAGGGCGCGCGGCGCATGCAGCACGTCAACGCCGATCGTCCCAATCACTTCGTCGCGCACGATGAGGGGCACCAGCAAAATGGACTGCACCTGTTGACGTTCCAAGATAGGCTGCACATGGCTCATCAACGGATCGTGCTGCGCGTCCAGAACCATCAGCGGGCGGCGTGTTTCCAGCACCCGCTGCATGGACAAATTGCCAGCCAGCGGCAGGTCAGCGCCCACTGTCGTTTGATTGCCCGGCGCGGGATGATCGGCCCGGACAAGCAGATGCTGGCGTGCTTCGTCAAATAGAGCCAGGCCCACTTCGTCGGCGCCTAACACGCGAGTCAAGCCGTCAACGGCCGCTTGCATAACGGACTGCACATCTTGCGATAGATTGATCGCCATTGAAATGTCGCTGACCAGGGCCTGGCGCTGGGCGCGCAGCCGCTCGGTAGCTTCAGCCTGCTTGCGCTCGGTGATGTCTTCCTTGACGGCCAGAAAGAAAGCAATGTGATCCTGCGCATCGCTGATGGGTGAAATGGCGGCTGATTCCCAGTACAATTCGCCGTTCTTTTTCCTGTTGTGAAACTCACCTCGCCATTCGTTGCCCGCCAGGATGGTTTGCCACAGCTGCGCATACTCTTCCTGGGAAGTTTCACCAGACTTGAGCACATTGGAATAACGCCCGATGACTTCGTGCGCTTCGTAGCCCGTCAGCTCGGTGAATTTGGGGTTAACATACTGAATTCGCCCCTCCAGATCAGTAATCATGATAGAGGCCGGGCTTTGTTCCACGGCGCGCGACAACTGGCGCAGCCGCATTTCGGTGTGGCGGCGCCTGGTGACATCATGCAGGGTCATCGATCGCCCCACCAGCCGGCCGCGCCGGTTGCGCACGGGCGAAATGTGCAGCTCGACAAACACCGGCTCGTGGGAAATCGGCGAATCCAGGCGGATTTCGGCCTGCGCCTGTTCCGCCGTCCGATAGCGCTCAATGAGATCAGGCCAGGCCGCAAAGACGGTCCCGGCAGGCATCCCGATCGGAGACTTGGCCGCCCCGATTAAGCGCTGCCCCGCAGGATTGATGTCGATGATCCGGTTGTCTCGATCGAGCACGATGACACCATCGTCCATGCTCTCAAACAGCAAATCGCGCGCCACAGGGGACAGATCAAGCAGGTGAAAGCCCAGGATATTCCAGACCATGACCAGCCCGGCCACGGCAAATCCCACGGCGGTCAGATCCAGATCGGGAACCGGGCCCAGGCCGGTCAAATAAATGACATTCATCACGAGCGGGAAGAGGCTGGCCACTATCAACAGGACCATCTGCCGCCGCCGAGAACGCGACAGCTGCCGCGCCGTTCGAATCAGCAGGATTATGCCGCCCACGATCAGGGCGTAGCTGTATACGGCATGGACCAGAAACCACCAGCCAAACTCATAGCGCGCCATGCCATTTGCTTGAAGCGTCACTTGCGACCACAACCAGGTATGCCAGCCCTGGGTGAGTGCGACGACGATCGTGAAGGCCGGAATCAGCCAGAGCAACTTCAGCACGCGGGGAGTCAGGCGGCGGCGCACATCGCTGTAATCCAACGCGAAGAGAAACCACCATACCGGAACAGTGGCGATGCCCAGGTATTTCAGCTGCGAACACAAAACCTTCGTCCGCAAATCGGCCACCACGATTTCCAGTGCGCCCATCAACAGCCACCAGGCCACAGCCAGCATCAGCCCCGTCATGGACACGGAACCCGGCACGTTCCGCCGCCAGGCGGCAGCGGCGACAAACATCGCCATGCCAATGCCAACGATCGAGATGATAAGATAAAGCTGGAGTTCCCAAATCATGTGGGCGGCTCACCGGCTACAGGGTTAAGACCAATTTTACACCATAGTCAGCCGGGCGGAATATGCGGCGTGGGCACAGAATTCCTGCGCGCGAGGTCAACGAGCCGCGGCCATGGTGAAGGTAAGCACGCTGCCCTGCCCCGGTGAAGTATCGGCCCAAATCTGCTGGCCGTGCGCCTCTACCACCAACTTGCAGAAAGCCAGACCCAGGCCAGTGCCGCGCCCTTTTTGCGAGCCCGTCACAAACTTCTGAAACAGTCTGCGTCTGAATTTCAGGCGGGATACCCGGCCCTGTGTCATGCACAGAGACCAGCACAAGCGGCTGAGCGGAGATCATCGTGGTAAGTTCCGCCGTCAACATAACGCGCCCGCCCGGCGGAGTAAATTTCACGGCATTGCCAACGAGATTCTGCAGCACGCGGCGCATCAGGTGATCATCACCATAGACCAGCGGCAGATCGAGCGGCACGCGATTTTCCAGCGAGATCCGCTTATCTTGCGCCAGTATCTGCTGCACCTGCAGCACGTCTTCAATCAACTCGGGCAGCGGCCAGGCCTGCAGGTTCAGCGCCATCTGCCCGCTTTCCAGACGGCTCACATCCAGAATCTCGTTGACCAGGTCAATCATGCGCCGCGAATTGCGTCGGGCAATTTGCAGCAGACTCATTTGATGCGGCTGCAAGATCTCCGGCTCGTCCGCCAGCAGCTCCAACGACGTGGCAATGCTGGTCAGCGGGTTGCGCAGGTCGTGCACCATGGTGTGCCGCATATCCTCGCGCATTTGCTCCAGCAGACGCTCTTCGGTCAAATCGCGCAGCGCCAACAGCCAGCCCATCAGCTGATCGCCAATCTGGACCGGCAGGGCTTGCCACAGCAAGGTACGACCCGGCAATTCAACGATGCGCTGGCGCGGACGTTGATCGGCGGTCTGGCGCAGCTGCCGCAGCTCGGTCACACCCGCACGCGCGGCATCCGGCGCAGCACGGCGCAAGGCCAGCAGGAAGGCGGCGGCGGATTTTCCACGCCAATCGGCTGGGCGGCCCGGCAAATTGAGCAGGCGCAGCGCCACCGCGTTGATGACCGACAGGCGCGCCTCCAATGTGATCATCAAGATCCCATCGCGGCTGGCGTCGATCACGCCGCGCAGCTCGGCTGCCAGCTGCTGCAGATTCGTCTCGGCAATTTTGCGCTCGGTAATATCCGAGACGATAGCCAGCGATGCCTCAAACTCCCCGGCGGCGTTGCGAATGGACGTTACCGACAGCACACCCCAGAAGATGCTGCCATCCTGGCGCACATAGCGATTTTCGAGTTCATAGGAATCAATCGTTTCAGCGACAATCCCGCGCATTTTGTCGCTGTTGACAGCGCGATCGGCAGGGTGCGTAAGGTCGATCGGGCCGAGTTGATACAGGGCCTCGATCGGATAACCGCTCATCTCGGACCAACGCTGATTGACTTGAACATACCGTCCCGTGCGATCGATCAGCGCGATGCCCACCGAAGCACTGTCGAAAATGGCTTTCAAACGGGCGCGGCTCTGCTGGAGCTCGTCTGCAGTCCGCTTGCGGGCCGTCACGTCTTCCTTGACCGCAACGTAGTGAGTCACGCGGCCTTCGGCATCAGTGACCGGCCCGATATGCGCATCCTCCCAATAGAGTTCGCCGTTCTTTTTGCGGTTGAGAAACTCGCCGTGCCATTCGCGCCCCGCCATAATGGCCTGCCACAACTCGGCATAGACTTCAGGCGGAGTGTGATCAGTTTTGAGAATCCTGGGGTTTTGTCCCGTCGCTTCTTCCACGGTGTAGCCGGTGAGTCTGCGTAAAGTGGGGATTGACGTACTCAATCCGGCCGGCTGTATCCGTAATCACCACCGACGCCGGACTTTGTTCCACCGCGCGCTGCAATTGGCGCAGGCTGCATTTCCGCCCGGTGCCGATCAGTGACGTCACGCGCCGTGACGATTTTTCCACGCGTCTGGCCGCGCCGATCGCGCAACGGCATGATCTGCAGCTCCAGGTAGCGCGGTTCGCCCAGCGCTTGCGGGAGGAGGATCTCTTCTTCTGCTTCATACACATCACGATAGCGCTCAAGCAGTTCACGCCAGGGCGCCAGCACTTGATCGACGGGCTGGCCAATCGGGGCCCGGGCCATGCCCGCCAGGCGCAAGGCGGCGCGGTTCATATCCAGAATGCGCCGTTGCTGGTCGATGACCAGCACGGCATCACGCAGATCGTCAATGATGACCGAGTGCACCAGCGGCGCCAGGTCGAACAGCTGGAAACGAAACACGCCCCACGCCATGATCACGCCCGTGATAGCCAGAGCGAACGGTGTGAGATCAAGGCCGGGCACCGGATAGACGCGGAACAAGTTCAGGATGTTCGCCATCCAGGGAATGGCGACGGCGATGACGAGCAGGATCGCCTGGCGGCGCAGCCCGCGGCCCATCAGCATGGCCTGGCGCACCAGCAGGGCGGAGCCGGCCACCAGCAACAGATAGTTATAGGCCACTCCCAGATACCACCACCAACCCCGCTGATACGTCAAATTACCGCCGGCCAGAACCGAGGCCGGCAGCACACCGCTCCACAACCAGCCATGCCATTCATTCGTCAAAGCCAGTACCAGCGTGAGGGCCGGGATCACCCACAGGCCGATGAGACGGCGGCGCGTCAGCCACTGGTCCAACCCGCAATAGGACAGGGCCGCCATGAGCCACAGGGGTGGAATGCTGACAATGCCCAAATAAGCCAATTTACCGCAGGCGAGCTTGGCATCATAAAGCACGGCGGCGCCTTCGAGCGTGCGCAGAGCGGCCCACCACGCGACTGCCCACATGAGCAGCGCAAAAGGCCGGGCGCCCGGCGCGCTTCGCCGCCGCCAGCACACCATTCCCACGATCAGTGCCATAACGACAGCACTGATTAAGAAGAGTAGATCCGGCTGGAACTGCCAGGCCATCATCAAGCTCCTCAGGGCAAAGTGCCTGTAAACGAAAAGTACAATGCAAGGCTAAGTGCATTGTACTATGAACAGCGCGTCTTGGAACAATCCGCCGGTTCAGTGTGCACGCAGACGCTTCGCGTGTCAGGCAACTAGCGGTTCGGGCTCCCACGCCCGCGAAGCGTGACGGCGGCGTGGGAGCCGCCTTTGCTGACACATGCGTGCACACCCGGTTCAACAAATGCGCGGCAGCATCTCGCCTAACAGCACATCGACGATCCGATGGCTGCCGATGGCAGTTTTGAGCAGCACGCGGCCGGGCGACTCCGCCTGGACTACGCCCGCGATCACGGCGTCTGCGCCATAGCGATTCTGCCGCATCACGGCCAACACCTGATCGGCTTCCTCACGCCCGACGATGGCAATCAACTTGCCCTCATTCGCCACGTACAAAGGATCGAAGCCCAGCATCTCGCAAGCGGCGCGCACGGCGGGCCGCACCGGGATATCTTTCTCAAGCAGCGTAATGCCCACGCCCGATTGTCTGGCGATCTCATTCAAGGTCGTCGCCACGCCGCCGCGCGTGGGATCGCGCAGCACATGAATCTGCTCGCTGGCCTCCAACATCTCCATGATCAAATGATTCAACGGCGCGACATCGCTCTGCACTTCCGCGTCAAAACCCAGCTCGCCGCGCGCGCCCAGCACCGCAATGCCGTGATCGCCAATCGGGCCGGAGAGGATCACCACATCGCCCGGCCTGGCGTGCGCGCCGCCGACCTCGACACCCGTCAACACCGCGCCTAATCCCGCGGTATTGATGTACAGCCCATCGGCTTTGCCCTTCTGCACGACCTTGGTATCGCCCGCCACGATCTGCACGCCCGCTTCGTCGGCCGCCTCGCGCATGGACGCCAGCACGCGCTGCAACACGTCGAGTTCAAGCCCCTCCTCGAGAATGAAGCCCGCCGTCAGATAGAGCGGCTTTGCGCCCAACATCGCCACATCATTCACCGTGCCGCACACCGCCAGCCGCCCGATATCGCCGCCGGGAAAGAAGAGCGGATACACGACGTGCGAGTCGGTGCTGAGGGCGAGCCGGCTGCACGCGCTGAGACGAAATACCGCGGCGTCGTCGCCCGCCCGCAGCAGGGGATTATCGAACGCGGGCAGGAACATCCTTGCGATCAAGTCATGCATCAATTTGCCGCCGCTGCCGTGCCCCAGCACGATCCGATCGCGCTGCTGCACGGGCGTGGGGCAGACTGCGCCTTGCAAGGTTACAGGATCATCAGTCATCATATGCCATCCGAAATGACGAGTAATGAGTGAAGAGTGACATCATGTCTTGCACCTCACTCGTCACTTATCATGCCTCGTGCTTCCTATACCGGTAATAGGCCGCGCACGCCCCTTCGCTTGAGACCATGGTCGCGCCGAGAGGATGTTCGGGCACACACTCTTTTCCGAACGCGGGGCATTCGTTGGGCTTCTTGCGTCCTTGCAACACCAGTCCGCTGATGCACAGCGGCGACTCTCTGGTATTGATGTTCTCCACCGCGAAGCGCTTCTCCGCATCGAAGTCGGCATACTCTTCGCGCAGGCGCCAGCCGCTCGCCGGAATCGTGCCGATGCCGCGCCACTTTCGATCGCATTCGACGAAGACCTGGTTGATCAAATCCTGCGCAGGTTTGTTGCCTTCCAGTGTGACGACGCGGCCATAGGCGTTTTCCACTTCGTGCCGCCCGGCCTCCAACTGCTGCACGGCTTTCAGGATGCCTTCGACCAGATCGACCGGCTCAAAGCCCGTGACGACGATGGGCACTTTGAATTCGCCGGCAATCGGCGGATATTCCCAGTAGCCCATCACCGCACAGACGTGACCTGCGGCCAGGAACGCCTGCACCTGGTTGTACGGCGAGGACAGGATCGCGCGCATGGCAGGCGGCACCCGCACGTGCGACACCAGCATCGAGTAATTCTTCACATCCAGCTGCCTGGCCTGCCACACGCTCATCGCATTGGCGGGCGCGGTCGTCTCGAAGCCGATGCCAAAGAAGACCACTTGCTTGTCCGGATTCTGCTGCGCGATCTTCACGGCGTCCAGCGGCGAGTACACCACGCGCACATCGCCGCCCTCGGCCCGCGTGCGAAACAAGTCTTCATCGGAACCGGGCACGCGCAGCATATCGCCGAAGGAGGTGAAGATCACATCGGGACGTGAAGCGATCGCAATCGCTTTATCGATCAGTTCCAGCGGCGTGACGCAGACCGGGCAGCCCGGCCCGTGGATCAACTCGATCTCATCGGGCAGCAGCTCGTCGAGGCCGTGCCGCATGATCGAGTGCGTCTGCCCGCCGCAAATTTCCATGAGCGACCACGGGCGCGTGACCGTGCGGCGAATTTCTGCCAGGCCCTTGTGCACGAGTTCCGCGTCACGATATTCGTCTAAATACTTCATAGCGCTTCCCTGCCCACACCGCCCTCCCCTCTCCTTCCCGTGTCCGCACAGCGGCGGGACGGCTGGCCGCCGGGAAAGGGTCGAGGGTGAAGTCTTACTTGTACTCTTTCGTCGAAAAATCGCGGCGATCTTCCACGGGAATTGTGCGAAACACGTAATCCCACGCCGGCGAAGTCACGCCGAAATACGCATTATCGATCTTGTAATGGTGTTTCATGTGATAGCGCTTGAGATACTTCAGGTAGCCCCAGCGCAGCGGCCAGTGATGCGTAGCGTAATGTGTCAGGTCATAGATCAGGTAACCCGCAGCCGTCCCGGCGAACACCGGCCAGAACCAGTACGACAGGCCCAGTGCGCTCAACACGACCCAGTAGACCAACCCGAAGATCACGGCCAGCGGCAGGCTCACCACCGGCGGCATGACCAGGCGCGTCTTGCACGCCGGCTGCACGTGATGGATGCCATGGAACAGATAGGAGATCTTCTCCATGGTGGGTGTGCGCGGCGGCATGTGGAACAGAAAGCGATGCAGCGTGTATTCCAGCAGCGTCCACAAGAACACGCCCAGCACAAAAGCGAACGGGATGGTTAAGCTCGACATGCCAAACGGCACGGTGATGAACGCCATGTAAAGCGCCACCAGAATAATCGGCGTCCAGATAATGGCCACGGCGGTTGGCGTGATGTGCGTGAAAAATTCCAGAAAGTCGGACTTGAACAGGCGGATGGGTTCGTCACTGTGGTTGAGCTGGTAATGGATCGTGCTACTCATATTTCTCCTTTGCTGACAAGACGTTAGAGTAGTTCTTGTCCGAAAACCCAGCAGGAGCGGCTCCCACGCCGCGAATTTGCCGGGCACACATGCACCCACTGCGTGCAGTGCGGTGTGGGAGCCCGGTCCGCTACTTTTCGGACAGAAACTAGAGTAGTGAACGCTAACCCGAGGCCACCCGGGCGGCAGCGGCGCCCAGTTCTTCTTCGAGCCCGCCGATCTCGCGCAGCAACTGCAGCGTTTCGAGCGCTTCAGCTTCATCAAGAATATTGAGCGCAAAGCCCACATGCACGATGACGTAGTTGCCGAGCTGTGCTTCAGGCACGTAGGCCAGGCAGATTTCCTGCGTCACGCCGCCAAAGTCCACCTTGCCCATGTGCAAACCATTGGCTTCATAGACGTCGACGATTTTTCCGGGAACACCTAAACACATGATAGCCTCCAAGGAACTGTTAACAATGAACAATGATCAATCATCAATGTATTCAGCATGCGGGCGGCAGCGACCACAGCCTGTCCCAGCGCCAATCCGCCATCGTTGGGCGGGACGAGGTGATGCACGTACACGGTGAACTTCGCCGGCCGCAGGCGATCGAGCGTCTTGTGCAGCAGCGTCACATTCTGCCACACACCGCCGCTCAACGCGACTTCCTGCAAGCCGCGTTCGCGTCGAAGCTCTCGCACAGTTCCAACACCAGCTGCGCCAGCCCATTGTGGAAACGAGCCGAGATCAGCGGCGCCGGCACGCCTGCCCGGACGTCGGACACGACCATGCGAATGAGCGGCGCGAGCGGCACGCCATACTCGTTACCCGCCCCGGCGGCGATCTCGAACGCATAGGCTGCGACCTCGGTCGCGTCCGCCGCTGCTTCCAGCTCAATCGCCGCCTGCCCCTCGTAGTTCACGTCCTGCCGCACGCCACAGATCGAAGCGACGGCATCAAACAAGCGCCCCAGGCTTGAGGTGGGAAAGGTGTTGAGCCCCGACTCGAGCTGCTGGTGAATGGCGGCTTGCTCGATCACGCCGGCGGCCCTCACCGGAGCGAGATCGCCATCCCACGCCACGCCCGCCTGATGCAGGTAACTCAACGCGATGCGATGCGGATGGCGGATGGCCGCATCGCCGCCGGGCAATGGCAGGTAGTCCAGATGCGCCGCGCGCTCGAAACCGCGATAATCCGCAATGAGAAACTCGCCGCCCCAGATCGCGCCGTCGAGGCCATAACCTGTGCCGTCGAACGCCACGCCGATGACGGGCCGATCGCCGTTCCAGCGGTTCTCTGCCAGACAGGCGGCGATGTGCGCGTGATGATGCTGCACTCCGATCGATTTCAAGCCGTCCCGCTCAGCCCGCTCCTGCGCATAACGCGTGGCCAGATAATTCGGGTGCAGATCATAAGCGATGCTCTCCGGTTTAATGCGGAACAGGCGCTCGAAGTGCGCCACGCCGTCCTCAAACGATTTTAGCGTCTCGTAGTTCTCCAGATCGCCGATGTGATGGCTGAGAAAGGCGTAGCCATCACGCGTGACACAGAACGTGTTCTTCAACTCCGCGCCCGCCGCCAGCAGCGTGGGCACGCTGAACGGCAGTTTCACCGGATACGGCGCATAGCCGCGCGAACGGCGGATGGGCAGTTCCCGGCTCTCAGAGACGCGCACCACGGAATCGTCACAGCGAATGTGAATAGCGCGGTTGTGCAGCAGGAAGGCATCCGCCAATGGCGCGAGGCGGTCCAGCGCCTCGTCGTTGTCGGTGGCGATGGGTTCTTCGCTGAAGTTGCCGCTGGTCATCACTAAAGGATGAGGGACACTTGCACCGCACTGCGCTTCGCCCTGTCCGCCGCTATGCGGCGGGGGCGCGCCAGGCGGGTGCAGTGCAGATGTGAGGGATGAGGGATGAAAAAGCAACTCGTGCAGCGGCGTGTAGGGCAGCATGACGCCGAGAGTCGCTTGACCGGGCGCGACCTGCGCTGAGATCTGCGCCGCCGCGGGCTGGCGGCCGCCTCGCACGGGCGGCGGGGTTGGCTTCTTCTGCAGCAGCACAATCGGGTGTTCCCTGGATTCCAGCAGCGCGCGTTCTGCCGGCGCGATCTCGCAGAATTGCTCGATGGCCTCCACGCTGGGCGCCATCAACGCAAAAGGCTTATCGATGCGGCCCTTGCGGCGGCGCAGTTCCGCCACGGCCTCGTCGTTCGTCGCATCACACGCCAGGTGAAATCCGCCCAGGCCCTTGACGGCGACGATCTTGCCCTGCGCCAACAAGTCGCGCGCCTGCGCCATAGCGGGTTGCGTAGGGCGTGATGCGGAATCCCCTTGCCTGCCTGTTTCCTTATCGACTATCCACACTTCCGGCCCGCACCTGGGACACGCCACCGGCTGCGCGTGAAAGCGGCGATTCAACGGATCGGCGTATTCTTGGGCGCAGTCCTCGCACATGACGAAATCCGCCATCGTCGTCAAAGGACGATCGTAGGGAATGTCTTTGATGATGGTGTAGCGCGGCCCGCAGTTGGTGCAGTTGATGAACGGGTACAAATAGCGGCGATCAGCCGGATCGAACAATTCGCGCCGGCAATCTTCGCACAGCGTGATGTCCGGCGAAATGGGCAGAAAGTCGTCGGGGTTCCCGACGGAGTGGCGAATCTCGAAACGACGTAAAGCCGTTGCTCGCGATTTCGGCCACTTCGACTGGAATCAATGTGCGCCAACGGCGGAGCTTCAGCGTGGCAGGGTCGCCACAAATTGCGATCAACACATCTCGCCGCGATCCATCCACTTCAATGTCCACTCCCGCCGAGGTATTGCATACCCAGCCGTCCAGACCGTAACGTGTCGCCAATCCGTACACGAACGGCCGAAAGCCCACGCCTTGCACGACACCGGTGATGTGAATATGTTTGGCAGAGAACGCAGTGTTCATGAAGCAGATTCCAACTAACGAGTAATGAGTAATGAGTAATTGGACGGTCAGGGTCGATTTACTCGTTACTGGTTACTCGTTACTTTCTCTATTAGCCATTCCACCCATTGCTCAATCCCCTCGCCCGTCCGGCACGAGAGAGGGAAAGTCACCACGCCGGGATTGAGCAGCTCCACGCCGCGTTGGAAGTATTCCAGGTTGTAGTCCACATACGGGAGCAGATCGATCTTGTTGATAATCAGCGCGTCGATGCCGCGATAGATCGCCGGATACTTGTACGGCTTATCGTCGCCCTCGGCCACGCTGGAGATCAACACGTTGGCGTGCGTGCCCAGCGTGAAGGCGGCCGGACAGATGAGATTGCCCACGTTTTCCACGATGAGCACATCGATCCGATCGAGCGGCAGTTCATTCAGCGCGCCGCGCAGCATGACGGCATCGAGATGGCACTCGCCGCCGGTGTTGATCTGCACGGCGGGCATGCCGGCGGCGATCACCTTGTCGGCGTCGATCGTCACGGCGGCGGTATCGCCCTCCACCACCCCGATCGTGAAGCGCGGCGACAGCGCCTCGATCGTGCGCAGGATGGTGCTGGTCTTGCCGGCGCCCGGCGCCGCCATGATGTTGAGGCCGAAGATGCCATGTTGATCCAGCCGGGCGCGGTTTTCTGCTGCCAATCGATCGTTGGCGCCGAGAATTTTTTCGACAACGGCAACCCGCGTGGTCGTCATGATGATTTCACACCGTTCAGGGCTGATTCCGCTTCCACTTCCAGACTATCCAGAAAAAATTCTTCGCCAGAGACGATTTTAAGGCGAGCGCTGTGGCAGTGGGGGCAATCGGTGAGCTCGCGGTTCAGCGTATAAGTCTGAGCACAGTCCAGACACTGCAGCATAGCCGGCCGGCGTTCAAAATGCAGCTGCGCGCCTTCGCACAGTGTCCCTGCGCTGATCATGTCCCAGTAGAACTGCACGGAATCGTCGACGATGCTGGACAACTGCCCGATGACCAGATGCACCGCCGTCACGCGCACGGCGTTCGCCTGCGTGGCATGCTGCACCGCGATGCTCAAGATGTTTTCGGTAACCGCCAATTCGTGCATA
This sequence comes from uncultured Chloroflexia bacterium, assembly GCA_963844815.1. Taxonomy (GTDB): domain Bacteria; phylum Chloroflexota; class Anaerolineae; order Fen-1058; family Fen-1058; genus Fen-1058. Next base: position 216,904 of record CAWJPR010000001.1, read on the forward strand.
GGGTCTAATCATCCTGGCAAGTAGAAATAAAATCGAGCTAGCGTGATTATATCTCACGCCAGCCCAGATTCAAAAGTGAAGAACGTCAAGCATTAAAGTGTCAATCGTCAGAGAAATTACTTGGCATAATGATTAGCTAATGTACCGCACACGCCAGGCACGGATCGTAAGACTGTACCACGCGTTGGACCTCAATCGGCTGGGTAACATCAGAGACCACGAGACCTTCCAATGCCTTTTCCAATGGCCCGGCAAGGCCGGCATTATCTCGCGGCGAACAATTCCAGCACGTGGGCGTCAGGATCTGGTAACTAGCCACTGCCTTGTTGCTGATCTTGAGCCAGTGGCCCAACGCGCCACGCGGCGCTTCGGTTAGACCGACGCCCACAGCGGAGGCTGGAAGAGCGATCGGGGTAAACGACGAAGCCGACAGATTGAGCTGGTTTAGCCAGTCCAACATAGCATGCGCGATCTTGCTCGCCTCGTGCGCGCGGGCTTGATGCCGATCCATCACCGAAATACCGTTGCGATAGTCTCCAGTTCACCCACATACGGGCCAGCGGTCCCGTCTCGTAGGGCGCGCCTGCATAGCGCGGCGCTTTCAGCCACGAATAAGCACCGGACTTCTCAGGGTTAGGCTCAGTAAGACCCTGGCCGGGATTCAAGCCGCCCACTGAATCGTCATACCACGAATACTGCACCTCTTCAAGAATCGCAGCGAGATCAACACTCTGCACCAACGCCGCGCCATTCACCACACGGCCCCGCCCCAGCAGCTTTGTGGATCCAGCGGCGTTGAGATCGAACACGCCAAAGGCCAGGAGATTGCCATAGCCGCGCCCAATCGAGTAATACTCTGGGTAGGTCTGGCCGAGCAGTTCGACATCGGGCCGATAGACATTGTCGACGAAGTCGATGATCGAGTTGAGGTAGGTTCTGAAGCGTGTCACCCTATCGGCCTTGGGCACACTGGTCACGCCGCCCAATTCGTAGGCCGCGGTATGCGGCAATTTTCCGCCGAAGATCGCGCCCATCTCATGCGCCTGGCGGCGCGCCGTCAAAGCCTGCACATAGTGATCGACCAGGCGTTGATTGCCGGTTGCGTTGAAGCGTAGATCGACCTCCCAGCCGGGCGTCCACGGCGGCATGGCCGGACCGCGGATGAAGCTGGGCAGCGCCAAATGATAGAAGTGCAGGATGTGCGAATGAAGAAAGTCTGCACCGAGAATCAAGTTGCGAATGAGGCGGGCATTGTCGGTTACGGTCCGACCAGCGGCGGCTTCCATGGCCAGGCAAGCCGCCATGGCGTGGCAGACAGGGCACACGCCGCACACGCGCTGTGTGATGTGCGCCGCGTCGCGCGGGTCCTTGCCGATCAGCAAATTCTCGAAACCGCGAAACATCAGGCCGCTGCTCTCGGCCGTAACGACATGTCCGGCCTCGTACGTGGCAGTGACCTTGAGATGGCCTTCCAGACGGGTGCTGGGATCGATCGTGATGGTAGTCGTCATGTCGTTGCTCCCTTCGCTCGGATGCCGATCAACGTGTGATCAGCGGCACATAGACACGCTTGTTCAATGGCGGCTGCGTTACGGTGCAGGGGGCTGCGCTATGTGCGCCGCCGTGATGCAGCGGAAATGCCGGAAAAGTCGGTTCGGTGCAGCCGATGCACAATCCATTCGCGCCAATGCACCAATTCTGCCCGTTGTTCCACTGGCGGGTGTCACAGTCGGCATGTGTGCCTGGCCCTTTGCAGCCCAACTCCTCCAAACACAGACCATCCTGGCCGAATTGCTCGGCTTCTTCGCTTTCGCGCCGCGGGCAGCGACTGTGAATCGTTCTGCTCGTGTAATACGTCGTCGGGCGGTGATAACTGTCAAGCGCAGGCGGTGTGCCGCTCAGAATCTGCACGAGTGAGCCGATGATCCAGTCGGGATGGGCTGGACAACCGGGCAGGTTCACCACCGATCGATTGAGAAAAGTTCCCACGCTTTGCGCCCCGGTTCCGCAGTAAGCGGCCGGAATACCGCCAAAGGCGGCGCAGGTGCCCACCGCGATCACCTGCGAAGCATTGGCGGCCAGCGAGGAAACGGCTTCAGCCATCGTCACCGGGCGGCCATCTTCGTCCCAGACGTAGCAATAGCGGCCGCCGCTCGCCGTGGGAATCGCGCCTTCGACCACCAGAATGTGGCCGCCGGCTGCCGCAGTTGATCGAGCCGACGCCACGGCCATTTCACCGGCCGCAGCCATCAACGTTGGATGGTATTTCAAACTGATCGTATTGAGGAGCACCTGATCGATCGTGGGATTGACCGCATTCAGAAGAGACACGGAGCAGCCCGTGCAGGCCATGCCATGCAGCCATAATACGGGCGGGCTGGACGCATCGGCCAGCACACGCTCGATGCGAGTCAACTGTACTGAACTCACTCCCAGGGCAAGCGCCGAGGCACTGGCTATCTTCAGAAAATCGCGACGGGTAATCTCCATCACAGCCTCCCCTTCTTTGTGTGCACTCAAACGCTTCGCGTGTCAGTTAGCAGCGGGCCGGGCTCCCACGCCCGGCTAAGCGGCGGCGTGTCCCACGGGATGCTGCGCGAGGAGCCGCCGCTGCTGACACGTTTTGAGTGCACCCCCTTCTTTTTGATGTGGGACTATTGTGCCGAATGTTGATGGTGAAATCTATAGCCTATTAGTCGCAAAAACACGACTTTGGCTACGGGCAGGCGCGGTTACAAATGTCATCTTCGCAAATGACAGATGTCATGCCTTGCGTGTCAACTTGTGGCAACACTATGTTGAAAGTCAAAGTGCCGGGAAGAATCAGCGAAGGTTTAAGGCAAAATGGGATCAAAGTCATCTTGCCAAATGCGGTCAGGGAGAACGAGCGACGATACTCGCCACGGCGCGCGGCGCATGATCCCCCATTTCGATCCAGCCTTCACGATAGACCAACACATCCCAATCGGAAAACGCGTGGCGCAACTCGCCGGGTTGCAGGAGAAAATCGGGGTTGTAGTCTGGCCGCGCACTTAGCGTCTCGATCGTGAGGGTCTCCATGATCAACACACCGCCCGGCTTCAACATCGATCGATACTGCGGCCATAGATCGCGCTGGCAGTAGTAGAAGTTGAGGATCACGTCGAACGCACAGGGCGGCCAGTGATAATGCCCGAGATCAAGCACCGCGCCCATGAGCGACGGCCAGCGCGCTTTGGCGCGCCGCACACCCACTTCCGAAATATCGACGCCGATCACGCGCAGGCCGCGTTCGATGAGAAACCCGGCATTGCCACCCAGCCCCATCGCGATGTCGAGCGCTAATCCCCGCGCGGGCAGATGCTGCGCCTGCGCGATCAGGAAATCGCGCGGAGATTCGAAGGCGCGCTTCCACGCCCGAGCGATACCGCTCATTCCACTTCGCTGCATCAGCACTTGACATGGCCATTCCTCGCGGCCAACTTTACCACACTTGGCGCATAACATAGTCCGCCGCGGCCAGTCGAATAAATTGTCGGGGCGAGTTTAAGACTCGCCCCGACACGACGCGATTTCACACAAGATTCGCTTGGCTGGGCCGGGCACCACCTGATAACTTGTTCTAGTCCCCTGTCAAGCTTTTGGGGCCCATTACATCTGCTTCGTGTTCCAGGCCCTCGTCATCTGCTACGGGTATCGGTGCGATGGCCTGAGAGAGTTTGCTTGCGTCAGTTCCTCCCGCCAGGGACTCCCTCGACTGCGTAGCCTGCATCGACGCTTCAGTTGCTGCATTCAACTCGTCTAGTTCTTTTTGACTTGGGTCAGTCATATGTGCATTCCTTAGAACAAGATGCAATGACGTTCGAAAGTCCCGTTTTGGCGGGTAGTGCTCCGCATGACTCGCCCGTTCCGATTACTTCGCCAGCAGCCCCGTCAGCAGGCTGACGCGCTGAGGATGATCACGCCGTACCATTCGCAAATGCGGTCAGAAAAGTCAAGCCCTGAGCCCATTGTATGCACTCAAAGCGTGTCAGCAGGTGACGGCTGCCTCGCGCATGCATCCCGTGGGACACTGCACGCCGCTAGTCCGCGGCAATGGGGCGGCCCGCGTAACATCGAAGCTTTGAGTGCCACAGCCCATTGTATGATCATCATGGTTACGGACAAACAAAAACGCCCCGGCAATTATCGCTGAGGCGTTTATCAGACGGGTGTGGGGTGATTAGGCTTGAACCCGCGACCCCCGAGGAGGCTGGCGATCGCGGCCGCAACTATGCGACGACGACCACGATGTTCCCCAACTTCTGCCCGGTCTCGGCGTACCGGTGAGCCTCGACCATCTGCTCCAGAGGGAAGCGCCGGTCGACGACCGGGTGCAGCCGTCCCGCTTCGATCAGGCCGCGCAGGTAGGCCAGGTCCTCCCTCGTTCCGCTCGATCCCGCGAACGACACCCGCCTCCTGGTCCCCCTCGCCGCCCACCTGGCGCGAACGATCTGCAGGAAGCCCGGATTGGCCATCAGCAGCCATCCGTTCTCGGTCAGCCGCCTCACCATGCGAGCGGACGGTGTGCCGCGGACCACGTCGAAGATGACGTCGTAGGTCTCGGGGCTGGCGGTGAAGTCCTCCCTGGCGTAGTCGATGACGCGATCCGCGCCGATCGTGCGCAGCATCTCCAGCTTCGGCGCGCTGTCCACCGCGGTCACGTGCGCCCCGAGGACCTTGGCGAGTTGGACCGCGAACGTGCCGAAGCTCCCTCCCGCGCCGTTGACCAGGACCCTCTGTCCGCTCCGGACGTCCGCCTTCCGCAGGAACGACAGGGCCTCGCCTCCCCCGTAGGGTACGGCCGCAGCCTCCTCGTAGCTCAGGTTCGCCGGCATCGTCGCGATGGCCCCGGTCTGGGGGTTCTCGCGCAGGCAGATGTACTCCGCGTAGGCTCCCAGGGGGATGCCCGTCGCCGCGAAGACCCGGTCGCCCTTCCTGAGCGACGCGACCTTCTTGCCTGCCGCGTCGACGTCACCGGCGAGCTCCTGCCCGAGCACACGTCGTCTAGGCCTGCGGAGGCCGAACGCCAGCCGCATGGGCACCCAAATCCAGGGGGCGAAGTCGAATCGCCGCAGCTCGCAATCGGCCGCGCTGACCGTCGTGGCGCGGATTCGAACCAGCACCTCGTTGTCCCTCGGAACGGGCTTTCGCACGTTTCTGAGTTGAAGAACATCCGGTGGTCCGTAGTCCGTGCACACTATGGCTCTCATGGGTCTCCGGTTCGTGCGTTCGCCGTGGTCCGAATCCGTCCGTTCAACAACAAGTAGGCTGCATTTTTACCGTCTATTTCGGTTACGCCTTCTTCGCCGCGCACGTCGCCGCCTTACGCCTGACTCGCCCGCTCCCGATTCTTCGCCAGCAGCCCCGCCAGCAGGCTGTCCGCGCCGAGGATGCGCATGAGGCTACCGGTAGTGACGCCGCTGTTGGCCAACACGACGACGATCCAGCCAGCCGCGAAGAGAAAGAATCCCACGTCGCGGATGTCTTCAAAGCGAACGAGCATAACATCACCTCAGCGTCTCCCGCACCTTCTATTTAGGGAGTACATACCGTGTCCCTGATCCCTTGCCCGTGCGAAGCACTTCGCCAGTTTTCACCAAATGAGTGAACAAGGTGATGCATTGATCGTATGATAGGCCGAACGCATCACGGCAAAGGCGATTGGTGATATATCCATTCTCTTGTATGTATCGAAATATCTTCTGCTTTAGCGCTGGGGTAATCTCAATTACTGTGGTCATTTCGTTAAACCTTACTAAAGGTTGTCATTGAACCCGCCGCAACACCGCTCGTCACACCTTCTTCTGCATCTCCTGCAACTTGCTAAACTGCTTTGGCCAGGATTGCGGTGGGGCGAGACAAATACCATCCTCGCGCACAAACGCACAGACACCTGGTACGGAGTTTCTCCCACAGATTACGGGGTTCGTATGCCGACATCCGTAGGTCTGCTTTTCAGTATCAACTGGATGAAGCGGCGCATGAAACGCGTTTTGTTTTTTCACAGCATCGTCTCTCAATTTGGGCACTGAAATCTTCTAATTCACCTTCACTTGCCCATTCATCAGCATCGGCAGCAACCAGTCGCGCAGTTCAGTGAGGTTCTGGCTTTCGATCTCATTCACTATTTTCTTCTCGAAAATTGGCTCGATTACTTTTTCAAGTTGCAAAGTTAACTCTTTGGGCGGCAAGATAATTCTACTTTGCTGTAAATGCTCCTGTGTAATGTGCCCCATCGTTGTCTTGCGATTTTCAGCCATCATTTTGAAATGTTGTAAGTAATTCAATAATTGATAGTAGTAGAACGACTTTGGATATGTTTCCGAAGTCACTTTGAAAATATGCTGATTGAGAGCACCTCTTCCGCCAGACCAAATCTGTACTTCTAAAGACGCAGACCATGAGAATAGAACATCTCCGTTCTCGATGATCGCCTTTTGTGGAATATCTGGTCGAGCTAATTCAGTTTCTGCTGAAAAGCCTTCGTGCATTTCCTTTATTTTGATAACTCTCAGAAAATCTTGACCTGTTGGTCTGAAATTTTGGCAGGGCAAACCATTCGTGTATTCTGCAATGTCCAATAACGAACCGACCTCCCACCCTAACGGAATCTCCCTCTTCAATGCCTCATTCCAGACCATCTTCCCGCCGCTCGATTTGTAAGGCTTGCCTTTGGCATTAGGGAAATCAAACTGGACAAACCAATAGTCATGCAGTGTTTTTGCCATTTGCCCCAACTCGGCATTAATGCGATTATTGAGTTCGATCTTTTTAGAAAGGGTCAAGTAAAGTTCGCCAATTACCTCTTGTTCTTCCGGGCTTTTGATTGGAATCATTAAACTTGGTAAATCTTGCTTTCTAAAGTGCGGGATTACAAGCCCAACATGGTAATTTTCTATCCTCTTTTGAATTTCATTTGACCGTAATACTGCAAAGAGATATTTGTAATTGATGGCTTTTTCGTCACATCTTAGCCCAATCATGTCTTGTGCAGCACAAAAATTCACTGGGTCAGGCACTGGCAAACCCTCCCTGGTGTACCTTTATTTACAAATAATATGTCATTTGGTTGCAAGTGCGCTCTAAACCATGTTTTTAAAGTTTCATCATCAACATACCTGACTTTTTCAAAGGTTGGATAAATGCTTGAATGTTTGATGCAGTTTGTAGCAATAAGGGGAGTTCCTTTTTGTGAGGTAGGAACTGATTTTCCTCTATTGTCTACAATGCCTTCTAATAATTCGGTTATGGGCAAATATTTCGTTTTACTGCTCATACTTCAACCCGTCTAATTGTTTTTTGATTTCTTTCTCCAAGTCCTTCGACTCTTCAAACAACGAATCCAATTTCTTCTTGAAGTCGTCCATTTTGGCGGTAAATTGTTTGGGGGTGATGTCGGTGTATTCGATCTTCACGTCAAAATACTGTCCTGCACTAAAGGAATAATTCTTCTCTTTGATCTGCTCGTAAGACACCACCACCGTAAAATCTTCTTTAACCTCTCGTTGGTTGAACGTGTTGATGATCAAATCTTCTTCTGCGGGCGACAGCAGGGTTTTCTGATTCTTACCGTCTTTTATCGTCGTGCCGAGCTTGGAGGCGTCCATCAGCACAATGTCGCCCTGGGTGTTAGTTTTGTCCAAAAACAAAATCGAAACATTTGTGCCCGTCGTGGCGAAGATATTGCTCGGCATGGAAACTACGCCACGCAGCATTTTCTCATCCACCAGTTTCTCGCGAATCTTTCTTTCAATGCCGCTTTGGGCGGTCAGGAAGCCTGTGGGCACTACAATCGCGGCTTTGCCTTTGGGAGCCAGCGAATATATGATATGCTGGATAAAGAGCAGATAGATGGGCATCTTATCTCTACTCTTAGGCGTTATTTTTGGAATGCCCGCGAAAAAGCGCTCGCTATTGCTCTTCGTATCCAGATCGTCACGGAAGTCGCTAAAGTCCAGCTTGAAGGGTGGGTTGCACACAATGTAGTCAAAGCGCATCAACTGGTCGCCCACTTTGTGATAGGGGGCCAGCAGGGTATTGCCCTGAACGATGTTTTGAATAGAATGCACCAGATTGTTCAAGATCAGGTTCAGGCGCAGCATGCCGCTGGATTTCTGCGAAATGTCCTGCGAATAAATCGTACAGCGGTCTTCGCCGATGGCGTGCGCCAGGCTCATCAGCAGGGAGCCGGAGCCGCCAGCGGGATCGTCGACGGTCACGTTTTTGACTTTGCCCGTGACCAGAATCGCCGCCATGATCTTGGCGACCGCGTGCGGCGTGTAATACTCGGCGTATTTTCCGCCGCCGTCTTTGTTGTAGTCCTTGATCAGATATTCAAAGATAGTGGCGAAGAAGTCGAACTTCTGTCCGAAGATGCCCTCGAAACTGAAATTCACCAGCGGGTTGATCAGGGCGCGGCAGAAGTTATCGCGTTTGGAACTGTCGGTGATGTAGTTGCTCAATTCGTCAAACAGGATGATCTTCGCGCCGGAGTCGGTTTTCACCGAGAAGATGTCGTTGTTGAAAATGGCAATGTCGCGCAGGGTGTCGTCGAAGAACTTGGCAAACTCTTCTTGATTCTGGCGGTTGTGCAGGTAGGAAAGGTAGTGTTCCCGTTTGAGCTGGCGCTGTCAGGGCTCATCCCCAATAGCAGCATGTCATATTGCTTATCTGAATATGCGGCAACCGTCTGCTCCCAGTTGTCCGATTTCGCCAGTTTCGGGTCGATCTGTTTCACTTCGTAGCCAAACTTATCGTTCATGAATTTGTACAGAAACGTCTGGGTGATGATCTTGAATTCGTCCCCGGTCGTTGCCAAGTCCGTACGAGGCGCACACGCCCTTCAGGCTGTCGATGAGTTGCTTGGTCTGCGCGGTGAAATCCTGGGTTGATAACGCCATTGATATTTCCTATTCCTTCTGTCATGCCCGAATGCTTCTATCGGGCATCCAGCTGACGATTGGCAATCCACGCCGATTGGGGCACTGGATTCCCGCTTAAAGCATGCGGGAATGACGGCATGCGCGATCCTTATTCCTCTTTATATCCCTTGATATTCGTTGACGTATTCCCTGACCAACAAACCGTTGATGAACCTGACCGATTCAGGCTCCAGAGTCACTTTGATCCGGTCAAAACTGCCGATCATCAGTTGATTGAGTTGTTGTGAAAAGTAACTTTCGTTGTCCAGCAGTCGGGTGTTCAGCAGGACTCTCTCATCCGTCTTGTGCTTGATGTCCAGCAGGGTATCGTGAATCTCGCTCTCGCGTTTGAAAATGCCGCCGCGCTCCAACACGCGCTTATGCGTGCGGGCGTATTTCGTGTCATTTTCATATTTGGCTTTCAGCAGGTTGTTCTTGCGGTTAAGTTCGTTGATCTTGTCGAAGATTTGCTGCAGCGAGACGATATTGCGCTTCATCTCTTCCTGTGAAACTTCATCCAGATTCTTCTTCTCGAACAGCCGCTTCAATTCGTCATACAGCGTGACAAACTGCGGGTCGGTCTGGTCAAAGTTGCCGCCCAGCGCCTCGCGCGTCTTGCGCAGCATATCCTTCAGCCGGTCGGCGATCACCAGTTCGTCCTCAGAAACCTTGCGGAACATGAAGACGATGTTCTCCAGCGCCGCATTCAGCAGGTCGGCGGTATTCGCATCGTTCTCGATCGACTCTTTCAGGTTGAGCAAATCCAGATGCCGCGCGGTTTCGTTGAGTAATAAATTGAGTTTCTTGAAATCCAATTTTTCCAGCAATTCAAAATGGCCGTACAAGCGGATCAGGTTGTAAATATCGCGCGCACTTTCCAGCGCCTTCTTGATCTCCAGCACGGTTTTGCGGTCTGCGATCTGGCTGATCTGCTGCGAGAAGATTTCTGCGTTGTCCAAATCATAATGGAAGAGTTTTTCGGTAATGTCCTTGATTTCCGCTTCGATCTCTTCCTTCGACTTGAACAGGTTGGAATACCGCTGCATTTCGTCGCCGAGTTCCGCCTGTAATTCATCAAAATACGCTTTGTTGGTCGCGTCGAATTCCTTGCGGATGTCGGCAAAGTCCACCACATAGCCGTACCTGAAATCTTTATACGGGCGGTTGACGCGGGTCAGCGTTTGCAGCAGATTGTGATCTTTGACGATCCGCCCGATGTATAACTTCTTCAGCCGCTTCTCATCAAAGCCGGTCAACAGCATGTTGTACACAAACAGCAGGTCAATCTTGCCGTCCTTGAAATCCTCCACTTCCTGTTTGCGGTCATCAGTCGTGCCGACATCATACAGGACGAGGGACTCGCGGATTCTTTTCCCGTGCCTCTCCGTGTAATCGTTATAGACGGAAGCCGCTGCTTTGATGGCGGAATAGTCGGAGACGGGTTCGATCACTTGTTGCTCCGGGTTATATTTGTTGATGAAAATCCGGTGCATCGTCCGGGCCTGTTCCGCGCTGTCGCAGACCACCATGCCGCCAATGGTGTGGTCGTCAAAGCGATTCCGGCTGTTGACGAAATCCTCCACGATGTAGTCCAGCATCGGCTCGACGAATTTTTCGTGAGCATACACCTCGCGCTTGTCGACCGCGCCTTTGAGGACTTCAACTTCCTTCAAAGCCTGCGCCAGCAACAGTTTGTACTTCGTTTCAATGCCTTCGCGGATGAGCCGCAAGGTATAGCCATCCGCAATGGAGGCATTGTAGTAATACTTGTGGATGTAATCGCCGAACGTATCGCGGGAGCGCCGGTCGTTGCCAATCAACGGGGTGCCCGTCAAGCCGATCAGGATGGCGTTCCTGTCCGAATTAAAGAGGTTCGCCAGAAAACTGCCCGTCGGGTTGTAACTGCGGTGGACTTCATCCAGAAAGTACACCCGCTGGGAGTTGAGGTCGTAATCGTTGGCCTTCAACACGTCACTGTCATCTTTGAACTTCTGAATATTGACGACGGTAATTTCGCGTTGGCCGCTTAAGTTGCTGATGGCCTGGCGTGATCTGAAGTTCTTCACCAGTTCATCGCGTGAGTTGACGGTGTTAACGATCAGCCTCGGCTGGTGAACTCGCGCTTGGCCTGAGTCATCAGGTCAATGCGGTCCACGATGAAGTAGAACTTCGGCACAATGTTCTGACGCTGAAAGTTGTCTGTCAGATAATGCACGTTATAAAAGGCCAGCGCGGTTTTGCCGCTGCCTTGCGTGTGCCAGATAATGCCTTTCTTAGCGCCCGTGCCAAGCATTCGCTCAATGGCTAAGGTGGCAAACAATTGCGGGTAACGCATGATGTGTTTTTCGAGGCCCGTTTTGTCCGCACGTAGGCAAAGCCGTATTTGAGCAGCAGCGCCAGACGTTCTCGGCTAAAAAAGCGAAGTCAGGATGCGATTGGTGGGCGTAGTCGGTTCTTTATTGGTTATGAATTCAGGCGAGTGCTTGATGGCAGACAGATTATTGTCTTTCAGGACAAAATTTTCCAGCGCGTCATCTTCTGGCTTCAACATAGTCGCTAAATCGAATCGTTCCTCTTCCCGGAAGTAATTAAAGTTGGCTTCCGCGTAGGAGGTGGAGGAATAAAACGCGCCTTGAATGGGTTCGACATCCTCTGCGTCATATTCCATGTTATTGGAGAAGACCAGGATTTGAGAAATGTTGATGAACTTGCGGAACTTCTTGTTTTTGAAGCGGGTATTGATGCGGTCTCTTTCCGCCAGGATGCCGTCGCGGTTATTGGGCTTTTTCACTTCCATAAAGGCCAGCGGCATGCCGTTAACCAGCAAGGTAATATCCGGCCGGAATTCATCGTCGCCGTTTTTGCAGGTCAATTCCGTGACGACATGGAAGGAGTTGTTATTGAAATTCTTGAAGTCAATCAACCGCGTGCCCGAAGTGGCGGTCAACAGGTTGTAAAACGCCTGCCCCAAGTCTTCATTGTCCAGCGCCAGGGCAACGTCCTCGAAAACCCTTTGGACATCGCTTTCATCCAGATCAGGGTTGATGCGCAGGATCGATTCGGCAAAAATATCCGTGAAGATATTCGTGCCTTCATCCCGTTTGGCGTTGGATAGCGAAAGGTAGTCATAGCCTAATCTGCACAGATGCAATATCGCGGGAATTTTTACGCTGGTGTTTTCGTTGAAACTCATGCGCTTGATCCCTTCAGAAATCTTCAGCGAGATGCGCAGTTCAAACATTGAAGCAGTGGATCCTGATCTGTAAGGCAAGTATAGCCAGAATGGGGGTGCGGGTCAAACATATGGGAAACAACCCTCATCCCCAACCTTTCTCCCTTGTAGGGAGAAGGGAGCGGCCTCATTCCCTCGCCCTTTCAGGGAGAGGGTTAGGGTGAGGGTGGATACCGGCCAATATGAGAACTGCTGAAACTTGTCAGGCCGCAGGCCGTGCCAGGTCTTCGACCGTCCGCTTAAGTCAGCCGCCAGTCCGTCGCAACTGGCCATGGCCCGATCCGACGATTTTGCTTGCCGGATCACGCCGTATCCCGGCTAGATTAGTTTCTGTCCGAAAACTCAGCGGGAGCGGCTCCTCGCGCAGCATCCCGTGGGACACGCCGCGAATCTGCCGGGGGCTGCGCTCGGAGCCCGGTCTGCTGACTTTTCGGACAGAAACTAGATTAGCCGGGCGGCGCAGTGAGCAGCTTCAGTGGAACTTTGGAAAAGCCCTGAATAGAATGATCAGCCGAAGCGCATCGGTACGTGACATGGCCATTCCTCGCGGCCAACTTTTCCACCCTTAACGCGATGGTATAATTCGCGGCGTTCATCCTCCCGGAGTACCCATGCTCATGACTATCATCAAGCAGATCACCGTGGACGACGCCGAAGCATACCTGGACCTGCGGGCGCAACTCGACACCGAAACGAAGTTCATGCTGCTCGAGCCGGGCGAGCGCAAGGTCACGATCGCGCAGGAACGGGAACGTCTGACAGCCTTGCTCGCCACGGATAATTCGATGGTGTTTCTGGCCATGAATGACGATGAACCGATCGGGTTTTTGTGGGCCAATGGCGGGATGGTTCGCCGCAATCATCACACTGTGCACATCGTCATCGGCATTCGAGAAGCCTACACGAATCAAGGCCTCGGCACGCGGCTGTTTCAGGCGTGCGAAGCGTGGGCGCGTGAACGCGGATTACATCGCCTGGAACTGACGGTGATGACCAACAACCATGTGGGCATCGCGCTGTACAGAAAAATGGGGTTTCAAATCGAGGGGACTGCCCCGCATGCCTTGCGAGTCGATAGCGAATTCGTCGATCTCCATTACATGAGCAAATTGCTGTAGACCTGGAGCGCGCGAACACTGGAATCCCATTTTACTTGTCACGCATTACTCGTTACCCATTCGCAGCTCATCATTCTCCAGGGAGTCACCTATGCCACGCGCCATCTCTATCCGTTCACGACAAAACCGGACTCATCGATTTCGCTGCGCGGCCTGCACGAACTGGGCTGGACGCTCATCGCGTCCGGCGGCACGGCCAAAACGCTGCGCGACAACAGCATCCCTGTCACCGAAGTCGGCGACTACACCGGCTCGCCTGAGATTCTGGGCGGCCGCGTCAAGACGCTGCATCCGGCGGTGCACGGCGGCCTGCTCGCCCGCTCGACCGAGGCTGACCACACTGAACTCTTGAAACTCGGCTGGGACTATATCGACCTGGTCGCGGTGAATCTCTACCCGTTTGAAGCGACGATTGCCCGGCCCGATGGCACCTTCGAGGAAGCGATCGAGAACATCGACATCGGCGGCGTCACGTTGATGCGCGCCGCGGCCAAGAATCATCAACGCGTGACGCTGATCTGCGATCCCGCCGATTACCCGGCCGTGCTCGACGAACTCCGCGCGGGCGGCGTGACGAGCGAAACCCGCCGGCGCCTGGCCGTGAAGGGCTTTGCCTCGACGGCGCATTACGATGCCGCCATTTTCGAGTATCTCAGCGGCAGTCACGCGCTGCGCGTCACGGCCTATCCAGTGCAGGCATTGCGCTACGGCGAGAACCCGCATCAGTCAGCCACGCTCTATTCATATGATCTGAAGGGCGGGCCGTTAGGCGGCAAAGTCCTGCAGGGCAAAGAGCTCTCGTATAACAATTTGCTCGATCTCGATGCGGCGTGGAAAGGCGCAGTCAGTTTCGAGCGGCCAACGATCGTCATCGTGAAGCACCTGTCACCCTGCGGCATCGCCACAGCCGATCGGCTGGCGGATGCCTTTGCGGCCGCCCTCGCGTCCGATCCGATCTCGGCCTTCGGCGGCGTCATCGCCAGCAATCGGCCATTCGACGGCGAAACCGCCGAAGCGCTGGGGAATCTCTTCGTCGAATGCATCGCCGCGCCCGGTTTCACCGACGACGCCCTGGCCATCCTGGCCAGGCGCGCAGCGTGCCGCCTGGTCGAGATGCCCGGACTCCGGATCGATCCGGCTTACGAGCTGCGCTCGATCAATCGCGGCCTGTTGAAGCAAGATATCGATTTCGGCGACCCATCCCCCCTGTCGGGAACGGGGGGACTGAGGGGGGGTGGAAAGTGGTCTCGAAGCGGCAGCCCACCGACGCCGAATGGGCCGCCTTGAAATTCGCGTGGAAAGCCTGCCAGCACGTCAAGTCCAACGCCATCGTCTTTGCGCAAGGTGAGGCCACGGTCGGCATTGGCGGCGGGCAGCCCAACCGCGTCGACTGCGTGCGCATCGCGGCCGAACGGGCCGGCGAAAAGTCGAAAGGCGCGGTCATGGCCTCCGACGCGTTCTTTCCCTTTCCCGATTCGGTTGAGGTCGCGGCGCAAGCCGGCATTACCGCCATCGTCCATCCGGGCGGCTCCGTGCGCGACGCCGAATCGATCGCCATTGCGGACGCGCATGGCATCGCCATGGTGACGACGGGGGTGCGGCATTTCAGGCATTAGAGCGATTCTCGTTTGGGTTTACGCCGATCTGGAGTCGAGCCTTTAGGCGGATCCGGCTGAAGCCTCGAGTCCGGAGCGTAAATCAATTAGGATACCGCTTTAGAGGAGGCCCTGGTTGCGACGTTTCCTCATCACGTGTGTGTTGGCCGGTCTGTTCTGCGCCGCCGCCATCAGCGCGCATTCGCGGCAAACGGCCGCGTCCAGCGCGCAGCCGCAGGCTCTGGTCGTGCGCGTCACCACCACCGGCGCCGCTCAACTGGCCGCGCTGCGCAGCACGATCGACGTCTGGGCCGTGTATCCCAACCGACGCGGCGCGTATCGCGGGCGCGGCGCGTATGTAGACGCCCTGGTGCAGCCCGATCAGTATTTCGCGCTGCTCGCCCAGGGTTATCACATCGAGATCAATCCCGTTCGCACCGCCCAACTCAATCGGCCGGCGCAGCCTCGGCCGGGCCAGGCCGGCGGCATTCCGGGTTACTCGTGCTATCGCACCGTGGAAGAAACCTACGCCGCCGCGCAAAGCATCGTCAGCGCGCATCCGGATCTGGCGCAGTGGATTGACATTGGCGACAGTTGGGAGAAGAAAACATCGGGTGGCGCTCCGGGCTATGACCTCAGGGTGCTCAAGTTGACCAATCCCGTGATGGCTGGCCCCAAACCCAGATTCTTTGTGATGTCGTCCATCCACGCGCGCGAATACGCGCCGGCTGAACTCAACACGCGCTTTGCCGAATATCTGATCGACCATTATGGCGTCGATCCCGATGTGACGTGGCTGCTGGACTACAACGAAGTTCATCTGCTGCTGCAAGCCAACCCCGACGGGCGCAAGGAAGCCGAGAGCGGCCTGTTGTGGCGCAAGAATACCGACAACGACTATTGCGCTAACTCCGATTCGCGCGGAGCGGATCTCAATCGCAACTATCCATTTTACTGGAACTCGTGCCCAGCCTCTGATAGCCTGCTCCAGCAGCAATCCGTGCGATCTCACCTATCGCGGCCCCGGCGCAGTCTCCGAGCCGGAAACGCAGGCCGTGGTCAACTACGTGCGATCACAGTATCCCGATCTGCGCGCTGACGACTTAAGCGCCGCCGCGCCCGTGACGACCAGCGGCATCTTCCTGGACCTCCATAGTTACAGCGAGTTGGTGCTGTGGCCGTGGGGTTTTACAGCGTCGTCCGCGCCCAATGGCGCCGCCTTGCAGACGCTGGGCCGCAAGTTCGCTTACTTCAACACTTACACGCCAGTGGAATCGATCGGGCTGTATCCCACCGACGGCGCCACGGACGATTTCGCTTACGGCGAACTGGGCGTGCCCGCCTTCACCTTTGAAATCGGCACCGACTTCTTTCAAGACTGCCCGACCTTTGAGAGCACCATCGTGCCCGACAACCTGCAGGCGCTCCTCTACGGCTTGAGAGCCCTGCGCCGTCCGTATCAGGACCCGGCCGGGCCGGACACACTCAACGTCAGTATCACGCCCACTCTGGCATTGACCGACACACCGGCTGCGCTTACGGCAGTGGCGAACGACACACGCTATGGCGCCAGCCTCCGGCGAACCGGTGCAGAACATCGCAGCCGCGCGGTATTCGGTTGATACTCCTGCGTGGATGACGGGAACGATCACGTATCCGCTGAGCGCAGCCGACGGCGCCTTCGACCACCCGATCGAGTCACTGCAGGCCGCGCTTGACCCGAGCGGGTTAAGCGCCGGTCGCCACATTATCTTCGTGGAGAGTCAGGATGCCAACGGCAACTGGGGGCCGCCCACGGCGGCGTTTGTGTGGATAGACGACGCCGATACGCGCATCTATCTGCCCATGATTTGGCTGCGATAGGTGAACTGCATGAAGCAAAAACTCATTGCGGCAACCGCCATGGCCGTGGCCTGGCTGGCGGTTCTGATCATCGGCCTGCCGGCGATCGCGCACACGCCAACAGCGCCCGCCGGCTTCACCTACGATCCACGCGTGGCAAACATGATGGCGCAGGTCGCATCGACCACCGTCTACAGCTACGACGCCCAACTGAGCGGTGAAACGGCTGCGCTTGTCGGCGGCACGCCGTACACCATCACCACGCGCCACACCCGTTCCGGCACGCCCCTGCAAAAAGCGACGCAATATGCCTATGAGCATTTGCAGCGGCAGGGCCTGGCAGCGAGTTATTACGACTGGACCGGGTGCAGCAGCAACTCGGGGCGCAATGTCGTCGGCGTATTGACCGGAACGCTCACGCCGGACGAGATCGTGCTGATCACGGCGCACCTCGACGATATGCCGTCAGGCGGGCGCGCACCCGGCGCCGACGACAATGCCAGCGGCTCCGTGGGCGTGATGCTCGCGGCCGAGATCATGAGCCAGTATCGTTTTGAGCGCACGGTGCGCTTTGTCTTCTTCACCGGCGAAGAACAGGGCTTGTGCGGCAGCAAAGCATACGCCAGCGCCGTGGCGGCAGCCGGAGATAACATCGTGGCCGTGTACAACATGGATATGATCGCCTATGACAGCATTGACGGTCCAACGCTGCGACTGCACACACGCACCACGGACGATCCCGGCTATGCCGCCGATCTCGCCATAGCAGGCGTGTTTACGAATGTCGTCACGGCTTACGCAGTGAACCTGACGCCCATCATCGAGCCCGACGGCATCAATGCCAGCGATCATTACTCGTTCTGGGAAGAAGGTTACCCGGCCCTGTTGGCCATTGAAGACGATGTGGATGACTTCAATGACACCTATCACACCGCCGACGACAACCTGTCGCACGTCAACCTGACGTACTTCACCAGCTTTGTCAAAGCTTCGGTAGGCACGGCGGCGCATCTGGCGAAGCCGTACTTCACATTCCACCAGGTCTATCTGCCGCTCATCAGCCGGTGATCAGGCTTCGCGTGCCAGCAGGGCCTGGTTGATGTGCTTCACCAGGCTCGGCCCGGCGTACACGAGGCCGGTGTAGACTTGAACCAGCGCGGCGCCGGCCTCCAGCTTGGCCAGCGCATCCAGTGGATTCATCACGCCGCCCACGCCGATGATGGGCAGTTTGCCGCCGGTCTTGCGGTAGAGGCAGCTGACCATGGCGGTCGATCGATCGCGCAGCGGCTTGCCGCTGAGGCCGCCCTTGAGACCCTGGACCTGCGCCGGAATTCCCTCACGCGCGATCGTCGTGTTCGTCGCGATAACGCCATCCGCCCCCGCCAGTTCGATGGCGCCCAGTATGTCCTCCACTTCTCGTTCGGTCAAATCCGGCGCGATCTTAACGAGCACGGGCACGCGCCGTGCATTCTGAGCGGAGCGCAGCGAAGTCGAAGGATGCGCCAGGTCATCGCGTACCGCGGTCACTTCCTTCAACAATCCTTCAATGTACTCGCGCGCCTGCAGCTGCCGCAGATTCAGCGTGTTCGGGCTGCTGATGTTGATTGCCACGTAGTCGGCGTCACGATACACCCGCTTGAATAACTCCACGTAATCTTCGGCGGCCTGCTCGATGGGCGTGTCTTTGCTCTTGCCGATGTTGATGCCCACCTTCGCGGCGCCGCGTCGAATCTTCAGGGCGTCCACGCCGTTGTTCGGAAAGCCCATGCTGTTGATCACGCCCTGCGACTCGATCACGCGCTGCACGCGCGGCTTCGGATTGCCGATCTGCTTGTGGCGCGTCACGGTGCCCACCTCGATGTGTCCGAAGCCCAGCGCACTCAAGCCGCGCACGGCGACCCCGTCCTTGTCGTAGCCTGCCGCCAGCCCGATCGGGTTGCTGAACTTCACGCCGAAGGCCTCCACCTGCAAACGCGGATCGTTCACCTCGAAAATGGCGCGCAGCAGCGCATACGCCGGCGGCAGAATACCCGCCCACTGGATCAAGTTCAGCGTGATCTTGTGGATGACCTCAGGGTCAAACTTAAACAGCAGCGGTCGAATCGCGTTGTACATCTGATCTCAGTTTCTATGACAGTGACAAGATGAAGGGACACCTGCACTTGCAGCGCAGGCGCAAGTGTGACAAGATGACTCTCATCCATGATCTCACCTTGTCAGTGTGTCATCTTGTCATCTTGTCATCTTGTCATCTTGTCAGAATTGCAGGAACGTTTGCACTTCCTCAAACTGCGCCGGCGTCATCGCGCCTGAGCGCAACCATTCCGGCAGCAAGTCAGGCAGATTGACGACCGAGTGAAGCTGATAGCCGGCTTCGGCCAGCAGCGGCCCGGCCCCCTGCCCGCGATCGATCAACACCACGATGTCGCGCACCTGCAAGCCGGCGGCTTCCAGTTTCTGAATGGCCTCGATCTTCGAGCCGCCCGTGGTGGCGAGATCATCGATCACGACGATGGTTTCTCCTGCCTGATAATCGCCTTCGATCGTCGCCTGCGTGCCGTAATCTTTCGCCTCGCGGCGCGGGTAGATCAAGGGCCGGTCGAGCTCCAGCGCAATGGCGGTCGCAATCGGCAGCGCCGCATAGGGAATACCGGCCAGCCGGTCGTATTTCAGATCCCTCAGTTTCACGGCATACGCTTGCGCCACGCGCCGCAAGGTCGCCGGATGTGTCACCAGCCTCCGCAGATCGAGATAGATAGGCGACAGGCTGCCGGACTTCAATTTGAATTGGCCGAAACGGACGCACTGGGAATCAACCAGGTCTTGAGCGAGCTGAGTGATAGAAGTTGGACTGCCCGCTTCGCGGGCGTGGAGGTTGGAGACGATAGAGCGGCTTTCCAATTTCGAATTTTCAATTTCTAATCGCCGCTGATTGATCTCGTCGCGCAGTTTCCGAGCTTCTTCACGCGGATCGCTCGCCTTCGCGATCTGGCGTGAGACGTTGACGACGAGGCCCAGGCCGTCGGGCCGCAGCCCCGCGTCCAGCGCAGACTTCAAATCGCCGCCTTGCGCGCCGATGCCGGGAACCAGGAACCACAGGCCCGGCGCGGCCGATCGAGCTCGCCGCAGCGCCTGCGGATCAGTCGCGCCGACGACCAGCCCGACATTGCCGCCTGCGGCGTTCCACTCCTGCGCGTGCTGTGCGACGATTTCATACACGAGGCGCGAGGCGGGCGCTAACCCGCTGGCCCCGTGCGCCGGCTGATCGCCCGGCGCGAGCACGCGCAGACTCTGAAACTCATCCGCGCCCGGATTGGAAGTCTTGCACAGCACAAACACGCCGCGATCCGATCGGGCCAGAAATGGCCGCAGCGCCTCGCCGCCCAGATAGGGATTCAGAGTGATGGCGTGCGCCCCAAGTTCATCAAACGCGGCTTTAGCATACGCCTCGGCGGTGTCTGCAATGTCGCCGCGCTTGGCATCGAGGATTACCGGAATTCCCGGCGGCACCTGCGCGATCACTGCCTTCAACGCTGCCACGCCCTCCGCGCCGAGCGCCTCAAAGAACGCCGCATTCGGCTTGAAGGCCAGCGCGAATTCGGAAGTCGCCTCAATCAAGCGGATGCATTCCGCGCGCGCCGCGGCCGCATCCTGTGCCCGCGGATCGAGTCCCACGCACAACAACGAATCGATTCCGCGCGCGCGCTGCTCGAGTTGTTCAAAGAAGTTCATCATCAGGCTTTGCCCAGCACCATCGCCAACAGCGCCATGCGGACGTACAGGCCATATTCCATCTGGCGGAAGTACGCCGCGCGCGGATCGTTGTCCACTTCCAGCGAGATTTCGCCGACGCGCGGCAGCGGGTGCATCAGCACCATGTCCTGCTTCGCAGCCTTCATCGTCTCCGGCGTGATGACGAACGCGCCCTTCACCGACTCGTACACGTCAAGGTCGTCAAAGCGCTCTTTCTGCACGCGCGTCACATACAACACATCGGTTTCCACCAGCACCGGTTCGAGACCTGCGTATTCCTTCTGTTCCACACCGAACTTACCCAGTTCCTCCACGATGACCTGCGGCATCCGCAGCACCTCGGGCGAGACGTAGTTCAATTTCGCGCCATACAAAGCCAGCAGGCGCGACAGCGAATGCACGGTGCGGCCATATTTCAAATCGCCCAGCATCGTGACAGTCAGCCCTTCCAGGCGGCCCAGCTCTTCTCGAATCGTAAACAGGTCCAGCAGCGCCTGCGTGGGGTGCTCGCCCGTGCCGTCGCCCGCGTTGATGACCGGCTTCCGCGCATAACGGGCCGCCGTGGCCGCCGCGCCCGTTTCGGGATGGCGCAGCACGATCACATCCGAGTAGCATTCCAGCGTGCGGATCGTGTCGGGCAGCGATTCGCCCTTGGCCACCGAGGAGTATTTCACCTCGTTGATTGGAATGACGCTGCCGCCCAGCCGTTCCATGGCCGCGGTGAAGGACGACGACGTGCGCGTTGAAGGCTCGTAAAACAGGTTCGTCAGGATCTTGCCTTTCAAGAGGTCGAACGTCCCCACCCGCTCGACCATCGTGCGCATTTCTTCGGCCACTGCGAAGATGTACTCCAGATCGGTGCGCGCGAACTGCGACACCGACAGAATGTGCTGGCCGTAAAAGCGCCCATCGCCCCGTTCGCCCAGCGGCAGATGCGCCGCCGACTTGCGCCTGGGTCCCACGCTCGTTGTTCTGGTTGCCATGACCGTCTCTCCTGTGTGAATGATTTGTGAGGTTGCTACGCTCGAACATCGCGCCCGAAACCGGGCTGTGCCAGCACTTCTCCGTCCCGATAGGCTTCCACGCCCCGCAGCGTCACGCGCTTCACGCGGCCGCGCAGCGTCCAGCCTTCAAACGGCGTCCACCGGGCGCGTGTCAGCATCTCGCTGCCGCGCGCGATCCATTCCTCGTCGGGATCAACTTCGATCCACGTCTCAGGCTGATCGGGCAGATGGAACAGGCGGCGCGGGTTATGCACCGTCCGATCGAGCAGCTGCTCGATCGAGATCAGGCCGGCGCGCACCAACTCCAGATACAAGGGCAGCGCCGTTTCCAGGCCGGGAAAGCCCGGCGGCGGCTTGGGCGAGTCTTTCTCTGCCAGCGTGTGCGGCGCGTGATCCGTGGCGAAGCAATCGATCACTTCCAGGCTCGATCGCAGCGCCTGCCGATCGGCATCCTTTGCCAGGCGAGGCCGTACTTCGGATCGACCGAAGCCGATCGCGTCGGCCGCCCGGTCGGTAAGGAAGAAGTGATGCGGCGTCACCTCGCACG
This sequence comes from uncultured Chloroflexia bacterium, assembly GCA_963844815.1. GTDB lineage: Bacteria > Chloroflexota > Anaerolineae > Fen-1058 > Fen-1058 > Fen-1058. Next base: position 238,937 of record CAWJPR010000001.1, read on the forward strand.
TCACATTGATCCCTTTGTCTTTGGCGCGGCGGATCAGGTCGATCTCGTCTTTGCGGCTGACATGGCAAACATGCACCTGCTTGCCGGTCAGCTGCGCGACGAGAATGCACGCGGCCACCGTGCGCCCTTCCGCATGGCACAACACCGGCCAGGCAGCCGGCCAGCGCTCCATGTGCTGCAGCAGCGAGTCGAGATCGTCCAGCCGCAGCGGCCCAAACGTCTGATCGAGGTACATCTTCAAGCCGGTTACCTGCGGCGCAAGGGTGTGCGCCGTCTGCACATTGTCGTCGCCTGCGCCCAGGTGGAGGCCGTAATCGCAGCGAGCGTGCGAGCGGGCCAGTTGTTTCTTGGCCGCCAGTGTTTCCGCAGTCGTGATCGGCGGCGTATTGTTCGGCATGTCCAGCACGCACGTGAAGCCGCCCGCCAGCGCTGCCGCCGTGCCGGTGCTATAGTCTTCCTTGTGCGCCGCCCCCGGCTCGCGCAGGTGAACGTGCACATCAATCAGGCCCGGCAGTTTCACGGTCGTCATGATTCGTCTCCTCTCCGGCCGACAGGCAAAAAAAGAGCCGACCATGATCGTCGGCTCTTACAAACAATGATTCCAGCGGCGAGTACGCGCTGCTTCAACGTCTCGCGCCAGGGATCGACTTGAATGAAGAATGGTTGAGGCTCAGTCTGCATGGCGGCAAATTGCGCGTGATCTTAGTCGTGATGCGGCTTTGTGTCAAGACCCAAATTCAGCAGGGCTTCAAATTCCTTGTCGAAGGTGATCAACTGTGTTACACTCTGAGTTCGTTGAGTCCAACTTTGCTTAGAGGGCCGCATGAAGTTATTGGCAGTCATCGGGCGCGTCAGTCTGGCGATCAGCCTGATCGCGCTGATCAATCCAACATACCTTCATCATCCCGCGCAGGCCGCACCGCAGTCGCAGGGACAAGCCATCGCTCAAATCGCTTCACCCGCCGAGGGCCAGACGTTGACCGGTCTGGTCGCGGTGTCCGGTTCGGCGGATCATCCTGAGTTCGCCCGCTGGGAACTGGCCTACGGGCCTGATCCCAACCCGAATGACGCCTGGCAGCCGTTTGCCACAGGCGATCAGCCGATCCTGAACGGCACGATCGGCACGTGGAATACCGGCGTCATTGCCGATGGCCGATATGCGCTGCGCCTGCGCGTCATTCGCGCCGACAGCAACTATGACGAAGCCTTTGTGCGCGGCTTGCAGGTGAGCAACAGCGCGCCCGTTGGCACGCCGACGTCCATTCCGCCAGTCTGCGACCTTCCCGGCCGAACAGTCTACCTTCACGGCCGCCGAAGCCGCGCAGCCGGCCGCAACGATCATGGTGGAGCAGCCGCCCACCAATGTGCCGGAAGCGCCGGCAGCACGGACGAGTCAACCCCAGACCAATGCGGCGGCGCGCCGCAATACTGCGGCTGCCGCCAGCTTCGACGCGAGACAATTCGGCTCGGCCTGCCTTAACGGCGCGATCATCACCGCGGGCTTGTTCGTCGTGCTCGGCGTGATTCAGGCCGGACGCTGGGGCGTGAAGCAGATCCGGCGGCGCAGCCAAAAGCGGAAACGGTGATCAATTATCCATGAACAATGGTTGATGTGTTATAGATGCATTTCTTGAACCGGTTCAAATCGTCTGAGGCAGAAGCGGCGCCCGAAGCCGCAGCGCTGATCGTAGGTCTGGGCAATCCCGGCCGCGAATACGCGGGCAATCGCCACAATGTCGGCTTCCTGACGGCCGATCGGTGGGCAGCGGCCCACGCGCTGACATTTAACAAGATTCAACATCACGCCATCATCGCGCTGGGCCGCAGCGGCCAGCGGCCCGGCGACCGCCGTGTCATCGTTGCCAAGCCGCAGACTTACATGAACGAGAGCGGCCGCGCGGTAGGCGCATTGCTGCGTTTCTACAAGATTCCCGTCGAGCAGCTGCTGGTGATCTTTGACGATCTCGATCTGCCGTTTGGCGTCATCCGGCTGCGCGCCGACGGCGGCGCGGGCGGTCATAACGGCATGCGCTCGATTATTCAGCAGCTGGGCGGCAATCAATTTGCGCGGCTGCGCATCGGCATTGGCCGCCCGCCGGGACGCATGGATCCCGCAGCCTTTGTGCTGCGGGATTTCAGCCGCGAAGAAGCGGCCGAGCTCGACGCCCTGCTCGATCGGGCCGGGCAAGCGATGGACGCTTTTCTCACGGCCGGCATCACTGCCGCCATGAATCAATTTAATCCGAATCCGCCAAGGGACAGGATGGTATGATCATGAACGAATATGAAATCTTTGCCAGAGCCTTCCGCTGCACCCCCAGCATGGCCGAATCGATCGTGAAGCGCGTGCGCGAGCGCGTGGGCCGCGACGTGCCGATGAGCGAGATGCTCAACGCCATCAAGAAGATTCCGCCGACGCGCCTCACCACCGACACGCTGGTGATCCGCCTGCAGAAGAACAGCGGAGTGAAGAATCCGGCGCGCAAGTCCAATGACGACGACTACGACGACTTCGAAGTGGAGGGCACCGCGGCCGAAACGCCCGCGCTGAGAACGGTGAACTCGAATTCGCACGCGCGCGCAGCCTCGCGCGCTGCCGCGCCCAAGCGTCCCACCGGCGTGAACGCGCAGATCGATCAGTTATTGCAGAAGAACTGGACGCAGGCGCGGGCGCTGGGTCTGAATCCGCCGAACCTCTCGGTCGATCAATTTGTGCGCCAGACCCAGGCGACAGTCGGCGAGCCCAAGCCCGCCGTGGCGCGGGTGCTGACTGCCGTGCAGGCCCTGAGCAGGAAGGACATCTTGATCACGCCCAACCTGGCGGCGGATGAAATTATCGAGAAGGATGAACTGAGATAATACTAACGAGTAACGAGTAACGCGTAATGGACGGTTCGCTCAACGATATATTACTTGTTACGCATTACTCGTTACGAGGCATGAACCGCTCGTAATTTGACCGACACGATTAATCTCTCCGGCCTGCTGCCTCTGCTGAGCGAGCAGCTGCCGTTTCAGCAGCTGGCCCGCGAAATCGATGCTCCTCACGAAAGCCGCACGCCAGCGGCCCACCGGCTTCCGGTGGAAGCCGGGCATGGGCAAACGTGGCGACTGCCCGTCTTGCGCGCTGCTCGCCCGTTGGTATTGGCCTCGCTCGCACAGAATGCTCTCGCGGATCGGCCGATCCTGGTGATCACCGCGAAGCCTGATCGGGCGCAGATGCTGTATGAGTCGCTGCGCGCCTACGGCCTTACCACGCCCGATCGGCTGCTGCGCTTCCCCGAGCCTTCTGCGCTGTTCTATGAGCGCGCCCTGTGGCCGCGTGAAATGGTCGCCGAAAGACTGCAGGTGCTGGCACGTTTGACAAACACCCTCCCGGAGGTTGACAACCTCCGGGAGGGTACAGCGGTCCCGCCTGTCATCGTCGCCTCGGCGCGCTCGCTGATGTTCCGCACTTTGCCCCTGCGCGCCTTTCGGCTGGGCACCCGCGCGCTGAAGAAGAACCAAACCGCCAACCTCGATCAGCTGCTGGAAGCATGGGTAGGCTTTGGCTACGAGAGCGTCTCCACGGTGTTGTCGCCCGGCGAATTCAGCCGGCGCGGCGGCATCGTCGATGTGTTTCCGCCCGCGCTGCCGCGCCCCATTCGCATCGAATTCTTCGGCGACGAAGTCGAATCACTGCGCTCGTTCGATCCGGCTTCACAGCGATCGCTGGAACCGCTGGAGCAGGTGATCATCACACCGGCAACCGAACTGCTGCCGAAGAATGGCCCGTTAGCCGCTGAGAAGATTAAGGCGTGGGACATCTCGGCGCTGCCGGACGATCAGGAAGAGTTATTTGAAAAAGACCGCCAGGGGCTGATCGGCGGTGTGTCGTTTCGCGGCATCGAGTTCTATCTGCCGCTGCTGCACAGCGACGCGGCGTCGCTGGTGGACTACCTGCCGCGCAACGCCGTGATCGCGCTCGACGACGGCGACGAGATCGCCGATATCTGGAGCGAACTGGAAGAGCAGGCCATTGATCTGCGCCGCTCGGCAGAAGAAGATCACGCCCTGCCACCCGATTTTCCGCTGCCCTACCTCACGTGGGATGAATGGCGCGAGAAACTGGCGGGGCGCGGCATTCTTTCGTTGGGAGAAGAATTGCACGCGGAGCGCGACGATGAGCGGGCCAGTGCGCCAGTGCTGCCGTTCTCGCCCGGGCAGCGCTTTGGCGGGCAGCTCAAACCCTTCATCGAACATATCGGCCAGATGCGCACCATGAACGATGCGGTGGTTGTCGTAAGCCGGCAGGCGAGCCGCCTGGCCGAATTGTGGGCCGAGCGCGATTATCTGCGCCCGCCGGTGCACGGCGTGCCCGATCGGCCTGAACCGCGCGCGCTGATCTTCGTGCAGGGCTTGCTGGACGAAGGCTGGACATTACGTGGAATTACACCACGTAATGAGGGCGAACGCCAAGCGGTCGGTCTGTGGTCGCTGCACCTCATCACCGATGCGGAGATCTTCGGTTGGTCGCGGCCGCAGCCGCGCCGGCGCGGCAAGCCCAAAGCCATCACGCCGGAACAGTTCTTCGCCGATCTGCAGCCCGGCGATTACGTGGTGCACATCGATCACGGCATCGGCGTCTTCCAGGGCTTGATCAAACTCACGCTGGAAGGCATCGAGAACGAATACCTGCAAGTGGCGTATGCCGGCGGCGACAAGCTCTACGTCCCCATCCATCAAGCCGATCGGCTGAGCAAATATATCGGGGCAGACGACCACGCGCCAGACGTTCATCGCCTGGGCACGGCGGATTGGAGCCAGGTCCGATCGAAGGCCAAAGAGGCCGCGCTGGCCGTGGCGCGCGAACTGCTGGAATTGTATGCGGCGCGCGAACTCGCGCCCGGCTTCGCCTTCAGTGCCGACACGCCGTGGCAGAACGAACTGGAAGCCTCGTTCCCGTATCTGGAAACCGAAGACCAACTGCGCGCCATTCACGCCGTGAAAGCCGATATGCAAAAGCCGCAGCCGATGGATCGCTTGATCTGCGGCGACGTGGGTTATGGCAAAACCGAGGTGGCACTGCGCGCGGCCTTCAAAGCGGTGCAGGACGGCAAGCAAGTGGCCCTGCTGGTGCCGACGACGATCCTGGCGCAGCAGCACTACACCACGTTCACGTCACGGCTGGCGGCTTTTCCCGTCTCGGCCGAGATGTTGTCGCGCTTCCGATCGGAGAAAGAGCAGGATGCCATTTTGCAGCGCCTGCGCGAGGGCAATGTGGACATCCTCATCGGCACCCACCGCCTGCTGCAACCCGATGTGATGTTCAAGGACCTGGGCTTGCTCATCATCGACGAAGAACAGCGTTTTGGCGTGACGCACAAAGACCAACTGAAGAAAATGCGCACCGAAGTGGACGTGCTGACGCTGACCGCCACGCCGATCCCGCGGACGATGTACATGAGCCTGGTCGGCGTGCGCGACATCAGCACGATCGATACGCCGCCGGAAGAACGCCTGCCCGTGGCGACGTACGTGGGCGAATACGACGATCACCTGGTGCGGCAGGCGATCCTGCGCGAGCTCGATCGCGGCGGGCAGGTGTTTTTCGTGCACAACCGCGTGCTCGGCATCGAGCAGATCGCCGATCGGCTGGCGAAGATCGTGCCGGAAGCGCGCGTCGGCACCGGTCACGGCCAGATGGACGAGCACGAGCTCGAGCAGGCGATGATCGATTTCGTGAAGGGCGGCATCGACGTGTTATTATGCACCTCGATCATCGAAAGCGGCCTCGATATTCCGAATGCGAATACCCTGATCGTCGATCGCTCGGATCGCTTTGGGCTGGCGCAGCTGTATCAACTGCGCGGCCGCGTGGGGCGCGGCGCGGCGCGCGCGTATGCTTACTTCCTCTACGACAGGGCCAGCGGCATGACCGAGGACGCGCGCCGCCGTTTGGAGGCCATCCGCGAGGCAAACGAGCTGGGCATGGGCTATTCGATCGCGATGCGCGATCTGGAGATTCGCGGCGCGGGCGATCTGCTGGGCATGCGGCAGAGCGGGCACATCAGCGCCGTGGGCTTCGATCTCTACACCCGGTTATTACGGCGCGCCGTGAGCGAGATGAAGGCGCTGCGCGACGGCACGCCCGCGCCGTCGATGCCGCTGACGGGCGTCAACATCGATCTGCCGCTGCAGGCGCACATGCCCACCGATTACGTGACGAACGAAGGCTTGCGCTTGCGGCTGTACCGCCGGATGGGCAACATCACGGCGGCGGTAGAGATCGACGCGCTGGCCCAGGAGCTGGCCGACCGGTTCGGGCCGCTCCCGAAGGCCGTTGAGAACTTGATGTTCCAACTGCATCTCAAGGTGCTGGCGGCCAGGGCGCAGGTCAGCGCCATCGTGCGCGATCGGGAACGCAACAACATCGTGATCAAATCCGAAGCGCTGGAGCATGCCGATCGCGTTGCGCTGCAAAGGCGCCTCGGCAGCGCGGCCGCCGTGCAGCGCCGCGAGGTGCACATCGCCAACGACGAGACGTGGCGCATCAAGTTGGTGAAGGTGTTGCAGGAGATGGAGGTTGGAGGTTAGAAGTTGGTAGTGAGAAGTTGGAAGCGAGGCAACCCCGCGCATTCGCCCAAACGCGATGCTCCCCTGTGCGTGCTGGCCTGTGCTACAATGAAGACCTAGAAAATCCGTCCCCGCGAGAGATCAACACCATGACCACTGTCTCCAAAGATACCGGCTTTGAAGCACAGCCTTACTACGGCATCTGCACCTTTGGCCGCGCGCCGCACACGCGCGATGTGTCCGGCGCGGACGTGGCCATCGTCGGCGTGCCCTACGACGGATCGACGTCGTATCGCAGCGGCACACGCTTCGGCCCGCGCGCCATCCGCGAGCAATCGCTGTTGTTGTGGGGCTACAACAATGCGCTGGGCGTCGCGCCCTTCAAAACGCTGAAGGTGATCGATTACGGCGATGTGGACGTGGTGCCGGTGGATGTGCTGGCCACCCACGGCGCGATCAACGTCGAGGTCAGCCAGATCATCAAAGAGGGCGTGAAAGTCATCAGCCTCGGCGGCGATCATTCGATCGCGCTGCCGCTGCTGCAAGCCCACGCGCGCAAGTATGGCAAGCTGGCCGTGGTGCACTTCGACGCGCACCCCGACACGTGGGACACCGAGTTCGGCGATCAGAAGTTCAGCCACGGCACGCCCTTCCGCCGCGCCATCGAGCAGCGCCTGATCGACACGAGCGCCTATATCCAGATCGGGATTCGCGGACCGACGTCGGGGAAGAAGGATTACGAGGACGCGTGGGCGCTCGGCGCGCGGATGATCACCATCGACGAGGCGATGGGCATGGGCCTGGCGCGCATCCTGAAGGAGATCACGGATCGCGTGCAGGGCAAGCCGCTATACATCACGCTCGACATCGACTCGATCGATCCGGCGTTTGCGCCGGGCACCGGCACGCCGGAAGTGGGCGGCTTCAGCAGTTATCAGATGCTGCAGCTGCTGCGCGGCCTGCGCGGCTTGAACCTCGTCGGGGGCGATCTGGTGGAAGTCTCGCCGCCGTACGATCACAGCCACATCACGTCGATCCTGGCGTCGAACCTGGTGTTTGAGTACCTGTCGCTGCTGGCGCTCAACAAACTGGCCGAGTGAGTAGATAAACCTCCCGGAGGTCATGACCTCCGGGAGGTTAAATCGTCACTCCAGTTTGCGATAATCTGCATTCCAGTACACCAGCGGCCCTGCTGGATTATTCGCACCGGCCGCCACGACTTCGCCGATGAACAACGTGTGATCGCCGACCACGTGCGTGGCCACCACGCGGCAGTCGAGCCACGCCAGGCAATCGTCGAGAACCGGCGCGCCGGTCGCCTCGGTGTGCGTGATCAACCCCTCGAAGCGATCGACATCGCCCAGCCGTCCCGCAAAACGATCGGATAACTCGCGCTGATCGTCGCGCAGGAAGTTGATCGCGTACGCGCCGCTGGCCTGCAGCAGCGAATCGCTGGTCAACTCCTGCCCCACCGAGATCAGCACCAGCGGCGGTTCCGGCGAAACGCTCACGAAGCCGCTGATGGTCAGGCCGTGGCGGCGCTCTTCGGTCTGCATCGTGACGATCGATACGCCGCTGGCCCACTGGCGCATCACGTATTTGAACTGATCACTGGGGATGGGCATCTGCACCTCGCAATAAGTGACCCTGGCACTGCTCGCCAGGGCAAGTGTGCGTGAAGTGTGCGCACTCAGCAGGCTTCACGTTTGATCAAAGTATACCATGCCGATCCGCGCCCACGGCGATCGCTGCCGCGCCGCAGCGTGTCCAGCCGGTAGGCCGGATCAAACAGCGCGGCGATTTCGTCCAGCGCCACACCGCGCCGATCGGCTTGCGGCTCGAAGGCGTACAGCATGTAGACCGCGCCGGGCTTGAGTACCGCCGTCAAGGCGGACACGTAGCGGCGGCGTGCTTCGGCATTCAGGTTGTGAAAGCAGCCGATGTCGAAAGCAAAATCAATCCCGCCAGAAAACCCGGATTGTTCCGTCGAGCCGCCGGGCACCCAGCGGCGCATGAATGTCACATCGCCGCACTCCAGGCGCACCCGATCGGCCAGCTGCGCCGCCCGGACTTTGCGCCGGGCCAGTGCAATCGCGCGGCGGGAGACGTCGATGCCAATGACTTCAAAGCCTTGCCGCGCGAGGGTGATCGCGTTCGTGCCGGTGCCGCAGCCCAGATCGAGCGCGCGCCCGATCGGGACTTGACCGCTTTCGATCATCGCCACGATCTCCGGCGGCGTGATGCCGGTATCCCACGGCGTCTTCTTGAAAAGATACAGCAACTCCCAGAAGAGCGACATCACACCTCTTCAAATTCGGCGACGAAATGTCGCAGTAGTTCGGGCGCGTGCAGGATCTTCAGACCGCGCAAGGTGTCGCGCTGCTCTTTCACGCGGATACACACGTCGGCCACATAGTCGAGGTGGCTCTGCGTATATACGCGGCGCGGAATGGCCAGGCGCACCAACTCAGTCCGGGGATAGGTCCATTGGCCGGTGCCCGGATCGAGGCAGGCAAACATCACGCTGCCAATCTCAACCGTGCGAATGCCGCCTTCCAGATACAAGGCCACTGAGAGCGCCTGCGCGGGATACTCCATTTGCGGGATGTGGGGCAGCAAACTCCTGGCATCGATGTACACCGCGTGACCGCCCGGCGGCTGCACGATCGGAATGCCCGCTTCCGTGAGACGCTCAGCCAGATACCTGACCTGGGCCACCCGATAGGCCAGATACGCTTCGTCCATGCCTTCCCGCAAGCCGGCGGCCAGCGCCTCCAGATCACGCCCCGCCAAACCGCCGTAGGTGGGAAAGCCCTCGCGCAAGATCAATTCGTTCTTCACCTGCTCGAACAGATCGGCGTTGCGCATCGCCAGCAGGCCGCCGATGTTGACAATGGCGTCTTTCTTGGCGCTCATCAGAAATCCGTCGGCGTACGAAAACTCTTCGCGCACAATCTCCGGAATCGACTTGAGCGTGTAGCCTTCCTCACGCTGCTGAATGAAGTAGGCGTTCTCAGCGTAACGCGCCGCATCCAGGAAAAACGGGATGCCGTAGTGGTGATAGAGATCGGCGCTGGCGCGGATGTTTTCCATCGACACCGGCTGGCCGCCCGCCGAATTGTTCGTGATCGTCATCAGCCCGATCGGGATGCGCGCGGCCCCCGCGGTTTGAATGAAACGCTCGAGCTTGCCAAGATCCATATTGCCTTTGAAGGGATGCACCGCCGCCGGATCCTGCGCTTCGTCGATCACCAGATCGACCGGCCGGCCGCCGCGCGCGCGGATATTGGCGTGCGTGGTATCAAAGTGCTGGTTGCTGGGGATTTCCGCGCCCGGTTTCACCACGATCGAGAACAAGACGTTCTCGGCGGCGCGGCCTTGATGGGTGGGCACAAAGTAAGCGAAGCCGGTCACTTCCTCCACCGCGCGTTTCAGGTCGAAATAACTGCGCGCACCCGCGTACGATTCATCGCCGCGCATGAGCGCCGACCACTGCGTGTCGCTCATGGCGCCGGTGCCTGAATCCGTTAAGAGATCGATCGTCACATCTTCGGCGCGCACCTTGAACAGGTTATAGCCGGCCTCCCGCAAGATGCGCGCGCGCTCGGCCGGCGAGGTCAGACGCAGCGGCTCAATGGCCTTGATGCGAAAGGGTTCGAGCGGATGAGTGGGCATGTGGGCTCCGTGCTTAGGGTTCTTCAAAGATCTCTGCTTCAAAGAGATACAACTGCGTATCCGGCTTGCGCCAGGCATTGGCGGGCAGGCCGGCTTTCATCCAGCACAACGTGGAGAGGTACTCGTCGCGATCCCAGCCCTGTTCCACCGGCACCTGCGGCAGGAATAAGCCGCCGTGCCCGCCCTTGCGGATCATCACACCGTGCTGGCCCACGCTGACTTCTTCCGGGCTGCGCGCCAGGCGCATGGGCGTCAGCACGCTGATCTCGATGTGCATGTCGGCCAGCTCGTCATGCGTCATGGGCCTGAAGCGCGGATCGTCCGTGGCGCTCAAGATGCTGACGCGCTGCACGCTTTCCCACAACGGGTAGTGCGCAAAGACTTCACCGCGGCAGCCGCGCAGCTCGTGGGTATGCTTATGACGCAGCGTGACGAAGGTGGCGCGCGGCTGTTGCTGTGCCGCCGACGCTGGCTCGTAGGCCGGCCGCGCGCGCTTGTCCAGAAATTCATCCAAAGTATTTCGCGCGAGATTCAAGAGCGCGGCCTTGTCTTCAGCGGTCAACGCCGGAGGATGGCCTTTAACAAACTCGATCGCCGCGTAGCCCACCACGCGGCCCTGCTCGCCCTCCGGCGCATCGCCGGAGTTGGCGTAGCGAATCACGTTCACCTGCTCCGCGCCGATGCTGCGCGCCAGCAGCATCGAGACCAGCACCGGGCCTTTGCCGCACATAGTCGTGTGCAGGTTGGGCGTGCGGCTGGACATCGCTTCCTCGTCCCAGGCATCCAGCGCCAGCGGATCGAGCGACACGATGGCGTTGATCGACGAATGATCCACTCGCACCGCATCCTGATAACGCGGATAATGCGAGAGATCGGTTGTGGTCACCACCAGGGTCCGGGGCGATTCGCGCAGGACTTGCGCCAGGGCGTCGGCGATGGCCTGCGCGTTTTCAAGCGTGGGCCGCCCGATTGAGATCGGCACGATAGGGACGCCGGGCAGCACGCGCTGGAGGAACGGCACTTCCACTTCCAGGCTGTGCTCGTCAAGATGAATGGTGCGATCGGTGGTGAAGATCGCCGGCCCGGCCGCCAGAATCTGCTGGGCGAGCGCCGCATCGATCGGCACATCGCCCAGCGGTGTGCGCCAGGCTCCGGCAGGCCAGACCGCAGCGCCATCAAAACTGTAGGCATATCCGTGGCTGAAGCCCAGGATGATGACGTGTTCATAGCCGCGATCGAGTGCTTGTTTGAAGCTGTGCGCGGCCACGCCGCCGCTGTATACATAGCCGGCATGCGGCACAATCAAAATCGACGGTTCCGGTTCCAGGCGTTGGGCCTCGGCCAGATAGCCGTCGATCATGTGCGCCAATTGGACAGGGCTAGCGGGATAGAAAGCGCCCGCGACTGCGGGTGGTCGTACCTCGTTCGCCAGTTTCGTCGCCGTCATGGCTGCACCTCGCCTTTCTTGAGAGAAGAAACCGGGCTTTCACTTCGCTGCTTTCATTATAGCCAGCACTGCGGCAAAAGCAATTGGCAAAAACGGGTCAATCCTCGGCCAGCGGAAGCGTAAAATGAAAGGCCGCGCCGCTGCCCGGCGCCGACTCGACCCAGATCCGCCCGCCGTGCGCCTCGACCACCAGGCGGCAGAAAGCCAGGCCCAGCCCGGTGCCGCGGCCGCGCACTCGCCCGCTGACGAACTTCTGAAACAGGCGCGCCTGCAGGTCCGGTGCAATGCCGACACCATCGTCTGTGACGGAGACCACCACATACTGCGGGCTGGTGGAATCAATGTGCGCCTCGATGGCGATGTGGCCGCCTGCCGGAGTGAATTTGATCGCATTGCCGACCAGGTTCTGCAGCACCCGCCGGAGCAGTTCCACGTCACTCGAGACCAACGGCAGATCAGGCCGCACATAATTCTCCAGCACCAGGCGCTTGTCGCGGGCCAGGACTTGTTCCATTTCGACAATCTCGGCGGCGATGATATCGAGGCGGAGCGGCTCGCGTTCCAGCGGCATCTGTCCGCTCTCCAGCCGATTCACATCCAGGATCGCGTTGATCAAATTAAGCAGCCGCTGTCCGCCCTGCCGCGCCACGGCAGTGATCTCGCGCTGAGACTCGGCCAGTTCTTCCGCCTCCAGCAAATCCAGCGCGCCCAGTACCGCCGTGGCCGGATTGCGCAGATCGTGTACCAGGGTGTTGGTCAGGTCTTCACGCATGGCGTTCAACTGATGCTCTTCGGTCACGTCGCGCAGCACGATCAGACGCCCGATCGGCTGTGTGCTGCTCAACACCGGCAGGCTGGTCCAGTGCACCATGCGCGACGCGATTTCGTACTCGCCTTCGGCCGGCGGCTCGTCGCCGTGCCGCGTGCGCCGGGTCTCGCTAATGAGTGCCTTGACGAGCGCGGGGCTTTTCCGGCGCAGCAGCTGGATCACCTCGCTGCTCGTATGCTTGAGCCAGTCTTCCGGTTCGCCCGGCAGCGCCAGCAAACGCAGGGCTTGAGCGTTGATGACCAGAATGTGCTGCGTCATGCCCAACAGCGCGATGCCGTCACGGTTGAAGCGAATGGAAGCCTGCAGGCGGCTGCGTTCTTCGTCAATGGACTCATACAAGCGGGCATTGTCCAGCGCCAGGGCGACCGCATCCGCCAGCGATTGCGCCAGCGAGAGATCGTCGGTGTCAAACACAATGGCTTCCGCACCTTCAATATTGAGCAGCCCGATCAGTTTGCCGCCATGCCACAGCGGCACGACGAGATGCGCGACATCCGGCGCGAGTGCGGCTAAATCGACCAGGCCGGGCGCGCTGGCAGCATCTCCGGCCTGTCCAGCCTTAGAGGCACTACTGCTGAACAGCTCGGGCGCAATAGGCAGGCTGAAGCCCAGTGGCAGTGAGGGTGTGCCGCTGACGGCGCGGACAATCCAGTGTCGCGCGTCACTGTCGGCCAGCAGCAGTGCCACGTGCGGCCATCCCGCAAAGTGCACGATGGCGTCAACCGCGGTCTGGGCAATCACATCGGCGTTCAACTGGCCGCTGACCGCGCGCAGCACTTCATAGAGTGTGGTCTGGCGCTCGGCCATGCGGCGCTGCGCTTCATACAGCCGGGCGTTGTGCACCGCCAGCGCCATCTGATCAGCCACAGCCTCCAGCACTCGCACATGATCGGGCGTGAAGTGATGCGGCTGCGAGTGAGCGAGGATCAAGACCCCCAGCAGATCCTGCTCACTCAAAATCGGCACGGCCAGCGCCGAACCGGCCGGCGATTCGTCGGGCAGGAACAGCCAGCGCTCGTCGAGGTGTGCATCCGCCACCAGGGCAGTCTGGCGCTCGCGCAGCACCCAACCCACCAGCCCCTCTTTGAGAAGCTGATCGGGGATGACGCGGCGCTCAGCGGCTGGCGCCGCGTCGCGGATCGCTACAGTCTGGATCACTTCGCCGGCGCTGTTCAGCATGAACAAGCCGCCGCGATCGGCCGCCGTGAGGTTCACGCCTACCTGCATCACATTCTCCAACGTGGCGACCAGCGCCGGCTGCTCGCTGGTGGCGCGGGCCACCGTGACCAGATTCTCCAGCAATTCCTTCTGCCCGCGCAGCTCCGCTTCGGCTTGTTTGCGCTCGGTGATGTCGCGCACCACGGCAATGATTTCTTTGCGCCGGGTCGGCAGCAGGCGGGCCTCGTACCAATGTGTCCGGTCGTCAACCGGCAGTTGAATAGACGGCCGCTTGCGGAGCATTCTCGAGGCGCGCCCGCCAGAGCGCATCAAGCACCTGCTGCCCGATTGGCTCAGGCAGCACCTCGTCAACGCGGCGTCCCAGAAACTGGTCCGGCTGCAGATAGAGCGGCGCTTGCGGACTGGCGGCATAGCCCAGGAAGCGCCCGTTGTCGTCGAGGCGGAACATCAAATCGGGAAAGGCCTGCAAAATCGTCTGGAACTCAGCCGTGCGCTGCTCCAGTTCATCGGCCGAGCGAATTCGCGCGGGGATATCGCGCACGCGCCAGATATAAAGCGCGGCCGCCAGGGCAACAACCGCCACGGCGATAGCGATTAGGAACAGAGGCGAGAACTGCAGGGGCATGGCGTATCAATTATACTCATATCGCGCCAGCGCGCGATATCCGGTTCAGCCGCCGTGTCCACCCGAGCAAGCGCTCTATGCTATACTTGCGCTGCCCAATCCAAGCCGAATCGAAGAACATGCCCGACGTCTCCACCGCCCTCAACTGGAACTTTGCTCCCAGCATTTTGATGATGCTGCTCAGCCAGGCGGCACTCTATGGCTATCTGATCCACGTCGCGCGCGCGGACGGCCATTGGGGAACCGAGGTGCGCGCTGCGCATGTGATCACTTTTGCGCTCGGCTTGATCCTGATCTTCGCGGCGCTCGTCACCCCGCTTGATTCTCTCAGCAACGCGGCGTTGTTCTCGGCGCACATGGTGCAGCACATTCTGCTGATGCTGCTCGCCCCGGCCTGCCTGCTGCTGGGGACGCCCGGCTATTGGATCCGCTACCTGTATGATCTGCCGGTGCTGAAGCGCCTGCTGCCCATTGTCACCCATCCCCTGGTGACCTTGATTGCCTTCAACGCGGTCATGTGGATCTGGCACGTACCCAGCCTGTACGAGGGTGCGCTGCGCGATCCCAATATTCACATCATGGAACACATGATGTTTTTGTCTGCCGGGGTCTTGCTGTGGCTGCCGGTCATTCACGCCGTTCCGCCCGCGCGCCCGCTGAGTTACCCGGCGCGCATGGCTTATCTGTTTGCATGCATGGTGTCCAGCAGCATCCTCGGAGCGGTCTTCACCTTCGCCCCTGCCATCGCCTTTCCATTCTATGGCAATGCCCCGCTGGCCTTTGGCTTGTCGCCCGTGACCGACCAACAGCTGGCCGGATTGATCATGTGGGTGCCCGGCAGCGGCATCTTCTTTGTCGCCATCCTCGTCGTCTTTGCCGCGTGGTTGAATGCCGAAGACCGCAAAGCCAAAACGCAGTTCCCGCCGCCGCCGTACGTGCAGTAGAAACAACGTCACGAAACACAAGCGGGCTGAGTCACTGTGGCTCAGCCCGCTTGCTTTTAAGCGAGTTTCTAAATGATTTGCGCGCAAGGCAGACGAGACATGGTCCCCATGGGAATCCGCCGTTCTTACCTGCTGATGGCACGCTACCCCAGGCCCGCTTCCCTCTTCAACAACGCCGCCTTATCCGTCTTTTCCCACGGCGCGTCGATATCGTGCCGTCCGAAGTGACCGTAGGCCGCCGTCGCTTCATAGATCGGCCGGCGCAGGTCGAGGTTATGAATGATCGCGCCCGGCCGGAAATCGAAGTGATCGGTCAGCAGCTTCTGAATCTTCTCCGGCGCAATCCTGTGCGTGCCAAACGTCTCCACCATCAACGACAAGGGACGCGCCACGCCGATGGCGTACGACACCTGAATCTCCAGCCGCTCGGCCACGCCGGCGGCCACCAGGTTCTTCGCCGCATACCGCGCATAGTAGGCCGCCGAGCGATCGACCTTGGTGGGGTCCTTGCCGCTGAACGCGCCGCCGCCGTGCCGCGCCATGCCGCCATACGTATCGACGATGATCTTGCGGCCGGTGAGACCGGAATCGCCCATCGGGCCGCCGATGACGAAGCGCCCCGTGGGATTGACGAAGTACCTGGTCTTCTTGTCTAGCAGCGCACCCGGCACCACCTTGTGCACGATCTGCGCAATCACTTCTTCGCTGATGGTGGAGTGACCCACATTTGCATCGTGCTGCGTGGAGATCAACACGGTGTCGACGCGCACGGGCTTACCCTCGCTGTATTCCACCGTGACCTGGCTCTTGCCATCGGGCCGCAGCCACGGTAGTTGGCCGGACTTGCGCGCGTGCGCCAGTTCGCGGCACAACTTATGCGCCAGCGAGATCGTCAACGGCATCAACTCTTCGGTCTCGTTACAGGCATAGCCCAGCATCATGCCTTGATCGCCCGCGCCAATGGCTTCGACCTGCGCGTCGGTCATTTCACCGGCCTTGTGCTCCAGCGCATCGTCCACGCCCAGCGCAATGTCCGGCGACTGGCCCTTCAACGACACGATGACGCCGCAGGTGCGCGCATCAAAGCCGAAGGCGCCGTCGGTGTAGCCGATCTTCGTCACGGTGTCACGCACCACGTCCTGGATTTCGACGTAGGCATTGGTCGTCACCTCGCCCATCACCACAATCAGGCCGGTGGTCGTAGCCGTCTCGCACGCCACGCGCGAGCGCGGGTCTTGCGCCAGCATGGCGTCCAATACCGCATCGGATATCTGGTCGCACATTTTATCCGGATGGCCTTCGGTCACCGACTCGGATGTAAAGAACGACTGCTTGGAAGTCATGAACGTAGTACTCATCGAATCTCCTTGGAAATAATTCGCTCTTCCGGTGAATCAAGGAGTTACCAGCACCGCCAAGAGCGCGCCTAACAACGCCTTGCCGCGCCGGCGAGCGTTGTGAACAAACTCAAAGAAACCAGATAAACGCACTTCTTGCGAGATCCGCGTGAGGTGAGGAGAAGAAAGGGTGAAGATAGAAGATAAGGATAGGATGGAGGTTGTGTGTAGCCATGAGGCGGTGTAAATGTCGTACTGTCGGTGTACAACGACTGCGGTGAATCTGCATAAAGGTTGAGTGATGTGGACATTGGGCAACATGCGAAAGATCGCGGTGCGTGCAACAGCAAGATCGGTCTTATCGGCAAGGTGGGGAGGGGGGGGGGGGAAAGGGGGGGAGAGAGAAGGAGGAAGGGAGGGGAGAGGGGGTGCGGGGATGCGGTGGGCGATTAAAGCGATTGAGGAAAAGAATGAAATAAAGCACAGCCAAAGGTAAGGGGATGATCTCAAAGATGGTGTGGTAAATCATCAAATGACGGGCACAGTGGAGTATAGTGGGATAGGTAGGGTAGATATCGAGGAAACTGTCACAGGCGGGACATCTGCACACCTGTGGGCCAGCGTAACTGGCGGACGACTTCATAGCATTTGGCATCATCAATCAGGGTTTGGATGATTACGAGCATAAGCAAGTCACCAAGGGAAAGGGATGACTAGCGATTATACAGCAATTTAGGGAATTGAAAATAATATTTTTCATGAAACCCCTCAACAAAAAAACCTCTTCTGGCATGAGAAGAGGTCGGCGTTACGAACAGACTCGCTCTCATCTCCCAGAATGACTCTGCCGGACTTGGCACCTGGCTGAGAAATTGGAGGTTGGAGCTTGGAGAATGGAGGCGAGCCTCTAATATCCAACTTCTAACTTCCAACATCCAGCTGGTTGTCGAGGCATCATCGGGCCGGTCCCTCCGCCTCTCTGGATAAGAGTTGATGTATGGAATTGTGCGGGCGAGAGAATACCACAAAAATGGGCAACGTGCAATGATCAAGGTGCCAACGCAGAGCAATCGCATATCAGCCCGGAAATTCGTCGTCACATTCAGGCCAAACCGTGCTATACTAGATTTAGCCAAATGAGGGGAGTGCGTTCGCTGATGGTCTACCACTGAGAGAGCCGCTTTCTCGTAATCAGGGGGCGCAGGTAGCCGCCGCAAGCCGACTGTTCGGTCTGAAACAACCGGGGACAGTCGGTCTTTGTTTTCCGAACATGGACTCGCACTACGCCTACACCCCGTACATCTGGCCGATGCTCGCCCCCGCCGTGTTCACGGCGGCGCTGGTTGTCTTTGTCTGGCGGCGGCGTTCCGTGCCCGGCGCGTTGCCGCTCGCGCTGGCGATGCTGTTTACTATACCATTGGCGGTGGGCGCCGCGCTGGAAGTAGCGGCTGTCGATGTCCCCACCAAGGTTTTTTGGGTCAAGTTTCAAGCCATCTGGATACTTCCCACAAACACGGCGATGCTCTGTTCCGTGCTGGAATATGCCGATTCTGGCCGCTGGCTGACCCGCCGCACGCTGACGCTGCTGGCGATTCCCCCACTCCTCTACCTGGTCTTGATCCTCACGAACGATGTCCACCGCTGGCTGTGGCTTGAGTTCCTATATGAAGGGTACGTCCTCCCGGTGTATGGCACGGGGACCTGGATCATGATCGGCTATAACTATTTGCTGACGGCACTCCAAGTCATCGTTCTTTTCCGGCTGTTTGTGCGTTCGCCGCTACACCGCTGGCTTGTCGCACTGGTCCTGATCGCCCGGCTCGTGGGATTCATTGCTTTCCGGCTCGACCTCACCAATCAAAATCCGTTTGCGCCGATGGATCCAACCGTCCTCGTGATCACATTATTCGCCGCGGTGTATGCCCTGGCGCTGTTTCACTTCCGCCTCTTCAAATGTGCCTGTGGCGCGGGATACCGTGATCGAGCGCATGGCGGACGGCATGCTGGTGCTGGACGCCGAGAACCACATCGTCGATCTAAACCTCATGGCGCAAAAGCTGCTCGGCGTCTCGCGCTCGCGCGCGGTCGGGCGGGTGGCCACTCAGGTCCTGGCGGCGTTTCCCAACGTGATCGAACTCACCCGCGACCCGGCGGCAGCACAGATCGAGATGACGCTGAACATGGACGCCGCGCTACGCTGCTATCGGGTTTCCGGCTCGCCGCTGACCGACCGGCGTGGCTCTCAGTGGGGCACGTGATTGTTTTGTATGACATCACCGAAGTCAAACAGGCCCGGGAACGTTTCCTTGACCAGCAGCGCGCGCTCGCCACGCTGCAGGAGCGTGAGCGGGTGGCGCGGGAGTTGCACGACAGCCTGGGCCAGGTCTTAGGCTACGTGAAGATGCAGGCGCAAGCCGCGCGCGGGCTGCTCGCGCAGAATCAATCTTCCGAGGCCGACCGCTATCTGGCTCAGTTGGTCGCCGTCGCGCAGGATGCGCATGCTGACGTGCGCGAGTACATCCTCGGCGCGGGGACGGGCGTGTCGGCTGACGCTGATATTCTCTCAGCGCTGACACAGTATCTCCGGCGATTCAGTGAAAACTACGGCATCGCCACAGAATTGAGTGCGCCGCCCGAGTTAAGCGCTGGGGCCCTCGAGCCGATGGTCGAGGTGCAGCTGCTGCGCATCATCCAGGAGGCGCTCTCGAACGTGAGAAAACACGCCGGGGCGCGCAGCGTGCGCATCGGCCTCAGCGTCTACGACAGCCGCGCCGAAGCGATCGTCCAGGACGACGGCGCGGGCTTTGATCCCGAAGTGTTGGAGACGGCCGAGGGACAGAAATTCGGGCTGCGCTTCATGCGCGAGCGCGCGGCCGAGGTAGGCGGCAGTGTCGAGGTTCATTCCGCGCCGGGGGAGGGCACGCAGGTCATCATCGGCGTCCCGCTGCGGAAGGATGAGGAATGAAGCAATATGGAATCCATTTTTGTTTTCTAAATATGGACTCGCACTACGCCTACACCCCTCACATCTGGCCGTCTTTCTTTACGGTTCTGCTTATTGATCGTGCTGGCCGTCTACAGCGGGCGCCGGCGCAGCGTGCCGGGCGCGCTGCCGTTTGCCATCGGCAGCCTGTTCGCCGCGCTGTGGGCGGCCGGCTCCGTGATGGAAGCTGCCGCCGTGGAAGTACAGACCAAGATCTTCTGGTTCAAGTTCCAGGGCGTCTGGCATCCTGCCCGTCGCCACAGCCATCACGTGCTTTGTCCTGGAATATGCCTGGCCCGGGCGCTGGCTGACCCGCCGCAACCTGGTCCTGCTGTCCATTCCCTGCCTGCTGGCTCTGGGGATGATCCTGACCGAACGATCTCTATCACCTGGGGTGGCGCGGGTTTGCGTATGATGGGCACGATCATCCCGCTGCGCGGCCCGGGCAACTGGATGTTTCTTGCTTATGGGTATGGCTTGGGCATCGTCAATCTCATCGTCTTGGCCTGGCTGTTCCTGCGCTCGCCGCAGCACCGCTGGCCGGTGGTGATCATGCTGACCGGCCTGATTGCGGGGCGCACGCTCTACCTGCTGGAAGCAGCCCAGATACTCCCATCCAATCTCCTTTGAACGTGCCCCCGGTCGCATTTGAGTACCTGATGTATGCCATCGCCCTGTTCGGCTTCCGCATGTTCAATGTGGTGCCTGTGGCGCGGGATACCGTGTTCGAGCGCATGGCGGACGGCGTGCTGGTGCTGGACGCCGAAAACCACATCGTCGATCTAAACCTCGTGGCGCAAAAGTTGCTCGGCGTTTCGCGCTCGCACGCAGTCGGGCGGGGGCCGCCCAAGTCCTGGCGACGTTTCCCAACCTGATCGAATTTGCCCACAATCCGGCGGCGGCACAGATCGAGCTGCCCCTGAATGTGGACGCCGCGCCACGGTGTTATCGGGTCTCCGGTTCGCTGTTGACCGACCGGCGCGGCGCTCAGCTGGGGCGCGTGATTGTTTTGCATGATATCACCGAAATCAAGCGGACCCAGGAACGTTTCCTCGAACAGCAGCGCGCGCTCGCCACGCTGCAGGAGCGCGAGCGGGTGGCGCGGGAATTGCACGACAGCCTGGGCCAGGTGTTAGGGTACGTGAAGATGCAGGCACAGGCAGCGCGCGGCTTGCTCGCGCAGCATCAATCTGCCGAGGCCGAGCGCTATCTGGCCCAATTGGTCGCCGTCGCGCAGGATGCGCATGCCGACGTGCGCGAATACATCCTCGGCGCGCGAACGGGCCTATCCGCCGAGGCCGGTTTTCTCTCTGCACTGACACAATATCTCCAGCGGTTCAGCCAAAACTACGGCATCGCCGCGAAACTGAGTGTGCCGCCCGAGTTAAGCGCTGGGGCCTTCGAGCCAATGGTCGAGGTGCAGCTGCTGCGCATCATCCAGGAGGCGCTCACGAACGTGCGGAAACACGCGCGAGCGCGCCGGGTGCACGTCAGCCTCAGCTGCTCTGACAGCCGCGCCGAAGCGATCGTTCAGGATGACGGCGTGGGCTTTGATCCCGGCACTGTTGGAGACAGTCGAGGGACAGAAATTCGGCCTGCGCTTCATGCGCGAGCGCGCGGCCCAGGTAGGCGGCAGCGTCCAGATTCATTCCGCGCCGGGTGAGGGCACGCAGGTCGTCATTTGCGTCCCACTCCGAAAGGAGCCGCCATGAAAGTTTTGCTCGTTGACGATCATCCGCTGTTCCTGGATGGGCTCAAGAACTTGCTCACCTCGCGCGGCGTGCAGGTGGTCGGTTGCGCGCGCGACGGGTTGGAGGCACTGGACAAGGCGCGCACGCTGCACCCTGAAGTGATCCTGATGGACATCCACATGCCGCAGCTCGACGGGCTGGCGGCGCTGCGCTTGATCAAGGCCGAACTGCCCGAGATCAAGATCGTCATGCTGACGATGTCGGCGGAGGATGAAGACCTGTTTGAGGCCATCAAGAGCGGCGCGTGCGGTTATCTGCTCAAGACGCAGGACACCGACGAGTTCTTCGTACTGCTCCAGGACGTGGCGCGTGGCGAAGTGGCGCTTTCGTCAGGGCTGGCCGCCCGGATTCTCTCCGAGTTTGGACGGCAGGCCGGTGCGGCGCTGGCAGTTGAAGACAAAGAGCGGCGCGCCAGTCTGTCCCCGCGCGAGAGGGAAGTGCTGACACTCGTCGCGCGCGGGCTGACATATAAAGAAGTCGGCGCGAAGTTATGCCTGGCCGAGCGCACAATCAAGTATCACATGGGCGAGATTATCGCGCGGCTGCACCTGGAGAATCGCGCGCAAGTCATCGAGTACGCCCGCCGCACGGGGTTGGTCAGATAGTTGCGGATAGCGCGATAGTCTAAGAAGAAGTCCCAGACCCTGAAAGGTTTTGGAAACCTTTAGGGTCTTTGTTTTTTCGGGGACTGTACTTTTTTTGTCCCGCGACTGTCTGCGCAGGACATGGTCAGCCGGGCAATTTCGTAGTTAGATAGTCATACCGATTGTGTCGTTCTCTTTCATGGTGTCATTCTGAGCGATTTCCCTGGCGCGCATCTGCGCTTGCTTCGACCGCATAGCGGCGGGTCAGGCTTGCGAAGAATCTCGACGCCCTTCCGCATAGACTTTACGACCATGCGAAAAGTGGCGCTGTACGGGAATTCCCTGGTGGTATCGAGCATTGGCGCAAGCCTGCAAGGCCGCGCCGGGCTTCAAGTGTCCTCCGTCGATGCGACGCTGCCCGACGCAGTGGCGCGCATCAATAGAAAGCCCGCACACGGGTGAGCGCCAGTTGTTCGCCAATCTGGAGCAGTTGTTCGCCTTCGTAGGCGAGCGGTGTGAGAGCGAGGCGCCCGGCGAGCCGGAGGTGGAAAGGAGAGATATGGAGAAAGACAGAAACGGAGACAGGGAGAGGCGGAGACAGGGTGAATGGTAAATAGTAACCACTAAATAGCCCACTGTTCACCGTTCACTAGTAACCGATGGACTAATTAACTGATCATGAAAGGAAGGAGCCAGTAATGTAAGCGAAATGGAATTTCCTGATGGTTCTCGTCCTGCTGGGGACGCTGGTAGGCGGGAGCGCCAGCGCAGGCTCTTAACCCGTCCGACCTGATCGAACTCACCCGAATCCGGGGCGAGGCGGGGAAGGAGGGCTATGGAGAAAGATAGAAAGTGCTATACCGAAACAAAGTACGGTGAACCGTTCACCGTACCTCAATCGATGTTCATAAGATAAGGAGAAAGCCATGAAAACCAAATTTCAACTTCTGGCCCTCGTGGTCATCCTGGCTCTTGCAGTGACGACCGTCTATGCGGCGGCAATATGAGCCTGGAGCGGGACCTGTCCAGGTGAAAGATGATTTGGAGCCATATGAGCCTGAAACGGTGCCAGTCCCTGCTCCGCTGCTGGAAAAGTATGAGGGGTTCTTTCCACCCGCAGTGATCCAGGTAACCGATGGCGTCTACGTAGCCCGAGGCTATAACCGCGACAATCCGGTATTGATCGAGGGCAACAACGGCCTGATTGTCGTCGATCCAGGGGAGAGCATTCCTGCGGCGCAGACCGTCAAGGATGCTTTCAATGCCCAATTGGATAATATCTTCGATAAGAAACCCGTCAAAGCGATTATCTACACCCATGGGCACGATTGCCATATCAATGGCGCCTCGGTCTTTGCCGATGAGCACACGGAGATCATCGCTCAGGAAGGGTTGATGAACGGCCTGTTCAACGAGTGGTTTGGCCAGGTTTTTCCGTCGCGAGCCGAAGGCGGGGTTAAGATGGCCGGGGCTTATGTTTATGGACGCTCCCGTTCAGAACGGAAAAGGCTGGTATGTTGGCTATGGCATTGGCGGGCCGCAGATCTCCGGGCCATCAGGCTTTATGCAGCCGACCAGGACAGTAAAGGACGAATTGAAGACAACCATCGCCGGCGTTGAGCTGGATCTCATCCACGCGCCCGGCGAGGCGCAGGATGTCATCATCGTCTGGCTGCCGGGCAAGAGAGTCCTGCTTGAAATTGCTCTCATGTACGAAGCCTTTCCGGCTTTATCGACGATGAGAGGCAGCGGTCAGAGAAATCCGCTGGATTACATAAACAGCCTGAAAATTTGCAGAAGCCTCAATCCTGAATACCTGGTAGCGCTCCATGGCGCCAATCCGGTCACGACCGGAGAAGAGAATGTCCGCCAATACCTCACCAACTTCAGCGATGCCATCCAGTTCATGCACGACCAGACCCTGTATTACTTGAACCGGGGCTACACTGCCGGAGAGATGATGGACTTGATCCAGTTGCCGCCTCATCTCGCCACCAATACCTATCTGCAGGAGACGTATGGAAGCAAAGACTGGAACATCTGTCCACATCTTCCGCTATTACCGGGGCTATTACACTGGCGAAGTCAGAGATCTGTTTCCGCAGTCTACCCTGAGCGAGGCGCAGATGTCGGCTGAACTGGCAGGCGGAGTCGAGAGCCCTGGCAATTAAGGCCGAGAGCTTTCCGGCTTGCAGGCAAGCTGGAGTGGGCATTAAGACTCGCTGACGATGTGCTCGAGCTCGACCCAGAAAATGCTATGGCGTTCGAGACAAAGAAGGCGGCCATGCTCGCCCTGGCAGGAAGCACGATCAATTCTCAAGCGCGCAACATGCTTCTATCCGACTACCTGGTGATGACTGGACAAAACCATCTGTCATTACGGATTTGGGGATCCTAAAGTTGCTTTCTCGAGGATCGACAATAGCATGGTTCCGTTGATGCCCCTGGATACCCTGCATCGAATCTTGGCCGTCAGCCTGAACGCTTCCAAATCCATGGAAATAGACATGGTGGCTGGTCTGCAGCTGACGGACGCAGGTAAGAATAAACCGAACCCAGCGTACTATACTTTGGACGTCCGCAAGGGCATCCTGGAGGTGAATCCTCCATCCTCGAGCATTGCCCAGTTTGTGATTGTCACCGACTCGTTGACCTGGAAGGAAGTGGTTCTGAGCAAGCTTACTCCTGAAGATGCCGTCGGAAATGGCAAGGTGGTTATTTCCGGAGGAACTCCAGAAAGCTTCTATACTTTCATGGACCTGTTTGAATAATGGAAGGATGAGGTGATTCGAGCAGCATCTCATCGGAAGATGCCGCTGGCGAGGAGCAGGTCATGGATGATAGCGGCTTTAACCAGCCCTGCGGACGAACGGCACCATCATCTGCTGGGGCAAAAATAGCGATAGGCAAGCTTTACCGCCATTCTAGCTGACCGGGCAGGATGTCGACCGGCACCGGCGACAGGTACGACAGCTTCTATCCAGGTTTTGCCATCGGACCCAACCAAGCACTCTACACGGATGTGTACGGCGGGATCATATCGATGAGAGACATGCGCTGACACCCGCCGCCACGGGCGAGCACGGGTCTGAAAAAGCGTGGATGAATGTTGATTGTGGTGTGATTTGTATGGGCGTTGTAGGGGCGAGGTGACCTCGCCCCTACAACGGTATCGCCATCTGAATGGGCGAGGTCCATTCACCGTTCGATCGCGTTTGATTTATATCCACTTGTGGACACTAGAGACAAGCCATGAATGTCTTGCTCGTCGATGATCATCCGTTGTTCCTGGATGGGCTCAAGAACCTGCTCACCTCGCACGGAGTGCAGGTCGTCGGTTGGCGCGCGACGGGTTGGAGGCGCTGGACAAGGCGCGCGCTGCGCCCCGAGGTGATCCTGATGGACATCCACATGCCGCAGCTCGACGGGCTGGCGGCGCTGCGCCTGATCAAGGCGGAACTGCCCGAGATCAAGATCGTCATGCTGACGATGTCGGCAGAGGACAAGGATCTGTTTGAGGCCATCAAGAGCGGCGCGTGCGGCTATCTGCTCAAGACGCAGGACACCGACGAATTCTTCGAACTGCTGCAGGATGTGGCGCGCGGCGAGGTGGCGCTTTCGCCGGGGCTGGCCGTCCGGATTCACTCCGAGTTTGGACGGCAAGACGAATGCGACTCAGGCGATTGAAGACAAAGAGAACCACGCCAAAGCCTGTCCCCGCGTGAGATTGGAAGTCCTGACGCTAGTCGCGCAACGGGCTGACATACAAAGAAGTTGGCGCGAAGTTGACCTGGCCGAGCGCACCGATCAAGTATCACATGGGCGAGATCGTTGCGCGGCTGCACCTGGAGAATCGCGCGCAGGTAGTCGAGTACGCCAGGCGGACGGGGCTGGTCAGAACCTGACCCTCGTATTCCTCTTCCCAAAGCCCGCGAGAGGCGCGAAGAAGGCGTCCCTTAAGTGTCTGCTGAAAGGCGCAGCAGAAGGTACAGTCTCTGGATTTTTCGGAGACTGTACTTTTTTTGTCCCGCGACTGTCCGCGAAGGACATGGTCAGCCGGGCAGTCTTGGTGTTAGATAGTTTCTGTCCGAAGTTGAGAAGACTATTGACTCGGGAGTACGCGAGGTGTATATGCCGATCGGGAGAAACTTCTCGTCTCCGCCCACGTCGGCGTCGCGATCCGCGGGATTGTGGACGACCTCAACGCGCACGCAGCGGCGCAAGGGCGTCCAGAGCGGCAGAACGAGTGAGAGACGACATCAAATGGAGGCCTGACATGAAATTGCGCGTGTTGCTGGGTCTTTTTGCGGTGTTACTTCTGGTCGTGGCTTGCGCGCCTATCCCGCAGAGCGCGCCGCCGACGACCGCGCCAACGCCCGTGCCGGTGGCGCCCAGCCCTGCGCCCACCTCAGCCTCAGCGGCTACGACTGTCGCACCGCAGAGCGCGGCGAGTGACTGGCAAACATACAAGAACGGTGAGGCCGGCTTCAGTATCAGTTATCCCGGCAGCTCGCGCCAGACGGAGCTCCGCCGACCGAAATGACGCGCGGCGTTGCCCTCGACGGCCCGGAAGGCACTGTCCAGCTCTACTGGGGGTCAGGCTTCGGCGGCTACTGCGCGGAGGCGGTAACGATCAAGGCGGCGGAGGGGGAGCTGCCCGCGTGCTACAGCGTCGACGCGAACGGCATCCAGCACTGGGATCAGATCAACAAGGATTTGCCTGCCGTCGCCTTCAGCGGCCTCGCCTTCACGAAGGACGCGACACCGTGCCAGCGAAGACGCGGTGCTCGGGGTCCTCGCCACGCTGGCGTTTGCCTCGCCCTCACCCACCGTCACGACGGCGGCCAACGGCTGGCAAACCTATGCCAATCCCCAGGCGGGCTTCAGCATCAGCTATCCGTCCGGTTGGAGCCCGAAGGTCGTATCCTCATCGCCGCCCCAGTACGTGACTGACTTCGCAGGCCCTGAAGGCGTGGTGGAGATGCAGTGGGGGGAAGGCTTCGGCGGGGCCTGCTATGCGGCCATCGCGCTCCACTTGGCGCAGGGCCAGAACGCGGCATGCCCCAGGGTCGGTCGACGACGGCACGTACCACTGGGCGCTGGGGACTAGGCAGACAGCCCAAGGCCCTGATCGGCGGCTTCGCCTGGACGAACGATGCGGAACCAGCCAGTGAGGAACAGGTGCTGGCGGTCCTCGCGACGCTGAGATTTGCGGCGCCACAAGGCCCGGTCCCCGCGGACGCATCCTCCGCGGAGGAGATCGTGGTCGACAATGCAGGCCCGAACTTCTGGCCCAAGGGGAACTGGTACTTCCTCAAGACCGATCAACAGTACGGGCCGGACTGCTACGAGGCGCTGCCCGGGCTCGAGTCAACAGCAGAAGTCCAGCCAGACCTGGCCAAAGCCGGTTCCTACGAGGTGTTTGGCTGGTGGTGTGGAAACCCGCACTACAAGCAGACGCCCCAAGGGGTGATGAGGTGCATCGGTCGGCGGACGACGCCGCGCCCCAGGCCGTGGGCGTCAACTACCAGACAAACGCCGGCGAATGGCAGAGCCTGGGCACCTACAACCTGGCGCCGGGCGCGTTCCTGAAGGTCAAGAGCGTGCTCAGCGGCAATGTCGTAGCTGACGCTTTCCGCTTCGTCTATCGTGGCGAAAAGGCGAGCGACGAGGCCGTTCCTACGCCCCTGCCGACGGGTTTTTTGGTCACCAACAACCCACCGTCCCGCGAGCAGCAGATAAGCGAAGGAGATCTTGCGGTGCGCCTCGGCGTGACCGGCTCTTACTACCAACCGATCACAATGACACAGACGCCGGCCACGTTTGACGACTGCACCATTTTCCCGCGGGAAGGCTGCAGCGGCACCCGCGCAGGCACCCAGGCGATCGTCGCATACGAAGGCATCACGCTGACCTATCGCCTGGCGAGCGATGCGTTACTCGTGGCAATCGAAGGGGCCGACATGGCGCTCAACCCGTGGTACATGGGTCAGGATCATCCCCAGCGCGTGTTCCTGACCATCCGGGCGGCGGCTCCGTCCATTACTATCAAGACGGCACCTGGCGCCTACTCCGCCCAGCGGATGGCTCGGCGCCGGAGAGCGATGTCGCCGTCAGCAAGGAACAGGCGGCTGTGCTCAAGGACCTCTCGGCCAAGTACAGCACGCTGTACGTGCCGACGCCTTCTGGGACGAGCCTCGTCTTCTACGGCCTGGGTCCGGGCGCGGCGCCCTCGGATACGGACCGCGAGGCGTTGCTGAAAATGGCGGATGAGGTCCGCAGCGCTGCCGCGGTAATGGAGGCAGGAGGCACTCCGCGAAGAGCGCCTCCCGAGCGACCCGGATTCCCGGGAACAACCTAAGGAAATGGAAGTAGCAATAACATCGCTTACGAGAACAACGGCTCTTTCGGAGACTGTACTTTTTTTGTCCCACGACTGTCTCTGAGGGACATGGTGAATCGCGCAGTCCTGGTGTTAGATAGTCATATCGATTGTGCGTTCGCTTTCATGATGTCATTCTGAGCGTTTTCGCCTGGCGCGCATCTTCGCTTCGCTTCGACCGCATAGCGGCGGATCAGGCGTTGCGAAGAATCTCGCCGCCCTTCCGCATAGACTTTACGACCATGCGAAAAGTGGCGTTGTACGGGAATTCCCTGGTGGTATCGAGCATTGGCGCAGGCCTGCAAGGCCGCGCCGGGCTTCAAGTGTCCTCCGTCGATGCGACGCTGCCCGACGCAGTGTCGCGGCTAGGCGCGCTCCGGCCTGACGTGGTCATCTTTGATCTCGCGGTGTCTCAGCCTGAGTTTGCCATTGCGCTGTGGAAGGCGCAGCCCTGTCTGTTGTTGATCGGAGTTGACCTGACGACCGGCCAGGCGCTCGTGCTGTCCAGCCAACCCTCCCGCCTGTTGACGATGGACGACCTGCTGCAGGTGATCGAGAGCTGAGAGGAGGCGATGATTCAAACAAAGGATTTGCAGTCTAAGGATGTCAGGCAGAACTTCTACGATCTGGCGCGGATCCCGTTTCCCCAACCCTGGAGCGGGTGAATGCCGATGACAGTTCGCGGCCTACTCGAAGACCTTCATCACGCTCAGTAGTGCAGTGTCATGCGCCTTGCGCGACCAGGCACATCACTTGGAGATGAAGCCATGAAAGGCAAAGTGCACATTTCGATCGTGTTGGTCGCGTCGATCATGCTGGTGTTCGCCGCGATCATGCTGGTGCTCGCGGGAGGCGCGAACGCCTCCACTCCGAAGACGGCAGAAAAATCCGCAGGCACAAGCTGGTCGGCCCTCGACAAAGTCGACGGTTTCATCAAAACCCTGGGCAAAGCAGGCTTCGGAGTGCAAGAAGGCGATTTCGCATTCTGGGACCTCGTCAAGGATACCTGCGAGGGAAACATTCGGGATGCGCTGGCCAACAATCCCTGGCCGAATGCGTACATCTCGATGTACTTCGATCCGCATGAGGGCGTAGCGACGCCGCCAGTCGACGTGTTTTGGCAGCTCCGGGAGGACGAGGCCATCGTCCTGGTTGGCCAGACTCCCCCGGCCGCCGCGTACTTCAGCTACCAGAGCTTTGTGGCAGTCCCCCCCGGCGCTCCAGGGCGCATCGGCGCACCGGTCGGCGATACGATCAATATCGGGACGGTCCACACGATTGGCCCCGACCGTGTCAACCGGCCGATCGTGATCATCATTACCGGCCACCGCGAGACCGAGCGGCGCGTGCGGGCGGCGGCGCGGGCAGCCGGCTATCCCGACGCCATTATCAACGTCGAGACGATCTCACCGGTGATCGCGCCGTTGGGCATCAGCCTCGATGGCGCAGAGGCGTCCTGGCTGGGCTTCGTGCACCGCGTCGCCGTGCCAGAGGACAGGACGGCATTGGAAGAGTACATCAAGAACCCGCCCTATAAGCTCTTCCGGGTTACGCCGGTCGATCCGGCGACCGGGGAGGTGGGCACAGGGCCGGTATTCGCCCCTGACCCGGAGCCGGTCCCCATCCTGCGGGTGCGGGGCACCGGGCATACCGAGATGGAGCTGTACCCGGCGCTACAGCGACTGCGCCAGGCCATTCTTGCGAGCAACACCGTTATGCCGGGCCAATACTACAAAGAGCTGGACACCCATATCTGGACGACCGTGACGAGAGAGGATAACCGGGAGGTTAACGTCGAGAAACCCTACGCCGGCCTGCAGCGTGGCATTCAGTTGCTTGGCGGTGGCCGCGACACGAACTACCTCGCGACCTACCCGAACTTCATGCTGCGCGAGGGCGTCGACGAGTTCGTGATCGCGTACGGCGTCAACCATCAGGCGACGGGCAAGGTCACCTATTCCAGTGTCAGCATCTACGCCGATAAGGACCGCTGGATAGGCCCAAAGGACGGGACCATGCTGAGCCCCGCCTTCGCGGGCAGCGCCGAGCGGTACCTGCCGGGCGATCCGGACGCGCAGTATCTGTATGCTATCAAGGTGGCGCGCCACTGCGACGAGGCGGACAAGCCCTACTGCATGGAAGTGAAGCAGCCGGACTTCAAGGACAAAAACGGCGTCGCATATCAATGCGTGCTGGGTGATTTTCTGACCGGAGAAAATCCTCATACGTGGAATCTGGACGAGCAGGAGATGTTCTTCCTCTTCCGCAGCTACATGGAGCCGGCGACGAACGTCTCACCGGACGACAACGAGCTGCTGTACGACCAGGCGATCTATTTCGGCCCGTATTTTACGACGCCGTGAGTCAGCCGGCGTTTGACGCCTGAGGGAGCCGCCGGGACCGCGCGCGGCACGCGACGGCGGCGCCTACCCGGACATGGACATTCTCGATCAGCCCCACGCCTGAGAATGTCCATGCAGGATGCGACTCGAAAGGACTACACCATGAAAACGCGCATTGTCTTCACATTGTCCATTTGTCTATTCCTGGCTGCGGCCTGCGCGCCTGCGCCGGCGGCTACCCCGTCGGCAGCCGCGTCTGATAGCTGGCAGACTTACAGCAACCCGGCGGGTTTCAACATCCAATATCCTGCCACCTGGACTAAGGAGGAAGTCCCGCAGAAAGCCGGGGATACGTTCCAGACGGTGTCCCTGAAGGGAACCGAAGGGGGTGTCGACCTGCACTGGGGCGTCGGCTTCGGCGGCGCGTGTCCGCAAGGGTACACGACCGTCAAGATGGCAGACGGTGAGCTGTCCACCTGCTACACCAAGAACGCCGACGGGACTGAACTCTGGACCCAGATCAACAAGGAGCTGGCGACCACCAGCTTTTCCGCGGAGGCCCGGACCAACAACGCGGATCCGGTCAGTCATGATCTGGTCCTGAAGGTCTTGTCGACGTTGAGCTTCCCACCCGCGAAGTAGAGCGCAGGCTTCATCGCGCCGAATGCCCTGGTCCGGCCCGTCGAGCTTGAACTGGAGGCCGGTAGAGGCTGCGTGTTGCAAAGGAGATCCAATTAAGAAGCATAAGGAGAGTGTTTCCATGTTATGGGCAATTGCCGGAGTACTCGTGCTGTTGTGGCTGGTGGGCCTCCTCGGAGGCGTCGGTGGTAGTTTGGTGCACGTTCTGTTGGTGGCGGCGCTGGCCGTCATTACGCTTAAGGCCGTGTCGGGCTGGCGCCACCGTACATGATGATGGCACGGCTGCAAACGCCAAGCTCTGCCCGATCAGGCACTAATCGGACGCGCAGTTGAAGAGTTTTCACCGAAGTTGTGCAAAGCATGCGGTAGCGGAAACCTTGAGCGCCGACATCGCTGCCCCGCTCGAAGTCGGGCACGAGACAGATCGTGATGGTTTAGTTTGCTGACAAATACAAGGAGGCATTATCAGAAGCTTATCAAAAGGCCAGGCCAGAACAACTCTGCCCATGCAGCAGTGGCTTAACTTTTCAGGTGTGCCACGGCTGGAAGCGCTTCGAACACGACCGGAAAGGGCGGAGCGAAGCCGTCGGGCAGCCCCGCTCCCCGGCACGTGTAGCGATCAAAAACGAATCATGATTATTAAGGAGACAGAGCCATGCCTAACGGAAAACCAAACATTCTCATCCTGTGGGGCGATGACATCGGCTGGTACAACATCAGCCACAATAACCGGGGCGCGATGGGCTACCGAACGCCCAACATCGACCGCATCGCCCGCGAAGGGATCGAATTCACCGATTACTACGGACAGCAGAGCTGCACCGCCGGGCGGGCAGCCTTCATCACCGGCCAGAACCCCGTCCGGACCGGGCTGACCAAGGTGGGATGTCCTGCGGCAATTATCGGCCTGCAGCCGGAGGACCCAACCATTGCCGATCTGCTCAAGCCCCACGGCTACGTCACCGGGCAGTTTGGCAAGAACCACCTTGGCGACCGCAACCTGTTTCTGCCCACCGTGCACGGCTTCGACGAGTTTTACGGCAACCTGTACCACCTCAACGCCGAGGAGGAGCCGGAGGTCCTCGATTATCCCAAGCAGCCGATGTTCAAGCAGTTCTTTGGGCCGCGCGGTGTGATGCATTGCAAAGCGACGGAGGTCGACGATCCGACCGAGGAGCCGCGCTGGGGCCGGGTTGGCAAGCAGACCGTCGAGGACACCGGCCCGCTGACCAGAAAGCGCATGGAGACGATCGACGACGACGTCACCGAGCGCACCATCGAGTTCATCAAGAAGGCCCATGCCGAGGGCAAACCCTTCTTTGTCTGGTGGAACGCGACCCACATGCACCTCTTCACCCACATTCCCAAAGAGGCGGAGGGCATCAGTGGCCAGGGCTTCTACAACGACGCCATGGTGCTGCACGACCGGGCGGTCGGCCAGCTGCTCGACCTGCTGGACGAGCTGGGTATCGCCGAGGACACGATCGTCCAATACTCGACCGATAACGGCCCGCATTACAATACCTGGCCGGATGGGGCAATCACACCCTGGCGCAGTGAAAAGAACACCAACTGGGAGGGCGCCTTCCGCGTGCCGTGCTTCGTGCGCTGGCCGGGCAAATTCGAGGCGGGTAAGGTGCTCAATGGCATCGTCACCCATCAGGACTGGCTGCCCACACTGCTGGCCGTGGCCGGCGAGCCGGATATCGTCGAGAAGCTCAAGCAGGGTTACGCGGCTGGCGACAAACGCTTCCATGTGCAGATCGACGGCTTCAATATCCTGCCCTACCTGACCGGCGAAACCCACGAAAGCCCGCGCCACTTTTTCTTCTATGTCGACGATGATGGCCAGGTCACCGGCTTTCGCTTCGGCGATTGGAAGATCGTCCTGCTGGAGCAGCGCGCCAAAACCATGCAGGTTTGGGCGGAGCCCTTCGTGGAACTGCGTATTCCAAAAATCTTCAACTTGCGCCGGGATCCTTACGAAAGGGCCGATGAAAATTCCAACGGCTACTGGAATTGGGTGCTCGAACACTTTTATATCGTTCCCGCAGCCGCAGTGTTCATCACGAAGCAGCTCGAGACATTCAAAGAGTTCCCGCCGCGCCAGGAAGCGCCCTCCTTCAACATAGATAAGATCATCGCGAAGATGAATAAGGCGCAGGACGGCAGCCTGCACTAAGTTGATTGGGGATGTGTGCTGGTTCTCCCGGCACATATCCCCATCTTGGGGGCCGCATAACATTCAGGAATGAGTGTCTAAGTACAGTCCATCAAGTTCTGCGGCATTGTCATTCCCGCGTGCCGTCGCCTTGCCCGCCGCAACGCGGCGGAGGCGCGCTGGGCGTGGCGGGAATCCAGCCACTGATGAGCAAGACTTGCCGATCGTCAGCTTGGATGCCCGACACAAGCACTCGGGCATGACGGTTGAGTAACGTTCATTCCGCAATACTTCCTTGATTGTACTTTGGTGTATTCACGAAAGTCTTTAGGAACTATTTTTTGGGAGGAATACGATGCCAGAACGATTATCTCTGTGGAATGATACCCCTACCCGGCAGGCTATCCTGAATTTTGTGGCTGCGATAACCACACCAGGAAGCCCGGATTTCGTTCCGCCCGCCGAGCGCATCGCTACGTTTGACAATGACGGCACGCTGTGGCTGGAGAAGCCCTTGTACATCCAGCTCCAACACGGCTTGCACGCCATCGGCAAACTGGCGGCTGAAAAGCCGGAAGTGCGCGATCGCCAGCCTTTCAAAGCCGTCTACGAAAAGGACATGGCCTGGCTGGGCAAGGTCGCCACGGATTTTGCCCGGGGGGACCCGAGCGGGGTCATGACCCTGGCGTCCGGCGTCACCGAGGTGCTCGCCGGGATGACCCTCGAAGCATTCGAGGCGGACGTGCTGGACTTCCTGAGCAACGCGCAGGATGCTCGTTTCAAAAAGCCATACAAACTGCTGACCTACCAGCCCATGGTGGAGCTGGTCCATACCTTGCAAGACAACGGCTTTCAGGTCTACATCACTACGGGCGGTGGGCGCGATTTCGTGCGCGCGGTCTGCGAAGAGATCTACAACATCCCGCGCTCCATGACCATCGGGAGCAGCGTGACTTTCCAGTACGGGGAGGATGCTCAAGGTGTTGCCCAGGTGCTGCGCACCAAAGAAGTCGAGCAGCCGATTGACGACGGTCCGGGCAAGCCCGTGCATATCCACCGCGCCATCGGGCGCAGGCCGATCATGGCGGCGGGAAATTCCGACGGCGACATTCACATGCTCAAGTACGCCGCCGGGCATAAAGGGTTGACGCTGGGCCTGCTGGTGCATCACGACGACCCCGAGCGCGAGTATGCTTACGACGACGGCGCGGAAAAGGCGCTGCAATTGGCGCCGAAAGAAGGCTGGATCGTCGTCAGCATGAAGAATGATTGGAAGACGGTTTTCCCTTCGTCTCCTTAATAACGAGTGACTATAACGAGTGACAGTATATTGCCAGGGCGCGGACGATCACGATCACCTGATCAGCCCCGAGGAACGCCTGCATCTAGCGATTCATCTTTATGGGCAGCCAGCCCTGGCCCCCCCGCATGTCGCAAGCGGGAACCTGCATCATGGTGGAATTGGGCAACGGCAAACGCTTTTTCTTTGACTTTGGTCCCGGCTGTCTCCGCAACATCATCGCCAATCAGGTGCCCATACCGGAAATCACCGACATCTTTCTCACGCACCTTCACCTCGACCATTACGCCGATATTCCATACCTGTGGCAGTTTGCTCCTTCAATGGGCGCTGGAAACCGCTGCGCGTCATCGGTCCGTCCAGCAGCAAACCTGAATTGGGCACCGCCGCCATGATTGAGCACATGAAGGCGATGGGCTTGTGGACTTCCGTTCAGGCACAGGGCATGCCGCTGCATGATGGATATGAAATTGATGTTACCGAGTTTGACTTTCGGGACGATGGCGGCGTGTGCTATGACAAAGATGGCGTCAAAGTGACGCATTGGCGGCGCTCACACGCGGTGGACGGCGCTTCCGCCTACCGGCTCGACTGGAACGGGCTGTCCTTCGTCTGGACTGGAGATGGCAAGCCCGACCAGCTCACCGCCCAGTATGCCAAGGGCGTCGACGTGTTCGTCACCGAGATGGCGGTGGATAATGTTTCCCTGTGGGCGCTCAAGCAGGGCGTTTCACCGTTCATCGGGGCATTCACGCTCGACAATTTCCACACGACCCATTACGCCGCGGGCTATCTGGCGAACCTGATTCAGCCGCGCCTCGCAATGGCCTGTCACATTTCGTTCGACCGTGAGTTGATTGGCGAAATGATGGCCGGCGTGCGCATGCACTACAAGGGCTTGTTTGCGTTCGGCATTGACCACACCGTCGTCAACGTGACCAAGGATCGTGTCTGGATTCGTGAAGCCGCGCTGCCCGAAACGTCAAACACGGCGCGCGCGAGCAACGAATGGATGATCCAAAATCAATTCGACGGCAGGCTTCCCGAACCGGTGATGGCACACAATCCGTTCCTGCCGGTTCAAGAGCAGTTTGTGCGTGACCAGGAAATTGATCCCGCGCTCTTTACGCCCCCGGACCAAATGCGGCGCTGGGCGCACCCGCTGCCTCCACAATTCCCAATGGACCCGGCGCAGGCGCAAGGATTGAATCGTCCGCCCGAAAAGAAATAAGGATTGCTTTCCCGCTACCTGGCGCAATCTTGATTCATTGCGCCAGGTAACCACAAGGAAGCGCAGAGCGTTGCGAAGGAAAGATATGGAATATTTTGACCACGATTTAGCTGTCACCCCGCCGCCAATTCCGTTGACCATCCTGACCGGCTTTCTCGGCGCGGGCAAGACGACCTTGCTCAATCGCATCCTGAGCGGCAATCACGGCTTGAAGGTGGCGGTGCTGGTCAACGATTTCGGCTCGATCAACATTGACGCCGAGCCTCGTCGTGGGTGTCGAGAGCAACGTCATCAGCCTGGCCAACGGCTGTGTCTGCTGCTCGCTGCGCGAGGACCTCGTCCAAACGGTTACAGAGACCATCAATCGCCCTGAGCAGCCCGAATACATCCTGCTGGAAGCCAGCGGGGTGGCCGATCCGATTGGCATCGCCATGACCTTCATCAGTCCCAAACTCCGTGATTGCATCCGGCTGGACAGCATCACCTGTGTCGTGGACGCGGAACAGGTTTTTGCCCACCCCGAACACCCCGTAGTCATAGATCTCCAGCTGCGCCAGATCGCCAGCGCCGACATGCTGATTTTGAACAAAGTCGATCTGGCTGGACCGGAACAGGTGAAGAAAGTCAAGGCTTTGATTGACTATCATTTCAACAACATTCGCATCGTCGAGGCCAACTTTTGTGATGTACCTTACGAGATTCTTATGTCCGCCGGAAAATTCGATCCGGTCAGTGCGGCACTGAACCAGCGTGCCGAGATCGATGATGACCAGCACGAGCACGAAAACGATCATCGCCAGACCTTCACCACATGGAGTTACGAGACGGATCAGCCGCTGTCGCTTGAGGCACTCAAAGAGACGGTTCGAAGATTTCCTGGCGGCATCTTTCGCTGCAAAGGTATCGTCTATGCCGCCGATGTGCCACAGCGCCGCGTCGTGCTCCAGGTCGTTGGCAGAAGGATGGACGTGTCCTTACTCGACAAATGGGATGGCAGCCGGCCCGGCACCCGCCTT
Source organism: uncultured Chloroflexia bacterium (assembly GCA_963844815.1). Lineage (GTDB taxonomy): Bacteria > Chloroflexota > Anaerolineae > Fen-1058 > Fen-1058 > Fen-1058. Next base: position 275,917 of record CAWJPR010000001.1, read on the forward strand.
GTAGCGATTGGAGCGCCGGGAAACATTGATGCGACCGATTTGCAGCGATGTTTTGATGCGTGTGTCGTCACATGACGTGAAGGTGAGAAGCATTTCTTTATGAAAAAAGGAGGAATTCCAATGACCACCCATAATGAACCGGCCCACCTGGCCGCCAACCCCGAAGATTATGCCCGCTTCAAGCTTACCAAGCGCCATATCGAGCAATGGGAGGACGGTATCCGTCTTGACCCCGGCGCACCGAACATTGAGTGGTGGTACTTTGACTGCCTGCTGGACGACGGCGCCAACCTGGCGGTGGTCTTTTGCACGAAGGACGCCTCCCGGCCCCACCAGCCCCTTGAGCCGCTGATCGAGATCGACCTGGACTTGCCCGACGGGCGGAGGTTCATGAAGTACGGCAGGTTCAAAGCGGCCGAGTTCGAGGCCTCTAAGGAGGGCTGCGACGTCCGGATCGGGAAGTATCGCTTCGTCGGCGACCTGCACGAGTATACGATCAACGGCGCAGCCGAGGATCTCTCGGCCGAGGTCCGGCTCGAGGCGACGACGGAGCCCTGGCGCCCGGAGACAGGCCACATGGTCTTCGGGCCCGAAGGTCAAACGATCTTCGCCTGGACGCCTGTTCGTGCCCATGGGTAACGTGAAGGCCACCTACCGGATCGGCTCGGAGGTTCACGAGGCTGCGGGCACGGGCTATCACGACCACAACTGGATGAACAAGGGGTTCCCGCACCTGGTCGACCACTGGTACTGGGGGCGCGGGCAGGTCGGCCCCTACTCGTTCGTCACGGCCTACATCACGGCCGCGAAGCAGTACGGCTACACGACCTTTCCCCTCTATATGCTCGCCCGCGACGGCAAAGTGATTGCGGACGATGGCACGAAGGTGGCTTTTTCGAGGAGCGGAAGCCAGATCGACGAACACACCGGCAAACCCGTCCCGGATGCGATCTGCTTTGATTATCGCGATGGGGACACGCGCTACGTGCTGACCTACTCGCGCCAGAGGACTCTCGTGACTCAGAAATTCCTGGATCTGACCACAGGCGTGCAAAAGTCGTGGCCGAGCTCCTCAGGTACCCCGGGGGATACCTCCGCTTCTCAGGGCCTGTGAGCCTGGACCGCTATCAGGGCGGCGAGCTCGTCGAGCACTATGAGGAGACTGGGTCCTTTGAACAGTGTTACCAGGCATCCGAGATCCACGGCGACCAGTAGGGCGTCCAGGCAAACTAGAGCCGGAGCATTGCAGCTGCAATGCGCCAAAGGATGCGGGTGTTCTCGGCTCACCTGTGGTACCGAGTGCGAGCGCAATAACCTTTGCAGGCGGCAATCCGTTGTGATCGCAGCCTGGGATGTCGACAGCCAGGCCTGTAGAGGCGGCCGGCGTAGGATGACGCGGCAGTAGACGCGGTTGTTCATATGGTGGGCGAGCCTCTCGCTCACGATACCTGAGCACACTGAGACTGAAGAAGGGACTACGCCATGAAAACGCGCATTGTCTTCACATTGTCCATTGGGCTGTTTCTGGTTGCGGCCTGCACGTCTGCGCCAGCCGCCACACCTGAGCCAGTGTCCACGCCTGCGTCGGTGGCCACGCCTGCGCCGGCGGCCGTGTCAGATAGCTGGCAGACGTACACCAATACGGAGGCGGGCTTCAGCGTTCGCTATCCCCCGAACTGGAGCCTGACGCCGAGTCCGCCGTCAACGCCCGAACCCATGATGAACGTCGATGTCTTGGAAGGCCCGGAAGGCCGCATCGAGCTGCAATGGGGGTCTGGCTTCGGCGGCGCGTGCTATGCGTACTCGGCGCTCCACCTGGCGCAGGGCCAGATCCCGGTGTGCTACTACGTTGCGCCCGATGGCAACCACAATTGGTCACTGACGGCCGTGAAGCTGCCCACGGTCGGCGTCGCCGGCTTTGCTTCCACCAGGGATGCGGAACCTGCCAGCGCAGATGTGGTGCTCGCAATTCTCGCGACATTGACATTCGAGGCACCGGAGGACCTGGGGACGGCCGCGCCGACCGCGGCTCCAGGGCAGCCCCAGGAGCTCGTAGTAGACAATGCCGTTGCGAGCTTCTGGCCCAAGGGAAACTGGTATTTCCTCGACACCGGGCAGCAGTACGGGAAGGACTGCTACGTGGCGCTGCCCGGCCTCTATACCGCTGCCGAAGTGCGTCCTGACCTGCCGGAGGCCGGCTCATACGAGGTGTTTGCCTGGTGGTGCGGAAATCCTCATTACGACCAAACCGGCCATGGGATCATCGAGGTACACCGGTCGGCCGGCGACCCGGCGCCGCAGGCCGTGGGCGTCAACTACCAGGCCGATGCTGGCCAGTGGCAGAGCCTCGGCATCTATAACCTGCAGCCGGGCGCCTTCCTCAAAGTCAAGAGCGTGCTCGACGGCAGCGTCGTGGCCGACGCTTTCCGCTTCGTCTACCGCTCGCCCGCCGCTGCCGAGGCCGTTCCCACGCCCCTGCCCTCCGGGCCAATCGTCTCCCACAACCCACCGTCGCCGTTGCAGCAGCGAACCTCAGGAGACCTCGCGGCGCGCCTGGCCCTTGTCGATCCGTTTTACGTTTCAGTGCCCATGACCGCGACGCAGCAGACCTTTGACGACTGCCAGGCGTTCCCGCGCGAGGGCTGTGGTGGCAAGCGAGCCGGCTGGCAGGCAATCGTGGGGTTTGAAACCATCACGCTGACCTATCGCGTGTCGGACGACACCCAACTGGTGGCCGTCGACGGCGCCGACATGTCGCTCGATCCCTGGCTGATGGGCCAGGACCATCCCCAACGGGTCTTCCTGCGAGGCTCCGGAGGGGGCATGGACTTCAGCGTCCATTACCATCCCGACTCCACCTGGCATCTGCTGCGCCCCGGCGATGGTTCGATGCCGGAGAGCGACGTGACCCTCACCCAGGACCAGGCTGATACCTTGCGTACGCTGGCGCCCACGTACAGCACGCTGTACATGCAACCAACGGGCGGCGGGTCGCTCGTTTTCTACGGACTGGGGCCGGTCGTGGCGCCCACAGACGCGGATCGCGACATGCTGCTGGAGCTGGGGGCTGCGCTAACCGCTGCGCCGCGATAATGGAGCAAGAGCCCTGCAGTTATCCGGATACTCGGCAAGTATGTCCCAATTCAGAAAGGAAACGACAATGACTCGTCACGATACACCCCAATCACCCGAATCGGATGATACGCTAACACTGAGCCGCCGCCGCTTCCTGCAAGGCGGCCTGGCGGCAGCCGCGGCCGCAACCGCGGCCTCATCCACCGCGCTACCCCTCAGTAGCAGCGAAGCCACGACCGCGCAGCCGAACCTGAGCGACGCGCCGCCCAAGCCGAAAAGAGGCAAAGGCCCCAACATCTTGATCATCCTGTGCGATGAGATGCGCTTCCCGCCGCCTTACGAGTCCGACCTCACCAGGCAATTTCGCGACGCGCATCTCGAATTCCAAAACACGTTGCTCGCCGGCGGGCTGAACTTCCAGCATAACTATATCATGTCCGCCGCCTGTGTGCCGTCGCGGGCATCCATCCTGACCGGCCACTACCCGTCGCTCCACGGGACCAGCCAGACCTTCGCGGCGGCCAAGGAAGCCTGCGACCCGGACATCTTCTGGGTCGACCCCAACAGCGTGCCGACGTTCGGCAACTATTTCCGCGCGGCAGGATACCTCACCTTCTGGATAGGCAAGTGGCACGTATCTTACGCCGACATGCTGGTCCCCGGCACGCACGAGCCGTTGGTGAGCTTCGATCCCGAAACGGGCGCCCGCGATCCGGTCAAGGAAAAACTCTACAAGGCAGCCAACCGCCTCGACCCCTTTGGCTTCGCCGGCTGGATCGGACCCGAGTCCCACGGGAGCGACCCCATCAAGGACACTGGATCTTCTGTGCCGCCAGACAAGCGGGGCCGGGATGTAAGCTTCGCCGAGCAGGCCGCGGAACTCATTCAGGAGCTCGACCTGCATCCCAACTCCGCCCCCTGGTTAGTCGTCTGCTCGTTCGTGAACCCTCATGACATCGCGTGTGACGGCATGCTCACGCAGCCCGACGAAACGGGTTTCGAGTTCAAAATCGATGAATTCCTTGACCCTCCCGTCCCTGCCGCCGACGCCTTGTTTACGGCCGATTTCCAGGGCTCGCGCGACGAGAAACTCGAGCTAAACAAAAAGCCGAAATCCCAGGCGAGCCACCGCGACACCTACCACATCTGGCTGAATCCGGTCCTGGACGCCGAGCAATACTGTCGCTTCTACTACCAGCTCCACAAGAACGTGGATGGTGAGATGATGAAGGTCTTCACCGCCCTTCAGAACTCCCGCTATAAGGACGACACCATCGTCGTCTTCACTTCCGACCACGGCGAAATGCTCGTAGCACACGGCGGCATGCACCAGAAAATGTACCAGGCCTACGAGGAGACAACCCGGGTACCGCTGATGATCTGGTACCCAAAGCGCATCACGGGCCCTCGCTCGGTCGACGCGCTGACCAGTCATGCCGACCTCGCGCCGACGCTGCTGGGACTGGCGGGCATCGATCCAGAACAGATCAGCCAGATTCGCCAAGTGCTCGCGGTGAACCACAGCGACGCCGTTCCCTTCGTGGGGCGAGACCTGAGCCCCTTCATCCTGGGCCAGGGCGACGAGTCGGATTTCAACGATCCTGTCTACTACATGACCGACGACGACCCCAGCAGGGGCCTCCACATGTACAGAAGGTTCGGGGTGGGTTACCGTCCGGTCGTTGAGCCTAATCACGTCGAGACGGTGATTGCGCGTCTCGCCGATGGTCACTTGTGGAAATACTCCCGCTACTTTGACAACCGTCAGTACTGGAGCAGCCCTGATACCGACACCCCCAAGGACGTGCTTAAGGTGCAGACAGAAAGAGACCCTGTCCCGCCCTCGTCCGATGTGATGCCCGCGTGGTCTCCCCTTGGCTATGAAGCAATAGCCAAAAACAGGCCGGAGGACGACGACTTTGAGATGTACGACCTCGACGATGACCCGATGGAGCTTCTCAATCTCTACGCAGCTCCCCCGCGACTGCCTTGCCGCAGCAGGCCGTGCTGGCGCAGCTCCTCGCCGAGCAGCGTACGCAGAAGCGGCTCACCCCGTGCAGCGGCGCCGTGCCCGGCCAGGACTGCAATCCCTGGAAGGAGTGCGCCCCTGCGGTGTGCAGCGAGTAGGGATCTAGTATTGCAGCAACTGGTGAGGGCGGTGCCGGTTCTGCTTGAAGATCACATCAAGAAGGAGACGCAGACCCTTAGGGTCTCGGAGACCTTAAGGGTCTAAGCGAAGTAACGGTGAAACGGAGGTCAGCTATGAACCTCGGAGAGGACGTACAGACAGTGCTCGTGACAGGCGGGACCGGCTTCGTGGGCGGTGCGGTGGCGCAGCGCCTGCGGTCCGAGAACTGCGCCGTGCGGGCGCTCGTCCGGCGCAATTCGGATACCGCCGCCCTGGCCGCCGCGGGATGCGAGCTGCGGTACGGCGACATCACCGACGCGGCCTCCGTTCAGCAGGTCATGGAGGGCGCTGATGGCGTCGTACACTGCGCTGCATTCGCCAGCGACTGGGGCCCACGCAAGACCTTCATGCAGGTCAACGTCGAAGGCTCACGCCACATCTTTGACGCCGCTCTTCAGGGCAGAGTGAAGCGCATCGTTCACATCAGCACGACTGACGTGTTCGGCATCACCACCGATGGCCAGGTGATCGACGACTCGTTTCCGCTGAAGGGTACGGGATTCCCCTACAGCGACACAAAGGCCGAAGCGGACAGAATGGCGCTGGCGTACGCGCAGGAGCGAGGACTTCCGGTCGCAGTCATCAGACCCACCTGGATTTATGGGCCGGGCGACCGCACCTTCCTCCCCGAGCTCGTGGACGCCATGCGAAAACACGAGATGGTCTTCTTCGGGAGTCCGCGCAATACCATCCCGCTGTGCTACATCGACAACCTCGTGGACGCGGTCATCCTCGCGCTCACGCATGACGAAGCCGTGGGGCAAGGCTACATTGTCGGCGACGGCGCGGTGGTCACCTGGCAGGAGCTGACAGATCTGCTGGCGGACAAGCTCGGCTTGCCAAGAGTGAAACAGACAATTCCTCTCCCCGTAGCAGAGGTGGTGGCTGTAGGGGCGGAGACGCTGGCGAAGATCGAGAAGTCGACCAAGCGCCCCGCGCTGACAAGGTACGAGCTCGAGATCGGGGGAAGAGACATGCATTACAGCAATAGCAAGATCTGCCGCGAACTCGGCTTCTCACCCCGGGTTCTGCCCGAGGAGGGCCTGGCAAGAACAATCGAATGGCTCAAGTCGCTTGACCTGTCCAAGATCAAGACAAAATGAAAGAAGAAAGGACTACACCATGAAAACGCGCATTGTCTTCACATTGACCATTTGTCTGTTGCTGGCTGCGGCCTGCGCGCCTGCGCCGACAGCCGCCCCTCCGGCGACCGGGACGGATAGGCTGGCAGACCTACAGCAATCCGGCGGGTTTCAGCATCCGCTATCCTGCCGCCTGGACTAAAGAGGAGGTCCCGCAGAAAGCCGGGGATACCTACCAGACGGTGTCCCTGAAGGGAACTGAAGGGGGTGTCGACCTGCACTGGGGTGTCGGCTTCGGCGGCGCGTGCCCGCAAGGGTATACGACCGTCAAGGTGGCAGAGGGTGAGCTGTCCACCTGCTACACCAAGAACGCCGACGGGACCGAACTCTGGACCCAGATCAACAAGGAACTGGCGGCCGCCGGCTTTTCGGCGGAGGCCCGGACCAACAACGCCGACCCGGCCAACCATGATCTGGTCTTGCAGGTCTTGTCCACGTTGAGTTTCTCGCAGTAAGGCGTAGGCGGCCTGGCGGACCGTATGCTTATCGCGCCAACGCCCTGGCCGGGCCCGCCCGTCGAGCTTCAACTGGGGCCCGGCCAGAGCCGCGCCGGCGTATCAGGTCCTGATGAGTTTTGACGTTCAAATTCGGCAACCCGGAGTGGAGGCTTTAACCGGATTCTGCAACATTCACCGACTCAAGTCTCGACTCCGGAGAGCGGACATTACCGGCTTTGGTTGTCAAAGTTCATCGGATGTACCGAGGAGGGATAACATCATGAGTAAATCGCAGATTGACCAGAGAGCGCGGCCGCTGCCTACGCCGCGCGGCGCTGCCGTCGCCGGCATAATTTTCGGCATCCTTTTGCTTACGGCTCAGGTCCTCCTTCAGATTGAGCTGCAAAACGATCCGACGGCGACCCTGGCGGGGCTGGCAGAACAAGGTGATCTGGTTGCGCTGGCTCTGCAGCTGATCCCTTTTGCGGGCATCGCGTTCCTCTGGTTTATCGGCGTGGAGCGCGATCGCCTGGGCGAGCACGAAGATAAGTTCCTGTCAACCGTGAATCTCGGCAGCGGTCTGCTCTACCTTGCCATGCTCTTTGTGGCGACCGCTATGGGGACGGGCTTTGCTGCCAGCTACGCCTTTGGCTCTCAGCCGGCCCCGGATGACCCGGCCGCCAGCTTCGCTCGAGCGCTGATAACCAATCTTTCGGCTGTCTTTGTCATTCGCATGGCGGCCGTCTTCATGATTTCCTCCGCAACGGCGTGGCTGCGGACTCGCGTCATGCCGATCTGGGTGGCACTCGTCACGTACGTCGTGGCGTTGATACTTTTGCTCGTGATCAACGTCAGCCTGTGGGTGAGTTTCTTGTTTCCAGTGTGGGTGCTGGTCGTCAGCATCGTGATGCTGATACGCAGATTTCTTCCCCAGCAACAGGCCGCCGGAGGAGTTGACAACGTGACTCCTTAAGCAAACTATCGGATGCGTTTTTATCTTTGGAGGAAGACATGGGAACTGTTATCGCAAGCATTCTGCCGCTGGCTATTGGCGTCGCGCTCAGCCCGCTGCCGATCGTCGCCGTGATCCTGATGCTGTTCAGCAAGAACGCGCGCGGCACCAGTCTTGGCTTCCTGCTGGGCTGGATTCTCGGCCTCAGCGTGGTATCACTGGCGGTCGTGCTGATCGCCAATCCGGCGCAGCAGTCCACAGGCGGCGCGGCTTCCCCGCTGAGCGCCATCGTGCATCTGCTGTTGGCCGTGTTGTTCTTCTTTCTCGCCTATCGCAACTGGAGCAAGCGCCCCAAGCCCGGCGAGCAGGCGGAAATGCCCAAATGGATGAGTGGGATCGATTCCATGACGCCGGGCAAGGCGTTAGGTCTGGGCGTGGTGCTGTCGGGCGTGAATCCGAAGAATCTCGCCCTGGCCGTGTCGGCCGGCGTCGTCATCGCCAGCGCAGGGCTGAATTCGGCGCAGACGATCACGGCCCTGGTCATCTTCATTGTGTTGGGGTGCGTCACCGTTGCCGCACCCGTTATCGCCAATCTCGTCCTGGGCGACAAGGCCGCGCCCACGCTCAACAGCGGGAAGGCCTGGCTGATCCAAAACAACGCGGCGGTCATGATGGTTCTGTTCGTCGTGTTTGGTTTCGTCATGTTGGGCAAGGGCCTGGGTCCGCTCATTGGCGGATAAACATAGAGTGTCATTCCGAACGAAGTGAGGAGTCTCTGCCACAGATAGGCTACGCGGCCGGTCAAAGCGGAGATTCCTCAGTCGCAAAAAGAACGCTCCTTCGGAATGACACATCGTGGCAAGTTTATGAGCAGGCATCTACTGATTGTGAGGATACTATGTCGACGACAACCATTCGAGCCTCTCAACGCGCAAACAGGTTGACACGTTTCATCCCCATCCTGGCATGGCTGCCGCGTTACGACCGCGCCTGGCTGACCATCGACATCATCGCCGGGCTGACGTTGTGGGGGTTGGTGGTGCCGGAAGCGATGGCCTACGCGGGGATCGCGGGCCTGCCGCCACAAGCGGGCTTGTACACGCTGTTGGCCTCGCTGATCATCTATGCATTACTGGGAACATCGCGCCACCTGGTGGTGCAGGCCACCTCGGCGACAGCAGCGCTCCTCGCTTCGTCTGTGACGGCGGCGCTGGTTGCTTCTGCGGCGGCCGCGGCGTCGGACCCGGAGACCTATCAAGCCTATGCGTCGGCCTTCGTTCTGGTCACCGGCCTGGTCTTTCTGGTCGCGGGCGTGGCGCGGCTGGGCTTCATCACGCAGTTCTTGTCCAAGCCGGTGATGGATGGCTTCGTGATGGGCCTGGCCATCTTTGTAGCGGTGGGACAGCTCAACAAGCTGTTTGGCGTGCCCAAGCCCGAAGGCAACACCGCGGAGAAGTTTCTGGGGATTATCAAAGAGCTGCCACAGGCCAACTGGACGACCTTTGTGGTCGGAGCCGCGGCGCTGGCGCTGCTCTTCTTGCTGCCGCGCTGGAGCAAGAAGATCCCAGCCGGCCTGGTGGTGTTGTTTGCATCCATCGGGCTGAGCGCAGCGCTTGATCTCCACGGCAAGTACGGCGTGGAGATTGTGGGCACGCTGCCGCAGGGGCTGCCCGCGCTGACGTTCCCGCGGGCGCCGTTCACGACTTATCTGGCGATGATCCTCCCGGCCATTGGCGTCTTGCTGGTGGCTTACAGTGAAGCGCTGGGTGTGGCGCGCGAGTTTGCCGAAAAACACGGCTATGAAGTAAACCCCGATCAGGAATTGAACGCCCACGCGCTGGCCAATCTGGTCAGTGCCGTGTTCGGCGGAATGATCGCGGGTGGCAGCATGTCGGCCTCGGCCGTCAAAGAGGGCGCAGGCGCTCGCACGCAGGTTGCGAATCTGGTCACCTGGGTCGTGACAATCATCACCGTGCTCTTCCTTACACCCTTGTTTACGACGCTGCCCGAAGCCGTGCTGGCGGCCCTGATTATCCACGCGGTCTGGCATATCATCGCCTCGCGCAAACTGCAGCAGGTCCGCCTCGTGTCGCGGGTCGAGTTCTGGTTCGGCGTGCTGGCACTGGCTGGTGTGTTGTTGATCGACGTGCTGCAAGGCATGGTCATCGGGTTGCTGGCCTCGCTGCTGTTCGTCGTCTACCGCTCGAGCCGCCCGCATCTCTCCTCGCTGGGACGCGTCCCCGGCGCGCCCGGCGTTTACACGGACTTGACCCGGCATCCTGAGAACACGCCTGTCCCTGGCGTATTGATCCTGCGCCTCAATGGGCCGATCTACTATGCCAACGCCCTCACCGTCCGCGATCGGGTGAAGGCCCTGATCGACGAAGCAGAACCATCCCCCCCGGTGGTGATCTTTGACGCCAGCGCGCAGGATCAGATCGACTTGACCAGCACGAATATGCTCAAGAGCCTGATCAAGGAATTGCGCGCCAAAGGCATCGCCGTGTATTTCGCCGATGTGCATACGCCCGTGCGCGAGTTCAGCCGCCGGGCGGGGCTGCTCGAATTCATCGGCGAAGATCAGGTCTTTCCGACGGTAGACCTTGCCGTGCGGTTCGTCGAAACGACAACGTAATCAACATTCTCAAGGAGGTCTGTCATGTTTCACACAATAAGTGGATTTCGTAGGCGCGTGGTGCTGCTCTGCGCCACGCTGGCCCTGATCAGCTGCGGACCCGCTGCCGCGCCACCACAACCAACGGCAACGCCACCCATAAGCCTGGCCGAGGCCCAACAAATCGCGTCTGCAGAGCGACTGTATGCAAGTCGGCAGGACTAAAGAACACAGGCTGTTTACAATCCCAACTCCAATACCTGGTGGATCGATCTGGATGCGACGGCGCGCGGCTGCAATCCGGCTTGTGTCGTGAACGTCGCGACTAAAACGGCCGAGGTCAACTGGCGTTGTACTGGCGGTGCTGTTCCGCCCCAGATCATGACGCCAACGTCGAGTCAGACTGCGAATCCCGCTTCGGAGAACTGCGTCAAGCAAGGCGGCACGGTGTCGATCCAAACGCGCGGCGACGGCGGCCAATATGGGGTTTGCCTGTTCGAAGACAACAGGCAGTGTGAAGAATGGGCCATGCTCCGCGGCGATTGTCCAGTGGGCGGCATCAAGGTGACGGGCTACGTCACACCCGCCGCCACGTATTGCGCGATTACCGGCGGTACGTACGCCATCACCGGCAACAACGGCGCGGAGGACGAGCAGGGCACCTGCACCTTCAAGAACGGCACGGTGTGCGACGTCTGGGCGTACTACAACGGCACGTGCAGTTCCACGTCGGGATCCCAGACGCCAACGGCAGGCGGGGCTCGGCGCCCGTGACAGGCAATTACACCGGCCAGGCGCCCGCGGCCGATGCGATTGGGCGCGTGCTGGTGTTGAGCCTGATGCCCGCTGACAAGGCCCGTTGACGACGCAGTATATCGGCAAAGGCAAGCCGATGGTGGAAACCGGCACGTGGACAAGCACGGCGGACACCATCAACGTCATGATCCGAACAACCCGGCATGGTATTCAGATCGACAATGGCACACTCGTCCTGCAAAACTCGGCTGAGGCCGGCTATGGCTCGAACGGGCTGACGCTGACACGCACGCCCTCAGGCCAGACGAACACTGCCGAGTACGGCGGCGTGAAGATCGCTTTCGATGCCCAGCTGGCGCAAACCGCGCAGGGCGAGAACCTGGCCGCCGTTCCGGTCAGCGAAGGGCCGGCGTTGGGCGGCGGCACTCCGGCGGCGATCCGATTTTTGTTTGACGGCGCTAAAGCTGGAAAACTATTTCAACCCGCACCTGGCGCAAGTGCTCGTCTATAAGACCGACGACTGGATCAACCTCGATCCGTCCACAGCCCAGACTGTCGCCGACCTGAAGAACCTGCTCGCCACGAAGCCTGTCTCGATGACAGGCCCACTGCCTGTACTCCCGCCGCAAACGGGCATGCAACGGTTTTACGCCCAGGCGCAGTATCTCGATTTTCAGAACGGCACAGGCGTGGGATTTCTCACGGCATACGGACTGGATGTTTCACCTATCACAGCCGATCAGCTCTTTTATACCTTCCAGGGCCTGACGAATGACGGCAAGTATTACGTCGCCGCCTTCTATCCGGTTAGCACCACGCTCTTGCCGGCGCAGGCTCCGATGAGCGGGACGGAGTACGAAGAGTTTGCTCAGAACTATGAAACCTACATCACAACTTTGACCGCACAACTCAACGAGCTGATTCCGGCTGCCTATACGCCCGATCTCACGCTCATTCAACAACTAGTGAAATCCGTCGCGGTCGGGGACAAGACACTGGAGTAACACGTTTGGGTGTTCGCGTGACTGGCAAAATGGCCCGCCGATTTTGCCGCCGAGCGGTGGCGCAGGAGTGTTCGCATCGCAGCCGTGGGATGAGCCAATCGCACTGAAATAGGAGGATGTGCCATGTTGAAGCAGCATTTGTGTCGCAGCAAAACCGATCGAATGATCGCCGGTGTATGTGGCGGTCTCGCCAGTCGCTTCGGCGTCAAATCGACCTGGTTCCGCCTGGCTTTTGTACTCTTCACCTTGCTGGGGGGCGCCGGCCTTCTGCTCTACCTCTTTTTGTGGATCATTATACCTGAGGAGGCCTGAGGTGCATGAACCCTTAACTGGATCGGTTTCCCAATCGATTTACGCTAACAGCGGATGGTCACACACCGCACTGCACGCACGAAGTCCCCGAAGCGCGCCCAGCGGCCCACCGACGCAAAGCGTCGGGCATGGGCAAGCGGAGTGGGAGTGGGTGCAAGTGTCCGCTGGATATGGCTACGCGGAGCGAGCGGGAGCAAAGACGAAAATCAGATCGGAAACTGCTCTAATAGTACGGAGCGAGGAAGAAGAGGGGCATGCCCAATAAAGCCCAAAGCCACTCGCCCACATCCCAAATCCGTAAGAAGGGAAAACGATTATGAGCCACCGGAAATATCTGATCGGCATCGCCCTATTGACGTTGATCCTGGTCGCGTGCGCCCCGTCCGCCGCAACGCCGGCCTCATCGGGTAGCCGCTTCGGACCGATCGTGTTCAGCTCCGACCGCGACGCCGATTATAGCGGCATCTACGTGATGAACAGTGACGACTCGGGCGTTACCCGTCTCGTGACGGGTGATTCCAACTATTTCGCCGGTCCCTGGTCGCCCGATGGTCAAACGATCCTCTACACGGGTTCTGGTCTGATCCATCACTACGTGGGAGTGATGAATGCCGACGGGAGCGGCCAAGTTGATCTGACCCGGCAGCCAGACTCGGACGAAGGTTTTCCGGCCTGGTCGCCGGATGGCCAGCGAATCGCGTTCACTTCGCGGCGCGACGGCAATAATGAGATTTATCTCATGAATGCCGATGGCGCCAACCCCACGCGCCTGACCAACGCGCCCGGTGATGATTTCGCCCCCGCCTGGTCACCGGACGGCAAGCAAATCGCTTTCGCTTCCGATCGTGATCAAACCACTGGCGTCTACAGCATTTACCTCATGAATGCCGATGGCTCGAACGTCAAGCGGCTGACCAACGATCAGGGCATTGATTATTCGCCGGCCTGGTCGCCCGATGGCGGGCAAATCGCCTTCCGCTCGCATCATGGCGGTCCGGCGGATATCTATGTGATCAACGCGGACGGGAGCAATCTGCACGCATTGACCAGCAACCAGGGTGAAAACTGGACGCCGTCCTGGTCGCCGGATGGCAAGTCCATCCTCTTCCAAACCAACCGCGATGGCAATTGGGAGATCTACCTGATGAACGCGGATGGCAGCAGCCCGCGCAATCTAACCAACAATCCGGCCGATGATCAGTATCCCAACATGAAACCCTAAAGGAGGGAAGAAAACCATGCAACACCAAAAACATCTGATTCTCATCGTCTTGCTGGCGCTGATCCTGGCGTCGTGCGCCCAGCCAACTCCGGCCCCCACGCTCCGGCCCCCGACTTCCGCGCCGGTACCGACCAAAGCCTGCGCCAGCACCGTCTCTCCAGGATAATTCCTGGCAGAAGGTGCAGCAGGCCGGTGTGCTGCGCGTGGGGACTTCGGCGGACTATCCGCCGTTTGAGTACTACGACGACGAATTCCAACTAGACGGCTTTGACATCGCGCTGATCCGGCAGATCGGCCAGAATCTGGGCCTCAAAGTTGAGTTGAATGACTTTGCATTTAATGATCTGCCCACGGCGGTGGCCCTTGATCAGGCCGACGTGGCGATCAGCGCCCTGTCAGTCACCCCCGAGCGACAGGCCATCGCCGACTTCAGCAATGTGTACTTCGCCAGCGCGGACGCCGTGCTGTCGCGTCCTGAGGCAGATTCTAAAAACATCAACAGTCCCAAGGCCCTGGCCGCCACCCGGCTGGGCGTGCAAGTGAACTCGATCTATGCCGCTTACGCCCAAGACGAGCTGATCGACACCGGCAAGATGCCCAAACAGAACCTGTACCCCTACCCCGACATCTCGCAGGCTGTCGCCGATCTCAAAGGCAAGCGCCTCGACGCGGTGTGGCTGGATCTGAAACCGGCGCAGTCCTTTGTGAGCGAGGGTGGCGTGAAGATTCTCGCGCAAGACCTGAATCAACAGCTGTATGCCATCGGCCTCAAGAAAGGCGCTGACACGCTGCGCGACAAACTCAACACGGCGCTGACGCAGCTGCAAAACGATGGCACGCTGGCCAAACTGCAAGAGCAGTATCTGGGCATCAAGTCTGCCGATATCGTGCCGCCGCCCGTGCTGCCCACGCCCGCCCCGGTGACGCCTCAACCGGTTCGCTGCGACGGCGCCACATGGGATGGCGATCTCTCCTACGACGACAAGGGTGGGACGGCGCCGCCTGTGCTGAATCCCGGCCAGCCTTTCACCAAAGGCTGGCGCATGCGCAACAGCGGCACCTGCAATTGGACGACCAAGTATGTGATGGCTTACTCGTCTGGCACGCAGATGGGAGGCCAGCCGATCCCGGTGACCAGGGAGGTAAAGCCGGGCGAGACTTTTGACTTCCAGGTCAATCTCATTGCCCCGACGGCGCCCGGCACCTATCAGGGCTTCTGGAATTTGCGCGATGCCCAGAACCGCGAGTTCGGCGAAACGGTATGGGTGTACATCATCGTGCCCGGCGCAGCGACGCCCACGCCTGTGCCTCCGCAGACGCCGTCGCCCAACATTTCTTTCACAGCGAATCCGTCCGACATCGTGGCCGGTCAACCCGTCACCTTTCAGTGGTCGACCAGCAACGTGAAGGCCGTGTACTTCTATCACGACGGTCAGAACTGGCAGGATCACGGTGTCTCCGGCGTCGGCCAATCGGTCGAGTATCCGCCCAACACCATGAACTACTACCTGCGCGTGATCAATCCTGATAATTCCGTCACGGTCAAGACACGCACGATCAATGTGAATCCGGCGGTGAATGTGCCCGTCATCGACTACTTCAACGCATCGCCATCGCAGGTCATGGTCGGCCAAACCGTCAGCGTCGATTGGTCGGTGAGCGGCCAGGTCAGCCGGGTGGACCTGGTGATCAACAACGTGACAGTGTGGCCGGAAGCGCCAGCCAGCGGAAACTATCAGGATTATGCGGACGCGGCCGGCACGCGCGTTTACACGCTGCAAGCCGGCGGTCCCGGCGGCAAGGCGCCTCCCAGCAGGTCGCGGTCAATGTCCAGAGCGTTCCCAACCCACCGGAGCCGCCGCAGAATCCGCTGGCCAACACCAACTGGAAGCTGCAGTCCGGCGAAGGCCTGGGGATCGGTCCCATCGATACCAAGATGGATGTGCTGGTCACTGCTTTCTTCGGCGCGGATGGGAGTCTGAATGGCAGCGGCGGCTGCAACCCGTATAACACGTCCTACGTGGTCGGCGGCCAGGCGATCACCATTTATCCCCCGGCCGGTGGCGGGGCGCTGTGCGGCGATCCGGCCGATACCATCGAACAGACATACCTGGGACTGCTGCCACAGGCCGCGAACTTCGAGATCAGCGGCGGTCAATTGATCATTCGCGGCAATCAGGGCCAGGAGATTCTGCGTTACTCGCCAATGTAGTGAGTTGGCAACAGGCCGAGCGGGCGGCGCCGCTCGATCGGCTTGTGCCATAATCTCAGATTAGGAGGAACTCCCATGAGTGAAGTACCTGTTCAAGTTGTCGTCGCTGCGTTCAAGGATGAGTACACAGCCGGTGAGGCGCTGAAGGAGTTGAAGCAGGCGCGCAATCAGGGCCTGATCAAGATCGTCGACGCGGCGGTGCTGCGCAAGGACGAAAAGGGCAAGCTGCACATCAAGGAGACGGCCGATATGGGCGGCGGCAAGGGCGCCGTCATCGGCGGCGTGGCCGGCGGCGTGATCGGCTTGTTGGCCGGGCCGGTGGGCTGGGCGGCGCTGGGCGGCGCGGTGATCGGCGGGCTGGCCGCCAAGCTCAAGGACGGCGGCTTCAAGGACGAGCGCCTGAAGAAGTTGGGCGAGGGTCTGGGGCCGGGCAACTCGGCCATCGTCGCCGTGGTGGAGCACACCTGGGTGCGCGAGGTGGAGAAGCAAATGGCTGAAGCCGGCGCCGACGTGGTGACTGAGCAGATCAGCGCCGACATTGCGCAGCAGCTGCAGGCCGGCGGCGAGGTGGCTTTGACGGCCATCGCGACCGGCGATACGCTGGAGACGGCGCGCGTGGCCGCCAGCGACACGAAGGTGGAAGCCAGCCGGATGGTCACCACCGCCGAGGGCACTTATGCCGAGGGCGTGGTGGCGACCAAGGATGAAGTCATTGCCGGCGCCGCTGCCGTGACCAGGGAGGGTGCGGCCGCCGTCGTGGTGGATGCGAAGGCCGACGAAGCGAAGCCCGCCAAGGATGAAGCCAAAGCCGCATAAGCTGGATGTCTTATTCAGCTTGAGACAATGTTTGCACCAGAGGAGACATTCGCCGCCAGCGAGTGCCGCCTCTGGTGCTCAGCCGTTCTTCATTGCCGGCAGATCTGCCGTTCAGAAACTGACCCGAGCTATGGGCGAGGCATCCCCATACCTTGCCTGAAACGGGATCCCCACGCCGTATCTAAACGGCAGTACTTTTTCAAGAACTGGGGCTGGGCCGATCTGCTGGCCTGCGTGCCCATGCTGCGGATCTTCCGCCTGTTCCGGATCGTGCGCGCCGCGCGCCTGATGCGGACCTTTGGCTTGAAAAACATGATCAACGAAGTCATCAACAATCGGGCTGGCAGCGCGTTGTACATTACGATCTTCTCCGTCATCGTGTTAGCCGAAATAGCGGCCATCCTGGTGCTGCAGGCCGAGCAAGTGAATCCTGACGCCAACATCGTCACGGGCGAGGACGCGGTCTGGTGGGTATTCGTGAGCATTACCACCGTGGGCTACGGTGATCGCTATCCAACCACGACGTGGGACGCTTGATCGGCGTCATCGTGATGTTCTGCGGCATTGCCCTGCTCGGCGTGCTGACCAGTTTCCTGGCCAGTGTCTTCATCGCGCCAGCCAAGAAGAAGCCGGCGGCGGAGCTGGCTCCTGACGATCCCCGGGCCAGGATGGCCGAGCTCAATGCGCTGTGGCAGGCCCAGGAACAGGCCAGCGCCGCTTTCAAAGCGAAACTCGACGAAATCGCAAAACCAGCCTGAGGAATACATCCAATACGCGAGGCAGATCGAGGACCGCCAGGCTTCGCGCAGTTGATCCCAGCCGCGCAGCCCACTGTCCAGTTCAATCCAGAAGCGATAGTCCTGACTTGTACCGGTACTGGGAGAGCACGCGTAACTTCGTTGGAAGCGCGGTGTTTTAAGACACTGCAGCAGACGCATTGCCTCGCACAGGTTGCGCCCTGCCCCTGCGCGCGAGCTTAGACAAATCTAGGAGGATTCGATGTCCACTGCCAAACCCCATCGCCCGATTGGCATCACTATTCTGGCCGTGCTTGCCCTGCTGGCAGCATTGGCAGCCCTGTTGCACACGTTGCAGATGCTTCATATCCTGCCGATGTTCCTGGGTCCTGTCAAGTTCTTCAGCTTTGACCTGATTGGGGCCATTATCTGGGGCGTCATGACGGCCCTCTACGTCTGGCTGTTCCGCGCATTGTGGACCGTGGATCTGCGGGGCTGGCTGTTTGTAATAGTCCTCGCCGGTTTGAACCTGATCATGGACGGTATTTCGATCCTCGGCGCTTCGACCCTGGCGGCTATGCTGCCGTCGCTGATTGTTAATGCCCTTATCTTGATCTATGCGTTATCGCCAGGCGTCAAAGAAGCCTTTGATTGGGAAGGCAAGCGTTCATAATAGTTGCTCGCGGGGTCAAGAATCGACAGAAACAAACCGGATGTGCCGCTCGTGAAGAAATCCGGTTTGTAATGTGAGGAGGCCCGTCATGAAGATCGCGCTGGGCAGTGATGAGGCCAACGAGTTGACGTCGTTCTTAATCAGCGAGTTGCAGAGACGCGGCTACTCGATCGTTTTGTGCGGCCCAATCGATCCCGTCGATCCCGACGTGGACTGGCCGCTGACTTCCAGCCACGCCGCCGGAATGGTCGCGCGCGGTGAAGTGGACGAAGGCATTGTGTGCTGCTGGACCGGCACGGGGGCGAGCATCGCCGCCAATAAAGTTCCCGGCGTGAGGGCGGCACTGTGCCACGATGCCGAAACCGCTCGCGGCGCGCGCATCTGGAATCACGCGAACGTGCTGGCTTTGAGCCTGCGGGCTACCTCCCTGCCCATTGCGAAAGAAATCCTCGACGCGTGGTTTAGCACCCCCGTGCGGGAAGGCGAAGCGCAGCATGAGTGGAACCTTCAGCAGATTGAGCGCGTGAGGCAGATCGAAGAACGTTACGCTGCACGTCCCTGATGCCAGGCGCGCAGGCCGCGCGCGACTTGCACGGCGAACAACGCACACAACCCCAACAAGGCCAGATACGATCCGATGATGCCGGGGTTACCTGACGTGCCGATCGGATCGATCGGGTGGAGCACCAGCCCGGCGCTGCGCGTCAACACAAAAATCGTGACGGCGACGGTCACGTTGAGTGCCGCTGTCACGATCGGCTTCTTCACTACCAACGACACCCCATACGCCAGCGGCGCGACGACCGAGACCTGCAGCGTCACCAGCCAGCGCGGCTCAAACCATGCAATTGCGCCCCACGTCTGCAGGGTAGCGGCCGTGCTGCTGATCAAGTAGGGAATCCACAACACCAGGCTGGTCTCCATCAGCACGCGCGACCACTCCACCCAGGCTGTTTTCCGGTTGAATAGATAAACAAGGCCCAGCAGCCCGGACAATAAGAACGCCCCCAGGATCACGCGGATAATCGCGCCGTGCACGTACACCATGCGCGTCGCCTCGCCCAGGACTCGATCGGTTGGCGCGAGCAGCGTGACCACAACCAGCAAAACCGCGAGAATGATCAGCGATGGAACAATGAATTTGCGGCCAAGCAGCATTTTCAAGCTGTGCCTCCAGCAGTTGGAAACTCGCTGCATTCTATGACAAAGGTGACGATCAGGCAACCGCCGTCACCGCTGCGAGCATGACCGTTGTCGTTATCAGCATGACGCTGCCGTTTTGGTCGGGCGCGTTCTTCCAGGCAATCGCACTGGCCATCTCGTTGGCTTATCTGAAAACGCCGCAGCCCAGACCGCCAGTAGATTCCGGCGCGATCGCTGCCGAGTAATCACCGCCACTCGATCAAAAAGACCTGCTGCGCGGCAGGTCTCTTCGATCGAGTGGCGCGGCTCACTTGGCTGCTTGAATATCAAAATAGAACAGCACAAAATAGCCCAGCAGCAACACCAGCCAGCCCGCAATTTGCACCATCTCCAAAAATGTCGACCACGAAAACGAGAAGTTGTCCTGGA
This sequence comes from uncultured Chloroflexia bacterium, assembly GCA_963844815.1. GTDB lineage: Bacteria > Chloroflexota > Anaerolineae > Fen-1058 > Fen-1058 > Fen-1058. The sequence goes on from CAWJPR010000001.1 coordinate 295,629, forward strand.
TCACTTGAATGATCGATTCCAGGTTCCGCAGTTTGTCCTTGATGGCCGCCGCCCATTCGTCCAGGTAAAACTCGTCGTGGATGATGCGATACAACTTGGCCGTGTACCAGTCGCCGATAAGCAGCAGTCCCTGATTGATCTTCTCGAAGTCGAGCATCAAGGCCAGGCGCTGTTCCACCACCTGCCGCAGGACGGATTTGGGGCGGCGTGGAAACAGGGTGCGGCGCGCGCCTTCGTGCAGGTGCCGATCGACCGTTTCCAGGTTTCGCTCGATCGTGTGATCGAGCAGCCGGTAGCGCAGCAGCTGGTAGTTGCCGATCTTGAGCAGATCGATGTCGGATTGGAAATCCCCCTCGGTCGAAAAGATGATGCCGCCCTCCCAGTCGACCACGGTCATCTCGCGCTCGGAGTAGCGCGCCCGCGACATCAGCGTGCTTTCGATCTCGCCGGCGCTGAACTCGTCGCGCTGCGATCGGATGAAACGCGCCAGCGCCTGCCCGTTGCGATCGAGGAACTCGTCGGGGCTGCCAGCCAACTTCTCGATCAACAGGACGGAATACTCTTCATACATGCCGCCCACGCTCGACTGCGCCGCCAGCAGCTGCCGCCGCAATTCGATCTGAATGAGATCTTTGCGCAGCTGCGCTTCATCGCCCAGCGCGTCGGCCAGCGGAAACGCGCACTCGGCGACGACGGCCAGCTCGTCGTAAACCGCGCGGCGGACGTCCACGCGCACGCCTTCCACGTGCAGCGTCGTCGCATCCAAAGGGCGCACATCCACGTCGACCGACACGAAGTACGGCGCGTCGCGCAGGCGCACCGGCTCCGGCGCAGCCAGCGCCCTCACCGATTCCGTGAACGGCGTTACCAGCAGGTAACAGATTTGCGCGTCAATCCGATCGGGTGTCATAGGCCCTCAAATTGAACGATGGCAGCGCGCCACTCCTCCGGCAAGGGAACGCTGCGATTAGCCGTGTAGTCGAAAGTGACCTGCACCGTGCGCCCGGTCGCCAGCACCGCGCCGCCGGCTTCGTCGACGAAGCGGTACTCCATGTCGAAACTCGAACGGCCCAGGCGGCTGACGCGCACCTGAACGATGAGCGATGTCTGCATGTCGATGGGTGCTTTGAACTGGCAGGTCGCTTCGGCAATGATGAAGAACGGCGAGGGAAATTCGCCAGATTTCAACAGGCCGATCTGCGAGAAGTAGGCCACGCGCGCCATTTCCATGAACGTGAAATACACGGCGTTGTTGACGTGACCAAAGGCGTCCAGATCACGGAAGCGAATCTTGACGGGAGTGGAACAATGAAAACTCTCTGAGGTCAACGTGAAGCCTCCCCATGTTTTCCAGCGCCGATCGCGTGTGCCGCGCGACATCGGCGGCGCTCGCTCGCACCTCGGCAATCAGCCGTTCGAGTGATGCGTGATCGTCCACATCATACCACGGCGGCAGCAAAGCCACGCGCAGATTCTCTTCCCGCGCGATGCGCAGCGTGTCGGCCAGCACGCGCGGCGTGCTCATGCGCACCTCACGCAGCAGGCGCGGCGCCGGCTTCCGCAGCCCGATCAGATAGTAGCCCCCGTCGTCACTCGGGCCGAGCACGGCGTCGATGGGATCGGACAGCGCCGCAAACGCCTGCCGCACGTACTCGATCGGCAGCGTCGGTCCATCGGAGTTCATGACGACGACTCGTTCACAGCCGCGGCTGAGGTAGCCTGTCAAGGCGCGATCGAGCCGCGCTCCCAGATCCGCGCCGCGCTGCGGGATCAGATCGAAGCCGGGCGCGAGCTGCGCAAAGTAAGCGCGCGCCTCGCGCGGCAGATAGGCAATGACCCGCCGCGCGTCCGGCACAGCGCGCATCAAATCGAGCGTATCCCGCAGAAAACCTTCATACAGCGCCGCGGCTTGCTCCAATGACAGCGGCGGCGCCAGCCGCGTTTTGGTCTGCCCGGGCACCGGCTGCTTGGCGACGACCAGCAGGGCGTTCATGCGCGCCGCCGTGCGCGCCACGTGTCGAGCAACGCATAGAGTGCATACAGCCACGGCAGCGCCAGCACCAGCGGGCCCAGGATGACTTCGATCAGGCGCGCCTCTTCCGGCGGGCGCGTGGGCCACAACAACTGCGGACCGAAGATCAGCGGCTTGCCCAGCACCGCAAAACTAAAGATGAACGCGAAGCGCACCGCATGGCCGATCGGCAGCAGCGCGGCCAGGCCGACGATCCACACGGCATACCAGGCATGGAACCACGGCACGGTCAAGAGCAAATAAAACGCGGTGAGGGTAAACAGCGATCGGGTGAAACTGAGATCGGACCGATCGCGCCACGCGCGCCACGCCATGACCAGCGCGGCGATCGCCGTGATCGTCAGCGCGGCCAGGCTCACCGTGCGCGCGGCAGCTGCCGGGCTCAGGCTGAACTGCAGCAAGTTGTAGGCCACCGCGGGCAGCGAGGTTGTATACAGATTCATGCGGCGGGTAATGCTCAGGGTCTCGAGGCCGTTCCAGAATGGCGCGTAGGCCAGGAGGATGAGCACGAGTGAGACGATCGCAGTCACGCCCAGGTAGCGCAGGCGCGAACGGGTCGAACCGAGGTCGCGCAGCGCGAGCGCCAGCGCTGCCGGAATATACAAGACGGGAATGTACTTGAACAAGGCCCCGATCACTAGCGCGACGATCGTCAGCGTGTAGCACTTCTTCGACAGCAGCCACACGGCCAGCAGCATCCAGAACAACAGCGCCACGTCGTTATGCCCCTGCCCGATTGTTTCGTAAAGCACCACCGGGTTCCAGAGAAACAACACGACGCCCGGCAAAACGCGATCGGGCGCAAGGCGGCGCAAGATGGCGACGATCAATCCGGCGCAGCCCGCCATGAAACCGGCCAGGATCAGCTTGAAGACGAACACGTTCGTCAGCAGATCATTGCCGGCCAGCCGCGCGCTCAACCCCGCGGCGAATTCCCAGCCGGGACCATAGGCCGAGATCGTTTTGCGCCAGGCGACATACGGCAAGAACGGATCGGCGGAGAACTGCGCGGCTACGTCGCGAAAGGGATTGGCGCCGTAGGTGCCGAGGATGCGCCCGTGCATGATATTGTCGAAGATGTCGGCGGCGTCGTAGGGATACATGAAGAGCAAGATCGCGCTGAAGACGATCGCGCTGCCCACGACGACGAGCCACGCCGGACGGGTGTGCACACGCCGTGCTATTTGCCAGGCGGCGATGTACAGCGCGAACAAGATCACGAACTCGATCACCAGCGGCCAAAGTTTTTCGGGATGTCCTTCGCTGAGTTTGCGCAGATCGAGCAGCGGCTGCCGATAGAGATCAAGCAGACTATAGGGCTGCGTGAGGCCGAACCAGTAGATGAACGCGCTGAGCACAGCCACACCCAGCAGCGCCAGGATTGGACGCTGGCGGTTGGACGCTTCGCGTGGAGATTGGAGCGAGGCAGATGCGGTCATGACTCCATATTCCGAATTCGGTGGCTCTGCACGAGAGCGCCACGTCACCCTCAGGTAAACGTGATGGGCGGCACCGCGCCCGTGCGCGCGATCTCTTCCGCAATCTGGCACATCCGATCGCGCGCAGCGACCAATGGAAAAATCTGCCGGCTGATCTGCATGTCGGCGGCCGTGGAGAGCGGATGCCAGAAGACGCCTTCGGAATTGACGGTGAGCTCCGGCGCGAGCGTGGCGATGCCGACCTCCATGCCGTCTGATGAAAAGCCGCGTTTCGCCAGCGGGCGAACGAGATGATCTTCTTCAGGAATCCCCAATGACCGGTGGAATTCGCACAATTCGGCCAGGTGCGCGGTATTGGCCAGCGTCTGAGTGGTGGCCACGCGCACACGAAAGCCGTTAGCCAGCAGCGCCTGGATGCCAGCCACCGTCCTGATCCAACTCCCCGCGCCGCGATAGGCGTCGTGTTGCTCGGGCTGCGCGCCATCCAGGCTCACCTGCACAATGAGGCTGTCGTTCCTGATCGCGCACAATCGCTCGAGCCGCCGGCCAGTTAAGAGCATCGCATTCGTCAAGACCGTCGTCTTCAGCCGCGCGGAGGCGTAAGCCAGCATGTCGTAGATGTCGTCGAGGATGAACGGCTCGCCGCCCGTGAAGAACACCTCGGCGAAGTTCAACGCCACGGCTTCATCGATCGACTGACGCACCGTGGTGGGGCTCAACGCGCGGCGCGGCGCAGCGGGGCTCGACTCGACCGAGCAGTAGGCGCACTTGAGGTTGCAATCGTAGTTGGTGTAGATCCAGAGTTTGGACATGGCGGCCTGTGCTCACCGCGATTCTACCATGTATCCGGTCCGGGCCAAAACATCTGGGCCAAACGCATTTGAACCAATCACAGCCCCATCCCCGTGTCATTCCGAACGAAGTGAGGAATCTCGCCCGAACCGTTCAACCCCGTCAACCATGCGAGACGTGAGCAGTGCGAAGCCTCCCATGTGACCGCACAGCGGTCGTAGTGTAGCGAAGATACGCGCCTGGCGCAGCGCTACTCTTGACATCCCTGCCGGCCGCGCCGCCCACCGTGCGGACACAGACGCCGCCGAAGACGGCGGCTTGAGCGGCGCGGATCCTCGTAGGCTGGATGACCACCCCGGTCATGGATTACTCGGCACGACACGTCGTTCGTATTGACGCCGGGCCGCACATCAGGGACAATGGGCCTATCTGCAAACCAGGGAGAAAACTTGTCGATTCAAACGGAAACGGTCTCATTTCAGTCGGGCAAGTCAACATTAGCGGCTTATCTCGCCACGCCGGAAGGCCCGGGACCGCACCCGGCGGTAGTCGTCATTCACGAAATCTTCGGCCTGAATGACAACATCCGCGATATCGCGCGGCGCTTTGCGCAGGAAGGCTATGCCGCGCTGGCCGTCGATCTGTTTGCGGGGCGCAATCGCCTGGTGTGCATGTTCCGCTTCATGGGCGGCCTGTTCACCAACTCGCTGCATCATCAGGGCATCAAGGACTTGAAGGCCGCGCTCACGTATCTGACCCGGCAGCCGGGTGTCGACGCGCTACGCGTCGGCGCGATCGGGTTCTGCCTGGGCGGCGGATTTGCCATCGGCTGGGCGTGCACCGACGATCGGCTCAAAGTTATCGCGCCGTTCTATGGCACGACGCCGCGCCCCCTCACAGCGGTGCAGCGCGCCTGCCCCGTCGTCGGCTCCTATCCCGAAAAAGACTTCACAGCCGGCATGGGACGCAAACTCGACACGGTGCTGGACGCTTATCAGATCGAGCACGACATCAAGGTTTATCCAGACGCGAAGCACTCTTTCTTCAACGACCAACGAGCGAGCCAATTATAACGCCGAGGCGTCCGCCGATGCCTGGCAGCGGACGCTGGCCTTCTTCAAGGAACGGCTCGGCTGAGGTCAAATTTGACTCTGCTTGAGGTTAGGCTATACTCTGATGTACAGCAAGAATCTGAACAATCACGCTTTGATCAACCGTTCCTACAAAAGATTGTCTCGGTGGTTAGGGGGACGGTCTTGCGCCAGTGTGGGTAGACGCGAAGGGTTTTGAAAACACTTCGGGTCTGAAATCGACGGAGTACCTTAACCATGCTATTTGGCATCGCCGCTTTATCCTTTCTGATTCTGCTCTATGCCGCCACCGCCGAGCGCCTGAACCGCTGGTCCATCAGCATGCCGCTGATTTTTGTGGCGGGCGGCCTGGTGTTGAACAGCCTGGGCGTGCTTCCTTTGACGCCAAAGTTCGAAGGCCTCAAAGAGTTCACCGAGATCACCCTGGCGCTGCTGCTCTTCGCCGACGCCTCGACGCTGAATCTGCAGCAGGTCAGCCGGGACGCGGGCTTGCCCGCCCGCCTGCTGTTGATCGGCTTGCCGCTGATGCTGGTCCTGGGCGCGCTCCTGGCCGCGGGCCTGTTTCCGGCCGAAGGCCTGGCCGCGGCGGCGCTGCTCGGGGCCATCCTCGCGCCGACGGATGCGGCGCTGGGCCTGCCCATTTTCAACAACCCCAACGTCCCCGCGCGCATCCGGCGCGCGCTCAACATCGAGAGCGGCCTGAACGACGGCATCGCCACGCCCTTTGTCGTGCTCTTTGTCGCCATTGCCGTGGGTGAGTATGAGCCGCAGAGCCATTGGCTGCTCAGCGCCGCTACGCAGATCGGATTGGCCGTGCTCGTTGGAACGCTGACCGGCCTCGGGGGCGGCTGGTTGTTGGGGCAAACGGCGCGCCGCCAGTGGACGAACGAAATATGGGAGCAAATCGCGATCCTGGGCCTCGGCCTGGCCGCCTATTTCACCTCGCTGGCCGTGGGCGGCAACGGCTTCATCGCCGCCTTTGTGGCTGGCATCGTCTTCGGCGCGGCCACGCACGACCGCTTCGCCAGGCCGACTGAACTGACCGAGAACAATGGATCATTTCTGTCCCTGATCGTGTGGACGATCTTCGGGGCCATCCTGGTGCCGATCGCTTTGTCCGGCACGACCGATCTGCGCCCGATCGTTTATGCCGTTCTCAGCCTGACCGTCATCCGCATGATTTCGGTCGCGCTGGCCCTCAAGGGCACAGGCTTGCGCCGCGACACCGTTTTGTTGATGGGTTGGTTTGGCCCGCGCGGCCTGGCCTCGGTCGTGTTTACGCTGCTGGCCTTGTTGAACTTTGAAGAGGCGCAGCGTTCGAGCGACACGCTGGTGATTGTGGCGACCTGGACTATTCTGCTCAGCGTGCTGGCGCACGGCCTGTCGGCCGGGCCGCTGTCGACGTGGTACGCGCGGCGCTTGGCGGCGGCGCAGGCCGGGCACGTCGCGCTGGAAGAACTGCCGGAAACGGGCGAGGCATGAACGTTATCAGATGTCAGGCAAACAGGAATCTTCTCCATGTTCCGGCGCATCGAACTCTTCGACGAGATGAGTGAAGAACACTACCGCAATTTCATTGAGGCCGCGCGGCAAAGCACCGACGATCCTGATTACCCCGTTGAGAAGGAGAATCCACGCTTCCGAAAATCGGGCCTGGTGGGCTTCGGCAGCCCTGCGGTGTGGAACGCCTGGCTGCATATGAACAGCCCCCGCCGTCCGGTCAACAAGAACGTGCGGTTCTACTTTACTGAAGAAGGCTGGCGGCGTTACGGACGCAAGACCATCGCAGTCTGTCAGCAGGTCGGTCAGCGTTACCGGGTCCTGCGCATCAAAGAGAAGGCGGTCGACGTGATCTATCGCGACGAATTTCAGGTTGCGGTGCGTCCCAAGAGGAAAATAAGAGACAAATGACAGGGGGAAACATGAACACAATCCGGCGCTCTAAGTCGGGTTTCTAACCCGTTCACTCCCCCGCCCGGCGCAGCTGCTGATACGCGGGCCGTTTCGATCCGTCCGGCCGCAGCAGCCCATAGGCCGATTCCGGTCGTTCCGCGCCAAACAGCGGCGCGATGTTGAGGTTCCAGATAATCAGCGGCCCCACCCAGGGGCGCTCGCGCCGCAGTTGAAGTGCGCGCAGCAGGTACGCCGCCTGATCGGCCTCGGTGACATCGCGCGCATACTCCCAACCGGCGGTATCCACTTCACCGAAGTTCTCAATCGACGGCCAGCCGAATTCCGTCACCCACAACGGCTTATCGATGTTGGCGTCCCGCAGGATGGTGTGGTAATCCTCCAGGGTATCAAGGAAAAAGAAACTGGGGTGGCTGTTATAACCCGATCGGAGGTGCGCGGCGTCGGCAGCCCGTTCGTCAGGCGGATTGGCCGCGCCATAGGGATGCACGCCGATCGCGTCGACGGCCTCGCCCACGCCCGCCGCGATCATCTCGCGCAGGAATACCCGATCGTCAATCGCGTTGATCTTATCGTCGATGCCGGTCACGGCGGGCGCGCCGCTGATGACGATCGCGCCGGGATCGCCTTCACGCACACCGGCAGCTCCGGCCTTGATCAGTTCCACGAACTTCGCCGCGCTCAGATCGAAACCGCGCCATTCGCGTTGCAGGTTCGGCTCGTTCCACAGTTCGTAGGCCGCAACGCGGCCCTGATAACGCGCTGAGAGCGCATGCATGAAATCGCGGAAGATCGCGAAGTCACCCGGCGGGCCGTCTTCTTCCACCGGCTCCGGGCGGCTGAAGCCCGGCGCGCGCGCCACGCTGAACAGGATCTTCAGGCCATGCTGCTGCGCTTCAGCCACCAGGTGATCGAGCTCGCCCCAGCGATACAGGCCGCGCGCATATTCGATCGAATTCCAATCGATCTGCTGCTTGATCCAGCCCACGCCCAGATTCGCCGCTGACTGAATGCCGCTATCGCCCTCGGGGCCGATGAACTCGCCCTGCACGCCGATGTCGGGCTTGGGCACGGGCGTCGCGGCTGGCGCGGGTGTGGCCGCTGAGACTGGCGCCGGAGTCACGGAGAAGCGCTGTGGGCACGCGAGCAGCCGGCGTGGCTGTCGACGGCGGCGCAGCCCATGGCCCGCGCAGCGAGGCCAGCGAAATGATCAACAGCAGCCCGCCGAGCGCGGCCAGCCCGGCGGCGAGTAGGATGACCGGTCGTCGTGACATGCGCGGGATTGTAGCACAGCGGAAATGAGATGCCCTCGCCTATGGAATAAGGGCAGTTCGCTTCACGAAGAATGGCTCGATCACGCGGCCCTGCTCCAATTCGATCACGCGATCGACAGGCTCGATCACCGTGTGCCGGTGCGAGATGATAATCACCGTCCGGCCGATCAGGAACGCCGCCAATGATTTGAGCAAGTGCTGTTCGGTGATCGCGTCGAGGTTGGCGGTGGCTTCGTCGAGAATCAGGATCGGCGCGTTCTTCAGGATGGCGCGCGCGATGGCCAGGCGCTGACGTTCGCCGCCGCTCAAGAGCAGGCCATTCTCGCCGATCAGCGTATCGTACTGCAGCGGCAAGCCGGCGATGAAGTCGTGCAACTGCGCTTGCCGGCACGCGTCCATGATCTGCTCGGCGGTGGCGTCCGGGTTCGCCAGCCGCAAGTTGTCCGCGATGGTGGCGTTGAACAGGTGAACGTTCTGCGGAACCACGCCCAATAGCGCGCGCACATCGTCGGCGCGATAAGCGCGCAGATCGTTTCCGCCAATCGTGATCTGGCCTTCGTGATAATCCCAGAAGCGCAGTAATAAATTCACGATCGTCGATTTGCCCGATCCGCTCGATCCGACGATGGCGCTGCGGCTGCCGGCCGGGAAGGTGAAACTCGCGCCGTCGAGCACGAGAGGATCGCCCGGGTTGTAGCGAAAAGACACGTCGCTGAAGGCAATGTCCGTCTTGGCGAGGAGCGCAGTTTGCGACGAAGCAATCTCGATCTCGGGCGACAGAGATTGCGTCGTCGGCATCCTTCGACTCCGCTGTGCTCCGCTTAGGATGCCTCCTCGCAATGACGCAGGTTCAGCCGGATCAGTCACTTCCGGCGCGGCATCGATCAGCTCAAACAAGCGGTGGCCCGCGGCCTGGCTGGACTCCAGCTGCTGCAGCGCCAGGCCCAGCGGCTGCACGGCTTCAAAACTCGCGATGGCCGTGAGCGGCAGCAGCGCCAGATACACGCCTTCGATCTGGCCGCCGCTGACCAGCGGAATGGCGAGCCACAACACGGTCAGCGCCGCCAGGCTGGTGAACAATATCGCCAGCGCGTTGCTCACGCCGCGCAGCATCGCTTGCTGTTCCTGCTCGCGATTGAGCTCGCCATTCAGGCGCAGCACTCGGGCGCGATGTTCCTGCGCCTGATCGAAAGCCAGCAGATCGGCCAGACCCTGGATCTCGTCGACCAGCATGGCGTTAAGTTCGGCCCGCGTGGCGATCAATTGGCCGGCGGAGGTCTTTCCCAGCCAGCGCAGCGTGAGCGGCAGCGCGACACCTGTCAACAACAGAAAGATCAACAGGGCCAGCGCCAGTGTCCCATCGAACGAGCCTAAAATCAGGCAGGCCAGGATCACCACAGCGGCGGCCGCCAGTGGCGGCACCACCACGCGGATGTAGAAGTTCTCCAGCGTTTCGATGTCGGCCACGCTGCGCGCCAGCAGATCGCCGCTGCGATACCGCATGAGGCGCGCCGGGGCCAGCGGCTCGATCGCGCTGTAGAACCACACGCGCAGGTGCGTCAAAATGCGGAACGTCGCCGTGTGCGAAAAGTAGCGCTCGAGATAGCGGAAGACCGCGCGCGAAATCGCAAACAGGCGCACGCTGGTGATGGCCAGCGCCAACTCGGAGACGTCGGTCATCAACGCCGCTTTGGAGATGAGATACGCCGACATGGCCATGAGGCCCACGCTGGAGCCGATCGTCACGAAGTTCAACAGCACAGCCAGCGCCACCCACGGCTTGAAGGGTGCGATGAGTTTGAGCAGGCGCGTGAAGGTGCTCATCACTGGCCTCCCTCATAACTCGCGACGAGCTGCCGGTACGCGCCGTTCTTCGCCAACAGTGTGGCGTGCTTTCCCGTTTCGACGACGCGGCCCTGCTGCATCACCACCACTTGATCGGCTGTGTAGACCAGCTTCAAGCGATGCGCGATGATCAACGCCGTGCGGCCGCGCAGCAGCCGATCGAGCGCGTCCTGAAGCAGCGCTTCACTTTCGGCGTCCAGATGCGACGTCGCTTCGTCGAGGATCAGGAACGGCGCGTCTTTGAGGAACGCGCGTGCGAGGGCCAGCCGCTGCTGCTGCCCGCCGCTCAGGCGCGCGCCCTGCTCCCCGATCGGCGTATCATAGCCCCGCGGCAGTTTCTGGATAAAGTCATGCGCGTGCGCGGCGGTCGCTGCGACCCTGACTTCGTCTTGCGTGGCTGTCGGCCTGGCCAGGCGGATGTTGTCTGCGATGGTGCCATAGAACAGATGCGGCTGCTGCGGCACCCAGGCCACTTGCGATCGCCAGACCGCCGGATCAATTTCGATCAACGGCGTTCCAGCGACGCTGATTGATCCACGGTCCGGATCGATGAAGCGCAAGAGCAGATTCGCCACGGTGGATTTACCCGCGCCTGTCGCGCCGACCAGAGCGATCTTCTGCCCGTGCGGAATAGTGCAGCGAGAAATCCTGCAGCGCGGGACGTTGGCCGCCGTCGTAAGCGAATGAGACCTGATCGAAGCGCAGGTCCGATCGGGCAGGCACAGAGGAGCGGGAGGTTGAGGAACGCGGGCCGGGCAGCGGCTGGTCGAGGATCGCAAAGATCCGATCGGCCGCCGCCTGGCCCGCCGTGCCGGCGTGATAACGAATCGCCAGTTGGCGCAGCGGCAGGAAGAATTCCGGCGTGATGACGAGCACCGCCAGCGCGCGCTCAAAAGTAATACTGCCGCTCATCAAGCGCAGCGCGATTTCGACGGCCACCAGCGCGGTGGCAATCGTGCTGCCCCATTCCAACACGAGCGCCGTCTGAAAGGCCGTGCGCAGCACTTCCAGCGTCGTGTTGCCGTAGCGGGCGCTGATCTGGCGGATAGTCTCAATCTTCTCGCGGCTGCGCCCGAACATCTTGAGCGTGGCCAGTCCTTGCAGAATATCGAGAAAGTAGGCGCTCATCCAGCTCAGTTCCTGGAAGCGCCGCTGAGCGATGTCCTTCACGCTGCTTCCAATCAGCGCCAGCAGCAGGATGAGAACCGGGCCGGTAAACAGCAGGACCAGCGTCGTGAGTGGATCGAGGATCAAGACAACCAGAAACATCAACACTGGCACAAGCACAGCCAACAGGCGCGCAGGTTGATAAACGGTGATATATTCGTCGAGAATTTCGACGCCTCCGACGACGGCATTGACCAGCTCGCCGCTGCGCTCGCCGCGTGTGTACGCCGGGCCGAGGACGAAGAGCTGCTGCGTGAGATGCTCGCGCAGGCTGCCTTTCAGCCGGCTCGCCGAACGCTGCGCCAGCACGTCGCTGCTCCAAACGATCGGCGCGCGGAGAAAGGCCAGCAGCAACATAACGAGCAACAGCGATAGCACATCGCTCAGCGTCTGGTGGAGTATGAAGACGCGATTGACGATCACGCTGAGCAGCCACGCCTGCGCCACGACGCACACGGCTGCCAGGAAGCCGGCGGCTACAGCCAGATACAACCAGACGCGGGCCGATCGATTGTAGCGAAGAAGACGCTTTTCAGTCATCACAACTCCAGACCTGTCAGGTGGCGCACGGAGAATCTGTTTACTCAAGCGGATATGGCGCCGCCTGACAGGTCTTTGCCGCAACGAAAACGGATGACCGCGCGTCATCCGTTCTCGTGTTGCCCGTTTACCCCGGCACCGGCCGCTTACGACGCCTGCGACTCAATGGTTTCCCGCGTAATGCGCTTGCGGAAGATGTAGTACGTCCAGCCTTGATAGATCAGCACGATCGGGACAAAGATCAGCGCGACGACCGTCATCACCGAGAGAGTGTACTGCGATGACGACGCATTGTAGATCGTCAGGCTCCACAGCCGGATTGAGGCTGGAGATCATCACGCGCGGATACAGCGTCATGAACACGGTGACGATCGCAAACGCAATCGTGACCGCCGTCGAGGCAAAGGCCCAGCCGTCGTGCTTATTGCGGATGAACCAGCCGCTCGCCAGCAAAGCGATCAAGCCCGTGATGGGGACGACGCCCGGCACCACGCCGAGCCGCGCGATGATGTCCGTCGCCATGTCCAGCCCGATGATCGTGATGATCGCCAGCGGCACCGTGACGATCCATACGCGCCACGCGGCCTTGCGCGCCCGATCGGCCAGCTCGCCCCCCAGCTTGCCGCTCAAGAACACCGCGCCGTGCAGCGTGGCCAGCACTACGGTGTAAATGCCTGTGAGCAGCGTGAACGGACTGAGCAACGAGAAGAAATCGCCCACGTAGTTCATGTCCGCGTCGATTGGGACGCCTTGCAGCAAGTTGCCCAGCGCCACGCCCCACAACAGCGCCGGGACCAGGCTGCCGAAGAAGATCGACCAGTCCCAGAAAGCGCGCCAGCGCGGATGCTGGTTCTTGCGGCGGAACTCGAATGACACGCCGCGCATGATCAGCGCCGCCAGCATCAGCACCAGCGCCAGATAGAAGCCGCTGAACATCGTCGCGTACCACATGGGAAAGGCCGCAAACATCGCGCCGCCCGCCGTCAACATCCACACTTCGTTGCCGTCCCACACCGGCCCGATGGTGTTGATGATCATCCGGCGCTCGGTGTCGTCCTTGCCCAACACCGGCAGCAGGATGCCCACGCCATAATCGAAACCTTCCAGGACAAAGAACCCGGTAAACAGCACCGTGATCAAAATAAACCACAAAGTATTGAGATCCATGTTTGGCCTCCACTCGATCGAGCTTTAGTACAGCCCGACCGGCTGTGCGTCTTTGATCGGATCGCTCTTGCCGTAGCGGTTGAACAGATAGATCGCCACGCCCATCAAAGCGCCATAAACGGCTGTAAACAGGACTGAGCGAGAACAACACGGCCAATCCGCCCACCACGTTCGACACGCCGGCTGCCGTCTTCATCAACTGGAAGACGATCCACGGTTGGCGGCCCAATTCGGTCAACAGCCAGCCGCTGGTATTGGCGAGATACGGCAGCAGCATGGCAAACGGCAGAATCCTCAGGAAGCGTTTGCTGGGCTCGACCTTGTTCCGCAACACCAGATACAAGGCATACAGCGCGAGCAGCGCCATCAAGAAGCCGGCGCCCACCATGACTCGAAAACTCCAGTAGGTCCAGGCCAGCGGTGGCACGTAATCATCAGCGCCAAATTGCTGGCTGTACTGCGGCCTGCAGGTCGTTGATGCCCTTCACTTCGCACGTGAAATTGTTGCAGGAGAGCAGGCTCAAAATGCCGGGAATGCGAATGGCGAAGACTTCGTTGCCCTGCAAATCGCCGATGGTCAGCAGCGAGAACGAGGCCGGCTGCTCGGTGTTGAACAACGCTTCGGCCGAGGCCATCTTCATCGGCTGAGTCTGCACCATGTGCTGCGCTTGCGCATGTCCGACAAAGATGACAAACACCGCGCCGATCATCGCAGCCACGGTGCCAATCTTGAAGGAGCGAGTAAAGAAATCGGGATTGGTCTTGCGCCGTAAATGCCACGCGCTGATGCCCAGCACGAAGAACGCCGCGGTGACGAGGCCGGCAAAGAAGACATGCGGCCACTGCAGCCACACGTTGGGATTGGTAATCAGCGCCATAAAATCGGTCATTTCGGCGCGGCCGTTCCGCACCACGTAGCCGACCGGCTGCTGCATGAAGGAATTGGCGATCAAAATCCACAGGGCCGACAGGTTGGAGGCGATCACCACCAGCCAGATCGAGGCGAGGTGCGCGCGTTTGCCTAATTTGTCCCACCCGAAGAACCACACGGCGATGAAGGTCGATTCGAGGAAGAACGCCATCAGCGCTTCGATGGCCAGCGGCGCGCCGAAGATGTCGCCCACGAAGCGCGAATACTGCGACCAGTTCATGCCGAATTGAAATTCCTGCACGATGCCGGTCACGACGCCCACGGCGAAGTTGATCAAGAACAACTTGCCCCAGAACTTGGTCATGTGCTTGTACGTCTCATTGCCGGTGCGGACGTACAGTGTTTCCATGATCGCGACCAGGATCGAAAGACCCAGCGTCAGCGGCACAAAGAAGAAGTGATAGACCGTGGTCAACGCAAATTGCAGGCGGGCTAAAGCCAATGCATCCATGTTCTCGCTCCTGTTTAGTCTCCCCGCAGATGGTGTCTCGTCCCCCCTGTCTTCAGGTCAGGTCAATAGCCAGCTCCTTCGCGCAGTTGAATCCGCTGCGTGGCCGAGGCTGAACCGGCGGATGCGGCCATCACCGCGAAATTGTAGGAAGCCAGCCGTGCGCGAAATTCGCTGCACAGCTCCGCCCAAATAGGATGAACAACGCAGGTGCGCGAGCGCGCACACTCGCTGGGGTTGCGGTTGCACCGATTGAAGGTGATCGGCCCGTCGATCGCTTCGACGACGTGGAGCAAGTTTATCTCTTCGGCCGGGCGTGCCAACTGCACGCCGCCCTTGGCACCGCGCTGACTCTGCAAGATGCCTTCAGTCACCAGCCGGGCGCAGATTTTTGTCAGGAAAGCCAGGGGAATGGTGTGCCGCCGTGCAATGGTTTCGCACGACAGCCGCACGCCGGGAGGTTGCAAGGCCAGTTCCAGGACAGCGCGCACCGCGTAATCGGCTTGCTGGGTAATTTCCATGATCGAGCCCTGTTAAATCGGACAAAATCGGTCAGGAATTAGGATATATCCATTGCGCTGATCTCAACAGTGTGAGATGTCATGCCGGCATATGACACTTGTCACGGCGATCGGATCTGCCCAGTTCTCCACCAATTGACGCCGCACGTTTTACGGCTTAGAATGGAAACACACGTCTCTCGACGGAGGTGAACTATGTCTGCGCCCAAACTCGACGGCAGCACCGAACTGATCATCGCGCAGCACATGCTGCGTGACCTGCAGGAGTACCTGAAGTCCGACGTACTGTACTGGCATGTGGCTGAGCCGAATCCGCTGGGCAGCCATATGCCGCAACTGACGATTGGCGCGCTGCTGGAAGCGCTCACCCGCGCCGCTGCTGCACAGGAAGAACTCACGCCTGGTCAGCGCGAGGAATTGGAAGCGGCCCGCGCCCAGCACGATCGGATCCGCGCGGCTCATCCGGCCCTCTACGTCGGGCAAGGCCGTTCACGAACTGCACGGACGCCTCGACGCGTGGAAAGCCGATCTGGATGATTCAGGCCGCAAGACGAAAGGGCTCTACGCGCAGGATGTTCACGTGCGCGCCAAGATTTATCTGCTGGAGCAGGCGTTGGGCCCCGACATACCGATCGAGCTGCGGAAACAGCGCGAACAGATCGATCGGGACTGGTTTGAAGTCTTTGTACCGGGCGACTTTGTGTGGGATCCGCGCTTGCGGGCGGCTTATCCGAAAGATCCGTGCTGGTGGCTGTACGGCCATTTGTTGGAAGAACATTATTGATGATTGAATTGCTGCGCGCCGCGCCGTCCCACCGATCCCTGTTGCGGCAGCTCTATGAGTTGTACTGCCATGATTTCAGCCCAATGACCAGGGCCGACATCGGCGACGATGGGTATTGGACAGGCGACGACTTTCTCGATCCGTGGCCGGACGATCTACACATCTACCTCATCCGCGTCGATCAGCAGTGGGCCGGCTTTGCCTGGGTGGCGTTCGGCGGCTACAGCGATCCCGGCGCAGCCAATTTCCTGATGGATGAATTCTTCGTGCTGCGCAAGTACCGGCGGCGTGGCGTCGGCGAATGGGCGGCCGTGTGGCTCTTCAATCATTACCCGGGCACGTGGGAAGTGGGCGAGGTTCCGGCGAACGTTGAAGCGCAGCAGTTCTGGCGCACGATCATCGGCCGGTATACCGACGGGCATTACCGTGAAATCAGCGTCAACAACGAACGGTGGCATGGGCCGGTGCAAATCTTTAGCAGCCAGACCTGACAGGTTTCTGGCGGCTCGATACTCCGGTAGATCGCCAGCCGAAACCGGTCAGGTCTTTTTCCAACAATGACTTCCACCGCCACCAATTATCTCCTTAACCTCGCCAAACTCGCCCGCGGCGATCGGGTGCTTCATCCGCTGATCGCCACGTACTACGTCACCGCGCAGTGCAACTTCAACTGCGCCTACTGCGAATACTTCGGGGCGCGGCGCAATGCGCAGGCCGAAGAGCCGCTCGATCTCGGGCGAGCCTTGCGCGTGCTCAAGATTATCCGCATGGGCGTCGATAGCCTGATCCTGACCGGCGGCGAGCCGCTGCTGCATCCCAACATCGATCAACTCATTGCGCGCGCCAAAAGCGAAGTGAAGTTCCGCCATCTCACGCTGCTCACCAACGCCAGCCTGTTGCCTGATCACGAAGCGGTCCTGCCGTGTCTGGATCGGCTCGTCATCAGCCTGGACTCGACCGATCCTGCCCTGTGGAGCGAGATCATCGGCACGGCGCCGGGCGTGGCGCACGACGTGCTGAACAACATCCGCACCTATGCCGCACGCCAGCGGGAGTTCGGCTATCAACTGGTCGTCAACTGCGTCATCACGCCGCGGACCCTGCCGCAGGTGCGATCCATATTGGACTTCTGCGAAGAGCACCGCATCCTGATCTCTTTTTCGCCGCAGTCGGTCAACAACTGGCCGCATTACGATCTGCTCACGGCGCAAGCGTATCGCGGCTTCGTTCAACACCTGATCAATCGCAAGCGCGCGGGCGGGCGTATTCTCGGCAGCCTCGCTTACTTCCGGATGCTGGTTGACTTCACGCCCTACGCGTGCTATCCGCTGCTGGTGCCGCGCGTCATGCCCAACGGCGATCTGGTGTATCCCTGCCGCCCGATCGAACTGAGCGGCACTACGCGCGGCGGGCGGCCGTGCAACCTGCTCAACGTGGAGACGTGGAACGAAGCCATCTGTCTCGCGCTGCAGGCCTACGACGAACCGCCGCAGACCTGCGCCAGCTGCTTCCAGCAGTGCTTTGCCGAGCCATCGCTGCTGCAAGCCAGGCCGCTCTCCCTGTTACGCGAACTGCGCTACGCGGCTTCGCGGCAGGGCGCCGTGTGGAAACATGCGCCCGGATAACGAGTAACAAGTAACGAGTAACCGTAGTGCTTGCACATTTACTCGTTACTCGTTACTCATCACTCGTTACGACTTCGAAAGCCATTCCTTTGAGTCAAGCATCTTGACCGCCACTTCCTCTTCCCCTGACGCCGTCATCATCGGCGGCGGACTGGCCGGATTGTCGGCCGCGCTGCATCTGGCCGAGCGCGGCCTGAAGCCGCTGATCCTTGAGGCCGATCCGCAATACTGCGGCGGCCGCCTGGCCGGGGGTGACACGATCGAATTTCAGCAGGGCGGCCAGACCTGGCGCTTTCGCCTGGAGCACGGCGTGCACGGCTTCTGGTCGCCCTATCGCAATCTGCAGGCGATGCTGGCGCGCCACAACTTGCGGCCGGTGTTTGTGCCGGCGCGTGAAGAGGCGTGGATCTACAAACGCCCCAACGGGCGCATCACGCGCGTGAACGCCGGCAGCCACATTCGCCACAGCCTGCTGCCCGCGCCGCTGCACTACCTCGCCTTGTTTCTGCGTCCGAGTTTTCTGCTGGCGCTCGGCGTCCACGACTGGCTGACCTTGATCGAGGTGTGGTACAGCCTGGTGCTGGCGCTGGGCGTCGATCCACTGCGGGAGGATCAACCGCTGGAAGATCAGTGGCTCAGCGATCTCGTCGTTCACTGGGGTCCGGGCCTAAGCGCTTTCATGATCGGTCTGACGCGCAACGGGCTGTCCGGCACGCCGGCCGAGATTCCCCTGTCAGGCTATGTGGCGTTCATGCGCTTCTACACCCTGCTGCGCCGCGATGCGTGGGAGTTCTCCTACCTCCCCGGCGACGGCGGCACGGCCCTGATCGATCCGCTTTGCCAGCGGATCGAGGCGCTGGGCGGATCGATCCAGTTGGGCGCGGCAGTCGAGCAGATCGAGCGATCCGCCGATCAGTGGATCGCCCACGGCCCAACCGGCTCGTTCGCCGCCCGATCGATCATCCTGGCGACCGACGCCCGGCACGCGCGAGCGCTTCTGTGCGCGAGCGCAGACACGCGCGGCATCGCAGAGACGCTGCATTTCCCGCGCAGTCTGCCCACGGCCATTCTGCGCTTCTGGTATGACGCGCAGCCGGAATCGAAGGTGGAGGCGGGCATTCTCACCGGAGAAGTGATCGTCGACAACTATTTCTGGCTGCACCGCCTGCAGGATCAGTACGCCCGGTGGTCCAAAGCCACGGGCGGCAGCGCCATCGAGGCGCACATCTATGGCCCGCCGGAACTGCTGGAAAAACCCGACGCAATGCTGCTGGCGCGCGCGGCCAACGACGTGCAAAGCGCCTTTCCCGAGCTGCGCGGCCATCTCATTCACCAGCATTTGCAGCGCAACGCGCCGCTTCACACCCTGTTTGGCCTGGGACGCGCCGAGCGGCACCTTACCACCGTCACGCCGTGGCCCGAAGTTTACTGCTGCGGAGATTGGGTGCGCCGGCCGGAGCCGGCCTTCTTCCTGGAGCGCGCCTGTTTGACCGGCATCGCCGCCGCCAACGCCGTGCTGCAAGCGCGCGGGCTTCAACCGTGGGCGCTGCTCGATTATCCGCAGCCGGAAGCCTTTGCGCGATGGCTGGAAAAGTTGATGCAGCGTGGCCGCAGGATTTTACGGGAAAGAAAATCTGTTAACCACCAACCGCCATGATCATCCGCATCAACTTGTGGATCACTTTTTCATCCGCCGCCGATAAGCCGTCGCCAATCCGCCGTTGGACGTTTCACGATACAACGACGGCAAAGCGTTGCCCGTCTCCCACAATACCGTGACCACATCGTCGAACGGAATGCGATGCGTGCCGTCGGTGTACAGTGCGTACTCAGCGCAGCTCAGCGCGCGCGACGCCGCGAAGGCATTGCGCTCGATGCACGGAATCTGCACCAGCCCGGCCACCGGATCGCACGTCAAACCCAGATGATGCTCCAGCGCCATCGCCGCGGCGTATTCCACCTGCCGCACCGTGCCGCCCAGCAGTTGCGTCAAACCGCCCGCGGCCATCGCGCACGCCGTGCCCACTTCACCCTGACAGCCCACCTGCGCCCCGGAGATCGACGCATTGTGCTTCACCAGATTGCCGATGTAACCCGCCGTCGCCAGCGCGCGCAGCATGGAATCTTCCGAGCAGTGAAACGTTTCCTGCACATAGCGAAACGCCGCCGGCAGTGTGCCGCTCGATCCGCAGGTGGGCGCAGTGACCACTTGCCCGCCCGCTGCATTCTCTTCATTCACCGCCAGCGCATACGCCGAGATCAAGCCGAGGCGTTGTGAAGACGGCCCGGCCATCGTCGCTTTGCGATGGAAGGCCCAGGCTTTGCGCGGCATGCCCAGGCCGCCGGGCAGCACTCCTTCTGCGTTGAGGCCGCGTTCCATCGCCGCCAGCATGGCCTGCCAGATTTCGCGCAGAAACGGCCAGATAGCTTTTCCTTCGCACTCCTCCACATACTCCCACACCGCTACGCCATACCGCTTGCAATGCGCCAACAGGTCCGTAAATGATCGCTTGCTGTATACCGGCGGACGCGGCGCCGGCACATCCTCGCCGATGGCGCCGCCGCCCAGACTGTACACCTGCCACGGTTCCGAGATCGATCCATCAGCAAAGATCGCTTCGAACTGCATGCCGTTCGGATGAAGCGGCAGCGTGCGATCGGGCTGCCAGATGATGCGCACGGGCACCGGCATAAACGCGGCCTGCACCGCCCGATCGGTCAGGTGGCCTTTGCCGGTTGCCGCGAGACTGCCGAATAACGTCACCTGATAACTCGCTACCGCCGGGTAGCGCTGCTTGAAAATCTCCGCCGCTTTACGCGGCGCCATCGTGTGGCTACTTGACGGCCCATAGCCAATCCGATAGAGTTCGCGAATCGATTCCATGTTTCAATCTCCCCCTTCCATCAGGAACCGGGTTTCTCTGTATCATTCAAGACAACCCGCGCTGAATCAAAAGGATGCCGAAGATCGCCAGCACCCCAATGCTGATCAATAACATGCCGCGCACGATGCGCGGGCCCAGCTTGCGCGCAAAATGAAACACGCCGACGAGGATCAACATGCTGCCGATGAACACACCATACATGCCCGCTAGAAACGCCGCGCCGTACGCGAGCGCTTGATTCAACGCCGCGATCAATGTCGGGCCGCCGACTAACGTCCAGAAAATATACGGATTGGGATTCAGCCAGTTGACGATCGCCGCGCGCCACAAGCCTTTCCAGCCGATCGGGCGTGCCCCCTCGACGGCCGCCGCAGCCTGCGGGCCACTCCGCCACTGTTTGAGCAGACCCCACGCCAGGTACAGCACGAACAAGCCGCCGGCGATGCTCAAAAGACGCAGCACCCCTGGCGGTACCTGATTCAAGATCAACAGCACCGCAATGATGATCGGCGCGTCGGTGATCAACGGCGCGAGGGTGATGCGCGCGCCGCGCTTGAAGCCGCCTAACAGCGTTTCGGAGATCAACAGCGTTTGCAACGAACCTGGCGTCGCTGCCGCCGTGAGGCCCAGGGCCGCGCCCTGCCAGAAGTAACCGGAGAAAAGCACGACGTCCCTTACTGCTTCTCGACATCCCACCATTTGGACAAGCGGGCGAGGGAACGTCCCGGCTGATCGACGTAGTGGGAGACGTCGTTGAACACCATCAGCCGCGCCCGCACCGGATTCTTGAAGTCCAGCACGTTAAGGCACGCGGGAGCCTGATCGAGCCGATCCCGATAGCCGCGCGGATCGAAGCCCAGCAAGCTGCTAATGATCAGGCGAATCGTCGCCTTGTGCGACACGACCGCCACGTTTTCATCGGCATGGTTTAACACCACTTCGCGCATGACCGGCAGCGCCCGTGCCAGCACACTCAGGCCGGACTCACCGCCCTGCGGCGCATAGATGTAGGGATCCTCTTCCCACTCAAGGTACTCCTGCGGAAACTGGGCTTCCACCTCGCTGCGCCGCAGCGTCTCCCACCGACCGTGACTGATCTCGCGCAAGCCGTCGCGCAGGATGGGCGTGAGGCCCTGCGGCCGCGCGACGATCGTTGCCGTTTCGATAGTGCGCCGCATCGGGCTGCAATAGACGGCCGCGATGTGATCGTCGGACAGGCGCAGGGCCAGGGCCTCGGCCTGGCGGCGGCCTTCATCAGACAAATCGACATCGGTTGCGCCGGCAAAGCGATCTTCGGCGCTGAGAATGGTCGCGCCATGGCGGATAAGATAAACGCGTGTTGTCATCGTTTCACCTCGTTTCAGTTGCAATGCCCTGTGCTGGGCAAAGTTGAGACATAGGTATTATAACAAACCCGCGCCTGAAGGACATCCAGCGGTCACCGTCAATGTCTCTCAGCCGTTCTTAGTGAACTGCTAATGCCAAGTTAAACTAATCAACAGTCTTCGTTAAGGTCAAGGCAGTACCATACACTAGGGCTTAAAACCTTACTATCATTATTCAATGGAGGAAACAGCATGAAATCGAAATTGTGGCTTGTAACGATCGTCATGATCGCGGCTCTGGTTTTGTCCGCGTGCGGCGCACCGGCGCTGTCTGGCACGCTGAGCGCCGCGCAGCAGCTCAATCAGGCGCCAGCCAGTTCGACCTCGACATCCAGCCAGTCGACCGCGGCGCTGGGCAGCGTGTCCGATCTGGAACAGACGCTGGAGCAAATCTACCAGCAGGTTAATCCATCCGTTGTCGCTATTCAGGTCGTGGAACAGGCGACCGGGACAGCCGTCAATCCGTTCTTCAACAATCCTGGACAGGAAACTCCCCAGGCGCAGGCGCTCGGCTCCGGCTTCGTCTGGGA
Source organism: uncultured Chloroflexia bacterium (assembly GCA_963844815.1). Classification (GTDB taxonomy): domain Bacteria; phylum Chloroflexota; class Anaerolineae; order Fen-1058; family Fen-1058; genus Fen-1058. The sequence continues at coordinate 317,996 of CAWJPR010000001.1, forward strand.
CAAGGCCGGGCACATCGTAACGAACAATCACGTTGTCTCCGGCGCGCAGAAAGTGACGGTCACGTTTGCGGATGGCACGATCGTGCCGGCGACGGTCGTCGGCGCCGATCCTGACAGCGACCTGGCCGTGATCAAAGTGGATGTTCCAGCAGATCAGCTGCAGCCCGTCACAGTCACTGATTCAGACCAGGTGAAGGTCGGTCAGCTGGCGGTTGCGATCGGCAATCCCTTCGGCCATGAAAACACCATGACCGTCGGCTTTGTCAGCGCCATCGGGCGATCCATCCCGGCGGATGGCGGCACCTCGAGCGTGTCGTACACAATTCCCGATGTGATCCAGACCGACGCGCCGATCAACCCCGGCAACTCCGGCGGCGTGCTGCTTGACGATCAAGGCCAGGTAATGGGCGTAACCGCGCAGATCGATTCGCCCGTGCGCGCCTCGGTCGGCATCGGCTTTGTTATTCCGTCCAACATCGTCGCCAAGGTTGTGCCGGAACTGATCAAGTCGGGCAAGTATGAACACACGTGGCTGGGCATCAGCGGCGGATCATTGATCCCCGATCTGGCGACGGCGATGAATCTGAAGAGCGATCAACGCGGCGCCCTGGTCAACCAGGTGACAGCGGGCAGCCCCGCCGAGAAAGCCGGCCTGCGCGCCAGCAGCACACAGGCGACCATCAACGGGTCAACCGTGAACGTGGGCGGTGATGTCATCACTGCGATCGACAATCAACCGGTGAAGACCTTCGGCGATCTAGTGGATTACCTGACGAGTTCCACCAGCGTGGGACAGACCGTCACGCTGACCATCCTGCGCGACGGGCAGCAGCAGGACGTCAAGGTGACACTCGCGGCACGACCGGCCGCCGAAGCGCGCCAGCAGCAGGCAGAGCAGCAAATGCCGCAACTTCCGCAGGCGCCACAGGAACAGCGCCGGAGCAGTCCCACCACTGGACAACCGTGGTTGGGTATCCAGGGTTTGTCGATTACGTCGGACATTGTGAAGGACCTGGGTCTGTCTTCGGAACAAACAGGCGTGCTCGTGGAATCCGTGCGCCCCACTAGCCCGGCCGAACAGGCGGGGTTGCAGGGCGGCACCAGGTCCGTCACCATCGGCGGACAAGACGTGATGACCGGCGGCGATGTGATTACGGCAGTCGATGGACAGTCCGTGACCGGCATGGACGATCTGCTCGGCAGTTTACAGCAGAGCCAGGTCGGCCAGAAGGTGACGCTGTCGATCGTGCGTGATGGCAAGCCGATGGAAGTGACCGTCACGCTCGCAGCGCGACCGGCGAATCCATAACGAAGCACCTGTAAAGAAGGCCCCGGCAGATTTCAAAAACCTGCCGGGGCTTTTTCGCGCGCCGCATCAGCGGGTCGCATCAGCGAGCGCGGCCGGTCGCGTAAAGTCGCAGCTGAATGTGGTATAAGTCAATCGTGTCCAGCAGCGTGCCGTGCGCCTCCAGCCAGCGCTGGGCCTGTGGTTGTGACTGCAAACCCGCGGCCGAAGCAGATTCGACCAACCATATGCGATCATTGTGATTGAGAACGGCATCCATCCACGCCGCGTCCGCCTTGGCCGGGAAGCCCTCTCTTGGGGTACGCCCCAAGTCATAATAGTCAAATGGAATGACCCCGTAGGACGGCTCCAGCAGCACCAGGTCATTAGCCTGACGATGTTCGGCAATGAAAGAGGCTGCCTCCCGCCATTGATCCTTGGGAATCAGGGCCACGTTGATCAGCGCTGCGATCAACGATAGTGCCAGCATGCTCAGCAGCAGCCTGTGAAAGCGCCCCCGCCAGGGCCAGAGCCAGGCAAACAGCAACAGGCCGTACGGCCACAGCAGCAGCAGTTGACGCTTCACGGTGTAGCCGCGGGGCACCACAGAGACTACCAGCAGAATCAAGAATAGACCGGCCGCTAAGAGTTGCAGCCACTTCTGATCGCGCCACCGTTGGCCGGTCTGCCGCCCGTGCATTCGCCGCACGAGCCAATAGACGAGTGCCAGGCCCAGCGCGCCTGCGGTTAAGCTCACTGCAACGGCGATCAAAACGAGCAGGTCGAAGCTGACTGTCAGATTGAAATGTTGAACCAGAAGTGAGGTAACATAGCTTCCGGCGCTGACGCCAGGGGTCAAAAAGGCACGCGCTGCGGGAGATTGCAGCCAGGGCACAAACGCCGCACCAACGACCCCAAGACCTGCCAGCCACACGAGCAGTCTGCGCCAGTTCGTGCGGCCGGCGGCCGACAGCGCCACAAAGAGCAAGATCTGCACAGTCGCCAGCAGCACCGCGCCATAGTGCACATAGACCGCGGCGGTCATAGCGCCGATCAGCAGAAGCCACCAACCCACTGCCGGGCGCAGGAACAATTTAACGGCGGCGATGGTGGCCAGCAGACCCAGCGCCACAAGCAGCGCATAATCTCGCAATTCTTGCGAGTACCAGATCAACAGCGGAGAGAAAGCCGTCAACCCGGCGGCAGCTACGGCGACCGGCCGATCGGCCAGGTCTTTGGCCAGGATATAGATCAGGGCAACACTCAGACTCCCCAGAATGGCCGATGGCAGCCGCAGCACAAACTCGCTTCTCCCCACCTGCGCCCACAGCTCAAGCAGCCAGAAGAACAGGGGGGGATGATAAATCTCAACCTTTCCACTCCACACAGCCGCCTGCCCCGCCAGGGCAGCGCGCAGTGAAAGCACTTCGTCAAGCCACAGACTCTTGCTGCCCAGCAGCAGCAACCGTATTCCCAGTGCAGCCAGAAAAAAGGCCAACACAACCCACGGTGATGTCCGGTTCAATTCACCGCTGCGCCCGTCAACTCCCATAGGTTATACTCCCTGCTCAAATCGTGCCGGAACTGGCGCGTGTAGAGATGGTAGTAGTGCCCGCGCTGGCGCAGCAGTTCGGCATGCGTACCCATCTCCGCGATGCGGCCGTCTTCGATCACCAGGATCCGATCAGCGCGCTTGATGGTCGAGAGGCGGTGCGCGATCACGAACGTGGTGCGATCTTTCATGAGCGTTTCCACGCCGCGTTGAATCAGCGCCTCGGTCAGCGTATCGACGGAACTCGTCGCTTCGTCGAGGATGAACAGTTCCGGCTTCGCCAGCACCGCGCGGGCCAGGCTGATCAACTGCTTTTGCCCGGTCGAGAGCAGATTACCCCCCTCGCCCACCGGCTCAGCGTATTTCTTTTCCAGCGTCATGATGAAATCGTGCGCGCCGGCCAACTTCGCTGCCGCCTCAACCTCTTCGTCCGTCGCGTCGAGCTGGCCGTACTGGATGTTCTCGTGAATCGTTCCGCTGAACAAATGCGGCGTCTGCAGCACCATGCCGATGCGCGACTGGATGGCATGCAGCGTCAGCTTGCGATAATCCCTGCCGCTGATCGTGATCTGCCCGCTCACCGGCTCATAGAAGCGGCACAACAAATTCACGATGGTCGACTTGCCGCCGCCCGTCGCGCCGACGAGGGCGATCATCTCGCCCTGTTTTACCGTCAGGCAAAAATCGTTCAGCACCAGCTGGCCGTCGCCGTAACCGAAATCGACGTGATCGAATTCGATGTCGCCATGAATTGAACCGGGGTCGACCGCACCATCCCGATCGATCACGTCCGGCACTGCGTCGATCAGCGAGAAGACGCGCTCGGCGGACGCCACCGAATGCTGCATCTCGGCATAGACACGCGCCAGGTCCTGAATCGGCCACAACATGAAGGTGACGTAGGAGATGAACGCGGCGAGGCCGCCCACCGTCAACCCGCCGGTCGCCACTTGCGATCCGCCGTAGAAGATGATGATACCAATCGCCACAGCGCTGATGACTTGCACCGCAGGTAGAAACAGCGCCGACAGCCAGGCCGCGCGGAAGCCGGCCTCATACATCTCGCCGGTCAGCTCGCCGAACTCGCGCAGGTTTTCCTCTTCGCGCCCCAGCGCTTTGACCACGCGCACCCCGGTGATGTTCTCATTGTACGCGCCTGTGATCTTGCTGTTGATCTTCCGCACCTTGCGGTACTCTACAATAATCTTCCGTTTGAAGTAGGCGGCGACGAAGAGCAGCACCGGAATGATCAGCAATACCAGCAACGCTAACTGCCAGTTGATGAGCAACATGAAGGCAAACGCCGTAACGATACTGACGATGCCCGCCGTCACGTCCAGCAAACCCCACGTCACCAGCTCGGCGATGCGCACGGAGTCGCTGGTGACGCGTGACATGATCCAGCCGACGGGCGTCTTGCTGTAGTATTTCAGCGACAGGTCCTGCAAGTGATTGAACATCTGCCTGCGCAGATCGTAGCCCACCCGTCCGCCCAGCACGCCCACCCAGTAGATGAATGCGAACACACCTACCGCCTGGAAGATAATCAGCACCGCAAAGATGATGCCAGTGCGCGCCAGGGCCGCCGTATCACCGGGCGTGATGCCTTGATCGATGATCTGCTTGCGCAGGAACGTAAAGTACGCGTCCGACGCGGCCACCAGCGTGACCATCACCAGAAACCCGACGACCCATTTCCAGTGCGGCCGAGTCTGCGCCAGAATCCGCATGACGGTTTGGCCGTTAAACTGCGTGGAGAATTCTTCTTCTTCGAATTCGATGTCTTCCGCCATAGTTACCTTGAACCCGACTTCTAATTTCCATTCTCCAACTCCACACTGCCGACTTCTTTCTCCAACTCTGCCTCGATCTTCGTCTGGATGTCGTAGATCTGGCGGTAGATGCCCGGCTGCTGAAGCAAGTCGGCATGCTTCCCGCGCTGCACGATGCGCCCGTGATCCAGCACCAGGATCAGGTCGGCGTTCATCACGCTCTGCACCCGGTGCGCGATGATGAATGTCGTGCGATTCTGCATCAGGCGCTCCAGCGCTTCGCGAATTTCCTGTTCGGTTTCCAGATCGACCGCCGAGGTGGAATCATCCAGAATCAGGATGCGTGGATTCTTCAACAGGGTGCGCGCGATTGCCATGCGCTGCTTCTGCCCGCCCGAGAGCGTCACGCCCTTCTCACCGACCAGCGTTTGGTAGCCTTCAGGGAAAGTCATGATCACATCGTGAACGGCCGCCGCCCGCGCCGCCGCCTCAATCTCGCTCTGCGGCACGTGGCGCCCCACCCCATACGTGATGTTTTCGCGAATGGTGCGCGAGAACAGGAAGGGCTCCTGCTCCACGATGCCGATGTGCTGGCGCAGGAAGTTGCGCGGATACGCCCTTAGTTCCACGCCGTCGAGCAGGAGCACGCCGCCGGTATAGTCGTAAAAGCGCGGTAATAAATTCACCAGCGACGACTTGCCCGAGCCGGTGGGGCCCAGCAGCGCCACCACCTGTCCTGGCTCGCAGCGGAATGAGATCTCGTGCAGCACCGCCGCCGACGCATCATACTCAAACGAAACATTCTTAAACTCGATCGCGCCCCGCACCACAGCCTGCGGCCGATGGGCGCCTTCCGTCAGCGGCTCGCGCTCTTCTTTGATCACTTCCATCACGCGCCCGTACGACACCAGCCCCGACGACATCTGCACGATTAACCGGCCCAGGTTGCGCATCGGCCAAATCAGCCAGGTTAACAGGCCGACATAGGCCACGTACTCACCCACCGTCAACTCTCCGTTAATCGTCATGATCGCCGCCACGAGGAAACCGGCCAGCATCTGAAAGCCGCACAGCACGTCGGTGACCGGCCAGTAAAATGCGTGGAAGGTCACCAGCTGCTTGCCGCGCAAGAAGAGTTCCCAGCTGGCCTTTTCAAATTTATTGCGTTCGTAGCTCTGGCGTGCAAAAGCTTTCACCACGCGCACGCCGGTGAGATTTTCCTGCAAGGCCGTCGATAGGCCGGCCTCCTGCTCCTGGTGCGCCTCATACGTCCGGCTGATGCGGCTGAAAAACCACAGGGACACCACCAGCACGATCGGGATGATGATCACCGAAAACAGCGCCAGCCCGGCATGCAAGCGCCAGATCGCGACAAAGTTGATCGCGAACAACATGACGATGCGCCCGGCGTTCACGGCCTGATCGGCGAAGAACCGCCGAATCGCATCGACATCCGACGTGGAGCGTTGAATCAATTCGCCGGTCTGCGCCTTGTCGTGATAGCGGAACGAAAGGCGCTGAATATGATCATACAGGTAATCGCGCAGGCGCTGCACAATGCCTTCGGAGGTCTGTGCCGAGAGTCGCCCGCCCCAAAACGTGAAGAAGCCCTGCAACAAGGCCAGCCCCACGAACCCCAGCGCGATCAGCAGCAGGACATCCGGCGTGGTGATGCCCTTGCCCAACACATCGTCAATGAAGTAGGCCAGCAGCAAGTAAGTCAGCGTATTCATCACCGCGCCCACGCCGATGAAGGCCAGCGCGCCGAAGTAGATCAGACGATAGCCGCGCGTCATGCGCCACAGGCCGCGCAGCCGTTTGTCAGACACCGTGGATTTGAAGTCGAAGGCAGCAGGTACAGAAGTCACTGGTAAACTCCGGGCGAACTGGGCAGACCGATTGTACCACTGTCACGCAAATAGAACCGCCGGGACGCCTCTATAATATTTGCGAGGCATCCCGGCGGTTCAATCGTTCTCTATTCGCCGGATTATCTACCCGTCAATCAGCGCAGGATGGCCGGAAGAAAGACGGAGCGGGTCACGAGCGCGTCATTCCAATAGCCGCCGCTGAGCGCATATCGGCCGCCGCTCAGGATGCCAGCGTCCGGCTGGCCGAGCGTGCCCGCCAGCGAGAAGCTGCCGCCGCGGCTCGATCCACTGCCGGCATCGACGGTACTCCACGACAGATTGTAGCTGCCGCCGGTTTGCGCGACTGCGCTCGCGCCGGCGAGCAGCACCACAACGATCGAGATGAGAAGAGTTGTGCGTTTCATGCTGTGCCTCCTCGCAGCCTATTGGCCAATGGTCACTATGCCGACGGGCGCAGTGAGCGTAAGCGGCTTAGTAATGGTCAGTACTTCGTCGTAAGAACCTGTCACGATGCTGAGCACGCTGTGGTTGGCAGCGAAACTCACCCCCAGGCTGACCGAGTTCCACGGCCTGAAAATCTCGCCGCTCATCGTCGGCATAGCTGGATGCGCTTTATCGACGTATACCACGACTGGATAGTAAAAGGTGCTGATGGCCGTCGCCAACGACGCATTGGCAAAACTGGTGCCCGAATTCGAGCCGCCAGCTGCCGTGCAGCCGCCGTTGGTATGAATACCAACTGTGATGCTGACCGTGGAGGTGCGGCTGATCACGGGGCTGCCCGAATTGCCGCTTTCCGTGTCGACGCTGTAAGAGACATATCCGATGCTGCCGCTCATGGTTTCGCCGAGAAAACTACCGCTGTGCGTTTGCAGCACCCGATTCGATTCGGGCGGCGTATCATCGATGCCGTAGCCGGTCACCCGCACTGTTGCCGGATCGGCATCATCCGCCAGCGCCAGCCGGTAAAATGCCTGCTGGGCGTGCACCGGCAGGAGGTGCGTATTGCTGTTTTCCAGCACCTCGAAGATCCCCCAGTCATCGCCCTGGCCATCGTTACGAAAATCAAAGTGAATCTGATCGATGGGATATTGATCATCAGCGTTAGCAAACTGCGGCTCGCCCGCCGCATTGGACAGGGGGACGTGAAATTCAATTATGTCGGGCTGCCCGTCAAGAACTGCGCAGTGTCCGGCAGTCAACATCGAATTGTTGGATGTCAGCCAGCCAGTGCAGCGCGCAATCTGCCCGAGGCCGGGATTGAAAATAAAACGCCCAATCGCTTTATCGGTCGTGCGCACCCGATCATCAGTGCCGCCACAGATGTTCTCTGGATGGGCTGGTGGAGATTGAGGCTGGCCTGCCCACACCTCTTTGAGGCGCACGAACACGTCCACGTCACCCGGCACAAGCGTTAGTTCAACCTCGACGGTGTCGCCGTTAAAGTACGCGCTGCGATTTCGCCACTGTCGCAGGCTCGTCGCATCCAGGCGCTGACGGCTGCCGTCCCGGTGAGACGTAAGAATGAGGTAACTGCCCTGCCCGAGTTGATAGTCCTCAAAGATCAGGCGCGTCCAGACCGCATCTGGTACCTGCACAGTCGAGCGCCACACTGCTTGCTTGTCCAATCGAGTGCCGGCGTGCGCGCCCGTCTCCAGCGAATAGGGCACAACGCGATAGAGTGATGTGTCTAGTTGCGGCATCGTCGCTGCGGCTTGACGCGGTGGATCGGTCACACGGCACGCGCTGAGCAGCACCAACAAGACGACGAACAACAGAATCAGCAAGAAGAAGCGCCACATGTGACACCCCCTCACTGCAAGGTGACGAGCACCAGGATTAACCCGCGCCCGCCCTTCAGATCCGACATCGCCTTGCCCACGATTGCGCCGCGCGCCCGATCGTAGTCAGTCACCACCTGCAAATGACCGGGCGTATCGGACGTCGTCAGTAGTTCGCCCGGTTCAATCGCGCCGAACTGTGCATCGGCGTAACAGTACACGCGGCCCGACAGCGCCACTGGATATTGCCCGGCAGCCGATGTGCCTTCGTGCTGCATGACGAGGCCGGGATTGACGCCGTTTGCGCCGCTGATACAGCCCGCCACGGTATTGTCGTACGCCCGATCGGCTACGCGCAGCTCGCCGGGCCGATCGGAGTCGATCGTAACAGCGAAGCCCGGCTGGACCTGTGCGCCGCGCACGTCAAACGGTTCGGCCAGATCGGCCCCGCCCGTGATCTGCACGATCTTCGAGCGCATGGTGCCGCTCACTTCCAATTGCGCCGCCGGGCTGGCCGTGCCGATGCCCACGTAGCCGGAATTGTTGACAATGATGTGGTTCTCAATCACGGGCGTCACGTCGGGCTTGCCGGTGATGCTGTAGCGGCCGGTCACCGGCTGCTCGAGGAACCCGTCGAGGCTGCCACCCATCTTGAAGCTGCGGATGGCAATGTCGGGGTACGACTGGTTAATGACTTCGATGACGACATCGTAACCCACGGTGGTCGAGTAGACTTTCAGCGCGTACATGCCAGTCGAGCCAAACAACTGGGTGCGCGTGACTTTCAACCCGCCGCGTGACGACACCGAGAAAAACGACTGCCCCAGCGCGGAGTTGGACCAGCTGCCGCCCCACACGGTGACAAACAACTTGTCGGCATTGTTCGAGTTATTGGGCGACAGGCTGCCCACCAGAAAGCGATCGGTGGTGGCATCGCCGCCATGCGTGACGCCGCCGCCATAATCGCCGAGCAGCACGCCATTCACCTTGAGCGAGCCATTGATCGTGCCGCCGCTCGTCGCCACAAAATTGCTGGCGTGCAGGCCGTCCAACTGATCGGCGTTGGCGGCGTACAGGGAGTACGGCGCGGGCAATAGTGCTTGGCGCGGTGTAAGCACGGTGTAGGCGCCCGTGCTTGCGCCGGGTCGCGTCTCAATTTGCAGATAGCGCGGGCTGCCGCTGAACGCATTCGCGCCAAAGTCTAGCGCCACGGTGAACAAACCGTTCGTTACCGTGACATCGCCGTGGCCGACGGGGCTGCCAACTTGCGCGCCGCCGGTGAGCGCATCGTACAACCTGAACTGAAAATCGTAAGGGCCTGTGGCGGGTGCGCCGTTGTCTAGCAGGCGGCCCTGATAAGTAAACGCCGTGCCGACAGCCGCCGGAGCCGCTAGCGGCGCAGCGCTTACACTTGAAGAGCCGACCAAAACCAGCATGGCGAGCACGAGGATGAGACGCGGTGACATGGGGTTCCTCCATAGTGTGACACTCGTATGGCCCAATAAACACACACGTCTGTCGCACCCGATCGGCGGACAGACGTGACGGCCTGCGCTTCCACCACGGGTACCCCTCCCTGGCTGGCCCGACGGCGCGCGGCGTTAATCGCTAAAGTCTAGCTCTCAGTATTGGAAACTTCGCTGAAAAAGCAATAGGAAATTGGGGGGCTCAGGCGTGCGTGTTTCTGATTCCGGCCGATCCGGCCGCCGGTGCCACCGCTCAATCCGCGTGGCTGCGGATCGAGCGGTGATAAGGCGTGCTAAGGGTTAGCGAGCGTGAGCGGGTACAGTTTGTGGTCTGCGCCGATTGGCTTCCACGTACCGGCGGATCGCTTCAGTGTCGGGAATCCTGGCGGCAGGTGTGCGATAGTCAATGCCATCGACCTTGCGCCGCTCCAGTTTTTGCTGCAGCACATATTCGATGCGGTTGACCATCCGCTCGTCGGCGGGTGTCACCAGGGTGTACGCTTCCCCGATCGCGTGAGCGCGGCCCGTGCGGCCGATACGATGCACGTAGTCCTCGGCCTGCATCGGCACGTCGTAATTCACCACATGCGAGATGCCTTCCACGTCGATGCCGCGCGCGGCAATGTCGGTGGCGACCAGCACGCGGGTACGCCCGCGCTTGAACGCCTCTAACGCGGCCTCCCGCTGGCTTTGCGAGCGGTTGCCGTGAATGACGGCGGCTTGAATCTTGGCCCGCTGCAGATCGCGCACGATGCGATCGGCGCGATGTTTGGTGCGCGTAAAGATCAACACGGTGTCCATCTGGTCATCTTCCAGCAGGCGCTTCAGCAGCTGGAACTTCAGATGCTCCGGCACGGGATACAGCGCGTGCGAAATCGTGTCCGGCGTGGCGGTCTTTTCCACTTCCACGCGCACGGCGTCGCCGCGGGTCACTTCGCGGGCCAGCGCGACGATGGGCTGCAGCGTGGCCGAGAACAGGAAGGTCTGGCGCTCCTTGGGCACCTGGCGCATGATGCGGCGAATGTCCGGCAGGAAACCGATATCCAGCATCCGATCGGCTTCGTCCAGCACCAGCACTTGCAGCGACATGAAGTTGACGTTGCGCTTTTCCAGGTGATCGAGCAAACGGCCCGGCGTGGCGATGACCACGTCGACGCCCTTGCGCAGCGCCTGCTCTTGCGGGCCGTAGCCCACGCCGCCGTAAACCGTGGCGACGCGCAGATTTGTGTTGCGGCTCAACTGCGCCGCATGCTCGGCCACCTGCAAGGCCAGTTCGCGCGTAGGAACGACTACCAGCGCGCGCGGTTCACGCGTGCGCGGCGTGTTGATCAGTTTTTGCAGCAGGGGCAGCAGAAACGCCGCCGTTTTGCCCGTGCCGGTTTCAGCCGAGCCGAGAATATCGCGCCCTTCCAGCGCCGGCGGAATCGTCGCGCTTTGAATGGGCGTAGGTTCCTCGAAGTCCATGGCCTGCACATTTTTCAGCAGGCGCGCATCGAGGTTGAATTGATTGAAAGACATTAATCTCCTGAGAGGCGGCAAGATTATTGCCGAAGTGAACAGCCGCGGGGACACATCGGGTCAGGGGAGGAAATAAAACACCGCCTAGTCACAAAACCGGGCGGCGGGAATCAACCGGATTTACTTGCTCTCTAACGAGGGAGACTATACCACATTTTAGATGATTCGTCAAAGCGAAATTGAAAACGCCTCGGCAGGCAAAACGCGGTCGGGGGGAAATGAGGAGGGCCGGGCTTCTCAAAGCCCGGCCCTGGTTTGCATTCAGCCGTGTCCGGCTACGGCCTGAGACCGAAGTTCACTGTCACCGATTGCCCAGTGAAGGGGATGGTGATCGTAATGAGATAGGTGGCGGAGGAGTCGGGCAATGGCTTTGTCGCCAGGTTATAGATGTACTGGTTCGTGCTGAAGCGCATCACACCCGTTGTATCCGCCGCGCTGGTGGAGAGGGGTTCATTGATTGGCAGACCCGGCGTTGCCCCAGAGATCATGGTCAGTTTGATGGTAGGAGCAAGGTTCGCAGGGATTGACCCGTCGCAGTTCGTGAAGCTGAATCTTGACCGGGATGGTGCTGTTGTATTTGAACACACTCGTTCCATCCACGTTGATCGGTTGCAGGAAGCCGCTGGTGTTGAACTTCACCGTAACGCTGGCGGTCGCGTTGCCAGTGCCGCCATCGTCATCGGTTACTGTGACCGTGGCAGTGTAGTTTCCCGCCAGAGCATAGGTGTGCTGAAGCGCGAAGGGGCTGGTCGCCGGGCTGACGGTCTGCGTGTTCCCGTCGCCCCAGTTAATCACAGCGGTATGTGTGTCTGCTGCACCGGGATCAGTGAAACTGACGTTGAGGGTAGAGTTGTTTGGTCCGCAACTGACACTACTCGACCCAAACGAAGCGGCGACGGTCGGCGCGACGTTGACGACGTTCACAGTTGCAGTGGACTCAGCGGAAAGGCCCAATGGATCAGTGGCTTCCACCTTGACCGTGTAACTGCTAGGACCATCCAGCAGGGATGCATCGAAGGATACACTCTGTCCGTTGGTCTCGAAGGAACCGTTGTTGTCGAGGTCCCAGGCGTAGGTGAGGCTGTCGCCGTTCGGGTCGGAGCCGGTTGCGGTGAGTGTGACCGACCCGCCTTCGTTGACAGAATACGGTCCGCCTGCATCTACGGTGGGAGGCGCGTTGGGGGTGAGACCTACCACAACGGGGTCATGATCCGAGATACGGAATTGATCCGGGGCATAGAGACTTACGAGTTGTCCGGCACTCTTGAAATCTTCGAGATAATCCAACACACTGGGTTCATCAGAATTGATGTGGTAATCTGCCACGCCTTTAACCTGCGGGACAAGGGAGGCCGAGCCGAGCGCATGATCGAGGTAACCCCACTGCCCGTCGAAAACGTAGGAGTAGGCATCCGGTCCAACGAAGGATTCGATCAGGTTGGTGAAGCCCGCGCTCTTAATGACCGAGATCGGGTCTTCCTTGGCGTAGGAGTTATAGTCGCCAAGCATTAGGATGTCGGGGTCGCCAGTTCCAGTCGGGTTGGTGGCGAACCAGTTCATCAACTCGGTCGCGGCGTTGACACGGACCTGATTGCAGTTACCTTGACCGTCGCCGGCATCGGGCGCATCGCACGCTGAGCCTTTGCTCTTGAGGTGATTGAGATCGACGATGAAGACCGCGCCGGTCGCATTGACTTGGAAGGCCTGCGCCAGAGACGGACGACTGCGTGGTGCGCCATCACCGCCATTGACAAAGGCCACCGAATTCAACGGCGATGTCTGTCCGACGGGGGTGACCACTGCTGGCTTGTAAAGCATGGCAACTCGGATGGCGTCGGTGCCCATTGCGTTGACCTGCCCGGTATTTGCATCCACGTCAATGAACGCGTAGGTGCCGGGCGCGGTCGCGGCGTTGAGTTTATCCACGAGGAATTGAAGGGCGCTGGCGGAACCATAGCCGTTGTTCTCAAGTTCGTTCACGCCGAACACATCCGGGTTCATCGCCGAGATCGCGGCGACGGTCTTCGGCCATTGACGATCGAACTCGGACTGTGAGGTGGCACCACGACAATCGGTCGCTGCACCGCCGACACCGTTAGTGCATCCACTAAAAGTGTTGAAGAAATTCAGCAGGTTCATGCCAACCACGCGCACGGTGCCGCCCACACTGGGCGCGGAGGTTGGACGTGAATTGGCTTCAACGAAATTGACGTACCCATTCAACGCGTTGATCGGGCGGACGCGATAGGCATTGCCGCTGGCAGCGTTCCCAGCCCAGGTGTAGTTCAGCACGCCGACGATGTTCGTGGCAGTATCGCCGCCACGCAGGGTGTTGGAGGCCGAGAGCGGCAGTCCGCCGCGCGCGAACAGTATCGGGTCGGGGTTTTGGGTTTGGGAGGCGTCATCCAAAATAATCTTGTTCAAATTATTGGCGGTTTGCTGAGCATCTGCCAGGGGACCCGGTTGATAGATATTAGTCGGCTGCTTGAGTTTGCCCCCAGATGAAAGCACCACCTGACCGAAGCGTCCGAGTTGGAAGTGTTCGGTTACGTACATGGTCTGCGGTAGGCGAACGAGCATACCTTCATATTGTTTAAGGAAATCTGCCGAGGATACAGGGAAGGTCACATCGGTTGGAGTAACAGTTCCCGTGCCGCACTTGACGATTGTTCCAACGGAGATTTGTGATTGTCCCTGGTTTTCACCGGCTGTACCGGTCACGCGGACAATATCACCAAGGCTAACTGCGTCGGCATTACTGCCTTCGAAGACGAAGATACCGTCTGAAGTAGCCGGATCACCATCACCTACCGGATCTTGGATGAAGAAACCGCGCAGGGCTGGGGATGGACCTTCGTAATCACCAACTACGACACCCTGTGTGGTTTGTGAGCCTGGCAAGGCCACTGTCGCGCCGCTGCCCTGGATGTCATAGATGGGAGTGAAAGACAGGGTACAGGCATCCACAGTAGAAAACCCGACCGTGAAATTGGCGACCATGTTATCGGGCGGGTCATTGTTATCCTGATCGGAAACCTGTCCGGCCAGTACAACAAAAGTGCAGGTATCGCCGGAAATAAAATTACTATCCGGGTTAACGGTAAAGATGGTCGGGCCACCACTGACAGCCGCAGTATGAGTACCGCTAAGACTGCATGATAATGTGTACCAGGCACTGGTGACATTAACCGGTTCCGTGAACGTCACGCTTACGTTGGTGTCATACGGTACATTCGATGCCCCATTCGCAGGGACGGTATCCGCGACAGCCGGAGCCGCATCAGGCGGCGGGGTATTACGCGGGTTGGGTGTGCCGATAGTGAAGTCTGCGTTGTTGTTGTCGGTATCCTGCGCGCCATTTGACTTGCGCAGGGCGGCGGTGGTGTTACTCAAATTTGCGGTCGGGCTAGTTTCAGAACAGTTTGTGGCACTCCCAAAACCCACAAAGTCAACAACATTCGCAGTGGGGCAACTTGTGCCCGCTGCGATAAGCACGTTGTTGCTAACAAGTGCGACCTTCCCCGCTGCCGCACCCATCGCGATGCTACCTATTGCATTGGGAGTTGGCAAATTAGTAGTACCGCCTGCGCCTGCTGCTTCTTGAATAAGATAATACTTTCCCGGTTCAATCGTCCCTGCAAGGTCAGTTTTCTGCCAATTGACACCAGCTGTAGCAGCATATTGAACTGACCATCCAGTTACATCGACCGTAGTTGCGCCACGGTTATACAACTCTATGAAATCATTCTTGTATGTCGCGCCAGTATTTCCGCCGCCGCCATATACCTGGCTGATGACGACGGTGGTCGAGACCGCTTGTGCCACTTGCAGAGGTCCCGCAAACGGCACAAAACTGACGACGATCGCTACAGCCACCAACAGACTCACTACAACACGTCGATTGCACCACATGATTTGATCCTTTCCTAACAGAGTGTGAGTTACGGGCTTTCTTGAAGGAGAACGCTTTGTCCGCCAATGGGCAAAAGGAGGATGCTATTAGAATAGCACGATCCATCGACGTTCGTCAACCTTTTACTCAAATTTTCACGAAACTTTGACAAGGCGAGACTATTTTGGCAATTGCCCCACCCGCACCGAGATGATCATGTCTCGTGCTCGCAGTTTTTTGTCCCATTCAGTTTAGCCGCCGGATCAGCCGCTGCCCTTACCGCGGGTTGGCTCCGCCAGGGCCGCGTGAACCGATCGGCTTTGGCGAGCGACACCGCCGCGAAGACAACGGCGGCGTAGGCGGTCAGGGCCAGGAGCCGGGCAACTCTGCAAGCTCAAGCAGGTGGTCTGCGGGATTGCTGTTTCAAGCAATTCCGCAGACCTAATACGGATCATACAGTATGCAGGTGGAGGCGACCTGCCGGCCGCCTCCACCCTCTCGAGGACATTGAGGAGCGACTACTTGTCGGCCCAATACGCGGCCGAGCCAAGCATCGTCCACTCGCGCTCTGGATCCGCCCGGTAGAGCGGATTCATGGCGAAGATCGTCAGCCGTGCCGCGCCGGCGATGCTAGTCCCGTGGGCGATGACGGCCGACCCGGGCGCCGACGCGGATTGGGCATCGGGTGCCCACAGCCCGGCCAGGAAGTACCCGGCCAGTGGCAGCCGGCCATCGACGGTCATCGTCCCGGGAATGGCTGTGAACCAGGTCGGCGGATCCATGATCGCCGTATCCTGCGCCGGGAACGCCCCGACGATCGGGCTGTTCGGGCCGCCCTCGTTGTTCCAGCTCACGATGCCGCTGCGACCGCTCCCGGTCCGGCTGGCCGAGGTCAGGCCAGTGACCAGTCCGGCGGAAGACAGGAAGTTGGCGCCGTTCGTGCCCGCACCCATGTACCCGCCGCCTCCGGCGAAGAACGCCTGGAGCCGCGTGCGCGCGGTCGTCCCGGCAGGCCAGCCGGCGGTGTTGAAGACGAGGTCGTAGCCATCGAGCGGGTTGGCCGCCGTCGGGGTGTTGAGTTGACTCGTGTTGCCGGTCGCGATCGGGTCGGCCGTGAATCCCAGGTTGCGGAGCGACCAGACATCCTGGTTCACCGCCGCGGTCAGCACGGCGATACGCGGCACGCGGTCGACCGGCTCCAACGCCGGCAGGGCCGAGGCATAAGCCCTTGTAAACCACACGTCGTTCGTCCGCCCGGCGCTCGCGAGGGTAACCTTCGTCGCCGGGATCGGCCGCGAAGATCGCGCTTCCCGCCGGCAAAGTCTCGCCGGTCGGGCTGGTGAAGGACGCCATCGCCAGCTGTGCCTGGGTTCCACCGGCGAGCAGTTCATTGAGTGTTCTGACCGCCGTCGGCGAGTCGATCGCGAGGACATACGCGTCCGCCACGCCGGGTTCGACCCCGCCCAGCAGGTGACTGGACTTGGTGACGCGATTCGTGATCGGCGAGAAGCTCGCGTCACGCGGGATGACGAGCGTGTCGGCACCCCACAGGTAGCCGTGGCTCCAGGCTCCGGGTGGAGCGTAGAGCTGCCCGATGAGCCCGGAGATATTCGTGCCGATGCTGAGCGCCGTGTCTGCGAGGCCGCGGTGCGCCTGGGTCATCCACACAACGTACGAGCCCTTGGCAAACGTCATGCTTCCATAGGTCGTATCCTGCTTCATCTCGTCGACCTGGATGCCATTGGTCAGCAACCAGTCGACGAGTCGGTTGGCCTCCGGGTCGCTGCGCTGCCCGGGACCGAGCGGGATCACGTAGGCCTTCGGATACTCGCGCATCCAGAAGCCGTCGGTGGTGTAGGGTGCTTCGCAGCACGCCGGTCGCGGTGCGTTCGTGACGCCGCGCCGATAAGTCTCGAGCTCGTCCCACAGCAGGTCGTGGCGATTCTCGAGGTCGAAGAGCAGCGTGGACCAGGCGACAGTGTACTGGGCAACCTTCGATCCGAGGCGACCGCGCGGGTGGGTGGTGCTGCCCGGGACGCCGCAAACCGTGCCGGTGGAGTTGCACATTTCGACCGTTGACCCGTTCAGCCCGACGAGCTGCGAGTACATCGGTGTGTAGAAGGGTCCCCAGTCATCCCAGCCCTCGGCCTGGGCGGGTCCAGGTGGGAGGCCGTTCGCGCAGATTCCGCTGGCCGGCGGCGGACTACCGTTTGCGCACCAGTCGAGGATCGGGCGGGTGACGGCCAGACCGGCCGCGTTCATCGCCGCTTCGTTCGCGTCGATGCGACTTGGGTTCCACTTCAACCACAGGTCGTAGTCGATGCTCGGGTTGTGCGGCTTGGTGGTTGATTCGATCAGCGTCGGGGTGACGTAGCCATGCTCGTCGAGCATGTCCGGCGGCAGCCACTCCTGTAAGATCGCGACCACGGCCTGGGTCTCGGGTTGCGACTGGGTCAAGAAGTCCCGGTTCAGGTCGAAGTTGTTGGCGTTTGCCCGGACGCCAGCAATTCGCCCGTCCGGGTTTTGATCGACGTTCCAGAGCAGGACCACGTGGTCCAGGATGGCGTCGACTTCGGGATCCGTGCCGTACGGCGTCGTCGCCAGGCGCTCGACCAGCTCGAACATCGCATCCACGCCTTCTGCCTCGTTGCCGTGGATAGCCGACTGGATGTAAATCGGTACTTTCACCTCGTTGCCGGCCCGGTCGAGCATGCTTTGAGCCCGTTGCGGCTCAGTCAGGGCGATCTTCCGGATGTTCTGCCAGGTCTGGTAGTCCTTCCGCTGCTGGGGCGTGTCGAGCGCGTTGATCGTGACCAGATACAAATCCTGGCCGCCTGCCGATTGGCCGAAGACCCTGGTCTCCATCCGCCCGTTGCTCCGCGCCTGGATGTCGGCGAGGGTACAGGCGAAGGCATACACAGGGATGTGCGGGAAACTGCCAGCCGGATCGCCGGGGTTGCTCCCGTCAGGCAGTGATCCGATCGCATCCGGGCTTGGCGTTCCACACCACGGCGGCGCAATCGAGGCGCTATTGATCAGGGACAATTCTGATGTCGCGGCCATGGGTGTGGCAAGCGCTCCAATGGGCGACATCAGCATGGAGGCAATCAACAGGATTGAAAGGGGACGCAGCAAAGACAGGTAAGATCCCCTGCTTCGATTTGGAAACAAACGATTAATCATTGTTGCCCTCCTCATGGCTAACAGATGACCTGTTCATTTTTGTACGACGGGTCGCTGTTGAAACCAAATGCATGACGGCAAGATGTGTTTGAGAGTCATGGCATTAGCGCATCTCCTTCCACGTAAGTATCCAGCACAACATATCGCTCACTCAGTGCCCCCTTCGGGCCGAGGGCATAACTCGCAAAACGCCCATCAAACACTACAGCGGTATTGCGGCCCCACACGGCCGCGCCCGCGCTGTTGCCGCCGAGCGAACCAACACTGGAGCGAGAACCACGCGGCAGGTCTGGCCGGGCGATTTGACGGCATTACACGCCGCTTCCACCTGGCTGCGGCGATTATCGGCCAGTGTGAGATTCTTCTGGCGCTCGCCGTTGGTGGCGCTGTAGGCATCCGTTCCGTAGGTGATCGGGATGACCAGCAGATCGACGATGCCGTTGGTATCGCGCTGGACAGCAGCCAGCGCGAAGCGCTCAAGGGTATCCTGCCTGTAATCGCTGCCTGTGGGAATAAGTGTGTGCAAGGGGCCTTGGTCTGCTCGAACAATTTGGAAGGTGAAGCCCGCGATTACAGCCAAAATCAGCCATAGTGTAGGCCAGTGTTTTCTCATTTCATTGTCCTCGAGGGATAGTCACGAGAAACAAGAACACCTGCTATGCTTGGATGATGGGAGGTTTTGTTATCACAACGCGCACAGCCCAGCCGCAGTCTGTGTTTTGGTGCAGTCCAGCATATCACACTGCAATGCAGCTCGTCAACAGCATACGCAAATTTTGACAATCTTCTGACATACTCAAACAAAAATGCCAGCAGGCGAGAATTCTGTGATTGGAGCGGCTCAAGTCGAGCGCTTCGCCACTCGCCGTCTCCACGTCCATTAAAGACACTGTCGTCGGCCGTCGAAAGAGTCCTCGGGATGCTGCTCAGTCAAGCGCGAACAACAGGAACTGCGTGAACTGGCTCGCGGCGAAGTTGTTGTCGCTCACGAGGATGAGCGACCTGCGACCGTCCGGCAGGTCTGGGCCGATCGCCATCCCCTCGACGTTGTCGAGCGGGATTCCGAGCGTGCGCAGGTCGAGCAGGAGCGTCTTCTTCACGGGCCGCAGGCTTCCGAGCGCTCCGGCGATGCTGTCGGCGCCGTTCACGTCGTCCGCCCCCGGGAAGGCGACCGAGTAAATCTTTATCGTGTTCCCGGTCCCGGGCGCGCCGACTGAGAATGAGCGCTCCATCGAGAGCATGAACTCGTCGTTGAATGGCAATAGCTCGACGAGCCCGTTGACCGCAAAGTTCGTCGCCGGCACCGGCGGCTCCGCGATTGCGTCCGTGAAGTAGACGTTCTGCCGGTCGAGTCGCCCCGTCGCCAGGTTGTAGCGGAGGATCCGCGACGCGCTCCCGCCGGCGAGTGACGCGGCGGGCCCATCCTGCACGAGCGCGCCCTCCATGCCGACGAAGAGATGACGGCCGTCCGGCGCGACCGCGGCCGCTTCGAACGCGAGGTTCTGGCGGACGCCGTGCGTGGCGCTCGTCGGCAGGAATGCGTCCGGCACCGGCAGGTCGCCGAGGAACGCCCCGTCGAGCGCATACCGCCGCACCCACGCGGGGATCCCACGCGCGGCGATGCCCTCGGAGGTCACGACGAGCTCACCGCTCTTCGCCAGCGTCAGCCCTTCCGGATCGAGGCTCGTCGGCGCATACGGTTGCCCGTCCGGTGCAAGCAGCGTTGTCATCTGGACGAACGTGACGTCGCCGTTGTCGAGATGACCGTCGGAGAGATCGACACGCAGCGTGTAGAATCGAGCCGGGTTGATCTGGCTCTGGTCGTCCGACAGGCTGTAAAAGACGTTCCTCCTGTCGTCGTAAGTGATGCTGGAGAGGCCGCCAACCGTTGTGCCGGCGAAGGTCGCCCCGGTCGGAATGATCGCCTGTCCCAGGAACTCCAGGTCCGGAGCAAGGGATCCCGAGTCGGGAGATGGCAGCGCCTGCGCGACCCTCACAGGCAACACAGTCGATACAATGCTCAAAAGCAGCGCTACAACGACTAGCAGGTTAAACAGCGCACGCTTCGTCATGGTGCAATGTCCTTTCTGAAGGCAGTTGGTAGGTATTCAGTTTTGACCGACAGCATCACCAAATTCGGAACTGTAGAAGAACTTAACAGAGTGAGGAACGGATTGGCTGTGCCCATCATAACACACTCAAATTGAGCGCGTCAACCATATCCGTGGATTTTGACAACTTTCATACAAAGCCCGAGGTGCATGGTACACAGGCTGAACCTCGAAGGCGGGCGTCTAACCGTGATACAATAGCACATCTCAGGAATAGCATACCTTTGGGGTCCCTCATGAGCCGTATTCGCAATCTTCTACTGTCGTTTGGATTCATCGCCGGGGCATCGGCTGCATTGACTGCGCTATGGATCCGCCAGGGCCGCGCGAATCGAGCAGCATTGGCGAGCAATACTGAAGAGATGACGTGGCAGGCCCTGCGCCAGTTGAACGTCGCAGCCGAAGCGCGCATGATCGCCGTCAACGGATTAGAGCTCCATACGATTGTGGCCGGGCCGCTCGACGGGCCGCTGGTGGTGCTGCTGCACGGCTTTCCGGAAAACTGGTACACATGGCGCAAACAGATCAGGCCGCTGGTGGAGACCGGATATCGCGTGGTCGTGCCCGATCAGCGCGGCTACAATCTCAGCGACAAGCCGCGCGGCATACACCCCTATCGGCTGGAAGCGTTATCGGCCGACGTGGTGGAGTTGATTCGAGCGTTCGAGCGCGAGCAAGCGATCGTGGTGGGACACGATTGGGGCGGCGTGGTGGCCTGGCATCTCGCCATGCATCATCCCGAGGTCGTCGAGCAGCTGATCGTGATGAACGCACCGCATCCGGCGGCTTACCTGCGCGAGATCCGCAGCAACCCGGCGCAGCAGCGCAGATCGTGGTATGTGGGTTTCTTCCAACTGCCGATCGTGCCCGAAGCAGTGCTGGGACACGATCCCATCGAAAGTGCGGGCCGCTTTTTTCGCCAGGGCGCCATCAATCAAGAAGCGTTCAGCAGCTTTGATATTCACGTCATGGCCAGCGCGCTGGCACAGCCCGGCGCGCTCACCAGCATGCTCAACTGGTATCGCGCAGCAGCGCGCGATCGATCAGCGCTGGAGAGTCTGCGCCCGATTGACAGGCCCACTCTCTTGATCTGGGCTGAAGACGATGTGGCGCTGGGGCGTTCGTTGACATATGGCCTGGAGCCGTGGATCAGCAACCTGAAGATTCACTATATCCCGCGCTGCGGACACCGGGTGCAGAATGAAGCGCCGGATGAGGTAAACGCTCAACTGCTGGAGTTTCTGAAGGCCGGTTAGAAGCACAGCCTGCGCGTGATGGGTAGTCAAACGGAACCCATCCCGATCGCGCCCGCGGCGCGGTTGGGATGGTTGTTTGTCCGGCAGGGTCACCCGCTCTTATGCAGGATGTCGGTCACCGAGATGATGCCCAGCAACTGCTCCTGAATGACCGGCGCGCAGCGAATGCCCACGTTGGCAAATAATTTTGCCACATACTCCACGCCCAGATCGGGATTAATCACCACGCACGGCTTGGTCATGACCTCGTAGACCTGCACGGCAGCCGGATTTTCTCCTTCGGCAATGACATTGTAAACAATGTCCTCGTCGATAATGAGGCCATACGCATCCTCAGGGCCGCTGTGATCGACGACGAGCGCATGCACTTGATGCTGGCGCATGAGTTCGAGCGCTTCCGCCACAGTCGCCAGGCTCTGAATCGTAATCACGCGGTTCGTCATGATATCGCGCGCTTTCAACATGGCGACTTTTCTCCTGAAGATGAATGGGCTGGCCTGGCAGCGTCGTGCTACGAAACCTCGGCCAGAACCTCGTGCAGCATCACGTCCTGCCCGGGCCTCACGCTGATCTGACTGACCACGCCGGACTTGGGCGCGTGAATCTCATTCTCCATTTTCATCGCTTCCAGGATGAATAACGGCTGGCCGGCCTCCACTTGATCACCCTCGGCAGCGAACACGGCCTTGATCAGGCCCGGGATCGGCGCCTTGATGCGCCCATCGCGGCTGATCGGCCGCGCGACGCGCGCTTCCAGATCGCGCACCTCCACAAAGTGCACGCCGGTCTGATCGCGCAGCCAGCGCAGATCGGGATCGATCACGATCTCGTGCGGGCGATCGTCGACGATGATCCATTCCATCTGATCGATCGGCGCATCCAGATCAGGCACGGTCACCGTCAGAGCCTGGCCGTTGACCCGCACCGGCAGATCGTGATCCACGCGCTGATTCAAGTTGATATCAATCTCAAACGTGTGACCGCCCAGGGTCACTTCCACTTTGCTCATACACTGAAACCTGTCTCCCCGCTCCTGAACAGGAGCGGGGTTGGGGCCTGCTTGCGCTCCGCGCGTTGTCCGCGGAGTGAGGTCTATTCTGGCAGGCGGCGGCTCGTCCGATGCCAGCCGCTCCGCAGCCGGTCGGGCACACTGGGCTGCCCGGCCAGACTGCGGCGCGCATAAGCAATCGCTGCCGCAACTGCGAGATCGCGCGCGTGCTCTTCCGGCACAGCATCCTCCGGCATATCGCGCCGCAGGCTCTCCGTATGATATTCCGCTCGCAGAAACTCGGGATGTTGCGCGATCAGCTGCTGAATGGGCAGCGTGGTCGCCACGCCGATCAGGGCGATCTCGCCCAAAGCGCGCTGCAGCCGCCGCACGCTCTCGTCTCGATCGTGTCCCCACGTAATCACTTTGGCGATGATCGGATCGTATTGCGCCGGAACCGCGCAGCCCGAATACGCATACGTATCCACGCGCACGCCGTGCCCTGTGGGCAAACGCACGCGGCGCAGCGTGCCCGGGCTGGGCATGTAATGCCGCCACGGATCCTGGGCGGTGATGCGGCACGAGATGGCATGGCCCGCCAGGCGCACATCGGCCTGCGTGAGCGACAAGGCATCGCCGGCCGCCAGCCGGATCTGTTCGCGCACCAGATCCACGGTAGAGATCATTTCGGTCACGGTGTGCTCGATCTGAATGCGCGGCTTGATCTCGGTGAAGAAGAAGCGCCCGTCCAGATCGCCCATAAATTCAATCGTGCCGACGCCGCGAAAGCCGATCAGGCGCGCAATGTTAACGGCGGTCTCCCACAGGCGGCTGCGCTGCGCAGGCGTCAGGCACGGCGCAGGCGCCTCTTCCATCATCTTCTGATTGCCGCGGATCAACGATCCTTCGCGCTCGCCCAGATGCACCACCTGGTGCTGCTCGTCTGCCAACACCTGCACGCCGACCATGTGCGCGGGCGAGATCTGCTGCTCCAAATAGAAATCCGTGGAGCCATAGATGATCTGTGCCTCCGTCTGCGCGCGGCGCAGCGCCCGCTCGACCTGCCCGGCTGATTGCGCCATGTAGGCGCCGCGCCCGCGCCCGCCGCGCGTCGATTTGACGACGACGGGGTAACCCAGCCGATCGGCCGCAGCGCGCACCGCTTCGCCTTCACTGGCGTCGAAAAGTTCTTCGGAATACTGAACCGTGGGGAATCCGGCGGCCTTCACGCGATTCAGCACTTCCAGCTTGCTCTGCTGCGCCAGCATGACGGCCAGCGGCGGCCCGATGAAGACGATGCCCGCCTGCTGACACGCCGTGATGAACTCGATGTTCTCAGCCAAAAAGCCATAGCCGGGATGAACGGCTTCAGCGCCGGTAGCCGCCGCAATCTTCAGGATCGCCGCCGTGTCCAGGTAACTATGCGCCGACTCCAACAATACACATTCGTCGGCCAACCGCACATGCAGCGAGCCGCGATCGGCTGCTTCGTACAGGGCGACCGTTGAAATGCCCATGTCGCGGCAGGTGCGGATAATGCGGACGGCGATCTCGCCGCGATTGGCAATGAGGATTTTTTTGAACATGGTTTCTTCCGAAACGAGCGTTAAGCAACCGCTCTGCTTGATTACTCGTTACGCGTTGCTTGTTACGCATTACATGGGCGAGATGCCATGCTTGCGCGGCACATGCTTTTCACGCTTCGACAGCGTCAATTCCAGAGCGCGCGTCAGCACCCGGCGTGTGTCGCGCGGTTCAATCACATCGTCGATCAGGCCGCGCGCAGCGGCCACGTACGGAGTGTTGAACCTTGCTTCGTAGTCTTGTACCAGCTGATCGCGCCGTTCCGAAGGGTCGGGCGCATTCTTGATCTCGCTGCGGAACAAAATGTTCACCGCGCCCGCCGCGCCCATCACGGCGATTTCGGCGTTCGGCCAGGCGTACAGCAGATCACCCCGCAGGCCCTTGCTGCTCATCACACAGTACGCGCCGCCATAGACTCTTGCGCAGAATCACCATCAGCTTGGGCACGGTGGCTTCGCTGTAAGCGTAGATCATGCGCGCGCCGTTGCGAATGATGCCGCCAGCCTCCTGCGATTTGCCCGGCAGAAAACCCGGCACGTCCTGCAGCGTCACAATGGGGATGTTGTACGCGTCGCAAATGCGGATGAAGTGCGCCGCCTTAATTGAAGCCGAGATGTCGATGCAGCCCGCCAGCACTTTGGGCTGATTCGCCACGAGGCCGATGACCCAGCCGTTGAGGCGCGCGAAACCCACCACCATATTCTGCGCCCACAATTCGCGCACTTCCAGGAAGCGCCCGTCGTCGACGATGCTGGTGATCACATTGCGCACGTCGTAAGGCTTGTGCCGCTCGACGGGAACGATCTCCTCCAACTCCGGGCAGCGTCGCAGCGGATCATCGATCGGCTTCACATAGGGCGGGTCGTTCTGATTGTTCGACGGCAGAAAGCTCAGCAGCTCACGCACGCGCGCCAGGCAGACTCGATCGTCCTTCATCAGAAAATGGCTGACGCCGCTTTCACTGCTGTGCACCAGGCCGCCGCCCAGTTCCTCCTGCGTCACTTCTTCCTGCATCACGGCCTTTACCACGTCCGGCCCGGTGATGAACATGTAACTGTTCTCGGTCATGAACGTGAAGTCGGTGAGCGCCGGAGAATACACTGCTCCGCCCGCACACGGCCCCATGATGACGGAAATCTGCGGGATCACCCCGCTGGCCTCGCAGTTCGCGTCGAAGATGCGGGCGTAACCGCCCAGACTGTCCACGCCCTCCTGGATGCGCGCCCCGCCCGAGTCGTTCAGCGCGATGAATGGCGCGCCGTACTCCAGCGCCATGCGCATCACTTTGACGATCTTGTTGGCATGCATCTCGCCCAGTGAGCCGCCCATCACCGCCGCATCCTGCGCGGCGACGAAGACATGCCGCCCGTCGATCAGGCCAAAGCCGGTGATCACACCGTCGCCCAGGCGCGACGATTTCCCGCCCAGGTAGGACTCGTAGCGCGGCAGCACCAACGTGTCGATCTCGGCGAACGTGCCAGGATCGAACAAGACGTCGATGCGCTCACGTGCCGTCAGCCGCCGCTTGGCATGCTGGACATCGGCGTCTTTGGCCGTGCCCGCGGCTTGCTTGCGTTTGTCGCGCAGCTTACTCAAGTATCGTTCCACGATCTAACCTTTCCAAGAAGAGTAATCCGCTCGTAAGTGTAACCCCTGCCAGCCCTAAAAGTTTCACGCGGCGATCGCCGCCGTCAAGGCCTATTCACGCTGTGCGCGCCACCAGCCGCGCCGGGCCTCCGCATGGCTGGGCGTGCCAGTGATAGTATTGGCCGGGCAAACATCCATTGCGGAGTCGTCCAGTCTGGCAAATGAGACTATGGCCGAGTCTGAGCCGGGGCCGCGCTGGGAGATTATGGCGCTGGACTGCACGCGGCAGGGACGCCTGAACCCTGCAGTCCGGCGCCGATACGCGCGCCAAGCCGGGGGCGCCTGATCGCAGTGGAGACGCGCGTCAGGCGCAGGAACTGATCGCGGCGGCTGGCCAGCCGCCTGTCAGCCGGGCACTTCGATCAGCTTCGTCTCGCCAGAGGCAAGATCGAGCAGGCAGCCCGATCGTGATTGGTAACGCGGGCCGCCCAAGGCGCCGGGATTGATGACGCGGGTCTTGCCCACCAAATTGTCGCTGCGCCGCAGAGAGTGGCCGTAGAAGATATAGTCAAATTCGCCCGATTTAGCCCAGCGATTCACCAGCGGCATGTCATCGCCACGGCACAGCGCAATGCGGAACCCTGCGTTCGCCGTGGTCAGCGAAGTCGGCAGCGTGGCCTGCAAGCGCGCCTTCTGCAGAGCTGCCTCAATGGCCGCCCGATCGCGCTCCTTCTCCCCGGCCACGATGTACAATTGCCAGGGTTTCAACAGATCGACCAGACTGGCCGAGCCCAGCCCTCCACAGTGAAACAGCCAGCGCGCCCCGCCAACCAGAAACCGATCGAGCAGCTGCCGCAGGCCCTCGCGGTTATCATACGTGTCGGCTACGACGCCAACCTTGACGGGGGGCCGGCTAAACATGCGTGTTCTGGCATCAAAGCCCATATTCACCTCAAGGATGCATACCACTGCCCTGATCTTAGCACGTTCTATGATTTACTAGAAGACAGCACCGTGACGAACCTCGGTGACCGCGGCGAAGGATTGGCCGGCCGAGTTGCATTCAGCGGGTAAAGCGAGCAACGGCCTTCGCCTCCAGTCGCCGGCTTTGGCCATACAACCATGACCCCGTGACAGCGCACCAAAGACGACCGAAGCCGCGCCACGGCTTCGGTCGTCTCAATCATCACACCCAGCTGGCAGCTGATCGCTAATAGGGCGTCACATACACGGGATCGACCGTGACGGCGATTTCTTGCACTGCCATGCCATTCGGCCCGTAGGCTTCCAGCCGGTAAATCCACTGACCGGACATAGCCGGACAGCTTTGATAGATGCCAATCACTGGCGCATAGTCCCACGCCAGTTGGCCGTTGATCTTAAGGGCGATGCGATCGGTATTCGCGGTTTCCAACACCAGATCGGTGCATTGGCTCTGATAAACCCATAGAAACATGCTGAGGCGTGCCAGGCGCTTTATGACTCATCCTTTTGACTCTCTGCCGCCGATTTTGTTTCGGCTGAGGCCGTGTCAACTGACTGTGCTCCGGCGGCCACTGCGGCCTGAACGGTTGGTGCAGGCGCCAACATGGGCGATGCGCCTTTGCGCCAGGCATTGGCCCACTTGAAAAACTTCCACATGACGAAAGCCGTCCACACGTACAGGATGGAGAGGATAGCGCCGACAACAAGGAAGAAAGCCGGCGTGGCCACCTGCAAGAACGGCAGGATCACTTGATTGGCTGACTGCACGTAGGCGCGCAGCTCGCGCTACCGGGAAGCGGGCCTGAAAGACGGCGTCGCTCAACTCTGCCAGCGCGCTTGAGACCTGATCGATGGCGCCTGCGATCCCATTGCGCAAGTTCTCGATCCCCTGTATTAATTGACCGACAAGCTCTTCCACTTTCCTGATGGCATCGTCCAGCTTGCCAAGCAGTGAATCATCCAGGTTCGGCGTCTGGATGAACGGGATCGCCTGGAAGGCCCGCATGAAGTTGCGCACCGAATCGATGGCGTCCTTCACTTGGGCGACGGTCTGCTTGACCTCGTTGACTTTGTCGGTGAACACCGTCTCTTGCTCCGGCGGCAGCAGAGTCGCGATGACACCTTTGTCGGTCACGTTCTGTCCGATTTGCGCGACGTCATTGCTCAAGGCCGCGGCCTTGGTGCCAAAGTCAATCATCGAGTTGTCGACTTGCAGCAGGGCCTTGTCGGCCACGGCGGTCGCCTTTTCCGCAGCCTCAAATAGATTGACCAGCAGCGTTGCCTGCCGCAGTGAAAGACAGCCACATGAGGATCAGGGCCACAATGCTGGCGATCAAGACGTCGATACTGAGGAACATCGCGAAATAGCCGAGAATCTTGCGTCTGCGGGGGGACATGGTTCTCCTCTCGATGCCGTTGAACGGCAAAAAATGAAGTGTACTCAGTTTACGCTGATTTGACCGCAAAGGCAAGTCACAGCGTCCAAAAGCGTGCCTTTCAATTATGGAGCCGTTACCGTTTTGCTCTACGCTCCCGAGGACGGGGCTGGGAACAGTTTTGCCCCCGCTAAAACACAGCGGCGAGTCGTTTGAATTCGCCGCTGAGGTTAAACACGTGTGAGGTCGCCTGATTGACTCACTGCTTCTGCCGCGACTGGAAAACCGCACCAAGAACGATTAAGATAAACCCTGCGATCAGGCTGATGGCATCTGACAGTGGCGCAACAACCTTCGTGCCGGCCAAGATCAGTCCCGCACCCAGGATGGAAGACAAGAAGATCAGCGTCCAATCGGCCAGGAACATCGCAAACACAAAACCCAGGATCGCGCCAATCACGGCCCAGAAAAACTCGGTGATGCCGCCCAGCATCCCCAGGCTGCCTAACAGCATCGGCAGGATGATGAACCCGGCGATGGCCGCCACGATGCGAATCGCCCACTTGCCCAGAAAGCGGGTGAGCACTCCCAGGATCACCCCGACCGCCACGCCCACCAACAGCCGGACCCAGCCATCCGGAAGCAGCAAGCCGGTCAGCCACCAGCCCAGCGCAAAGCCGACGATGGCGGCAAACAGCCAGAACAAACGCCTGCCTAGCAAGAGTGCTAACAGACCAAGGACAATCAAGATCACAGCTTCCAGCAGAGGTGTCAGTGTCATGGCGCTCCTTCCGCACACTAGAATTCAGGATCGACTTCGCTGTCGAGTATAGCACATCTTCCCGCCGTGAGCAGCAGAAGCCAAAAAATGCTCCACGCTCAAAGCCGGCGGGCATGATCACAGAACGGCCAGGCGCTGACGTTAAGCGCTTCGTCCAGCTCTTTGAGCAAGGCCTGTTCTTGATCGCTGACCAGCACGCCACCCTCCTTCGCGGCGTCGGCTACCTTCTGCCCGACAGCCAGCACCCAGGTCCGATAGGCCCCGGCATCTTCGGCGGAGGTCTTGCTCAACACGGACTTAGTCGTGCACTCGCGCGATGGCCCAATCATACAACTGCTGATATCCCAGCGCCGATCGGGCCCAGGAATAGTCGGCTTGCATGCCGTTGCTGCTGAATGCGCTGCCAGGTATCCCGGTCGACCCGGTAGATGTAGATCGCGCGCTGCACAGCCTGCCAGAAATCATCGACGTGGTATTGATAGAATGTGAAGCCGGTAACGCCGTCTTGCACGGTGTCGGCCAGCCCGCCTGTCGCACGCACGACTGGCACGCTGCCGTAACGCATGGCGATCAGCTGTCCCAGCCCGCACGGCTCGAAGCGCGAGGGCATGAGGAAGAGATCGCTGCCGCCGTAGATCAACGGCGCAAGATCGGCTGCGTAAGTCAAGAAAGCGTGGCCTTTCTCGCGATGATAGCCGGTGATCTGGGCCAGCATCTGCTCGTATTCCGGCGCGCCGGTGCCCAGCACCACAAATTGCGCTTCGCCCGCGAAACCGTTCAACAAGCGATGAACCACTTCACCCGTGATGTCCAAACCCTTCTGCCAGTCCAGCCGCGTGACCATCGCCACGAGCGGGACCTCGTCGCGCTGAGGCAGACCGGCGCGAGCCTGCAGAGCGCGCTTGTTGGCCAACCGCTGATCGAGATGATCGATATCAAACGGCTGCGCCAGATGTCGATCAGTCTGCGGGTTCCATTCGCTATAATCGAGGCCATTGAGGATGCCATGCACATCGGCGCTGCGCTGGCGCAGCAGGCCGTCCATGCCCATGCCGCTGGCCGGCGTCATAATCTCGCGCGCATAGGTGGGACTGACCGTGTTGACCAGCGTGGCGTGATGAATACCGCGCGCCATGAAGTTGACTTCGCCATAGGCTTCTTCGTTCAGCCGATACGTGAACAATTGCAGGTAGTCAAAAATGTCCCAGCTGGTTTTGCCCTGGTGCATCAAGTTGTGAATGGTGAAGACTGAGGGGATGCCGCGGAACCAGTCGAGGCTGTTACCCGCCGTCGAGAGCCACGTGACCGCCGGCGCGGCGTGCCAATCGTGCGCGTTGACCACATCGGGCCGCCAGTCGATCGCGCGGATGAATTCCATGGCAGCGCGGCTGAAGAACGCATAGCGGTAGACATCGTCGCCGTAGCCATAGATCTGCGGACGGCCAAAGAGGCTGTCTTCGGAAATGAAGTAGATGGGCACATCGCTGCCGGGGAGCTGGCCTTCACGCACGCCAATTGGAATGGCGCCCGCGCTCGTGGGGACGAGCAGGCCTGCGGGCAGCGGCGTGCTGAGCTGCAGCCGGCCGGCACGATAAGCGTCTTCGACGGAGCGATAGGCAGGCATGACCACGCGCACATCATGGCCCAACTCGCGCAGCGCGATGGGCAGCGATCCGGCGACATCGCCGAGGCCGCCGGTTTTGGCAAAGGGCGCGGCTTCCGCGCCAATCGTGAGAATCTTGAGCATGGCAAATACCTTGGAGGAAGGCGGAATATTTTCCTGCCCGATTGTATACCAATCAGGCTGAAGTGGGAAAACGAGCGCGCTCCTAAGCCCAGTCCTTCACCCACTTGGCGTCCATGCGCTGAAGGCGGTCTTTCTTCAAATTCTCGCGCATGATCCACGCCACATCGGGATCGGGATTGACGAGCCATTTCTCCATGGCTGGTTTACCCTCGCCAGGTAACGCGACGACCGCGACACTCCAGCAATAGCCGAGCGCCTGCCGCAGTGTCTTGAAGTCTTCGGTCTTCCGATTGGGTTCCCGCACGATCGAGGCTGTGATCGTGCTCAGCAGCTTGAGCACGCGCCGCGCCTGTTTCGGTTCTTTCAACAAGCGCGGTTCACACAACGCGGCTGCGGCCGCGCGTCGTTCGAGCAGCGTGCCTTGCGCCCAGGCGCGCATTGCTTGCAACAAGGCGGGCATCTCCGCAGCACCCCAGCGCTGCAGCGCCATCGCCACGGCTTCGCGCACGCGCCAGCGCGGATCATTCGCGCACGCGCGCAGCACCGCCAGTTGATCGAGATCGCCTGCGGCCAGCAGGCGCCCCAGGCCCACCACGCCGCACACCACTAGAAAAACTTCCGGCGAATTAGTGGAAGCACGCTCGGGTGTATAAGACAAATAGCGCTGAAACAGATCGAGCGTGCCGCTATCAGCCACGGCCTGCACCAACTCCAGATTGGCGCGCGGCCCCGGCAGGCCGGATTCGTTCAATAGGAACTGGTCCCAGTTATGAAGAGTGCTCAGCTGCTGACGATAGGCTTCGGTTTTCATATAACCTCAACGCATGCCAGCCTGCGACTCTGCCGCGCCGCGCGGGATGATCGCACTGACGCTATTCTAGTTCTTGTCCGAAAAGTAGCAGACCGGGCTCGGTGCGCAGCCCCCGGCAAATTCGCGGTGCTGCGCGAGGAGCCGTTGCCGCTGGGTTTTCGGATAGAAACCATTCCACCGGCAGGCTAGCGCCTGATCTCCCGCGCGAGGCGCCTAAGACTCAACGCCTCAAACGACAGCAGAGTATCCGCCCGGAAGAAGCGCGCTGCGAAGACAATGATGCCATACGTCGTGATCGCCAGCAGCGCCAGCCCCAACAGCAGCTGCTCGATCGGCACGTCGCCCGCGGCCAGACGCGCAATCATCGTCACGGGGGACGTCAGGGGGAACAAACTCAGGAACGTCGTCAGGCCGCCGTTGGGCGATTCGATCAATACCGAGTTCAGTAGTAGCGGTATAAACAGCGGCAGCAGCACGAGGAACGTAAACTGGGTCCCCTCGCGCGTCGACGGAGCCAGCGCCCCCAGCGCGCCCAACAACGCGGCATACAAGAGATACCCCAGCACAAAATATAACAGCGCCCAGGCAAAGAAACTCGGCGGCAGGCCCAGGGCACTGAGAGCGCTGAACGAGCCGCCGTTCATGATGAACAAGCCGCCGCCCCACACCCCGATCTGCAGCAGCGCCACCACGCCCAGCCCCAGGATCTTGCCCAGCATCAAGTCGCGCGGGCGTACACTCAGCAGCAGCACTTCGATGGTGCGATTTTCCTTTTCCTTCGTTACGCTTTGCAGCATGAAGCCGCTCGTCATCGTGATCACCAGATAGAAGATCATCAACACGGCAAACGGCACGCCAAACGAGGTGAAGCTCTCAGCCTGCTGCACGCCTTGCACGGCGAGGGCCTGCGGCCTGACGTTGGCCGTAGGATCATCCAGCAGGCTCTGCCAGGTTGGCGTCTTTCACCAGATTCAGGCGCAGCACGTATTCAAAGTAGTCGTTGTTCGCCAGGCTGTTGAACACACTGAAGTTGCCGTCCACCACAATCAGATCGCCGCTCTCAATGAAATCAGCGGGCACGACGTAATACTTGCTGATCCTTCTGCTCTCCAGCGCGGCCTGTGCCGCCGCTTCAGTGGGATACTCCTGCAGCGGTCCCGCCTGCCGGGGCGTGCTGCCTGCGGGCGGGTCGGGAATTTGCCCGATCAATCCAGCAGCGTCCACATACCCGAGCGGCCTGCCGGCCGATATGAAGCCGCCCAACAACGGGTTCGATCCACCTGTGGCCAGCGAACTTCGCGCCAGAGCCTGTGAGCCCAAGCTCAGCGCCAGAATGACGACGGGCAGCAAAAACGTCGTTAACCAAAACGATCGCTTGCGCAGCGTCGTGGAGATCTCATGCTGGATGATCAGGAACACGTTACGCATGCTCGTCTTACCCCTCGGCGCCGGTGCGCACCGCGCGCAGCATGCTCTTCAGATCGAGACGCTGGCCGTAACGCAGCATGCCCACACGGAAAATGCGCGCGGCCGCCCACACCATGAAGACCGCTGAGACGGTCACCAACACCCAACCGATGATCATCTCCCACACAGGAATCGTCGTCAAACCCCAGCGCAGCGCGATGGTGAGAAACGATGTGGTGGGGAAGATCGTCAGGATTGTCGCCAGCGGGCTGTTGGGCGCCGAAAAGAATACAACCATGAAGAAAAACGGCAGCGTAAACAGCATGTTGAGCGCGCCCGCGATCTGCTGGCCCTGCCGCGTTTCCGTCACCATGCTGCCCACGGCCAGCATCATGCCCGCAATCAATGCGAAGGTCGGCAGGAAGAAGCATGCCAGTGTCAGCAACATGCTCCAGGGCAAGCTGAGCCCGCGCAGCGCTTCGATAAACTGCGCGCCCACCATCACGCCGATGACAATCGTGACCAGCAGAATGCCGATCTGCGTCAGCGCCACCGCCAGCAGCCCGATCGCTTTGCCGCCAATCGACTGTCCCGGCGTCATGGAAGTTGCCATGACCTCGATGGTGCGGCTCTCTTTTTCGTCCGTGACCGCTTCCAGCAGGTAGGTGCCCGAACTCAATACGACGATGCTGAAGAACAAGCCGATGAAGAACGGTACGAAGAGATTGACGACACTGTCGCCGGCCACTTCCTGACGCCCGTCCGCCGACCGCGCCGTGAGATCGATGCCTTGCTGCGCGCGCGCGGCCACCTCGGCTGGCAGCTCAGCCGTCAGGTTGGCGCGCACCAGGTTGTCAAAGCGGCGCTGCGCCGCACCGCGCGGCTGCTTGTCCCAGTAAAACAGCTGCACGTCGTGCGAAGCCAGGTAGTCGGCGGGCAGCACGTAATAGGCTTGAAGCCGGCCTTCTTCCAGCGCCGCGCGCGCTTGCCCCTCATTCGCAAAAGCCAGCAATTCCACGGGATTAGGGCCATCATCTGCATCCGGCGGCAGCGAGGTCACCGTCTTCAGCAAACCGGCCCGATCGACGTAGCCGACGGGGCGTTGATCTTCACTCGCCACCAAGGCGACAATCGTTAGCGCCATGATCACCACGAAGAACAACGGCATCGCCAGCGTGCCCAGCACAAACGATCGCTTGCGTGTGATCTTCACGTATTCGTGTTTGGCCACCACCCACAACTTAGGCATGATCCGGCTCCTGCGCGCCCTGCACGACCCAGATGAAAATATCGTCCAGCGACGGCTCGGCAATTTCGAAGCGCTCGATCTTGATCCCGTCGCGCGCGGCCAGCGCCTTGAAGACATCTTGCGGACTGGTGCCCTGCGCCAACGACAGGCGCCAATCGCCGTTGGCCTGCCGCGCTTCCAACACACCGGGCACATTCGAGAGGTCGCCCTGCCCCGTGATGGTCACGGCGTTGCCCGCAAAGCTGTGCTTGATCTGATCGACCTCGCCGTACAGCACCGTGCGTCCTTGATTAATCAATGCAATGCGGCTGCACAACGCTTCCACCTGGTGCATCTGGTGCGTGGACATGATGATGGTCCTGCCCGCTGCCTGTTGTTCGCGGATGATGTCTTCGATGAGCCGCGTGTTGACAGGATCGAGCCCGGAGAACGGCTCGTCGATCACGATGAGATCAGGCTCGTGCAGCAGCGTGGCAATGACCTGGGCCTTCTGCTGCATGCCCTTGCTCAGCTCCTGAATCTTTTTGTAGCGGTGATCGTACAAATCGAGCCGTTTCAGCCAATCGGGCAGGCGGCGCTTCGCCGCAGTGTCACTCAAGCCTTTGAGCCGCGCCAGGAAGATTAAGGTCGGTTCCAGTTTCAAATCCTTGTACAGGCCGCGCTCTTCCGGCAAATAGCCGATGCGGTTTTTCTTCGCCTCATCCATTTTGCCGCCCAGCACGCTGATCTCGCCCCGATCGGCGCTGAAGATATCCAGCAGCATGCGGATGCTGGTGGTCTTACCCGCGCCATTGGGACCCAGCAGGCCGAAAATTTCTCCCGGGTAGACTTCAAATGACACGTCCTCCACGGCGCGCACCGCGCCGAAGGATTTGCTGAGATGTGAAACCATGGCAGTGGGGGTAGTCATGCGGGATCCTTCTTCACGCGAGATACGTCAGAGACGATTATATGACAGACAGAGAGTTCCTGCCTGCAAGCCACCCGCCGCGAATCCGACATTTGGCGGAAACCGGCACGATTATCCCGGAGAAAGTGGATTACTCACTCCACGGGGCGGATCTGGCACAGGTAGGCGCGGTGCGGAACTGAGCCGCTGATCGGGTCGATGGCCTCGTTGCCGATGATCAGGTTGAAGTTGGCCCCGTCCGGACTGAAGGGGTCATAGCCGGGCGCGCCAATCTCCGGACAGGCCTGCCACCAGCCGTGCTGGCCGCAGACGACATCCGGCTTCAACGTGTCATTCAGCCGGGCGCGCGCCCGGACGCTGCCTTCAGGCGTCTCAACGCTCACCCAATCGCCCGGGCGGATGCCGCGCTCGGCGGCCGCCGCCGGATGCAGCTCGACCTCCGGATCCATCGCCTGCCGGCGCAGGCTCGGCAGCGCCCGGTGCTGGCTCTCGCAAAACAGGGTGTTTTTGGCGCAGGTGAGGATCAGCGGGTAGCGCTCGGCCAGATCCGGCCGTGACAACGGGACTGACCAGCGGCTCTTCATACTCGGGCAGCGGCGGGTAGCCGTGCTCCAGCATGGTCTCCGAGTACAACTCGATCTTCCGGGTCGGCGTGTTGAAGCCCCGGGGCTACGCCGTCCTCCTGCTCGGCGAACTTGCGGTAGCGCGTCTGGAGCGGCACCCGCACCCCGCCCGGCTGCTGGCGCAGCGCTTCCAGCGACACGCCGGACGGGCCGAGCTGGTAGCGATAGGCGGCCTCGATGTCGCCATCCCAGAAGTGAGCGCCGAGACCCAGGCGGCCGGCCAGGTCGAAGACGATCTCGGTGTCGGAGCGCGCCTCGCCCCGCGGCTCGACCACCCGCTGGCGCAACTGCACCAGCGACTGCGCTTCCGGGCTGATCTCAAAGCCGATCTTGAGCGCCTCGCGCTCGAAGGCGCTGGCAACCGGCAGCACAATATCGGCCAGCTCGGCAGTCGGGTTCATAAAGAGGTCGGCGTGGACATAGAAGTCGAGCGCTGCCAGGGCTTCGCGCCCACGCTGGCCATCGGCATGCGCCAGGAGCAGGTTGGCGCCGAAGCCGACCAGTCCATGCACCCCGTATGGCTGCTGCTCCAGGATCCCCCGGTATACCTCGTCCGTGGTGACAAACTGCCAGCGGGATGGGCCCAGCGGCCGCTCCGGCAGGCCGAGCGCCTGCGCGCGCTGCTCGGCGGGCAGCAGATTCCCCGCCGGTCACGTTTGCTGCCGGCACGGCTGGAAACAGCACGTTGCCTCCCGGGGCATCGAAGCTGCCGGTCAGCGCGTAAAGCTGGGCAATCGCCCGGGCGATCTGGGTGGCGTTCGTCTGCATCTCAACCCCGCTCCAGGCATAGTAGGCGACCGGCCGCGCTTCCCAGAGCATCCGGGCAGCCGTTCTCGACCTGGTCGCGCCCGACTCCGCAGATCGCTTCCACACGCTCCGGTGGATAACGCCGGCAGAGTTCGGCGGTGAGCTCGAAGGCCGGCTGACAGACGACCTCGCCCTGCAGCGTCTGAATCGTGAACGTGCCGAAAAGGGCCGGCTCAGGATGATTGCCTTCATAGCTGCCGGTGGCGGGATCATAGATGATCGGACGGCCCATCGCCTCGCTCCAGGCCACGTACTGCTCGCGCGCTGCCCTGCGCAGAAAGATCGCGCTGGGTCAGCAAACGGCCGTTGTCCGCCCGCACGAGCAATGGGCCGTTCGTCCAGTCGCGGATGAATTCACGATCGTACCAGCCGCGCTCGATCATGACCTGGGCGATGCCGAGGGCCAGGGCGGCGTCGGTGCCTGGCCGCACCTGCAGCCAGAGATCGGCCTTTTTGGCGATCCCGGTCCGGCGTGGGTCGACCACAATCAGGCGCGCGCCGCGTTTGAGCGCCTCCACCGTGGCGGTGGCATGGGCTAGCCGGGCCAGGTTGGGGTTGTAGCCCCAGAACAGGATGCAGCCGGCATTCTCCAGGTCGGGCATATAAGCGCCGGGAACACTGGCGCCAAAGGTATACTGCGTGGCCTGATACCGCCCCCAGCCGCACAGCTCCATCGCTGCGCACAAGTTCGGGCTTCCGAACGCATTCATCAGGCGCTGAATCCAGACCATCGAGTCGTCCGATGCCGAAGTAGACGGGGAGACCACGCTGAAGACCACACTTTCCGGGCCGTGCTCTTCGGCGATCTTGCGCAGGTTGGCCGCCGTCAGGTCAAGCGCTTCGTCCCAACTGATCCGCTGCCAGCCCGGGTCGGGATCGCCTTTCGGCCGCGTGCGCTTCAGGGGATAGAGCAGCCGGTCCGGGTGGTAGACGAGCTCCGGCGCCGCCCGCCCCTTGGCGCAGAGCGCCTTGCCGGTGGGGTGCGACGGATCCGGCTCGAGGGCAACGAAACGGCCGTCCTCAATCACGGCGATCGAACCGCAGCGCGAAACACACAGGGCGCAGTAACCTGGAATCCTCTCGGTAGATTGCTTGTCTGGCTGACATCGTGATGCCTCCTTCCTAGACTGTCAATCGATCATGTTCGATCCAATCGAGGCGGCCGGACGCATGATACACTTCCCTTCCCGCATGCGGCCCGCTGCATAAGGATGTCGGGACCTGAGTCGTCGTGAGCAATCACTCTTGAGTTAGGCAACACATCGATTCACGCTAACGGCGGCGTGTCACGCGCCGCCGTGACCCGCTACACAACTTTGCAGGCAAGACGCCCCCGAACAGATCAAACGCTAGCAGGCTAGATACGGGCAACTTCCGCTCATTCGGTGACCACTGCAGCTAGGCAGACTGATGAAACCGCCTGGCATGTACCGCGCAATACTGCGAGTTGGGCGAGGCGCGATTGCGGCACGGCGCACCCGCTTTGGTCACAGCGTGGCAATGACCATTACTGGAGGGCGTCTTAACCGGTGAGAGGGCCGATCGGATTGGGGGAGTCAGGCGCAGCAAGTCGGCGAGTTCGGCATGGTAGGCATCCACAATCGCCTGCGGATCGGGCATCAGGCCCGCATCGGTAGCGATGCCCACGTACACGTTGCCCGCATAACTCACAATGCTGAGACCCAGTCCGATATTACCGCCGCGCGGTACCCAGAACATGAGGCTGTTTAGCCGCTGCCCCGCGAGATAGATAAGACGGCGCGGGCCGGGCACATTAGTCATGACGGCCGAAACCTTGCTGGCAAAAATATCGACGACGATCTTCTCGATCTGCCGTGACGTCAGCCCGGTGGCGCTGAGAATACCAAACGCCACCAGCGCTTCCGGCGTATCCTTGATTTCGTCCATGCGGCGCTTCAGGACCTGCAAGCGCAGCAGCGGGTCGCTGACCCCGATCGGCAGGGACAAGATCACCAGTCCAAATTGATTGCCCAGTTTGTTCAAGTCTTTAGCCGCGCGGATGCTGACCGGAATCATGGCCCGAATGTTGACGCCCGTCGTCTCCTGGCCGCGCTGCTCCATGTAACGCCGCAGCGCGCCCGTGGCAGTGGCCAGCAGCACATCGTTTACCGTGCCGCGCAGCGCGCGCCCCGCGCGGATGACATCGCTCAGCGGAATCGCCGACGACCACGCGGCACGTTTCTCCACGCCACACGGTCCGTAGGCGACCGTTTTCTGATCGGGACTGGTCAACAGTAGCTTGGCGGCGGCATCGACGCTCAGCGCGCCCAGGCTGGCGGCCTGCGTCACGCGGGCCGGTTCCGATAGCGTGAGCAGCGCTTCGCGCGTCGCCATGCGCGCCAGGCCGGTGGTGGTATCGATCAACTGGGTCAGCGGTCGGAAGGGCGCAAAACCCGCTGGGCGCACACCGGTTCGATCGGGCGGCACGGGCCGCTGAAACACGCTCGCGTTCGGCTGCGGATCAGTCATCGCCAACAAGACCTGCACCAGCGCCAGGCCGTCGGCAATGCAGTGATGCAACACGGGCACCAGCGCACATCCGCCCTGATAATTCTCCACATAATAGATTCGCCACAGCGGATGCGCGCGTACGAGTGGCCGGCTCATGAGATCGCCCACCATCTGCTGCAGTTCCAACTGGCTGCCGGGCGCCGGCAATGAGACCTGCGGCAGATGGTAATTCAGATCGAAATGCGGATCGATCTCCCAGCGCGGCAGACCCAGTCCCAGCAGCGGTTCGCGCACACGCTGTCGGAAACGATCGTAGACGAGCAGGCGCTCGTGCACCAATTCGATCAGGCGCGCCCGATCGATTGGCGTGTCGAAGATCATCACGCCCGAGATCTGCGCCAGGTTGCTCGGACGGTCCATGCGCAACCACGCCGCATCTACGCCTGTGAACAATTCGCCAGCCATGTCCTATCCTCCCCTGCGCGGCACTCGCCGTCAATCCTTCAGCCGTCCGGCGACTGCACCAAGTAACGGTTCACTTCCCGCACGAGCTGCTCGGCATCATAGGGTTTTTGAATGAAGCCCACAGCGCTTTGACCACCGAAGCGCGTTGTCACCTCATCGTGACTGTAACCCGACGACAACAACACGCGCACGCGCGCGTTGATCTGGCGCAATTCACGGAACGTCTCTTCGCCGTTGAGCCCGGGCATTGACAGGTCCAGCAGAATCAAGGCGATGTCCGCCTGGCGCTGTCGATAGAGATTGATTCCGGCGCGGCCATCGGAGGCCGTCAGCACGGACAGCCCTTCCAATTCCAGAATGTCGGTCACCGCATCGCGCACAGGTTCTTCGTCGTCGATCAGCAGGACGAAGGGCCGGGTCAATATGCCTCCTGGCAGCGCTTCATGAACGACAGGCTTCTCCGCCTCAGACGCCCCGCCTGGCAATACAATCTCGAACGTTGTGCCAATATTTGGAGCGCTGATGACTTTCAGACCGCCGCCATGTCCGCGCACGATGCCCAACACGGCGGCCAGACCCAGACCGCGTCCCGTAAACTTGGTTGAGAAAAATGGATCGAAGATTCTGGACAGCGTCTCCGCATCCATGCCCATGCCATTGTCCTCGACAGTCAGCCGGACGTAGTCGCCCGGCAGCAGCGCCTCGTCACCGATTTGCCACGCGATCGCTTCCTCAACGGTGAGATATTGCAGGCGGGTGCGGACCAGGACCTGTCCGGCCTGATCGCCAATGGCCTCTGCCGCGTTGATGATCATGTTCATAATCACCTGCTGCAACTGGCTGGCATCGCCCACGACAGGCGGCAAAGGCTCGGCCAGATTGGACCGCAGCACGACCTGCTTGGGTACGGCGACCTCGAACAGATGCAGGTTCTCCTGAATGAGATGATTCAGGTTAATGGCGCGGCGGTCAAACTGTCCGCGCCCCGAATAGGCCAGCAGCTGCCGGGTCAGATCGGCCGCGCGCCGCGAAGCGGCCACCGTTTTTTCAATCGGAGCGCGCGCCGGGCTGTCAACGCCGAGCAGTGACAGGGCCAACGACGCTTGTCCAAGGATGGCAACCAGCAAATTGTTGAAGTCATGAGCGATGCCGCCCGCCAGCAAACCCAGGCTTTCCATCTTTTGGGCGCGGCGCAAAGCTTCCTCGGTGCGCTGGCGTTCCGTCACATCCGTCGCCAGCACGACTTCAGCAGGCCGCCCGTCAAGCACCAGCGTATGCGAAATAATCTCCACTTCAATTAGAGTACCGTCTTTCTTGCGGTGCCGCCACACGCCAGCCTCGTCAAGGCCCGGCGTCAGTTGCGCGATATTCTCGAACAGCGCGGGCATATCTTCGGCCGGCCGGATGTCGGCGATGGTCATGCCCAGGAACTCCTCACGCGAGTAGCCGTAGTGGCTGATGGCGGCATCATTAACCGCCAAAAAGGCCAGCGTCTCGAGATCGTACGCCCACATCGGGTGCGGATTGCTGTCAAACAAGATACGATAACGTTCTTCGGAATCCCGCAGCGCCTGAGCCGTGCGCTCACGCTCCGTGACGTTCACGGCCACGCCAATGACGCCATTGAACTCACCCTCGGGCGAAGTCACTGGTGACAACCACATTTCGACAGAACGCTGGTCGATGGCAAAGACGACATTGCAGGCCACGCCATCCAGCGCCAGTGCAGGGCTTCGGCCACGCGCGGCAAATCGCGCGTGACCTCAAATGCTGATCGGCCGATCAGATCCTGAGTCGAACCGCCCAGGACTTCCAACCCTTGCCCCTCGACAAAGGTAAAGAGGCCGAACTGATCGAGCGCGAACAACATCACCGGGATATTGGCGGTCACGGCCCGCAAGCGCGCTTCACTTGCGCGCAGCGCCGCCTCGGCACGCTGCCGATCCGTGATATCGATGTTGACGCCGATAATTCCGTGAATTTCGCCTTCACTCCAGATGGGCGCAATAATTTCGTGAAAATGGCGCCGCTCGCCGTCCACCTCGTAGTTTACCTCGCCCTGCACCACCTCGCCGGCGAAGGCCCGGCGATTGTTCGATTGCCATTGGGCGCGCAAAGACTCCGGCATGTCGAGCTGCTCAGGCCGCTTGCCAATCTGATCGCCCCAGTGCCGGGCACTGACTGAATTCTGCAGGATATACAGGCCATTCCGGTCAGTAGCCCAAAAATCGAATGGCAGGCTTTCCACGGCAGCGGTCAGGCGGGCTGCGTTCTGGCGCGCTTCCGTGTACAAGCGCGCGCGGCTGATGGCACTGCTGACGTGTTCGCTGAGCGCCATCATCAGGCGCAGGTCGGCCTCTGTCAGGCGGAAGCCTCGCGTGCTCTCGATATTTAAGACACCCACCGTGCGGCCGGCATCAAGCAGTGGAACGGCGATCTCCGAGATAATATCGTCCATCGCCGCCAGAAACGCCGGATCAGAAAAGACGTCCTCCACCAGCTCCGGCCGGCCCGTCCGAGCTACGCGGCCAATGACTCCCGAAGTGAGCGGGATTTCGTTCAGAACAAGATCGTAGCCCACCTGATGCTGCAGCCGGAGAGTCTGCCCATCCAGGATGTATAGACTCACCAGCGTATAGCCGAAAGTCTCGGCGATGGCCGTGACCATCGTGCGGAACAGCTCCGACAAGTTCAACTCGCGCGTGACAGCGGTTCGCACTCGATCGAGCAGCGCCAGTTCCTGCGTTTGCCGCTGAGCTGCGGCAAACAGATCGCGGAAGCGGCGCTCGCTGTCCCGCAGCGCTGCCTCGGCCTCTTTGCGCTGGATCGCCATGGCGATCTGGGACGAGACAAAGACGAGGATGTCTTTGTGCTCCTCGGTCAGCCGGACGTCGGCGGAGTAGGTCTGAACGACCAGCACGCCGATCGTCTTATCGTGCACCTTGAGCGGTACCCCCAGCCAGTCGACAGACGGCCCGCCAATCAGCTCCACCTCACCGCGCCGCACCATGTCGTCGAAGATATCGGGCGGCGCGAACAACGGCTGTCCTGAGCGCAGCACATAAGCGGTCAGGCCCTTGCCCGGCCTCTGCACCGGCGACGAATCGTCGAGCTCGTCGATAAGGTACGGAAAATTTATCGCGTCGGTAAGTTCATCGTACAGCGCAATGTAGAAATTGTGCGCCGGCATCAATTCATTCACGATGGCGTGAATCGAGCGATACAGTTCGTCCAATGACGCCGCGGCCTGTGCTGCCTCCGAAATGCGGTAGATCGAGGCCCGTACCTGCTCGGCGCGCTTGCGCTGGATAGCCATGGCCACCTGCGCCGACACGAACATCAAGAGCTGCTGGTGTTCTGGCGTCAACCGCTCCCTGGCCGTATAGGTTTGCACAATCATGACGCCGATTGTTTTGTCCTGCCATTTCAGGGGGACGCCCAGCCAGTCGAGCGCCATGGCCCCCACGGGCTGCAACTGCTGCTCGGCCACCAGCTGCTCCAACTGCTCGGCTGTAGCAAGCAGGGGCTCGCCGGTCTGCCAGACATAGTCCACCAGTGTTTTGCCCAGGGGACGTGGAGGTGGAGTTATTTCTCCGGGATAATGTTCATCCACACGATACGGGAAAACAAACGATTCCGTCCCCGCGTCGTGCAATGCGATGGCAAAGTTGCGGGCGGGCATCAAATCGGCAATGATGCCGTGAATAGCGCGATACAGCTCACTTAAGTTTTGGGCGGTATGGATTGCTTCGGTGATACGATACAACGAAGTTTGAACTTGCCCGGCGCGCCACCGTTCGGCCAGATCACGCTGCGCTTCAGCCAGCAGCCTGGCCCTATCCACGGCAATAGCCGCCTGCTCGGCGAACAGCGCGACCAGCCGGACTTCGTCCTCGTCAAAGCCGCCAGTCCGTTGATCATCGGTGACGTTGATCACCCCGATGACTTTCCCGCCAATTTTAAGCGGCACACCCACGACCCGTCGAAATGGCGCGCCCGCGTACACGGCGGCCCGGCCCGCCCACGCCTGGTAGTCCGGCACCGTC
The DNA here is from genome assembly GCA_963844815.1 of uncultured Chloroflexia bacterium. GTDB lineage: Bacteria > Chloroflexota > Anaerolineae > Fen-1058 > Fen-1058 > Fen-1058. Next base: position 361,520 of record CAWJPR010000001.1, read on the forward strand.
AGCACTTGCCCGGTTTGCGCAATGCGCCCGGACAATCCTTCGCCCATGTTCAAGGTCGTGCCTGTCACTATGCCGGGCAGCTTGTGGGCCACCACCAGTTCCAACGTTTGGGTTTCAGGATGAACCAGATACAGGCCGCCCATGTGGGCATTTAACAAGCCGGCGGCTTTCTCAACGATGGCCTGGAGCAAGGCGGTGAGATCCGTCAGTTGGCCGATCTCTAGCGAAATCTCGTGCAGCGCAGTCAGTTCGCGCGCGCGGCGCGCCGCGATCTGCTCGAGCTCGGCCAGCTGAGCGCGCAGCCGCTCAACTTCAGAGGTGACAGGCAGGCTAGACGCCGCAATGACTTCCATCAGCAAGTCCCTATCAAGGCCCAGGCTATCCCTTATCAGTATGACACGCCCGGGAACTTACAGCCGCTCAAGAATCGTCGCGGTGGCCATGCCGTGGCCGATGCACATCGTCTGCAAGCCATACCGCCCGTGCGTGCGTTCCAGGTAATGCAGCAGTTTCGTCATCAAGATCGCGCCTGTCGCGCCCAACGGATGCCCGTGCGCGATGGCGCCACCGTTGGGATTGACCCGCGCGGGATCAGGACCGATCTCTTTTTCCCACGCCAGCACCACCGCGGCGAAGGCTTCATTGATTTCGATCGCGTCGATCTGGTCGATCGTCAGCCCCGATCGATCTAATGCCTTGCGCGTCGCGGGGATGGGCCCGGTCAGCATGATCACCGGATCGCTGCCGACCACCGATCGGGCGGCAAAACGCGCGCGCGGCTTCAGGCCCAACTCGATCGCTTTCTCCGACGACATCAGCAAGAGCGCCGCGCAGCCATCGCTGATCTGGCTGGCGTTGCCCGCAGTGATGACACCATCCGGTTTGAAGGCCGGCTGCAACTGCCGCATCTTATCCAAATTCGGCTCAAAGCGAATGCCCTCGTCGTAGTCGAGAGAAACCGTCGAGCCGTCGGGCTGCGGCACCGCAATCGGGACGATCTCTGGCGCAAAGTCGCCGCGCCGGGTCGCCGCCGCCGCTTTGACGTGACTCGCAAACGCAAAACGATCGAGATCGTCACGAGTCAGGCCCCGCTGCTCCGCAATCATCTCCGCCGAAAGACCCTGATGGACCAGCGGATACGGAAAATCCGGCGGCCATTGCGCGGGCCAGTCTGAGGCCAGCGGGACGCGGCTCATCACTTCGAGACCGCCCGCCAGCACCACATCCATGTCACCTGAGGCAATGGCCTGCGCTGCAAAGTGCACGGCCTGCTGTCCTGATCCGCACATGCGGTTCAGCGTGACCGCCGGGACATCCACAGGCAGTCCGGCTTGCAGAACGGCAAGGCGCGTGATGTTGGCGCCCTGTTCGCCCAGCGGCGTCACGCAGCCGAAGATGACATCGTCAATCAACCGCGGATCGATCTGCGCCCGATCGATCAGCGCCCGCAAGACGCGCGCCGCCAGATGGACAGGCAGCATGGCGCTCAACGTGCCGTTACGTTTTCCAACCGGCGCACGCACCGCTTCGACAATCACGACATCACGCATGCTGAACCTCACTTTCACAGAACGAGCCAGCTCCCGTTGAGGGTGGACGGCTCAGCCGCTCGGCAGGGTTTGACGCGTGCTTCCCGGGATCGAAAGCACGCAGGGAAACCGCAGGCTGGTCCCGCGCGGCAGCGTTCGCTATGTCCGGGCTAGATGCCGCAGCAAATGACGTGTTGCCGCAGCGACCTCGGCCACAGCTTGATTGAACGCCGCCTCGTTCGCGCGCGACGGCTGGCGATAGCCGCTGACCTTGCGCACGAATTGCAGGGCGGCGGCTTGAATCTCTTCTTCAGTTGGGGATCGATCGAGACTGGCGAAGCTGCTTGATACTGCGGCACATCGGGCCACGCTCCTGTGAAGGCTGGACGAGCAGATGCAACCTCGTCTGCCCTCAGTATATCACGCGGGGCATACTGGCGGGGCTAGGCCGCGGGCAATGTGAAACTGAACGTGCTTCCCTCGCCTGGCATTCCGCTGCTCTGCACCGCGACTTCACCGCCCAGTTTCTCGACAATGCGCTTGACGATTGACAGGCCCAGGCCATACCCGCTGCTCGAATCAGCCGGCTGATAGAAAGCGTCGAAGAGCAGCGCTTGCTCCGTCAGGGCAATGCCGTTCCCGTTGTCGCGAGTCCAAAAGCGCACCATGCCGTTGGGCAGCGGTTCGCCGCCCAGTTCAATGCGCGCCGGCTGGCCGCCATGCTTGAGCGCATTGCTCAGGTAGTTAGCCCAGACCTCTTCGACCCAGGGCTCGTATCCTAACGCGCGGGGCCACCAGGCGGGCATACGAATCTCGGTTTGGTCGTCAATGAGGTTCGACACCCGCAGCCGCGCTTCGGCCACAATCACTTCCATATCCAGCGGCTCCGTGACGATATCCTTCTGACGCACCTGGGACAACAACAGCAAATTATCGGTGATGCTGTTGAGTTTTCGGCCGCTCTTCAGAATGGTTTGCAGCGACTTGACGACCACGTCGGCGGGCAGCAGGGCATAGGTGTCTGCCAGCACATCCGCATAGCCGATCATCAGGTGCAGCGGGTTCTTGATGTCGTGCGCCACCGTGTACGCAAAAGCATTCAGCTCGGCATTACGCGCCTGCAGCTCGGCGTTGAACTGGCGAAGTTCTTCCTCCATGCGTTTTCGCTCAGTAATATCAGTGGCAAAGATGCGAATCGTTCCGAACCCGGGCGTCCAGTAAATACTTTCCGCAAAGACGGCACCACCGATCACCACCTCGCGCCTAACCATGGCCAACTGTCGCTGCGCCAGGTCATGGATAATTGCTGGCATGTCGTCGGGGAGGAACAGCCGTGCCTCGGGTTCAAGGCCCAGCTGTTCTAGCGACTTGATCGCTCCGGGATTGTGGAAGGTAACTGCCCCGGCGGTGTCCACTTCGAGCACCGGATTGGGATTCAGCTGCGGGAACGAAGACAGATGCCGTATTTCCTGCTCAGCCTGGCGGCGCTCGGTGACGTCGACGCCGGTCCCGATGACGTACTCGATCGTCCCGTCCTCTGCGGCCAGCGCCGTGTTGGACCAGACAATCAACCGCCGGCGGCCGTCCCTGGTCAACCAGTAGTTTTCAAACTCCAGCGGAAAATCGCCGGCGCGCAGCCTCTCAAAGACCCGCCGCACCGGCTCCAGTTCTTCCGGGAGTGAGAAACAGATCCCACAGGTTGCGACCTTTCACCTCGGCGAACACATAGCCGGTGAGATCTTCACAGGCGCGATTGAAGCGCACGATGCGGCCTTCCCGATCGAGCACCACGATCAATGCCCCGACCACGTCCAGTATGGCGGAGACGAAACTGTGCTCGTGGCGCAGCTCGTCTTCGGCCTGCTTGCGCCGCGTAATGTCATGAACGATCGAGAACTGATAGGTCCTGCCGCCAAGCTGGATCGGCCCGGCATAAGACTCTACGTCGTGAATTTCGCCAGTCGCCAGCCGGTGCTTCAGAAGATAGGGTTGCTCGCCGGTTTGACGCACTCGTTGATACTCGCTGGCCGCTTGTTCTAACGGCATGCCGTTGAGGTCCGTAATCTTCATGGCCGTCAGCTGCGCATGGCTGTAACCGTAATAATGGCAGGCGGCGGGATTCGCGTCGACAATGTTGAACGTTTCCGGATCATACAGGAGCATAATCGCATGATGGTTCTCGAACAGGCTGCGATACCGTTCGTCGCTTTCGCGCAGCGCCTCCTCAAACCGGGAAGTCGGCGCAGGTTGCGGTTCGACCTCATCCGCCTGCTCTCGACGTGATCGCGAGTTGTTGGGATCGAGCGAAATTTCAGCGTCGTTCATGGTCATGCTCCGGGGCAGCCAGACGCCGGGATGATTCCCTGACGAGGTGGTAATGACGAGGTATGGTCTGTGGCACGGACACGACAGCAGCTCCTCAACCTGAGAGAGGCCGCCCCCGCTCGACTAATTACTAGTATAGCACGACTGTAAAGCTCAGGAACTTCCGCACCGATCGCAGCGAAACGGCGGCGTTCCCGCGCCGCCGGGGCGTGCAGCGTTTGCCGGAGCATGATCTGCGCTGCGACAGCGAACTGCTGCGCCTCCGGGAATGCACGGTTTGCCGCTCCGGATATTTAGTCCGGCCCCCAGCCGCGCTCCTCCACGGATTGAAAGATGTCAGTATCGCTGACAATGCCGACCAACTTGCCGCTTTTCATCACCACGGCGCGGCGGATGTTAGCGTCGAGCATGATGATGGAGCACTGCTTGATCGTCGTATCAGGCGAGACGGTGATCAGCGGCGAGGACATCAAATCGCTCACAGTCACATGGAGCAGAGGCCGATCAGCGGCGACGACCTTGCGCAGCACATCCCGCTGAGTCATGATGCCATAGGCCGCCCCGGGCTGATCAGGTTCCACCACGACGCTGTGAATCTTCTTCTCCCGCATCAGGTGCAGCGCATCTTCAATGGGCATTGACGCGGGCACGGTGACGACCGGTGAGGTCATGATCTCTTCAACGATGTGGGGTTTGAGGCCGGTCATGGGCGCACCTCCTTTGTAAGATATCCCTATACGCCGGTGCCGCCAAGAGCCGGATTAACTGCACCAAGCAGTGGTCACCGGGTGAATTTAGTATAGCACAGGCCCGCCCAATATGATCAGTCACTTGAAGCCAATGGGGTATTTCACTTATGGGGCAAGGTTGTCGTTTTGCTCCCAGTTTGAAATGCGCCGGGAAACAGGCAGAGCCAGGCCGCGCCTTGCGTCCTGGCTCAAGAGACGGGTATTGATCGCTGGCGATGCCTAGCGGGTGACCAGTTCCTCGGTGCGGCCACTGCGGCGCGCGATGAGCAGGATGCTCAAGATCAGCAGTTGGCCGACGATCATCCCCGCAATCTCAGGCCAGCGCGCCGAGCCTTCCACCGCCACCCCGCGCCAATTCACCAGCGCGCTGACGGCCGTCGCGATCTCGCCGAGGTGATTCGAGATATAGGCCGTGCCCACCAGCGCAATCACCGTGAAGGGTACTGCCAGCACCAGCGTCCAGACCGTGGCGACCATTTGAACTTTGCGCATGATATCCCTCCCGTGTCCGATGTCTGTGTGCCTCGTTCTGCTTATACTCTATCAAATCGAACCTGGGTTGTCTATGGGTCGAGTTGAGTATTTTCAAATTGGGTCTTTGACCCTATCCAGATAGTCGCAAACGGTTAACGGAGCCTGCGCGCCTGTCACGCCTGGGGCAGGTTATCGTTTCGCTCTCCGTCCCCGCTCTACAGTGGGCTCACACGCCTGCGGCGGGCGCACGAAGTCCCCCTCCGGAGGAAGCTATCGTCGCGCAGGGCGAGGCTTGGGCAGAAAAAAAAAAAAAAAAAAAAAAAAAAAAAAAAAAAAAAAAAAAAAAAAAAAAAAAAAAAAAAAAAAAAAAAAAAAAAAAAATTCTATCCAGGACCTCGCCAACGGTTACCGGCGCCTGCGCGGTTCACGTCTGAGGCAGGTTAGTGTTTCGCTCTCCGCCTCCGCCCTACAGTGGGCTCACACGCCTGCGGCGGGCGCACGAAGTCCTCATCTCCCGGGGGAGAAGCTCTGTCGCGCAGGGCGGGGCTTGGGCAGTCTTGCCGCCAATCTGAAATACATCGAATGATATGATATATCGGGGGGGGGGGGGTCCCCAGAGTAACACAAACCGATTTACGAAATCTACCCGCCGGTATGACAGGCTTTTTGCTCAGCGATATTACGAACTTTAAATATTCAGAGGATTAACGAGAACAGAACCTTCGGCAGGATGCTCGTGCTGACAGCGAACATGGCTATCAATGCAGCAGATTGCTGATGATCGGCAGGCACAGACTGATGTTCCAAATTCTGAATTGCAAATACGCCACCGCCCCTTGTCCCGGCATAGAGAGCAGTTGGCGTCGCCGGGTCAATCGCCAGGGCGGCAATGCCGTCGCCTTCAGGCCCATTACTTGTCCAAGATAAGATCAGATTATTTCTTTGACAAGAATAACTCTTCCGTTGACCACCTTCCACAAATCTTCTGCCGGAGTATCAAGGGTGTTTTCATCCTTCAAAAGGCTGTTGATGCGGTGAAGAGTATCCGTAAACATCTCGAGTAATTGTGCCCGGCCTCCCAGCTCGTGGCATACTTTATTCAGCGCGAGGACATCTTTAGGAAAGCAAGGGCCGCTGTATGCTCCACCCGGGTATCTTCCGCACGTGGCCAAAGCCTCTGTATTTTCGAGGGCATAGATTGTCTTCTCTAATTCAGGGAAACAGCCGATTTCTTCCGTGAAGCTTCGCATCGCATTCCAGAAGACGATGAGCGCCACCTGCATACAGTTGTCCGCGTATTTGGTTGTTTCCGCGAATTCATACGTGCCAATGAACACATCTTTCGGATCAATCCACCAGTAGAGGCTTTTCATCACGTCCATCGAGTAATCGTCACTGACTCCCAGAATGATTTTCCAGGGGTTAGCCGCATCCTGAAATCTTGTGGCCCTGCGCAGATTGCTGGGATTGACGACGTAATGGCACGGGATCAACTTGCTCATCTTTCTGGCCGTCCCGGGAACGCAGGTGCTCATCTGTACAAAAACGTGATCTTTGTGACAAGACTCCGCTACCTGCTCAATCACCTTTCGCAAGATGGATAGATCGCAACTCCCATCGGGCAAAGACTCGGTCGGAATACATTCATAGATGATTTCGCTCTCCTTCACCAAATTCCTGAAATCTCTATATCCATGCCGTTCCGCCTTCTCGCGGCAAACGTCATAGAAACAGACGTCATGACCTCTGCCTCTAAACGCCAGACCGACGGCCTCGCCGACATTGCCGGCTCCTAGAATTCCGATACGCTTTTTCATATGAAATTCACATCCTCGATCTGCGCAGGTGATGGTATTGAAGCGCCGCCGTTATCCAACGCCGTGATTATTTCCGCCTGGTACCATTTGAACCGGCAATCAAGACACTGGCTCGTGTCATTGAGAAATTCTAGAGCCATCTGAGCATGTTCTTGGCTCTTCCAGCAATCCAAAACGCTGCGTTCTTCGGTCGCATAGGCGTAGGGGACTCGCTGGTATTTGACCCAGCAGCAGAGATTCAATCCGCCATCCGGCCCGATATGCAGCACCAGGCCATTGGCCCAGCATCCAAGGTTCTGCGTCTGAAGGTAGGGTTGTTCAACGCGCACCTCCAGATCATCAACCAATCCGGACTTGAGCCAATCGGGCACAGCCTCATTCTCAGATCCAAGCACCTCCCGAAACACACGATAGCTGACATGAGCCTGTTTCGCCAGTTCCAGGCAGCGATCGTACCGAATTCCCTTGTGCCGCAAGAAGGACATGCCGACCCTGGTTTTGCCAGACCAGTCACTGGCGTTCTGCAAAATAGCATCCAGCGAAGGGAATCCCTTCAAGTGCTTCAAGCTCTCAGCATCCCAGGCATCCATGCTCAGTTTTATCCACGTGAAATATTCCGGATGCTCAATTCCGACGGTGCCATTGGTCGTCAGGCCCAGATCAATGTTTTTTGAGTGGATGACTCACAGATTCGCCCAAATTCAGGGTGCAGTGTTGGTTCGCCCCCTCCTTTGAGCGATACCGCTTTGACAATTTCGGCTGCCTGCTCGACGACGCGCAAAGGCATGTTTCCGGCTCTCGCTTTTGAATATTTTCTATCCAGGTCTTTGCACCAGACACACGACATGTTGCATACGCTCGTTAAATCAAGTTCCGCGTGGGCCGGAAGAACATGGATGCCTCTGCCGGCGACCAGGTCATCGACAAACGTTTGAATTCTGTCCATGAAAAACAATGGTTTAACAGGGTTGCGCAGGCCATCAGGCATAAAACATCAGTAGAGATTGACCTTTCCGGGTATTCGTAGCACAATCAGCGCATGCATGAAAACTGAATAATTGGACTTGGCAGGCCTCCGCCCCTTCGGGTGGAGTCGAGGCTTAGCCGAAGATATGGCGGCTGACTCACCCGGCTGAAGCCTCGATTCCGGAATTTGCCAAAGTCCAGAACTGCATGATATATAGGCGCACAAGACTGGCATCGCGGGGCATCCCCTTGTCGAATGGCCCAGCTCTAGTAGACCACGTTTCTCGCCGAAAGTCATGTGAAGATGGCGAGAATGTTCTGCGAATATGATGAGACAGGAGCATGCCATGTCGGGCCAACACGTACCGCCGCGAGCATTCGAGAGTGCCGGTCGCCCTCAGCCGCATTATCAGTTCCTGGATAGAGAGCGTCCGGATGACTACCGGCGCAAGGAAATCCAGGTGCTCGTCAAAGCCATCGAGTCCAGGGAGAATCGGCTGGTACTCGGGCTGCCGGGTATAGGAAAGTCCAACCTGCTGCGTTTTCTGGTTACCAGGCCGAGCCTGGTCATGTCCAAGCTTGTCACCTTTGTGTACCTGAATTGCGAGTCGCTGGACAACGGCCTTGACCCTGAGGCTTTTTTTAAAGCGATCGCCGAAGAACTGCACGAACAGGGCCTGGGGAACAAATCGCAAGCAAGGGGGCGCAGTTACGCGCGCCTTAAGCGGCTGGCGATCCAGCTGCAAGAGGGCGAGGCGCGGCGGGTAGCCATCGTCGTCGATCAGGCGGATACACTGTTATCTGAAGCAGACAAAGCTTTCTACACTAAACTGGAGGCACTGACAGACCTCAATAAGTGCATCTGCTATGTCTTCGGGATCGGACCAGCTACGCCAGTCGATCCGGACAACGTGCTGTTCGCCGGCCGAAGACTCGTTGTGGGCCGGCTGAACGATCGAGATGGCCAGAGAGCGATTGCAGAGGAGGCGCGACGGCTCGGGGTGAACTATGCCGCGGTTGAGCAAGAACGCCTCGCCCGCCTGACAGGTTGTTATCCCGCCCTACTGCGCGCCGTATCATCCGCGGTTGTTCGGACGTCACTGGACTTGTCGGAGCCGGAAGCCATACTGGTGGAACGCTTGCTGGATCGAGAGGATGTGCAATCCCGCTGCCAGAAGATATGGCGTGCTCTGGATCACGCGAAGCAAGAGGCGCTCAAGTCAGTTGCCGTTGGCGGTGCAGTCACGATTACGCCGGACAACGCTGACATGGCTCCGAGACTTCGGACTGGTGGATGAACACGGCGGGGAGCACCGGCTTTTCTCGCCAATCTTTGAGGGATTTGTGACTGCCCGGGAGAGCTGCTCTTCGCCGGGATTGGTGACCATCATTGGGGGCAAGGTATTCAAGGGAAGCGACGAAGTCGCTTTACGGCCACTTGCACAAAAGCTGCTAGCCTGTCTTATGGCAGAACCAGGACGGGTTTATACCTACGATGAGATTGCCCGGAATGTCTGGCACACCGAAGAAGTGACACAGGATATGATCGCGGGCCTGGTCAGAGAGTTACGCTCACGTTTGGGAAAGGAGTGCATCAGGACATACCACAAGCGTGGATACGAGTTCGTCGCTCGAGTGCCAGAGTCTATCGACGATTAAGACGCTCACATAGCTTTGCAGCCGCAATAAATGCGTAGAGCTTCTGCTGCGCGCTGCAGTTCCGGTAGTACAATACCGGCAGCGTAGCATGCAGGAGAGCCAAGTAGTAGGGATCGGCATCATCGCCGAGCAAGTAGTGGGAACTGACAGGACGACGCAATACGGCGAGGGCATACCAGGCCTTGTCAAATTCTGCCGCGGTCGATGCGGAGCTGCCGGGCCATTGCGGCGTTGGCTTTGCGGATAGATCCAGGCTTTGGCGAGTACCATCGCCAAGAATGATGTCCTCAAACGCCAGGAGTTTGTCAAAGTTGTCAGTTTTGAGTTCTTCGGAGAAATGGCCAAACTTGATGTCGGCTTCCAGGCGAGCAATATCTTGCACCGTCGGACCGACGTGCGTATGCGGAAAGTCAATCAGCCATATTCTTGGCTCGTCGAGGTCTTCGACAAGGATGTTCCCCCCATGGAAATCCCCATGTACGATCGAGTCTCGTCGGGCACCGGGGCTATCTAAGTGCCCGTACTTAATGCTGAAGCAATCCTGGTCATCGAATACCTCATGAACCCACTTGAGGGGGTCAGGGAGGTCGCTTGATAAAAAGTGTTGCTGAACAGTGGCGCGAGCGCTGGGGTCTCCGCAGACTTCTTGCCATCCTGCTTCCATCTCGTGGAGTTTGCGCTTCAATCTCTCATACTCAGAACATAAACCATTCTGCACGGGTAATGGCCTATCCCACCAGGCTGGCTCCACCGGCACAGGGCCTTTCATCTCTGTGGGCGCCATTATCTTGTGAATCTTATTCAGCGCGTTCACTACAGACCCCACGCCTTTTTGATCATAATACTGGCCGAATGTTAGTGGTGCAGCCGATTCCAGTTGGGCGAGTTCGTAGACGACGGCGCCGTGTTGATCATCGGATAGCCGCGTCCACTCCGATTCGGGTGGCGAATAAGCGATCGGATTTCCAGGAACGTGGTGACCGATTAATCCCCTAACGTATTTGGCGAAGCGTTCACGCTCTTGTCTCATATTCCCAATCCGGTCAAACTTCAACACCTGAGCTTCTCTATTCTGCGGTTGAACCAAATAGGCACTGCGTTCCGGCTTGTGGCCTGGGAAACGTTTCAAGAACGTGATCTTGTGAATATCTGGCTCGTTAAAAATCTGCTGAGCGAGCCATAGTTGCTCGTACATTATCGCACTATCGCGTTTGCTTAGTTTCAGCCAATGCTCCACCAGGATGTCCAGTCCGAGAACGAATGGCAAAGGAAGCGCTGTTTTTTTTGCTTTTGCCTGTGAAGCATTGAGCGCCAATCCGGTCAGCAGTACCACAATCGCCAGCATCCCCATGGCGAAGGCCGGCCCGGGGTGTAGGTAAGAGATGTTCCCTGCCAAGAGCGCTATAGCGGCAGTCCCCAGCACAAGAGCCAGGGGGATTGTGGCAGTCAGGAGGGGATTCCGGGTACAGAAACTTCGTATTCTTGCCCACATCTCCCGCATTGTTCTCCTTGCCAAGGTCAATGTTGGTCTAATGATACATCAACTTGCGCGGGCTTACCAAATGCTGACAAGATTCTCACAGACTTTTGGCAGGTTTTTCTACGCAGATCGGTGTATACTGCGTACAGGAATAATTGCGCTCTTGCTCGCTCCCGTTTGAGGTGTTAGCGTGCCCCCTTCCTCTCTTTCGCCAGATCGCAAGTTGAGCCCGGCCTTGTTGCTCATACTGGGCGCATTGGTCGCATGTATCGCTATTCCAATTCTTACATGGCGTTTCTTGCAAAGCCCGCCCCAAAGCCCGCCCGCAGTTGTCACCTTTACCTCTGCAGTACCAGAACTTGGCACACCAGAGACGGGAAGGCAACGCATCAGCCTGGGAAGACTCAAGCAACCTGGGCAATATATTCTCCAGTTGGCAAATGATAACCCGCCATTCTCGGGGCACTGGCTGGAATGGGATTACCTGGCGCTCGAGGCTGGTGGTCGTTTCGTGTGGTGGATTGGCCAGGAGGAGACAACTCCTGATCACAATTACACAGGACCGCCTACTGACGAGTTTTGCAGCACGGCTGCCCACACCGATTGCAGGACGGGGTTTGAGGTTGTCGCGGGAAAGATCGATGAGCGTAAGTTTCCCAAGACATTGAATGACGGGGAATTTCCTGTCATCAGGATTGCGTTCACGGTGACGCAAGAGCAGACAGGCGCCGATCTCCTGTTGACGTTAAGTACTTTGTACTCTTCTCACGTCCCAGATACCAGAGACTTCAGGATGCAAATCAGACTTGCAAGGTCCTTTCTGAAGCACTGCACTGTGTCGGGTATAAAACAGCCTGCCTTGGCCACAAAAAGAAACGGATGAGCACCTCTGCTCATCCGTTTGTCATCTGTTACCTCCGCGATCGCGGCGTCCTCTGCGGTTAATCTATGCTTTTTGCGCCCGACTTCATGGCGCGCAGCAATGTATCCTGATCGACCGGCAGGCGGCGAATCCGCACACCGACCGCATTCGCGATCGCGTTCGTGATGGCCGGCGTGATCGGAATGCTGCTGATCTCGCCGACGCCCTTGGCGCCGAACGGCCCCGACGAAATCTCGTGCTCCACGATGAACGACTTGATCTCCGGCGTGTGCTTGATGCTGGGCATCTTGTAGCGCGCCAGCCACTGCACCCACGGCACGCCCTTCTCGTGCGGGAACTCTTCCGTCAGCGCATTGCCGATGCCCATCACGATGCCGCCTTCGATCTGCCCCTCCAGCGCCAGCGGGTTGATCGCGCGCCCAATGTCGTGCGCGGCGATGACCTTCAGCACTTTGACCTCGCCCGTGTCGGTATCCACTTCCACCAACGCGGCGTGCGCCGCATACGAGAACGCCACGTGCATAGCGCCGCCCTGCCCCAACGGCTTCGTCTCCGGCGCATGATAGTCGTAAGTCAGCTTCGTGGCGCGCCCTTCGGCCTGCATCCATTCCACCACTTCCGCAAATGATGCCGACTTGCCGTCGTGCTCCACGCGCCCGTTGCGGAACTTTAACCCAGTCGGGCGGCGCATCCATATGCTCGGCGGCCACGCTCGACATGACTTCGCGCATCTGAATGGCCGCATGCCGGGCCGCATTGCCGCTCACATAGGTCTGGCGCGAAGCCGTCGTCGGCCCGCCATTCGGCGTCAGATCGGTATCACTCAACAACACGCTGACTTGCTCCAGCGGCAAGCCCAATTCTTCGGCTACGACGGCGGCTAACACACCCGGCAAGCCCTGCCCGATCTCGGCGGAAGAGGTACGAATCTCGGCCAGACCCGCGCCCGACGTGAACACTTCAAGCTCCGCGCCCGCGCAGTCATCCGCGCCGCCACCCAGGCCGGTGTTCTTGTAGCCGATCGCCAGACCCCACGCGTAGTTCTTCTGCCCGATCTTCCACGGACGACCATAGATGAATGGTTCGCGGGTGCGCTGCGCCTCGTCGGCCTTCATCGCCGCGACCACCCGATCGAGGCATTCTTCCAGCCCCACGCTCTCCAACAGGACCTGCCCCGTGTTCGTCGTCGATCCCACCTGCAGCGAGTTCATGCGCCGCAGCGCGATCGGATCGATCCCCAATTGCCCGGCCAGTTCGTCGATCGTCATCTCCACGGCATAGCACGACTGCGTCACGCCGAAGCCGCGAAACGCCCCGGCGGGCACGTTGTTGGTATACATCGCAAAGCAATCGGACTTCGCATGGGACACGTCGTACGGCCCGTTGGCGTGTGTCGTCGCGCGCGTCAACACCTTCTCGCCCAGCGACGCATAGGCGCCCGTGTCGCCGTACAACTCCGCCTTGGCCGCCGTCAAGCGCCCGTCCTTCTTCGCGCCCATCTTCACCGTGATGGTGGTGGCATGGCGCTTGGGATGCGTAATCAGCGACTCGTGCCGCGTGTACAACATCTTCACGGGACGGCCCGTCGCCTTCGCCAGCAGCGCCACGTGAATCTGGCCCATGATGTCTTCTTTGCCGCCGAAGCCGCCGCCGATCAGCGTGCCGATGATCCTCACCTGCGATTCCGGCACGCCGAGAGCCAGTGCCACCTGCTCGCGATCCTGGTACGCGATCTGCGAGCCGACATAGATTTCGTAACGCCCATCGTCCGTCACCCGCCCGATCGAGCATTCCGGCTCCAGGAAGGCGTGCTCGGTCGACGCCGTGTGATATTTCCGCTCGATGATCACATCGGCCTCGGCGAAGCCCTGTTCGACATCACCCTTCGCCACTTTGATGTGCTTGAGCAAATTGCCCTGCTCATGCACGCGCGGCGCAGCGGGTTGATGGGCAAACTCCGCCGTATCGACCACGGGCAGCGGCTCGTACTCCACCTCGATCTGCTTCAGCGCGTCCTTCGCGATCTCTTGCGTGTCGGCGGCGACGATGGCGATCGCATCACCCACGTAGCGCACCTTATCGGAGCACAGCACCGGCCAGTCGATGGTCACCAGGCCGTGATTCTTGCGTCCCGGCACATCGGCGTGTGTCAACACGGCCTGCACGCCGGCCAATGCCCTGGCCTTGCTCGTATCGATCTTCTTGATCAGCGCGTGCGGCACCATGGCGCGCAGCGTCGCGCCGAACAGCATGCCGGGGAAGGTGATGTCGTCGGCGTACTTCGCCGCGCCAGTCACTTTCGCCACGGCATCGGCGCGCGGCCTGGCTTCGCCCACCACGGTGAGGCCGTGTTTTGTTTCGGGCAGCACCAGCTCGATCGGCTGGCCGTTGGCCGACTTGATGGCGTTCATCACGCTGACGTAGCCCGTGCAGCGGCAGTACGTGTCCTTCAGCGCGATCTTGATCTCTTCGTCCGTCACCGGCTGGCCCTGCTTCTTGTCCAGCAGCGCCTTCGATTGCATGATCAAGCCCGGCGTGCAGAAACCGCACTGCACCGCGCCGTGTTTGATGAAGTTCTCCTGCAGCGGATGCAGCTGCCCGTTGGCCAGGCCTTCGATCGTCTCGACGCGCGCGCCCTCGGCCTTCACCGCCGGATAGATGCACGAGACGACGGGCTGCCCATCGACAATGACCGTGCAGATGCCGCACTCCGCCTCATTGCAGCCGATCTTCGTGCCCGTCAATCCCAATTTGTAGCGCAGCACTTCCGCCAGAAACTCGTTCGGCTTCACTTCCACCGAAACAGGCTTGCCGTTGACGGTAAAGTTTAAGGTTGGCATAGTGTCTCCTCGTTAATACCGAGTAATGAGTAACAAGTAAACGGAGTACTCGTTCGCTCATTACTCGTCACTCATCATTCAACCCGGTAAATCTCCGGCACCACTTCGCCCGTCTTCGCGCGCTCGATCGCCTTGCCCAGTGTCCGCCGCAGCAGCACCGGCAGCACTTCCTTGCGATATTCCGCCGTGGCGCGATGCGGACTGGTGCGCGGTTTGCACTCGCTCAACAATACTTCCACGGCCGCGCCGATCGAGTCTGAGGTGGCCGGCTTGCCGGTCAGGAACGCTTCGGTCTGCCGGCAGCGGAACGGCGTCGGCGCGACGGGAGCAACGGCCAGCGCGACGGCCTCGATGCGATCGTCGCTGACGCGCGCCTTGGCCGAGAAATTCATAATCGGCAGCGCCACGCCCTGCGGCCGCATGATGCGCGAGGAGGCGCTGGCTTCGTGCTCGCCCGTCGCCTTGAAGCGCAGCGCCGTCAATACCTCGCGCGTGCTGTCAATGGCGGACTTGCCCGGTCCCAGGAACAACGCCGTAAACGGAATCCAGCGCCGCCCGCTGAACGCAGCCACCTCCACCTCGGCGTCCAACGCGTTGAGAGCCGTGGTTCCATCAGCCGCCGGCAAAGCGTGCGCCACATTGCCGCCAATCGTCGCGACATTGCGCACCTGCGGCCCGCCCACCACGTAACTGGCCTCGACGAGGGCGGTGCCTTTCTGCTGCAGCAGCGCATTCTCGACGATCTGGTTGTGGGTCACGCCCGCGCCGATGACGAGGTAGCCGCCTTCTTCGCGGATCTCGTTCAGGCCGACGATGCGCGTCACATCGACCAGGGCTGCCACCGGATGCTCGTTGCCCTGCTGCAAATCGAGGATCAGATCGGTGCCGCCGGCTACCACGCGCGCCTGGCCGTCGTAGCGCGCGAGGAGTCCAACGGCTTCGTCAACCGAGACTGGCAGATGATACTCGCTCCAAAGAGGCATAGTTGTACCCCCTGAACTAAGTTGTGGAACTTCAGGATCGCTGGCACTTTTCAGTGAATGAGGATACTCACCGCCGCTGCGCGTCCGACGCGCACCGACCACCGATCGAGGACAAAGAGATTATAACGTGCGAATTCAGCTACATCAAGACAGCCTACACCCGGGTTCAATACAGCACTCAAGTGCACTTTTGCCAGCACCCAGGTGATTGCCTTTCACCCATGAGCCAGCGTACAATGAATGCGGTTGCACCACTATTGACTTCGCAGGCAGCACCACTTGCTTGACGGCGAGTTGGTTTCAGAAATGCGTCAAGGTTACTTTTGACATTCAACCGATTCCAGACCCGCCGCCTGGCCTGCAACTCTTGAACAGATCAATCGACGCGCTGGCCGAGAGCGAACGATGGACTGGAACCCTGGAGCAGATGAAGGAAAAATATCTTCACCCGCAACAACCGTGAAGAAATCGAACTACTTATCCTGAGTTGCACCCGCCATCAACAGGCCCAACTCTTCCGGCGTGGCCTCGCCGCGCTGGACGATGCCGACGATGCGGCCTTCGAACATCACCGCAATCCGATCGGACAGTTCCTGGATTTCGTCCAGGTCTTCCGAGATCAGCAGAATCGCCACGCCGTTCTCGCGCTGCTCCAGCAGGCGCTGGCGAATGTACTCGCTGGCGCCGATATCCACGCCGCGCGTCGGCTGGGCGGCAATGAGCACTTTGGGATCCCGCGACAGTTCGCGGGCCATGATGACCTTCTGAATGTTGCCGCCCGACAGGTTCTTGATGGGCGTGTCCAGGCCCGGCGTCTTGACGGCATACTTGCCGATGAGCTGGCGCGCATGCGCGTGCATCGCGTTGAAATTCAGGAAAATGCTGCGCGTGAAACGCGGCGCGGCATGATCGCGCAGGAAAATATTCTCTTCCACCGAAAACTCGCGGATGGCGCCGTCGCGCATGCGTTCTTCCGGCACGTAAGCCAGGCCCAATTCGATGCGCTGCCGCAGCGAAGCCGCCGCAATATCCTGCCCCAGCAGTTTCACCGTGCCCTGCGTCATCTTGCGCAGGCCCGCCAGGCACTGCGCCAGTTCACGCTGCCCGTTGCCCGATACTCCGGCCAGGCCCACAATCTCCCCGCTGCGCACTTCCAGATCCACGCCGCGCAGGGCCTCCGTGCCGCGATCACCCATCGCGTGCATGGTGCTGATCTGCAGCCGCACCTCGCCCGCCTTGTGCGGCTGCGGCGCCAGCGGCCTGATCTCGCGCCCGACCATCATCTGGGCCAGCTCGTGCCGCGTCACGCCTTTGGCCGGGCGCGTTTCCACCGAGCGCCCGTCGCGCAGCACCGTCACCCGGTCGCTGATGGCCACGACTTCGTGCAGCTTGTGCGAGATAAAGATCAGCGCGTGGCCTTCCTGCGCCATGCGCTTGAAGGTCACGAATAGATCATCCACTTCCTGCGGCGTCAGCACGGCCGTCGGCTCGTCCAGAATGATCAGGCTGGCCCCGCGATACAGCGCCTTCAAAATCTCCACGCGCTGCTGCTCGCCCACGGCCAACTGCCACACGTGCGCCGAGGGATCGACCTTGAGGCCGTAAATCTTGGACAGTTCCTCCACACGCTTCGCCACCCGCTCGAGATCGAGGCGCGGCTCGCGCGTGGACTTCAATCCCAGGGCCACGTTTTCAGCCACCGTCAGCGTCGGCACCAGCATAAAGTGCTGATGGATCATGCCGATGCCCGCGTGGATCGCATCGGCCGGCGAGTGAAAGACCGCCGGCTCGCCGTTGATGAGGATCTGGCCTTCGTCGGGCTTGTACAGGCCGTAGAGCTGGCGCATCAACGTGCTCTTGCCGGCGCCGTTTTCGCCCAGCAGCGCGTGCACCTCGCCCGCGCTCACATCAAACGTGACGTGATCGTTGGCCAGCACGCCCGGAAAGCGCTTGACGATGCCGCGCATCTCCAGCCGTTGGATGCGAAGTTGCGGAGTGGCCTGTGCGTTATCTGCCATAGTTCATCGCCCCTCCCCCGCCATGACGGGGGAGGGGTAGGGGTGAGGTTTTACGGTTGCACTTTGATGCTGCCGTCTTTGATGCCCGTGATGGCCGCATCCGCGGCCGCCTTGGCATCCGCCGGCAGGCTATAGCCTGAATTGAACGCCATCTTCAGGCCGTCATTGTTCAGGTGCAGCGTGTAGGTCTCGCCGCCCAGCTTGTTCGCCTTGATATTCTTGACCAGCGTATTCAGCATGGGCACCCAATCATACACCTGCGACGCGACGACGAGACTCGGCGCCAGCGAGGCCTGATCGGACTGCGTGCCGAACCACAACACATTGCCGGCTTCCTTCGCCGCCCCGATCGAGCCCACCACCGACTGCGAAGAGCCGGTCAGCACATCCGCGCCGCTGGCAATGTGCGCCTTGGCCGCTTCGGTCATCAACTTCACATCAGAGAACGAACCGGTCCAGGTCTTGCTGACCGCCACATCGGGGGCCGTAGCCGCCACACCCTGCGTAAAGCCGTCAATGCAAGTCTTGGCGTCGCCCACTTCCACCGGGCCGGTCACGCCGATCTTCTTGGCCTTGGTCAGCTTGGCCGCCACCACGCCGTTGACGTAGCAGCCTTCTTCCGCCGCCGCCGTGTACGCCGACACGTTAGGCAGGCCGAAGGTATTCACGTCGGTGCCCCAGGCAAACGCCACCTTGGGGAATTCCTTGGCGATTTCCTGGATCGCCGGGCCGTACTGCGAACCATGCGCGATCACCAGATCGAAGCCCTGCGAGGCATAGTCACGGATGGCCGCCGTCGCATCGGGCACCTTGAACATATTCTCGGAATACTTGATCTCAAAGTTGGCTTCGCCCATTTGCTGCTGCACCGACTTCAGCGCCTGGTACATGGATTGGCTGAAAGCCACATCGTTGATGGCGCTGGGCATGACTACCGCTACCCGGAAGGGCTTGCCCCCCGCCGGAACCGCTCCGCCCGAGGGCGCAGCTCCGCCGCCGCACGCCGCCAAGGCCACGGCTGCAACGACCAGCAAAATCAGCGTTGTTCGGATCTTCATCTTGTCTCTCCTCTTGAGAATTGGATTTATCGGGTTGCCCCGATGCGATCGGGCGGTGGAAAAACACCGCCGGTCGATCTAATTTTCGCCGCGCTCAAACGGCTTATTCAACGCCGCCGGCTGGCGCGCTCGATTGATCGGGAACATCAACACCACGATCGTAATGATATACGGCAGCATGTTCGCCAGGTCGGGCGAGATGCCCACCTGTCAAAACTTGCATGAACAACTGCAGCGCGGTAATGGCGCTGAACAGCAGCGCGCCGATGAGGATGCCGGCGGGCCGCCAGCCGCCGAAGTAGACCAGCGCCACCGCAATGAAGCCTAACCCGGCCGTCAGGT
The DNA here is from genome assembly GCA_963844815.1 of uncultured Chloroflexia bacterium. Taxonomy (GTDB): domain Bacteria; phylum Chloroflexota; class Anaerolineae; order Fen-1058; family Fen-1058; genus Fen-1058. The sequence goes on from CAWJPR010000001.1 coordinate 380,643, forward strand.
TATCCTGGAACAGATTGACTAACGACAGCGAGATCGAAGCGCCTGCCAACCCGGCCAGCACACCGCCCAGGCACACGCATACATAGCGCACCCGGTTGACACTCACGCCCAGCGAATCGGCGGCGGCGGGGTTTTGCCCCACGGCCTTGATCTTCAAGCCCCAGGTGGTCCTTTCGAGAATGAACCAGGCAATCGGTACCAGCAAGAACGCGCCATACACCACAATGCTGTATCTGAAGAAAATCTCGCCAATAACCGGAAGATCGCTGAGAATCGGAATCTGGATCGACTTGAACCCTTCCACGGTTTTCACCGTGCCGATGGTGACGCGGAACAACAGGCTGGACAGGCCCAGTCCAAAAATGTACAGGCCAATGCCGCTGATGCCCTGCTCGGCTCTGAGCGAAACGCTGATCACCGACATCAACAATCCCATCAGCAGCCCCACAATCGCCGCGACGAGCAGGCCCAGCCACAGGCCGCCGTCACCCGGCATATTCAGCGCGACGAAGAACCCGGCGTAAGCGCCCATCAGCATGATGCCGTCGACGCCCAGATTCACCACGCCCGAGCGCTGCGCGAACATCTCGCCGATCGAGGCGTAGAGATACGGCGTCGCGAAGCGAATCGTGCCGGTGAGAATGCCGATGAGGACGGCAGGCTGCAAGAGTTCATTCATGCGGAGGCAGCCTCCTCGGCGGATGCAGCGGCGGCGCGGCAGCCGCCGGACGGGCCGCGCGATTGGCAGCGCGGCGGCGCGCGTAATACTGCGACCCCACCACGAACAACACGACGAGGCCGAGCAGCACATCGACGAGCGAAGACGGCACCTGCATGGCGCGCTGCATCTTATCGGCGCCCACCAGCAGCGAACCAAACAGATACGAAGCCGGAATCGTGCCCAGTGGATGCAGACTGCCGAACAAGGCGGCGACGATGCCGCTGAAGCCGTAACCGCTGGTGATGCCCTCCAGCAGACGGTGCTGCACGCCAATCACCTCGACGACGCCCGCCAGTCCGGCCAGCCCGCCGGCCAGCGTCAACGCCAGCGCCTGGTAGACTGGCACACGAATGCCCGCATAGCGCGACGCTTCGGGATTCAGGCCCACCGCGCGGATGCGATACCCGATCGTCGTGCGCCACAGGAAGATGTAGACCACAAAGGCCAGCACCACCGCAAAAATCGCGCCGGTGTGCAGCAGTGTCTGCGGCACTAATTTGGCCAGCCAGACAGCCTCGGGCAATTGCTCAGACTGCGGCAGAAAGGTGCCCGCCGTCACCCCCGTCGTGTCCATCAACGGACCTTTCAGCATGGCGAGGAGGATTTGCGTGGCCACCACATTCAGCATCACCGTGCTGAGGATTTCATTCACGCCAAAGCGCGCTTTCAAAATACCGGGGACAAAGCCCCAGAACCCGCCCGCCAGGAAACCCGCCAGCAGCGTGCCAACAACGAGCAACGCATCAGGCAAGCCGCGGAACGCCAGGGAGAACCAGGTGGCTGCCAGCGCGCCGAGGATGATCTGCCCTTCGGCCCCGATGTTGATGACGCTGGCGCGGAAGGCAATACAGATACCCAGGCCCACCAGCAGCAGCGGCGTCGCCTTGGCAATCGACTGCGTGATGCCCGACACCGTGCCAAACGCGCCCGAGATCATGGCTGCGTAAGCCTCAATGGGGTTGACGCCCAGCAGCAGCAAAATCACGGCGCACACCGCCAGCGCAAATACCAGCGCCAGCAGCGGCAGGCCCAGGCTAAAGGCAAGGTTATTCCAGTTGACGCGGCGCGAACGAGAGGCGGTGGGTGAGGGTGCGGACGCCATGGTTTAGAGTATAGTGATCTTGGCGTGAAAGGCAAATGACAATCGGCAGGAAAAGCGATGCCTAAAGACATGTCTGACGACTGTCGTCTGAAAACTTCTGTCCGACGGGCCCCGCAAACCCATCTTTCATCTGGCAGGAAAATCGGCCGGGGCTATTGTACAATAGACCCATGACCTACACAACCCTGATCTCCACACACGAGCTGGCGCTGCACCTTAATGATCCTGACTGGGCGATCTTCGACTGCCGTTTCGCGCTGGCCGAGCCCGAGCGCGGCCGGCGCGACTACCGGCACGAGCACATCCCCGGCGCGCTCTACGCCCATCTTAATGAAGACCTGGCCGGCCCGATCGTGCCCGGCGTCACCGGGCGGCATCCGCTGCCTGCGGTCGACTTCACCGCTGCCCGATTCTCCGCCTGGGGGATCGATGACACCGTGCAGGTCGTGGTGTACGACGATAGCGGCGGCAGCATAGCCGCGCGTCTGTGGTGGATGCTGCGCTGGCTCGGCCATGATGCGGTGGCGGTGCTGGACGGCGACTGGCGAAAGTGGAAAAATGAAGGACGCGCCGTCAGCGACCACGTGGAAGCGCGGCCGGCCCGATCGTTTGTGCCGCGTCCGCGGGCGGATTTCTTGATCACAACGGCGGAAGTCGAAAGCCGGATACGAGATGCAGGATACAAGCTTCTCGACTCGCGCACTGGCGAGCGCTACCGAGGCGAAAACGAAACAATCGATCCGATCGCGGGCCATATCCCCGGCGCGATCAGCGCCCCCTACCCCGACAACCTCAACCCCGACGGCACCTTTCGATCTCCAGAAGAACTGCGCGCGCGCTTCAACGCGCTGCTCGGCAGCACGCCGCCTGATCGCGCGGCGTTCTATTGTGGCTCCGGGGTGACAGCGGCGCATAACCTCGTGGCATTGAAACATGCCGGAATGGGAGATGCCAGGCTGTACGCCGGATCATGGAGCGAGTGGATCACGAATCGGCGGAGACCCATTGCGGTTGGAAATGAATGAAAAACTGCCCGGAAGTATCTCACTTTCGGGCAGCAAGTTGCTAACCGGCAGGCTAGTATTGATGCAGAATTCAGCCACTCAGGGCGGCAACAGCCGTGATGTGCGTCACGTCCACAAGAACTGGCCGCCACGCCAATGTCTCCACCGGCGCAGACAGCAACGTGCCATTCGATAATATAGCCCACATTTCATCAGTCAGTTGAGTGAACCGTTCTACCATATGACGCCGCCACGGCACCTGCACGCCGCGTGAAGCAGTTTGCCACGTCTGGCCGCCATCGCGCGACACTTCAATCCGACCGTTTCGTTCCACCCCGTCAGCCGGACCCAGCACGATGTGCTGCGCATCATGCGGATCGATCCACACCGCGCGGCAATAGCAGTCGTATAACAGTTCCCACCTGCGCCCGCCATCCCGCGATCGATAGAACCCGCCGCCTGTCGGAGCAAAGACGAGATCAGGCGATGACGGATGCACTTCGATCGAATGCACATCGGGATACACGAACGGCTCCGGTGGCCCGTCCAGATCAGGACTGCCGTCGCTGCCCTCGGCTAAGTGCCACGTTTCCCCGGCAGTGTCAGAGCGCAGGACGCCGCCCACTTCGACGGCAGCATAAGCGCGATTGCCGTGAAAAGCAAAGCCGCGCACGCAGCCCGCTTCGGGCGAGTAGGGCAGCATCCACTGATGCCGATCGCGTAACTGCGCAACTTCGGCACATTGACGCCACGTCTGCGCTCCATCATGCGAAACGAAGACGCCCGCCGGTTCTGTTCCGGCGAATTCTCGATCGGAAATGTCGGGATGAAAGGCGAGCCAGCGGACATGCTGATGCGTAAGCCCGGTACTCGCAGCCCACCAGGTCTGTCCCACATCATCCGATCGAAATACGCCGTCCCTCGTGCCGGCCAGGATCACGCCTTCGCGCGCGATGAGGCTCGTCACGCGTTGATCGGTCAGGCGGCGTGAAACTTCACGCCAGCCGTCACCGGCGCGTTGAGCGATGACGACACCGTGCTCAGTTGCGAGGAACCGCAGATCATCCATGCAAGTTTCCTTCTGCCTGTGCATTCTTGGCGCCCGCCAATCAATAAGCCGACCTACGGCAAAATCAGATGCACATCGCCAAACTCATGCCACAGATAGCGCTCGCGCAGCGCCTCGGCATAGGTGAGCTGCAAATGCGCGCGACCCGCCAGCGCCTCCAGCATCGCCAAATGGGTGGCGTGCGGCTCATGCAAGCCGGTGAGCAGCCCATTGACCGATCGAACGGTGCGTTTCGGCGTGACGATCGTCCGCGTCCAGCCTTCACCGGGATGAATGACGCCAGTGGAATCGACTTCTGTTTCGAGCGCGCGCACGCAGGTGGTGCCGACGGCGATCACGCGCCGGCCAGCCGCATGGGCGGCATTGATAAGCTGCGCTGTTTCCAACGGCACACGATAGTATTCCTCGTAAGGTGGCTCATGATCTTCCAGGCTGGCGACCCCGGTATGCAGCAGCAGCGGCGCGAATTGCACCCCGCGCGCCACCAACTGCGCGATCAAACTTGCCGTAAAAGGCCGCCCGGCCGATGGCATCTCGGCGCTGCCCGGTTCCGTCGTGTAGACCGTTTGATAGTATTCGATCGGCCACAACTGGTTGACGTAGCCATAGCGATCGGGAAGCCATGCTCGACCAGATAATCCTGAAGCGGGTACGGCAGATCTAACGTCGCCAGCCATAAACGAGTATGACCGTTGGGCGCCATAAATCCCTGGGGGGTGTAGGGCGCGAGCAAAGTGACAGCGGCCCCAGCAGGCAACTGCAGCATCTCGCCGCGAGTTGCCTGATAGAACGGCTGGGTTCCTATGTCACTTAACTGCCGGAGTTCGACGCTCCACAGGCCAGCGGGCAGATGCGTAGAAAGATGCAACTCGATCGGTGTGCCATCTGATCGGGTGGCGTTAAGCGCCGCCTGCAGTGTGCCGCTGGTATTGATCACCACGACATCACCTGCCGTCAGAAACGATCCGATCTGGCGAAAGCGCGTGTGAACGACTCGATTAGACGAAAGAAAAGACACCATCAAGCGCACTTCGTCGCGCGCAGGCCGCGTGCTTCGGCGGCTCGTGCGCCTCCAGATCCGGCGGCAGATTGAAAGCCGGCGTATCGAGTTGCAGACCGCGCCTGGTCGTTTCGGCGTTCTTCAAGTTGGGAGCCGATTTTTCTGCGAAGGTCAGCATAAGTTTCGCAGCACTCTCAGGCTGTCACAGCCGGGACCAATTTGCGCGCCTCATAACGCCCGCTTGGCAAATCGCCCTCGATGAGTGCGAGCAAGCCGGGCACGCTCGTCTCTGGCAGAGGCCGATCGCTAATGTCTTCACCCGGAAACGCCTCCTGCTGCATTTGCGTGTGCATGTCGCCGGGATCGACCCAGTACACGCGCCAAACAGGATTTTCCGCCGCCAGAATCGCGGAAAGCTGCTCGAGCGCGGCTTTGCTCGAACCATAACCGCCCCACCCCGCGTAAGGCTGCACGCCCGCATCGCTCGTGATATTGATGATGCGCGCACCCGGTTTCAGATCGTGCTGCGCGGCTTGAATGAGGCCGAGCGGCGCAATCACATTAGTCCGATAGACTTGCTCCAACACGTCGAGCGGATAATCTGCTGAGCGCGGCTGTGGACTGGGACCGAGGATACTGGCATTGTTGACCAACACGTCGATGCCGCCCGCAGCCCGCGCGGCCACAACCAGCGCGCGGCGGTGGGCCCGATCGTTTATATCGCCGACGAGGGCAACCACGTGAGCCAGTCGCGCCAGCTCAGCGCGCACCGCTTCAAGCGCCGCAGCGCCACGCGCATCGATAATCAAATTCCATCCCTGCTGAGCGAGCTCCTGCGCCAGGGCCAAGCCTAAACCGCGTGATGCGCCCGTAATTAGCGCCGTACGAGTAGATGTCATGGTTTATCCTTTCATCCGTCATGTGCTTCAGTTGTAGTCAAAACACAGGCCCGTCGCATCGGTCGACGGGCCTGATTTCGAACTGTACTAAAGGACAGGGCGCACGGCGCACCCCTGGCTCAGGATTACTTCATGGCTTTGCCGTCTGCGGTTACCACATACCAGACATTACCAACCCCTTGACCTGTGGTATCACCCGGGGCTTGATCTTTGAAGTAGTAATACAACGGCATGCCGTTATACGTCACCTGGATCGTGCCGTCTTGACGCGTGGTCGTACCGAGCAGGGAAGCGTCTGCACCTTCGCCGACGGTCGGCTTGTCGGTCTGCAGCAGCGGCGGCCAGGCGATTTCGCACTTGTCGTAGCACGTCGTAGTGTCTTTAGTGTCTTTCGTGAACATGTACAGCGTTCGACCATCGCCATCCACCAGAATTTTGCCGAGTTTCTCGGTGGGCGTAATGGCTAACGCTGCCGGCTTGATCGGATTGCCTTCACCGGACACCACCCACCAGACGTTGTTGACAGCCTGTCCATGGGTGTCGCCGGGCTTCTGGTCCTTCTCAAAGTAGTAGAGTGGCCAGCCGTTGTACGTCGACTGCGTCGAACCATCAGTGCGCAGCGTCGTGCTGATCAGTGTCGATTCCACACCATCCTTCAAGGCGGGTTGTCCATCCGGGATGACGGGCGGCCAGGACGTCGCGCACTTATCGTAGCAATTGCTGACGCCCTTGGTGTCTTTGGTCAACAAGTACAACGTGTTGCCATCACCGTCGGCGAGGAATTTGCCCAGCGCATCATTTCCAGCAATTTGCAGCGTGACTGCTTTAGCCATTGGCACGGCAGGTGCCGGCGTCGCCGCCGGGGCCTCGGTTGCGGCAGGCGGATTCGTTGGGGCCGGCATCGCGGTCGGGGCGGGTGGATTCGTTGGGGCTGGGGCCGGAGCCTGTGGCGTTGCAGCTGGCGCACAGGCGGCCAGGCCTAATACAGTGATCGACAATACGATAGCGAGTGCCCTCGCCGGGGTACGAGCGAACATGGTATTTCTCCTCCGTGAATGAGATTGACCTCAACACCGCTTGGCTTCGGCGTTCGAGGCTAAGATGGTGAACAACAACACCCGCCCGGCCACTCACAGCAACTCGTCGATCCGGATGCCTCTGACGTCGTGCGCGCCCAGACGTTCATGCCACGCCGGCGCTGGTATGTGTTGTGTTCTCATTAATAAACAACGGCTAAAGCGCGTGCCTGGATGTGTGGCGGCTGCAATTTGATTGATATTCATCAAGTGCTAATCTTGACGCCAACTGGCAAAACAACAGCCCGCCATGATCCATGGCGGGCTGTTGTCCGATCGAGTTGAAAAAGAGGTCACGCAGAGCCGGTCACCGCGCCAGCGTCACCAGGCCGCGCTGCACGCCGATCTTCACGGCCTCGGTGCGGTTGGCCGCGTCGAGTTTGGAGAAGATCGAACTGACGTGGAACTTCGTGGTGCGCTCGGTGATCACCAGTTCAGCGGCGATTTGCTTGTTACTCTTGCCCTGGGCCAGCAGGCCCAGGACTTCCAGTTCGCGCGGGGTGAGGCTCTCCCTGTCCGCGGACCGGCTGGCCTGGTGGCTCACATGCCGCATCAACTTCGATGCCACGATCGGCTGCAGCAGCGACCCGCCCTCATCAACCACGCGAATGGCGCGAAAGATTTCTTCGCGCGGCGCGCCTTTGAGCAGATAACCCTGCGCTCCGGCAACCACAGCCTGCACGATCCGCTCGTCGGTGTCGTAGGCCGTCACGATGATCACGCGCGCCTGAGGATCGGTCGCGCGGACCTGCGTCAGCACACTCACACCGTCCAGGTCAGGCATCTCCAGATCGAGCAGGATCACATCGGGCTTGAGGCGCGCCGCGAGCTGCACGGCCTCAACGCCGTTCACCGCTTCGCCCACGACCTGAAAATCCGGCTGAGTGCTCAACATCGAACGCAGGCCATCGCGCACGACGGGATGATCGTCGGCGATAAGGATGTGAATGGACCGATCTACGGAAGATTTTGACATGAGTGAGTTCTACAACGGGATCGTAATCTGGATCTGGGTGCCGCGTCCGGGCTGGCTGTGCAACTTCAACGTGCCGCCCAACAGGCGCGCGCGCTCTTGCATCCCGATCAGCCCGTGCCGATCCGCCTGAATCTGCGCCGCGTCAAAGCCCACACCGTCATCTTCGACGCTCAACTGCGTATACCTGGGCGTCGTCAGCCAGCGCACCGCCGCGCGATGTGCGCGCGCGTGCCGCACCACGTTGGTCAGCGCTTCCTGGGCGATGCGATACAACCCAGCTTCGACGCGCGCCGGCAGCGGCCGGCCGCCGCTCACTTCAAATGTGATCGTCACTTTCGCTTCCGATTGCCGATCGCGTATCAGAGCCGCCAGCGCTTGATCGAGTGAGCGACCTTCCAGCGGAACCGCGCGGAGATCCAACACCGATCGGCGCGCTTCTTCCAGGTTTGAGCGGGTGAGCGCAATCGCCTGATGCAGCGTCGCCCGTCCCCGATCGGATTGTGCTACTTCCAGAAATGCGTCCGCCGTCTCCAACTGCATGATGATGCCGGTCAACCCCTGCACCAGCGTATCATGAATCTCACGCGCCAGCCGATTACGTTCCTCCAGTGCGCCAATTTGCGTGCTGGCGGCAAACAGCCTCGCCCGCTCGATCGCAATCCCGACAAGATCGCCCACTGTATACAACAGGCGCAGATCCTCGGCCGACAGTTCGCGCCAGTCACTGCTGACCACGTTCAACACGCCCAGCCGTTTGCCGTGCGCATATAACGGGACGCTGGCGTGGGAACGCAATCCGTCCGTGCCATCGATCAGACCCTTCAAACGCGTGCACGTGATGATGTTGACATTCGCCGCGCCCTCCAGGTCGCCCGCACGAAACGTATCGAGACAGTAGCAGTCGCCCTCCATGCGGCGCGGACTGTCAGCTGAGCGCAGGTGGCAAGTTTTGCGCTGCGGCGAGGTAAGGCTCGCCGTTGTCTTCGCGCAGCAGCCAGATCCAGCCCGTGCGCAGATCGAACAACTCGACGACCCGCGACAAGGCGACCTGCAAAGCGCGATTGAGATCGACCTCGCGGTTTAACGCCTCTGCGATTGCTTTCAGGATCGACAATTCGCGGCTGCGGCGCTGAAGCTGTTCATCGTCAGTGTCGAGCAGAGTTGAAGAGAGTATTTCCCGTGGCGTGCCATACTACTTTCGATTATATCCCATTGAAACATTCCTCAGCAATACCAACTCCAGGCAGGGATAACCTGCCGCAGCGCTACGACAAAAAGAGGCCTACCGCTCGAGCCCGTGATGCCATTGCCAAAGTTCTGGCCGTTCGGATCGGTATTGGTCGACAGGCACGTGGCAACCGGAGTGCCGTTGACGGTCAGGTAGGCGTAGTCCCAATCGAGTTCGATGTCGTAGCGGACCTTAGGCGCAAACGAAACCACGCCCGCCGGCAAAGTGACCTGGCGCGTCATGCTATTGTCCAGATCGTTGCCCGAGCCGGAATGGTAGAAGTCAGCTGCCGGCAAACGGTTCGCCGATGAAGGAATCGACCTTCTTATCCGGGAGCAGCACAACCAGCGGTTGGGCCTGCTTGGTGTTGTAGTTCGCCGGGCCCATTAACCGCCGCCGCCAGTCTCTTCACCTTCACCGGCGTGAACGGTCGGAAGTGATCGATATAATCTAACCCCCCCTGCGCATCGTACCAGGCGTTCACTGAGTCTCTGACGAACAGCCAGGTGCGAGCACACACATGCCGCCACAATAATTCGACCCGTAGTTGGCTTCGTTGAAGGGACCTATTACCCAGTCTTCACAACGCCATTGACGGTGTAGCGGTTGGACGACTGCTCGATGTAGAAATTGCGCATCGAGACTGCGCCGGGGACTTCCGAGAACAACATATTCTCGTAGTAGGCCTGGCTGAAGTCGGGGGCCCAGATGGTAGTGTTGTCCACCGTTCGGTTTGGCTGGCGGAATCTGGTTCCGCTGCGGGTCGGCTGCTCCGCCATACGGGCCGTCGCCGCGGCCCCGGAGTCCAGCAACTGCTGGGTCGGGGAAGGTCTTTCCCCGACCCAGTGTTCATAACGTGACTCCTGACCGCATCACGACAGGGCGTTCATGCTGAAGCGCTGCCTGGCTACGGCCCGACGATGCGACCTTCCACCACCGGACCGACCGGCGAGTTGGCGGTCACATAATCGATGGCAACTTGGAGCAAGTCATCACCCGGCTGCAAGACGTTTGTGCCCTGGGCGAACATCGTGTAGCCATCGCCACCGGTATACATGAAGTCATTGGTGACGAAGCGCACCGAGTCCGCCGGTCCGATCGGCGTGGCCGGCCCGTTGATGCCTTGCGGCGTCTTCCACATGCCGGTCACCACCGGGGTAGTGCCATTGCAGGCAAAGGTGACTTTCAAGCCCGAGATCTGCGGGAAGCGGCCTGTGCCACCGAAGGCGGGGTAGCAGAACGGTGTGAAGCCGTTGATGAAAGCCTGTTCCAACTGCGCGCCGGTCAGGGTCAGGATGACCGTGCGGTTACCGAACGGAAGAACCGAGAACATCTCGCCCCAGGTGATCTCACCCGGCTGCTCGCCAGCAGTAGGCGGCGCAAAGAGCAGGTCTTGCGCGCAGTCCACCGGAGTTCGTATACGCAGCATCCAATCCTGGATACTTTTGGCGCATGGCATCGGCAACCATGTTACCCATCGCCGACTCAAAGAGGCGCGTGGGCGCACGCTTGATGTCGAACTGCTGCGTGCCGATCACCTGGTTGCGCAGCACCGCCGTCTGCGCGTTGGCATCGTCGACGATCGCCTTGACGTCGGCGCGTTGGGCCACGCCAAGGTTCTTGGCAATTCGCGTCGCCGCTCCGGCCCACTCGACATCCTGACCATGGATGATCATCTGGACCACAGAGTAGCTGGCGCCGGCGTTGATGCCTTCCGCCACCAGGATCTTGCCGACCATCAAGTTCGAGACGCGGTGAGTGTGACCGGCCAGGACCACATCGACGGTCGTGTCTTGAATGCCATTCACGATCGTCATGATCGGTCCCTCCCAGGGATCGGCGGCGTTGCCGTCAATGGCATTCTGACCGAGAGCTACCCTGGTGGATCAGCACGATCTGGACCTTGACGCCTTGCTTGCGCAGCTTTCGGATTCGGTCTTGATCGTTTCGATCTCATCCAGGAACTTCAAGCCGGCGGTGGCGCCCGCGCTGACCAGTTGCGGCGTCTCCTTCAGCTCGATGCCGATGACACCAATCCGCAGGTTGCCGTAGTTGAAGACGTGCGTGCCTTGCACCCAATCCGGGTTCTGCAGCGTGTTCGCGTCCACGATGTTAGCGCCCAGGAAGGGGAAGTTAGCACGGGCCTGGTGCTGCAGCAGCCGCGCAACGCCGTAGTCGAATTCGTGGTTGCCGTAGGACGTCGCGTCCAGCCCCCAGGCGTTCTCCACATCGATGGCGGGCCTGTCTTCCAGCAAACCGGAATTCGCCGGCGAAGCGCCGACGTTGTCGCCGGAAGCGAAGAGGAACGAGCCCTTCGGGAACTGCGCGGCTTCTTCATCGAACATCGTGGCCAGTTGCGCCGAGCCGCCCACTGTTATGTTACGACCGTCTATTGGGTAAGTTGTCTGCTCCAACTGGCCGTGAAAGTCGGTCAGGCCGATGACCGGCACCAGGGTTCGTGCCTCGCCGCCGCGCAGCAGATCGAGGCGAACCACACCCTGCGCCTGCTGCGGCTCGGGAATGCCCAACAGATACGCAATGGTCGGCGCTAGATCGATCGTGCGAAGACCACTGGCGACGACATTCGGGCGAACCCATCCGCCGCCGGCGATGAAGGTCGCGCGCATGTTGACATTGGCATCCAGATTCTGAACATCCGGCACGTAGCCGTGTTGGCCGAAGAAAGCCGAGCGGGCCACCAGCGTGCCGGGCGTGGCTGCATCATACTGGTACGGCGGGTAGGCGAAGACGACCAGATCGCCCGTGCGCGTCGGATGTGCCATATCGGCCGTGCTGTCCGGGCCATTGGGGATGTAGCGCGCTTCGGCCTTGGTGTACGCCCGATCGATGATCTTCCAGCCTTCGGGCTGGCCATCACCGGTCCAGTCGTTCGGGATCGCTCAAGGCCAGGAAAGCCGCCTTGATTTGCGCGACAGTTGCCGCTTCCTGGGTTGCCGGAACTTGCTGCAGGCCACCACCGGCAGGATCGCGCCCGGCAAGGTTCAGATAAATCTGAACTGTGCCGCCCGCCCAGCAAGCCTTCGCCTTGCCGATCGTTTCGCCGGTCGCCGGCCGGCAGTTGGAGGTCTGCGGCCTGGAGAGCAGCCCCAGATCAACCAGAACCTTGCTGGCGTCGATCGCCAGGAACTGCGGCGCGAAGCCGTGATCAGACGACACAAAGGTGCTGCTGTTGTTCGGCATCAGCGACTGAACCAGCGCCAGCGTGGCATCGGCGCCCTTGTAGGCGCGCTGGATGAAGGCCGTGCGCTGCGCGACGCGCCCGTCCGGCGTGCCGTTTACCTGCACATCATCGTAAGCAGGATTGGGAGCGCCGTTCGGCAGGTCGGGGGTGATCAATCCCAGGAATTGATGCTGGAATTCATCGGTGGTCGGATAACCGATCATCGCCAGGTCAGGCTGATACTTCGTCAAGATATATTTGATGACCGGGTGATGGCCGGTCTCCCAATACAGGCCCTGCTCGACGTAGGTCTCTTCGCTGACGATGCCGGATTCCAGGACAGCAAAGTCCGCCGCCGTCGCGGTCGGGAACTTCTGAGCGATGTATTCGGCAAAGTCTCCGGTGAAGCCAGGTTCGGACCAGCCGGTCCAACTGGCGTTTGCGCGTGCGACCGAGGTGTGGAACAGGCGCACTTTGGACAGGTCACCCGTCAGCTCTTCCACCTTTACCAGCATGCCAGCAGTCAGGCCGTTCAACGCTCCGCCAGAGATCGTGACCTTCACGTCGCCCCACTACCGCGGCCTAGCGTGGCAACGGCATTTGCCCCATTTTTGGCCGGCGCAAACAGCACTCGATTGTAATTGACCGTGCCATCATTGGTCGAATCGAAAATGTAGGCATTCAGGCCGTACTTGTCCGTGCCGAAGTCAAGTACGCGCAAGCGCATTTCCTTCGCCGGGCTGTAGGACGGCGGCACATTCGTCCAGCCAGTGGCATCGGTCGGGGCCGCACCGGGGAATGCTGCTTGACCCGCAAAGCCGGCCGGATGATCGAACTGCAGGCCGAACGAGGCAACAAACGCTGCGTCATCGGTCGAGCCAATGTAGTTCGTGGCGACGCCTCGCCCCGAGAGGAAACTGAGATAGTCGACCGTCGGGCCATTGATGACGCCCACGCGGCCGCCCGCCCATTCGATCTGAGCCACCTTCTTGCCGCCGCGCTCGGCGGCCTGAGCCAGCGTCTCGGCCTGCACCACGCCAGCGTCGAAGGCCGCGACGCGGCTGCTCATCGCCTGGCCGTTAATGGCGAACGTGTTGTTCGTCGAGCCGTGCACGCCCGACCACGCGCCCGTCGCCAAACTGTACCAGCCTGCGCCGGTGTTGGGCGGGGCCTGGGTGAGCAGACCGCCATCGGCCGCCTTGGCGCCCGATCGCAGCAACTTGGCGACGGTCGGCATCAACCCCTGACCGGCATAGGCTTCGGCCAGATCCTGCCGCATGCCGTCAGAGACGAAGAAAATGACTGACGTCTTTGCCCGGCACTCGAAGCGGCGGGCGCTGCAGTAGGCGCCGCACTGTACTGCGCAGCAAAGGCCGGCATGGCAACTACGCTCAATAGTAATGCGAAGACAATCACAACAGGGAGAAACTTTGCTTTCATGGTCCATTCCTTGGTTTGGGTTTTGAGGATCGGGTTCAAGTAGGCAGTGTTAATACTTCAGATGTTGTCGGGCAGGCACCACCTCCTCTCGTGAAACTTGAAGAGTGCGAACGTTGAAGCACGATCGAGTCGACACGCCGCGATCACCGCTGCCTGGTCTGTGAGCATCGGCACATAGAGATATTCGCGATTCTTAGCTGCTGGCAAAGGTTTAATGGAGAGTGGACTGGCTCACTTGTCATTCAACAGCCGATTGAAACGATTAACGCTTGATCGGCCGTCCCCCTTGATACTTGTATTATACCGTCAGGTTCGCAACACAGTGGCAGCCAGTTGTACAAAAGCAGTTAGGGATTGGTCAATACTCCGTCAAAACACGCAGCAATCTTTCGAAGATGGACACTCCTCTCATGGCTGGCCTCCTGAGTTGTGACAAAGCAATGGGACACACACGCCGATGCGCATCATTTTCCCCGCGAGCGTGTGGAAGCAAGTATACGCGAGCTGACAAGCGAGTGTCAACAATTTTGGGGAAATTGGTACATAGTTCTTACTGGCTTGTGAAGTTTTTAGCCAGCCAGAGCGGTGACATTTTTCACATCTGCCAGAGTTTGCCGCCAGCCAGATGCCGTCGCTGACGTGCACGCCGGATGCTTTTGACTAAATTCTTACGGTCTGGCGCGAGTGAAGGGAACTGGAACTTGCGAGAGAACGTCCTATTGAGTACAACTAACAGGACGGAGATTTATCATGCTGCATCGACTGAAGATCGGGATTCAAAAACATAACCAAAGAGGAGAATCAGAGATGAATAAATATTTGGGAGCAGCGATGCTTTTGGCAGTGGCAATGATGCTGGCCGCTTGCGCGCCTGCTGCCACACCTGCCCGTGCGCCGGCTCAAGCGCCTGTGACGATGCTGCCCAGTCCAACCGCAGCACCTGCGCCGGCGGTTCCTGATCCGGCCAAGGCGCCGGCTGTCGAAAACAACCGCTTGTTACTGGCCCGGCAATTGCATATCGATCCGGCGACGATCCAGGTGATCAGCGCCGAGAAAGTGGAGTGGTCGGACTCCTGTCTGGGCGTGGGCCTGCCTGCTGAGTCGTGCGCAGTCGTCATCACACCGGGTTACAAAATCACCTTTGGCGTTGAGGATCAGGAATACGTGATCCATACCGACGAGGGGGGCTATCAGACGCGTGTGGCCGCTGCACCTGAGCCGTCCATAGGCGAGACCAGCATGGCGTGGAGTGGCACTGTCGATAACGGAAACTGCCTGGAATCCATGATCGGCGTCGACGGTGTAGCCTTTGGGCTGTGCGGCGGCCGACCGCGACTTGGCGGCAAGTTCGCCACCGAGGCACGACAAGCCGCGTTGAAAGAAATGGCCGCGAAGTACGCCTCATTTGAAGGCGACAATGAATTCGGCAGTATCCGCTTTACAGGCAAGGGTTCTACTGTGGCAAGTGAAGCCGAACAGCGCCTGATAACGCGTTGGGCGAAGATGGTCACGATGGAAGCCGGCGGCGGGGAAAGCCTGGCTGGACTGGAATATCGCGGCCCGGCCGAGATGGGCAGCAGTGACACCTCGAAATGCGCCGATCATGAGACTGGGCACGCCCATTGAGGCGGTGCTGGGCGCCTGCGATGGCACTGCGACCAACAAAGACATGGGCAAGCGCACTTATCTCGATTGGGAGCAGCTGCGCGATCGCTTTGCGCCGTTTGTGTACGAGACCGAAACCGAAGACATCACCTTCGAAGGTATGGGACTGGAAGCCAGTGAGGCCTGGCAGCGAGCGATTTTGGCCTGGGCGCGAACCAAACATGCCGAGTTGTCTAGCGGCAAGACCAGCGCCACACCAGCACCGCGCATGAGCTGGCACCTGGGCCAGGATTACAGCCAAAAGAATGTCTGCCTGCATCTGACGGTGCTGAACTTTGGTTACGCCCAAGCCGAAGAGATCGCCTGCGAGGGCGGTGATGCGCTCAAGTCTGCGGGCGACTGGCTGACCAGCGACGAACTAGCTGCAGCTGGACGAGTGGCTGTATCAACGCGCGCCATTTTCGATCGATCAGAACACCATCACCGGACAGGGCACGCAGGAAATGAGCGAGGCCGATCAGGCCGCGCTCGACAACTGGGTGAAGGCCGTTCACGCCCGCATCTGGGACGAGGCTGCTGTTGCCAGTTTGCCGCCGGCAGGCTCTGGCCAATTGCCCGCCGGAGCGCGCGGTACCCGAATGGCTGATCGACGCGCGGCGCGGCATCTGCCTGTTGATTCCGGCGACTCACACGCGCTTCGATCCGAATCCCAACGAGATCGTCGTCGCCAAAGATTCCTTACTGAACCATAGCGAGCCTAGAATGTCGGTTTCAATGGTCGACGCTGGCGCGCGCACCCTGGAGCAGTTCGCTGCGGACAGCGTGGCGGCGATGCCGGGATTCGACATCAAGCAGGCAGCGACCAACATGGCTGGCACAGGAAGCCATCGTGCTTGATAATGTACCCGGTCAGGACCTCATGCGCCGCGTGCTCTTCGCGCACAACGGGCGGCTCTACGACCTGACTTTCTCACCGGCCGATCACGAGCAGATGGAGGCATTCTATACTGCGATCCTCGCCGACCTCAAGCTGATTGAATCCGCACAGTAATATCAGCTCGATCACACTCCCGACGGCGCGAAAAGCAGCCCGCCGATCTTCTCCCTGAAGATCGGCGGGCCTATCATCAGCCTGATCAGCAGTTAATGCGCCTGCGCGGGTTCGCTGCTGAACTGCTCTTCCTCCGTCGAGCCCTTCAGCGCCGTGGTCGAGATGCCTTCGCCGGTCACCGCAATTTGCACTTCGTCGAAGTAACCCGCGCCGACAAATGACTGGTGCTTCGTCGCCATATAGCCCGCTGTCTCCAGGGCGAACTCGCGCTCTTGCACCATCTGGGAATAGGCCAGCATGCCTTGATCGCGATAGGCCTGCGCCAACTCGAACATACTCATGTTCAGCGTGTGGAATCCGGCCAGGGTGACGAACTGAAATTTGTAGCCCATCTCGGCCAGCTGCTCCTGGAATATCGCCATGGTCTTTTCGTCGAGGTTGCGCTTCCAGTTGAACGACGGCGAGCAGTTGTAGGCCAGCAGCTTGTTCGGGAATTTCTCGTGCACGCCCTGCGCAAATTCGCGCGCTTCGCCGAGGTCGGGCTTCGCGGTTTCACACCACAGCAGGTCGGCGTAGGGCGCGTAGGCGCACGCTTTCGCAATGGCATACTCAATGCCGCCGCGCACCGTCCAGTAACCTTCAACCGTCTGCTCGCCCGTGGCGAATTTTTCATCGACCGGATCATTGATAGCGCGGATCAGGTGCGCGCCCAGCGAATCGGTGCGCGCCACGATGATCGTCGGCACGCCCAGCACATCGGCGGCCAGGCGCGCGGCGATCAACTTCGGGACGAATTCGTGCGTGGTGACGAGCACCTTGCCGCCCATGTGACCGCACTTCTTCAACGACGACAGCTGATCTTCCAGATGCACCGCCGCCGCGCCCGCCTCGATCATGGCCTTGATCAACTCAAACGTATTCAACGGTCCGCCGAAACCCGCTTCGGCATCGGCCAAGATCGGCGCGAACCAGTAGATGTCGTTCTTGCCCTGCATGTGCTGAATCTGATCGGCGCGGATGAGCGCGTTGTTGAGTCTGCGAATCACATTGGGCACGCTGCTGACGGGATACAGCGTTTGATCAGGATACATCTGCAAGGCATCATTGGCATCGCCCGCGACCTGCCAACCCGATAAATAGATCGCCTTGAGGCCCGCGCTGACCATCTCGACTGCTTGATTGCCTGTCAGCGCCCCCAGCGCGCGAATGAACGGCTCGGTGTGCAGCAAATGCCACAGCCGCGTCGCGCCCATCTCAGCCAGCGTGTAGTGCAGCTGGATTGAACCGCGCAGCCGCACCACTTCCGACGCGGGATACTTGCGCGTGACGCCCTCCCAGCGCGGATTCGTGGCCCAGTCATTTTCCAGCTCGATGATCTGTGCTTTGTCGTGCATGGCAGTCTCCTTCAGTAGTGCGACACCTGCACTGCACTAAGCGCAGCGCGGTGCAAGTGTAGTGGTGGAATAGTGCGGGATAGTCGAAACACCGGCACTGCACCAGGCGCAGGTGCTGATGGCGAATTCGTAGGCGACGCATGCTGTGCGATCCTGATTGCGAGGGCTGCGTCAGAATTCCCGCAAGGGTATCTCTACTTGTCTACGTGTTCCCTTGTTTACTCAAGGTACTCGTAAGCCACCAGCGTTAGAAAGTCTTCAAAGTGCTGTTCAGTCACCACGCGCTCGAAGACTTGCGCGGCCTGCGGAATCCTGCTGGCGGCGAAATTGGCCTCGCCATACAGCGCGCGAATCTTGTCGATCTCTTCGGGCAGCATGGCATGCACCATCTCGCGCGTGACCTTGCGCCCGTCGTTTAGCACGCCGTTCGGCGAGTTGATCCACTGCCACACCTGCGCGCGCGAAATTTCGGCGGTGGCGGCGTCTTCCATCAAGTTGTAGATCGCCACGGCGCCCGCGCCGCGCAGCCACGCTTCGATGTACTGCAGCGCGACATTGAGATTGAGCCGTAAGCCTGTTTCGGTGATCTGCCCCCCGGGGATCGTGAAATCGATTAACTGCGACGCGGCGACGTTCACGTCTTCGCGCAGCCTCTCTTTCTGGTGCGGTTTCTCGCCCAACACCGCATCGAAGATCTCTTTCGCCGCCGGCACCAGATCGGGATGGGCCACCCACGTGCCATCGAAGCCGTCGCCCGATTCGCGCAATTTGTCTTCGCGCACTTTCTGCAGGGCATTCTCATTCACGATCGGATCTTTGCGGCTCGGAATGAAGGCCGCCATGCCGCCGATGGCATGCGCTCCGCGCTGGTGGCACGTCTTGACGAGCAGTTCCGTGTAGGCGCGCATAAAGGGCACGGTCATCGTGACCTGCGCCCGATCGGGAAAAGTGAAGTCCGGGCGGTTGCGGAACTTCTTGATGATGCTGAACATGTAGTCCCAGCGGCCCGCATTCAACCCGGCGATGTGCTCGCGCAGTTCATACAGAATCTCGTCCATCTCGAACGCGGCGAGGATCGTTTCGATCAACACCGTCACTTTGATCGTCCCGCGCGGCAGGCCCAACTCAGCCTGCGCGAGATTGAACACCTCGTTCCACAGGCGCGCTTCCAGATGGCTTTCGAGTTTGGGCAAATAGAAGTAGGGGCCGGTGCCGGTGCTCAATAGGCGCTGCGCGTTGTGGAAGAAGTACAGGCCGAAGTCAAACAGCGAGCCGGACAGCGGCTGACCATCGACCAGCACATGCTTCTCGCTGAGGTGCCAGCCGCGCGGCCGGACGAGGAGCACCGCAACCTTGTCGTTAAGGCGATAGGTCTTTTCGGGCGTCTGCAACTCAAGCGTGCGATCGATCGCCTCGCGCAGGTTGATGTGCCCCTGCAGCATATTATCCCACGCCGGCGAGTTGGCGTCTTCGAAGTCCGCCATAAACACATCGGCCCCCGAGTTGAGCGCGTTGATCAGCATCTTGCGCTCGGTGGGGCCGGTGATTTCGACATGGCGGCGCTGCAGATCGGGCGGGATGGGCGCGACGCGCCAGGAGCGATCCGACCGGATGGGGGCAGTCTCCGGCAGAAAATCGGGCAGCTCGCCCCGGTCGATTTTGAGCTGCCGCTCGGCGCGCCTCTGCAACAATTCGAGGCGGCGCGGATTGAAAGCGCGCTGCAACCTGGCGACAAAACTCAAGGCGGCGGGAGTCAGGACAGCCTGATACTCAGGCGCGATGGGGCCCGTGACGGTGACGCCCTCGGGCCAGAGAGGTTCAGTCATACGAGTGGCCTCCTCCAGGAATGTAGCACAGCGTCACATCTATGACGCAATGCGTAAACATTATAACGCAACTTGTCATGAAATTTCAAGAGGCAAAATTGGCGTATAATTCAGACTCAAACCTTATGACCGACAGGAGCGCCCCATGCACATCGTTCACGTCTTCGTCCACGTCAAGCCGGAACATCTGGAAGCCTTCAAAGCAGCCACCGTCGAGAACGCGCGCCACAGCGTGCAGGAGCCGGGCATTGCGCGCTTCGACGTGATCCAGCAGGCCGACGATCCGACCCGCTTCGTGCTGGTGGAGGTCTATCGCACGCCCGACTGATCCTGCCAGGCACAAAGAGACGGCGCACTACAACCAGTGGCGCGAAGTCTGCGAGCCCCTGTTGGCCGAGCCGCGCACGCGGATTGTGTACAGTAACGTGTTTCCCGATGAGCAAGGTTGGGGATAATGTAGTCAACGTGTCACACCGCACCTGCGGTTGGTGCAGGTGTTCCGAGCCGCGTAGCGGCGAGGAATCTCACTGGCGATGTCGAGATCCTCACTTCGTTCGGAATGACACACGGTGAACATGCCATGCGCTTTGAATTTGCCACCGCCACTCGCATTATCTTTGGCCCAGGTTCGATCAAAGAAGCCGCGCCGACTGCTGCGTCGTTCGGTCGCCGGGCTCTTATCGTCGCCGGTTCTACACCCGATCACGTCGCGCGGCTGATTGAGCACCTGAAGTCGCACGACGTCGAAGCTGCGATATTTGACGTCGCTGGTGAGCCATCGATCGAGACAGTGCAGGCCGGAATGAAGGTCGCGCGCGAGCACGACTGCGAGGTCATCATTGGGCTCGGCGGCGGCAGCGCGATCGATACCGGCAAGGCGATCGCGGCGTTGTTAGCCAATCCCGGCGATCCACTGGACTACCTTGAAGTGATCGGGCGCGGGCAGCCGTTGAAGCAAATGCCCTTGCCCTGCCTCGCGATCCCGACCACTGCCGGGACCGGATCGGAAGTGACGCGCAATGCCGTGTTGGCCTCGCACGAGCACCGCGTGAAGGTCAGCCTGCGCAGCCCATGGATGCTGCCCCGCGCCGCGATCGTCGATCCCGAATTGACGTATTCGCTGCCGCCGCCGATCACGGCCAGCACCGGCCTCGACGCGCTGACGCAATTGATCGAGCCGTACACGTGCAACAGCCCCAATCCCCTGGTGGACGCGATCTGCCGCGAAGGGATGCAGCGCGCCGCTCGATCGTTGAAGCGGGCCTATCAAGACGGCCACGATATTGAAGCCCGCGAGAATATGTCGCTGGCGGCATTGTTCGGCGGCATGGCGTTGGCCAATGCCAAACTGGGAGCCGTGCACGGCTTCGCCGGGCCGTTGGGCGGATTGTTTCCCGCGCCGCACGGCATGATCTGTGCGCGGTTGCTGCCCTTCGTATTCGAAGCGAATGTGCGCGCGCTGCAGACGCGCGAGCCGGATTCGCCGGCACTACCGCGCTATGACAAAGTGGCGCAGCTGCTGACGGGACGATCGACCGCGGGGGCGAGTGACGCGATCGAGTGGCTGCATCAGATCTGCGCCGATCTCAGCGTCGCACCCTTGTCGCAGTTTGGCCTCGCGGCCGCGGATATCCCGGCCGTCGTCGCGCAGGCGCAGAAAGCCAGCAGCATGAAAGGCAATCCGATCACGCTGACCGAAGAGGAACTGAATAAGATTCTGTCGAAGGCCGCGTAGACTGCGAGTTATGAAGAAGGAGTCAGCCCATGTGTGATACCGTGGTCGCCCTCGGCCACGTCACGGCCGATGGCGTAACGCTTTTTGGCAAAAATTCCGATCGGGAACCGAACGAAGCGCACCAGCTGCTGCGTGTGCCCGCCGCCGATCATCCGGCTGGCAGCACCGTGAAGTGCACTTACCGCGAAATCCCGCAGGTCGAACACACTTACGAAGTGCTGCTCGCCAAACCGTTCTGGATGTGGGGCGCCGAGATGGGCGCCAACGAGCACGGCGTGGCGATCGGCAATGAAGCGGTGTTTACCAAGGTTCCCTACGACAAAGAGCCGGGGCTCATCGGGATGGATTTTTTGCGCCTCGCCCTCGAACGCTCAAGGACGGCGCGCGAAGCGCTCACCGTCATCACGCGACTGCTGGAACAATACGGTCAGGGCGGCAACTGCGGCTTTCAACATCTGCTGGTCTATCACAACAGCTTCCTCATCGCCGATCCGCGCGAGGCGTGGGTGCTGGAGACGGCCGGCAAACAGTGGGCCGCCGTGCAGGTCAAGGACATCCGCACGATCTCGAACGGGATTACGATCGGCGGCGAATGGGATGAGGCCTCTGCTGATCTGGTGCCTTACGCGATCGATCGCAAGTGGTGCCAGGGTCGCGACGATTTTCATTTCGCGCGCTGCTACTCTGATTTCGTGTACACGCGCTTCAGTTATTGCCGCGATCGACAGTGCCGGACCACCGATCTGCTCGCCGCTCAGAAAGGCCGCCTGACGCCTGAAGCGATCATGCGCGCCCTGCGCGATCACGGCCCCCGGGCCAATCGCTCCTGGAGTCCTGCACCGGGTTTGAACACGGTATCCGTCTGCTGGCACGCCGGCTTCGGCCCGATTCGCGGCTCTCAGTCTGTCGGGTCCATGGTGTCCCATCTTGCGCCTGAGGCGCAAACCCATTTCGTGACGGGCACCTCCGCGCCGTGCACCAGCCTCTTCAAGCCCGTGTGGCTCGGCGCTGATCTGCCCGACATGGGCCCGGCCCCGACCGGCACGTATGATGCCGCCGCGCTCTTCTGGCGGCACGAGGTCCTGCATCGCGCCACCCTGCGTGATTACGCCACGCGCATCGTCTTGTATCAGGACGAGCGCGACGAATTGGAACGGCGTTTCAGCGCGGGCGCGCTCACGTGCGCCGACCGGACCGCCTACACCGCGCAGTGCTTTGCCGAGGCGGATCAAGCGACGGGCCGCTGGATCGAGCGCGTGCGACCCGCTGACTTGTTAACGCATCAAAGCCTGCTGCACAGCCTGGCCTGGCGCGATTTCAATCGCAGCGCGAACATGCCGCCGCATTAAGAGCGCGTCTTAATAGTCTGCGACGTGTCATTCCCGACCCCGCTGTAAAGCGCGGGGCAGGTGCCGAAGGCCGAGGAATCTCCGTTACCGTCAGCCACGTTCCTGGTGGAACGAGAGATTCCTCGCCGCCCGAAGGTCCTGCGAAGTTTGCGGGATAGCGGCTCGGAATGACACCGGCACTTTTCTGGCCTGGCTTCCGTCACAGAGAATGAGGATCGAGATTGCTCGACCGCGGAACACCTGTACCCACAGCAGATGCGGTGTGACAGCCCGCTCGGCGCATCAGCGCACAATCTTCTCCGGCAGGATGTAGGGATACTCTTTGCCGATTAGTCGATGGAGGAACCGATCGACTTTGCGCGCGGGGATCCGGCTCTTTTCCGGCCGGCGCACATTCAAGCCCTGTTCAAATTCGGCGAGCAAGGTGAGATCAATCGGGCGCTCAGGCATCCTATCACTCCTCCTCGGAAAATGGTCTCGAGCACCTGCAAGGATCGATCGACCCGATCGATGATGTCCAGCGCCAGCGCGCGATCGATGATCAGGGGTGGCAGCAGTTGGGCTACACGCGGGTTGTTGTTAGCGTACACCGACAACAGGCCATGATCGAAGGCGACTTTGGAGAACAGCGGGCCGCACTGCTCGTGCGCCATCTCGATGCCCATCATCAGGCCCAGCTGCCGCAGGCCAACCAGAATTCCGGCATGCTTCTCTTGCAGGACGCGAAAGCCCTCGGCAAACAGCGCGGCCATCTCTCGCACGTTCCTCAGGAAGCCCTGATCCGCTGTCAGCTCCAACACCTTCAGCGCCACCGGACAGCCGACCTCCGCGCCGCCGAAAGTCGAGATATGGATGAACGGGTCAGGCTGAAACACTGCTTCGTATTTCCCGCGAAAACAAGTCGCCGACATGGGATACAGGCCGCCCGACAGGCCCTTGCCGATCACCACGATGTCAGGCACGATGCCAAAGTGCTCGATGCCCCACAACTTGCCCGTGCGGCCCAGGCCGGTCTGCACTTCGTCGACGATGAGCAGCGCGCCGCGCCGATCGCATAGTTCGCGCACGCGCGGGAAGAAGTCGCGATCGGGCACAGGCATGCCGGAGGTCGCGGGAACCGTTTCAAAGAGCACGGCGGCTGTCTCGCTGATCGAGGACTTTTTCCAGCGCCGCCACATCGTCGAAGGGTATCTGAACGAAGCCGGGGGACAACGGGCCAAAGGGCGCCCGGTATTTCTCATCGCCCGCGGCGAGCGCCAGGCCGGTATGGCCGTGATAGCCGCCCTGCGCCGAAATGACCCTGGGCCGGCCCGTGTAACTCCGGGCGACCTTAAGGGCCAGATCGATCGCCTCGCCGCCGCTGACGCCGAAGACGGTATAGGTGATATCGCCCGGCATCAACTCGGCGAGTCTCGAGGCCAGGGCGGCGCGCTGCTCGCTGATCAGATGATGGTTGCCGATGTCGAGTTCTTGCAGGCTGTCCAGCAAGGCGCGCACGACCTCCGGGTGGCGATGGCCCAGATTGAAGACGCCGCCGTTGCAATGGCAGTCGATCAGGCGCGGTTCGCCCGTCACGTCCCAGAGGAAGGGACCCTCCCGCCTGCCCGTGACAAAATCAATGCCGGCTGATTGAAAGAAGTCGACCTTGCCAGACGATACGTGCCGGGCAAAGCGATCGGTCGTTTCGGCCCGGCTGCTCTGGCCGATGTAGTGGGAGTCTCTGTTCATCATACCCGCTCCTTCAAAGGAGATTTGCCGCGCCAGTTCATTTGGCGGCTTTCGACAATATCCCCCAGAGGTTGGCCGCACAAGATCAAATCCCAGCACGGCTGAGAAGAGTGAAGACATCCGACAGATATTGTGAAGTCAATGGAGACGCTTGTCAATAGGCAAAACGCGTTTGCTTACACCAACTTTACAGCTGCGCAGCACTGCTTCACAGGCATACTTGTCGCGCCGCCCCAATTCATCAGCCGGCGCAAGACAGAATTATTATCTTGCCACAATGGATTTCCATACAGTATAATGAGTTTACCTCTATAGCCAGGGGGATTCTCCGTGACGGCCGGGACCGCAGGCAACAGGCGGCCCTTGCATCAAGCGCATTGAGATCGGCTGTCATTCCGTCTGCTGTGCTAAAAACCATAGGTCGCAATCCGATGAATGTGATGCGCCAACCCGACTTTGAAGCAGCCCGTCAATACGTTCTTGATCGTCTGCAGCGCGAGCTGTCGCCGCTGATTACGTACCATACCGCGGCGCACACGCTGGACGAGGTGGCCCCCGCTGCCGATGAGTTCGCCGCGCTGGAAGGCGTGACCGGCGAAGACCTGCTGCTGCTGCGCACGGCGGCCATCTATCACGACAGCGGCTATGTGGAGCAGCAGCACGATCACGAAGAAGGCAGCATGCGCATCGCGGCGGCGGTGCTGCCCGGCTTCGGCTACTCGCCCGCCCAGATCGAGGTGATCGCCGGCATCATCCGGGCGACGCAGTTGCCGCAGGACCCGCACACCCTGGCGGAGCAAATCATGGCCGACGCCGATCTCAGCATTTTAGGACAAGCCGATTATTTATTACACAGTGCGGTGCTGCGCCAGGAGTTGGCCGCTTTTGGCCGGGCCATGACCGACGCGCAGTGGTATGGCAGCCAACTGCAATTCATTCGTGATCACCGCTATTTCACGGCGGCAGCCCGCTCGCTGCGGGACGCGCAGAAGCAAGTCAACGTGGCGGCGATGGCCGCTTTGCTGGAGCAGTGCCGGTGACATCCCGCTAAGTGCGTTCACGAGAGTCTTGCGGAATCGCATCCTGAGCGGAGCGGCAGGGGCGTCCTTCGACTTCACTTCGTTCCGCTCAGGATACGCCCCTGCCGCGCAGTCGAAGGATATCGCGATTCCGCAGAACTTGATGGACAGTACTTGGTGATTATCTCAGGAGACCCTTCAATGCTCGCAGACACGGCCAAAACCAGGGTCGCCATTCTCGGCGGCGGCGTCGGCGCGATGAGCGCAGCCTTCGAATTAACCGATCCCTCCTTGAACGGCCAGTATGAGGTGACCGTCTATCAACTCGGCTGGAGGCTGGGCGGCAAAGGCGCCAGCGGGCGCGACATGCAGGATCACGCTCGCATCTACGAACACGGCCTCCATATCTGGCTGGGCTGCTACGAAAACGCCTTCAACCTCATGCGGCAGTGCTATGCCGAATTAGGCCGCGCGCCGGACGCGCCGCTCGCCACAGTGCAGCAAGCCTTTCGCCCGCACAGCCTGGTGGTGCTCAACGAACTCTTCGACAATCAATGGCTGCCGTGGGAGATTAACTTTCCCGCCGATGATGCTTTTCCAGGCGGGCGCGATCATTTGCCGACGTTGTGGGACTATTTTCTGAAAGTGCTGGAGTGGATTCCGCACCTCCTGGAGCCGCACCTTGAAGCGCTCTTGAAAATCGATCCGGCGGACACGCCGTGGCAGAAACCTGAGTGGTGGGAGGAGATCGTCGGCGATCTCAGCGGCGAGCTGGGCGGCACGCCGCCGCACGTGGGACACGAGCCGTTGTACGGATCGCTCAAGCTGGCGCACTCGCTCGATCAAGTGCCGGACGACGACGATCGAGACACCCACGATCAAATTCTGTTCCTGCTGGACGAATTCAAGCGCCTGATCGGGCAGCGCGCCCGACCGCGGATCGATACCGATCGCGAGGTGCGCCACCTGTGGATCCTGCTCGATCTGGCGGTGAGTAACCTGCGCGGCATCCTGGCCGACCATTTGATCTTCGAATCGTTCGACACGATCAATCGCTATGACTACCGCGAATGGCTGGCGCGGCACGGCGCCGATCAGGTGACCGTCGATTCGCCGCCCGTGACGGTTTTGTATGAGCTGGTCTTCGCCTACGAAAACGGCGTCACGCAAGGCCCGCAGGTCAAGCCCAACCTGGAAGCCGGCACCTTGCTGCGCGTGCTGCCGCGCCTTGCGCTGGGGTATACCGGAGCGTTCATGTGGATGATGCAGGCCGGCATGGGCGATACGATCTTTGCGCCGTTGTACCAGGTACTGCAGCGGCGCGGCGTGAAGTTCCAGTTCTTCCACCGCGTGACGAACCTGCACGTCGAGGGCGACGAGCTCGTCGAGGTGGAAATCAGCCGCCAGGTCAATCTCAAGGTCGGCGAATACGATCCGCTGATCCTCGTCAAAGATCTGCCGTGCTGGCCGAGCGAGCCGTTGTATGACCAGATCGCCGAAGGCGACCTTCTCCAACACGATCACATTGATCTCGAATCCTTCTATACCACGTGGCAGGATACCGGCGGCACGCTAACGCTGAAAGCCGGCGAGGATTTTGACTGCGTGGTGCTGGGCATTTCGCTGGCCGCCCTGCCCTTCATCGGCGGCGAGCTCATGAGCCAGGCGGCATGGCAAGCCATGATCGATAATGTCAAGACCGTGCAGACGGAAGGCGCTCAATTCTGGCTCAACACTTCGCTCGCCGAAGTAGGCTGCGCGGCCCCACTGTCGGTCAATGGCACATTCACCATCTCGCCCCTGGATACGTGGGCCGACATGAGCCACTTGATCGCCAGCGAGAACTGGCCGGACGGGCAGGTGAAGAGCCTCGTCTATTACACCGGGCCTTTGGCCGGCCCGCCGCAGCCGCCGCCCGCCACCGATCGCGAATTTGAGCAGCAGATGCAGGCCGCGGCTCAACGAGTGGCCTTCGATCTGTTCGACCAGCAGATCAAGGCGCTGTGGCCCAATTTCGCGTGGCACGATCTGCTGGCTCCGCCGCACGCCGGTGGAACCGATCGCCTGAAATTCCAGTTCATCCGATCGAATGAAGATCCCACCGAGCGCTACGTGCAGACCGTGCGCGGCAGCAGCCAGTATCGTCTGAAGTCGGGCGCGTCCGGCTTCAAGCGTTTAGTCCTGGCCGGCGATTGGACGGACACCGGGCTCAACCTGGGCAGTGTCGAAGCGGCGGCGATGAGCGGCATGCAGGCTTCACGCGCGATCTCCGGCTTCCCGCCGCATATCGTCGGCGAAACAGAACACGTCTGGTAAAGAAAGGATCGTTCAACATGCCACCGCAATATGTGAATCACGGCGCTGATCTGTCGTATCCCACCCCGCTGATGTGCGAAGGCACGACACTGTACGGCTTTATCCTGGAAGGACAGCCGCCAAACTTGCAGGCCCTGTGCCGGCGCGCCTTCCACGATCCCTCGGGCGGGCAGGTCACTTACTATCCCCTGTCGCGCTTCTTCATGCTCACCGTCGGTTACATTCAAAAAATCTATTCCACGTCGTTCAATTGCGGTTGGACGCCGGAGGCGCAGGCCATCGTGTGGATTCCGACCGCGGCGGTGAAGCCCAGCGGCTCGAAGTTGATCGCCGAGCGCCTGGCGTGGTTCCCGGCGTATACCATCGTCTCCAATCCTTACTCGCTCGTTTCAGGGCGCGAAGTGATCGGGTTCTTCAAGGGCTTCGGCTGGATCGATGTGCCGGAAGACGGCGCCGCGATCAATCCCGCGCGGCTGGGCGCGGATGTGTTTGGCATTCAGAATTTCGCGCCCCAGTCGACGGCGCAGCGCTATCCGCTGTTTGAGTTGACGCGGCTCGGCGGCGTCGATGGCCAGGCCGGCAAAGAATGGCCGACACTCGAAGCCGCTTTTAACGATATCAGGCTGCAGCTGGCCGGCGCCGGCCCCAGTCCGATCGTGCCGAGCCTCGAACTGGGCCTCAACCTGATCGACGATCTGCTTCACAAGGAAGTGCCGCTCGCTTTTCTGAAGCAATTCCGCAACGCGCTGGGCGATGGCGGTGTGGCGTATCAGGCGATTCTCGAACTGCCGGCGACGGTGCAGCGTTTCCGCGGGATCCAGCTGATCGACGAGTATCAATTCACCCTGCTGAACGATCTCGCCAGTTATCCGTTGGCCGGCGATCTCGGCGTCGCGAGCCAGAAAGCGCTGGTGAGTTTCAAACTCGAAATGGACTTCACGATCGGCAACGGCACCGAGATTTGGAACGCCGCGCAGCCACAGCGCCGCGGCTGTCTGGGCTTCCTGTTCGGAAAGTAACTTTACACGTCACATCACCCGCGCCCGTCATTGCGAGGAGCGTCCCGCCCTGCGCGCCGCCGCTGCGCGGACACGGCGTGAGCGGAGCGAAGTCGAAGGACGCGAGTGCGAAGCCTCCCCATGGGACGAAGCAATCTCCGGGTGAGTGGAATGAGATTGCTTCGCAAAAAAGCGCTCGCAATGACGTCTGCCGGGAATGTGAAACCGTCGAGATAGAAAGGATCAGAACCATGGCCGAATCGACGAAGAAAACCCGCGTAGCGATTCTCGGCGGCGGCATGGCGGCGATGACCGCCGCGTATCAACTCAGCGAGCATCCCGAATACGAGGTGTCGGTGTATTCGATCGGCTGGCGGCTGGGCGGACAGGGATCGAGCGGCCGCAACTTGCAGCAAGCCGCGCGCATCGAAGAACACGGGCTGCACTTGTGGTTCGGTTTTTACGAGAACGCCTTCAACGTCATGCGGCGCTGTTACGCGGCGCTGAGCCGCGCGCCCGGCGAGCCGCTCGCGACGATCCAGGACGCTTTCAAAGGCATCGACGAATTGACGCTGGTGGAGGCTTACAACGGCCGGCACCTGCCATGGCACATTCAATTCCCCGTCGCCGACTTCCAGCCCGGCGACGGCAACGAAGCCGGTTCGCTTTGGGACTCGCTGGTGTTAATGGTCAAGTGGATGGTCGAATATCTCGAAAAGTCGCCTGTGGCTGGCGGGCCGCCTGCTGAACCCGGCAATCTCTTCGAGCGCATCTGGCAGTGGCTGCAGCGCTTATTCAGCGGCGGGGCGCCCGCGCCGGCGGCGAACAAGGCAGACTTGCAGCTGCCCGATTGGCTAACCACCGCGATCGAGAACGTGGAAGCCACGCTCGACGAAGAGGTCGATCGCGCGGAAGTCTGGCTGCTGCGGCAGGCGGTGAAATTCGCGCAGGCGCTGGCCGGCGACCTCACGCGGCACGGCCAAGAAGATCACAACGCGCTGGTGTGGCTCATCACCGAAGCCATGAAACACACCTGGGCCAAAGTCAAAGATCAGGTCGCCGCCGACGACGAGAAGCGGCGGCTGTGGATCATCGCCTATCTGGGCGCAACGCTGATCGCCGGCATCCTCAAAGACCGGTCCTTGTTCGACGGCTTCGACGCTCAGGATCAACATGATCTGACCGACTGGCTGTACCTGCACCAATTGGTCGACGATCCGCTCGCGAATGATCTCACCTACCGATCGGATGTGCTGCAGACCTATTACGATCTCACCTTCCATTTCGAAGACGGCGACACGCAGAAGCCGCGCGCCGCGGCGGGCGTTTCGCTGGTCACGCTGCTGCGCATGTTCTTCGGCTACAAGGGCGCGCTGCTGTGGCACATGGAATCCGCCATGGGCGATACGGTCTTCGCGCCGATGTACCAGGTGCTGGCGCGGCGCGGCGTGCACTTCAACTTCTTCAGCCGGGTGGTTAGGGCTGGGCCTGTCGGCCGACAAAACGGCGTTGGACACGGTCACCATCAGCCGCCAGATCAATCTCAAAGTCGGCAGTTACGATCCGCTGGTGCTGGTGAAAGGCCTGCCCAGCTGGCCAAGCGAGCCGCTCTACGATCAGATTGTGGAAGGCCAGACGCTGCGTGAACAGCGCATCGATCTGGAGCGATCACTGGGCTGGGGTCCGTGGAAGGACACCGGCGGCGAAATCACCTTGAAAGCGGGCGACGATTTCGACACCGTGATCCTCGGCATCGGTATTGGCGCGCTGGATCCGATCTGCACCGAGTTACAGGCTGCCTCGCAGAAATGGGCCGACATGCTCACAGGCATCAAGACCGTGCAGACGCAGGCGATTCAACTGTGGTTCAAGCCGGACAGCGCCGAGCTCGGCGTGCCGCAGACGATTCCAGTGACCGGCGGCTATGTGGAGCCTTTTTCGAGCCTGACCGATTTCACTAACCTGATCGCCTACGAGAACTGGCCGAAGCACAATCAGCCTCACTATCTGAACTATGCCTGCGGCGTGCTGAAAGACGAACCCGGCGAAACCCAGGAAAATTCACAGGCGCGCGTCAAGCAAGCGGCGCTGGATTTCTTGAACGGCGATGCCTCGCCGCTGTGGCCCAGGGGCACCCGCCGCAGCGATCCCAATAGCTTGAAATGGGGCGATCTCATCGCCCCGGATGATCTCAAAGGCGTGGCGAGATTCGACGCGCAATACTGGCGGGCCAACGTCGATCCGATCGAGCGCTACGTCCTGTCGCTGCCCAAGACCAATCAGTTTCGCCTCAAGGCCGGCCAGTCCGGCTTCGATCGACTGA
Source organism: uncultured Chloroflexia bacterium (assembly GCA_963844815.1). Taxonomy (GTDB): domain Bacteria; phylum Chloroflexota; class Anaerolineae; order Fen-1058; family Fen-1058; genus Fen-1058. The sequence goes on from CAWJPR010000001.1 coordinate 411,683, forward strand.
TTTTGACGGGCAACTGGATCGACACGGGGTTCAACATCGCGTGCATCGAAAGCGCGGCCATTTCGGGGATGCAGGCCGCGCGCGTCTTAACGGGCGAACCCGTCTACATTGTGGGCGAAAAAGACACGGCAGTGTAAATTACCTCCCACGCCAATGCTCTAGCCGCCGTCCTCGAAGACGGGAGCACTGCACCCGCCGAAGGCGGTGTGCCGGCGCTTTCCCGGCCGGCGGCGCTTTCGCGTGTGGATTCGCTCCGGGCACACGACCGCTTGTGGCTGAGGTCGAGATTGCTTCGTCGCCAACGACGCTCCTCGCAATGACGACCCTTACACGCGATTAAGTTCCGATCGCGCGCGATCGAAATCGGCCGTCGCGCGCAAGTCCGAAAAGATGTGCAGCGCCTGCCGCAAATATTCTTCACGCGCTGCGCCGCCGGGCGGCGCATGCCGCCCGATCATTTCCAGCAGCAAAGCGCGATCGTAAGGCAGACTGTCGTTTTTCGGCAGCAGCCAGGCCCTTCTGCCACAGCGCTTGCGCGGAATCGTGCTTGCCCGATAGCCATGCGGCGCGGCCTTGCGCCAGCAAGGCGCGCGCGTCAGCAATCGGAAAAGTATGAGCAAAGCGGTTCAATTGCTTAATCGCCCGGCGCGCTACAGGTGCAAAGGCGGCGTCGACCTCCCACAGGTTCAGCGAGACCTCGGCAATGCCGGCGTAACCTTCCAGCACGAAGAAGTTCGCCGGCGTGACGTCCGCGGCAATCGCCGCGCCTCGCTCCACCGCTTCACGCGCCAGATCGATCCGGCCCTGCTGCCACTGCGCGCGCGCCAACAGCCCATACATCCAGATGGTTTCGGCCGGCCCAATCTTCTCAGCGAGCGGTCGGGCGCGTTCCAGATAGTCGTTCGCCACCGCCAATTCGCCGCGCAGCAGCGCAATCTCAGCCAGGCCCAGGAGCGCCCAGCAATGGGTTTGCGCGCTGCTGCGCTCCAGGCCCACGGCCAGCAATTTTTCGCGCAAGGTCAGCGACTGATCGATCTGGCCGTGCGGCAGCAGCACCATGCTCAACAGCGTGGCGTTTTCTTCCCACAGGCGTTGATGGCCGATCTCGCCAAAGACGCGGACGGCATATTCAAAACATTGCACCGCTTCGGCCAGACGCACCCCGGCTTGATACGTGCCAATATACTCTTCGATCTGCGCGATGTCCGCGGATCGTTCGAGCGTGGCCGCCGCTTGCTTCGTCAAGCCAATGTACTGCTCGGCCAGCCCCCGCAGCGGAATGACTCCACAGACGATGCTGATGCCGGAGTACGCAGCAGCCAGTTCAAATGACGGCCCCAGCCCTTCGGCGACATTCAAATTGCTCAGCGTGTGATGCAGCAGGGTGATCGTGTCATTTTGATAATAGGCAATTTGCGCCACAATCAAATAGATGTGCGAGACTTCAAAATCCACGTGGCGCTGGCGCGAGCGCCCGATGAAGCGCGCCGGCCAGAGGCGATGCACCACCTGGCGCGCCAGCGCGCCGGTAATCCCCAGCGCCGTGCCCGCTTTGGACGCCGGCAGCGGCCTCGACAAATGCTTCATCGCCAGCGCAAAATAGCGGTAGGCTTCCGGCACATTGCCGATGCCCAGATAAGCTTCGCCAATCTGGCGCTCCCAGTACGCGCGGCGGATGAGATCGTAACGATCAGGCTGCGCCTCGGCTAGTTCCAGCGCGCGGTTAAACAGGCTGATCGCTTCCAGCGAAGCGCCGCTGCGCATGGCCTGCTCGCCCGCCTTTTCCATATACTCGATCGCTTGGGGCGCATCTTCCGCCTGATTCCAATGATAAGCCAGCAGCGGATAGTGCGGCGCCAGATCCTCCGCAAAGGCGCGCTCATACCATTCGGCGACGGCGCGATGCAATTCGCGCCGCTGCGCAAACAACATCAGGTTGTAGGCGACCTCCTGCGTGAGCGCGTGTTTGAACAGGTAAGCCAGATCGGGCTCCGGCGTTTCCAGCACGGTGAGATCGAGGTGCTGCAGGGTGTCGAGATATTCCTGCAGCTGCGAGCGATCGCTGATGATCGGATGAATATCGCGCAGGATGCGATAGGCAAAGACGCGTCCCACCACGCTGGCCGCTTTGAGCGTCAGCTGCTGGGACGGGGTGAGCCGATCGATGCGGCTGGTAATCACGCCCTGCACCGTGTCGGGAAACGTCAGCGCCTTGAAATCGACATTGGGGGCAATCCGGCACTCGCCGTCCGTGATCGTGATGAGGCCGGTATCGCGCAGCGCAAACGCCAGTTCTTCGCTAAAGAATGGATTGCCCTCCGCTTTCTGCAAGATCAAATGGTCGACCTGCTCCGGCAGCGCGCTGACTCCCAGGCGATGGCAGACCAGGTGCGAGATCTCGCCAGCCGGCATGGAGTCCAGCTTGATCTGCGCCAGGTTGGGATTATTATCCAGCAGCTGCCGGTAATCGGCGGGCAGCGGATCGCCCAGGGGCCGCGTTGAAATTACCATGAGCAGGGGCTGGACCCCGCGGCTGACGGCCAGCGTCAGCGCCCACGAAGCCGAGTCCAGCCAGTGGGCATCCTCAAGCAGCAAGAGCAGCGGACCGGCCGCAGCCAGGCGCTGCAACAGGCGTGTGAGCAAAGCGTGGGTGTTGTCGGCGCGCACCTGACCCGTCATCTGCGCCGTTAATTCGTTGTCGGGGAGATCCAGTGACAGCACGGCGTTGAGCAGCGGCGCTACCCGCAGCGCTTCCGGATCCGACTCCAACGCCGCCAGCACATGCTTGCGCCGCGCCTCCCCATCGTCCGGCAAGGCGTCTAATCCAAGGCAGTGACTGAACACCGTGCGCCATGCATGATACGGCGTGGACCTTTCCATGGCATCACTCGCGCCGTTCAACGTCGTGACATTGAGAATGCGCGCTTCAGCGCGCAAGTCCTCGATCAGGCGCGTCTTGCCAATGCCGGCCTCGCCGCTCACGATGACCAGCCCGCTCGTCTGGGCCGACAGCAGTTTCCAAAATTGCGCGGTCAAGATCGTGCGCTCGTCGGCGCGCCCGATCACCAGCGGCGGTGGAGCCGATCCGTGTTCGTGGTGCACCGCCTCAAGCGGGCCCGCTTGCCTTTCAGCCAGCTCAAAGACCGGGATGGGTTCCTGCTTGCCCTTAACCCTCACCTCGCCCAATGATCGAAAAAGAAAGCGCGGGGCAGCGCGATCGGCCACGCGTTTCGTCACGATGACCTGCCCCGGCGCGGCCACTTGCATCAGGCGCGCAGCCACGTTGACCTCATCGCCCATCACCGCATACGTCCGCTGCAGCGAACTGCCGCAAGGTCCCGCGCGCATGCGGCCCTGGCTCACGCCAATTTGCACGGCCGTGATGAATTTCAGCCCGCGGGGAAGCGCCCTTAAACTCTGCGCCGCCGCCATTGCCCGCGCGGCATCGTCCTCGTGCGCCAGCGGCGCCCCGAAGGCGGCATAGAGATAACTGCCCTTGTCGCCGATCGTCAGCTGCAACAAGAAGCCTTCATAGCGAGTCAGAACGCCCTGCACCCAGCGCACGTAATCATCCAGCTTCTGCCCGGCGGCGGCGTCGCCATCATAATCGATGCCGCCAAAGCGCACAAAGAGCGCCACCGCCGGCCGCAATTCGGCCAGAAAGGCGCCCTGCCCGCTCGATTCACGCGCGTAAACTGCCGCGAGCAGCCAATGCTTAACTTGCTGTTCCAGTTCAGAGTTCGAGGCAAATTCAGGCCACGGTTGCGGCGTTAGCTGGTGAAATCAAGCGTTGCAGCACGGCATAACGCTCGCCCGCCGCGTCCGTGCGCCACTCGGCGATGACAACGTGCGGCTGCAAGCGATCGGCGGTTTCAGCCGAGAGCACCACTTCACCTTTGCGGGCCTGATGCTCGGCGGCCGCCAGCCGATCGAGCGTAGCGCCCGCCAGCGCATCCAGCAGCTGCACATTAGGGTCGCCCACTACGAAGCGCCGGACTGGCCCGATCGCGACGGCGGCTTTCATCGCCAGGGCGACCGCCGGCCCTGACGGCAGCGTGATGCGGCTGAACTGTTCCATCGCGCGCTGCAATTGCATGGCGCAGGTCGTCGCTCGCCGGCCATCGTCGCCGTCGAACCAGCACGTGATGGCGTCGCCGCTGAACCCGACAACACTGCCGCGGTACCGCTCGACTTCGGCAATCAGCGCATCATAGACCTGATTCAGATAGCGCGTGATCTCTTCCGCGCCGCGCTGGGGTCCCAGCTCGCGCGCCAGCGCTTCCGTCAAAGGCGTGAAGCCTGAGACATCGGCCATGACGGCGGCTCCGTCGCTGCGATCGGGCAGCGGCTCGCCGCGCACCATGGCCTGCCGCCGATCTATCGGAAGGTAGACACTCAATGTTTCCATCTGAATCAGAACAACCTGTGAGGGAAAAATCTGGCTTGTCTTTAGAATACCTTCATTGTGGGGCGCTGTCAAACGCCGGCGCGTAAACGATCGAATCGTCTGGCAAACTGGTTAATCGAACAACCTGTGAGGGGAAAATCTGGCTTGCCTGTAGAATACCTTCATTGTGGGGCGCTGTCAAACGCCGGCGCGTAAACAATCGAAGTCGACGGCACGGTTATTTCATGATCAGCGGCAGGTACAGTTGCCGCGAGGGTATCGTTATCTTCCAGCAACTCACGGAGGATCATCTGCCGTCCCGGGTGATCGGTCGGGACGTGATGACCACGTTGGTGGTGGTGATGCTGACCGCGACTTCGATCCGATCGACGATCTGCCGCGCAGAGACCGTCAGCGTCAAGCGTTCTACAGCAGATCGACATCGGTTGCGCCGCACGATAAGCGGCGCGCTGCGTGATGGGTTTCGCGCAGGGCGCGCTTTAAGGCACGCGCTGGCGTAGCGAGCTTTATCGCGGCGCGAAGCACAACGCAGCGAGATGGCCAACCGTGCCGTGTCGGTTGGCCGACGAACGAAGTAACGCGCAGCGCTCGCCTTGAAATAGGTCGCTGCGATGATGCTCTGGCAACGGATCTTATTTTCGGAGGACTAGTGAAATATAAAAAATTAGCAGATGAGAAGCAAGCGGTAGAAGACGATATACGCTACGAGATGATCTACACATGCTGCAGGGCAGGTCGTATAAGACGCTAGGACATGTAGTCAATTTGTTCACCGATTCGAACTAGCGCACTCTTCAGTCAGTAGTGAATTCCCCCGGCGCGCCTTTGTGCTTGCGTAGGTAACTGCGTAGGGCTTTGATCGCGTTGTCGGCAGCGATCTCTAAATTACTTGCTCACTGCTTCACATCGAAAGAAATAGGTTTGTTATCGTGCGGTTGGCTGATCTTTGTGAAGTATTCTTGATTGGGAAAGGTCACGTCAACTCTTCACACTCTTCAATGACATGCCAAAGGTAGGCGCATTCTCAATGATGATGCAGCGTGCTGAGTTCTACTTCACGGTACTTGTGCTGTATGTCTAGCATGACTATATCACGGTAATATTTCTCTGACATGTGTTCGCTGACTGCTCGACTGGTGATGAGATCAAAGAAGCACCCATAGTTCAGCATGTAGTTCGCAACTAGGATGAACTCCAAGTAATAGACTCCATAAAAATCCTGAAAGGTGCTATCTGGCAGCATCACAAATTTGCGGGCTAACAGATTTTTCGACGGTCATCGCGTTGATTAAAAAACACCTGGGGGATCGTCTTGGTATCCTGCAACATTGCGAGTACCAGAATACAGAGTGGATTATCGGTTCCTTAAGTTGAACAAGTCGTGCTTCCAAACCAGTCTGTTCCACTGCCTCTCGGTTAATTCGTTGATGTCTTCCTGCAACTAGTTGTGTATCTGCTGATCACTGGGCGGAGTAGGGATCGAACGCTTCAAGTCTGTGATTTCTCTAGCCCAATCGGCTGACAACGACTTGTAATTCGTATTCTAATCTGATCTGCTTCCGGCTATACCAGTATATATCGCCTGCGACGATCACACTTGCCGCCAGGATCCAGAGTACCACTGGAGTTTGCAAAACCAGCAATCCTATTAGGCCAATCAGGGCGAAAATCGTGGCAAAACAGATGATTGCTCAGAATAGAGTTTTAGTAGCAGAATCATCAAGTTTTTTCTGCTTCTGGAACTGTTCGATTTCTCGCTTCTGAGGAAAGCTAACAGCCGTCGGATTGATGGAAAAAAAGTAATCTCAAATATGCACGCGCTATTCCTGCCGCGGGTCCTTCCGCGCCATTTGGAGCAAGGTATCTCGGTCATTTCGGGTAGGCATGTCTGGCATACTCCCAAATAAGTCAGATGTCTACAGAAAAGGAATATTGGCTCATTGCAAGACCTCCAACTTTCGTTTCTCTACCAGTCGATAGTCAGCAATTTTCTGACTTTGCGTGTAGCATTGATATGCTGGAGCAACGGCTGTTCACCGGGTAATATCGGCTGAGCGTGGATATCGTCCAGCAACTGCTTCAGCGACGGCGTACCTTCATCTATGCCATTTGCAGCATAGAAATCGTGTTTGACAACCGCAAGAGCGATCGAAGCAACCGACTGGGTTTTAGGCTGTAGCGCAACTGCCAGATGCGCTTCAATTTGCTCTATCTCGCGGCGTGAGACCATCTCGGGATTGCGGCCGCGCAGCAGAGCCAAGGCGTACAACAACCTGGCTAGAGACTCTTCGGATTCGCGCGGAAGATGACAGACAGAAATAGACTGCACAAGGAAAGACGTGAATAAACAGAGTTACTACTAGAAGCAGACGAACTGCTAAAGACGGAGCGAGCTGGCGAGTGGGAGTTGATAATAACGGTGGCTCCTGGACCGGCATGAATGATATGTCCACCTGCCGATTCGACTTTGTCGTGTCCAACGACGTCCCCCCGAATATCAGTGATGTCACTATTTAGTTCTATGCTGCACTGACAATAGAGATCTGAGAGACAAAGATAGATGAGACTAGCACAACGGCGACTGACAGAGACGACTAGCTCTACGCTCCAATCCGACTAATCCACTAAGCTGATCGCTCAGAACAATATACAGAAGCGACAACAGCTGCGGCAACATTACATAGCGAATACAATGAACTAGCAAGAGATGAATCTACTGACCTATAGACAAGCCGACTGCAAAGATCTCAAAGACTATACGGAAGTGATCGAAGCAAAACGAAGATAGATCTACAACACTGAAAAATGCTGTAAAAAACTGACGAAGAGAGACGATCGATATGTACAGGAACGCCCTGATTAGCTGCATAGCGCAATAGAGCAGTAACCAGGTAGATATACGATCGAGCGAAGCTACAATGAGCAAACCAGACTACAACGACAGGAAGCGAGACCGAGCGCAAAGCGGCGGCCAACGCCGCCAGCAATGCAACGAAAGAGCGAGCTATCGCTGTGCGCAAAGCGGCTATGACTTTCGACCAACACAATTCGATCGGGTTCAAGTCAGACGAATAGGGCGGCAGGAACAGGAGCCGCGCTCCACGGGCTTCAATCAGTCGCTGCGCCTCGGCACTCTTATGCGACGACAAATTATCCAGCAGCACAATGTCCCCGCGTCGCAAGGTCGGGATCAATTCACATTGGAGGTAGGTTTCGAACGCCAAGGTCGTCATCGCACCTTCGAACAGCCAGGGCGCTACCACACCCAACAAACCGATTGCCGCAATCGTGGTGTAGTGCGGACCATAGATCGGCGTTCCTTCGGACACTCGTTCACCGGGTGTGGCGCGGCCATACAAGCGAGTCAGTCCCAAGTGCACTCCCATTCATCGATGAATTCAGGTGGGTGAGGACGTCGGTCAATGCCGGTTGAATCTGTTCGCTAAAGTCCCGGCGCAACGCTTGCACCCGCGGGGTGTCCCGTTGACTGTCATGCAGTGACTTTTTTTCGCCGCACTTCAAGTGCTGTAAGGTGCGGCACATCTGCTGGGACTCGCTTCAATGGCCTGCTGCTCAGCACCGCTCACATAATCGTGAGCTGACATCGGGTTGGCGAGCCACTTCCGTGCGGTTGAACGCCGCACCTGGGAGCGTGCGCGCTGGTCCATCGACGATCGATGTCACCCTCTCGGTCGCCTGCGAGCGCGCCCACCACTCTTCGACCGTGGATTTGCTGAGGCGGAACCGGTCCGCGATTTCGGCTGGGTTCCATCGCCCGCTTCAAGCGCAGCGATGACACGTTCACGTAAGTCTTGCGAGTAAGGTTTCATGTACCCAAGTCTAACTGGTTTTTGCCATAAATCAACTTGGAATTTGCTCTAGTATGCAGTCTGCTTGGAATCTACGCAGTATCCTGCGCTAGGTCTTCATGCAACAACTTCATGGCGAGATGAGGGGACTGAATCAAGGTCCCATACTTTATACACCTCGGCCATCCTGTCGTGATCGATGAGCGACTCGACTCGATACCGATTGGCTAGGAGTTGACCAACTAAGTTGCTCATGTACAGGTCCCCACGATATGAGGGCCGTTCTACTTCTGAAGCAGAATTGCATGTCGGGCGCAGGCAGCCTCAGGCCTGCTCGAACTGTTAACACCAAGTATGTGGAACTGGTAAATTCTTTTTGGTGCCTTCAATATAATGTCCTCGCCCGTCCTGTAACATAAATGTCAAGTCGAATGTTTTGCCAGGTGGAGGGTTGAGGTTGGGCTTGCAGAACACGTTGTCAAGCGCAACGGCACATCGATGGTCCCGCTCTGTGAAATCGCTGTGAACTTGGTGTCTTGCCGTTGTTCAATTCCGACGGAGACAATGTGGATCGGAAAGTCATCCATCTTGGGCAGCCTCCGGATTTTGGGCAATAGTCATCATTGTATGCTACGATGTTATATTCCTTACCGGGTTCCAGGCCAGCGTAATTGACAACTACGTTCAGAGTGTGTCCGTCACCACTGCTCACACGAGCTGGCTGATGCTGGCCGCCCGGATATTAGCGCTTTTGTCGGCGTTGGCGGGACGCTAGGTCGAGTGGGTCTTGGCGTTGGTGTAGCGCGTGTGGGCGTTGCGCTAGGGGTCATTGACGCGGTCGGTGTCGCAGTCGGTGTCGCGGTCGGCGTCGCCGTCGATGTGGCGGTTTCTGTGGGCGTGGCCGTTCGGGTAGACGTTGCACTCGGTTTTGGAGCCACTACAACACGGGAATATTGCGTTGCTGACGATTCTTGCGGAGTTACGGAAATCACACGTGGTGCAACTGAAGATTCTGGCGCAGGCGTACTGCGGCCCGCCACGATTAGCACTAGAGCGATATAAGCTGCTATTAGCAGAGCACCACTCATAACGAACCGAGCTATTGTTTGCTGGCGCTTAAGGTCAGCATACCGCTGATTGATGTAGGTGATCCTTGATTGGACGGATTGAATCTGTTCCTGTTTGTCGTCGTAAAGATTGCTAAACCACTGTGGTAGATCGGCTTGACCATACGCCGCTATCTGCCGCAGTAGTTTTTGAATATCTTGATGTTGTTGACTTAGGCCAGTTTCAAGCAAGCGGGCTTCTTCTTTCAGGCCGTCTAGCGCATTGCCCATACGAGTTTCCTCCTGGTTGAAGGATCAACTGACAGCCACAGTCGGACGGCAGTCACATAAATGACTGTGCTGCAACCCTAAGATCCGGGGGTCATTACAACGCTACACCCAATGCTGAAAACCATCAACATGAGCACGGTATCACCCCGCATCGACGCGCAATTCTATTGCCCCTTGGAGTGATTCCACGAATCCCACAGTCGGTTTGGTCGATCTGTGCTGCTAGGGTTTCGTTCGCAGGGAGGCACCATAATGCCTCTCATTCTTGATGGCATGGCTATTTCATGATCAGCGGCAGGTACAGCCGCTGCGAGGATAATGTCATCAGGGTGATCGCGCTTTCTTCCATGATAATGTCCGGCGAGTTCCACCCTTTGGCATCCAGCAGTGCCTGGAAGGCGCGACGAAAGCGCAGCTGCGCCGTGATGCTGATCGGCCCGCCGCGCGCCGGCGCCGCGAAAGTGTAAGCCGAGGTGTCGTTCCGCAGCGCGGCAAGGCGGGTGTCGCTGATGATGCGCGTCTGCTTCCAGTAACTCACGACCGGCGCTTCGCCCGTAGCCACATCTTGCAGAATTTTCGCGAACACCCTGCCCGGTCCTCCAGCCTGCGCGCCGCCCCACGCTGGCAGCACGTCTCCCGCCTGCTGATTCAAGTCATGTCCCTGCGCATCTGCGGCGTGGAGGGTGAGGATCATCTGTCGCCCCGGGTGATCGGTCGGGACGTGATGACCGACGCTGGTGTTGGTGATGCTGACCGTGACTTCGATCCGATCGACGATCTGCCGCGCGGAAACCGTCAGCGTCACGCTGTTCTGCAGCAGATCGACATCGGTTGCGCCGCGATCGAGATGCGAGGGGATCCGCTCCGGCGGGTGCGCCAGCCCGCCAACGGCGGGCAGCGCGAAGTAAGTGTCACCATTCGGCGGCATATGGCATTTCTGGCAGGTGATGCCGGCGGCGGCGTAAGGGCTGTTCAGCCATTCAGCAAACGACTGATAAATGGGCGTGCCCCACAGGCTGAATTGATGGCACGGCGCGCAGTAGGCGCTCTCGCTGATCAGCGGCAGGCGCGTGTCGGGATCGTGAATATCATCGTAGGGGCCGAAGAAAATGTTATCGCCCGGCGGCGGGCGGAGGATCTGCTGGCTGCGCACGCCGGGTGCGTTGGGATACACCGAGCCGGTCGCCGGGTTCAAATACACGCCGCCGATCTTGTGGCAGTAGTCGCAGTGAATCGTGGCGGTGATCGATCCGCGCACGCTGTTCATGTTGGTGCCCAGATAGCCGTCCACGCCCGCGCCGGGCGCGTGACAGTTGGCGCAGTTGCCCGCCGTGCCGGGAAAATCGTTCAGGTAGCCGGGGCCGATCGAGAGCGTGCCGGTCAGATCGGTGCCGTTGTACAGGCTGTAGAAGCGCGGATTGAACGTCGCGCTGCCGTGGCCGTTGGTGATCCATTGCGACACGATCATCGGATGGCAATTGCCGCACGCGCCCGCCGAGGTGCCGCTGATGGGCGAAGGCCAGGTGTACGCCGGATGATCGGTGGAGTGATAGCGGCGCAGCGTGAGCGTGAGGCCGCTGATGGTCGGCGTGACGTAGGCATTAGCCACATAGTAGCCTTCAGCCCACGCCGTCACTTCGACCTTCTGTCCTTCGAGCAGCGAGCCGAGCGCGAAGCGTCCAGCGGCTGAAGTGGTGGTGAAGTTGTCGGTGGCGCGCACGCGGACAGTGGCGCTCCCGATTGGCCCGTGGGCGTCGACGACGACACCCGTCAAGGTCGCGTTGCCGGCGCGGGCGGGAGGATTCCACCCGATCAGCCAGGGCGCCAGCATCAACAAGCTGAGCACCACGATACCGAGCATTCGACCGATCACCGGAACTCCAGCCACGGGGGTCATGCTGCGCCTTATCCTTTCCGAATCAAAGGCAGAAAGACCTTGCGCGTGAGATTCGATCCGCCGACATGGACTTGATCGCCCTGCAGCGTGATGACGTTGGCGCGTTGGATCGCTTGACCGCCGCTCTGGCCGCGCAGCAGCAGCCCAATCGTGAAGGTGTCGGCGAGGCCGGCCTGCCAGTCGTCGCGCCCGGTGAGATCGAGATTGGGATAGTCTTGCGCGAGCGTCACCGGATCGAACACGATCTGGAAGGCGCCGCCCGACGCCGCGACCTGGGCGTGCTTCAAGATGGTGCCCGGCATCGCGATGGTGTAATCGAGTGTGACGTTGCTCCACCCCGCCGGGATCACGCCCGTGATCGTGATCGGCTGCACCTGATCGACCATGCGCTGAAAACCTGGCGAGGGCGAAGTGACGATCAAGCGCGGGGCGCTGCCTGGCACGACGTAGAACCAGTAGCGGCCATTCTGGCTGCCGAGCACATTGCCCGATGGGTAAGGTGGAACCGTTGCGCCGCCGGAGCATTGCCCGTCGTGCCACACGCGCACGTCCACCGACCACAGGCCGGCTTCGTTGATGGTGAAGTTATCCGTTGGATCGTAGAAGTAGCCGATCGAGTTGGCCTGCCCGCCGCCCAGATGTTTGACGCCGCTCGGCGCGGTGACGGTCACTGCCACCTTGCTGTTGAGCGTCGGCATCAGGTGGCCGGCGAAGTGGAAGGTGTCGCCCGTTTCAAGCACTGCACCCGGAGCAACACCGGTTGGCAAGATGAACATGTGAATGGCCTGACCCTTGAGCGTTAGCAGTGGGCCGCCCTCGGTGGTCCAGCCGCCGTTGCCCGGACCCGCAAAGGGCGGCATCACGCGGCTGCCAGTCGTATCACTCTCGGGGATAAAAACCCAGCCGCTGCCCTGCCCCAGGTATTCGTTGTGCCCGCTGTCAAAATCGCGATAGACCACGCCGACGTACTGGAACTTGAAATCGTTGGGGAGATCGCCCGCGATGCCCACGCTGAGTTGATCGTCGTACAACGTATCGAGCCGCCAGTAACCGCCGCTCTGCCCGTCTTCGGCGACGACCTCGCGCACGCGCAGGCCGGGCCGCTGCGAGCTGCGATAGCTGTAAGCGATCTGATCGACGTCGTCCGGCCGCATTTGAACCGGCTGCCCCGATCGGGTGCTGGAAAACAACGGAATCTCGTTCTTGCTGAAACGCTCCGCCATTGAACCGGGCGCGTAAATGGCCGGATGCATGCGATTGGCCCGCGCCTGAATCGCCGACGCGATCGCGCCGATCGTATCCTGCACGCTCGCGCCGAGGACGAGTGAATCGCCGCCATAGGCGGTATCACTCATGCGGCTCCAATAGATGTCGCCGTTGTAGTAGGGATTCAGGCTGTGCGTTACCACTCCCGGCGGAATCGCTAGATCGCGGCTGTTGACGAACCAGTGATTGGGAATCGAGGTCAGCGTATCCAGACCGCGCCGCCCGTGTGCGATCAGATCGGCCTGATTGCCGGGCGTCATGACGACGTTGCCCCACGTCAGACTGCCCATATACATCTTGCCCGACGCATCCGTGTAGATCGCCGTCACGTCCACACGATATTCGCCGGGGGCGGTCATCGTGATCGGCGCACCGCTGGAACCAAAGTAGCCGTAGTCGTTGGCCTGCCCGATCACGGTGCGCGTGATCGCCCGCGCCGGATCGGAATCAGGGTAGAGCGTCACGACGATCTTCACCGCGGCGGGCACGCGCGGCTGAACGATCAGCGCGGGATTGAACGCATCGCCCACCGCCAGCGGGGTCATGGGCAGCACGCCGGGATCGATGTCGAGCGCGTGCGCGACCCACACGTCGTAGGTCCCGCCGCCGGCATAGCGATTGCCCCACACATCGCTGATCGTGCCCGTCATGGTGATGATGTGATGTCCGTATTGATTGAAGGTCACGCGAAAGCGCTGGCTCGCCGCTTTCAACGAATACACGTCTTCGAGTCTGCACCGTGCCAGGGTTAAGGTCTTGCCCGGCGCGCGTGGTCTTGGTGCGATTGAACGACTGCGCGAAGGTTTCCCGGCCCAGATCGATCCGCGTGCCATCGGGCCGCTGAATCTTCACCTGCAGCTGGCCGCCGGGCAGCTGGAACGGGATGAGTGGCGGCGTGGGCATGCGCCGATCGGTGTACGAGATCATGGGCAGGAACGGTTCCAGGCGATACGTGATCGCCTGGCCGGTGCGCTCGTCGACCGGCGGGACGGTCTGCGGCGCGCCCTGCGACACGATCTGCGACGTAAAGCCGGCCAGCCCCTGATCCTCACGCGCCTCGCTGCCGCGCGTGCCCTGCACAAAGTCGTCCATCAACAGTTTCCAGATCAGGCGCCGGGGTGAGCCAGCGCCGATCGGGGCCGTGCCGTCGTCCACGACGATCGGCGGCAGCGCGGCTTCATTGGGATTGAGCGTGTGATAGACGACATTTGCCGCCAGCCAACTGGTGCTGGTCGGCACGCCGCTGAAATCGAAACGGATGATAGGCCGGTAGAGGCCCAGTGGCAGATCGGCCGGGATTTGCCCGCTGAAAGTGAAGTCACCTGCGATGGTATGACCGCCGGTCGAGTGAAGATTACCCACGCCAACTCGGACATCAGGATAGATCACGGACCGCTCGACACGCTGGATCGGAAAGCCGCTGGGCGTAAGCAGCGACGACATGAAATAGTTCTCGGCCGGGATCGGCTTGCCCTGCGCGTCGTACAACATCAGGTAGCCGAGCCAGCCATTGGCCGTGATGGCATTGACGTTGGTCGTCGTGGTGATGGCCGGGCTGTGCAGCTGCAAGCGCGCGTCGATGCGGAAGAGATCGCCGGGCGCGTACACGTTATCGGCCGGCGGCGGCGCGCCCGGGCCGACGTAGTGGTACAGATTCAGGCCGCCGTCGATGTCGCCCAGGAGCAGATCGGGCTTGCCGTCGCCATTCAGATCGGCCGCGGCCGGCGAGGAGTTCTCGCCAACGTCGATGCCGGGATAGAGCGTCGAGACCAGTGACCAAGCCGGCGTCGTGATCGTGCCGGTGTTGCGGACATAGGCGAGCGAGCCATTGTCCGAGCCAATCAGCATGTCGAGGTCGCCGTCCTGATCGACATCGAAAAATGATGGAGCGCTGTACGCGCCCGCGTCGAGATTGGCATAGGGCCGAACCGGCGCGGCCCAGGCGGCCGAGAGAACCGTGCCGGTGTTCTGCACGTAGGTCAGCGTGCCGGCCTCGTCGCCGATGAAGAGATCGAGATCGTTGTCGTGATCGATGTCCACGAAGACGGGGCGGCTCCATCCGCCAACATCCAGGCCCAGATAGTTCGTGACGACGAGCGTCCAGCCTGGCGCGGCGGACGTGCCGTCGTTGCGATAGTAGTGAAGGTTGCCGCCCGCGCCCGGGCCTTGCCAGCCGCCTTCGCCGATGAACAAGTCTTCGTCGTTATCGCCGTCGATGTCGGCGAAGGCCGGGAAGGCGTGCGGATGATTCGGACCCGACAAAGTAAGCAACAGGCCGTCGGGCCGCCAGTTGGGATTGCTCGCGCTGCCGATATTGGTGTACTTCTCGACCTGGCCCCACACCTGCCCGACCAGCATGTCGAGGTCGCCGTCGTCGTCCCAGTCGGCCAGCGCGGGCGCGGTGTCGCCGGCCAATTCGAACGGGAACGAGAAAGTCTGCTCACCCCACGACGGCGCGCCATTATTGCGGAAGAAGCGCAGCGTTCCCCAGTGTTCGCCGGTGATCAGATCCCGATCGCCATCGCCATCCCAATCGCCGATCGCCGGGCTCGTCGCACAACTGCCGCCCCCCAACCCGATCGGATCGCGCGCAACGCGCGTCCAGATCGGATTGGCCGCCGTGCCGCTTCGTTGCATACCAGAGCGATTGGCCGCAAAGGCCGATCAACAAATCGCGATCGAGATCGCCGTCGAGATCGAGGAAGGCGGGCTGCAGTCCAGCCGCCTGCTTCGCTGATGCCGCCGTAGTTGCTGGTCTGCAACGACCACGATCGGATTGGTGAGCGTGCCGGTGTTTTTGAAGTGAACCAACGTGCCGCCGCTCTGCCCCACGACCAGATCGAGATCGCCGTCGCCGTCGAGATCGTCGAGCGCGGGCGCAGCATTGCTGCTGCCTGCGGACAGCGACACATCAGGCACGGAGGGCCAGATCGGAGCGCGGGCGTGCCGTCGTTGTAGGTGATCGAGACCGTGCCGTCGTCCGAGCCGGCGAACAGATCGGGCGCGTTGTCGTTTGTCACGTCCACGAGAACGGGATAGGCCCACGAGCTGGTGTGGACGCCCGCGTAATCGGCGGCCTCGTACTTCCAATTGGGCGAGGCCGAGGTGCCCGCGTTGCGATACAGCACTAACGACCCCGATCGCTCGCCGATGACGAGATCGAGATCGCCGTCGTGATCGAGATCGGCCAGCGCGGGATGCGTCCAGTTAAAGCCGCCCCGATACAGGCCGGGCACAACGCTGGAGTTGTAGGTGCCGGTGAGCACGCGTGTCCATTCGCCATCGACGACGACGGGGCCCAGCGTGCCCGTCAGCGCCCAGGCTGAGCTGACATAGTTGAGCGTGGCTCTCGGATCATCGGCAAACCGATTGATGGCTCCGGCCGCGGCGAACGGCACACTTTGAGCGCCGCTGGTGTACGTGTACGGCACATGGACGATCGTGCCAGGGAATGGATTGAGCATTTCCGATACGCCCACACTCAGATCATTCCAGCGCCAGCCGGCCGGGCCGTGCTTGATCATGATCGCGGAACCGGGCGGCGCGTAGAGGCGCGCGCTGAAACTGCCATCGGCAGTTGGAGGTGGCATGGCCTTGATGCGTGCTGTTCAGGTTGACCAGCAAGACGTGCGCCAGCGGCAAAACTGCCCCTGCCGATCCCGTGATCGTCGCTTCGCCGAGATCGTCAATGCGGGCCGATGGAGATTTTAGCCGCCACCGGCGGATCGTAAGGGATGGGATGGACATAGGTCGTGTTGAGCGGCATATCCTGCGTCCGATCGGCGGAGCGCACGTCAAAGGGAGCCGTCGTTTCATAATAGCCGGCCGGCAAGTGCCAAACGCGCACGTAATACACATCCGGCGGCAGCACGGCCCGGTAACGCTGCGCGCCGTTGTCCCAGTCGAGGTTATACCAATAGTCGTCGGCCAGCGTGCTCTGCAATGGCCGGAGTTCAGTCCAGATGTCGCCTGTGACCGGCACGCCGCCGCTGCCGGTGAGACGCAGACTGAGCAGACGCCCGGCGGCGACGGTGAAGTTCTGTGTGATATTGGCCGTGACGCCGCTGCGGTAGTGGTTCACCTGGGCCAGGCGTGTGGCAATGTCGGGGCGGACATTGAACCATACCTGTCCGCTCGTCTGAAGCGACACGCTGTAGAAACCGCTCGCGTTGGTCGTGGTTTCCTGCCAACTTTGCGGAGAGCCGATGCCGATCCGAGCGTTGGGCACTGCGCCGCCTGGGCCGGTGACGGTCCCCGATACGGTGATCAACGCCGCCGATCGGGCTTGCAGGTTGAGCGGTTGACCAGCCAGCACAAGCGTCAACACCAGGATCGATACGAATAGGATGGCGATGATGAGAGCGGGTGCGCGCATTGGAATCACCATGACAGGCAGGTCGTCGGACAAGTTGGCAAGTAGTCCTACGGTTCAAAGGGCAGCGCCAACAGGAAAGCAATCAAGTCGTGCAGCTGCGCTTCAGTCAGCAGGCCGCGCACATCGTGTTCGCTGTGCAGAGTGGATCGCGTCAATGCTTCGCGCAGCGTGGCGGCGCTGCCATCGTGGAAGAACGGCGCGGAGTCGTAGAGCCCGCGCAGCGATGGCGTATCATAGGCCGGGCCGATCTTCTCGTCCGCCCCCGCCGTGCCGACATCGTGTACCAGCTTATCGGTGTAGAGCGGAGCGGGATGACACGTGGCACAGCCGAATGCCGGATCGTCGAAGATCGCTCGTCCGCGCTGCTCCGTCTCGTCCAGCGGCTCGCCGCGCGCGTGCGCCGGGCTTAACGGCATCGGCAGCGAATCGACGAAGGCCGCCAGGCTATCGAGATCGGTGGAGCGGCCCTGATTCGGCGGCTGGTTCACGCAATCGGGCGGTGACAGCGAGCAGTTCATGCTGGCGACCAGACCGCTGCCGAAGTTCTCCTTCCGATTGGCAAACTCCGCGTCCGACGATTCATCCCACTCGCCCGACCAGCGCAGCGGATAGGTCTCGATCATGCCGAAGAGGCTGGTCGTGTTGCGCTTGCCCGCAAAGCCGAACGACCACGTGCGGCCGTCGTGCTCGCCCTCAAAGTGGCAGGTGTTGCAGCTGATCCACTGGTTCAGGCTGAGGCGCGGATCGTCGCTGGAGTGAAACAGCCGCTTGCCGTTGAGCAGCAGCGGCGGCAGCGGGATGTTCGTCACGGTAATGACCGAAGTGACGGTGTAGGCGTGCGTGTCAATCACGCTGACCGTGCCCGCCAGCGTGTTATTCACGTAGGCGAGGCTGCCCTCAGGCGAGAGCACGATGCCGCGCGGATTGTCGCCCACTTCGATATGCGCGGCGAGCGTGCGGCTGATCAGATTGATGACCGAGAGATCATTGCTGGCGGCGTTGACGACCCATAGTTCGCGCCCGTCCGGGGTGAGCGCCGCGTCGAAGGGCAGGCCAACCCCGGGCGGATCGAGCGTGCCGAGATCGAACTGCTGGCCGATCAGATGCTGCCGCGCCGTCAGATCGATCTGCGACACCAGCGGAAAGACGGTCGTGTCAAACGTGAGCGCGGTGTTGGATGTGTTCGAGCGCGTATGCGGCACATAGGCGCGTCGCCCGTCAGGCGCGATGACGATCGATTGAAGCAGATTGCTGTCGGGCCAGAGCGGGATGGTGGAGACTAGAGGTTGGCGCCAGGCGGCCCACTCCGCGCCATGTGAAATGCGCGGAGACGTGGGCAAGTTGGATGTTAGCAGATTGGAGCGCTCTGTCCAAACAGCGTGCTTCTCAAGAAGAGGGGCAGGAAAACTTGATAGGGCTGCACCGTGACGACGGTGATGGTGTGGGTCAACAGGTGCGTGACGAGCAGGGTGCGTCCGTCATTGGACAGGGCCAGGCCGCTGGGCCGATCGGCTACAGCGATGCGCGCGATCGGCTGAAAGGTAGCCGCGTCGAGAACCAGCACGCGATCGGCGCCTTGCTCGGCGACATAGAGGCGATGTGCGCCGGGATTGATCAGAATGCCGTAAGGCCGATCGCCCGCGGCGACGGTGGTGATCACCTGCCGCGCGGCGAGATCGATGACCGAAAGATTGCCGCTGCCGCGATTCGCCACGTAGGCGCGACTGCCCGTATCGTCGACGGCCACCGTGCGGGGATCAGTGCCGACGGGCAGCTCGGCGATGGCGGATCGGCTGGCCGTGTCGACCAGCGTCACCGAATTCGAGTCGGGATTGACGACGAGGAGCGTGGCTCCGTTGGCGGTGATGGCGATGGCGGAACTGCTGCGTTTGACCGATGAGGGTGTGAGAGAAGCGCCGCGAGCGTACTCGCTGCCCAACAACACAATCAGCAGCGCCGCCAGCATGAAGCGGCGCAGCGTTTTCAGTGAGGAACGATGACTCGCCTGAACAGCGCAAGTCGGCATAACTTGTCCTCACCCCGCACGGGCTCCTCCCTGTCCTGCTCGTGCCTTGATGCCTGGCTGTCATTCAGAGGCGTATTCAGTATAGGCCAATCACGCCGCAAAGTCAATTTCTTGGCAACAAAAGCGAGCCGACCTCTATCTTGATCGGCTCGCTGCATCTGCACAGAGCGGGAGACGAGACTCGAACTCGCGACAATCTGCTTGGAAGGCAAGAGCTCTACCAACTGAGCTACTCCCGCATCAGTCGGGGCGGCCGGACTTGAACCGGCGACCCCACGGTCCCAAACCGTGTGCGCTACCGGACTGCGCTACGCCCCGAAATTACTCTAACGATCAGCGCGTGCGCTACACCTTACGGCTGCGCTACGCCCCGAACGCGGTCATTGTACCTTGTGACGGCGCTTCGGTCAAGAATTTTTGCCCGAGCCTACTCATGACATTCTGCTCACCGCGCCGTCCCCGGCGCGGACACTGACGCCGCCGAGGACGGCGGCTTGAGCGGCGCAGGTCATTGCGGGCCGCATGACCGACCCGATCTTGGTCTACTCAGCATGACGGCAGTTACGCTTCTTCGCTCATCTGCCGCGTCAGGCGCGCCGCGAGCAGGATCGGGATCGACGTGAGCAGGATGACGAACACCGCCGCGACGTTGGTCACGGGCCGCTGGCGCGGGCGGCTGAGCTGGCTGAAGATCCAGATGGGCAGCGTCTGCTGCTGCCCGGCCGTAAACGTCGTTACGATGATTTCGTCGAATGACAGGGCAAAGGCCAGCAAACCCCCGGCCAGCATCGCCGTGGCAATGGCCGGCAGCATGATGTACCGGAACGTCTGGAAGGATGTCGCGCCCAGATCCATCGAGGCTTCCGTCTGCGATCGGGCGGTGCGCCGCAGCCGCGCGATGACGTTGTTGTACACGACGACGATGCAGAACGTGGCATGGCCGATGATGATCGTCCAGAAACTGAAGGGAATCTCCATGAACCCGATCGCCGACCGCAGCGCGATGCCGGTGACGATGCCGGGCAGCGCCAGCGGCAGCACCACGATCAGCGAGATCGTTTCACGGCCAAAGAACTTCGTGCGATACATCCCGGCCGAAATCAAGGTGCCCAGGATCAACGCGGCGACGGTAGCCACGGCCGCAACCTGCAGCGACAAGCCTAACGCCGACCAGAAATCGGGCCGGCTGGTGATGATCGTCTCGAACCATTTGGTCGTCAGGCCCGGCGGTGGAAAGCGGAAGGTGCGATCGTCGATCGTAAAAGCGTAGAGAATGATGATGATGATCGGGATGTGGAGGAACAGCAGCACAAAGAGCGTGCCCGCTTTCAGCGGCCACGAGGCCCGATCGCCGAAGGGTCTGGCGTTAGAGCGCATCGAAGGCCCCCAATCGTTTGGCGAACCATAGATAGATGCCCATGATGAACATCGGCACCACGGTCAGCGCTGCGGCCAACGGCAGGTTACCGGCAGTGCCCTGCAACGTCAAGACTGCCTGCCCGATGAAGTATTGCGAAGTACCGAGCACCGTGGGCACCACAAAGTCGCCCAGTGTCAGCGAGAACGTGAAGATCGAGCCGGCCACCACGCCCGGGAACGCCAGCGGCCAGATCACATTGCGGAACGTCGTGCGCGGCTTCGCGCCCAGATCACCCGATGCTTCCAGCAGCGACTTGGGCACCCGCTCCAGCGCGGCCTCAATGGCAATGATCATGTAGGGCAGCCACACGTACACAAACGCGATGAAGATGCCAAAATTAGAGAGCGCCAGCGACGTGCCGCCCACGCCCGGAATTTGCAGGAACGCCTCCAATGCGCCGCTGATGCCGGTCTGCGCCGCGAACCAGCTGATAATGCCTTCTTTGGCCAGGATCAATTTCCACGCATACACGCGCACCAGGTAACTCGACCACAACGGCAGCAGAATCAACACGTACAGCAGCATCTTCATCCGCGGCGAAGCATAGCGCGCCATGTAGTAGGCCAGCGGATAAGCCAGTGGCACCGCCGCCACGGTGACCAGTGCGGCCATCATCACCGTGCGCAGGACGATGTCAAGGTTGGCCGGCTGCAACAACTGCCGATAGTTCTCCAACGAGAATTGGCGCGTCACCTGGCCGGTGAAACTGTCGACGCCGTAGAAGCTCTGCAGCACCAGCGCCAACAACGCGCCGAGGTAAACGACGACCAGCCAGAACAGGGGCAGCGCCAGCGTGACAAACAGCGACAGGCGCGGATGCCGGTAGAAGTAGGTCGAAATGCGCCGCAGCACGGACGACGCGGGCGCGGGCAGATGCGCAGAGGTTGTGGTCATGCTTAACTCTTCTGTGCCACGCGCCGGTTATGCTCGCGCTCCCACACCAACTGCACAGCCCGGCCGCGGGCTGCCAGCACATCCATGGAGGTGGTGTGCAGATTCTGCTGCACGACCACCAGGTCGCCGCCGCCCGCCAGATCGACCTGGTACCGCGTGTGCGCGCCGAGGTAAACCACCTCGCGGATCGTGCCGCCGATCGAGCACGAGCCAGCCCCGATCGGTTGACCCGGCTCCTGCAAGTGGATTTTCTCCGGCCGGATGGTAAATTCACCAGCCGCGCCCGTAATCTTCCGCGCCATCTCACCGCCGATTAGATTCGACACGCCCACAAAGCCCGCCACGAATGCCGTCGCCGGAAACTCATAGACTTCGGCGGGCGTGCCCACCTGCTCGATCTTGCCTTTGCTGAAGACGGCAATCCGATCGGACATGGTGAGCGCTTCTTCTTGATCGTGAGTGACGTAGATAAAGGTGATGCCCACCCGCTGTTGAATCGCCTTCAATTCGATCTGCATTTGCTGGCGCAGTTTCAAATCAAGCGCGCCCAACGGCTCGTCCAGCAGCAGCACGCGCGGGTGCAGGATCAACGCGCGAGCCAAAGCTACCCGCTGACGCTGCCCGCCGGACAGCTGCGCCGGTTTGCGCTGCTCCAGGCCCGGCAGCTGCACCAGCTCGAGCATCTCGTTCACGCGCCTGGCACGCTCCGGCTTCGCCACTTTGCGAATCATCAAGCCGTAGGCTACGTTGTCGCCCACGGTCAAGTGCGGGAAGAGCGCGTAATCCTGAAAGACGGTGTTGACTTCGCGCTCGTACGGCGGCAGGTTGCCGACCTCCTTGCCGTGAAGTTCGATCGAGCCGGCGGTCGGCACATCGAAACCAGCGATCAGGCGCAGGCACGTCGTCTTGCCCGATCCCGACGGCCCCAGCATCGAAAAGAATTCACCGTCGAGAATATCGAGGCTGATATCGTCCAGCGCTTTGACTTCGGCAAAGTGGCGGCTGACATGTTTCAAGCGAACAGCCAGGGTTGGTTCTGTCACGATGATTTCACCTGATAGATGGAGAAACCTCCCGGAGGCTTCGCGAAGCCTCCGGGAGGTTGATCGATTAGCGCCCGCCAATCACGGCGATGTAATTGGTCGTCCACTCGTAGTACGGCACGCATTCCTGCTTGCCATCCGGGCAGGTGCCGCTGGGCGTCTTCCAGAAGTAGATCTTCTCAAAGTTGTCGAAGCCGTTGACTGAGCAGCCTTCGTCGGTCAGCAGTTCGTTGCCCTTGCAGGCAGCGGGCACGGCGGGCACCGATCCGAACCACGCGGCCAGATCGCCCTGCAGCTTGGGATTCAACGACCATTCCAGCCACTTGTAGGCGCAATTAGGATGCGGCGCTTCAATGTGCATCATGGTCGAGTCCGACCAGCCGGTGACACCTTCCTCTGGGAAGACGCTGTCCACCGGCGCGCCCTGCGACTTGAGGATGTTTACCTGGAACGGCCACGAACCGGAGGCCACCACGCCTTCGTTGGTAAAGTCGTCCATCTGGACAAAGGCATCGTGCCAGTAGCGGCCCACCAACTGGCGCTGCTGCCGCAGCAAGTCGAGCGCGGCGTTAAATTGATCGCGCGTGAGTTCGTACGGATCGGTAATGCCGAGTTCGGGCTGGTGCGTCTTCAAATACACGGCTGCGTCGGCGATGTGAATCGCGCCGTCATACGCTTGCACGCGCCCTTTGTTCGACTTGCCGTCGCCCAGTGTTTGTTCTTCAAAGACTACATTCCAGCTGGTTGGCGCTTCTTTGATGGCTTCCGTGTTGTACATCAACACATTGGGCCCCCATTGGTATGGCACGCCGTAGTGCACGCCATCAACGGTATTCCACGGAGCGTTTTGCAGGCGCTCATCCACGGTGTTCCAACTGGGAATCAGATCGGTATTGATCGGCTGCACCTTGCCGCCCGTGATCAGGCGATTGCTGGCATCCCCCGAGGCTGTCACCAGATCGAAGCCGCCCTCATTCATCAGCGCGACCATCTCGTCGGACGTGGCGGCGGTCTTCACGTTGACTTTGCAGCCGGTGTCCTTCTCGAACTGCGTGACCCAATCGTAAGCAGGATCCGTTTCGCCGCGTTCAATGTAACCTGCCCAGGCGATGATGTCCACCTGTCCTTCGCCCTCCCCGATCGCTTGCAGCGGCTCGCCGGGTTGTGGCGCAGGCGGTTCAGTGGGTTGTGCCGCAGGCACTTCAGTCGGTTGAGCCGGAGGTTCAGTCGGCTCAGGTGCGGCTGTCGGCTGCTCGGCGGACTGGGGCGCAGCGGTGGGCTGCGGCGCCGGCGTGGGCGTCGCAGCGGGTGAACAGGCGGTGGCAAGCAGGGACAACATCACAAACAACGTAACGGCAGTTGACAACTTGCGGTGGCGATAGAACAGCATGCTTCCTCCCTTGGTTTTGCATGAATGACGTGAATCGACCTGGCTAGAGCCGAAGGACGTATTTCAGTTCCTGCTGATCTATATCACCCCGCTTTCCGCGTGAAGTGGCGCGATTATAGCATTGTGCTTTCGCGCATGTCAACGCCATAATTCAATTTCAGCCCGGCGAGCTTCGTGATAATTGCCACATTCACCGCGCGGTGCAGACTAACCGATCGGCGTCTTCATCCAGCCGGCTGTGTTGTGAAAATTGACCAGCACCCCGCCCGGCGGATTGATCTCGTCGCAGGCCGCGCGCTCATCTTCGCTCAACGTCAGGTCCAACACCGGCAGCAATTCCTGCAGCTGCTCGATCGTGCGCGGCCCGACAATGGGCGACGTGATCCCCGGCTGATCTTTGCACCACGTCAGCGCCAGCTGCCCCGGTGTCTTGCCAACCCGCTTCGCGATCTCGGCAAATCGCGCGCCCGCTTCCACCCCGCGCGATGTGACACGTTCAGCGAAGATACTGCCCGGCAAGCGTCCTGCCCGCGAATCCGCCGCAGGGGGGCGATCCGGCCGATAGCGTCCGGCCAGCACGCCCTGCGCCAGCGGCGCCCACGGGATGATCGCCAACTGATACCGCAACGCCAGCGGAATCAACTCATTCTCGATGCGGCGATCGAGTAAGTTGTAGGGCGGCTGCTCGCTGACGTAACGCGCCAGATGCAGCCGCTCGCTCACGGCTAAAGCCTCCATGACCAGCCAGGCCGGATGCGTTGAGCAGCCGATATAGCGCACCTTGCCCGCGCGCACCAGGTCCGTCAACGCGCCCAGCGTCTCATCGACCGGAATCTCCAGGCTGGGCCGGTGAATCTGATACAGGTCAATGGTGTCCGTCTGCAAGCGCCGCAGCGAATCTTCGCACGCCTGCAAGATGTGCAGCCGCGAATTGCCCTCGTCGTTCGGCCCTTCGCCCACCTTGAAGTGAACCTTCGTCGCCAACACCGCTTTCTCGCGCCGATCGCGCAGGG
The DNA here is from genome assembly GCA_963844815.1 of uncultured Chloroflexia bacterium. Taxonomy (GTDB): domain Bacteria; phylum Chloroflexota; class Anaerolineae; order Fen-1058; family Fen-1058; genus Fen-1058. The sequence goes on from CAWJPR010000001.1 coordinate 436,561, forward strand.
CCTTCCCGACAACCATCTCGCTTTGCCCGCTGTTGTACGCGTTCGCCGTATCGATAAAGTTGATCCCGGCGTCCAACGCCGCGTGGATGATACGAATTGAGTCTTCCTCGTTCGTCACGCCGCCAAAGTTCATAGTGCCCAGGCACAGCGGCGACACCCGCACCCCTGTCCGTCCCAACAGCCGATAGTCCATTTTGCCTCCTATACCCTCCGGGAGGCTGACAGCCTCCCGGAGGGTCATCGCGCCGTATTGCCGCCGTCGACGATCAGCGTCGCGCCGGTCATGAAGGATGATTCGTCGCTCGCCAGAAACAACACCGATCGGGCGATCTCATCCACGGTTCCCACCCGCCCGATCGGCAGGTCCTCGCCCATCGCTTTCAACTCGGCCGCAAAGTCGCCCGATGGATTGCGCCGCTCATCGCGCCGCCAGCGTTCCACATAGGTATCGCCAGGGCAAATGGCGTTCACTCGAATGTTGTCGCGGGCCACTTCCAGCGCGACGCTCTTCGTCAGCAGCACCACCGCGCCTTTGCTGGCGCTGTAGGCGGTGTAATGCGGCCCGCCCACGATGCCCCAGTCCGAGGCATTATTGACGATGACGCCCCCGCCCTGTGCGCGCATCATGGGCAGCACCAACTTCGTCATCAGGTAGGTGCCCTTCACGTTCACGTCGAACGTCCGCACCCAGTCTTCTTCGCTGGTCTCTTCCAGGGTTCCCTGCGTCACAATGCCCGCATTGTTGAACAAGATGTCGACGCGCCCATAAGCCGCGAGTGCCTCGTCGATCGATCGGCGGCAGTCCTCTGCCCGAGCAACGTCGGCGGCAATGAAGATCGCTTCACCCCCAGCCGATCGGATCTCGCTCACGACCCGTTCGCCCAACTCGATCCGTCGTCCGGTGATGGCAATCTTCGCGCCCTCACGCGCGAACACTCTCGCCGTCGCTTCGCCAATCCCCGAGGTGCCGCCGGTGATCAACGCGACTTTCCCTTGCAGCCGTCCCACCATATCTTACACTCCAAAGCAGGGCGCAGATCTGCACGGATAGAAGATTGATCTGTGGAAATCCGTCTAATCCGTGCCACACATGCGGTGCAGTGCTCCCGTCCGTGTCCAAAAATCCTAGTGCGCCACCGTGTCCAGCGCCGCCGCAAAAACCGTCAGCGCTTCAGCCATCTCTTGCTCATTCACCACCAGCGGCGGAATCCAGCGGATGACATTGTCGTAGGTGCCGCAGGTCAGCAGCATCAAGCCGCGCTCGAACGCCGCTTTCACCACGGCCTTGGATGTCGTCGTGTCGGGCTCGCCAGCCTGGGTGAACTCCGTCGCCACCATCAAGCCCTTGCCGCGCACGTCGCCGATGACCGGGAATTCCTGCTGCAACTTCCGCAAGCCGGACAGCAGCTGTTCACTGCGCGCCTTGACGTTATCCAGCAGTTTCTCTTCCTTGATCACACGCAGCGTCGCCACCGCTGCCGCGCAGGCCACGGCATTGCCCCCGTACGTCCCGCCGTGCGATCCGGTGATCCACTTCGCCATTAAATCCTGGCGGGTCACCAGCGCGCTCAACGGCATGCCGGAAGCGATGCCTTTCGCCGTGATCAGCACATCGGGCTGCACGCCAAAGTGCTCCAGTGCAAACCACTTGCCGGTGCGCCCCACCCCGCTCTGCACTTCGTCAGCCACCAACAGGATACCGTGCTGATCACACAGGGCGCGCAGTTCCTGCATAAACTCGACGGGCGGCACGACATAGCCGCCTTCGCCCAGCACCGGCTCTATCACGATGCAGGCCGTTTCTTCCGGCGCACTTTGGCTTTTGAGCAGACGCTTCAATTCGTGCAGGCAGTAGTCCGTGGTCTCGGCATCGCTCAGCCTCAATTGATACGCATACGGATAGGGCGTCACGAAGATGCCGGAGACCAGCGGCTGATACCCGATCCGGTAGACCGTCTTGCTGGTCGTCATCGCCATCGTCAGATGCGTGCGGCCATGAAACGAGCTGCTGAACACGATCACGTTCTGCCGCTTCGTCGCCTGCTTTGCCAACTTCACGGCCGCTTCGACGATCTCCGCGCCGCTGTTGCTGAAGAAGTACTCGCTCAACTCCGGCCAGGCGACGATGGAACTCAGCTCGTCGATCAGCTCCATCATCGGCCTGTGATAGACGATGTTGGCCTGGCCGTGGATCAACTTCGCCGCTTGATCGGCGATGGCCTGCGCCACTTTGGGATGCGCGTGGCCGGTGCTCGTCACGCCGATGCCCGACGTGAAGTCGAGATACCGGCGGCCAGCCGTGTCGATGAGGTAAACCCCCTCGCCGCGCTCAACCATCACGTTGAACGCGCGGCCCCAGACAGTTCCGATGTGTTCAATGCTGGGCATATCAGTCTCCTTGAAAACAGATTCAAGAGGCCAGATGCTAGATGCGAGATGCGAGCGCCGGGTTCAGAAGTCTGTTCGCTAGAATCTGGCATCTCGAATCTGGCCGCCAGAATCTAAGACGCTGGCAGTCGATTGAGTTTTCGACCGCTGGCGATTTGCTTATCAACGGCATTGATCAGCCCAGTGAGCGTACGGGCTGCCTCGGCCTCTCAGCGCAAACAGATGTTGGGCAATCTTGCCGTCAATGTACCCAGGCGGCGACTCAAGTGAATGTAATATTCCACTTCATTGAGCGAGCCACTGGCGTTGTCGAGGTAAGCGCGATATTCTGCCGTGGTGCGTTTGGCCGCACCTTCGGCGATATTCGCTGCCACAGAGATCGCAGTGCGGTGCAGCTGTTGGGTCAGGGCAAACAGCTCGTGCCTTGGGAAATACTTCTGAGTCGCGTGATAAATCTCAACCACCAGATCGTCTGCCTTCTGCCACGCGATGATATTCCGAAAGTTCTGTCCCACAGCAGCCTCCTTGTTTACCACTTACTGGGATCTAGTCGCTCGGGCAAGTCACCTATCCCTACCCGCTCGCGTCTAGTATCTCGCATCCAGAATCTCGCATCTGCATTAGTGTCCGCTCTTCACTTCCGTCCACAGATTATCGTACTCCGGCAGCGCGTCGCCGACGTCTTTGATATTGATGCCGTTCTTCCACACCTCCGCCGGCGGGTTAGTGATGTTGGATTGCATGTAGGCCTCGTACAGTTCCGCCGGGCTCACTTCATTGCCGTCGGCATCTTTCACCTTGAAGGTCGCATTCCTGGCATACTCCAGTGCGGCCTGGTTGGGATTGGTGTACGGGAAATCGCGCAGCATCAGCCAGAAGACGTCGGGCTGCAGCATGTAATTCAGCCACGCATACGCGGCGTCGGGATGCGGCGCTTCCTTGACCAGGCCAAAGCCATCCTGCCACAAGAATGTGCCTTCGGCTCGGGATACACGTACTTGAATGCTGGATTCTCTTTCGCGGCCAGGAATGCTTCGCCGTTGAACACGTAGCCCAGATCGACGTCGCCCGCAATCAGCGCGGACTTGGGGCTGTCGCTGTCGAACAATTTGACGCCCTTTAGCAGTTCAGCCAATCTAGGTTTGATGGCTTTGAGATCGTCAGGATTGGTGGTGTTGGGATCTTTGCCTTCGGCCAGCAAGACCGCGCCGATTACAAAGCGCGGATCATCTGCAAACACCATGCGATCCGCGAATTCCGGCTTCCACAAATCCTTCCACGACAGCGGCGGATCCTTGACCGTGTCGGCATTGTAGACGATCGATTCAGTGCCCGCCTCGTACGGCACGATGTAGTCGCCATTCGGATCGCCCGGCACATGCGCCAACTCCGGCGCGATGTTCTTCAGGTTCGGCAGACTGGCTCTTGTCGAACTTATCCAGAATGCCCGTGCGGATCATCACTTCGATGATGTAATCGCTGGGCTGGGTCAGATCGAACTGCGAGCTGCCCTGCGCCAGCTTGGCATACATCTCTTCGTTGGAGGAGAATTCCGATCGGTTGATCTTGATCCCGTAGACCAGCTCAAAACAATCGAGCATATCCTGCGGGATATATTCGGCCCACACGAACAGGTTGAGTTCCTTCGAGGTGACGGGCAGTTTGGGTTGCGGTTCGGGGCAGTCAAACCCCGAGGCGGTTTTTTGCCGCTGGACCTGGAGTAAACGATGTCTCGGAAGCGAGTACGGTTGGCGAAGGCGGTTCCGTGGGCTTTGCAGCGGAACGGCGGTTGCCGGTTCAGCGGCTTTGTCGCCGGAACCGATGTTCGCCGGTCAGTCGGCCGCGCAATGACAGCGGGAGCGGTCGGTTCGATCGGCTGAGGTGCGGCCGCGGGCGCGCCACAAGCTGCCAGGATCAGCGCCGGCAAGATCAGTCGCAATCAAGCAGCAACAGCGGGCGGCGGTTGCAACAAGAGTCCTCAATGTTCATTTGTGCTGTGACTCCTGGCTTCAATTGGGGATGGGATGGGCCGGAAAGATAACGGAATACGCAACACGAAACCGGTGAGTCGGTATTTCGCGCCGCGTATTCCGTTGATTGACTTACTGGCAAATCGCGTCAACGTTCTACTGCTTGATCTCCGTCCAAATTTGATCATACAGCGGCAGTCGCGTCGCCGACATCTTCAATGCGATGACCCTTCTTCAATTCCTCGGGCGGCGTATTCGTGATCGGCGAGTCGATATACGCCTTATACAGATCGGCCACGGCGATCTCTTTGCCTTCCGCGTCTTTCACCTTGAGGTCGCTGTTCCTGGCAAAGTCCAGCGCGCCCTTACTGGGATTGGTGATACGGGAAGTCGCGCAGCATCATGCAGAATAGGTCAGGCTGCATGGTGTAGTTCATCCAGGCATACGCGGCATCAGGGTGCGGCGCATCCTTGGGCATGGCGTAATTATCTTGCCACAAGATGGCGCCTTCCGTGGGATACACATACTTGATGGCCGGATTCTCCTGCGAGGCCAGGAACGCCTCACCCGTCCACGTAATGCCCAGATCGACGTCGCCCGCAATGAGCGCGCTCTTGGGGCTGTCGCTGTCATACAACTTGATGCCCTTGGCCAGTTCAGCCAGTTTAGCCTTCGCCTCGGCTAACTGTTTTTCATCCGTGGTGTTGACGTCGTAGCCCAGCGTCAACAGCGTCGCGCCGATGACCGCCCGTGAATCGTCGAGCGACACCATGCGGCCGTCCGCAATGTGCTTCCACAGATCGGCATACGACTTGGGCGCATCCTTGACCGTATCGGCGTTATACACAATTGCATCTGTTCCTCCTTGATAGGGGATGGTGTATTCGTTGTTCGGATCAAACGGCAAATTGAGATAGTTGGGATCGAACTGCTGTAACACCGGCAGGTTGCTCTTGTCAAGTTTCTGCAGCAAGCCCTGGCGGATCATCAGGCTGACGATGTAATCCGTCGGCTGCACCAGGTCGTAAATGCTGCTGCCCGCGGTGAGGCTGGCGTACATCTCTTCATTGGACGAGTATTCCTTGCGGTTGACCTTCACGCCGTAAACCAACTCGAAGCAATCGAGTCGCGTCCTGCGGAATGTACTCCGTCCACACAAATAGGTTCAGATCCTTCGACTGCACGTCCAGTTTATTTTGCGGTTCGGGACATTCAAAACCCGAGGACGTCGTCTTGCCGCTGGGCTTGGAGACAAACGCGCCCGACGGAGCAGGTTCAGCAGGTTGCTCCGTCGCCGCCACGGTGGGCTTGGCCGCCGCTTCAGTTGGTTCAGCGCCTCCGTAGGCTTGGGCGCTTCCGTCGGCTTTTCCGCCGGGGCCTGCGTCGGTTGCGGCGCCGGGGTTGCGGGCGCAGCGCCACCGCCGCAAGCCGTCAGCACCATGCTGGCGATCACGAGGATCGCCGCGCACATCCAGATGGTTTTGCTCACCTTCAACATCTTTCTCCTCCTTGGTTGATTGAGATTCGTTCACATTCCATCCGATCGGGCAAGCGATACCCGATCGGTCTACTGCGTCCGCCGCTGCACCCGATTGGAAGCCAGCAACGCGAATAAGACCACCAGAATCCACATCGTCGACAGGGCGTTGACCTCCGGAGTAACGGTGCGCCGCAACAGGCCGTACACATAGATCGGCAGCGTGGTCGAGCCCGGCCCATTCGTAAAGAACGTGATGATGAAGTCGTCCAGTGACAGCGTGAACGCCAGCATGGCGCCCGCCAGCACGCCGGGCAGAATCAACGGAAAGGTCACGCGGCGAAACGTGATCCACTCGTTCGCGCCGAGATCCGCCGCGGCTTCTTCCACGGATCGGTCGAAGCTGTGCAGGCGCGTGCGCACCGTCAACGCCACAAACGGCACGCTGAACGCCACGTGCGAGACGATCACGGTTCCCAGCCCCAGACCCAGCCGCTGGGCCGGCGCCAGATCGAAGGTGGTGTTGACGAATTTGAACAGGGCGTTGAACAGCACCAGGATGCCGATGCCCATGACGATCTCAGGGATCACGATGGGAATATACAGCGAGGTTTCGGAAAACAGACTTTAATTTGAAGTGGTGGCGCTGCAAAGCCAGCGCCGCCATGGTGCCGATGATCGTCGCGATCAACGTGGACGTGACGGCGATCTTCAGCGTATTGTCCGACGCGTCCAGCGCGTCCTGATTCTGGAACACGCGGCAGAACCAGTAGAACGGCCCGCACGGATCGCGATTGACGAACACCTTCAAACACCACGTTCTGCCGCGACGAATTGAAGGCAAAGACGACCAGCACGACGATGGGCAGGTAGAGGAAACAGTACACCAGAATGGCCGTCAGGGTCAGCCAGGGCGAGCGGCGGCTGCTCATGTGATCGCCACCTCCTCGCCAAAGCCAAACTTCCGCGTGTAAATGATCATCACGATCAACGTCATCGCCATCAGGATGATCGAGGCCGCCGAGCCGAACGTGGGATCGCGCGCATCCAGGAACTGCCGCTGAATCAGGTTGCCCACCAGCACAAATTGCTTCCCGCCCAGAATATCGGACACGACGAAAGTGCCCATCACCGGCACAAAGACCAATAGCGTTCCGGCGACGACGCCCGGCAGCGACAGCGGCAGCGTCACTTTCAAGAAACGTCCTCAGCGAGTTCGCGCCCAGATCGGCCGCCGCTTCATACAAGGACGGATCGATCTTCTCCAGCGAAGTGTACATGGGCAGGATCATGAACGGAATGAATTCATAGACCATGCCGATCAGCACGGCCTGCGGCGTGTAGAGCACGTCAAAGGCACGCAGGATGCGAATCCACGCATAGACCCGGATGACGAAGTTGGTCCACAGCGGAACGAGGATCAAAAACAGCAGCATATTGCGGCGCCTGGCCGGAGCGCGCGCCACGTAGTAGGCCAGCGGATAGCCCAATAAGATCGTAAAGACGGTGGTCATTAAGGCCAATCCCACCGAGCGCACCAAAATGTCCAGATACAACGAATTGAAGCAAGTGGCAGCGCCGTCCGCACAACTGGTGTCGAAGCCGGCCAGCCGGATGTAATTGTCGAGGGTGAAGGTGTAGATGACGTTGCCATCCGGGTCGCGCTGCCCGAACGATGTAATGACGATCAGGATCAGCGGCACAATCAGCAGCGCGATCATCCACAGCATCGCCGGCGAAGCGAGCAGCGTGCCTTGCAACGATTTATTCTCACGCAGTCTTTGCAGCATCGTGTTATTCCGTCAAGATACGGGCGCTCTCAGGATGCCATGAGACCCATACGCCTATGTCGCTAGGCCCAGCCAGAGCAGGCATGCCAATCGGGACGGTGTTCTGCCGCCGGATGCGCACACTCACATTGGCTGTCAGGTTCACGCGATAATGCGTGTCGGTGCCGATGTAGATCGATTCATTCACCCGGCCGGCAAAGATGTTGGGCGTGTCGCCGGGCTGTTCGACTGACAAGCGCACGCGCTCGGGACGCACGGCCAGCGTGGCCGGCAGCCCGGGACGGACATCAGACCCGGCCTCGGCCACCATGTGCAGGCCGTCGGCTTCGAATTCAGCCTTGCCGTCGGCAGTCGAGAGCACCGTGCCGTTGATGAAATTTGTTTCGCCAATGAAGTCGGCCACAAAGCGGCAGTTGGGGGCTTCGTAGATGTCCAACGCAGTGCCCACCTGCAGGAGCTTGCCCTTGCTCATCACCGCGATCCGATCGGACATGGTGAGCGCTTCTTCCTGATCGTGCGTCACGTAGATGAAGGTGATGCCTACCTCGCGCTGCAGCGTCTTCAACTCCAACTGCATCTCTTTGCGCAGCTTCAGATCGAGCGCGCCCAACGGCTCGTCGAGGAGCAGCACTTCCGGCCGGTTGACCAGCGCGCGCGCCAAAGCGACACGCTGCTGCTGGCCGCCGGACAATTGTTTGGGTTTGCGGTTTTCATAACCGGGCAGGCGCACCATCGCCAGCGCTTCCTTCACGCGCGGCGTAATCTCGGCTCTTGTCAACGCCCTTCATTTGCAGGCCAAAGGCCACGTTATCAAAAATGGTCATGTGGGGAAACAGCGCGTAGCTTTGAAAAACGGTGTTGACGGGGCGCTGATACGGGGGCGTTTTGCCCATGGCCTTGCCGTGAATCAAAACCTCGCCGGACGTGGGGAGTTCGAATCCCGCAATCATCCGCAGCGAGGTCGTTTTGCCGCAGCCCGACGGGCCCAACAGCGAAAAGAATTCGCCGTCGTTGATTTGAAGGTCGACGTGGCTGACGGCGGCGAACGCCTCGCCTTTCTTTTCCGGCTCGGCAAATTCTTTCACCACGTCCCTCAATTCAACTGCAATCGCGGCCATCCTGTCTCCTGTTGAGCGCCCACTGTGTCAGCCGCAGCGGGCGCAGAGTCAAACACACAGTGGCGCGATTATAGCATCGCGAGCGGTGAGGTGCAATACCTAAATGGATCATCTTAGCGAATCTTAACGTGCGTGCCGTCCAGCGCTAGCTTGCGGGAAATCTCGCTCTGCGGTTCAATTGCAGCATCTTGCTTCACCGGGGCACTTGATTGTCTGCTGCCTCTCTCACGCGGCGGCCGCGCTCCGTGCGCCGCCGCGGCCTCATCGTTTTGCTGGCGACTACCGCTCACCGTGGTCAGCGGCGCGCTGGCCGATCGCTTTGGCGCGAAGCACTTGATCCCGTTAGGACTGGTGGTGCGCGTGATCGGCTATGCGGCGATGGCGTACGTGGCAGCGCTGCCGGCGCTTCGACGGCGAACGGTACGCCCGCCGTGCCGTCTAATCCGTGCCCGGCGATCCGGTAACCGCCTCAACGGCCTACCGCAGTGAGGAACAAACTTTACCCCTCCGGCGTCATATCAGTAGAAAGACACACTACGCCGGAGGTGCAACAATGGAACTGGTACTGCCGTTTGTCATCATCGTCCTCGTCTTCACCTGCACGCGCAAGAGTGGCACCGGCCGCCGCTGCGATTTGGGCCTCGTCGTCGTGATGCTCTCCCTGGTGCTGCTGGTCCTGCAACTCCAGCCGCACGGCTAAGTCTCTACGCTCGAAAAAAATCGCGCACCCCATCGAGACTGGCTTCGATGGGCGGCGTTCGATTTTTGAATGGGTGGTCGAAATAGTGGCCATGCGAGCTTTCCCGGATCGATTTGCTGCTGCGCGCTTTCTATTTCAGTGTTGACTTTTCTCCCCATTAAGCGCATATTGTAGGCAGTCATGCGTTGCGCTACACCCAGATGTCCTCTTCACGATGCCAACAGAATATTGTCGTCGCAGATCAGATAAAAGCTGACCGCTGCGTTCGAGGTCTATTCCGATTTCTGCCGACATGCATTGCTCAAATGGTTCTTAAACGTCAAGCCTTCGACACCGGCGAATCTTGCGCGAGCTAAACCGGCGTTCAACCGGAGACACTCGGCAATTCATCATCAGAAAGGATAGGAAGGTCACCATGAACCGCAAGCTGAGTTTGATCGTCGTGATCGCGTTAGCGGCGTTCTTAGCCCTCCTGCTAAGCGCCAGCGGAGTCGTTGCCAGAGAGGGCGCGTCGCAGGCCAGGGTTAATGCCCAACCCCTGGCTTCGCAGTGCGCGGCTGACTCGCAAACCGCCCGGGTCCGCGTGTTCGGGCAAGTATTTGACGAACAGGGCGCGGCGCGCGCGGGTCTGCGCATTCAGGCCAGCGGGCCGGATGGCCTCAGCCGAGGGTGAAACCCGCACTCAGGCCGATGGGCGCTATCGTTTCCAGTCTTTGCCGGCGGGGCGCTATACGCTGCGAGTGCTGGATCAGCGCGGGCGGCTGCTGCCGCAAGCCGGCGACGCGGAACGTAGTCGCCCGTGAAACCGAACCCTGGGTCAAGCGTGATCTGGTACTGGCTTCGTCCAAGTCTAACGTCAACCCGTCGGGCGTCCAGCAGACGGGGCAGGTCACTGGTGTCGTGACAGCCTCGGGCACGGGGCTGCCGCTCGCCGATGTGAGTGTGATCGCCCGTGATGCCGCCACGGGTTCTTACCAAGGCAGTGGTTATACCGATAGCGCTGGCGAGTACACGATCGACGCCCTGGAAACCGGCTTGTACAAGATCGAGTTTTCTCCATCCAGTTACGGAGCCGCCAAGGTCTATATGGGCCAGTTCTATAACAACCAACCCAGTCTTGACACGGCCACTCCCATCAACGTGACGGATAGCCAAACCACCCCGAACATTAACGCCGTGCTGCAACTTGGCGGTCAGATTACGGGCCGAGTTATCGCGGCCGACACTCATAACCCGCTGGACGATGTGTCTGTCTACGTCAGCGGCCGGTGCCCTTCCTGGTCCGGGTATGCTTCAACCGATGTGAACGGCGTTTACACGGTCACCGGGGTGCCCACGGGGAACAACTACAAGGTAGATTTTGATCCCGCGGGCAGCTCGTCAGCGCTAACCCGAGAATATGTTGAGCAGTACTACAACAATAAGCCAGACTGGAGCAGCGCTACGCTGGTTGTGGTAACCGCTCCAAATGTGGTGAACCACATCGACGCGGCCTTGCCGCGCGGCGGCAAAATCACCGGGGTGGTCACGGGCCAGGGCAGCGGTGGATTACCCGATGTGGCGGTAACTGCCGAGGGTCTTCTTCATTACGGCTATCGCTACGTCACGACCGACGCAACCGGCAGGTATACCCTTACCGGCTTGCTGAGCGACACATACAAGATTGAATTCGCTCCAACAAGCTATGGTTCGTCTACGGCCTATGCTTATCAATACTATAGTTCCAAGGCTTCTTGGACCACCGCCAACACCGTCGCGGTCACTGCTCCCAATGTAACCCCGAATATCAATCAAGTTTTGCCTCTGGGAGGTCATATCACTGGAAAAGTCACGATGGCCGATACCACCATGCCAATCCAATCTGCTTCCATCTCGGTTTACAGCAGTGATGGAGACTCTGTGGTCTATGCCTCTACCGACGCCTCGGGGGTGTACACCACTTCCGCCGTGCCAACAGGGATCTATCGGGTTCGGTTTCGACCGAGCTCCTCTTATAGACAAACGTACACCTCGCAGTACTACAACAGCAAATATACCCTGGCATCGGCTAATGTCATCAATGTGATTGCTCCAAACCTGGTGATCAACATTGACGCGGCTTTGACTCGTGGCGGCCAGATTTCGGGCACAATTACCGCTGACAATACGGGCTTGCCGCTGGCAGGCGAATATGTTGACGTTTATGACAGCACTGATGCTTACGTGGACTATGCCACCAGCAACTCGACCGGCGCTTATGTCACTCCCGCCTTGCCACCAGGAGACTACCGTGTGCGGTTTGAGGGAATGACCGACTGCTCTGGAACGTGCTACACCGGAGAATACTATGACAACAAATCTTCTCGGGCAACAGCGACCGTGATCCACGTAGTCGTCTCTCAGGTCACCAGGAACATCAACGCGGCGTTGGCCGTGTGCACCGCCGGCCCCACGCCGCCTAGCAGTGTGAGCATTGGCGGCCCGGTTACGGGCACTGCTATCAGCAACATTACCTTCAGCGCTTCGGTTAGCCCGGCCAACGCTTCGATACCCGTCACCTATACGTGGCAGACCGCCGGGCAGTTGCCCGTCAAGCATACGGGCCGTGGCACCAGCGATACATTCAGCTTTACCTGGTTCACGACCGGGACCAAGAACATTACGGTCACCGCCACGAACGCGTACGGCTCGGCGACAAATACCCGCACCATCGTCATCGAGCCTTCCACCATCATATTCGACCATTGGGTATATTTGCCCTTTGTCATCCGGCAGTAACACTCATATTCAGCCTAAGGCCCAACGTATGGCTTGAACAAAGACTACCGAAGCCGCGTTGGAGCTTCGGTAGTCTTGAGGTGATCGTTATAAAGCCAGTGGTTGTCGCTCACACTGGCAGTCGTGAGAGCATGTCGATGCGCTTGATAAGGCGACTAAGGCGCTGGATCAACCGTTACCACGATATTCTGCGCCGCCATGCCGTTGGGACCGTAGGCCTCCAGGTAGTAGTTCCATTGCCCGACTGAGGTCGGGCAGCTTTCAAAGGTGCCGTTCACCGGCGCATAATCCCACACCAGTTGGCCGTTAACTTTGAGCGCGACACGATCGGTGTTGGTCGTTTCCCACTCCAGATCGGTGCACTGTACGGTCAGCTGCAACCGCGAGGGATCGGCGGCGAAGTAGTTGATCACTGGCGCGTTCGCCGCAGGTTGAACGGTGATGAATTGCGTATTGACGGTGGCGGAACCATCCGTATTGATGACACGCAGATAGTAGTTGATGGTTGCTTGTGGATACTCTATCGCCGAGCCTTGCCCTGGCACACCATGTTCCTGCCAGTTCTCCCCGTCCTTATAGAAGTACACGGCCTGGGCAGAGACAACGTTCCAGTTAAACTGCACCGGTTGACCGGCGGTGATCGTCGTCGGATTAGCCGTGAAAGTCACGTTCGCCGAGGGCTGACTCGGCGGCGCCGGCGTCGGCGTCGGCGCGCCGGGGACGGTGATGCCCACCCACACGGTTTGGCCGAACGGGACATTCGTTTCATTGCGCATATTCCAGAGGCCTTGATAGGTGCCGGGGGCGGTCGGGGCAATGAGATTCACCCAGAAGTCAAAGGTCTGGCCGGGCTGGACTTCGCGCGTCACCGCGATCGGCTGGCCGCCCATTTGTGCGGCAGGCACATTGCCATAGTCAAAGACCAACTTGAAGCCGGTGGTCCACGAACAGGTGCCGGTATTCAACATCCGCCAACCTTTGGTAAAGGGCTGGCCGGGCTGCATCACGGGCGGATTGGTCATGTTTTGATCGTCATAGGACAGGTCGGCCACCCACCGGGCGCCATCGATACAGGCGGGCGGCCTGGCCGCGGGCCGGAACGCGACCAGCGACAGTGACGCCTGTGTTAGGGGTGCGATTTGATCGGGCGACAGCTTGAGATATTGCTGCGCTAACTTCGTCAGCGTGCCGTCCTTACGCAGCTGCGTGAGCGCGTCGTTGATCTTGGATTGCAGAATCGCGGAGCCCAGCGGCATCCCGATCGCGTAATACTGCGGCTGCAAGTTCTGGGCCAGAACTTTGACGCTGCCATCCGCGGCAAAATTCTGGGCCGGCAGCAAATCCATCCACACCAGATCCACGCGCCCGGCTTTCAAGTCGTCGACGGCTGTGCTGATGTCGCTGTAGACTTGCAGGTTCCGGCGCGCCATATAGCCCGGTTTGACAAGCTTGGCCCGGGCTTCCGTCTCGTAAACGGAACCGCGCTGCACGGCCAGGCGATACTGTCCCACCGCCTCCAGCGTCTTCGCTTCGAGCTTGAAATCAGGCCGCGCCAAGACACCATCGGAACCGGCATAGTAGACACTGCTGAAATCGACCAGTTCAGCCCGCTCGGGAGTCTTCGAGATCGCGCCGATGGCGACGTCGGCCTGTCCGTTCGCGATCGCGCCGCCTAAGCCCTCGAAGGCAAAGTCGGTCACTTCAACTTTCAGATTCAACTTCTTGGCAACTTCGTTGATCAAGGCGATGTCATAGCCGTCAATCTTGAAGTTTTGGTCGCGATACGCAAACGGCGCATAGTCTGCGGCCGTAGCAACCCGCAGCACACCCGACTTTTGAACCTGATCCCAGATTTCGCCGGTCGGGCGGGCGGGCATAACGACCGTAGGGACAGCGGTTGGTTGAGCGGGCGCTTCTGTCGCCGGCACAGTTGTCGGTACAGCAGTTGGCGCCGCGGTCGGCGCAGTTGGCGGCGCAGTGGGGCCGCTTGAGTGGGCGCCGCCGTCGGCTGTGGCAGTTGAGTTGGCGCGGGCGTGGGGCTGGCGCAACCGGCCAGCATGACGCTTATCATAACCAACAATAGGGCGATGCGCGAAAGATACTTCATGAATTCTCCTTGTTGTGTCGATGAATAGATGGTGTTTTCGGTTAAACCAGGACGGAATTATAGCATGGTCGTTATCGCGCCAGAGTGCTGGATGCCAACCGGCAGAATCACCAGGCCAGCAGCACTCGATGATCGACCATCTGTCCATCGACCAGCACCGGCAGGCGCTCGCCCGAATTGGGATCATACAGGCCGATTTCAATCCATTGCGCTCCAGCCTGCTCCGGCAATGTCAGGCGATGCACCTGTGCAATTAAATCGCCGGGTTGCCAGTCCTCAGCCGGCGCATCCAAACGATCTTCCTGGGCAACCACTTGCCCGTTGGCGTCAATCGCGTGAACAAACAGGCTCAGCGGCGCCGTAGTGCGACTGCCCGCTTCCCAATACGTGGTGACACTGATTTGTTGTAAAGAAGATGCCCCTTGTATCTGAAAGCCCAGCAAGCTGGCGGCATCGCCGAAACGCACGGGCAAGGTCGCGGTGCGGACATCGGCGGCAGCGGGCAGAAACTTTGGACTCCACGCCACCGTCCGCTGAGATTGCTCCGCCGCCGTCCGGATACGCGCACCTGGTTCACCTGAAAACAGGCGAAAGGTCGTGCCATCCTGCAAAGTCCGGCTTTCCAGCTCCAGCTCTGATCCTTCCAGCAACGCGGCGATCTCCGGACCGATGGGCTGATCCGTCCCCACTGCCAGCCAGGAAGAAGCGGGAGGAGCAATCAGCGCTCGATCGGCGTTGAATTCGCGCACCCGGACTTCGGTCGTGCCTAAGCGGGTGTTGACTTCCGGGCCCAGACGCGGGTAGGATATGCCTGATATGGCCAGATCGACCGGCGTGCCCCAGTGGAGGCCGCGCAAGAATTGCACATCGCGGAGATCCCACAGGCGCTGAGGGAACTCGTCGACGTTAGCCGGCAGGCGATTCCAGTCGAATGTGGGCGGGGCAGTCGCGCCGCGATAGTTGATCACGAAGCTGATCACTCCCAATGCCAGAAAGGCTGGCAATAGCAGCTGCCTGCGCCATGGCCCTGGACCTGATCCGCCCAGAGCCGCGGCCGAGCGCTGCAGAACGGCAATCACCGGAATCAGCCAGTACATGAAATACGGCAGCATATCCGTCATCATGCGCGGCCCATAGCTCCAGCCGCCCCACCACATGCTCCAGATCGCCAGAACCAGGCAGTGCAGCGCCACAATGGCCAGCAGGGCAAGATCAACCCGCCGGTAAGGACTGCGCCTGAGATTGAGGCTTAAGCCCCAGCCGGAAAAGATCAAGATTGGCGAATAGATCAGCAAGCCCCTGGCCGGGCTGATCCACGGGCCGATCAAGGCTTCACCAAAATCGGCCCCTAATCGGAACTCCTGGTACGAGCGGTAGTAGGTCGATAGCCAGGCATCATAGAGCGACAGGTTAAAAATGAGAAACGGCACGACCACCGGCAGCGACCAGGCCAGATAGCGCAGGAAGTAGCGGCGGTAATTAACCAACACATACAGCGTGAAGATCAGAATCGACAGGCTGTTGGTGGGGCGCACCACAAAGGAAAAAGCCAACGGCAGACTCAAATACTGAATCCGCTGCGGACGGTCAAGGGCAAGCACGACCACATACAGCGCTATTGCCAGCATGAGCAGGGAGGGCCCGTGCTGCCATAAGGCCCGGCTGGCGGTCGACCAGGCCGAAGTGCAGAAGGCGAAGATCAGGACGAGCAGCGCAGCCCCCCGGCGATCCAGGAAACGCCGCGCCAGCTGATACAGAACAACCGCCGTCAATGCCACCAGGAGACTGGCGATGAATAATTCAGTTTCCAGCGGCCGGGTCTGCTTGAGGTAGTCTGAAAACCGCACCGGCGAAACGACGGCCGATAACCGATCGATCACAAACACGACAGGCACGGCCAGCAGCGACGCTCCCAAAGGGTACGGCGTATAGAGGTGGCCATTGACCGATTCAATCGTGTAATCCAGATCGGGAGTTCGAGCAATCAGGTCGCGGTATTCGTCCAGGTCGGTGTTGCCCTGCTGCACCAGGCTCATCGCCGTATGAATGGCCCACGCCGAATCAGTAGAAGTCACATTGGCGCTGCTCGCATGCAAGAGGAGCACCATGAAAAAGAGGAGTGCGGCAATCGCCCTGTCGCCCAGCCGTTTGTCTCTCATACCCGGATCGTTGGAACTGGAGCTCAGCTGCGAGAAGAAGTGGCGCGGGAACCCGTGAGGTTGACTTCGACCTGCCCCGTCAAATCATACGTCAGCGCGCCGTCGATCTTTACCGGAACGAATTCGCCCGGCGGAGCTTCGCCCGGCAGGATCACCAGGCCGTCGATCTCCGGCGCGTCGCGATACGAACGGCCCAGCGTCAGCCCATCGCCCTGCCCTTCGATCAACACCTCGAGCGTGCGGCCCACGTGCGCCTGATTGCTCTTCAGCGAGATCGCCTGCTGCATCTCCATCAAGCGCTCGTAGCGCTCCTGTTTTACCGCGTCGGGGATTTGCCCGTCGAGCTCGGCCGACGGCGTGCCCGGCTCGAATGAATACTGGAACGCCCCTACCCGGTCGAATTGCAGGTCCCGCACGAACTTCAGCAGCCCTTCGAACTCCTCTTCCGTCTCGCCGGGATAACCGACGATGAACGTCGTGCGGATCGCCACGTCGGGCATGGCCCGGCGAATCTTCTCGAAGGTGCGATACACCCAATCGATGTTGGCGGGACGGCGCATGCGCTTGAGCACTTCGGGATGGCCGTGCTGCAATGGGATGTCGACGTAGTGCACGATTTGCGGACGGGATGCCATGACCTCGATCAAGCGATCGCTCACCGCGCCGGGATACTGATACATCAGGCGAATCCACTTCAACTCCGGCGCGCCGTCGCAGACCGATTCGAGCAGCGTAGGCAGACCATCTTTGAGGCCGAGGTCGTGGCCGTAGTCGGTGAGGTCCTGCGCGATCAAGATCAACTCGCGCACGCCGCGCTGCGCCAGCACCTGGGCCTCGCGCACGATCGCTTCCGGCGGACGGCTGACCGCCGTGCCCTTGATGCGCGGAATGGAGCAAAACGCGCAGGGCCGCCGGCAGCCATCGGCGATTTTAAGATAGGCGCTGACGCCTGTCTGGGAGATGCGCAGCGCGCCGCGTTCATCAGTGCCGACAGTCGGGGCCTCCCCGGAGGGGGGCAGATGATACAGCGGCTGAGGATGTTTGGCCGCGCGCAGTCTCTCCGTAAACTCGACGATGTCCATCCAGCGCCGCGTGCCGATGACGCCGTCGATGCCGGGAACTTCCTCGACAAGCTTCGGCCCCCAGATTTGCGAGAGGCAGCCCGCCGCAATCAACGTCTGTTTACGGCGCTTGCCCTCGGCCAGCTCGCGCAGCGAGCGGATCGATTCGGCGCGCGCCGGGCCGATAAAGCCGCAGGTGTTGACGATCAGGATTGAGGCGTCGTCAGGATCGTCGACGCCGGTATAACCGGACGAATTCAACAACTGCGCCATGCTGTCTGAATCGACCGAATTCTTGGAACAGCCCAATGAGAGCAGATAGTAATGTTTGGACTTCATGCGGCCCCCGCTAAAGAGAACTTCCGCGACAAGAAACCGGGTTTCTGAGAGAGAAACCCGGTTGCCGAGAGTGCGTTTGGAACGCCCTCAAGTCAAGAAGCGAGTGATCAGGATCGACCTCACCTTGCTTCATGGCGCCGTAATTGTCGGAGCTGCCGTAACTTGCGGCGTCACTTCGGGCACGGCCAGGGGCACATCCACCGCGCCAGAGCGTCCCCACGCGCGCGCCACGATTTGCCCGCGCTTGCCCAGCACGCTCTCCTGCCCCTGCTGCACCACGGTCAGCGCCGCCGCATTGCCCGTCTCCACAATGATCTGATTGGCGGCCTGCCAGTCTTTCACCGTGTTCGGATCGAGCATGCCTTCAAATGCCGTCTGCCCGTCGATCGAGATGCGCGCCCACACGTGCTCGCCTGTTTTCAAGGTAATCGACACCGGGCCAGCACTCAAGGAGGCGGTTGCCTGCTCTACGCTATCGCCCGAGGGCAGCGTCCCGATCGAATTCGGCACGCTCCGCGACTCGCGCGGCGCGGGAGACTGTCCCGCCGAAGACAGCGCTGAGATCACCAGGACCAATCCGAGCACAAACAGCACCACCGCGCCGGCAATCAACAGCCACGTTGGAATGCCGCCGCGCGACGAGGTTGACGAAGCGGGCTTGCTGGAATTCAAGGCCAGAGTGGGCAGCTTCAGCGCGGGACGTGTGCCCGATGTCTGCGTCGATTTATCGGGCTGTGCCACGGCCGGTTTGGGCGATAAGGCAATGGCGGGTTTGGGCGGCGCCTGGACAATCGGCCTGGCGCTCGCCGGGGAGGGTGTCACGATCGGCTGTTGAGCGACTGGCGGAGGTGTTAGCGGCCGGACGTCAGAGGCCGGAGTTTTATCGGCATCCAACGCCGAGGCTAGATGCTCGCCATCGAGGCCGAGAAAGTTGGCGTACGAGCGCACAAAGCCGCGCGCCTGGACCGGGCCAGGCAGCGCTTGGAACTGATTCGCCTCGATCGCTTCAAGAAACGACTGCTTGATGCGCGTCGCCTTGAACACCTGCTCCAGAGTCAGGTCCTGGGCCTCTCGCGCAGCGCGAAGTTGGGAACCGATATCCGTCATGGAATTTCTGATTTGTGATTGCTGATCGCTGCTGGACGGAGCGGTGCGCCCCAGCGGCCATCAGCGATCAGCAATCTTCAGCCAGTCATTCAGGCAGCCGCTTCAGCTGCAACCTCTTCCGCAACTACGTTGACCGTCAATTCGGGCTGCAATTCACTCGCCAGATGCACGGCCACTTTGTGCGCGCCCAGCGAGCGGATCGGCTCGCGCAGTTCGATCTTGCGCTTGTCCACTTCCAGCCCGGCCTTGGCCAGGAGCTCGTCGGCAATCTGCTGCGACGTGATCGAGCCGTACAACTTGCCGCCCTCGCCCGCGCGCGCCGTGAAGGTCAGCGTGGTAGCCTTCAACACCTCGGCCAGCGCCGAAGCATCGGCAGCCAGCTGGGCCTGGCGCAGCTGCTCGGCCCGGGCCAGCACATCGGCCTGCTTCATCGCGCCGGGGGTCGCCAACACGGCCACGCCCTGCGGGATGAGATAATTGCGGGCGTAACCGTCGGCCACGTTTTTGACCTGGCCGGCCTTGCCCAGTTTGGGAACGTCGTGCTTCAACAAAACCTTCATATCCGTGAATTCTCCTTCTTCAGACTCGGAGTCTGATGATACCTCAAAAACCGGGAAAACTCAACCGTATGATAAATCAATAGTTGCTTAGACTTCAAGAGAGCGAGATTGCGTCACATCCAAGAATCCCACAGATGTTCACATTGACCTGTGGTCAGTTCGATCATACAATGGCGCTGCAGCCCGCCTGTTGCGGCTGCGACACCGATTTTGGCGTTCGTGGAGTGAGTTTCAATGCCTGCTCCCAAGTCCACACGTTCATCTGCAGTCCGCAAGTCTTCAGCCGCCAGAAAAACGCCGCGCCGCGCCCTTTCGTCCACCCGAGTCGACATCAACGGAGATGTGAAATGCGCTGAATTTGTCGGGCGCGATCAGATCACCACGACTTACGGTTATACGGCCGCCGAGGTCGAGCGCCTGATCGATAAGGTGCTGGCCTTCCTGCAGGCCGGCGCTACCTTCATACCGCGCGGTGATTCACTGCAGGCCGAGGTCAACGGCGAGTCGCTAACCTTCCAGCCCGGCGCGGTCAAACAACTGATCGGGCGGCGCGATCTGAAATCGTACTTGCTGGCGCTGACCGTGCAACGCGAGTACCAGATTCTGGGCAACGAAGTTCATTCCGCTGGCCGCGCAGATGGACGTGAAGCGCGTCATCGAAGGGCTGGATATGCCCGTGGCATTCAGCGAGTTCCGCATTCCGCGCGAGGGCGAAGGGCTGCAGGCGCGCATCACGACCGTGCTGCTGAACGACATCACCGAAGCGATTGAGCAGGCACAGCGCCTTTGTGATCCTGGGCGAGCCAGGCGCAGGCAAAACGACGACGCTGCAGAAGATCGCCTTCGAGGCGGCGCGCACGATCCTGTCCGGCGAGGATAGCGTGGCGCAAGCCGCGTGCCGTTGTTCGTCCGTTTGAGCCAGCAAGGGGAGCGTGCGCCATTCGATTTTTTGAAAGCCGAGTGGGAGCAGCGCACTGGTTTAGACTTGGCCGATGCGCTGGCGAGCGGCGGCGTGCTGCTGCTGGCCGACGGCATCAACGAATTGCCGCGCGACGAGCGCGATGAGCGCCGAAAGCGTGGCGGCTCTTTGCGACGGACTACTGCGAAGCGAACCAGATCGTGTTTTCCGGGCGGGAACGCGACTATGACCGGCAGTTGGATTTGCCGCGCGTGCGCGTGGAGCCGCTGGACGACGAACGCATCGCTGACTACTTGCAGCGCAACGATGCGCCGGGCCTGGGCGGGATGCTGGATGATCCCGCGGACACGCTTGAACGAAATGGCGCGCAATCCGTTCAACCTGTCACTGCTGGTCGCGGCCTACAAATCCAACGAGCGCGAGATGAGCAATCGCGGGCGCCTGCTGGAATGGCTCGTCGACAACCTGTTCAGCCGCGAGGAGAAGCTGGCGCATCGCGGCTGGCTGCCGCGCGACGTGCAGACGCGGGCCTGCAGGAGTTGGCTTACACCATGCAGCAGCAGGGCGAAAGCACACCCTGGCCTTCAGGACGGCGAAAGCCGCGCTGCGACAAATGGTTGAATTCCACGGTGAGGACTACGTGATCAAGCCGCCCGAGCTGTTCCGCTTTGGACGAGCGGCCACGCTTCTCGATCCCGCGCTGGACCCGGAAGTGCGCTTCTACGATCACCTGCTGCAGGAATATTTCGCGGGGCTGGAACTGCTGCGCCGCTTTGACGAGGGCGAAGACCTGGGCGTGTTGTGGAAGTACAAACGCACCAGCGGCGAGATGCCGCCCGCGACCGTAGGCGAGTGGGACCGCTGCCGGAGCCGCCGCCACCGGCTGGGAAGTGACGACGATCCTGGCCTGCGGCCTGGCGCGCGATCCGGCCCATCGATCGAGGCGATCCGCCCGCTCAACCCCGTGCTGGCGGACGTTGTCTTGATGAGGCTGGCATCATCAACCTTGCAGAGGATCAGCCATTCTCCGTTATCCTTCTATTGCGATCATCGTGCCGTACGTGCGTGACGATCTCTTGAAAGACTTATACAGCCCTACCATTCACCTGCGCGCCCGCCTGCAGGCGGGCTTCACGCTGGGCCGAATTGGCGACCGCGTTTTGAGCCGCAGATCATCGACGGTGTGAAGGTTATCGTGCTGGCGCTGGTCAAGGTGCCCGCCGGGCGCTACGCGATCGGCAGCGCGGACGACGACGCAAACGCTTTCGAGAGTGAGCATCTACAGCATCGTGTTGACCTGCCTGCCTTTGAAATCGGCAAATGGCCGGTAACGAATGCCGAGTTCAAATGCTTTATGGACGCGGGCGGCTACCAGGATGAGCAATATTGGGCAACGGAGTTGGCGAAGCGCTGGTTACACGGAGAAGAGGTAACAGGCGGACAATCAAAGACATGGCTCGATAACTGGCGATTCTTACATTCAACACCAGACTGGGAAGAGCAGTTGGAACAAAGCGGAATCACCTATAGTCCTCAACAAATCGAGGCACTCCGATATGTAGCGGGGCTTGATGAGAATGAACTTCAGACATGGCTGTCGGAGGAATTCTCTGGCAAGTCACGTGAGAGACCCGAGTATTGGAATGATGTTGACCGAAACAACCCTACGCAACCTGTCGTCGGCATCACCTGGTTTGAGGCCAATGCCTATTGCGCGTGGCTGTCGGCCATCACCGGCCGTGTGTATCGCTTGCCCACGGAAGTGGAATGGGAAGCCGCTGCACGTGGGACACACGGATGGCGTTACCCATGGAATAATGAGTGGGACGCGGCGCGAGCCAACACGATTGAAGGCCGTGTGCTTAAGCCGGCGCCCGTAGGCGCGTATGTGGCGGCGGGTGGCGTGGGACCGTTCGGGGCCGAAGATCAAGCGGGCAACGTATGGAACTGGACGAGCACGATCTATCGGCCCTATCCGTATGAACTGGACGATCGCGAATCACCAGAACCAGAAGGGGAACGTGTCGTCCGCGGCGGCTCCTGGTACGACGATCGTGGGTTCGCTCGGTGTGCTTTCCGTACTGGAGCATACCCGGTACCTTCAGCGTTTTTGTGGGGTTTCGGGTGTTCTCCCCTGGCTCTTATTATTTCTGAATGCTGATTTCTGATTGCTGAATGCCGAGCTTCTGCTTTTCTGCGCTAATTTCCGCGCGAAGCGCGGTCGCGCACACTGGATTTTGAGGAGGTCATTTGAAGACATTCAAACATCTGTATCCGCAGATCACACACTTTGACAACCTGTGGCTGGCCTTCAAAGGCGCGGCGCGCGGCAAACGGAGCCACTGGGATGTGAGCGCGTTTGAATATGACCTGGAAAGCAACCTGCTGGATCTGCAAGAAGAATTGCAGGCGCAGACGTATCGGCCCGGGCCGTATCGCAATTTCCGCATCTATGATCCCAAGCCGCGTTTGATCTCGGCCGCGCCGTTCCGCGATCGCGTGGTGCATCACGCGCTGTGCAACGTGATCGAGCCAATCTTCGAACGGCGTTTCATCTTCGACTCGTATGCCAACCGGGTGGGCAAGGGCACACACGCCGCGCTCGAACGGGCGCAGCAGTTTGCGCGGCGCTACCGCTATGTGTTGAAGTGCGATCTGGAGCACTTCTTTCCCGACGATCGATCACGCCATCCTGCGAGCGATCAGTTGGCGCACGTCATTACCGACGGGCAAACGCTGTGGCTGATCGAACAGATTCTGAACGGCGGCGCGGAGATTCACCGCGCAGAAGTGGAGCCGCATTACTTTCCCGGTGATGATCTTCTGGCGGCTTTGCGGCCGCGCGGCCTGCCGATCGGCAATCTCACCTCACAGTTCTGGGCGAATGTGTATCTCAACCCGCTCGATCACTTCGTCAAGCGCGAGTTGAAGTGCCCCGGCTACGTGCGCTACGTCGATGATCTGCTGCTGTTTGCCGACGACAAGCCCACCCTACATGGCTGGCGGCAGGCCATGATCGAATTTGCAGCCACGCTGCGCCTGACGCTGCACGAGCCGCAGGCCGCCGTCTTTCCGGTGAATACGGGCATTCCGTTTCTGGGCTGGCGCGTCTATCCTGATCACTATCGCTTGAAGCGGCGCAATGGCCTGATGTTTCAGCGGCGCCTGGCCCGGGCGCTGCACCAGCTGGCCGGCGGCGAGTTATCACTATCGGATCTCGACCGGATGATTCAAGGCTGGATCGCGCACGTGGCGCATGGCGAAACCTGGGGCCTGCGCCGCGCGCTGTTGTCCAGCGTGGTCATCCCGATGAGGAGTGCGGCATGAAAGAGTCTCCCATCTTCAGCAAGACCTATGATTTGGTGGCGTGGCTGATCCCGGTGACGATCAAGTTTCCGCGCCAGCAGCGCTTTGTCATGGCGGCCGCGTTGCAACGCGAAGCCCTGCGCTTTCAAGAGTTGCTGATCGAGGCCGCGCATCAGCGTCAGCCGCGCGAAGTGGTTGATCGCCGCCGACGCCGAGCTGGACAAGTTGCGCACGCATCTGCGCCTGTCGCGTGATCTGGTGTTGATCAGTCCGGGACAGTATGAGCATGTGGCGCGCCTGCTGGTCGAGGTCGGGCGCTTACTGGGCGGCTGGCAAAAATCCATTGGGACGTAGGGGCAGATCGACATGTCTGCCCACGGCGTTGGGGACGGGCAGCGGTGCCGCGGCGGCTCCTGGAACAACAATCGTAGGAACGCTCGATGTGCTAACCGTAACAGGAACATACCCGATAACTTCAACGATAATGTGGGGTTTCGGGTGTTCTCCCATGACTCTGAAAGTTGACGGGCCGGTAAAGCTTGTGGTCTAATGGACGCAGGCCGGCGCCACATTTTAGAGCCAGCGCCGCCCGTTCCCGGCTGGACCCTCACCTCGCCCACCTCTGTCTGAGAGGGGCCGAGGGAGAGGGAATCAGCCAAATATCAAACCGGGGTGCGTCCTCTGGTAATCCATCAAGTGGGATGAACGTTGACGCGCCCCACCGAGATGAGCCGATGGCCAAGAAACGGATTGACCTCAACGACGTGAACGCGCAGACGCGATGTGATCATCGGCGATCATATAACATCACGGTCATCATGCAAGATGCCGGGCTACGCGCCCACCCAGCCTGATCTGCAAGCCCTGCGCTCCGCTTACCTCGATCATCTGCAACGCACGTATCGCGCGCTGGATTTCAAGGGCATTCCGCAGCTGGAGACCTTCTCGCGCGAACTGCTGCTGGAAGAAGTCTACGTGCCGTTGGTGGCCCGTCCCGATCGGCCCACGGGTGAGACGTGGGACCGCCGGTTGGCCGGACGCATGTGGCAGGCCGATGCCCTACCGCAAGACGCGCTGGCGATGCTGGAGAAAACCAACGCCGCGCCCGTGCGCGTGGAAGAAGCACTGCGCGATCAACCGCGTATAGTCGTCATCGGCGATCCGGGCTCGGGCAAATCGACGCTGCTCAAACACCTGGCGCTGCGGCTGGCGCAAGAGGCTGAAGCGCCGCTGCCGATCCTGGTGCCGCTGAATGCCTATGCCAGCGCGCTGCTGCAGGCCGATCGCAACCTGCAGCAATTCCTGCCTGATTACTTTGCGGGGCTGGCGCAGGGTCTGGCCGGCCTGGGGCCGCTGTTCGACGATGCGCTGGCGCATGGCCGCGCCGTGATCTTGTTGGATGGGTTGGACGAAGTGCAGCGCGATCGCGCGCACCTGGCCGGCAAGATCGAAGCCTTTGCGCGGGATGCCATCGCCCGGAAGAACAAGATCGTCGTCACCAGCCGCATCGTCGGCTATCGCGAATCGCCGCTCGATCCCAATGAGTGGGCGCTGCACACGCTGCTCGATTTCGATCGCGGGGCCATCGAGCAGTTTGCGGCCAAGTGGTGCTTCGCGTTTGAGAAGAGCACGCTGGGCGATACGCCCGAAGCGCACGCCAGTGCTGAAATCGAACGGCGCAGTTTGCTGGATGCGCTCGACGCGAACCCCGGCGTAGCGAACCTGGCCAGCAATCCGCTGCTGTTAACGATCCTGGCCCTGATCAAACGGCAGGGCGTCTCGCTGCCCAATCGGCGCGTGGAACTGTACGAGCTGTACCTCAAGACGCTGATCAGCGCCTGGAACAAGGCGCGCGCGCTGGACAAGAAGCCAGTCGGCCCGCCGCTGGATTACGCCCAGACGATTGCCGTGCTAGGGCCATTGGCTTTGTGGCTGCGCGCGACCAATCCCACAGCGGGCCTCGTCTCTGAACGCGAAATCGTCAACTGGCTGACGCAGTATTACATGGGCGAGGAATGGGGCCTGAAACGCGGCCCCGCCCTGGAACACGCCAATGAGTTTCTCAGGAGCGTGCGCACCTATTCCAATTTGCTGCTGGAGCGCGGCCAGGGGCAGTACGGCTTCATGCATCTGACTTTTGAGGAGGCGCTGGCTGCGATCGGTCTGGTGGAGAAAGGTCAACTCGATCGCAATGAAAGCCTGAAGATCATTCAGCAGCATCTCACAGATCCGGGCTGGCGTGAGACGATCCTGCTGGCGGTGGGCGTGTGGGGGCTGTTGTACCATCAGCGGCTCGTCGCCGGTGAAGTGGTGCGATCGATCTTGAGCATGGACTGCGCCGACGAGTCGCGCTGTCAGAATGTGCTGATCGCCGGCGCGTGTTTGGAGGATGTGGGCGAGTCCGGCCTGGGCCGCGCCGCCGCGCAGGCGGTGACCGAGGCGCTGCTGAAAGCCGCGCACGATCGGTCCCTGACGCCCGTGGTGCAGCGTGAGGCCGGGTTCATTCTGGGCCGCACCGGCTGGACGCCGCCCGATCTCGACGCAGTTCGTCGAGATTCCGGCTGGCCCGTTTCTATACGGTGATGACAAACGCACAGTCACGATGGAACAACCGTTTGCCATCGGCGAGTATCCCGTGACGAATTTGCAGTACCGCTGCTTCATCGCCGCCAAAGGATACGAGACCGCGCGCGTATTGGAGCGAGGACGGCTGGGCCTGGCGTGAAAGGCACGTATGATAGCAAAGCGCCCAAAGAGTATCAAAATTGGTTGTCACGCCGACCGCCGGAAAAGCGGCTCGAGCCGTTCTACTGGCATGATCTTAAGTGGAACAATCCGCTGGCGCCCGTGGTCGGTGTCAGTTGGTTTGAGGCCGAAGCCTACTGCAACTGGCTGTCCAAAGAACTGGGCAAAACCGTGCGTCTGCCCACCGAAGAAGAATGGGAACGCGCCGCGCGCCATACCGATGGCCGCGAATATCCGTGGGGCAATGACTTTGATCGTAATCGCTTGAATGTCTCAGAGTGGTGGGCAGTGGATGATGACATGACTGACCTCGACAAATGGCGTAAATGGCGGGAGGCTGACGGTCAGGCCGCTTCAACCACCATAGTCGGCCAGTTCGCCGAAGGCAACAGCCAGTCGGGTATCTGTGACTTGAGTGGTAACGTATGGGAATGGACAAGCTCGAGTCCTGATCGCGAGCAAGTGTATCGCACTCTTTGCGGCGGCTCCTGGGGCAGCGCTCGTAGGGACGCTCGTTGTGCTAACCGTGACAGGAACATGCCCGATTAACTTCGGCGATATTGTGGGGTTTCGGGTGTTCTCCCCTGGCTCTTAATATTTCTGAATGCTGATTGCTGGCCTTCTGTTTTTCTGCACTAAATCCGCGCGAAGCGCGGTCGCGCACAATGAAAATTGCAGAGTAACGGCATTCCATGCCGTAGGGCGTCTCAATTCAATCAAGGAGATGATCGCATGACCAAGAAATCGACGTCACCAAAAACGCAAGTGAACATCAAGGGCAATGTCAGCGGGCAGACCGTCATTTTTGGCGATCAGTACAATTACAACTTCCAGCAGCAGGTGGCGCAGATTCAATCGCCGCAGGAGTTCGTCACCAAATTGCAGGAACTGCATAGCGAACTGACGCAAATCAAGCAACAGCCTGACCTGCTGCCTGAGCACAAAGAAACGCTGGAGATCGTCGAAGGTGATGTGGCCGAAGTGATCGAAGAGGCCAAGAAGCCGCAACCCAAATTGGCCCGCATTAAGGCCCGGCTAGATGCGGCCGAAGGCGTAATGACCTCTTTAGGAAAGAGCGTCGCCGCAGCAGTTGGCCTGGGTACAGCCATTGCGGGCTTTGGGCAGATCGCGCTGAAGTTGTTTGGGGGGTGAGGCATCGGATCTGCGCTGCATGCCATTCGGCAAGCGGTATTTCAGCGCTTGCTACACCGTTTGCCTTAGCCAGCAGACGCATTGACGGCTGACTGCCAGACCAGCAAGTCGGTCAGCAGCGATTCAATGACGTGATTCAAGTCCAGCTGCCGGCCGCGCCGATAAATGGCCGTGAATTCTTCCGGCGTGAGTTGATCGCGGAAGCGATCGAGGCAGTAGAGTGCGCGCAGGCTGGCTTCGCGCTCGGCGGCCGGATGCGTTTCCACTAATCCCAGCAATTCCACGCCGCGCTCGATCTGCCGGTTCTTCAGCAGCATCTCGCCGATGCCCAGCACGACCCATAAGGTCAGCGGTGCGAATTGCAGATCGTGGGTGATCTGCAGCGCCTGTCGAAAATAGTGTGAAGCCGTTGCGTAATCGGCTTGTCCGGACGCCACAAAGCCCAATCCATTGATCGTGCTGGCCAGACCGCCTTTATCCTCCAGCTCCCGATAAACTCCAGACTTTGCGCATACAGCGATTGAGCTTCTGCGAGCGCTTGCTGGCGAAAAGCCGCAGTGCCCAACCGGTTCAATGCCAACGCCATGCCTTCCCGATCGGCGAATTCCCGCCGAATGACGTAGCTGGCCTGATAGTGTTCCCTCGCCGCAGCAAACTGGTCTTGCGCCAGCGCCACGTTGCCCAGCTCGATAAGACAGTACGCCAGGAACCAGCGGTCTTTCGATTCTTGCGCGGCAGTGCTGGCCTGCTGAGCATAGCGCTGCGCCTGTGCATAGTCGCCCTGTGCTACCGCGGCTCGCGTCAGCACATAATACGCAAAGGGCCGATTCCAGCGATGATCGTATGCTTCGCTGAGCCGCACGGCCTCTTCCCCCAGCCGGATCATCGCGGGGTAATCGCCGCGTATGGAGGCCAAAATGCCCAGCGCCACACGCGGATCGGTCGCGATGCCCGGCACCGGCGAAATGCCCAGCCGTTCGTACCCGGCCAGCGCTTCCCGCGAACAGTCTTCCGCTTCGTTCAGGCGTCCCAGCCGGATATACAGCCACGCGAGCGACACCTGGGTCAGCACGCGGCCGCGATCGACTGCGTCGGACCGCGGCTGCTCGTTCAGGCAGGCCAGCGCTTTTTCCAGCAGCTCTGCGCCTTCCAGATAACGGCTGCGGTACTCGTGGAACGCCCACAGCATGGGCACCGCATACTGGACAAATTCCACACGATTGTGAGTAGTGGCCCAACTCCAGGCGGCGCGCAGATTCCCCAGCTCCTCTTCAATTCGGCGTGTGACTTCCAACTGCTGGCCGTCCAGAATTTGTTTAAAGGATTCTTCGAGGAGCGCCGCGTAATACCGGCCATGTCGATCGTAACTGCGGGCCTCATCTTCGGCCGATTGCGCCAGCTGGCTCGCCGCGTATTGACGCAGTAACTCGTGGATCTGATACCGGCCGATCGGATCCCAGCGCAATAACGATTTGTTCACCAACGCCGACAGGATCGCCAACGAGGCGTCGGCCACTTGCTCAGCCGCCGTTCGCCGAAAGCCACCCCGAAAGACCGCTAGCTGCCGGAACACGCGGCGCTCATCGTCGGTCAACCGTTCCCAGGTCCGATCGAACACCACCCGCATGCTGCGATGATGCTCCGGCATGTCGCGCTGCTGTGTCGTCAGCACATCCATGGCCGCGCTGCACTTCCTCGGCGATGGCCGCGCAATCGAGGACGTTCACCCACGCGGCCGCCAGTTCAATCGCCAGCGGCGAACCTTCGAGCAACTCGCAAATCTGTGCGATGGCGGTGATGTCGGCGGGCGTTGGCGCAAAGTTCGTCACGGCCTGGCGGGCGCGCTGCACGAATAAGCGCATGGCGCTGTACTTTTCAAGCGCCTGCGCGCCGGCAGCAGGCAGCCGATCGGCGGCGCGCGGAAAGGCCATGCCCGGCACTTCATACGCCCACTCTTCCATCACGTTCAAGCGCTCACGCGAAGTCGCCACGAGCTTGACGCCCGGGGCAGCCCGCAGAATATCCGACAGCACTTCAACGCCGGACAGGACGTGCTCAAAGTTGTCAAAGATCAGCAGCAGGTGCCTGTCGCGCAAGTAATTCAGCAGTTGATCTTTGGGTGCAGCGGTTCCGGCCAGGTTGAAATCCAGCGCTTCGGACAGCGCAGGCAGAATCAAGTCGGCGGTGCCCACCGACGCCAGCGCCACAAGCGCGGCTCCGTGTTGGAAAGCGTCTGCCGACTTGCGCCGCGGCTTCGATGGCCAGACGGGTCTTGCCGATGCCGCCCGGCCCGATCAGCGTGAGCAAGCGGCAGGCGGGATCGTCGACGATCAAGCGCGCGGAGCTGGCGTCAGTTCGTCTTCACGTCCGATGAAGGGCGTCAACTGCGCCGGCAGCCGGTGGCGTGCCCGCGATCGATCAGGCGGCGCGATCGGGGCTGGAGAATCGATCGGGCGTGCCGGAGCGCGATTCTGGATTGGGCTGCCGGGCGTTGCCAGAAACTCGTGGACTTCGCTCAAGAACTTCTGCCACGCCGGTTCATGCTCCAGCAGGATGTGATTGTGGCTGTCCAGTGTCACCAGGCGCGCGCCGGGAATAAGCGAAGCCAGCAAGCGGCCTTCTTCGAACGGGATGCGCATATCGCCGCGCGCGTGCAGCACCAGCGTGGGAATGTTGAGCTGCGCGGCGAGCTGGCGCACGTCTATCGTGTTAAAGCCCTCGACGATGACGGGCTGCATTCTCCGGCGAGGCCGAAGCGCGCTGCAGATCGTTGAACCAGCGATACTGCTCCAATGTGCCATCCGGTATGAACATCGACGTGAACACCTGCCGAAAGGCCGGATTCTCGCGTCCCCAACCCAGCCGGATCAATTTGAGCAGCATTTCCACTTCGTCGATTTTTTCGGGCGTAAGGTCGCGTTTCAGTTTGCCGCGCGCGTATGATCCATACAGGATGAGATGACTGACTCGTTCCGGATGGCGCGTGGCGTAGGCAATGGCAATCGGCCCGCCCTGCGAGAGGCCGATCAGGGGAAACCGTTCCACGCCCGCCGCATCGACCACCGCTTCGAGATCGCGCACCCAGGCTTCAAAGGAGAGATCGTCCACGTTCCAGTCGGACAGGCCGCAGCCGCGCTCGTCGTAGCGGATTAGGGTGTGCTGCTGCGCCAGCCCGATGAGCCAGTGCCGCCAGATGGGGCTTTGCCAGTCGAATTCCAGGTGACTCAGCCAGTTGGCCGCCTTGACCAGCGGCGGCCCGTCGCCGATGGTGGCATAAGCCAGCCGCACGCCGTCGGCCGATCGGCAGAAGCGGATGCTCTGTTCCAACTCGCGCTGTGGCTCTGCTTCGAAGCGGGGGGCTTTCACCTCGACGACGGGTGAGGTCGTTGCCGATCGTTCCGGCTCGGTCTGGGTGAACTGCGTGAGCTCGCTGAGAAACCGCTGCCAGGCAGGCTCGGTTTCCAGCAGGATGTGATTGTTGCTTTCCAGTGGCACAAAACGCGCGCCGGGGATCAACGACGCCATCAGGCGGCCTTCTTCAAAGGGGCACATCGCATCGCGGCGCGCGTGCAGTACCAGGGTAGGCACGCGGACTTGCGGAGCCAGGTGAGCGACATTGACGTTGAAGAAAGCCATCTCCATCAATGCGGCGTTTTCCGCAGAAGCCGAGACGCGCGCCAGTTCGGCAAACCAGCTAATCTGCTCGGGTGTTCCATCCGGCATCAAGAGTCGAGCAAAGACCTGGCGAAACGCCGCGTTGTCCTGTCCCCAGCCCACACGAATGAGATGAATCAAGGTGCGCGCTTCTTCCAGCTGCTCAGGCGTGGGATTGCGATTGAAACGGCCGCGCGCGTAACCGCCGTACAAGATCAGGTGACTGACGCGTTCGGGGTGACGCACCGCATACGCGATCGCCACCGACGCTCCCTGCGATACGCCCAACAGGGCAAAGCGCTGTGTGTCGAATTGATCGATCACCGTTTCCAGATCGCCGACCCAGGCATCCATCGAGAAATCGGCGACGTTCCAATCGGACAGGCCGCAGCCGCGCTCGTCGTAGCGGACGAACGTGTAGTGCTCCGCCAATGCCGTCCACCAGTGCCGCCAGATCGGGCTTTGCCGATCATATTCCAGGTGATTCAGCGGATTGCCGGCCTTGATCAATAACGGCCCGGCGCCCAATTGGCCGTAGGCGATGCGCACTCCATCGGGCGCGGTGCAGAAGCGAATCTCTCGATCGCGCTGATTGTCCGAACGGAGAACGGCCAGGCTCGACGGCGTGCTCTGGCGAGCAAGCATGCGGTTGGACGGGGGCACTACCGATGTTGGCGCGTGATGTTTGAGTGGTCGTCCCGCGCGAATCGCTTCCAGTTCGGCGGCCACCAGCCGCATGCTGGCAATGCGCTCCTCCCGGTCCCTGGTCAACATGCGCCGCAGCAGATTGGCGAGCGCGGGCGGCACATCCGATCGGACGTCCGTAATGTCCGGGACGGGTGCATGCAGGATGTTGGACAAGACCGTCATCAGCTGCTGCCCTTCAAATGGAGGGCGGCCGGCCAGCAGTTCGTACAGCAGCACGCCGAATGACCAGATATCGCTGCGCGCATCCAGTTCTTCGCCGCGGAGCGCCTCCGGGCTCAAGTACGCGGGGCTGCCGACGATCATGCCCGGCTGGGTCAGACGCGCATCGTCCTGCGTCAGGCGCGCCATGCCAAAGTCCATCAGGCGCGGCGTGCCGTCTGCGGCCAGCAGCACATTATCGGGCTTGAGGTCGCGATGGATGATGTTGAGATGGTGAGCGCGGCTGAGCGCATCGGCCAGTTCCAGCATAATAGCCAGGCTCCGCTCATAAGGCAGCGGCCCCTCCTGCTCCAATAGATCGCGCAGCGTGCCGCCCGGCACATATTCCATGACGATGCGCCGCTCGCCATCCTGTTCGAGGGTGGCCAGGATCGTGACAATGTTGGGATGATTTAGCTGGCGCAGTGCCTGAGCCTCGCGGACAAAGCGCGCGACAAGCGCCGGATCTTCGGCCACCAGCTCCGGCTTGAGCCGCTTGACGACCACGGCCTGACCGGTGACACTGTCATGACCGAGATACACTTCGCCGTAGCCGCCCACTTCCAGCAGGCGCTCGGTCTGATAGCGTTCGCTCGGCTCAGGTTCTGCCGCCGCCAGTGCCGCCGGTAGTTCCGTCGTCGGCAGCAGAAGTTGTTTGGTGCGAATGGCTTCGTATAGCGCGGTGGTTTCCGCGTCGGGAGGCGCTCCCAGTTCTTCTTCAAGCAGGCGCGCACATTCCTGATATTGCCGCAGCGCCGCCGCGTACTGCCCGGCCCACGCGTAGAGCTGCATCAGCCGGCGATGCGCCGGTTCGTGCAGGGCGTCGAGCGCCAGCCAGCGCCGCGCGCAGGCAATCGCCGCTTCGTACTCCGCCCGATCAGTATGCCATTCGATCAAGCGCTGCAATGCTTCGGCAAGCAGCTGCCGCAGCCGTTCAGTTTCAAAGAACTGCCACTCGTCGAATACAGGGCTGTCGGGCAGGCTGAACCCCGCCATAAAATCCCCGTTGTAAAGATCCACTGCTGCGGTTAAGGCTGCGGCGCATTCCTCACACAAGTGCCCGTTCGGGTGTGAATGTTTTTGCACAGCGGCCACCCTGGTTTGAAACGCGTCCACGTCTATCCACAGATCGGCGTCGGGATTGAGGCCGACGAGCGCCTGATCGACAAGCAGCGTCTGGTCACCCAGGATTTGCCTGAGCGTGGAGAGATCGCGGCGCAGGTTGGCCCGCGCCCCCGACTGATCCTGATCGGGCCATAAGAGCGTCGCCAACTCATCACGGCTGTGCGGCTGGCGCGTGACGGCAAGATAGGCCAGCGCGGCCATGGCTTTTCGCCGCGAGAGGTTGATGTTCTGATGCTGTTGTTCCAGACGAGGCGCGCCCAGCAAGAAGAAACGCAAATCTGCCATCTGCCCCTCCGTTGGCTAATTCGGCTGGGGCCGGACGATTACGACTTTTCAATTGTACATCAAACGAGCGAATATCAGAAATGGTTCCGTATGGATTGCGCGTAGTTCCGTGCGGGGCAAGTTTACATTTTGTTATCCACACGTGTCCGGCCATGCCCGCGCAACGCGCCTGTGGCCTGCCGGGCAGCGTGGCCGGCCGGCATGACGACGCGGGCCTGGAGCATTTTTGTCGCCAGGTTGAATTGCATTGACGTGGATCGCTGTTTGGATCGCTTCGTGGAATGCTGCCGGAACGTCTCTGGAGTATTCTATAGCCAGTTCAAGAGAATGCTGATGGAGGAAGACATGAATCACCACGCGATCTATTTCATGCTCAAACACGAACGGCTCGCACAGCTGCGGGGGCAGGCCATGGTGCGAGAAACGGACGCCACCTGGCCGGCGCGCGCAACGTCCCGGCCAACGCGCAGGACTCTCGTGCATCTGCCCAATGCGCAATTGCTATATCTGTTTGTGAGCAGTTTCATTATCTTGTTTGTGGGCATGGGGCTGTTTCCCGTGCTGCCCGTTTACGCCACCGAATTCGGGGCGTCGCGCACGGTCATCGGCCTGTACTTCGCGCTGATGTACGCGGCCAACGCCGCCGGAGCCATGCTGACCAATCGGTTGGCGGCCCGGCTGACGCATAAGGGGCTGTTTGTGGCCGTTGGCGCGCTTGGCATACCGGCGTTGATGCTGTTGGGGCAGGCAGCAGCTTTGTGGCAGGTTGTGGCGCTCACCACCATCGTCTGGTTCTGTGGTGGAGTGGGGCTGGCGCTGGTCAATGTCTTCACAGGTCAGCAGTCAGGCAACAAAAGCCGCGGCAAGTCTTTCAGCCTGATGTTCCTGGCGTTTCCACTGGGCGCAGTGTTTGGCGGCACGCTGGTCGGACGACTCGTCACTGTGGCTGGTTATCACGCGATGTTCGTCGTGCTGGGCGCGGTCTGGGCGATTCTGCCCGCCGTTGGGGTTTTCAAATTGAAGATCGCTTCGGATTTCAGTTCCAATCGTGCGGCGACAACACAGCGGACAACGGCCAGATTGGGAGCGAATTTCTATCGGGTCCTGGCGATGACACTGCTGGCTTCCATCGCCATCAACACCGGGCGGCTGGGCACCACTCTGTCGATGCAGGCCCTAGACTTTTCGGCCAGTGCGATTTCAAGCACGGGCACCGTCGCCGGCCTGGCCTCCATCCCGATCGTGCTGCTCATTGGCGCGCTGTCCGATCGATTGGGACGCAAGAATTTCCTGATGCTAGGCTACGTGGCAGCCGCTAGCGGAGCATTGATGCTGGCCCTGGCCGCCGAGTTGTGGATGTTCTGGCTGGCGGCAACGCTGGTGCTGGTGGCGCTGTGCACCAATGGAGCGTTGGCTTCTGCACTGATAACGGATACGTTGTCGCCGCAGGCGAGGCAGCGCGGGCTGCCCTGGATCAATGCCATGAATCCGGTCGCGGGCGTGTTGAGTTTCACCAGCATCGGCTTCCTGATGGACTCGTTTGGGCCGCTGCCGGTTTATCTCGTCGCATTAGCTGTGGCGGTTGGCGCTGCCCTGCTGTTGAATTCGCTGCAGCGCGAACGGCCACCCGATCCGGTGAACGGCGAAGCCTGCCAGACACGGAACGCGCTGGGTCAGTGCCTGACGGCTGAAGAAGCGGCTTAAGCAATGCCGGGCAACGACTGAAGACTCGTTAAGGACTGTCATCATGGCTAATCAATTATCGCAATCCATCCTGTCCATCTCAGCACACTTCAAGTTTGATGCGCGGCACGCTGCCGCTGATTGGACGCTCGCCGGGCGGGCCATCGTCATCGGGGGAGGGATGGCCGGGCTCATGGCGGCGCAGGTGTTGAGCCGGCATTTCTCGCAGGTCACCATCGTCGATCGCGATCATCTGTCAGAGACCCCAGAAGCGCGTAGCGGTGTGCCGCAGGCGCGCCATCCGCACACCCTGATGGTGCGCGGCCAGGAAATTCTGGAGCAGCATTTTCCGGGATTGACCGCTGAACTCGTCGCACAGGGCGCACTCTCGATCGACGCCAGCCGCGAAGTCGCATTCTATGTCGCTGGCAACTGGCATCAGCCGACGCGCCACGCCGACACGATGGCCATTGCGCTGAGCCGACCTTTGCTTGAAACGATAATCTATCAACGTGTAGCAGCTAATCCGCGCATTGCGATCAAACCCGCCCACGAAGCCGTGAGCATCTCGACCGATCCGGGGCGCAGGCGCGTTACAGGGTTGGTTGTACACGATCGGAACGGCTCGCCTGCCGCCCACCTGCGCCTGGAAGCTGATGTAGTCGTGGACGCCAGTGGTCGCCAATCGCCGGCGCCGCAGTGGCTCCAGAAGTTGGGCTATGCGCCCGCGGATGAACTGACCGTCAATACGTTTGTGGGCTATTCCACGCGCGTGTATCAGAGGCCTGCCGATTTCACGGAAGAGTGGAAGGCGCTGTACATCCGGCCCACGCCGAAGACCGGCACACGCGGCGGCATGATTATCCCGTTGGAAGGCAACCGCTGGTTCGTGACGCTGCTGGGAACCAGCCATGACTATCCGCCAACCGACGAAGCGGGGTTCATGGAATTCGCGCGCAGCCTGCCGACGCCGGTACTGTTTGAAGCGATCCAGCGCGCAGAGCCGTTGACCAGGCCAAACGGCTATCGGCGCACCGACAGCCGCCTGCGCCGCTACGATCAACTGCCGCAGTACCTGGAAGGGCTGCTCGTCATGGGCGACGCGGCCTGTGTGTTGAACCCTGTTCATGCGCAGGGCATCACGGCGGCGGCCATCAGCAGCCAGGCGCTGAGCGACAGTTTGCAGGCGCACTTCAGGCGCCATCTGGCGGACGAGGTGAGCGGCCTGGCGGCTGCCTTTCAAAAGCAGCAGCACCAGTCACTGGCCGGCCTGTGGGAAACCATCGTCCGTGAGGATCGCCGCTGGCCGGCGACCGCCATCCGGCACACCACGTCGGCAGCGCCGGCGCTCGCACGGCAATCGATGACACTGACGCGGGTGACTTTGTAAGAGCAACTCGCCAGGCCGGGGGAGGCAAATGAAATGAAGACCATTGCACGCGAAGAACTGAAAGCCAGGCTCGATCGGGGTGAAGACCTCAAGCTGGTCATGACGATGGGCGGCGCCGCTTATGATTGGCTGCACATCCCGGGTTCACTGCACTTTGAACAAGCCTCGGACATTGTCGAGCAGCTGGATCGCGGCGACGAGATCGTGGTGTATTGCTCAAATCCGCTGTGCTATTACAGTATTCAAGCCTATCACCTGCTGCGCAGCAAAGGCTTCACCAGGGTTGCACGCTATGCCGGCGGCTTGCTGGACTGGCAGGATGCAGGTTATCCGCTTGAAGGAAGTCTGGCCAGGGCGTGAAGGAGGCAGCGATGAACAAGCTGAGCTCACTGTCCAAGCTGCTGACCACTGCGGTTGTGATGGGTGCGCTGATGCAGCTCACTTCACTCACCTATTACCTGGCCGCAGAGTCACCGGATGCAGCCACGATCAGGCCGATCGATCTTACGGCGTCCGAGCGCCGCAACGCAGCAGCGCACTTGGCCCTGATCCACGCGATTGCCGAACAGTATGGAATTACTGTGGCTGATCGGACGGCGCAATGGCAGCTGGATGAAGTCAGCAGCCTCAAAAGCGGCCTCGACCAGATCGCCGATCGGCTGTCAGAATTGACTGGCCGCGATGGCCGCCGGCTGATGAAAGACTTGTTGGCCGGCGTTGCCTTTTATCGCGATCGCAACTGGCGCGGCAATATCGCTTACACCATCGGCGGCACGGTGAGCTTCTATGACGCCTGGGCGCGCTATGACACAACCGGTCGAACCTTTTACCTGGCTCATGAGCTGGGGCACGTGCTGGATGCGCGCGAGTCGCCGCTGCACCTGCTCATGGGTGAAGTATCACAAGCCTTTGCGCGCAGCGTCAACGCTTATAGTGATGAAAGCGCCGTGTATCACCTGGGGCGGACCTATCCGCTGCGCGACCCGCGTGATCGCCCACGGCATCGCACGGACAGCGCGGCGGAAGATTGGGCCGAATCATTCGCAACGGTCGTCGTTCCGGCGTTTGAAGCAGAGCTGCGCGACATCGGGTCTGCGCGGGAGCGGGAAGTGCGGCGTTTCATCAGCGATGGGCCGCACACACTTTTGAAGAGCAGACATGGCGGGCGATGCGGCCGTAGCGGGCCCTGCGTCACCCGAACAGAATGAGAGGGAGGAATGTCATGAAGCAATTACTTGTCGTCGTCGCTATCCTGGTCTTGTCGAATTTGCAGGGCAATAGGCTCAGCGTCATGGCAGCGACCTGGTCCCCGGTCACTCTAAAAATCGAACACACGTGGCTGCGCCGATCGATCGACGGCATGCAGGGCACGGTCGGGAGCAGCCTTGGAACGCTAGTCGGGCCGAATTTGATTCTGACTCACGGTCACTTTCATGTTCCGCTTCAGTCGGAACGGAGCATGGCTCTCAGGTTGCTCGACAATACCGGCCAGATCATCCAGTTCCGCTGCGATGAAGTGCAGCAGATCATCCTGGGGCGAGAAACGACGTTCATTTATCTGCCGTCTGAGCTGCCGGGGACTGGCGCTCCACTCGCCGATCGTGGCACCCTGGACAGCTTGCGTGCCGGCGAATGGGTCACGGTGAATTATTGGGATGACACCCGCCGGCGAGGAGCACAGCGCCGCTTTCAGGTTGTTCAGGTGCAGCAGGAGGCCGCGACCCTGGCCGATCCCGATCTTGTGATCAATGCCGGCGACTCAGGCGGAGGAGTGTTCTTTGCGGACAGTCTGATCGGCACGACCAGCTCGATCGACGTCGATTCACAGGACCGCCCGGTGGGCCGCGTCCACGTGACTCTGGTGACGCCGGGAATTCGAAATCTCGTCCAACAATACAATGCTTTGGCGCCTTGATGACAGGGCCCCAAAATTAATTCAAGGAAAACTGGCAATCAGGAGGCTGACATGGCACACACGTTGAAACTCATGGCAATTTTGGCGCATCCCGACGACGAATCGCTGGGCACGGGGGGCACGCTGGTCAAGTATGCTTCCGAAGGCATTGAGACGTATCTGGTGACGGCCACACGCGGCGAGCATGGCTGGTGGGGAAGCGAGGCAGATTATCCCGGGCCGGCAGCACTGGGCCGCACGCGCGAAACTGAACTGCGCTCAGCCGCGCAGGTGTTGGGCTTGCACGAAGTGATGTTCCTTGACTATGTGGACGGGGAGTTGGACAAGGCGCCAGCGCAGGAAGTGATTGCGCAATTGACAGCGCACATCCGCCGCATTCGCCCCGACGTCGTGGTAACATTTGATCCGGATGGCGTCTACGGCCATCCCGATCACATCGCCATTTCGCAGCTTGCCACGGCAGCGATTATCGCGGCAGCCGATTCATCCTATGCCGATAGCGGGCAGGCACCCCATCGAGTTTCCAAACTGTACTATCTCATCTTCACGCCCGAGGATTTGGCCGCCTATCAAGTGGCCTTCGGCGATCTGGTCATGCACATCGACGGAGTGGAACGGCGCGCCGCCGGCTGGCCGGCCTGGGCGATCTCTACCCGCATACAGACTGGCGAGTACTGGTCGCAGGTCTGGGCGGCCGTGGCCTGCCACCGTTCGCAACTGCCCGGCTATCAGGCGCTGAAGAACCTGCCGCCCGAACATCACCGGCAGTTGTGGGGACAGCAGACGTTCTATCGAGCGTTCAGCCTGGTCAACGGCGGCCGCGCGGTGGAGGACGATCTGTTTGCCGGACTGCGCTGAGCCTGTGAATCCTGTTGACGGATATCCTGACAAAGATACCTGCTCAGCGGGCTGCAATTGGCTGGCGTACCTCGGAAGCCGGGAAAACTCAACTACACGTGGTTCAACCGTGCTATAATCCATCCTGCATACTGGAAAGGGACTGGCATGGAACTTAACGGGCAGACTTCATCGGAACCGACAACTTACCCCGCCTCAAAGTGGTCACTCCTCCCCAAAGTCTTATTCATCGGGATACCGGCGGCGATCATCAGCCTGTTCATTGCGGCTACGCCGCCGGGTCTCTGGGAAAAGGCCCGCATCATCGGCTACGCGCTGTGCCATCAGCTGCCCGAGCGATCCTTCTTCTTTCACGAGCATCAGTCGCCGTTGTGCGCGCGCTGCACCGGCATGTATCTGGGTTTTCTCATCGGCCTGGTCTTCTTGATCGCCCGCCGCCGCACCCATTCGGCGCGTATGCCGACCGCGGCCATCATCTCGGTGCTGATCGGCTTCATCACGATCATGGGCATCGACGGCATCAATTCCACCCTCTCGATCATCCCCGGCGCGCCGCAGTTGTACCATACCACCAATATCCACCGCATCGTCACCGGCACGCTGTTCGGGCTAGCCATGTGCCTGTTGTTCTTTCCCGTCTTCAGCACCGCCATCTGGCGGCAGCCCAGCGGCGATCGCTCCGTCAAGAATTGGCGCGAATTGTTCGTGATGATGCTGACCGCCTTGGCGATCGACGCCGTGGTGCTTACGCAGGCCGATTGGCTCTTCTACCCGGTCACGATCCTCTCCATCTTCGGCCCGCTGCTGCTGCTGGGCTTCATGGGCGCTATTATCGTATTGACCATGCGCAACCTGGCCAACAGCGTCGATCGCTGGCGGCAGCTGGCCACGCCGCTGTTAGCCGGCGTGGCGCTGGGCCTGGTGCTCATCACGATCATGGATGTCTTCCGCGCCAGCGTGATGGCTATGCCTTAGCCGGGTTCTGTTTGAAGCTGCCCCCGCCGCATGTTACAATTTCCTCGCAATGCCTACTTGGGAACAGCGGGCGGGGCTTTCACGCCCAGCGTCACGCGGCATGGGAGCCGCAGCTGCTTTTCATGGGGATGAACCCCATTCATGATGACCACTGAGCAAGTCGCCGAGAAACTCAAAACCCTGCCGGCCAGGCCGGGCGTCTATCAGTACTTCGACGCCAACGGCAAGATCATCTATGTCGGCAAAGCCATCAACCTGCGCAACCGCGTCCGATCGTACTTCCACGCCTCGGCGGATCACGGCCCCAAGACGGAACGTCTCGTCGCCGAGATTGCCGATCTGGAATGGATCATCACCGACAGCGAACTGGAAGCGCTGCTGCTGGAATCGAATCTCATCAAGCGGCACAAGCCGCGCTTCAACATCCGGCTCAAAGACGACAAGCGCTATCCCTACATCAAGGTCGAATGGCAGAACCCCTATCCCAAGGTGGTCACCGTCCGCAAGATGGCGCAGGACGGCGCGCGCTATTACGGCCCGTTCACCAACGCGGGCGCGGTTTATCAGACGCTCGATACCCTGCGGCATATCTTTCCGTATCTCACCTGCGATCGCGAGATTACGGGGAAAGATCCGCGCGCCTGCCTGTACTATGACATCAAGCTGTGCAGCGGCCCGTGCATCGGCGCAGTGACGCAGGCTGAATACCGCGCCACCCTCGACGAGCTGTGTCACTTCCTCGAGGGCAAGTCCGACGAAGTGCTGATCGATTTCGAGCGCAGGATGAGCGCCGCCGCCGAAGCGATGCAGTTCGAGCAGGCCGCCGTGTACCGCGATCAACTTAAGTCGCTGCGGCACATCGTCGAGCGGCAGAAAGTCATCTCCAACGCGCAGAACGATCAAGACGTGCTGGCCTTCGCGCGCGCCAACGGCGATGCCTGCGTGCAGATCTTCCTGATTCGCCAGGGCAAACTGATCGGGCGCGAGTACTTCGTGCTGGAAGGCGCGGAGGACGAAGATACCCGGCAAGTGATGGCCGGGTTCCTGACGCAGTTCTATGACGAGGCGGCTTACGTTCCGCCGGAGGTGGTGCTGCCCGTCGAGATCGAAGCGCAGGAGGCCAGCATCATCGCGCAGTTTCTCAAACAGAAACGCGGCGCGCAGGTGGCGCTGCATGTTCCCCGGGAAGGCCCCGCGGCCGATCTGGTGAAACTCGCCGCCGACAACGCAATGGAGACCCTGACCGCCCTGCGAGCGCAATGGGACGCCGATTCGCATCGCGCGGAGCAGGCCCTGAAGGAAGTAGCGGACGGCGTCGGCTTGAGCGCCCTGCCCGCGCGCATCGAATGCTTCGACATCAGCAACACACAGGGCACCAACAGCGTGGCGTCGATGGTGGTCTTCATCAACGGCATTCCGCGCAAGAGCGATTATCGCAAGTTCAACATCAAGACCGTGGACGGCCCCAACGATTTCGAGTCGATGCGCGAGGCGCTGACCCGCCGCTTCCGCCGGTACTTCGACGCCAAAGCCGCCGAGCAGCAGCCCGGCCGCGCGGCGCGGACCGATCCGTCGTTCTCGATGCTGCCCGATCTGTTGATCGTCGACGGCGGCAAAGGGCAGCTGGGCGTAGCTGTCGAAGTGTTAAAAGGATTCGAGTTGTTCGGGCAGGTGCCGGTGTGCGGCCTCGCGAAACAGCAGGAGGAGATCTTCCTGCCCGGCCAATCCGGCTCGATCCGGCTGCCGCGCCAGTCGCAGGGGCTGTATCTGGTGCAGCGGGTGCGCGATGAAGCGCATCGCTTTGCCATCACCGCGCACCGCGCCAAACGCGCCAAAACCGGCATCGCTTCGCAGCTCGACGAGATTCCCGGCGTGGGGCCGTCCCGCCGCCGAGCGCTGCTGAAGCAGTTGGGATCACTGGAAGGGATTCGCGCGGCGAGCGTGGACGAGCTGGCCCGGGTACCCGGCATACCGCGCGAGGTGGCCATCGCCATCAAGGAACATTTGGGATAGGAAACGCCGTCAACTGCGCCGGATTTTTGGAATGCAAAGAGCGCCCCGCGGATGCGAAGCGCTCTTTTTCTCAGACACACGCTCTGGCAATTTCCTACAACAACTCTTCGGCATCCGTGCCCAGCACGCGCAGCATCCCTTCGCGCAGTTCGTCAGGGCTGATCGGCTTGGTCCAATATTCCAGCACGCCAGCTTCTTTGGCCCTGCGCTGTGTGTCGGGATCGCTCAGCGCCGACAGAATGACGATCTTCAGGTTCTGATAGCGCTCGTCGCCGTTCAAGCGGCGCGCCACTTCCAGGCCGTCCATCTCAGGCATCATGATGTCCAACAGAATCAGATCGGGCTTCGACTTTTCCACCTGTGATAAGGCTTCCAGGCCGGTCGCCGCGCTGTTGACGTCCCAATCGTCTTGCTGGACTTTCATGATCAAGCGAAGCAGGACGCTGAGGCTGTTGTCGTCTTCCACGACCAGAATGCGCTTCATAGCTCATACTCTCCGAACGAATATAGTCTTATTGTACACCGATATGGCCGAAAGACAATGACAAATGGCGGGCAGCAGTTGGTCCCAGGTCGATGATCAGAGTTGGCCGGTGGGCTGCCAATTCTCCAGCCAGCGGCGATACGCCGGATCGTTGTAGCGCTCGATCGAGAACGCGGGCGCGTAGTCTGGCAGCGTGCTGCCTGTCACGTGAGCAGCGACCAACTCGCCCACTGCCGCGGAAGCCATCAAGCCATAGCCCGACACCGCCCCGCACACGTACGCGCCTTCCACCGGCAGCGGCCCTGCCAACGGCCGATTCTCCGGCGTCCTGGTGTAGTAACCGCCATCGTACAACAACACGGACGGCTTGCCAAAGTAAGCGCGCAAGCCAGGGATCATCGCCGACATGCCGCGCAGCACCACCTCGGGAAAGAAGTCGTCGAGCGGCGGCGGCACGATCGGTTCACACGGCTCGACGTGATACGCCCACAGCATCAAAACGAGATCGCTGCCACGGCCGCCCTCGGGCCGCAGATGCACGCCGCCCGGAAGTTCGTTCAGCAGCCAGCGCGTGTCGTCGCCGGCAGCCAGCTCGGCGCGCTCCTCCGCTGTCCACGGCAGATACTGTGGATCAGTCCAGATCATCAACGGCGCATCACGCGGCACCGCGCCAAGGTGATCCTTGAGCGCGATCTTGAGATGCAGTTCGTGGATCACAGGCAGTTCTAAGCCGAGCAACTGTCCGACCGATTGCAGAAGCGGCCCGGCGGCATTGATAAACACCCGGGTGCTGATCGAGCGCGCGGAGGCCAGGTGGATCTCCTCCACTCGCTGATGCTGCACATGCACCCGATCGATCCGATCGTTGATCAGCCTGACGCCGCGCTCGCGCGCTTTCTCCAGCAGGAACATGCCCAACTGCTGGCCGCTGAACCAGCCGCAGCGCCGCGCATGCACCGCGGCGATCACGTCCGGATTGAGGCACGGAAACCGATCGAGGATGAGCGACCGATCGAGCAGTAAATCAGATCCCGCGGGTTGATCGACAAAGCCGTGGGGATTGACGGGAACGTAAGTGGCGTCTTGGGACCGATCGGCGTGCACCCGCACCTCGCCCGCGCCCGCCCGCGCCGCCAGCCGGGCCGCGCGCTGAAAATCGGACCGGCGGTCGGGGTCGGCTGTAAAATAGATGTAGCCGCGCCGATTGAGCAGGAAGCGATTGTTGCTCTCCAGCGCCCAGCGCTCCAGCCAGTCGATGCTGCGATTCATCAGGCGCACCATCAGCTCGTCAGGCCACCAGTTGCGATAGGCCTCGCTCGACTTGTCGCTGGTCAACGACAGCGGCGGACGCTCATCGACGATAATGAGATTCTTCACGCCCTGCGTGACGGCGAGATGATAGGCCGTGGCAATGCCCGAAATTCCTGCGCCGCAGATAACGACATCGGCCGTGGTGGACATGGGCAACTTCTTCACTGCAGCATGAGTGGCAGGTAGAGCGGATGAATCACGACGAGCGCTTCGACTGCGCATAAGAGGCCAGGGTTCCGGTAAACGTATCATACCAGGCAAGAACGTAGGTCGTGGCGCTTTCCAGCAGGAACGGCGGCAGAAAAGCCGAGGCCTGCACGTCTTGCCCTTGACCCGCGGGCAACGTCGTCGAATACGGATTCAGCATCACCGGCCGACTGCCGATCAGGCCCAGCGCGTAACTCTGCGTCACGTTTCCAGTGTTTGTCAGGCGCAAAGTATACGTTACCCAGGAACCTGGCCTGGCGAATTGTTGGGCGTACGACGGTGACAACTGCGCGCCGCGCACCGCAGTTACGCCAGTCGTGACGAATGTGGCATCCGTTCGCTGTGGTTTTGTTTGCGAAGCGACAGTCACCGTGAAGGTGTCATGCGTGTAGGCCAGCGCGTCGGCGGGAACCAGCGTGTTGACCGTGATCGACATGCTCTCATTTGC
Source organism: uncultured Chloroflexia bacterium (assembly GCA_963844815.1). Lineage (GTDB taxonomy): Bacteria > Chloroflexota > Anaerolineae > Fen-1058 > Fen-1058 > Fen-1058. The sequence continues at coordinate 481,471 of CAWJPR010000001.1, forward strand.
CGCGAGCAGCCCGGTGCTGGCAAACGCTAATGCGCTCGGCCATTGCCCGGGATCAAGCGCGATAGTGAAGCTGTCGGAGGTGATGCCTGTATTCGTAAAGTGCAGGGTGTAGGTCACCATGCTGCCCGGATCGCCCGACTGACTCGGCACGTCCGACACCAGAACACCGTACAAGGCCGCTTGAATGTCCAGGCGTCCATAGCCAAAGGTGTTATTCGGCCAGCCGGCATCACTGCATGCGGTGGACTCGAGGTGCACGGCTGAATCAGCAAGCAATTGTTCAGTTAGCGTGATTTGATTCTTGAGTTCTGGCCGGGCCGACCAGAGCAGCGCCACTGCTCCCGCTACGTGCGGCGCGGCCATTGACGTGCCTTGCATAGAGCCGTAGCCGCCATCGCCGGTACTCGATCGAATGTCCGTGCCCGGCGCGGAAATATCCGGTTTGCGCCGGTTGCTGCCATCGATCGTCACTGGCCCCCGGCTGCTGAACCCGGCGATGACATCAGTGCCGGTCTTCAACGCGCCAACGGTATATACCTCGGCGTAGATGGCCGGCGGTTCAGTAATCGAGCTGCAGCCTAACGCCCCGTCATTCGTCGCCGAAACCACGGTCAGGATGCCAGCCGCGCGCTGCGCTCGTACTGCTTCCAACAAAGTTTGCGCGTTGCATCCTTCGTAATCGGGACAGCTCCACGAATTATTGGTGACATCCGGCGCCCGGCCCGGATCGCCCTGCGCGGGTGCGCCATTCACCGGATACGGCGCGAGGAAGAACTCAAAGCATTCCAAATACGTTGCCGGCGATCCCCAGCCGTTGTCCATGTTGCGGCAGCCGATCCACTTGGCGCCGGGCGCCATGCCGATCTGGTTCGATCCACCATCATCGCCGACGACCGTTCCCAGCGTGTGTGTGCCGTGACCGTAATCGTCGCAGGGGATAGGCGAGTCGACTCCACATGAGTTGGCGCCGTGCGCGTTGGTGTGAATGCTATCGTGCCAGTTGTAATCGTGCGTGACCGTGATGCCCGCTCCGCCCCAGCCGCGATAGTGCGCTTGCAGCGCGGCGTGATCCCAGAGATAGCCGGTGTCTTGTCCGCCTACGACGATGCCCTGTCCCGTATAGCCCAGGCTCCAGACCTGCGGCGCCTGCACGTATTGGAGGCCCGGCTCGATGCTGTCCGCGCGCGCCGGCTGCGGCCCGATCGATTTTTCCGGCTGCGCGAAAGCGTTGTAAATCGGCGGATTGCCGTCGAGCCGCGCCACGTCCGATCGGGCGGCCAGAGCGAGCGCCGTTTCTCGATCGGCCTTCACCCAGATCGCATTGACGATGTAGAACGGGCGATACTCGACGCCGCGCTGTTGCAGCCACGCGACAACGGGGCGCTGCGTGCGCTGAGCATGTGCGAACAAGGTTTCATACACGTAACGGCCTCTGGCAGCTCTGGTCACCAGGCGATCGGCCTGGCTCAAGTCGGCGCGCTCAGCCAGCACGACGAGGAATTCGGCTTCCTGATTGGCCGCAGTGTGATTGAGCACCCAGCGGTCAATCTTGGGGGTGCTGTCCAGCCGCTCGATCGCCTGCGCACTACTGCGCGGCGCTTGTGCCAACCCCAGCGCCAGTAACAGCGACAGCGGAAGCAACAGCCAGGCCAGTTTCTTCAATCGCATCCTCTTGCACGAAGCAGGGGCAGCCGGGTTCCTTTTATCCACCGCTGTTCATTTCCTCACCAGGGGCACATAAGTGTGACGCACCAACACCTTAAGCGCCACCGGGATATTGGCATCCGTCTGGAAGGGATCGTTGCTGACCAGGCGCAGCGTGCCGGAATAGACGCCGCCAAGGCTGGATGACGCTGTCAACGCGATCGTGATCGTGGTGGAATGCGGCGGCGTGCCGATCAAGCCACCGATGCTATCCGGTGTGAACGACCACCACGCATCGTCAGTAGCATCACACGGCGGATTGCCGGGTCGTGCAAAGCAGAAGGCTTGTCCGGCGCTCACCACCGGCGCCTGGTACGAGATTTGCAGCAGCTGTGCGAGGCCCACACCTCGCAGCCCGATGGTGGCGCTGGCGCCATCGTTCAGAGCCGGATTGTTGAAGTTGGTGTCGTGATATTGGTAGGCGATATTGCCGTTTTCGTGCAGCACCAGCTCGAACGTGATCGCGCCGGACGTTGTGGCATAGTGCGGCCGATTGGTCCAGGCGATCACGACGCTGCGATCGGGCGCGGTGCCGATTGTCTTCCAGTAGACGTTGCCGAGACCTGTCAGGCTGTCGAGATCGTCCCAGTAGGGCGCGATGAAACGATCGGGCGCGTCGCGCAGCGCCTGATTGAAGGCTGGCACTTCGCCCACCTCGGCATCAAACAGTACAGCGCCGTTATTGCCGATCCGAAGCCTGTTGGACGCGCCGTCATAGAACGGAAAATCAAAGGGCAGGACGATGGCCGCTTCGCCGTCGTCGGCCAGATTGAGCGGCGTGCCATCTGTGGCGTCGATCCAACGATACGGGCTGCGCCGCCACGTGTAGCCCCACGCATCGGACCCGCCACCCGGAGGCTCGGCGCCGGCTTCATAGAGCATCACATTGAGCGGCAGCGCACCGGAGTTCGTGATGGTCACTTGCCGGCTGATAGATTGTCCGGCTTCCAGCTCCGCCAGCACTGCAGCAGGGCTCCACGACAGGCACGGCTGCTGCAGGCGCAGCGTGAAACTCTGCGTGCTCGTCAGGCCGCCGCTGATGGAGACGACGGCAGCGGTTGCCTGCTCCCAAGGAGCATGATCGAGTGCTGTGGCGGTGACTGTATACGGGCTGTGCGTTTGATCGAGCCAGTAGCGATAGGCGCCATCGCGATCGGCCGTGGCCGATCGCGCGAAACCATCAAAGCCTGTGAAGTGCAGCTGCGCTCCGGCGAGGGGGGCGCGGTTCACATCGCAGCTGCCGGTGGTGGACACCACGCCTGTCAGCAGGCCCTGCGTCGCGGCGGGCTGCACGGTCAGCGTTACTGGCACGCCGACATCCCGCGCTTCAGGATCGGTGGTGTTGAGATGCAGCGCCGTGGTATACACGCCCGGCTGATCGACGCGAAGCGTGTCGCCGCCCCACGTGATGGCCACATTCTGTGCAGCCGACACCGGCACGGATCCTGCCAATGGAGATGCCGCCAGCCACGTTGCGGACGGGGGTTCAGCAATCGCAAAATCAAGCGGCAGCTGCCCGGTGTTGCTCAACACGAGGCCGGCGCCGTCCGTCGCCTGATCGCCGAAGGTGAGCGCCTGCTCCAAGGCGCGCGGAGCATGGTCGAGATGCGGCGCGGGCAAGTCAAAGTTCCGCACGGCAGCTACACCCTGGCGCAGCTCAATCGCCGTGACGGTGACAGGCGCATACAAGGGCGCAAGCGCTGTGGCAGTGTAGAAGCCCGTGGGCAAATTCAGCGCTTCAAAGTAACCGTCGACGTTGGTTGTCACCTGCAGGCCAGCCGAGATGACCACCGTCGCTTCGGTCACCGGGTGCTGCGTGTTGAGATTGCGCACCCAGCCGACGAGCCCGCTGGCCGTCGTAGTGGGGGTCAAGGCAAAAGACTCCGTCAGGTTGGCCTTCAACGTTGGCAGGCTTCGTTCTTGAGAGACATGGAGCAATGCGGAAACGGTGAAGGTGTACACCTGATCGGCAGCCAGAGTGACGCTGTAGTAGCCGGTGGCGGGATTGGTTGTGATCCGCGTGAACGGCGGATTGAAGGGCGCGCCGCTGAGCGTGATTGCCGCATATAGCGGATCGCCCGTAACGGTATCCGTCACAACACCAGAGATCACGTGCGTGGCGTTAAGGTCCAACAGCATGTCTTGCGCCGTAGTCAGGTTGGCCGTGATGGTCACAGGCCACGCCGTGCCCGGCGCATAGCCGTAGGCAGAAGCCGTCAACGTGTAAACGCCGGCCGGGAGGGTATAGGTGTAAGCGCCGGTCGACGAACCAAACTCGATCAGTTGACCGGTCCCCGTCGAGATCGCCAGGCGAGCATCCGCGATCGGACGCAACGACGCGGCATCACGCACCATGCCGCGCAATGATCCCGTTGCGCTGGTGGTGCAGTTTGGAAAACGGAACGAGGCGATGCGTGTCTGCCAGTTGGACGAACTTGTCGCCGCATAGTATTCCTGCGTATACCAGAAAGTGCAGTCATCCACTGGATCGAGGTTCATCGAGTCTGTAGTCACCCCAGCGCTGGCTGCCTGTCTGCGAGCCGCCGCCCTCGACAACAACTGCCTCCAGCTGGGACAGCTCGCCCAACGGATCGTCGACCAGCCGCCCGGCATAACGAATCGAAGGATAGAGGCTCTGACCGGAAATGCTGTAGCCCAGCGCGACGTTGGCGATGTGATCCATCGCGATGCTGCCCATCCAGCGTGAATTACCGTCGGCCGGGGCATAAGTGCCCTGCTGGTAGATCGAAGCCGCACGGCCCGGATTCTGAACCTCATACCAGCGAATGCCGGCGCGCCCGCCGCCCGCATCGACGGTGTGATTGAGCAGCAGCGCTTCATGCGCGCCAAAATTGCGATAGGTCAGGCGGTGCATTAACCGATCGCCCACGGCGTCAACCGGCGACGCGCCCGGCTGCGGAATGCAGGCGCGACTGCCCGTCAACACGCAGGGCAGCCAGTTGAAAGGAGCCGTCGTCAGCGTGATGTTGGGCTGACCGCTGATGCCAAACATGGAGGCCGCAGGATTGCTCCAATCGGTGTGGAATTCCCAGAGGCGCAGGGCATCGACCCCGCCCAGCTCCGCGATCGAATTGTCGTCCACTTCCGCAAAATAGTTGGGAGCGCCGGGCGGCGGCGGCGTGGAACCTTCCAGATCAGAGGGCAGCATGCCGCCGAAATGTGGATTGACGGCAAACAGATCGAAGTATTGCAGGCGCGCTGCCTGGCCGTTCAGCATTTTATCGCGCTCCAGGACCACAGCGGCTGCGCCACCCCAGGTGAGGGTGTTTTGATTGAACTGGTTGACGGTCAGGTAGTACCCGTCGGGCCATACTCCAAAATGCGGATAGTCGTTGAACTTGGTGTCACTCATGAGAAAGGCGTAGCGATGATACGAGCCAAGAGGATCAGCCGTAGCCGAGATCGCGACGCATTGATAGAACGGCCCGGCCGGATAGTTGGGCTGCGCGAACTGTGATAACAGCCAGCGCTGGGCCAGTTGATCGAACAAGACTATCGGATCGCCGTCGTTGGAGGTTTCACACGGGCCGCCAAAGCCGCTCCAGAGCGTGCTGCCCTTAGCCAGCAAGGAACGCTGCGGTGTGCCCGTCACATCCCACACGCTGTAGGCCAGGTTCACCCACTGCACGTAATAGCGCTTGCCCGTGGCCGGATCGTAACCGATGTCGCCCACCGGGTCCGGCGGAGTCACGGCCACTTGGCTGACGCTGCGTTGGTCGGCCTGTGAAATGCCCTCGAAATTGGCCTGCGTGGCAGGCATGGTGTCCACCCCGATTCGTCGTTGGATAACGAGATCGACCTGCTGGAAGTAGGCTGCCGGGTCGATATGTTGTGCGCTGAGTTCCTCGATCAGTTTGGCATTCAGCGCTTTAGCGGGCAACAGCCGGTTGATTTGATCGATCCGATCGGGCGCAGCTGACCGAGCGGGCCGGGGTGACAGCCGCGCCAATTCGCGCAGCGGCGGCGAGGTATCGTGCTGCACTTCCGATCGGAACTGCGGCCCCCACCGGTCGGGCGATTGCGCCTGCGCGGAAATCCGCGAGGTCACCGGCAAGATGATGCCCAGAACAACCAGCATCACGCCGAGGCTGCGACGAAACATGCCAGGCTCCTTGTTGAAGGCAGGATAGGGGCAGTATATACTAAAAAGAGACCACCCTGGTCGAACAAAATCAGCCGATATTTCAATTTTGTCACATCCTTATGCTATAATCGAGCCGGTTGTCCCAAATCTTCACCCTGATGAGGCACCACATGGCGAAGAAGACTATCACACCCGCCAAGCCTGCAAAGGCCGCCGCCCTGCTCCCTGCTCCACAATTTGCGCCCGTAAAGGCCGGCAAGCGCAACATTAACATCGATGTGCGGTTCATGGTGGACACCCTGGTTCAGTTGTTGAGGACGCCCAGCCCCACCGGTTACACGGCACATGCGCTGCACCTGGCACGCGAAACGCTGGCGGCTTTGAAACTGGACACGCGCTTCAACGTCAAAGGCGGACTGATCGCAACTTGGCAGGGTAAGTCTAACACGCGCGGCCGCGCGTTGACGGCGCACGTGGACACGCTGGGCGCCATGGTCAAAGAGATCGATCAGGCGACCGGGCGGCTGCGGCTCAGCAAGATCGGCGGATTGACGTGGAGCAGCGTGGAAGGCGAGGCCTGCTCGATCATCACCACTGGCGGGCGTGTGTATCGCGGCACCATTCTACCGCGCAAGGCGTCGGTGCACGTCCACAGCGGGCCGGAAGTGGAGAAGGGCGAGCGCAGCGATGCGACGATGGAAGTCCGGCTGGACGCCAAAGTCCGATCGGGCACAGACACCCGCCAACTGGGGATTGAAGTGGGCGACTTTGTGGCGTTCGATCCGCGCGTAGAAGTGACGGACACCGGTTTCATCCGCTCACGCCACCTGGACGATAAAGCGAGCGTAGCCTGCATCGCGACGGCGTGCAAGGCGTTGCTGGATGCAGGGCTGCGGCCGGCACAGCGCACGACCATCTTGATCAGCCACTTCGAAGAGGTGGGCCACGGTGCGGCAACGGGTATTCCAGCCGACGTGAAGGAAGTGCTGGCGATCGACATGGCCGCGGTAGGTCCCGGCCAGAACAGCGATGAATACTCGGTGGGCATCTGTGTGAAAGACTCAGGTGGGCCATACTCGCTGGAGATGAAGCAGCTGCTGATGCAATTGTGCCAGGGCGCGGACATTCCATACAAGTTGGACATTTACCCGTACTACGGATCAGACGTGGGACCGATTTGGCGATCGGGCGCCGACGTGGTCGCCGGGCTCATCGGGCCGGGCGTGGACGCCAGCCACCATTACGAGCGCACGCACGTCGATTCAATGGTCGCGACTGTGCGGTTGATCATCGAGTTCATGTTGGCGTAAACGAAAAGGAGCACAAGTCATGAGCAAACTTGGATTCCACATCTCGGCGGGCGGCCGCCGCGGCCTGGGCGACTGCTTGAAGCAATGCGCCGAGGCCGGCAATCCGCTGCCGGTGATCTTCAGCGTCGACCAAGACATCTGGCCCGATCTGGCGCGCCTATAGCCCGCAGACCGTGTACATCTTCCGCACGCAAAAAAACCTGCGCAACCAAGAACTCGGCGACGGGCCGGGGTCGATGTACAGCGGCGATCCGGCCAAGACGGCGCGCGACTGGATGCAGGAAATGATGCCCATGTGGGCGAGGAACAGAGCCCACTATTACGCTCCGCTAAACGAGCAGGATCCGGCACAGATTGAGGGCTTCACCTGGTTGAACGCCTTCATGAGCGAGTGCCTGAATATCGCCGAAGCCAACGGCTACAAACTGGCGTTGTACGCGTTCAGCGGCGGGAATCCCAAGGATGTGCTGCATCCTGCCAGCGGCCGCCCATTCACGCGCGACGACTCCTGGCGCGAGTTGATTCCGTCGCTGCAGCGGGCCAAGGCCAACGGTCACATTCTGCTGCTGCACGAATACGGTTTTGATTTTGAGACGCTGAAGAGTTCTGCGCCCTATCTGGCGCTGCGTTACCGGCACGCCTATCGTTTGCTGGCGCAATACAATGCCGATCCGCCGCTGGTCATATCGGAAGCGAGTGCCGGCGTAGGCTTTGCGGGTATTGCGGCGAAAGACTGGCTGGACGATGCAAGGTGGTACGACTCCGAGATCATGAAAGATCGCGCGGTGATTGGCTGCTGTCTCTATCAGTTGGGTGGCGCGGAGAATTTTGTGAAGTTGCTGCCGAAACTTGGCCGATTACATCTCGCAGACGCCCACGCCGCCGCCCGCGTCGGGAGATGCACCTGTGGTGCCCGGCCCCGATCTTGATGCGCAGGGCCAACCCGTTGCGGACGACTTCGTCTTCATCGCCCCGGCCGATACGACGCCAGCGCCGGTGCCCGTTCCGACGCCCGCACCGACTCCTGCCCCCGGGCCAACACCCACCCCCACGCCGACACCCGTACCCATGCCTACACCCGAGCCGGTGCCGACGCCGCCGCTTCCAACGCCGCCAACTCCCCAACCCGGCAGCGAACCGCTGGACTTTAGTGTAGCGATCGCCCGCGTGCGTAAAGACCCCGATCGACCGAAGCAGATCATCGTGACTTTCCAGATCGAGGCGACGGGCGGCAGCGGCGAGTATCAGTATTTTTGTGAAGGCGTGGCGCTGAGCGGGCCGGCGCGCGACCGGCAGTCGACCAGGTCGGGTGCGATTGTCGAATCATACAAAGTCACTTCGAGCGACGGTCAGACCGCGGAGAAGAAGTTTTTCTTTGCTGCGCGAGATTTTCCGCCGGCGACGTAGAAACGCTGCGCGAATGATGGGATGCCTTCCGGGAAGCTGGCCTCTCGCGGAGGGCTCTTGTTGCGCCCGGCAGGCTGCGTTTGCCTCCGGCTGGCCGCTTGGTATGATCGCAGCCCATGACCTCGACCAAAGCGCCCCACCTGATCACTGCGGCCCTTATGCTGATCGTCTTCCTGGCACAGGTCCTGCTGGCCTCGCCGGCAAATTCGGCAGCGTTTGACGAAGAGTACCACTTCGCCGCCGGCTATGCGTACCTCCGCACGGGCGATCCGCGCCTGTCCACCGAGCATCCGCCGTTGGTGAACGTGTGGAACGCGCTGCCCCTATTGTTCCTCGATCCTCAGCTGCCGCTCGAGCATGCGGCATGGCAGAACAGCATGACTGACGATTTCGGCGATGCCTTCTTGTGGCAGGCCAACCCCGAGCGGGCGGTGCCGATCGTGCTGATCAGCCGCCTGCCCATCGCCATGCTGGGAGCGCTGCTCGGCGCAGTAATCTTTCGCTGGGCGACCAGCCTATTTGGCGTCAAGGCCGGGCTGCTGGCCGTGACGCTGTTCGCCTTCGATCCCAACTTGATCGCGCACGCGCGCCTGTCCACCACCGACCTCGGCCTGGCGCTGATGATGACGCTGGCGATGTGGCGCATGTGGAAATGGCTGGAAAGTCCGTCGTGGCGCAACGTGCTTCTCGTCGGAGTGTTCAGCGGCGCGGCGATCACGACGAAGTTTACCGGCGTCCTGCTCGCACCATTGTTCTTACTGGCCCTGCTGCTCTATCCGGTCAAGGCGGGCAGTCGCTTCTGGCGAACCATCCTCGTCCGCGCCGGTCAGCTCAGCATTGCGGCCAGTGGTGGCACTGCTCGGCGTGTGGATCGTATATGGCCTGGAGATCCGGGATGGCCTGCCCGCCGCTACCTATTGGCGCGGCCTGATCAAAATCCTCGCAGAGTACTCGCAGGGTTACCCCACTTTCCTCTCCGGGCAAATCAGCCGCACGGGCTGGTGGTACTACTTTCCGGTGGCCTTTGCGCTGAAGACGCCGCTGCCCACCTTAATCTTGTTCGGCCTTGGGTTTATAGCAATCTGGCGGCAACGCAGCGCGCGACGCAACGCCGCCGTCTGGGTGCCGCCTGTAATCCTGATGGGATTCGCTTTGATCAGCCCGTTAGCCATCGGGTATCGGCACATCTTGCCGGTGCTGCCATTCGTGATCGTCGTGGGGGGAGGAGCGGCACTCATCCTGCTGCCTGACCGCCAGGCCCAATTCGGGGCGCTGCGCGCGCTACGTGCGGCGTGCTGCGCAGGCCTGATCGCGTGGCTGGTGATCGGCACGCTGGCGATCTATCCGCATCACCTGTCGTACTTCAATGAGATCGCAGGCGGGCCAGCTCAAGCCGATCGGATGCTGGTGGATTCCAATCTCGATTGGGGGCAGGACCTGCCGGCGTTGAAACAGTTGCTGGCCGAGCGGCACCTGGCGTGCGTCAATCTATCGTACTTCGGGACGGCGCTGCCTGCGATATATGGCGTGCGCTATTCGCCCCTGCCGGGCTTTCTGCACTTTCTGTACGGCGCAGACGTGAATGCGTTCAACCCTTACACGCCGGAACCGGGATGGTACGCCATCAGCGCAACAAGCCGCCGCCTGGGCACGGTGTGGAACAACAACGATCTATATTCCTATTTCCGCGATCAAGACCCGATCGCTCGGGCGGGTTACTCAATCGGCTTGTATGAGGTCAAGTATCCGCCCGATATGCCGGTGACGCGTACCGTGATCATCGGCACGCCTGCCTATGACGTGCCAACTTCAACACTGGGCCTCGCTCCGGACACGCGCGTCAATGTGAAGTGGGTCGACAACATGGATTCGTTAGTATTGGTCAATGGCCCGGCGCGCTACATCGCCGACAATCTGGCGCCTTTCGATGCTGACTTGAACAAGGCTTTGAAGAACTACGGCCGAGCGAGCCGCTGGCGCATGGATGGTCGATGCCCGGCCGGCGGTTGAGGCACTCAGGCCCGGATGGCAGGCGGTCAAACCGCAGCTGCCCGACGGCGCGCCAGCCGATTGGCCCGTGCGCTTCAACGATCAAATCGATCTCATCGGGTTCAAGGTTGATCCGGCGCAGGCCGCCGCGGGCCTGGAGCTGGGCCTGACGACCTATTGGCGCGTCAGCGGCCCGATCGATCCCTGCACGCCGCTGGCGATGTTCGTGCACGTCGCCAATGATCGATCGGGAATCGTGGGGCAATACGATGGCTGGAACACAGCCCTGCGGGGCCTGGAAGTCGGCGATGTGATCGCTCAGCACGTCCGCGTCCCGATCAATCCCGACGCGCCTGCCGGTCGGTATATGCTGCGGGCCGGCCTATACTCGCCTGACTCGATGCAGCGCTGGATCGCCCGCACACCCACGGGCCAGCAGACCGATCAAATCGTGCTCTCGCCGATCGAAATCACCGCGCCTTGAGGGCGCTGAATATTGGCGACAAGAAGGCATCCTCTCTGTGCATTTGTCATTTATTGTTCATTGCCCTCGATGCTCTTTCACGAACTTCGCCGGATCGAGATAGCCCCACGCATTGGGGCTGGCGCGCGCCAGCAAATCATCCCACGTGTAACCTAAAGCCGGAATCCGCCCATTGCACGTGCCCCGCCCGCCTGCGCTCGTCGGCGGAAACAAATCCGATCCATCGCTCCACGTCCTGATCTCCCAGTGCAGATGCGAATTGCCGCCGAGATCAGCTACTTTGCCGATGACTTCGCCGCGATAGACCAGCTGGCCGAGTGACACGGCTGGCTCGGCCACATGCCAGTAGGCTGACCACACCTTCGATCCGCCGGCCAGCAGATGCTCGATCGTGATCACCCAGCCCTCTGCGCCAATGTCCTGCTTCCACGTGACCAGGCCGTTCGCCACGGCGCGCACCGCCTCGCCCCGCGCGGCGCCCGGGTCGACCTGGCGGCGCGCATCAAATTTGAACCAGTCCTCGCCCGCATGATAAAGTTCGGCAAAAGGCACCTTCTTGCCATGCTTGTCGACGAAGCATTTGCCGGCGCTGCCCAATCCTGGATTCTGCACGCCGTAACGCGTGTCCACATTCAACGGCCCGGTCACGTTGTGCACATACGGCCCGAACTGATTGGGATCAAGCGGGAAGTCAAAGTGATCGGCCGGCAGAGGCGTGGGCAGCGGACGCGGAGTCGGCGTGGGCGTGGGCGAAGAAGTGGCGGAGGGAGGGAGGGATAGAGGGAGGGAGGATGACTGGCAAGCCACAAGCCATGCCAGGAGAAGAACGCACAACGCAAAACGAAAGCGCATAAGAGCATCCAGTCTGAATGAGCTGCGAATCGGCGCGATTATAGCATTGCTGGAATAACCCTCGGCGAAATCTGTTGCGCTATTTGACCTGAATGCTCCAAGCCCGCCGATGCCTCGGCAGGCGACCGGCGTACGCGCCGGGGAAGGCCAGCCGGAGGACGGCGGCCAGCATCCGTCGAGCGGAGCCTGTTCTAAGAGTAAGATGGGAGCGCCGTTCGTGTTGTCAGAATGCACGCCGCGCGAAATGGTGCGATAATAGCGGTGAGGAACAGACATGGACGAGACAATCGACAGCTACTACCTGTTTGGTCTGGAGGTGTTGCAAGAACGCCTGCCGGCCCTGGCGAATGAGATCGAGGGCGCGCGCGCAGCGGAGGATATCGAATATGTGCACCGCATGCGCGTGGCCTCACGGCGCATCCGGAATGCGCTGGCGCTCTTTGGCGATGAATTGCCGCGCAAGCACAATGCCGCATGGCATGACGAGATGCGGCGCATCACCAAAGCGCTTGGCGCGGCGCGTGATACCGATGTGCAGATCGCGTGGGTGCAGGATTTTCTGAAGGAAGTCGCCGACGAGTCGCAGCGCGTGGGCATCGAGCGCTTGCTGCTCCGGCTGCGCCAGCAGCGGACGCGCTTGCAGGACCGGGTGGTCAAAGCGCTTGATCGGTTGGAAGACAAGCGCATTCTCGAGGACATGCACGGGACCCTGCAGGAGCGGTTGGTGCATGCCCGCGTGTACGAGGTCGAGTCGCTGCCCGCCGATCTCTATCAGCGCGCCAGTGAAGCGATCCGGCTGCGCCTGGAGGAATTTCTGGCCCACGAGCCGCACGTCGCCCATCCCGAGCGGGCGCTGGAGTTGCACCAGATGCGCATTGCGGCCAAGCATTTGCGTTACACGCTGGAGGTGTTTGAGCCGCTCTACGAACGCGCCCTGCGCAAGCCGATCAAGATTGTGAAAGAGATTCAGGACCAGCTCGGCGAAATGCACGACTGCGATGTGTGGCAGGCGTATGTGCCGCGCTTTCTGGAAGAGGAACGCGCCCACACCCAGGACTACTTTGGCACGCCGGGCCCTGCCGAGGAATTCGTGCCCGGCCTGCTCGCGCTGGAAAGCGATCGCCGCCAGCAGCGGCTGCGATCGTACTACACTTTTCGGCGCTTCTGGGAACTGACGCAGGAGAAAGGCATTTGGGAACGCCTCCGCGAAGCGGTCACACCGCAGCCAGAGAATCAGCCGGATCCTGCGGAGTTCACCGGCTAAAGCCCAATGGCACTAAAATAAGAAAAGTGTGTTGCTTGATCCGTCACACCGCACTGCACGCAGTGGGTGCAAGTGTGCCCGAGTCTCGCTTCTATCGGGCATCCAAGTTGCTGACCGGCCATTTGTGCCGACGAACCGCTGGATTCCCGCTAAAAGCACGCGGGAATGACATGCCTGACGCGCTAACTTGATGCCGTTGGGCTAAAGCCTCGACTCCAATCTCACAGAAAATCCGGCAATTGGCGCGCCTGCGAATGACAGCGCAGGCATCGATCACTCATTGGCCAGCGCCAGAGCGCGCGCAAACTTGGAACGCGGCTCTGGCTTCAATTCCCATTCGCTCTGCAGGCACGCTGCAATTACCGCCAGATCGTCTTCGGTGCCCGCCACCTTCAGTTCAAACTCCACTTCGAAGTAACCCTGCTCTCGGCCGTTGATCGACAGCTCGACCTTGTCCACGCTCATTTCCGCCACCACCCGGTCGGCATGCGAAACCCAGCGAATGATGCGCGTTTGATGCTGATCGAATAACGGCACCAGCACCCCGTCGCCGGCGATCCCCAACAGCCGATCGCGGATCTCGCCCGGCGGCCACTGCCCGATCGGCAGTTCACGCTCCAGCGTGATCTCTAACTCTTCACGGCGATGCACGGCGCCCTCCACCGTGTGCCCGCTCTTCAGCGTCATCACGATCTGCCCATCGACTTCACGCTTGCGGCAGACGTGCCCCGAGGCCAGGATCGCGCGATCGGGCGTGTCCATAAACGTATCGTGCACCCGTTTCATTTTGCCCGGCGATAGTGCATAGCCGGCGATCTTTTTCACCGTTTGCAGCTTCAACCATGCCGCCTCGTCAGGCACGGCGAACTTTGCCTCGATCTCCATGTGGCCCTCCCCGGTTCAGTCATTTTGTAGTATAACACGCCGAAGGCGGGAGGCAGGCTGCAAGCCCAAAGGGGCGCTTCGCGGGAAGCACGCGGTCAGGGGCAAGAACAGGAGACAGGGTGCAAAAAACAATCCGCAATCAGAAGTCAGCAATCATCAATCACTTGTTGGCCTGGTTTCGCGCCAATGCGCGCGATCTTCCATGGCGGCACGATCGATCGCCGTACCGCGTGTGGCTCAGCGAGATGATGCTGCAGCAGACGCAGGTCGAGACGGTGATTCCCTATTATCGCCGCTTTCTCGATCGCTTCCCGACGATTGAGGATCTCGCCGCCGCGCCGTTGGGCGATGTGCTGAAGTTGTGGGAAGGGCTTGGTTATTACGCCCGGGCGCGAAATCTGCACCAGGCGGCGAAGGTCATCGTCGACGAACGGCACGGCGAGTGGCCGCGCACCGTCGAAGGCCTGCTGACCTTGCCCGGCATCGGGCGTTACACGGCAGGTGCGATTGCGAGCCTGGCCTTCGATGTGGATGCGCCCGCGCTCGACGGCAATGTCATCCGCGTGCTATGCCGCCTCTTCGCCATCGAACGCAATCCAATGGACGCCAGTGTGCGCGAAGAATTGTGGACGCTGGCGGAATCTTTGTTACCCCGTAGTGCCGGCATCCCTATGCCGGCAACACGGCATGGGGATGCCGTGCCACGAGGAACAGCGGGCGTGCCACGGGGGACGGCCGGTGAATTCAACGAAGCGCTGATGGAACTCGGCGCGCTGATCTGCACGCCGCGCAACCCCAGGTGCAATGTCTGCCCGCTGGCAAAACACTGCGAAGCGAAGAAACGCGGCCGGCAGGACCAACTGCCGATCAAAACGAAGCGCAAGCCCCTGCCCCACTACGACGTCACGGCCGCCGTCATTCGCAAAAATGGGCGCATCCTCATCGCACAGCGGCCGTTGGGTGGCCGGCTCGGCGGCTTGTGGGAATTCCCCGGCGGCAAGGTCGAACCCGGCGAGACGCTGCCGCAATGTCTGCGCCGCGAAATCAAAGAAGAACTCGGCCTGCGCATCAAGGTCGGCAAGCCGATTACTTCGCTTGACCATGCCTACACGCATTTCAAGATCACGCTGCATGCTTTTGAGTGCGAACTCGTGTCAGGCCAGCCGCAAGCTTTGCAGGTGCAGGACTTCAAGTGGGTGCGGATGAGCGAATTGAAGAGGTATGCGTTCGCGAAGACGGATTTGAGGATCATTAGTGCGATAGTGGGTTAGTGCAAGAGTGCAATAGTTGCGATAGTGCGATAGTTGGGTGGTGCGACGATTGCATAGATAGATGTCGCGACGCAGACTCTTCGAGTGACAAGGGATCCGTTGCCATCCTGTTTGACCTCTCCAACCACGCATCCTCCTCTCTCTGGTATCATTGCCTCGCAAACTTATCGGCGAACGCTATTCACTCGTCACTTACTAGACATTGGCAAGCACCCACATCTTCGGCTGGAGTCGAGGCTTGCCCGTACTCGCCGCTTTGCGGCGGCGGGCCGCTGGGCGTAGCCGGAAATGTGGCGGCTGATTAACCCGGCTGAAGCCTCGATTCCGGAGTTTGCCAAAGTCCAGTCACTTATTACTCGTTACGCATTACTCTTTATCATGCGTGTATCGTTTCTTGCTCTCATCGGCCTTGCCGCCGGAGCCGGTGCGGCTGCGCTGGTCTATCGCAACTGGCGGCACATTATCCGGCATCCGCTGAAGCTCTCGCCTGCCACGTACGCCGTCGGCGTGGAGCGCAACATCCCCATTGAGGTGGAGCACGGCCTGACGCTGGCCGCCGATCACTATTACCCCAAAGCGAAAGGCCGCTTCCCCACGATCTTGATCCGCTCGCCGTATGGCCGTGAATTGCGCGGCGGGCCGATCGGCCTGGTCTACGGCTTCATGCTGCGCCGCTTCGCCGAGCGCGGCTATCACGTCATCGCGCAGGACACGCGCGGCCGCTACGAATCAGAAGGCGAGTTCGATCCGTTCACGTACGAAGTGTGGGACGGCCGCGCCACCATCGATTGGATCAGGCAGCAGCCGTGGTTCGACGGCGCAAGGCTGGGCATGACCGGCCCCAGTTACCTGGGTTACACGCAGTGGGCGGCCGCCATCGAACCCGATCGCGTGCCGCCGCTCCGGGCCATCATGCCCATCATGACCAGCTCGCAGTTCTTCACGGTCATTCACGCCGATGGTTCTTTCGCCCTCGACATGGTGCTGCACTGGATGCAGATCACGTTTCTGGCCGGCCGGCCCGAGCACAAGCGGCGGTTCGTCAGCCCGTCCGAAGAAGACCGCCGCCTGGCGCACGTCCTCGATCATCTGCCAGTGCAGGACGTCGATCAATTGCTGTTGGGGGAGCGCATTCAGTTTTACCACGATGCGCTCGCTTACACTGATCGCTCCGCGCTGCGCTGGCGCTGGATCGATCTGAGCAGCCGGGTGGGCGAGGTGACGGCGGCGGCGCATTTGATGACCGGCTGGCACGACTTCATGCTGCGCGAACTGCTGGCCGATTACGCCCGGCTGGTCGAAGCCGGCCGCAACCCGCATCTCACGATCGGCCCGTGGTATCACGCCGACGCGCGCTACCTGGTGGCAGCGGTGCGTCTCGCTCTTGACTGGTTTGACGTGCACTTGAAAGGGCGGCGCGCCAAATTGCGCAGCAAGCCAGTGCGCCTGTACGTGATGGGCGCGGACAAGTGGCGCGACTTCGAGGCGTGGCCGCCTCCGGCGCGGCGCCGGCGCTACTATCTGCGCGAGAACCAGCGTTTGTCGATCGATCCGCCGGCGAACGGCGAGCGGCCCGATCGCTATCGCTACGATCCCGCCGACCCCACGCCCAATCTCGGCGGGCCGTTGATCAACCTGCCGCAGGGGGCGGTCCAGGACAACCGGGGGTTGGAAGCGCGCGGCGATGTGCTGACGTACACCACGCCGCCGCTCGAGCGCGATCTGGAGGTGATCGGCCCGGTCCATCTGGAGCTCTTCGCCCGAACGACCCTGGAGCACACCGATTTCTTTGGCCGCCTGTGCGATGTGCAGCCCGGCGGAAAATCGCTGAATGTGTGTGACGGCCTGATCCGCGTGAAGCCTGAACCGCGGCCGGCGCAGCCGGAGCACCATGGCCGCGTGAAACGCAGCGGCGACACCTTGCAGCTGGAGATCGATCTGTGGGCGACGGCGTACCGCTTCAAGCGCGGTCACTGCCTGCGGCTAATGGTCTCCAGCGGCGCGCACCCGCGCTGGCTGCGCAACCTCGGCACCGGCGAGCCGATCGGCGCGGCGACGACGATGGTTGCCGCCGATCAAACCATCCTGCACGATCGCGAGCATCCTTCGGCTCTCATTCTGCCGGTGGTGGCGGCCTGATCTGTTGATCATTGCTCACGAAGTCCCCGCAGCACAGCGGAGTGGGATTGTTCATTGTTCATTATTCATTGTTCATTGATCATTGCTTTGGTATAATCGTCCCGGCACGTCACTCCGCATCCAGGCCATATGACAAAACCTTTGCGCATCCTTCTCTATTACGCCGACACCGGCGGCGGCCATCGAGCCACGGCGCAGGCTATCGCCGAAGGCCTGAAGTATCGCTACGGCGATGCGGTCGATCCGGTGCTGCTCGACGGCCTGCGCAAATATTGCCCCTACCCGCTCAGCCACCTCGACGACATGTATCCCTGGATGTCGGGCATGTCTGCGACGTGGGGGCGCGGCTGGACGCAGCTCAACGATCCGGAACGTGTGCATGCGCTTCATGAAATTGTGGTGGCCCTACGTCCGTACCGCCGTCATCCGCATGGCCAAAGAACCGTGCGATGCCGTCATTAATGTGCAGCCGCTCTATACCTATCCCGGTGTTGTGGGCGATGGAGCGCATCGGCGTACGCAAGCCCTTCGTCACGATGGTGTCCGATCTGATCGTGGTGCACGCGCTGTGGTGTGATCCCACCACCGATCGGCTCCTGGTGCCCACCGAGGTCAGCCGTCAGCACGCTTTGGAGAATCGCATTCCGCCGGAGAAAATTCAGGTCGTCGGTCTGCCCATCCGCGTGACTTTCATGACGCCGCCGCAGCCCAAAGTCGTCGCGCGGCAGCAGCTGGGCTTGCAGGACAAGTTCACCATCCTGCTCATGGGCGGCGGGCAGGGACTGGGCCGCGTCTACGAGACGGCTGAAGCGATCGGGCGCAGCGGCCTCGACGCGCAGCTGATCGTGGTGGCCGGCCGCAACAAGAAACTGAAGGAGCAGCTCGACGCCGCTCAGTGGCCGATCGCCCTGAAGCCGTATGGTTTCATTCAGGACATCCCGGCGTTGATGGATGCCGCCGACGTGTTGATCACCAAGGCCGGGCCGACGACGATCTGTGAGGCGTTTACGCGCAGCCTGCCCATCATCATCAGCGGCTACATCCCCTCGCAAGAAAACGAAAATGCCGACTATGTGACCGACAACCAGGCCGGCGTGCTGGCGACCGAACCGGAGTTGATCGTGGCGACGCTGCGCGAGTGGCTCCACAAACCCGATCGGCTGGCGCAGCTGGCGCAGAACTCCGGCCAACTGGCCCGCGCGCGCTCGGCCATTGACGCGGCGGAAGCCGCGTACGAAGTCGCGACCACCCGCCCGATCGTGTATCGGGCCCCGCAGGGCGAGCCGCTGCTGGCCCGGCTCGACCGCTTCTTTGGCACCTAAACCCGCGCGCTCCTACGGTGGCCCGCTCTCATGTCACTCTCAAACTATTTTGCCCAATTCCTCCCCGCCATCGAAACCGCCATGCGCCGCAGCGTCGCCGCCTCTGATGATCCGGCGCTGACGGTCTTCTACGGCATGCTGCACTATCATCTGGGCTGGGTCGACGCCGGCTTCCAGGCTGCGGACTTCGACGCGGGCAAACGCCTCCGCCCCGTGTTGACGCTGCTGTGCTGCGAAGCCTCCGGCGGCAATTGGCGCACCGCCCTGCCCGCCGCCGCCGCCGTCGAACTGCTGCACAACTTCTCGCTGATTCACGACGACATCGAAGACAGCGATCCGCTGCGGCGCGGCCGACCGACCTTGTGGAAGGTCTGGGGCACGGCGCAGGCCATCAATGCCGGTGATGCGCTGTACACGCTGGCGCACATGGCGCTCAACCGCCTGAGCGATGGCAGCCTCCCGGCCGAACGCATCCTGGCCGCGCGGCAGCGTTTCGATCGGGCCTGCCTCGTGCTGACACAGGGCCAGCATCTCGATCTCGGCTTTGAATCCCGATCGAGCGTCGCCGAGGCCGAGTATCTGCACATGGTGCACGGCAAAACGGCGGCGCTCATCGCAGCGGCGTGCGGGCTGGGCGCGCTGGTCAATGGCAGCGATCTCGTCTCACATTACGAAGACTTCGGACGCGAGCTCGGCCTGGCCTTCCAGATTCAGGATGATCTCCTTGGCATCTGGGGCGATCCCGCTGTGACCGGCAAACCGGCGGGCAATGATCTGCGCAATCACAAGAAGTCGCTGCCGGTGGCGTATGGATTGGATCGAAGTGAAGAGCTCCGCCGCCTGTACGCTCAAGCAGAAGTGGATGTGGCGGCGGCCAGCGCCGAGCTCGAGCGGGTGGGCGCGCGCGAGTACGCGGAACAACTGGCCGCGCGGCATCACCAACAAGCCTTGAGCGCGCTTGAAGCGACGCGCCAGACAAACCCTGCGACTGAAGCCCTGAACGAGTTGGCCAATCAGCTCTTGAACCGCCATGCCTGATCCACGAATCGACGCCAGCCAGCGCGAATCTTTCCAGGCCTGCGCCTGTCCGGCCTGCGTGGCGATGTGCCAGCATCGGCCATGCTGGCCCACGCCCGCTGACGCCCAACGCCTCAGCGAAGCAGGTTATGCCGATCAGTTGATGGTGGACTGGTGGTTCGACCGCGACAAAAACAAAACGATCTACCTGCTGACGCCTGCCATCGTGGGGCGCGAAGCCGGCGAGGCTCCGGCTTACCCCGAAGGCCAGTGCACTTTTCTCGATGAGGCAGGCTTATGCCGCCTGCACGACCCTGGCTTGAAGCCAACCGAGGGACGGATCGCGCTGTGCGGCAATCGCACACCGGAGGGATTACACGAACAAATCGCTCGCACGTGGGATGATGCGGAAGCCCAGGCCTTGATCGATCGCTGGGAAGCCAGCCCACCGCGAGGGAGACGGTTGCTCTACGGCACGACAAACTCGCCCACGATCACGTGATCATCGCTCGGCCGGCCGGCTGCATCCAGCACGTTCAAGCGCCGCAGTGTGGAGAGCAAATACCAGCCCACTTCCACTTGATATTTACCGCTGGGCGCGCCAGGCGGCAGCGTGATCGTGTAAGGATCGTCCACCACCTGCCCGGCTGTCCAATTCGACGTGGGCAGCGTGCCCTGCACCGGCCATTGATCGACCTGCCCGTGGACTTTGCCATCGGGCCCCAGCAGATGCACAAAGGCCGTGTAGTTATCCGGCCACGACTTCAAGCCGCGCCACGTCACATCGACCTGCACTGCTTCACCGGGCTGCAGCGTATCCCGATCGATCTTCGCCTCCAACAGCAGCACCTGATTCTCGAAGTTAATCGCGTTTTCGATCGCTTCGCCGGCCACGGTCAGCGTGCCGAGCTCGCAGCTGTTCGTCAGGTCGGCCAGCCAGTGGCAGCGCGCCGGCTGCCCCGTCGACAGCCGAATTTGATAGTCGCCCTCAAATTCGGGAGCAGGGAACATGGCCCGCGTTTCGCCCGCGCGCAGCGTGTGCGTGTAAACGGCGAAGATGTTGCGCTCGTCGATCAGCGCCAGAGCGGCCGGCGCCGTCGCGCCCATCGTCTGCAGCCGCAGCGACACGCGGCTCTCCGGCGGCACGGCGCTTAACTCGTCGAGCGACATCAGCGCCGTTGACCCGTAAGCCATGCGCACCTCGCGCGCCAATGGCTCGTCACGCGGCGCAATGACCTGCGTACTGGCAACTTTCAGCCAATCGCCGCCTTCGGTTTTCAGGCCTTCGGCTCGGAATGGCGTGAACAGCCCGGCCTCCAGATCATACGTGCCGGGCGGCAGATCAGGCTCAATCGCAATTTCATGAAAATCAGAAACAACTTCGCCCTGCGCCCACGCGCCCGTCGGGTAATAGCCCCCCACCGGATGCGCGCCTGAATCTTCCCACCAGACCTGGCCCTGCGCATCGACCAGCCGCAAGCGCACGTGATAGTTCGGGCGTTCAGGCCCAGTCGCCTGCCAGACCAGCGTCAGCCGATAGGGCCGGCTCTGTTCTGAAGTGACTCCCAGCAATTTGATCTGATCGCCAAACGCGGCGTTGATCTCACGTCCGAGCGGCGGCACGGCGCTTGCCGGCTCGCGGCTCACCTCGGCCAACGGTCCCAGCGAGCGCAGGCGATAGGGCAGATTGGGCAAAAAGCGCGCGAGGTAAACCGGCTGGCCCTCGCCCACGCGCCGATCGAGTTCCTGGCGATACAGCGCCTCATCGCCCAACACGAGGATGTCCAGATCGGGCCGGATGTTTTCCGTAACCTGCAGGTAATACAGCGGCGCGATCTTCTCGCTGTCCACCAATAAAGCCGCTCTGTGTGGAATCGGCAGCGCTAAGACGTAGCGCCCCCACGCTTCCCGGCCGGCATTGAGGCCGCGCTGATTGGCATGGTCAAAGTTGCCGGCGATTTGCCAGAGGGGCAGCAGGGCGAAAAGCAGGTATAGCGTAGTGCGTATGGCGTAAGGCGTAAGGCGTACTGATTCGGACCGCGCGCTGGCTTGTTCGACGACAAAAGCAAACGCCACGCCGATCCACACCGCCATGAGCATAAACGCGGGAATAAGAAAGACGGCCACATCCGGTACGTTATAGACCAGGCCGTAGAAAATGTACCCGGCGAATGTCACGCCGGTTATGACTGCCACGCGCCAGGCGCGCTTGATCAAGACGAGCAAGCCGAGAATAGACAGCGCCGCGCCCGCCCAGCCGAACTGCCCGATCACGAGGCGCGTGAGGATGCTCCAGCGTGCCGGGTCGAACGCGTATAACAGATTTAATGCGCCGCCAAAACGCAGCCCGAAGATCCAGTTCAGCCACTCGCCGATCGTCAGCCACTGCCCGTTGTGCAGCGCGGGCCAGCGCAGAGCGATGAACAGCCAGGGCGTCAACCCCAGCCAGAACAATCCGCCTGCGGCCAGCCACGACTTGAGGCTGAGCCGGGGACGCACGAAGAACAGCGCGAGCGCGATCGCCGGGATCAAGATCACGCTGGTGAGATGGTGCGAGCAGGCGAGACCGAAAAGGAAGAAGAGGGCCAACGTCACACCGCACCTGCCGGTGGGTGCAGGTGTTGCGAGAAGCGTTTTGTGCGACGAAGCAATCTCGCTGTCATCCCCGGGAGATTGCTTCGCGAACCGCGCTCGCAATGACGCAACGAGCAAGAATAGAATGGCCGATACAAACAACGCATTGAGCGCATAGACCTCCGCCACAACAGCCTGGCTCCAGAATACCGGCGAGGCCGCCAGCGCGATCGCCGCGAGGGCCGCCGCTAAGCGATCAGATGTGAGAAGTACGATCGTGCGGTAGATCAGCCAGACCGCCAACGTCGCAAAAATTGCCGAAGAGAGATTCACGCGCCAGGCCATCGATCCCGCCGGCAGCAGCGAGAAGAGTTTGCCCAGCCCGACGAACAGCGGATAGCCGGTCGGGTGGGCAATGCCCAACTGCGGCGCGACGACCTGGAACTCGAACGTATCGGCCAGCCCCACATGATCGCCCAACGTGACCAGGTAAAGCGCCAGCACGATCAGACCGATCGCGCCATCGAACCAGCGGGCGCGCGGCAGCACGCGGCGCGCAGCGATCAGGGCCAGCGCGCCAAGCAGCAGCGTCAGCGCCCACAGCAAATCGACCTGCGGCCAGACGACGTAGGCCAGCAAGAGCAGCAACGGACTGAGGTCGGGCGGGAACCATTCGAGCCGGCGCTGCGCCAGGTTAAGCATAATGCGCGCCACAACCAACACGCCGAGCACGACGAACAGCACGGTCAGCCAGTCGCCCAGCGACGTGAACTGGATCGGGTTGAGTTCATACAGGCAGCGGAAAACAAAGAGGCTCAGCGCTAGAAGCGGCAGCCAATAGCACCACAGAGTGCGGTTTCTCACGGTGGCGTAACTTGTCCGGTTTGAGCAGCGGGCGGCTGGTTCTTCCGCTCAAAGTAGTGCTGCAGAATTTTCTGGGCCACGGGTGCGGCGCGCTCAGAACCTTCACCGCCGTTATAGATGAAGACCAGCACGGCGATCTCCGGATCTTCGACCGGGGCATAAGCCGCGAACCAGGCGTGCGTCGGCTGATGGCCGACGTAGCACTCGCCATTCTTCATGGCCAGGTCGTCACAATATTCGGCCGTGCCCGTTTTGCCCGCGATGTGGACGCCATCCACGCGCGCCGTCTTGCCCGTGCCGGTATCCGAGTTGACGACGGCATCCAATCCCTGCTTCACCACAGCCAGGTTCTCCGAGCTGATGGGCAGCGTGCGCGCCGCTTTGGGGGTGAAGCGCTGAACGACATTGCCGTCGGCGTCGGTAACCTGCGCGACGATGTGCGGCTGCATCAACACGCCGTTATTGGCGACGGCCGCGTAAGCCGACAGCACTTGCAGCGGCGTTGCGATGAGGAATCCCTGGCCGATCGAGAAGTTGTAGGTGTCGCCGGTCGTCCAATTCTCGGACCGGTTCTGCCGCTTCCACAGGGGCGTGGGCACCAGGCCGGCCGACTCGCCGATCAGATCGAGGCCGGTGGTCTGCCCGAAGCCAAACGCCTCGGAGTATTTCGCCAGCCGATCGACCCCCAGCCCGTTAAACTCAGGCTGATTAGCGACATGATAGCCGCCGCCGATCTTATAGAAAAACACATTCGTGGAATGCGCCAGCGCATCGACCACGTTCTGATCGCCAAAGCCTGGCCGGAACCAGCCATAGAATTTCTGCGCGAGGCTGGCATTGTCTGGGAAGTATTCGTTCGGCAGCACCAGCACGCCCGGATCGAAGATGATGGTTCTGGGGGTGATCACGCCTTCCTGCAATCCGGCTGAAGCCGGCACCACCTTGAACACCGAGCCCGGCGCGAACGCGCTTTGAAACGCGTGATTCAATTGCGGCAAGTAGGGATCGTTGGAAATGGCGTCCAGCTCTGCCTGCTTGATGGCTGACCTGGAAAAGATGTTGTTGTCGTAGGCCGGCAGGCTGACCATCGCCAGAATCTCGCCGGTCTTCACATTCATGACCAGCGCCACGCCGCGCCGCGTCTTGGTGCGATCGTAGAAGCGGTTGATCTCGTCGATCTCGTTCTGCAGCGCCTGCTGGGAAAAAGCCTGTAGATCAAGATCAAGCGTCAGATGCAGATTATCGCCCGGCGCGGCCGGCTGCGGCTCGCTCACCACGCGAATCTCGCGCCCCACCACGTCTTCTTCGACCAGGCGCTGCCCCTTGCGCCCGCGCAGCAATTCTTCAAACTCGCCTTCGATCCCCACCGCGCCCACCCGGTCAATATCGGCGTTATAGCCCGGCGGCAGCAGCGGCAAATCCTCCTGGGTAATGCGCCGCAAGTAACCCAGAATGCCGGATGCCAGTGTGCCGGAGATGTACTCGCGCACCGGCGACGCGTTTACGCGCACCCCCGGCAGGTTATAAGCCTCTTCCGCCACCTGCAGCGCGATCGGGCCCGGGACGGTGCTGCTGATCACCACCGGCTCATACGGCGAGATGCCGCGCACCTCGTCGACGATGTTCTTGATGTAGGACTTGCGCGACTCGATGGAATCCGCGCTGCGATCGTACAGGTAGCGCATGCCGTCCAGCACGGTCAGCACGCCCTGCCCCGTGATAACCCGCGTGCTCGTAATCGCCGACTGATGCTCGATCGGCATGTTGAGCAGCTGCGACAGGCGCTCCAGCACGGCGCGCTCAGCCTGCGGATCTTCGGGCAGGTAGGCCGGGATGATCTGCACTTCAAAGTTGGGCGCATTGACGACCAGGGGCTGGCCGGTGCGATCGTAGATAATGCCGCGCGGCGCAGGCAGGGCCTCTTCGCGCAGGCGGTTGCTGACCGCCTGATTGCGATACTCAGCCCCCCGGACGACCTGCAAATCCCACAGGCGCAGCACGAACAGGCCCAGCACCAGCAGGGCTGCGCCCAACAGGATCAAAATGCGCGGATTGGCGAAGATACGTCGTTTGCGGGAACTCATATCGACTGCTTCAGCTCGTTACCGATCACTGCCACGTCACCCCGATCGGTTTCACCCGCCGGTGCAGCGCCAGCATCAAGCGCGCCACGATGGGACTGGCCAGCATATTGATCAACGCCGACGGCAGGACCACCTGGACCAGGGCGTCCACCAGGTTGACCGGGATGCCGAAAATGCGCAGAAGAACCAGATAGACACCATTATACGCGAACGTGCCGGCCACTGCCGTGACCAGGGGGAGCAGCAGTCGATCGCGGAACAGGCCGCCGCCCAGCAGGCTGGCGACGAACGTCGCCGCCAACAGCGCCAGGACCGATCCGCCAAACGGCCCGCCGCCCATCAGATCGAGAAACAGCCCGCCGATGAAGGCCCACACATAGCCTTCGCCCCGCGCCTCGATCTGCTCCCACGACATGACACACAACAGCAGCAGGTTCAACGATCCGCCTGCCAGGCGAATCTGCGGCGCGGCTGTGCCCTGAAAGATGGCAAGCAGCGCCATGAACGGGATGACGAAATAGAGGCTCATGGTAAGTCGGCCTACGGGTTGGGCGTGGCCGTGGGCGCCGGCGTTGCCTCGGGAGTGGGTGTCGCATCGGTCGCCGGCTCGATCACTTCGAAGTTGGTGATGACCAGCACCACATCGAGCCGCTCATAATCCGCCGCCGGACGCAGCTGCGCGGACTGGGAGACATCGAAGTCGTTTTTCTGCACGCCGGTGACCTGGCCCACCACCAGGTTGCGCGGCAGGTTGCCGCCGAGGCCACTGGTCAAAGCGATGTCATTGTCGGCGATCTTGGCATCGAGCGGCAGATACTGCACCAACAGCGATCCGTCCTGCTGGCCGACCGCCAGCCCGGTGGCATTCGACGCTTGCAGCCGCACGTTCACCGCGCTCGACAGGTCGTTCAGCAGCTGCACTTTGGACGAGCGCAAGCCGACTTCGGACACCCGCCCGATCAGCGTCGAACCCGCGGTGACCACCGGCATGCCCGGCCGCAGCCCTTCACGATTGCCGGCATTGATGGTGATGTAGCGCAAGTACGGGCTGGGATCACGCCCAATGACCGCCGCCGTTTGATACTTGGACTGGGGGTTCTCCTGCGTGTAGTTCAGCAGCTGGCGCAGCACGCCGTTCTCGCCTTCCAGCCCGCGCAGGCCCGCGATCTCGGTCAGCAGGTCCTGGTTCTGTTTTTCGAGTTCGGCATTGCGCGTGCGCAGCTCGTTCAAATCGCGCACGGCGCCAAAAAGATTGCCGATGCCGCCAAACACGCCGGAGGCCGCCCGCTCGATCGGGCCCAGCATCGTGTTCACCACGTTTTCGATCGGCTGGAGTTGGCCGCCTTCGTGCAGCAGCAGCAGGACCACGGCCACGGCAGCCAGCGCCAGCACCAACCAGGTTCGAGATCGATCACGATTCATAGTGTGATAGAGAGGGTCATTGCGAGCGTTTTCGCCATGCGCGCCCCCGTGTCACGGACAGCGCTCCTCGCAATGACGAGGACGCTAGATGGAAATTGGAGGCTGGACGCTGGCGATTGGCATGCTGCTCCAATCTCCCGCAAAGCGTCCAACCTCCAATGACAGAGCCGGCCTGACTCGGCCGAACGATCAGATTCCGACAGGCGCGATCACCCGGCGGCGGCTGCGATCACGCTCTGCAGGATCGCGCGCAAGGTGTCGAGATTCTCCAGCAGCGAGCCGCAGCCAATGGCGACCGCCGTCAACGGATCGGGCGCAAGCCAGACACGAACCTTGACTTCTTCACTCAGGCGCTGTGCCAGGCCCAGCAACAACCCGCCGCCGCCCGCCAACGCAATGCCCTGCTCCATCAAGTCGGCCACCACCTCGGGCGGAGTCTCGTCCAGCGCGGCTTTCACCAGATCCACGATCAGGCTGATGGAACCCGACAGCGCCTCGCGGATTTCGATACTGGAGATGTCCACCGATTCCGGCAGGCCCGTGACGACACTGCGCCCGCGAATGGTCATGATCTTTTCCTCGGGCAGCGGATACGCCGACCCGATGTTGATCTTCACGCGTTCGGCCATGCGCTCGCCGATGAGCAGATTGTATTTCTGGCGGACGTACTGCATGATGTCTTCGTCCAGTTCGTCGCCCGCCACGCGGAGCGACTTGCTCAGCACCACGCCGCCCAGCGAGAACACGGCCACTTCGGTCGTGCCGCCGCCGACGTCGATGACCATGCTGCCGCGCGCTTCCATGATCGGCAGCCCGGCGCCAATGGCGGCGGCGATGGGTTCTTCAATCGGGTACGCTTCACGCGCGCCAGCGGATATACAGGCATCATAGACCGCGCGCCGTTCGACCTCCGTCACACCGCTGGGAATGCCCACCACGACACGCGGGCGCGGCTCCAGCAGCGGGAACATCTGGCTGTGCGCCTTCTTGATGAAGTAGTCGAGCATGGCCTCCGTGATTTCGAAGTCGGAGATGACGCCGTCACGCAGTGGGCGAATCGCCACGATGTTACCCGGCGTGCGCCCTACCATCTCGCGCGCTTCAGCGCCAATCGCCAGGGGGCGCTTGGTGCGCTTGTCAATCGCCACCCAGGACGGCTCGTTCAAGACGATGCCTTTGTGGCGGACGTTGACCAGCGTATTGGCCGTGCCCAGGTCGATGCCTAAGTCCAGAGAAAACAGGCCAAAAAGTGCATTAAGAGGATTAAATGCCATAAGATTTTACTCGTTGTTCGTCAAGCGCCGATTATACCATATCGCTTCCAACCTATTGAAAACCGGGTGATAGCAATCCCGTCACACCGCACTGCCTCACAGGGGCCTACACCCGCCGGAGGCGGGTGCACGAAGTCCCCATCTTTTGGGGGAGTGCTCCCGTGGGCACGCACGAAGTCCCTGAAAGCGCGCCTGGCGGCCCACCGGCGCAAAGCGTCGGGTATGGGCAAGCGCAGAGGGAATGGATGCGAGTGTGCCCCGCGAAGCGTGCCTTCGCCTTGCCCGCCGCAAAGCGGCGGAGGCGCACTAGGTGTATCGGGCATCCAGACTGCCCATCTCGAAGATCGGTGCAGCGAGCCCATACAGGATAACCACGCCAAAGCCCAGGATGAGCAGCCCTGACAGCCGATTGACCCACACCAGCCCCGTCTTCGTGAGTTTTGTTCGGAACAGACTGGTCAAGGTCACCAGGATCAGCCACCAGGCCGACGAACCCAGGAACACGCCCAGCACCACGTTCAGCGCGCCGAGCGTATTACCGGCGGCGGCCTCGGCGCCCACCCCGGCAAAAATCGCGGCAAAGGCGAAGATCGTCAGCGGATTGGTCAGCGTGAGAAACAGCGTCGAACCGTAAGCGCCCAGCAAGCCGCGGCCTTTGGCTTCGGCCGCCTGCTGGGCGGGCGGTGAGCGAAACGTCTTGACGCCCAGATAGCACAGGTACGCCCCGCCGATCAACCTGAGCCAGTTCGCCTGATCGGCCAGAAAGGCCGAGACGAGAGTCAAGCCCAGCGCCGCCAGCGTGCCGTAGAAGGCATCGGCCGTGGCCGCGCCCAGTCCCGAGGCGAGGCCGTACGCGCGGCCTTCGGCCAGTGTCCGCCGGATGCACAGCACCCCGATCGGGCCGACCGGGGCCGCGATGGAAAAGCCGATCATCAAACCCTTCAACACCAGTGATAAATCGATCATGTCGCCGCCAAGTTAGACCCCAAGGGTTTTTGAAACCCTTGGGGTCTATAATGAAAACTCCCGTCCGATAACGCTCTGCGCAGCACCCGTCATTGCGAGGCGCATCTTTTCGCGCCAAAGCAATCTCCCCGGTCCGCCGTCATTGCGAGCGAAGCGAAGCAATCTCATTTTCGATTAGGGGAATGCTTCGCGCCTGCGGGCCTCGCCATGACACTTCACCCCGCGAACGCCCCCTCCAACACCGCCCCGAACCGCCGTGGGCGTCTCCGCCTGCCGCAGTCTCCCGTCATTGCGAGGAGCGCAGTTTGCGACGAAGCAATCTCCGCTTCGATCAGGGGATTGCTTCGGCCCTGCGGGCCTCGCAATGACACTTCGCCCCGCGAACGCCCCTTCCAACAACACCCCGAACCGCCGAGGGCGTCTCCGCTTGCCGCAGCGATTCGCGCCCGCGACCAGGAGACCTGACAGGTGGCTCACCGCATCTCGAAACGGCGGGATTCCTTTGAGCCACCTGTCAGGTCTCGAACGCCCCTCGTTGGTCATGAACGCGAACGGGCGGAAACTCTGCCGCTTCGCAATCTCGCTGACGTAGAACTCGGCCTGCGCCTGTGCCAGTCGCGGATCGATGCTGGTCTTCTTGGCTTCGACGATGCCGATGATCTCGCCGTTATCGCGGTACAGCGCGTAATCGCAGACACCCGCCGGCAGTTCGACCTCGTAGATTTGGTTCTGCTGGCGGATACGGCGCAGTTGCTGTTCCAGTTCGTGCCACGCTTGTGGATCGAAGCCATCGACAGGAATCTCCAGCCCGACCCGCTGCGGATCGTTCACATCCCAGCCGGCCTTCTTGAGGGCGGGGTCAATCATTTCACGGCGAGTGGTGGCTTCGTTCGGTGGCATAGGCTTGTCGTCCAACAGGCTCAATCTTGCAGGATGCTTTCACGATGACTTGCCTGGAGCCTCAGTGTTGGGGGCTTATCAGTATAACGGATCGGGCAGGTTGATCCCTAGATAATTTCGCAGATACTTCACGGCACCTGGCGAATGCAGGCCCGGCGTTCTTTGATCCATCGGTTGGCCGTAGTAGATCGCTTTGTAAGTGAAATCGAAGAACAACCGCCGGATATACGGCCAACCATCATCGTGACGATTCAGATCAATCGTGTAGCAGCCGTTGATGGAGAAATTTGGTCCGTGTGTAGTCATTTGGTAAGTTGGATAAGCACCTGGTTGCCCGGCTTGATCGGGCACCCATCCCCAAGTGCGCAGCTGCTGAAAGGTTGGGTAATAGTTATTCATTGGAGCAAGATTGTTTTGGGGAAAATTAAACCGATCATCCAACGCAAGCCACACGCCACATTCGCACAATGTGCACACGTAATAGTGTTTCACGGTCAGACGTAGTGTCTTCTCTACTCTGAGTGCCCACTTGTCGCGCCCGTAGATGTTGACCTCGCGGATCGCTTCACCAAAGATGGAGAGCGCCACCCGCCGAACAGGAGAATTGGGACAAGCGCTTTCGATAACCGTCTGGGCTTCTTTTTCGTCATGAATATCATTCATTGCGAAACCCTTTCCTCGTATTCTTCATTGACACGACCCCGGATAGTGAAAGCAACAGGCCGCAGTTCACATCTCCGCCGCCAACTTCACCGTCTGAAAATGAATGTCCGCCGTATCTTCAACGCGCCTGGCATAGCCGCCCGCCATCGTGATCGCCACCGGTAAACCCAACGCACGACAACTCTCCAGCACGAAGCGATCGCGTTCCAGCAGATCCCGGCTTGGTCAACTTCATACGCCCGAAGGCATCGTCGAAGTAGGGATCGGCGCCCGCGAGGTAGATCGCGAGATCGGCTTGCGCGCGTTCCAGCACAATGGGCAGCGCTTCCCGCAGCGCGGCCAGGTAGGTCGCATCGTCGGCGCCGTCCGGCAGGGCCACGTCAAGGTCGCTCGTCTCTTTGTGAAATGGGAAGTTCTTCGCGCCGTGGATCGAGAAGGTGAACACACTCGGATCATTCTCGAAGATTTTCGCCGTGCCGTTGCCCTGATGCACATCGCAGTCGATAATGACGATGCGCTGCGCCAGCCCTTCGGCCTGCACGGCCCGCGCGGCGATGGCGGCATCGTTGAAGACGCAGTAGCCCTCGCCGCGATCGGCGAAGGCATGATGCGTGCCGCCTGCCAGGTTGACGCCAAGCTTCGCGCCGTCGCGCAGCGCCGCCCGCGCGGCCGCGATCGTCGCCCCGCTCGATCGGCGCGAGCGCTCCACCAGCTGTGGCGACCACGGAAAGCCGATGCGGCGCAGCTCCTTGCCGGTCAACTCGCCGTTCTGCACGCGGCGCACATACTCCGCCGTGTGAGCGCGGGTGATCTCTTCGTCGCCGGCCGCCGGGGCCGCGAGCAGATCAGCGGGCTTTGCGATGCCCGCCGCTTCCACCCGCTGGCGCAGCAGGGCGTATTTCGTAACCGGGAAGCGATGTCCTTCCGGCAGCGGCAAGGAAAATTCATCCGTCCGAAAGATCTTCATCCCTCAGCCCTCAGCCTTAGTAGGGTCGCGGGGCCACACCGGCCAGATACCCAAACCGCGCCTTGAACTCTTGACAGGTCAGGTTGGTCAGGGCTGCCAGCCGTTCAAACAGGGCCTCGTCGCGGGCGTGTTCGGGTTTCAGGCGTGTCATGGACTTGTAACTCGACCGGTAGCGGTAGGAGTTCGTATCCACCATCCGCACTCCCGTCCTGCCGGTTTCCGGGTCGATCATCTCGTCATACGGGATCGGCACGATCTGGCTGTTCTGCACGGTGATGATCGCGTTCGTCCCTCCGGCGAGCAGGAAATCGATCGCCGCTTCGCCCAGGGTGCGCGTGTACTCCACATCGTAGGCGCAGGGCGGCGCGCAGCGCAGCTCGTAGCCCAGCACTTGCTTGATAAAGCGCATGTGCACATCCATGCGGTCGAGGTCCCGATCCAGATTTCGCTTGAGGATGTCCAGGAAGTTGACTTCGGCCAGGCGGATATGCCCGTGCTCGTCCCGCTCGACATGGTCCAGGGCTTCCAGGTCTTCATGCGCCAGGTTTTCCAGGATCCCTTCGGCCAGTATGGCCACGCCGTAACGCTTCTGATCCAGCATGCGCAGCAGCGCCGAGGTGGCCAGGATGTCAATCACTTCCTGCAGGCGGATCTCTCGCCCGGCCCACTCCTCCGGGATCAGGGTCACCGTCGCCACCCCGCTCGTCCCAATCCCCAGCGCCAGGTGTCCAGCCTTGCGCCCCATGGTCATGACCAGGAACCAGTGCTGATTGGTGGCCGCATCCCGCTTCAGGTTAATGGTCAGCTGCGCCCCCAGGGCGCGGGCCGTCTCGAAGCCAAACGTGGGAATGTCTTCCGGCAGGGGCAGGTCATTGTCGATCGTCTTGGGCACGTGTACCGAGTTCAGTCTGACCCCCATGGTTTCCTGGGCATAGCGGGCTACCCGTGAGGCGGAAAACGCCGTGTCATCTCCGCCGATCGAAACCAGGGACGTAATCCCGGCGTCCAGCAGCGCGGTCACGCAGCTCCGCAGAGTCTTTTCCGACTTTGTGGGGTTGGCCCGGGCGGTGCGCAGGATCGATCCGCCCTCCTTGTGGATATAGCCGACCGTGTCGGGCAAGAGCGGGATTCCCACGACCTTCCCTTCCATCAGGTGTCTGAACCCGTCGTAAATCCCGATGATTTCCCGATGATTCTGGCAGGCCTCCATCGTGGCCGCGTAAATCACGCCGTTAATTCCCGGCGCCGGCCCTCCCCCCACAAGAATGCCAATGCGATTGTTTATGGCTTCAGCGTTCATCGTCTACCTCGCAAGGTGTTTTCTTCTGACTCCGGCCGATGCATTTTCTCATTGTAAGGCCAAACGACCGCCATCACAAGCGCCATCGATTCCCTATCCACTTGACGTGGAGAATTCATGCCTGAAATTTTACCCGTTAGGAGTTACGCCGTTGCGAGGCAGTTGCACTGCCGCTGCCGCAGTCCGACTGCGGTGGAACACTTTCAACGGCGCATGTCCTGACCCGAAATGCACTCCATGGCAGCGCGTTCGATCGAGCGACGTGAGGTTTTGTGTCACGGGCGATGGCGGCGGGTACACCCTGTCCGACTCCCCACCGGGGAGTCGGGGGCGTCCTGGGGAAGGCGAAAGCGCGCGGCGCGAAGCGTGACGGTGTGGCGCGATACGGACTATAGACCAGAGGGCAGCTCGCGCAGGAGAAGCAGGAAGAGTGCCGCGGTGGTCAGGTCAGCCGTCGTGCCGGGGTTCAGCGTGTGGCGTTCGTCGCGCAGCCTGCGATCCAGATCGGCCACGGCGTCTTGTCCTTGCGGGGTGAGCGCGCCGCCCAGCGCCAGCGTTTCCGCCGCCCAGCGCGAAACCTCGGTTGCCGTCTCAAGCCCGCGCTTCCGGGCAATCAGCGTATCCGGCACATTAGCCAGCAGCGCCAGATAACACTGCACGATCGCCTGCGCAGGTTGATCGGTCATCTGCCAGGCCGCGCGCAGAGCGGGGTAGCCGATCTCGAAGGTGATGGCGAAGTCAGTCACATACTCGCGGGCCAGGGCGTCGCGTCCCTGCGCCAGCTCCATCGCCTGGAGGAGCGTGATGGAGGGTTCTTCGGCCACGTCGGCTTCCGCTGTCTGTCCCCATGCCTCCCGGCTGCGCCATGCGGATGGCGGCATAGGTGTGACGGGCGTCGTCCACCGTCAACGCGGCCAGGATTCGCCTCACGTTCTCACGCACAGCGCCGCTCGATCGGCAAGCCTTGGCGAGCGGCGCTAACAGCAGCACGATGCCCAGGTTGGTGTTGGACTGCACGAGCTGGCGTGTGTCGCGGACAGCCTGCTGAATGATCTGGCCGACGCCGAGTCGATCGGCTTCCAGCATGGCCGGGCCGATGGCCATAGCGCTGAGCACGAAGTCCTCGAAGCGCGTGTCGGCGAAATCGTGGAGGCGGTTGACGTTGCCGGGTTTTGGGGCGCAGACTTCCCGGACGCAGGCCGCTTGCGCCGCCAGAGCAACAGTCTGTCTCGAGGACGGCCCAACCAGGTTTGCGAGCTGGTCGCTCTGCCGGGTCATCCGCTCACGAGCCCCAGCATATGGTCGGCGATGACATCGGCAATTTCAAACTCGACGGTGCGCTGCAGGCCGCGCCAGCCGGGGATGCTGTTGACCTCCAGCACATAAGGCTGCCCGTGCTGGTCGCACAGGATGTCCACGCCGGCATAATCGGCCTCGACCAGCTGAGCGGCGCGCAGGCTCAGCGCTTCCAGTTCCGGGCTGAGCTGGAAAGGCTCGCTCTGCGCCCCTTGAGCGATGTTCGTCTTCCAGCCGTTGCCCAACCGCCGCATCGCCGCGAGGACTCGCCCGCCCAGCACGAAGGCGCGGATGTCCCAATCCTGATGCGGGATATACTCTTGCAGATAGTAAACGTAGCGGCCCAGTTCCAGCGTGCGAAAGACGCGGTGCGCCAGATCGGGGTCGTTGATGTGCATCATGCCCTTGCCTTCCGATCCGAACAGGGGCTTGACGATCACGTCGCCGCCCAATTCGGCAAATGCCGCCACCGCCTCGTCAAAGCGTTCCGTGACGATGGTGCGCGGTGTGGGCAGCCCGGCATCTTCCAACAGGCTGGATGTGTAATACTTGTCCACCGTCTTTTCGATGGCGACGGCCGAGTTGATGACGCGCACGCCCCTGTTCTCGAGCCGGTGCAGCACGTCCACGCGATAGATGATCTGTTCCACCGCTGCGATGGGGATGCCGCGCACGATCACGGCGTCGCAGTCGTCGAGGGAAATACCCGCGACACTGGTGCGGGGCGCGGCAGCGATGCGGGCAAGTAACCGCGTGCTGCTATAACGGATAACGGTCGCGCCCCGCTGTTCCAGTGCTTGCTGAAGGCGAACGACGTGCCAGCCTGCTTCGGAAGCCAGGATGGCGATTTTCACGAGGCAGGCGTCCCGTGTGCCAGGCCCAGGAGCGACGCTCCCAGCACCTCGGCATTCACGTATCCAGCGCGATAGCTCTTGCCGCTGGTCAGGTTATTGATCGTGACCTGGGCCGGGCTAAAGAGCAGCGGATCGATCTTATAGAAATCGCCATACTGCTTGAACAGGCGATAGAAAGGCTGGCCGTAGTCGTTGGAAGCCGAGGAGGGAATCCGCTCGACCAGGGCCGCCAACTCGGCGTCGTCGGCGCGGACGGCATAGTAGACCTGTCCGCCATACAGGATACAGTCGTTCGTGCGTCCGATGGCGCGCAGGTCGTCCTTGTCCACCGGGGCGATGGGCGCCGTGCCGTAGCCGCTCACGACCTGGCGCACGTCAAAGCCCAGCTCGACCATCTTGTGCAGCCCGGTCTCGACGACTCGCGCCGAGATCTGGATCGAGCCGGCCACCGAAGCGGTGGGCGCGATGAGCAGCGTGAGGTTGGCGGGACTGATGCCGCACTTGCCGGCAATGTAAGTTGCCACTTCGTCGGTCGGCAGCTCGCCGGCCTTCCAGCACGATCGCGGCCACCTCGGCCTTGTCGCGGTAATCCAGCTTCTCGTATAGTTTCTCGACGACCGCCAGGGCGCGGGCCGGGCCGGAGCCCATCGCAAAATACTTCTCGCGCTTGATGGCCCAGCCGGCATACTGCGACCCCATGCACCCGATGGCCGGAGAGTCCACACTCACGCCCACGCCGGGCAGCCAGAAGTCGCCAAATTGCAGCGGCAGGAACGTCACCTGGCCCAGGCCGCCCAGGCACACTTCAGACAGATACTTGCCGGCTTGCAGGCCGCCGGGTGCTTGCACGCCCAGGTCCAACACTTGCGCGCCGCTGGGTAATCTGGACACTTGAATGCCCAGGTTTTCGGCCTGATCGACCATGGTTTCGACGATCTTGGCGGCCCCTTCATTGACGCTGATCATTTGCCCTCCCAAACCAGAATCTCGCCTTTGCCTAAGGCGTTCATGTCTCCGACGTAGCGCCGATAGCGGCCTTCGACCTTGTCTTCGGCGATCTCGACGCCCAGGCCGCGCAGCTGCTCCAGGAGCATCCGCAGAAAAATCGGTTGATAGGTGCAGGCGCCCCGGAAGGTGGGCAGCAGCTCCGGCGGCTGGAAGGCGACGATCGTGCCGCGCTTCAGCCCGGCGCCCGCGCGCGCGCCCAGCTGGCCAAAGACGAGAATGGAGCCGGCGATCATGAACGCGCCGCAAAAATCGCCCACGTTGCCCAGCACCGCGATCAGGCCCCGGCGCATCGTCGCGCCCAGTTCATTCCCGGCGTTGCCTGTGACGATGATCGTGCCCTTCTTCATCCCGCGCCGGCTGCCGCGATACGCTCCGCCCAGCCCGTGGCCGGCGTTGCCCAAGATCCGGATCAATCCGCCCTGCATTTCAGCGCCGGCCCAGTCGCCGGCATTGCCGTGCACGGCAATCTCGCCGCCGCGCATGGTGGCGCCCAGGTGCATGCCGGCATCGCCGTGAATGGTGATCTTGCCCTGCGTCATGCCCAGGCCGATCTGCTTGACCCGCGACAGATCGCCCTCAAGCGACGATCTCTGGCGCGCCATCGCCGGTGATGGCAAACCAGTCTCCCAGGGTGGCCCGCTGATTGCCATAGGTCACAGGCAAAGCGGCGATCTCGGCGTTGGATTTGCC
This sequence comes from uncultured Chloroflexia bacterium, assembly GCA_963844815.1. Classification (GTDB taxonomy): domain Bacteria; phylum Chloroflexota; class Anaerolineae; order Fen-1058; family Fen-1058; genus Fen-1058. The sequence continues at coordinate 518,082 of CAWJPR010000001.1, forward strand.
CAGGAAACGATCAGGGGTAATGGTTTCGGCTTCCAATGGAACTGCTGGTTGAGATTTAAGTGTTAACGTAGTCATGCAAGAGGTCTCCGCACCTTCCCGAAAGATCTGTCCTCGTGCCAGTCGCACGGCGCAGGCACTGACAGAGCCAGGTGCTCGTCAGTCAGGCTAACACCTTGTGCAGGTGGATCTGGAATTGCCCCAGTGTGCCGCCGTAGTTGCCCGCCGAGATGCGCCGGATGCCGGGAATGCAGGCAGCGCGGACACCCACCCGCGTTGACTCTTCGACAGACGGCAAGTCCAGGCCATCGATCACGATTTCCAGCACGGAGTTGACGCCTTCCGGCAGCGCGCTCTCGACGCTGCCGCGCAAGGTGGGGCAGTAGGCATCGTTGGTGGAGGCAATCAGGAATTTGTAGCGCGAGCGGGTTTTGCTGCCGCTCCGCACGATGCCGCCGGGAAACGGCAGCGCCACGCCGCGCACTTTTTGCATGGCTTCCACGGCGCGCTCGGTGGCCTCGAGCGTGGCATCGACATTTTCGCCCAAGACCAGGAAGTTGCCGCCGCCGACCGAGCGCTGCATCCCGAATTTCTCTTCAATCAGGAACTCGCCCTCCATGACCGGGATGCGCCAGAACCGGCGGCCGCCGATGAGCTTGCTGGCCTGATAGCCATCGCCAAAGTAACGCAGCCTGCCCGCCGATCGACATGGTCGTGTCACTCACCAGGCCGTTGAAGCAGGCCGTCGTCGGACAGGTCATCACAGTTTGGCCGATGCGCTCCATCAGCCGCTTGGGCAGATCATCCTTGGACGGCGTGAACAGCAGCACACTGAAGCCGGGCCGCCCGTCCGGTGTGTCGGCCACCTCACCTTCGATCCCGGCCTCGCATTTGCAGCCGATTACCGAGGTGGCAAAGCCCGATCATCTTCGTCGCCGCTTCCAGCGCCCACTTGCGGTTCTTGCCGGTGATGATCACCCGCGCGCCCCACATTTTAAAGCCCTCGGCAAAGGTGTCTTCGATCTCAACGCCGTTGATGTAGAGTGTCATCTCTAAAATCCTATCGTGCCGTGACGCAGGGCGGCGGCTGCGGCGCTCATCGCCCTGCCCCACCTGATCGCATTACACACGGCCGGGCACTTCGACAACCTGGCCGGTGATGCCGCTCGCTTCGTCGGACGCCAGGAAAACAACGGCCGCGGCGATCTCTTCCCGCTTGGGCCAGCGCGCCTGGTCTTCCGGCTTGGGCTGCATGGCCTTGACATTGGACTTGGTGTCCACCAGTCCCGGCGCCACCGCATTCACGCCAATGTTGTGCTTGCGGCCTTCCAGGGCAAAGGTCTGCGTCAGCGCCACCACCCCGGCCTTGGCGCAGTTGTAAGCCACCATCTTGGCCTGCGGCCCGCCGGCCCGCGCGAAGTTGACGATCCGCCCGCCGCCGCCGGCCTTCATCGGCTCGAACACGGCCCGGGAGCACAGGAAGGCCGAGAGCAAATTGTTGTTCAATTCGCTGGTCCAATCTTCCAGCGTATGCTCGGTAGCCGCTTTGTATTTGGTCAACCCGCCGGCCAGATTGACCAGGACATCCACCCGGCCAAACTTTTCGAGCGTCTGCTGGACCACGCCGTTGACCTCAGCCTCATTGGTCAGGTCAGCGGGAATCGCGAGCACTTCGGCGTTCAGGGACTTGATCTCTTCGGCGCGCGCGTTGAGTTTCTCGGCCCGCCGCGCCACCAGCACGAGCCTGGCGCCCTCTTGGGCAAAAGCTTGCGCCACGGCCTGGCCGTTCTGCCCATCGCCGCTGACGCCGGTAATGATCGCAACCTTTCCTCGTAATTTCATCGCTGCTGCCTCCTGTCTGCGTATGCGTAGCATGCGGGCTGCGAAAGGCTGTTACTTTCACGCTTCAGCCGCAGGGCACGACTTCGTGTTGTGGCAAGTAATGCTCCAGCTGGCACCGGGTAATTCTCGAACCGGATGGTGTAGTACTTGTCAAAGTACTCCCGGATGTCCGGCTCGATGGCCGGATCATAGGCGGGGGCCACGTAGAGCGTGCGCCCATACACATCCTCGCGGATGTGGCCGTCCTCGACCAGCACGCGTCCGTCTTTGATGACGTAGCGCGGGCAGGCGAACATTTTCTCTTTGTCGTCGTTTTTGTCGTAGATGGTGATGTCGGCGTCGGCGCCGACTCCCAGATGGCCCTTGTGCTTGAGGCCCAGCAGTTTGGCCGGGCCGGCCCGCGTGATGATCGCGATCTCATACAGCGAATACTCGCGATCCAGCTCGGGCAGGTGCGTCTTGGCCAGCGCCTTCTGGTTCACCGTCTTCATCATCTCCCGCCGGAACTCGCGATCCATCAGCAGGCGGATGATGCGGGGGTACATCATAAACGAAGCGCCGTTGGGATTGTCGGTGGCCAGGGCGATCCGCCACGGATCATTGATCATGAGGAACCATTCCAGCCCGATCGCCCACTGCGTGGTATGGACATGGTTCTTGTCCTTGTACTCGACGGGCACAATGCCGCAGCCCTCTTCGTTCTCCAGATCAACGTTGGCCCACTTGCGCCCGGTCACCTGGTACAGCATATAGCCGACCGGCCCATCGCCCGTCATCGAGGTCGTATCGCCAAACATCACCTGGCCCACATCCACCGTCAGATTCGGGTGGGCATTGACGTATTCGGCTAACTCAGCGGCCTTGGAGGTGAACAGCGCGCCGGGCGTGCCGCCATAGCTGTGAAACTGGATGTGCGTGATGTGGCCGCGCCGCCCGTCCAGGGCCTTCATCGTCTCCAGGGTCGTTTCCCAGTTCCCGGCAATGCCCAGGTTGTTGCAGTGGATGTGCACCGTGTGGGGCAGTTTCAGCTCGGTGGCGACATCCGACAGCGTCTGGACGATCTCGCGCGGCGTAACTCCAAAGCCGGTCACTTCGTCGTCCAGCGTATGAGCATTGCCCCGGGACGACTTCCACAGTTCCACGCCGCCCGGATTGACCACCTTGATCGCATAGGCTTTAGTCGCTTGCAGCAGCCAGGCGACATAGTCGCGCGCCTGATCGTGCCGCTTGGCCCCGATGCGCTGCATGATGAACTCGTTGTTGCCCATCACCGCGAAAAAGCCCTTGTCGACCACCGGGAGGTCATTGAATTCTTCGTGGACGTGGCGAGCGACCAGCGGCGCCACGGCCGCGTCGAACGCCGTGGTGTAGCCCATGATGGCGTAGCGATAGCCGGTGGTAAAGATGGAGGGCACGCTGCCGCCCGTGCCCGAGCGCGTGATCGCGGTGCGCGGCATGACGTCGTTGCGATGATCTTCGGGCCGCATCTTGCGGGCCAGGTTCACTTTGGGCCCGGCGATGTGGCTGTGCATATCCACGCCGCCCGGCATGACCACCATGCCGGCGGCATCGATGGTCCGGTCACCCGGGGCGCCCGGGGCGTCCGCCACGATCCGGCCGTCCTGCACGCAGATATCCCGCACCTCGCCGTTGATGCCGTTGAGTCGGGTCATACACCTCGCCGTTGATTATGCGCAGCATGGCTTCAACTCCTTTACCCGGGCCAATATCCGGCCGAGCACTTGTTCATCCGAGGGATAGGGCGATGGCAGGACGTTGCTCAAGTGGAGCGGGACATTATCCATGCGGTAGGCGGTGCCTTCAACAGAGATGCCCGCCGTGGCCGTGGTGAAGGCCACCCGCGCGATGCGCGTCGTCTCGCTCTCATGAGTATCCAGCGATAATGGTCGGAACTTCCCTCAGTCGTTGCACCGCCTTGCGCGGCAGACTGGCCACCGGATCCGAAGCGATGATCAAGGCCGCATCCGCCTCGTTGCGGCTGAGCACATCCACCACGGTATACTCGCCGGGATTGAAGCGGGGATAGCCCAGACTGAAGTTGACCGCGAAGGGGTAACCGGTCTGCCAGCCCATGCACGTGGTCAATGCCGGTGACGTTGCCGTGGCCGCGCATGGGAATGAGCGCAGAACTTGGTGATGCTGTTCAGATCGCGCACCAGCATAAATGCCGCCGAGGTGTTCATGTGTTTGCCCCGGCTCTGGGTCAGCCCCTGCCCGATAAACAGCACCCCAAACCGGCAGCGTTTCATGCGCTCAGCCAGGTCGGTCAACTGCGCCAGCGTCAGGCCGGTGCCGGCCAGCGCGGCCTCATCGATCGCCTGGCCCTTGACCAGCGCGCGCAGCGACCAGAGCAGCTCAAAATCCTTGCCGGGTTTGACCTGGAGGAAGAGATCAGCCGCGCGTGAGCTGGGGGTCGGTCGCACATCAACCAGGACGACCGTGCGATCTTTGCGCCCGCGCGGGATGAACCGGCCTTTGGGGGTGACGGCGTAACGGGCCATGTGGCGCGGATGTGACTCGCCCGGGTTCGAGCCCCAGTAAACGATCAGGTCGGCCCGGTTCTTGACTTCACCCAGTGTGCAGGTCGGCTCGCCGATACCCTGGACCGCCATCCCCGACGGGCCGTGGCAGACCGAGGTGCAGCAATCAATGCAGCCGCCAATCGCCTCAGCCAGCGCGACCGCCTGGCCCTGCGCCTCGCAGGCTGGTGCTGCTCAACCCGTAGATGAGCGGATAGCGAGCCTCGGCCAGGATGCGGGCCGCCGTGTCCACCGCCTCGTCCAGGCTGGCCGGCTGGCCGCCGATCAGAGCCGCCGGGTGATCGGAGGGTTGACCGTGACTCAGGAACCAGGCTTTGCCCAGGACACAGGCATTCTTGGCCTGCGTGACACGGCCCTCTTCGACGGTGACGCTAATATCGTCGCATACACAACCGCAGAATGCGCACACCACGTTATCGACTTGCATACCATACTCCTTGGAACTGTGCTGTTCCCTCAGGCCTGGCTCTTTTCCAATTCCACTTCAATCCCCTTGGTATCGGGCATACCCGTCGAGTATGTCTCGCTGCCCATGAGTTGATTGATCGTCGAGCCAAAAGCCATAAAGGCCATGCCGTCAGGCAGTTTCTCCGAACGGCATTGGACGGTGGCCTCACCATGGCGGCTGGTCAAACGCACCGTGTCGCCATCGTGCAGCCCATAACGGTTCATGTCAGCCTGGCTCAATTCCAGGACGGTGGTCGCCGTCTGGTAGTCGGCCAGGTGTTTGCCTTCCGAGATGCCAACACCTTGCTTGGTGGACCGGCCGGTAATCAGGATGAGTTTGCTATCGGGCATAGATTTCTCCTTTGATCGTTTCGGCTTGAGCAACCAAGCCGGCGAAGCATTCGGCCTGCGTGAGTCCAGAGGCCAGGACCGTGCACACGGGGTCGCCGGCGGACAGCGCTTCGCCCGGAAAAGGCACATCACGGATATCGCGCGCCGGCCAACCGCGCGTATCAGGCGCTGCGCCATCTTCTTCGGCGTACACAATGGCCTTGCCGAAAAATCGCTGGTCTGCCAGCTTTCCCGCTAAATCGAAATCGGGCAGCGTTCCTTGCAGAACAGACTTTACGTGCAGATCAAAGATGGACACGCCATAAGCCCGCTCGATCAGTTCCATGGAAGCCGAGTAGCGCGGATTGACCTCGACTGGAACGACCCGCTCATCTTTGAGTATAAAGTCCAGCCCATTGACACCGACCAGCTTGAATTCACGCGTCAGGCGAGTGGTGATGTCCCGCACCTGGGCAAGCGCTGCGCCCTGCCCCGCGGTGAGGGGCAGAATGTTGCCACAGTAGCGAAAACCGCTCGCGCCAAATTCAGGCCGGCCGATGATCTGCCCGGTCAAGCCCAACACGACGCACTCTTTGCCATTCGACACAAACGTGGCCGACGCGCTGATCCCCGAGACATGCTCTTGAAGGATGAACATGGCCCCGCCCGGCCGATCCTTCGCCCAATAACCAATGTCGTGTCCGCCGCCGCTGCGGATCGGCTTGCGCAGCCAGCGCCGCTGATCGTCGGCAGGCGGCTGCTGCCCCTCGTACAGCGTCACGGGCACGGGCACTCCCTGGCTCTGCAAGAAACCAAACAGTGTCGGCCAGTGGCGCACGCGCAAAAGCACTTCTGCGCTGTTACCCAGCAAACGGCTGTGCTTTTCCGCGTTGGCATCCTCGAATCTCTTAATCACCTCCGGGTGATTTTCCAGGTTGGAGGTGTAGGCCACGGCCTCGAACTTGAGATTCCGGCTGGCTTCATACAGGCTGAGCGGATCCAAAGGGCAGGTTCAGATCCCGCTTGAGAGACAGGTTCTCACACCAGCTCTTTTGATCGTAATCGCCAAAGTAATCGATGGTGACTGGATCGTAACCAGCAGCCTTAGCCGACTCGGCCAGGCCCCTGGTGCTGACACCAATGATCAGAATCCGCATCGCGCCGGTTCAGCCCAAGTACTTCTTCTTGAGCGCTTCAGCATCTTGAATATAGAGATGATCTAATACCGTGCCGGTCGCGCCACGGATCTCCATCGTCTCCACCAGCTTGGCATTCGGTCCGCCCGCCAGCCCATCGGCGATGAGGGCGGCGCCTTGAGCCGCTTCTTTGGCCACTCGCGCCAGGCCCTCCACTCGCCGCACGGGACCCAGGGCGGACAGCCTGCGAATCAATTCCAGGCGGATCTTGTCTGTGCGGCAGAGCCGGCCGGAGATCAAAATCTCGCGCGGCCTGGGCACCACGACCAGCTCAGCAGCCACGCCCTTGACGACACCCTCGATCAGAGCTTCCCAGGCCATGTGGGCGCGGTCATCGTGCTCGGCCAGATCGGCAAATGCTTCGGGCGAAAGCTCCGGGTGGCCGGCCATGAAAGCCGCCCCGCCCGTGAAAAGCGTTTCCTTGTGAAAGGTGCCTAACAGGTAAGCTAATTCGCCGTCCATGCGGCCCAGAGAGTAGTAACCCGGACTGCCGATCGTGCCGCCAAGACCATCGACTACCTTGCCGCCATCAACGGCCATAACTGAAGTGTAGGCTCCCCCTACCTCGGCTAAGATGAAAGAAGTCTCGTGATGACCGATGTGGTAGTGACGGGCTTGATCGTAGATGCCCAGAGCCAGGCAGCACAGTTTATCGGCTGTGCCCATGTCCAGATTATTCGCCTTGCGGTGCTCCGGCACAGTCGGCAAATGGATCACGCCGGGCATAAAGAGGATGGGCAGCTGGCTGGCCTTCATCAACGGAATCATCTTGCCCATCCCGCCCAACACCGGAATCCGGCCTCGCTCACGCTCGTCCACCAGGGTAAAGAGAAAGCGTTCCTGATCTCCGAACTGCTCGATAGGCACGAGCGGCAGTCCATAGCCCGAGGGGGCAACGATCAGATCCACCGGCCGGGCCGACTGGAGCAGATCGATCAACGCCTGGGGGTTGGCGGCAAATTCGGGCGAGGGCAGCGTGGTATCCAGGAATACCTGCCCGTCGTCCAACCCGCACACGTCGAAACTCACCGTTCCCGGATCAATTCCAATCGTCCTGGTCATTGATCTCCCCTTAGTGTCGTTTAAGTCGTCGCATGGGTCACGCTGTCTGATGGATAGAATTCTGCAGGCACATCGATCTTGCTCTGGCGAATCATTGGCACTGCATAGCCTCAAGCAGGTTGGACTCGCTCTCCTTCGAGCTGATCACCAACTAACACTGAGCTTGAACCATGCCTTGCAGACAGGGCATTGGACAATGTCTCCAGGTTGGGCATTCTCGCTCAACGGGATGTCTCTCAGGCAAATCGGGCACTCAATCATAAGTTTCCTCCCCATGGGCATAATCCGCGTATTTTTACAATGCCTTGCCGATCGCGTAGATCTCTTCGACGTCGAGGACCAGATCGTTCTGCTCGAAGAGCCTGGCAACCGACGCGCGGTGGATCTTCATCTTGAGTCCGCCGATGCCCAGGGCGCCAAACGCCACCCGGCCCTCACGCTGCTTGCCATCGTCGGACGGCTTGATGCCGCCGACGCCGGTGGGCGGCACGGCATTCACATCGGCGACCACCTCGACAGTGGGAACAGCCGTCCAGGCTTCTTTCTTGACGAGTTCGATCCCGGCAGCGCCGCAGGTCAAAATCACATGTGCTCCGTCGATGGCGCGCGCTGTTGTGGCTTCGTCTCTAACCTCGAGAGGCATAATGTCCAGATTGAAGCGATCGTGGATCGCGCGGCAGGCATCCTGGGCGCGGCTCAAGGTGCGCGAGGTGAGGACGACCTGACAGCCTTCTTTGGCGAGCAGTGTCGCCGCGCGCACACCGACCGGGCCAGTGCCGGCCAGGATCACGGCGCGCTTGCCGGCTACCGGCACCGCGCGAATGATCTTGAGCACGGCGGCCGCGGCAGTCGTGTTGGAGCCGTTGGGATCGGCCATCACCGAGACTCGCACCGGACCGAAGAAGGCATCCTGAACGGCTTTGAGCATTGCTTCGCCCACGGGCACTGACGAGCCGCCGATAAAAACGGCGCTGTTCTTCAAGTCCTCTCCGCCGCGCGTGAACATGGCGCCATAGACCACGTTGCGGACATCTTCCACGGTGACGCTTCCGTAGCTCAAGACGTGGTCTACCCCGGCATCGTAGGCCGTGATGGTATCAAACGAACTGGCAAGTTTGTCACTGTCCAACTGCAAGAGCAGTTTCTTCATGAGTTTCATCCTCCGGTTTTAAATCAAGCCAAGTTCCCTGGCCTGAGCGAGCCACTCTTCGAATAGTTCGGCAGCTTCTTCCCGCCTGCCTTCACGGTACAGATCCCTCATGTCAATATAGAGGTCCTGTAGTTCCAATGGCAGCCAGCCGAACCCAGTGAGAATGAGATCTTGTGCTGCCTCCCGCTCCTGTGCCGCAAAGCGATTTTGGGCCACTTGGGCGAGCTGATCTAGGATACCCTCTGACTGGTCACCGTCCATGCTGCTGCCCTTCAGCTCACTCACTTCACGCTTTCGCCCAGCAAAGAAGTTCTGAGAACTTGTGGGTTGGGCCGGCCCGCGCGAAAGGTTCGGCCGCTGTTCAAGTTGTTCATGGACACTTCTGACGGGCAGAACAGTAACGGATCGATGTTATAGAAATTGCCGTAGCGCAGAAAGAGATCATGACAGGGCGTGCCATAATCCGGCGACGCCGATGACGGGATGCGTTCGATGAGGGCCTTGAGATCGTCATCATTCGCGCGCACCGTGTAGTGAACTCGCCCACCATACAGCACGCAATCGTTGAGATGCGCGCTGGCCAGGTCCTCGTCCGGAACAACCGGCGCGATCGGGCACGTGCCATAGCCGTGCAATACCTGGCGCACGTCAAACCCCAGCTTCAGCATCTTGTGCATGCCGGTCGCCACCACACGGGCGCAGAGCTGGATGGAGCCGGCAAGGCTGGCCGCCGGCGCCATGAGCAGCGTGATTTTATCGGGGGGCAGATGGCATTTGCGCGCGATGTAAGTTCCAACGTCATCATTGGGCATGGTGTGCCCCTCCAGGACAAGGACGGCGGCCTCGGCCTGATCGACGTAATCGATCAACTTCTCCTTGAACAGCGGCTCCACTGCGGCCTGAGCGCGTGCCGGGCCAGAGCCGATGGCAAAGAAGTCGCCGCGCCGGATGCCCCAGCCGGCATACTGTGCGGCCATGCAGCCGATTTCAGCCTGATCAACCTCGATGCTGACGCCGGGCAGCCAAAAGTCACCAAAATCCAGCGGCAGAAAACTGATCCGGCCCATGCCGCCCAAACTGGCTTCGGCCGCATACTTCCCGGCCAACAATGAGCCGGGGGCATTGAGGCCCAGATCGACGACGCGAGCTCCGCAAGACAGGTGAGTCACGACAATGCCCAGCTGTTCAGCCTGGGCGATCATCTCTTCCACAATTTTGACGGCTTGCCGGTTAACGCTAATCATCGTTCCTCCGGATTGGCGGGGACAGTCAACACCTTGAGGGCGGGACGCCCAACGCTGCGTGAGAGGTCTGACTATAGAGTAGTTCTTGTCCGAAAACCCAGCAGAAGCGGCTCCCACGCCACAGATTTGCGGGCACACTTGCACCCGCTGCGTGCAGTGCGGTGTGGGAGCCCGGTCTGCTACTGTTCGGACAGAAACTAGAGTAGCGGGCGCACCCTGTCGCAAGTACAGGATGCGCCCAGCTGTTTACAACACGCTAATTCAAAACTAGACTGCTACGTCCCACTGGCACAGACCCTTCGCCTCAGCGCCGTAGGCTTTGATGTACGGCACATTGCGCTTGATCAGGTCAGTCGTCGCGCAGTCCTTGCAGGTGCGGGCCGGCGCATTTACCTTGCCCGGTGCCAGTGCGGCGATGTTGGTCATGATCGTCGCCGTGACGCACTCGGTGGTCAGGAAGCACGGGTAGTCGGACAGGGTCATCAGGGCCGCGAAGCGCTGCGTGATGGCGCAGGCCGGATACGTGTAGCGCTGCGGGTTCATGATGACCTCGTTATTCTGGATCGGTGTGAGGTCAACCGGGATACCCTTGATCTTGGCGCCGCCGCCCTTCGGCTCGATCTCCAGGATGCTCTCGCCGCGCTTCAGGATGTCGATGAAGTCGGCGTTGTGCAGCTCGTCGGCCTCGCCGCGGCCGGGGTTCATGGCCGCATAGTTGTGGAAGCGCTTGTTGAACAGGTCGACGATCATCGGCACGGTGAAGGAATCCAGCCACAGGATGTAGGCGACAGCGCAGGCGCCCGCGCCAGTGGCGACGCTCAACACGTCCCACTCGCTCTTGAAGGCGTCCATTTCCAGGCCCTTCTTCAACGTGTTCTCGTACACCTGGGTGACGGCGTCGTAGATGTTGAATACCATGTCATCCTTGAACATGTTGAAGGTGGCTGGCCCAAGGTGGTGGCCAACGTCACCCACGCAGTAGGCCGGAACGACCACGATGTTGCCCATATGGACGCCGGCCTTGACAGCCGCTTCAACATAGGGCTTCATGCGCGCCTGGTACTGCTTCTGATACTCATTGGTGTCGAAGGAGGTGTGGCCGCCGTGCCCGCCCAGGTTGTGGGTCGCCATCAATTGATTCTGGGCTGCGATCGGCTCGCGGTACATGAACTGCCACATGTCGAGCTCGGCCTTCTCCGCCGCAGACACGCTCTTGCCCGACTGCAGCGCGGCCCGGAAGGCCCCGCCCAGGCCATACGAAGTGGTCATGCCCCAGGACTTAGCCGCCAGGATGGTGCGCTTGTGATCCTTGGGGATGTCCAGATTGCGCAGGATGCGGTTCACGAAGTTGGGGACAGAGCCAACCGAAAAGGCAAAGTCCACGACGCAGGTGAGGCCGTACATGCCGCCGTAGCGGGCAACCGCCTCGCGGCCCAGCAGCGCCACATTGTCGGGCTCGGCCAGGGCATCGATGAACTTCCACATGGACGCCTTGAAGGCCGGATCCATATCATACAGGAGCTCCAGGATGGGGCCCGTCTGATAGTGCTCGACGAATGGGTCATCCTCTGGCCGGATGGTGTTCTTGACGGAGATCTTATCGAGGATCTCGTAGTGAGCGTTCACCGACTGAACGTGCAGGTCGAACACTTCCTTCGACTGCCCGGCGCCCGGCTTCATGCCGTTGACGGCATCGACATAGGGCTTGGCATCCTTGAATACAAAGGGGCCACCGCGCTTCTTGCCAATAACCCCCAAGTCGGCGTCGGCTGCAGCCTTCGACTCAGCAATCATCTTTGCGTAAATAGCTTTGTCTGCCATTGTGCCATCTCCTTAGTAGTGTGAGGTACGTACTGGTGCGGATTGGTGATCGACAGATTTCACAACAAGCGGAACTACAGACAAGCTAACCAGCGCTTTGTGGGTGCTGACCTCCTTTCTTGCAAGCGACAGGCCATGATCCTGTTTCAAGTGTGCTATTTGCTGCCTGACTCCCGCATTGCTCCGGGAAGATCATAGCGATGTCAGAACAGTGAAGGCACTGCGCTTTCTATTTGAGATAGATCAAACCCGATGAAGATCTTTTCATCGACAAGGATTACCGGCCGCTCGGCCTGGCCTGACAATTCTTGTATCTTCTGCCGGGCCTGAGGATCGGTCGAGATGTCGAGATCTTCAAACGGGATGCCTTTGCGATTGAAAAAGCTGCGCGCTTCTCTCGTCTCAGGAGAGGTGGGGGCAGCATAAATGGTCACATAGACCGAAGGAACACATCGGCAAGTCATGGTCTCCTCTTTTCTGTGCAAATCAGCGTTTGGCTGCGTGTCAGATCGTTAGCAACACTTATCGCTGCGAGCAGCAAATACCCAAGTTGACGAGAGAGCCAGAGTCGTTATGTCGGACGGCTAACTACTAAACTGATGCCGGTTGATCTAATGCGTAACCAAGACGAAGTGTGGCATTGAAACGCAGAACAGACTGTACTATACAACAAAACAGCCGAGCTGCGGAAAATCCGGCAGCTCGGCTGTTTTTTGACGCAACCACAACAACATAACAGCTTTGCGGTCCCAGGTCGCTTGGGTAGCCACTAGGTATTCAGTTTCAACAAATACTCAGCCCTATTATATATGCATTAGGCACAATTTGTCAATAGGCTCTAACCTTAAAAATACAATTAGCCGCGTTCAATTTTGGTTTATTAACCAGGCACCCTGGCTTTCGGCGCGGGTATGGAAAACCTCACCCCCACCATTGGCTTCCAGGAACTCTTGAATCTCGCTTTCCAGCAGTCGGGCTTGCCTTTCGCCGTGCGCCAGGGCGTAGACTGTAGGCCCCCATGAGCTCTGGCCTGCTCCCTGAGCGCCTTGCTCAAGCATATGGGCGATAATCTGTCCAGACACCGTGTTGGCAAATTGCCCGCCCTGCACAGCGGCAAAGCTATCTCCTACCAGCTGCTGGACCTGTGTGAGCGCCTGCCCGAACTGCGCAATATCGTTTTCCACCAGTGCCGGCAACATCTTCATCACTAACAGTCGACATATCTTCTCTACAAGGTGCGCCGGCGCAGGTGGAAGTGTCTGAAAGGCCGACTGTTCTTTGTCGCCGCTCAATCCCGGGCGCACCTTTGGAATCGCTACGACGAAGAACCAATCTTCGGGGACAGGGTGGCGGAAAAGCACAGGTGGCACTGCCTGCTGGCGCAGCGATGACAGAATGCCCGCCGTCCACAACAAAGCCGCCGTGCTGGAAAGTCGCAATGCCAATGCCCGAGTGCACGCCGCGCTTCATGATCAGCTCAATTCTGTCGCGCTCAACGTGAAACCGCCCAATTGAGCCAGGGTGGAGCCAACCGCCAGCGCCAATTGAGTGCCCGATCCTAAGCCAACATGAGCCGGGATGCTCGATCGCAAGTTAAGGTGAACTGCGCCAGGCAACGAATAGTGCTCAAGGAAGTGACGGGCATAGGCGGTTACTCGTTCCTGGTCCAATCCGTCCACAGCCAGGCCATTGACCTCGCCTGTATCCTGCAACTCAGCCTTCCAGCACAACAGTTGGGCGTTCAATGGCAACTCCAATACTGCCGTACAGTCGCCCCAGCCCGCCATTCATGTCCAGCAGGCCCAGGTGCAATCGGGCTGGCGCGCTAGTCGTGACGACCACTCGGCCACCTCCGCACAAACTCGCGTATCCTTTCGAAAGCAGTCATCTCGACTTCGCCGCCGGTTTTTCCCACAATGACCTCATAGCGGTCAAGCGCCTCCGCGACTGTGACAGGATCAACCAAGTGCAGGCGAGTAGCCAGGATCACTGCTTCGATTATCGCGCCGCGCGCCCGGTTGAAACCCAGGAAATCACGCCGCCACCCCTTGTCCACCACTCGACAGCGCACTTCGGCCCGTTCAGCCGTGCCGGTGACGGTGATGACCGCTAACTCACGCCAGGAGCACGCCTCCTGAAACACAACGCCGGGTACGGTCGAGGCTGGGAAATGGGTCAGCACGGCATCGTACAGCCCACTTTGCACAAAAGCCAGCACGTCATCGGTTAGATTTGCCACACCATAGCCGGTAGCGATCAGGTTGTGACAAGTACGCGACTGCCGAAATGGCCGCACCGTGAGCTCGTCCTCGCCCCAGTCGATGCCCATGGGGGCGAAATTGGGCTGTCCCGCCTCATTCACAGTCGAAAAGATGGTCTCGATGATCATAGGCGCGCAGGCTTGAGGTATTCTATACCCGTTCTGTGACTGCTGCCAATGACCAGGCGGTGCCAGGGGCCTTGATCCACACGTTCCAGCTTGCCCCGGGCCTCGACTTCCTGTCCAACATCCGCGGCCTGGCCAAAGAGGCCCTCATAGGAGCAGATTTCACTGACTTCCACCGCTGGCCCTTCCAGAATCTTCACTTGCTCAATGCCGTATATGGCAGGCAGGAAGACCGAGTCGGCGGCATCCGAAACGATCGCCCGTAACCTGACTACACCGGCATCGCGATAGTAGTGCTCGCCGTAGACTTCTCGTATCTCAGCATCCGATCGAACCGGATGCAAAGAGAGATACCGCCCTTGACCGTAGTACATGAAGTTCCAGCGTCGCGCCACCAGCCAGCGCACTTCCTGTTCGGTCAGATGGTGGTGCTCTGCGATTTCCTGCCGCCAACCGCCGAGGAAGGATTCGTCCAGCGGGGAAGTGCCTGGAATATGGCTCTCGGTTACCGCCGTCCGCACTGGTTGATCGCTTCCCGGCCATAAACCATGAGGTCAATGTCCGAGAAACTGGGGTCATGGATGCTCAACAGGATAGAGCCGGTGATCCCCAGGTTGATCAAGGGGATGTCTGCGGCCTTGCGAATGTCCTCGATCAGATGTGCAACTTCTTCTTCCAGGGAGTCGGCGGGGGCGGCCAGCAGCTGCGCCAGCCGTTCCTCAGGAGTGTAATAGGTCCGCACTCGATCGTGCGGCACCATCGAAAAAGTCAGGTCTCGCACCGGGCAATAATGGATGTAGCCGGGGTAATGCGCCTGCAGGGTATCCAGGGTCTGCCCGACTTGATGGGCGTGATAGTAGGCGAGTTCTCGATGATAAGCGGTTCCCTGCCGCTGCCAGCGCCCCTCCGCGGCCGGTGAATACTTGAGGTAAGCGGTATATTTGTCGGGTGGATGGAGATAACCGACGACGCAAAAGAGCAGCCCCTCTGAGAGTTTCGACGAAATCTCTGTCCTTCGGCTTGCGTGTCATGAGCTGTGCCAATTTTGCTCTCCTCCGCCCAGGTAGCCCCAGCGCAGTTCGGTTTCCTGCGTGTACCGTTTGCCCAGGCGCACGGCCAGCGCCGCCTTTTGCAGCTCGCGGCCCAGGTAGAACGCGTGCGAGGCATCTTCGACGCCCAACTGCGACCAGATTTCCGCGAGATCGGTGCTCTTGATGAAGAGTTTGTTGTTGAAGACGTAGATATTGTCGTCGTCAGTAAAGATGCGGAAGTTTCGATCCCGCACCTGGGCCTGTATGGCGCGCAGCTCTTCTTCGGTGTAACACTCGTACGGCGGATCCTTCACCGTGAGCAAGCTATCGTCCAAGTGCTTGGGCAGGAAATGGTGTTGGCAGGCATAGTGCATCAGCTTGCGGGCCGCATCCAATTCCCGCACGGCGCCGCGCGCCCAACTGATGACCTCAGTCGTCAGGACATAGTTGATGTCCAGCTCGGCGATGATGCCCGCCATCACGGCGTTGATCCCCGTGGAATCGGCGCCAGTCAACTCGGTGAGATTGCCCACCCCCATCAGCATCTCGGCCTGGGGGTGCCGCCGGCGCGTTTCATAGAAGCGAGTCACTGACTCCGTGAAACCGAAACTGATGGGGTTCAGGATCGGGTCAACGATGTAGGGAACCTGCTTGGCTTCCAACTGGGCAATGTTGTGTTCCAGCGACTCCAGTCCCTGGTCAAAATCGGGGATGACCACTACTTTGCAGGCCAGGCGCGGGGCCAGCTCGATGTTGCGAGAGTTGACACTCAGCAGGTAATCCACGCCGGCTCGATCGGCTTGCAGGATGTCCTCGGCCTCAAAAGTGTCGATGCTGACGGCAAAGCCGCGCGCCTTGAGGGCTGTCACCACCTCGCCGACGTTGGGGAAGTGTCCCTTGACCGGACAGCCCAAGTCAATGATGTCAGCGCCGCTGGCCCGGAAATATTCTGCGCGGGTCAAAATCTGATCGAGGCTGAGTTGATAGGCATCTACGATCTCGGCCAGGATTTTCGTCCGGTATTCGCCGTAGCCCTCGAGCTGACGCTGCTGCCCGAAGGCGGCGGGGATGTCCTTGAGATCCTTGGGGCCGCGCACGACCTGCGCGCCCACTTTGTCCGCAATCAGACTCAGGTCGCCTTTGCAGAGGCCGGGGATCATGATCACATCGCTGCCCCGGGCGCTGTCCAGATGCTTTGCCACAAAATGAGTGTCCATCAGCGCGGCCACCGAGATGGGCATGATCGCCAGCTCATACTCAAAGTCTGGCGACATTTTTTCCAGCGTGCTGGCCAGTGACTGAGCTGCCAGCTTGCCGGTTACAAATAGGTAGCGAGGCATTGCGTCATCTCCGCCATGTCGGCGACCACCGTGACGCCTGGAAAGCGTCTGAGCTTGTCCGTGTTCTCCAGGTCAATCGGACGGGGAAAGACCTTGATCAGGTCGCCGCGCGGGCCGGGCGAATCGACCTCCGGCGCCACGTCAGTGGGTAAAACGATGATTGGGACACGGGACTTGCCTGCCTGCGCGAACAAGTTGCTGACCAGCGAATCCGAGATGCCGTAAACGAACTTGGCGACAGAGTTGGAAGTGGCTGGAGCGACCACCAGGACACAGAAGATGCCGTTGGCAAAGCCCGCCACCGCCGGCGAGCTCGCCATAGTCTCCCGGCGGACGCGGACTCCTGGCCTTTGCAGGCGATCCTGAAGATGATACATGCGTGTTACCTCCTCGGCGGCGTGTGAGAGGAACACGTCGACGCGGTCGTAACACAACAACCGCTCGGCGCACTCGGCCAACAGGTGACCGGCTCCGGTGATAGCCCAGGCAATGCGTTGCTCTTTCATGTGTTTACCTCGTCTGGAAGCATAATGTCATCAGGGTGGTTGCCGAGCAGCAGGCGATGCCACACGCGCCCATCCTTTGTTTGCACTCGTTCCAATGTGCCGCGCGCTTGAATCAAATCTCCGGCCTGCGCCTGTTCACAAAACCGTCCCCGATAAGAAACGATCTCGGCGACATCTTTCACGTCGGCGCCTTCAATACTCTGGGCGGCGGCTAACAGATAACGGCACGGAGTGAAGATAGACTCGCTGGCATCGGTCACCACGGCTTTTATGCCCGCCTGTCCCATAGGGGCATAATAGAAATCGCCGTAGCTTTCGGCGGCCTCGGCCGGCTCGCGCAGGAAGCGGATAAAGTAAGGCCGGCCCCGAAACTGGCCTTGCATGACTTTGTCCTGCTCCGTCTTCACAAAATCGTCAAAGGCCATACGAGTATCGGCGACTCGTTCAGCGTAGAGTGTTTCCACACCCTGTCGATCATTTTTGCGAATTGGGCCAGCCTCGTCGGCTAACAGTTTCTTAAGCGCGCGATGGACGGCCCAACCATTCTGCGTGCCATACACGGTCACGTCCAAATCCGAACCAGGTGTGTGAACGCCAATGAGCAGGGAACCAGAAATTCCCAATCCAGTCCACGGGATGCTTGCTGCCTGTCGCAAGACGCTGGCAAAAGCGAGAGCGTCTTCTTGCACCGGATCGCGTTCGGATCGGAGCAGGTCCTGCAAACGCTCGCGTGGATCGTAAACGCGCCGCACGCAGGCGCGCGGCACGCTTTGCAGGATCACCTGGCAGGTGGGATCAAACGCCAGATAGTGTGGATACTCCGCTTGCAGGAATTGCTCTTGCTCCGCGAAGTGATAGAGGCGCCGATAACGACGTCCGTCCCTGTGTCGATCGCCCTCCGGATCCGGCACGTACCGCAGGATACTTTGAAAGCGATCAGGGGGATGCACCAGGCCTTTGACGGCAAAGAAGAGCCCTTCGCGCGTTTCAAGATAATGACTCTCGATGATAGGATGGGTTTGATCTTCTAGATCGTGCATGATAGAATTCCGCAATCAACGCCTGCGCCGCACGAGGAACCCGTATGCAACTCTTGATTAGTGTCGCGAGCGACGATGAAGCCAGAATCGCGCTCGCTTCCAGCCGCGACATCATCCTGGACGTCAAGAACCCCGTCGAAGGATCCCTGGGTGCTCAATTTCCCCACGTCCTGCAGCAGATCAGGGCCAGTGCTCCCCGGCCGCACCAAGTCAGCGCGGCCATTGGTGATATGCCCAACCTGCCGGGCACGGCCTCGTTAGCTGCACTGGGCGCAGCAACCTGCGATGTCGATTATATCAAAGTCGGCCTGTGGGGGCCCAGGACCGAAGCCGAAGCCATCTTTCTGCTGCAGCAGATCCGCCAGGCGGTTAACCGCTATCCCGATATCGCCATCATCGCCGCCAGTTACGCCGATGCTCAACGAGCCAACACCCTTGATCCGCGCTGCTTGCCGCGCATCGCCCAATCGGCCGGAGTAGATGGATGCTTAATTGATACGGCCATCAAGGACGGGCGCGGCCTATTCGATTTTCTCACACCCCATGACCTGCGCGCCCTGGCAGACGAGGCACACGCCTTCGGCCTGCTTTTTGCACTGGCGGGAGCGCTTCAGGAACAAGACCTGCTTCGTGTGCGCGATCTGGGAGCAGACGTGGCGGGCGTGCGCACGGCCGTGTGCCGCGATAATCGCCGCGCCGGGCCGCTCGATGCCGACCGCGTGCGGCGCTTGTGTGACATCATTCGCGGCTGATGCGCGTGCCCAGCGTCTGCCCGGTATCCAGTAACTCGACCAACCGTTCCGTCAGGCTGGCCATTGATGACCCACGTTTCCAGGTCAAGCGATGCCAGGAGTACTGCCAAATATTCG
Source organism: uncultured Chloroflexia bacterium (assembly GCA_963844815.1). Taxonomy (GTDB): domain Bacteria; phylum Chloroflexota; class Anaerolineae; order Fen-1058; family Fen-1058; genus Fen-1058. Next base: position 536,904 of record CAWJPR010000001.1, read on the forward strand.
TCCACGCCTCCCCGATGACTCAGCAGATCTTCGACGCTCATGGCCGGCAGCACTTCGGCCGTCTCACTTTGTGACCGGCCAGGCAGAAGCCCATCGACATCTTTGAGCAAGATGAGTTGAGAAGCACCGGCCAATCCAGCAATCCAGGCCGCAATCGAATCAGACGTCACTTGCCAGGAATGCGGCAGGGGATCGGCCTGGATCAGGAGTGTGGCGGGGAGCAGAATCGGCACCCGGCCATTGGCCGTGGTCTGGCGCGCCGACAGGATGTCCCGTACCACGTCGCCGTCGGGCATCAGATCGCCCAGGAGCCAGCCATACTGATCCATCGCCAACAACGCCATCTCATGAGCGGTTGTCTCCTGCAAGCGATAGCGACGGTAGTGGTCCCGCACGGTGTCGGCAAAGTCGCCTCCACCCGGAACGACCAACAAGCGATGGCGTGCTCCCAGGCGGCCGATCTCCCGGCACACTGCAGCTGAGCTGTCCCCTCGACTCAGACTGCCGCCGATTTTGAGGACTGCTTCGAAGTTCATGCGCGAGCCTCGATCTGTTCGGCCAACAGCTGCGCGACTGCGACACACGGCGCGACCGCCGAGGCTTCTCGTCCCCACGGAGCTGCCAGATCCAGCACGGTCAAGCCCAGGCACCGGCCGGCTTCAACGGCCATAAACGCGCCTGAACCCATGGCGACGACAGGCCAATCCGCTCGATCGGCAAAGCGAGACCGCACCTGCAGTAGGGCCGCGCTGATCTGTGCCAGCTGCTGCTGATAAATGGAGCGCGCCAGCTCGTCGATCTCCGCCGCGCCCAGCATTTCGGCATCCGCGCAGACCAGGCGCGCCAGGCGCTGCCGGGCCGATTCGATCGTCGGCGGCCGCCCATCAGGCGTGGGGAAGAGGTAGTCTTCGGCGCGCAGCTGCCCTAAGATGAGATGCACATCGCCGCTGATTGCAAAATATTCAGAAGATACCGGACACAGCCGGCCACGGACAGGCACAGCGTGGACAATCGACGCGAGATGCGTGCGCACTGTGCCGGTATACACCAATTCGCCTGACATCAAGCGATCCATATCCGTGCGGCCCCGGCACGCCACCTGGCCATCCACGATCGGGATAATGTCGGTGGTGGTGCTGCCCACGTCGATCAGCAGGCAGTTCGGGTATGACCTGGCGATAAAGAGAGCCGTCGCCAGCCAGTTGGCGGCGGCAAAGTCCAGTGGCCGCGTCCGCGCCTCGGCTAATGCCGCAAACCTGCCAGACAAATCCAGGGCATAGGCAGCACAGTGCGGGAAGGTGGCAAGCAGAGTGTCTGCCACATACAACACTCCCTCCCGCTTGGTCACAAAGACATCAGACAATTCTGCGGTCATGGTTACGGCCATGACCTGGGGCAATTCATCGGACACCTGCGCTAACACGGTTTGCAGCACTTCAGGCAGGCTGTCTTTGGCCCGCCAGATCTCAAAGGGACACGAGCTCACGCGCATGGTTTTAACTGCGCCGCGTTCCCAGGCCAGCCAGGCCGCTTTGACGTTGACGCCGCCAATATCCCAACCGACGATCGTGATCACGCGGCCTCCCTTGTCAGCGCGTATCGCAGTTGATCCTTGGTGAAAGAGACTTTCCCGCTGAGCCGCACTTGCGACGGCAAGGTGCCCCGGAAGCGAGCGCCCCAAATCGCCTGAGCCAGGTTGAGATCGATCACTTGCCGCAAGCCGATGTACGACGTGGTGAGACGTGGATTGATCTCGATCAACAGCGCTTCGTCCTGTGTCAAGATCACATCCACCCCAACATAGCCGCGCAAGCCGGGTATCAAGCGGACGGCGGCCTGGGCCACGGTCAGAGCCCGCGCCGCCAGCGGATGCAGCAGCGGCACAGTGCCGCCCCGATAGACGAACGGACAGCCGACTTCGATGGCCTGGCCGTTGAGACTTAAGGGTAAACTCTGCTCCCCGGCCGCGAGTAATGAAACGCTGGCATGGACACCGGCCACAAAGCTTTGCAGTATAATCCCGTCGTGTGAAGTTGCCTGATGCACAAGAGTCAAAGCGTCAGCCAATTCAGCCGGTTCCCTTACCAGACAGACTCCTTCGCATCCCACGCCGTCAATCGGTTTTATCACCACGGGATAACCGACTTGATCTGCCGCTTGCGAGGCAGTGGACAAGGACGAACGGCGAGTTACTGGCGTTGGCAAATTGGCCTGACGGAAAAGATCGTAGCACCTGGCCTTATCGCTGGCAATTGCGACGGCGGCCGAGCTACTACTCAAGAGCGGGATGTCGGCCTCTTCGACGCTGGCACTCAGGCGGGCCAGGACGCCGCCCGTTTCAGGCGCGATGACGAGCGCCGCGTCGCTGTGGTCGAGCAGCGCAGCAAAAGCCGAGGCGTGTTGTCCGGGCACGACAGACACCACTTCATCGGCCGGCAGCGTAAAATGATCCAGCCGGCGATCCAGCGTCGTAACCGTGCGGACTGCTCCCCAGGCGCTGAAATCGGCTAACACAGCCCGCAGCATCGCCGCAGCTTCGCTGGCTAAATCGAATGGCACTTCCCCGAGGGGCCATCCCCCGCCAGTAACAAATTCGTGAACAAACACCCTTGGAGGTGACACCGTGCGTTTGATTCCAGTCATGGATTTACGAGATGGATTGGCCGTACACGCCGTAAAAGGTGATCGGGATCAGTATCGACCTGTGATAAGCGTGCTCGCCGACACGGCGAATCCGCTCGACGTTGCCAGGGCCTTCCGCGAAAAGCTCGGGCTGTCAGAACTCTACATCGCCGACTTGAATGCGATCCAAGGGCGCGGTCACCACCGGGCAGTGATCTCCCGCCTGGCCGAACAGAGCGGCATGAGACTCATTGTGGATGCGGGCGCCGCAGACGTGGCCGGTGCCTGGCAGGTCCTGGATACCGGCGCCAACCAGGTCATCATTGGCGCCGAGACCTTGCCCACCTGGGAGACGGCACTTGCCATCTGCGCTGCCATTGATCCCCGCCGCCTGATCTTCAGCTTAGACATGCGGTCAGGGCAGGTCTTGTCACGCTGCCCGCAGACTGGCGGTTGCAAAACCGGCCGAGGTGCTGGGCCTTCTGTATCGCGCCAACTGGCGCGAGGTGATCCTGCTCGATCTGTCGCGCGTGGGTACAGGAACCGGCGTGGACCAGGCGCTCATCGTTGAAGCCCGGCACATGTTCCCGCAGCTGAGGCTGCTGGCCGGCGGGGGCGTTCGGGATGCAAACGAACTCGCCGATCTCAGGACAGCAGGTGCGGCAGGAGTCTTGGTGGCCACCGCGTTACATCAGGGCGTTGTCACGCGACACCATATCGCGGCTTTGACGTCCGGCGAAGCTGATCGCACCTGAAGGTGAAACTTCTCATCAGGAAAATCGAACGGCGACTTTCAACTCTCCAACCATGCTTGCAGAGACGTGTGCCGGCTCACGTGCCGCCCGCCGAAGATCTCGCCGCGGATCTCGCCCAGCGTGCCGCTCCGTTCGGCAAAAGCATCATGCTTGTGGATGCTCTCGAAGTTGATCTGTTTCGCCATGACAAAGGTGTCGTCTGGCAAGACTGTGATAAATATCGACCACGTTCTGCAGCATCTCGCGCACCACGTCCTCGACGAAGCGGGGGTTATAGTGTGCTTTGTTGACCACGAACAGTTCGTCCGGCCTTTTCAGGAGATCATAGGTCTCGGAACTCATCGAGGCCTCTACGATCCTGACCAGGTCCTCGGCCTGCACCTCATGATCTGACCCGATCAGGAGGGTGCCGCGCCCGCGCTGATTGTGCGTGGCGATCGGAATAACTCGCAGGGCGCGCTCTGCTTCCTCGGCAGAGAACCCGGCTCCCAGCAGCTGCTGCAGGGAATGTTCCCTCACCATGTCCTGGGCGCACGGGCACGCCGTAATCCCGTCGGCCTCCACGCCGACGATCCGTTTGGAGCGTTCGGGGGTACAGACGGCCATCCCGATCAAAGTGTACAGCTCCTGGGTTCTTTTGCCGGACACGGGCGAGGTCTTGGTCATCGGATAGATGGCCCGGATATGAACCTCCGAACGAAGTCCCTGCTGCCTTTCGATAACCTGCCGGGCAATGCGCTCGGCCATGGTCTCGATGCTGGGCGAACGAGTGAGGACAATCTCTTCGGCGACTTCTTCCAATGCGTCGCTGAAGCGCGACATATGAACGCCCATCTGCTGCGAGTCCAGATCGGCAAAGAGGTCGATGTCGGCATAGAAGAGGTGTTCCTGTCCTTCTCGCGAGATACGGAGGATGCGCTGCAGCCCGGTGACACCCGCCCGGCCCAGGCCGACGGGGATGTGCGGTACTGATTGCTGCACATCGCGCTTCAGGCGAATCTGCAGATTGAGCGGCATGGGGGCCACGCCAGATTTGTCTGCACGCTGAAGGAGGCTCGGCGACTGTCAGTTTCAGCACAGGGTGCACGACATTGGCGGCAATCTCAGCCAGAGGCACCAGAACAAAAGCCCGTTCGCACATACGCGGATGCGGGATGGTCAGCTCGGGAGATTCCAAAATCAAGTCGTCGTAGAGCAAGATATCCAAATCAATAGGGCGCGGGGCATTACGAAAGCTGGTTTGTCGTCCCAGCTGCCTTTCAATCTGCTTCAAGAAGAAGAGCAGATCCTGGGGCGACAGATCGGTCGTCACCAAACAGGTCATATTGAGAAAGTCGGGCTGTTCCAGGTGCCCGACCGGCTTGGTTTCATAGCAGGGGGAGACTTCTTCGATGAAAGCCCGGGCGCGGATAAGTTGCAGCGCCTGGAGCAGATTACCCTGGCGATCGCCCAGGTTGCCGCCCAGGGCTAGATAGACGCGATGGAGTTCAGCCATATCATCCCTCATTCAGAATCACTGCCCAGTTTCACCCACACAAGTTAGTCTAGTTCTGTCCGAAAACCCAGCAGAAGCGGCTCCCACGCCGCGAATTTGCCGGGCATGGGAGCCCGGTCCGCTACTTTCGGACAGAAACAGTTACACTAATGTCGCGCTCTTCGTCAAGTAAGGTACAGGGTAAATCGCATTTCAACGGCAAGGACTCGGAGCAGACTGTGACCCATTTCATAGCGGCAGCACGCTCGATCGGGTAAAGTTAAGGCAGAGGGATCACGAGGAACCGGGAAGCGGCACTTCAAATGCAAGGCCAATCGACCTGCAGAAACCCGTTCCCAGAGAGAAGCAAACCATGATTATCGCTATGCTGTTGGCTCACATGGTGGGTGACTACGTTCTGCAGTGGGATGCGCTGGCGCGCTGGAAAGGCGCAGCGATCAAGGGCGCGGCCTTTCACGGCGCGATCGTGCTGGCGGTGACCCTGTTGTTCGCCGTGTTGATCGATCCGGACTGGTGGCCGTGGGCTTTACTGATCGGGCTGACGCACATCGCCATTGACGCGAGCTGGGTGGGGCTCAATCGCCGCTTTGCCTCGCGCGGCAGGTACGGATTGACGCGCCTGCTGATCGATCAGACGCTGCACCTCGGCGTGATCGTGGGCGCGGCCATCGCGTCGGGGTACACCACTCCGCAGGAGCTGTCCGGAGCGATCGCGGCCGAGATACAGCTGCATCGCTCGTGGGCGATCGCGCTAGGCTACGTGTTGATCAGCATGCCGGCCTGGATTTTCATCGAGTTTATTTTCTACGGGCTGATCAATGGCTCGGCCCCGGACTTCAGCCGCGTCGGCAAGTACAAGTACGTGGGAAGCCTGGAACGCGGCCTGATTGCGACGTTCGTGGCGACGGGACAATTCACGCTGGTGCCCGTGGTAGCCCTGCCGCGCCTGGTGCTGGAAAGCCCGCAGTACTTCGGCAACAATCGCACGACGCTGTACCTCGCTGAATGGCTGGGCAGCTGGCGGTGGCAGTGTTGATCGGCCTGGCGCTGGGGCGAATGTAGGGCCGGATGAAACCTGGCGAAGAGTTCAGACCTCCCGCAAGGTAGGCGGCGCTGCGGAGACCACCTTATGAACGACACGCTCACGATTACCCATCGCTTCATTGTCAATCCCTTGTACCGCAGGTACAATGGCGCAGACCTCGCCGTGCGCAGTCCGGAGCAACGTGTGGCCGATCGAATGGAGTTTCTCAAACACTTATCGCTCTTCGCCAGATTGAACGACGCCGAGCTCACTGCGTTGGCCAAAGACTTCACCGTGCGCCATTTTCAACCGGGCGAAACGATCTTCTTTCAAGGCGATCCGGGCCAGGCCCTGTATCTGATCGAAGCGGGGCGCGTGCGCATCTACGTGCAGGATGACAGCGGCCAGGAAATCTCGGTGATCTTTCTCAGCGCGGGCGACATCTTCGGCGAGCTGGCCGCCATCGACGGGCTGCCGCGCTCGGCCAGCGCGATCGCCGCCGACGAAACAATCGTGCACGTGTTGAGCCGCGAGCGGCTGCGCGCCCACTTGCTGGCGTCGCCGCAGTTGGCGTACAATTTCATGCAGGCCCTGTCCGTGCGGGTGCGCTACTCGACACTGCAGGTAGGCAACCTGACGCTGCACGATGTGCCCGGCCGGCTGGCGCGGAAACTACTGGAACTGGCGCAGGGGCACGGCCGCGTCACCTCCGCGGGCGTGCAGATCGACATGGCCTTGACCCAAAGCGATCTGGCCAGCCTGATCGGCGCGACGCGTGAAAGCACCAATAAGGCGCTTGGGCAACTTCAAGCGCGGCGGCGTCATCCGCGTGGATCACAATCAGATTACGATTATCGATCCAGACGCGCTGAGAGAGATGGGATCGTAACGAGTAACGAGTATTGCGTAATGCGTATTGTGTAATGCCGCCGCCGGACAGAGTAATTTCTGCAGGTCCGATGGCGGCATTTTGCGTGAGCAATGGGCCCTGGTAAGATCGGAATCGAGGCTTTAGCCGGAGTTATACAGCAGCGTTCACTCAGGCGGCCGCTTCTTCCTTGATGAAGGTGCCGTTGCGCAATTCAGACAGGGCTTGCCGGATCTCGGCGTCGGTATTCATCACGAAAGGGCCGTAGGGCGCGATCGGCTCGCGGAAGGGCGCGCCCGCCATCAGCATGAAACGCACGCCCTGCTCGGTGCTCACTTCGACCTGCTCGCCCTCGTCGAACACGACCAGATGCACCGCGGACACGAGCTCGGCTTCAGCGCCGAAGCGCCCAGTTCCCTCAAAGACGTAGGCCAGCACCTGGTGACCGCGCGGCACGGGATAGGCGAAGCTGGAGTCCGCAGCCAGGCTGACGTCCAGATAAACCGGATTCGCCGCGATTTCGGTCACCGGGCCGCGCACGCCATCCACCTCGCCCGCGACCACGCGGACGGCGCGCCGTCACGCTGCGCGGTCGGGATCGTCGCCGCGCTGACTTCCTGATAGCGCGGCCGGCTCATCTTCAGCGCGGCCGGCAGATTGACCCACAATTGAAATCCGGCAATCGCGCCGCTGGGGCCGCGCCGCGGCATTTCTTCGTGCATGATCCCGCGCCCGCTGGTCATCCACTGCACGTCGCCGGGGCCGATCAGCCCGGCATTGCCCAGACTGTCGCGGTGATGCACCGAACCTTCCAGTATGTAGGTGACCGTCTCGATGCCGCGATGCGGATGCATCGGGAAACCCGCGATGGGGCCTTCCACCGGATCGTTGAACGCGAAATGATCGAAGAGCAGGAACGGATCGTATTCATTGGTGCGGCGCGGCCCGAACGAGCGGCGCAGCAAGACGCCGCCCCTTCGATGACGAACTGCGGCTCGATGATGGTTTGAATGGAACGAGACATGTCTTTCTCCTCTTGGCGACCAATAGTGTGACGCTCTTAACTGGAATAATTCTATCCGATCTGCGTAAACAATACCGTAACCAATTTTTTCTTCTTGACTCGCAAGAACGTATGTTCTATAATAGAGACATGGACGCCGAAGGCAAACTTCAACTGCTGGCCGATAATGCCGCCCTGGAACCCGCCGAAGAAACTCGTGGCGAAGCGCCGCCCTCCAACACAGTGGCGGCCTGTGGTCATTCGCCGCTGGAGTTGAAACGCGCCTATGAAGAGATTCAGGCGGGCAGCGTCAGCACGCTGGAGACCAAGAAGAATTCGCTGGGCATCCATCACGCGGTCATGCCCGGCGGCAAGACCATCGCCCTGCTCAAGACGATGCTGACCTCGGCCTGCGAGCGCGACTGCTATTACTGCCCGTTCCGCGCCGGGCGCGATTTCCGGCGCGCCACCTTCAAGCCCGACGAGATGGCGAAGACCTTCAACGACTTGCAGCGGTCGCGCATCGCCGAGGGCCTGTTCCTCAGCTCCGGCATGGCGGGCGGCGGCGTGCGCACGCAGGACAAGTTGATCGACACGATCGACGTGCTGCGGAACCGCTTGAACTATCGCGGCTACGTGCACTTGAAGATCATGCCCGGCACTGAGCGCGATCAAGTCTATCGGGCCATGCAGCTCTCCGATCGAATTTCGATCAACCTCGAAGCGCCCAACTCGCGCCGCCTGGCCGATCTCGCCCCGCACAAGGTCTTTATGGAAGAACTGCTGCAGCCGCTGCGCTGGGCGGAGGAGATTCGCAAGACGCAGCCCGCGCGCCTGGGCTGGAATGGCAAATGGCCGTCGCTGGTCACGCAGTTCGTCGTGGGCGCGGTGGGCGAGAGCGATCTGGAAATTCTGTCCACCACCTCGTACCTGATCAAGAAACTGCGCCTGGCGCGCACGTACTTCTCGGCCTTCAATCCGGTGGCGAATACCCCGCTGGAAAACCACGCGCCGGAAAACCCGTGGCGCGAACATCGCCTGTATCAATCGTCGTTCTTGCTGCGCGATTACGGCTTTGATCTGGAAGACATGCCGTTCACCCCGGAGGGCTTCCTGCCGCTCGACGTCGATCCGAAAGTGGCGTGGGCGCGCCAGAACCTCCGCGACCCGATCGAGATCAACCGGGCCGAGCGGCGCGAGCTGCTGCGCGTGCCCGGCATCGGTCCGAAAGGCGTCGAGGCGATCCTCGCCGCGCGCCGCAAGAGCACCCTGCGTGATCTGAGAGATCTGAAATCGCTGGGCATCATCGCCGCCCGCGCCGCGCCGTTCGTGCTGCTCAATGGCCAACGCCCTGCCTGGCAATTGAGCCTGTGGTAAGATCAGACTTGACAGGTTTCGTCCACTTCGCTTCGCTACGGGGTGCTTTGCAGAAACCTGTCAGGTCTTTCTATGAAGCCCATCCACTTCATCGGCGAGCCGATCGAGGCGATCTTCGATCAACCGCCCGCGCTGGAAAAGAAACCGCCCTGCCCCAACGGGTTCGTGTGGCAGAGCCAGACATATCGCATCGTCGCCGAATTGGAGGCGTGGCACGACTACGAGCGCAAAGGCCGCATGGCGACCAACATGCGGCCGGCTCATGCCGAGGCCGCCGCCGGACGCGGATCGTGGGGAGTGGGACGTTTCTATTTTCGCGTGCGCGTGGCTGATGGCAGGCTGTTCGAGTTGTACTACGATCGCGCTCCGAAGGGATCAAAACTGCGCAAAGGGGCGTGGTTCCTGCACAGCCTATTGAGCGAGGATTAGCGGCACACCAACGCGGGCACCGGCGCGCCGCGCAGCAGCCAATTGACGGCCGTGCCGCCGTGCATGGTCTCCATCAGCGGCGAATAGGTGTAGCTGCCCAGCAACAGCACATCACAAGCCCGTTCCTGCGCCGCCCGCAAAATCTGCTCTGGCCCATTTCCGCTCACCACCAGGTAGTCCGCGGCCAGTTCGTGCATTTCCAGATATTGACGCGCATAATCCTGCACCGTGCCATCGGCGCGGCCAGGATCGTTGACCGTAATCAAAGTCAGGCGCGTCTGCCAACGCTCCCCCAGATAAGCTGCCACAAACAACGCCTCTTTGGACTTGGGACTGCCATCGTAAGCCAGCAGCGCGTGTTGGAAGTTCGAGGCAACCATCGGCACTGTGAGAATGGGCCGCGTGCAGTAGCGCATCCAGGCCATCACTTCTGCGCTGAGCGCAGGCACTGCCGGGTCCAGGCCGATCACGACCAGATCGGTCAACGCGGCCATAGCGCGCACCCTTTCAGCTACTTCGCCAACTTCCAGATTGAAGCTGACTTGAATCTGCGCTGCCGCGCAGCGCCGCTCGAATTCCTGGCGCAGAGCTTCAACGGCCGGACTGCCGAGTTCGGCTTCAGCGGCGCTGATGTGCACGCCGTGTACACGGCCGCCCTCGCGCTGCGCGACGCCCAGAGCCTGATCGACCACCGCCCAGCTGGGCGGTGTGGCACTGAGCGGCACCAGAATATCCGCAAATAAGCGGTCGGAGTATCGCGCGACCATTTTGGTCTTGCGCCACTGGCCCGCCGCCGGCCCACTCTTGAAGCTGGCCGGGATCATCGTGTTGAGGATGGCGCGCCCCGCCCGATCGAGCAGCGGGCGCTTTCGCGTGCTGAAGGTCTCTGCCAGCGACGCGGTCGCCGCTTCCGGCGATACCGTCCAGCCCAGTTCATCCTGCAGCAGCAGGCGATGCTCGGCGATCCACAGATAGAAGTCGGCAGTGGTGCGGCCGGGGAAGTCGCTCAGCAGGCCCTGATCATGAATGGCAGCGGCGATAGGCTGATAGGCCTCATCGTGCCAGCGGCGCACCGCCTCTTCATACTCCAGTTCGCGCTGTTCAGCCGCCTCACTGAAATAGCGGTGCACCTCGATGTGATCCTCCAGGCTGGCGTATTGCCCCGGCACGCTCACACTGAAATCGGTTTTGGGGCGCAGCCGATCGAGACGGGTAGATTCGAGGAAGGCAGCGTATTCGGCGTTGCGGATCAGCGCGTTCCAGTCGGCGTCCGGCGTCAACGGCACGCGCGTCTGCACTTCCGTCACGTGCGCGGTAATGAATTCAACGCCCAGCTGCCGCGCGATGGACACGCGATGATGCCCATCCTGCACAAAATACGCCGAGCCGATCTGGTAGACCTCGATCGGCGGCAGTGCATCCAGAGACTGCTGCTGGACGAAAGCCATGAGGCCGGCCCAGCGCTGCTCGTCGCTGCCTTTGCGCGGCAGAAAGGTGCGCGTGAAATCGGTGCAGCGCCCCACCGTGCCGACAATAGCCGCCACGGGAATCTCGCGCACGCCGCGCGACGAACGCCCCGTCAGCCGGAGTTTGTTCAGCACATCCTCGTACGACAACAGCTCCACGGATTTGCCCGTGACGCGCGCCAGCACTTGCTGCAGGGCCGCCCGTTGATGCGCTTGCCGGAAATCGTTGACAGCCGATGATTGACCAGAGGCGAATGCGGTCATGCCTTTACTTTGCGCGCGGCGTACCACTGCGCTAACGTCTGCGGTGTGACGCCCAGAAACCACGCGGCCGCCAGCGCCACATTCAGCGCTTCCTGCCGCACAATGCCGTGCTCCACAAAACGCCGCGCCGAGGTGGTGACGGGATAATCTCGAATCAAGACGCGGCGGCCATAGCGCGGCAGGCGCCGCATCAAGTCGATGTCCTCCATCAGCGGGATTTCAGCATAGCCCTGCATCCGCTCGAAGACTATGCGGCGCACGAAGATGCCCTGATCGCCGTAACGGAAACAGAGGCAATCGATGGTCGAGCAGAAAGCATAGAAACGCAGCCAGAAATTGTCCACGTCAAAGACCAACGTGAACGAGCCGCCGGCGATGAGGGGATTATCCAAGGTCTGCCGCATTTTCGCCACTGCGCCCGGCGCGAGGCGCGAATCGCCGTGGAGAAACAACAGCACGTCACCCGCGGCACAGCGCGCGCCGGCGTTCATCTGCACGGCCCGGCCGCGCCGGCTGTGGATCACCCGGGCGTCCGGCCGGGCGATCTCGGGCGTGCCGTCGACGCTGCCGCCATCGGCGACGATGATCTCGGCCCCGCGATCCTGCTGCCGGACACTCTCAATTGTTTGGAGAATATTCCCGGCTTCATTCAAGGTTGGAATGATGACCGAAATCAACCCACCAGCTGCTCCAGCCGATCGACCATATCGGCCAGAACGGTGAAGCCCGCTTCCACCGGTTCCGGCCGGGTCAAATCGACGCCGGCGATCTTCAACGCCTCGAGCGCATAAACCGAGTTGCCTGCTTTCAAGAAGCGCAGGTAATCCTCGGCAGCCTGCGGTGTCCCGGCGAGGATGCGCTGCGCCAGCGCGTTCGCCGCCGAAATGCCCGTGGCATATTGATACACGTAGTAATCGGCGTAGAGATGTCCAAAAGTCGCCCAGATGATGCCGTGCCGATCGTGATCGATCTCCAACTGCCCGCCGAAGCCTTCGGCAAACAGATCGTCCATCAGCTTCATCATGACGTCGGCGGTCACGCCTTCGCCGCGCTCGAGGCGCTGATGGATGTCCAACTCAAAGCGCGCCAGCGTGGGCATGATGAAAAAGTAGCGATGGAAATTCGCAAAGGCTTCTTCCAGCAAAGTCAGCTGGAACTGCGGATCGGGATTAGTCTTGAACAGATGCGCCCGCACCATGGCCTGATGGAAATTCGATGCGACCTCGGCCACAAACAGCGAGTAATTGCAATAGACCGCCGGCTGATGCCGGAAGGTGAGATAGGTGTGCAGGGAATGGCCCAGCTCGTGCGCCAGCGTGCTCAGGCTGAACAGATCGTCGTGGTAACTCATCATGATGAACGGATGCGTGCCCGGCGCTCCGCTCGAGAAAGCGCCCGCCACCTTGCCCTGATTCGGATATACATCCACCCAGCGATCGTCCAGGCAGCCGCGGCGCACGGCCCGCACGTAGTCGTCACCCAGCGGCGCCAGCCCGTCGCAAATCCATTCGACGGCTTGCTCGTAGGAAATCGCCGGGCGTTGCGTGGCGATCGGCGCCCAGATGTCGTAGTAGTGCAGTCGATCGACGCCCAGCGCCTTCCGCTTGATCGCCCAATAGCGCTGCCAGGTCGGCAGGTTGCGGCGAAATACGCCGATCAAGTTGTGGAAGACCTCCACGGGAATCTGGTCTTCAAACAGGGTGGCGGCCAGCGTCGAGTCATGCCGCCGCGCGCGCATCTTGAACACATTCTGCTTGACGGAAGTGGCGAGGTTGTTGGCCAGCGTGTTCTTGTGCGCCAGGTATTCAGCGGTCAGGCTTTCAAAGGCTGTGCGCCGCACCTCGCGATCGGGACTGTGGATCAGCCCGTCGTACGTCGATTGCGACATGGCGAGTTCTTCACCCGTGCTCGAGCGCGCCGGTTTGAATTGAAAATCGGCGTTAGTCAACATCGACTCGTTCAGGCCGACACTCGAAAACGGGTCGGCCAGCATGCCCAGCAGTTCTTCCACCTCGCCCGATCGGATGTGCGCCTGCTTGCGGAACAGATCGTCGAAGTAGTGATCGTACACGGCCAGGCGCGGCTCGCTGTTCGCCCAACCCTGCAGGTGCGCGCGTCCCAGGGCGATCAATTCCGGTTCGACGAACGCAAACGTCGCCAGCACTTGACCGTACAGGCTGCGCGCCCGGCCCGACATGGCGACGGCCTTTTGATCGTTGGAATCGACCGAGCTCGCCATATCGGCATAGACCATCAAGACTTGCGCACGACGCACGGTCTCGTCGCGCGTTTGCAGACCTTCAAACATCAACGCGGCGCTGTCGGCCAGATGCCCTTGATACTTGCGAGCGTGTTCGGGCAGCCCGGCGCTGACCTGATTCCATTCGGTTTCCCAGGCGTCGTCAGATGAAAACACGCTGGGCGCGTTCCAGGTGTAATTCGCGGGACGATCGCCGTGTTGAGGCAGAGTGATGTCGGTCATCCATTATCCTTTCGGGGTGTCGCAGATTGCGGGAGAGGCATCTTTAGATGAGTTGTTCGGCGCGCTCCTCCGGCCATTAACGAGCGCTGGCGTGAAATCCAATGGTCAGAGACAGGCGTGCCGCGCGGACGGGGCTCAGCCGCGCGGCACACGCAACCAACGCTTAGCCTTCGCTGGTCATGATGAACAGCGGGGTCATTTCAAAACTGTGATAGTACGGGCGATAGCGGTCGGTGTTGTAGAAACGGCTCACGTTGACCAGTTTCTTGGTGCTGGTCACCACGTCCAGCGGAATATTGTCATAGCGGCCATTCTTCAGCACCACCAGGCGACCGTGGATGCCGGAGATGATCAGATCGAGTGCCAGGTTGCCATAGGCCATCGGCACGATCGAATCGATCGCGTCCGGATCGCCGCCGCGCACCAGGTAACCCAGCTTCTGATTGATGATGTGAATTTCCTTGCCGTTGTTATATTTCGCCGACCGTTTCTGCACTTCCGACGAGATCACGTCGCCGATGCCGCCCAGTTTCATGTGACCGTAGGCGTCGGTGGCCGAACTCTGGAAGATCATTTCGCCGCCCTCAAACATGGCGCCTTCCGAGGCGATGAGGATGGAGTATTTGCTGGGCGCCCGATTGCGATCGTAGACCAGCAGCTCGGTCAGTCGTTCGATGTCAAAGCGGTGCTCGGGGATCACGCAGCGATTGGCAGCGCCCGCCAGCGTGGGCAGCATGGCCGTGAAGCCCGCATAACGGCCAAAGACCTCCAGGACCATGATGCGCTCGTGCGAACCAGCCGACGTGCGCAGGCTGTTGACCATTTCGATGGTGCGGGTCACACACGTGCTGAAGCCGATGCAGTAATCAGTGCCAGGCACGTCGTTGTCCATGGTCTTGGGAATCGCGATGACCTTGACGCCCTGTTTATACAGGTGGACGCCATAGCTCAACGTATCGTCGCCGCCGATGGGAATCATGTAGTCAATGCCCAGCCAGTCGAGATTCTTCAGCACTTCCGACGTTAGATCATTGACCTTCTCCTGATACTGATCCTGCAAATGCTCTGGCACAGAGTCCTTGTTAACGGCGCTGGGCCGCGTGCGCGAGGTGTGCAGGAAGGTGCCGCCCGTACGTCCAGCGCGATTGACGATCTCTTCGGTCAGAACCCGATAATTATTGCTGTTGTCGTAATCTTTCTCGCGCACCACATCGACGAGACCCGCCCAGCCGCGCCGAAAGCCAATAACCTCATAGCCTTCGCGCACCGCGCGCACCGTCACCGCACGGATGGCCGGGTTTAGGCCGGGCACGTCGCCGCCGCCTGTCAAAATACCAATGACCTTCTTGCCCGTATTCACGTTTGCCATGCTCAAATCCTCCATGTCTGTCACTGCTGCGGATGCAGCATAAAGTATCAAATGAGATCGATCGGGCTACGCTGGATACAGCGTTTGATAGGCCGGATCGTCATGCAGGGAAGCGAGATCGGAATCCTGCTTTGACCATTCCAGCAAATCAGGCCGCAGTTGCAAGGCCGCGCGCAGCTCAGCGATGGCCTTGTCGATCTGCCCGCACAACGCATAGAAGCAGGCCAGATTATAGCGCGTCGAGCCATACCACTCCGGCCAGTCTGCGACAACGGCTGCACAGGCTTCGTACAGCTGCACGGCCCTGGCCGGCTCGCCGCGGCGCCGGTAATGATCCGCAAAATGTACGACCGGATGCTCGAAGCCATTGCCCATGATCTGCGCAGCCAGTGAGCGCGGCTCCTGACCGGAGAACGGCGCCGGCCGGGTGAGGTCCTCTTCGGATAACGACTGTATCAGCGCGACAAAATCGCCATGGGCGCTGATCGCCCTCGGCGGCGACCTCGGCCAGGCTCCGCTCGTGATTCGTGCGGTAGATAGCCTGATTAATTGTCTCGTAGTCGCTGAAGTCGGGGACGGGCTCCGCGTGGAGCAGCGCTGCGATACGTGCCAGTGAGTTCAACTGCCACGCAATCACGTGCGCCAGCTCATCCTTGACCGACCAATTCTCCCACGTGCCGTCGGCATTGCGCTCGACAGGATCGAGATCGGCGATCAGTTGCTGTTGGAACGAGCGGCTTAGTCCGAGCAGCTGGATCAAGCGGGTCTTGCGATCAGCCATGCGGCGCTCGCTTAAAGATGCGAATGGGCGGCACGTGAGGTTCGGTGCCCTGGCGCAAACGCTCAATATTCGGACGCAGCGCATACATAGACAACAATAACGCGCCAATCGCATAGACGATGAGCGGCCACGGATAGCCGCCGAACAGGACCAGCGCCAGAAATAACACGAACACACCCACGTTCATGGTGATGGACGCTACCGAGGCAATGCGAATGACGAACATGCCCAGCACAAAAACGGGCGCGATGAACAGCAGCGCCGGCGGCCAGAACGCCGTTACAGCGCCCATGTTGGAAAGGGTTCCCGCGCCGCCGTGAAACGCCAGAAAGATCGACGCGTTGTTTCCCAGCACGCCGCCCAATCCCGACAGGACCGGCGCCCAGATGTTAGGCAGCATCAACGCGCCAAATACCACTGCGCACATGCCTTTCAAGAAGTCGCCGACGATGGTGAGAAAGCCGCCGAGAAAGCCGCCGGCTCGATAAGCGTTGGTGCCGCCGGTGCGGCCGCTGCCTTCCTCGCGCACGTCGCGCTCGGTCAGCATGCCTACTGCCAGGAACCCGATCGGAAGCGAGCCGATCAGGTAGCCGCCCAGAGCCGCAATGATCAGTCGCATGGGTTCCGGCCACTGGCTGACCGCCGCAACCATAGCACGGCGCATAGCGTTGTCCGACAAGATCAAGACAAAAAGCACAATCACGCCGATCCATCCAGCCAAGGCGCTGGCGCGATACACTCTCCTCTTCATGTGGTTCCTCTGATCAGGACGGGGCGTCGTAATTCAGCCCGCCGCTTTACGACAGCGCGCCAAGTACCAGGCAGGCGTTCTGTCCACCAAAGCCAAACGAATTGTTCAATGCGCAGCGCACCGGGGCCTGGCGCGCCACGTTGGGCACATAATCCAAATCACATTCGGGATCAGACTCGTCCAGATTGATCGTCGGATGGATGAGGCCGGTTTCGATCGTTTTGACGCAGGCCACCGTTTCAAACGCGCCGGAACCGCCGGACATATGCCCCGTCATCGATTTGGCGGCGCTGACCGGAACATCATAGGCGCGCTCGCCAAAGGCCAGCTTGATGGCGCGCGTTTCGGCCACGTCGCCTTGCACCGTGGCCGTGGCATGCGCGCTGATGTAGTCGATCTGATCGATGCCCAGGCCAGCATCTCCCATCGCCCATTGCATGGCCCGCGCCGATGCGCGCCCCTCCGGATCGGGATGGCTGACATGCGAGGTATCCGCCGACGTGGCATAGCCCAGCACTTCGGCATAGATGCGCGCGCCGCGCCGCTGGGCATGCTCCATTGTTTCCAACACCACCAGCGCAGATCCTTCTGAACCCACAATGCCATCCCGGTTCTTGTCAAACGGGCGGCTGGCTTTTTCGGGTTCTTCATTGTGCGTGGTAAACCCGCCGATGACGCTCATGCTGGCCAACGCCAGCGGGCTCAATTGCGATTCAGTGCCACCCGCCAGCATCACATCGGCATGGCCGCGCCGCAGCACTTCCGTCGCCTCGCCAATCGCCTGCGTGCCAGAGGCACACGCCACCACCACGGTGCTCGTGTAACCTTTCGTGTCGAAGTAGCAGCTGACATGATGCGCGGCCATGTTGGGCAGCAAGCGCACCATGTAGAACGGCGACACCTTCATCGGCCCGCGCTCGATCAGAGTCCTGGCGGCCTCCTGTGACTCGTCCATTGCGCCGCCGAAAGCCGTGCCCATCAGCACGCCCACGCGTTCGCGGTCTTCGCTCTGAATGTCGAGATTGGAGTCGCGCACGGCCTGCACGGCGGCCGCCAGAGCCAACTGGGCAAAGCGCGGCATGCGGCGCGCCTCGCGCGCCGGGATATAGTCCTCCGGCTTGAAACCCTGCACGCGGCCGGCTACCTGGCAGGCAAAACCCTGATCGACCGCCTGCTGCTCAAAGCGCGTGCCCGATCGCCCGTTGACCAAACTGTCCCAGCTGCTGGACACGTCCAGGCCGATGGGCGTCACGGCCCCCAGGCCCGTAATGACTACTCTTGTGCGGTGATTGTTGTTCAAGATTCTGCCTCAACCTAAGATGTTCATTTTGACTTCATCCACCTGCCCGTCTACAATCGCGAACCCGCGTACGCCGGGCGGGGTTGTCTGCAATGATATAACCACGTAAATAGAATCTGGATACGCTGCCTCGGCAATATCGGTGGGCGACGGCACAGCTGGCCCGGCTGGATGCGAGTGAAAGACGCCCAGCGGCTCGAAGTCGCAGCCCACCATCGCCGCGGCAAATTCCGGCCCGTCCATGCGATAAGCGACCGCGCTCAGCAAGGCGTTCGGCACCGGCCACACCCGATCGACCACTCCAGCCCGACCGGCCAGCAGTCCGCACATTTCCAGGGTGGGATTGGAGAGAACGTGCGTCACCATCTCAGCGTAGAGCGGACGTGGAAAGGTGAGGGCCGCCGGAGTCATGGCTCTGATTATACCGCCGCTGTGCATTCCACTTCAAGCTGCCCGCCGACCCCCAATTCATGCAGATTTGGAGCAAAGCGGCTTGACTTTCGTGCACACTCAAGTATAATTTAGGCAAGCCTAAATTTCTTCCGGTGTCCCAAATGGAAAAACTCAGCCAGCCCATCGAAGACTACTTGAAGGCAATCTACATGCTCCGCGAGCGCGAAGGCACGGCCAGCACCAGCGCAATTGCCGCTGTCCTGGAGGTCACGCCGGCCAGTGTCACGGGCATGATTAAGAAATTGGCCGAGCTGAAGCTGGTGCGGCACGTGCCCTATCAGGGTGTGGAACTCACCCGGTCCGGCGAGAAGATCGCGCTGGAAATGGTGCGCCATCACCGGCTGCTGGAACTCTACCTGATGGAAGCGCTGGGATACACCTGGGACGAAGTGCACGCCGAGGCCGATATGCTGGAGCATGTCATCAGCGAGGAATTCGAGGAACGCATGGCGGCCCGGCTGGGCTACCCAACGGTCGATCCGCATGGCCATCCCATCCCGGCGAAAGACGGCACCTTCACCGCCATCAAAGAACGCGCCCTGCTGTCCATGCAGGCTGGCGAGTCGGCGCACATCACGCACATCGACGACACTTACCCCGAGATGCTGCGCTACGCCGCCCGCCTGGGACTGACGCCGGCGACGCACCTCACCGTGATCGAAGTCGAGCCTTTCGGCGGATCGCTGCGCGTGAAAATCGGCAAGGCCGAGAAATCGATCGGGCGGGAGTTGGCCGCCCAGATATTCGTCACAGATAAGGGTTAGATCATGACAGGCACTGTCAACGTTGAACCACAGGCGCGCGATGCCGGCACCTTGCAAGCCGCCAATGAAGTACTAAGCGGGCAAAGCAAAAAGGGTAAGCTGGCCAGGCTGCTGCCGTTTTTGGGCCCGGCCTTTATCGCCAGCGTGGCCTATATGGATCCCGGCAATTTTGCCACGAACATTGCAGCCGGCGCGCAGTTCGGCTACATGCTGTTGTGGGTGATCGTCGCCAGCAACCTCATGGCCATGCTGCTGCAAACGCTGTCGGCCAAGCTTGGCATTGCCACCGGCCTGAATTTGGCCGAAGTTTGCCGCAATCGTTTTCCACGCCCGGTGGTGTGGTTCCTGTGGGGCCTGATGGAAATCGTCGCCATGTCCACCGACCTGGCCGAATTTCTAGGCGCAGCCCTGGGTTTCAATTTGCTGCTCGGCGTTCCGATGTGGCTCGCCGGACTGTTGACCGCGGTCGCCACGTTCTTGATTCTGGGGCTGGAGCGTTTCGGCTTCCGGCCGCTCGAAGCCGTCATTACAGCGTTAATCGGCGTGGTGGCCGGCAGCTATCTGATCGAAACGATACTCGACAGACCTGATTGGAGCGCGGTGCTCCACGGCGCGCTGGTGCCGCAGTTCAATGGCGCCGAAAGCGTGGTGCTGGCCGCCGGGATTCTGGGCGCGACCGTCATGCCGCACGCGCTCTTTCTGCATTCCGCGTTGACGCAAAACCGTATCGTCGTGAAGAGTACCGCGCACAAGAAGCGGTTGTATCGTTTCGAAATCGCCGATGTGGGGATTGCCATGGGGGTAGCCGGCCTGGTGAATATGGCCATGCTCATCATGGCCGCCTCGACGTTTTACTACCAGGGCCTGACGCAGGTGGCAACCATCGAGGACGCCTACCTGACGCTGCAGCCGCTGCTGGGCGCAGCCGCCGGGGCCGTGTTTGCCATCTCGCTGTTGGCTTCCGGCCTGTCGTCGGCTTCCGTTGGCACGATGGCGGGGCAGGTCATCATGCAGGGATTTCTGCACCACCAGATCAAGCCGTGGATCCGGCGGCTGGTGACGATGCTGCCCTCCCTCATCGTGATCGCGCTGGGCCTTAATCCGACCCGTGTCCTGGTGTTGAGTCAAGTTGTCTTGAGCTTTGGATTGCCGTTTGCGGTGGTGCCATTGATCATGTTCACGCGGCGGCGCGACGTGATGGGCGAGTTGGTCAATCGGGCGCGCCACGACCGCGCTGGCGATATGGCTGCCACCGTCATCATTGCGCTGAACGTCTATCTGCTGTATCAAACTTTCTTCGGGGCTTAAGTCATGTTTAAACATCTGCTCGTACCGCTCGACGGATCAACATTAGCCGAACTCGCCCTGCCTGCTGCTGCCTATCTGGCCCACCTGCTGCCGGCGCGCGTCACGCTGCTGCATCTGGTGGAGCGTCACCCGCCCAGCGAAGTCCATCATGACCGGCATTTGACCAACGCCACCGAGGCCAGTGAATATCTCGCAGAAATCAGGCAGCGGGTCTTCTCCGCGCGAAGCGGCCGTGGAGTGCCACGTGCACACGTCTGAGATTGACGACGTCGCGCGCAGCATCGTCGAACACATCGGCGAACTCGCGCCCGATTTGATCGTGATGTGCACCCATGGACATGGCGGATTGCGCCGCCGCCTGTTTGGCAGCAAGGCACAGCAAGTCATCGCGCTGGAGAAGACGCCGATCTTGCTGATTCCACCGACCCAGCTAGCCAGACTGGAATTTCAGTGCGCCCGCATCGTCGTGCCGCTCGACGGAAATGCCGAGCATGAACAGGGCTTGCGCGTGGCGACCGAACTGGCGCAGGTCTGCCAGGCGGCGCAGCACCTCGTCTTCGTCATTCCCACGGTCGATCGGCTTAAGGGCGAAGATGCCGCAACCGGCCGCCTGCTGCCGAACGCCATGGCGGCCATCCTCGATATGCAGCAGGAAGAAGCCGCCGAATATCTGGGCTGCCACATCGTCAATCTGCGCGAAGCCGGACTGATCATCTCGGCCGAGGTCGCGCGCGGCGATGCCGTCAGCGCTATTGTCGCCGCCGCCAAGCGCACCCAGGCCGATCTGATCGTGATGGGCACACACGGCAAGGCGGGCATGGAGGCGTTCTGGTCAGGCAGCGTGACGCCCCTCGTCTCCGATCGATCGCCGGTGCCACTGCTGCTCGTGCCGGTTCGCGCCCAAACCTGATCAGCATCCAGCCAGCATGACTGCGGAGGCCCTGTGCGTAACCAACTACAACTTCTGCTGCTTTTCACCATCAGCCTGCTGCTCGCGGCTTGCCGTGAAACTGCGGCGCCAGTCAACGCCGATCTTTCGCAGCGCCCCATCAACGCCGTGACCACCACCGGCATGGTCGGCGACATCGTGCGCAACGTCGGCGGCGAGCGCGTCAAGGTCACTGGTTTGATGGGCCCCGGCGTCGATCCGCATCTCTACAAAGCCAGCGAAGGCGATGTGATCCGTCTGGGCGAAGCGGACATCGTGTTCTACAACGGCCTGCATTTGGAAGCGGCCATGAGCCGCGTCTTCGAGCGGATGGGCGATCGGATTAAGACGGTGGCCGTGACCGACTACATCGATCGCAATCGGTTGTTCACGCCAGAGCAATTTGAAGGCAACTACGATCCGCATGTGTGGTTCGATGTGACGATGTGGATGAGCGCCACCGAGCGGGTACGCGACGCCCTGATCGAGATCGATCCCACACACGCCGCGACCTATCGCGCCAATGCCGCTGACTATCTGAGCCAACTGGCCGAGCTGGACGACTACGTCAAGCAACAGGCCGCCACCTTGCCACCTGAGAAGCGCGCGATTATCACGGCCCACGATGCCTTCAGTTACTTCAGCCGCGCCTACGGCTTTGAAGTGCGCGGCCTGCAGGGCATCAGCACCGCTTCGGAAGCCGGCACGGCCGATGTGCAAGGGCTGGCCAGGTTCATTGTCGAACGACAAATTCCGGCCATCTTTATCGAATCGTCGGTGCCGGTGCGCAACGTCGAGGCCGTGCAAGAAGCGGTGCGCGCGCAGGGCTGGGATGTGCAGATCGGCGGGGAGTTGTTCTCAGACGCGATGGGGACACCGGGAACGCCGAAGGAACGTACATCGGAATGGTGAAACACAATATCGATACGATCGTCAACGCTCTATCACATTGACTTCCTTAGAGTGGCTGACGCAGCCCTAGGCGTCAGCGAACTGGCATGGGGCTGCCAGTTCTATTCTCAAATGAGCTCATCGAATGAACGTGACAGCCAGGGGAAAGGCATGACTACTTCAGTGACGGGGGAAAACTACTATGCAGCGCAGGCAGCCAGGCTGCTGAAGGATTTGCGCCAGAAACTGCCGTTTTTCCGGCGAGCACTCAGCACCCGGTTTTCACAGGATGAGGTCGAGTGCATTATCCAGCAGACTCAGGACGAATTTCGCGCGCTGCTGCCGCGCTTGCCGTACATTGGCGGCAAGCAGAATCCGCTGACCACCAACCTGGTAGCGTGTTCATGGTTTCTGGCTCTGTATCGAGTCCTGCAACCACGCGGCCTGTCTGACGACGAGATTGGTGATCTGGTCTATCGCGTGGCCGAAGAATGGGTGAAATCATCGCCGCGCTGGATAGGCCGGCTACAGGGCCTGCTCGTCAAGACGCCGCTCTTGCGCATCGTGTTCGGACGGATCAGCCGCCAGTCGCAACAACAGAAATATCCGGGCGACTTCGTCGTGCAATTCGTACCGGGCGACGGGCGCCACTTCGATTTCGGACTCGATTTCACCGGCTGCGCGATCCACAAGTTCTTTCAGGCCGAGCAGGCCGGGCACTTTGCAAAATATATGTGCCGCATCGATTACCTGACCACCAGTTTTAAAGGCATCGAGTTGACCCGCACGGGTACGATCGCCAGCGGGGCCGGCAAGTGTGATTTCCGATACCGGCTGGCAGGCAATCCGCAGCAGCAGCCAATCGTGCGGCTGGTTGACTAACGCCGTGATTCTTGCACAAGCGGAGTCGAGGCCTCAGCCGGAGGCAGATTACCAAAACCGGCTAAAGCCTTGACTCCCGACACAATCATGTCCGATGGGGAGCCTGCACGTATGAACGAACGAAACACATCAGCGGCGATCGAAGTCACCGATCTCACGGTCGCCTATCACGAGAAACCGGTTTTGTGGGATGTCGATCTCGACGTGCCGCCGGGCGTGTTGATGGCCGTGGTCGGGCCGAACGGCGCCGGCAAAACGACCATGATCAAATCGATCCTGGGACTGATCAAACCGGCGGCGGGTCAAGTCTTGATCTACGGCAAGCCCTATCAGGAACAGCGCAAACTCGTCGGCTACGTGCCGCAGCGCGGCAGCGTCGATTGGGACTTCCCCACGAGCGTGCTCGACGTGGTGACGATGGGCACCTATGGATCGCTTGGCTGGATTCGCCGCCCAGGCCGATCGGAGCGAGAGAAAGCGCTGGCCGCGCTCAATCAGGTGGGCATGCAATCGTTTGCGCAGCGGCAAATCAGCCAACTCTCCGGTGGGCAGCAACAGCGCGTGTTCTTAGCCCGAGCATTGGTGCAAAACGCGCAGGTGTACTTCATGGACGAACCGTTTCAGGGCGTCGATGCAACAACTGAACGCGCGATCGTGTCCCTGCTGCAAGCACTGCGCGCGGCGGGCAAAACGGTGGTCGTCGTGCACCACGATTTGCAGACCGTGCCCGAATACTTCGACTGGGTCACATTGATCAATGTGCGCCGCATCGCCAGCGGGCCGGTGAAAGACGTGTTCACGGAGAAGAATCTGCGCCTGACGTACGGTGGCCGCGTCGCGTTCTTGAGCCGCAGCGGATCGAGCGAGCTGGCGGTGGAGCAAGAGGCCTGACGGATCTGTCATGCTGAGCGCAGCGGGGGCGCGCCAGGCAGGATGACCCTTCAAAGTATGTGAACTCACATGGACATCTTAACTTTGCTGCAAAATTTGTTTTCAGATTACACCCTGCGCACCGTCGCGTTGGGCGCAGGCGTGCTGGGCATCGTCAGCGGCGCGTTGGGATCATACGCCGTGCTGCGCAAGCAAGCCTTGCTGGGCGATGCGGTCTCGCACGCCGCCCTGCCCGGCATCGCGCTGGCGTTCATGTTGACGGGCAGCAAAGCGCCGTTAGTTCTGGTGCTGGGCGCGGCGATCGCCGGTTGGGTGGCGACGCTGTTCATGATCAGCATCATCAAGACGACGCGCCTCAAGGACGACAGTGTGCTGGGCCTGCTGCTCTCGGTGTTCTTCGGCTTCGGGCTGGTGCTGCTGACGTTCATTCAACGCACTCCGAATGCGGCCAAAGCCGGACTCGATAAGTTCCTGTTCGGCCAGGCCGCCACGCTGCTCGCCAGCGATGTGATCACGATGAGCCTGCTGGGCTTGATCGTGTTGTTCTTTGTCGCCGTGTTGTGGAAAGAATTCAAGCTGCTCAGTTTCGATCCGGCTTTTGGCGCGAGCCTGGGTTTTCGCATGCGGTTTCTCGACGTGGCGCTGACCACGCTCATCGTCGTGGCGATTGTGGTGGGCTTGCAGACCGTGGGCGTGGTGTTGATGAGCGCCATGTTCGTCGCGCCGGCCGCGGCCGCCCGGCAATG
This sequence comes from uncultured Chloroflexia bacterium, assembly GCA_963844815.1. Classification (GTDB taxonomy): domain Bacteria; phylum Chloroflexota; class Anaerolineae; order Fen-1058; family Fen-1058; genus Fen-1058. Next base: position 561,753 of record CAWJPR010000001.1, read on the forward strand.
GACCGATCGGCTGGTAGGCATGATCGGACTGGCGGGATTGTTCGGCGCGATCGCAGGCGTGAGCGGCGCGGTGATCAGCAGCAGCACCACGCATCTGCCCACCGGCCCGACAATCGTGCTGTGCGTCAGCGTGCTGGTCTTCATCTCGCTGCTCTTCGCGCCGAATCGCGGGCTGGTGTGGAGTTGGGCGCGGCGGCAGCGCAACAAGCGCCAACTGCGCATCGATTCCGTGCTGGGCGACTTGTACACGCTGTCGCAGCAGCACAGCGATGCGAATCACGCCCACTCCATCTCGGTATTGCGCGCCATGAACGCCGGACGCGGCGGCGTCAAGCGCAGCCTCGACGAGCTGCGCCGTTTAGGCTGGGTGCAGCAAGTCCAATCGCACGAATACGTGTTGACGCCGGCGGGACGCGCGGAGGCGGAGCAGAGAACCATGACGAGTAACGTGTAAGGCGCTAACCCCGATCGCCGGTCGTCACTCGTCACTTATCATTCGTCACCTTTCAGGTATAAAACTATGAGCGTTCTTCAGATCGAAATCCAACTCATCGCCGTGCTCGTGGCAGCGGCCTGCGCCCTGCCCGGCGTGTTCCTGGTGCTCCGCCGGATGTCGTTGATGAGCGACGCCATCAGCCACTCCATTCTGCTGGGCATCGTGCTGGCTTTCTTCGTCACACAGGATTTGTCGTCGCCGCTGCTGATCTTCGGCGCAGCCGCGATTGGCGTGTTGACCGTGACGCTGGTCGAGCTCATCGCGCGCACCGGGCTCGTCAAGGAAGATGCCGCCATCGGGCTGGTGTTTCCGGTGTTGTTCAGCATCGGCGTGATCTTGATCAGCAAGTTTGCGGGCAGCGTGCATCTGGACACCGACGCGGTGCTGCTGGGCGAACTCGCTTTTGCGCCGTTCGATCGCTTCGTCGCGTTCGGGATGGACGTCGGGCCGCGCGCGCTGTACTTGATGGGCGGCATCCTGGTGTTGAACCTGCTCTTCATCGTCATCTTCTACAAAGAACTGAAACTGGGCACGTTTGATGCCGGGCTGGCCGCCGCGTTGGGTTTTATGCCGGTGGCCATTCACTACGCGTTGATGGGTCTGGTCTCGATCACGGCAGTGGGCGCCTTCGACGTCGTCGGCTCGGTCCTGGTCGTCGCCTTGATGATCGCTCCGCCGGCCACGGCTTACTTGCTCACCGATCGGCTGGCGCGCCTGATCGGGTTGAGTGTGCTGATCGGAGCGCTGAGCGCGCTGAGCGGCTACTGGCTGGCGCGCGCGCTCGACGCCTCGATCGCCGGAGCGATGGCGACGATGGCCGGCGTGATCTTCGGCGTGGTCTATTTGCTGGCGCCCGATCGCGGGCTTATCGCCAACGCGCGGAGGCGCAGGCGGCAGCGCTGGGAATTCGCGCAGACCATGCTCGCTATTCACCTGTTCAATCACGAAGGAACGCTCGAGGCCGCGCACGAAAGCCGCGTCGAGCACATGCGCGAACACATGCGCTGGGATATGACGTTCGCGCGGCGCGTCGTGCGTTACGCTGAACAGCGCGGCCTGCTGCGCAACGATGGCGGAATGTTGACGTTGACGAACGAAGGGCGATCTGTGGCGCAGCAAGCCATTGTGGCTTGACGGCCTTACGCGGTCTGTGCAGAACACGCAGGCGCCCTGAGTGGAATCCCACCGCTTTTCGCGGAATGGGGTCGAAGGGTATGACTGACAGGAGCTGACCATCACGGGGGACCACGCGGACACGGGGAATCCGCGCGGTGAGTAACAACTGAAAATGCCAGGGAGGCAAACTATGACACCAGTGAGTCGGCGTAGATTTCTGAAAGCCGGCACGGCAGGTTTGTTGGGGGCCGCCGGAGCCGCATCGATCTTGACCGTGCCCAACACGGCGCCGCGCGCCGCGGCGCTGCAACCGCCGATCGATCACAACAGTATTCACGGCGGCAACGTCATGGCGGGCGATGTCGATCCGGGTCAAACCAATCGCTTCGATCCGACCGCCATGTTGACCGATTTTGACTACGGCCAGGTCAGCACGCTGCCCAACGGGCAGACGCTGCGCGAATACGATTTCTTCGCCGTGGACAAAGAGATCGAGATCGCGCCGGGGGTGATTCTTTCCGGCGTGGGCCTATAACGGGCGCGTGCCCGGCCCCACCATCCGCGCCACCGAGGGCGATCGCATCCGCATCAACTTTGTCAACGGATCATCGCATCCGCATTCGATCCACTTTCACGGCTTTCACCTGCCGACGATGGATGGCCTGGAGCCCGTGCCGGTGGGCGGCCGCTTCGTCTACGAGTTCGACGCCGAGCCGTTCGGCCTGCATCTGTATCACTGCCACGTCATGCCGCTCAAGCGCCACATCCACAAAGGACTGTACGGCGGCTTCATCGTCGATCCCCAAGCAGGCCGCCCGCCCGCGCACGAGTTGTACATGCTGATGAACGCCTTCGACACCAACTTCGACGGCGCGCAATGAAGTGTATGCCGTCAACACCGTGGGCTTCCACTTCCAGCGCCATCCCATTCAGGTCAAGGCCGACGAATTGATCCGCATCTACCTGATCAACATCGTCGAGTTCGATCTGATCAACTCGTTTCACCTGCACGCCAACTTCTTCGACGTGTACCGCACCGGCACGCGCCTGAAGACCGACGAGTTCACCGACACGATCATGCTGGCGCAGGGCGAACGGGCGATTTTGGAAACGCGCTTCAAGTGTCCCGGCCAATACATGTTTCACGCGCACGTCAGCGAGTTCGCGGAGCTGGGCTGGCTGGGCATGTTCGAGGTGACGCCATGAGCGAACAGACCCTGTCGTCCCCCTCAAAGCCGCGTTCGTTCAAGCGAATCGTGTGGGCAATTCTGCCGTTGATCCTGCTGGCGGGCGTCATCGGGCTGTTTCTGGCCGGTGGCGCGGGACTGCCATCGCAGGCAGGTCTGCCGCCGATCGAAGAAATCACCGTTCAGCGCGTGGCGCTGCCCGCGCCGAATGAAGTGATCGTCGAAGTGATCAACTCCGGTCCTGATCCCGTGACGATCGCGCAGGTGCTGGTGGATGATGCTTACTGGGCTTTCTCGATCGATCCCGGGCCTGAGCTCGCCCGCTTGGCCTCCGCGACGATCAAGATTCCGTATCCGTGGGTGCAGGGTGAAGCACACACCATCATGCTGGTCACATCCACTGGCACGTTGTTTGAAGCGGCGATACCGGTGGCGGTGAGCACCCCCACGATCGATCTGCGCGCCTTCCTGAACTTCGCGTTGATCGGCATCTATATCGGCATCATCCCGGTCGGGATTGGGTATGTTGTGGCATCCTTTCATGCGCGGCCTGCGCCGCCGCACCATGGATGCGATTCTCGCCCTGACGTTGGGACTGCTGGTGTTCCTGCTGATCGACACCGCGAGTGAAGGGCTGGAAAAAGCCGCCGCAGTGCCCGGTTCGCTGCAAGGCTTGATCCTGTTCGGGGCGAGCGCGCTGCTGGCCTATCTGTTGATTCAAGTCGTCTCCACGCGGCGCAGTGCCAAAGCCAGCGAGGCGGCCGGACGTTATAACGTCGCGTTGATGCTGGCGATTGGCATCGGCATGCACAATCTGGCCGAAGGGCTGGTGGTGGGTGCGGCCTACGCTTCCGGGGCGGCCGCGTTGGGCGCGTTTCTCGTCATCGGCTTCACGCTGCACAACGTGACCGAAGGCATCGGCATTGCTGCGCCGATCGCACAGGATCGCTTGTCGGTGAGGCCGCTTCATCGGCTTGACGGCTATCGCCGGCTTGCCGGCCATCCTCGGCACGTGGATCGGCGGCTTTGCGTACAGCAATGTCGCGGCGACCATCTTCCTGGGGATCGGCACCGGCGCGATCGTGCAGGTGATCATCGAAGTGGGCAAACTGCTTTTGCGGCACGGTCAACGCGAGAGCCAATCGGCGGCGACCTGGCCTAACATCGTCGGCTTTACGGCCGGACTGGCCATCATGTACACGACAGCCATGCTGGTCGCCGTGTAACCGCTAAACCGACCACACGGCACACAGGTTATAATTAGCGCCACCTGCACGACTGGCGGCGGCCTGAATCGCTGCCGGAAATCTAATCATATGGAGAAGGCATGACCGATCAAGCGCCTCATCAAATCGTCACCATCGTCTCCGGCCTGCCGCGTTCCGGCACCTCGATGATGATGAAGCTGCTGGAAGCAGGCGGCCTGCCGCCGCTGACCGATAATCTGCGCACTGCCGATGAAGACAACCCTAAGGGCTATTACGAATTCGAGCGCGTGAAGCAGCTGCCGAAAGGTGATGTCGCGTGGCTGCCTGAGGCGCAGGGCAAAGTCGTGAAAGTGATCGCGGCGCTGCTGCCGTCGCTGCCTGGCGGTTATGACTACCGCGTCATCTTCATGCAGCGTGCGATGCCGGAAGTGCTGGCCTCGCAGCGGCAGATGTTGATCCGCCGCGGCGCAGACCCGGACAAAATTCCCGACGAGGTCATGGCACAACTGTTCGAAAAGCACCTGCGGCAGGTCGACGACTGGATCAAACAGCAGTCCCATGTTGCGCGGCTGGACGTGAACTATAACGAGATGCTGAAGAACCCGCAGCCGTTCATCGAACAGATCAATGCGTTTCTGGGGAATCAACTGGACCGGACTCAAATGGCGGCGGTGGTTGACCCAGCCTGCACCGACAACGGAAAGAATAGCGCCGAACGTCATTGCGAGCTGCGCAGCGGCGAAGCAACACTTGCACCCACTCCCACTCCGCTGCGTTGCGCCGGAAAGGACTCCAACCTTGACTCATTTCAAGATGTACTCATGGAACGTGAACGGCATCCGTGCTATCGAGAAAAAGGGCTTTCTCGATTGGCTGGCGCGGTGCGAGGGTGACATCGTCGCCGTGCAAGAAACCAAAGCCCATCCCGATCAGCTCTCGGCGGCGCTTCTCAATCCGGGCGGCTATCGCGCCGACTGGAGTTCCGCCGAAAAGAAGGGATACAGCGGCGTGGTCACGTATTCGAAGGCAGCCGCCGGTCGCCGTCAAGACCGGCTTCGATGTCGAGCGCTTCGACAAAGATGGCCGCATCCTGATCAGCGACTTCGAGCGCTTCGTGCTTTTCAACATCTACTTTCCCAACGGCGGGCGCGGGCCGGAGTGGGTGAAACACAAGCTCGATTTCTACACGCGCTTTCTGGAAGTGGTGGCCGATTACACTCGCCGGGGCCGCCCGGTCGTCATGACCGGCGACGTCAATACCGCCTACGCCGAGATCGATCTGGCGCGGCCCAAAGAGAACGTGAAGCATTCCGGCTTCATGCCCGAAGAGCGCGTAGCGTTGGGCGAGTTCTTTGCCGCCGGATTGATCGACACCTTTCGCACGCTCCATCCCGACGAGGTGAAATATACGTGGTGGGATATGGTCACGCGCGCCCGTGAGCGCAACGTGGGCTGGCGTCTCGATTACTTCTTGGTCACGCCTGACTTGAAAGATCGCATCGTCGCCGCCGACATCCATCCTGAAGTGATGGGCTCCGATCACTGCCCGATCAGCCTGACGCTGGACTTGTGAACCGGCAGGGGTGTGATACCTGGCGCGCCTTTGTCGGCCAGGTTTGCGGGCTTGACAAAGCCCGACGAGTCGATCTTATAATAGCGCAACATATGAACAGATACTCAGGTGTAAAAATATGACAACCCGCTCCCGCAAACCCCTCGAACTCGACGATCACACCGCCAGCGATGTCGCCGAGATCTTCCGCGCGCTGAGTGATACCAGCCGCATCAAGTTGATGGCGAGGCTGGTCGGCGGCGAAACGAACGTCGGCGCGCTGGCCGAAGCCGCCGGCATCAGCGAATCGGCGGTGTCGCACCACATGCGCCACTTGCGTCAACTGCGCATGGTGCGCGCTCGCAAGGAGGGGCGTCAGGTCTTCTATACGCTCTACGACCGGCACATTATCGATCTATTCTTGCGCGGCGTGGCGCACATTCGAAGCGGCGACTGAGATGGCACACCCTCAGACGCAGGCAGCCGTGCGGACGACGACCCGCCGCATGGCGCTGGCCCTGTTCATTACGCTGGGCTTCGTAGTGATCGAAGCGGCAGCGGGCATCATCGCCAACAGCCTGGCGCTGCTGACTGATGCCGCGCACAACTTGACGGACGTCATTGCCCTGGCATTGAGTTGGTACGCCATTCGCCTGACGCTGCGCCCGGCCAATTCGGGCCGGACGTTCGGCTATCATCGCGCTGGAATCTTGATTGCGCTATTCAATTCCACGACGCTGGTTTTGATCGCGTTGGGCATCTTCTACGAAGCGTATCAACGCCTGCTCCATCCGCCGCAAGTGGAAGCAGGCCTGATGACCGTCGTGGCGGCGATTGCCTTTATCGTCAACGTGGTCACGGCCCTGCTCGTCAAGCAGGGCAGCGATCGCGATCTAAACCAGCGCAGCGCCTTCGTCCATCTGGCAGGCGATGCCCTCTCGACGCTAGGCGCGTTGGTCGCCGGTGTGCTGATCATGCTGACCGGCTGGTACATTCTCGATCCACTGGTCAGCGTGTTGATCGGCCTGCTCATCGTATGGAATGCCTGGCTGATCATCCGCGAAAGCGTGGAGATTCTACTGGAAGGCACGCCGCGCGACATCGACGTGCCAGCGATGGTGAGCGACATCCAGCGGATCGACGGCGTGCGCGGCGTGCATGATCTGCACGTGTGGAGCATCACGCAGAACATGCGGGCTCTCTCGGCGCACGTGCTGGTGGACGATGAGCCGATCAGCGTGGGGGCCGGGATTCAGCGCCAGATCAACGCTGTGCTGCTGCAGGCCCAGTACAACATCGCGCACGCCACTTTGCAACTGGAGTGCGTCGGCTGCAAGCCGGACACGCTGTACTGCGAGTTGAATTCGATCAACCATGGACACCCGGCGCAATCGGGCCATTCATAAATTATGAACAACTTCAAGTGGCAGCCGCCGATCGACAAACTCGCCCCGGTGGTGAAGGAGGCGCAGGCGAAATTGCGCGCCGCCGACCGGGCGGAGGTGGCGGCGCGGAGCGGCGCGGCGATCGATTCACAGGGCAACCTGCGCGTGGAGTTCCTGCGGCGCGAGTACGTGATCGATCAGACCGACTGGACGGTCAAACGCGCCGACGACGGAGCTGCGCCGCCGTCGCTGCTGCAAAGTCTGATCTTGACGTACTTATACCAGTCTGACGGGACGCCGCCGCTCGATCGCTGGCTGGGCTTCCGCGAGCTGCCGAATGGCTTGTTTTACGCGCAGGCGTTTCAAGGTTACACAGGCGCCGAGCTGGTCCGCGCGCTCAACGGCGATGTGGCGGCGTTCAAGCAGGCCGGCGAGAGACTACAGGCCGCGCCGCTGGCGCTGGGGGAGGCCGGGTATGCCTTTCAAGCGCTGCCGCGCCTGAAACTGGCCGTGATCATGTGGGCAGGCGATGACGAATTCCCGGCGCAGGCGCAGGTGCTGTTTCAGGAAAGCGCGCCGCATTATCTGATGACTGACGGGCTGGCCATTCTGGGGAGCCTGGTGGTCGGACAAATCGTCAAAGCGGCGAAAGCATGAGCGCACCCAACTTTGTCGCCGGAATGTCAGGCAAATGGCATGCAAGACCGGTGATTTGGGAGGATAACAAGAGCGTCCTTTCTCCCTGGTTTATCGCGAGGCGAGGCTCTCCGCTTGTCAACGGAAGGAGGTGACCGCATGGACGCGGCTATGCTCAAATACGTGCCATAAACTCTTTTTACAGACCACTGGCTCTGATCGCCTCGCCGATTGAGCGGAGGCTTTCTGCGTCTGCGCATGACCTCAGGATGCTCAACTCTCGTAGGCTCCTCTCTCCCGATCGCGAGTCGGCCTGCCGGATCAGGCTCCTCTGCGCGAGCGCTGGGCGCTCCGTGATCGCGATTTCACTTGCAGGCAGGCTGGTCATGTTCAACTTCATTTTCAAGAATCTCTTTCGACGCAAAACCCGCACGTTGTTAACGGTGCTGGGCATCGCCGTGGGCGTGTCGATGATCGTCGCGTTGGGCGCCATCGGCGAAGGCCTGCGCAGCGGTTACGCCTCGATGTTTGGCGGCAGCGGCGCGGACCTCACGCTCATGCAAGCTGATTCTTACGACATCACGATGAGCGGCGTGGACGAACAGGCCGTCGCCGATATCGCGGCCGTGCCCGGCGTCAAAGAACCACCGGCTTGCTCGTGGGCAACATCAACGCCCCGGGCGCGACGTACTTCTTCATCTTTGGTTACGATCCGGACGGCTTCGCGTTTGAGAAATTCCGCGTGGTCGAAGGACAGCCGCTGGGCCAGGCGCGCCGCACGGCCGGCAACGTCCGCGAGATCATGCTGGGCAAGCAGGCGGCCGAAGTGCTGAAGACGAAGGTCGGCGATCTGATCCGCTTGACGGGCGGCACGTTCAAAGTGGTGGGCATTTACAGCAGCGGCGACGGCTTTGAAGACGCGGCCTCGATCGTCTCGTTGAGCGACGCGCAGCAGCTGCTGCAGAAACAGCGGCAGGTGGGCGCGGTGCAGGTGAAGGTGGAAGACCCGCGCCAGATCGAAGCCCTGCGCGCCAGGCTGGAGAAGCAGTTCCCGCGCCTGAGCGTGACACAATCGGGCGAGGTGGCCGATCAGGCGCAGATGGTGCTGTACATTCAGGTCTTCGCGGTGATGATCGCGCTGCTGGCGCTGCTCGTCGGCGGCGTGGGCATGACCAACACGGTGATGATGAGCATGTTCGAGCGCACGCGCGAGATCGGCACGCTGCGCGCCATCGGCTGGCGGCGGCGGCGCGTGATGGCGCTGATCTTCGGCGAGAGCCTGCTGCTGGGGGCCATCGGCGGCGCGATCGGGTGCGTGTTGGGCGCGGGCATGGTAGCGCTGCTGGGAGCCAACACGGCGATCGGTTATCTGCAGGGAACGGTCACACCGAATTTGATCGCGTGGGGGTTGATCACCGCGATCGGGTTGGGCGCGCTCGGCGGTTTCTATCCCGCGTGGCGCGCCTCCCGGATGCTGCCCATCGAAGCGCTGCAATACCAGGGCGGCGCGGGCAAGGAATCGATCAAGAAAGTGAGCCGCGTGAAGTCGGAGACGTTCCGCGCCTTGTCGCGGCGGCGCGGACGCACGGTCTTGACGATCACGGGCATCAGCATCGCGCTGGCCTCAATTGTCATGCTCGGCAGCATCACCGAAGGGATGATGGCCACCTTTAACGAGATGATAGTCAGCACGGATGTGGAGTTGGTGGCGCGGCAGAAAGACGCCAGCGACATGGCGTACAGCGCCATCAGTGAAAAGATCGGACGACAGATTGCGGCGACGCCGGGCGTAGAGAGTGTATCGGGCATGGTGATCAGCGCGATGGTGGTGGACGAGATGCCGTTTTTCCTGCTGTTCGGGTATGCGCCGCACGAGCCGGCGATTAGTCACTTCAAGATTGTCGAAGGACGCGGGTTGCAGGGCAATCGCGAGATCGTTTTGGGCCGCAAAGCCTTGGAAGGCATGAAGACTCAGATTGGCGAGGTCGTGCGCCTGGGCGAAGTCGGCTTTCGCGTGGTGGGTGTGTACGAAACTGGCGTCTCCTATGAGCAAAGCGCCGGGGTGATGTCGCTGCGTGACGCGCAGGCGCTGGCGGGAAAGCCGCGCCAGGTAACGATGTACGGCATCAAGGTGACAGACCCGGCGCAGGCCGAAACGATTCAAAAGCAACTGGAAGCCGCCCTGCCCGATATATCCTTCCTGATGGCGAGCACCTTCGCCGAGAATCTGCCCGACATGCGGAGCATGAACGTCATGATGGGGGGCATCGGCCTGCTGGCCATCGTGGTGGGCGGCATCAGCATGATGAACACGATGATCATGAGCGTGTACGAGCGCACGCGCGAGATCGGCACGCTGCGCGCGGTGGGCTGGCGGCGGCGGCGTGTCCTGACGATGGTGCTGAAGGAATCGGTGGTGCTGAGTTTGCTGGGGACACTCGTCGGATTTGTGAGCGCCATTGCGCTCCTGTGGCTGATGCAGTTCATTCCGATCTGGGGCGATTACATGACGATCACGCTGTCGCCCAACTTGCTGTCGATGACGCTGCTGATTGCGCTTACGCTGGGCGCGATCGGCGGGGTGTATCCGGCGTGGCGCGCGTCGAACCTCAGCCCGGTGGAAGCGCTGCGGTATGAGTGACGAGTCCCACGGGGAGGCTTCGCACTGACGGGTGATGAGTGAAAACGAACGCTCGTTACAGAAGAGGGCTGGAGGCATACCATGACTGCGCTGCAACACACGCAATCAGACACCCGTAAACCGCGGCTGGAACGATCGGGGATCAATCGCATCATTCAGGTTTTCGTCTCCGTGCTGCTGATGGGTTTGGTGCTGTTTCTGTCGGCCGGGCGGCTCGACTGGCCAGCCGCCTGGATCTTCCTGGGATTCTATGTCCTCGTGATTCTGACGCTCGGCGTGTGGGCGATGCGCAAGAATCCTGAGGTGGTCAATGAACGTGGAAAGATGCAGAACATCAAGTCCTGGGACAAAACCCTGATGATCATTTACACCGTGATGCTCTTCGTCTTATTTGCCGTGGCGGGCCTGGACGCAGGACGATTCGGCTGGTCGACGATGCCAATCGCCTTGCAGGTCGTGGGCTTCGTCGCTCTGGCATTTGCGATGGCGGTGACCTACTGGGCCATGGCGACCAATCCGTTCCTGTCGACCATCGTCCGCATTCAGGATGATCGCGGGCATTACGTGGTCACGTCAGGACCCTATCGGTACGTGCGGCATCCGATGTATGCGATGATGTTCCTCATGTGGCCCGGTATCGCGCTGGAACTGGGATCATGGTGGGCGCTGCTTCCCGCCGTGGTGATCGTGATGGTCTTCGTGATCCGCACTGCGCTGGAAGATCGAACGCTGCAAGCCGAGCTGCCCGGTTACGCCGAGTACGCGCAGCGGATCCGTTATCGGCTGGTGCCGGGCGTGTGGTGAGGGAAGGCAAGAGGCAGCAGAGGCATGAGGCAAGGAGGATGCATCTAGAATCAATCTTGCGATCTTGCATCCCGAAATCTCTCAACCGAGGTGAAATCATGAAGAAGATCGACTTTATCGCCTTCTCGCTTGCTGGCCGTGACAGCGTTGACCGCGTGTGGATCAACCACTTCCGCGACGCCGACGCCATCCACAGCGGCGCAACCACTGCCTGCCGTCGTTTCAGCTTCCGGCAAGGTCCTGCCCGAACAGTGGGCGAACCTGAGTTTCCGCACGGACGGACCGATTGTGGAGTTCAATCTGCATGCCGGCGACGCCGTGAAGGCCGGCGATGTGTTGGCGCGGCTCGACGATGTCGATGCAAAGTTGGCCGTAACGCAAGCCGAAGCGGCGTTAGCTGTGGCGCAAGCGCAGGCTGGCGCAGCTGAAAGCAGGCCCGCGCGCTGAACAGGTCGCGCAGGCCGAGCAAGCCGTGGCGCAGGCCGAAGCCGCGTGGCAGGGCGCGCAGGCGCAATATGGACAATTGAAAGCGGGCGCGCACGCGGCGGACATCGCGGCAGCTGAAGCAGCGGTGGCCCAGGCTGCCCAACAGCAAAAGATCATGCAAGATGCTTATGATCTGAACGTCAAGTGTTATTCCTATGCGTTGCCCGATGGCACGAAAGATAGTGTTTGTCCCGGCCTGGGCACGCGCGAAGAACAGCTGCGGGGCGCGCTCCAGGCAGCGAACGAAGGGTTGACGGCTGCGCGGGCACGCCTGGATCAACTGAAGCAGGGCGCGACGAAGAATGAAATTGCCGCCGCGACGGCCAATGTCAACGCGGCGAAAGCGCAGCGGGAACAGGCCAAAGCCCAACTCGATCTATTGAAAGCGGGCGTGTCGCGGGAGCAGATCGCGGTGGCCGAGGCGGGCGTGAAGCAGGCGCAGGTGGCGGTCGACACGGCTAAAGCGCAGCTCGATAAGCTGCAGCTGATCGCGCCGTTTGATGGCACGATCGGGACCGTGTACGTCCGATCGGGTGAGCTGGCTCAGCCCGGCCAATCGATCGTCACACTCGGCGACCTCGGCTCGCTCCGCGTGGAGACAACCGACCTCAGCGAGACTGACATCGCGCGCGTGAAAGAAGGCCAGCCGGTAAAGGTCACGTTCGACGCGCTGCCGGGCCAGACCCTCAACGGCACAGTGGCGCGCATCGCGCCGATGTCCACGCCGGGGCAAAGCGCGGTGAATTACATCGTCACCGTGCAGCTGGACGAGGTCGATCCGGCGCTGCGCTGGGGCATGACGGCGTTTGTCGACGTGCAGGTGCAACAGTGACCAGAAGAAGGGATGACCGGATGACAAGAGAATCCCGCAAGCGGGATCATCTCTTCATCTTGTCCTCTTGTCATCTTGTCCTGAGCAGAGGTATACCATGACCGATAACAAGATCATCGTCGAGGCGCTGGGCCTCACCAAAATCTACGGCAGCAATGGCGAAGAGGTGCGCGCGCTGGATAACGTGAACTTCCGCATTCAGCAGGCCGAGTTTGTGGCCGTGATGGGGCCCAGCGGCTGCGGCAAATCGACGCTGCTCAACCTGATCGGCGCGCTGGACCAGCCGACCTCGGGCCAGGTGATCATCGACGGGCACGATCTGGCCCGGCAGCACGATCTGGACAGTTTCCGCGCCCGGACCGTGGGCTTCGTGTTCCAGATGCACAACTTGATCCCCACCTTGACCGCGCTCGAAAATGTGATCGTGCCGATGCAGGGCCAGGGTAGTAACGAGCGCGCGCATCGCAAACGCGCCGGGGAACTGCTGGCGATGGTCGGGATGTCCGATCGAGGCCACCACCTGCCCGCGCAGCTGTCCGGCGGTCAGCGCCAGAAGGTGGCGATCGCCCGCGCGCTGGCGAATAATCCGGCGATCATCCTGGCCGACGAGCCGACGGGCAACCTCGACAGCGTGAGCGGCGACGAAGTGCTGGGCGTCTTCGAGACGCTGCACAGCGAGCACGGCACCACGATCCTGATCGTCACGCACGATCCGCGCGTGGCGCGGCGCACGCATCGCATCCTGATGATGAAGGATGGTAAAATCATCCACGAAGACATCGTGGGCGACGTGTACACGGAAGACCTGAAGGTGCTGGCGCGCTCGGATCTGGGCCAGGCCATGTTGAACGGCGCGCCGATCAACGCTCTGGATGACGCCGAGCGCGCTGTGCTGCAGAAGGTGCTGGAACGCATCGCTCACGAAAACGGCCTGCCGCAGCCGGCAGGGTGATGTGCCACACCGCACCCCCTGCGGTGGGTGCAGGTGTTCCGACAAGCCGCTTCGCGGCGAGGAGGAATCTCTTGCCTTGCCAGCATCGCGGCCCAGGAGAGCCAGGGACACTGCACCGCCCTAATGAGTTTTGACGTTCAAATTCGGTGCCCCGGACTCGAGGCTTGCCCGTACCCGCTGCAACGCAGCGGCGGGCAAAGCCTCGAATCCAGAGGGCGGACATTACCGGTTCTGATAGTCAAAGTTGATTAGGGGCCTACACATGCGGTGCAGTGCTCCCGTGGGTACGGACGAAGTCCCCGCAGCGAAGCGGAGTGGGAGTGGGTGCAAGTGTTTCTTGCCGTCCAAAGGTCTCGCACAGTTTGCGGGATAGCGGCGCGGAATGATACCCTTTACGCGCCCTTCGTGGAGAGAACTATGCCCGATCCAAAACGCATCCTCATTCTCACCGCCGACGCCGGCTTCGGCCATCGCAGCGCGGCGAACGCCATCGCCGAGGCGCTGCAGGAAACACACGGCGCCGAATGCGCGTATGAGATCGTGAACGTGCTGGACGACGAGCGCACGCCGCGCCCGCTGCGCGACAGCCAATCCGACTACGACCGCATCGCGCGCGAGCTGCCGGACGTATACAAGTTCGGGTATGAGGCGACCGACGCCAACGCCCCCGCGGCGATCATGGATCGCGGCTTGCAGGCCATGCTGTACAGCCCGATGCGCCGCCTGCTCGACGACAAGCAGCCGGATGCGATCATTTCGACCTACCCGTTGTATCAGGCGCCGCTGGGCGCGGTGTTCTCGCTCACCAGGAAGTTCATCCCGCTGGTGACGGTCGTGACCGATCTCGTGACCGTGCATCACGTGTGGTTCAGCGCCTATCCCGATCTTACCGTGGTGCCGACCGGGGCCGTGCGCGATCTGGCCATCGACGCCAAAGTGCCCGCCGAACAGATCGAAGTGATCGGCATCCCGGTGCATCCGCGCCTGTCACAAGAGACGCGCGACAAGGCCGCCATCCGCGCCGAGTTAGGCTGGGACCATGGTCTGGCGACGCTGCTCGTCGTGGGGAGCAAGCGCAGCAGCCTTTACGTCGACGTGGCGCACGTGCTCAATCACTCCGGCCTGCCCGTGCAATTGATCGTCGCCACGGGCGGCGACGAGGAGCGCTACGCCGAACTGCAGAAGACCGAGTGGCATCGCCCGGCGCGCGTTTACAACTTCGTCAAGAACATGCCGACGATGATGCGCGCCGCCGACGCTATAGTCTGCAAAGCGGGCGGCCTGACGGTGACCGAATCGCTGGCCTGCGGCCTGCCCTTAATGCTGACGGACGTGATCCCCGGCCAGGAAACGGGCAATGCCGAGTACGTGGTCGACGGCGGCGCGGGCGAGAGGATTGACGAGCCGTTGAAAGCGCTCGAAACCGCCTGTCACTGGCTGCTGAACGATGGGCAACTGCTAAAGGAGCGATCGGCCAACGCCGCGAAGTTGGGCCGGCCTCGCGCGGCGTATGACATCGTCGAGCGCGCGTGGGCGCTGGCGCAGCGCGGGCCGATCGAGAAAGAGGCCGAGCAATTGTTGCTCCTGCCGAGATTGATCGAGATGTTCCAGCGGTTCGGGGGTGAAGGTGGAGGAATGACCCCCACCCTAACCCTTCCCCGTCCTGCGAAAAACGCAGGACAGGGAAGGGAACGGCCACTCCCTTCCCCTGTCGAACTGCTTTTTGTTCGACGGGGGAACCCTAAAGGGTGCTTCGCTAGGGTCGGGGATGGGGTTCCCTAAATCGCCTCTCGAATTCTCTCCAGCACTTCTGCCATGTTGTGGCGTACCTCGTCGTTCGTAAAGCGCAGCACCCGATAATGCTTCTGCTCGTTGAGCCAGAGTGTGCGCTGCGCATCGTACTCAACTTGATCGGCATGCACATCGCCGTCAACCTCGATCACCAATTTCGACCTGGCGCAGAAGAAATCGACAATGTACGTTCCGATCGCGTGCTGCCGCCGGAACTGCGCGCCGTCGATTTGTCCGTTGCGCAGACGCTGCCACAAAATTCTCTCGGCAGGCGTCATTTCACGGCGCAATTCGCGGGCGCGGGCTTGCATTTTGGGTGAGGCTCGCCAGTGAGGACGAGGAGAGTTGGACATGGTTCACGTCGATCTTTGCAATGAGTTTTTACCCCCACCCTGACCCTCCCCCGCGATGCAAACAGCGCATCGCAGTGGAGGGAGCTGCCACTCCCTTCCCCTGTCGGCGCTTTTTCCGACGGGGGAAGGGTTGGGGATGGGGGTTCAAGAGCCAGGAGAGAACACACGAAAACCGCTATAGTTGTCGAAGTAGTCAGGGAAGTACCTGAAGCGAAACGCACAGCGCGCGAAGACACGATAGTAGACACCACGAGCCGCCCCGCACGCTACGGTAGATGCGCTTTGCGTCGTACCATGAATTCGTCCATTCCCACACATTGCCGCATCATATCGCTGGCTCCGGCGACACTGTTGCCTGCTTCAAACTGACCGACGATGGTCGTCGAAGCGACTTCGTAACCTTTGCAGTCAAACCATTGATTCCAATCTAGATCATTTTTGCCTCCCCAGAATTCCGCGCAGTTCAGACGGTTCCGATCGAACTTCTCGCCCCACGGATACGCGCGCCCATCCGTGTGACGCGCGGCGCGTTCCCATTCTTCTTCGGTCGGCAGGCGAATCGGCTGGCCCAATTCATTCGACTAACCAATTGCAGTAGGCTTCGGCTTCGAACCAACTGACGCCCACAACTGGCGCAAGTGGGTTGTTCCACTTTTGATCATGCCAGAAGTAAGGTTCGCTGCGTTTTTCTTTCGGACGATTGGCAAGCCGGCGTTTCTCGTAATCTTCAGTGGCTTTGCTGTCATATGTGCCGGTGCGCCACGCCCAACCGTCGTCACTCCAATATTCACGTTTCTCATAACCCCTGGCGTCGATGAAACGGCGATACTGCAAGTTGGTCACAGGATACTTGGCAATTTGATACGGCTTCTCAATCACTACCTTTCGTTTTTCATCGCCATACAAGAACGGCCCGGCGGGAATCGTGATGAACGCATCCAGATCATCCGGCATCCAGCCCACACGACCTAGAATGAAACCAGCATCGCGCTGAACGGTCGGCAAGAGAGAGCGATTGTGCGCTGCCGTCAGCAGAGCTTCATTCACTTCATTGGCAACCGCGCGGCTCAGGCCCAGCTCGCCCACATCTTCCAGGCACGCACCCGCCATAAGGACATTGGTGCAGGCGTCATCACCCGTGCAATCCATCTTCAACATCGCGCGGACGACTTCGCCGGCTTTGCGCGGCTCTTCGCGCACCAGGCCCCACACCCCCACGGCCAGCAGGATCGTCTCGCGCCACGCGGGATCCGTGAGGCAGCCGCGAATCACGGCGAGGCTGTCGTCAAGTTTCAGTTGGCCCAGCTGCACCAGGCCGCGCGCCGCCAGCGCTTCCTCGAACGTCAGGTGCATAAAGCCATAGCGCCCCTGCCCGCGCTCCAGCAGCAGGTTGGAATACTTGTGGACGCTGTCCAGGAAGTCACGCGCCTCTTTGGCGGCCTCGCCGCGCTTCAAGCCCCAATCTTCGCCCATGAAGAACCGGGTCAGCCAATCGATCAAACGCTCCTCGGTGACGAGGCCGGCCGTCGGATTTTCCTGGCGCAGCCACAAGGCCAGCGGCCCCAGCACGGAGATCGTTTGCAGATAATCGAGCGGCGGCCCCACCGGCTTCTTGTCCAGGGCGCGCGCCTTGCTCCACGCGCTGAGCAAGCGTCTTCAGGTACAGACTCGTACAACTCCACGCGCCGATGGGGCAGCGACACGCCCTGCCGTTTGATCAGGGCGAGGATCGTCAACAGCAGTGGATTGCTGGCGAGGTTCGCCACGCCCGTATTCGCGTCAATCGCTTCGAGCAGGCTCTGGCGCTCGGCCCCGGCCTTGACCCTGGCTTCGGGTGTGTCGCCCAGCGTGCTCACCTCGAAAGCGAGGCACCATTTGGCCGCGAATTCCTCAATCGCTTCGCGCTCGAAGTCGAGCAGCGTGTACAGCGCCCAGTCTTTCGCATTCAACGGCGACTCGCGATAGCCGACGACGCGGCTGGTCACGACGATCTTGCTGCCGCGCGTCGTCACTTCGTGCGCAAAGGCTTCAACCTTCGCCACGAGGTTCGGCCGATCGCGCTGCACTTCGTCGAGGCCGTCCAACAGGATCACCGCCGCGCCGGAAGCCAGCGCGTGATCGAACAACGGCCCGAGCCCCATGATGCCGAAACCCGCAAAGTAATCCGGCAGGAATTGCTGCAGGCTGCGGTCGGCCCTCGACAGCGCATCCGCATACGCGTTCAGCGGCACGAGGATCGGCAGCGGCGCGTTGTCTTCGGCCGCCAGCCGCAAGGCCAGGTGCTTGAGCAGCGTGGATTTGCCGGAACCCGGATCGCCGATGACGACGACGCGGGCCTGGTCGCGCATGGCCTGTTCGACGCGCACGGGGGCGACGTCGAAGTGGGCCGAGGCAAGTTGGGCAGAGGCCAGCTCTGCCCCTACGAATTCGGAATCCAGCCTGCGGCCGGCGAGGCGTCGCTCCCAGGTTTCGCCTTTGGGCAATTCGGGGCGCGCGACCAACGGCACATAGACTTCCTCCAGCAGCAGTTCGCGCGACAGCGTCTCCAGCTGCGGGAATGCCCTTGAAGTCCAGCGCGCGATAGGCGCGCTGCAGGTGACCAAGATAGTCGCGGCGCAGCTGCTCCAGATCCGGCGGCGGCGTGAAGGGTGACATCTGGATCACTTGTGTGACGTTGTACGTGATCTTGTCGCGGCCTACCACATCGCCGCCGACATTCACATCGTGCGCGTTGATGTCTGCTCCGCCGCTGCGGTTAAGCGTGATGTCGCTCATGGTACGCTCCCAAGAAGGCTGAAACGAATTGGGAAACCAACGACTTGAATCTGATGCTTGCGTGGCAATTCTCTCAAGACACTTTCAGGTGTGTCATTCCGAGCCCCACAGGGCGAGGAATCTCTTCGGCCAACAGCAACTGGTCCTAGCCGTACCACAGATTCCTCCTCGCTACGCTCGTCGGAATGACACATCGGCAGCTTGTTGGGACATACTCGCACTTCGTTCTTTTGTTCGCATGGCTATTGTATGATCGAAGCGGCGGCAGGTCAAAATAGAAGGGACAGCCGGCAGGCGAAAACCCCCGAGGTCTTTGGAATTCAGGTATCATTAGCCCCGATCATCTTCATTCACAGGAGTCTCTGATGAAACCGCGTTGGATGATGCCGGTCTGTTTGACGATGTTGTCGCTGGCGCTGTTGGCCTGTTCGCTCGCCGCTTCCGCCACGCCTGCTCCGCCGGGCGGCGAGCAACCGCTCGGAGCAACCGCCTCCCCGGAAGCGACGCTGCCGCCCATCGCGCCCGGGACGGAAGCGATCCCGACGCGCCAGCCGCCCACCCTCACACCCGCGATCCGGGCCAGCGCCACGCCAACGCCCACGGTGACCCTGGCCAGGCCGACGGCGACCAGGCCGCCCGTGTCCACGGGACCGCTGGCCTTCACGATCGGCATCGCCGGCTGCCGGCTTGATCCCAGCCGTGAAGGCGGCGTGATCTTGACGATGCGCTTCGACGCGACGGGCGGCAACGGCGTGTACACCTACTACCGCGAGAATCAGCGCGTGCAGCGCACGTTTGACCGGCCTGCCACCAAGGGCACCGCCGTGATCGATGCGTATCGCGTGGAATCGGGCGACGGGCAGCGTGTGGACAGGAAGGAGCGTTTCACCGGCGCGCAGTTCGGCTGCCCGTAGGTTAAGCACAACCGCGCGACAAATCCAGCGAAAAAAAATCGCGCGCTCGATGTGCGATCGAGCGCGCGATGGTCATAGAGCAGCCAGGCCCTACAGTGGCTGAACATACACCGTCGGCGTGGGCAGTGGTGTGGGCGTGGCTGTGGGTGGCGCGATGACCGTTACGATCTGCGTGGCGTTGATCGGCCCATAGTATGGGCTGGAGGTGACGACCAACGTATAAACCAGGGTGCCCGGCGTGGTCGGGCAATGATTGGCCTGTCCGCTCGCCGGAAGGTTCGTCTGCAAGGTCTGCCCATTCGCCTCCAACGCGATCGACGAAATCACGTTGCTGGTGGACCACGTCAACGCAACGCACTCCAATCCGGCCTGCACCTGCTGCGGCTGGGCGATGAACGAGTTGATCACCGGCGGCGGCGGAACGGTCGGCGTGGACGGCGGCGGCGGCGTGAACGTATTCGTGGGCGGCACGAAAGGTGTGCTGGTCGGCGTGGGCGTGACCGTGGCTGTCGGCAGCGCCGGGGTGGGCGTGACAAAGACATTCACCGGCGTCAGATTGAATTTCATGATGGCCTGCCCGGCGTACTCCACGTATTCCACGCGGAACTCGTGATTGCCCTGCGTCAACTGCACCTGGGTGGTGTAGTTCGCGACCGCCGATTCCCTCACCTGATCCATCACGATGTTGTTATCCACAAACACGCGCACGCCATCGTCAACCGTCACATTGATCTGGTACAGGCCCGCCGCCAGATTGACGACTTGCGTCCAGCGCACCGAGAAGCGATCCACCGGCAGCAGCGTGGCGGGCGCGCCGGTGCCCCAGTCGAAGTTGAGCTCGGGATCAAAGCGCACCATCGTGGGGGTGCCGCTCCACCGATCGTTGGCGAAGTAGTTGCCGCTCCAGCCGGTCGAGCTGCCCCCCAGCGGCTGATAGGTGAACCAGATGTAGGCCGAGCCGCTGATATTGTAGTAGTCGATCTCAAAGGTGTGCGTGCCGGAGCTCAGGTTGTAATCGGCGGTGAACGTGCCGTTGATATTGTTGTTCCACTGGCCGATGACCAGGTTGCCGTCGATGATGAGGTTGGTGCCGCCGTTCACGCGCAGGGTAAAGCGATAGCTGCCCGGCGTAAACTCCACCGTGCGCGTCCAGCGCACCGAGAAGTTGCGGTTCGGTACGCCCGGTGCAGGCGCCGTGGTGGCCCAGTCGAATGAGACCGCCACATCGTTGCGGGTAAAGGTGGGCGATCCGCTCAGGAACTGATTGTTGAAGTAATCGCCTTTCCAATCGGAAAAAGTCGTCACTCTGTCGAAGTTGAAGTTGATGGAAGCCGTCCCGACGCCTTCATAGTATTCCACCCGCACCGTGTGCTGTCCGGCCGGCACGTTGACATCTTTGAGATAGGTGTTCGGCGTGGCCGCACTCCATTGGTCGATAAGCAAGGTGCTGTCCAGCCACACCCGCACCCCGTCGTCGGCGCGCGCCGAGAAGCGCACCATGCCGGCATCGAAGTTGAACGAGCGTGTCCAGCGGACCGAGAAGTAATCCACCGGGATGTTGGACGCCGGCGAGCCATATCCCCAATCGAAGTTGACCGAGGGATCGTTGCGCACCATCACCGGCTGGCCCTGCAAGTTGGGATTGTTGTAGTATTCGCCGCGCCATTCGTTGGGATTGGGCGTCTGCGTCAAGGTGGGATAGATCACCGGCGGGCTGGTGGGCGTGGGAACGACACTGGTCGGCGCGGGCGTCCACGTCGGCAGCGGTTGCGTCGGCACGACGGCCGTCGGAATCGTTCCGCCCTGGACCACGCGCAGCGGCACGGTCACATAGCCGCCTGTCGCCGTCGACTGCACGATCACGCTGGCAGCCGTAATGGACGTCCAACGCGAATCGTTAGGATAAACGAAAGACCACTCAAATCGTCCACCCGGGCCGGTTTTGGTGGTGCCGATCTGCAGGATCGGCTCGGTGGGTCTGGCCGGATTGCGCAGGTAGAACACCACCAGATCATCAGAGCGCATGTTGGTCCCCTGCAGTGTCACCAGCGTACCGCCGGAAACGACGTCGGGAACGGCGACGACGGCCGGCTGCGGCGGCAAGGGTGTCGGCGTCGGTCGTGCTTGCGCGCCTCCATCTCCCTGCCTCAGCAGGATCACCAGCAGGAACACTGCCAGGCACAGGGCCAAGGCCAATATGCCCAGACCAATCCAGACCGCGATCGACACATGCGGCTTCTCCGGAGGAGGCTCGCCGTTGGCCGCGGTATATTGTCCCGTTGGCTCGGGCGTCGGCTCGGGCGGCGGCATCGAAGGCAATGGTGCAGGTTGCGTGTCAAATGGATCGTTTTCGAGCGACATAGGAAAGTCCTTTACTTGGTTACACCAGGCTCAGCACATTGTAGACCTGCATCGGATCAGCCAGGCCCTTCACCATGATCGGTTCCAGCCGCGCCACATGCACCTGCGCCTGGACCAGTTCATAGGTCTGAGAAGAAATCAGGATCTGATTTGCGGCGGCCATTTGCTCGAGCCGCGCTGCGACGTTGACCGTGTGCCCCAGGGCCGTGTATTCGCGCTTGCGCGCCGAGCCGAACATGCCCACCACCACTTCGCCGCTGTGGATGCCAATCGCGATCGGCAGTCGATAGTCCGGATCGTGCGGCGCGTTGATGGCCTGCATCTTGGCGCGCATCTCCACCGCCGACCGCACCGCGCGCAGCGCATCGTCCTCGGCGGCGATCGGCGCGCCAAAGATCGCCATGATGCCGTCGCCGATGTGCTTGTCCAGCGTGCCGTTGTTCTGAAACACGATCTCGCCCAGCGGGCTGAAATAGTTCTCGCTCAGGAACATGGCCCAGGGCTCCGGATCGTGTTTCTCAGTCAGCGCCGTGAAGCCGCGAATATCAACAAACAGAAGCGTGGCCAACTGCTTGCGCGGCAGCAAGTACGACGGATCGGCCTGCAGCAGCTGCAGCACCTGCGGGGACACGAATTGCTTCAAGCGCTTGCGCACAAAGTACTCCCGCACCTTGGCGCGCAGTTCGACGTTGTCGAAAGGCTTGGTCAGGAAGCCGTCGATGCCTTCATTCGTCGCCGCAATGGCGCCTTCCAGCGTGGCATAGCCGGTCAGCATGATGCGCGTGATTTCGGGGTTAATGCTGCCGATGGCGGCCAGTGTTTGCAGGCCGTCCAGGCCCGGCATTTTGAAGTCGCTGATGCAAACGGCAATCTCAGCCGGGTGATCCTGGACGATGCGAATCGCTTCGCTGCCGCCCGGGGCCGTGAACACCACGTAGTTCTCCTTGCCCATGGCTTTCTGCACGGCGCGCCGCACGCCCTCTTCGTCGTCGACGATGAGCAATCCGTTCATAGCTGGTCTCCCTGCTCATTATAAACTATTCCCCGCCTCAAGGAGAAATCGGCTTACCCTGCCTCGGCGATGAACGGCAGTTCCACGCGGAACTGAGTTCCCTGCCCGGGCGCCGTGTCGACGCTGATCTTGCCGCCGTGTTTCTTGACAATCTCGTAAGAGAGGTACAGGCCCAGGCCGGTGCCGACTCCCACAGCCTTGGTGGTGAAGAACGGATGAAAGATGTTGGGCAGCACTTGCGGTGGAATGCCGGGGCCATTGTCTTTGACGTAGAACCAGACCACCCTTCGCTCCTGATCAGCGGCCGTGCCGATTTCGATCCGGCCCGGCTTTTGCTCAAGCGCATCGGCGGCATTCTGAATCAGATTCAGCGCCACCTGACCCAGATTGGCAAAGTTGCCGCGCACCTGGGGTAGATGGTCTTGATAGTTCTCGATAATCTCGATCGGCAGCAGTTTGATGCGATTATGCAAGATGCGCAGTGCATCCTGGCAGACCACGGTCAGGCTGATCTCTTCCGTGTAGGATTGCGACTGGCGCGACAGATCCAGCAGCGAGCTCACAATACTCTTGGCGCGGCGCAGTTCTTTCAGGCTGAAGGACAAATCGTCCGCCACTTCCAGCGCCGCGCCGGCGCTCAGCGGCTGAATGGAATTCGGACTCAGGCGGGGCAGTTCCGCGCCAGAGTCGGTCAGGGGGTGATAGGGCACCCCCATCGTCTCCAACGCCGATTGGATTAAGCTGCTCACACTGGCCAGCGGATTATTCAGCTCGTGCGCCACGCCGGCCACCAGCTGCCCGACCGCGGCCAGGCTCTCCGACTGGATCAGCGCCTGCTGCGTGCGCTGGCGTTCGGCCAGCGCCTCCTGCAATCTCTGATAGGACAGCGCATTGTCGATCGCAATCGACGCCTGGTTCGCCAGCAGGTTCAACACGCGCAGCTCATCTTCACCGAAGCGGTGCATGATGTTGTACGATACGGTGAACACGCCCAGCACAGCATCGGCGCGCTTCAAGGGGAACCCGGCCGTCGATTGGATGCCCCCTTTGTCCTCGTCCTGCGCCGCATGCAGCTCGCGCTCCTGCACGCTATCGATCACGATCGGGCGGCCGCTGCGCCGCACGCGATCGATCAACCCGGCATGCTGCGTCTGCGCAGCGGCCAATTTACGCACGCCCGATCGCCACAATACCACGGACTTCGCAAAAGCATCCTGTTCGGCATCATACAGATAAATGTGCGTGTCTTCCGCCGCGGTCAGGCTCATCACGTTGGCGCAGATCGCATCCAGCACCCGATCGAGTTCCAGCGTGGACGTCATCTGCAAGCTCACGTCACGCAGCGCCGACAGCTCGGCCAGGCGGCGACGGCTCTGCTCCGTCAAGCGCGCATTGCTCATCGCCATGGAGACCTGGTTGGCAAACAATTCGGCCAGCCAGCGATCTTCCACGCCGAACTGCCGCACGAAAGCGTTGGCGCAGATTTCCAGCACGCCCAGCACACCGCTTTCCCAGCGCAGGGGAACACCCAGCAGCGCCGAGAAACGCGTATCCTCGCTGAAGGGCGGCGTCCTGCCCGGCCAGTGCTGATAATCGTTGACGATCAGCGGCTGGCTCGTCTGAAACACGCGGCCCACCACGCCAGCGCCGATCTTGATGCCGACACCGCGATAGGCATCGACGAAGCCGTGCGTGATCGCCAGGCGCAGCGTCACGCGATCAGGATCGACCAGGTAGATGCCGCCCGCGTCGGCCCGCAGCAGATCAACCGCGCGGCGCATCAGCGTGTGCAGCAGCCGCTCAGGTTCTGGTGAATGCCCCAGCAGATCGAGCGAAGCTTCATAGAGTGCCATCACGGCGTGCAGCCGGTTCTGGGCCTGATCGAGCAGCCGCACTTTATCGATCGCTTCAGCCGCCTGGCTGGCGAAGGCAAAGACGATGATGCCGTCACGCTCGTCGTAAGCGTTGGGCGCCAGGCTGTGCGCGGCCAGCACCCCGATCGATTCCCCCTTCACCACCAGCGGTGCGCCAATCCATGAACGGACTTCCTGGGCGGATGTGGGCGCCGGGACCCACAAGTCATTGGCGCGGGTGTCAGGAATGACGATCGGCTTCTGCGAGGTCATCAATACGCGATTCAGCGGATAGCGTCCCAATGGCGCGGGATCCAGCGAGCCCTGCAGCGTACCCAATTCGCCGCTCTCGCGCACGGTAATCAGCAGCGTGGCTTCCTCTTCCTCGGCGCCGGCGTCCCCCGGAAACTCCAGCACGGACGGCAGCAGCAAGATGCGGACTTGATCGTAACGCACCACCTGGCCCAGATCGCGCAGAATTGAATCCAGCACGTCGGTCAGCTCGGAACGGGAATCAATCATGGGGGTGGCGAGATGGGAAATCGTCATAAGCATCCAGGCGGATCGGCTGCACGTATTCTATCATGCCGGCGATGCAAGTCAATTTAGGCGCACACGGCGTCGATTTGTTTGCGATGCGGTTTGGTGATGATATAATCAGGCGCAGCCGAGGCCCGCATGCCTACTGCCACCGTCCTTGTCGTCGAAGATGATCCGCTCCAGATGGATATGCTGGAAATGATCCTGACGCGCCATGATATGACGCTCCTGCGCGCCAGCACCGGCGAAATG
This sequence comes from uncultured Chloroflexia bacterium, assembly GCA_963844815.1. Classification (GTDB taxonomy): domain Bacteria; phylum Chloroflexota; class Anaerolineae; order Fen-1058; family Fen-1058; genus Fen-1058. The sequence continues at coordinate 586,899 of CAWJPR010000001.1, forward strand.
GCGCTCGAGTTATATGACCAGCATGCCGAGATCGATCTCATCCTGTTGGATGTGATGCTGCCCGGCCAGCTCGATGGCATTGCCGTGTGCCGCCGGGTGCGCGCCGACCAGCATCGCCTGTACGTGCCCATTATCATGGTCACGGCGCTGGGCAGAACCGAGCAGCTGGTGCAGGGGCTGGACACCGGCGCCGACGATTACGTCACCAAGCCGTACAGCTCGCGAGAATTGATAGCCCGGCTGCAGGCGGGGCTGCGCATCCGCCGCGCGCAGCGCGATCTGGCCGAAACACAGAGCCGCTATCGGCTGCTGGTGGAAACCGCGCGCGACCTGATCTTTGCGCTGGACGTACGTGGTCAACTCACTTACGTCAGCCCTATGACCGAAACGCTGACCGGTTATCCACCGGAAGCATTGTTGGCCGATCAGCTCCCCTTCACATGCTTCATCCATCCCGACGATGCCCAACGCCTGAACGAGTGGCATGCGCAGCTGCGCGATCAGCCTGAAGGCAGCGATCTGGAGCTGCGCATCAGGCGCGCTGACGGCGAGCTGCGCTGGGGCGCGTTGTCGTGGATTACTATCTACAGACGTGACGGCAGTCCATCCGGCGTGCAAGGCACCATCCGCGATGTGACGCATCGCAAAGCGGTGGAGGTCGCCACGTGGCGGCGGTCGCAAGATCTGGCAGCGTTGAACCTCATCGCGGCGCACCTGAACCAATCCCTGCAGCTGAGCACGACGCTGCCCGACGCGCTGCACGCGCTGCTGGAAGTCGTCGATGCCGAATTCGGCGCAGTCCATGCGCTGCACGATCGACAAATCATCCTGCGCGCAGCGGACGGCCTGTCTGACGCCGACGCCGCGCGGCTGCCTGGCCCGAACGCTTATGAGCGCTGGCGCAGCGGCGATCTGGATATCGTGCGCGAAGCCAGCGACGACGCCCGCAGGCAAATCGATGTCCGGCTCAAAGCCCGGGGAATTCAAGTTGTCGTGACAGTGCCTCTCCGCGAACGCGGCGAGCTCAGCGGCTTGCTGACCCTGGCCAGCCGCGCCATCGACAAGTTTGAAGCCACAGAAATCACGCTCATCAGCACGGTGGCGGAACAGATCAGCGCCGCCATAGCCAATGCGCGCCTGTTTGAAGAGGCTCAGCATCGCGCCGAAGAACTGTCGATTCTGTATGACGTCGGCCACATGCTGACGTCCACTCTGGATCTCACCAAAGTGCTGCGCGTCATCATGGAAGCTGCCGTCAGCATGCTGCAGGTAGAAGCCGGCTCGGTGCTGTTGCTGGATGAAGGCACTCAAGAGCTGGAATTCGTCGCGGCGGTTGGCGCAGGCTCCGATCAAATCATGGGGCTGCGTTTGCCGGCCGGCGCCGGCCTGGCGGGCCAGGCGCTGAGCGAAGGCCGATCCCTGCTGGTAGACGAAGCGCCGCACAGCCCTAGTTTTTACGAGGCCGTCGATCGCGTGACAGGGCTCAACACCCGGCGGCTCATTGCCACACCCCTGCGTGTGAAAGAGCGTTTCATCGGCGTGATGGAAGTCATTAACAAGCGCAGCGGCCCGTTCACCACGGCGGACGTACGGGTGCTGGACCTGCTGGCGCCCACCGCCGCCGCGGCCATCGACAATGCCCGCTTGTATGCCCGCGAAATGCAGCTCACGGAAGAAGTCCGCCGCCACAATCGCGAATTGAGCGCGCTGCATGCCATCTCTGCCGCGCTCAGCCAGTCGCTGGAAATTCAAGATGTGCTCGATGTGGCGCTGATGGTGCTTCAGCCGCAGTTTGAATATGACGGCGGCTGCATCTGCTTGAACGGCGATGAGACCACACCGTCCGCGCAGGCGCAGCACGCGCCGCCCGGCGGCATCCCGCTGGCCGAATTCCGTCCGATCATGCTGGACGTTGTCGAACACGCCATTGTCACGCGCGCCGTGTACGTGCTGCCGAATGCCGTCCAGCTCGATCGGGACACAGCGGCCGCCTGGGCCGCAGCGCAGATCGGCGCATGTGCTGCCGTGCCGTTGTGGGGCCATGATGTTGTGCAAGGCGGCCTGGCCATCGCCTGGCGCCAGCCCCGTCCTTTTGATCAGGCTACCGTGCAACTGTTGGCGGCCATCGGCCAGCAGATCGGCGTTGCTCTGGAACGAGCCGCGCTCTTTGAAGTGGCGCAGCGCCGCGCGCAGGAAATCGAGCGCTCCTATGCTCAGCTGGTTCAATCGGAAAAACTCGCGGCGACCGGGCGGCTCGCCCTGTCGCTGGCGCATGAGATCAATAATCCCCTGCAGGCTATTCAAAACTGTCTGCACCTCGTGCTGGAATTTCCGCTGCCGGAAGCGCGCCGGTCCGACTATTTGAAGATGGCGCGTGAAGAAGTAGAACGGCTCAGCATCCTGGTACAGAGCATGCTCGATTTCTACCGGCCGGCACGCAGCGGTCAACCGACCGCGAATGTGCGCGTCGTGCTCGAGCGGGGTCTGGCGTTGGCCGATCAGAAGCTGCGTTCCAATCGGGTGGAAACCATCCTGGACTGCCCGGCTGAATCGCTGCTCGTGCAATTACCCGCCGATCAGCTGAGCCAGGTCTGCTTGAATCTGATCATGAACGCGGCTGAAGCCATGGACCGGGGCGGCATTTTACGGATTGAGGCCGAACCAATCGAGCAGATGGTTGAGATTCGTTTTTACGATACCGGCGCAGGCATGCCGCCTGAAGTCTTGGCGCATATCTTTGAGCCTTTCTACACCACCAAGGAAGAAGGCACCGGCCTGGGCCTGGCGATCAGCTACACCCTTATCGAGCGACAGGGCGGCACGCTGCAGGTAAAGAGTGAAGTGGGGCGCGGAACTCTATTCACCATTCGCCTGCCAAGGGCAGAAAAGCCAGCCGACGATCGGGAAACGCCCGCGTAAAATAGGGCAGTGTGCCAAAGATTGTGTAGTTTCCCCGCAGTTAAACTGCGGGCGAACGAATTTAGATCTGGAAACGCCAGCCTAAAATAGGCAGCGCGGCAGGGAGGGAATCATGTTGCAGGGCGCACACATTTTGATTGTCGACGATGAGCGCACCACGCGCTTGTCGCTGTCCGAGATCTTCTCGCTGCGGGGGGCCAATACCGCTACCGCCGTCGACGGCGACGATGCGCTGGCACAGATCCAGCACACGACGTTCGATCTGATCATCCTCGACGTCAAGATGCCGGGCCTCAGCGGCCTGCAAGTGTTGGAGTATGTGCAGCAGCACGCGCCGGGCACGGTGTGCATCCTGCTGACAGCCCACGCCACCATCGACTCCGCCATACGCGCGTTGCGGCAGGGCGCCTTTGATTACGTGCTGAAGCCAGCCCAGCCCAGGACGATCATCGAAGCAGTGGAACGCGGCCTGGCCAGGCGGCAGGACTTTATGCGGCGGCAGAATCTGGTCGACTTGATGGAGCAGACCGTGGAAGCCTTCAAGACGGGCGCGCCTCCCCCGCTTGCCACAGCCCCGGCTCACCAGCCCGGCAGCTCCCTCTTGAGTGCGGGCAACTTGATCGTCGATCTGCATCGCCGGGAAGCCAGACAGGACGATCGGATGCTGGATCTCACGCCTACCGAGTTCGATACATTGGCCTATTTCATCAAGAATGCAGAACGAGTCGTGAGTTGTCGTGATCTGGTCAAGGCCGTCCACGGCTACGATACCACAGAGAACGCGGCCCGGCCCATCATGCGGGTCCACATTCATCGCCTGCGCCAGAAGATCGAGGCGGATGCCGCCGACCCCGAACGGCTCCTGACCATTCGCTCAGCCGGGTATATGCTGACCAGCCAGCCTCGGCCCAAGTAGACCACGGTCACACCACACTGGATTTCCAATTGAAATCCAGTTTTTCTTTTCCCCGGTTAGCGTTTCGCAATATATCTGCAATGCAATCGAAAGTCTATCTGGCAGTCTTTATGGTACTCTAGGATTGCCATTTTCGTGCCGGCGGCTGGTGTGCGCCAGGGACCTGACAACAGTCAAGGAGATTTGTTATGAGATCCGTCCATATCCTCGTTGTTGACGACGAACCACACACGCGCACTTTCATCTGCGACGGCCTCAGCGCCCTGGGTATCACCGACGAGGCGCTGGGCGTTTCTACTGCCGATGAAGCGCTGGCCGAGATTTCACGCCATCGACCCGATCTGGTCATTACAGACGTGCGAATGCCGGGCCTCAACGGCCTGGATCTGGCCCGGTATCTGCGCCAAACGTATCCCGAAACCAAAGTCATTGTCGTCACCGGTTACAGCACGCGCGACATCGAGCGCACAGCGCTGGCCCTGTCGGTCACAGCCCTGCTCAAAAAACCATTCGGGCTGGACAACTTAGGCGATATCGTCCGCAAGGCTCTCGGCAACGGCAGCCACACCGTTAAATCCATTAGCGAGATTGCCTCGCTGCCGATGGAGCCGCTGGAAGTGCAGATCGGCATTCTCAAGCGCAATGCCGGCGCTCTATGGGTGGGACTCTACACGTCCGTCGGCCAACTCATTGCGCATACCGGCTTCGACAACAATCTCGATCAGGCGGTGGATGAGATCTTGCCGCCGACCTGGCCCGGTCAGTTCGCGCAGTTTACCGAGCGGGGCGGACCGTGCTTCTTGTTCGTCGATCGACAGCCGCACGATATCTATCTGAGCAGTGTCGGCAGCCATCATTGCGTGGCTCTGATCTACGATAGGCGCTGGCAAACCAGCCGTATGGGTGCAGTCTGGCTGACTGCGCGCCGCAGCGCGCAAGAAATGGAGCGCCTTTTGCAGCACTCCCCCCAAACGGCTTAACCGATCGGGACATCGTGCCCCGCCAGAAACGAGGTTCCATGAGCAAACGCATCCTCTATATCGAAGATAATCCGGAAAACCGCTTGTTGATGCGCCGCGTACTAACAGCCGCGGGCTACGTCTTTGAAGAGGCGTTTGACGGCAACTCCGGCCTGCAGACGGCAGTCGAAAGCCCGCCTGACCTGATCTTGATCGACATCAACCTGCCGGAGCTTGACGGTTACGAGGTTACGGCCCGCCTGAAACAGCTGCCCAACCTGGCCGACGTCCCGATCATTGCCGTGACCGCCAATGTCATGAAGGGCGACCGCGAAAAGACGCTGGCCGCCGGTTGCGATGGCTACATCCAAAAGCCAATCGACATTGACCTGCTGCCCAGTCAAATTGAAAGTTTTCTGAAAAAGGACTAAGCCATGACGGACAACGCTACACCTGTACCCGCTGCCGCGCGCAGCCATACTCCCATCGATCCCGCCAATGCCTATGTGTTGGTGGTGGAAGACAACATTCAGAACTTTGTCCTGATCGCCCGCCTCATGGCATTCCTGGGCGTCAAGCAGTGCCAGTGGAAAGCCTCGGGCTGGCAGGTGCTGGAATTTGCCGACAGCATGCCGCGCGTCGATCTGGTTTTGATGGACATCCACCTGCCCTATGAAGATGGCTTCGAAGCGTTAAACCGCCTGCGCGCTGACCCGCGCTTCAAGGACACGCTGATCGTGGCCGTCACGGCGGATGCCAACGAAGGCACCTTCAAGCGCGCCAAGCAGTCCGGCTTTGACGGGTTTATCGGCAAACCGATCGATCCCGATCGTTTCCCCGAACAGATCAAGGCCATCCTGCGCGGCGAAGCAGTATGGCACATGCGCTAAAGCAGCCCGTGATCACTGAGGACCTTTAGCGTGAGCGCTGTGTCAGCTTTTAATGGCGGGCCTTTCAAAATTGCAGTCGGCAGCCAAAAGGGCGGCGTGTCCAAGACGACGACGACGCTGTCGCTGGGCGCTTGCCTGGCGGAAAGCAGCGGCCAGGCCGCGCGGCGGGTGTTGTTGATCGATCTTGACCCGCAGGCCAATTTGACCGCGGCGCTGGGCGTAAATCCCGGCGGCCTGCGCCGCATGATTGGCGACGCGCTACTGGAGCAGTCATCACTGCTGGCCGTCAGCCGCGAAAGCGCCGTGCCGTATCTTGATCTGGTGCCTGCCAATCAGGGCTTGTTCGTTCTGGACAAAGTGCTGTTTGGGCGACCCGGGTTTGAATATCGCTTGCGGCAGCAGCTGGGCCGTCCCATCGAACAACAATACGAGGTCGTGATCTTCGATTGCCCGCCCGCCTTTGGCACGCTGACCATGAACGCCTTGACGGCGGCCGACCTGCTGCTGATTCCTGTGCCGTGCGATTACTTCTCAGCCCGATCGCTGCAGCAGTTCCTGGAACTGGTTGATCTGGTGCAGCGCAATACCAATCCGGCGTTACGCTACCGGATCGTGATCACGATGTTCGACAAGCGCAACCGCATCAGTCACATCATTCACGAACAGATCCGCCGCAAGTACGGCAGCGCGGTCTTGAAGACCATTATTTCAGTGGATACCAAACTGCGTGAGAGTCCGGTGATTGGCCAGCCCATAACGCAGTATGCGCCGCACTCACGAAGCGCGCATGAATATCACGCGCTCGCCACGGAGTTGATGGAACATGAGCAAACGCGATCGTCATCTCAAGCAGCGGCTTGACGAACTCTTCTCGGAACCCCCCGAGCCGGCAGAGACACAACCCGAAGCGCCGGCGGCAGAACCGGAGGCGACGTCGTCGACGGCTGCACGCCCGGCCGATCGAGCTGCGGCCGCCGCTCCGGAGCTGCCCTATTTAACAGCGCTGATCGAGCAGCTGCCCCTGCCCGCCTACCTCAAAGACCGCGAACACACGTGGGTGGCAGTGAATACCGCGTTTGCGCAGCTCATCGACCACGCGCCGGAGACTCTGCTGGGGCATACCGACAAGGAGCAAGCCGACGGAGCGTGGCAGTTGGACGATCGTGTACTGGACAATGGCCGGCCGGAGGAGACGCAAGAAAGCACGCCCCTGCCCGATGGGAGGATCCGCACCCGCCGCACGCAGCGCACACCGTTGGGCGGAGCGGGACAGAAGGCGCGCTACGTGCTGGGCGTGGTGAGAGACCACATCCCAGCAAGTCCCGCGGCGACTGCCGACGAGCAGATGTTCCGCGATCTGTTTGAAAACACTAATGCGCTGATTCAGGGCGTGACCAACGACGGGGCGTTTGTCTTCACCAACCGCGCCTGGCGAGAAGCGCTGGGCTACAGTGAAGAAGAGCTGACCCGGCTCAACCTGTTTGACATCATTCACCCCGACAGCCGGCCACATTGCATGGCCATATTCCAGCGAATTATGGCTGGCCAGCACGTGCAGCAGATCGAGGCCAGGTTTGTCGCCAAAGACGGCCACACGATCGATGTCGAGGGCAGCACCAGCTGCAGTTTCGAGGATGGCCAGCCCGGCATCACGCGGGGCGTCTTTCACGATGTTTCCGGGCGCAGGCGCCTGGAGCAAGATCTGCAGCGGTTGTTGGCCGTCGAATCGAAGCGCACCGTGCAGCTGCAGACCGCCACCGAAGTTTCCAAGGCGGCTGGCACCATCCTCAACGTCCACGAACTGCTGCCGTTCGTCGTCAACTTGATTCAACAGCGGTTCACCCTGTACTACGTAGGTTTGTTCCTGGTGGACGACGCCCGGCAGAACGCCGTCCTGCGCGCTGGAACAGGCGAAGCCGGGCAGCTTATGCTCGACCGCCGCCACCAGTTGCCTCTCGACGATCGATCGATGATCGGCTGGTGCATTCAACGACAGATGCCGCGCATTGCGCTGGATGTGGGCCAGGATGCCGTGCATTTCAACAATCCCAGCTTGCCTGACACCCGTTCGGAGCTGGCTTTGCCGCTGGTTGCGCGCGGCAAGGTCCTGGGCGCCGTGACCGTACAAAGCAGGGAAGCCGCAGCTTTCGGCGAACAGGACATTGCCATCCTGCAAACCATGAGCGATCAGGTGGCTACGGCCATCGCCAATGCCCAGCTGTTTGAGCAGGCCAGCCAGGCCCGCCAGCAGGCCGAAGCACGCTTGCGCGAGACCCAGTTCCTGCAAAGGGTGGGCCAGGCGGTCTCGTCGTCACTGGACCTGTCCAGCGTGCTAGAGGTAGTCATGGGAATCTTGCAGCGTGAGCTGGGCTTTACACACAATGCTCTGGCCCTGGTGGACAAACAGGCTGAAACGATTTCCATTCCGCGCGCTTCCGGCACCGCAGCCGGCTTGCAGGGCCTGACGCGCTCTATTGAGCAACTGCAAAATGACATTACCATGGATATTCTGCGCACCGGCCAGATCGAGGTGATCGATGGCTGGGACGATCGCTTTGATCGCGAGATCTACGAGAGTCAGGGGCACGCTGAGCTGGTGCGCGCCTTTGTGCCCTTGCGGTTGCGCGGCGAATCGATCGGCCTGTTGGAAGTCGGCTATCGGCGCACAGAACGCGCGCACATCACGCCCGAGGAAGTGCGCCTGTTAGGCGGCCTCGCCGATCAGATCGCCATTGCGGTGGGCAATGCGCGCTTGTTCGACGAGACTCAACGCCGCGTCACCGAACTTCAAACGTTGAATGACATCAGCCAGATCGTCGCCTCCCAGCACGAGCTCACAGCGCTTTTGCAGCAGGCCGGAGAAAACGTTCTGCGGATTTTCGGAGTGAATACAGGCTTTGTAGCCCTGTACGAAGAACAAACGCAGACCGTCAGCTTTCCGTTTCACATGGACGAAGGTCAGCCAACGCCAGTGGCGCGGCGGCTGCCGGGCAAGGGATTAACCTCCTATGTGATTGAGCATCGCCAGCCGCTGTTGATCCGCCAACTGACGCCAGAACTCATGACACAGTATGGCGGCTTCACGACTGGCACAGGCGAACTCCAGCAATCGTGGCTGGGGGTGCCGATTATGGTGGGCAACGCCGTGTTGGGGGTGCTGAACGTCCAGGCTTACCCGGCCAATCGGTTTGGCGAAGATGCGGTGCGGCTCTTGAGCACCATCGCCGGCACCATCGGCGTCGCCATTCAGGGCGCGCAGTTGTTTGAAGAGACGCGCACCAGAGCGGAAGAGCAGTCCGCTTTGTACGACCTTAGCCAGGTACTGGCTTCTCGTCTGGATGTCAATCAAGTCCTGCAGGAAGTTTATCGCGGCGTCTCACGGTTGCTGGATACTGCCAACTTCTACATTGGCCTGTATTCGCCGGAACAGAATCGCGTGTCATTGCTGTTGAATAGGACTGAATCACCTGAAGATCAAGAGGTTAAGGAAATCTCCGCGGATCAGGGCCTCACAGGCTATGTCATCCACACTAAGGCCCCGCTGCTCATTCATGAAGGGCTGAGCCGCTGGGAGGAAGAGCATGGGATTAACCCGGTAGGAGAGCTGGCGGCTTCGTGGCTAGGCGTACCGCTGCTGGTGGGACAGCAGGTACTGGGCGTCATGGCGATTCAAAGTTATACCGGCAGCCGTCTCTATGACGAGCACGATCGCGACTTGCTGATGGCCATTGCCAATCAGGCGGCCATCGCTCTGCAGAATGCCCGCCTCTTTGAGCGGACCCAACAAAACACACGCGAGCTGACGGCTCTGAACGAATTGGGCCAGGCCGTTACCCAGCGGATCGAGATCGACCAGGTGCTGGAGGCCGCTTACCAACACCTGCAGCAGCTGCTGCCGGTCGATGCGTTCTTTGCGGCGCTGTATGACCGTAAAGCCAACACGCTCGCGTTCCCCGTCATCTACGACGAAGGGAAACGCTTCTCAGAGCCTCCTTTCCCCTTCAATTCAGATTCGAGCACAAGCCAGGTGATCTTAACCGGCGAGCCGATCTTGGAGCTGCTTACACCCGATGATTTGGCGGCGCTCACAGAGGTCGAGGGCGCGCTGGGCAATGTCGACCGGCCTTCCGCCTCACTGTTGTATGTGCCGCTCAGAGTCGGTCTCCACACGATCGGCACACTCTCCATTCAGAGTTATCAAGTCAGCGCGTACAGCAGTGATACCGTGCAATTAGTGAGCAGCGTCGCCAACCAGGTCGCGATTGCCATCCAGAACGCGCGCCTGTTCGAGCAAACGCAACGCGCAGCCAGGCGTGAACAAATCTTGCGTGAAATAACGTCCCGGGTGCGCAGCTCAACCGATCCAGACGCCATTGCGCGCACGGCCATTCGCGAACTGGGGCTGGCGCTGGGACGGCCAACATTCATCCGGCTGGGCGATGCCGACCAGCTCGCCACGCCGGCGCTGGCCAATCCAGAAGCGCCCGCCACAGGCGACGGTCATAACGCCGGCCCGGAAGGAGGCCAGTAAGATGTTTCAACGGCTTGCCGCCCGCATTCGGGAACAACTGAACTTCCTGGTCGAGCAATATGACGAGCGCCTGCGCGCCGTGCCCGGCTACGCCGACTTGCCCCAGCCCGCGCGCCGCGACTTTGAACGGCATGCGTTGCAGCTCATTGCCGAGTGCCTGGAAGCAAACGACGACCGGCAGCTGATTCAGTACGTTCGCGAACGGGCGGAACAAGTTCTGGCGCGTGATTTTCAACCGGAATGGTTCCAGCAGGCTATCACCATTCCCCAGGAGTTCATCGCGCCGCTGGTCGAGACGGTGGATGAAAGCAATTTTGTCTGGCGCTCCTTGGGACATGCGCAGACTGTCGCCTGGGAAATCGCAGCGCGCCAGCGGCACCAGATCGAGCTGACGCTGCGCGAGAGTGAGGCGCGCTATCAGACTATCTTCGATGCCACGCCGATCATGTTCTGGCTGAAAGATACGCATAACCGCACGCTGCGCATCAACAAAGCGGCGGCGGAGCTGGAGGGCGTAAAGCCGGCCGAGGCGGAAGGCAAATCGGCGTATGACTTGTATCCGCGCGAACAGGCTGAGGCATTCTATCAGGATGACCTGGAAGTCATTCGCACCGACCGCCCCAAGCTGGGCATTGTCGAGCAGCACACCTCGGTGGGCACGGGCCAGCTGATGTGGGTGGAGACCGGCAAGACGCCCGTGCACAACGATCACGGCGAAGTAGTCGGTGTTTTGGCGTTTGCCATCGACGTTACCGAGCGCCGGCAGGCTGAAGAGACACTGCGCCGCAGCGCTGAACAACAACAACGGGCTACCCGCCGGCTGCGGGCAGTTCTTGACGCGGCAAGCGAGCTCATTCAGATTCAAGACCTGGACACACTCTACCGCCGCGCAGTGGAACTAGCCCGCGATAAACTTGACATCGAGCGCTGCGGGTTGTACATGTTTGACGAGTCCCGCAGCTATTTGCGAGGCACCTACGGAACCAACGATCAGCGATGCACGACGGATGAGCGCGGTGCGCGGCGCGAGGCCGGTGAATTTGCGGCCATTCTCACCACCGGTCCGGAGCAGCTCTGGGTGGTGCGCGAAACGTCGCACCTCTACGTGCAGGATGGCGTGCAGCATACTATCGGAGCCGGCTGGGTGGTCGCGACCGTTCTGCGCGGCGCAGCGGGGCCGCTGGGTATTCTATTCAACGACAGCGCTCTGAGCGGCCAGCCGGTCGATGAAGCACAACAGGAATCGCTGGCCGTTTACTGCTCCAGCATCGGGTCGATCATCGAGCGCCGGCGCCTTGAAGAGCAGGTTCAGAAATCGTTCGTTCGCCGCGGCATCCAGGTGCAGACCTCTACCGAAGTTGCGCAGGAGATCGCCTCCGCCACCGATCTGCACGAATTATTCAGGCGCGTGGTGACGCTGATCAAAGAACGCTTCAACTACTACCATGCCCAGCTCTTCCGCTACGAGCCCGCCCAGGACGCAGTGGTGCTAATCACGGGCTACGGCGCGATCGGCCAGGAGATGCTGGAAGCCGGGCACAAGTTACCCATGGGACGCGGCGTTGTGGGTACAGCCGCCCTCACCGGCAAATCGATTCTGGCGACCGACGTCCAGCAGGATTCCGATTGGCGGCCCAATCCGCACTTGCCACGTACCCAGGGGGAGCTGGCTGTGCCGATTAAATGGCGCGATCAGATGCTGGGCATCCTGGACGTGCAAAGCGATCAGGCCGGCCTGTTGACCGAAGATGATCGGTTGCTGCTGGAAGGTTTGTGCGGCCAGATTGCGACCGCCATGGAAAGCAAGCGCCTCCTCGACACCGTCCAGCAGTCCGAACAGCTGATGCGCACCCTGATCGACGCCATTCCTGCGTACATCTATGCCAAAGATTTGCAAGGCCGCCATATGCTGGGTAATGCCGCCCTCGCGCGGCTGTACGGCCTGGCTACGCCGGCCGAGCTGCTGGGCAAGACCGATTTTGATTTCTATCCGCGCGAGCTGGCCGAACAATATCAAGCTTCAGAAATGCCGATCCTGCAGGAAGGCCTGGGCTTGCTGGGACATGAAGAACTCAACATCGGCGCCGACGGCGCAGAACGCTGGAACTCTACCACCAAAGTGCCCCTGCGCGATCCGCACGGGCAGATCATCGGGCTGGTCGGCATCACCAGCGATATCACCCGGCGCAAGCAAGTCGAGATCGACCTGCGCAAGTTCAAGCTCGCGCTCGATCGATCCGCAGCGGCGATCTTCATGACGGATACGGCTGGAGTCATCACCTACGTCAATCCCGCGTTCGAGAAGATCTACGGCTTCACTCGCGAAGAGGCCATTGGCCGGACACCGCGCATCCTCAAGTCGGGCCTGATACCGCAGGAGCAATACCAGCACTTCTGGGAGACGTTGCTGGCCGGTCAGACCGTGGCTGGCGAGATTGTCAATCGGGCCAGGGACGGGCGGTTAGTTCCCATCGAAGGCAGCAACAGCGCGATCCTGGACGAGCAAGACAACCTCATCGGCTTTCTGGCGCTGCACAACGACATTACTGAGCGCAAGCACGCCGAACAGCGCATCGAAGAGACGCTACGTGAAACCGAACGGTTGTACGCGGCGGTCAGCCGCGAAAGCTGGCAGGCGTATCGCGAGACTGGCAGCCTGGGAGCAGGCTATCTGTTCGATCGGGCGTTGATCCAGCCGGCTGACAATGTCTGGGAACCTGAAATCGCGCAGGCGCTGGAACAGCAGGCCCTGGTCGCCACTCAGTCTGAACAGCGAGCAGTAGCCGTCACGCCGTTGTCTATCCGCGGCGAGTCCATCGGCGCGCTGGGCGTGTACGACGATCCCGCGCACCCCTTGAGCAAGGAAGACCTCCAGCTGATCGAGGCCGTGTCGGAACAGGTGGCCCTGGCACTGGAAAGCGCCCGCCTATTCGATCAGACCCAGCGCGATGCCGAGCGCGAACGCGCGATCAATCGCGTCACCAGCCGTATCCGCAACGCACACTCGGTGGACGAAGTGCTGAGTATCGCCGCCCAGGAATTGCGCCTGGCAACGCGGGCTTCACGCAGCCTGGTGGAAATCTTGCCGGCCATTGACGACGCTGCCCGTACTGACCGGGGGCAGGCCGGCCCGGGAAGCGCATAATAACTATGATCAAATTCCTTCGCACTTTCTTTTACACTCCCCTCGAAAACGATGCGGCGTTTCAGTCAATCGTCGTGCGCATTATCGCCGTTGCCCTGGCCGGCCTGGCAGTTATTGCGCTCATGGTCGGTCTCGCGCAAAACAATAATCCTGCCACGATCGTGCTGGGACTGGCGTTCATCGCGATCTTCATCGGCCTGATAGCGGCTCGCCGAGGATCGATCTTGCTGGGACGGATTCTAGTGCCCAGTGTGCTGTTAATGGCATTCGCCACCATTGCTTTCAATACACACAGCATTCATGATGTCTCAATGTTGGGCTTCCCGGTGGTCATCCTGCTGGCTGGCCTGCTGCTTGGCACGCGCGGCTCGTTGACCTTCGCTATCCTCGCCGGCGTCATGGCCGATTTCATGGCTTATGCCGACCTCAAGGGCATCACCAGCACCTTCGTGGGAAGGGCAACCGGCTACGACGATCTGCTGATTGTTCCCAGCATCCTGATCATAACAGCCCTCATACTCAATTTGCTGATCAGTCGTCTGGATATGCTGGTAGGGCGCGCCCGGCGCAGCGAGCAACAAGAGGCAGCCGCCAATCAAGAACTGCGCGCCCTGCAGGGCCAACTGGAACAGCGCGTGTCGGTTCGCACCGAACAGCTGCGGGCCAGCGCCGATGTGGGCCGCGCGGCAGTGTCCATTCTGGACACCCATCAATTGCTGCGCGAGATCGTCAACCTCATTACCGATCGCTTTGGCTTCTATTACGCAGCGGTCTTCCTGGCCGACAGCACAGGCAAGTGGGCGGTGCTGCGCGAGGCGACCGGCGATGCCGGCCGCAGTTTAAAGGAACGCAAACACCAGCTGGAAGTTGGCGGCCAATCCATGGTGGGCGCAGCGATGAAGACGCGCACAGCGCGCATTGCGCTGGATGTAGGCGTTGAAGCCGTGCGCTTCGCCAATCCGTTGCTGCCGGACACCCGGTCGGAAATTGCCTTGCCCCTGGTCGTGGGCACGCGTGTCATCGGCGCACTGGACGTCCAATCAACGCATATGGCAGCCTTTGACGAGGCCAGCGCCGCAGTGCTGCAATCCATGGCCGATCAAATCGCCATTGCCTTGAGCAACACCCTGCAATTCCAGCAGGCGCAAGCCACTCTGCAGCGCATCCGGCAATTATATGAAACCAGTATTGCCGTCTCCAATGCCGAAGATGCTCGCGGCATCCTGCATGAACTGATGACTCAGGCGCTGACGGACGCCAGCGCTGCGCAAATCCTGACTTATGGGCCGCTCGATGAATCCGGACAGTACGCCTATCTTGAAGTTGCCGCCAGCTGGGCGCCAGACAGCAGTGTGCCAGTGCTGCCCGCCGGCACACGCGTGCTGCCTGAACAGATGCCGCCGATATCCGCTTTAGCTCGTGAGCCTTACGTCATCCGTGATGCCACCGATCCGGCGGTAGCACGCGATCGGCAGCAAATCATGCAGGCCATGGGGATGCGAGCGATGCTGGGTTACGCGTTGGTGGCCGGTTCTCAGCCCGTGGGGTTATTGCTAATTGTCTATCGCGAACCGCGCATGTTCACGCCGGCAGAGATGCAGCCCCTGCAGCCCCTGGCGGGACAAATCGCCGTTACGCTCCGCAACCAGCAGCTCGTGCGCGAACAGCGGCTGGCTCGCGAGCAGCTGGACGAGATCAATCGGCGCTTGACGGGACAAGTGTGGCAGCGGTACGTGCGCGAACGTGGACAGGCTGTGCGCAAGATCGATACCGGCCCGGGCGTGCCGCAGGAAAGCGATGCGCCCCGCTTCGCGTCGGAATTGGCGGCGCCCGTATTGATTCACGGTCAGCAGATTGGCATGCTGCGCCTGGAAGATACCGCACCCGATCGGCAGTGGACGGCCAACGAAAAAGCACTGCTCCAGACGGTGGCCGGCGAGGTCGCCATTGCGATCGAAAACGCGCGCCTGATCGAACAGACCGAGCGGCGCGCCCAGCGTGAGCACATTGTCGCCGACATCAGCAGCCGCATGTTGGCGGCGAATGACATTGAATCCATTCTGCACACAGCCGGAGATGAACTGGGCCGCGTGCTGCGCGTGGGCCGCGTGGCGCTGCAGCTGGGCGAAAAAGACGACGGAGACTCTGGATGAGATCAGCAAGAGGGAGCCGCTATGAGTCACACACCACCTGAAACTGATGCGCCGATAGTGGGAACGGTTCGTCGCTCGCAGAGTGTGCGCGTGCGGCTGCTGGCCCTGCTCGCCGTTTCTCAGTTGATCCTGTTCGTCATTATCGGCCTCAGCATATTCTTCCTGCTGTTTCGCTTCGAGCGGAATGCGTGGCAGGACCGTCAACAAGAAGCCGCGCGTTACTCAAAGAACATCATGGAGCAATTCCTCACTAACGTCCAGAACTCGCTGAGCACGATCGCCTTCCTGGATCGCGAACAACTTGAGGCTTATCCGGACATCTTGAAGAGTCTACTACAACAAGATCCGGCGCTGCTGGAGGCCATCCGCCTGGACGAAAAGGGCCAGGTCCTTGCCAGCACCTACCTGGACGCGCCACAGCTTGCGAATCGGCTTGCCGTCGCGCAATCAGATTGGTTCGTCACAGCCAGAAACGGCCAGCGTTATCTTGGCGCAGTTCAGATCTCAGCCGAGAATCAGCCTTACGCCATCGTCGCGCTGCCGGCCGCTGGCGGCGGTGTGGTAGCCGCTCGTTTGTCCATGAATGTGCTGTGGAGCCTCATGTCCGACCTCCCATTTGGCGCCACCGGCGCGGGATATGTGATTGATCGGGACGGCCACATCATCGCCCACTCCAACCCCGACATCGTTCGGGCTTATTCTCAAATCGACTTACCGCCTGCGTCAAGCGCCGGCAGCAGCGAGCTCTATACCAACTTCGCAGGCGTGCCTGTCGTGGGCGTTCAGACCCCGCTGCAAGGGACGCCTTGGACACTGGTATCAGAAGTATCCCAGGCCGAGGCATTTGCGACCACCCGCGTCGCGTCGTGGTTGATTATCGGGACCCTGGTGCTGCTTGGCGCAGTCACCCTGTTTTTCGCGGACCGCATACTCGATCGGATCCTGCTGCGCCCCCTGCAAGCCCTGCAAACCGGCGCCGCGCGCGTGGGACAAGGCGATCTTGATTATCGCATCAGCATCACGCGCGCCGACGAGATCGGTTATGCGGCCGGCGTCTTCAATCAGATGGCGGATAAACTGCGCGATATGCTCGATACGCTCGAAATGCGCGTTGAGATGCGCACGGCGCAGATCGCGGCGAGCGCCGACGTCGGCCGCGCCGTGACTTCTTTCCTGGATCCTGAAGTGCTGTTGAAGCAGGTCGTCAGCCTGATTACTGATCGTTTGGGCTATTACTACGCGGCCGCGTTCACGCTCGATCCCGCGGGCCAGCATGCCGTGCTGCGTGAAGCTGCCGGCCCCAGTGATGCTGCGTGGCTGCTCAAACAGGTCGGCCATAAGCTGGAACTCAGCGGTAATTCCATGGTGGCCGCCGCCATCCGCGAACAAGAGACGCGCATCGCGCTCGATGTAGGCGCCGAGGCTAAGCGCTTTGCGAATCCGCTGCTGCCAGACACCCGCTCGGAAGTGGCGCTTCCGTTGAGGGTCGGCAAGCAGGTCATCGGGGCGCTGGACGTGCAATCGTCACAGCTGGCGGCCTTTGACGAAACCAGCGCCGCCATGCTGCAGAACGTTGCCGACCAGATCGCCATCGCGTTGAACAACGCGGCGCAATATCAGCGCGAACTCACACGCGCGCAGCAGACTACCCGTCTGCTGGAAGCCGCAGTCAAGCTCACCGCGCACGGCCAGACCGCCGTCCTGCATAACCGCATCGTCGAGCTCATGGCAGCGCTCCTGCACGTCGATACGGCGGGGCTGTGGCAGCTGCTCGAAACGGATGAGCTGACTTTGACGCATGCGATCGGCCAGCTGCGTCCTCTGATCAGACAACGCGTCCGATCGGGCGCAGGCATCGCCGGACGGGTGCACGCCACCGGCCTGACCTTGCGCCTCGACGAGGCGCGCTCGTGGCAAGATGCGGCCACCGATCTGGGCGACTCGCCGGTGTGCGCCGTGCTGGCCGTGCCAATGATCTGGCAGGGACAGGTGATCGGCGTTTTAATGGCCGCGCATTCTGAGCCCGGCCAGGTGTTTTCTGCCGATGACGGCAACACGGCGCAGTTGTTTGCCGGCCAGGCGGCCTCGGCCTTGGAGAACGCCCAGTTGCTCAATCAGCTGCAAGGCACGCTCATCGAACTAAGCGCGGCCAATCGGCGCCTGACTGGTGAAGCCTGGCAAGCCCACACGCGCGGCCGGGCGATCGGTTATGAATACCGCCGCGCGATTGATGGTCAGGCCACGCCGCCAACGCTCACTTTGAGAGTTCCCATTAAGCTGCGCGATGAATCCATCGGGCAAGTGATCATGGAAGATGATCAACCCCAGCGGCAGCTCAGCGCCGACGAGCAAGAGCTGGTGCAGGAGGTTGTGCAGCGCCTGGCCCTGGCCCTGGAAAGTGCACGCCTGTTCGAGCAGACGCAAACCGCACTGGGTGAAGCGCGCCGCCTGGCCCAGCGCGAGCGGCTCATTAATCGCATTACCAGCCAGCTGCGCGGCGCGGTTACCGTCGACGAAGTGCTGCGCATTGCTGCCGATGAAATGCGGCATTCTGTGGGCGCCGCGTATTCGGCGGCCACGCTCACGCCACCCACCGGCGCTGGCAGTGGACAAGGTGCTGACTATGACAGCCAATAACACAGCAGCTCAATCGAATTTGCGGATTCGCGTGGCAGGACCACCAGAATATCGCGCCGAGGATACGGCCCAGACCGCCAGGAATCTGAATATTATTCTGCTGGCTGCGCTGGCACTGCTGAGCATCCGCGTGTTGTTTGCGTTCGTGCAACAAGGGCTTGAATTAAATGGCTTTGATGTCGGGGTCCTGGCACTGATGTTGATGCTGGGCGGTTTATGGGCGATGACGCGGCGCGGGCATGTCCGGGCGGCGGCTATTTTGTTGCTGTCGCTGACGTTCACCGGCATGGTATTCATGGCTTCACAAGCCGACCAGCTATTTGACGGCGCCTTTGCCGCCCTGGTCGTGGTGATCGTCATGGCGGGCGTGCTCCTGGGCTGGAAAGCAGCCATGATCATGGTTGTCTTGAGCGCCGCAGCGGCCTGGTGGCTGGCCAGCCTGAGCGCTGGAGCAGAGGTGACATTGCCGCCCAACGCAGCGGCCGACTACGCGCGCGACGTAAGCCTGGTCTTCGCACTGATCGCCGTATTGATCTACTTGCTGATCAGAAATTTGCAGCAGACGCTGTCCCGCTCACGCGCGAACGAACAAGTGATGCGCGAGCAAAATAGCGAACTGACCTCGATGCGCGCCACACTTGAACAACGAATCGCCGAACGCACAGGCCAGGTGAGCGCGGCTGCCGACGTGGGGCGCGTGGCCACGTCCATCCTGGACCCTCAACAATTGATGCGCGAGGTGGTAAATCTGATCGCGGCGCGCTTCGGGTTCTATTACGCCGCTGTCTTTACCCTCGATCACAGCGGCACGTATTTGATATTGCGTGAGGCCACTGGCGAAACCGGCCACGTTTTGAAAGAGCGCGCGCACCGCTTGCGCGTGGGACTTGACTCGATGGTGGGCTATGCCGCTATGAAGCGTGAGCCGCGCGTAGCTCTCAACACCGGAGAAGACGCGGTGCGCTTTGCAAATCCGCTGCTGCCCAACACCCA
Source organism: uncultured Chloroflexia bacterium (assembly GCA_963844815.1). Lineage (GTDB taxonomy): Bacteria > Chloroflexota > Anaerolineae > Fen-1058 > Fen-1058 > Fen-1058. Next base: position 606,042 of record CAWJPR010000001.1, read on the forward strand.
ATCCGAAATCGCCCTGCCGCTGATCGTAGGCGATCGGGTATTGGGCGCGCTCGACGTTCAAGCGACGCAGGCTAAACGCTTTCGACGAGGCCGCCATCGCTACCTTGCAGAACATGGCGGCACAAATTGCCATTGCTTTGCAGAACGCGGAGTCTTACCGGCAGCTGCAGCAGGCGCTTGAGCACGCGACGCGCCAGTACGAACTGAGCCGGGCTATCTTCGCGGCCAGCACACCGGCGGAAGCGTATGAGTCACTGGGGCGGGTGTTTGCCATGCTGACCGATATCGATCGCATTAGTCTGCTACGGGTGGTCGATCGGGATGCGGCCGGGCAGCTCACGGAGTATGAATTAACCACGGAATGGGATGTGTTGGGCGGCGCCCAATTCGATACCGGCCAGCGCTACCGCGCCGCTGAAGCGCCCTTGGCCCAGCTCATCGCCACGGATGAAGTGATTGTCCTCACCGACGCCCATGACGATCGGCTGCCCTTCACCACTCGTGAGCAGTTAGCGCGGGTTGGAGCTCAGGCCGCTATGTTGGTGCCCCTGGTCATTCGCGGTCAATATGAAGGCTATATTGCGGCGATAGCCGGGCAACCGCACGAGTTCCAGGACGATGAAGTGCGCCTGGTGAAGTCAGCGGCCGAGCAGCTGGGCGTAGTGCTAACCAACCTGCAGCTAAGCGCAGAGATGCAAACGACCCTGGAACGTGTGGCGCTGCTGAATCGTCGTTTGAGCGGCGAAGCCTGGAGCAGCTACCTTTCGGGACGCGATCAGTGGCTGGTGGAAAGCGGTCACGCAGAACAAGCAGCCATCAACACCGGGCTGCAGGTCCCCATTGTCGTCCGCGGCCAGACCATCGGGGCTTTTCATGTGGCCGATGCCAGCTCCGATCGCCAGTGGCGGCCAGACGACGTGACCATCCTCCAGACCATCGCAGGCGAGGTGGCCCTGACCATTGAAAATGCCCGCCTGATCGAGCTGACACAGCGCACGGCGCAGCGCGAGAGAATGATCAACGAGATCAACGCCCGGGTGCGGCAGTCGGTAGACCTGGACGCCATTCTGCGCACGGCAGTCAACGAGTTGGGTCAGTCACTGAAAGCGGCGCGTGTTGTGGCGCATGTGGGCGTTGCCGCCGACGACAGCGAGACGGCTCCCGCCAGGACCGGGCGAGGTAACGACCATGCTTAACTCAATCAGGCGCTTTCTTTCTCCGCCGACCTTCGGTGATGCAGATAAGGACCGGATAGCACGGCTGTCAACGCTATTGCTGCAGTTCATGTTTGTGGCGCTGCTGGCAGGCCAGCTGTTGTCCGCGCTAGTGGCTCCGACACCGTCATTCGATATCCCGCTCATATTCATCTCGTGCACAGCCATTGCCGCTATCTATGTGATCCTGCGACGCGGCCGGTTGCGCGCCGCTGGTTTTCTCGCGGCGCTGTTCATGTGGGGAATGTTCACGGTCATTTCTGCCATGTATCAGGGTGTGCTCGGCTACTTTCCAGCGGGCTATGTCCTCTGCATCTTGTTTGCCAGCTCCACGCTCGGGGTGGGAGCCGGAGTATTCTTTGCCGCATTAAGTAGCGTGTCAGCCTTCGGCCTGCTGTTCGCTGAAACAAACGGTCTGCTCACGCCAGAAATGGTCACAACGCCCGGCCTGATAGATTGGCTGCGGTTGTCCCTGCTGTTCGGCATGGTCGTGGTCGTGGTCACGATAGTCAACCAGAGTCTGAGCACTGCCCTTAAGAATGCCCGTTACAGCGAAAACGAGCAGGAACGAGCCAATCGCGAATTAATCGGCATGCGCGCTTCGTTGGAACAGCGCCTGGCCGAGCGCACAGCACAGCTCAATGTCAGCGCCGAAGTGGCGCAAGCCGTCTCGTCCATTCTCGAGCCGCAAGAATTGCTCTCACAAGTTACACGCTTGATCGTCGAGCGCTTCAGCCTTCACTGCGCCGCCGCTTTCCTGGCAGACGAAGACAACGAGTTCGCTGTGCTGGTGGAAGCGACCGGCCCAGCCGGCCTGAGCTTGAAGGAGCTCGGCCACCGTCTGGAAATCAGCGGGCCGTCCCTGGTGGGCACCGCCATCGTCACGCGCCGCCCGTGCATCGCGCAGGATGTGAACCAAGAGGCCCTGCGCTTTGCGAACCTGCTGTTGGCCGGGACCCAATCAGAAGTAGCGCTGCCGCTGATCGTCGGCGAGCAAGTCATCGGCGCGCTGGATGTGCAATCCACCCGGCTGGCGGCTTTTGACGATGAAGCCGTGAAGATGCTGCAGAGCCTGGCCAACCAGATTGCCATTGCGCTGAACAATGCGCAGCAGTATCAACAGGCGCAGTTGGATGCGCGGCAGGCCAGCCTGCTGTTTGAAACCAGCCAGGCGGCCGGCTCTATCGGGCAGGGTTTGGACTTTGCTATCAGCCGGCTGTTCAGCGTGGCGGATCAGCACTCGGATTTCGATAACTGGATGATGGGGATCTGTGATCAGGAGAATCATTCATACACGGTCAAGATCGCCTTTGCCGCCAACGAACCGGCGCCATCCACACTCATCGGGCAGGTCGTCAAGATCGACCAGGAGCCTGCCACACCGGCCATTTTGGCGCTGTTGACCGGCCAGATGCTGGTCGTCAATGATCCATCCGGCAATCCACAGCTCGATCCGCTCCCTGCCGATCAGCGCGCGGTGCTGGGCAAGCTGCTGAGCCTGCCCATCAAACTCGGCGATCGAATTCTGGGCGTACTGACTCTGGGACGCGCACCGGATAAGCCCGACCTTGGGCCGCGCGACATTCAGCTGGCGCAGGCTTTGGCCAGCCAGTTGGCCATCGCCATCGAGAATCATCGCCTGTTGGAACAAACGCAGAAGTCGGTGGATGAACTTAACTACTTGATGCGCCTGTACATGCATGAAGGTTGGTCTAACTTCACGCAGAACCGCGCTGCCGCTGAGCGGCGTGAGGAGTACGCGCGGCTCGACGCCCCGCCGCTCAGGCCGGAAGTGCTGACGCAGATCGACGAAGTCCTGAGGCAAGTAACGACTGCCAGCGAGGTCAAACCACTGGATGTGGACGGCCAATCGGTGGTCAGCGTGCCGATTGAGCTGCGCGGCGAAGTCTTCGGCGCACTCACCGTGCAGGACACTGTCGATCGCAAGTGGACGGAAGACGAGTTGGCGACTCTGCGAGCCGTGGCCGCCCAAGTAGCGCAATCATTGGAAGCGGCTCGCCTGCTGGAAGACAGTGAAACCAGCCTGCAAGATACCATGGTCCTCTATCGCGCCAGCCGCGCCGTCGCTGCGGCACAGACGCCGGCCGAGATCCTGCACGCCATAACCGACGCAATCGCAGCGCCAGAGGTCGATCAGGCGGAGCTGGTGCTGATTGACGTCGACAATCCAGCGGGTGATCAGGTAGTGGAAGTTATCGCCATGTGGGAGCGCAACAATCTTGCACCGGAACAGGCGGGGGCGCGCTGGATCAACTTGCAGGTCCCCTTGATGAAACACCAGGGCACAGAACCACTGATCTTCGGCGACCTGGCCCAAGCTGAGAATATCGATCCACAATCGCGCCATGTCTTGCTGAATGTCATCGGCGCCAAGGGCGTGGCGCTCATCCCGATGATCGCTGGCGGCCGCCTGCTGGGCTGGGTCATGCTGGAATCCATGCAGGCGCCTTGCCGCTTTACGGAACAGGAAATTCGCCGCTACCGCACACTGGCCGGCCAGGCTGCTGTGGCGCTGGAAAATCGCCGCCTCTTCCAGGACGTGCAGGCGCGCGTCAACGAGTTGATTATTCTCACGCGCATCGGCCGCCGCCTGGCTTCGACACTGGACCTGGACGAAATCCTGGCCTCGGTCATCGACGAGTCTTTCAATGCGACGAAAGCCATCGCTGGCAGCGTCTTGCTGTACAACGAATATGAGAATGCGCTGGAAGCGCGCACGCTGCGCGGCTTCGCGCCAGAGGTCGAGGGGCGCTACGCCGGATACAGGATTCGTGCTGGCGAAGGGTTAGTGGGCCGTGTGCTCAGCACGGGTGAGCCAGTGCTGAGCAACGACGTGACGCAAGAACCAGACTACTCGGCGATCGACAGCCGCACCCGATCGGAACTGATCCTGCCCATCCGGCAAGGCGGCCTGTTGCTGGGCGTCTTGAACCTGGAAAGTCCCCGGGTAAATGCCTTCAGCGAATCTGACGTGCGGCTGCTGGAGGCCATGGCCGACCAGGCCGCCGTCGCCATCACGAATGCGCGCGCCTATGAAGCCGAGCGGCAGGCTGTGGAGCGCATGCGCGAAGTCGACCGCCTGAAGACGCAATTCCTGGCGAATATGAGCCACGAGCTGCGCACGCCGTTGAATTCGATCATCGGGTTCAGCCGCGTCCTGCTGCGCGGCATCGACGGCCCGCTGACCGATATGCAGCAAACCGACCTCACGTCGATCTACAACTCCGGCCAGCACTTGTTGGGCTTGATTAACAACATCCTCGACTCGTCCAAGATCGAAGCCGGCAAGATGGAACTCGCGATCGAGTCTGTGAATTTGATCGACATCGCCAAGACCGTCATGTCCACCGCCGTGGCGCTGGTCAAGGATAAGCCCGTGAAACTGGAGCAAGATGTTCCGCAGGATTTGCCCACCGTCATGGCCGATCAGACGCGCGTGCGCCAGATTATCCTCAACCTGGTATCCAACGCCGCCAAATTCACTGAGAAAGGCAGTGTCCGCCTGAGCATGGTCGCCCGGCCTAAAGAGGTCATGATCTCGGTCAGCGACACCGGCATCGGCATTTCGCCAGACAAGCTGGAGCACATCTTCGAAGAGTTCACGCAGGTCGATGCCAGCACGACACGCAAATATGGCGGCACCGGTCTGGGTCTGGCGATCACGCGCAAATTCGTCGAGATGCACCAGGGCCGCATCTGGGTCGAATCGCAAGTGGGTGTCGGCTCAACTTTCAGTTTTACGCTGCTCCGGGAACAGGTTGAACCCGAGGCACCCGTGTCGCTGCCCGTCGACCTGGAAGCGCGTGGCGAAGGCAAGAAGTTGATCATGTGCATCGACGACGATCCGGGCGTGATTACCCTGTACAAGCGCTATCTGGAGAAACAGGAATATCAAGTCATTGGCGTCATCGATCCCACCAAGGCCGTGGAAGAGGCTAAGCGGCTGCTGCCGTATGCCATCACCCTGGACGTGATGATGCCGCAGAAGGACGGCTGGGAGGTGCTGGCCGACCTCAAGAAAACGCCCGAAATCAGCAACACCCCCATTCTGGTGTGCAGCATCGTTCAAGACAAGACTCGCGGCTTCTCGCTGGGCGCCGCCGACTATCTGGTGAAGCCGATCACAGAAGACGAGCTGCGGCGCGCCCTGGCGCGCGTCAATCGCACGCGTGCCATCCACAAGATCCTCATCGTCGACGACGAGCCGGCGGCGATGCAGCTGCTGAAGCGCATTCTCACAGCGCAATCGCACTTCATCGTTCTGGAAGCGTCGGGTGGCGCACAGGCGCTGGCCCTGGCGCAGAGCGAAGCGCCCGATCTGATCTTGCTCGATCTCACGATGCCGGAAATCGACGGCTTTAGCGTGCTGGAAACTTTGAAATCGAATCCCGCGACGCGCGACATTCCGGTGATCATCGTCACTGCCAGGGAAGTCACGGCTGAAGATCGCGAGCGGCTCAATGGCAACATGGCGGCGCTGTACAACAAGGGCCTGCTCACGGCCGAGCAGCTGCTGGCCGACATCTCGACCGCGCTGCAGACCATGAACAGCGAGATCGTGCGCGGCGGCAAGAAAGTGGAAGTGTTCCACATGACGACGTGAGGCGCGCCACACGGACGCATCACGACCTAGAATGATTCAGGAGACATTTCGACACGACCATGCATGAGCCTTACCTGCTTTGTCTCAAGTGCGGCGAGCCGATCGCCCTGGCGCGCATGTCAAACAATTGCCCGGCCTGCGGATGTGACATGCTTGACGTGCGCTATGACTATGAATCCATTGCCCGCGAGATGCCCGCGCAGTGGGCGCAGCGCCCCTTTGACATGTGGCGTTATCGCGAGCTGTTGCCGCTGCGCAATCCGGCCAATATCGTCTCGATGGGTGAAGGCGGCACCCCATTGGTGCAGTCAATCAACGTGGGCACCATGGTGGGGCACCATCACATCTTCATCAAGGACGAACGGCAGGGCCCGACCGGATCGTTCAAAGATCGCCAGGCCTCGCTGGCGATCAGTGCGATGAAGGAAGCCGGCATCATGGAGGCCGTCGTCGCCTCGACGGGCAATGTCGCCATCTCCTATTCCGCCTACAGCGCGCGAGCCGGCATCAAACTGTGGGGCTTTCTGACCAGCCTGGTGCCCGCCGACAAGATGCGCGAGGTGGCACTGTACGGCACGGAAGTCGTGAAGGTCACAGGCACTTACGACCAATGCAAGGAAGTGGCCGCCTCGTTTTCCCGGCATCGCGGGCTCTTCCTGGACATGGGCTTGCGCTCCATCGCCGCGCGGCAGAGCATGAAGACGCTGGCCTTTGAAACCTGCGAACAATTGGGTTTAATAGAAGACGGCTACGGCAAGTGGCGTGCTCCCGATTGGTACCTGCAAGCCGTCAGCGGCGGCATGGGGCCGATCGGAGCGTGGCGCGGCTTCGAAGAGCTGTACGAGATGGGGCTGATCGATCGGCTGCCGAAGCTCGCAGTCATTCAGGTCGGTGGCTGCGCGCCCATGGTCACCGCTTTCAAAGCCGGCAAAGATTCGCCGGATATCGTCGCCGCTCCCAACACGCATATTGCCACGCTGGCCACCGGCAACCCGGGCGTGGCCTACAGCCTGCTGCGCCAGATCATTCTAAGGCACGGCGGAACCATGGAATCCGTCAGCGATCAGGAATCGTTTCGCGCCATGCACGTCATGGCGAAGATGGATGGCTTCTCGGTGGAACCGGCTACGGCCGCGGCCTTTGCCGGGTTGTTCAAGCTGGTTGGCCAGCACGTGATCGGGCGAGACGAGATTGTGGTGGTGAACTGCTCGGGCCACACTTTCCCGGTGGAGAAAGAGCTGCTGGGCGACGTATGGGCGCGCGACGTGGAAGTGCCGGAACCGCCGCCCGCTGCCAGCGTGCCGCAAGAAGGCCTGCTCTCCGCGCTGGAACGACTGGACGATCGGATGCGCGATATTCTGATCATGGACGATACGCCCGAGGCCTCGCGTCTGCTGCGCCGCATCCTGCAGGCGCATGGCACCTTCGTCGTGCGCGAAGCGGAGAATGGCCGCATCGGTCTGGAGATGGTGCAGCAGCGCCCGCCCGATTTGATTCTGTTGGACTTGATGATGCCGGAGATGGACGGCTTTGCCGTGCTCGATGCCCTGAAGACCAACAAGGAATTGAGCAAGATCCCAGTCATCGTCGTGACGGCCAAGGAGTTGACCCCCGTCGAAAAGCAGCGCTTGTCTGGCAAGGTACAGTCGCTGATGCAAAAGGGCGCCTTCTCCGATCAAGACATCATTGACAAGATGATCGAGATGCTCAATTGACCAATGAGGCATCTGCATGCCAGCCCTGCCCCTCGGCCCGCTCAGATTCTAACCATTGAAGACGACTTGGGCCTGGCCGTGACACACGGTATCGTGCCATCTGGGTTGACAGGGAAGGCCAGGACGTGGAACGACTGCCCGGCAGCCGCTTTCATGTCATGCTGCCCATGAACGCATCCGTCCTGCGCGAGGCTGCCCTCGCAAAAAAGCAGTGAAGAGCATGCCGTCAGCGCAAACGATTAAGCGTAATGGAATTCGGGCCGCCTTACTCTCCGCCCTGCTGCTCGGCACTACGCCAGTGCTGGGCAAGATGGCGTATGCCGACGGCATGAATCCCTACAGCCTGACCGCGATCCGCACGCTGGTGGCAGCCAGCCTCCTGTGGGCGTTTTATCTTTTGAGCAAGAAGAATCGCAAGTTCATCTACATCTATCCGGCGGGCCTGCTCATCTCCGCCGCCGCGGGCGCGCTGAACGGCGCCAGTTCGTTGCTCTACTACAACGGTCTCACCATGATCGATGCCGGCGTCGGCCAGATGCTCTACAGCCTGTATCCCTTGTTCGTGGTCATGATTCGCCGCCTGGACGGTCAGCGTGTATCCAACTGGACCAAGGTCCGGCTGGGCCTGGCACTTCTGGCAGTCATATTGTTGATCACGCCTCACGGCGGCCAGGTTGACTGGATTGGGGCAGCGCTCATGTTGGGGGCTGGCCTGATGTATGCCATGCATCTTGCGGTCAGCCAGCGCGTGTTGTACGAAATGCCGGCGCCGACCGTAGCCCTGTACGTGTTGACCGCCATGACCGCCGTGGTCTGTGCGGCCTATGTCTTACATGGCCCAACAGACGTTCCGTTGGCGGGGCTGCCGCCTACGATGATACTGGCCGGCATCACCGTGTTGTCGCGGCTGCTGATGTTCCTGGGAGTGAAGCATTTGGGCAGCATTCAAACCGCGCTGCTGGGCGTCACGGAAATCCTCGTGACCGTCGTTCTCTCTATCTTCGTGCTGGGCGAGCAGCTGGCGGGACGCCAATGGATTGGGGCCGCCCTCCTCATCACCAGCCTGCTGCTTATCATCTTCGAGCCGGGCATCGGCATCTCGCTGCCTCGCCGCAAAAAGAAGGAACCGGAATTGGCCAATCAAAAATCCAGTCTCTAAAACAGCCGCGCGATCTCGTCCTGCGCGAACGCCCGCAGCGGCTCGCAGCGATCTTCAGATTCAGCCAGCACGATCGGCTGAACGCTCTTGTTCATCACGTGGCCAATTACCGTCGCTTCAATCCGATTCCTCTGCAGCGCCGCCACCACCCGCTCGGCTTCCGCCGCTTCCACGGCCAGCAAGAGTGATCCCGAGGCAATGACACCTCGTGGATCAAGGCCGAAGTGGTCGCACAATGCCTGCGTTTGCGGATAGATCGGCACCGCGTCCAGATCGATGCGCAAGTCCACGCGGGCAGCCAGCGCCAGCTCATGCAAAGCAGTCGCGACGCCGCCTTCGGTAGGATCATGCATCGCGTGGACAGCTCCAGCCTGCACGGCAATCTGCGCGTCCCGCAAAACCGAAATGCCCGGTTCATGCAGGAAGCCGCGGCAGCGCTCCAGGAACGGCCCGTCAAAAGCCAGGCGCAGCTCTGCGGCTTTTTCGCGCGCGATGATCGACGTTGCTTCCACGGCAAGGCGCTTGGTGAGTATGATCGCATCGCCGGGTCGCGCGCCTTCGGGTGTGATCAGCCGATCGCGCGTCACGGTTCCCAGCAAGGTCCCCATCACGATCGGGCGGGTGAGATCATGCGTGACTTCGGTATGCCCGCCCACTATGGTCGCCCCGACATCCGCGCACGCCGCCCGCAGCTGATCGAAAATCCGTTCGAGCTCTTCCGGCCCGATCGTGCGCGGCAGCAAGACGGTCGCCAGGAACCAGCGCGGTGTCGCCCCGGTCGTCGCCAGATCGTTGGCGTTGACCTGCACTGCATACCAGCCGATCTCGTCCGTGGCGAACGTGATCGGATCAGATTTTGCCACGAGCAGTTGATCGCCGGCGAACTCAATCACCGCACAGTCCCGCCCAACGCCCGGCCCCAGCAGCACAGACGAATCGCGCCCAGCGATCCGTTGCAAGAGTTGAGTGCAGCGATCCGGCGGCAGCTTACCAAGCGGCAGTGTCATGACGCCATTATAGAACAAAACGCCTGACTGCCTGCCCGCATATCCGGCTGCTGCAAAGTGTGCTATGATCCTCGCACCCAGGGACATCCGCAGGATCGATCGACACGATGCCGGCCTCGCTGCTCGCAACCAAGCTCCACATTCCGGCGGCGCGGTCGCGCCGGGTGGCGCGCCTGCGCTTGTTGCAGCGCTTTGACACCGCCCTGCGCCGCGAGCGCTGTCTGATCCTGATGTCTGCTCCCGCCGGTTTTGGCAAGACGACGCTGCTTGTCGAATGGCTTCAAGCCAGCCAGCTGCCCGCCGCGTGGCTGTCGCTCGACAAGGGTGACAACCAGCCAGCGCGTTTCCTGGCCTACCTCAGTGCGGCGCTTGAAAAGGTTCGACCGGCCATCGCCGCCGATCGATTGGCCCCGCTGCCAGCGCCGCCCGTATCGGCCGCTGAGCCGATCTTGACCACGTTGATCAGTCGCCTCGACGAATCGACCTCACCTTTTGTGTTGATCCTGGATGACTATCATGCCATCGACGCGCCAGCCATTCACGACGCGGTGACGTTTTTATGCGAGCATTTGCCGGCGCATGCTCATCTGATCATCGCCGGCCGATCGGACCCCCCGCTGCCGCTGGCCCGTCTGCGCGCACGCGATCAGCTCGTCGAACTGCGCGCGGCCGATCTATCTTTCACGCCCGTCGAAGCGGCGGCTTTTCTCAACGAAGTGATGAACCTCGATCTCACCGCTGAGGATGTGGCCGCGCTGGAAGAACGCACTGAAGGCTGGATCGCCGGACTGCAGATGGCCGCGATATCGCTGCAGGGGCGCGACGATCGATCGAGTTTTGTGCGGGCCTTTACCGGCAGTCACCGCTTTGTGCTGGATTACCTGATCGAAGAAGTACTCGATCGGCAAACGCCGGCGACACAGAACTTCCTGCTGAAGACTTCGATTCTTGAGCAAATGACCGCGTCTTTGTGCGAGGCCGTGACCGGTGAAACCAATGGCCAGGCCACTTTGCTGCAACTTGAGCAATCCAACCTGTTCGTAGTGCCACTGGATGATGAACGACGCTGGTATCGCTATCATCATCTCTTCGGCGATCTGCTGCGCGCCCGCCTGGTTCAGACTCGGCCCGATCTCGTGCCGGCTTTGCAGCGGCGCGCCAGCGACTGGTATGCCCGGAATGAGCTGATTGCCGAAGCGCTGAGCGCCGCCGTCGCCGCAGGGGATGTCGATCAGGTGGCGCGCCTGGCCGAAGAAAACGTCATCGCGATGATGGATCACGGCGAGCTCTCGAAGCTGGTCGATTGGATGAAGGCCGTGCCGGTTGAAGTGATGCGGGCGCGCCCCTGGTTGTGCGTCGCGCACGCGTGGGCGTCGGTCTATACGGGTCAGATGGCAGCGGTCGAGCGGTGCTTGCAGGAAGCCGAGCGAGTGCGGCACGAGCATGCGGCAGATCACGCGCGCGAGGCGCGTCTGGCCGGCCACATTGCGGCGATTCGATCCAGCGTAGCTCTGCTCATAGGCGACGACGACAGCGCTGTGGAACTGGCGTGTGATGCGCTGCAGAGTCTGCCTGAAAAGGACTTCATGGCGCGCGGCTTTGCCCTGCGCGTGCTGGGGTTGACCTATCGTACCGACGGTGACCTGGAAACCGCGCTGATCATCCTGGGCGAATCCAACGCCATGAACCGGGCGGCCGGCGACGGCCATCTTGCGATAACGGTACTGCACGATCTGGCCCGCACGCAGTTGCGGCACGGAGAATTGCAGCCTGCCATGGCGACGTGTCGGGAGGCTTTGCGCCTGGCCGGGGAGCATCGGCAGCGCGGCGGCGGGCAACTGCCGGCGACGGGCTATATCTACGGGTTAGTCGGTCGTTTGCTGTGCGAACAGAATGAGCTGGAAACGGCAGTCCAGCACGCACGCGCCGGCGTCAGGTTGAGCCAGCAGTGGGAGCTGGCAGAGGTGCTGGCCGATTGCTATCTGGATCTGGCGGTAGTTTTGCAGACGAGCGGCGATCTGGACGGTGCGCTGGATGCAATTCGCGCGGCCAGGCAGACGGCCCAGCGCATATCCGACTGGTATGTCACAATGGTCGAGCCATATGAAGCGCGCATTCAATTGGCACGCGGCGACATGGCAGCCGCAGCGCGCTGGGCCGCCCGGCAGCAGCGCGTGACGGACTTTGGTCGCGACGCCTACACGGCGTTCAAAGGCCTGACGCTGGCCCGCGTCCTTATCGCCCAGCGGCGTTATGGCGAAGCCCTGCCGGTGCTGGAGCAGGTCCGGCAGGCAGCGGAAATCGTGCAGGCGATCGATCATGTGCTCGAAGCACTGGTGTTGGAATCGCTGGTGTTTGCAGCGCAGCACAAAACTGATCTAGCCGTGAGCACACTGCAGCGCGCACTGGCGCTGGGCGAGCCGGGGGGCTACGTGCGCCTCTTCGTCGACGAAGGCGCGCCGCTGGGCGATCTGCTTCGCCAGGCTGCCGCGCGCGGCGGCGCCATCGAATACGTGGATCGTTTGCTTATCGCGCTGAAAGAAGATCAAAGCCGCAGCGAACGTCTCCTTCATCCGTCATCCCTCAGCCCCCAGCCTTTGCGCGAGTTGCTCACCGAGCGGGAATTGGAAGTTCTCCGCCTTGTCTCGCTTGGCCAATCCAACGAAGCCATTGCCGAGACACTCGTCATCTCGATCGAGACGGTGAAGAAACATCTCAAGAACGTCTACGGCAAACTCGACGTGCACAACCGCGTGGAAGCGTCAATCGCGCGCGCGATCTCTTGGCCAATCCAACGAAGCGATTGCCGAGACACTCGTCATCTCGATCGAGACGGTGAAGAAACATCTCAAGAACGTCTACGGCAAACTCGGCGTGCACAACCGCGTGGAAGCGTCCAATCGCGCGCGCGAAGCGGGTTTGTTATAGGGGCAAGACCGCCTCATCATCCAAGTTTTTGCCATTTTCATCTTCTTTAGGTTCAGACGAATTCCCCCCTGTGAATACCCCTTTCGGGGGGTGAACCTTTCACGCCTGAAGTGCATACTGTAGTAACGAGTTGTCTGCCTATCCCATGTCGGGATGACGAGGACCCAGGCTGCTTACCTGCAACTTCAGGGAGTCCATATGGCCACTTTTGCCATTCGCCTCGAGCAACTTACACGCAACTTTTCGACCGTGCGCGCCCTCGATCGTCTTTCACTGCAAGTGCCGGCCGGTGTCATCTACGGTTTTCTCGGTCCGAATGGCGCGGGCAAGACCACGACGATTAATCTGCTGCTGGGCTTGCTCGAGCCAACCGATGGCCGCGTCGAAGTGCTTGGCTTTGATACGCGCACACACGCCGGCGAAGTTCGCGCGCGCTGCGGCGCACTGCTAGAGCACACTGGGCTGTACGAGCACATGAGCGCAGAGGACAATCTTGAATTCTACGGGCGGGTCAACCGGATGTCTGCCGCGCGATCGATCAGTACGCATCAAAGAGCTGCTCACCGATGTCAGCCTGTGGGATCGCCGCAAAGAGAAGGTCGGCCAGTGGAGCAAGGGCATGAAGCAGAAACTGGCACTGGCACGCACCATGCTGCATCGGCCGCCGTTGCTGTTGCTCGACGAGCCGACCGCCGGACTGGATGTGATGGCAGCGAATGAAGTGCGCCACGACCTCGCGACTTTAGCTGCGCGTGAAGGCACTACGATTTTCCTGACGACGCACAACATGGTTGAAGCCGAAAGGCTCTGCGCGGAAGTGGCCGTGATTCGATCGGGCGAGCTGGTAGCGGTTGGCCGACCCGATCAACTGCGCACACAAACCGGCGGGCCGCGCGTGGAGATCGTCGGGCGCGGCTTTGACAATCCGGTGATAGAGGTGCTGCAGGCCCAGCCGCAGGTGGCATCCGTGGTCGCACAGAATCATCACCTCGTCATCACCCTGCGCTCCGGCACCGACATCGCGCCGCTGATCAGCCAACTCGTCGCCTCGGGCGCGCAGATCGAGGAGGTGCGGCGCAATCAGCCCAGCCTGGAAGAAGTCTTCGTGAAGCTGATGACCGAAGATTCCCTTCAGGGGAAAGGAAGCGCGATGAAACAGGATATCCTGACTGTCATCTGGAAAGAACGCCAGGGATTGCTGTATCAGCGCGGCGGCCGGATGCGCGCGATCTGGCCGCTGTTTGTCGCGATCGTCATGATTGCGATCCTGCTGCCGCTGCAAATGGGCGAGGAATGGTTCACCACAGCCTGGTCGATCATCGCGGCGCTGATTCTGCCGCTGATGCGGGTGGGCACGGCGGTGCCGGAGTCATTCGCCGGTGAGCGCGAGCGGCATACGCTGCCAACCCTGCTGGCAACCCGCCTGCCCGATCGCGCCATTCTGTTCGGCAAGTTGATCACGACCACGGGCTACGGGTGGGGCCTGACGTTGATCCTGCTCGGGCTGAGCTTGCTTGTGGCAAACCTGATTGCGTGGCAGGGATACTTCGTGTTTTATCCACCGCTGCTGCTGATAACCGACGTGGTCGTGAGCCTGCTGATGTCGGGTGTCGTGGCAAGTCTGGGTGTGTTGATCTCGCTGCGTTCAGCCACGGTGCAGGGCGCACAGCAGGCGTTGATGGGCGCGCTGCTGATCCCGCTGATGATGGTGCAGATCGTGCCGATCGTGCTGATGAGTATTGTGCCGAATGGGCGCGCGCTGATCAGCCAGATCACGAAGGCTGACTTCACGATCGTCGTCGGCGTGATCGGCGGTGTGTTGTTACTGCTCAACGTCGGGTTATTCGCGGCAGCGCTGGCCCGCTTCAGACGCTCACGGCTTATCCTGGACTGAAGATGATCACTATCACGGATGCTCAAACAGGTGTCAAATATCTTGACATGCAGGCTTACGTCGGCATCACCAAGCACATCGGCGGCCGTGCGGCGACGGATGAGCTGCTTTCGCTCTGCCATATTGAAAACGCTCGCGAGGTCTTGAATGTGGGCTGCGGGATCGGGATTAGCAGCGCTTACATCGCCAGAAAGCACGGCTGTCACGTCGTGGGTGTGGACCTCTCGGAGAAGATGATCGAATGGTCGCGGAGACGCGCCCGTCAAGAGCGGGTTGCGGACAAGGTTGAGTTCCGGGTGGCCGACATACTTGATTTGCCCTTCGAAGATAATCGTTTCGACGCGGTCATCGTCGAGTCGGTGATCGCCTTTGTGAACGACAAGGCGCGGGCGATTCGAGAGTGCCGGCGCGTGACCAGGACTGGCGGCTACGTGGCACTGAATGAATCGTTCTTTACAGAGGCGCCAACAACCGAGGTCGGCGAGATGGTACGCCGCGAACTGGGGGTGGACATCCCGTTGATCCAGATGTGGCAGACGCTGTGGGAAGTATCCGGCTTGCAGGATCGCATGGTACGACTCCATCCGATCGAGGCGCGCCGGGAAATTCGAGATCGGCTGCAATGGATCGGCGCGCGGTGGGCGCTGCAAGCATTTGGCCGGCTGCTGCGTTTGTATCTTACCCAGCCTGCGGCGAGGCCATCCCTCAGGGCACAGTTTGGTTCAAGCGCAGGCTCACTCAAAACGATGGGGTACGGCATCTTTGTCGGCAGAAAGCCGGAGGTCAGGTGATGCGAGCCTTTGTGCTAAGCGGCGGCGCCAACTACGGCGCGCAACAAGTCGGTGCGCTGGAAGTCTTGTTTGAGCACGGCCTTCAGCCGGACATGGTGATGGGCGTTTCGGCAGGCGCGTTGAATGCGGCGTGGGTGGCAGCGCATCCTACGTTGGAAGGAGTGCAGGAATTGGCGCGCGTCTGGAGTGAAGAAGCGGCCGCGACCATTCCGCCCGTTGGCCCGTTGATGGCGCTGTTGCGCTTGGTCGGAGGAAAGGATAGCCTGCTGTCCAACGATTCACTGCTGCAATTCATTCGCCGCTGGTCGTTTGCGGAAAGCACCTTTGGCGCGTTCACCCGGCCGCGCCTGTACACGGTGGCGGCTCGCTATGGCGATGGCGCGCTGCGCATCTTTGGCGACGATCCGAGTGATCGCGTACTCGACGGGCTGATGACCAGCACCGCGATGCCGCCGTTTTATCCGCCGTGGGAGGTGGACGGTGTGCTCTATCTGGACGGCGGTGTGACTTCGCATCTGCCCTTGCAAGCGGCGGTCACCCGTGGCGCCGCTGAAATCTTCGCGCTGCGCAACAGCCACGGCTTTGTGCTCGACGGCGCGCCGGTGCAGCGCAATGTGTTTTCGATCGGATCACAAGCGATCTCGCTGCTCGTCGAACGGCAGGCGGCACTGGAGATCGAGGCCGTGCAGCGCGATCGATCGGTGCGGCTTCATCTGATCGATCTTCACGCGGACGACGATCCGGGCCTGTGGAATTTCACGCGTGCGGCTGAGCTGATCGCCGCCGGGCGACACATCGCCGAGGATTACTTGAAGGCAGCCCTGAGTTGACGCCGGACAGGTCCTCGGCAAGGTTAGGAGGCCGCGACATGACAAGTCAAGTCAATAGTGTGCCGGCAGAACGACCGTCTTCGCGCGCCGTTTTGTTTGTACTGTTCCTGACGGGCGGACTGGCGATCTTCCTGTTCGGCAACAACTGGAATGATCGGTTCCCGACCAACGACAGTACCCTATTCAAAGCAAGTCTTCCTGTAATCTTTCTGGCGCTGGCCGTGGTGCTGCGGCGCAGCGAACATCTGAGGAAGTATTGGCGCATTGCCTTCGCGCTCTTCATCGCGGCATTCGCCAACTGGCTCAACTGGACGCTGGGTAACTGGCTGGGACTCTGGCTTCCGGCGGTCAGCAGCACCGCGGCAGCGCTCACCATCGACAAGCTGTCGCAGTGTGCGCCGGTGATACTGTCCATCATCGTGCTCACCCAGCTGGCCGGCGATGATCTGGGATCGATCTTTCTGAAGAAGGGCGACTTGAAAGAAGGCCTCCGGTTCGGCTTGATCTCCTTCGGAATCTTCGCTGCCCTCTTCGCAGTGATTGCCGTGCTGCAGGCCAACGCGCCAGCCAGCCAGGGGTTGACTGCTTCGGGAGTGAGTCTGAACGTCATCGTCTCTGGACTGCCCTGGATACTGGTCTGGGCATTTGCGAATTCGCTGCTGGAAGAACTGTGGTTCAGAGGAATTTTCTTGAAAAAACTCAATCCGTTCCTCGGCGCCACAGCGACCGTCGTCGTGACGTCATTGGTCTTTAGTATTCCGCACGCCGGCGCGACCTATATCTCGCCGCTGGAGATGATCATCTTTCCGATCGTCGTCTTTGGATTGGGTGTGGTGAATGCGCGCGTGATGCTCAAGACGGACAGCATCATCGGTTCACTGTTGTTCCATGCCGGATACGACTTGCTCGTCATCATTCCCGTCATTGTCTCGGCACAGTAGAAAAAGCGCGAACCATAAAGGTTCACATCGCATGTGGAGTCCTGGTGGAGGTCCGCTGTGAACGAAAAAGCCAAAATTACTTTGAACCCCGAGCAGGAAACGCTGCTGATCCCGCTCTATGCCAAGGCGCAGCCAGAGAACTTGTTATTTTTCGACCCCATAGCCAGGGACATTCTCAGCCGGGTGGATTACGACTTCAGCCGGCTGCGCGTGCCTTACAAGACCGTCGTGTTGATCTGCCAACGCGCCAAGAAGCTCGACGCCGTGGCCAGGGCCTTTCTGGCCGAACACCGCAATGGAGTCGTTCTGCACCTGGGCTGCGGGCTGGATAGCCGCTTCTGGCGCATCGATGACGGTCAGGTCGAATGGTACGACCTGGACATGCCGCCGGTGATCGAGCTGCGCCGGCAGTTCTATGCCGAACAGGAACGCTACCACTTGATTGCTTCTTCCGTGACCGATCTGGATTGGACGAACGCAGTGGCGGCGGCGAATCGGCCTGTGCTGATCGTGGCCGAAGGCTTGCTCATGTACCTGGATGAAGCGAATGTCAAGCGCCTGTTCCTGCGACTTCGCGAGGTTTTCCCGGGCTGCCGGCTGATCGCCGACGTGTTCAGCCGGATGACCGCCCGCTCTGCTGCGAAGCATCCCTCGCTGAAGCAGACTGGCGCAAGCCTCGGCTGGGGCACTGACGACCCTCGCGAAGTGGAGGGCTGGGCTCCGGGTACACGACTGCTGGATGAGTGGTACTTCACGCAAGATCCGGATCTGAACCGGCTCAACCTGGGCTACCGTCTGGCCTACAAACTGGCCGGAGCTTTCGGTACGGTCAGGCGCGCGCATCGCATCGTGTATTACCAACTGGGCAATTTCGCTGCGCCCGCGCGCGTCTAGCCTGTATCACGCAGCAGGAGGAAGAGATGTCTCACTCACAACGCTGGCAGTACCAAACGATGTTTGTTTTCGCCGACGCGGAGCGTGTCCAGGAACAGCTGAATCCGTTCGCGTCGGAGCCGCTGCCCAAGTATGCGCCGCAAGCGCTGCTGCCGGAACTTGACGCGCTGGGCAACGAAGGCTGGGAATTGGTCCACATGCAGCCGGTCTACGTGGGCTCCAATGCCGACGTGCTCATTCACAGCCTGTCCGAGCGCATGTGGAGCAATGCTTATTTCTGCGTGTTCAAGCGACCGCGCGATTGACAAATCGAATCAGGAGGTTAAGTCATGAACCAGTTCAAGCAAGACGACATGCGGCAGCATGTCACCATCGTAGGATGGTTGTACATCATCGGCCATGTGCTGTTTATGGTGATCGGCGCTTTCGTGTTTGTGCTCATGATGAGCATCGGCGTTGTCGTCCGCGATCCGGAAGCCCTGCCGATCCTGAGCCTCGTCGGCACGTGGACCGCCTTGTTCCTGACCGTGCTGGCGCTGCCGGGCTTAATCGCAGGCATCGGGTTGTTGAAACGCCAAATGTGGGGGCGCGTGCTGGCGATCATCGTGGCGTTCTTCGGGTTGATCAACTTCCCGATCGGCACGGCAATCGGCCTCTATGCACTGTTTGTGCTGCTGCAGAACGCGGCGGCGGAATACTTTGCGCCACAGCAATTAACTTCATGAGAACTAGCGGGGCAGCCGTTCAGCGCCAGACGCTACGTCTTGGAGTCGATCGGATGCAGGCACAACTGGCGATCAACTAGCTCAAACGGAAGTGAGGAAGTAGAGCTGAAGCTGGGTGTTGGATTGGCGCTGTTCGTGCTGGGATCGGTTCGGTAAGGAGGTATGCCATGTTTGCTCTGTGCAAGTCGATAACGCCCATCTTAGCGGTCGCCATATTAACCGCGTGTACGGCCACCCCGTTGACGCCCACGCAATCGCCGCCCGTGATCCTGACTGCCGTGACAACGCCTGCGGCCGCAGCCAACCCAACCGTGACCATTGGTCCGAAGGCAACTCCGGTTCCAACGTCGACGCCAATTCCGACAGCCACTTCTGCGCCAACGCCAGCCCCTGTCGCGCCGGTGGTGATCGCTGACGCGTGGTTGGCCTACACCAACGAGAAGTACGCCTTCTCATTTCGGTATCCGCCCGATTGGATCTTGAAGGAAATCGTCGATCCGGTCAATACCATGAGCGGGCACGCCGTTCATCTAACTCATCCAACCGATCCGTCGGTGAGAATGATCATCGCTTTCAAGCGCGCCAATGAGGACAGGCGCATCACCCCCACCGGCATCGGGTCAGGCGACCTGATCACGCGCGGCGTCGTTTCGCTGCTTGGTCAGGAAGTGGAACGGAACGTGTTGGTTGCCCTGGAGAAAGATATGGGTGTTTACTACGGCTGGCCGCGTTCGGCTGCCGCGGGCGGCGATCTGGTCTTTTGGCTCGCGCTGGATTGCGCCTGCTCGGCCGGCGATCCGGCAGTCGCAGGCTTAGCGCCCGAGGTGGAGCAGATCGCCGACGCAATCGTCGAGTCGATTGAGGTGACGAAGTAAGCTCATCCACGCTCTCAATAAGGAGCCTGGCGCTTCCACACCATTCACTGGTCGATGCCGGTGGATTGACGTGATTCCACAGGGGGCATAGCATGAAGAACACAGTCGGATTGACGCAAGCGGGGCGATATGAAATCCGCGTGAAGGGCGCGCTGGATCCGCGCTGGCAGACCTGGTTCGAAGGGATGACGATCATGGCGAGCGACGACGAGACCATCATCCGCGGGACGGTGGCCGATCAAACTGCCCTGCACAGCCTGCTGACGCGGATTCGCGATCTAGGCTTGCCTTTGATTGCACTGAATCAGATTGAGCCTGACCCTTCCTCCGAAGTGAATAAACAAGGAGCAATATGAGCACTGCAACGCAAGTTCGAAATGGGATGTCGCCGCAGGTCAAGCGCGGTGTCACCCGCTGGGCCGTCAGAGAAACGATGGGCGTGGTGATGCTGGCGCTGCTGCTCTTCCTCGCGGCGGGCACGGTGAACTGGATCGCCGGCTGGGCCATGGTGATCGTCATAGCGGGCTGGGTGATCGCCACGGCCATCGTCGTGATTCCCCGCCGCCCGGAACTACTCGCCGAACGCGTAGGGCCGAAGAAGGGCGCTAAGACCTGGGACACCGTCGTGTTAAGCCTGTACGGCGTGGTGATGATGATCATGTGGATCGTGGCGGGACTCGATAAGCGCTATAGCTGGTCGAGCGGGATCGGGCCCGTCGCGCAGATCGGCGCCATGCTGCTGGTGATCGCCGGCCACGCCCTGGTGGTATGGGCTACCGGCGTGAACGCTTACTTCTCGCAGGTGGTGCGCATCCAGACTGAACGGGGACATACGGTCATCAGCAGCGGGCCATATCGGGTTGTGCGACATCCGGCGTACGTGGGCGCGATTCTGCTGGTGTTGGGCGCGCCGATCATGCTGGGTTCCTGGTGGGCCTTGATTCCAGGCGTTATCTGTGCCGTATTGATGATCGTTCGGACGGCGCTGGAAGACAGGACCCTGCAGGCCGAACTACCGGGTTATTCAGAATTCACGCAGCGCACGCGCTATCGTGTGCTGCCGGGTGTGTGGTAAGTGGTCTGCTTCATGCTCAGGAATGGATCCTTATGATAACCGTCCGTCACTATCGCAAGAGCAATGCCGAGCGGGTGGGCCAGCTCATCGCAGACACCTACGGCGAATACAATCTCTCCTTTGCATCGCCCACGGAAAAGAATAAACTGCTGGGCCCATTTCAGCACGCGAGGTCGCCAGAGAAAGATCATCGAACGGCGATAGCGCGGGTGATTGCAGCCCCGTTGGTTTTGGTCGCGGTAGACCATGGCGAGATTGTAGGTGTGTTGCGGGGTGGAAGACGGGACAGACAACAAAGAGCCGTGCTGCAAAGTTTGTTTGTCCAAGGCGACCATCAGCGGCAGGGCATAGGGCGTAGATTGGTTGAGCGTTTTGAGCACGAGTGCGTGCGGCAGGGGGTCACTGTTATTCGATTACTGCCACGTTGTATGCAGTTCCATTTTATCTTCAGATGGGATATAAGCGGTCAACCGGGGTGCGATCCGGATCGAGTTTTGCAGGTTCAGGGATCAAGATTCAGCCGATGCGGAAAACTTTGCGGCGTGCCTGAAAACTTGCTTTTACGTGCCGATCTGGCCGACAAGACCTTGTGAGCCGGATTGCCAGGCTAGGTGGACTACACGCAGCATATCCGCTATCGGTTATTGCCGGGCGTGTGGCGGGGCGCGACCTCCTGATGAGCAACACACGGACAGAAGCATCACAGACCGCACGCTTGTTACCGGTCGATGCGCTGCGCGGCCTGATCATCGTCCTCATGGCGCTCGACCATGCCAATTACTTCGTCGCGCAGAGGCATTCATCTGGCGAGATGTGGGGCGGTCCCTTTCCGACTTATACTGATCCACTCGCTTTTATCTCGCGGCTGATCACGCATCTCAGCGCGCCGGGCTTCTTCTTCCTGATGGGCGCGGGCATGTTCCTGTTTGCCAACGCGCGCCGGAAACAAGGCTGGAGCGAATGGGACATTCTGCGCTTCTTCCTGATTCGCGGCGGATTACTGATCGCGTTGAAGTTTCTGGTCATCAATCGCGCCTGGGAACTTTCGCCGGGCGGCTGGGGACTCGAAATCTACATCGGCGTGTTGTTCGCGCTGGGCGGCACGCTGATCCTGGGCAGCTTCTTTCTGCGCCTGAAAACAGCGTACTTGCTGATCTTGACCGCGGCGCTGTTCGTCGGCACCGAACTGCTCGTGCCGGCCCGCTGGGGCGACATGCCGCTAACCAACCCGATCGATCTGCTCACGCCGTTGCTGATCTATCCCGGCGGAATGTCCGCGATTGGTCTGTGGTCCAATTACCCGGTGCTGCCCTGGCTGGAGTTGGTCATCTTTGGCATCGCTTATGGGCAGTGGCTGGCTGACGATGCGCCGCAAGCCTATCGGCGCGCGCTGCTGCTGGGCAGCGTATGCTTGCTCGCCTTCGTGGTGCTGCGCGCCCTCAATGGCTTTGGCAACATCCGGCCAAGAATGGGCAGCACCTGGATTGATTTTCTGAACGTCGTCAAATATCCGCCCAGCATGACATTCACCTTGCTCACCATGGGCGTCAATTTGATTCTGTTGAGCGCTTTCGCTCGAGCGGGCGAGAAACTGCGGCCGCTGCTCAACGCGCTGGCAGTCTTCGGTCGAGCGCCACTATTCTTTTACACCGTTCATCTATTTCTGTACGCGGGCCTCGGCTGGTTATTCACTCCGCGCGGCACCAGCATCCCGGCGATGGTCCCGTTCTGGCTGCTGGGCCTGTTGATTCTGTATCCGCTGTGCCTGTGGTTTGGCCGCTTGAAACAACGCCAGCCGGCGGCATCGATCTTGAGGCTTTTTTGAGAGGGAGATGATCATGTCGAACAATCCGGTGATCTATTGGGAACTGGCCTCGCACGACGCGCCGAAGACGGTGGAGTTCCTGAAGAGAGTCTTCGACTGGGACTTTGAATACGACGCGCGCACCACCATCCACGAGCTGCCCGTCGAACTGACGCCCGTGCAGGGCGGCGGAGTTTTCACGCTGCGCCGCGCGAAGTTGCCCTTCCTGACGATCTACATCAAAGTGGATGACCTCGACGCCAAAGTGAAACTAATCGAGGAGAACGGCGGCTTCATCGTCGATCCGCCGTTGGACTTGCCAGGCGGATCGCGCATCTGCCTGTTCAACGAACCGTCCGGCGTGACACTGGCGATGATCCAGTCAGCAAACAAATAAGCGGCGTTGACTCGTATACCATTTGCTCGGAGGTGTGGATGATGAACCGGAAGCGTTGTGTCTTCCTGGCGACACTGTTGATGATCGCCAGCCTGATCCTTATGGCCTGTGGCCCGACGGTAACAGTTATCCCTGTCACTCAGCCAACGGTAACGCCTGTCCCTGCCATTCAGTCCACCGCCGAAGCAACACTCTCAGAGCTGGAAGTTGCCACCCTCAGCAGCCTGAAAAAAGTCGACGACTTTCCGCTCTACACGATGCATTACTATGGTTCAAGCGAGCCAGGCTGGTCGGGCTCAGCTGGCCCCGGGGAGCCGGCCAGCGCGCAGCTGCCATCCACCTGGGCCTGTTCGCTGTTCGCGGCGCTGGGTGGTACAGACAAATTCTATGGCCGCAACTTTGATTGGGTGGACAGCCCCGCTCTGCTGCTGTTCACCCACCCCACGAATGGCTACGCTTCGGTCTCGATGGTGGACCTGGCCTATCTGGGGCTTGGCGACAAAGTCAATCGGTTGACCGAACTGCCGCTCGGCCAGCGGCAAGCGCTGCTCAAAGCCCCCGCTTTGCCATTCGATGGTATGAACGAGCACGGCCTGGTTGTCGGCATGGCGGCTGTACCGGACGGTAACACGCGGCTCGATCCCGGCAAAGAGACGCTGGATTCGTTGCAGGCGATTCGCAAGATGTTGGATCAGGCCAGCACGGTGGATGAAGCCGGAGCCGTTCTGCAGCGGTACAACATCGATTGGGGCAGCGGCCCGGCGCTTCATTACCTCATCGCGGATCGATCGGGACAATCAGTGCTGGTTGAGTTCTATCAGGGCAAGCGTCAGATTATTCCCAATGACAAACCCTGGCACCTGGCGACTAATTTCCTGCTCAGTCTCTGTTGGCGAAAGCGCCTCGGGGCAATGCCCGCGCTACGACAAGATTGATCAGCAGCTCTCCACCGCGGTAGGCAGCATCGACGCCGAGAAAGCCCTGCGGCTGTTGCGAGATGTGTCGCAAGCCAATACGCAATGGTCCATCGTGTATGGCCTGAGCACGGGTGAGGTTGTTGTGACGATGGGCCGAGAGTACAGCCGCACGCATACTTTCCATCTGCCGACCGAGACGCCTGTGCCTACCGCCTTACCGCCAACGCCCACCTCCACAGAAGCACGAGAAACCGAGGAATCCGCCGAAGCGATCGTGCAGAGACTCGTTTCCGCCAAGCTGGTGGCGTTGCAAGCGAAGGACATGGATCAATACCTGGCCCTGCTTGATGGGTCCGACCCGGAATACACCACCGAACAGCGGAACTGGTTTTTAATCTATCGTGACGCTGTTACCGCCGATTTTACGCTTGAGGTCAAGCGCGTCGAGAAAATCGACGCGACCACGATTGTGGCGATGCTCGATCAGCACTATTTGTACGGACCTGAGAAGGCCGATCGGCGGATCAGCTATGAAGCAAAGTTCAGCCTGACGCCTGCCGGCTGGAAGGAGGCGGACCTGAACTTCAGCATGATGGAGACGCCGCATTTCGTGATCAAATACCAGCGCGAGGTTGAGGCCAAAGCCAAGGAAGTGAGCAAGGAAGCCGAAAAAGCCTACACCAGTGTGGTGAACAAACTCGGTCGCCTGCCGCAGGTCAAAACCACTCTCAAGCTCTTTGGCAGTCAAGAACTGCTGCGCCAGAACACCGATATCCGGGTGGCTTACCTCTTTAATGGGTGGGCTGAGGACAGTGAGTCGATCAAGTTGTATGCACGCCGCGAAAAAGAAGTTTTTGCCGGCGTAATTGCCCACGAGCTG
Organism: uncultured Chloroflexia bacterium; assembly: GCA_963844815.1. Taxonomy (GTDB): domain Bacteria; phylum Chloroflexota; class Anaerolineae; order Fen-1058; family Fen-1058; genus Fen-1058. The sequence goes on from CAWJPR010000001.1 coordinate 630,712, forward strand.
ACGCACAAAATCACCCTGGAGATTAGCGACAGTCTGAATTCCTGGCTGGCGGAGGGTCTGGCTAACTACTTTGGGAGTGACCCATTTCGTAGGGGGAATGTGCTGCAACTGGGCAGGTATACGGCCGAGGAACTCGCTCGGCCTATCACTGGCTGGAGGCCAACACCTTGATTGAGCTGACCGATGAGAAAACCATCGGTCTGTTCTATGCCGTCTCCAGCATGGTGGTGGAATTCATGGTCGATACCTACGGGCTGGATAAGATCCATGCGCTGCTGACTGAGTCTATCAAAATACCCGCGCTATGGCCGCGGGTACGATTATGCCGGGATGGAGCAGGAGAATCAAACGAGGCTGCACCAGGCGATTGAAACCGTGCTGGGAGTGAAGATGGATACATTTAACCAGCAATGGCTCAAGTGGCTCCGCTCACAGCAAAAGTGATCCCTCCCTGCGGGTAACTGCTCCGCTCGAACTACCAGGCGGCTCGCGCATGTGCCTGTTCGACGAGCCATCCGGTGTGACGCTGGCGATGATTCAAGCGGCGAAAAAGTAACAACCGGTAGCAGGCAACATTCTCGACAGGCGGATGCTCACTGGTCCCAGTCGAGCATCGATCGCGCCGGTGATTTAGAGAATCTTCAAGATCAGCGGCAGATAGATGTATTTGGGCTTGAAGATGGTAACCGGTGCGGTCGCCGTGATCAGGCTGACACTGTTGCTGGCCGTCACGATGGCGGTATAGAAACCGATGGCGTCGTAGGTGAACGTCACGCTTTGGCCCTGCTTCACTACAGCATTGCCAAGATTCCACTGATAACTGACGTTGGTGCCCGAAGCGACAGTTGCCGTCAGGCTGGTAACATTGCCCAGCGGCGTCGGGCTGTTGTTGATCGCGGTCAAACGAGTGACGGGCGCATCGGTGATGGTGACGACCGTTGTAGCAGTGGCACTGCCAAGCGAATTAGTGGCTGTGACAACGCCGGTATAGCTGCCAGTAGCGGTATACGCATGCGTGACAACTTGTCCGCTGCCCGTCGTCTGATCCCCGAAGTCCCAGGTGCAGCTGATGCCGCTGCCGGCACTGATGGTAGCAGTGAAGGTCGTCGTCTGGCCCGAGCGCGAGTCGGGCTGTTATTGGTCGCGCTCAGGTTGCCGATGGGCACGACGGGCCCCGCCAGCGTGAACGCGGTGTCGCCGGTAACAGTCTGATATCTGCCTTCATTTCCGAATTTGCGGAAATGATGTACGTCGCCCCCCAGACCGGACGAAAGCCCCCAGTCGGGCACGCCACCCACGCCTCCCTGTTGTATCCCCTCAATCTGGACCCAGTACTTTGTCCCGGCGGCTGCCTGAAAGGGAATCGGCAGGGCATAGCGGTAGTCATATGTCTGGACACCACCTAATATATCAGCTGCCGTTTCACCGGCATTGTCGCTCAACGTGTAGTCCACCAGAGGAGGATGGTCAACATCCGGCTCGAATCCGGTCTGGTTGGTAGGATAGATTTTCAGCGTAAAGCCGATGACGGGGCCGCCGAGACCGAGCAGGGCAGGGATATAGGCGCCGCGCCACTGGACTTCGGTGATTGCCCGAGTCGAGCTGAGCGTGAAATCATCCCAGACCCACTCATCAGAGGCACTGCCGTCAGGTTCGAGCAATGAAGACTGAAAGAGCCCGCCACTTGAGCTTGGCGGCTGGCTGTAGACGATGTCGCTGGCGAACGACATATGCCGAGCAAGCGCCTGCGACGATTTCGGCGTTGGGCCCTGCGCCTGGGCATTGGCTTGAGAATAAGCCAAAGTAAGACAGACCACAAGCCCCAAGAACAGCGTCCACCGACTCGACCTGGATAACATAGGGCCTCCTACTTGAACTCTGAGACAAGTGCCGAACGGGCGGCGCCAACGAATGAGGCACTCCGACGACGCGGAGGCTGGCAATTCGCTGCCAGCCTCCGCACACTCACATACTACATCTCCGGCATCATCGGGTCCATGATCATGTAGTTCCGCATCATCGTCATGTCTTCGTGCTCCAGGATGTGGCAGTGATACATGTACATCCCCGTGTACGGCGCGAACTTCATGGCGACCTTGACCCGCTCGCCCGGCCAGACCAGGACGGTGTCTTTCCAGCCGGTGTCGACCAGGCCCTGATTGACCGTGCTGTAACTGGTCGACGATGACGGCGGCGTGCGCTGAACGACCTGGAACTGACATTGTGGATGTGCATCGGATGTGGGATGGGCGAGTTGTTGATCCATTCCCAGGCCATCGTCTCATCCCGATAGACCATCTCGTCCTCGGCGACCGCCTTCATTTCGTAGACACGACCGTTGATGGTCCAGGTCATCATCTGCCCCATCTCCAGCGTGAACGGGCGCGGCGCGGCGAAGTTCGGGACGTTGCTGGCGTCGTAATGCACCGACAGCGGAGGCAGCGGTCCCAGGACGGGCTTTCACAGTTGCTTTCCGCCCGACGTTCACAGTCAGGATGTTGAACGCGGCACCATTGGCGAGACCCGATCCCATCTCCTCCGCCGCCCATGCCGCCTCCCCCCATCCCACCACCGCCGCCCATACCACCGCCTCCCATGCCGCCGCCCATTCCCCCGCCACCCGCGATCAAACGCCAGACTGCGCAGAATCACTTGCTTGCCGGCGAGTGAGGCAAAATCTGCCCACACGTCCACGCGCTCGCCCGGCATCAACATCACGTATCCCTTGGATACCGCTGCTGGCAGCAATCCGCCGTCCGTGCCGATGACCTTGAGCGGCATGTTGTTGCTCCAGGCCAGCTTGTAGGTGCGGGCGTTGGAGCCGTTGAGGAACCGCAGGCGATAAGCCCGCGGCTCCAGCGAAAACACAGCGTTCGGCTTCCCGTTGACCAGGATGCGGTTGCCCAGGTACCCCCACATCATGTTCGGGTTGTATAGAAACTGGTTGTTGCTGTCGAAGTTCCGGTCCTGGATGATCACCGGAATGTCATTGCGCCCCGGTGCTGGCGCCGGGCACAGCGATCGCCTCCTCGTCATCCCAGACGTTGAACAACCCGGCCAGCCCCATCACGACCTGTTCGGCAGTGCGGCCCATGCGGATGCGGATGGAACCAGTACGGTCCGGCCCGATCGATCACCTGGAATTCATAGACCTTGGTCTGGCCCGGCCCGATCGCCTGCATCGGCTGTCCGTCACAATCCTCGGGCACGCGCAGGCCGTGCGGATGGATGACGCTGTCCTCGGCCAGGTTGTTATGGAAGAAGATGCGCACCTTCTTGCCGCTCTGCGCGCGCAGAATCGGGCCGAGATAGATGCCGGGCAGATTCTGCACGGTCACGCCCGATCCGCTGACAGCAACTGGCCTTCATAGCTCCAGACGTTGGTCGGCGCACCCGGTAGGATCTGCACTGTTTTCGGGGCCGCCGTGATCGAGATCTCCGCATCCGGCACGAATGGCTCCATTTGCGCGCGACCGATGGCCAGGCCGGTCCGAGTGGAGCCACCGCTGAACAACGAGGCACGTTGCGCCAGCCTGTCGAAGCTGCTGCCGAACATGACGGCCGCTGCGGTGCCACACCCGCACTTCGCAAGAAATTACGTCGGCTCATATTGTTGCGAACCCATTTCCTGCCTCCTATCTCTGAAAGTATCCGTCTGACAGGGTCTTGAGGAACACCACGACGTTGGCTACTTCGGACGAGGGAACATGTTCAAAGTGGCGCGGTTCTGGTCGACTTCCGGCGGCGGGAACATGTCTGCCATGCCTTCGCAACCACCCATACCTTCGCAACCGCCACCCATACCGCCGCCACCCATGCCGCCGCAAGTCCATGCCGCCATGCAGTCCATCATGGCGCGCCAGTGATAGAAGAAGACGATATCCTCCAGGGACTTGAAGTATCCGTTGTGCCCGTATGCTTTGACAAAGTCCGCCGAAGGCCGCAAATCCACATTGCGCAGGGTGGGCACCTTGAATTTCCCCATTTCGCGTTCGTAGACTTCCGCCGCATTACCGGCGCTCTTCAGGATAGCCGCCCAGGCCGTAGTCCACCCAGTTCTCCCCGTCCGGATTCCAGGCTTCGGGCATGCCGTAGAACGGGTTCTCCGGATTCTTCGGGATGCCGAGGTTGTCGTAGCCGAAGTCGGTGAACAGCGGATACCCGGCGGAACCAGGCTCAAGCGAATGGCACGACGCGCAGTTCGCGCGGCTGGGATCGTTGAAAACCGCCAGTCCCTGCAGCTCGGCATCGGTAAGTCCCAGATTGCGGAAAGCTGTCCAGCGATTGGGATCCATGCCGCCGCCCGGGCAACCCATCGCGCCGCCCATGCCGCCACCGCCGCCCATGCCACCGCCACCCATGCCACACTTGATCTTGGTGACGTCTTTGCCGGCAGCCTTGGCATTGTCCCAGAACAAGTCAAACTTGGAGGTGAAGGGATTAACTTCGGCGCTCCGCTCATAGGCGGCGACGGAACGGCCGATTCGCTCGTAAACGCCGGTCACGTCCTTCGCGCAATTCAGCGAGCCTGCGCCCCACACTTGCTCGAACAGGCTGGCATAGTCGGCCTGCTTGACCTTGACGCACAGAACCTGGGCATTGGCGATAGCCTGTTCGAGCGGATTCAGGAACGGCCCCTGGGCCTGCTCGGCCAGTGGGTCGTCCAGATGCGCGCCGGTGGCGCGGCCATCCCAGAACATGCCGCCGAACCAGCCGCCGTCGACTGTCATCGTAATGGAACACCGGGCTGTCGCCGGCATAGGCCGAGGCAGGCGGTTTTCGATTGCCAAAGTGATTGGGAACGCGCCCTGGAAAACGGCCCCGCCCGCGTTCACGGCGGAATCCGGACCGGTAAATCCAACTTCAGGAGCATGGCAGGTGGCACAAGACTGAGTGCCATTCACGGACAGGTCCGTGTCGAAGAAGATCGCTTTGCCAAGGGCGACGATATCACCGGTCGGAGGGATTCTGGGCCAGCGCAGGTGACTGGGCACCCAGCACCAACAGACCCAATAACACGGCAATTGCGGCGATTCCGACAATGTGTTTCATGACCTTCCTCCTGTTTGAGTCTCACGATGATCGGACATCACACAGCAGCGGGGAGAGATCACTCCCTCCCCGCAGTTGCATTTATGGATGTTCTTTACGCGTTCTCCTGTCTTCCGGCGGCAGCCAGTGGCTGCCGCCGGAAAGTGGCTTGATGTACTTATGGATTCGTTGTGATCGGGAACGGAGTCGCGTTCACCCAAGGGGTGAATACGATGGTGCCATTGTTCGCACGGATGCGGTACCAGTACTGCGTGTTCGGACTCAGGCCCGTCTGCGTGAGCGTTGTGACATTTGCTCCGACGGCCACAGTTGTGAGTCCTTGCGTGAACAGAGAGTTGGTCGCCCGCTGGATCGTGAAGCCGGTCTCGTTGTTGGAGTTATCAGCCCAGGTCAGGATCACCGAGCGCGCCTTGTTCTTGTTCGGGCCATTCACAAGCAGGAAGTTGCTGGGCGCCAGCGGAAGCGCCGGGACCGTTGCGGAGGCTGTGTTCGAGAAGGCTGAGGTACCACCGGCATTTGTTGCTGCGACCCGGTAGCTGTAGGTCGTATTGGCGGCTACCGCCTGCACCGTGTCGATGAAGGCAGGTGGTGTCCCCGTGCCGCTGAAAGCCGGCGCAGTGGCGATTTGGGTGAAGGCGCCCCCGTTGGTTGAGCGCTGGATCACGAACCCGGTCTCATTGACCGCGTTGTCCGTCCAGGTCAGTGCGATCGTCGGACCGGCTTGGAGCGTGGCGACCAGGTTGGTGGGAGCCGCTGGCGGAACAACCACGCCAACCGCTACAGTGTTCGAAGTAGCGTAGGCTGAGAGACCAGCAACGTTGCCCGCTGCCACTCGATAGGTATAGGATTGCGTCGTTTGCGATGCCTTGACGGTGGTATCGGTGAAGGTCACATTGCCGGTGTTGCTGCGGGCCGGCGCAGTGGCGATCTGGGTGAAGTTGACGCCATCGGTCGAGCGCTCGATGACGAAGCCGCTCTCATTCGTGGCGTTGTCCCTCCAGGTCAGCCTGACTTGCGGACCGGCTTGAAGCGTCGCGACAAGGTTGGTGGGAGCTGCAGGTGGCGTCCCCAGCGTCAGGACATCAGAAACCGACTGGGCCGTCATTGACGGGAATTCGAGCCCATAACCAACCGTGTTCTTGGCAACGATCCGATAGCTGGTATGCCAGACTCGGGTTGTAGGTGCCCGGTACCGTGAAGGAACGTGCCTGATGGATGTTCGGCTGATCCAACGGTGAGAGAATGACACCCACGTCCGTCCAAGTTGCCGGCCAGGTCAAGCGCTGGATCACGAAGGACGTCTCATTGATGGAGTTGTCGTTCCAGCTCAGCACCAGTCGCGTGTTGTTGCCACTCCCCGTGATCGAGGATGCAAGCCCAATTGGCTTGTTCGGCGGGAGCACTACCGCCACCGGCCGCATCATGTCCATCTCTTCGTGGCTCAGGATGTGGCAGTGGTAGGTGTATTCCCAGCCGAAGTTGACGAGCTGGTTGACGATCGGCGCGGTCGGATTGCCTTGAGGATCGATGTTGTTGAACATCGCCGTCGAGCCGAGCGGCATCATCGGGTTCAGCGGCCGGATCGCGTTCGGGAGCTCGAAAGGCACCTCCGGGATGATAGGCCGCAGGGCGACGATGGTATCCTCGAGCGGGCGACGCGCGACCGTGTCTTTCCAGCCCAACTCGGTCGGTGTCTGTTGGAATGATGATGTTGTCCCAGGTCACCCGGTTCACGATCTGCACGTCATACAGGTGGAAGTGGATCGGGTGCGTATCGACGCCGTTATGCGTGATGCGCCAGATTTGGGTTCCATCGGCTGCGTCCGAGATGGGCGTGACCTTGACATCGCTCACCGGCAGGCCGTTGTGCATCGTACGTTACATCCGCTTTGGGCAGGTTGGTGGCATCGATGAGCTCGGTCGGCGGGTTCACAAAGGGGTAGAGCGTGACGTTCTGCGCGCCCGGCGTGGGCGGCTGCGCTTCCACGCCCAGGTTGGCCGTCATGCGCCCAAATTCGTCGAACGTCGTGGAGTTCATCTCATCGTGGATGGCCTTGGGTTGGACCGCCATGGTCATCTTGGCGGTCTGGCCCAGGAGCGTATTGAAGCCGAAGATGGTATGGTCGTTCACGCGGACGAAACCGTCACAGGTCTGAAGCGTGCTGTCGGGAGCATTACAGTTGCTGCTGGCGGCGAAGTTGGTGCCGTAGGCCGAGTTGTAGGCAGCCTGGCCGACGATGATGGGGTGCTGGCCGGATTCAAACACACCGGAACCATCTGCCTGGTGTGCAAAGGCAGCCTGAAGCGCGGCCAGATTGAAGGCAGGGGCCGGGGTGCCAGCGATCTTGACTTGCATGATGGTGCGAGTGTTCGGTCCGTAACCGGGCACGATGGCCGCAGCACCGTTCGGGCTCAGATCCGGAGCGCCGGTGTAGTAATCGTAACTTGGCACGCGGGCCGGGAAAGCCGCCGGGGCGTCGTTGTACAGGATCAGGGTCTTGCCGGCGAACTTGCGAGAAGTCCACGATCACGTCGGCGCGTTCAGCCGGGGCCAGCAGCAGCGAGTGCAGGTCCACGTTGCCGACGTCGAAGCGGGTCGGGTCGATGATCCAGGTGGTCGGCTGCTGGCCGTCAACCACTGTCGGGGCTGGCAGGAAGCCGCCCTCGGTGCCGATCTGGATCCAGTCAGGGCCAGCGGTGGCGTGCGCCTGTATCGGGGTCGGGAACACGTTCGGGTCGGTCTGAGCCGCCGCCAGTTCGAGAGGGGTTCAAAGCGACCTCAGTTGAATCGTCGATGAGTGGATCCGGGTTGCGGTCGGTGCTGGGGTCGGCAACGTACCATTGGAAGTTGAAGAAGCGGTCGTTGGCGGCGCTCAGCACGCGGAAGCGGTAGGTCTTCGGTTCCAGGGTCACGGTTGGGTAGGCGACGCCGTTGACCAGAGGCGTGTCATTGAATTGCTCCATGCCGACCGATATCAGCGGTGTTCCCGGTATCTGCTGGGGTTCACAGAACGGGTCGGTCTGGTACTGCCAGGTCGCCGGGACGTCCAGGTTGCAGTTCGGATCGTAGTACGGGTTGGCGATCGGCCCATGCGGTGGGGTGGCAGGCGGCCAGAACCAGGGACCATACATCCAGCGCCCATAGGCGCTCATGCCGCTGGGGTCGCCGGGGTTCTGCGCCGGCATATACACGTGGTGATACCACAGGCTGTCGGGGCCGCCCCAGCGGGCAGAATCCCAGGTCGGATCCTGGCCATAGCTTTTCACCGTGCCGTCAGCGTTGAGCACGTTGTACATCTGCGAATCCGCTGGCACGAAGGTCTTATCCTGGATGATGAGCGGGATCGTGTCGGCAGCGCCAGGGATGAGGCCACGGTTAATCAGCGACTGTTCTGTCGTCATCGCTGATCAGGTAACCGGCGGCCGCGCCCGCGTAGACTTGCAGGCGGGTGGCACCCCACGAGATGATCGTGGTAGAACAACAAGCGGGCGCTCTGCTGGTTGGTGTAGTAGAACGTCGAGCAGCCATCGGTTGTACCATCGCAACCGACCGTTGGGTCCGGTCATGTCAGGCACATTCTCCACGGTGACGCCTTCTGGCCAGGGGGTAGTCTCGCCGGCTGGCGTGATCCACTGGTGGGCGGTGCCGTCTGAGATCCACGGCGAGATGCCGCCATGCAGGTGCAGGGTGGCGCGGTTGTCTTTGAAGCAGTCTCGCCGACTTCGGGTATTCCTGCACATCGGGTTGCGCACCATGTCCATGACAGTGCCCTGATCCATCGGGTCAGCCATGGCCATCGGGCCCATGCCCGAGCCCATCAGCGTGGAGTCGACGGGCAGGAACAGATCGCCGTCGGAGCCGGTCGGCAGCAGGTTGCGGAAGACGATGCGCACCGCCTTGTTCTTCGTTGCCGAAATGATGGGTCCCAGGTACTGCGGCGGCGTGACGCCGAAGTAGCCGGTGTCGACAAGTCTGCCGTCGATCATTTCGTTAAACAGCGGATAGTGCTGGCTGATGCCGGCATTCGCCGCGGTCTCCAACTGCACATAGCCGCGCACGAGGGCGCCGTTTGGCATGGCAGAGGAGAAGTAGTTGCGGTACTGCACCAGGCCGATCACATATTCGTCCGCCTCGATGCCGTTATATTTTTTAGCTTCGGCCACGGCGAGCGGGATGTACTTCGCTGTCGGATCAACCTGATAGTCAGGGCAATCTGGAACTATCGGGACAAGCGCACCGCCGGGATAGCATAGACCAGGCAAACCATCGACGAACTTCTTGATGCCGGGGGTCATGTAGCCGGAGCCGGGGTTGTCGATGGTGATGGTCGTGATCGAACCAGGCGTTGTGAAGGCTGCCGTGGCGGACGCGCCGGATCCAGCACCCATGTCAGAGATTACAACAGTCGGGGCAGAGGTGTAGCCGGAGCCAAAGCCAGTCAAAGCCACACTCTGGAGTGCCAGGGTGGATGTTGCCACAGCGGAGAACCCACCCGGCTGGAACGGGTCCGGAGAGCTGACAGTACCGTTATGGATGGTCACCGTGGGAGCCGCTGAATAGCCAGACCCGGGGTAATCAACGATCACCGCCGTGATGGAGCCGTTGGCATTCATGGTGGCGTGACCAGTGGCTACGGAACCATTGGGGCTGTCCGGCAGGCCGAATTCCACGGTTGGGAAGGTATAGCCTAAACCGGGATCGCCCACGGCAACTGCATCAACGCCGCCGTAGACGGTGGCAGTGGCATCAAGGGTAGCGCCGCCGCCGGAAATGGCGATTGAAGGAGCGCTGTATCCGCCGCCTGCCACATCCACGGTGATGGCGGTAACAACGCCGGAATTATCCACCACCGCGGTTGCGGCGGCACCGATTACCCAATCCGGTGATATCGACCGTCGGGGCAATGGTGTAACCGCTGCCCGGACTGGTGACGTTGATCGCGGTGATGGCGCCTGTTTGCGGGTCAACAGTGGCTTGCGCCGCTGCACCTGTGCCATCGCCGCCTGTCAGGTTCACAACCACGTCGGCTTGCCGCAGCGGGCTGAGCGCCCAGTTCGGATTGGGGCCGAAGTAGTGGGGACCTTCGTCTCGTCGGTGGGATCCATCGGCATGGCCATGCTGGCAGTGGCTGCGCCACTGCCTGGCCGCCGACTGCGACAAAACCAGAGCGGCAATTGTCAGCACGGACATCAATAGATTCAGCAATTTGCGTTTGGGTGACATGACAATTCCTCCTGAAAGCATGAATTTGAATCATGGGTCGTGTGATCGACTGCCTATGGCATTCATTCGCGATTGATTGCTCCGGGTCTCCTCCTGCGTTGTGTTTCCGAGGTTGAACGATAGAAGAGTCCTAAGCCGCAATGCTGCAACTCAGGCAGAACGGTAAACGCCATCTCGCTTCGTTCTCAATGAAGTCAAACTGCCCGGTATAGACGCGCTGCAAGAATTGAATCTCCGGGAGTTGAGCGAGAGCCGGCGCGTCATCTGCGGCGCCCAGCAGGTAAGCGGCATCCGCGCCAATCGCCCGGGCCAGCGCCAGCTGCTCGGGCACGGCGCCGGGCAGGTTGGACAGCAACTGCCGTGTGGCGTAGCGGTCGTACCAGTGTGGCCGGGCCGTCTTCAGCAGCCAATCCGGCCCACTTGCCGCGAGCGTTTCCAAAGCGGCGCACAACGCGTCGGTGATCTGCTCGAGCCGGCTCAGATTGCAGATAGAAGCCAGGACGCCGGCCGCATCATGCGGCGTTTCGCCGTTGAGGGGCGACAGTCCGCAGGCCGCAACCGCTTCGAGTGCGTCCTGCAATGTGCGCAGCCCGGCCGGGTTGTGCCACACTTGGCGCCGAAACTCGCACAGCGCAATCGGGACGATACCGGGGTGCGTCAATGGCAGGTGCAGCGCATATTTCCAGTCCAGGCGGCTGCGCAGGGCTTCGGCAGCGCGCCGATCCGGCAGACGTTCGTGGTATTGAAAGACGGTGACCAGGGCGTAGATGAGCAGGGTGTAGCCGGGCCTGGCGCTGCTGCGATCCAACTGGGCAAGATCCAACTTCGCAAACAAACTATCCAGTCGATCGCCGATGACGACGTAGCTGTTTCCCTTGCCGAAAACGGCATTGACTGCGCTGACCGTTTCGGCCGGAATGCTTGGAAACATCGGCGTCTGAGCTGGCATCATTGACCTCCGCTGTGGTGCGCGCTGGCCCTGAGTACACTTTTAATATACTCTTCAGGCTACGCGGTTGTGAAGCGTAGGAAGTCGGTATTTTTGAAGGTGTGATCGGCGCGAAGAAACTACGGTGAGCGGCGGTGAGGATGGAAAAATTACGGAGAGACCACGCCTGCTGCGCGCACGGAGCGCGTAGATACTACGTGAATCCGGCTGGAACCAACAAGCCGAGGCGACAGCTGGAACGGGTCAGCCATCACCTCGGCGGCAACCGGCAAGTCCGGCGGGGTTACGGCAACAGGCCCATCTCCTCGGCGATGCTGGTTAGCTCAACCCGGCTGTGGGCGTTCAGTTTATCCATCAGGTTCGCGCGGTGTCCTTCCACGGTGCGCACGCTGACGCTGAGGGCATCGGCGATCTGGCGGTTGGTGTAGCCTTTAGCCAGCAACCGTAACACGTCGATCTCGCGCTGGGTGAGCGACTCGACGGCGCCGGAGCGCGCTGCCTTGGGCGCCGCCAGTCCAGCCAGCAGCATCCGGGTCATGGCGGGATGGATGTACATGTCGCCGCGTGCCACGGCCTGGACAGCGCTGATCAATTCTGCTTCAGCCGCGCGCTTGACCACATAGCCCGACGCCCCGGCCTGGATGGCTTCGCGCAGCAGCGTCTCATCCTCGTGAACGGTGAGAATGAGGACGGCGACATCCGGCAAAAGCTTTTGTATGCGCCGCGTCACTTCGATACCGCCGCCGGTCAGACCGGGCATGCTGATGTCGGTCAACAAGACATCGGGCTTCAACTCCTGGACCAATTGAATCGCCTCAAGCGCATCGGCCGCTTCGCCCACCACCTGCACATCCGGCTGAGATTGAAGGATGGTGCGCAGGCCGGTTCGTATAAAACTATGATCATCGGCGATGAGAATTCGTATGGGCATAGGGCACCTCGATGACGATGGTCGTTCCAGAGCCCGGAGCGCTTTCAATCATCAGCGTTCCGTTCAACATTTCCGCGCGTTCTTGCATGCCAATCAGTCCCAGATGGCCGGCCTGCGCCTGGTCGGCCAGATTGGCCTCGAAGCCGCAGCCATTATCTTCCACGACCAACACCACTTGTTCGTCACGGTGTTCCAGCAGAACGTCGACGCGGGTAGCCTGGGCATGACGGACGACGTTGGTCAGCGCCTCCTGCACGATGCGATACAGAGCCGTCTCCATGGCGGCCGGCAGGCGCCCTTCCACCAGGCCAATGACTTTGAATTGGGCATTGAGCCCGTAGCGTTCCCCCGTGGCTTTGACGTATTGGTTCAGGGCCGGTACCAGCCCCAGAAGGTCGAGGCTCGCGGGGCGTAAATCCATTGCCAGGTGGTGCAGGCTTTCCAGGACTTCATGGACCGTCTTTTTCAGACTCAGCCAAGCGCAGCGCGCGCTGCGCTGGGACGGTCTCCCGTTCCAGCTCGCCCAGGCCGTACACCAGTGAGGTCAGGGCTTGTCCGGCTTCGTCGTGCAGCTCGCGGGCAACGTAATGGCGCTCGGCTTCCTGCACTTCGACCAGGCGGCGTGAAAGCGATTGCAGGCGTTCACGTCCGGCGCGCAGCTGATCGAAGAGCCAGGCATTCTGGATCGCGACGGCGGCCTGACCAACCAGGGCTTCGGCCAGCCGGACATGCTCGGCGGTAAAGAAATCAGGAGTGACCTTGTCCAGCGAATAGACGCCAATCACATGACCGCCGGCTACGATCGGCACGCCAAGCCAGCTGCGCACATGCTCAGCGCCAGGGCGAACCTCCCAATCGAGGTGCGCCCTCGTCTCCGGGATCAGGACGCTATGTTGCGTTGAGATCAATTCGTGGAAAGTCCGATTGCCGTGCGCGTCAAAGAAGATCGTGCGCGTCAGTTGCGGGTCGGTCCATGTTTCATACCCGCGCGCCGTCCTGACCACCAAACGCTCTTCGGTTTCCAGCAGCATAATGTTGGCGCTGTCGTAAGGCACCAGCTGGTACATGTAATCCAGCAGCGCCTCCATCACGGTTTCCAGGTCGAGCGACTGCGTCAAAGCCAGATTGGCAGCAGACAAAGTCTCGGCAATCAGGCGCGCGCGGCGCTCGGCGTTGCTCAACGCCTGCAAGTCACGGTTGTTCTGCTCCAGGCGGGCCTGCGCTTCCTTGCGCTCGGTCACATCCTGCTTAACGGCGACGAAATTGGCGATCTCACCCTGCTCATTCCAAACCGGGGAGATGGTCTGCTCTTCAACGTACAGGCTGCCATCCTTGCGCCGATTGATCAGCTCACCCCGCCAGACCTGCCCGGAAAGAATGGTGTTCCACAGGTGTTGATAGAATTCCGGTTCCTGCGGGCCGCCTCTGAAGAGGCGCGTGGATTGTCCCAGCACTTCTGCGGCGGTATAACCTGTCATCGCAGTGAGAGCCGGGTTGGCCCACTGGATGTTGCCCTGCCGATCGGTGATGATGATCCCGTTCGCCGCAGCCTGCAGCGCGGCGCTTTGCAGCCGCAGCTCATTGTTGGCTGCAGCCAGTTCGGCGGTGCGTTCCAGCACACGCCGTTCCAGCAGTGCTTGCGTGTGACGCAGCTGCTCCTCCATCTGCTTGCGGGCCGTGAAGTCCACATTCGACTCAAAAATCTCGATGATGTCGCCCTGCGCGTTGAATTGCGCCAGCCACCAGCTTTGGACGATGACTTGAAGTCCGCCCCGGGTGTGGTGGACGATTTCACCCGACCAGCGGCCCGTCTGCTTGAGCTGTTCGACAATGTCCTCTAATGGTTCCGACAGCCGGGCCTGCAATAAGTCCGACACCTGCCGGCCGAGCGCCTCACTTTCCTTCCAGCCGTACAACGTTTCTGCGCCTTGACTCCAGAACGTAACGATCCCGTCCAGTCGCCGCACGATGATGGCATCGGGACTGAGATCGATGAGAGCCGCCTGCCGCCGCAGGAATTCTTCGGCGTGTTTGCGCGCGGTGATATCGAGACTGTAGATGCGCACACGCCGGCTATTCGGAACGTAGGACAGCGCCTGTTGATAGACGGCCTCGCCCAGCACGACCTCGCGGGTGAGCACCGTTGTATCGGCGGCCTGTAATTTCTGTCCCAGCGATTCCAGATCGCTTAACCAGGGATGCGCCAGGCCCCTTGTTTCCAGATCCGGCAGCAAGCGTTTCGCGACCGGGTTCAGATAATGAAGGTAACCGGCCAAATCCACTTCAACCACCGGGTTGGGGTTGAGTTCCGGAAAAGAAGCCAGCCAGGTGATGCGGTCCTCAGTCTGCTTGCGCGCGGTGATGTCTTCGAAGTAGACGGACAGGCCGCCGCCCTCGCGCGGGAAGCAGCGGTTGTGGAACCAGCGGCCCCACGGCTCGTAGAAATTCTCGAAGTCTCTGATTTCGCCGGCCGCGGCACGCCGGTATTCACGCTCAAGATCGGTGCCCACCGTGAGGGGGAACACGTCCCAAAAACACCGGTCAAGCAGCTCCTCACGGCGGAGGCCCAACATGCGCTCGGCTGGAGTATTAACGTACACGAACCGCCAGCCTGCGTCATAGGCGAGGAAGCCATCGCCAATGCTCTCCAGCGTTGCCCGGAGCTGCTCTTCAACTCGCTTGCGCTCGGTGATGTCCTGGGTGATGCCGAAGCCGCCGAGGAGGACTCCGTCCTGATCGAATTCCAGATAGGCCCTCTCTCGGACCCATTTGACTCCCCCATCGACGATGATGCGATGTTCAATGTCATAAGGTTTGCCGGCGAGGCCGGCTGTCCACTCACGATCTACGTTGGCGCGGTCGTCAGGGTGAATGCTTCCCAGGAACGTGTCGTACGTCATAGGTGTGCCTTTGGGCACGCCAAAGATGCGATGATTCTCGTCAGACCACGTCAACACATTGTGGCGCACATCCAGGCGCCAGCTGCCGATCTGACCAACCTTCTGGGCGCGATCGAGATCGCTCCGGCTCTGGCGCAGCGCCTCTTCGGCCAGCTTCATTTGAGTCAGGTCGACTGTGGCGATTCTGATGCCGGTGACCTGTCCAGAGGCATCTCGCATTGGCTCTAAATACAAATCCAGGAATACGCGCTGGCCGCCGCTGGTCAGCCACAGTTGCTCGCGTCGCTCAGTGCTGGTCTCGAGCACGGCGCGCTTCAGGGCAATCAACCGCGCCGCGTCGTCCGGCGGAAACAGATCGGCATCCGTCTTGCCGATGACGTCCTTGGGGTCCACGGTGCGTTGGTTGTAGGCCCACAAGAAGCGCAGGTCCCGATCCTGGGCCGCAATGGATACGGGCGCATTCCGGAGCGCTAATCGAAAGCGCTCTTCGCTCTCTCGCAGCGCTTGCTCCATCTGCTTGCGGGCAGTGATGTCCTGACTGATGCCCACCGCCAGGACCGGCCGGCGCGTTTCGCCTTCACCTTCAAAGTGAACTCGCGCTTGCACAGCCAGCCAGTGCATTTCGCCGTCGGGCCAACGGACGCGATATTCCACCGCGTAGCGTCCCTGGCCGGCCGGATGGAGGGCATTCATTGTCTGCTCCTGCAGGAGTGCCCTATCGTCGGGATGTACACGCGTTAACGCCTCGGCCTGAGCAACGCTGTAGCCGATCGAACCGGAGTGGATGCGAGCACGCTCGTCGAAATGAAGCATGCCCGTCGTGGCAGAAAATCGCCACCGGCCCAGATCGCCCGCGTCGAAGGCCAGGCGCAGCCACTCTTCATTCTCACGCAGCATCTGGTCTGCATATTTGCGCTCGGTAATGTCCTGGGCAAATACAGCAGCGCCGATAATTTGATCAGCATCCTTTACGGGGTTGTGTGATATCTCGAAGTAGCGGCGAGTTAGCGCGTCGTCGCCGGCCCAGTCCTCGATGACGAATGACTCGCCGGCCAGGGCGCGATCCAGGTTTTGTTTCGCTGACTGCCGGTTGCTCGCCACCGTGTGATAGTCCAGCAGGTTCCGGCCGATCTCGATCTCCACTCCAAACAGCGACTGCATGACGTACGCATGCCGGCGGTTGAAGCTCGTGTAGCAGTATTCGCGGTCAATCGAGAAGATGGCGCTATCGGGGCTTTCGATGATGCTCGCTAACAGCGCAGTGCGCGCCCGGATGGCTTCTTCGGCCTGCTGGCGTTCGGTGATGTCGCGCAGAGCCGCGACACGCCGGGCGCGTCCACCTTGTTCCATGCTGTAGGTCCTTACTTCCAGCGGGAACACGGAGCCATCCTTTCGCAGGGCATGATACTCGCCGACATGCATCTCGTCGCCGGTGATACTCTGCTGCATCCGGGCGTGATCTTCCGGTGCAAGAAAATCCGCGATCGGCCTGCCCAGCACCTCCGGCAGCGTGTAACCGTGCATGCGCGCGAACTGTTCGTTGGCTTCGCGGATGAATTCGCCTTCGCTGATTGCGATGCCTTCGAAGGTGGCCTGGGCCAAAGTTCGGAAGCGCCGCTCGCTGCTTTCCAGCAAACCAATCGTCTGACTGTTCAGCACGGCAATCGCCGCCAACTCGGCAAACGCCGACGCCAGTCGCGCATCGTCGTCCGAAAAGCCGCCGGGCTTGTTGGCCAGCCCGAGTGTCCCGACGACGAAACCCTTAATCGTCAGCGGTGCGAATAGAATGTTATGCAGAGGCACGTGTCCGCCGGGCAGCCACTGCGCGCATGCGCAGTGGCCAGCGTCGTTTGTGTAAAGGGTCTTACCGGTCGCGTAGGCTTGCTGGCGCATGCCCACCACGGGCATGAACAGCGCCAAATCCGCCTGGCCGGCCTGTTCGCCCAGATTCGAGAACACCGACTTTTCACCCGATCGGTCTGCGGTGGGCAGCGCCACAAAACCCGCCGCTGCGCCGATCGTGCTGCGGCAGGCTTCAAAGATCGCCTGTGCCACCTGGCTAAAATCACGATATTCGAGCACCGCGCGCGCGCCGACCAGCAGCGCTGCCATCTCCGTCTGGCGCTGCTGCACCAGGTCCAGCGCGACTTTGAGTCCCTCTCCGGCTCGTTGCCGCTCGGCAACTTGAATCTGCAGTGACTCGTTTGCCTGTGCCAGCTCGGCCGTTCGTTCGCGGATGCGTGACTCAAGTTCGTCCTGTATCTGGCGCAGAGCGTCTTCGGCCCGTCGGCGCTCGTCAAGTTGCTGAGTCATCGGGCGCAGCATGAATCGATACAAGATCGGATACACCAGGATGGTTACTAGAGCCGCATCGAGCGGCGCCGCAACGGCATGGGGCAAGGGCGGCAGGAGCATGAGAAAGACCATGACGAGCGCCTCGGCGCCAAACACGGAGGCCGCGACAATCGCCAAGAGACGAAGCGGGGAATCGTACGCTCGGGTTGTGGAGGATTGCTCGGACATGGGCGCGCTCTTTCCTTCAGGCTTTCAAAGTGCCCGGGTCTGCAGAGTGCCTGCCGGGATAGAGGAAGGGATCCTGGCCGGATCGCTGTTGTTTCCGCTTAGGCTGCATCGAATAGACATCCCTTCAGGGATGTCCCTCGTGCCTTGATCGCGACCTGCATTCGAGAGATCAGACGTCAAGGCCATGACGTGCACAGTTTACCATACATCGCCAAAGCATCTCATCTTTGGATCCGTTGTATTGCGGCGCGCGCGGCCAGCTTATCCAGGTCACCTCGGTTTGCGCTTCACGCGCGAGCAAACATTGCACTTTTCCGCCGTTTGCGAGGCGGCTCGCGCATTTGTTTGTTCAACGAGCCGTCGGGAGTGACGCTGGCGATGATTCAAGCCGCGCAGGGCACGGCGCGAGTCGCGATCGAGAACCGTTCACCAGCCGCCTGCGAAAAAGCAGGCCCCCGGCAGTGCTTATGCCGGGGGCCTGCGTCTGCATATGGCCTGGTTGATCGCCGGGCCGTCGATTACCGGAGGATCAGTGGCAGATAGATGTAGACCCTCCACTGGGCGTAGAGCGTGATGTCTGCCGCGAAGGAATAGGCTGCGCCGTTGGCGTAGGCAGTGCCTGTGCCGTTAGCCGCCGTGTTCCAGCCGCTGAACGAGTAGCGCGTGCGCGTGAAGGTGTTGAGCGTCAGCGCCGTCGGGACGTTGGCGGTCTGTGGGCTCATCGTGCCAGTGCCGCCGTTGCTGTTGAAGGTCACGGTGTGGCCCGCCAGCGCCGTCCACTGCGCGTAGAGCGTGGCGTCCGCGGCGAAGGGGTAGATGGCGCCGTTGGCGTAGGCAGTGCCTGTGCCGTTAACCGCCGTGTTCCAGCCGTTGAACGAGTAGCCCGTGCGAGTGAAGGTGTTGAGCGTCAGGGCCGTCGGGACATTGGTGACCTGGTTGCTCATTGTGCCCGTCCCGCCGTTAGCGTTGAAGGTCACGGCATGGTTGGGCAGCGCACTCCACTGCGCGTAGAGTGTGATGTCCGCTGCGAACGAGTAGATCGCGCCGTCGGCATAGTTCGTGCCCGAGCCGTTGGCAGCCGTGTTCCAGCCGCTGAACGAGTAGCCCGTGCGCGTGAACGCGTTGGCCGTCAGCGCCGTCGGGACGTTGGCGACCTGGTTGCCCATCGATCCCGTCCCGCCGTTGGCGTTAAAGGTCACGGTGTGGTTCGGGAGCGCCGTCCATTGCGCGTAGAGCGTGACGTTGGCCGCGCCGATCACGAACGTGGCGGCGGGGGCGTAGGCCGTGCCCGAGCCGTCAGCCGCCGTGTTCCAACCGGCGAAAGTGTAGCCGGCCTTCACCAGCGCGCCGGTGTTGCCGAGCACCGTCACAGTCGAGCCAAAGGTGTAGGGACTCGACCCGTCCACCGGGGCAGTGCCACCCGTGTTGCCGTTGCCAGCATACGTTACGGTATAACTGTTGATCGTCCACTGCGCGTAGAGGGTCATATCGGCCGCGCCCATCGTGTCGGTGGCAAAGGTCCAAAGCGAGCCGCCGGCAGGAGCGGTGTACCAACCGTTGAAGGTGTGGCCGGTGTACGTCGGATCGGAAGGCAGGGTGACCAGCCCGCCATATGCAACCGTCTGGTTGCCGGGCGTCGGTGAGCCGCCCTGTGCGTCGAAGGAAACGGTGTAGGTGTTGACCGTCCACCGGGCATAGAGGGTCATGTCGGCCGCGCCCATCGTGTCGGTGGCAAAGGTCCAAAGCGAGCCGCCGGTGGGAGCGGTGTACCAACCGCCGAAAGTGTAGCCGGTGCGAGTCGGGGCACCCGGATCGGTGACCAGACCGCCATACGCCACGGTCTGGTTGCCGGGCGTCGGTGTGCCGCCCTGTGCGTCGAAGGAAACGGTGTAGGTGTTGACCGTCCACCGGGCGTAGAGGATCACGTCGGCCGCGCCGATCACGAATGTGGCGGCGGGGGCGTAGGCCGTGCCCGAGCCGTCAGACGCCGTGTTCCAGCCGGCGAAGGTGTAGCCGGTCTTCACCAGTGCGCCGGTGTTGCCGAGCACCGTCACGGTCGAGCCAAAGATGTAGGGACTCGACCCGTCCACCGGAGCGGTGCCGCCGGTGTTGCCGTTTCCAGCGTACGTAACGGTATACATGCCGATGATCGTCCACTGCGCGTAGAGGGTCATGTCGGCCGCGCCCATCGTGTCGGTGGCAAAGGTCCAAAGCGAGCCGCCGGTGGGAGCAGTGTACCAGCCGCTGAAGGTGTAGCCGGTGCGAGTCGGGGCACCCGGATCGGTGACCAGCCCGCCATATGCAACCGTCTGGTTGCCGGGCGTCGGTGAGCCGCCCTGTGCGTCGAAGGAAACGGTGTAGTTGTTGGCCGTCCACCGGGCGTAGAGAGTCATGTCGGCCGCGCCCATCGTGTCGGTGGCAAAGGTCCAAAGCGAGCCACCGGTGGGAGCGGTGTACCAGCCGCTGAAGGTGTAGCCGGTGCGAGTCGGGGCACCCGGATCGGTGACCAGCCCGCCATACGCCACGGTCTGGTTGCCGGGCGTCGGTGTGCCGCCCTGTGCGTCGAAGGAAACGGTGTAGTTATTGACCGTCCACCGGGCATAGAGGGTCATGTCGGCCGCGCCCATCGTGTCGGTGGCAAAGGTCCAAAGCGAGCCGCCGGTGGGAGCGGTGTACCAGCCGCTGAAGGTGTAGCCGGTGCGAGTCGGGGCACCCGGATCGGTGACCAACCCGCCATACGCCACGGTCTGGTTGCCAGGCGTCGGTGTGCCGCCCTGTGCGTCGAAGGAAACGGTGTAGGTGTTGATCGTCCACTGGGCATAGAGCGTGACGTTGGCCGCGCCCAGCGTGAACGTGTCAGCCGGGCTGTAGGCGGTGCCAAGTCCGTTGGCTGGGTGTTCCAGCCGGCAAAGGTGTAGCCGGTCTTCACCAACGCACCGGTGTTGCCAAGCACCGTCACGGTCGAGCCATAGTCGTAGGGGCTCAAACCATCCACCGGGGCAGTCCCGCCGGTGTTGGTGTTGCCATCGTAGGTCACGCTGTACTGGTTGATCGTCCACTGGGCATAGAGCGTGACGTTGGCCGCGCCCAGCGTGAACGTGTCAGCCGGGCTGTAGGCGGTGCCAAGTCCGTTGGCTGGGTGTTCCAGCCGGTAAAGGTGTAGCCGGTCTTCACCAACGCACCGGTGTTGCCAAGCACCGTCACGGTCGAGCCATAGTCGTAGGGGCTCAAACCATCCACCGGGGCAGTCCCGCCGGTGTTGGTGTTGCCATTGTAGGTCACGCTGTACTGGTTGATCGTCCACTGGGCATAGAGCGTGACGTTGGCCGCGCCCAGCGTGAACGTGTCAGCCGCGGCTGTAGGCGGTGCCAGTCCGTTGGCTGCGGTGTTCCAGCCGGTAAAGGTGTAGCCGGTTTTCACCAGCGCGCCGGTGTTGCCAAGCACCGTCACGGTCGAGCCATAGTCGTAGGGGCTCAAACCATCCACCGGGGCAGTCCCGCCGGTGTTGGTGTTGCCATCGTAGGTCACGCTGTACTGGTTGATCGTCCACTGGGCATAGAGCGTGACGTTGGCCGCGCCCAGCGTGAACGTGTCAGCCGGCGCTGTAGGCGGTGCCGAGTCCGTTGGCCTGGGTGTTCCAGCCGGCAAAGGTGTAGCCGGTCTTCACCAACGCACCGGTGTTGCCAAGCACCGTTACGGTCGAGCCATAGTCGTAGGGGCTCAAACCATCCACCGGGGCAGTCCCGCCGGTGTTGGTGTTGCCATCGTAGGTCACGCTGTACTGGTTGATCGTCCACTGGGCATAGAGCGTGACGTTGGCTGCGCCCAGCGTGAACGTGTCAGCCGGGCTGTAGGCGGTGCCAAGTCCGTTGGCTGGGTGTTCCAGCCGGTAAAGGTGTAGCCGGTCTTCACCAACGCACCGGTGTTGCCAAGCACCGTCACGGTCGAGCCATAGTCGTAGGGGCTCAACCATCCACCGGGGCAGTCCCGCCGGTGTTGGTGTTGCCATCGTAGGTCACGCTGTACTGGTTGGCCGTCCACTGGGCGTAGAGCGTGATGTTGGCCGCGCCCATGGTGAAGGTGTCGCCGGGGCTGTAGGCGGTGCCAAGTCCGTTGGCCTGGGTGTTCCAGCCGGCAAAGGTGTAGCCGGTCTTCACCAATGCACCGGTACCCTGGAAACCGACGTGAAGTGTTTCCCGGACCGAGACGTGTCACCCTCGAGGTAACGCCATCCGCGCGCCGAAATCGGCGCCGATGAGCGTCCCGTCCACGATTCCAAACGACGGGTTGACGTCGTTGGCTGGGTCATGTATGAAGCCCGTGGCGGGAATCGTGAACGGGCCCCACGCTGGCCGCCCAACGCATCCTCAACGACTTGGGCCTCGATGCCTTCGATGCGCACGCGCGAGGTTTCGGTCTTGGTTGTCGCGCGGTTGCCCGTGGAGACTATCTGGCTGCCAACCAGGAGGGCGGCTGGTCACTCCCTGCGGAAGGCGACATCGAGCGTTCCGTGGCTGATGAACGGCCCTGCAACGCTCGGCCTCCACCGTGTAGCGGCGCGCTGGAGGTCGATGATCCGCCCGTTGGGAGGTTGACCTGCCGGATGAAAAGATCATGCTCTCGGTATCGACGCAGCCGGCGCTGCCGAGCGCTGCGAAGCCAGCACAACGCCACAACGGGCACCCCACGCACGAAGGGACTCATGCGACAAAGTGTACCGGGCCATGGCGCCGCCGCCAAGTTTCGGCCTGTGAGGGGTCCGGGCTCGTGCCTCCCCCGGGGTGGGCGTCACCCGGAGGGGACGCAAAAGACCAGGAGATTCTGGTCAACCACGCTGGCCACCTCGACGGTGCCAGGAGCTCGGACGAGGACCATCCGCAGCGCGTCCTTGCGCCGCTTCTTGTCGAAGCTCACCCACCGCAGCGCCGCGGTGAGCGGCTGCTGGTCCAGGTCGGTCGGCAGGTGCAGACGCCGCAGCACGGAAACGATTCGTTCGGTG
>CAWJPR010000002.1:0-29226 GCA_963844815.1 uncultured Chloroflexia bacterium
GGAGGCTCCGAGCCTCCGGGAGGTTTGTCGGCGCGTCTTGATTGGAGTGCATGGTAGAATTGGCGCACAGACACGGAGGAGGATAAATGAACAAGTCGAAAGTAGTTCCCATCGTTTTACTGGGTGTTCTAGCGTTAGCGGCTTGCGGGCCGATCACGCCGCCAGCCACCAAACCGGCCGGGCCATCTGTGCCGGTCTCGGCTGTGACGGGCACGGTAACGTACCTGGTGCGCAGCGCCCTGCCGCCGACGGCGGTGATTGAGGTGGTGCTGCAGGACGTATCGAAGATGGATGCGCCCGCCGAGACGATCAGCAGCCAACGCATCGAGGCGAACGGCAAGCAGGTGCCGTTTCCATATGTGCTGAAGTACGATCCGGCCAAGATCGATGACCGGAACACCTATGCGGTGCGCGCGACCATCAAGGATGGTGATCAGCTGCTGTTTACCAGCACCACACACAATCCCGTGATCACCAGAGGCGCACCCACCGCTGGTGTCGAGATCATCGTCGAGCCAGTGGCATCGACCGGGGCGACTTCGCAGAGCATCATCACCGGCACAGTGACCTACCGCAACCGCAGCGCGCTGCCGCCCACAGCCGTGATCGAGGTGACGCTGGCAGATATTTCGCTGGCCGATGCGCCCGCGAAGGTAATCGGCACGCAGCGCATCGAAGCCGGCGGCAAGCAGCCGCCGTTTCCCTATGAATTGAACTACGATCCGGCGCAGATCGATCCCCGCATGACCTACGCTGTCAGCGCGCGCATCACGGAGGGCAATGATCTGCTGTTTATCAGCGACACCGTTAACCCCGTTTTGACGCGTGGCGCGCCGCTGACAGGTGTGGATATCCTCGTGGTGGCGATGAGCCGCTAGATGTCGAAGCATGACTGCCGGTTTGCAAAGCAAGCGCGGGTCATGGTACTGCACCCGGCTTTTTGTTCGTTCCTGCGGGACGGCGAGGAATCAGGTTCGAGTCTGGGGTAAAATACGCAGCACTATGTCCAGGTTACCTGCGTTCGCTTGGGTTATCGGCCTGCCGATCCTGTCGCTATTGTTCGTCGCATCGCTGCTCGGGGGATGCAATCAAAGCCGGGCGGTGATTATTGACGCCACGCCGGTGGATGATCAGGCCGTAGCCAATCAACCGGCTGCGGCCAGGGCAACACCCACCCTCAATCAGAAGTCTTCTTCGCCGCCAACGGTCACGCCAGTGACCTCTGGCTCTAATCCCTTCGGCCTGCTGCTCGGCGCCGACAATATCGACGATTCCTATCGTGTCGAGCTGGTCAAGGCGTTGGGCGTACCCTATTTTCGACCATGGTACGTCAACGTCGAAGTATGGAACGGCGCGTGCTATGATCCGGCCTGCGACCTGGGACCCAACGCCGGGCTCAAATTGATCCTCACGGCGCGCAACAATGTGGGTGAAGCGCCGCCGTTTGCCACTACGCCTCCGCAGGACGGCGCGGCCTATCGCCGCAACCTCAGCGAGATTCTCACCCGCTATCGACCGGAAGTGCTCGTCGTGGAAAATGAGGAAGACTCCGCCCAGTACTGGAACGGGACGCCGGAGCAATACGGCGCGCTGTTGAAAGCGGCGTGCCAGGTGGCGCACGATCAAAAGATTCCCTGCGCCAACGGCGGTTTGTCGAGCAAGACGACGGCCCTGCTGGTCTGGGGCGACTACCTCGAGCATCAACAGGTCACCGAAGCCTGCAGCTTCGTGCAGCGCGCCAGCGCCGTATTGGCGCCCGATCTGTGCCGCTTCACTGCCATCGATCACTTGTCTGAGGAAGACAAGGCCGCCTTAAACGCCGGGCGCAAGTTGTTGGAGATCTACAAATCGTCCGGGCAGGACTATCTTAACTTCCACTGGTACATCCCTGACAGAAGCGCACTCTCCGAAGCGGTGAACTACCTGCGGCGCGTTACAAACCTGCCGGTGATGAGCAATGAGATCGGGCAAACCGATCAATCGCCGGAGGCCGTGCAGAAGCTGCTATCGGCGGCGGCCGACCTCAAATTGGCCTATGCCGTGTGGTTCAGCCTCGATCGCGACCCGGCGGCGGCGCTGCAAAACGCCGACGGCTCGCTGCGTCCCAACGGCGAGGCATTTCGCGACTTCATGCAGGCGCATTTCAACACGGTGGCCGAGTTGCCTTCGTTGCCGGCGCCCGCGCCGACTGCGACCTCGCTACCCAGCTTCGCGCCCAAGCCCGCGCCCGTGGCGGCCAGCGGTGAGCTGACTTTCTCACAAGTATTGCGCGATGTCACCTACTGCACCAACGACGGCGTCGATCTGAAAATGGACGTGTACTTCCCATGGAAGCCTGCCGGCCCGTCGCCGGTGATCATGTTCGTGCATGGCGGCGGCTGGGTGGCAGGTACGAAGACCGGCACGCCGGGGATGAGCTACTTTCTCGATCTGGCGCGGCGCGGTTACACCACTTTCTCGATCGATTACCGGCTCGCCCCCACGTATACCTTTCCGGCCAACATCGTCGACGTAAAGTGCGCCGTGCGGCACATCCGCGCGAATGCCGCAGAGTACAATATCGATCCGAACCGCATCGGCGCGTGGGGCGCCAGCGCGGGCGGGCACCTGGTCGCTTTGCTGGGCACCAGCGATCAAAGCGCAGGCTGGGACGTGGGGCAGTATCTCGATCAATCGAGCCGGGTGACCGTGGTGGTCGACATGTACGGTTCCACGATCTGACAACGGAGTATGTCGTGGGGAATGTGCGCGGACTCGATCGGATGGTGTTTGGCGCCAGGAGCCCAGCCGATCCGATCTTGGCGGAGGCGAGCCCGGTCACCCATATCACGCCCGATGATCCGCCATTCCTGATCTTGCATGGCGATAAGGATCCCATCATTCCTGTAACGCAATCACAGATTCTTCACGATCGATTGGTGGCGGGTGGCGTATCTTCGTCTTCGTGCACGGTGCATAATGCCGGGCACGGCTTCAATGCAATCGGCGGACCGATCGATCCGCCGTACGCCACGATCGCCAAAACGATTCTGGGTTTCTTTGACGAGTATTTGCGCTGAGTCAAACTAACCGGCATAGCCGATCGGGCACGGATGGAGTACAATAATTTCAATCTATTTCCCAGGAGGATGATGTGGCTAAACAATATTCAGCACCCCCGTCGATGGGGATCGATCCCGAGAAGAAGTACAAGGCAACCTTCAAAACCGAGAAGGGCGATTTTGTGATCGAGTTGTATGCCGACAAAGCGCCGAAGACCGTGAACAACTTCGTGTTCCTGGCGCGTGACGGTTTCTACGACAACACGACCTTCCATCGCGTCATCAAGGGCTTCATGGCGCAGGGCGGCGATCCGACTGGCTCAGGCCGTGGCGGCCCCGGCTACCAGTTTGCCGACGAATTCAATTCGTCGCTCAAGCATAACAGCGCCGGCATCCTGTCGATGGCGAATGCCGGCCCCAACACCAACGGCAGCCAGTTTTTCATCACGTACGGCCCCACACCGCACCTGGACGGCAAGCATGCCGTGTTTGGCAAAGTGACAGCGGGCATGGACGTCGTCAATTCCATCCCCGAACGTGATCCCATGCGCGCCGCGGCCCCCGGGATCAAGATCAATTCGATCGAGATTGCAGAAGAATAAGCCTCGTCGGACGCTATGAACCCTGGACTTGAACAGTTTGCCACTCGGCAGGACGCGATCGAGTCTCGCGTGTAATGCACAACATCTAGCGCTAGCCCAAGAGCAGGCCATGGTGGTCTGCTCTTTTTGTTGCCTGGCTTCACAACATGCCTGCGATTCGCTGGAGATAATCTTGTGCCCGCTTCGTGAATCTTGACACAAAGTGAGGAGTGGCGTAAGATAAAAAACATACCAGGCGGTATGTTTTTCCATGACCCAACAACGCGGTGAGGAAACCCGATCGCACATCCTGGACGTGGCCGGTGAATTGTTCGCCGAGCGCGGCTACGACGCCACCAGCGTAGCCGGCATCTGCGCGCGCGCCGGCGTGACCAAAGGCGCGTTCTATCATCACTTTGCATCCAAGCAAGCAGTCTTCCTGGAACTGCGCGATCGCTGGCTGGGGCCGCTGGAAGCACAACTGGCCCTGCCGCGCAGCGAAGATCAACCCCTGCCGCAGTTGTTGCAGCAAATCGCCGAGATGATCACACAGGTCTTTGCGGCTGAGGGTGAACAACAACGCCAGCAAATTTTTCTGGAACTGTTGAGCGCGGCCCGGCATGACCCCACGATTTTGCCTGCGCTGTTGACGCCCATGCAGAAGTACCGCGAGTCGTTCGCACACTTGATTAACGCCGGCATCCAGGAAGGCACATTGCGCCGCGTCGATGGCGAGTTGGTGGCTCAGGTGCTGGTCACGCTGGGCTTTGGCTTGATCATGCAGAGCCTGCTCGATCCGCAGGGTGACGACTGGGGCGCCATCGCGTCACGGGCCATGCCGCTGCTGATGCAGGGGCTGGAAAAGAGATGATCTCTCTCCCGCGTTTATTTGCCATCTCACGCAAGGAGTTTCACCACATTACGCGCGATCCGCGCACACTGCTGCTGGTCCTCATTGCGCCGGCCTTCCTGCTGATGATGCTGGCCTACGTTTTCGCCTTCGACGTCGATAAGTTTTCCATGGTGGTCCTCGACCAGGATCGCACGGATATATCGCGTCGCTACCTTTCCGATCTCACCGGCGATGGAACGTTCGAAGTTGTTTCGTATCTTGAGAACTACAGCGAGATCGAGCGTTTGATGCAGGCCGGGCGCGCCAAAGTGGCCATCGTGATCCCGCATGGCACGACCGACAAATTGCAGGCCGGGCGTGCGGCTGAAGTGCAGGCCGTGATCGACGGGGTGGATTCAATCACCGGGCAGCAAGCGGCCGCGCAGCTGGAACTGCGGAGCCGCCTCTTTTCGCAGAAGATGCTGCCGGCGGCCAGCGCACAGCCGATCGGCTTTATCGACATCCGCACGCTGGCCTGGTACAACCCCTCGATCAAATCACTCAACAGCATGGTGCCCGGCCTCATCGGTGTCGTGTTAATCATGCCGGCGCTGGCGCTGGCGCTGGCCTTCGCGCGCGAGAAAGAA
The DNA here is from genome assembly GCA_963844815.1 of uncultured Chloroflexia bacterium. Taxonomy (GTDB): domain Bacteria; phylum Chloroflexota; class Anaerolineae; order Fen-1058; family Fen-1058; genus Fen-1058. The sequence continues at coordinate 5,102 of CAWJPR010000002.1, forward strand.
CTCGGCTCGTTTGAGGGCCTGGCCTCCACGCCGGTTCGCGGCTGTGAATACATCTTCGGCAAGCTGCTCACCTATCTGGGCTTCGCCATGTTGAGCATGATCCCGATTTTGATCGCGGCCTTAGCGTGGTTCCGCGTGCCACTGCGCGGTTCTGTGATCGAACTGGCTGTGGTCACACTGCTTTATCTCGGCGCTACGTTCGGCCTGGCCCTGCTGGTGGCCAACTTCGTCAAGAGCCAGCAGGCTGCGATGCTGATCATGATTCTGCTGTTCTTCATTCCCAGCCTGTTCTTGACCGGCCTGATCGTGCCGGTCGATACCAGCTCCCCAGTGCTGGTGCTGGTCAGCGGCATTCTGCCCGCTTCGCAGTACGTGGTGCTGGCGCGCGGCGTGTTCCTGAAAGGACTGCCGTTGACGGAATTCACTGGCCCGCTCGCCATCCTGCTCGTCAGCGGTGCCGCGACACTGGCGTTGAGCCTGGCGGTATTCAAGAAGCGCATCAGCTGATGAGTGCTGAGTGAAGTGCGAATGATCACGGTCGGCGCTTCACTTATCCCTTATCACTCATCACTTTTCACTTTTCGCTCATGATGCTTTTCCGTATCGGCAACCTCGCACAAAAAGAACTGCTGCAGCTGACGCGCGACGTGATGATCCTCATCATGATCCTGGTGGGTCCGGTGCTGCAGTTGGCGCTGATTGCGCGCGCCACGACACAGGGCTTTCATCATCAACCCATCGTCGTGGTCGATCAAGATCACAGCGCGTTGAGCCGCCGCCTGGTGGACGCCTTTGATAATACCGAGGAACTGCAGGTGGTCGCGTTCCTCGAGTCGCCCGAGCAGATCGATCCCTGGCTCGATCGGACGCAGGCCGTCATGGCGGTGACGATCCCGGCCGGGCTGGAAGCGGATCTGGCGCGCGGGACGCCGCTTGTGCAGCTGCTGGTCGATGGCGCCAAGAGCGCCAGCGCCAGCTACGCCATCGCCGCGGCGACCGGAGCGATCAACTCCGTGGCGGCTCGCAACCGCCAGACGCTCGCGGGTGATGCGCCGATCCTCGCGGTGCGCACGCAGGTCAGGTTCAATCCGACGTTGAGCATATCCTACTTTGTCATCAGCGCGCAGTTGGGGTTCATCATCTATCAGGTGGCGTTGATCGTGGCGGCGCTGGGCATCACGCGCGAGCGCGAACTGGGCACGCTGGAGCAGCTGCTGGTCACGCCCCTGCGGCGGGTGGAGCTGATCATTGGCAAGGCCATCCCGGCGGTCATCGTCGCCAGCCTCAACTTCTTCATCGTGTTTCTGATCGGGTATCAGGGCTTCGACCTGCCCATGCGCGGCTCGTTCCCGCTGCTGTTCGGCCTGTCCGTGTTGTTCATCATTGCCGAGGTAGGCTGGGGGCTGGTGATCTCGGCCTTCTCGCACACGCAGCAGCAGGCGGTGCTGTTGGTCTTCGTGTTGGCGATGACGGATGTGGCATTCTCCGGCTACACCGTGCCGATCGAGCGGCTGCCGCAGGTCATGCAGTGGCTCGCGCAGTTGTTTCCGTTTCAGCATTACCTGCAGATTCTGCGCGGTGTGATGCTGCGCGGCGCGGACCTGTCGACCCTGTGGCCGCAGGCGTTGGCGCTGGTCATCCTGACGCTAGGCAGCATGAGCGTGGCCATGTTCGCACTGCGCCGGAGGTTGGATTGATTCCGTAATTGCGACAAGCATCCTGAGCGGAGTGGCGAGCGCACGCTTCGCGCGAGCGGAACGAAGTGAAGTCGAAGAACGCGCTCGCCATGAAGTCGAAGGATGCGGTTATGAAGAAAACCATTCTGCTTACGGGTGCAGAGCGATGAATACTTTGAATCACGGGCAGGCCATCGTCTGTGCTGCACAACTAGCGCGCTCCTTCAAGAAGATCGCGGCGCTGCGCGAGATCGATCTCTGCGTTCAACGCGGCGAAGTCTTCGGGCTGGTAGGGCCGGACGGCGCGGGCAAGACGACCCTGCTGCGCTTGCTGGCGGCGGTGATGGCACCGACGTCTGGCCGGGTCACGGTGGCCGGGCACGACAGCGTGAAGGACGCGGAGAAAATTCGCGTGCACGTGGGCTACCTGCCGCAGAAGTTCAGCCTGTATGGCGATCTGAGCGTGCGTGAGAATTTGGAATTCTACGCCGACATCTTCGGCGTGCACGGCGCTGAGCGCGAGCGGCGCTTCGAGCAAGTCTTGAGTTTCGCGCACATGAGCAGCATCCCCGATCGGCGCGCGAAGCAACTCTCGGGCGGCATGCAGAAAAAACTGGGCCTGGCCTGCACCTTGGTCCATCGGCCCGCTATGCTGCTGCTCGACGAGCCGACGACCGGCGTCGATCCGGTGAGCCGCCGCGAGTTCTGGGATTTGTTGACGGAGCTGCATATTCAGGGCACGACGATTGTCGTCAGCACGCCCTATATGGATGAGGCCGAGCGCTGCAACCGGATCGGATTGTTGTTTAAGGGTCAGTTGATCGAGTGTGGCACGCCGCGCGAGATCAAGGCGCTGGTCAAGGGGCAAGTGGTGGAGTTCCATCCCGATCGGCTGGAGGCGGCCCGCGCGCTGCTGGCCCGGCAGCCGGGCGTGTTGGAAATTCAAGTCTATGGCACCTTGCTGCACGTCTTTGTCGAGGATGCCAATTGCGTGTGGCCTCGCCTGCAAGCAGCGTTGAGTGAGGCTGGTATCCAGGCTCGATAACGCGCGCCTGATCCAGCCGCGCATGGAAGAAGCGTTTATCTCGTTGATTCGCGGGATGCAGCGCGATACGTAATAAGCAGTACGCAATACGTAATACGTACGCGTAACCAGCATCGACGTAATACGGAGAAGAGCCAGTGTGACAGACAGTGCTTCTTTCGCCATCGAAACTGAAAAGCTCAGCAAGCGCTTCGGGCATTTCGTGGCCGTGAACAGCGTGACGTTCAACGTGCGGCGCGGGACGATCTTCGGTTTCCTGGGACCGAACGGCGCGGGCAAGACGACGACCATGCGCATGCTGCTGGGTTTGTTGCAGCCCTCAGGCGGGCACGCCAGAATTCTGGGCTATAACGTGGCCCATCAGCCGCGCGCGGTGAAACAGCGCATGGGTTACATGAGCCAGCGTTTTAGCCTGTACGACGATCTGTCGGTGGAGGAGAATCTGCGTTTCTTCGGACGCACGTACGGCCTGCGCGGCGATCGGCTGCGCGAGCGCATCCAATACGCGTTGAAGATGGCGGATCTGATCGGGCGGGAGAAAACCCCCGGGCGCGAACTGGCGGGCGGCTTCCGGCAGCGCATGGCGCTGGGCGCGGCGATCCTGCACGATCCCGAGTTGATCTTCCTCGACGAGCCGACGGCGGGCGTCGATCCGGTGAGCCGGCGATCGTTCTGGGAACTGCTCTATCAATTGGTGAACGACAAAGGCGTGACCATTTTCGTGACGACGCACTACATGGACGAGGCCGAGCAATGCCAGGAGTTGGCCTTCATTCACGGCGGCCGGATCGTGGCGCAGGGCTCGCCCGCCGATTTGAAGGCGACGTTGATGCAGGGCCGCGTCATCGAGTTGACGCCTGATAATCCACCGGAAGCGATGCGCTTGTTGAAGGCGGCCAGAACATCAGGAAATTTGACAGCGGATGATGTGGCGCTGTACGGCGCGCAGATTCACGTCGTGGCACAGGATGCCGCGCAAGCCAGGCGCCAGATCGCGGAAGTACTGAACACGGGCGGCGTGACATTCGATCCGCCGGATGAAATCCTGCCTTCGTTGGAAGATGTGTTTCTGTCGGCGATACGCTAGTTTCTCCTGCTCCTTGCCAGGGAGCGGGTTGAGGTGGGGATGACTCTATGAAGTCAAAAATCTGGATTGTGGCAATATTATTCATCATCGGCGTCAGCGCGGCGGTGGCCGTTGCCCGCTCGAGCCAGAGCGGCCCGATCGGCGCGTGGAACGCCTCCGGCTTCATCGAGGCTGAGACCGTCTCGATCGCGCCGGAGATCGCCGGGCGCGTCACAGCGCGTCCCGTCTCCGAAAGCGATCGAGTCGGACAAGGCGATGTCCTGCTGAAACTGGAGGATGACATCTTAGCCGCGCAGGTCGATCTTGCTCGCGGGAAACTGGCCGAAGCACAGGCCGGGTTGGCGCAAGCGCAAGCGGGAACTCGGCCGGAGTCCATCGCCAAAGCCGAAGCGCAATTGAAGTTGGCGCAGGCTGGTCGAGAGGCCGCCCATCAAGCGCTGCTGGACGCGCAAGCCATTCGTGACAATCCACAAACGCTCGACGTGCAGATCGCCGCGGCGAAAGCGCAGGTGGATGCGACTCGCAAGCAGCTTGACGCCGCGCTGTTGCAGCGTGACATCGCCGAGAAGGCGTGGAAGGACTACGGCAAAACATCCGACAAACTCGCCGGCGTGCCGCCCGCTTATCGACCGGCGTTGCCGATCGAATACTATTCGATCCCCTATCAATGGGAGCGGGCCTTGGCCGCTGTGAATGCGGCTCAGGCCAACTCCACGGCCGCTCAAACGGCGTTGAAGAACCTGCAAGCCCAGCGCTCGAATCCGCAGGAAGCGCAGACGCAGGTCGATGCCGCATCTGCCAGGTATCAAGCCGCCGCCGCCGCCGTGGCGCAGGCCGAAGCGGCGTTGGACGGACTGCAGGCCGGCGCCACGGTGGAACAGATCGCGGCGGCACAAGCGCAGGTGAATGTGGCGCAAGCCGCGTTGGAAGCGGCGCAGACTCAACTGGACAAGACGATCATCACCGCGCCCGTCAACGGTCTCATCGCGGCGACGAGCGTGCACACCGGTGAACTGGCCGCGCCTGCGCTCACCGCGTTGAAGTTGGCCGATCTCGATCAAGTGCATTTGACGATCTACGTTCCCGGCGGTGAACTCGGCCAGTTCTCGATCGGCCAGGCGATCAACACGCGAGTCGATGCGTTCCCCGAACGGGTATTCCCCGGCACGATCGTCTCGATCAGCGATGCGGCAGAATATACGCCGCGCAATGTTCGCACGCCGGACGAGCGCATGAAGTTGGTGTATGCTGTGAAGATCAAGATCGCCAATCCCGATCACGTGTTGAAGCCGGGCCTGCAGGCCGAGGCGGAAGTGGAGTAGCGAGATGCAAGGGGCACGAGGCACGAGGCAAGATAGGGATCGATCTGTTCTGATAATGCGCAGGGCGTGCTGCGTAAACCGTAAATGCAAGTATGCCTTACTCGTTACTCTGTTACTCGTTACTGCCTGCCAGGCGAATAACGATTCGAATACCGGCCGGCGTTTCAGCGGCGTGCTGGAAGGAACCAAAGTCAATGTTGTCGCGGAAGTCGGCGGGCGCGTCACGAATATTGCCGTGGATGAAGGCGAGGCGGTGACGTTGGGTCAGCCGATCGTGACGCTGGACGAGGCGGCGCTGCAAGCACAGGTCAAACAAGCACGGGCCGGGTTGAGCGCGGCGGAAGCCAATCTGGCGCAGGTGAAGGCCGGGACGCGCCGGGAAGCGATCGCCGCGGCAGAGGCGGCTGTGCAGCAAGCGCAGGCTGAGCGCGCGGGAGCCATGCTGACGCTGAGCAACACCCTGCAGATCCGCGGCAATCCGCAGCAGATCAACGCGCAGGTCGACGCGGCCCGGGCGGGTGTGACGCTGGCCGAGCAGAACGCCGCCGTGCTGCAGACACGGCTGGCCGAAGCGCGCTATCGGCGCGACTTCTATGATAACGACCAAGACAAGCGCGAAACGCTCGACAAAGAGATCGCCATCGCGCAGAAGAATCTGGAAGCGGCGCAAGCGCAGTTGAACGGCGCGCGGGCACAGCTCGCCGCGCTGCAAGCCATGCGATCGAATCCGATCACCATTCAGGCGCAGGTCAATGAGGCGCGCACGGCCTACAGCCTGACCGTTGCCAGTGAAGCCGTGGCCTGGGCGAATGTGGTCGAGCTGCGGGCCGGGCCGACACCCGAAGAGATCGCGCTGGCGGAAGCGAAAGTGTGGCAGGCACAGGCCTCGCTCAAGTTGGCGCAGGCTTATCAGTCGCGCTCGCAGATTGCCGCTCCGCTCTCGGGGATCGTCGCGCAGCGATCGGGACACGTGGGTGAAACCGTGCAGCCCGGCGCGTCAGTGTTGTCGATCGTCAACCTCGACACGCTGGAGATGACCATCTATGTGCCGCAAGCGCAGCTGCCGCGGGTGCAGATCGGTGCGCCGGTGACCGTGTCCGTGGATGCCTATCCCAATGAGGTCTTCAGCGGCGAAGTGGTGAACATCGCGCAGCAGGCGCAGTTCTCCTCGCGCGACACGCAGGACAAAGAAGATCGCGCCAACATCGTGTTTCCTGTGAAGGTGCGGCTGGCTAACGCCGCCGGGCGCCTGAAGTCCGGCATGACGGCGGAGGCAGAACTTCAATTGCGGTAGAGAAACCAGTTTCCTCGCGAGCGGCCGCTTGCGAGGAATGACACCTGGATGGCCTGGTTAGCGTATGAACTTTAATCCTCAACTGGCTCTGAACTACGCCGCTGCGCTTGCTCGACCACGCCGCGTGGGAACCGGCGGCGACGAAGAAGTTGCCACAGAGATCGCGGAAAAACTGCGTGGCTGGGGCTATGCAGGTCGAACGGCAGCCCTTCACGTTTTCCACCGCGCCGCAGGTGTTTCTGACGCTTGTCGTTCTTGCCGCCCTCGTGTTGGTGCTGATGATGCTGTTGGCGCATGAGCGTTTCTCGATCATCGCCAATGTCGCCGCAGTGGCCTTGGTGCTGCTCGTCGTGTTGTTCATGCCGTTGAATCGCCGGGTGCAGTCGGCTGCGTTGGAGCAGAACGGGCGCGGGTTGCAGTGGGGGCAGCGTTTCACCACCGCGAATTTGATTGCGCGCCCGTCGCTGCGAGCGCAGTTTGCGAAGCAATCTCCATCTGAGTCCGGGATTGCTTCGTCGCTGGAAAACGCTCCTCGCCATGACGAACTGCCTCACCTCTATCTCGTCGCGCATTACGATTCCAAGAGCCAGCGTCTGCCGTTGGCAGCACGCATTGCGCTCTTCATGCTGGCGATCAGCGCGGGATTGATCCTGGTCATCTTGACGCTGCTTGAGGTCTCCACAATATTCTACCTCCCGATTGGCCTGCTGGCGTTGGCAGCCGCTATTCCGCTGCTGTTTCTGGATGCCGGCAACAACTCCCCCGGCGCGATCGATAACGCTTCCAGTGTTGGATTGGTCCTGCACCTGGCCGAGGTGCTGGCGCAGCGCACTGACTGGCAGGATAAATTGCATCTAACGATTTTGATCCCCGGCGCTGAAGAGCTGACGTTGATGGGCTCGGTGGCGTACGTGACGGCGTATGAAGCGCTGCTGCGGAAACAAGATCGATCGGGCCGCTTGCACGTGCTCAACTTCGACGGCGTGGGCATTGACGGCGACTTATACACCGTGGGCCGTTCGCATCCGGCGCCAAACGGTGATAGGATAAGTTTGCTGCGGCGCGTGCAAAACGCCTGCGCCGAACTCGATCTGCCGCTCAAGCGCTTTGGCTTCGTCGGCGCGTTGTTCGATCATATCCCGTTTGCCCAGCGCGGCTTCGATGCGATCTCATTGATCGCGATAGGCCGGGCCAGCCGATCGGTGCACACGCCCGCCGATGCCATCGACCAGCTGCACGTGCGCGGGTTTGATCAGGCCGGGCGCGTGGCACTGCACGTGATTGACTCTCTGATTCAGTTGTAGGCCGGCATCCCTATGCCGGCCAGGCGCGTCGAGGCAGCGGGAGGCCTCGACTACGAAGGGACGGGAATGAACACCACGATCACCGCCGTTCCCGGTATTCGAGTCGGGCACGCACAAAACGAGGAAGCTCGCACCGGCTGCACAGTGATTCTATGCGAGGCGGGCGCGGTGGGCGGCGTCGATCAACGCGGCGGCGCGCCCGGCACGCGCGAGACCGATCTGCTGCGGCCCCTGCATCGCGTGGAGCAGGTGCATGGCATCCTGCTGACAGGCGGATCGGCGTTTGGGCTGGACGCGGCCGGTGGCGTGATGCGCTATCTCGAAGAGCGCGGCGTCGGCTTCGACGTGGGCGTGGCGCGCGTGCCGATCGTCCCGGCCGCCGTGATCTTCGATCTGGCGATCGGGCGCGCCGATGTGCGGCCTGACGCCGCGCTGGCCTATCAAGCGTGCCTGAACGCGGCGGCCGATCCGGTGATTGAAGGCAGCGTCGGAGCAGGGACCGGCGCGACGGTGGGCAAGATTCTGGGGATGCAGAATGCTGCCCGATCGGGCGTGGGGTGCGCGTGCGTTGAAATCGTCGACGGACTGTTCGTCGGCGCGATCGCCGTGGTGAACGCGCTGGGCGATGTCGTCGATCCCCACACGGGTGAGATCATCGCCGGGGCGCGATCGGAAGCAGGCTTCGCCGACACGCTGAAGGTCATGCAGAGATTCCAGGCGTTGTCGTCGGCACCTTCGGCGAGCAACACCGTCATCGGCGTCGTGGCGACGAATGCGAAGTTGAGCAAAGAGGAAGCCAACAAGGTCGCGCAGATGGCGCACGATGGGCTGGCGCGCGCCGTGCGTCCTGCGCACACCATGTACGACGGCGATACGATCTTCGCGTTATCAACCGGTGAGCTGAAAGCCGATGTTAATCTCATCGGCGCGTTTGCGGCCGAGGTGTTTGCGGAAGCGATCGTGCGGGGCGTGCGTGCCGCGCAATAAACTCGCCGAGGCGCGTCACACCGCACTGCCCCACAGGGGCCTACACACGCCTACGGCAGGTGCAGAAAGTGCTCCCGTCGGCACGCACGAAGTCCCCAAAGCGCGCCCAGCGGCCCACCGACGCAAAGCGTCAGGCATGGGCAAGCGGAGTGGGAGTGGGTGCAAGTGTGCCCCGCGAAGCGTGCTGTCGCCTTCCCCAGGACGCCCCCGACTCCCCACCGGGGAGTCGGACAGGGTGTGTCCGCCGCGTTGCGGTCGTAGCGTAGCGAAGATGCGCACTGGGTGTAGCGGGCATCCAGAGCAACTGGCAGCATTTCTGCCGTCACCGCGCGGCCAGAGGCAGAAACACGGCGTGCACCATACTGCTGGCTCGATCGGCGTTGATCCTTCCAGCGCCTAATAGTCCCTGATACTGTGAGGGGTTGGCGCCATCAACATTGTCGGCCGAGGCCAGGACGACCGAGACGGCCCGATCACGCGACCAGCCGAAGTTGGACATCAACACGCCGATCAAGCCGCTCACGAACGGCGCGGAAAACGAGGTTCCGCTGCCTGACGCGTAGCCGCCATCCCTGGTGAGGGAACGAATGTTACGGAACGGCGCGGAGATATCTACCCAGGCGCCGTAGTTCGAAGCGTCGGCTTTCAGGCCGCTGGCATACACGCCGGCTACGGCAATCACCAACCGATCGTTGACACCGGCTCCATAAGCAGCCGGATAGAATGGTGCGGCGCTGTTATCATTGCCCGCGCCGGCTACCAGCGCAATACCGGCAGCATAGGCCCGTTGGATGGCCTCGTACTCCAGCGTGCCACTCAGCGCTCCCCCATAACTCAGATTGATGACCCGCGCGCCATGCAGCCGCGCGTAATCAATCGCCTGGGCAGACTGCGCGCAGTAGTCGGACTCATCCCATGACACGCGCACCGGCATGAGACGCAATCCCGGCGTTCCCGACATCGCATCTCCCCCGCCGAGGCCCGCCACGCCCCGCGCGACGTGGTTGACCACATCATTATTGATTTCTGCGGCAATGATACCGGCGACCATGCTGCCATGACTATCGGGTGATTGATCTTGCGGCAGGGTGTTCGACAGGACGACGTCAAAGCCCGGGACCAGATTGGCGGAGATGTCGGGATGGTCGAGGTCCACGCCCGTATCGATGACGGCGACCGTAATGGGCTGCGTGGTGCTGATGCCGGTGAAACCACGCGCCCACATCGCCACTACGCCGATGTCGAAGTAGTACGACTGATAGACGAATTCGGCATCCAACGGACCATTCACCGGATCGACGTAGAGCAGGCGGCGCGGCGCATCGAGTTCTTCGCGCAGGACATGCGAAGACTGAGTCAGGGGACTCAACACTTCAGTCATGTTCGCGGTCGAAGCCACACGCCCGACGTAAACGGAAGAACCCGGCGCCGGGCCTTCAACTTCCACGGGACGGAGATCGATCAACCCCTGAGGGCCAAATTGATCAAGTAATTGCAGGGCTGCTGAATCTTGGTTCATCCCGCCAGCCGGCGATCTCATGACGACGATAACGGAATGACTGTCCGTCGCAGCCGGGCCGATCGGCGGCGCTGCCAACTCCAGCATCAATCCCCACAACAGGCCGCCGGCCAACACGACCACACTGACCAGACTTCGCGCACGCATATTCACCTATCTCCGCACAAGCGGCAGATAGATGGTGTGAACTGTGCTGCACGGCGTTAGAGGAGCGATCGGCGCATCGAGGTAGGCTGCTTCGTAGCCAAAGTGCCGATCGGTATCTCCCAGCGGCTTGCTGCTGGTCGCGCCGACGGCCACGGCGATCGGTTGGGTCGACGAGAAATAGCCCGTGCTGATATTCATAAAGGGCGGCAAGCGTGACTGATCAACTGAAATCATGCTATGCGGCGGGATAGAGATTGCTGGCGCGCAAAAACGAAATCGGCCGGGTCGCCGCGAGACACATAGCGCGGTGTGACGACTGCCTGGTTAGCGCCAAAGTTGTACAGGTAAACTGTCGTGGCGAAACTTTTATAGTTGTCGAGCAATAGGGGAAGGGCAAACGCGCCTGGCATAACCCGATACTGAGCCGGGACGGCATAAGACCAACTGCCGACGGGTACGGTCCCGCTGTACGCTGTGACATTCACGACTGCGGCAAGATATTGAGTCCCGGTAATGACGGCTCCGCCAGTCCAGCCGGCGGCATGTAAAGTCTCCGGCGCCTTGATCGAGACAGATGGATGCCAGCGCAGGTATCAGCGCTGTTTCCCGCGCGCCGTCCGTATACAATACGCCGATGCTGCTGGCAGCCGCGCCGACATTCTGGATACAGAGTTGGCTCGTCTGTAGATTGCTCGCTTTGAAAAGCGCCGGCGCGATCAACGTCGTGCTGATATCGCCGTATGAGAGCCCTGCGCCTGAATAGTCTCTGACCAGCCCGCGACCCGGGTTGACCTGGCGTGCGCTATTGGGCGCGACTGGCTGATCTGAATCGATCACCGCGCTGCCGATGAAGCCGTTATCGATGGAACCAAGGTCGGCCAGATTAAACGACTGCGATCCACTGACCGGTATAAAGGCGACCTCAGAGGCAATCAAGTTGCCGAACTGATCGTAGAAAGAAATCGTTACACTGGCGGGGGCGAAAGCCCTGAAATTCTGCACCTCAAACACGGTCGTCCAGCCTTGATAGGACTTCATCACCAGTGGCAAATAGTTTTGATAGGTGAACCCTGGAGATGGGGTACGCTGCCGGACGGCGGATGGATTCTGCAGGTTCATGCCGAGATAAGCCGAATTCCCTGAGTCGGAGAGACCAAAACTGGCGCCGAAGACAGGCAGATTCCCGGCGCCAATATCTCCCGTGGCTTCGACGCGCGCCTGGCCCGTGAAGTTGGCAGGTTCGGGGTAAACGCCGAAAGATTCCGCGGCGAGGGTGTCGAAGACGGTGGAAATCGGCGCGCCGTTTGACAGTGCAAAGGTGACCGTGATATCTGCGGCTGCAGGCAGCAGGCTCTGTACGCTGACTGTATTCCCCTCCGGCAGGCCAATGAAGCCACGTGCTTTGAGCCTGCGGCATGTTCGTGCCAACCGATTCGACGAGGGTGAATCCGCCAAAGACCGCTCGGATTGGGACAACAGCAGCACCGAGAAGATGGCTAACACACTTCCCAATACGATCACCACTCGACGTGCTGGATGTGATACTGGCCTGGCTGTCATCTTGCTTCCTCCTCAATCACTCGGTAGTGCGATCAGTTCGCTTTGCAGCGTCGCGGCCTGCGCTCGCAAGTCATCGACTTGAAGATCTTTCGGCCAGGGTAACTGCCTGCGCGCAGAGTTCCCGTGCTCGCGCTGATTGCGTGGCATCCCGCTCCATTTTTGCCCAACTCAACAGAGTATTGAACAAATCGATCCAGGCCTCGCGCTCTCGCCAGATCTGACTCGCTTCCTCAAAACTGGCGTGGGCTTCACGTCCAGTGTTGCAGGCTGTGATAGATACGGCCCATGAGCTGCAAACTCTCCGGCCGCCAGAAGGCATCCTGAATTCGGTTCGCTCGATCCAGTGACTCCAGACAACGGGCCAACGCTTCCTCGGTACGGCCCTGAGCGAAATACACTTCGGCTAGCGCGACTGCGCTACCGATGATTGTGTCCTCGTCTGACGCTTGCTGGGCTAAATCAATCGCCTGCAGTAAATGTTCCGTGGCCAACTCAAAGTTTTCCAGGTGACGGTAAACGTCTCCCAGGTTGCAATGGGCCAGAGCCAAGCCTTGAAGATCTCCCATTCTTCTGTGAAGAGCTAATGAGCGGTTATGCAACTCAATTGCTCGGTCGAAATCACCTTGATCGACAGCGTCGGCTGCCATGTTGTTGTAGAGCATGCCCAGCGCCACAGCGTCCCCAATGTGTTCGGCAATCTCTCAGTGAAGCCTGGTTGGCCTGTAAGCCTCAGACATAACGCTTTTGATGCCCGTACACCACGGCCAGATTGCTGTATGACTTGATCAAACCTTTTTGTTCGGCTGCAGCCAGCCTCAAATTCAGCGCGATTTGGAATTGTTCCAGGCTTTGAGCGAGTTCGCCCTTGAAGAAGTGAACTTTCCCCAGCACATCATGCAGATTTGCCGCCACCGCCGGATTGGCCGGATTGGGCGGCTCCGCGAGCGCGCTCTGGGTCGCAGCGGCCGCTTCATCATAGCGTCCCAGATTCAGCATGACGGTTCCGTAGATGACGGCGAGCGGGCCTGCCTCAGTGTTTGGTCCGGCAATTTGGCGGAGAAGTTCATTCCCTCGCGTCAGATTCTCCAGTGCCTGCTCAGGCTCACCCTTACGCGCCAGCACTTCGCCGGCCTTGCGCAGCAGACGCACGCTCGTCAGGGTATCCTCTGCTGCGGTTTGCGCTGCTTCATACTCGCGCAGAGCTTCATCCAATTCGCCGAGCAGGTAGTGCAGATCGCCGCGCACTTCGTGCACTTGCGCGCTCAGCGCTGGATCGACAACTTGATTGGCCAACCGCTGCAGCAGCTCGCGCACCATGCGGGCTTTGCCCTGATCGATCAGGGCTCCCACTTGCGCGACAATCACGGCTGCGGCGCGATCGAATGCTTTGGCGGCCTCAAAGTGCAGGGCGGATCTAAACGCGTCGGGTTCATCCGTCTCGTAATACCGGCCGGCCCGATCGTGCATGGCCTGGCGTTCACGTTGTCCGAGTGAATCGTAGTAGAAGGCGCGCACGATCGCGTGGGCGCTGTATTCGCGTTCGGATTCTGCTTCGGTGCTGGTCAGCAGGTTGCGCCGAGCGAGATCGCTCAAGGTGCGACGGGCATTCACGCCATCCAACACAGCCGCGATGGCCCGGCGAGTGCCCGGATAGCCCAGTAAGACCGCCACGGCGCTGATGACCTGCCGCTCATCTTCGGTGAGATGGCCATCCACCTGGGTCAGCAAGTAGCGCTCGATATCCCCGGATTCGGCCAGCCGTGCGATTGCGCTGGCCGGATTTTTCGCCCGGCGCAGGGCGTCGATGGCCAAGATCATCAATTGCGCATTGCCCTGCGTGGCGGTATGCACGGCGGCGATCAGATCGTCTGGCAGGGAGACGCCGCGCTCGGCGATCAGGCGGCGCGCGTCTCCGGCGTTGAATCCCGGCAGCACACTCCGATCAGCGCTCGACACTGCCGCGGGTATGTGCCGTGAGGCGATAATCACCGATAATTCGCCCGCGCGCGTCGCCTTCTGCAGACGCTCGACCAGCTGGCCCAGCAGCGGATCGCTTTCCACCAGATGAAAATCGTCGAAGCACAGCAGGTAGTTCTGCCCGCGCAAGGTCTGAAAAACGTAATCGAAGAGCACCGCCGGCGGAGGCAATTGTCCGCTGCTCGCCTGAGCGCTGTGCAGCATGCGCCATATCTCAGGCTGGCCGTGCCAGGCGAGAAATCCGGCGATCTTCCAGAGAACCACGTTGACGTCTTCGCCGGCATGAAAGGCGTGCCAGAACAACTTATCTGCTTCGCTGGCCTGTCTGGCGAGGACAGTCTGCCACCGTAGTTTTGCCCACGCCTGGCATGCCGGTAATGATCGCCAGGTGCCTGGCCGCTAATTGTTCAATGAAATTGGCTACTTCTGTTTGGCGGCCGACGAAGTGGGCTGTTTCGGGAGGGCGCTCGGGCTCAGGGGGCGGCTTGATTTCGAGGGACGGTAGAGCCTGATAAACATTCGTGATCTTGTCGCGTCCGACCACATCTCCGGCGACGTGGACGGCATCGGCGGCGATCTCCACACCGCCCGCCCGATTCACTGTCGAGTTACCTGACAGGGTGTGATTGTCTTCCACTATGGCGTGCTCACATAGGCGATGAGTTTATTGAGCGGCCACGTATTGATCACCCGATCGGGTGTGGCCCAGGCCCGGCGGGCCATGGCGACGCCATAATGCATGTTGTTGAACATGGCCGGATTGTGCGCGTCCGTGGAAATGACGAGCAGGCAGCCCAGGTCGAGCGCGCGGCGCGCGTTGAGATCGTTGAGATCGAGCCGTTCGGGACTCGCGTTGATTTCGAGGATCGTGCCGGTTTCTTGGCACGCGGCGATAATGGCTTCCATGTCCAGGTCGGCGCCTTCACGCGCTTTCCTGGGATCGCCGGCCTCGAAGTTGAGCCGCCCGGTGGGGTGCGCAAAGATGTCCACGTGCGGACTGCGGATCGCCTTGAGGGCGCGCTGCGTGACTTTGTCATGCTCCTGCCGCAGCGAGGTGTGCAGTGAGGCCAATACCACGTCGAGCGAGGCGAGCACCTCGTCAGGATAATCCAGCGATCCGTCGGCCTTGATTTCCACCTCCGTGCCTTGCAGGACACGAATCCCCAGGCCCAGCGCGTTCACGGCGTCGATCTCTTTCCGCTGCTGCTTCAACCGTTCGGGTGTCAGGCCATTGGTCACGCCCAGTGATTGCGAGTGATCCGTGATGAGGATATACTCGTAACCCTTCGCCCGGGCGGCGCGCGCCATCTGCTCGATAGTCGTCTCGCCGTCGCTCCACCGGGTGTGCATCTGTAGATCGCCGCGAATGTCGGACAATTCGATCAGGCGCGGAATGTCGCGCTCGAACTCGCCGCGATCTTCGCGCAGTTCCGGCGGAATGAAGGGCAGTCCCAGTTTCTCGTACACGTCGCGCTCTTCGGGGCAGAAGAAGTCCTTGCCATCCTTGACGCGTGTCAGCGAATACTCGTTGAGCGAATAGCCTTTCTTCAGCGCGATCTCGCGCAGGCGCACATTGTGATCCTTGGAGCCGGTGAAGTATTGCAGCGCCGCGCCCCAGTGCCTGGGCTGAATCACGCGCAGATCGACTTGCTGGCCGGTATGCAGCCGCACGCTCGATTTGGTGGGCCCGCGCGCGATGACTTCCGCCACTTGATCGAGCGACACGAACACCTCCATCACCGGATCCGCTTCTTCCGCGGCGATGAGGAGATCGATATCGCCGATCGTTTCCTTCATGCGCCGCAGCGAACCCGCCACTGAGGCGCGCTGCACCCCGGCGACGTACATGAGCCGCTTCAACATCGCGTAGGCAAGCGGGTAGGCGAGGCCCAGCGGCGTTCGATCGGTCGCGCCGCGCTTCCTGGTCACTTCGATGTTGGCGACGATCTTCGCCTCCATCTTCGGGCCGATGCCGGGCAATCCCGCCAGTTTGCCCTCGCGGGCGGCCTGTTCCAATTCGGCGACGTTCGTAATACCGGCCTGTTCCCACAACATCTTCGCGCGCTTCGGTCCCATGTCGGGCACGGCCAGCATCTCGACGACGCCGGCCGGAATCGTCTGCTTCATCCGCTCGAGCAGATCGAACGAGCCGGTGTTGAGCAGCGAGGTGATCTTGTCGGCGATGGCCTGCCCGATGCCGGGGATCGAACGCAGTTCGCCGGCCTGCGCGATCGGGTTGATGTCCCGCTCGAGATTGGCGATCTGCTCGGCGGCGCGGCGATAGGCAAGGATGGCAAATCGATTCTCTGTGCCTTCAATATCGAGCATATCGGCGAGCAGTTCGAAGGTGCGGGCGACTTCCTGGTTGTTCATGTCTCACCGTCCTCTGTTTCTTCTTCTCGCCTTTTTTCAAGGTTGGACCTCTGGGCTGAAAGGGGATGGGCATATTATAGCATCACCCACGCGTGCATTTCACTTTTGGGGCAAGTTAAGCATTCCGCCTGGCGCGCCCCCGCTTCGCGGACAGGGCGTGAGCGGAACGCAGTGGAGTCGACACTTGCACCTGCTCGCACCGCAGGTGCAGTGCAGGTGAGGATGCGACACGGCTGAGCAAGCGTTCTTCGACTGCGCTACGCTCCGCTCAGAATGCTTGCTCAGCCAAGTCTGCCCCCAGATTGAAATGCACCGATCACCCACCCTGCGTTTGCCGCGCCGTTTCGGCGCGAGTATAATCAAGCTATGCAGATCGATCCCCAGACCCGCGCGCTTTTTCCCCGCGTCTACGACATCGTGCGCCAGGTTCCGCGCGGCAGAGTGACCACCTACGGCGATGTGGCCCAACTGGTTGGGCCGGGGTGTGACGCGCGCGTGGTGGGCTATGCCATGGCGGTATGCCCTGAGGACGTGCCGTGGCAGCGCGTGATCAATTCTCAAGGCAAGGTTTCCCTGAAAGGCGAAGCCGCGCAGAAGCAGCGTCTGCGCCTGGAGGCCGAGGGGATCGTCTTCGATCCGCGCGGCAAGATCGATCTCAAGCGCTTCCGCTGGGCCGGGCCGGGCGGCGAGTTTGCGCCGTCGCAGCCGGGTTTGTTTGAGTGACCTATGACACACGAAGTTGTCGGCAACCTTCACATGCACACGCCCTATTCTGATGGGGCGTGGTATCACGACCAGATCGCGCAGGCCGCCTCGCAGGCCGGGCTGGATTTCATTGTGGTGACCGATCACAATCTGTGGGTGCAGGGACCGCAGGGCTACCATCGCGATGTGCTGGTGCTGGTGGGGCAGGAAGTCCATCATACGCGGCGCTCTCCGCAGGTGAATCATCTCCTCATCTATGGCGCAGAGGCCGAACTCAGCCAGTGCGCGGCCAATCCGCAGCAGTTGATCGACGCGGCGCGGGCGCGCGGCGGATTAACCTTCCTCGCTCATCCGTTTGACTATCCTTTGAAATTCATGCGCGAGCCGGGTATTCCGTGGGTCGATTGGCAGGTGCAGGGCTACGCCGGTCTGGAAATCTGGAACTACATGTCGGAGTACAAGGCGCGGCTGCGGCATCGCCTGGGCGCGATCTACTACACCCTGTACCCGCAGCGCGCGATTCGCGGGCCTTTCCATGAGACGTTGAAATTGTGGGATGATCTGCTGGCGAGCGGAGCTCAGGTGGTGGGTTTTGGCAACTCCGACGCGCACGCCTTCAATCTGGCGCTTGGCTCCGTCAAGCGCGTGGTTTTTCCGTACGAGTATCTCTTCCGCTGCGTGAACACCCACCTGCTGATCGACGAAGTGCTGACGGGCGATGTGGAATACGACAAGTATCTGATCTTTTCGGCGCTGGAGAAAGGGCGCGGCTGGGTGGGATATGATTTGTTGGGATCAACCGCCGGCTTCTCATTCAGGGCGCGCAGCGCTTCCGAGCACGCGCTGCCGGGTGAAGAAATTCGCCGGGCCGGCGCCGTGAACTTTGATGTGGAAGTGCCGCAGCCGGCGGCGATTCAGATCGTGCGGGCGGGCAGGGGCGTGGTGGCGCGCGCGAAGGGTGTGAAGCTGAAATTTACTTCGGCTGAGGCCGGGGTCTATCGGGTGGAGGCCTACCGTAAAGGCAGGGGCTGGATCTTCAGCAATCCCATCTACGTGTTGTGACCCGCTGCGCCGCGAGTGAGGACGCCGGTCCATCGCCAGCGGCGAATTTTCGGGTAAAATCGGGGGCGTGCCGGCGCCCCTGTGCCGCCGATTAGTGGTAAACTTGTGGCGGTCGATCGGACATTTCGGGCGGGCGACGGCCTGCTCCGTTTGGCATCAATCCAATTCTCAAGCAGAGGAGTTAACATGAGCAAGGTATCAGAGCTGTTGGGCGATAAGGCCGAGTATCTATTGGGGTTCAACACCCCCAAGATTTCCAAGGAGCGGCTGCATCTGCCGGGGCCGGACTGGGTCGATCGGATGTTCATCAATTCCGATCGCAACAATCGCGTGCTGGGCAACCTGGCGTGGATGTATCAGCATGGCCGCCTGGCGGGCACCGGTTATCTGTCGATCCTGCCGGTCGATCAAGGCATTGAGCACAGCGGCGGCGCGTCGTTCGCCAAGAATCCCGACTACTTCGATCCGGAAAATATCGTGAAGCTGGCGATCGAAGGCGGCTGCAATGCCGTGGCTTCGACCTTTGGCGTGCTGGGCATTGTGGCGCGCAAATACGCTCACCAGATCCCCTTCATGGTGAAGATCAATCACAACGAACTGTTGACCTACCCCAACAAAGCCGATCAGATCATGTTTGGCACCATCAAGCAGTGTGCGGACATGGGCGCGGCGGCGGTGGGCGCGACGATCTACTTCGGCTCGGCCGAGAGCGGCCGGCAGATCGTGGAGATCAGCCAGGCGTTTGCGCTGGCGCACGAGTTCGGCATGGCGACGGTGCTGTGGTGCTACATCCGCAACAACGCCTTCAAGCAGGATAAGGACTACCACGTCTCGTCCGATCTGACCGGGCAGGCCAATCACCTGGGCGCGACGATTCAGGCCGACATTATCAAGCAGAAACTGCCGGAGAACAACGGCGGCTTCAAGGCCTTGAATATGGGCGGATCGTCCTACGGCAAGCTGGACGAGCGCATGTACACCGAGTTGAACAGCGACCACCCGATCGATCTATGCCGCTACCAGATCGCCAACAACTACATGGGCCGCATCGGCCTGATCAATAGCGGCGGCGCCTCGGGCAAGAATGACCTGGGTGAGGCGGCGGCGACCGCCGTGATCAACAAGCGCGCGGGCGGCATGGGCCTCATCTCCGGCCGCAAGGCCTTCCAGAAGCCGTTGAAGGATGGCGTGGCGCTGCTCAATGCGATTCAGGATGTTTACCTCGATCCCGGCGTGACGGTGGCGTAAGCGCACCTTTCATCCGGCGTCCCTTACTCCTTCGCGACAACTCGAGCGCCCCGCCGCTGCAGTTATCGGGCGGGGCGCTTCCTCATCAAGGATAGCAGGTTCTCATGGATCGCTCTTCTCTCAAAAAATACGCCTGGTTGTCCATCGGCGCAGCGATCTCGACGATTGCGTTGAAGTCGCTGGCGTTTCTATTGACCGGCTCGGTGGGCATGCTATCGGACGCGGCGGAATCGCTGGTGAATCTGGCCGGCGCGCTGGTGGCCTTGCGCATGCTCGCGGTTGCGGCGCGCCCGCCCGACGAAAGTCACGCCTACGGCCACAGCAAGGCCGAGTATTTTTCCAGCGGCATCGAAGGTGTCTTGATTCTCATTGCGGCCGTATTGATTGCTTACGCGGCCATTCAACGCCTGTTCGATCCGCAGCCCCTGGAAGCGGTGGGCATCGGTGTTATCGTGGCGGTGGCCGCATCGACGATCAACTTTTTTGTGGCGCGCGTCCTGCTGCGGGCGGGCCGGCAATACGATTCGATTACGCTGGAAGCCGATGGAAAGCACTTGATGACGGACGTGTGGACGTCGGTCGGCGTCATTGCCGGCATAGTGGCGGTGGCGCTCACCGGCTGGCTGCGGCTCGATCCGATCATTGCTTTGCTCGTGGCCGCCAACATCGTGTGGACGGCGATCGGCTTGCTGCGCCGATCGGCGGCCGGCCTGATGGATGCCTCGCTGCCGGTCGACGAACAGGCTGTCGTGGTGAAGGTGCTGGATGCTTACACAGCGCAGGGCGCCGAGTATCACGCGCTGCGCACGCGCCAGGCGGCGGCGCAGCGGTTTGTCTCCTTCCACTTTCTGGTGCCCGGCTTCTGGACGGTGCAGCACGGCCACGCCATGCTGGAGCAGATCGAAAATGAAATCTGCCAGGCGCTGCCGGGCGCGATCGTCACGGCGCACCTGGAACCGCTCGAAGATCCGGTCTCCTTCCAGGATGCAGGCCCGAATCATGCCCATTGAGTAAACCATGTTCAGAATCGGCGACTTCTCGCAACTGGGTCAGGTCTCGATCCGCACGCTGCGGCTCTACGATGAAATGGGCCTGCTCAAGCCCGCGCAGATCGACAAGTTCACGGGTTACCGCTACTACGCCATCGAGCAGCTGCCGCGCCTTAATCGCATCCTCGCGCTGAAAGATCTGGGCCTGTCGCTGGAACAGATCGGGGATCTGCTCCAGCGCGATCTGCCGGCCGATCAGCTGCGCGGGATGTTGATGCTCAAGCAGGCCGAGATTGAGCAGCAGCTGCAGGCCATGCAGACGCAGATGCGGCGCGTCGAAGCGCGCCTCAAACAGATCGAGCGCGAGGGTAAACCGTCGCCGTACGAAGTGGTGGTTAAATCCGTCGAGGCGCAGACCATCGCTGCGTGCCGGCGGCTGGTGCCGGGCTTCGACGTGATGGTGGACTATCGCTGCGAGATGTATACCACGATCTACCGCTGGCTGGCAGAGCACGATCTGGCGCCGCAGGATCACGAACTCGCGATTTACTACAACGCCGAGTACGTCGAGCGCGACATCGACATGGAACTGGGCACGCCGATCGATCGCGCGGCTGTCCAAACGGCGGCGCTGCCGGAAGCCCTGGCGCTGCATGACCTGCCGGCGGTCGAAACGATGGCGAGCGTCATTCACAAGGGCGATATGTGGGACATCGGCCAGGCGATGGTGGCGTTGTATGCGTGGATCGGCTCACACGGCTATGTGTCAGCCGGGCCGTATCGCGAACTCCATCTCTTCTGGCGCGAACTGGAGATCGAGACCGAACAGTTCAGGAATATCGTGATCGAGATGCAAATTCCCATCGCGCGCGCCGATGGGCAGCCGTAAGGGCAGAGAAAATCATTCGAACACCATTGTGCTAACAACCAGCAGTGTCGCCAACCGAATCGAGAGGCTACAACATCGGCGTTTGCTCAAACACGCTTAGATCGGCAAATTCATCGGGGCGTAGTTTCTCGTATTCCTTCTGTGGCACTTTGACGTATTGCCAGATTGTGCCTGTCAGCCGTGTGGCATTCTCGCACCACAGGATCGCGGCCCGATCTTTGTTGGCAACGTCTACGTCTTCGCGGCCTTTCGTCTCTACCAGATGGTGAGTGCCGTCAGTCAACACGGCCACAAAGTCCGGCTCGTAATAGCGCAAGTTGTTGTTGGAGTCGGTATACTCAATCGCAAAGCCGAATTGCTCTGGCAGTTTGGCAAACCGATCCACGTCGGGCGCATCCTCCAGGAACTTCGCAAACGCCTTTTCAAATTCATTGCCGCACGGCACAAGGTTGTACACCGTCTTAGTCGCCGGCAGGGTCGGGCGCGAATATGGAAACGGCAGAGTGTCAGACAGTTTCCGCCCCTCGTTCAGCAGTTGTGGCTCCAACTCTTGCACGACTAGCGGGCGCAAGGCTTTGAGGAAAGTCTGCACGGTGACGTATTGCGCCACATTGGTATTGATCGCTTTGAGGATGACCGGATCATCAAGATTGACTGGCTCGCCAAAGGCCCGCGTCTCTAGGAACTCGCGGACTTTGGGCGCGAGCGCCGCAAACTGTGACGGCAGTTTCACGTCTTGCGCGATGCGCTTGGCGTAGTACGAAATGACCTCTTGTGAGGTCTGCGCTTCGGGCAAGGTGTAATCACGCTCGATCAGTTTCTCCAAAGTGATGATGTCATAGCCTTCATAGCGGAACGTCTTGGCCGCTGCGTCAGTCGCTTTGCGGGGCAGGGTCGGGCACGTCATGGCGCTTACGTCCAACCCGGCGATTTCCTCCGCCAATGTGCGCTTGCGGCTCAAGATCGGGCTGAGGGTGGGCAGCGTGATGTCTTTGTCCAACTTGTTCGGATCGGGCGCAATGGTGACGATCGTGAGTTTGTCTTTGCCGATCTGGAAAGTATCCAGCGCGATGTCTTCGTATTTCTCTAGTTGATCGACAAACTCAATAAAGGCTTTGTTACCGATGACATCGACCCGCTCAATGTAGTCTGTGGCAAGGTCGCGAAACATGCGCCGCAAGCCGCGCCCGATCGTTTGCTCGGGCAGGATATTGGCTTTCGAGGTGTAGGGCCGCAGGCCCACGACCACCGTTACGTTTTGCACATCCCAGCCCTCGCGCAGCATCAACACACTGACGATCGCGTTGATGGGATTCCTGGGATCTTCAATTTCGCGCGAGGCTGTGCGCGCTTTGTCCAGGTCTTTCTTGGAAACTTCACCCGCCCGATCGGTGTGGATGATCAACAACTGGTCGCCGTTAAACTCAGACGGATACTTGCGCTGCAAGTAGTCGCCCACGTCGTCGGCTTCGTTGGTATCGTTCATCATCACGAATAAGACTCAGTAGATCCAAATTTCGCGTGTTGAATCAGCTATAGCCCTAACTGGGCAGGCTTGTCTACCGCGTGTAAGATTGTCGGTGCCACCCCACAATCTACACAGGACAAGCCTGCCATGCTGAATGATACGCTGAAACTGACAGACGACCAAGTGTTGGCTCACGCCCGGGAGCTCTCTGCAAGACCATTTGCCACTGGTGGCGGACGGGAGTTGTTGCACGACCGATGATTTGCTGAACGTCTTGCTGGGCATTGCGGTGAATCGGAGCACGCTGGAGGCGGTCTGCACGGATTGGACGGCGGCTTCTGACCCGGAAACTGTTCGGCGTTATCTGAATGAGCCGTTGGGTGTTGAAGATTTGCCTGAGTTGGAACACCGCTTGAATGCGGCGTTGCGGGTCGAGATCCCGCTTCGGGTTTGGCGGCAGGCTCGCGAGGTGGCGATCGATTTTCATGACCGTCCGTACTACGGCAAACAACCCCAAGCGACAGGGTTGTGGGTGCGGGGCAAGGCCCGAGATGGCACGACGCGCTTTTATCGGATTGCCACGGCCTCTGTTCTGTTGAACGGGCTGCGGGTGACGCTGGCCTTGCGCTTTGTTTTGCCCGAGATGGACGTAGCCAGCCTGCTGGATGATCTGTTGAACCGCCTGAAAAAGCAGGGCTTTCAGATCGCCTGTCTCTTTCTGGATAAAGGCTTTGCCAGCATCGCCGTGATGAAGTATTTGACGCGTCGGGCGCAACCCGCGCTGATCGCATGCCCCATTCGTGGGAAAACGGGCGGAACACGGGCCTTGTGTCAGGGCCGCCGGAGTTACCGTACCACTCACACTTTTGTCTCGGGCGACCAGACTTTCACCGCCCACATGGTCGTGTGCCGGAGTTTCACCACGGCCAAACGCACCAAGCGGTTGAAGCATCGCGCGGTCTGGTTGCTCTATATTTTGATCGACCTTGACCTCTCGCCACGCCAAGCGCGCCGCTGGTATCGGAAACGGTTTGGCATCGAGAGCAGCTACCGCTGTGCGGGTCAAGGGCGAGGCTGGACAACCTCGCCCAATCCCGCCTATCGCTTTGTGCTGATCACGCTGAGTTTCGTGCTGCTGAATGTCTGGGTGCATTTGCGTTGGTTATATGCTCAAGTGCCGCGCCGCGGCCGGCGCGGGCTCAAAACGACACTGGTTCAACTGCGCCGCATGGCCAAGTTTATTCGCCGTGCGCTGGAACGACAATATGGCGGCAGAGCAACCATTCAAGCTGTGGCGGCTCCGCGACTATGAAATTTGGATCTACTGAGTCTGCTCATCAGCGATTGGCGCTCTTGAGGCTGCTGGATTCCCGCCAAAACACGCGGGAACACCTGCACCCACCGCAGGTGCGGTGTGACGCATAGCAAGACTTTAAGAAACACTCCCTGAGGGCGGGCCGTGTGGATCCCGCC
>CAWJPR010000003.1:0-477322 GCA_963844815.1 uncultured Chloroflexia bacterium
CCCACGGCGGATTGCTCAATTCAACGTCGAAACCACCTTCCCAGCCCGATCCTTGTGTGGGGTCGGGTTCGGGTAAGGGTCGAAACACATCGGAAAACTCCAGATGCCAGTGAAAGAACTGATACTGCCCCGCCAACCGCTCGATCTCTGCCCGCATCCACGGCGCGAGGTCGAACGGGTTGCGCTCGATGCGGCGGAACACCTCCTCCGTAATCGGGTACGGAAACTCTTTAGTTTTCTTCCACACAAAGGCCGCGCACCAACTATCGGCCCACAGGCGGCGTAGGCGTAGCCGCTCGATCGCACCACTTCCGCATACCGCGCCTGCTTGCGCCGCACCCCGTCAATCGTATCGTCGGCCAGCTCGTCCAATTGCAGCAGGCTGGCCGCGATATCGCCCACGCGCTCCCACGGTTGCAGCGCCGCGTCGAACAGACTGCGCTGGCCCGCGCGTTCCTGCTTGTCTTCTTCTGAACGTGCTGCGTACCGCCTTGTCGTCGCCCCGATCGGCGTGAAGGCTTAGCGGGGATGCCCCCGGCCAGCAGCGCCAGCGTCGCGCCGATCAGCGAGTTGCCGCACTTGATGTGATGATCGAGAAACGACAGCGGCTTGCCCGGCTCCAGCGCCTCCATCCACAGGTTCACTTTGCACAACTCCACCGCCAGCGGATTGATGTCCACGCCGTACAGGCAGGGTCGATCACATCGCGCAGCGCCGTGCGCAGCGCTTCCGGCGATGGTTCCTCGTCCCCGATCGGACGATCGCCAGATGTCGCGCCAGCCGATGCCCGGCCGCCAGCAGCATGTGACCGCTGCCGCTCGCGAAGTCACACACCTTGATGGAGAGGATTGCGTGCTCCAGGCGCTGTTTTTCGTCTGAACTTGCGTGACAGGATGAAGGGATGACACGCTGACCGGTGGCGAGATCATCTTGTCCTCTTGTCCTCTTGTCACCTTATCCGTTCGGCCAACCTCGCCTGAATAACGGGCTCCAGCGCGCTTTCAATCAACTCATTCACCAGCCCCGGCTCGGTGTAATACGAGCCCGTCGTCTTGCGTTCATTGCCCGCCGCCGACTGCAACTCAAACGTCCCCGCGCCCAGATTCAAATCGGATGCAGTTCCAGCAGCGACGTATACACGCTGCCCCATTCCTGCGAGCCGAGGTTCTTGTAATCGATCAGCCGCCGCGCGCCCTTGCTTTGGATAAAAGCCAGCGCGCGGATCGCGTCGAGTAAATCCCGATTGGCGATCTCGCAGCCCTCCAGATCGCGGATGAACTCATTGTTGAACAAATCACTGCCCAGCGCCGGCAGCGCCAGATTCAGGACAGCCGTTACCGCCCAGATGAACCATCACCAGCCGCAGGCCGTGATACAGATCGACATGCCGCGTCCCGCCGCGGCGCTCGGCCAATCGTCGCAGCCGCCCGATCGAGTAATACCGCGTATAGCGTTCCTGCGCGACCGGATCGGCCTTGGGATCGAGCAGCAAGCCGCGCTCCTCGGCCGTGAACAAAAAGATCAGGCGATACACCATGCGCTGCAACTGCCGATAAAACTCCTGCGCGCTCAATGCACCCGATTGCAGCTTCTCCCTCAACGCCCGATTGCTCGTCGGCGGGCTCCACGAAGCCTGTCCCCAGCGCCGTAATCGCCGCCTCCACGCCGCCGCGCAGTTGATCGAGCGCCCGCGTCCCCTGATCCTGGGCCGCCTTCATCCATTGCTCCAGCCAGCAGAAGGTCGGAGTGGGATGGAGTAGGCCCGACTCCCGACTCCGGAGTCGATCCCTATTTCAACCCGCGACTGATGACACACCAACCACAACAGCGCGAAATCCGCGTACACCTCCCCGTCCATCATCGCCTGCAGATCGAACTCCACATAAGCCTGCCGCGTCAGACGCGCGTTATCGCGCAGCACGCGCAGCCGCAGCCCGTTCGACACGATGCCCCACAGGTGCTCGCTCGATCGATTCAGCAATTCCTGCACCAGACTATGCGGACTGCTGCGCGACGCCCCGGCCACGCCCGGCGTCCGTCGATCGAGATCGACCTAGCCCCACCAGATGAATCGGCGTGTTCTGCCAGCCGTGCGAAATCGGGTACGGGGTGACCCCCCCCTTCCAATCTCAATCGCCTTCGCGGGCACGAGGCGGCCATAGCCCAGTTCCTGAAACAGCGGTAATAGCCAGCGCTCGCGCGTGATCGACGTCCCAGATCATTCTCCGGCAGTCGCGCCGCCGCCGATTGGAAACTCGCCACGCGCCCAGACAGCGATTCCACGCGCGATTGACCGCCTCGTTGATCTCTCGCCCGCCGCCAGGTGATACGCCTCCGGCGCTAGGCCGCCCAGCGCCGCATCCCCCTCGGCAATGCGCTGAAGAAGGTCGGCGGGCAAGATCGCCCCCTCGGTGCGGATGGTGGTGAAGGTGGTGCGATGGGTGGGCATAGAATGAGAAGTCCAGAGTCTTAATTAGGCTTTACCGTTTCATATACGCCCAATCTCGGTCACTAGAGTGTAAAGGAACGCCAACACAAATTTGCCGAGCGGTTCCAGATATTCAGAATTTTCAAGAATGTTGCCGTGTAAAACTTTATTGCGTCCATCCGCCACAATTTCAAGCGCAGGAGCAAGATTTTGGCGAACGATGCCATGTTCAACAAGCGCGCGAGTTTTCTCGCGCATACCAGACATGTTAGCAGGAGTCATTCCTACCTGACTTAAGTGCAGAGTCAAGAACACTCTCCACAAGAGGATAGAGTACACGCAACCCGTCCAAATATTTTCCTGTCTCAAATAAGATCGACGCTGTGTTTACTGAATGCTTTTGATCACTCGCCAACGTGGTCGATTGCTCGATTTTTTGCTGTGATACTTTGCTACATCAGTTTCACTCTTGAATCGAAACCCTGTGGCTTTCTGATTCCAACAACAGTAGGACTATATTCTTCAGATCAGGCAGCGCTGCTTGCAGTCGCAGCAGAATCTGGTATCCAAAATCTGTAACGGTGACCGCTCTTGAGCGTTGACCTTCAATGATTCCAAAGAGACGCAAGGAATATGGCGTGGCTGACCTCAAATCTAGCTGCACCTTTCCTTCTGGCGCAGTGAGCAATTCGTCCAGGACATCCTCTGAAATGAAGGCAACCTGATAGCGATCCTGCGCGAGCACAATTTCCAAACCGCACAAGAACACAATCGATTCGAAAGTTGAAGCTGAAGCAGATACTGACGAAGATTGGAGACAAACCATTGTTCAAAAGATTTATCCGCTACGATGAGTTGCCGCTGACGAGCAAAGTCAACCAAAAAGATATCTTCCGGCCTATACCAAGACTGGAAGCACTTGGCAAGTTCTTCCACGAGAAGAGCATCTATCGTTGATGCCAGCGTCGAAGAGGAATTGCGAATCCCAAAGTGTTGGTCGATGGCCTTTGACAGATAGTCGAAATACCGCATCCTATCAACCGAGTACTCGTTGAGTTTAATGACACCGTATCTGACCCGCAAGGCAAACGCATCCTTGTTGAGGAGGTCGTCAGTGAAGTTGCGGCTGGGGGTGCCGCGACCTAATTCACGGCCAGGCTTGCTGTCGCTGAGTCTTTTGAACGCGTAAGTCCTCAATTCGTGAACAAGGCGATGATTTGGTACAGCAATAAGTACAGGATCGATTCCCGTCTCCTTGATTTGTATCAACAGTCTCTTCAAATTCTGCACAAAAATGAGGTACTTCATTTTATCTCCGACTCACGCAAAACTAACGACTATGATTCAAGGTACGCATGACTCGGTTGCGTATGATGATGCTGTTCCAATCTGCTCGATCACACTCTTTTGCGCCGAACCGTCCCCCGGTTCGCGTTCGCGTGCGAGGCGTCTGCTTTCAACAACGGAATGCCTTCAGGAATCGGCGAAATCGTATCCGGGCGTGGCGTGCCAATGTCGTTGAAGCCCGTATGCCACCAATCGCGCAACGCGATCACATCGCCGTCCCTCTTCGTCGTGTTCCAAACAGCTGAGGAATAATCGGTCGTAGTGGTGTGCCTTGTGGTCGCCCTGACAGCACCTCATCCAACAAAAAGCGGTTGTAGCGTAGGGCGTAGATCAGCGCGTGTTGATAGAAGTGCAGCGCCGCCTCAAAGCCGTTGTCCCACGTCGGCGCATTGCCTTCCCATGCGATATGCCCCTGCGTCAATCGCAGTGACGCGAGGTGGTCGTTGTATTCATACTGCTGTGCTAACCGCTCACTCAGTGAGAAGTGGCGGAATGGCAGAATAATCGCTTTGTGATTCATCGGACGAGGCCGGCGAAGGCCCCACACTCAAAGTAGCGACGACCCGTCCAGCGAAACTCAAGACATCGTTGATACCAAGTTGCGATTCTCGCCATTCATTGCAAACCTCAGATAATTCACCAAACAGGTGAAGATTTTCGAAAGTATCGTTGTTTCCACCGATTTTTCTAAGAGTTCCAGCTAGTTTGAGATACTCCATAGCCATATCAAACTCGCCGCGTCTCACTAGGATTCTGCCGAAAAAGTGTACCCGACCTTGACAATTCGCCTTTCGCGGCGTCAATAATCCTCGTGAAATTATGCCTTAGCATCACTATATTTGTTTTGCATTCCAAGTGACAATCCTAAATCCATAAGAAAACTTGGAAGTAGTGCGCTATCTCCAATCTCCCGAAGTATTGTCTCTCCTTTTCTCACATCACACTCGGTCTCATAATACACTTCCTGCCCAAACTCGTGCACATGCCCAACTGCCCAAGAAATGTACGTTCATCGCAGAATCGCAATATTCTGGGTAAGGTTTCCTTTCCTCTATCTCGCATAGCGAACATTTTCTGCCAATTACCTTGCATAGTGGATTCCCGCAGTCTTTCTAGTCACTGTACCGCATCGTACGGTAGCCTGGCATCTAAACGGTACCCCGCTGGAGCACTCAAGTGCATAGAGTACTCAAGTGCTTTGTCTGCTTCTCCAAGTCGATGATAATACTTTCAACCCAAGCGTCGGAGAATCAATGTTTGGTAGTATCCGAGTCTGGAAGAAACTGCTTACATTCTCGTGAGCAGCCAGCAGTCTTTGAAAACCATCTTGTTGAAATATCGTTTCGTCTGCTAGATTCCTGCTAATTACTGTATGCGTATCCTCGCAGGACTCTATCGGCCCTCGTGTTCCGCCAATCGCATCGTATGTCTTTGCTGCAAAATCCAGGTTGCCGCTCATGTCCGTTAATCGAGCAGCGTACATATCTCGCCACAGCCTACTATTGTCACGTTCCAACGGGTACACGTTCGCATCATTCACTAGCGCACGCAATCGATTAATAAGCCGATACCGTGTCATCTCTTCTGCCATCTTGAAACAGTTTAATGCCCGTTTCTTCATTGGCGCGGATGCGGTGATACAATCGCTCCAGCCCCAACCGATCGGCTTCTTCGCCTGTTGTTTTCTCCAATTGATTCTCAAAATACGCTGCTGCATGTTCGTGCAATTTGCAATACCGCTCGGAATCTTGTACGCGCAGGTTCTCGTCCATAATCTCACGCACCGCATCGTGCAACGCCAGCCCTTCTATCCGCGAGCGCACAAACGGGAAGCGCCGCAATTCGTTATAGGCGTCGCGCACATCGTCTTGCTTCATCACCGCGCGCAAAATCGGTTGGTCGAACCAGCGCACAATAGCTGCCGCTTCCAGAGCAGGAATCAACGCGTTCGGCACACCCTTCCATCAACCGATCCACCAGATTGGCGACAATTTCGGCTTTGACCGACTGAAAATCCTCTACGCCATACTTGACCCACAATTGCACCGCGCTCGTCACGACCATCGGCAGACCGCGCGCAAACTGAATAATCGCCTCGACCTGTGCGGGATCCGGCTCACCGCCGCGCATCGTCGCGTAATAGCGCTGAATCAACTCGCGCATCACGTCTTCCGTCATCGGCTTGAGTTCTTCGACTTGGGCGTTCCTTTGCCAACTATCCCAGCCCGACCCCAGTTCGGCAGAGCGCGTCCTGCAATCACGAACAACACATTCGCGGGCAAGCGCTGCGCAATGTCGCGCGCCCAATCTTCGAGCGCCGTCATCTGCTCAAACGTATCGAGCATCAGCACGATGCGCTGCTTGTCTGCGGCTTTTGTCATGTCGTTGAGAAAATCGTCGGTGAGTTTCTTCGTAGGGTCGAGGAGCAAGTCAATATCCGGTTTCTTAAATCCACGCAGCTCATCGTCAATATATCGGCTACATGCTTCCACGCTCGCTACCCACCCACGCTTGCCAAGCAACGAGCCGATGCCGGGAATACGAGCCATGCTGCGCCGCGAGTGCTCAATCGTGGTCTTTGCTTTCGACACGCCTTGACTCGCCTGTCGCCGCGATTTTGCCTGCCTCATTGCCTCAACTTTGGCTTGAATCTCGCGATAATGCTCGTAGGTCTTGCTGAACGCAGGGAACGCCACACGATCTGCTTTCAAATCGTCCGTCCAACGCACCAGAATGTCGAACGCGGATTTCGCTTCATCGCCCGACGCGAGCGCGACGGGACATTCACGCCCTTGCAGTGCAGGCGAAACATCCGCAGCAGCGACGACTTGCCCACGCCACCAACGCCGTGAATGACGAACAGCCGCTTCGTCAACGTCGGCGCAGCGACAGCATTCTTGAACGCCCGCGCAAGTGCTCAACGTCGGTGAAGAATTCGGCAAGTTCTTTATCTTGGTCAATGGACGGAGATGACATCAAGATTCTCCTCAGTCGGTGAATGGGCATATACGACCAAGACGCCTATGCGTGGCAGTTGCAGTTAGTCACCGGATATCTGCGTCGTCAAGTTGTCAGGTTTGTTGGCATAGCGAGTAAGTCAGCCTGCTGTACAGGAATCAACGATTAACTGGAATTACTCGTCAGCCAGTGAGGGCAAAGAAATGAGCCGATCGATCGAGATCAAGTTCACGTTATAGGTAGGATTGCAAGCCTTGATGATTCTTCGGCACTGCAAATACACATGGAATGGTCATACCTTAAACCACAGAAGATGTCAGGATTGATATAGAAACCGCGCCAACTCCATCCCGCTGATCGCTTAAATGCGATTTTGGGCATCGCGCCAGGATATTGCAAGTTTCCAGCATCTTCACGAGATTGTTCATCGCCGGTACCCCATCAATGTAATCCCACGCCACTTTTTCCATACTCATCTTTTTCTCCTGAAGGAACAGATTGAAACTCTGTACAGCGATATGCGCATTACTTCATCTTGACAAAGTTGCGATTGGTGAAGCCAACTGTGAACTTCGCTCAGCGTGACATAGTGAAAATCGACAGCGGCTGTCAATGTCGTTTCGGTTTCACGAGGCCCGTCGATCGCTGACCTCATCGAAGTTCGTCTGGCTAAGCCTGCGAACAGCGTATTCTCAGTTCCACCTGAATGACAATCAGTACTTTGGCTGGTATCGGTGTTCGTCCAGTCATCGTCGATTCCAGGCCCGGCGTGATAAGACTGCGATCCGATTCGCACACGCTGCAACCTGCGCCAAACATTGGCCAAGTCGTATCGCCTGCAACTGGCTCAGGCACTAGCAAGGCGAACAACGTTCCTGGCGGCGTGTTCTCGTCGTACGAACCGAGACCGCGTACTGCGACTAACCACAGATCCAGTCATGCGAAGCTACGCCTTCGGCAAATACACATACACGCCCAACACATCCGGCGGCAGTTGCGGCTCCACGCGCTGACTCACGCCCTGCATGCGCGCCGCCGTCCGCACGCGGCGATGCTGCTCCAGCAGTTCCTCGCCGCGCTGCACGGCCACTTCATTCAAATGCGGTCGCAGCGCCTCAAAACCATCCAACACTTTCTGCAAGAAATCACGCGCCTGCTCGGCATGCACGTTGGCGTCGGGCTGTGCCAGCAGCAACTCTTCGGCGACTGAACCATCCAGCCATTGCGCGTTTTGCGGCGAACCCGCAAACGCCAGCAATTGGCAATCTTCCGCCAGCAGCGCCTGTTCAGTCTCGCCGCGCTTCGTGAGGATGTGATAGCGGAAGCGCACCAGCAGCAGCGTCGTGCGCTTCTCCACTTTGCTCGTGCGGATCACGCCGCAGCGCCGCGCAATCGCCTTCGCCAATCGGATCGAGCGCCGTGTCCATCACATACGTCGCCAGCCCTTCCACAATCGGATGCGTGCGGCTCAAATACACTTGTTCATCTTGCACCGGCAATTCAAACCGCGCCGCGAATTTGCCCTTGCGCCCCACGGCCTCGGCCAACCCCACCGGAATCTCGGCGAGATTGAATTCGGTCGCGGTGCGCTTCTCGCTGACCACGGCGCCGATGCGCGCGGAACGCCTCTTTCGCAAACGCGGCCACATCCACGCCGGAACCGATCGCGGCCTGCGTCGCCTTCAGTTCGCGCGCCACCTCCTCGACCTTGATCGTCTCCTGCGCGAACATCGTCCGCGAGCGTTTCTCGCGCTCCGCCGCCGCATCCCAGCGGCCGATTGAGGTCTTCCTTCTGCGGGCGCAGATACTCTTCGAGCCCCGGCAGCAATTGCTGCGCGCCGCTGGATTTCTCGCGCAGCAGCAAGCCCTTCGAAGATCGCTTCGACCACTTGATCGGTGTCGACCGGCACCGGCACCGAAATGCCCAGCGAGTTGCGGATCGTGCGGTGCTTGCGCATCAGCACATCCAGCACGATGCCGTCGATCTGGTTGTCCACGCCGTAGTAGGTGATGACGCGCATCGTCGGGCTGGGCTGGCCGTAGCGATCCACGCGGCCTTCGCGCTGTTCGTGGCGCGTCGGGTTCCACGACAGGTCATAGTGCAGCACGGCGTCGAAGTGCTCCTGCAGGTTGATGCCTTCGCTCAGGCAGTCGGTGCACACCAGCACGTGCTGCGCGGCCTGGCCCAATTCGAGCACGCGCTCCTCGCGTTCGTCGGGCGGCAGCAAGCCCGTGACCGCCGCCACTTCGACGCCTTTGGGCAAGCGCTTTGCGCAGCGCCTCGGCCACATACTCCGCCGTCGGGATGAAGCGGCAGAACACGATCGGCTGAAAGCCATCCTTGATCAGACCCTTGACCAACGTGATGGCCTTCTGCAGCTTCGTCGTCCTTGTCGCCGTGCAAGCGCTTCGGCCTCACGCGCCATCTCCAGCAAGCGCCGCCGGTTGCCTTGCTCGCTCATCGCCCTCGTCGTAGTCCGCGCCCGGCGGCAGATCGATGCCTTCCGCCGATTCGTCGTCGACGATGTCGAGCACGCTGCGCCGCCCGATCTCATCCGCCTCGGCGACCGTTTCGGTGTCCGCGCTTGCCGCCCGGTGTGCGCAGGGTCGCGGCGGCAGCCGCCGGGCTGGACGCCAGCGAGCGCAGCAGGGCCAGCGCCGACCACCAGCGCACGCGCTGTCGATGCTGATTGCCGTCCGCCGGATCGCTGCACGATCTCGCGCGCATACTTCAACACCCGCTCGAACAGGCGCTTGTAGTCGGGCGAGAGTTTGTACGTCTCTTCCACGTCGCCGCCTTCGCGCGTCGGGGAACGGCGTGTCCGTCGTCCAGGTAGCGCCGGATGTCGCCGCGCCTGCGCTGCACGAACTGCGCCGCCAACTTGCGCCGATGGTGCTCGTTCTCTTTGCCGGTCAGATCGTCGGGCAGTTCGGCAAAGTCGGGATTCAGCAACGTCAGCAGCGAGCGAAACGCGGCTTCGTTGCCGCTGTGCGGGGTGGCCGTCACCAGGATCAGATGTCGCTTCGGATTCGCGGCCAGCCCGGCGACCAGTTGATGCCGCTGATGCCGCGCCGCCGCGTCCTTCGCCGCCATAGGCGCAGGTGTGCGCCTCGTCGACGATGACCAGTTCCGGGCACGTGCGCAGGAATTCATCGCGCCGCCGGTCGGACTTGATGAAGTCCGTCGAGACGATCACGAACGGGTACAGATCGAACAGCGATTGACCCACGCGGCAATTGCGTTCCAGCCGCGTGGCGGTGCCGGGCAGCACCAGTTCGGCGTCGATGTGGAACTTGTCGTGCAGTTCGGCCTGCCACTGCTCGGCCAACTGCGGCGGGCACAGCACCGCCAGCCGTTCCACTTCGCCGCGATCGAGCAACTCGCGCGCGATCAGGCCCGCCTCGATGGTCTTGCCGATGCCCACGTCATCCGCGATCAGCAGCCGCACCGGATCGAGTTTCAGCGCCATCAGCAGCGGCACCAGTTGATACGGGCGCGGCTCGACGGCGATGCGCGCAAACGAGCGAAACGGCCCGGCGCTCGAGCGGAAGCCCAGCCGCACCGCATCGCGCAGCAACCGCGCACGAGCGATAATCGCCGGGCTGCGTAGGGATCGGCAGATCGAACTGCGCCGACTCGACCTGCTCCAGCGGCAGATAGATGCCGGCCACTTCATCTTCCGTGCCGCCCAGCGGCCGCAGGATCAGCAGCTCGTCCGCCGATTCCGGCAGCACCAC
The DNA here is from genome assembly GCA_963844815.1 of uncultured Chloroflexia bacterium. Taxonomy (GTDB): domain Bacteria; phylum Chloroflexota; class Anaerolineae; order Fen-1058; family Fen-1058; genus Fen-1058. The sequence goes on from CAWJPR010000003.1 coordinate 10,472, forward strand.
CCATTCGCGCCCGCGCGCTTTGACCAAGGAACCCACGGCAAAGCGTCATGCTCGTCTCCCGAAGATGTTCGGATACTTGCCAACGATCGCGTCCCAATCATCTGCCAGGCCAAAGCGAATCACGGTATAGCCGCGATCGATCCATGTCATTCAGTCTGACGCGCATCACGCGCGTGCCGTTCGGCGTAAGCGTGGTGCGGGCCGTCGATGTAGACGGCGACTTGTTCTGCTTCGTAGAGAAAGTCTGGCCGCGTCTGACAGGCCTCAATGAACACTTGCGCTTTCGACGGCAGGCGATACTTGTGATCTTCCAGATACTTCAGCCACTGGCGTTCCAGATCAGAACCGGCCTGACGCATGAGCGCCTGCAAATGATCGCCGCGCGTCTTCTCCACGGGCGAAGTGACCACCTGCGCCTGCGTAAACTCCAACAGAACATCGCGAATCTTCTGCCGATCGAGCAGGCGATGCTCGCGCTGGTTGTAGTAGCTCATCAGGCAGTCGTAGCAGGCCGCCTCGCAGTCTTCGCGGGAGTGCGGCGCGCGTCGCCGGTCCTCACCTGTTGCCGGATCGAAGTGGCAGATGCGCAAGGCTTCAGCCGCCACCTGCGCCCACGCCTGCGGGTCTTCCACCAAGCGCCGCAGCACGCCCGCGCCGCCTTCGGCTGATTCGTAGAGCAGAATCTGGCGACGTTGATCCGGCGAGGGCAGCGGCTCGGCGGCCAGTTCGTTGTCTTCCAGTTGATACTGCACTTGAATCGCGCTCTTGAGCGCCGCCTGCAGCGAAGCCATCACCTCATCAGCCAGCGTCTCGACCGGCTCAAACAGCAGGCAGTTGCGTGAATCTTCGACGTACGGGATCACGCGCTTGATCCGCGCTGAGAGCGGATCATCTTGGGCATCGTCGGCGTCTGCTCGTTCTTGGCCCAGTAGCCGCGTTCCACATCCAGCACGAAGCCATACTGCTCTTTGTTGGCCCGGCGGCTCCAGCCCAGGTTGATGCGCCACAAGGTCGCGGCGTGACCGTAGGTCAACCGTACCAGGCTCGCGCCGTCCTTCGTCCAGCGTCGCCGTCTGGAAGGCGGGCCGCTCGCCTTGATCGACGAAGCGCACGCCGGTGATGATCTCGTAGCCCATCCGCATGCGCTCTTCTTCGTCGGAGTTGATCTTGTCGCGGCGCTTGGTCGAGACATTCTGCAGGCGGAACAACGATCGCAGCGGCGCTTCGAGCATGGCTCCGCAGCGCTCGCACCGATCGGGGCCGTCGCCCGTTGCGATCGGGTGGAGATAGCCGCAGGCTTCGCACCGCTTGGCCTGATGCGTCAGCGGCTCATCGCCGTCGACCGGCATGATCACTTTGTTGATCAGATAGCGCGAGCCTTCGTGGTAGACGATCGCGCGCGGACCGAACTCGGAGATCGCCAGGAAGCGCGGGCGCGACAGGAATTCGTCGCGCTGCTTGGTGCGCCGGCCGGGGATGTAGGCCGACAGCGGCAGGCGCGGGAAGTTGTAGCCCGGCAGGAAACCTTCGCTGGCGAAGTAGCGGTAACTGTAGAAGTCCGACTGCGCGAGGTTCTCGACGTCGGTCAGCAGGCGCAGCTGCTCTTCGGCCTCACTGCGCAGCCGATAGGCTTGATTCTTGTCGTCGGCGCTGCGTGTCGCGTCGCGGATGATTTTGTCCTGCACCCGCGCCTGGGCCAGAGCCGATCGATACAGCCCGCGCCAGCGATCGCACAGGTCTGATCGAAGCGGCGGGCCACTTGCGTGAGCACGTCGTCCAGCCAGCCGTCGTGATACCAACCCGACTGAGAGCAGATCAGCCCGGAACGTGGCGATGACTTGCTCGGCGCGGGCCCGCGCGCGCTGTCGCGGCCCCTCGGCCTCGACGTCGGCCCGGACACCCTCCTGCAGATTCAGCGTGGGATCATCGCCCGCCACGTCGAGAATGTCTTTCAAGGACTTGCCCAGGCTCAAGCTGGCTCTCGGCCAGCCAGATCGCATGGATGTGGGCGCGCACCAGGTCTTCGTTGGTCAGGTCGAGGCGCGGCGGCGTCACGGCCCCGGCCACCATCCGATCGGGCCGCTTGAAGAAGTATTGATCGTGCGAACTGCCGGTTGCGCAGTAGGAGAAGACCAACGCGGGTTGTCCGCTGCGCCCGGCGCGCCCGCTGCGCTGCGCATAGTTCGCCGGCGTCGGCGGGATGTTCCGCAAATTGACCACATTTAAGTCTTTGATGTCGATGCCCAGTTCCATCGTCGGCGAGCAATACAGGATCGGCAATTTGCCTTCACGGAACAGAATCTCGCGCTCTTCCCGATCTTCGGAGGGCACCTGCGCCGTATGTTCGCGCGCCGCCATGCCTTGCAGGTGGTTCGCCTGATGCTGATAGAAATCGACAAAAAACGGATTGGTCCGGCCGCCGCCTTCCGGCTCATTGGGCACGCGGATCGGATCATGGAAAGCGCGTGTGCCATCGCCCGCCAGCCACACGATCGCCGATGCCGGCAATTGGTAGCCCGGCACCTCGCCCTTTTCGCGCGGCGGCTCAACTTCCTGCACCAGGCCGCCGATGTTGAGCACACTCAACAGATCGATGATGACTGGATCGGTATTCGCCAGGCTGAGTCGTCCGCTGAACTCAGCGAAGGTCGTTCGTCGCCGCAGATACTGGCCAAAGCCGCCGCGCGCTGACAGAAAGACATTGCCCTGATAATCTTTCGGGCCGCGGGAACGGGGAAAGAGGATGGCCGCAAACTCCATCGTCTCGTTTTCATCGATGGCCCACGGTGCAATTAAGAGTTGGCTGCTCTGTTGTTGAATGCTCTCCTGAGAGCGCTGGTCGAGATAGTCCACCTTGATCGCCAGCTCGCGCCGCATGAAGTCCAACAGCACCTTGGCGATCTTGTGGCGCGTCTCAGGACTGGCCGTGGCGAGCACGCCCTGGCGCGATGCCCACAGTGTTTCATCCTGGCAGATTTCGTCCAGCGCCGGATAGCTGAATCTCCAGCAGGCCGCATTGCTCAAGGTTCGGCGACGTGATGCGCCAGCCGCGTTTCAGATCGCGATACAGGCGATACCCCAATACATTCCGCAGAGCGCGATCTACTTCGTTCTTCGCCTGATAGCGTACCTGCGGATTGGCCGCGTAGGCTTCCGGCGGCAGACTGCAAGGCATCAAAGACTTGCTGAGCAAGTTGATCATGGTAAAGGCCATTGGCGCCGGCATGCTATACGGCCCGTTGCAACCCCGATCGCAATTGCCCGATTTCGACGAAATCATTGAAGTGGCCGGCTTGCAAGGAAGCATCCTGCCGATTATCGGTGAAACTCAACATCTTGCGCGCTTCCGGCTTGAGTGTTTGATCACTCTGTAAGCCGCGAATTGCCGACAGGCTCAAGATCGTCGTGGCGGTACTGCGACCCTCCGAGGCCAGCGAGGACAACTTGGCGAAGTCGTTGGCCTGACGCCCGCCATAGGTGACTCCGCAGTGCAGGCAGAAGCGAAACGGCGCGCTGATGTAGTGACCTGCCAAGCCAGGTTCAGATCGTATAGCCATCGGATCCCACGATACACCGGCTGTGGCAAATGCTTCTTGCGATCGCTGCGCACTCGCTGCCCGCCCTTAAAGTCTTCAAGCCAATCGTCAGGCACGCGCTGCGCAACGTCTTCAGAATCAGTCGGCCACGGGTCAGAGGTGTTGAAATACAGAAATCCCGGCTCGCCATCATCGCTGGGCAACTGATCGGTCAGATCGCGCGCAATGAATTGTCGTGCGCCGCTCGATTTGTCTTTCGCCAGTCGCACGCTGTAGTATTCCTGGCCGCATTCACGACAAAACGCCAGTGGCAGCAAGACCTTGCCGCGATCGCCTGGCACATACTGCTGCCGGTGCATCGTTAGATAGCGTGTCTCCTCGACTTCGAGCGAAGCATAAACGGTATCCCCACGGCTGATGAACTGGTGCAGGCGAAACGCGAAGGCCGGGAATCCCGTCCTGGGATCGAGGCAGCGATAACCGGCCAGTAGGCCCGCTTCAATCGCTTGCGTGCTTTGCTCGACGCCCACATCCGTGAGCTCGCTCAATTGATGGGCAGCCCCTTCCTTCCCTGTGATGCTGCGTGGCCGCCCTCGTACCAAACGGCCCGTATCCGCTTCCGTGGCGATGCCGAATGTACTCTCTAACCAGATCGACAGCGGATCGTTGACAAACGCTTCATAATCAACCGGGGGATGCCGATCAGAATCTGTCACACGCCCTGCGAGTTCTGCGACAGACGCGGGATCATTCAGGTCACGTTCGTTCGTCGCACGGCGTAGTGTCTCGCCGATCACATTCTGTGGCAGGACGGGAGCACCGAACAGATTGCTGGCTACGCCGGCCACATCTGCGCGTTGCTCATCGAAGGTGCCCGTGCTAGCCAGTGTCGCTGAGGTGCCTACACACTGTAACGTCGGGGCATTCAATGCGTCACGCACTCGCCGGACTAACAAAGCCACATCCGCGCCTTGCCGGCCGCGATAGGTATGCAGTTCGTCTAGCACCAGAAAGCGCAGCCCTTGCGCGGCTTGGACCAGTTGGCGCTCGAACGGGCGAGTGAGGATTAATTCGAGCATCACATAGTTGGTGAGAATGATGTCGGGCGGGATTGGCAATGATCCGTTGGCGTGTTTCGTCTGACTCTTGCCCTGTGTATCTGGCGAACGTGACCGGCCCTTGCTCGTCGGGGTAACCCAGCTTGAGGAATTTAGTGAGTTCGCCTTCCTGGCTATTAGCCAGCGCGTTCATCGGGTAGACGACGATCGCCTGCACGCCTTTGCCCGATCCACGCCGCAGGACATGATCGACGATGGGGACGATGTAGGCCAGGCTCTTGCCCGAGCCAGTTCCGGTGGTGAGCACGTAGTTGGCGCCAGTGCGTGCGACATGAATCGCCTCGGTTTGGTGCCTGTGCAGCCGCAAGGGCAGGCCCGCGCCATGATATTCCGGGTTGTCTTTATCTCGTTTAAAGATTCTCGAACTTTCGGGGTGAAGAACGCCCTGCTTGGCCAGATCGTCAATCCATTCACCTGGCTCAAATGAGGGGTTCAGCTGGATGAGGGGCGCGGGCCACAAGTGACCGGCTTGAAGGCTGTCCTGGATGTATTGCCGGATGCGCGGATCCTGCACATTGATGAAACTGTTGATGTAGGCACCGTATTCGCCGATCAGACGATTGCGGAAATCAAAGACATCCATATGGGCCTCGGTAAGTAGACTCTGTCAGGGTACAAACACGACGCCACTTGCAGACTTGGGGCAACCAACAACCTGAGAAGCAGGTGGTGTGTACGCCGACCGTCTACGTTGATGCTCACGCTCACACGCGCGAGCGCACAGGTGTTTTCGCTTGCAGACAGGATTATGGCACAACTGACGCCAAAAGGTGGAATCGACTTCTATCCGATACTGCGCGCTCAGGCTTTCAGTTTACGCAACTTTCCCTTCAATGTAAATGCGTAATTGTACGCAGTTTGCCAGCAAATCATCACGACTTCAAGCCAATCCCGCGAAAATCACAACGCCCGGCAAACCGTGAAGCAGCCGCCGCCTCACTGCTGCGCCACGCGAGCGCCCGGCGGAAGGATTTGGCACGGCAGGGAATCTCGGCCAGGAATAGACGGCGGCATGCTAAATCTTGTGTAAATTCGTTCGCCCGCAGTTTAACTGCGGGGAAACTACACAATCTTCGGCACACTGCCGAATAGACCGTCCCCTTAATTCATTTAGTGTATGCCGGCAGGGTTTGCGTTGGGTAGGACTTTGGTCAGTAGCCGGTCAGATATGACCCGCGCTGTTGCGAAAACCTCCCGGTCGATTCTCCGCTGTGGCAAACCGTAACCCAACCGTCACTTGACCTCTGTGCAGTTCTCGCTATGATAAGAACATCCGTTCTTTCCGCCTTAGAGAGCGTTTCTTAAATAGTCGATTCTGTCACACCGCACTGCCCCACAGGGGCCTATGGGCACGCACGAAGTCCCCGAAGCGCAGTGGGAATGGGTGCAAGTGTGCCCGAGTGCCTGCGCAGCGTATCGGGCATCCAGAGCGGCAATTGGCGACTAGCGCTGGTCGGGCTCCTGGATTCCCGCCATGCCGTACCCAAGCCCTGCAAGGGCTTGGCGGCACGCAAGAGCGAAAGCACGCGGGAATGACGAACAACGAGGCTTTAAGAAACACGCTCTTAAGGAATGCTCTGCAGCCATGCGCTTCGCCTGTCTGCTCGTCGAGTATCTCCCAACGCGCGTTGAGACCCTGCCTGACCTGGCTCTGGCCGGCAGGCCGTCATACTGCAGAAGGCCAGTGGTGTTAAACGGACACACCCCGAAGATTAAATTCGGGGTGTGTCATGTCTCCGATGCTGCGGTTATGTAAAAATCCCAGCTCTCTAGCGTGGGAATGGGGTGGGGGTTACTTCTCGATCGTCAACAGCCGCCCATCGCTCCGCCCGAAGACCTCCGGGAAGTAGAACTCATTCGCCACGGTCGGGATGACCTTGTACTCGCCGGGCAGCGTGGCGCGCATGGTGTACGAGTATTCGTACGTGCCGCGATAGAGGTAGTCGGCGAACAGCACCACCTTCTCGTCGCGCAGTTCGCTGCGATCGTACCAGTGCCACCACCACCAGTAGTACGGATAGACCATGTCGCCCGAATCGGAGTAGCGCGGCTGCAAGTTCGGGCCCTGCGCCAGCATGCTCGTCGTCGCCAGCCCGGTATCGATCGCCTCCGCGCCCGCCGGGAGCGGATCCTCCAGCATCAGATAGTAGACATCGTGCGGGACAATGAGTGTGAGATCGACGCGGATCACGTCGCCCAACTTCGCCGTGGTGACTTCAGGGCACTGGTTCCGATCGGCCTCGGCGCACGAGGCCAGCGTGTAACGCCGCGACACGATGATGCCGCGGTCGTCGACCGGCTGCAGGTCTTCGACCGGCTGGAAGACGCGCAAGTGCGCCGTATAGTACATCACGCCGTCGCCCGGCCCGCGCGAGAAGGTCAGCCGGTTGGCTTCATTGGCGATCAGTTCCTTGATCGCGATCTGCTGCTGCACCGGCGATTTGCACATTTTCCGGTGTGAACGTTCCTGCGGCCACCGACTGGTCGTTGAGGAAGACGGCGTAATCGTAGTTGGGCTTCAACTCGCCCGTCGCCACCATCCAGTCGGTCAGCGCGATCAACGACCACGCCGTTTCCTGCGTCGTTTCCCAGTAGCCAAACTTGCGCGCCACCATCAGCCAGCGCACGATGTTCGGCGCGAGTTCGTTGTTCTGATCGAGCCGCGCGTACGCGTCGAGGATGATGGCCGTCGAGCGCGTGTCGGTCGTCATCGACCACCAGTTGTACGAGTCCTCTTCCCAGTGCGCGCCCGTGGCGCTGAAGATCGCCGCATTATTGAGATCGGACAGCAGCGTCCTGATGCGCTCATCGGCCGGGTTTGCGTTGCCCATGGTCATGGCGAGATACGCCCGGGCGTAGTGGCTCAACTTGGCGCGCTCGTCGAACAGCGAGTTGATCGTCTGGGTGGATGCCTGCTTATCCTCGGACAGCACGAACGAGAACCACGCCTGCGCGTCGGCTTCGTAACCCGAAAGGTCGCGCGCGCTCGCCTTGAGTTGTCCCTTGAGATATTCCTCGCCGCGCGCGAGCGCATCGGCTCGCACCGCGAAGCCGGAATCGCGCGCTTCGATCAGGCCGTACACCGCGTAAGCGGTGAGGTATGGATTGCTGTCCTGCTGGCTCCACCAGCCCCAGCCGCCGTCCTGATTCTGCCAGTTATACAACTTATCCAGCGCGATGTTGATCTCCTGGGTCAAGGAGATTTGCAGGGTAGGCGAGACGATGCCCAGTTGGTTCAGCGCCCGATAGGTCAACACATTCGGCAGGAAGCGGCTGACGGTTTGCTCCGTGCATTCATAGGGATAGTGCTTGAGATAGTCCAGCCCGTTGACCATGCCCGCCGCCAGCGACGGATCGACTTCGAGGCTGAGCTCGCCCGATCGGTTGTCGTAGCGCTCCGGCAGCACGATCAACTCCGTGCGCTGCCCGGCCTGTTTCAACTGGCCGCCCGTGCCCACGATGTCGGGCGCGGAGTAGCGCAGCACTTTCAGCGTGCCGTTCGGGCCGGTGGACAGGCGCGGCTTGCTGGCATCGGCGAAGTCGCCCGCCTGAGCGTAGAAGACCAGATCGGCGTATTCCACATCCTGCGCTTCGACCGTCCACGTCGCCAGGCCTTCCGACTTCGCCGGAATTTCGACGATCTGCTGCGCGTCGGTGAGCAAGGTCACGCCCGTGGCCGACAGCGTGAAGGTCACGCTCAGCGGATTCTCCGTGTTGTTGCTCACATTCGCGGCGAGCTGCGCCTTATCGCCCACCGTGAAGAAGCGCGGCGTCACCGGGCGGATCAACAGCGGCTTCGTGGCGATCACATCGACGGTTGATTCGCCGACTTTGGTATCGGCGGTGACGCCCACGCCGTGGAATGTCCACGTCGTCAGGTTGTCGGGCAGTTTCAGCGTCACCTGCCCTTTGCCGGAAGCATCGGTGGTAAAGACCGGATTCCAGTACGCGGTATCCGAGAAGTCCTCGCGCACTTCGACGTTGGGCAGAGGCGCGCCGTTGGCCGCCTTCGACCTGTCGGCCATGGGCGCCGCAGCGGGCACTTCCATCCTACGGCCGGCTTCAGCTGTAGCCGCAGGCATGGCCGCCGCATCATACGCCACCTCACCAGGGCCGCCACCCGTAGTCGGTACCTGGCTTTGCGTCGACTGACGCTGCTGCTCTTCGAGATCCTGCTGCAACTTCTGGTTCATCTTATTGATCGAGATCGACAGATCGGTGGAGGTGTTCACACCCAGCATGCGCCGCCCATAGAAGGCTTCGAGAATCGCATTCACCGGGCGCGGCAGCAAGGACAACACGGCCTTGTCCACCAGATCGAGCGAGAACTCGACGGCGAGCGGTTGGCCGTTGCTGTCCGCCGCGTCGATGTTGAACGTCACGTTCTCGCCGGGCTGCGCGGTGGGACGATCGGGTGTGAGCGTAATCTTCAAGGTCTGCGCGACCGGCTTCACATCGATCGGCAGCAGGCCCACTTTGTAATCGCTCAACTTGTTCGTCGCGTCCTGGCCCTTGATCAGCACCACCGACACGTACACATTCGGCGTGAGATCCGCCGTGATCGGCAGTTCGAAAATCTGCGTGCTGCTGGTGATCTTGATCAGTTGTATTGCAGGATGCCGCCGCGCTCGATCGAGACCAGCGCCCAGTGCTCGCCCTGGAACGGCGACGGGATCAGGATGCGCGCGGTCTCGCCGGGCACGTATGACGACTTATCCGAGATCAGCGAGATACGATCGTTGTTTTCGCGCTGCCACGAGACGTACTCATCGCCCGTGACCCACTGCCACACCGCAGCGCGCACTTCGCGCCCGCCGTTATCCGTCGCTTTCGCGATGATCTTGTACGAACCGGCCTGCGGCGGCGTGTACGTGATGCTGGCTTCGCCCTGGTCGTTGGTGGCGGCCGTCGTGTTGTAGACCGGAATGTCTTTCGGCACCGATTGCCAATAACCTTTGGTCTCATCGAAGGTGTTCTCGTATTCGCGGCGAATGATCTCAACGTTGATCGACTTGCCGGGCAGGCGCGTGCCTTCCCAATCGACGGCGACCAGATCGATCGCGGCGGGCTTCTTCGCCTCGGCCATATAATCGCGCGTGGCGACGCCCACGTAGAAATCGCCGGCATGCCGCAGGATGCTATTGCGCCCGGAGATCACCTGATTATCCTTGCCGGTCACCGTCGCTTCGACGACCAGCCGCACCGAGTTGCTGATCGGCGTGCCTGGTGGCGATGTTGGCCCATCGGCCAGTTTGAGATCGGCCGGAATCTCGATCGTGAAGTTGCCGTTCGCGTCGGTCGTGCCGGAGCCGCTGAGGATGGGCTGCGGCGGTGGCGCAGCGTCACGGAACCACCAGCAATCGAAGCAGACGTAGGGATTATCGACATCACTCCAACTGTAATTGCCGCCCCACGGCGGTTGGAAATAGTACGGCTCTTGCAGCACGTTGTACTGCAGCGGCTGATTCGCCACGCCGCCGCCGAAGAAGTAATTTACGGAAACTTTAGCCGTGGTGGACTCGCCGCGCACGATCTCTTTGTCTTGCGGCGTCACCACCACTTCAAATTCCGGCGCGCGATACGCCGCCACGGTGAACACGGCATTGGCACTGGCGCTGGCAAACGTGATCTGCACATTGTACTGTCCCAGCGCCGCGCCGTCGCTCAACTTTAACTCGCCGAAGTACGTGCCGAGCGGACTGACCTCGAAGTCTTTGTCCAGCACGTTCTCGCCGTTGGGGCTGTAGATCGTGATGTGCACCTGGCTGACGTCGGGCAGGCTGTACTTCACGTCATTCTCCTGGCGCAGAATGCCCTTGAAGTTTACGGTCTGGCCGGGGCGGTAGATCGGCCGATCGGTGTAGAGATAGTTGTTGTAGCCGCTGCCCGATCCGCCGTAGTAGCCGCCGTTGACGCCGAACTCATACGGAGAAATGCCGCTGCTCCAGTTGTTCGAGATGGCCGCATACGGTTCGGTGGACAGCGCCCCCTGCACGCCTTCCGAGTTGCTGTACTTGAGGCGCGCCAATCCCTGTGCGTCGGTCGTGACCGATCCGATCGTGCCGCCGTTATAGGTGTAAAACGTGATCGGCACGTTGGGCACCGGCTGGCCCGATCGGTAATCGGTGGCCCACGCCAGCGCTTCGCCGGACGCGCTCTTCAGGGTGAAGTGAACCTTGCTCGACACGATGATGCGGCGTTGATCGTAAGGGTAGTAATTCTGATCTTTCTTGAGCTGCGGCGAATCGACTTCGAGCCAGTACAGGCCGGGATCGAGCAGCCCGCCGCCTTCGATCAGATCGGTCGGCGTGGCCGTGGCCTCGTTCGACGTTTTCTCGATCGGCACCGACCACGATCGGACCAGCGCCGACTCCGGTGGTTTGTAATCGTACACGTTGATCGTTTGATCGAACATCATCTGCGGCGGCAAGCGATAGAGTTTCAGATCAGCCTGATTGATGTTGGTGGAAATCAGATAGACCTGGGCCGGATCGTAAGCGTTGAGCGTGCCGTAAAAGTCGGGGAAGTGCAGGCGCACGGTCGGCGGCAGTTCCGCCGTGCGGAAACGCACGGTCAAATCTTCGGCCGTCTGGTTGCCATACGGATCTTCAATACCCGGCGTGATGCGCACTTCGTAATCGGTGCTGGGCTTGGGCCCAAAGTTGATCACAAAGTCGATGCCCGATCCGTACGTGTACACCTGCGTCGGCGACAACGGCGGATTGAACGAGACGTGCGGCATCACCGTGTCCCAGTTCATCGGCGCGTTGAAGTGAATCACGAATGACGTGTACGGCGGCGCTTCTCGATCGCCATCTCTCGGCTCTGTGCCGACGACTTTGGGCAGCGGCACCGTGCTGAACAACGAGGTGTACGTTTCCTGCATCCCGCTGCCGCCTGCCTCGCTGGTCAGACCCGCGCTCACTTTCGCCACGTAGGCCGTGTTGAAAGCGAGGCGCGAAGTCGGCGTCACCGTCAGCGTCTCACTTAACACACTCATGTTCAACGCGACGGCCTGGCCTTCTGAAGAGGTCAGCGAGACGTGCTGTTGGGCCGAGGCCAGGCTAATCGGCTGATTGAACTGCACCACGATCGGCGTCTCGATCCCCACGAGCGAGGCGCCATTGTTCGGCGTGATGGTCACCACCTTGGGCGGCGTCACACCAAACTGCCAGACGTAATCGGCGGCCAGCGGATTGCCGTCCGTGTCGACGAGCGGCTTGCCGTCGGGGCCGGCCTGCACCGTCGCATTGATCACCACGCCGCCGGGCAATGGCCTGGCCGGCGTGAACGCATACACCGACGTGTTGAGCCACTCGCCCGTGCCTGCCACAGCCTGACCATTGATGCTCAACTTCACCGGCTGTGGGAAACTCTCCATCGCGGCGAGGTTCGTCAACGGCACCACCGGGCGATTGAAGATCACGGTGATCTTGGTCGCCGCTTCGGCATCGATCGTGCCCTGCGCGGGCACGACCTGCGCCACTTCCAGATAGCCGGCCGTGGCAAAGCGGAATTGATAAGCCTGATTGAGCGGCGCGCCATTGGCGTCCCGGGCGCGCTGATCGAGCACGACGTCGTAAATGCCCGCGCGCGCGAGTTTCTCGGCGGGTGTGAACACGACCGTCCGCTCGTCCTTCCAGCCGAACGAGCCTTTCGTCGCCGGGTAAATCTGGAAGGCGCTCTCCACCGCCGAGCGATCCATGGCGCGATCAAAGATCAGCTGAATGCCGCCGTCGGGCGCAGCTTCCTGGCCCGGGTACGGATTCTGATCGATCACCTGCGGCGATAGCGCCGTGTCCGGCACCGGCGTGTAGCCGGGGCGCGGCTTGGTGGGCATGGGCGTGGGCAGCGGCGTGGCCGTGGCCGTTGGGATGATGAAGGGCGCGGCTGACGCGGCGGCGGGCGTAACCCCGATCGGGGGCACAGGGCTCGACGGCCCCACCGGCGTCGAGGTCACAACCGCTGGGCCTGGGCCGGGCGATCCACAGGCGGACAGCGCGGCGAAGACGAGCACGGCGAATCCGGCAATCAACAGCAGGCGCGAGGGCTTCATACTATCCTCCTAAAAACAGGCAAACGTCATTCGCCCGAACAGGCCATTCGGGCTATGAGTAAGACGCTGGCAGCCAGTGAAAAGTTCCACTTCATTTCAAACCGATTATAATACCGACCATCCTTTTGAACCTGAAAGACCCGCCATGCGCCGCATGATCACCTTCGATGAAGATCTCGTCCGCTTCACCAATCGCATTGTCGGCGTCGCCTTCGATCGCGAGCGCGTGCTGCTGCATCGCACCGACGATATGAATTTCTGGGCCTTGCCCGGCGGCCGCGCCGAGCTGCTGGAGCCATCGCCCCAGACGCTCGTCCGCGAAATGCAGGAGGAGATTGGCGTTGAAGTGCGGGTCGATCGGCTGCTGTGGGTGGCGGAGAACTTCTACCTCAACGGCCCGCGCCAGCATCACGAACTGGGCTTCTATTTCCTGATGCACCTGCCGCCCGATTCGCCGCTGCGCCAGCATACCTCTTTTGTCGGCCATGAAGGCGACCTGGACGTGCACTTCGAATGGCATCCCGTCGCCACGCTGGAGAACGTGGTCTTGTACCCTGAATTCTTACGCACGGGCTTGAAGAACTTGCCAACTTCGACAGTGCACATCGTCCAGCGCGACAGCAAGGAGGATTGAGGATTGTTGATTGACGAATGTTGATTGAGGGTTCTTACCTTGCTTCAATCAGCATTCAGAAATCACCAATCATCAAGGGTTATGCCGCCGACGCCATTGAAGGTCTGCATCGATGTGTCTGCCGCCGTGCATCAGCGCGCGGGGCTGGGCCGTTACGCGCAGGAATTGGTGCAGGGGTTGGTGGACATCGGCGGTAGGGGCGAAGCATCGCCCGGGGGATCTCAGCCGATCGGCAGCATGACCACGACCGGCAAGCCGATCGACCAATCTGTTTTGGGCGATGCTTCGCCCCTACAATTGACCGCGTTCTATCATCAACGCGGCGAGGCGCGCCTCGATCCGCCCCTCGATCGACTGCCGCGCCTCACGACGCGTCTCTCCGTTCGACCGTGGCGGCTGACTACGGCGCTGGCCTACTTCACCGGCTTCGGCATGGATCGGCTGTTTGGCGGCGTCGATCTTTTTCACGCGACCGAGCACCTGCTGCCGCGCCTGAAGCGCACCCGGTCGGTCTTCACGCTGCACGATCTGATCTTCCAGTTCGATCCCGATTCGCACAAGCCGCTGAATATCGCCTTCCTCAAAACGATGATGCCGCGCTTCCTGCGCGCCGCCGATGCGATCATCGCCGTGTCGGAATGCAGCAAGCGCGATGCCGTGAACCTGTACGGCATTCCAGCGGACAAGATTCACGTCATCTACGAAGGCGTCGATCCGAAATTCACGCCGATCACCGCTCCTGATCGGTTGTCTCAAGTCCGCGCGAAATACCAGCTGCCCGATCGTTTCATCCTGCACGTCGGCACGGTCGAGCCGCGCAAGAACCTGCCGCTGCTGTTCGAAGTCGCCGCGCAGACCAGAGAGCATGTCGTCGTCGCGGGCAAACTCGGCTGGCTCACCGATCCGATCCTGGCAAAGGTGAAAGAACTCGGCGTCGAAGACCGCGTGACCTTCACCGGCTTCGTCGCCGACGACGATCTGCCCGCGATGATGTCCGCCGCTGCGGTGCTCGCCATGCCGTCGAAGTACGAAGGCTTCGGCCTGCCCATCCTCGAAGCGCTGGCGTGCGGCACGCCGGTCGTCGCCTCCAACGCGGCGAGCCTGCCCGAGGTGGGCGGCGATGCCGTGTTGTATGCCTGGCACGACGATGTGCGATCGTGGATCAGGCTGCTCACACTGGCGCTGGACGACGCGGAATTGCGCGGCTGGCTGCGCGAGAAAGGCTTCAAACAGGCGGCGAAGTTCCGCTGGGAGACGATGGCGCGGGAGACGACGCAGAAGTGTATCGCGCGAGTTGCAGCGCATCATAATGAGCACCGTGGCGACCAAACGCAAGCGAAGTCCTTGAAGAAGTTGTCGGCAAAGATGAACTTATGGCCGGCTTTGGGTCGACATAATGCTCCGCCTGGTCCCGGATAGACGCACGCATCGCTATCCAGTTAGTCGAAGGCTATGCCATGCTGCAATAGTGCCTACAGCATTGCCGCCGACGACCCGTCGACCGATTGGTGTCAAAGAAAGCGTTCTAGTCGCGCAGACCCTCTGGACGCCGCCGATTGGTTAGACGATCCTGAAGAAGTGGGCTGAGTACCTGTACGGCGAAGCGGGCAGAAACCACTCTTGCCATAAGCCTGTGGGCGATCCGGCATAAACGCACCAGTCGCGCGGCGGCGCGATTCCCGTCTTTGCCGTCGACGATTGCGCCCAGACCGTGGCGGAACTCCGGCAGCGCGGCGTCAAGTGCGCCGACCCTGTGACCTACCCCGGGATGGTTATCTACGCAGATGTATATGATCCCGAAGGCAACCTCTTCCAGATCGCGCAGTCACTGGCGCCGGCCAGCGCCTGAGCACCAACAAGTGAATACCGTCGTTGCGGACAAGGAGACGCCAGACACCTGGCGTCTCTTTTTGTTCGATTGACCCGACCCGGCTTTGCGCCTACAATGACGGCATCTGGGAGCGGGAGGTCGATCATGCCGACGAACGACGATGAAATCGAACGGCTCAAGCGCCTGCGCGATCAGCAGATTCGCACGCGCTACGACCCGAATGAGAAGAAAGCCAAGTTCGAGCAGATCAGTTATCAGCGGCGGCAGGGTACTAAAGTCACGGGCGCAGCGTCTTGAAAGATATTCCCGACAAGGTATGGTGGGCGCTCGGCGGCGGGTTGATTGGACTGCTGTTTCTCTTCATCCTTACGCGCATCCCGGGCATGCCGGCTTATGGCCCGTTGATCGGCGCCGGCGGCGTCGTGTTTTTCATCGTCATCGGCTGGTTACTCGGCGCGGCGCGCGACTCCGGCAAAGACGATTGGGGGCCGAAGGGCACTAAAAGACAATGAACAATGATCAATGAACAATGTCAAATCCCGTTCCGCATCGCGCGGGACTTCGTGACTAATGACCAGTGACCAACGACAAATGACCCAAACCCGTTTTCCCTCATGGCGAGCGGGTTTTTCGTTTGCAGGGGCCTGTGCTACAATCGCCGCGCTTTGTTCCTGGACACGGATCAACACGGATGAACATGGATTCACGTTTTACTCGTTACTCTTTACTCATTATCCTGCTTCTGGCATTTGCTCTCAGCCTGCTGCAGCCTCTGCTGGCAACCGCCGCGATTTCGGAAAGGCGCTTCGGCGCGATCGATACGTTCGACAATCCGCAGGCCGCCACGCAGCTCGGCGCGGGCTGGACGCGCGTGCGCTTTCCGTGGGCGGATATGCAGCCCAGCGACAGCGGCCAGTGGAACACCTCGTTCTTCACGGACGCGCAGCTGGCCAGGGAGCTGGCCGCCGGCCGCGAAGTCGTCGGCCTGATCGTCAACACGCCGCCGTGGGCGCTGCAAGATGGCAACGTGCCCGGCGTGCCGAGCGGCTTGTATCTGCGCGATGATGATCCCAACAATTTGTGGGCCACCTTCGTGCGCCGCATCGTGGGCCAGTACGCGGGCCGGATCAATCACTGGATCATCTGGAACGAGCCGGACATCTGGGAGCCGAGCTATCCCGGTCGAACGTGGGGCGGCGACGAGAAGGATTTCCTGCAATTGCTGCGCGTCGCGTATAACGTCATCAAACAGACCCATCCCAATGCTACCGTGCATCTGAGCGCCTTCACGTATTACTGGGATGTGAATTATGGCCGCACGCCGTTCTTCACGCGGCTGCTCGACGAGCTGCAGAAGGATCGCGCGGCTGCCGAGCACAACTATTACTTTGATGTGGCCTCGGCCAACCTGTATTTCCGCACCGACAACGTCTACGATCTCGTCGCCTGGCATCATCAGCAGATGCTGGCGCACGGCTTCGATAAGCCGCTCTGGCTGACGGAGACCAACGCCGCGCCCAGCAACGATCCGGCGTGGCCGGTGCCCAACCCGACTTTCCCGATCACGCTCGACGAGCAGGCGCACTTCATCATTCAGGCGATGGCGATGGCGCTGGCCGGTGGAGCGAATCACGTGGCGATTTACAAGCTGGCGGATGTGCCCGCCGATCGCGCCGCGAACCCCGAGCCGTTCGGCCTGGTGCGCGAGGACGGCTCGCGCCGGCCGGCTTTCTCGGCCTTTCAGGCGGGCGCGAGTTATCTGGCCGGTTTCACCGAAGCCGCGCTGACCGAGCGCAACGATCTGTACACCGTCGTCACCGTGAAGCGCGGCGAGGCAGGCTGGACGACAGTGGCGTGGACGCGGCAGCCGGCGCCGCAAAAGATCAGCGTGCCCGCGCACGCGAAGCAGGCCACGCTGGTCAACTGGAACGGCGGCAGGCAGACGATCACCGCGCGCGATGGCAAGTACGAGATCGAAATCGCCGGGGCGACGTGCACGGGCGGCTGCTTTATCGGCGGAGCACCCCGCTTGATCGTGGAAGGCGCGGTCAGCGCGGTGAAGATCGATGCGCCGGGCAATTCAGCGGCGAGCTGCGGCTCAGGCGGCAGTGACAGCCGCGGCGACATCACCGGCTGGCACACCGGCGGCCACCGCGGTGGTGACCGTCACAGCCACGCTCAAGCCGGCAAAGACTTCGACGCCGACGGCTTCTGCCACCGCGACCGCCACCGCCACGCGCACGGCTACGGTAACGGCAACCGCGACACGCAGACCAACGGCGATACCGACGGCAACTGCGACCACAGCGCCTTCGCCGACTCTACAACCGACGAGGACGCCTGCGCCTCAGAACCCATCCGCTGAGACCCGCAACGTGCCTCCGCTGTTGATCATCGGCGGATTAGGTATTGTCGCCATCGGCATCGCATTGTACGCCATTCCCAAAATAACGAGACGTTCATGAAAAGATTTCTACTCGCCGGTCTATTGGGACTGGCGCTGATCTTGCCGGCTTGCGGGCAACCGCCGGCCGCAATCCAATCGACCGCGCCCAAGCCCAATGTCACCGGTATTCAACTCCAGCGCACGGCAACGGCCGGCCCGGCCGGCCCGGCGCCCGCACGACTCGACACACCAACACCTGATCCGACACGCGTGGTGGACGACGCCGGCACGGAGCTGTACATCGTGCAGGATGGCGATACCTTCAGCGGCGTCGCCGCCGAATTCGGCACCACGCCTGAAGAGATCGCACAGACCAACGGCCTGACCACGCTCTCGATGATCCATCCCGGCGATCCGCTCAACGTGCCGCTGAATCTCGATCGGGTGGGGCCGGATGCCAAGCTGATTCCCGACAGCGAACTGGTCTACGGCCCCGGCGCGATCGACTTCGACATCGCCGCCTTCGTCGACCGCACCAACGGCTATTTGAAGTCCTACACCGAAAAAGTGGATGGCGTCGAACTGACCGGCGCGCAGATCGTGCAGCGCGTGGCCGAACAGTTCAGCGTGAACCCGCGTCTGCTGCTGGCGCTGCTGGAATATCGCAGCGGGTGGTTGAGCAGCAAGACGCCCAACGCCGATCAGCAGGCGTATCCGCTGGGTTATCGCAATGCAGGGTATCAGGGGCTGTACCTGCAGTTGGGGCGCACGGCCAATCGCTTGAATGACGGCTATTACGGCTGGAAGTCACGCGGGGCGCGCACGGTGCGCTTTCAAGACACTTCGCGCGCGCGCCTTGCTTCGGGATTGAACGCGGGCACGATCGGCTTGCAAACGATGCTGGCCGCCGATCGCACCTACGATCAATGGTTAAAGGAAGCCGCGCCCGATGGCTTCCTTCAAGACCTATCAAGAATGGTTTGGCGAGCCGCAGCAGTATGCGGCGTCGATCTTGCCCGCTAATCTTGTGCAGCCGGAATTGACTCTGCCGTGGGCGACGGGCGAGACGTGGTATTTCTCCGGCGGACCGCACGGCGGCTGGGCCTCCGGCTCCGGCTGGGCGGCGATCGACTTCGTGCCCGATGCGGTGGACATCGGCTGTCAGCCATCCGATCGGTGGGTGACGGCCATCTCAGATGGCCGGGTGATCCGCAGCCAGAATGGCGAGGTTGTCGTCGATCTGGATAATGACGGCCTCGAGCAGACCGGCTGGACGATTCTCTACATGCATGTCGCCGGGGAAGATCGCGTAGCAGCCGGAACGCCAGTGAAAACAGGCGATCGCATCGGGCATCCCAGTTGCGAAGGCGGCGCATCGAGTGCCACGCACGTCCACCTCGCGCGCCGTTATAACGGCGAATGGATTCCGGCGGGCGGTGTCATTCCGTTTGTGCTGGACGGCTGGCAGGTCAGCGGCGAAGCCACCGAGTACGATGGCCGCTTAGCCCGGGGTGATCAGGTGAAGGTGGCATGCGAGTGCCGCGAAGAGAAAAATAGTGTGACGAAGTGAGGTTATGAGTTGTCAGTTATCAGTCAGTCAGTCAAGCATCAGCCGGTCCATAATCTGGACACTGAATACTGGGTACTGACGACTGACGACTCCCGACTCCCTAACCCGGAAACGGCTCCACCAGGCGCACGTCGGTCGTCTTGTGATGCGTCTCCCACGGGTACACGATGAAGGCGTCGGTCACTGCGGCGAAGTAATCCGGCTTCTTGTTCTTGAACAACGACTCGGCAGGCTTGTAGTGCAGCACGGCCACGTACGGATACGCGCCCGCCGCTTCCACGCGGCCGCGCACCGTGTTGATGGTGCGCGCACTGCCCCACACATCGTCCACGATCAGCACACGCCGGCCGCGCAGCAGTTCGTCTTCGGGGAATTGCAGGAACGTCGGCCAGGCCAGCATCTTCTCTTCCATCTCGGGAAAGCGCACCGCGGCGGTGAGCACGTGCCGGATGTCCAGCGCTTCCGCCAGAATGCCGCCCGGCACCAGGCCGCCGCGCGTGATCATCAACATCGAATCGAACGTGCCGCGCATCTGCGGCAGCAGTTCGCCGATCAGTTTGTCCACGTCTTGCCACGTCAACACTTCCTGGCGCATGCTATCCTCCACGGTGGGTGTGCTGGCGTGATTATACCAAACAACGTCCCACAGGGAGGCTACGCACTGATGCATGGTGCGTGGTGCGTGATGCGCAGCGGAGTCCACGATTGCGATGCAGGGTCGATCCAGGCGACGGCTTCAGCATCTTGCGGCAAAGCGATGGGCTGGGCGCGCCATGTGCCGACTTCATACAGCGTTCGACCTATGGAGAACCATTGAAAACAACACACTTGTCTACCGGCCATTTCGGTTAAGTTAAAACGTTGACCAGTATCAAGATCGTGCAGCCAGAATACATCATGGTCGTTGTAGACAACGTGGCTTCCCTCCGCTGAGACGCTGACTGGCAGCTGATCCAGAATCTTTTGGGGAACACCGTGTGCATCTATTTGCCAAAGCCCGTATTTCACCATACGTGGCAAAGATCAATATGGCACATCGTCATTCCCGCGTGCTTTCAGCGGGAATCCAGCGACCCCATCAACATCGAGCGCCACCCGTAAAACTGGATACCCGACACGCCCAGCGCGCCTCCGCCGCTGTGCGGCGGGTACACCCTGTCCGACTCCCCACCGGGGAGTCGGGGGCGTCCCGGGGAAGGCGAGAGCACTCGGGTATGATAGACAACATTGTACGCGAGTCCTCATCTCCCTGCCCGTCCCAATCTCCGCGCTTGCTCTACGACTACCCAACTTTCATCCCTCCGCCTTCATCCTTCATCCTTAACGACCTTGCCACCAGTCCTTTCTCGATCGCGGATCGAGGAACGCGCCGCTGTCGCGGATCGCGGCATCGATCTCGCTGCCCGGCGCGCGGCCGATGGGCTGGCCCGGCCAGGGCGCTAATCATACCGCAGCGCAGGTCAATCGTCGGGTACGTGCCGGGTAAGGGTAGAGATCGATCAGGCATTCCTCACGGTATAATGACGCGCGAGGTCAATGATGCGGAATCCCAAGGGACAACTGATCGGCTGGGCATTGATCGGCTTTGTGGCAGCGCTGGCCGTGTGCGCGGGCAGTTTGATCGTGCTGAAAGTGCTGCCTCCGCGCGAGCAGTCGCGCGTCATGCTGCGCTTGCCTGCGCCCATGCGACTGGCGGTAAGTAACTTGCTGTTCCCGCATCCCGACAGCGTGCCGACGCCGAGCAGCCCGGTGAAGAATGTGTCACTGCTGTTGACACCGGCGGCGACGCGCACCCTGCCGCCGCCTACCGCCACACCGATTACGCCGTCGCCCACGCCGTTGATCGATCCCACTGCTATGCCGATTGAGCCATCACCGGCGCCAGTCGTTTCATCTCAAGACCCGATCGCAATTCCCACCGTCCGCGCGCCCGGCCCCGCCCAGGCCGCGCGCAGTACCCCTGCCTCCACGGACGGCATCGACGTGCTGCTGACCGGCGCGAAGCAAGAATATCAACTGTGGAACAATTGCGGCCCGGCGACGCTCTCCATGAATCTGGGCTTTCACGGCTGGCAGGGCTCCCAGGTCGATGCGGCGAAATTCCTGAAGCCCGATCAAGAGGACAAGAACGTCAGCCCGGATCAAATGGCAGAGTTCGCGCGATCGGCTGGCTTCAACGCCATCCAGCGGGTGAACGGCACGCCGGAATTGGTCAAGTCGCTGCTGCGCGTGGGCGTGCCGGTGCTGATCGAAAAAGGCTTCGAGCCGGAAGAGGATCTCGGCTGGATGGGGCACTACGAATTGATTGTGGGCTTCAACGATCAAAAGCAGGAATTCATCGCCATGGATTCCTACCTGGGGCCGTATCAAGCGGTACCCTACGATCAGTTCGACCAATACTGGCGGCAGTTCCATCGCACGTATCTGGTGATCTATCCCAACGACAAGGCCGGGCAAGTCACGTCGCTGTTGGGCGATCAGCTCGACGACGCGGCGATGTGGGCCGGATCGCTTGCCACCGCGCAGCAGGAAGCCGCCGCGAACCCGGATGATCCCTATGCCTGGTTCAATCTGGGCACCAGTTACGTGGCACTGCAGGATTGGCCCGCCGCCGCCGCCGCTTACGATCGCGCGCGCCAGCTGGGTCTGCCGTGGCGCATGACGTGGTATCAATTCGGCTGGTTCGACGCATACCTGCGCACCGGCCGTTACGACGACGTGCTTGCCCTGGCCGACGCGACGATCAAGGTGGCGCCCAACATCGAAGAGATGTTTTACTACAAGGGACTGGCGTTGAAGGCGCTGGGCAGTTTCGACGCGGCGCGCAGCCAGTTTGAACTGGCGCTGAAATACAATCCCAATTTCGAACCGGCGAAGCAGGCGTTGCAGTAAGGTCAGGCAGCATCCTGAGCGGAGCAGCAATCTTTTTGCTGCGTAGTCGAAGGATGCGGATTGGGCGAGGTCGCTCAGTTGAGATGCATCCTTCGACTGCGTTCCACGCTGAAGCTGTGGAACTCTGCTCAGGATGCGAGCCGATTATCCTATGCTCTCCAAATCCACCCGCCGCATTCTCATCTCTGCGCTCATCGTGGGCACAGGCTTTCTGATCAGCAAGATCACCGGCATCCTGGACGACCTGATCCTGGCGCGCACGATTGGCCCTGGCCCCGAACTCGACGCGTATTACGCGGCTTTCGGCCTGCCCGATCTGCTCTTCACCCTCATCGCGGGCGGCGCGCTCGCCTCAGCGTTCATTCCTGTCTTCACCGGCTTCTTGACGCACGAAGATCGATCGGGGGCGTGGCAGCTCTTCTCGGCCGTCGTCAATACCGCGTTTATCGCCGCCGCGGTCGGATCTGCCATCCTGATAGTGTTCGCGCCGTGGATTGTCAGCGCCACTGTGGGGCGCGGCTTCGCGCCAGAGTATCAGCAGCTGTGCGCCAATCTGATGCGCGTGATCGCAATTGGCACGCTGGTCTTCGCGATCAGTGGCGTGGTGATGAGCGCGCTGCAGGCCAATCAACACTTCTTTCTGCCCGCCCTGGCGCCCATTATGTACAACCTGGGCATTCTGGCCGGCGTGATTTTCCTCGCGCCGACGTTAGGGGTGTGGGGTGCGGCCATCGGCGTCTTGATTGGATCGGTGCTGCATCTGCTCATTCAAGTGCCCGGCCTGATCAAATACAAAGCGCGGTGGACGGCGTGGCTGGGCTGGCGTGATGCGCAGCTGCGCCGTGTGGTCAGGTTGATGATCCCGCGCATTATCGGATTGGGCGCGGTGCAGCTGGCGGGTGTGATTACCATCAGCTTCACTTCGACGCTGGCCTCCGGCAGTGTGACGGCGCTCAATTACGGCTGGCGGGTGATGCAGCTGCCGGAGACGCTCATCGCCACTGCCATTGCCACTGCGGCCTTTCCAACCTTGAGCGAATTCGCCGCGCGCGGACAGATTCCGCAGCTGCGCGGCACGCTGCGCACCACGCTGCTGGTGATTCTGGCTTTGACGATCCCGGCCACGATCGGATTGTTGCTCTTGGGGCAGTGGATGGTGCAGGTGCTCTATGGCACCGCGCCCGAAACCACGCTGCTGATCACGTGGGCGGTGCAAGGCTACGCCCTCGGCCTGATCGGCCATTCCATGTTGGAAGTCACCGCGCGCACTTTCTACGCGCAGCAAGATACCTGGACGCCCTTGTACGCTGCCATCGGCGCAATGGGTGTCGCGATCGCGGCAAGTTTTGCGCTGCGCCCTGCGCTCGGCGTGGGCGGTCTCGCCCTGGCAAATGCCATCGGCGTGACGGTTGAAGTGATCACGCTGCTCCTCATCCTGCGCCGCCGCTTGCGCGTTCAAACTTCTGCTGCGCCTGCTACTCCAGCGGCGATCCTCAGTGCCCATGAAGAATAGGGAGTCCCCGCCGGCTATAGACGCCCCTGGCCCGAAGTGCATCGCTGCTTCTTTTCTCACTTGACGAGTCCACACGCTTAGACTACAATCTTCGCCATCCTGCGCAGGGGAAGGACATCTCTATGACAGCCAAGCGCATCGTCGTAATCATTCTAGGCTTTGCCGTCGGGGCCGGCTTGACTTTGGGCATCATGGCGCTGTGGGCCAACCAAGGCATGTTGAACTTTGGCCTGCCTAATTTTCTGCTCACCTCGTTCTGCTTTGGGTGCGCCGCGATCATCATCCTGGATGGGCTGTTGCATACCAACATGCTCAAACGCTAGGACGCACCAGTAATCTGTTTTCTGGCGCGGTGCGCGCATCTGGTCGATGTGCGCCCGCGCGTCCGTTATCGGTCGGTCCCAGATAAACTCCATTCGACTCATGGCATCCTCAGTGGTCGTTATTCTATTAGTCGAAGGCGCGCGCCCTGCCTCCTCGCTGGCCCCCATGCTGCAGGGGCGCGGATATCATGTGGTGCGCGCCAGCAACAGCAAAGAAGCCATCAGCCGGGTGCGTACCGACGCGCCCGCGCTGGCTGTGGTCAACTCCACCAGCCTGCACACCGACGGCCTGCGCCTATGTCTCGACCTGAAGGGTGCGACCGCCGAGATGCCCGTGATCATCATCGTGCGCGCGGGCTCGGACCCCGCTAAGATTACCTGTGCCGATCTGGTGCTGGTGCGGCCCTTCACCGGGCGCAAGCTGCTCAATCGCATCGTGCGCATGCTGCCCGACAGCGTGGGCGATGTGCTGCGGGTGGGCGACTTCACGTTAAACCCGGACAGCCGATCGCTGCGGGTGGGCAAGACCGAATATCATCTGACGCCCATGAAAGCGCACTTGCTGGAGGTGTTCATGCGCCACCCTGGCGAAGTGCTCAGCCGCGAGTTTTTGATGAAGCAAGTGTGGCAGACCGATTATCTGGGGGACACGCGCACCGTGGAGGTACACATCCGCTGGCTGCGGGAAATCATCGAGGCAGACGCCAATCATCCCGTTTACCTGCAAACGATACGCGGCGTGGGCTACCGTCTAAACATTGAGGCAGCGGCCTAGGCGAGGTGCAGAGCAGCCAGCGGCCGCACAAGAAGAAAGCGCCCTGTTCTCCGAGGAACAGGGCGCTTGCGCATAGCGAGCGGGGCTAAGCGCGTCCAAAAGCCTGCTTCACGCCAGAGCTCAGGCAGTAAATGAGAATAATCGCATCTATCACCAGCGCAGGCAGCATCGCGCTGAGTTCCGATCCGCCCAGCAGCCCGAAGAACGCGCTGAGCAACCCCAGCACCGCGATCACGATGGTGAACAACCAGGCCCAGGGCTTGAGCGAAAGCAAGCCCCAGGCCACCAGAGCCCACATGACCGCATTGAAACCGAACACCATGGCGCCCCAGAAGTTTTGGCCAAAGAACATGAAGCGCCCCAACATCGCCGGGAGTGCACCGAGGAATTGCAGCGCATGGTACAGGCTGACACCAGCCGCCACCGCGGCTAACACTCCCAAAATGGTTACGCCCACGGGCCGTTTAGGCATAGTTACCTTCCTCCATCTGAATAGACGAGATGACAACCGAGCGCCGTCATCGTACCTCTAACAACTGGCAAAGTCAAGGCAAAGCACGACGCGATCTCATCCTTTACTGGTGAGCACGGCGGCAGTGCAGCTTAGCCGGGGAGCCCGGCTGAGTACGAAGACCCCGACCAGCAGCTAGTGCTCGTGCGGCTGCAGTGCCTCGGCACCCGGCAATATGCTCAACAGCTGCTGGGGCTTGTGGATCAAAATCGGCAGGCACTGCGGGCAAATGTAGGCAGTGCCATTGCGATGCGTCAAATTCAACAGCGGCACTTCCTCCACCGTCCTTTCGCAGCTGACGCACCGGGCGGTCTTCATTTCGGCAGACATATCCCTTCTCCCTTCGGTAAATTGAGATCCATCGTAGCACCTGCTGTCGCAACCGAGTATGACGCACATCATAGGCGAGTTTGCAAGTTAGCATTGGCTCGATGTACAATCGGTATCTGATGTACAATCGGCATCTAATGAAAGCTGGCGCTTTCAGACTTCACTGTTCTCAGGAGGAAGAAGTGACTCAAGCAACACGATTCAGCCGCTTCACGCTCGTGGCACTGGTCGCCACGTTGCTGATCGTCGCGTGCGCCGCGCCCACGCCCGCACCCCCAACGCCAATCCCCTCCACGGCGACACCCCAACAGCCCGCGTCTACCAAAGCCTCGCCGGCACAGCCGCCCGCTGCCGGAGACAATTCGTGGGCCAGAGTGCAACAAGCCGGTGTGCTGCGTGTCGGCACCTCGGCTGATTACGAGCCATACGAATACTACAACGACAAATTCCAGCTCGACGGCTTCGACATCGCCTTGATCGAGGCGATTGGCGAGAAGCTGGGCGTGAAAGTCGATCTGAACGACTACGCCTTTGACAGCCTGCCCGGCGTCGTCGCGCTCGACCAGGCCGATGTCGCCATCGCGGCTCTCTCGGTCACCGCCGAGCGTCAGGCCATCGCCGATTTCAGCAACGTCTACTTTGCCGGATCGGACGCTGTGTTGGGACGTCCCGACGCCGATGCCGGCAAGATTAAGGACACGGCCGCGCTGGCGGCGGTGCGTTTGGGCGTGCAGGACAAATCGGTCTACGACACCATGGCGCAGGACCAGCTCATCAATACGGGCATCATGCCCAAGGAAAACCTGTTCGTCTACAGCGATATCACGCGGGCCGTCAGCGATCTGAAAGCCAGGCGTATCGACGCGGTGTGGCTGGATCTCCGGCCGGCGGAAGCGTTGGCCAGCGACGGCAGCGTCAAGGTCATTGCCCAGGATCTGAATCAGCAGCTGTTTGCCGTCGCCCTGAAGAAAGGCAGCGCGGCTCTGCGCGACAAGATCAACGCAGCACTGATCGCGCTGCAGAATGACGGCACCGTGGCGCAGCTGGTGCAGCAGTATCTCAACACCCGGCCTGAAGACATCATCCCGCCGCCCCAGGTGCTGCCCACGCCGGCTCCTGCGCAGCCTACACCCGTGCCGCCAGCCTGCATCGACGGGGCCGCCTGGGTGGCCGATCTGTCGTTCGACGACAGGAACATGACCACGCCGCCAGTCCTGAATCCCGGACAGCCCTTTACTAAAGGGTGGCGCCTCCGAAACAGCGGCACGTGCGACTGGCAGATCGGGTATGCCTTAACCTACGTCTCGGGGAACGAGCCAGCGGCGCAGATGGGCGGTCAGCCCATTCCGGTGACCCGGGTTGTGAAGCCGGGTGAGACGTTCGACTTCAACGCCAACCTCATCGCCCCCATCGCGCCCGGCACCTATCAAGGCTTCTGGCAGATGCAGAACCTGGCGCGGCAGCACTTCGGCGAGACGGTCTGGGTGGGCATCACCGTGCCCGGTGTGGCCACGCCCACACCCGCGCCCACGCAGACGCCCGTGCCCGGCATCAGTTTCACCGCCAACCCCACCACCATCACCGCCGGTCAGTCGGTGCTGTTCCAATGGTCCACCAGCAATGTCCAGGCCGTGTTCTTCTATCGCGACGGGCAGGACTGGCAGAACCACGGCGTGGCGGCCGTCGGACAGTCGACCGAATTTCCGCCGCAGACGATGAACTACTATCTGCGGGTCGTGCTGCAGAATAACGAGGTCCAGGTCCGCACGATCACGATCTCCGTCAACCCGGCGGCCGGTGCGCCCGTCATCAACAGCTTCTCGGCCTCGCCCGCGTCCGTTCTGGCAAACCAGTGCGTGAACGTCAGCTGGTCGGTGAGCGGCCAGGTCAATCGAGTCACGCTGCTTATCAATAACAGCCCGGTGTGGGATTACGCGCCGGTGTCTGGAACTCATCAGGACTGCCCGACCGCGATCGGCACGCGGGTTTATCAGCTGCAGGCGTTTGGCTCCGGCGGCACTGCCGCGCAGCAAACGTCGGTCAATGTGCAAAGCAATCCTCAGCCGCCAGCGCCGACAGCCACGTCCAGCGTACCGGCGCCGCAGCTGCCAGCTATCAACGGCCTCACACTGTCACCGGCCGCAATCGCGCCGGGAGGCTGCACGATCGTGGCCTGGACCACCGGCGGCGGCACCACGCGCGTGCAGCTGCTGCGCGACAATGCGATCATCTGGGACAATGCGCCGCTGAATAGTTCGGTGCAGGACTGCCCGCCGATCCCGGCTGGCCAGCCGCTGCCGTTCGCCATGGTGTATACGCTGTATGCCTTCAACAATGCGGGACAGCAAACAGCGCGCACAGTCAACCTGACCGTCAGTGGACCGTAACCCCGTTAATCCGGGAGCGGGCATCTGAATGAAACCGGGGGCCTGCCACGATGGCGACGCTCCCGGTTGATCGACCTGGCGATTAGTCAGTTTCTGTCCGAAAATCCAGTGGGGGCGGCTCCTCGCGTAGTACCGCGAATTTGCCGGGGGGCTGCGCACGGAGCCATCGTCGAGATATTACGCACCAGCGGGGCCACGATCGAAGGCGGGCACTTTCAGGCTTCACGATTCTCAGGAGGCAGAAGTGATTCAGTCAACAGGATCCGGTCGCCTTACATTAGTAGCGCTGGTCGCCATGCTGCTGATCGGCGCCTGCGCCGCGCCCACCCCGGTGCCGCCTGCGGCAACGCCCCAACAGACCGTACCCACTAAAGCCGCGCCGACGCAGCCGCCCGCTGCCACAGACAATTCGTGGGCCAGAGTGCAACAAGCCGGTGTGCTGCGTGTCGGCACCTCGGCTGACTATGAGCCCTATGAACACTACAACGACAAGTTCCAGCTCGACGGCTTCGACATCGCTTTGATCAAAGCGATTGGCGAGAAGCTGGGCGTGAAAGTCGATCTGAGCGACTACGCCTTTGACAGCCTGTTTGGCGTCGTCGCGCTCGACCAGGCCGATGTCGCCATCGCGGCTCTCTCGGTCACCGCCGAGCGTCAGGCTATCGCCGATTTCAGCAACGTCTACTTTGCCGGATCGGACGCTGTGTTGGGACGTCCCGACGCCGATGCCGGCAAGATTAAGGACACGGCCGCGCTGGCGGCGGTGCGTTTGGGCGTGCAGGACAAATCGGTCTACGACACCATGGCGCAGGACCAGCTCATCAATACGGGCATCATGCCCAAGGAAAACCTGTTCGTCTACAGCGATATCACGCGGGCCGTCAGCGATCTGAAAGCCAGGCGTATCGACGCGGTGTGGCTGGACCTCCGGCCGGCGGAAGCGTTGGCCAGCGACGGCAGCGTCAAGGTCATTGCCCAGGATCTGAATCAGCAGCTGTTTGCCGTCGCCCTGAAGAAAGGCAGCGCGGCTCTGCGCGACAAGATCAACGCAGCACTGATCGCGCTGCAGAATGACGGCACCGTGGCGCAGCTGGTGCAGCAGTATCTCAACACCCGGCCTGAAGACATCATCCCGCCGCCCCAGGTGCTGCCCACGCCGGCTCCTGCGCAGCCTACACCCGTGCCGCCAGCCTGCATCGACGGGGCCGCCTGGGTGGCCGATCTGTCGTTCGACGACAGGAACATGACCACGCCGCCAGTCCTGAATCCCGGACAGCCCTTTACTAAAGGGTGGCGCCTCCGAAACAGCGGCACGTGCGACTGGCAGATCGGGTATGCCTTAACCTACGTCTCGGGGAACGAGCCAGCGGCGCAGATGGGCGGTCAGCCCATTCCGGTGACCCGGGTTGTGAAGCCGGGTGAGACGTTCGACTTCAACGCCAA
Organism: uncultured Chloroflexia bacterium; assembly: GCA_963844815.1. Taxonomy (GTDB): domain Bacteria; phylum Chloroflexota; class Anaerolineae; order Fen-1058; family Fen-1058; genus Fen-1058. Next base: position 39,777 of record CAWJPR010000003.1, read on the forward strand.
CCTCATTGCCCCCATCGCGCCCGGCACCTATCAAGGCTTCTGGCAGATGCAGAACCTGGCGCGGCAGCACTTCGGCGAGACGGTCTGGGTGGGCATCACCGTGCCCGGTGTGGCCACGCCCACGCCCACGCCCGTACCCACGCAAACGCCCGTGCCCGGCATCAGTTTCACCGCCAACCGCACCACCATCACCGCCGGTCAGTCGGTGATGTTCCGGTGGTCCACCAGCAATGTCCAGGCGGTGTATTTCTTTCACGACGATCAGGACTGGCAGAAATACCGCGTGGCAGCCGTCGGACAGTCGACCGAATATCCGCCGGAGACGATGAACTACTACCTGCGGGTCGTGCTGCAGAATAACGAGGTCCAGGTCCGCACGATCACGATCTCCGTCAACCCGGTGGCCGGTGCGCCCGTCATCAACAGCTTCTCGGCCTCGCCCGCGTCCGTTCTGGCAAACCAGTGCGTGAACGTCAGCTGGTCGGTGAGCGGCCAGGTCAATCGAGTCACGCTGCTTATCAATAACAGCCCGGTGTGGGATTACGCGCCGGTGTCTGGGAACTCATCAGGACTGCCCGACCACGATCGGCACGCGGGTTTATCAGGTGCAGGCGTTTGGCTCCGGCGGCACTGCCGCGCAGCAAACGTCGGTCAACGTGCAAAGCAATCCTCAGCCGCCAGCGCCGACAGCCACGTCCAGCGTACCGACGCCGCAGCTGCCGGCTATCAACAGCCTCACACTGTCACCGGCCGCAATCGCGTCGGGGGGCTGCACGATCGTGGCCTGGACCACCGGCAGCGGTACCACGCGCGTGCAGCTGGTGCGTGACAATGCGATCATCTGGGACAATGCGCCGCTGAATAGTTCGGTGCAGGACTGCCCGCCGATCCCGGCTGGCCGGCCGCTGCCGTTTGTTATGGTGTATACGCTGTTCGCGTTCAACAATGCCGGGCGGCAGACGGCGCGCTCGGTCAATCTGACGGTCAGCGCGCCGTAGCGGCGTTGACACGCGATCTACCGCAGTCTGAAAACGAGGGGCAGGCCACACCGGCCTGCCCCTCGTTTGATCGCCGTCGTGATCAGTCCGCCAGCGCTTCGATCTCACTCCCTACGACGAGCACTAACCCGCTCCGATCATGCCGCACGCGCCCGCGAATCAGCACCGGCCCGCGATGATTGATCACTGGCCGGGCCTGCCGCAGCGGCGCCCCGCTCCACAACACTTGATACAAGCCCTGCTGATCTTCCATGTCCACCAACAGCATGGATTCTTTGGCCGCCGGCGACACCTGATGCTGCGCGACGCGCAGTCCGCCAAGCGTGACGGATCGATCGAGATGTTCGCCGATCTGCCGGCTGGAAATCACGCCGGCCTCTGCCAACCGATCGGCGTACAAATCCAACGGATGAACGCCGACGTGATATCCCAGAATCTCATGCTCCCACGCCGCGCGCTGCTGGAGTGAGGGTGCAGTATTGGCAGCCGCGGCGAGCAAGGCCATCAAGCTCAACTGCGGTGAGTGCCGGCCATGCCACGGCTCGTTCTCCACACGCGACAGCATCCCGGCGAGATCACCCAGTCCCTCCAGCGCGCCGCACTTGATCAAGTTGACGGCTTCCCCGTGCAACGGCTGCGCGCGAATGAGGAAATCATCAAGCGAGGTGAAAGGCCGCTTCTGTAGAATGGTTTTGATCGTCGTGTGAGTCAGCTCGCGCACCTGCCCCAGTCCCATCCACAGTGCCTGGCGATCGGACGGCTCGAGCGTGAAATTCTCGCCGCTGTGGTTGACGTGCGGCGGTTTCACACTCAGGCCCAACTGGCGCGCTTCACTCATGTAGACACGCGGCGAATAGTAGCCGCCCCACACCGCCAGGCGCGCGGCCAGGAACTCCGCCGGATAATGCGTTTTGAGATACGCCAGCCGGTAAGCCAGCGCCGCATAGCCGGCCGCGTGCGCCTTGGGAAAACCGTAGCCCGCAAAAGCCGCCAGCATGTCCCACAGTTTTTCCGCCGTGGCCGCGTCCAGGCCGCTGACGCGCTGCGCCCCGGCGATAAACCCTTCGCGCAGCCGCGCCATCTCATGCGCCGATCGGAACTTGGACATGGCTCGCCGCAGCAGATCAGCCTCGCCCAGCGTGAAGCCGGCCACTTCGTGCGCGATGCGCAAGACTTGCTCCTGATACAGCACCACGCCGTATGTTTCGCGCAGAATCGGCTCCAGCGCGGGATGCAGATACTCGGCCGGCTCCCGGCCCAGGTGCCTGCGCACGAAGGCGTCTTTCAGGCCGCCCTTCAACGGGCCGGGGCGATACAGCGCCAGCGTGACGATGAGATCAGCGACGGTCTGCGCCGCGAGTTCGCGCAGCGTAAAGCGCATGCCGCCGCTCTCGATCTGAAAACACCCGATCGTCTGCGCCGTCGCGAGCGTCTTCATCGTCGCCGCGTCGTCGAGCGGGATGTGCGCAGCGTCCAACCGGAAGTCCGGCGTGCGCCGCTGGATTAGCGCGGCGCAATCGGCCGCCACTGTCAACGCGCTGATCCCCAACAGATCGATCTTCACCAATCCCAGGTGTTCGATACCCTTGAGATCAAACTGCGTGATCAACAAGCCCTTCGTCGCATGCTGCAGCGGAACGAGATCGGTGATCGGGCCGGGCGAGATGACGATGCCGCCGGGATGAATGGACAGGTGATGCGGGAAGTTGGTCAGCGACTGGCTCATCTCGATCGCTTCACGCTCGATCGGAGTGCGCGCTTTCCCGGCGAGTTGCTCCTGCGCTGCGTGTGCCTGTTTGCGCAGCGCCGGATGCCAGAACCGGGGCAAGTCATTGGCGAGCTCACCGATACGCGCTTCCGTGAGTCCATACACTTTGCCCACTTCGCGCAAGGCCGAGCGGGGTTGTAACGTGGCATACGTGCAGACCATCGCGACGTGATCAGAACCGTAGCGGCGATACACGTAATCGATCACCTCGTCGCGGCGGTGCGAACACAGATCGAGATCGATGTCGGGCGGATCGCGCCGCTCGAGCGAGAGGAAGCGCTCGAAGTACAGATCGTGGGCGACGGGATCGACATCGTGAATACCCAGGCAGTAGGCCACCACCGACGACGAAGCCGAACCGCGCGGCGAGACTGGCACGCCTCGCTCGCGCGCGTAACGCACAATATCGGCCACCACCAGAAAATACGGCGCGTAGCCCAGCGTGTCGATCACGCCGATCTCTTTGCGCAGCCGGGCGTCGAGCCGATCTGTCAGCAGGCCGTAGTGCTGCTGCGCCCCGGCGTAAGTCTGCGCCACCAGTTCGTCGCGTGCGGTGCGGCCGGCGGGCAAGTCTAAGGCGGGAAACCGATATTGTCCCAGCGGAAAGTCGAAGCGGCAGCGTTCGGCAATGAGCTGCGTGTTGATCAAGGCCTGCGGATGAGCCGCATAGCGCTGCCGCAGAGCATCCTCGGAAGGGAAGGTGTAGTCAGGCCGGTCCGGCAGATCGGTGGCCAGCCGGCCGGTGCGCATGGCCGTCAACACGCGAAAGCGCGGCGCATCGGCCGCGGCCAGATACCGGATATCGGGCGCGGCCACGACCTGGACTCCCAGCTGCCCGGCCAGGGCAATCCGCTCGGCGTCAGCCGCGCCGTCGAGGGCGAGGAAAAACTGTTCAGGCGGGAAGAGATCGATCAAGCGGGCGGCGATCGGTCCGGCGGACAAAGCGATCACCCCGGAAGTGTGACCGGCCAGATCCGTCAACGCGAGACCGCGCGCCAGCGCCGCCTCGCGATCGGCAGCGGCCTGCAGGCGCGTGACGAGCCGGCACAGGTTGGCATAGCCCTCCATGTTCTGCGCCAGCAAGGTCAGTGAATGCTCGGCTTCAAAAGTGAAATCGACACCAAGGACAGGCTGCAGCTGCGCCGCGCGGCAGCGCTGCACAAACTCGATCGCGCCGTAGAGGGCGTTGACGTCGGCCAGCGCCAGCGCGGGCAGTTGCGCGTCTTGCGCGTGCGCTACGATCTCCTCGATCGACGGCACGCCGGCCAGCAGGCTCCAATGAGAATGCACACGCAGGGGAATGACAGGCATGAGTGCCATGTAGCATCAGAGACAGAAACCGGGTTTCTGGTGGAGAAACCCGGTTTCCTGGCTTTTGACCATGGGCCGGAAAGGACTCGAACCTTCATGCTCGTGAGAGCGGGAGATTTTAAGTCTCCTGCGGCTGCCATTTCGCCACCGGCCCGCGCGCTCATTCTAGCATGAGTGAAGAGGCGCCGCAAGATTGAACTTTGACTACGGGCACTGAATCAGGCCCTGCGCCCACAGGCAGCAGCCGCACGAAGGAAAGGTATTGCCCAGGCAGTCCTCTTCGTTCGTGTCCAGCAGCTCGCAGCCGCCGCAGGCCGTGCAGGGCGCAAAGGCGAAGCTGTGCACGCGCTCGCGGTATTGCACGTAGTCCGGATCGAGCCACAGGTCAACCAACTGGCGCTCATGGAGGTTGCCCAGGATGTGCTGTTTCACCTGATGCTGCCAGCCCTTGAAGTAATGCGTGTGCGTGTGCAGCAGCGGCAGGCAGGGCGCTACGCTGCCGTCCCAGCCGATCGAGATGGAGCCGCTTTCGATGAACTCACACACATCGTTGGCGCCGCCCAGGTTGTTGCCGGCCAGGCTGACGTTGTAACCGCCGTGCAGCGCTTCGAACAGCGGCGCGCTCGTTTGCCCGTTGAAGCCGATCTTCGGCAGGCTCAAACGCGGGATGCGCTGTGAGGGCATGTAAGTCAGATCGCGAAACTCCTGGGCATATAAGATCTCGCCGCGCAGTTCCTCCGTATACGGCAGCACATTGCTGACTTTGAACTGCCGCGCGTCCAGACGCTGCGCCAATTTGAGCATGGCGGGCAGCTCGTGTATGTTGCGTTTCATCGCCACAAAGGCCACGTCGATTTCGGGCCTGGCAAAGTGGCCTCCCTTGCGCAGGCGCCGCAGGCGCATGACGTTTTCAATGACCAGCGGCAAGTGCGCGCCCAGGCGCACATCGGCATAACTTTCAGGCGTCGCGCCATCGATCGAGATCCACAGGTTATCCAGCCCGCTGGCGATCAGGGCGCGCGCTTTTTCTTCGGTCAGCAGCGTGCCATTGGTGATGAGTTCCACCGTGGCCCCGATCGCCTTGGCCTGCGCGATCCAGTCCACCAGGTCTGTGTGGAATAATGGCTCGCCCAGGCCGCCGAAGAATACTCTGGGGCGTGGCTCGATGGCTTGCAGGTTGGCGAGAATGCGGGCATAAGTGGCCCGGCTCATGGAACCCAGCTTTTCATTCCAGACGTTTCGGATGCAAGTGAGGCAATCGAGGTTGCAGTAGAGCGTCGGCTCGACGTAGACTTTGGCCAGCTGGGTCACCGGCCGGTGCAGCCGCACATGATTCGTGTCGTTTTCCAGGCGCACCCGCGCGCCGGGCAGCAGCCCAAAACGCTCAGCCGTCTCGCGCGGGATAACCAGATCACCCTGCGCGTTGACTTCAGCCCAGAGACTTGATTTGGCAGTAATCATCTTTTCCACGACACCCCCCCAATACAATTTACAGCTGCCCGGCCAGCCGGCACAGGCCCTGGTGTCACCGCTTTGGGGTGACATGTGACATCTCCACCGGGCAGTGTGTAACCTTTTAGAGCACAGCGCATCCAAGAGGTAGAGAGCATATTTCAGGAGACAAACATCATGACCATCCAGACCGCGGCCCAACTGGGCCTCACCGTGCGACTGAACAAGAATTTCGACGAAGCCCTGACGCAGGTCACAGCAGCCCTCAAAGCCGAGGGTTTTGGCGTGCTGACCGAGATCGACGTGAAGGAAACATTGAAGAAGAAACTCGACGTGGACTTCCGGCCGTACAAGATCCTGGGCGCATGCAATCCGTCGCTGGCCTATCGAGCGTTGAGCGCCGCGCCGGAAGTTGGCTTGCTGCTGCCGTGCAATGTGACCGTCTCGTATGTCGAAGATCAGGTGACGGACGTGTCCATCGTCGATCCGCTGTCGATGCTGGGCGTCGTTCAACACCCCGATCTGGAACCGGTGGCCGCAGAAGCCCGCGCCCGGCTCGATCGGGTGGCGGCTGCCCTGCAGGTATAATCAAGTCACAATTCATCAACCCTACACGGAGTGAATTATGCATCAGATGCAAAAAAAATCTCTTGAGCTTGACGCTGTGGCTGATAGGAGCAGCTTCATTGATCATTGCCGGCTGCGCGCCGGCCGCGGCTGCGACGCCACCTGCTGTCGCGCCGACTGTGGCAGTGAACGCACCCGCGGCCGCGGTCCCTCTGCCTGACACGATCTCCGTGGCCGAAGCGGCCGCCAAGCGCGACGGGGGCGCCTTCGTCCTGGATGTGCGCACACCAGACGAGTGGAATGAATATCACATTCCCGGTTCGACTTTGATCCCGCTCGATCAACTCGAAACACGCCTCAGCGAAGTGCCCCAGGGCAAAGAGGTCGTCGTGGTCTGCCGCTCGGGCAATCGCAGCCAGCCGGGCCGTGATGTGTTGAAGAATGCCGGGTTCACACAGGTGACCAGCATGAGCGGCGGCTTGAAAGAGTGGAAGGCGGCTGGCCTGCCCACCGTCGCCGGCCCGTAACGCCACGTTCGTCCCGACTCGATAGCCCGCCCCCTACAGAGTGGCGGGCTTTTCGTTGTATAATCACCGCAGGATTTGTTACTCTGGGACAACTGGTGCATCTAACATGCTGAGTGAAGATTCCGATCGGGTTCTGGTGGAACGCCTCCGCCGCGGCGACAAAGCGGCCTGCGCCGAGTGCGTCGAGCGGCATTCGCCGGGGGTCTATCGCGTGGCGCTGCGGCTGACGGGCAATGAAGCCGAGGCCGAAGACGTGGTGCAGGAGACGTTTCTCAGCGCGTTCAAAGCGATCGACAAGTTCGAAGGCCGATCGGGCCTGGCGACGTGGCTGTATCGCATCGCCCACAATGCGGCGCTGATGCGACTGCGGCGCGTACGACCCGATCAGGTTTCGGTCGACGACGAAGAGGTCTTTGGCGAAGGGCTGCCGGTGCCCGCGCAGCTGCACGATTGGTGCTGCCTGCCCGAGCGCGATTTCGAATCGAGCGAGGCGCGCGCCGAGATGGAACGGGCGATCAAAGCTTTGCCGGAGAAGCTGCGCGCCGTGTTTGTGATGCGCGAATTGGAAGGTCTTTCGACGGAAGAAACGGCGGAAGCGCTGGACGTGTCGATCGACGTGGTGAAGGTCCGCTTGCATCGCGCGCGTTTGCAACTGCGCGAGCGCCTGTCGGCGTACTTCACCGAACTGGCGCAGGCGGAGGCGTAACGTGGCAACAGCCAGATGCCAGCATCTGCTGGAGAACATGTCCAATTACCTCGACGGCGAAGCGTCGGCGGAACTGTGCGCCGAGATCGAGCGCCACCTGGACGGCTGCGCCGATTGCCGCGTGGTGGTCGATACGCTGCGCCAGACGATTTCGCTGTATCACGAACTGCCGCAGCCGGAGATTCCTCCCGAAGCCCGTTTGCGGCTGTACAAATCGCTCGATCTCGGCGAGTTCCTGACTTCGAAGTAAAACCTCACCCCCACCCCGTGCGCAGCCCGCTTTAGATCGGTTTGCTAACTGATTTACGTTTCGGATTCGAGGCTCCAGCCCAATGGCATTAGGATAAGGAAAGCACGGCTGCGCATCCATCACGCCGGAGTGCCTTCGCCAAGCGCGCCCCCGCGCAAAGCGCGGACAGGGCGTGTCGGGCATCCAGGCTACCGATCGCGATGTGTGCCGGTCAAACTACTGGATTCCCGCCAACTGCACGCGGGAATGACGTACTCGACGCGCTTATTATTGCCATTGGGCTTTTGTCTGTTACCTTTGGGCAGGCGGCGCATCTAAGGAAGTGGTCCAGAAAACCAATATCCTGAGGAGCAGCCATGTCCCTGTTAAATGACCAGATTGAAAAGCAACTTCGCCAGGCATTTGAGGCGCTGACCGGGCCGGTGAACATCGTGATGTTCACCCAAGGTGAGGACGTGCCCGAGTGCGAAACCTGCGCCGACACGCGCCAGTTGCTGGCTGAGGTTTCCGCGCTGTCCGACAAGATCACGCTCGAAGTACACGACTTCGCGCGCGAGGTGAAGTTGGCCGAGCAGTATCACATCGACAAGATTCCGGCGGTCGCCATTTTGAGCGGCGGCGACAAGCCTGACAGATTACGGCATTCGCTTGTATGGCGTGCCAGCCGGTTATGAATTCAGCACCTTGATCGAAGATATCCTGATGGTCAGCCAGCAGAAATCGGCGCTGAATGCCCGGACGCTGGACGAGTTGAAGAAGTTGACGCAGCCCGTAAGCATCCAAGTCTTCGTCACACCCACCTGCCCGTATTGTCCGCGCGCCGTGGTGCTGGCGCACCAACTGGCGCTGGCGAGCGATCTGATCACCGCGTCGATGGTGGAAGCCAACGAGTTCCCGCATCTGTCAAGCAAGTATCAAGTCTATGGCGTGCCGCGCACCGTCATCGCAGACGTGATCCATGTCGAGGGTGCCGTGCCCGAAGCCATGCTGGTCGAAGAGTTGATGAAGGTGCTGGATCCCGCCACTCATGCAGGAACTGCGCCAGGAATGGGATTTGAGTCTGAATTAACATTCCACGAACTTCGCGCATTTGCCTGCGTGCGACTTCGGGCAACCTGCGCCCTTCACAGTGTTCGTGGATCACTTGGTCGTCTGACGTGAAAGCCACATCGACCGCGAAATTGCACACGACGGCCCAACACGAAGTCCCGATCGTGCAAGATGCCGCGTCCCGGCCAGAAATGTCCGCAGTGCGGCAAGGGCAAGCTGGACTACGACGGACTGTTAAACCTGGTCTGCCCGACGTGCGGCTACGCGGCCATCAGCGGTGGTTTTACTTGATAAAGAAACATGAGCAAGGCGTGTCCTTGCGAGGATTACTGGACTGAATCATGGATTTGAATCTCGACATTAACGCGACTAGTCTGGACAACGACAACCACTATGATGTGGTGATCATCGGCGGCGGACCGGCGGGCGCTACAGCGGCCATCTATACCGCGCGCGCCGATCTCAAGACGCTCGTCGTCGACAAAGGGCTGACAGCCGGTGCGCTGGGCCTCACCGCGAAGATCGCCAATTATCCCGGCGTGCCCGGCGAAATCAGCGGGGCCGACCTGCTAAAGATCATGCGCGAGCAGGCCCAGTCGTTCGGCGCGATCTTTACGCCGGACAAGGTGCAGGCCGTCGATCTGACCGGCGACGTGAAGACACTCTTCGCCAATGGCGGCACGTACACCGCCCGGGCGGTGATCATCGCTACCGGCTCGATGGGGCGCGGCCAGCGCGTGAAGGGTGAAGACGAGCTGCTGGGGCGCGGCGTGTCGTACTGCGCCACGTGCGATGCCGCCTTCTTCCGCGATCAAGTGGTGGCCGTGGCCGGCAACAGCGATGAAGCGATTGAGGAAGCTTTGTTCCTGACCAGGTTCGTGGAGCGTGTTCATTTCCTCTCACCCACGCTGGAATTGAAGGCCGAGCCGCACCTGATCGACGAGATCACCTCACATCCGAAAGTCACCGTGCATTTTGGCACTGCGCTGCGGGAAGTGATGGGGACGAACCGGGTGGAGGCGGTGCGCGCGGCGCCACGCGGCCAGCCCGAAGAGATCATCCCGGTGACGGGCGCGTTCATTTACCTGCAGGGCGGCAGGCCCATTACCGATTTCTTGCAGGGGCAACTCCCCGTCAGTGAGACGGGCTGCCTGGTCGTGGACAAGGAATATCAAACGGCGCTGCCCGGCGTGTATGCGGTGGGCGACGTGCTGTGCAATCACGTGAAGCAGGCCGTCATCGCCGCCGCCGAGGGCGCGGTGGCCGCCATCGCGATCGAGAAGCAGCTGCATCACCGCAAACAGCTCGTCGCCGATTGGGCGAAGTAAATCTGATCCGACACGGTCCGCGTTTCGAGGGACCACGTTCAGCCGGTCAGGGAACATCCACGATCAAATCTTGCAGCGCCGCGAGTCTCTCCGCGTGCGACGGTTCATACAGCGGCGGGCAGTCAGTTAGTTTCTTTTGCGAGGCCGCCAGCTTGATCGCATAGAAATAACGGGGCGGCTCGCCGGACTGCTTGCAGTTGGTTTGCGGCAGCAAGCGATATACCCCCCAGTAACGAGGCGCGTTGACGCGTTGCATAATCGGGCGTGATCTCCGCCCGCCGTTCCCAGGTGCGATTGACGAGCTCGAGCAGGTTATCGATTTCGGCGACAGCGGCCTCGTAGTCTTCTACGTTGCTGGTGGCGATCTGCATAGCGTGAAACGCAATCGCAGGCCCGCTTTTCTTCCACGTCAGAGCATTAGCCGTTCGGTGATAGATGGCACCGCGCAGCGTAGCATTCAGATAGGGCCGCACTTCCGAAACTTGCCTGTCACCTTTCCCCCCCGCTGGCATCTAATACATAAATCACCTACTTATCTTGACATTCTACTTGGAGACAACCTTATGCCGAGCGATACCGATCATCACGAACACGCTGGCGATACTGGACATCCACACGAGCGCCGATTTCAAGGCGAAGCCGATCGCCTGCGTGCGCCCGATCGGCTTGCTCGCATGGAAGTGCCGCGTGTTGTGGCGTTGAGCATCGAAGGGATAATCGTTGAAAGCGCATTGGACGTTGGAACCGGCACGGGCGTTTTTGCCGAAGCTTTTGCGGCGGCCGGCCTCGCTGTGACCGGCATTGACGTGAATGCCGATTTGCTGGCCGTGGCGCGTCAAGCTGTTCCTACGGCACAGTTCAAGCAGGCGCCAGTGGAGAAAATCCCTTTCGCCGATCAGTCTTTTGACCTGGCCTTTCTGGGACATGTGTTGCACGAAGCCGACGATCCTCTCGCCGCTCTCAAGGCGGCGTACCGGGTCGCACGCAGCCGCGTGGCGATTCTGGAATGGCCCTATCGGCAAGAGGAAAAAGGTCCGCCGCTGGAGCATCGCTTGAAACCAGAAATCATCGTGGACTTAGCACGACAAGCGGGCTTCCAGAATGTCGAAACCATTCATCTGGAGCACATGGATTTCTATCGGCTGATGCCTTAACCGTGCGGAGCAGATAAGCAGGCCGCAACTTTCAAGTATTGAAACGCATCTGACTGAGCACAACGCTGGCCGCTTGCTGGATCTCAGCGGGCACAACTCACCAGGATTAAACCAATGGCACACGACTTGATGGGACGCTCGTTCGGCGTAGCCCATGCTGAGGTCTTCAAGAGCCACAGCCCGCTGCTGGTCAATGACCCAGCGGTATTCTTACCCGGGCTACATGCCTGATTTTGGGGTGCGTCTTTGGTTTTTGCAGGGCGGTACCGTGAAGACCATCCACATCGGCGAGTTGACGCCTGACGCCATTCGAAGAGGAATTGGCGCCGCCGCTCTCTCAATAAGGCGGTCCTTCCTCGCGCGTGGCCGTGATCGATTTAGGCGAATTGGTCACGGCTGCGCCGTTCGTTTGTCTTCACATTGCCGGGTGATATAATCCCCCATAGATCAACTATGCCCGCGCACATCTTGCTGGTAGACGACGATGATCTGCTGCGCCGCAGCCTGGCCTTCAACTTGGAGAAGGCCGGTTATCGCGCCAGCACAGCCGCTAACGCCGAAGATGCCCTGGCGCTGGCTCAGCGTGATGCGCCTGATCTGATCATTCTCGACATCGGCTTGCCGGGCATGGATGGACTGGAGGCGCTGCAGCATTTTCGAGCCGCCGTGGGCGTGCCGGTGATCTTCCTGACGGCGCGGCGGCGCGAATTCGATCAAGTGCTGGGGTTGGAGCTGGGCGCGGATGATTACGTGACCAAGCCCTTCGACTTCGACGTGCTGACAGCGCGCGTCAAGGCGGTGCTGCGGCGTGCCCAAAAGTCCGGCGTCCTCTCGATCGAACCGGCGCCCCTCACCGTGGGCGATTTGTCGATCGATCCGTTGGCACACGTCGTCACGCTCAAGGGACAGCCCTCGATCTGCCCCCGCGTGAATTTGATTTGCTCTATGCTTTGGCGCTGGAAGCCGGTCACGTGATCTCGACCCCTGATCTGATCGCACGGGTGTGGGGTGCAGAATACGACGGCGAGCCGCAGGTCGTCTACGTTCATGTCCGCTGGCTGCGTGAAAAGTTGGAGGACGATCCCAATCGACCGCGCCGCATTGTCACGATGCGTGGGGTTGGCTACAAGTTAGAACCGCAGGCCGCCTGATGTTTCGCACGCTGCGCAGCCGCCTGATCCTCAGCCACATTCTGCCGCTCCTCGCCGTCGTCCCGCTGATCGGCATCGCGTTGATCTACCTGTTGGAAGAGGTCGTCCTGCTGCCCAACCTCACCGCCGAATTGAAACAGCAGGCCGCGTTGATCGTCGATCTGGCCGAAACCCAGCCCAATCTTTGGACGGATGCCGCAGCGGCGCGGACCTTCGTTGAGCGCACGAGCACACGCGTGACAGCACGTTTGATGCTGATCGATCGCGCTGGCAATCTGCTGGCTTCCAGCGATGCCGCCGATGCCGATCGGGTGGGGCAGCGTCTCGATCAGCCCGATTTGGAACACGCGTTGTCCGGCGAAACCGTGGCACGCCAAAACTACAGTTCCCGCCTGCAGTCCGACATCGCCGATGTACTGCTGCCTGTGCTGGGATCAGATCGACAGCTCAACGGAGTCGTGCGCCTGAGCTATCAACTGACCAGCGTTTATCAACAGTTCGCGGCGCTGCGCTGGCTCGTCGTCGGTGTGCTGATCATCGGATTGTTGCTGGGTGCGGGAGTGGGCTGGATCCTGGCGTTGAATTTGCAGCGCCCGATTGAGCAACTCACGCACGCGGTCGATCGTTTAGCCGGTGATCAACCGGCAGCGCCGCTGCCCGAACCACAGCCGGAAGAGTTCGCGCTGCTGGTGCGGGCTTTTAACTCGCTGGCGGAGCGGCTGCACAGCCTGGAAGACGCGCGGCATCAGCTGCTGGCGAACATGGTGCACGAACTGGGCCGCCCGCTCGGCGCATTGCAATCCGGCGTCGAAGCGTTGCGCGGCGGTGCGGATGAGGATCCGGCGCTGCGGCGTGAACTGCTGATCGGGATGGATGCCGAGATTCAGCGGCTGCGTCGTTTGCTTGACGATCTCAGCCGTCACTACGATCAGGCCTTGGGGCCGTTGGAACTCAACTGGCATCCGATCGAATTGAATGAATGGCTGACGCCCGTGCTGACCCCGTGGCGTGAGGCGGCCGAGCGCAAAGGCTTGCAGTGGACGGTGACGAAATCGAGCGAGCCGTTCGCTATCGAAGTCGATCCCGATCGCTTGGCACAAGCCGTCGGCAATCTGATCAGCAACGCGATCAAATATACTCCGGCCAGTGGCACTGTTTCAATCGAGATTGAGAGTGATCCAGTAGCGGCGCTCATTCACATCACAGACACCGGCCCCGGCATTGCAGCTGAAGATCAGGCACACCTCTTCGAGCCGTTCTATCGAGGTCAGACCGCACGCCGTTTTCCACAAGGCATGGGGTTGGGCCTGACCATTGCGCGCGATCTGGTCATGGCCCATGGAGGTCACCTTGAAGTGATGAGCAGCGTCGGCCAGGGCAGTCGCTTTACGATCTGGTTGCCACGTAATTCTCCTCCACAATAATCCATAGCAGATCTTCCCGTTGCAGCAAGGGCGATCGCATTGGAATGGCAGCGCTACGCCTGATCAATTGTGGTTCCGGCATCCCCGTGCTGGAACATCCCCTCCAGCTGGGAAGAGCCTCTCTGGCTTAAGGTCATCTTAAGGTTCCGACGAGGCCGCGTTAAGGACAGCGCGGCCTGTTTGGCGTTATGCTGGAGTCGTCGCAAATCCCTGAAGATGAAGCCGCCGTTGTGACATTTGAGCAGATCGTTCCACTATTGATTGGCTTGCTGATCGGGCTGCTGGTGAGTTTGATCGCCGGCAGTTGGTGGAACGCTCGCACGCAACCGCACAATTTGAGTTGGCTTAACACGCACGATCGCGTGATGGGCGGATTGCTGATTCTGGCGGTGTTTGCGCTGGGCATATTCGTGGCTTACGCGTTGCTGCGCGGGTAAAGGTCAGGTAATGAATTCTGTATTCTGGCATCATCTTTCAATCGAAGACACTTCTGAAAAACTGAACACTTCCAGCGACGGCCTGGCCTCGGCCGAAGCGGCGAACCGTTTGGCGCGCGGCGGTCGCAATGAGATCGTGCGGCGCAAAGCGATCGCGCCGTGGCATTTGTTGGTCAAACAATTCGCGAATTTTTTCGTCATCGTCTTGCTGTTTGCCGCAGCCCTCGCTTATGCGATTAGTTTTCTGCCGAACGAAGAGAGCCGCCGTCTCACCGCGTTCTTCATTCTGGGCATTGTGGCGCTGACCGTGCTGCTGAGCTTCTTTGAAGAGTACCGCGCGCAAAAGGAACTGGAGGCGCTCGACCGCTTACTGGTCTTCAAGGCCATCGTCAAACGCGACGGTGTGCCGAAACAAATCGATGCGAGCGAGGTGGTGCCTGGCGACGTGCTGGTGCTGGCGCAAGGGCAGAAAGTGCCCGCCGATGCGCGCGTGATCCAGGCCACTGGTCTGCGCGCCGACGAATCGGCCTTGACCGGCGAGAGTGTGGGCGTGGACAAAGCGCCTGAGCCGGTATCGTCCGACGCGCCACTGGCCGAGCGGCACAGCATGGTCTTCGGTTCGACCTATGTCACGCAGGGCAGCGGCCTGGCCGTGGCCGTACGCACAGGCATGCAGATGGAAGTGGGGCAGATCGCGGCGACACTGCAGCAGATGGCCGAACGCCCCACGCCGTTCCAGGTTGAAGTGCAGAAGATGGCACGGCAGATGACCCTCATCGTCGGATCGCTGGCCGTGATCATCGCGGCCGTGTTGTTGTTCGTGCTGCATGAGCCGCCGATCGATGTGGCGCTAAACACGTTGAGCCTCGCCATTGCGACGATTCCCGAAAGCCTGCCGATTGTGCTGACCTTTGCGCTGGCGCTGGGCGCGCGGCAGATGGCGGCCCGGCGCGCGCTGGTGCGCCGCCTATCCGTCGTCGAATCACTCGGCTCGATCGATACTATCTGCACCGACAAAACGGGCACCCTCACCCAGAACTTGATGAGCGTGCAGCGCGTATTGGCGGGTGGTCAATTGATCGATCTGGCGCACATCACGGCGGGCGCCGGTGATTCAGCGGAAGTGTTACGAGCCGGCGTGTTGTGCAACGCGGCTACGATCGAAGATGGCGCAACGCTCAAGTTCATCGGCGATCCGGTCGATACGGCCATGTTGCACGCAGCCCAACACGCCGGCCTGAACATCGAACACGAGCGAACGGCCTATCAGAAGATCGGCGAGATTCCGTTCAACTCTGAGCGGAAGATGATGACAACCATTCACCAACTGGACGGGCAGCGCCTCGCCTACACGAAAGGCGCTCCCGGAGCCGTGCTGGCGCATTGTTCAGCGTGTTGGAATGGCACGCAAGTGGTGCCCTTCGACGCTGCACAGTGTGCTTCGGTACGACAGACGATCGGGCAGCTGCAAAGCCAAGGGATGTATGTGCTGGCGCTGGCCCGCAAAATGCTGCCCGCGTCGGGAGCAGCGGACGATCAAGCGGAAGAGGAACTGACCTTTATTGGACTGCAAGCCTTGATCGATCCGCCGCGCGCGGAAGCGGCGCACGCCATCGCGCAGGCGCAGGGCGCGGGCATCCGGGTCGTCATGATCACGGGCGATAACGCTTTGACGGCGCAGGCCATCGCTCGACAGCTGGGCATCGGCCAGCGCGCCGTCGAAGCGAGCGCGCTGGAGAATTTGGCGGAAGACGCACTCCGCAAGCGCATGAAGTCGATCGACATCGTGGCGCGCGCGACGCCGCACATCAAGCAGCAGGTGCTGGCGGCCCTGCAAGCCGCTGGGCACTTCACGGCGATGACGGGCGATGGCGTCAACGATGCCACCGCGCTGAAGCAGGCCGACGTCGGCGTGTCGATGGGCCTGCGCGGGACGGATATCGCCAAGGAGTCGGCGGCGATGGTGCTACTGGATGACAACTTCGCGACGATCGTCGCGGCGATTGAAGAAGGCCGCCGCATCTTCGATAATATTCGTAAGTTCACGAACTACTTGCTCAGCACCAGTCTGGGCGAGGTCTTCGTCGTGCTGGCGCTGTCGATCGCCGGGTACTTTCCGTTATCGGCCAAAATGCTGCTGTGGGTCAACGTGGTTACCGATTTGATCCCGGCCAGCGCACTCGCCAACGATCCGGCGGTGCCGCACATCATGCAGCGCCGCCCGCGCCGTCACGACGAGCCGATTTTGAACAAGGCAATTTACGCCACGATTGCCGGCAGCATCTTCCGCACGCTGATCGCCTATGGCTTGATCTTTTGGGCAGGCTTGCAGCTGGGCGATGTGACCTACGCGCGTACCATGTTGTTTACCAGCATTGTGCTGCACGCCTTTACGCGCGTGATGGTCGTGCGCCAACTCGACAACCTATCGATCTGGTCGAACAAGACGCTGTTGTGGAGTTATGCCGCGGCGGTTGGCTTACAGTTGATCGCGCTCTACACACCGCTAGGCCGATTGTTTGGCATCGTGCCACTGGACTGGCGCGCGTGGGCGGTGATGATTCCGGTCGTGGTGGCGTCGTCGCTGGCAGGTGTGTATATGACGCGGTGGATTTTGAAACTGGCGCCGTTGTGGGAACCACAACCGGCTACCCAGAATTGAAACAGGGTTTTGAATAAGGAGAAAAATGTCTGCGCAAGTTGAGCGTCGTACTTCAAATCGCAATGTCCAAATCATTGAAGATCCGCCCATCGCCCGTTCGCTATTTGGCGATGTCCGTTGGGCGTGGATCTGGCTGCTGCTGCGGCTGTACCTCGGTTACGAGTGGCTCTCCGCCGGCTGGGGCAAGTTACAAAGCGATGTCTGGTTCGGCAGCAAAGCAGGCGCGGCCTTGACCGGCTTTGTGAACGGCGCTTTGGCCAAAACCAGCGGCGACCATCCCGATGTGCAAGGATGGTACGCGGCCTTTTTGCAGAATGTCGTGCTGCCTAATGCGGCGTTATGGAGCAGGTTGGTCGCCGTCGGTGAGACGCTGGTCGGTATCGCCTTGATCGTCGGTCTGTTTACGGGCATTGCGGCGTTCTTCGGCAGTTTCATGAACGTGAACTACTTGTTGGCGGGCGCGGTCAGCACCAATCCGATCTTGTTCGTCATCGCGACCTGGCTGGTCCTGGCGTGGAAGACGGCGGGCTGGTGGGGGCTCGATCGGTGGGTGCTGCCCCTGCTCGGCACGCCGTGGAGTCCGGGCCGCGTCTTCAAACACGAAGGTCAGGAGGCGCCATCATGGAAATCCCCATCAACGCCGAAGTGAGTTGTACTGACGGGATATGCGGCGAAACCACCTGCGTGATCGTCGATCCGATCGGCGAGCAGATCACGCATGTCGTGGTGCAGGAGAGCCACGGCGAGTATACCGAACATCTAGTGCCGATCGCTCAGGTGGTCGATTCGACACCGCGCCAGGTTCGGTTGCAGTGTACGCAGGCCGAGTTGGCCACTATGCCCAACTTTGTGAAGCGGCAATTCAAACGCGTGCCCATGCCGTTCATCAGCTACCCGACAGAGCATTACCTGGTGTGGCCTTACGTCGTTCCGGATAGTGCCGGCATGGCGCTGACCTCTGTCAGGCACGAACTGATTCCCGCCAATGAGCTAGCGCTCCATCGCGGCTCGTGGGTAATGGCGGCTGACGGTCACGTTGGCGAAGTGGACGAATTCATCGTCGATCCGGCGGACGGGCACATCACACACTTGATCCTGCGCAAGGGACACTTCTGGGGACACACGGACGTGTCGATTCCAGTAACACAGATCGATCGGCTTGAGGCTGATACGATTTATCTGCAGCTGGACAAACACGCGATCGGCCAACTGCCGCCGATTGTAGTGCGGCGGCACTAAATTCTTATCACTTCGATGCTCTACACAGCCTGCGCAGCAGCGACTTAAGCAGGGGCAATGATAAAACCAGCAGCCGATCCGTTTGACTTGTTGCAGCAACAGCGTCTGACGCAGCCCGCGCGAGAACGCCGCCTGGCGCACGCCGCGCGGCAGTTCGATCGGATAATTCGCCGCGAGTTGCAGCGGCTGGGAGTCGCGTTATGGGGTGTCGATCACGTGCTGGGTGTCATCCCGATTCACCGCTATCGCGTGCGCTTCGAGCCCGGCGTGCGAAGTTGCACGTGGCGCGTGGAGCATGATATTCCGCCTTACGATTGCTGTTGCTGCGCGGCCTATCAAGTCCAATTGAGGCTGGACGATTGTGACGCACCCGTCATCACGGTGCGTAGCCAGGCGGCGACAAATCGCGTAGCGCCTCCCACCTCCGAGACTCTGCAGGCCGCGCTGGTGGAGGCCGCCCAAGAAGCGCCCTTGATCATTCTGCGCGATATGGGCGAGGCAAGTGATTGATGAGACTATCCCGCTGGCGCGGAGGATTTCATGCCTTGTGATCTTGGCCTTCAACCCGGCATCTGTATCGGCCCGCTGCCGCTTCGTTTTTACGGCATCATCATTGTGCTGGGCATCTTCGTCGGCGGCTTCGTCGCGGCGCGCGAAGCACGCTTTCGCGGCGAGAATCCCGATCGGATCTGGGATGCGCTGATCTGGATCGCGCTCGCCGGCATTATCGGCGCGCGGCTGTATCACGTCTTCTCAACGCCAGCCGGCTGCACTGAAACCGCGCCGATGTGCGGCTGGCCGTGGTACAGCCAGCATCCCCTCGACGCGTTAAAATCTGGAACGGCGGGCTCGGCATTTTTGGGGCCTTGTTGGCGGGCGGACTCGTTGTCTTGATCTATGCGCGGCGGCATCATCTATCGTTGGCGCGCTATCTCGATATTGCCGCACCCGCCTTGCTGATCGGGCAGGCCATTGGTCGCTGGGGGAACTTCGCGAATCAAGAATTGTACGGCCCGCCCACCGATCTCCCCTGGGGCATTCCGATCGATGCTGCGCACCGCTACGGCCCATTCACCGACCTGGCGCGTTATCCACTTGACACAACGCGCTTCCATCCAGATTTTTTATATGAGTCGCTGCTCAACGTGATTGGCTTCGTCGTGTTGATTACCGTGGCGCGCCGCTTTCAGCTTCGACTGCGCGCTGGCGATGTGTTCCTGCTCTACTTGATCTGGTATCCGATGAATCGCATCCTCGTGGAATCCTTGCGACCCGATGCGTGGACGGTAAACGGCGGACTGGCCACGGCCCAGCTGGTCTCATTAATATTGGTGGCTGTCGCCGTAGTGGGTCTGGTGTGGCGGCATCGGCGCGATCGAACAACAAAGATCTCTGCTGCGTAATCGGCCTGATCACAACGGCCACACGCGCGGCAGGACGATCAGCATGACGACGAATACGACGATCGTCAGCGGCAGCCCGACTTTGAAGAAATCGCGCGGCGTGTAGCCGCCCGGCCCCATCACGAGCAAATTGACCGGGTGCGCGATGGGCGTCATGAACGCGGTGGAGCAGGCCAGCGCGGCGGCCATCGCAAAGGCGTAAGGGCTCGCGTTGATCTGGATCGCCGCGCTCAGCGCGATCGGGGCGACGATCACTGCCGCGGCCTGGCCGGAGACGAACTGCGTCAGCAGCATGGCCGCCAGGTAAAACATGGACAGCAGCGCCAGCGGTCCCCAGCCGCCAAAGGTCTGAATCAGGACCTGCCCCACCCATGCGGCAGCGCCGGTGCTGGTCAGCGCCAGGCCCAGCGGCAGCATCCCCGCGATCAAAAACACCGCTCGCCACTCAATCGCCTGATAGGCTTCGTCCATCGTCAGGCACTTCGTCACCACCATCAGCACTGCGCCGGTGAAGGTCGCTTCGGCGATGGGCAGCCAGTCCAGCGCCATGACCACCAGCGTGCCCAGCATGATGGCCGCTGCCAGCCAGGCCTTGGCAGGGCGCTGCGCTGCAGCGCTTTCGGGCTGCAAGACAATGAAATCCGGCTCGGCCTGCAGCAGGCGCATCTTGTCGCGCGGGCCATGCATCAGCAGGGCGTCGCCAAACTCCAGCGGCAGATCGCCCACGTCCGTGCGATATGAGCGGCCATTGCGCCATAACGCGATCACGGTCAGGCCGAATTTTTGCCGGAAGTTGATCTGCTTCAGCGTTTGACCGACCACGCGCGAGCGCGGCGCGATGATCACCTCAGCCATGCCGATGGCGTCCGACGAGAAATCATCCTCCCGATCGGACTCGGCCTCGATCGCCACGCCCAGCTCGATCAGCTGCTCCACGCGCTCGCTGCGCCCGACGATGACGAGCACATCTTTCGCGCGCAGCAGTTCGTCTGCTGTGGGCGCGAGAAGCGTTTGACGTCCGCGCTCGATCGCCAGAATGCTGAGGCCCAGGGTCGCGCCGATGCGGCTCGCGGCGATCGATTGGCCGATCAACGGCGAGGTGGGCTCGATCTCGGCTTCGTACAAGCGCTCCTGCAAACTGTAGAGATCGGACAGCGCCGCTTGATACCGCGCATCCCACCCGTACCGATCGATCGGCGAGCGATTCGGCAGCCAGCGGCGTCCGACGAAGGTCATGAACAGAAGGCCCGCGGCGGCCATTGCGCCGCCGACCGGCAGAAAGTCAAGCAGTTGAAACGACTGATAGTTCGCGTCGCGCAGCGCGGCGTTGACGAGAATGCTCGAGGTGGTGAGCAGCGTCGCCATGCCGCCCAGTAGCGTGCCGTACGACAACGGGATCAGCAGCTTCGAGGGGCGGATGTCTGTGGCGCGCGCGATGCCAATGATGGCCGGCAGCAGGACCGCGCCCGCCGCGATGGTGTTCATGAAGTACGACAGCACCGCGCCGGCCAGCATCACCGTCAAGGTCAGGCGCCACGGGCGTGTGCCACCCAGCTGCAGCAGGCGCTCGCCCAGCCAGCGCGTGACGCCGGTGCGATACAAGGCATTGGTCATGATGAACAACGCCATCACCGTAATCACCGCCGAGCGGCTGAAGCCGGAAAATAGATCGCCGGGCGTGATGACGGACGTGAGGCCGAGGCTGATCAAAACCAGCAGCGCAATCAGATCAGGGCGCGTGACGTTGAAGAGCAGCAGGATGACGGCAACCGCGAGGATAATCAGCGTGATGAGCGCGGGAACGTTGACGGCCATGATGCCGCATCATAAGCCGGTCATAGAAATTCGGCAAGCCTTATGCTCTGTTCAGATAGGTTGATCATAACGCTGCCTGAGAAGTGTCATTCCGAGCCCCGCAGGGGCGAGGAATCTCGCCTGCCGTGCGAGGCCCCTTGCCCCTGATGAACTTTGACAACCAAGATCGGTAATGTCCATTGCCTGGAGTCGAGGCTTTAGCCGGTGAATGTCGTAGAATCCGGCTGCGCCCAGCGGCCCGCCGCTGCGTTGCAGCGGGTACGGGCAAGCCTCCAGTCCGGGTTACCGAAATTGAACGTCAAAACTCATTAGGGCTCGGGGTGACACGCGTTCGACTGGTGTTACACAGTTTCGACCTTATTTGCCACCGGCTCTTGTGTGAGCCCTGCCTATCAGGATGTCACCTTTTGCCTTGCACCGCATCTAAAGAGGGATAATCATCGAAAGGATCTGCCATGAGTCTTCTGAGCAAGTTGTTCGGCCCACCGGTGCCCAGCATTGATGCCGCCACTGCGCAGGCCAAACTGAACGAGAAACCCAAGCCGCTGGTGCTGGATGTACGCGAGCCGTCCGAATATGCGGCCGGTCACATTGCGGGCAGCACCTTGATACCTGTGCATCAACTCGCCGGCCGGATGAGCGAACTGCCCAAGGATCGCGAGATCATCTGCGTGTGCGCGTCGGGCAGCCGCAGCAGCTCAGCCGCGCGCCGATTGGCAAGTGATGGCTACACCGTACTCAACTTGAGCGGCGGCATGTCGCGCTGGCAGCGCGCCGGATTGCCGGTCAAAAAGGGCGCGGGCAAGTAGCCAGATTTCCAGCGAAACTGAAACGGACTCCGCAGCGTTCTATCTGCGGAGTCCGTTTTATTCATGGGACTGGTTTAAGGCCGTCCACTTCCGCCGCCGCTGCTGCTGTTGTTGCCACCGCCGTTGTCACTGCCACTGTTGTCACTTCCACCATTGTCACTGCCACTGTTGTCACTGCCGCCATTGTCGCTGCCACCAGGTTCTGGTGAGGCATTGGTGCCGGGGCCGTTGCCGCCCAGACCATCCTGGGAGCCTTGCGGTTCGCCTCCGCCGCCAGGGATGCTGGTCACTTGCGGGCCGGGGCCATATCCGTGACCATCGCCTTGACCTGCCGGCGTAGCAGCGGGCTGTGTTGTGCTCTGCGGTCCGGGGCCATAGCTGTGATTTTGCGGCGTGTTGGTCATCTGCGGTGGTTTTTGCGGCGTGCGGGACGGCTGCGGCGTGCTCGAAGCCCGCGGCCCGGCCGGCGTGCGCGACGGATCAGCGCGCGGCGTCATCGGCGGCGGCGCATCAGCCGGCCGGGAAGGGATGAAGTGCGCGCGGAATGCCTGCGGATCGCTCCGGCCCAGCTGCGCCATCTCGCGCGCCTGCGTCAAGGCTTGCACGGCATCATTCAGATGCCACTGCTCCACCTCGCGCAGTTGATCTTGCGTGCGGAGTTGAATACGATCGAGCGCTGCCGGCAGGTGTTGATCGTCCAACTGCGCCGCGATGTGCAGCGCCGCCTGCAGCTGCGCCTGCAGCCGGGTGGGAACATCGGCCGGAATCGCCGCGCCCCGATCGTTCAGCTGCGCCATCTCGCTCACCCGCTGTTGCGCGTGATCGAGCTGCGCGTCAATCTGCGCGTCAGGGCTTGCCGCCAACGACAACTGCGCCTCTTCGATCAGCAACTTGATCGGATACAACGCTTCATTCGGCAGACTGCTCTGCGCGGCTGCGGCTGTGACGCCGGCACCGCCCAGCATGACCGCCAGTACCAACACTAATTTGATCGCCAGGACAAACATGGGTGAACGCTCCTGAGTGAATTTGGACCTCAACCGAAGTTGAGCCATCCACCCGGTGAGACGCCGGGGGGACCGCGCGGATACGGCCGGGCGCAGGCGAGTGACTTCGTCAAGAAAAGCCTGCCGGCCCGAGCGGGCGGCCGCTTCCGAGCGATCCGGCGCGGAGCGCAGTGGTTCCAGTTGAGTCAATACGTCGTCGAATTCGTCTGTCATACCAGTTCCCCGATTTGCTCCGATCTCAGGACGCGGCGCAACGATTCCAGCGCGCGATGCTGCAGGGACTTCACCGCGCCGACCGGTTTGCCGAGCGCCACGGCAACCTCTTCATTGCTTAAGCCCTCGAAATACTTCAGCGTGATCACCAAGCGCTGATCCGGTGTGAGCTGCCACAATGCTGCGCGGGCCCGTTCCTGCGCGATGCGAATGGGCGCGGAAATCTCCGGGCGGTCGTCCTCGCCGGCTTCCAGCGCCTCGTCGAAGGGCAGGTCCGGCAGCGGGCGGCGGCGATAACGATCGGTGATCAGGTTGTGCGCGATGCGATACAGATAAGCCGACAAGTGCTGGCGCGGCCCGTAGCCATGGCGCAGCGCCAGCAGCAGACGGTGAAACGTTTCGGCCACGATGTCCTCGGCATCCGCCGCGTTGCCCAGCAGGCGGTAGGCGTAGCGATACAAGCACGGGCTGAGCGCCTGATAAATCTCGCTCAGCGCGTGCTCGTCCAGTTGACCGGCCTTGGGCAGCCACGCATCGATCGTTGCCATAATTCGTCCAGTAAGACGCGCCCAGGCCGCCGGGGATACGGCCTGGGCGCTAAATTGATATCGGCGAGTGCGCGAACTACCAGCGGCGGCCGCCGTTGCCTTCCAATCCGCCGCGCTGTCCGCCGTTACTGCCCATCCCGCCGCGCTGGCCGCTGCTGCCGGTGATAATACTCTGATAGGTTGCGGCATCGAGGTACTGCGGCTGATACACTGCGCCGGTCTGAGTCGTCAGCGTCCGCGCGAAAGCGCGCAGATGGTTGTACGAGGCGTTCAGCAGACTGGTGTACACCTGCTGGATGTCGCTGTGCGTGGTTGTGGCGAGGCGCTCCTTCAGGTCAAGAATGTCGATTTCCTCGATGGCGCCCCCAACTTTCAAGGCTGCGCTCAACGACTGGCGGCCCTGCGCGACGAGCTGGTTGTACAGCGCTTGCAGCGACGCGTCGGCAAACACACCCACCGCTTTGCCCGCCGCCGGATCGACGATGCCGTACCGATCGAGCAGCGTCTTGATTGCGGCCATATGCGTGGCCTCACTGCTGGCGATGTTGTTGAAAATCGACAGCCCGTACTGCTGGTAGAACGTCATGTACACATCGTGCGCCAGCTTCTCTTCCTCGCGCATGAATTTCAACCCGGCGATCTCATCAGCGCTCAGCGAGCTGGTTGCCGCCGCGGCGGGTGAAACCGCCACCATGGCCGACAGCAGCAGCGCGCTCAACACACTCAAACTCACGATCAGATTTCGAATTTTCTTTCCAGCGTTCATTTGAATTGCCTCCTGTTGGACTGGCCAGCCAGTCGATTTGAATAACTGTATTCTGCCAGAGCCGTGTGGAGGCTTGGCGTGAAACTTGTGAGGAAGTTGTGAAGTTCGCCGGATATTTTCAACTATAAAGTCGTATCTGGCGGCCTAAAGTCACGTCTTACTTGATGGTGAGCACAGGTTCGCCGCGCCGTGTTACCTAAACCTGCAAAAAAGGAGATGACCATGATCAGAATGGCTCGAATGGGAATGCTGATGGGGGCCATCGGCCTGGGGGTGTTCGCCGTGGCCTTGTCGGTGGCGAGTGTCAGCGCCGCCGTGACGACCGAAGAGCAAGTCGATCTGGCGATTGCAGTCAACGCGCCAGATCACGTGGCGGTGGATGCGAATTTCGTGGCGAACATCGCTTACAAGAACGCAGGGACGGCGATCGCGCCCAATGTGCGTGTAACCGCGACGCTGCCAGGCGGCACGCAGTTCATCACATCAACCGACCGCTGGGGCGCGGCCCTGCCGCCCGACTTGATCGACGGCAACGTGCTCGTGTGGAACGTGGGATCGCTGCCCGCCGATTCATGCTGTGGTCACATCCTGCTAACCATGCGGACGGCGGCTGATCTGGCCGAAGGCACGCCGTTGACGACGACCGCCGAGATCGCGACGACAGTCGTCGAGTCCGACACGACGAACAATCTGGCGGAAGTCGTGAGTGTCGTGTGCGACATGGCCGGCTCGACCAAGCAGGTTCACACGGGTTGGGCGCTGCCAGGTGATGTGTTGACTTACACTCTGCAGCTTCAGTATCAACACCGTGCGGGTGAGCCGAATCAGCGCTGGGTGGCGCTGACCGATACCCTGCCGTTCAGCCATCAGGTGCGTTTCCTCGGCTGGGTTGGATCGATCACGGGCACACTGCGTCAGAGCCAGACGCTCGGCTGGCAAGGTCAGGTGCGCGCCGGTGAGCCGTTGTCCCTGCAATACCGCCTCGGCGTGGAGCTGACAGCCACACCGGGGACGATTATCACGAATGGCGCGGCGCTGCGCTGGAGCAACGGCGAAATGCAGTTGGGGCCGGTGACGACGGTCGTGACGATGCCGCAGTATGCGCATATGTTCGGTCCGAATGGCGGCGAGTGGGCGCATCAGTATGGCGTGACGTTGACTGTGCCGCCGCGCGCGGTGACGGAGATCACGCGTTTCCAGCTCCGCGCCATGGGCCCGACTGAGATCATCAGCGGGCCGCCGGGGCTGCTGTATGCCCATCGAGCGTTCGAGTTGACGGCTTTCCGCTTTGGCGAAGTGCATCAGTTTGGACAGCCGATCACGATCACCGTGCACTACAGTGACACGGATGTAAGCGGCCTGAAGCGCGAGACGCTGCGCCTGTGGTATCGCAACGGCGCGGGTGAGCCGTGGGCCATGCTGGGTGAACCCGTGCGCGTGATGAGTGGCACACTGTCATTCACCACCGATCACTTCACACAGTTCGCGCTGTTTGCGGAAGGGGCCTATCGGTTGTATCTACCGCAAGTGAGGCGCTGACGCACTCAGTCCGCCGCGCCCGCCTGCTCGAATCGCCCCAGGCCGTCGCGCACAGTGCGCCACAGTTCCACCACAATCGGCATCATCGAGACGAACCACAACGCGTAGGCGATGCCGTGCAGCACCGCCTGCGCGTCTGCGGCAAAGATGCTCGCCCACAGGCAGACGCCGCCAAGGTTGACGGTGATCAGGCTGAACCAGTTGCCGCCCAGTCGGGCCGGTCGATCGGGTAAGAGGCTGCGCGCGAACAGGTAGGGAACCAGCGCGTAAGCGAATTGCAGCACCCAACCGTAGATCAGCGCCTGCGGCGCGTTCTGCTCGATGCCCGCGCCGGGGAAGCCCGACACGCCCAGGATGATCAGCGGCGCGACCAGCACCGGCGCCAGTATCCACGCATACGACAGGATCAGGTGCAGCATGCCCGGCGTCCACGCCTTCCGATCGCCAAGCAGCGGCTTAATCACGTTGAGCAGCAGCCAGCCGGTAGCCGTCAGATGCAGGATCAACCCTGGCACGGTGAACAGCAGTGATTTCGTCCATGGCCCCAATACCAGCCCCAACGCGCCAAGCGTCATCATCCAGAAGATCGGCGTGATCGAGCGCGGCCAGGCCAGCGAGCGACCGGCGAACTTCGGATACAGGTCCACCAGCAGCCCGGCAAAGACCAGCGACAGGAAGCCCCAGTTGTTGGCGTGAATGTGTACCTCGATCGGTGTGGCAATGCGCAGCGCCTCGCCCCAGCCCAGCCATAAGCCGGTACCGACGATGATGCCGAGCAGCAGGTAACTCAATCCGGCGACGTAGAACTTTCGACCAACGCCTGCCAGCGCTGCACCTGATTCAGCGCGAGGCACGTTTGTTGGCGCGCGGAGCCCGATCAGTTGAAGCATCAACAGCGTGGCGGCGATGAAGACCAGCGTGCCTCCGGCCAGGATGAGCACCGTATTCACCAGTGGAATGCCGACCAGCAACGTGAGCAAGCCCGCGTTGAGCACCAGCCAGATGTCCCAGCGCGTCTTCGGCCGCGGCCGACCGGCGCGTTTGGCCACCAGGCCGGGCAGGATGCCGAAGATGATCTCGGTAAGCGTGCCCAGCGTGATCAGATGCACCCGCAGCCAGCGCAAGCCGTTAAACCAGGGTGCCAGGCCCAGGCTGGCCAGTGAGGCATCCAGCGCACTGAGCACGGCCAGGGATACAAACAAAACAGCCATCAACAGGTAAGGTAATGTCATTCCATCAGTCCTGCCACCGCCAGGCGGTTGTGGATGTCGGTGAAGGCGCCGGCCTGCGCCTGGGTGATGAGGCCGTCGGCGACCAGCGCCGACAGCATCGCTGCCTGACGGTCGCCGGGGGTGTCGCCGCTTAACTCCGCCGGGGGAGTGCGCTGTTGGTCGAGCGCAGCGTGGACTGTGCCGAAGATGCCTGCCTCAGCTGGCGTGATGATGCCGCTCTCGACGCCACGTGCCAGCATCTCCTTTTGCCGCGCAAGCTCGACTTCGGGATCGTAGGGCGCTCCGCCGACCATTGCAGCGGGTGTTGCTTTCCCGCTGCCCAGGGCGCGCACGTAGTTGATAACGTCCCAACGCGCCTGTTTATCCAGCGTGCTTTTCCAGGGGAGCATAGCCGTGTGGAACGCGGCGCCGCCTTCACTGATGCGCCAGAAGAGATAGTCGTCGCCCATCATCTGGCTGGTGTGCGCGATGGGCGCTGGTGATGGGTCGAGCGCCGCGCCCGCCGGCCCGTCGCCCATCCCGCCGTCGCCATGGCAGGTGGCGCAGTTGGTCGAGTAGATCGCCGCGCCGCGCGTCAGCGATTCCTGATCGGCCGCCACCGGGTTGATCAACCCGCCATACTCCGTCGGGATTGGCGCAGAATGCCGCTGATGCATCCCGGAACGCATGCCCATCGACATAGCGCCGCCAGTTCCTGTTGGTGCAGGAGAGTGTAATCGTCGGCGCGCTGCAGGCGGCAAGCGCCATCGCCAGGACGAGCAATACCATGCGTTTCATCGAACTGTCTCCACACCCGCGTCAGGCTTCGACGCGATCGCCCGGTTTAGAATTTGCAGGAACTCAGCGAGGGGCACGCGATGGATGCGCGCCGCCCGTTCGACGGTGAGCGCCCTGGCCGCCAACATGCGGATCGAGTACCGCCCGACCCGCTGCACGCCGAATATCTCCATCACGTTGGCGATGTCCCCATACTCCGTCAGAATGTCGGACACTCGCGTGTCTTTCGTGATTTCCATCGAGACTCCATAACTCATGGCGCGAGCGTAGCGACGCCCACGCCGTAGGTGAACACCAGCTCGCCGCCAAGGAAACCCACCGCCACGATAAGGCCCACGCCGACAAGTTGTATCGCCGTGTGCAGAATACGCTTGCGGGGACTATACACGCCTTTACTGCGCCGGGCACACACCGCTTGCATGCCAAAGATGACGAGCGTGGCAATGCCGAGCAGCTTGTGCGTGTTCAATGTCGCCAGCGCCGGGCTGTCGATCGGGACGCTCTGGGCGGCGATCAGGCCGGTGATCAGAGTGGCAACTGTTCCTGCCAATCCGAGCAGCAGGGTGTACCAGGCGGCCCGCTCAAAGCCTTTGCCTTTCCAGAGCAAGTCGGCCCAACTCAGGGCGACGCTGGTCAGCAGGAGCGCAATGGGAAAGTGAACGAGCAGCGGGTGAATGTTAGCCGGCATGAGCAGACTCTCCTTCAGAAGCGAGTTTCGTCTAAACGATAGCCACGCCAACTGCCGCTACTGTCCGGCCAGTTTCTGGCGCGCGTCCGCGCCACGGAAGGGATACCCCAGCGCGACGCCCGCCAGGCAGAAGTCGAACACACCGCCAGCAATGGGAACCAGCGCGATCAACGCCAGGATCAGGCCGAGCGTGCCCTGAATAACGGCCAGCCCAACAGTTAGGATGACGAGACCCGCGATGACCCGCGCCACGCGGCCTTTACTACTGGTCATGAACTTTACGAGTTGCATTTCGATCTCCTTGGGGTATCTGTTTTAGGCTATGCGCGCGGCCAAAAATGCCAGTCGTGTGTCAGCCTCCACCCCGCGCTGCGCACCGGCGGGGGTCACAACAATCATTCCCGGCTGGATGGCGAAACGTTCAGCCTCGACGGTCATCCAGCCCGTGCCTTCGAGAAAGTAGTACGTTGCCAGACCTTCCGGGTGAAACGGAATTTTCTGCCCGGCTTCGAGGCCGGCCAGAATCACCTTGAGATTGTCCGTCTCTGCCAGAATCTGTGGCTGCGGCCCGTCGCTAGAAAAAACAACTTTTGATGTCCAAGTGGGGTACACCAGTGGCACCATTATCTATCTCCTTTGGTCAATTCTGATATGAATACGATCTGAAAAGAACGTCTGATGGCCTGCATTGGGCAGATGCGCTCGCAGTCACCTGTGTACTCGCAGGCTGCTGGCCAGGCCACAATGGCGGTCGATCCGTTCATCGCCAGCGCCCCGGTCGGACAGGCCTTGACGCACAGCCCACAGCCGGTGCAGCAGACCGGATCAATGATCGGCACGGGCTGTTCGCCGTCTGCGCCGGGATGTGAACCTGCCATCCTTGCCCTCATCAAAACAAAATGCTCAAGTGATAGTTGCAGTCTATCACTTGAGCATGGAGATGTCCCCGACTTAAGTCGGATTGCGGGGCGGCGCTACGTGGCTAATCGTTCCAGCGCTGGCCGGTCGCGGATACGGATCAGATGCCGCTCAACTTCGATGGCACCATCGGCGGCCAGACCGCTCAATGCACGCTGTATCACATCGGGCACCGTACCAAGGCGCGCGGCAAGTTCCGCCTGGGTGTACCAGCGCGGTCGGTGGAGCACATCGCCGTTGGCGCTCTCCAGCAGCAGGCGTGCCAGTCGACCGGTGACCGTGCGCAGCGAGAGATCTTCAACCAGCCCCACCAGATCGATCACGCGGCGGGCCATGTTCTCGATCAGGCGCTGCGCAATCTCCGGCTGCGTACGCAGCAGGCTCATGACCACCTCGCGCCGCAACAGCCAGACGCCCGTCGTCTCAAGCGCGATGGCCGTGGCCGGGTTGGGACGGCCGGTGAAAGCGCCGATGGCGTTGAACACTTCGCCCGCGCCCAGAAAGCGCAGCACCTGCTCGCGGCCATCGGGCGAGGTCTTCACCACTTTCAGCCAGCCTGCCTGGATGTAGTACATCCCTGCTGATTCTTCGCCCTCCAGAAAAACAACTTCACCCACGGCGTATTCACGCCACTGCACACGGCGGGCGAAGTCTTGCAGCATCGCTTCGTTCAAGCCGTTGAAGAACGGATCGGCGCGCAGCTGGTTCAGAAGTTGATCGAGGCCGGGATGGTCGGGCATGGCACGGATTATACACTCAGCCAGTCCGTCGCTGACTCCGTTGCCATTTCGTCAGAAAAGGCAGCAGCCACAGATACGCGCCGGTCACTGTTTGCTAATTGGTTACGTTGGCCTGATCGCTCGCCTCGACGCTGCCCCGTTGCCACCCGCGCTGTTGCACCCGCCGCGCTCCGCAACATCTTGTGTGGTCTGGCCGTGTTGATTGCTGCTGGTTTCACCGCCGCTTGCTGCCGTGCGATTGATAGCGCCGACGACCAGTATTCCGACTAGGGTCACTAACAGCCCGCCCCAAATGATTTTCTTCAACATGTTTTGCCTCCCCAAGATTTAGCGTAAGACCTTTACTGCCGCCGGGGCAGGTGCACGCCCGATCGAGCCCAGCACATTCCGCGTGACCTTGACGATCCAGCGCCAGTGAATGGCGAAGTGGATCACCGCGCTGATGATGAGCACCACGCCGCCCCACGTGTGCAGCGCATCCCACGTGCTGCGCGCGAACAACAACAGCGGATCGATCGCGCCGCGCCCGCCGGGCGCGAACAGGAAGTACACGCCCGACAGCGCCGTGACCAGGAAACTCAGCGCGATGGCAGCATCAATGCCGATGTTAAACCACGCGTGCCGATTGATGCTGCCGGTCCCGGCGGTGAGTTTTTTGCCGACGCGTTTCAGCGTCCCCGTGACCCACTTCCAGTGGATCGCCAGGTGCACCACGGCCGCCGCGATCATGATGACACCGCCCCAGGTGTGCAAATCTTCCCAGGTGGCGCGCTGAAACAAGATCGTTACGCCATAGAAGGCATTGCGTCCGCCCTGATAGCCGCCGGACGGCAGGAACAAGAAGTAGATGCCGGACAGCGCGGCGATAAGGGCGCTGCCAAACACGGCGACGTCGATGAGCCAATTCGTTCGAGTTTTGTGTGAGACTCCGTTTGAACCAGACATGCTGTTGCTCCTGTGGCTGGGTTGAATTTTCATACTAGGACGGCGACTGGCTTGCGGCCAGTCTTTGATTGTGCTCAGTATGCCACTCGTGCATGGAAACCAGGCGGAAGAGTTGTGAGGATATTGTGAAGAAACCAAACCAGCGATCCACGCAGGATACGAAGGCCCACGCCGAGAATTCGACCGAAAAACAAAAAGGAGCGTCGAACCGACGCTCCCTTACAAATTATCCTCGGCAGTGATCTACCCACCCGCGCGGGCGGTGAGTAATTCAATCACGGCGTCGAACAGCAGCGTCCTGGCTGCCTGTCCGGCGCCGCTGCTGGCGGGCGTGCCCAACGCCGTGGCCGCCGTGCGCGTGGCTTCTTTATCGGCCGAAGAAACGCCGCTGCCGCTGCCTGGCACTTTCGTTACGCCCGGCATGGGCGTCGGCATGACGATACCTTTCTCCGCGTAGAACGCGTTGAGCTGCGCGGTGGTGAGTTGCAGCGCACCGATCGCCTGCACTTGCGCCGGCTGCAACGCTTCCACGATCTGATTCTGCGCCGCAGTTAATTCAGCTTCGGCGGTGGTGGTTGTGCCACTCAACGCCACGATGGCCTGCCACAACGGCAGCAGTGCTTTGGCCTGTTCAGCCGTGACCGCGTTCGCCGTGCCTTCCAATTTCAGTGTCCCTAAGGCCAGTTGATTACGCAGGCTGGTCGCATCGGAATACGACGTGCTCAGATATGCGGCGGCCAGGGGTGTCGGCGTTGCAGCGTTGATTGACGTGTTTGGCGCGACGGCTGACGCGGGTGCAGCGGGGGCGGTCGCGCCACCGCAAGCGGCAAGCGTCACAGCCAGAAGAGTTAAGATGATAAGTTCAAATGGTTTCATCGAGAATTCTCCTTCCTACTGCACGGCTTTTTCCAGGTACGCGATGACGGCCGTGACCACGGCGGTCGAAGCGCCCCCGCCGCTGCCCGTGCTGCCCGTGCGGCCTTCGGCGGCCTGACGGGTGGCGCGCGCTTCCGGCGAAAGGCCCTGACCGCTACCGGGCTGCCCACCACCCGTACCCATGGTGACGCCATTGGCCGTCGCCCACTGCTGGAAGGCGGTTTGCGTCAACTTCAAATCCTTAATCGCGGCGAGTTGATCAGCCGTCAGCGCGCCTTCGATCTGGCCGAGCAACGCATTGACTTCGGCCTGCGCCGATGAGCCGCTTTGCGTAGTGCCGCGCAAGGCCTGCCACAGCGTCAACAACGTCGTGGCTTGCTCAGGCGTGATCGCGTTGGGGGTGCCATCGAGTTGCAGCGTGCCCAGCGCCAATTGATTGCGGACAGCTAAGGCACCTTCATACGAAGTATCCAGAGCCGTGCTGGTGTACGTGTCCTGAGTGGTCGTCGGTGCGGCAGGCGTAGGGGCGCTGCTGCATGCGGACAAAGCGATGAGGACGATGAGCGTCAGTAAAGCAATGCGTTTGAACATGATGGAATCTCCTGTGAGTGACCCTGGCATGCCTGCCAGGGCAAGTGTGAGTAACGAGTAAAACGTAGTGCGTGTTGCGTAATAAACTCTTTGCCACTTTGCGTGAGGTTATTCCCGGCGCAAGGCCACAATCGGGTCGAGTTGCGCAGCCCGCGTGGCCGGATAGTAGCCGAAGAAGATGCCGACAATGGCAGCAGCCCCAAAGGCCAGCGGGATGGAGGCTGGAACGATCGCGGTGCGCATCGTGCCGAGTTGGCCGAACAGGTACGCGCCGCCGACTCCGACCAGCACGCCGACGAGACCACCGACCAGGCTCAAGATCACGGCCTCGATCAGGAATTGCAGCAGCACATCGTTGGGGCGCGCGCCCAGCGCTTGCCGCAAGCCAATCTCGCGGGTGCGTTCCGTCACCGACACCAGCATGATGTTCATGATGCCGATGCCGCCCACGAGCAGCGACACACCCGCCACCCACGCCAGCAAATCTCGAAATGCCGCCGTCGTCGCTTCTTGCGTCGCGATGATGTCTTGCTGCGTCTGCACGGTGAAGTCGGCCTTGCTCGGTTCCACGTCGTGGCGCAGCGCCAGCAGCGCCGTGATCTGCGCGATGACGCTGTCGATCTTGTCCTGGCTCACGGCCTTCACGTAGATCGTGCGGACCCGATCGCCGCCGAGCTCCATCGGCGGCATGAACTTCTGGAACACGATATTGATCGGCAGGTACACGCGCCCGTCGTAGTCGATGTCGGACACCACGCCCTTGCTCTCCATCACACCGATGACGGTGAGCTTGGTGGAACCGACGGTGATCGGTTGTCCGATCGGACTGTCTGCGCCGAACAGATCGGTGGCGATCCCCGATCCCAACACAGCGACCTTCGCGTCGCGATCGTTCTCGTCGGCGGTAAAGTACCGGCCAGCCGCCACCGGATAATCGCGCACGCCAGGAAAATCACCGCTGGTGCCGATCACGGCGATCGAGTCCAGCGTCACGTCATTGGTCTTGACGGTCTGCGCAGCAGGTGATTGCTCGGCCGAGACACCGTCGATGCCCACGATTTCTTGCTCGATGGCGTAAGCGTCATCGAGCAAGAGCGTGCGCCCCGCGCCGGGCACACCGCGCATCGGCGACACGATGAGCAGGTTCGCGCCCAACGAATTGATCTCGTCGGCGATGGCCGCTTCCGCGCCGGAGCTGACGGCCAGCATGATGATGACCGAGGCGACGCCGATGATGACGCCCAACGTCGTGAGAAACGAACGGACTTTGTTCAGCGTCAGACCTTCCCAGGCCACGCTAAGAATTTGACTGAATTTCATGCCGATTCTCCCCTCAGGATTTTGCGATCGAGACACGGGCTGTGGCCGCCGCGGCCTTCCGAAATCACCTGCCCGTCTTTCACGCAGATCACGCGCTGCGCGTGCTGCGCGATTTCCGGCTCGTGCGTCACCATCACGATCGTGACGCCTTGCCCGTGCAACTCGTGCAGCAAGTCCATGATCTCGGCGCTGGCTATGGAATCGAGATTGCCGGTCGGTTCGTCGGCCAGAATCAGCGGCGGGCGATTGACCAGCGCGCGGGCGATGGCGACGCGCTGCTGCTGCCCGCCCGATAACTGATTGGGATGATGCTGCAGGCGGTTCCCCAACCCGACCGATTCCAGCGCGGCGACGGCGCGTTGTTCGCGATCGTCGCCGCTTAGATCTTCGGCGTCGTTGTACAGCATCGGCAGCATCACATTCGACAGCGCGCTGAGGCGCGGCAGCAAGTTAAACGACTGGAAGACAAAGCCGATCTTCTGATTGCGCACCGTTGCCAGGTCGTTCTTGCTCAGGTCGCTCACAGTCGTGCCCGTCCAGAATGTACGCGCCGGAGGTAGGCCGATCGAGGCAGCCCAGAATGTTCATCAGCGTCGATTTGCCGGAGCCGCTCGGCCCCATCACGGCGACGAATTCGCCTTGATTGACGGTGGCATTCACGCCATTCAGCGCGCGCACTTCGGCATCTTCTTCGCCGTAGACTTTCATCAAGTCTTTCACTTCTATCAGAGCGTTACTCATGACATCACCACCGTTGGTCATGGGCCGTTGGTCATGGGTCATTTCGTTTCCACCGTGCCCGTGCTTACGACATCCCCGGCCTGCAGGCCGCTGAGGATTTGCACATTGGCGAAGTCGCGCAGGCCGATGGTGACGGGCGTCAGTTTGAGCTGCCCATCGGGCTGCACCACAAACACCGCGTAGGATCCGGCGGCCAGTTCGCGCAGCGCTTGCGCGGGCACGAGCAGCGTATTCTTCGCCTCGCCCGCGATAATCTCGACTTCGGCGCTCATGCCGCTGATCAGTGCGGCATGCGCTCTGTGCGTCGTCGAGCGTGGCCCAGGCTTGCACGGCGGGCGAACCATCGACAGTGACCAGCAGCGGATCCACGCGCACGATCGTGCCGCTGAAGGTCGCTTCGGGCGCAGCGTCAAACACCGCGCTGATCGGCCGATCGATCGCAATTTTGCCCGCGTCATTTTCTTCTACGACCAACCGGAGAGAGATTGACCGAGATCGGTGAGTGTCACGATCGGGCTGGTGCTGACCGCTTCACCCACATCGGCCTTGATCGCCGTCACGGTGCCGTCCATCGGCGCGATCAAGACGGTATTGCTCAGCGTCAGGCGCGCGGTTTCGAGCGATAGTTTAGCCTGCTCGAGTGACAGTCGCGCTTGCGCCACGGTGGATTGATCGGCGCTGAGATCCGTCGTCAGGCCGGAAGTGGTCAAACTGTATTGCGCGCGGGCCACGGTCAGGGCGTCTTGCGCTTTCGCAAACGCGCGCGCCGCCGCATCGCGTTCGGCCAGCAGCTTGTCAGCGATCTTGGGATCATCCAGTTCCCAGTCGCGCGCCTGATCAAACACGGCGTCGTAATTGGCCTGCGCGTCGGCCAGAGTATCGGTGGCTTGTTTCACGGCGATGGAGACGGCCGTCAAGCGATTGGGATCGATCGTGGTTGGCACGCCCGCCGCCAGATCATCCAGCTTGGCTTGCGCGCCTTGCACGTTTAATTCGGCTTGCGCCACTTGCAGTTTGGCCGCCGCCTCGTCGAGACGCGCCAGCACATCACCCGCCTTAACGGTGTCGCCCACTTGCACCGGCAGTTCGATCAGGGTGCCGCCGGTGCGAAAACCCAGATCGAGTTCGGCGGCGGGGGTTAGCGTGCCTGCGCCTGAGGCGGTAATGCGGAGGTCGCCGGTGCGAACCTTGGCGGTTTGCAGCGACGGGCGCGGCGGGCGCTTGCGCGGCCTGCGCTGACTGCGTGTAATACAGGTAGCCGCCCGCGCCGACGATGAGCAGCGCCACGAGCAATATGACAACGGGTCGCTTGTTTGAACGTCGCTTCTTCATGAGACGGTCCTCGCTTGGTTGAATTTGCACCATTTTGCCAGAGAGATGTGGAGACAAAACGGATAAGTTGTGTGGAACTTGTGAGGATGAGGCTCAGTCGATCCAAAGCGCGGCGGGTCGTGGCGACTTGCCCATACCTGCCGCGCTACGGCGGTGAGCCGGCAGGCGTAGCCGCTGATTGGCGGACTGTGAAAACCGGATCGACTGAGTCTGTCAATTGACTCTCCGCAAGCGCACCAGCTGCACACCGGCGAGGCCGAGCGCAATGACACAGGCGATAAGCGTGATGCCGACAATGGCGATGCTGCGCCAATCCGCAGCAGGTGCTGCACCAACCGATGGAATAACGGCGGCTCCACCGGTCTGCGCTTGCGGTTGATTTGGGACGCTGCCCGTGCGCTGCCACGGCGGGCCGCCGCCGCCCGTCGTCTGCGCGATTGGCCACGGCGGGCGCGGTCGCTTCCCACGATCGGACGTAGGCGACGATGGCTTCGATCTCCGATGTGCTCAGGCGATCGCCCCAGGCGGGCATCGCCGTGCCGGGCACGCCCGACGAGACGATCTGAATCATTGCTGCATCAGTGGTGACTTTATCGAAGAAGGTCTGCACGTTAAGCGCAGGCGCGCGGCGCGTGCCCTGCCCGTCGGCGCCGTGACAGCGCGAGCAATTTTGCGCGTACAACGTTTGCCCGGTCGCCAGCAATTTCTCGGTGACGATGATGGGCTGCGCGGGCGGCTCAGGTATCGCATCGGGCGGAATCTGATCCCAATGTTGAACCAGTGTCACGAGTTGAGCGATCTCTGCGGCGGACAGCCGCTGATTCCAGCCGGCCATCACCGTGCCCGGCGAGCCGAGACTGATGGTCTTGTTGAGTTGATCGGCAGTGCGGTCGGTGCGAATCACGGGATCGTTCAGCGCAGGGGCCAGCGGAGTGCCCTGCCCGTTGGAGCCATGACAGGCGACGCAGTTGGCGGCATAGGTCTGCACGCGCTGAAGCGAGCGCAGTGCCATCGGGCAGCAGCGCGATCTGCTGCAAGGTCGTGATCGGCACCGTGACGCTGATCGGTGCGCGCGGGGCTAATCCCAGATCGGCCACGGTGATCTGCGTTTGCTGCCAGTCGCCGTGTTGCAGCAGCGCCATCACGGCGTCGAGGGCGGCAGCGTTCAGCGGGCCGCCGTCTTCGGTGCTCCAGGCGGGCATCGCCGTGTTGTAGCGGCCGCGTGCGATGGTTTTGTACAACGTATCATAGTCCATCTGCTGCACGCCGGCGGTATTCAGCGCCGGGTTGGCGCCGAGTCCCTGGCCGGCGGCGTTGTGGCAGACCGCGCAGTTCTCGGCGTAGACGATCTGCCCTGTCGGCAATTTGTGTATTGAGCAAATCGACGCTGGCTTGCGTCAGGCGCGTAGGTTCAAGCAGAATGTAAATGCCCACAGCCATGGCAATCAAGGAAGCGGCTAAGATCGCGAGTTGATGATGACGGCGCATGGAAGACTCCTGAATGAGTAATGAGTAATGCGTAACAAACAAATCACTCGTTACTTGTTACTCGTTGTTTTCACGCATAGACCACTTGTGATGGCTCGAATCGATCGCGTTGAATCGGGCGTGCCCGTATCGACCTTGACGAGGCCGTTTTCGATGCTGACTTTGAATAGATCGAGCGGGCGCGGCGCGGGCGGATTCTTCACCATGCCGGTGTTGTCGAACTCGGAGGCGTGGCACGGGCAGACGAACATGCTCTTGGTGGCATCCCACGGCACGGCGCAGCCCAGATGCGTGCATTTGCGATACAGCGCCAGGAAGCCGCCGTCCTGCAACCGCACCAGGTAGAAGCGGCCTTCATTGAACGGCGTCACCGAGCCGTTGGGAAACTCCGTAACCTGGCCGCAGGTGATGACACTGCCGAATTGCCCATCGCCCACACGGGGCGCGGCGTAGCCGAATCCGACGATGGCGGCTTCGATAGCGACCAGTCCGCCCAATGCGCCCAGGGCCAGTTTTCCAAAATCGCGGCGGGAGATGTTCTGGGGTCGAGAAGTTTTGTCATTCATGCTGAAATCCTTGTTGTGAGGCGTAATGCGTAAAACGTATTGCGTAATCCAGTTTTACGCTTTACATTTTAATGCAGTGCCGCCGTCACTTCCCACGGCCACATCAACGCCATGCCGGGGCCGCGAAAGAAGATGCCAATGACAGTCAGCGTAATGAAACCAAACAGCACCAGCACAAAGACACTCAAGATCGATTCGCATTTGGTGGCCTTAAAGGCCCGCCGATTGAATTCAAAATATCCGATCAAGCCCAGCAGCAACAGCGCCAGCGGGACCAGGCCGTTGGAGATGATCGTCGGCAGGCTGGGCAGCAGCCCCGGCAGATCGAGATAGAACTCGTCGAGGATGACGTAGCCGATCGTGAGCAGCACCCCGACCGCGCTGCTGAACAGCGCCAGCCAGCGTCCGCGCCGCGATCGGAAATAGATGCCCACACTGTCCATATCGGAATCCAGGTACGGCAGCGCGAAGAGACCCAGCAGCGCCAGCGCCGGAATGACGATGGTGCCGATCAGCGGATGATAGTGCAAGAGCAATTCCTGAATGCCCATGAAATACCACGGTGCTTTGGCGGGATTGGGACTCACATCGGGATTGGCGAGCGGCTCCAGCGGCGCGGGAACCAGCATCGCGAAGATCAGGATGGCGGCCAGCATCACCAGCGCAAACGTGAATTCGGGGCGCACCAGATCGGCGTAAGTGGTGGTCGTCTCTTCCTTACCGAGCGGGCCTTCGTCCACCTTGCGCGGAATGGACAGGCCGCCATCTTTGCGCACGCGCCAGAAGTGAAAACTCATCAGGCCGAGACATCGCCATCGGGATGACGGAGATGTGCAGGCCGTAGAAATTCAGCAGCGTAGCGGAACTGATTTCCGGGCCGCCCAGACAGCAAGCGAGACAGGCCATCGCCGATGACGGGAATGTAGCTGATGATGCTCGATCCGACCGTGATGCCCCAGTAGGCCAGTTGATCCCAGGGCAATAGATAGCCGGTGAAGTTGGCGGCCACAGTCAACAGCAGCATAACCAGGCCGATGATCCAGTTGAATTCGCGCGGCATCCGAAACGAGCCGGTGAAGAAGACGCGCAGCAAGTGCAGCGCCACCACGACGATCATCAAGTTGGCCGACCAGTGATGGATGTTGCGGATCAACTCGCCGAACCAGACATTGGTCTGCATGTTCAGGATGCTGTTGTACGCGCCGTCAGGCGTGGGCGTGTACGTGAATTCCAGCATCGCGCCGGTCATGGCGAGGATGACGACCAGCAGCGCCGACAGGCCGCCGAGGCCCCACGTATACGTGAAGCGCAGGGTGCGCACGGGCACCTGCGCGGGATGCAAATGCAGAACCAGGTTATTCATGACGATGCGCAGGCGGCTGCGCCGATCGCCGGTGTACGGCTCGCGGATGGCGCTGCGATACACGCGCTGGGGCAGTGAAGGTTTATCGGGAGGCGGCTGATTCATGCGGTTGTCCTCTTATTCGATCTTGCCCCAAGATTAATCGGCCCCGATGGAGATTTTGTGGAGAAGCCGTGAAGAAATGCGCAGACTGCGCGGGATTTCATGCCGCCCGATTTCTCATCATTTCTTCCCCAGATTCTCCATAAATTTTCCACACGGCGGCGGCATAATAGCGGCAATGCAGCGAGACACAAAATTCAATCCATTCTCGCCAGATAAAGGAGACTAAGCATGTTGAAGAAAATCGTTGTTGGAGCATTGGTCGTGGTGGTGATTGGCGCCGTCGGCGTCGGGATCATCGATGCGGCGCAGGGCCGATCGGTTGCGGCGCAGGCCAACGTGTCGACGCAGCCGGCTGTTGCAGCAGCGAATGGTCAGGGACAAGGTTTTGGCGGTGGTCAAGGTCAGGGTCAAGGTCAAGCGCAGGGTCAAGGCCAGGCACAGGGTCGTGGTCAGGGTCAGGGCCAGGCCAGGGTCGTGGTCAACAAGGAAATGGCAAGGCACGGGTGGGCAAGGTCAAACGCAGAATCCCAATCCCGGAACGCCGCAGGCCAATGTGACGACGTGGATGACGGTCGACCGGGACGGTCAATTCATTTGACGGGGTGGGCGTCAGCCTCACGACCGATGACGGCGCGCCGCTTGTGGGTGCAGTTCGGGCAGAGCCGCTACGTGTCCGCGCAGGGCGTGACGTTCACGGCGGGCGATCACCTCACGGTGAACGGCTTTGAGGAGAACGGCCAGTTCCAGGCGGGCACGGTGGTCAACGACACGACCGGGCAGACGCTCAATTTGCGCGATACCACGGGCCGCCCGCTGTGGGCGGAGGTGGGCCGCAGCACTAAACGCCTATCAATGCCGTATGAAGAACCCAGACAGGCTCGGCCTAGTGACAAGGCCGAGCCTGTTTTGTTTGGGGCGGCAAGCATCTTCGTCCGCCGTAGAGGCATTTCATGCCGCGTCAAACCGCAACGGCCAAAGCGAAGCGCCGCCGTGACGACCGAAGATCAAGTCGATCTGGCGCTTGCGGTCAATGCGCCGGATTACGTGGCCGTGGATGCGAATTTCATGACGAACATCGCTTATGAATATGCAGGGACGATATCCGCGCCCGATGCGCACGTGACCGCGACGCTGCCGGGTGACGTGTTGACTTACACGCTGCAACTGCCATATCAACCTCGCGCCGGTGAACCGAATCAGCGCTGGGTGGCGTTGACCCGAGGTGACTCCATTTGCCTGGCACAAGCATCAGCCGTTGTCCCGTGGCCGGAGTGGCGCGGCACGTAGGCCTTCTGGCCAACCAGACGTTTTGAACTGAGGAGGCCCTCGTATCCGCTACCGTGTTAGATGGTATTTTTGACGATATCCATAAATTAAAAAATCCGTGAAAAAAAGAGAAATGTTGACAATTTAAAAAATGGCCTTATAGTATTCCCAATAGCCATTTGGAGAGAATTGCTCATTCTTCCAATTAGCAGAATGGGCTTTCCTTTTTCTACTTGCCCCATAACCATATTACAAGACGGCGATGTTCGCGCAATTTCTAGACTTAGCAACAAAGTCGTCATATGGGAGAATATTCGGCTACAACTTGACTACGTTGGTACCTCTCGCAAATACATAAGGCGGAGTAAGTAGATGACACCTACCGATAACAATTCGTTGCAGCCGACCTGCTACTGCACGGCAACTCAAAGGCTTCTCGCCCGCCGTGTCGCGTGATAGGCGAAGGTCAAGCGCCAGGACCGCAGGCGGCTGAATTCGCGTCCGTTGGGTAAACAAAAACGTCATTGTACTGTATTAGGGCACCAATCGTGCGGAAAGGACTCAGGACACATGGACATTGCGGCGAAAGTTGCGGCCCTTGAGAAGGCTGTGCGGAAACTGGAAGCGGAAGTGGCTACGCTTCGAGCTGAAAATGAACGCCTTAAGACAGCACCTGGCCTTGCTGGATGCCCAAATGCTGGCGCAATACTCCAAGCAGCACATGGTCTGGGATGCCTGCTTGGCGGATCCGCAAACTATAGATTCGGCTGTGAATTGGGGGCGTCGACAGCCAAGTGACGAGGCTGGCGCAGGTTATGTTCGAAGCGTCTTGTCGCTATTTTCTGAGGGCCAGGGAGCGAATAGCTATCCCTGGCCTCTCTACGTTCAAGTCCGGGCTACTCCAGATAGTCGCGCAACGATATCGTCCGCCAATGCATTCGCGGTCAACGCAAGGCTGATCAATAGGGGGGCTGGATTTGGTGCGGCAATGTTTTCCGATGTCCAACATAGTGGCACCGGAACCGACGTCGGATTTGATTTCGAGCTTATCCGCTCAAATGATGCAGGGCGTGTCATCGGTCTAAATATTTTGAATGCCGGGGATCCGGCCAACTTGCAAGGTACAGAACACAGCGGGGACGAGGCGATCAACATACAGACGAAAGTGCGGGATGAGGGGTGGCTGACGGCCATACATCTTGAGCGCAATGCGGCCTCGGGTAATGCTGGAAAACGCGGGATATGGATTGAAGGCAAGTACGAGATCGGCCTCGACATGGAGGACAACAACATCAGCTCAACCGCGGCGCCAAGATATTCTTTGATGAAAACCAGACCCTCTTTCTCTGGCTGAACCCGAAGAATACCCGGCTGGAGTTTCGGTATCTTGAGACGGTGCTTGGCTACCTGGACCTGAATACGGCCGAACATCCGCTATAGAAGCTGCCCAATATATCACTCCGGGAGACGCTCCTATCGTCGCGCTCTACAGACGTTGGACAGATGTAATATTAGGGTAAGTGATTAAGGCCAATTACTTACCGATTAGCCGTACGAGATATCTCATACGTCTTCGCGCATTTAGCGTTTTTTGCTAAATTGCAGGGGTGCGCTTTATGCAGTTCTCGGCAGGCAGGGCATGAGCAACAAATCAGGCGTATCAAGCCAGATCATCTCGCTGCCTCAAGGCGGCGGTGCTTTCCACGGTATCGGCGAAAAGTTTTCGCCTGACCTGCACACTGGCACGGGCAATTTCACTGTCCCAATCGCTCTTCCTCCCGGTCGCAATGGATTCCAGCCACAATTAAACCTCGTGTATAGCACCGGCAACGGCAATGGGCCGTTTGGGCTTGGTTGGGATCTGAGCATTCCGGGTGTCAACCGCCTGACATCAAAAGGCTTGCCCCGCTACCAGGATTACCATCCCGACTTGAAACAGCGTGACACTTTCGTCCTATCCGGCGCCGAAGATCTGGTGCCCGTCGACGAAACCGCCGCTCAAGCACAATATCGGCCGCGTACCGAGGGGCTCTTCGCTCGCATACTGCACCACCATGATGCTGGCCAAAAGGACAACTACTGGGAGGTGCGCAGCAAGGATGGTCTGGTCAGTTATAAGGAACAAAGGGAAAAGGGCTGGAAGCGATCCCGGCGGTGATTGCTGATCCTGATCCCGTAAAGGCGAATCAAGGCCGTATTTTTGCCTGAAGTTGGTCGCCACCGAGGATCCTTTCCACAATCGCATCGAGTATGAATACCAGCGTGATCAAGGGCAAGAGCCCCGCGCACACCTGGGATCAGCTATTTGAAAGAAAATCCGGTATGTAGATTACGCGAATGGCGCTGGAAAGACACAGTTCCTGGTATCGAGTGATATTTTGAATACGAGGTACCGCGGCCTGATCCTTTCTCTGATTATCGGGCGGGCTTCTGAAATCCGCACCCGGCTGCGCTGCAAGCGCATTCACATCTGCACGTACCCGAGATGGGAATAAGACCCCCGTGCGAACCTACGAGTTCGTCTACCTGGACGAGCGCAATGATCTGGCGGATTTAGCCACAAGATTGCCCCATCAATCGGAGTTTCCCTGCTCCAGCCAGATCGAGGTCATCGGCTACGATGATAGCGGCATGCCTACGATCCTCGATCCCAATCCGCAGTTCCAGCGCAAACTGCCGCCGCTGGAGTTCGGCTACACCCGTTCGAACCTGAAGATCAGCGACGGTCTAGGCCGTGAGCGGCGCCGACTTGCCCGGCCGTTCCCTGGCCCATCCCGATCTGGAACTGGCCGACTTGAGGCAACGGCCTGCCCGACATCATGCAGATGGATGGCGGGGTGCGCTACTGGCGCAACCTGGGCAACGGCCAGTTCGACTCCCCCGCGCCATGCCATGCCCCGGCCGGATCGCGCTGGCC
Organism: uncultured Chloroflexia bacterium; assembly: GCA_963844815.1. Classification (GTDB taxonomy): domain Bacteria; phylum Chloroflexota; class Anaerolineae; order Fen-1058; family Fen-1058; genus Fen-1058. The sequence goes on from CAWJPR010000003.1 coordinate 83,766, forward strand.
GACCCCGGCGTTCAGTTGATCGACGCCGACGGCGACGGTCGCATCGATCTGCTGGCACCAGCCGACCGCCTGGCCGGCTACTTCCCGCTCGGCTTCCACGGGGCTGGCTGGGATCGCACGCTCCTTCCGGCGCTACGCACACGCGCCCAGCTTCAACCTGGAAGACCCCGAAGTCAGGCTGGTCGACCTGAACGGTGACGGTGTCACCGATGCGATCCGCTCCGGCAGCCAGCCTGGAATGCTTCTTCAACGATCCTGCACTGGGCTGGTCCGAGACCGTTGCGGTCGAACGCCAGAAGCTGGAAGAGTTCCCGAACGTCAACTTCTCCGACCCGCGGGTCAAGCTGGGGTGACATGACTGGCGACGGCCTGCAGGATATCGTCCTGGTGAACGATGGCAACGTCGAATACTGGCCCAACCTGGGCCACGGCGAATGGGGCAAGCGCATCCACATGCGCAACAGCCCGCGCTTCGGACCGGCTACCCTGGCTACGACCCCAGCGCATCCTGGTCGGCGACGTGGACGGCGATGGCCTGGCGGACATCGTCTATGTGGACGATACGCAAAGTCACCCTCTGGATCAACCAGAGCGGCAACAGTTGGAGCGAGCCGATCGCCATCGAGGGCACGCCGCCGGTGACCGACATGGATGCGGTGCGGCTGGTCGAATGCTGGGCAGCGGCGTCAGCGGCGTGCTGTGGAGCCGGGACGCCAGCGGCTACGGCCGCGCCGCAGCTGTTCTTCCTGGATCTGACCGGCGGCGTAAAGCCATATCTGTTGAATGAGATGGACAACCACATGGGGGCGGTCACCCAGGTGCAGTACGCGCCTTCCACATGCTATTATCTGCGAAGACGCAGAAGCGCCCGAGACACGCTGGAAGACGCCGCTGCCCTTCCCGGTGCAGGTGGTGGCGCGGGTGGAGGTGATCGATGAGATCTCCCGGGCAAGTTGACCACGGAATACAGCTATCACCACGGCTACTGGGACGGCGCTGAGCGCGAGTTCCGCGGCTTTGGCATGGTGGAGCAGCTCGACACGGAGACATTCGAGAGTACAGCAGACCGGACTGCATGGCGGTACGCGCCTTTTCGCCGAAGTCAAAGAGCGCCACTTCTCACCGCCCATCCTGACCAAGACCTGGTTCCACCAGGGGCCGGTCGGCGAGGAATACGGCGACTGGCAAGAGCTGGATTGGTCGGCCGAGTACTGGCAGGGAGACCCGCAATTGCTCGAGCATACCGAACGGGTCAATGTGTTTCTGAAAAAACGGAAGACCATGACATCAGTGATCGTCGTCGTGACAAGCGTGATGCCTTGCGCACCTTGCGCGGCAGCATCCTGCGCACCGAGCTCTATGCGCTACCGGATGGCACCAGAATCGTCGCCCGAAGACGGCCATACACGGTTACTGAACACGCCTACGGCCTGTGAAGAACTCACGCCACCAGCCGAAAAGGAACAACGCCTGCGCATCTTTTACCCGCATACCATAGCCCAACGCACCACGCAGTGGGAACGCGGCGACGACCCGCTGACGCAGTTCGCCTTTACGGATCAATATGATCCTTTCGGACGGCCGCAGCGACAAACTACTATCGCCATGCCGCGCCGATCGGCAAAACGGCATGCGGTGACGGGTGCAGTCGGTTGGCACAATTGCGCCTGATGAAACGCACGTCCTGGCGACCCATACGTGGACAACCTACGCTGCACCGAAGGCCGAGCGTCTACATCCATGACCGCGTCGCGCAGGTCAAGACCTACGAGCTGGCCAGTCCACCCGTCGTCGCAGAAACCAGTCCAGCTAATGTCATTGCCGTGCTCAAGGATCAGTGGAGTACTGCGCAATCATTTACATATTCAGTTTATGCAAGGTGCGGGTGTTCACTTGTTTGTGCATGTAGTCAATCACTATGATGGCCCGGCTTTTGTTGGCAAAGCGCTTGGAGACGCCGGGCAGTATGGCGCGCTGACGCGCAGCGAGGCACTGGTATTCACCGACCAAATTCTCGACGATGCTTACGCCGGCGATCCGGGCAAACCGAGCCGCCGACCGGACTATCTGGGCGGCAGCTGTCAATGCCGGCGGGCGCGCCAGCGAGATTTGGCGGATCAACAGGGTATCGTCTCAAAAACGCCGACAGCGCTTACGAAGCGGGTTACTATGCCGATACAAAGCGAGTCAAGTTCGATTTTCAAGATGCGACCTTATTGGTGAAGCGCGGTGTAGTTGTGGCTATGCAAGATGCGCTGCGCCATGAGGCACAGATTACACTGGATGCGTACTGGTACCTGCCGGTCAGCGTAAAAGATGCTGCGGGACTGGAAACAAAGGCTAAATACAACTATCGCACACTGCAGCCCCACGTGGTGACCGATCCGAACGACAACCAGACTCATTTCCGCTATACTCCGATCGGGCTGGTGGAAAAAGTGTGGCTGGAATCCAACGACGGTCAGGGTGGCAGCGAGGCAAAGCCAGAGCTTCAGTATGATTATGATTTCCTCTCTTTGAGCGCACTCGGGCTATGGATAGCCGCAGCCCATCTATGTTCACACGACAGCACGTCTCTACCAGACCACGTCTCCAGCCAGGTGTTCCACATTCCGATGAGACATCGAGTCGCGCGAATACTCAGATGGTTTTGGACGCCTGATCCAAAAGCGCACCCAGGCAGAGGATATGATTTTCGGCGCGACGGGTGATGACGTTGGATTGTTGATCGACGGAAAGCCTGTGCCAGGGAAGGCAAACGCAGTGGCAAAAGCAATCGCCGTCAGCCATGGTGTCGTGGTCAGCGGCTGGCAGATGTATGACAACAAGGGCCGGGTGGTCGAAAAATATGAGCCGTTCTTTGACCAGGGCTGGGATTTTCAACCCGAGGAGATGCCAAACGCGGTGAGCAGTCGCGCTGTTCTATGACCCGCGCGGGCAAGTGACCCGCACACACAACCCGGATGGCTCGGAACAGCGGGTGATCTTTGGCGTGCCGGGGAAATTGATGCACTGAATGTAAAGAGTCTGGACGATTATGAGCCGACACCATGGGAGGGCTATACCTACGATTCAAATGATCTGGCAGAAGTGACCTTTCACCCTAACGATGATCGTCGGGAAATCCACGGCTTCCACTGACAGATGTAGCGCGCGATGCAACTCACTACCTCACTCCGACCAACACATTGCTCGATGGGCTGGGGCGCGTCATCTGCAAGGTGCAGCGCAACGGGGATGATCCAGCAAAGGACTGGTTCGTCACTCGCTCGACTATGATGTCCGCGGCAACCTGTTGGAAGTGAAGGACACACTGAATCGTTCCGCCTTCCGCCACGCGTACGATCTGCTCAACCGCCCACTGCGGGTGGAGAGCATTGATGCCGGGTTGCGCACCTCGGTGCTGGATGCGCAGGGCAATCTGATCGAATACCGTGACAGCAAGGGCAGCATTGTGTTGCACCAGTACGATGACTTGAACCGGCCGATCGGGATGTGGGCGATCGACGACGCGACTGCGCCCCAGCAACTTCACCCAACGTGAAAAGATCATCTATGGCGAAAGTCTGGGTTGGCGGATGCCAGAGCGCGCAATCTGCTGGGCAAGCCTTATATCCATTACGACGAAGCTGGCAAACTGACCTTCGAACGCTATGACTTCAAAGGTAACCTGGTTGAGAAAATCCGCCGGGTCGTGAGCGATAAAGCCATGGCCGGCGGATGGACTCGCGAACTGGACCGGCGAACCGGTTGACGAGACTGCGCTGGAACCACAGCGAATACCAGACGAGCACGATGTTCGATGCGCTCAATCGTCCGATCACGGTCACCTATCCCCAAGGATGTCGGCGGTCATCGAGCCCAAGTTGACGCCCATCTACAATCGCGCGGGCGCGTTGCAGTCGGTCAAGCTTGACGGCGAAAACTATGTTGAGTTCATCGCCTACAACGCCAAGGGGCAGCGCGTGCTGATCGCCTATGGCAACAAGGTGATGACGCGCTACGCTTATGATCCACATACCTTCCGGTTGGTGCGCCTGCGCACCGAGCGATTCACGACGCCCAACCCGGACATCCGGCAAGGTGCCGGTGCGCCGCTGCAGGACTATACCTACACCTACGACCTGGTGGGCAACATCTTGGGCATCGACGAGCGCGTGCCAAGTTGCGGCATCGCCCAACCGGCCTACGATCGCGATCACACCCTCGACCGCGACCGGTTGGTGCGCGAATTCAAATACGATCCGATCTATCGGCTGGTCCTGGCCAACGGGCGCGCCTGCAAGAGTACCAGCCCCCGGCCACTCGACGACCTGCCGGCGTGCGGTTCGTCGCCAGCCAATTTCAACCAGGCCAATGCGCCGGACTTGACCGAGCCATATTCCGAGACGTATCGCTACGACCCGGCTGGCAACACGCTGGAACTGGCCTACCATTCGGGGACTGGCACCGCGCAGAACAGCTGGACGCGGGCCTTTGGCATGGGCGGGCAGGTACCGGCTAATTGGATGCAGGCCCCTGACAACCGCCTGACCCGTCTGGAAGTCGGGCAGAATCCACTCAATACCCACTCGTATCTCTTCGACGACAACGGTAACCTGAAGCAGCAGGACACGGCTCAGTGGCACACCTGGGATCATGCCGACCGCATGATCGGCTATCAGCGCCAGCCGCGGAGCACTTCGACGGCCTCGGTAAACGCGCGCTATCTTTACGATGCGAGCGGTATGCGAGTGAAAAAGTGGGTACGCACCGACGGCACGGGCGCTGGCGACAGCACCACCTACATTGACGGAATCTTTGAACACCAACACTGGCAGAAGGCCGGCCAGTCTGGAGAGACAAGCCACGTGCACGTGATGGACAACCAGAACCGCGTGGCACTGAAACGCGTTGGTGATGTGCATCCCGCCGATAAAGGACCGGATGTGCAATACCACCTGGGCGACCACCTGAGCAGCAATGTGGTGCTTGGTGGCACAGATGCACGAACTAACGCCTTCATCAACCGCGAGGAGTTCTACCCCTACGGCGAGACCAGCTTTGGCAGCTTTGGCAAGAAGCGCTACCGATTCACCAGCAAAGAGCGGGATGAAGAGAACAGGCTCTATTACCATGGGGCACGGTACTACACACCATGGTTGGGGCGATGGGTGAGTTGCGATCCGGCGGGAACGGTGGATGGTTTGAACGCTTACGAATACACTCGTGACAACCCCGTCCGGTATGTGGATGAAGCGGGTCGCCAGTCCAGCGAGCAAAATTCACAGGTAGACACCAACATGGGTCCCGGTTCGTCAGCCGACACCTCGATCAAACTCGAATCAATTCGCGTTCAACAGGGTCTTCCGAGTGACCTCGTCTATTCACGATCAGCAGAACGCAGACACAAAGATGCATATCGACGTACATCTGGCTGCGGAAGGCGTGAAAATAAGAGTAAACAATCCCGAATATTGGAAACGCTACATTGAGGTGGCAAGCGAGGGTGCGGTCAGCGTGAGCGAGGCAGCGGAAGGACTGCAGTTCTTCTATATTAAAGGTGGTTTTGAAGGTTTTCTCCAAAAGAGTCATGCCGGAAAAGATGCATCAACGGCGAACTGGGATGACCGAGAGGGCACGACCGATATCAACGACGCGCTAGTCATCTTTGACAAGAAAGGAGGTTTCCTGGCGGTCGCGCAAACAGCGATACCAAACTATTATCCGCGAACAGCGCAATACATCCCCTCCTGGGATAAGTTGCCCGTATTCACTTACCAAAACCAGAAGTACGGTTATCAGGGACTTTTTGTCCTGGACGATTACAAGTATGCAGGAAAGAACACGTATTGGATCGATTTTCATCACGCGTACATCACAGTGGGCTGCATCGAAATTGTACGCCTCACTAATGGATCCGGAAAGAACGTGGACGCAGACCAATTCATCAGATGGCTGAATGCTAAGCTCGCTAAGACCACTGTAAACTATTTGTTACGGACAGAACCGAAGCCGACCCTTATCAAAAAAGAACTTCGATGGCTTGGCACGATGCATTTGGTCGGGGACTGGAGTGGCAAGACGCCTGCACAAGAGCAAATACCTGTTGCTCCATTCCGGTGAGAGTGGAGCGAGTATAGCCCCGATTGAAAGAATCTATCATGTTGAAAAACGATTGGAGGCCTTATAGATTAAACTTGTTGAACTTTTTTCAGGGAAGTGAAGCCAACACAGCAAGGCAGAGCAACTCCCAACTCTACGACGATCTGATCAGTCGTGCCCGTCGGATCGAGGAGGAACTAGGCATTGACACGGGGCAGTTCCGCGGCAGTAAAGACGCGTCAAATAAACTGATCAACCACAGTGTCGCAACGAAGGGTTAGTTATTTGCCTTGGTGGCAATGTGGCTGGATTGCGTAAAGTTCTAGTACAAGGAGATTATCATGGCTGAGGCTATGGGCGAGATTGCTATCGATAATGCAGTGAAACTTGTACAACAATATCTTGAGGCGGCAAAACTGCATGCAAGGCAGGATGCAGAGCAATGTCGATATTATCTACAAGCCGCAACCATTGCCGTTCGCGGGCTGGAGGCGGAGTATGATGAAATCCTGGTAGAGGCTGAGAATTGTGATTTGGCTCAACCAGAGCAAGTTCGTCACTTGAAAATCCGGATTGGCAACTATCTTAACGTGGACAAACTACGGCCGGAACTACTGGCGGCGGTGACTGGCCTACAGAGTTGCCGCATCGCTTTGAACGAGCACGCTAACCGCTTTATGCAACTTCCGCAGGACAAGCGGGAGCGTCAAAAAGCGGTTCAGAAACTAACGGCTCTAATCGAGAAATTGAAGGAATATCTCAAGAATCTGGACACGTCCTTTTTTGACTCACGCAAGGCCGGGACAGGAATTGGCGTATTTCCACTCAATCAAATCCTGGATAAATTGCGATCAACAGGCTATGACCCCACCCAGGAGACGCTTAGCGACCTTGTGAACAACATTCGAAAGGATCGCACAAAAGACCAGTTGTTAATGTTCACAAAAGACATCGAAGATAAGACTCAGCAATTGCTTCGGGAGATTCGATAGGCTTAGGGGCACCCACACATTCTCCCGGGCAGCCAAGGGACGATGACAAGATTCATAAGGGGTCTAGGATGACAATCACGCCGAATGAATCAGATCCGATCAACAAAGAGGATTGGGATTATGCGCGTAAGCAAAATCGGGAACTTATCGAGGAGACTCGTGCACGTCTTCTCTGGATATTCCGGCTGACCCTCGGGGTTATAACTCTTGGAATCTGCTCGTTCTCGGCGGGGCCCTGGTCGCCCTTGTCGATCCTGCTCACCCAACGCCGGCAATCATCATTGCCGTATCCGGCGTGCTTGCCTTGCTCATCGGAACCATCTGCCTGATTGTTTACCGGTCGACAATGGCTCAGGCAAGAGCCTATGTCAACGAACCATTTACACCAGACTCGTTTGAAGCGGCGCGCCGAAAGATTCAGTACTATATGCACGAGAACCTTAACCAGGTCCGCTGGATTTTCTGGTTATCTCTCGTGGCGATGTTCTTGGCTTCCTGATCATTCTGTGTGGGGCTGCGCTCGCCGTCGCCGTTCCGAGTGAGCTGGCGCCCTCAGTTGTCGTTACCTTGTCCGGCGTGCTGGTCGAGTTTTTGGGGGCGACATTCCTGTTCATCTACAGGTCCACAATGGAACAGGCCAGGGGCTACGTCAATGTCCTCGAGAGAATCAATGCGGTCGGCATGTCCGTGAAGCCGTTGATGCGATTGAGAAGGACGAGGACCGGGACAAGATTCGCAGTCAAATTGCCTCGGCGATACTCTCCGTGCACGGTTGGAGAAAAGTGAATAGGAAGAAAACCGAGGAGTCGAGAAAAAAGAACGTGCCGGCCGCCACTACAAGGCGTCCAACCTGCCCATTTTCAGAGACGGTGTCATCGATTTGCCGTCGAAGAGGGAGGACTGAAGTGGCTCTATGGCGAAGTCTGTAGCAGTTGGCGCATGCTGACCGATGTCCGCTTCAAACTGCTCGGCCTTGTTCCAACCTTGTCAGTCGTTGTTTTGATCAGCGTACTTTTCCAGGGACAAACGGGCTAAGGGTCTATCACCAACTGCGCGAATGGGAGTCATTGTGTTTGGCTTTCTCGTGACTCTCGCCCTATTCATCTACGATCGCCGCAATTCCCAACTCTACAACGATCTGGTCAGTCGTGCACGCCGGATCGAAGAAGAGTTAGGCGTTGACACGGGTCAGTTTCGCGGCAGAAAAAAGCCGTCAAATCAGCTGATCAATCACCGTGTCGCAACGAACCTGATCTATGGAACAACGCTGGCCGGATGGCTATTTGCCCTGCTGGCAACTTGGCTGCACTGGATTTAATGGCACTGATCAATGTTTTCCTGCCGTCACCAGCGCAAACGTGAAGGAGGCGCGTAATGGCAATCATTACTGGGCGCAGAGTTGAACGCCATCATGGCGCCACCGCTGGTCTGCTCGTCGAGACCTGAGCATGGCCCAGACCGCTGGCACACCGCTCGTAAGCGAACGGCGTGTACACACCAGCATTTCTTTGAGGGCGCGCTTGCGTCCCAAATGATCGAGAACTCATTCAAGTCTCAGGAGGATAGTCATGGCGCCATCAATTAGCGTACCTGCGTCATTTACAATTGACCTTCCCGTGTCGAACCAGGTGTTTTATAAGCAGAGCATTGGCGGCACGATGCAGATCGAGGTGAAGGGTAAATTCCAGAACTCGGAGGATCACATTGGTAGGCAAGCCATGTACGAAACTGTCAAGGGCATCTCGGTTCGCCTTGGCAGTGACATCTCTGTCGCTGCTAAACTGGACATACCCCTTGCGCAGCCTCATACATCGCCTCCACCGGGGTCGAATGCTACACTGACGGACGGCACGTGGTCTGCCACGCTGAACGCATCAGCGGGCGTCAATCAGGAAATCACCGTGACGGCCGCCATCTATCATAGGGAAGCGGGTCAACAGTCCTTCGATAAGATGTTTGACATACCAAAGACGCTTGTCATCTCGGTGCAAGAGGACAACAAGGCCCCGACACTGGTGGTGACTGGACCCACGCCGTCGCCTGGCGCCGCGTTTTTTGTGGACATCGATGTTACGGCTTCGGACGCCGGCTCCGGCCTGCAATCCCTTGACTGGAGCCTGGATGGCTCACCTTTCACCGCGATTGCCCCGATCACCAATGAACGCGAATTCAAATTCACCGCGCATATCCCTTTGGCATCACGCACGGCCACCTATCAATGGGTACTGCGTGCCACTGACCGTGCCGGCAATAGTTCCTCTCTTCCGCTCTCCCTAAAGGACAACGCAGCGCCCGAGCTGACAATCAGCTACCCAAGCGACGGCGTCAAAGTCCCACATGACGGCAGGAGCGCCCAGGTCGAGCTGCAGGGCAAAGCTCCAGACCCTTGGAGTGGAGTCAAAAGCGTCGAGTGGTCCTTGGACGGTGGTCGTCAATCTATACCCGTTCTCACCACGGATGGCTGGGCCACTTGGACAGCCCGGGTAGACTTTGGGCCGAACGAGGCCGGGCGTTCTCACCAGATCGCGGTCCGAGCCATTGACAATGTAGGTCACTCGGCAGTCAAGTTCCTCAACTTGGAAGTGGCTCGCCCCTATCGGCCGCGAGACGCCAAGACCTTGTCAGCGCCCGGGCCTACCTCCAGGACTTATTGGAGTTTTCCGAAACTCGCGTCAGGACGCGGCCCAACGACTCAGCCCTGCGGCCCTCCGATTTGATCCAGGCATTCTACCAGCCTTTCGTCCGCCTGGCTCGAGCCGTTTCCGCTCAATGATCTCGGCAATCGACCGGTCAACCAGTTGCGACTGGCCATCGAAGTCCTGCGCCGATACTTGAGTCGTACTCCTGCTGGCCTGGTGGCTCATTGGATGTTCGATGAAGGTACAGGTCCCCGCACTGCTGACGCTTCGGGCAACGGGCACGACGGCTTTCTGCACAACGCGATGTGGGCGGCCGGCCATGTCGGCGGCGCCCTGCAGTTCAACAGCGCCACCAGCTATGTCGAGATGGATAACCCGGCCGCGCTGATAGTCGACATAGCGCAGAAGGAACGGCCAACGCCCTGTCGATCAGCGCCTGGATCTACCCGACCGGTTCAGGTTCAGGGGGCAGCGGACAGGTGGAACGATCGTGTGCAAGGAAGGCGAATTTGGGGTATGTCGCTTCGCCGATGGGACTATTTGCTGGGCATTCGCCAACGTCGAACCGGGCTGGACATGGAACAATACCAACGCCGTCGCTCCATTGAACACATGGTCACATGTGGTCGTCACTTATGACGCAGGCAACGTCAGGACCTACCTGAACGGGTCGCTGGCGCATTCGTACAGCGGTAGCGGCTCCATCGGCACGTACGATCCGAGTCTGCACGATCTCCGGCTTGGCGCACGTCAAGCCGGTCCACAACATTTCCAGGGTCTGCTGGAAGACATATGCGTCTATCGCGTGGCGATCGATGCCGCTACAGTGGCTGCTCTGGCAGATATCGTCAAGTCGCCCCGCCTGGTGGCACACTGGAAACTGGATGAAGGTCAGGGTAGCCAAGCGCATGATGCCAGCGGCAACGGCTTACATGGTACTCTGGACGGCCCCACCTGGACGGTCGGCCGCGTCGGCAACGCTCTGAGTTTCAACAGGACCAAGTTCAGCACGGATTCTGTCCAGGTGCGGCCGGACCGGATCCTCACGTCGATTGTCAACGACTTTACCATCGCCTTCTGGGCTAATCCGGCTATCAAACACATGGTTTATGCCGAAGCCAACTCTGGTACAGACGGCATTAACGGAGCCCGGTACGCCTTCGGCCCTGAGCAAGGCGGCACTACCCATGGCGCCGACCACGCGGGTGTGGGCATCTCCGTTGGCACCAACGGCGTGAGTGTTTATGAATACTCAGACGATTATTTGCCGCCTCTCTTGGTTTACGAAGGAGCAATTACGCAGTGGACGCATATCGCCGTAGTTTATGAGAACCGACAGCCTCGACTTTATTTAAACGGACGATGCGTCAAGACCGGTCTAGCGAGCCCATCGAGCTTCATCCATGCCGTCCTGCAAGACTTGGGCGGCATGGCCTACGGCTATTACGCCGGGGATTTGGACAACGTACGCATCTACAATCAGCCCTTATCGGCGGCGGACGTGGTCGCTCTGGCCGCCGGTTTGGAGGATTCCGAGGCACGCTACTACTGCGAGACTGCTTACGAGGCCCTGTTGACCCGCCTGGGAACTTCGTACGAGGAAGTCCGCCTGGCACGTGGGGCTGAACTGGAGGAACGAGAGAATCTTGCCACCAGGCTGGGCATCAGCCTCGACTCCACACGGCCCGATCAACTGGACGAGCTCTTGCTCCGCCCCGACCAGATCACCGAGAGCGTCCTGGAGTCGCTCTGCGGCCTGGTCGATACTCGGCGTGATCCACTGCAACCTGTTCCTGCTCCCAAGCTGCTGACCTGGCGGCTCGACCGCCTGCGCGCCATGTGGTTGCAGCAGGATCACGTCGAGGCTGCGGGCACTGCCGCGCTGCCGCTGATCATCGACCCCGATGTGATCGGCCGGGCCGATCTACGCAATCCGGTGAAAACCGATGCGGCTTACGATGTTTGGGACAAGCGCCGCCGCTGGCTCAAGAGGGCGAGCAATGAACTTAAGGTGAAACGCGTCCAGTACCCTGCGCCTGAAGAGGCGCTGAATGCCGTGCTGGAAATGACCTTCCGTCATCATCCGCCAGCCAAAGAAGTCTGGAAGATCGCGGATGAGCAACAACATGGATCTGACATACGGCCCGCGCTGGCTGATCTTCACCTCACGCCTCGCATGTTCCGCCGCCTGTTGCGCATTCGCGCGCTGGCACAGACTGGCATCGTCACCGACGACGAATGGGCAGACGTGGATGACATCCTCCTGGGCGTTCAGAAGGCCCACTGGAAGCAGCATGGCGTACGGCAGAGCAGTCAATCGCGCTCTCACCAGATTAATTTTTGCTGAGCGATGACTCCGCGCGCTGCCCCTCTGGCGCATATCCGGCACCGCGCGCATGGACTGGCAGGATCGATTGCTGGCGCGCATCGACCAGGAACAAAGCGTCAAGGAGGCCTACTGGAGCGCCGTGTCGGCTGCGGAGGAAATTGCCTTGCCGCTGTTGCGCGATGCGCTGGTAGCCGTAGTGGCCGAGGCGCAAGGCCTGTCCAACGCCGCCGACTGGCTGACCGAGCAACTTTGATCGACTTCAAGGGGAGTGGATCGCAGCAGACGACGCGCATCGAGCAGGCCGTCGAAACCATCCAGGTCGCCCTGACCTCGTTGCGCATGGAACGGTTTGCCACAGGCCACCTGGCTGCGCACTGGTACCGGCGTTCCGACCAGACCGAGGCCGACTTTGACGAAGAATGGAAATGGATGGGCAGCTACGCCAGCTGGTGCGCCGCCATGCTCGTTTTCTTCTTCCCTGAGAATCTGCTGCTGCCCGAGCCTGCTCCTGCGCATGGACCAGGCGTGTACGGAGCATTACACGAATCTCGTGAACAAGCTGCGCGAGAAATCGCGCCTACGGCCCGAAGACGCCCGTGAGATCGTCGATAGCGAGTATTTTGACCTTCTCAAGGGTAGACGCCGGGCACGCCGAGGCGCAAATAAGAGATCCCTCTTTCAAGACTCACCGACCAGTTAGGACATGACGAATTCGGGGAACGTCGCACGCTAGCCCAGGACGCTATTGAGCAAGTGGCTCGATGGCGCAGACTGGAAGCTTGAGGAGTGATACACCGCCGCGTTTGAAAGAGGTCTTCTACTTCATCCCTATGCAAGTGGCGCTGCAGTTACAAAAGTCCGGCGAGTATGTGGCGGCGCTGGATTGGTACCAGACTGTCTATGCTTTCAACCTGGTCGACGATCCCGCGACAGCCGGCGTCGACGAACGGGAAATCTATTATGGACTGCAGTTGGAACGGAACACCCAGCCGAACCTTTCGCGCTTTGCACGTTGGATCTTGGATCTCAATCCGCATATTATCGCGGCCGGGCGCCCTAACCCGTACACGCGATATACCCTCATGTGCATCGTGCGCTGTTTCCTCGAATACGCCGATTCCGAATTCACACATGATACCGGCGAGTCGCTGGCGAACGCCCGCGACCTGTATCTGGCCGCGCGCCGCATGCTCGCATCACCTGACCTTCAGGCGCCGCCGGTGACAGACAGCACCCAGGGGGATTGTCGATCCGGTCCTGGAATCGCTGTGCTGGCGGGTAGAGAACCAATTGTCAAAGTTCCGGCAAGGGCGCAACATCGCGGGCATGAAGCGGCAAGTGGAATTACCCGTACCGGCTGCTTCCCTGTCTGGCGGTCTGCCCTCGGCAGGCGCCTCAGATCAATTGCCTGCGCCACCGAGCCAAATGCTGCGACCTACCCCGTATCGTTACAATGTCCTGATCGAGCGCAGCAAACAACTGGCCAATGTTGCCCAGCACATGGAGGCCAATTACCTGTCCTTGCTCGAAAAGCGTGATGTCGAAGAAGCCAAGCGCATTGACGCCGGCTTCCGGCTCGACATAGCAAAGGCGACGGAAAGCCTGCAGGCACTGCGTGTCGCCGAGGCCAAGGATGGCAAAGAGCTTCCACACGACAAAGAATCGCGCTGTGATCCAGCAAACCAGGTACCAGGAGTGGATCGATGCAGGGTTAATTGAGTACGAAGAAAGCATGCTTCAAGGGTATAAAACCATCAGAGAAAAAAGAGATTGGCTTGCAGGCAGCACGATGCCGCCATGACAATTAACCAGGCAGCGGCGTCGGTAGCAAGCGCTGCAACTCCATGGGGGTACGGAATAATGGCATCAGCGGCAACCATATCCGCAGGCATAGCAGAAGGCAGGGGCAGGTTAACTATTGAAGCCAATGCTGCCGAACAGAGGCTTCAAGGAGCCTCGTTGATGGCCAGCCAGGAACGTCGCAAGCAGGAATGGGAGCTGCAAAAGTGCCTGGCGGATCAAGACTATCTGATCGGTGAACAGCAGGAAAAAATCGCCGACGACCACGTGGCCATCACGACCCAGGAGCAGGCGATATCGACCATACAAACGCAGGAAGCCAAGGCGACGGCAGATTTCCTCGCCCGCAAGTTCACCAACGTCGAGCTGTACGAGTGGATGAGCGGTGTGATGGCCGGGGTATACAACGATTTCCTGCAGCAGGCTACGTCGGTGGCCCAACCGCCCAGGGCCAACTGGTCTTCGAACGCCAGACACCCTCGGTGGGCTCCATCCAGGCCGATTACTGGCAGCCGCCCGCCGACGAGGGTGGATCGGCTACGGGCGGCACGGCGCTTGACCGCCGTGGCATGACGGGAGCAGAGCGCCTGCTTGCTGATATCTACCGCCTCGACCAGTACGCGTTCGAGAACGACCGCCGCAAGCTCAACCTGGCGCAGACTTTCTCGCTGGCGCAAATGGCCCCCTTCGAGTTTCAGCGCTTCCGGGAAACCGGGATCCTGCCTTTTGCCACGCCAACGCGGCTCTTTGATGCGGGCTTTCCCGGACATTACCTGCGCCTGATCAAGCGTGTCCGCACGTCGGTTGTGGCCCTCATTCCGCCAGTGCAGGGAATCCGCGCCACGTTGATCGCATCGGGCATCTCGCGCACGGTGGTCGGCGGCGATGTTTTTCAAGAAGTCGCTATCCGGCGCGACTCTGAGGTCGTGGCGCTCACCTCGCCTATGAATGCGACCGGGGTGTTTGAGATGGACGTGCAGTCGGACATGCTGCTTCCGTTCGAGGCGATGGGCGTGGACACATCCTGGGAATTCCAGATGCCTAGAGCCGCTAACCCATTCGATTTCGACTCGATTTCGGACGTGCTCGTCACGATCGAGTATACGGCCCTCAACAACTTTGATTACCGTCAGCAGGTCATCCAAAAATTCAATTCACGCGTGAGTCGACCGGACCTTCAGCTTCCGGCAGGAATTTGCCGACGCCTGGTACGCCCTGCATCATCCCGAGCCGCCCGATCAGCCGCTCAGTGTCAGCATCGAGGTTCGCGCGGCGGACTTTCCTCCCAACCTGGAAAAAGAGAGCCTGTATATTGCCGAGCTGCTCGTGTACTTCGCTCGAGCCGGGGAGCGACAACAGGACTCTGCCTGGAATGACGACGACTTGAAAACGCAGTGCTATCGCTCACTTTCAGGAACCCGGACGGCGGCGAATCGACTATTCCGGAGGTTCCAAGCGAAGCCAGGCCGTCAGATGGGATTATCAGCACGAAGCGCGGCAATGCTGCCGGCTGGCGGAAGATGACCGGAGCGGGCAAGACGCCCGTCGGCAGGTGGACGTTGAGCCTGCCCAAAGAGGCCGCTGCCTATTTTGATAGCGGCGCAATTGACGATATCCTGTTTATCGTGACCTGTGGAGGCCGCACGCCGCCCTGGCCGGCGTGATAGAAATGCAGGTCAGGACATCGAATGAACACATACACCAGCATGCTTATCCGGAGCAGAATGCCGGAGCCGTTGAGGCGATCGTCAGTTCTATTCCATTTCGACATAGTCAACACCATTCGCCCAAGGAAGCACTGTTGGGCGCACATTTGTGTAACGATAGGCCTTTCCTTTCGTATTGCCGGTCGGCGGAAACGGTGATTTCGAGTATAGTTCCGTTCCGGGACATGCGCGCCAACAACAGATTGCAGCCTGTTACTGTGCAATCTTGTGAGGAAGACGGCAGAGCCAGCAGAGATTAGCCCACCATCCTGCTAGCTTGGCTAGTCGGTCTTCTGCCTGTGGACTGATGACCCGCTTACAGTGATGTGACTCGAGAGCCGTTGTTGGTAGCACGCGGCTGACGCAGACCGTTAGGCACGTGGCTCATCGGTCATCAAGATGAACCACAAAGAAACCGTCAAAGCCGGGTACAACACAATCGCCACTACCTACCTTGCAGTTCGCAGCGTGGACTCCGAAGATGTGCGATTGCTTGACGAACTTGTCCAACGGCTCCCGCCAGGCGCGCGGGTTCTCAATGCGGGTTGTCCATCATCCATATCCCCGACAGGCCCATGTGCAACCTTGCAGCACTTCTATCGACTGCTCAAGCCGTTCGGTCTGGCTCTGCTGCGTCCTGTGGCAGTATCCCCACCGCTTCTGCTCCGCAAGGCGGCCTCCCATGCTGTCAACGCGGTTCTGCAAAACTGCCCTGTCAGATCCGGGCGGTGTCCGCTTCGACATCCGCCATCGCTGGCGAAGGGCGCAGCGGCATTAAACGGCCTGATCAGGCGGTGTGAAGAACAAGACAGGCTCGGCCTTCTGACTAGGTCGAGCCTGTTTTAATCGGGGCGGCATAATCTGTCGTTGGCCCGCTGCGGAAACCTAAAATTTTAGTTCAAACATTGCAATTTGGCGATTTATTGAACTATAATATTGGTTGAAGCAGCCGAGAGTATCTGGAGGCAGACTCATGCCGCGTCAAACCGCAATTGTCAAAGCGAAGCCCCGCCGCACGGCATCCACGACCGCCCAGGCCGCCGCCGTGTCCCATCCCGAAATCAGCGTGGGCAGCCGTCTGCGTGAGCTGCGGAACGAGCGCGGCCTATCCATCCGCGCACTGGCCGAGCGCAGCGGGCTGAACGTCAACACCTTCAGTCTGATCGAAAACGGCAGGACATCGCCCAGCGTCAGTACCTTGCAGCAGATCGCCGCAGCGCTGGAAGTGCCCATGACGGCTTTCTTCGAGACGGATGCGCCTAAGAACGGTGTGGCCCATATCGTGGCGCGTAACCGCCCGCGCATGGCGTTTGCGCACGGCGTGCTGGAGGATCTGGGCGCCGGATTAACCAGCCGGGCCGTTGAGCCCTTCGTAGTCACGCTGGAACCGCACGCGAGCAGCGGTGATACGCCGATCGTCCATACCGGCTTTGAGTTCGTCTTCTGCCTGCGAGGGCGCATGACCTACCGGGTCGAAGATCAGTCTTACGTGTTAGAGCCGGGCGATAGTTTGTTATTCGAATCGCACCTGCCGCATTGTTGGCAGAATGACCAGGCGCAACCGGCGCAGGCGATCCTGGTGCTCTACCCCACGGATTCGCGGGATCGCCCCACCGAACGTCATTTCAGCGCAAAGGAGCCATAGTCGAAACAGCAGGCGGGGGTCACCTGAAAGGAGGCTGACATGTCTGCCCAAAAAGTCTATCGAGCTGTGCTGGCCGGGTCTCTCATCACATTGGCAATTGGGGTGCTGGTCTTGTTTGCGCCGCAAGCCGCCGTCGCGCAGTGTGAAGACCCGAAACCGTCGTGCTGCACGTGCCATGCGACGGCGCATCCGGTAGGGGAGCAAGGGGAATGGCACACCATCCACGCGCGCAAAGAGTGCTGCCGCGCCTGTCATGGCGGCAATGATCAAACGAATGACGAAGATGCCGCGCACGCGGGTATGACGCTTCACCCGTTGCAGGATACGTACACGAGTTGCCACCAGTGCCACCCGGACGATTATCGACAGCGGGCCAACGTATTTGCCGTGGCGCTGCATGTCACGCCAGTGAGCAGCGAGCCAACGGCACGCCCGCCAGTCGCGGCGTCTACACTGCCGCCCATGGTCGTGACACCCCTGCCTAAGGCCACAACCGATGTCGCGCCGGCGTGGGGCTGGCCGGTGGTGCTGGCGGTTGCCGTACTGGCGATCGGTCTCGCGGTGATCTGGTGGAGGCGATCGCATTCAAGTTGAAATCTTACTCAAGAGGATGGATGATGAAAATAGCCGCAATAACTGACGACGAACAAAGCATCAGCCAGCATTTTGGCCGCGCGCCGTATTATCTGGTGATGACCGTCGAAGACGGGCAGATTGTGCAGCGCGAGCGGCGCGATAAGCTGGGCCACGCGCATTTCGCGAACGAGCCGCACGCCGCAGAGTCGCACGGGGCCGATCCGCGCGGACACGGCTTTGACCCGGCCGCGCAGAATCGTCATGCCCAAATGGCGGCAGCGATTGCCGATTGCGACGTACTGTTGTGCCGGGGGATGGGAGCGGGCGCCTACGAAAGCATGCAGCAGGCCGGCATCCGCCCGATCGTGACCGACATCGCCGGCATTGACGCGGCGGTGCAGGCTTACGTTGACGGGCGGATTGTAGATCGCGTTGACCGGCTGCATTAAGACGATGGCCAATCTGCCCTGGGGGCCAATGGGAAACAAAATTATCTGCCCGCACTGCGGAGTGTGCGTCCATCGTGTGAAGCAAGACCGCGGTGCTGCGGCTGGGGGCATTGCCGGCTTGTCCAGGCTGGTGAGCCGCCCGTGCCGGGACAAAGGCGTGGTCGGAGGGCAAATCACGAGATATGATAAACTACGTCTTGTGGAACGCCGTGGCATTCGTTTCTGGAGTGCCGCGGTTGCATATTGCCCTGTTAACAGCTGGCAGACACCCCTGAACGGGCAGTATCCGCGATAAATGGAATCGTGATGGCCGATCTGATGCAGAATCTCCCTCCGGTGCTCCAGGCGCTGCTCGCCACGTGCTTTACCTGGGGCATGACAGCGCTGGGGGCGGCGGTCGTATTTGTGAGCAAAGAGCCCAGCCGGAAGATGCTGGATTTGATGCTGTTTTGCCGGGGCTGTCTTTTTTTCCCCCGATTAGATGTTGGTCTCTTCTCCGCTCCCGGGGCTTTTCCCCCCCCCCCCTCCTCTTTTTCCTTTGGAGGAAGGTTCCCCCCCCCCCTCCCCCCCGTTTCCGCGATGCTGGGATTTGCAGTGATGATGGTGCTGGATGTCGCCTTCAGTCAGGCCGGCGGCAATAATTCGCAGAGTCAGCGTGCTGCGAAACTCCGGTCATGGCGCGCTCATGTTCATGGTCCGTGACACACGCCTGGCGCTAGGCCGGAGTGAGGCGGCCTGAATTGAGGTCGACCCTGGCGCAACAGGAGATGAACATGAACCTGATCGATGATTTGATTGCCCGTTTGCCCGATGACGTAGCCGTAAAGTCGGTGTGGGTGGGCGCGCATTGGACCGCAGTCATCAGCCGGCACTGCGGCCTGGCCTCGACTCTGGTGGGCAACCAGCCGCACGGTCACGCCAGGGTGCGCGACGTGGGCCGTTTGCACTTCAAGAGCGCGCATGAACTGGTCGAGTATGCGCGATCCGACAATCTGCTGGAAGCCAGCATTGGTGCAGCAGCGATCAATTCCCTGCTTGATGTGGATGCGTCGCAGATGGTCGAGGTGAATGCCGGCGATGTCCTGATGCAGCAGGGACGCGGCAAGCATGTGGCGCTCGTCGGTCACTTCCCGTTCATTTCACAGCTGCGCGCCAGCGCCGGCGAATTGTGGGTCATCGAGCAGCAGCCTGCCGCCGACGAACACCCGCCTGAAGCGGCGGCAGACCTCATCCCCCGGGCCGAGGTGGTGGCCATTACGGCCAGTGCCCTAATCAATCATACGCTCGATGGTCTGCTGGCGCTGTGCGATCCGCAGGCCCTGGTCATGGTGTTGGGCCCCAGCACACCCCTTTCGCCGGTGCTGTTCGAGCATGGGGTATCCCTGCTCTCCGGCGCGCAGGTCGTCGACGAAGCCGCCGCCATGCGCACGCTCTGCCAGGGTGCCACCTTTCAGCAGATGGAAGGTGTGCGGCTGGTGACGCTGGCGCGCAACAGGAGCGCCTGATCATGGAGTTCGTCATGCGCCCCATCGGCGCGATCCACACACCCTTCATCGAAAAAGGCGCTACACCCATTCAGCCGACCCGCTCAACCGCGCGGGGACAAGTTGAAGTGTATCCGGCTTACGTCGACGGGCTGCGCGATCTGGAGGGTTTCTCGCACATCATCCTGCTCTACGTCTTTCATCGATCGGATAACTACACGCTGCGTGTGACGCCCTTTCTCGACGATCAAGAGCGCGGTCTGTTTGCGACGCGCTATCCGGCTCGACCCAACCCGATCGGTTTGTCGATCGTGCGGCTGCTGGCGATCCATGATCACATCCTTGAGATCGAAGGGGCGGATATGCTGGATGGCACGCCCTTGCTTGATATTAAGCCCTATGTGCCGGATTTTGAGGTGCGAACTGACGTGCGCACCGGATGGTATAAGGCGAGAAGCAGGTCGTAGAGCTCCGGCCCTCTGGTGTTCAGAATCATGCCAGGAAATGCGCGTCAGGCCGCCAGTCGAACACTCTCATCCACCGTCTGGCTCAGATCCAGCACGACTTTCCCCGTGGAATCGAGCGACAAGGCAGAGTAATTGAGCGGCTGCGTGGCCGGGCCGCGGGCGACGGCGCCGCTGGCCGCAAAGCGGCTGCCATGGCAGGGGCATTCGTAACCCGCTGGCGCCTGCGTGACCAGACAGCCCAGATGTGTGCAGGTGGCGTTGATGGCATACAGTCCGCGCTCGTCGTGCGCGATGAAAGCACGGCCCTCCGCGACAGGCGTGGTCGTGCCGGGAGGATAGGCGCCCGGCTCGTCCAGCACGTAGACTTGCGGCGGAGCGGGTTCGGTGAAGCTGAGGTAGCGCAGCAAGGCGACGACGGTGACGCCCGCCGTGGCCCATAAAGCGCCGCGGCCGAGGAGGGCCAGAAAATCTCGGCGGGTTGGATCAATTGAATGATGGTCGTTCATGGGGCGTCCGGATACGTGACGAGTGAAGCGCAGACGGTCTCCACTTGCCCTTTACTCGTCACTCGTTACTTTTTACGATCATACGCGTGACACGCATGGCAATAGTGGGACGCTTGCTCGTCCGGTTTCTGCAAACACGCCGAACCTTTGACCGGCGGAATCTCATACGCTGCGCCGCCAACCTTCAACGTCTGAATCAATTTGCCATCGATCAGCTGGATTGAGCCAAACTTTTCTCCACGCTCGGTGAGCAGCACGGTGTCGCCTACCTGTAAATCATAGTTACCGTTCAATCGCGCGCGGCGCAGTTCCACGTCGTTCGGATCGGTGATGGTGATCGTGGGCGGCAGTTCGGTCAACGTGCCGTGACAGGTCTGGCAGCGCGTGTATTGGATGTCGAGCTTGCTGCTGTACAGATCGCCGTCGCCCATCGCTTCGGTGGACGTGTGACAGTCGATGCAGTCGAGTTCCCATTCGCATTTCGTGAACTGTCCAATCGGCTGGTAATAATCCCGCAGGCGATCTTCAGGCAGGGGCGATCCGCTGGCCGGCAGATCAGGACGCGGCAGGAACGTCATCTGCTTCAGTGAGTAGTTGCCGCGATTGTGGCAGGTGTTGCACGTGGTGTACGGCATCTTCGTCGTCAGGCGATGTTGGGAGGCGTGACCGGCCTGCGTCTTGTCGATCGTCGGATCGCCGCCGCGATATAGCCCGTCGCTGGCGTAGGGTGTGTGGCAGGCGCTGCAGCCTGTCGAGCGATACAGATAGGGCTGCATCACCGGATCGGCGGTAAGGTGACAGGTGAAGCAGTCGGCGTAGAAATTCTTGACGGGCTGTGGATCGTTCGTCAGCGCCGGATCGAACTTCTCCAGCGCGGGCACGGCCTGGGGCGAAACGACCTGGCTGTCCGTGATCGCGTAGACTCCAAAATGCGCCGTGCCATCGGGCTGCGCGCCAAAGGATCGGCGCACCTGCGCGATGGCGCCGGCATAAGTCCCCTGAATGCTGGTCAGGGCGCGTTGAATGTGATCGTTATGATCGGCCGCTGCGCCAGAATGGCATTGTGATCCGCCGCAGGATGCTTCGACCACGGCAAAATCCGCTGGATTCTTGCCGCCGCGCATTCCGGCGTGCGCCAGATTCTTGTCCAGGGCCAGGGTGTTGCCGCCGTGGCAGATCACGCAGCCAAACGTCTGCACCGGATGCGAGGGGCTGATTTCTTCGATGCCCTCGTGGCAGGTGAGGCACAGCTCGGGCTGGTTAGTCAGCGTGGGCGTGATCGATTTAGCCGTGGGCGTGCGGAGCTGATACGCCACGGCGAAGGCGCTGGTAAGCAGCAAGGCAAAAGCGGCAAGAGCGATTCGTTTATCCATGAAAAGCAAACCACGGAGTCACAGAGACACGGAGTTATGAGATTATAAGACCTTGCGGACAATGCCGTTCTTAAGCACGGCGACATTGAAGTTGATAAGCAGGCCAACTCTGCAACCGGTCAATTTGAGGTAGGTCAGCAGTTGAGCCGCATGAATGGCGTGCATGCTGTCGACCGCCTTCAATTCAAGGACGACCTTCTCTTCAACAAGGAAATCAAGGCGGTAGCCGCTTTCCAATCGCAGTCCTTTGTATTCTACTGGCAATGATTTTTGCTCTACGAACTTCAGGCCTCGCAAACCAAATTCTCTGGCAAGACATGCTTGATAAATCGACTCAAGCAAGCCAGGGCCGAGCGCGCGATGAACTTCAATCGCTGCGCCTATGATTTTCTCAGTCAATTCTTCTTCGTATAGCATGGTGTCATTCCTCTCTAGTTCAGTTACCAGAATCTCCGTGCCTCAGTGCCTCCGTGGTTATCTTTTACTGACCGATTTCAACAAATGTCAGGACGATGAGCCCGATGAAGATCGTAATAGCGACGATCTGCGCGGCGCGCCCCGGCCGGTTGAACCACACGGCGACGCCCTCCTGACGGCGATCGACGAGATACGGAATGACGATCAACAGGGCCAGTACGCCGATCGGGATGAGGATACCCGCGACGACCGGCGGCAGCGATCGCAGCAGCGCCTGCACCCACAAGAAGAACCACGGCGCCTGGGCTTCCTCGGCAGGTATCGGCAGATCAGCCACCGGGCCGATCGGGGCGGGCAAAACGATCGAGATGAGAATGAGGGCGGCCAGCACCAGCAACGCGGCAGCGGTTTCTGTTTTGACGAGTTTTCCCCGATCGATGCGCGGTGCGTGATCGCCAAGGCGCGGTTGATGCGAGATGCCGCCATCGCGCCGCACCTTGAAGCTGTGCCACACGATCAAGATCAACGCCGGAAGCGCCAGGCCGAAGAGATGCCAGCCATAAAAGCGGACGGTGGTCGCAGCACCGATTTGCGATCCGCCGACGATGAGTTGATACAGCGCGCTGCCGATGAGCGGAATATCCTTGACGAGGTTCGTGCCGACGACCAGCGCCCAATGCGTGCCATCGTCCCAGCGCAGGACATAGCCTGTAAAGTCAAGTAATAACGTGCCGGCGAGTAAGGCGAGGCCAATGACGTAGTTGGTCTGGCGCGGCAGTTTGTAAGCGCCCGTAAGGATGACGCGGAGCAGGTGCAGCGCCACGACGATCACCATCCACTGCGCGGCCCAGTAGTGCAGGTTGCGCACCAGCCAGCCGAAGGGCACTTGATACGTGATAACCTGAATCGACGCGGCGGCGCGATCGGGCGTGGGGACGTAGAAAAACGTCAACAGCAGGCCGGTGGCGGCCAGCACCAGGAATAACAAGACCGAGATGCCGCCCAATCCAAACGTGTAGCGGAAACTGCCCTCGCGCCGGGGGATGGTGGGCGGGTGAAGATGATAGAAAAAGTTGGGGCGATGCGGGTGCGCGGGCATGCCGGAAGTATAACCAACTTTGCCGGAAAACAAAACCACAGAGACGCGGAGCCCGGGGCTCTGCGTCTCTGTGGCCCGGCAGGTCACGGGCTCAGACCGCCGCCGGTTTCTCGACCTCAGGCGTCTCCGGCGTGTGCGCCTCGATCTCTTCCAGCCGCACTCTCATCTCGTACTCGCGCTCTTCTTTGAGCTTGTCGTCATACCACTTCTTGTGGTGCAGGCGCGCGTACAGCGCATCGACGTCGCCGTTGAACATGGAGAAAAAGGCCGATTTTTCCTCCGGGAAGAACGCGGCCATGTACACGTGAATGACCAGTCCGGCCACGATGCCGCCCACGGCCAGAAAGTGCAGCGGGCGCAGCCACTGCACGAAGCCGCGCAGTTCCGGCGGGAGGAGGTAGGCGAACGTCATGATCAAACCGGTGACAGCGATCGTCATGGTGCCGAGAATGACCAGATAGCCGAATGCTTTCTGTCCCGCATTGTAGGCGTCCTGCGGCGGCAGCTGATACTTGCGTCCCAACAGTTTCTTGCCATACTCGCGGAACCAGATCAGATCGTCGGGCGTGAGCAGCATCCGCTTGCGGGCGAAGGGCACGAAGTAGCGACGAAAGCCCAGCAGGACGTTGTAGGTGATCACAAACAGCCAGATCACGCCAAAGACTTTATGCGCCTGCACCAGATTGCCGACGCCGCCGAATAGATTGATGAAGAAATCGATGTAACCCTGCGGCATGATGCGCAGATTCGGGTTGGCCAGAATCGCCAGGCCGGTGGACAGCAGGATCACCCACGAGGCCACGTTGA
Source organism: uncultured Chloroflexia bacterium (assembly GCA_963844815.1). GTDB lineage: Bacteria > Chloroflexota > Anaerolineae > Fen-1058 > Fen-1058 > Fen-1058. Next base: position 108,139 of record CAWJPR010000003.1, read on the forward strand.
ACCAGTGGGTCAGGATGTTGGCCAGCCCGTGCTTCTTGATTTTCTTTGCGCGCAGGCGCTTGCGTTCAGTCTAAGGACAATACTTCGTCTGACATAGGTTCCCTCCACAATGACGAGTGCTGAGTAAGGCGCGCATCGTCAACGCCGTCCATTCACTTGCACCTGCGCTGCACCCGCCTCGTCGTGTCCCGCGCACAGCGCGGGCGACGCGCTTGGCGAGCGCGCATCTTCGCTCCGCTACGACCGCACAGCAGCGGACACGCCCTGTCCGACTCTCCACTGGAGAGTCGGGGGCGTCCTGGGGAGGGCGAACGCAGTGCGGTGCAAGTGTCGCCCGGCACTAATCACTCTTCAAACTCACTCTCGCCCTTGCGCAGCTGCTTGGCAAAGGCCACTGCCTGACCCAGGAACATCACGCCGACGGCGGCCAGGATGCCGGGGATCACCAGCTTCTGATAGATCGTTTCAGAGGCGGGCATCTCCGGCGCGGTGATGGCCAGCTTCTGCTCATCCACCGGATCGTTAATGTAGAAGATGTTGGGGCCGGTGTCCACGCCCACTGCGGGCAGCGTCTTGATGCGATGGGCGTCGCGCAGGGCGATCGAGGCTTCGCTGTTCGGATCATTCAAATCGCCAAACAGGCGCGAGCCGCCGACGCACGTTGCGACACACGCCGGCGCTTCACCCTGCGCCGTGCGTTGCAGGCAGGCGTTGCACTTGTCGGCTTTGCCGGTCTCAGGATTCAGATAGCGCGCGTGATAGGGGCAGGCAGGCAGGCACAGGCCGCAGCCGATGCACGCTTGCTGATCGATCACGACGATGCCATCTTCCTGGCGCTTGTAAGTGGCCTGGCTGGGGCAGGCCTCCACGCACGGCGGATTGTCGCAGTGCATGCAGTTGTAGGGCACGAACTGCTGCGCCAGATTCGGGAACTCGCCGACGACGCCCTGGTCGTAGACCCAGATGCGCGTGTTGGGAATGGGCACGTTGTTCTCGGCGCGGCACGCGACCAGGCAGGCGCGGCAGTCGATGCAGCGGCGCGGGTCGATGACAAAGGCATATTTCTTTACGCTATTAGCCATAGTTCTTCTCCAGCGTGACGAGTGAGCAAGTGAAACCGGATTAGCAATTCACACCTCACTTTTCACTCTTCATGCTTTTTCCACCGTCACAAAGGTCTGCGTCAACGCCTGGCCGCCGCTGACCGGATCAGTCACCGTGGTGTGCACATCGCTGTCGCTGGCGCCCACGCCGTAGGCTGTCTTCAGGCCCTGCGAGATTTTGCCGAAGCCCTGCGTCATCCACACGCAATCCGGGCGGATGCCTTCCGTCACGCTGATCGCAATCTGCACCGCGCCGATGTCACTCTTCACCGTGACGATATCGCCGTCGGTGAGGCCGCGCTCCGCCGCCGCTGCGGGATGAATCCATAACGGATTGTCCGGGAAAACTTGATGCAGCCACTGATTGTTCTGCGTGGCGAACTGCGTGTGCTGTCCCACTTTGCCGGTCAGCAAATAGAACTTGCCCGCCTCGGGCGCAGGCGGCTCCTGCCACTCGGGCACTGCGGGTTGGCCAGCCTTGCGCAGCGTCTCGGAAGCGATCTCGATCTTGCCGCTGGGCGTGTTGAGTTTCACTTCCGGTTCGCCGGCCTCGGGCGACGCGGGCGGGGCCTCGTAGTAACCCTTCAAGTGAATGTCGTCGACCGTCACACCGAGCGGCGCGAGTTGTTGATTGATGTAATCGACTTCGTCGGTGTATTGGAAGTAATCGGACAGGCCCAGTCGATCGCCCAGATGTTTGTAGATCCACAGCGCGCTATGCGTATCGCCAATCGGCTCGATCACAGGCTGGCGCAGGAACGCTTTGTTGCCCAGCACCAGCAGCGGATCGTAGCGTTCCAGGTAGGACGATTCGGGCAGGATCACATCGGCATACCATTCCGTGTCGTTGGGAATGATGCCGACGGTGGCGATGAAATCCAGTTTGCCAAAGGCCTCGATGGTCCTGGCGCGGTCCGGCAGGCTGTCGATGGGATTCTGGCGCGCGATGAACCAGCCGTGCGCCTGATACGGCTTGCCCGTCAGCACGTTCTCGCGAATCTCTTGAAACACGCCCAGCTTCAACGGCACCAGCGGGTACTTCCACGGCACGCCGTCGAGGCGCTGCGCGGTAATGCGCGGATACGGCGGCTGCTTGGGTTTGCCCAGCGGAATGCCGCCGCCTTCGCCGCCGACCGGGATCAACGTGTTGCCCCAGTTGCCGACCAGCGCATTCAGGATGGCGATGGCGCGCTCGGTCTGGAATGAGTTGACGAAGTTGCTGGTGCGCCAGCCCGGATGCGCCATGGCATCGCGGCCGGCCGCCGCAAATTCGCGCGCGATGCGATCGATCGTCGCCGCGTCGATGCCGGTGAGCGGCGGCGGCCCATTCAGGCGTGTACTGCCCGATCGAGTTGGCGAGCTCCTCAAACCCGATCGTGTTTTTCGCGACGAAAGCGGCATCGTACAACTCGTTGGTGATAATCACATTGAGCAGCGCCAGATGGAACGCCAGATCGGTGCCCGGCTTGATCGGCAGCCATTCGCTGGCTTTGCCGGCGGTCTTGGTAAAGCGCGGATCGAGCACCACGACACTGCGTGCCGTGCGCCATGGCCTTCATCAGGCTGTTGGTCTCGCTGGTGGAAATGGCTTCCACCATGTTGCGGCCGGTGTAGATGATGTACTTCACGTTGGCGTAATCGCGGCCCGGCTCTTCCAGCCCGTAGGTCATCAGGTGCGCCACCACCATCGCGTTGAAGCACAGGCTGCGCTGCGTGCCGTAGTTGGGCGAGCCGAAGCCGTAGAGCAGGTTTTCGAACAGCGGCTGGCTCAAGTTGTGCGTCGACGAGAAGATCATCGCTTCCGCGCCGTACTTCTGCTTGATGTCCAGCATGTTTTTCGCCACCAGGTCCAGCGCTTCATCCCACGACGCCCGGCGGAACTTGCCTTCGCCCCGCGCGCCCACGCGAATCAACGGCGTCGTGACGCGATCCGGATCGTAGGTGGTCATGATGCCGCCCTGGCCGCGCGCGCACAACATGCCGTTGGAGTGGGCGTTGTTCGGATTGCCGTCCAGTTTGTGAATCTTGCCGTCCTTGATCTTGGCCAGCACGCCGCAGCGCCATACGCACTGCTCGCACAACGTCGGCACGATCGTGTCGTAGGTCAGGCCGCCGTTTTCTTGCGCGAAGGCCGTCTTCACGCCGGTGCCGGCCAGGCCGGCGGCCGCCGCCGCAGCGCCGCTGAGCTTCAGGAAATTTCTGCGAGAGAGTTGAACGATCTCGGTCATAGGTGCCTCGCTAAGCAACGAGTAATGAGTAACGAGTAAAACGCAGTTACTGGTTACTCGTTACTTGTTACGCTTCAACCTTGTTACGCCGCATCTTGATGGCGCGCTCCAGAATGTAGAACAGCAGCAGCGTCACCGCAGTGAACAGACCAATCACCAGCCACGCATTCACGTCGAGGGCGTCGGGAATCACGATGCGCGCATCCGTGGTCAGCTTATTGATCTGCAAATACACCGATTGATACGTCAGCCCGAAGAGCAGCGCGCCGCCCAACATGCCCAGCATGCCGGGAATGATGTAGTCCAGCCGGCCTTCACCCGATCCGGCGGCCACCGGCGCGGCGCACACGCCCGCGCCGGCCATGCCGATGCCGAACAACAGCCCGCCGAGCAAATTGCGCACGACGTGCGTGGCGGTGATGGGCATGTTCGGCACAATGCCCGTTTGGACCAGGAAGTAGATGCCGATCATGCCGACAACCAGCGAGGACATCATGAACTTCAGCACGGCCATATCCGTGAAGCGGAACACGTTGACGATCTTGTGATAGCGGGTCATGCCGCCTTTGTGCAGCAAGAATCCGAACAGCAAGCCGATGAAAATGGGAGCGATGATGGTCATGGTAATGTCTCCTTAGTTTTGTCATGCGAGGAGCGTCTGAGCGGAAGCCCGCGTAGTTTGCGGGCTGTAGTGAAGGACGCGACGAAGCAATCTCCAATTGCGATCAGATGAGATTGCTACGCATTCTTCGACTCCGTCGCAAAAAGCGCGACTCCGCTCAGAATGCTCGCAATGACGGGTTGCTTCTAATACTTCTTCCGATAAATCACCATCGCCGTCACGATGCCCGAGGCAAACATGCCTGCGATGAAGATGAACGAAGCCGGGGCCAGCACCACGCCGCCGGAGATCGCCAGGCCGCTGGTGCAGCCGCCCGCGATGCCCGCCGCGTACTCCAGCAGCGCCGCCGCCAGAAACACGATGATCCAGCGCTTGGCGACACTCGGCCCGAAAATCTCCGTCCACTGCTTGTCGGGCAGCTTGCGCCACTTGAACGTGCCGCTCAGCAGCGCCGAAACCAGCCCGCCCAGGAATACTCCCAACAGGCTCAAGACCGCCCAGGTAATGCCCGGCGGCATGATGGACTTGAAATAGAGATTGTTGGGATCGAGCGCCAGGCCAACCGGCGCGATCAGGTTCTCATAGGCGCCGGACGCGCCCACCAGCTGCGGCGCGGGCAGCAGTGCATTGCTCAACAACAACGCGATAATCATCACGACGCCCAGCCCTGAACCCGCCACATACGGCGACCACTCCGGACTCTTCATATAAGCGACAAATTTGCTCATGGCTTCCTCTCCTTGTTAGCCTTCTGCCGCCAGCGCCAACAGCAGCGACAGTTCTTTCTTGTCCAGCCGCTTCATCTCGTCCAGCACGGCGAAGTTGATCACGCTCAGCGATTGCAGCAGGTCCTCGCCGCGCTTGCGATCGGACAAAATGATGCTCAGCGCCTTCAGCGTGCGCGGATCGAGCTGCTTCAGCGTGGGCAGCAACTTCACGGCTTCCGGCGGCAGTTGATCGATCGTGGTAATCGCCTCTCCTCCAGCCGCTTGAGCCGCCGCGCCGGCCGCCACAGCCGCTGCGGCAACCTTCGTCTTGCGCAGGCGCTTCTCGTTCCAATAGACGAACGCGCCGCCGCCCACTACCGTGACGAGCAACAACAGCGCGGCGATCACGTTACCCGTGTTGACGGTGCTGGCTGGCTGTGTGTAATCGACGATCTCCGTCTGGGGCGGCAGCACAATCGCCGGCTTCGGGGCTGTCTCTTGAGCAGCCTGGGCCGGAGGCTGCTGTGCAGGCGGTTGCGAAGATGGTTGGCTCGATCCTGATCCCGATGATGCCGCAGGCGGCTTGGTCGTGCTCGCGCCGACAGTCACACCCAGCGCCGTCGCATACTTCTCGGCCAATGGTTGGTAATTGTCGGCGTGGCACGAGGAGCAATTCGCCTGCACATCGCCCAGCGGCTCGACCAGGCCTTCGTGCGCGGCGGCCTTGTCGGGCGCTTGCACGTTGCCGGCGTGGCAGAATTCGCAGAAGTCGCCAAAGGCATGCGAGATGTGCCAATCGCCTTTGGCATTAACGGGATCTTCCCCTTTGACTTCGTGGCAGTTCTTGCACGACGAGGCTTGCGATCCGCACTGCGCCAGCCCCCAGCCCACCTTCACGTTGCACTGCAAATCCTGGGGCAGCACACGCGCTGCCGGATCAGGCGCGCCGACGATCGATAAGGCCCGATCGCTCAACTGGCGGGGCGCCTCAATCGGGCGCGCGGCCGCCAGCGCTGCGCCGGCCGCAACGACTGTGACGAGCAGGGCCGCTCCCAATAACACAACTCGCTTTGAGGTCATATCCTTCGCTCCTTGTGGCAGCCTTATGAGGCTTGATTCAATAAATCGACGAGGGCCGTCTTTTGCAGCAGGTTATCCGTCATCACCGCGCGCAGCAGATCGAGGGCCTCAATCACGCGCCGATCGGCCAGCGAATAGGTTACAGTGGTGCCGAGCCGTTCGGCGTTGACCACGCCGCGCTCACGCAGGACTTTAAGGTGGCGCGAAACGGTCGGCTGGTTGATTTCCAGCGCGGCACCCAGCTCGCCGACATTTTTGGGGCCATCGGCCAGCAGGTACAACAGCATGATGCGGGTCGGATCGGCAAGCGCCTGGCATATTTCGGCATGGAGGAGTTGGATTTCGGATTTCTGAGGTTTTTGCATGGTCCGGCCTTTTTAATTATTCTGTTCTATTTATATATCTATTCGCACAAACGAATATAATTGTGAATAATATAACGCTCTCGCGGAGCGCGGATAAGTGCCTGATGTCATTCAATTCGGATTACAGCTGTCACGGCAGCCAGGGACGTTACTCAGCATTAAACAGCGCCAGGGCTCTCCGGCGAGACGATATCGGTGCTTGGACTGGGAGGGGGCGGTTTCTTCACCGTCGCCGAGAAACAATTGAGCGGGACCGCGCAGCGCCGCTCGATCGCGCGCATATACATCCGGCGCGATGACGACGTTGACCATGCGGCCGGGGTCCTCGAGGGCGAGGTAGGCAAAACCCTTCGCGGTGGGCGGATGCTGCCGCGCCACGAACACGCCGCCGATCTTCACGCGCTGGCCGTGCCTGAGGCGCGGCAGTTCGGTGAGATGGGCTTCCAGGCTGACGCCGGTCAGCGCGAACGCCGTCGAGAGGCGCGTGGCCTGGTCCATCGGCAGGAGTGACACTTGCTCGTCGCTTCCCCCAATAAATCCAGGGTGATTCATGTTAATTTGCCAGACCCCCGGTAACAAAACCCAGTACTTCTGATCAACATTTTTGCCAAATTCGTCGTCACATTTGCCAAAAGCCGTGATATACTGAATTCAACCTGACAGCGAGGGAAAACCGTCTGTCGTTCGTCCATAACTGAGTAAGCCGCGTTCTGGTTGTAGGAGGGCGCATTGAGGTAGACACTGGCCGACCGCTTAGCCCGGAGCAATCCGGGAACGGTCGGCTTTTGCATTTCCCTAAAAATCACTCTTTGGCGGAGGTGACGCATGGAAGCTTGTGTCGATCGCTTGAAGCAGTACCTCACGGAACACCACGTGTATTTTGAAGTTCAGGAGCATCGCCAGGTGTACACCATGCAGGAAGTGGCGGCCGTGCTGCACGAAAAGGGTGAGCATGTCGCCAAGGTGTTCATCACTTCGGTCGATAGCAAGCCGGTGATGCTGGTGCTGCCTGCTCCGGCGCAGGTCGATCTCGATAAGGTGCGGGCGCTGCTGAAGGCCAAAGAGGCCCGCCGCGCCCGCGAGTACGAATTCGCGCAGCTGTTCGCCGATTGCGATGTCGGCGCGATGCCGCCGTTCGGCAACGTCTACCAGGTGCCGGTGTATATCGATCGGTCGCTGGTGGAAGAGCCGTACATTGTCTTCCAGGCTGGCACGCATCACACCACGATGAAGATCGCCATGTCCGATTATCAACGGCTGGTCAATCCCATCGTCGGCGATTTCATCCTGCACCACACCCACGAACCGGTCATCATGTAGGGGCGAGACTGGCTCTCGCCCCGGGCAACCCCCACGGTTTGTGGACAACCGCTACCATTCAGGAGGCCGCTATGGAAATCTTCGAGCTGCAAGACACCGAGGAGCAGACCCTGTTGTGCCTCAACTATGACTTTGCCAAAGACTGGGAGATGGATCGCGAAGAGGCTTTCAAACAGCTGGGACGCGCCAAGGACGTGAAGCGCTTCTGGAATTACAGCGCGCTGTTCAAGGGCGTGCGCGTCCTGGTGGCGTATGAGGGCGCCAGCCCGGTCGGGCATCTGGAGTACATTCCAATCGAATCTGCGCCGCGTCCCGTGCGGGGCGAGAACCTCACATTCATCACCTGCATGTTCGTGCAGCCCAAACATCGCTGGCATGGCGTGGGCGCGCGTCTCGTGGAAGCCTGCGAAGAAAAGGCGCGCGAACACACCGGCGGCCTGGCGGTGATCGCCTACCCCGATTCGCTGTTCATGCCCGCCGGATTTTTCGTCGAGCACGGCTTCGCTGTCGTTCAGGAGAACGACTGCGCCTGGCTGCTGCTGAAGGCCTGGCAGGACGTGAAACCGCCGGAATTCCTGCTGCGCCGCTATAGCGCCACGCCCGCGCCCGCCGGCCAGACCGCCGTCGATATTTTCTGGTGCGGGCAGTGCCCCTTCTGGGCGCACGCGCGCGACGAGCTGCTGCAGGTGGCGCACGATCTGGGCGGGCGGGTGACGGTGCGCGAGATCAACACCGACGATCGCGCCGTCATGGAGCAGTGGGGCATCGCCAATGGCGTCTTCATCGACGGCCAGTGCTCTTTCCTGTATCCGCCCAGCAAAGACGAGCTGCGCAAGGCCCTGCAGGCCAAGATGAATTAGTGGTGCCGGCTGATCGACAATCAGAAGCATATCGCAAGCAGGGCAAGCCGCCAGAAACCGCGGTCGATTCCTGTGGGTCTGTGCGGCTTGCCCCTTTGTGTCTGTCACGGATTGGCGCACTCCGCAACCTCGGCACGCTCATCGCCATCACCGGCGCGGGATTCCCCGGCGGAATGACCGTGCCGCTGTGAAGATTGCAGGCGTGCGCAAGGGTTGCATCCATCTCTATCGTTCGTGGCTAGGTATTCAGTGTGGGTGTGATGTATTCCTGCGGGGAGGTACGCCGCACCTCCATCAGGAGAGTAACATGAACAAGGTTCAGGTAAGTGCCAGGCGAAAGCGCCTGGCTGCAGCCGTGCTGGCCTCGATCGCGGCGCTGGTTGCGGCGCTGAGCATCAGCTGGCACGCCCGCGCGCAGGTTATCGCCAATGTGATTGATCTGGGCGCGACCGGCGGAGGCATCGCCGTGAACACGGACACGAATCGCGTTTACGCCGCCGCCGGGAGCCACCTCAACGTGTACAATGCCCAGACTAACGCCCTCATCACGACGATTGCGCTCCCGGAGAATTACAGCCCGTGCTCCGACGTGGCGGTGAATCCCGTGACGAACCGTGTGTATGCCGCCGGGTTCCGGACCTACGTCATTGACGGCAACACGAATGCGGTGCTGGCGAACTTCGACATAGGCGGCGAGGAAATCGCCGTGAACTCCGCCACCAACCGGGTCTACATTTCAGAACGGTCGGGCTATCCCTATACCGCTCCGAGCGTGGTGCACGTCCTCGACGGGGCCAGCAACACCTGGCTTCCCGACATCACGGTGGGCAGTGCCAGTTCTTTCGAGTATGTGCACCTGGCGGCAAACCCAACGACGAACCGGGTATACGTCGCCTTCACGGGCGACGACGATCTGCGCGTGCTGGATGGCAGCACTCACGCTGAGGTGACGCGCACGCACCTGGCGAACATCGGCTACGTGGCGGTAAACCCGGATACCAATCGGGTGTATGTGGGAAAGAACTATGTGGATGCGGCGGTGCTGGACGGCACGACCCATGCCGAGGTGGGCACGATTGCCGGGCTTGGCTGGCAAATGCAATTGAACCGGCTGACCAACCGGATTTATGGTGTAAGCCCGGTTTCGCCGGGATACGTGATGCGGGTCGCCGACCTGAATACGAACAGCCTTGTCGGATACGTCTTCCTGGACGGCAATCTGGCAGACTATGATGTGCACCTCGGTCTGGGCAAAGTGTTTGGCGCGCATGCCTCCACCCCTTCGTCCTGGAGCGGGAAGATGACTATCGTTCAGGACGCCTCGCCCACCAGCCCCGCGCCGGTTCCGGCGCCGCCTGCCGTCATGGCCACGCTCGATCTGCCAGAGGATGGAGACGGCATCGCGGTGAACACCGTGACCGGCCGCCTGTACGCCGGCGTGGACGGCGGCGTGTCTGTGTTTGATGCGACCACGCTGGATCCGCTGTCCTTCATTCCGCTGTCCGATGATCCGGCCTGGCCGCCAGTCTACGATATCGGCGTAGACGAAACTCGGAATCAGATCTACGCCGTCACCGTCGGCCAGACCTATGTGATTAGCGGCGCGACCAACCAGGTGATCGGGAATCTGGGGAGTGGTGACGAAATCGCCGTCAACTCGACTAACGGGCGTGTGTACATTGCCGATAACGCCGTCTGGCTTGGAGACCCTGACGTGGTCAAAATCTACGACGGCGCGGCGCTGGTGCATATCCGGACCCTGGAGATCGGCACTTCATCGACCTTCCAGTCGATCGAGGTGGCCGTCAACCCGGCGACAGGCTATGCCTATTGCACCTACTCCCGCGATGACGACCTGCGCATCATCAGCCCGTCAACCGATGAGGTGATACAAACGCTAGTCTACACGTCATCCGGCGATATCGCCGTGAACCCCCTGGCCAACCAGGTGTACCTCTGGATATCGCGCGGCACGGAATCGGGCGCGTTGATCTTGGACGGCGACACTCACGCCGAACTGGGGCTGCTCCGGGGGGTGACTGGTCAATTGGCAGTGAACCCGCAGACCAATCGCCTGTATGGTCACACCGGCTCCATATTATTCCAGGCTTATGACTTAGCTTCCGGCAGACTCTTGAGCCGCGTGTTTCTGGACGGCGGCATCAAGGATTACGCGGTCTACCCGGCCCTGTCACGGCTCTACGTGACCCATGCGAGTTCTCCCGCGGAGTGGGGCAGAAAGGTGGCCGTGATCCAGGATACGACCTGGACGCCGAAGTGGATATTCCTGCCGTTGATCATCAAAGGGTATCCACACTGACAAAAGGTGCGACGTATCTCGCGGATACGTCGCACCGACTTCAGGACACAAGGTCGGCGCGGGCGGCATGGCGATGGCCTACAACCTGTCTCATCCAATTATCCAGGAGACTAAAATGAAACGGCAAACGACAGCCGTCGGCATTTCTCTGGCGATCTTTGCAGTTTTCGTGATCAGTGCGTGCGCTTCAACAACGGCCGGAGTAGTGCCTCTACCGTCGCCTACCAGCCCTGCAGTGGCAAAACCGCCTGCCACGTTACCCGCCACACCGCTCGAACCTAGGGGCGAAACGTCCTCCGGCCCGTGCCGCTTCACATCCAACAGCAGCCTCATCAGCGGCTGGTACTGGCTGCGTGACGCCGACTATGCTGCCTATGGTGAGTGGGACTGCCGCGGACTTGCGACCGACAAAGATGCGCCGATCAACCTGCAAACACTGGTAACCAATAAAGCTGGCGGCGGCTCAGGCTACAGCTCGCTGGTGAAAGTGACTTACACCAATCCCACCGCCGATCAATCTCAGTCTGTTCAGGTTTACCTGCAAAACCCATTGCCCGAGCCCAGCCCGGCTGATAGTCACGGCGAGGGCTACCCAACGACCGGCTACCTGGTTGTTCCTCGTGCCTACCTCGGCGCAGGCGGAACGCTGCACATTCGGCTCGAACGCTTCAGTCCCAATCCTTATCACGTCGCGGTGAATGCCAATACCTTGAACTTCCAACAACCGCGCCTGGCTGACGAATTCACACCGCCGAAAGGCTCACCCATCAGCGGCTGGTACTGGCTGCGCGACAGTGCCTATTCCACTTATGGACAGTGGACATTTGGCGAACTGAATGCCAATGTGCCTTCCCAATTGATACTGGATACACTGGTGACCAACGGCGTGAATGGCGGCTCCGGCTATAGTATGCCGCTTGCGATCACGCTGATCAATCCGACCACTGAATCACAGAAGACATTCAACTACGTGCAGGCTCAAAACCCGTTGTTCACCCAATCGTCAGCTAACTCTCAAGGTTACGGCTATCAGACCTATGGCTCGCTGATGCTGGATCCCGGTTACATCGACGCCAACGGGAGTCTGATCGTGCGCATCGCCCGACCGGCTGCCAGCGAATATCATGCCGCAGTCAATCAAAACTCGGTCGGCATCATACAACGCGGCGCCCCGGATGCTTCGGGTGCACGGCTGCCGGCCACTCCGCCGGTCGGCCTTCCAAGCACCGTGCCAGCGCCCGAGGGCAAATACCTGTTTGTGGAATTCTGGAACAGGGTGGATGGTACGGGCAAACTGCCCGCCATGGCGATCGACTTTCCAGCGTATCATTTCGATGCCCAAACTGGATCATTAAAGCCGTTTGGTCCCGCCCAGCCGTTCACCCTTGCGCCAGCGGATTGGGGATTCTTTGGTCACGGCACCAGCCGATCGGGGGCGGCCGGTACCGGCGCAGTCAGCGATCTGGCCGCCATCTCGAACCTGCCCACCTCGATCGAGATCGCACTGCCCACCGGTTCGATCAAGACTACTTCAGCCCTCCCTCAAGAGGAATGGCGTCAAGCGAATCTTCAACTGCTCGCCGTGTCGACAGATGGGACGTTGGTGTTTGAGATCGACGGCGAGCAAGTGACGCTGCCGGCCGGCGGGAAGTGGTCGCGCACGACTGAAGCGGACGTTAATATCGACCCGTACAACGGTCAGCTGGTGATTACTTCATCGCTGACGAACTATGGCTGGCAAGATCGTGCCCGGCTGACGGGTTCCCCATAGGCCGGGCTTGAGATCGTGTGAATTCATTCTGGAGTACAATAAGACTGCTGGCACACGCGGCGCGGGGGACGAAGTCGATCTGTGCCAGCCCAATTCTCTTTGTGCTTCGCCGGCACTGGTTGAACGGCCAGCCGGGCGAATAAAATCATTTCATTCAAGGAGAAACGATCATGGAACACACACTGCCCCCGTTGCCGTATGCGAAGGATGCGCTCGCGCCGCACATCTCGGCGGAAACGCTGGAGTATCACTACGGCAAGCATCACGCCACCTACGTTGCAAACCTGAACAAGCTGATCCCCGGCACCGAGTTTGAAAACCTGCCGCTGGAAGACATCGTCAAGAAAGCAGCCGGCGGCATCTTCAACAACGCGGCGCAAATCTGGAACCACACGTTCTACTGGAACTGCCTGGCGCCCGATGGCGGCGGCGAGCCGACGGGTGCGTTGGCCGACGCGATCAACAAGGCCTTTGGATCGTTCGCGCAATTCAAAGAGAAATTCACGGCCACGGCGGTCACGACTTTCGGCTCAGGCTGGGCGTGGCTGGTGAAAAACGCGGACGGCTCGCTGGCGATCGAAAGCACGAGCAATGCGGGCACGCCGTTGAAAGACGGCAAGAAGGCGCTGCTCACCTGCGATGTGTGGGAGCACGCCTACTACATCGACTATCGCAATGCGCGCGCGGCATACGTGGAGGCCTTCTGGAAGATCGTCAACTGGAAATTTGTGGAAGGAAACTTCAAGTAAACCTCACGAGCCAGTGTGACGGATTTTGAGCGGGCAAAAGCGCCATCCCTGCATCAGCGGGCATGGCGCTTTCGCTTGCATCAGGTACAATCTTTTCATCTTCTCACGGGCAGCCAGGACATGTTCAAAGACAAGCACGATGTGCAGCAGGGCCTTGAGCCAACAGCAATACATCGCCACCGACGAAATCTCGACGGTGTTGTTTCTGGCCGAGCGGCTGGATAAGCCGATTCTGGCGGAAGGCCCGGCGGGCGTCGGCAAGACCGAACTCGCCAAGGCGTGGGCCGGGGCCACTGGCCGCGAGTTGATCCGCTTGCAGTGCTACGAAGGTCTCGACGAAACCAAGGCGCTGTACGAATGGGAATACGCCAAGCAGATGCTTTACACCCAACTGCTGCGCGATAAACTCTCACAGTTGTTGAGCGAAGCCGAAACGCTTGAGCGCGGCGGCCGATCGGCTGGCGGCCGAAGAAGATGTCTTTTTCTCCGAGCGGTTTCTTGTTGCCCCGACCGCTCCTGCGCGCCCTGATGAGCGACAAGCCGGTCGTGCTGTTGATCGACGAGATCGATCGCTCGGACACCGAATTCGAAGCGTTCCTGCTGGAAATCCTCAGCGATTTTCAGGTCAGCGTGCCGGAACTGGGCACCATCAAGGCGCGGCATCAGCCGCTGGTCCTGCTCACCAGCAACAACACGCGCGAGTTGAGCGAAGCGCTCAAGCGGCGCTGCCTGTACCTCTTCGTCGATTATCCGTCGATGGAGCAGGAACTCAACATCATCCGCTTGAAAGTGCCGGAACTCAATGTGAAGCTGGCGCAGCAGGCCGTGCAGATCGTGCAGCGGCTGCGCACGATGGATTTGAAGAAAAGCCCCAGCGTCAGCGAAACGCTCGACTGGGCCAAGGCCCTCGTCGCGCTCAACGCCGATCACATGGATGAGACCACGCTCAACACGACGCTCACCGTCCTGCTGAAACACGAAGCGGATGTGCAGCGGGCGCGCGGCGGGCTGGAAAACCGATCGGGCCGGGGTGGGCCGCAGGCGTTCGATCGCTATGACGCGTATGACAACGATCCACGCCGAAAAAGACGCCGGTAAACTGGTAACTCAGTAGACGAGTGAAAGCGTCGGCTGACGATTACACCAATCTACTCACTCCCAATTACCAACTTCCTATGGACTCCCGCATCGTTCACTTCATCACCGCGCTCCGCGCTTCCGGCGTGAGGGTTTCGCTGGCCGAAAGCCAGGATGCCTTTCACGCCATCGATCAGCTGGGGCTGGAAGATCGCGAAGTCTTCCGCTTGTCGCTCAAGGCCACACTGGTCAAAGAAGCCAGAGATGGCCCGGAGTTCGACAAACTGTTCCCGCTGTTCTTCGGCTCGATGCAGCCGCCGATGATGAATGGCACGGGCGAGATGTCGGCTCGACGAGCAGCAGATGCTGCGAAGACGCGCTGCGCCAGATGCTGCGTGAATTGCAGGCCGAATTGATGCGCCGGCTGGCCGAAGGCCGCCCGCTCACGCCAGAAGAATTGCAGCAGTTGGGACAGCAGGCCGGACTGCAAAATGCGAACCAGATGTATCAGAAGCAGTGGATCAACCGCCGCATGCTGCAGCAGTTGGGGATGCAGGATTTGCAGGAAGCCATCGATGAGCTGATGGAAATGCTCGCCGCGCTGGGCATGGACGACGCAGCCCGCCAGCAATTGCGCGATGCGCATGCAGGGCAATGCCGAGGCGTTGGAACAGCAGGTCGAAGATTACGTGGGGCAGCAGATCGCCGAGAACATGGCGCAGGAATACGAGAAGCGCGAGCCGCTCGACGATCTGATGAATCGCCCGTTTGAGAGTCTGACCGAGCGCGAGCGCGATGAACTGCGGCGGCAGGTGGCGCGCATCGCGGCCCGGCTGCGCAGCCGCGCGGCGCTGCGGCAGAAGCGCGGCAAAACCGGCACGCTCGATCCCAAAGCGACCCTGCGCGCCAATCTGCAATACGGCGGCATTCCCATCAAGATGAAATATCAAGCACAAGACGTTGAAGCCCAAACTCGTCTTGATTGCGGACGTGTCCACGTCCATGCGGCCCGTGGCGGAATTCATGGTGCGCCTGATGTACGAACTCAGCGATCAGATTTCGCGCGCCCGCTCGTTTGCGTTCATCAATCACATCCACGATTTGACGCACGACTTCGAGCAGGGCCGCGCCAGCGAAGTGGTGCAAGACGTGCTGGAACGCATTCCGCCCGGCTACTACAACACCGATCTGGGCGCGGCGCTGGCCGAGTTCACGCACGATCATTTTGACAGCGTCGATCGCCGCACGATCGTGATCTTCCTCGGCGACGGGCGCAACAACTACAACGATCCGCGCCTCGATCTGGTCGATCAGATCAAGCGGCGGGCCAAGCGCGTGCTGTGGTTCAACCCCGAACATCCCATGCAGTGGCGTCACGGCGACAGCGACATGCTGCAATACGCGCCGCTGTGCCACGCCGTCCATCGCGTCAGCAACCTCGCCGAATTAGCCGAGGCGGTCGATCGGTTGTTTGATTGAGGCGTGGCATCATTCGCCCGACGGACTGGCAAGTGGCCGGGCGCCATCCGCCGCGCGGGCCATATTCCGTGGCACTTCAGCTGTTTGTCACATGCTCCCCAGCAGCACGTGTAATGCCCGAGCGACGCCGTCAGCGTTGTTGCTGGCCGTGATGTACGTCGCCGCCGCTTTCACCGACGCCACGGCATTGCCCATCGCAACTCGATGGACAGCGTGATCAAAAAGCGACAGGTCGCAATCGTAGTCGCCAATTGCCAGGGTGTGTCCTGGCTCAAGGCCGGATCGCGTTTGCAGCCAGTGCAGGGCCTGCCCTTTACCCGCATCCGGCGCCAGCAGATCGAGCCAATCGGGCGAGGCCAGGCTCACGCTGACGCGATCGCCGAGCGCCGCCTGCATATCCGCCGCGGCCTGCTGGAGCACGGTGATGGGTGCGGCCAGGCTGACTCGCATGATCGGCTGTTGAGTATCACCGACCTCTTCAAAGAGTGTCGTACGCAGGCTGTAACGCTCTTCGATCATCTTCACCCGATCGTTAAAGCGGTCGACCCAGTAATCGTTCACCGTGTTCAAGAAGACCGGATGACCATAGCATTTGAGACGGGCGGTGATCTCTGCGGCCAGCTCACCTGATAGATATTTGGCCCAGATCAGGGCATCGGCTGCTACGTCGTAGACGAGCGCACCTCCACTGCCGATGTAGTAAAGTCCGGGCGCCGTCAGTGGCACTTTCAGTTTGATGCTGGCGCAATCGCGGGCCGTGGCCAGCGCTACCCACACACCGTGCGCCAGCGCTTGTTCGAGGGCGGCCATATTGCGCGGCGACAGCTGCTTTTGATCGTCTAGCAGCGTGCCGTCTAAATCGATCACGATGAGTTGGATGTCAGTCATAGTCTGTCGCGTAACCCGGTCACACTTGAACAATCAAATCGAGCAGGCTGTCCAATCCATAATCGGGCGGATCGGGCCAGTTGGTCAGTTGTGCGACGACGCGCGGATCGCGCAGCAGCAGCGCAGTCTTTATCCCGACACGCTGGCCAACCAGCACATCCGTAGGCAGTTGATCGCCTACCATCAAGCACTCGTCGCGCGGTAAATCCATCACATCCAGCGCCGTTTCGAGGATGATGGGATTAGGCTTGCCGATCATCTCATCCAGCGGATGCTCGGTGGCCGTCGTGATCGCCGCGATCAGCGCGCCAATATCCGCCAGGTCGCCGCGGGCGCTGGGGCTATACCGATCGGGATTGGTGGCGACGAAGCGCGCTCCGGCTCGAATCGCCTCGAAAGCGGTTTGCAGCTTGCGGTACGTGAAATCCCGATCGATCCCCAATACGACGTAGTCGATCTCGCCGGGCCTATCGCAGAGCGTCAGGCCGGCTCGATTCAATTCTTCGCGCAGTGGATCGGGTCCAATGACGTAGCAGCGACTGGCGGGTTGCCGGGCGCACAGGTAGCGGGCCATGACAAACGACGTGCATACGATCTCGGCCGGGGCGGTTTCAATCCCCATTTGAGTCAATTCGGCGGCGAACATTTCGCGGGTGCCGTCGGAGTTGTTGGTCAGGAAGACCAGGCGACAGCCGCGCTGCCGCAGGCCAGCAACCGTTTCTCGCGCACCCGGTATCAGTTGTTCGGTTAGCCGGATCGTGCCGTCGAGATCGAACACGTACCCGAGGAAGCCGCGATCAATCTTAGGGAGCATGCGCGGTTCAGCGGTTGGCGATGAGCAGCGTCAGCCAGAAACCGTAAGCGACGATGCACACTCCGGCGACCGTGAGGAACAAACCTACCCGGCGCTCGGATCGCTGCGAAAGTCCGGTGTCGAACAGGATCGCCCGCACGCCCAACAGCGCATGGGTGGACACGACGATCAGAAAGGTCAACTCCAGCGCGATGACGATGGGATTCGACAGGTAGTTGATGACATCGCGATAGGTCTGCAGACCGCCGGGGACGACGAAATGGTTCGCGATCATGTGGACGAGCAGCAGCGCCACCAGCAAGAGGCCCGAGGCGGCCTGGATCAACCAGCCAATTCCGGCAGAATCGCGTCGAACCATGTGTTCCATAAGTTTCCTCCTCGTGTCGTTTTTTTTATATTGCCGTCGATCCAATTTTGCCAGTAGTGCGGGTTCCGGGCGCAGCCCCCGCACATTCGGCGGCGTGGAAGCTGCCCTCCACTCGGTACCTGGATCGGTTGGGTGCGAGCGTTAACCCTGCAAGAGATCGTATGCACCCTTGACATCGCTCAAGGCGATGCCCCATTGGTTAAGCGCGGCTTGCAGCTCAGGCAGATCTTGGGCGGCCCTGGCGAGTGGGATACCTTGCACGCTCGCATCAATTGCCTGACGCAACGCCCGCGCGCCTGCTGCTGCGCCCAGCGGGTGACCGTGCACGGCGCCGCCTGCGCCAACCATGAAGTCTCGACCCATGTCCTTGAGCAGCAGCGGGACCATACTCGGATGAACTCCGCCGCCCGGCATCGGCCAGGTGCGCCTGATGTCATGAAATCGATCCGTAAGCGCCTGGGCAATTCGCAAGTGTTTTGATGCCAACAGCGGGAATTTGCCGTACGGACTGGGATAGACGACGATGTCGGCGCCAGCCAACCGGGGCAGCTTGCCCAAAATCAGGTGCGAGCGAACGCCCGACCACGGCGCGCCATAAATCGCTCCAGAGAAATCCAGGTGGGCCAGGAGGGGCACCTGGAGATTGTGATCGTCCGCCAGGATGGACAAAGCCGAGATGCCGACGACCAAGTAGTTGACCATCAGGGCACTTGCTCCGGCTTCGATAGCGCGATAGGCATTCTGGACGAGCCGGTCCGCGCGGTCAGTGATGTTCACGAAGTATAATGTCCGGTGTCCAGTCTTTTCGTAGACGGCTTTGGCAGCGGCCCCATGCTGCTTGACTCGCTCGACGAAGTGGCTCCAAGGATGGGATACGACCAGTTCATCATCCTTGACTGCGTCCGCGCCGCCCAGCGCTGCCTGATAGAAAGCCTCGGCGCTTTCCTCGGGCGTCAGGCCGATGGAAGGCTTGACCATGATGTGCAGCAGCGGTCTGTCGGGGACATTCAGCAGTCTGCGGATACCCTCGACTCCAAACTTGGGGCCTTGGAATTGTGCCGCGTAGGATGCGGGAAAATGCAAGTCGATCAGCTTGAGTTTCCCCGCGGCCGAGATATTGCCGTGCACCGTCGTCAGCATAAGCGGGATCTGTGGGCCAAAGTTATGGATCGGGTAGGCGATCTGCAGCACCCACGTGCGTGCGGTCACATCCTCGGGCACCGCGTCTTCGTAATCAGGCACTTCCCAAATGGCGACGACTTTGCCCACGTGGCGTTGGCGAATGACGTCGCTTTCGAATGGCAGCTCCACCCACGTGCCGGAACTTTGTTCTTCAGACAGAGCCACGGCCAGTTTGTGAATGTTGACCTTCGCCGCCGTCTGATACAAGTAAGTGGCGACGACGTGATCGTTGTAGTTCAGGCCTTCAGGGATCGTGAAAGCAGTCGGGTCATACATACCATAGTCTCCAAAGTTCCTCGAATGTGAGTGACGCTGCGCCTGCATCTCAACCGGTGTATAAGCGCCGGTAAGACACCAGGGGATAAGTGTGCGTCTGACAGGCGGCTCGGACGCCGAGCTCGGTGGCACACGACGTCGCTGATCTTCTCGGCCATGGCGCGCGCGGTGATCAGCTTGCCGCCCGCGATGGTTACAAACCCCTCGACGTTGTCCCGCTCCGCGTGATCAAAGGCTTCAAAGGTGCGGCTTAGCTCACGCTCGCTGCCGCCGCCGGAGGCAATCAGCGGACGGGTGGCGGCGTTGATCGAGTGCACCGGCAGCTTCTCGATGATGGGGGCCAGCAAGGCGCCTTCAGCGCGAATCTGCCGGATGTGATCTTCGGGGATGTCAAGGTAATCGCAGTCCTGCACCGTCCAGGAGTCTGGTGCCGAGGATGCTGGCGTTGCGCTGTGGGGTAATGAAGTCGCCGCTCCCCGGGAGGTGCATGCGATTGATCACAGCATTGCTGAGCCGGGTGCCGATCATCACGTGGATGCCAGGGCTGAGCGCCAGGGGAATGCGAATGCCGGCCAGGGCCGCCAGTTTGTCGGCCCACGGCCCGGTCGCATTGACGACTATATCCCCTTTAACATCTTGCAGTTGATTGGTCACTCTGTCCAGCACGCGCACACCCGTGACGCGACTGCCCTCCATCAGCATTTCTTTCACTTCGGTGAAGCGCAAACAGTGAGCGCCATGCACGCGGGCCGTGGCCGCAAATGACAAGGCGAAGCGCAGCGCCTCAACCACAGCATCGGGGATGATGGCGACCCGGCGGATGTCACGCGACAGGTTTGGCTCGCGCGCGAACAGCTCTTTCGGCGTGATCTCTTTCGCCGGGATCCCGCATTCGGCGCAGCCGTCGAAAAACTGGTCGCCATAGGCGGGATCGTCGATGCCGAGGTGGACGAACACACCATCGTTCTCTTCCATCGCCTTGGGCGGCATAATCCGGCGAATGGTCCGATTCTCATAAATGCACTCAACGGCGGATTCCTTGTCTTTGACGGCGTAGCGTGAGCCGCTGTGTAGAAAGCAGCTGCAGCGGCCCGTTGTGCCTGAAGCCAACTCACTCCGCTCAATCAACACGACTTCGAAGCCGCGCAAGGTCAGATCATGCGCCGTCGCGCAGCCGGTCGATCCGCCGCCAACTATAATCACCCGTTTCGGCATTTCCGTAACTCTCCTGACGACAACAGTTATCCTCCCACGGCAGCTGCAGTTCTAGGTGATGATTAATGCAATCTTGCCAAACTGCATTCCCGAGTCGAGACGCCGATGTGCCTCAGCGGCCTCTGCCAGAGGGAAGACGGTGTCGATGATGGGCCGCAGTCTGCCGGCTGCTAACACGCGCAAGAACTGTTCGAAATCCCAGGGACTGCCCAGCGTTGTGCCCAGTACGGAGAGGTGCCGCGAATAGCACTTGCGAACATCCAGCTCGGCGATCGCGCCACCTGTCGCGCCAAAGACGATCAATCGACCTCCCGCCGCCAGCAAATCCAACCCGGCGGCAAACGTCGGCCTGCCTGTGCTGTCCAGGATGATGTCCACACCATGCCCGCGCGTCAATTCGCGGATCGCGGCCGGCCAGTCGCTGCTTTGATAGTTGACGCCGCCATCGACACCCAGCTGGCGCGCTTTTTCAAGTTTTTCGTCGCTGTGAGAAGTGACATACACGGTCGCCCCGACTCGCTTGGCGATTTGCACAGCAAAAGTTGCCACACCGCTGCCAACGCCGGGTATCAATACGATTTCGCCGGGCCTGACCATGGCGCAG
The DNA here is from genome assembly GCA_963844815.1 of uncultured Chloroflexia bacterium. GTDB lineage: Bacteria > Chloroflexota > Anaerolineae > Fen-1058 > Fen-1058 > Fen-1058. Next base: position 129,166 of record CAWJPR010000003.1, read on the forward strand.
TTCACAAGGGCGCGCCAGGCCGTCAGTCCTGCCACGGGGCAGGCCGCGGCTTCTTCGAAGGTGAGATTATCCGGCTTGGGGTAGACGTTGCCGGCCGGTATGGCTATGAATTCAGCGTAAGTGCCTTGATCTGGCCCGCCGAGAATGCGGAAACCCGGCCCCGCTCGGTGAGGCGCAGCTCCCCAGTTCAACGCAGGATTGATCACAACCGGTTGACCGATGCGCCATCCGGTGACGCCTGGTCCGAGCTCGGCAACCACCCCCGAGCCATCTGAGCCGAGAATCAGTGGCAACATGGGCGTCGTCGAAGCGCGTTGGCACAGCGAAAGGTCACGCCGATTCAGGGCAGCCGCCTTGAGCTGAACCAGGACTTCGCCCGTGCCTGGCACGGGCGTTGGGACCTCTTCATAGTGAAGGGCTTCCGGACCGCCCACTTGGCGCAAGACGATGGCTTTCACGAATGACAACCTGCCCGTGTTATGCGGAGAATACCCGGAATGCTGCGTAGGTCAAGATGACGAGTGCGACCGCCATCAGCAGTATGAAAGCGCCCTTCTGGCTGCGCACGCCGAAGCCCAGGCCCACAAGGACCACCCGGATCCCGTTGAGTCCGTGAATCAAAAGACCGGCGATCAATACGACATCCGTGATCAAGATCAGGGGTGAGCGTGCCAGTTGGACGAAGGTGTCCCAACTGGACTCGCCGACGGCGAGCAGGCTCAACACCACCAGGTGTAGGGCCAGATACACCACAAGCCCGATGCCGGTCACCCGGTTAAGGATGAAAGCCCACATGCCCATCCGGCGACCGCGCGGGTCAAACCAATTGAGCGCGCGCCGGCTCGTGGACGTGGGCCGGGGTTTGCCGTATTCGGATTCAAGGTTCATGTGTTTACTTGCTCCCTCCGCCCAATAACCGCTTGACTTTGTCGACAAGTACATGGCGGCGCAAGGTCATCATTAAGGCGGCTGGATCGACGTTCGAAGGACAAGCCTCGGAGCATTCAAAGGCCGTGTGGCAGCGCCATAGACCATGTTCGCTGTCGGCCAGCTGCACGAGTGATGACACGTCTACGTCACACCGCGGTTCCTGGACCATACGCTCGATCGCCGCCAACGCGGCGGGGCCCAGATAGCCGGGGTCGGTGCCCGGGATGGGACAGGCGGACAAGCAGATTCCGCACTCAATGCAGTTCTCGAAGCGAACCGCCGGGATCTGATCTTCAGCCGGCTGGTGTGTCGAGACGTCGACCATGGGCTCGGCCGCACGCACCGGCACGAACTGCGCCTGTTCCATTTTCGAGTAGAACGACGTCATGTCGACCAGCAGATCGCTGACGACCGGCAGATGACGCAGCGGTTCAACGGTAACAGTGCCGCCATCGGTCGTCACCGACTCGATGAGGGTGATGCACGTCAGTTTCTCACGGCCATTCACTCGCATGCCGCAGGCGCCGCAGGCTGCATGATGGCAGGCGTGCCGGAAAACCAGGCTGCGATCTTGTTTGGCCCAGATCCGCTCGATGGCATCCAGGACATATTCGTCGGACCTGACCTGGAGCGGAAATGTGTCGTAACGCGGCGGAGTGCCGTCCTGCTTGTAACGATAGATACGGAAAGTGACTTGCCAACTCATGGGCGACCCGCTCCATCGGTTTAGTTGTAAAACTCGCGATAGGAGGCTAACACGACCTCACGGGTTCGGCACTCGGCGGCGACGCCGAGCTTGCGGCAGACCAGGTTGCTGACGGCCTCGGTGAAGATTCCGCGCAGCCCGACCTGCCGAACGGCTGGGACCATTTCGGCGCCGCGTTCCAACATTTTCTGCACATGATCGCCAGGGATGGGAATATAGTCGGCTTGGTCAACCGGCCACGAAGTCGTGCCAATCACAGACATCGCACGCTGCGGGACGATGATGTCACCATCAGCAGCTTTGTTGAGGCGGTTGATCACACGATGATGCAGACGCTGATCCAGGCAGACCATCACGCCCGGGGTGGGCACCAGGGTAAGACCAACACCGGCCATCTGAGCGATGTCACCCGACCAGGGGCCGGCGGCATTGACCACGAGATCGGCGCGAATGTCATACAGTTTGCCATCGGCGCGGCGGCGCACGCTGACGCCATTGATCTGCCCCTGGCCCGTGTGAGTTAAGCCCGGCACCTCGGTATAGGCAAACACACACGCGCCGTTCTTCTTCGCCGTCGCCAGATAACTCAGCGCCATCCGCAGCGACTCGAAGGTGCCGTCGGGGGCATGGACAGCGGCGATCACTTTGGGAGATCTTTCCAACTTAGTCGCTACTCCTGGCCGCAGCCAGGACTGGATAATTCTCGCCGTGCAAGCGGGGAGGACTCATCGCCAATGAGCCTCCCCGCTCACCTGTTATGGGATCACCGGCAACTCAAAAGTGACCGCCGGGTCACCATTTAGATAGTGTGTTGATGCTGCGCTTAGCCGGCCAGTACCTCGGCAATGTCGAGAACCTTGATGCCTGCTGCCTGAGCCACAGCGCCCAAGTTGCGCTTTGAAGACGGGGCCGCCGTGACGACGGTAGGCGCGGCCAGCGCCAGTTCCTCGGCGCGGCGAGCAGCCACCATGTTGGCCCATTCCTGATTAAAGTACGCCAGCAGTGGACCGGTTGGGTTAGACTTGTCACGATTGAAATAGCACTCGACTAACTCCAGATCGGCGACTTTCTTCAAGACATTGCGCGGCGCATCGAAGATCCCCAAGAAGCGTCCCAGGTAAGCCGGATCGTGGAAGGTAACCTTGCCCTTGAGCTTGCCCGTAACCCCCAGTTTCTCCAGGTATTCAGTGTGATGGAGAACTTCGGCATCTCAGCTTAAGTCCCAGCTTGGGATACCACTCACGCAAGGCATAGACCACAGCCGGGCAGTTCGCCACCACCGTCTTTGCGCCGCTTTCTTTGATGAACCCGGCGAACTCTTTGGCCTTCTCCTCCGCCAACGTCCATAGACCCAGGTCATACAACCCCCAGCCATCGGTGCCTTTTGCCAGAACCGCAAACTTGACGCCCTTGGCTTTGAGAATCTTCTTCATGGCCTCCGCAATTTCCGGAGTCTGGGCGCGGGTGGTGTCATCCACGATGTAGAGCACGTCGGCCTTGCCGACCGGGCCGGTCTCGTCTTTCATTCCATACACATTTCCGGTTTTCTTGACGTTGGCTTCGATCTCCTTCACAAAAGCGGGAGCCGCACCGGCGTCCACCACATCGGCGCGCGCCGGGCGATCCCATTCGCCTTCGTCGATGTCGAAGATTTCACTGGAATTGTCGTGATTCCAGATTTGATCGATCTTGGTGTTGAAACTCCAATACATCGCTTCGACGACGTCGGGCGTCCATTGCAAGCGGCCGCCGGCCACCAGCATCGCAATTTGCGCCGCCCGGTGAGGCGTGTATTCGCGGCCGACACACCGCACCATCGGATCATAAGACCGATAATAGACGTGATCGATAGCGGTCTTCTCAAGCACATCACGCATAGTAGAGATTCGCATTTTTCAAATTCCTCCTTCGCCTATAGTCCCAGCTTGCCGGGATTCATGATGCCGTACGGATCCAAAGCGGCCTTGATCTTTTGCACGACAGGCCACATCGTGGGCGCGTCCAGGTGAATCCACGGACCCTTGTTGACGCCGATACCGTGGTGATGGCCGATGGTGCCATCCACCGAAATGACGGCCTTCATCGCGGCATCCATGATGCGCCAGTACATACTCTCGATTTCCGTCTCGCTCTCAGCGAAGGCGCTCCAGATGATGTACAGATTGCCGCCGGTGGGATAGAAATGCGAGCCGTGACCGAAGACCTCGTGCGCGCCCTGCTCTTTGATGGCGGCGACCATGGCATCATGCATGGCTGTCAGGTTCTTGTAAGTGGAAGCACATTCGATCGCGTCGCCGATGCCGTTGGGCAGCATATACGCTTTCTTGAGGTAGGCAGTATCATAGCGCTTTCTCCACCAGCGTTCGCCCAGGCCCGGGCGCTCGATGCCGCCCAGCGCTTTGCAGGCTTCGTGGACGACCTTCGCTTCCAGGTCGGCCAGGTCTTCGCGACCTTCGCAAGCGAAGTACAAGCCGCTTTCTTTACCGGCAAACTCACTGTAGCCCAGTTCCTTGTATGCGCCGGCGATCTCGACTTCGTCATAGAGGCGCATCACGGCTGGAGACAGGCCCTCAGCCAGGATATCCCGACAGGCGCGCACGCCGGCTTCGAACGTCGGCATGCCATAGCTAATCCAGATGCGCTTGGCGGGCGTAGGCCAAACGCGCAGCGTGGCCTCGGTGAGGACGCCCAACGTACCCTCCGACCCGATGAACACTTGATCCATATCTGGCCCACAGGAAGCGCGGGGGTAGTTCTTGGTGCGCGCCACCGAGCCGTCGGCGAGCACTACTTCCAGCGATTGGACGATGTCCTCGATCTTTCCATACTTGCTTGAGAAGGTTCCAACGCCGCGCGGGGCGATCCAGCCGCCCACCGTCGAGCACCGAATCGACTGCGGATAGTGGCCGCCGATGTAGCCGCGCATGTTCAAGCGGTCTTCGTAGTCCTGTCCCAACATGCCCGTTTGTACGGTGGCCGTCAGTGAGTACTCGTCAAGTTCGATGAACTTGTTCATGCGCTTCATGTCGATGAGGATTCCGCCATTGACGGGCAGGATACCGCCGATCGTGCCTGAAGTGCCTCCCGCCGGAACGACCGGGATGCGATTGTAGTTGGCGATCTTGACGATCTCCTGAACGTCTTTAGTGGAACCGGGGAAGACCACCATGTGGGGTAAATACGGCAGATCGTCGCGCCGGACCCACTTAAACGCGGGCGGCATAATGTCGTGGGAGTAGCAGATCAGATCGGCGATCGAAGTTGCCACATTCCGCTTCCCGACTACGGCTTCCAGCCTGGGTCAGCAGAATTGGATCGACCTGAATTGCTTCACCACGGGCCAATGCCGCATCTAAAGATAGTGCTGTTGTCATGCTGTTCTCCTTATTAATATCAATCACACGATTCTGAGTGACTGTCTTAAAACTCTTCCAAGGGCGTCATTCCGCCTCGTCGTACCCGGTGCAGTGCGCTGGCGACGCGCTAGGCGAGCGCAAGCCTCTCACGTTTCGTGTCGGAAAGGCGTGGGGGGACATCCTGCACTGTGCAGCGCAGGGGCAAGTGTTCTTCGCTCGCTACCGCTGCGCACGCCGGATCCAGTCACAGGCTGGGCGGCGCGCGCCTACTTCTTTTGTCGCCCCTCCTCCACCAGCTCGTGCATTCGCGCGAAGACTCGATCGGTCCAGGCCTCATCAAACCAGCCCAGGAAGTTGATCAGGTCGCCGGAGCTGAAGCGCTTGCGCATCAGGTGTGCATTGTGATACGCCCAGCGGGCTTGGCTTTCAGGCACCGGGACGTTGAGTTCTTCAAAATACAGGGGGTGACCGGCCGAGGCCAGGGCCTTGACGTATGGCTCAGCCCGCGTCATTAGCGACTCTAACTGCGCTTTCTGATTGTCCCAGTCGGCTAAAAAGGCCTCAAAGCGTGGTCGAACCTTGTACCAGGATTCCAGTTTCTGCCGATAGTCGTTCCAGCATTCCGCGCCCATCGCTCCCGAGGGATCCACTTCGGCGAAGGTGCCCTTTACTCGCTTTTCCATGACCTCCAGGGGAGGATAGCATTTGTCGATATTGATCTTCTTGGGATCCAAATTATCCAGCAGCCAGCCCAGCCCAATTAAGGCCGGAATCCCCGCGACAGCGACCTGCGAACCATGGTTGGCGATCCGCCGGCCAAAGTGCGGGGCCGACATATCCAGCATGTGCGATACCACGTGTTCGAAGCCCGAGACGGGCGAAGACTCCCGCGCATAGGTCATGGTCAGGCCGCCCAGCGTCAAGACCTTGGCCAGCACTTCCATGCCCAGCTCTGGAACGCTTGCCGATCTCTTCAGAATAGGGGAACATCAACGACGTGACATCCTCGAGGATCCACCAGGAGCCTCGCAGAAACTTCGTCATCCCAAAGTACTCACCCAGATACCAATCAGCAAAGGCGGGAAACATCGCGCACATATCGCCGATGCCGCCCAGGCTATATTCGAGCGGTGCCTCGCACAGGGTCTTGAGGTCGGCGATAATGACATCCGACAGACGAGAAGGCCAGGTGCGCTTGACGCCGTCCTTCGATATGATCGCCATTCGGGAGCCATAGGCCGGTACCGAGTTGGCCGTCATGCAAAACACAGCCGGCAAGTGGGGTTGATCAGGATGCTCCTGATCAAACAGGAAGCACGCGTGCTTGGTGATGTCGCTGACGACGCCTGATCCCAGTGTGACGGCGACGATGCCGGGCCGAAGTTGGCTCTTGACAAACTCAACCTCGTGAAAATCAGGATGGACAATCCCGTCTTGATCCCCGGCCAGCTCGACGACATGTACTTCGAAACCGGCCTGGGCCAGCATCCCTTTCACCATCGGCTTGAGTGCGGCACCTTGCCTCGTGTAGGGAACCTTGTCCATGACCAGGACAATTTCACCCGATCCAGCGGGTGCCAGATCGCGCAGAACCTTCGGCAGTTCTTGAATAGCGTCTTCGCCGACGATGACTCTCTTCAGCTCGATCTCAGGGATCTGCTCGTAGTCAGGCCAGCGCTTGATTTTCTCTTCAAGCTCCGGCATGTTCGCCGGATCGTATTTGAAAACCGGTGGAGGCAGCATTGTTGCAGTCGCCATCATAACCCTCCTTTATTTGAAACATGTCCCGTTCATTGCCGTGTAGTCACTCGCGACTGCGTGGCAGCCAGGGTTGGCTGCCACGCAGAGAGTCGCTTGATTCACAACTAACCGTATTTGAGTTGGAAAGCATTCAGTTTCTTGTAGAAACCGGAGTCCGCCAGCGCCTTGTAAGACTCTTGCCAGAGCTCGTACATTTCGTTGTAGGTCGCGTGCGTCTTCGGGTCAGGCTCATAGGTGCCCACCTTGTGCAGCATCTGATCACAGCCTTCCTTGACCGTCTTGAACACACCGGAGCCGACGCCACCCAGGATGGCCGCGCCGATCACCGTGCACTCACCTTCCTGCAAAGCCGAGGTCGGGCTGCCGTAAATGTCGGCCTGAATCTGGCACCACAGCGGTGACTTGGTAGCTCCGCCGCTCATCATGATCTCGCGCTGAGGCACAAACCGCTGGAAGGCCTCGACGATGTCGCGAGCTTCGAAGGTGACGCCTTCCATAACCGCGCGGGCCAGGCAGCCGAAGGTCGTTTTGAAGCTCAAGCCAAAGAAGCCGGCACGCGCCAGGTTGTCGTAGTGCGGTGCCACCGAGCCGGCCAGATACGGATGGAAGAATACACCGTGGCTGCCGGCCGGCACCGACTTGGCATTTTCGTTCATGATCACGTAGGGATCGATCTTGGTGAAGGGCGAGATCAGGTGCACCATGTGTCCAATGTTGTCACGGAACCAACGATAAGTTCCGCCGGCCGCGGCTTGAATGCCTTCGGCTTCCCAGGTCTTCACCGGGAACGCGTGCGCCGACAGGCTGACGGCCATGTTGGGATCGTACTTGGGCGAGTTGAGGTGCGCCACACTCACACCGGCCGTACCGAAGGTCACTTCGCACAGCCCCTCGTCGATCACACCGGCGCCAATGGCCGCGCACTGCTGATCGCCGCCGCCCGTGCAGATCGGCATACCAATCGGCAGGCCGGTTCGCTCGTGGGCGTACTTGTCGATCTCGCCGACCTTCCAGCCGGATCCGACCAGCTGGGCAGGCTTGTCCATCGGCATGCCGAAGTCCTGGCACAGCTCCTTACTCCACTCCATCGTCTGGATGTCCATCAGACCGTACAGCGAGGCATTGGACCAGTCATCATACCAGCCATCACGCGCCCCCAGCTCATGCAGGAAGTATTCCTGCGTCAGGAGCACCTTGTCGGCCTTCTCAAACACTTCCGGCTCGTTTTCCATCACCCACTTGATCTTGCCGGCCGACCAGATTTGGCCGACGGGCAAGCCAGTGATCTCGAAATAGCGCTTCTCCGGCAGTGACTCACGCATCCAGGCCAGCTGCTCGGTATGCCGGCCATCCTGCCACGAGATACCCAGGCCGTTGCGCATGACTTTGCCTTGCTTGTCCACATACAGGTGCAGCGCGCGTTGCGTGGACAGTCCCATGCCGGCGATATCATTCGGATTGACACCACTCTTCTTCAAGACATCCCCCAACGCCTGGTAGTTGGCTTCCATCAACATGTTGACGTCTTGCTCAGTCCAGCCGGGCTTCAGATACACGCACTGGTATTCGCGATAGCCCTCGCCCATGATGTTGCCCTGAAGATCGTAGATCTTGCACTTGACACCGGTGGTGCCATTGTCAAGACCGAGAAGATACTTCTGTGCCATGTTGGATCCTCCTTAGTGTGATCCTGAAATTGCAGAGCTGGAATGCGGCCTAGAGATTCGTTTGGCTTTGCGCGATGGCCTCACATGAGGCAGCTGTACAACGGCCAACGGTATCATCACTCACATGCACTTATAGGCGACCTCCTGGCACACGGACCTGAGAAATCAGGGAAGCGGTGAAAAGCCAACGCGCTAACCATTCGTGTCGGTCCAGCCGAACTCTTGCCACAGCGCGGGCGGAATCAGTCGATCGATTCTGTCCAGGGCAAATGTCGGTTGGCCTTCGGCCGGCCAAGTCGCCAGCATCTCGGGTGAGGTCTCGCCGGTAAAGACCACCGCCGTGTCCATGCCGGAGTCGATCCCCATTTTGATCTCGGTGTACAGGCGATCGCCGGTCGTGATGCACTGAGACACATTGAGCTTCATCACGTTCATGATCGTATTCAGCATCACCGGACTGGGCTTGCCGCAGTTCACATCGAGCGGGTGGCCGGTGGCGTCTTCGAGGGCAGCAATCACAGCGCCGGCGTCGACCTCGCCGCGCCCGCCCGGGAATGGGCAGAAATGGTCGGGATTGGTGCAGATCAGCCGGGCCCGCTTGTGGAACCAGATCGCCTCAAATGCGATCTGCAGCTTCTTCCAGGTCAAGGTGCGATCATAACTGGCAATCACGATGTCGATCTCTTCAGGGTTCTCCGAGATCTTGATGCCGGCGTTGTTGAGCGAGCGAATGAGTGGCTCCTCGCTGATGGGATAAACGACGGCCTGGGGGGCGTTCTGCAATAGCCATTGCGTCGTCGTGAAGACGGTGGTGACGATCTCTTCTTGGGGGGTAGGCAGCCCTAAGCTTGGTGAGTTTGTCGACGTACATCTGGACGTCACGTGTAGGGTTATTCGAGAGAAACACGACGCGCTTGCCCAGCTCGCGCAGCTTCGTGATCAGCCGGTAAGCGCCAGGCAGCAAGGCGCTTCCCAGATAGATCGTGCCATCCAGATCGAAAATGTATCCTTCATACAAGTGATCAGGAACTCGTACCAGGCTGGGTGCCGCAGTCGATACTTCGGAAATCGTAACCATTAGCTTAACCTCCTGATGATAGAGTGGGCTACTGATGCAGCTCGACGATCAGACAATCCCTAGCGTTGGGTGGGACGAGATGAGGCGCGGGGCTTTCTCAATAGGCCCTCCCTAGCGGATGGATCTGCGGTATGTTTAGTAATAGACGACCCTGCGTTCCATCATCAAGGCGTAGTAAATGTGGCGATTGGCCATGACGATCCCGGGATAGTAGCTGTCGGAGTTGAGCTGGCAGGCGCGGCTGCAGAAGCCGCAGGTGTAGATCGGAACCCCCCGACTTAACAAATAGTCAACGGCTTCCTTGATGTCTGGATGCTGCTCGATCACTTCCTTGCGAACCAGCTGGACGGCATCGTACATCAGGTACAGCGCAAGATCCACGCCCTTGTCATCAAGCCAGGTGCGCGCGATGCTAAACGGCATCAGATCAAACTGTTCGTTCCGATGTTGCAGCACGAACAATGCCTGGGGACGAGATTCACCCGCCGGAACATTCACTTCGTTCATTTTGCCATCCTTATCCATCTGCTGCACTTCCTCCCAGAAGTGATTCTTCCTCTTCCAGGTCAGTCACACCTGCGAGCCGCAACACCGTCAGGGCATTTTGACATTCGGTGACGAGCACGTGAATGGCCCCGGTGCGTAGTGCGCCCAAAATCGCTCGGGACTTTTCCACTTCACTCGCGACGGCGATTACCTTGGGAATTCGCTTCAGATCGTTGAGCGTCAAGCCGATCAGCCGTGCATCCAGGTCCGAAGTGACTTCGCGTCCTTCTTCATTGAAGAAATTCCCCACCACTTCTCCAACGGCGCCGATCTCCCGCAGTCGATGCGCTTCTGCCAGGGACAGGCAGCCGGCTTGCACCAGAATCGAGTTGTCGCTCGTCGTGCCGATACCCATGACGGCCACAGTGGCTCGCTTGGCAATATCCAGCGATTCACTGACTGCTTCCTGCACGAGGAGCAAATCCCGTGCATGGCGCCCTTCTACATAGGCAGGCGCATACAAGAGTTGCGCCCGACCACGAACCCGGGCGGCCAGATTGCCGCAGATACTGTTCGGATTGATTGATTCGCCCATGTAGGGAGACCCACCCATCGCGCTGGCAAACGTGCAATCGATCGGACGGGCCGGCTGGAGGAACTTGGCGGTTTCACTGGCGTTGCGTCCCAGACCAACCGTGACGATCATTCCATCCGACAGCTGACGCTCCAGGTAACTGGCGGCGGCCCGCGCTACTGCCATTCGACTGAGCCGCTCATCGGGATGCGAGGGAGCAACGACCACATCGTCCAGGTGAAAAGTTGCTTTGATCTTATTCTCAAGCTCGGAGTGCAGCACGGGGGCGGAATGAACGTGGATCTCAACGATACGCTGCTCGCGCGCCTGGTGGAGCAAGCGCTGTACCTTTTGCCGCGAGAGCCCTAGCTGTCGCGCAATCTTGTCTTGGGTCCATTCCTCCAAATAATACAGCGAGGCTACACGCGCCAAAAGATCAAACAGAGCGTGCCGATCATTCTGATCCGATTGCAGTGGATCATGGTGACCATTGGAGATCATCATCGCCTTACCTTATGTGATGCGAACTCTAGTGAAAACCGACCATTGTGGGTCGCGCACTTATTTGAAGGCGACCTACGAAGAGGGCACTGGGCGATGAAGTATGTGGCGAAAATGTCCAGAGCCCGATCGCCCAATTCGTAGCAAGCGCAAAGCGGGAACCAAGATGATGAGCAATTGCCCGTGTGGTGAGCAATCGCCCACAAGTGGCAGTGTACACCTATTCAAAATATTTGTCAAGACCTTTTTCTCAGTTGCGTGCATTTCACTTGGGGCAGGTTGTTGTTTCGCTGTCCGCCCTCTTTCTTTGCGGAGCCCACTTTAGTTCGGGGTGTTACGCGGCAGGTTGGTTGTCTGTCCATCTAACCTCGCGTGCTAACATAAATACTTGCACGGCGGTCGGCCAATCCAGAGTAGCGGTCACCTCCTTGCGGCAGAGCGCCAGGCTTGCACTCGCGGTCTAGCAAATGACGCACGATGGTGCGCCTTCAGCGCGCGTGGTCATCCACCTGCCAGTAACTCCGGGCTTGCCGAAACGCCGGGCGGTGCTGCGCCAACAACTCAAACAAGTTGTGTAACAGAGCGGATTGTATGCTATGCTTGATCACGGAAGCCTCCTGAGCAAGTGCGGTCTCGACACCCACACTTTAACTCAGGAGGTTTCCACTTTTCAACCCCCTCGACTAAGAGGCCAAAGTCGAGTGCTCCTTCTGGCATATGATAGTCGCCAGGTGTATCCGAGTTCCTCACTTCTGATGGATCGATCGGACGAAGGCGATCACATTCACCAGGTCCTGGTCAGTCAGCGCCGGATTGCCCCCCTTGGGCGGCATATCGACCTTGTTCGTATTGGCCGGGTCGCTGGCCGGGCGGCCCTTCTTGATGAAATCGACCAGCTGTTTGTCGGTCTGCTGCGCCACAAACTCGCTCGTGGTCAGGTCTTTGCCCAGGCCGGGCAGTCCCTTGGCGTCTGGCCCGTGGCACGAAATGCAGGTTCCTTCAAACACGGTCTTGCCCTTGGTCGCATCGCCCTGGGGCGCCGCCGGTTTCTGGCTCGTTGGGCTGGCCGCGCCTGCGCCGCCTCCGCACGCTGCCAGCGTCAGGGCGGCAACCACCACCACAAGTATGACCGCTGTACTTCGTGATACTGTCCTCATTGGTATTCCTCCGTGAGATATGATTTGTCTTTGATCGAAGCGATCATTGATCACGAGCTTGAAACCTGCCGGGGGCGCACCGGATCACTGGTCATGCGCTGCTGCCCGCGCCACCTGACGGATCAGCTGCTGCGTCTACGGCATGTGCGACATGGCGCTCGTTGGCATTTGGCGGAGTTCGTCAAAAGTCATAACCTTCACGCCGTATTTCTGCGCGGCGGCTTCGGCCGCGGGCCGATCGGCATACGCGGCGATGCCGTGCGCCATGGGCGTTTGAACCTGCGGGCTGACGATGAAGAAGGCCGTCTCTGCGCGTTGCCACTTCTCCGATGGATAATCGTGCACGAAGTAGGCTTGCACTTTCGCGTCGGCCTGATCGGCGTAGTAGACCACCAGATCGCCAATGTCGTCGAACTTGTGTGCCGCGCCGTCTTGATCGATCGAGGCCGCTGCAAACTTCGCGTCGCTGATCAACATGCCGCAGGCGTCGCACACATCTTCGCCGTAGTGAATGTCGGGCGGCTGAACATCACCCGCACTAGCACTGCAAGCGGCCAAGAGAATGACAAATGACAATTGAACAAGGAACAAACTACCGCGTGTGATTTTCATGCGCCACCTTCCTCACGCATCGCCGCGTCGAACGAAGATGGCAGCCGTTGCCAACAGCGGCGCGGCGATCCAGACGATTAGCCAGCCGGTCAAGATCGGAAGCAACCATGCGCCCAGCGTCCGTACCGCATATAGTCCTGCTGGGCCGAGCGTTTCCAGCGATGATTGCAACCCGTAGATGGCCGCCACCTTGAACACCTGCAACGGATTTAACAGCGTCAAACCAAGCAAGGTCTGCACGTTGACCTTCAGCGCCAGCACCGCACCCATCAAGGCGAGGTCGCCCAGAAAGACCAGCGCCAGCCACAGCACCATGGCTGCACCGGTGGCCATCGCCGCCCGCTTGCTCAAGGTGGAGATCAACACGCCGAGACTCAACGCCGCCAGCGCCAGTAAGAGCGATAGTCCAACGAGGCGCAGATAGACTTCGGGGTTGGCCGTGCCGCGGGTGGCCAGCGCGATGCCTGCCACGCCAAAGCCCAGCCCTAACGCCACGCCCATCGCCAGCGCCGCACCAACGTATTTACCGATGATCACTTCAGCGCGTGTGACAGGCTGCGCCAGCAAATACGTCAATGTGCCGCGTTCGCGTTCGTGCGCGACAGTGCCCGCGCCCACCGATAAACCGATCAGCGGCACGAACAACAGCACCGCATTGATCAGGCTCGCCGCCGTGCGACCAAAGCCCGCGAAACCGCCGTAGCCCGCGCCCGCCATGCCCACCGACGAGAGCGCTAGCGCCAGTCCGGCAAAGGCGATGGTGTACAACCACAACCAACGATTGCGCAGTGCGTCGCGTAGTTCTTTTTGAGCGATGATCCAGATGGTGTGAAGTTGCATGCTGCTAAGTCCTGATGAGTAACGCGGAATGAGCAAAAAAACGGGCCAGTTACTCGTTACCGATTACTCGTTACGTTATTCAATCTGCCCTGTTAATCCAACGGCGTTCAACTTCTCAATCACTTCCGGAAATTGCGCCGCATCGATCTGCACGCGCAGCGTGACCGGCTCACCGAGATGCTCCAGCAATTCATTCACGGTGAAGATGCCTTGCGCCACGCCCTCTTTCAACATCAACACGCGATCGGCCAGCGCTTGCACTTCGTCCATGCGGTGCGACGAAAACACGATGGTCTTGCCACTCGATCGGAGCGAGGCCACCAACGCGATGAAGTCCGCGCGCGCCGCGGCATCGAGGTTGGCCGTCGGTTCGTCTAGGATCAACACGGGCGGATCAGCGAGTAGCGCGGCGGCCAAGGCGAGTCGTTGCTTCATGCCCCCCGAGAGTGCCCCCAGCGTTTTAGCGGCATGTTCGTGCAAGCCCACTTGCGTCAACAAATCTTCTACACGTTGACCATCGACTTTTTTCAGGCGGGCATAGAACGTCAACGCCGCGCGCGCCGATAGATCGACAAAGGCCAGTTCTTGCGGCACGTAGCCGATCAATTGCCGCGCCTGCCGGCCCGCGCGCCGCACATCATGCCCGGCCAACGTGATCGCCCCGTCGAAGTTGTGCACACCCAAAACTGACTTGATCAACGTGGTCTTGCCCGCGCCGTTCGCGCCCCACAGCGCCAGCGATTCGCCGGGTTGAATGTTGAACGACAAGTCTTTCAAGACGACGTGCGCGCCGAAGCGCTTGCTGACGCGATCAACTGAAATCGCTGCGGCCGCTGATCGGGCCTGGGCGGAAACGATCGGGCGCGAGGCACACGTGCGCGCGCGTCGCGCTCCGACACCGATCACGGCCAGCGCCGCCGTCGCCAAAGACAGGGACGCCAGCCACATCGGCACAGACGACGTGTGAGTTTCGGGTTGCGCCAGGAAGGCCGCAGGATCAAGGGGTGATTCCATGAGGGGGTACTCGTCTTTCAATTTGGGAACCGGTTTCGCCAACGGAAAAGTCTGCGCCGCGAATTCCATCGCCTGCACGGCGGGACTGTAGATGAAGAAACGCAGGGCGCTGTTAGCGTCCGCTAAATTTTCAAACAACCGATCGGATGCATAAGCGACATCGCCCACACCGTCGCCATCGGCATCGAAACCGCGCTCGGCGTAATCGCTCCAGAAATTGCCGCGCCCATTTTGCGACCACGCATTGGGGCGCAGTGCGCCGCCGCCTTGAATGGATACCTGCTCCTGATTTTCGCGGAAGGTATTGCCGGTAAACACATTGCCACGAGTTGATGGCAGAAACGCGATGCCGATGTCGTTGAAGCTCACTTCGTTGGCGGTGAACGAGCCCACGCTGTCCGGCGTAAACGGCGAGTTATCCAGGAAGATGCCCACGCGATTGTCAAGAATCAAATTGTCTTCGACGACCACGCCGTCATTGTCTTTGAAGCCCAGCCCGTAGCCGCTGGGGCCGCGATTGTGTTGAAAGATATTGCGGCGAATCGTCATATTATCCGAGTACATCAAGAACACGCCGATGGAGTTGTCGGTGATCAGGTTGCGCGCCACGTCGGCATCGGCGGAATACATGAAGTGAATGCCATAGCGTCCGTGGCGGATCTCGTTGTCGTGGATCTTCAACCCTTTTGAATACCACAGCACCACATCGCGCGATTCCAACACTTGATTGTGGGACAAGGTCGTGTTGTTGCTTTCCCACAAGCGTAGGCCGTCGCCGCGCCGCCCCAGATCCAACGTAGTGTCGCCGTGAATAACATTGTGATCCACCACGCTGTCCGGCGAGGCGGCCAGATAGATGCCGAACAACGACTCGCGCACTTCGTTGTTGCGGAGGGTGACGCGCGGCGCGTGATCGGCAAAGATGGCCGCGTGATTCTGATCGGGTTCGCGGCCGCTGCCCTGCACGACGAAGCCCTCGAACGTCACATCGGGCGCAGTGATGGTGACGACCGTGCCCGTTTTGTCACCCGTCACGATCGGCTGATCGCGCCCGATCAGCTGGATCGATTTGTTGATCACGAGCGGGCCGGAGTACGTGCCAGTGGGCACTTCGATCACGTCGCCATCCTGCGCGTTAACGATGGCCGCTTGAAGATCAAAGGGTGGTTGATTTTGGATTTTAGATTTTAGATTTTGGATTGATGGCTGATCGGCAAACGTCATTCCCGTCAGCATCGAAACCAGCATCAACGTCATCGCTATCCGTCGCATCACTTGCCTCTTGCCTGATCCTGACACCTGCACTGCACCAAGCCCAGTGAGGGGCACGTGTCAACTGATCCCTGATCCCTTCATCTTCTTGCGCGCATCCACGATGGGCTTGTACGCTTTGCGATGGAACCACAAGCCGATCAAGATCAACAGGCTCGCGGTTACCGCCAGGATCAGGCCGGGGGCGGGTGTGGCGATCGTGCCGAATTGGCCGATCATGCCTGTGCCAAAGATGGGCGGCGTGAACGGTTTGATCGCGCCCCCCAGCGCCGATTTGGGATCGATGCTGTGGCCATACTGATACAGAATCAGCGCCAGATCGCCCAGAAAGAGCAGCGGCCACACTAATGCCGGCAGGACAAAAACCCCTGCCCAGCGATTGTGCACAAACGTTGTGCCCAGCATCAGCAGCCCGATCACAACCAGCGCCAGCACCGAGACACTCCGCTCGAACTGCCCGCCTTCATCCAATTTGGGCATGCCCAGATAGTGATTCAACTCGTCGATCTCAGACACATCGCCTTCGAGATGATTCACGTACACCCGGGTGTACAACCCTTTGGGATACTGCGGCGCGGTAAGTTTCATCTGCCAGTAGGGCAGCATCATCGAGGCCATTAACGCCAGCGCCGCCAGCATGAAGATGGCCGTGGGCAGCAGGAACGTCGAGAGCGACACACTCGTGCCATCGGGCCGGACCACTTTCACATCGGGGTCGCCGAACAACCGCGCGAAGCGAGAAGTCTTTTGATCAGCCATGCATACTCTCCATCGTAACGAGTCATGCGTAACGAGTAAAACCCTGCGTTACGCATGACTCGTTACTCATTAACTACGGCTCCACCAGCATCTGCCCGGCCATCTCCAGGTGCAGCGCCGAACAGAACTCGGTGCAGTAGAACGGGAAGGTGCCATCCTGGTTTGCGTCGAATTCAATCGTCTGCGACTCACCCGGTTCCAGGCTCAGGTTGATGTTGTAACCCGGCACGGCAAAACCATGCGTTGCATCGGGCGTGCGCTCCAGGCTGGTGAGATGCCACACCACATGATCGCCCTGGTTGATTTCCACCAGATCAGGCGTGTAGTGGCTGCGAATCACGCTCATCCAGATTTCAACGTTCTTGCCGTTGCGCACGATCTTCTCTTCGCCGGCCTTGATGCCGTTCGGATCGACCGACTGTGTTTCGGGATTCCAGCCCACTTCAGGATAGACCTGCCACGGCTTCAACTTATCGGCCTTGATGATCTGCGCGTAGTGGGGTTCGGCCATTCCGATCGGCATGTCGTACAGCACCTGCATCTTGTCGCCGGTCTGCGACGTATCGATCAGTTGGAAATTCTGCGGCATTAACGGGCCGACATTGGCAAACCGATCGATGCTCCACTTGTCCAGTGCCACCACATACTGACCATCGGGTGAAGCCGTGTCGCCCTCCGCCGCAGCGATGTGGCCGATGTTGTATTGCACGGGCAGGGCCTGCACCAGCGTCCACGGTTCTTCGGGATGCTTGTCGGCATACGGGCCGCCCAGCGTCCAGCGCGTCACGGTGCTATCGAGGAACATCGAGGTGTAGGCGTAACCCTTATCGTCAAAGACCGTGTGCAGCGGGCCAAGACCCAGCTCTACCTGTGCTTCTTTCGTGTCATCCAACTTCAACACCGGGACGCCAAAGGCATCCTTCTCAGTTGGACCAGCGGCGATGGCCTTCTGAATCTTGTCGAAAGAATAGATCGTCACATGTGGATCGAGCTTGCCGCCCACCACGATGAACTCGCCGCCAGGAGTCACATCGGAGCCGTGCGGACTCTTGGGTTCTGGTGTGAAGTACAGCAGCTTGTCGCTGATGGCCGTTTCAAGTGGAATGACACTGATGCCGTTGATGTCCTGACCCTTGCCCGCTTTGAACGCGGCTTCGGCGGCTTTCCAGTTGATGATGTGCAGATAGTCGGTGTCATTCTGCGAGGTGCCCGCTTCGTAGGGCGCGCCCGTGCCGTCGGGGCCATTGCCGGTCGCCATTTCGGTGTTGAACGAATTGCAGAAGATCCAGCCCTCGCTCACACCCTTGCCTGCGTCGCACAAATCCTGCCAGTAGGGCGGCAGCTCCATCTGGAACGACTGCGCTTCGTCGATGCGGCCCTTCTCGCGGTCGAACTTCCAGAACGTGATCACGCCGCGATACTTCTCCTTGTATTCGCTCAACGGAGCGTAGCCCCAGCCAATCGGCGTGGCATACTGCGGGCCTTCGATCACGTACTCGGTGTTGGGCGTCACGAACGAGCCGCCGTGATCGACGATGGCGTTCGGGTTCTTCACGATCTGCTTCGTCTCGAAGTCGCGCAGATCGATCACGGCCACGCGCGCATTCGCCTTATCGTTGATGAACAGCCACTGGCCGTCGTACTCGCCGCCGGTTTCGCTGAGGCCGGGGTGGTGCGTGTCGCCCCACTTGATCTCTTGGTCGCCCACGTAACCTTCGGCCAGCACCTTATCGCCGCCGCCGCCAAGGCCGTAACCCTGCCACGGCTCCGGCGTGAAGACGCCGATCAGTCGCAGGATGCGCATCGAGGGCACACCGACGACCAACACCTGTCCGCTCTGCCCGCCTGACGCGAACATGATGTACGGATCGAGCTGCCCCGACGGCGTGTAGGTCTTCAGCGCTGCCGTAATATCGGCGGGGGTCAAGCCGCGCGCCGCCGCCACCGCGGCGGCATCCTGCGGAATGCCGGTGGCCGCTTCGGGCGTGGCCGGGCCGCCGCTGCAGGCTGCCACCAGGCCCGCAATAACCGCCACAACAAAAATAACCTTCTTCCAGTGTTTCATCTTCTTCCTCCTTGGAGAAACGAATGTGGGTTAACGTCAAATCCGCTTCGGCAGTTCTGCAATCGCCGTGATCAAATCGGCTGTGCGCGCGCCAATGCGCTGCTGCGTGATAACCTGCACGCTGTCGGCATTGAGATCGGCGTACAGGATGGGCAGATCGGGCTGCGTGGCGATGAGTTGGCCGTAATCGTGATCAGCCGCCCGATCGATCACGGCGACGATCACGGCATCCGGTCGATGCGTGGCAATCGCCGCCAAGGCCGCACCCGAAGTCGGCACACAGGCGGCCACCTCAACCTGATCAGACTGGGCCAGTATTTGCGACAGCGATTCTGCAAAGAGGGAGTCGCCGACGATGACGACGGTGCGCCGTTTCATGCCAACAGATTACGCCAGAACCGCGCCTCAGTCTATCCGTCTTGATTGGTACAAAGGATGAAAAAAGAACGATCTTGCGATTGCTCGGGGGAAGAAGAACTAATTCTTTGTGTGGCGTATATTTTCGCGCGGCTTGAAGATTTCGCCGAAGAGGTCGTAGATCAGGTCGGGGTTGGGAGTGATACTCATGTCAGACTCCGCCCTTGGCACTCTGCCAGCCAGCACCGTTCCAGGCGAAGAGATCGGCCGTTGACGCGACTTCAAACCCCAGCCGTTGATACAGCGGGAATCCAGACGGAGTGGCGAACAATACTGCTGTTGAATATCCCGCGCTTTGAGCGGACTGCATAGCGGCGAGAGTGAGCGCCTGGCCGAGTCCGCGCCCGCGATAGGCGGGCAGGGTGGTAACGTGATAAATCCCCGCGACTGGCCCTGCGCGCAACAGAGTGGAAACGGCGCACGGCTCACCCTGCCAGCGCGCCAGGAAGTGCTCAAAGACAGGTTGCGGCTCGGCAAGCGAGTTGGCCAGGAATTGTCCAAAATCCGGGCGCGACGGCTCTGGTTCCTCAAAGCCTGCCATGAACACCTTCAGCCAATCGACCTGATCTTGCCGGGTCTCCACCCGGCTAAGTTCGACTTCTGGCGGAAGAGAGGCGCGCGGCGGATCCGCCAGCGCGCGCGCCATGGCAGGAAGACTGAGCGTCAAGAGCTCTAGCCCTTTGGAGATCAGATAACGGCCAAGGCCGGGTGTGCCAACCGCCGGCCAGTCCACCCAGAAAAAGGGCAGGTTCTGGGCGAGGAAAACAGCCAGGATCGGATCGGCCATCTTGTGCAAGCCCTCGGCGGGTGAGACTGCCGTGTGAAGCACACCGTTAAAACGAAACTGGCTGCGCCGCCCCGTGGTGAACCACGTGGCCTGTTCCTGCTCGATGTATTGACCGCCCAGATAACGGGCCATGCCCTTGTAGTAGGCCAGGGCGTTGTCCTCGATGGCGTGTATCAGGGTCATGTTTGCCTGCCCCCTCCACTTTGACCCACATTGGCCGGACTCAACAATCTCTGCCGCATACAAGCGATCACTCATAAAGCCGTCCCGTCACATCATTCCCGCAAGCATTTTCAATTTCTCTTGCGTTGGGGAGCAGCGCATACGTCGCGGCGGAGTTGATCTTTGCCGCTGCTGGTTGGAGGTAATGCTGATGGTGTTCCAACTCAAGCGGCGGAATTTCGAGCAGATCCCAGATCGCGGCGATCTGCTGTTTCTGGTGTGACATGTCCGAAAAGTAGAGTTCCTCATAGGTTAGTTTGATGGCTTTGTTCCCGGCTCGCTCGTCAACGACCGACTCGAAGAAATCCAGGCGCTGTTTCAAATCGGCCACGCGCAGTTGAACGTCTTGAATATCGAGCGGCCGGAGGTCCCGATAGTATTCCTCCAGCGGCCTGGTCATTTCCCACTTCTTCCACACCTGTGTTTGTTCGGCGATGAGAACAGAGACAACCGCCTGCAACAAATTTCTGCGTCGCAGAAAGATGATTTTACAGTCGGGGCGCCGCAGTAAATGGACGGCGAGGCCAGTCGGAAGTTGATAATCGAGTAGTTTGATGCCATTCTGGGCTGTGAATATTTCCGCGACCTGCGCTTCCAGCGATGGGATATCAGTGACCAGCTCCCGGTAGTTTTTGTTGGCGGCATCCCAGCGCGCGAAGTTCTCGTTGAACGGCTCCTCCAGGATATCCAGCTCGGGGTGAGATTGAAGGATTTCGTAAAGACTGGAACTTCCGCTTCTCGGATGAGCGAAAAATATGACTTGAACATTTCGGTTCATGATGGTTATTGACCTCAAACAGCCTCCACGACAAATTCCAAACGATATTTTTCGAGCGTGGCTTGTGTAGGTCGCCCGTTCATTTCATCCCAGCCGCGGGCGGCGTAGTATTCCTGCATGAGAAGGTTGAAATTGGGCACATGACCTGCGTTAGGACCATCAGGGACGGGGGTCAGCAAGATCTGGGGCAGGCTATCATTGGCTCGGGTTAGGCCGCAGCGGTGGTTGATTGCCCTTTTGAGATTCCATATGCGCCCGCCAGCCAGCATCAATTCTTCCAGTGACCAGTCCAGGCCGGCCACGGCGTTGTAGAGCGCTAACTGCACTGGAATTGGAACGCGGGCAAACATGCAAATCGTCAGGCTGTTGCTGACGGCGCGATAATCTTGGTGAATGGCGACCAGCTTGGCTTTTCCCTCATCCGGAACGGGCGGAGTCATGATGGGTATGCCGATCTCCGGTTTGCTGGATCCCATTTCAGCCAGGAAAAAATCGCTTTGCATGTGGCAGGCGCCGCGCGGCGAAGTCGCGTAGACAATGCTCATGCCGGTCATAGCCCTCGGATCGTGATAGGGCATCTCCAAATTGTTGACGTGCGCGGCCAGGTCTTCTACCTGGTAATGGCGCGCCACTGCCCTGGCGCCACGGCGCATCAGTGCCCCGATCCCTTCTCCTGATACGATTTTGTGAACCAGAACCTCCGCCGGGTGTGGATCACCCCAGACCAGCCTGAGCCCGTCAAGGTCAGTTTCAGTCAGGAATCCGCGATTGTATAGTAGGTAGGCCAGGCCAATGGTGTTGCTGGTACTGATCGTATCTAGTCCATAGGCGTCACACAGCAGTCCAGTATGGGTGGCGGCGCTCATGTCGCTGCTGCCAATCACCGATCCGAAGCCCATCATGGTTTCCCACTCGGGCCCTTTGCTCTCTGGTTCTGCGTAGGGACCGTCTGGAACGGTCACGCGACGTCCGCAGGCAATCACACAGGCGTGGCAGGTGGTCACACCGGTTAAGATCGTGTCGGCCACTACATTTCCGCTGACCAGTTCCTGGCCTTCAAATTGCCCGCACGTGAAGTAATGGATCGGCATTTCACCGTAGAGCTGGTATATTTCTGCGGCGGCCCCGCTGCCGGCAGCCCGCAGCGCGCGCGTATCGTTTTCATCGACCAGGGCCCTGTTGGCTGCGGAGCGAAGCTGCATGAAGACTTCTGGACGCGCAATAGGCAACGGCTGTTTGCCCCGGACGGCAATCGCTTTCAGATTCTTGCTGCCCATCACGGCGCCCATACCGGTGCGACCGGCAACGCGCCCATGATCGCAAAGGATTGACGCAAAAGGAATCTGACTCTCGCCCGCCTTCCCGATGCAAGCAACCCGGGCCAATGATTCACCAACCTCTTGTTTGATCAAATCCTGGGTTTCATCAGTAGCGGTGGTTCCCCAGAGACGGGCAGCCTCGCGCAATTCGGCTTTACCATCGTGAATCCACAGATAAACCGGCGTGGAGGCTTTTCCTGTGACCAAGATGCCATCACAACCTGCAAAGCGAAGTTCACTGCCCCAAAATCCGCCACAATTTGATTCACCCCAAATACCGGTGGCCGGAGATTTCGCACAGACACTGAACCGGCCATTGGCCGGGCCCGCGGTTCCTGTCAGAGGGCCGGTGATGAACAGGAGAGGATTGTGGGGACTAAGTGGATCGAGCTCCTGTGTCAGACGATCCCATAACAGCCGGGCAGCAAGCCCAGCTCCCCCGATAAATGGCTCGATCAGACCTGTCTCGAGTTGTTCTTGCCATATCTTGCCAGTATCGAGCTCGACGTTGAGAAGGCGGCCAAAGCGATTGATCATTGAAGTGAAGATCCTTTTGACATGTCAGTGAGAAAATGGGTCGGGATGGTCGCCGCAACTTCCACCAGGCGCTGCGTGCCGCCGACATTGCGTAGAATGTAAGCGAGATTTCCGTAGACACGGACCTGGCCGCTGATCATTGCCTGTATAGGTCCGATTTCTTGAGAGAGCACCCGCTTCCAATTGCCGAGCGGCGCCTTGATTTGAAATGCAGCCGGCCTGGCATCCTCTTCCAGGCAGAAGTCCACGCTGCGGCAGGTGCCATGCCACGAGTCAATGTAAATGACCTGGCTGCTCCTGGCACCCAGCACTCCCTCAATGTACAGGTTAACGTCGCCCTCCCACCGGCCGCCAACTGATTTGAACTTGGCGTCAGCGTTGAGGCGAATCATTAGCTCGGTCGACCATTCCAGACTGGGGAATGTGTAAGTTATGGATCTATTCCTTGCGATATAATCTTGGGTCATAACGCCTCTCGACTGGGTGAGATGAATTTTAGAAACCATGTCTTAAATCTAGGTTTATTTGCCTGAATGATTCAGTCCATTGCGCAGCTGCGTCGCGAGATTCGACAGGTCTTCCAGCTCCGCTTCGCTCAAACATGACCAGGGGGTAAAGAAGTAGCGGTCGGTCAACGCTTCGGCTTGTGCGCGGATGCGTTTGCCATCGGCGGTCAACAGATATTTGCCTGATATTTCCTCAATCCATCCGCGCTCCATGAGTTCCTGCAAAATTCGAGCATACTCGTCGCGGGTAATTCCACGGAACGACAATTCCTCAAGTAATGTAGCGAGCGTATTGATTTCGCCGCGCCAGATGTACGACAGCACTTCCCAGCGATTACCTTCGATGTCATGCACCTGCCACGCCGCAATGTGGGAGTCGTCGCGATAAGCGGCTAATTCGCCGAAAAGAACGACGAAGCGTTCGAGCGGATACACGGTTCCAAAGCGGTGATAATTTTCCCGCTTGTGGGAAATAAAGAAATGAGGCGGCGGTACGGACGCAGCCAGCGAGGCTTCGACAAGTTGGGCCAGGGCCTCGAATAGTTTTTGCAGATATCCTTCTGGCATCGGTTGCAGGTGCGCAAGCGAATCACCCGCTCCTCGCCACACTCTTTGCGCGGCGATTATTCCGGCTGCGGTGGGGGTATAGCCATTTTTCCCGTCTGAAAGCAAATACCCTTGTCGCACCGCAGCGACAAAGCGTTCCTCGTTCAAATGCGCCAGGCCATAAGGGAGCATGCGCATGAATTCCGCAGTTGTGATCGGTTCTGAGCCAAAAAGCCATATCGCCGAAATCCAGGTCATCCACCCAGGTTCAAGACCCAGTTCAGCGGCAGCCTTACCCATCGCGGGGAAGCCGTAGCCGCCCAGGAGGTCGAAACATTCTTCGAGAACAGGCCAGATGGAATTTGGGTTCATAGGATTCCTTATCTCAGTCAAAGTGCGTTAGCCGGGAAGTCGGCGGACAGTATGCGGCAGACAATGCTGCGCTAGCGCAGCCGCCTGGCCATCTCGAGGCCAAGCGCCTTCAGGCCGTTGGCCGGGCGAATAAAGACCTCGAATTCGGCAATCAGGCCGTCGTCGTCCAGCCGAATCAGGTCAATCCCCTTCATGGACAGATCGCCCACCCGGGCGCTGAACTCCAACGCCCAGTCGTTGCCGTCGATCAGCTCGCGGTGATAGGCGAAGTCCTGAAAGACCTCGCTGACGGTGGTGAGGATCGGCCCTGCTGCCTGACGCCCGTGGTACGGCTCCCACAAATACGGTGAGCGAAAGACGACGTTTTCGGCCAGCATCGCTTGCAGATCCTGCCTGTCGCGCTTGAAGACGATGTTGTGCCAGCGATCCAGGTGGGGGTGTGAAGAGAGAGCCATGCGCTTTTTTAGTTCCTTTCCTGGGCTGTTTACACTTGTGCAGCCGATGAGTGACTGTCCTGATTAGAATTCCGTTACCTGCACCTCGGGTTCCAGGCTCCTAAGCCATGCGGACGATGGAACAGAAATGCTCAGATTCACCAAGACTTTCTTTCAGGGAGGTCAACGGGAATGCCAAACTGTCCAATGCCTGGACGCCACTCTCTGTAAGCTGGATGTTATACCGCAGGCACTCCGTTGACCTCTCGCGCGATACTAGGCTGTTTTCTGTGCGGCCACCGTCCCAGCCGTGATTTCGGGCGGACCTGCGACAAGTGATGCGATGTTCTCTTTAACCCAGTCCGCCGCCATGCGGTTGGACTCCTCCGCCCCAGCTTGATCCTGAAAGATACTGACTGAAGCAACTACGTCGTTTCCTGCATCTACAACGTAGTAAGCGACGAAGCCCGGGGCTGTGCTGATAATGGGCACAAAGCCTGCATTCACTCGCCTGGCTAGGCCGGAGGCGGCACCTTGGGTTGTCTTGTACCGTCGTATGCTGGCGTACATTTTGTCTCCTTTTTGGTGTTTGACACGCGATCACGTGCTTACAGAGAGCAGGACCGTGTAGGACGCAAGTGTTAGGCCATAGATCGGTTGCGTGCTTGAATCAAACTAACCGCACTCGTGTGCACATACTAAATACTCCAGTGGTCTAGCCCGCGCAAGACAAGTTTGGTTGAAATGATCCGGTTTGTGTCCCTCTTTACAAGTAAGAGGACGGGCGAACTTCAGCAAACTTGCTGACGACCGCGCCATCGGCGGCGATGCGGCCAACAGCCTCGAGCTAAGCCGCCTGGCCAGCCCGGAGTCTTGATGCTAACCTTAGGCTGGCCGGGGCAGCTCCCTGCGAGCGATTGAGCGGCAGGAGGGAGTGCGGTGACTACTCCTTAAAGCCGGACGTCATCGGCTCAAGAGACCTGCGCCCCCCATCGTCGGTGGAGCGCAGATCGACAGGCACGCCAAGGGTCTGCGCCAATCCTTCGCAACCCCAGCGCATGATGGTCCCGAAGCTCGAGCGGACGACTCTCGGCGCGAACGGGATAGGGAGGTTCATCCACCACCGGTTGGTTCGGACGTCGACGTCGAAGCGAAGTCTCCGTCCCTCCGTCGACCGGGGCGAGCGTCCACCTGCAGGTGCCCGCCAGGTCACCGCTCGCACGTCCGTCGAGCAGCTTCCCGCCCTCGATCCGAAGCATCTCGAGGTCGAAGACGAGAGTGTACGGCACCCAGCTGCGCCACCGTTGGCGCAGGACGGTGCCGACGCCGCTCTCGTCGCCACGACGCAACACCTCGACGCTCCGGATGCCTCGCCACCAGGTGGGCCAGGTGGCGTAGTTGGCCAGAGCCTCCCATACCCGCTCGGTGACGGCGGGCGTCCACCACACAGTCAGGAAACGGTAGTCAGCCATGGATCCCTCCTTAGTTGCCTCGCGCCGCATGCTTGGCTCACGTGCGCAGGCTGGCAACAGCCTCTGTCAATACCTCCCGTATCGGCGTGTACACCGATCCAAGCTCTCGCTTGGCTTTACTGCCGTCGATTTGAAAACCCTGTTTCATCATTCTCTCGGTCTTGCGGCCATGGTGCACCTGTTTGCAGGGCTGTTGCATATTCCTGAAGCCGCTGGTCATCATGCCCACGGATTTGCGTCAAGAAAGGAAAATCCTCCGGTGTGACCATGAGTTTCGCCAATGGTTGAACAGGCACGAGGCTTGCCACCTGTGCGATATGAACTTCATTGGGGCCAAAGGTGATCGGCGGTTGAAGCGTGAAGGTGCTGCGTGGCAAGAGATAGACTGTGCCCGTTCGCCAGGGTTGATTTGGAAGAGCCGCTTGGCTGACGGAGAAGACATAGTATGGCCCGTGGAGGTTGCCGGTTTCGTCGGCAAGACGAACACAGGCATTGGTGATTGACATCACACGCTCGCGATCGACGATGGCAAAGAACATGGCCCACAGCCCATCCACTGCAGCATAGACGGCTTTCCGATTGCCAAATTCGTTGAGGTCATTGGATTGGCGTGGCTCGAATAGGGCGATATTGGGATCACCGGAACCGTGCAAAGCAATATCATGATGATCGGCGATATGGCAGAGGAACTGCCACTTGGGCCAGGGCAAAGTGAACTGAATAGTGGGGCATCCGTCGATGCCGAGAGTTGTATTGAGCAACTCATCAAAAGCAATCTGAGTTCCTTCGTCGAAGTGCTCGTTTGGGCGTGTCAGCCAATAATCCGGTAGCAGCATGTGTCTGACTCCATTCCTTCAGCCGCCTAACTACTTCTTGTCCGAAAACCCAGCAGGAGCGGCTCCCACGCCGCGAATTTGCCAGGCACACATGCACCCACTGCGTGCAGTGCGGTGTGGGAGCCCGGTCCGCTACTTTTCGGACAGAAACTAACTATGTGTTGACCCGCCGTACAACGGTTGTAGATAACGCGCTAAACTGAATCCAGCGAAAGCGCGTCGATAACTTAGCAGCGTAATCTTCCAAATCGACATGCGGTAGCCGGAACATTTCGCGCCACGGACGATGCGCTTCGTAGAGCATCACCGTGGATGGCGACAGCAATTCGACCTGGTGATCGGACACTGCCGCGCCGATGATCTCCAGGCCCAACGGCTCGACCTTGGCGAGGTGTTTTAACCCGATGGTGAGCTCACCGCTGGGCGGGCTGACGAGCAAAATCCGCATGGCGCCTCCACTGGATATGATGTCCCCGTCAGGAGTGCCAGCTGGCGAGCCGGCACTCCCCCAAACCACGCTTCTCCACTTAGTTGAACTTGAAGTTGGCTACATGATCGGTGCCATCACTGAACCGCACGATCAATTGACGGCAGGTCCCTGACCATGATTTAACGGTCTTCCACACGTAGGTATAGGTATTTGTGACAGGATCGTACGACAGACCGCTGCTTCCTGCGGTTGCTGTTTCCTCGATAGGGTCAAGCGGCGCGCTGCTATCGCAGGCGATTGGCCGCGCAACTGGATAACCCGCGGCAAAGATGCTCAAGCCCTGATCGCCGCCCAGGTTAAACTTGATTGGCGTGGCACTGCCTGCCCTGGCGATGTTTAGCGCCGGGAGATTGTCTACCGGCTGGAAGAAACCGGTAAAATTGTAGGTGATGATAATCGTGTAACTCTGGCTGCCTGTGCTACCGTTGGCATCCGTTGCCGTCACGCTGAAGGAAAAACTGCCGACTGTCGTCGGAGTGCCAGACAACAATCCCGCGGCGGATAGGGTGAGCCCTGGCGGCAATGCGCCTGAGGCGACTGCAAAGGTGTACGGAACGGCGCCGTTGCTGGCCGAGATGGTCTGGTTGTATGGAACACCCTCCATTCCGCCGGGAAGCGATGTGGGGGAGAGCACGATAGGAGACTGGACCGTCGTCGTCTGCGCTGGCGGCATTGTTGCTCGTGTCCGGGTCGCTCGTAGCGGTGGTGACGACGACGTGGTTGGTGATCGTGCCGGGCAGTTGGGCGTCATGCGGATGGTCAGCACGACCGAGCCGCCGGAGTTGATCGAGCCGAGCTGGCAGGCCAGCAGGGGGAAGGCGATGCCGCACGAGCCCTGGTTGATGGTGGCGAAGTTGAAACTGGCGCCGGCGGGCAGCGTGTCGGTCAGCAGCACGGTCTGCGCCGTGTCCGGCCCGTTGTTCACGATCGTCACCGTGTAGGTCAAGGGCGAGCCCTGCGTCACCGGGTCGGGAGTATCGCTATTGGTGACGGAGAGGTCGGCCTGGAGGGCGATCACCGTCGTGTCCTGGCTGGCGGAGTTGTTGGCGATGTTCGGGTCGGTGGTGGCGGTAGTGGCAACGGCGTGGTTGGTGATCGTGCCGGGGGAGTTGGGTGTCATGCGGATGGTCAGCACGACCGAGCCGCCGGAGTTGATCGAGCCGAGCTGGCAGGCCAGCAGCGGGAAGGCGATGCCGCACGAGCCCTGGTTGATGGTGGCGAAGTTGAAGCTGGCGCCGGCGGGCATCGTGTCGGTCAGCAGCACGGTCTGCACCGTGTCCGGCCCGTTGTTCACGATCGTCACCGTGTAGGTCAAGGGCGAGCCCTGCGTCACCGGGTCGGGAATATCGCTATTGGTGACGGAGAGGTCGGCGGACTGAATTGCAGACAGCGGCCTGGATAGGACGCTATTGACCGCGGATGTCGCCAACGAGGATCTTGCTTGTGCTGATTGCCCTGTCGTCAGCACAAATGCCAACAGTCCAGCCAACATGACTGCAAAAGATAAAACTGACCCAGTGCGAGAATGGACCATGCGATGAAAACGTCGCATGCTGCGCAAATTTCCTGCGAAAATCTTGGTTTCGGCTACGAATGGTAAAGACATTTTTCTCTCCTTTTATCTAGAAAAGCCAACGGTACAAAACACAACGCGCTGAGGCCGTCGGTCAGCGCCACATGAAAGCCGGGCATGGGCGCATGCATCTGCAGACGCAAGCGCTCAGGCCGCCTCGCGTCGCAATGCGATACCTGTCCAGATTCCACATCCGGTATCCCAGGCGCCAAATAGCAGTACGATTGGCGGCGCTATCCCGAGAACAACAAAGACAACGAAGGTAGGGAAAACGACCAGTCGGCCATAGAAGGTCCAGCGGTAGAAACTCTTATTGCCCTCGCGAATAGCCATGGCATAGTAGAAGGCCAGTATGCCCATAACCATGCCAAATATCCTGATCCACAGCCCATCAGGCGGAGCGAGGCCAACTAGCGCCGCGAAGTTGCCGGGGAAGACAATGAATACGACGCACAGCATAGCCATATAGATCGCAAAGACCAGCATACTGAGTGTGCTCTGCTTCATAGTTCGCCTCGCTTGAAATGGATTCGGCAGATAGCGACGACCGCAACGGAACGCAACTGAGCATAGAAGCCCAACTACTGCTTGACCCGCTGCAGGCCCGTTGCAACCGACAGAACAAACTTGATCTGGTGAAAGTGCGCGGCTAGTCAGCCTGCGTAATCTTCCAGATCGACATACGGCAACCCGAACACCACCCGCCATGGGCGATGGGCTTCGTAGAGCATGAAGATGGATGGCAACAACATTTCGATCCAACATGGGATCACATCGACGTCTTCCGGCTCGACGGCGAACAGCAGCACGTTGGCAGGCTGACGAGCAAAATGCGCATGTGGCCTCCGCGTCATGGAGGTAGAAACAAGTTGGTCGGCGTGCGTGGCTGGTGCACGTGAAGACGTACCTATTATAGGAGCAAGGCGCTGCTAAAGATAGAGTCTGAGCCAACTGAGAAGACTGATTTTGGAGTGAAATTCGGCAACCGCCGAAGAATTAGTTCCAAATGCGCGGCGCCTGCGAGGCGGGGGAGCATCGCAGGCGCCGCTAGCCAAGGGAGGCGATTGGTGAAAATCCTTACTGGCAGCAGTATACAGGCGCCGGCTGGTTGGCGATATGATCTAGATCAGCTTCGCTGAAGGCGTCGGTGATTTGTCGTGCCCGGCCAGTTTGGCCGCCTGCCGGCGGTTAATCGCGTGGGTCTTACTGAGGATATTACGGACGTGGCTCTTGACGGTATGCAGGCTCAACGACAACTGCTCGGCGATCTCCCTGTCGGTCGCGCCTGTGGCGATGAGGTCCAATACTTCCTGCTCGCGCACCGTCAACGCGTAGTCGTCGCCGGTGGCAGGCGTCGAGGTGCTTGGACGGCTGGACAGGCGCGCGAACTCGGCCAGCAGCCGCGCGGCCAGCCGGGGGGGCAGCACCGCTTCGCCATTCAAGGCGCTGCGTACCCCGCGCAGAAAATCAGTCGAATGCAGGCTCTTCAGCATATAGCCCTGCGCGCCGGCTCGAATGGCTTCAAACAGTTTCTCGTCCTCGTCGTGCACGGTGAGCATGACGATGCACGCTGCGGGCCACTCGGCTCGAATCAACCGGGTCGCCTCCAGGCCGTCGCAGATGGGCATGTTGATATCCATGATGATCAACGCCGGTTTCAAATCGCGCGCCAGCGTCAATGCCTCCAGCCCGTCGCTGGCCTGCCCGGCCACTTCCAGATCGGGCTGAGCCTTGATCAGGCCAGCCAGCCCTTCGCGGAACAATTCGTGATCATCCGCTAATAAGATGCGTGCGCGTGACAAGTCAATCCAGTCCTATGCCATTTCAGCCGCGGGCAAGTCGGCCACAATTCTGGTGCCGTGCCCCGGCGTCGATTCCACCTGCAGCGATCCGCCGCAGCGTTCGGCGCGCGTGCGCATGATGGTCAAGCCTAGATGGTGCCGCCTATCCACTTCTTCCGGTCGGAAGCCGCGCCCGTCGTCTTGAATGCAGAAGCGGGCCAGGCCGTTGCAGCGCTCGGCCGTGATTTGCACGCGCTGCGCCTGCGCATGCCGCTGCACGTTGAGCAGCCCCTCGCGTACGATATGATAGGCTTGCGTCTGCACCACGCGCGCCAGCGCCAGCGCGGAGGCATCGACCAGGTTTAACTCCACCTGCAGATCGGACGAAGCCCGCACGTCGTTCACGCACGCTTCCAGCCGGGTACGTAGATCGTCGGCGTTGGGCGCCGCTTCGCGCAGGCCGGTCAGTGCCGCTCGCACTTGACCGTAGGCCGTGTCGATGGCCGACTTCATCTGCGTCAACTCCTGCACGGCAGCGTCATCGCTGGAGTGCGTCTCGACCATCTCGCGCAGCCGATCGGATTTCAAGTTGAGAAAACTCAGCGTCTGCGCCAGATTGTCGTGCAGTTCGGCTGCCAGCCGATCGCGCTCGGCGGCGCTGGCAGCCTGCTCGGTCTGACGGCGCTGCTCGTCGACGAGGCGCGCATTGGTCAATGCCACCGCCGCCGAGTTCGCCAGCAGAGTCAGGGCGCGGGTCTCGTTCGCGTCAAACGCTTCCGGGCTGCGGCGCACGACACACAACGCGCCCAGCGTCGCGTCACCCGAACGCAGCGGGGCCACGGCGCAGTGGCCTGGCGCGTGCGCGCCCAGAAAAGCGCAGTCGGAGCAGCCGGCCGCCAGCGTCACGGTTTCGCCCGCGCCCACCACCTGCTGTGCGGGATCGCGATCGATCGCTTGCTGCAAGTTGAGCCATGACGAGCCGCTGCCACTTTGCGCAATCAGGGTCAGCTGCGAAGGGTCACGCTCGATCGAGCACAGGGAGGCCGCCACGGCGCCGGTTAGCGTCCGCGCCCGATCAACCGCCGATTGCAGCAGCTGTTCCACTTCGATCTGCGCGCTGATCTCCTGGCTGAGCTCAAAAGCCGACGTCAACTCGCGCGTGCGCTGTTCCACCCGCGTCTCCAGTTCATCATGCGCGGCGGCGATTTCGGTGCGCATCGTCTCGAAGGCGACCGCCACTTCCCCCAGCTCGTCACGGCGTTCCGCCGGGACCGGCTGTGTTAAGTCGCCGCGGGCCATCCGCTGCGCCGCCTGATCCAGCGCGTTGAGCGGTTTCAAGAGCTGGGCGCGCAACACGTAATAACCGCCGGCCAGCAGCGCCACCGCCGAGATCAGGAAGAGCGCTTGAATGATTTGCAGCTGCGCCAATTTGTCCTGCGCGCGCGTTTCGTAAGCGTGGACGACGCGATCGAGTTGAGCGAGCAATTGCGCGGACACTGCCTGCAGCTCGCCCGAATACGGCGCGGCCAACTCCGCGCGGAACAGCGACCAGGTTCTGGCGGCTTCGTCCAGCTGAGCGCGCAGCGCAGCGTCTGGCGGGGGTGGCAAATCGATCGGGCGGTTGGCCGTGTCTGGTGTGGAACCGCCGTAACGCAGCGCGTCCAGGGTCTGATCGAACAGCTGCGCCGGCTGTTCCAACATCGTTCGATCGGGGTAAGACAAGGCCAGCCACAACATCCGCTGCGACAACATGCGCTGCCGCCCGGCCAGGTTGATGACGGTGGCATCGGCAGCCTGTGTCTGGATCGCCAGAAACGTGGCCAGCGCCGAAGCCGCCACCAGCAGCAAAAAGCCGACGAAGATGGCGCTCAGCCGCGCGCGCAGTGATCGGAACATGCTCCCCCTGCCAATCGGCAGATCCATCCGCATTGCAGTGAAAGTTGGGTCTGTCGGGCTGCGCTTAGTGTAACGCCAACGCTCGAACCGGCGTATGATGTCCGTCATACTGCCAGTCGGTTGGGCTTCGACCGCGCAATCTCAAGCTATTCTGTGCTCGCGTCGTCTGTGCCGGCTCTCCCGGCCCAAAACGGTTATTTTGATTCACGCCGCCGGTTCAGGCCGGGGTTTCGGCGTGTCGTCGGGCAGGGTGCCGAACACCGCATCCCACGTCGGCGAGCTGACGCCGAAACGCTCATTGGGCGTCTTGTAGTGGTGCAGCATGTGATAACGCTTCAATGCCTTGAGCACACCCCAGCGCATGGGGAAGTGATGCGTGGCGTAGTGGATCATATCGTAGCACACGTAGCCAATGATGAAGCCCGCCAACAGCGGCGCGACCCACTGCGGCGCATTGAAGAAGCGCCCCACGACGAGCGTGAACAGACCGTAGAAGACGAAGGCCGTCGGCACACTCACGATGGGCGGCATGACGAGGCGTGTCTTGCACTGCGGCTGCACGTGATGCACGCCGTGGAACAGGAAGATGGCGCGCTCCACCCACGGAGGCGGGTTCTTTGGCTCGAAGTGGAAGACGAAGCGGTGCATGGTGTACTCGGTAAATGACCACACGATCGCGCCGAGGATCAGCGCGACGATGATCTGCCCTGCACTCAACGTTTGAGCGACGATCGGGCGTGAGAGAAAGTAAGCGGCCACCGGCAGCCACATAATCGGCACGACGGCGGGATGGATGTGCGTGAAGAACTCCAGAAAATCCGATTTGAACAGGCGGATGGGCACATCGCTGTGATTGGTTGGCATGTACGGCATAAACCCTCCCTTGGGTTACGAGGAATTTCCGGCAGATTCGCTGGCTGGGCGAATCGAGGGCGGATGGGGCAATTGTACCTCATCTTGTTTATTCGGAGGCGATGCTGAACTCAAGCAATCCTTTCCAGGCGAAAGGCTCACTTCACTTTCCAGAGGCGAGCATACTTCTTGCGATACTTGAGGTCCGGTTCTGTTTCGATTAACTCCAACGCCTGCTCTCGCACTGTTTCGTCCTTGACGGCGTCATACAGATTTCGCAGGCTCTGGCTGATGTCGTAACGGATCAACGTACAGTTCTTCTCTGCGGCGCACTCTGCGAACCGGCCGGCGAGCCTATCCACCAACCGCTTCTGCTGTTTCTTTCCGGCCGCGCCAACTTTCCATAGCGCTTGCAAGCAGTGCCGGGCCGTGACGAAGCGCTCGTCTCTGGTCACGGCGAGCAGCGCGTCAAAGTCCTTGAGAATCCGACCCTGCGGGTCGCTCTTCGCCAGGTTGCACAAAACCTGAGCCGCGATCGCCCGGTTGTGGTTGTCTTTGTGACTCAAGTTGGCCACAACCTCATCCCACGCATCGTAAGCCCAGTCAACGGGTTTGTCCGTTGCCTTGAGGATGGTGATAAACGCCTTGTGCTGCAATTCTCTGTCGTCCGACCACAGATTATCCAGGTTGGTGCGTGTAGTTTTGTTCATCGCACTCCCTCTCGCGCCTACAAAGCAAGTGTGTTGATGAAGTTGAGCATCCGCGTCCACGCATCGGCTGAGGCAGCGGCGTATTCGGCGTACTTACGATCGAAGAAGCTGTGCGGCGCGCCTGCATAAGTGACGATGCGATGGCCCACACCGGCGAGGTCGAGCTGCCGATCCAGTTGCTCGATGTCGCCGGCGGGAATGCCGGGATCGGCGCCGCCAAACAGGCCAAGGACAGGATAGCGAATCCTGGCGGCTTGCTCCAGTGTGCTGTCTTTGCTGCCCGGAATGAGGCGGCTCAACCCGGCATAGAAGGGAATCAAGCCGGCCAGATCGAATTCTTCTGCGCCGGTGTGCAGCGCCAGCGTGCCACCGCGACAAAAGCCGACGATGAACGTAGGCCGCTCGGCCTTGCTGAGATCGCGCAAATAGGCGAGCGCCGCCGTCACATCGGCGAGGAATGCCGGAATCGTCATCTGCTCGACGTGAGGCATATACTCAAAACTGTCATCGCGCGGCGTGAGGCCGGCGGTACGCCCGAAGTAATCGATGGCCAGGGCGCGCACGCCCACCTCGGCGAAGCGCAGCGCGAGTTCTTTGTAGAACTGATGCAGGCCGCGCACGTCGGGATAGATGACGACTTGCGGGCCGTCCGGCTGCGCGGCGTAGGCAATGTAGGCGGCGAACTGATTGCCGTCCTGTGCCGTCAAGACGATGTCTTTGCCATCCGCCGCGCCGCCTGAAATGGGCGGGTAGGGCGGCCGGGCGTCAGAGTCGTAACACATGCTGAGTCTCCCTCTTCAATTTCGAATTGTCAGACCATCACGCGAGACCTCAACTGCCCGGTGCGCAAACACAGTTGCGCCGGACAGCCGGTGTTCAATTGAGCAGTGTACAGGTAAAACAGTGAAGAACGGGCTGCGGCTTAGCAGCCTACCCTGGCTGCGTTAAGGGTACCTGATTTGCGGAGAAAGTCAATTGGAAAAAGGTGAGAACTTCGACTACCTGAGATGACTAACCACGTCAGTAAGCCGCTGCTGGGCGGGCGGAATTAAACACTATGACTTGTGCTTCCTCTCTTCACCTGGGCTCACGATATACCGCATGACTCGCCTGCCCTTATCCGGCGAAACTACTGCGCGAAAGCCGGCCTTCCGAAAGGTGGACTCGTAGCCCATGTGGCGATAGGTGGCGGGTTGCAGGTTCCCGTCCGCGCGAGGCTCCACCGGAAACCCTTCGATAACTTGCGCCCCATGTGAGCGGGCATATTCCACAGCCGCCTGCAGCAACTCTACCGTGAAATGCTGCCCCCGCATATGGGGAGCTACAAAGAAGCACACGACCGCCCAGGCAGTTTTGTTGTCAACTCGCTTGATGGTCTTTGAACGTTCTAAAAGTGCATAGGTCTCACGAGGGGCCATTGAGCACCAGCCGACGGGTTCTTCGCCCAGGTAACCTAGAATTCCAATCGGCATGCCCGCGCGGACGCGTCCTTCGAGCGCGCGCTTGCGGTCTGCACTCTTCAGTCGCCTGAACTCGCTACTGGATAGCCGCCAGCGCATGCACCAGCAGTAATTGGGATTCCCGTGGCGCTCGAAGAATCGAACGAGGTCAGGCCACCGATCAGGCGTGACCGGATGGAACTTGAAAGCAGGCACTTCGTTTCGGGTAGACGGCATATCGCTTTTCATGACTGGCTAACGGTCGGGTTCAGCCGCATGGGGGGCGAAAATGCGGGCCTGCTCGACTGCGGCATGCTCAAATAATCGCCGCCATTGTGCGCCGTTGCCTGCGGTGGAACGGCCCCCGCGACGATTTGGGGGGCGGTGGCCAACAAGACAACGCAAGTTGAGGCCACCTGGCGTTTCCGACCTGTGCGACATTAAACAGAGGCGTTGTATCGGCTGATTTCTTACAGTTTCAGCGCGTCAGTTTGGCCTTTCGTGCGATTTTCCCGATTCGCGGTCTGAGCGCCACGGCGGAAAGGCGTGCGACCCTTCGGGTATCATTTATCTCAGGAATTATTGGCCACGCATGATAAGCGGCAGGTACAGATATTCCAACTGACCAATAACTGTGACGCCGCTATCATTTGTCCCTGCATAGAGGGTGGTCGGCCTCACCGGATCAATCGTCAGGGCCCAAACAGCGGCATTGGTCAGGCCGGTGTTGACGGCGCTCCAATTCGCGCCGCCGTCCGTGCTCTTGAACACGCCGCCGCCCCACGTCCCCGCATAGACGGTGGCCGGCGTCACCGGATCAATCGCCAGGGACCAAACATCGGTAGCGGACAAGCCGGTATTAACGGCACTCCAGCTCGCGCCGCCGTTCGTGCTCTTGAATACGCCGCCACCTGTACCCGCATAGAGGGTGGCCGGCGTCACCGGATCAATCGCCAGGGCGTAAACACGAGTTGTGGTCAGGCCGGTATTGACCGCACTCCAGTTCGCGCCGCCGTTCGTGCTCTTGAACACGCCGCCATTGGCCTGTGTCGCCGCATAGAGGGTGGCCGGCGTCACCGGATTAATCGCCAGGGCGCGAACAAAGGTGGGGAAGTCGATTTTGACGGCACTCCAACTCCAGGCCGCACCGCCGTTCGTGCTCTTCAGCACGCCTCCCCATGTCCCCGCATAGAAGGTGCCCGGCGTTGCCGGATCAATCGCCAGGGCGCGAAAACTGGTATAGGTCTGGCCTGTATAGACTCTGCTCCAGTTCGCGCCGCCGTTTGTGCTCTTGAACACGCCGTTCTCTGTCCCTGCACAGAGGGTGGCCGGCGTCGCCGGATCAATCGCCAAGGCCCAAACAGCGATATTGGTCAGGCCGGTATTAGTGACGCTCCAGTTTGCACCGCCGTTTGTGCTTTTGAACACGCCGCTGCCAGATGTTCCAGCATAGACCGTACTCGGGATCGCCGGATCGATCGCCAGACCGTGAACAGCGGTAGCGGTCAGGCCGGCGTTGACAGCGCTCCAGTTTGCACCGCCGTTTGTGCTCTTGAACACGCCGCCGCCATATGTTCCCGCATAGAGGGTGGCCGGCGTCGCCGGGTCAATCGCCAAGGTGCGAACATTGGTATTGGACAGGTCGGTGTTGACCGGACTCCAGTTCGCGCCGCCGTTCGTGCTCTTGAACACGCCACCATATGTCCCCGCATAGAGGGTGGCCGGTGCCGCCGGATCAATCGTCAGGGCCCAAACAGCGACTGTGGGCAGGCCGGCGTTGGCCACGCTCCAGTTCCCACCGCCGTTCGTGCTCTTGAACACGCCGCCCCCGGTCCCCGCATAGAGGGTGGCCGGCATCGTCGGGTCAATCGCCAGGGCGTAAATCAGAGCTACCGGTCAGGCCGGTATCGATGGCGCTCCAGTTCGCACCGCCGTTCGTGCTCTTGAATACGTCGTCGACCTGTGTCCCTGCATAGAGGGTGGCCGGCGTCACCGGGTCAATCGCTAGGGACCAAACGTTCTGGGTCGGGCCGATACCGGTATTAACAGCGCTCCAGTTCGCACCGCCGTTCGTGCTCTTGAACACGCCGCCGTCCCATGTCCCCGCATAGACGGTGGCCGGCATCGTCGGGTCAATCGCCAGGGCGTAAATCATGCTACCGGTCAGGCCGGTATCGACGGCGCTCCAGTTCGCACCGCCGTTCGTGCTCTTGAACACGCCGCCGTCATATGTTCCCGCATAGAGGGTGGCCGGCGTCACCGGGTCAATCGCCAGGGTGCGAACATCGGTATTGGTCAGGCTGGCGTTGACGGCGCTCCAGTTTGCGCCGCCGTTCGTGCTCTTGAACACGCCGCCGCCACTTGTGCCTGCATAGAGGGTGGTCGGCGTCACCGGATCAATCGCCAGGGCGCGAACCAGTCCGCCCTCAGGACCAGCGCTTGTCCCAACATCGGGCGCGGAGAAAGCCATACCTACCTGGAATGCACATAGTAGGATCAGAAGGCTGATAAGCAGAACTTTTCGAAGCGTTGATATACGCAGCATAGTGCCAGTCCTTTTCGTGCTCAGATGTGTTTGCCGGACACCAGTCCGGTGATCGCCAACGTCCAGACACGCAGACCGTGGAGAAAAGTCACGGGCTTCTGGCCACTCGGCGCCTGACAAGCCTGTAATTTGTTGACCGACTCGTCCGATCGGCCCCACTTGCAGCAAGTCGCTAAGATCGAACGGTGCACCGTCTGCCTGCGAACCGGGGCCACGCAAACCGAAACGACCTGTGGGGTCACGAGTCTCGCTGCTGCTTAGGCCTCACCCGCGCGCTTGCTGCAGTTGAACCGCGGTCATTGGGGCGTGGAGAATGGCCTGCACTATCGTCGCGATGTCACGCTCCACGAAGATGCGGGACGGGCCAGCGCCCCCTCATTCGATCACACGATGGCGGCCTTCAACAACTTGGTGATCGGCCACACCATCTGAAAAGGCTGGCGACATTTAGCCAAAGCCCGGCGGTATTTCGGCGCACACCCTGATCGAGCGCTGCGCCTGTTATTTGCACGGCCAGGGGAGACCTTGTGAGAGCCGTGCCAATCAGCGGTCTAACGAATAAGGATTGATGCGGCGCGGGTCAGCGAAGCCGCGTGTGTGAAACGGCATAGCCCGCTGCAGTGGAGACGGATCGCGTTGAGAGCCGCCCGGCAAGCTCTGCGTCACGTAATCCCAAGTTGAACTAAGCCGGGCGAGACAGGCCGTTCTGGAAATTAACGGCCAAGCTGTGTAGGTGCCGCCAGCGGTAGCGGCATTCCTCTGTCTGAGATTGTACACCCGAATAGCCCACGGAAGCAAACGGCAACCGGGCTGATCGGCTGGCGGGGAGGTAGTCCCTTCGGAAGTCTTTAGCGCTATAATAAGGCTGGTCGCAGGTTAGTCTTCTGTTTCTGTCTCGTGAAGTCGCCCATCGCGTATGTCGTACGCTCTTCGGAACAACAATCCAACATCTAACTTCTAATCTGCAACTTCCAACATGCCATCACTGATCACCAGCCACAGCAACCCCAAGATCAAACAGGCCCGCGCCCTGCGCCAGCGCAAACAGCGCGACGCGGCCGGCTTGTTCCTGGTTGAAGGGCTCTTCCACATCGGCGAGGCACTGGCCGCGCAGGCTGCGCTTGATGCTCTTTTCTACGCGCCCGACCTGTTGGACAGTGACTTTGCCGGCCGGCTGATCGATCGCGCTGTGGCGGAGGGTGTTGCGTGTTATGAAACCACCGCCGACATCCTCGCGTCCATCGCCGAGAAAGAGAATCCGCAGGGCGTAATCGCCGTGGCGCGGCAGCGGCGCGCAAAGCTGGACGATCTCACTCCGCAGAATTTCCCGTGGGGCGCCGCGATCGTTTCTCCGCAGGATCCCGGCAACGTGGGGACCATCCTCCGCACGATCGATGCGGTGGGCGCCAGCGGCTTGATCCTCCTCGACAGCGGCGTCGATCCCTATCATCCCACCGCCGTGCGCGCCAGCCTCGGATCGATCTTCTGGTATCCGATCGTCTCCGCTTCCTTCGTCGAGTGGTCACACTGGGCGCAGCGGCAGGGTTATCACATCTATGGCACTACGGCCAGGGGAAGTGTGGACTATCGAGAAGTCGAAGCGTACGAGCGGCCGCTGATTGTCCTGCTGGGCAGCGAACGTGAGGGACTCTCGCGCGAACAGGCTGCCGTCTGTGACCAACTGGTGCGGCTACCCATGCACGGCCACGTCAGTTCACTCAACCTCGCCGTCGCGGCCGGCGTCGTGTTGTACGCCGTGCTGGAGAAGACTTAAGTAATGACAGGTAGGGCAGGTTGCCGTCATTGCGAGCCGCGCAGCGGCGAAGCAATCTCCAACCCCGCAGAGCAAGATCGCCTCGGCGCAAAAAGACTTCACTCCGTTTTCACCACACACACCTTGAGGTAAGGCTGCGCGCCGGGGGCCGCCGGAAAATCGAGGTTGGGCTCATGCCGCGTCTCGACGATCCTGGCGGCCACTCCCGCCAGGCCTTCGCGCACACGGCTCACAAATCCCCGCTGCGGCAACTGTTCGTAGTTCGTGCAGGCGATCAAAGTCCCGCCCGGCTGCACGACTGGCGCGGCTAACGCCACCAACCGGGCCGTATCTTGCTCCACTGCAAAGCGCGTCTCGTGGGTGGTGGAATAACTCGGCGGATCGAGGATCACCACGTCAAACTTCTGCCCGCGCCTGCCCAAGCGCTTTAGCCAGTCAAACACATCGCCCTTCACAAAATCGGTTGGCACGGTCGCAAAACCGTTAAGTTCCACGTTCTCACGTCCCCAATCAAGGTAGCGACGCGAAATGTCCAGGTTGAGCACGCGCGCCGCGCCTCCCTGCAAGGCCGCCACGCCAAACGCACACGTGTACGCAAAGCAATTCAGCACCGTCTTGCCGGCGGCGCTGGCGCGCACGAACTCGCGCGCTTCGCGCATGTCCAGAAACAAGCCGGGATTCAAACCCTGGGCCGGGCGGATGATGAAACGCGCTCCGCGCTCAATCACATCCAGGCGCTCGACCGGCGAGCCAATCAGCGGCTCGATGGGGGTGAGCGCGCGCTGCGCTCGATCATCAAGCACATTGCCCTGCACCGGCCGATATTTGACGTAAACGGCTGCGGCCCCAACCCGGTCGGCCAACGCCTGCAACACGGCTCGCGGCGGCGAGACCTTCACGCCCTGGCTGTAGACATGCGCCACGAGCACAGCGCCATAGCGATCGACGGCCAGATCAGGAAAGCCATCACCCGCGCGATTGACCAAGCGGTAGGCATTGGTGTTCGCCGAAGTGTGCAGGGGAGCGCGGCGCTGCCAGGCTGTATCCAATTTGGAGGGTAGATCAGAGGACATGGCGTAAACCAACCAGAAGACCGCCCTAAGGCGTCTTTTCCCGGAAGTACAACAGCAGATCGAGATCGCCCGGCGACTGCCCGTAGGCCGTTAAGGCGATCCCCGCCTCCGCCCTAAACTGTGTGCCGTGATTGACCACGTGCGCCAGCAAATTCCACAGCACGTTCTCAAACGGCACACCTTTGGTGGTCTTGTACTGCACGGTTTGATGAAGTGCTTCGTCGCTGAGCGAGTTCAAATAGGCGCGCATCTTCTGCTCTTCGTCCCGCCAGAGCTCGCGCAGCATATCCTGCGTAGGGAACCCCGCTTCATCCGGCAAAGCCGAGGGCGAGAGGCCTTCCGCGCAGCGCGAGCGCCATACCATCTCGGCACCCAATATGTGCACCAACGCCCCGCGCACACTGCCATGACTCAACCCGACAGGCGCTGTGAACTGATCGAGGGTGAGTTTGGCCGCCGCGTTCAACACGCGCGCATTCGCCCAGTAATTGTAATCATACAGCGTGAGAATATCATTCTTGTTCATCCGTGCCCTCCTGCGCGACCTAAATTGCTCAGCCGGTTAACGGCTGCGCGGTACGGTCGTCCACACCGCTGACGCGAGCAGCAGCACCGCTCCCGGCACGAAAACTATCCCAAAACTGAATCCCGTAATGATCGCTACCATGAAGCTGAAAAAAGTTCCTCCCCAGCGAACAAGCAGTATTCGTCTGCGGTTTGTGTCTTGAGCGCTGCCCACGGCCAAGACACCTGCCCCGATCATTGCGATCAGGATGCCATATCCTAATGCATTGCCGCCCAGTTGAATGTAAGAAATTCGGCCGCAGATCAGTTCGCCGCCTGCCTGCCTCGAGCAATTCCCCAGCACAGGCAGAAACAAGACCGCCAACGCTGCGGAGATCTGTACCAATCCGCCCACGATGGCGAATACTGCTGCGACTCTTGATCGTCTGGCGGGTGCTGCCACAGGTGTGCGCCGCTACAGTTTGTATCCGATCTTCCGCAGGAAGTCCTTGCGCCACGCCACGTCGGCATCGGTCTCGATGCCCTTGGTGCGCTCGCCGTCGATCACGCCCAGGATACCGCGTCCCTGCTCGCTCTCCGCAATGATGACCTGCACGGGATTGCCGGTGGCGCAGAAGATGCGGCACACCTCCGGCGCCAGCTTCACCGCGTTGAGCACGTTGATCGGAAAGAAGCCCGCACCCAGGAAGATGATGAAGGAGTGTCCCGCACCCAGGGTCAGCGCGTTCTTTTTCGCCAGTTCCACCAGCGCTGCATCCGTCCCCGACGCGCGCACCAGCGACACGCCGCTCGCCTCGCAGAACGCCAGCCCGAACTTGATGCCCGGCACGGCTTGCACCAGCGCCTCGTGCAGGTCCTCTACCGTCTTGATGAAGTGCGACTGGCCGAGAATGACATTCATATCTTCCGGCTTATCGAGTGCGATCAGTTGGAGTTCCATGTTTACCTCACCTGAATGTTGAATGTGGAATGTTGAATGCGGAATGAAAATTCTACATTCCGAGTTCCAAATTCCGAATTTAGCCGGGCGGCCAGTGCAGCGCGCGACCGCCCAGCAGATGCACGTGCAGGTGAAACACCGATTGCCCCGCCTGCATGCCGGTGTTGATCACCAGCCGGTAGCCCTGGCTCAAATTCTCCTGCTGCGCGATCGCTTTGGCGGTGGTGATCATCCGCCCGATCAGATCTTCATCCTCGGCAGTGGCCTCGGCCACCGATCCGATGTGCTTCGCCGGGATGATCAGGATGTGCGTCGGCGCCTGCGGGTGGATGTCGCGAAACGCGATCACGTCGTCGCCGCGATAGACAATCGCCGCGGGTCGTTCACCGGCGGCGATCTGGCAGAACAGGCACGAGCTCACGGTTTCACCTCGCTCACCTTCAGATTGTCGAACGCAATCTGCACACCGGCGTTGTCGAACAATGTCCCGGCCGTCACGCCGATATTCCCGGCGGGGAAATCGCCGTCACTGAAGGTCTTCACCGTTTCGCCGTTGACGTTGAACGTGAATTGACGGCCCTGGGCGATCACCTGCAGGTGATTCGTGGCATGGCCCTGCTTGACGGCCGGCGTTTCGACGTAGTCCTGCACTTTGGTCCACACGCCGTCTTTGCGCTTGGACACGGCGTAGTAGCCGTCGCCGCTGATGTCGAGCCGATAGAAGTTGCGATCATCCTGATAGCGGAAGATCACGCCGTAGGTGTTGTCGTCCGGGCCGGCGACCTGCTGCGCGTCCACATCCAGCACAAAATCGCCGAAGCGTTTATCCCTGGGCGTCGACCACGCGATGGTGTCGAGATCGTCGATTTTGAAGTGCAGCGCGCCGGCCTGCACGCCGATCTTGATCGCCTCGTCGCTGGCGGTCTTCCAGCCGCCGTCGGCCGTGGAGAAATCTTCGGCATAGGGTAAGGGCGTCAAGGCCGGCCCGCAAGCCGCCAGCGTGAATGCGCACAGCACGATGATCAAGAACAGAAATCGCCGCACAACAAGGCTCCGTATTCTGCACGCTGCATTCCGCATTCAATTCAACTGCCGTTTCACTTCAATCACATTCGGCAGCCGCTCGATGCGATCCATCAACTTGGACAACTGCGCTGTGCCGGCAATTTCCAGCGTGGCGACAAAGGTGGCCAGGTTCTTGTTGGTCGTTACGTGCACGCTGCTCATGCTGACGTTTTCACCGGCCACCACAGTCGCTACGTCGCGCAGCAGGCCGTCGCGATCGTAAGCCGAAATTTTGATCGTCACCGGATACGTGCGCTGGCTGGTGCCCCAGGAAACTTCGATCAACCGCTCGGATTCGGAACTATTCAACATGTTGACGCAGTTGGCGTGATGAATCGTCACGCCGCGCCCGCGGGTTACAAAGCCCACAATCGGATCGCCCGGCACCGGCTTGCAGCACTTCGCCAGTTGGGTCAGCATGCCGCCCGTGCCGCGCACCGCCAGCCCGGCCACTTCCGGCCTGGACACCGGCACCATGGGCACCGGCTCCTCCGGCGGCGGATTCGCCTTGCGATCGGCTTCGATGACTTTGCTGACGATCGCCTGCGAACTGATGTCACCGCCGCCGATCTTCTCAAAAAAGTCGTCCACCTTGTCGAAGCCGAACAGCTTCGCGACGGAATCGTGCGACATGGCGTCCAGGCTCAGGCGGTGCAGTTCGCGTTCCACCACATCCCGACCCTGCGCGATGTTCTGCTCGCGATCCTGCTTCTTGAACCACTGTTTGATCTTGGTGCGCGCGCGCTGCGTCTTGACGTAGCCCAGATTGGGATTGAGCCAGTCGCGGCTGGGACCGCCGCGTTTGGCCGTGATGATCTCCACGCGATCGCCGGTCTTCAAGGGATAATCAAGCGACACCAGCGCGCCGTTCACGCGCGCACCCCGGCAGCGATCGCCGATGTCGGTGTGGATGTGATAGGCAAAGTCAATCGGCGTGCTGCCGGTGGGCATATCCACCAGCTTGCCCTTGGGCGTGAACACGTAGACGCGATCCTGAAAGACGTCGGAACGCAGCGAATCGACGAACTCCCGCGCATCGCCCACGTCGTGCCGCCAGTCCATCAGCGAGCGCAGCCACGCAATCTTCTCTTCGTATCTCGGATCGCGCTTGCCGCCTTCCTTGTAACGCCAGTGCGCGGCAATGCCCAGCTCGGCGCTTTCGTGCATCTCG
This sequence comes from uncultured Chloroflexia bacterium, assembly GCA_963844815.1. Classification (GTDB taxonomy): domain Bacteria; phylum Chloroflexota; class Anaerolineae; order Fen-1058; family Fen-1058; genus Fen-1058. The sequence continues at coordinate 174,004 of CAWJPR010000003.1, forward strand.
CGCGTGCGAATCTGCACTTCCAGCGTCCGGCCCTCGTCGGCCACCACCGCGGTGTGCAGGCTCTGATACAGGTTGTCTTTGGGATTGGCGATGTAATCGTCGAACTCGCCGCTGATGGGCCGCCACATCGAGTGCACGATGCCCAGCGCCGCGTAACACTGGGGCATCGTGTCCACCAGCACGCGAATGGCCCGCACGTCATATACCTGCTCGAACGAGCCTTTGCGTTCCATCTTCTTCCAGATGCTGTAAATGTGTTTGGGACGTCCCGTGATTTCGGCGTTGATGCCCTCGGCCTTCAGGCGTTCCTGCAGCTTGAGGCTGACTCGTCGAAGATACTCTTCCCGATCGGGCCGCTTCTCGTCGATGAGCTGCGCGATCTCTTTATATTTGTCAGGATACTGGTGGCGGAAGCCCAGGTCTTCCAGTTCCCACTTCATCTGCCAGATGCCCAACCGATTGGCCAGCGGCGCGAAGAGTTCCAGCGTTTCCTGCGCGATGCGCTGGCGGCGCTCTTCAGGCAGCACGCCCAGCGTGCGCATGTTGTGCAGCCGATCGGCCAGCTTGATCAAGATCACGCGTGGATCGTCCACCATCGCCAGGAACATCTTGCGCAGCGATTCCAGTTCGCGCTCGTCATACGATCGGGCCGCCTGTGAATCCAGATGATCGAATTGGCCCAGCTTGGTCACGCCCTCCACCAGGCTCAGCACTTCTTTCCCGAATTCCTTTTCCATTTGTTCGCGGGTGTAGGCGGTGTCTTCCAGCGTATCGTGCAGCAAGCCCGCGGCGATGGTGGGCGCATCCAGGCCGAGGCCGGTCAGGATGTTGGCGACAGCCAGGCAGTGCTGCACGTACGGCTCGCCCGAGGTGCGTTTCTGGCCTTCGTGCGCCTGGTCGGCCACCTGGTAGGCGCGCAGCACCAGATCATGACCGGCATTGCTGCGCAGCGCGGGAATGTCTTGTTCGAGCAGGGCCTCGATGTTGAGGGTGGGATACTTTGGCATGGTACGAATTGTAGCACAGGCGTCGGGCTGCGTACTATAATTGAGCCACGAGATTGGCAATCGCGATCATACTCAGGAATAAAAACATGACAACCGATCAACCCGCCACAACCTTTGAACCACCGCGCGCGGCGGCTTCGGCCGGCGGCGGGGTGCCGCCGTATCGCCAGACTGTCGCCACGGTCGTTAGCCCGATTATCACAGCGATGCGGCACGCGGGCTGACCTCGGCCGCCGCCAGAGACGCACTGGCGCATGCGGCCCCAACGAGCTGCCCACGATTCCACCCGAGCCAGCCTGGAAACGATTCCTGGCGCAGTTCCAAAATCCACTCACCATGCTGCTCATCGTCGCCACGGTGATTTCATTCGTGGCGTGGGTCATCGAAGAAGAGGGCGGGTTGCCCTATGAAGCGCTGACCATCCTCGCCATCGTCATCCTCAATGCGGTGCTGGGTTACATGCAGGAGAATCGCGCCGAGCAGGCCGTGGCGGCGTTGCAGGCGATGGCCGCGCCGCTGCGCGCGTGCTGCGTGATGGCCAGCAGCAGCAGATTCCCACGCGCGAAGTGGTGCCCGGCGACATCTTGCTGATTGAAGAGGGCGACACGTTGGCCGCCGATGGGCGCGTCATCGAATCGATCGCGCTGCGGGTGGCCGAAGCCGCGTTGACGGGTGAGAGCACGTCGGCGTCCAAGGACAGCGAGCCCATCGTCGACGAGGTGGGCATCGGCGATCAGCAGAACATGATCTTCAGCGGCACGGCGGTGACCTCGGGGCGCGGGCGAGCGATCGTGACGCACACCGGGCCGGATACGCAGATCGGCAACATTGCGGGCACCTTGCAGCAGCAACAAGAAGAACCCACGCCGCTGCAAAAAGAACTCGATCGCGTGGGCAAGCTGCTCGGGCGGATTGTGATCGCGATCGCCATCATCATGGGCCTGACGTTGCTCATCGTTAATCGCCAATCCCGATCGCTGGATCAGCTCGTCGATATTTTGCTGCTGTCGGTGTCGCTGGCCGTGGCCGCCGTGCCGGAAGGCTTGACGGCGATCACGACCATCGTGCTGTCGTTGGGCATGTCGCGCATGGCCAAGCGCAATGTCATCGTCCGTAAGTTGAGTGCCGTGGAGACGCTGGGCTCCACAACGGTGATCTGCACCGATAAGACCGGCACGCTGACCAAGAATGAGATGACCGTGCGCACGGTGGTGGTGCCGCTGGGCCGCGTGGAACTTACGGGCGGCGGTTACGATCCTGTCGGTGAAGTGCAGTATCAGGGTCAGACGTTGGCCGAAGGTGATCTGCTGCGGCAAGTCAGCGGACACTGCGTTTCGCCGCGCTGGCGAATAATGCGGCACTTCTGCAGCAGGATGGACGCTGGATGGTGCAGGGTGATCCGACCGAAGGCGCGCTGGTGGTGGCAGCGCGCAAAGCGGGCATGACCGAAGAAGATTTGTCCGAGCGTTACACGCGCGTGGGCGAAGTGCCGTTCTCGTCGGAACGCAAGATGATGAGCACTGCGTTGGAGGATGCCGAGCGCGAAGACATGATTGCCGTGGCCTCCAAGGGCGCGCCCGATGTGCTGCTGGCCCGCTGCACCCATGAGCGGACAGGCGGTAAAGAACATCTGCTCACGCCGCACGCCGCGCCGAAATTCAGGCCGAGATCGATCGGTTGGCCGAGGACGCGCTGCGCACGATCGGCGTGGCGTACCGCTGCTGCATAAAGATGCGGTCAGCGATACCATCAGCGAGGATGCCGAACGAGAATTAGTGTACCTGGGCGTGGTCGGTATGATTGATCCGCCGCGTGCGGAGGCCGAGCGAGGCGGTAGAGGTGGCGCGCCGCGCAGGGGATGCGCTCCATCATGATCACGGGCGATCATCCCACGACGGCGGCGGCCATCGCCGCCGAACTGGGCATCATGGCCAAAGGACAACGCGCGGTCACGGGTATGAATTGCAGAAGACGGACGATCAACGTCTGCGTAAATTGGTCAAGGAGACCGCGGTGTTTGCGCGGGTCGCGCCAGAGCACAAGCTGCGCATCGTGCGCGCCCTGAAAGCCGATGGGGACATCGCGGCGATGACGGGTGACGGGGTCAATGACGCGCCCGCGCTGAAAGCGGCAGACATCGGCGTGGCGATGGGCATCACCGGCACGGACGTATCCAAGGGCGCAGCCGATATGATCTTGACCGATGATAACTTCGCTTCGATCGTGGCCGCGGTGGAAGAGGGCCGCTCGATCTTTGCCAATATCCAGAAGTTCCTGCGCTATCTGCTGTCGTCCAACATCGGTGAAGTGCTGGTGATGTTTTTCGGCGTGGTGCTGGCCAACACGATCGGCTTACTGCCCGAAGAAGGCTCATCCATCATCGTGCCCTTGTTGGCGACACAGATTTTGTGGATCAACTTGCTCACCGATTCCGGCCCCGCGCTGGCGTTGGGCGTGGAACCGGCCGATCCCCATGTGATGAAGAAGCCCCCGCGCGATCCGCGCACCCGTGTGATTACGCGCCGATGTGGTTCGACATCTTCTTCGTCGGCGTCATCATGATGATCGGCACATTAGGCGTCATGGACTGGGCGTTGCCCGCGGGCTTGATTCCGGGCGGCACGGGCGATATGAAGTATGCACAGACACTGGCTTTTACGACCCTGGTGTTCTTTCAATTATTCAACGCGCTGAATGCTCGCTCGGATGAAGACAGCGCGTTCAAGGGATTGTTCAGCAACAAGTGGTTGTGGCTGGCGCTGTTCATCTCGGTGCTGCTGCAAATCGCCGTGATTTACCTGCCATTCCTGCAAACGCCGTTCAATACCGTGCCGCTCAGCGCGCAGGACTGGCTGCTGTGCATCCTGGTGGGCAGCACCGTAATGTGGCTGCGTGAACTGGTGAAGGTGTTTCAGCGGCGGCGCTGACCGGGGCCGGTTGTTCAAGGGTCTGCCGCTGTGGTAGGATTGCGGGGGAAATGACTAATGACCACATAACAAAGAGCAATGGTAATGAACCATAGCGGCCAACCGTTGTATTTCATTGGTACCCATCAGTTAACACGACAACTATGCGCGTCATTTCTGGCGCGGCCAAAGGCCGCAACCTCCAATCAGTTCCCGGCGATTCTACCCGCCCCATCACCGACAGGGTGAAGGAGGCGCTGTTCAACATCTTCGGCGCGGATATCGTCGAGGCCCGCTTTCTCGATCTGTTCGGCGGCACGGGCGGCGTGGGCATCGAGGCGCTCAGCCGCGGGGCAGCGCACGCCGTCTTCGTCGAGAAGAACCGCAAGGCGCAGGAAACCATCAAGGCAAATCTGCTGCTCACCCGGTTGAGCGAACGCGCCGAGATCGTGCGCGGCGATGCGTTTGCCTATTTGCGGAATGTGCCGCAGCCGTTCCACTACATCTACATCGCGCCGCCGCAGTATCAGCGCCTGTGGATCGACGCGCTGACGCTGCTCGACGAGCAGCCCGGCTGGCTGGCCGACGACGGCGAAATCATCGCGCAGATTCATCCCAAGGAATACGAAGCCGCGCCGCTGGAGCATTTCGAGGAGATCGAGCAGCGCCAGTACGGCAGCACCCTGCTGGTGTTTTACGAGCACAAGCAGGCCGCATGAAGCAGGAGCAGGATGCATGAAGCATTCTGAGCGGAGCGTAGCGGAGGCGAAGAATGCGGTAGGCATGGTGCAAGAAGCACGTTGCGTCTTGCATCCCGCAGCTTGCATCCTGCTTGTGGTGAGTCGTCTGTGCTCGCTGCCTGTGCGCCGGCCAGCGCCGCCTCATCACCTCTGCCGACATTGGCCGCACCGTGGCTGGCGACGCGCACGCCGCTTGCGACGATCACGCCTGACCTCACGGCGACTCTGCCCGCGCCGCAACCGTCGCCCACCTTGATGCCGACTGTCGCGCCGATCACGGCCGAGGGATGGCAGCCCATCCGATTGGGCGTCTCTGTCCGCGAGATGATGGCTGACCCGATCGGAAAGACCGGGCGCGTGGATGTCGTCAGGATCGATCCGTCGCTAGTTGATTTTCACGTGACCTATCAACCGGAGTCGCCGCTGACCGTGCGCGAGTGGTACAGCGCCACGCAGGCCCTGGTCGTGATCAACAGCAGCTTCTTTGACAAGGCACACAACGCGGTCGGACAGCTGACCAGCGACGGTCAGAGCGGCGGGCAGTCGCATCAACGCATGGAAGGCGCGTTCTATCTCACCGGCGTCGGCGCGGCCGTGTGGCCGCTGCGCGGCTGGACCAAACCGGCGGGCCTGCAGATCATCGAATCGATCGAATCATTTCCGATGCTGTTACTGCCGGGCGGAATCGTCAATCCTGAAATCCCCGACGATGCGCGTACCGCGCGGCGCACGGTGATTGCCGCGGATCGATCGGGCAACTTGCTGTTCGTCGCCACGCCCTCGAGCTCGTTTACGCTGCATGGCCTGGCGGTGTGGCTCGCCAACAGCGATCTCGACATCGACACGGCGCTGAACTTTGACGGCGGCAGTTCGTCGGGCATTGCCGCGTGGACGCCGACCCACGTGTGGGGCTTTGATTCGGTGGGGCGCGTGCCGGCGGTGGTCACAGTGGACGTGAAAGTGCTGGGCACGGTCGGGCCGGGCGGTGGCGAATGGCCGTAAACCCAGCCTGGCTCACACGCCGCGCCCGCGTGGTGCGCAGACGCACCGCGCGAATCACCAGCCGGCTGCTCCTGGCGATTAGCCTGCTGGTCTCGTGCGGCTGCTCGATCGCTCAACGCACACCGACGGTGGTCATGCCACCGCCGAGCCTACCCCGCCCCACGGCTACTTCCGCGCCGCGTGATACAGGTTGGCAGTCGATCGGGGCAGGTGTGGAATATCGCGAACTCCAGATCGAGCAGGGGGATCGCTCTACGCTTCGCTGCGGATCGATCCGGCGCAGACTCGTCTGCGCGTGCTCTATGATCCCGATCGGCCCCGGCGCGTCAGCGCATGGCTGTCCGAATCCAGGGCGCTCGTCGCCGTCAACGGCAACTTCTTCGATCCGCAGAACCATGCGCTGGGTCTGGTGATTCAGGACGGGCAGAGGCGCGACGGCGTGGTCTATCAAGGCTTCGGCGGCATGCTGGCGGTGAGCGGCGACGAGGTGCGCGTGCGCTGGAACGTGCAGGAGCCGTATAACGGCGAGCCATTGACTTACGCGCTGCAGAATTTTCCGATGCTGGTGCTGCCCGGCGGCTCGCCGAACCTGGAGATCGACGACAACGGGCGGGCTGCACCGCGCACCGCCGTGGCGCAAGATCGATCGGGGCGCCTCATCTTCGTCGTGAGTCCCCTGCCAGCCTTCACGCTGACGGAATTTGGCCAGTGGCTAGCGGCGAGCGATCTTGATCTGGAGGCGGCGCTGAATCTGGATGGCGGCACATCGTCGGGACTGGTGCTGCGATCGGGCAACCGGAACCTCGGCACGGATTCGTGGGTGGAAGTGCCGAATGTGATTGTGGCGGAGAAACGTTGACAGGTTATTCAAAACGCGCAATACGCAGCGTGAAGCGCCGCTCTTCGGTGATCGGTTTATCCAGCGGGCCGATTTCTTGCTGGCACCAGGTAGTGAGCTCTTTGAAAGTCGCCTCAAACACTTCGTCGGGCACATCCCACGCATCGGAACAGACACGGCTATGGATCTGGTCCAGCCGTTCGCGGGGTGTGGCGGTGGCACTGTACCGCAGCACTTCCACGGCTTCCACCTGTCCGCCCACCCTCTGCAATTCGGCGTCGAGCTCGGGATGGGTTTGCACGCCGGGCCGCCGCCACTGCGCGCCCTGCGCCTCAACCAGCGCGCGCCAGTGATCGCGAATGCGCGTCAGTTGCGATGAGACAGCGTGCCATTGCACGCTGTCGATGTAGACGCCGCCCGGCTTGAGCACGCGCCGATATTCGCGCAGCGCTTCGCGCCACGGCCCGATCAGATGCATCACATGGGTGGTCAGCACGGCGTCGAACTGCCGGTCCGCGAAGGGCAGGCGCGCGGCATCGGCTTGCGCCACAGGGGCGGCGGGATACTTCTGGCGCAGCCTGCCCATCATGTTCAACGACAGATCGATGCCGGTGACGTCCGCGCCCAGACGCAGCAGCGGCACGCTGATCCGGCCCGTGCCGGTGCCTACATCCAGAATCCTGCCGTGAGGCGCGAGGTGCTGCAACACTGCGGGGATGCCGTGGGTCGCAATCGGTTCCGGCAGTTCACGGGTCTGATCGTAGTAGTCGGCGGCGCGATCGAAGGAGCGGCTGGGTTGGGTCATGGCAGTCCAAGCGCAGCCAGAATGGTCTCAACTTCATCCAGGAAGTGCGGCAATTCTGTGGGAAGTCGACCTTCTGCGCTGGTGTCGTGTGCCTCGGGCGAGGCACTCGTGTGCTGATGCCACACGCCGGCGACTTGATCGCGAGCGTATACACGCTGGTTGTTATGGATCAGAGCAAAGTTCGTCGTGTCAAAGCGGTCGTTGCGATAGACTTGTACAAAGAGATCGGGCGCGATATGCAGCCGGGCTTTTATGAGATTGGCGCTTTGATCGAGAATCTCCACGCGCCGCAGGTAGGCCCGGCGCGCCGCTTCGTTTTGCAAGGCTGCCGCCAACTGCGCGACGTTCATGCCGCTTCGCTCAGCTGCTTCAGGCGTTCGATTTCCTCTGCCATGTCACTGACGCCCGTGACCGCCAGCTCCCAGTCAAAGTAATCTTGTTCCATTTCACCAGAGATATCTTCGCCCGCGACGGCTGCGCGTACCGCGTCGAATCCCTGCGGGTACTTCGCTTCGAACTGGCGCGTGGCCGTCTGATATCTGATGAGATTCTTTTGAGCGCGTTCTAGTAGCAACTCGGCCATTGCCTGATCGAGGCTCAGGTTGGGAAATAGGCGGCGCGCGCTAGCTTCAACGGTCAGATACGCTGCGGCAGTTTCCTTTATTGGCTTTGGCTCGCTCATGACTGCCTCCCGCTAAAACCAATTTCTACGAGAGAGTATAGCACATCCTATCGCAGATACCGGCTAGCGACTTCGGCTACCTGACGGCGCACCGGATCGGCGCGCCACTGCCCCAAGACTGGCTTCACCACTTCCGGTCTGGCCTTGCCTAACTTCACCGTTGCCGAAGCGACTGCGCGCCACACGAAGCGGCGCTCATCCGCGGCCAGATCGGTCAGGAGTTCCATACCTTGTTCGGCGTACTTGCGCCCGCCCACGGCACTCCAGACCATGGCTACGTTCCAGCGCTCGAATTCGTTCTGGCTGCGGGCGTGTTTGCGCAGCCACTTCAAGGTGAGGTCGGGGTAGTTCTTCAGCAGCGCCAGGCTGATGGCAAACGGGCCGAGATTGACGCGCACGTAACGCGACTCGTCGCGCATCAACGGATCGAGCAACCTCAGCAGCCTGGCGCCGCGCTGGGGATGATTCGCCTTAGCCGCTTCCATCGCGGCGATGACCACCGCCCGCCGCACATTTTCCGATTTGTGCTGTGACCATGCCTGCATCACCGGATACACTTCCGCAAAGTGCTGATCGAGAATGCGCCCGGCGCAGACTGCCCGCGTACTCCCGCACGGCCCAGTTGTCGCTGCCGGCGTGGCGTTGAAGCAGTTGCAGAGCAGCCTGCGGTTTCTGATCGTACACATCGGACAACATGACCAGCCCCAACTGATGCCCGTTGTAATCGCGTCGGGTCAGCAGGCGCTTGACCCAACCGAATAAATTGCCAGGAGCTTGAAGCGCGCGATCGGATCAGCCGGGCGGCCAGCATGACGTCGGCGCCTTTGGCCGTGCCGGGATCGGCGCCCACGGCAAAAGCGCCCGATCCGCGTTTGGCTAAAGCCGCGACGACGGCGTCGAGGTCCTCACGTTCAACGGCGGCAGTGAGTTCGCGTTCGAAGGCGTCCATGGTCAATCACCATTGAAGCGTATCATCAACCGTCCTTGTTCATCATACTGATAGTGCGCAAAGAAGGGCGGGGCGTTGGACGGTAAATCAAGCGCCCGCGGCAGGATCGTCGGCAGGTCTTCCACCAGATCGATCTGCGCCAATTGATCGCGCGCGATCCACTCCAGCGTGCCTTCTTCCGACGGGATGGGATCACCCGATCGGGAGGCGGCGGTAAAGACGAAGAGCAGGATGCCGGCCGGCTGATCGCCGTCAATGTTGATCAAGCCGACGAGGCGCAGGCCGTCAACTTCAAGACTGGTTTCTTCATGGACTTCGCGCCGGGCGGCGGAGTAGATGTCTTCGTCGCGTTCGATGTGTCCGCCGATGCCGTTGTATTTGTTGGCCCAGATGCGTTTCAGCGGAGAACCGCGCAGCAGCAAGACGCAATCGCCGCGCGCGATGAAGACCAGCGTGCGGGGAATGACAGTGTAACGCTGGCGCTTGAGGCTGACGTCGATGCCTTGATCAGATATGGGCATGCTGCGCAACCCATGAAGCTTAAAACATCAGGCGCAAACTGCGGCGAGCGTTTCTGACAGTTTACACCGGGCGTGGCACGAACGGCTTCGCCAGCAGCTCTTGCAGGCGTGCTTTCACGCCGGGCCATTCGTCGTCGATGACGCTGAAGTACACCGTGTCGCGCAGGCGGCCGCTGTCGGTGATCATGTGCTGGCGGAAGATGCCTTCTTCTTTGGCGCCGAGGCGCAAAATGGCCGCGCGCGATCGAGCGTTGAGCACGTCGGTCTTAAATTCCACGCGGATGCAGTGCCAGACTTCAAAGGCGTGCTGCAGCATCAGGAACTTGGCCTCAGTGTTGACCGGCGTGCGCTGCCACGGCTTTCCGATCCACGTCCAGCCAATCTCCACGCGATGATTGGGCGCATCGATGTTGCCAAAGCGGGTGCTGCCCACGATTTCATCAGTGGCCTGCCAGATGGTCACGAAGGGCAGGGCGACACCCAGTTCTTGCCCGTCGAGTGCGGCGCGGATATACGTCCGCATCTTCTCGCCTGAATTGATTTGATACGGCGCCAGCTTCCACAGTTCGGCGTCCTGCCCGACTGACCAGAGTGGATCGAAGTGTTCCATCTTCAGCGGTTCGAGCCGGACGTACTGTCCTTGCAGAGTTACTGGTTCAACCGCCATCGGCGTATGTTTCATGAGCGGCCTCTTGGAAAGATAACGAATGAGGAGTCTCACAGGGAGGCTGCGCGCTGACGCGTGACGGGAGCACTGCACCGCATGGTGTGAGTGAATGGCACACGCTGATTATTCGCGCTTCACATTTCATTCGTCACTCATCATAGTAATTGAATTCACCGGCGCTGATTTTGGAGAAAATCAGCGTGCTGCGGAGTTCGGCGCTCTCGTCTAGGCTATCATGGCGCAGGATGCCTTCCAGCAGGAAGCCGCAGCGCTTCGCAACGGCCGCGCTGCGGATGTTTTGCGCATCGCAGCGAATCTCCACACGATTGGCGTGCAGGTGCTTGAAGGCAAAGGCGGTGATGCCGTTGACGGCTTCCGTCACGAAACCCTGCCCCATAAATTTCGTCCGCACCCAGTAACCGGTCTCGAATTTGCCGACCTGCCAATCGATGCGGTGCAGTCCGCTGCTCAGGACCAGCGTGGACGTGCCTTTGAGATAGGCGTGCAGCACCAGCTCTTCGCGCGTGATCCATTGGGCCATCACCTGCCGCTGCCGCGCGATCTGGAAGTCGAGCGTCGGCGGTTCCTTCGCCCACGGCATCCACGGGCGCAGCTCCGGCAGCGATTCGTTCACGGCCTCGACGATTTCCTGCGCGTCTTCCACGCGCGGCGCGCGAATGGTCAGGCGTTCGGTATCGAAGGTCTCAGGAAAATCGAGCAGGAGTGGATTCATGAACTCGCTCAGAACAGATGGGACACGGATCTTCGCGGATGCCACGGATGCAAGCCTCATCCGTGTTCACCGGCGTTTATCCGTGTCCCCTGACCAGGGTGCAGCTACATGTTCTTGAAGGCGCTCTGGCCGGCGTACACAGCCATGTCGCCCAGTTCCTCTTCGATGCGCAGCAGCTGGTTGTACTTGGCGATGCGATCGCTGCGGCAGGGCGCGCCGGTCTTGATCTGGCCCGCGTTCAGCGCCACCACCAGGTCGGCGATGGTGCTGTCTTCGGTCTCGCCCGAGCGGTGCGACACGACCACGGTCCAGCCCGCGCGCTGCGCCATGCGCGAGGCGTCGATCGATTCGGTGAGCGTGCCGATCTGGTTGACCTTGCACAGCAGCGAATTGCAGGCCTTCTCTTTGATCGCGCGCTCGACAAACTTGACGTTGGTCACCAGCAAATCGTCGCCGACGAGTCTGAATCTTGTGGCCGAGCTTCTGGTACAGCAGCTTCCAGCCTTCCCAGTCGTCCTGGGCCATGCCGTCTTCCAGCGAGATGATCGGATACTGGTTGATGGCGTTCACATACCAGTCGACCATTTCGGCGCTGCTCAGCGTCTTGCCTTCCTTGGCCAGCACGTACTTGCCGTCCTGGTAGAACTCGCTCGACGCCGGGTCCATGCCCAGGAAGATCTGCTCGCCCGGCTTGTAACCGGCCTTGGTGATGGCTTCCAGGATTACTTCAAAGGCTTCGGCGTTGCTCTTCAGGCTGGGCGCAAAGCCGCCTTCGTCGCCGACGCTGGTGTTGTAGCCGCGCTTCTTCAGCACGCCCTTCAGCGCCGCGTACGTCTCGGCGCACCAGCGCACGGCTTCGTTGAAGCTGGGCGCGGCCACCGGCAGGATCATGAACTCCTGCATATCGGTGCTGTCGGCGGCGTGCTTGCCGCCGTTGAGGATGTTCATCATGGGCACGGGCAGCACACGCGCTTCGGTGCCGCCGATGTAGCGATAGAGCGGCATGCCCAGCGAGTTGGCCGCGGCCTTGGCCGTGGCGAGGCTCACGCCCAGCACCGCATTCGCGCCGAGGTTGGCCTTGGTGGGCGTGCCGTCCAGGTCGATCATCGCCTGATCGATCGCCACCTGATCGGTGGCTTCCATGCCGACGACTTCTTCGGCGATGGGGCCGAGCACGTTCTGCACGGCCTTCAAAGTTCCCTTGCCGCCATAGCGGGCCTTGTCGCCGTCGCGCAATTCCAGCGCTTCGTTATCGCCGGTCGAGGCGCCGGAGGGCACTGCGGCGCGTCCCCACGCGCCGTCGTCCAGCACGACATCGACTTCGACGGTCGGGTTGCCGCGCGAATCGAGGATTTCGCGGGCATTGATAAATTCAATCACAGACATGGTGTTTCTCCTTAGTGAGGTATCACGCTGATGCGTGGAGTTTGTGAGGCAGCGCTGTTGTGTGCAACGGGGCGGATTATACCACTGCTAGCGATTCCCACAGGGAAGCTTCGCGCCGACGAGTGACGAGCGATGCGCCTCCTCTCACTTCACATTCCGCACCAGAAAATCCACATTCCCGCAGCTCTTCGCCGCATCCTTCTGAATCTCTGTGCTGCACGCGGTCGGCTGGCCGTCGCGCGAGAAGCACACGACCAATTCTTTCAGGAACCGCCCTGATCCCGAACACTGCACGGCCAGCGCGTCCTCGCTCAGCGACGAATTCACATCCACGAAGGCCGTCTTCAGGTCATCCACGGTGGCGCGAAACGCTCTGGCAGGATTGCGATAGGCCGGAGGGATCACGATCGATTCTTTTAGCGACTGGGAGAGTGTTAGGTACTCGAGAGGCTTCAAGCCGGAGCAGGTGCCGTGCTTGTCCCATTCGTGTGTGTACAACTTGGCGTTAGGGTAGAGATTGGGGAACTTTGCTTGAACGTCTTGGGGAAAGGTTACGTTGGAGCAGTCGCTAGGATAGCCGCGCGTGTATTGCGGCCACAGGCCGTGCAGCACAAAGCCCAGTTTCTTGCCCAGGCGGCACTGCTGCGGATCGTCGACGTTGGTGCCCGCGCAGTAATCGGGCGACCACGACAGGTCCATCGCGTAGAAATCGAAATCCCCGGGCGTGTTCTTGACGCGCCTGCCCGCGGTTGGCGTGGGCGCAACGTTTTTGGTCGCCGCCCGCGTCGACTTCTTCGCCGGCTGTGCTTCAGCGACAGCCGCCGCGAATGTAGATGAGCCGGATAACGTGTGCTTGATGTCCTGCGTATCTGACGGGTTGCAGGCTGCCAGACTCAGCATCAGCAGCAATAACAGAACTCGAGTTAAGCTCCTGCGTTTCAAGTGGATCACTGTGCGTTCTCTCCAACGCAAGTACCGAGCTGGCTGACGGTTTCACCCCCGAGCAGAGCGAGGGATCTTTACGCCTGGGTAGTGAGATTCCTCGCCTCGCTCGGAATGACACGACCTTCGAACCTGTCAGTACATATTGCGCGTTACGCATTACACATTACGCACCACGCAATATCGTATTACGCTTCCCGCTCAAAAATATGCGTCACCACGTTCGAGCCGCTGCCGCCGATGTTCTGCGTCATGCCGAGGGTTGCCTCTTTGACCTGATTCTTGCCCGCCATGCCGCGCAGCTGCACCAGCGCTTCGACGATCTGGTACATCCCTGTCGCGCCGACTGGATGTCCGCGCGCCTTCAATCCGCCCATCGTGCAGATCGGCAGCCTGCCACCGATGCTGATCTCGCCGTCGAGGCCAAGGCGCACGCCCTGGCCGGGTTCGGCAAAGCCGCTCGCTTCCAGGCTGGCCACCGCCGTAATCGAAAAGGCATCGTGCACTTCAAAGAAATCAATGTCGGCGGGCGTCAACTTCGCTTGCTCGAACGCTTTCTTCGCTGAGGCTGCCACTGCTTCCAATCCCAGCAAGTTGTGCCGATCGTGCAGCGCCAAACTGTCGGTGGCTACCGCGCTGCCGCGCACCTTGATCTGGAATGGGCTGAATTGCCGCGCAATCTCGGTCGGAACCAGCACGACCGCCGCTGCGCCATCGCACACTGGCGAGCAGTCCAGCAAGCTTGATCGGATCCGCGATCATGCGGGCTTTGTTGAACTGCTCCCGGGTCAGCTCATAGCGCAGCATGGCGTTGGGGTTGTTGACGGCGTTGTGATGCGAATTGATCGGGAACGGCGCAAAGTCTTCGTGCTGGACGCCGTACTCGTGCATGTAACGCTGCATCAGGCGCGCATTGATGGCGACGAAGGTATCTCCCATCGCCGATTCCCAGTCTGCATCCGACGCGCTGACCAGCCCTTCGGTGATTTCTTCGCCCGGATGGTCGAGCATCTTTTCCACGCCGCACACCAGGGCGAAGTTGACTTGTCCGCTCGCCACGGCCAGATAGCCTTCCCGAAAAGCCACGCCGCCCGACGAGCAAGCTGCTTCGACCTTCACGGCTTCCACGCCCGTTAAGCCGACCTGATCGGCGGCGAGGCTGGCCAGCGAATCTTGTCCGGCCAGCGTACTCGACAGCATGTTGCCGACATATACACTATCGATTTGTTCGACCTGGGAGTCGCGGATCGCCGCCAGCATGGCTTCGACGGCCAGGATGTAAATGGGCTTTTCCCACAGATCGCCCACGGGCACTTGCCCGATCCCGATGATACTTACCTCACGCATGTTCTTATCCTCGAAGGCCGCGCCCCACGGCGCGGATGGTTGTCGTGCGATTCTACACCTGTTTCACTATCGCACCACGTCACTGCTTTACTTCCACCAGATGCCGGTGCATTCCGGCGTAATGATCCAATTGTTGCGGCGGGCCATCTCGCCGAGCTCATCATCCCAGAAAAAACTCAACAACTCCACCGCCTCGTCCAGCGACGCAAACTGATAATCCGTGCGCACCCACATGGAATGGAAGCCCAGATCGTTTTCCAGGACCGCGTAGTAATCGGCGAGCCAGCCGGCAGGCGGGGCGGGTTCGGCGCAGCCGGTCCCCAGTGTCTCGACGATGATGATCGTGCCGCCGGGACGCAGCACGCGCTGCATCTCAGCGATAGACTGGGTAATCTGCTGCTGCCAGGTCTCGCCGGTAAACTGCCTGCCCAGATAGCACAATGTCCAACCGGCCAGCGCTACGTCGGCCACCCGATCGGGCAGCGGCGCCCGCCGGTGATCGGCAGCGACTAAGTACCATGGCAGAGATTCGAACTCGCGGTATTTTCCGGCGGCGATGCGCAGCATATGCGGATTGAGATCGCAGGCAATGAGCGACCTGGCCTGCCGGGCGACGAGGGCTGAGAGCCAGCCGGTGCCTGCGCCCCACTCGACGAGGTCGGCGCGATCAAACGATCGGATGGCTGAGAACGCCGCAGGCAGCCGCTGCTGGTAATCCTCGCGCGCTTTAAGCCGATCATAGCGATCCGCGTGTTGGCGATAGATGGTGAACGGATCGGACACGGGCGCAGTATAGCACGCTTCGCGGGGGCATGCCTTGCGACGCCTGCCCCGCCATGTTAGAATCAACGCAGATTCGGTGTGAAGGGGCGCAGTATGCGAGTGTCATTCCGGCGTATCGCCGGTTTTTTGTTAATTGGCTTGCTGATCGAACTGGCCTTCTTTGCCGGCATCGTGCTGGGCCCGCAATTGACGGGAGTGCTGGCGGGCCGATCGAGCGGCGGACACGCGCCGTTGCTGAATGAAGCCTGGGATATTGCCGAAAGCCAGTTCTACGGCCAGCAGCCCACCGATCAAGCCCGCACCTATGGCGCGGTGCGGGGCATGATGGAGTCGTTCCAGGACCCGTATTCGATCTTTGTCGAGCCGCCGCAGACCGAACTGCAGAGCCAGCAGCTCAGCGGCAAATTCGGCGGCATCGGCGCAAGCGTGCGGCGCGAGAACGGCGGGCGCATCGTGTTGTCGCCGTTTCCCGATCGGCCGGCCGCTCAGGCCGGGGTGAAAGAAGGCGATGTGCTGATCAAGATCGACGACACGCCGATCGCGCCGGAAACGAAATTCGAAGAGGTGACTTCGCTCCTGCGCGGCGAGGTGGGGACGAAGGTCAATATCGAGATCGAGCGATCCGGGCAGCAGCTGGCCTTTGCCATTACGCGCGCCGAGATCAGCGTGCCGTCGGTGACGTGGCGCATTATGTCGCAGACGCCAGACGTGGGCTACGTCCGGCTCAACATCTTTGCGCAGACCTCCAAAGACGAATTGATTAAGGCCGTCGCCGATCTGAAGCAGCTGGGGGCCCGGAAACTGATCTTCGATCTGCGCGACAACGGGGGCGGTTTGCTGGACGCCGCGATCGGCGTGGCCAGCCAGTTCGTCGACGGCAAGGTGGTTAGCGAGAAGCGTCGTGATGGCGGCCCGCGCGATTTCGCGGCGGAAGCGAATGGCGCGGCGCGCGATCTACCGCTGGTGGTGCTGGTCAACGGCGGAACGGCCAGCGCGTCGGAGATTGTGGCCGGCGCGATTCAGGACAGGGGACGCGGTGTGCTGGTGGGTGTGAACACCTATGGCAAAGGCTCGGTGCAGAATGTGATTCCCTTGTCGGATGGATCGTCGCTGCATGTCACCGTGGCCGAATGGCTGACGCCGGACGGGCGGCAGATCACCGGGAAAGGATTGCAGCCCGACGTGTCGGTAGACCTGTCCGCTGATGACGCCGCTAACGGGCGCGATCCCCAACTCGATCGGGCCATCACAGCTTTCCGGTGATTCGCGGCAAACCTTCATCAGGTGTTAAGCGCGGCTTAAGGCAGTGCAGGGACAATTGCTGGAATCCGGATTCCCGTAAGGCAGGCAAACAATGAAAACGAATCGCATACTGATTGGCGTTCTGGCGTTCATCTTGGTGGTGGCGATTGCCACCGGCGGCTACATGCTGGGCTATGCCAGCGGGCACACGGCTCAACCGGCGGCAGCCGCTGTGCCGCCTGAAACAAAACCGCCTGTATTATCCCCGGCGCCGGCCGATACGCCTGCAAAATCGGCGGTCAGTGGCGACAATGATGCGCAATCGTCTGCGCCGCAAGATCAATCGCTGAAGACGTTTTGGGAAGCGTATAACCTTCTGCAAAAGGAATACTATGGCGATGATCTCCCCAGCGGAAAGGATCTGGAGTACGATGCCATTCGCGGCTTGATTTTCGGGCTGGAAGATCAATTCACCTCGTTTATTTCGCCGGAGGCGGCCAAGCTGATCGAAGAAGACGCCACCGGCTCGTTCAGCGGCATCGGGGCGTACGTGCAGTTAAACAAGCAGCGTGCTCTGCAGCTCACCAAGATATTCCCGGACTCGCCTGCGGAGAAAGCTGGACTGAAAGCGGGTGACCTCATCACCGAGGTGGATGGCAAATCGCTCGTGGGCGATGACCTGAATGCCCAGGTCGCCAGAGTGCGCGGTCCTGAGGGATCCACCGCGACGTTCACGATCGTGCGCGAGGGCGAAGACCAGCCGTTCAAGGTGGACATCACCCGCGCCAAGATCGCGATCAAATTGGTCGAGTCGAAGCTGCTGGACAACAACGTGGCTTACGTGTCGCTGAGCAAGTTTGATTCATCCACGACAGCCGAGCAGCTGCAGGCGGCAGTTCAGGATGTGCTGGCGAAGAATCCCAAGGGGCTGATCGTCGACCTGCGCGACAATCCGGGCGGGTTCCTCGATCAGTCGGTTCAGGTGGCCGACATGTTCTTGAAGGACGGCGTGGTGTTATACGAGCGCTCGAAGAACGGCGACGAGCAAGTGTTTCGATCAGATGATCGCGGCGTGGCGCAGGACGTGCCGCTGGTGGTGCTGGTCAATGGCGGTTCGGCCAGCGCGGCTGAAATCGTAGCGGGCGCCATTCAGGATCGCGGGCGCGGCGTGCTGATTGGTGAGACGACCTTTGGCAAGGGATCCGTGCAGCAGATCAATCACCTGTCCGACAGTTCGCAGCCTGCGGGTGACCATCGCGCACTGGTTTACGCCTAACAACCGGGGCATCCATGGACAAGGCATCGAGCCGGATATCACCGTGGAGCGCGGTGATGATCCCAAGGCGGATCCGCAGCTCGATCGGGCGGTGGAGTACATCCTGACCGGGAAGTAATCACCCATTGATACTCAGTGGTTGAAATAGAAGACGTAGACGGCTAAAATGAATCAGCCGCTACGTCTTTTTTTGTTTCGGGTGTATACTTAGGCCGTAGTTATGCCGCACTGCATCATAAATTACCATGAACAAACCGGCGAGTGACGTCAAGGTCATTGCGACTAATCGAAAAGCCACCCACGACTATTCCATCGAAGATCGCTTCGAGGCGGGCATTGCCTTGCTGGGCACGGAGATCAAATCGATCCGGGCGGGGCAGGCTAATCTGCGCGAAGGGTACGTGCAGCCGCGCGGCAGCGAGCTGTTTCTGGTGAATGTGCATATCTCGCCGTACGATCCGGCCGGACGAGAGGGACACGATCCGCTGCGGCCGCGCAAACTGTTGTTGCACCGCAAGGAAATCGCGCGCATCCTGACCAAGCTGAAGCGAGAAGGGCTACACGTTGATTCCGCTGCGGATGTACCTGAAGAATGGCCGGGCCAAAGTAGAGATTGCGCTGGCGCGCGGCAAGCGGCAGTACGACAAGCGCCAGAGCATTGCCGCGCGCGATGCCGCCCGCCAGATCGACCGCACGCTGAAAGGACAGCAAGAATGACCGTGGCAGAGCGGATCTTGACGCCGGACAACACGCGGTTTATCGCGCCCGATGGTTCCTTGTTGAACTCGCTGGCGACGATCAACCAGTTGCCGGATGACGTCCGTGACCAGGTCTATCGGACGCTCCTGGACGATGATCTGCTCGATCGGTACGCCATCGATCGGCAGACGCTGCGCAATCCGCGCGGCGAGCACGTGGTGACTTTTGACACTTCGCCTAACATCGGGCTGCTGGAGCTGCGTGTGTGGCGGCAGTTGACCGATCGGGATCCGCTGCTGTACATGCAGTTGGCCGACACGACCAACAATCAGATCGTCATCCTCTTGTTCATCACCAGCAACCCCGAGGCGCCGCGCTTTTCCGTGGATCGCGATTGGGGCGGCGAGCCGACCAAGTTCGGTACCCTGTCACGCAACATTGAGGCGGAAGTGGCTGCCATGCAAGCGGGACTCTCACCGGGACAGGTGCGGCAGGGGCTGCGCATGGCGCGCAAGATGATGCCCAACTTCGAGCGCTTTATTGCGCGGCTGGGCCATGAGCTGTTCCTCATGGAGCCGCTGGCCTATCATTCAGCCATTTTGTTTGAAAGCTTTGGTTGTGCTTACAGCCAGGGGCGGCGGCGTATGGAGCGCACTCATCAGGGATTCCAGCCGGGCGGAGAATATTTCGTGCGGCTCGATGATTCCACGCCCTTCCGCCGGCCCGGCGCCGAGAAAACCGTGCGCGGCCGCTCGTGGGCCATTCACGATGGTATTCTGGGCGAGCCCTACACTGATTACCACATGTACAAGCACGTCGGCAAGCAGGCGGACGTGTGCACGTTTCCGCAGTACGTGTGGTAGGGAGTTGAGAACGCTGCGTTTCGCCGCTCTAAGGCGCTCGCTCGATCAACCGCGTTGCCCCGATCGTTATTACCATCCATCCGACGAACAGCACCAGCAGGTTTAATCCCAGCCAACCCAGCGAAGACCACTCGGACGAACTTGACTGCGAACGGCGTTCGGCAAACAACAGGTCGAGCATATTCGCGGCCGGGCGCGAGCATATGAACAAGCCCAGCAGTACGCCGATGACACCCTCGAGCCGGGGAATGCCCGTGATCGTGCGTTGCGTGACCAGCCAGCCGCCGTAGAACAGCGCCAGCACCACGGCCATGCCCAGGGTTTTGTAATTGCGCCCACGCGGCTGTTCCATGCCTGAAGCATAACACAAAAGAAACCGGGTTTCTCCGTTTGAGTCGGCCGGGGCAAACAAGGTGGAGAAACCCGGTTTCTACTACTATCGCTTATCTATCAGCCACAGGTTGCGCAGCGCCAGGCGCCAGCGGGGATCAGACAACAGATCGGTGTTGTCGCTGACTTGATCGATGCTGCCGATCACTGGAAAGCGGGTCAGGCGGCGCACTGCGGGATCAGCAATGCGGGTGCAGATGGCGTCGCTGAACTTCCCGCCCCAGATCACGCGGAACGGGCGGCCAAAGAAGAGCGTGGTCTTTTCCGGCAATATTTCGGTAATACCCAGCTCGTTGTGCCACGCGGCAAGATATTCGTAAGCCACGCACAGCTGCTCCTCACGTTCCTGCCAACTGCCGGCGGATAGCGCTTGCTGCAAGACTGGCGCCAGGCTTGCGGCGCGGCTCAATTGCTTGAAGGCCGTGCCAAACCACTTGGGATAGGGAGCGTACTGCCGCTCCATCAAGAAGCACAGGCGCATGACATCGCGTACCAGGCGCGCGCCGATCAAGGCGGCACCGATTTCGTCCCCGGCACATCCGGCGCGCCCCATCAAATGTTCTTCTTGCCCGAGACGGGCCCAGCCCGCCGCCAGCAAATACAGCCACACCTCGTGCGGATAGTAGGCGAAACGCTCGCGCGCCGCTTGCAGCCCGATTCCGTCATGAAAGACCGCTCCCGATACGAGCGCGCGCAGCTTCTGCTCGGGAAATGTCAGCCAATCGACGGTCTCGATCTCAAGGTCAATATCAAAGTTCAAGTAATCCAGCCAGAAACCGCGCACGGTAAGAAGGTCCACGCGATGATTGATCGGGCCGGTGTCTGCGGCCTGCAGCAGCTGTGTGCCGCTGTCTTCGAGATTCGGCGGCGTGAAGTTGGTGGGATAGCCCTGAAACGTGCGCGGCAGTTGTTCGCCAAGCGATCGGCGCAGCGCGGTATGATAACGGGCGTGATCCGCTGCGCGCAGGAACAGCATCACCCGCGGTCCCCAGTGATGATCGCTCGACATTTCGGTGTCGAAGCCCAACACCTCCGATCCGCTGCCGATGAGTGCTGCGCTGTATGGCACACCCTGATACTCTGCCGCCAGAATGGGCGCCACCGCTTCACCAAAGAATTCCGCGCTTAAGCGCAAGCCGGGAATAAAATTGGTCATGATCCTCCTGCTCGAGAACGAAGACGCCCGGCTGCCGGCAGCCTCTGGCAGCCGGGCGTCTCCGCCCTTCAATCAAAAACCGCGTGCGCTGCTCAGACGATCCGAAGCGCGTCGCCTACTTTGATCTCCCCGCCCTCGATGACCTTGAACAGCGTTCCCCGCTTGCCGCCCATCGCGGCGCGCAGGCCGGGCTGCTTATCCTCGATGAACTGGCAAGGCAGGCAGTCGAGCGTGGCTTCGAGCAGGGCCAGGCCCACGCGAACCCGGGTGCCGGGCGCCGTCCCGGCGAGTTGGATGCCCTGCACGGTAATATTCTCGCGCACATCACCGACGGGCAGTTGAAACTCATCCAGCAGTTCGCGCTCGATGATCAACACCTGGCGCCGGCTGCGCCCTGCGTTCGCATCGTCTTTCAGGCCGTAGCCGGCAACCGCCACGATAGAAGGCACCGGCTTCATCGGTGCGCCTGCCGCGGGTTTGATCTGCAGGTGAACGATGGTAGCTGACATGATCCCCTCCCGGTTGTGAAGAATTGACAACCAGATAACAAGTATCGAGCACTGCGTAATACCAGCGGTTACTTGTTACTCGTCACGCTTACGCGACTTCCAGGTAACGCTCCAATTCCCACTGCGACACACGGATGCGATACTCGTCCCACTCTTCTTGCTTGACGCGCAGGTAGTCTTCATACGAACGTTCGCCCAGGACGCCGCGCACCACCTCGTCCTGCTCCAGTTCCAGCAGAGATTCTTCCAGTGTGCCCGGCAGCACCGCAATGCCGCGTTCCCTCAACTCGGCGGGCGTGAAATGATACACGTCAATGTTGTTGACGTTGGGCGGCGGCGTCAGTTTCTTCTCGATGCCGTCCAGACCGGCGGCCAGGATCGCCGCGAACGCCAGGTACGGGTTGCACGACGGATCGGGGAAGCGCAGCTCGATGCGCGTGGCCTGATCGTTGCCCGACGTATAGCGCGGAATGCGGATGAGCGCCGATCGGTTCATCTGCGCCCAGCAGACGTAGACCGGCGCTTCATAGCCGGGGACCAGGCGCTTATAGGAGTTCACGGTTGGCGCGACGATGGCGGCTAAGGCGCGCGCGTGCTTCAACTGCCCGGCCAGATACGCATAGGCGATCGGGCTTAACTTGAACGCATCGTCGGGATCGAAGAACATGTTCTGGCCGTCCAGCGAGAACAAACTCTGATGTGTGTGCATGCCTGATCCATTGATGCCAAAGATGGGCTTGGGCATGAATGTCGCCAGCAGATCGTGGGCATTGGCCACCGCTTTGACCACGTACTTGAACGTCACCGAGTTGTCGGCGGTGCGCAGCGCGTCGGCATACTTGAAATCGATCTCGTGCTGACCCAGCGCCACCTCATGATGGCTCATCTCCACTTCCAGCCCCATCGCCTCCAGCGCCAGCACGATGGCATTGCGCACGCGCTGCGCTTCATCGCTGGCCGAGAAATCGAAGTAGCTGCCCACGTCGTGCGGCACCGCCTGCACCGCGCCGCCGTTGGTTGGCCGCAGCAAAAAGAATTCCAATTCGGGCCCCACGTTGAAGGCATAGCCCAGCTCTTTCGCCCGGGTGAGTTGCTTCTTCAAGATGTAGCGCGGATCGCCGTCAAAGGGCGTGCCGTCCATGTTGTAGATGTCGCACAGCACGCGGGCGCGGCGGCGCTCCGGCGCGCTCCACGGCAGAATCTGGTACGTGCCGGCATCCAGGTGCAGGTGCATGTCGCTTTCCTGAATGCGCGCAAACCCCTCAACCGACGAACCGTCGAACCACACACCCTGCTCCAGCGCGTTCGGCACGCGATGCGCTGGAATATCGACGCTCTTCACCGTGCCCAGCAGGTCGGTGAATTGTAGCGAGAGGAACTTCACGCCGTCTGCTTCAATCCGTTTGATCAACTCCTGGTTTTGCATGATCTCGTCTCCCTGAAAAAATGAACGCACCGACGGTTAAGTAGCGAAACGCCATTCGCTAATCCGGGGGTGCGTGGCACGGATTATACCGCCGATGTCAGTTTTGCGTGAGGGGTGCATATTCTTTGCACCGTAAATGCTTCTCGGCTGCTTCGGCAGTCTGCACTGGGCCGTCAGACCCGATTCACGTCCGGCTGAGACATCGCGGCGCAGCGTAGTCGATCTGGTAGCTCGTTTGATCGAGCTGCGTGGCGTATTGGCAGTTTCACAAACTTCTTGACAAGCGAACCTGGAGTGATACAATAATATATGACCAAAATGTTTTTATAGTCATATAAAGATTGAGGTCGGCCATGCCAAAAGGGTTTACGGAATACGAAAAGGAATTGATCCGCAAGCGGCTCATCGAGCAGGGGTACAAGCAGTTTTCTGCTTACGGATTGAAAAAGACCAAAGTGGAAGAACTGGCTGAAGCAGCCAAGATTTCCAAAGGAGCGTTCTACCTTTTCTACGAGTCCAAAGAAGCGCTCTTTATGGATGTCGCAGAACTGGCCGAACAACGCTACCGACAGGAAATATTGGCAACGATTGCCCTGCCAGGGCCATCGCCCCGAGCTCGCCTGCTGGCTGTTTTCAAGAAAGCATTAGCCCTTTTGAAAAAGATTCCCATTTTGCAGTTTTTCACGAGCAGTGATTATGACCTGCTCTTTCGCAGAATTCCTGCAGAAAAACTCCAGGAGCACCTGGCCAGCGATCGAATGTTCTTCGAAGAACTGGTCACTCGCTGCCAGAATGCGGGCATACCTATCGTGGCACGGCCCGAGGAGATCAGCAGCCTGTTGTATCCACTCGTTCTGGCCATCATGCATGAGGACGATTTGAGTCTGACAAACTTTAGTGGCAGTATCGATTTGCTGCTGGAACTGGTCGCGGCTTTCTGTCTGGGCGAGGTTGAGATCCAGATTCAAAAACCACTCGCCCCGCACCGGATGCGGAAAACGAGAGCCTAACATGAACCTGGCGATTGAAACAGAGGACCTCGGGAAATACTACCGAGACGTAAAGGCCGTCGAGCACCTTTCCCTGCGGGTCGCCGAGGGAGAAATTTACGCTTTCCTTGGCCTCAATGGCGCAGGAAAAACGACCACGATCCGCATGTTGCTGGGGATGATCAAACCCACCACCGGGTATGCCAAGGTGCTTCAAACGAGGGTACGCATAGGGAATCGGGAACCCTGGGAATCGGTGGGGTATCTGGTAGAGATACCCCACAGCTATCCAGAGTTAACCGTCTACGAGAACCTGGAGGTTGCCCGCCGCTTACATCCGGGCACGCCACGAGAGGCAGTCGGGCAAATCATCGAGCGCATGGGGTTGGCCGCTTATGCGGATCGGCGGACGGGCAACCTTTCTCAAGGCAATGCACAACGACTGGGATTGGCCAAAGCCCTATTGCATAGTCCCAAACTGCTTCTTCTGGACGAGCCTGCCAACGGACTTGATCCGGCCGGGATCATCGAGATCCGCGAACTCTTGCTCGAGCTGACTCGCGAGCAGGGCGTGACGGTCTTCATGTCGAGCCACATCCTGGCTGAGGTCTCACGCCTCGCCCAGCGGATTGGGATCATTCACAAGGGCCGCTTACTCCAGGAATCAAACATCGACGAACTGGAACGGAATCGCCGGCGGCGCTTGTTGATACACGCCCGTAACGCCGAGTCAGCCCAGCGGGCGTTGTTGGCCGCCGGACACGCGGCCCATATTCTAGAAGATGGCACGATTGAGATCAAAAGCGCGTTTGCGCTAGAACGACCCGATGAGATCAACTGCTTGCTGGTCCAGGCCGGCAGCGCACCCACTCAATTCATGATTGAGGAGGAAGAGCTGGAACAGTATTTCATCAGGCTGGTTGGTGGGAATGGAGAACTGCATCATGACTGACTTCCGGGATATGCTGTGGATCGAGCTGCGTAAGGCCATTCGTTCACGCCTGCCGTTGTGGACGGCTATCGGTTACCTATTCATGCCGGTGGGCATGACCTTTCTCATCTTTATGGCCAGGAATCCTGAGATTTCCCGGCAGCTGGGTCTGATGAGCGCCAAAGCGAACTTGGTCGCTTATTCCGCTACCGACTGGTCCGCTTACTTGAGCCTGTTTGCGCAGATCATCGCCGCGGGCGGTTTCATGTTTTCGGTTTTTGCCGTGAGCTGGATGTTTGGCCGCGAGTTCGCCGATGGCACGCTGAAAGATATGCTGGCGGTGCCTGTGCCGCGTGGCAGCATTCTCCTGGCGAAATTTGTCATCGTCGCTGCGTGGTCGGCGGCACTGGTTGTGCTGGTGTTCGTCGTCAGCCTGATCATGGGCACGCTGCTGCAATTACCCGGTGACATGCTGAGCATTATTCAGCAACGCATTACGCCCATCGCAATAACGGCCTGTCTGATGATTGCGGTGGTCGTGCCCTTCGCGCTCTTTGCCAGCGTAGGGCGAGGTTATCTGCTGCCAGTGGGGGTGGCGATCCTCGCGCTGATCATGGCAAACCTGGTGGTGGTAGCAGGGTGGGGCGAATACTTCCCCTGGGCAGTGCCCATGCTCCATGCACAGGGAAAAAGCCCCCTGACGCCGATTAGCTATGGGATCGTATTTCTGACCGGTCTGGCGGGGATGATCGGGACGTATCTCTGGTGGAAATTCGCCGATCAGAACCGTTAGCCACGTGATGCAAACTGCCGTCTGCCGATACGGTGCGCGCGACATGGTTGCATGCCGCCAACGCGGATTCCGAGAGCCCAGAAAGCGCGTTTACTTGGGAATTCTGGTTACAAACATCGTGAAGAGAGTCGAGCGAGCGTTTGGAGAAAAGCAGTGACCGTAGAAGAACGGAAAGCTTAATGGAATGTTCAACGACGCGTTATCGCCGGTCAGGTTGACCCTGGCAATCAGCTGTGTTTGCTTGAGCGGCGTACACCAGTTGCCCCAATCGAACATGAGCATAGCGGCTTCGCCGGGCCTTAAATACATTTTCAATGGTTCACCGCTTGGACTCGTAGCAGTCTCCACAGGCGGAGAATAGTCAACAGGTAACGTTTCCCCTTGAGCATCAACCAATTGGACCTTGAAGGGTGGCTGCAAAACGCAGCCCATGTGGCTGGTATTGGTCATCGGCAAGTAGACAAAATCGTGCTGCGTTGCGCCGCCCATTGTGCCTTCGCCCGACGTCAGGTTTGCTGCTGAGCACGGGCGCGCGTCAGCCGGAATAACTGGTGTCGGCTCCGCGAGTGGCTGCGCCTGTGCTGTTAGCAACAAGGAATCGACTTTCTCAGAGATCGTCGCAGTTGGAGTAGCAAGAGGCGATGTTAAAAGAGGACTGAGTGGTGATGTTAGCCGAGAGACCGATGTCTGAATGTAGGTATTACAGGCCGGCAGCCAACTGAAGAGCGCACACAATATTCCGCACAAGAACCATTTGCGCATGACACAACCCGCTCAAATCATGCTCTGGCTTTAGCCTGCCGTGGTTTGCGTCGCGAAGCTTGTCTCTTGCTTCGTGCCTTTTGCTTCTTCGCAGGCGGCAGCAAAGCCTGCTCTACCACCTCATCCATGTGCTCGACCAGGATGCAGTTCAAATCGTCCAGAATCTTCTTGGGGATCTCCACCATATCCTTCTGATTCTTCTTCGGCAGGATCATCGTCTTCAGCCCGGCGCGATGCGCCGCCATCACTTTTTCTTTCAGCCCCCCGATCGGCAGGACGCGGCCCCGCAGTGTGATCTCGCCCGTCATGCCGACTTCGCGCCGCACCGGCCGCCGGGTAAACGCGGAGATCAGCGCCGTGGCCACGGTGATGCCCGCCGAGGGGCCATCCTTGGGAACGCCGCCTTCCGGCACGTGGACGTGAATATCGGTCTTTTCAAAGTTAGCGAGATCGATCTTCAGGGCCTTGGCGCGCGAGCGGGTATAGGAGAGCGCCGCCTGGATCGATTCCTGCATGACCTCGCCCAACTGGCCGGTCAACGTCAGGTTGCCTTTGCCTTCCAGCAGCGTCACTTCGATCGGCAGGATGTCGCCGCCCGCTTCGGTGTAAGCCACGCCGGTGGCGATGCCCACTTCGTCTTTCGCTTCCGCGCGGCCGAACGAGTAGCGCGGCGGCCCCAGATACTTGTCGAGGGCGTCCGCGGTGATCTCGCGCGTGTGCCGCTTGCCCTCCGCGACTTTGCGCGCAGTCTTGCGCGCCAGGTTGGCCAACTCGCGATCGAGATTGCGCACGCCCGCTTCAAAAGTATACTCGCGGATGATGCCGCGCACCGCTGCTTCAGCGATGTGCAGCTGATCGGCTGCGAGTCCGTGCTCCTTCAGCTGTTTCGGGATCAGGAACTGCCTGGCGATGGCCACCTTTTCTTCCTCGATGTAGCCGCTGAAATCGATGACTTCCATCCGATCGCGCAGCGCCGGCGGAACTGGATCGAGCGTGTTGGCGGTGGTGACGAACAGGACCTTCGACAGGTCGTACGCCACTTCCAGATAGTGATCACTGAAAGCATTGTTCTGCTCAGGGTCCAGCGTTTCCAGCAGCGCCGCCGACGGATCACCGCGAAAGTCGCTGCCCAGCTTGTCGATCTCATCCAGCATAAAGAGCGGATTGATGGTTTCGGCGCGGCGCATGGTCTGAATGATGCGCCCCGGCATCGCGCCGATGTAGGTGCGGCGGTGTCCGCGGATCTCGGCTTCATCGCGCACGCCGCCCAGACTGATGCGCACGAACTTGCGCCCCAGCGCTTCGGCGATGGATTTGCCCAGCGAGGTCTTGCCGGTGCCCGGCGGACCGACGAAGCACAGGATGGGACTATGCATCTCGCTGCCGGCCAACTTGCGCACCGCGATGTATTCCAGAATGCGCTCTTTGGCTTTGGGCAAGCCGTAATGCTGCGCATCCAGCACTTTGCCCGCGTGCACCACATCCAGATTATCCGGCGTAACTTCGTTCCACGGCAGTTCGAGCAGCCAATCCAGATACGTGCGGATGATGCCCGACTCCGGTGACTGCAGCGGCATCTGGTTCAGCCGTTCCAATTCCTTCTCGGCTTTGAGGCGCGTCTCTTCAGGAAAGTCCTTGGCGGCGATCTTGTCGCGCAGTTCGTTGATCTCGCGCGTCAGCGGATCGCCTTCGCCCAACTCGGTTTGAATGGCTTTCATCTGCTCGCGCAGATAGAACTCGCGCTGGCCGCGATCGACCTCGCGCTGCACGCGCGAATGGATTTGGTCTTCGAGTTCGAGGACATCCAGTTCCTTCGCCAGCAAAATCGAGAGGCGCTGCAGCCGGTTCTCAGGACTGAAGGTCTCCAGCAATTCCTGTTTGACCGTCACATTCATTTCGATTGTCGACGCGATCAGATCGGCCAGCCAGCCCGGCTCGGGCACGTTCATGGCGTAGACGTAGGCGTCTTCCGGCAGGGCCCGATTGAGCTGGATGACCTTCTCGAATAGGGCCAGCACGGCGCGCATCAAGGCTTCGGTGGCCGCCGGTTTGCCGATCGGATCGTCGCTGAGCCGCACTTTCACGCGATAGTAGGGTTCGGTCTGGACGAATTCCAGAATCTCGGCGCGGCGCTGGCCCTGCGCCAGCACACTGGTCGTGCCATCCGGCATGCGCAGCGAGCGTCCCACCAGCACTTCGGTGCCGATCGTGTAAAAGTCTTCCGGGCGCGGGTCTTCGTTATCGGGATCGCGCTGCGTGACGACGATCATCGATTCATGGCCGGCTTGCGCGGCCTCGATCGCCTTGATCGATCGATCGCGTCCCACGAACAGCGGCGAGACCATGTGGGGAAACAACACCGTATCGCGCACCGGCAGCAGCGGCGCGTCGATGATGTCACTGTGCGAGCGCGGGCGCTGCACCGGGCGGAACCAATCGGTAGATGGTTGGGCGCCAAAATCCGTGATGGCTGAAGGGTTCAGCCAGTTTTGTGTCAGCGAGCGATTGAGCAACTTGCCTCCAGAATCCCACTCCTGCCTTGCGACTATTCTCGCACAAGTCGGGCAGATATCCAAATGAACAAAAACCGGGCAGTTGGCCGGTTCCAGCCGATTTTCTAACCGTTTTGCTATGGACGTTATCATGGTGTAATGGGATACTGGACGAACCGGGATATAATCAGTGCGTCCGCCTGGGGCGTAAGCCATGGTGTCATTCGCTCCAGTACCCAGGCGGTGGAGACTTCCGGGTGAAAGCATGAAGTGTCCGCGCTGTGGTTTCGACAATCCGGCCGGCTTTGCTTTCTGCGGCCAGTGCGGCAGCCAACTCGCGGCGTCTGAAGATCAACTGACGCCCGCCGAGTTGGATCAGCTGCGCCGGTATCTGCCATCGTCACTGAGCGACGCCTGGCGCTTTGATCTGGCTGAGCCTCCGCCCCAGCTGCTTAAGCAATCCACCGATCATCTCTATCGCCTCGTCGACACGACCGCGACTTATCTGCCCGCCCACATTGTCGATCGCATCCTGCGTGATCCGGTGCCGGGCCAGATCGGCGGCCAGTTCGTGGAAGGCAGTCTGTTGTTCGCCGACATCAGCGGCTTCACGGCGATGTCCGAGCGCTTGAGCCGCCTGGGGCGCGAAGGCGCCGAAGAGATCACCGGCATTGTGAATCGCTACTTCAGTGCCATGTTAACGCTCCTGCGTGAATACGACGGCTATCTGGTGAAATTTGGCGGTGACGCGCTGCTGGGTTTGTTCCTGGAGCCCTATGGCGCTCAGCGGGCCGTGCAGTCTGCCGTGCGCATGCAAGAGGCGATGCGTGAGTTCACGGAATTGCGCACCTCGCAGGGTGTGTTTCTGCTGCGCATGAAGATTGGTCTGCACCAAGGGCGTTTCTTCTCCGCCCAGCTGGGCAATGCCGAAAACATGGAGTACATGCTGTTCGGTCCGGATGTCAATGCGGCGGCGCTGGCGGAGGGCGTGGCTGCCGCCGGAGAAGTGCTCGTCGATCGGGCTACGCACGCTGCGCTGAGGATGCCGTGCCAGGTCAGGCCTGCGCAGCATGATGATCGCTTCTTCCACGTCGAGTCTATCGATACCCGGCGCGATTTCCAGCGCGCGCCAACGATCATGACCATGCTGCCGGCGCCCACCTTGAAGGGCTTGCGCCGCGCCGTGAAAGTGCTCGACGCTCTGACGCCCTATCTCCCCGCCGGATTGCTGGCGCGCCTGGCGAACAGTCCGCAAGGCATGGTGCAAGAGGGTGAGCATCGGCTGGTGGCGGTGACGTTTGCCAACGTGCACGGCCTGGGCGAGCTGGTCGATCGGTTGGGGCCGGGCCGCGAGGAAGAGATCGTCAACGCGCTGAATCATTACTTCGTCGGCATGGACCAGGCGGTGCACGGGCTGGGCGGCGTGATCAACAAGCTGGATCTGGCCGAGCAGGGCGACAAGCTGCTGGCTTTCTTTGGCGCGCCGGTGGCGCATGAAGACGATGCCGAGCGCGCGGTGCGCGCCGCGTTGAACATGCAAGCCGCCCTGCGCGAGATGAGCGGCGCTGTGCCTGAACAGGCCGGCCTGCCTGATCTCAAGCTGACGCAGCAAGTGGGGATCAGTTGTGGCTACGTTTTTGCAGGCTACGTGGGCACGGCGTGGCGGCGCGAGTACACGGTGATGGGCGATGAGGTCAATCTGGCGGCCCGCTTGATGTCGGCAGCGGAGCCGGGCAGCATTATCGTCAGCGGCGCAGCGCAGCGCAAACTGCAGGCGCTGTTCAACCTCACCCCGCGCGGCGCAGTGCGCGTCAAAGGCAAGAGCGATCCGGTTGCCATTTTTCAGGTGGCCGGACTGCGCGCCACGGCCGGATCGCTGCGCGGGCTGGAGGGCTTGCATTCTGAATTGGTGGGGCGCGACGCCGAATGGAAACAACTCTCGACTGCCATGCAGCACTTGCGGTCGGGACGCGGGCAGATCGTCTCGATCATCGGCGAAGCGGGCCTGGGGAAGTCTCGCCTGGCAGCCGAATTGCGCGCGCAGACTGCCAGCGGCCGATTCAGCCCCACCGCGATCGAGTGTGCGCTGGTTCGAGGGGCGCTGCGTCTCGTTTTACGAGTCGGCGAGCTACCGGCCGATGCAGGAACTCCTTGGCCGGATAATCGACCTGCAATCCGATGACGGCATTGCGGAGGCCTGGAGCAAGTTGCGCACGGCAGTGGACGCCTGGCCTTCCGCTGAGAACGCCGCGGCCAGTCTGCCGTATCTTGCCCACTTTCTGGGCTTGCCGTTGTCCGACGCGATGCAAGCGAAGGTGCGTTACCTCAGCGCCGAGGCCCTGCAGCGCCGCACCTTCATCGCCATCCGCACGCTGATTGAGATGCAGGCCAAGACTGCGCCCGTGGTCTTCATGCTGGACGACATCCACTGGATGGATCAGGCCTCGCTCGATCTGTTGGAGTATCTGCTGCCAGTGACGGATGCGGCGCCGGTCATGTGGCTGCTGCTGTATCGCGCCGAGCGCACGAAGAGCTGCTGGCAAATTCGCGAGAAGGCCGCGCGTGATTTTCCGCACTGCGCCACCGAGATCGCGCTCGAGCGGTTGTCGCCAGACGAGACCTGGCAACTGCTGTCCAATTTGATCCGCTTGACTCGATGGCCGTTGAGCGTGCAGGAATTGATCTTGCAGCGCGTCGAGGGCAATCCCCTCTATCTGGAAGAGGTGCTGCGCACCTTCATGGAGAACGGCGCTGTGGTCCGTGACGAGCGCGGCGCGTGGCAAGTGCGCGACGACGTCGCCGCGATCACAGTGCCGGACACGCTGCAGGGCGTGATGATGGCGCGTCTCGATCGGCTGGAGGAACCGCCGCGCCAGACCGCGCAGGTCGCGGCGGTGGTGGGGCGCGCGTTCCCTTATGAGGTGTTGTCCCACGTCATCGACACCGAATACATTGAGCTGAAGGCGTGCCTCGCGCGTCTGCAGCAGAACGAAATCGTGCGCGAGGATCAACGCCTGCCCGATTTGATTTACGCATTCCAGCATACGCTGATGCAGGAAGTGTGTTACGAGAGCTTGCTGGCGCGCACGCGCCGCGAGTATCACCGTAAGATCGCGCAATTCCTGGAGGTCAACCGTTCGGATCCGCGCAGCGCCGCCGGGGATGTGGCGCTGCTGGCGCATCATGCTTATGCCGGGCAGGACTGGCCGCGCGCTCTGATCTATCAGATTGAAGCGGGTCAACATGCCCAACGGCTGTTCGCCAACCGCGCGGCAATCGATCACTTCAACAAAGCCCTCCACTGTGCCGATCAATTGCCGCCGGACGATACGGCCGCGCAGCGCCTGGCGATTCAGACGGCGCTGGGCGAGCTGCTCACCACCACCGGCCAATATGAGCCAGCGCTGGAGCATTTGAATACGGCCCGCACTCTAGCGCTGGCGTTGGGGGATTCGAATGCGGCAGCGCGCGTGGACCGCTGGCTGGCGCGGCTCTACGAGCTGCGCGGCGAGTATCCTGCGGCAATTGATTGGGTGTGGCAGGGGCTGAGAGCTCTGGCAGGCCGCGAGACTGCCGATGCCGCCGAGATGCTGATCACCGCCGGGCTGATCCATACCCGGCAGGGGGACTACGATAGCGCTCTGGATATGTGCCAGGAAGCGCTGCGCATTGCCCAACGCCTGGATGAGGTCGCCGTCCTCGCCCGCGCCTACAATTTGCGGGGACACATTACGCGGTTGTCGGGCCAGAGCGCCAAGGCAATTGAGGATTTTGAGAGGGGTCTGGAGCTCTATGAGCGCGCCGGCGATCTGCATGGCCAGGCCATGTCACACAATTTGATTGCCAATGTCTATTTCGATACCGGATACTGGCAACAGGCCAATGAACGGTATCGCCAGGCGCGCAGCGCTTTCGATCTGCTGGGCGATGTCTACAACCGTGCTTTTGCCGATAACAATCTGGGCGGCATCGCGTTGAATCAAGGCCGCCTCGACGAAGCGCTGGACGACTACCACAGCGCGCTCGAGGCGCTCGCGCGCATCGGCGGATCGGAATATGTGCTGGGCGTGCTGCACAACAATCTGGGCGCCACCTGCGTCCGGCGCGGGGAGATCGAAGCGGGGCGCGATCACCTGTACACCAGCCTGCATTACTTCGAGCGCACCCAATCGCGTGATTTCCTGCCGGAACTCCACCGGCATCTGGCCGAAGCTGCTATGGCCGCGGGCGAATACGCTGAAGCAGAGACGCAGGCCCAACAAGCGCTGGCGGTGGCGCGGGAATTGACGATGCGCAATGAAGAAGGCACTGCACAGCGCGTGCTGGGGCAGGTGCGCGCTGCGCAGCAGCAATGGCCGGAAGCCGAGCAGTTGTTGAACGACAGTCTGTACGCGCTGGAAGAAGCCCGCGACACCTATGAAGCGGCCCGCACGCGCCTGGCGCTGGCGCACATTCGCTGCGCACAGGGACCTTGTGCTGGAGCGCTGCCGCTGATCGATCAGTGTGTGGAGGTTTTTACTCGCTTGAACGCGCAACTCGATTTGGCTGCTGCGCAGACTTTGCGCGAGCAGGCTCAAGAGAAAAATAGGAGGCCATCATGAAGAACGTCAGACTCGCTCTCTGTGTTATCCCGGCGGTGAGTTTCCTGGCCGGGCTGCTGGCCTGGCTGGGCAGCGTGACGACGCAAGTGCAGGCCGCCCCGCGGCGTGAAGCGGCCGCGGGGGCTGTTCGGGCCGGCTTCAATCGCGGCTCGTTTCTGGCTAATGACGACGACTCACTTGGTCCGGTGCAGTTGGGTTTCGATGTGAATTTCTTTGGCTTGAACTTCAATCAGACTGTACGTCAACAACAACGGCAATGTGACCTTTGACTATTATCTGTTTGAGTATACGCCCAGCGATTTGACCAGCATAGGTCACCAGATCATCGCTCCTTTCTGGGCCGATGTCGACACGCGCGGCGCAGGTTCGGGCCTCGTAACCTATGGCACAGGCTCGATCGATGGGCACCCGGCGTTTGGCGTCAACTGGCTCAATGTCGGGTACTTCTACAGCAGTATTGACAAACTGAACAGCTTTCAGCTGATTTTGATCGATCGCTCGGACACCGGCCCGGGTAATTTCGATTTCGAGTTTAACTACGACAAAGTCCAATGGGAAACTGGCGATGCCAGCGCAGGCACGAATGGTCTGGGCGGCTTTTCGGCACGCGCCGGTTATTCCAATGGCAGCCAGCGTTTCGGCACGTCCTTTGAGCTGGCCGGATCAGCCGTACCCGGATCATTCCTTGATACGAATCGGGCGACCGGGCTGATCTATCACAGCCTGAACAGCAGCCAGCCGGGACGGTATGTGTTCAGTGTGCGGAATGGGACGATCAGCCCGCGCGACACGGCGACCGTGATCGGCGCGGGCCTCCCCGTGACCGGGTCGGCCAGCGCGGCGATTGGCGCGAACTGGTACAAGATCGCGGTGCCGCAGGCCGATTCGATCATCCACGCGACGCTGAGCGGCCTGGCGCAGGACTATGACTTGTATCTGTTTGCGCCGCAGGTCGATGAAGAGACGGGGCAGATACGCGATCTGGGGCAACTCAGCAATGTGGGCCAGCTCAGCAACGTCGGGCAGCTCAGCAATGTGGGGCAGCTCAGCAACGTGGGCCAGCTTCAGCAATGTAGGCCAGCTGTCCGATCTAGGGCAGCTCAGCAATGTCGGGCAGCTCAGCAACGTCGGACAATTGAGCAATGTCGGGCAGCTCAGCAATGTGGGCGAGCTGGGCGACATTGGCACGCTCGTCGCATTGTCTGCCCATCCCGGCGCCACGCCGGAGAGCATCGATTACGATGTGCACGAACTGGCGGGGCCCTACTATCTGGCCGTGGTCGGCCACATTACCCAGACGGCCGGCACGCTGTACACGTTGACCGTCACGGTCGATCCGCCTGTGTTCCCCTACAGCCCGATCACGTATACCGTCCCGACGAGCTTCACGACTCCGGCCAAGGACCCTTCAGTTCGCACGCTGATCCTGTACAACACGGCGCGCTTCAATAAATACTATGCCGGCAACGACACGATCACCTCGACCAACCTGATCGCTCGAATCAATAACCTGGCCAACAACGCCAACGTGAACGGCAAGGCCTTCGACTTGTCGACATATACCGACATCAACTTCGGCTACAGCCTGTGGGACTCGCAGCCGGGTAATCCGTTGGCGGCCAACTATGTGGCGGCCAGCATCAAGCAGTTGCTGTATGACCTGGCCCCTGCGTATCCGAATTTGCAGTACCTGGTCATCGTCGGCGACGACCGCCTGATCCCATTCCGGCGCATCCGCGACGAGGCGCTCTATGCCAACGAGCGCCACTACGCGCCGACCGCTTACACGCCGATCTTGTCGTCATCGCTGGGGCTGCGTTTCTTCTTGAGCGACGACTACTATGCCGGATTGCTGCCGCTGCCCTTCAAGGGACGCGAGCTGTATCTGCCGCAGGTCGCTCTCGGCCGGTTGGTGGAGAAGCCATCGGAGATTGCCCGCGCAATCGACGCGTATCTGGCCCGGCCGGTTGTGGCGCCGCGGGATGCGCTGGTCACCGGGTATGATTTCCTGATCGACGAGGCGACCGCGATCCGCACTGCGCTGCAGGCGCAGGGCGTCACTACGCTGACAACGCTGATCAACAACACGTGGACGGCCAGCGTCTTCAGCAGCACCTTCTTCTCGCGGGCCACGGCCTTCAACATCTCGTCGCTCAACTCGCATTTCGAGCATTACCGTTTCTTTCCGAACGATCCCAACAACATCTTCGCCACGCAGGTGGCGGCCTCCACCAACTACAGCGGCAGCCTGATCTTCACGGTGGGCTGCCACTCCGGCCTCAACGTGCCCGATGAACAAATGCCTAGCCAATTGTTGGGCACCGACTGGGCGCAGGCCTTCTCGCGGCAGCGGGCGACTTACATCGCTAACACCGGTTACGGCTACGGCGATTCGGACCTGATCGCCTATTCCGAGCGCCTGATGGCCAACTTCGCACAGGAGCTGGGGTACTGGGGCAAAGGCCCGCAAACGGTTGGCAAGGCGCTGCTCAATGCCAAGCACCGCTACTACAACAGCCTGCCCGTGCAGACGTTCAGCAACTACGACGAGAAGGTACTGGGCATAACGACCCTGTATGGCCTGCCGATGCTGCGGGTCAACATGCCGGTGACGACGACTGCCAAACCGGGTGACTTGTTGGAATCGCTCGAAGGCACGGCGCCGACGGCCGCCGAACTCACGACCGAGACCCTCACTTTACGCTTCACCTACGTGCCCAGCAACACGAATTCGGGTACCTTCTTTCAGGTTGCCAATGTGGACGACCTGCAGATTTCGGCCGGCCGGCCGGTTCAGCCGCGCACGAGCAAAGATATTCATCTGCCGGATACCATTGCGCACGGCGTGTTGATGCTAGGCGGCGTCTTCCAGGCCTTCCCTGACTTCGACCCGGTCATCTCGCAAATCGTGACCGATCGAACGCCTCTCAACAACGAGCCGTTGTACGACACGACCGAATGGTATCCCACCGTGCTGGGCTCTATCAACCGCTTCCTGTCGATCGACGGCCAATCGCGCGAACGGCTGGTGGTTGTGCCGGCTCAATATCGCGCCCACGGCCCTGGTTCAAGTATCGGCACCGAACGCCGGTACAACAGTCTCGACTTTGCCGTCTATCGCGCGCCATTCACGGTCACCGATTTCATTGCCCCCAGCATTTGGCAAGTGGAGGCGATCAGCACCACCCTCGATCTGCGGTTCCGGGTGCGAGTGAGTGACGCCAGCAGCCCTATTGCGCGGGTGGTAGTGTTATATCGCCGCCTGACCGACAATGCCTGGTCGAAGGCGGAGTTGACATACAATCCCAACGACAATTGGGCTGAGGTCCGGCTGCCGCACATCTTTGCGCCGATCGAGTATTTTGCGCAAGCCGTGGATGAAACGGGCAACGTCGCAGTGGTGCTGGATCATGGCTTACCGTTCACGCGGGTCAGATTCGGGGCCTATGTGTATCTGCCGGTGATAAGACGATGAGTTTGAGCAGCTGCTGCTGTGCTGCAGAACCAGCGGCCCGATCGTTAGCGTGCCGCTGGTTGACTATTCAATCGCACTCGACGGGCATGCCGCGGCGTCTAAACCATTCCTCGCGCGCATCGGCCACGGTAAACAATGAGCCGGTGATGATAATCGGCGACCGATCGCGCAGCGCGATCTCCAGCGCGTCTGCCACGCTGGCAGCCGGCGTTGGCTCACAACCCCGATCGGCGACGTGTGTTTCCAGGGCTTCGATGCCCGCCGCGCGTGAATTGCTGGCCCGCGTCACGATGACCCGCTCGGCAATAGGCAGCAAGCCAGCCAGAATCGCCGGAATATCTTTGTCGGCTGAGATGCCGACGATCAATGTCCATTTGTCAATGTGAAAGACTTCGCGCAGAGCCGCCGCCAATTTCTGGGCTGAATCGCCGTTGTGCGCGCCGTCGACGACCACCAAAGGATCGTGGCCGAGCACTTCCAAACGTCCCGGCCATTTCACGGTTTCCAGACCTACTCGAAGCGCCTCATCACTGACGGCCAGGCCGCGCTCGCCCGCGATCCGCAGAGCGGCCACTGCCACGCTGGCGTTGATGTGCTGATGCGCCCCCCCAAGGGGAAGCCGCCACTCATTCCTCCGGCTGTCGGAGAAGGGCGGGGGTGGGGCAGCTACGATCAACTTCGCGCCTCTGATCCTTGCCACACGCCGCAGCACATCCATGGCCTCCGGCACTTGCGGCGCGCTGACCACCGGCACCTGCCGCTTGACGATGCCCGCTTTCTCAAACGCAATCTGCTCGATGGTGTTGCCCAGTAAGTTCATATGATCCATGCTCAACGACGTGATCACCGACACGAGCGGCGTCACCACATTCGTCGCATCGAAACGACCGCCCAGCCCCACTTCCAGCACGGCTACGTCGATCCGTGATCGCGCATAGAACATGAAAGCCAGCGTCGTGGTGATTTCGAACCAGGTCGCGCCTTCGACCGCCTTCAGATGCGGCTCCAGTTCATCCACCAGCTGCGCGAAATCTTCACGCGAAATGTACTCGTTGTCGACACGCATCCGTTCGCGGAAGGTGTGCAGGTGCGGCGAGGTGTAGAATCCGGTGCGGTAACCGGCGGCGCGCAGACACGACTCGATCATCGCCGCCGTCGAGCCTTTGCCCTTGGTGCCTGCAATGTGGATCGAGCGATACGCCCGATCGGGCCGCCCCAGCCGCTCGAGCAGCTGGTTCACCCGATCGAGGCTCAGCGTTTCCGGCGCGTAGCGCTGCGGCTGCGTGCGCTCGTAATTGATGAATTGATTGAGGTAAGCCAGGGCTTCCGTGTAAGTGCGCATGATCCTCCCGGAGGTTCAAAATCTCCAGGAGGATCATACCACTGTGCTTACGGCTTGACACATGATAACGCTTCCGTTAGACTGCCCGTCCGGTGTCGACGTTGGCGGTTGGATATTGGCGGGGGAAGTCTGGAGGTTTGATGCGCCGCTCGATCTCAAGTACTGTTTGGCTTGCTGTTGTGTTGCTTTTGGCCGCGTGCGGATCGCGCGAGTTGTTGTCGCAGGCTGCTTTCACCCCGGCGATGATCTCGCCCAATGGCGATGGCGTGCAGGAGGCAACTTCGATCCATTACGAATTGGGCCGCCGGGCCAACGTCTCGATCTATCTGCAGGATGCCGCCGGGCAGCGCTATTATTTCCGCAATAATCAGGCGCGCACCGCGGGGACATACGATGTGCTGTTCGGCGGTGTGATCGATGGCCAGCTGCTGGCCGATGGGGATTACGCGTGGGTGATCGAAGCGACCGACGAGGGCGGGCAGAGCCAAGCGGCGCAGGGTAAGTTCACCGTGGCCGATGGCGACCAGCTGCCTCCTCAGATCACGAAGTTCACCATCTATCCGAAGGAATTCACGCCCAACCAAGACAGCATCTCCGACCGCGTCACGATCAACGTCGGTTTGAACAAGCCGGCGAATCTGTTGGTCACCCTGCGCAACGAGTTGTGCCGCGGCTCGGAGACACCGCCGGTTGACAATCCGACGCTGGCTTGCGCCGCGTTCCCGCTGCAGGAGAAAGAAGGCGCGGCGCGCAAGTCGGGCGAGGCCGGGCTGCACGAATATGATTACGATGCGGGCGTCGACCTGGGCGCGGAGCCGCCGCCCGATGGCACCTATGTCGTCACCGTGCGCGCGGAAGACGCAATCGGGCAGGTGGTGACGTTGACCGACACGCTGACGATCAAGGATGGCGGCGTCCCGCGCGCCGAGATCGTTGACGGCACCGTCAATTTCTCGCGCAGTTCGCTGTTGGTGGGCGATACGCTGTACTTCACGCTGACCGTGGAGAATTATGGCGCCGTGCCGATTCGCACCAGCGGGCCAGAGCCCGGCTACGTGTACAACCTCGATCAGAATTACAACGTCCCCGGTTTCGCCGAAGAATCCGGCGCGTGGCGCGTGGGCCTCGATTTCGACACGAGCCCGCGCAATTATCCGTTCCGCTGGGCAGTGGGCGGCCCGGGCGATCTGATCACGCAGACCATCGGCGGCAAGACCTACACCTATTTGCCGCCCAATTCCAAGGCAGTCGTGACGGGCGGCATCCAGATCACGGACAAGCCGCCGCGCGATCCGTTGTACTTCTGGGCCGGCTTGATCCACGAGGACGTAGAGATCAGTTCGATCAACAACCGCGTCGATCCGCATTCGATCACGATCGATCAGCCCTAGGGCGGTTTCCAATTGATTTACGATCCGGATGCTTCGCGAAGGCTACAGCCGGAATCCGCCTAGAGCGTTTTCCAGGTTCATTTACGTAGCATCCTGAGCGGCGCGCGCATTTCGACTCCATGGCGTTCCGCTCAGAATGCGCTCGCGCGAAGTCGAAGGATGCGGGGCTATGCCATAAACCAAACTGGAACCTGCTCTAAGGCTCTATTCCGAAGTCGCAAACCATACTGGAACCGCCCTAAGGGCGGCGCCATTTTGCAGAGATTTCTTAACAGCCGGGTGCTTGCCGTTTGCGAGAGTTTGATGTACCATCCCGCTGGTTCGGTTCCTTGCCACCAGTGTTTGATAGCCTAACCCTCAAAAGGCAGGTGATGCCGCACACAGAACTGTTGGTGCGCAGTAAGCCCGCGATGTCAATCACAACTAGGAGAAGAATCATGTCCACCAAGCGTTTGTCGTTTTTGATGCTCACCCTGATCATGGTGAGCGCTCTAGCCCTTACCGCTTGCCAGCCTGCCGCCGCACCCCAAGCAACACAACCCGCTGCCGCTCCAGCGACGCAAGCCCCAACGCCGCCTCCGGCGCCCAAGTGCGACAAGCTGCCCAATGCGCCGACTGTGAACGCGGGCGAACTGGGCTCGGCCGATAAGCCGATCGTGATCACCTTTGTCCCCTCGGGCGATACGGGCAAGATTACCAAGGCTGGCACAGCCATTGCCGACTGCCTGACGCAGATGACCGGCCTGAACTTCAAGATTGAAGTTGGCACCAGCTTCGCCGCTTCGGTCGAAGCGATGGGCGCGGACAAGGCTCAGGTCGGGTTCCTCAACACCTTCTCGGCTATACTGGGACAGGCCAAATACGGTATCGAGCCGGCGCTGCTCGTGCTGCGCAAGTACAACACCAATGACATCGATCCGGACAAGGGTCTATCAGGTCAGCTCGAACCATTTTACAAAGGCCAATTCATTTCCCAGGTCGCGTCCGGCATCAAGTCGTACGCCGACCTGAAAGGCAAGACCTTCTGCTTCGTCGATCCGAACTCGACTTCGGGTTACGTGATTCCGCGCATCATCTTAATGGCCAATGGCATCGATCCTGACAAGGATTTCAAGGCCACTCAGAATGCAGGTTCGCACAACAATGTGGGTATCGCCGTGTACAATGGCGACTGCGACGCTGGCGTCACCTTCATCGATGTGTTGACAGACAAAGCGGCCAACCTTGCCGCTCAGTATCCGGACATTGCCGAGAAGGTGAAACCTTTCGCGGTCACCGAGAAGATTCCCAACGACGGCGTCCAATTCGTGAAGGACCTCGATCCCAAGATCAAAGATGCGGCCGTAGCGGGCTTGCTGGCGATGGTCGACGATCCGGGCGGCAATGCTGTGCTGCGCGGGTTGTACACCATCAACGGCTTCCAAAAGGTCGCCGCCAACTTCTACGACGACTTCACCACAGTTTTGCAGCAGGCCGGCATCGATCCGGCATCATTGGTCAAGTAGTCAAGTTCAGATGACCGTGTTGGGCAGAGGGGCAAACGCTTCTCTGCCCTAGTTTTATCCCCGGTCAGTGACTCCCTCATTTCTGCACTAGGGGTATACCAATGCTGCAAGTTGAACATCTCGTCAAGACGTACCCTAACGGCACGCAGGCGCTACAGGACGTGAGTTTTGAGGTGCAGGACGGCGAGTTTCTGGCTGTGATCGGCCTGAGCGGCTCCGGCAAATCGACGTTGCTGCGCTGCATCAACCGGCTGATCGATCCCACGGCGGGCCGCATCCTGTGGAATGGCGTCGATGTCACCGCCGCGTCGGGCGCTGACCTGCGCAAAATCCGGCGTCAGATCGGTATGGTCTTTCAGCAATTCAATCTGGTCAAGCGCTCTTCCGTGCTCACCAATGTGCTCGCGGGTCGTTTGGGGTATATCAGTCCGGTGAAGAGCCTGCTCAACTATTTTCCCGCTGCTGACAAACAACGCGCCCTCAGCAACCTTGACTTGATGGGTTTGCGCGACAAGGCTTATATTCGCGCCGATTCCCTCTCGGGTGGACAGCAGCAGCGGGTGGGGATAGCGCGCGCACTGATGCAGGAACCCAAATTGGTCCTGGCCGATGAACCGGTGGCCTCGCTCGATCCGGTGCTGGCGCATTCGATCCTGAAATATCTGGAGCAGATGAATCGCGAGCGCGGTATCACCGTATTGTGCAGCCTGCATTTCCTCGATCTCGTCCATCGTTATGCTACGCGCGCCATTGCCCTGAAAGACGGGCAAGTGGTGTTTGAAGGCTTGCCCAAAGAAATCGACGATGCGCAGTTCAAAGCGATTTACGGCCAAGACGCCGAACGTGTGACGATCACCTGACCCCATGGCCCCCTCTGGCACGCGTGCTTCCAACGCATCCCGTCCGGTTCTGGCCGGTCTGTTGTCGTTTATCATCCCGGGGGCCGGACAATTTTATCTCGGCAAACGCTGGCGTGGCGTGGGCGTTTTCGCGGCAGTGCTGGCGCTGGCGTGGTTGATTCAGTGGGGATATGACAATTTCCAAATTGCCCGGATGGCGGTGGGCGGTTTCGCCTTCAGCTGGCTGTGGCTGTTTTTGATCGTGTTGTGGGCCTGGAATGTGCTGGATGCCTGGCGCCTTGCGCGCGGTGAGACTTCACGGCACTGGGTGCTCCTGCTCGCTGCGATGGTCATTATCTACACGCTGGCCTGGAATGTTGCCGATGTCCGGCTCGATCGACTGGTGACGCGCTTTCCGGATGCCGTCAACGTGATGAAACAGCTCACTCAACCGGATCTGCTGGCCCGCGATGAAGCAACCGGCACGCTGTCACCGAGTGAGAATTTCACCGATATCTTCGGCAAGATCACACTCACGCCGGTGCTGGTTTATTCGGCGGGCAAGCTGGTCGAAACAGTGGCGATCGGGCTGTTAGCCACCGTCTTCTCCATCGGGTTGGCCATTCCGCTGAGTTTCCTGGCGGCGCGCAACGTCATGTCACGCGTGCCAGGCGGCACGGTCATCTATGGCGCCATGCGCACCTTCTTCAACATCGTGCGCGCGGTCGATCCCATCATCTGGGGTCTGATCCTGATTATCTGGGTGGGCCTCGGCAACCTGGCCGGCATCCTGGCGCTGACGATTCACTCGGTGGCCGCCCTTGGCAAATTGTATTCTGAAGAGATTGAGCACATCGATGCCGGCCCGTTGGAGGCCGTCACGTCGACCGGCGCCAATCTGGTGCAAGTGATTCGCTTCTCGGTCGTGCCGCAGATCGTCCCGCCGTTTCTGGCCTATTCGCTCCTGCGCTGGGACATCAATATGCGCGCCGCAACGATCGTCGGCTTTGTGGCCGGCGGCGGTATCGGCTTCTTCGTGGTCGAAACGCTGCGCAAGGGCGCGTTCACGCAGTATGCGGCGGCGCTCTGGGCCATCGCCATGGTCATCATCGTCGTCGATTTCCTCAGCGAGCGCTGGCGCGCCCGGA
Source organism: uncultured Chloroflexia bacterium (assembly GCA_963844815.1). GTDB lineage: Bacteria > Chloroflexota > Anaerolineae > Fen-1058 > Fen-1058 > Fen-1058. The sequence goes on from CAWJPR010000003.1 coordinate 217,141, forward strand.
TCCTGTCGGATGAGGTACAGATCGACGCCGCTCCGCCCCGTTCGTTCTTGCGCTCCCCACGGAACTGGCTGTATCTGCTGCTCTTCGCCGCGCTGTTCATCTACAGCTGGTACGTCACGAAGATCGATCTGCGCTCCTTCTTCGCCCCGGCGCCAACCTTTGGGCGTATGGTCGGAGATTTCCTGAAGGTCGACTTGACGCCCGACGTCCTGGAGGCCGTCATCAAGCAGATGTTGATCACGATCTTTCAGGCGCTGATTGCCACGACGTTGGGCGGCCTGGTGGCGCTCCCGTTCAGTTTCCTGGCCGCCCGCAACCTGATGGATCGCACCAGCCTGACGCGCGGAATCTATCATGTAACGCGCAGCATCTTCAACGTTTTCCGTTCGATCGAAGCGTTGATGTACGTGGCGATCTTTGTCGCCTGGGTGGGCATTGGCCCCTTTGCGGGATCTCTGGCTTTGGCCATCACGACCTTTGCCTTGTTAGGCAAATTGTTCTCCGAGGCCATTGAGAACATCGACGGGGGACCCGTAGAGGCTGTGACCACGACTGGCGCGACGCAAATCCAGACCATTATCTATGCTATTCTGCCGCAGATTGTGCCGCCCTTTGTGTCCTACGCGATCTATCAGTGGGACATTAACATCCGGATTGCGACCATCATCGGCTTTGCCGGCGGCGGCGGCATCGGCCTGTTATTGAACACGTATTTCGGCCAGCTGCAATATCACAAGGCGGGCACGGTGGTCGCATTGATTGTGATCGTCGTCGCCGCCATGGATTTTGCCAGCGCTAAAATACGGCAGAAACTGGTATAACCCTCAATCATGAGCGATGAACAACTGGGCATCATCATCGTTTCGTGGAACGTTCGCGATCTGCTGGCGCGCTGCCTGTATGCTTTGTGGGCGGAACTTGATCGCGGGCCGATCGCAGCGCAGGTCGTCGTGGTCGATAACGCTTCGTACGACGGCTCGCCGGACATGATCCGCGCGCAGTTTCCCCAGGTCAAGCTCATGGCGCGCGAGGACAATCTGGGCTTTGCCAAAGGCAACAACCTTGGAATGCGCAGCCTGGGCCTCGGCTCGTCTGCCAGCCGGCCGCCCGCAGCTTGCCTCCTGCTCAACCCTGACACCGAGGTGCAGCCGGGCGCGATCAAGACTCTATGGGACGTCCTGCGCGCTCATCCCGATGCCGCCCTCGTGACGTCACGCCTGTCCTACGGCAGCGGCCAGTTTCAACACAGCGCCTTTCACTTTCCGGGGTTAGGCCAGCTGGTCATCGATCTGTTTCCTGTGCCGGGCCGCTGCTATCAATCACGCTGGAATGGACGTTATCCACACCAGCTGTACGATGCGGCTCAACCATTTGAGATCGATACGCCGTTGGGGGCGGTGATGCTGCTGCGGCGTGAAGCAGTCGAGCAGGTCGGTCTTTTCGATGAAGAGTTCGCTTTGTATTGCGAAGAGATCGATTGGGCAGCGCGCTTCAAAGAGGCTGGCTGGAAGAACCTGTGCGCTCCGGCGGCGCACATTATCCACCACGAGGGCCGGAGCACTTCCCAGGTGCGTGTGGAATCGTTCGTGAAGTTGTGGACGTCGCGCTATCGGCTGCATACCAAACATCCGCGGTTCGCGCCGATGTGGCTGGCACGGCGAATTGTGATCGCCGGGATGAAGCGCAAAGCGCGAGACGCCTCGCCGGAGATGAGGGCGGCGTGCGAGCGGATTATTTATCTCTGGAATGGACAGAGAATGACAAATGACTGATCCTGCTCCGCTTCGCGACGGGGAGGGCGTGACACATGGCAAAGCTGGCGGCGATTGTTTTAACCAAGAATGAAGAGCAGCACATCGGCGACTGTCTCGATTCGCTGGCGTGGGCTGATCGACGCGTGGTGTTTGACTCGTTCAGCACCGATCGCACCTGCGAGATGGCGCGTGCGCACGGCGCAGAGGTGCTGGAGCATCCGTTCAGCAATTATGCCGCGCAGCGCAACGCGGCCCTGCAAGCCGTTGAGGCTGATTGGATCTTCTTTGTGGATGCCGACGAACGCGCCACGCCGGAATTGGCCGAAGAAATCAAAGGAATTACGGGAGGCGAGGCTTTAGCCGGAACGACCACGGGTAAACCGGCTCAAGCCTCGGCTCCTGGAGCCCGCGCTGGAGAAATTGTTGGCTGGTACGTACCGCGCCACAACTATCTCTTCGGCAAACTGACGCGCGGCGCGGGCTACTGGCCCGATTATCAGATGCGGCTGCTCAAGCGCGGCCGCGCGCGCTATGATCGGCCGGCCTCGGAAATCGCCGAGCTGGAAGGTCAATTGGGTTATTTGCAGAATGCGCTGTTGCACTACAACTATGCAACCGTCGCGCAGTTCCGACAGAAGCAGACCTTTCGCATCGACTTCGAAGCAGCCAACCTGTATCGGCGCGGCGAGAAGTATCGGTTCTACTCGCCGTACTATATGATCGTCCGCCATTTCTGGTGGCGCTATGTCACGTTGAGTGGTTTCCGCGATGGGCTGCACGGACTGCGCCTGTGCCTGCTGCTGGCGTATTACTTTGGGTATCGCTACTATAGACGGTTAGGCCAACTCTACCAGTCGGGCGGGCCGAGCACGCGGGGATAGCGCAGAAGTGCTGGGCGAGTGTACCTCGGGCGTCGCAGCCTTGACACCCTTTTTGAACGGGATATAATTATCGCACACCATAATTCAACACAGGCAGGAAGCGCTGAAGGCCAACCGGCCCTTTAGCGCTTCTTTTGGCTTGCCTGTGGGCGTTTTGTTGCTCGGAGCCGGATCAGCTCTGCCGGGGTTGGGGTGATTGCTCGGGATGGCAGACGCCCCGCGCGGATTTCGTCATCACGATCATTGTGGGCGAGGCGAAGAGGCACGGATGGAAAGACGGGATTCATCGCTGCGCTCTGACTGACAGGTATTACAGGAGGCATTGAGTGGAAGCAAAGGATTTTCGTGCGCTAAGGGTGAGTTTGGCTTCGCCGGATCAAATCCGGTCGTGGTCGTATGGCGAGGTGACGAAGCCGGAGACGATCAACTATCGCCGCTTGCGGCCTGAGAAGGATGGCCTGTTCTGCGAGGCGATCTTTGGGCCGACCAAGGACTGGCAGTGCTACTGCGGCAAGTACAAAAACGTGCGCTATCGCGGCATCACCTGCGATAAGTGTGGTGTGGAAGTGACCCGCGCGGCCGTCCGCCGCGAGCGCATGGGGCATATCGAATTGGCGGCGCCGGTGGCGCATGTGTGGTATACCCGCCGCGTGCCCTCCTATCTGGGCGTGCTACTGGACATCTCGCGCCGCAATCTGGATCGCGTGTTGTATTTTGCGCAGTACGTCGTGACCCATGTGGACGAAGAAGCGCGCATGAAGGCGCTGAAGCGGCTGGACGAAGAAGCCGAGCGCGAGCGCAAGAAGATCGAGACGGCCTCTAGGGAAGCCATCCGCGCCATCAAGGAAAAGGTCGAGTCCGAATTGGACAAGCGCAAAGCCCAGCGTGACGAGAAATCGGCCCGGCTTGACGAGAAACTCAACTCGGCGACTGAAGCGGTAATGAAGGAAGCGCAGAAGCTGCAGGAGCGCGTGGACGAGCGCATGAGCAAGGACATCCGCGCCTCCATCGTGTTTGAGGCGGCCAAGGTGACGATCGCCGAGGCCGGCGAGACGATCGGGCGTGAGCACCAGACGCGCCTGAACAAAGCCGTCAAAGCCAAGCTGGCCGAGGCTCGAAGCCAAGAACGCTGAAGAACGCCAGAAGAGCCTCGCCAAACTGGAAGCCGAAATCGAATACTGGAAAGGCGCGTCCAAGGACGAGATCACGCAGATTGAAGCGAAGCTGGTCGAAGACCTCGAGCTGCACAAGCAGAAGGTCGATGCCGATCGCGAAGAATTGAAGGGCCTGGGCACACTGATCTTCCTGACCGAGCCGCGCTATCGCGATCTCAAGAGCCGCTGGGGCCAGGTCTTCAAGGCCGACATGGGCGCGGAAGCGTTTCTGGAAATCTTGAAGCGCCTGGACTTGAACCAGATGGCCAAGGAGTTGTGGCGCGAGGTCAAGACCAGCAAGAGCAAGCAGAAACGCAAGAAAGCCATCAAACGCCTGCGCGTGGTGGAGAGCTTGAAGAAGAGCAACAACCGGCCGGAATGGATGATCCTGACCGTGCTGCCGGTGATTCCGCCCGATCTGCGCCCGATGGTACAGCTGGACGGCGGGCGCTTTGCCACGTCGGATTTGAACGATCTCTATCGGCGCGTGATCAACCGCAACAACCGTCTCAAGCGCCTGATCGAACTGGGCGCGCCCGATGTGATCGTGCGCAACGAAAAGCGCATGCTGCAGGAAGCCGTCGATTCGCTGATCGACAACAGCCAGCGCGGCAAGGCGTTGAGCCGCCGGGGCCGCCGCGAGTTGAAGAGCCTGAGCGATATGCTGAAAGGCAAGAAAGGCCGCTTCCGCCGCAATCTGCTCGGCAAGCGCGTGGACTACTCGGGCCGCTCGGTGATTGTGGTGGGGCCGAAGTTGAAGCTGCATCAATGCGGCCTGCCCAAGACCATGGCGTTGGAACTCTACCGGCCGTTTGTCATCAGCAAGCTGGTGCAGTACAACTTTGCCAGCAACGTGAAGGGCGCCAAGCGCATCATTGAGCGCGAACGCCCCGAAGTATGGGAAGTTTTGGAAGAAGTGATCAAGCAGCGGCCGGTGTTGTTGAACCGTGCGCCCACGCTGCACCGCCTGGGCATTCAAGCCTTTGAGCCGATTCTCGTAGAAGGCAAGGCGATTCAGATTCACCCGCTGGTGTGCTCGGCCTTCAACGCCGACTTCGACGGCGACCAGATGGCGGTGCACGTGCCGCTGTCCGATCAGGCTGTGAAGGAAGCGCGCGAGTTGATGATCTCCACCAAGAACCTGCTCAAGCCCGCCTCCGGCGAGCCGATGGTCGGCCCGTCCAAGGACATGGTACTGGGCGTGTATTACTTGACGATGGGCGAAGATGGCATGAAGGGTGAGGGGCGCATCTTCTCCAGCCTGGAGGAAGTCGATCTGGCCTACTCGTTGGGGCAGCTGGATCTGCACGCCAAGATCAGGCTGCTGACCGATACGATCTACAAAGCGCGCAATGAACGCTTTGCGGATCTCAAGCCGCGCCGCCAGCTGATCGAGACGACGGCCGGCCGCGCGATCTTCAACATGATCCTGCCGGCGGAAATCCGCTACGTGAACGAAGTGCTCGATAAGGGCAAGCTCAACGATCTGGTGGCGCACTGCTATCAGTGGCTGGGCAACGAACAAACGACCGAACTGGTGGATGAGATCAAGGACATCGGGTTCAAGTATGCCACCCGATCGGGCGCTTCGATCGCCGTGTCGGACATCACCGTTCCGGAAGCGAAGTACAAGATCGTGTCCGACACTGAAGCGAAAATCACTGAAGTCGAGCGCCAGTATCGCCGCGGTCTGCTGACGGAAGAAGAGCAGTACAATCGCATGATCGAGTTGTGGCAGCAGGCGACGAGCCAGGTGGCCGATGCGGTGCGCAAGAATCTAGCACCAGAAGCCAACCTGAGCGTGATGGCGATGTCGGGCGCGACGAAGGGCGGTTTTTCGCCCATCGCGCAGCTGGCCGGTATGCGCGGTTTGATGGCCGACCCATCGGGCCGCATCATCCCGCTGCCCATCCGATCGAACTTCCGCGAAGGCCTGACGGCGCTGGAGTACTTCATCTCCACGCACGGCGCGCGCAAGGGTCTGGCCGATACCGCGCTGCGCACGGCGGACGCCGGCTATCTGACGCGCCGCCTGGTGGACGTGGCGCAGGACATGATGATCAACGACTACGACTGCGGCACAGAGAGCGGCCTGTGGGTGCGCCGCCGGGACGATGTGGCCGGCCAGTCGATGGCCGTGCGCGTCATCGGGCGGCCGTTGGCAGCGCCGGTGTATCATCCCAAGACGGGCGAGTTGATCGGCGATCGCAATGACATCGTCGACGAAGATCGCGCCGAAGCCATCGACAAGAGCGGCATCGAAGAGGTTTTCGTGCGTTCGCCGACGACGTGTGAAATGCGGCACGGCATGTGCCAGATGTGCTATGGCCGTGATCTGGGTCGGGGGCACCTGGTGCAGTTGGGATCGGCGGTCGGGATCGTCGCCGCCCAGTCGATCGGCGAGCCGGGCACGCAGCTGACGCTGCGCACGTTTCACACCGGTGGCGTGGCCGCGGGCGGCGACATCACTCACGGTCTGCCGCGCGTGGAAGAACTGTTCGAGGCGCGCAAGAAGCCGCGCGGCGAAGCCGTCATGAGCGATATCGACGGGATGGTGCACATCACCCGCACGGAGAACGGCGTGCGCATGTTGAAGGTGACGTCGACGCAGATGGTCAAGGATGACTACGATGTGCCGGGCAACTGGGCCTTGAAGGTAGAAGCCGGGCAGGAAGTGACCGAAGGCCAGGTGATCGCCAGCCGCGGCGATCAGGAAATGATCGCGAAGCATGGCGGCAAGGTGCAACTGCGCAAGAACAGGCCGCTGGCGGTGGTGTACGAGATTGTTGATGAGCGGGAGTATGAAGTAACGGTGGGTGTGCGCCTGCTCGTGGAAGATGGCCAGGAGATCGCGGCCGGGCAGCAGCTCAGCGAAGGCGCGCTGAATCCGCACCGCATCCTCCGTATTCTGGGGCGCGAGGCGGCGCAGCTGTACCTGATGTCGGAAGTGCAGCGCGTGTACCGCTCGCAGGGTGTGAACATTAACGACAAGCACTTCGAGGTGATCATCCGCAAGATGATGAACCGCGTGCAGATCGTGTCGAGCGGCGACACTGAACTGCTGCCGGGTGAATTGGTCGATCGACTGGTGCTGCAAGACATCAACGACGCGTTAGTCGCGCAAGGCAAGCGCGGCGCGACCGCGGTGCCGGTGCTGCTGGGTGTGACCAAGTCCGCGTTGAGCACGGATTCGTTCCTGAGCGCCTCATCGTTCCAGCACACCATCAAGGTGCTGGCGGGCGCGGCGATCGAAGGCAAGCAGGATGATCTGCTCGGCCTGAAGGAGAACGTGATCATCGGCAAGTTGATTCCGGCGGGCACGGGTTTCAAGGGGCCGCTGTCCAAGCCGGAAGAGGCGGCGACCGGCGAGGCCCTGGGCGGCGAGGGCCTTGAGGACCTGCCGCTGGCGGATTAGCGCAGTCAGCGGGTACAATAAACGGCAGCGATCGGAGACGGTGGCTGCCGTTTCTTTTTGGGACCTGGCGTCAACGAACAGGCAACGGATCAACGGATGACCAGCGACTATGCCCGATGTCACTCAGCTTGAGAATGAGGTATTCGCTCTGCGCGAACAGTTGGCGCGCCTGGAACAGGAGCACGCCGATCTGCGCGGCGAGCTGCACGAGTTCGAGTTGCGGTACAATGCTCGCGTCGGGCTGATTGAAGCGCAGCTGGCCGAAGCGCAGCTGCACCTCGACGAGTACAGGCTGCGCCTTGAGCTGGTGCAGTGGCGCGGCAAGTCGCTCAGCCCGATTCAACTGGAAGCGGAAGTCGAGCAGCGCTTGCGTGCCGAGCGTGAACGCGCCGAAGCGATTCACGCGAACGCCGATTTCGCCCGATCGTTTGTGCCGCCTCCGCCGATCGACCCCGCGGCTGATCTCGATCTCAAGCAGGCCTATCGTGAGCTGGCGAAGCGCACCCATCCCGATCTGGCGGTGGACGAAGCCGATCGCGCCATCCGCAGTCAGCGTATGGTGGACGTCAATGCACTGTATGCCGCACAGAACCTCGGGGGCCTGCAGCGGGTTCTGCGGCAGCTGGAAACTCGACGGCTCGCTCAGGGTGAAACACCTGAACAGCGGCTGGCGCGCTTGAAGGACGAGCGGCTGCGTCTCGCTGCGGCGATCCGGCACGTCAAGGTAGAGATCGCCGACTTGAATCGCGATCCGCTGATGGCGCTGAAACTCGAGGCGGCGCTGGCTCGATCGCGGGGCCGGGATGTGCTCGCCGAAGTGGCGCAGCAAACGCAGGCGAAGTTGCTCGAGGCCGAGAGCGAACTGCAGGAATTCATTGCGAAGTTTCGAGAAGTGGTCGAGGCGGCAGGATTGATGGAATGATTTTCGGGGGCAACATGACCACCCAATATCCCTTTACCACCTGGCGTCTCCTCAATACCGATCATCTCGACGGTGCAACCAACATGGCGATCGACGAGGCGATCAGCCGCGCCGTGCAGGCCAACCTCGTGCCGCCGACGCTCCGTTTCTTCGGTTGGCAGCCGGCGTGTTTATCATTAGGACAGGCCCAGCCGGGCGGCGATGTCGATCGCGAAGTTTGTCTGGCAGCCGGTGTCGACGTTGTCCGCCGGCCCACTGGTGGACGTGCGATTTTGCACACGGATGAGTTGACCTACAGTATCATCACGCCGGAGCGTGAGCCGCGCGTCGCCGGCACCATCGTGGAATCGTACAGACGCTTGAGTGAAGGCCTGCTAACCGGCTTGATGCTGATGGGCGTGCCGACGCGGCAGGTCGAACAGCCTGACAATCACGATCACGACCAGGGACCGGTGTGCTTTGAGGTGCCGTCGAATTACGAGATCGTCTTCGATGGCAGGAAGCTCGTCGGCAGCGCGCAGATGCGCAAAGCCGGCGTCATGCTGCAGCACGGAACGATCCCGCTGCACGGCGACATCGCGCGGATCAGCCTGTATCTTGCCCAACATCCTGATGCTGGCCGTGTGCGCAACCGCGCCACGACAGTTGAGGCGGCGATTGGCCGCGAAGTGGCCTATGACACGGCTGCCCGGTTGATGGCCCAGGGCTTTGCTCAGGCGCTCAATCTGCAGCTCAAAGCGGGCGATCTCACCTCGGAAGAACAGGTGTGGGCTGAAGAATTGCGGCGGGAGAAGTACGCCGCAGACGAGTGGACGTACCGATTGTGAAGAGTCCCACGGGGAGGCTTCGCATTGATGAGTGAAAAGTGAAATCATGCTGAGCGCTTCACGCTTCACTTTTCATGTTAATATACCCTCATGATCATTGGCACTTGTCTCATCGAACTGCATCTCGACGGTAACGAGTCTTTGAAGGGCAAGCGCGCCGTGTTGAAACCGCTGCTGACGCGTTTGCACAAGGAGTTCAATGTCTCGGCCGCCGAGGTCGATCACCACGACAGTTGGCAGACGGCCTCCATCGCGCTGGCCTGCGTGTCGAACGATCCGGCGCATGTCGAGCAAGTGCTCAATACTGCCGTGCAGTGGATCGAGTCCAATCGACCTGATCTGCAGGTGGTGGATTGGCAGATTGAGATATTGTGAAACTTGGCGTCATTGCGAGCGCTTTTCAGCGAAGCAATCTACTGGCCTGATAGCGGGATTGCTTCGTCGCACAAGACGCTCCTCGCAATGACGAGATTAGGAGTTCACCATGTATCGTGGCCCGATCTTGTTCCCGCTGGTTCTCATCGTCCTTGGAATTTTGCTCCTAGCCAGCAATCTTGGCACCATCCAGTTCGATTTCTGGCTGTTCATCACGACGTGGTGGCCGCTATTGTTGATCATCGGCGGTCTTGACATTCTCATCGGTTCGCTGCGCGCGCGTAACGTCCAGGCCCGGACGCTGGCGCTCGATCTGGGCGGCGCCGCGCAAGCCGATGTCACGATCAACTTCGGCGCGGGCGATCTGACGATCGGCAAGGCCGCACCCGGCAAGATCGTGGACGGCACGTTTGAAGGCGAGGTGCAGTACGACGCCAAACCCGATGGCCGCGTGCGGGTGAAACTCGAACCGCTGAACTGGTGGGGCTGGAGCCCGCGCGGGTATCGCTGGAACGTGGGCTTGACCGATGCCGTGCCGCTGAAATTGACGCTCGACGGCGGCGCCGCCAACACCAACGCCGATCTCACCGATCTCAAAGTGTCCGATCTGCGCGTGAAGACGGGCGCGAGCAGCACGACGATCAGATTACCGCGCGCGACTGGCCTGACGACGGTGCGCATCAATGCCGGCGCGGCGAGTGTGAAGTTGTTTGTGCCGGAAGGCGTGGCCGCGCGCGTACATAGCAGCATGGCGATCGGATCGAATGACATCAACCGGCAGCGCTTCCCGCTCAGCGGCAGCGACTACGTCTCGCCCGACTACGCCACGGCGCTCAACAAGATCGATATTCAATTCGAGGGCGGCGTGGGATCGCTGGCGGTGATGTAAGGGAATGGAAGAACCACGATCCTCGCCACGCGCCAAACGTAAAGCGCAGCTGCTCTGGCTTGCTTCGCTGCTGTTGGCGCTGTTCGTCGTATGCAGCGGCTGCGGCTTCTTCTTTACGGTCGGGCTGATGTCGCGCGGCGAATTGACAGCCAGCGTCCCCGGCGCCGATCTGCGCTTGTGGCGCATCAACGCGAAACGCGAAGTCGGGCTGGGGTTTGATCGGACATTTGAATTCCGCCGGGATGATCGATCGTGCACGCAACATTACACCCTGATCTTGTTATGGAAGCCCGCGCTCGCGATCGACAACCTGGCCTATGACGATTGCAGTTAGATCGGCTTGCGGTTATAATCAGGGTGACGCGACCACCAGGTGATCTCATGCTAACCGATTTAACGTCCGCCGCCATCATCATTCTCGCCTTTGAGGCGATGCTGTGCCTCCTCATTCCTTTGGCGTTGACTATCGGCATCGCCTATCTGTTGGTCCGCACGCGCCAATTCCTGCCGCCCAAGCTCCGGCTGGTGCGCTTGCAGGCGCAGCGCGTCAACGACGGCGTCAGTCGCAGCGGGGCGAAAGTGACCGGCTCACTGGCCTCGGCTGAAGCGAAATATGCTCAAACGGAAACGATGGTTCGCGCTCTGCTCCGGCAGACCAGGAAAGATCAATCATGACGCCAGAGACACCGACTCCACAGGCCACTGCCTGGCAGCAGCGGCTCAACAACTGGAAACTGCCGATTATTGTCAGCGGCGGTTTTCTCGGCGCAGCGGCCGGCGCGGTGGCGGCCCGCCTGTTCATCCGTTCCGACGACATCGCGCTGGAACGCGATCGGCAGCGCGGCCCCAAGGGCATCGGCTTTTCGCCGTCACTCATGATCCCCATGGCGATCACGCTCATCGGGTTGATTCGTGAAATCGGCGGATTGGCTGGCGAGAAACCGGAGAAATGACCATGGGTTACTTGAACGAAGGCGGTCGACCACCCGATTGGAAAATGCGCACAACCTTGATCGGCACAGCGCTTGGCGCGATCGCTGGCGTGGCGGCGGCGCTGATGTTCATCCGTCGCAGCGAGGAAACCGGCCAGCCGCCGAGTCTGCGCAAAACGGAACCGGGACTGGTTCTGGCGGCGAGCGTCACGCTGCTGGGACTGCTGCGCCAGATCGCGGACATGGGGGAACGGCGTTAAGGTCGCCCCCTCGATCGATTTACCTGCCTCCCACGGCGCCGGTGTACGATCGCGCCGTGGGAGTTTTGTTTTCCAGCGCATCCCGCAGCCTGCGCCATGAACATATTGCATCGTCCGGCTCAATTTGATCTTGCCCTGCGCGCGGCTCTGCTGGTGATCTTTGTCCTCGCCGTCGAATGGCCGGGCGAGCCGCTGGTCACGCTTGGGCCGCAGCAGCATGTCACCACGAACAATCCCAAAGCCGGAGTGCACACCCGCCTCACCGACGAAGGGGCGATCTGGAAAATTCAGCGCAATCTGCAGCTGGTGCGTGAGATGGGCGCGCCGTGGATAGTGGAATTCTTTCCGTGGGCCTACATCGAGCACAGCAAGGACACTTTTGATTGGTGGCACACCGATCAAGTGATCGATCAGGCCCGCACACAGGGGCTGAAAGTCATCGCGCGCCTGGGGCTGGTGCCCGCGTGGGCCCGGCCTGATCCCCTTGACAAAGAGACGACGTTCAACTATATCGATCCGGATCACTATGACGACTTCGGCGATTTTGTGCAGGCCTTCGTCGATCGCTACCGAGGCCGCGTCGATTACATCATCATCTGGAACGAGCCCAACTTGAGTTTTGAGTGGGGCCTGCGTCCGGTCGATGCCCGGGCCTACGTCGACCTGCTCAAAGTCGCTTATCGCCGCGCGAAAGAGGCGAACCCGAAGATCGTCGTGTTAGCCGGCGCGCTGGCGCCCACGTTAGAGCCAGAGGGCAGCTCCGCGGGGTTGAACGACCTGATCTATTTGCAGCAGATGTATGACGCGGGGGCGAAGGACTTCTTCGATGCCCTGGCCGTGCACGCCTACGGCGTGCATGCGCCGCTCGAGGAAGCGCCCGATCCGAGCCGCGTGAATTTCCGGCGCGTCGAACTGCTGCGCGGCATGATGCAGCGGAACGGCGATGGCGCAAAGAAAGTTTACATCACCGAAGCGGGCTGGAACGACAGCCCGCGTTGGAATCAGGCGGTCACGCCTGCCCAGCGGATCGAGAATACGCTGCAGGCGCTCGATTGGGTCAAGGACATAGATTGGATCGAGGTGCTGGCGCTGTGGGTATTCAGTTATCCACAGGCCACACACACCTACTCCGACAACTGGACGTTCGTGACCGACGATCTGCGGCCCAGGCCGATCTACGAAGAAATGAAAGCGCATTTAATACACTGAGTACACTCTAGATCTGTTCTGCGGGATCAGTCATTCCCGTGTGCTTCGCGCATGCGTGCCGCCAGGCCCCACTGGGGCCTGGGTACGGCATAGCGGGAATCCAGCAGCCAGCATGAATTCACCGAGTGGCACCTGGATGCCCGATAACAGCCCTCGGGCACACTTGCACCCACTGCGTGCCCATAGGCCCCTGTGGGGCAGTGCGGTGTGACGGCGCCTCCGCCGCCGCGCGGCGAGTAAGGCGCAATGCCCGCGAGAATGACATTGCTGCAAAGGCCAGGCAGCTACCTTCAACGTCGCATTGCCTTGCGGGTGCAGGGGCAATTAAGTTCATGGCCGTCCGCCTTTCTCCTCCAGATCACCACTGCCACCCAAACAAGGTTTCAACTTTAGCCTTTCGTCATACTGGGAGCGGGCCCGATTGAGCCGCAATTTTGGACGCGTCTCTAACCGTCTTCTGACCGTCAGCAAACCGATCGCGCGTGACTTTGTATCGCCCTGTGCGGTATATAGAGTGAACCGTCTTGTTTCGATTGCTCACCTGAGCCCATTATTCTCATTGACGGCGATCCCGAAGTTGAACCAGTAGTCACTGCGCAGTCTGCGCGAAAGGAGGCGAACCAACCACTACGAAACGTATCAACATGTCAAACTGAATATTTCGGCGGCACACCACCCTTGAGTCATTGCTTACCATCTCACCATTTTTGCAGGGTCCTCAATCTTCTTCTTCCTGATCAATGGCTCTCCGCGACCGGTGCCGATCGATGTGAATTTCCCGACCGTCGTTTCTTAAACATGCTTGAGCGGGACCCGCACGGTACCCCTCACCCATCAGTGCAGCGAATATCCTGAAGAGGAAGGCAGCATGGCGAGCGGACGAAACTACACCTTGACCATGAGAACAGGCAAAGACGGCACGCAGTATCTACGCATCCGCGAGCCACAGCCGGTGCGCAGCAGGCCGGTGCGCCAGCTGGCGTTGACCTTTGTCGAGAGCCTGAATTCGTTCAAAGCCGGCTTCCAGAAAGCGTTCAGGTTCGTCAGCCGGCGTGCGTGAATGCGCGAAACTGAATACTTATGTCCTGAATCCATTTGAAGGGAGGTGAGATCCATGTTGTATTTACCCCGTGAAGAAGGGCAGGGCCTGGTTGAGTATGCGTTGATTCTTGTGCTGGTGGCCATTGTGGTGATCGTCATTCTGGCACTGCTTGGCCCGGCGATTGGCAATATCTTCTCGAACATCTACAGCAACGTCTAACCCGGTTGAGCTGCACGTCGAATCGAGCCTGCTTCGCACCAAGCAGGCTCGATTCTTTTTTGGTTTGCTCCGGGACGTGTCGCGCCAATTCCCAGAGGGTAGGCTGCTTTTCATGCTATGATAGCGTCTGCCTGATTCACCGGAGTGATAATCCATTGCGGCGCTTTGTGCTTTCAGCGAGTATCGTGGTCATCGGCCTGGCGCTCTGGCTTTTGCCTGAGATGTCTGCCTGGCTCGAACGCAAGCCTGACGAGGCGTGGGCGCGTATGCAGCAATCAGGCGTAATGCGTTTCGCCATCAATCCCGTATACATGCCGTTTGATGGCCTGGGCAGTCATGGCGATTTCTACGGCCTTGATGTGGACATCGCGACCGATCTGGCGCAGCGCCTGGGCAAGCGCGCCGAGTTTGTCGTCGCTGGCTACGACAGCCTGTATGACGTCCTGCGTGTAGGCCAGGCCGAGGCGACGATCTCAGCCCTGCCGAGCGATCCGGGCAAGCTCGGCCTGTGGGCCTATTCACAACCTTACTTTGAAGCCGGGCAGGTGATGGTGGAGCGCGCCAAACCTGCCAGGGCTGGGCAGGCATTGTTGCAGCAAAGCGTGTCGAACCAGACCTGGCAGGTTTCGTCCATTGCCGTCGAGTACGGTTCCGACGCCGATGCGGCAGCGCGGCATCTGGCGCGCCGTCGCACGGGCATTGAGATCAAGTACACGTCATCGGCGGCCGAGGCGCTCAAGGCGGCAGCCAATGGCTGGGTGGATGCGGCAATCGTCGACGGCGTCAGCGCCAAACAGTTGCTGCCCGGGTTTCCAGAATTACAGATCGCCGGCCAAGTGACCCGCGATCCCTACGCCATCGCCGTGTGGGGTGAGAGCACGCAACTGCTCGAGGCGATCAATGCAAAGTTAGCCGAGATGAAGCAGGATGGGACACTGGGGCGGATGGTGGATGAGTGGATGAAGAAGTAAGAGTGAGGTTATCTTTTTGGTAGCAGGTTCCGCAAGCGATCCCGCAGGACTTTTCCCCGTCCATAATAGCGCTGCTTGTCGTCTTCCATCAACACAATGCTGCCGGTCGGGTAGGGCACATCGATTCCACGCAGATCGCCGCTGTTCCACCAGACTTTCACTTGCTCCGGCGACAACGTGAAGCGTTGTTGCGTGAACTGCGTGCTGAAGCGGGCGACGAGTTCGTGCGAGGGCACGAAGCGCTCCTCCACCCACTCGCCCACTAACAGGCCGATGGCGATGCACGGAAAATCGGCGAAGTGGGTCAACAGCTGATCGGGTACGGCGTAGATCGCTTCGCCGCGCTGCAACAACTCCAGATGTTGCTTCTCCAGCACAGCGTTGAGATCAAACCCGTAGGCATCGCTCAAGGATGTGACCAGCGCGTGTTGCTGATCATGCTTGAGGGCCGCAAAGCCAGCGCGTTTCAGCGATCGCTCTGGCGGGGCCGCTGATTCACTTGTGATAGCGTCGCGCTTGCGGATCAACGCCGCAAAGAAGCCGGACGTGTCGTACAACTGCGGCCACAGGCGCACGGCCTTGCTCACATCGGGATGAAAGACCTGATTGCCGGCGTTCGTGAGGCCGGGCGCGGGAACGGGCAGGATGTGCTCGACGGATAGGACTGTAGTCTGCTGTGGGTAGCGATTGAGCAGTGCGTCAAGCACGGCCTCGCCTTCTTCCGGCGCGAGTGTGCAGGTGGAATAAACCACTTGCCCGCCGGGCTTCACCGCACGCAAAGCGCTGTCCAGCAATTTGATTTGTCGTCGCTGCAATTGCAGCCGCTCGGTCTGCGAGACAAAACGCGTCTTGCGCCGCTCGGCCGTGCGCAAACTCTCGCCGCTGCACGGCGCGTCTAGCAGCACCCGATCGAACGTGTCCGGGAACCATTCGCCGTAGCGTTCGCCGGGATAGCTCGTCAGCGCGGTTGAAAACGACCCCCACGTCTGCACATTTGAGCGCAGCGCGGCGATGCGGCCCGAGCTGCTGTCGTTGGCGAAAATCACACCGCAATCGTCGATCTTGGCCGCGAGATGTGTGGTCTTCCCGCCGGGCGAGGCGGCCATGTCGAGAATCAACGGAAACGCGATCGAGTAGTCGAACATCTCGGCCGGCAGCATCGACGCGGCGTCCTGCAGGTAGTAGTAACCCGTGCGATGCTCGATGGTGCGGCTGAGGCTTTCCGCGTTGCCGGTAATTTGCCAACCGGTTGGGCAGAAAGGGACATCTTGCACTTGCCAGCCATATTCGGTGGGCCACGTGGCGCGCGCAGTTTCAAGATCGATCTTCAGGGTGTTGACGCGCAGCGCATCGGGCAGGGGGCAAGTGATGGCGTCTTGCAGCCGCTTGAAGTCTTCGGTAGTGAGGAGGGGGCTATACCGATCGAGATTTCGTGGCGACATCACGCGGTCAGAACGGACGCTATAAGCGAAGTCAGAGCAGACTCATTTCAGATCAAGCAGCTCTTTAGCCCGCCATTGACTTCCTGTTGCAAGCGCGGCGGCAAACTGCCGAGCTCGCGTTGAATGAGGGGATGCCATGTGTGAAGCGTGAAAGACTGTTGAGAAGTCTGCTGTTGGCGACACAATACGGCTATGAACCACCCTTGCCCCCCCCGCCCCCAACCCCCCCCCACCCCCCCCCCCCCCCCCAAAGCCGGTTAATGTCGTGTCCATTGTGTCGCCTCCCTGGCGAAGCGTTGGCTTGATCGCTGCAGGGATTATATCGCGGCTAATCGTTTCATGCTATGCCGCTTTTGCGGCCATGGCACGAACATCGATACTCGCCGACGGTATTCTTCGTAGTCGCTCCCGAAATCTCTTAGTAGGCGGGGCTCTTCGGTCAGTTTGACGAAGATCAACATGAAGGTCGTGAATAGCGTTACGATCGCGACTGCGATCAGAGAGTTGAGATAGACGGCTACTCCGTAGTAAAAGGCACAAGCGCCAAACAGCATAGGGTTTCTGGTATATTTGTACGGGCCAGTCACGACCAGGTTCTGTGTTTTCGGACTCACTTCCAGACCGGCGACTTCCAGGGGACCACCTTGGCCGACAATATTCTGAACAATAATCGACCATACACCACACAGCAGGCCAAAAAGAGACAGGGCGAGGGCTATTGTCAGCCGCAAGCCGGTAATGGGAATCAACTGCCTGCCGATCAGATGATCAAAAGCCCGCGACGCTCGATAAAGTCCCCGAGGTATCAGTACCAGGACCAATAAACCGCCGACGACATAGCCCAAGGTATATTGCACATCTCGTTTGGCCGACATACGCTTCTCCTTGTTGGGCCTAAGCGCAGCCTGCTGCAGGCTTCTTCGTGGCAACTCACCATCGCCACTGGCTCGATTTGGTCTCTAAAGGCGGCAAACGTCATGCCTGAGCCAACTCAACTGGCTACGCCAGACTGCGCGCGCTTTTCCACCTCCGCCAGCACCTGCTCGACGCGCAGCAGGGCCTGGGCTTGAATACTCTTCCACTCTTCCACGTAACGCTGCGCCTGGTTCTTGTCGGCGAGCGCCGCCGTGTTGATGCGCACATTCATCCCCGCGGCCTCGATGGCGGCGCGGGCCATGAAGGCCGCCGAGGCCGCATCGCTCATGGCGTTGGTGTTTCCGCTCGCCGCGACAAATTGAATCAAGCCCAGCGCTTCCAGACACAGTCTGGCCGTGTGCAGCGGCACGAGCGTGGCGTGCATTGTGGCGGCTTGAATTTGCGCGCTGCGCGCCGCGATCTCTTCCGGTGATTCTTTGGGTGACCGTAGCGCGTTCATCACTTCTTCGAACGCGGCCGAGTCCTCGTCGATGGAGGCCGTCAATTTGCCGCGCAGGCCGTCCGCCCGCGCCGCGATGTCTTTCATCTGCGCCTCGACGGCGGCGTACTTCTTCTTGCCGATCGACAGGCGGGCGACCATGCCGGCCAGCGCCGCTGCCAGGGCGCCGGCCAGCGCCGCCACGGCGCCGCCGCCGGGTGTCGCCGAACCCGCCGCCGTGGCTTCGAGAAAAGCGTGAGGGATGATGGACCCGGGCTGGCCGGATAACGCCTCGCGCAGTTTGTTCTCCAGAATCTGATGATTCTCGAACAGGTCGAGCTGCAAGTACCACTGCGCGGCATCGATCAGCGCCTCTTGCGGCGTCAGGCCGACGAGTTCACTCTTGGTGATGGCGCAGCCGTAGCGCGCGGCTTCACGGCGGATGGCTTCCACCACGCGGGCGATGGGGGTCTTGCGGTAGTTGGTGAGATTCATCGAAACCTGCGCCTGTCCCTCGACCAGGAAGCCCGCAGCTTTCACGTAGCGCAGGCCGCCGCCGGAATGGCGCACCGCTTTGGCGATCTTTCTGGCAATCTCCACATCGCCCGTGTTGAGATAGACGTTGAAGGCGATCAGGAACGAGCGAGCGCCAATCGCGGTTGCGCCGGCGGGTCCGAGTTTAACCGGGCCGTAGTCGGGCACTCGATCGGGATTCGACGCGATCTCGGCCTTCAAGCCTTCATACTGGCCGCGCCGGATGTTTTCCAGGTTCTCGCGCTCGGGGCGCGTGGCCGCCGCTTCATAAAGATAGACGGGAATGTTCAGTTCTGTGCCGACGCGCTCGCCCAGGCGTCTGGCCATGGCCACGCATTCTTCCAGCGTCACGCCGCTGATCGGCACGAAGGGCACCACATCCGTCGCGCCGATGCGCGGGTGCTCGCCGGTATGGTGATCGAGATCGATCAGCTGGGCCGCGGTCTTGATCGCGTCGAAAGCGGCGCGCTCGACGGCTTCCGGTTCGCCGACGAAGGTGAGCACGGTGCGGTTGTGATCGGCGTCGGAATGTTGATCGAGAAACGTGACGCCCGCGATGGCCACGATGGCCGCTCGGATCTGGGCGACGACCTCGGGCCGCCGCGCTTCGCTGAAATTGGGAACGCATTCGACAATCTTCGCCACGGGGATCATCCTGGAATGAGTTTACGCGCCGCGCAATTGCGCCGCAATTGTACAACAAAAAACCTCCCGAAGGTTGAGCGCCAACGGGAGGCTGCGTGCCACCAGGAGGTGGCGGGCCGATCGGTGGCTAGTGCCCGCCGAGGTAGGCCTCGATCACCTGGGGATTGTGCAACACGTCCGGCGCATTGCCTTCCAGGCTAATGCGCCCGGTCTCCAGCACGTAGGCTCGATTGGCCACGGACAGGGCCATTTGCGCGTTCTGCTCCACCAGCAGAATGCTGGTGCCCTGCGAGTTGATGTCCTGGATAATGTTGAACACTTCCTCCACCAGCACCGGCGACAGGCCCATCGAGGGTTCATCCATCAGCAACAGTGACGGTTTGGCCATCAGCGCGCGGCCAATCGCCAGCATTTGCTGCTCGCCGCCCGACAGCGTGCCGCCCAGCTGTTTCAAGCGCTCTTTCAGGCGGGGCAGGCTGCGGAACACGCGCTCGAGACTGGCCTGAATCTCGGCTTTATTCGAGCGGGTGTAAGCGCCCATCTCCAGATTTTCCATCACCGTCAGCGGCGCGAAGATTTTGCGGCCCTCCGGCACTTGCACGATGCCCAGCCGCACGATGTCCTGCGCCTGCGCCAGGGTGAGATCCTGATCGCGGAAGCGTACGTTGCCCGATCGGGTCCGCAGCAACCCGGAGACGGTGAGCAGGGTGGTGGATTTGCCCGCGCCATTGGCGCCGATCAAGGTGACGATCTCGCCTTCGTCGACATGGAACGAAATGCCTTGCAGCGCGTGAATGGCGCCATAGTAAACGTTGAGGTCTTTCGCTTCAAGCAGCATGAGCTCGTCTCTCCCGCAATTTCTGCGACAGTTCGGCCGCGCCGGGGCCCAGATAGGCTTCGATCACGCGCGGGTCCGCTTGAATCTCTGACGGGGTGCCGCGGGCAATGACTTCGCCGAAGTCCATCACGGTGATGCGCTCACAGATGCCCATCACCACGCGCATCTGGTGCTCGATGAGCAGGATGGTCAGGTTGAAGCGCTCGCGGATGAAGTGAATGAGGTCCATCAGGACCACCGTCTCGCGCGGATTCATGCCGGCCGCAGGCTCGTCGAGCAGCAGCAGTTTGGGTTCGGCGGCCAGCGCGCGCGCAATTTCCAGGCGGCGCTGCTCGCCGTACGGCAGGTTCTTGGCAATCGCCCCCTGGCGATCCTGCAGGTTGAACACGGCCAGGAAATCCTGCGCGCGCTCGGTGAGTTCTTTCTCTTTGTGGCCGAAGTGCGGCGTGCGCATAATGGAATCGGGCAGGCCATAGCCGGCATGCGCGTGATAGGCGATGCGCACGTTGTCCAGCACGGTCAGGTTCTGGAACAGGCGCACGTTTTGGAAGGTGCGCGCGATGCCCAGGTGGGTGATGTCGTAGGGGGCCATGCCGGACAGCTCCAGGCCATCGAACTTGATGGAGCCGGCCGAGGGGATATAAATGCCGGTGATCATGTTGAACACGGTCGTCTTGCCCGCGCCGTTCGGCCCGATCAAGCCGGCGAGTTCCTTCTCGCGGACGGCCAGGTCAAATTTGAGCACCGCCGTCAGGCCGCCAAAATGCTTGGTCAGCTGGCTGATTTCCAGTTTGTTGGGGCGTCGATCGTTGTCGACGCCGAGGGGCGCCAGCGCGTCTTGCACTTTCATGAGTGATCTCCTGTCTCCGGCGCCGCCACGGCCGGTTCGGGCGTCGTCTTCTCGGCTGGTTTGCGCAGCGGCGGCAGCACCTGTCTCAGGAACGGAACCTCGAACCCGCCGAAGAGGCCCGCGGGCCGCAGCAGCATCATGACCAGGAGCAGCAGCGGATAGACGACGAAGCGCCAGGTTTCGAAGCCCTGCGGCAGCACCACGCGCAGCACCCCTTCCAGGATCAAGGCCCAGGCAAACGCGCCAAAGACGGTGCCGGTCAGACTGCCCAGACCGCCGAGGACGATGATGATCATCGGATCGAAGGATTTGATGAAGTTGAAGGTATTGGGATGCAGGAAGCCGTTGATGTGCGCGTACAAAGCGCCGCCAATTCCAGCAAACAGGCTGCCCAATACAAAGGCCAGGGTCTTCTGGCTGGCCACGTTAATGCCCATTGCTTTGGCGGCGATTTCGTCCTCGCGCACCGAAACGACCGCGCGGCCGTGGCTGGATTGCAGGAGATTCCGCAAGACGACGAGAGTGATCATCAGGAACAGGAACACCCAGAACCAGGTGGTAGTCTTGGGAATGCCCACCATGCCGCGCGCGCCCTTCATTTCGGCAAAGCCGAGCAGGGTGTCTGAATTATCCAGCAGGACTTTGACGATGATGGTAAAGCCCAGGGTGGCAATGCCAAAATAATCGGAGGCCAGCGCCAGCACCGGCAGACCGAAGAGATAGCTGACTTCGGCGGCAAACAGCCCGGCCAGCAGCACGCTGATCAGAAAGACAAGTTGCATGGAAATGTCTGGGGGCAGCGCCGTGAGCAGCGCCGTGACGGGATCGATCAGCACCTGCGCAATCGCGACGCCCACCACTGCGGCCACAATCGTTCCGGCCAGATACAGGGCAAAAGCCGAGAGCGTGTCTACCCCTTGCAGGCGGGCCGATAGTCGACCAATCCCCAGATAGGTCAGGCCGACCAGCGTCACCACCATGAAGAGGACGACCAGCCCCGAGGCGCTATGCAGTTGATACCAGCGATACGTCACGTCAGCCGCCGCATAAGCGCCGAGGGCGTAGAAGCCCCACTGGCCCAGCGAGAATTGACCGCTGAAACCATAGATCAGATTGAGGCCGAGGCTGACGATGGCCATCACGCCGCCAATCAAGATGATGGTCTTCCAGAAGTCATTGACAGCGCCCGTGCTGATCAGAAGTTGTCCGACGATGAAAATCAGAATGACGACGCCCCAGAAGCCCCACGTCCCGCGATTGCCTTTAAGTCTCATCATTGCACCCGCCTATGCCTTTTCACGCTCGGGTTCGCCGAAGATACCCCTGGGGCGAACGAGCAGCACGAGGATCAGAAGAGTAAAGGCGATGGCGTCGCGCATGGGCGTGGAGATGTAGCCCGCGCTCATGACCTCGGCCTGGCCCATGATCAACGCCCCGACAAAGGCGCCCGGAATGCTGCCGATGCCGCCCAGCACGGCGGCCACGAAGGCTTTCAGGCCGGGCAAAATGCCCATCGCAAAATAGACTTGCGTGTAGGCGATGGCATACAGCATGCCGGCCGCTCCCGCCAGCGCCGCGCCGATGGCGAAGGTGATGGAGATGATCCGGTTGGCGTTGATGCCCATCAGGCGCGCCGCGGCTTTATCGTAGGCCACGGCCCGCATGGCCTTGCCGGTCTTGGTCCGGCGCACGATGTATTGGAGCGCCACCAGCAAGAGCAGCGACGTAATCACGATGATGATGAAAATATTGGAGAAAGTAATGCTGTTGGGCGGCACGGTTCCGCCCTGCTCCAGGCGATAAATGCCGTCGTTGATATACCAGGTGACGGACGGGAAAGGGCGCTCGTAGGTGATGAAATTGGGCGAGAACACAAACGGCAACGCCGCGAAGTACTCCAGAAAAAACGAAACGCCGATCGCCGTGATGAGCGCGGAGATGCGCGGCGCGTCGCGCAGCGGCTTGTAGGCGATGCGCTCGATCGTGATGGCCAGCAGGGCGCAGACCGCCATCGAAAGCGCGAGCACCGAAATCGTGCCGATCAGAATAGCCAGATCGGGACTCAAACTGGGGATGATTCCCAGAGGCCACATATGCAGGCTATAGCGGGTGATGGCGAAGTAGCTGGCGAAGGCGCCGACCATGAATACGTCGCCGTGCGCAAAGTTGATCAGCCGGACAATCCCATAGACCATCGTATACCCTAAGGCGATCAGGGCGTAGACGAAGCCCAACTGCAGGCCGTTGATCACTTGCTGCCAGAACAACGTGGGCGATTCGGAAAACCCCTGGGCCAGTCTCAAAATCACCAGGGCGGCCAGGACAATCAGGAATATTCTGCCGATCCAGCGTCCCCGGATGATGCGCTGGCCGATGGACGGCGCAGATACTACTGGAATAGATGGCTGCATATCATCACTCCGACATCAGTGTAGGGGCGGCCAGTTGACCGCCCCTACGGGATTCGGCATTGTGCGAGGCTTACGGACTAACCGTGGCCACCCACGTCTTCTTGCCGTCTTTCACCTGGATGATCACAGCGCTCTTGATCGGGTTATGCTGCGGATCGAAGGTGATCGTGCCCGAAACGGCGTCGTACTTCAAGCCTTCCATGGCCTTGGCCACTTGCGCGGGATCGTCCACGCCGGCCTTCGCGATCGCCGCCAGCATCAGATTGGTCGCGTCGTAAGCCAACGCCGCCAGCGCATCCGGCACGGCACCGTTATACTTGGCGCCGTAGTTCTTGACGAAGTCCTGAACGATCGGGCGGGTGTCCCCCGCGTCGTAGTGGTTGGTGTAGTAACCATTGTCGGCGGCCTTCACATCCAGGTCGCCGGAATCCCAGCCATCGCCGCCCATCATCGGGACGGTGATGCCCTTGTCCTTCGCTTGGGCACCGACCAAATTCACGATCGGATAGTAGTCGGGCAGGTAGATCATATCGGGCTTGGCCTCCGCTACCTTCGCCAGGATGGCGGAGAAGTCCGTGTCGGTCGAGGTGTAGCTTTCCTTGCCCACGACCTTACCGCCCATCTTGGTAAAGGCTTCCTCGAAGGCTTCCGCCAGGCCGCGCACATAGTCATTGCCCTGGTCGAACATCACGAAGGCCGTCTTGGCTTTCAGGTTCTCCATCGCGAATTTCGCGCCGACCGTGCCCTGGAATGGATCGATGAAGCAGGCGCGGAAGGTGAAGGGCTTGGTGCTGCCGTCAATCTTGGTCGTCACCTGCACGTTTGTGGAAGTGGGGCTGATCTGCACCACACCCTTCTCGTTGGCGATTTCCGAAATGGGAATAGACGCCTTGGAACAGACTTCGCCGACGATGTACTTAACCTTATCCTGATCGATGACTTTGTTCGCCGCGTTCACCGCCGGATCGGCTTCGCACTGACTGTCGGCCACCACGGCTTCGATCTGCTTGCCCAACACGCCGCCCTTGGCGTTCCACTCATCAATCGCCATCTGGGCGCCATCGCGGGTCGAGATGCCGAAAGTTGGTTGCGAGCCGCTCAGCGGCGCCAGAATGGCGACTTTGAGGGCGCCGCCCTCAGCGGGCGCGGCGGGCGCGGCAGGCGCGGTGGTTGGGGCAGCAGCGGGCGCGGCGGTTGGGGCAGCGGCCGGCGCACAGGCTGCCAGCAGCACTGCCATAACAAGCACTAAACTCAATACAAATCGCGACTTCATTGTAACTCCTCCTATGTTTGTTTTTTTCCTCAAGGGTGTTGCTTGGGCCTCTTGACAGCATCGCAAGGGCTGAACGGCTGGTTAGGCCACTGACGCCTGTCTAGAACCAATCACCTCCATAACTAGGTCTGCACACTTACTCACCGGCTAGTCTCAGTAGATCCAATTTTGCCAGCGGCGCGTGCTCCCACACCGCACGCAGTGGGTGCATGTGTGCCCGCGACTCCGGCGGTGCTGCGCGAGGAGCCGCCTCTGCTTGGAATTTGGATCTACTGAATCTGACACCACTTCAAGTCAAGCGAGTCCGGGCCGCCTGGGACACTGAGCGCTGCAGGATCGCCACGGCTCTCACATTGTCCATTGACAAACGTCTCACCTATGTTGCTCTGTGCTCCAGCCGCCGTCCCCGGCGGCGCATCCCTCGTGAACCCGCGCCGGGGACGGCGCTCGCCCAGCGCGTCGCCGGCGTACAGCGCCGGGTACGACGTGAGCGACTTTGTTAGAGCCGTGACAGGGTCGCCGGGCTCACTTGATCAAACCGCCGACGTTAGGGTACAATAGCGCGAACTTTCAAGTCCTTCACTGTGATTCGCGTCAAACACGTCGCCGCTGCACGTCAAAATCGGGAGGTAACCCATGGACTCTCTAAAACGTAACGCTCCGCTGTTGCTCTTGCAGCCATTACCGTTGCTGCTTTTTCCGCCCGCACTCCTCGCCGACGCGCTGCCCCTGATCGCCATCGTCGTCGCGGTCATGTGGGGGTTAAGCTGGATGGTGTGGCGCAAGAGAACCTGGGCTTTGACGCTGAGCATTTTTATCCAAGGGCTAAACGTGATTATCCGGGTGATGATGCTCCTATCTAATGCCGTTAGCGCCAGCGGCGAGGTCAATTTAGGCTTTATCGTGACCAGTGTGCTGGCGATTGTCTTGTCCTGGCTGTTTCTGCTTCGCCTGGATAACCAGGACTTGCGCGCGGCCATGGCATCGTAACTCACATCGGATCGGCCTGGCTGCGTTTGGATGTCAATAACCGGCTCACGAACCGCCGAACCGGCTGTTCACAAACTTCCTAGACCATCTTCCTGTGCGCAGGAAGGTGCAACAGCTTGGCCTCTGAAAGGGGAATCCGGGACATTCAGAAGCCCTGGACAACGAGGTACATGAATAAAAACGTACCTCGCCGGAGCGAGGTGGGCTTAATGGGGGGAATTCTATTACGCCTTACAGCAATTGTCAAGAAAAACAAAAAAGACCTGGCAGGCGCTCCGCGAAACCTGCCAGGTCTTACGATTTACACTTGCCGATACTCGCCCTCGACCACATCCGGGCCGCCGGGCTGCGGCTCGTCCGGTTGCGGGCCGGCGCTGCCGCCGCTGTAATTCTGATACATGCTTTGCCCGATCGCCAATGTGGCCTGTTGGAGTTCGCCGATCAACGATCGGATCTGCTGCACGTTCTCACCGCTCATCGCCGACTTCAATTCGGCGATCTTCGCTTCTACCCGGGCCCGATCGGCTTGCGCCACTTTATCGCCGAGATCGCGCAGGCTCTTCTCGGCCTGATAGATGGTCGTGTCCGCTTCGTTGCGGGCCTGAATGACCTCGCGGCGGCGATTGTCCTGCGATGCATTGCGCTGCGCGTCGCTCACCATCCGATCGATATCCTGTTTGTTTAAATTCGTCGAGGCCGTGATGGTGATCTGTTGTTCTTTGCCCGTGGCCTTGTCCTTGGCCATCACGTGCAGGATGCCATTCGCGTCGATGTCGAAGGTCACTTCGATCTGGGGCAGGCCGCGCGGCGCAGGCGGGATGCCTTCCAGCCGGAAGCGGCCCAACGTCATGTTGTCCGCCGCCAGCGGGCGCTCGCCCTGCAGCACGTGGATGTCCACCGCCGTTTGACTATCGTCGGCCGTGCTGAACACTTCGCTCTTCTTATACGGAATCGTCGTGTTGCGCGGAATCAACGTCGTCATCACGCTGCCCAGTGTTTCCAGGCCCAGCGACAGCGGCGTCACATCCAGCAGCAGCACATCCTTCACTTCGCCGCCCAGCACGCCCGCTTGAATGGCTGCGCCAATGGCGACGACTTCGTCGGGATTCACGCTCTTGTTCGGCTCTTTGCCGCCAGTGAGCTCGCGCACCAGCTGCTGCACCATCGGCATGCGGGTCGCGCCGCCCACCAGCACCACTTCGTCGATGTCGCGCGGCGCTAACTTGGAATCGCGCACAGCCTGTTCAAACGGGCCGCGCAGGCGCTGCACCAGCGCCGTGCTCAACTGTTCGAACTTCGCGCGGGTGATCTTCACCTGCAGGTGCTTGGGACCGTTGGCGTCCGCCGTGATGAACGGCAGGTTGACTTCGGTCTCCAGCATGCTCGAGAGTTCGATCTTGGCCTTCTCGGCCGCTTCCTTCAAGCGCTGCAGCGCCTGCCGATCGGACCGCAGATCGATGCCGTTTTCTTGCTTGAACTCGCCGGCAATGTGATCGACCAGCACGGCATCCCAGTCGTCGCCGCCCAGGTGTGTATCGCCGCTGGTCGCTTTGACTTCGACGACGCCATCGCCCACTTCGAGCAATGAAATATCGAACGTGCCGCCGCCCAGGTCAAAGACCAGGATTGTCTCGTTGGACTTCTTGTCCAGCCCGTAGGCCAACGCTGAAGCCGTCGGTTCATTGATGATGCGCAGGACTTCCAGCCCGGCGATCTTGCCCGCGTCCTTCGTGGCTTGCCGTTGCGAGTCGTTGAAATAAGCAGGAACGGTAATCACGGCCTGTGTCACCGGCTCACCCAGATAAGCTTCCGCATCCTTCTTCAGTTTCTGCAAGATCATCGCCGAGATTTCCTGCGGCGTGTAAGTTTGTCCGGTCTGCGCGATCTTCACCCGCGTATCGCCATTGGGGCCTGCCACGACCTGATACGGTATTTTCTCATTCTGCACCTCAGCGTAAGCACGACCCATAAAGCGCTTGATGGAGAAAACCGTGTTTTCTGGATTGACCGCGGCCTGCCGCTTGGCGGTCTGGCCCACCAGCCGCTCGCCATTCTTGGCAAACGCCACGACCGACGGAACCAGCCGCCCGCCTTCGGCCGTCGTGATCACGACCGGCTCGCCGCCTTCCAGCACGGCCACCACTGAATTCGTCGTTCCCAAATCGATACCCACTACCTTGCCCATGATTGTTCCTCCTCGATCTACCAGTCTTGTGCCAAAATGAAATAAGCGCACTCTCGGTCACTCGAGAATGCGCCTACAGTATAGGCGGGGCGTGTTAGATGGCTGTTAGAGCGGCGTTGGAAAGGTGTTGGAGCAGCGAACACACCGCGACAACAGCCAGCAGCCCCGTGCCGCCGGAAGCCTAGGTCAGCTTGCGGTAGTCGACAAAGCGGTACCCCACGCCGCGTTCGGTGAAGATGTAGCGAGGGTGCCCCGGATCGGGCTCGATCTTCTGCCGCAGGTAGGTGATGTACAAGCGCAGGTAATGATCCTCGTCGCGGTACTCGTAGCCCCAGGCTTTGGACAGCAGCTGCTCGTGCGTCATGATGCGCCCGGCATTATTCACTAAATGATAGAGCAGCCGATATTCGGTGGGGCGAAGTTTGACTTCCTGGCCCCCGGCTATGACCAGCCGGTGATCAAAATCGATCTGCAAATAGTCGTCGATCCGCAGGATGTGCTTCTCAACCGGCGCGGGCATTTCGGTGCGGCGCAGCACCGCCTTGACGCGGCTGGTAAGTTCCTTGGGGCTGAACGGCTTGGTGACGTAGTCGTCGGCGCCCAGCTCCAGGCCGCGCACCTTGTCTTCCTCGTCGCTTTTCACCGTCAACATGATGACCGGCACAGCCGAGACTTCGCGCAGCAGGCGCAGCGTCTCAAAGCCGTCCAGGTTGGGCATCATCACATCCAGGATCACCAGATCGGGCAGGGCGTCGCGCACCTGGTTCAAGGCTTCAAAGCCGTTGCCGGCCTGAATGACCTCGTAGCCTTCCAACTCCAGGTTCATTTGAATGAACCGGATCATGCGCGGCTCATCATCCACCACCAGAATGCGGCGGCGTGGTTCGCGGGGGTCTTTAGCGGGCATGGGCGTAAAAAAACTGGCGCGGCCAATACGCCGCCCGCGCCAGGGTGATCGCTCAGTCGCGGGCGAAGCCGACGATTTCCTCTTCCTCTTCGGCGCCCAGCACTTCAATGAAGTTGATGCGCGTCCAGGGAAAAATGAAGTGGGTCGCTCCGGAGTCCACGTTGCTCAAGTCTTTGCCGTCACGCTGGCGCAGATTGGTAAGCGTGATCGTAGTATCGCCCGGGCTGGGCAGCTGCTCGGCTTCAGCCATAATCGCCGGCTCGCCGACAATATGCAACAGCAGAGTATAGGGCATAGCTCCACCTGTGATCGCGGGATTAGACCAGCTCAGCGCACCGACACTTGAATGCGTACCCGGCCCAGCTGCAACTCATCGTTGTCGTGCAGAGGATGAGGCAGGTAAGGCGTCAGGCGCTGACCGTTTAAGAACGTGCCGTTGGCGCTGCCCAGATCCTCGATGAAGTACTGGGTCTTCTGCTTGTGAATGCGCGCATGCCGGCGCGACACGCCGCCCTCCAGGCCGCCTTCCGGCGTAAGGTCGATATTGGGGAAGACGCCGCGCGTTGCATCCAGGCGTCCGATCACCGCTTCGCCTTCCGCCGGCAGGGTCAGCTGCCGCCCGCTGGGGGGAATGATGATCAACATCGTTTCGCGCTGCGCTTCACTTGCACCGGCCTTGTCACCGCTTTCCCACGGATCAGCACGCGTGATGGGCAGGTCAGACTCCGGCAATGGCTCGGTGCGCAACGGGCCACCGGTCAACAAGTAGACGCCGCACTCACTGCAGAACAACGTACCGGGTCGATGCAGATGTCCGCAAGATGGGCACTCAATCATACTTATTCGTCCTTGCTTGTCTTGGCTTGAGGCGACGCCAGCATCAAACTGCGCGTGCCGTATTTGATCGCTTTTCGGCCGGCCGGCGACAGATTGCCGCTGCGCGCCAAACGACCCGCTTCCAGCAGAGCCGCGCGAGCCAATTGGTGTTCTCCCATGTCAAGCAGACGGGTGGCCATGGTTTCCAGCCGATGAGTTGCTCCGGCCACGTCGCCTTTCTCCAACGCCTTGAGCGCGCCCTCCTGCATCTGGAAAATCGTCACCTTGGCCAAGGCGCTCAAGATATGCGACGGCGCGGGCAAATTGGGAGTGGCGCCCGGATCAAACGTGAAAGTTACCTCTTGGCGCAGCCGCGCATCATCGATTTGACGCGCCGGAATATTGCCGATGAGTTCCAGCTGGGCCAGGCGATGACTGCCGGCGTCATGCGGCCCCACGATCAATTCGATGATGCCGCTCACAGCCGCATCTGATTGCAGGGCGCCCAGCGGCAGCGTTTCAGCGTCGAGCGGAATACGGTCGATATAGGGTGATAACTTAAACGCGCTTTTCAAGCGCGTCCCGTCCAGTGGCTTGAAGATCAGGCGCACGTTCTCGGCGTACACTGAACTCAGCCCCTGCAGGCGCTCGCGCAAGAAATGCTGTATCTCGCCAGTGGAAGCAATGTATTGTGACACCCCCCCGCAGCGGCTCGCAATGGCATCCAGCAGCACGTCATTCCAATCTTCGCCAATGCCCATGGCGCTGATGCCGATGCGGTGCCGCGCCGCTTCCTCGGCCGCGCTGAGACAGCGTTCTTCGTCGCCGTAGGTCTGTCCGTCCGTCAGCAGTATCAGGTGATGGACGGCGTATTGGGCGCGGCGCTTCTCGATCTCGGCCAGGCCTGCCAGCAGGCCCTGCAGGATCTCGGTGCCGCCCGAGGCTTGAATGGCGCTGATTTTCGCTTTGGTTTTGACGGGATCAGTCAACGGCTGACTGGGCCAGACCACTTCCGCTTTGTCGCTGAAGGTGACAATGCTGAGGGCATCGTCGCTGGACAGAGAATCGATCATGCGCTGAGCTGACGCTTTGGTCTGCTCCAGGCGCGAACCTTGCATGGACGTGCTGCGATCCAGCACCAGACAGAGATTAAGCGCCTGTCGTCCTCGCGCCTGATCGGACTGCCCGGCTGAGATGTCGAAGAGCAGGTATACAATCTGCTCGTCCACCCCGACCGACAACGCAGCACGGCTGGGCTGCATCTTCCATTGAAAGATCGATTTGGGCGACAGGCCGGCTTCCAGGCGCTGCCGGTCATAGGCCGCGCGTTGAATCGGATCGCTGAGGGTTTCGTAGGATTGTTGGACCTGGCGGAACAACTGGGCTGTGCCCTGCGCAGTCTGCATATCCGGGTGGACCTGACGCGCCAATTGGCGATAGGCGTGCTTAATCTCGTCGGCGGTGGCGTCGACCGAGATGTTTAACGCCGCATAGAGATCTACGTCAGGATTGATGGCCACAATATCTATCCGGTCAACCGTTCAATGACGACCGCGGTGATGTTATCGCGACCTCCGGCTTCGTTGGCCGCGGCGATCAATTCCTGGCAGGCATCCTGCGGCGTGCGGGCCGAGGCCAGCACAGCCTGAATGATGCTGTCGGATAACATGCCCCACAACCCGTCGGAACACAACAACAACCGCCCGCCTTTCGGCAGGTCCTGAAGATGGATGTCGATTTCCAGATGATCGCCCTGACCGACCGCGCGATACAAGACATTGCGCTGCGGATGCACGACAGCTTCCTCGGCGGAGATTTGGCCCAACTCCACCAACTTGTCGACGTACGAGTGATCACGCGTCAGCTGCTTCAATTCTTGATTATAGTACAGATACGCGCGGCTGTCACCGACGTGTGCCAGGTAAACGCGCGCGTCGATCACCAGGGCACACGTCAACGTTGTCCCGCTGCCCGGTACCTGAGTATGAACGGCTTGATTGGCCGCTTCGACGGCCTGTTGTAAGGCATCGGTGAGTGGCAGTTGATCGGACTGATGGGCCGCCTGCCGCAAATACGGGATATAGACTTGCTGCATGAGACAACCCGCCGCGATACGGGTCGCCAGCGCGCTGGCCACTTCGCCGGCTTGATGGCCGCCCATCCCGTCGGCCACAATAAACAAGCCCACCATCTCTGCCGACTGATCGCCTTCGAAGACCGATTCCACTATCAACGATGCATCTTCATTGTGCGGCCGCACCAGGCCGACATCACTCTGATACCCAACCTGAAGCTGGCGCGCGCGAGACTGGGCGGCAGATTGAGAGATTCCGGCAGCAGACATGTCAGCGCTTTCCTTTGCTCGACCGCGTATGCATCGTAGCAGACTCATTGTCGCAGCGCGGCATTAGGCTGGCAAGGCATACACCAGCCGATCGTTGGAGCCGACAAATACGACATCCTCGGCAATGATGGGCGACGAAATCACCGGCCCATTCGTATGCATGCGCCAGCGCAGTGTCCCCGCTTTGACATCGATACTATACACCATTCCGTCCACGGAGCCGACATACAGGCAGCCCTGTGCCACCGCGGGGGAGGAGTTCACCTGCCCCTCGGTGGCGTATTTCCAAATCTGGCGCCCGGTCTTGGCTTCAATGGCATAGATATTCGTATCGGCTGATCCGATGTAGGCGACCCCGTCATTCACGCACGGCGATGAGATGACGGCTTTCCCGGTGCGGAACCGCCACACCACCCAGCCGCTTTGCGCGTCCAAACCGTAAACGGTGCCGTCCTGTGATCCGACGACGACAAGCTGCAGTTCCTGGCAAAAAGTCGGCGACGAGGTCACAGCCCGCTTGGTCGAATACCGCCACTTGATGGTGCCGCGAATGTCCACGCAGTAAATCGAACCAGCCTCATCTCCAACGTACAATAAATCGTCGCCAACGGCCACTGAAGAGCGCACCGCTCCCTCCATTTCCACTTTCCAGGAGACGCGCCCACTCTGCAAGTTGACGGCATAGAGCCGCCGATCATCTGAACCGAAAAAGACGTGACCGTACTGGGCGCGCGGCGAGGCCCGCACCCGGCCCTGGGTGAGGCACGTCCAGGCGATGCGCCCGGTCTGTGCGTTGATGCAGTAGACCCCCCGATCATCTGAGCCAATGATCACCCGATCATCGACCGCGCAGGGCGCGCCGGCAATGCCGCCGTCGGTGGCGTACTTCCACAAAAACTTCCCCGTCGTCGGGTTGAGCGCGTACACATTGTGATCATAAGAACAGACAAACAACACGCCATCGCCCAGCGCGGGAGCGGAGCGGATTTCATCTTCACAGGCAAACGTCCAGAGCGGCTGGATTTCACCGCCGTCGATGTACGCCGTGGCGCGTGCGCCGTAATGCGCCACGGCAGAGGGTCGCAGGATGGTCAGCGCTCGCTGCATTTCTTCGGCCGATGGCCAGCGCCGATCGGGTTCGTATTCCAACGCGCGCATGATGATCTGGGCAAATTCGCTGGTGATAGCCGGATTGACGCCTTGAATAGGCCGTTCGTGAAACGAAAAAGGCGGCTCCACGCGCGGATCCTGCCGTGTCAGGACATGATGCAACGTGGCGCCCAGCGCATAGATGTCCGTGCGCTGATCGGCGATGCCGCGATACTGCTCGGGCGGGCTATAGCCCTCGGTGCCGATCATCGTTCCCTTTTGGCCGGGTTGAAAGTTCTTGGCAATGCCAAAATCGATCAGGCGCAACCGGCCATGTTTGTCCAGCATGATGTTCGACGGCTTCATGTCGCGGAAGATGATGGACGGCGTATGATCGTGCAGGAACTGCAGCACGTCGCACAGCTGAATCGACCATTCGAGGACCTGCTCTTGCGGCAGAAAGCCCGTCATCTCGCCGAGCACCGCCTCCAGATCGCGCCCTTCGATGAATTCCATCACCAGGTATGAGCGGGCTTCCTCGCTGAAGTAATCGTAGACTTTGGGAATGGCTGGATGGCTCAGCGTGGCCAGGATGTTGGCCTCGCGCTCAAAGTTCTGAATGGCGATCTGCCGCATCTGCGGGTCCAGCGAATGGCTCTTCATTTCCTTCACGGCGCACAGCTTCATCACGCCGGGGAACCGCCGATCGCGCGCCTGGTACACGGCGCTCATCCCGCCCAGTCCCAGGATGCCCATGATCTCATACCGATCCTGCAGGACCCGGCCTGGCGCAAGAGCGCCGTCCACGCCGCCAGTCGAGGTGGAATTGGTAGGTTGGATTTGACGGGTGTCGAGGCTCATAGGACTTGTCGGGCGGAAGTCAGTGGTCTGTCAAACGCTTGATGCCAATCCGTTTGGGATTATATCGTAAATCAGACTCCGGCGCAAAGGTTCTTGGCGATGG
Source organism: uncultured Chloroflexia bacterium (assembly GCA_963844815.1). Classification (GTDB taxonomy): domain Bacteria; phylum Chloroflexota; class Anaerolineae; order Fen-1058; family Fen-1058; genus Fen-1058. The sequence goes on from CAWJPR010000003.1 coordinate 250,633, forward strand.
CGACCAGGCCAGTGTTATAATCAACGCCGCTTGCCCTTGGGCCGCCTGGCACCAGAAGGGCGCTTTTCACGAGGAGGATCTTGGCTGAAGTTACTCAGGATACGGCTATTGCCGCGTATCCGCACTTAAAACGCAACTTTACCCTGGGCATCATCAACGGCGGACTATTCGTTTTTGCCGAGTCGCTGATGTCGATCGATACGGTGCTGACGTGGTTCGTGCAGCAGCTGGGCGGCTCGAACTTTCTGGTTGGCCTGGTGGGGCCGATGCGCGACGCCGGCTGGCTCCTGCCGCAGCTGTTCACCTCGCACCGCTTGCAGCGCGAGCCATTGAAGATGCCGCTCTATCGGCGAGCCGCGGCCGTGCGTGTCGTGGTGTGGTTCGTGTGGGCGGCTGCTACCTTTGTGTTGGCGGCCAATTATCCCGCGCTGCTGCTGGTCTTCTTCGTCGCTTATGCGATCAATGCCCTGGCCTCGGGTTTTGCCGGATTGCCCTTTATGGACATTGTGGCCAAGACCATCCCGCCCGATCGGCGCGGCTCCTATTTCGGCGGGCGGCTGTTCGCGGGCGGCGTGCTGGGACTGGTTGCCAGCGTGATTGTCACGCTGGTTCTGTCCGCTCAGAATTCACAACCGTTTCCGACCAATGTCGGCACCCTCTTTGTCCTGTCATGGTTTGCGGCAGCAGGCGGCCTGGCCGCATTTGCCTCGACGAAAGAGCCACCCGGCGACGCGCGCGACGACGGCGCGACGTTTACCGCTCATCTGCAGCGCGCCGCGCGCCTGCCGCGCCAGAACCAGAACCTGCGCTACCTGCTCATCGCGCGCGTGGTCATTTTGTTGTCCTATGTGGCGGCGCCGTTTTACAGCATCTATTCGATCAACGTGCTGGGCGCCCCGGTTTCGATCATCGGCGTGTATATCAGTGTGCGCACGATCGTCGCGCTGCTGATCAATCCGGTGTGGTCGCGCCTCAGCGATCGGCGCGGCAACAAGATCGTGATGCAGCTGGCCGTCGCGATAGGGGTAATCATGCTGGCGTGGGTGGTGTTTATGCCCGGCGTGGCGCGCAGCCTGAACGTGCCCCCGGCCGTCAGCGCCTACGCTCTGGTGCCTGTCTTCGCGTTGATGGGCGCGTATGAAACTGGCGTGGGCATTGGCGCGGTGAACCTGACGCTGGAAGTCGCGCCGCCGGACGATCGGGCCATCTATATCGGCCTGACCAATACGATCCTGGGTATTGCCTACCTCAGCACCGCGGTGAGCGGGCTCATCGTCGATCTGCTGGGGTATGAGGGCGTGTTTGTGCTGGGGTTGAGCCTGCTGCTGGTGGGTTCGTGGGCGTTGTGGCGCCTGCGCGATCCACGCGAGCTGAATCGGCACGGAAAGGCCAACTCATGCCGGCTGAGAAGCCGTTAGCACTCATTCGTGGGGGGGGCGATCTGGGGACCGGCGTCGCGCTGCGTCTGCACCGCGCGGGCTGGCGCGTCTTGATCGCTGAATTATCCCGGCCGCTGGTTATTCGCCGCGCAGTGGCTTTCGCTTCGGCAATCTACGAGGGCTCGATCGAGGTCGAGGGAACCCTGGGGCGACACGTGAGTCCCGATCAACTGGCTGCGAGTTGGGCCGGCGACGAGATTCCGGTAATGATCGATCCCGATCGAACCCGCGCCGCCCAGTTCAGCCCCGTCGCCGTGATCGACGCGATCATGGCCAAATCCAACACCGGCACGACGATTGGCGACGCGCCAATCGTCGTGGCGCTGGGGCCCGGCTTCACAGCGGGCGTCGACTGTCATGCGGTGGTTGAAACCCAGCGCGGACACAACCTGGGGCGGGTGTACTATCAGGGCGCGGCGCAGCCGAACACGGGCATGCCGGGCAGCCTGGGCGGCCAGGACGCGCAGCGCGCCGTGCACGCACCCTTGGCCGGCGTGTTCTATGCGCATTGCCGGATCGGCGATCGTCTTGAGGCTGGAGCTGTCATCGGGCGCGTGATCTCCGTGGACGTCTCGCTCACCGAATCGGCCGCCGGGCGTCTGGCGGCGATCGATCGGGATGCTTCACAGCCGCTGGGCGTCGTCGTCAAAACGAAAATCGGCGGCATCGTGCGCGGCGTCCTGCACGATGGCCTGAAGATTGCGGCCAACACCAAGATCGCCGATGTCGATCCACGCGGCCAGGCGGAGTATTGCTTTACCGTGTCGGATAAGTCGTGGGCTGTGGGGGGCGGGGCGTTGGAGGCTGTGCTGTATTTGAGGCAGAGCAACCTGTCAGGTGGGCCATCAGAACACTGATCGGCATCGTCCATTACGGCCCACCTGACAGGTTTACGCGCGTTGCGCGCGCCGATAGCCCGCGATGCGAATCGCCGCGCTGACCAGGATTTCCTTGTCCTGCAGCGGCAGCTTCAGCAATTCCTCGGCGCGCATGGCCGTCACGTCGTCGACGATCGCGTCTTGCCATTCCTCGGCCAGATAAGCGCGCAGCTCGCTCATTGAATCCGCGTGCCACACAAACTTGAACGTGCCGCTGCGTTCCCGCGCAAACAGTCCGCGGTCCACTGCGGCGGCTGCCGCTTCATCGGCCCACTCGTATTCCACGTAGTCATCGCTCTCGCTGATCCAGCCGGCCGGAATGATTTGCTCGCGCAAGCGCACGTCGATCGTTGCCGGCTCGTTCGTCGGATGAATGTCGAGCAGGATGCCGCCGGGCTTCAGCAGCTGGTGAATTGTCTCAAGGGCATGGACCATGCCCGCGCGCTCCATTCATCACAGCGACCAGGAGAGCAGGGCGAGATCAAATTTCTCTGCGGGGATTTCTAAGTCTTCGAGGCGAGTAACACGAAATTCGATCTTATGGCGCAGATCGTCAGGGCAGTCTTCCAGCGCACTCTCAATATCTTCGGCCTTCGGATCGATCGCGACGACGGACGCCGCCCGATCGGCATAGCGCCACGTCAAGCGCCCGTCGCCGCAACCGATCTCCAGAACGCGCTGGCCTGTGAAGTCGGCGTAATCGTGCAGCGCTCTAGTTTCCGTATCTTCGGGGTCAGCAAATACCGGCATTTGTCATTGCTCGTTGTTCATTGATCACACTTGCACCGCACGCAACCGCCTGCGGTTCACGTGCTGGTGTTGAACATTTTCATGGACTGGCCTGTGCCGCTGTTGCGCAGCATCACAATCTCCGCCATGATGCTAACGGCGATCTCTTCCGGCGTTTCGGCGTTCAACTCCAGCCCGATCGGCGCGTGCACGCGCGCGAGTTTCTCTTCGGCCACGCCCTTCTCGCGCAGTTCCTTCAAGGCCTGCGCCCAGCGCCGCTTCGAGCCGATGACGCCGATGTAAGCCACATCGTGATCCAGCAGCGCCGGCAGGATGCCCACGTCGATGTTGTAGCCGCGCGTCACCGCCACGATGTAGCTCTGCGCGTTGAGCCGCGCGCCGGGTAATTGATCGAGCACGGTGCCGGGCAGATAGTCGTCGGCGTCGGGGATCCATTCGGGCGTGACAAACTCCGCCCGATCATCCATCACGACCACCCGGAACCCCAGCCACTTCGCCAGGTGCGCCGTGGCTTTGCCCACATGCCCCGCGCCGATGATGATCACCGCGGGCGGTGGATTGATCGGTTCGATGAAGATCTCCACGGTTCCTCCGCACACACCGGGATCGCCCTGTTTGGGATCGACCAGATTGTATTCCACGATCTTCGCCTGCCCTGAGCGGGCCACGGCTCGCGCCTCTTCGATCGTGCGCTGCTCCATGCCGCCGCCGCCCACGGTGCCGGCGAATCTCCCATCGGCAAAGACCAGCATCTTCGACGTGGAATGGCGCGGCACCGATCCGCTCGATTTGATCACAGTGCAGAGGGCGGCAGATTGACCGCTGGCTTGGGCTTCAAGAATCACGGTGTAGATGTTGTCCATAGGGCCTGCCACACTCGCTCCGGCGTCGCCGGGATTTCATTCAGCCAGGCGCCGCAGGCATCATGGATGGCGTTGACGACCGCCGGGCCGACGCCGTCCATCGGGATTTCGGCCACGGCCTTCACGCCGAACGGATGCGACGGCTCTTTCGTCTCGACGAAAATCACGTCGAGGGCCGGCATCTCGTCGGCGCGGAAAATCTTGTAAGCGTAGAGATCATTGGCCAGCGAGCGGCCATGCTCGTCGTACTTCATCTCTTCGCATACCGCGTAACCCAGCGCCTGCGTCATGCCGCCTTCGATCTGGCCCCCCGCCGTCACCGGGTTGACGATCACACCGGAATCCACCGCCATCACCAGCTTATCGACGGTGACCTGTCCCGTCTCGGTGTCCACCGTCACTTCGGCGAACTGCGCGGCGAACGGCGGCGGCGATTCGGGCGACACGTATGAGCCTACTGCCATGATTTGATGTTGGTTCGCATGATGCAGCGAATTCAAGGCCACTTGCGCCAGCGTCACCGATCGGCCATCGGCGCTCCAGGCGGCCCGATCGGCCAAGCGAACTTCTTCGGCTGATACTTGCAGCAGGCTGCCCGCCACCGCTTTGATCTGATCGGCCACTTTCTCTGCGGCCTTCACGACTGCCGCGCCGGAAATGTACGTCGTCGATGAGGCATACGCGCCCACGTCAAACGGCGTGAAGTCGGTATCGCTGGAATACATGAGGATGTCGTCGAGCGGCACGCCCAGCACCTCGGCGGCCATCTGGCCCAGCACCGTGTCTGATCCGGTTCCCAGATCGGTTGCGCCGACGAGGCAGTTGAACGAGCCATCGTCATTCATCTTGATCGACGCCGCGCCCATATCGAGATACGGGATCGCCGTGCCCTGCATCACGCAAGCAATGCCGATCCCTTTGCGCAGTTTGGGCTTGCCGGGCACCCCATGCCAATCGGGATTGTTGAACTTCCGCGCCCAGTCGATCGACGCGGCGCCCTGTTCCACGCACTGCGGCAGCGCGCACGTCTTGATGATCTCCGGTCGCGGCTCGCGGCCTTCACTCCACGCGCGGCTGAACGGATGCTCATCGCCCGCGCGCACGGTGTTCTTCAAACGGAATTCGATCGGATCGAGACCGAGTTCGCGCGCGATGCGTTCCATGTGCACATCCACCGCGAACGCGCCCTGCGGCACGCCGTAACCCCGATAGGCCCCGGCGGGCGGCGTATTGGTGTACACAATGTCGGCATAGAAGCGAATATTCGGAATCGGCGGATGGCCTTCGGTGGGCTGGCCGGTGTACAACGCCATTGCTTTGTGGCCGGTGTTGCCTGTGACCGTGAGCGCGTGACAACCATACGCGCCGGTATCGCTGAGTGCATACATCGCATTCGCCGTGAGCTGGCCGTCTTTTGTGACCCCCGTCTTCATGTGAATGCGCATCGGATGCCGCGAGCGTGACGCGGTGAATTCTTCGCCGCGCGTATATTCGAAGCGCACGGGCCGCCCGGTCGCAATCGTGAGGTGCGCGGCCACGTCTTCGATCAGCACTTCCTGCTTGCCACCGAAGCCGCCGCCGATGCGCGGCTTGATCACGCGAATGCGCTTGGCCGACAGACCCAGCACCGGCGCGAGAATCCTGCGGACATGGAACGGCACCTGCGTCGAGGTGCGAATCACCAGGCGATCATCCTCATCCCAGTAGGTCACGACGATGTGCGGCTCGATGTGGGCCTGCTGAACTTTCGGCACGACATAGTCGCCCTCAAAAATCCGATCGGCCTTGGCGAACCCCTCGTCGAGGTTGCCGATGTCGATGCGAATCTCAGCGGCCAGATTCTTGCTGGCATCCGAATCCGCAAAGTTGATATACTCCGGTTCGTCGTGGATGCGGATCGCATCGGGCTTCAGGCTGTCGCGCGGGTCGAGAATCGCGGGCAGTTCTTCGTACTCCACCTCGATCAACTCCAACGCGCGTTCCGCGATCTCTTCGGTTTCGGCGGCAACGAAGGCCACGCGATCTCCGACGAAACGCACCTTGCGATCGAGCGAGAACGTGTCCTGCGGCCCCGGCATCGGGTCGGATTGCCCGGCGGTGGAGTACACGACGCGCGGAATGTCCTGATACGTCAGCACGGCGGCAACGCCCGGCAGTTCACGCGCTTGGCTCGGCATCGATGCGCTTGATGCGCGCATGCGCCACGGGCGAATGCAGTATCTTCGCAATCAACATGCCGCGCAGTTCGATGTCGTCGGTAAAGGCCGGCTTGCCCTGCACCAGCTTGTACGCATCGACTTTAATTTCCGGCTTGCCCACCACTTTCCAGTGATTGGTTTCCGGCGCAAACACCAGCGTCGGCAGCGGCGTGGTCTTGACCAGCGTGCTCCCGGCTTCGCCTTTCGGGCGAGGGTTGAAGATGCCGCTCGCTTTCAGCGGCCTGGGGCAGGGGGATGATGATTGAACACCGGCATGGGCTCGCCGCGCAGCTCGATCGGTTCCACGGCCTCGCCGCGCATCAACGCCGCCGCGCGCAGCACCGCCTGCACGGGCTTGGCATAGCCGGTGCAGCGGCACAATACGCCGCTCAGCGCCTCGCGCACTTCGGCTTCGCCGGGATGCGGATTCCGATCGAGCAGCGACTTGGCCGCCAGGATCATCGCGGGCGTGCAGTAGCCGCATTGAATCGCGCCCGTCTCGACAAAGGCACGCTGCAGCGGATGCAGCGGCACGTTGCCCGTCCAGCCGTGCGTCGGGCCGGCGTCGGGTTGATCGACCATGACGCCGAGTCCTTCGATCGTCGTGATCGACTTGCTCTCCGCCTGCGCGGCCAGCAGCGTGCACGAGTTGACGGGCGCGCCGTCGATCAGCACCGCGCACGCGCCGCACGAGCCGTCATCGCAGCCGTGTTTCACGCCGAAGTAGCCGTTGCGGCGCAGCACGTCGAGCAGGCGGTCTTGCGGAGCGGCTTCAAAGGTTTTGACTTCCGAGTTGATGGTCAGCTGGATGTTCATGGCAGGCTTCCGTAAGTGGGGTTAGGTTAAGATCTGAATGTGATTACATCATATCGCATTCGGTTGGTTGCTGTCAATTGAATCAAGGTGCAGATCAAAGACCGGTATGCCCGACTCGCGCGCCACTGCTTCGGCGGTGCTGCTTTTGCCCACGCCGGGCAGGCCAGTGAAGACGATGAGCTGCAGGCACACTCACGCCGTCAGTTTCTTCGCCATATTGACGTTGGTGATCTCATAGCCCAGTTTTTCGTACAACGCGCGCGCCGCGTGATTGTGCCCGAAGACGTGCAGCGCGATGGTGTCGTAGCCCAACGCTTTGGCCTGCACTTCAGCGGCGAGCAGCGCCTGCTCGCCATAGCCCTTGCGCCGGTGGGCCTCGTCAATCACAAAGTCATAGATGAACATGGCCGGCTTCGTGCCCTGCATAATGCGCCCCAGCCAGATCATGCCGACCTTGATGCCGAGCGCTTCATCTTCGATGTCGTAGAGAGTGTTGTCTTTGGTTGCCACGCCGTCCGGCAGGTGCTTGTGGAATTCTTGCGCCGATCGTTCCAGGGCTTCTTCCGGCTGCCAGTTGCCCGCTTTGACTTTGTCTTCGGCATACTCGCGCACGGTCACTTCAAGATATGCCTGATAAGTCGCTTCACTCATGGGAACGAGTCGAATCATGTTTCACCTACGGAATTGAGAAGGTGCCCAAGGTAATGGCATCCTGATCTGTGTTTGATGTGAGCCGCACGCCGTCCGGCCCGTACAGACCGATGACGATCTGGTACTCGCCGGGCGTCAAGGCCGGCGGCAGCACCACGCCATGCCGATCGACGATCGGCTGCCCGATCGGCCAACCGCTGGTGGGCGCATAGCCCCCGCCGGCTGGCAGATCACTCTGCGCGACGAGCCGCCCGTTTTGATCGAGCACGTGCACAAACGCCGTGTAATCGGCCGGCAGCTGCCGTGCTGTGCTCCACTGCAATTCGAGGCAGATCGGATCGCCGGCCTGGATGGTCGGGTTACTGATACGCGCTCGATCGAGTTGCAGGCCGTTCGCGAAAGGCTGCCCGGGCTTCAACGTCATGTTCGGGTTGGGCGTTGACGAAGTGCGACACTTGCGCCGATCCGGCGAATTCCTGGCTGACCTTGCACAGCGCTTCACTTAATTTCCGATCGAGCGCCTGGCGCTGATCCTTGTTCTGATCGGCGCCAAAGTCCAGCACGTACCACACCTCAGGCTTCTCGGCGCTGAACGACTGCACCGCTTGCTCGCTCCACGCATCGGCCTTGCCGCCCAGCTGCAGCGCCGCCAGCGACGACCAACCCGGCAGGAACGGCGCGAGCCGTTCATAGGTGTCGACGCGATCGAAGAGGACACTGGCGCGATCGGGGGTCGATCGATCCTTAATCAGCTCGACTGCCTGGCGCAGCGGATCGGCTTGATAGCGCTGCGCGGCGTACAGGGGCAATGCGCCAACCGCCAGCGCGATCACAGACAGCGCCGCGACGCTGCTGCCGATCCTGGCCCAGTGTCTGGCGGTTTCCCAGCGCCGCGATCCCGCGTCCGTGAAGATCACCGCGCCAAAGAACAGCGCCAGCCCGGCGATGCAGGCCGTGCGGACGATCACGAGGGCCGTGAGATAACTCGTATCGGCTTTGAGCAGGATGAACGTGATCGGCCACTCGATGACGTACAGCGCCTCCAGCAGCGCTATCAGCACGGCGCCCAGGAAATTGGGTAATAAGATGCACAGGAACGCGATGAGATACAGCACCCACTGCGGGCTGAAGCCTTTCGACCACAGCAGGTAGAAGATGAAGGTGAGCGCGGCCAGGCCGATGGCGGTGCGCGCCTCCGCGCTTTCCGCGGACGGGGCGTCAGTGGTGCTGGAAGATGGCTATCTGTCGACCTGCGGTCTCCTCGCCATGACGACATGCGTTTCAGCGCCCGCCAGAAAATCGCGAGATAGATCACGCCAAACGCAAGCGTGACAATTTCCCACGGAATGCGCGAAGGCACCAGCGGACTGGCCGCGAGGGACAGATCGAATCGATCGGCCACTTGGGGATCGACGTGCTTGATCACGCCATCGATCAGCGCGTACGGCGACGACCAGCCGGGCAGCGTCAGCAAGGTATCGAGATGCGCCAGCACCATCTGCGGCGCGGCAACCAGGAATGGCAGCAGGCCAAGCACGAGAGTGATCGCTCCGGCGGCGATCAATTTGACGAGCTGGCCGAGAGGCGGCCGCCAACCCTGTGCCAGGGTCATGCGGCTGAAATAGATCAGCAGCGCCACGGCGCCAATCAGTGCCACGTACGGTTTAACCAGGATGCCCAGGCCAAGCGCGAAGCCCGCGAGGATCGGCCGATCGGATAGAATGGCCCACAACGCCAGCAGCAGGAAAAACAGCGCGATCGATTCGAACCAGCCCAGCACTACGAACAGCGGCACGAAGAGCACGGCGTAAAGCCACGCGCTCTTAATCGCCAAAGCCTCGCCGTTGACGCGTTTGGCAAGGTAATAAATCAGCGCCACATTGGCCAGGTCGAACGGGATGATCAAGCCATGCAGGGCGAGATTGAACCAGAAGCGTTGATCGATCCAGCCGGGCATGAGCGCGGCCAGCCGATACGCCAGCACGCTCAGCCACGGAAAGAAGGGCGGATACTCGACCCAGTAGTTGAGGAACGGATACGCCCCGCCCGCGGCCAGCCGCCCGAGTTGAAAATGGTAGGCGCTGTCTGGTCCCGTCTCCGCGATGTAGCCGCCCACGCGCAACGTGATGATGGACAGCAGGCGCATCATGAGCATGGCGAGCATGATCACGGCCAGATCGTGCTGCGTGAAACGTGAAACGACATGCGTCAGGCGTGATGCGTAAGACGTGAGGCGTGTCATCGTCGTTCTCGCTCGCCCTGGCTGGGAGAGGCTGCGCGCAAGCGCGTGGGTGAGGGTGCTATGGCGTTTCTCCAATGATCACGGTTTCATCAGCCAATTCGTTGCCGTTGGCATCAACCGCTGCCAGGCGTTGCTGCGTGACGCGATTATACACTCCAACTTTGATGGTGGACGCTCCGTCAAGCAGTGTTACTGACCGGAGGTCGCGAATCTGCTCGCCGGAGCGGCATTCGCTCAACGGGAAGAGATCGCGCAGCGGCGCGCCATCGGCCTGCGCCACAAGTTGACCGTTGGCATCGAACACGTGCACGAAGATCGTTTCGTCGGTGCTTAGCGGCGCAAGACAGTTCCAGATCAGCGTGAGATGCTGGCGGCCCGCGTCAAACGCGGCTTCAGCGAGCTGCAGGCGCGCATCGAAGGCGGCGATCGATTGGCCAGGCTGCTGCGTCGTAAGGCTGCCCGCTTCGACGATCTTGACCGAGCCCGCTGGATCATATTCGGCGATGAAGACCTGATCGGCGTCTCGGATCGCCGCGCTGAGCCTGGCTTGTTCAACCGCTTCGCCGCGCAGGTCGACGTTGTGGGGATAGTTTTCAAGATGCGCCAGGGCCGGCGCGCTTAGCGATTGGGTCTGAGGCTGCACACCTTTTTGCAGTTCAACGTATTGACCCAGATCGACCGACACCGGCATCAACACGGCGCGAAAAAAACCGACCGGAAATTCGCGCCACCTGGGCGTAATCTGATCAGGCGCATTGATGTACAGCAGTTTCGCCTCATTTCCGGCTTGTTGCCCGCTGGCGATGACCTCCCAGATGGCGGGCATGGTTTGGTCGTGCAAGGTCTTGCGGGTGTTGAGGAACAAGGCGCTTTGCACGAGAATCGCCGCCACCAAAATGCCGCTGATGACTTTCCACCAGCGGTTGAAGCGCGCCGATCGAAAATCGAGCGTCAGCAGACCGGCCCAGATCAACGCCGCTCCGCCCGCCGCCACATACAGGATGCGCGGTGAAGTGCCCACGTAGCCAAAGCCGCGTGTGGCCCAGATCGGCAGCACCATCACGCCATACCAGATCAGGCCGAAGAAGAACAACGGCAGGCGCCGTCCGCGCCAATAGGCAGCGAACAGGGCCAGCAACGTGATGGGCGCGGCGATGATCAACGGTGCCCAGGCGGGATTGCTCAACGCGGGAAACCAGGCGCGCCACGCGCCGACCGCTCCGGCCACGGGCCAGATCAAGCCTTGCAGCAGGTACCAGCCGCTGGCTTGATCGAAACGCGCGATGGCCGAGTCCGGGTCTTTGGGAATGATGAACCACAGCGCGGCAAAAGCCAGACACACCCCGATGTGGAGCAGGGGATACCACTTTACCTGCCACTCCCTCCCCTGCGAAACGGGGGCCCCCCTGCTGGGGGCAGGCGGCTGCGGGGCTGAGCGATGAGCAGCACCTCCAGCGCTGCGATCACAAAGCCGAATGACACGGCGTTTTCTTGAAAGGGCAGGGCGAAGGCTAACATCAACACGGAGAGCCAGATTTTCCTGTCGATAGATTGGAGTCGAGGCTTGCCCGTATCCGCCGAAATGCGGCGGCGGGCCGCGGGCGAGCCGGTTATGTGATGCTTGTCGTGATTCCGGCTGAAGCCTCGACTCCTGATGCTTAATGCGCCCGTCGTAATACAGAATTGCCGAGAGCAGCATGAACAGCGTCGCTTGCGGCTGGGGCGAGATGACCCACGTCACGGTCTGATAACTGAAGGGATACCACGCGAAGAACAAAGCGGCCATCCCGGCGGCGAGAGCGTGGCGCAGCAGCCGTTTCGCCAGCGCGAACATCAGCCACACATTCACGACCTGCGTCAGGATGTGAACGAGATGAAACGCGAGCGGGTTGTACTCGCCCTGCAGCGCGGCCAGCAGCTTCCATAACACGAAAGCAAATGGCCGATAGTAGAGGTAGCCTTGCGAGGTGGTGAAGATCTGCAGGAACGATCGGCCGCGCGCCAGGCCGATGTCGATCGGATCGACCCAGAAAAAGGGATAGCCCAGCGATGAAGCATAGACCAGCAGCGTGGCGATCGTCAGGACGATCAGCCAGATGAATGACGAGCGACGAGTGACGAATGACACAAGCGCCTGATACCAGTCGCGCCTGGTCATCGTCGAGGCAGAGGCAGTCATTGTCAACGGTGGTCAGCGAGCCAGGTCGGACAGTACCCGTTTGGTCAGCACGCCGATCATTTCGCGGCGATAGCCGGCAGACGCAAAGTAGTCGTCGGGCGGGGTGACGGTCGAGACGGCGAGCTGTGCCAGGTCTGCGACTGAGCCGGCGGGCCGCGTGATCACGATCGGTTTTTCGGCGACACCGCCCAATGCCAGGCGAATATTACGCAGCTGTCGATCCTCAACCGTCGCGCGGGCGGCTACGCACACGATCGGCAGATCGGCGGGCGTGCGGGCGACTTTCTCATAAGCGGCATGAATGTTGGGCGGCAGCGCCGGCAGGACGACGCGCAGAATCAGCGAGCGGGGCTGCGGCGTCCAATACGGCAGGGCGATTTCCTCTTCGCGCGCGCCGCGCGCCCCGCGCACAATCAGCCGCGCCTCCAGCGCCAGCAGCGCCGTGAACAACGGCGAATTGCCCGGCGCGGCGACGATCGATCCGGCGAGGGAGGCGGCTTCGCGGACGTGGCGCGAGGCGGAATCCAGGATTGCTTTGACGAGCACGCCGGCGGCGTAGGCGCGCGCGGCTTCGTGATCGGCCAGCGTCTGCAGCCTGGTCGTGGCGCCGATTTGCAGGTCCGGTTCCTGCCGAACGAAGGACAGATCGAGCGCGTTCAGATCGACTACGGCTTGCACATCGCGGGCGGCTTCCGGCACCAGGCTCGTGCCGCCGGCCAGGGGCACGGTCTTGATGCGGGTGCGGCGCAATAACTTCAGCGCCTCGTCGAGCGTGGCGGGTCTGTGATATTCGGTGAGTTCGCGCAGGGTGGGCATGATGTTTATTCTCCGGCGGTGAATAGGGTGCGTTGATACAGTTTGTGACTCAGGCGAAAACGGGCGCGGGTGATGAGCTCGTCCAGAATCGGCTTCACGCTCGTGATCAAGTGGCGTTGTTTGGCTTCCTGCAGCACGTCGAGCAGGCCGACGACGCCGAGTTCGAGATACGCCGCGAGATGGCGCGCTTTGCGCTCGTCGACGAGCAGGACGTCGGCGTTGGACTGCAGCGCCAGCCTGATCGCTTCGGCTTCGCCCCGATCGACTTCGCGCAGCAGCAGCTTCAGGACGACATCGTGATCGATCGGGCGGGTGACGATCCAGGCGACTTGCGCGACTTCCCGCGCGCCGCTTTGCCCGGTGGCAACGATCTCGGATCGCACGGCGCCGGGAATCAGGAGCGTGCCATACAGCTCGCGCAGCAGCTCGAGCCGCCCGATTAACGCCAGGCTCAAAATCGGCGACGTGTCGCTAACCACGATCATCGAACAAGGTTCCGGCGCACACCCTGAGCGGAGCGAAGTCGAAGAGCGCACATGCTTCGACTGCACGCTGTTCCGCTCAGCATGCGCGGCTAAGCATCAGGATAGACTTTCCAGTAGGGTAGTTCGGCTTCCCATTGGGTGCGCAGCGCATCCGGCGGGCGCGCCAGCAGGCTTTCGCACGACGCCGTAACGGTGCCGTCGGGGAGTTGAATTTCGCCGGCCACCTTGGCGCGCGTCTCGGTCTGCGATAGCACGCGGCCCACCACTTTCAACGGCGTATTGGTGGGCGTGGGCAGCCGGTACTTCACTTCCAGTTTCATCGTCACCATCAGGTTCTGATCGTTGCCGTCCCGGATGGTGGCGCGTCCCGAGATTTCATCCAGCATGGTGGCGACGATGCCGCCGTGCACCACGCCGGGATAACTTTGATATTGATCGGGAAGGGTGATGTGCGAGTAAATGCAGTTGTGGTCGTGATCGTTGTAGATGGACATGTGCAACCCGACAGGGTTCTGCAGGCCGCAGATGAAGCACATGCGCGAATTAGGCTGTTTAGTGGTCAAGGTGATCGTTCTCCGTCAAAATGAGCAGGCTTATTATACCGCGAGGTGCAGAAAGTCGGCCTTTCCACTCGATCGCACGGCGTGAAAGGGTAGCCCGTCGTTCTCAACCCAGTGAGAATTCAGCCAAGAGAAGATCTGACTGAAATCACATCGTCGGGTAAAATGTCCGGCCTGCCGACGAGCAGAAACTTGAGTGCCCCGGCTCGCGTGATCTGTGGTATAATCTGCTTACGCTTAATTGGATGTTGTGTGTGTCGTCTGCCGCCATACCCTTTTACGGTCTGGCGGCTTTTTGCTTCCGGCGAGCAGCCGGTCAATCTAAGGAGATTGCAAGAAAATGGAAGTCAAGTTGTATGTTGGAAATCTGTCGTATGCGACCCGTGAAGAGGAATTGCGCACGTTGTTTGCGCAAGCCGGCACGGTGAACTCGGTGGCCGTGATTAAAGACCGCGACACGGGTTCGTCGAAGGGTTTTGCGTTTATCGAGATGACGACGCAGGCTGAAGCACAAACCGCCATCAGTATGTTCCACAACTATCAGTTGGGCGAGCGCCCACTGACGGTGAACATGGCCCGTCCGCGCGAGGAGCGCAGCGGTAGCGGGTATGGTGGCTATAGCGGTGGCGGTAGCAAGTCTGGTGGCTATGGCAGCGGCGGCAGCAACCGCCAGCGCGGTGGTTCGCGCCGCTATTAACGGGGATTCAAAACCGATGCAGGGCAGGCCCGCCGCGCAGCCAAACGCTGTGCGCGCGGGCCTGCCGCCTTTATCGAGTGCAGCAGCTGCTGCCATACGCCGCCGACCTTGAGTCAGGATCATGATAAGGAGCGTCTCATGGAGTTCAGAACAGGTGATGATGTCGTTCACCCCAACTACGGAGTGGGCAACATCACGCGGCTGGAGGAACGAGAACTCGCCACCAGCGGAATGCGCTGGTACTATGTCCTCGCGATTGGCACGGCGACCGTCTGGATGCCAATGCAGGCTGACGGATCAACGACCTTGCGGGCTGTAACTAGCAAACAAGATCTTGAACAATACCGCAGCGTATTGAGCAGCCAGCCGGTCGTCCTGAATCGTGATTATAAGAAACGCCATCTTGACCTCATCGAACGACTCGCCCATAACTCGTTTCAAGCGGTGTGTGAGATCGTTCGCGACCTGAGCGCGCTCGGCTGGAATCGGCCCATGGGCGAAACCGATGCGACGCTGCTCAAAAAAGTCCAGGATAATCTCTGGCGCGAATGGGCGGCCGCCACAGGCCAATCCGATCAAGAAGCGATTCAGGAAGTGGAAGCGTTGCTGCGAGTCGGCCGGGTGGCTTACAATACATAGCAGCCAGGCGCTTTCAGCACTGCGGCTAAAATCACAGACCGCCTCTCGGCCATTCCATGAATCGCAGAGAGGCGTCTGACATTTCCAGGCAGTTTTCCAGGGGAGGAACGAACATGGATCCGATCAGAAACAGCTGGCAAAATCAGCGGTCCGAACTCACGAGCCCGATGAAGCAGCCGCCGGGCAAACTCACGGCCGAGGACATCGCCCGCTTGAGTGCAAAGCGCGAAGAGATCATCATGGTTTTGCGGCTATGGCATGGTTATAGCCGAATTGTGGCCGATCGGGCTCTTAGTAACTGGCTGCATCTCAACAGTCTGCCGCAGGCCCAGCGCGTGGACGACTCCATCCAGGTTCGAATTCACCCTGCCGGATTAACTCATGGTGAATCGACCACGGACATCCTGCGAGACAAAGTGGCCTAAGGCACTGCCTAGGCGGAGCAAACTCGCTAACGAGAACATCACCCGGCTGGGTCACACAGCAGTCGGCCTCGCCCGTCCATTACAGGAGAGATTCAAGTCACGGAAGATTCGGCCTGAGGTAGGTCGCTGGACATGCCGTCCTAAACCAAACCATTCTGGATCGCATAATGGGTGAGTTCGGCATTGGTCTTCATGTTCATCTTTTCCAAGAGCCGCGTGCGATAGGTGCTGATCGTCTTGGCGCTGAGCGCCAGCTCGGTGGAAATTTCTTTGACTTCCTTGCCGGCAGCGATCAGGCACAGCACTTGATACTCGCGATCCGACAGGTGTTTATGAAGCGGCTGATCATCCTCATGCCGCGCATGCAGCACCAGCTCGTCGGCGACAGACGCGCTGATATATTCCCCGCCGCGCAAGACTTTGCGGATCGCCTGCACCAGTTCTTCCGGCGCACTCTCCTTGTTCAGATAGCCCGCCGCCCCGGCTCTGATCGTGCGCACTGCATACTGATCCTCTGGATACATGCTGAGAATCAACACCGGCAGTTGCGGATGGTCATGCTTGATCTGTTTCAACGCTTCCAGGCCGTTGCCACCGGGCATGGTCAGATCCAACACCACGATATCCCAGCGCTCTTTGGCGATCAGCTCCAGCAGTTCGTGGGCATTTTGCGCATCGCCAAAAATGGCCTGGGCAAATGCCTCGGCTAATATTTGCTTCACGCCTTGGCGCACGACGGCATGATCATCGGCCAATAAAATTCTGAGCATGACAATTCTCCAATTCAACTCAAATCATTCATTCAGTCTCAAGGGAATGGACACCGTGACGATGGTCCCGTCGCCTGGCACGCCCTGAATGTCGAAGGTGCCGCCCAGTCGCTGCGCGCGCTCGCGCATCCCCAGCAGGCCCAGCGAGTGCAAGCCAGTGATTTCATCCGCTTGAATACCGCGCCCATCATCGTGAACCTGAAGCGTCAACGTCTCCGGCGTGGCGGCCACGCGAAGCGTAACCTCGATATGCTGCGCGCCGGCGTGACGCGCGACGTTCGTTAACGCTTCCTGAAAGATGCGGAACAGCGCCACGGACTGGGCGCGGGTCAGGGGCAAGTCGGGCGAGGACACACTCACTTCACACACGATGCCCGTGCGTTTCTCGAAGTCGCGGGCCTGCCATTCGATCGAGGCGGCCAGCCCGAGGTCGTCCAACATCCCCGGCCGCAATTCGGTCGCGATGCGCCGCACGGTTTTGACCATCGCGTCCATCTGCGCCGTGACGGCTTTAGCCTTGCGGGCGAGGGTGGCGTCTTTTTGCACCAACCGGGCGGTCAACCACGCCAGATCGAACTTCATGGCGGTCAACGCCTGCCCTAATTGATCATGCAGCTCACGCGCGATTTGCGTCCGTTCCTCCTCGCGCACCGCTTCCAGATTGGCCGCCAGCGCGCGCAAGCTTCATACGACACCTGCAGCTCGACTTCGGCTGACAGGCGCTGTTGATACGCCAGGGCGTTTTGGATGGCGATGGACGCGGCCGGCGCAAGCGCGATGAGCATTTCTTGATCGCTGATGGTGAAGCCCTCGCCGTCTTGTTTGTTGCGGATGTCAAAATAGCCCAGCACCTCACCGACTGAATCCAGGATCGGGGTACAGATAATCGAGCGCACGTCGGCATTGATGGCGAGATCATGCTGCATCACCGGATCGTGGGCCGCGTCACTCGTACCGTACGGGACTTTATGCTGCAAGACCCAACCCGGGATGCCGTGTCCCTGCGGCCACGTATATTCAAACGGGATGGCCGCACCCTTTCGAAAATACTTGCGGACGGCCATGCCGCCGGCGGTCCGCAGCCCTGCGAAGCCACTTTCGCCATTGACAATTCGGATGGCTTCTTGTGCCAGGTCATCCAGGATGGTGTCCATATCGAGCGTCGCATTCAGTTCTTTGCTGATGCGGAACAACGTCTGGATCGTGGCTTCGGATTGTCGCAACTGCACGACCGCCTCGCGCAGTTCGGCGGTGCGTTCGCTCACGCGCTGTTCCAGTTCGGCATTCAGGCGCTGACTCTCGCGGTACAGCCGGGCCTTATCCAGGTAGATGGCGATATGGCTGACGAGATTCTCAGCCAGGGCCAGGGCTTCAGATCAAGGCGGCGACCGGATTCCGCCGTCACGAACGTGATCGCGCCGAGCGTTTGCGGGCGCGCGATCAGCGGCACGATCATGTACGATTTGATGGCCGCCGCCGCCGCTTGTTGGTTCGCGGCCACGTCTCGAAACCAATTTCGGTTCGCCGTTGCGTAATACGGCCGGCAGTCCCTCCACGTCGTCAAGGGGTAAATAGTTTTGCAGCCAATCGTGAGCCGCCATCTGGGTCTGCTGTCTCGGCACGCGCCACCGCCACCTGCTCGATTGAGCCATCGGCTTGCAGCAGGTGCACGGCGCACCAATCGGCCAAATGGGGCACCGCGAGTTGCGCCAGCGTGGTGAGCGGCGCTTCATAATCCACGGCACTGGGAGCCGGGCGCTGGCTTCGGCCAGTAACCGATTGGCTTCGTGGAGCTGCTGCTGTTCGGTGCTCTCGTGTGACAGGGCGACGATACTAATCAGGGTAGTCGTGTCGTCCTGAATAAGCGAGGCGCTGACGTGGGCCATGAAAGTCGTGCCGTCTCGCCGTTGGACGAGAAATTCTCCCGACCAGCCCTCGCCGCGCCGCAGCGGTCCCATGTTCGCGCGCGCCGCCTCCATCAACAGCGGCGCCGCTAAGACCTCGACGATATTACGGCCTTGCACCTCGTCCACTGTCCAACCATAGAGCCTCTCGGCAAAACGGTTCCAGAAGATGATGCGGCCCGTCAAGTCGACGGCCAGAATGGCCTGCTCCACCGCATTCAGCAGTTGCGCGTGAAAACGAATTCGCTCTTCATCTGACTCAGGCACTGGCATGGACTGCATCGAACTGCTCCCTCCTTTCCCTGGTAGCGTGTTCAATAACGGGGGCGGCTCTTGAAACGGCGTCACTCATTCTATTATAGACCAGAGTGGGCCGGCGTGGCGCGATCAATTTCGGCTTTTTCGGCCTGTGTAGGACAAATACTGACAGCCCTTTACACTCAATGCCTACAAATTCTTCAGCAGCAGGCTGATAGCCACCGGCGTGTGAAGCGGTTATCATGTGCTCATTCTGTCCAATACTGAGGAGCTACGGCATGAATGCAACCGCAATTGAATACATCTGGCAGGTCATCCAGGAATCCGAGCGGAGTGATGAACTCCAATTTATGGATCACGAAATGCTGATCATGACTGCGATGACCCGTGTGGTGCAACCGCGGCCCAATCAGTCCGGCGCGGTGGGCCGTGAGCCGATCGCGGAGGTAGCGATCAGTCCGACGCTTTAGGCACTTGGTTGACGGCAGTCTTGAGTTCCCATCATAGCCGTACGTGTACTGACCACCGCCAGCGTGATGCTCACTTGATCGCGATCAGACTACGCGCCAGCGCTGCGCCGCGCAGCTCGATGCTGGCCAAATCGATTCAGGCTTCATTCATCAGAAGGTAAGCGCATCTATGGACAACTCCAATCAAAAAGTCTTTGTGGTTTTCAATCCCAAGGCCGGGAAAGAAGACCCGGCCGATGAGGTTCGCGCGGCGTTGGCGCGCCATTTCACTCCGCCCCAGTGGACGTCTGAAATCTATGAGACGACAGGCCAGGAGGATGAGGACGTCGCGGCGATCTGCCGCGCGGCTTGCGCCCGAGGCGCATCGCTCGTGATCGCGGCCGGCGGTGATGGGACCCTGGTCGGCGTCGGGAATGGTTTGGTACACAGTCCGGTTCCATTAGGCATTCTTCCACTGGGCACCGGCAATGACTTAGCGCGAATCTTGCTCATTCCTTTGAAACTGGACGAGGCGATGGATTTGCTGGTCAGTGATCACACCGTCATGGAGGTGGATGCGCTGCAGGTGGGCGAGCGCCATTTCTTTTCAAATGTCAGCGTGGGCATTAGTCCAGAGGTGATGAATGACACCGAGCTCGGCGGAAAAGAAACATTTTGGTCGTCTGGCCTATATCATGTCAATGATCAAACGGTCGAGCATCTTTCAGCTGCAGCGGTACACGTTAACGCTCGATGGTCGGCCCCGGTCCATCCGCGCGGCGGAGGTGATGGTTTCCAACACGACCTTGCTAGAGAAGCCGCCCTTTCTCTTTGGCCCGCCTGAAACGCTCGACGACGGTCAACTTGAGGTCTACCTGGTCACGGCGAGCACTCCGGGCGATTACATGCGGCTGGTGTGGGACTTGTTCCGCCGGCCGGGCAGGTCGGCGGCGAAGTTATCCCACCTGGCCGCCACGCATACCATTCGCATTGAAGCCGACCGTTCCCATTTGGTCCAGGCCGATGGCGAAGTGATTGGTCATACGCCCGTCGAAGTCCGGCTGGTCCCCAAAGCCATCCATGTGATCAGGCCCAAACCGGCCCCGGTCGCAGCCGCGAACTGAGTGGACACTTCCGTCCGTCCAATAGAATGCCGGAGAATCAAGATAACCGAGGCGACGGTGTGAATCAAGCGGCTGAAGCGCAAGCCCAACAAAAACTGGTGCAGACCCCTGAAGCGCAGCACCTCTTGCACTGGCGCGCGCTTCGACGCGCGACCATGGCGCTCGGTCTGGTCGCCGCGCTGGGCTGGTTTCTTTTGTGGCTGCCTTTGTCGTCGCGCCGCTTGCTCGTCAGTAGTTTATTCGCGAACCGATGGCTGATCGCGCTGCTGGGCGTCTTTGGGTTGATTGCGATTTCACTGCTCTGGGCGGTGGGCCAACGCCTGGACGTGTGGTTGTTTACCGCCATGAATTTGCGCGGCTATCATGCCGTCTGGATGGATCGCTTGATGTGGGTGGCGACGCAGATCGGTAATGTCGGTTTCGCCGTGCTGCTCGTGGTAAGTGCATACGTATTAGGCGACCAGCGTTTTGCGATTGATTTAGTGCTGGGCTCGCTGACGCTGTGGCTACTGGTCACCATCATCAAAGCCTTAACCGATCGAGCGCGTCCGTTTAATCTGCTGCGCGAAACGCGCGTGATCGGCTGGCGCGAGGCGGGTTTATCATTTCCCAGCGGGCACACGACGCAAACCTTTTTTATGATGACGCTCGCCATCAGTCATTTTCAATTGCCGCTGGTCGTCGCGCTAGGATTGTACGGTATCGCGGGGCTGGTCGCGTTGACACGAATTTATCTCGGCGTGCACTATCCGCGTGATGTGATCGCTGGCGCGATCCTGGGCTTGATCTGGGGCGGATTAGGGGTGTTGGCGGCGCCGTATCTTTGAGCTAATCGGCGCGCGGGGAGTCAGGCGCGGTTCTGCAGTGACGAATAAGTCGTCGCGAGGGTGAATGATGGGTGACAGTGTCAAGGCGGTCAAGCAACAAACAGTAGCAGCCGTTACGAAACCGGTTAACGTCTGGCGGCGGACCATTGACGCCGCGGGCGCGATTGTCGCGAAACCGTGGCGGCGCTATCGCGCCACGGCCTTCCTGACGTATCTGATTGGCGCGGTGATGGTCTTCATCGTCCTGGCGGTGCTCGCGAAAACGATCGCCTATTTTACATTCGACGTGACGATCACGCGCGCGCTGCAGACTTACCACGCGGGTTGGTTCGACGCGCTGATGGGGGCATTGACGTGGATCGGATTCGCGCCCAGGCCTGGGTGATCACGCTAGGCATCTTGTTGTTCCTCTACGCGAGCGGTCTGAAATGGGAGACCGTCGTGCTGCTGGTCAGTGTGTTGGGCAGCTCAGCGTTGGGACTCGGCCTCAAAGTCTTGATCGATCGCCCGCGACCGAGCGCCGACCTGGTGAACGTCATCAACCAGTTGAAGGATTATTCTTTTCCGAGCGGGCATGTGCTGTTCTTTACCACGTTCTTTGGCTTTTTGTTGTTTCTGGCTTACACGTTGCTCAAACATTCGTCGTGGCGCGCCTGGCTGCTGGTCATGCTCGTCGGCATGGTGGCGCTGATTGGGCCGTCCCGTATCTATGAAGGGCAGCATTGGGCCAGTGATGTGGTCGGCGCGTACTTGCTTGGCAGTATTTGGCTGGCCCTGTCGGTACTGATTTATCGCTGGGGCAAGCCGCGCTTTTTCGTGGATCAGCCGGTGGCCAAGGAAACGCCTGTCAGCGGATAGCATGCGGGGTCATAGTTGTTTGCCGCCGGACCTTAAGGGGCCGGGCGGTTTTTTTTGTGCGGCCAGGCCGTGTAGGACAATAACTGGCAACAAAATCAGCCTCGCACTGACAGACAGCAATGCGTGAATCGACTACTATTGTTGCATGTCACGCGCTACTTTGTCAGGCCAGGTCCATTGACAAAAGCGAGGCTTATTCTCCGCCTCGCTTTTGTCAATGTCTAGGGATTACTCATATTATCTCGATAGTTCCTAAACGACTCTGTGCACTACTTACCGCATGCCCCCACGGCCAGGGGATAAATTTCTTGCACACAGCGCAAATTGCTAACGCAGGAGAGTGCATCAGCCACGGCACCTGCGTTAAAACTCAATCATGACCACCACCAGCTTCCGAGCCGGTGAGATGGAAGGAGACTAAACATGAAACATTTACGGGTCTTGAACATCGTCGGGGGGTTAGCAACTCTGCTGCTCATCGGATCTACTTTGTGGCTGGGCGGAGGGGGGGCCGATTGTTGGCAGCGCCCAATGCAGGCGTGCCGGCACACACCTTCAAAGTTGGAGTTGGCTACACGGACGTCATGCCGCGCCAAATTGTGCGCACAGCTGATGATCGACTCTACATTTTTGCCGGGCAGGCATCAGAGTCAAACAACATTCTCGTGTATTGGACCACCACACCGGGAGTACCCACTTCAGCGGCGGATTTTAGCGGCAGGTACCCAGCTAACTCCGCCTCTCACCAGGTACCCCATTTCGATTGACGCCGTCTACGACGGCAATACGATCATCCATGTGCTCATCAATGAAAATTGTACGTCGCCCTCCGCCGTCTGCACGCCGAATTCCGGTGGACTCTACGATCATCCGTTTGACATCACGACGAACACCTTCCGGCCGGCCAGGCTCATCTCGACGGGCAACTCGGTCGCTCCCGGCTTCTATCTGGGTTCAGGCGGGGTATCGGGGCTGTTCGACACCAACGGCGTTTTGCATATCGCTTACTGGGCAGGCTCCAACCATATCGATTATGCTGCTTTCACCTATGCTGCGGCGGCTGACACCCTGACCCAGATCGACGGCCTGATCCACGTCGACGGCATCGGCGGCGCCAATCACCCGATTCTGGCCGTGTCGCCGGTGGATAACAGCGTTACCGTTGCCTGGATTTCGCAGGCCAGCAGCCCCACGCAGATTCTGGCACGCACCAAGACTGCGGCTGGCTGGGGTGCGGTGGAGCTCGTCGGCCCCAGCGATCCGAACGTGCGTGTGTGGACCAACACGAGCTCGGGTGTCAGTGTCGATCAAGGCCCGGCCTTGCTCATCACCGCCGATGGCACAAAGCATCTGGTCTATATTCAAGACACGGACTCGTCCGGGACTTACGGACACGTGCGTTATGCGACTTATACCAGTTCAAGCGGCTGGGTTGATCAGCCTGCTCCTGTATTACACTCACAATCCGGCGTTGACGACCAATAGCCAGGGCGACCTCTACCTCATCGGGCATGGTCTTTATACCAACGTGGGTGAACCGGCCTGTGCGTACGATGCCAATATCTGTACCCTGAAGAAGAATTCCACCGGTTGGGATCTGCCGCAGACTTTCGCCACACCCCCGTCTACCGAGACATTTGATGCTAGCGTATCGGTGCGCTGGTCCGTGGTGGGCTGGAACCGGCCAGATTTGATCGAGTTCGTGTTCTTTTCCGGTCGGACTTCCAATTATTGGGACATGAGTATGTACTATGGGACTCTCGGATCAACGGAACCCACTTTAACACCTACGCCGACAGCCACCTCGACTGGGCTGCCATCTCCTACGGCTACGCCAACCACAACCGGCGTTGTCACCGATTGCAGCAATGACACACAGTTTTCAACGCTGCTCGCCAGGGCCGGCACTGTGACGTTCAACTGCGGCGGCGTCGGCGCGGCGGCGACAATCACCGTGTCGTCGGTCAAGACGATTGCAGCCAACACCACGGTCGATGGCGCGGGCAAGATTACCTTGAGTGGCGGTAACGCGCGCCGGATCTTCACAGTCAACTCTGGCGCGACGTTGGCGTTGAACAATCTCACCCTCACCAGTGGCAACGCGGTCGGCGGCGGCTTGATTCGCAACGACGGTGTCTTGCTGAGTCACCACTAGCACGCTCACCAACAGCGTGGCGTCCGGCGATTTTGGCGGGGCGATCAAGAACACCGGAGCGATGACGATCAGCGAATAGTCTGCTGGCCAACAACTCCGCTCCGCAAGGTTATGGCGGCGCCATCGACAGTGCCTTAAGCACCTCGCTGGTGGTCGTGGTCAATAGCACGTTCAGCGGCAACAGCGCCCAGCTAGGTGGTGGCGGCATTGCCAACAACGGCAGCGTGCGCGTCAGCGACAGTACCTTCTCCGGCAATTCCACGCAAAGTCTCAACGGTGTTTCGGGCGGCGGCGCGATCGAGAATACCGGGCCGCTCACGATTGAGCGCAGCACCTTCACCAACAATCGTGCCGGCAAAGGCGGCGGCGTCTACAACGAAGGCGGCACGGCCCTCGTCGTCAATAGCACCTTCGCGGCCAACAGCGTGAATGTTGCGCCCCGTACCGGTGGCGGCCTCTACAATCAATCGTCCGGGCAGGTCACCATCGTCGCCAGCACCTTTGCCGACAACACCGCTCCCAGCGGCAGCGGCGGCAACTTGAATAATAGTGCGGGCAGCACACTCAACGTTAAGCTCTCCATCGTCGCCAACGGCAATCCCAACAACTGCGCGGGATCGATCACGACGCAGGGCAACAATCTCGACAGCGCCAACACGTGTGGTTTCAACACCGCGAGCAATCTGATCAATACCAATCCGCTGTTGGGACCATTGGCCAACAACGGCGGCGCGACATTCACCTACGCGCTGCTGGCTGGGAGCCCCGCCATTGACATCATCCCGCTTAGCGCGTGCACCAATCAGGTTGGCGCAGCGCTGGTGATCGATCAGCGCGGCGTCATGCGTCCACAGGATGGCGATGGCAACGGCTCGGCCATGTGCGACAGCGGCGCATTTGAAACTAGTAGCGCGACTAGCCCGACCGTGACACCTACCTCGATGCCGACAGCATCATCGACGCCGACTCGGACGCCAATCCCGACGAACACGTCAACGCCAATTGCGACCGCAACTCGCACAGCGACGCCGACGGCCACCAGCACGCCGACCGCTTCGAACGGACTGGTGCTGGCGCTGGGGCTGAATGAAAACAGCGGCACGACCGTGGCCGACTTGTCTGGTCAGAACAACACAGGGACGGGATTGAACACGACCTGGACGACCGGACGTTATGGCCGCGGCCTGGCATTCAATGGCAGCACCAGTTGGGTCACCGTCAATAGTTCGGCGTCGCTGAATCTAGTGAATCGACTGACGCTGGAAGCGTGGGTGTCGCCGACGGTGAGCAGCGGCTGGCGCACGATCATCTTCAAGGAGTTGGACGCGATCTATGAATTGTATGCCAGCAGCAGTAGCGGACCGGTCGGCGGGCGTGAACATTGGCGGCTATCAAGAAGTGTTTAGCGGCACGTCGCTGCCGACGAGGGCCTGGTCGCACGTGGCGACGACGTGGGATGGGGTGACCCTGCGCCTGTATGTGAACGGGGTGCAGGTGGCCAGTCGGGCCGTGGCGGGAACGCTGTCGACGACGAGCAATCCACTGCGGATTGGGGGCAATGCGAAGTGGGGCGAATATTTCGCAGGCACGATTGATGAAGTGCGTGTGTACAATCGGGCGCTCTCGGCGGCCGAGATTCAATCTGACATGAACACTCCGATCGGATCCATAACTCCTACGTCGACACCGACCCCAACCTCGACGCCGACTCGGACGCCAACCGCCGACGAATACGCCAACGCCAACTGCAACAGCGGCACGCTAACTCGATGCCGACGGCAGCATCGACGTCGACTCGGACGCCAACACCGACGAATACGTCAACGCCAACTGCAACAGCGACCGGCACCTCGACGCTGGCTGCCACGTCGACACCTATTCCAGCATCGACGCCAACTCGGACGCCAATGCCGACGAATACGTCAACGCCAACTGCAACAGCGGCTGCTACCTCGAATGCCGACGGCAGCATCGACGTCGACTCGGACGCCAATCGCCGACCGCAACCGCACGTCAACGCCAATTGCGACCGCAACTCGCACAGCGACGCCGACAGCCACCAGCACGCCGACCGCCTCGAACGGACTGGTGCTGGCGCTGGGGCTGAATGAAAACAGCGGCACGACCGTGGCCGACTTGTCTGGTCAGAACAACACAGGGACGGGATTGAACACGACCTGGACGACCGGACGTTATGGTCGCGGCCTGGCATTCAATGGCAGCACCAGTTGGGTTACCGTCAATAGTTCGGCGTCGCTGAATCTGGTGAATCGACTGACGCTGGAAGCGTGGGTGTCGCCGACGGTGAGCAGCGGCTGGCGCACGATCATCTTCAAGGAGTTGGACGCGATCTATGAATTGTATGCCAGCAGCAGTAGCGGACCGGTCGGGGCGTGAACATTGGCGGCTATCAAGAAGTGTTTAGCGGCACGTCGCTGCCGACGAGGGCCTGGTCGCACGTGGCGACGACGTGGGATGGGGTGACCCTGCGCCTGTATGTGAACGGGGTGCAGGTGGCCAGTCGGGCCGTGGCGGGAACGCTGTCGACGACGAGCAATCCATTACGGATTGGGGGCAATGCCAAGTGGGGCGAATACTTTGCAGGCACGATTGATGAAGTGCGTGTGTACAATCGGGCGCTCTCGGCGGCCGAGATTCAGACCGATATGAACACACCGATTGGCCCATAGTCGGGTCAACCCTCGCTAGCACTCACTTAAAGCACGTTGTTTGCCGCCAGACCCTTTACGGTCTGGCGGCTTTTTCACGTGCAGCCAGGCCGTGTAGGACAAACACTGACAACACAATCAGCCTCACGCTGATAGTCACCGGCTGATAAAGCGACTATCATTATCTTGGAGCGGTGTGCTCCCGATCGGCTGGAGTATGCCACGCAAAACATCCGCGTCAATGCGGTCTGCCCCGGCTTTATTTACACGCCGCTGCTGGAGCAAGCCGGAATGCATGCCGGCTCGGAGATGCACAAGCTGATCTCGGATCTTCATCCCATGAAACGCATGGGCACGTCTGAAGAAGTGGCCGGCGCGGTGGTTTGGCTCTGCTCAGATGCCGCGGCTTTTGTAACCGGTCACGCCTTGATGGTCGACGGCGGCTATACGGCTCAATAGACGATCTGCGAAGGGCCGGGCGAAAGGGCAATCATGAGAAATTTCTTGATGCTGTTAGCGCTGGGGCTGCTGCTCGTCGCGTGCGACGTGAATGGGAACCTCATGTCTAATCCCGCGTCCGGTGGCAGCGCCGCCTCACAACAACGCTCGGCCGATTACGCGCTGCAACAGGCGCAGCAGCAGCAAGCCGCGGCGGGCGCGTCGGCGGCCAGAGAGACGGCGCAAGCGCAGGCCACCGACAACGCGCGGGCTCTCGCCGCGGCGGCGACTGCTCAAGCGATGGAATCCGCACGCGCCCAACTGGCCCTGACCGCAGATGCGCAGGCGATGCTCGCGGCCCAGCAACAAACCCAGGCAACGGCCACGGTTCAGGCCCACATCGCGCAACAGACCGTCCAGGCGAACGAGGCGAAGGCGACCGTCGATGCGCGGGCGATTTTGGCGGCGCAACAATACGCTCAGGCAGCCGCTACGGATCAAGCCATGTTCACCCAACAGGCCGCGCAAACGATCGAGGCGAAGGCGACTGTCGCCGCGCGGGCCGTGCTGCTGATGCAACAACAAGCCCAGACGACCGCCACGGCTCAAGCGATGTTCGCCCAACAGGCCGCGCAAACGATCGAGGCGAAGGCGACTGTCGACGCGCGGGCCGTGCTGCTGGTGCAACAACAAACTCAGGCGACGGTGACGGCGGAGGCAATACAACGCGAGGGCGTGACGGCGGTGCAAGCAGCCAGCGCATCACGGCAGCAAAGCGAAACGCTATCGCAGCTGATCCCGATTGGCGTCGTCATCGCATTTGGGCTGGTGTTGGTGTTGGGGGCGAAGTATATCGGCGGACTGATTGATCGGGCCAATGAAAGGCGCAGCCTGGAAAACCAGAAACTGGCCCTGATCACGACGCTGTTTAAGACGCACAACGAGACCCTGGTCTTTGTCGATGATGCCACCCCTTGGCCCCGGTTGAACATGCCCGCCGACGGCGAAGTCTACGACCCCGACGAGACCCTCGCCAGCCTGTCCTCACCGATCGACGCCGAAGCGCCGCCAGCCCTTGTGATTCTGTCCAACGGCGACCCACGACTGCCCGATCAGGCAGAGGCCCGCGAAGAAGCCGCCCGCTGCAAGTTGGTCATGAAGTTGTTGCGCGATGCCATCGGTCACACACAGACGCATTCCAACCGCATCCCGTCCGCAGCGCAGTTGGGCTGGCCAGCAAGAGCGTGGGCCATCGCGGTTGCTATTCTGAGACCCTACGGCGTAGAGACACTGGCAGGCAGCGAAGGCGGAACATACCTGGTAGGGCAATATCCTACCTTGCAAGCGTTGTATATCGCCATGGGGGAAAGACACTTGAACCTTTATCCCCCCTCGGCTGGGGACGCCCTCAGCGGCTGAGCGATCCCTGGCTGGCGGGAAACGTCTTAGTGATCGACTGCCGCGACCCGGGTTTCGCCTGGATCGATTGGCACGCGAGCAAGGCAAGGCTCGAACGGTATTTGTTTACGGTTGATGAATGAGGTCTCTCCTCTGTGAGGCGCACAGGCTATGCAGGTGGCCTCAACTGATCGGATCATTGCCCCCGTTTGGGGTATTGGGACTTTGTATATCTTCAATCGACTAATGACACATACTTCGATCGATGAGATACTGATCGACCTGGGCAACCAGGTAATGGCTATTCCGGATTGTCTGTTCTAAAGCGGTTCCCGTTTTGGTTTACGCCGATCTGGAGTCGCGCCTTTAGGCGGTTTCCGGCTGAAGCCTCGAGTCCGGAGCGTAAATCAATTAGGGAATCGCTTTAGTAAGCAACAATAAGGAGGATCGTCGATATGACACCAAACGAGACGCGAGAGGCAACGAACCTAGCACGCCGAATCGATCAAAACCTCAGTAGGATTTTCCTGGTACAGTTTGGGCACGTACTCACGCTGGCCGAATGGAAAGCCTTACCCATAGCGACACGCCGCGCGATAGACCAACAAGCACGGCAGCAAGCCTATCACGTGATGGGCAACCGATGACGCCCCAAACTGAAATCGCTACCACGTAGTCGAGAGCAACGGGTTCGACGGGCCTGTCGATTGTGGCGGCCGGATTATAGTAAAAACTGGGTGGGCAAGTTGGACTGAAGAGCAGGTGGGCGAAGGCAGGACGTTTTACTTTACCTTGCCTGCCGTCCAGCAGGGTTTGGCGACTAGTGTTTCTACCGGCGAACAGCCGGTCACGAAGGAGACAGGAAATGGACGCAAGACTAGATGTGGGTAACTTGTCGGACACAACCTCGAATGATGATTTGCGCCAGTTATTTACGCAGGCGGGCGCGGTCGCTTCGGTGGCGGTGATCAAAGATCGCGAGACCGGTCTGTCGACCGGCCAAGCGCTGGTCACGATGACCACACGGGCCGACACCCGAAAAGCGATCAGCATGTTCGACGCTTACCGCCTGGGTGAGCGGTCCATGACCGTGAGCCTGGCCAGGCGACGCCTGGTGCGCAGCAGCGGCCGACCGCGCCGATCCCAGCCATGAGCCAGTTGCCGCGTATTGTCACACCGTAACGCCACGTCGTACCCGGCACGTTGTGCCGGCGACGCGCTAGGCGTGCGGTCCACCGACGCTGTGTGTCGGGCATGGCCAGACGGGTGTCCAGCCGCTGTACTACCGCAGGTCCTGCCCCTTGCCGTACCCGGGCCCCACTGGAGCCTGGCAGCACGCTGGGCGGCGGGAATGACCGTTGAGTAGTTACCAGAAAATTCCATTAGGAGGTATCAAGCATGGCAAGCAAGAAGTTGAATCTGAGGCCGCTGGGTGATCGCTTAGTCGTCGCGCCGCTGGAAAAAGAGGAGAAGACGGCGAGCGGCATTATTCTGCCCGAGACGGCCAAGGAGAAACCGCAGGAAGGAACCGTGTTGGCTGCAGGGCCGGGTCGTACCGATGACGATGGCAAGCGCATTGCGCTGGACGTCAAGGTGGGCGATGTGGTGCTGTATGCCAAGTACGCTGGAACCGAAGTGAAGATCGACGACCGGAAGTTGCTCATCCTCAAAGAGAGCGACATTCTGGCGATTGTGGAGAAGTAAAGGGGATCAAACATGGCTAAACAACTCGTATTCACGACAGAAGCACAGCAGGCTTTGAAGCGCGGCGTCGATATGCTCGCCAGTGCCGTGGCAACGACCTTGGGCCCCAAGGGCCGCAACGTGGCGCTCGACAAGAAGTACGGCGCGCCCACCATTACCCACGATGGCGTGACCGTGGCGAAGGAAATCGAACTGAAGGACCCGTATGAGAATATGGGCGCACAGCTGCTGAAGGAAGCGGCGACCAAGACCAACGATGTGGCCGGCGATGGCACGACGACCGCGACGGTGTTGGCGCAGTCCATCGTGCACGAGGGCTTGAAGAACGTGGCCGCCGGCGCGAACCCGATGCAGATCAAGCACGGCCTGGAGCTGGCGACCGATGCGGTGGTGGCCGCGATCAAGAAGATGAGCACGCCCGTCGTCGATAAGCATGAGATCGCCAACGTGGCGTCGATCTCGGCGGCGGATACGGAAATCGGCGACCTGATCGCCGAAGTGATGGACAAGGTCGGCAAGGACGGCGTGGTCACGGTCGAGGAAAGCAAGGGCCGCGAGTTCGAGACCGAGTACGTCGAGGGTATGCAGTTCGATCGGGGTTACATCAGCCCGTACTTCGTCACCAGCGTGGAAGCGATGGAAGCCGTCCTCGAGAATCCGTACGTTTTGATCCACGACAAGAAGATCAGCGCGGCGACCGACATTGTGCCGCTGCTGGAAAAGCTGCTCCAGAAGGGCAAGCGCGATCTGGTCGTGATTGCCGAAGATGTCGACGGCGAAGCGCTGGCGACGCTGGTGCTGAACAAGCTGCGCGGCACGTTCAATTTGCTGGCCGTGAAGGCCCCGGGCTTTGGCGATCGCCGCAAGGCCACGCTGGAGGACATTGCCGATCTTGACGGGCGGCACGGTCATCACCGAAGAATTGGGCCGCAAACTCGAGTCGGCGACGATCGATGATCTCGGCCAGGCCGCCAAGATTCAATCGGATAAGGATAATACGACGATCGTCGAAGGCAAAGGCGCGCTCAAGGCCATCAAAGGCCGCATCGAGCAGATCAAAGTCGAGATTGAGAACACGACCAGCGATTACGACAAAGAGAAGCTGCAAGAGCGATCGGCGAAATTGTCGGGCGGCGTGGCGATCATTCGCGTGGGCGCGGCCACCGAGACCGAGTTGAAGGAAAAGAAGCATCGGGTGGAAGATGCGCTGAGCGCGACCCGCGCCGCTGTGGAGGAAGGCATCGTGCCCGGTGGCGGTGTGGCGCTGATCAACGCGATCGCCGCGCTGAAGAAGGTCAGTTCAGACGAGCCGGACATTCAGACGGGCATTACCATCATGCGCCGCGCGCTGGAAGAACCCATGCGCCGCATCGCGGCCAACGCCGGTCAAGATGGCGCGGTCATCATCGACACGGTCCGCCGCACGGCGAAAGAGAAGGATAACAAGAACATCGGCTACAATGTTTTGACCGGTAACTTCGAAGACATGGTGAAGAGCGGCATCATCGATCCGGCCAAGGTCACCCGCAGCGCCGTCGAGAACGCGGCCAGCATCGCGGCGATGATCCTGACCACCGATGCGCTGATCACCGACGTGCCGGAGAAGAACCCGGCCCCCATGATGCCGCCCGGTGGTGGCGAGTATTAGTTCAGTTAGTTCGAGATGTGATGAATGGCTCTGCGCGGTGCAGAGCCATTTTGTTCAATGCTTTCAAACTGCCGCCTCCTCACTGGCGCGCGTGTAGTCCAAACACTGACAACAGAATCAGAATTGTGCTGACAGCCACCGGCGCGTGAATCGCTTATTATGAAGCAACTGAGCGTTGCAGCGCTTGCTTGACGTTTCACCCGCCCAGGCAACAGAAAACAAGGTCACCATCTTGTGTCTATAGAGTGATGCTGCAACGCTCGATGGCTCAACGCCCGATGGTCCAATTCGTTACAGTCAAAGGAGTAGGATATGTTTGAGACTATCTTGCTGGCTGGTTTGTTGGTATCGGTGCCGGCGTCTTTACCGGTCTGGCCGTACAGCCGGCGTTGGGGTTTCACGCTCAGCATCAGCCTGGGTATCGTGCTAGTGATGCTGCTCATCTTGTCAGTGGTCGATCCCAATTTCTAAGGTTGGGAGAGTCAGACTGCTCGCGGTCATAAACCGCACTTCTCTGTCATTCCCGCCTGTTTTCACTAACGCCGTCCCCGGCGCATTTCGCCGGCGACGCGCTGGGCGTGCGTGCCGGCCAGGCCCAGCGGGCCTGGGTGCGGCATGACAGAACCCTCGGCAGTGGCCCCATTGGAGCACAGCACCCGCCCGAAGGCGTGTATCAGCAATGACCGCGCCAACGGTCAATCTGGATGCCCGACAGAAGCACGGGGGCATTGCACCGTACGTCCTCCGCCGCTTTACGACTGCCCTCATGCTCCGCGCCTGTAGTCCAAACACCGACAACAGAATCAGTCTTGTGCTGATAGCCACCGGCGCGCAAATCGCATATGATGATGCTACTGAGCGTTGCATCGATTGCTTGACGTTTCGCCCGCCAAAGCAACAGAAAACAAGGTCACCTTGTTGTGTCTATTAAGTGATGGTGCAACGCTCGACTGTGGTTTGTGGGCAACGGAGATCCATTTAAGAAAATGAAGGATAGGAGAGTGTTCCCATGTTATGGACAATTGTTGTGATTCTCGCGGTGCTGTGGTTGTTGGGCCTTGTGGGTGGTGTCGGTGGTAGTTTGATTCACGTTTCTGTTGGTGGTGGCGCTGGTTGTCATAGTGGTGAATCTGTTGAGCGGCCGCCGCGGCCGCGCACTCTAGCCGGCACGACGACCGAAGTTGCAGGCCGATAGTCCGACTGACTGGGCGCCTGCTACGCTCGGCCTGATGATTCATCAGCCGGGTGGGCGCCCAGTCCGGGGCACGCTAGATTGCCTTGCCGATCATCTCAACCAGCGACCAAGGGTGGATCATCGCATCCAGCCACTATTGTCGTTCGCGCAGTTTCAACTTAAAGGGAGTAAATCATGTTAAAAGCTTATGAAGTGATGACGCACCCATTAGCGACATGTGCACCGGACGCAAGTGTCGCGGATGTGGCCGCGACCATGCGCGATCGTGATATTGGAGACGTGCTCGATCGTGGAAGATGGCAAGTTGCGCGGGATTGTGACTGACCGGGACCTTGCTCTGCAGGCCCTGACCGGCAAGGATGACCCCCGGCAGACCCCCATCCGCAAGTATATGAGTACCAAAGTCGTTACAGGCGAACCCGCGTGGGACCTCGAGCAGGTGGCTGAAGGTCATGGCCAAGCATCAGATTCGCCGCTTGCCGATCGTTCAGGACGGAAAATTGGTTGGCATTATCTCGCTCGGCGATGTGGCCCGGTATGAAGATCGAAAACACATTGTCGCGAAATCGTTGCAAGCCATCTCGGACCGGCGGGCAGTCTCATCCTTAGAGCGCTTGGGACGCGGCGGGGCCTTGATCGGTTTTGGCCGCTGTTCGCCATGGCGGCAGTGGCTACGACGGTGATCGCCTGGCTCACCTGGAATCATTCCGGCCAAGCGCTGCGCAAACAAATCTCAGACGAGCGAAGTCTATCACACGGCCTGGGATGTCATGAACGCAGCGCGCGACAAAGTGGATGAGGCCGCGACCAGCATGCAGATGCGTGACCTCCGTCGTGATGTGGGCGCGAAGATCAATGACTTGTCCGCCCAGCTGCCGACCCTGGAATACAAACCAGCCAGACGCAAACATGCCTGGTTCGCCTAGCACGACGCTCAATCAGTCTGCATGATGAACTTGAGAGGCCAGCCAGCAACCTCCACGTGGCTCAGTTCCAGGCTGGCGCGTATACGAGTTGGAAGAACATCAACGAAATAAAAGACTCAAAGGAGATTCCAAATGACTACGGCTAACGAACAAAAACCGAATCCCGACACGCGCTACGATAAGCAAGGGGTGCCGCAGGGCGACTTTGCGAGCGGCGAGCGAACGACGCCAACCTTACCCGAAGTTGAGAATTTTGCCAGTGGTGAACAGACGCTGCCGACCTCGACGGCTGTCGGGGATTTCGCCAGCGGTGAGCATCGCTGCCGACCTCGACGGCTGTCGGGGATTTCGCCAGCGGTGAGTATGCGCCGCCCACCTACAACGGAGGAATCGCGATTTCGGACACGAGTTGGACACGCGTTAAAGCGCGTGAGGCGGGTGTTCGATCAAGCAGTACCACCGTAAGGAGAAATCGACATGGACGTCAACCAAGATATTCTAGAAGGCAAGTGGCATGAGTCAAAGGCCAGGTGCGGCAGCAGTGGGGCAAACTCACCGACGACGACGTCGAGCGGCTGAGCGGCAAGATGGAAGAACTCTCTGGCATCTTGCAGCAGAAGTATGGCTATAATAAAGCCAAAGCCGACGCGGAAATCGACAACTGGGTGAAAGAGGCCGAAAAAAAGTTACATGCCGTAACCTGACACCGGCCGGCTGGGCCGTCGTGCAAAAATTGAATAGCCTGCTGAAACGAATGGCTCTGCGCGGTGCAGGGCCATTTTGCATCGTCTCTTTCAGACTGCCGTCCTATCTCACTGGGCGCCTGTGTAGTCCAAACACTGACAACCGATCTCGCCATTGGCTTACACGCAAATCAGCCTCCCGCTGATAGTCAGCCGCGGTCGAAGCCGGTATAGTAGACATAGCAACATGAGTGTTCTTAAACTTACGTCAAACAGTTAAGGAGAAAATCAAATGGTACTGCTATCGTGGATTGTGGTGGGGGCCATTGCCGGTTGGCTGAGCGGACAAGTGATGAAAGGCCGCGGCTTCGGCCTGCGGGGTGACATTGCGGTGGGCATCGCTGGTGGATTAATCGGCGGCTTCCTGGCTGTCATGGTCTTTAAGGTACCGAATGCCGTGAATGGCCTCAACCTGACCAGCACCTTGGTTGCGTTTTTGGGCGCGGTCGTATTAATCGTCGTCGTCCGGATGTTCCAGGGGCGCGGCCGCCGGAGTTGGTTGCAGCGTTAGTCGACCTGTGACGCAAGGCAGTATGGATCGCACTTCTCACACACGGAGGTGAGCAACATGAGACTGACAAAGAGTTTGGGATCGATTTTGCTGGCGATCTGGCTGATTCTGGGGGGCCTGATGGCCGTGGTGACCGGCTTTGCGCTGCCACCGATTGTCATGGCGGTGCTCGCGATCGCAGCCGGGGTCTTAATCCTGCTGGGTCGCTAAGCGGCTCGGTTTCATTCCCGACCGTTAATGAGCGCCGGGAACTGGCAAAGTGCTCTATGCGACCTGCCGATCGCCCGCCGGGTCAGGCATCAATAATCGAGTGGCATACGCCATAGGAGAAACACACATGGACGCGAATCAGGACATCTTACAAGGCAAGTGGCCTGAGCTAAAAGGTCAGGCGAAACAGCAGTGGGGCAAACTCACCGATGATGACATCCAGCGGCTCAGCGGCAAAACGGAAGAACTCACTTGTGCCCTGCAGCGGCGGTATGGCTACGGCAAGGTTCAGGCGGAAATGGAAATTAATAAGTGGGTAAGCGCCTATGATCAAGCGCCTACTGAAGTTTGAGAGCGCATCAAGGTTAGCGATCTCTGACGGGCCATTGAAAGATACACGAAGAACCAAGTCTGAGAATCAACAAATTAGGGAGACAATCAAATGGGACTGTTATCTTGGATCGTCGTCGGAGCCATCGCGGGATGGCTAGCCGGCCTCGTGGTGCAGGGCACAGGCTTCGGCCTGTTGGGGGACATCATTGTGGGCGTGGTGGGTGGATTGCTGGGCGGCTTCCTGGCGTCACAACTCTTTAACATGCCGGATGCCGTCAATGGCTTCAACCTGACCAGCATCGTGGTCGCATTTCTCGGTGCGATCCTGGTGGTCGCCATCCTCCGTCTCTTGCGCGGTAGCGGCCGAAGTTCATATCAACGTTAGTCACTCTGGTACCGTTAGTCAATTACCATCGAGCACGCTTGAGGGGAGGGAGGCTGATCGGCACTCTCAAGCAGGCTGTGTGGCTTGATCGATGTGCGTCTGGAACAGAGAGAGGCGGCCATGTCAACCCGTATCAGAGTTATCGAGGCCAATGACTTTATCAAGGCGACATCGGAAGGATCGCTCGATCTCGAGGAAAGCAAGCGACGGCTTAGGACCATCGCAGTAACGATCGATCCCGTGGTCGATTACGATGCGATGCTGGATACTCGCCAGGCGCGATCGGGCCTGGCGGTCGCCGACCTATGGCATCTGGCGGCCGAGCTCAATAATCTGCGTAAAACCTTTTCTCGAAAGATGGCCGTGCTGTGTTCACCTGAACAATTCGATCGCGGCGGGTTCTGCGCGCTCGGCTCCCAGAATTCAGGTCTCCCAGTCCAGGCCTTTACGTCTTTCGAGGGCGCCACGAAGTGGCTGACTTCGGAAGGACCTGACGTTTAACACCGCGCATCGCATGCGATTCAAACATCATGGAGGAAAGACATGAATCCAAAGCGTAAGTTCACGATCGAAGAGGCCCGTAAGACGGGCGGCCAACTCGGCGTCAATCAAAGTGTTGTTGACTTCGCGGAGTTCCGGCGCGAGCTAAAGATAGAACTGGAGCACGGCTTAAGGGTCCCAGAGGCCAATAGCGATGCGTCACTCACCGGCAAGATTGCCTGGGCACACCTCAAGGAATTCCCAGGCGCTTACACGCGCTGGACTGACTCGAAGCCGAAGCGGATAAGTTCCAGACAACGCAAAGGTTGACGCCTGTCATGATCTGAGGCGCAGCGCCTAGCTTGGGCCTCGACCCAGCGATACACCTGACCAGTACTTTCAATTCGATGAAATAAGGAGAACAAATATGAAGGGCAATGACAAGGTAATTGCGGTGTTGAATCAGCTGTTGGCAGATGAGCTGACTGCCATCAGCCAGTATATGGTGCATTCGGAAATGTGCGACAACTGGGGCTACGAAAAGTTGCACAAAGCCATCGAAGGGCAGGCCATGGACGAGATGCACCACGCCGAGTGGCTCATTCAGCGCATCATCTTCTTCGAAGGTGTGCCGATCGTCTCCGAGCTCAACCCGCTGAAAATCGGCAAAAGCGTGCTGGAGATGGTAACCGTCGATCAGGCCGGCGAGCTCGATGCGATTCGCGCCTATAACGCCGCGATTCGTCTCGCGCAGGAAGGGGACGATCAAGCCACTGCCGATTTGCTGCGAAAGATCCTCCTGATGGAAGAGGGCCACGTCGATTGGGCCGAGCAGCAGAGTGATCAGATCGAGCAGATGGGGCTGGCCATTTATCTCAGTAACCAGACTCAGGGCGCAGCAGGCTGAGATCGCAAGTGCCACGGAGCAAGAAGATACTTCTGCGGAACTCATTCGTTCAGACGTCATTGACACAAATAAGGAGTTGACACCGATGACCAACACAACTAACAAGACCAAATCCAAACGATTGTCCCAGAGTTGGCGCAAGCACGTGCGGCGGTTGAAGCAGGCGGCTCGCAAGACCGGTACCGCTTACACGCCTAGCCGGCCGGTTGTATCCATACCACGACCACCCAAACTGCCCTGATCGTATCGAGGGAAGGCACGCTGGGCGCGCTGGCGATCTTTGGTTATCATCTTGCTGGCCTGATCGCGCACCGCTTCGTTAGAGCCGCGTGGCCGCTTGCGCCTGGCGTTACAGTGATCACTCGTCCAAAGGAGTTACCATGAGCGAAGATATGCAATCTAAACCAGTCAGGGCTACTCATTTCATGCGGGGAGTCGTCATCGAGGCAGTCTTGCTGCTCGTCGTCTTCCTGCTCGGCTTCGTCCCCATGTGGCTCAAGTCGCGCGAAGCGGCCAGCCGCCTGTCGGAAGCAGAGCGCCACTTAAACCTGGCCAGGGTACAGAATGCCCTGGCCTCGGCAGCCGTTGATACGCGGTAGTCGGTCGTCTGAGCTGGAAGCGTCTTGTCACTAGCTGATAAACCGGTTAAGGTAGCGCTTAACGGGCGGTAGCTGGTTGCGGGGCTGACCGTGTTCGATACCGACCTGAGTGGGGCAACCCTGAGCGCAGCCAACCTGCGCGAAGCCGGCCTGACTGACCCTGAACTGATGGGAGCCACCATGCCGGACGGAACCCAGCATGAATAGCCCCTAAATTGACCTCAAGGAGTATATCCTATGAACGCGCATGCTCAACAACATCGAGCTCTGTTGCAGGACATCGCCCACCGCGCGATGCGGGAACGCGGCTTACTTCCCGACTTTTCAGCTGAAGTGCTCGCCGAGCTGGGCCAGCTTCAGGCACCGGCCACGGCCGATGAGACCGTGCGTGACCTGACGAATCTGCTCTGGGCCTCCATCGATAACGATGACTCCCGCGACCTCGATCAGCTCACCGTGGCCGAGGCCATGCCGGGCGACAAAATCAAGATTCTGGTGGCCATCGCGGACGTGGACTCGCTCGTCAAAAATGGATCGGCCATTGACGATCACGCGCGCCACAACACCACCTCGGTCTATACTGCGGCCATGATATTCCCCATGCTGCCTGAAAAGCTGTCCACCGACCTCACCTCGCTGAACTTCAATGAGGATCGCCTGGCCCTTGTCATTGAAATGGTGCTGGGGGCGGACGGCTCGCTTCAGGCTTCGGATATCTATCGGGCGCGTGTCCGCAATCACGCGCAGCTGGCTTATAACAGTGTGGCGGCCTGGCTGGACGGTGGCAGTATGCCGGAGGCGATCACGACCGTCACTGGCCTGGCTGAGAATCTGCGCCTGCAGGACAAAGCGGCCCAGAGTATGCGGAATTTCCGGCATGTTCACGGGGCGCTGAGTTTGGAAACCATTGAGGCCAGGCCGATCTTTGACGGCGATCAAATCCGTGATCTCGAAGTGGAAAACAAGAACCGCGCCACAGACATCATCGAGGATTGCATGATCGCGGCCAACGGCGTCACCGCCCGCTATCTCACGTCCAGAAAATTCCCTTCGATCCGACGGGTGGTCCGCACGCCCAAACGCTGGGATCGGATTGTCGAGCTGGCCGGGGAACACAAGTTTGAACTGCCCGCCGAACCCGATTCAAAAGCGCTGGATGAGTTTCTCATCAAGGAGAAAGCCGCCGATCCGCTGCGCTTCCCCGACCTATCTCTGGCGGTGATCAAACTCTTGGGAGCGGGTGAATACATGGCCGAACTGCCCGGTGACACCGCCCCCGGACACTTTGGCCTCGCGGTCAAGGACTATGCCCATTCTACGGCCCCGAATCGTCGCTATCCCGATCTGATCACGCAGCGCTTGTTGAAGGCTGCCCTAGCAGGTAGTGCCTGGCCCTATAGCAAGGATGAACTGGATGATCTGGCGAAACACTGCACCGAAGAAGAGGATGCCGCTAATAAGGTCGAACGGCAGGTCGGCAAATCCGCGGCGGCGCTCCTCCTTGAATCGAGAATCGGCGAACAGTTTGATGCCATTGTCACGGGTGCTTCTGATAAAGGCACCTGGGCCAGGCTGCTCAACATTCCCGTTGAGGGTAAGGTGGTGCAGGGGTTCGAGGGCCTGGATGTCGGCGACCGGATTCGCGTGCAACTGACAGCGATCAATGTTGAGCGGGGCTTTATCGACTTCAAAACCGTAGGGTAGGCCAGACATTGAGGTGAGCCAGCATGAGCACACGACAAGCGAATACTGATCGATGGGCGCGTGAATTGTATGCTCGTTTCCACCTATGCGGCGCGTGCCAGGGCGCAGTGACGCTGGCTGAGCAACTGGGCGGCCGCTGCCCCCATTGTGCGGCGCCGATCTTTGCTGGCCCGCTCACCCCCGATCGGGCGCGCGAGCGGTTAGCAGAATTGAAAGCGCGCCGGCGGGTGTTGGGGCTGAGGAACACAGCATGAGCGACAGCATCGCACAAGGAGAGATTCATGAAAAGCGAAATCGGTTTGTGGATTGACCATCGGCAGGCGGTGATTGTGGTGGTGACAGACGCCGGCGAGGAAACAAAACGAATCATATCCAACATGGAGAAACATGTCCGGTTTTCCAGTGGTTCAGCCGAGGATGGTTCGCAGGAGGACGTGCGAGACCGGCAATTCGGGAACCATCTCAACGGCTACTACGATGAAGTCATTGCGGTTATTCGTGACGCCGACGCTATCCAAATCTTTGGTCCGGGTGAGGCCAAGGGTGAGGTAGAGAAACGTCTTGAGCACGAAGGGCTTAAAGGACGGATTGTGGACATTGAGACGGCGGATAAGATGACGGATCGCCAGATTGCGGCGAAAGTTCGGCAGCACTTTCTGGCTTAGAGTGCCGCCAAGACGGCTAACATAAAACAATCCAACTGAGGCAGACACATCGAGAAACGCGAGGATCACATGAGCAACAAACGACAATTCACAGCTGAGGAAGCTCGTTCAGTCGGAACGCAGCTCAGGATCGATTGGGCGCAGATCGACCTGGACCAGTTCCGGCGTGGGCTCGAGGTCGAGCTCGAACATGGCGCGATTGACCCGGAGACCAACGTGACCGGTGATGACCCGGTGCTCACGGGAAAAATTGCGTGGGCGCACCTAAAAGAGATTCGAGACTATTACACACGGTTAGATCAGCTCGAGGCCGAGGCAGAAGGTCGGGCCTAGCCAACGCTGGCGGACCAAGCTGCTGCTCACAGGAACGATTGATCAAGATTGACCGACCTCCATCTCGGGGTCGCGCTCTGCTTTGTTACCTCGACGTCGCCGCGCGGCGGGAACTGCGGAGGAATGAATGAGGCTGCCGAAGAACGCGCTGAAAGAGGCAGGGAATCTCACCTGCGGAACCAAACCCATAATCTCCGATCAAGTATTAGAAACGGCGCGCACGGATACTGACACGGCGCTGAAAGATCTCGAATCGCGCTTAAGCGGACTCGGTCCGGCAGAAGTCGATGAGCGCATCAAGCGCTACGGCTTGAACGAAATCGGGCGAGAGAAACACCCGTCGCCCTTGATGCGCTTGTGGGATAACGTTAAGAACCCGCTGGTCATTCTGCTGATCGCGCTGGGCGTGCTGTCGTATCTGACGGGCGACCAACGGGTGACATCATCACCAATAAGATTCCATTCATCCAGAGCCGGGCTAGCTGGCCATTGATCATCACATCCGTCGACATCGTCGCGGTGGGCGCATGGCTGACAGTGTCCCCGCTGGCCAACACGCTGGGGTTTGTATCGCTTCCGCCGCAGTACTGGCTGCTGCTGGCGCTCATGCTGCCATGCTACGTGATCCTCACTCAAATCGTGAAGACCTGGTTTTACCGCAGGTTTGGCGAATGAGAATAATGACGCGCAGAATACCCTTCCACCCCGCATGCGCTTCGAACCGACGCAGCAGGATATCGACGCATAGCGCCGCGCCGCCAGTCAAGTATCATCTGTGGTATAATTCAGGTACGTTCAATTGGATGTTGTGTGTGTTGTCTGCCGCCAAACCCTCTTACGGGCTGGCGGCATTTTCATTTCGGCGAACAGCCGGATATCAAGGAGAGTCTGTCATGGAAGCAAGACTGTATGTTGGTAATTTGTCGTATACGACGTCAGAGGACGATCTGCGCTCATTGTTCACGCAGGCCGGCCCGGTCGTGTCGGCGGCGGTGATCACCGATCGTGACACCGGCACATCGAAAGGCTTTGGGTTTGTCGAGATGACAAGCCAGGTGGACGCGCAGACAGCGATCAGCATGTTCAACGCCTATCAGCTGGGTGAACGCCAGCTGAAGGTGAACTTCGCCAAGCCGCGCGAAGAGCGTAGCAACAGCGGCAGCAAGGGGTATCGCGGGTTCTAGTCACCCGTCGTTTGCTCACAACAGGTCTCGGCG
This sequence comes from uncultured Chloroflexia bacterium, assembly GCA_963844815.1. Lineage (GTDB taxonomy): Bacteria > Chloroflexota > Anaerolineae > Fen-1058 > Fen-1058 > Fen-1058. The sequence continues at coordinate 292,681 of CAWJPR010000003.1, forward strand.
CTTTCAACGCCAAGACTAAAATCACAGACCGCCTCTCTGCGATTCTTGGAATGGCAGGGAGGCGGTTACATTGATAGCGCCCGGCATGAGCCTCGATCGCCACGCGCCGCTAATGAAGGTTCAAGACCCACAGAAAGTGATAGACCCTATGGAACGTGGTTTAACTGTTTCAACCGTCGAACGCATCGCCTTTATCGGCAACTATCTGCCGCGCCAGTGCGGCATCGCCACGTTCACGACCGACTTGTGTGAGGCCATCGCGGCCGAATATCCTGACACCACGTGCATTGCCTTGCCCGTTAACGATACGGAAGAGGGCTACGCCTATCCACCCCGCGTGCGTTTCGAACTGACGGAGAAGGACATCGATTCGTATCGCCGCGCCGCCGACTTCTTGAACATCAACAACGTCGATCTCGTCAGCCTGCAGTTCGAATACGGCATCTTCGGCGGACGGGCCGGCAGCCACATTCTGGCGCTCTTGCGCGAACTGCGCATGCCCATCGTCACGACCTTGCACACCATTCTGCGCGATCCGGATCCCGATCAGCGCCGCGTGCTGGAAGAAGTCGCGGCCCTCTCCGACCGGCTGGTCGTCATGAGCGAACGCGGCGCGGAATTCCTGCAGGAAATCTATCGCGTGCCGCCGGAGAAGATCGACGTGATCCCACACGGCATCCCCGATGTGCCCTTCGTCGATCCGAGTTTCCACAAAGACCTGTTTGGCGTCGAAGGCAAAATCGTCTTGCTCAGCTTCGGGCTGCTCTCGGCCAACAAAGGCATCGAGAACGTCATCGCCGCGCTGCCGGCGATTGTGGAACGCTATCCGAACGTCGTCTACATGATCCTCGGCGCGACTCATCCGCACGTGATTCAGCACGAAGGCGAAACGTATCGTTTATCCCTGCAATGGCTGGCGCAGGAAAAAGGCGTGGAAGGCAACGTGATCTTCTACAACCGTTTCGTCAGCCTGGAGGAACTCATCGAGTTCATCGGCGCAGCGGACATTTACATCACGCCCTATCTCAACGCGCAGCAGATCGTGTCCGGCACGTTGGCCTACACGCTGGGCGCGGGCAAGGCGGTGATCTCGACGCCGTACTGGTATGCCGAAGAGATGCTGGCCGACGGACGCGGGGCGTTGGTGCCGTTCCGAGATCCGGCGGCGTTGGCCGAGCAAGTGATCGATCTGTTGGACAACGAGGCCAAGCGCCACGCCATGCGCAAGCGCGCTTATCTGTTTGGTCGGGCGATGATCTGGCCGCAGGTCGCGCGCCGCTACATGGAGAGTTTCGATCGAGCGCGGGCCGAGCGCCGGCATTTCATCGCGCCGGGTTTCGCGGCCAAAGCGCTCGATAAACGTCCGGGCGAACTGCCCCCGCTCAAACTCGATCACCTGCGTCATATGACGGACGAGACCGGCATGTTGCAGCACGCCATTTTTACGGTGCCCAACTATCGTGAGGGTTACACCACCGACGACAATGCCCGCGCCCTGATGGTCAGCGCGCTGTTGGAGGCGTTGGGCAGCGGCGAAGCGCTGGAACTCGCTTCGCGTTATCTCGCCTTCATCTGGTATGCCTTCAATACAGAAACCGGGCGCTTTCGCAACTTCATGGATTATCAGCGTCACTGGCTGGAAGATGGCGGTTCCGATGACAGTCATGGCCGCGCATTGTGGGCACTGGGAACGGTGCTGGGCCGATCGAATGCGCCCGCGCTGCAGAGCATGGCCGGTCGCGTGTTCGAGCAAGCGCTGCCCGCCATTCTCGAGACGACCAGCCCGCGCGCCTGGGCCTTCGCGCTCATCGGCATCCACGAATATCTTCAGCGCTTTGCGGGTGATCGGCGTGCCAGCCAGGTCCGCGAGGAATTAGCGGGGCGGCTGCTGGCGTTGTATCAAAACAATCGCTCGGATGAATGGCGCTGGTTCGAGCCGGGGCTGACCTACTGCAACGCGGCGCTGCCCCATGCGCTGCTCATGTGCGGCGAATCGATCCCGAATGACGGCCATGACGGAAGCCGGATTGGAGTCGCTGGAGTGGCTGACCGCGGTGCAGCGCGGCGGATGCGGGCCACTTCGTCCCGATCGGTTCCAACGGCTTTTACGAACGCAGGCGGTGAACGGGCCCGCTTCGATCAACAGCCGGTCGAGGCGCAAGCAATGGTCTCGGCCTGTCTCGAAGCCTATCGGCTCACGGGCGACAAACGCTGGCGCAAGGAAGCGCGCCGCGCCTTCGAATGGTTCCTCGGCCGCAACGATCTGAATTTGCCCATCTACGATCCAACCACCGGTGGCTGCCGCGACGGCCTGCATCCCGATCGGGCGAATGAGAATCAGGGCGCGGAATCGACCCTGGCCTTTCTTCAGGCGTTACTGGAACTGCGTTTGGCGGAGAATGCGCCGCTATCGGTCGAGACCCGATCACCATGAATCATCATCATCCCGAACTCTTTCACCGTCACAAACTCAATCCCATCTTGACCGCCGCCGATTGGCCCTATCCCATCAACAGCGTGTTCAACCCGGGCGCAACGCTGCTGCCGGATGGCACGACCTTGCTCTTGTGCCGTGTCGAGGATCGACGCGGGCTGTCCCACTTGTGTGCGGCCCGCTCGGCCAATGGGGTGGACGACTGGCAGATTGATCCGCAGCCCACGCTGCTGCCTGATCCCGATCACTACCCGGAAGAGTTGTGGGGCATTGAAGACCCGCGTATTACCTTCGTCCCCGAATTCGACCAGTATGCCGTCGTCTATACCGCCTACACGCGCGACGGCCCGGGCGTGGCCCTGGCGCTCACCGAAGATTTTCACCACTTCGAGCGCTTTGGCGTGATCATGTCGCCGGAGGATAAAGACGCCGCCCTGCTGCCGCATCGCATTGGCGGTCATTGGGCTTTGATCCATCGCCCGGTCAGTGCGCCCGGCGCGCACATGTGGATCTCCTACTCGTCCGATCTGCGCCACTGGGGCAGCCACAAATTGATGCTGGAGGCCCGGCAAGGGCGCCTGGTGGGACGCGAACAAGATCGGGCTATCGTCACCGCCGATCGAAACGCCGCAAGGTTGGCTGGTGATCTATCACGGTGTCAGGCAAACCGCGGCCGGCTGTCTGTATCGACTCGGCCTGGCGTTGTTTGATCTGCACACTCCGGAGCACTGTCTGAAGCGCGGTGACGAATGGGTCTTTGGTCCGGAAGAACCCTACGAGCAGCGCGGTGATGTGGGCAATGTCGTCTTTCCGTGCGGCTATACCCTGGCTGCCTGATGGCGACACGATCCATTTGTATTACGGCGCGGCGGACACGAGCATTGCCCTCGCCACCGGCAGCGTGCGCGCCATGCTGGAGTGGCTGGAACAACATGGTTAGTGTGTTGCTCGCTCAGATTTTCCTCTCCACCAGACTGCTGGGGGGTGCAGGGAATGTGGGTACGGCGGCAGTTTGGTCGTGCGATAGAGCTGGTTAAGTTCGTCACGCTGTCGGTCGGTTAAGGGTGGAAGGCGATGGACAACCAACGCTCAAGGTGTTCCTAAATTGAATGGCTTCGCTCACGCCCGGCGAAGAACGCCTGGCGGTTAACTTCTACGTGCTTGTGCGGCACACGTGATGCGATGACAGCCAGCCAATCGGCCTCAGGCACGGCGAGCTGAGCCGAGAGTGCGCCAAGCAGCACGCTGTTCGCGACACGCGGATTGCCCAGCTCTTCGGCCACCTGCTGCGCCTCAATCATCACCACCTTTCCCGCGACTTGCTTGAACGTTAAGATCATGTGATGGTCGGGTGGATACTGGTCCGTGCCAAAGACGGTTGATGCCGGCACGATGCGTTGATCGCTGAGTAATAACGTGCCGCCGGGGCGCAGGAATTCGATCCAGCGCAGCGCCTCCAGCATCTCCTGGGCAACGAAGTAATCGACGGTTCCTTTCTCGCACAGCGGCGAAGCCACACGCTCACCCCAGCGCACGTGGCTGGTAACCGCCCCGCCCCGCTGTGACATGCCGTGTACTTCGGACTTCTTTACATCCGCGCCGATGCAGAGTCCCACCTCGGCGAGAATGTCGCTGGCCAGCAACGTGCCCTGCCCCCCAACTCCGGCCAGAAGGAAATTCAGCTGTAATCATTCATTCTCCTTGTGCAAGGCTTGAGGCGAAGGAACACCAACAAATTTGAGACATTAAGCGATCTGCATTGTTAACGCCGAGCGCGCTTTCGGCGCGCCTTCGAGGATCGCCTGGCGAGCGCACACATCAGAGCACAGCCCGCAGCCCACGCAGGCCAGCGGGTCGATCCAGGCCTTGGGCCGGTGATGCTGCTCGTCCATTACATCGCTCTTGTGAATCGCCGGGCAGCCAATCCGGAAGCACAGCGTGCATCCATTGCAGTCCTCCTCGACGACCCGGTAGGCCTCGCGTGCATAGGAAGTGACGAACACACACGGCGTCCTGGCGATCACCACCGCCGGTTTGTGGCTCTCGATCGCCCGGCGCACCGCAGCCTCGAACCCGTCCAAATCGCGCGATTCGACCATGGCGACTTCCTCCACACCCATACCGCGCACCACTGCTTCGATATCCACTCGCAAGTGCATGTCATGGTGCACCGTCAGGCCCGAACCGGGATTGCCCTGGTGACCCGTCATGCCCGTCGTGCGATTATCGACAATGATGGTGGTGACCGGCGTCTGGTTGTAGACCACGTTGGCCAGCGCTGACAGGCCGGAGTGGAAGAAAGTGCTGTCGCCAATCACGGCCACGTTGGGGCCTTTCAACTCGCCGCGCCGCATGCCGCTCGCCACGCCGATGCTGGCGCCCATGCAGCCGAGCGTATCGGTCGCAGTGAGAGGCGGCATCACCCCCAGGGCGTAGCAGCCGATATCGCTGTTGACGGTGATCTTCAACTTGTGCAGCACCCAAAACACATCACGATGACCGCACCCGGCGCACAATACGGGAGGCCGATTCGGCACAGCGCCCTTGGCCAAAACATGCTCGACCGGCGGCTGCCTGACCAGCCCGGCGGTGTAGGCCGAGTGGCGAACCACTTCGGGCGTGAACTCGTCTACCAGCGGGAAAATGCTTTTACCTTCCACCGGCAGTCCCAGCATCATGATGTTCTCTTCAAAGAACGGATCAAGTTCCTCGACGACCACCAGCCGCTTGACCTGGGCGGCAAACTCCGCAATCAGCTGCCTGGATAGCGGCCAGACCAGGCCCAGTTTGAGGAATGATGCGTCCGGGAAGACCTCGCGAGCGTATTGATAACTTGGGCCGGAGGAAACGATGCCCAGGCCCGGATCGCCCGGCTCGATGCGGTTGAGCGGGGAGGCGTAGGCATATTCCGCCAGTTTCACCAGCCGTTCTTCGACCACCGGGTGACGGCGCTTGGCGAAACCCGGAATCATGACGAACTTCTGCGGGTTCTTTTGATAAGGGCGCTGTGCGGCCGGCCGCCGATCGCCAACTTCCACGATCGACTTGGCGTGCGAAGTACGGGTCGTGGTGCGCAGCAAGACCGGTGTATCGAATTGCTCGCTCAAATCCAACGCCGCGCCGACCATCTCTTTGGCTTCCTGGCTGTCACTGGGTTCCAGCATGGGCACCTTGGCAAATCTGGCATAGTGGCGGTTGTCCTGTTCGTTTTGCGACGAGTGCAGGCCTGGATCATCAGCGGTAATGATAACGAGTCCGGCGTTAACACCCGTGTACGATGAATAGAACAGCGACTCCGAGGCCACATTCAACCCGACGTGCTTCATGGCCGCCATGGCTCGCTTACCGGCGTAGGCCGCGCCAATCGCCAGGTCGAGCGCCACTTTCTCGTTGGCCGACCACTCGGCGTAGATGTCGGGATAGTGCGCGACGTTCTCCAAGATCTCGGTGCTGGGCGTGCCCGGATAAGCCGCCGCTACCTCCACGCCTGATTCCCACGCGCCGCGCGCAATGGCTTCATTGCCTGAGAGAAGTTGTCTCATGAGTTCGAGTATTCTGCAGTCGAAGCACTGACTGGCAGACACTGCCTCCTTTTCCTGTGGAATGACGGCCAAGTCGCTTTATCTGGAACTCCAGGCTGCGATTATACTGCGAAAAACCTCCCGCCGGCGGCAAGCTGGCAGCGGGAGGTTGCGCCGGGCAGGCCACCTGGCCGGCTAAGACGCAGCGCGCAGCGCCGGGTTACGGCCGCCCAAAAGCCTGACGCACGCGCGGCTGCAGGAGATAAATAATGACGATGGCAGGCAGGATCAGGGCGGGCAGGGCCAGGCACCACGATGCGCCCTGTGTAAGACCCCAGATCGAACTGGCCAGCGACCAGGCCGCGCCGATCAGACCCAGCCACCAGGCCCAGGTTTTCAGCGAGAGCATGCCGAAGCCGGCCGCCAGCGAAATCGCGGCCCCGATTGACCAGCTAATGCCTGATAGAAAAGCGCTGGCTCCCAACTGGCCTCCGCCGAATAATGCTCCAACTGGCCCCGCGATGGAGCCAAAGCCCAGCAGGAAGCAGCCGCCGCACAGGCTGAGCGCGCCGCTGATGAGGATCAGTGCGGCCAGAATGGTTACCCCGGTTGGTCGATTCATGGTCGTTCTCCTGAACGCATAAGATGGGCGTAATGATAGCATCAACCTCAGGAAAAGTTGAAATGACCCGTTGTCTGGATTGGCACACCGCCTATCTTGAGGTATCATACGTTTGACTTCGGGCAAATGGGATTCCGCTTCGCCCGGCGCGCATCTTCGCTACGCTACGACCGCAGTGCGGCGGGTACACCCTGTCCGACTCCCCACCGGGGAGTCGGGGGCGTCCTGGGGAAGGCGACAGCACGCGGGAACACCTGCACCCACCGCAGGTGCGGTGTGACGGTCGAGCCGCTACAGACTGTACTGGTTAGCGCATACCCAATCGCTGCGCTGGTTCTCGCAGCGCAGAACCCCACTTTTATAGGGAGTCAGCATGACGGCAAAAATTGCCCCTTCGATTCTGGCCGCTGATCTTTTGCACCTGGGCGATCAGGTGGCCGCCGCCGAGCAGGGCGGCGCAGATCGCTTTCAAGTCGACGTGATGGATGGCGTGTACGTGCCCAACATCAGCTTCGGCCTGCCGGTGGTGGCGGCGCTGCGCCGCGCGACACAGCGGCTGGTGGAAGCGCACCTGATGATCGTGCAGCCGGAGCGCTACGTAGAAGGCTTCGCGCAGGCGGGCGCCGATCTAATCATCGTGCACCAGGAAGCTGCCGTGCATCTCGATCGGGTCCTGCAGCACATCAAGCAGTTGGGCAAGAAGGCCGGCGTGGCGCTCAACCCGGCGACGCCTGCCACGGTATTGGATCAGATCGTCGAGCAGGTCGATCTGGTCTTGGTGATGACGGTGAATCCCGGTTTTGGCGGGCAGACCTTCATTCCCTACACGCTGCGCAAGATTCGGCAGGTGCAGCAGCTGTTGAGCGAGCGCAACCCGGCCTGCGAGATCGAGATCGACGGCGGGGTGGAAGTGGAGACGATCGGTGCGGCGTACGAGGCCGGCGCGCGCGTGTTCGTGGCAGGCACGTCGGTGTTCGGGCATCCGGCGGGACCGGCGGCCGGGGTGCGGGCCTTGATCGAAGCGGCTACCGCGTAAAGTGAACGGTCGGCTGGAAAAGAGTGAGAGGGGAGCATCGCCTGGTGCTCCCCTCTCGTTTTGTTGTTCCGGGGCGATCGGCCGAGACAAATCGACGCGCTGGCTAAAAGGCCGCGTCTGTTCGAGACGAGAGGCAGGAAATTCTGAAAGAGGAAACACTGGTGCTCAGCTCGGCATGACCTGCGAAACTGCCCGGCTGTCCCGTAATGTCGGCGACATTGAGCAGCGTCCTGCCCCACGGTGCGCCGTACGGTCAGTCGTGATGACAATTTGCCCTTGCTGACCCGCCGTGAGCGTGTTCAGGTTCCAGGCCAGTCGTTGGGCGGTCTGGGAAGTGGTTAGCGGCGACGTGCCGATCACAGTCAGCCCGGACGGCAGGGTGTCCGTCAATCTGACCGTCGTGGCGACCTGGTTGCCCACGTTTTTGTAGCCAAGGGTGTATACCAGCGTGGCGCCCACGCGGACCACAGGCGCAGAGCCTGTTTTGGTCACCTGCAGAATGGCCGCATTGTTCGTGACCTGCGTCGAGAAAAGCGTCTGCGTGAGGACATTCTGCCAGGCGCCGGCTACGGCTGAGTTGGTAATGATGCCCGTCACGCCGGGCGCGGTGGTGGTGATCACGATCGTCTTGGTCGCAGCCGGGTTCAAGCTGCCCAGCGACCAAGTCACCATGGGGAGCGTCACCGAGCTGGGAGGGGGAGCCGCGCTGCCCAGTGACACGCCGGCGGGCAGAATGTCCACCACCGTGACATCCTGCAGCGCACTGCTGCCCAGGTTGGTCGCCTGCAAAGTGTAGACCAGGACGCCGTTGATCAAGGCTGCGCTCGGTCCGGACTTGACCAGCCGCAGCCAGTTGGTGGGCGCGTGCGCGATATTGGTCAGGAGCGAGGTCACGGTGGGCGTCACGCCGTCGGCGACGACGAGCGCGTGATTCATCATTTGCGAATGGCCGGCGGGCACGCGCACCTGCACCGTCGCCGTGTTGACCACTCCCGGGCTCAGCGAAGGCGCCGTAAAGAGCAGCACGCCATCCGGGTATACCGTGGCCGGCGGATTGCTGGAAATGAACTGCGCGCCGGCGGGGAGAAAATCGTACAGCCGCACATCGAAGGCTTGCGAGCCCGGCTGAGTGTTGGAGTAACTGAGCGTGTAGTTGATTTGAGCGCCCGGCGCAGGGGCGCTGTTGTCGACACGGTCTTATTCAGGCCGAGCTGGGGATTGCCGATCGGGCTGGTCAAAGGTCAGCGGCGTCAGATGGCTGGCGGCCTGGAGGCTGGGCGTGGACAACAGCCACGCGCCGAATCCGATGCCGGCCAGCAGGGCGAGCGCGACGAACGCGCGAACGAACGACGACTGGCTCATTTTAGAATGTGACATGTGTCCTCCTCTGTGGGACTGCTCTGATAGAGATCGGTCGTGTAACGGCAGTGGTGGTTGTGCCTGATCCTCCTATTTGACCGTGAGCGGCATGTGACCGATAAAACCTCGGGGTCGATAACTACTATTCCAGCACATTGGCCTGCTCGACGTCAATGCTACACCATTTGCCGTCAGGGTGAAAGTGGCAGGCCCACGGACGTCACAGCAAGGTAAAGGAAGTCTTGCAGCGCCGCGTGGCGGGCCAGTGACAGTATTGAACCCCAGTGCAGCGAATCCGAAGTGCGTCATAGACGACGCCTGCTGCTTCACTTCAGGATGGGCGGCACATAGCAGTGCTTATCCAGGCTCACGTCGGATAGATGCACCGACATTTCCGCTTCGTCAACCGTGCCAACGCCCTGGCCGCCGATCAGCGCCTGCCGCAGGTGATTGTCGTTGTCGGGATTCATGAAGGTCTGGCTGGTGGCGCAGGGCATACCCTGTGCCCGCCTGCCGGGCTGTGCTATAGTGTGTGCGCTATTTGACTTCCAAGGACAACTTATGGACATCAACATCGCAGTCGTGCCCGTGGCCGGACTCGGCACGCGGCTCTTGCCCGCCACCAAATCGCAGCCCAAAGAGATGCTGCCCGTGGGGCGCAAGCCGGTGGTGCAGTACGTGGTGGAGGAATTGACACGCGTCGGGATGAAGCGCTTCCTGTTCATTACCGGCCCCGGCAAAACGTCGATCGAAAACCACTTCGACCTCAACCCTGAATTGATCCAACTGCTGCGCGAGACCGGCAAGGAAGACCTGCTGGCCGAGTTTGACTTTGAACGCAAGCCCGTCCAATACTTCTACACGCGCCAGCGCCAACTGCTGGGACTGGGGCATGCCGTGTCGTGCGCCGAGCCGTTCGTGGGCGATCAGCCCTTCGTCGTGGCGTTGGGCGATTCGATCATCGGCCTCCACGCTCAGAGCGATGTGGTGCAGCGGATGACCGAGTGCTTTGTGCGCAACCGGGCCGCGGCCGTCATCGCGTTTGAACCCGTGCCGCTGAATGAGGTGTCCCGCTACGGCATCGCGAAGCCCGGGAACGGCGCGGATGATGTATTCGAAATCGAAGACGTGATCGAGAAGCCCGGCGCTCAGGAAGCGCCGAGCAACCTGGCGATTGCGGCGCGCTACGTCTTCGCGCCATCGATCTTTGCGGCGATCAAACGCACGAAGCCCGGCAAAGGCGGCGAGATCCAACTCACCGATGCGATCCGGTTGATCCTGCAAGAGGGCGGCCGGGTCTACGGCGTCCGGTTGACTGAAGAAGAGCGCCGCTTCGACATCGGCAACTTCGAAGCGTACTTCCGGGCCTTCGTCGAATTTGCCCTGGCGGATGAAAAACACGGCGCGGCGCTGCGCCAGTTTGTGGAGCAATGGCTGAATAATGATCATCATTCGTAAACGCGCTTACGCCCGCGCCGGACTCGTCGGCAACCCGTCGGACGGTTATCATGGCAAGACGATCTCGATCAGTGTGCGCAACTTCTGGGCCGAGGTCGTGCTGTACGAATGGGATACGGTGGACATCGTGCTGGCCGGAGACGATCGGGCGCGCTTCAGATCGATCGCCGATCTGGCCCGCGATGTGAAGCTGCACGGTTACTATGGCGGCATCCGCTTGATCAAGGCGACGATCAAGCGCTTTGTGGACTATTGCAATCGCCAGAGCCTGGCCCTGCACGATCGCAATTTCTCCGTGCGTTATGCGACGAACATCCCGCGCCAGGTCGGGCTGGCGGGTTCCAGCGCCATTATCACGGCGACGCTGCGCGGCCTGATGGAGTTCTACGGCATTGCGATTCCCCGGGAGGCGCAGCCCGGCTTTGTGCTGTCCGTTGAGCGCGACGAGCTGGGTATCGCCGCCGGTCTGCAGGATCGGGTAATCCAGATCTATGAGGGCCTCGTCTACATGGATTTCGATCCGGCGCGCGAACATGACGTGCACGGCTTAAAGTGCTACCACTACGAACCGCTCGATCCGGCGCTGCTGCCGCCGATCTATCTGGCCTATCACGACGCGCTCAGCGAGCCGACCGAGGTGTTTCACAACGACATCCGCGCGCGCTTCGATCGCGGCGAGGAAGCCGTCGTCAATGCGATGAAGCACTTTGCGACGCTAGCCGCTGCGGCGCGTAAAGCCTTACTCGATCGAGACGCCGAACGGCTGGGCCGGTTGATGGACGAGAATTTCGATACGCGGCGCCGCCTCTACAACCTGCCCGCCTGGCAAGTGCAGATGGTGGAGACGGCGCGGCGCTGCGGCGCCAGCGCCAAGTTTGCCGGCTCGGGCGGGGCCATCATCGGCACGTACCGCGACGAGGCCATGTTTGAGCAGTTGGGCCACGAACTCGGCGCCCTGAATTCACGAGTGATCAGGCCGCAAGTATTGCCGTGAACGAAACGGGCAGAGGCGAGGTCCCCGATTTCTTTTTGCCGCGAGTGGTATACTCCCCGCATGCCCGAACTTCCTGAGCTCGAAGTGGTGAAAGAAGTCCTGCGCCGCCGCGTGGTCGATCAGACCATGATGGACAAATAGGGTATAATCGCTGCAACATAAGTGAGGAGTGAATCATGAGTACGGTCAATGTGCTGGAAATACCGCGCGATGTGTTGGACTCAGCACGCCTGAGCGTCGCTGATCTCAAGATCGAGTTGGCGGTATTGCTCTATGCTCAACGCCGCCTGTCGGTCGGCAAGGCGCGTGAACTGGCGGGGCTGTCGCTGTGGGAGTTTCGACAATTGCTGGCCGCGCGTCGCATCCCGGTACACTACGACGAGGCCGATCTAAACGATGACGTGGCTACACTCAGAGAATTGGGACGACTATGATCGTCGTCAGCAACACCTCGCCGCTGACGAACCTGGCGGCGATTGGCCAGTTTGAATTGCTGCATCAGTTGTACGGCGAGATAACCATCGCCGAGGGAGTCTGGGCAGAACTCAACGCCGCTGGGCATGAGCGGCTCGTGTTTTGTTAGCCTGAAGGTGTCCCACCACACTGATCACCGCGATCTTGACCGGATCGATCTGCCTTGGCGCGCTCCCCTATTTCTTTTCTCGCGAGTGGTATACTCCCCGCATGCCCGAACTTCCCGAGCTCGAAGTGGTGAAAGAAGTCTTGCAGCGCCGCGCGGTGGGCCGCACGATCGAGGGCGTGCAGGCGATCGGCGGGGGCAGCGCCATCATCGTGCGAGCGCTCACGCAGCAGCGCCTGGAAGAAGCAGTGACCGGCGCGACGATCAAAGACGTTGCGCGGCGCGGCAAGTTCCTCATCTTTCATCTTGATCCGGCGGTGCAGGATTCACGCTTGTACCTCGCGCTCAATCCCAAGCTCACCGGCCGCCTGCAGCTGGCGCAGCCTGCCGAGAAGCGCCTGCCCAAGACCCACCTCATCTTCTCGCTCTCCAGCGGCGATCAACTCCGCTACGTCGATCAGCGCACGATGGGGCAGTTGTACCTGGCCGCCGATCTTTCACACGTGCCCGATTACGCCGCGTTGGGGCCGGAACCGTTCGACGTTTCGCTGGAAGAATTCCGCGAGCGCCTCAAGCCCTATCGCGGCGAGATCAAAGGCGTGCTCACGCGCGGCGAATGTATCGCGGGCATCGGCAACGCCTATGCCGACGAGATTCTGTGGGCCGCGCGGCTGCATCCCTATCGCAAGCGGACGGAATTGACGGGTGAGGAGATCGGCCGTTTGTATGAGGCGCTGCAAGCGGTGCTGCGCGAAGCGACGGAGAAAGTCCGCGTGGAAATGGGCGAGGCTATTCACCGCGAGCCGCGTGATTTCATGGCCGTGCACCTGAAGAGCGGCGAGCCGTGCCCGCGCTGCGGCACGCCCATCTCGCTGGTGGGCGCGAATCAGCGCATTACCAATTTCTGCCGCACCTGCCAGCCGGGCGGATTGATCAAAGGCATGTCATGAAGCGGCGGCATTATTCCACCCTGCAAGTCGCTCGCGCCGCCGGCGTGCATCCCAACACTGTCCGCATGTATGAAGTGTGGGGCTTCCTGCCCCCCATTCCCCGCGCGCCCAACGGCTACCGCCTCTACACCGAATTTCACATCGATCAAATGCGCTTCGCGCGCGCGGCGCTGCACGGCGGCTGGCCGGGTCGCAACATCCGCGCATCCGCAGCGGCCCTCGTGCGCCGATCCGCTTCCGGCGATCTGGGCGGCGCGCTCGAACACGCCTATCGCCATCTTGCTTTGGTGCAGGCCGAGCGCGCCCAGGCCGAAGGCGCGGCGAATCTGTTGGAGCGCTGGGCGCAGGGCACGGCGATCGATGCGACGGCTAAACCGCTGCGTATCAAGGACGCGGCGAAGTTGCTGGGCGTCACTTCGGACATGCTGCGCAATTGGGAGCGCAACGGCCTGCTGAAAGTGCCGCGTGATCCGCACAGCCGCTATCGGTACTATGGAGCCGCCGAGCTCGATCGCGTGCGGGTGATCCGCACGTTGTCGCGCGCCGGCTACAGCAACATGGCCATCCTGCGGATGCTGCGCCGCCTCGATGCGGGGGAGCGTGACAACCTGCGTAGAGCACTCGATACCCCCGAGCCGCACGAAGACGTGTTCACCGCTGCTGATCAATGGCTCACCACCTTACAGTCCCAGGAACAGCGCGCTAAGGACATGATCGCGCAGGCTGGAAGCGATGGTTAGCAAAAGGCGCAGGAAGTAGGCCGATCACCTCTTGGGTAAGTTGGCTGCCCAGGTGGATTATGATCAACAAACGTGCTGTCATAGTGTTTCTCGCACCCATCCTTTGCACAGAGAAGAATGCGATAACAGCTTTGGAACGAACTGGTATGATGCCTGCCAGCAAAAATGGGATTACATATACGACGAAGGAGTATTTTGGGTTAGGTCAACGCAACAACAGACCCGCTTAGTCCCTTTTACCAAATCCTCGGATGGGCCAACCGGTCCATCGTATACACTGCGCGAACCAACACCAACGCCGACGGTGGTTCGATGAGTTGTCTATCGATGATGATCCGTAAGAAACGCGGCAAATGACCGCCAACCTGTCCACTTGACCAGGATCACAACTCCCCCGACGATGGGAACTTTGTCTGTGCGCAAGTATCATATTGCCATCAATATAGAGGCAAGAACAATGGCGACAAATACGGTGACTTCATCTGCAAACGGCATCATCACTTTGGTTCTGGGCCTGCTGGCAGCCGGCCTGGTCTTCCTGGTCCTGATGGGGCGGAATGTCCCGATCGTGGGCAACGGGGCCGGAGCATTGCTGGCGTTAGGCCTCATCGGCATCGCGATGTGCTCGCTGAGCGGTATCGGCCCGACGCAGTCCGCGCTCGGTTGGGCCCATCCGCTGACGATCGTTGGATCGCTCCTGGGCGTGCTGGCGCTGCTGGTGGTGGCGCTGCCACTGCTGGGCGTGCAGCTGCCGCTGATCGCGGACACCCGCTCGGCGGTTCCGGCCCTGGCGGTCATCATGCTGGTCAAGGTCGGGCTGATGGGCGTGGAGCGCTTCATCGCATAAACTGCTCCCGCTCCTCTTACGAGTTTTGATGTTCAAAGTCGGTCGCCTCAAGTGAAGGCTCTAGTCCAATGACAGCAGGATAGGACTGCTACGCCGTCATGCCCGAGTGCTTTTGTCGGGCATCCACTAGGGTCGAATCCTTACAGTATGAATGGAGCTCAACCATGACCACATTGTATGAAGTGCTCGATAACCTCGGCGGCGTCCTGCGCATCGCGGGCAACCTGATCCTGCAGCCCATCGCGCGCTCGCACTACCGGCGCTGGGGCGCGACAGACGACGAAGTACGGCGCACGCTGCCCGGCGATGAGCGCGTCCCGACCCCTAACGTCATTACGACGCTGGCCGTTACCATTCATGCGCCCGCGCGTGAAGTGTGGCCGTGGATGGCGCAGATCGGGCAGGAGCGCGGCGGGCTGTACAGTTATGAATTGCTGGAGAACCTGGCGCGCTGCCAGATGCGCAACGCCGATCGCATTGTCCCTGAATGGGAGTTAAAGGTAGGCGATCAGATGCGCATGGGGCCGCCGGGTTATCCGGTGAATCAAGTCGTGGCGCTGGAGCGCGGGCGCTGGCTGTTGATGGCGGGCGCGGACCTCAAGACCGGCATCGCCGATCCGCTGCCGAAGCCGGGGCAGACTGACCTATATCAACTATGCGTGGTTGCTCTTTCTGGATGAACGGCCGGATGGCACGACGCGTTTGATCGCGCGCACGCGGCTGGCGTATGCGCCGCGCACCTTCGCCGCCAAATTGATGTGGGAAGTGATCACGGATCCGCTCGGCAGCACGATGATGCGCAAGATGTTGCAGACCATCAAGCAGCATGTGGAGCAACTCAATCGACAGCCGGCGACACAAACGACCGCCGTCTGAGGTCTGTCGGTCAAGTGTCGGCACGAGGGCATGAATTGATGGGAGATTGTTAGCCAATCGTCAAGCAGATTGATTGCTTAGCGCTATACTGGTAGGTGTAAGAAAGTCCAAAAGAATGCTTCACACGCATGCCTGGGAACCCGCGTTGCTGTCGCAAGCGCTTGAAGCGTGGCAGTCGATCGCCATCGCCGCGCCGCAGACGCCGTCCGATCCGCTGCTGCTCGATCGAGCGTACGCGCACTGCGCGCGAGTCACGGCGCGCCACAGCCGATCGTTCCAGCGCGCTTCGAGTTTTTTGCCGCGTGAGAAGCGCCGCGCCGTGCGCGCCCTGTATGCTTTCTGCCGGGTCACCGACGACATCGTCGACTGTCCGGACGGCCAGGCGCGGCACGCGCTGCGTGACTGGCGGCGCGTCGCGCTGGCTGCCGAGCCGCCGCTCGATAACCTCGTCGCCGTAGCGTGGGCCGACGCGCGGCAGCATTATCGTGTCCCGCTGCGCCTGGCCGAGCAGCTCGATCGACGGCGTGGCGCGCGATCTCGATCAGACGCGATATGCGACGTTCGACGATCTGGCGGCCTATGCTTACGGCGTAGCGTCGACCGTCGGCTTGATGAGCATGCACATTATCGGCTGTCGCGGCGCGGCCGCGATCCCGTATGCCATCAAGTTGGGCGTGGCCCTGCAGCTCACTAACATCCTGCGCGACGTGGGCGAGGATTGGCGTTCGGGCCGGGTCTATCTGCCCGCCGACGAACTGGCGGGCTTCGACCTGGCGGAAGACCATCTGGCCGGCGGGCAGGTCGACGATCGCTGGCGGGCCTTCATGCGCTTTCAGATCGAGCGCAATCGCCGCCTGTATGCCGAAGCGTGGCCGGGCATTGAACTGATGAACCGCGATGGCCGCCTGGCCATTGCGGCGGCCGGCGATCTGTATCGCCGAATTTTGGACGACATCGAGGCACACGACTACGATGTGTTCACTCGCCGCGCGCACGTGGGCACATCCCGCAAGCTGCTGGGGTTGGCCCGCCTGTGGTGGAGCTTTCAGAGGAATTCATGACGCACACCGATTTCATCATCGCCGGAGCCGGATTAAGCGGATTGAGCCTGGCCCTGCGCCTGATTAACAGCCCGCTGCGCGAAAATCGATCTTGATTGTGGATCGCGACGACAAGCGGCGCGACGATCGCACGTGGAGTTATTGGTCCGATCGGCCCACGCTCTTCGACAACTTAACCTGCCGCACCTGGGATCGGCTCTATCTGGCGGGCCTCAACGGCGAGATGCGCGTGAACCTGCGTCATTACCGCTATCGCACCATTCGCGGCTGTGACTTCTACGAGCACGCCCGGCGCGAGCTGGCACGGCGGCCTAATGTGACGTGGCGGCGCGGCAAGGTGGGGGCTATTAAAGATGGCGCTGAAGCCGCGCGCGTCACCATCGACCGTGAAGAGGTGACAGGACGCTGGGTGTTCGATAGCATTCCACGCCAGGCTGACGCTGTGGCGGATGGACGCTATCATCACCTGAAGCTGCATTTCAAAGGCTGGGAAATTGAAACCGATCGACCGGCTTTTGATCCGGCGGCGGTCACCTTCCTTGATTTTCGCACGCCCCACGCGGAACATCTGCGTGGCGCGACGCGTTTCTTCTATGTGCTGCCGTTTGACGAACGGCACGCGCTGGTGGAGTACACGTTGTTCTCGACCATGCCGCTGCTGCCGCGCGAATACGAGCAGGCCATGCAGACTTATCTGCGCGAGGTGTTGAAGATTGACGATTATCACCTCACCCGGCAGGAAGGCGGCGTGATTCCGATCACCGATCAACCCTATCCGCGACGTCTCGGTGAGCGGGTGATGGCGATCGGGACGAAGGGCGGCCGCCTCAAGCCTACGACCGGATTTGCTTTTACGCGCGTGCAGTCCGACTCGGCTGCCATCGTCCAATCACTGCTCGAACACGATCAACCCTTTGACGTGCCGGAAGACTCGCCACGCTACCGTTTGTATGATTCCATGCTGCTGGACATCATGGAGCGCGAACCGGAGCGGATTCAGTCGATCTTTGCGGCGATGTTCAAGCGTAACTCGATCGAGCACGTGCTAAGTTTCCTGGACGAGCAAGCGCCGCTGGCGCAAAACATTCACATGTTCGCCAACCTGCCGCCGGCGCCGTTCCTGCAGGCGCTGGCGCGCGTGGGTCTGTCGCGAGAACGAGTGGTGGAAGCGGCATAAAATCAACGGGGCTCCTCACGCAGGAACCCCGTTTCGTTTAGCGAGTGGCGTGGGAGTCCGCCAGTATTGACCGCTGGCCGGCAGTGCAGCGCGAGCGCCGGCTCAAGGGAGCAAGAAGACACACAAGCGCTTTGGCCCGTGCACGCCGATGGTCACGGTCAACTCGATGTCGGCCGTGCGGCTGGGGCCGGTGATGAATACCAGGTAGCCGTCGCGCCCGGCCTCTTCGAAAACCTGGTGAAGATCCGCGCGCAGACACGTCGTTCGCATCAGCGCCAGATGCACGCGCGGCAGCAATGAAACCGTGCGCGGCTGCTCGATCGACGCTCGCAGCCCCAGCGTCCCGGTTTCCGGCAGCGCAAAATCCGCGCCCGTCACACCCAGATCGCACTCGGCCACTTCTCGATTGGACGCATACGGCGAGACGATCTCCACCCCGATCGCTTCCAGCAAGCCTTCCACTCCCCATTCTTTCAGCTCCGCCGTCTGCCAGGCGGTCGCTTTCTTGATCGCTTCTGCGGCGACCAGCTCGCGCAGGGCGGCCGCCAGATCAGCCTTGTTTTCGAGGCGTTTTGTCGTGCCGCCCAACTTCTCAACTTCGGAAAAGAACGCCGTAAGTTCCGCGTCGACATCGGCCGCGGCGCGCGGTGCGATCCGCGCCGTCGCCGGAATCGCCGCCACGCCTGAATCGGCCGTGCGCTTCAACGCCGCCCGCACGGTGTGCAACATTTCTTCGCGCGCTGTATTCAGCATCATTTCTTCCCCCCGCGCCGCCGTGTCAATAACCAGGCCAGCGCCAACACGACTTCGATCGTGATCGCGATGATCGCCGCGTTACGCATCCAGCTGGGCGTTTGTGGCTTGCCCGTGCGCTTATTCCACCACGCGCGAAAATCGGCTCCAAAAGCCGGGAAGGGCCGCACCATCGTCCAGCGATCGATCGGCGGCGGGAGCTGGGGCAGCCACTCGCCGCGCTGCAGCGGCTTCTGGAGCAGCGGCAGCAACAGCGATCCGAGTTGATACAGCCACGGCGTGCCCAAGGCCGCGGTGCCCGCGCTCACACCGGCTTGAATCACCGGCGAAGCCGCCGGCGGTTCAACCTGATCGCCCTCGACGACGCGATGGCGCAGATGCAATAAAATCTTGGGAATCGGAATCTTCACCGGGCAGACGTCGCCGCACGCGCCGCACAGCGACGACGCAAACGGCAGATCGGCCGCGACCGACGTGCCCAGCAATTGCGGCGAGAGGATCGATCCGATCGGGCCGGAGTACACCCAGCCGTAGGCATGCCCGCCGACGTGGTTATAGACCGGGACATACATTCAGACACGCGCCGCACCGAATGCACAACATCGTCTCGCGAGCGATTTCATCTTGCAGAATGCGCGTGCGGCCGTTATCCAGCAGAATCAAGTGGAATTCCTGCGGGCCGTTTTCTTCGGCGCTGGGGCGCGGGCCGTGAATGAATGACGTGTAGGTCGAAATCTTCTGCCCCGTCGCGCTGCGCGCCAGCAGCTTCAACAACACTGACAGGCTTTGCATATCCGGCACGACTTTATCGATACCCGCGATGGCGACATGCACCGGCGGCAGCGTGGTGCACATGCGCCCGTTGCCCTCATTCGTCACCAGCACGATCGTGCCGGTTTCAGCCACCATGAAGTTCGCGCCGGAAAGGCCCATATCCGCCGATAAAAATTCTTCGCGCAGACGCGCTCGCGCAATGGCCGTGAGCGCGGTGGGTTCAGCGGGCGCCTCCACACCGAGCTTCTCGTGGAACAGAGCGGCAATGCCTTCCTTGGTCAGATGCACGGCCGGCACGATGATGTGCGACGGCATCTCGCCCGCCAGCTGCACGATGTATTCGCCCAGATCGGTTTCCAGCGTTTGAATGCCCGCCTCTTCCAGCGCATGGTTAAGGTTGATCTCTTCGCTCGCCATGCTCTTGGCTTTGACCACGCGCTTGACGTTGTGCTCCCGTGCGATCGCCAGCACAATCGATCTGGCTTCGGCGGCATCGCGCGCCCAGTGGACGTGCCCGCCCGGCGCGCGTCACCTGTTCCTCCAGCTGCGCCAGGTAGTGTGTCGAGATGATTGATCGCCTGCAGGCGAATCTCGTGCCCCGCCTGCCGCAGCACTTCCCAATGATCAGGGCCGAACAGATCGACCAGCCCGGCGCGGTTGCCGAGAAATTTTGCCGTCGCCTTCTGCACGGACGGCGGCATGTGCGGCGGAACGTGCTGCACGTTGGCGCGAAAGTCGATGTGGGTAGGAGCGTTACTCATGATGAACAACCTTTAACGCGTAATGAGTAACGAGTAAGGTGTAATTTGCGCCTTACTCGTTACTTTTTACTGGTCATCCTTGCGAAGCCAATACTTGAATCAGGTGCAGCGCCTTGATCGGCGAATTCACTTTCTTCAATCCGCCCGCGATGTTCATCAAACAGCCCGCGTCGCAGGCGACGATGGTGTCCGCGCTGCTGGCTTCGATGTTGCGCACTTTGGCTTCCATCATCGCTTGCGAGACTTCGGGATAGATCACGCTGAAGACGCCGCCAAAGCCGCAGCAGGTTTCTTCTTCATTCAACGGCACCAGCTCGAGACCTTTCACGCCTTGCAGCAGCTGCTTGGGCTGGGTGCGGCCTTGCAAGCCGCGCAGCAAGTGGCATGAGGCATGGTAGGTCACCTTGTGCGGGAAGACCGCGCCGACGTCGGTAATCTTCAACTCGTCGACCAGGAATTGCGTGAATTCGAACGTGCGCGAGGCTACCGACTGCGCCCGTTGGTGCTCGGCCGTGCCGGCGGGGAACAGTTCGGGGTAGTGCTGCCGCACCATGTCCACGCACGACCCGGAAGGCGAGACGATGTAACCGTCGGTGCGATCGAATACCTCAATCCACTTGCGGGCGAGGTCGCGCGCCTGCGACTGAAAGCCGCCGTTGAACATCGGCTGGCCGCAGCAGGTCTGCGCTTCGGGAAACTCGCACTGCACGCCCAACCGTTCCAGCACCGTCACCATGTCTTTCAACATCGGCGAGAAGAACTGTTCGGCCAGGCAGGTGATGAACAACTGAGCTTTTATCGCCATGATAGGGCCTTGCTGAGTAA
Source organism: uncultured Chloroflexia bacterium (assembly GCA_963844815.1). GTDB lineage: Bacteria > Chloroflexota > Anaerolineae > Fen-1058 > Fen-1058 > Fen-1058. The sequence goes on from CAWJPR010000003.1 coordinate 313,449, forward strand.
CAAGTAACGCGTAATGCGTAAAAACAGTGATTACTCGTCACTCGTTACCATTTGTTGTACGCGCTGCTCATCCCGCGATATTCGATGAACGGCTCGTCGATGATCTTGGCCGCCAACGCGATCTGGCACGACTCTTCCAGCGTGGATGACCAGTGAAACGCTTCGTCCAGCGTCTGCCCGATGGCAAAGCTGCCGTGCCCGCGCAAGAAAACGATCTTGTACGACTGCAACGTGGTGGCCAGATTCTTCGCCATCTCCGGCGTGCCCGAGGCAAACTCTTCCCAGATCACCGGCACCTTCTTCAGCAGATACGAAGCCTCATTATCGATCGGCACGATCTCATCGCGCGAGAGCGAAAAGGCAATGGCGGTGCGCGGATGGCAGTGCACGATGGCCAGCGCCGGTGTCATCTGATAGATCGTGCGGTGGATCAGCAGCTCGGATGAGGCCAGCGCCACGCCGCTGTCGTTTTTCTCGATCTGCGTTTCGATCAGATCGTGTGGCTTTAAGCGCCCCAGCTGCGCGCCGCGCCGTTTGATGACCACCCGGTCGCCGAGCCGCACGCTGATGTTGCCGCCGTGCGAACTGATCATGTTGCTGTCAAACAGATCGCGGCCGATTTCGCAGAATTGTTGGTAGATACGCTCGTCAATCATCGCCCGGCCTCCTTCAGATCGGCTAACTGCTAAGTCCGCCAACTTCTTGACTTGCGGCACGCCTTGCTCGTCCCAGCCGCGCCCGCGATAGTATTCTTTCAACATCGGTTCCAACTTGTTGACCCAGCCCTGGCTCGGCCCGTCGGTCACCGCTTCATTCAGCAAGCGCGGTGGCAGCGTATCGTCGGCGCGCGTGAAGCCTTCGCGCAGATTATATAGCCGTTCCAGGTTCCACACCCGTTCGCCCACTTTGATCAAATCGCCCGTGGCGTACTTCACGCCCGTCACGGCCGAGAGCACCCGCGCAAAATATTCGTCGGCCACGCCCATATTGGTGAACTTGCAGATCACCAGCGAATCGATGGCGGCCGATGAATTCTGATGCAGGATCACGAAGCTCGATTTGCCCTGCACCTGGAAGCGATCGATCAACTTGGGCAGGCCCAGCACTTCGAGTCCCAGCATGTTGCCGCGCATGTGGCACGCGCCGCGATTCGACGTGGCGTACAACAGGCCCTGGCCCTGCATGCCGCGCGGATCATAAGCCGGCATCTCCAGACCCTTCACACTCATCGAGAGTTCGGGCCTGCCATACTTTGTCGCAAAGCGCAGACTGCCATCGGCCAGTTCATTACCCAGACCGCGCCGATAGCCCATATCCTCCAGAGTCGGGGCGAGCAAATCGGCTCGACCGAAGCGCAAATCGCTATCGAGTTTGCCGCGCTCGGTCAACTCCATCGCGCACGCGATGGTCGATCCGGCCGAGATCGTGTCCAGGCCCAGATCGTTGCAGATGGCATTCGCTTCGATGATGGCGGCCAGATCGTCGATGCCGCACGAGGCGCCGAAGGCCCAGGTCGTCTCGAACTCCGGCCCTTCACCTTCCACCTTGTCCGTCTTGCTGATGCGCGTACAGCCGATCGGGCAGGCCCAGCAGGATGCATTCTTGACGAGATACTTGTCTGTCAGTGCTTCACCGGAGATCGCTTCCGCATTCTCAAACTGGCTCTGCTGATAATTGCGCGTGGGCAGCGCCCCGATGTTGTTGACGATGTTCATCATGACCACGGTGCCGAATTCCGGCAAGGCCTGGCTGGTCAGGGGGCTGGCGCGCAACAGCTTGCGCGTTTCATACAGCAGGAACTTGAACTGCTCCGGATCCTCCATATCGGGCCGCTGTTTGCCTTCGACGACAATGGCCTTGAGGTTCTTGCTGCCCATCACCGCGCCCGGGCCGCCGCGGGCCAGCGATCGTTCGCCGTCGTTCATGATCGCGGCGATGCGGCTGAGGTTCTCGCCCGCCGGGCCGATGCACAACACATTGCGCTTGTTGTTGTTCTGGCCCAGCGCCGTGGTGGTTTCGCGCACGCGCTTGCCCCACAAATGCGCGGCGTCGTTGATCGTAATGCCGCCCGGCTTGATCTCAATGTAGACCGGCTTCTCGGCTTTGCCGCGCACGATCAGCGCATCGTAACCGGCCTTCTTGAACTGCATGCCCCAGAAGCCGCCCGAGTTGGCGTCTAACACGGTACCGGTTAAGGGGCTTTTCGTCGACACCGAGAAGCGATTGCTGGTTTGATAGCCCGTCGCCGTCAACGGGCCGTTGGTAAAGATCAACACATTCTCCGGTGACAGCGGATCGACGCCGGGGCCGACTTCATCCCACAGCATCCGCGCGCCCGAGGCCGCGCCCGCCCAGAAACAGGTGCGCCATTTTCTCGTCCAGCGGATACGTCTTGATTGCGCCGCTCGTTAAATCGATATCTAGAACTTGTCCTGCCCAACCGTTCATCTTGCCTCTCCTGTTCTGATTCTAACGCAATACGCATTACGCACTACGTTTTGCCAGCACCTGCTTTTCGTACGCTCGCACTTCATCCATGAAACGCAACCCCACCGGCACGCCATGCTTCAAGCAATGATAGTCCCACACCGCGCCGAACGGCAAGCCCTTGACCTCTTCCAGCAGGGCGAGCCGCTGCGTATAGTCGCCCGACAGCTCAACTTTCTTCAACTGCTCGACCGGCTCAAGGAGCGCCGTCAGCACCGCGCGCAGGGTGTTCCGCGCCCCGATCGCGTAAGCGGCCACCCGGTTGATACTGGCGTCGAAATAATCCAATCCGACGTGGACGCGCGCCAAAAATCCGCCGCGCACGATTTCCTGCGCGATTGCCAGCAGGTCATCATTGTAAGTCACCACGTGATCGCTGTCCCAGCGCACCCCGCGGCTGACGTGTAACAGCAGTTCCGGCACGTACAACAGCGCCGACGAGATTTTGTCGGCGATGGTCTCGGTGGGATGGAAATGACCCGCGTCGAGCGTGAGCAGCGTCTGGTTGGCGACGGCGTAGCCCAGGTAGAACTCGTGCGAGCCAACCGTGTAGCTTTCCGCGCCGAGCCCGAAGAGCTTGCCTTCGATGGAGTCGCGGTTGTACTGTGGATCGATCGGCTCCGCAAGGATTTCGTCCAGGGATTCCTTCAAGCGTTGCCGCGGCGCAAAGCGATCGACCGGCGTGTCTTTGTAGCCGTCGGGAATCCAGATGTTGGTGATGCACGGCGTGCCGAGCTCGCAGCCGAAGAACTCGCCGATCTGGCGCGAGGCGACACAGTGCGCGATCCAGAAATCGCGGACGGCTTTGTCGGGGTGCGCCAGCGTAAAGCCGCTGTCGGCTTTGGGGTGCGAGAACAGCGTCGGGTTGAAGTCCAGGCCGTGTTTGTTCGCCGCGGCCCAACTGACCCAGTTCGCAAAGTGCTCCGGGCGCAGCTCATGGCGGTCGACCTGGCGGCCATGGGTTTCGGCGTACATGGCGTGCAGGCTCAAGCGATGCGAACCGGGGATCAGGCTGTACACTTTATCGAGATCGCGGCGCAGTTCATCGGGTGTGCGCGCCTTGCCGGGGTAGTTGCCCGTGGCCGCGATACCGCCGCCAAGGCCGCCATCGAAATTCTCGAAGCCGCCCACATCGTCGCCCTGCCAGCAGTGCAGACTCAGCGGCACCGTAGTGAGCGTCTTCAGCGCTTTATCCGTGTCGACGCTCAGCAGAGCGTAACGCTCTTTCGCCGCACGATAAGTCGATCGGATTTGTGTTTCGGTTGGATACTTGGTCATGGGGTCACCCCTTCGTCACACCGCACTGCACGCAGTGGGTGCATATGTTGCGAGCGTCCTGAGAGGAGCCGCATTTCGCGCAGCATGCGGCGAAGTCAAAGGACGCGAGACCATCTCTTTGATTGTCAACGGGATTGCTTCGTCGCGCTCTTCGACTCCGCTGCGCTCCGCTCAGAATGCTCCTCGCAATGACGTGATTAGAAAATGTTCTGCTCAATATTCCACAACTTCGCGATGGCGCGGACTTCTTCCACGCTCAGGCCTTCGCCCTGTTCGTGATTCACCAGATTCATGTATTCGTAGCGCGCCGCCGTTTCGGCGTACTCAATCCGATCGGCTGCGCGCTTGGCCGAGATGTCCGAGCGCGCCATGACGCCGTGCTTGCCCCAGATCACGATGCGCTGCTGCCGCAGCGATTTGAGCGTGGCGGCCATTAATTCGCTGGAGCCGGGCACGAGGAACGGCACATGCCCGATGCCTTCCGGCAGCTGCACGATCAATTCCGGCTGCCAGCGCAGCAAGTGCCGGTTGAGATACGGCTCATATTGATAGCGCGGAATGTGGCTGAGATAGGTCAGGTGGCGCGGCTGCGCGTGCACGACGGCGTGAAAGTTGGTGCCCGATCGCGTGACTTGATCGTGATGTACGGCCAGATGCGAATTGAACTCGCTGGTCAACTGCGCGAATAACTTGCGCTGCGAAGTGTACAACCGGCCGGTCTGGCCGCCGTCGTCGACCGCCACGCAGCCGAGGTTCGCCGCCGGATCGTCGATGATTTCGCGCAGGCGGCGGCCCGAGCCGGTGACGATGAAGGTGCCGCCCGCCAACTTCGGCGCGGCTTCCGGCAGCTCGATCGTCTCGACGTTCGGAAAGCGGCGGCGCACGTCGAGGGGCCAGCCGATGTAGACCGAGATGTTGCCGGCGGCGCCTTCGCTCGCTTCGATCTCGGACAAGCGCCGTCCCGCCTCGCCGACGAGAGTGAGTAGTTCGTCCAGTTCAGGATAAGGTGCGTCTAACATGTTTTCCTTTCAAGGTGCAGCCCTACAGGGGCGCTTCGCGGCTGCCAGCTGCGAGAGGCCCGCGGCCGATATCCTGCCTCATGCATCCTGCAGCAAATTTCCCAATTTCTGATACGCGGTATCCCATGCTGCCGAAGGGCGTGATTCGTAGCGCTCCGGCTTGAAGGAATGCCGCACCACCGCGCGGGCCTCGTCGAGCGATTTGAGATCCCCCAGGGCCACCGCCTGCATCAGCACATTGCCGATGGCGGTCGCTTCGCCGGGGCCGGCCACCACTGATCGGCGGGTGGCATCGGCCGTGAGTTGATTGAGCAGCCGATTCTGCGTCCCGCCGCCGATGATATGGATCGGATCGAGGCGATAGCCCAGCATCTCTTCCAGGCGATCCAATCCCCAGCGATATTTCAGCGCGAGGCTTTCCAGCGCGCAGCGCACGATCGCGCCTTTGGATTCCGGCACGGGCTGCCGCGTGCGTTCGCAATACTCTTGAATGCGGGCGGGCATATCGCCGGGTTGGAAGAAAGCGGCGGCGTCGACATCGATGACGGCCCTGAACGGCTCGGCTTCCGAAGCCAGCCGCGTGATTTCTGTGTAGGAAAGTTCTTCGCCTGCGCGCGCCCACGTGCGGCGGCATTCCTGCACCAGCCACAGGCCCATGATGTTCTTGGAGAAGCGCCACGTGCCGTTGACGCCGCCTTCGTTGGTAAAGTTGTAGTTCAGGCTTTGCGCATTCACGATCGGGGCGCCGGCTTCCGCGCCCATGATCGACCACGTGCCCGAGCTGATCCACGCGAAGTCTTTGTTTTCGGCGGGCACCGCCGCCACAGCCGATCCCGTATCGTGACACGCGGGCGCGATAACCGGCACGGCGCCGCAGCCGGTCTCTTCCGCAATTTCCGGCAGCACCGGGCCTAACACGGTACCGGGTTGCACTACTTCCGGGAAAATATGCGCAGGAATGCTCAGCGCTGCGAGCAGCGGCTGCGACCACTCGCGGCGGCGTGGATCGTAGCACTGCGTGGTCGTCGCCATGGTAAACTCGCACACCTTCTGGCCGCTGAGCCAGTAGTTGAGCAAATCGGGCGTGGTCAAAAAGGTTTCGGCGATCTGCAATGCTGGCGATTGCTGCACGACCAGGGAGAACAGTTGATACAGGGTGTTCAGCTGCATGAACTGAATGCCCGTCAATTCGAAGATGCGCTCGCGCGGCAGATGCCGGCAGGCTTCGTCGACCAGGCCGTCAGTGCGGCTGTCGCGATAGTGATAGGGATTGCCGATCAGAGCGCCGCTGCGATCGAGCAGGCCGTAATCCACGCCCCAGGTATCGATCCCGATCCCGGCGAGTTGAACGCCGTGCTTGTGCGCGACAATGTGCAGCGCTGTCTTGATCTCCGACCACAGGCGCAGAATGTCCCAGTGCAGCCCATCGGGCAGGCGCACCGGCCCATTCGGGAAGCGATGAACCTCTGTCAGGGATAATTGCGCGCCGTCAGGCGCGTGATCGAATGCGGCTAAGATCGCGCGTCCGCTTTCTGCGCCCAGATCGATGGCCAGGAAGTTGTGGGAGAGTGTCATGACCTGCTCCGCGATGTCGGCGTCATTGCGAGCGCTTTCGCCCTGTGCGCCCCCGCTTTACGGACAGGGCGTGCGAAGCAATCTCCTACGGTTAAGGGGATGCTTCGTCGCGCTCTTCGACTCCGCTGCGCTCCGCTCAGAGTGCTCCTCGCAATGACGGAGTCAATCTAAGTGGAAAACTTGTTCCAGCTCTGCCATACTCTCGTCGGCATGCGCGCCGCTGAGATTCTCGAAATACGGCGCCATGAAATCCTGCCATTTGGCGTTGATGTCTTCTTTGGCCATGCCGTCGAGGGCCGCCTGAAAATTGTCGGGCGTTTCGAAATAGCCAAAGAGCAAGCCGTCTTCGCGCAGGAACAGGGAATAGTTGTGCCAGCCGGCGCGGCGCAAAGCCTCGAGCATCTCCGGCCACACGGCTTCGTGATGTTGCTTGTATTCTTCCATCTTGTCGGTTTTGACTTTGAGCAGAAAACCTACGCGTTTCATGTCGTTTCCTTATCTGAGGCACATCGATGATGTCGAGCGTTGGGCGAGTCGCCCAAGGTCCAGCGCTCGTCACACAACCCGCCAACCGCTTCGCTGCTTGGTCGACCTGGCCGGATCAGGTTGTCAAACAGGAGAGCGGTTGCGCCGAATGCCGGCAACCGCTCCCTTTACTCTAGAGGCTTGCTGCGCTTAGAAGTCGAAATTGGCGATATTGTTCTTGTCGAACACGGTCGGCGGGCCGGTGATGATCACACTGTTCTTGCCGATCGTGCGCGTGCCGAGATTCGGCACATCGAAGGTGCTGCCTTCGGCGGCTTTGATTTCACCCTTCGCTAGACCCTGAGCTGAAGTACCCGGACAGGTAACCCTCGTCGTACGGGCTCCACAACGCAAAGGCCTTGACGATGTTGTCGGTGATGAAGCGCCGCATCTGATTCGGTGTGCCGAGGCCGGTGACTTCCAGACCTTTGCCTACGGCGTTCGCGCCGCCCGGCTGGCGTCCGGCGGATTCCACGCACTGCGCCGCAGCCGCCACGCCGACGGTGGTCGGAGCGATGATGCCGCGCAGATCAGGGTACTTCGACAGCAGGCTTTCGCATTCGGTCAGGCTCTTCTGCGGATCGTCGTCACCGTAGACCACATCCACCAGCTGCATCTTGGCATACTTCGGATCCTTCAACGCCACCTTCATGCCTTCGATCCAGGTGTTCTGATCGGGCGCATCGGCGGTGGCGCTGAGCACGGCGACCTGGCCCTCGTAGCCGATGAGCGAACCCATCAGCTCAACCTGACTGGAGCCGGTGATGCCAAAGTCCATCGGCAGCACGGCCGCATCGCGGTGTGTTTCGTTTTTGGGAATGTCCGAGTTGACGATCAACACCTTGATGCCCTTCGACCGCGCTTCGTCAAAGACCTGGTTCAGTGCATCGGGGCTGTTGGGCGAAATGGCGATGACGTTGACACCGCGTTGAATCTGCTCTTTCACGAACGACACTTGCGAAGTGGCTTCGGCGGTGGCCGGAGGCTGTCGTCGTGAATTCGCACTTCAACTCTTCGCAGGCTTTCGTGAAGCCCTTGATGATCGAGTCGAAGTACGGATTGCCCGTGTTCTTGGGGATGTACACAATCTTGATCGGGCCGGCGGCGGGCTGCGGTTGAGCGGGCGCCGCCGTTGGCTGCGCCGCGGGTTGGGCGGGCGCCGGCGCGGCGGCTGGTGCGCAGGCCGCCAACAGAGCTGAGACGATCACGAGCAACGCCAACACGAAATTGAAGCGTTTAGACATGACACTTTCCTCCTATTAGATTCGGCTTGAGGTAAATACCACACACGTACGAGCAGCGGATACAACAATCTCCAATCGTTAATTTCGCGCTAGACCTCCTTGCAATCGAAGTTAAGTACCGTCCAGGCTTTAGCCCCGCTGCCGACTGAAGCGGGCGATCACCTTGGACGCGATGACGGCTATGATGAGCAATATACCAACGACCGCGAGCTGGCTTTCGGCCTTGACATTCAGCTACCCCGAGCCCCGTGCGCAGGAAACCGACGAGAAACACGGCAATGGTCGAGCCGAAAATCGTGCCGCGTCCACCGTAGATGCTGGTGCCACCTAAGACGACGGCGGTGATCACGTCGAGCTCGAGGCCGCGCGCGTGATCGTAGCGGGCGACCGCTAAGCGTGAAACCATGATCAAACCGGCGACTGCCGCGAGCAATCCATTCAGCGTAAAAATAGCGATTTTCACGCGATCGACGGGAATACCCGAATAGCGCGCGGCGTCTTCGCTAGTGCCGAGCGCAAACACCCAGCGCCCGAAGACTGTCTTATGCAAGATCAGGCCCAGGATCAGCGCGAACACGAAGAAGATGATAAGCACGATCGGGATGGGCGTGCCCGGCACCGTAACGCGATCGATGCCGACAAACCACTGCGGGAATTGGCTGAGCGAATGATCGCCCAACAGGATTTGCGCCAGGCCGCGATACAGCGCTAGTGTCGCCAGCGTCACCGCCAGCGCCGGCAACCGCAATCGGGCGATCAGCCAGCCGTTCAAGGCCCCCAGCAAAGCGCCTAAAATCAGGGCGATCGGAATAGCCAGTCCCATCGGCACGTTCAATTCGACGTGCAGCACTGCCATCACGCACGCGACCAGCGCCAACGTCGAAGCCACCGACAGATCGATGTTGCCGCTGATGATCACGAACGTCATGCCCAGCGCCATGATCGCGGCTTCGATGTACAACGTCGTCGAATCAAGCAGGAAGGGAATGTCCAGGAAATACGGCGACAGGATCGCGCCAACCATGAACGCCAGAAACAGCAGCACGACATCCACAACTTCAGGCAAAAAGGGTCGCAGGCGGCCATCGAGATGCAAGCGGCGCGGCTTCGACCATTGGCTGATCTTGTCCTCTGGCGAGGCAGTTTCCACGGGGTGATCGGATGGCATCAGGTCATTCTCCCGTAATGAGGCGTCTGATTTGACGCTGAACGATCGCGTCGACGATCACGGTCAGCAAGATCACAATACCATATACAGCCAGCTGCCAGGTGGCCGCGACGCCGAGCACGGCCAGCGCCACATTGATCGTCCCCAAGAGCAGACAGCCCAGCACTACGCCGATCACCGAGCCCGACCCGCCGAAGACATTCGTGCCGCCTAATACCACCGCAGCGATCACCGTCAGTTCAAAGCCGACACCGGTCTCGCCGGGGTTGACAAAGCCGTAACGTGAGGCGTACAAAATACCGGCTAGCCCGGCCAGCGCGCCAGTGATGGTGTAGACGATAAATTGGGTGCGACTGACGGGGATACCACGCAACGAGGCCGCGTCAGGATTGCTGCCCAGGGCGTAAACGTTGCGGCCAGCCTTGGTATAGCGCAGGAATAAATAGGCTAACGCGGCGACCGCCAGCGCGATGACGACCACCCACGGGATCAACTGCGAACCGAATGGTCCACGTTGCGACCAGCGGATCAATTCGGTCGGGATGTGATTGGGATCGATCTGCCGGCCGCCGCTGACGATGAAGACGAGCCCGCGATACACGCTCAACGTACCGAGGGTCGTAATGACGGGTGGAATCTTAACCCAGGCGATCAACACGCCGTTGATGGCGCCCAGCGCCGCACCAATCAAGATTCCCAACAGCGTGCCGAGGTAGATATTGAAGCCTGGGTTATCGCGGAAGATCATGCCCACCACGATGCCCGCGAACCCCAAGATTGCGCCAACGGACACATCGATGCCGCGAATGATGATGACCATCATTTCACCCATCGCGACGACGGTCAACAACGGCGCCCACAGGAGAATGCTGCGAATGTTGAAGGTGCTGAGAAAGCGCGGTTCGATGGCGGTTACCACTGCAATGATGACGATCAACAACACCACGATCGCCGCTTCGCGAATGCGCGCCAACCGGATCACGAGGGCGCTGCTGTGCTGACCGCCGCGGAAGTTGGAGACCGTCATGCCGGGTTCACTCCTTCGAGGACTTGGCCGGTGGCAGCGGCGATGATGTGCTCCTGCGTCGCCGCCTGTTTGTCGAAGCGCGCTACGATGCGGCCTTCGCGCATCACCACAATCCGATCGCTCATGGCCAGAATCTCCGGTAATTCCGATGAAATCATCAATATCGCCAGACCTTGCGCGGCCAGTTCGCCCATCAAGCGATGGACCTCCGCTTTCGCGCCGATGTCAATGCCGCGAGTCGGTTCGTCGAGGATCAGCACCTTTGGCTGCGTGAGCAGCCATTTCGACAACACTACTTTCTGCTGATTGCCGCCGGATAATTCACGCACGGCCTGCCTGACATTTCTGAGCATGATCCGCAATTTCTGCACGTACTCGTGCGTGACGTCGCGTTCCATTTGATCGCGCAGCCAACCGCGCGGCGCGAGCCGTTCGAGGATCGACAGCGTCATGTTTTGCGAGATCGTCATCGGCATCAGCAAGCCGTGATGCTGCCGATCCTCCGGTACATACACCAGGCCGTGCGCCATCGCCTCGCGCGGTGATTTTATCTTAAGCGGCTTGCCTGCCAGGCGGATTTCACCGGAGTCCGTATCCAACATTCCGAACAGCGCGCGTCCGACATCCGTGCGGCCCGCGCCCACCAGCCCGGCCAGTCCCACAATTTCGCCAGCGCGCACTTCCAGTGAAATATCATCGAATTTCTTGGTGCGTGATAGATGCTGAACCTCCAGCATGGTCTGGCCATAACCGGCGTCTGCTTGCTTTTCAAACAGCGCGCTGAGCGGCCGTCCCACCATCAAGCGGATGATCTCATCGATCGTCGCCGTCTTGGGATCGCGCTCGCCGATAAACTCCCCGTCGCGCAGCACCGAGATTCGATCGCAAATCTCAAAAACTTCTTCAAGGCGGTGACTGATGAAAACAATCGCCACGCCCTGATCGCGCAACCGCCGCATATTGGTAAAGAGGTGCGACACTTCGCTCGGCGTCAGTGAGGCGGTAGGCTCGTCCATCAGCACTACCCGCACGTCTTGCGATAGGGCTGCGGCCATTTCGATCATTTGCTGATCGGCAATTGACATCCCGCGCACTTTGGCATGCGAATTGATCTGCACACCGAGCGCGGTCAACAACTCTTGGGAGCGTTTGTACATCGTCCCCCAGCTCACCGCACTGCCCTTCAATGGCTGGCGACCGGCAAAGATGTTTTCGGCCACATCCAGATCGGGAAACGTCAGCGGTTCCTGGTGAATGAGCGCGATGCCAAGTTTGGTGGCCGCGTGCGGGCTGGGAATATGAACCGTGCGCCCCTGATAGTTGATCTCGCCCGTTCTTGGTTGGTGCACACCCGCGATGATTTTTGCCAGCGTCGATTTGCCCGCGCCGTTTTCGCCGACAAGGCCGTGTACTTCGCCCGGGTACAAGGTGAGGCTTACGCCTTTCAGCACGTCCACGCCGGCAAAGGCCATGTGCAGTGGGTTGTCAAGATCGGCGTTCGATCAGTCATGGGTCGTATTTGCCTTTCAGCGACCGGCTGGCCTAGCGTTCTTTATTAATCGACAAGGCAGTCATACCGCCGTCGGCCAGGAGATTAGCGCCGGTCACATAAGCGGCTTCCTCAGAGGCAAGGAACAAGGCCACCGGTCCCATCTCGTGCGGCGTACCGACGCATGCTGGCGGAATGTTGTCCATCCAAACCGCGACCGTAGCGTCGTTGAAGATCGCCGGCAGCAGCCTGGCCGCGCTCTCGATTGACTTCACCGATCACGACCTGACAGCCGGCTTCGGCAAAAACATCGGCGCTGCCCAGGCCGCTGCCAATGCCCGCGCCAGTCACCACCCACACCTGTCCGGTCCAATCCATGCGCCACACTCCTTCGGAGATCGAAGAGTATCACGCCAGACGATAAAACGCAATCGCCGTGTCGTGGAATAGCTGTTTGAGTTCCGTCTCCGAACAGCCGCTAATCGCCCACTCCAGCGTTTCGACCCAGCGCGGATACTCCGTCGCTTGATAGGCCACCGGCCAATCGCCGCCGTACATCACGCGCCCAAAGCCAAAACACTCCAGCACATGATCAATGTAAGGCTTGAGGTCTTCTTTTGTCCACTGCTGATGATCGGCTTCCGTGACCAGTCCCGACATCTTGCACCACACATTGGGGAAGCCCGCCAAGATTTTCAACTCTTGTTTCCACGGCTCGTACAGGTGATGCTTAATATCCGGCTTGCCGATGTGATCGAGGATGAATTGGACGTTGGAGCATTGCTGCACCAGCTTGATCGTGTTCGCCAGCTGGCCGTGCGAGATACAAATCTCGAAGTGCAGACCGAAATCGGGCAGCGCTTGCACGCCCTTGACGAAATCGGGCCGCAGACAGAATTCCTGATCAGGCTCGAACTGAATGATGCGGCGAATGCCTTTGATCAACGGGTTCGCGGCGAGCTGCGCCAGATCCGATCGGGCCGCGCCACCCTTCTCAAGCGGCGCCCACGGCACAATGCCCCTGATGCGCGGATCAGTCTGCGCCAGGCTAGTCACCCAGTTGGCCTCGTCCATGAATTGCGCGAAGTCGCATTCGCATTGCAGGAAGACCATCTGCTCGACCTGCACCGGCCCGCACGCGGCGCGATAGTTGTCCAGCAGATAGGGCTTGTTCAGCAGTGCATTCGAATCGAGCCACGGATAACGCAGGTGCGTCGGATCCCACAAATGCAAATGAGTATCAACAATCGGGAAGTTGATCATCAGAGCCTCCGGTGTGATCAATGGGTCAGTTATTTCGACCCAGCCAGGACGGTGGTCTTGCCCAGACCTTCAGGCCCCATCCCCATGTAACCGCCATCGATCGCGAGGTCCGTACTGGTGATGAAAGACGCATCATCGCTCAGGAGGAAAAGGACGGGGCCCGCACACTCGATAGGTTCGCCACACCGGCCGAGCATGTGGTACTCGCCCCAGATGGGATCCCATTTTTCTCGCCCCCCTCCATCTATGGCGGCTGCTTTATAAACCTCACGCGTCCAAATCCAGGCAGGACTCACGCTGTTCACCCGGATGCCATATTTCGCCATATCGAAGGCCATGCAGCGCGTCAGATTGAGGACGGCGCCCTTTGCTGCATTGTAGGTCCAGCGGTTCGGCTGAGCTATAAAGGCAGAGATACTCGACATATTGACGATCGCTCCGCCGCCTTGAGCCTTCATCGGTTCCAAAACGCTCGCGGCCATGAGAGAGTAAGCAATAGGACCGACTCGCATCATCCGTTCCCATTCTTTGACCGTTGCGTCCAGTCCCTTCGCGATGAAGGAGAACGCGTTATTCACCAGATAGTTCAGCTTCCCGAACTCGCCAACGCAGGCTGGGGTGATTGATTTACAGAAGGATTCATCCTCCATATCACCCTGTAGGAAAAGGATTTGATGTCCCGCATCCGAAAGCTCCTTTGCCGTCGCCTTCCCTGCCTCGCTGATGCCGGTAATGCAAACGGCACAACCCTCCCGGCAAAGCTCTTCCGCTATGGCCCGTCCAATTCCGGATGCTCCGCCCGTCACAATGGCCACTTTATTCTTAAATCGATTTGCTACAGGTTGTCGATCCATCACGATTCTCCTCGAAAATTAGTTTGAACTTACGGCATCAAAAGGCCACCATTTACACTGATGGTTTGCCCGGTGATGAAGTTTGCTTGCGGCGAAACGAGAAACAATACCGCGCCCGCTACATCTGACGGTTGCCCCAGGCGTTTGAGCGGAATTTGTTTGACAATGTTGGCCACAGCGTTTTCATCCCAACCGTGAATCATCTCTGTCGCAGTGGTTCCCGGCGCAACGGCATTCACTTGCACATCGGGTGCGAGGATGCGGGCCAGACTCTTGGTTAAACCAAAGAGGCCCGCCTTCGATGCCGAGTAATGCAAGCCCACGGCCAGGCCGCCCATTTGCCCCGCGCTCGACGCGATGCTCACAATCTTGCCATGCTGCTGCTGACGCATAATCGGCGCGACAGACTTGACTGCACAAGAACGCGCCCTTGAGATTCACGCCCAACACCAGATCCCATTCGGCTTCGGTGATGTCGGCTAGCGGCGTCATAGGGCAAATGCCCGCGTTGTTGATCAGGATGTCGAGCCGCCCCCAGCGAGCGATCACGGCCTGCGTCGCGGCGGCCACTTGATCTTTGCGCGTGACGTCGGCTCCTAGCCCGATCGCTTCGCGGCCCTCGTTGCACAGTTGCTGAGCAACAGCCCCGGCTTCCGGTTCGCGCACATCCAGCACGGCCACCCGCGCCCCGGCCCGCGCCAACTCCGACGCAACTTCAAAGCCAATGCCGCGTGCCGCGCCAGTAATCAGTGCGACTTGATCCTGCAAAAATCGATCGTTCATGACAGCCACAAATAAGGTTGCTCGCACAATTGCTTGATGCGCTGCAAGAAGCGCGCGGCCGGCGCGCCATCTACCAGGCGGTGATCGAAGGTCAGGCTCAACACCAGCAGCGTGCGCACCGTCGGTTGATCGCTGATAACCAGCATCTGCTTGCGCAGCCGTCCGACGCCCAGAACCGCGCATTCCGGCGGATTGATGATGGGGGTGAAGGCATCGATGTCGTACACGCCAAGGTTCGTAATCGTGAAGGTGCCGCCTGTGAGTTCGTCGGGCGTGGCTTTGCCCTGCACCGCGCGCTTGAGCAACTCGTCCATGTCGCGCGCGAGATCGCTCACTGACTTCGCGGCCACATCGCGCACGACGGGCACGACCAAGCCTCGTTCGGTATCCACAGCGACGCCGATGTTGATCGTCGGCCAGTAGACGATCTCGTGGCCGTCCAATGACGCGTTCAGATCCGGATGCTCGCTCAGCGCTTTTGCCGCGATCTTGGCCAGCAGCACGTTGTAACTCGGCGCGCGCGTGGTGTGCGGATCGGCTTTCACCACTTCGCGCAATCGCGCGAGTTCAGTTGCATCAACTTCGGTAGTCAAGGTGACCGGCGTATAGGTCTGCTCGCTCAGCGTCATCCGTTCGACGATGCGCTTGCGCACTGTGCCCAAGGGTTGGCGGCGTAGCGCGGCGGGCGCGGGGACGCTAGGGCGCGGTGGCTCGATCGATGGCGGCTTGGCCGCGCGCTCCCGCACAAGTTGCCGAATCGCTTGCTCTACATCATCCCGCTCAATCTTGTTTTTGCCCGTAATCAACGTGGCGAGCAGTGCGTCGGTCAAGCCAAAATCGTCGGCGATGCGGCGCGCCACAGGCGTGAGTTGGAGCAAAACCAGGGGCGCGACCTTGAGGCTAGCGGATTGTGCCGATTCTTGCGCGAAGCGAATCACGTCGCGCTCTTTGATGCGGCCAGCGCGACCGGTGCCTATCGCGCGCTGCCAATCGACGTTGAGTTCGGCCGCTTTGCGGCGCGCGGCGGGACTGGACGGCAATCGGCGTTGTCGTTGCTGGCTGTTATCGCCCATGGGCGGCGCGACTACTGTGCGTTCTGCGACGATGGCCTTTGTCGCCGTGGGCAGCATGGTCGCGGGCGGAACGACTGCGGCTGCGTTTTCGGCCCGCATATAGGCAATCACTGCCCCGACCGGAACTTCGCCGCTGTCCGGGCCTAAGACGATTTGCAGGATGCCATTCTCGATCGCTTCAACTTCAACCGTGGCTTTGTCGCTTTCGACTTCCAGCAAAATATCGCCGATATTGATTTTGTCGCCGGTCTGCTTTAGCCAGCGCGAGATTTGCCCTTTGTCCATCGAGAGGCTGAGCTGCGGCATGACGATTTCGTGTGCCATGTCTGCCCCTTTAGGCCAGCATCTCTTTGACAAGTTCGACGATCTGCGCGGCGTTGGGAATGGTTAGATCTTCAAGGCTGGGCGCAAACGGCACCGGTACATCGAGCGCGCCGAGTCGCCGCACCGGCTCATCGAGATAATCAAACGCACCCTCTTGAATGCGCGCCGCGATCTCGGCCGTGACGCCAAAACTGCGATAGGCCTCATCGACAATCAGGGCGTGCCCGGTTTCTTTCGCCGCCTGAATCAAGGTGTCTGTATCGAGCGGCGACAACGTGCGCGGATCGATCACCATGATCTCGATGCCGTCTTTGGCCAATGTGTCGGCGGCTTCGAGCGCGGGATACAACATGCTGGACGTACAGATGACGACGGCCTGGCGGCCTTCGCGGTGCACGCGCGCCTTGCCCAGCGGAATGACGTAATCGCCGGGCGGAATAGGGCCTTTCTGGTTGTACATCATTTTGTCTTCCATGAAGATCACGGGATTATCGTCACGGATGGCGCTTTTCAACAGGCCCTTCGCGTCGGCAGGGGTGGACGGCATTACGACTTTGAGGCCGGGAATATGGCAGTACCACGCTTGCAGGCTCTGACTGTGCTGCGCGGCGGCGCGGCGGCCCGCGCCCATCGCCGTGCGAACCACTATCGGCACTTTGGTCTGACCCGCAGTCATGTAACGCAGCTTCGCAGCCTGATTGACGATCTGATCAGACGCCAACGTCGTGAAATCGGAGAACATGATTTCCACGATCGGGCGTAGGCCGGTCATCGCGGCACCGACGGCCACGCCGACAATACCAGCCTCGGCGATGGGGGTATCAAACACCCGCTCCGGCCCGAACGCTTTGAGCAAACCATTGGTAATCTTGAACACGCCGCCTGCCAGTCCCACATCTTCACCCATCAAGATGATGGCCGGGTCACGCTGCATCTCTTCGTGCAGGGCTTCGTTGATCGCTTCGCGGATCGTGCCGATGCGCTCAGGCGTAGACATGTTCGTATACCTCGGAAGATTCGGGATAAGGAGCCTGCTTGGCAAACTCGACGGCATCGCCAATGATCTGCTGCACTTCGCTGTCAATCACCGTCAAAGTGTCCGCCTCGATCCGGCCTTCAGCCGTCAAGCGCTTGCCGAAACGCGGAATCGGATCTTTCTTCATCCATTCTTCAATCTCGTCTTGAGTGCGATAGCCGTAGGTGTCGCCTTGATCGCCCATGTGGTGGCCGCGCCACCGATAGGTCTGACACTCGACAAAGCGCGGCCCGTTTCCGGCGCGGGCTGCATCGATCGCCCAGCGCGCCGCCTCATACACCGCGATGACATCATTGCCATCCACGCACACGGCGGGAATCCCCATCGCTTCGGCGCGGGCTGGGCCGCTGCCGGCAGTCGATCGGGCGGTGGACGTGTATTCGCCGTAGGTGTTGTTTTCCATCACATACACTACGGGCAACTTCCACAGCGCAGCCATGTTGGCTGTTTCGTAGAATAAACCTTCATTCAACGCGCCGTCGCCGAAAAACGCGATCGAAACACGATCTTCGCCGCGCACTTTGGCTGACAGCCCTGCTCCGGCCGCGATACCCATGCCGCCCGCCACGATGCCGTTCGCGCCCAAGATACCCAGACTCAGATCGGCGATGTGCATGCTGCCGCCCTTGCCATGGTTATAACCGGCGGCCTTGCCCAACAGTTCGGCAAACATGCGCTTAGGTTCGCCGCCCTTCGCCAGCAAGTGACCGTGACCGCGATGCGTGCTGGTGATGTTGTCAGTCGCCTTGAGGTTGACACACACGCCCACGGCGACGGCTTCCATGCCGGTGTAAAGGTGCGCCAGGCCGGGCATAATGCCGCGGCTGTACACGTCGTACACCGTCTCCTCAAATTTGCGGATGGTGGCCATCCGCCGGTACATATCCACCAAGGTCTCGATCGGGATCTGAGACAGATCGAGCGGGGGAATCAACGCGGCATCAGATTGAGTCATAACCATTTCCTATTGGTGTTCGATCGCTTTGTAACTGTCTAGCGAATGACCGACTTGTCCCATGTGTTCCACCATCGCGGTGCGAGCCGCTTCAGGATCATGTTGCTCGATCGCTTCAAACACCGTGTGATGCCAGTCGCGCGCTGCGACGAGTTCGCCAGGTACAAGGAAGCTACGGCGGCGGCTTTCGCGTAGGAGGTCACTGATCGACGATAGCACAATTTGCAGCACAGTGTTCTTGGTGGCGCGCGCAATGGCGACGTGGAAATTAGTATCGCGCTCGATGTGCTGCTCCAGCGAATCATCGAGCGGCAGATCGGCTAGGATGCGCAGGTTTTCAATCTCTTCCGGCGCCGCGCGTTGCGCGGCCAGCGCCGCCAATTCCGGCTCGATGATGCGGCGGACTTCGTGCAGCTGATCGAGGGTCCGATCCCCATCGCGCAACAAGAGGATTTCAGGATCGAGCGTATTCCATTGCTCGATCGGATTAACGGTAGTGCCACGGCCCTGCCGGGTGCTCAAGATCCCTTTGGCAATCAGCGCCCCCAGCGCTTCGCGCACGGCTACTCGACTTGCCTGGAACATCGTTGCCAGGTCACGTTCTGGCGGGAGTTGATCGCCCTGATTGTAACGACCGGCAAAGATCGCTTCGAGGAGCTGGCGGCTAATCTGATCGCTCAGCCTGGCACTGCGGACAACCCGAAATTCGTGATCATCTTTAGTGTCCATGCTTCCCATCCCCGTCTGATCCAAGCAAAATTAGAGCTAGACTTATTTGAATAGTATTGTACAATTGGTCGTGTGGTAGGGTGGTATGACCAATTTATCACGATAAGCGATTGAAGTCAAGCCCCAATTTCCATTTTGAAACGGCTATTCACCAAGCGTGATGAAAGGCGGGCCTATGTCACAGGTCTATGCTGGCAAATTCATTCGATTCGATTTGAATACAGGGCGTTACGCGCTCGAAAGGATCAATGAAGAGGATGTGCAGGCGTATTTGCTGGGCAGCGGCTACGCCGCCAAGTTATTTTGGGATGAACTCGACCCTCTAATTGATCCCCTCGATCCGCGCGCAACACTGTATGTATTCAACGGCCTGCTCTCCGGCACCTTCGCGCCTACCGGCTGCCGATCCTCTTGGTGCGGCCGATCTCCCCTGACCGGTATCTGGAATGAGGCCAACCTTGGCGGGCACTGGGGTGCGGAACTGCGTTTCGCTGGCTATGATGGCCTCGTCATCACGGGCAAGGCCGCCAGACCGAGTTATCTCTATATCCATGGCGATCAGATTGAATTGCGCGACGCGTCCCATCTATGGGGCAAAGACACCTTCGAAGTCCATGACTTGCTGACTGCGGAAACCGACGAGAAGGCACGTGCGGCTATCATTGGCGTGGCGGGCGAAAACCAAGTGAAAATCGCGGGCATCGTCAGCGGTGGACACAGTCATGCGCGCATGGCGGCGCGCGGCGGCATGGGCGCGGTGCTTGGCTCGAAGAATCTCAAGGCGATTGTCACACGCGGCAACCCGCAGGACAAGCCGCAATATGCCGACACGAAAGGCTTCCACGCGACCGTCAAAGACAGCAACAAATACATCATGGCCCATGGCCCGGCGGAAGCCCTGCATTTGCTCGGCACAGCGGGCGGCCATCCTGGCACCGATAAATTCGGCGACAACGCCATCAAAAACTGGCGTGGCGGCAACTGGACGGGCGGCACGCTGAAAACTTCTGGCAAAGCGATAGCCGAGACGATTTTCACGCGGCACACGTTTTGTCACGCCTGTCCGATCGGGTGCGGAAAAGCCGTCGAAGTCAAGGAAGGCAAGTACGCAGGTGTGAGGGGCGAGGGTCCAGAATACGAAACGCTGTGCGGCTTCGGGTCGAATTTGCAGTGCGACGATCTCAACGCCATTGTCGCCATGAACGATCTCTGTAATCGTTACGGGCTTGATACGATCTCCACCAGCAGCACGATCGCGTGGGCCTTTGAATCTTTCGAAAAAGGCGCGCTGACGCTGGACGACACACAGGGTCTGGCGCTGAACTGGGGCGATGCCGACGCCATCATCGCCTTGATTCACGCGATCGGGCAGCGAGACGGTCTGGGCGATTTGCTAGCCGAAGGCACTCGAGCCGCTTCAGCAAGGACTGGCCGCGGGACCGATCGCTTTGCGATGCACGTCAAAGGTCTGGAGTTGCCTTATCATGATCCGCGCGCTTTTGTCAGCATGGCGGCGAACTATGTGACGGCCAGTCGCGGCGCCTGTCACCTGGAGGCAATTTCGTACTGGCGGGGCAATGGACTCGAATGGCCGGGCTGGCAAGAAGGCGCGGCGCAGGATTGGATCGAACGCAAACGTTTCGATTCGACGCTCGCCGCGGCGAGTGCGATTGGTTTTCAAAACTTCATGACGACTTACAATCCGCTGGGGTTGTGCAAGTTCATCATCAAAGGTTCGTTTACGCCCGCGCAAACCGCGGAAGTGGTGAATAAGGCGCTAGGCTGGAATTGGACAGGGCAGGATGTGCTCGACGCGGGTGCGCGGCTGTTTAACTTTAAGAGGCTTATCAACAATCGATTGGGCATTTCCGCAAAAGATGATGTCCTCCCAATTCGTCTGACGACTGAACCGCGGCCCACCGGTTCGGCCGCCGGCGTACTGCCCGATATGGAGTTGATCCTGAAGGACTATTATCAACTTCGTCGGTGGGATGAGAACGGCGTGCCCACGCCTGAGGCTTTGCTGCCCAGCACCTTCACGCCTGAGAAAGGATAGATGACATTGTCAAACTACTTATCCTGTATTCTGAAAGATAACCGATGAACACCACTCGCCTCCTTTTAGCCTATGGGCAACGGGAAATTTCGGTAGATGTACGCCCTGCCAACTTACTCGGCGTTTTCCATCCAAAGCCGGTCCACCAAATGACAGACGAAGTTCGTCGCATCCGGCAGGCGTTGGATAATCCTATCGGTACCCAACCCTTAAGGCAAATCGTCCACCCAGGGGAGAAAATCGCTATCATCACCAGCGATTTGACCCGCCCGACTCCTTCTGATCGCCTGCTTACGCCTTTAATTGAAGAATTACAGGCGGCCGGCATCCCGGAGGAGGATGTGTTTGTTGTGCTCGCTTTAGGGCTTCACCGTCCAATGACTGATAATGAAATTGAAGCAGTAGTATCTGCTAAATTTAAGCAATGCTACCGGGTGATTAACCATAATCCGCTGGAGACTGTGCACTTGGGGGTAACCTCGCGCGGAACACCGGTAGATATATTTCGCCCGTTAGTGGAGGCAGATGTGCGCATCTGTCTGGGAAATATCGAGTTCCATTACTTTGCCGGTTACTCCGGAGGTGCCAAAGTCTATCTTACCAGGCTGCGCTTCGCACGCTGCTGTAACCGCTAACCACTCCTGGATGGCCTACTCGCAGGCTGTTGCCGGGCATATTGACGACAATCCGGTACGCCTTGATCTTGAAGAAGGTGTCGCTATGCTGGGAGTGGATTTTATCCTGAATGTTGTCCTCGATGGGGAGCACAATATTATTGGAGCTTTCGCGGGAGATATGATTTTAGCACATCGGAAAGGTTGTCAGATGGTCGAACAACATGGTACGGTCGAGATACCCTGCCTGGGCGATATTGTTGTGGCGAGCTCAGGTGGCTACCCCAAAGATATCAACTTTTATCAAGCCCACAAAGCGTTAGAGAACGCCAAATATTTTGTGCAGTGAGGGTGGCATTATTATCTTGGTAGCAGAATGTCCTGAAGGTTTTGGGAATAAAATCATGCAGCAGTGGATGCTTGAAATACCCACTCCCGATGAGGCTATTCAAAGAATCCAACAAGAATTCGTGCTGGGGGGGCATAAAGCGGCTGCCATTGCCCTGATTGAGAAACGCGCTGCGATTTACTTGGTTTCCAACCTGCCAGACGATACGGTTAGGCGCATGCGCTTCACTCCGTTCAATTCTGTACAGCAGGCGTTGGATCATGCTCTGCAGGTACTTGGTGGTCAGAGCAAGGTCCTGGTTCTCCCCCAGGCCGGTTCAATCCTGCCCAAATTGCAGCAAGAGTCCGAGAGCGCCTAATAGTCCCCGATTGTGCGATGGTGATCCACCCCCAGTTTGAGACAGTGGATCGCTCATCCATTGGCAATGATATGGGCCGTTGCAATGATGCTTAATTTTCTGGGAGAGCAGGTAGCAGCACACGTGCGCTCTGGCAATTGGCGATATCCGTTATTTCCTGAATACCTCGCTCACCGCGGCAATGTCCAGATCGCCTAATCCCAGTTGCAGCGCCATCTTATAAACTTCGCGCGCGGCGGCGACCAACGGCACGGGCACGCCCAGCTCGTCGGCGGCGCGCAAGGCGTAGGTGAGGTCTTTGTACATCCAGCGGATGGAGAAGTGCACGTCCTCGTAATCCCGATCGATCACGCGCGCCGCTTTGCCTTTCACCATGGGACTGGACACTGCGCCGGCGTTCAATGCTTCCAACACCAGGTCCATGTCGAGCCCGGCTCGCTCGGCCAGGGTCACGCCTTCGCTGAGCGCCAGCAGATGGATCGCGGCCTGCAGATTGTTGACCAATTTGTAGAGCGCGCCGGAGCCGGGCGGGCCAAAGTGAATGATGTTCGTCGCAAAGGCCGAGAGGACCGGCCGGGCTTTGGCCAGCGCGTCAGTTTCGGCGCCGACGAACAAGGTGAGTGTGCCCGCCTCGGCGGCCAATTTGCTGCCCGCCAGCGGTGTATCGAGCGCTGTCACGCCTCGCTCTTGCGCGAGGGCGTGCCAGTGGCGGATCCACTCCAGCGACAAAGTGCTGCATTCCACGGCGACCGTGTGCGGGCGCAGCGCGGCGAGCGCGCCGCTCTCGCCCAGCCACATCGAGCGCGACGCCTCATCGTCGCCGACCACGCTGATCACGACGCCGGCCTGCTCCGCGGCCAGGGCCGGCGAGTCGGCCCACTGCGCGCCCGCTTCGATCAACGGCGCGGCCTTCTCTTTGGTGCGATTGTAGACGGTGAGCGGATAACCGGCCTTGAGGATGTTGTAGGCGATGCCGCTGCCCATGATGCCGAGGCCGAGAACGGTGACGTGGGTCATGTGGTTTGTCTCCATATAATGTTAGTCACTTGTCCTTTCCTTCCACATACTCATCATCCTGCTTTGCTGGCTGTTCACCTTCCGGCACATCCTTCCCGACGATCACGGTCGCGCCTTGCCCGGCGATGATGATGTGCCCGCCGGCCTGCATGATTTTGTCCCGCCCGGTCACATCACCGCCGACGGAGACATCCTGCGCCTGCAGGTTAATGCCGCCGCTGATGTTGGCGGCATTTTGATCGGGCCGGGCCGTTCCCGTTGGCTGGGATGACTGCGGCGCTGCAGATGGACCCAGGCGCGCGTCAAATTGCCCCGGGCGTTCTGCCCTCAGGCATTTTAGCAGGTCGGGCAGACGCTCACGCCGCTGGCAGTAGTCGAGCAGACTTCAAGGTCTTGTCGCCTTTGGTCATGCCGGAAGTAAAGTTATTCTGTACTTCCGGGAAATAATCGAAACAGAACGTCGTCAGTTCTTCGTCGCTGAAGATGTCCATGATGAAGCGTCGAATATCCGCTGTGGTCGGCATAGGCCCTCGCGATCAAGCAGTTTTGCCATCGCCCGTCTGGCGTCCTCTGCCAGCAGTATAATATTTGCCGGTCAAAATTGAAAGTCCGCCCATTATCCTGTGAAACCTCTTGACAGCGGCTTCCTTTTGTACTAAACTGAAAACGCTTGCGAAAGCGCTTTCTCACAAGGATTTAAGGCATGCCAAAAAACCCCCAATCTGCCAGCATCCACGACGTTGCCCGGCGCGCGGGCGTATCCATCTCCACCGTCAGCCGCGTTATTAACCGCACTGCGCCGGTGTCGCCCGAGATCGTGCCGCGAGTGGAGGAGGCTATGCGGGAGTTGAACTACGTGCCGCATGTGGCCGCCCGCAACCTGGCGACGCGCCGAACCAATACGATCGGCGTGCTGCTGTCCGACATGCTGGGCGACTTCTTCCAGCCGCTGCTGACCGGCATTGAGACGGTGGCGCGCGAGAACGGTTTTGAGATTCTGATCTCGATGACGGGTGTGACTCGTCCGCAGGATCAGCGGGTGCGGCCTTTCGGCCTGCACAACACCGACGGCTTGTTGATCTTCGCCGGCAGCCTGACGCCCGCCGGGATTGCGCAGGCGCATGCCACCGGCCTGCCGCTAGTGCTGATCCATCAATCGCCGCCAGAAGGCTTGAACATCCCGTGCGTCACAGTGGAAAACAAAGCGGCCTCGCGCAAGATCGTCGAGCACCTCATCGTCACCCATCGACGGCAGCGCATCGTTCTGCTGCGCGGCCCGGATGACAACGAGGATGCCCGCTGGCGCGAGCTGGGCTATCGGGAGGCGCTGGCTGCGCACCACCTCGCCGTCGATCCGCAGCTGATCGGCGCGGGCGATTTTGAGCGCGCAGTGGCGCGCGCGACGATCGACCAGCTGCTGGCCGCCGGCGTGACGTTCGACGCGATCTTCACGGGTGATGACGAAGCTGCCGTGGGCGCGCTGCTGGCGCTGGAAGCGCGCGGCGTGCGTGTGCCGGAAGCAGTCTCCGTCGTCGGCTTTGACGATCAGCGTTTGGCGACCATCTTGCATCCGCCGTTGACCACGGTGCGCGCGCCCACCGAACAGGTCGGGCGGGAGGCCGCGCGTCAACTGATCAAATTGATGCGAACCGGCGGCGCCGATCCCTTGACGTTATTACCCACCGAATTGGTCTTCCGCCGATCGTGCGGATGCCGTCTGAAATCTCTGGCAGGAGGCTGCCCAACCGATCGATTTGCTCGCTTCTGCCGCAACTTGTTTGTCGCGTCACGATCTCATCAACCCTTCGAGGAGGAAGAGCATGTTTCAGAAAATGTGGAATCTCGTCGCCCTGTTCGTCGTCGTATCGCTGCTGCTGGCCGCGTGTGGCGGTGCAGCCGCTACGCCACAGCCACAACCCCCTGCGCCGACTGAGGCTGCCCAGCCCACCGCAGCCCCTCAACCGACCGCTGCACCCAAACCACTGAGGCGCCGCAGGCAACCACAGCGCCGGCGGCCTCGGGCAAACCGGTTGAAATCCGCTGGTACATCGGCCTGGGGACGGGCGATGCCCCGGAGCTCGAGGCGCCGCAGCAAAAGGTGGTGGATGCTTTCAATGCCTCGCATCCCAATATCCATTTGACGAAGGAAGTGGTGCTCTATGCCAGCGCCTATGAAACCCTGGCTACCCAGGTCACCTCGGGGAATCCGCCGGATATCGTGGGGCCGGTGGGCGTATCGGGCGCCGAGGGCTTCCATGGATTGTGGCTGGACCTGGCCCCTTATATCGAGAAGACGAACTACGATCTGTCCGGCGTTCGACCAGGGTGCAGTGGATTTCTACAAAGTGGGTGGAGAAGGCCAGGTGGGTATCCCTTACGCCATCTACCCCTCGATGCTTTACTATCAGAAAGAGAATGTTTGACGAAGCCGGGCTGGATTACCCGCCGAAGAAGGTCGGCGAAAAATACAAGTGGCCGGATGGCACCGAAGAGGAGTGGAACTACGATACACTCAGAAAGGTCGCCATGAAACTGACGGTGGATGAAAAGGGCAAGACGGCCGATCAAGCGGGCTTCGATCCGAAGAAGATCGCGCAGTACGGCTTCGTGTGGCAGGGGCATGATGATGCCCGCGCGATCGGCTCGTACTTTGGCGCAGGCAGCCTGGTCGGAGCGGATGGCAAGACCGCCCAAATCCCGCCGGAATGGGAAGCGGCCTGGAAGTGGACGTATGACAGCATCTGGAAGGATCATTTCCAACCCGACTACGCCCTCTATCAATCGGAAGCCTGGGGCGCAGGCAACCCCTTCGACTCGGGCAAGATCGCCATGGGCACTACGTTCCTCTGGTATACCTGCTGCATGGACAACGCCGGCGATAAATGGGACATTGCCGTAGTGCCGTCGTATAACGGCAAGACGACGCCAATCTGAACGCCGATACTTTCCGCATCTTCAAATCTACCAAGCATCCGGACGAGGCCTTTGAAGTGCTTACCTTCCTGCTCGGCGATAGCCCGGAGGTGAAGGAACTGTTGACGGCCTATGGCGCGTTCCCGGCGCGCAAGTCGCTGCAGGCGTCCTTCGTCGACGATCTCAACACGAAATTCCCGCGGAAACCGGACTGGCAGGTGGCGCATGGACAGCGTGGCTTACGCCGACAATCCGAGCTTCGAGGCTTACTTCCCCAACTACAACGAAGCCCTCAACCGGAGCCGGACCTTCTATAACCTGATGCTGACGACCGACAATCTGAACATGGATGAAGAGATTGCCAAGTTCAAGAACGATCTGCAGGTCATCTTCAACAAGAAGTAGCTCGACGTCCTGCGGAGAGTGAACCTTCTCGCCTGTGTCGCCGTGCGGGGCAGTCTTTCGAGAGACTGCCCCGCACCACTCACGACTGCACTTAGGGGCATTCTCCATGACGATGTTCTCGGAACTTTCCCGTCCGCAAAGAATCCAGCTTCACCAAACTGTCGCCGTCTGCCCGCCGCGAAGCGCGACTGGGGCTGCTGTTTATTTCGCCGTGGATTATCGGGTTTCTGGTTTTCACGCTTGATCCCGCTGGTGGCTTCGCTGGTTTTCAGCTTCACCAACCTGACGCTCGACTCAAGAGGAGCCGCTCAAATTTGGCCTGGAGAATTATCAGACGCTGCTTCGGGATTCCAGGTCTGGTCCTCGCTGTTGGTCACGATGAAGTACGCCTTGTTGGCGCTCCCGATCGGCTTGATCATTCCCATCGGGCTGGCGCTGCTGATCAACAGCAAGTATCTTGCGCGGGCAAGCTCGATCTTTCGCACGCTGTTCTATATGCCCGCCATCGTGCCTTTTGTGGCGGCCATCTATGCGTGGAATGGCATGTTGAATCCGCAGACCGGCTGGATCAATCAAGTCCTGCAGGCCCTCGGCGTGCAGGATCCGCCTACCTGGGTGAATGATCCGGCCTGGGTTTATCCGGCGCTGGTGTTGATCGGCCTGTGGGGCGTGGGCAACAGCCTGCTGCTCTACTGGCCGGGCTGCAAGGCGTGCCCACCGATCTGTATGACGCCGCCCAGGTGGATGGCGCCGGTTGGTGGGCGAGTTTGAGACACGTGACTTTGCCGATGATTTCTCCGGTCATCATGTACGACCTGACGCTGTCGATCGATTGGCGCTGTTCCAGTATTTTCTCGTGCCGCTCGTGCTCAACAGCGGCACCGGCGCGCCGGGCAACGCCACGATGTTCTACAACCTGTACCTGTACAAGACCTTCTTTGCGTACGGGAACCTGGGTTATGGCGCGGCGATGGCCTGGCTGTTGTTCGTCATCATTCTGATCGCCACGGTGATCTTGTTCAAATCACAAAAGTATTGGGTATATTACGCTGGCGACAATCGTTAAGGAGCGCATCGTCATGACCTTGCGTGTGCCGCCTGTGAAATCCTTGTGGCCGGGGCGAGCGCGCTCACCGTCGCCAGGCCGTCAAGAGCGCCGGCGTTACTCTGCTCGCCGTGGTGCTGCTGATCGCTTTTCTGATCGCCGCTGGTCTATATGCTGTTCACGTCGTTGAAGACCAAAGAGCAGATGAGCCAGTTGGGCACACCCCTCTGGCCGGCCGATGCGCCCACCTTCACTTATA
This sequence comes from uncultured Chloroflexia bacterium, assembly GCA_963844815.1. Classification (GTDB taxonomy): domain Bacteria; phylum Chloroflexota; class Anaerolineae; order Fen-1058; family Fen-1058; genus Fen-1058. The sequence goes on from CAWJPR010000003.1 coordinate 341,294, forward strand.
ACGGCGTCAAGTATGATGTCTACAGCGTGCCGACCGATCAAGGAACCCGGGATCTGGCGCTGGTCAAGAAAGGGCTGACCGAAAGCACCTTCGTCGATCCGGCCAATCCCCAGGCCGGTCAGATCAAATGGCAGGGCTCGTGGCGCTCGCTGGATCGGTCGGCCTGGACCTTCGCGCCGCACTGGGAGAATTTCGTCAACGCGTGGAATCAAATCAACTTTCCACGCGATGTTCGGGAATACCCTGTTCTATGCCGTCGTCACCGAGATCGGCGTGCTGATTTCGTGCACGCTGGTGGCCTATGGCTTCGCGCGCTTCCGCTTTCCCGGCAAGGACTTTCTCTTCACTCGTCCTCATCGCCACCATCTTCCTGCCGGCGACGCGTGACGATCATCCCGACGTATACCTTTTTTCTAAAATCGGCTGGGTGGGCACATGGCTGCCGCTCATCGTGCCGGCCTTCTTTGCCAATGCCTTTGATGTGTTCTTTTTGCGGCAGTTCTTCATGACCATTCCGCGCGAACTGGACGAAGCGGCCATGATCGATGGCGCCGGGCCGCTGCAGATCTTTGATCTCGATCATCCTGCCGCAAGCCATTCCCGCGCTGATTGCTTTGAGCGTCTTCACATCGTCTGGGCCTGGAACGATTTCTTTGGCCCGCTGATTTACCTGACCAACAAGCCGGAATTGCTGCCGCTCTCGGTAGGTCTGCAAAGGTTCAACAGTATCCACAGCACCAACCCGAGTCTGACGCAGGCCACGTCGCTGCTGACCCTGGCCGTTCCACTGATCCTGTTCCTCTTCGCCCAGCGCTTCTTCGTGCGGGGCGTGGTGTTACGGGAGTCGAAAAATAAAGGAGTTGAAAATGAAAGTCACCGTCATTGGTGGTGGATCAACTTACACTCCCGAACTCGTCAATGGATTCTTGGCGCGCACGGCGCAGCTGCCGGTGACCGAATTGTGGCTGATGGACATCGATCCGCAGCGCCTGGAGGTAGTCGGCAGGTTCGCCCAGCGCATGGCCGCCGCGAGAGGCGCGCCCTTCAAAGTGGTGCTGACAGACAATCAACGCGCCGCGGTGAAAGGCGCGTCGTATGTCTGCACGCAGCTGCGCGTGGGCATGATGGAAGCGCGCCGCAACGACGAATACCTCGGCCTGCGGCACGGGCTGATCGGGCAGGAGACCACCGGCGTGGGCGGCATGGCCAAGGCGCTGCGCACCATCCCGGTGCTGCTGGGCATCGCCGGCGACATGCGCGAAGTCGCGCAGCCCGGCGCGCTGCTGGTAAACTTCACCAATCCGTCAGGGTTGGTCACACAGGCGCTGTCGCAGTATGCGCCTGACGTGCAGTCGGTCGGCGTGTGCAATGCGCCCTTCCACATGAAGATGGACACTCTGCAGCGGCTGGAAAGACTCACCGGCCACTCGATTGATCCGTCACGCGGCGAGCTGAACACGCTGGGCCTCAATCACTTAACGTGGCATCGCGGCTTCACGCTGGACGGCGAAGAGGTCTGGCCGCGCGTGCTGGAAGACTATCTGAACGAGCTCCGCGCCGAAGCAGAACCGGAATACGATCCGCGCCTGATCGAGTCGCTGCGCATGATTCCGAATTACTACCTGGAATACTTCTACACCACCGATCGCAAGCTGGCCGAGCAGAAGCAGTGGCCGCCCTCGCGCGCCGAGCAGGTGATCAAGATTGAGGATGATCTCCTGCGGCAGTACGCCGAACCCGATCGCACCGAGCCGCCCGCCGATCTGATGAAGCGCGGCGGCGCGTATTACTCGACCGTGGCAACGCAGCTGCTCAACGCGCACTACAACGATCTGGGCGAGACGCACGTGACCAACGTGCGGCACAACGGCGCGGTGCCCGGCTGGCCGGCCGATTGGGTGCTGGAATTGCCGTGCCGGGTCGATCGGGCCGGGATACATCCGCTGCCGGCCGATCCGCTGCCGCCCGTCTGCTTCGGCCTGCTGGCGCAGATCAAGATGTATGAACTGCTCACCGTGGAAGCCGCCGTGCACGGCGATCGCAACGCGGCCTATCAAGCCTTGATCGCCCATCCGCTTGGCCCCAGGCCGGATCGAGCGCAGGCGGTGCTGGACGATCTGCTGGAAACGAATCGCAAGCATTTGCCGCAGTTCTAACGAGTGACGAGTAATGAGTAACTTACTCGTTACTTGTTACTCATTACTTCACCACTTATTATGACTCACTATTTCCTTGGCGCCGATGTCGGCTCAACCAAAACACATGTTGCCATCGCCGACGAGACCGGCCGGGTCCTGGGTTTGGGCGAAGGCGGCGCGGGCAATCCCGACACCGTAGGCTACGAGGGATTGCGCCGCACGCTGGAAATCGTCACTCAATCGGCGGTGCAGCAGGCCGGCATTCCGCTCGATCGGATCGCGGGCGCGGGCTTCGGCGTGTCCGGCCTCGATTACCCCGCGCAAAAAACGCCCACCCTGCAGGCGATTGACACGCTGGGCCTGCGCGCGCCGCTCGAGGCCGTGAACGACGCGCTGATCGGGCTGGTGGCGGGCGCTGCCGACGGCTGGGGCGTCGCGGTCGTGTCGGGCACGGGCTGCAACTGCTGGGGCTGGGATCGCCAGCGGCGGCAGGGACAGGTGACCGGCAGCGGCTGGCAGATGGGCGAGTATGCGGGTTCCAGCGAACTGGCCATGCGCGCGGTGCAGCTGGTGGCCTACGAATGGACGCGGCGCGGACCCGCGACGCAGTTGACCCCGGCGCTGATCCGTTACCTGGGCGCGACCGATGTGGTCGATATGCTGCACGGCCTGGCGACGGATCGCCTGAGCATCGACGCGGCGGCAGCGCCGTTGATCTTTGAAGTTGCGGCGCAGGGCGATGCCGTGGCGATCGACTTGATCCGCTGGGCGGGGCGCGAACTGGGCGAGCTGGCGAAAGCCGTCATCCGCCAGCTGGACTTTGCAGCGTTGGAATTCGACGTGGTGCTGGTGGGCAGCATGTTCAACGGCGGCCCACTGCTGATCGATCCGCTGCGTAAATCGATTGCGGAGTTGGCGCCCGGCGCGCGGCTGGTGCGCCTGCAGACGCTGCCCGTCGTCGGCGCCGTGCTGCTCGGCATGGAGCAGGCGCAGTGGCCCGTCACGCCGGAAATTCGCGCGGAGCTGCAGCGGACGGCGGTGAAACGTATTGCGTAATACGTACTACGTACTGCGTTATAGGCAATACGTGATCCGCAGCGTGCTTTCATTACTCCACAATTCGCATCCTGCACCTTGAATCATGTCGTCACTCGCCTCTCAACGCAACCTGTGGACGCTGCGCCTGTATTACTTCCTGCTCATCGGCGGCGGCGGATTCCTCTTTCCGTTCATCAACCTGTTCTACACGCAGCAGGGTCTCAGCGGCACCGAGATCGGTTTGCTCTCCACGTTCGCTTCGCTGGCCGCGTTGATCGCCGCGCCGGGGTGGGGCCGCCGCAGCGACGCGACCTCGCATCCCCGCCGCTTATTGCAGTTCGGCTTGCTCGCCACGTCAGTGTGCATGCTGGCCTTGAGCCGGCAAACGATCTTTGCCTGGATGGTGCTGATCGTCACGCTCGATGCCTTGCTCAGCGTGAACGTGGCGCCGCTATCCGATGTGGTGGCGCTGGCCGTGACCAAACAGGGCCGCGCGGGGTATGGCAGCGTGCGCCTGTGGGGATCGCTCGGCTGGGCGGTGGCCGCTCTGCTGGGCGGCTGGCTGATCGAGCAGACCGGCTTGTTCACGATGTTCGCCGGGTATGCGATCAGCGGCTTTGCGAGCATCGCGCTATTGGCGCTGCTACAGATGCCGCGCTGGGGCCATAACCCTGAACGAACGGAGGCGCCTGCGGCGGCGCATTCCTGGCGCGCGACGTTTACAGCGCTCGGGCGCAATCGCACTTTATTGGGCCTGACGCTGGCCTTATCGATCCTGTGGTTCGCCCTCAACGGCTTCCACCAATTCGAGCCGGTCTTTCTCACGCAGCTCGGCGCGGGCGAGACGATCATCGGGCTGGCGAGCACGATCGGGGCGCTGGTGGAACTGCCGGCGATGTTGTGGGTCGATCGGCTGGGGCGGCGCTATCAGCTCGGGCCGCCTGCTGCGCATGTCGTTCCTGCTATACATGGCCGTCGCGCTCAGCGTGGTCATCGCGCCGGTGGTGCCGGTGATTCTCCTCTCGCACGTGATCGCCGGCGTGGCGTACAGTTTCTTCGCAGTAGCGTCGGTGCTCTTCATCGGCGAGATTTCCCCGCGGGGGCAGGTCACGACGATGATGGCGATCTTCACCGTGACGCTGCCCGCGCTCATTCGCATGGTCTCCGGGCCGGTGAGCGGCGGGGTGTTCGACGCGCGCGGCGCGTATGCGCTCTACGTTATCGGGGTGATTGGCGCGGCACTGGGTTGGGTGATCATGAAGGTAATGGTCAAGGATCGGCGCGGGGAGGGCTAATGGCAACTCAGGATAGTAACAACCGCGCCAGGGTATCGCCCAGCCAGTGAGCATAGCGTTCCCTGGACCAGCCTCGATCTACGGTAAGCAGGTTATAAACCTCCGGGCTGGTGATGGTCCAGATGATTTCTGCGGTTTGCTCCACAGTTAAGTCCTCGCGCAAAGCATTCTGCGCCGCCAAACGTTGGGCGACTGCTGTCAAATTGCGCAGGCGTTGCTCAAGCCGATTCTTCAGCAGTTCGGCAATGTCCGGTTCGGTTTTGGCGGCGACGCGCATGATCGCAAAAACAGGGGCAACGCGCTCCAGGATCCCGGAAATGTCCATGGCGAACAGCTGCAATAGGCGAACGGGATCAGGCTCCTGAAGCACCGTTTGCGGGCCGGGGCGTTGCAGCAGGGGAATGGGCTGCTCGTCACCCCCCACGGCGACGTCGATCAGGGCCGCCAGGATGGCGCATTTGTTCCCGAACGTGGCAAAGATGGTTTCGGGCGCAACACCGGCCTCCTGGGCGATGGCGTCAATCGTTGCGCCAGCATAGCCATATTCCACAAATAACTTGCGGGCTGCCTCGACGATCTGCCGGCGGGTTTCGCGCGCCTGCGCCTGCCGCCGGGTCGAGTTGTACGGGCGTTTGGTTTTCCTGGGTTTTGCCATGTTCCTCTTGACACCCGCTGATTTTTAATATATAAACTATATATTGAATACAGTTTAACTGTATTCAATTTGAATGTCAAGCGTGACCTGAGTATAACCGAAATCGACGACGAGCAGGACAGTTCAATTTCACCATCAAGGGGGGACAGCATGTCAGGGGGACAGAATCAAGCAGCACTGCGTGAAGTGATTAGCGAAGCGTTCAACCAGGGCCATTACAATGTGCTGCGCCAGCATTTTAGGCCCGACTTCGTCGAGCATCAATTTGGGCTGCACGCCACGATCGAAGGTATGCAGGGCGACATCCAGTTTTTGCGGACGGCCTTTCCGGACTTTAACCTGACCATCGAAGAGATGGTCGCTGTCGATGACAAGGTCTGGGTGCGGATGACGGCGCGCGGCACGAACCTCGGCGGAATAATGGGGCCGCCCAACGGCAAATCGTTCGAGGTCGCTGTGTTCGATGAATGCCGCTTTGAGGACGGGAAGATCGTCGAGCACTGGGGATCGCCCGATCGGTTTGCGCAGCTGTCGCAGTTGGGGCTTTTGCCCCACCGACAACCGGCGGTATAGCTTTCAGTCGTAGACTGCCTAGAGGTTATTTCAAAACCCGTAAATCGCACATCCCCATGTGCGATGGACAGGCATAGGGATGCCTGTTCTACAGTCTTGAAATAGGTTCTAGGGTGCTACAGAATACCGAGGGCGTGATGATCGATCACGCCCTCGACTTGTGTGGCGTATCTATTCCGTGCCACTGCATCAATCGATTGAATTGCTCTTCAGCCGCCTGGTCCACCCGCGCACGACATTTCGCCAGCCTTTGGGCTTCGCCTCCTCCGGCAGCAGCGATCGGCTGTAGACGCGCACACGCTGCCGCCAGCCCTGGCTGGCGAAGAAGCCGATGCCGCGATCGTCGCGCGCTTCGATCGTGGCCTGCACGGATTTCGTGCCGCGCTCGCGCAGGACATCCGCCAGGTGATCGATCAACTCGCTGCCGAGGTACTGCCGCCGCCATTGCGGATCGACATAGACAGTGAGGATTTTGGTCGTGCCATCATCTGCGATCTTTCCCGCGGCCACGCCGACGATTTCAGAACTGATTCTGGCGCACACTACCACGATCGCTGGATCGTTCAACCACGCCGGCCAGGCGGCGTTTTGGATGTCCAGCGCGGCCAAGCGATCGACATCGCCCGACGTGGCGAGATCGATCTGCGGGGCCGCCACTGCCAGAGGCAATCGGGTGGGCGCGCCGCCGCAACCAGATGATCGCGCCGGGGATGATGGGCGCGAACATCGCCGCGATCACGATCAGGCCGGAGAAGACGAAGTACGGATCGCTCGATCGCAGCAAGGGCAGGGCGCCCAGCCCGGCGTTGTAGACGAAGTGCGACATGATCGTGACGAAGAGGCCGAAGCGCAGGAAGAACAGGCCCAGGATCACCGCTTCGATCGTTAACTCGACGCCGCGCAGAATGATCGGATCGGTGACATAGCCGGTGTGCGCAAAGGCCCACAGCAGGCCCGGAATCAGCAGCGCCAGCCAGCGCTTCTTCAACGCCAGCAGCACGGCGGTGATGCCGATGAGCCGAAACAACAATTCCTCTGTGGTGGCCGGGAATGATGCCAGCGGCCAACGGCCCCAGAAACGGAAACGGTGTCGCCACGGCATAACCGCCCGGCGCATCGAGCGGCGTCCAGCCGTTGAAAAAGCGCACCGCGATGGCGTAGAATAGGGCCACGTAGCCAAACGTCACGCCGCCCAGCATCAGGCCGCGCCAGCCGTACAGCGATCGCGTCAGCCAGCGATCGCCGCGCGGCATGAATCTTGTCCTGGCGCGGCCAGCGCTGCTTGGCGACGTAAGTGCCGCCCAGCCACAAAATGGCGACGAAGACGAAGTGTACAGCGCGTTGAGCAGGATGTTCGGCGACGTTGCCCAGCCAGAACAGCACATAGTTGTTCGTGGTCGAGTAACCGGCTTTGTAGAGCGGCAGGGTGTTCAAGCCGGCCAGCAGCGAGATGCCGCCCACCAGCAGCGCCGGGAGCAGTGCTTTGCGCCATTCGATTACCCCGCGCCAGGCGCCGATGAGGAGCGCCCCCACAGCGATTCCGGCGAACAGCGTGAAGCCGATGAAGTAAGCCGTGTTGTTGATGTAGCTGGCGATGTTGCGCTGCGCGGAGAAGTCGCGCTCAAATGCTTCCGGCACGCGCAGCCAGTACCAGTAACTGCCCACCCGATCGCCCTGCACGCTGATCGAGCGGCGCAGGTCGCCATCACCGATCGCGAAGTTGCGGCGCTTCCATTCAAAGCGATGATCGACGCGCCCGCCCGGCTGCTCTTGCGACGAGGCGGAGGTTAATTCGAGATCGCTCAGATTCAACTGCCGATCGGCTGTCAGATAGGTTTCGGCGCTGGCGCGCGCCGCATCCTGATCGAGCGCCGCGCCGGGCGCGGTTTCCGAAATGGTGTGCGAGAAGCCGATCACCTCGCCGTCAGGCATGAGCTCGAGCGAGAATTCCTCCTGCTGCTGCGGCTTGAACCAGCGCGCATTCCACGTCCAGATGGGCAGACGCTCGGCCCTCACCAGCCGGTTGGTTTCGGCCACCCCCAGCGTGCGCTGCAAGTAGATGGACGCCCACCAATTTTGATTGAAGTCCACCACGGATTCGTAGCTGCTGACGTCGTAGCCTTGCGACTTCAGATAATCGTCGGCGCGCTGCGCAATCTGATCGCGCGAGAGGGTGAGGTCGATCGCCGCGTCGGGAAAGGCTTCGTTATACAGAGCCAGAAACAACACAAGGCCCACCATCCCGGCGAGCGTGAGCAGCACATCGAAGCGGCGCGAGGCGAGTCGTTGCACGGTGGAGGTCATGGCGCAGTCCTGGGGGAAGAGGTATAACGATTGTAGTGGAGAGACGTAGAAAAGCAAATCCGCGTAATACGTAACGAGTGATGCGTAAGGGAGAACGATGAGTCAGTCTCACGTCGAGGAACACGACGATCATGACCATGATCACAACCATGATCACGAGCATAAGCACGACAGCGGCCTGAAAGGCTGGCTGCTGGGGTTGTTCAGCCCGCACGAGCACGGCCACTACGCCGCCGCGCTCGATCCGGCCATGTCGAATGCGCGCGCGGGTACGCGCGGCATCTGGGCAGTGAAGGTCTCGCTCATCGCGCTCATGGCGACGGCGCTGTTTCAAGTGCTCGTCGTGGCGATCAGCGGCAGCGTGGCGCTGCTGGCCGATACGATCCACAACTTCTCCGATGCGCTGACCGCGATCCCGTTGTGGATTGCGTTCACGCTGGCGCGCCGCCCGCGCAATGATCGCTACACTTACGGCTATGGCCGCGCCGAGGACCTGGCGGGCGTGTTGATCGTCGTGATGATCTTCCTCAGCGCCGTAGAGGTCTTTCGCCAGTCCCTAGAGCGGATTGCAAACCCGCAGCCGATCGACAATCTGGGCTGGGTGGCGGCCGCGGCCATTATCGGCTTTCTGGGTAACGAAGCGGTGGCGATCTTTCGCATCCGCACGGGGCGACAGATTGGATCGGCGGCGCTGGTAGCCGATGGGCTGCACGCACGCGCCGACGGTTTCACGTCGCTGGGCGTGCTCGCCGGAGTAATCGGCGTGGCGTTAGGGTTCCCGTTGGCTGATCCGCTGATCGGATTGGTGATCGGCCTTGCGATTTTGATCGTCGTGTGGAACGCGGCGCGCGATATGTGGTATCGCCTGATGGATGCGGTCGATCCCGCCGTCAGCCGATCGATTGTGGAGACAGCCGGGCGCGTCTCCCGCGTGCTGGCCGTGCACGATGTCACGGTGCGCTGGCTGGGCCACCGCCAGCGCGCCGAATTGAATATCGACGTGGACGGCGCGTTATCCACCGCACAGGGTCATCAAATTGCCGAAGAAGTGCGCCACGATCTGTTCCATGCGCTGCCCGCGCTGGTGGAAGTGACCGTGCATGTCGATCCGCAGGGCGACGAGTATCATGACACGACGGCGCATCATCAGTGGTTAAATTCTTGAATTCCACAACCGTTCCGCGACTCCCCGCTGTTGATTTTCATAGCGCGCCATCACAAACAACACATCCGACAGGCGATTGAGATAGGGCATGACTCCTGGCCCGATCGGTTCGGCGCGCGCTAACGTCAGCACGTCGCGCTCGGCGCAGCGGCAGAGGGCGCGCGCCACATGCAGGTGCGCTGCCCCGATCGACCCGCCGGGCAAAATGAAATTCTGCAACGGCCCGACGACTCCATTCAGCTCGTCGATCAGCTCTTCCAATTTCCGCACGTGCCGTTCCTCGACCTGCGGCAGTTGAACGGTTTGTTTGTCCTCTTCGCGGAACGCCAGATCCGATCCCAGATGGAACAGCTCATTTTGAATGACGGGCAGCGTTTCCATCAAACGTGGCGACAGGCCGTGCGCCAGGGCCACGCCAAGCGCCGAATTCAATTCATCAACCGTGCCATAGGCCGTCACGCGCGCCGAGTCCTTGGGCACGCGCTGTCCGCCGCCCAGTGACGTTTCGCCCTCGTCGCCTTTGCGCGTATAGATGGTCGTTAACCGTGGCATGTCTTATTCCTGATTGGACACGGATGAACACGGATTCACACAGATAAATCAATAATCCGTGTCATCCGTGTAATCAGCGTCCTGTTAATTTTCCGCGTGGACGAGCGGCGCGCCGTGCGCAGGATGTTCGTACACGGTGATGCGCAGTCCATAGGCGGGGCTCAAATGCTCTTCCGTCAAGACTTCTTCCGGCGTGCCGATCGCCGCGACCGCGCCGTTGGACAATAACGCCACCCGATCGGCATGCTGCGCCGCCAGGTTCAGATCGTGCAGCGCGATCAACACCGCGTAGTTTTCGGCATGCGCCAGATCGCGCACCAGGCTTAACACGCTCGCCTGATGTTTCAGATCGAGATGCGCCGTCGGCTCATCCAGCAGCAGTGTGCGCGCCGATTGAGCCAGGGCCCGCGCGATCAAAACGCGCTGCTGCTCACCCCCCGACAATTCGCCGATAGGCCGCTCGGCCAGCTCGAGCGTGGAGGTCCGCTCGAGCGCGGCCTGCACCGCCAGGCGGTCCGTCTCGCCTTCGCGGCCCAGCCAGCCCAGATAGGGTGTGCGGCCCATCAGCACCGTCTCAAAGACGCTGAAGGATTCGGGCAGCCGCACCGCTTGCGACACCACGGCGATCAATTTCGCGCGATCTTCCACGCGCAGGCGATGCACGTCCTGCCCGCCGATGGTCACGCGCCCCTGGGCCGGTTTGAGAGTGCCGCTGCACGCGCGAATCAGCGTGGACTTGCCCACGCCGTTCGGGCCGATCACTGCCAGCACCTGGCCCGCGTTGGCGTCGAGCGAGATATGGCGCAGCACGGTGCGCGCTTCGTAGCGAATGGTCACATCGTCGATGGACAGTAGGGGCGCAGCATTCGCGCGCGCGTGTAGGCGGTCAGCGTTGTTTTCCAGCGTATGGTTCATGATCGACGGCGCATCCTGTGCGAATCCCTCTTCGCTACGCGGCGGGGACTTTGTGCTTCGCCCTTACCAGAACGTCTGCCGCTTGGTGCGGCGCAACAACCACAAGAAGAACGGCGCGCCGAACATCGCCGTCACCACGCCCAACGGCACTTCCTGCGGCGCGATGATCGTGCGCGCCAGAATATCGGCGAGCAGCAGCAGCGCTGCGCCGGCGATGATAGACAATGGAATCAACCGCCGATAATCGCCGCCCCACAACAGGCGGACGATATGCGGCACGGCCAAGCCCACAAAGCCGATGATGCCGGCAAAGGCCACCGCGGCCGCCGTGGCCAGCGAGGCGGCCATGACTACCACCAGCTTGACGCGATCGACGCGCAGGCCCATTTGCTGCGCCTGATCGTCGCCGAACTGCAGCACGTTGAGCGCGCGCCCCAGCAGCGACAGCAGCAGCAGCCCGACCATGATGTAGGGCAGGCTGGCGATGACCGGCAGCCAGCCGCCAAACGCAAAGCCGCCCAGCATCCACGAAATGGCGCGGCGCAGCTCGGCTTGCGAACCCAGCATCAGGAAGGTCGTGATCGCCGTCGTGAATGAGCCAATCGCCACGCCGGCCAGAATCAACGTGGCGATCGGCGTGTTGCGGCCGACCCGCGCCAGCCCGTACACGGCGCCCACGGCGACCAGCGCCCCGGCGAACGCGGCGATCGGGATGACCAGCGCGCCCAGGATCGTCGCCGGCCAGTGCAGCCCCATGGCGATCACCGCGCCCAGCCCCGCGCCCGAGGCCACGCCGATGACGTACGGATCGGCCAGCGGATTGCGGAACAGCCCTTGATAGGCCGCGCCGCTGCCGCTCAACGCCGCGCCTGCCAGCAGAATCAACAACGTGCGCGGCAGGCGAATGTCAAACAAGATCGTTTCGTACGTGTCGGGCCAGGTCGGCGCGATCTTCACGAACGGCAGTTTGCCAAACAGCATGCGCGCCACATCCAGCGGTGGAATCGACACCGCGCCGATCGCTGCGCTGAGCACGATCGCGGCGATCAGCAGGAGGATGCACCAGATGAAGGGCGAGAGAGGACTGGAGCGGCGGAGCGACAGAGAGCGGGAGACGGTCTGTATCTTGTTCTCTCTATCTTTCATTTCCTCGGTTTCGCCATCTCTCATTTCGTGCGCGCTTTCTACTTGAACAGTTCGGGATGCACCAGCTGCGCCATCTGCTCCAGCCCGTCAATCAAGCGCGGACCGGGCCGGCTGATCAGGTTGTCGTCGAAGGCAAACACCCGCTTACCTTTGACGGCGTTCAGTGCGCCCCAGCCTGGCCGCTGCGCGACGGATTCAGGCGTCACGCCATACAAGGCGTCGCCCAGCACAATGATGTCGGGGTTTTGCTGCACCAATTCTTCCGCACTGATGGGCGCGAAAGCATCTTTCAACTCTGCGCCGATGTTCTTGCCGCCTGCCAGCCTGATCACCAGGTCGATGAAAGTGCCGGGGCCGCTGGTGTAGGGCTTGGTCGGATCGGTGGCGTCGATTTCGTAGAAGACCGCCGGTTTCTCCGGTGTTTCCGCAACTTTCTTGATCACGGCATCATACCGCGTTTTGAGCACTTCGTTTAACTTCGCTGCCTCAGCCGATCGGCCGGTCAACTTCCCCACAGTTTCCAGATTGGCGTAAAGGTCGTCAAAGGTCTTGGGATTGGGCAGATAGTAGACGGTCAGCTTCAAATCTTCCAGCGCCTTCACCTGTTCCGGGCTGTTGATCTCGGCCGCCAACACCAGATCGGGATTCAACTCCACAATTGCTTCGGTGTTCATCTTCTGGAAGACTGATCCGATGCTGGTTACAGCTTTTGCTTCAGCGGGATAATCCGACATCTCTTCACGCCCGATGACTTGTTGGCCTGCGCCAAGGGCGAAGAGAATCTCGGTATTGGATGGCGCAATCGAGATGATGCGCCGGGCGGGGGCAGCCAACTCAATCGATCGTCCCAATCCATCGGTGATCTTGATCGGCTCAAGGGCCGGCGTCGATGTTGGCGCGGATGGTTCGATCAGAGCCGTTGGCGCCAGTGTCGGTTCGGCAGTGGGTACAGCCGTGGGGGCTGCGGTTGCAATCGGCTGGGGAGTAACCGCCGGCGCGCACGCGCTCGGCAGTATAGCGATCAATATCATTACCGTAAACAGTTTGCGGGACATGGTTCTGATCTCCTTATTTTACTGGAGCATCCTGACGCGCTCCAAAACAAAAGCCCCTTGTCGCGCACGGACAAGGGGTGAATGGTAAACTGGTAGAATCAAGCCAGTGGCTGCCACCCCCTTTCGGCGAGGTTCGTGGTTAGCGCAATGCGGGTGGGCGACCTGGCTTGTTAGTCTTGAAGTTATGTAGTCACATGGTCTTGTAGTCTTTGACTATCGGACCATGCGACTATCCGACTAACTTACAGTTGCGCGACAGCGCCGGACTTGCACCGGCTTCGCCGTTGATGTCCTGCCCATCCGGGGGACAGGACACCCGCAGTGCCTGTTTAATTTGTGGGGCGGACTATACCCCAGGGCGGGGGCCCTGTCAAGACTCTTGCATATTTCTAATACCGCCATCGTGTGAACTGGGGTATAATTTTCAGTGCCGACAGAAGGTCCGGTTTTTCGGGAGGTTTAGTGTGAATACTGCGCGTCCAAGAAACAATCTAGTCTATTTGTTGATCATCGTCGCGATCGGCGCGATCATCTTCACGGCGCTACGCAGCAATGCGCAGCCCAGTGCAGACGTGCCGCTGAGTGAAGTGGCTGCCCTGGTCAATGCCGGTAAAGTCAAGGAGATCGTCGTCTCGGGCGATGATGTCCAGGTGGACACCGGCGGCGAGGCTGTCACGTCCCACAAGGATACCAATTCCGATCTGGCTTCGCAGTTGAAGAGCCTGGGGGTCGATGCGGCCAAACTGGCCGCCATCAAGTACGTCATCGATCGGCCGCCTGAATGGGGCTCTTTGCTCAGCACGATCAGCTTTCTGCTCCCCGGCTTGATCGTGGTGGGCCTGATCTACTTCATGTTCCGGCAGGCGCAGGGCACCAACAACCAGGCGATGTCGTTTGGCAAGAGTCGCGCGCGCATGTTCACCGGCGAGCATCCTACGGTGACGTTCGAAGATGTGGCCGGCGCCGAGGAAGCCAAGCAAGATCTGCAGGAAGTGGTGGAGTTCCTGAAAGAGCCGGAGAAATTCGTTTCGCTGGGCGCGCGCATTCCCAAGGGCGTGCTCCTGGTCGGCAGTCCGGGCACGGGCAAGACGCTGCTCGCCAAAGCGGTTTCCGGAGAAGCGGGCGTGCCGTTCTTCAGCATCAGCGGTTCCGAATTTGTGGAGATGTTCGTGGGCGTGGGCGCGTCCCGCGTGCGCGATCTGTTTGATCAGGCCAAGCGGCACAGCCCGTGCATCGTCTTTGTGGACGAAATCGACGCGGTGGGCCGCCATCGCGGCGCGGGACTGGGCGGCTCACACGACGAGCGCGAACAGACGTTGAATCAGATCCTGGTCGAGATGGACGGCTTCGACACCGACACGAATGTCATTGTGGTGGCTGCCACCAACCGGCCGGACATTCTCGATCCGGCGCTGCTGCGCCCCGGCCGCTTCGATCGGCGCGTGGTGCTCGATCGGCCTGATATGAAAGGCCGCGAGGAGATCTTCAAGGTGCACGTGCGCGGCAAGCCGCTGTCTGACGATGTGAACTTGAACATACTGGCCAAATCGACGCCGGGCTTTGTGGGCGCAGACATTGAGAACATGGTCAATGAAGCGGCCATCGTGGCGGCGCGCCGCAACAAGAAGATCATCGCCATGACCGACTTCGAAGAAGCCATGGAACGCGTGATGCTGGGGCCGGAGCGCAAGAGCCGCGTCATTCAACCCAAAGAGAAGAAGATCACGGCTTATCACGAAGCCGGCCACGCGGTGGTCATGCGCGCGCTGCCCAACAGTGATCCGGTGCGCAAGGTCACGATCATCCCGCGCGGCTTTGCCGCGGGCCTGACGTGGTCCATGCCGGAAGACGACACTAGCCACATGACCCGCGGCAAACTGCGCGATATGCTGGCGGGCATTCTGGGCGGCCGCGCGGCGGAAGAGACCGTGTTCAGCGAAATCACCACCGGTGCCAGCAACGATCTGGAGAAAGTGACCGAGATCGCGCGCAACATGGTGCAGCGCTGGGGCATGAGCGAGAAACTTGGCCCGCTGGTTTACGGCAAGAAGGAAGAGCTGGTGTTCCTGGGCAAGGAACTGGGCGAGCAGCGCGACTACAGCGAAGCGGTGGCCCAGCAGATCGACGGGGAAGTACAGCGCATTGTGGCCGAAGCGCACGAGACGGCCCTGCGCATTCTCAAAGAAAATCGCGAGCGGCTCGATCGGGTTGCCGAGACCCTGATCGAGATCGAATCGCTGGATCTGGAAGATTTTGAAAAGGTGTGGAATGGCGAAGAGCTGCCGAAGCTGGATAATGCCAGCGGCACACCGCCTGCCGCGCCGAAACCCAGCAAGCCTGCGCCGGAAGCGCCGACGCCGGCCGGCAACAAGCCGAATCCCGCGCCACTGCCAGCGTGAGTGGGTGGCTTGTTAATCCAGGCTTGATGATGGATAGCGAGGCGATCTTGAAAGAGATCGCCTCGTTGTGGTGTAGGGCAGGTTGCTACTTTGCTCACGCGGCCGGTTTCGTGCAGATTGCCAATTGACATCACCCTGCGTCTATGATATAAACTTTCCCAACAACTGAATAGTGCAACACTCTTATCCAGAGAGGCGGAGGGACCGGCCCGATGATGCCTCGACAACCTGCTGGATTAGAGGGTGGAAATGAGAAGTTGGAAATTGGAGCGCTGCGTGTCTCCGATTTCCAATGTCCAACCTCCAACTTCTAAGATAGCAAGGTGCCAATTCCGGCAGAAATTTCTGGAAGATGAGAGAACGTGATCGATCTATCATGTGACCTCTTCTGACAGAAGAGGTTTTTTTGTTCCTCTTCACCAGCCTCCTCTGGTTAACCGCAGGGACGATGCTTGCCGTCGTCCCGGGCAAGCGCGGGGCTTGCCTCTACCAGGCAAAACCTTTCCCAACAGGAGACTTGGCATCATGTCGAACGCTACGAAGCGCCAGTATGGTTTCACCACCCGGCAGCTGCACGCGGGGCAGCAGCCCGATCCCACGACGAACGCGCGCGCCGTGCCGATCTATCAAACGACCTCGTATCAATTCAAGAATACCGAGCACGCGGCGAACCTGTTTGCGCTGAAGGAATTCGGAAACATCTACACGCGCATCATGAACCCCACCAGCGATGTCTTCGAGCAGCGCCTTGCCGATCTGGAAGGCGGCGCGGGGGCGCTGGCGGCCAGCTCGGGCCACGCCGCGCAGACCATGGCGATTCTGGCTTTGTGCGGCGCGGGCGATCACATCGTGTCGGCTTCCACGCTGTACGGCGGGACCTATAATCAGTTCAACTACACCTTCCCGCGCCTCGGCATCGACGTCACTTTCGTCGATCCCAGCGACCCGGAGAATTTCCGCAGGGCGATCAAGCCCAACACCAAGATTCTGTACGGCGAGACGCTGGGCAATCCGCGCATCAACGTCTTTCCCTTTGAGGAAGTGGCGGCGATTGCGCAAGCGCACGGCATTCCGCTGGTGATCGACAGCACGTTTGCCACGCCGTATTTGTGCCGCCCGTTCGAGTGGGGCGCGAACATCGTCACGCATTCGACGACGAAATTCATCGGCGGGCACGGCACCTCGATCGGCGGAGTAATCGTCGATGGCAACAACTTCAACTGGAAGGACAATCCGCGCTTCCCCAATTTCAACACGCCCGATCCCAGTTACCACGGCCTGGTGTATGCGGATTTGGCCGCCGCCGGCCTGCCGCCGTTTATCATCAAGTCACGCGTGCAGGTTCTGCGCGACATCGGCGCGAGCCAGTCGCCGTTCAACTCGTGGCTGTTCCTGCAGGGGCTGGAGACGCTGAGCCTGCGCATGGATCGGCATGTGCGGAACGCGCAGGCCGTGGCGGAATTTCTGGAAGCACACCCCAGGGTCAGCTGGGTGACCTATCCCGGCTTGAAGAGCCATCCCGATTACGAGCGCGCGAAGAAATACTTGCCCAAAGGCTCCGGCGCGATCCTGGGATTCGGCATCAAGGGCGGCGCGGAGGCCGGGCGCAAGTTCATCGACACCTTGAAGCTGTTCAGTCACCTCGCCAATGTGGGCGATGCCAAGAGCCTGGCGATCCATCCGGCCAGCACGACGCACAGCCAGCTCACCGAGGAAGAGCAGACAGCGCGGGCGTGTCGCCTGATTTCGTGCGCTTGAGCGTTGGGCTGGAAGACATCGAAGACATTCTGTGGGATTTGGATCAGGCGTTATCAGCGGCGTAAGAATCGCACCGCGGAGAGCGCAGAGAACGCGGAGAGAATGTTAGGTTTTTCTCTGCGAACTCTGCGCGCGCGGCGTCTGCGGTTAAACCGGATTGGCCTATGAACGGATCAAGCTCGATTGGATTGGTTGAAACCAAGTATTTCACATTTGCGGAAAGTGCGCCGATGCAACTCGATAGCGGCGAAACCCTCGGCCCGATCACGCTGGCCTACGAAACGTACGGGCAGTTGAACGACGATCGCAGCAACGCGATCTTGATCTGCCACGCCCTGTCGGGCCATGCCCACGCGGCGGGTTTCAATTCGCCGGAAGAGGACGACCCCGGCTGGTGGGACGATTGCATCGGGCCGGGCAAGGCGTTCGATACGGACAAGTTCTTTGTGATCTGCTCCAACGTCGTCGGCGGCTGCAAGGGTTCGACCGGGCCGATGTCGATCAATCCGCAGACAGGCCGGCCGTTCGGGCTGAGTTTTCCGGTGGTGACGATTGGCGACATGGTGCGGGCGCAGACGCATTTGATCGACCACCTGGGACATCGACAAGTTACTGGCGGCGGCGGGCGGCAGCATGGGCGGGATGCAGGTGCTGGAATGGGCGGCCACTTATCCCGGTCGGCTGCGGGCGGCGCTGCCGATCGCGACGACGGCGCGCCACTCGCCGATGTTGATTGCCTTCGACGAAGTGGGCCGCCAATCCATCTACGCCGATCCCCACTGGAATCACGGCGATTATTACGACGGGCCGCGCCCCAACGCCGGGCTGGCCGTGGCGCGCATGATCGGCCACATCACCTATCTCAGCGAAGCGTCGATGCACCTGAAGTTCGGGCGGCGCTTGCAGGAGCGCGCGCGCTTCGGCTATGACTTCGAGACGGACTTCGCGGTGGAGGGTTATCTGCGCTATAAGGGCAATCGCTTCACGGAGCGCTTTGACGCGAACAGACTACCTGTACGTCACCAAGGCGATGGATTATTTCGATCTGAGCGACGAGCGGGGCAGCTTGATCGGAGCGTTTGCCAACAGCGCAGACTTGATCTATCTGGTGGTGTCGTTCACTTCCGATTGGCTGTACCCGCCCTATCATTCCAAGGAACTGGTCAACGCCTTGAGCGCGCTGGGCGCCGATGTGAGTTACCTCAACCTCCGGTCGACGTGGGGCCACGATGCGTTTCTGCTGGAAGTGGACACGATGACGGAATTGCTGGCCAGTTTTCTTGGCCGGCTGGTGAAACGTTTTGAGATTCGATCACCGATCGGGGCACGTCCGGCTGGGTTTGAGGAGCTGCGATGAGCCGATCGGGCCTGCGCGCCGACCTCGGCGTGATCGCCGATCTGATCCAGCCGCAAGAGAAGGTGCTGGACCTGGGCTGCGGCGATGGATCGTTATTACGCCATCTGATTGATACGAAGCGCATCGTGGGGCGCGGCGTGGAGATCGCGGAGCTGAAGGTGCTGGCCTGCGTGCGCAACGGCGTGACGGTGCGGCAGGGCGATCTGCACGAGGAACTGCGCGACTATCCGGAGCATTCTTTCGACACGGTGATTCTGAGTTATGGGCTGCCGTATCTCAACGATCCGGCGTTTATCGTGAGCAACATGCTGCGCGTGGGGCGGCGCGCGGTGGTGAGTTTTCCCAACTGGGGGCATTGGCGCTGCCGCTTGAACTTGCTGCTGAGCGGGCGCATGCCGACCGCGCCGGGCGATCCGCAGCCGTGGGATGAAGCGCCGCGCGCGCGCGGCCTGACCATTGCCGATTTCAGGACGTTTTGTGCGGCGCATCAGGTGCGCGTCGCTATGTCTACGTATCTGCAAGGATCGCGGCGCGTGCCCGATCGCTTCGATACCAATCTGCGCGCGACGTGGGCCGTGTTTGAACTGCGCTAAGTGCAGTCCGGAAAGTTCTGCGGGATCGTCACGCTTCGCGGGGCACACTTGCACCCACTCCCCCACAGGGGCCTATCGGCGCGCACGAGGTCCCCTTTCTCAGAGCAGTGGCTGCCACCGCTGCCCAAGGGCCATCGCTAACGCGGCGAAAAGCGCGCCAACGGCGGTAAACACCACGCTGACTTCCGAGGTTTCATGTTTGGTGATCAAGTACGTGGGCAAATTCTGGAATACATTTTGCAGTTCACCCGCGCTCTCGGCCGAGTAATAAGCGCCGCCAGTCATGTCGGCCACCTGCTTCAATGTCGCTTCGTCAATTCCCCGGCGAAATCCGCCACCGCCAAACTGCCCGCCACCAGATTGCCCTCCGCCGCCAAACTGTCCGCCTCCGCCAAAGCGTTGATTGTCCCCTGGCTCGCGGCCCATGAACTGCTGGGCCGCACTGCGGAAAGGATGAGCCGTTGGCGGTGCCGAATCCGATCGTGTAAACACGCACCCCGCGATCGACCGCTTGCTGCGCGGCCTCGATGGGAAGCGGGCCGGTATTGCTCACCCCATCGGTGAGCAGCACGATGATGTCCGGCGCATAGGCGCCGCGAGGCACGGGTGTGGGCTGAGGTCCGCGCGAGTTGCTCGTCACACTGGGCGCCACAGACGGATCGATTTCGGCGATGGCGTCCAGCGCCTTGAGGATGCCGCTGCCAATCGCCGTGCGGCGCCCGGTCGCCAGACTTTCGACAGCCACTTGCAGCGCTTCCATGTCCGTCGTGGGCGGCTGGATCAATTCGGCATAGCCGGAGAACGCGACGATGCCGATCTGTGTGGCAGCCTGCTGGCGTTGAATGAATGACAGGGCTGCCGCTTGGGCGGCCTCGATGCGGCTGGGCGGAATGTCGGTCGAGCACATGCTGCGAGACACGTCGATGGCAAGAATGACAGTGACCTGCCCGGCCGGCACGCTGATGATGGTTACCGGCCGGCTTAACGCCACGATCAGGCTGCTCAACGCCAGCAGGAACAACGCAAACGGCACATGCCGCCGCCAGCGCGACTGGCGAGGCAGCGCCTCGCGCACGAGAGCCAGGCTGGAATAGCGCACCACAAAACGCCGCCGCCGGCGCAGCCTCCAAATGTAGGCCGCGATCAGCGCCGGAATAAGCCCCAGCAGGAGAAGGAATCCAGGCCATAGTAGATCCATCTGTTACCTCCCATACCTACTTATCGATGCCCCAATAAGATCACGGCAGGCGGCTGAACCACACGAGTGACAGGACTCCGCCGACTAACAGCACCAGGATGCCGGCGCCTGCAAACAGTGAAGTGACCTCGGTCTTTTCCGGCTTGATGACCAGCTGCGGGTCGAGATTGTGGTAGATCGCCTGCAAGTCCTGTTCAGTTGCCGCCTGGTAATAGGCTGCCGTTGGTGATCTGAGCGATCTGCTGCAGCAGTTCCTCGTTCAGGCGCGAACGGATGGTCAGCCCTTCAATGTGCAAAAGCGATCCGGCGCTGCTGCCAATGCCAATCGTGTGGATGCGCACTCCCCGGTCGGCCGCGGTCTGCGCCGCTTCCAATGGATCGGGCGAAGTGTTGTTCTCGCCGTCGGTGAGCAGGACAATGACCGCCGAGGTGTGCGTCCCCGGCGGCACGGGCGTGGGGGTCGGCGCCGGTTCGCCTTCGGGCGTGGGCGTCAGATTGCTGTAGAAGCGCGGCTTCTCGCCCGTCTCGGCGGTCTGGATCGCCTGGAGGGAGGTGAGGATGCCGTAAGCCAGCGACGTGCCGCGCTGAGGCGTCAGGCGATTGATTGCGGCCAGGACGGGGCCTGGATCGTCCGTCGGCGCCTGCACCGAAAAGCCGCTCTCGCTGAATGAGACAACGCCAATCTGCACGTTGGGCGGCTGCTGCTCGGTGAAGTCCCGCGCGGCCGCCTTGGCCGCTTCCATGCGCGTCGGCTGCATGTCATCGGCGGCCATGCTGCCCGACACATCGAATGCCAGGATGACCGTGCCTTCGATCCTCGGCAGGCTCACCACCATCTGCGGACGCGCCAGAGCGACGATGAGAATCGTGAGGCCGCTCAGAAAGACGACGATCGGAATATGGCGGCGCGTACCCGGCCGGCGGCCCGTGGCCGGCTGGCCCAACCCGAAGCTGGCGTAATCTGCCGCCAGCCGCTGCCGCCGTCGCTGCATCCGAATGTACAGTACGACGGCCAGCGGTATGAGCAGCCAGCAGCAACAACATCATCGGCCAGATGAAGACATTCACCTTCTCCGTTGCTGCCGCAACGCCGCAAACCGCACGATGGCGCGCACCAGATCGTCTGCGGTGGATAGCGACAAAACATCGACCCCGGCGTGTTTGAGGGCCTCATTCAGGGCGGCTTCGCGCCGTCGCGCAGCCTCGGCAAAGCGCGCGCGGAATTGCCTGTCGTGCGTGTCCACATACAGCTGCTCGCCCGTTTCGGCGTCCTCCATGACGATCGGGCCGATGTCCGGCAGTTCAACTTCGCGCGGATCCCACAGGCGCACGGCCAGCACCTCGTGCCGCCGGTTGAGCAGGCTCAAGGGCTGCTCCCAGCCCGGCGCACTGATGAAATCCGAAACGATGAATACCAGCGAGCGTCGTTTGATGGCGTGGAGTCCGCCTTCGCATAGCGGCGTCAAATCGGTAAACGGCGCGCGTGCCAGGCGCGGCTGCTTCAGCAGTTCGTTGACGAGGCGCAACACCTGAATCCGCCCGCCGCGCGCGGGGATCGTCCGCTCGATCCGGCTGCCGCCGCTGGCAAACAACGCGCCGACGCGGTTGCCGTGGCGCGTGAGCACGCGTGCCACCGTCGCGACAAAATCGATCAACATCGTGCGCTTCACGTTCTCCGTTGGCACGGTGCCAAAGTCCACCGACGGGCTGAGATCAAGCAGAAACCACGCGGTGATTTCCCGGTCTTCGACATATTGCCGGATGTAAGGCGTATCCAGGCGGGCGGTGACGTTCCAATCGATGTACCGAATGTCATCTTCGGGCTGATATTCGCGCAGATCGGCAAAGTCCACGCCGTAGCCGTAGAACAGGCTGCGATAGTCGCCTTGCAACAGGCCGTCCAGGCGGCGGATCACCTGCCAGTCGAGCCGCTGCAAGATCCGCTCAGGCGTGGCCGGGCCTACAGGCGGCGCATCAGGCCGCGACACGGACGTTGGCACGCTGCTCATGTAAAGGCACCACCGGGATCGGAATCCGATCGAGGATCTTCCTCAAAATATCGTCGCTGCTCACATTGTCCGAGAGCGCTTCATACGACAGCACCAGCCGGTGCCGCATCACGTCCAACGCCATATCGAGCACATCCTGCGGCAGCGCATAGTCGCGCCCGCGCACGAAGGCCAGCGCGCGCGCCGTGAGAATCAAGTTGATGGAAGCGCGCGGGCTGGCGCCGAACATGATGTAGCGCTCCAAATCCTTGAGGCCGATCTCTCTAGGCTGGCGGGTGACGGTGACCATCCGCACCGCGTATTCGATCAGCGCCGGGTCGGCATACACTCGATCGGCTTCCTGCTGCAGCCTTATCAGGTCTTCGGTGGTCAGCACCTTCTGCACGGCTTGCAGCATCCCCGTCATGCGCTCGACGATGACGAACTCTTCGGTCGTCGTCGGGATAACCGACCAGCACCTTGAGCATGAAGCGATCAACCTGCGCCTCCGGCAGGGGATACGTGCCTTCGGTTTCGATGGGATTTTGTGTCGCGAGCACCAGGAACGGATTCGGCACTCTGAACGTCTCGCGCCCGATTGTGACCTGCCGCTCCTGCATGACTTCGAGCAGCGCGCTCTGCACTTTGGCCGGAGCGCGGTTGATCTCATCGGCGAGCAGGAGATTGGTAAAGACCGGGCCCAGCGAGGTGTTGAACTCCCCCGTCTTCTGATTGTAGATGCGTGTGCCAATCAAATCCGCGGGAACAAGATCAGGCGTGAATTGGATGCGCTTGAACTCGCCGCCGATCGCCTCCGCCAGCGTCTTGATCGCCATGGTCTTCGCCAGCCCCGGCACACCCTCAACCAGAATGTGCCCGCGCGCCAGCAGCGCGACAATCAAGCGTTCCAGCAGGTGATCCTGCCCGACGATGACTTTCTTGACTTCGTACAGCACGCGCTCCATCGGCTTGCCACTCTCGGGATTCAAATTCAGATCCATTCGCCTTCTCCTTATCTTGGTCACTCTCAGCCGATCCAACTCAAGCAGCGCGGCTCCTTGCGCAGCACTCCGAGCGAAGCGAGTGAGTACGCCGCCGAAATCGCGAGCAGGGGAGCCTGCCTGGCTAAACAACTATCGAGCTCAATCAATAGGGCGGCGATCCGCCGCCCCCGCCGAGCGCGGCGCCGATCGGCACGGCGAAGCCAATGCCGACGAAGAAATCCTCGTCAGTCGGGTTCGCCAGCCCTTCGACGATGCCAATCACTTCGCCGTCACGGTTCAGCAGCGGGCCGCCCGAATTGCCGGGATTCACCGCCGCGTCGATTTGAATCAGGCCGCGCAGCGTCAGCGTGCTGCTGGGCGGGTGGAACGATCGATCGAATCCGGAAATGACGCCCGCGCTCATCGAGGCGTACAGGCCAAACGGATTCCCGACGGCAAAGGCTTCGTCGCCCACCTGCATGGCCTGCGGACTGCCAATGATGGCGGGCACCACTTGCACCGGCAGCTCGACTGGCTTCGAGCAGCGCGGTGTCGTTCTCCGGGTACTGAGCCACTATCTGCGCGCTCGAGTGTGTGCCATCCGCGAAGGTGACCGTAATGCCGGTTGCATTTGTGACGACGTGCAGGGCTGTCAGGATGTTGCCGCTGTCGTTGATGACCACTCCGCTTCCCAAACCATGCTCGTCCTCGCCGCCGGCGTCCCGCGTGTGAGTCTGGATGAGCGCCAGTGAGGGACGGATGATTTGATAGACGCGTTCTGAATGGGCAGGCGGGGGCGTGGCCGAGGCCATGGCTTGAGCCACCGTGTCTTTCACTTCGCGGGTCGTCATCTGATGTGGCGCGGGAACCAGAGCGTTGTAAAGCAGCAGCGCAACCAGCGCCGCCAGCACGCCGGAGGCAAACGGCGCGCTGCGCCGCAGGCCGGCGCGGAAACGCCGCAGGCGCTGTCGCCACAATTCTGATCGCGGGGCAGACGTTTCACTCATGTCATTTTCCCTGCCTGAGGACGAACGAACTGACACCAGTTTCTGTCCGAAAAGTAGCGGACGGGCTCCCACACCGCACTGCACGCAGTGGGTGCATGTGTGCCCGGCAAATTCGCGGCGTGGGATGCCGCTCCTGCTGGGTTTTCGGACAAGAACTACACTAACCTGCCGGGGCTAATCGGCAGATGCGGACCAGGCTTTCACTGGATCAAGGCATATTATAGATTATTTTCCAGTATAAAGATGAGATAACCCTGAGAAAATGCGCGAGGTTTTCTATTCGTCTGGCTCCAACCGGACTGGTTGCGTCTGAGCGTCTGGGGCTGGCAGCGGGACATTCATATGTCGTTGCCAGAAGAACGGCGCAACCAGCATCAGACCTCCTCCCAGTACCAGCGCGCCAAGCAACACCGCCCGCGGTGCGCCGGACACGCCGCCTAACGCTTCGGCCAGAGAGCCGGTCGCCAGCGCGCCCAGAGACGGCAAGCCGATTAACGTGATGGCATACAAGCTCATCACGCGCCCGCGCAGTTCGTTCGGCGTTGCCAGCTGAATGAAGGTGGCAATGATGGTCCCGAAGATCGTCGAAGACACGCCGGCGATGAACAAAAGCAGGATGCCCAGCGCCAGCGATTGGCTGAGCGTAAACGCGATGAGCGTCGCCGTGAAGATCAGGCCGCTGGAGATCATCACCGCGCCCTGCCGCTTCACATTTTTGATTGACGCCAGGCCGAAGGCGCCGACCAGTGCGCCGGCGCCGGCCGCCGAGAGCAGCAGCCCGTAGCCTTCTTCTCCGCCCGACCAGATATCGCGCGCGAAAATCGGCAGGAGGTTCTGATACGATCGCCCAAAGATGGCGGCCAGCGCCGACAGGGCCAGCAGCGCCCGGATCAGGCGCGAGCGCCACGCATAACGTAAGCCCGCCAGCATCGCTGCGCCCAGGTCAACGCGCTGGCCGCCCGCGTGTGTGCGCACATCGCGCATCGCCCACAAAGCGATGATCACCGCGCCGTAACTGATCCCGTTCAAGAAGAACAGTGCCCCCGCGCCCAGCGGGCCCAACAGCGCCCCCGCGATGGCTGGACCCAACAGCGCCGCGCCGGTATACACGGCCGAGTTGAGCGACAGCGCATTCAGCAGATCGCGGCGCGGCACCAGGTCGGGAATCAACGCTTGCCGCGCCGGGTTGTCAAACGCCAGAAAGGTCGAGCTCAAAAAAGAACCGATCAAGATGTACCAGACATTGACGAGGTTCAACCATGTCAGCAGCGCCAGGGCGAAGGCCACCAGCATCTGTCCGGTCTGCGTGAGGTACAACAACCGGATGCGGTTCACCCGATCGGACACGGCGCCCCCGACGAGCGGAAAGACGATCATCGGCACGGCGAAGCTCAAGCCCAGCAAGCCCAGCCACAGCGGCGAGTTGGTCAGCTGCAGCACCAGCCAGCCCTGCGCCACGTTCTGCATCCAGGTCCCGACATTCGAGACGAGCAGCCCCGACCAGAGCAGGGTGAAGTTGCGATGGCGCAGCGCCGCAAAGCGCACCTCATTTGCCGGGAGAACGGTCATAGGCGTTCCTCATCACGCGGCCTTCAAATCGTCCAGCAGGATCGGCTTGATCACAGCCGTCCAGACGGCATAGCCCTTTTTGTTGGGGTGCAGTCGATCGATGCGGTAGAGACTGCGATCGGGTTTGCCGTCAGGCCCCAGGATCACGCCGGTGAGATCGATGAAGCGCAGGCGCGGATCGGTGGCGGTGTGGGCACGGACCAGACGGTTGGCCTCCTGCACGATCGGCCAATGTTTCCAGCGCGACGGCGTGGGCGTGATCGAGAGGTAGTAGATAGGCGTATCCGGCAGCGCCGCGCAGACCACGTCGACGAAAGCGCGATAGCCGTCATACACTTCCCGCGCCGTCTTCGGTTTCGATCCGGACATGTCGTTGGTCCCGGCAAAGAGCACGACGGCGCGCGGCCGATAGGCGACGACAAGGCGCGGCGCATAGTACACCACGTCGTCCAGGCGCGAACCGCCGAAACCGCGATTGATCACGGGCAGGGGGCTCATGTCCTGTTCCAGAGTGGACCAGAAGGTGATGCTGGAGCTGCCCGTGAAGACGATGGCGTCTGGAGGAGGCGGCTTAAGCCGATCGCGCGCTTCGAATTTCTGTATGGCGGATTCCCAGGCTAACGGATCGCCCGACAGCGATTTGATGGTCATCGAGATGATATCGAACCCGTTTATCAGCCATTGCCTGAATCGATGCCAGATGTTCACTCTCTGCCTCCTGCAACGAACGGCCGTAGGAACCGCGTCATCTGATTATACTGCCACACTGAACTTGGGTCCTGATGGGCCTCGTCTTTCGTGCGTGGATAACGACAGGAAGAGCTGTAAGCAACTCGTAAGACTTGAGTAAGCAAGCCTCAAGAAAAACAGTTTATTCTGCTCATGTCGAGCGGAACTTCAGTGAAACAGCTAAAGGGAGAGACTTCAATGAAAAGCAAGTGGACGCACTTTATCGTGGTAGCGATTCTGGCGGCGTCGTTCGTGTTGAGTGGCGTCGGCGTGGCAGCGGCAGCCGGTGACGGCGGGGCGGTCTACACGTTGACGAACAGCGCGGCGGGTAATGAAGTGACGATCTTCACTCGCGCGGCGGATGGCACGCTGACCCCGGCGGGCTCGGTCGCAACAGGCGGCCTGGGCACAGGCGCGGGGCTGGGCTCGCAGGGCGCGCTCACGCTCAGCGCCAATCACCACTGGCTGTTCGCCGTCAACGCGGGCAGCAATGAGCTCTCGGTGTTCGCAGTGCGTGCTGATGGCCTGACGCTGGTCGATAAGGTCTCATCTGGTGGCGCGCATCCCATCAGCGTGACGAATTACAAGAATCTGGTCTACGCGCTCAATGATGGCGGCAGCGGCAACATTGCCGGCTTCACGCTGGGCAAGAATGGCAAGCTCACGGCGATCGCTAACTCGACGCGCAATTTGAGCAACAACGGCGTCGGCGCCGCGCCTGGTCCGGCGCAGATCTCGTTCAGTCCCGATGGCGAGGTGCTGGTGGTGACCGAGAAGGCCACTAACTTGATCGACTCGTATGCAGTCGATGAGAATGGCGTGGCAAGCACTGTCACGCCGCATCCGTCGGCGGGGTTGACGCCTTTTGGTTTTGTGTTCGCCAGGCACGGCACGCTCATCGTGTCAGAAGCCGTAGGCGGCGCGGTGAATGCCAGCAGCGCCTCGTCCTACGATGTGTCGCAAGACGATTTCGCATTGATCAGCGCGGCCGTGCCGACGCAGCAAACGGCGGCCTGCTGGGCGGTGGCGACGAAGAACGGCAAGTACGCATATACAGCCAATGCGGGCAGCGGCTCGCTCTCGCTCTATGGGGTGGGCCGTGACGGCAGCCTGACTTTGCGCGACAGCGCAGCAGGTTCCACGGGCGCTGGCAGCCATCCCAGTGATATGGCGCTCAGCAGCAACAGCCGCTTCTTGTATGCGCTGGCGAATGTGACGCAGTCGATTGGCGCGTTTGAGGTGCAGGCCGATGGCAGCTTGAGCGCCGTCAGCGGCGCGAGCGGACTGCCGGCCACGGCCGTTGGACTGGCCGCGTGGTAAGCGAAACCTTGATCGCTCGACAAACTGCGAGGCCGGCATCACTTGGAGGCCGGCCTCGTTCATTGGTGTGGGGTGAGATGTTGTGAGGCGTGTTTGAACTGAGCGATTAGCCTTCACCCTGGGCTTGCAGCACAATCTTACCGCGCGTATGCCTGGTCTCGCTCAACTCGTGGCCGCGCCGCGCGTCACGCAGCGGCAGCACAGTCGCTACCTCCACCTTCAAGCGCCCGGCATCTATCCACTGCGCCACCTGCGTCAGCGCTGCCGCGTTCGGCATCGCCGCAAAAACCATGCCCTGCCGTACGCCATGCGCGGCGGCCGTCTCTTCCGACGGTGACTGCACCGTCGATAAGAGAATTCCGCCCGGCTTCAAGACACTCCATGATCGATCCTGCGTCGTCCCGCCGATCGTATCCAGCACCACGTCAATGTCGTGGATCACGTTATCAAACGGTGTCGCCGTGTAATCGATCACCTCGTCCGCGCCCAGGCCGAGCGCAAAATCCCGGTTGCCGGCGGACGCCGTGCCCACGACGTATGCCCCGCGCAGCTCGGCCAGCTGCACTGCCATGTGACCGACGCCGCCCGCCGCGCCGTGCACCAACACCCGTTGTCCCTCGCGCACATCGGCGTTCGCATACAGCCCCGCCCACGCCGTCAGCATCACGTGCGGGATTCCAGCGGCGTGCGTATGGTCGATGGACGACGGTTTGCGCGCGACCAGCTCGGTGCTCAATGCCACGAATTCCGCATACGCTCCGGCGTGACCGGGATCAGCCCGGGCGTAGACCTCATCGCCCACCGCAAACTGCTCGACTCCCGTGCCTACCTCGGCCACCACCCCGGACACATCCAGCCCCGGAACGTGCGGCAGCGGATAGTTATACCAACCCGTCATGTAGCCCGCCCGCACCGCGCAGTCAAACGGATTGACTGAGGTCGCCGCCACGCGGACCAGCACTTCGCCCGGCCCTGCCACTGGACGCAGCGCATCCTCGTACGCCAACACTTCAGGACCACCATAGTTATGAATTCGTACAGCCTTCATCGCAGACATGTAGTGTCCCCTCCTCTAGAGACACGTAATTCTATCATAGCCACTGAGTTTTTGTCAGATCAATCTGAAAAATTACACATATTTCATACCAACATGCAATCAGCATTTGGCAGGCAGCGCGAGCACTGTTACCAGGGGCCAACCGCGTGTTGAACGGCGCATATTTGCACGCGTGGAACAACGTAGAGTGCCGTCCACGAATCTTCACGAATGACAAGCGCGGCGACCCGGGGAGCGGGTCGCCGCGTTGCATCAACGGGCGCAACCTGCGTTGTGTCCGCGGTGGCGAAAGGCCGCCGAAGACTATCAGCGGCGCGGCCCGATCTCAGGTACGGCATCCAGCGGGTTGAGTCGCTCAGGATCGGGCGGGAGATCATCGAGACCCAGCGCGCGCGCCAGCTGCTCGCCGCTGTGATCGAGCGCGAATTCGGCCCACAGTGGCAGGTGATCCGACACGCGAAACGACAGATCGGCCGCCGATACTTCGGGATAAATCACGTCCGCGAAGTCGAGCACCCCGGCCGAGTTGAGTTCGAGATTGAAGTCGCCCATGAACCAGGCGATCTGATCGTAGAACTTCGGTTTTTTGCCGACGAAGGCCGTGCGCAGATTCTCCAATTGTTTCGGCACCGTCAGCCCGTCAGCGATGAAGGCCTTGAACAAGGGATCGTCGCCGCGCTGGTCGATGTTGAAGTCGCCCAGGACGATGAGATTGTCGACCTGGCCGGGGCTGGACTTCGATCGACTGCGCAGCTCGGTCGCAATGGTGCGGGACAGCGCGCTGATCTCGCCCGCGCGCTCAGCCGGCTCTTTGCCATACAGGATGTGCGCAGTCAGCAGCACGAACCGCTCAACCCCGGCTTGAAAACCGACGAGATAGGGCGTCCGGGCAAACTGTTGAGCGGGATCGCCCTTGTTAGTCGGCGGCAGGACGATTTCGCCGGCCAGGCCCGAAGGCCGCACCCGCCGCCGATCGAAGACGTAGGCTAGCCGCTCGGTATTGCCGGCGGAACCCGCCGTCGTGTCGGTGACGATGAACCCCCAATCAGGTCCCAGCCAGTCCATGAGGAGCAGCAGTCCCGACAAATCTTCCTTGACTTCCTGAATCGCGATGACGTCGAAGCGGCGGATGATTTCGACAATGTACGCCATGGCGCGCAGGTTGCGCTTGGGCGAAGCACGATTCTCGTCCCATTTGGGATGCACTGCGCCGAAGGCGCGGATGTTCCAGGTGCCGACCAGCACGTTGCGGTCGACAAGCTTGCAGGGCAGGTTCAACCGATCCATCTGGCGGCGCAGGCGCACGACGTCTTCAAGCACGGGACGGGGATATTGCGCGTAGTCCATGCGGCTTCCTCCTGTCGTAGTGATAGATGCCGGGAACGGCGGGTGGGCACACGGTCGTCTACTTTTCTGCACTCCGCAAATGCGGATACAGAATCACTTCGCGAATGGTCGGCTTGTTCGTCAGCAGCATCGTCAAACGGTCGACGCCCATGCCGAAGCCGCCGTTGGGCGGCATGCCGTAGCGCATGGCGCGCAGGTAGTCTTCGTCCAGCGGATGCGCCTCGCCTTCTTCCATGTTTTCCGCGCGCCCCATTTCGATGAAGCGCTCTTCTTGATCGAGGGGGTCGTTCAATTCAGAGAAGGCATTGCCCATCTCCATGCCCGCGATGAAGAACTCGAAGCGCTCCACATGCAGGTCGTCGCCTGCCTTGCGCTTCGCCAGCGGCGAGATGTCACGCGGATAGTCGTACAGGATTGTCGGCTGGATCAACTGCGGTTCCACATAGTCGCCCATCAGACTGTCAATCAATTTGCCCCACGAGGCGTCATCGGGCGCGTGGCCGCCCTTGGCCCGGATGGCCTGGCGCAGCTCGTCGGCGGTGGGATAGTCGACGTAGTCGATCGCGGCCCACTGCTTGATCGCGTCACGCATCGTGAGCCGCGCCCACGTGCCGCCAAGTTCGATCGTCCGGCCGTCGAACTCGATCACGGTTGACCCATTCACTTCCTGAGCCACGTAAGCCACCATCTGCTCGGTGACTTCCATCACCTGGCGGTAGTCCCAGTAAGCGGCGTAGAACTCCAGCTGCGTGAACTCGGGATTGTGCTTGAATGACACACCTTCGTTGCGGAAGTCGCGCCCGATTTCGTACACGCGCTCGTACATGCCGACGAGCAGGCGTTTCAAATACAACTCGAATGAGATGCGCAGATACAGATCTTGATCGAGTTGATTGTGATGGGTGATGAACGGCCGGGCCGCAGCGCCGCCGTAGAGCGGCTGCAAGATCGGCGTTTCCACTTCCAGAAAATCCAGGTTATCGAAGAAGCGGCGCAGCGCATTGACAACTTTCGTCCGCTTGCGAAAGACTTCGCGCGTTTCAGGATTCGCCAGCAGGTCGGCATAGCGCTGCCGGTAGCGCGTCTCCACATCCTTCAGGCCGTGCCACTTTTCGGGCGGCGGCTGGATGGCTTTGCTGATGATGCGCAGACTGGGACACGCGCAGCGTCGGCTCGCCGGTCTTGGTGCGGAACATGTGCCCCTGCACCTCGACAAAGTCGCCCAGGTCGAGGTCTTTCAAGAACATCTCGTAGGTCTCTTCGCCGACCTCTTCCTTCTTCAGGTAAATCTGCAGGCGGCTCGTGCCATCTTCGATATGCGCAAAGGACGCTTTGCCCATCGGGCGGACCAATACCAATCGACCGACGACGGCAGCCTCAACGGCTTCACCGCTGGCTTCCTGCACGGCGAATTCGTCGCTGGCTTGCCGGTTGGTGTGCGTGCGCGTGACTCGCGCGGGATATGGCTCGATGCCGCGCTCGCGCAGGTGCTGCAGTTTCTTGAGGCGCTCAAGTTCCAGATCGTTGAATTCCATGTTCCTTACCTCGGCCTTATTCCTTATTTGGAAAGAGGGCAAGAAAAAGTCCATGCGATCAATTCGCATGGACTGGTCGTCTATCTCAAATGCGCTTACTGGATCGCCGCGATGCGGAACGTCAACAGCCCGGCGGGCGCGCTCACTTGAACTGAATCGCCCACGCGCCGGCCCATGAGCGCTTTGCCCAGCGGGCTTTCATTGCTGATCTTGCCCTGCGTGGGATCGGCCTCCGCCGCGCCGACGACGTGATACTCTTCCGGCGAATTGTTGCCCTCCACGATCGTGACGATGGCCCCCAGCGTAACCTCGTCGTGATGCACCTGCTTCTCATCGATGATGACCGCGTTCTTCAGTATGTTTTCCAGCGTCAGAATGCGGCCTTCCACAAACGCCTGTTCGTTCTTGGCGTCGTCGTACTCGGCGTTTTCGTCGATGTCGCCTTCTTCCATCGCCGCATGCAGACGCTCGGCCACTTCGTTGCGGCGCACGGTCTGCAAGTGATGCAGTTCTTCTTCCAGTTTCTTTTGACCTTCGCTGGTCAGAAAGGTCGGCTGCTCGGACATGGGAACACTTCCTTATACAAAATTGGCTTGCCTCAGGCACAAATGGCGCAAGCATAAATACAAGGACTGAGAGCCGTTGCTCTCAGTCCGCAGGTGCGTGAAGCCGCCCAGATTATAGCGAAGTCAAGGGGATTTGTAAAGTCAGCCAGTGGGGCTATAATCTCCACACTAACCACACCTGGAGGCTGAGATGCTTGCCGCTTTGCCCCGCACTTCACTGGGCTTTTTTCCCACACCGCTCCATCCGCTGCCGAACCTGTCCGCCCGATTAGGCGGTCCGGCCCTATGGATCAAGCGTGACGATCAAACCGGCCTTGCGACCGGCGGCAACAAAACGCGCAAACTGGAATTCCTGGTAGCCGACGCGCTGCAGCAGCGCGCTACCACGCTGATCACCGTCGGCGCGCCGCAGTCGAATCATGCCCGGCAGACCGCCGCAGCCGCTGCCAGGGCCGGCTTGCACTCGGCGCTGGTGCTGCGCGGCGCCGCCCCCCCTGTTCGAACCGGCAACATCCTGCTGGACGATCTCGTCGGCGCAGAAATCGTGTGGGCCGGCACACGTCCGCTCGATGAGGTGGCCGCCGAAGCAGCCGAGGAATTGAGCGCGCGCGGCCAGCGGCCCTATGTGATCCCGCTGGGCGGCTCCAATCCGATCGGAGCAGCAGGCTATGTCGCGGCCATGCTGGAATTCGTCGAGCAAGCCAGAGCCAGCGGCCTGCGCTTCGACGCGATTGTGTTCGCCACCAGCTCGGGCGGCACCCAAAGCGGACTGGTGTTGGGCGCGAAACTGAGCGGCTATACCGATCGTGTCTTGGGCATCAGCGTCGATCAGCGCGCCGATCAGCTGGTGCCGCTGCTCGTCGATCTGGCGAATGCCACGTCTCAGCACATCCGCGCAGCGATCACCTTCAGCGCGCAGGATTTTGAGGTGAATGACCATTATCTGGGCGGCGGCTACGCCGTGCTGGGCGAGCCGGAACGCGAGGCGATTCGCCTGTGCGCGCGGACGGAGGGGGTGCTGGTCGACCCGGTTTACACCGGGCGCGCCATGGCGGGCCTGATCGATTTGATCCGCGCGGGCGAATTCAAGCCCGGGCAAAATGTGTTGTTCTGGCATACCGGCGGCACACCGGCGTTGTTTGCCTATGCAGAACAGCTCACCGCTTAGAGTGCAGCGGCATGCAAAACGAGGCGGCCCACGGACCACGGGCCGCCTCGTTTGTATACCAGTTGCCTACGGAATGCACAAAACCGATCCGGCGTAAATCAAGTTCGGATTGGTGATGCCTGGATTGGCATACATGATCGCCTGAATCGTCGTGCGGTAATACCACGCAATACGGGAGAGAGTCTGTCCCCACTGCACAGTGTGATAGTAACGGCAGACCGCCGGACTCGGCGGAGTAGGCGTGATCCCCGACGGCGGAGTAGGCGTGATCCCCGATGGCGGCGTGGGTGTCACATTTGAGACTCCCGGATAACACACAGGCCCGGGTGGAATGTTGTACCACGGCGCATTTGGGATCGCCAATACCTGGCCGACATAAATGAAATACGGCCACGGAATACGATTCGCCGCAGCAATGGCCCACGGTGATACCTTATAGTAGCGGCCGATGCAATACAGGGTCTGGCCGGGTTGCACCGTCCAATAGGCTATGATGCTATAGGCAGATTGCGGCGGCGCTGGCGGATACGCTGGCGGCATATGCGGTGGCGGCGGCGGATACGGTGAAGCTGGCGTGTAGGTTGCCGCTGGAACCGGCGTGTTCGTCGCTGCCGGAACTGGCGTATTCGTTGCCGCAGGGACAGGCGTGTTCGTCGCAGCCGGCACAGGCGTATCGGTTGCCGGTGGCACCGGCGTGCTGGTGGCAGGCGGCGGCAAGGTGGGCGTTTCAATCCCGCTTTGAAAGACGGCGGGAGACAGTGAATGCCCGGCCGCGACGGGCAGCACGGCGACGACACTCAAAACCAGAAATGCCGCAATCAGGATCACGCGTGGGACTGTTTTCATGAGACTTCAACCTCCGTTAACAGATTCCTGTGGGGGCGGCCTGAAGGCAATCACATTCGAGACGACGACCACAGATTGGCACGAGCGAGGATGGCCAAACGCAGGCCCATCCTCGCTTCGAGCCTCCGAAATGCACACTCAGGTTACATCAGGTACAGTTACCCGCTGGAATAGATCGCTATCCCAGCAGGTAATTTTCAACCGGCTGCCTTACCACAAGTGCGGTCCTGGTAAGGCGGTTGCGTAACTCCTGGTTGATCACCAGCCGGCCGGCAACACGACGGTTGACTGTGCTGCGCAAGTCGGTCCCGCCGGATTGTTGTACCCCCACCACGGCGCAGCCGGGATCTGGAGTACCTGGCCAGGGTAAACGAAGTTCCAGGGGGACCAGCCGCCGCACCAGCCCCAGCCACATGGAGTACTGACTGCCAGCCGCCGCACCCACTACCACATGAGCCTTGCCAGCCACTGCACCCGCCGCACCAGCCAGCTGGGCCATAGGGCCCCGGAATCCCGCTCGCCTGCGCGATAGCCATCGGGTTGACCTTGTAGGCGCGCGCAATGCAGTAGATCCATTCGCCCTGTTTGACCGTGTGCTGCCCAAAGATCGTGCTGGGATCCGGTGGCGGCCAATTGGTCGGAGTGAACTGTGCGGTGCACGTCGTCCCAGCCGGGATGTTAAACCACGGCACGGCCGGGATGTTCAACTTCTGTCCAACAGCAGGACTTGAGGTGCCGTTCACCTGCGCGATGGCATTCGGATCAACCTTATAGGCGCGCCCGATGCAGTCCAGCGTTTCCCCTGCCATCACCGTATGTTGCCCAAGGATGGTACCAGGCGGTGGCGGCAGCGCCGGCGAGGGTGCCGCCGATACAGGCCCGACGGCGCCAACACTCAAAGCCAAAACCGCGGTAAGAACTGCCAAACGTACGACGATTCTCATTCTATGCCTCCTCATGATGTGTATTGGCGCTGCACCCGATCGCAGCAAAACCGGTTATGTTGCGCCGGGGATATTGTATTACACAACCCCCATTATAAGCAAATCAAGTAAAGGCGGCGATACCGACTCGGTTACAGTTGGGTTAAGCGCCGCCAGCCGCGCTACGGCGTCAGGGTTAAAGTCCCCTCGGCGTTTGCTTTGACATCGGCAGCATCCCACCACATGGGAACGTATTGGATTTTCAGCCAGAGCGGCGTCATGTCGTCGTAGTGTGGGCTGGTCGGCAGGCCGCTTTGCCCCGTCGTGTGAATGAAGCGCGAGGCATTGAGATCGCCCAGATCGACGATCTGCCGCAGCGACGGGCCATACGTTTCCTGCATGATATCCGTCAGTTGGGATCGCCCGGTTCATAAGCGAAGGCAAAGTTGCCGCCCGTGTTGTTGACCAGCGCAGAAGCGCCGCTTACCGGAAATGGCCCGCGATTGTAAATAAAGGCCACGGGCTGATCGCCCAAGGCACTATGCTTGAAAGTTATGGTATGCAGTTTGCCCCACTGCCAGCCGTTGGGATCAGCCCCATATTGCGCGACGAGATCGCGCGCGGCGTCAGCCAGTGACTGCTTGAGGATATCGTCGCGTGTCTCCACCCGATTGGGCGTGGCAACGTCGTCCCACCATTTGGAGTCCGGCTGCGCCAGCAGCAGGATCATCGCCTGCCGATTGACGTCATCGCCACTCACGTAATCCTTCGCCAGATCGCCCAGGTCGTCGTCGAAGGTGTTGCGCAGCAAGTGCAGCCAGAAGACTTGATAGGCGCCTGCGCCGGCGCTCTGCTCGGTCGTGTGGAAGTCCCACGACTTGATGGCATCCAGGACTTTCTGCGCGTCGCCCTCGGCGGTAATGTCTTTCACATAGGGGACGATCTGCTGTGCGGCGATATCCAGGTTGTCGCCTTGAATGGCTGAGAAATCATCGGCGCTGAGCTGGTCTTTGCCCTCAATCAGATCGACGATCCGCCTGGCCCGATAACCCCGATCCCATTCCATGGACAGGAAGTACGGAAAATCCGGCCCGACGACGGCGTTGTTGGCCGTCGCGATATAGCCTTTGGCGGGGTTATAGGCGCGTGGCAGCTCATCAAATGGAATGTAACCGGTCCAATCGTATTCACCGGTCCAGCCCGGCACCGGCAGCTGGCCGTCGCCTTTGGCCCGAATCGGGATGCGTCCCGGCGTCTGGTAGCCGATGTTGCCATCCACATCGGCGTAGACGAAGTTCTGGCTGGGCGTCCCGTACTGGCTGAGCGCCGCGCGGAAGTCTTCCCAGTTCTTCGCCAGGTTGACGCCGAAGAATGACTCCAGCAATTTCTCCGGCGCATTGGTGGCCGTCCAGGCAAACGCCACCGCTTGATTGTCGACGGCGTAGCCGTCGTCCACGTCGGTAATCAGCGGGCCATGGCCGGTGTAACGCACATTGAGTGTTATGGTCGTCGTGTCGGAAGCAGCATCATATTCGTCGACTTCGTTGTGAGAAGGTTTGTAGCCTTCCGGCAACTTACCCTTAATCGTCCACGTGGAGGGAACGATCTGCAAATCGACTTGCTGGCCTTTGTATTCATACTGGTTCGTGTCGTCGTTGACCTTTTCGATAAACAGGTCCTGCACGTCCGGCCCGACGTTGGTTACGCCCCAGGCGATGCGCGCGTTGTGCCCGATGACGATGCCCGGTACGCCCGGCAGCGAAGCGCCGATCACCTCGTATGGACATTCGGCGCTCACCGGCTGGCAGTGCAGCGCGTCGAAGTACCACAACGCCGGAATTTGAAATCCCAGATGCGGATCGTTTGCCAGCAGCGCCTGCCCCGTGCTGGTGCGGCTGCCGCTGACAACCCAGTTGTTGGAGCCCAGGCCGCGATCGCGCTTGCCAAAGGCCGCATCCAACCCGTCAAACAGGGCGAGCTGTGCGGGCACGCTCTTCCAGACGATGCCTTCAGGAACGATGATCGGCATGTTCTTGTAGTCGTAGGGCGGCTGCAGCGCATTCACCACCGCCGGATAGCCGGCTTCGCCGAACTTCTGCAGCAATTGGACGTGGAACATCTCATTGCCGGCGTTGCCGCTCAAGTCCCAGGCCATATACTTGGCTGTTTGCAGCGAATCGATCGCGTCCCACGGTTGAGGCTGAAAGCCGGGGCCTTTGCTGCCAAACGCGCCGACGATGAAGAACTCGCTGGGTAGATTGCCCGCCTGCGTGTCCCGATAGGCGTTCACGCCGTCGGCAAAGGCCTGCAAAATCGCCCTGGACTCGGCGCTGGCCACTTCGTAATCGGCTTCGGCGGCGCGCCGCCAGCCGAGCGTGCGGACGAACTTATCGGCCTCCAGGTTGCTAAGCGACGGCTGTAATTGCGAGGTATTGCCGGCAATGCCCGCCCGGAATGATTCCATTTGCCACAGGCGATCCTGCGCCTGCACGTAGCCCTGCGCCATGAACAGATCATGTGTGTTGGAGGCGTAAAGGTGTGGAATGCCGCTTTTATCACGGGTGATGATGACGGGGGCGCGCAGGCCAGGGATCTGCAGCGTGCCATCGTTTTGAGGAAAGGCGCGGCGCGTCAGGTACAGATAACCGCCGCCGAGGACGACGGCCAGGATCACGACAACCACCAACAAAAACAGCAGCAGGCCTTTTACAAAACGCATCTTCTTCTCCTGGGGGAATCGGCTGTGCGCAGTTGTATCACACCCGGCACAGGCTGTCAAAACAGAAATTATTTTTGTAAAACGCACTGCGGTATAATGCAAACGCGGTGCGTGTTGCATAGTGCGTAACATCAGCCCGTCACGCGTTTCACTCGTCACTCGTCACTCGTCACTTATCACTTGTAGATCATGTCCATACACACCGCGCCTTCTCACGCATCACGCACCACGCACTACGCAGCACGTCTCGCGCCTCTCGCCCTGATCTTCATCGCCTTCGTCATCCGCCTGCACGGCCTCACCTTCCAAAGCCTGTGGCGCGATGAGGTCGATGCGATCTGTTTTGCGCAGGCGCCGCTCTTGAAAGATCTGCCGCACACGGCGCTGTCGTTCACGCCCACCTGCCCGCCCAACATCCCTGAGCTGCTGGCCGCTTTCACGCAGCCCGGCTTCAACGGGCCGTTGTTCTTCTTGATTCTGCGCGGCGCGATCGAGCTGTTCGGTTACAGCGAGTTTGCGCTGCGTTTCTTCTCTTTGATGTGCGGCGTGATCAGCGTGGCGCTCATCATCACACTGGGGACGCGCCTATTCAATCGAGCCGTGGGCCTGATCGCCGGATCGCTGCTGGCGTTCTCAGCCTATCAGGTGTGGTACAGCCAGGAAGCCAAGATGTACACGCTCATCACCCTGCTGGCTCTGGCTTCCGTCTATTTTCTGCGGCGCGCAGTAGTAGAAGGCCGCCTGCGCTTTTGGATCGGCGTGGTGGTGTGTACGTCGATCGCCATGGGATCGCACATTCTGGCGGCGTTGTTCATTCCCGTGCAGGTGATCCTGTTTCTAGTGTGGTGGCCCCAGGGCAGCCGCCGCCATCTCATCGCGGGCCTCGCCGCCCTGGTGTGCGTCACCGTGCCCTATTGGCCGGTGGGCCTGCCGCGCGTGCAGCTGATCTTTCAGGCAGGCGAAACCGGCTTTACGCGTTACACCCTGGGGGAGATGTTCCGCGTGCTGGGCCGCGCCTATACCGGCGGCATTCTCAGCGGACTTGGCGAGCAGATCCTTTTGATTGCGGCCGGCCTGGCGGCGGCGCTGGCCGTCTTCGGGCTGTTGTCGATCGATACACCGCCGCAGCCCGCCTCACGACCCGATCGGATCCTCGCACGGCTCAGCCTGCTGGCGTGGGCGCTGATCCCGGCGCTGGCGATTGCCCTCATTTCGATGAATCGCCCGATCTTCACGGATCGCTATTTGATCTGGATTCAACCGGCGTTTTATCTGGCGGTGGCGTTGGGCGTGTATGCCTTATGGGAATGGGTCAGGCCGCTGGCCGTGATGGCGTTGGCCGCGCTGCTAATCGTGAGCGGCTCCAGTGTGATCACGCAGGCGACGACGCCCTTCAAATCCGACTTTCGATCGGCCGCCCAGGCGATCGGGCGCGAGATTCAACCCGGCGATCTCGTCGTGTTTCAAATCCCGCACGTGCAGCACACGTTCGACTACTATTTCCGCCAACCCTATCAATCGTTGGGTGGACCTTACACCAACTTTCCCGGCAGCGTCAACGGTTATCAAAGCAGTGATGAAACAGTGCTGGCCCAGATCCAGCCGATGTTTGCCGATCAGCGCGCGGTGTGGCTGGTCTCCTCTGAAGCGGCGATGTGGGACACGCGCAACCTGCTGCAGCGCTGGCTGGAGATGAACGGCCGCGCGACGTTCCATGCGGAATATGCGCAGGTGCAGGTCACGCGGTATGAACTGAATCCCTGACGCTTCGCCACACCAACCCCAGGGCTGCTGCCGAGGCCCACTGCCCGGCTAACGCCGTATGTCCGCCAAAACCGCGCTCGACAGTCTTCACGCCGTCAGGCATCACCAGCGCGATCATCAACTTCAAGCCGCGCTGCACTTCGTGGGGCGCATCGATCACCG
Source organism: uncultured Chloroflexia bacterium (assembly GCA_963844815.1). Classification (GTDB taxonomy): domain Bacteria; phylum Chloroflexota; class Anaerolineae; order Fen-1058; family Fen-1058; genus Fen-1058. The sequence continues at coordinate 381,118 of CAWJPR010000003.1, forward strand.
ACGCACATAAACCGAGGTCGCTGCCGCGATCCGATCGGATGCGTCGGGCCGCTTCGGTCACAGCGGCGAGGTCATTCAATGTTCCAGCGGCGATGATGACGCCGCCGCGGAAGTCCTCGCCCAGCTGCGCCAGTCGCCCACCCAGGGCGCCGCCCGTGCCGCATTCTACGCTGGCTAGTGCCCAGTGTTGATCGAGCAACAAGCGTGCTACCACGCCTTCCAACGTGTCATCGTCCGCGCCAAAAATGAATTGCCCCACTCTGTCGCGCACACGCTGTTCCATCTCGGCGTTGAGGATCGCCGCTGCCTCACGCGTCGCTGCTTTGGATGTGATGCGAATATCCACCTGTCCGGCCTTGGCCGATAACCCCACCGTTGGGTTTGGCGAGGTCTCCAGATCACCAATCGCTTCGTCAAGGCGGCTTTCGCCCTGGCCGGCAGTGCGCAGCGTGCGGATCAGGATCACATCCGTGAGCGGCAATCTGTCTTTCAGATAAGGCAGCACCGCGTGCTCCATGAGATATTCCATCTCGCGCGGCACGCCCGGCAAACTGATGATGAGGTGACCATCCTGTTCGACGATGAAGGACGGCGCGGTGCCCACCGGATTCTCGATCGGGATGGCGCCTTGAGGAAGGTAGGCCTGCCGGCGATTGTTCTCACCCATCGGCACGCCGTAGGCCCGAAAGCGCGCTTGAATCTGCGCCAGGAGTTCAGCGCTGAAGATCAACTCGCGTCCCACGGCGCGGGCGACGGCTGGCCGCGTCACATCGTCCACCGTAGGGCCGAGGCCGCCCGTCGTGATGATCACAGCCGAGCGGTTCAGCGCAATCCGCAGCGCTTCTTCCATCCGCTGCTCGTTATCGCCGACAACCGTCTTGTAGTACAGGTTCAGGCCGATCTCGCGCAAGCGGCGCGCGATGTGCGTGGAGTTGGTATCGACCACCTCACCCAGCAGCAGTTCGCTGCCAGTGGCAATGATTTCGGCGTGCATGCTTTTCTCCGCAGGCCAGGGTAACTGCACCACAAAAAAGAGATCTGGCAGGCGCTGCGGCATACACCGCCTGGCCTGCCAGTCTCAAATCAGATTCACACTCAATTGCGACCTGGAGACGAGGCTTCAGCCGGAAAACTGGCTGCGCCTCGTCGTACCCGGCGCTCTGCGCCGGCGACGCGCCAGGTACCGGCACGACCCGACTCCGAAAAACTGTACCTGGCTGCCCTATGCTAACTTGCCGGGCGCGGCCGCCACAGCAGACTGCTCGCGGATCGCCAGATCGCTGCCGCGAATCTTGAAGGCTAAATCGGCGGCGATGTTGCGCATCACCCGATAGCCCATCTCCGGGTAGGTGTCACACAACTTCATGAATTTGTTGCGCTTAAGCGCCAGCAGCTGCGTCTCCGTTTCGGCGCAGCGCGCCGAGGCAGTGCGCAGACCCTGATCGACCAGCGCAATCTCGCCGAATGTCTGCCCGCTGCGCAGCGTCGCAATCGCCACCGGCAGGCTGCCGCGTTTCTTGGCGCTCGGCCCGCCCACAATCGACGGATCGACCAGAATCTCCACCGCGCCGCGCGCAATGACGAACATCTCATCGCCCTGGCTGTTTTCCTCGAAGATGATGTCGCCCAGCTTGACCAGGCGCTCTTCACAGATGGAGGCCAGCATTTCCAACTGCGCCCCGGTCAAATCATAGAAAATATCGGTCCGCCGCAAGATATCGATCGTCTCCATGGGTGGGCTCCCGTGCCGGAAGGTTAGAACTATTCTAGTTCTTGTCCGAAAACCCAGCAGGAGCGGCTCCCACGCCGCGAATTTGCCGGGCACACATGCACCCACTGCGTGCAGTGCGGTGTGGGAGCCCGGTCCGCTACTTTTCGGACAGAAACTATTCTAGCACACTGCCGGGGCAAATGACAACCACGCTTGACGCCCGTGGAGCAATCCGTTACGATAGGGTAACTTCTAACCATGACCAACGCGCGCCACTCGCTGGGCAAGCGCGGCGAGCAATACGCCGCTCAATATCTGACCGATCGCGGCTACGCCATCCGGACGCGCAACTGGCGCTGTCCCGTAGGCGAAATCGATCTGGTGACCGAGCAAAAGGGCAAGTTGATCTTTGTAGAGGTGCGCACCCGGCGCGGCGATCGACTGGGAACGCCCGAGGAATCGATCACGCCCACCAAGCGCGCCAGGCTCGTCGCCGCCGCGCAGACCTACCTTGACGAGCAGGGCCAGGCCGATCGAGATTGGCGCATCGACGTGGTCGCCATCGAAATCGGATCACATGGCGAAGTGAAGCGCTGCACGCTGATCGAGAACGCGATTGAAGAAACGTAATGTGTATGGCGTGCTGCGTAGCGCGATAACATTCTTACGGAGCACGCTGCACGGTTCCCAATCCCCATGACCGCACCTCTCTCCCGCTCCCTGCTCTGCCTCGTCGGCCCGACCGGCGTGGGCAAAACGGCACTCGCCATCGAATTGGCCGAACGCCTTAACGGCCAGATCGTCTCGGCAGATTCGCGCCAGATCTATCGGGGCATGGACATCGGCACCGGCAAACCCACGCCCGATCAGCTGGCTCGTGTCCGCCATCATCTGATTGATTGCGCCGATCCCGATCAGTCTTACACCCTCGCCGAATATCAAGCTGATGCCTACGCGGCCATCGGCGACATCTTCGCGCGCGGCCAGCAGCCGCTGCTTGTCGGCGGCACCGGGCTGTACGTGCGCGCCGTGACCGATGGCTTGCGAATTCCCGCCGTGCCGCCCAACCCTGAGCTGCGCGCTCAACTGGAAGAACGCGCCACTCGTGAAGGCGGCGACAAGTTGTTCGAGGAACTGCAGCACATCGATCCCGAAGCCGCCGCCAAGATCGATCCGCGCAACGTGCGGCGCACCATCCGCGCTTTGGAAGTATATTTATCCACCGGGCAGAAGTTCAGCGCCGCCGGACAAGCAGAACCTCCGCCGTTTGCCGTGCGCCGCTTCGGCCTGACGCTGCCGCGCGACGAACTGTATCGCCGTGTCGATGCGCGCGTGGACGAAATGATCGCGCGCGGCTGGCTGGACGAAGTGCGCGCGCTGGCCGCGACATATGACTGGAGCCTGCCTGCTCTATCGAGTTTGGGTTATCCGCAGATGGGCGCGGTGCTGCGCGGTGAAATGACACTCGAGGATGCCGTGCAAGAAATCAAGCATCACACCCATCGTTTTATCCGGCATCAATATGCCTGGTTCCACCCTGACGATCCGCGAATTGCATGGTTTGACGCCAGCCGGGTCGATGTTTCGGGCGTGCTGGCCGCTATCAAGCTGTAACTTGACTCTCCCGGATTCACGCGGTAGACTATTTTCTGCAGCAGCCAAGTGAACGATGCCGAACCTGAGGAGCTGTGAAGCTCCTCGCTGTGTTGGACTATGTACTTCAATCCGGCAGCTGAAATCAGATTCCGCCCGCAGCAAGAAACGACCCGACATCCTGGTCTGGTTGATCGGCGCGTGCTTTGTGCTGGGCGCGGCCGCCATCCTGATCGTGCCGTTGTTCACCGCGGGCCGGGTGGCGCTGGACGCCGGCGATGTGGCGCGCGACGACATCAATGCTCCGCGCACCATCAATTACGCCAGCGAAATTCTCACCCAGCAGGATCGTGACGCCGCCGAGCGGGCTGTGGCTCTCGTGTACGATCCGCTCGATCTGAGCGTGCCGCGCCGGCAGGTGGCCAAGGCGCGCGGGGTGCTGGATTACATCCGCGCGGTGCGCGCCGACCCGATCGGTTCCCGCGCCGAAAAGCAGGCGCTGCTCAACCGCATCGACGGTGTGAGCTTGACGCCCGAAGCGATCGATCAGCTGCTCGACCTGCCGGAAGATACGTGGCAGCGCGTCACGCAAGAGGTCGTGGCCGTGATCGATTCGGCGCTGCGCGAGGAAATCCGCGACACCAATGTGGAGGATGTGAAAGCGCGGCTGCCGGCGCGCGTCGCGATCGATCTGAACGAGCAGCAGACGCAGTTGGTCAGCCAGATTGCCCAGAATTTCGTCATCGCCAACCGTCTCCGCAACGACGAAGCTACCGCGGCAGCACGCCAGGCCGCGCGCGACAAAGTCGCCCCCCAGCCGCGTGAGATCGAAGCCGGCCAGATCATTGTGCGGCGGGGCGAGATCGTGAGCGATCTGCAGATTGAGACGCTGGAGCAGCTGGGCCTGCGGCAGCCCCAGGTCAGCTGGAACAGCCTCCTCAGTTACGCGCTAGCCGCGCTGCTGGCCGCCCTGCTGATCGGCCTGTACGTGTGGCGCATCGAGCCGTCGCTGCTGGCGCGCCCGCGCGCGCTGTTCCTGCTGATGCTGCTGCTGCTCGTTTTCCTGATCGTCGCCAAGCTCATGGCCGTCAACCGCACGGTCATGCCCTTCGTCTACCCGGCAGCGGCCTTCTCCCTGTTGGTGGTGGTGCTGGTGGGACCGGGTATCGCGACGACGGCGACCATTGTTCTGGCGGGGCTGGTCGGGATTATCGCGAACAATTCATTCGAGATTGCCGTTTATGCTGCCGTTGGCGGCCTGGTCGCCATCTGGACGCTGGGCAGCGCCGAACACCTCAACAAGTTCTTTCTGGCGGGCGCGTATGTGGCGCTGGCAGACAGCCTGGTAATTCTGGCGTTTCGCGCACCCAGCGGCACGCTCGACGCCGTTGGGCTGCTGACGCTGGTCGCCGCGGCAGTGTTGAACGGCGGCCTGTCGGCCAGCCTGACTTTGGTCGGCCTGTTTCTCATCGGCAATCTGTTCGACGTGACGACGACGGTGCAGCTGCTGGAATTGGCGCGGCCCACCCATCCGCTGCTCAATGAGCTGCTGCACAAATCGCCTGGCACGTATCATCACACGCTCATGGTCGCCAACCTGGCGGAGCAAGCCGCCGAGCGGATCGGCGCGAATTCGCTGTTGACGCGCGTGGGAGCGTACTATCACGACATCGGCAAGATGGTGCGGCCGTACATGTTCGTGGAGAATCAGGTGGAAGGCGCCAACGTCCACGATCAGTTCAATCCGCGCACCAGCGCCGAGATCATCACCAGCCACGTCACCGAAGGTATCAAGCTCGCCAAGAAGTATCGCTTGCCGTCGCGGGTGCGCGCCTTCATTCCCGAGCATCACGGCACCATGCGCGTCAGCTTCTTATATCAAAAAGCCGTCGAGCAGTCGCCCACTGGCGCGGCGGGCGTGGACGAGTCGGCCTTTCACTACCCGGGTCCCAAGCCGCAATCGAAGGAGACTGCGCTGTTGATGCTGGCCGACGGTTGCGAGGCCGCCGTGCGCGCCAATCGCCCCGCCACGCCGGAGCAACTGAACGATCTGGTGCGCAAAGTCATCAGCGATCGCATGGCCTGGGGACAGCTGGACGAGTGCCCGTTGACCATCGCCGATCTCGACAAGGTGCGCGGCTTGTTTGTCACGACGCTGCAAGGCATGTATCATCCGCGCTTGCGCTATCCGGATCAGGAGCAAAAGACGGAACCCGCCCCGCAGGCCGCGCACGTAAATGACACGGAGAAAAATGGAGCGCCCGCCACAGGCAGCGGGCCTGGCACAAACCCAGCAGCAGGAATAGAGGAACAGAGCCATGGCCGGATCACGCACAGCCGCGAAAGTGACGACGACGTCAACCCGTAAGGCGCAGACGGCGCGTATTGACGTACAGATTGCGGCGCGCTATCGGGCCAGGGTGAAGCCGGCCGCCCTGCGCCGGGCGGCGCAGACCACGCTGCATCAACAACGCGTTAAACGCCGCGTTGAAATGACGGTCGTGATCACGGGCAATGCCCAGCTGCGGGCGCTCAATCGCGCCTTCCGTGAGGTCGATGCTCCGACAGATGTCCTGTCCTTTGCTGCCACCGATCAACCTGATCCGGATACCGTCTATCTCGGCGACGTGGTCATTTCTTATCCTCAGGCCAGAGAACAGGCCAGGAGCGGCGGGCATCCAGTGGAAGCCGAGCTGCAGCTGCTGGTGGTGCACGGAGTGCTGCACCTGCTGGGGCACGATCACTACACGGAAGCCGAGCAGCAGGTGATGTGGAAAGCGCAGGCGGCCGCGCTGAAGAAACTCGGGGCGGCCATCACCGAACCCCCGCTCTGATAGAGTGGCTTGTGTCATTTGCCATCGGTCATTGCTCATTATTCATTAGTTATGCGCCTCATTCGTTCCTTCAGTCATGCCTTCGCCGGCCTTGGCCACGGCTTGCGGACGCAGGCCAATATGCGGATTCACGTCCTGGCGGCGGCCGGTGTGATCGTAGCCGGTTTGTTGCTGCAAATCAGCACTATCGAGTGGGCCATCCTCGTCGTCACGATCATGATCGTGATGTCCGCCGAGCTGTTCAATAGCGCGATCGAGGCGGTGGTCGATCGGGTGGGCCGCGAGCCGCATCCGCTGTCCAAGATTGCCAAGGATATGGCCGCCGGGGCCGTGCTCGTCGGCGCGCTGGGCGCGGTACTCGTAGGACTGTTGATCTTCGGGCCACGGCTGCTGGCGCTGATCGGAGCGAAGTAGACCTCGACCCGATCGTGTTATACTTGATTTATTGACTGTGGAGGAACAGCAGCGAGCATGCAAGAGCCAACGACGACCTATCTGACGCCGGAAGGCAAACTGAAACTGGAAACCGAACTGGAAGACCTGAAGACCAACAAGCGCCGCGAGCTGGCCGAGCGCTTGAACTTTGCCATCAAGCAGGGTGATCTGTCCGAAAACGCCGACTACATTGCAGCCAAGGAAGATCAAGCCTTTCTGGAAGGCCGCATCCGCACCATCGAGGTCATGCTGCGCCACGTGACGATCATTACCGAGCAGAGCGGCGGCGAAGTGCGCATCGGTTCGCGTATCAAGGTGCAGGAAGCGGGTCTGGACGACGAAGAGTCGTTCAGCATGGTTGGCGCAGCCGAAGCCAATCCACTGGAAGGCAAGATTAGCAATGAGAGCCCGCTGGGCCGCGCCCTGCTGGGCAAGCACGTCGGCGATGAAGCCGAATTCGAAGCTCCCGGCGGGATGATCAAGTTCAAGATCGTCGCGATCGAATAGGTTACCCTTGATGGGCAGCAGCGGATTCCTCTTCGGCACAGTCGGTTCGCCTCTAAGCACGCCCAAAAAGCCGGGTGGCTCGCCGGGCGGTATTCTGCGCCTGCGCGATCTGAAACTTGATGCGCTGGAACTGGCCTGGGTGCAGAGCGTGCGCGTGAGCGATGAAACCTGCGCGGTGATTAAGTCCACGGCTGCCGAAGCCAAGTTATCGCTCAGCGTTCACGCGCCGTACTACATCAATCTCAACGCGCAAACGCAGGAGTTGTGGCAGGCCGGTCGCGATCGGCTGTTGGCGGCAGCGCGCGCCGGGCACAAAGCGGGCGCGACCGACATCATCTTCCATCCCGGCTCGTATATGGGCCATGCCCCGGCGGCGGCGTTCAAAACCGCCTCAGCCCGTTTGGCCGACGTCGCCGCGCAGCTGCAGGCCGAAGGGGTGAAAGTGGTCCTGCGCCCGGAAACGATGGGCAAGAGCGCCATGCTGGGCACGCTGGAAGAAACAATCGAGTGGTCGCGCGAGATCGAAGGTGTGCTGCCCTGCGTCGACTTCGCGCACCTGCATGCGCGCGCGGGCGACGGCAGTTTCAATTCGTACCAGGAGTTCAGCACCGCGCTGAAGCGGGTCAAAGACGGGCTCGGCAAACGCGGCTTGCAGTCGCTGCACATTCATCTGTCCGGCATCGACTACGGCCCCAAGGGTGAAAAGAAACACCTGCCGCTGAAAGAAGCCGATCTGAAGTACAAAGACCTCTTCCGCGCGCTCATCGACGCTCAAGCGGGCGGGCGCATCCTGTGCGAGAGCCCGTTGATGGAAGAAGATGCGCTGGTGATGCAGAAAGCATATCAAAGTCTGTTGAAGCGCAAGTCGTAATGTGCAACGAGTAATGCGTAAAACGTGATGAGGACAAGATCATCTTGTCTTCTTGTCTTTTTGTCATCTTGTCACTCTGTCACCGTGTCACGCCTTCGCCGCAATCGCGCTTTCATCATCTGGGCCATCGTCGCCCTCCTCTGGGCCAATCTGCCTTATCTCGTCGGCTACGCCTCCTCCACGCCACAACATCAATTTGGCGGATTCTTCCTCTACGAACAAGACGGCTATTCGTACTACGCCAAGATGCGGCAGGGCGCACAGGGCGCGTGGGAATTTCACCTGCCGTACACGAGCGAAGACGAATATCAAACGGGCGGTTTTGTCTATCCCTTCTACCTGGTACTGGGCAAACTCGCCCCGCTGGGCCTGTCTTATCCCTTGCTCTATCACGGCGCACGCTTCTTAAGCAGCCTCTTGTTGTTAATCGTCCTGGCCAAGTTCATCGCGCGTTTTGTGGCCGATCAACGCTGGCAGGTCTGGACGTGGTGGCTGCTGCTATTCAGCGGCGGCTGGGGCCTGCTGGTCAGCCTCTTCTTCAACCAGCAATACGTGGCCTACGAACTCATTGCGCCGGATGCTTTTGTCTTCTCAATCCTCTACGGCACGCCGCATGTGATCCTGGGCTGTGCCCTGTTCTTGATCTGGATCGGTTACGTACTTGATTTAACTTCCCGGAGGGTTCAGAACCTCCGGGAAGTGGCAGGCCGCCTGATCGTCGCCAATGCGTTAGGGCTGCTCACCGCGCTGTCGCGCGAAGCCTATGGGCCGGCGTTTGCAGGCCTCTTCGGCGCGTATCTCGTCGCCCTGTCTATTCAACGCAAAACAATCCCGTGGCGTGAAGGCATTCTCGTCGCGTTGTCGTGCATCGGCGCGGGAGTGTACGGCGCGTATCTCATCAGCGCCTTTCGCGCCAGTCCCGGCCTGGCCGCGTGGTCAGCGCAAAACGAATTTACTTCGCCCGCACTTTTTGACTTCCTCGCCGGCTTTGCGCCGCTGATCGTGCTGGCCGCCATCGGACTCTATCTTCACCAGGCAGGCCGCCCTGCCATCTCTCCAGCCCGCCATTTCTCTTTCCTCCTGGCCTGGTTGATCGCCGGCCCCATCATGGCGTATATGCCCATCGCCATCAGCCGCCGCATGATCGCCGGCTGGCAGATTCCGCTGTGCATCTTTGGCGCCTATGCGCTGCTGCGCCTGATCGATTCCAGGGCGCCGCTGCGGCGGACGATGGCGCTTGGCGTGCTCGCCATGTCCGCGGTTTCGACCCTCGTCGTGATTGGCATGGGGCTGGTCTTCGTGAGCGCGCCCCATCCCCCCTTGTATCAGACCGCCGATCAGCTGGCCGCGCTCGCCTGGCTGGGCCGCCACACCACCGATCGGGATGTGGTGCTGGCCGATTGGCGCTTCGGCAACCTGCTGCCGATCTATGCCGATGCGCGCGTGTTCGCCGGCCACCCCATCGAAACGATCGGCTTCGAGGAGAAGAGCGCAGCGGCTAACCGCTTTTTCGATCCTGCCACGCCGGAGGCCGAGCGGCAGGAGTTGATCGATCGGTGGCGGATCACGCTGGTGGCGGCCTCCACCGATCGGCTGGCGCTGCCCCGCAGTCAAATCGTCTTCCAACAAGGCCCGCTGAACATCTATCAGATCACGCCCTGAACAGCGATGTTGTTGTATAATGACGACAACCTCGAATCTCACCCACTACAGGAGCCAGCATGGACATCAAAGTACAGCGTGGATCGCTTGAAGCAACTCAGGCTGATGCTATCATCGTCAATCTCTTTGAAGGCACGGAAGTGCCGGCCGGTGGCACGGGCGCGGTGGACAAAGCGCTGAACGGCGCGATCTCCGACCTGATTCGTTCCGGCGACACTCGCGGCAAGTTGAATGAGTTGAGCGTGCTGTATGCACGCGGCGCGCTGTCCGCTCAGCGCGTCATCGTCGTGGGCCTGGGCAAGGTCGCCGATTTCAATCTCGATCGAGTGCGGCAGGCGGCGGCCTGGTCGGCGCGGCGCGCACGCGATCTGGGCTGCAAGTCGATCGCGACTGTGGCGCACGGCGCCGGCACGGGACAGATCGATGCGGCGTCGGCGGCACAGGCGGTGGTCGAGGGCGTGCTGCTGGGCCTGTATGAATGGCGCGAACATCGCAACGCCCCGCGCGAGCGCGGCCCGGTCGAGTCGTTGACGATCGTGGAATTCGACGAAAGCAAGCTCGCCGCGATCGAAGCGGGCGCGCAAGCAGGCGAGGCCATTGCCGCCGGTGTGAATCGCGCGCGCGATCTGGTCAACGAGCCGCCCAACTACCTGCTGCCGAAGAATCTGGCGGAGGCGGCCGTCAAGATGGCGCAGGAAGCGGGCGTCAAGTGCGTCGTCCACGACATTGACTGGATGCGCCAGCAGAAGATGGGCGCGCTGCTGGGCGTGACGCAAGGCACGGCCAATCCGCCGCAGTTCATCGAGCTGGACTACCCGGGCGCGGACGCCGCGCCGATCATTTTTGTGGGCAAGGGTATTACCTTTGACAGCGGCGGCATCAGTCTTAAGCCCGCCGACGGCATGGAAGCGATGAAGAACGACATGGGCGGCGCGGCGGCCGTCATCGGCGCCGTGGAAGCGGTGGCGCGCCTGCAGCTGCCGGTGCACGTGATGGGCCTGATCCCCACGTGCGAGAATCTGCCCAGCGGCACGGCCTATCGCCCCGCCGATGTGCTGACGGCGCGCAACGGCAAGACGATCGAGATCATCAGCACTGACGCGGAAGGCCGCCTGATCCTGGCCGATGCGCTGTGCTACGCCGCCGACTTCAAGCCGCAGGCCGTGATCGATCTGGCGACGCTGACCGGCGCGTGCGTCATCGCGCTGGGCGAGAACGTGGCCGCCGGCTTCTTCTGCAACGACGACGAACTCTCACGCCGGGTCAAGATCGCCAGCAGCGCGACCAACGAGAAGCTGTGGCGGCTGCCGCTGTACGACGAATATCGCGACAAGGTTCACAGCGACAACGCCGACATGAAGAATACTGGCGGACGCTACGGCGGCGTGGGAACGAGCGCGGTGTTCCTGGAAGAATTCACGTCCTATCCGTGGGCGCACTGGGACATTGCCGGCATGGCGACGGACACGGTCGGTTACACGGCGCTGTATCCGCGCACCAAACTGCCTTACGTCATTCGCGGCGGGACCGGCTTCGGGGTGCGCGCCCTGGTGGAACTGGCCAGACACTGGAAGGCATAACTACCTAACGAGTAATGCGTAATGAGTAAGCGGCGTGGTACCTCGCTCGTTACGCATTACTCGTTACTCGTTATCTGCAATGGCTGATCTCAGCGACAGAACTTTCGGCCAATATCAATTGATCGAGCCGATCAGCAGCGGCGGCATGGCGACGATCTACAAAGCCTACCAGCCCGCGCTCGATCGCGTCGTGGCCATCAAAGTGCTGCCCGAGTTCCTGCTGAACCAGCCGGGCTTTCTGGAACGCTTCAAGATCGAAGCGCAGGCCATCGCCCGGCTCGATCATCCCCACATCCTCCCCATTTACGATTACGGCGAAGCCGAACGCACGCCCTATCTGGTGATGAAGTACGTCCCCGGCGGCACGTTGAAGGACCTCATGGCCCGCGGCCCGATCGATCCGCGGCAGGCGGCGCTGCTCCTGCGCCAGATGGCTGAGGCGTTGGAGCATGCCCATCACAAGGGCATCATCCATCGCGACGTGAAGCCCAGCAACGTGCTGCTGCAAAACGGGCGCTGGGTGCAGTTGATGGATTTCGGCCTCGCCAAGATCATGACCGGCACGTCCAATATCACGGCCAGCGGCACCGGCGTCGGCACACCCGATTACATGTCGCCCGAACAGGCGCAGGGCGTGCTGATCGATCAACGCACCGACATTTACTCGCTGGGCGTGGTGCTGTATCAAATGCTCGCGGGCGACGTGCCCTTTCATGCCGAGACGCCCATGGCCGTCATGCTCAAGCAGATTGTCGAGCCGCCGCCCTCGCTGCGCTTGAAAAACCCTGACATCAGCCCGGCGGTTGAACAAGTCGTGCTGAAAGCCATGGCCAAGGCGCGCGAAGAGCGTTACGCGCACGCCGTGGAATTTGCCGAAGCCTATGAATCGGCCCTCGATTCGGGGGCAACCCTGCCAACGGTGCAAACGCCAGCCGAACCCCCGACGCCCCTCGCTCCCCCGATCGAACGCCGTCGCAGCCCGTGGCCGATCGTGGCCGGGGTGATTGCCGCGCTGGCCGTCGTCATTGCGATCGCGGCGCTGGTGATGTCCAACACCCGATTGGACGGTGACGGCTCGGCGGTGCAGCTCGGCGCGAACCTGCTGGACGACTTCAGCGCACCCGCGATCAATGAAAGCACATGGGTTTACAGCGGCACGTACACCACCACTGTGCCGAGTCCGGCCATTGCACTGCAAAACGGGCGCGTGACGTACAGCATGGACAACGCCACCGAAAATTTTCTGGACGGCGGCTTGCGCCACGATTCACCCCAACCCATCAAGTTGATCTCGGCGCGCGTCACCCTGCTCGACGCAACTGGCTTCAGCGACATCGGCCTGGAAGTCAACGGCCTGGACGACAACGCCGAGGCCTGGGCCTACCTGGCCATGGCCCCCTCGGACGGATCGGTGGTGGCGTACGTGGGCAATAACACGGACGGCACCGATCAGACTTTCATCCTGCTGCAAGGCACCGGCATGCCCGCTACGCACGAACTCGCCATCGGCTGGGATGGATCGCAAATCACGTTCTACGTCGATGGACAAGCCCGCAAGAGCCTTCCTACCAAGCAATTGGGCCAGTGGGTGTGGCTGTTCTTCGACGCCGAACCGAAAGGCAAACTCTCCGGCAGTTTCGACGATGTGAGGATTACGTACGCAGGGGAGTGAGCCTGTGTAGATAACATCGAACAATTCCAAACTCTTGTACACAAGTCAGGTTAATTGCGAGTTGGGCGCCCTCTACTAATAACGGAGATGCGCGTGATGCAATTAAAGTCGGCGGCATATGTTTTTGACGCTTGACATGCGAGTTGATTGTGTTGTATGCTGATTTCAGAGTTGAGACATTGAGCAGCCGCGTTCGGCCTATTTTCCCCATCGGCCATCGTCTACAGAATCTTTCCTACTGAGTTGTAAGTTAGCACGGGCACTTGTAAAGGTAGCCAGAAAAGAAGGCGGCAACCAGCACCATCCAGCATAAAGAGAAAGAAAGGAGCGATGGCGAATGTCACTCAAAGAACTCGAAGCCAAAAACCAATGGGCCCTCGAGGAAGCCTGGTACAAGGGCAACGTAGACGCCTTCGATGAAGTCTACGCCGCCGACATTGTATGGCACCAACCGCCTTTCCCAGATGCAAGCGGGCTAGAGGCAGTCAAGCAAGGTATTGCGGGTCTCCGTCTTGCGTACTCGAACACTCAAATAGCCTTCGCCGAGTGGATTGCCGAAGGGGATGTCATCGCTTACCGGTACACCATGCGGATGAAGCACACGGGCGTATCGCCGACTCTTCCCATTCCGCCTACCGGCAAAGAAGTGACGTTGGAGGGCTGTGTCGTATATCACATCAAGGATGGCAAGGTCGTCGAAGTGTGGGAGTATTCGGACTATCTGGGCTTTTTGCAACAGTTGGGCGTCGTGCCCGCGCTGGGCTAAATAAGTATCAATCCATGCAGCCTCTCTGCCCTTGAGAACCGAGTCGAAAAACCGTGCCGGTTGCCGCCGACCGATCGAGAGAGTATCCGGTAGAGAGGCCGAATTTTCCCCCAAGGTAAATACGCCTACCACCTGCATTCGGTCGATTTGCTCTGCGACGCTTCGCGTGGAAACTTGCCCTGCTGCGTAACATCAGTCTGTAAGAAAGTCTCGATAAGAACGGTTAACATTGAGATCAGTGCTTGGCGATATTAGCCTGGTGCAGTGATGCAGCAGCCTTAGCGCCTTGAGTAATGATCCCACAGACAAGTAGTCGTGTCTGTTACTGAGACGCAAAGAGAGCGCGATCGTTCGCACTCTCCGCTTTCTCACTTTTCACTCGTCACTTTTCACGCACCACGCAATACGTGCTACTTAAACACCACTTCCTCCCGCCCCGTCAAGCGATCCTCGATGCGCTGCACCACCACGCCCAGATCCTTCTTGCGGTGCACGAAGTCCAGATCGTCGCTGCGGATGGTCAGCACCGGGCAGAGATTGAACTCGGCCAGCCATTCGTCGTAGTAGCGATCGAGCAGGCGGAGGTAATCGGGCGTGATGCTGCTCTCGATGGCGCGCGCCCGCCGCGTGATGCGCTTGATCAGCACCTCCACCGGCGCGCGCAGATAGATCAGCAGCGCGGGCGGCGGCAGCGACTCCACGACCAGGTTGTACAATCGCAAATAGGACGTATAATCGCGCTCGCTCAGGTTGCCCATCTCGTGCAGCGCGCGCGCAAAAATGTGCGCGTCCTCGTAGATCGAGCGATCGATGATGGCGCTGCGCGGATCGAGCGCCAGCTGCCGGTGCTGTGCGGCGCGATGCCCCAGGAAGAAAATCTGCAGGTGGAACGACCAGCTGCGCATATCACCATAGAAGTCGCCCAGATACGGATTGTCGGCCACCGATTCATAGCCGGCGTACCAGTCCAGACGCGCGGCCAGCCGCTCCGTCAAACTGGTTTTGCCTGCGCCGATGTTGCCCGCGACCAGCACGAGATGTTTGGCCATGATCATATCTCCTATTAAATCTCCCGGAGGCCTGGCCTCCCGGAGGCTCTTGCAGAAAGGATTGTACATGAACCCGACGAATAATCAAACACGAGCGGTGCTGTGGGACATGGACGGCACGCTGATCGATTCCATGCCGTATCACGTCGAAGCCTGGACGGAAGTGCTGGAACCACTGGGCTATCACTTCGCCCCGGAGCAGCTGCTGAAAACCTTTGGCCTGCGCAACGAGGAGATCGTGCGCGACCATCTCAAACTCGATCGGCCGCAGGCCGAACTGCAGCGTCTGCTCGAGGAGAAGGAAGAACGCTACCGCCGGCTGGCAAGTGAGCGCGGGCTGGCCCTGCTGCCCGGCGCCCGGCGCTGGCTCGACGACTTGAAAGCCGCGGACTGGCCGCAGGCGGTTGTTTCCTCGGCCCCGCGCCTGAATATGGCGGCTGTCTTGCAGGGGATCCAGCTGGGCGATTTCATGGACACGATCGTCTGCGCCGAAGACGTCGAGCGCGGCAAGCCCTATCCCGATCCATTTCTGCTCGCCGCCGATCGGCTGGGCCTCCGGCCCCAACGCTGTATCGTCGTCGAAGACGCGCCCGCCGGGCTGGAAGGCGCGCGCCGCGCCGGCATGAAAACGATCGGGGTGTTGACGACGCATGATGTGTTGGAAGCAGACGTGGTCGTTCGATCATTGCAGGACTTGTCGTGGGAAACAATTGAAAACGTGATGCGTGACGAGTAACACTTGCACCGCACTGCGCTTGGTGCAGTGCCGGTGCGAGTAAACGGCTTACTCGTTACTCGTCGCTTGTTACCTCCACATTCTCTCTGCCTCCTCTTCACAATCAATTCACACTGTTCCCGCATAATGTCTGTAACTTCACACCTGGGAGGCAACATGCGCACGTTTATGAGAATCGCCTTTATCGTCGTCGTGGCCGCCGTGATCATCGGCACGGGCCTGGCCATCTTTAACGCCGGGATGGCACAGGGCGCGGCCATGAGCGGGCAACTGTCCGATGGCGCAGCCGCACCGTATTACGCGCCGGTCTATCGGCCGTGGGGCTTTTGGGGCTTGGGCTGCTTCGCCTTGCTGGGATTGTTCCTGCTCTTCCCCTTGATCTTCGGCCTGGGGCGGCTGGCCTTTGGCCCGCGTCACGGATGGCAGCATGGCCCGTGGGGCATGGGCGGCCCGCGCGGCTTCAACGGCGAACAAGTCCCGCCGCAGGTCGAAGAGCTGCACCGCAAGCTGCACGAAAAGATGAATCAGCCGCCGGCCGCACAGGTGTGACCGGCACTGAGCCTTGCGAAGGCTGGCAACCCTTCGCAAGGTTTCAGGTGATGGCGGTATAATTCCTGGCAATGAAAACGATCCTGGTGGTAGACGACGAACTGAAGATCGTGCAGCTGGCCCGCGATTATCTGGTACATGCGGGCTTTGCGGTGCTCACGGCATCCGACGGGCCGGCTGCGCTTCAGACCGCCCGCTCGAGCAAGCCCGATCTGATCGTGCTCGATCTCGGCCTGCCGCAGCTCGACGGGCTGGACGTCACCCGAGCGCTGCGCAAAGACTCCAACGTGCCCATCATCATGCTCACGGCGCGATCCGAAGAGAGCGATAAATTGATCGGATTGGAGTTGGGCGCGGATGATTACGTCACCAAGCCGTTCAGTCCCAAGGAACTCGTCGCGCGCGTGCGCACGGTGCTGCGCCGCGCCGATCGCTCCCGCCGGCGCTGAAGAGATCATTCGCGCCGCCGATCTCACGCTCGACGTGCCGCGCTTGCGTTTAACGGTGGGTGATCGCCCGATCGAGTTGACCACGACCGAGTTTCAATTGCTGGCGACGTTGGCGCGTCAGCCGGGGCGCATCTTCACGCGCGGGCAGCTGCTCGACGCCGTGCACGGCATCGCCTTTGAATCGTACGAGCGCGCCATCGACGCGCACATCAAGAACATCCGCCGCAAGATCGAGCCCAATCCGCGCGAACCGCGTTACATCCTCACGGTGTATGGCATGGGCTACAAATTTGCGGATGAATGAACATGGAAGCATCTTGAGCGGAGCGAAGCGCAGTCGAAAGATGCGATTGAGCAGGGTCGCATTCTTCGACTCCCTACGTTCCGCTCAGAATGCTTGGCAGAAACCTTTCATGCCCACTCTCATCGTCCCCCTAACCGTCCGCCCTGGTGGCCTGAAAATGAACCGTGGCCGCCACATGGTCCGCAAGGCTGGAGCAAGTGGCGCAGCCACAGCCGGCCCCGGCGGTTATTCTGGCGCTTTGGCTGCGGACTGATTTTTTTCGCGAGCCTGATCTTTGGCAGCTGCACCATCTTCACCTGGCTGATCATTGCAACGGCGAACGCGCTCAATTCGCCTGACAATGTCTCGCGGCTGCCGCTGTCTTTCTGTCTCGCGCTGCTGGTGTTTATCAGCAGTGCCGGAGTGTTTGTCATCGGACGGAGCCTGCGCCGTGCCACCCAACCCATCGAGGAAATGATGGACGCGGCGGATCACGTGGCGCAGGGCGATTATGCTGCGCGTGTCACCGAACGCGGGCCGCGTGAAGTGCGTCAGCTCGTCCACGCGTTCAACAGCATGAGCGAACGGCTGCAATTGAACGACGAACAGCGCCGCCGCCTGCTGGCCGACATCAGCCATGAACTGCGCACGCCGCTCACCGTGCTGCAAGGCAATCTCGAAGGCATGCTCGACGGCCTCTATCAACCCGACGCGGCCCGCCTCGAATCATTGGTGGAAGAGACCCGCGTGATGTCGCGCCTCATCGACGATCTGCGCACGCTGGCCGATGCCGAGAGCGGCACGTTGAAATTGCAGCGCGAGCCGACCGATCTCGGACTGCTGGTAAATGAGGTGATCGCTTCATTTCGCGGGCAGGCTCAATCGGCTGGAGTAAACCTCAGCGTTGAAACCGCGCGCGATCTCCCGCTAATCGAGATCGACCCGGCGCGCGTCCGGCAAGTGTTAACGAATCTCATCGCCAATGCGCTCCGCTACACCGGCAGCGGCGGATCGGTCCGTGTGCAGTGTGAGTTGCAAGACAGGGCCATCGTGGTAACCGTCAGCGACAGCGGGCGCGGCATTGCAGCACAAGACCTGCCGCACATCTTCGAGCGCTACACCAAGTCCAGTGATTCGCGCGGCTCGGGGCTGGGCCTGGCGATTGCCAAAGATCTGGTGGAAGCGCACGGCGGGACGATCACGGCGCACAGCCAGATCGGGCAGGGCGCGACGATCGGCTTCACCTTACCGACCAATTGAACGTTTATTATCTTCTATGCCCTAATCGCTCTAGTCGGTGAAGTAACCAAATCTTCAGGTGAGTACACCCAGGCGCGTCATGAGATAAACAGCCCAGCCGCGTGGCAGTCCCTTCAAGCCGCTTTCGGCGGCATATCGCTCGATGTCGAAGTGCGGCGCAAAGCGTCGTTCCACTTCGCCCGGCAGCATCGCCATGCCCGAAAAATAGGGGCGCTCGTACCAGCGCGGTTCCCATTCGAAGCAGTAGAGTAAGTAGCGGGTGCCCGCGTGCGTCAACGGTAGAATGTTTTGCACATACCGATCGCGCTGCGGCGGCTTGAGGTCGTCGAGCGTGCCGTAGTCCACGAGTAAGTCGAATGTGCCGCGCACGTTTTGCAGGTTCGTGAGATCGTCGCGGATGAAATTCACTTGCACGTTCGCATCCGCCGCACGTTTATTCCCCAGATCAACCGCGGCTTGTGCAAAATCCACCCCGGTCACGTCGAAGCCGTGCTGCGCGAGAAATACGCAGTTGCTGGCGGTGCCGCTGCCCAGGTCGATGACGCGACACGGGGTCAGCCGGCCACTCTCGACCAACTCGACCAATTCTTTGCGCGGCCCAATGTCCCACGGTGCGCGAAAGCGGCCATACAGGATTTCATAGAATAATTTCACCCGGTGATCTCCTTACACTTTACCCCGCCAAACGGCACAACCCGATCAAAAGTTCCTGCAACTTCTTCCGCAATTTCTCCGCGCCTCCTTCACAATCACTTCACAATTTGGCGCGATACTGTTGCTCAGTAAGACCAATCTTACCAATTCAATCCAATAAAGGAGCGACATGGTCGCACGCAAAGTTGTACCGATTTTGTTGATCGCCGGGGGCGTGATGATGTTCATGCACCACAAGCGGCTCGAGTTGATGGGTCAAGGGTGAGGAGGGTGAGCAACACCGCCCGATCGGCCCACACGGCCTGCATGGCGAGTGGGGCAAGCGCGTCCCGCCGCTGTTCGACTTGTGGCACAAGCGCGCGCACGAGCAGGAGCAGGCCGCGCAGCCTGCCGCGCCTGCGCCCGCCGCTTAAGCGCAACAAAAACCTCCCGGAAGTTTCAAACTTCCGGGAGGCTGTGCTTCAGCACTCGCTGTGCCCGCACGAATAGCACTTGCGGCAGCCTTCCTCGTTCACGTAAGTGGCCTCGCCGCACTCCGGACACAAATCACCAACCTTCAACGCTGCCGCTTCAGGCAGGGCCTGCGCGGCGGATTCGACAGGGTACTGTCCATTGGGACCATGGCCGTTGCCATTGCCGAACTTGGCCGGGTCGACGCTGCTGAGATATTCTGCCAGGGCTTGCGAAATTCCATCGGGCAGCGAGCGCACCCGATTGGGCCCGAAGCCCAGCGATCGGCCGCCGCCGATCCCGGCCAGTTGATCGACTACCATCTTCAGGCGCTCGATGGGTGACATGGGCGAGGGCAGGCGCAGCACCAATGACATGATGCGGCCCAACGCCTCCGCCACCGCCGCCGTATCCGATCCGGCTTTGCCTACATTCAAGAACACCTCGAACGGCTGATCGCCGCCGTTGACGTTGATCGTGATGAACGCCGTACCCAACGGCGTGCCAATGCGGTACGTCTCACCCCGCAGCTTGCGCGGGCGCGGCTTCTTGTGCACTAGCTCAGGCGCCGGCGCCGCGCTGCGCGTCTCTTCTTTCTTCTCTTCCTTTTTTTGCGCGGTGGCTTTGGTTTCCAGCACCACCTTATCGCGCGAGCCGGTGACGTACACCGTCAAACCCTTGCAGCCCAACTCCCACGCCAGGAAGTAGGCCTTGGCGACATCCTCCTCTTTCGCATTCTCCGGGAAGTTGCACGTCTTGCTAATCGAGTTGTCGACGAAGGCCTGGATCGCCGCCTGCATGCGCACGTGCTCTTCCGGCATGATGTCGGCCGACACGACAAAGGCATGGCGCACGGCTTCCGGCACTGCTTTGATGGTCTGGCAGGTGCCGTGATTCATCACTTCGTCGTAAATGTGCCGGCGGGTGGCCTCGTCGATGTTGGCCCGGATCAGGGCCTGTTCGAACAGCGGGCTGGCGTAGGTCAGCGTCGTGCGCCCATCCTTGCCGCCGGCGTCGGCGTCGACGACGTGGCGCAGGTAAGCCAACGCGAACACCGGCTCACAGCCATAGGCCTCGCAGCCTGCCACCGTGGCGATGGTGCCGGTTGGCGCCACCGTGGTCTGCGCCGCATTGCGAATGCCGTACTTCTTGATGCCCGCGACGATCTCACTCCAATCGATCGCGGGACGGCCCCAGTCATGCTGGTACGGGGTCAATGGCTGCGGCGGCGTCCACTTGAGGTTCTTCGGATCATAGAGGCTGCCTGCAATGGCCGGGAACGCGCCGCGATCCTTCGCCAACTGCACGGAGGTCTTCAGGCAGTGATAGCGCACGAACTCCATGACCTGCGAGGCGAACTCCTGCGCCTCCGCGCTGCCGTAGCGAATGCCCAGGTGATACATCAAGTCGCCCAGGCCCATGATGCCCAGGCCAATGCGCCGGGCGCGGTGCGCCGCCTCTTGCAGCTGCGGCACCGCGGGCACGTATTTGTTCGCGGTCACCACGTTGTCGAGGAAGTGGGTGGACAGCACGATCGATTCCTGCAGTTTTTTCCAATCCACCTGCGCTGTGCCGTTGATAGCCCGCACGTGCTGCGCCAGGTTGATCGAGCCGAGGCAGCAGTTCTCGTAAGGCCCTAACCATTGCTCGCCACAGGGGTTTGTTGCTTCCAGATCGTAGAGCTGCGGCACCGGATTCGACCGATTGGCCGCATCCAGGAACAGCACGCCCGGCTCGCCGTTGCGATAGGCATTCTTGACAATGGCGTTGAAGACTTCCCGGGAGCGCACCGTCTTCATGACCTGGCCGTTGTGCGGCGCGACGAGTTCAAAGTCTTTGTCGTCACGCACGGCTGCCATGAACGTATCGGTGATGCCCACCGAGATGTTGAAGTTGGTAATCTGATCTTCGCTGACCTTGCAGTTGATGAAATCCATGACGTCGGGATGATGCACCGGCAGCACCGCCATGTTGGCGCCGCGCCGCGTGCCACCCTGCGCGATCTCGCCGAACGCCTTGTCATACACGCGCAGGAATCCGACCGGGCCGGTGGCCTGCCCGGCGCTCGACGCCACGTACGTGCCCGTGGGGCGGAGGCGGCCAAAGCTGAAGCCGTTGCCGCCGCCCGTTTGCTGAATCAATGCGGCATCGCGCAGCGTTTGAAAAATCCCCGCGCTGTCGCGGCCCATATCATCGCTGATGGGCAGCACAAAGCAGGCGGCCAGTTGCCCCAGCGGGGTGCCTGCGCCGGTGAACGTCGGTGAATTTGGGAAGAAACGCAGCTCGGTCAGGAGCCGATAAAAAGCTTGCTCCGTTGCGTCTGCATCGGCGCCGTGATCGCGATCGGGTTCGGCTACTGCCCGCGCCACACGCCGAAACATGCCCTCGACGGTTTCGTTGGGCTGGCCGTCAGGCCCACGGCGCACGTAACGCTTCATTAAGACGACGCGTGCATTGTCGGTAAGATTGATTTCCTGTTCAGGTGTCCTGGGTTCTGCCGTTGAGGTCATGTCCAACACAGCCTTCCTCCTGTAAGGTAGTTCTTGCGCGCGGCCCACGTCATATCCGTCCGACATAACGCCCGTGCCTGCCAGGAGGCACTTCACCACTGGCAGGCACGGGCGATCAACTAGCGCTCGAGAATTTTATCGATTTCCCGCCGCACACTCTCCAAGTCGTCGAGGCCTAAATACACTGTGGCATAGCGGATATATGCCACCTGATCGATCTGCTTCAACCCCGCAATCACCAGATCGCCGATCATCTTGCTGGGCACTTCGGCTTTGCCGGTCTGCTGAATGCGCGCTTCGATTTGATTGACCAGGCCCTCGAGCGACGCGCTGGCGATCGGGCGCTTGGCGCACGACATGCGCATGCTGTTCAGCAGCTTGACCCGATCGAACGGCTCGCGCCGCCCGTCACTCTTCACCACCATCGGTGTGTCGAGAATCGCGCGCTCCAGCGTGGAGAAACGTTTGCCGCACGTGTTGCATTCGCGCCGGCGGCGAATGCCCGGCCCGGTGGTTTCATGGGCCGTGTCGATGACACGTGTATCGTCAGATTCGCAGTAGGGGCACTTCATGGTAGCCTGTCAGGACAGAATTTCACAGCGCGACGGCGAACGCAATGACCGATTCTTCAACCTTCATCACGCGCTCGTTCCAGATATGCCCTCAATCAAGCGCAACGCTGCGGTATGGCTAGATATAGGACATGACGTTCAGAAAAGCACAATATCTGGGGGAGCAGGGCGGACACAGTGTAGCATGTCAAGGCATTGAGGTCAATGGTTAAACCTTAAAAAAACACGCATTCTAACGCGAATGGGACATCTTTTAACCGACTCTAGACTTACGTGCAACACAGTATAAACCAATCGTACAATGGCGAAGACTCCTCTGGCGTTCATGTCCAAAGGAGTCTTCGCGTCAATCGTCGAGGAGGAGGGGCGCTCAACGATAGAATCCAACCAGCATGAAATCAGCTCACACCTATCCGGTGAGTTGAAACACATTCCAGCGATCGATGATGAGGCTTGTGCGCTGCAAGAGCAGGCCAGCACCTAGCACGTGATCGTCTCAGTCGTCGCCCGTGTGATACTTGAAGGAGACCTTCACTTTGGCGCGATAAGCAGCCACCTTGCCGTTGTCCAGCTGCATGTCCAGCTGAACCACCTCGGCAATGCGCAGATCGCGCAAAGACTTGGCCGCCGTTTCGACAGCCAGCGCCGCCGCTTTCTCCCACGACTCGCTGCTGCTTCCCACCAGCTCAATTACTTTGTACACACTGTCAGCCATGGTAACCTCCTTGGATTCTGTCGGCTACCCGTTGGCTAGAGTGCTGGCCTGCCTGAGTGATTGGCGTTTCGCAGCGCAGCGATTATCGCCCGCGCTTGCGTAGAAACGTCGGTACTTCCAGATTGTCGACGTCGACCGGCTGCTTGACCGGGAAGTCGAACAGGCTGGTACCAGAGGCCGGTGCGGGCTCGCTCTGGGGAGCCGCCCCAGCCGATCGGCTGGCAACGCTGGCCACGGCGGGCTGCTGCGCCGGCACGCTGACACGGCGGCGCACGGTCGGACCAGTGTGATCAAAGCCGGTGGCAATCACCGTCACGCGAATCGCATCCGCCATCTTCTCGTCAATAACCGCGCCGAAGATCAGATTGACATCGGGATGCGCGGTCTCTTTGATCAGCGCCGCCGCCTGATTGACTTCATACAGTGTCATGCTCGGCCCGCCGGTCACGTTGAACAAGATGCCGCGCGCGCCGTCGATCGTCACGTCGAGCAGTTTGCTGGTGATCGCTTGCTGCGCGGCCTGCGCCGCGCGATCGTCGCCCGTGGCGCTGCCCACCGCCATCAAGGCCGCGCCGCCCTCCGACATAATTGCTTTCACGTCGGCAAAGTCCAGATTGATCAGCCCGGGCACGGTGATCAATTCGCTGATGCCTTGAATGCCCTGGCGCAGGACATCGTCGGCCGTGCGGAACGCCGTCTGCAGGGGCGCCTTCTTGTCCACAATTTCCAGCAGTCGATCATTCGGGATCACAATTAACGTATCGACGTGCTCTTTCAAGGTGCTGATGCCCTGTTCGGCCGCGGCCGAGCGCTTGTGACCTTCAAACGTGAAGGGCCGCGTCACCACGCCAATGGTCAGGGCGCCGACCTCTTTGGCGATGCGCGCGACCACGGGGCTGGCGCCGGTGCCGGTGCCGCCGCCCATGCCGCACGTGATGAACACCATGTCGGCGCCTTTCAGCACGCCGTACAGGTCATCCGACGATTCATCGGCGGCCTTCATGCCCTGCTCGGGATTGCCGCCCGCGCCGAGGCCGCGCGTCAATTTGTCGCCGATGCGCACGCGCTTGGGCGCGTTCGATAACATCAGGGCCTGCGCATCGGTGTTGATGGCGATGAAGTCAACGCCTTGCAAGCCTTCGTTGATCATGCGGTTAATGGCGTTAGAGCCGCCACCGCCCACGCCCACAACTTTGATCTGGGCATACTGCTCCGGGCCAATCGGATCGTATGGTTGCATGTCTATCCCTCCTCGGATATGCATTGCATTATAGTGATAACGAGCGCCAGAATCAAGGCCGAATTTTCTGTGGATACCCCGCGCGCGATCCGGCACTCCGCTTCGCGCCTGCGTCGATTTGTGCCACTTTGAACGAAGAGCTCCTTTCACTTTGCTTGGCCGCCATGCTTCGTTCACGGCCTTTCTGCACAGCAGGCCGCGCCGGCCGGCAGGATCTCTCCAGACTCACCCATTCCGATCGGGCAGCAGCGTCTTGATGAATCCGCCAAATCGATCGCTCCAATCGCCGCCCTTCTTATCCTTGCGCACCGGCGCCGGCTGCGCGCCTGCCTGATCGCGTCCCCACAACAACAGGCCAACCGACGTGGCGTACGCCGGTGAATCGATCGCGTCTGCCAGGCCCTGCAGATTCTGCGGCATGCCGATGCGCACCGGCAGCCCCAAGACCTGCCGGCCGAGTTCGCGCAGGCCGCGCAGCTGCGCGGTGCCGCCGGTCATGACCACGCCGGCGGGCAGCAGGCCGTCGTAACCCGATCGTTTGATCTCCTGCAAGATCAGCTGATCAATCTCCTCGAGGCGCGCTTCGATAATCTCAGCCAGATCGCGCCGCTGCACGCGGGTCACCCCGCCGTCGCCGAAGGCTTGCACTTGAACCACCTCGGTCGGATCGATCGTCTCGTGCCGCGCGTGACCATGCTCAACCTTCAGCTGCTCGGCCGCCTCGAACGGCACGCGCATCCCGACCGCCACATCATTGGTGATGTGATTGCCGCCCACCGGCAGCACCGTGGTATGCCACACGCTGCCCTCGATGAAAATGGCCACGTCGGTCGTGCCGCCGCCGATGTCGGCCAGCACCACGCCCATTTCCTTCTCGGTGTTATTCAGCACGGCCTCGCCTGACGCGATCGGATCGAGCACCAGGCCATCGACGCCCACGTTGCAGTTTTCCACGCATTTCATCAAGTTGTGGATCGACGAGGCCTGCCCCGTGACGATGTGCGCCTCCACTTCCAGCCGGAACCCGATCATGCCCACCGGCTCTTTCACCCCATCCTGTCCGTCCACCGCGTAGCCCCGCGGAATGACGTGCAGCACCTCACGATCCTGAGGAATGGCAATCGCACGCGCGGCATCCAGCGCGCGCCCCACGTCGTCGGCGGTGATGCCTTTGTCGCCGCGGTTGACGCCCACGACGCCGCGCGAGTTGACGGCCGAGACGTGCCCGCCGGTGACGCTGACGAAGGCGCGCGCGATCTCGTAGCCGCTCGATCGTTCGGCTTTCTCGATTGAAGCTTTGATGGCTGACGCGGCCTCGACCACGTTGACCACCACGCCTTTCTTGATGCCGCGCGAGGGCGCCACGCCGACGCCGACGATCTTCAACCCGTTGTCGCTCGCTTCGCCGACCAGCGTGCAGACTTTGGTGGTCCCGACATCAATGCCGACAATTGTTCGTTCCACGGCGCCCCCTTAAGCCCTGACAAATGAGCCACGGACGAATGATCAAATGCATAAGTGCTTCACACGTCGTTGGTCATTGTGCCTTGATCAGTGTCATTGATCGCTGCTGCTGACAAAATATGGCGCAACCGGATAGCGCAGATCGACATACTGCGGTGTCACGCCCGACTGATTCAATTCCGCTTCTACCGCCTTCCACAGCATGGCGCGATCGGCCATGTTATCGCCCAGGCCGAGGTAGACCGGAAAACCGCGCTCGCTCTGAAATTCCAGTCCGTGCTCCGTGGTGTATTTGTACTGGCGCACGCCCGGCATCACTTTGGCGACGGCGACCGAGGCCTGCACAATGCGCTGATCGGCTTCCTTGCCGGGCAGCAGCGCCGGACCCTGCGGCGCTTCGATCGTGATCAAGGGCAGGTTGGTATCGCGGTGCGCCGCAAAGGCCATGCCATCGTCCGCAATCCACGTCACCGCGCTGCCGAAGCGCCACGCTACGCTGGGCTGGCGTTCTTGCACTTTGATTGCGCAGCGATTGGGCAGCTGGCAGTCCACTCGCGCGCTTTTCACCGACGGAATTCCATTGACGATGCGCTCGCTGGCCGCCGCATGATTGACCCAGAACATGTGCTGCCCGCCGATGCCGCTGGTCTGCACGATTTCTTGCGCAGACGTAAGCACGTTGCCGGCGACGCTGACGCGCGTCACGTAGAATGTGTCGCTCAGCCAGACATACAGGATCGCGCCGGCGACCAGCAAGGCGATCACGGCCAGAGCGATCCACCGGCCACTCACGACGTGACGACGCAGCTGCGGACGCGGCAGCGCTTCTAACGTGCCCGACAGCCCGGTTGAGTGGTAACGGCGGTAACGCTTGGGTTTTGCCTGCGAGCGTGCTTTCATGGCCATCCTCGCTCAAGTTGAGCCCTGCAATCTCACTGCCCCACCGCTGCCCTGCCAGAACAGCGGTGTTACAACTCTTCTAACGGTTCGCGTCTGTCTGCGGGCGATGTTTGTCGGCGTGGCGTTCCAGCGCCAGTTCAATCAAGCGATCGATCAACTCGCTGTACGGCAGGTTGCTCGCTTCCCATAACTTGGGGTACATGCTGATGCGCGTGAAGCCGGGAATCGTGTTGACCTCGCTCAAATACAGCTCGCCCGTCCCGCGCGCGAGCAGAAAGTCTACGCGCGCCATGCCCGCACAATCCAGAGCCAGAAACGCCTTAATGGATAAGTCGCGCACTCGCTGGCTCAGCGCCGGATCGAGCGGGGCGGGGATCAACAACTGCGACGACTCGTCCAGATACTTCGCCTCGTAATCATAGAACTCGTGACCTGGCACAATCTCGCCCGGCACAGAAGTAATCGGATCGTCATTGCCCAGCACACTGCATTCGATCTCGCGCGCATCGGGCACGGCGTATTCCACCAGAATCTTGCGATCGTACCGTGCCGCCTCATTCACGGCGTGAGCCAATTCGACCGCCTGATGCGCTTTGCTCACACCCACGCTCGACCCCAGGTTGGCCGGCTTCACAAAGCAGGGATAGCCGATCTCGCGCGCTACGACCTCGGCGATCCGATCGGGCGTGCGCTCCCACTCGTGCCGCTTGAATACCAGATACCGGGGGACTGGCAGGTCGTGGCTGCGAAAGAGATCCTTCATCGCCGCTTTGTCCATGCCCACCGCGCTCGATAGAACGCCCGCACCCACATAAGGAATATCCGCCAGTTCCAGCAGGCCCTGCACCGTGCCATCCTCACCGAACGGACCATGCAGCACCGGAAAGATCACGTCGACATCAGGCAGGCTGGCCGCGTGACTGCCGGGGATCACTTCGCGTCCCGTCGAAAAGTCGTCGACGATCTGATAGCCTGACCCCAGTAGTTTGGACAGCGAGGCCTGCCCGCCGGTCAGCGCCTGCAGCGGATCGCCGCGCAGCAGCCATTGGCCGTCTTTGCTGATACCAATGGGCACCACCTCATATTTGTTTTTGTCGAGCGCCCGCATCACGTTCTGCGCGGAATTCAGCGAGACTTCATGTTCTGCCGATTTGCCGCCGAAGATAACGCCGACCCTTAGTCTTTTCGTCATATCGTTCGATCGTCCGATAGAGTTTGTTAGTTCGATAGTCTGATAGTTCGTTAGTTGGTCAATTGATCAATAGCCAGTTCTTCTTATCTTCTTGTCTTCCTGTCGCCGTGTCCCTCTATCTCTCCATCCGTCCATCTCTCTACTCCCACTCTCCCAACGGTTCAATCTCCAACTCCAACTCAATTCCATACTCTTCTTTCACCCGCTGCTGCGCCAGATCGATAAGCGCTTTCACGTCGCTCGCTGTGGCCTGCCCGCGATTCACAAAGAAATTCGCATGCACCGAGGAGATTTCCGCATCGCCCACGCGCGTTCCTTTCAGCCCGCACTGATCGATTAACCGGCCGGCTGCATAGCCGGCGGGGTTCTTGAACATCGATCCCAGGCTGGCCCCCGGCGGCTGCGTGCGGCGGCGATAGTCATTGAATTCATCGGCCCTCTTCGCGAGTTCGTTCGGATCGCCTGGCGTCAATTGAAACGTCGCCGCCAGGACAACGGATGGCGTACGGTGTATGGCGCGCGTTTCCCGTTTGATCCGGCTGCTCCGATAAGTAAACTCCAGATCGTCTTTCGACCACTCCTGACCTTCGTTCGCTGCATTCAAAACCGTGGCCGAGCGCAAATCGGTGGCGATATCTCGTCCGTGTGCGCCCGCATTGCCCACTACTGCGCCGCCCACCGTGCCCGGCACACCGACGGCCCACTCCAGTCCCGCCAGTCCGCGCGCCACGCACTCGCGCGCCAGTGTCGGCAGCACCGTGCCGGACTCACACCATACCTGCGCATCCTCCCGAAACTCGATGCGCTTCGCCTTGTTAACGATCACCAGCCCGCGCAGGCCGGCGTCGCTCACCAGCACATTCGCCCCGCCGCCCAAAATGGTGATCGGCAGCCCCCACTTTCTGGCTGCTGCGACGAGGCTCTTCAACTCCTTCGCATTTGCTGCCTCCACCAACACGTCCGCCGGGCCGCCGATCCGCGCTGTGGTATAACGCGCCACCGGCTCATTCAAGCGAATGGCCGCCTGCACGATTCCCACTGCCGATTGAAAACCCGCCACATTCATCATCTGCTGCTGTCCGTATGAGTGCGTTTATCCACTTCGACCTCCGCTGCAGCACGTGTCCGTTGATACCGCAGTCTCGATCACCGCTTCTTCAAACACTGAATGGTCTTTAGAATCGTTTCCCGCGTCGCCGGCGCCGTGGGGGCCTTCACCCAGGCGGCCATCAAGTCTGCCCACGCCACATCCTCGCCCCGTTGCCAGGCCTTCAGGAGTGCATCGAACTGCCCGGCGCTCTTCGGCCTCCTATATTGTTCGACCGCGATTGTCATTTTTCCCATCAGGCTTCACCCTTCAACAACGCCTCACTAATCTTGTTCGCGTCCCCCGCGCTGAATGTGATCACCACAGCGCCCGGTTTGGCATTCGCCTGCACATACTGCGCCACATCGTCCAACGCATCGATCGCTCGCGCATCCGGATGCTGCATCGCCGCGAGCACGTCCCGGTTGCTGATGCCCAGCGTATCGCGTTCGCGCGAGGCATAGATCGCCGTGACAATCACATGATCGGCATCTGCAAACGCCGCTGCAAATTGATCGAGCAGCGTCCTGGTGCGGCTGTACGTGTGCGGCTGAAACACCGCCCAGATTTGCCGGCCCGGATAACGCAAGCGCGCGCCCGCCAGTGTCGATTTGATCTCCGTCGGATGATGGCCGTAGTCGTCGACGATCGTCACGCCGTTCACTTCGCCCCGCACTTCAAAGCGCCGCCCTACTCCGCGAAATTCGCTCAACGCATCCACGGCCGCGCTGAACGGCACGCCCAACACCTCGGTCACCGCCAGCGCCGCCAGCGCATTCAGCACATTGTGCTTGCCCGGCACACGCAGTCGCACGAGGCCCTGTGTTTTGCCGCCGTGCTGCGCCAGAAAGTCCAGGCCGCCTGCGTTGTTCGGGCGAATGTCCGTCGCGCACCAATCGAGCGACGGCTTGAACCCGTATAACAGGCGCCGCGGCATCTCCCGCGCCAGCCGGCTCGCCGCTGCATCTTCACCGCAGGCCACTACCAGGCCGTCTTCCGGCAAACGGTGGACAAATTCCCGAAACGCGTCCAGCATCTCGTCGAACGTGGGATAACAATCGGGATGATCATGCTCCACGTTCAAGATCACCTCGATCGCCGGTGTGAGCCCCAGGAACATCCGATCGTACTCGTCAGCCTCGATCACAAATTCTCGATCGCGCCCGGCATGCGCCGACCGCCCGATCGATTTGATCGTGCCGCCCACAATGAAACTGGGATCGCGCCCGGTGGTCATCAGCGTGTGGGCGATCATGGCC
The DNA here is from genome assembly GCA_963844815.1 of uncultured Chloroflexia bacterium. GTDB lineage: Bacteria > Chloroflexota > Anaerolineae > Fen-1058 > Fen-1058 > Fen-1058. The sequence goes on from CAWJPR010000003.1 coordinate 411,118, forward strand.
GTAGTGGTGGTCTTGCCATGCGTGCCCGCCACGGCCACGCCGAGCGAACCTTGCATCAGCCAGCGCAGAAATTGCGCGCGCTTGCAAACCGGAATTCCGCGGTCCTGCGCGGCGATCAATTCGGGATTATCGGCGCGAATTGCCGACGACACGACGACCATATCAACTTTTCCCACATTCTCGGCGTGATGGCCGACGAACACTTCCACACCCTGATCGCGCAGCCAGCGGGTTACCTCCGACTCGGCTTGATCGGAGCCGCTGACCTGCTGGCCGCGTTCCGTCAGCAGCGTGGCGATGGCGCTCATGCCGGCGCCGCCGATGCCCACAATGTGCAAGCGCGCGTTGGGCGGCAGTTGAATCAACTCGCTCATCGAATCACCTTCAAGATGACCAGCAGAATCAGAATAAACGGCAGCAGCCCCCAGGAAGTGCTGTCGACTGTGCCACCGCCCAGCAGCTCCAATGGCAGCACGCCGCTGTTCACAATTTGCTGCGCAGTGTCGGGCAGCGGCTGTGCCACCAGGCCAAAGGGATATTGATAGAAATTCGCCACCCACCAGAGCGTGCCAAACAGCAGGTAACCGTTCACCGCGCCGATCAGGAATCCCAGCAGCGCCCCGACGATGCCCCTGGGATTGTCGCCTCCGTAGACCAGCGTCTCGCCGTGATACGCGATGAACGTCGCGGCCACCAGGATGGCTGAAAATATTACAAACAAGATATTGTCCGTGCTCTGCGTCTCGGGAACGGGCCCCAGATTCAAAATGCCAAGGCCGCCGCCGTTGATAAAATTGTTCACGATGGGAATCAAACGATCCAGCGCAAACAGGGTCGCGATGAGGACCAGCGTCACGCCCAGCTCCTTGAGAAAGCCGCGCACCGTGCCGACGACGGCCATCACCACGATGAGAATGATGAACAATTCCTGGATCTCAACCATAACTGACCGGCTTAGCCCTTCTTGGCGGGCGGTTTAGACCGCTGAACGCCAAAGACCACCAGCACCAGAACGACTGCGACCAATACGGTGGCATTGACGCTAATGGGCGGTATATCGCTCGGCGCAATTTCCACTGTCTGCGGAAACGTGAATACCCGATCGAGCACAAAGCGGGCGAAGATGTAACCCACCACCATCGCGCCCACGGCCCCAAAGAATGAAGCGATAATCGAGTCTTTGCCGCCCGCTTTTTTCAGCGCATACCGGAACCCGATATAGGCAAGTATCCCAAAGATCGCCAGCATCATGAGCTGCATCGACGAACTGTTGGGGTCCTGGACGTTGACCGGCGCTTCCACCACTTGTGACTGGGCATTGATGACGTCCGACCAACTGCCCATGGAGAATTGCCCGCTCGTCAGCAGATGCACAAAGCCGACGAAGGCATTGACGATTTTGCCCACCGGCACTGCAAGTTCGGGCGCCGCCCACGCGGCAAAGATCACAAACAAGCCCCAGATAATCGCCGCATCCAGGCCATGCCGCCAGCCCCACAAAGCAAAAAATAGCAGCAGCAGCCCGATCAGCACTGTTTCGGTGGTGCTCAACGGATTTGGCAGTGGGATCGTCATGCCGACGCCATCTCCTGCAAAGTCTGCGCCAACTTCAAAGCCGGATCAGGCCGCGCCAGCGCACGAGCGGCAGCGCTCAGCGCGCGCAGCTGCGCTTCATCGCTCATCAACCTCTCAATGGCCGGCAGCAAAGTAGCACTCAAGGTCTCATCGTCCAGGCGCATCGCCGCGCCGCGCGCCACCAGATAATCGGCGTTCACTTTCTGGTAGCGCCACGCATACGGATACGGAATCAAAATCGACGGCAGGCCAAACAAGGGATACTCGCCCAGGATCGACGCGCCCGCCCGTGACACCACCAGGTCTGCGGCCGCGAACGCCAGGCCCATGTCATGCACATACTCAAACACATGGTAATGCCGCTGCGACTCTTCCGGCAGTGAATTACGTCTCGCTTGCACTTCCGCCGCATCGGCCGATCCACTGATGTGGATCACCTGATACTTTGCCAGCAATTGCTCAATCACGGCTTCAATCAGCTCGATTGATGCTGCGCGCGCCTTTGCTGCCGCCAAACACCAGCACCGTCCGGCGATCTTCAACCAACTCGAACTTAAGGACGGCGGTCAGTCGATCAACCCCGGCCAACTCCGATCGGGTGGGGTAGCCCGTCACGATCACTTTGCGCGCCGGAAAAAACCTCGTTGAATCTTCCGTCGTCACGCCGATCTTCGCCGCGAACTTCGCCACGAACTTCACTGCCAGCCCCGGTTCGATATCCGGCAGATACAACAAGATCGGCACGCGGCGCAGCCAGCACGCCACAGCCACCGGCGTGCTCACGAAGCCGCCGGTCGTCAACATCGCTTGCGGCGCGTGCTGCCCGATCAGCTGCCAGGCTTTGAACGTGCCCGCCACCAGCTTCAACGTGTTGCGGGCCATGCGCACAAGGCCCACACCGTGCAAGCCGCCCGCCGGAATTGCCGTGAACGGAATCCCGGCGCGCTCCACCAGGGCCTGCTCCACGCCGCCCTCACCGCCGATCCACAGGATCTCCGATCGTCGATTCATGACCCCTGATCTCCGATCTCCGATCCCTAACCGCTCAACGATCGCCAGTGCCGGATAGACGTGTCCGCCGGTTCCGCCGGCTGCGACCCAGATACCCACCAAACACCGATCCTTTGCGAGTGCCGCGGTACACGCTTTGAATGACGCCCACCGCGGCCAGCATTGCCACCAGCGACGATCCGCCGTAGCTCAAGAGGGGCAGGGGAATGCCGGTCAGCGGCAGTACGCCGGCCATCACCGCGATGTTGATCACCGCCTGCACCACGATTAGCGTCGTCGCGCCGAAGACCAGCAGCTGCCCGTAATTGTTGCCGGTATTGAGCGCCACGCGGTAGCCGCGCCACCCGATGATGCTGTACAGCGCGATAATGGCGACTACACCCAGCAATCCCAACTCAATCGCCGCCACCGCGAAGACCGAGTCGGTGTGTGCCAGCGGCAGATAACCGACTTTGATCAAGCCGTTGCCCAGTCCCACGCCAAAGATGCCGCCCATGCGCAGGGCCAGCCAGACCTGCTGCATCTGCTCGCTGGCCTTGGTGGGATCCTGCATGCCCTGAAGGTACTGATCCAACCGCACGCGCGTATGCGGAAAGATCAGCATCATGATGATGATCGCCGTGAGGGCGACGACCAGCGCAAGCAGCATCTGCTTCCAGTCGATGCCCGCCATGAACAACATCGCGCCCGCCGTCACCACGATCGTGATCGCCGTGCCAAAGTCGGGCTGCAGCAAAATCATGCCCGTGATCGATCCGATGATCACTGCGAACGGCACCAGGCCATAGCCCCAGTCGTGCAGCCGATCGCCCTTGGACGCCAGCCAGTCGGCAACGTACAATACCGTGATCACCTTGATGATTTCACTGGGCTGCACCGAGCCTTGCAGCAAGGTGCGCTGCGCGCCGTAGCGCTCCGATCCAAAGACCAGCACGACGCCCAGCAGGATCAACGCGCCGCCCATCAACAGCACCGACCAGCGCCGCCAGCTCATGTAGTCGCTGCGCGCCAGCAGCAGCAGCAAGACCACGCCGATGACCAGAAATACCAGCTGGCGCGCCAGGTAGTAGACCGCGTTGCCCTCCCGCGTGATGTACGCCAGATCGTAACTGCCGCTGTAGACCAGCATCAGGCCCAGCAGCGTCAGCGTGCCCACCGCGCCCAGCAGCATGTAATCCAGGCGCGGCAGTCGGGCAAAACTCGATCGCTGCTCTCTACTCTTGGATGGGTGAGACCGAACCGGCATGAACTGCGCCATCACGCCCCCTTATAATCCGCGTACCAGCTCTTGAAACTTATCACCGCGCTCCGCGAAGTCTTTGAACGCGTCAAATGACGTGCCGCCCGGCGAAAGCAAAACCACCTCGCCCGGGTGCGCGATCCGGGCCGCCACCGCCACCGCCTCGTCCAGCGTCTTGACATGATGAATCTTTTCGAGCACCCGCGCCTCTGTTCGATTCAGCTGCGCCTCAGCGGCTGCCTGCACCAGATCGGCCATTTCGCCAAACACAATCAATTCGCGCACGCGTTCCACAATCAACTGCGCGGCTTCTTCCCAGGGGAGATGTTTGTCGCGCCCCCCGGCCAGCAGCACGATCGGTTCGTGGAAGGCCTGCACGCCTGCCATCAAGCGCTCCGGCGCAGTTGCGATGCTGTCGTCGTAATACTTCACGCCGTTCACGTCGCGCGCCAACTGCAAGCGGTGCGCCACGCCCTTGAATTCGCGGATCGCCTGCGCCATCGGCCCCACATCGACGCCCAGCGCGGCCGTCATGGCGCACGCGGCCAGCACGTTCAACACATTGTGATCGCCGCGCAGTGGAATGTCGCCGAGCCGGCACACTTCTTCTTCGCGATTCTGGACCACCATGATCCGATCGCCTTTCAAGAAGGCGCCGCGCCCCACGATCTTCTCGCGGCTGAAGAAGCGCACGTAGCCGTTGGCGCGGCCCGCCAACGTGCGCGTGATGTCGTTGTCGTAGCCCAGCACGGCGATATCGTCAAACGACTGATAATCCAGGATGTGTCGCTTGGCCTCGATGTAGGCGTTCATCGACGGATGCCGATCGAGGTGGTTGGGCGAGATGTTCAACACAGCCGCCACGTGCGGGCTGGCAGTCATCACATCCAGCTGAAAGCTCGAGAGTTCCAGCACCACCCGATCAGTGGGCAGCATCTCCGCCAGATCTCCGATCAAGGGATGGCCGATATTGCCGCCGACCCACGTCGTGTGGTGCGCCGTTTTGAAAATCTCGCCAGTCAAGGTCGTCGTCGTCGTTTTGCCCGCCGAGCCGGTAATGCCGATGACCGGCGCGGGGCAGCGCTCTACAAACAGCTGCGCGTCGTTGGCCAGCGGGATGGCGCGCTGCTGCGCCTCGATCACGATCGGCAGGTCGATCGGCACGCCGCCGCTCAGGCACAACACATCGCAGTCGTCCAGCAGCGAGAGCGGATGCCCGCCCAGCACGAACTTCACCTTCAGATCGCGCAGAGAACTGATCGAGTCGCGCAGTTCCGCCTCAGACCTGGCATCGCTCACGGTCACCTGCGCGCTTTGCTCCACCAGCCAGCGCGTCACGGCCAGGCCCTGCCGGGCCAGTCCCAGAACGACGAAATGTTGATCAGCGATCGGTGTAGTCATGTTTAGAGCAGCGCCAGCGCCATGCCCAGCATCGCGGCCCAAATGCCTATCAGCCAGAAACGCTGCACAATCTGCGTCTCACTCCAGCCTTTCAACTCAAAGTGATTGTGCAGCGGCGCCATCTTGAACAGGCGGCGGCCCGTGCCATAACGGCGCTTGGTATATTTGAAGTAACTCACCTGCAAAATGACGGTTGATGTCTCAACCACCGGCACCAGGGCAATCACCGGCAGCAGCAGCCACTGCCCGGTCATCAACGCCACCACTGCCAATGCCGCGCCCAGCGACAGCGATCCCGTATCGCCCATGAACAATTGCGCAGGATGAGCGTTGAACCACAGAAACGCCAGACTCGCGCCGGCGACGATCAACGAAAACGGCACCAGGCTGGACACCGGCGGCTGCACGCCCGGCTGCGCGCCGGCAAAAGATTGCAGATAAGCAATCACCGCATAGGCTAGAAAGGCCGTGGCTGCAATGATGCCCGCCAATCCATCCAGCCCGTCGGTAAAGTTCACGGCATTGCTGAAGCCCACAATCCAGAATACGGCGATCGGAATCCACAACACCCCGATATCAATCTTTTCGATCACGCCGGGCACGGCAACGCTGCGCAGTTGAGACGGGCCAAAGTGCAGCACCAGCGCGACGGTCGTGGCGATCAGCACCTGAAACATCATCTTGGAGCGTGCCGACATGCCCTCGCCCTTCACCCGTTTGCCGCGCACGTTTTCCCAATCGTCAATCGCGCCGAGGATCGCAAAGGCCACCATCGTGCCCACCGGCACTAGAATCTGCTGGCCGATGTTGGCAATGGGCCGGCCCTGATTCATCTCGACGAGGACGTTGATCAGGGTGACGACGCCGCTGATCACGACCACGGGCACCACGATCATCAAACCGCCCATGGTCGGCGTGCCCGCCTTCACCATGTGCGTCTGCGGCCCTTCAATGCGAATCTGCTTGCCAATGCGTTTGGCGCGCAAAAACTGAATCAGCGGCGCGCCCCACACCACTGCGAACAGAAAAGCCAAACCGCCTAAGAATAACGATGCGGCCAAGATAAGTCCTTCACTGGGTAGAAAAGTTAACAAGCAGACAAGAATTCAGTCTTGCCGCTTGCCTCCCGCCTCGTGCTTCTTGCCGCTAGCCTCTCACCAAAGCGTTCACGATATCTTCCATGTGCAGTCCGCGCGAGCCTTTGATCAGAAGCATGTCACCCGGCTGCACGATCGCAGTGAGGTAGGCCGTCGCCTCGTCGTTGGTGGCGCACATCTTCACGCGATCCTGCGCCATGCCGTTGCTCAACGCCTCCTGCGCGATGGTGCGGCCCAGTTCGCCGACTGTGACCAGAACGTCCGAGGCATCGATCGCGCGCAGGCTGACCATGCGATGTCCCTCGTCTTCGTACTCGCCCAGTTCCAGCATGTCGCCCAGCACGGCGATCCTGCGCCCGTTGAGCTCGGCCAGCAGGTTCAACGCCGCAAACATCGAGGCCGGGCTGGCGTTGTATGAATCGTCGAGGATCGTCGAGCCGTTAGGACCCGGCACCGCCACCAGCCGCAGCTGCGCGCGGCGATCCTGCAGACCTTCCAAAATGTGGTCCCACGTCATGCTCTCGGCCAGGCCCACGGCCGCCGCCCGCAGGGACGTGTGGACACTGTGCCGCCCCAGCAGCGGCACCTGCACGTGAAACACTTCGTCCCGATAGTGCAACGTGAAGTGGATGCCTTCCAGCCCTTCGCTGACGATCTCATCGGCCCACAGATCAGCCTGCGGATCGAGTCCGTACGTCAGTACCTGCGCCGGCGTACTGTCACGCATCGCCAGCACGCGCTCGTCATCGAAGTTCAAAATCGCCACGCCCTCCGGCGGCAGCGCCTGCGCCAGTTCCGATTTGGCCTCGGCGATGGCCTCGATCGATCTGAGCCGTTCCAGGTGCACCGGCCCGACGTTGGTGATTACCCCCACTATCGGTTGAGCCAGTTCCGCCAGGCGCGCGATCTCGCCGCGCGCATACATCCCCATCTCCAGCACCGCGCGCTGATGTTTCGGCTCCAGCTGCAGCAGGGTGAGCGGCAGGCCGATCTCGTTATTCTGGTTGCCTTCGTTTTTCAAGACCACAAAATCACGCTCGAGCACTGTCGCGATCAGTTCCTTGGTGCTGCTTTTGCCCACGCTGCCCGTGATGCCGATCACGCGCAGTCCCTTCAGGCGCATCCGCCACCACTTGGACAACTCCTGCAGAGTCAGCAGGGAGTTATCGACGCGGAAGATCACCGGCAGCGTCCACTGCTTGATCGGGCGTTGCGTGACATGGCGCCGCAGATCGAGCCGCAGCGCCTCTAGCGGCACGTCCTGTTCGACAATGGCGGCCACCGCTCCGCGCCCGAAAGCATCGCTGACATAGAGGTGTCCGTCGGTCTGCTCGCCGCGAAAGGCGACAAAGACATCGCCCGGACCCGCTTCGCGCGAATCGACGACAAAGCGGCGGATCGGCTGAGCGGCGTCGACCGGCCGGCGGCCTGCCAGTCCTTCGATCAGATCAGCTAAGGTTAACATGGTAATCAGGGATCAATTGGTCCTGGATCATGGCTAATTGTTACTTGCCACCTGGCTGTCCGGGCGAATGCCCAGCACCGGGAACAACCGCGTCGCCAGACGCTGAAATGCCGGCACCGCCGTCTCTGAGCCCCACATTGAGCTGGTGGGCCGATCGAGCTTGATGAGCACGATCACTTGTGGATCATGCGCGGGCGCATAGGCAATGAATGTGCCGATTGTCCAGGGATCATCATAACCGCCGGGAATGGGAATCTGTGCCGTGCCTGTCTTGCCGGCAACTGTGTAACCGTCGACCAACGCCTCCGGCACTTCGCGGCGCACCGCTTCGGCCAGCATATCGCTGAGTGTATTGGCCGTTTCACGCGAGATGGGCTGACCCAACACCACCACTTTGGCTTCATCCACTCGATCGCCGCGAATGATCTTCTTCACCACGTGCGGCTGCACCAGCACCCCGTCGTTGGCGACTGCGCCGATCGAGGCGACCATCTGAATCGGCGTCGTCGCAATGGCCTGGCCAAAAGAGTTCGAGGCCAGAATCGCCTCCGACCAGCGATCGGGGTTCTTGTCGCGCGTGATCACCAGACCGGCCGCCTCATGCTGCAGATCGATTCCAGTGGGGCGGCCCAGGCCAAAGGCGCGCAGGTACTTGTAAAACGTCTGCTGTCCCATGCGAATCGCCAGCGTGGATGCGCCCACGTTCAGCGACTTGGCCAACAGGGCGGTCATGTCAGTAGGGCCATGCGAGCCGCGATCCCAGTTCCAGATCACCTGCCCGCCCACCTCGATGCTGGCGGTGTCGTTGTACACGGTGTCACGCGTGACCGTGCCGGAGTCCAGGGCAGCCGCCATCGTCAAAACTTTGAAGATCGATCCCGGCTCGAACATGTCGCTGACGTTCGGGTTGACCAACGCTTTTTCCTCCACGGCGGCGACCTCGGCATAGCGTGTGGGATCGTAACCGGGTGCGGAGGCCATCGCCAGAATCTCACCGTTGCGCGGATTCGCCACGATGATCGCTCCTGATTTAGCGCCGGTGTCGCGCAGCGCCAGCGCCAGTTCTTCCTCCGTGATCGCTTGCGCGTTCCGATCGATCGTCAGCACGATATCGGCGCCGGGCGTGAAGGTGCCATCCGCCTGCCGCGTGGGCGTTAACACGTCGTTGTACCAGCCTTCCACGCCGTACAGTCCCAGTCGATCATTGTTTACGAAGCCCAGCACGTGCGCTGCCAACGAACCTTCAGGATAAGCGCGCTTCCAGTAAGGATGCGCCGTGAAGCCCCACACATCTTTGTCCCGCACCAGACTGCCCTGTTCGTAAGACAGGTCCTTAAGCAGCTGCTTGTGGATGATCGCAGGCTGATCTTTCAGCACCAGAATCTCGGTCGGCGTGATGCCCAGCGTGGGGGCGAGGTCACTGAGGAAACTATCGTAGTCCGCGCCGTTGCGATCGTAAGCCAGCTCAAAATGCGCTTCGTCGCCGCTGATCAGATAACCGTTGCGATCGTAGATGCGGCCGCGCGGAGCCGGTTCCGCTGTCAACAGCTCCGGCACTTCGCGTTTGGAATCAACATGCTGCACCAGCTGGAAGCGGACGAGCTGCACGCCCACCAGCGCGGCGATGATCGTGATACCGATCAGAAAGACGTTAAAACGGCTGCGAAATGAGTCCATCGTCTCTACTCCGCTGGTCACGGCAGGCTAACGACTGACGCTCGGGGAGAATAGATGCTTTCGATCGACGGCGAATCGTCCCGGGGCAGGTGCGGCACCGCGACAAACAACAGGTTGCCGGCGGGAGCAAAGCCCAGCGTTTCCGCGCGCTGCTGCAACTGCGCGCGAGTCGTCATGACGCTGATCTTCATCGCCAGATCGGCATTCGCTTGCTGCAGTTTGGCCAGGTCCTCGCGCAGCAGCTGCACCTGCCGCGTGCTCGTGACGATCTGGCTCGACTGCACCAGGTACAAGGCCGCCACCACCACGCCCAGCGCGATGAGCAGTCCCATCTGTGCCACGCGGCGCGCCGACCAGTTCTGGCGTTTCAGGCCCTGATTCAACCAGGCCGTGAAGCGTTGATTGGCGCTTTTGTTGTTGGGATTGGCTGGCATGGCTATCGCTCCTGCTCAACTTTAGAGTTTCTCTGCAATCCGCAACCTGGCGCTGCGCGCACGCGGATTGCTCAGAACTTCGGCCTCGGACGCCACGATCGGTTTGCGCGTGATCACGCGCAGCGCTGCCAACCGGTGCACCATCCCCGGCGGGTCATCCGGCTGCGGCTGATGCTCTTGCGACGCGGATCGAAAATACTCTTTGACGATGCGATCTTCCAGCGAATGAAACGAAATCACCGCCAGGCGGCTGCCGCTGCGCAGCAGTTCGGTCGCCTGCGGCAGCGCACCCATCAACGAACCCAGCTCGTCGTTCACGGCGATGCGCAGCGCTTGAAATGTCAGCGTGGCCGGATGAATGCGCCCGCGCCGCCCGACGGCTTTCTCGATCACGTCGGCCAGCCGATCGGCGGTGTGGATCGGCCGGGCCGTCACAATCGCCCGGGCGATTTTCCGGCTCGCCGGTTCTTCACCATACCGATAGATCAGATCGGCCAGCTCGTCCTGATCGAGCTGGTTGATCAGGTCAGCGGCTGATTGGCCGTGCGCCTGATCGAAACGCATATCCAGCGGCCCGCCCGCCATGAAGCCAAACCCCCGATCGGGATCACCCAGCTGATCGGATGACAGGCCCAGATCGAGCACGATGCCATCGACTTGATCGAAGCCGTTGGCGTGCGCCACGCTGCTCATCTGCGCGAAGTTCGCATTCACCAGCTTCACGCGTGAGCCAAAGGGCAGCAAGCGCCGCGCCGCGCGTTCCAACGCTGTCGGATCGGCGTCCAGGGCCAACACTTCCACATCGGGCGCGCTGGCGAGGATGGCTTCGCTGTGACCACCACCGCCCACCGTGCCATCGATGTAACGACCGCCCGGTTTGATTGCCAGGCCGTCGAGGGTTTCGTTCAACAACACCGAGACGTGTTGGGTCGTCGCTACCCGCGCAGACGCGGGCAGCGCGAAGATCGAGGCGAACGACAGTCCAAAGGTTAGATACCCAACTTGGCCCATTGCTCGACGTTGTCGGCCGAGTCGATATTGGCGCGGATAGTATTCCATGCTTCGGGTGCCCAGATTTCCATGTGCGTGTTGAGACCCGCGACGATGACGTTGCCATTGAGCCCGGCATATTCGCGCAGATATTGCGGCAGCAACACGCGGCCTTGCTTGTCCAGTTCAGCGTCGGTCGCACCGGAAAATAACAGGCGGCGGAATTCGCGCGCTGGCACGTCGGTCAGCGGGAGCGCGCTGACCTTCTCCGCTAACTTCATCCATTCTTCCATGGGGAAGACAAACAGGCATTTATCGAGACCACGCGTCACCACTACCCCGGAAGCCAAATCTGTGCGATACTTAGCCGGTAAGGTGAGGCGGCCTTTGTCGTCGATAGTGTGGGTATATTCGCCTAAGAACATATGTTCCACTTCTCCCACTTCTGGTCTGTTTTTATCCCAAGTGGGGAAAAGTGCTCCCACTTTTACCCACTTTACCCCACAGATAGGCTCAGTATACACCACTTTATGCCTTCGTGTCTACTGTTATGGCGAAAATTTTAAGGTTTTGGTTTGAAAAAGTAGAACAATCGGTTTGCAGAGGGTTTGAAAAGCAGATCGAGAGGGTGGTGTAGGGGCGAGGCATTCGCGCAGGGACCGTGATCGGCAGTGATACCATTGGCGTCACATGACGCCGATCCACCTGAACCTGTGGGCGAACGCCTCGCCCCCTACATTTGCCAAAGAGTTCGATAAGCCGAATTCTGTTCCCGATCGAAATCGGGCGGCGACCATTTCTCTAGGCCGATCGTCACCGACCGGCTCGTGCGGCCTACCCGCGAGACTGGCGGCGAGCCACCGCTGTGCTCCCTCTCCGGAGAGGGAAGCCGCTCGCATGCTTGGCCTTGCTCCTGCTGGGGGTTGCCTGGCCGGACACGTTACCGCGCCGCCGGTGAGCTCTTACCTCACCGTTTCACCATCGCCCTGCGCCGAAGGCGTGGGCAGTCTGTTTCTGTGGCCCTGCTCCGCGCGTCGCCGCGCCCGGATGTTATCCGGCAGCGTGCTCTGTGGAGTTCGGACTTTCCTCAGGCGGATCGAAGTCCGCCCGCGATCGCCTCGGACTCTTTGGCAAAGCGATCATAGCACTACGCCCTTACCCGGTCAATGGAGGTCGTGCTGGAGTGACGCCCAGAAAATGAGGGAGGGAATGAGCGACAAATCACGCCGCACGGTTCACGCCTCACGTGTTATACTTCCCAGCGAACTTCATCCAGGAGGTGACCCCATGCTTCACGATCAAACATTCGCCTTCATTGGTTCGGGCGCGATGGGCGAAGCGATGATCAAAGGCTTGATCACGCAAGCGGATTTGCCGCCGCAGCAGATCGTTGCCAGTGACACGCGCGCCGAGCGCGGCCTCGAGTTGGAGCAAAAATACGGCGTGCGCCACACCACGGACAACCGCGCCGCGGTGAGCGGCGCGAAGATTGTGGTGTTGTCGGTGAAGCCGCAGGTGCTGCACGATGTATTGGAGCAACTGGCGGGCCACATCGTACCGGATGCGCTGATCTTATCCATTGTGGCCGGGGCGCGCACTGAAGCGATTACGAGCCTGCTGCTGCACAAAGCCGTGGTGCGTTCCATGCCCAATACGCCCGCGCAAATCGGCCTGGGCATGACGGTGTGGACGTGCCCGGAATCGATGAGCCAACTCCATCGCGATCAGGCCAAGGCCGTGTTCGGCTCCATCGGCGAGGAAGTGTTTGTCAGCGACGAGCGCTATCTGGACATGGCGACAGCGTTGAGCGGCACCGGCCCGGCGTACGTCTTCCTTTTCATGGAGGCGATGGTCGATGCGGGCGTGCACATGGGTTTCAGCCGCAATATCGCCGAGCAGTTAGTCTATCAGACGGTGCGCGGCAGCGTGGAGTATGCCCGGCAAGCAGGGCGGCATCTGGCGACGCTGCGCAATCAAGTCACTTCGCCGGGCGGTACCAGTGCCGAGGCCTTGTATCAGATCGAGAAGGGCGGGCTGCGCACGGTGATGTCGCGCGCGATCTGGGCGGCCTATCAGAAGTCACGCCGCTTAGGTCGAGGCGTGGAAGAAGACTGAATTTCACGGTCGCTGTGTTCGCAAGGTGTTGGCAAAGGCCGATACTCCCAGGCATAAACCACGCCGGTTTCGATCAAGCGATCGAAACCGGCTGGCGTGCTGGCAAGTTCAAAACGGTAATTTATTTTCCCCAGCGCAGGAGACGACCTTCATCTGCAAGCGCGATGGCGGGACTCCCATCGGCCTTCAAATACAACAGCGGCCCCTGCGGCGGATAAACACCTGATTCCAGCGCAGCCTTCCCGTCGACGATGACTGCGCCGCTGCCATCACTGGTCCACACTGCCTCGCTGACTGTGTAAGCATCGGTGCGCAGGCTGAGTTTGATCGGTCACGCCGTCGGCTGCCGCGCGAACCATCGACAGGGGCGTTGTGCTCGACGGTTCACCAGGCGCTTTGACAACACCATAAAAGTAATACAAGTTGCCGTCGCTGGCTTGCTGCACCTGCGCGGCCAGCAGCTGCGCATCTTTGGCGATGCCATCGATCAACGTTATGCTTGCGCCCGTGGTCACATCGGTGCGCCACATGCCGGGCGGCACTATCCCGTTTACGGGATTGGCGTAGAAGATGCTCTGGTTATCCCGCGACCACGTGGGCGCGCAGCACACGTAGCCTTGCGGACTGCTCAAACTCCGCACGCTGTTGTCCGCTAGAGTTAACACCCCCAGGCTGCCTTCACTGCGGTAATACCCGATTTCGATCAACATACGCGCACCGTCAGGCGACCAGTTGTAAGGCCAGTAAAGATTCGCGGTCTGCGTGATGGGATCATTCGGCCCGGGAATGGGATCGTTGGGCAGCAGGGCCGTGGGCATGCCGCCGGCCGCGTCGATCAGATTGATACCGTTCATGCCGTAAGCGAGGCGCGATCCGTCGGGCGACCAGCGCGGCCTGGTCACTTCCGACGTGTAGTAGCTCTCATTACGCTCCGGAGCCAGCGGCGGCCCCTGCACCAGCGCCAATCGGTTCTTACCCAGCCCGTCGGCGGTGATCAGCGCGTTACCACTCACATAGGCGAGTGAGCCATTGCTCGCGGATACATCGAAGTCATTCACATCCGCCGCTTCTTGCGTGATCAGCGTGCGCGTGGTCCCGTCAGTCTCAATCCGCCAGATTTGCTGAGTCGTGCCGTTCGGCGCCAGATAGTACAGCGGCGCGGGCAGCACGGTCGGCGCGGCGGGCGGTTGAGCGGGTGTCGGTTGAGGACTGGCAGTTTGCGGCGTGTCCGTTAGCGCCGGAATGGTGCTGACGATTGGGCGTGACGTGGGCGTTTGCGCCGGAACGGTGCTGGCGTTTGGCCCGGTGCTCGAACTGGGCAGCGCGGGCACGCAGGCCGCAGCCATCAGCACGAATAGAACGACTCCCGGCAAGGCCATGAAAGTACGAAGCATCTTGTTATCTCCTGATAAGGTTGCGCGCGAACGCGCTTAGTTGGTCACTACCTGGAACGTCTGCATCACATCTTCCAGCGCCTGCTGGCACGGACTTTTCACATCCGGCGCGTAGGGTTCCGGCAAGATCAGGCCAAAAATGAAGCTAATGTCGTCCCAGGGCATGGAGTACATTATGATATCTGGTTGGACCTGGAAGATTGTCCAATCATATTCGGCGATTCGTGCCGTCGCCACGGGCTGCGCGCCCATCGGGCCGGCCCGCAGCCACACCGAACACTGTGGAATGCCGCGGTGGTTCAATTTAGGTTCCCGGCCTGATCCGTCTTTTTCGATGAATTCCCACACTGACGGATCATAGTCAACGCTAAATGCTGGAGAACTGCGATACGGGTTAGGCCCCTGATAGCGCACCAGGTCGCCGGGCGTGGTCATGGCCGGTTTGGGCACCAGTCCGGCCACAAAGCTGCCAGCAACGAGTTGTGTGAGATCGCTGCCATCCCTGTTCACATGCCAGATTGAGCCCTGACCGTCGCGCGTGAGGAACAACAGCAGAGTGTCTTCGTCGATCCAGCCGATCACGTCATAGTACCCGCCATCTTGTGAAGCGATGATCTGCGGCGCGCTGCTCAAGTCAACTGGCACAACCGCAACCTGCCCGCGCTCGTCGTCGGGATTGCGCCGCGCGATCGAGTAGGCCAGCCAGGCGCTCGACGGCGAAAAGCGCATGCTGCCCGCCACATTTTGCTCGGGCAGATCGGGCACGAATGTCGTCTGACCGTCAGCCACTGTGCGGATACTGACCTTACCGGCTCCAGAGTCATCACAACTTAAGCCGAGGCGCGTCAGGTCAGGCGTAACGCCGCTCAGGCACATGCGGAATTCAGTTTCGGGCTGATAGAGCGGCTTGATCTCGCCCGTCTGCGGCGCGTAGAGGTGCAACGTGCTATAGGCTGAATAGAGAATGTAGCCGCCGATGCCGGTGGGTGTCTGAACGATCAGCAGCTGGCCATCGTCGGTCCAGCGATAAGGCTTCAAAGTGAAAAACGCGCCGTTTGCCGCCGCGGTCGACGTCATGATCTGGCGTGACTGCGTTCCATCCAGCTCGGCGACCCAGAGTTCGCTGCGCGGCGGCGTTGCATCCCACAGGTTGCTGGTCCAGGCAATCAGCTGCTCGTCGGGTGAGACCTGATAGGTACTCAGATTCTCAGGCGGAATATTCTCAAGTTTACGATTGCCCTGCGCATCGGCACGGATGATCTTCTTGTCTTCGCCTCGAAAGTAGATCGCATCATTCACGACCTGGGTCTCTTCAGGTGAGCGCCCCACAAACTGCGGCCCGGCATCGACCGTGAAGCCCAGCGGTTTGCCCTGAAAATCAAGCTCGGCGAACTTGCCCGTGGCTTCGTCATACACGACGAAACCTTCATAACGTGACACTGGCGCCGGTGTCGAGGTAGTCTGCGGCAACGGAGTTGCGCTCGGCAGCGGGGTTGCCGTCGCCGCTGCATTTGGTATCTGGATCGGCGCAATGGCGGGTACAGTTGCTGGGCTGGCCGGCGCTGCGACCTGTGTGGGCGCACACGCGACTATCGTCAGTGCGAATAGGACGAACACGATTGATACTGTGAAAGAACGAAACATCTTTGTGTCTCCCTTTACATTTGATTTCATATCTGGTTCAGGGAAGGCGCCTCTCGTATCTTCTCGGTTGAGCCTGCTCAATGGTTATATCTGATTCTTCATGGCCCTACGGTTCTACGGTGCGCAGGGTGCGGGCGACTTCGTCGAAGCGGCTGAGATCGCCGTAACCGACCAGCATGACGGGATGTCCATTGATGACAGTCAGCAGTGAGAGACTCTCGCCGAAGCCTGACACCAGCATCCGCACAGCCTGCAAACCGCTGGGCAACGTGATCGATTCTTCTAACTGAACCTGGCCGTTGTTGTCGGCGATGATTTGTTTCTGCCGCGCCACCAGCTCTTCCAGCGTCAACGTGGTGTTGGGTTCGGTGACGATGTCGATCTTGACGATGTTCGTCGGCACGCCGTCGTGGCCAGGGCCGCTCGACTTTTCCGACCAGAGGATGTCCGTGTCGCCCGCTTCGTCGACGATCCAACCCTGCGGATAATCCACCTCAAAGCTGATCGCGTCGTTGCGATATGTTTCCCAGTCAGCGGGTACCGTCATGATCGATTCCGGCGTGATGGTTGGTTCGGACGGCCACTGGAAAGTGGTGCTGGCCCCGTTTGCCTTCACGGTGTAAGTGCCAGCGGGCTGATTCACCATATTGAGCGGAACCATCATGCGGAATGGCAGCGTATCGCGGAAGCATTCCTCACGTGTGCCAGGCGTAACCCGCAGGGCGATCTCGAACGTGAAGTCTTTCTGCATCATCTGCACTTCGGCCAGCTGTGCGCAGATATCGGGCAGCTCAGCGCTGATGAACGCATCCACCGGGATGGGCGATCCGACGCCGATTTGCATCTGCACGTCGTGCACTTGTAGCCGGGGCAATTCAACGGCCGCAGCGCTGGGTGTCGCTGTGGCATCTTTTGACGTCGCTTCTACCGTCTCGACAAGTACCGTCGGCTGGGTTCCAGAGACTGAGGATATAGCTGTGGGTGCGCAGGCAGACAGCGCTGACACCACTAATACGAGGACAATCTGAAACTTGGTCATACTAAACATCTGTGTGCCTCCCTATAGCACGGATTTACACGTAAAACAACGCTCGAAATCCTAGGGAAGTTCCACACTGTGCCGGCCTATCACGTTAGAAAGTTGTCAAAACCCAGTAGCAGGCTGCGTAACATAAAATATGCCGGTTTCGATCGCCTAATCGAAGCCGGTTGAACGCTGACAAGAATCGAAGTGCAATGGCTAATCGTATTCGGCGAAGGAATGCAACACAAAGCCAATAGCGTCTGCTTGGGGCAACGCGCGCCCGGCTGAAATCTCCGCAGCGTAGGCTTGCGCGTCGACGGCATTGTGTGAATCGGTGAGCAGCTTATCGTAGGCATCGAGGTCTGATGCCGATCCAAGCGTGACCACTCGATCACGCAAAGTTTCCGCGATCCCCAACAGCTGCGCGGCCAGCTCCTGCTGATCGTCATGCGCTGCGATGCAGACAAACCCGGGAATGCAGAATGCTATCGTGACCATATGATCCAGCCGGCGCGCCATATCCAGCGCCATCGAGAATAGAATGGCCGCGCCACGAGTGTTGCCTCGAGCGCAATCCACATAACCCTTCTGCTGCAGCACCCACGCCATACCGCCGTCGTCGCCGACATCGGACAGCAGTGACAGGCTGCGCTGCAACAGGCTCTCGGCGTGATCCCAGTCTTGCTGCCGGTGGGCGATGCTGCTCAGGCTGACACACGCCCACGCCATGCCCTGCTTGTCCCCCAATTCTTGATTGAGCGACAGGCTCTCCTGATAATACGCGGCTGCCAGGTCCAGGTCGCCACTCTTCAGTGCCAGCGTACCTAATGGCGTGAGCACCGTTGCGATCCCGGACTTATCTTTTGCTTCGCGAAAAAGTGCCAGGCTTTCCGTAAAGAGCCGGCGCGCCTCCGCCACGTTGCCCTGTCGCAGAGCCAGTTCGCCCAGCCGGCCCAATGGCCCCGCCGCGCGCGCCTTGTCTCCGACCATCTGGAACGAGATGATGCTTTCTTCATAAGCTGCCTGGGCTGCGGCATGGTCGCCCTGCCAGTAAGCGGCCATGCCGTCGAGATACAAGGCAAACCCCAGCCCCCAGTGATCCTTCAAGGCACGAAACAGCCCAATGCTTTCTGCATGCAGCGCGCGCGCCTTGGAGACGTCACCCTGTGTCTGTGTCTCAAGACCCAGAATCGACAAGGCATAAGCCAGATTGAGCCGATCTCCGACCTGGCGGGTGTAAGGAATGCTTTCGTTCAGGCAAGCATTCACTCTAACGGAATCACTTTGCTGAACGGCCAATAAAGCCGCGCAATTCAACACCTGCGCGCGCTGCGGCGACATGCCGCCGGGCAGGGGACGCCGCAGGGCCTGATCGATCCACTGGCGGCCTTCGGTCCAGCGGCCGCGCGAAAACCAGAACAGGAACATGACTCCGGCCAGCCGCAAGTCATCAGGAATCCGATCGGGCTGCGAGTTAAACCACTCATGCGCCGCGCGCAGGTTATCGTATTCGGCTTCGATTTGATCGAGCCATTCACGCTGATTGGCGGTGCGCGCATACAAATTGGCTTGTTCGGCCAGTGCTAGATAACCTGCGGCGTGCCAGCGCTGCACCTGTGGCGCCTCAGCGCTTTCGACCAGGCGCTGCCAGGCATACTCGCGCACGGTTCGCAGCATACTGAAACGCGGCTCGCCGTGAGCGGCCTCAGCCGATTTGATCAGGCTGTTGTTGAGCAGCGTCTCCAGGCTGTCGAAGACTTTGTCCTTCAGGCTGCCATCGCCATTGCAGACGGTTTCGGCCATGTCGATCGTCCAGCCGCTGACGAAGACGGATAGCCGGCGGAGCAATTTCTGCACATCTCCATCGAGCAGATCGTAACTCCACTTGATGGTGTTGTGCAGCGTCTGTTGGCGTTCGGGCATGTCGCGCGCAGTGCTCCTGAGCACGTCCAAATTGTGCTGCAGCCGTGCTAACAGCATCGGTGGCGAGAGCAGTTTACTGCGTGCCGCGGCTAGCTCGATCGCCAACGGCAGCCCGTCGAGCCGGGCGCAGAGCTCGGCAATCACCGGGGCGGTGCCGGGCGTCAGGGCAAAGTCTGGCCGCACCTCGCGGGCGCGCTCGACAAACAGCTGTATGGCGGCGTTGTGCTCCAGCGCGGTCAAATCGTGCCACTCTGTCCGGGCAGGCACGTCAAACGGCGCCAGAGGAAATTCGCGTTCACTGCGCACCCGCAGCGGCGTCCGGCTGGTCGCCAGCACTTTGAGCGTCGGGCAGCATTGCACCAGATCGGCAATCAGCGGAGCGGCAGAGATGACTTGCTCGCAGTTGTCGAGGATTAACAGCAGATGTTTGTCGCGCAGAAACTCCTTCAAGCTGTCAAGCAACGCCCGGTTGCTGGCCGTCTCGCGCAGATCGAGCGTCGACGCTAACAAGCCAGGGACTGAAACGGGATCGTCAATGCTGGCCAGATCGACGAAGAAAGCGCCATCCGCGAATTGATCGAGCACCTCCAGCGCGATTTGCAGGGCGAGGCGGGTCTTGCCTGCGCCGCCCAGGCCGACCAAGGTGACCAATGAGACCGTGTTCTGTAACAGCAATTTGCTCACGGCGGCGAGTTCGCGCTCGCGTCCGACCAACGGCGAGGGCGGCCGGGTGAGATTGGTGCGCCGGGTCGGAAGAGAAACGATCGGAGTTTCGACGGGCCGGGGCGTCTCGAAGCTTTCCGTAAGCACCATCGCCAGATCGTTTTCAATCGTTTCGCGCAGCTCGTCGGCGGTGCTAAAGTATTTGTAGGAGATGCTGTCGCTCTTGATGCGCTCCAGCATCTCTGTCAGGCGCGGCTCGCGATCGGGCGCCGGAGACTTGAGGTAGACCAGTTTCGGCTTGCTGCCCGACAGGTTATACTCGTCTTCCAGGCCGCTGATGGTCATGTCCGGCGCGACCCAGCCATACTTCTGCCAGTAGATGCCGATGAAAATGTGGCTCTGCTCAAGATAGGCGCGATAAAGTTCCTGAGCTGGATGCGGACGCGCGCCAAGTTCGAACATAACGGGGGCCAGGCGCAATTGCTCGACGGCGGCGCGGGCGGCCTGGCGCTCGGCGGCGAGTTCCTGCAGCGTGGAACTGAGAAACACGCGCAGGCGTTGATCGGGTGTGCGAATGAGGCGTTGTGACATCGGGAAGCAAGTGCCGCCTGGCTATAACGGCATACTTCTAGTGTACCACAAGTACGGTATTGACAATCATAGATTGATTCAGGCGCCACGCAATCGTCCCGGGCGTCCACTTCACACACTAAGAACGTCAGATTTGCGCCAGAGTTCCCGCCAGGGCAGAAAATGAGCGCAGGCGTATGAAAACAACCGGCCTTGAAGCCGTGCAATTGCCAGATCATGAAATTCGCTATAATGGCGTCAATGGCTTGCCAGCATTCAGGAGAAACAGACATGGTTTACACTGACTACGACGTGATCATCATTGGTTCGGGCGCGGGCGGCCTGGCCGCTGCCGTGCCACTCGCGCAAGCGGGCCAGCGCGTGCTGGTCTGCGAGCAGCACGAAGTGCCTGGCGGTTGGACGCACTCGTTCACGCTGCAAGGGTATCGCTTCAGTCCCGGCGTACACTACATCGGCGAGGTGCAGCCCGGCGGATCGCTGCGCCGCGTCTACGAAGGGCTGGGCGTCTCGCAGGATCTGGAATTCTGCGAACTCAATCCTGACGGCTACGATCACATCTTCATCGGCCAGGAGCGCTTCGATTTCCCGAAAGGCAAAGCGAACCTCGCTGCCCGGTTGAAGGATCGCTTCCCGAAGGAAGCGGCCGGCATCGACGGCTACCTGACGGCGGTCACCGAGTTAATGGAAAGCTTGAGCAGCCTGGAGCGGATGAGAAATCTGCGGCGCTTGCCGCAAACAATCGGGGCAACAGGCACGGTGCTGCGCTGGGCTTCACGCAGCGGCCAGGACTTGATTGATCGCTACGTTTCAGATCCGGTGCTGAAAGACGTGCTGTCCGGGCAGTCCGGCGATCACGGCCTGCCGCCCTCGCAGGCCTCGGCCTTCTTTCACGCCGGCATTACACAGCACTATCTCAACGGCGGTTATTATCCGCGCGGTGGCGGGTTTGCCATTCCACGTGCGTTCGTGCGGGCGCTGAAGCGGGCAGGGGGCGAAATTCGACTGAGTACCATGGTCGATCGCATCCTGCTGAAGAACGGCAAGGCGATCGGGGTGCGCTTAGCCGATGGGACTGAGATTCGATCGCGTTACGTGATCAGCAACGCCGATCCCGAGGTGACGTTTGGCAAGTTGATCGGGCGCGAGCATTTGAGCACGCGCCTGCGTCACAAGCTCGACGGGGTGAAATATTCCGGCTCAGCGTTGAGCCTGTTTTTCGCGGTCGATATGGATCTACGCGCGGCTGGATTGGATTCCGGCAATAACTGGTTCTACGATCGCGCCGACGTGGACGGCATCTACCAATTGGGCCTGACGGATTACGCCCTGACTGCGGCAACTGCGCCGGGCATGTTCCTTACCGTGACCACGTTGAAGGATCCGTCGAAGATGCAGCGGGGACATCACACCTGCGAGGCGTTTGTGTTCGTCGGCTACGACGCGTTCCAGAAATGGGCGCAGGAGCGCTCGGGTGAACATGCCGCCGACTACGAAGCGTTAAAGGAAGACCTGGCGTGGCGGCTGTTTCAGTCGCTGGAGCAGCGCGTGCCGGGCATCAGTCAGCACGTGGTGTTCTGGAATCTCGCCACGCCGTTGACCAACGAGCACTACCTCAACGCGACGCGCGGCAACCTGTACGGCATCGAGAAGAGCCGCCGGCAAGTGGGGCCGTGGGCATTCCCGGTTCAAGCGGAAATTGAAGGGCTGTTGATGTGCGGGGCAAGCACGGAGTCGCACGGCGTGGCCGGCGTCACCGGATCGGGCTTGACTGCGGCGCGCACGATCTTGAAGTGCCGCACCTCGGAATTGCTCACGCAGCGCGGGCCGGAACTGCGTATCTATCCGTCGGAAGACATCACGCAGTGGCCGCCGGAGCTGCAGGAACGAATCGAGCGCGGAAAGAGCGCACGGGACTCAGCCAGCAGCGACTGATCGGCGCAGCATTTGATCCGCGCCAGACTATGGCCGGGATTGCTGCCTGCTATAATGAGCCAGATCTGACTAACCCCACATCCTGCAAGGAGCAAACAACATGAATCGCGATGTCATACGCCAATGGATCACGCTGCTCACCATCGTGGCGTTGATTGTCATGAATATCCTGGCCAATGCGCTGCCGCTCAACGGCATCAGCACGGGCGCCGTTTCGGACAGCTTCAAGGTCTACTTTGTGCCCGCCGGCTACGTGTTTGCCATCTGGGGGCTGATCTATATCGGCCTGCTGGCCTATGGCATTTATCAGGCGCTGCCCGCGCAGAAGGAAAATCCGCGTCTGCGCCGGGCCGCCGCGCCGTTCGTGGCAGGCAGTCTCGCCAATATCGCCTGGCTGTTCTTCTGGCACTACGGGCAGTTTGCGCTCACCGTTGTGGCCATGCTGATCCTGCTGGCGAGCCTGATCATGGTCTATTTGATCCTGGGCGTCAATCAGGTGCAGGTGTCACAGGGAGAACGCTGGCTGGTGCACGTGCCGATCAGCGTTTATCTGGGATGGATCAGCGTGGCGACCATTGCCAATATCACCGACGTGTTGTGGTATGCAGGCTGGAGTGGTTTCGGCCTCGCCCCTGAAGTCTGGGCGGTGATTATGCTGGCGGTAGCGGTAGTGCTGGCTTTCCTGATGGCGCTGCGGCGCGGCGATGTGGCTTATCTGTTGGTGTTGGCCTGGGCCTTTGCCGGTATCGCCGTTAAGCAGGCGGCCACGCCGTTGGTTTCAACCGCCGCCTGGATTGCCACCGGGCTGGTTTTCGTGGCCGTGTTGCTCGCCGTATTTCGCAAGCGCGCGACGCGGGCAGCTTGATGGATGTCCAGCGCCGCCGGCCGGTTGTTCGCTAATAGTGACGCCCGGCATAGTTCCCCCTGGCGCGCTTGATCCCTGGAGAAAGTGCGATGTCTGAAACCGTCGTGAAGAATTACTACACCGGTTACGTCCGCAAAGAATGGCGGCGCTTGGTCAAGGATGCGTACCATCGACTTGAATTTGAGACCACGCTGCATTTCCTTAAGAAACACTTTCCCAGGAAGGGCTTGATCCTCGACGCGGGCGGCGGGCCGGGGCGTTACACGGTGACGCTGGCCAGTCAGGGCTACGATCTAATCATGCTCGACATGACGCCCGCCAACGTGGCATTCGCCAAACGCCAGATCAAACGATCGGGTGTAGAACAGCACGTAAAAGACGTCGTCGAAGGCTCGATCGTCGATCTGTCGCGTTTTGCCGACAATACCTTTGACGGGGTGATCTGCCTGGGCGGGCCGCTGTCGCACATCCTCGACAAGCGCAAGCGCGATCGAGCCATTCGCGAGCTGGTGCGGGTGGCTAAGCCGGACGCGCCCATCGCGGTGTCGGTGATGAGCCGCCTCAGTGTGTTAGTCGTCGAGTTGACGCTGTTCCCGGAAGAAGTAGAGATGCCGCACTATCAGAAACTGCTCAACACGCGCGATTATCTGGGCCAATATGGTTTTACGGCCTGCCATTTCTTTTTGCCGGAAGATTTCCGCGCGGCGTTCGACAACAAAGGCGTCGAGGTATTAGAACTGGCCGGGCTAGAGGGGATCAGTTCCAGTCATCGCAAGGAACTGAATCGCATTGCACAGAACGAAAAGTGGTGGAAAATCTGGCAGGCCACGCACCTCAAGACCTGCACGCATCCGGCGGTAGTGGGAACCAGCGAGCACATGCTAATCGTGGCGAGGAAGCAATAGGCTCCGAGAACCTCGGAGCCTGGGCGTTCAATTGGACGGCGTGATCTTGAGATCGTATCGGGCAATCAGGTCTTTGACCAGTGTAGTCACTTCCTCCACGCCCAGGGAAGAGTCATAGGTCAGCCGCCAGCTGGGTGGGCCGGGATCCCATTCGGCATGATACACGCGCCCATGCGGCGCCAGCCGCGCCTGCACGTTAATTGAGTTGCCGTAGCCGTGGATAATGTACTTATGTGTGACCGCCTCGCGAATGACGCTCATCATGGCTCACCTCCGCAGCAGGTCTCCTATCTTCTAGCTTACCACGGTTGTCAATAGCCCAGAAGGCCTATTCACTGCCTGTATCCGTGCGCACGCGCCCGTTCCTGGCGCAAGTGGTACGCCTTCCGGGCCGGAGAAAGCGCCGGGTGCAGTCCCCCACAGGGAGGCTCACATGCGGTGCAGTGCTCCCGTCGCACTGCTCCCGTCTGCGAGGATGGCGACTTGCGGAAGTGAGGAAAGCAATGGAAAGGCGATTACTGCCAGCGATCTACAGGTGTCTATCGAAGAAATCGAGGATTCTCCGGCGGTATTCCTCAGGTTGCCGGACGTGAATGTTCCGATGCGCGGCTTCTGGCACGCGCCACACCTCTTTAGGTTCACCCGCCCGCGCGAAGAGCACGTCGACTTCGGATTTGGGTACGATCACATCCTGCTCGCCAAAGATCAGCAGCAGCGGCCTCGGCGCCACTCGCTGAATCCACCGCACGAGATCGATATCAAATAGATTCAAGCGCGTGCGCAGGCAAGCCGTGACGACAAACACCCGCGCCAGCAGGAACGATAGCCCTTCCGGAACACCGCGTTCAATCAGTCCGCCCGCGACAGCGCTCAGCACATACACAAACGGACTATCGGCTACCACGGCGTTGACGTCTTCATAGACCGCGGCGGCCGCAACTGCCACCGTGCCGCCCATCGAGAAGCCCAGCACGCCCACGCGCTCCGCGCCCTTCAACTTCGCAAATTGAACGGCGGCGATCAAATCGTAACGTTCGTTGAAGCCCAGTGTCACGACTTCGCCAGCACTGTCGCCATGCGCGCGCCAATTGAACAGCAGCACGTTGAATCCCGCCTCGTGCAGCCACGGCGCCACGTGCATATCCGCGTCCAGCGAGCCATTCGCGCCGGAGCAGACGATGACGGTTTTCAGCGAGTCCCCGGCAGGGATATACCAGCCGCGCAGCGTCACCCCGTCACCCGCTCGGAACTCGGCGGCTTCAGCAGTCAGCTCGTAATTTGCGGGCGAATCAGCCTTATCGGGGGGCCGGCGTGCCAGCAGGTAATTCGAGCCGAGCCAGGCAAGCGCGGCGACGAGCAGTAGAGGTATGATGAGAAGTAAGAAGAAAAGCGGCATCGTGTATGAGATGAATAACGAGTAATGCGTAACGAGCCAGGCGTGAGTTACTGGTTACGCATTGCTCGTTACCTTTAGTTTGGTCAATATCTCTGCCTTCAGCGCTTCAAACGAGCCGTCCAGAATTGACTCACGAATCTGCCGCATGATGTCCAGCAGGAAATGCAGGTTGTGGATCGAGGCGAGATACAGGCCCAAGATTTCCTTTGACACCATCAGGTGCCGGATGTAGCCGCGTGTGAAGTGCTGGCAGGCGTAGCAGGCGCAGCCTGCTTCAATGGGCGATAAGTCTTCGCTCAATGATTGATTCCGCAGGTTGAGGCGGCCGGCGTGGGTGAAGGCCGCGCCGTGCCGTGCGAGGCGCGTGGGCAGCACACAATCGAAAATATCGACGCCGCGCGACACGGCCTCAAAGAAATCTTCCGCCGTGCCCACACCCATCAAGTAACGCGGTTTGTTTGCGGGCAGCAATTGATCCGTGAGATCGAGGACAGTGTGCATCTGCTCTTTGGTCTCGCCCACAGCCAATCCGCCGATGGCATAGCCCGGAAAATCGAGATCGACCAGGAAGCGCGCCGACTGCTCGCGCAGATCGGGAAAAACGCCGCCCTGCACGATGCCGAACAGCGCCTGATCCGATCGGGTGTGGGCTTTCTTGCACCGCTCGGCCCACAGGTGCGTGCGGCGCAGCGCCAGCTCGTTGTAATCGCGCTGCGTTGGCGGGGCGCATTCATCCAGCACCATGATGATGTCCGCGCCGAGGTTCTCTTCGATCGACATGACTTTTTCCGGCGTGAAGCGATGCAGGCTGCCGTCAAGGTGCGATCGGAATGTCACGCCGTCGTCGTCCACCTTGCGCAAGTCTCGCAGCGAGAAGACTTGAAAACCACCCGAGTCGGTAAGCAGCGGCCCGTCCCACTGCATGAATTGATGCAGACCGCCCATCCGCGCCACGAGCTCATCGCCGGGACGCAGATAGAGGTGATAGGTATTGGAGAGGACGAGCGTTGCGCCGAGTTCCTTCAGATCGCGCGGCGGCACGCCTTTCACGGTCGCCGCGGTGCCGACAGGCGCGAAGACGGGCGTAGGAATATCACCGTGCGGCGTATGGAAGACTCCGGCGCGGGCGCGGCCTGCTTGAGCAAATTTTTCGTAGGTGAAGATCTTATTGGACACGGATAAGCACGGATGGCACGGATTTGATGGATTGAGTTTGATGTGGCAAATTATAGCACGGCGGTGCCAGCGGACACGTGCTGCGCAGTGCAATGTAGGCAGCGAATCAACGGATAACGGCGGCGCTGGATGGGTAGCGAATGCGTGAGGCGGTGCTATACTTGTGGCACTGCTTCATTACAAGGTCGCGCCGCTGATGACCATTGAAATCCAACATCCAACATCCAACGCTCAACGCCCACCGCGTCCCGCGTGGGCTGAAATCGACCTCTCCGCTTCCGTCTACAACATCCGGCGCATACGCAGCCTGATCGCGCCGAACGTCAAGGTGCTGGCGATGGTCAAGGCCGAGGCTTACGGGCACGGCATGGCGGGCGTCGCGCGTGCCGCCGAGCGGGCCGGAGCGTCGCTGCTGGGCTTTGCGTCGTTGTCGGAAGCGTTGGCTTTGAATGAGGCACGCTCGCTGCCGCGCCTTGTCGTCGGCTGGACGCCGGGCTGGCTGGCCGAGTCGGCAATTCAGAACGACGTGGCGTGCACGCTGTGCGATCTGGAAACAGCCGGTGAGTTCGCGCGTGCGGCGCAGGCGATCGGTAAACTGGCGCGTGTGCATGTGAAGGTCGATACCGGGATGCATCGTTTGGGCTTCATGCCGGATGAGGCAGCGGAAGCGATTGCCAGGATCGCTTTGCTGGACGGGCTGATACTGGAAGGCGTGTTTACGCACTATGCCAAAGCCGATGAAGCCGATCCCGCTTACACCTACGGCCAATTTGAGAAATTCAAGCGGGTTCTGAATGAAGTCGAAACGCGCGGTATTCACGTCCCGCTCAGGCACTGCGCCAATTCGCCAACCATCCTGCGCTTTCCCGAAATGCATCTTGACCTGGTGCGGCCCGGCATCATTTTGCACGGTCTCGATCCGAGTGATGATGTGCCATGCCCGGGCGACTTCCGGCCGGTCATGACGCTCAAGACGATGATCGCCTCAGTGAAGACTCTGCCGCCGGGTTCGCCGGTCTCGTACGGCGGCGCGTACCTCACGCCGGGTTATGAGCGGATCGCCGTAATCCCGATCGGGTATGCGGATGGCTTCCGGCGCAAACCCCAAAATTGGGGCGAGGTGCTGGTGCGCGGCCAGCGAGCGCCCATCGTCGGCCGGGTGTGCATGGACCAGTGCATGATCAACGTGACGCACATCCCTGACGTGCGGCTGGGCGACGAAGTGGTGCTCATCGGGGCGCAGGGCGATGATCGGATTCGAGCCGAGGACGTGGCGGTGAAACTCGGCACGAACAACTACGAAACCACCTCGCTGGTGACGGCGCGCGTGCCGCGCGTGTATTTGGCGGAATGACATGCCTCACCGGTGACAATCTGCGTTTGACAGCGGGCGTGCTTCTGACTACAATCACTCTGTAGCGTCATGGTGGATCATCGGCAGCATAGGAGAGTGCGGATCGCTGATCCGTCACCGAAGGGGCAAGCGGCATCGATGGCTGAATCGATCCGGCGAAACTCTCAGGTCAAGCAACTCTGCCGCCGAATCTCCTGAAGGTCATTCGACAGGGGACACACAGCACTGGTGTGTCCCCTGTCGTCGTTCTCACATCAAATCCAAAATTCACTTAGGAGCGAGGCCATGAATTTCCCCACCGATCTGAAGTACACCAAGTCCGATGAATGGATCCGCGTCAGCGGTACTGAAGCGGAAGCGGGCCTGACCGATTACGCGCAGAGCCACCTGAGCGACATCGTCTACGTGGAACTGCCCGAAGTCGGCGCAGAGTTCAAGCAGGGGACGCCCTTCGGCTCGATTGAGTCGGTGAAGGCGGCGTCGGATATGAACCTGCCGGCCAGCGGCACGATCACGGCAGTCAACGAAGCCCTGGCGGACACGCCCGAAGTCGTCAACAGCGATCCGTATGGCAAGGGTTGGATCGTCAAGTTCACGCTGGGCAATGCGAGTGAGCTGGCCGGCCTGATGGATGCGGCGGCGTACGAAGCCTATTGCAACGAGCGCGGATAACCTCACCCTCGCCCTTGTCTCCTCCCTCTCCTCCTGACAGCACAGAGTGGAAGGGGGCTGGGGGCTGGCGAGGTCCAAGGAGTTCCCTATGACCTACATTCCACACACTAACGCCAATCGCACCGAGATGTTGGCGGCGATCGGCGTCAAATCGCTGGAAGAGTTGTTCCCGGCTGTGCCGGACAAGCATAAATTTCCCGAACTGCGCCTGCCTGAAGCGCTCTCTGAAATGGAGGCGTTCTGGGAGATGCAGGGTCTGAGCGAAGCGAACGCGGACGTGAATCACTATGCGTGCTTCCTGGGCGCGGGCGCGTACAACCACTACGTGCCGCACACCGTCGATTACGTGCTGCGGCGCGGCGAATTCTACACCGCCTACACGCCCTATCAGCCCGAGGTCAGTCAGGGCACGCTGCAAGCGATGTTCGAATATCAGTCGATGATTTGCCAGTTGACGGGCATGGACGTGAGCAATGCCAGCCACTACGATGGGGCGACTTCATTGGCTGAAGGCGTGCTGCTGGCGCTGAATGCCACCAAGGGCAATCGCAAGAAGATTGTGATGTCGCCCGCGGTGCATCCGCAATACCGATCGGTGGTACGCACCTATACGCAGGGCATGGGCGTCTCGATCGCGGGTGATGACAACCTCAAGGCCGATATTTCCGACCTGCTCAAGTTGCTCGATAAAGACACGGCCTGCCTCGTGGTGCAGAGCCCCAACTTCTTCGGTCAGATCGAAAACATGCAGGGCGTGGCCGATGCCGTGCACGCGGCAGGCGCGCTCTTGATCGTCGCCACCGATCCGATCGGATTGGGCATCCTCACGCCGCCCGGCCAATACGGCGCGGATGTCGTCGTCGCCGAAGGTCAGCCGTTGGGCATCCCGCTCTCGTACGGCGGACCGTATCTGGGCATCTTTGCGACGAAGAATGCCTATGTGCGCAAGATGGCCGGTCGGTTGGTGGGTGAGACGATCGATGCCGACGGCAAGCGTGGTTTCGTGTTGACGCTCTCCACGCGCGAGCAGCACATCCGCCGCGAGAAAGCCACGTCGAATATCTGCACCAATCAAGGTTTGTTAGCGCTGGCCGCGTCGGCGTATCTGGCGACGATGGGTAAGTGCGGACTGGATCAGGTGGCGCGGCTGTGCTGGCACAAGAGTCACTATGCCGCCAAACTTCTGGGCAGCCTCAAAGGTTACAGCGTGTGGAACAACAAGCCCTTCTTCAAGGAATTTGTCGTGAAGATGCCAAAGCCGGTCGACGCGGTGAATGAATTCCTGCTCGACGAGTTCGACATCATCGGCGGGTATGATCTGGGTCAGGATTATCCGCACTTGAAGAATCACATGCTGGTCGCGGTGACCGAGACAAATAATAAGACCGAAATCGACGATCTCGCCGAAGGTCTAAAGGAGGCCGCCGAGCAGCTGTAGTTTGGGCGGAAAATGACGATGAACCAACAAGTCCCTTTGATTTACGAATTGAGTTCGCCGGGCCGCTGTGCCGTAACCATGCCGCAGTCCGATGTAGGCGAGACCGAAATTCCGGCCGAACTGTGCCGCACCGAATTGGGCCTGCCGGAACTGTCGCAGATCGATGTGGTGCGCCACTATCTGAATCTGTCGCAGTTGAACTACAGCATCGACGGCGGCTTCTATCCGTTGGGGTCATGCACGATGAAGTATAACCCCAAGATCAATGAAGACGTGGCGCGTCTGCCGGGTTACGCGTTCACGCATCCGCTGCAAGATCCGCTGACGGTGCAGGGCAATCTGGCGATCATGTTCCACCTGCAGGAGTGGCTCAAGGAGATCGGCGGCTTCGCGGGCGTGACGCTGCAACCGGCCGCGGGCGCGCACGGCGAGTTCACCGGCATCTTGATCATGCGCAAGTATCACCTCGATCGCGGCGACACCAAACGCAACGTGATCTTGATCCCCGACTCGGCGCACGGCACCAATCCCGCGTCGTCGGCGATGAGCGGCTTCGTCGTGAAGCAATTGGCCTCCGATGATCGCGGCAACATCGATCTGAATGCGCTGCGGGCTGCGTGCGATGATACCGTTGTCGGCTTGATGCTTACCAACCCCAACACCCTCGGCCTGTTTGAAGAGCATCTCGAAGAAGTGGTGAAGCTCGTGCACGGCTGCGGCGGCTTGATGTATGGCGATGGCGCGAACATGAATGCACTGGTCGGTATCGCCCGACCGGGTGATCTGGGCTTCGACGTGATGCACTTTAACCTGCACAAGACGTTCAGCACACCACACGGCGGCGGCGGCCCGGGCAGCGGCCCGGTCGGCGTCGGCGAGAAGCTGGTCGATTTCCTGCCCGGCCCGATCGTGGAGGTGACTTTCCCCGACGGCGAGGACGAGACGCCGCTGTATTTGTTCGCGGAGCCGAAGAAATCGATTGGGCGGGTGAAGAGCTTCAACGGCAACTTCGGCATGCTGGTGCGCGCCTACACGTATATGCGCGTGCATGGGCCGGACGGGCTGAAGGCCAATTCGCTGTACGCTGTGTTGAACGCTAATTACATCCGTGTGAAGTTAAACGACAAATATCCCGTGCCGTATGATCGCATCTGCATGCACGAGTTTGTGTGTCAGGGCAAGTTCGAAGGCAGCGACGTGCGCGCTCTCGATGTGAGCAAGCGCCTGATGGACTACAACTTCCATCCGCCCACGAACTACTTCCCGCTCATCGTGCCGGAAGCGCTGATGATCGAGCCGACGGAAACGGAGAGCAAAGAAACACTCGACCAGTTCATTGACGCGATGCGGAAGATCGCCGACGAGGCGGTGCAGGAGCCGGAGCTGCTGCACTCCGCGCCGCATCGCACGCCCGTCAAGCGGCTGGATGAAGTGAAGGCGGCGAAGGATCTGGTCCTGTGCTGCATGCCGGCCGAGTTTGAGCAGAAAGCGACGGCCTAACCTCTACCACGCCGCGGCGTCAACGCGAATCTGCAGGAATATTACGAGGCGATCTCGCTGAGGAGATCGCCTCGTAGTTCAGATCGATATTGCGAATCTGAAGGCCCTGGCAAGCCGGTTACTATTCCTGCTCGGCGGCCAGTTCTTCCAGCAGTTCTTTGGCCTGGCGGTGCGTGAGTTCGGCGTCTGCCAGGCGGCCGGGATCGAACGGAATATGATTGAAGACCAGAAAGTTGCGAATGTCCTCGTCGTATCGGCGGAACAACTCGGCATTCAACACTTCGCTCAATTTAACGGTGAGATGCGGGATAGTCATAGCTGATCATTCCTGAGTGCCGCCGGCAGTCGGTTTCGCTCCCCCAATTATAACCGAAGCCCAATTCGATTCTGATGGAACTTGTGCTAAAATCCTAGGCATGGAACCTAACGATCTCCTGCGTTGCCTGGTCGGCTTGCTGGCCTTCATTGCGCTCGGCGCTGTAGCGCTGGTGGTTTACGCGTTTTGGTGGAGTTGGCGCCGCCGTCGCGCCTGGCGCTCTCACGGACAACCGGGTGCGGCGGCGCCAGCCGCTGCACCGCCAGCGACTGCCGCCGAAAGTATTCCACCTGCATCAAGGGTCGGGCTGCCACAACCGCCGGTTCTGCCTGAACTGGTCTCCGAAGCGGCTGACACACCGCGAGACGAACGCCTGATCAATGCTGCTGCCGGCACGATGAAGACTTTATCGGGAGGCATGCAGGACGCCGTCTGGGTGGCGGTCGTGCCACGCCAATTCAATGTCGAGCTGCTGACTGCCCTGCGCCCCGATTGGGGTGCGCTGGCCAATGATGTGTATGAGCGCCTGGCGCGGCTCTGGTTTGTGTCCGCGATGCCGGACGGCAGCTGTGTGCAGTCGGTCATTCGCCGCGCCATGTTGCGCCATCTCTTCCGCAAGGACGACCAGCGTGAAAAGTATCTGCTCCATTCGCTGCGCGCCGCCAAATACTTCCACGCGCGCATGGTCAATCAGTCTGACGCCTACAGCCAGCGGAATGCGCGGTTTGTTTCCGAGACATTCTTCCGTTTCCTGCCGCCCAACTGCCAGTCGCCCGAGGACGAGATCGAATGGTTGTATCACCTGGCGGTGGCTGATCCGGCTAGCGCCCAGCCAGTTTTTCAGCAGGTGGGTGATGATTGGCTGGCCAGGGATCGCATGATCGATCTGCGGAACCTGGTGGAGGCGCTGCGCGAGCATATCGACGGTGGGCGCCTGACCGCCGGCCTGTGCGCGCTTACGTACTTTTACGCCGGCCGAGTGGCATTGCGCGGCAACCGGGTGCGCAATGCGCTGTCGGCGCTGGAGCAGGCGCGCCGCTTGAGCCGCGGCGATCTGGCGCTTACGAACCGGATCTATCAGGTAATCGGCGAAGCGCTGGATGTGCTCACTTCGCCCGATCGGCCTCTGACGCCTGATAGTTCCGTGTGGAGCTCGCTGTCGCAGCCAGTCGCCGATCGGACGCACTGGGGACTGTGGGCGGATCTGCAACTGCCCCAGCCCGGCGATGATGATTTGCGCCGCACTCATGAGATGCTGCTGGTCTATCAATCTTCGCATAATTTTTCGGGGGCGGCCCTGGCCATGCGCTTGATCGGTGACGCCCACCGGGGGCGCGGCGATTACCGCAATGCGCTGCAGTGGTATGAGAATAGCCGCGCGACGTTGTCGCAGGCGGCGCGCGATGAAGGTGAGCGCCAATCGCTGCTGTTGGACGAGGCGATCACGCTGAAGGCGCTGGGCGATACGCAGTATTTGCTAGGGCGGGTGGAAGATGCCCTCAACAGCTACGCAGAATCTCTGACATTGCACGGGCGCATGCCGGGTGACGAGCTGCACGAAGCCGACGCGCGGAAGGCCACAGGCGATGTGTTGCATTTTCTGGGGCGGTATGTGGAAGCGCTGCCGGAGTACGAGCGCGCGCTGGCTGCCTACCGGCGAGGCGGCGCCGTGATTAGCGAAGGTGAAACGCTGTTGGCGCAGGGACGGCTATTTCAAGCCATGCAGCGGCAGACAGAGGCCGATCGGTGTTACGAGGAGGCCCTGGGAATCTATCGGCGCTGCGGCAGTTCCATCGGCACTGCCAATGCCTTGCTGGTCATTGGCAGCAGCGCCCAACTGCGCGAACAGCCCCTGCTCGCCCAGAAGCACTTTGAAGAAGCATTGAATATCAATCGGAAGCAGAAGAACGAAGCAGGTGAAGCGGCTGCCTTGAAAGCGCTGGGCGATGCGAGCGTGAAACTCCAGCAGTTTGATCGGGCAACCGAGTGCTACGGCGAGGCGCTGACGCAATTCGAGACGGCCGGCTTGCGGCGCAACGTGGCCGAAACCGAGCTGGCCATCGGGCGGCTGCGTCTTCAGCAAAGAGACTACGAGGACGCGGCGCAGCATTGTCAGCTGGCCCTGGTTCAATTCCACGACATTGAGGATCGACGCGGCGAGGCCGATGCCCAACTGGCCCTGGGCGAGGCGCGGCATTTGCAGCGGCAGAGCGAAGAAGCGTTGCGCCTGTGGAGCGAAGCCTTAACGACGTATCGCGCGACGCGCGATCGCCTGGGCGAGGCGCAAACACTAGGCTGCCTGGGCGAGGAATGTTTGCTGCAGCGCGATTATTCCGGAGCGCTGACCAATTTTTCGATGGCGTTGAATTTATGGCGCGAAATTGGCGATCCGCTCGGCGCAGCGGAGACGATGTACGCGCGCGCCGGCCAGTCTCTGGCGCTGCTCGATCGCCGCGACGAAGCGCTGCGCGCTTTTGATCGGGCCGCGGAGGCGCACTCGCCCAAGCAGTTCGGCTGGTTGGGGTGGCGCGCGGTGACAAACGGGGAGTTCGAAGATGCGCTGGTTCATTTCGCCGCCATGACGAATCGCGATCCGGCGGTCAGCTGGCAAGTGGGATTGGCCCTGGTACAGGCTGGCGCGCGGCGATCGAATCGAGGCTGAACGGCACATGGATGCCGGTCTGAGCCGCGCCAATCCGCAAGAACTGGGCGAAGCCTGCCGCTGGATTGAATACGTGGCGCGCATCGCGCCCAGTCTCAACTTGAAGGCCGAGCAGTTTGGCTTGAGGTGCTGAACGAAGCTCTTCGGCAGGCCGCGCCAGAAGAAACCGGGTTTCTCCACTTCCGAGTGGGGAGAAATCCGGTTTTTCTGTTAAGTGGGCGGCAGCTGACGGGAAGACACTGACCATCACCAGGATGACCGTCAGCGCAATCACAATGAGGACGGTGATCCACGCCACGATATTGAAGATCCGCCCGTTCTTGAACCGCCCCATCAACCGCCGGTCGTTGATCAGCTTCAACATCACGATCAGGATGACGGGCAGCAGCACGCCGTTCAGCGTCTGGCTGGAGAGCATGGCTTTGATCAACGATTCGATGGGCAGCAGGATGATCGCCGCGCCCAATACGATCAACGCGGTGTAAATGCCGAAGAAGATTGGCGCTTCTCTGAAGCTGCGGTTGACGCCCTGTTCCCAGCCGAATGCTTCACACACGACATAGGCCGTCGAGAGCGGCAGGACGGCCGCCGAGAACACCGACGCATTGAGCAAGCCGAACGCGAATAACAGCGACGCGTATTGACCCGCCAGCGGACGCAGCGCCAGCGCCGCATCCTGGGCCGATTCGACCTGAATGTTGTTCTGATAGAGCGTCGCTGCGCAGGCGATCATGATAAACGCTGCGACGATCACGGCGAACAGCGAGCCGACGATCACATCGAGCCGTTCGTAAGCATAATCGGTGATCTTCAGCCCCTTGTCCACAATCGACGCTTGCTGATAGAACTGCATCCACGGCGCGATAGTCGTGCCGATGATGGTGACGACCATGGTCATATACCCCGCATCCAGTTGAATCGTCGGGGTCACCAGCGCGCGGCCCACTTCCGGCCAGACGGGATGCGCCAGCACCCCGGAAACGATGTAGGTCAGGAAGATCAAACTGGCGACGAGGAAGATGCGTTCTACGGCCTTGTAGTTGGCTTTGACGATGAGCAGCCACACGATGACGGCGGCCACCGGCACCGATAGATACTTGCTCACCCCGAAGATTTCCAGCGAGGCGGCGACGCCCGCGAACTCGCTGACGGTGTTAGCCAGGTTGGCGATGAGCATGAGGCCGATAATGATGGTCGTCAGGCGCACGCCCAGGCTTTCACGAATGAGATCGGCCAGGCCCTTGCCGGTAACGACGCCCAGCCGCGCGCTCATCTCTTGCACGATGATCAGCGCTATAGCCAACAGCGGCATGATCCACAACAGGCTGTAGCCGTAGTGCGCGCCAGCCACGGAGTACGTGGTGATACCGCCCGCGTCGTTATCGACGTTGGCGGTGATGATACCGGGTCCCAGCACGGCCAATAGCAGAAGCAGCCGGGCGCGCAGGGGACGAATGCGATGACGCAATGCCATGATGTGGGAAGTTGGATGTTAGAAATTGGATGTTGGATCAAGCCGCTGGGGTGCAGGACCACCGATGGTTGGCCTGATCCCCGATCCCTGACACCTGCACTGCGCCGCAGGCGGTCACGTGCGGTGCCAGCGTTACCTGAACAGCCTTGGTATCTTCTTCTTCCAGGCCGTCGGAATGATCTTGTCCAGCGCATCGTCGGAAGTGACGATGCCCTGCAGCCGGTGTTGGTCGTCGACGACAGGCACAGCCAGCAGGTTGTACTTGGAGACGACATGCGCCACGTCATCCTGACTGTCGCTGACGTTGACGGTCACCACCCGGTGATGCATGAAGTCCGTGATGGGCGTATGAGGTTTGGACAGGACCAGATCGCTCAACGAGAAGACGCCCACGAGCTTGCCATTCTCGTCGGTGACGTAGACGTAGTAGATCGTTTCGGCCTCGGGCGCTTCTTCGCGCAGCAGGGCAATGGCTTGTTCGGCAGTGAGATCAGGCCGCACCGTGACGTACTCGGTGGTCATCAGGCCGCCCGCCGTATCGATGGGATAGGACAGCAGTTTGCGGACATCGGCCGCGTCTTCCTTTTCCATCAAGTTGAGCAGGTCTTCGCTGCGCTCTTCGGACAGTTCGGCCAGCAGGTCGGCGGCGGCGTCCGGCGACATTTCTTCCAGCACGTCGGCCACGCGCTCGTCGGGCATGGTCTCCACCAGCGCGGCCTGGAATTCCAGCTCCACCTCTTCCAGCGTCTCGGCCACGGTTTCCACGTCCAGCGATTCCAGCAGCTTGTCGCTTTCCGAGCGGGTGAGGTCGCTGATGATCTCGGCCAGGTCGGCCGGATGCAGTTCCGTGATCTTGTCGCTGGGAACGCGCAGGCGCATGGGCTGATCGGCGGACAGCAATTCGATCTCGTCCCAGGAGATGGTACCGGTAGCGCCGCCTTTGCGCTGAAAGCGCTGCGCCACTTTGCCCATGCCCAGGCGGCGCATGAGGCCGAGGCCGCTGACGTCCACGTTGGCGACGTAGAAGTCGCTGTTGACGCGCGTCAATTCCAGATCGTTGACGCGCACCACGCGCACGCCGTTGGTGTCGATGATTTGCTTGTCCAGCACGTCGCGCACCAGGTAAACATCACGCTCGCCGGGCTGGTAGGGTTCGATGTCTTTGAGCAGCCTGGTCAAGGGTATGGCTGGAGCGACGAGCACGACCACATCGGACATGGGGACGATGAGGTTGCCGCGCGACCGTTTCACCACGATCGCGGTTACCACGGGGTGCGGCACTTCGCCGCGCAAGATGGCAAGGAGATCGTCCAGGTGCCCGATGCGGACGCCGTCGACATCGGCTACGGGCTTGCCCAGGAGTTCACTGACGTAGGGCATGAGGTTGCCTCCTGGCGTGGAAAACCCCGCGTGGGGTAGCGGGGCTCTCGCGTGTGGCGCTGATCGCGCTGGCCTGCATCGTAGCACTTTTGACAGGGTGTGTCAATGGAAGAACGTCACGATTTTGGACGTGAGTCAGCCGATCGGGCTGTGGTATAGTTATTGCGCGTTTTTTTATGGAGGTGGATCAATGTCTAAGAGTTACCTGATCGATATGGATGGCGTCATCGTGCGCGGCAGCGAATTGATTCCGGGCGCGGATGCCTTTCTCGATCGGCTGCATCAGCGCAATATCAAGTTTCTGATTTTGACGAACAATCCGCTGTACACTCAGCGTGATCTGCAGCATCGCCTGCAGCGCATCGGTGTCAATGTACCCGTCGATCATCTCTACACGTCAGCCATGGCTACCGCTCAATTCTTGAAGAAGCAAATGCCCGACGGGACGGCCTTCGTCATTGGGGAGAGCGGTCTGACGCAGGCGTTGCACGAAGCCGGTTACGTGCTGACCGATCACCATCCTGATTACGTGGTGGTAGGCGAGACGACGGCGTTGAATTACGAGCGCTTGACGCAGGCTGTGCGGCTGGTCAGCCAGGGCGCGCGTTTCATCGCGACGAATCCCGATCCCAGTGGCCCCGGCGATGGCGGATTGGTCCCAGCCTGCGGCGCGACTACCGCGTTCATCGAAGCGGCGACGGGTGTGCAGCCGTATTTCGTCGGCAAGCCTAACCCCTTGATGATGCGAACCGCGCTGCGGTACTTGAACGAACATTCCGAAAACGCCATCATGGTGGGCGATCGCATGGAGACAGACATTCGCGTGGGCACCGAAGCAGGTTTGGAGACGGTGCTGGTATTGACCGGCGTGTCGACGCGCGAGATGGTGGAGACATTCCCGTATCGACCGACGCGGATTGTGGAGTCGGTGGCGGAGCTGGAGATCTGACAGGCTGACAAGCAGCTTCACGCGTGAGATCAGCGGGTTAGCTGGTCACGCGTAGCGCGTCCAGCCTGTCGAGGTAGAGATGCCAGTGGCTTCTGAACCAAAGCATGTCCCATTTGTCGCTCTGCGCCACCGTGACTTCCGCCTGTTGTGGCTGGGGCAGCTCATCTCGCAGGCCGGGTCGATGATGCAGGTGGTGGCGATCAATTGGCACATTGCGGCGCTGACGAATTACAACCCGCTGGCGTTGGGCCTGGTAGGCTTGGCGCGCGTCGTGCCGATCATTATCTTTTCATTGGCCGGCGGGGCGGTGGCCGATGCGCGCGATCGGCGCAAGGTGATGCTGGTCACCCAGTCGGCCATGGCGATCTGTGCGGCCAGCCTGGGTCTCTTGACGGTTCGCGACATCCAGATCGTGTGGCCGATCTATCTGCTGAATGCACTGGCGGCCGGCGCGTCCGCGTTTGACAGCCCGGCCTGGCAGGCCCTGATTCCCAGCGTGGTGCCACGCGAGCATCTGGCGAATGCGCTGAGCCTGAACTCGATCATGTTTGATGTCGCGACCATCAGCGGGCCGATGCTGGCAGGCATCCTGATCGGGGTGCGCGATGTGGCGGTCGTGTACTGGCTCAACGCCCTCTCATTTCTCGCCGTGATCGGCGCGCTGCTGATCATGCATCCTGCGAAGCAGGAGATCAAACGGACCGCCTCGATCGGCGCAGTGAAGGAGGGCCTGCGCTTTGTCTTCCGCCAGCCGATCGTCCGCTCCACGATGCTGCTCGATTTCTTCGCCACGTTCTTCTCGGCGGCCAACCAGCTGCTGCCGATCTTTGCTGCGCAGATTTTGCAGGTGGGCGCGATCGGGTACGGTTTGCTGACCTCGGCCGCGGCGATCGGTTCGCTGATCGCGGGCAGTGCGCTGGGCTTCATCACGCGCATTCGCAGGCCGGGGGCGGTGATTTTGTGGGCGGTGGCGATCTATGGCTTAGCGACGTTGGCGTTTGGCATTTCCCGGTCGTTCGTCGTCTCGCTGTTGATGCTGGCGGTAACCGGCGCGTCGGACACGGTGAGCATGATCTTGCGCCAGACCATCCGGCAGGTTGTGACGCCCGATGAGCTGCGCGGCCGCATGACGTCAGTGAATATGATCTTTTTCATGGGCGGGCCGCAGCTCGGCGAGCTGGAAGCCGGCCTGGTCGCCGCGCTGTTCAGCGCGCCAGTCAGCGTCGTCATGGGTGGCGTCGGTTGCCTGCTGGCCGTGGCCGTGACGGCATGGAAAGCGCCGGCGCTGCGCAAGTTTGACGAAGACGATTTGAAGCAGGCCAATGCGACGCTGGTGGCGGCGGGGCAATGACAGGGTGTCAGGGTGATCTGGTGATAGAGCTCACCCGGTCACTTCTTCATCATGTCACGCTGTCGAGGGTTAGAGAACGTCGGCCAGTGCCGGAATGACGTCCTGCTCAAGTGACTGCGCGGCGGTGTGCAGGTACTGTTTGAAGCGGCGATGGGCGTCATCCGTGGCCGGAAAGTGCGCGAACTTTTCGTTCAGCGCAGCGAGGCAGGCACGATA
Source organism: uncultured Chloroflexia bacterium (assembly GCA_963844815.1). Lineage (GTDB taxonomy): Bacteria > Chloroflexota > Anaerolineae > Fen-1058 > Fen-1058 > Fen-1058. The sequence goes on from CAWJPR010000003.1 coordinate 450,948, forward strand.
GAGCGGCAGCGGATCGGCTGCGGCGAGCCGGCGTTCGAAGATGTCATCGTCCTGCGCGGCGCGCCGCTCGGCAAACAGAATCTGCACTTCTTCAATCAATTGCTCTGGCAGCGACGAGATCTCTCGAGCGCGCTCCAACAGCGGCGCGGGCGAGGCGATCTGGCAGAGGGTGCGGCGGGCGTCAGAGTCAAGGCGCAGTGTGCCGCCAAAGGTGAAGGCTCTGACGTGTTCCTGGCGCGCATCTTCAATATCGATTTCCCCGGCGCAGACGCGGTAGGTGATCTCTTCCGGCCAGGGATGTGTCACGTACAGCCTGGCCGCTTCGCTGCCCGTAGTCGTAAGACAGGCGAATGACTGAGGATCGAAGTGTTCCCCGGTAGGGGCAGGGCGGATCACGACGTCGAGCTGGGAATAGCCGATTGCCTGTGACTCCAGCGGAGGATGAAAGTAGTAACCCAGTTGTTCGTTGGCAGGTTGAAATTCGATCATGTTTCCTGCTCCTTTGGAATGTTTCCCGTGTGACACACGGGCCATTGTAGACTGAGCAGGGTTTGTCGCAAGCGCCATGGATACCGCTGTGATCATCATCAATTCCGAACTCCGCCTTCCGCAATCGGAAGTGCATTATCGCACCACGCGCAGCAGCGGGCCGGGCGGGCAGCACGTCAACAAGACCGAGACGCAGGTCGAGCTGTTGTTTGACGTGGCGCGTTCGCCCAGCCTGACGGAAGCGCAGCGGCAACGGATTCTGAGCCAGCTCAAGAACCTGGTCGATCAAGACGGCGTGCTGCACCTCACCGCGCAGTCGGAACGCAGCCAGCTGCGCAATCGTGAAATCGTCACGGCGCGCTTTCAGGAAGTGCTGGCTGCAGCGCTGCGTGTGCCGAAGAAGCGCCGCCCGACCAAACCCACGGCGGCGTCCAAAACCAGACGCATCGAAAGCAAAAAACGGCGCGGCCGAGGTCAAGCGCCTGCGTCGTCAACCGCTCGACTAGCGAGAATTCTCTGTCATGCCCGAATGTCTGCGAAGCGTGTCGGGCATCCAGACTGCCGATTGACAAGTAATGCTGACTGAGAAGCTGGATTCCCGCTATGCCGTACCCGGGCCCCACTGGGGCCTGGCGGCACGCATGCGCGAAGCACGCGGGAATGACGTGAACGATGCACCGGCTGTAATGGTATTGATTTGCCACTCATCACTCATCACTCATGTTCGACCGAACTGACATCCTCACTCGCTTCCCGTGGCTCACCCGGCGTGAGCGCCGCATGATCATTGGCAACGATCTGGACGCGCTGTTGTCCGCGCAATTCCTGCAGCACACGCTGGGCTGGTCGATCGCGGGCTTCTACAACTACCGCGCGCTCTACACCGATCCGGCGATCGATCCGCGCGAGTGCGTGTGGGTCGATCTCGACATTTACGACCGCGCCTGCGCCTCGATCGGCCATCACATCCTGCGGCCGTCACCCGCCGATCGCATCCCCGGGCACCGCTCGAGCGTGAACCCCAACCTGCTGCGCGCGGTCGATCAGACTGACTTCGTCCACAAATATCCCCTCGGCACGATTCACCTGCTGTTGTGGCTGCACGAGGTTCGCATCCGCAATCGCCGCCCCGCGCTGTTGATGTTGTGGCTGGCCGACTCGACGTGGATCAACGCGCAGCGCTATCGATCGAATGTGCGCGAGTGGCTGACCCGCTGGATCACCGTGCCGGAACTGCTGGACACCTTCGACCAAACGGACACGCCCGATTTCGAAGCGGAGATGCAGGCGCAGGTGTTGAAGCGCCTGGCGATTGCCGAACTCGCGCCGGGCAACGTGCAGAGCGTCTCGAATCATTTGGGGTTGGGCGGCTATCAGTGCGCATGGGACAAGCCCGACGATTTGCCCAAAGTGCGCCGCGTGACCGACCTGATCTTTCGCACGTTCGGCTGGCGCGCGCCGCAGTTTCCGCGCGAGTTCACCGCGATCGAAGGCCAGCGCCATTCCGCGAAGTTGCCCGACCTCGTGAAGAAGCATGGCTCGTTCGATAAATTCCTGACGAACGAAAAAGTGTTCTCGTATGTGATTCCGAACAAGGATCGGGTGAACTATACGACGGGGATTGTACTATCGCACTAACACACTCCTCAAGAACCTCCCTGTATAACTTTCTTCCACTTGCGCGACTTCTTCCGGCGTGCCCTGCGCCACGATGAGGCCGCCCGCCACGCCGCCTTCCGGCCCTAAATCGATGATCCAATCGGCGGTCTTCATCACGTCGAGGTTGTGCTCGATCACGACGACGGAGTTGCCCGCCTCGACGAGGCGCTGCAGCAAACCGAGCAGCCGCGCGGTATCGGCCAGGTGCAGGCCCGTCGTCGGCTCGTCGAGCAGATACAGCGTGCGGCCCGTCGCGCGTCGATACAGTTCCTTCGCCAGTTTCACGCGCTGCGCTTCACCGCCGGACAGCGTCGTCGCCGGCTGGCCCAGTTGCAGATAACCCAGGCCGACTTCCACCATCAACGACAAACGCGAGGCGGCGGCAGGCACGTCGGCGAAGATCGGCAGCGCCTCTTCGATGGTCATGTCCAACACTTGCGCGATGTCGTACTCGCGATACTTCGCGGCTAACACTTCGCGCTTGAAGCGGCGGCCGTGGCACGCCGGGCAGCGCACCTGCACGTCGGGCAGGAAGTGCATCTCCACGGTCAGCAGGCCCGCGCCCTCGCAGCGCTCGCAGCGCCCGCCCGGCACGTTGAACGAAAAATGCTTCGCGCTCAAATGATGCACCTTCGCTTCCGGCGTCGCGGCGAACGCCTCGCGGATGCCGGTGAAGGCATCGGTGTAGGTGGCCGCGTTCGAACGCGTGCTGCGCCCGATGGCGGATTGATCGATCGAGATGATCTTATCGATGAAGTCCCAGCCCTCGATCGCGTCGTGTTCGCCCGGCAGATCGGTGGCGTTATAAAAACGCTGCCGCGCCGCCCGATCGAGAATGTCCAGCATCAACGACGATTTGCCCGAACCCGACACGCCCGTCACCGCGACCAACTTGCCCAGCGGCACATCGACCGTGACGTGCTTCAGGTTGTTGGCGCGCGCGCCGCGAATGGTGAGCTGCTTGCCGCTGCCCGATCGGCGCTCGGTGGGGATGGCGATGCGCGATCGGCCGGACAGATATTGCCCCGTGATCGATTCGGCGGTCTCGGCCACTCGATCGGGTGTACCGGCGACGACGATTCTTCCGCCGTTGCGCCCGCCGCCCGGTCCCACATCGACGACGAAATCAGCCGCGTGCAGTAGATCGAGATCGTGTTCGATGACGACGACAGTGTTGCCCAGATCGCGCAGCTGGCGCAGCACGCCGATCAGCCGGGCGGTGTCGCGCGGATGCAGCCCGATCGTCGGCTCGTCGAGCACGTATAACACGCCGGTCAGGCTCGATCCCAACAAGGAAGCGAGGCGCAGCCGCTGCGCTTCTCCGGCCGAGAGGGAGGGTGAGTTTCGATCGAGTGTGAGATAACCGACGCCGACGTTGATCAGCCGCTGCACGCGCGCGTGCAGATCCATCGCGATCGGTTCGGTGACGATCCATTCGTCCGGCGTGACCGCTGGCTGGAGTTGATCGAGCCACCCGGCCAGTTCATCCAGCGGTAGTTTGGACACCGCGATGATGTTCTGGCCCAGCACGGTAACGGCGCGGCTTTCGGGTTTCAGGCGCGTGCCCGCGCAAGCGGGGCAGACGCGCTCACTCACGAATTCCGCCAGTTTCTCGCGATACGCTCCGTCGTGCGTTTGATCGGCATAGCGGCGCAGGAGGTTGGTGACCACGCCCTCGAAGTTGCCACTCGCCACCGATGTCGGCGGTTTGACGTTGGGGAAGTGGCGCGTGAATGGCGCGCCGTTCACGCCGTAGAACAGCAAGTCACGCTGCACTTCGCCGTATTGCTTGATGGGCAGTGCCGCGTCGAACTTGAAACCGTAGTGACGGCCGGCGGCTTCCAACGCAGAGATGTAGCGGCTAAAGTGGAATTCCTCCCAGCCCCAGATCGCGCCGTCGCGAATGGTCTTCGTCTGATCGACGATCTGATCGATGTTGGGCGAATGCACCGAGCCGAGGCCGGTGCAGGTGGGGCACGCGCCTGCCGGTTTGTTGAACGAGAAATGTCCCATGCTGAACTCGGGCACCAGTGTGCCACACGACGGGCAGGGATACATCTCGCCTGAGTCTTCTTCATCACCGGGGCTGCTCGCGTCGCCGCCGACATCGTACCTGGGCGGAATATCCGCGCCGCAGTTGGGGCAGGGGCGATGACCGAGCCGTGCGAACAGGACGCGCAGATAGGTGAAGACTTCCGTCGAAGTGCCCACCGTCGATCGGGGGCTGCGATTGTTGCCCTGTTGATCGATGGCGATGGATGGCGACAGGCCCTCGATACGATCGACCTCGGGCTTGCCCGCGTAATCGACCATGCCCAGCGCTTCGAAGAGTTGGCGCAGGCTTTCCTTGTGCAGCGTATCGATCGCCAGCGTCGATTTGCCCGAACCCGACAGGCCGGTGAATACGATCAGTTGATTCTTGGGAATGCTCAACGTGATGTTCTTCAGATTGTGCAGCCGCGCGTTCTTGATGGTGATGGTGTCGAACATGATTCTCCTGATAGATTGGATCTCGCAGGCGAGGCATCCTATGCCTCGCTGGAAACGGCATGGCGCGTAGCGTGCCGTTTCCACGGTCTCTGCTCTTTCAGTTTACAACCCTGGTGGGCTATAAGAGGCTTCACCTCCCGGACCTCTCTCCGGTCTGAAAAGCAAAAATGGAAGGGGGGTGAGGCTCAACTCGCCACACTATTGTACCGCTTGACGTCCAGACGAAACAATATCGCTGCGGTGGCAAACCAGATCACGGCCAGCGCCACTCGACGAGAAGGCCCGATTTTTAAAGAAACACGGCTCGTTCGACAAGTTCCTGGCTCCTGGCTCCTGACGGATGAGAAGATATGCTCGTGTGTGATTCCAAACACGGATCGGGTGATCTGTACAACGGGGATTGGATGATAGCAGTCAGGGCGATGGGGTGCAGTCCATCGCCCTGAAGAGAGGCCGCGCGTATGGAAGCCCGGCTGGTTGCTGTCCGGCCTGGGCGCGCCAGCGCACGCAGATCTTCGCAGGTCTGCTGGGCGTCAATGGGAGGCCCATATCGGGCCTCCCATCGACCTTGTTGCTAGTTCGACTTTCTCTTTCTGCCGTTTACTTCGGCTTGACGTTCACGCTGTCCCAGCCTCGAGATAATCTGGGTGTTGTTGAGGTAGGAGACAAACGTGTATGGAACGGTTGGATACGGGCTGGTAACAGTCTGCCCAATCAGAGAACCCGGATTGTACTTGATGCTAACGTAGTACTCCCTGCCGATTGTGGCGCCAGTCACATTGATTGTGACGGCTCCGGTTGTGGCATTATACGTTGCCGTTGCCGTCTGCAACTTCGTGCAATTTGCATTCCAGACGATCACTTGCCCGAGATCCTGGATCTTGATCGGCCGCCAACTCCGGGTGTTCGACTGCCGCACTTGCAATGTGAAGCTGCTCGCCGGCGCAGTGATCTTGCTGTAGTAGAAGAACACCCCCGGGGCGATGCTGTTGATCTTGTTCGACTTGACGAGGTACCACTCGTCAAGCAAGTCGCCGCTGGTGCCGTCCCTAAACTGCTGGCAGGTAGTGTTGGTCGGCGCGATCTTGCCGGTCGGGGGCACCTGGTTGATGGTCGCCTGCGCCTGGTTTGAGGTGACCGGAGTGGTCCCGAACTTGCCCGTCGCGGTCGCTTTGTTCGTGATTGACCGCGCGGTCATCTCGACGATGACCTCCTGAATACTGCTGTTGGGATTTGCCTTGCTCATGCCGTCGGAGTAGACCAGAACCGCCACGACATCCCCGTTTCCGGGCACATAGTCCGGATGCGCGTTGGCCTCAGTGATCATCTGTCGGGCCTCTTCGTTCACGCCCCAGTATGGCGTATCGCCGAGCAGCGCCCAGATGGCAGTTTGGATGTCCTGGTGGAACTCGACATCGCTCTTGTACGCAGCCCTGATCTTGTGGTTGAGGACATAGTTGATCTTGTTCCAGGGCAGGCCGGCGGCATCAGCGGGCAACTGCCCGCCGATGCTGGAATACAGCGTGGCCGGCTGGTTGTGGAGTTGACCGGTGACAGGAGCCTGAATACACCAACCGGCGTAAACCCCATTCGGGACGCCCGAGGCTGGGTCGAGACCGCTGAGGGTGATGTTGATAGTGCTCTTAGTGCCTTGCGGCCATGCTCCGTAGGCCGCTGTGGCCGGCAGCGCCGTCGGCAGACTCGTGACATTGGCCGCGGCGATGTCGCTCGCCTGGATCGTGTAGCTCTTGGTGCAGGTGATCGAGGCGCCCGGAGCCAGACTGGTGGCCGTGCCGCACTGGAACGTGCCCAGCTTGTCGTCGGTGACGTTGAACGGACCGCTCAACGTGACGTTGCCGGTGTTCTTCACCACGAAGGTGTAGACGATGACCTGGCCGGGGTAGCTGTAGATCGTCGGGTTGGCACTCTTGGTCAGGCTCAGCTGCGGGTTAGCGCCGAAGTATGAGCTGTTGTCTGTGGCCGTAACGGTGCGAGCGTGACTGCTACTGTCGGTATAACTGCCATTGGCCGTGCCGGTGTTGGTGTAGTTGCCAGTAATGGCCGTGCCGCTGGCCTCGTAGATCCAGGTCTCCGTCAGGTCGATCCGGCCGTTACTGTTTGCGTCTCCGCTGACATACGCGGGCGACACGCCGGGCCTGTTGTCTGTGACAGTTACATTGCTCAACGGTACGTTGCCGACGTTGGTTACGGTGTAGCGCCACTTGATCGCCGTGCCCGTCAGAATGGTCAGCCCGTCGCCGGCAGCGATGCCATTGACTGTCACTTTGACAATCGCGACCTGCGGGTTTGCGCCGAAGTACGAGCTGGTGTCCGTCGCAGTGTCGGTGCGGCTGTGTCCGCCGCTGTCGGTGAACTTACCACTGGCTGTGCCGGTGTTGCTGTAGTTGCCGGTGATGGCCGTGCCGCTGGCTTCGTAGATCCAGGTTTCGGTCAGGTCGAGCCGGCCATTGCCGTTCGTGTCGCCACTGACATAGGCCGGCGTCACACCGGTCTTGCTGTCGGTGACAGCGATATTGCTCAATGGCACATTGCCGACATTGGTGACCGTGTAGCGCCACTTGATCGGCTCGCCAGTCAGGATGTTTAGCCCGTCGCCCGAGGTAGAGTTATCCACTGTCACCTTGACAATGGCGATCTGCGGGTCGGCGCCGAAGTAGGAGCTGCCATCTGATCCGGTATCCGTGCGGCTATGGCCCGCGCTGTCAGTGTAGCTGCCGCTGGCTGTGCCGGTGTTGCTGTAGCTGCCGGTGATGGCCGTGCCGCTGGCTTCGTAGATCCAGGTCTCGCTTAGGTCGAGCTGGCCATTGTCGTTCGTGTCGCCATTGGCGTAGGCTGGCGTCACACCGGTATTGCTGTCGGTGACAGTGATATTGCTCAATGGCACATTGCCGACGTTGGTGACCGTATAGCGCCACTTGATCGGCTCGCCGGTCAGGATGTTTAGCCCGTCGCCCGAGGTGGAGTTATCCACTGTCACCTTGGCAATGGCGATCTGCGGGTCGGCTCCGAAGTACGAGCTGACCGTCCGACTTCGTGTCGGTGCGGCTGTGTCCAGCGCTGTCGGTGTATCTGCCGCTGGCTGTGCCGGTGTTGCTGTAACTGCCGGTGCTGGCCGTGCCTGAAGCGGTGCAGTCCATGCTCTCGCCGACTGCCAGGGTTGCGTTCGGGCAGGTCACTGTTACGCCCTGGCTGTCGGTGACACCCACATTGCTCAGCGCCACGTTGCCAACGTTGGTGACCGTATACTTCCAACCGATCGACTCGCCGGTCAGGATGTTCAGTCCGTCGCCAGCGGTCGTCCCGTCCACCGTCACCTTGACGATGGTGAGTTGCAGGTCGGCGCCGAAGTAGAAGCTGCTGTCGCTGTCGGAGCGACTGGCGGCATTGCCATCCAGGTCCGTGTAGGTCACTGAGGCTGTACCGATGTTGCTGTAGCTGCCCGTGATGGCTGTGCCGGTCGCCGTGCAGATCATGCTCTCGCCGACTACTAGTGCGGTCTTGGGGCAGGTCACGGAGGCGCCTTGGTCGTCGCTGACGCTGATACCGTTGAGCGGCACGTCACCCGTGTTGGTCACCGTGTACTTCCAGGCGATCGACTCACCGGTCAGGATGTTCAACCCATCGTCAGAAGTCAGCCCATCGACCGTCACCTTATTGATGTCGATATGCGGGTTGATCATGTCGACCGCGGCATCATCATTATCCATCGCTTCAGAGTTGTCATTGTCCACCGCTTGGGCAGTGAAGACGTTGGTGTGGTCGGCCGCAACGAACTTGGTGATGGTGAACGAGCAGCTTGCGCCTGCCGCCAGCACCGTGCCGAACTTGCAGTCGTCATCGCCGGCCAGTGTGCCATAGACCGAATCGCTCAAGCTGGTGATCGTCACCGGCTCTTCGCTGCTGGTGTTCTTCACCACGAAGGTGAAGGTGACATCTTCACCGGGCTCAAACACCGCAGTCGGGTTGGCGGTCTTGGTGACCTCGATGGTCGGCAGGACGTTGGTGAAGTCCACCGTGGCATCGTCGTCATCCGTCGCCTCGGTGTTGTCGTTGTCGACGGCCTTGGCGGTGAAGACGTTGTTGTGCGCCGGGCCGCTGTAGTCGCCTTCGACCCACTTGGTGAAGGAGAACTCGCAGGTTGCGCCCGCCGCCAGGACAGTGCCGACCTTGCAGTCGGCATCGCCGTCGAGCGTGCCGTACACGCTGTCGCTCAGGCTGGTGATCGTCACCGGCTCTTCGGTGCTGGTGTTCTTCACCACGAAGGTGAAGTCACATCGCCGCCGGTCTCCGGCACGGCGGTCGGGTTGGCCGTCTTGGTGACCTCGATGGTCGGCAGGACATTGGTGAAGTCCACCGTGGCATCGTCGTTATCTGTCGCCTCGGTGTTGTCGTTGTCGACCGCCTTGGCCGTGAAGACGTTGATGTGATCCGGGCCCGCTGTAGTCGCCTTCGACCCACTGGGTGAAGGAGAATGTGCAGGACGCGCCCGCCGCCAGGACGGTGCCGACCTTGCAGTTGTCGTCGCCAGCGAGCGTGCCGTACACGCTGTCGCTCGAGACTGGTGATCGTCACCGGCTCTTCGCTGCTGGTGTTCTTGACCACGAAGGTGAAGGTAACGTTCCCGCCGGTCTCAGGCACGGCGGTCGGGTCGGCGGTCTTGGTGACCTCGATGGTCGGCAGGACGTTGGTGAAGTCCACCGTGGCATCGTCGGTATCAGTCGCCTCGGTGTTGTCGTTGTCGATGGCCTTGGCGGTGAAGACGTTGATGTGCGCCGGGCCGCTGTAGTCGCCCTCGACCCACTGGGTGAAGGAGAACGTCGCAGGTGGCGCCCGCGGCCAGGACGGTGCCGACTTCGCAGTCGTCATCGCCGGCGAGCGTGCCGTACACGCTGTCGCTCAGGCTGGTGATCGTCACGGGCTCTTCGGTGGAGGTGTTCTTCACCACGAAGGTGAACGTCGACATTGCCACCGGTCTCAGGCACGGCGGTCGGGTCGGCGGTCTTGGTGACGTCGATGGTCGGCAGGACGTTGTCAAACGTTACGGTGGCATCGTCGGTGTCGCTGGCGTCGGTCTTGTCATTATCTTCGGCATGTGGCGGTGAAGACGTTGACGTGAGCCGGGCCGCTGAAGTCGCCCTCGACCCACTGGGTGAAGGAGAACGTCGCAGGTTGGCGCCCGCGGCCAGGACGGTGCCGACCTTGCAGTCGTCATCGCCGGCGAGGATGCCGTACACGCTGTCGCTCAGACTGGTGATCGTCACGGACTCTTCGGTGGAGGTGTTCTTCACCACGAAGGTGAAGAGCACGTTGCCACCGGTCTCAGGCACGGCGGTCGGGTCGGCGGTCTTGGTGACGTCGATGGTCGGCAGGACGTTGGTGAAGTCCACCGTCGCATCGTCGGTGTCCGTGGCTTCGGTGTTGTCGTTGTCGACCGCCTTGGCGGTGAAGACGTTGATGTGCGTCGGGCCGCTGTAGTCGCCTTCGACCCACTGGGTGAAGGAGAACTCGCAGGACGCGCCCGCGGCCAGGACGGTGCCGACCTTGCAGTCGGCATCGCCGTCGAGCGTGCCGTACACGCTGTCGCTCAGGCTGGTGATCGTCACGGGCTCTTCGGTGGAGGTGTTCTTCACCACGAAGGTGAACGTCGACATTGCCGCCGGTCTCAGGCACGGCGGTCGGGTCGGCGGTCTTGGTGACCTCGATGGTCGGCAGGACGTTGGTGAAGTCCACCGTGGCATCGTCGTCATCTGTCGCCTCGGTGTTGTCGTTGTCGACCGCCTTGGCGGTGAAGACGTTGATGTGCGCCGGGCCGCTGTAGTCGCCTTCGACCCACTGGGTGAAGGAGAACTTGCAGGTTGCGCCCGCGGCCAGGACGGTGCCGACCTTGCAGTCGGCGTCGCCGTCGAGCGTGCCGTACACGCTGTCGCTCAGGCTGGTGATGGTCACGGGCTCTTCGGTGGAGGTGTTCTTCACCACGAAGGTGAAGATCACATTGCCGCCGGTCTCAGGCACGGCGGTCGGGTCGGCGGTCTTGGTGACCTCGATGGTCGGCAGGACGTTGGTGAAGTCCACCGTGGCATCGTCGGTGTCGGTGGCTCGGTGTTGTCGTTGTCGACAGCCTTGGCGGTGAAGACGTTGACGTGGTCGGGCCCGCTGTAGTCGCCCTCGACCCACTGGGTGAAGGAGAACGTCGCAGATCGCGCCCGCGGCCAGGACGGTGCCGACCTTGCAGTCGTCGTCGCCGGCGAGGGTGCCGTACACACTGTCGCTCAGGCTGGTGATCGTCACGGGCTCTTCGGTGGAGGTGTTCTTCACCACGAAGGTGAAGGTCACATTGCCGCCGGTCTCAGGCACCGCGGTCGGGTCGGCGGTCTTGGTGACGTCGATGGTCGGCAGGACGTTGGTGAAGTCCACCGTGGCATCGTCGTTGTCTGTCGCCTCGGTGTTGTCGTTGTCGACAGCCTTGGCGGTGAAGACGTTGACGTGATCAGGCCCGCTGTAGTCGCCTTCGACCCACTGGGTGAAGGAGAACTCGCAGGATGCGCCCGCGGCCAGGACGGTGCCGACCTTGCAGTCGGCGTCGCCGGCGAGCGTGCCGTAGACGCTGTCGTTCCAGGCTGGTGATCGTCACCGGCTCTTCGGTGGAGGTGTTCTTCACCACGAAGGTGAAGAGTCACATTGCCGCCGGTCTCGGGCACGGCGGTCGGGTCGGCGGTCTTGGTGACCTCGATGGTCGGGCAGGACGTTGGTGAAGTCCACCGTGGCATCGTCGTGTCCGTGGCCTCGGTGTTGTCGTTGTCGACGGCCTTGGCGGTGAACACGTTGACGTGGTCCGGGCCGAGTAGTCGCCCTCGACCCACTGGGTGAAGGAGAACTCGCAGCTTGCGCCCGCCGCCAGGACCGTGCCGACCTCGCAGTCGGCGTCGCCGGCCAGCGTGCCGTAGACGCTGTCGATCAGGCTGGTGATGGTCACCGGCTCTTCGGTGGAGGTGTTCTTCACCACGAAGGTGAAGATCACATTGCCGCCGGTCTCCGGGACGCTGGTCGGGTCGGCGGTCTTGGTGACGTCGATGGTCGGGCAGGACGTTGGTGAAGTCCACCGTGGCATCGTCGTTGTCCGTGGCTCGGTGTTGTCGTTGTCCACGGCCTTGGCGGTGAAGACGTTGATGTGCTCCGGGCCGCTGAAGTCGCCTTCGACCCACTGGGTGAAGGAGAACTCGCAGGCTGCGCCCGCCGCCAGGACGGTGCCGACCTCGCAGTCGGCGTCGCCGGCGAGCGTGCCGTACACGCTGTCGCTCAGGCTGGTGATCGTCACCGGCTCTTCGGTGGAGGTGTTCTTCACCACGAAGGTGAAGGTCACATCGCCACCGGTCTCGGGCACGCGGTCGGGTCGGCGGTCTTGGTGACCACGATGGTCGGCAGGACGTTGGTGAAGTCCACTGTGGCATCGTCGTTATCGGTGGCCTCGGTGCTTGTCGTTGTCGACGGCCTTGGCGGTGAAGACATTGACGTGATCCGGGCCGCTGTAGTCGCCTTCGACCCACTGGGTGAAGGAGAACGTCGCAGCTGCGCCCGCCGCCAGGACCGTGCCGACCTTGCAGTCGGCGTCACCGGCGAGGGTGCCGTACACGCTGTCGCTCAGGCTGGTGATGGTCACCGGCTCTTCGCTGGAGGTGTTCTTGACCACGAAGGTGAAGGTACATCGCCGCCGGTCTCCGGCACTGCGGTCGGGTCAGCGGTCTTGGTGACCTCGATGGTCGGCAGGACATTGGTGAAGTCCACCGTGGCATCGTCGGTCATCCGTGGCCTCGTTGCCTTCGTTGTCCATGGCCTTGGCCGTGAAGACGTTGACGTGGTCGGGGCCGCAGAAGTCGCCTTCGACCCAGCTGGGTGATGGTGAACGTGCAGCTCGCACCCGCCGCCAGGACGGTACCCACCTTGCAGTCGGCGTCACCGGCCAGCGTGCCGTACACGTGTCGGTCAGGCAGGTGATCGTCACCGGCTCTTCACGCTGGTGTTCTTGACCATGAAGGTGAAGGTCACATTCGCCGCCGGTCTCCGGCACAGCGGTCGGGTCGGCGGTCTTGGTCACCATGATGGTCGGCAGCACGTCCGTCACCGTGACGGTCTGGTCGTCGGATGCCGAGGCCTCGTTGAACTCGTTGTCCATCACCGTGATCGACGCGTCGTTATCGTAGGTGCCGGCCTCGGTATGGGTGACCGGGTATTCGATAGCGAGGACCTTGCCCGGATCGAGCCACTCGTAACATAGCCGCCGGCCGTTGGGTACTGCGCGTCGTAGAGATCGGTGATCTCCACCGGCTCGACACTCGTGTTTTTGACAGTGAGCGTGAAGTTGAACACGCCACCAGGCTCGGGCATCACGTCGACATCGACGCTCTTGACCAGCGTGACAGTCGGCGGGACGTCGGTGACCTCGACCGTCTGGGTGGCCTGTCGGTGACGGGCGTGCCTTCATTGTCCTCGACCGTGACCGAAGCGTGTTGCGGTAAGTCATCGCATCGGTGTGGTTGACAGTGTACTGGATCTCGAGGACCTCGCCGGGCTCCATCCAGTGCCGACGTATCGGGGAAGCCATCGGTCGGCAAGTTGCAGTCGGTGAGCGCGGTGATCAGGACGGGCTCGACACTCGTGTTAGTGATCTTAAGATGAAGTGGAAGTCGCCGCCCGGCTCAGGGAGCGTGGTGATGTCGACGAGCTTCTCGAGCGTGACGGTCGGCCACAAGTCGTCAACCCATACGAACTGGGTGTCGTTAGCGCGTGGCCGGGTTTTCTCGTTGTCTGGACCGCGACCGAGGCGGTGTTGTCGTAGCTGCCCGCCTGCCGACGTCGGTATGCGTGACCACGTAGGTGCAGGACGTGGAAGCGCCCATAGCCAGTTTCGTGCCGATCAGCGCCGTGCAGGCGGAGAAATCGACAGCAGCGCCCGACTGGCTGTCGGTCAAAGCCGTGATGGTGACTTCTTCCGCCGAGTTGTTGGTGATGAGGAGCGTGAAGGTGAAGTCGCCGCCCGGCTCGTCGAGGAACTCGACGTCAACGCTCTTGTCGAGCGTAACGGTCGGCGCGACATCATCGAAGGTGACCGTCGCGTCGTCGGTGGCGGTACTCGTGCCGTCGTTGTCCGTTGCCTTGCCGGTGAAGACGTTGACATGGTCGTCGCCGAGAAGTCGCGGAAACCAAGCGGGTGATGGAGAATTCGCAGGTCGCACCCGCGGCCAGGCCGGTGCCGACCTTGCAGTCGGCGTCACCCGCGAGCGTGCCGTAGATCGAGTCGGACAGCGAGCTGATCGTGGCGGCTTCCACGCCGTTGTTCTTGACCACGAAGGTGAAGGTGACATTCCCGCCGGTCTCGGGTACTGAGTCGGGTCGGCGGTCTTGGTGACGCTGATGTCTGGCATCACGTCCGTCACCGTGACGGTCTGGTTGTCGGACGCAGAGGCGGAGTTGAGCTCGTTGTCCATCACCGTGATCGACGCGTCGTTATCATAGGTGCCGGCTTCGGTGTGCGTGACCGGGTATTCAATCGTGAGTACCTGGCCCGGATCGAGCCATTCGCCAACATAACCGCGAGCTGGCAGTACTGGCTGTCTAGAAATCGGTGATCTGCACCGGCTCGACGCTGGTGTTGTGGCGGTGAGCGTAAAGTTAAACACGCCGCCCGGCTCGGGCATCGACGTGACATCGACGCTCTTGACCAGCGTGACAGACGGCAGGACGTCGGTGACATACGACCGTCTGGGTGGCCGTGTCGGTGGCGTAGTTCTCCTCGTTGTCCTGAACTGTGACCGAGGCATCGTTGCGGTAGGACATCGCATCGGTGTGGGTGACGGTGTACGGTATCTCGAGGACCTCGCCGGGCTGCAGCCAGGTGCCGAGGTACGGATGCAGGTCCATGGCCGGCACGTTCCAGTCGGTGAGCTGGGTGATTACGATGGGCTCGACACTCGTGTTAGTGATCTTGAGCGCGAAGTGGAAGTCGCCGCCCGGCTCAGGGAGCGTGGTGGGGTCGACGAACTTCTCGATCGTGACGGTCGGCCGCAAGTCGTCAACCCAGACCATCTGGGAGTCGCTGGCGGTGGCGGTGGAGCCGTCGTTGTCCGTGACGGTGACCTCGGCAGTGTTGTCGTAGGGGCCGTCGCCTGGGGCGACATCGGTATGGTGACCACGTAGGTGCACGACGTGGATGCACCCGCCGCCAGTTTCGTGCCGATCAGCGCCGTGCAGGCGCTGAAATCGACAGCATCGCCCGACTGGCTGTCGGTCAAAGCCGTGATGGTGACTGCTTCCGCCGAAGTGTTGGTGATGAGGAGCTTGAAGGTGAAGTCACCGCCCGGTTCGTCGAGGAACTCGACGTCAACACTCTTATCGAGCGTAACGGTCGGCTTCACGTCAGTGAAGGTCACGGTGGCATCATCGGTCGCGGTGGCCTCAAAGCCCTCGGATCTTTAGCGTTGGCCGTGAAGGTGTTGGCATGGGCCGGGCCTGAGTAGTCGCCAGCCACCCATTTGGTGATGGAGAACTCGAGCTGGCCGCGCCGTACAGTGCCAACCTGGCAATCGGCGTCTCCCGAGCGGGTCTAGACGCTGTCGCTCAGGCCGGTAATGGTTGCCGGTTCCGGTGCGTTGTTCGTTACAACGAAGGTGAAAGTGACATTTCCGCCGGTCTCAGGCACTAGAGTCGGGTTGGCCGTCTTGGTGACCGAGATGCCGGGGGGTACATTGACAAAGGTCACTGTCTCGCTATCGGGCTTGAGGTGTTTGTGCTGTCCGTCGCGTGGGCCGTGTTGGTCACTGAACCCGCGTGATATCGGCTGCAGCGATGGTGTGATTGGCGTTGCAGGTAATCCGCCAAGGGGTGCCAGACCGGCTGAGGTTTCCGGGCAAGTCACGGTGGCCTTGTTGTCCGTGACGGTGATGTTGTAGAGCGTGACGTTGCCGGTGTTCTTACCCTGTAACTGTAGGGGATGATGTCGCCCACCTTGCTGTACGTCGCCGGGGTGGCCGTCTTCACCAGGCTCAGCGCCGGGCTCTGGACCGCCGTCACCGTCTTGGTCATCGGTGTTCGAATCGGTGCCGTTGGCCGAAGCCTTGGCGGTGTTCTTCACCGAGCCGCTATGAGGTCGGCCTGTGTGATCGTGTAGGTAGCCGTGCAGGTCATCCCGCGCTGTGGTGCTAGACCGCCCGCCGGGCAGGTGACGTGGCCTTGTCGTCGGCCACGGTCACGGGACCCGCCAGGGTCACGATGCCGGTGTTTCTGACCACGTAACTGAGTTGATCGCGTCGCCGACCGCGCTGTACGTCGCCGGCGTAGCCGTCTTGACTAGGCTCAGCGCCGGGCTCTGGACCGCGGTGACCGTCTCGTCATCGGTGTTGGAATCGGTGCCGTTGGCCGAAGCCCTGGCCGTATTCTTCACCGAGCCGGATCGAGGTCCGCCTGCGTGATCGTGTAGGTGGCCGTGCAGGTCATCGACGCCAGGGCGCGAGACTGCCCGCGGGGCAGGTGACGGTGGCTTTGTCGTCGGCCACGGTGACGGGACCCGCCAGGACCACGTTGCCGGTGATCCTGACAATAGACTGTAGCTCATCAGATTGCCCATCGTGTCGTAGATGCCTGGGACCTCGCCGTCTTCACGATGTTCAGCGCCGGGTTCTGGTCGACCGGGCTGTCGTCGTCGCTGTCCGGCGCGGACTCGTTGGAGTCGGCCGTCACCGTGTTGACGCGGTCGCCGCCCCCATTTCGATCTCGGCCTGCGTCACCGTGTGGCCGCAGCTGTAGGTCCACGCTCGGCCAGCTCGCTGCCGTCACCGGCGGCTCGATCACCGGACAGGTACGCGGGCGCCGGCGTCGCAGTTCGGGTCGGTCACGGTGATCCCGGTGAGCGTCACGTTGCCGGTGTTGGTCACCACGAAGGTGTACGGCACCACCTGCCCGCCGCCGTGATCGCGGTCGTCGTCGACGACTTGACCACGTTCATCGCCGGGTTCTGGATGATCGGGATGTCGTGGTGTCGGTGTCCGGCGCCGGACTCGTTCGAGTCGGCCGTGACCGTGTTGTCCAGGTCGGTCGCCGCCCCGTTGCTGTCGATCTCGGCCTGCGTCACCGTGTGGCTGCAGGTGTAGGTCCAGGTCTCGGTGAGG
Source organism: uncultured Chloroflexia bacterium (assembly GCA_963844815.1). Lineage (GTDB taxonomy): Bacteria > Chloroflexota > Anaerolineae > Fen-1058 > Fen-1058 > Fen-1058. The sequence continues at coordinate 467,765 of CAWJPR010000003.1, forward strand.
TCCAGCTTGCCGTCGCTGTTGGTGTCACCCGACACGTACGCCGAGCGCCGCGTCGCAGTTCGGGTCGCTCACCGTGATCCCGGTCAGCGTCACGTTGCCGGTGTTGGTCACCATGAACGTGTACGGCACCACCTGACCCGCCGCCGTGATCACCGTCGTCGTCGACGACTTCACCACGTTCAACGCCGGGTTCTAGGTGATCGGGATGTCGATGGTCGTCGGTGTCCGGCGCGGACTCGTTGGAGTCGGCCGTGACCGTGTTGTCCAGGTCGCCGTCGCCGCCGCCGCGTCGATCTCGGCCTGCGTCACCGTGTGGCTGCAGGTGTAGGTCCAGGTCTCGGTCAGCTCCAGCTTGCCGTCGGGTTGGCGTCACCCGACAGGTCCGCCGGTGCCGCGTCGCAGTTCGGGTCGCTCACCGTGATCCCGGTCAGCGTCAGGTTGCCGGTGTTGGTCACCACGAACGTGTACGGCACCACCTGACCCGCCGCGGTGATCGACGTCGTCGTCGACGACTTCACCACGTTCAACGCCGGGTCTGGGTGATCGGGATGTCTAGCGTCGTCGGTGTCCGGCCCGGACTCGTTCGAGTCGGCCGTGACCGTGTTGTCCAGGTCGCCGTCGCCGCCCCGTGCTGTCGATCTCGGCCTGCGTCACCGTGTGGCTGCAGGTGTAGGTCCAGCTCTCGGTGAGCTGCAGCTTGCCGTCGGTGTTCGGTGTCGCCCGACGGCGTACGCCGGGCCGCGTCGCAGTTCGGGTCGCTCACCGTGATCCCGGTCAGGGTCTACGTTGCCGGTGTTCGTCACCACGAACGTGTACGGCACCACCTGCCCGCGCGGTCGATCGAAGTCGTCGTCGACGACTTCACCACGTTCAAGGCCGGGTCTGGGTGATCGGGATGTCGAGCGATCGGTGTCCGGCGCGGACTCGTTCGAGTCGGCCGTGACCGTGTTGTCAGGTGCGTCGCCGCCCGTGCATCGATCTCGGCCTGCGTCACCGTGTGGCTGCAGGTGTAGGTCCAGGTCTCGGTCAGCTGGAGCTTGCCGTCGCCGTTCGTGTCGCCCGACACGTACAGCCGGCGCCGCGTCGCAGTTCGGATCGCTCACCGTGATCCCGGTCAGGGTCACGTTGCCGGTGTTGGTCACCACGAACGTGTACGGCACGACCTGACCCGGCACGGTCGATCGCAGTCGTCGTCGAGGACTTCACCACGTTCATGCGCCGGGGTCTGGGTGATCGGGATGTCGTGCGTCGTCGGTGTCCGGCGCGGACTCGGTCGGAGTCGGCCGTGACCGTGTTGTCCAGGTTGCGGCGCCCGTGCGTCGATCTCGGCCTGGGTCACCGTGTGGCTGCAGGTGTAGGTCCAGGTCTCGGTGAGTGCAGCTTGCCGTCGCTGTTGGTGTCACCCGACTCGTACAGCCGGCGCCGCGTCGCAGTTCGGGTCGGTCACCGTGATCCCGGTCAGCGTCACGTTGCCCACGTTGGTCACCACGAAGCGTGTACGGCACCACCTGACCGGCATGGTCGATCGCAGTCGTCGTCGACGACTTCGACCACGTTGAGCGCCGGGTTCTGGCGATCGGGATGTCGTGCGTCGTCGGTGTCCGGCGCCGGACTCGTTCGAGTCGGCCGTGACCGTGTTGGCAGGCTGCCGCCCTGCATCGATCTCGGCCTGCGTCACCGTGTGGCTGCAGGTGTAGGTCCAGGTCTCGGTCAGTCTGCAGCTTGCCGTCGCGTGTTCGTGTCACCCGACTGGTAGGCCGGGGCCGCCCCGCAGTTCGGGTCGGTCACCGTGATCCCGGTCAGGGTCACGTTGCCGACGTTGGTCACCACGAAGGTGTACGGCACTACCTGACCGCATGCGTCGATCGGAGTCGTCGTCGACGACTTCACACACGTTGATGGCCGGGATCTGAGCTGATCGGGATATGTAGGTCGTCAGTGTCCGGCGCCGGACTCGTTCGAGTCCGCCGTCACGGTGTTGTCGAGATCGCCGTCGCCGCCACCATTCGAGTCGATCTCCGCCTGCGTCACCGTATGGTTGCAGGTGTACGTCCAGGTCTCGGTCAGTCTGAAGCATGCTGTCATTGTTCGTGTCACCCGACTGGTAGACCGGGGCTGCCTCGCAGTTCGGGTCGGTCACCGTGATCCCGGTCAGGGTCACATTTCCGATGTTGGTCACTACAAAGGTGTACGGCACAACCTGACCCGTGTGATCGATCGAGGTCGTTGTCGAAGACTTGGCGACGTCGATCGCCGGGGCTGCGCCGAAGTAATTGGCGTCATCTGTGTCGCTGTAGATCGTCTCGCCATAAGACCCGGAGGCTGTAGCGGTATCGTTTGCTGACCGGCCGCCCACGACGCGGGGATAACGCACTCGGAGGAGGCACCCGCTGCCAGTGTCGCCGGGATCGTACAGCTGGTGAGGCTGAAGTCGAATCGGTCAAGCTTGATGCTGGAGAGCGGCACGTTGCCGGTGTTCTTGATCACGAACTTGAATTGCGGGTTCGTGCCCACAGCAAGTACGGGCCGGGGGCCGTATCCGCATCCTGCCAGGTCGCGCCGCCGTTGACCAGACGTACTTCTCTACATCGATCGCGGGCGCCGTGCTAACGGTGACAATGGCATCGTCATTATCTGTGACGGTGGTGTCACCATACTTGCCTGTGGCGGTGGCCACGTTGGTGAAGCCACCGGTCACGTTTTCAACGGAGCAGGCGTAAGTGGTGCTTGCACCAATTGCCAAATTACCAACCGTCGCCGCGCAGTTGGGCGCGAGTGGATCGGACACCGTCACGTTGCTCAAAGGCACGTTGCCAGTGTTGATCACTTTGATCGTGAAGTTCGCCGTCTGCCCATACATCACGGTTTGCGTGTCCGGTGTCTTCTGGATGTCGATCGCCGGGGCCACGCTCAAGTGACAACGGCCTCATCGGTATCAGTCACCTGCGTCGCGTTGAAATAACCGCTGACATTGGCGACATTGGTGAAGCCCGCCGTCACGTTCGCTACCGAGCAGGTGTAGGTTTCTATAGCGCCTACAGCAAGAGAACCTATCGCTTTATCACAACCTGGCGCGAGGGCATCCGTCACTGCCACGTTGGTCAACGGCACATCGCCGATGTTCGTTACGGCGATCGTGAACTCGCTGAGCCGCCATAGGTAACAGACTGCGTATTCGGTGTTTTTTGAATGTCGATGGCCGGGTTGGCAACGACGTTCGTCGGCTCGGAGTCGCTGTTGTTTGTCGTATTCGGATCAGAGGTGATCATCGTGAACGAAACTTTGTTGCACAGATCAGTGCCCGGTCCGGCGGCAGTACATGTGCCGGTCTCAGGATTGGTTGAAGGATCATTATTCATCGGCGCTGTCAGCGAGACCGTCGTAACGATGGTAATTGTGGTGGATTGTCCCGGGCTGAGTGCACCGACATTACAGGTGACGATGCCCGAAGCGGCTGTACAGGTTCCGCCTGACCAGGTCCCTGAAACGAAGGAAACATTGGGATCAAGCGTATCATTGACCACAATCCCATTTGCTACTGTGTTGGTGGAGTTGTTGATGACCACGAGTGAATAGGTCAATTGTTGGCCGGCCACTACCGGGTCGGGACTGTCGGACTTAGTGACGGCGACATCCGCATTGGCTGTGAAGAAATCCCCCACCTGCAATAGTGGAACTGTCTGGTTGCCAACACTGATCTTGCTTCCCGAGCTGCAAGAGGCATTCGTGCAGGTTTGGGCGCTTTGCAGGGAGGTTTGGACATTGCCGTTCGCATTTGCCGAGATCGTGCTCTTCAAAACGACCCAGACCTCGACAATGATGTTGTCGCCATCGTCGAAACCGGAAACCTTGATTGTGCCTTCTATTCTTTCATTGTTGGTGCCGGTTCCCAGTACCACGCCGGAAAAAGAGTCGACTTTGGCATTGCCACCCGCGTCAACGACGCCGACATCGGCTGTATCAACGAAGGCGCAGTAAACCAGATATGCCGGGTCAAAGCCGAAATCTTTGCCGCTGGTGGTCTTGGCGAGCCAATCGGCCACAAACTGGATCGTCCCATTTTCTGGAGCGGTGGAGCCATTGACATTGATCTCCACTTCAAATGGAACGATCTGCCCAAGAGCCAGGTCTTTGGGCATCAGAGATGTGACGGCATCCAGATCGCTGGGAATGAAAGTCGGACCATATGCAACAGCATTCGTCAGCGGATCAGCAGCCCTTCCAACGCCCCCACTGGGAGTTGGACATGCCATAGCCGCTGGTTTGACCTTGGGATAGGTCGGCAGATACGGAGCGCGATTGGTTTCCGGATCAGCCGCATACAATTTGATATTGTAAGAGCCAGGCGAATCTAGGAAGACTCCCGTCTCTGTTGTGCCGCTTTCCCGTCCGACTGCTGTATACGAGTATGAACCTGCCGCCAACGGGCTGTCCCACAACGTCACCTGGCACGACCACGCGCCATTGGCAGAGGGGTCTTCGCTTACAGCCGGATCGCAGGCGGCCGTGTAGTTATTCGGGCCAACCACGTCGACGTGTACGGTCTCGCCGGACAGGTAGCCCGCATTGTCGCTGTTGTCGCCGTGAATGGTGACGACCTCGCCGGGCGAGTAGTCGGGTTGTCTGTCCAGACGGCCGCATACGCGATCCCGGCTGTCTGAAGGACTAATGCAATTGCTGCAAGTACGCGCAAACATGCAAATGCCAGTTGCACCTTTCTAGTAGTCATTTTGCTTTTCCCCCTGTTGGGTGTTGGACTGATTAGGTGCGTTAATTTCGCAGTTGCAGCAGTCCGCTTACATGAGGCGAGCGCGGATTGGGGTCGGGATGGCCTCCTGATAATGTGCTGCGAGTCCGGCTGATGCAAAGTCTACTTCCTCGCGCTGGCGTGACAGGCCGCGCGAAGAACGGTGCAGCGACTTTGCCCTTTCGGACCGTCGTAGATACTCGATATGATGAATACAATGACTTCATTCCCATTCGCATGAACCGGGGCGTGTGTTACAATAGAAAAGGAGAAAACACGCAGCGCATCATACACGCGCTTCGCGTCTTCTCCCTTTGCGGGCCAGTCGAGGGACGTTTGCGGCGGAACTCGACTGGCTGTTTTGCCTCTAAATGGAATGCCTGCTTGAGGCGCTCTGGCTGCGGCTGCATGCGTGAAGGATGACAGATCAGAACTGCTGCAGCACTCCCCCCGAGTACTTACCCTTGCGCTCTTTCGCAGGCGATAGATTCTTTGCCAGACTCCATTTGAATTCGGTTAGAATAGGATGTGAATTTAGTGAATGCTGGACGACTGCATTGTAGTTCAACTTGCACAAATTTAGGGTCAGAGTTTTGTTATTTGTGGTAAGATTTTCGTGCAAATTTTCACAAATTTAATAGACGGCCAGTACGTTAATTCTCGTGGCGGGGCACTTCATGACAATCTGGGGGCGAGGCTCAACTCGACGCGCTGTTGTACCGTTTCACGCCGAGGCGAAACAAGGCCGACGCGGCGAGGAACAAAACCACGGCCAGCGCCACGCCGCCGATCAAGACGATCGGCGGGATATCGCCTGTGAGAGCCGCGGCGGGGATCGTCGTCATGATCGCCACGGGGATGATCCACGTCAGCACGAATTGCAGCCAGCCGGGGTAGATGCCGATCGGGTAACGGGCCAGCTGCATGATTGCGTCGAAGACCCACGTGAACAGCAGGCCGGGACTCCAGAAGACCAGCGCCGTGAAAATCAGCAGGATCGCGTACAGCACCGCCACGCTCGCCGCGGCCGCGACGAGAAACGAGACTGACTGCGCGCCGCCCGACTGCACCGTCGCCGCGACGATGACGCCCAGGCCCAGCACCAGGTCGATCACGGCGAACCAACTCCACTGCCGCACGCTGACGAAGAACTGCGTATCGATCGGGCGCAGCAGCGTGAAGTCAAAACGACCGCTCCACACGTCGCCTTCCATTCCGGCCAGCAGCTCCAGGCTGGGACCGATGAACCAGCCGCGCAGCGCGTTGATCGTGAGATAGACGCCCAGCAGCGCCAGCGTCGAAGCGAACGTCCAGCCGTTCAACGTGCTGACCTGGCTGAACAGCACCACCAATCCCAATACGCCGACGATCAAGTTCAGCAGCGAATTCACCAACCCGATCGCGAAGTTGGCGCGATAGGCCAGATCGGTTTGAGCCGAGGACAGCATGAAGTATTTGACTAAGCGTAAATAGCGCATGAATTAACCCCCAATCGCCGAGTACCGCTTCAAGCCCGATCGCCACACCACGCGATAGATCAGCACCGCCACGATCAGCCATACGGCCTGGATCACGAAGCCCGCCACCACTTCTGTGGAATTGATCTGCCCGGTCAGCACTTCAACCGGAAAGCCGACCATGTAATAGAAGGGCAGCACGCGCGCGATCGTTTGCAGCGCGCCGGGGAGCAGCGCCACGGGCGCCACGACGCCCGCCAGCAGAAAGATCAACGCATCCTGCAGCGCCAACAGCGCATCGGCGCGCGTGGCCCAGAAAGCCAGGCATGCCAGCCATAAACCCCAGAAGAAGCGCAATAACCACGCGCCGGTCAATGCCACGCAGAAGAGCACGACCTGCGCCGGCGTGGCATTCAACTCGGGCCGCAAAACGATCGCCAGCACGATCGAGACGGGCACCACGAAGGCCATCATCACCACCTTGCCCGCTACCTCGCTCGCAATCGCGTTGTACAACGGCGACATCGGCTTAAGCAGCCACGAATTCAAGCTGCCCATGCGGATCACGTCGCCCACGGTCCAGTTGGTCTGCGCGAACGTCAGTTGATTGACGAGGATCAACACCAGATAGTACGCCACGAACTGCGGCGGCGTCAGGCCCGCAATCGGCGCAGGTTCAGACGCCGTCGTCCACACGAAGAGATAGATCAACGGCGGGATCATCCAGCCGAAGGCGAGGACGAAGAAGAAACTGCGATATTGCAGCCACGACGCCCACGATCGTTTGATGAGTGCCCAGCCGCCGCGATGGTTCATACCGCGCCCTCCTGATAGATTTGATCGATCACGGCTTCGATGGGGGGATCTTCGACGGCCAGATCGGTGATGGGCAGCGTGTTGAGCAGCTGCGCCATGATGGCCGGCGTCTCCGCTCGGGGCGCGCGTAATTCCAAATGATCAGCCTCGCGTTGTAAGACCTCCACGCCGCCTGGCAGGGCGGTGTCCGGCACGGCTCGATCGGCGCTCAATCCCACGCGGATCAATTTGAACGGCGCGAGGCGCGCGGCGAGATCGTTCAAGCCGCCGTCGTACAGCAGCTGCCCGTGGTGAATCAGGATCACACGCGGGCACAGCGCCGTCACGTCGGCCATGTAGTGACTGGTCAGGATCAGCGTGGCGCCGTGCCGCTGGTTGTAGTCCAGCACGAAGCGGCGCAGGCGGCTCTGCATCGAGATGTCCAGCCCCAGCGTGGGTTCGTCGAGAAAGATCACTTTCGGTCGATGCAGCAAACCCGCGACGAGTTCGCACTTCATGCGCTCGCCCAGGGAAAGGTTGCGCACGGGCTTGGTCAGCAGCTCGCGCATCTCCAGCAATGCAACCAACTCGTCGAGCGTCTGTTGATACGCCGCTGCCGAGAGATGATAGATCTCGCCCAGCACGCGATAGGTATCCAGCGCCGGGATGTCCCAGATCAGCTGGCTCTTGTTGCCCAGCACCATGCTGATCGTGCCGAGAAAATCGGCGCGGCGTTCCCACGGAATGTAACCGGCCACGCGCGCCTCGCCCGCGGTCGGATGCAGCAGCCCCGCCAGCATCTTCAGCGTGGTCGTCTTGCCCGCGCCGTTGGGCCCGATGAAGCCGACGATCTCGCCCGGCTCGATCGCGAAGTTGATGTCGCGCACGGCTTCGACGGTATCATACGCGCGGCGCACAAAGACTCTGCACGGCGGCGCGCAGCCCGGTCCCCCGCACGGGAACCTGATACGTCTTGACGAGATGATGGACGACGATGTGTGGATTTGTCATACGGCAGACTCCGCAAGAGTGTCATGCTCTAATTCTACAACCCTGGTGGGCAAATGGAGGCCGACCGGAGGCATTATATAATACGGCCTGACTCCTCGCCTCAGTTGATCTCAGGAAATGGGAATGCCCCTGGCGTAACCTTCGAAAGGTGACCGGAGTGGGAATGGGTGCAGTGCGGTGTGACGGTTGAGCGGTTGCGATTCCGCAGGACTTTCATGAGCGTACTAATAATAGTGAGTGCGTCAGCTGGTTCTAGCAAACTGAGGAGCAGGCAATGAAAGTCATTCTTCTTGAGCAGCATGGCGGTCCGGAAGTTCTGCAGTATCGTGATTTCCCCGCGCCTGAACCAGGCCCGGGACAGGTGCAGGTCCAGATTCAGGCGGCGGCCATGAATCGCCTGGACGTGTGGGTGCGCAACGGCTGGCCGGGCATTCGATTGGAGTATCCGCACATTCCGGGCGCGGACGGGGCGGGTCTCGTCAGCGCCATCGGGCCAGGGGTCACGTCCTGGCGTGTCGGCGATCGCGTGGTGATCAACAGCAATCTGAGTGATGGCACGTGCGAGTACTGCCGGGCCGGCCAGGATAACCTGTGCGCGCGCTGGGCGCTGCTGGGCGAAACCGTGCGCGGCACGTATGCGCAGTTCGTGGTGGTGCCTGATCGGAATGTCCTGGCACTGCCGCCTGATTACCCCTTCGATCAGGCCGCAGCGGCAGCGCTGGTGTTCCTGACGGCCTGGCACAGCCTGATCACGCGCGGCCGATTGCAGCGGGGCGAGTCGATCTTGATCGTGGGCGCGGGCGGCGGCGTCAATACTGCGGCGGTGCAGATCGCAAAGTATGTCGGCGCCAAAGTGCTCGTGGTCGGCTCAAGCCAGGCCAAACTGAAGCGCGCCGAGGAACTGGGCGCCGACGAGTTGATCGATCGCTCGCGCGACGCGGACTGGGCCAGGCCGGTGTATCAACTGACGAACAGACGCGGCGTCGACGTGGTGGTGGATAACGTGGGCGCCGGCACGCTGCCGCTGAGCCTGCGCGCCGCGCGCAAAGGCGGGCGCATTCTCACCGTGGGCAACACGGGCGGCCCCAGGTTCGAGTTCGACAATCGCTACATGTTCGCCAAGCATCTCACGTACATCGGATCGACCATGGGGACGCGGGCGGATTTTGCGCAAGTGATGGCGCTGATCTTTGCGGGGCAGCTGCGCCCGGTGATCGACGAGACGTTTGACTTGCAGGATGCGCGGCGCGCGCACGAACGCCTGGAGCAGGGCGAGTTCTTCGGGAAGATCATCCTGGTGCCGTGAGGGATGGGGGATGAAGGATGAGGGATGAAGTCATGCCCGAGTGTTGTAATCGGGCATCGAGAGAGATTTTGTAACAAGACCGACCGTATCGTAGTTATTCTGAACGAGCACGAGCACTCCGCCGCCCGCAAGCATCCCTCGCCGGGGGCGCAGTTGCCCGCTAATGCGTCAGCACTCCCAGCGCCAGCGTAATCGCGATCAACACCAGCGGCCATCCCCGCTGAATCAGACTGCGCTGCCCG
>CAWJPR010000004.1:0-179952 GCA_963844815.1 uncultured Chloroflexia bacterium
GATGGTGGATGCTGGTGTGGTGAAGTAAAGGACGCTTCGCGGGCGGAAGGATGAGGGATGAAGAAAATCGTCCCTCATCCTCCTGTGCCAAACGTAAGACGAAGAAGTGGACAAATAGCGCACGAGGAATACAGATATGCTTAAGAAAGACGACTGTATAAAGTCCATCAAAAAATTCAGGGCAAAAAATGGGCTTGAAGCAAGCGATGAGAACACGATAGCAACCGTTCATCTCATGAATACACACGGCATTGATATTCACGCCGCTTTGGATCAGAAGTCCGAGGGGCAACAACGACCGTGGAATTGATGCTTGGTTCTACGACGAAGATACCAGCGATCTTTTCATCTACCAAAGTAAACTATCCGAAAGCAAAGCCTTAGCTTTACATGGACTGGCCGATCTTGGCCGTTCTCATCAATGGATTGAACAGATTATTGTTGAAGGATCAGTAGAAACTGTTCCCAACGATAATCACTGCCTGTTCAATTTGTACACCCGGTTATCGCAAGTCAGGGAAAGTATCAAACGGGTTCAATTCATTTTGCTCTCTCCTTTTGAGAAAACTGAATTGGAGGATGCATCAGAGTATACAGAATTTGAGCATAGACTGGGTGAATCAAAACTGAACGCATTTATGTGGAAGAATCTTAAGGGAAGCCTTGTCTTAGATGCTTCCGAATACAACCTTGAACCTGTAATTCCCCGGACGCGTAAGATTTATTCGATCGATAAGATCTAAACGCGCGCGTTGATCTGCGAAAAAACGCCCACCTTGATTTGGCCTATATTCCATTGCATAGTCTCGTTGATCTATATCGCCAAAGAGGCAATGTGCTGTTTGATAAAAATGTGCGGCTTTCACTAATGAGTCTGAAAGAAGCCCGCGAACGGTTAGTCACCCCGATGGAAGAGACGCTGGATGCAATTACATCTGGAAAACTTAGCCCAAATGTCTTTCCCTTCTATCATATCGGTGTAACCATATCTGCTTCGGCTGCGGCAAATGAAGACAGCGATGTTTTGAGTCTGGAAGCGCCCAGCATCATTAACGGGTGCCAGACGATTACCATTGCACATGAGTATCTTAAGCGACTTGAGAAGCGCGACGATACAGAAGCCGTAGATCGATTCAAGAAAATCAAGGTTATTGCGAAGGTGGTCGTTGGTACAACCAACGAAGAATTAAAGGATATAACAAATTCGAATAATCGGCAGAATCCCATTGAGAACTGGCAGTTTTTCTCTAATGAGCCTGTTCATATAGAAATTGAGTCGACCTTGAAGGACATCGGAGTTTTCTACGAACGCCAAAAAGGCAAATTCGATTCTATAATGAAGAATACAGATAATGCCAAGCACTACTACGCAACAAATGGTACCAATATCAAGGTGGCCGATCTTGGCCAGATCATTGCCCTCTCACGGCACAATTTGCAAAGGGCAGCGAAGTCATCCGAAATATTTCTGAACAGCGATAATCACAAAGAGATATTTGACTACACGGTTTCGAAATATCCGCGAGATATGATCTATGTATCCAATCTTTTTAAGGCGATGAAGCGTGGGCTAAACAAGTATTTAGAATTGCCCACCCACGCCAATAGCAACGCTCCCTCGATCTTCAAAAAGCCAATTGTTCGAATCCACGCATATTACCTTGCATTGCTTTACTTTTATCAAAGCGATAGCAAGCGATATTTGCGCGTAGATTTTGCATCCACTCTGAACAAAATTGCTAGTCCAAGGCTTGTGGATGAGCTCCAACCGTTTTACCAAAAAATCGTTACAAGAATAAAGACTTGGTATACGGAAGAATCAAAAGACCTGACAATCGAAGTCTCTAAGAAAAAGATGGATACGTTTTTTGCGACGTTGGCGACTGAGCTTGGTATCGACGTTATCGAGGGCGCAATTCCTTTCACGGTAACTAGCATTGATTGGGAGGAAATTCTGTCTTGAATTTTGCTACTTACCAGTCTAACCTATTTCCGGAATGTTAGGAGAAGACAACACCGAATTGTGAATGGACCGGATTAGCCCCCTCCCTAACCCTCCCCCGTCGATGCCGCTACGCTTCGAACACATCGACAGGGGAGGGAATGGGCCGCTCCCTCTCCCTGTTAGGGAGAGGGCTGGGGTGAGGGTCGAAACCTAATCCGCCAACGGTAGAGGCGAGGCATTTCCAAACGCATCCATGTTGATCAACGAGTCTTGCCTGGCACAGCATCTCGAACGACCAGAATCCCAGTGGAAATGCCTCGCCCCTACGTCAATGCGTCTACGGCGAATAAGATGAAAAGGAAATCCGGATTCATCCGTGTAATCTGTGCAATCCGTGTCCAATAAATGCCCACTCATGACGATCTTCTCAACGAACTGAATCAACACCGCGAACAGATCGCGCAAGGCGGCGGGGCGGCCCGCATCGAGGCGCAGCACGCCAGGGGCAAGCGCACCGCGCGCGAACGCCTCGCCTGCCTGCTGGACGAAGGCACGTTCCAGGAGATCGATCCGTACATGGAACAGCGCCACAGCGACTTCGGCCTGGATCGGCAACGCCATCCCGGCGACGGCGTCGTCGTCGGCTTCGGCAAGATCGACGGGCGCAAAGTGGCCGTGTACGCGCAGGACTTCACCGTGCTCGGCGGATCGTTCTCGGAAGTGCAGGGACAGAAAGTCGCCAAAATCATGGACCTGGCGCTCGAAAACGGCGTGCCCGTCATCGGCCTCAATGACTCGGTCGGCGCACGCATCCAGGAAGGCGTCTACGCGCTCGCCGCGTACAGCGAACTCTTCTGGCGCAACACGCAGGCCAGCGGCATCATCCCGCAGATCAGCGTCATGCTCGGCACCTGCGCGGGCGGCTCGGTCATATCGCCCGGCCTCACCGACTTCGTCATCATGACGCGCGGCCTTAGCCGCATGTTCATCACCGGTCCAAACGCGATCAAGACCGCGACCGGCGAAGAAGTCGACGTCGAAACGTTGGGCGGCGCGGAGGCGCACAGCAGCCACAGCGGTGTCGCGCATTTCGTCGCCGTCGATGAAGATGAGGCTTGCCAACTCGTGCGCCGCCTCTTAAGCTATCTTCCCTCGAACAATACAGAATCTGCGCCGGTGCGCCGCCTGATCGGCGATCCGCACGCGGCAAAGATCGATCTCAACACGATCGTCCCGCTCGACCCGGCGGAAGCCTATGACATGAAGATCGTGATTGAGCAGGTCTTCGATCCTGCCAGTTTCCTTGAAGTCCAGGCGCATTTCGCGCCTAACGCAATTGTCGGTTTTGCGCGCCTCGACGGTGAAGCCGTCGGCCTCGTCGCGCAGCAGCCGCTGGTGCTGGCCGGCAGGATCGACATCGACGCGTCCGACAAGATGGCGCGCTTCATCCGTTTCTGCGATGCCTTCAACATCCCGTTGATCACCTTCGTCGATTCGCCCGGCTTCCTGCCCGGCGTCGATCAGGAACACGGCGGCATCATCCGGCACGGCGCCAAGATCGTATACGCCTATTCGGAAGCGACGGTGCCCAAGATCGCCGTGATCACGCGCAGGGCCTATGGCGGCGCGTACATTGTCATGAGCAGCAAGTACATCCGCACCGATCTCGTCTTCGCGTGGCCCACCGCTGAGATTGCCGTGATGGGCGTGGAGGGCGCAGTCAGCATTGTGTATGGCAAGGACTTAAGGAAGTTCGAGGGCGATGTCGCGCAGGCGCGTGCTGAACAGGCGCGGCTCGAAGCCGAGTTCCGCCAGAAGTTCGGCCGGCCGTATTACGCAGCGGCCAGCGGCCACGTCGACGACATCATCGCGCCGATGGAAACGCGCCCACGCCTTATCGCCGCACTCGACTTCCTGCGCGATAAAGCGGTCTCGTCGCCGCCGAAGAAACACGGAAATATGCCATTGTAAGTGGGCACGGATTTGACGGATAAACACGGATACACTTCAGTCGACATGCCCGAGTACTCGCTTCGCGTCGGGCATCCAGATTTATCGCTGGCAAGTCTTCTGGATTCCCGCCAACTGCACGCGGGAATGACGGCGGGCAGAAACAGAGGAGATCAAAAAATCCGTGTTCATCTGTGTAATCCGTACGATCCGTGTCCCAAAAGGAGTTTTGCATTGGCTATCAAAACCCTCGTAAAAAAAAGCGAATATCACGACTCCGTCACGTTGATGCTGGTCGCGCGCGAGTTGACCAGGTTCCCCGGCGTGATCGACGTCGGCGTGATCATGGCGACCGAAGCCAACAAGGCGCTGCTCAACGAAGCGGGCTTGCTCACACCTGACGCACAAGCGGCCACGCCGAACGACCTCGTCATCGCCGTCAGCGCGGATGACAATGTCGCCGCTGCCGCCCTGCTCGAAGCCGAAAAACTATTGAAGCAAAAGCGCCCGGCAGACGCGGGCGCGGGCGCGGAGTTTCGCCCGAAAACGCTGCGCGGCGCGGTGAAGATGAACCCCAACGCCAACGTCGCCGTGATCTCCGTCGCCGGTCGTTACGCCGCCGGCGATGCATGGGACGCGCTGCGGCGCGGCTTGCACGTTCTGCTCTTCAGCGACAACGTCTCGCTTGAAGACGAGATCGCATTGAAGACTTACGCCCGCGACCACGGCCTGCTGTTGATGGGCCCCGGCGCGGGCACGGCAATCATCAACGGCGTGGCGCTCGGTTTTGCCAACGTCGTGCCGGGCGGGCCGGTGGGCATCGTGTCGGCGGCGGGCACGGGCCTGCAGGAAGTGAGCACGCTGCTGGCAAGGCACGGCGTCGGCATCACGCAGGGGATCGGCACAGGCGGTCGCGACCTCAAGGAAGAAGTCGGCGGCATCATGCTGCTGGAAGGCTTAAAGGCCCTGCAAGCCGATCCGGCGACGAAGGTCATCGCGCTCGTCAGCAAGCCGCCCTCGCCCGCTGTGTCCGAAGCGATTCTCGATCAAGTGGCGATGAGCGACAAGCCGGCCATCGTCGGTTTCATGGGCGCCAACCCCGATCAATTCCAAGCGATCCCCAACGTGGCGATGGCGCGCACGCTGCAAGAGGCGGCCCTGCTCGCGGCCAGGGCTGCCGGGGCGCAGATCGATGCGGCCGCCGTCATCGCCCACGAAGAGGCCGAACTTCAGGCCAAAGCGCAGGAGCTGCGGGCCGGGTTGAAGCCGGAGCAGAAATACCTGCGCGGCCTGTTCTCCGGCGGCACCCTGTGTTACGAGGCGCAGGTCATCTGGCGCGAAATGTTAAAAGGACCAGTGCTGTCAAACGCGCCGCTGAAGCACGCCAACCAACTGGCCGACTCGCTGCACAGTGTCAGGCACACCTGCGTCGACCTGGGCGAAGAAGAGTTCACCGTGGGCCGCCCGCATCCCATGATCGACAACGATCTGCGCAGTCGGCGTTTACTGCAAGAAGCGCGCGATCCCGAAGTGGCTGTGATCATGCTCGATATCGTCATCGGCTATGGCGCGCATCCCGATCCGGCAAGCGAACTCGGCCTGGCGATCCGGCAGGCGAAGCAAGCCGCCCAGCGCGAATTGATCGTCGTCGCGTCTGTTACTGGCACGGAACAAGACCCGCAGCGCTTGAGTGCACAGGTCGCGGCGTTGCAAAGTGCGGGCGCAGTTATGTGTGACAGCAATGCAGCGGCGGCGAAGTTAACAGCAATGATCGTGGGGTAACGTCATTACGAGGAGCGCAGTTTGCGACGAGGCAATCCCGTTGGGCCGTGAGTGAGATTGCTTCGCTGCGCTCGCCATGACGGGCCTTGACGATTGCCGTCATTGCGAGGAGCGTTGTGTGCGACGAAGCAATCTCCCGCTGATGGGCACTGAGACACCGCACTGCACACAGCGGGTGCAAGTGTTGCATCGCAAACAGCGCTCGCAATGACGGATTAGCGCCGATTGCACTTCACTCGTCACTCATCACGGAGACAACCACATGACGAAACTTAACGAACTCTTCAACCAACCCCTCTCCGTCGTCAATGTCGGCCTCGGCAGCCTGGCGCAGTCGGTGAAAGAGCAAGGCGTGCCCGTGATCGACGTCGATTGGAGGCCGCCGGTCGCGGGCGTGCCACGGCTGCGTGTCACGAAGAACGGCATCGACATTGACACGGCGAACGAAGAAGTGATCAAGCGCATCAAGGCCGCGCGACCCGTACTGGCCGGCATGGGCCTTGCGCGCGACGTGATCCCCGGCATGCATAAGCATATGATCTTACACGCGGGCCCACCGATTACGTGGGAGCGGATGTGCGGCCCGCAGCGCGGCGCGGTCATGGGCGCCTTGATCTACGAGGGCCTCGCGCAGGATGAACTTGAAGCCGAAAAAATCGCCGCGTCGGGGCGCATCGAATTTTCGCCGTGCCATCAGCATCACGCCGTCGGGCCGATGGCCGGCATCGTGTCGCCGTCGATGCCGGTGTTCATCTTCGAGAACAGGACCTTCGGCAATCGCGCCTTTTGCACCCAGAACGAAGGGCTGGGCAAAGTGCTGCGCTACGGCGGCATGGGACCGGAGGTGATTGCGCGCCTCAAATGGATGGAGACTGATCTGTATCCCGCGCTCGATCGGGCGCTGCAGTCCCTGCCGGACGGCATCGACGTGAAGGCGTTGATCGCGCAGGCGCTGCACATGGGCGACGAGGGGCACAATCGCAATCGGGCGGGCACCAGCCTCTTCCTCCGCGCCATCGGCCCGGCGCTGGCCCGCACCAATCGTGATAATGAGGTGCTGGCGCAAGTGATCGAGTTCATCGACCGCAATGACCACTGGTTCCTCAATCTCAGCATGCCCGCGGGCAAGTGCGCGGTCGAACCGGCGGAGGGCGTGGCAGGCAGCAGCATTGTGATTGTCATGGCGCGCAACGGCACAGACTTTGGCATCAAGATCGCCGGGCTGCCCGATCGGTGGTTCACCGCCCCGGCCGGCCAGGTACAGGGACTGTACTTCCCCGGCTTCACCGCCGACGACGCGAATCCGGATATCGGAGATAGTACAATTACCGAGACGGCGGGCTACGGCGGCTTCGCGATGGCGGCCGCCCCGGCGATCACGCAGTTCGTCGGCGGCACGCCGCAAATGGCGATCGATGCCACGCGCGAAATGTACGAAATTACCTTCGGCGAACACGAAGGCTTCACGATCCCGATCTTGAATTTCCGGGGCACGCCGCTGGGCATCGACGTGCGCCAGGTCATGGAGACGGGCATCCTGCCGCGCCTCAACACCGGCATCGCGCACAAGAAACCCGGCGTCGGCATGGTGGGCGCGGGCATCTTGCGCGCGCCGGAGAAGTGTTTTGCCGCTGCGTTTGAAGCGTTGAAGGAACAATGCGTAACGAGTAATGAGTAACGAGTAATGGGAAGTTATGCTTTACTCATTACTCGTTACTCATTAGACCAACCCATACCACCGAAAGGAGTTTTACCATGAAATTCATCGACCTCACCATCCCGCTGGGTATTGCGACCCCCGCCTGGCCGACGTATGAGCCGCTGCAAGTGAAGTACTTCAAGCGTCTCGCCCCCAATGGCGCAAATGGACAGGTGCTCACGCACTCCAACCATCTGGGCACGCACCTCGACGGCGAGATTCACTTCTTTACGCCGGGCAAAGACATCGCCTCGCTGGATATGGACTTCCTGATCCATGAAGGCGCGATTGTCGATCTGAGCGATGTGTGCGGCGATTACGACGTGTATACGAGCAAGATGATCGAAGAGCGCGTCGAGATCAAAGAGGGCGATATCCTCGTGATCCACACGGGCTATCATCACTTTGGCTGGGATCACCCGACCGCCGACGAGATCCGCTACATGGTCAAGCATCCCGGCCCCGATCGCGAGTTCGCGGACTGGGCGAAAGCCAAGCAGCTGCGCTGGATTGCGGTCGATTGCGGCAGCGCCGATCATCCGATGAACACGATCATCCGCGATTGGATGCCGCGCCAGGCTCGTCAGGCCGACCAGGTCTTCCAGAAGAAATACGGCCTGCCGCTGGCAGAGTTCTTCGACGATTCCAAGTATCAACTGATGCACATCGAGATGTTTCCCTACAACATCATTCACGCCGAGTGTTTGGGCGGCGAGATCGATCTCCTGTGCAATCAGCGCGTGACGATCGGCTTCTTTCCGTGGCGTTTCGTCGACGGCGAATCGAGCATTGGCCGCGCCGTGGCAATGGTGGAAGATGATCGCTACGAGGAATTGATGGCGAAGAAGGCCGCCCTGCCCAAGACCAAATTCGGCGATGCGTATGATCCGGCGCATGTCGAGCGGCTGAACAAATTGACGCTGGCGAATCTGGCCTGAAGAGCAAATCACGGAGGGCACGGAGAAAAGCCATTTCTCGGTGTTCTCCGTGGTGAATGAGAGGTGAGCAATGATGAGATTTATGGCTGCGTGTGCCCAGTTCGCGATCACGCCGATGCAGCCGCGCGAGAACGTGCAGAAGTGTGTGCACTGGATCGAGCGCGCAGTGCAGGAGACCGGCGCCCGTTTGGTCGTCCTGCCCGAAACGATCACTACCGGCTTTGTGCCGCGCCTCCCCGCCGCCGAGTTGTGGGACGTGGTGGACACGCTGCCCGGCGCGTTGAGCGCGCCAATCGCCGCAGCGGCGAAGAAGTTGGGCGTGTATGTCGTCGTTGGCACTTACGAGCGGGGCGAGGAACGCGGCGTGGTGTACAACTCGGCCGCCTTGATCGATCCGCGCGGCGACACCGTCGGCGTGTATCGCAAGACGCATCTGTTTCCGACGGAAAGAATAAGCGCGGGCGGCTGGAGCACGCCGGGAAAGCAGCCCGTCGTCGTCGAGACGGAGCTGGGATCGATCGGGTTGATGATCTGCTACGACGGCGATTTTCCGGAGTTAGCCCGCTGTGAAGCCATCATGGGCGCGGAGATCATCTGCCGGCCCAGCGCCTTGCTGCGCTCATTTCGAGATTTGGGAGATGACCAACAAGGCGCGGGCGTATGATAACCACGTGTACATGTTGGCCTGCAACATGGTGGGGCCGGATGCGGGGGACAACTACTTCTTCGGCCATTCGATGATCGTGTCGCCCATCGCGCAGGTGCAGGCGCTGGCGCGGGGCACCGAGGAAGTCATCGCCGTGGAACTCGATCCCGATCCGATCAAGAAACTCACCTACGGGGCGCAGACGCCGATGATCTTTGATCACCTGCAAGATCGCAACCTGGCAGCCTACGAGAAGATTCTCACGCCAGCGCGCAGCCGCTTTGAGCCGGCGCGGCGCTATGAAACGTAGGGGCGCGGCACATAGCCTCTGCCGCAAGGCGGATCGGGACATTCACGGCTGATCGCTTAGCGCGTATTCAATCGCGCGCTCCAGCGGCCAGGCCCTGCCCTCCGCTTCCAAAGCGCTCTGGGCTTCAGGCTCGAGCATCGCCGTGCGGGCGCCAACAGTTGGTCGAGCGTGGCACGGTCTGCCATTGACAGCGGCGCGCCAATTGTTTCGCGCAGCGTCACCGCCGCGCCGACCAGACGCAGCGCCCGCGCGGCCTGCTCTTCCAGCGCAGCCAGGCCGCCGTAGTCTTCCAGCAAATAAGCAATGGCCCGACGATCGCCCAGCTCGCGATTGATGCTCAGGCTCTCATGATACAAAGCCCGCGCCTGATCGCGGTGTCCCTGCGTGCGCGCGACATTTCCCAGATTGTTCAGCGAATTCGCCGTAGCCCACCGATCGCCCACTTCGCGCCGGATCGCGACTGCTTCTTCCAGCAGTGCGCGGGCCTGGTCATACTCGCCGGTCTCCAGCATCAGGTTCCCCAGATTGTTGAGCGAATCCGCGATCATCAGCTTGTCGCCCAGCTCGCGGCGCAGGCGCAGACTCTCTTCGTACAAGGCCCGCGCGCGCGCCGCGTCGCCTTGCTGGCGCGCCAGGATGCCGAGATTGTTTAACAGGGCGGCAATGCGCGGCGTATCGTTCAGGCTGCGGCGAATCTCCAGACTCTGCTCAAACAGCAGGCGGGCCTGTGCAGACTCGCCCTGATAAGCCGCCAGCGTGCCGCTGGCATGCAGGACCCGCCCCACGCCCGCTTCGTCGCCCAGCGCCTCAAACGTCGCGCGCGCCTGCGCCAGCCACTGCGCCGCTTCGGCATACGGGCCATGCTTGCGCAGCAGTTCGCCGATCGCCATCTGGCATTGCGCGCGGGCCCGTTCATCTGCCAGCGCTGCGGCCTGCGCCAGCGCGTGTTGATACTGCTCGTTGGCGTCATTCCACTTCCCGACCAGTTCCAGCACCTGACCCAGCTTCAGCCGCGCGGTGATTTGCGGAGCATCCTGCAGCAGCGGCAGCACTCGCCGGTAATAGTCGATGGCGGCCTCGTTCGGCGTATTCACGCTGCGTGGCTTCGGCGGCCTTCAGCAAGTATTCGCGCCGCTTGGCTTCGTTCGCCGTGCGATCGTAGTGAAACGCCAGCAAATCGACGTATTGATCGAGCCGTGGCGCGTAGAGGCGTTCCAGATACTGCGCCACCTGTTCGTGCAGCATGGCACGCGTGGCATACGGCAGACTCTCGTACGACACTTCCTGGGTCACGATATGTTTGAACAGATACGTGAGCTCCGGCTCCGCGTCGACGAGCGTCAGCTCCATCCGGCTTAACTCCGTCAGATCGCGCGCGACGCGTTGTTGATCGATCAGTTGTGGAAACGATCCCCACAACGCCGCCGCCTGGAACAACCGCCCGATGACGCTGGCCACCCGCAGCGTGATCTTCTCGCTTTCAGTCAACTGATCGATGCGGCCCAGGATCAGGCTGTACAGGCTGTTGGGCAGATCGAGTCTGGTTCAGCGCGCGGGCGTCCTGCGGATCGATCCCGCGATCTTGCAGGTAGTTGAGCAGCTCTTCGATGTAAAAGGGATTGCCCTGCGCGCGGCTCGTAATCCGCGCGACGGTGTGCGGCGCGACCGCCGCCTGCTCCCCGAAGAATTGGCGCAGCTTGAACCCGATGCAGCTGTTCTGCCTCCTGCGCCGTGAATTCGGTTAATTGAATCTCCGTGAAATAGGGCAGGCGGCTCACCCGGGGCGCCTGCAGGCGCTGGAGTCTCTGGCAGACGATAAGCCATGACGATCAACACCGGCAGATTTGCAATGGCCCGTCCGATGGCTTCCAGCAGATCATGCGACAGGGCGTCCATCCACTGGCAGTCCTCCAGCACCAACAGCAGCGGCGTTTCGCGGGCCTGCGCCCAGACGCAATCGACGAGCAGTGCTTCGAGCGACATCTTGCGCAGCCTGGCGTCGAATGATCGCGTGAGATCGTTGTCGGGGAGCGGCAAATTCAGCACGGCCCCCAGCAGCGGCAGGCGCCGCGCCAACTGCGGCTTGATCCGCTTGAGCTGGCGTTCCAACGCGGCGCTATGCTCGTCAATCGTTCCGATCGGATCGAGATCGAAGAAGTTCCACCAGATGTTGTGCCACACCAGGTAGCTGGCGTTCATGCCGTACGATTGCGCGTCGCCGCTGTACGCGCGCAGGCCGCACCGGATCGCGTGGCCGAGTGCCTCAGCCAGCAAGCGCGATTTGCCGATGCCGGCCTCGCCGGTGATCCCGACAATCTGGCCGTGCCCGGCGGCGACCTGTGTCAGCCGTTCGTCAATCAACGCCAGTTCGCTTTCGCGACCCACCATCGGCAGGGCATAACGAATCTCCGGCAGGCGGTGCAGACTCTTGTGCGCGCGGCGCTATGAGACTAAAGGCCGCGACGGGTTCTGCTTTGCCCTTAACCCGAATAAGGGGCAGCTCGCTCCAAACGAAATGAGCGCCGGTTGCCTGCCGGAGGACTTTGCTCGCCAAAATCTGGCCTGGCTGAGCGGCTTGCATCAACCGCGCGGCGAGATTCACATCATCGCCCAACACACCATAGGTCCGGCGTTCGCTTCCGCCATAAGCTCCGGTGCGCGCCCGGCCCTGGCTGAGGCCGATTTGAACATCGTGAATGAAGCCCAGCTGGGCAATCAGTGTCTGCAGTTCCAGCGCGGCCGACGCCGCCCGGATGGCATCGTCTTCGTGCGCGAGCGGCGCGCCAAAAACAGCATAGAGATAGACTGCCTTTGTCGCCCATGACCAGCTGCAGGACGACGGCTTCAAATCGCTGCAAAGTACGCTGCGCCAGACGCAGTAATGTGTCCAGTTTGTCGCCGGCAGGCTTCATCGTGGTCGTAATCGATTCCCCCAAATGCATAAACAAAGCCACCGCTGGGCGCAGTTCGGCCAGAAACTCCCCCTGCCCGCTCTTGAGGCGATCGTAGACAGCGCGCAGCAACCACGGACGCACCTGATCATCCGTTAGCGAGAGGAGGGACGAGCTCTGGCCAGGGACTGGGTGTAGCCTCGACAGACAGATGGTCCAGCACGCCAAAGCGGCGGTTCAGCGCAGTGTCTTCACGCCAGATCTGGATCTGCGCAGCCGGGCCGAAGGAGTTAGCCGCAGCCTCCGTCAGAACCACTTCACCCTTCTGCGCGTGATGCTCGGCCTCCGCCAGATCGTCCAACAGCGCCCCGGCCATCACATCCAGCAATTGGATCTCGGGATCGCCGATTACAAAACGGCGCGCCGAGCCGACGGCGACGCCAATCTTCATGGCCAGCGGCAGCGTCTGGCCAGATGGGGAACTCCACGGCAGTGAAATTCTGCATGACGCGCTGCATGGCTAGAGCGCAGGCCGCGCCGCGAACGCCGTCGTCGCCGTTGAACCAGCAGGTGATGGCGTCGCCGTTAAAGCTGATCACGCTGCCGCCACAGTGATGCAGCGTCTGAATCAAAGCCTCATACACCAGGCTGAGGTGGCGGGTCAGTTCCTCGGAGCTGCGCTGCGGACCCAGTTCGCGAGCCAGGGCCTCAGTCGAGAGGCGTAAAGCCGGAAATATCGGCAAACAGCGCCGAGCCGGAAACGCGATCCGGCAAAGTCTGACCTTGTGCCAGGGCGTATATTCGATCGATCGGCAAGTGGGCAACAGGTGTTTCCATGGAATGACAAATATGGCCGTAAGGGGATAGCGCTAACGACCAGTATTATAACTTGCAATAGCCCAAACTAATAGCGCAACACCGTGGCCACTCCCTAACAGAGGCCGCCGGAGTATCCGGCGGCCTGAATGCGCTGCAGTGAGAGCCCGCTTGAATTCTTATGGCCCCCTGGTCGAATCATATAGCGGGCCCTGATCGATCAGGTCGATATTGTTGGCCTGGTCGTGTGGAACGATGGCTGCGCGCACTTTGCCCGTGCAGGTCAGACCGCCCGTATCGGATGCCGTGAAGAACAGGTGATAGACGCGGCCATCGCCATTGCCTGCGCGTTTAGCGCGCACTTGAGCGGAAGTGCGATCCGGCGAGATGAATCCGTCGGGCCCATTGCTGCTGACCGGTTCGTCTTGCCGAATACCGGTGAAGATAATGGTAACGGGATCCTGATCAGGATCAGTGACACCCTGGATGCCGACTGGATAGAGATCGCCATTGGGCGACCAGACCGTCATGGGGTTGGCAAAAGCCGACGCGCAGTCGGGCGGGCGATTGATCGCATGGATATTGATCGTCACAATCGCACTATCACTGCCTCCAAAGCCATCCGAAATGGAGTATGTGAATGTATCCTGTCCGGCAGTGTTGGGCTGCGGCGTGTAAGTGAACGAGCCGTCCGAGCTGAGCGTCAACGTGCCGTGCGCTGGGCCGGCGACCAAGGTCAACGTCAACGGATCGTTGTCGAGGTCGGCGTCATTGCCCAGCACGCCGGGCGCGCTGACAGTCAATGTATGACCTTGATCGACACCATCAGCTATCGTCGACCGCATCCGGCGCATGGTTCAACACCGCCAACGGTGCAGTCTCACTGGACGGCTTATAGCGTTCATCATCCAAAGTGACAGTAACGCCGGTGCTCAACCGAATGACGCCGCTGAAGTATGCCTCGACAGCGTAATCACCGTGCCGCAAAGGGATGCTGCCCAGCGCCGCGCGCCCGGCATAGTCGGTGATTTCAGAAGTGCTGAAAGACCCGCCAGGGCCGGTGACGGCAAAGAAGATGGTCTTCTCGCCCAAAGGCCGGTTGGTGGCGTCGGTCAGTGTCGCCGTTAACAGCGTGCTGGCTTCCGGAAAGTCGCTGGCCTGCAGCGGCGTCAAAGCGAGGCGCGTGGCCTGCTTAACGATGGTGAACGCCGTTTCAGCAGACGCTGGCGCGTATTGCGCCGTGCCCCGGAACGTCGCGCGCACCATGGTGTCGGCAGGCAGGCTCAACAACGGAATGCTCGCTGTGGCGCGGCCATCGCCGCCGGTGACAGCTTGCTGGCGCTGCGACCCCAGACCAAAGACGATAGTCTGGTTGCTTAACGGCGTGCCATGGCTCGTCAGCACCGCGCTGAACGAGGCCGACGTGCCATATGGTCCGGAGGTCGCTGCCGCTTGCAGCGCCAGAGCCGCCGGCTCGCGATTGGGCGTCACGCTGCCCGGGATATAATCGATGCCCATGTTAGTCGACATGCTGACCAGGCCCGCGCCGTTGACGGCCTGTACGAAGTAGCGAATACTTTGCGGCGCCGTGCCATCCAGCGGCAGCGAATCTTTCCACACTGCCGAATCGCCGGGATCACGCTTGAGATCGAGCGATTGCCAGCGACCCGCATAGGGCCCGCTGTCGGCGGTGAAAGTGGCCCACACCTCTTGAATGCCTGTCGCCGGATTACCCAGTACTGTGGCCGCGATGACGACATCGGTCACATTAACAGTGTCTGTCACGTTCACGATATACGGTGCGGCCGCCAACGCGGGCGTGCTGCTGCCGCCATACGATCCGGTGTTGTTGCTGTAGTACAGCCGGAACTGCATATTGTTGTAAGTGCGCAGCTTGCCAGACAGCGGATCCTGCTCGCTCGATTGGTATTGCGCCGGCAGCGCAATCAACTCCGCCTTGCCACCGAACAGTGCGTCAAAATAGTTGATGCGCCACGGCACGATGGGATAGAACACATTGCTGACAAATGACGGGTGCACACCGCGAATTTCCGTGGTGGCTGCCCCCGTGCGCGGCAGGATGCCGGGCAGATCGGTGTAGACTGCCGCCCTTGAAGCCTGCGCCGCGCAGCGCCAGACTGGCCGGGTCGCCGACGTTGCGGATTTCCAGCGGCAGAATCGGCTCGACGGGATTAACCGCCACGCCGTTGGAGCCGGAGAAGTAAGTAGCCGATACAGTCTGCGTGGACGAAACCACATTCAACAGGTCGGTGTGGCGCGTCAACGACGGTACGATGTTGACGTCCGCATAGCGCAGACTCAGTGAAATGCCGGGAGTTGAGGTGAACGGATTGGTGCCTGCCACGATCGAGCCACTGCTGCCCGGCGAAAGCGTTCGCCCTGGTAGATTCACGCTGAGCATGGGCAGGCCGAAGAGCGTGGCTTCCAGATACGCCTTTTCGTGAATCGGGCGCAGTAGCGGCGTGTCGGCCAGATATTGCTGCTTGGCGGCGACCAGCGCCTTGCCAATCGCCACCGGGCCGGAACCGAAGCGCAATTGCTGCGTGAAGCCCAGATACAGCCGCTCGCTGTATTCGATGAAGTCGGTGTCGCCATATTGATAGCCTGTGCCCGCGATCAAGGTGGCGCCTTTGCGCGCAAAGGCTTGCGCCCAATCCGGCTCGCGCGTGACGTAGGGCACGCCGTGCGCGTCGACGATGTTGTACCCGGCGTGACAGCCTGCGCTGTAGATGATGGTGTTCTCCAAATTCACCTGTGAGGCTCCCACCGCAGCCGTGCTCAGGCGTGTGAAGTAATCGGCGGCCAATGCGCTGTTGGCGCTGAAGTGCCCTGCCAGATAGATCAGATCGTGGCGGTGGCCCAACAATTGATCGCCTAACTGCGTGGCCGTCCACACGCGCGGATCCGAAGACTGTGGAGATAGGTCACGGGGCGCGATCAAGCTATTGGGCGTAGCGCCAATGCCTGCTTGCAGTTCGGCCTTGATCGCTTCGGATGAATCGGCCAGGAAGTCATAGCCCGTCACCAGCGACGAAGTCGGTGTGGCGATGACGCCGCCGGTCGTCTTGAGATAAGCATCTAACACGCGTGTCGCATCGGAAGCAGTCTCGACCAGACGGCCCACGGCCAGGCCGGGCAGCGGCAGCGTGTTGCCCTTGCTCGACAGATCAAGCAGCGCGCCGTAGCGATCCTGGCTGAGCACATAGCCCAACTTCAAACTGGCCTGCGACGGCGTGTTGTCCAGCACGGGCGGCGTGTAGTTCTTCTCGCTGCCGAGCATGGCTTGATCGGGATAGCGGAAGAACGGGATCACGTCGTCGTTGCCGACGATCACCACATATTCCAGCGGATTCAAAGCGCGGTAACGATCGACGATGCCTTTGACCGCATCCGCGACGAGGTTCTTGGCATACGGGCAGCCGGGGTAAGCATCGGCCTGGGCGTTGGCTGCCGCTACCCGATCGTCTGTGCCCACATCGACGACTACGCCCGCGACTTCAGGTCGCGCCACGGAGTCCGTCAGTTGGGTCAGTTGGGCTTGCAGCACCGCCTTCTCAGCGGGTGTGCCAGCCAGACGCGGCCAGTCGATGAGGATGATGGTCTTGTAGCGGCCATCAATTGCCTGCAATGACGAGGCCTTGCTGATTGGCGCGACGCCGACACACTGGCCGCTCCGCACCTGAACTTCAATATGGAACGGCGCCTGCCAGCTGGATGCGCCATTACGGCCGCGCACTCGCACGTAGAAATCGCCGTCTTGCGTCCACGTGTTGACCAGGATACCTTCGCTGGCGGTTCCGTCAAACGCCGACACGCCGATAACGCTGCGCGTCTGCGCGCTGGAGAAGGAATCGGGGCTAAGCCGTCCGGGCTAAACGAGTCGGGGCTAAGCTGTCCGGGCTGAACGAGTCCGGGCTGAAGGAATCCGGACTGAAGCGTCCGGGCTGAACGAATCGGGGCTGAAGGAATCCGGACTGAAGACATCGCTGCTGAAGCTGTCCGGGCTGAAGACATCAGCGCTGAAGCTGTCCGGGCTGAACGAATCGGGGCTGAAACTGTCTGGACTGAACGAGTCCGGGCTGAAACTGTCCGGACTGAACGAGTCGGGACTGAAACTGTCCGACGCGAACTCCGCGCCCAGCTGATTGAGGTCTTGCACCCCGCCGGGAGAGGTCAGAGCCTGGAATGTGGCGCTGATGTCCTTGTACAAGGTCAGATCGTAATTGGCGGGCAGGCCCGTCAATTTGACGACAACCTTGCTGTCTGGCTGACCTTGAATTTGTACCAGCGCGATTGACCGGCCTGATCGAGATATTGATGGTAGGCCACGGGCAAACCGCCGGCCGGATTGAGCCGCAGCGCCGTGATCCACGAATCGTTATTCGGACCAGCCACGATGCAGGGCGAAAACTGAGACGTGCTGCCGTTAGCATCGGTGGCGGTGGCGGTGACGAATTGACCTTCGGGTGCGGCAGTGTCGGGCTTGAATTTGAAATACACATTGCCGCGCGCATCGGTGGTCGCCGTGGTCGAGCCAAGGTAAGTCCGGCCTTCTCCGTAGCCGGCTGCGTCACACGTGGGATTGCTGAAGAAGTCGAACGTGTACGCCTGATTGGCTGCGCTGTTGAGACGGCCATCGATCTGGCTGTAGCGCGCAGCAACAGCGGGAAGTTCTGCAAATGATTCGGGCCGGTGTCGCCGTCGCCGGCGTCATTGGGTGTGACGCGATCCGTGCCCAGATCGATGCCCAGCGCGCCGTCATTGTAAATGCTATTGCGGCGCAGGGCATTGCCTGTGCCGCCCAGCACGCGAATGCCCGCTGCCGGGCAGTTGCGGATGGTCAAATATTGCAGGGTACTGCCCGATCCTGTGATGAGGAAGCAGTCGGAGCCGGGCGTCGCAGTGGAGCCGTCAATGCTGAGCGCGCCGCCGGGCTGCGTCGATCCGTCGATGATCACGGGATTGGTAATGGCGGGCAGCGTGCTGCTCAAGTAGATCGTATAAGGCGCATTGCCCGGCAAGTTGAACTGAATCTGATCCGGCGCAGCGTCATTGGGCCGCGCATTGGCCGCATTGATCGCCTCCCGCAATTTGCAGTCCAAAGTAGTGCAGGCGCCATCGTCGGCATCGCCCGGTTGATTGATCGTGAAGATGGGGCCGTGCTGGTTCGGGTCTTGATTTTCATAGGCGCCGACGTCGCAGGACAAACCGACCGGCCGAGGCTGGCCGCGCTGATCGGCCGCCGGGCAACCAGCGGTTGTGCCGGCATCGACCGCCGGGCTGTTGCCAGGCAGGGCATGCGTCAGCGTCCAGCCGCCATTGTCTTGCAGCCGGCCGAGCTGTGGATCGGCGCTGTTGCGATCGCCCGCCTTCTTGAGCCAATCGACGCAAGTCGCATCACTGCTGAGGTTGTAACCAGTCGAGGTGAAGGCGCCCATACAATTGCCGCCGCTGCCATTGGCCATGAGTGTATTCTTGAGCGAGAACGTGCCTTTAGCAACATTGACATTGCCGCCGCTGCTGCCAGAATTATCGGCGATTGTGACGTTCAACGCCGTGGCCGTGCCGCCGCCTTGATAGAGACCGCCGCCGCCATAGCTGGCGCCCGCAGCGCGTCACCCGATTGCCGCTGATCGTGTCGTTGATCAGTGACAGCGTGCCCGCGTTGTAAATACCGCCGCCGCGCTCGGTGGCCGTGTTGTCGGCCAGCGTGCTGTTCTTGAGCGTCACCGAAGCCGCGCCCGCCACGAAGATCGCGCCGCCATAGCCGGTGACATTGCCTTTGCGAATGTTGGCGTTCAAGATCGTGACATTGCCGCCGAGGACGTGGAAGATGCGATCGCTGAAGCCACTGGCCGCCGTGATGGTCACCGGGCCGGTGGGGCTGATGGTGACGCTGGCGAGAATATCCAGATCGCCGGTGGAACCGGAATCCTCTTTGCCGTTGTCGCTGCGCGCCAGCGTGTACGTTCCGGCCGGAAGGATGATTGTATCCACCCCGCTGCCGGCCGCGCATTCGCCGGGCTGACTACTGCTGGCTTGATCCTTGTTGGCGGCGATGATCGCTTCGCGCAGCGAACAAGCGCCGTCAGTGTTGACAGCGTCTTTGATGGTCGTGACGGTAATCAGCGTAGCGGCGCGGCTGACCTGGAACGCAACCAAAAACAAGATCGACAGCGCTGCGGCTGCGGCGAGCGATAAACGCACCTTTGTCGAACGACATGGCGATGCGGTACGCATGAGAGTACCCCCTTCTGTCAGACTATGCAGTTGGCAACAGATTGGATCGACGTTTGCCTCTTGGCAAAAGGCCGCTCGTCGGAGAAAGGCGCTGAGTTGGCACGTCAGCACTTATATATTAAACCGCACATGCCGATCAGGATCAACAGGTGACGGTGTGCATGCTGTACAAATCTTGTCTATTTCAGGTAAGAGTTCAAAAGCCGCCAATTAGAAGAAGCCAGCAAAGGGCGTAAAGTTACGATTACGTTACAGGTTTGCCTTTGCCCGGCTGGCTAACTATCGCAGGCCAGTTTGCGTGCGTCAAGGCTTGGGGCCGCAGCGCCGGGTTCAAACGCTGACAACAGGCCAGTGTCACTGTTCCTACTTTCCCACACCGGCGCGTGAAGCGCAGCAGCACGAGGGTGTTATTGCGTCAAGAGGATTTGTTCAGCCGCCCGGCGGGCATGCTGTGTCACTGATTCGCCATTGGTGAGCGCCGGATAAATCTGGGCGGCATTGACTAGATACAGATTCTTGACCGGCGTCTCCATGGTGGGAATCAAGGGCATGCCGTTCAGGGGATGAATCGGCTCGACTAAACGTTCGCGGTGCACAAACATGTGCCGGATCGATTCGCGGCGGAAGTCAGGAAACATCTGCTCCAAATATCCCAGCCACGCCTCGCGGATTTCATCATCACTCATTTTGAACCAGGCGCTGCCGGGCAAGGTGTATTTGGGCAGATAGACCAGGTGGTTACCGCCGACATCCTGGGGATCGATGTAACTCGTGGTCTCGATGATGCCGGTGAACGGGATGCTGTCGTCGGTGATATAGAGCGTCCAGTACCCGGTTAATGGCCGATCAAGCACCAGCAGCGGGCAGACGATGCCGAGATAATCGGTCCGGCCCAGAAAATCCCGATAGTCTTGCGGCAGCGCTGGCGCGAGGCGCGTAAACAGCGGCGTCTGCATCGTCACGACGACGGCATCGTAGTCCTGCACGCCGTCGGCGGTCTGAATGCCGCGCAATTCTCCATCGCGCACGACCACTTCCTGCACCGGGCATTTCAGGTTGATTTCGCCGCCGGCTTCACGGATGCGCTCAGCCATTGCTTCAATCAGCGTGATATAGCCGCCCACCAGATAGCCGGACATCTCCTTCTGATTCGCGCCGCTCCGCGTGGATGACATCCGGTTCAAGCGCGACCAGATGTAAGTGGCCGGTGTGTTTTCAAAACTGCCGTCGAATTTGGCGCGCAGCATGGGCCGCCAGAAATTCATGAACGTCCGGTGGCCGCTGATGCGCGTCAGCCACGTTTCCACGTCGACGGCCTCGACTCGGTTCAGGTTCCGCTCCAGGCGCGCGTACACGATGGTCAGACCCAACCGGAAGCGATCGATCAAGCTCAGCAGCGGAAAGGTCATGAAATCCTTCATATTATTCATCGGATGGAAGCGGCCCTGCTGGTAGAAAGCCGTGCGGGTCTCTTTGCAGCGATACCGATCGGCGATGCCCAGCTCCGCAAATAGTTCCTGCAGGTGGGCATCACTGGTCAAGACGGCGTGATAGAACCGATCGATGTTGTAACCCTCCATCCGGATCGGCCCGGCCAGGCCGCCCAGCGTATCAGAGGCCTCGTAAATGGTCACCTGCGCGCCCTGCCTTGATAGAAAATAACCCAGCGTGATGCCAAGAATTCCGCCGCCAACGATACCTAAACGCATGTCGTTTCACTCCAAGTCCTGGATTGCTTTATCCGATTGAAACTGCTCGCAACTGCCGATAGCAGTTGCGAGCAGTGCCACGCCAACGTCCTGCCCGGAGACGCCCGCCGCCGTCCCCGGACGCTACAGCGCAACCGCCGCTGACATCACCGGCACGGCGACGCGATCATAGTTGCGGCCGAACTCAATCGATCCGCTCTCGATCACGTCGACGATGCGCTCTGCCGCCTGGCCGTCGCCAAATAGCGGTGGATGATCGGCCGGCGGGATGAAATCGCGCACGGCGGCCAGGATCCGCTCTGGCTGCATGCCCACCAGTTGATTCCAGCCGACCTGCACGGTTTCGATCAATTCGGTCTCTTCACGCAGTGTGATGCAGGGGATCGCCAGAAAGTACGCTTCACGCTGCACTCCGCCCGAATCGGTGAGGATCGCGCGCGCGTTGCTCTCCAGCATCAACATATCCAGATAACCCACCGGCTCAATCGCCAGCACGTGCGGCGCGAAATTCAAGCCCAGGCGATCGAGCGCGGCGCGCGTGCGCGGATGCACCGGAAAAACGATCGGCTCGCGAATGGCATTGAACGCGCCGATGATGCGCCGCAGGTTCACTGGATCATCCGTGTTGTACGCGCGATGCACGGTCGCCAGCAGATAGTAGCCGGGAGGCAGGCCCACGCGCGACAGAATGGTCGATTCGGCGCGCGCCACCGGCAGGCTCTGCAGCAGCACGTCCAGCATGACATCGCCGCTGTAGGTCACGCCGCTGACGATGCCTTCCTCGGCCAGATGCCGCACGGCGGTCTGGGTTACGCAGAAGAGCTGATCAGACAGACGATCGGCCACCAGGCGGTTGATCTCTTCCGGCATGCGCTTGTTGTACGAGCGTTCGCCTGCTTCGATGTGGGCGAGCGGAATGTGGAGCTTGGAGGCGGCCAGCGCGCCGACCAGGGTCGAGTTCGTATCACCGCGAATGATGACTGAGATCGGGCCGCACCTCCAGCAGCGCGCGCTCCATCTTGATCAACATGTCGCCGGTCTGCTCGCCATGCCCGCCTGATCCAACTTCCAGGTTGATGTCTGGTTCGGGCAGTTGAAGATGCTCAAAGAACACGCGGGACATGCGGTGATCGTAATGCTGCCCGGTGTGAACCAGAATCTCCTGATGGCCGCGCCGGCGCAAGGCCCGGCTCACCGGTGCGGCTTGAATAAACTCGGGCCTTGCGCCGACGACAGAGACGATTTTCATGCGGCTTTCTCCTGCTCCAGGGGTTGAGGCAGCGGCGCCAGCTTCAGGCGTCGCAGTAGGACGCTCCATTGAAACCGCAGGTGCGCCCGAATAATCCGGAGGATCTTGGCTTTTGATGCCCCCGCCTGCCGCGCGTGCAAGACCGTGGGATACTCCGCCACCCGATACCCCATGAGCATCGCATTCACCATCAACTCGGTGCCGGCCAGGAAGCCGGTCGAATGGAAGGGCACGCGCCGCACGACCTCGCAGCGATAGGCGCGGAACAGCGCCGTATAGGTGGCGATGCGTCGATCGACGATGATCTGATAGATCAGCGACGAGCCGCGGCTCAGGATGATCCGGTACGCGGGCACGTTCTCAATGCCGCCCTGCCGGTGATAAGGGGAGGCCGTGACGATATCGATGCCCGGCCGCAGATAGGACACGAGCGCCGGGATCTCGTCAAATCCATAAGTGCCGTCGCTGTCCGACGTGACGATGACTTCGCCGGCGGCGTTGGCGAAACCGGTGTGCAGCGCTGCGCCCAGGCCCTTGTTCACGGCGTGCTGCACAATGCGCACATCGTGTTGAGCCTCGCTAATCGCCTGCAAGGCTTGATACGTTCCATCGGTGCTGCCGTCGTCGACGAAAACGACTTCCACCGATCGGTCGCGCCGCAATTGCTCCAGCACCGGGAACAATTTGGTGGCCAGCTGGGGAACGCTGTCTTCTTCGTTGCAGCACGGTATAACAATTGAAATATCCATACCCTTTAACCTTGACCCGGTGTGTCGTGCGCGGCTTCCGCCGCGGCCGGTTGCGAGTCGGGCCGCGAAGTCTGGCGGGCCATTTCCGAAATCCGCGCGGCGTATTCCATCGCCCGCAGGCCGTCTTCGGCTGAGACGATCGGCTGCTCATGCTCGCGAATACAATTGAGGAAATGCTGCTGCTCCAGCAACAGCGGCTCGGCCACCGGAATGTGGATGTTTTCGACGACGCTTTCCTGGCGATACTTCGCGCCGGTGTATTCATTAGTTAAGCGGCGGTGAATCGACACGCTCTTGCTCAACAAATCGCCTTCGACATAGGCATTCTGCGCGGTGATGTCCATGCGCCGCACTTTGGACTGAGTCACCCGTGAAGCGATCAACGTAGCCACCGGCCCTTCGCGGAAGGTGAAGTTGGCAATACAATGATCAATCGCCCCGTTGAGAACTGAGCGGCCAACGGCCGTGACCTCGTCGACGGGCTGGCCGACCAGGTCGAGCAGCAGATCGATGTCGTGAATCATCAGGTCGTTGATCACGTCGACGTCTTTGTTGCTGGCGTCAAACGAGTTCTGGCGGCGAATCATGATCGCGACGACCGGCAGATCATCGGTCACATTCTTCAACTCGGTGTACGTGGGATTGAAGCGTTCAATGTGGCCCACCTGCACGGTTAAGCCGCTCGCGCGGGCCGTCTCGACCAGGGCGCGGCCCTGCTCCAGGGTAAGCGCCATGGGCTTCTCGATCAGCACATGCACACCGGCCATGAAGGCTTCCATGGCCAGATCGAAGTGCGCGGGCGTCGGCGTGGCCACCGTCACTGCATTCACGTCGCGCAGCAAGTCAAGCGGCGAATCGAAGTAGCGCGCGTTGTACTTTTCCGCTACTTCATGCCCGCGAACGTGATTCACGTCGAACACGCCGACGAAGTGGGCGCCGCGCATATTGGCATACACCCGGCAGTGCCGTTCACCCATTAATCCCGCACCAATCACACCTACTCGAATCGTCTTCATTGCATTATCTCTCCTCTTGACAACATGCTGCTGGCTGCAACCATCTTATGCCTCAGCCTATGCTAGGAGCCACCCACCGTAATGAAGGGCAGATAGGTCTTGAACGCGATCTTGAAACTCTGTAGCACATCGGGCGCGGCATTGTAGTTGCTGTTCCCGGATTGACGCGCCGTCACCGTGCAGGTCCCGGTGGCGCCCGTCAAGGTCACCGTGGCGCCAGTGAGAGTAATCGTGCATGGCCCAGTCGCGCTAAAGGTCACCGTCAGTCCCGATGAGGCCGTAGCCGTCACGGGGAACGGCGGGGTACCAACCGCCCGATCCGGTAATGGTCCAAACGCGATCGTCTGGATGGCCCGGGCAATGGTGAAGGTACGCAAGCCATTGCTGCCCGTGTGATTGGCATCGCCTCCCCAGACTGGCAGTGGCCGTCGCCGTCCCCGCATTCGTGTTGTTCGCGTAAACCAGTGAGGCATTCACATTCACCGCACTCATCCCCACACCTGTCGCCTGCGCCGTGCACGGCATCTGCGCTGAGCCGCTATAGGGCACACTGGCTGGACACGTCACCGTCACCGCGGAATCGCCTTGCCGATGCTGAAACTGCCCGACCCGTTGTTGCCTGTGTGGTTGGCGTCACCCCCCCAACTGGCAGTGGCCGTCGCCGTCCCCGCATTCGTGTTGTTCGCGTAAACCAGCGCGGCACTCACATCCACCGCACTCATCCCCACACCCGTCGCCTGTGCCGTGCACGGCGTCTGCGCCGAGCCGTATAGGTGTAGGGCACGCCCGCCGTGCAGTCCACCGTCACCACCGACGTTGCCTTGCCGATACTGAAACTGCCCGACCCACTGTTGCCCGTGTGATTGGCGTCACCTCCCCAACTGGCAGTGGCTGTCGCCGTCCCCACATTCGTGTTGTTCGCGTAAACCAGCGCGGCACTCACATTCACCGCACTCATCCCCACACCCGTCGCCTGCGCAGTGCACGGCGTCTGCGCCGTGCCGCTATAGGGCACACTGGCCGGACACGTCACCGTCACCGCGGACGTCGCCTTGCCGATGCTGAAACTGCCCGACCCGCTGTTGCCCGTGTGATTGGCGTCACCTCCCCAACTGGCAGTGGCCGTCGCCGTCCCCACATTCGTGTTGTTCGCGTAAACCAGCGCGGCACTCACATTCACCGCACTCATCCCCACACCTGTCGCCTGCGCCGTGCACGGCGTCTGCGCCGTGCCGGTATAGGGCACACTTGCCGGACACGTCACCGCCACCGCGGACGTCGCCTTGCCGATGCTGAAACTGCCCGACCCGTTGTTGCCCGTGTGATTGGCGTCGCCTCCCCAACTGGCAGTGGCCGTCGCCGTCCCCACATTCGTGTTGTTCGCGTAAACCAGCGAGGCACTCACATTCACCGCGCTCATCCCCACGCCCGTCGCCTGCGCCGTGCACGGCGTCTGCGCCGAACCCGTATAGGTGTAGGGCGCGCCCGCCGTGCAGTCTACCGTCACCACCGACGTCGCCTTGCCAATGGTGAAACTGCCCGACCCGCTGTTGCCCGTGTGGTTCGCATCGCCCCCCCAACTGGCAGTGGCCGTCGCCGTCCCCGCATTCGTGTTGTTCGCGTAAACCAGCGCGGCACTCACATTCACCGCACTCATCCCCACGCCCGTCGCCTGCGCCGTGCACGGCGTCTGCGCCGAACCTGTATAGGTGTAGGGCGCGCCCGCCGCGCAGTCCACCGTCACCACCGACGTCGCCTTGCCGATGCTGAAACTGCCCGACCCGCTGTTGCCCGTGTGATTGGCGTCACCTCCCCAACTGGCAGTGGCTGTCGCCGTCCCCACATTCGTGTTGTTCGCGTAAACCAGCGAGGCACTCACATCCACCGGACTCATCCCCACACCCGTCGCCTGCGCCGTGCAGGGCGTCTGCGCCGAACCCGTATAGGTGTAGGGCGCGCCCGCCGTGCAGTCCACCGTCACCACCGACGTCGCCTTGGTTACGGTGAAGGACTGCGTGACGTCCTGCGCAGGATGATAGTAATCATTTCCAGATTGCTGAGCTGTGACGCCACAACTCCCCGCGCCCGTCAAGGTCACCAACGTGTTGCTGATGCCGCACGCACCCCCCGGCCGTGAACGTCACCGTTAAGCCCGAGGTCGCCGTCGCCACCACCGTGAACGGCGGATCGCCGTACACCTTGTCGCCTAAAGCACGAAAGTCGATCGTCTGAGTTTGCTTGCCAGAACCAAACGACAGTGCAACGCTTTCCACCGCCGGCGTCGCCATCGAGTCAGTCGTGGTCAGCGCCATTCGATATTGGATATATCGACCGTTCGGAGATGTAATTGCCGTGCCACTCACTGGCGTCCAGCCTGACCAGGAAAGACCAGGCATAATAACGTCTCCCGATCGGGTCTCAAAATTATCCACGATCGTGCCAGCCGGCTGTTGACCGACCCAATTCAAGTCCTGCCAGTGTGCAATTTGCCCTGCATCAAACACCCGCGATTGAAAAGCACAGGATGTCGTGTGGGGGCTCATCCGGAGCCAATCCACCACCAGATTATTGCTAGAATTGCCACTGCTAGCAATAGGCCGCATGTTTTCTGATCATCCAGCGGCGAAGTATGCGTTACGACTGGATTTCCGTCAATGGAGTAAATGATGCTGGTCGTAGTCCATTGAATCCGGTATCGATGCCCACTCCCAACGTAAGTATCAATAATGAGGGTATGGCTAATTAATCTGACTCGTACAATGTGCTGCATACAATCCAATGCCATCCATAGGTGGTAAAGATCGCCCAAGGGCGAGAATTCAAGTCGGGCGAGATGCCAGGCCAATATGCTCGTTTTTCCCCTGAGCCAAACGTAGCACTAAACTCCAATGTCTGTGATGGGGCATATGGGGGTCACCCGCCGGGGAGCCTGCATAGGCCCCGGCTAAGGTAAGCAATCCACCATTAAAGGTCCCTGCTCCA
Organism: uncultured Chloroflexia bacterium; assembly: GCA_963844815.1. Classification (GTDB taxonomy): domain Bacteria; phylum Chloroflexota; class Anaerolineae; order Fen-1058; family Fen-1058; genus Fen-1058. Next base: position 26,944 of record CAWJPR010000004.1, read on the forward strand.
TCGGAGGCGTATGTGCCGCTATACCAGCCGGTTGGAAGTGCAGTGCCCGAGAAGGTAGTGCCTACTGACGGCGTCAGGATCAACTCCCCGTCGATATCTCCGCCGCCCGATGGGGCTACATAGCAAGTCCCTGAACCGGCCTGAAAATTAGCAACGGTCGTGTCCGTCACCAGATCGGTGGCATCGGCGGCCGCCCTGCGCATTTCGGATACCACATGTACTCGAGGAGAGACAGATTGATTAACCGCTGCCGACATAGCCGCAGTGGTCTTGCCGAAGGTTAGGCCAATTAGCGCAAAACCCATCAAGGCTATAGCTGCAGCGATGAGGAATTTGGTAACTGCCATGCGTGGGGTCATTGTGTATATCCTCCTGATTGTCCTGGGAATGTATCTGGCTCTTCACAGGAAAAGTCAGAAATGTTGAAAACGGTTAGGCCGCAAACTTTTCGCGATGCCAGTTTCAAGAGCCGCTCCCCATAGTGAGGGGCAGATAGATCTTGAACGCGATCCTGAAACTCTGTGGCACATCGGGCGCGGCATTGTAGTTGCTGTTCCCGGATTGATGCGCCGTCACCGTGCAGGTCCCGCCGGCGCCCGTCAAGGTCATCGTGGCGCCAGTGAGAGTGACCGTGCACGGCCCAGTCGCGCTAAAGGTCACCGTCAGTCCCGACGAGGCGCTCGCCGTCACCGTGAACGGCGAGGTACCAACCGCCCGATCCGGTAACGGTCCAAACGCGATCGTCTGGATGGCCCGGGCAATGGTGAAGGTACGCGAGCCATTGCTGCCCGTGTGATTGGCGTCGCCTCCCCAACTAGCAGTGGCCGTCGCCGTCCCCGCATTCGTGTTGTTCGCGTAAACCAGTGAGGCATTCACATTCACCGCACTCATCCCCACACCTGTCGCCTGCGCCGTACACGGCGTCTGCGCCGTGCTGTTATAGGGCACACTGGCTGGACACGTCACCGTCACCGCGGACGTCGCCTTGCCGATGCTGAAACTGCCCGACCCGCTGTTGCCCGTGTGATTGGCGTCACCCCCCCAACTGGCAGTGGCCGTAGCCGTCCCCGCATTCGTGTTGTTCGCGTAAACCAGTGAGGCACTCACATTCACCGCACTCATCCCCACACCCGTCGCCTGTGCCGTGCACGGCGTCTGCGCCGAACCCGTATAGGTGTAGGGCGCGCCCGCCGTGCAGTCCACCGTCACCACCGACGTTGCCTTGCCGATGCTGAAACTGCCCGACCCGCTGTTGCCCGTGTGATTGGCGTCACCCCCCCAACTGGCAGTGGCCGTCGCCGTCCCCACATTCGTGTTGTTCGCGTAAACCAGCGCGGCACTCACATTCACCGCACTCATCCCCACACCCGTCGCCTGCGCCGTGCACGGCGTCTGCGCCGTGCCGCTATAGGGCACACTGGCCGGACACGTCACCGTCACCGCGGACGTCGCCTTGCCGATGCTGAAACTGCCCGACCCGCTGTTGCCCGTGTGATTGGCGTCACCTCCCCAACTGGCAGTGGCCGTCGCCGTCCCCGCACTCGTGTTGTTCGCGTAAACCAGCGCGGCACTCACATTCACTGCATTCATCCCCACGCCCGTCGCCTGCGCTGTGCACGGCGTCTGCACCGAACCCGTATAGGTGTAGGGCGCGCCCGCCGTGCAGTCCACCGTCACCACCGACGTCGCCTTGCCAATGGTGAAACTGCCCGACCCACTGTTGCCCGTGTGATTGGCGTCGCCCCCCCAACTGGCAGTGGCCGTCGCCGTCCCCGCATTCGTGTTGTTCGCGTAAACCAGCGCGGCACTCACATCCACCGGACTCATATCCACACCCGTCGCCTGCGCAGTGCACGGCGTCTGCGCCGCGCCGTTATACGACACACCGGCCGGACACGTCACCGCCACCGCGGACGTCGCCTTGCCGATGGCGAAACTGCCCGACCCGCTGTTGCCCGTGTGGTTCGCGTCCCCCTCCCAACTGGCAGTGGCCGTCGCCGTCCCCACATTCGTGTTGTTCGCGTAAACCAGCGCGGCACTCACATCCACCGCGCTCATCCCCACACCCGTCGCCTGCGCCGTGCACGGCGTCTGCGCCATGCCGCTATAGGGCACACTGGCCGGACACGTCACCGTCACCGCGGACGTCGCCTTGCCGATGCTGAAACTGCCCGACCCGTTGTTGCCCGTGTGATTGGCGTCACCCCCCCAACTGGCAGTGGCCGTCGCCGTCCCCACATTCGTGTTGTTCGCGTAAACCAGCGCGGCACTCACATCCACCGCGCTCATCCCCACACCCGTCGCCTGCGCCGTGCACGGCATCTGCGCCGTGCCGGTATAGGGCACACTGGCCGGACACATCACCGCCACCACGGACGTCGCCTGGGTCACGCTGAACGACTGCGTGACCTCCGGCGCGGGATAATAGGCCGCATCGCCAGATTGCTGAGCCGTGACGTCACAACTTCCAGCGCCCGTCAAGGTCACCACGTGTTGCTGATGCCGCACGCACCACCCGCCGTGAACGTCACCGTTAAGCCCGAGGTCGCCGTCGCCACCACCGTGAACGGCGGATCGCCGTACACCTTGTCGCCTAAAGCACGAAAGTCGATCGTCTGAGTTTGCTTGCCAGAAGCTCCATAAACCGCGCTGACACTGTAACTGCCTGCAGGAATGGTGACAAAAGCCACGTTGGTGGACTTGATAGTCACCACAGTCGGGGTATACGTCGTGCCGTTGGCAGTCACTGTGCGCAGAGCCTGGCCCCCATAGATGAGGCGGGAGAATCGTCGTCAGCGACAACCCAGCGGTGGCAGTCATTGCAATGTCAAACCTCAACACACCAGTGCTGCCACTCCAGACAATGTTGTTATAAGTTCGCATCGTGCCGCGTTTGCGTGAAGCTCAGCCACCGGTCGGCATTCCAGACCGGCACGCCCTTGCTGACCGCATAATCGAACAGTACCCGTCAGCCACGTCTGGAGATCGGGCTTGCTGGCGTAATAATCGACGTGATGGAGGTCGGTCAGGGCCGAGTAATAGCCTGCCAGGCTCGCATCGATCAGACCCCGCGATACGACCACTCCCTCCGCGCCAGTCCGATCTTCAGCTCCCCCTTCGGCCGTTAACAACTGATCATCTGACAGATGGGTGAATTGCTGGTACACCGAGGAAAGGGTCCCATCCGCGCGGACGAATTTCATCGGCAGCCCGCTGCCGTTCACGTAGCCGTGCGCCCACGTGTTGTCCGATATCCTGAGCCACGCACCCCATGCAGCGTAACTCACATCCAGCGCGATGTTGTGCGCTGCTTCAATGTCGGCGACGTCTGTCCAGCCTGCCCACAAGTACCGGTGGGTCCGCACCGTGTTTGACCGGGGAATCATGTACGTGCTCGCAAAAAGGCTGTCGATGTCATTGAACCCCGCCGTCATTGCAGCAACGTCCCCACCGCTTCCTCCATAAGGATGGATGCCAAAGGTGTGGCCCTGCGCCTGCCAGGCTTGCAGAGTATCATTATCCGGCCAGTCCCCCTCAGGCCCCAGATACATGGTCACCTGGCCCTGATAGGCATTCAGATCGGCGATGAACTTGGGGAAATCATCTGAAGCATTGTTCCATGTGCGCATCCGAAGTCAGGATCAACATCGTCTTGGCCGTACCCGGAAAGTACCACAACTGCGGCATCGGATGATTGCGCCCGACCAGCTGCTGCACCAGTCGCGCAAACAGCCGCTGCTGCTCGTCGGCCTGCGGGATCGGGATCTTGTCCCGATCGACCCAGGGCGCCCCGCCTCCCTCCGGTCTGGAAGAGGTCGGCCGTCCGCATCCACCAGTCTCCATCCAGATCCAGATTCGCATTGGCCGGATTGCCCTGGCGCGTGTAGGCCACATTCGAGGCCAGGTCGTACAGGAAAGCCACGGCCTGGCCGCTCCCATAGTTCGCGCCCACCACCGCCGGAAAAGACGTGCTCGTCAGTCGCATCGCTGTACAGCTGCGCCAGCATCACGCACCCGAGCCCAGCGCGTACTGATCGGTCGTCACCGTGGATCTGCAGCGTCGCAGAGGCCAGGCCCGAACCCGGCACACGCCGCTGTACAGCTCGCGCTCGTCTTGATCTTCAGATAGCCATCGGTCAGGGTCCCGGCACTGCCCGTTAACCCGAAAAGGCCCGTCATAATCTTCGAGTCGGGCCGCATAGCCAGCAGCGCGCCACCCCCGGATACATAGGTGGTGAATATGCTCGCCTGCGCAGGGCTCAGCGGCGTCTCCGCCAGGATGGCCAGATCATGCTGATTCAGCTGCGCTGTTGTCGTCAGGCTGCTCAGCTCCACCTGATCGAAAGCGTTAAGCCCTCCGCCCGTAAGATCTCACCCAGATAGGCGCCAAATTTGTTAGAAGCCGAACTGTTGACGATCAGCAGAATGGGACGAGTGGTAGCGCTAACCTCCATCGCCGACGCAGGCGATGCGCCCAGCACAACGACGAGTCCCAAGAGACTGAGGCCCAGGCTTAGTGTAAGAAGGAAATATAACCCGAGTTCGACGCCGCGACGCTAAGTTGAATGATCTTGGTCGCATAGAAAATTGAGGATCCTCCTGTCTGACAGGATAGCTGCAAAGTTGTAACGGCCAGAAGAACCCTCCCTTGGCTCGCATTATTATAGAAGCCAACGGTTTGCGAGGTATTGGAGAAATGATCGGCCAGTTACTCAGCACGGGTATGTTTTTTGTCAAAATCGATACGGGAGGAGCGATCTCAGGCCGTTGGGTTGGATTTCGCGCTAGTGACAGTTAGATTTTTTCACAATCTGTAGCCGGTTCGTACCATTGTTCATTGCGCGGTGTTAAGGTACAATCCGGTGCGCGGCGAGGCGGCGTGCCTGGCCGATTTTTCATGGGGGGGGTCGGGTGTGAGACGTTGGCAATTCTGGTTGGGCATCGCCGTCAGCGCGGTGTTCCTGCTGTGGGCGCTGCAAGGGCTGGACCTGCGGCAGGTCGGGGCCTATCTGCAGCAGGGCCAGTACCTGTGGCTGATCCCCAGTGTGGCGGTCTACTTCCTGGCGGTGCTCGTGCGCACCTGGCGCTGGGATTACCTGCTGCGCCCGCTGAAGCGCATCCCGGTGCGGCGCCTGTTCCCGGTGGTCGTCATCGGCTACATGGGCAACAACATCTTCCCCTTCCGCATCGGCGAGTTGCTGCGCGCCTACGTCCTGAAGCGCAACGAAGAAGTCAGCATCAGTTCCTCGCTGGCGACGATCGTGGTGGAGCGCATCTTCGACGGCCTGACGATGCTGCTCTTCGTGTTCATCGCCCTGCCGACCGTGCCCTCGCTGCCGGATGGTCTGCGCTACATTGTCCTCGTGGGCGGCGTGCTCTTCCTGGGGGCGCTGGTCGTCTTCTTGTTCCTGGCGGCCCAACCGGCGGCCGCCGCGCGGCTGTATAACCCGCTCATCGAGCACCTGCTGCCCCCGCGCTACGGCGTCAAACTGCGCGGGTTCCTCGAGCGCTTCCTGCTGGGCCTGGCGGCGCTGCGCGATGTGCGCCAGGTGTTCATGATCTTCTTCACCTCGGTCTTGATCTGGCTGCTGGAAACGGTGAAGTACTGGTTCGTCATGCACGCCTTCGACCTGCAGCTCAGTTTCTTCACCCTGATGCTGATGAACGGCATTGTCAACCTGTCGACGACCCTGCCGGCCGCGCCCGGCTACATCGGCACCTTCGACACGCCGGGCATCGCCGTGCTGGTGGCGTTCAACGTCGTGCGCGAACTCGCGACAGCGTACACGCTGGTCTTGCACGCCGCGCTGTGGCTGCCCATCACGCTGCTGGGCTTCTTCTACATGATCCGTGAAGGGCTGCGCTGGGGCGACCTGACCCAAGCCGCCCAGTTGCGGGAAAGTGAATCCGCCCCATGAACATCGCCATCCTGGGAGCCGGCGCGGCCGGCCTCTCCGCCGCCTATGACCTGGCCGGACTCGGCCATCAAGTCACGATCTACGAAGCCGCGCCCAACACCGGCGGATTGGCCGCCGGCTTCAAAGCGCCGCACTGGGACTGGACCCTGGAGAAGTTCTACCATCACTGGTTCCAGTCCGATCACGCCGTGCTGGGCCTCATCGACGAGCTCGGCGCGCGCGACCAGGTGCTGTTTCCGCGCCCGGTCACGGCCATCTACTACGACGGCCAATTTCATCCCTTCGATTCGATGTTCACCAACATGCCGCTCTTTTTGCTGCGGCATTTCCCGCCGGCCGATGTGATCCGGTTCGGGCGGGCCGGCCTGCAGCTCAAGTTCAGTGCCAACTGGCAGGCCCTGGAGCAGGTCACCGCCGATCAGTGGCTGCGGGAGCACATGGGCCGGCGCGTGTATGAAGCGCTGTGGAAGCCGCTGCTGGTGGGCAAGTTCGGCGAGGAGCATTACCGCGAGGTGAACATGGCCTGGTTCTGGGCGCGGCTGCATTCGCGCACCACGCGCCTGGGCACCTTCGTGGGCGGCTTCCAGGCCTTCTTCGACAGGCTGGCGGCCGCCGTGCAGCAGCGCGGCGCGACGCTGCACCTCAGCACCGCCGTGCGGGAGATTGCCCCGGCCGCGACCGGCGGCTTCACGCTGCACACGCCGCGCGGCGCGAGCGAGTACGACGCCGTGCTCTCGACGACTTCGCCGCGCTTGATGACGCGCCTGACGCCCGCCCTGCCGGCCGAGTATCTGGCGCAGCTCAACGCCCTCCAATCGATGGGCGCGGTGGTGATGATCCTGTCGCTCACGCAGCCACTCAGCGAAAAAGGCTACTACTGGCACAACCTGCCCAAGGAGGCGGGCTTCCCCTTCCTGGCGATGTGCGAGCACACCAACTTCGTCTCGCCCGAGCACTTCGGCGGCGACCACCTGATCTACTGCGGCGATTACCTGCCGCCCGACCACGAGTACTTCCGCCTGACGGAGGGCGAACTGCTCGAGCGCTATGCCGCGGCCCTGCCGCGCTTCAATCCCCGCTTCGAGCGCGCGTGGATCAAGCAGGTGTGGCTGTTCCGCGAAACCTACGCCCAGCCCATCCCGCCGCTCCATCACTCGCAGCACATCCCGGACATTCGCACGCCGCTCCCGGGGTTGTATTTCGCCTCGATGTCGCAGGTGTATCCCTGGGACCGCGGCACCAACTATGCGGTCGAGATCGGCCGCCGCGCCGCCCGCCTGATTGCGAGCGACGCCATTCCCGGGTAGAATCGGGCCGCGTCAAAATAATCTAACCAACTCTAACGGCCTTTACAACAATCATCCCGATCTCCCAAAAATCCACATTCGTTTTTGACGAAAAACATACACAATATTAGCCGCAACGCGTCTCATTACAACTCCAGGCAAACCAAAATAGTGAATAATACTCATTGACAGTTCCAATCCTGGACGGAGCAGCCGCATGACAACCACGCATCTCGATAATCGTGTTCAGAATACGTTGCATTGGTCCAGCTATCAGCTCGCCGTCATTATTCCGGCCTATAATGAGGAAGACGGCATCGCGGAGATCCTCGATCGGGTCTTGAGCATCAAACCCGGCCTGGAGGCTCTGGGCGTAGCTGGCCCTGAGGTCATCGTCGTAGACGATGGCAGCAAAGACTGTACCCCGGAAATTGTAAAATCATACAGCAACGTGCGCCTCATACGGCACCAAAAGAATCGCGGCTACGGCGGCGCCCTAAAAACCGGCTTTGCCAACGCCGAAGGCAATCTCCTGTCTTTTCTTGACGCGGACGGCACATATCCCCCCGAGCATTTTCCTGAGTTGTGCAAAGAAATCTTGAGCGGGGCCGAAGTCGTCGTGGGATCGCGCATGGCCGGCGCCAAGAGCGAGATGCCCAAGACACGCCGCCTGGGCAACCTCATCTTCGCCCGCCTGGTCAGCATCATTGGGAATCGGAAAGTGACCGACAGCGCCAGCGGCATGCGCGTCTTTCGGCGTGAGGCGCTGGCGCGCATGTATCCATTGCCCGATGGTTTGAACTTCACTCCGGTCATGACCACGCGCGCCATCCATGAAGGAATAAAAATCGTGGAGGTTCCGATCCCGTATAGTGAGCGATTGGGACGCTCCAAGTTGAGCGTTGTCAACGACGGCCTGCGGTTCCTTAAATCCATTGTGCTTACCGCCCTGTCCTATAATCCCGTGCGCATCCTGGGGTTAATAGGCCTGGCCGGGGTTGCCTTTGCCGCCGTTGTCGCAGCTTTGCTCTTTGCGCTGCGGCTCAGCGGCGTCACCCAACTGGGCTCACTGGGGATCTTCGCCGTTTTTGGGGCCTTAGTGTTCGGAGTGACCGGCGTCAGCCTTTTCAGCCTGGGCGCGACGTTTAACCATCTGGTGTCCTTGTTCCAAAAGCGCCTGGTGCAAGGCGGCCTGTTCGGCAAGCCCGTCTTCGATCCGCCTCTGGAGACGCACTTTGGCTGGCTCGGCACAATTGCAGCCGTGGCAGGGGTAATCCTGGGGGTGGTACTATTGATAGCAGCCGTCAGCGGAGGGACGCTGGAGCAGATGTGGTTATGGATGATCGCCAGCGCGATAGCCATCCTGATCGGGGTGCAGCTGATCGTGGCGCGCGTCATTATGAATGTGCTGGACGACCTTAGCCAGCGCGAGTTCAAACAGGAACTGGATATGCAGGGGAATCCGATCAAGCCGGGCTAAAAGATAAGGAATGCTGAGGGAAGGACACATCATGAGTAATCAAGACACAGAAGTTCTCGATCACGAAACACAATTGAAACTCAATCTGGGCACGCGCGCCGTCAAGAATCTACCGATGGCGAAGTTCCCGGATGCTGATCTGGCGGTGCGCGCCAAAGGAATTCGCCGGCCGCCGTACAAAGTGGATATTTTGCTGGTAAATCCGCCCACACCCGATCAGGCGATCTGGATCCGCAGCCAGCATCGCGTGGGGCGCCGCAGCCGCGAAAACATGATCTGGCCGCAGATGGAATTGGCGCAGATGGCGGCTATGCTCATGCCCGATTACACGGTGGAAATCATCGACGCCAATGCCCTGCGCATGAGCTGGCAGGAATTCGAGGCCAGGTTGAAAGAACTGCGCCCGCGTTTCTATCTCACGCAGGTCACCGCGCCGACCTTGACCAACGACATGTATGGCGCGTTCCTGGCGCGCAGCCTCGGCGCGATCACCATCGGGTTTGGCACACACGTCACGCCTATGCCGCGCGAAACACTGGAACAATTTCCGGCCCTGGACTTCGTGTTCCGTGGCGAGCCGGAACTCACGCTGCGCGAATTGATGGACACCATCATGGCCGGCAACGGCATCTGGACAGTGCAGGACAGCCGGCTCGTCAGGCCTGATGGCCATCCGGCTGACGAGAGCGGGCACCTGGCCTTCATGATGAAAGAGGCCGATCCCATGTGGAGTCCCGCCTGGGCGCTGGCGCCCGTAGAGGAACCACTGCCCGATGAGCGCATGCGCGTGACCGCTTCGCACCTGGCTGCCATCCGCGGTCTGGCGTGGCGGCGCAACGGCGAAGTCGTGGTTAACTGGGATCGCCCTTTCATCCGCAACCTGGACGATCTGCCCATCCCGGCACATCACCTGCTGCCGTTCGATAAATACCGCATTCCGGCAGTCAAGGGGCCTTACACGTTCATCGTGACCAGCCGGGGCTGTACCGCCGGCTGCAAGTATTGCATCAAGCATGTCAGCTATCAGTTCTCCATCCGCTTGCGGTCGCCGGAGAATATCATGGAAGAGCTGCGCGTGCTGAAAGACCTGGGCATCAAGCATGTGCACATGTACGCCGACCTCTTCACCGTCAATCGCGATCAGGTTATCAGTCTCTGCAAGTTGATGATTCAAGAGAAGCTGGGGCTGAGTTGGACGTGCAACAGCCGCGTCGACTATGTCGATGAAGAGATGCTCCAGTTGATGGGCAAGTCTGGCTGCACGTACATCTCATGGGGCATCGAAAGCGCTAACGAACAAATCCTCAAGAGGGCGGCCAAGGGCTATCGGCTGGAGCAAGCTCCGCGCGCACTCAAATGGGCGCACGCGGCCGGCATTAAGAACTGGGGCTATTTCATCATCGGCTTGCCCGGCGAGACAGAGGAGACCATTAGGCAGACGATGAAATTCTCCAAAGAATTACCCTTGGACATCGCCCTGTTCCACGTGGCAGCGCCCTACCCTGGCACGCCCTTCTTCTTTGAAGTGTTGGAGAACAACTGGTTCCGGCCTGGCACGCAGTGGGAGCAGGTTGATATGGATAAGTCGACCGTGCTCGACTATCAAGGCTTGACGGCAGAACAGTTGGAGTACTGGCAAAAGAAAGCCTTCCGTGAATGGGCCTTCCGCCCCAAGCCGATGTGGACTTTCATCCGCAGTATTAACGGTCCACGGGTCTTCAAGTCGGCGACGGAGATCGCCCTGGGAACGCTGGGCTGGGTCAAGAGTTAACGACGCCGGATCGCCGATGGATGGATCGCATTCCCAGGCTGCGGGTCAGGACGATCCGCAGCCTGGTATCACGTAAAGCCATGCCGCTCACCTTGCGCCGCATTCGCTTCGATTGGCAAATTCTGCCCTTGTTGCTGGCCGCAATTTGGGGGCTGGTCGCCGCTTACAACCAGCGCCTGGCGCTGGTTCAATTCGGCTTCATACTACTCGGTATCGTGCTCTATTTTCTGCTGGCCAACTTGCCCGATCCTGTTCGCGTGGGTGGGCAATCCCGGTCGGTTTTAGCCGGCCTGTTGGCAGGTGTGCCGCTCGCGCTCAGTCTTTACTTCTTGTTGACCAATGACTGGCCGCATTCAACCGGCAAACTGCACGTCCTTAATCCCGTTTTGGAAGTGCTGGCGGCCAGTCCGCTAAGATCGATTGGGTTGGGCTTGAATCCTAATTCAATTGGTAGTGCCATCGCCATTCTCCTGCCGCTTCAGATGTTTGCTCTGAGGCACGCGCGGCGGTGGGCGTTTAGTGTGGTCGTAACAATCTCGCTGGTAGCGCTGCTCTTAAGCGAGGCGCGCGGCGCCTGGCTGGCCCTGGCTCTGGCCGCATCTGCCTGGGCACTCTGGATCTTCATCTCGACGCGAGCAGCCAATCGCCGCCAGACACGCGCGATCTGGTTGATCTGCGTCACGATCGGCGGCTTAGCCGGCGTGGCGGCAATTGCTCTCACCCCGCTGGGCGGCTGGTTGCTCGAGCACAGTGGCGATCGGGTCAACATTTGGCGCAATAGTCTCAGCCTCGTGCGCGACTATCCATTTACCGGCATGGGACTGGGTAGCTGATGAAATGGCTTATGCTTCGTATGCCCTGCTGACCCATGTCGGCTATGTGGCCCACGCGCACAACCTGCTGCTGGATGTATGGCTGAGTCTTGGAGTGTTGGGGCTGATTGCTCTGTTGGGCATGATCTTGAACGCCGTGTGGCCCAAGCCATCTTCGCCCTGGCGCAGGGCCGCTCTGGCTTCGTTGCTGGTGATGCTGGTACACGGCACGGTGGATGACACACTGTGGGGTTCTGTCTTCTTGATTCCAGTGATGTTTGTGCCGCTGGCACTGCTGATTCGCCCGGCTGAATCGACCCCCGCTGCGTCGCGCCGCAGCTTTCAGCCCGCTTGGACGCTTTGGCTGGCATCCGCTGTTGGCTTGTTGGTGACTTTGATCACATCGACCGGGCAAGCCGCCCATGCAGCAAACTGGGGAGCATTGCAGCAAACCCGCGCTGAGCTTTCAGCGTATCATTGGCCTGATGTTCCGTTGCAAGATACCTTGCGCCGGAATGGTCAGGGTGAGATCGCACTGGTGACCGATCGCTATCAACAAGCCGTACACCTGGATCCCGGCAACGTCACCGCGCAGTGGCGCCTGGGTCAAATCGAGCTGGCGCAAGGCCGCTATGACGAAGCCTGCCAGCACCTTGCAGCCGCCCATACCGCTGCACCGGAACAGCGTGCCACGCGGCAACTGCTGGGTGAATGTGACGCCCTCGACGGGCGCGTGGACCAGGCCGTCGAGCTGTGGCGCACGATTGACACGAACCAGGAACAGCTGACGCTCCGGCGCTGGTGGTATGAGACATATCTCGGCGACGCCGCGAGTGCATCAAGATTGAATCTGGCCATCGCAGCGCTGCTCGAACAACAATCGGCAGGGCTCAAAGCGCACTAGCCGAGGCGCTGCCGGTGGTTGTCATGAACTGAGACGAGGTTGATCAACTTGGACAGACGCTTTCTCCGCATCATTATTGCCGGCACCGCCGCACTGCTTGGCTTATGCAGTTTGTTCGCAGTGCGTATTCTGGCCCAGTCGGGGGACACCCCGTGGGGCACCGTCTTCAATCTATCCAGGTCAGGCGCGGCCTCACAGCCCGTCATGGCAGCGGCGCCAGACGGCATACTGCACGTGCTGTGGTGGGATGCCGCGGAGGGCGAGCAGTACGCGCGCACCACAAATGCCTCGGACACGGCCTGGACCCCGCCCGTAGCCATACCCGCGATGTTTGGCTCGAGCAAAGTCGATATTGAAACTGGCCGAACAAAACTCACGGCGCCGCGTGCGGCCCGGCTGATCGCCCCTGCGAGCGGCGGCCTGCACGCTCTGTGGATCGACGACAAGGATCGCTTGCTGGATATTTCATCCGACGGCACGAGCTGGAGAAAAGACACCACGCAGCTCGCAGAGTCGGCGCTGGCATTTAATGTCGCATCCGATCCCGGCGGTACGCTGCATCTGACCTATGTGCGCCCCATCAATACTACGGAGTCGCCTGCCGGTATCTATTATCGGGCCAATGCCGGCACCGGTTGGAGCGCGCCGAGCCTGGTCTATAGTTCGCAGTATTTTCGATCGGCCCAACCCGGCGATGTCGACCTGAGTGTTGCCGGCGACAACGCGGGGCACGCCATTGTAACGTGGGGTGATCCGCAGACACGCCAGAGCACGTACGCCTGGACGACAGATGGCGGAACCAGTTGGAGTACACCGCAAGTCATTACTGGAACGACGACCGGGCGCGTGCTGCAGGCACGGGTTGCATTGGCGCAGAATGGCGTATGGCTATTAATCTGGCGTGATTTGGGAGCAGGCGGCTGTGGTTTTCTCCAGCGGCAGTCGACTGATGGCGGTCAGACGTGGGGAATGCCGGAAAAGGTTCTCAGCAACATCACGCGGTGTAACGAATCCTGGACCTTCCTGTATGGCGGTGATGGTCGCTTATGGATGACTGGGCACCCCGCAGCGGCTGAGCAGGCTGCCACCGCGAATGCCTCAACCATCGCCGTGTGGGATGGCGCCGCATGGTCCAAACCAATCGACGTAAGTCTGACCTCTTATGATCCCGGGAACGCGCGAGCGATCACTCTAAACTGTATTGAGGCCGCCGTAGCCGGCCCCACCGCGGGCGTTGTCGGATGTGATCCCGGCGGTGACATTTGGGCGGCTCGCAGTACGGCAGACCCTGGGCATTTAATCGATGCGCTGAAACCCGTGTGGAAACCGGTGGATTTCATATCCGGTGGTGCGAGCGCGGCTTCGGCGAACGATCTGCCAGCGCTGGCTACCGATAATCGGGGAAACCCGTTTGCGATCTGGAGTCAGGCCACTGGCGCCAGCGGCGATGAAACCGCGTTGTCCGGCGCAGTCCAGTCGAATGATCGATGGTCGCGATCAACGCTATTGCTCCGCTCGCCCGACCGCCCCAATCAACTGCGCACGGCAAGTCAGCCTTCCATGGCCATTGACGCTCAAGACAAAATACACACCGTATGGAGCAGCGGCCCCAATAGTCCCGTTGTCTATAGCTGGGCCTTCGCACGCGATTTCAATGGGCGGACGGCCTGGGCGGAACCAACCGCATTGCCGTCGGCAACGTCGGCGAGCGAGCTGGCCGGATATTGCGGCCGATTCAGCCGGTAAGCGTATGTACGTAATCTACGCCCAACCCTTCAACGAGCAGCGCGGCATATACCTGGTCCGATCGCTTGACGGCGGTTCGACCTGGCTGACACCGACAGTGGTGTTCGACGCCGCTGCGGCGAACTGGGACAGCATCGACAAACCGCGTATCGCTTTCGATGAACGGACCAACGTGTTACACGCCGCCTGGCTGCAGTCTACGTGGCCAGGGAGCACGAGTGCGCGAGCTGTTTATTACGCTCGCTCGGCCGATCAAGGCGAGACCTGGAGTACGCCTCTCAAGATTGCTGAAGGCGCCGTTGATTGGCCGGAGCTATCCCTGGTCACTGGCAATGACGTATACGTGGCCTGGACACAGGCCGCTTCGCAGGCTGGAGCAAGGTCTCCCATACAATATAGTGTGTGGGGCAAATATTCATCTGACGGCGGAGAGCGGTGGTCACCGGCGGAGGCTGTGCCGGGCTTCGCACAGGTAAGCGGCCCGATTGGCTTGGGCAGTGATGGCGCGGGGCGTTTGTATCTTGCCGGGGTGGGTGAAGGTACGGGTGGCGAAAGTGTCTTGATCGTAAGCCAGTGGATGGGTGGGACCTGGAGCGATCAGGATACTATCGGCCTCGGCCAACCGGCGGCACGCGACAATGCTGCAGCGATAGCCATTGCACCAACAGCAGGCCGGTTGAGCGTGCTTCTGCGTTTATGGACGCTGGGACAAGATAACCAGGGACAATTCGAGGTTGCAGCCACGGGACGCGAGTATTGCGCCTGAAAGCATTATTCCACCGCCGACCTTTACGCCGATGCCTACGACAACGCCCGAACCGACTGCAACTCTGCGGCCCACGCCACGCCCCCAGTTGCCAAGCAGCGATAAACAGCAGCCGGCTGCAACCGCTAATCAGGGGCCACCTCCCTTGGTGTTGGGCGGGGTACTGGCCGCTATCATCGTCATTGTTATCGCCGCCTGGCGCACCATCACGGCGCGGCGCCAATGACGGGTTTGGCCACTAAAGTGCCAGGCGGAATGCGCAGCTTGAGCAAGACAAATATCTAAGGACAATGGCATGGCTGTTTACCTGGTTACAGGCGGCGCCGGCTTTATCGGGGCCCACATTGCTGAAGCGCTCATCCGGCGCGGCGATAGCGTGCGCGTGCTCGACAATTTCACGACGGGCAAGCGCGCCAACCTGGCGCATCTACCAGAGGTTGAAGTTGTCGAGGGCGATATTCGCGACACCGCCAGGGTCTGTCAGGCCATGGCCAGGGCTGACTACGTGATCCATCAGGCTGCCCTGGTCAGTGTGACGCAGTCGATGGCCGATCCTGCGACCACGCATGACGTGAATGTCACCGGCACATTGAATTTGCTCAAAGCGGCGCGGGAAGAAGGTGTTAAGCGCTTTGTGCTCGCCAGCACCTGCGCCGTCTACGGAGACAATGATGATCTGCCTCTCAAAGAAACGTCGGCGCCACGGCCATCGTCACCTTATGCCGCATCGAAGCTGATCGGCGAAGTGTACTGCCAGATGTTTCATCGCGCGTATGGGGTGCCGGCGGTGTGTCTGCGCTACTTCAACGTGTACGGCCCGCGCCAGGACCCTAATGGCGAGTATGCAGCGGTCATCCCCAAGTTTCTACAGCGGATGAAGCAGGATCTGCCGCCAGTGATCTATGGTGACGGCCTGCAAACACGCGACTTTGTCTACGTGAGCGATGTCGTGCGCGCTAACCTGCTGGCCTGCGAGCGCGAGGAAGCCGCCGGACAAGTGCTCAATGTAACCACCGGGCGTGATGTATCCCTATTGGAATTGGCCGATACTTTGAATGAAGTGTGCCATACGCATTTCACTCCAAGGCTTGAGCCGGCGCGCGTGGGAGATATCCGGCACAGCCGAGGCGATGGAGCGCGGCTCGCCGCTGTGCTAGGGTTTCAACCGGCAATCTCGCTGCTGGCCGGCTTGCAACAAATGTTGAGTTAGCGCCAAACAGCCTGCTGGCAACATCCTGCCGAATTCTGAGGAGATGCATCCGATGACGTCCGCCTTCAATAACCTGTTGAGTTGGTCCAAACGCAATGATCGCGGGGAGAAGATCGCCGCGGTGGTAGTCCTGGCGCTGGCTGCATTGTGCATGTTTTACAATCTGGATTTGAATCCGCGGCCCTGGCAGGATGAAGGCTCTGCAGCGGGCATCGCCAAGTCGCTCGTGCAAAACGGCGTTTATGCGATTAAGAGCTCAGACGGATACCAGACTTTCGGAGGTGTGCAGAGCGTCGGCCCGACCGTCGTGCTGCCCCTGGCGCTCGCTTATCGCTTATGGGGTGTGGGGCTTGTGCCAGGCCGCTTGGTGATGGCTCTCTATGCCGTCATCACCTTGATACTCTTCTACTTTTGCGCCCAAACACTATTTAACCGCCGGGTCGCCATCATCTCAGTCATACTGGTTATCGGGTCACAGGCAGTTGGCTACTTTATTTTTGGCCGCCCCGTGTTGGGCGAAGTGCCAGCCCTCGGCTTTTTTCTGGGCGGCTGGCTTGTCTGGAATCAAGCCGTTCGCCGCAATAAGCTGTGGCTGGCGCTTCCAGCCGGCCTGCTGTTTGGTCTGGCGATGGTCACCAAGTCCTATTACCTCATCATGGTGACCGGAACCGTCTTTTTGCTGATGATACTTGATCGATTCTTCTATCGCCAACGGCACTTCAGGAACTTGTTGATTGTGGGAGTAACCGCCATCGCCTGTTATGGACTCTGGATGGGCTGGCAACGGCTCTATTTCGGAGCCGATGTATTTGCCGAGAACTTGCAGAAGTTGAGCCAGATGGCAAGCGCCAGTTCGGGCTTCAATCGAAAGTGGGTCGGTGACGCAGTCAAGTTGCTCGTTGGCCCGGGCGCAAGTTACCTGTATTTCTTCTGGGGCTTCATATCCCTGTTCTACGTATTACTGCTGGGACTGCGGCGGACTCGTGACGCGTTTCTCCTGGCCTTTATGTGGCTGTTCACGGTACTATGGTTGGCCTATTTCGTTTTCTGGATTCTACCCATTCCACGTTATCTGCTTCCGGCGGCCGCGCTCACCGCCATGTTTGTCGCCAAATTAGTCTATGATTTGGCCAGGGGTTTTGCTGCGATGAGCCGCGAACTATGGCCGGCGCTGCGCCAGCATATGCTCGGGCGCGCCGAACTAACACCGAGCAACTTAGTCACGCTGGGCACACTCGTCGGGCTGACTTCGTTTGCGCTGCTGGCCGGTTATGAGCTGCAGCGCACGGTAAGGGAAGACGTGTTGGATAAAGTGGGAGTACAGAGCGCCGTTGTGCTTACGCCTCCGCAGTTAGAAGCGCCGCAGCAACTCGCCGAGTTTCTCAAGCAGAATATCGGCGGCAATGAAATCATCGAGACCTGGGAGCGCGAACTGGGGATCCTAACGGATCACAACTATCATTACCCGGATCAGTTGATGTTGGCCAAGATCGATAACGCCCTCCATCGCGGCGGCGATCAAAACTATTCGCTCGGTACGGATTACTTCAATGCAGTTCATCCGAGATATGTCATCGTCGGATGGTTTGGGCGCCTGTATAACGTTTACGATAGCTGATTATTCTGAATAAGAACTGCGCGCGTCATTGCCAGCTTCGGCGATGGTGATTGGCGGTACGATATTTATCAGATGAATGCGCCTTGAACGTTTTCCGAAACGGCGTTCATTCGTGGAGGCATGTCAAATGACTTCAAGTCTGTCTAAATCGCTTGGCTGGCTAGAACACAACCATCGCTGGGAGAAAATTCTGGCGGCCTCCGTCCTGGCGCTTGGCGCCTTCTTGCTGTTCTACAACCTAGATCTCAATCCGCGCCCCTGGCAGGATGAAGGTGCTGTGGCGAGCATTGCCAAATCGTTAGCGCAGGATGGCGTGTATGCCACCAAGACCTCCGACGGATATGAAACCTACGGCGGGGTGCAAAGCGTTGGGCCGACAGTCGTCCTGCCAATAGCGCTGGCTTATCGACTCTGGGGAATTGGACTTGTTCAGGCCCGCTGGGTCATGGCACTGTATGCTTTTGCCACGCTGGTGCTGCTTTACCTGACGGGTCAGATTTTGTTCAACCGGCGTGTGGCGATCATCGCGGTGATATTGGTGTTAGGGTCGCAGGCCGTAGGCTACTTCAAGTATGGCCGAGGGATTTTCGGTGAAGTGCCAGCGTTGGGATTCTTCCTGGCTGGCTGGCTGGTCTGGAATCAGGCCATACGGCGTAATCGATCATTGCTGGCGGTGTTGGCCGGTTTGCTCATCGGCCTCGCTATGGTCACCAAGGCGTATTACGTGATCATCGTGGGTGGCGCCATTATCCTCCTCGCCCTGATGGATTGGGGGTTCTATCATCAGCATCGCTTCAAGTATTTGGTTCTGTTCGGCGGGAGCGCGCTGGCGTGCTACGGGATATGGACGGGCTGGCAATGGCTATACTTCGGCGCGGACGTATTTGCCGAGAACCTGGCCAAGCTGCAACAGCTGGCAAGCGCCACCTCCGGTATAAATCCGATCTGGATCGGCGATGCCATTAAGCGGCTGATCGGCCCGGACGCCGACTATTTCTATTTCTTCTGGGGGTTCCTGTCACTACTCTATGTAATCCCACTGTGCCTGCGGCGCACGCGTGAGGCTTTTCTACTAGCCTTATTGTGGTTGGTTACAGTTCTGTGGATAGCCTATTATATGTTGTGGAGTTTCCCAATTCCTCGTTACATGTTTCCTTTCGCCGCCCTGATGAGCCTGTTTGTCGCTAAACTCGTCTACGATCTGGCAAGCGGCTTCGCGGTAACAAGCAGGCATTTTTGGCCGGCACTGCGACGCTATATATCCGGTCAGGCTCGCCTGCCGCCACTGCCACTTGTCTGGCTTGGCGCACTGGTCGGATTGATCTCATTCACGCTGCTGGTGGGTTATGAATTTCAACGCACTGTGCGCATGGACGTATTGGACAAAGAGGGAGTTGAGAACCACGCCACAGACAGGCCGCCGCAACTCAGGGTTCCGCAGCAGGTTGCGGACTTTCTGAATCAGCACATCGGCCGAGATACGGTGATCGAAACCTGGGAGCGCGAATTAGGCGTTCTGACTGATCACACTTATCATTATCCAGATCAGTTAATGCTTGCCAAGATCGACAATGCCGTGTTTCGCGGCGGCGGGTACTATTCACTTGGTAAGGATTATTTTGACTCGGTCCATCCCGGCTACGTCGTGGGTGGCTGGTTCGGGCGAGGAAATCACGTGTACGACGAAGACTTTCTGAAGTCGAATACGCGACTCATCGCCAGTTTTGGTGATGGCGACTGGCGGTACGACATCTATCAGATGAATTCGCCGTGAAGCGCGTCCAAGAAGAACACCGTCGACAAGTATTTCTGGAAAGAGAAAGCCCTGTAAGCATCCGCTGCCTTACAGGGCTTATATTTACGTCCAACTTTCACAGCAGCCTAGCGATAAGTCACGCGCACCGCCACCCAGTCCAGCGAGAAATCGCGCGCCGTGGAGGCTGGCGACATCGATCACCCGCACCCGCAGGTTGGTGTTCGAAAAATCGCCGGCTGCCCATGTGCGTCCCCAGGTATCCGCAGCACTACCGAGTAGGTAGGTCAGTTCGGCAGTACTCAGTGTTGCGGTGGATTTAGCTGCCGTCCACGTGGCACCGCCGTTCCACGATAACTGCACACAGAATTTTGGCGAACCGGCAGTGCTATCCGCTCTCCCATCCAGGCGCACCTCAATGCCCTGCACAGCTGCTGTGCCGGGCAAATTCACGTTGAAATTGTAGAACAAATGCTTGTCTTTTCCCGTAGCAGTGCAGGATGTACTGGTGCTTGTGCCACTATTGTTGTCAACGGCGAAGAGGGCATCATTCGCATTCGCGTTCGCGGGACTTACTTCAAAACCATTGTTGTCACCCGCGCTCGACGTGACCGCTGCGTTCGAGGCTGGACTGAGCAAGCCGGTATTGCTTGGCGTAGGCGTGGCCGTCGGTGTGTTGGTCGCAGTTGGTGGCAGCGGCGTGGCCGTCGCCGTCGGCGGCAGTGGCGTGGCCGTCGCCGGCAGCGGCGTGTTGGTCGGCGTTGGCGGCAGTGGCGTGGCCGTCGGCGGCAGCGGCGTGGCCGTCGCCGTCGGCGGCAAAGGCGTGCTGGTCGGTGTCGCCGTTGGTGCAGTTGATGTCTGATAGGTGATCGTCACTTGTTGTACAACCGGGCTGGTCGTGGGATCGGCGCTGCTGAGCGTCACCCGATATTGGGCATAGCGGCTATCCGGGCTACTCATCGTGGTACCCGCCACAGAACTCCAAACTGACCAGGTCCCATCGCCAGGGTCCGTCGTATTGCCCGTTCGTGTCTCAAAAGTCAGTGATGTGCCGGTGGGTTGACTGCTGAGCGGCGTCAAATTGAGCCACTGCACCGTTGTACCCGCATCCAACACGCGCGATACAAAGACGCCCGTGACAGCATAGGGGCTCATGCGCAGCCAGTCGATCGGTAAAGTGACGCCCCCCGCCTGGTCGCTGCCCACCGGCCGCATGTTCGCCGTGATGGCAATTGCATGTGAAGCGACTGGCACGCCGTCGATGGAGTAGACAACTCCCGTGCTGGTCCAGTCAATCCGATAGCGATGCGGGGCACCCAGGTAGGTGCCGCCCAGATCGGTATCGAGAGACGCACTGCCGCTACCATTGCTGGTGCGTGCCCTGAGAGTGGTCCCACCTGGATAGCCCGTGCTGAATATCGCCCAGGGTTCCGCGTTCAGATCGGTGCCGAAGCCGCCGTGCTGACTGGTGTTCGCTCCGAACGTTGCCACGAACTCCAGGGAGTGACCCGGACCATAATAGGCGTTGGTCCCGACGAGAGCGCCATCGACGGTCAACACTCCGCCGCCGACCGTGGCACTCCCCCCACCGCCCACGGCGTGCCAAACCAATCTGATGGCAGTGCGGTTCCAGAGAACTCGCGCCCACTGTCGGAGCCAGCATCACTTCGCCGTCATTCGTCTGCGCAATGTAGGTATTCGTGTCCAGCGTGCCCGCACTGAAATCAGCCACGGTAGTATCCACGAAACCAGTGAAGGGTACAGCCGTCGGACGTAGCCGTCGGCGGCAGCGGCGTGTGCCGTCGCCGTCGGCGGCAAAGGCGTGTTGGTCGGCGTTGGCGGCAAAGGCGTGGCCGTGCGGGCGGCAGCGGCGTGGCCGTCGCCGTCGGCGGCACGTGGCGTGCGGCGTTCGTCGCGTCGGCGGCAGCGGCGTGGCCGTGGCCGTCGGCGGCAAAGGCGTGCTGGTCGGTGTCGCGGTCGGCCCGGTCGATGTCTGATAGGTGATCGTCACTTGTTGTACAACCGGGCTGGTCGTGGGATCGGCGCTGCTGAGCGTTACCCGATATTGGGCATAGCGACTATCCGGGCTACTCATCGTGGTACCCGCCACAGAACTCCAAACTGACCAGGTCCCATCGCCAGGGTTCGTCGTATTGCCCGTTCGTGTCTCAAAAGTCAGTGATGTGCCGGTGGGTTGACTGCTGAGCGAAGTCAAATTGAGCCACTGCACCGTTGTACCCGCATCCAACACGCGCGATACAAAGACGCCCGTGGCAGCATAGGGACTCATGCGCAGCCAGTCGATCGGTAAAGTGACGCCCCCCGCCTGGTCGCTGCCCACCGGCCGCATGTTCGCCGTGATGGCAATAGCATGTGAAGCGACTTGCACGCCATCGATGGAGTAGACAACTCCCGTGCTGGTCCAGTCAATCCGATAGCGATGCGGGGCACCCAGGTAGGTGCCGCCCAGATCGGTATCGAGAGACGCACTGCCGCTACCATTGCTTGTGCGTGCCCTGAGAGTGGTCCCACCTGGATAGCCCGTGCTGAATATTGCCCAGGGTTCCGCGTTCAGATCGGTGCCGAAGCCGCCGTGTTGACTGGTGTTCGCTCCGAACGTTGCCACGAACTCCAGGGAGTGACCCGGACCATAATAGGCGTTGGTCCCGACGAGCGCCCCATCGACGGTCAACACTCCGCCGCCGACCGTGGCACTCCCCCCGTCGCCCACGGCGTGCCAAACCAGCCCGATGGCAGTGCGGTTCCAGAGAACTCGCCGCCCTCCGTCGGGGCCAGCATCACTTCGCCGTCATTCGTCTGCGCAAGGTAGGTATTAGCGTCCAGCGTACCCGCACTGAAATCCGCAACAGTGGTATCCACGAAACTAGTGAAGGGTACAGTCGTCGGGTGGCCGTAGCAGTCGGCGGCAGCGGCGTGGCCGTCGCAGTCGGTGGACAGCGGCGTGGCCGCATCGGTGGCAGCGGTGTCGGCGTTCGGGCCAGGGTGTATTGGTCGGCGTGCTGGTGGGCGGAGTTCCGGAATAGGTGGCACTGACACTGTGATTTCCAGCCGGAATGCTGACAAAAGCGACATTCGTGGACTTGATCGTCTGAACACTGAAAGTGTATGCCCCGCCGTCAACCGTTACTGACTGGAGCGGTCGACCACCATAGTTCAGCGGCAGCATCGTCGTCGGCGTCAGGCCGGCCGTGGCCGCCATGGCAATGTTAAAACTCAATACCCCACGTGCTCCGCATCCCAGACCATATTCGTGTAGTTCGCATCGTGACGCGTCTGCGTGAAACTCAGCCACTGGTCGGCACTCCACACCGGCACGCCCTTGCTGCGCGCATAGTCAACATTACCCTTCAGCCACGCCTGGAGATCGGGCTTGCTAGAGTAATAATCGACATGATGGAGTTCGGTCAGGGCCGAGTAATTGCCCGCCAGGCTCGCATCGATCAACCCTGCGACATCGCCACTCCCTGCGAGCCAGTCAGGCCTTCGAGCCCCCCTCGGTCGGCCAACAGCTGATCGTCTGACAGATGGGTGAATTGCTGGTACACGGAGGAGAGGGTCCCATCCGCGCGGACGAATTTCATCGGCAGCCCGCTGCCGTTTACGTAGCCGTGCGGCCACGTGCCATCCGCTTTCTTAAGCCACGCGCCCCACGCGGTAGAAACTCACATCCAGGGCGATGTTGTGCGCCGCTGCAATATCGGCGCGCTCTGTCCAGCCCTGCCACTCAAATCGGTGGATCCGCACCGTGTTGACCGGGGAATCGTGTACGTGCTGGCAAACAGGCTGTCATACTGTTGAACCCCGATGTCATAGTTGAACCTCTACTCTCTAGGGATGGATGCCAAAGGCATGGCCTTGCGCCTGCCAGGTTTGCAGAGTGGCATTACTGGGCCAATCACGAATTCCCCCTCAGGCCCCAGATAGCGTCAGATACACCTGGTACTTCCCTGACGGGCATTCAGGTCGGCGATGAACTGTGCGAAATCCAAACCATTGTTCCAGTGCGCATCCGAAGTCAGGATCAACATCGTCTTGGCTGTCCCAGGGAAATACCACAACTGTGGCAGGGGCCGAACGCGGCCCACCAGTTGCTGCACGATGCGGGCAAACAGCCGCTGCTGCTCGTCGGCCTGCGGGATCGGAATCTTGTCCCGATCGACCCAGGGCGCCCCACCCCCCACTGTCTGGAAGAGGTCGGGCGTCCGCACCCAGCCAGTCTCCATCCACATCCAGATTCGCATTGGCCGGGTTGCCCTGCCGCGTATACGCCACGTTCGAGGGCAGGTCATATGTGAACGCCACCGCCTGCCCACTGCCGCTGTTGGCCGCCACCACCGCCGGATAGGACGTGCTCGTCGTGGCAGTGCTGTACAACTGCGCCAGCATCACGGCACCCGCCGCTAGTGGTGTACTGATCGGCGTCAGCCGTGAATCTGCAGCGTGGCCGGGGTCAAGCCGGAACCGGGCGTCGCGCCGTTAAAGGCCGCCGTGGTCTGGATCTGAAGATAGCCGTTGCTCAGTGTCCCAGCGCTCGTACTCAACCCAAAGAGGCTGGCGATCTGCGCATCAGGCCGCATGGCCAGCAGCGCGCCACCACCGGATACATAGGTGCTGAGCATGCTCGCCTGCGCACTGCTCAGCGGCGTCTGCGCCAGGATGGCCAGATCATACTGGGCCAGCTGCGAGGCGGTGAGGTTATTGAGTTCAACTTGATCGAAGGCGTTCAAGCCCTCGGCGCGCAAGATCTCACCCAGATAGGCGCCAAATTTGTTGGAAGCCGAACTGTTGACGATCAGCAAAATCGGCGTGCTGCCTGAACCGGACTGCAAGGAAAACGCAGACCGCGCGGGAATCGCCATTGCAACAAGGCTTATCACTAAACACATTACAACTATCAAGTGAATGCTACTTCGCTTTATTGACATGTTGGTTCTCCCTGGGTACATTTGTTCTACTATCAAGGTTACTGGCCAGTATCGCTGCCACAAAGCGGCACTTACAATCAGCCTCATCATCATTATCCTGATCCACATTAGCCGGATTCACTTGCCGCGTATCGGAGTCATTCAGACCCACGGCCCGCAAGAGATCATCGAGATAAGCAAATTCGTTGGAAGGTGTTGCCCGACAATGGCCGCCGCAAATAAGGTCACTTAACGGACTCAGCCTGACTATCCGTCGAGGTATTACGCGGCATATGCGAATTGACCGTGCGTCTTCGAAGCACGGGTCGTCGAGATCCATGCTGGCCGAGCCGGCCACGTAAAGCCTCGAGTCCTGGCAGGCTCCATAGCAACCGGACGTCGCGAGCCTGATGGACATCCAGGTCATCCTCGTAGTAGTTGTAGTAATTCTCGCTGCGCATTTCTACCCGATTCAACACCACGCCCAGCAACTGCGCACCCACCTTGGTGAGGGCCTCTTTGCTCCGCTGCGCCTGGATATGACGAGTGTGGCCCGACTCAACCACCAGCAGGATCCCGTCAACCCGGGTGCCTAATACAATGCTATCGGTAACCGCCAGGACCGGCGGGCTATCGAAGATAACGATGTCGGCCTCGTGTCGCAAGGAGTCTATCAAATGCTCCATACGCTTGGACCCCACCATCTCTGACGGGTTGGGAGGCAGAGGCCCGCTCGTCATGACGCGCAGGTTCTCTACCGCCACCGGCTGCAGTACATCCGACACCGGCACACTGGAATCAAGGATCACGGTCGTAAGCCCCGCCTTGTTCGGCAGTGAAAAAACCTTGTGCTGGCATGGCCGCCGCAAATCGGCGTCCACCAAAATGACGCGCTGTCCTGACAGTGCAAATGCAATCGCTAAATTGGCGGAGGTCAGACTTTTGCCCTCTTGGGGATTTGCGCTTGTGATCAGCAGCGACTGCACAGGCCGGTCAATTGAACTGTACTGAAGGTTCGTGCGTATCCCGCGATAGGCCTCGGCCTGCGGTGAGCGCGGCTGATGAAGCGTGACAAGTCGATCATAGGGCTGTTCGCCGCTGATGGCAGCGACGCTTCCCAGCGGGGCGACGTCCAGGTGCGTTCGCACATCAGCCGAAGTCTTGATGGTGTCATCCAGGTATTCCAATACAAAGGCGGCACTGGCAGCCAGCACAAGGCCGATCACGGCGGCCAGCAAAACGTTGCTCGCCAGGCCGGTGCTCACCGAACCGGTGGGTACCTGTGCCGACTCTACCACACTCAGAAAATTGGTCGACCCCTGCTGCAAGTTTGTCATGAGCTGGGCATAAGTGGCTTGCCACGTCGCGATCTGGCTCTCAAGGGCAGCCTGACGGCTGCGCGCATCTTGAATTTGCCGCGCGCTGCTCGCCCCGCAATCACATCGTCCATCTGCCGGACTTCTGCCTGGCTCTTCGTGATATTCGCCTTGAGATCGTCAACCTGCTGCTGGATGAACTGCCGATCTTCCCCGCCCGTCGAATTCGAGCCGGCCGGGCTCTGCAAGATGAGCTGGCGCACGATTTCATCCACCAGGTATTTGGCCCGCTGTGGATCCGTATCCAGCACAATGATCTCCAGGAGCTGCGTGCCGGGCACGACGCGGCTGGTAATCATGCTCTGGAGTGCCATCCAATCCCAATCGAGACCGAGCGTCTGAAGCCCCGCACGGAGAATCGGCTCACGCTTCACGAGGTCGGCATAACTCTGTGCCAGGGCCTGTCCAGTGTAGAAGTCGGATTGGTTTGGATTTGGATTTTGCAGTGCCTGCCCGACCATCAGCGTCGTGCGTGACTGATAAGTTCGTGGGGTGGCCAATGTGCCCAGAAGGCTGGCCGTGCTGGCGATCAGAACGCTGGCCAGTATGAGCCACCACCACTTGATCAAAACATTGAAGTATTGGCGCAGTTCCATAATAAACTCTTCCTTCTAACTAATCCAGATAGCAGATCGAGTAGCAAACTATATCACAGCGCTTAATCAATTTCCAGCGGCCGCGTCCCAGAGTTGCCAGTGACACGAAGCAACACAGGGAAGCGATGCCGCCAGGGATCTCACGAGCTTCGCTGCGCATCCAGTTTGCCTTTGCGCCGAACGGTCACCCAGCAAACCAGATCATTGAGCGCAATGGCCGCAAAGGGCAAGGCCGCGGCGTCGACCGGAAGACGATACCGCGGCATCGCCCAGGTGAAGATGTGCAGCACAGAGTAAAACGCCATAAATCCGATCAGCAGGGCGACCGGCCGCGCAAAAAACTGGCCCCCGCCCTTGGTTACTCCCGGGCCTGAAAGCCGCAGCGCCAGCCACATCCCATAGAGCATGAATGGCAGGAAAATGCCGAACGAGCCTACCCGGCCGATGTTATTGATGAAGGACGTATCGCTGGAAGGCCAGAATTCGAAATACACGGGCACGCGGCTAAGCGACAGCAACAGATAACGACCTGGCTCCGCCAGCACGAACGCGATGCCGCGTTTCATCAGATCCTTATCGAGCTGAGCCTCATTGCCGGGGGGCAAGTCTGCCGGTAACGGCGCCGCTTCGAAAGCCTGAAACGACGTGCCATGCATGGGATGCTGCGCCGAATACATGGCGTAGCCAGCATTCGAATTGAGCAGCAGCAGCTCTCCGAACACGCGGTAATTTCGCAGCGTGAAGGGCGCAATTGCCACAACCAGCACGGCGCCTGAGACGGCGAGCGCGCCAAGTGCCTGCCGGAGCCGCCGGGCACGCCAGGCTGCCCATAGCAACCACAACACCATAACGGCGATCCCTGGCAACACCGATTGCCGCAATAGAGTTGCCACAGCCAGGCCTGCACCCAACGCCAGGCCGTTCTTGAGGGTGGGCGTGTCGGCCAGTGCAATTGCCCGATCGAGTGACCACAGCAAAGCGGTGATGAAAAACGTCTCCGTCATTAGCGTGGCAGCATAGAGCACGAAATAAAAATAGATCGCCGCCACGCCGGCCGCGACAACCGGCAGCGCCTCGGTATTCAGGCCGCGCTCGCGGAGCCCCGTGAGTAACTGGGCAGACGCCGGCGACCCGAGAGTGCGGCGGGTGAGCTGATACACGGCCAGGGGCAAGAGAATGCCGCCCAATATTGCCTGCGCCAGCCGCGCGGCGACCACCTGCGGGCCGAATATCGTGTACACCAGGGCAACGAAAAAGGAATACAGATACGACCAATGTGCCGTGGGTGAACCCGCCGGCAGGTAAAACGGATACCATGGCCGGTCGAAACTAAAGCCGTGGCCGGTGCTGAGGCGAACCCCCAGGGCGTGGTACGAGCGTTGATCGGTCAGCAGCGGCGGCGCATCGACCTCATTGCCCAGCCAGATCGCCACTGCGACCCTGAGCAGGACCGAAACGAACAAGATGAGCACGAGCGCTTGAAAGGTTTTTGATCTGATCATGCTGGTAGGCTGCCCCGTTGGGTCGAACGCCAGGCCGAAATCCGCGGCACGTTTACGTGCCCTTCCCCAGAATCATGACCGGCAAGGTCTGCAGCAAGATGTACGTGTCAAGCAAAACGTTAGCATGTTTGACGTAGTACAGATCATGTTCAAGTTTGATGCGCGTTTCCTGATGCGTTCCCCCATAGCCGTACTTGATCTGTGCCCAGCCGGTGATGCCCGGTTTGACGGCGTGTCGCGCGCGATAGTACGGAACCAGCAAAGAGAGCGCATTGACGAATTCGGGGCGCTCGGGCCGCGGGCCGACTACGCTCATATCGCCCTTAAGCACATTGATGGCCTGTGGCAGCTCGTCAATGCGGAATTTGCGCGTGAATTTCCCCACGGGCGTGATGCGATCGTCGCCCTTGCGCGCCCATACGGCGCCCGTGCCTTGCTCAGCGTCAGGGCGCATCGAGCGAAACTTGTACATCTTGAAAATCGTCCCACCCTGGCCCACCCGCCGTTGCGTGTAGAACAGCGGGCCAGGGCTGGTGAGCCGGTTCACGATCGCAATCGGGATCAGGAAAACGCCCATCACACACAGGGCGCCCAGCGACACGAGAACATCTATGCCGCGTTTGGCGAGCTTGAACGCCCGCTCCCCGGCCCGGTCTTCCATGGGCAGCACCATTTGCAGGTCGCGGCCAACAAAGTCGATCGCGACCCGGCCAGTCATGCGCTCGTAGATCGTCGCCATGGTGACCACGCGATACCCCAACTCGCGGCACTGCAGCAGCGCCTCCAACATGTCATCGGAGATTTCCTGAGTATTGGTGATCGCTAAAATGATCTCGTTGATGCGCAGCGACTGAGCCACTTGGACCAGCAGCCGATTGTCCCCGAGGACCGCGACTCCTTCAACCGTCTCAGCGTGCAGTGCGGCGTTATCATCGATGAACCCAACGAGCTCGTAGCCGGTGCCGCGATACGGATTCGCATCATGGCGCGGGGCCACCCGCATGGCAGAGGCCATCGTGCGGCCCGCCGTGCCAGCCCCGACAATCAGCGCGCGTTGCTGAAACCAGGGCTGCACAAAAACGCGTGCGTAAGCCAGGCGCCACGCCATGATGAAGACCAGCGCCAGGCCACTGAAATAAAAGATCACGCCGCGTGTCGTCAAAGGCGGCGTCAAGAATGGAATCAGGGTATAGGCAATGCTCATCGCGACCACTGCCAACACCGCGTTGCGGACACTGTTGTACGCGCTCGCAGCACGCGACAGGCTGTAGCAATCGAAAAACACTGCGCAGGCTAGCCAGACGATTGCCAGCGTGACAAACCACTTGGCATTTCCAAGCAGATTATCCACACTGGGCACAAAATAGCCCGCATGCGTCAGCGCAATGATGAGTGCCAGATTCACCAGCAGGACGTCAAAGGCACCCAGGGCCAGTCTGCGCTCGGAGACGCGCATGCTAAAGATTGAGTGCGAATGGCGTGCCGGCAAATCAGCCGCCTGTGTCGTGGCGTCAACCCCTGCAGCGGGCGCGGGCGCCTTGTTCGACAGGCGACCGCCAGCGGCCGGCAGGCAAAATGACCTGAGGCTCTGGCGCTGCAGCATTTGCCTGCGTGGACACCGAATTGCGTTTCATGCCATCGATCATGCTTGCCCCCACTGGTCCAACCCGTGACACTCGGCGCAGTCTCTTGATTGCATCGGTCAGCGACATTTATGCGCCTCAGCACATTTCGTCTAGTGCAACGTATCGCGCAGTTGGAGACGGCCCGCGCGCTCGACAACCATCAGCCCTTGACTTTTCGCAATTTGCAGTAGCGCGAGGCCGTGCACGGTATTGCAAGTATATTGTAAAGAGTACCGGTTTGCAGAGCGTTTAGACAGCCCGAGGATCTTGCGGACAGGTGTCTGTTTTTGGTCAAAATGCTTGATGAAAATTTGCCGCAACACTCGCAATGTCGCGAGAAGGTTAGAAGAGTAAGATTCATTGACATGCCGATCGAACAGAATTCATCGCTCAGGACTCCGCCGCGCGCCAATGGCACTGTGCTGCGCCATTACGGATAGAGCCTGTCCCAGGCGGCATACACTTTTCGCCAGTCATATTTTTGCTCGACCCAACGACGGCCATTCTCCCGCAGTGATTGATTCAGGTCGAGATCACCCAGCAGCCGCTGCACGGATTGGGCAAACGTCTCAACAGTATCGGCAATCAGAATATTCTCCTGGTCCCGAAGGTCAATGCCTTCCGCGCCGATGCTGGTCGATACGATTGGCAGACCCCGGCTCCAAGCATCCAGGATTTTCACGCGCATGCCGCCGCCGGCGTGCAGCGGCACGATCAAGACGGCAGTTTCTGCCAGTACTTGCGTGAGATCGGGTACATAGCCTGCCACTTCGATATTGCGCGTTCCGCTCAGCCGAGCCAACTCCGGGGGCGGATTTTTGCCGACGACGGTCAGGCAGGCATGTGGAAACTGTGCCTGCACCCGGAGCCAGCCCTCGCGCGCAAACCACATCACGCCTTCCGCATTGGGGGGCCAGAACATGACACCCAGCGCCGTCACGCGAAACGGGCTGGCGATTGGCGCCACAGGCAGTTTTTCGATGGGATCGATGCAGATCGGAATGGTCTGGAACCGGCCGTCTGGCACCTCGATTCGGTAGCGCGAGATTTGCGTCTCGAGAGCGTGACGATCCTCGTCAGTCACAAAGATGACCTCGTCAAACTCGCGACACATCTCCGCCTCATAGCGCGCCATCGCTCGCGCTTCGCGCCGCAAGACCAGGCGCTTAACAGGGTTGGGCTCGCCATCAGCCATGCGCTGGACGACGAGATAGAATGCATTGTGCATATCCAGGACTCGACGAGAGCCTAGTTCCCGCATTCCGTACTGCGCCATCGAGATCTGATCGGCGTGCACAAAATCAAAACGCCCGCCTGCCGCCAGGCGCGCCAACAGGGCGCGCATGGGATCAATCTCGTCGCGCGCGATAATGAAGGGGCGGCGCCGCACGAGTCCTTTGACGACGGCGCGCCCGTCACGCCAGCGCGAGCGCGTCATCGGGACGGTGTGCACAGCCGCGCAAAAACTCTTAAGGTGCTCGATGTGTTCCGGCTTGTCGTCAGGCCGAACAAATGAGACCAGTGTGACGTCGTGCTTTTGGCATAAATGACGCAGCACGTAATACTGCCGGACTCTGGCACCGGTATTCAGCGGGAAAGGGAGCACCTGAGTTAAGTATAGAATTCGAGCCATCAAGTCCCTCCTGCGATCATGCAGGCTGTCTGTACTGCGATCGTCGTCTGGTCAGCAGGCTGGCATGGCAGGTGGAGCCTGGGTCTTCACCATCTCGACGCGAGATGGCGATCCCGCACCGGTTGCCGTTCACATGCGTGGCGAGCCGCCGGCGGCAGCTGCCTGGCGGTACATGGTGAGCAACGTGCTGTGCTCAATGCGGCGCTGAACCTCATACCATGCTCGACCGGCTTGGCCCATTTCCGCCAGACGCGCCGGGTCGCTAAACGCAGCCAGCAGGCATTCGGCCAGCGCCTGTGGATCTCGCGGCTCGATCACCCAACCGGATTCGCCGTCGATGACATACTCAGGGAGTGCCCCAGTACGCGTAACGATGACCGGCTTGCCAAAGAAATATGCGGCGGCAATCAAGGCCGACTGTGTAGCGTCCACATACGGCAGCACGACCAAACTGCAGCGGCGAAAGAGATCAATGGCTTCGTCATCTTCGATCAGCCGGTTGCGCAGTTCCACACCGCCGGGCAGCATCCCTTTCACAACCTGGCGAATGTCCCCTTTGCCGGCGATGACAGCGCCCGGGCACGCTGCGTCGGGCACGCCCGCTGAGGAGTGCAGCGAATTCGCTTCAACTCGCCGCATCGCATCAATCAAGATATCGACACCTTTATAGCTTTCTATCCGGGCGAAAAACAGGGCAAAGCGTCGGCCGCTGGCGAGATCGACTTTTTCGCGCGCCGCGGATCCCCGTTCACTCACTGCCAACCGCTGTTCTTTGTCGTAGCTCAGGAAGAGATGAAGCAGTGGGACACAGGTGACCCTTTGAGGCGCCATGCCGCGGGCGATTAGACGCGCCCGATAGACTTGTCCGTGCACCAGAATATGGCCGGCCAGGCGGAGGACCAGATCGTTCCAGACGTAGAGCAGCTTTCCATAGCCTGTCCCCGAATGCGGATCAAGATCATGGATTGTCTGAATCGTACGGATGCCGGCGCGCCGCAAAAGCCACAGCAAAACCGGATTCCAAATATGCGGGGCATTGAGGTGAACAATATCAGGCTTAATATCGATGATGGTGCGATAGACCCGCCATAAGGATCGCACATCAAAGCTGGTCCGCTGCAGGCCGGTGCCACGCATTGCAACAATGGGGCGGGCTTCAACCTGTGGCGCATAACGATCCAGCGGAGCGCCGAATATCGTCAGAACAGTCACTCGAACAGGTGATTCGGTCTTGTTTTCGTCGTCTGGCGTAACGAGGAGATTAGTGCAGATCCGCAGTGCATTGGTGCATGCCAAAAGCGGGGGACAGGGTCACGTAACAGATATGCACTCTAGCAACTCGCCATAGGAAGTGATCATATTGTATCCTATCAAATGCCAGTTTGCGCTTCGTTTAGAAATCAGGCTTCCGGCGACGCGACAAAGTATGATTTTCGTGAAAAGTTTGCATCACGTTGCAAGCCCCGGCGCCGGACAAATGTACTAATTGTCCTTACCTCGTGTAGGGGAATTGTACTACTGACAAATATTGAGGCACCCGGTAAGATGGTTTGCGGAATGTTGGAAGCAATTCATTTGCGGAGGCAATAACATTATGAACCGTCCCACATGGCACTTGAAGTCAATCGGGGCAATCTTGTTTGTGGGGATATTCGCTGCCTTGTCTGTGTGGCAACCTAAAAGTGTCATAAAGTCTGCTATAGCAGCATCATCGACCGAGACACTTCATAACCCGAATCGCGCAACCCTCGCAGGATTGATCTCGCCCCAAATATCCGCGAGCTCTGCCGCGACAACTACGTGGAAGGTATTTCTGCCCGCGATGTCGAAACCCTCTGACGTCAGCTGGTCTATGGCGGGGGCCAATCCGCAGCGCACTTCGTGGACACCCGAACAAGTTCCATCGGCGGCCTATATGGCTGCTCACCGCAATACCTGGGGAAATGGGATGTTGTATCCGCAGTGGTATAAACCATTCGACGCGTATATTCCGCATAATGTACAGATTATTGGGGCAAACGGTCTGCTCTATATATCGACGTCGCGGGGCCTATACGCGCTAAATGCCGGCACAGGCGATCTCCGCTGGGTCTATCCCACAGAAATGCCCCTCGGTCACTCTCCTACCATCTACGGCGGAATTGCCTACGTTGGAGGCCTTGACCATAAATTGTACGCCATCGAAGCGGATCCTGATGTAAGCCAGCTGCCGTTACAGGCTGATTCCTCCGGCCAAAGTGTGCGCGTCAACAATCGCGTGCGCTGGGTATTTGAGGCAGAGGCCGGCTTCGAGACAAATCCGCTTGTCATTGGAGACACAGTCTATGCCGGGAATCGTGATGGATTCATGTATGCGGTAAACACGGCCAATGGGAATTTGCGCTGGAAGTTTTCCACGGGCGGGCCGATACTTTTCTCTGCTGCAGCCAGCCGCAGCGGCGCCACAATCTACTTCGCCTCCAATGATTCCCATGCGTACGCGGTAAACGCTCAGACCGGAGCGCAGGTTTGGAGATCAGCCAGCCTGCCCGGCGCCGGTTTCGATAGCTGGTGGCCGGTCATCTACCAGGATCCGCAGACACAAAAGGAATATGTGCTTTTGGCTGGCAGCCATAACTATCGCGATAACGTGCCTCCCGGCCCTGAAGGCCGTTGGAAAAACCTGGAAAACCTTGACCGGGAAATATGGCTGGGCGCGGGTAATTACGGGGACGCGGGCGGCGTGGCGGGCACACTGGATTGGCGTGCGGGCTAGTGATGGCTCCATCGACACCAGCACTCGCAATGCCAATGCCGCGATGAGCGTCAGCAGTTATTATCAGAACAAGCCCTGGCGGCGTTCCTATTTTGTGCTTGATGCCACCGCTGGCGTGGAGCCAAGTTATGCGCCCTTCATCTGGCTAGGCTCGCAGAGTGGCAATCGCTCCCCATCAGTCATCGGCGCTGATAGCCAAATCTACCAGACCGCGGGACTTTACTATCGCGATTACATCAATGCGGGCGGCATCCTCGAGCTGGCAGTTAGGCTCTCACAGCCTGAATACGCCTGAATCCTACACGTTCGTGGTTGATGAGCCGGTGTATTTCGCGTCGGGCGGAAATATCATTTACTGGTCCCTGCACGATGACCTCGGAGCAGGCGCCTTCGATACCTCCAGTGGCGAACTCTTCCTATGGGTCGATCGATCCATATCGCGAGTGGGTGTACTGGGACCAGGGAGCGCATGCCAATGATAATCTCCTGCGCTTATTTCAAGACTACGATCAGGGAGCACGACCGTGGAACTTTGGCGGCGCAGACTGGTTCATACGGTAGAAACGGAGATGGCAACCCGCCGGTTCCCTATAAGGGGATGGTCTACCTTCACAAGGGGAATTCAATCTTAGCCTTCGGCATGACCTCCAATAGCACAGGTGTAAAAATGACCACGGCCAGGGTCGTGCCGACGACAGGCTCTCCTGCTCAGGTCGATGTGGAAGCGCTCAAGGTCAAGCTGAACAGCGAGGTCCAGAAGATGGTTTCAGCAGGTCATCTGCGCCCGGGTTATTTCAGTTCTGGCCATATCGACGGCGACGCCAAGCAAACATGCGGCGATGCGCTATCGGACTATTTCCACAATCCAGCCGATACGCTCTGGGTGCTGGCTTCTGCCATTCCCTATTTGACCCCGGATCTGGCGCAAAGCACGAAAGCCTATCTGCAAAGCGAGTACGCGACTTATAACCCCACCACGGTGACGCACGTCGGATGGCGTGATGGTGCCAGCCGCGACTGGTTCGACTTGCCGCCTGATGTGGACGCAGATCGGGCGAACTATCCACCTACCCAATGGGGGGAAAGCTATGAGTTCGTGGGATGGGGCCAAAAACACGGAGGCACCAACATACCGCCGTACGCGTTTTACGCCCTTTGGAAGTATGCCCAGGCCGTGGGACTCACTCAGGCGCAAGTGCATAGCATGCTCAATGCAACCCGTTCGCGGCTGGATACGTCGCCGCCATCTGACTCCGTGCTGCAGACCTTTCCATTTGTTCACAATGCTTACATCGCAGGGTATCAGGGCTACCTGGCCTTGCAGGCGATGGGAGGTGAAACAGAATCTGCGAGTGTTCGCGCGACTTTGAACAGTCTACTGGCATCTCGCGCCGCCAACTTTACGGCGAGCGCCGGCACCTACCCCCTTTATAGTTGCAGGGCTTTCAATACTTCTCGAAACTGGATGTGGATGACACCTGAGCTCGGCCAGTATTTGCACGATAATGCCTTGTCGAAAGTGCAGGCCGCCGTGGACGAGTACCAAAGGATCACACCTTACTGGTTCGTGGCCGGATTCGCAGATACCACGGGCGAGGCGATTCATGCGCCCATGTATGATGTTCTCATGCTGCCGGCGAAGGCCTTTGCCCTGAAGCAGCCGGCGAGTGAGCTCGTGAAGTATCTGGATGTGCCCGCCTTTGCTCGCGGCGATCTGTTCTACATCCAGAATCTCGTCACGGTTATTGCCGCGCAGAGCAATCCTTGATGGCGATGAGTCCAGAATGAGGTAAGAGCGTGAAAAAAATAGGTCTCGCAGGCCTGAGCCTGCTGCTGGTTCTCGCCAGTCGCTCCTCGCAGGCGGCACCACAGCCGCCTGTGCGGCAGATAAACGCCCCCTATTTCAGCGACGGCTTGCACTTTGACGAAACGGCCGTCTTCTGGTTAGGTCAGGTGGGCCCTCATGAAAACTATGCCGATGTTCGCGTGGGGTACATAGATCGAGCGCTGTGGGTGCACGTCAACATCATGGATCAACACCTATGGTATGACACTTCCCCCACTGCCGCCACGCTTCCAGACTGGGATGCGGTCACAATCTATCTTGACAAACGGGGCAACGCTGGAAGCACCCCGACGAGCGACAGTTTTCGCTTCGACGGGCAGCTCAATTGGTACGAACCACGGGCCAACTGGCAAGCAGCTTATCAAGGAAACGGCACAACCTGGGTGTCAATCCCTATTACTTTCACAACGTACAATAATTGGAACGGCGATGCGCCGCCGAATGTAGCCGGCAGCCATCACGGTTGGTTCATAGCGTTCAGCATTCCGTTCAGCAACCTGGGGTTGTCCGGCCCGCCGCCGCAGGGCACCGTCTGGAGACTGGGAATCAAAGTCCACGACCGTGACGCGGCCACCGGTCCAATGCAACCCGATGAGTCCTGGCCTGAAACCATGTCGGCTGAGCAGCCCGCGTCGTGGGGACGACTGCGCTTCGGCCTGCCAGGCTACACCTCGCCAACGCCGATCGTCAGGCAAGGGACCACCGTTATCCGTCAGGGATTGAATGGCTCGGTCGTTCCAGATGCCGTGGTTGGCGGCAACACCTTGTGTGGCGGAACGCTCTCAGACTACTTTGTGCAGTGGGGGAATCTCAATTACGCACACGTGCCGGTTTTCAATGTGCAAAACGTGGAGCAGATATCCGAATGGCCGTGCTTCTCGAAAGCCTTCGCGACTTTTCCATTGGCATCGCTGCCGCTTGGGAAAGAGATCATTTCGGCCACCCTGACGCTGCATCACAGCGGCAACCCGGGCCCCGCACCGGAATCGGCATACATTCAGGTCTTAACGGTCGATCAGGATTGGAATGAAAACACGATCACCTGGAACAACGCGCCGCTCGCTCAAGAAAACTTAGGAGGCGTCTGGATAGCGCCTCTTCAGCAGGCTGCTCCTTACCCGGGCATCCCGTATCATTGGGATGTCAGCCGTGTTGTCGCCGAAGCTTACGCGGCAGGTGAACCGCTGCGGCTGGCTGTATACTCAGCAGCCAGCCCGTTCCACAACGGCCGATACTTCTTCTCATCAGATGTGGAGGACTTCAATGCGCTGGGGCGACCTGCTCTGACGGTTGCCTGGGGAGCATCCGCGGCCTCGGTCAATGCGAGCGTTCAGCCAGCCAGTGCCAGCACTGGGCAGATCGCCACCTTCACGATCTCTTTGTTGGGCAGCGGCAACGCGATGACGCTCACCAACGATTTGCCTGCAGCACTCAGCGCGCCCGTCCTGGCCCCCAGCAGCAGCAGTGGAACTATCTCCTACAATGCCGCGAGCCGCCGGATTACATGGCATGGAACGCCGTCTGCCGGCGCACCTGTTACTCTTACCTATCCAGTCACGCTTGTAACTTCCAGCCGGCAGGCGATTCGCAACACCGTGATTTTGACCGATGCAGTTTCTGGACCGGTTTCCGGCACAGCGCTGCTCATCGCTAACGGCTCTCAGACTGTACCTGCCGCTAACGCGCAAATAAGGTGTGGCTGCCCGTCACATCCCGGGCAATTCCGCTAGAAGCTGGTTGACCGTGGCAGCGCGGGCTGCGAAGGCGGGCTTAATAATGGATGCGAGGCGCGCAGCCGCAAGGCGAGGTAGATAAGCCGTTATCACCAGGCGCTTAAAAAGACGAGCGCGCGGCTCGCCGCCAAATTTGCGATAGAACTGCACTTTGCTGCGATAGAGCTGCACATACATGGCGGTGTAGGCCTGGCGGCTGCTGGCTTCTCCCAGGTGGGTTACCCGTGCCAGGGGAATCCAGTACAAGTCCCAACCAGCCTGCGCGAGCCGATAACACAGATCGACTTCCTCGGTATACATGAAATACTGCTCGTCAAGCAGCGGCTCGCCGGCTCCCAGGGCGGCTCGCCGAACGATCAGACACGCCCCCTTGATCGCCTCGACCGGCCGGGGGCTGGAGCCGTTCCACTTCTGCATGTCATACGTCGCTCGCCGCCAGATCTGATCCAGGAATAACAGCCTCCAAAACTCACGCCACGGCGTCAACATGGGATGGCACGACGGTTGCAGCGAGCCGTCGGCGTTTAACAACTGGGCACCCCCGGCGGCACAGCGCGGATGATGGTCCATGAACTCAAGCAGCGCTTCAAGCGCGCCAGCGTGAACAATGGTGTCGCTGTTCAGCAGCAGCACATAGCGGCCCGCGCTAGGTTGAAAAGCCTGATTGTTGGCGGGCGCGAAACCGACGTTGCGCGCATTCTCGATCAACCGCGCCCACGGGAAGTTTTCCCGCAGGGCTGAAGCACTGTTATCAGCCGACGCATTGTCGACGACAATCACCTCCGCCCGGTGCGGACCGTAGGCAAGCAGACTACCCTCGCGCGGCTGCTCTTCAATCCGATCAGCGGTGTCACGCAACGACCGGAGGCACTGCGCCAGCAGCTCGCGCGTATTCCAATTGACGATCAGAATCGAGAGATCGATCATGACTGCGGCTGGCCTGCCGGCTGCGGCTCCAACCCTTCGTAGAACAGGAGCCCGCCGAAAAACATCCACAGCAGCATACTGGATTGAAAGCCGGGGAAACCCAGGTTGTAGACAAAGGGCAGGAACCAGTCAGCCAACGCCATGATCACCATGATGCTGAACCACGCCGCCAGCATCGAGGCAACATAGCCTCCGGCAAAACCAGCGGTGTAGCGCGCACGCAGCTTCCGGGCAAGCCGCAATAGCTCGAACATGAACCAAAGAAACAAGGCAACACCGATAATCCCCGTCTGCGAGAATAGATCGACATAGTTGTTGTGGGAATTGACCAGAGGCTGAACCCACCAGGCCCCCTCATAAGCCAAAGGTCGCGTCATGCCATACCAGCGATACGCTGCCGGGCCGATCCCCGTAATCGGGTTGCGCATTGAATCCTCGAGCACGCGGCTGATTAACACGCCGCGTGACGCACCACTTTCCGTCCACTTGGCATCGCCACCCGCGAAAGTGTATATCGTCTGGATTAGAACGCCGCTGGCTAGCAGAATAACCGCCGCACCTATAGCGATCCAGTGCAATTTGGGGAAACGCAGCCAGAGCAGAATTGCCATAACCACGCCCACGCTTACCCAGTTGGAGGTGCGCTCCTGTTGTTCTCCAAAGAAGGAATAAGCGAGCACCGAAGCAAGAATGGCGATCAGGAATACTCGCCAGCGCGTAGACAAGGCCCGATTGAACAGGAGTTGTCCGGCAGCCAGGGCGGTCAGTGCCATCCAGAAAGGCGCGCGAGTAATCGCCGTGGTCGCAACAACATCAATGATCCGGGGGCCGCCTGGCAATACGCGTATGATGGCCAACACTCCCCCCAATAAGAGAAAGGTTGCCGTCAAGCGCCGCAGCCACACTTCTTGTTTGATGAAGTTACCTACCAGCCAGAAGGCCGCCGCCGAGAAAGCCCAGATGCCCCATTGCCCGAACTGCACGAGGATGAAATTGTCCCGGCGCGGCACTGTAGGATCCCAGATGACGTTGCTGACAAATATCGAGATGATGACCAGGACAAGAAACGCTATCAGAGGTTTTGTGGTTGGCGACGCGACCAGCCGGATATCATGGCGGTTCAGCCGTATGAGCAGCCAGATAACAAATAGCAGCGGTATAAGCAGTGACGCCAGATTGAGATAAACCTCAGTGCCGGTACTAATCGAAATCGGGCCGAGGAGTGCCACGATGATCAACAAGAAGAGTCCCAGCAGCGGTTTTTTGAGCAAGACCACCATCACGCCAATCCCAACGATCAGGCCGATCCAGAGGGGTGACGGGCGGAGGCCCAGAATAGCGGCGCCCAGCAGCACTGCCGCGATAGCGGCATACCGCCACCCATGTTGTTCAAAACGTGCTCGTCGTAGCAAGCTTAACCATGATCTGCGTCCGCGGCAATCAAGGATGGAGCGGCTGAGTCAAGAATCCAATCCACGGCTTCGCCAAGATCGTGTGCCACATGGTGCGGCTGGAAGAGAGCGGGCCAGCTGCGCCAGAGTGACTCTCCATAGCCGGTTAGAACTAATATCGGCCTTACTCCAGCGCGTATCCCGGCTTCAACGTCCGTTACATTATCGCCGACCAGATAACTCTGTTCCAGGTCAAGCCTCATTTCCGATCTAGCCTTCAGGAGCAAGCCGGGCTTCGGTTTGCGACACTCGCAATCCATCCGATACGGGCCAATGCCTTCGGTAGGGTGATGCGGGCAATAATAATAGCGATCAATATGCGCTCCTTCTCCGGATAAGAGGGCCGACAGCCTGTCGTGTATTTTCTGCACCTGCTCCTCTGAAAAGCGGCCACGCGCAATACCGGCCTGGTTTGAAACCACAATCACCGGAATGCGCCGCCCGTTGAGCTGCCGAATCGCCTGTGCCGCGCCGGGCAGCAACTTGAGCGACTCGGGGCTGCTTAAGTAATTCACT
This sequence comes from uncultured Chloroflexia bacterium, assembly GCA_963844815.1. Classification (GTDB taxonomy): domain Bacteria; phylum Chloroflexota; class Anaerolineae; order Fen-1058; family Fen-1058; genus Fen-1058. The sequence continues at coordinate 67,093 of CAWJPR010000004.1, forward strand.
TCCTCATTGATCACGCCATCGCGATCCAGAAAAACCGCCCACCGACTCATGACTGCCCCAGCTTCTCCTCGATTAGCGCACACAGGATGTGAATGACGGTGATGTGTGCTTCCTGGATACGGGGTGTGCTGTGCGAGGACACACATAGACACAGGTCCGCTACGTCGGCAAGCCTGCCGCCCCCGCCGGTCAGGCCGATGGTATGCACCTGTCGTGACTTGGCAGCCTCGATAGCGCGCAGAATATTCTGAGAATTTCCGCTGGTGCTGATTCCAATCAAAGCATCGCCCGCCTGCGCCAGCGCCTCCACCTGTCGAGCAAACACCGTCGTGTAACTGTAATCATTGGCCCAGGCTGTTAGCATGGAGCTGTTCGTCGTGAGCGCAATCACCGGGAAAGCGCGCCGCTCCAGCGCAAAACGCCCCATCAGTTCGGCGGCCATGTGCTGAGCGTCGGCGGCGCTGCCGCCATTGCCGCATACCATTATCTTGTGCCCGCTCTGCAGCACATCCACCAGGCGATCGGCAATCTGTTGGATCAGCAGCGCGCTTGCCAGCAAATCCTGTTTGACCTCTATGCTTTCAATTAGGATGTGGCGGATATCGTCTAGCATGCCAGCAATTCCACTAATTCTGCGTATCCCGCGGGTGTGCCCATATCCACGAAAGAGCCGGCGACGATTTCACCGTGCAGCCGGCCGGCTGCGGCCAATGCTGGAAAGATCTCCCGCTCCAGCGAAGAGGCCCGCCCGTCTGGTATAAGGTCGAGCACTTGGGGGCCCAGTACATAGGCTCCGGCATTGACCAGCCCGCGTTTCTCACGACCGCTTACCTTCTCAGCGAATGTGACAATTCTACCATCATCCGCCACCGTGACTTCACCATATCCGGCGCAGTTTGGAACCGCAATAAGCGCCAGAGTTCCGGCAACCCTGGCGGCAGGCCGGATCTGGGAAGCAATCAACGCGTGATAATCGACATCGAGATAAGTGTCGCCGTTTAGGACCAGCATTGTTTCATGAAAGTCCGCTGCGGCATGCTTGAGTGCGCCGGCTGTCCCGAGAGGTGTTGGCTCAACCGAATAGGCCAAACTTACCCCCCAGGTTGCTCCGGTTCCAAAGTACTCCATGATCTGCAAGGCCCGATATCCCACGCAGAGCGTGTAGTGCTTGAACCCGTGCGCCGCCAGCAACCGTATTTGTCTTTCCAGGAATGGTCTGCCACATACCGGAATCAGCGGCTTAGGCAGGTCTGGGAACTCCGATCGCATGCGGGTGCCCAGGCCGCCCGCCAGAATCAAAACGCGCACTGTGCGCCCCCTGCCATCTCATGCTGCTTCCCAGGTCCGCAGTCCGTTCATGTCAAAATTGAAGGGCACGACGTGTGCTCCCAGCCTTTCAAGCGCCTCGGCAATAAGATGCTTGCGATCAAACGGGCAATAGAAGAACATATAACCACCGCCGCCCGCCCCGGTTACCTTGCCGCCCAGGGCTCCCAGCTGGCGCGCCGTGGAATACAATTCCTCTAGATGGGCGTTGCTGATCTGCTGCGCCATTTTCTTCTTGTTCAGCCAGGCTTCGTTGAGCAGATCGCCAAACTCACCGAGCTTGCCCCGCAGCAGCGCATTTTTCAGGGCAACGGTGATCTGTTTCAACTCGTCCATGGCGTGAACGACGTCTGCCTTTCCGTCGAGGTAATTCTGGACCTGGGTGTCGATAATCCCGCCCGAGAGATGCGTGCGGCCTGTATAGCACAATAGCAGGTTGTACTGCAGTTCACTCAGGACATCGGCGTCGATCCGCAAAGGATTGACAATTGTTACCTCGCGGTGGAATTCGATAAAGTTGAACCCGCCGAAGGTGGCCGCGTATTGATCCTGTTTTCCACCTTTGATCCCCATGTCGACACGCTCGATGCGATAGGCCAAATCAGCAATTTCATAGTTGGTGAGCGGCAAGTGCTGCCAACGTTTGAATAGCCCGATGAGCGTCACGACCAGTGTCGATGACGACCCCAGGCCGGAACCGGGCGGCGCATCGCTGTGCAAGAAAACTTGCAGGCCTTGTTCAGAGTCGCGTTGATAGAGATGATTGATGACGGCCTTAATTAGATCGAGACGGCCGTCATATGGCAGCGGTTTGTCAAGGACGTGCTTGATGACGAGATCATAGTCAAGCGAGGTGACGGTAATGCTGCTTTCCGTACACAGCCGCAATGAAGCATAGGCGTACTTGTCGATGGTCGCGCTTAGCACGACACCGCCGTGATCGCCATGTAGGGCAGCAGTCAGTACCGCCGCCGGCGCAAGAGATTCTCAGAGGAGACTTGCTCCGTACAACAGCCACCCCGGCTCCTTCATCTTCACTGTGTGTATGATCTTAGCCGGTCCCAGTTTGCGTCAAGTTGTAGATACCAGCCGAAACAGCGGCGCCGAGGTGTTTTTTGTGTCGAAGATCCCGCAAGATTTTGATGAAAGTGCGCCTTATGTGGCAGGCAGGTCAGAAAAGTAAGAGATTTTGACACACTGCTGCGACTCCTCCTTTCATGGTTGTGTCTGGTACCACTGAATGGTCTTCGCCAGTCCATTTTCCAGGTCCACTGCGGGTAGGTAACCGAGGCGGCTAAGCTTTTCGATTGAGACCACCCAGCGTTGGGCGTCACCTGGCCAACTGCTGCCAGTGTAGGTAATGCGCGTTTGACCTGTCAAGCCCAACGCCGCGATAAGCATCTGGGCTACGTCCGTCACGGACACGCTGCACCCGGAGGATAAATTGTAGGGCTCAGCCACCAGGCCGCGTTCGGCCAGCAGCAACAGACCTTGCACCGTATCGGTCACAAACGTGAAATCGCGCATTTGCTGTCCGTTTCCCAGTACCTCAAGTACATTCGGATTGTGCTGCAGCTTGCGCAGGAAATCCAAAACGACAAAGCGCGCCATTCTGGGGCCGTACGTGTTGAAAATGCGAGCAGTGACCACGGGGAGGTTATACACCTGACAGAACATACGAGCGATTGTTTCGGCGCAGGATTTGCTGGCGCCGTACGGCGAGATGGGTTTCTCGGGGTGCTCCTCGACGATGGGAAAAACCTGTGGCTGACCATAGACCGCGCCCGAGGAGGCAAGGATGACTTTTTCGCTACCGCCATTACTGCGCAGCGCATCGAATAATGCGAATGTTCCCGCGCTATTGGTTTGGAAGTCATAAGCGGGATCTTCGACCGAGCCGGGGACCGATGCATTGGCGGCAAGATGAAATACGTAGGCTGGGCGACTCAACGCGACGACGCGGTTGACGCAGTTTGAGTCACGCACGTCTCCAATCACCAGGTCGACCTGATTCCTTACCGAGTTCAGGTTGTTGGGTGTGCCGGCTTGCAGGTTGTCGAGCACCCAGACGGCTGCGCCGCGAGCCACCAATTGCTCCACCAGGTGCGACCCGATGAAGCCGCACCCGCCGGTCACTAAGACGCGCCTCCCCTCAAGACCGGTACTTGCCGAGTCTGCATCGACGATAGGATACATCATGGGTGTCCTTTCTTAAAGCGGCAGTCTTCCAGGTGTTGTCAGGCCAGAGAGCACCTGCTCCAATTGATGGTACATGCGATCTGCCGAGTAACGTTCTTCGACCAGGCGGCGGCCACCCGCAGAGATGCGCTGCCACAGGTCGCGATCCCTGATCAGGCGCTCGACCGCACCTGCGAAATCGACCGGCGTGTCCGCCAGCAGGATGTTCTCTCCATGTGTCACTTCCAACCCCTCCGCGCCGATGTGAGTACTGACGACCGGCGTCCCCCACGCCATGGCCTCAACAATCTTGAGCCGCGTGGATCCGCCGGACAGGATTGGCACGATACAGATACCGCTCTCGGCAAAATAGGGGCGGATGTCGTCCACGAATCCGGTAAACTCAATCTGTGGGCAAGCCTGCCGCAGCGGGGCCAGATCACGTCCCGCCGTGTTGCCAGTAACGCGCACCTTGACCTTCTCGCGGCCGGTGACGTGTCCGAAGACTTCTCGAGTGAACCATTGCATCGCTTCATAGTTGGCGATGTAGCCAAAAGAGCCGGCGTATAGCAGGGCGCTGTGATCACGCGGACCGTAGTGTCCCGCATAGTCGCGCATATCGAGCACGCTGGGCATGACAACACACTGATTGGGATCGCGCAGCAGGCCGCTGAACAGCTCGCGCTCCGCATCGGATGTGACCGTGACCACGTCGACGTCGCGCAGTATGTTTCGGGTGAATCGTCGCATGCGCCACCACGTCACCGCGCTGCGAATGCTGCGCGTTGACAGCCTTTGACTCTTCGGGCGAAATACACCCAACTCCAGGGAATCGGCGATCAGGGGCTGCACCCCCTTCGTCACCAGGCTGCGCAGTGTGGCGCTCGGGTAACCGGAGATCGTCGCCACTGCAGCATCGTAACCCTGGCTCCACCGGAACGTGACAGCCTGCTCAAGGGGCCGGTTTCGCATGTAGCGGACGACTGGCGGCACGGGATCCACCAGGGTACGAAGCGCCTTGCCAGTGCTGTATTGGTAAGGAATCACCGGAACCGCTTCGACGGTCCGGCAGAACTGGCCCAAGTGATCCTTCCCTGCGGCCAACTGCTCGGGCGTCAGAGTCCGAACTTGCGCCACCAGGTCAAGCTCGGCTAAGCGGGCCAGCTGGCGGATCAGGTTGTAGGCCCGGATCTTGGCGCCAGCGATAGGGGGATACGGGAACCATTCAGATACAACGAGTAATCTCAATGCGATTTACCTTTCCCGTCTGCGCCTTTTGTTGCAGAAGACCCGACCTTGAGATAAGGACCTCACCACAGCATTGGCACGCATGTCACCGAGGACATCGCTCCAACAGATACTTCTCGATTCTTTCCACTGTCAACTGAATGTCGAAGTTGGCCCGAACGTCCTCCTGTCCCTGCCGGGCCAATCTGAGCTCCCAGTCCCGGCGTACTGCTGGCTCGTGCTATCTGAGTTGCAAGTGACTGGGCATCTGCTGCTGGAAACACCAGGCCGTTGTGTTCATGCTGAAGCAACTCACCGCTGCCTCCGGTGGTAGTGCCGATCACAAGCAAGCCCATTGCCATTCCTTCCTGCATGGAACGGGCGATGGGTTCGCCATATTCGGAGGGCACGATCAGCACAGCGTGCCTGGAGAGGATCTCAGGCATCTGTTCCCGCTGGACCGGCGCCATGAACTTGACCGAATCCTCTACGCCCAGCGCCGTGGCCCGCTGACGAAGATACTGCATGTAGTCGGCAGGACCGTCGCCCAGGATGGTCAACAATGCCTGGCCCCTTGTCTCTTCTCGTTGGCCAAGAAGCCCAAATGCATCAATCACGGTGTGGACACCTTTGTCCGGCACAACCCGCCCGGCAACCAGACACCTTAACGGATCTGGCTGAAAGGTCGGCAAAGCCGAGCCAGGCAATGCAAAGGCGGAAAAGTCAATGCCATTGTGAATGACCACGGCGCTAGCGGGGACGAGTCCTTGCGAGACAAAGCGTTGGCGAAGATAGTGGCTGACGCAGATCACGTGCGGGTATTGCAGCGGCACAGGCTTGCCTTCGCGCTTCAGCAGTTCCAGCGCCAGGCGGCCCAAGGATCCTTTCGCCAGTTTGCCGATGAAGTGAGCCGGTTCTCGCTGCCAGTAGGCGATGTACTCGTCAGGCAGCTCGGGAAGATAGTTGGCAAAATAGTAGACGGTCGTCGCAGACGCATCGCTCTCGGCAGCTGAGCAAGAGGGCACGCGGCAGGCCGATAGCATCCCAGATGAATATGATGTCGGGCTTCAGGCTCCCGGTGGCCTCATTGAACTGCGCAAGCGCACGCCGTTCCCGAGAGCGCCTCTTCGTGAAGAACTGCCGCGCGGCGGATTCCTGTTCATGCCAATCGGGGTCTATCTCAAGCACACGGCGGACTGCGTAATTTCGCGCCAGCTCAGGACCATCCTGATAAGTGCTCGTCAGGACAGTCACGAAGTGCCCCCGCGCGGCAAGCCGATCGGTTACTTCCTCACACAATTGCATGTAACCCCAGCCAAGTCTGGAAGGGGGGTAGTAACTGGTAATGACCAGAATCCTCATGCAGTTCCACCTGCTGTGGCGAACGTATGGATCTTCACCATGGCGTTGAGATGTCTTTCAAATTCATCCAGAGTATGTGTCATGGTAAAACGATCGACTACCGTCTGCCAGCCGGCCTGTGCCAATTGCCTGCGCAGCGCCGGGTCCGCCGCCAGCCGGAACAGTTGCCGGGCCAGCGCATCGGCGTCTTCGGCCGGAAAAGCCAGGCCATTCACGTCCGGCTCCAGCAATTCTTTGGTTCCACCGGTCAGGGTGCCGATCAGCACCAGCTGGGCGGCGAGCGCTTCTTCCGAGATCAGCGCCAGGGGTTCTTCCCAGGTTGACGGCAAGACTAGCGCATTGTAGCGTGCCAGGAATTCAGGCAGTTGCTCGCGCGGGATCGGCTGGTGAAACGTAACGATATCGTGCAGTTGCAGCCGATCGACCAGCGTGTGGAGTTGCACTTCGTAATCCGGATGCCCCTTGCCGAGAATGTCCAAGGTCACCGGCAGCGTCGCATCGATCTGGCGCAGCCGATCCATCGCCTCAATGGCGGTGTGGACCCCCTTGTGTGAATATAAACTTCCCACGAATACCACTTTCAGCCGATCCGCCTCTTGATTCCTGGCTAGCTGGGCAGCGCGGGTGTAAAGTTCGGCATCGACGCCATGATAGACAACGTCCATATTCCCTGTTTTGACCTGCGCGGCCGCCAGTTCATCACAGACGGATTGGCAGCAGGCCAAGACCTGGTCGTAGCGTAACGAGTACGGCCGCCATTCCGAGCGCAGCCTGGCCCTCACTATCCCGCGGAAAATCCCTTTGAATGCTCTGCCCAGGGCACTGTCAGCCGAACTGTCCCAATAAGCCTCATGGGCACTCAATTCAATCGGCCAGGAGCTGGCAAAATAGTACAGCACCGGCAGCTCCTGCAGCTCTTCCAGCTGCGCCGCCACATGCTTGGATAGTTGCCACATGCCCCACACGACCACGGCGTCGGGCGCGACCTCGCGCAGTGTGCGTTCGACTGCCCGCCGGTTGTGAGCTTGAATCGAGCGATAGCGCAAGCCCTGTTGAGGCCGATAGTAGTACAAATCGCTTTCCAGCCACAGGCGGCGGTGGACGCCCGGCTCGCTTGTCTCTTGATTGACGCCAAAGGTGCTGGTCAAAACGGTGATAGCATGGCCGCGCGCCGTGAGCCGTGTGGCAATGTCATGGCACAACAGCTCATAGCCGCCCAGATGATACGGTGGATAGAGATTCGAGACGAATAGAAGTTTCATGCCGCCATTGCCCCTAGGCCCGGTAAGCACTCAACACTTTGTAGACGCCGTTGACCACATCACTCACGTCTTGCTCATTCATGCCGGGCGTCAGCGGCAGCGTTAAGATATTTTCGCCAACCTGATTGCCGATGGGATAATCTTCCGGCTTATAGCCGAAAGTGTCGCGATAGAACGGATGAGTGTGCACGGCCCGATAGTGCAGCGCGGCCCCGATGTTCTCGGCCAGCAGTGCCGCCAGGATTTGATTGCGATCGACGGTGTATTGCCGCGGATCGAGTATCAGCACGTACAGGTGCAGCGCATGCCGGTTCTGATCCAGATCGCGCGGGCGCGGCTGCAAGCGCACCCCCGGCAGATGTCCAAACGCTTCGTCGAAGCGGCGCGCATGCTGCTCGCGGATTTCCAGGAAGCGCTCCTGTTTCTTCAATTGATGAAGACCCAGCGACGCGATCAGATCGGGCATGTTGTATTTGAAGCCCGGCAGCATCGCATCGCTGAGCATGAGTTTCTTGGACGAGTAACGCTGCCAGGCATGCTTGCTGAGGCCATGCAAGCGGTAGACCGCAATCCGATCAGCCAACTCCTCATTATCCGTGGTAATCATGCCGCCTTCGCCGGTCGTGAGGTTCTTATTGGCGTAGAAGCTAAAGCAGGCCAGCGTGCCCGTAGCGCTGCCGATCATACGGCCCCGATAGCGCGTGCCGGTGGCGTGCGCGGCGTCCTCGATGACCACCAAATTGTGCTGTTGGGCAATGGCGGCGATGCGATCCATGTCGCACGCCAGGCCGCCGAAGTGCACAGGGATGATGGCTTTCGTGCGCGGGGTGATGGCCTGCTCAATATTCGCCGGATCGATGTTGAGCGTCACCGGATCGATATCGGCAAAGACCGGCCGCGCGCCAACGTGCATCATGACGTTTGCCGTAGCGGCAAACGTCAGCGGCGTGGTGATTACCTCGTCGCCAGGGCCGATGTTGTTGACCAGCAGCGCCAGATGCAGCGCCGCCGTGCACGAATTGACCGCCAGCGCGTGCTTATTATTTACGTATTCGGCAAACATCTGCTCGAAGCGCATCGCTTTCGGGCCGGTGCCGATCCAGGTAGACCGCAGGGTATCAATCACTTCATTAATCTCTTCATCCCCAAGAACCGGCTTTCCAAAAACCAGGAAAGAGTCCCGTACGGGCAGGCCGCCGTCAATTGCGAGTTCTTGCCGTATCATGCTGTTGTCTCCCTCAATGCTGTCATTTCAAGATGTGATGGCCGGCCGACGTTTTAGGCCAGCCGAAACTTTGATCAAGCGCCGCATAAACCGATAGTCGATCAGGAACGTTGGTTGATAACGCAGCGCCGTCCAGAGATAATGTCGCGCCGCCGCTTGATCGCCGGCCTGATCGCCTAACATACCCAATGTGAGATAAGTGTGGCTGTAAGCACTGTTCCGCTGAGACCCAAGCACAGGATCAGCCTGCCGGAACAGTTCGTTTAGATGCTGTCGCATATAGGATTCGCGTTGTGGCAGGTTCATGTGCCTGGCATCACCGCGCAGGCCGGGCGGCTGATTGCCACAGACCAATTCATAAAGCGTGTCCAGCTGGCCCAGAATATCCGGCCAGAGGATGGCGCCCTGGTGCAGGTACTGCCAGCCCTGATCGTCAGCGCCATCTTGCAGGCATTTGATCGCCACGGCCCGATAGGCACAGGCATGTGCTTGCCGCTGCTGGCCGGTCATTCCAGCCGTGCTTTGCCGCGGATCGCCGAAATGCTTGCGCGTCAGTGCCAGGCGCGACTCGCACCATTTAGCCGTGTTACTCACCGTGTTCTGCTGATGCACGCGGTATCGCACCAGCGGCTCACCCAGCCCGACGATGCGAAAGTTCTGCGCGAGTCGCAAGAACATGTCGTAATCTTCGCTAATGTCAAATTTCGTATCAAACCAGCCCGCTTGATCGAAACAGCGCTTGCGCATGACAAAGCCGGTTGTTTGAATGAAACAATCATCCGCCAGGGCCGCGTACAGCTGATCGGGCGGCACGGCAATGCGGTTCTCTTGCGGCAGGCGCTTCCCGTCTGAATCGATGTGCATGACTCCGGCGTACACACCATCCACCTGCTGATCGTTTTCCAGTAGAGAGGCGGCGCGCCATAAAAAGGATGGTTCCCACATATCGTCGGCGTCACACCACGAGATGATTTCACCTTGCGCCAGTTCCAATCCCTTGTTGCGCGCTGCCGACACGCCGCCGTGGTCCTGCGCAAAAAATCGCACCTGGCCCTCGTAGCGTTTCACCACCTCGCGCGTATTGTCACTTGAGCCATCGTCTACGATGATGATCTCGCTGACGGCATACGTTTGGCCGAGCACGCTATCCAGTGCCAGGGGCAGATAGTCGGCGCGATTATACGATGGAATGATGGCAGTGACCCGCAGCATGCTGTCTTACCGCCCACCTTTCAGCCGCCGGCGCATTTTCAACAGCGGCTGCACCGCGAACGTTTCTACGACTTCGGTATCGACGAGATTGTCCACGGCGCATCTGAGCAGCGCCTGGGACTTTCGCCAGTGGTGACGTGTTTGCCGCTCCGCCGCATGATCGTCGGGCGCGCCATTGGGTTGCCAACAATACATCAGGCGCGCGTGGACCGGCAAAAGCCGCTCGGTCTGGCGGGCGCGCAACCAGAAATCGTACGCCGGCAGAGCTGCGCCCTCGTCCAGAAAGTTGAGTCTATCCGCCAGGGTCCGGCGGAACAAGAAACACGGTCCCACGACGTCCCGCCGCATCAGTTTGCCGGCATCGCCGGCCGATCGAGCGAAAGAGATCAGGTGCGGTTCGCGCACGGCGTAGAAGTCGGCATAGACCACGGCACAGTCTGGCTCATGCTGTAACCGGTTGGCCAGCGCGGCAAGGGCGTCCAGTGCATAACGATCACCTGCCGTGATCCACGTCACGTACTCGCCGCCGGCCTGCCTTAACCCGAGATTGACGCGCTGTGCAAGTGATGCAGTGTCGGCACAGGTCACTTGCCGCACTGGGGATGCACTGATTTGCCGTTGACAGGCGGAAACCATGATGACTTCCGTGTTAGGGTAGGTTTGTTGAAGACACGCTTCCAGCGTCACCCCTGTGGCCTCGTCCGAGTCAGAACCAAGCAACACGATGCTGATGCGCGGGCTGTTCGCCAGGCGCGCCGGGGCCAGTTCCACCGTGTGCCGCACCTCCTGCATAACCTGCTGTGTGGCCTGGGAGAGCTGTGCCGTGATCTCGCGCAAGCGCGCCGCAATTTGCTCGTGCTGTGCGATAGCGCGCGCGACCAGTGCCGGGAGTTTATGCCACTCATTGGTCTTGAGCACGTAGTCAGCCAATCCCAATTCGTTCATCAAACGCTCTACTTTAGCTGCGTAGCTGATAGCGATGACGGGCACACCCGCTTGAATGGCAAAGATCACCGAATGAAAGGCCGTGCCGATCATCAGGTCGAGCGACTGCAGGGCAGCGGCGTTGAAGATGCCCGACACCTGTGGATCGATCGCGCGCAAGATGTCCAGTTCTTCAAAAGCACCATAAGTTGAGAGCGGCACGCCACGCAGCTGCAGCGGCAGGGCTTTGATGCTCGCAATCCACTGCTGCCGATCGCCCGGCGTCAACGATCGCAGGTTCACGCCGCAGATCGGCCGCGCCGAAGCGACCGGACGCGGTACAATCGTATCCGGCTGAAAGAAGGTCACGTCCGGCATCAGCTGCACTTTGGGATGGTTCAGCAGCTGCCGGCTGGTGGTATCGCGCACAAAGGCGAAAGCCGCGCGATCGAGCAGTAGCTGAACGGCGCGTCGATGCTCCGGCTTGACTTCATCCACGCCCAGTCCGACGATACCGATCGGAGTATGCAGATCATGGCCCCAGACGTCGAAGGTGTCAAACGGCACGGCCGGGCTGGTCGTCAACAGGCCGCCACCGCCGAAGATCAAAAAGTCCAGTTGATTGAGCCGCTCAATCTCATCGGGCGTGATCAGAAACGGCACATCGATCGGAACCACGCGCCGTGACGCGAGCGCCCGCGTGACGCTGTCCAGGATCGCAAAGTCACCCTGATTGCCGTTGTTCCACCAGCCGATAACGCCAACGTTCACCGCACTTCTCCCATTAGTTCTCTGCTGTCTTCCCCGGTCACAGTCGCAACCCAGCGAACCAGCACTGCGTCCTGGTAAGTCCGAAAGCTTCGAATCGCATGCCGGCGGCTGCCCCTCAGTCGTCAGTTGCGCGCGACAGTTGACAAGGCGCGCAAGCTTTTGTACGACTTGTACATGGAACGGCCCAGGCATTTGCGATCAAATCTCTTGACAACGCCCTTCCAATCACGCTCTTCTTCCCACGCCAGGTGCTTGCGGAATTCCTTTGATTTGATTTCAATAACCCGAACCAGATCCGGCCGGCCTATACTGAGCAGCGGATCGATCAACTCCAGAAAGTACGCTTCTTCATGCACGAACTGAAAGTCGACGGTGCCGAGCAGTTCGGCAGAAACGTTATCCGTCGGAAACGCCGAGGTCCCAGCCAGTTTGCCCACGGCGAGCAGCTCCAGCATGGTGCGGACACATTTCTCGCATTTTCCGCAGTTCAGCATCCCGGGCGGATTCAGCGTGCACACCCGGAGCGCCTGAAGCGCCACATCCCAATCAGCTAACAATCTGACCTTATCCAGCCGGGAGTGCTGCACGCCATCGTGCCGAATCTGCAAGTTGGCGCTGCTATAGTTACTATCCAACAACGGATGCACCGATACATTCGCCATCAGATGTGGGATGTCAAGCGCTGACGCGAAATACACGAGCGACAACCGTCTGGAAAGCGCGTGAGCGACAGACGCCATTGCAGCTCCGGCGAATTCGTACATCCAGAAGATGAGGTCACTGTCAAGGTGGCGCACATTGGTGTGTACCGGGATGAGATCGGCCTGCGCGTCTGCGGTGATCGCTGTGAGAGTTTTGACGGCCTGCTCAAACGCCTCGCTCTCCGCACCGGCGGTCTCGACGCCCCCCATATCGAAGCCGTGGACAATCAGGCAGTCCTTGATCGAGCGAGGGTGCTCAGGCGGAAATCTAAGGCGGTTTTCCCTGAGCAGGGCCAAAGAATCAACACCGCCTGACAGAAAAGACCCGGCACATTCAACGGTAGGGGCGGCGGGCAGGCGGGCTTCCGGCTTCGCCTCGATTCTGACCGGCTCACGGCACAGACCTGACCATTGACGCAGCCAGCCCATATTAATCTGCAGGCCGGTGCGCAATTCAGGACAGATCGGCTCATCGATGGCAACCCGCTTTTCGCAGTGGCGCATGGCCGGCACCAGGCAGGCTACCAGAAAAGCATGGGGATCGGGAGCCAGATAATCCGCGAACGTATTGTCGACTTCAAAGTAGATATCGCGCTGTGGCCGGTCATTGTCTTCCCAGGTCACAGTGGCCGCGATACGCTGTCCGCCATCCCATTGGTCGCTGCGAATGTTCTGAATGCGCATGTCAAACTCCTTATCCATTACATGGCGCGCTTGTTCAGTGAGTCACGATCTAGTCAACCCGTCTAGCTGAAGATGTCGCGAACCCCCTTATACGATCGATACAGGGTGCCACCCAGACGCCGGCGGTCGAATTTCTTGACCTGTCCCTTCCAGTCCTCTTCCTGTTCCCAGGCTTGACGCCTGCGGAATTCATTTGCTTTGCGCCTGATGACAGCCACCAGGTCGGATCGGCCGCGGGCCGCCAGCAGATCGACCAGTTCCAGGTACCAGGCATTCTGGTGATCGGTGGTAATCTCAATCGTGTTCAACAGTTCCGGCGAAACATCCTGCGCCGAAAACGACGGAGCCTGCGCCAATTTGCCCAAGGCCAGCAGCTCGGTCATAGTGCGGATGCACTTCTCGCACTTGCCACAGTTCAACTGATCAGGCGGATTCATGGTGCACACCCGCAGGTTGCGCAGCGCCGCATCCCAGTCGGCAATCACGCGCACCTTATCCAGCCGCGAAAGGCGGATCGAATCGTGCCGGATCTGCAAATTACTGCTGCTGTAATTGGAATCCAGCAAGGGGTGTGAACCCCATGGGTCGATGTAGGGAATGTTGACCGTCGAGCCGATATACACTCGTCCGAGGCGCCTCGAGAAAGCATGAGCCACTGCCGATAGCGCGGCGCCGTGCAGTTTGTACATCCAAAAATACACGTCGTCGTCCAGATGGCGAATATTGGTGCGGACAGGAATCAACTCTATCCGCGCGTCTGTTGCGATGGGTTGCAGCGAAGCGATCGTGCGCTCGAAGATCTGTGCTTCCTCACCCAGCGTTTCGAGACCTCCGATGTCAAAGCCGTGTACGATCAGGCAATCTTTGATTATTCCGGGATGATCGGAGGGATACACCAGCTGATTGGCGCGCAACGTTGTCAGCGAATCGATGCCACCAGATAGGAAGGAGGCCGATCGGGTTTGGCAATCGGCGGGCGCATGCCCGCCGGCCGAGCAGGTCTCAAGATTCACAACCGCGAGATCGTTAGGGTACCAGGCACGCAGCCAATTCATGTTGGTCTGCAAGCCAGTGATCAGATCCGGGCAGATCGGCGCATCGATCTTGACGCGGTGTTCGCCATGCTGCATCGCCGGGATCACAGCCGCAGTGAGAAATGCGTGGGGATCGCAGGTCAGCGCGCCGGCATACGCGGCAGTCGTCTCGAAAAAGATCGCGCGGCTGGGTCGCTGGCTGTCTTCCCAGATGACGGTCGCCTCAATGCGCGCCGTAGTGGTCGATTGCGTCTGAGTTAGGTGCTCAATTCGCATGGGTGATCTTTCCTGGGCCAGCAGTGACGTGATGGATCCACCGTGTGCGCGGCATGTAGACGCCTGGATTATTCAGGCTCTTTTCAGCATATACATCGAATCGCGGCGATTGGCCCGAGGCTATCACCATCGCGTCGCTCAGATCGGTGATCTGTACCAGCACGCTGTACTGGCCGGTCGCCAACTGAAGTGGATCGTAGGTGATTTCGAGGACACCCGCTTCGCCTAGATCCTGCAGTTGCTGGCCGTTATTCAGGGCATTGCGCCCGTCGATCGCGCTGCACGTCGTGCCATCCTCGCGCAGGACACGAATATCGATGCGCCCGATCGGCTGAGGACGGGCCGATTGATAGGTGATTTTCAGCGTGGCCGGCTGTTCGCTGCGCAGCACATGCTCAGCCGCCAGCCCAGGCCCGTCGATCTCAATCGCTGTGAGGACCAGACCGGTCTGCGCGTAAATTCCGCCGGCAGCAGGCTGTCCGCTGGCTTCATGGGCAGCCTCATTGCTCAATAGAAGTCGCTCGTACTCGCCGATGACCTCGTCCGGCGTGCCCTTCCGCCTGATCTGTCCATGCATCAGCAGCAGGGCGCTGTCGCAGGTGCTGCGAACCTGATGCATGTTATGCGAGACAAACACGACGGTGGTACCGTTGCGTTGCATCTCGTGCATGCGCTGCGTACAGCGATGGCGGAAACTGGCATCGCCCACCGCCAGTACCTCGTCCACCAGCAAGATGTCCGGCTCGACATGCGCGGCGACCGCAAATCCCAACCGTACGTACATGCCGGAGGAGTAACGTTTCACTGGCGTGTCAATGAAGCGCTCGAGTTCCGCAAAGGCGATGATGTCATCGATCTTGCGTGCGATCTCGGCGCGCTTCATCCCCAGGATGGCGCCGTTCAGATAGATGTTTTCGCGCCCCGTCAGCTCGGGATGGAAGCCCGCGCCCAGCTCGATCAACGACGAGATGCGCCCACTGACCAGAACGCGTCCCGAAGCCGGGCGCGTGATGTTGGAGAGCAATTTCAAGGTAGTGGTCTTGCCGGCGCCGTTCGGGCCGACCAGCGCCAGCGCCGCGCCGGGCTCCACGCGGAAACTGACATCACGCAACGCCCATAACGTGCGTTGAGCGTTGTCACCCTCCGCTGGTCTGGAACGCAGGGCGGCCAGCGTGCCGCGCAGCGAGCCGAACATACCCAACCGATAACGCTTCGAAACGTTGTCAAAGATAATCGTGCCAACAGGCAGTGGTTCGTTCATCATCAGATTAAGTCCGCAAACAGCGGCTCACTCCGCTTGAAGGTGACATAGCCGATCAACAGCAACACGACCGAGATAATCGTCGCCAAGAAGAGCGCGGGCAGGTTGGGCGTTTCGCCCAGCACCAGGGCACTCCGATAGCCAGAGATGATGCCCGCCATCGGATTCAAAAAGTACAGCGTCTGCCACTGCGCCGGAACCAGCGTGGCCGGATAGATCACCGGTGACGCATACATCCAGATTTGAGTCAACAGCGGAATGATAAAACGCACATCCCGAAAGAACACGATAAGCGCCGCCCCGATCAGCGTCACGCCCACCGTCAGCATCATCTGAACAATCAGCAGGGGGATCACCCACAGCACATTCAACGTCAGCGGAATCTGATAGATCAGCATCATGCCAGCAAACACCAGGCCGGCCATCGCAAAATCGACCAGCGCCGCGCCGATGTTGGCCAGCGGCAAAATCTCGCGCGGAAAGTAGATCTTGCCCACCAGATTGAGATTGTTCACCAGGCTGGGAATCGCAAAGGCCAGCGACGTGGCAAAGAACGTCCACGGCACCAGCGCCGAGTAGGCGAAGACCGGATAGGGCACGCCGCCCGTATCCACCTGAATGAGCCGCGAGAAAACCAGCGTGAACACCAACGTCAACGCCAGCGGCTGAATCACCGCCCAGGCTGCGCCCAAGGCTGACTGTTTGTACCGCACCCGAACTTCACGCCCCGTCCAAAGCCAGAGCAGATCTCGATAATGATATAAGTTCGTCAGATGAACCAAGGGATAACTCCTGTATCCTCAAACCCGGCGGCGTTGCCGCGCACGCCACACTACCGCCATCATCACGATGACCACAAGTGTCGAAATGGCAGCCGGAATCAGCGGGCTATTACTGGCCGAGTTAATGGCTGTCGTACTGAGCTCTGGATTAACATTCGCAGGGGCTGATTGTGTCAGGCGAGTTGAAATCAGGGCGGCAGTCGCCTCAGGTGTCGGCGAAGGCACAGTCGTCGGCACCGCTTCCAACTTGGAAGGCGCTACATTCTGGATGACACCGCGCACGTGCCAGATTTCCCCGCCACGGATTTGATTCCACACGACATGGATTTCATTTCCGCGATCCACGGCCACGGCTGCGTAGTGCGCAGATTCGGCAGCCGGTATATCGTCGACAAGCGGGACCACAGGCGACCACCGATCGCCCAGCCAGGACGAATAGTAGATGCCCACTACCTGGGTTGCCACCGGGCGCATATTGATGATCAGATGCAGCTGGCCCGCCCCGTCGACGACAGGAACCACGTAACCATTGATCCCGATCATTTCAGTGATGATGTGCTGCGGCGCGCTCCAGGTTTCACCCCCGTCACTCGAAACCTGCTCATATCGCCCGAGCGCGCCCACATCCGAGCCGCCAGTGTAGATCAGGTGGAGGTCTGACGCTCCGACCGCCATAAGATAGGGCCAGCCGACATCGAAATCGCCCGGCTGGCGGTACGCCATGCGCCGCGGGGAAGCCCAGCTTTTGCCGCCATCTATGCTGCGGGTGTAGTAGACGGCCTGTCCATAGCCATTGATCTCCGAAGTCTGCCAGACACTGTGCAGTCGACCGGCGCCGTCGGCAATGATTTTCACGCGGGAAAAAGAAGTCTCAAGCGGATCGAAAGGCTCCGATAGTTTTTGCGGCTCGCTCCACGTATCGCCGTCGCTGGATTCGACATGATAGACTCCGGGATCATCACCGCGCGTCGCGTAGATGATATGCACATTACCAGCAGCGTCAGCCACGATGCTCGATTCAAGCGAAGTACGCGCGCTGTTGGTGGCAATCACCACCGGCTCCAGCCAGGCGCGTGCTGATCCGGCCTCTGTCACTCGAGCTTTGCTATAGTAGATATTGTTCAGTCCCGTCCAAACTAAATGCAGATAGCCCTGTTTGTCAATTGCCACCGACATCTGATCCGCAATCGGATCATTTGGCGCATAGAGAATATCCACCGGCGGCGTCCAAGAAGTCCCATCCCACCGGGTGTAATAGATGCTGTCGCCCGAGCCGGCTAGTAGTGGATGCGCCGATCCAGACACATCTTCACTCCAGAAAACGTGCACATTCCCATAGTCATCCGCAATGATCGCCGGACTGGATGAACTTTGCGGAGTGTTCGAGAGATTCTCCGGCGCCGACCACGTTATCCCGGAAGACTGCGCGGCCGCGCGTGATGACTGGGCAGCCAGGCAGAGAAGCAGCACGGCCAGGCCGGCCAGCCGCCCTGCCGTCTGCCACAGCCGGAATTTGATCGAGTGTTGCCGGGTACGTTGCATGTGCCTCACCGCGATTCTACTGCAAACGCCGTTGGAGTCACAACCTGTTCACTGCCGCCACGATCGCGTCGAGATCGGCCTGGCTCAGCTGCGGATGAACTGGCAGCGAGATGACTTCTCCGGCCAGCTGCTCGGCGACCGGCAGCTGCACATCGCCCACGATGTCGCGCATGTAGGCCTGCCGATGAGCCGGGACAGGATAGAAGACGCCGGTGCCGATGCCGGCCTCGTTCAACTGCCGCACCGCCGCATCGCGATCGCGCCCGCCGCCGACACGGATCGTGTACTGATGCCAGACATGGCGATAGCCGTCTTTGACCGTCGGCGTGATCACACTCTCGATCTTGGAATTGAGGTAGGCGGCATTCGCGCGGCGCCGGGTCGTGAAGTCTTCCAGCCGATCCAGTTGCGCCAGCCCGATGGCCGCGCACAGATCGGTCATGCGGAAATTGAAGCCCAGCATATCGTGATAGTAACGGCGTTGCATGCCGTGGTTGCGCAGCAGGCGGCATTTCTCGGCCACGGCGTCGTCGCTCGTCGTAATCATCCCGCCCTCGCCCGACATCACGTTCTTGGTGGCATACAGGCTGAAGCAGCCGGTGCCGAGGCTGCCGGCCGGTTGGCCATGATAGGCAGCGCCGATGGCCTGGCACGCATCTTCGACGATCTTCAAGCCGTGCCGATCGGCGATGGCCTGCAGCGCATCCATGTCGCACATATAGCCGTAGAGATGGACCGGCATGATCGCCTTGGTGCGCGGCGTGACGGCTTTCGCGACTTGCTCCGGATCGATATTGAAGGTTTCCGGATCGATATCCACGAATACCGGCTGCGCGCCCGTGAACAAGATGCTGTTGGCCGAGGCAATGAACGTGAAAGGCGTCGTAATCACTTCGTCGCCCTCGCCGACGCCGTTGGCCAGCAGGGCCATATGCAGCGCGGTCGTGCCGGACGTCGTAGCGATGGCGTGCTTCACGCCGCAGGCTTGCGCGAAGCGTTCCTCGAACCTGGCCGTGCGCGGGCCTTGCGCCAGCATGCCGGAATCCAGCACTTCCATCACGGCTTGCTTTTCAGCATCACCAATCATGGGCTTTGCAATGGGAATCATAATCGCTCCTTTGAATGGAACAAAGATTTATTTAGCCTGGGCATAGATGCCGGCCGGAATGGCCACGCGCGTCTGGCAGCGCGGACACCGCAGCCACACTTCGCCGGCAGCCGTTTCGCCGGGCGGCAGCTTCTCGCCGCAGGGGCAGACAAAACCGTGCAGCCGCGCCGGGTTGCCGTACACCAAACCGTAATCTGGCACATCGCGCGTGACCACGGCACCCGCGCCGATCATCGCCCAGCGCCCGACCGTTACTCCGCACACCACGGTGGCATGCGCGCCGAGCGACGCCCCCAGTCTTGACGAGCGTCTCGCTCACCTGCCAGTCGGACATGCTTTTCAGTGAGCCATCGGGGTTGATCGCGCGCGGCTGCTTATCATTGGTAAATACGCAGTGCGGGCCGCAGAACACGCCGTCTTCCAGCGTCACGCCATGATAGACCGATATGCCATTCTGAATTTTCACATTGCTGCCAATGCGGACCCCGGCATCGACGTAAACGCCTTTGCTCAGGATGCAATTCTGGCCAATCACGACGTCTTCACGCACCTGGCAGTGCTGCCAAATCCTGGTGCCAGCGCCAATGGCGGCTCTGGGCGAGACATCTGCAGTTGAATGTGCAAAGAAGGTAGGTTCCATTTATTTGCTCGCTAGCTGATAAATTTCGATTGAAGGACCGGGCCGTTCGCGCTGCCAGAGGCTGACGGCCGGCCCATAGATCTCGTCGAACAGGAAGGGTGGCTCAGCGCCGCCGGAATCCGCCGAGAATTTCTTGACCAGTGCCAATTTCTGCGGCAACGCAGCATAAAACGCCTTGCGATTCGCATCCTGCTGCGGAAAGACCAGCGGAATGTTGTAAATGAAACTGCTGGCAATCAGGTAGTCGTAGCCCTGCCGGCGGTACCAGTCCAGATCATGGTCCGAGAGTCCCGATCCGCCGATATACTGCAGGTCGTAAGCCGCGGAACTGCCCGGCACGGGTTGCACGGCCGTCGACAGCGGCGGGGTATGTATCGGCCAGTCGGCGGCCAGCTTCGCCCCGGCCGGGATATTCGCCTCGATCCAACCTTTGGCGATAGTCCGCGTGTCAAGTTGTGTCAGCAGCACATCATGCTGGATGCTTCTCAGCAGCGGAAGCGCCAGTGCAGCGATCGTGAGAATGGCCGTTGTTACCCAGGCCAGCGAACGATGCCTGACGGCGAGCCAGGCATGCGCTGCCACGAGGGCGTCGGCCGCGCCCAGGGCGACGAAGGGAATCAACGGGAGCGCATAGCGCGCAAAGTAGTGCTGCGTTGAGCCCATCACCAGAAAATACACCAGCGGGAAAGAAACCAGCACAGCGCTCGCCGCGTCACGGCGCACAACGGCCAAGGCCGCTCGCCGCGCCAGGCCAAGTATACCCAGGATCAGCAGAACCAAATCCAGGCCATAGGACAGGGTCTTCAGATAAAATTCCCAGCCCGGCACCGTATCAATCTGCCACAGCCCGAAGCCCCCGGCTTCTCCTGCGCGCGCTTCTCGCAAGGCATACTCCAGATACGTCGCGGGCTTCAGCAACAATTGGAACCCGCCCACTGCGAAGCCGCCGGCGAAGCACAGCCCAACGGCCAGCATGCTCAACAATTGAGCGGATAGGGAAACCTTGGTCGACCGGGCTCGCCACCAGAAGTGGTACACAAACGCGATCAGCAAAGGAATACCGACGGGCCACACGCTCCACTTAGTGGCGATGGCATAGCCTGTCGCTGCGGCGGCCGCAGACAAATATTTGCCGCTGTGTTTTTGACTCGCCAGCACACCGAACAGCACGGCAAGGCTGACAAAGAATGTGGTAGCGACATCCGGCACGCCGTAATGAGAGTCGCGCACATGCAGGAAGGCGACTGCCAGAAACAGGGCCGCCAGCCAGCCTGCCGCGCGGCGATTCAAGCGCGCGCCCAGCCAGTAGAGCGCGAGCACAGTCGCCGAACCGAAGAGCGCACTCGTCAAGCGCCCCAGGAGCAGAAAGATACTCGGATCAGAACGGTAGGCCTGTTCGAACGCGGCAGCAGAGGGGAAAAGCCCGCTCAAGCGGCCGGCAAGATAGTAGCTGGCGTATTCACCGAAGAGTATGTTGGAGAAGCCAGTGGGATTAGGCTGGCGTCCGATGACGCCTGCCCCCAGGTTGAGGGCGGCGCTTACGTAGGTTGGCTCATCGGCATGATACGGGTAAGGTAAGCCAAATCCAATTCCCCACAGCCGAAGTCCGAGGGCCAGAATGAATATCGCAACCACAATGAGCCCGCCTATGCGCTTCATCAATCGCTCCCCGGGCCTTCAACTATGACTATCGAGTACAAGCACATAACACTGTTTAGCCTTTAGCATGCTTCAGCCATGATATCAATTAATCCGAACTTGTGCCGGCGTTCACACATTAATGTCAGGTTACATCGAGATTTTAGCGTGTGCGGGTTTGCACCCGGTTGAGCGCTTGCAGGGATCGAGGCACAAAATGAGTTAGTATTTAGTCAAAACGCCCGGAGAAAACAGCGGCGGAAATTTGGAAGGCGCATCAGTAAGTAAGAAAGCGGTTAGAATGTCAGATGCACAGGACCGGGACGCACGGGGCAGCGTGCTGAAAATGATCTGGGTTCGCCCGCAGTTTAGCTGCGGGCGAACCCAGAGGCACAATATTCGGCAGGCCGCCATGAGTTGAGCACCTAGGACTCAGGCTGGACGGCCTGCTTCTCTTCGCGCAGCTCGCGCCACAAACGCAGCCGAAACTTGAACAAGTCGCGAAAGGCGCGCAGAATGACCTTCAGGTTCGCGCCAGTCGGCGAGCCGGCCACGCGCGGCAAATGCGTAACGGGCACGTCGGTCATCTTATAGCCGCGCGCTTTCATTTCGGCCAGCATTTCGGTGTCAATCATCGCGCCATTCGATTCGATATGAATGTGATTCAACACCTCGCGCCGGAAGAGTTTGAAACCGCAATCAATGTCGTGAATCGTGCGGCCAAACAGCAGCGCCACCACCGTATTCCAGCCCAGGCCGTTCAGCCGTCGAACGAGGTTATCCTGCCGGTGCACCCGCCAGCCGCTGACGAGCGTCAGCGTTGGCGCCAGCTTCGCCAGCAGCAAATCGACTTCGCTAAACTTGAACTGCTTATCGGCCGGGATGAAGACGATCAAGTCCTTGGTGGCTGCGGCAAAGCCGGCCTTGAGCGCGCCGCCATAGCCGCGATTCGGAAAATGCTCGACCAGGCGGAAGTTGGGAATGCGCGGCTCAAGTTCGGTGCGCGCCAGTTCGCCAGTCCGATCGCGACTGCCATCGTTGACGAGGATAATTTCATAGTCGATATTCAGTTGCTGCGCGACGTGCGAGACTTCTTCGACGGCGGCGACGACGTTTGCTTCTTCATTATATGCGGGCAAAACAATGGATAAGCTAGGCATCACAAGACCTGTCCTCATGCGGTGGATGACATCACAATTATAGCGCGTATTGGTTTGCGCCTGGTTTAGGACTGGCAGGGATTGAGGCGCAAAAGGGTCAGTGTTTGGTGAAAACGCAGGCAGCTAACACGGCAGAGCATTCCGGCGGGCCTGTCAGCGGGCAGGAGATCGTTACGCGGCTGAGCGTAATTTCTCCCACTCGGGCCGGGTATCTTTGGCATCCAGCTGCTGTCGCAAATCGAAGATTTGATCGCGCAGCAGTGCGGCTTTTTCGAATTCCAGGTCCTTCGCGGCCTGCTTCATGTCTTTTTCGAGCTCCTTGATCAGCCGCGCCAATTCATCCTTGGGCATCTTCCCGCCAACGTTATAAGCCTCGCGGGGTTCCGCCAGCGCGTGTTCTTCCTGGCTGATCAGGGCGCGCACCGCTTTCACCACCGTGGCCGGCACGATGCCGTGCTTTTCGTTGTATTGCAGCTGAATTCCGCGGCGGCGGCTCGTCTCGTCGATCGCGCGCCGCATCGAGTCCGTGACCTTGTCGGCATACATGATGACCGTGCCATTGACGTGCCGCGCGGCGCGGCCAATCGTCTGAATGAGCGAAGTCTCACTGCGCAGGAAACCCTCCTTATCCGCGTCGAGAATGGCCACCAGGGAAACCTCCGGCAGGTCGAGTCCTTCGCGCAGCAGGTTGATCCCCACCACGACATCGTAGTATCCCAGGCGCAGATCGCGCAGAATCTCCACGCGTTCGAAGGTTTCGACTTCGCTGTGCAAGTACTGCACCTTGATGCCGATCTCCTTCAGGTAATCGGCCAGGTCTTCAGCCATGCGTTTGGTCAGCGTGGTCACCAGCACGCGTTCACCGCGCCCTACCCGATCGTGAATCTGCCCGATCAAATCGTCCACCTGCCCGGTCACGGGTTTCACGACCACTTCAGGATCGACCAGGCCGGTCGGGCGAATGATCTGCTGCGCGACCCGCTGCGAATGTTCCATCTCGTAGGGCCCGGGCGTGGCGCTGGTAAAGATCACCTGATTGATGCGATCCTCAAACTCCTCAAAGGTCAGCGGGCGATTATCCACCGCGCTGGGCAGGCGAAAGCCATACTTCACCAGTTCTTCTTTGCGGTTGCGATCGCCGTGATGCATGGCGCGGATTTGCGGCAGCGTCATGTGGCTCTCGTCGACGACCAGCAGGAAGTCGTCCGGGAAATAATCCACCAGCGTCCAGGGCGGCTCGCCAACCGATCGGCCGTCAAAGTGCCGCGAGTAGTTTTCGATCCCGGAACAGTAGCCCACTTCGCGCAGCATTTCCAGATCATACTTCGTGCGCTGCTCGATGCGCTGCGCCTCAAGGTACAGCTCATGGCCCTTGAAATATTTGATCTGGTCCTGCAGTTCCGCCTCGATCGACGCCAGAGCCCGCTGCAACTTCTCTTCCGAAGTGATAAACTGCTTGGCCGGATAAATATCGACCGCGGCGTGCTCGGCCAGGATCTCGCCGGTCAGCGGCTGAATCTCGGTCAGGCGCTCCACCGTGTCACCCCAGAACTCGACGCGATACGCCGTCTCGGCATAAGCCGGCTGCACTTCCAGCGTATCGCCGCGCACGCGAAACTTGCCGCGCCCGAAGGCGACGTCGTTGCGCTCATATTGCAGATCGACCAGGTGGCGCAGCAGCAAATCGCGCCGGCGGTTCTCGCCCACCGACAACTTGACCATGACCTTGCCCCAGTCCTGCGGGTTGCCGATGCCGTAGATGCACGACACCGAGGCGACGACGATCACATCCCGCCGTGAAAACAGGGATGAGGTGGCGGCCAGCCGCAGCCGATCCAACTCTTCATTGATCGCGGTGTCCTTCTCAATGTAGGTGTCGGTGCGGGCGATGTAGGCTTCCGGCTGATAGTAGTCGTAGTACGACACAAAGTAGTTCACGGAACTGTGCGGGAAGAATTCCTTGAACTCCGAGTACAATTGCGCCGCCAGCGTCTTGTTATGCGCCATGACCAGCGCGGGCTTCTGCGTGCGCTGAATCACCTCCGCGATGACGTACGTCTTGCCGGTGCCCGTGGCCCCCAGCAGCGTCTGATAGCGCCGGCCTTGCTTCAAGCCCTCCACCAGATCGTCAATCGCCTGAGGCTGATCGCCCATCGGCTGGAAATCAGAGACCAACTCAAATCGCTGTGACATGTTGTTGTCCTTCCGAGTGGAGCGAATTCCAGTTTGGTGCACGCCTTCTGGAGGGGCGTTCCCGCTGCGTCCAGGGGCCCGCCGCTGCGTTGCCGCGGGCACGGGCAAACCTCGAATGCGGATCAGAGATCAAGTTGGCAATTGCCTAAGGCGCCGGAGGCACCGGAGAACCCGGAGTCGGAAGCGGGAATGGAAAGCTGAATGCCGGGAATGGCGTCGCCATCTTGCCCGTGCAGCCCGCCGCAGCGCAGGTGATTGCAACCTGTTCCGGCTCGAAATAATTGTTCAAGAAATCCTCCAGGCCGATTTCGCCCTTAGCCAGCTTCTCCGGGGCAAAACGGCGCAGGCGCACCACGGTATCACTGGTGCCGGTCAGGTCGGTGGCCGCAACGAAGGCCGTGTACAACGCCGGATCGATCTGCAGGTAATACTGGCCCAGCACTTGCTTGGCGGCGCGCAGCATCGCTTGATAGCCCGGCTGCCAGCGCAGCGGGCTGGCATACTGAACCATCAACGCCTGTTCGCGATCGCCCTCGTCGAAAGTGAACCAGTAGACTTGGGGATCACTCACACCGGCTTTCAGCAGCGCCGATCGCAAGACGCCCGGCACATCCGCGCGCGCGATCTTGCCCGTCGGCGCAGCAGCGGCGGGCTGCCGTGTCCCGATCGGCCGCCCACCCGCCACGGCCGCCATCGCCGTTGGGGCAGCCGTATCCACGGGTGCTGCCGCATCCGGAAGATCGACTGTTGGCGTGGGCGGTGGCGTGCGCGTAGGAGTCCGCGTGCGCGTGGGGCCAAAAGTCGGGAATGGCCGGGCGGTTGCCGTGGGACCGATTGGCCGCGGAGTGGCCGTGGGCCCGGCGCAAGCCGTTAGCAACGACAAGACAACTAAACCTAGCAAGAATAAGCGCATCGGAGTCCTCAGCTTTCACAAAATGCACAACGATTATACCGCACCCCAAATCACCCCGCCGGGGTGATGACATATCACCCGCTTAAGCAGTATACTAGCAGTATACTAAGTGCGTTCAGGTAAGTCTTGCGGAATCAGCGCCGCTCAATCGTCACACCGCACTGCACGCAGTGGGTGCAAGTGTGCCCGAGTGCTTTCGCCTTGCCCGCCGCAATGCGGTCGTAGCGTAGCGAAGATGCGCGCTGGGCGTGTCGGGCATCCACTGGATTCCCGCTTTGCCGTACCCAGGCCCCACTGGGGCCTGGCGGCACGCAGGAGCGAAGCACGCGAGAATGACTGATCCCGCTGAACTTTCCAGAGTGAACTTAGACACTGACTCAAGCCTGAGGGCGCTGTCAGACGCCTTTGCCCCGCGAGCGCAAGAAAAGCGGTGCTAGGAGCGGCTCAGGAGACAGTTTGTGGACAAGGTCACCGTTTTCCTGATCGAGCCAGATCCGGCGCGCCTGGCGCACTTCGAGCGCTGTTTGTCGCGCGAAGCAAACCTGGTGTTAATCGATGGTTACGATATTCTCTTTTCGTATAACGCCCCTGCCTCGCTGGTTTCATACGATGTGGTGCTCCTCGATGCCGACTGTACGCCGGTTCTCGATGTTCGCCTGTGGGCAAGAATCCACCTCCTGCTGCCCGCCACACATATCATCGCCCTCACGGATGGCACAGACAACTGGATTTTGGAAGCCGTGCTGGCCGCCGGCTTGACCGGCCTGTTTCGACCGGAGTGCGAGCAAGCCGTTCTCGTTCAGGCGATCTATCAGGCGGCTCAGGGCCTTATCAGCTTCGATCAGTCGCTGATCGATTATGCGAAGGAAGTGCTGCTGGCTCAGCCGACCGAGGAGCAGGTTCGATTCGGCGGCCTGACGATTGATCTGCAGCTGCAGGAAGTGACGCGCTGGGGCAGGCACATTCATCTCACGCCGCTTGAATTCGCCGTGCTGGCCTATCTCGCGCGCCAGCAGGGCCGCAGCGTGTCCTTGCCGGAGCTCCTGGCACACGTCTGGTTTGCGTCGACTGACAACGGGGGCACGCTGGCCCAGGTCCACAACTGCATCAAGCGCATCCGCCAGAAGATCGAACCCGATATCCGGCATCCCCGCTATTTGCTCTCGGAGCGCGGTTGGGGCTACTGGCTGCAAGATCCAACTCTTCCGCGGCATGCTGCGCCTCTCGCTCAACCCGATCCCTCTTACACACTCCCTTTTGAAACCGACCCTCCATCCAAACTGATAGACAACTGATAGCGACGCGCCAAGCCTTTCGCACCGAAGTGTCATAAAATGTTAGCTGCACGGCGATCATGCTTGCGCCGTGAAGGAAGTGATCGCTAAGCGCACTGTTTCACTGGCGTGATCCGTGTTCGTTCAATTCAGAGCGCAACTTTTCCCGCACCCCCTCAACACAACTGAAAGGAGAGTCATGGTCAAGCATCATCTGTGGAAACTGATCGTCGCTGTCGTTCTGGCAGCGACCCTGACCGCACCGGGCGTTTCGGCAACACCGATGGTCTTTCAATCGCCACCGCCTGTGCCGCCACCCAACGACAACTTTGTTTCGGCCACTGTCATCTCGAATCTGCAATTCAGTGATGCAGTCGTGATGGCAGGCGCCACTACTGAAACCAGCGAGCCCCAGCCCTGCAACTGGGCTCCACAGACGGTTTGGTATTCGTACACCCCGACGGTAAGCCAGGTCGTGAAAGTCAATTTGTCGGGCTTCGAGGATACGAATCTGGTGATCTATCAGGCTTATGGTCCCAATATCACTGACCTGAGCAATATAAACTGTGCATCGTGGTACTCCCTCTCACTTACCTTCAGCGCCAGCGCAGGCACGACCTACTACTTCCAGGTGGGCGCGCTTTATGGATCCGGGGGAACCGCGCAATTGACTGTGGAGGCTGTGCCGCCGCCCGCCAACGACAACTTCGGCGATGCGGCTGCCATTTCAGGGACGTCTGCCTCCGAGTCGGCAGATGTGACGAACGCCACGACTGAGGCAGGGGAGCCGACGGGGAACTGCGGCTACACGCCGCAGCACACCGCCTGGTACAAATACACTGCCCCTGCTAATGGCGCCGTAAACGCGGGGCTATGGGGCAGCTGGAATGGCGACACGATCCTGTACGCCTATCGGGCCGATGGGGAGGGTTTCGGCGGACTGACTCATCGCTCGGCTGTGCCTCGTACGGCGGTTCCTTCTGGTTCACCGTCCAGGCGAACCAGACTTACTATTTCCAGGCAGGCACGATGTGGTCGTCGAACAATTACCTGAATTTCAGCATGTCATTTACGGCGGCACCTGCCAACGACGATTTCGCAGGTGCGAAAGTGATCTCCAGCTCTGCCATATGATGACAGCACAGACATGGCGGCTGCCTCAACCGAAGCCGGCGAGCCGATGCCGTCATGCGGCTCCGCCAGCAAGACGGTCTGGTACGCGTATACGCCGGCCGCAAGTGGTTCGCTCTCTCAGCGCACAGAGACATGGCCGTATACCGTTGTCGGGGTGTATACGGGGAGTTCGTTGGACGCACTCCAGGAAGTGGCTTGCAGCGCTCGCGATTGGTATAACAGCAGTTTCCTGACGGTCCACATGGAGGCCGGCACGACCTACTACTTCCTACTCGGGACCAACGAAAACGCCTGGGTCCCGTTCCATCTTCAGGTCGCGGAGCCGCCCTACCCGAACTTCGGTTACTACCCCTATGACCCGAACATGTTCGAGGCCGTCTACTTCGACAACTACTCATGGGATCCGGCGAACGTGGGCATCAGTTCAATCAGCTGGGATTTTGGCGACGGAACCACAGCCACCGAACCCTGGAGCCCCAGCCACCGCTATGCGGTAGACGGCGACTATACTGTGAACTTGACTGTTACAACATTCGACGGGCGCACGGCGTCGACCTCGCAGACGGTGCACGTCAAGACCCACGATGTGGCCATCACCAAGTTCTCGGCGCCGCAATCCGCTTCCGCCGGACAGACCCGCCAGCTCGTCGTCGGTCTCAACAGCAAGATCTATCCCGAGAAAGTTCGAGTAGAGCTATACAAGAGTGTGCCGGGAGGCTACACGCAGTTCGGCTCCCTGGAGCAGAACGTGCCAGTGCGCCCATCCAATCGCACCACGGACTTCAAGTTCAGTTACACCTTCACGGCGGACGACGCAACCGTCGGCAAGGTAACCTTCAAAGCTGTGGCGTGGATTGTGGACGCTCGTGACGCCCTGCCGGCCGACAACGAGCAGATCGCTACACCCACTAAAGTAGCAAAGAAGTAGCGCTTACGCAAGGTGAATATGCAACGCGGCGGCTCACACTCGAGCCGCCGCGCCATCTTTTTTTCATTTATGGCGGTTCCAATTGCCTCATGTACGGGTCATTCGTACGCCATATGGTCGGTCGGCCATTCGGCCCGCCTGGAACCTGCTCACGGCGTGTCATGCCGAGCGTCTGTTTGCGAGGCATCTCTACCCGGATCAGCCACGTTGCCGATCCGTCGAGAGAGATCCCTCACCGCTGCGCGGTTCGGAATGACACCTGTCATCCCCCATCGTCCGGCGCCGCCGCGATGAAATCCGGCCGCTGAAACGCCGGATCCGGATAGGTATAGAAACCGCGCCCGGTCTTCAGGCCCAGCCAGCCGCGATCGACATACGGCTTCACGAAATCGGCGTTCTTCTTGAGCTGCCGCATGAAGAAGGCGCGCCTGGCCCAGTACTGGCTGATGTGCCAGACCGTATCCAACCCCACCAGATCCATCATGCCAAACGGGCCAAGCGGCATTTTCATGATGCCCATCCAGGCGCGATCGATGTCTTCCACGCTCGCCACGCCATTCGCCGCCAGCGTCAAGGCTTCGCGGTTCACCGCGCTGAACATCGTGTTGAAAACATAGCTGTGGCTTTCTTTCTGAAGGTGGATGGGAATCTGCCCGATGCGCCGGGCGAATTCCAGCACACGCGCGGTGACGTCCGGCGCAGTGCCGCGATGCGGCATCACGTCGACGACGTTGCTGGTCCAGACGGGCTGATGAAAGTGCAGCGCCAGCAGCCGATCGGGACGGCCGCTTGCCCGGGCGAACTGCGACGGGATCAGCGTCGAGGTGTTCGTGGTGAAAATCGTGCGCGGCGGGCAGAGCGCATCGAACTGCGCCAATACCCTGCCCTTGAGCTGTGGATCTTCCGGCACGGATTCACTGACCAGATCGATCTCCTGCGCGGCGCGCCGCGGGTCAGTCACGGCCGAGATGCGCCGCTGCGCGGCCTCACATTGCCCGGGCGTGATGACTCCCTGCGCCATCAGTTCCGCGGCATAGCCGGCCACGCGGCGCTGGGCGTCGTCCAGCACGGCAGCGGCTACGTCGTACAACACCACCTCGCAACCGTGCGCGGCGCACTGCCAGCCGATCTGCTGACCCATCGTGCCCGCGCCGATAATCAACACGCGGCGAATAGCGTCCGGTTTCATGAGTCGATCCTTTCCGTTGACAAAGTTCAGGCGGCATTATACCCCGCCTGACGTTCTGCCCGGCAACAACAGCGGCCCGATCGGTTTCCTCGCCCGGGCGGCTTAAGAGCATGGATATCTGGTGTCGTATCAGCTTCACAACCGGCAAGTGATGCGGTAAACTAAGCCTATATGAGGTGAGCATGTCCGATAGTGTTCGCGAACGGCTGGTGCGCGGCGTGGCTGCCGCCAAAACCGGCCAGGCCAGCGACAAAGAAGAAGCGCGCTTTTACCTGGAATGGGTGCTGCGCAGCAACGACGCCGCGCCCGATCAGAAAGCAGCGGCCTGGCTATGGTTAAGCCAGATCGAAGATGATCCGGGTAAAAAACGCGACTGTCTGGAAAGCGTGCTGGCCTGGGACCCGGCCAATATCCTGGCGCGGCGCGGCCTGGCGATCCTCGCTGGACGCCTGAAGGCCGAGGACATCGTCGATCCCAACCAGCCGATCGAGCCGGTGAAGCCTGAGGCGGCTCCTCAGCCTGCGGGGGTGCGCCGCTACGTCTGCCCCAAATGCGGCGGGCCGCTGGCGCATTCCGGCGCGGCGGACAAGCAGGCGCTCGTATGCAGCTATTGCGGCAATCGCCTGCACGAGTATCAGGCCCTGCAACAAGACGCGCTGGTCCGCGAAGAAGACTTCACCGTCGCGCTGGCAACGGCCAAGGGGCATCGTTGGGAATTGCCCGTCGAACGCACGCTGAAGTGTGAAGGATGTGGCGCAACTTTCACGCTGCCGCCGCTGCACGTCAGCGGCGCCTGCCCTTTCTGCGGATCGGCGCACGTGATCACGGCGAGCAGCGGCGAGTTGATCGAACCGGAAGGCATCCTGCCCTTTCAGTTTGACGCCGGCGAGGCGGGCAAACGCATCCGCCTCTGGCTGGACCATTTGAAATTTCGGCCGGGTGATCTGGACGATCGCGCCGCGATCTCTCCGCCCCGCAAAGCCCTGCTGCCGTTCTGGACCTTCGATCTGGGCGGCACACTGAGCTGGAATGCGCAGGTCGAAGAAGGCTATGGCAGAAACAAAGCCTGGGTTCCGCGCAACGGCATCTATCTGGTGTACCACGACGATCTGTTAGTGCCGGCCACGCGCGCCCTTCCCAAGGATGTGCTGGACGATCTCGCCGAATACGATACTCGGGCGCTCGTCCCTTACTCAGCAGAACTGCTGTCGGAGGCCGCCGCCGAAATCTATCAAGTCCCATTGGCAGACGCGTCGTTGGTTGCGCGCCAGCAAGCCGTGCGCCTTGGTCAAGCCTACGTCCAGAGCAACGACCTCGCCGGAGAAACCTACCGGGACTTCTTCACGAGCTCCGGCGGATTGATCGTCGAATCGTACCGACTGGTGCTGCTGCCGATGTGGATCACCGACTACCACTACAAGCATGAATCGTTCCTGGCCGCGGTCAACGGTCAGACCGGCAAGGCAGCCGGCCGCGTGCCGCGCAGCGGCCTGCAAAAAGCGCTGGCAGGCTTGCTCGGCCAGGATTGACGATTCACCCTACTTACGCTACACTGCCGCCCGACCAACATCCCTTTTCACTCGACCAACAACCATGACCCACTTACAACAACTCCGCTCCCGCTTCACTGAAATCTCCGACCTCAACCATGTCAGCGCGCTCGCCGGCTGGGATCAACAGACGTACATGCCGCCGGGCGGCAGCGCCGCGCGCGCCGAACAAAGCGCCACCTTGCAGAAGATCGCCCACGAGATGTTCATCGCCGCCGAGACCGGCCGCCTGCTGGATGCCGCGGCCGGTGAGGTGAATCGACTCGATCCGGATTCCGACGAGGCGCGGTTAGTGAGCGTCGCCCGCCGCGATTACGAGAAGTCACGCAAGGTCCCGGCGGAACTCGTCGCAGAGATCGCCCGTGTCACCGGGCAGGCCGTCGACGTGTGGACGGAAGCGCGCGCCGCCTCCGACTGGAAACCGTTCAGCCCCTACCTGGCCCGCGTCTTCGATCTGCAGCGCCAGCTGGCCGACGCCCTCGGCTATACCGATCGGATGTACGACGCCCTGCTGGACAAGTTCGAGCCGGACATGAAGACCGCGCAGGTGCAGGCCGTCTTCGAGGCGATCAAGCCCGATGTGATCGGCCTGGTCAAGGCCATTGCCGCCAGAGGGAAGGCCGTCGACGATGAAGTTCTGCGCCGCGAGTATGACGAGCAGAAGCAGTGGGACTTCGGGCTGGAAGTCGTCAAGCGCTACGGCTTCGATTTCAAACGGGGCCGGCAGGATCAATCGGTGCATCCATTCACCACGTCCTTCTCGATCAACGACGTGCGCATCACCACCCGCGTCGATCGGCAGTTCCTCTCCCCGGCGCTGTTCGGCACGCTGCACGAAACCGGCCACGCCCTGTACGAGCAAGGCCTCCGCCAGGGCCTGGAACGCACGCCATTGGCGGATGGCGCTTCGCTGGGCATGCACGAATCGCAGTCGCGACTGTGGGAGAACCTGGTCGGGCGCAGCCGGCCGTTCTGGAAATACTTCTTCCCCGTTTTGAAAGGATTCTTTCCCGAGCAGCTCGCCGATCAAACCGCCGAGTCGTTCCATCGCGCGGCCAACAAAGTCAGCCCGTCCTTCATTCGCGTCGAGGCCGACGAAGTGACGTATGGCCTGCACATCATGCTGCGCTTCGAGATGGAGAACGATCTGCTGGAAGGACGCCTGAAGGCCGAGGATGTGCCGGAAGCGTGGAATGCCAGAATGCAGGAATCTCTGGGCATCACGCCGCCCGACACGGCGCAGGGCGCGCTGCAGGACATTCACTGGTCGTCCGGTTTGATCGGCTACTTCCCCACCTATCAGCTGGGCAATCTCATCTCGCTGCAGCTGTGGGACAAGATCAACGCGGACATTCCCGATCTCGCCGGCCAGATCGAGCACGGCGAGTTTGCCGCGCTGCTGGGCTGGCTGCGCGCCAACCTGCATCAGCACGGGCGCAAGTTCACCTCCAACGAACTCTTGCAGCGCATCACGGGCAGCGGCCTGAATCCCGCGCCCTATCTCAAGTATCTGCAGGCCAAGTACGGCGAGATTTACGATCTCGCGTGACGCAGCGCGTTCCGAGCAGTATCGTGCAGCTCTTCCGGATTGAACGAGACGTGCCGGCACGGGGATGCCGGAACATCCATTTGCAGGGTCGCCCCGCCGAAGTTAGAAGAGCCGGTCTTGCTGGCCACGTTCAACATGCCGTCGCAATTTTATATTCGCCTCCGCCGCACCCGCCAGCTCGACGCCAGCGCGCGCGCCACGATCGTCGAGCTGTGCACCGCCGCGCACCGGGCCGACTTCAGCCATCTCTTCTATGATCTGCCCGCCGACGGGCTGCATTTCATCGCCTATTTTGACGAGCAGATCGTCAGCCATGCGGTCGTGACGACGCGCTGGGTGCAGCCGGAAAGACGGCCCACTCTGCGCGCGGCCTACGTCGCTACCGTCGCCACCCTGCCCGCTTACCAGCGGCGCGGCTATGGCCGCGCCGTCATGCGCGAGTTGACCGCCAACATTTCGGCCTACGACATCGCCTGCCTCAAGACCGATCGTACGGCTTTCTTTGAGCATCTAGGCTGGGAGCGCTGGCGCGGGCCGCGCGCCGGTCGATCGGGCCCGGAGCTGATCCCCACACCCGATCAGCAGAACATCCTGATCCTGCGCCTGGCCAGAACCCCGCCCCTCGATCTCGATCGACGGCTCGCCATTGAGACGCAGGCCGGGCGCATCTGGTGATCAAGGCCGTTCCATTGGGATATGATATGAATCTTGTGGAATCTTTTGTCTCGTCTCTGCTTCCATCCAATGCGGTGGTATCTGCCGTCCGCGACTATTTCGAATGGCAGATCCAACACCGCGCCGCGGATTTCATCCCCAGTGCTGATGACGATGTAGACCTGCGGACTTACCTGCTTGATCTGCGCGCGAACGGCGCGGACCGGGCCGCGCTCGAAGAACAGGTGGCCGCCCTCAAGCGGTTTTACCAGTGGGCGCAAACCACGGGGGTCATTACTCACAGCCCGTTTGATGATTACGATTTTGCTCACCCTTTCCTCACCAGCGTACAGATTGACGCGCGGCAGCAGACCGTGCCGAACGACCCGCGAGAACGCGAGCTGGAGAGGCTGCGCGCTCTCAGTCAGATCACAGAACAGCTCAACAGTTCCGTGGACATCCAGAGCGCTCTCGACAGCACGCTGAGAACATTGCTCAAAGTCATGAATTTGCAGACCGGGTGGGTGTCCATGCTCACCGAATCACACCTGAGTGTTTTTCCGGCAGGGGAGTCAGCACCGCACGGCTTCGCGCTGGCGGCCGCCTGCGGCTTACCCCCCGGTCTCGAACAAGACGATCGCCGCTTTCTCCGGCAGCCGCCCGCTTGTAACTGCCAGCGTCTGCTCGTCAAAGGACGCCTCACGCGCGCCGTGAATATCGTCGAGTGCACGCGCGTGCGAGATTCCATGCGCGCCGCGGGTAATAACCAGGGGCTGCTCTTTCACGCCAGCGTGCCGCTGATCTCACAAGGTAAGCCGCTGGGCCTCATCAATGTCGCCACGACAGACTGGCAGTTCCTGACGCACGCGGATTTGCACTTTCTCTCTTCGGTCAGCAGGCGGCTCGTCGTGGCGCTCGAACGCGCTCATTTCTACGAGATTGCCGAGGCGCGGCGAGTCCTGCTCGAAAACGAGCTGCAGGTCGCTCGCGAAGTCCAGGCGGGTCTCATGCCGCGTGACATGCCTGACATTCCCGGCTTTGGTCTCGCGGGCGCCTGGCGTCCGGCGCGCGAGGTCGCCGGTGATTTTTACGACATCTTCCCGCTGGACGAGGATCGCTGGGGGCTGGTGATCGGCGATGTGGCGGGGAAGGGCACGGCTGCCGCGCTCTATATGGCGATGGTCCACAGTCTCATTCTCTCCGGAGCAGTGCGCCAGCGCAGTCTGGCGACCGTGCTGCGGGAAGTCAACCAGACGATCCACAGGCAGTTTTCCGCGAGGACATTTGTCTCGGTTTTTCTGGCAGTGATCGACCCGCAGAAGCAAACGCTCCGCTATGCCAATGCCGGGCACAATCCACCGCTGGTGCGCCGCGCCTGCGGGACGATCGAATCACTCACCCGAACCGGCACCGTGCTGGGACTGTTCGAGGATCCACGAATGAGCGAAACGACCATCACGCTCGGGGCTGGCGACACAGTTGTGTTATACACCGACGGTGTGACAGAGGCATGGCAGCCACAGCGCAACGAGGAGTATGGGGTCGGCCGTCTGACGGCTGCGATTACCGCCGCGCCTCCCAAGCCGGGTGAACTCCTTGCTCACGTGGAGGCCGATCTCAACGCCTTTACCGAGGGCGCGCCACAGCAGGACGACGTCACCTTTTTAGTACTGACCAAGGATTGAATGGAGATAGAGTGACAGGCCAAAGGGCCGACCAGCAGACAATCGAGGTGACGATACCGCAGATTTACCGACGGACACACTTGAGGAATACGAGGAATTTCAGCAGGCATGGCGTGAAGTCGATCAAGCGCGCGACGCGTTGATCGTGGAATTTCGTCACGTGCTGCAATCAGACGATTGACGCGACGATCGTGCGCTGAAGCGGTTGCAGGCGCAGCCGCTGGCACGCTGCGCGTCGACGCGCGGCTGCCGGGTGTATTCCTTTATCAAGCCCGTCGCAGGCCACGCCTAAAAGAGAGGAATAGTGATGGCTGGCAAATACACTCCGCTTGAGAATTACTTGCGCGACCTGCCTGACAGCCAAAGAGAAGTTTCGCTTGGTTTTCAACAGATCGAAAGAATACTCAACGCTAAATTACCCTCGTCGGCGTATGAAGACCGGCGCTGGTGGGATCATGAAACAGAGGGCAACCATATCAATCAGCGTGCCTGGGCAAATGCCGGCTGGAAGATCGAGAGTTTGGATGTCAACCAGAAGCGGGTGAAGCTGATCCGCATCAGGTGAGGGCAAGCGTCGGAGATCGCGGCGCTGAAGCAACTGCAAGCCGCGCATGAACTGCGCCAGCCGCAGACGCCCGCCGAGCAGAAACTTTGGTCGCGCTTACGCAATCATCAACTCGACGGCCTGAAATTTCGCCGCCAACATCCGATCGATCGTTTCATCGTCGACTTCTATTGTGCTGAAGCGAAGCTATGCATTGAGATAGATGGCGATTCACACGCCGAACAAATCGAATACGATCAAGCCCGCACGGAATATCTCAACGAGCGCGGTTATCACGTCATCCGATTTGCCAATCGCGAAGTCTTCAATCAGTGCGAGGCAGTGCTGCTGGCGTTGAATCTCGAACGAGCGGGGAAATAACAAGACTTCCGATCCAGAAAGGTCGTCTCCATGCCAATGCACGTGTCCGCGCGCGGGTATACCAGTGTTTTGCTCGTTTTGAACATGAAACGCTTTGTACGTGAAGCCGATCAACCGCAGTTCGAACGGGCGCGCGGGCGTGAGGACTTCGCCCGCGCCTTGCGCAGCGATTGGCTGCAGCAGTCCGAGCGGCAAGACCTGTTTGTGCCGCTGCACAGTTTTGAAAAACTTTCGGCCTGCGGCCACGCGCCTCCCGCCGATCACATGACCACCGAGGATATTGGCTTTGCCACCGGCATCTTTCGCTCCCTGATGCTGGAGCGCTACGTCTTTCCAACCTACTGGCTGAATAAAGCGCACTTGAAGTTTCCGCCCGAACTGGAGTCGAATTTTCAGTTCAAAAAACTCTTTCGCGAGGCCTTGAACCGCTGGGAGATTTACATCCGCCCAAGCGTGAGCGGCTTCTTCACCCTGCGCCTGACGCAGAAGTACGACGATGCGCCGCGTCCGTTTTTGAGCATTGCCAGGGACACCCTCCGCCTGCAAGAATCGCTGGATGTCCCCAGCGCGCAGCGCCGCCTGGAACGTAACCGCGAGGAAAATCGGAATGACCCGGCGGCGCTGGAAGAAAAGGAGCGCTCGATCCATGCGTTTTTGAACTGGCTGGGGGCTGAAGAAAAGGAAAACGGGAACGTGATGTACTACCCGGTGCAGTGGAAATTGGCCATGGTCATCGCGGAGCAGTTTGTACGGCAGGTGGGACAGGAGGTTTCTTTGCTCGACGGCGGGGCCATTCACTTTGTGCCGCCGCCCCCCAATCCATCGATCCCTTTGCATGATTCCTACGTCATTCATCACTTTGACATGGTCCTGGCCCATCCGTCCTTGCTGGCAAAAAAACCGAAGAAGCCGGTTGCGGAGGGGGTTCAAATTCCCGTTTCAGTACAGGACATTCGGCAATCCTCTCATTTGCGGCGCGCTTTCGCCAACATCATAGAGGGGACGGTGCTGCGCGCGCCCGCGAAAGGAGATGCGTCTGAAGAGAGTGACTCCGTCGCTCATTTTCCAGTTCCGCGCTGGAGCCTGGCGGACGCTCTAACGAACGACCCGTCTTACAATCAGGCTTCGTGGAACGATGAATTGTGTTTGATAGCGGGGCGCACCGCGGTTGTCGTTCCATCGGCGCTGTCACACGAGCATGAAATGGCGGTGACGACCGTACCGGGCGCCACGCTCAAAGTCAAATACGCGCGCTACTGGGGAGCGATCGAGCGGATGATCGAGTTCGTCTTCGAGGTGCGCGTCCTGGCCCAGTTGATTGACAGCGAGTCTTATCGTTTTTTGGGTGAAATTGCCCGGACGCTTGAAAAAAGCCGGCTGGGCCTGACGCAGGGGAATATTGTTTTGGACGCCACGCTTAAAGAGCAAATTGTGCAAGCGTCCAATTTACGCCGGATCGTGGCCTGGGTGCAAAACGTCAGTTACCCGCAGTTTTGGAGCCGCGCCGAATACGCCGTCCGCAAGGCGGAGTATCTTTTTACGCAGCTGGGGATTTCTCAAACGCTGGACCACGTCGAGCATAACATGGCCAGCATCAACAGCATGGTGGATCATGTGGACGAGCTGTATGTAGCCGATCTTTCCGAAAAGGGAAACGATCGAGCCACCCTGCTTTCGCTGGGGTTAGCGGCGGCTTCGCTCGCCCTGGTGCTGCTCATGCTGCCGTCGTTTTGGATTGACGGATTTGGACTTGTCAACGACCTGGCGGGGCTGCCGCCCACCGCGCGGGCTGATTTTCCAAACGGCGTAGGCGATCCCGTCGTGCGATCGACATTGATAGTGGGAACGCTGACAGGAGCTGCGCTCATCGTGCTGGCCACTCTACTGTTCTACAAGGCCTGGCAACGCAGGGACCTTGTTTTGGAGATGTTCAGAAAACTCTTCGACGGCTCGCGCGCATAGCCCGGCAGCTACCTGCTGGTATATTCGACGCGGAAGAATTCATGGGTACCGGCTTCGATGCTCGTCATCATCTGGTTGAACCAGACCTGAAACTCAACCTCCCGGTACAGGGTGCGCCGCTGACTTTCCCAGGTGGACAGGCTTTCCGTTTCAATCTCGATCACGGCCTGGAACATGGGGCCGCTGACATCCGTCAAAATGCGCGGTTTCGAACCCACGTTGAAAAATTCCAGCAGGCCGCCGTAGCGCTGCAAGAGGGCAACGGCCGTGTGAATTTGCCATTGGTACGCCTGGTAAGTCTCCCGCACGACGACGGCACCCGGGCGTGACCAGGTCTGGATCGGCCCTTCGACGCTATAGTACTCGCGCCGCCCGCCTTCGACAAACAACTGAAACTGCTTAAACCAGCGCTCAAACTCGGGTTGGGAGAATTGCTTTTCGCGCATCGCGGCGAGTTCCGCCATATTTTCTACGACGAACCCGTTCACCAGGTTGTACATTTTCCCGGTGATGTCCGTCAGCACTTCAAAATGCTGCCCCATGACCACCCTTTCCGAGACGGGCAAGGGTAGCCGGGTGAATAATTCTACGGCCTGATCGATCTTGCCGAATTTCACTTGTAAAACATCTCGAATTTGGATCATGGCAGAGGTCCTCCTGCTGCTCAATTCGTTCTGTTATCGGGTATTGCTTCCTTGAGAAGCCAGCGGATTCGGTGCATTTCAATCTGTGGGCAGACTTGGCTAAGCAAGCATTCTCGAGCGGAGCGTAGCGCCGATCAGAATGCTTGCTTAGCCGTGGCGCATCCTTCGACTCCACTGCGTTCCGCTCAGGATGCTCAACTTACCCCAAAAGTGAAATGCACGCCAGCGGATTCGGTTACTATCATCGATCCTGATACAGGATTATAATGATCTTATCATCAGAGGAATGAATATTCAAGACTCTAAAATCCGCAAGGTGGTTGGGCGGCATCGAAACGATCACCTATGTGCTGCGCGGACAGGTGGAGCGCGGCTTAAGGTTCTTATGCTAAATCAAAACACTCCTCAAAATAAAGCCCAAATTGTCTATTTCTCCCATGGCGGGGGTCCCCTGCCAATTCTCGGAGACGCCGGCCACAAAGCGATGGTGGATTTCATGCGGCAGCTTCCATCTCAGCTTAGAAAACCGGAGGCGATCCTCGTCATCAGCGCCCATTGGGAAGAAAGCGCAGCAACGCTGTTAGGCGCACAAACCCCTCCCATGTTCTATGATTATTATGGTTTCCCGGATGAAGCCTATGAAATCACCTACCCGGCCCCGGGAAGCCCCGAGCTGGCGAACAGGATTGCCGGGCTACTGAACAAAAAGAATATACCGGCTCGCATCGATCCTCGGCGGGGATTTGACCATGGCTTGTTTATCCCGCTGAAACTGATGTACCCGCAAGCCGATATTCCGTCGCTTCAACTTTCGCTAGTGCGCGGTCTTAACCCGGCCGCGCATATCGCCCTTGGCAAAGCGTTGCGCGGATTGATGCATGAGAATATCCTGGTGATCGGATCTGGATTTTCGTTCCATAACATGAGAGCATTTTCCTGGCAAGGAACAGACGCGCCTGATCCGGCCAATGACGCCTTTCAAAATTGGCTGATCGAGGCATGTGCCGGCCCACTGCCCCAGTCCGAGCGTGAACAACGCCTGATCGAGTGGGAGAAAGCACCTTCCGCACGCTACTGTCACCCCCGCGAGGAGCATCTGTTGCCCCTCCACGTGTGTCTCGGCATGGCGGACAAGCCGGCGGCACGTGATATTTGATGACACCATCCTGGGCAAGCGCGGGCTCGCGTTTTTGTGGTGAGGGAAAAAATGGAAGTCAGCCGATCGCAAGATCGCCTGACTTTAGCGGGTGACGCGCATCGAATTTCAAGCGGATGGGCAGGGGTCGAATAGCCCGCCCCACAATTCAAGGAGATGAAACCATGTCACCGAAACGGGAATTTACCGCGGACGATGCGAAGCGCATTGGCGCTGCCCTCAGCATCGACTGGGCCAAGGTGCAACTGGAGGAGTTCCGGGCCGGCCTGGCTGTCGAGTTAGAGCACGGCGCGCGCGACCCCCAAACCAACGTGACGAATGATGATGAGATTCTCACAGGCAAGATCGCGCTCGCGCACTTGAAGGAATACCCCGACTATTACACGCGCCTGGATCAACTCGAGAAGGACGCCGAGGAGTACTGGGCCAGCAAGGCCTGACGGCGCTGGCCGGCGTCGAACAACTGGCTGCCGCTGACCCGGCGGCGCTGATTCTTCCCCGCCCGCGAGGTGCAGAGCGGGTAGAGCTCGCCTCCTTCCCGCGCGCAGCCCACTTGAGCGCTCTCTTCGAAGCCGATGCGCTTCAGAGCGGCTGTGTGCGCCGAACGCAACGCACGCCCAACCAGCGTATAAGTCATTCCAGAGGGGAAATGGAACTGCGAGATCTCGGCTTTGACCCATGGTTTCAAGAGAAGCAACCAGCGTTGCAGATACCTCACTGCAGCGTTGCTCGCGTGACCGCGGTCAACCGCGACAGCTACCTGGTCCGAAATGAGCATAGCGAGGTTCTCGCTGAGGTGACAGGCAACCTCCTCTTCTCCGCCGAGTCGGGCCTGGACTTACCCGCCGTGGGGGATTGGGCATTTGTGCAGTACACCAACTCTGACACGTTTGCCATTATCCATGGCCTGTTTCCACGGAAGTCGATCCTCCGACGGAAAACACCCGGCAAGAAGATCGAGTACCAGGTGATTGCGTCCAACATTGACGTGGCCTTCATTGTCCAATCCTGTGAGAGCAATTTCAACTTGCGCCGGCTGGAACGCTACCTCGTGATGGTCAACGAAGGGCAGATTGAGCCCATGCTCCTGTTGACCAAGAGCGACCTGATTAGCCCCGAGGAGTTGGAGCAAGAGATTTCAGAGGTCCGGCAAGCGAATATCCACTGCGGGATCGTTGCCCTCAGCAATCGAACCGGCTCCGGACTGGACCAAGTCCGTCAGGTATTGGAGGCGGGCAAGACGTATTGCCTGTTGGGATCGTCAGGCGTGGGCAAAACGACGCTCGTGAACCGTCTGGTCGGCCAGGATCGATTCGAGGTGAGCGCAGTCCGTGAATACGACGGCAAGGGAAGACATACCACCGCCCGCCGCCAGTTGATTGTCCTCGATCAAGGCGCGCTGTTGATCGACACCCCCGGCATGCGGGAACTGGGCAATATTGGCGCCAGCCGTGGGATAGCCGAGAGTTCTCGGACGTTGGGGAACTCGCCCAGGGATGCCGTTTCGCCAATTGCACGCACACCACGGAAATCGGCTGTTCACTCCTGGCGGCGCTTGAGAACGGAGAATTGAGCCAGGAGCGCTATCAAAGTTATCTCAGCCTGCTCAAGGAATCTGAATACAATCAAATGTCCTACGTCGAAAAGCGCGAAAAGGATCGAAAGTTCGGACAGTTCATTAAGTCGGCCATGAAGCACAACAAGAAGAAGTGAGTCGTGAATGCGCCCAAATGGAGGCATCAGTGAGAACCCACTTCGAACTCCCTGTCGGCTACCACGCGTTTCACCCCAAACAGCTGTTCAACTTCCAGCTAAACCGCTGGTACTCGCTGGGCTATTTGCCCTACGACGCCATGGTTGCCGCCGGCAGGAAGGTGTCCGACTTCTCGACGTGGAGCAGCGAGATGCGCGCACTCGCGGACAGCGCGCTAGACCGGGATGAGCTGATCCAGGCCGCATTCTACTACCGTGCCGCGGAGTTCTACACGATTCCGGCGAACGAGCGCGAAGCCCTCTATGAGCAATTCGCGAAGTTGTTCTACCAGGCGTTTGCGACCGATGGCATCGAGTCCCACCGGCTCCCCTACGAGGATGCCTGCCTGCACGCGATGCGGCTGCCGAGCGTGGCCGGTCAAGTGAAGCGAGGGACGATACTGCTGCACGGCGGCTTCGACTCCTTCATCGAGGAGTTCTATTCGATGATGTGCCGCTTCTCGGACGACGGCTACGACGTGATCGGCTTCGACGGGCCCGGACAGGGGGCGAGCCGCAGAAGGCACGGCGTCGCCTTCGACTACCATTGGGAGAAGCCTACCGGGGCGGTTCTGGACTACTTCCAGCTCGACGACGTCACGCTCTTAGGCCTGTCCATGGGAGGCTGGCTGGGCCTGCGCGCCTCCGCCTTCGAAAAGCGGATCCGGCGAGTTATCGCTGACGGCCACGCCTACGACTACTACAAGATTCCGCCGCCGATCGCCCAGTGGATGATGACCTTCTTCAACACGAAGTTCAAAGACGCCTCGAACAGAATCACCCTCAAGAACATCGCGAAAGGCGGGATGGAGGGCTGGCAGACAAGCAACGTCATGTACATCACGAAGATCGATGCC
This sequence comes from uncultured Chloroflexia bacterium, assembly GCA_963844815.1. GTDB lineage: Bacteria > Chloroflexota > Anaerolineae > Fen-1058 > Fen-1058 > Fen-1058. The sequence goes on from CAWJPR010000004.1 coordinate 109,771, forward strand.
CCCATGTCCGCCTTCGACTACGCCTGGCAGATGAACGAGAAGAACCTGCACGCAGAGCTCGTGGACCAGGACGTGTTGCTGCTCACCGGCAGAAACGACCACTTCATCCCGTACAGGCTCCACGACAGGCAGGTCGAGCTCCTCTCGAACGCGAGATCGCTGACCGATAGAGTATTCACCGAGGCTGAGTCCGCCCAGAACCACTGCCAGATAGGGAATGTCGGGCTGGCCCTGGATACGATGACGGCATGGATCCAAAGCACGGCGCAAAACGGCTGTCTCGGTGGAGGATCACAGCATATCCTTGAGCAGTAACGCACATTTGAATCCACGAGGAGATATACATGAGCAATCCGAACGATTGGAATAAGGCGATCATCGAGGAGTTCCGGGCCAATGGCGGCGAGGTCGGAGGCGGATTTGCGGGTATGCCGCTGCTCCTGCTGCACACCACGGGGGCTAAAAGTCAACAGCCACGCGTCAATCCAGTAGCCTACACGATGGATGGCGATCGGCTCGTGGTGCTGGCCTCCAAAGGGGGAGCCCCCACCAATCCCGACTGGTATTACAACCTCGTCGCCCAGCCAGTGGTCACCCTTGAGGTCGGTACCGAACAGTTTCAAGCCCGCGCGACGATTGCGGCGGAACCTGAGCGGACCCGCCTGTTTAACCAAATGGCCGCCGCCAGACCCAACTTTGCCACCTATCAGCGCAACACCACGCGCATCATTCCTGTCATCGTCTTAACACGGCTGAAGTAAGGTTCACGCGGCCTTGGGCGTGGGAGCGGGCGTGGGAGCCCGCACGGCTGGTGGCGCGTCAGGCGACTTGGTGAGAGCGCAGAGTTGCCTACGGCTTTCGATGCTGTAGCAGCCAGTCATAGAACTGCGGATCAGAGTAAGTATCCGTCCACACGTCGTGGTCGTGCCCCTCCAGAACAGTGAATCGAACATTGCCTCCCGCTTCCTTCAAGGCATCCACAGGCTGTTGGGCCTTGCTTACGGGGAAGACGGTATCCTCAGCGCCCTGAATCGCCCACACCGGCAAATCCTTGATGCTCTTCATCAGCGCTGCATCCGCATGGTTGAGGTAAGTAGACAAGGGCGCGATAGCGGCAAACGTATCGGGCTGATGCAGGGCAAAACGCCAGGTTGCCTCTCCGCCCATGCTCAGGCCGGTCACGTAGATGCGCTGCGGGTCAACGCGGTAATTTGCCCGGACTTCTGCCAGCACGCCATCCAGGTAAGCTTCCGGAAATGACGCGTAGCCTTCGAAGGCAGTCAATAAAGGAGCAGCGATGATAAAAGGCAGGGGGCCTTTCTCGCGGATATACATGAACGGGCTGGCTTTAGCCAGTAGGAGCGCGTTGTCTCCCCGGTCGCCATAGCCGTGCAAGAAGACGATCAGCGGCCAGGTCTTCTGCGGATCAGCTTCATGGCCTTCGGGGAGATACAGCAGATACCCCTTGCCATAGTGCTCTAGATCGCTGTTCTGGTAGGTTTTGGTGGTGATGCGCTTGCCGGCCAAATATTGGGCATAGTCCTTATAAACGTAGAAGGATCGATCGCGGTTGAGCCTCGATGGGGCCGTAGGAAGAGTTGTCTGGCGGAAACTTTACCCAGCCCCGGAGCAGATCTTTGTCGCGATCATACGTGTACGTGTCGATTTCTATGCTCTTATCAGGCCAGACAACTTGCCACTCGATGGCAGGGACATCACCCTCGGCAACCCTGAAATGGAGCTCACCCACCGTATCAGGAAACTGGAGGTTAGTGCCCGTCCAGCCGATTAGTTTTCCCCCTTGTCTTGTCATCTCTGGAATGACCAGCACGAATTTCCGATCCTTCTTGACTGGAGGGGCGTAACGATATCCTTCCCATCTTCCCAAAAAGGCCGCCAGATCAGGGGGAAGATCCGCGGCAGGCTTCGAAACCGGCAGATTGCCAAAGATCAAGTACTGGTTCGGATCGCCGTTGACCTGGGAATGCGCCGCGTCGAAATCTGTAATCACGAATTCTTTGACGGTCGCGGCTGTTTCGTCAAGGGAAAGCATAGGAACAGGCATGGGTGTGGCTGTAGGAACGAGCCTGGGCGTGGAGGTCAGCGGTACAGTGGTCGGCGTAGAGCCTGGACTGGCTGGCGTTCCGCCGCAAGCGGCCAGCCATAAACCGGTCAGGATCAAACCACACCATAGAAACACGAAGCGACGGATGCGCATGGCGCTGCTCCTTGTTGATGACGAGGGACTTAACCCCAAAACGAAAACGCCCAGCCTACTGTAGCCGAGCGATGACTGGACGACCGGTCTACACAACGGCTGTCTCACACCTCAAGCAGCCAGCCTTTGCCTTGCTTCTGAACACCTGATTTAAGCGCAGCCAAAAAGGTAGATCGCAACTGATCGCTCATCAGCGCTTGTTTGACTGGGGGCAGCCGCAGAAAACCGCCGACCAAGCCCCGCAGAAACTGGTGGGTAATGCTCTGCGGGTTGTCGAACAACTGGTTTTGCAGCGTGCCCCGTTCGAGACTCGCCAGGATGACGCGCTCGAAAGTGGTCGCCGGGTGGATTACGCGCTGCTGCCGCTTGACCAGCACAACGGCATCTTTGTGGCACGTCAGCGCGCAGACCCCACAACCCAAACAGATCGATTCATCCACTTTGGGATTCTTGGGCTTCTTCGTCTGCGGGTTGACAATCGGCACCATCTCGATGGCGTGAATGGGGCAAGCTTTGGCGCACTTTTCGCAGCCGGTGCACTTTTCTTCGTCGATCTGCGAGAGGTACGTGGAGGTAACAATCATGTTGGGAAAGCCATGCTGGCTGATGCCTAACATCAAGTTGCAGCAGCAGCCGCAGCAGTGGCACATAAAGCCCACATTCTGTTGCACATTGTCCGTGGTCAACACGAGCTTGAGATCTTTTGAACGGGCGAGATTCTCCAGCATTTCGGTTCTGGAGACTTCTTTCGCCATGCCGTGCCGGATCAACATATCGGCATTCGCCCCAAACGACGAGCAGGTGTCGAGCGGCACCTGGCAGGACTTCTCGCCGGCATGCAGTTTCTCATGCCGGCAGGAACACAAACCGATGGCGAACCGAGCCGCATTTTCGACGATGGCCGTGGCACGTTCGTAATCCAGGATTTCCACGCCGTCCGCTTTGCCGACAGCCTCCTCGTGTGGCAGCGTCCTCATGATTGAGACCTGCTCGCCATCCTGGCAATTCGCCGCATAAACGGCGCGGGTCCCTTGCATGTAATCGTGGAACAGCCTGGCCCACTCTGCATACCGGAGCTCTCCCTGAGTCCGCATCATCGTGAGCTCGAATATGCCTACCGCCAAGGGCGCGGGCATGTAGTGATAGCGATCTTTGACCCAGAAGTCAACCACTAATCCTTTTGCGCACAGGCTGTCGAGCGCCGCACGGAGCCTGGTTTCGTCGAAGCGTGTCACGCGCGCGATCCGCTCGAAGCTGGATAGCACGTACGGCATTCTGATCAGTACTTCCGCTTCCTCCGGCGTATAGAGCTCCTTCAAGATGTCGTAGAGCGCCTCATTCCAGGGCACCCGCGTCGGGAGGCCGTCGATCTTCTTGCCCAGTTGTCGATATAGGGCTTTGGCATTGCTGTGAGCCATCACAACCTCCTGCTGAGCTTCATCGGGGAATGCTTACGATCGGCTGACAAACAAAACGCCCGGCCTGCCGTGGCCGAGCGTCGAGTGTCACACCCTTGGGGGGCACAGGTTGTCGGTTCGCGACTTGGCATCAAGCCACGAAATTCCCCTTGTCTATTTTCATTGTACACCCGCTGTCAAGTGCCAGGGTCACCGAGCCGCTTTCTTTTTCCACTCAAACAACTTGTTTAACGCCTCCAGCGGCGAGAGCGCGTTCACGTCCAACTGCTCCAACTCGTCCAGCACCGGATTCTTCCCACCAAACAGGCTGAGCTGCAACGGCGCATCTTCGGGAGCGGCTGACGCGGCGTGATCGCGCTGGCCCTGCTCCAACTCTTCGAGCAGTTCCTCGGCGCGGCGGATGACGGGTTTGGGCAAACCTGCCAACTGCGCGACGTGGATGCCATACGATCGATCCGCGCCGCCCGGCACGATGTGATGCAGAAACACCACCCGATCGCCTTCTTCCGCGACCGCGACATTATAGTTGCGCACGTGCGGCAGATGCTCGGCCAGTTGAATCAGCTCGTGGTAATGCGTGGCGAACAGCGTCTTGGCCCGCAGGCGCGGATGATTGTGCAGGTATTCCACCACGGCCCACGCGATCGACAACCCGTCGTAAGTGCTGGTTCCGCGCCCGATCTCGTCCAGCACGATCAGGCTGCGCGCGGTGGCGTGATGCAAGATGTTCGCCGTCTCCACCATCTCCACCATGAACGTCGATTGGCCCGTGGCAATGTCGTCCTGCGCGCCGATGCGCGTGAAGATGCGATCGACCAGCCCGATCCGCGCCCGTTCGGCCGGCACGAACGATCCGATCTGCGCCATCAGCACGATCAAGGCCACCTGCCGCAGGTACGTGGACTTCCCGGCCATGTTCGGCCCGGTGATGATCAAGATGCGCGCCTCGTCGTCAAAGATGACGTCGTTCGGCACGAAGCGCGTCTCGCTCAAGGCTTTCTCCACCACCGGATGACGGCCCCCGGTGATGTGCAGCGAACTCTCGTCGGCGAGTTCCGGCCGCACGTAGCGATTCAAGGCGGCCGTTTCGGCCAGGGCTGAGGCCGCATCGATCTCGGCGATCGATCGCGCCGTCGCGAGCAGCGCCGGCGATCGGGAGGAGATCTGCGCGCAGACTTCTTTGATCAGCCGCTGCTCGATCTCGGTTAAGCGCTCGTCGGCATTCAGGATCAGCGTCTCGTACTCCTTGAGCTCGGGCGTGATGTAGCGCTCGGCGTTGGTCAGCGTCTGCTTGCGAATGTAGTTGTCCGGCACGGCTTGCGTGTTGGCGTGCGTCACTTCAATATAATAGCCGAAGACTTTGTTGTAACCCACCTTCAACGACTTGATGCCGGTGCGCTCTTTCTCGGTCCGTTCCAGATTGGCGACCCATTCCTTGGCATGGCGCGAAGCCAGCAGCACGCCGTCGAGCTCGGCGCTGAAGCCCGGTTGAATCACACCGGGCGGTGAGCTGGACGGGTCTTCCATGATCGCGCGCTGGAGCAGATCGAGCACATCGGACGCCGGATCGAGCGTCCACCCTGGCGAGTGTTCGCCCACTTCGCTTCGCTGCGGGGTGCTTCGCAGGACTTGCGCCAGGCTCGGAACGATTTGCAGCGCCGATCGAATGGCGACCAGGTCGCGCGCTGCCGCATGGCCGCTGACGACGCGGCCCACGGCGCGCTCCAGATCGGGCATCGATTTCAGCAGCTCGCGGATTTTGGCGCGCAGGAGCGCATCGGCATGGAACAGCTGCACGCGATCGAGCCGCTGCTCCAACGCCGCGCGATCGAGCAGCGGCTGCGACAGCCACGACCGGATCAGGCGGCCGCCCATCGCCGTACGCGTGCAGTCGAGCACGCCGAGCAAGGAAAGGCTGCGCGTGTCCCTGCCATGCAGCGCATCGGTCAGTTCCAGATTGCGGCGCGTAGCCGGATCGAGCGCCATGAACTCGCCGGTGGAATACGAGCGCAGGCTGGTAAACTGCGCCAGCGCGCCCGCCTGCGTTTCTCGAAGATACTGCACAATCGCGCCGGCGGCGCGCACGGCCAGCGGCTTGCGATCCAGGCCAAAGCCGGCCAGCGTCGTCACTTGAAAATGATCGATCAAGGCCTGCCGCGCCTGTGACGCTTCAAAGTGCCAGGCCGCAAAGGGGGTGAAATGGATGGGAGCCGAGTTGACCACCGGCTGAATCGCCGGCTCGCGGCTCTTCTCAGACTGCGTCTGAAGCAGGCACTCACGCGGCAGGATGCGCAGCAATTCCTGCTCGCCCGCGCCGATGGACTCGAGCTGGGTCGCGGCGAACTCGCCCGTCGTTACATCGGCGTAAGCGAGGCCCGTGTGCTGCCCGTCGCTGATCCAGGCCGCGAGATAGCTCGGCCGTTTCTCATCCAGCAGCTCAGGCTCGATCACCGTGCCCGGCGTCACCACGCGCGTGACATCGCGCGGCACGATGCCTTTCACCGTGGAAGGATCAGCCAGTCTGCTCGGCTACCGCCACCCGATAGCCCTTGTCGATCAGGCGCGCAATGTAATTGTCGGCGGCGTGATAGGGCACACCGGCCAACGGCACGCGCTGCCCCTTGCCCACCGGCCGCGACGTCAACACGATGTCAAGTTCGCGCGCGATCAATTCGGCGTCGGCGTCAAACGTCTCGTAGAAGTCACCCAGCCGGAAAAACAGGATCGAATCCGGGTACTGGTTCTTCAACTGCAGGTATTGGCGGCGGATGGGAGTCAGATCGTCGTTGGTCATGGCAGTCGCTCATTGCGGCGCGGCCAGCAAGCCCGCCAATTCGCGCAGGTACATCCACGTGAAGAGTCCCGCGCTGTGCCCGTCACCCCAGCGCGGTTGAATGGCATAGTTGCCCACGTAGTCCACGCCTACGAGCTGAGTATTGGGCGCGAGCCTCAAGCGCAGCGGATCGGCATCGCCGTGCAAGTTAGCGCACTCCGCGCACGGGCAGGCCTCGCGCAATCTGGCCCACGGAATCTCGCTGGCTGAGCCGTCTTTCCACTTTACCAGCAGCACTTGCCGGGTGTCATCTTTAAGAACAGAATTTGATTTGGGCATGATGTCACCATGGTGTCAGCGGGTCACCGTGTGGCACGCGGTGCGCGTCAATCTCGTTCAGCAGATCAGTGTAATTTTCCAGCAGCGGCCAGACGAAGACGCCCGGCCCCTTTCGCACGCGAATACGGATCAGGTTTAAGGGCAGGTAACGCCAGTCCAGCACGTCGGACCACGGCACCACCGATCGGCGCAGTAACCAGCGCACCTGCAGGCCGTCGGGCGCCGTGGAGATCGACCGGGTGGCAAAATCCAGGCCCCAGATGATCAGCAGGCTGCCGCTGACAAAACCGACGATGTGCAGCACCGCATCAGCCGGATCGCTCTTGATCGCTTCGACCTCGGCGATGACCGATCCCAGCACAATGAAGCCGAACAGCAGCACGCTGAACAGCGCCACCACTCGATAGAGGATGGGGTAACGGAATGTCCTATGCTTGACCAAATGCATTTCTTCCATCGGTAGTGCGCCCTACCCTTTGCGCCCGGCCTGATCATACACGATGACTTGCGGCTTGCCTAGTCGCACCTTGTCCGTTCATCGATTTTGAGTATACTCACAACAGCCTTCATGGAGCAAGCACGCATGGATAAAGTCTATCTGTCAGTTGATTTGGGCGGCACGCGCATCCGCGCGGCCCGCTGCCGCGCCGATGGCACGATCGAGGCGCGCACGGAACAGTTCACGCACGCCGAGGACGGCGTCAACGCCGTGGTCGAGCGTATCGCCGAATCGCTGCGCGTAGTCTGGCCGGCCAAGGGCAAAGTGGCCAGCATCGGCGTGGGGGTACCCGGCCCGGTCGATCCGTTTACGGGCGTCATTTTCCTCGCGCCTAACATCCCCGGCTTTGTCAATCTCCCGCTGCGCGACTGGCTGCAGGCCATCTTCAAAGTGCCGGTCGTCCTCGGCAATGACGCTAATCTGGCAGGGCTGGCCGAATGGCGCTATGGCGCCGCGCGCGGCCACGGTCACGTGGTCTATTTGACGGTCAGCACCGGCATCGGCGGCGGGGTCATCATGGGCGGCCACCTGCTCGTGGGCAGCCGCGGCCTGGCCGGCGAACTCGGCCACGTGAAAATCGATTACCACGGCAGCGCCTGCCAGTGCGGCAGCGTGGGCTGCATCGAGTCGATTGCTTCGGGCACCGGGATGGTGCGGCAAGTGCGCGAAAGACTGGCGGCCGGAGAAAAAAGCAGGGTAATGGAGATCGTGTCGGGCGATCTCGACGCCATCAACGTCGAGGCGATCGCCCGCGCCGCCGAACAGGGTGACGAACTGGCGAACGCCGTGCTCGACAATGCATTCTACGCGCTCGGCATGGCCGTGGTATCCTACCTGCATACGTACAATCCATCCATCGTAGTAATTGGCGGCGGCGTGAGCAATCTGGGAGAGCGGATGTTCAAGCCCGTGCGCGACACCGTCAATCGGCATGTGATGGATCCGGCCTACGTTTGCCCGATCGTTCCAGCGCAGCTCAGTGGCGATGTGGGATTGCTCGGCGGGCTGGCGCTGGCACTCGATCCCCCGCCACAGAGCAGCCACTAAAGAGACGAAGTCCCGCAAGTTGTCCTGGCGGGAGATTTTCCTCAGATCTTGCTGCGCAGCGGCTGGGTGATGATGCCCGATGACGAGGGTATGGCAACCGGCAGCACCACGTGGAAGGTACTGCCGGGCATGCGAGCTTCATCATGGCCCGGGCTTTCCACCCAGATCTTTCCGCCGTGTGCTTGGATCACACCCTTGGCAATCGGCAGTCCCAGGCCCGGTCCCGCGCCTTTGAACTTGGTGAGCCGGTCGAATGCAGCTCCACCGCGCCCACCCGGTAGAACTTCTCGAAGATCAACCCCTGATCGGCGATATCAATCCCGATGCCCGTATCGGCAAACAGGACTTCGACAAACTGCTGCGGATGCCCGTCGCTGTCGTCTTCCAGCGTGCGGCCGCTGATGACGATACTGCCGCCATCCGGAGTGAACTTGATCGCATTCCCGAACAGATTGCCAAAGGCCTGACACAGCCGCTGCAAATCGCCCTGCACGGGCGGCAAAGTGTCGAGATCAACCAGCCGCACGTTCAGCTTGCGCTCACGAATGGCGTCTTTGTAGCCGTCCACGGCCATCTTCACCGCAGCCGCCACCGAGATCGCCGCCGTTCGAATATCCAGGGCCTGCGCGTCGATGCGCGAGACGTCCAGCATGGCCGAGATGATCTGCTCCAGCCGCACGCTGGCGCGCGTGATGCCCTGGCTGATCTGATTCATATGCGCCGCCACAAAGCCGCCCTGCTGCACCATGTCGGCCAGAATGTCAGAGTAGCCGCGCACCTGCGTCAGCGGCGTGCGCAGTTCGTGCGAGGCGATCTCGATGAAGTCGGTCTTCGCCTTGTCGAGCTTCCCCAGGCGGCGATTGGATTCAGTCAAGTCGGTGTTCAACTGCGTGATGGAGGCGTTGGCCGTGCGCAGATCGCTCACCAGCCGCGCATTTTGCAGGACCACCGTCGTCTGGTTTGCCACTGTCATCAGCACATCCAGATCCTGATCCGTGTACGGTTCGCCCGACTCCTTGCGTCCGAAAGCAAAGATACCGACCAGGTTGTCTTGGTCCCGAATCGGCACATACACTTCCATCTCCAACGAATGCAGCCAGACGCGCTCCGGCACCGGCGCCGATCGATACTCCGGCAGAATATCAATCTCGTACTGCGTCAGTGGTTTGATCCCCTCGGCGAGGTATTGCGCGATCGGGCTGGTCGGGCTGAATTCGGCCACTTGCAGCGCCAGTGCGCCCATGCTCTCCAGGACCACGACGTCGAGCACGGGTTCGTTTTCACGCCGATAGACCAGCATCAGCGAACCGCGCCGCACACCTAACGCTTCGGCAATGATGGCAACCGCCACCGTCGACAGGGTGCTCAAATCGACAATGTTGTTAATGGCATCGCCATAGTCGCGCAGCGCGCGCGCCGGGTTATAATGCCCGGAATACACCAACTGATCGCTCAGCCGGCTAATCAGCAAGCGCAGCGGCTGAATAAAGACCGCCAGCAGAACGGCCATCGTAATCGCCGCCACGATCGCGCCCAGCCCGATTTCCTGCTGAGTGGTGCTCAGCACCAGCAGCATCCCAATGAAGATCAGGCCGCCGACGGCGAGCAGCGTGAGCACGCCGGATAGCACCTTGCGCGTGATCCGGCGCAGCACCGGCAAATGATAGTTGACCATGGCCACCGTCAAGATCACGACGCCGCTGAACCGCAGCACGGCGCCGATCTGATTGACGTCGATCAGGAAGGCGGCTTTGTCGAACCACATCAACAACTCGCCCGTTAACAGGAACGCCAGACCCAGCATCCAGAACAAGATACGATTGCGATGCAGCGGGCGCCGCATCTGAATGAAATCGACCAGGATCAGCAGCAGGGTGCCGGCGCTGAAACCCGCCCAGCCAGCCGCGCGCAGGGGCCGCATCGGATCAGCCGTCGTGGGGGGGGACGCGCCCAAAATCGCCTGCTGCAAACCGAACAGGTTGAAATCAACCGCCAGGACAAAGGCCAGCCAGATCAGGCCCAACAATGCCACCCATTTGGCGCCGGGCCGTCCCACAAACATGAGTGTCAGCACCACGATCAACGGCGCGGAAGCGGTCAGCAGATCAGCGGCCAGGCGTTCCCCAACGTGCGGCACATCGGAGCGAAGCCCAAGCCACAGCGTGAGGCTGAGCCCGATGCTCAACAGCACAGACAGCGCCAGATAGAGGATCATCGTGCGCAGCGGCCATTCGGACCAGCCGCGCCGCTGGACGACCAGCATGATCAGGATGAAGTACCCCAGCGCCGTGCCCAGTGACACGACCACGGGAGCCTGCAAGCCGAACAGATTCGGTGTCACGCGTTGACCTTACTTGAGAATATAGTAGGTGCCCTTTTTGGCGCCGATACGCATTACCGCACCGCGATTCACCAGGTCAGCCAGATCGAGCCGCAGCGTCTCGGCGGAAACATCCGGGCAGAGCTGCTGGTATTCGCGATTGGTGATCTGCCCGCGCTCGCGCAAATAGGTCAGGGCGCGCGCCTGCCGCTCGTTCATCGCTCTTTCCCACTGCGGCACGGCCCGCCGTTCCCGGACATTCGACAGCGACACCGTAAACGAGTACGGCGTCGCCTTGAACTGCGGCGGGTGATGCCCGGCCTGCGTCATTTCCTCGATCATGCGATCGATGCCCAGGCCCAGCTCCTCAATGTATCCCCACTGGAACAGGCCGGACACCAGCCGCGGATTGCGCGAGAAATGTTCTTCGACAAGATTATCCACCGTGATAAAACCGGGCAAGCCGCCGGGGCTGATGACTTCCATGCGGTCGGCAAACATGCGAATCTCGATCCGGCGGCCCTTCAGGCGATAGTCGCGATGGCACACGGCATTGACCAGGCATTCGCGCACGGCAAACGGCGGATATTCCGTGCGTTCTTCCCGCTCCAGCCCCTTCACCACCGCGCCCACGTGCATCTCTTCCCACACCACGTCCCATGCGCCCTCGATGACGCGCGCCAGCGGACCGGCGATTTCCTCACGCCTGCCATAACCCGGCAGCCCGCCCTCGCCACGCGGCTCCGTGCCGATGAATTTGACGAACACCAGCCCGGTCTGCGGCAAAAATCGCTGCGGGTTCTGTCCAAATAACAGCAGGCCTGCTACTGTGGGCTGGCCGTGAGCATCCAGCGCGCCAATCTCGTGTAATAACTCGTCAGGCGTGGCGGTCACGCGCCGCCGCTGGCGTTCCTCGCGCTTGGCGAGGTATTCAGCAATCACTTCATCGTCCAGATCAGATCGCCGTGCGCCCGGCACGGCTTCCGTCTCAAATTCGCCGCTGCTCTTCGTCGCCGCCAGCTGTCGAATGGCATCGCCGGCCAGCGGCCGATTTTCCGCACCCATGCGAATAACCACGCGGCCGTCGGACACCGAATGCAGCTCGGCGCTGCGCGCCACGCTGACCGCAATCAGCGACGAGCCCGCCAGTTCGATCTGCTCCCAGCCGGTATGGATGGGCGGACGGCACATGGCCTCGGCCTGCCGCAGCGCGCTCTCCACATCTTCGGGATACACGCGCCCCGTCGGTTTGCCGTGCTCGTCCAGCCCCACCACGATCGTGCCGCCATCGCCGTTGGCAAACGCCACCAGCGTCTCGGCCACAGCGTCCACGTCGAGATCGGGCAGATATTCAACCAGCTGGCCGGGGCCAGCCTTCAAGATCGTCGTCGTAATCATACGCGCGTTTCAATCACTGGTCATCTACTCCACCATTTGAGCCGCAGCTTCTTCCGCGGAGTCCATGTCATCTTCCGGCGTGTCATCGATTTCATCGACATCAGCGGACTCTTCGGCTTCGCCCTCTTCATCCGCTTCAGCCACCACGCCGGCATTGGCGGCGGCTTCGGCCGCCGCCCGCGCATTCTCTTCAGGATTCGCCTCCAGCCGTGCCAGCGAGGCAAGTCGATCGCCCTCGTCCAACGAGATGACATGCACGCCCAGCGTAGGTCGGCCCGCCACGCGCACATTCTCCACGGCCGTGCGCAAGGCGATGCCGCCCGCCGTGATTAGCGTGATCTCATCCTCCGGCATGACCACCCGCGCCGCCACAATGGGCCCCGTCTCTTCATACCGATCAGCAATCGTCCGCACGCCGCCGGTGTTGCGGCCTTTGACGGGATACTGCTCCAGCGGCGTTCGTTTGCCGTAGCCCTTCTCGGTGACCACCAGCAGTTCGCCGCGCGGCACGACCACGTCCATGCTGGCTACGTAATCGCCTGCGCGCAGCCGGATGGCGTTCACACCGCCGGCCGTGCGCCCCATGGAGCGGGCTTTTGATTCGCGGAAACGCAGCGCGCGCCCGCGCGCACTGACAATGATCACATCCTGCGCACCGTGGGTGGCATGCACCCAGCCCAGCATATCGCCCGGCTCCAGCGAAATGGCGATGATGCCGCTGGGGCGCACCGCTTCGAACTCGGTCATGTTCACGCGCTTCATGCGCCCATGGACCGTGCACATGGTGCAGAACGAGTTGGGTGTGAATTCGCGCACGGCCAACGCCGCCGTGATCTTTTCGTTCTCGGCCAGATTGATGAGATTCACCAGCGGCACGCCGCGCGCCGCCCGATCGGCTTCCGGCACCTCGTAGGCGCGCACATGATAGACCTTGCCTTTGTCCGAGAAGAACAGAATGTGATGCAGCGTGCGCGTGGCAAAGATCGTGCCGACCACATCTTCTTCACGCGTCTGCATGCCGGTGACGCCGCGCCCGCCGCGCTTCTGCGCCCGATAAGCCTTCGACGCGACCCGCTTGATGTAACCGCGCTGCGTCAGCGCGATGAGCACTTCTTCGTCGGCCACCAGATCCTCGATCGAGAGTTCCTCAGCCTGATCGGCGGTGATGTGCGTGCGGCGCTCATCGCCGAATTTCTCTTGCAGCAGGCCGAGATCATCTTTGATCAAACCCAGCATCTTGCGCGGATTGGCCAGCAAGTCCTGCAGCTGCGCGATGGTCGCCATGACCGCCTGATATTCATCCTCGATCTTCTGGCGCTCTAACGCGGCCAGCCGCCGCAGCTGCATATCGAGAATCGCCTGCGCCTGCACTTCGCTCAACTGGAAACGATCGATCAAGCGGGTGCGGGCTTCGTCGGCATTCGGTGACTCGCGGATGGTCTGAATCACCGCGTCGAGATTCGCCAACGCGATACGCAGGCCATCCAGGATGTGAGCGCGGGCGCGCGCCTTGTCCAGATCGAACTGGCTGCGCCGCGTGATGACGTCGTACCGGTGCGCGATATAAATCTGCAGCGCGCGCTTCAGCGACAGCAGACGCGGCTGCCCATCGACCAGCGCCAGCATCTGCGCGCCGAACGTGGTTTGCAGCGGCGTGTACTTGTGCAGTTGATTTAGCACGGTGCGAGGCTGCGCGCTGCGCTTAAGCTCGATAATCAAACTCATGCCGCTGCGATCGGATTCGTCGCGCAAGTCCGAGATGCCGTCGATGCGCTCGTCGCGCACCAGCTCGGCGATGCGCTCGATCAACGCGGTCTTGTTGACCTGATACGGGATCTCGGTGACGTTGATGCGGAAGCGCCCGCCCTTCATCTCTTCCACTTGCGAAACGGCGCGCATCACGATGCGCCCCTTGCCCGTGGCGTAAAGATTAAGGATGCCCTCGCGTCCGAGGATGAGGCCGCCCGTGGGGAAGTCCGGGCCTTTGATGAACTGCATCAGATCTTCGACGGTAATGCCGTCTTCCGCGGTGTGCGCCAGATCGTTGAGCCGCTGCCATTCCACGTCGCCATCCCACGTCTCGCCCGCCTCGGCCGCGGCGGCCCGCTGCTCTTCGATAATCTGTTCCCAGCGCGCGATGAGATGATTAACCGCCGCGCAGACCTCGCCCAGGTTGTGCGGCGGAATGTTGGTCGCCATACCCACCGCAATACCGGAGGAGCCGTTGAGCAGCAAGTTCGGCAATCGGGCAGGCAGCACCTGCGGTTCTTTCAGCGTCGCGTCGAAGTTATCCGCCCAATCGATCGTATCTTTATCGATATCGATCAGCAATTCATCGGCCATGGCGGCGAGGCGTGCTTCGGTGTAGCGCATGGCGGCCGGGGCGTCGCCGTCGATCGAGCCGAAGTTGCCCTGCCCGTCGACGAGCGGATAGCGCATGGAGAAATCCTGCGCCATGCGCGCCATGGCATCATACACCGCGCTGTCGCCGTGCGGGTGATACTTGCCCAGTACTTCGCCGACGATGCGCGCGGATTTCTTGTAGGAGGTGTTGTGCCGCACGCCCATGTCGTGCATGGCATATAAGATGCGGCGATGCACCGGCTTCAGCCCGTCACGCGCATCGGGCAAAGCGCGCGCCACAATCACGCTCATGGCGTAATCGAGGTAGGCGCCGCGCATTTCGTGCTCGATGTCGACGGTGCGGATGCGGCCGATGTTGTTATCAGCAGGAAAAGCCCCGTCGCCGGCGGGGCCCGTAAGTTCAAGTTCGTCGGTCAAGGTCAAGACTCCTGACTGCTACCGTTAAAAAGACGCAAAAAATCACAACAATAATTATACCTTGAAGCAGGGCATTCTCCAAACACCGGCGCCCCGATCGCGCGCGATCGGGGCGCCGAAAACGTGCTGTTTTTATCGAGAAATCAAGCGTTTTTCGCAGGGCGGCGGCGCGGCTGACGGCCGGCAAACGCCCTAGCGCAGTGGAATGGTTTGCCGGCCAAAATTCTGAAACTGACCGGCGGCGTCCTGGGTATACAGATTGACTTCCACCGTGTGAGCAGGCCGCTCAGGCGGCAGCGTCAGCACGTAATCGTCGCGCACAATCTCGCCCGGCGACCACAAGGTCGTAGGGTACCAGCCGTGCACCGGGGCGCTCGAATCGGCCTGCGCCACGATGTCATCCGGGCTGTCAATGACTTCCTCATCGGTGGCCTTCACGGAGACGCTGTAATCACGATCGGGCCGGGTGGCGGCCTGCCAGAACAGTGTCACCCGCCAGCGGCCCTCAGTTAATGGTTTGATTTGCCAATCGCGCAGCGCGATCGGCGTGTCGCCCATTTGGACCGCGGCGCGGTTATTGCCTGGCAAGTCCTGAGCGGACAGCCAGGGTTGGTTGCTGATGGCCACCGTCTTGACGCCCCCGGACGAGAGATACACCTGTCCCAGTCGTCTGCGCCACCACTCCAGACCGCGTTCGTAAAAAGTCTGCGCAAAGGCGTAGAGGCGGCCATGCTGGTTCACGGCTTGTTTCACATTGGCGCGGTTGGGCAGCAGATCAAAATTCTGCAATTCACCGGTCACGCCGTTCGCGTAGGCCAGGGCCCAGAACTCGCCTCCCCACGGCGAGAAAAAGGCCGCCGGCGCGGCAAATTGATTATCGGCCAGGAACTGCCGGGCGTCCGCAATGATCTGACGGCCTGTGGCATCGTGGGTTAGATCATAGACGGCCGCACGGTTCTGCACGGCCAGCACAAGACAGATCGCCGCGCACAGCACCACCGCCCCACGGCGCAGCACCGCCGATCGGAGCCTGAGATCACTCAAAACAAAGGCCAGCGCCAACAAACTGAAAATCACGGTCGTCTGCAACAGGGACGGCACATCCTCGACCGGGACATCGACACTGTAAAAGGTTTGATCGGCGATGGCCAGCAGAAACGACGGCAGAGCGCCAAGCAGCAGCGCCAGCCCGTAGCGATACTGCCGCCGCACGAAGAGCCAGGCAAAGCCAAGTATTCCCAGCAAAGCCATGGGCCATGTGATCATTCCCAGCCCTATGGCGCCGACCTGCTCGAGCACGCTGAGCCAGGCCGTCAAACCAGCGGGCCACCGAATCAAGTTGGCGTACTGCTCACCAAACATGATGCGCCAGAACCCCTGGGGCGTGGTGGGATCGCCGTACAGCCAGTTCGATTGCTGCAGCACGCGAATCAGCAAATAGAGATAGGGGCCAAACGCGGCGGCGGCGGCGAGGCCGAGCCAGTATAAGATGAAGAGGGGACGGCGGCGGATCGCCGCCATGAAAGCGGGAAGCGCGATCAAGAACGGCGCGAGCAGGGCCAGCGCAATGGCGCGATGATGGGCGACCGCCATCGCACCGCAAATTGCCAGCCCGTATAGATAGCCAGGCCGCCGCGTGCGATCGGCCTTGATGGCCAGCCACATCGCGCTGATGACGACAAATGATGTGAAGGAATAGACCTCGGCAATCGAACTATGCAGCCAGAACACCCAGTTCAGGCCCAGCAGGCCGACCACCAGGACGCCGGCGATTTTATCCTTAAGCCAGGTATCGATTAGAACGAACAGCATGACCAGGGCGGCAATCGCCCACAAAGTCGAGTAAAGCCCCGCCGCCATGGCGGGTTCCATGCCCAGCAGACGCCAGAGCGACACAAAGACGTTGCCGGTGAATGAATAGAGCGGATAGGCTGACCCATGCAGGGCGCCCCAGCGGCTCAGCGCGTTTTGATTGTTCCCGACATCAGTTAAATACAGGTTTGGACTGGCCGAGATGTCGGGCTGAAGCGTTGGCAGATAAGCCACCAACGCCATCAGGATAATACCGGCAACCCACCAGCGGTCTTGTCGCCAATTCATCTTCTTCGCTCATTTCACGGAACACCGCGCCCCCTCTGTGGCAGAGAGGTCGGTGCGATTATCCCTGTGTTTGACCATCCCTGGCGCAAGTGACGGATCAGCGCAGCCGCTGCACGCGATCGGTCGCTTCCTGCGCGAAACGCTGAATGAATTCCAGCACGTAGCGGCCCGGGTCCCGGGCCGGGTCGGCGATCAACGGCGTGAGGTCCATGCCGAAGGACAGACCAGTCGTCACGTCGGTGCCGTGCGAAGCGAAGTAGGTGGCGTGAGCTTTGCGCCGTCCCATTGTCGCCAGATCGTAGCGCTTGCCGCCGCAAATCTGCGAGTCGAAGACGGAGACCAGCGCCAGCTGCAAATTCTCGTGGGCCGAGCAGTCGAAGGGCACCTTGTCGGCATCCGTCAGCCAGTCGAGATCGCGCCAGACTTCGCAGCCGTACAGCTGCTGCGGCTGTTCGTCCTGCGGCAGGCGGCGCACGGCTTCGATCACTTTCAAGGCGACACCCACGTGGGTGTCGTGCTTGTCGGCCAGATTATGGGTGTAGACGATCTGCGGACGAGTGGCCTGGAGTAACTTCACAATGTCTTCAACGGCCTGCTGGTTGGAGCCGTCCTTGATCGCCTTGCTGGGATAGTCCAACAAGACCTGCGCGGCATACTCGCCAATCACCGCCGCCTTCTTCTGCTCTTTGAAGCGCACCACGCGCATGTCTTCGTCGGTGTAATCTTTGTAGAGATCGTCACGGGGCGAGCCGCGGCCGTCGGTGACGACGACGCCCGTGAACCACTGATCCGGCTGCTGAAAACAGGCCAGGATCGGATTAGCGGCCATGATTTCGATGTCGTCCTGATGGGCCGCCACACAGAGATGCGTTGTGCGCGCCAGGGCTTCCTCGACCGGCAGCGCGTCGGGCACAAATAGTTCAGCGGTGTCGAGATTGAATTTCATCATTTCCTCCCAAATCGGATTCCAGTTGGGCGTGTGGCGATTGGAATCGAGCCTTCAGGCGGAGCCCGGCTACGCCCAGCGGCCCGCCGCCGCAAAGCGGCGGGTACGGGCAAGCCTCGAGTCCAGCTAGCGTGTGATTTGCGGCAAACTCGCCGCTGCGATCGATTGTCCCACTCGCCGGCTCTTCTCGTCAGGCAGCTGCAGATGAATGCGAGCGGCCAGTTCGGGAAATTCGGTCTGGAGCACCTCGTTGGCGCCATCCAGGATGATCTGTCCGCCGCGCCCCGAAGTGCAGCGTCCCAAAATCAGCACATGCCTGATGTCGTAGAAGTCGGCGTAGTGCGCCACACCGTAACCCATGAAGTAGCCCATGCTCTGCCAGATTTGCAGTGCGCCAGCGTGCCCCGCTTCCAGTTTCTCCTGCACGAACTTGAGTTTCTCGGCATCTGTCACATCCCGCGGGATGGTGAGGCCCGCCCGGGGCGCGAGACGAAAGACGCACTGCTGCGAGAAGTATTGCGAGCCGCAGCCGGTGTCGCCTGACCATTCGTCGAGCGGCCCGTTCGGGTGATAGTCGATCGGGGCAAAGGCTAGCTCGCTGAGCCAGCTGACGATGCGGCCGTTCAAATCCACATAGCCCGCCGCCTCGCTCGAGCCCAGCGCAAGGCCCAGAATGCCGTTATCTTCCAACGACATCGATCCGGCCAGGGCGGTCACATCGCCGTCGTTGATGATCTCCAGCGGCACACCCATTTCTTTCTGAATGCGCAGGAAGAGGTCTTTGATTTCGCCAAAGCGATCTGGGGGGATGCCCCGAAACAGCGAAGCGATCATGGCCCGATTATTCACGTAGATACCCGCCGAACTTCCGCCAATGGCGTCAACGCGCGGCATGTTCGACGCCGCCGTTTTCAGTGCGATCATGATCTCGCGGTAGTGATAATCAGGATCAGATTGTTGGCGCGGCTCCCACACTACTTCTTCGCTGTAGACCGGCTGGCCGTCGACGACGGCGGAGACTTTCCGATCGGATGCGCCGAGATCGAAGCCGATGCGGCAGCCATCCAGATGACGGCCCAGGGCGCGGCCGCTCTCATTTGCCGGCGGCACTTCGTCGGCGGCGCACACCGTCACGGTGAAGGTCTGCTCGTAGACGTCTTCCCCCATGAAGTGATAATCGAACTGGCGCACGCCGTCAGGCGAATAGCAGGCGGCGATGTACTCGCCAACTTCACGCGGCCCGCCGACATAGACGCGCCAGCCGCCGCGCTGCCAGAGCAAGAATTTCACCAGCCGCTCGACGTACCCCAGGTTCGCCGCGGCGCGCGGATGATCAGATGGGAACACCTGTGTCTCGAAACGTGACAACTCGCCATTGGCGCGTTCCAGACCCAACACCAGCGGGACGCCCACACCGGAATCAGCCACTTCTTTTTGAAAGGCATGATTGGCCAAGACGGCCGGGCGAAAATCGGGATCGAGTGGGGGAATCAAGTGGGGTGGCACCAGGGTCAGGCCGTCAGTCATAGCAATCCTTTCACAGAAGTGTTGACAAAGACACGGATAATTATACGCACTTCCGGCGTTTCAGGGAGATGCCGCGAATTGAGGTAAAATCGCAGTCAGTGTGCCGTGGAGATCGTCTACTGATAAACGAAGAAACTCTCAATCAAGTTGATGCGATTATCCAGCAATCGCTATCAGAATTTATCACGGTCATTTTTTCTTCTGGATGGGCAGGAAGAGAGCGTGAGGCGATAAGTCTTTATAAGGATGTTTAAAAATGACCAACACCGCCTATTCTGGAATAATCATTTCAGAATAGTGCTACAATCGGTTCATGCCACGGAATAAGGAGTTCGATCAGGACAAGGATGACCTATGCCCCGCGTTTCCCTTAACCAACCCGCCCCCGATTTCAGCCTGGCTGACTTCGCGGGCAAACCTGTCCGCCTGTCAGATTTTCGCGGACAGAAGAACGTGCTGCTGGTTTTCAACCGGACCTTTTCCTGACCATTCTGCCGCGCGCACATGGCGCAGTTGCGCCAGGACTATCAGCAATTTGTCACCCGCGATGTGGAAGTCGTGGTGGTGGGCCCGGAAGATGCCAAAGCCTTTGCCGACTACTGGCAAAAGGAATCCCTGCCCTTTATCGGCCTGCCTGATCCAAAAGCCAGCGTGCTGAAACTGTACGGGCAGGAGGTCAACCTGTTCAAGCTGGGGCGGATGCCTGCCCAGGTACTGATTGACAGGACGGGTATCGCACGCTTTGTTCATTACGGACACTCGATGAGCGATATTCCGGAGAATACTAAAATTCTCGAGTTAGCAGACATGCTCAACAAAGAGAGAACAAGCCTTAAACTAGTGAGTTCTTGTCCGAAAACCCAGCAGGAGCGGCTCCCACGCCGCGAATTTGCCGGGCACACATGCACCCACTGCGTGCAGTGCGGTGTGGGAGCCCGGTCCGCTACTTTTCGGACAGAAACAGTGAACTCGCAGCGGCGGCTTATGCGGGACGTCAAGCGGCAATCGACGATCCGCGCGTTCATCCCCCGCAAAGTTGAGCAAATAAAAAGCGGCACATCGATCGATATGCCGCTTTTGTTATTCAGTTAACTGCTAGAACGTCATGCTCGAGTGCCTCCGAAGCGTGTCGGGCATCCGGGTAGGGATCATGGGCACCCGCGGCTGATCGGAATTCTGGCTTCTGGATTCCCGCCAAAAACATGCGGGAATGACTGAACCACGCCGATCACAATTCCGCTTCCGCTTCCGTGATGGCATCTTCCAGGATCGACAGCGCTTCGTCCATCAGCGACTTCGAGATGTTCAGCGCGGGCGACAGGCGGATGGAGCTCTTGCCGCAGCTCAGGAACAGCGCGCCCTTCTCGAAGGCTTTGGCGACGATGTTCTCCGCATGATCGTGCGCGACGGTCTTCTTCTGCTTGTCCAGCACAAACTCCACGCCGATCATCAGGCCCTTGCCGCGCACATCGCCAATGGTCGGATGCCGCTCCTGCATGCCGGTCAGCACGTCCATCGCGTAATCCCCGACCTCGATCGCATTTTCCATCATCTTCTCATTCACGATCGCGTCGATGGTCGCCAGCGCCGCCGCGCACGACAACGGATTGCCGCCGAAGGTGCTGCCCTGCTGGCCGGGCCGCCACGTCATCACGCTCTTGCGCGCCATGACCGCGCCCAGCGGCATGCCCGAGGCGATGCCCTTGGCCGACGTGATGATGTCCGGCTCGACGCCGAAGTTCTCGATCGCCCACCATTTGCCGGTGCGCCCCATGCCCGACTGCACCTCGTCCGCAATGAGCATGATGCCGTGCTTGCTGCACAGCTCGCGCAGGCGCAGGAGGAAGTTGGGCGTTGGCACCACGTAACCTCCTTCGCCTTGAATCGGCTCGACCAGCACGCCGGCGACTTCATGCGGCGAGACCATCTGCGCGAAGATCACCTCTTCAAGGTAATCCAGCACCACATCGCCGTAGTCTTTGCCTTCCGGATTGGCAAGGATCGGCCGATACGGGTTGCAGAATGGGATGTGGATCACACCCGGCATCGACGGCGCAAAGTTCTTGCGATAGATCGACTTGCTGGACGTGAACGACAGCGCGCCCATCGTGCGGCCATGGAAACCGCCCAGAAATCCGATGAAGTGCTGGCGGCCCGTGAAATGCCGCGCCAGCTTAATCGCCACTTCCACCGCTTCTGCGCCAGAGTTGGTAAAGAACGAATAGATCTCGTCTTGCAGCGGGCGGATGTCGTTCAGGCGCTCGCCCAGCAGCACCATCTTGTCAAAGTAGAAATCAGTGCCGGACATGTGGATGAAGCGCTCGGCCTGGTCTTTGATCGCTTGCACCACCAGCGGGTGCGAGTGGCCGGTCGCGGTGACGGCAATGCCGGCGTTCATATCGATAAAGCGATTGCCGTCCGCGTCCCATACTTCACTGCCGCAGCCGCGATCGATCACGAATGGATAGGCTCGCGCGTAGGACGGAGACAGGTGCGCCTGATCGCGCTTGATCCACGATCGCGCGAGGGGGCCGGGTAAAATCAAGGGTGTGGTTGCCATGGGAATTCCTCCAGAGAATGAATTAGCGCGCACGGGGGTAACGTGCGCCGGGCCAGGGTCAAACGATTGGCGGCAAATCATCAGGAGGAGGCAGGTTCAAACGTCGGCAGTGGACCACTTGATACGAGCCGCGATCGCAGGGCACGGTTGAGGCGGGGTATTCTTTTTGTGCCGCAAGATAACCTTGATCATGGCGTAACTAGCACGTCAAACACTTCAAGCTGATCGCGTCCGTCGCTCAATTTCAAACGCCCGCGCTCGTCATACAGCCCGGCCAGCACGTGATACTCGCCGGGCGGCGTGCCCGCAGGCAGTTGGATCTCAAATCGGTTGTAAAGCACATTGCCGGGCTGCCACAACGAGGTCGGGTACGAATCCGCGCCGGCGATGTGATCGGCCTGGGCGACGAGCGTCCCATCTGCCGCAACCAGATGCGTGAAGATCTGGTAGTTGCCGGTGATGGGCCCCGTCGCTTCCAAGTATAGCCCGAAGCGCAGGGGCGTGTCAATAGGTATGCGACGACTGTCCACACTATAGCCAACGGCGCGCACCGGCTCGGAAAACGCGGCCTTCAACCCGTGCTGCGGCGCATCGTCGATCCGGGCGCCATCCACGTCAAACAGGAGCACACCCATCCCGTGAAAGTTGGCGCCCACGTTGATGCGTTTGCCCGCGGCGGCCAGCGTATCCTCGACGATACTGGTTGGATCGCTGATCTGGTTCTGCCACAAGACCAGCCACGCGCGCGGATGCGCCTGCGCAATGGCCTTGAGCTGAGACAATGAACGAGCATCCAGGGGCGCCTGCGCGGCCGGGAGCAGATCCGGCGGCAGCGGAATAACAGTCGCTTGTCCGTGATAGTAATGATTGAAAGCGGGGGCTTGATGCCCGCCGACGAGCAAAATGGCATCTGACGGCAGCTCGGCTGCCTCGATGTAGCGCGCCACCGCTCGGGCATCCGGGCGCGCCAGCGCAGGATCGCTGTAAATCTGCAGCAGTGAGCCGATCGAAGCCAGCGGCAGCGCGAGAGTGATCACCACTCCGATCGAGGCCCAGCGGCAATAGCGCGTCTGCGTGCCCGCGACCAGGATCGCGATCCCGATCGAAGCGAGCGTGATGAACGCCGGCAGCGAAGGGAGCAAATAGCGCGGCGCGAATTTGGGCTTGAGCCAGGCCAGGCCCGACATCATGAGCACAGAGACGACGATCAGAGCAAGCGCAAGAACGATGACAGATAAGCGGAATCTGCGGGCAGGATAATTGTCTTCGTCCGGGCGACGCTGTTTCAGGTTGAGGACCAGGCCCGCCAGGCTGCCAAAGACAATCAAAGCCAGCCACAACCAGCCAATAACGGAGGCATCGCTCCACTCGCCCACGCTGAAGGCGCGCCAGGTATCGAGGAAAACGGTGTTCCACGTGACACGGCCGGGAAAGTAGGTGGCATTCGAGCCGGCCTGCGCCAGGGCGTTTGGAATCCACGGCAGGAAACAAGCCAGGACAATCAACTGGGCGACGACCCAGAACCCCAACAACCGGAAGCGGCCCTACCCGGCCATTTCTCAGGCAGGGACTGCACGTGCCCCCTCTCCCTTCCCGTGTCTGCGCAGCGGCGGGACGGCTGGCCGTCAGGGAGAAGGTCGGGATGAGGGTCGATAATCAGGCCGGCAATCACGCCCACATTGATCGCGGCCCAGGCAAAGGCGGCGAAGTAATGCGTGTACAACGCCAACGCCATCGACGCGATATACGCCAGCCAGACACGCTTGCGCCGGCTGCCATTCAGCACACTTAGCGCCGTCAAGGTGGCGATCAAGATCAGCGCGGTCAGCAGCATGTAACCGCGCGTTTCTTGCGAGTAATAGACCGCCAGTGGCGCAATGGCCATCAACCCGGCGGCGATGAGGCCCGCGCGTTCAGCGTAGCGCCTGCCCAGCGCATACGTCAGAGCGACAACCAGCACGCCGCACAGGACGGAGAGATAGCGAACGACGAAGTCGCTGTCACCCGCCGCGCGCAGCCACGCGCCGAGTAATAACGTGTGCAGCGGCGGATGATCGGTGGCGGCGCTGAGGGCGATGGCCTGCGCCGGGTCTTGCGCAGCCAGCTGAATGCTCAGGCCTTCGTCGTACCAGATGCTTTGACTGTCGAGATGGTAGACCCGCAAGGCGAAAGCCAGCAAGATGATGAGGAGCAAGAGCCCGTGATGTTTAGTCAACACGCGGCGATTATAGCACGCGCGGCGCTTGACTTTGTGTGCTGCTTTCGTATAATGAGTTCATATATTAAATGTTGTTTTATATTGTGCAATCTTTCCTCATCGCCATCAGCAGTCGCTGGCGGCATGCCAAATCTTGTGTAAATTCGTTCGCCCGCAGTTAAACTGCGGGGAAACTACACAATCTTCGGCACACTGCCCAGTCGATCGAGTCGCGCTCATTCAAATAATCTTTCCAAGGAGGCTGCATGCTACGAGGCACGCCTTTGCATTCTCGCACCGCCCCGTTGTGTGAAGCGCAGAATTGGAGGCGCTGGTCGGGTTACGTCGTCGCCAGCTCATACGAACTGACCCACGACCGCGAATACGCCGCCATTCGCAACTCGGCCGCCCTGCTCGACCTGTCGCCGCTGTTCAAATATCATATCTCTGGCCCTGATGCGTCCTGTCTGCTCGATCGCATCGTCACGCGCGGCGTCGCAAAATGCCAAGTGGGTCAGGTCATGTATACGCCGTGGTGCAACGAGCGCGGCAAGGTGATCGACGATGGCACGATCGCGCGTCTAGACGATCAACTCTTTCGCCTGACTTCAGCAAATCCCAGCCTTCGTTGGTTGCATCAAAACGCGATCGGATTAAGTGTGACGATCGAAGAACTGTCAGATGCCATCGCGACGGTGGCCCTGCAAGGACCGTTATCCCGCGCCGTCCTGCAAGGCGCTGCCAACGCAGACCTCACCGCCTTGAAATACTTCCGCTTGACCACTGCAAAGATCGGCCGCATCCCGGCAACGATCACACGCACCGGCTACACGGGCGATCTGGGCTACGAAATCTGGATTGACGCCACGCGCGCCGTTGAGGTGTGGGACACATTGATGGAAACGGGGCGCAATTATCAGCTGACGCCGGCCGGCATGCTGGCGCTCGATCTGGCGCGCATCGAAGCCGGGTTACTGCTGATTGACGTCGATTACACCTCGGCACACCACGCCCTGATTGAAGCGCGCACCTCGACGCCCTTCGAGTTAAGCCTCGACTGGACGGTCAATCTGGATAAAGAGCAGTTCAATGGCAAGCAGGCGCTGCTGGCCGAAAAGCAGCGCGGGCCGGCCTGGAAATTCGTAGGAATCGAAGTGGAGTGGGAGGCGCTGGAGCAGCTGTTTGCCGAGCATCACCTGCCGCCGCAACTGCCCACGACGGCGTGGCGCACGAGCATTCCGCTCTACGTTGACGAACGCTGGATCGGATATGCGTCCAGCGGATGCTGGTCGCCCTTGCTGAAGAAGTATATTGCTTTGGCGCACGTGCCCGCACGTTACGCCCTGCCCGGCACACAACTGACCATGGAAGTGACGGTAGAACACCAACGGCGGCAGGCGGCAGCGCGTGTGGCGAAGTTGCCGTTTTTTGAGCCGGAAAGAAAGCGCGGATAGCGATCGCGCAGCGCAGTGACGGCGATCGGCGCATTATTGATAACAGGCGCTGCGCGGCAGGCCAGGCGTGATAAGCGGCAGAGGACAAATCATGACTAACACTTACGATGCAATTATCATCGGCGGTGGACACAACGGCCTCGTCAACGCGGCTTATCTGGCGCGCGCCGGCAAGAAGGTGCTGGTGCTGGAACGGCGGCATCTCGTCGGCGGCGCAGCCGTGACCGAAGAGATTTTTCCCGGCTTCAAGTTCACCGAGTTCTCCTACGTCGTCAGTTTGCTGCGCCCTGAGATCATCCGCGATCTCAATTTGCCGCAGCACGGCCTGCACATTCTGCCGCTGCCCAGCACGTTCGTCCCGCTGCCCAACGGCGATTACTACGCGGCCTGGGATGATCATGACAAAACGCGGCGCGAAGTCTATCGCCATTCGCCCCAGGACGCCGAGGCGCTCGACGAGTTCGGTCTGCTGATGCAGCATATGGCGCTGGCCGTCAAACCCATTCTCGGCCTGGTGCCCACCGATCCCACTTCGCTCCATCCGAAAGATTTGCTCGGCCTGGCGAGACTCGGCAAGCACTTCCGCAATCTGGGCGAAGAAAAATTCCACGCCTTGTTCAAATTGATGACCATGAGCTCCGCCGATTATCTCGACGAATGGTTTGAGTGTGAGCCATTGAAAGCGACGAAAGCGGCCAGCGGCATCATCGGCACCTTTTTGGGGCCGCGCTCGCCGGGCACTGCGTACGTGCTGCTGCATCACTACATGGGCGAGATCGACGGCGCGTTGCGAGCCTGGGGCTTTGCCAAAGGCGGCACCGGAGCGATCAGCGAAGCGATTGCGAGTGCGGCCCGATCGTTCGGCGCGGAGATTCGCCTGAATGCGCCAGTGTCACATATCATCGTGAAGAACGGCCAGGCGCTGGGCGTGGCGCTGTCGAGCGGAGAAGAAATTCATGCCAGGGTCGTCGTCTCCAGTCTCGATCCCCGCCGCACTTTTTTACAACTGCTCGACGAAAAACTGCTGCCGGAAGATTTCCTCGCGGATATTCGCCGCTACAAGTTCCGCGGCTCGTCGGGCAAGGTGAACCTGGCGCTGGATGGTCTGCCCGACTTCACGGCGCTGCCAGGCCGCGGACCGCACCTGCACGGCGCGATCTCAATCAGCCCCAGCGTCGATTATATTGAGCGCGCGTACGACGATGCCAAGTACGGCAACTTCTCGCAGCGGCCCTACATCGATTGCATTATCCCGTCGATGATCGATCCCGGCATGGCGCCGCCGGGCAAGCACGTCATGTCGTGCTTCGTCCAATACGCGCCCTATGACTTGAAGGGCGGCTGGACCGCTGAGCAGCGCGAGGCATTCGGCGACGCGGTAATCAATGCGCTGTCCGAATATGCGCCCAACCTCAAAGCCATTATCTTGCATCGCCAGGTCTTGACGCCCGTCGACATTGAAAGAATTACCGGCTTGAGCGAGGGCAACATCTTTCAGGGCGAACTGGCGCTGCATCAACTGTTTTTCCTGCGCCCGTCGCCGCAGTGGGCCAACTATCGCGCGCCGCTGCGCGGCCTGTATCAATGCGGATCGGGCACGCACCCGGGCGGCGGGATCATGGGCGCGCCGGGGCGGTTGGCGGCGCTGGAGATTTTGAAGGATTGGGGATGATGAGTGACGAGTAATGAGTAAAGGGAAGCTATGACTCAACAAGACTTTGATGCGATTGTCATCGGTACAGACCTGAACGGCCTGGTCACGGCGGCTTATCTGGCGCGGGCGGGAAGAAAAGTGCTCGTGCTCGATCGACTAAACACGATCGGCGGCGCGGCCATCACCGAGGAAGTCTTTCCGGGTTTTTGCTTCAACACCGTTCAGCACGATACGGGCTGGTTAAACCCGGCAATTGTGAAAGACCTCGATCTGGCGCAGCATGGGTTAACGCTGATCCAGCCGGAGGTGACGGTGTTTGAGCCGGGAAGCGGCCTGACCCTGTGGCGCGATGGGGTGAAATCAGCGCAGGCGATTGCGCGTTTCTCAAAATTAGACGCGGAGAAATGGCCGGCGTTCAGCGCACAGATGATCAAACTGGCGGGTTTTCTTGAAAAGGTCTACACGCTTACACCTCCGCAGATCACCACGACCAATCCGGCGGAAATATGGTCGCTGCTGATGCTGGGCCGGCGCTTGCGCGGGTTGGGCAAACGTGACATGCTGGAGATGGTGCGCGCCCTGCCGATGTCGGCTTATGAACTATTGAATGACTGGTTCGAGACAGATGCGCTTAAAGGCGTGATCGGCGCAGGCGGCATTACAAACATCAGGCAGGGGCCGCGCGCTGCGGGCACGGCGCTCGTGCTGCTTCATCACCTCATCGGTGCCGGCGCGTTCCGCGCCATCCGCGCGCCGCGCGGAGGCATAGGCAGCCTGGCGAAGGCCCTGGCAGCAGCGGCGAAACAACACGGCGCAGAGATCCGCTCGAACGCCGCGGTGATCAAGATCGTCGTCAAGAACAATCGGGCGGCGGGCGTGGCGCTGGCGAGCGGCGAAGAGATCGTTGCGCGCAGCGTGGTCTCATCCGCCGATGCGCGCCGCACCTTCTTTGATTGGATTGGGCCGGAATACCTGGAGACGAACTTTATGCGCGCGCTGCAGAACATCAAGTATCGAGGCATACGCGCCAAGGTGAACCTGGCCCTGAGCGAACTGCCCCGGTTCGGCGGCGCGGATGAGTCACTGCTGCGCGGCGTGATTTCGATCAGCCCCGATCTCGACACGCTCGAACGCGCCTACGACGATGCCAAGTATGGCCGCGTGTCGAGCCGGCCGTATCTTGAAGCGACGATTCCATCACTGAATGATCCGACGCTGGCGCCGGCGGGCCAGCACGTCATGTCGATCTGGATGCAGTATGCGCCCTATGGGTTACGTGAAGAACGTTGGGATGATGCGCAGCGGGAAACGCTCGGTGATCGGGTGGTGAACACCTTGAGCGAATACGCGCCAAATCTCAAGCCGGCCATTTTGCATCGCCAAGTGTTGACGCCGCTCGATCTTGAAACGCGTTTCGACGCGCCCGAAGGCAATCTCTATCAAGGCGAATTGACCCTCGATCAATTCTTGTTTATGCGGCCGGTCGCCGGTTGGGCGCGGTACCGCACGCCGATTGACGGGTTGTATCTATGCGGCGCGGCGGCGCATCCTGGCGGGGGATTGGCGGGCGCGGCAGGATATAATGCGGCGCGGGAGATTTTGAAGAGAAGTTCAAAATAGGGCAAAGTCGGAGTAATTTCTGTACCGATTTAATCCGCAGATTCCTCATTACAAAAGGAGGCAGCATGCCTGAGTCCATCACGCTGGGAACCGTCACGTCGCAACCCGGCACGATTCAGTACGGCCAATTCGATGCGTTATCCCATCCGACCGGCCACACCGAATTCATGCCTGTCATTATTGCGCAGGGCAAAGAAGACGGGCCGTGCCTGTGGCTCACGGCGGGCATTCATGGCCCGGAGCACACCGGCCCGGCGGTGCTGTACAAGCTCATCACGCCGGAGTTGGTCGAGCACTTGAGCGGAACGATCGTCGCGATCCCGGCGCTCAATCCGGCCGGCTTGCGCACCATGAAGCGCGAACCCTATCACGACGAAACGGATCCGAATCGCCTCTGGCCCGAAATCAAGCCGCGCCCGGCAGACCCCGACAAACGCCCGCCCTCGGCGCTGGAGCTGGCCTTCAAGCGGTTATTCGAGGCCATGACGGCGAGCGCCGATTTCATCATCGATTATCACTGCGCGTGGACCGACTCGCTATCGTTTGTTTTCCGGGACCGGGTGATGTACGTGGCCGCTCAAGATAGAGCGGAAGCCGAGGCGCTGGCCGCCCGGCAGGACGAGATGATCCGCGCCTACGGCCATACCGTCATCACCGAGTTCCCGGTCGAGAAGTACATTGACGAGAAACTACACCGTTCGACCACGGGCGCGGCGCTGCTGTTGAGTCACATTCCCTCGTTCACCGTCGAGCTGGGGACCGGCGACATGCCCGATCCGCGCATTATCCAGGCGTCAGCCGCGGGCACGCGCAACGTGCTGCGCTGGGCTGGCATGCTCGACGGCGAGCGGGAACCGATCACGGGCATCAAGGTCGTCGAGCCGGGTTTCCGCGTGCGGCGCATGATGACGCCGCGCGTCTCCGAAGCAGGCGTGGTGCTGCACCTGGTCGAAGCCGGCGACCGGGTAAAACCCGGCGATCCGGTGGCCGAGATCCGCGACATCTGGGGCCGGCCGCTGGGCGCCGGCCTGATTCGATCCGAGCACGAAGGCTTCGTCGTCGGCCGCCAGCACGGCATCTATTGTTATCCCGGCGACGCGGTGCTGTGCCTGGCCGTGCGCGACGATGCGCCCCTCGTGGGGCCGTATCCCGCCGATTATCTAAAAAAGATGAATAGCAACACCGTCATTGCGAGCGCAGCGAAGCAATCTCCTGCTCTAGTCCCTGAGATTGCTCTGTCTTACAGGGAGGCCTCGCACTCGCAATGGCGCTGCGAGAAGTAGATCATGATCCCCCTGCTCCGTGATTACCTTCTGATTACCAGCGGCGCCCTGCTGCAGGCGTTATCGATGGCGCTGTTTTACATTCCGGGCAAATTGGCGGCCGGCGGCGTGAGCGGCGTCGCGCAGTTGATCGGGAATGCCACCGGCTGGTCGGTGGGCACGCTGTACGTGGCTTTGAATCTCCCGCTGCTGCTGCTGGGCTGGCGCTATTTAGGCGGGCGGCGGTTCTTGACACGCACCATCTTTGCGGTGCTGATATATTCGCTCGCCATCGACCTGCTGTCGCGGATCGTTCCGGCCAACGGACTTACCTCCGATCCGATGTTGAATGCGTTATACGGCGGCGTCATCGGCGGCATTGGCGTGGGACTGGTGCTGCGCGGGCAGGGCACGACCGGCGGCACGGATATTCTGGTGCGGGTGCTCAATCGCTGGCATGGCATCCCGTACAGCCATACCTACATCGCCACCGACGTGCTGGTGGTGTTTGCGGCCGGCCTGTCGTTTGGCTGGACCCTGGCGTTGTACGCCGTCGTCGCCCTGTACGTGGGCGGCGTGGCGGCGGAGTTCGCGGCGGAAGGCGTGCGCACGACGCGCACCGTGCTGATCATCACGCAGGATCCGCAGGCCGTGGCGCAGAGAGTGATGACCGACTTGCAGCGCGGCGTCACAATGTGGTCGGGCCTGGGGATGTACTCCGGCCAGGAACGGCAGATTTTGTTCTGCATCATCAGCCGCGCCGAGGTCAACCCGATCAAGTCCATCGTCCACGAGGTCGATCCGCAGGCATTTATGGTCATCGGCGAAGCGTATGAGGCGCTGGGCGAGGGCTTCAAGCCGCTGCAGCCGCCGTAGGTATGGCCTTGACCGTCCGTCAACGACCGACACATCTGGCATATGTTAAGAAGGCACCAAGCGTGGTACTCACCCATGTAGAACAAGCTGCTCGCAACAACGCGATCTGGTGTGACGCCGTCTGCCGCGCCCATGACATTCCTGGCGAGTTCTATGACGCCATATGGATTAACTGGCACCCGGCTCCGCGTTTCTATTCTAACGCGGTCACGCTCTCCTATGAGCAGGATGCGGCCGCGCAGCAGCTTGCTTTTATTCGGGCTCTGCTTGACGCAGGCCTGCCGAACGGTTGGTGCATCAAAGACAGTTTCTGTACCCTGAGCTGGGCGCATAAGTTCGCGGCGGGCGAACGGCTGCCACTGGATGACGGCTTGCAGCCACGCTTGTTGTGAAGGTATACCAAGAAACCTGTCAGGTGGCGCACAGGATAACTATCGTTCAGGTATTTCCTGCGCCACCTGACAGGTTTAAGTCAGCACCCGCATCGGCCACTTGCCCGAATGGCCGCGGAGATACGATGAAGTATAATGCCGCGCATGAGAACGTTGGCGGGAACCCTGCTCGCTGCGCTGGTGATGCTGAGCGCCTGCGGCGCGCCATCGTCGGCTGCGCCGTCGACGCCGGGGCTGCCGGAGACTCCGCCGCCTCTCACCACGCGAACGCTCCCTGCCACAGAGACAGCGACGCCGGAACCAACGCCGGACGCTCCCCCTGTGACGATATCGATGCCCACACTGGAGCCGACCTCGACGGCGCGGCAATTGAAATACCGCATCGTCGGCTATTATCCGGCATGGAGCAATCCTGCGCGCGACGGGGACGCCAGCGAGCTGCCGGGCAACAGGCTGACGCACGTCATCTACGCCTTCGGCAGAATCGATCCCAAGACGCACACCTGCGCCTACGGCGAAGAGAGCGTGGATAAGTATCATCTGAAGAACCTGCGCCAGTTGAAGCAGAAGTATCCGCACGTGAAGGTGCTGATCGCAATCGGCGGAGCCACCCGCTCCGGGGAATTCTCCGACATGGCCGCCGAGGAAAAGTCGCGCCAGGAGTTCGTCCGGTCGTGCCTCGATCTCTACCTCGGCGCCTACCCGGACGTGATCGACGGCCTTGACATGGATTGGGAGTTTCCAGGCGTGGGCGAGGGCTCACGGAAGGAAGATAAGCAGAACTTCACGGCGCTGATGCAGGAGTTTCGCCGCCAGCTCGACGAGCTGAGCCGGCAGAAGAAACGATCGTACCTGCTGACGGCCGCCGTGCCCGCCGGGCCGGGCCTGGCCCAGAAGTACGAACTGAGAGACTTGTCCCGAGTGCTGGACTGGTTCAACTTGATGACGTATGATTTTTCCGGCGCCTGGAGCAAGGCAACCAATTTCAACGCGCCGCTCTACCGGGCCAGGGATGACCCTTTCCCGGCCAACAACGTCGACGCGGCCGTGCAGACTTATCTGAAAGCGGGCGTGCTGCCGCACAAAATCACGCTGGGCATGCCATTCTACGGGCGCGGCTGGACCACGGCCGGCACGGACAATCACGGCCTGTATCAAAAACTCAGCCGGGGCGCGGTCAGCGGCACGGCCTACACCTACCAGAATCTCCTTGACAAGTACATTGGCAAGAACAACTACGAGCGCTATTGGAACTATGGAGCGAAAGTGCCGTGGTTGTATAATCCCGCCGAGCGGGTTTTCATCACTTACGAGGATCCGGAATCGATCGGCTACAAGGCGGAGTACGTGGCCGATCATTATCTGGGCGGCGCGATGATCTGGCACTTGAGCAGCGACGACGGCACGCTGCTGAAAACGCTGTACGAGCGGTTGGCGCAGTGACGCCGCAGAGGACTCAGATGAATTCATTACTCAGGCTCGACTTTGACACAACGCTGCAAGACTTTGAAGTCCCCGGCGCAGCGGTGGCCGTGGTGAAGGATGATGCGATCGTGTTTGCCGCGGGCTACGGCACGCGCGAATTGGGGCGCGATCTGCCGGTGAATGAACACACCCTGTTCGCGGCAGGATCGATCTCGAAGTCGTTTACAGCCACCGCGCTGGCGATGCTGGTCGGGGAAGGCAAACTGGCCTGGGATGATCCTGTGACGCACTACCTGCCGGGCTTTCAGCTGGACGACGCCTATGCCACGCGCGAGATCACCATCCGCGATCTGCTGACGCACCGCTGCGGGCTGGCCGATGTGAGCGGCGGCACGCTGTGGTACGGTTCCACCTACGATCGGGCCGAGGTCATCCGGCGCCTGCGTTATCTCAAGCCCGTCTCCAGTTTCCGCAGCCGGTTCGCTTATCAGAATGTAATGTACCTGGTGGCCGGTGAAATCATTCCCGTCGCCAGCGGCGTCAGCTGGGATGAGTTTGTGCGCGGGCGGATCCTCAAGCCGCTGGGCATGACGTCCAGCAACACCAGCGTCAACGATCTGGCCGCCGCGCTCAACGTGGCGCAGCCGCACGCCAGAATCGACGGCAAGGTGCAGCGCGTGGCCTATCGCAATTACGACAACGTCGCGCCGGCCGCTTCGATCAATACGAGCGCTGTCGATCTGGCGCAGTACGCCCGGCTCTATTTGAAGAACGGCCATTTCGGGGATCAGGCCCTGCTGGCACCTGAGCCTGCCGCGGAGCTGGTCAAGGCCCAGACGATCATTCCGATCGATCCTCGCCCGCCGGAATTGCAGGCGCTGACTCCAAAGTTCTACGCCTACGGACTGGGCTGGTTCCTGCGCGACTATCGTGGACGCAAGCTGATCATGCATACGGGCGGCGTGGACGGCATGACGGCGCTGCTGGCCCTGGTACCCGAGGAACAGGCGGGCGTGGTGGTGCTGGCCAATCAGGAAGAAGCGCTCATCGGCGCGACGTGTTATCATATGTTGGATGTTTTGTTGGGGGAAGCAGACACGGACTGGTTTGCGGCCTATCAGGCGTGGCGGCAAAAGTTCCTGCAGGAACAGACGACCCTGCGCGACAAGGTGATCGAATCTCGCCGCGCCGGCACCAGCCCGTCGCTGGCGCCGGGCGCTTACGCCGGAACTTATCGCGATGTGTTGTACGGCGAGGCCACTGTCTCGCAGGAAGCGGATCGCCTGGTGCTGCGGTTTAGTCATACGCCGAGCTTCACCGGCGATCTCGAGCACTGGCACTATGACACGTTTCGCATTCACTGGCGCGATCCCATGATCCCGCCAGGGTTGGTCACTTTTCCGTTGACCTCCGGCGCGCAGATTGACGAGATGAAGTTTGACCAACCCAAATTGCTGGATGCCGACTTTGCCGAACTGAATTTCCGGCGGATGGCCGACCAGGCCGAGGCGCATTAGGCCATCGATCTCAGCATGCCCAGACAGAATCGCGTTACGCCGTTTAGCACGTTGATTGCGACTCCGGCGCGTGGAACGCTGACCGGAAATCGCGGCTGCCTGCACGACGAGCACGGGCAGATTCGACGCTCTTATCAAGGCCAGCGTTGGATCATCTGCCTGCTCGAGTTCAAAGGTCGCCGACGCGCGATCATGCAGCCCGGTCACTACACCGAGTTGTTCTTTCTTGACGAAGCCACGGCGCTGGCCGCGGGGCATCGCCCCTGCGCCGAGTGCCAGCGTGATCGCTTCAATCTCTTTCGAGAGTTCTGGGCGAAAGGCAATCCCGAACTCGCTGACGTGCCTCGGCCTGCCGCCATGGCCATCGACGCCGCCCTGCATCAAGAACGAACGGCGACAGGCATTGAACAACAGCGATTCTGCGCTGCCATTGGCGATCTGCCCGATGGAACTTTTGTGACGGCCGATGAACGCCGGGCTTATCTTGTGTCGGGCCAGCGACTTTGGCACTGGGGCTCTGATGGGTATCATCGCCCGATGAGCGTCATCCACTACCCGCTGAGAGTGTTGACGCCCGCCTCGATCGTTCGAGCGCTGTCCGCTGGTTATCCTGTGAACATTCATCCTTCTGCGCAACAGGCAGGGTTAGCATGAAATGGAAGAAACGAGTCAGTCCCTTTGCGCGACCCGAAGCGCCGCCGGAAATCGGCTCCGGGCAAGTGGACGATCTGGAAGTCCGCCGCGAACCGAGCGGGACGGCGACCGGCCGTGCGGTCGATCTGGTCTTTGTCATCGACACCACCGGCTCCATGTCGGACAAGATCGAAAGCCTGCTGGCGACGTGCAGCCGCTTTGCCGATGACTTCAACGCGCTGCACCTGAATCACCGCATCGCCATTGTGTCCTTTGGCGATTTGAGAGTGCGCGGCGACAGGATTCAGAATACCGCCTTCACTGCCGATGTCGAGGTCACCAAAAAGAGCCTGAAGCATATTCCCAGAAACAGCGGCGGCGGCAACGAAGGCGAGTCTTCGCTGGAGGCGCTGGATCGGGCGTTGTCCCTCCCTTTCCGGCCGGACGCCGTGAAGGCGATCCTGCTGATTACCGACGAGCCGGCCGATCAACATCATCTCCGCGCCGGCGACATGATCAATCGGCTGCTGGAACGGGAAACTCTGGTCTTTGTAGCGTCGCCGCCGCATGATTACTACAAGCAGATGGCCCAGCGCAACGGCGGCAAGTGGTACAAAATCTCCGCGCGCACCAATTTCAAGGACTTGCTGGATCTATTCAAAGACCTGGCCCGGAAAGTCTCACAAGTGGTCTTCGACGTTTACCAGGTCGGCGACGGCAGCGTGGCCGACTACCTCCGGCTCAAGCCGCCTGAAAGGTGAGCGCATGAACGATCTCAGCCGCGAGCTCCAACTCACCGTTGCGGATGCTGCGACGCGCCTGCTGAACATCTCGGGCGCGCGGCGGCCGGCGGCCAGCCTCGACGGCCAATGGTCAGCCCAACAGATCCTGGGCCATCTGATCGATTCCGCCGCCAATAATCACCAGCGTTTTGTCCGCGCCCAGTTCATGACTGATCTGGTCTTTCCCGGTTACGATCAAGAGCAATGGGTGGCGGCACAGCACTATCAAGACGAAGACTGGCCGGCGCTGATTCAGCTGTGGAAGTCATACAACGACCATCTGGTGCACGTCATTGCGCACATTCCGGCGGCCGTCCTGCATCAGCCGCGCTGGCCGCACACGCTCGATCGGATTGCGTGGCGCGCCGTCAGCGCCGACGAACCCGCGACCCTGGAGTATCTGATTCGCGATTACATCGGGCATCTGAACGATCATGTCAGGCAGATCCTGACCGCCCTGGAAGCAACATGAGCACAAACGACATCTACAACTACCGCAGCGTGAATGATCGCATCAGCACGGGCGGCCAGCCAACCCGCGAGCAACTGCGGTCGGCGGCCGACGAAGGCTTTACCGCCGTCGTCAACCTGGCGACGGGTGATGCGCGCTTTTCACTGGATGATGAAGCCGAGTTGGCCCGTGCGCTGGGCATGGCCTACCACCACATCCCGGTGGCGTGGGAGAATCCACAGGAGAGCGACTTCGCAGCCTTTGAAGCTGTCCTGCAAGCAAGCCCGGCAGACAAGATCCTCATCCACTGCGCGGCCAATTTTCGCGTGACGGCCTTCTATTCGCTCTATGCGCTGAAGCACCTGGGGTGGACGGAAGCGCAGGCCGACGAATTCCGCGCCTCCATTTGGGGAGGCAGCGACTATCCGATCTGGGAAAAATTCATCGGCGAGATGAAAAGCAAAGCGAAACGGTAAGCACGGCTCTTAAAGTGGTCATTCTGAGTAGTCCATGAGGAGAACACTGGCATGATCGACCTAACTTCCAAGTTTGGCCGCAAAGTCAAGCGTCACCTCAAGCAAGAGGTCATGATCTGGCTCACGACCACCGGCTCTGATCTGTCGCCGCAGCCCCGACCCGTGTGGTTCATCTGGGAGGGCAGTTCCTTCCTCATCTTCAGCCAGCCGCAGGCCCGCAAGGTGCAGCACATCGCGGCGCGTCCCCAGGTCGCCCTCCACTTCAACACGGACGAGACCGGCGATACAGACGTGATCGTCTTCACCGGCACGGCGGCCATCGACACCACCGCGCCGCCCGCGCACAAGGTGCGCCCTTATCTCAGAAAGTATCGGGCCGGCATCCAAGAACTGGGCATGACGCCGGAGCAATTCAGCCGCGAATACTCGGTCGCTATTCGCGTGACGCCGACAACGCTGCGCGGCTGGTGATTGATCGACGCCGAGCAAGATTTCCCACCGCACGCCCCCGCTTCATCGCCCTGCCCGCAAAGTGTGAAAAATCTTTGAAGGCAGGGCGAAATTGTCCGAAGAATCTACCTCATAAGTTGATTTTGCAAAATGAGGATCAGCGAATCGCCGATCAACTCATAAAAAGAATCAACTCTTTCCCTCGGAAAATTCATTGATCTCTCCCGCCGTTCTTGGTTTAATGGACGCGGGGTGACATGGATGCGTCAAAGAATCATTGGCGGCGGCCTGATCTTCGCAATCCTCACGATTTTCCTGAGCGGCTGCGCAGCGGCGCTGACCAGCCAGGATCAAACCACCTATTGGCCGGCCCACGATTGGCGGACTTCCACACCTGAGGAACAGGGTCTGGATTCGGCTCTGATCCTGGCGATGCTGCAGGAGATTCAAACCAAGAACCTGCGCATTCACAGCCTCTTAATCATCCGGCACGGCTATCTGGTCACCGAAGTCTATTTTCCACCATACCGGCGCGAGTTCAAGCATCCCTTGTTTTCGATGACCAAGAGTGTCACCTCGGCTCTGGTGGGCAAGGCGCTGCAGGAAGGTCGCCTCAAGGATATTCAGCAAAAGGTATTGGAGTTCTTCCCGGACATCGCCCGCGAGGTAACCGATCCCCGGGTCAAGGATTTGACTCTCGAGCACCTGCTGACCATGTCGGCCGGCTTCAACACGAACACGATGCCGGATTTGAGCAGCCGGGCGGCCGCGGCCGGCACGGTCGAGCATGTTCTCACCTACGACAGCATCCTGGAAGATCCCGGCACAGCGTTCTACTACGACTCCGGTCTACCGCATCTCCTCTCGGCCATCATTCAGAAAACCACCGGGTTAACGCTGCAACAATATGCGCAGCAGAAACTATTCGATCCGCTGGGCATCACTAACATGAGCTGGGCCGCCGATCCACAAGGCGTCACGATCGGCAGCACCGGCTTGAGGCTGCGCTCGGCCGACCTGGCCAAACTTGGCTATCTTTATCTGCAGCATGGCCGGTGGAATGGAGCGCAGGTGCTGCCGGAAGAATGGGTGACCGCGTCCACCCGCAAACATATTGAGACCCAAGGCTTGATGAACGCCGCCGAAGACGACGGCTATGGCTATCTGTGGTGGATTGACAGCTGGGGTGGGTATTCCATGCACGGTTTCGGCGGACAATACCTGTTCGTGTTCCCTGCACAGGATATGGTGGCTGTCTTCACCGGCGGGCTGCCTGATCCGATCTTCCCAGCGCCTCATCAACTGGCCGAATCCTATCTGCTGCCCGCCGCCCAGGCGACGGGCCCCTTGCCCGCTAATCTCCCGGCGCTCCGTGCCCTGGAAAACCAGATTCAGGCCATCGAGCATCCCGAGCAGCCCAGGGCGCCCCTGCCGGATGTCGCGCAACGCATTTCCGGCAAAACCTTCCAAATGACGCCGAGCACGCCGGTCGAGGCGTGGTTCCAAACGATCACGTTCACCTTTGACGGCGGCACAACCTATCAATCGGAATCGCAATGGCCCGGCGATCAACAGGTCGTTGTTAACGGCGGCCTGAATAACGCCTTTCGATACAACCCCATCAAGTTTGCCGGGCTTCAACCCACGGAAGATATTGTCGTGGCGCTGCGCGGACACTGGCAGGACGATCATACTTTTGTCGAAGAATATATCCGGGACCTGAATTCGGAAATCAACCTCATCACGCAAAAAAGCACTTTTGAAGGCAAACGGATCACCGTCGAATTGACTTCGAGCATGCAGCCTTTTACTCTGCAGGCCGTGGGCGAAATGATCCCCTGATCGTCAGCCGTCGGAACGATCCGTCGAACCCGCTGTGAGGTCAAGCCCATGGCCGACTATCTGACCCATTATTACACCAAAGGCGCCCCGCCCTTTCGCAGCCTGTCCACGTTGTCAGACGACGAAGCGCTCAGGTTGATGACGGGCCTGTACGATGAAACGCCGTTCGGCGAGCGATTCAAAGACCCGCTGCAATATCTGCACAACCGCCAGCGCACCGAGCAATGGGTGCGCGCAGAGTTCATCGCCAAAGGCGGCCAGCCCGTGGAACCGTACCCCATCTACATGGTGCTGGGCTTTTCGCCATGGATAAAACGAGCCTGTCCCAGCCACATTTGACACCGGCGAGATCTGCATTCCGCTGGCTGTCTTTCAAGAAGGCGACGTCAGTTTCACCTATCCCGACAGCATGCTCTCGCGCTGGTTTGGAACCGACAGGCCGGCGGAGTTTTATCAGCCCGACTACCACGGCAAGGTCTTCACGCGATCGGAAATTCTGGCCATCGTCGCGGCGCGTGGTCTGCCTGAGGAGGGCTGGGAACCGCGCCTGCCCGACGATCTAGCACCGTACATCGAGGCGCAAGTGTGGAATAAGCAGCCCTTACTGGCTTATCAGGAGCAGATGCGGTGGGTGATCTGAAACAGCAGACCAAGGCGCAGACAAGCCGGTTTAATCGTGCTGCGGTTCGATGGCAATCTCCATCGTCGCCACGTGGCGCAGCACAGAATTTTCGCGCCGCAGCGGAATGGGATCATACAGGAAAGGCCTCGAC
Source organism: uncultured Chloroflexia bacterium (assembly GCA_963844815.1). Classification (GTDB taxonomy): domain Bacteria; phylum Chloroflexota; class Anaerolineae; order Fen-1058; family Fen-1058; genus Fen-1058. The sequence goes on from CAWJPR010000004.1 coordinate 149,501, forward strand.
CGGATGCCACAGCACAACCCAGCTGATGATGCCAAACCCCTGCCCCAACAACTGGTTGATGGGGTTCGACAAGAAGGTAAAGGTATTGCTCAAAAACAGCCCGGACAGCACCAGACAAATGCCCAGCGCGATGATGGCCGAAGGCAGCGAACGCAAACCGTTCCAACGCAGCGCGCGCAGTTGCGCTTCATTGTCGGCGATACGCGCCGCGCAGAAACGGCGCAGCGCTTGTTCGGCGCGCGCTTTGAGGTTGGGGGTCACTTTGTCCGGCGGCAGTTGCACGGTCAGATGGATGGGGTGCCTCTGATGCAAAACGTCCGGTCCCAGCTGGCGCAGCAGGTAAACCAGCGCCGGTTGGCCGAGCAGCTCCCGCTTCCTGATCGGAAAACGGATCGAATTCCGGGGCGACAAAGAGATGCGCAATGTCGTCCAGTTTCACGGTAACTTGCTGCGTTATCAGACTCACTCATCGATGGATTCCTTCCTCATGAACAAAATAAGAGGAGCACCCGGTAGTGCTCCCCTATATGGTGTAACGGAAACGGTTCAGGCTTTTTGCCAGCCGCGCACTTCAGACCACACTGACCGATGCTGGCCCGCGCCGCCTCGCCCGCCAGCCGTCAAGGCCCCACACGCGGCCCGGATCGGTGAAGATGAACACGGCCTGGAACATCACCAGCATGATGTACGACCACGGCCATTCATTGGGCACGGCCATCAGCCCGATCGCCAGGTTCAAACTCATCAGCAGGCCCAGTATCGCTGCCGCCCGGGTGAACAAGCCCAACAGCAGTCCCAGGCCGATCAGCAACTCGACCATGAAGGTGGCCCACGCAAACAGCGTGAAGTTAGGCAGTACGATCGCTTGTACGAATTGCCCGTAGAGCGGCACGACGGGATACTGCACTTCCAATTCCATCCAGTTCTTCAAGCTGCGCAGGCCGTCCAGCGGCATAAAATTCGGCGGCAGTTTCCAGACGATGGCGGTGAGCCACAGAAGGCCGATCGCGATGCGGCATAGCGCGATCGGCCAGACTGGCGCAGTGATCGAGTTGAGACGCTTCATGCAGCCGCCGCGCGCGCCATCGTCTCGATGCAGATGGCCGACAATGCCGCCGCGTAGTCCAGATCGATATTCTCCACGGTGTCATGCGAATCGTGATAGCCGGTGCGGCTGATATCGTAATCTTCCATCAGCAGGATGCACGGCGCGCCGATGTCGGAGAAGATTTGCACGTCGGTGTTGAAGACCGAGCCTCTGCGGGTTGTCGAAGGTGCGCACTTCGCCGTCGAGCTGCGGATGGCGCGCCATGGCCGGCATCTTCTCCGGATCCGTGCTGCGCTCGCTGGCGCCCAGCCCCTGGCGCTCCGGCCGTTGATTCCATTCATCGGTTTTCGCGTTCCAGATTTCATTCGCCAGGTGCGCCTCGTACGCCAGCCGCAGTGACGCCGCGCTCTTGCCCGGCGAAATCTGGAAGATATTGCGCGCGTTATCGCGGTTGTGGCCGATCATGTCCATCACCAGCGCACCCACCACTTTTGTCTCCGAAAGATCGATCCAGCGATCGTCGCTCGGCAGATGCAGCTTCAGCGTTTTCTCGACCAACGCCTGGCAGAACACTCGCGCCCCCATGCAGTCCGACGGAAACTCTTCGCCCGTCAGGTGGATCAGCCATACGTCGCGCTCCAATTTGCCTTCCTTCGCCAGATTCAGGAAGATCGGCGCGCCTTGCAGCAGCGTGGCCGTGGCCGAGTCGTTATCGTCGGCGCCGTGCGCGCCGAGGCGCGATCCGTCGCCGCCCGATGCCTCGTAGTACAAATTTTCCATGTAGGCGGTGTCGTAGTGATCGCCCATCACCACTGCTTCGCCACGATTCTTGCCGGGAATCACGACGAGAATGTTGCGCTCATATTCCGTGCCATCTTGATTGCGCAGCCAGCCGCCATACTGCGTGAAATCGAAATCGGTCTCCCACTTGAACGGCAGTTCGCCCACAAACGCCCTGCCCTCCAGGCCCGCCGCCGTGATAGCCTGCTGATGCCGCTCGATCAGATAATCACCCAGGGCGTGCAGATCGCGCTGCGGATGCTTGATGCGTTTCTTTGTCGGTTCATCCTGTACCACATCCGAGTTGACCTTGTTGACAAATTTCCCATGCGCGAGGGTGACGATGTCATTCCAGTACGCTTCTTCAAAAGCGCGCGTCGCCGTCGTATCGTAGGTCATCGCCTGGGGCAAAGGTTGCTGGCTTTCCTCAATCCGCTGTTCGATCGCCTGCACCAGGCGCTGTTCGGCCGTCGGCTGCGTCACACGCTCGCGCAAAACACTCAGCCAGCTGCGCACCCGTTCATCCTTCGCCACGCGCAGCATCTGGCGCGCGAAACTGCGCGGCAGGCGCGGCTCGTGCCAGAGCTCGGACATATCCAGAATCGTCAAGATATTCAGCGCGGTCTGATGCCGATAATAATCGTGCGTTTCGTCGAGATGGCGCAGCGCGCTGAGATAAACGGGGCGCTCCAACAGGCGCGGGTACAGTTCGATCGGGTGGGCGAGGTCCGGTTGTTCGTAATCGTAGGCCGTGAAGTAGCCCGGCAGGCGCGCGTCCAGCAGCTGCGCCTCATCGTCTTCACGCGACCAGTACGCCGCCAGCGGCCGCTGCCAGAAGACTTTGTACTTGCCCACCCGCATGGTGGGATAGCGGAAGAAATAGCGGAACAGGCCGCCGTCCAGCACGTCTTTAGCCGCGCGTTGAAGGTCGGCGCGGGTGGCCGTGGGGCCGTCGAGAATGAAATCGGCGTCGGGTGTCCACAGCTGGACGTTATGCGCCAACGGCTTGTTGTACAGATCAAGATCGACCAGTGCCGTGCTGAACAACGCATTGGTGACCGAATCGATGTGCGTGCTCTGCACGAGAGCATCGTCATCACGCCGCACGCGATCCCAGCGATGCGTGCGCTTATAGGAGTTGAGCACCAGTTCTTCGGCAATCTCCAACGTTTTGCCCTCCCGATTGGGCTCGCTCAACCACGCCGATTGGGGTACGCGGATGCCCGCGCCGTCGTGGCGCGCGACCAGCGGCAGGATCGGATACTGCATGGCGAGCGGATACACATCCACGGCCTGCCGATAAATCGGCATGCCCCACTGGATCAAAGTGAACGGGCTGGGGATCAGCGCCAATTTTTCGTCCAGATACTTTTCGCGCAGTGGCGCGGGCAATTTGCTGAAAGGCCGGAACGTCAGCAGATACCAGATGTTGTCCGCGGCCGCTTCATCATCGATGAGGAAGGGCCGCGTCCACTTCGGCAGCGGATCGACGTTCCAGTACGGGAAGCGCTCGTCCTTCCCCGCTGGCAAAATGCGAAAGCCCAGCTGCAGCAAGTCTTCCACGCTGCGCGTTGTTTCGCCATACACGCTGGCTAGCAAGCTGCTTACAAACGCCAGCGATTCACTGACGGGAATTTCCTTCCTGGGTGCGGTATAGAAACTCTGCCAGAACGCGCGCTCCGGTCCCTGCTCGCTGTTGCCGAACAACGTCCAGCGGACGCGGCCGAGATAATCCTGCGTCTTCCCTAAAGCTACCGGCATCAAGGTCACGTAGCGCTCACGTTCGAACGATCCCAGCCGAGCATCGAGTTCAGGCGACCAATACGGATTCCCTTCAACCATACGCTGATTGCGCCCGGCAACGCGATAATCTTGTCCGCCTCGTCCGAATTTAGCCAGATACCCCAGGACTTGCGTGGCAATCTGCGCCAGGCCCGGCCGCAGTTCATACTCTTCTTCAATTTCAGGCACGCGCCAACCGTACGGATCATCTTCGGCAAACAGCGCTGTGTCGATGTCGCCGCCGTACAGGCTGCGGCCCACGCGCGGCGACGGCATAAATTCGGAATACGCAGGAAGCGGATAACGCCCCTCGCCGACGAACCACGGATAACCCTCGACGAGTTTCTGCCAGCCGATCGAACGTGTCTTGCTCATAGCGCTTGACTCCTGTGAACTGGAATAGGTTTCGTGCACCGTGAATGATTAATTCTATCCTTTTATGCTTGAAAAGGCCACATGATCTGGAGTCTTTTAAGCAGAGGTTGATTTTGGTTGACGGCGACCCGCATCGATCATACAATCAGGCTGTCACCTCAGCCAATCAAACTTTCCCCCTCAGGAGAACACATGGACTACGTCTCACTTGGCCGCACCGGATTGAAAGTCAGCCCGCTGTGTCTCGGCACGATGAATTTCGGCCCGCACACCACCGAGGCAGACGCCTTCGCCATCATGGATCACGCCCTCGAACTGGGCCTCAATTTCTTCGACACCGCCAATGTCTACGGGTGGAAGTTGGGCGAAGGCATCACCGAGCAGATCATCGGGCGCTGGTTCGCGCAGGGCGGCGGGCGGCGCGAGAAAGTCGTCATCGCCACCAAGGTCTTTGGCCGCATGGGCGAATGGCCCAACGAGCGTTTCCTGTCGGCCTATCACATCCGCCGCGCCTGCGAAGAGAGCCTGCGCCGCCTGCAGACCGATCACCTCGATCTGTACCAGATGCACCACGTCGATCGCAGCACGCCATGGGAAGAAATCTGGCAGGCCCTGGAAGTCCTGGTACAGCAGGGCAAAGTCATCTACACAGGCAGCAGCAACTTCGCCGGGTGGCACATCGCGCAGGCGCAGGAGACCGCGCAGGCGCGCCACTTTCTCGGCCTCGTGTCCGAGCAGAGCCTATACAACCTGACCGATCGCACCGTCGAACTCGAAGTCCTGCCCGCCTGCCGCGCCTACGGACTGGGCGTCATTCCCTGGAGCCCCCTGGCGGGCGGCCTGTTGGGTGGCGTCCTGCAAAAGATTAAAGAAGGACGGCGCGCCGGCAAAGACCTGCAGGCAGAGATTGGCAAATATCGCGCCAAACTGCGCGCCTATGAAGCGCTGTGCCGGAAGTGGGGCGAGAAACCGGCTGATGTGGCCCTCGCCTGGCTGCACCACAACCCGATCGTGACGGCGCCCATCATCGGCCCGCGCACCATGGCGCAGCTCGACGGCAGCCTGCGCGCGCTGAAGATCAAACTCAGCCAGAAGCAGTTGGAGGAACTCGACCAGCTCTTCCCCGGTCCCGGCGGCGAAGCGCCGGAAGCGTATGCGTGGTAACTATCCGCTTGACCAGGGTCAGCCCTCGCTGCATGGCGGGGGCATTTCATTCGCGATCAGAGTATGATTAGCGTAATTCCATAGCAAGGAGTTTGCCATGCCCACCGAAACCACCACCAATATCACCCTGCCCTTTCCCGAAGCCGCCGATCGCAGCTTGCGCATCGCCGTCGGCGCGTGCAAGTTGAAAGTGTCGCCGGGCGCGGCCGAGCCGTGGGTCGCCGGCACCTACGTCGATCAGAGCAACTCACTGCCGCCGTTGATCCAGCAGGAAGGCGGCGAGGCGCGCATCATGCAGAACTATCAGGCCTTCAATCCGTTCGGACTGTTCACCAGTGTCCCGCAGATCGATCTGCTGCTGGGCAAAGCGCAGCCCTACGCGCTGGGCGTCGAACTCGGCGCCAGCGACAACACGCTCGACCTGGGCGGCCTGCCGCTCACCCGCCTGGCGATCAAGCAGGGCGCGGGCAAAGTGGACGTGAATTTCTCGGCGGCCAACCCGCAGCCGATGAGCCTGCTGCGCATTGAAGCGGGCGCGACCGGGCTCGAGATGCGCAACCTCGCCAACGCCAACTTCACCGACATGATCCTCGAAGGCGGCGCGGCCGGCTACAAATTCGACTTCGGCGGCACGCTGCAGCGCGACGCGCATGTGCGCCTGACCACCGGCATGTCCGGCGTGGAGATCAGCGTGCCCGCAACTACCGCGGTGAAGATCAGGGCGGCGATCGTGATGGGCGGCCTGAACATCGGCGACGGCTTCACGAAGAAAGAAGGGGCGTTCTGGACCGAGGCGGCGATCAAAGGCCAGACGCCGGTGCTGACCATCGAGGCGAATATCTCGCTGGGCGGATTGACGATCAAGACGGCGTAAGCGAAAGACCTGTCAGGTGGGCCATGGGATTGTCGAGCGTCAAGACGAAAGCGGCCCACCTGACAGGTCTCTACCCGCTCAATCCCCAAAGCAGATTCCCAATTCTCTTCCCGTCAGGATCGTGTCGCAATCCAGCGGCACGGTCTTCATGCGGCCGGCCACTTTCTTCAGCGGCACGTAGCGCACCGTCGGCGGATCGAGCGCCACCATCACGCCCGCCTGCCCTTCCGCCAGCGCGCGCACGGCCGCCGCGCCAAAGCGCAGCGCGATTAAGCGATCGAACGTGGTGGGCGATCCGCCGCGCAGCAAATGGCCCAGCACCACGGCGCGCGTTTCCTTGCCGGTGAGTTCCTGCAATTCGCGCGCGACGCGTTCGCCCAGGCCGCCCAATCGTTCGGCGCGGCCCAACTCCTTGCTCACCACCGAGGCTTCGCCGCCGATTGGTTTGGCGCCTTCCGCCACCACCACGATCGAGAAATGGCGGCCCATGCGATCGCGCTGTTCGACCTTCTGGGCCACCTTGTCGAGGTCATAAGGAATTTCGGGGATCAAAATGGCATCCGCCGAGCCGGAGATGCCGGAGTTCAGCGCAATCCAGCCGGCATAGCGGCCCATCACTTCCACCACCATGATCCGCCGGTGCGCCTGCGCCGTGGAATGCAGCCGATCGAGACATTCCGTCGCAAATGACGCCGCCGTGTCGTAACCAAAAGTGATGACCGTATGCTCCAGGTCATTATCAATCGTCTTGGGCACGCCGATGACGCGCAGCCCCTTTTCGGCAAAGGCATTCGCTATCGCCAGCGAGCCATCCCCGCCAATCGCAATCAACGCGTCGATCTTTTCCTTGCGGATTGCCCGCAAGACCTCGTCCGAGCGATCTTTCTCATACGCCCTGCCCCGCCTGTCCACCATGGGATACTGCAGCGGATTGTTGCGATTGGTCGTGCCCAGGATCGTGCCGCCCATGTGCGTGATGCCGCGTACCCGCGCGCGGGTGAGGTTGATCAAGCCGCCGTCGGGATACTGCTCCGGCAGAAACAGGCCGTTGTAACCATCACGAATGCCCACGACGTCCCAGCCGCGATTGAGCGCCGCCAGCGTCGCCGCGCGGATCACCGCATTCAGGCCCGGCGCATCCCCGCCGCCCGTGTTGATCGCGATCTTGCGAATCTCCGGCCGCGGCACCAGTTTCTTTGCAGCCATAACGACCTCCGGATTGGTGTAATGCCGAAAGGCAGCAGCCTTTTCGTATTTTCTCCAGTACATTGTATAATCAAAAATCAGAAATCAGAAATCAGAAACTACCTATGCCCTTTTCTCCGCGTCCCGATCAACGAAAAGTCATGACCTTCCTCGACACCGGCGGCTATCTGGGCGTGTCGGCGGTGCCCGGCAGCGGCAAGACGGCGATCTTGTCCTACCTCGCAGCCGAGCTCGTGCGCCAGCGCATTCGCCACGAGGAAGAGGTGCTGATCGTCACCTTCGCCAACTCGGCGGTGGACAACTTCGCGCGGCGCATTCGCGGTTTTCTGGAAACGCCCACCGGCCAATCTACGCCGGGCGAACAGGCGAGTTCGCCCCTACTGCCCGACGTGGGTTATCGCGTGCGCACGCTGCACGGCCTGGCGCATGATGTTCTGCGCGAGCGCCCGGCCCTGCTGGGCCTGCCGGAAGATTTCGACATTGTCGACGAGCGCGTCTCCACGCAGCTGCTCGACGACGCGGCCCGCAGCTGGATCAGAGCCAACCCGCAGGCGTTCGAGGCGTTTGCCGATCGCGCGCTCGACGAGACTTATCGCAAATGGCTGGCGCGCGAGAAGTGGCCCGACCTGGTCATTGCCGTCGCTCGATCGTTCATCCGCCGCGCCAAGGATTATCAGATCACCCCGGCCGCGCTGCGCGAGCAGCTGCCGCACTTCACCGGCGCGTGGGCCATCGGCGCGATGTGCCTCGACATCTACGAACACTACGAGCGCGGCCTGCGCTATCGCGGCGGCCTGGACTTCGACGATCTGATCCGCCTCGCGCTGCTGGGCCTGCAGACCGATCAGCACTTGCTCGATCGCCTGCGCGCGCGCTGGCCGTACATCCTCGAAGACGAAGCGCAGGATTCCAGTTTCCTGCAGGAAAAAATCCTGCGCCTGCTGACCGAGAAAGGCAACTGGGTGCGCGTGGGCGATCCCAACCAGTCGATCAACACCACCTTCACCACGTCGCGCCTTCGCTATCTTAACGAATTTCTACAGCAACCCGATGTGACACCCGTCCCCATGGTCTATTCGGGCCGATCGAACCGGCGCATCATCGCGCTGGCGAATTACTTGATTGATTGGACGGTCGCGGAGCACCCGAATCCTGAGGCGCGTGCCGGCGCCTTTCGTCCGCAGCACATCGAGCCGACGCCGCCCGGCGATCCGCAGCCCAACCCGATCGATGCGCCGGACGACATTGTGATGCTGTACAACGAACCGCTGTCGCCGGAGAAAGAACTCGATCTCGTGGTGAAGTCAATCGGGCGCTGGCTGCCGCAGCACCCGGATCGAACCTGCGCGGTGCTCGTGCCCGATAATCGGCGCGGCGATAAAATCAGCGAAGCGCTGGAAGCGGCGCAGATTCCCCACGACGATCAACTGCGCAGCACGGTCACAACCCGCGCCGCGGCCAAAGCGCTCGGCCACATCTTGCGTTATCTGGCCGCGCCCTTATCGGGCGCGCTGCTGGCGCAGCGCGTACAAAGTGTGGGTCGAGCGCTTTGAAGAAGGCGAAGAAGACATCCTTCGACTCCCTCTTCTCTTCGCTCAGAGTCCGCTCTGGATGAGCCGGACGAAGTGGAGTCGAAGCATCCTGAGCGCGCCACGAAGTGGAGTCGAGAGCATCCTGAGCGGAACGAAGTGGAGTCGAAGCTTCGCGTGCGGGACGCGACGGCGAGATTGCTTCGCAGGCAGCGCCCGCCGCGACGATCGCCAGCCGCATGACGACCGGCCTGCGCCGCTGCGATCAGGTGGAGGCCTATCTGTGGCCGCGCCCCGACCTGGACTGGCTGGCCAACTACCGGCCTGCGCAGGAAGACCACGTCCTGCGCGCCGAGTTGATCGACTTCCGCGCGGTCATCCGCCGCTGGCTGGAAGCGAGCGCGCAACTGCCGATCGATCAACTCATTCTGACGATCGCCCAGGACCTGTATCAAAGCGCCGACCTCGATCGGGCCGCGCGCGATCTGGCGCTGGCGCACAAACTCGCCGTGGTGCTGCGCCAGATCGCCGACGAGCATCCCGCCTATCGCCTGCCCGACCTGGCCGGCGAACTCGAGCGGGTGGCAGGCAACGCGCAGCGTTTCATCGGCTTCGGCGAAGACGATCTCGGTTTTACGCCGCGCCCCGGCCGCGTCACCGTGGCCACGATGCACAAAGCCAAAGGGCTGGAGTGGGATCGCGTGTATTTGCTGGGCGTGAACAACTATGACTTCCCGTCCGTCGAAGCGCACGATGTGTATCGCGGCGAAACGTGGTATATCCGCGACGGCCTGAACCTGGAAGCCGAAGCCGTGGCGCAGGTGGAAGCCATCGCCGAGCGCGAAGACTACCTGCTCAGCGTGGCAACGGAGAAAGCACGCCGCGACTACGCCCAGGAGCGCCTGCGCCTGTTGTACGTCGGCATCACCCGCGCCACGCGCGAGCTGATCCTGACCTGGAACACCGGCAGCCGCGACGACCAACCGAAGCAGCCCGCCGCGCCGTTTATTGCGCTGCAGGCTTTCCTGGAATCGAGCCAGGCTCTGGCTGGAGATTGACGGAGGGACCGACCATGCCCACCAGCTCCGCCGGGCCATTCGCAAGCCTGTGCGCCGCTCCGAAGCCGACAATGACATCCTGCTGATGCTGCTCAGCTTTGCCGCGTCAGTCGTGATGACCCGCGTCTTTCTGCAACTGACGGGTTTCCCCAAGCTCGGCGGGGAGAGCGGCCTGCACATCGCGCATGTGTTGTGGGGCGGGCTGCTGCTGTTCGTCGCGACGCTGCTGCCGTTGATTTTCGCCAATCAGTGGGTCTATCCGCTTACAGCCGTCTTATGCGGCGTTGGCGTGGGGCTGTTCATCGACGAAGTCGGCAAGTTCATCACCGCCACCAACGACTACTTTTATCCGGCGGCGGCGCCCATCATTTACGGCTTCTTCCTGCTCACCGTCCTGCTGTATTTTCAGATCCGCCGCCGGCGGCGCGTGGATGCGCGCAGCGAGTTGTATTACGCGCTGGCCGAGCTCACCGAAGCGATCGATCAGGACCTGGACACGGTGGAAATGCGCCGCATCGAGCAGCGCTTGATCAAGAATCAAAGAGTAGCCACGCAGCCAGCCCAGGTCCAGCTGGCTCAGGAGCTGCTCGACTTCCTGCACTCTGATCGCCTGGTCGTCGTCGAGCATCGGCCCGATCCGCTGGAGCGGCAGGTAAACCGCTTGAAACGCCTTGAAGCGCGCTACTTCCCGCGCGCGATCCAGCGCGGTGTGCTCATCGCCGGCACGCTGCTCTTTGGCCTCCTGGCGATTAACGATCCCGTGCGCATCCTGGCCCTGCTGCGCGACGCGAGCGATCCGGTGACGCGCCTTATCCAGCTGGGTGTCATCCGTTCGCCCAATGAACTCAGTTGGTTTGTCCTGCGCATGATCCTGCAGGGTCTCGCGGGCGGCATGCTCCTGCTCAGCGCCGGGCTGCTCCTGCTGAGACAAGACCGGCGCGGCGTCCTGCTCGGCCTGATCGGGATGTTGTTCTATCTCATCACCGTGAACCTGATTGTCCTGTACTTCGATCAGTTTACGTACATTCTCGCCACCGTCGTCGAGTTCGGTTTCTTCATGAGCATGCTGCGCTACCGGCAGCGCTTCATCATTCCGCGCGAACCGGTCCCCGCGCTTTCCCAATAACACCCTGTGGAGGTAAATCATGCCTGCTGTCCTGGACGGTATCCGAGTGGTCGATCTCACCGAAGCCTTGGCCGGGCCTTACTGCACGATGATCCTGGGCGATCTCGGCGCCGATGTGATCAAGGTCGAGCGGCCGCAGGGCGGCGATCAAAGCCGCAAATGGGGGCCGCCCTTCATCGGCAGTGAAAGCGCCTACTTCCTCGCCGTGAACCGCAACAAGCGCAGCATCACCGTCGATATCGCGAGCGATAGCGGCAGGCAGACCATGCGCCGCCTGCTGGAGAAGGCCGATGTGTTTGTGTGCAATGTGCGCAAGGTCGAATCACTGCAAAAAGTGGGGCTCGATCCGGAGACGGTGCGCGGCTACAACCCTCGACTGATTTTCTGCTCGATCACGGGCTATGGGCGCACGGGGCCGTATGCGGGACGCGGCGGCTACGATCTCGTGGCGCAGGCCGAGTCGGGCCTGATGGCTGCCACAGGCGATCCGCAGGGCGAACCCATGCGCTGGCCGGTCGCTATTGCCGACATGACGACCGGGGTGTGGTCGGCGCTTGGCATTCTGGCCGGGTTGTATGCGCGCGAAAAGACCGGGCAAGGCCAGTTCATCGATCAGGCGCTGCTCGACGGCCAGTTGAGCTGGGCGCAGGTGATGGCGAGCGACACCTTCGCCACGGGCCAGCGCCCGCCGCGCTTGGGCAATCGTCACGCGACCATCGTGCCCTATCAAGTCTTCAAAGCGCGGGACAAGCACGTGATCATCGCCGTCGGCACACCCGCCCTGTGGGATCGCTTTTGCGAAGTGTTGGGCTTTGGCGCGGAGCTGCGCGACGATCCGCGCTTCGCCACCAACCCCGATCGGCTGGCGCGTTACACCGAATTAATCCCGATCCTGGAAGGTGCGCTCGCGCAGCAAGACGCGGATTACTGGCTGGAGAAATTGCGCGCCGCCGAAATTCCGTGCGGGCCGATCAACGCTCTCGACGAAACGCTGAACGATCCGCAGATCCGACATCGCGGCATGATCGTCGAGTTGGAACATCCGGTTGGACTGCTTAAGATGCTGGGCAGCCCGCTGCATTTGTCAGACACGCCCGTCACCTATCGACGAAGGCCGCCGCTGCTGGGGGAGCACACCGAGGAAATCTTGACGGAGTTGCAGGTAGTTCAAATGCGACCCATCCTGTCTGGAGATTGAATGCACTCGAACTCAACTCGCGCCGCTCTCATCGTCGGCGCCTCGTCCGGCGTGGGGGCGGCGCTGGCGCGGCGTCTGGCGCGCGAAGGCTATGCGCTGGGCCTGGTTGCCCGCCGCAGCGATCGCTTGCAAGCGCTCTGTGATGAAGTGCAGCACGCTTGCGGCGCACGCGCCCTGGCTTATCAGCATGATGTGACGAACACCGTCGAAGTCCCGGCGCTGCTTGAAAAGGCCGCCGGCGATCTGGGCCGGATCGATCTGTTTATCTATTGCGCGGGGGTGCTTTTCCCAAACGATCCAACCGCTTACCATGCCGGGGAAGATCTGTTCACCTTGCAAGTGAATCTGGTCGGCGCAGCAGCGTGGATCAACCCCGTGGCGCAGCGGTTTCAGCAGGATCGCGCGGGACACATCGTCGGGATTGGCAGCATTGCAGGCGATCGCGGCCGGCGCGGCATGCCGGCCTACACCGCCTCGAAAGCGGGGCTGCACACCTATCTCGAAGGGATGCGCAATCGCCTGTGGCGCGAAGGGGTAACCGTCACGACGATCAAGTTGGGGCAAGTCAAAACCGACATGTTGAAAAATGCCGATCGCCAGCGGCACCCCATCTCTGCCGAGCGCGCCGCCGGGTTGATCTGGCGCGCCATTGAACAGCGCCAGCAAACGGTGTATGTGCCCGCCTGGTGGAGGCTGGTCGGGCTGGCGGTTCAACATCTGCCGCCGGTGATCTTCCGCCGCCTGCCCATTTGAGGACAAAGACGCCGGACCTTTTCAGTCTATCCGATTCATGTTACGATGTTCACACCCGGCAGCCAACTCTCAACAACGAGGACACCCATGCTCATCACCCACGGACGCATCGCCACTTTCGGATCAAATCCGCAGGTCATTGAAGACGGCGCGATCTGCATCGCCGGCGATCAGATCATCGCCGTCGGCCCCACCACCGAATTAAAAGCACGCTACCCGGAAACGGAACAGCTCGACGCGGGCGGACAACTCGTTCTGCCCGGCTCGATCTGCGCGCACACCCATTTCTACGGCGCGTTCGCGCGCGGCATGGCCATCCCCGGCGCGCCGGCCAGGAACTTCATAGAGATTCTGCAGAAGTTGTGGTGGCGGCTCGATCGGGCCCTGGACGAGGAGAGCATCCGCCTCTCCGCGCTCGTGTGCCTGGTCGACGCGATTCGCAACGGCACGACGACGCTGATCGATCATCACGCCAGCCCGAGTCTCATCGACGGTTCGCTGGACATCTGCGCCGAGGCGATCGCGCAGTCGGGCTTGCGCGTGTGCGAATGTTACGAGGTTACCGATCGGAACGGCCCGGAGGGTGCGCAGGCCGGCATTGCCGAGAATACGCGCTTTGCCAGGCAGCTCGCCGCACGGCCCAATCCGCTGCTGGCGGCATCCTTCGGCCTGCACGCCTCATTCACGATCGGGCTGGAGACGCTGGAGCGGTGCGTGGCCGAAGCGCAGTCGCTGGGCCTTGGCTTTCACGTTCACGTGGCCGAAGACAATGCCGACGAGCTCGACAGCGAGGCGAAGTACGGCCAGCGCGTGGGCGAGCATCTCAGCGCGAAAGGCGTGCTGGGCGAGAAGACTCTGTCGGCGCACTGTGTCCACGTCAACCAGCATGAGATCGACCTGCTGGCGAAGACCAACACCAAGGTCAGCCATCAACCGCGCAGCAACATGAACAACGCGGTGGGCACTGCGCCCGTTCAAAAGATGCTGGACTCCGGCGTCTGCGTAGGTTTGGGCAATGACGGCTTCAGCAACAACATGTACAGCGAGATGAAAGCCGCCTATCTCGTCCACAAATCCACCGCGCGCGACCCGCGCGTGATGGCAGGCGACACCGTGCTGCGCCTGGCTTACGAAAACAATGCCCGCATCGCCGCGTTGTTCTGGCCGCGCCCGCTCGGCGAAATCACCCCTGGCGCCTATGCCGATCTCGTGTTCCTCGACTACTTCCCGTACACGCCGCTAACCGCCGGCAACCTGCCCTGGCAGATCATCTTTGGCGTCGATGGCACGCACGTCACGACGACGATAGTGGGCGGCAGAGTGCTGATGCGCGATCGGGTCGTGCTGGCGCTCGACGAGGAGCGCATCGCCGCGCAGGCGCGCGCCATCGCTCCGCAGGTCTGGCAGCGCTTTGAGGAGATCAGCCTGCAGGAAGGGTAAGCACATAATAAACTAGAAATCTTTGATAAATATTGACAGGCCGCAGGCGTGTGATACAATTTTTCCATAACGCTAACCTGACGGGCGATCCACCGTCACATAGCCAAGGGAAAAACATGACGGACACACGCCAGGAAATACTGGAGTATCTGCGCGAAAAAGGGGTGGCCGACGTCAGTGAGCTCGCAGAAATATTGAGCCTGTCGCCGGTAACGATACACTATCACATCAATGTCTTGCAGCGTGACGGCCTGCTGGAAAGCAAGGCGGTGCGCCAGGGCGTGGGGCGGCCGCGCAATGTGTTCTCGCTGCGTGATTCGGCTTTCGAGAAATTCCCGCAGAGTTATCATCGCCTCAGCGATCGGTTACTGGAAATCTTGAAGAGCCGCATGACCGAGGCCGATATTCAGGCGCTGTTCGAGCGCATCGGAGCCGACATCGCCACCGAGCATGCGCTGAATCTGCAGGGCAAGCCGCTGGAGAAAAAGATCGAGACCTTGATTGAGCTGCTGGGCGAGGAAGGCTTCATGTCACGGCTGGAAAAGGTGGGGGCCGATGACTTTGTCCTGACGCAAGTCAGTCTGTCCCTATCAATACGTCGCCACCCGCCATCCGGAAGTGTGTGAACTTGATCTCCAGTTGATGAACACGGCGCTGGGCACGGCAGTTAAACGTGAAGCGTGCGTCGCCAGCGGCGACGCCGTATGCACTTTTCACATCAAGTCGCAGCCGATTCCGTTGCAAGCATAGGAGCCAGCATGTCAGACAACCCGGAAGTTCAAGAATACACAGCGGAAGAACAGGCGCTGCGCGATGCGCTGCGCAGCGTCAATGATCCAGAACTGGATATGAACATTGTGGAACTGGGCCTGGTGCGGCAGCTCGACATTCAGCCTGATTTCACCGAGATTAAGATGATCATGACGACGCCGTTCTGCCCCTATGGTCCGGCCCTGCTGGAACAGGCGCGCCGCGCCGCGGAAGCGCATCTTCACACGCCGGTCAAGATCACCCTGGGAATGGAGATGTGGGAACCTTCCATGATGGAGGGCGGGCCGCCTCCAGAATGGGGACTCTTCTAAAACGCCTTCACCCTTGGGGCGGCCTGCCGCCCGGAGGGTTTTTCCTGCTGAACGCACGATGAACAATCCCGAGTTTTGTGCCGCAGTGCAGCGCCCTGCTGCTGAAATCGATCTGGCGCAGGCGGCTCTGCTCTATGCGCGCGACGCCTATCCCGATCTCAATCCGGCGCTATATCTCCAGCAACTGGACGAATGGGGCGCAGACATCCGAGCGGATATTGCCACCTCGACCGATCCCATTGCCGCGCTAAATCGATTCTTGTTTGACGATCTGCGCTTTGACGGGAATCGCCGTTTCTACGGGGATCCGCGTAACAGTTATCTCAATCAAGTGATCGAGCGCCGGTTGGGGCTGCCCATCACTTTGTCCGTGCTCTACCGCGAAGTTGCCCGGCGGGCTGGACTGCAGGTGGAAGGCATCGGCCTGCCGGGTCACTTCATCGTCCGGCATCGCGATCGGGGCGGCGTGCGCTACGTTGATCCATTTCATCAAGGCCGGCTGTTGACCGTCGAGGATTGCCGAAATCTTGTGGCCGATCTATCGCACGGCGCGCTGGAGTTGCAGCCGGCCATGCTGGAACCGGTGGACGCGCGCCAAATCCTGGCCCGCATGCTGACCAACTTGAAAAACGCTTACGTGCAGGAAGGGCAATTCGATCGGGCCATTCCCGTGGTCGAGCGGCTGCTTGATCTCGCGCCCGACGAGCCCGCCCATCTGCGCGATCTCGGCCTGCTGCACTATCAACTGGATCACCACGGCCCTGCTCTGCAGGCGCTGAACCGCTACGTCTTGATTGCAGGCGCAGCTCCTGACGATCCCGCGCAGCAGGTCATCGCCCATCTACACCGGCAGATCGCGCGCTTGAATTGAAAAACCTCCGGGAGTCTCAGAGTACCCCGGAGACTTGCTGTCATTTCTTTCTCGACTTGGGTTTCGCTTTAGCCGCGGCCGTTCTCCTGGCGCGCGGCCTGACGGGAATCAGATCCACCGCCGCCATCGCCGCGCCGACAATGCCCGCTTCGTTCAACAACTGCGCCGGCACGATCCTGGCCCGCTCAGCCTGCAAGTAACCGCCAAACTTCGCATAATTCTTGCTGACCCCGCCGCCGATGACGAACAGGTCCGGCGAGAAGTACAGCTCCAAGCGGGCCAAAAATTCGTTCACCCGCTTGGCCCATTTGCTCCAACTGAGATCCCGCTGCGTACGCGCCCCGTCAGAGGCGCGTGTTTCCGCATCTTTGCCGCGGATCTCCACATGGCCGAGCTCAAAGTTGGGCACGAGCTTTCCATCCATCAGCAGCGCACTGCCGATGCCGGTGCCAAAGGTCAACACCATCACCACACCCGGCACACCTCTCGCCGCGCCAAAAGCGGCTTCGGCCAGGCCCGCCGCATCGGCATCATTCACCAGCCGCAACGGGCAGCCCGTCGTTTGCCGCAGAAACGGCTCGGCATTGAAGTGCATCCAGCCCGGGTCAACATTGGCAGCGGAGTGAGTGACGCCGTGTTGGACAATCGCGGGAAAAGTGCAGCCGACTGGCCCCTTCCACGCAAACTGCTTGACGATCTCGGCGGCGACAGCGCCGACCGCTTCGGGTGTTGATGGCTCTGGCGTAGGAATGCGGAAGCGTTCGTGAGTCAACACGCCCTTCGCCACATCCACCGGCGCGCCTTTGATGCCCGAACCGCCGATGTCGATTCCCAGAACCTCCATAGCGTCCCACCTCCGTGCCTCAGATGGGAGTGATTCTACACCCAAACGCCGATCCATTTCAAATGGGATCTGGACAAAACCGCCCGATCGGCCTATACTCTAACTGGTCAGACCTCTTACCAATCTGGACGGGACACCATGAACTGGGAACTGCCGCCGCGCCCTACCGAACTTGTAGAGAACCGCCTCATCACCGCCATCCTCGACGGCGAATTCCCCATTGACTCCCGGCTGCCGCCCGAGCGCGAACTGGCGCGGCGCCTGGGCGTGACGCGCCCGACCCTGCGGGAAGCCCTGCAGCGGCTGGCGCGTGACGGCTGGCTCGAAATCCATCATGGCAAGTCCACCCGCGTGCGCGACTACTGGCACGAGGGCAATCTCGCGGTGCTGGGCACTATCGCCCGTCATCAAGATCAGGTGCCGCCGGACTTTGTGCCCAATCTGCTGCACGTGCGCATACTGCTGGCTCCGGCCTATGCGCGCCTGGCGGTTAAACGCGCCTCCAGAAATCTGGCGAAGTTCCTGGAAGGCTACCAGGACTTGCCCGATGCGCCGGAGGCTTTTGCCAGAGCGGATTGGGAATTGCACCAGTATCTCACGATCGAGTCGGGCAATCCGATCTTCACGCTCATCCTCAACGGCTTCAAAGATCTGTATCCGTACATGGGCAGAATGTACTTTACGCCGTCCAAAGCGCGCGCGCGATCGCGCCAGTTCTATGCCAGCCTGCGCGCCGCCGCGCAGGCGCGCGATCCCGAACGGGCAGAAATCATTACGCGCGAAATGATGCAGGACAGCCTCGACCTGTGGAAGAGCAGTAAGCGCTAGGAGGACGACATGCGACGCTGGAACGGCTGGGGCGATGAAGCCATCCTCTATCCTTTAGCGGAATCTGCCGGGCGCTTTCTGGAAACGAAGGTCGGAACAGGCTTGCGCATCCCCGATGTGGCGTTTGAGCGCGCGCTCGTCGCTGTGCCGCCCTCGCGCCTGCCGCCCTACCGGCAGCTCTCGCTCGATCCCGCCGATCGGCTGTATCACGCGCGCGGGCAAAGTCTGCCCGACTGGGTCGCGCTGCGCCAGGGCCGCATCGAAGCCTTCCCGGACGGCGTGGCCTATCCCGCCTCGGACGAAGCCGTGCGCGAGCTGTTTGCCTATGCTAAACGATCGGGCGCGCGGCTGATTCCTTATGGCGGCGGTACCAGCGTGGTGGGGCACATCAACCCGCGCGCGATCGATTCCCCCGCGCTCACGATCGATCTCAGCCGCTTGAACCGCCTGATCGATCTCGACCTCACCAGCCAACTCGCCACGTTTGAAGCAGGCGTCTGCGGCCCTGATCTGGAACGGCAACTCAAGGAGCGCGGCTGCACGCTGGGGCATTTTCCTCAATCGTGGGAACTGTCCACGCTCGGCGGTTGGATCGCCACGCGCTCCAGCGGGCAGCAGTCGTATCACTATGGCCGCATCGAAGATTTGTGGGCGGGCGGGCACACGGAAACTCCGCAGGGCCCGATCGATCTGCCGCCCCTGCCGGCCAGCGCTGCCGGCCCGGACCTGCGCCACTTCCTGCTGGGGTCCGAGGGCCGCTATGGCATCATCACGCGCGCCATCGTGCGCGTGCAGCGCGTGCCTGAAGCGGAAGACTTTCACGCGATCTTCTTTCACGATTGGGCGGCGGGCATAAGCGCCGTGCGCGAGATCGCGCAGGCGGGCATTCCGGTGTCGATGCTGCGCTTAAGCAATGCCCTGGAAACCGAAGTGACCCTGGCGCTGTCCGGAAAAGACCAACTCGTCGGTCTGGCCGATCGGGGCTTGCGGCTGTTCAAGTATGATGAAGATCGCGCGCTGTTGATCGTGGGCGTCACGGGCGGCAAGGCACTCACGCATTACGCATACCACGAAGCCACGGCGATTGCACGCCGACACGGCGGCTTCGCAGCCGGCAAGATGATTGGCCAGCTGTGGCGCAAGAGCCGTTTTTTGTCGCCCTACCTCCGCAACACGTTATGGGAACAAGGTTACGCGCTCGACACCGTGGAGACGGCGCTGCCCTGGAGCAAGGTCGAGCCAACGGCGCTGGCGATTCAGGCGGCGATCCGCGAGGCACTGCAGGGCTTCAACGAACGCGTGCTGGTCTTCGCGCACCTGTCGCACGTCTATGCCGATGGCGCGAGCGTCTACACCACGTATCTGTGGCGCCGATCGCCCGATCCCGATCAAACGCTGGCACACTGGCAGGCGATGAAGCACGCAGCCAGCCAGGTGCTGATTGCCAGCGGCGGAACGATCAGCCACCAGCACGGTGTCGGGATCGATCACCGGCCGTATTTGGCCGTGGAGAAAGGAACGATCGGATTGCAGATGATCGAAGCGGTACGCCATCAGCTCGATCCCGATCGGCTGCTCAATCCCGGCAAGTTGGTTGAGTAGAGACGAGGCAAAGCATGTGGACTGGAAATTGGCGTGAGCAAATCTGGACCGATCTCGACCAGCCGTGGGATTTGATCGTGATCGGCGGCGGAATTACCGGCGCGGGCATTCTGCGTGAAGCAAGCCGCGCCAACCTGAAAACACTGCTCGTCGAAGGGCACGATTTCGCGTCAGGCACCTCCAGCCGCTCGTCGAAAATGGTGCACGGCGGCTTGCGGTATCTCCGCAACGCGCAGGTCAGGCTGACCGTCGATTCCGTGCACGAGCGCGAGCGCTTGCTGCGCGAAGGGCGCGGGCTGATCGAGCCGCTGAGTTTTCTCATTGCAGGCTACCTGGGCGATCGGCCTCCGGCGTGGATATTTGGCCTGGGGCTGATGGTCTACGATGTGCTGGGGCGCACCTGGGCACATCACCACTACGACGCGCCGCAGCTGCAAGACCTCTGCCCGTACCTGACGGGCACCGATTTAATCGGCGGTTATCAATACTCACGACGCGCAGACCGACGACGCGCGCCTGGTGCTGCGCGTCATCCGCGAAGCCGTGCGCGCCGGCGGCACCGCGCTCAACTATGCGCGCGTGGAAGGGCTGCTGCGCGATCGGACGGGCCGGGTGCGCGGCGTGCAACTGCATGATCAGGTGACTGGCGTAACGAGAGAAGTGGTCGCGCGAGTCGTGATCAACGCAACGGGCGCCTGGGCCGATCGGCTGCGCATCCATCTCCACGAGCGGCCTCGCTTGCGGCCCCTGCGCGGCAGCCATCTGATCTTCCCGTGGCGCCGAGCTGCCGCTGACACAGGCCGTGAATTTCCTCCATCCCATTGACAATCGCCCCGTGTTTGCCTGCCCGTGGGAAGGTGTCACGCTCGTCGGCACCACCGATGTCGATCACGGCGCGAATGTGCAGACCGATCCGCACCTCACCGGGCAGGAATTCGATTACTTGATGATGGCCGCCTTGTATGCCTTCAGGCCGGCGGGCCTGCACCTGCGCGATGCGCAGGCGACGCTCTCCGGCATCCGGCCTGTGGTCGACACCGGGCAGCGCGATCCGTCAAAAGAGTCGCGCGAATCGGTCTTGTGGGATGAGCATGGTCTGTTGACCATCGCGGGCGGCAAGTTGACGACGTTTCGCTTGATGGCGCTTGAGGCGCTGCGCGCCGTGCGGAGCCGCCTGCCGCACCGCCCCCGCTTCAGCACCAGGCAGCGCATGCTCGATCCGATCGATACCGAGTTGATCGCGGATCTCGATCCAGGCGTGGCGCTGCGTTTATTCGGGCGCTACGGTGCGGACACGCCGGACTTGCTGCAAGCCGTGCCGTCCGCCGAACTGCAGCCGATCGACGGCCTGCCCTCGGTGTGGGCCGAGCTGCGTTGGGCCGCGCGCCACGAGGGCGTGGTGCACCTGGACGATCTGCTGCTGCGGCGCGTGCGCCTGGGCCTGCTGCTGCCGCACGGCGGACTCGCACACATCGATCGCATCCGGGCGCTCACCCAGCGGGAGCTGGGCTGGAGTGATACGCGCTGGCTGCAAGAAGTCGAGGATTACACCCAATTATGGAATCGATGCTATAGTGTATGAAGCCAGACCTGCGAGGCGGGCCAGGGAAGTGTGAAGTTCAACGATCGCGCGCCCGCCTGACAGAGCTTAACCCGGGGAGAGCGCCATGACCCGCGACCGCATTCTTGCCATCGACAACGGCACGCAGAGTGTGCGCGCACTGGTATTCGATCCGCGCGGCAACTTGCTGGCCAGGAGCCGCGTGCCGATCGAGCCGTACTTCTCCACACAGCCCGGTTACGCCGAGCAGGACCCCGACGTTTTCTGGCAAGCCGTATGCCGGGCGTGCCAACAACTCTGGCAGATGCCGGAGGTGAGCAAAGACAGCCTGGCGGGCGTGGCCCTCACCACCCAGCGCGGCACGATCATCAACCTCGATCAAAACGGCAGGCCGCTGCGGCCCGCGCTGGTGTGGCTCGATCAACGCCGCACGGAAAACCTCAAACCGGTGGGCGGGCTGTGGGGACTGGCGTTCCGCCTTTCCGGTATGACGCCGACCGTGGCCTATCTCCAGGCGGAAGCGGAAGCCAATTGGATTCGCACGCATCAAGCAGACGTGTGGGACAACACGCGCAAGTATCTGCTGTTGTCGGGCTATCTCACCTATCGACTGACCGACCGCTACGTCGATTCCATCGGATGCCAGGTGGGCTACCTGCCATTCGACTACAAGCGCAAGCAATGGGCCCGATCGAGCGATTGGAAGTGGCAGGCTGTTCCGCTCGACAAATCATGGCTGCCGGAACTGATCCCGCCCGCGCAGCCGTTGGGCGAGATCACACGCTCGGCGGCGGAGGCCACCGGTCTCCCGATCGGTCTGCCGCTGATCGCCGCCGCTGCCGACAAGGCCTGCGAAGTGATCGGTTCCGGCGCACTCGATCCCCATATCGGTTGTTTAAGCTACGGTACAACCGCAACCATCAACACCACGCATCGCCAATACGTGGAAGTGATCCCGTTGATACCGCCCTACCCTTCGGCCGCGCCCAATGCCTACAGCCTCGAGATTCAGATTTATCGCGGGTACTGGATGGTGAGCTGGTTCAAGAGCGAGTTCGGCCAACACGAACAGCGCCTCGCCGAGGAGCGCGGCATTGCGCCCGAAGAGATGTTTGACGAACTGGTGCGCGCCGTGCCGCCCGGCTCCGACGGGCTGGTGCTGCAGCCCTACTGGTCGCCCGGCCTGAAGCTGCCCGGCCCCGAAGCCCGGGGGGCAATCATCGGGTTTGGCGGAGGGCACACGCGCGCGCATCTCTATCGCGCGATCCTGGAAGGGTTGGCCTATGCCCTGCGCGAGGGAGCCGATCGCACCAGCCAACGCAGCGGCATTTCCATTACGGAACTGCGCGTCGCCGGCGGCGGCAGCCAGAGCGATCAGGCGCTGCAGATCACGGCAGACGTTTTCGGCCTGCCCGCTTCGCGCCCACATCTGTACGAGGCGTCGGGCCTCGGCGCCGCCATCGATGCGGCCGTGGGCTTGAAGCTGCATCCCGATTTCGACACGGCCATCCAGGAGATGACGCGCCTCGGCGACACCTTCGAGCCGAATTCAAAGGCTCACACGATCTACGACGAGATCTATCGCAGCGTCTACGGCAAGATGTACGGGCGATTAAAGCCGCTGTATGAAGCCTTGCGGAAAGTGGAGCGTGCCTGAGGGATCCCCATGCCCGAAATCATCCTTGGTCTCATCGCCGGAATTGCCGTGTTTGGCGGCGTGCTCGCACTCGGCAGGCTGCTGGCAGCTTCGCCGCGCGCCACGCTCGCCGGCGTCATCGGCGTCGCCGTGGGGCTGATCGCCCTCATTGCCCGGTGGCCCGGCCTGTTGTTAGCCGATGTCGCCGTTATGCTAGCTGCTCGGCTTGCTAACCGATGCGTTGCGCCGCCGCACGCTATACGTCGCCAGAGATCGGCCGGGCTGGCTGACACGAACACATGTCGCTCTGATCAACTCGCTCCGCGCGGCGTTTAATCAACCGCGCATCTGGCTGATCCCGGGAAATTACGTCGAACCCGATGAGCGCGCCATGCAAACACACGCCGCGCGGCTGGTTTATGAAATCAACGACGCGCTGAAATGCAGCCCGCTGCCTCCCGAGAAGTACGCTTCTTTCGAACGGCAGACCAGGCAGGTGCCGGGCAATCTCAATCGGGCCCTGTGGAAGCTGGCGCGGCTGCGGCGCCTGGCCGAGTCGATCGATTACCAGTATGACAAGGATGGGCAGCAACATCAGGAACTGGCTGCCATGACGGCAGCAGCTGCACGGCGAGATGCGGCGCGCGCTGGAGCTCGTCTCGTCGCTATCGATCTCGTTGGTCAAAGTAGAATTGGCCCACGATGACCTATCCACCGATCGGCTGCTGGTCGATCTCAACGAAAGCAATCAGCGGCTCCGCGATCTGTCGGCCAGTTACGCGGAAGTGAAGGAGCAGCGCGAGCTATATGGTGCAGAATAGGACAGGCCATGCCGGGCGAATCCCGTGGGTATGCCTATTGATCTTGATGATGGCCGCCTGCCAATCAGGCGGGCAGCCGCCTGAAGAACCCACACCCCTTCCCGCGCCTGCGGAAAAAACCGGTGACGTGAACGCTCCAGCAGCGACCGGTACCTTATTCGACGACTTCTCCTACACCGATCAACGCAGCCTGATCAATCACGGCTGGATCATCCGCACGGAACCGGGCTGGCCCGGCGTGCCGAACGCCGTATGGGCAAAGAACAGCGTCAGTTTCGTCGCCGATCCTGATCTGCCTGACAATCGCTTGCTACGCATGACGTCTTCGACGAACGGCACGGTTGCGCGACAGACACAGTTTTGCCATCAGCGAAAATACCTGGAGGGGACCTATGCCGCACGGGTGCGCTTCACGGATCAACCTGTCTCCGGCCCCGACGGTGATCAGATCGTGCAGACGTTCTACCTCATCAGCCCGCTGAAAGCGCCCATGGATCCCGATTACAGCGAGATTGATTTCGAGTATCTACCTAACGGCGGCTGGGGCAGCGCTACCTCGCTGCATCTCACTGCGTGGGAAACGTTCAGCCCGGAACCAAACTGGCAAATGGACAATAGCAGCGACGCAGCCGAGGGCAGCTACGAAGGCTGGCACACCCTGCTGGTGCAGGTGGGCAATGGACGGGTGGCGTACTACGTGGACGATGTGCTGCGCGCCACGCAGGGCGGCAAATACTATCCCGAAGTGCCCATGTCGATCAATTTCAATCTGTGGTTCATCGAAGGCGGACTGATCAAATCTCAAGACAGTCGTGAATACGCCGAAGACGTGGACTGGGTCTACTTTGAAGGCGGGCAGATTCTGTCGCCGCAAGAAGTGCAGGCCCAAGTCGCCGAGTTGCGCCAGGCCGAGGTGAAGTTCAAGGACACCGTGCCCGATCAGGATCCGCCGCTGGTTTCGCCCTGCAATTTCTGAGCAGGGAAACCGGGTTTCTCCGAGCCGGGGAACAATACCCGTGTGAACGGAGAGACCTGGTTTCTGTATTCCGGGAGGCATATGAAGATTCTGGCGATTGAACATGATCCGCCTGATGTGCGCGATGATCAATTCACCACAGCGCTGCTGCAAGCCGAAGCCCGCCGCGCGTGGGAACTACTGCAGGCAGGTGTCATCCGTGAACTCTATTTCCGCGCCGATCGGGATGAGGCAGTCCTGGTGCTGGAATGCACTCATGTGGTGGAAGCACTTGAGGTCTTGGACACACTGCCGCTGGTGCGCGAGAAGCTGATCGAGTTCGAGTTGATTCCACTGACGGCTTATCCGGGCTTCGCCCGCTTGTTTGGCGACGGCGCTCAAGCGTGAGCGTTCGGGGCAGAAATTCATCAAGGAAGGAAAACTTACAGCAAGACGATATCTAGTTTCTGTCCGAAAAGTAGCGGACCGGGCTCCGTGCGCAGCCCCCGGCAAATTCGCGGCGTGGGAGCCGCTCCTGCTGGGTTTTCGGACAAGAACTATCTAGCGCCTTGCCCGGCGCCGCCAGAACATGCCGCCGACCAGCAAGAGAATCGCGGCCAAGGCTGCGACGGCAGGCAGCAGGGTGGCATTCGAAGCCGGTAATTCGACGCGGTCCGGCGCTGCATCTTCGCCCGATGATACGGCGACACTCTCCGGGTCAGATGCGGCACGCCCGGGGATGAGCCGAATCTTGCGGGCAGTTGCGGCATTTCACTCCGGTCCCGCGTCGATATTGTTGAGTTTCAAGACATAGGCCGTCACTTGCCAGGCGCGTTCATCCAGCAGAGAGGCGGGGTCCTCCCAGGGCATGGTCTCTCGAATATAACTCTGCAGTTCCAGCGCTGTGAGGAAACGGCCGTTGCGGATCAAATTCGTGACCGGCGGCGAATAAGGCAGGAAAAACCCGTCAGGTGGATGATTGAGTCCATGACACTTGGACTGCCAGCAATTTTGATCTTTTGGCGCCCAAGTCATGCGCCATTCAGTTGTCAGGCCCTGGCCGTTATAAGCATGACAGGCGCTGCAGGCCAAGCGATAGATCTCGCGCCCATATTCGATCTGTGGCAAGCCGGGCGGCACATTATCCAGCAGAACCCAGTCGCTGCCGCCACCCACCTGGGGCGGCAAGGCAGGGGTAGGCGTCACGGTTGTCTGCGCTGGCAGCACCGGCCCGCCGGACACCGCACAGGCTGCCATGACCAGCGCGACTGGCAAGGACAGGTTGAGCGCAACGATGAATCTGGGCGCAAGGAATGTCATCTTGAACAACCTGGACTTCTCTAGCGCTTCGCTTTGCGCCTTAAGAATGCGCCGCCGACGAGCAAGAGAATCATGGCCAAGGCTCCGGCGATGAGCACTGGCATGGTGCTCGACGCTGGTGATTCGACGCCAGCTGGCGCTGATTCCGGGCCGGTCTCCAGGACAGCCGCTGCCAGCTCAGGCGCGAGACGGATCTTCCCAGCTGTTTCGGCATTGAGCACCGGCCCGGCATCGATATCGTTAAGTTTAAGCACATAGGCCGTCACCTGCCAGGCGCGCTCATCCGTCAGGCCGCCGGGTTTATACCACGGCATAGCAGCCTGAATATAGGCCTGCAATTGCACGGCGGTGGGGTAAGTGCCGCGTGCGGTAAGATTGTTGATGGCCGGCGCAATCGGGAGAATAAACCCTTCCGGCGGATGATTCGGCGCGTGGCATTTGGATTGCCAGCAGTTCTGATCCTCGGGCGCCCAGGTCGAGCGCCACTCAGGTGTAAGACCCTGCCCGATGTCGCCGTGACAGGCGCTGCACACCAGCCGATAGATCTCCTGGCCGTAATCGATCTGCGCGGCGTCGGGCGGCAGATCGAGGATAATCCAGTCCGCGTCGGTGCCGATCTTGCCTGGCATCCGGCGAGTAGGCACGGGGGTTGGCGTAGTTGACATCGGCTGTGCGGTCACCGGTTCGCCAGACGCCGCAAACGCCGCGACGACAAATCCGGCCAGGGCCAGCAGCAACGCACCGGCGATTACTTTCCAGAGTGGTGATTTCAACATTGTCGTTATATACTGTATCATCTTTCTGCCACAGTTCCAAGCGAAGTCACGGGCAGGGACGCAGTATCCCGCCCCATTGTACACCGCGGACGACAGAGTTTTGGCCAGCACCCGCAACGCAACTCAGTTTCCACTCAAGGAGATTCGCATGACGAACAAACCGCAAGACGGCCAGCCCCAGGCAACCGAGGAGCCCCAGCCCGCACCTCGTGACCAAGTCGTCGAAGCGCAGCACACGGCCGTGATCGGCGGGCGAGAGATTTCGTATACCGTCACCACCGGCACGCTGGTCTTGAAGGAAGAGACCGAAAAGAAAGGCGATAAAGCCGGCGAGTCGGAAGGCGAAAAACCGAAAGCATCGGTGTTCTTTGTGGCTTACACCCGGCATGACGTTGAGGAAAAAGCCCGGCGCCCGATCACGTTCTCTTTCAACGGCGGGCCGGGATCGTCGTCGGTGTGGCTGCACCTGGGCGCGCTGGGGCCGCGCCGCGTGTGGCTGGACGACATCGGCAATTTGCCGCCGCCGCCTTACCGGCTGGTGGACAATGCTCACTCGATCCTGGACACGACCGATCTGGTCTTCATCGATCCGGTGCTGACCGGTTTCAGCCGCGCGGTCGTCGGCGAGAAGGCCAAAGAGTTTCTCAACTTCAAGAAGGATATTGAATCAGTCGGCGATTTCATCCGCCTGTACGCCACACGCTATCAACGCTGGCTGTCGCCCAAGTTCTTGATCGGCGAGAGTTACGGCACGACGCGCGCCGCCGGCCTGAGCGGCTATTTGCAGGATCGGCACGGCCTGTATTTGAACGGCATCATGCTGGTGTCGTCCATTCTCGATTTCGGCACGGCCGATTTTCATCCCGGCAACGATCTGCCGCACATTCTCTACCTGCCTACCTACGCGGCCACGGCCTGGTATCACCAGCGGCTCGACGCGCCGCTGCAGAAAGACCTGCGCGGCCTGCTGGACGAAGTGGAAGCGTTCGCGCTGGGCGAATACACCACCGCGCTGATGAAGGGCGCCGCGCTGCCGGCCCAAGAACGCGCGGCGATCATCCAGCGGCTCGCGCGCTATACCGGTCTGTCCGCAGACTATCTCGACCGCGTGAATCTGCGCATCGAGATCATGCGCTTCACCAAGGAACTGCTGCGCGACCAGCGCCGCACGGTCGGTCGATTGGACAGCCGCTTCACCGGCATCGATCGGGATGCCGGCGGCGAGATGTTCGAATATGATCCCGGCATGGCGAATACCACCGGCCCGTACACGGCGGCCTTCAACGACTACGTGCGCCGCGAACTGCGCTTTGAAAGCGACCTGCCCTACGAAGTTCTGAATTTCAAGGCCCACGAGCAGTGGAGTTATGCCCAGCACGAGAACCGCTACGTCGAGGTGGCGGAGACGCTGCGCAAAGCCATGACGACCAATCCCTACCTCAAAGTCTTTGTCGCCAATGGCTATTACGATCTGGCCACGCCGTACTTTGCGACAGAATACACCCTCAATCACCTCAGCCTCGATCCCGGTTTGCAGGCGAATATCTCGCTGGGTTTCTACGAGGCCGGCCACATGATGTACATCCATCAACCTTCGCTGGCGCAGTTGAAGCAGGACCTGGCCGCGTTCATCCGAAGCGCCGTGCCCCACGCGTGAAGCGGCTTCACCAGGAGCACACATGGACACCGAACAATATGCCGCCACCGCCGAATTCTACGATTACGTCGTACCATACCAGACCCGCCCGGATGTGACGTTCTTCGTCGAGGCCGCGCAAGCCAGCGGCGGCCCCGTGCTCGAAGTCGGATGCGGCACCGGACGCGTGTTGATCCCCACTGCGCGTGCCGGCATTTCCATCTACGGGATCGATCTCTCGCCACATATGCTGGCCGTGTGCGAGCAGCGGCTCGAACAGGAACCCGCCGAGGTGCAACAGCGCGTGCAGCTCGACTGGCCGATATGCGCGCTTTCGATCTGGGGCAGACGTTCAATCTGATCACGATCCCGTTCCGGCCGTTTCAACACTTGATCGAAGTGGAAGATCAACTCGCCTGCCTGCGCTGTATTCGCCGCCATCTGGCCGACGACGGGCGCTTTATCCTCGATCTGTTCAACCCGTCGCTGCCCATCATGGCGCGCGAGGTGACGGGCGAAGAACAGGGCGACGAACCGGAATTCACCATGCCCGATGGCCGCCGCGTGCTGCGGCGCAACCGGATTGTGGCGCGGGATGTGTTCAAGCAATATCATGACGTCGAGTTGATCTACACCAGACCCATCCCGATGGCCGCACCGAGCGCCTCGTTCATGCCTTCCCGATGCGCTACCTCTTCCGCTACGAAGCCGAGCACCTGCTGGCGCGCTGCGGGTTTGCCGTGGAGGCGCTGTACGCCGATTACGACAAGAGTCCCCTATGGATCGAACTATCCGGGGGAGTTGATCTTCGTGGCCAGGAAAGGGTAGACATGCTCATTGCCATCACCCGTCAAATCAGCCCGCGCTTTAACGAGTGCGAACTCACGCATCTCGATCGGCAGCCCATCGATCTCGATCTGGCGCGCGCGCAGCATCACCAGTATGAGGCGGCCCTGCGCGAACTGGGCTGCGAGGTCATCTCGCTGCCGCCCGAACCCGATCTGCCCGATTCCGTCTTTGTGGAAGATGTGGCGCTGGTGTTTGACGAAGTCGCCATCATCACGCGCCCGGGCGCCGACTCGCGCAAGCCCGAGGCCGCATCAATTGCCCGGGCGCTGTCGCCATATCGCGCGCTGTTCGCCATCGAAGCGCCCGGCACCCTGGACGGCGGCGATGTGCTGCGCGTGGGCCGGACGGTCTACGTGGGCCTCTCGAGCCGCAGCAACCGATCGGCGGTGGAACAGCTGCAAGGGTTTCTCGCGCCCTACGGCTACACGGTGAAAGGCGTCGAGGTCACCGGCTGCCTGCATCTCAAATCGGCCGTCACGCAGGTGAGCGAAGACACCCTGCTGATCAACCCGGCGTGGGTGGACTGCTCGATCTTCGGCGAGATGCGCTGCATCGCAGTGGATGACCGCGAGCCTTCTGCCGCCAACGCCGTATGGATTGAGAACTCCGTAATTTACCCGTCGAGTTTCCCCGCGACGCAGCAGCGCTTGGAGGAAGCCGGGCTGCATTTGATGATCGTCGCTGCGACGGAAGTGGCGAAAGCCGAGGGCGCTGTAACGTGCTGCAGTCTGATTTTTCAGGCGAGGTAAGATGGGACAACTGACACATCGACCCAATGCAGCACAACGCGCCGTTCACATCGCCACGCGCACCCGGGCGGGGTCGTGGTTCTTTGCGCGCACGCTGCATCATCTCGATCGGCCCGTACTGCGCTTCTCGCGCGGGCGCTATTCGTTGACGAGTATGCTAGTCGGGCTGCCCGTGGTCATGGTGACCACCGTCGGCGCGAAGAGCGGGCTGCCGCGCCACCTGCCGCTCGTCGCCATCCCCGACGGCGAGAATGTGATCCTCATCGCGTCCAACTTCGGGCAGAAGCATCATCCCGCGTGGTACCACAATTTGCGCGCGCATCCTGAAGTGCGCCTGACCTTTGCCGGGCAGACCGTCGCTTATACGGCGCGCGAGACCGCGGGCGCTGAGCGTGAACGCTGCTGGCGGCGGGCAGCTGACTTGTACTCAGGCTATCCCTTGTATCAGCGGCGCGCGGTAGGCCGCCATATTCCGGTCATGCTCCTGACGCCGTCTGCTTCAACACCGGAGCGCCATGCAGCAGGGTTCGTGCGCTGGCGCGCCGCCGAAGATGGGTTTGCCGGTTGGCAGATGAGCGGCGTCAGCCGC
>CAWJPR010000005.1:0-192509 GCA_963844815.1 uncultured Chloroflexia bacterium
AATCACAACAGACTTCCGCGGATGACCGGGAAGTCTGTTGTACATGAGAGACTGGCAGCGCTACAGGAATGCTACATCACGTCGAATGTCTCAAAGACGGAAATCTGCCCGTTGCTTTTCAAGACGGGGCAGCCCTTGGCCATCGTCACAGCGCCGTCGAGCGAATCGGCTTTGAGGATCGTATAGCCGGTGACCATGGCGCCTGCCGGCCCGTCGCTCACTTTGCCCTTGCTGTCGATGGTCTTAGCCATGGGCGAGGTGGGATTGCCCGGATCCACCACGGCGGCCCCCAGCCCGGTGTACCAGGCCGTCCAGTCGTCGATAATGGCCTTCTGCTCGGCCTCCGTCTGCGGCATGCCGCTGCCGCCAGTGTATAACAACAAATACTTCGCCATAGATTGTGTCTCCTCTCGGCTGTGTATTGTGGGGCTCGCGCCGGCCTGCGCTGAAACCTGTTTCAAAACCGTAAAACAGGCATCCCCACGCCTGTCCCACCGCGCATGGGGATGCGCGATCTACGGGTTTTGAAATAGACTCTGGTCACTTCATCCCCGCACCACGCCGCGCCTCAGTGCGCTGCGCCGTGCCCTGCTGGCTGAAGCCCGCACATACTATAGGGGGCATTCGCGAACTTGTCGATAGGAAACTGCTAAGGCTGCATTTCAATCTGGGGGCAGCTTGGCTGAGCAAGCATTCTGAGCGGAGCGTAGCGCAGTCGAAGAACGCTTGCTCGCCGGGCATCCTTCGACTCCACTGCGTTCCGCTCAGGATGCTGCCCCAAAAGTGAAATCATGCTCTAAGCGCTGAAGGTTGGGCGCGGCTTAGCGGCCGTGCACCCGTGGCGGTTGGCCGATGGCATAGACGTTGAAGCCGATCTCGTAGAGTCGGGCATGATCGAGAAGGTTCCGGCCATCAAAGATGAACGCCGGTTTGGCCATCGACGCGAAAATTGCCTCGTAGTCCAACGCGGCGAAAGACGGCCACTCGGTCAGAAGTGCAATCGCGTGCGCGCCGGCGGCGGCGGCGTAAGGATCCGGCTCAAAGATAACCCGCCGGGCATCAGGGCCCAGGTCGATCCGGGCGCTGTCCAAAGCATGCGAGTCGCTGAGGACAATCTCGGCGTGCTCTTCCAACAGGGCCCGGCAGACCTTGAGAGCCGGTGAGTCGCGCGTATCGCTGGTGTTGGCCTTAAAGGCCGCTCCCAGGAGGGTGATGCGCTTGCCGGAGACCGTGTTAAACATGGCGGACAGCATGTTGGAGACGAAACGCGCCTGTTGATAGTCGTTCATCCTCACGACTTGTTCCCAGTAGTTCGCGACTTCGGCCAGGCCATAGTATTCGCACAGGTAAACCAGATTGAGAATATCTTTCCGGAAGCAGGATCCTCCAAAGCCCACACTCGCGTTGAGAAAACGGGGGCCGATGCGGCTGTCCAGCCCAATCGCGCGGGCCACCTCGGTGACATTGGCTTCCGTCTTTTCACACAGCGCCGAAATGGCATTAATGGAGGAAATCCGTTGGGCCAAAAAGGCATTCGCCACCAACTTGGATAACTCACTGGACCACAGATTGGTGGTGATGATGCGCTCCCCGGGCACCCATTGATGGTAGATGTCCACGATGGTCTGCAGGGCCCGTTGTCCAGAGGGCGTTGCGCGGGCCCCAATCAGAACGCGATCGGGTTCCTGCATATCGCGGACGGCCGTGCCTTCGGCGAGAAATTCGGGGTTGGATACCACGTCGAAGTGGATGTTGTCGCCGTTGGAGTTGAGGATGCGCTCCATCGCCTCCGCGGTGCGCACCGGCAGCGTGCTTTTTTCGACCACAATCTTGGAGGTCGTGGAATTCCGCAGAATCTGCCGCGCTGTTTTTTCCCAGTACTGCAGATCGGCGGCTTTGCCGGCGCCCTGTCCAAAAGTCTTGGTCGGCGTGTTCACGCTGACGAAGATGATATCGGCCTCCGCAATGTGACGGTCGACCTCCGTCGAAAAGAATAAGTTTTTAGCGCGGGCGGCGCGCACGACCTCTTCCAGCCCGGGTTCGTAAATCGGCAATTGATCGGATTGCCAGGCTTTAATTCTCGCTGCGTTGACATCCACCACGACGAACCGATGTTGCGGACACTTCTGGGCCATGACGGCCATGGTCGGGCCGCCCACGTGACCTGCACCGATGCACAAAATGTGTGCCATGGCAATAACTCCATAACCTCTGATGGGTTTTGTGTGGCTGACAATTAATGCTCCCGTGCGGTAATTCAGGAACACATCGCCGGCTGGAAATAGAGTATAAATCGAGTTAGTGCAAGCGCCAAGCGCGGCGCCGCCGGGTGCGTTGCGCTGGCGTGACCTTCATCCTTGACTCTCCCCCCGCAGGAAGGTGTATAGTTACCCCTGCCCGCCGTTCCCATCCCACCTCACAAGGATCCATCATGTTACTCGAACAGACCGCCCCGCGCACCGACCTGCTGAGCTACTACGCCCAGCCCGGCCCGATGACCGATCCGCAAGAGCAGGCTCGCCTGCTGAACGACCTGCCGGCCGACATCCCGTCGCTGGTGAAGGTGGTGCAGGGCGTCATGGTGCACATCTTCTGGGCCGAGCGGTATGGCTTGACTCTCTCTGACGAGCGCAAGGACGAAGTGAACCTGCGCTTCATCCCGAAGATGCTGGCCCGCCTCGCCGCACTGGACGATCGGCCGTTGACGGCGCCGCGCGATCTGGAGCGGAAGCTGGTGGGCAACTGCCGCGATCACTCCACGCTGCTGTGCGCCATCCTGCGGCATCAAGGCGTGCCCGCTCGCGCGCGCTGCGGCTTCGGCGCGTACTTCATGCCCGATCACTACGAGGATCACTGGGCCTGCGAATACTGGCACGCGGCGGAGCAGCGCTGGGTCCTGGTCGACGCGCAGCTGGACGACTTGCAGCGCGAGGCGCTGGGCATCCGGTTCGACACGCTGGATGTGCCGCGCGATCAATTCATCACCGGCGGCTTAGGCTGGCAGATGATCCGAACGGGCGGGGCCGACCCCGACCACTTCGGCATCTTCGAGTGGCACGGCCAGTGGTTCGTGCAGGATAACATGGTGCGCGACTTCCTCTCGCTCAACAAGATCGAGCTGCTGCCGTGGGACGGCTGGGGCTTGATGGCCGGGCCGGGGGACGCCGTGCCGGCTGCCGATCTCACGCTGCTGGATCGGATCGCGGCGCTCACGCTGGGCGGCGATGCCGCGTTCGACGACATCCGCGCGCTGGTCGCGGGCGATCCGCGCCTGCACACGCGGCCGGAATGGTGGCGGGCTGGCACACTGCGCAACGCCCCCGGCGCTTAGCGGGCCACTGGCGCGGTGCGCCGGACATGGCCGGACGGGGGCTTAGAGCAATTCGGTACCCCGGACTCGCGGCTTGCCCGTACCCGCTGCAACGCAGCGGCGGGCCGCCGGGCGTAGCCGGATTCCGCCGCAAAATCCGGCTAAAGCCTCGAATCCAGAGGGCGGACATTACCGGTTCTGATAGTCAAAGTTGATAAGGGTGCTTCGCGACCCTAAAGGGTGCTTCGCTAAGGTCGGGCGGCGGGGAGCAGCCTTCATCCCTGTTTGGGGCTTGACTCTCCCCTCGCCGGAAGGTGTATAGTAGGAGCGTAACCTCCAGGCGCGCACGGAGTCCTACGGATGTTCAAAATCGGAGACTTCAGCAAACTCAGCCAGGTGTCGGTGAAAACGCTGAGATACTACGACGAGATCGGCCTGCTCAAGCCGATCGAGATCGATCGCTTCACCGGCTACCGCTACTATTCGGCCAGCCAGCTCTCGCGCCTCAATCGCATCCTGCTGTTGAAGGACCTGGGGCTGTCGCTCGATCAGATCGGGCGGCTGCTGCAGAGCGATCTGCCGCCCGACCAATTGCGCGGGATGCTCAAACTGCGCCGGGCGGAGATCGAGCGCTCGATCGAGGAAGAGGAGGCGCGGCTGGCGCGCGTGGCGGTGCTGCTCACTCAAATCGAACAGGAGAATACCCTCATGTCCAAGTATGATGTCGTCCTCAAGAAAGTCGCCCCGGTGCGGATTGCGTCGGTGCGCGATGTCGTCGCCAACTACGGCGCGCAGGGCGAGTTGTGGAACGAGCTGGAAGCGTATCTGGCGCAGCAGAACGTCAAGCCCGTCGCGCCGTGCATCACCGTCGATCACAACGAAGGCTACAAGGAGCGCGACGTCGATCTGGAAGTGTGCGAGGTCGTCGACGCGCCGCTGGCGGAGACCCCGCGCGTCCGCGTGTACGAACTGCCCGCGGTCGAGCAGATGGCCTGCACCGTGCACCGCGGCCCGTTCAATCAATTGAGCCAGGGGTATCAGGCCGTGATGCACTGGGCCGACGCCAACGGCTATCGCTTCTGCGGCCCCAGCCGCGAGGTCTATCTCGAGGTGGGCGGCGGCGATGACGCGATGAATGTCGCCGAGATTCAGATCCCGGTCGAGAAGGTCTAAGTGCAGTCTAGAAAGCTCTGCGGCATCGTCACGCTTCGCGCCGCGTGCCTCGCGCACGTCGTACCCGGCACGCTGTGCCGGCGACGCGCTAGGCGTGCGTGCCGCCAGGTCCCAGTGGGGCCTGGGTACGGCATGGCGGGATTCCAGAGTGGATGCCCGATACGCTTCGCAGGCACTCGGGCATGACGCTGCTGTAGAATAGAGAGGTCACTCATGATCACGATGGATCTGCGCAAACAATTCAAGCACCTGTATCAGCCGTCGGCCAAGCAGTTCTCCATCGTCGACGTGCCGCCGCTGCCATTCCTGATGATCGACGGCGCGGGCAATCCGAATACGTCACAGGACTACCGGGATGCGCTGGAAGCGCTGTACGGCCTGTCGTACACGCTGAAGTTCGGCGTCAAGCTGGGCAAGTACGGCCAGCAGAAGATCGACTACCCGGTGATGGCGCTGGAGGGCCTGTGGTGGGCGGACGACATGCGCGCGTTCAGCTCGGCTCGCAAAGACGAGTGGAAGTGGACGGCGATGATCATGCAGCCGGACATCATCACGCCCGAGCTGGTCGAGCTGGCCCGCGCGGACTTGATCGAGAAGAAGAACCCGGTTGCGGCATCGAAGATTAGGTGGGAAGCCTATCACGAGGGCCTCAGCGCGCAGATCATGTACTTCGGCCCTTATGCCGACGAAGGGCCGACGATTCAGCGCCTGCACGACTTCATTCACGAAAGCGGGCATCAACTGCGCGGCCAGCACCACGAAATCTACGTCGGCGATCCGCGCCGCACTGCCCCGGAGAAATTGAAGACGGTCATTCGCCAGCCCATGCAGTAACAAAGCGACCCTTCGGGTTTCGAAAACCCGAAGGGTCTGATGATGCAGTGCCCGCCGTGCCGTGTGTCCGCAGTGCTTGTGAACCTGCCGAAGCAGGTGGAAAACCAACTCGTGGTTCAGCCTTGCCTTGCGGCTATCGCTTCCCCACTGGTGAGATGTGGTTCCCCTTTAAAAGAGTGTTGGCTCAAAGCGCGTTAGCGGCATGCACGCGCACAGCAGGACGCCGGGGACTATACCACAGTCACTGCAACTGCGCAAGAAATTGCCCCCTGGCGGGTGTTTGAACCTTCCAACGAAGCATTAACTCTATCAAAAAAGTAGCGTTTTACGGCGCCCCGTTCAGTTTGAGCCTCAACTCGCGCAGCTGTTTCTCGTCGATCTCCGCCGGCGCGTCGAACATCAAGTCGCTGCCGCCGGCCGTCTTGGGGAATGACCACACTTCGCGGATGTTCGGCTCGTCGGCCAGCAGCATCACCAGGCGATCGATGCCGGGCGCCATGCCGCCGTGCGGCGGCGCGCCGTAATCGAAGGCGTCCAGCATGTGCCCGAAGCGGCGCTCCATCTCCTCGGTGCTGTAGCCCAGCGCCCTGAAAATCTGCGCCTGAATCTCGCGGCGATGAATGCGGATGCTGCCGCTCGCCAGCTCGTAGCCGTTGCATACCAGGTCGTAGGCGTTGCTGAACACGCGCCCCGGATCGCTTTCGATGTACGGCAGGTCTTCTTCTTTCGGCATCGTAAACGGATGATGTGAGAAGGTCCACTTCTGCGCTTCTTCATCCCACTCGAACATGGGGAAGTCCACCACCCAGGCGAACGCCAGCAAATCGGCGGGGGCCAGATTGAGCCGGTCGCGGAATTCGAGCCGCAGCAGGCCGAGCGCCTTATTCGCGACCGAGCGTTGATCCGCGACGATGCAGACCAGGTCGCCGGTCTTGGCCCCGGCCCGATCGGCAATCGCGGCGAATTCGGCTTCCTTCAGGAACTTGGCGGCGCTGCCCTTCACGCCGTCGGCGGTGTAGGCCAGCGTCACCAGGCCCTTCGGGCCTTGCGCTTTGACGAACTCGGTGATCTCGTCGATCTGTTTGCGCGAGTAAGTGGCGCAGCCCGGCGCGCAGATCGCTTTCACGGCGCCGCCGCTCGCCAGTGTCTCGGCAAAGACCTTGAACTCTGATCCCTGGACGGCTTCCGTGAGATCGACGATCTCCACGCCAAAGCGCAGGTCAGGCTTGTCGATGCCGTAGCGTTCTATCACATCCCGGTAGGCCAGCTTGGGAAACGGGGCGATGATCCGCTTGTGCGGAGTGACGGCCGGGACCAGCGCGGTGATCAAGCCCTCCACCAGGTCGAGCACGTCGTCGCGCTCGACGAACGACATCTCGAGGTCGAGCTGCGTGAACTCCGGCTGCCGATCGCCGCGCAGGTCCTCGTCGCGGAAGCAGCGCGCGATCTGGAAGTAGCGCTCGTAGCCGGCCACCATCAGCAGCTGCTTCATCTGCTGCGGGCTTTGCGGCAGCGCGTAGAATTTGCCCGGCTGCACGCGGCACGGCACCACGTAGTCGCGCGCGCCTTCCGGCGTGGACTTGATCAGCATCGGCGTTTCGATCTCGACGAAGCCCTGCGCGTCCATGTAATCGCGGATGAACTTGATCACCCGGTGGCGCAGGATCAAATTCTGCTGCAGGCGCGGGCGGCGCAGGTCCAGGTAGCGGTATTTCAGGCGCAGCGTTTCCGTCGTCTTGTAGCCGTCGTCGTCGATGGGGAACGGCGGGACCTTGGACGTGTTCAGGATCTTGATCTGCTCGGCCTCCACTTCGATCTCGCCCGTCGCCATGTTGGGGTTCGCCAGGCCGGCGGGCCGGGCCCGCACTGTGCCGGTGACTTGCAGCACGTACTCGGCGCGCGCATCGTCGGCGGTATGATAGGCTTCGCCCGCGCTGGGATCGACGCGAATTTGCACCACGCCCGATCGGTCGCGCAGATCGACGAAGATCAGGCCGCCATGATCGCGCCGCTTGTGCAACCAGCCGGCCAGCGTGACCCGCTGGCCCGCGTGCGCGAGCCGCAGCTCACCGCAATTGATTGACTTGTACATGTCGCCGCTCCTGAATAGGATGCTGTCACCCTTGCCCCGCGGACTGCACAAAAAAGCCGCCCCGGTGGCAGGGCGGCTCTCGTTTCGTTTAAGAAGTTGGCGGTGCGCGCAACGAAATCGATCGACGCCCTCAGGCCTCGTCGTTATTATCGTTCGCGTTGTCCACCACGACTATCGTCCGTCTTAACATGGCCGCGATTATAACCGCCCTGGAATTGAAAGTCAATCGGCGTTTTGACCAACGCGCCGCGGGCTTTGCTCGGTAGCCTTGCATTGCCCGCCCTGCGGACCCATGGGTGTTCTTGTCCGAAAACCCGGCGGGAGCGGCTCCTCGCGCAGCACCGCGAATTTGCCGGGTGCTGCGCGAGGAGCCCGTGTGCTACTTTTCGGACAGAAACTATGGTAGAATCGCCAGTGACATCATGTGTTGAGGAGCATTTCATGGTCAGCCAGGACCTGCTCGAAATCTTGCGGTGCCCCCATTGCGTGAGCGGCGAGACCCGCCGCCCCGGCGCTGATCCCGGCCGCTTGCAGTTGATCAACAATGCGTGGCTGGTCTGCACGGAAGAGGGCTGCGGCCGCAAGTACCCGATCCGTGAAGACATTCCGATCATGTTGATCGAAGAGGGCGACAAGTATCGCGACGTTCCGGTCGAGAAATTGGGGCAACCTTAACCCCGGCCAGTCCAGCAAAACCGGTTGAGGATAGATGCTCAGCCGGTTTTTTGTCGGCAAGGGAGACGATGACGAACGTTCCAGCTACTCCGGAAGAACTGCCCGCGCTGGTGCAGGAGTCTCATCTGCGGCGACGACGAGCGCGCCGAACAGGCCGCGCTGAAAATCGGCCGGCACGGCTGCGAGGCGCTGGCGGCTCTGGCGCCGGTGCTGGCTGATCCCGATCCCGATCGGCGCTGGTGGGCCGCGCGGACGCTGGGGCAGGTGCCGTGCGAGGAAGCCCGGCAGCGGCTGATCGACGTGCTCTGTGATCCGGACGACGACGTGCGCGCCTGCGCGGCTTTTGCGCTGGGCGAGGCGCGGGTCGAAAGCGCGGTGCTGCCGCTGGGGCAGGTGCTCACCGATTCCAGCGTCTACGTCAGCGCGATGGCGGCCGAGGCCCTGGCGCGGATTGGCCAGGCCAGCGTCCCGCTGCTGATCGATCGGCTGCGCAACGGCACGGCCCTGGAGCGGGCCCGCGCCGCGAAAGCGCTGCTCACCATTCTCGATTCGCGCTCGATCCCGGCGCTGATCGCGGCGCTGGACGATGAAAGCCCCGTCGTGGAGCATTACGCCGCCGAAGCCCTGACCCGCCTGGGCGTAGGGTCGGTCCTGGTCAAGCCGGCGTGACCAAGAACTTTACCCCGCGTGCATTTCACTTTAGATACCGCTGGCAAATTTTGTAATGGCTGGCATGCGCGCAACGCCCCCGCACTAACCCAGGGGAACAGCATGACGCTTAAACAAGATCGCTATACGTATCGGGTAACCTGGTCAGAAGAGGATGAGGAATACGTCGGCCTGTGCGCCGAATTCCCGGGGCTGACTGGCTGGCCGCAACTCCCGAAGAAGCGTTGCGCGGCATCCGTCGAGTCGTGGCCGAGGTTGTGGCCGATCTGAAACGCAGCCAAGAAATTGTGCCGGAGCCGCTGGCTACACGGCAGTATAGCGGCAAGTTTCAAGTGCGCGTGCCGCCAGAACTACATCGGCGTCTGGCGCTCGA
Organism: uncultured Chloroflexia bacterium; assembly: GCA_963844815.1. Classification (GTDB taxonomy): domain Bacteria; phylum Chloroflexota; class Anaerolineae; order Fen-1058; family Fen-1058; genus Fen-1058. The sequence continues at coordinate 9,127 of CAWJPR010000005.1, forward strand.
AGCCGCCGAATCAGGTGTCAGCCTGAATCGGCTGGCGAGCGTCAAATTGAGTCAATGAGAGCGATCTTTCGCGCCTAATCTTGCAGCCAACGACAACAGGGCGATCGAGTTGCATCGATCGCCCTGTTGTGTTTTGAGTGAAACGTTAAAGAGTTATTTGCCGGACTGCTGGGCTTTGGCCGCAGCCTTCATCAAGCGCGACTTGCGGCGCGCCGCGTTGCGCTTGTGAATGATGCCCTGCTCGGCGGCCTTATCCAGGGCGCTGGCCGCCGCGCTCACGTTCTTGCTCACATCCTCGCCGGATGCGATCGCCGTGCGGGCGTCCTTCACCGCCGAGCGAGCCTTGCTGCGCGCGGCCTGATTGCGGGCGGCGCGGCGCTTGCTGCTGCGGTTGCGCTTGATAGCAGAATGAATGTTAGCCAAGGGTGTTCCTCCAACTGAGATAGCGGGGCGGAATTGTACACGAAGACTTTTGTTTTGTCCAATGGGGGCACTCGCCCCCGAGTGCACTCAAAAGATGTCAGTTAGCAGCGGGCCGGGCTCCCACGCCCGGCTAAGCTGCGGCGTGGGAGCCGCCTCTGCTGACACGTTTTGAGTGCACACCCCGCCTCTCACATTGAACGTGCCTTGTCCTGTCTCATCCGGCCTTCCAGCGCTTCCCGATGCGCCCTCAACTTCGCCCGGTATTCCGCGGTGTGAACGCCGGACAGCGTCATCAAATCGGCGTCCTCGTTGTTGTCGCGATAGTAGCCGGGCCGGCGCCCGACCACGACAAAGCCGTACTTGCGATACAGGTTCTGCGCCACCGTGTTGGACACGCGCACTTCCAGCGTCACTTCATGCGCGCCGAGTTCGACGCTGCGGTCGATCATCGCCAGCAGCATCAATTCGCCGACGCCGTGCCCGCGCCACTTGACGTCGGAGGCAATCGTGCTGATGTGCGCCTCGTCGACCACGATCCAGAATCCGCCATACCCGACGACCGGCGCTTTCGTTTCACGCTTGAACCAGTGGCCCCACCACCAAGCGGGCTTGCTGATCACACGACCGTCGCCGCGCCGCGCCACAAAGTAATGCGCGCTGCGGTTTTCCAGGATTTCATGCCGGTACGTGTAGTCCGACCACGGCAGCGCAAACGACTGGCGCTCGATGGCCATGACCTGCGGCACATCGCCCCACTGCATCGGCTCCACCCGATAGGGCGGCACACTTTCGATCATGCCGTCACCTTCTGATCAGGCGCCAGATAAAGCGGCTGGACGATGGCCGCATCGTCGATCTGGCCCGCTTGAACTCGCTGCCACGCGATCTCTGCCAGGAATCCGGCGCGGCGCAGTGAGAAGGCCGGCGGCAGCGAGCTGCACGCGATCGCCCAGGCGCAGCTGCACAGTGTGTTGTTCGCTCTCGGAAAGTTCGCCGCACAGGGTCGTCGTCGCTTCCCAGTCCGCGCCGATCACCTCGGCCGTGGTCAGGCTGAAATCACCGTCCTGCCGCCACGCTTCGCGCGCCTCTTTGACGTAGCGCGCCGCGATCCAGCGTCCGCGCCCGGCGCGGACCACCACCACCAACGGCGGCTGGCACCACTTGACCGCGTAAGCGAGCACGTCCGTCGAGCGCACTCCGACAATCGGGATGCCGCGCGCCAGCGCGAGTCCCTTGGCCACGGCCACACCCACGCGCACGCCTGTGAATGAGCCGGGGCCGATCGAGACGCCGAGGCCGCTGAGTTGATCGATCGACACGTTGATCTGATCGAGCAGCTCCACGATGCGCGGCATCAGCTCCACCGTGTGATGATCGCTGGTCTCCCATGTAAATTCCGCGCGCACGCTGCAGCCGTCATGCACGGCCAGCCCGGCGCTGCGCGTGGCAGTATCGATGGCGAGAATCATACCCCTACCTCGTGCCGGAAATGACACCGGCGTCTGCGTACTCCCCTGGCGCGCCGCGAGGGGAGCTTATAATCCAAACGCGTCCTTCTTGAACGCCTTCAGCAATTCCAGATGCAGCCCGCCCGCCGCGTCGAACGACAGGCGGCGGCGCGTGTCATCCAGAAACTCCAGCTTGATCCACAACCGGTCGGGCGGCAGCAGCGCGGGCGCGCGTTCCGGCCACTCGATCAGGACGCTGGCCGTGGCATCCATCAGATCGGTCAGGCCCAGCATCCACGCTTCGACTTCCTGCTCAATGCGATAGAGATCGACGTGATACAGGCGCGCTTTGTCCGGCGCGCGGCGCAGCTCGTGAATCAACGTAAAAGTCGGGCTGGTGAGATCGGCGGTGGCCCCCCACCCGCGCCCGATGCCCTGCGCCAGGCACGTCTTGCCTGCGCCCAGCTGGCCCTCCAGGCAAATCACTTCGCCGCCGCGCAGCAGCTTGCCCAGCCGTTCGCCCAGGCGCGCGGTTTGAGCGGGGCTGCCGCTGACGAATTCCACAACGTTCGGATCAAGAATCGGCATGCTGGAATCTTCCGGGCAAAATACGTCGGAATTATACCGCGTTTCAGCGCAATTCAGAACGATCCCGAAAATCCGAAACAGGATTCGCGGGTAGTCAAAGCGGTTGAAACGTGTTACACTCAGCCCACTTCAGAACCGTATGCGCTACCTGGTGATCTCCGATATCCACGCCAATCTGGCCGCACTCGATGCCGTCATCGCCAGTGCCGGAACCTTCGATCGCATCTGGTGCCTGGGCGACCTCACCGGTTATGGTCCCGAGCCCAACGAATGTCTCGATCGGCTGCGCGAGTATCCGCTGACCACGCTGGCCGGCAATCACGACTGGGCGGTGCTGGGCAGGCTCGATCTGGACGAGTTCAATCGCGAGGCGCGCGCCGCCTGCCTGTGGACGCGCCAACATCTCACCGCTGCCAATCAGCGCTTTTTGGCATCGCTGCCGGTAACCGTGGAAGAAGCGGGCTATACCCTGGTGCATGCCAGCCCCAGCGAACCGGTGGAAGAATACGTTTTGGACTCCCTGACGGCCGAGTACAACTTCGGCCGGTTCGATACGCCGGTCTGCCTGGTCGGCCACAGTCACTGGCCGATCGCTTTTCTGCAGCCCGAAGTCAACCCCGGGCCGTGCGTGCAAATCCGCGCGTCGTATTTTCAGCCGTTCAAGTTCAACGGCGGCAAATGGATCATCAATCCGGGCAGTGTGGGCCAGCCGCGTGACGGCAGCCCCGACGCCTCGTATGCGATCCTGGATGTGGAAGAGGGCCAGTGGGAATATCGCCGCGTGGCCTATCCGGTCGCGGAGACGCAGCGCAAGATGAAGCTGCACCGGCTACCCCCGCGGTTAATCGAACGCCTGGCACATGGATACTGAGCTATGAACAATGAAGAAACGAGCCATGACAACGTGCAATGCGTGATTCTGGCGGCGGGACAGGGCACACGCATGAAGTCGGACAGGCCCAAGGTCCTGCATCAGATCGCGGGGAAGCCAATGGTGCAGTATGCGATCGAGGCGGCCGCTTCGATCGGAGCACGGCGGCCCATCGTCGTGATCGGCCACGGCGCCGCGCAAGTGCAGAACGCGATCGGCGATCGCGCCGACACCGTTTTGCAGTCGCCCCAACTTGGAACCGGGCACGCTTTGCTGCAGGCGCGCGCAAAAATCGATCCCGCCGCCGAGACGGTGCTGGTGCTGTATGGCGACACGCCTTTTCTGAGCGCCGAAACCATTCGGCGCCTGCTCGACAGCCATCTCGCCGCGCAGGCCGTCCTGAGCCTGATCACCTTCACGCCGGGCGATCCGGCGCTGTACGGCCGCATCGTGCGCGATGCCGGCGGGCGCGTGGTGGACATTGTCGAATACAAGGAAGCGACGCCGGAACAGCGCGCCATCCGCGAAGTGAACTCCGGCATTTTCTGCTACCAGACCCGCTGGCTGTTGTCGCAGCTCGATCGCTTGCAGCCGCGCGCGGGGCATGGCGAGTATTATCTGACTGATCTGGTGAGCCTTGCGGCGCAAGACCAGGCCCGGACGGCCACCTGCTCGTGCGACGAAGCCGAAGTGCTGGGCATTAACGATCGGGCGCAGTTGGCCGCCGCTGAACGGCTGATGCGCGAGACGATCAACACGCGCCTGATGCTGAGCGGCGTCACGCTGATCGATCCCGCGCACACCTACATCGAAGCGGGCGTGACAATCGGGCCGGACAGCCTGATCTATCCCGGAACGCACCTCCGGGGAAAAACGGCCATCGGGCGCGCCTGCACGATCGGGCCCAACGCGATTGTCGAGGATTCCACCATCGGCGATCGGGTGGAGATCGTGGCCTCGCTGATCGAGGGCGCGACGATCGAAGACGAGGTGGACATCGGGCCGTTCTCGCATCTGCGCCGGGGGGCGCATCTGTGCACGGGCGTGCACATCGGCAATTTCGCCGAGGTGAAAGACAGCACGCTGGGCCCCGGCACCAAGCAGGGGCATTTCAGTTACCTGGGCAACGCGGCGATCGGCGCTAACGTCAACATCGGCGCGGGCACGATCACGTGCAACTACGACGGCCAGCGCAAGCACCCCACGACGATCGGCGACAACACCTTCATCGGCAGCGATACGCTGCTGGTCGCGCCGGTCAACATCGGCCACGACGCCAAGACAGGCGCCGGGGCGGTGGTCACGCATGATGTCGCGGATCATGAGCTCGTGTACGGTGTTCCAGCCAGACCCGCCAAACGGGCAACCCGTAACGAGTAACAGCGCTCGCGGCGCCTGACTCGTTACGCCTGACTTGTTACGCAACATGGATCCAGTCTTTGCTGAACTTCTCTTCCTCGCGGTGCTGATCGCGATCAACGGCTTCTTCTCGGCGTCCGAGATCGCGGTGATCAGCGTCCCCAAGCTGCGCTTGAAGCAGTTGATCGAAGAAGGCAACCAGACGGCGCAGGTGCTGTTCCATCTGGCCGACGATTCCAGCCGGTTTCTGGCCACGATTCAAATCGGCGTCACGCTGATGGGCTTCCTGGCCTCGGCCACCGCGGCCGTCCTCTTAAGCGCGGGGCTGGCCGATCTCATCGCGGGCCTGCCCATCGCCGGCATTGAAAATATCGCCGAAGGGTTGGCCATTGCCATTATCACGATCATCCTGACGCTGGTCACGCTGGTGTTCGGCGAACTCGTGCCCAAGTCAGTGGGGTTGGCGCACAGCGAGCGGATCGCGCTGGCGGTGGCCCGCCCGATCGATTTTCTGGCTCGGGTGGCCGGGCCGCTGGTCCGCTTCCTGGTATGGAGCACCAATCTCATCGCCAAGCCATTTGGCGGACAGCGGCGGCGCGGCATGCCCATCGTCACCGCAGAAGAAATCAAGACGCTGGTCGACGCGGGTGAAGAAGGCGGCGTGATCGAAGAGGAAGAGAAGGAGATGATCTACTCGATCTTCGAGTACGGCAACACGGTAGCGCGCGAAGTGATGGTGCCGCGCATGGACATGCTGGCCATCGACGTGGAGACGCCGCTGCTGGACGCCATGGACGCCGTGATTCATCACAGTCATTCGCGCGTGCCCGTCTATCAAGGCAGCATCGACAACATTCTGGGCATCTTGTACGCCAAGGACCTGTTGAAGGTGCTGCACGAGAGAGGCCGCGTGGGCGCGAATGACGTGCGGGTGGCTGACATTCTGCGCCCGGCCGCGTTTACGCCGGAGAGCAAGAAGGTCAGCGAGTTGTTTGAAGAGATGCAGAAAAGACGCATTCACATGGCCATCGTCATTGACGAGTACGGCGGCACGGCCGGCATCGTGACGATCGAGGACATTCTGGAAGAGATCGTGGGCGAGATTCAGGACGAATATGATCAGGCCGAAGAGCTGGAAATTCAGCCGGCGGGGGAAAACGAATGGCTGATCAACGCCCGCGCCAATCTGGGCGACATCAACGACGCACTGCATGTCCACTTCCCGGTGGCCGAGGCGGACACCCTGGGAGGCTTCATCTACCTGCAGCTGGGCAAAGTGCCCCTGCCCGGCGACGAAGTGCGCCATGAGAACGTGCTGTTGAAGGTGATCAATGTCGCGGGGCGGCGCATCGGGAAAGTGCGCGTGCAATTACTGGAAGATGAACCGGTCGGGGAGAAGCCAGGAGAAGAGTAGAATGGGAAGCGTATGATCACCCATCAGGAGCCCACATGGAACCCACTGAACTGATCGACCTGGCGCGGAAGGCCCGCAAAAGAGCCTACGCGCCCTACTCGCATTACAAAGTCGGCGCGGCCCTGCTCGGCAAATCCGGCACGGTTTACACTGGCTGTAACGTGGAGAATGCCTCATACAGCCACACCGTCTGCGCCGAGCGGACGGCCGTGCTCAAGGCCGTGTCGGAGGGCGAGACCGAATTTGAAGCCATCGCCGTCGTCACGCGGAATGGCGGATCGCCCTGCGGCGCGTGCCGCCAGGTGCTCAGTGAATTCTCGCCGGAATTGATCATCTACATCGCCGACAAAGACGGCGAATATCGCACGACGACCTTGAAGCAGTTGCTGCCCGATTTGTTTACGCCCGCGCATCTGGCAGAAGGAAACAAGTAGGCAAATAGACAAGTTTTGTCAGCGGTCATTGGTCATTTGGAATTGTTCATTGGATCGCAGCCGTCTCTATCGCATTGAAGCCATCGTCACGCACCGATCGGATTGGGGTGAAGCCGATCGGTTGTTGACGGTTCTGTCGCGCGAGCGCGGCAAATTGCGGCTCAACGCCAAGGGCGCCCGCAAAGTGGGCAGCCGCAAGAGCGGCCATGTGGAGTTGTTCGTGCGATCCAGCATGCTGATTGCCAAGGGGCGCGGTGACATCGACATCGTTTCGCAGGTCGAAACCATCGACGCTTATCGCGGCCTGCGCGAAGACCTCACCCGATCGACCTACGCGCATTACGCGGTGGAGTTGATCGACGCCTTTGCGGAAGAGGGCAGCGAACAACCCGAGTTGTTCAGCCTGCTGGCCGAGACATTAAAGTGGATTGAAACGACGGACAACCTGCCTTTGACGGCGCGCTACTTTGAACTGCAATTGCTTACCCTGGCCGGATTTCAACCCCAGGTGTTTTTCTGCGCCAGCCAGGGTGAACCGCTGCAGGCCATTGCGCCGGATGAATTCTACGGCTGGAGCCCGGCTTCCGGTGGTGTGTTATGCCCCGATCACGCGCGGGGCCGATCAGATTCCTCGCGGTTATCGCTGAACGCCCTCAAGGTGCTGCGCCACGCGCTGCGCACCGACTACGCCGCGTTTACCGCCCTCACGCTGCGCGCCGCCCTGCTCAGCGAAACTGAGCAAGTCATGTTAAGATACGTCCAGTTTGTGCTGGAGCGTAAAGTGAAATCGGTGGAGTTTCTGAACCTGCTCCGGCGGGAAAGCGCAGAGTAAGTCGCAGGATCATCATGACCAAACCACTATCGTTTCAACAGATTATCCTCACCTTGCAGGAATTTTGGACCAGCCGCGGCTGCACGTTGTGGCAGCCGTACAATCAGCAGGTGGGCGCTGGGACATACAACCCGGCCACGGCACTCCGCGTGCTGGGCCCGGAACCGTGGAATGTGGCCTACGTGGAGCCATCCATTCGCACCGATGACGGCCGGTACGGCGACAATCCCAATCGGTTGCAGCAGCACACGCAGTTCCAGGTCATCCTCAAGCCCGATCCCGGCAATCCGCAAGAAGTCTACCTGGATTCATTGTTCGCGCTGGGTATCAAGCGCGATGAGCACGACATTCGCTTTGTGGAAGACAACTGGGAATCGCCCGCGCTGGGCGCGTGGGGCCTGGGCTGGGAAGTGTGGCTCGACGGGCTGGAGATCACGCAGTTCACATATTTCCAGCAGGCAGGCGGCCAGGTGCTTGATCCAGTGTCGGTGGAATTGACATATGGGTTGGAACGCATCGCCATGTTTTTGCAAGGCGTGCGCAGCATATACGACATCGACTTCGATGGCCGGCATACTTACGGCGATGTATTTCTGCGCAATGAGATCGAACAGTGCATCTACAACTACGAGCTGGCCGATGTCGAGCGTTTATATCGCCTGTACGACGCCTACGAATCCGAAGCCCAAGCGGCCCTGGCGCACGAGCCGCCGCTGGTCATGCCCGCGCACGACTACGTGCTGAAGTGCTCGCATACGTTCAACCTCCTGGATTCGCGCGGCGCGATCGGCGTGACGGAGCGCGCCAATTACTTCCGCCGCATGCGCGATCTCTCGCGGCAGGTGGCGACGGCGTATGTGGCACAACGGCAAGCAATGGAGTATCCGTGGCTGAAGGAAAGTGATCAGGGATCGGGGATCAGGGATCAGGCCGTGGTCAGTGGTCCATCGTCTGTGGTCATCAAAGAACCGGCGTCGTTTGTGTTTGAGATCGGCAGCGAGGAATTACCGGCATCCGATGTCTCTGCGGCGTTGGCGCAATTGCGTGAACTCGCGCCGCGGAGGCTGAAAGAGGCCCGCTTAGAATACAATTCAATCGAGTGCTTTGCCACACCCCGGCGGCAGGGCTTTATTGTGCGTGACCTCGCGCCGCAGCAGACGCCGCTCGATTCGCTGGTGCGCGGACCGGCGCTGAAGGCCGCCTTCGACAAAGACGGCCGGCCCACCAAGGCCGCCGAAGGTTTCGCGCGCGGCCAGGGCGTTAATGTCAATGACTTGATCAAAGTCGAAGAGCAGGGCAACCAGTACGTTTACGTCAAGAAGCACGACGCAGGCAAACCCGCCGGCGAGGTGCTCGCGACCTTGCTGCCCGAATTGATCGCCGCCCTGAAGTTCGAGAAGGCCATGCGCTGGGCCAGCGATGGCGTGGCGTTCAGCCGCCCTATTCGCTGGTTTGTAGCGCTGTGGAAAGATCAGGTGGTGCCGTTCAAGTACGCCGCTGTCGGCAGCGGCAACGTCACGCGCGGTCCGCGGGCCGAAGGTTCGCCCGACATCGTCATTGCCGCAGCCGATCAGTATCAAGCCGCGTTGAAGCAGCACAACGTCGTCTTGACCACCGAAGAACGGCGCGAGGTGGTGAAGGCGCAGATCAGCCAGGTGGCCGAGAACGTTCACGGGAATATCCCCGACGATCCCGGCTTGCTGGAAGAAGTGGCCAACCTCGTGGAACAACCCACCGCGCTGCTGGGCAGCTTCGAGCAGAAATATCTGGCGCTGCCCAGGGACGTGCTCATCACCGTGATGAAGAAGCACCAACGCTATTTCCCGGTGCTGGGTGGGTCTGGCATGTTGCCCCACTTCATCGCCGTGCGCAACGGCAATGCAGAGCATCTCAACATCGTGCAGCATGGCAATGAGGAAGTGCTGCGCGCCCGCTACAGCGACGCCGAGTACTTCTTCAATCACGATCGCCAGCACAAATTGGAGGAGTTCCTGCCCAAACTCAGCACGCTGACCTTCCAGGTCAAACTCGGCTCAATGTTGGACAAGGCCAAGCGCATCGAGGCTTTGACGCCGACGGTGGCCGCGATGCTGAAGTTGGACGACAGGCAGGCCACAGCCGCTCAGCGTGCGGCTTATCTGTGCAAGGCCGATCTCGGCACGCAGATGGTGGTGGAGATGACCTCGCTGCAGGGCATCATGGGCCGCGAGTATGCGAAGATGTCTGGCGAGAGCGATGCCGTGGCGAATGCGCTGGCCGAGCAATATGACCGCGCGCCGGAGTCCGTCATCGGTGCGGTGATCAGCCTGGCCGATCGCTTCGACAGCCTCAGCGGCCTGTTTGCGGTAGGCCTGGCCCCCACCGGCTCAGCCGATCCGTGGGCGCTGCGCCGCGCCGCGCTGGGCATCGTCGAGACGCTGATCAAGCAGCAAGTGTCGTTCTCGCTGCGCGCCGCGCTGGAAGCCGCCGCCCAATTGCAGCCGGTCGCCGTCGAGGCCAAGGCGCTGGATGACGCGCACGCCTTTCTCGTCGGGCGCGAGCGGGCCGCCTTGCACGATCAGGGTTTGCGGTATGATCTAGTGGATGCGGTGTTGGTTGCGCGTGGCGATGATCCCTTCGTGGCGAAGCAGTCGATCGAAGCGCTGGCGGCGGAAGCCGGCAAACCCGATTGGTCCATCACGCTCGACAATTATGCTCGCTGCGTGCGCATCGTGCGCGATCTCAAAGAGACGCTGCCGCTGGACATTGCCCAAGACGGCGATCCGCACACACAGGCGTTGCACAGCGCCTATGACGCGGCCCAAAAAGCGATCGGGCCGCAGAGTTCGATCGGGGCGTTCTTCAGCGCGCTGGCTCCGCTGATCCCGGCGATCCAGACCTTCTTCGACAAGGTGCTGGTCATGCACGAGGACCATGCGATCCGGCAGACGCGCCAGGCGCTGCTGCAGCGCATCTGGCATCTGGCCGATGGGATTGTCGATCTGAGCAAGGTGGAAGGGTTCTGATCCAAGGTATAATTGCGCCACAATGGAAACGACGAGCAGTATCAATCCGCAACTCATCCAGGAAATCGTACGCCGGATTGTTGACGTGAGTCAGCCGGAAAAGGTGATCCTATTTGGCAGCCGAGCGCGCGGTACAGCACGCCCGACAAGCGACATTGATTTGCTGGTCATCGCGCATACCACGCAGCCGCGCCATCGACGGGCTGCGCCTCTCTACGGCGTACTAAGTGACATTCTCGCGCCCATGGATATTGTGGTTTATAGCCCGGAGGAAGTGCAGGAGTGGAGTGAAGTCCGGCAGGCCTTTGTAACGACTGCGATCCGCGAAGGACAGGTGTTGTATGAAAACCCAGGCTGAGAGAGCGCGGAGGTTACACTTCACACGTGGTATCCGGGCAAATTGTCACTGCCCAAAAATCATCGAAAGAAATACACTATACGATCGGTGTGTTTTTCAATCTAAATCCAATTGCTAAGGAGCAAAACGATGTCTAAGAAGTGGGTGTATCTGTTTACGGAAGGCAACAAGGACATGCGTGATTTGCTCGGCGGCAAGGGCGCGGGTGTGGCCGAAATGACCAACACCGGCGTGCCGGTCCCGCCGGGCTTCACCATTACGACCGAGGCCTGCAACGAGTATTTCGAGATTGGCAAGCAGTTCCCCGAAGACCTGTGGAACCAGGCGCTGGCTGCGTTGGCCGTGATCGAAGAGAAGACGGGCAAGCGCTTTGGCGATCCGGAGAATCCGCTGCTGGTGTCAGTGCGCTCGGGCGCCAAGTTCTCGATGCCGGGCATGATGGACACCGTTCTCAACGTGGGTCTCAACCCGCAGACGCTGGAAGGCATTGCACGGCTGACCAACAATGAGCGCTTCGGGTGGGATGCGTACCGCCGCCTGATCCAGATGTTCGGCAAGACCGTCAAGGGCATCGAAGGCCGCAAGTTCGAGCGCATTCTGGACAAGTACAAGGCCAAGACCGCGGGCAAGCAGGACACCGACCTGACCGTCGAGATGCTCAAAAAGGTCGTGGTGGACTTTAAGGCGCTGTATAAGAAGGAGCTGGGCGTCGAGTTCCCTGACAACGTGCATGAGCAGATGTCGCAAGCGATTGAAGCCGTGTTCGCGTCGTGGTTCGGCAAGCGCGCGGTGGACTATCGCAATAGCCAGAAGATCGCGCACGATTTAGGCACGGGCGTCAACGTGCAGACGATGGTCTTCGGCAACATGGGCAACGATTCGGGCACGGGCGTGGCGTTCACGCGCAACCCCGCCACGGGCGAGCGAGCCCTGTACGGCGAGTACCTGATCAACGCGCAGGGTGAAGACGTGGTGGCCGGCATCCGCACCCCCAAGAAGATCGCGCAGATGCAGGAAGAAATGCCCGAAGTCTACGAGCAATTCGTGGCCATTTCCAATCAGTTGGAGCAGCACTATCGCGACGTGCAAGACATGGAATTCACCGTCGAGCGCGGCCAGCTGTGGATGTTGCAGACCCGCACCGGCAAGCGCACGGCGCAGGCCGCGGTGAAGATCGCCGTCGATATGGCGAATGAAGGCGTCATCAGCAAGGAAGAAGCCCTGCAGCGCCTCGACCCGATGACGATCAACCAGCTGCTGCTACCGCGCTTTGACGAGAAGGCCAAGAAGGTCGCCGGCGTGCTGGCCAAGGGCCTCAACGCCTCGCCCGGCGCTGCCACCGGTATCGCCGCGTTTGACGCCGACACGGCCGAAGAGTGGGGCAAGGCCGGCAAGGCCGTGATTCTGGTTCGCCCCGAAACCAATCCCGACGATGTGCACGGGATGCTCGTCGCCAAGGGTATTTTGACCCAGCGCGGTGGCGCGACCTCGCACGCCGCGGTGGTCGCCCGTGGTCTGGGTCTGCCGTGCGTGGCGGGCTGCGAGTCGATCCACGTGGACGCCGAGAAGAAAATCATGAAGGCCGACGGCAAGGTCATCAAGCAGGGCGACTATCTCTCGATCGACGGCACGACCGGCGAAGTGCTGGCCGGCCAGATCGCCACGATCCGCCCCGATTTCGACAAGGAAGTTGACCTGGTCACGCTGTTGAGCTGGGCTGACGAAGTCCGCCGCCTGGGCGTGTGGGCCAATGCTGATTATCCGAAGGATGCGATCCAGGCCCGCAAGTTCGGCGCGCAGGGTATCGGCCTATGCCGCACCGAGCATATGTTCTTCGAAGTTGAGCGCCTGCCCGTCGTGCGCCAGATGATCCTCAACGCTACCGCCGCCCAGCAAAAGTTGGACGTCGTGAAGCGCACCGAGACCGAACTGGCCAAGCGCCCGGACTTCAAGGAATTCCAACTGGCCGCGGCTGCCGCTAAGAAGGCCGCTAAGGCTTCGGTGGAAGTGAAGGAATATGAAGGCGCGCTGAAGAAGCTGCTGCCGCTGCAACGCAAGGATTTTGAAGGCATCTTCACGGCGATGGCCGGCCTGCCCGTCATCATCCGCCTGATCGATCCGCCGCTCCACGAATTCCTGCCCTCGCACGACGAGCTGCTGGTGGAAGTCACCGAGCTGCGCCTGGCGGGTAAGAAGACCAAGAAGTTGAAGGAAGCCGAAGAGATGCTGGCCGCCGTCGAGTCGATGCGCGAGCAGAACCCGATGCTGGGTCTGCGCGGCATCCGCCTGGGCATCACCTACCCCGGCATTCTGAAGATGCAAGTCCGCGCGATCTTTGAAGCGGCCTGCAACATTCAGAAGAAGGGCCTCGTGGTGAAGCCGGAAGTCATGATCCCGCTGACCGGCCACGTCAACGAACTGAAGGTCTCGCAAGGCGAACTGGAAGCGATTGCCAAGGCTGTGATGGCCGAGAAAGGCGTGGAAGTGGAATACAAGTTCGGCACGATGATCGAAGTGCCGCGCGCCGCCCTGACCGCCGGTGAGATCGCCCAGTTGGCGCAGTTCTTCTCGTTCGGCACCAACGACCTGACACAGACGACCTACGGCTACAGCCGCGATGACGCCGAAGGTAAGTTCCTGCTGCGCTACGTGGAAGAGAAGATCCTGCCCGCCAACCCGTTCCAGCAACTGGATACGACCGGTGTGGGCCAGCTGATCGAGATGGCCGTGAAGAACGGCCGCGCGGTTCGCCCGGGCCTGGAAGTAGGCATCTGCGGCGAGCACGGCGGCGATCCGTCCTCGATCGAGTTCTGTCACAGGGCCGGCCTCAACTACGTGAGCTGCTCGCCGTACCGCGTGCCGGTGGCCCGCCTGGCCGCCGCGCAGGCTGCGCTCGGCGCGGTGGTGCGCGATAAGTAGTTCGCTACACCCGTCAACTGAGTAACGTTTCCCCAACCGCCGATCACGCGATCGGCGGTTTGGCTTTCAGGAGCAAGCCTTGAACGGAGAGTTTGAAACATACATTGCCAATGCTATTCAGTGGGCGCAGGAACACCTCGGCACGACAGATTACGCAGCCCGCTGTCTGGCCTTTGTCGAAGACGCTTATGAAGAGAGCAACCACGTCGAAATCTTCGGCGGTAGTTCGGCCCAGGAATCGGCGGACGAGTATGGCGCAGAACAGAATCGCGGCGAACCGCCGATCGGGGCGTTCGTGTTCTACGAGTGCGCGGGCCCTGTCAAAGACGAGATCAAGGATTGGGGACACGTCGGATTGTGTAGCGGCGCTGGAACAGTCATCCACGCCCTGGACACCGTGCGAATAGATCATTACCTGGATGTGCAGAACCTCGCGCTCGCGCCGGGTTGGACCATGCCACACTTCATCGGCTGGGCGCCGATCGAGCGCATCTTTGTCGGCTATCGCCAGAAGGAGTAGCCAGCGTGGCTTCTAGGGAGAAGATTCAAGCAGATTTCGGTTGTGGCGGTATTCGATCATTTGGCCAAAGCCTGCCTGACGCGCCGCCAGAACCTACCTGACCGTTTGGCGTCTCGAACCGATGATCGTATAATTTTATTGTTCATGAAGCTCAGCGGAGGCCAGCCATGCCGCAAATCATCCTCGTCGAAAAATCGACCGTGATTCCCGCCACTCCGGCGCGCTTGTTTAAAGCGCTGACGGATGCAAAGCAGCTGTCGCGCTGGCTGGCCGATCGGGTGGAATCCGATCCGCGCCAGGGCGGACAAATCGTGATCGAATACGACTCGCACAAAAAGCGCGGCGAGTATCGACGCCTGATCCCCGGCGTCGAAGTGGGCATCCGCTGGATCCAGTTTGAAGAGCAGGTGCCGGAAGACCTCACCGGGTTCAAGATCGACCGGGTGACCCGGGGGACGCGCGTGCGCGTGGTCGATTTTGCAACGCCCGAAGATGCCGCCGCCCTGCAAGCCCTGTGGGCGCGGCGGTTAAAGCGCTTGAAGAGCCTGTATCCGGCCAAGCCTGCGCCCAAAAAGACTGCGGCCAGGAAAGCGGCGAAGCCCAAGCGGGCCAGCAAGACCAAAGCCGCGGCCGGAAAATCCGCTCCCAAAAAAGCCAAGAAGAAGTGATCCGCGCAGTGCCGGAAAATTGAAGAAGAACCCGCATGGCGGTGAGTGGGAACACTCACGCTGCGATTTTGACTGGATAATGGCATGACGGTGATCGACGACATCAAAGACCGCATCGACATTCTCGACATCGTGTCGGAGACGGTGAAACTGAAGAAGAGCGGGCGCACCCACGTGGGATTCTGCCCGTTCCACGCCAACACGCGCACGCCGTCATTCGTGGTCTGGCCGGAGAGCGGCACGTGGAAATGCTTCGGCGCGTGCAACACCGGCGGCGACGTTTTCACGTTCCTGATGAAACGCGACGGTCTGGAGTTTAAAGAGGCGCTGCACGAACTGGGCCGCCGCGCCGGGATTGAGATCGTCGAAGAGCACAGGCCGGAAGCCGAGATCGAAGACCAGCATCTGGCCCGCTTGCGTGAGGCCGTGGCGGCCGCCGCACAGTGGTTCAATTATTTGCTGCTCAACAACCCGCACGCCCAGATCGCGCGCGAGCATCTGGCGCAGCGCGGCATCACGGCGCAGACGATCGAAACGTTTCAATTGGGCTATGCGCTGGAGAGCTGGGATGCGCTGCAGAATCATCTGTTGCAGAAGGGCTTCTCCAACGAAGAATTGATCGACGCTGGCTTACTGGTGCAGCGCGAGGATGGCCGCGTGTTCGATCGCTTTCGCAGCCGCGTGATGATTCCCATTCACGACGGCAAGGGTCGCCCGGTCGGCTTCGGCGCCCGCGCATTGAAAGAGCACGATGAGCCCAAGTACCTCAACTCGCCGCAGACGGCCTTGTTCGACAAGAGCCGCACGCTCTACGCGCTGCACGCCGCCCGGCAGGCGATTCGCGATCAAAAAGTGGCGGTCATCGTCGAAGGGTACATGGATGCGCTGGCGGCGCATCAACACGGGTTTCATAACGTCGTGGCCTCGCTGGGCACGGCGCTGACCGAACATCAGTTCAAACTGCTGCAGAAACTCGCGCCCCGGATCGTGCTGGCGCTCGATCCGGACACGGCGGGCATCAACGCCATGCTGCGCGGGCTGGACGTGGCGCGGGAAACGCTTGATCGCGAAGCCGCGCCGATCTTCAATCCGCGCGGGCTGGTGGGCTATGCGGGAAAGATGCAAATCGACATCCGCGTCCTGACCGTGCCGGACGGCAAAGACCCCGACGAATTGATGGAAGAAGACTCCGAGGCGTGGCGCACGCTCGTCGAGACGGCGCCGCCCGTCGTGCCCTTTGTGATCGAGGCGCTGAGCGCCGGGCGCGATCTGAACGACCCGCGCGAGAAGGCCAGACTGTCCAAAGAAGTGCTGCCCATTATCCGCGATGTCGCCGACCCGGTGGAGCAGACGGTATACATTCAGCAGCTGGCGCGCCGCCTGAAAGTGGACGAGCGTGCCATGTTCGATCAGATGCGCGCAGTCAGCAGCACACCGCCCCGGCAGCGGCAGCGTGCCGCGCCCCTGCCGGAAACGCCCAAGCGTGATACAACTGACCTTGAACAGTACGCCCTGTCACTGTTATTGCGCCATCCCCACCTGTTGAATGTGATCGACGAGGCGCTCGATCGGGCGGAGCTGCCAGCGCTGAATGTGGATGATTTTGAGCAGCTGGCCTGTCGCGAGATCTTCCGCGCGCTGCGGGCCGCCGCGATCGACGATCCCGCGCCGACGCCCGACGAAGTCCGGACGGGCCTGGATGACTCATTATATGTGCCGCTGGCGGCCCTGTACGAGGAAACCAGCGAGCGTCTGCCCGTCGATCGCGGCATCAGCCTGGAAGACGGCGCCAGGAAAACCGGCCTGCAGCTGCGCGAGAAACGCCTGCGGCGTGAAGGCCAGCAGACTGCGTTCGCTGCTGCAGGAGACGGCTGCCGACGTCGAGGCGCTGGAGATTCTCACGCAAGTCGGGCGTGACAATGCGGCGGCGCTGCTGCGGTTGCAACAAACTCTGACTGCACGTACAATAGGCCGCACGACTGATCCGTGGGGCCGCGGTTGAGCAGGGCAGCAACGAGACCTGAACGGTGACGCATGAAGCCAACTCCCAACGATGTGACCCAACCGGAAGACGAAGTGAATAGCGACGAACTCGGCGAAGAAATTGAACTGGAAGAGGGCGACGACAACCTCGACGAGCTCAATGAACAGATCGAGGATGCCGACGTGCTGCTGGCCGACGAGCCGGACCTGGCCGAGCTGGAAGAGATCGAGGAAGAGGCCGAAGAGGACGACAGCACGATCGAGGTGGCCGCCGATCTGGGCGACGATCCGGTGCGGATGTATCTGAAGGAGATCGGCCAGGTGCGCCTGCTGGAAACGCAGCAGGAAGTGTGGCTGGCGATCCAGATGAGCGCGTCCCGCTACCTGGAGCAACTGCGCGATCGACTGCAAGAAGCACACGAGCACAGGCGAGCGCCGCACGCCGACGAATTGATGCTGGACGTGTACGACGATTTCGTGATGCAGTGGCAGCAGTTTGAAAAAGTCGGCCACAAGGCACACATGAAAAAGGTCGATCTGCACGCGCTGCTGACAGAAGTGCGGGCGCTGCGCGGCGGCACCGAGATGCCGGAATATTCCGTGCTGCAGCCCCAGACCTCCACCAACTCGATGCACCACGAGCGGACCGCCGCCTGGCACGAGGCCATCAAGTATCTGTATAGTGCCTATATCGGCATCTACTGCCTGCCGGTCGAGTCCATCGACTGGCTGGTGGCCCATCTTCACAAGAAAGACGCCCACCTGCCGCAGGAAAAAGCGTTTGCCAAGTCGCTGCCGGACTCACGCCACATCCACATCTCGCTGCACGAGATTGAAGCGCAGGCCACCCGTGCCAAGCAAGCCCTGGTGCGCGCCAACTTGCGCCTGGTCGTCAGCGTGGCCAAGCGTTATATCGGCCGCGGTATCTCGTTCCTCGATCTGATTCAAGAAGGCAATATCGGCTTGCTGCGCGCCGTCGACAAGTTTGACTACACCAAGGGCTACAAGTTCAGCACCTATGCGACCTGGTGGATCCGGCAGGCGATTAGCCGCGCCATTGCCGATCAGGCCCGCACGATCCGCATTCCGGTGCACATGGTGGAAACCATTAACCGCTTGCTGCGCGTGCAGCGCAAGCTCATGCAGGAACTGGGCCGCGAGCCGTCGTCGGAAGAGATCGCCGTCGAGCTGGGAATGCTGGACAAGGATGATACGCTGGCCATTCAGACGGCCTGGAATACGAATCAGCCGCTCGATATCAACATCGATCGACGCATGCGCCGCGCGGCGGCCAAAGTGCGCCGCATCATTCGCATCAGCCAGGAACCGATGTCGTTGGAGACGCCGGTGGGACAGGAAGAATCCAGTTTGCTGGGCGACTTCATCGAAGACGAGAGCGTGGTCGGCCCGGTCGACGCCGCTTCCAATCAACTGCTGAAAGAGCAGGTCCATTCCATTCTGGATTCGCTGTCCGATCGAGAGCGCGAGGTGCTGGAAATGCGCTTCGGGCTGCGTGACGGGCAGGGTCACACGCTGGAAGAAGTGGGGCAGTTCTTCGGCGTGACACGCGAGCGCATCCGCCAGATCGAAGCAAAGGCGCTGCGCAAGCTGCGCCATCCCTATCGCAGCCGCAAACTGCGCGATTATCTGGCCGAATAGTGTTTGACATCCCGGAGGTCAAAAACCTCCGGGATGTCTTGTTTTGCTTGACGCTCCTGCGGCGCTTTGGTATAATCCTGCCCGCGACTGCCGCACACAAACATCATTCCGCAGTAGCTCAATCGGCAGAGCAATCGGCTGTTAACCGATGGGTTCCTGGTTCGAGTCCAGGCTGCGGAGCCTTTCAAGGGAAGCTGGCGCTTCCCTTTTTTGTTCGGTGACACACATGGGCAACGGAATGATGGGCCTTGACAATGAAGCGGTCGAAATCCCGGGCGAAACGGCCGCGCCGAAAAGTTATCGCGGTCCCAAAGCGTTCCGCGCGCTGCGCCATCGCAACTACCGGTTGTTCTTCTCCGGCCAGCTGGTGTCCATCATCGGCACGTGGATGCAGGCCACGGCCCTGCCCCTGTTGATCGTCAAGCTCGCCCCGAAAAATCCCGGCCTGTGGCTGGGAATGAATAGTTTCCTGCCACTGGTGCCGCTGATCCCGCTGGCGTTGATCGCCGGCTCGCTGGCCGATCGCTACCCCAAGCGCACGATCCTGGTGTTGACCCAGACGGCCATGATGCTGCAGGCCTTTGCGCTGGCGCTCCTGACCTGGACCGGGACCGTGCAAATGTGGGAGATTCTCGTATTGACGTTTATCTCCGGCGCGGCGACGGCTATTGACGTGCCCGCCCGTCAAGCGTTTGTCAGCGAGATGGTGGGGGATCCTGCCGATTTGAGCAGCGGCATTGCCTTGAATTCAGCCATCTTCAATCTTGGCCGGGCCATCGGGCCGGTGTTGGCCGGTTTGTTGATCGCGGCCCTGGATTATGGCGCGGCTTTCCTGGTCAACGGCTTGTCGTTCCTGGCCGTGATTGCCGGGTTGTTGTTGATGCGTCTGCCGCCGACGAAGCGGGCCAGGCAACCCAAGATGAAGGCGCACCTTAAAGAAGGTCTGAATTACGTTTTGCATAACTCCACTCTGCTGATCCTGATGAGCCTGGTCGCAGTGTCCGCTTTCCTGTCCATGCCTTTTATCACGCTGATGCCGATCTTCGCCGGCAAAACACTGGCAGAAAGCGCGCAGCCGATTGTAGCCGCCACCTGCCATGTGATGACGTGCCAGAATCCCGAAGCGGTGACCTACGGCTTGATGCTGGGTGTATTTGGCGTGGGAGCCTTAGGGGGGGCCTTGATTGCCGGAACTTATGGCGATCACGGCCGCGGCAAGCTGTTGACGATCGGCAACCTTTTCTTCCCCGCGACGCTGTTGATCTTCGCCTTCTCGCAGTCGATCTGGTTGACGCTGGTGGTTTTGCTGGGCGTAGGCGTCACCTTTATCTTGCAGAACGCCATGAGCAACACGCTGGTTCAGGTGAACGCGCCGGACAACATGCGCGGGCGCATCATGAGCGTGTATGCGCTGGTGCTGCAGGGCATGATGCGAGCAGGCGGCATGCAGGCCGGATTCATGGAAACCATCGTCGGCGCGCCGCTGGCAATCGCCTCCGGCGCCCTGATCTCGCTGGGGTACGGGCTGCTGGTGTTCTTCAAGTGGCCGCAGATTCGCAAGATGAAGTAGCGCGTCTTGCGCCGCGAGGATGAGCGCCGCTGCAGCCTGGCGCGTTACTCGTCACGCAGGAGCTGGTCCAACTCCTCATAGCCTTCTTTCCCCAACACGAGCGCCAATTCCTCTTTGAAGATTCGATGCAGGGGCTGCCGGCCGGCGCAGGCTCGCAGACAGGCGGCATTCCCCAAGTTCTGCGCCGTTTCATGATCGATGACAATCTCATTCTCGCGCAGCTGCAAGGGATAGAGCGCGCAGAACAGCGGCTTGAGTCCGGGATATTCCAGGCCGAGTTGTTGAGAGGTCACCTGGAGCGCGCACAGGCGATCGGGCCGCAGAAAGACGCAGCAGGCCCCACCGGGGTGACGCGGATCGTCACTCACGTTTGTGCCAATGACTGCACCGTCCGGAGAGTCTTCCTCAGCCGCCGGAGCCGAGAACCACGTATTCGGATCGCGACGTTCTTCTGGAAGATTCGCCTGGATGGCCTCGACGTGCGGCACAATGATTCGCAGCT
Organism: uncultured Chloroflexia bacterium; assembly: GCA_963844815.1. Taxonomy (GTDB): domain Bacteria; phylum Chloroflexota; class Anaerolineae; order Fen-1058; family Fen-1058; genus Fen-1058. Next base: position 29,680 of record CAWJPR010000005.1, read on the forward strand.
GTTCTCCATCCAGCCACGCTCCACCCCCGCAGCACGCGCCAAGACATTCGTCCAGCACGCAGCGCTCCGCGTAAACTTCCTCCAATAATTCAGGATGAATCTTGAAGCCGTTGATGATCATGTCTGCCTCGCACGACTGGCATGGGGAGGCCCCTGCTCAGTTGATAGAGAAAGCGCTCCTTGCGGAGCGCCCCTGCCTACTGCTTTCCTCGACTACTTGATCAAGAACTCGCCGTTCCGATAGAACGGCACGCCATCCGCGGTGATCTCTGTGCCGTCGCGCGTGTCGCAGATCAGATCCCAGTGGACGGCCGATTTGTTCACACCGCCCGTGTCGGGATAGGCCGCGCCCAGCGCCATGTGAATGGTGCCGCCGATCTTCTCGTCGAACAGGATATTACGCGTGAACTTCTGAATGTAATTGTTCGTGCCGATGGCAAACTCGCCCAGCGTGCGCGAACCCGCATCGGTGTCCAGCACGCTGAGCAGGAAGTCCTCGCCGCGTTCGGCCCTGGCTTTCACCACGCGCCCCTGCTTGAACTCCAGCTGCACGCCCAGCACCTCGCGCTGTTGAAAGACCGCTGGATAAGTGAAGCGGACCCAGCCTTCTGTGATAGTTTCCTCCGGGCCGGTGAATATCTCGCCATCCGGGAAATTGCGATGACCACACGAATTGAGGAAGATGCGATCGGTGACGCCCACGACGAGATCGCAGTTGGGGCCTTTGACCTGAATGCGCTGCTTGCCTGCCAGCCAGGCAATGTATTTATCCTGCCGCACCCGAAATGCCTGCCAGTGCGCCACCGGATCGGCTTCGTCCAGCAGGCCTGCGCCGTAGACGAAGTCCTCGTACTCGCGCAGGCTCATTTCCGCATCTTGTGCCAGCGCCTCGGTGGGGAACAGCGTCACCACCCAGCGCAGTGAACCTTCGGCGCTGCGGCGCATCAGCGTCTCGGTCAATTCGCGGCGCGAGGCCGTCAGCAGCGCCACCCGCTGTGGATCGGCATTCGACAACGCCTTAGTATTAGAACTGCCCAGGATGGCAATGCGTACGTCGAACTCGTTCACGGCCAACTTCTCGAACGGGTTGAGGTATTGAATCTGCTCGTCCGTGCCATACTTCAACATCAGTTCCAGTGCGCCCGGCACCAGATCGAGGTGATGATAACCGCTGCCCGCCGTGATGTGCGGCAGGCCGCCGCGCTTGATGACCTGCTCGATGACGGCCAGCGTCAACGGCTGCGCCACCGGCGAGGCCGTAATGTACACGCGGTCGCCTGGCTTGACCTCGGTCGAGTATTCCGTGATGACCCGAGCCAACTGAAGAATGCGCGAATCAGCCATTCAGCTCCTTAACGGTGAATTTGCAGGCCGTGATTATAGCACTGCCTCTCATCGCTTTCAAATCTCGGCGCGCGAAACTGAACTTCTCTTGGACGCGGGCTGGCGCTCCACACTCGCCGGGAACAGGAAGATGCTGCCCATTTGTGCTACAATAAGCCTTAATTGAGCGACAGCGTGTCTAATCTGCTACGAAAGATCCCGCCATGTCTGTGCCACTTGACTCACTCGTCGGAGAAGTGCATCTCAGCGCAGGTGTCCGGCAATCGACCACCCCGGCAACCGGCGTGTTCACCGCGCCCCGGCGCGCCGCGCGCGGCCGCGAAGACGATATGCTGTACGTGCTTATCGATCTGCGGGGCGAGGTGTCCAGCACCGATTTGCATACCGTCATGGAGCAGGCCACGCGCGCCTATTGGTCGACGCAGGGCAGTGTCACGGCCGCCTTGCGGGCAGCCTTAACCGCGGCCAATCAATGGTTGATGGAATACAACACCCATGCTGCGCTGCCCGAACGCTTGACGGGCGGCATGGTGTGCGCTGTGCTGCGCGGCAGTGAAGCGTACGTAGCACAGGCCGGCCCCACCAGTGTCTTCATCCGGCAAGGCAACGACATCGAAGCCTATCCGGCGCGCGACGCCGAGCCGCTGCCCGCGATCGGCACAACGAGCGCCCTGGAGATGCGCTATGCGCATGCGCATTTGCAGCCCGGCGATACATTTCTGTTGGCCGACGCACGTTTCGGCGCCGACACTCCATTAGAAGCGGTGAGCGGCAGCATGGCGCAGGCCAGCGTGGACAAAGCGCTGGAAAATCTGGAAAAACTGATCGGCAAGGGCGATCTCATCGCGCTGGTGGCGCAGGCCGCGCCGGCTGAGCCGGGTCAGAAATTGGCGCCGGCCACCGCCGCCGCAACCACAGTGACGGCGGCTGCCAGCGCAGCGGCCATTGCCCGCTCGATCGAACCTTCAGCTGCGACAGCACAGCCGGATGAACCGGCAGCGACAGTCGTGCAAGATGGGCCAATCATCCGTGTGGCTGGGCGGCCAAGCGCCGCGCCGGCAGCGACACCCGCTTCGCAGGCGAAGTCACCGGCAGGGACACCGCCCGCCCAGGCGGCTGCGTCGACACCAGCACCTGCGCCAGCTGCCGCAGAGACACCACCCGCCTTTGTGGTTCGATCACGTGAATGGCTGGCGGCACTCGGCATCAGCCTCAAGCGCAGCGCCGGATCGATCGGCAAAGCGGGGCAGATGGTCGCGCAGCGCACTACGCCAGAAGGCACACCCTTGAACGCGCCGGCGCTGACACGCAACCAAACGTTGATCATGGTCGCCATCGTCGTGGCGATTCCCATCATTGTCGGCTTGCTGGTCGCCAGCGTGTACGCCCAGCAAAGCGCGCGGCAGGCCGTGGTGTCGCACCTGGCCAGCGCGCAGAATGAGATTGCGCTGGCCGCGCAAGCCGTGACCGGCAAAGAGACCCGCCAGCATTGGGCCGCCGCCGCCGCCGAGGCCGGGCAGGCCCTGGAACTGGACGCGCAAAATCAAGACGCCAAGCAGCTTCTGGCGCAGGCCCAGGCCGAGATGGACACGATCGACAATGTGATCACGCTGTCACCCACGACGCTGTGGGATTTCAAAGCGCCCGGGCAGCGGCATCTGGCCAGCCAGGGCTTTTCGATCTTCGTGCTCGATCGGCTAGCCAATCAGGTGAACCGGATGATCCTCAACACCGCCGGCGACAAGCTGGAAAGCACTCCGGAGCCGATTCTGGTGCCCGGCGTAACGGTGAACGGCCAGGCGCCCGGCAATCTCGTCGATTTCACCTCGATGGCGTCCAGCGTCAGCCGGCAGGCCGGCGACCTGGTCATCGGGCACGACCAGGGATTGATCGAGTACAGCCTGTCATTCGGATTGCAGACCCTGCCGTTCGGCGAGAACAAGCTAGCCTCGTCGGTGGAACGGCTGCGCTCATTCGATGGCAAGCTGTATGCGCTTGATCCGAACGCGCAGCAAATCATGAAATATGAGCCGCAGGGTGACGGTTATCCCACGGCGCCCACACCCTACTTTGAGCAGGCACTGCCCGATCTGGCGAAAGCCGCCGACATGGCGATCGATGGCAACGTCTATGTGGTGTTGTCTGACGGGCGTCTGCTGAAGTTCAAAGAAGGCAAGCCGGAGCAGTTCGAGATTCGCGGCCTGGGCGAACCGCTGCAGAACCCGACGCATGTGGCCATCGATCAAAATGCGCAGGACAGTTCGGTGTACGTCTTCGACGCGGCACTGAAGCGCATTGTGCAGTTCCGGCCCGACGGCGTGTTTGTGCGGCAGTTCCGCGCCGACGGCAACCTGTTTGACGGCTTGCAAGATATCCTGGTGGACGAGCAGAACAATCGCCTGTATGTGATTGGCGAGGGAGTGCTGTACACGTTGCTGCTGCCGCCCTTGGGGTGAGCCTCTCACGCCGCAAGGCGAACAAGAAGGCTAATCACACCGCAGCGTTTGATGGTCATGAACGCCGCCTGTTGCCATGGCTGCCGCTGCTGGCATTTTTCTTGCTGGAAGCCCACCTGGCGTCGAACGAGTTAGCGGCTGTTGAATGACTGGCGCCGCAGAGCGCCGCTCAGTCAAGCGCGTTCCCCGCCGGTCATGAGATCCCGATCGAAGGGCGGCTCGATCTGCAGAATACGAAGAGCCTTGATGCGCTGCCGATAGACAGTGTCGAAGACCGGTATCGGGATGCTGATTTGAACGGGCAATGGGTTGCCAGTCAGGTCGCGTTGCCATTCGCCGCGGCGCTGCCCGACGGCGTGGTACGGATGGTCAATAGAACATGACTTCTCAGCGCAGTACGTCGTTAACGCATTCTTCCAACCGCCTGCTGTTGATCTGGCTGGCGGGTTTTGCCGTGATCGGTTTCGTGGCCGCCTGCATCTTCTTCAACCTGGTGCGCGATCTGGTACGCAACTGGAGCACCACCGCTCTGGTCGCGCCCGCGGCCGGCAGCGTGACTGTAACCGATCCCCAGACAGGTCAGCCAGTAGTGCCGGATATTCCCAGCTGGAACGGCGTGGAGCGCGTGACGGTGCTGCTGCTGGGCATTGACGAGCGCCGTCAAGAGACTGGGCCGTTCCGCACCGATACCATGCTCGTGCTGACCGTCGATCCTGCGGCAAAGACGGCCGGGATATTGTCGATTCCACGCGATTTATGGGTGCAGATTCCGACGATGGATACCGAGGGGAAGATCAATACCGCGCACTTTTTGGGCGATGCTTATGATTACCCCGGTGGCGGCCCGGCGCTGGCCATGGAAACCGTGAAACAAGCACTAGGCATTCCCATCGATTACTATGTGCGTTTTAACTTCGATTCATTCGAGAAGGTGATCGACGCGATCGGCGGCGTGGATCTGTGCGTGGCGGAGACGATCGACGATCCACTTTACCCGGCTTTTGACAACTACGGTTACGATCCGCTGCACATCGATCAGGGCTGTCAGAACATGACCGGCGCGCTGGCTTTGAAATATGCGCGCACGCGGCACACCGGCACCGATTTCGATCGCGCGAAACGGCAGCAGCAGGTGATTCTGGCCGTGCGCGACAAGGTGACGAAACAGAATTTGCTGCCGCAGCTGGCCGCTCAGGCGCCCGCTGTGCTGGATGATCTGCAGAAATCAGTTCAAACAAATCTGTCGCTCGATCAAATGATTCAACTGGCCAAACTCGCCACGCAGATCGATCCGCAGGACATCAAGCAGGCCACCATCAACGAGAACATGGTGGTCGCCTACAACACGCCCACGAATCCGCCGCAGAACGTGCTGGTGCCCATTCGCGATAAGATCCGCGAACTGCGCGATCAGTTCTTCAACAGCGTGCCCGCCCGCCCGGGCGGCGCAACGCCCGCCCCGGCGGCCGGCTCCGCGCGCCTTTGTGTGGAGAATGGGACACAGATCAACGGGCTGGCCGCGCGCACCGGCGATCGCCTGACCGCGCAGGGCTTCAATGTCGCAGCGATCGATTCGGCCGATCGGTTTGATTACGCGCAGTCTCAGATCGTCAGTTACGCGCCGGATGCGACAGTGGCAAAAGCGGTGGCGCAGGCGCTGGGTTTGCCCGCATCGTCCGTCGTCACCAGCGCCGCCGCCAGCCCCTGCGACCTGAAAGTCATTCTGGGCGGGGATTATCGGGAAGCAGTCGTCAGGCCGACCCCCTAGGGAGATGAGACCATGACCAAAACACGCAACGGGTGGGATACCTGGTACGATCAATGGGACGAGAAGTACGTCGATGACCCCGGCGACGATTCTCATCCGATCCCTTACGAGCATCTCACGTTCTGGGGCGAGCGCTTCCGCCACGTGCTGATGCTGAACGACCACTGGATCGGCTACATGCAGGCAGAACCCATGAGCCAGGAAGATGCCATGTCCATCGCGTTCGTGCTGTACGACGCGGGCGTGGACGTGGACGACCTGATCCTGCTGCTGGACGAATTCGAGCCGCTGGAAGGCGGCATCGCCCACGTGGGCGTGCCCTTGTGCTGGCTGACTGATCCGATGGACCACGTGCAGGATTTGTTGAGCACCCTCGACGAGCTGCCGCAGCTCGATCAGACTACGCAGCAACAAATGCAACAGACGCTGGAAGAGATGCTGGGCGAGCCACCCGAGCCGGAGGACGACTGGCTCGCGCTGTTCCAGGCCATGTCGCTGAGCACGGCGCAGTTTCTGATGGAAGTGACCCGCCTGCTGGGCGATGATGGCCGCATCGCGCTGCGCGCGTGGTGGCAGGGCCGCCTGATTACGCTGCTGCGCGAGGAGACTTCGGCGCGCAAGAAGAAACGCGCGACGCGCCGCAAGAAGAGCGCCGATGTGCCGAGCGCTTTTCGGGACTTGATCAGCGGGCTGGATTTGGGCGGCCTGGGCGCGGAAGATGAAGGCGGAGAAGCAGCGTAAAGCGAGTGAAACGGAGCCGCGCTAGATTTCGGTATCACTCGCTCAAATGCAAACCGCCCGGTCTCTGACGAGTACCGGGCGGTGGATGCGCCGTGACGGTGAGCGTTGCGCAGGCAACCCTCAAGCGCCGCGTCAGTCAGGCTCTGCGAACGTTCTGCGCCTGCAAGCCCTTGGGCCCGCGTGTGACTTCGAACTCCACCTTCTGGCCTTCCTGCAGGGTCTTGAAACCTTCCATCTGGATCGCCGAATGATGGCAGAAGACATCCTCGCCGCCGTCATCCTGGGTGATGAAACCAAAACCCTTCGCATCGTTGAACCACTTTACTGTACCGCTAGCCATGAAAACTACTCTCCTTATTGGGGAGGTGGATGCCGCGCTATCGCAATGAAGCCACACCGGGGAGGCCAACAACCTCAAGCGTCTCCAACTCCAGGAGCATTATTGTATGCCCGATCGATCAATTACACAAGGGCGTAATTTTCTGGGGAAATTGCGCTAATTGGCGTAGGGATCGCATGGCAACTGCTGCCGATCCAACTGTCCGGCCTTTTCGCAGTAGACCGTGAAAAGATCGTTCCAGTCGGTGTGGTGCAGCGGGTCCAGGCCGCGACAGGCATCGTGCATCAGCAGGTCAAGCGGGCCAGATTGAAAAGCCCATGGCATCACACCGCTGGCTTTCAGTTCAAAGAAACGATCGAGCGTGGCAGCCACGGCCGGGCCGCGCGTCACACCCGTCGGGGGCAGGAGCGTGTCCTGGCCGCTGCCATCGCCGCGGGTCGCGTCGCCCGACCAGACCATGTCGCCGCTGGTGTATGAGCCATCGATGCAGCGATCCCCGGCGCGAGTACCATTGCCTCCTGTGAAGCCCAGTTCTTCGACGATGTAAGGCCGTTTTTGCGCTGCGAACCAACGGTAATCTACATACTGTTCCAGGCGATCGCTGAAGTTCCGCTCATTGTTCGGCAAGGTAATCGATCGGGGAATTGACCACTGGTTATTGTAGCCGTGGATTGTTCCCAGATCGAGCGCAACGTGTCCCTCGGGACAGCGCAGATCGTAGAGCGCCGCCGGATCGTGCCCCTGCCCATTGGTGGCATGAAACGTAGACACAAAACCAGACGCCACCAGGCGTGGATGCCGATCGACCTCGTGAATGAGACAGGCCATGTCGCGCACAAAACCCTGCATGAGGGCGACTGCCTGTTGAGGATCATCGGCCTTCAGTTCATTGCCCAGTTCCCAGGCAAAGATGTGGGCCGGCTCGATCCGCGCCGACTTCACGGCCGAGCCGATCACGTGAATACCCGGCGGATCGGCGCCGTTCACCGGAACAGTCACCACGTCGTTGTAATGCTTGATCAACCTTTCAACATACTGCCGATATGATCCCTCGCCAAAAGTAGGCCGGGCATAGTCCCGGCTGAACCATTCCGGCCTCAGATGGGGAGGCTCGCCAACCGTGAGGTAACAAAACGGATCACTGAAGTCGTTACTGGAATAACCGGGACAGTGAAGATTGTAGACATTAAAACTTGGAGGAGCCGCGTAAAAATCCGTAAAGGCGATCAGGAATTTAAGCGGCTGAATGCGCTGCTGCTCTTCGAGAATACTGGCGATCGCCAGCAGCTGATCGTTCGCCGCGATGATGTCGTCGAGGTTATGAATCGTCGTGGTGGCGTCATAGAAGCGCGGCGCAAAAATCCGTACCACCTTCGCGCCCATGCGGCTGGCTGTTTCCAGCTGGCGCTGGATGATGCCGGGAGTGGCGCCGGTGAGGTCCACGCGATACACATCTGCTTTAGCGAGCGCCGGATTCTGATCAGCCGGGTAGGCCAGTTCGCGGACGTTAATCCCGATGAACCGATAACGCAGGCGCGTCGTCTGGCACATCAATCCGCCGTTGCCATCTGCGACGACAAAGTCGTTCTGGCAAAACGGATCGGGCGGGGGTGAAGGTGTGGAAGATAGGGTTGGGGTGGCGATAGGAGCAGGCCGCGGCGTGGGCGGGATCGGTACAGGTGACACGGCGCACGCGCTGAACAGCAGGGCGACCAGCAGCCCGATCACGCCCGGCAGCCAACGGGACAGTCGTCGCCAATTACTTGACTTGATCATTCGCGATCAGCGGCAGGTAGGCGCGCGGCCCGAAGCGGATCGGACGGCCAATCACGTAATCGGCGAGAGCCGGCAGCGCCGCCATGAAATTCGCGCCGCTAAAATCGCCCAGCGTCCAGGCCGCACAACCGATCACGTAACTATCGCGGCTTAGCTGCTCATCATACCAGGCGAAATCTTTCAGGAAAGTTTCAACGCCGGTGAAGCCGCCCCCGGCGTTCTCGCCGGCCTCCGAAATCACCAGCGGAATGACCGCATCTTCCTGCTCCAGATACTGATAGAGACGGCGATAGCGCGTCACCAGGCTGCGCGGCGCTTCTTTCAACAAACCATCCAGTCCGTATTCGTGCACACACATAATGTGATTACCGTGCGCCTTCGCGCGGCGGCAGGTGCGCGCAATGTCGGGATAAAACTCTTCGGGCGGATTGCCCGCGCTGGGCGACCACAATCCCAGGCGAAAGCCATCGGCCTCAGCCAGATCCATGAGCTCGAGATAAAAGTCGGCTTGCCACGGCCAGTGCCAGGAGAATTCGTTGAACGTCTCCCACGCGTCGATGACAGGATTCAACTTCCAGATCGGTTTGACCAAATCGTAATACTGGCGAGCTGCCTCTTGCGCCGTGGCATAGTGGAACTCGATCGGCGGGCTGAACTCCGCCGGCTCCCAGGCCTGCATGTCCACAAAGTTCTTATTCGTCAGCCGAACCGAATTGACTCGCCCGACCGTGAAAGTTCTGGCGCTGCAGCGCTTGGCAATGAACGCGGCTTCGAAATCGTCGACGCATTTGACCACGGCGACAGGCTGGCCGGCTGCGGCGCACTGCGCCAGGAACTCGTCCAGTCCATCTCGCGGGCCGAATACCACATGCAGGCCCAGCTTGCTGCCGCCGGCCGGGCGCGCAAGGCCCGCCAGCGGCGAGGCCCGCGGAACCGCCACAGACCGGGGTGTGGGCGTGGGAAGCGGCGACGCCGCGGCCGATGAGAGCGGTGCAATCGCAGCCGTGGGAGATGGTTGTACAGCAGCTGTTGGTGTTGATGTCGGTCCCAGCTGGCCGATCCGATCGAGCAGCGCGCGGCAGCCTGACAGCGAGATTGCCGCACCGAGACCCGCGCCCAGTTTCAAGAATTGCCGTCTATTCATCGATCCCATGCACGCCTCAGGTGATAACGAGGCATCATCATATCACAGGACCAATCAGCCCCCCGTGTCGCTAACACGCCTGTTGAAAAAGATGCCTGACGAGGTTATTGTCAACGCCTTATTACACTTCGTGGCAGGCCACCCAGTGCCCGGGCTGAATCTCGCGCCACTCGGGCACAACCCTGGAACACTGGTCTGTGGCAATGGGGCAGCGGGGATGGAAGCGGCAGCCGCTGGGCGGATTGATGGGGCTGGGCACATCGCCCGTCAGGATGATGCGCTTGCGAGCACGCTCCAATTTCGGATCGGGAACCGGCACGGCGGATAGCAGCGATCGCGTGTAGGGATGCAGGGGATCCTCATACAACTGATCGCGGTCGGCCAGTTCGACGATGATGCCCAGGTACATCACCGCCACCCGATCGCAAATGTGCCGCACCATGCTCAAGTCGTGCGCAATGAACAGATAGGTGAGGCCCAGCCGATCCTGCAGGTCTTCCAGCAAATTCACCACCTGCGCCTGAATCGACACGTCCAGCGCGGAGATGGGCTCGTCGCAGACGATGAAGACCGGCTCAGTCGCCAGGGCGCGGGCGACCCCGATCCGCTGCCGCTGCCCGCCGGAAAATTCGTGTGGAAACCGGTTGAGATGGCGCGCGCTCAAACCGACCAACTCCAGCAGCTCCACGACTCGCTCGGCGCGCTGTTTGTCGGTTTCGCGCAGTTTGTGCACGCGCAGCGGCTCGCCCACGATCGAGCTGACCGACCAGCGCGGATTCAGCGAGGCAAATGGATCTTGAAAGATCATCTGCGCTTTGCGGCGCACGGCCAGCGCGCTGGCGCCTTTCGCCGCGCACACGTCCAGACCATCAATAATGACTTTGCCGCTGGTGGGTGGATACAGGTTGAGCAGCGTGCGTCCGGCGGTGGTCTTGCCGCAGCCCGATTCGCCCACCAGCCCCAGCGTCTCGGCGCGCGCGATCGTAAACGAGATGCCATCCACCGCCCGCACCGCGCCCTCTGGATGCTGAAACACGATCCCCTTCATGATCGGGAAGTGCTTCACCAAATGATCGACGATCACAATCGGCTCAGTCGTGCTCATCGCGGCGCTCCGGTGTTCACGTCCACCCAGCAGGCGATGCGGTGCTGCAGGTCGATGGGCGTCAGGCTCGGATTCTCTTCCCAGCAGCGATCCTGTGTGAAGTCGCAGCGCGGGGCAAACGGGCAGCCGTGCGGCTCAACCAGCAGATTCGGCGGCGCGCCAGCGATCGATTTGAGGAGGTGCTCGCGCCGGCGATCGTGCCGGGGCAGCGCGGCTTGCAGCGCCAGTGTATAGGGATGGCGCGGATCGTCGTACAGCGCATCGACGCCCGCTTCTTCGACGATGAAACCCGCGTACATGACCATCACCCGGTCGGCAATGCTGGCGACCACGCCCAGATCGTGCGTGATCCAGATCAGCGCCATGCCCATTTGCTCGCGCATGCGGATCGCCAGCTCGACGATCTGCGCCTGGATCGTGACGTCGAGCGCGGTGGTCGGCTCGTCGGCAATCAGAATACTCGGCACGCAAGCCAGCGCCATGGCGATCATCACCCGCTGGCGCATGCCGCCGGAGAACTGGTGCGGGTATTCGCTCAGCCGCCGCTGCGGCTCGGAAATGCCAACCAGCTCCAGCAAATCCAGCGCGCGCCGCTGCGCCTGAGGCGCGGTCATGCCCATGTGTGTGCGCAGCGCCTCGGTGATCTGCCGCCCGATCGTCAACACCGGGTTGAGCGACGTCATCGGGTCCTGAAAGATCATGCCGATTTCTTTGCCGCGGACGTGCTCCAATTGCTGCTCGGTCAGCTGCAGCAGATCGGCGCCGTTGTACACGGCGCTGCCGCTCACGATTTCGCCGGGCGGTTTCGCGATCAGCCCCAGAATCGACATCATCGTGACGGATTTGCCGCAGCCGCTCTCGCCGACCACCGCCAGCGTCTCACCTTCGTCGAGGTGAAACGAGATGCCGTTGACGGCGTAGACCGTGCCTTCCGGTGTATGGAAGCGCGTGCGGAGATCGTTTACTTCAAGCAGGGTAGTCATGTAGTGCGATATCCCGCTCACACGGCCCGGCTGCGCGGATCCAGCGCATCGCGCAGGCCATCGCCGACGAAATTGATGCTCAGCACCGTAAGCAGAATCATCATACCCGGAAAGAACCACAGCCACGGCGCCGACGCGATGTACTTGTAGGAGCTCTCCAGCATGTTGCCCCACGTGGCCGTGGGCGGCTTGACACCCAGGCCCAGAAAGCTGATGTAAGCTTCGGTGGTAATGGCGGTGGCCACGCCGAGTGTCGCCGAAACGATAATGGGCGCGAGGCAGTTGGGCAGCAGGTGGCCGGTGATGATCCAGCGCGGCCGCGTGCCGATCGCCCGCGCGGCGAGCGTAAACTCGCGCTCCTTCAACGACAGGAACTCGGCGCGGACGATGCGCGCCAGGTACGGCCAGCTGGTCAGGCCGATGATCAGCACGATGACGATGACGCTGCCGCTGAATTCACGGCCCAGGATGGTCACGTTGGGAATCTTGCCGGCGAAGAATTTCGCCATCACGATGAGCAGGAAGATCTGCGGGATGCAGAACATCGCTTCGGTAAAGCGCATCAACACGCTGTCCAGCTTGCCGCCGTAAAAGCCCGCGGCCGCGCCAATGAGAACGCCCACGAACACTTCCAGCGCGGCGGCCGTCACGCCAATCAGCAGCGAGATCTGGCCGCCATAGATGGTGCGGGCCAGAATATCGCGCCCGATCGTGTCGGTGCCGAAGGGATGCTCGCGGGAGGGCGCCGCCAGGCGCAGTGACGTGTCGTTGAAGTTGGCATACTTCTCCGTGTAAAACAGGGCGCCGCCCAGCGACCACAGGATCAACACGCTGAGCATGATGCTGCCGAACATCGCCATTTTGTGCCGGCGGAAGCGCCGCCACGCGAGCTGCCGGAGCGAGAGCGGCGGCGCTTCGATCTCGTCGGCGGAGCGGCGTGGTATGGGTCTGGATTCGATGGCTGTGCTCATAGCGTTCCCTTTGACTAATCGCTCTCATGAACTTTGACAACCAAAGTCGGTAATGTCCGCTTCCCGGAGTCGAGACTTTAGTCGGTAAATGTTGCAGAATCCGGCTAAAGCCCAATGGCGTTAATTAGCGCGTCGGCTATGTCATTCCCGCGCGCTTTAAGCGGGAATCCAGTAGTTTGACCGGCGCACATTGCCGATCGGCAACCTGGATGCCCGATACGCCCAGCGCGCCTCCGCCGCAACGCGGCGGGCAAGGCGAAAGCACTCGGGCACACTTGCACCCACTGCGTGCAGTGCGGTGTGACGGATGCGCAGCCGTGCTTTCCTTATCTTAATGCCATTGGGCAAAAGCCTCCACTCCAGATTACCGAATTTGAACGTCAAAACTCATTAGGTCAGCCGGATGCGCGGATCGAGCCACGCATAGACAATATCGGCGATGATCTGGAAGACGATGACGGCCACGGTGATCAACATGAGGATGCCCATGACCACCGCCATGTCGCCGCGCTCGACCTTGTCCAGAAACAGGCGGCCCATGCCCGGCCACGCAAAGATGCTCTCGGTGACCAAGTGCGCCGGCCAGCAGCAGCGGCAGGTCCAGCCCGACCAATGTCACGATCGGCAGCGAGCCATTCTTGAGCGCGTGCACCCAGATGATGTAACGCCGGCGCAGTCCCTTCGACCGGGCCGTGCGAATGTAGTCCTGATTCATCACTTCCAGCATGGTGCTGCGGATATAACGGCTGTAAGCGGCCATGCTGATCAGCGCGAGGCTTAGCACGGGCAGGATCATGTGCTGGGCGACCTGCGCCGGAGTCTTGCCGACCTCCGGGTCAAACATGCCGACGGTCGGCAGATAGGGCAATCCCCAGGCCTTGAAGTTCACGGCGAAAATATACATCGACACCAGCGCGATGAAGAAGATGGGCATCGAGAAGAAGATGAACGAGAGCGCCGTGATCACATTGTCTAACCAGGAATATTGATGAAGCGCTGAATAAGTGCCGAGGAGAAGCGCGCCCAGAATGATGACGAACTCGGCGGCGATCATCAGGATCAACGTGTTGGGCAGGCGATCCATGATGACTTCCGTTGCCGGCCGGCGTTCCACGATGGACTGGCCAAAGTCGCCGCGCAGCACGCCCAAGCGGCGGCCGGGCGTTTCGGCTACCCCATCGCCATCCAGATCAACTTTGGTCCAATCGTTGCCAATCAACCAGTAGATATACTGCATGTAGAGCGGCTGATCGAGGCCGAGCTGGCGGGACAGGCGCGCGCGATCTTCTGCGCGCGTGACGTTGCGCCCACCCATCGTCGCCAGCGGGTCGGCCGCGCTGTTCATCAGGACAAAGATGATGATGCTGACAATGATCAGCAGAGGAATGCCTTGCAACAGGCGCCGGATGATGAAACGGAGCATGGCTCCTCCCCACGGGAGTTATAGCATGGCCGGGATAGGTTGCAGCCTATCCCGGCCAGTGCGTCAATCTAGTCAGTCGCGATTACTGCAGGTCCCATTCCGTGATGTTGAAGAACGGTGTGGTGCCGGAGAACTTCACGTTCTGCAAGCGTTTGTTGACGCCCCAGATGTCCGGGTCTTGCCAGACGTCCCAGGAAGTAGACCTTGTCAAAGATCATCTTGGTGATCTCGCTGGAACGTCTTCTGCCGCTCGGCGAAATCGACCTGGGTGGCCTGCTTCTGGAACAGCGCGTCCAGGTCCTTGTCGCACAGCCGCATCCAGTTGGTGCCGTCCGGCGTCCGCGTCGGTCGGAATCGAGCTGCACAGCCATTCCGCGGTGTCGGGATCGGGGAAGAACTGGCTGCGGCCGTGGAGTACTGGAAGATGTCGAGCTGGCCGGTCGCCGCCGGGCCGCCCTCCGCGTAGCCGCCGAAGAAGGTATCCGACTCGTAGTTGAGCAGATCGAGTTTGATGCCGACGTCGGCCAGCTGCTGCTGCGCCACGGCCTGCGTGTCTTTGCGGATCTCGCGGGTGGTCGTGCCGTACTTCAGCACGAGCTCGACGCCGTTCTTGTCGCGCACGCCATCGCCGTTGCTGTCCTTCCAGCCGGCCTCGTCGAGCAGCTGCTTGGCCTTTTCGGGGTCGAAGGGCCAGGGCTTGAGCGACGGATCGTTGTAAGGGGTGTTATCCCAGTACGTCGCCGCGGGCGCGGTCGCGCCCAGCAGCAAATCCTTGACCAGCGCTTCGCGATCGAAGGCCAGCGCGATCGCCTCGCGCACCTTGGGATCCAGCAAGGCCGGGTGGCCCGTCTTGGGATCGAGCATGAAGTACCAGCCTTCATTGTAGCCGGAGAAAGCCTTGTACATCTGCACGCCGGCCGCTTCGAGGTCTGGTATATCCGAGTAAGTGATGAAGGCGCCGAGGTCGCCATCGCCGGTCTTGAGGGCGGCCACCTGCGCGGCGTCGTCCGGCACGAAGCGGATAAAGATCTCGTCGAGCTTCGGGCGGCCCGCCCAGTAATCGTCACGGGCAGTGAAGCGGGCAAACGATCCTGCTTCCCATTCGGCAAAATTGTACGGGCCGCAGCCTACCGTCGGCTTGCGGTTCCACTCGGCGTTGTCGAGCGTGCCATCGTTGTCAAATACGGGCTGCAGCACGTGCTTGGGCAGAATGCCTTGCCACAGCGTGCCCATCCACGGCGCGTAGGGTTCCTTGAAGGTGATGACCACCGTCTGCGGATCGGGCGCGGTCATGGTATCAATCTTGTCGTACGGGTTGGTGGAGGCCACGGCATTCTTCGGACTGGTGATCATCTGATACGTGAAGATGAAATCGTCGGCGGTCAGCGGCGTGCCATCGGACCAGGTGATGTCATCCCGCAGTTTCATCGTAATGGTCTTGCCGTCGGCCGAGATGCCGCCATTCTCGCCGCTGGGCATTTCGGTGACCAGCACCGGCACGGGGTTGTTTTGATCGTCGAAAGTCCCAGGCCCAGCAATTCCAGAACTGGTGCGTGATGGTGGAGAACCACATGTTGGTGTAATGTGGATTCAGGGTGTCGAACTCCTGCGTCCAGATGAAGGTCGCCACTTTGCGCTCGGCAGGCTTCGTCGCGGTGGGCTGCGGCGCGGTAGTCGGTTGTGGCGGCGTGGTCGGCTGCGGTGCGGTGGTGGCAGCGGGCTGCGCTGGAGCGGTCGGTTGAGGGGCGGTCGTGGGGGTTGCAGCGGGTGCACAGGCTGAGATCAAGAGCGACAACAACACGATGAGCGGCACAGTACTTCCTGAGTCGAAACATTTTCTGCCTCCTTGTTTGGTTATGAACTTCGAAGTCAACAGAGAGCGAGAAACTGCGTACGACTGCTACCCAACGCAGAGTATACCGATATTTGGCCGAAGTGCAAATGAAAATACGCGAACGGATGGCCGGCTCACGCCGTCGCCATCCGTTGATCCGATCAACATCCGTTTAAGATCGACATCCGTTACACGCCCGGCAACATCTCCATCCCCGCCGCTTTCGCCTCGCGTTGCACGAGTGCCACCAACTCACGCTCTACCTCGCTCGCCAACGCCGGTCGTCGATAAGCGGCCAGCAGATCATTCACGCGCTGCTTCGCCCGCCCAAACGCATCGAGCGAGCCGCTTTCCTGCCAGGCGCGCATCGAGCCGCGATCGATCACTTTCGAGGGCAGATGCTGCTCTTGCTGGAACAGCCGCCGCGTGTCTTTCAATTTCAGGAAGTCGCCTTTCAAGCCGGTCTGCGCGAACATCGCCGTCGCCAGTGTTTCGGTCGGCGTGCCAATGCCGCGCAGCAAGCGCTGGGCCATCGCAATCGCCTCGGCGTCGATGACCAACTTCTCCGCGCTCTGGCACACCAGGAAATCGATCATCCCCGCGCCGCTGATCATGTTCACACCCGCCAGCGCGCCCACCAGCGCCGTCATGCCGCTTTCCAGCCCGGCCTGCGCATCGACCAGCTTGCCATCGCTGGCCGCCAGGTAACAATGCGTGGGCAGCCTCAGCGATTTGCCGACCTGCGCATAGGCGGCGTCGATCATCGCCGTTTCGATCGCGCCCATCGGCGTCGCGCCCGAGCGCATGTCGAAGATCGCCGGGGCCCCGCCCCACACGATCGGCGCGCCCGGCCCGGCGAGTTGATGGATCGTCATGCCGCTGATGCACTCGGCCGCGTGCTGCGTGATCGAGCCGATCAGCGTGACGGGCGCGGTCGCCCCCGCCAGCGGCATCGAGACGATCTGGGCGGGCACTCCGGCGCGGGCGAGATCGATCAAGTTCTGCGAGGCAAACCCTGACCAGTTCAGCGGCGGCGAAGGGCACACGTCGAACACGGCGCGCGGCTTCGCTTTCAACGCGGCGCGCCCGCCGCTGTCCACGGCCAGCAGATCGATCATCACCTGCGTCGTGTGCGCGCTGAACGAGCCGGTCACGATCGGCTTGTCGGAATACCACAGCACCAGGAACAGCCGGTAGAGATCGCCGATCGCTTTGGGCACATCGTCGCACACGACCGCCGTCGATTGCGCGGCATACTGCGGCAGCCATTCAGCCGTCTTGATCAGCCGCACCAGATCGACAGCCTGCGCCGGTCGATGCTCCAGCGTGTCCGGATCGAGGATCTGCACGCCGGACGAGCCCGGATCGAAGTGCACGTCATCGCCGCCGTAGTGCACCGCGGGATGGCCGGCGCGATCGTGCAGCCAGAATTCGCGCGGCACGCTGCTCAACTGCCGGCGCGCCAAGGCTTCGGGAATGTGCGCCACCTCGCCATCGATTGCGGCTCCGGCCTGCGCCAGCAGTTCCCGCGCTTCCGGCGACTGCACCTTCACCCCGGGATTCAGCAGCAGTTCGTACGCCTCGCCCAGGACACGATCGATCAATTCGGGTTCCAGCAATTCCAGTTTTGGCCGCATCACACTCCCCCAAATAATTGGACACGGATACACACGGATTCTTATCCATATCCGTGTTCACGGGAGCACTGCACCGCATGTGTCAGTGAAAATCCGTGTCCAATAGAGTCTATTGATTCTCGAGCACCGTGATGATACGCGAGAGCTCTGCCACCAACTTCGGATCAAGCGGATCGGGCTGATGATTCTTAAGGAGGTCCTGCGCCCTGGCCCGCGCCCAGTCACGCGCTCCGTCGCGCTTCTCTTCCCACTGGCCGTAGGGGCGGCGATCCATCAGGCGGGGCTGCCACAGCTCGCGCATATGCTGGCGCGTGTGCTTCTGCTTGAGGAAGTTGCCGCCCGGCCCCACCGCGCGGATCACATCCAATGCCAGCGTGTCGTCGTTCACCGTGATGCCATCCATCATCTTGTGGACAATGCTGTAAATCTCGCAGTCCAGCACCAGCGTCTCGTAACTGAGAATGCGGCTGCCATTCAACAGGCCGCAGCCCAGCAGCATATCCGAACCGGTGAGCGAGGCCATGAACGACGAGAAGGCGTTATCGACGGCCGCCTGCCAATCGGCTTCCTTGGCGCCCGTCGCAAACGCGCCCATCGACAGCGGCACGTTGTAGAAATCGCTCAGCACATTCGTCGCCGCGCCGAAGAGGTAAGTCTTCCGGCCCGCCGCCCGTGTAGCCGCCCGTGCGCAAATCCATCGCGGTCTGCGCCGCCGCGTAGTAGACAGGCGCGCCCGGATGCGCGAGCTGCATCAACGCCAGCGCGCTGATCACTTCTGCATTGCCGACGACGAGACTGCCCGCCATGGTCACCGGCCCGCTGAAGGCGCACGAGGTCATCGTCATGTACCCGACCGGCAAGCCTGCCTCAGCGGCGAGCAAGCCTGCCTCCAGGCTGACCGCCGTCATGGCCGAGCGGGCTGGTCGTGCATTGCATAATCGATAGAATGGGCCGCCGGCGCAGTGCGTCCTTGCCGCCGGCGATGGCCGCGGCCATCTCGATCGCGGCGCGCATCTCCGGCTCGGTGACGATGCTCTCGGTCTGCAAGTGCTTGGTGGTATTGCGCCACGCCGCCTCCAATTCGTGCAAGGAGCGCGATGTCGGGCGGGCGGTCCTGCGCCGCCACCATCGACCACCAGAAGCCGACTTCTTCCAGCGCATCGGCCACGCGCGCGCAGTCCTCCGAGTCTTTCTTCGTCGTGCGGCGGCGCTCGCCGGTAAAGGCGTCAATCACCTCGATGCAGCAGCCGTCGGTGCCGAGGAAGACGTGCCGGCCATCCAGCGGCAAATCCTGCGCTGGATCGCGCGCGGCCAGCGTATAAACCGGCGGCGCGGTCTTCAACGCGTCTTCTACCACCCGGCCGGGGATTTTGGCAATCATGGTTTCACGATCGACCGCCGCGCCGTGCGCTTCCAGAATGTTGAGCGCCTTGCGCGACGGGAAGCGCACCCCGATCGATTCGATCACCTCCAGCGTGGCAGCATGAATCTTCAGCACGTCGTCGCGGCTGAGGATGTTGAGGCTGAGACGAAGTTGGTCGATGGCGTTGATTTTGCCTGGCATGAAGTTCTCTCCTTAGTGGAACGCGTGGTTCGAAAACAATAACGAGTAACGAGTAATGAATGAGCGCAGCAAAGTTTACTCGTTACTCTTTACTCGTTACAAGTTTTTTCGCCAGCGTCACCGCCCCCATCGCGTCTTCGCTGAAACCGTCCGCGCCGATTTCCTCGGCCCAGCTCCTGGTGACCGGCGCGCCGCCCACCATGACTTTGACCCTGGGGCGCAGACCCAGATCGTCCAGCGCCTCGATCACCGCCTTTTGCCCCACCATCGTGGTGGTGAGCAGCGCCGAGACGCCCACGATGTCCGCCTCGACTTCGCGCGCTTTCTGCGCGAATTTTTCGAACGGCACATCGATGCCGAGATCGTAGACCTCGAAGCCGCTGGCCGACAGCATCGTCGCGACGAGGTTCTTGCCAATCTCGTGAATGTCGCCCTTCACTGTGCCCAGCACAACCCTACCCAGCATCTGCCGCTGCATGCCGCGCTTCTGCATCTCCGGTTCCAGCACGGCCACGGCGGCCTTCATCGCCTCGGCAGCCAGCATCAGATCGGGCAGGAACATCTCGCCCGCGCCGAATTGCTCGCCCACGTAGCTGATGCCCGGCACATAGCCATCGTTGATGGCCGCCAGCGGATCGATCCCGTGCGCCAGCGCCTGCCGCGCCAGTTCAGCTGCCTGCTCTTCATCTCCGTCGATAATGCTCTGCTTCATGACGTCGAATAGTTCCTGGGACATGGGGCCTCCTTGGAGTGAGAGTGTTGGTTAGTGCGATAGTGTGCCAGTAGCATAGCCGATGAGTGCCGCCGCCGTGTAGTGCCGGATGTCATCCGCGCGCCGGACGACTCTCCCGGTCTTTTTACTATGCGGCCTGTATTTGCACAATGTGAACTATCCGTTACCCAGACCCGGGCGCGGGCGGGCCGCAGACAGCGCGGCACACTTGCCCCACTGCGTGGAGCAGTGCGGGTCTTCGACCTCGCCGCTACTCACCGGAAAAGCGACGGCGCAGCGCGCGCTTCTTCTCGATCGCTTTGACGAGGCGCGCATGGCGCTCACGCGTCAACGGATAGAAGGCGCACAACACAATTCCGGCAATGAAGAACAGGGCGGGCAAAGGGCCCGCCAAAAAGCGAATAGCGGCGATGGCTTCCGGCGGCTGCGCGGCATTCACATTGGTCGTCTGCTCGACGTAGCCTGTCGCCGCCAGGATCACGCCCGTCAGCGCAATGGTCACCGCCCCGACCAGTTTCTGAATCAGCGTGACCACGCTGTAATACGCCGCCTCCTGGCGGTTGGCCGTGCGGAGCTCATCCCACTCGATCGTGTCGGGCAGCATGGCCAGCGGAATGGCATGCGCCGCAGAAAGGCCAATACCGGCTAGAATCGCCAGCGTCACAATCAGCCGGGGCTGCCCCGGCGGCGCGAAAGATAAAACGACGAGCACTACCGCCAGAAAGGCAATGCCCACTTGATAAGCGCGATTCTTGTTCCACCGGCCGGAGAGCCACACCCACAGCGGCAGCGCCAGCACCGCCACGCCAAACAGCAGCGCGAAGACAATGTCCACGCCGCCGGCCTCGAGACCGAAGTAGTCGCGCAGCAGAAACACC
Organism: uncultured Chloroflexia bacterium; assembly: GCA_963844815.1. Taxonomy (GTDB): domain Bacteria; phylum Chloroflexota; class Anaerolineae; order Fen-1058; family Fen-1058; genus Fen-1058. Next base: position 50,377 of record CAWJPR010000005.1, read on the forward strand.
AGCACAAACTGGATTAGATCGATCGGTATCCATGTCAGCAGATAAATGCCCGCCGCGATCAGAAACGCCTTGTTGCCGGCCGCGATGCGAAATGACTGGCGGATCGGGGGTGCGGGCAGGTCTTGATAATCTGGATTTTCGCGCACCGCGAAAAAGGTGATGTAGATCGGAATGATGCTGAGCAGGCCGATAATGGCCGCCATCGCGGCGTAAGCCGAGCGGCGTTCGGCCAGCGACGGGTCCGGCCCGGCGATGGCGCTGACGATGGCGAGCGGCGCGATGGCGGCCACCAAACCCAGCCCGATCGAAAACGCCATGCGATACGAATGCAGCGCGGTGCGCTCATCGTACGTGGGCGCGAGCTCCGGGGTCAGCGCGATATACGGCACGTTTGTGAGGGTGAACAGCGTGTCGAACAGGACGTACATCGCGGTGTAGTAAATCAGCAGCAGCGTCTGCTCGTTCGTCGGCGGAACGAGCCACATCAAGATGAACGCGATACCGAAGGGGATCGCGCCAAACAGCAAATAGGGCCGCCGCCGTCCCCAACGGCTGCGCGTCCGATCGCTCAACGTGCCAATCAGGAGATCGTTGAAGGCATCCCAGATGCGCCCGATGCCAAGCGCGAGGCCGGCCGCGGCCGGATCGAGTCCGACGACGTTGACCAGGAAGAACAGATACAGCAGCGCCAGGGTGGTCGAAGTCAGCGAGAAGCCGCTGTCGCCTGCGCCATAGGCGACTTTGCGCCAGGCCGGCAAGCGCTGAAGATTTCCCCCGCCCGAGGCCGCCATGCTTTACTTCGACAGCGTCCCGCGCGCGCGATCTTTGGCTTCCCAGCCCGCCGCGAGCGCGAGTCCCCATTGCCCCAGCCAGTACAGGATCATCACGAGCGTGCTCACAAACGGCGCAGCCTGGTTGATGTTGAAGAAGCGTCAGAGTGTCATGCCAGATGAAGTGATTGAAAGCCAGCAAGCGTATCGCTCAGGCCAAAGGCGATCGCACCGAGCAGCGCCGCCAGCTCAAAGTCCCGCGATTTGCCCTGCGCGCCCAGCAGCGCCGCCGCGCGCCACATCATGGTGACGATGGCAATGATGTACACGGCCACCGGCAGCAGCAGATCGCCGAGATTGGGATTCAGAATCAGGAACGCGATCAAGCCCCAGACCGCAAAGGGCAATAACCGCACCCAACTGCCGCGCTTGCTCACGCCATAGAAAGCCACAATGTAGATGATCTGCGCCACGAGGAAGATCAACAGGCCGGGCAGAAACAACGACTTATCCCACTGCATGACCAGGTCAGCCACCAGCGAAACGGCGAGGCCGGCCAGGATGAGATTGGCAAAGCGATCGCGCGGCAGCGTCCACAGCCACACGATCAAGCACAAGACCGGAATGCCTTTGGTGATCAATTGCACCGCGGGCAGTTTGGCCCACATGGCGATGATGTAGACCACCGCCGCAATCAGGCCGATCGCTAACAGCACGCGGTTGGATACGCCGCCCGCTCGGTTGGTGCCCTGCTGAGAAGTGCTCATATTGCTCCTTAAAGAACGAATTCGCCGCGCAGCACAGTAACCGCACTGCCGCCGACTTTGACGGTTTCAATGTCGTCGCGCGGACCGACGACCTCCACGCTGGCCCAGCCGGGGCGGTGCATCCAGTGCCCCTGCTCCGCGATGAAGGCAGGCTGCCTGATCAGGCCGTGATGCCACAGATACGCGCCCATGCCGCCCGTGGCCGATCCGGTGAACGGGTCTTCCAGCAGATCGGGCGGCGTGACAAAATGCCGCGCGAACGTATCACCCTGCCCGGTCACCCCTTGCAGGCAGAAGAGATGCGTGCTGAAGAAATCGCCGCGAGCGCGGAGCTGCACGTAGCGCGGGATGTCGAGACTCGAACGGCGCAACACGTCCAGATCACGCACCGGGATCATCAACTGCGGCGTGCCGGTGCTGACCGTCTGCAGCGGCGCATGGGGCAGCGCGTCGTTAGCGGTGAGGCCGAACACGGGCAGCACTTCCTCCGACGCGTAGGTCCGCAGGAACTGCGGCTTCTTCTGCGACATGACGATGTTCTTTACGACGCCGTGCTGCGACTCGATATCCACGCGGATCGGTCCCACGCGCAGTTCCAGCGAGATCGTCGTGAGATCGCCCGTCAACTTCAGACGCCCTGCCTCGGCCAGCGCAAACACCGTGGCAATCGTGGGATGCCCGGCGAGAGGAATCTCTTCGGCCGGAGTGAAGTAGCGCGCACCAAAATCGGCTACCTTCGATCGGACAACGAACGACGTTTCGGACAGGTTCATCTCGCGCGCGATGGCGAGCCGCGTCTCATCGCTCAGATCGTCGGCGTCGAAAATGATGGCGCAGGGATTGCCCCCAAGAGGCCTGGTGGTAAAGGCATCGACCTGCATGAAAGGATAGGAAGGCATATTGACCGGCCTCAAGAGTAATGAGCAGCGAAGTTTACTCGTTACTTATTACGCTACAGCGTCGGCGGTTTCTGCTGCTCAATGACCACTACCTGGTCGCGCGGCTGCGTCGCGGCAATGTAGTTTAAGATCAAGGCCGCAATCGCACCCGGAATCCAGCCCGCCGCCGTCAGCAACAACACGATCACCACCGTGCCGCACCCGCGATCGATCACGGCCAGCGGCGGAAAGACAATGCACAACAACGCGCGTCCACAACCCATGCTGTCATCTCCTTTGCGTATTGCGTAATAGGTATTACGTTATCCACTCCGCCGGCAGATGCTCCAGCCGGTTGGCATACGCCAGCCCGATACCTTCGGCTTCAAAATTGAGGCGGGTGATGCCGGTGTTATTGATGATGAACCAGAAGCCGTTATCCGCCTGAGTGCTCAGCAGCTCGGCCAGCACCAGGTTATAGAACCCGCCGTGACTGACTACCGCCACCCGATCATCGCGGCCGCCGTGCCGCTCGACCAGGTCGCCCACCAAGCGCCGCGCGCGCCGGGACTGCAGCTCCACCGACTCGTGCGAGCGGTTCCACCAGCCATCTTCACCGAACGTCTCCGGCAGCTGCGCCTGCGGAAAGCGAGCCGCCAGTTCCGACCGGGTCTTGCCGGGCTGGCCGATGCGCTCGCCCGTCTCGTCGTCGATGGTGAAAATACCGCCTATTTCATGCAAGTCTTCCCACACCAGCAGCGGCAAGTCCAGCGCGGCGGACAGATAAGTGGCCGTCGCCAGGGCGCGAACCATCAGACTCGAATAGAGATGCGTGAAACCGAAACGGCCGCGATTTACGTAGTCGCGGCGCAGCGTGCTGCCGTTGGCGCAGGCGACATGCCCGGCCAGCCGCTGCGCCTGATCGTGTCCCAGTTCAGTCAATTCCGGATCAGAATCGCGCCCGTTCCAGGTGCCCGTTTCGTCGTACAATTTATTGTTCGCCGACTGCGCATGTCGAATGAAATACAACTCCATCACATCTCTCCGCGTGCCAGGCCAAATAAGCGCCCCAGAATTTTCTCGCCGTCGGCGCGCAGGCCGCCGTGCTCGTACTCGCTGGTGGCCCACACTCGAATGCCCTTAATGATTGAGGCCGTCTCTTCCGACAGCAGCCGATCGACGTACATGTCGTTGTAATACATCACCGCGGCCGCCGGCACCGTATTCTGCCGCAAGACTTCCGCGTCGTACAACCGCGGCCAGCCATCAAACTGCGCCAGAATGTGCGCGGCTTCTTTGAGCGGCCGCAGCGCGCGGTATTCGTCGAACATCCAGGGATAAACCATTTCACCGGTGAAGAGCACCGGCCGATCAGCAGTCACAGCGAACTCAGGAAACTCCGCGCGCACGCGCTCCGCCGACCAGTGGCCGGCAGCGCCCTCGCAATAGCACGGCTCGTGCAGGATGGCATAGATGGGGTCCGTATCGAAACTCTGGGCATTCTCCACGCCGCGCAAGAACGTGTAACTGATCTCCCGGCCATACGCGCCGTCGACAAACGCCTCTTCCAGCAGATAATGCACCGGCTCAAAACCGTCACTCATGCCGAACGACATCCCTAACTGTTGAAGTCGCTGCGGCGTCAGCGGATCGCCGCACGGCAGGCGCACATCGTGTTGCAGCAAATGATCGACGATGTCGCGCACGCGCTGCGCATCATCCGGGTAACGCTCGTAATAGAGGTGATTCTTCGCGCGCACCCGCGGATACGTGGCGCGATAGACATCGTCAGGATGATGCCGGATTGGCGGCAGGCCGCCCGTGATGAACGCCTCGCGCAGACCTTCCGGCGCGAACGAAAGATACGTCGCGACACAGAAGCCGCCGAAACTCTGGCCCAGCACACTCCACCGGTCGATCTTCATCTCCCGGCGGATCCATTCCGCATCGCGCACAATGTTGTCGGCGCGGAACAACTTGAGATAATCAGCCTGCTCCTGAGGCGCTTGAAAGCGCGCCAGGGACTGATAACTGATCGGCGTGCTGCGTCCGGTCCCGCGTTGATCGAGCAGCAGGACCCGATACTCCTTCACCGCCCGGCCGATCCAGCCAGGCGAAGAGGCATCGTTGGGACGGGGTGAGCCAAAGCCGGGGCCGCCTTGAAAGAAGACCAGCCAGGGCAGATTGGCCTGCGCCTTGTCCAGCGCCACCGCTTCCCGCGCAAAGACCGTGAGACGCGCGCCGTCGGGCTGCGTATGATCGATCGGGACTTGAAATTCGTGATCGGTAAGGATCAAGCCGGGAATACGGTGAACGGCGGTCATCTTGGTTGCTCCTCATTTAGCCTCCGGGAGGCTCTGTGTTACACGACCACTACCGGTGTGCCTTCGCCACGCTTGACGAGGATCTGATGTTGATCGTAGGGCACCGCGGGCGACGTCCAGCGGAAGACAAACTGCGCCGCATCGGCCAGCACGTTGACGCAGCCGTGACTGCGCGGACGGCCATAATCGTTGTGCCAGTACGTGCCGTGCACGGCGATAGCCGTTCGGGTGAAGTAGGTCGGAAACGACACGCCGGGCAGATCGTAATGATCGCTGCCCACACCACCGATCATGTAAGACGTGTGGCTCTTGCGCAGCACCTCATACTCGCCGCGCGGCGTGCGATGAACGCCGAAGCCGGTGGCAGCGCGCGCCGACAAGATCGGCGTTTCGCCTTCGAAACACGTCATCTCTTGTCTGGCAAGGTCTACGACGATCTTCTTGTCCGTGCGGTCGGACGAGAGGGGCGCCAGTGCCGCTGGTGACAGGTAGCGCAGCGACGTAGCCAGTACATACGGGCCCGGGCTATAGGCGATGCCGTCTTGCAGCCGGTACCACCATTGGCCGCTGTCATCCTGCACGGCATCGACCGCGCGATATACCGAGCCATAGTAGAGCTTGCGCGAGACGCGCGGCGCAGCCGGCTTCAGGCGCGTCTCGGCGATGGGCACGCTAACCTGCACCCAGATGCCCGGCGGCGTGACAGGCGCCGGGCCGCTCGACGGTTGATTCTCCACGGGCTGCACAAAGGCACTGTGAATATACCCCTCGGAGGTCCGATACCAGATGGGATTGCTAGGCCACGGCGCTTCTCCCACCACCGTACTCAACAGAGGGATGATCTCATCGTATGATTTGTATGCAATGATCTTGCCTTTCAACATGGCTTCGTCGCGCACGGGCTGACGCCAGCCGCCCGCAATGCGGCCCAACGATGCCGGCGGCGGTTCGCTGGCCGGCTCTTCATCGCCGGGGTGCGGCAGCGCCACACCCAGCATGGCTATGCTGCTGAACTTCAAGAAGTCACGCCGATTCATGGTTTTCATACCTGCTCCGCAGAAATTCCAGTCATTGGCGGCCTGCCGAATTCTATGCAAATTGGTTCGCCCGCAGTCGAACGGCGGGGCTGCCATACTATTTTCGGCACACTGCCCGGAGATTCGTTTACGTGTATTGTAACACCTCAATATCTGCAGTATCACGCCACCAGCTGGTCACCGGCAAGATCAATGCCGACGGATGCGCGGCATCATGGTAGATCAATTGCTCGGAACCCTGCCAGTGAGTCGCCGTCGCCAGCGGTTCGCCCCGGCCCAGGTTGCGGTTCCAGCGCGGATGACCGCCGCTGCAGACCTGCAAGCGGATGCGATGGCCGCTCAAGAAGCCATTGGCGGTAGGCCACAGCTCGATCGCAATCTTGAGCGATCCGTCGGGCTGCGGTTCGCCCTGCCCGGGCGCCAGCCGCACGAAGCCGTCGCACAGATTGATCGATCGGCCGTCGGGCTGCACGTCGCACAGGCGTGCCACAAAATCGGTGTGGAGTTGGCTCGATCGGACGTACAACTCCACGCGCGGCGATCCGATCACTTCGATCTCTTCACCCAGGGGATTGCTGGTGTAGGTCAGCACATCCGATCGACTTTCCAGCGCCCGTTGATCGCGCGGGCCGCCGTCAAACGAGAGCAGTGGTCCGCCGTAGACAGGTGTTGGATTGCCGGGATCGTAGATGTACCGATCGGGCAGGCTCATCTCCGCTGGTGAATCAATCGCCAACCGCCGTCCGCTCTGCAAGTGATAGCGCGCCTCTTGCGCAGGCGGCGGCCAGTCGTCCATATCGCGCCACTCATGGTTGCCCATGACAAAAATCCGCACCGGATGCGGGCGCAGCTGCGAGGGATCGTTTTTGAGATAGGCATCAAACCACGCCAATCCTTCCTGGGTCATGGTGACGTAGTTCCTGATGTCCACATGCCGGGTAGGGCCCACGGTGAGGTAGGGTTGACGTCCGGCAGCTTTCAGCAGTTGATAATCTTCCAACTGGTAGCGCGTGAAGAGATCGTACCAACCTGAAATCAGGTGCACAGGCATATTGACCCGCGCAATGCCGCCGCGGAAGTCAAGCGCTTCCCAGTGGGGATCGTCCCGGGAGGAATGCGCCAGCCAGTCGGGAAAGAAATCGATCGGGTGGCCGGTAACGACCTGATCCAGTTCGTTGAGCGGCAGATGATCAAACGCTTCGCGCAAGTAGTGATCTTGCCCCCACGGCGTGGCGAGCCACAGCCAGCCTGCCGGCGACGGCGTGTGGCTCGGGCCAAGCGTGCCCAACATCCAGCGCGCGGTCGTGTCCAGGCCCAGCGCGTCGTCGGCCGGAAAGAATGCCGAAATCAGATGGGACGTCGTGACTGAGAGCACCATCGCTTTGAGATACGGCGGCGCGCCGGCAGCGCCGGCCCACTGCGCGTATCCGGGATAACTGCTGCCGAACGCGCCCAGTGATCCGTTGAACCACGGCTGCCGGGCAATCCACTCGAGTGTGGCGCGCCCATCGGCTGCTTCGGCGACAAACGGAATCCAGCGGCCTTCCGATCCGTAGCGGCCGCGCATGCTCTGCACGATGACGTGATAACCGCGCTCGACAAAGCGCTGCACCGCGAAGTTGGTGATAACGGTATTGACTCGGGGATTGTCAGTCGACAGGCCGTAGGGCGTGCGGATCAGGATCGTGGGGAACGAGCCTTCCGCCAGCGGGTAATAGTGCTCAGCTTCCAACGTGATGCCGTCAGGCATCGGCACGCGCAGGTGCGTTTCAACGCCGGCATCGTAATGAGCAGGCGACAGGTCAAGCGCGCGGCCAATCCACTTGCGGCGAGTTTGATAGGCAGCGTAAACGCCGGCGGCTGCGGCCGTCGCCGCGGCAGCCGTGGTGACAAGCAAGGTTTTGATTGCACGGTTCATAATCGGCCTCTATCCGGCAAAACAGATGCTCCACACCCAATCGACCGCCAGGTGCACGATGGCAGCCGGTACCACTTTGCCCGTGCGCACGAACGTGCGCCCGTAGAATATTCCGGCCAGGGTGGCGAGAATGAAATAATAGCCCACATTGGGCGAGTTGTTGAGATGTGCCGCACCAAAGATGACGGATGACAGGAACAACGTCGCCAGTTGCGACCAGCGCAGCACGCGCTCCAGGTAGCGATGGATCACGCCGCGAAACAGAATTTCTTCGGGCAGCGCGATGAACAGGAAGATGAACACACCCCGCCCGACGATCTCCAGGAAAGAAGGGAGCGCCGTCGACAGCCGGATGAACCCCGTGACCAGGCCGAAGGGCACAGCGATGACGGCAAAGAGCGCAAAGTTGATCAGGGCTTCTCGCCAATCGCTGCGGTTGAGCGAGAAAGTGAAACCCACATCGGGCAGGCGCTGAGAGAGTGTCACGACGTAGAGCAGCAGCACAAGCAACGCGAGTCTTCATGTAGCCGATGACGGGCGTCCACAATAGTTGCTCGAATATGCGGGGAGGGTTGGGCAAGGGCAAACCGGCATCCGGCACAGCGCCAAACTCGACGCTGTACCACATGAAAAGCACGGCGGCCGCAAAATAGAAGTTCAGGCGGCTCTTCTGCTCGCGTGTGGTGAGCAAGACCAGCAGGGCCGGCAGCGCAAACGCGCCGAGGCGCAGGGCCATTTCAGCAGCAGCGGGCCGCGCCCCGAAGACCATATCGGCCCCCAGCGGGATGAGGAGCATGGCCAGGCCGGCCACGGCCTGAATCGGCGTCAGGGCTTCTTCGTTGCGCGACCACAGCCCCACGGGAACCCATAGCGTGGCGCCCGCCACGACAATGGCGATAACGGGATTCGTGATCCGCGCGATCAAGACGAGGATGACGTAGAGCAGAAAGAGAAAACCGGGCAGGCCATACTCGCCGCCGTTGCGCGTGAACTGCGGCAGGGCCGCGGCGAGGCGCACATCGCTGAACATCAGGTACAGGCCCATCAGCAGCGCGAAAACGATCGCGCTGAAGATGAGCGCGCCGGCCTGCACCTCGCGCTGCGCCGCGGCAACGACAAAAGCCATGATCGACAGGAACCACAGGGCGGCGGCAAGGCGGGAATTGTTCATGCGGTATTTGTCAGAGCTGGCAGCATTGCCGCGATTTTACCACTTCCACCCCACCCTGCAATCAGAAGTATAATCGCGGCACTTTATCCGGGAACCTGGCGGGGGTGAAATGGCCCTCGCCAGGTTGCGATTGTCATGTTTTTCATCGTCGCCATCGTCATGCTCGTTTCCGCGTTCACGCAAACGCTCACCGGTTTCGGGTCTGCCCTCGTCTCCATGTCGATTTTGCCCCCGCTGTTGGGCATCCAGGTCGCTTCGCCGTTGGTTGCGCTGATGGCGATCACGCTGGAAGCGATCTTGCTGGTTCGCCTGCGGGGCGCCATCAATCTCAAGGCGGTGTGGCGCTTATCGCTGGCAGCGCTGATCGGCATCCCGATCGGGCTGGTGTTGGCCCAAACGATCAGCGAAGACCTCGTGCTCGCCGCGCTGGGCGTGATCCTCGTCGGTTACTCGCTCTACGCGCTCATCACACCGCGCCTGCCGGAATTAAAACATCCCGCGTGGGCCTTCGTGTTTGGCTTCGCCGGCGGCATTCTGAGCGGAGCGTACAACGTGGCGGGGCCGGCGGCAGTGATCTACGGCGATTGCCGCCGCTGGCATCCCGATGAATTTCGCAGCAACCTGCAAGCCTTTTTTCTGGTCAACGATGCTTTTGTCTTGATCAACCACGGGCTGGCGGGCAACCTGCAGCCGATCGTGTGGAGCTACTACCTCGTCGCCCTGCCCGCCATCCTGCTCGGCATCTTCTTCGGCCTCAAACTCGATCGGCGCATTAATCCCGACTTGTTTCGCAAGCTGGTACAGGTGCTGCTGATCGTGATGGGGCTGCGGCTGATCTTGCTGTAAGACCTGTCAGGTGGGCCACAGGATCGTTGATATCCGTGAACTCGTTGGCCCACCTGACAGGTCTAGATCGCTCGCGCCCTCCTTTTCTCCAGCAGGCGCAAAATCCGCTCGTGCCGCTGGCGGGTGAGCGGATAGAAATACGCCACCACGATTGCGCCCATGAGCAGCAGCGCCCCGATCGGGCCGGTGAGAAACCGGATCGCTTCGAGTGTCGTCGCCGACTGCGCAAACTGCGTCGCGCCGTCCGGCGGCGATTGATAACCGAACCCGCCCAGCACCTGCAGCGCAAAGAAGATCGCCAACGCGCCCGTGAGCTTGCGGATGAAGTTCTTGATGCCGTAGTACACGCCTTCCTGCCGTCGCCCGGTGCGCAGCTCGTCCCACTCGATCACGTCGGGGAAGATCGCGTCGGGCAGCACATGCGCCGTCGAGACGCTGAGGCCGGCCAGCACGCCCATCAACAAAATCAACTCCACCTGCTGCGGCTGGATCGAAAAAATCAGCAGCTGCACCAGTACCCAGAAGCTCATGCCGATGATGTAGGCGCGGCGCTTGTCGAGCTTGCGCGCCAGCCACGTCCAGAACGGCACGGCCACAATCGCCGTGATCAACAGCAGGCCCAGCACCGCCGACTCCAGCGTGAACGGTTCGCCGAGCAAATTGACCTTGGCGGTGAGATTACCCTGCGCCACCCAGTACGTCAAGAAGAAGGGCAGCATCAACCCGACCAGATCGAACGTGATCCAGTTGAGCATGTAGAGCAACGTGGCATAGCGAAAGGGAATGTTGCCCCACGCCGTGCGCGCCGATTGGCGAAACGGCACTTCACGGTCTTTTTCTGCTTGTTCCGCAAAACGCTCGCGCACCACAGCAAAGACCAGGAACAGCGGAATCGTCGCCAGTCCGCCGAACAGCGCCGCCGTAATCAGATAGCCCTGCTGCTGCGAAAAGCCCGCGCTCAACGTCGCTTTGACGATCATCGGGCCGAGGACGGCCGTCGCCAGCGAGGCCAGCAAGTTGAAGACCATGCGATAGCCGGTGACGCTGGTGCGCTGATCGTAACCGGGCGCGACTTCCGGCATCAGCGCGTAATACGGCACGACGACCAGCGTTTGCAGCGTATCGCTCAGCATGTAGGCGAACATGCAGTACAGCATCAATGCGCCCTGGCTTTCGAGTGGCGGCGCCCACCACAAGGCTAGAAAGCCCAGGGCAAACGGGATCGTGAAGAAGAGCAGAAAGGGACGGCGGCGGCCCCAGCGCGATTTCATCCGATCGCTCAACGTGCCCACGATCGGATCGTTGATGGCGTCCCAGATCACGCCGGCCAGCGCCGCAAACGAGGCCAGGCGCGGTTCCAGCCCGACGACATCGACGAGGAAGATGGCGTAGAAGATCTGGCGCAGCGTGCCGAAGCTGGCGATGCTCCACTCGCCGGAGCCGTAGACCAGTTTGGTCCAAAAACGCAGCGGGGGCGTGGCGCTATTCGACATGATCTCCTCCCTGAAATCATCACGAGTACCACTTGCACCGCGCTATGCGCGGGACACGACGAGGCGGGTGCAGTGCAGGTGTGAGTAACGAGTAAACGAAGCGGCTGCATCTTACTCGTCACTCGTTACTTATTACCCGCTGGCACCTTTGTCAGCTGGTCCAGCAGATCGATCACCAGTTCATTCAAATCGCCGCGATTGGGCAGCGTGCCGATCAGCCCGTACATCGCCGCCGAACGCTGCGGCAGCCCCTCGCCCGACGCGCCCAGGAACGCCGACGACTTCGCGGTGAGCCGGCTGGCCCATTTGTCCGGCAGCACCTTCACCAGGCCGTTCGCCGCCGACACCATGAGCTTGTTGGTCACTTTGCGGACGCCGGGTTTCTTCACGGCGGCGATCGAATCCTTGAGATCGCTCAAAAACTGATCGGCCACCCCAGCATGCGCGGGCACGATGGTCATGTGCAGGCTCGGCGGGAGCTGCTGCCGATCGAGATGCCAGCCGCGCGCCGTCAACTCATCCCCGATCTGGTACACGTCGAATCGATCGGAGGCCAGCGCCAGCACGCTCATGTCGGGATTGCTCAACACGCGCACCTCGGGCAGCGACGCGATGCCTTCCCGGACTTTGCGCACGGTCTGCATCACGACGCTCGCCAGCTTGAGATAGCCGTCTTCGCCGAGGAAGTTCATGATCGCCCACGCCGCCGCGATGGGACCGCCGGGGCGCGTGCCCGTCATCGTGGGTGAGACGTACACGCCGCCCGACCAGTTGATGTACGAGAAGAACATGTGCCGCCGCAGCGCGCTGTTGCGATACAGAATCACCGAGGCGCCCTTGGCGGCGTATCCGTACTTATGCAAGTCGCACGACAGCGACGTGACGCCCGGAATCGAAAAATCGAAATCGGGGATGGGGTAGCCGAGTTTCCGCACGAACGGCAGCAGCATGCCTCCCACGCAGGCGTCGACATGCAGCAGCAGGTTGTGCTTCACGGCCACCTGCGCCAGATCGCGGATCGGATCGACGACGCCCTGCGGATACGACGGCGCGGAGCCGACGAGCATGATCGTGTCGGGCGTAATCGCCGCCTCCATCGCGGCGACGTTGGCGCGATAATCTTCACGCACCGGCACGTGCACCATCTTCACGTCGAAGTATTCCGCCGCTTTCTCAAAGGCGGGATGCGCTGTCACGGGCACGACAACCTCCGGCGTCTTGATCTCCGGCCGCGTGGCACGGGCGGTGTTGCGCGCCGCTTTCACCGCCATCAGCAGGCTTTCTGTGCCGCCCGTCGTCAGGTTGCCCACCACGTCGGCGTCGCCGTCGAGCAGCGAGGCCACCATTGAGACCACTTCCGTCTCGAATTTCTTCAAACTCGGAAAGGCCGTGGGATTCAGCCCATTTTCCGCGAAGTACAGATTGTACGCCTCTTTCAACACGCCGCTGACTTCATCGCCCGCGTTGAAGACCAGGCTGAACACGCGCCCCTCGCGCCACTTCACATCGTGATCGCGCGCGGCTTTCATCGTGTCGAGGACGGCCTGTTTAGATTGGCTGTGAGGGGGGAAGGAAATTTGGGTCATAGAAGAGTCCGTTGTCCAGCATCCTTCGGCTGCACTTCGCTACGCTGCGTTCCGCTCAGAATGGTTCGCCATATTAATCCGATGAATGTACCGCCACGCCGGATCGCCCGGCCCGCGCTGCATCAACCACAGGTGATCGATGGGAACGCTCCAAGGCTGCCTGAGCCAGTCTGTTTGCCGGAGCTGCTTGAACAGGATGTCGGTCTGGCGCGCAGCGAGCCGCATCGTCAGGGTGAGGTGCGGCGTGAAGTGACGATGCTGGTCCGATCCGATGGCTTGCAGCAGCGCGCGGCGAACAGCCAGCAAGTCCGGCGTCGGCTCAATGTGCAGATAGAGCACCGGATTGTCCGGCAGGAAGGTTCCCACGCCGGCGAGCTTCAGCTCGAACGGCCGCAGCCGGCCCTCGATCGCGCGCAGCTGCTCGACGGTCGCCGCTTCGTTCTGCGGCGCAGGTGGCCCGCTGCGCCAGTAGGTTCCCGCCAGTGTCACGTGCGGCGCAGTGATGCGCGCCGTCCTGGCATCATGCCGCAGGCGCAGCGCTTGAATGCGATCAACCAGATCACTTTCGGGAAACGCGCCGACAAAAATGCGATAATCGTTCATAGGCCCCTGGCCGCGCGGGCTCGGCGTGAGTAGACAATCGACAGGGCACGCACGGTTCATCAGGCGCGCCGGCGACAGATGGTGGGCCGGTCATGGCCGGTTCATGCGGACAGGTTGTGAGTGATTATAGCATCAGTGCAGGACCGGCCTGGCGTGCTGTGTTTCGCGCCGTACGTTTTACGCCGCCCGCAGCAATCCCAGGACATTGAACCACAGGCGGCGCGTTTCCACCTGCGTAAAGCCGGCCTGTTCCACCAGCGCCGCAACCTGCTGCTGCTCAAGCAAACCTCTGAAATCGACGATCACCAGGCGGCCGTTCGGCTTTCCCGAAACAGCATCGGGACGACGGAGCACCCGGCGGATTTCGGCCAACGCCAGCGGCTTGAGATCAGCCGGGAGATGGTGCATCATCAGACTGCTCAACACCACATCGAACGAAGCGTCGGGATACGGCAGCTGTTCGATGAAGCCGGCGCGGAAATCCACATCGGCTTGTTGGCGCGCGGCCTTCTGACGTGCCACCTCGATCATCTCCGGTGCGGCATCAAGGCCGCAGACCTGGCCGGCTGAGCCGGCCCGCTCTTTCGCCAGCAAGGTGAGATCGCCGGTGCCGCAGCCCACGTCCAACACGCGCTCGCCGGATGCGATGTGAGCAAATTCAACGGTCGCGCGCCGCAAACGGCCGGCCTGCCCCAGCGCCATGACTTGTACGACCCTATCGTAACGGCCGGCCCAGTGGATGACGCTGCCCGTGGTCTGCGGCGCGGAGTCGGCGTGCGAGTGTTGATCGCCGCCGTGCAAATGTTTCAACAAGCCGTGCATGGTTTCCATCTCCTGTCAGGTGATTGTATAATGCATACAGCGCAAGCAACTCCAGTGTATAAGCTTCACCCGGTCACGTCAATCAGCAATTGTCCTGGACTGTCTGTTAATGGACAAAACGCCGCAGCTGTCCGAAAATACCCCACCCGATCGCCGCACGCAGCGCACGCGACAAACCCTGTCGCATGCGCTCATCGCCTTGATTCAGGAGAAACGCTACGAAGCGATCACGGTGCAGGACATCTGCGATCGAGCCAACGTAGGCCGTTCGACCTTTTACGCACACTATCAGGATAAAGACGATCTGCTCGCCAGCAACTTCCAGCAGATGATGGAAAGCCTGGGAAGCCAGGTTGAATGGCGCGCTGGTCGATTCATCTTTCCGGTCGCGCCGCTGTTCCGGCACGTCCAGGAACATCATCATTTGTACAAGGCGTTAGTCTGGGGCGGTGGATTCGACGTGCTGCTGCGCGCGGGACAACAGCAGTGGCGCGCGCAGGTCGAAAAACATCTGACCACGTCGCTGCCGCAGGGCCGCCTCCCGGCTGTTCCGCTCGACGCGGTCATTGTGTATCTGGCAGGTGCCTTGCAGACGATGCTGTTGTGGTGGCTCGATCGGAAAATGCCCTATTCGCCGGAGCGCATGGACGAGATGTTTCAGGAGTTGGTCATGCCCGGCGTGAACGCTGCCCTGCGCGCGTAGAGCAAATCTCGCTTCAGGTTACGACGCCGTCACACCGCACTGCACGCACGAAGTCCCCGCAGCGGAGTGGGTGCAAGTGTGCCCGAGTGCCTGCGCAGCGTGTCGGGCATCCAGGTTGACGATTGGGAACTCGTGCCGATAAAAGCACTGGATTCCCGCCACGCTGCGCAGGCGCGCGGGAATGACTTGATCGATCTAAACTAACCCATTGCGCATCCCTTTACTCATCACTCGTCAAGGAGATCCCATGCTTGTCTTTCTCAGTATCGTTCCCTTCGCCGCCGCCGCCGTTCTCGCTCTGCTCATCAACGCCCTGCTGCCTGCGCTGGGATTGGCCTGGTCGTGGATCATCGCCGTGAGCATCGCCTCGTTCCTGACCTACGGCTACGACAAATCGATCGCCGGGCGCAATGTCACGCGCGTCCCCGAAGTCGTGCTACACCTGCTCACGGCGCTCGGCGGCACGCTTGGCTCCTTTGTGGCGATGCGGCTATTTCACCACAAGACCCAGAAGAAGTCGTTTCAGCTAGTCTTCTGGGCGATTGTGGCGATTCAGGTGGTTGTGATTATTCTGCTGCTGACGCGGCGCTAGGCAGGAGACCCGCCAGGTTTTCCTTTTGCGGAGGCCAGCATGTCTCGCACGCTCAAAGTCGCCGTTGTGCAGCTGGACGTGACGCCCGCCCCCACACCCGACCGGCTGGCGCGCGCCGAACGGCTGATCACGCAGGCCGCCCGTGACGGGGCTCAGCTCATCGCCCTGCCCGAAGTCTTCAATACCGGCTATCGCTACACCAACGAGAATTTTCAGCGCGCCGAGCCGCTCGACGGGCCGACGGTCACGTGGATGAAGGCCATCAGCGTGCGCCTCAACCTCCATCTGGCCGGATCGATCCTGCTGCGTGACGGCGGCGAGATCTACAACGCGCTGTTGCTCATCGCGCCCGACGGCAAGATGTGGCGCTACGACAAAAATCATCCCTGGGGCTGGGAACGCGCCTATTTTCGCGCCGGGCACGGCGTGCAAGTGGCGCACACCGCGCTGGGCGACATCGGTCTATTGATTTGCTGGGATGTGGCGCACCCGGATTTGTGGCGGCGATACGCGGGGCGGGTCGATCTCATGGTCATCACTAGCTGCCCGCCCGATCTGGGCCGGCCCACGTATGAGTTTCGCAGCGGCGAGCGCTGGACGATCGACCGCCTGGGGCCGTTGATGCAATCGACACGCCACACCGCGGAAAGCGTTTTTGGCGCGGGCCTGAATCGCTTTGCAGCATGGCTGGGCGTGCCGCTGCTGAACACCGTCGCCTCCGGTCACTTCCGCAGCATGATACCCAATCCGCGAATGACGCTGTTGGCCATGCTGCCGACTGTGCCCCGGCTGGCGCCTTACCTGGGCCAGGCCGATCAGGTGCAGGTGTCATGCAACATGACGCCGGCCTGCAAGATCGTCAACAGCGCAGGCGCGATCGTCACCCGGCTGGACCCGGCACGTGGTGAAACCTATGCCGTGGGCGAGATAGAAATTGCCGACGAGAAGCCGCAGCCAATCAGGCCGCTGCCCGGCGCCCCGGCCACGTGGTTTACCTATCTCACCTCGGATGTGATCCTGCCTTTCATTTCGCGCCCTGTCTATCAGCGCGGCGTGCGGACCCTGCCCGATCGGCCCGCGCTCCCGCGCGGCTTTGTGCTGCAGCAGTGGCTGATCGCGATCGGGCTGGGCGTGCTCATTGGGTTGCTTCTGGCCGCGCCGAAAATCATAGATAGTTTCTGTCCGGATAGTAGCAGACCGGGCTCCCACACCGCACTGCACGCACGAAGTCCCTGAAGCGAAGCGCAGAGGGAATGGGTGCATGTGTGCCCGGCAAATTCGCGGCGTGTCCCACAGGGAGGCTACGCTCGGAGCCGCTCCCGCTGGGTTTTCGGACAAGAACTAGATCGAACAAGGAGGCAGCAAAATGAATTGGGAAGAATTGTCCAGCGATGATTTTCCGCAAGCCGTCCGAGAGGCGCAGGGGGTGTGCGTGGTGCCGCTGTCCGTCGTCGAACGGCACGGGCATCACCTGCCCACCGGCACCGACATGCTGATCGGGCGGGAGTTGTGCCGCCGCGCTGCTGCGCTCGAACCGGTTATCGTCTTTCCCGATCTGATCTTCACGCAGATCCTGGAAGCGCGGCACGCGCCGGGCGCCATCGCGCTCGACGCCGATCTGATCGTGCGCCTGCTCGACAATGTCTGCCGCGAGATCGCGCGCAACGGCCTGAAGAAGATCGTGCTGGTCAGCGCGCATGGCGGCAACTATCACTTCACGCGCTTCTTCGCGCAGGCGCAATTGGCCGGCCCGCGCGACTATGTGGTATACGTGGCCGATCCCTATTTGCCGCCTGAGGAGGAAGCCAGCCTGGCGGCGCTGTGGGAAACCACCGTCGATGGTCACGGCGGGGAACAAGAAACCAGCGAGATCCTGGCGATTCGCCCCGATCTCGTCCGCCTCGATCGCGCGCCTGCCGACGGCGAAGGTCTGCCGCTCGATCGGTTGAAGGCGTTGAATGAGAGCGGCGTTTATACCGGCATCTGGTGGTATGCCGATCATCCCACGCATTATCGCGGCGATGGCCGGCCCGCGACGGCGGAGAAGGGCCATCGCTTGTTGGACGCCCACGCGCAGGCTCTGGCGCGAACCGTGGCGGCGATCAAACAGGACGCGGTGACGCCGCAACTTCAGCGCGAATTTTATGCGGCGGGCGAGCGACCCCGGTAGCGGTATCAACCCTCCCGGAGGTTTGCGAACCTCCGGGAGGGTTTTCCAGGGGAGTGAAATGACGACGAGCAATCCTATCCCGACGCTGGCGGAGGTTGATCGCATCGCCGCGCTGCCCGGCCCCGTGATCCGCAACCTGCAGATCACGCAGTGCTATCACGAACTGGCGGGGGCCCTGGCGGCGCGCGTCAGCGGGGCCAATTGGTGCACGTTCGCCACCTGGGCCTCCCGGCAGGCGGGGCAGACCATTCGCAAAGAGGACTTTGCGCGCCTGTTGGAAAATGCCAGGCGCGCGGCCCCCGCCCGCGCACAGGCCGCGCCGGATGTGGCGGCTGCGGCGCACGCACTGGGCTCCCGGCAAAGCGCCGCCGAAGTGCAAGAGACCGTCTGGGATGTGATCAATCCGCTGGCCGCCGTGGATCGCGCGGCGGACGCGGTGGGGCGCGGCAACAAAAAAGTCTTCGAAGAGATCGGGCGCGAATTTGCGCGCTTCTACACGGCTTGCTTGAATGATGCGGCCCCGGATTCCGAAAGGATCGCGCGCTTTTGCGCAGGACTGCGCCCCGGCGATCCGCCTGACGGACAGGAATACTTGCGGACGGCCTTCACTCGTTACTATCAAGCATTTTTCGAAAGTGTTCCAGTCACACGCGCGCAACTGCTGCTGCTGGCCAACATCGAGATCGGGTTTCACGAGCAGACGCGCCTGCAGCCGGAAATTGCCGAGGCCATGAATGCGGCCTTGATCGATCCCAGAGAATTTCGCCGGCGCCTGATCAAGGCGCTCTTTCCGCAGAACAGCTGGCAGGTGCGGCTGCGCCTGTTCCTGCTCAAGATCTTCGATCGGCCCCGTCCCCTGGACGCCGCGCTCGACGGCCTGCTGGCCGAAGCGCGCCGCCTGGCGCACCTGATCATCACGGAATACATGATGACCATCAGCCTGCCGCACGACGTGATCCTGCATCTGGGCCAGGACCTGCCCGCCGAATTTCCACCCTCACTCAAGCAGATCACCCTGCCCGATCTGCAGGCGATGCTCACCCGGATCGATCCAACGCCGGACAGCACGCGTGGCACCGGCGCAGTCGATTGGTCTGCTCTCCCCGAGCGGCTGCACTACATCATCGACCTGTTTCGCTGCTACCACGAATCCGCCGAGTTGTTCGAGCCGCCGTTCACGGCGGAACAGGTCGCCGCACTCAAGGCGAGCCGCCTGCCGGAAGGGCAGCTTTAGCGCCGCACACCAGGCATGGGAATTGCAAAAACAATTTCTATAAGGTTGCGCCGCAAATCACATTGTTGATTTTGCGCCGATTCAGACTACAATAGCCATATCCCCACAGCCTAAGGAGACTTCCCATGCGCGGACAAATGATGGATTATCCGTTGACGTTGACGCACGTCCTCGATCGGGCACGCCAGTTGTACGGCAAAAAAGAGATCGTCACCAAAGCCGGGCCGACGCTGGCGCGTTACACCTACGCCGAGATGGCCGAGCGCGTGGCGCGGCTGGCCAACGCGCTGGAGAAACTCGGCGTGCGGCGCGGCGATCGCGTGGCGACCTTTGCGTGGAACAACGCGCGGCATATGGAGTTGTACTTCGCGGTGCCGTGCATGGGCGCCGTGCTGCATCCGCTGAACCTGCGCCTGCCCGGCGATCAGCTCGCCTACATCGTCAATCACGCCGAAGATCAAGTGGTGTTCGTCGACACGTCGCTGCTGCCTGCCGTGGAAAAACTCGCGCCGCATCTGAAGAGCGTCAAGCACTACGTCGTGATGGACGACAAGGTCCCGGCCGACTGCCAACTCAAATCGGTCTACGCCTACGAAGAACTGCTGCGCGACGCCAGCCCCGCTTATCCCTGGCCCCATCTCGACGAGAACGACGCGGCGGGCATGTGCTACACCTCGGGCACGACCGGCCATCCCAAGGGCGTGGTCTACTCGCACCGTTCGATCATGCTGCACTGCCTGGGCTTGACGATGGCGGACTCGCTGGGCCTGTGCGAGCGCGATGTGTACTTGCCCGTCGTGCCGATGTTCCACGTCATGGCCTGGGGCACGCCGTTTGCCTGTGCGATGGTCGGCACCAAGATCGTCTTTCCCGGCCCGCACTTGCAGCCGCGCGATCTGGCCGAGTTGATCCAGGCGGAGAAGGTCACCTTCGCGGCGGGCGTCCCAACGATCTGGTTCGGCCTGCTCGCCCTGCTCGATAAGGAACGCTACGATCTCAGTTCGCTGCGCGCCACAGTGGTCGGCGGCGCGGCAGCCCCGCGATCGATGATCGAGGGCTTCGAGAAAAAGCACGGCATCAAGATTGTGCATGCGTGGGGCATGACAGAGACTTCACCGCTGGGCACCACGGCCAACCTGAAGAGCTATCAACTCGACTTGCCGGAAGATGAGCAGTTCGCCATCCGCGCCAGGCAGGGCACGCCCGTGCCGCTGGTGGAGATTCGCGGCATTGACGAACAGGGCCAGGAGATTCCCTGGGATGGCAAGACCTTCGGCGAGTTGGAAGTGCGCGGGCCGTGGATCATCAACAGCTACTACAACGACGAGCGATCGAAAGAGTCATTCCACGATGGCTGGTTCAAGACCGGCGACGTGGTCACGATCGATCCCGACGGCTTCATGCTCATCGTCGATCGCGCCAAGGACCTGGTCAAGAGCGGCGGCGAGTGGATCAGCAGCCAGGATTTGGAGAACGCGATCATGTCGCATCCCAAAGTGGCGGAGGCGGCCGTCATCGCGATTCCGCACCCCAAGTGGCAGGAGCGCCCGCTGGCCTGCGTGGTGCCCAAGCCCGATTACAAGGACTCGCTCACGAAGGAAGAAATCTACGCGCACCTGCGCCCGCGCTACGCGCACATGTATCTGCCCGACGATATCGTCTTCATCGAGGCGGTGCCCAAGACCAGCGTGGGCAAGTTCGATAAGAAGGTGCTGAGGGCGCAGTATAAAGACCACGTGCTGCCGGAAAGATAGCCCTGTGGGAACCAGTCAAACCGATCGCGCCAACCAGGCCGGCGAGCAGCGCTACCGCCACCTGTTCGAGAACATGCCCATCTGCATCTTCGTCGCCAACGTGACCGTGACCCCGGCGACCATCCTGGAAGTCAACCGGCGGGCGGAATTGGTCTACGGCTATACGGCCGCGGAGTTGATGGGCATGCCAGCCGCCCAATTGGCGCCTGAAGATGCCAGACCTACCGTCCTGAGCGTCGTGCAGCGAGTCCAGCAGGGCGAAACGGTGACGATCGAGACCCTCGGCCGGCATCGAGACGGAACGTGCTTTCCCGTGCGCGTCATCGCCGCGCCCGATCCGACCGACGCCGGCCGCATGATCGTCACGGTTGAAGACATCACCGCCGAAAAACAGCGCCGGAGCGAGACGGAAGCCATCGACGCCG
Source organism: uncultured Chloroflexia bacterium (assembly GCA_963844815.1). Classification (GTDB taxonomy): domain Bacteria; phylum Chloroflexota; class Anaerolineae; order Fen-1058; family Fen-1058; genus Fen-1058. The sequence continues at coordinate 71,470 of CAWJPR010000005.1, forward strand.
AGCGCCGTCGCATCGCCCACGAGATTCACGACGGCGTGGCGCAGAACCTGGCCGGGCTGCGCTTCAAGTCGGCGCTGTGGTCTCACCTGGCGGAGGCGGCTCCCCCGACCATGCGCGCCGCACTGGACGAACTACAGGACGTTCTCATGGCCGCCATCACCGACCTCCGCCGTTCCATCTTTGCCCTGCGCCCGGTGGACCTGGACGCACTGGGGTTGTTCCCGGCGCTGACGCAACTGATAGGCGACTTTGGCGACCAGAACCAACTGGTGGCGCAGTTGGATCTGTCCGGGCCGCCTGACGCCCTGCCCGCGGTCTACGAATTGCCTCTGTTCCGCATCATCCAGGAAGGACTGAACAACATCGGCCAGCACGCTCGCGCGAGTTCAGCGCTGGTGCGCCTCGCCGTGGACGCAGCCGGCGGCGTCGCCGTCTCGGTGCGCGACAACGGCCAGGGCTTCGACCCGGGCCAACTCAGCCCGGTTGCCGAAGGTGCCGGCCATTTCGGTCTGCGCCAGATGCGCGAGCGCATCCTGGATCTGGGCGGCACGTTGGATATTCGCAGCGCGATCGGTCAGGGTGCGGAACTACTCATCACCTTGCCGCCGATCGTCCAAGAGGTCAACCATGCTTAGAGCAGCGGGGCACCCTATGCCCAGAGCAGCGGGGCATTAGTGCCGGAACAGCGACAGCGGGGCATTCTATGCCCGATACAGCGGGGCATTCTATACCCGATACAGCGGGGCATTCTATACCCGATACAGCGGGGCATTCCATGCCGCCGATTAGGATCCTGATCGCCGATGACCACACCCTGGTGCGCCAGGGCTTGCGCCAACTGTGCGAGGGGCTGGGCGGCTTTGCAGTGGTGGCCGAAGCCAAAAACGGCAGTCAGGCGGTGACGCTGGCGCGCACGGTGCAGCCGGATGTGATCCTGATGGACATCGTCATGCCCGACATGGACGGCGTGGAAGCCATTCGTCAGATCCTGCGCGAAACCCCCGCCGCCCGCATCATCGCCCTCACGATGTATCGCGAGGAGCAGTACATGCTCGACGCCATCCGGGCGGGCGCCCGCGGCTATCTGCTCAAGACCGTGGATGCCCGCGATCTCATCGCGGCCATTGAGGCGGTGTACCGCGGTGAATACCTGATCGACCCCATCATCGCCGCCCGCGTGTTGAGCGAGTTCCACCTATCCATACCAGAACAACCGCTCAGCGAGCCACTGACAGAGAGCGAGATGGCCGTCCTGCGCCTGGTTGCCCAGGGTGTGGAAAATGAGCACATCGCCGAGGCGCTGAACTACTCGGTCTTCACCGTGGCCAACCGGCTGCGCACCATCTACGAAAAGCTTCATGTGAACAACCGCACCCAGGCCGCGCTGTATGCCCTGCGCCAGGGCTGGGCCACGCTGGACGAGCCGCCAGCGTAAGCGCTGCCGGACGGCCTCTCTGGCTCATCCCCCCTATTACAAACTGACCTTACGCAGAAACGGCATCCCTACACCTGCACTGCACCGCCGGGCGGTTGCCTGCGGTGCAAGTGTGCCGTTTCGAAAGGCGGGCACACCGCACTGCGCCACCCCTTGCGGGTCAGTGGGTGCAAGTGTAGGGATGCCCACTCCTACAGCCTCCCTCCCTCATCTCACCAATTACAAATTATTGTAGCCAAACTGCCCCCAAAGTAGATTAATTCTTGTCTATCGCCGCGCGGGGGATGGGCGTATGATGAGTGCGCGAGTTCTTACCGAATCGCGTTTACGGTGGAGAATCGGCTGTAAGAACGCAGCCGACTTATAGTTAAGCAGCGGGGAAGATTGCTTTTAGCGCTAGTCAAGAAAGGACAATTTGATAATGCCTGGAGTATTTCGTCATGATAAGGCTTCACAGTGAAGTGAGGGAAATAGATAACTACGCCACGCCCGGCTAGCTTTACGTAAGGCATTCATATGGAGGGAAGCGACCTTAAGCCCCAAAGATCCATTGACTATTGACGATGTCAGTACGGGTTTTTGGTTTTACAAAGGAGTGAAACACATGAACACTGAACAAACAGAACAACAATCGTTACATATCAGTCCGGAGAAATTGTTAGCCTTTGTCCGTACAATGATTGGCGGAAGCAGGGGACGCGAGGATGACGAGCATCCTTTGCCGCCGGGACCCTGGGATCCGGTGATCCGCGTAGCATTGGAACGAATCAGTGCTTTTGGTCCACATCCGGAGCCTTGGAACGTTTTTTTTGACCAGGTAGTTCCTTGGCAACTGGGTTTTGGTAACCCCGTGCCTTGGAAAGTCGCTTTCGCAAGCCTTCTTGCCAGGCACCCTGAAATTTTCGATATACTCGGCGGTGGTCACAGTTTCGGCGAAGAAGTCGCGCTCAATCCGCAACCCCTGCCGCCGCGCTTTGCTTTTTTGGTATCGGTGGCACAAGCGCTGATCAGCCGTGCTGAGCTGCTTCAGGAGATTGCCGATACGACAGCGCACGAAGGCGAACAGCAGGGCATTATCATTGTCAGTGGGTATATCGCCAGATTCGTCGATGATTTTTGCGGCACTGGATTCAGGTTGAGGTATCCGTTCCCAGGACCGCGCCCGCCTTGGTTTGCCAATGATCTCGACGGAATCGATTTAGTGGTGATGGCAACGCAATTCGAGCAAGCAGCGAAAGAGACTTTTAGCCCAGATTTGCGCCAAAACTTGGCGGATGCCAGCATGAAATTTGTCGGAGCGGGCATGTCGAAGATGCAATAGTCGGTCATGAGACCGTTTGGTTTTCAGGAGAATAGATGATGGCGCTCAGGGTTAGTGTTATTCGTCCCGATGATTTACTCAATTTGCAGATTGAGTGCAGGAACCTCCAGCTCGATGTAAATGGGCCCGATGGCCCGGTCCTGGTGGCTGAAGATGCAGCGCAGAAGGCTTACATCATTGTCCATTTTCCACCGCAGACGATTGCGGAAGAAGCCGCCTATGAGCCGCAACCCTCCCTGGAAAATAATGCAAAGCGCCAGGCAACGGAAACGCCAGAAGAAAAGGAACGGCGTAAAGCGAGCAGCGGTCCGGCTCAAACTATGGAAGACATTTTGAAACGCCGCCCCGCCAAAGCAAGGCTGGGGGAACCAACGCGATTGGTGTTCCAGTTGCCCGCGAACAGCAATCCGCGTATTCCTTACACGATTGAAGGCTTGCTGAACTGGACAAAACTGGAGCTGAGCGTTTCCGCGATCGCCGATATTCCTGAAAACCCAACCGATGACCAGTGGCTGAACGCCCCGGCAATCGCCCCACCCAGCCTCGAAGAAACGGCGATCGAGATCCCCTATCGCCTGATATTATCGCCCAATCACGATGTCGTTTGGTCGCATATTACCACGCTGAAAACCCACGCCGGGCGTACAGAACTCTGGCATACGCGCTTAGCCTACCGCACTGCGGACGGTGGCGTTGTAGAGTTTTCCAAGGCGACCCCTGCGCCCCTGAGAGCCATCTGGTCGCCTGACTATGTCGCCAGGCCATCTGAGCCAGAATCGAGTTGGCCAGAATTGGGTGTAGCGGACAAGTGGGCCGGAGATGACGTCCTCACGGCGATGAATCGCCGCGACCGTCACGAATTGGTGATCCTCACCTCGGCCTTCAAAGGCTTTGTCAAGAGTAAGATGAATTGGGCGACCTATAGACCGAAGCCAATCCATGCCCAGCAGATGATCCTCTCCGCCCTGGGCGGCTGGCTGAAATCACGAGGGGATTGGGAGCCACCGCTTGAATGGATTCACAAAGGACACTTTGCCGTTGATCCGATCAACCCAATTCCAATTGAACGCTTTCCAAGAAACCCTGTAGTCGCTATTCCCAGGGAGCTGATCAGACCGCTTCTGTTTGAAGACCTGATCCACCTGCTTGATCCGGTCAGGGGAGATGGCCCGCCTCTGCCGGCGCTGTACAGTGGAGAACCGGGCACACCCCTCAACATCTCGGAATGGGTGCATGTGGCCACCCAGGGTCGCGACCATTACGTGCGGATTGTGTATGAGGGTTATCTGTATCCTTTTGGGCATCGGGCAGCATTGATTAAAGTGACCGAACGCAAGTTCCGAGAGGTGAATGGAACGCCGTTTGCTTATCTGGCACAGCGCATGTTTATCATTGTGCGCCAGCCCGTAAAGGACTACTCCCAGGAACGCCTGGTATTGAATGATAAGGGTCGCGCGATGCCCTTGAAACAGGTGCGAATGACGACGCTGGTCACTCCCGATATTGATCCTCCCGAACCACTGAAAAGCAACCCAGGAAATCTCGATGATCCCGAATACTCCTTCTGGGTGCGCGTGGGCGGGTCTGATTTCAAGTTTCACGCAGTGGGTCAAGATAGTGTTAACGGTGTCGGACACACGATTGATTTCACGACAGGGCTCGTTTTTGTCCCCAACAGCGACGCAACTACGAAAAGGATTGGCAGAATACGGGCCATATACAATAGGGCGGGAGACGACCACAGGGTCTGCTCTGTTCCCGGACAACCTGTTACCTATGCTGAACCCAACGGCGAAGCCAGTGACAACACGACACTGACCACGCAAGCGCTCTTCTTTGACACCGATGATGCAACTACCACTCCTTTCCTGCCCAGGCTCGCCACAGCGAAGGTGAATCTGAGCGCGGTCGAACAACTCTTGGGCACGACGGCGCCCACCGACATTCAATACTTCGAAAAATATCTCCTGGGGAACTTTGACAGCGGCAACGAAGTCTTTGCCAAATTACTGACCAACGTACAGTCGAAGTTCTCGGCCGATAAAGGGGGCGGCATGGCCACGCCGGATCTGTCGATTACGGGCGTGACGCGCAAGGTAGGGCCGATCGCCGGCGAGCTCGACGATGCCGCAGCGAATACATTCAAACCCGGGTCTTTTTTCAAAGATGTTGAAGATTCAGCCACTCTATTTGGCAAGCTAAAACTGGGCGATTTGATTTCAGGCGGGGATTTCAGCAATGCGCCGACCATCCAGTTCTTTCCGCAAGACACACCTCCTCGCGTGATGCTGAAATGGAATCCCGCTATTAAAAATGTGCCGGCCAATCCGGGCGATAAGATACCCGGTGGATTCTTTCTGTTTAAGAAAGATACCGGCGGCCAATCAACACTGGCGATTGAGGGAGTGCTTGAACAGCCGGTTAACGGCGCTGAGGGACACTCGCTTTTTTCCGGCACGCTGACCCACTTCTCTTTGGAATTCCTCGAGGTCGTCAAACTCAGTTTCGAATCCTTTCATTTCAAGTCGGAAACCGGCCAGAAAACAGATGTCAAGGTCCAACTCGTGCCCGGCGACGATGCCCTGGAGTTCTTGGGCGATCTCAAATTCGTCAACGAACTCAAGAAAATCATTCCCCCTGCCTTGTTTGGGGACGGCCCCAGCCTGGAAATAACGCCGGAGCCAGCCATTCGCGCGGGTTTCGCCATCGGACTGCCTCCCATCGCCATCGGGATATTCGCGCTCAAGGATGTCAGCCTGGGAGCCGCCCTGACGCTGCCTTTTTTGAACGGCAGCCCACTGTTCGACTTCAACGTTTCGGAACGCCAGCATCCGTTCAATTTGACGGTCGCCTTTTTTGGCGGTGGCGGTTTCTTCCGGTTGCAGTTGGATACCCTAGCCGTTCGCGTTGTGGAGGCCGCCTTTGAATTTGGGGCTTCGGCCGCGATTAATCTGGGCGTTGCCAGCGGTGGTGTATACATCATGGCCGGCATCTATTTCAAACTGGAGACCCAGACAGACGGCAGCAAAGCGGCCACCCTTACCGGCTACTTCCGCATGGGCGGCGAACTTTCCGTGCTGGGGCTGATTTCGATCTCCCTGGAGTTCTATTTAAGCTTCACCTATGAGAAAGGCAAGAACGATGAAGCCGGCAGGGAACTGCCCGGGAAAGCCATTGGCATGGCCAAACTGACGGTGAAAGTAGAAGTGCTCTTCTTCAGCAAATCGATCGTAATAACGGTAGAGAAGAAATTTGGCGGGCAAGACGGCGATCCGAAGTTCAAAGAAGTTTGGGATGTTCCCGGCATCTGGAGTGAATATGCTCGAGCCTTCGCCTAGTTCAGGGCCGCATGCAACCGCGCCTGAACCGACAAACTGTATAAGAGGCCCTGGGAGAACAAGAAAATGACAAGCCAGACGATTCTGTTTACTGTGATGCCGCGTGGTATCAGCATTGATTCCGAGACGATGCCCGTGTCGGTGTATATTTCGCCGCGCCTCTTGGGTAATTCGGACCAGGCCGTACTGGGCGAGTTCCCGGACTGGCTAGACTGGACGCGATGGCTGAAGGAGAAAGGCCTCAACCTGACCTTTAGTGCAATGGGGGGGCGGAATTCACGGCTCCCGTAGCAACCGGAATTCTGGAGCCCAGGCTGTGGAAGGCGATGTTCAAGGAAAACACGCTGGTGCGATCCCACACCACCGATGACTATTCCGACCACAAAATGGTGTCTTCCTCCACCCGCAGTGCACTGTCGCTGCTGAAAGAGTTGTATCAAAAAGCAAGCGTTGAATTGGCACTGCCCGATAAGACCGACCCGCTACCACACGACGAAACCGGCGAAATCCCCAACCCCCTGTCCTTCCACCAGCCTGACCGGCGCACCAACTACAGTCATCTTCAAGAGCTGATTAAAGGGTGGGCGGTGAATTGGGATGACAATTTTCGTGACATGTATCGGGATGGCGGCCGAACGAAGTGGAAAGGCCAGCAGGAGACGCTGCGCCAACAGCCTATCGATTCAGAAGGGCTGTATCGAACGAGTGGGATGACTGACGCTGAGATCGCCGAGGTCCGTGAAGTGGTCGCCAAGGAGTTTGCGGTTTCGCAACATATCCCGCCGGGGCAATCGATTGAAGACAACCCTCCTGATTTTGAGAAACTCCTCGATTTCCATCAGGTCCTGAGTTCGCTCAATTCCTACCCTGAACTGCTGCGGGCGCTGGGGCTGGTCATCGATATGGAACTCCCGCGGGAGTTTGTGGCCCTTACCTCCTCCGGTACCCTCAGCGTGGTGGCGGCCAGCCCCAACTGGCAGTGGCGAGTCACGACCGGCATGACTCCTCTAAAGACGGCATACGCCCACGTCACGGTTGAATCGGGCAGCCGAGTTTTTCTAACCCCGCCCAATCCTGATGTCCTGGAAGCCTTTGGTCTGTTGCATCTGACACCCAAGCGGGCCAATGAGCCGCCACGTTTTGGCTTGGCCCAGGTGGATGTAGACGGGGGGATGCACAAAACCATCATGATGGCGGAGACGGTGCAAGAAAAGCAGGACGAAGCGGGTAAACGGATTGAGCCTGTTGGCGCTCCTAACCCTAAAGTGTTTGATCCCAATGCCACGCTGCCTTCTTTGCGCTCTGGTGGGTTTTCGCTCTTTGCCGACGAACGCGGTGAAAAACTACTGCGCTCGTTCGAAAAGTCCAAAGAAGTCGATCAACGATTCACTCAACAAGCACCTCAGAAAGATCCGTTCTATGCTGAAGACCTGGTGCATGGCTACCGTCTGGATATTTGGGATAGCTTCACCAACCGGTGGCACTCGCTGCACCGTCGCAACGCGGTCTACACGATCGAGGATCAGGTGTTTAAGACCGCTGACAAGGAAGGGTTTACGCAGCTTGCCGCCGCTCAACCGGCCCACAATCCCGACAACCCGCCCGCCAAGGACATCTACCTGAATGAGGCAATCGCCCGTTGGGCTGGTTGGAGCTCGAGCGTGCCGTTTCCCGGCAAAGTGCTGTCGAGCGAACCCGATCCAAAGATAGTCCTGGATCAGCCCAATAAGGATCAAAACGAGCCCGCTACCCCGTTTCAGATGACAACAAAATTCTCGGTTGTTGGCAGGTCGCTGCCTGGTTTGCGCTTTGGTCGACGTTATCGGGTTCGCGCCAGGGTCGTCGATATCTGTGGCAATAGCCTGCCATTGGACCACCCACTGCTGGAGCATCTCTCGGAATGGCTTGCTTTACCGCAGGACCCGGCGGGATTTGCCTATCTGCGTTATGAGCCGGTGATCGCGCCCCAGGTGGTGTTGCGCGATGAGAAAGGCGTGACGGATCCAGGCTCCCAACTCGATCGGCTGGTGATTCGCACGTATAACAATGATATCAGCCAGGATGGAAAGGCCGCGGATTTGAGCGCCAGTGATCGCCATATCCTGCCGCCGCGCACCAGCGTTGAAATGGCCGAGCGATTGGGCATGCTGGATGATGCCACCGGCAAGCTGAACCCCTCTCCCGCCCTCTATGAGTTGCTGAAGGCCAAAGATGGCGCCGAACTCAAACAAAAGATGGTTCGGGTTGCCGGGCAAGAACAGGAGTTCCCTCTGGAAGCAGCCGATCGCATTGACAGCCTGCCTTTCATCCCCGATGTGCTGGCCAGCGGAGACTGCGCTGCGCGATCTTCCCGGAGCGCCCACCGCCACTGTGGGGACCGCCCGGCCCGGCGCGGAAGCGGAGTCGGCCGTTGCTTACAGCCCCTTAGACGATCCCAATCCGCGCCCCGGTTCAGTCACCATGATTAGCTTTGGCGGTCAGGGCGACTGGCAAACCCGGCAACCATTCCGGCTGGCCCTGGCCGAGGGAAGCGCCGCACCCCGCTGGGATGCCCAAAACCGTGTGCTGACAGTGGCGCTACCCAAGGGCAGCAGTAGCGTAGTGCCTCTGACGAGCTACCTCCAACCCGACGATCTCAAGTCGATGGGCATCTGGCAATGGTTACGTGAATATATCGAGCAACAAAGCGTCGTATCTCCCGACAAAAGTGCTTTTGATCCGTGGCAAGATGTCGACCGGATCGCCCACATTTTGCAGCGGTCGGTCGAAGGGGGGCACTGGATGCTGACCCCGCCGCGCCTGCTCACGCTGGTGCACGCCACGCTGCAACCCATCGGCCGGCCGGCCTTCACAGCCATTCCCGTGCAGCACGAGCCTTATGACGAACTGCGACCCAATCGGGAAGTGCTGCAAACCGCGCCTGAAGTGGGCGTGGTTCGATCATCGCGCGATACAAACGCCCCCAATCCCACGGAGTTAAACGCCATCACCGCGTGGCGCAAACCCGGCACAACCGAAGCCTATCTTCTGGGCGGTTTGCACATCCACGCCGCAAGCACTGCTAAGGTGGATATTATGGCGGAATGGGATGATCCTGTGGATGACCTACGTCAACCGATTTACACCGCTTCCCACGCTGCTCCTGTGGACGAAATTCCCCTCCACCAGATTCAGACGCACCTGGTGCGAGTGACGCCAGACAATCGCGCCGTTGCCTACTATGACGCGGGCCACGATTTACTGTGCTTCACGAGAAGAGGGGATCGCCTTGGCAATCTGGGCGATCTGCTGCCATTTGCATGGATTGGTCCAGATAAAGATGGCGAGCGCATCGAGACCGACGCGGCCCCCTGTCACCATTTGAATGATACAAAGCATCACCGCATTCGCTACACAGCCCGTTCCACTTCGCGTTACCGCGAGTATTTTCCAGAGAAGGTAGTCGAAGGGAGAAACACAAGAAAACTGAAATTCACGCGGACCAGTGATTCTGTAGTCGTTGACGTTCCGGCGTCTACCCGGCCCGTCGCCCCCACAATCGCCTATGTGATTCCTACCTTCGGCTGGCAGCGCCAGACACAAACCAACCTGAAGCGCAGCATCCGGTTTGGCGGCGGCCTGCGCGTGTATTTGGAACGCCCCTGGTTTTCGTCGGGGAAGGGGAGTTGTTAGGCGTAACAATCAATAACAGCCTTAACGAAGAGAAGTTTGAAGACCTTCTGGTAAGGGATAGCTGGAAGTCGTTCATCACCCAATGGGGAAACGACCCGATCTGGCAAACTCAAGGACTGGCGCCCCTGCCTGGCGACCAGGATTTCCCGGATGCTGTTGCCATGGAAAAATCGCTCAGTCTGGAAGAGGATGAGAGCAAGCGAGTGGATGTTGTGGGCTATCCGGTTGTCTTCGACCAGGAACGAAACATGTGGTACTGCGACCTGACTGTCGATGCCGGGTCCACCTATTCGCCCTTCATCCGGCTGGCGCTGGTGCGGTATCAGCCTTGCGCGCTGGCAGATGCCAAGCTCGTCACGGGTGGTGCTGGCCGATTTCGCGCAGCTAACAGTGATCGGGCAGCGGTCGTCACCGCTGACCCGTATCAACCCCGGCAGTTGCGCGTCACGATCTCCGGGGTGAAGCCCGCAGGCCCCCCGCCACAAGTCCTTCCCACTCCCACACACGTGGTGGCAACTCCAACCGAGATTGAGGTCGAAGTTCAGCAACTCGACGAACAGATTGGCAGCGATCTGGCCTGGAACACGGTTGACACCAGTGTTGCCACCATTGAGCAAGGAAGTTCTCTCAGGATTGATCCATCCGTCCTGTGGACGGGCGCGGTGAACTTTGTAGACGGGCCTTCATCAGGTCAATATCGGTTGCTCATCCGCGAATATGAATATATTTCAGCCGAATATACTGTCAATTCAGATGGTACTACGAATCCGGCCCGCCCGTCTGACCGGCGAATCATCGGCGCGGCGCCACGCCGCCTGGTGTATGCCGAAACGATTGCCATTGACGCAGCCTTAATTGCGCAGGCCTCATCCGAAAACAAGCAGACAAAACTCGACGCAACCTGGCAATGAGAATGGCAATCACAGCCCGATATTTTTCGTTGGGGCCAGGGTAGGTGAGATTGATCTCACCTACCCTGGCCCCAAAACTCAGGTGCTTCATGACCCAAGTCTCCTGCAAGACCACCATCCACGTAGCGGCAGACGCCATCTGGCGGGTTATCGGCGACTTTGGCGCGGCTTGTCAGTACCTTTATATGGTCGTCAACTGCACGGTCGTGGGCGAGGGTGTTGGCGCGCAGTGCACGCTGACCAGTGCTGACGGCACTACGCGATCGTCGAGCGCCTGGAGACGCTGGATGGTGCCGCCCACCGGCTCAGTTACGTCTTACTGACCGACACGCCCTTTCGCAATTGCCTGACGACCATGCTGGTGCATGACCTGAGCCAGGGCCAGGCCGAAGTGGAATGGTCGGCAACCTTCGAAGCCGATGGGCTTCCGGCGGACGAGGCGCGGGAGATGCTGGAGAGTGCGCTGGCGGCCAACTGCCTCGCGAAGCAGTGGGCAAATCTAACGCGTGATCTGAAACCTAAGAGGGGGGAAACCCCCGGAAAAAACCCTAAAACTTACGCTCTCTGAGTGACCTGACGTTCCAGGAGGTTTTGGTACATTAAGGTGTCCACCTGAATGTTCCAAGGCAACATGGGATCGAGGACAAGGCCGCTGCAACTGCGCCCCCGACCTTACAACGCCTGGAGGCGGCGGAACAACCCCGCGTCAGTTTTGCTTTATGGTGGTGCGAGGCAACGGCACAGTTGCCTGTTCGGGAGCGTGTGCTGATTCGAGGCATTCGTGCAGCTTAGGGACGTGGCCGGTGTCTGGCTCTGCGGTGATCACTTTCACCTGTAACTGTTGATGAAAACCGAATGACCGCCGAAGAAAATAAATACCTCGACAAGTGTATGCTGGTCCGGGAAACCGGTCTAACAAACGCATGTAGCCGACGCTTCGCCGCACGCGGCTTCTGCGAGTTCCAGCGACTCTCGCGGCTGACGTCCATTCGGCATCATAGCATGCTTTGTTCATCCAACTCACCTAATGAGGTGAGAATTACCAAGGGAGTATTCGCCATGAACGACAAACACGAAAAAGCTCTTCAGAAAATACAACGTGAGATCGCCAGCATCCCCGAAGATGTTTTAGATGCGTTCCTTAAAAGTCTTGAGCGTCATAGTTATTCAGCACGACTGGACGCTCATCTCGCTGTCCGTAATGCCTTCTTGAGACCTAATGACATCACTAGATGCACACAAACTGATCTTTTGGTAGTTTCCGGGCGCGATAAGACAGATAACACGGGAGTAGTAACCTTACCAATTCAGTTCTGTGGTGTAGTAACAGATAATTATCCTTTGGTAATAATTCGTGAACCTAACTTTGTGGCTACACCACACGGATCAGCGCCGTCATTTATTACAGTAATAACCCGTTCGACACCTCGCCAATTATCAATCGGCCAATTTCTAGTTGATCGAGCAGGCAGCACACTCAGCGAACGAAATTTCCTTGGCGATGTATCAGTTGATGTCATGGCGTGGCGAGGCGATGAATCTCCTGCTGGGGGTATAGAGTTTTCCTGGATGTGTACAGTTGAAGTGGTAAGGTTGACAGATATTGGCGGATAGTGACTGTCCAACAAGACCATCAACCCGACCGCCTAATCTGCGAAAATCAGGCATCAGTTTTACCCATTGGCGTTTGGGTGGGTGGCGGCGGCTGACGCCGAGGGCGTCGGACCGTTGTGCGAGTTGGCCTTATCACTGCATGCGTCATATCGTTGGCGCGACACGACAATGAACGCAGGTTTAGGTTATGGTCCAGACAAAAGAGAAGTGCCGATAAGTCAAAAAACTTGCCAGTCATTGCCCAATATCGTTCGTGTGCTTACTGCCAGGCACACGCCAACCTATGCAGAGATTGCCAGATGACGAGGATCGAACCCGTTGTGGCAGCTGTCGTCTTACAATTTTGCGCACCCTGATCAAGGAGTATCAAATGCCAAAGTATCCTGTTTCAAGTCAACTATGTCGGTGAGGGCGTGAAGGGCTTGCTGAAAGAAGGCGGTTCGAGTCGTCGCGCCGCAACTGAGAAGATGGTTCAATCGATGGGCGGCAAAATTGAGGCCTACTACTTTTGCTTCGGCGAATATGATTGTTATGTGATCGCTGACTTTCCAGACAGCGCCTCCGCAACGGCAGTGGCCTTAACGGTTAACGCCAGTGGCGCCGTTGCCGTAAAGACGACTGTGCTGGTAACACCCGAAGAAGTGGATATTGCTGTGAAGAAGTCTCCCAGTTATCGGGCACCGGGACAGTAAGGAGTATCTTCAACCATTGCATGAGGAAGTTGCCGTCGGCTTGCTTCGTGAAGTCGGCGGCGATTTAACCGCATGCACACGGAAGGACCGATGATGATAGCCACCACACACAGCATCCTTGACGCGATTGGCAACACGCCGCTCATCGAACTTCGGAAAGTCGTTCCGCCCGGCGTGGGGCGCATTGTCGCCAAACTGGAATGGGCGAATCCGACCGGGAGCATGAAGGATCGAATGGCTAAAGCGGTCATCGAGCGCGCCGAAGCCGACGGACGCCTGCGACCGGGCGGAACGGTAGTGGAATACACCGCGGGTACCACCGGCATCTCGCTGGCGCTTGTATGCGCCGCGAAGGGCTACGCCCTGGAGATCGTGTTTTCAGACGCATTCAGTCATGAGAAGCGGCGGACGATGCAGGCGTTTGGCGCGCACATCACGGACGTCCAGAGCGACAACAAGAATATCAACGAAAAACTGATCAGAACCTTGATGCGTACCGCCGCCGAGATCAGTTTGCGCCCCGGCCATTGGTACTGCGACCAACTCAACAATCATGACGGCATTGAAGGATATCTTCCGCTGGGCGACGAAATCTGGGAGCAGACCGGCGGGCAGATCGATGCGTTCGTGCATGCAGTCAGCACGGCGCACTCGATCCATGGCGTCACGAAATCCCTGTGGAAGAACAACGACCGTATCCTAATCGTCGCCGTCGAACCTGCGGAGTCCGCGGTGCTGTCCGGGAAGCCATCGGGCTCTCACAAGATCGAGGGCATCGGAGTTGGTTTCATCCCACCGTTATGGGAGCCTGAACAAGTCAATGAGATTCAGACGGTAACCAGTGAGGAGGCAAAGGAGATGGCGCGGCGATTGGCGCGCGAGGAGGGGATCTTCGCGGGTGCATCATCCGGCGCGAACGTCGTCGCGGCGATCCGCGTCGCCAGGCAACTGGGCCCGCGCGCGACGGTAGCGACCATCATCGTCGACTCGGGGCTGCGGTACTTGAGCACCGACGTGTATGCCGACAAGCCCGGCACTTGATAGCGCATACCGTCAACGCGCGAAAATGACTCGCCCGAATGGAGTTCTCCGCTCGCGGCTGAAGCGCAGACGGTGGGTGGCTCAACCCAGCCGCCATTGAGCTGCCGGCTCACTGATGTTCACCCGGTAGGAGTAAGTGAGATGTCGACCGATCTCGCGCCTTCCAGGATAACCGTTCCACATGATGCCGGTCATCAGCATACGATTGTCATTGGCGCGGGGCCGGCCGGGCTGGCCGTCGGCGCTTGCCTCAAACAGGCGGATATTCCGTGTGTCATTCTGGAGCAGACTGACAAGGTGGGATCGGCCTGGCATTGGCACTACGACCGGCTCCACTTGCATACCGGCAAAGCGTATTCTGCGCTCCCCTTTGTCCCCTTCCCCAGGGAGTGCCCACGCTACCCGTCACGCTTGCAGGTGATCGCCTACCTGGAGGCGTATGCCCGGCAATTTCAATTGGAGCCCAGGTTCGGTCAGCAGGTCGTTGCGGCCCGGTATGCCAATAGTTGTTGGGAAGTCCAGACGCAGGATGCCCGCTACCGGGCGATGAATCTCGTGATCGCCACCGGCTACAATCGGGAACCATGCCTCCCCACCTGGCCTGGACAGGCCTCGTTTCGGGGTACTCTTCTGCACAGTTCCCAATATCGAAACGGCGAACCCTTCAGGAATCAGCAGGTTCTAGTGGTCGGTTTCGGCAACTCCGGTGGCGAGATTGCCATTGACTTATGGGAGCACGGCGCCCAACCCAGCCTCGCCGTCCGAAGTCCTGTGAATGTGATCCCTCGCGAGTTGTTTGGCATTCCTATCCTGGCGATTGGCATTGTGCTGCGCAAACTGCCGCCGCGCCTGGCCGATGCGTTGAATGCCCCGATTTTGCGCGCCGTCGTGGGCGACCTCACGCCGTACGGGCTGCGCCAATTACCGCGCGGGCCACTGACCCAAATTCAACGCGACGCGCGTATCCCGCTCATTGACGTCGGCACGATCAGGCTGATCAAGCACGGCCAGATCACTGTTCGTCCCGGGATCGAAAGATTCACTGAAGAGGGCGTCATCTTCACGGCTGGACAACAGGGCAAATTCGACGCCGTGATCCTGGCTACCGGGTATCGTCCACGAGTCAACGCGTTCTTAGAGGGGGCAGCGGTTGCCTACGACGAAAATGGTACGCCCTTGTCCAGTGGGCACGAGGCGCCGATCCCCGGGCTATATTTCTGTGGGTACGACGTCTCGCCGACCGGCATGCTGCGCGAGATTGCACTGGAAGCGCGGCGAATCAGTGTCTCTATCGCACGAAAACGTGCCAGGGTAGCGGACGCATAGCCAGGAACGCCGCATAACACATCCATCAACACACAAAGTAAAACCAAAAATGCGCCCTGTCCATTCAACACGCAGCCGCCCACCGGCTAAGTTACGCTCTGCTAAACGACACGCCCTTTCGCAATTGCCTGACGATCATGGCAGTGCGTGACCTGGGTCTGAGCCAGGCCAAACTGGAGTGGTCGGCCACCTTCGAAGCGGATGGGCTTCCGGCGGACGAGGCGCGGGACATGCTGGAGGCTGCGCTGACGGCCAACTGCCTCCATCCCCCAAATTACAAATTATTGTAGCAAAACCGCCCCAAAAGTAGATTAATTCTTGTCTAGCGCCGCGCGGGGATATGGGCGTAAGATGAGAGCGCAGACAGATTTAGCATAAGGGAAGGAAAGCACATGAAACGTCGAAGCGTGGTAGCACCGTCAGCAGTCGGCCTAGTGGTCGTTTTGGCTGGTATTTTCGTCACGGGTTGCACGCAATCCACACCCGCGGCGATTCCGACCGCGGATACTGGAGTGGTGGCGACACAACCCAGCACGCATGCCGATCCCGCGATCCAGACATCGGCTGCATTGACCACTCCTGTTCCCGGCTGCCAGATTCAAGAGTTCAATCTGGGCAGCCCGGGGACAGGAGCGACCCTTGAAGACCCGGACGTCATTACGGCTACCAATGGTACAGTCAGCATGACCCTTACCGTCACGTATACCGTCCCGTACGGCGACGACAACCAGAAGATCGGGCAGAAGATCGGGGATTGCCCTGTCCACCTGCGCTCTTATAACGGCCAGCTGGTTGGTCCGACCCTGCGCGCGCGGCCAGGCGATTCGCTGCGTATCACGCTCGTCAACGATCTGCCGCCCGATAATGTTGACATGCAGCACGTCATGAATACGATTGGCGATCTCAACCATACCAACCTGCACACCCACGGCCTGCACGTCTCCCCGGCCGGCAACAGCGATAACGTGCTGCTTGATATTGCCCCCGGCCAGACCTTTGAGTATGAAATCAAAGTTCCGCTGAACCAGGTTCCTGGCACCTACTGGTATCACGCTCACCTGCACGGTTCCACCGCCACGCAGGTATCGAGCGGCATGGCCGGCGCCCTGATTATCATGGGCGATACCAGTCCCAACACGGTCGATTCTCTCCCCGAAGTTAAGGGAGCTGCCGAAAAAATCTTTGTCTTCCAGCAAATTGCCTATGACGAAGTTGGATTGATCGAGCCTGATAGCGGGGGAGGAGGAGGCACATTCCCATCCAATTCCAAAATCGCCTATTTTGGCCCCTGCAACTGGGAGCCGATGAAGCGCGAGCACACCATCAACGGGCAACTCTTCCCGACAGTTAAGCTGCAAACGGGGGAAGTGCAGCGCTGGCGCTTTATTGATGCAGGTATTCGCGAATCAATTGGCGTGGAACTGCACGGCCCTTACACAGGCAGCGGTACCCCCACGATTACCGAAGTGCTCAAACTGCCGCTTAACCACTTGAACGAAATTGCGGTGGATGGTATCCCGCTCTATCGGGTGGATGCGTGGCCACAGGTGGACCTGGAGCCAGGCTACCGCAGCGATGTGCTGGTGCAGTTGACCGAACCGGGCCAGTACTTCCTGGTCGATAATGGCGTGATACAAACCATCGTGACGCGCGACCCGAACACAGGCACATACACCACCAAGACTGAGCCATCTTTTTCCTTGACCTGCAGCGACCACGAACTGCCGGGCTTCCTCGCCACCGTTGTCGTAACAGGACCGAAATCACAACCGGCCGATTTCGCCGCGCTGTCGGACGAAATGGCTCAGTCTGCCCGTCCCTGAGATATTGAAGCCCATCGTCGCCATCACTACCGATAAGACGATCAATCCATACAACGAAGCCTTCCTTGTGCCGTTGGAGACCATCGATGCTTTCCAGAAAGTGGATTTCACCGTCGCGGGCCATCCTTCCCGGCGACTGGCCCGGTGGAGTTTATGGCGGCAGACCATCCCTTCGACCCGCTGAACAGGCGTCGCTTGAAGTTAAACAATACGGATGAGTGGGTGCTGAACACGCAGGAAGATAGCCTGTATTATGGCCACCCGTTCCACATCCACATCAACTCCTTCCAGACCTGGCGGCCCGGTCCCGCTGGCACACCTGAACTCGTCTGGCGCGATACCCTCATGGTTTACCAGGGCATTACCAGCTATGTCTATACTCGTTATGCGGATTACATCGGGGCGTACGTCTACCATTGCCACATCCTCGACCATGAAGACCAGGGCATGATGGAACTTGTGGAAGTTGTACAGTAAACCCGGGAATTGACGATGACAAAGCCAAATAAAAAACCAACTACACCCGCGCTCTCACGCTACCAGCGCGTGAAAAACATTTTGAATGCGGCCCAGGGAAATTACGACGTTTCCTACCAGGGCTACGGACGTTTTTGGGAATTGCCCCTGGACCAGTTCCTGACCGCGAAAATCTATGGCGTGCCGTTGATTGCTCCTGCTTCGGAAGAGGCTCCAGCGGATGAGGGCCCTTGCGGGTGCGGTTGCTGTGATGGCAAGTCTGGCGACGAGGCTTCGAGTTGTTCTTGCGAGTCCAAGTCCGGTGACGCGTCAGCCGCTTGCTCTTGCCAGACATCTGCTTCCGCACCGCGCCGCTGCCCGGGGCGCGGCGCCGCTTCGGGATTGATCAAGGGCCTGCGGGGGCAGGCGCCCTTCGACGGGAGCCAGTTCCCGCCGCTGCTCTGGGGGCCTTCGGCCACGCCCGTCGCCGCAGCGGATATCCAGTTCATCGAAGACTGGATCGACGACGGCTGCCCCGAAAACGACGATCAGGCTACGAATGTGGAACTGGCGCAGACCCGGCGCAAGAACCTGGCTTACGGTGATGCCCCGCATCCGCTCACCACACAGCCGCTCAATGCCCACAAAGGTATCCAGGGACAACTGCGGGTACGCAAGAACATCGAAAACCTGACACCCGACGAACTGAACCGCTTCCGCGCAGCTGTCGCTAAAATGCAATCCTACGATCAATATCCGCAGGATGAGCGCAGCTTTGCCTACTGGGCCAGGATGCACGCCGATATGTGCCAGCACGGCTGGGAGCAGTTCCTCACCTGGCACCGCGCCTATCTGTATTTCTTCGAGCAGCGCCTGCAGGACATTGATCCCACCGTCACCGTGCCCTACTGGGATTGGACGCAATATGCCAGGCAGAACCAGGCCGCGGCCAGCCAGAACCTGCAGCCGCCCAAGGACCCGCAGCCAAATGGCCAGAAGCAATTAAGCGACGATACCGGCATTATTCCCGCCGAATACGGCTGCTGGATGGATGACTCCGGGCTGGCGAACCTGAAAGGCAAAATTGACCCGGATACCTGGAAAAAACTCAACAAGGTCAAGGGCAAGGTCTACCTGTCCGGCCATCGTCTGTATGTGGCGGCGGGCATTACGTATCAAGGCACAGCCGCGCCGGGCAGCGCGCACACGCCAGATGACCTGATTATGGGCGAGCTGCAACGCATCAACCCGCTGTGGCACCGCCAGCGTTGGCCGGGCATGAACACAACTCTAATCTCGCACTACCCCACGTCCGAAGATATTCAGCGCATTCTGCAAACGCCAGACTTTGCTCACTGGGGCGGCGGCCCAGCCAGCGACCATTATTTCGGCGCAATCGAAAGTGTGCATAATTATATGCACAACTTCTCCGGTGGGCTGAACCCCAATTACATCATCGGGAGCAACCCTGAACTATACAGCGAGCCACAATTCGGCCACATGGTCGAGGCGCGCGTGACAGCCTTTGACCCCATCTTCTGGGCGCATCATTCCAACGTCGATCGCTTATTCGCACAGTGGCAGGAAATGCATCCCGGCGTGAACCCGCAGGAACTCAATTCTCCTCTGGCGCCCTTCGAAATGAGTGTTGCGGATACGCTCAGCACACAAAATTTGGGCTACGAATACATGCAGGATGCTTACCATTTTTCGACCGACAACACACAAGGATTGGTGCGCTTCCGCTCGGAGCAGGTGGCGGTTCCGCGGCGGGTTTTGCAGAACCACCGCCGGGTGGAAATCCGCCTGCACAAGGTACAGGTTGCGCAGCGCGGGGCTAACATCCGGGTCTTTATCAACCAGCCCGAAGCCAACGCCGCTACACCCGTCGAGCGCAACGACCACTATGTCGGCAATTTCACCACGTTTGTTGGTTTCTGCTATGGCGGGCCGGGGCACTGCGATGTGCCACCCGACACCCAGCGTCCCTTCGATCACCGCATGCGCCACCACAAGACGCCGGGCAACATGCGTTTTGACATCACCGCAGCGCTTCAGAAATTGCTGCATAAGCACAAGGGCACACACCTGCCCTTGAGTGTCCACCTGGTTGTGACCGACCTGCACGGGCAGACGCGCGAAGACCTGCTCAAGATGGACGGCGTATCCATCAGCTTTATTTAGTCAGGAAGCCTTCAACGACTTCAGGGGCTAATCTTAGCCTGCCAAGAGACGGAGACTCGCATGACCAATATCTTCAAAATTCACCCTGCGATTGGCATTGCCCGCCTGGGTGACAGCACCACCGAATTCTGTCTGGCCCCCGAAACACCCATGGGGCTGCCGGTCAAATGCGACAGCCAGGGCCGCGCCTTGCTGGACGCGCAGGGGAACGAACAGCCCATCGACACATTCAAGGACTCACAGGGGCGCATCAAGCGTCAGGCAGCCCGCTTTCAGGTCCATGTTTATCAAGGCGCCGACGACAAGCTTGGCCGTGAGTTGAAGATTGGCGATCGCGTTGAAGTTTATAAATGGCAAACCGGCGAATTGTACTCGGCCACCGTGCTCGATATTGAATGGACGGTGTACCTGGCCAACAAAAAAGCCAGTTGGTATGAGTTCAAGGAATTGGCCGGGGAACACGGCTACGCTCCCGACCACCCCCTGCGCAATGCGTCCATCACCGCTGCCGCTGCGCGCCAGCGCTTGATCATTGACCCGGGCCCGCAGACCGTCAGCTACAGCCACACGGCTCCGCGCCGCGCAGAATTCGCCAAAGGCAAGAATCCGGCCTTCCCACAGTCGTTTCCCCCGGCGCTGACGCCGCATAACGTCGAAACGCTCGGCGAAGCGATCGTCAGCCAGCAAAATGACCATAACCGCCTGGTCGTCCTGGGTGGATATGGCAATTCAGGCTCGTTCAAATCGGGCTTCGGCGAGCCGCGCATCGAGAACTTTGCCAACAACGACGGCTGGTTTGACGATGTCTCCGATGGGCCGGTGACCGCCAATCTGTGGGTGCAGCCGCTGACAGACGACGGCAGCCCGCAAACGGGCATCCCCGCCTTGAAAATCCCGGTCGATGACCCGGCCTGGGTGCTGGCGGCCTACCCCGGGTATGTGCCCCAGATTGAAAACATGATCACCCTGGACGACATCGCCTACGATCTGGCGCTGCGCGACATGGACTACAACCCTGAAATTTTTGGCCTCTTGCCCGCCGATACGCTCCCGCCCGCCAGCAACACGCGCGCCAGAGCCACGGCCCAACTCAAAGGGTGGAACCAGCAGTACTACCCCTATTTTTACCGCGACATCTGGCCTATCCTGCGCCGCCCCGATGCTTACCAATGGGTGATGGTCTTTGACCCGCTTGACGGCGGCGACCCGCACAGCACCGACGCTGGTGGGCGGGGAAACCTCGATTTGGACGTCATCTCCATCCCCCCATACGAGGGCCAGGACCCGGCCCAACGCCAGGCCAATGCTGCCCGGCGGCTCTATGTCTACAGCATTTTGCGCAAACCAGGGCAAGAGAACCTGTTCCGCGCACCCATCAAAAATAGCCTCAATTATCAGCCACCGCTGATGCCCTTGTTGTCCGGCGACAACCCGCTGGAAAACACACTGCCTTCCAAGTTTTTGCGTCTCACCGATACACAGTTGTTCTTGCTCCAACAGTGGGTCGAGGGCAAGTTTATCAACGAAAAACTGGAAGGGCTGGAATTGCAGATTGACAACCCTCCGGCTGGCGGCAGCGACCTCGATCGGGGTGTGTTGTGGAATGCCCTGGGTGGCGCGTTCTGCCCCGGCGGCGAAGTCTGCTGGATCATCCGCAACCCGGCCATCTATGCCGGGCCCTATCGCATCAAACATGCCCCCTATACTCCCGGCTCGCTCAGCCAGCCGGCGGCGGTAACCGGAGCCGATACCGCCAGCGATTTGAGCAAGGGCCTCGAACCAGGCGACCTGACCAAATATGGCGCCGTACCCTGGCAAGCCGACTTCAACGAATGTGCCAGCCAGGATATTGATGTGACCTACGAGGGCTGGGTCAAGACCTATCCCAACAGCACAGGCGACTCCGCCAAACCACAACTGGTAAACACTGTGTTCTGGTGGCCCGCCCATCGCCCGATGGAAGTCTTCTTGCCACAATCTACGCCATCTGGCATTGCCGCCGGGGCGCAAGTCCCCTGGACGCGTACCTTGCCCCAGAACAACGCGGGCGACTTTGAGATGGTCACTGCCTGGGCGACCCTCGGCTTCATCCGCAACCTGGGTTCTGACGACAACCCTCAATTTGTCGAAACCGAACGCAACGACGGCAGTGACAATCTCACACCCACCCCGGGAGCATAAACTAGCATGATGACCACCCCAGATTTTTTGCTTGGTACCTGGACCTATCGCAGCTTCTTGAGCAACCCCGACCTGGACGCTGCCTTCGACACTCTTGAGTTTGGCCGGGGCAATATCCGCATCGACCCTGCGCCGCTCAACGTTTTCAGCGGCCTGATCTATGGCGACGGCTGGCAACTGACCCTGAGCGGCTCCAGCAACTATGGCAACCCCGTTACCGTGCGCTTTCAGGGCAAAGGCGTCGTCGGCGGCGAAGAATGGATTTATGACTACGAAGGCTATGTGATCAAACCCTGGCCAAACGGCATCGCCCAGGTACCCGCCATCGTCGGCACGATTGTCCGCACCATTCCGCATTCCAGCGGCAGCGGCGGCACTGCCCCGGCAGGCGTCGTGGCCCAATGGATTGCTGTCAAACAAGGTTGATTGATTGGGCTTTCCAACCATGTCACTCTCGCCCCTCACACAGTGCGATGTCATCATCCTTGGCGGCGGTCCCGCCGGGATGGCAACTGCGCTTTCCCTGCTCCAGCACAACCCCGCTTTAACGGTAGTCGTCGTGGAGCGCAGTGGGTACGACCAGCCGCGCATCGGCGAGACGCTGCCTGCCAACGCGCGTCCGCTTCTGGAGCAGCTCGGTATTTGGTCCACCTTTGCACAGGCTGATCACCTGCCCGCTTACGGCACGAGCGCCGCCTGGGGCAGTTCGGCCTTGCGCGCCAATGAATCGTTCTTTCGTTGGCAGGGGCATGGCTGGCACCTGGAGCGTTGCGCTTTCGATGCCATGCTGGCCCGGTCAGCCGTCCAGCGCGGCGCGACGTTGGTCACGCGCACCCAGGTTCTGAATTCCCAACGACAACCCGATCACAGCTGGCAGCTCACGGTACGCGCGCAGGAGGGCGCACCCTGGCAATTAAAGGCACGATTTGTGGTGGATGCAACGGGGCGCCTGGCATGGTTTGCGCGACAGCAAGGGGCAAAACGTATCGTCCACGATCAACTCACAGCAGTGGCCGTCTTGTTCGAAGTGGATGTGGATGGCGTAGACACGTATGCCCTGGTGGAAACCTGTCCATCAGGCTGGTGGTACTCTGCCCTGTTGCCTGCCGGACGGTTGATGGTGATGTGGATGAGCGATGCCGACCTGGTCAGGCAGCAGCGTCTCAAGACTCCGGCCGGTTGGCTGGCCCAGGCTCGCCAGACCTCGCACACCTGGAACCGATTGCGGCAAGCCCAACCGCTTGGACGCCCCTGCGCCTACCCGGCCCACACCCAGCGTCTGAAACCGGTGACCGGGGACGCGTGGCTGGCGGTGGGCGATGCCGCTTCGACCTTTGACCCACTCTCATCGCACGGCATCTATAAAGCCTTGCGTTCCGGCATCTTCGCATCCTATGCCATTTTGGACTGGTTCAACGGCCAGTCGGCCGGGCTGGAAAGGTATGCGGACCTGCAGGCCCGCGAATTTCAGCAGTACGGCACTGCCTGGGCGAGTTACTATGCCCTCGAACAACGTTGGCCTTAGGCGCCTTTCTGGCAGCGGCGGGCGTCAGCCTCAACCGGCTGGTTAGCGCCAAGCTCACTCAATGGACAGGTTGCGCCCATCGGCCTGGCCGCTTAACGCGGGCGCGGCCATCTGCTCTAGACCGGGGCCAACCGGCTGCGCTCCATCTACGAAAAGCTGCACGTGACCAGCCGCACCCAGGCCGCCCTGTATGCTTTGCGTCACGGCTGGGCCACGCTGGACGAACCGTCCGCGGTAAGCGCCGCCGGACGAGCCTCCCTGCCTCATCCCCCCGATTACAAATTTTTGTAAAAACTGCCCCCAAAGTAGATTAATTTTTGTCTAGCGCCGCGCGGGGATATGGGCGTAAGATAGACACATGAATCGAGCACGCAGGGTCTGTATCGTCGCTGGCTCGGAGCCGATGCGCCAAATCTTGAGCGCCCGGCTGAAGGAGCCGGTATAAACAGTTCTTAAGCCGGCTGACTGAAAGGAGATCCTGGACATGCCAAGCGCCATAGATATTAGCTTTCTGGCTGAATTCCAACAGCAGCTGGTCGGTAATTGGATGAACGTGGCTTTCGGGCACGATGAGAACGGCAGGGAGGTTGGAGGAGTGGATAACCCCCTATCCTACAATATCATGCCTCTGCCAGAGACAGCGGACCCGGACGGGTACATTTTGAAGAACTTCAAGTACTACGAGCTGATCAATTTTAACGATACGCTGGCCGTTGCCGCCGAAGCCCCAAACCGTGGGGGATTGGTCTCTCAGAACGCTCGCGCCTTGTTCTACGAACAGCAGGTCAACTTTGCTGAAGGCCCTGCCAAAGACAAAGGAGTGCATGTGGAAAACGGAGCGTGGTTGTGGCTTCCGAGGTTTGTGCAGCAGGCTGGCCCTTATCCTGGCGACATTGACCATGAGGCTGTCTCGGACGCGCTGAGTCAACCGGGTGATATTTCCGTGGCAAAGCTGATCTCAGTACCGCACGGCAATTCGATTCTCGCGCTCGGCAGGCTTCGATACAGTTTCCGAAGCCGCAGGCGACATGGTGAAGAGGAATCCAATGATAACTGGAGGCCCTGTAATTCCTGACGCCCCCTTTCCTTATCCGCTGCCTGCGATCGCCGTCGGTCAGCCGCCGTCGCTCATATCAAACCTGAACGTCGATCATCGCTACGCTACTGAGACCAGTGACAAGGACAACTATCAAAACCCTCATCCAAACCTGGCTCAAAATCCCAATTGGCCGCTTCAACAGGCCGTGGGCATAATCCAACCGGAAAGATATATGCATTGGCGTGTTACAACTGAACCTCTACCGAATGGCAAGGGCCATGTGATAAACATTCCTTTCGAACAGCGTGTTTCGGACGTTACCGAATACCGGGCAGAATACTGGCTCCTGTTCAAAGAAGACAAAAAGTATCTCGCCTATACACAAACCATCCTGATGGTTATGACAGTCAAGGACAAAAAGTACGTTTTTCCACACGTTACCTCTAATACGGTCACGCACGCCTAGGAACCACCCTATACCGATAGGAAAATATCGCCATAACAAAATCAGGTGGGCTGCCGTGCGCTACATGACTTTCGCGCCTCCCGACCAAAATAGCCCGCTCTCTCCGAAAAAACTGGTTATCTTTCGCTGTTGAGCAAGTCAGCAGCCTGATTCAAATTCTCAAAGGAGCCATCAAATGGAAATTCTAAATCTCTCCCACAGCCAGAAAGGTCTCGCTTACTTTCCCGAGTTTGCGATCTACTGCACCTACTACGTTAAAGGCCACAACCGGGCCACGCATGATCTGTGGCAAAGCCTCGCCAGAGAAATTGACCGGTTCTGTGAAACGACCGAGTATCGAACCGTGGTCGTGCTCGGTGTAGGCTTTGAGCTGTGGCGGGCCTGGAGCACTGTACTGTCTTACACGCTGCCGCCAGGTATGGGGACCGCAGACAAGCTGGATGAATACTCGCAGGTGTTTGCCAACACCGGCGGTGATTTGTGGTTTCACATTAAAGCGGATTCGCAAGCGGCTGCGCAGAAAGCCCATCAATTGATTCAGGGCAGGCTGCAGAGAATAACGGCAAAACAACCGCTGATTGTGCCCGCGGAAAAAAGGCAGAAAGGCAAGGTGCTGGGCGGGAGATTTACCGACGGCCTGGAGAACCCGGCTGACGCAGAAGACCTTTCAAAACGGGTCGTGATTGGCGAAAATGGCACTGATGATGCCCATCGCGGGGCGGCGTTCCTGGTGACTCAAAAGTTTGTCCATGACTGGACCAAACTCAACGCTATGAGCGAACTGCAGAAGGAAAACATGATTGGACGCGACCACAGGGACCGGCTGGTCCCCATGGAGGATGAGTCGAGTCATATCAAGCGCGTGCGTCAACTCGATAAGGAACGAATCAATTCCAGGCTGGTACGCCAGGCGCTGCCTTACGGGCACAAAGCTGACAACAAAGCCAACGAAGAGGGCATCTTCTTTGCCGGGTATGCGCAGGCCACTGATGTTCTGGATCGTATTCTGAACGGAATTGTGGGAGACCAGCCAGGGTTTGTCCAGGACCAGCTCTTCAGCGTGACAAGAAGCGATGCCGGTTCGTACTGGTATGTGCCCAGCCTGAAAGAATGCGGGCTGGAGCCGGCTCCCGGCAATGATGAAGTAACCATGAATGAGTATTTCAATGTGCGCAGCAAAAACGGTTATATGTACTACAACGCCCGGGATTATCAACACAAGATCCGCCAGTCAAAACTCGTGGAAGATTGCCCCATTAGCGAGCGCATTCTGACGCTCATCAACAAGCAGTTTTCGCGCTGGCAAGATACCTGGTATCAAAAAAGAGAAACGCCTCCGCTCGGACACCTGAAAGATCATCTGGTGGAAGGAGAAGCATACTTGCTCAACGCCTCCGTGGCGCTCAGAAAGGGGAAAGCCGTACAAATCAGTTTATCCAAAGTCTTGATAAGCCCCGAGTACAGCCGGCGCGCCAATCTGCTGTTGATCGACCCCGCTGAAATTGTCGTGGGAAATATGCCGCAGCTCTCCCTGGGCATCGGCACACAGGTCATGGAATATTTGAATGAGGAAGAAAGACTGACCGGCTTTTTCGCCGCCCTCAATGAATATTCCGCCACAGGTCACAACGCGCCCGACTATGCGCTGTTGATTGAAAAAGGCATCGATGCGCTGGCCCTGTCCTACCAGAAGAAGTTGGCCAAGGCTTCGCCGGACACGAAAGATTTTTATCAAGCGGTCGTGTGGGCGCTCGCGGGGCTTTCCAATTTCATTGAAGCCTATTCCCAACTGGCAGACACCATGGCGCAGGACGGCCCGTATGACGAAACAGAAAAAGCCAACCTGCGCGCCATAGCCGGCCGGATGAAAAAGGTGGCGCACAAAAAGCCTGAGACCTTCCTTGAAGGCCTGCAGCTCATCTTTATCACCAACTGCGCCTTCCACCAGACGGGCGAGCCGCATTCAATCGGCCGCCTCGACCAGCAGCTGATCGGCCTGTTGAAGGGTGATCTAAAGAAGCGGCTGATTACCCGCGAGGCCGCCCAGGAAATGATCGATGCTTTCTGGCTGAAAATGGACGAAACGGTTCTGTACAATTACAGCCACCTGAATGACTATGTCAACTACGGCACAGGAGCCGTGTTTTATTCGACTGGGAATTTTCCGCAGGGCGCGGCGATTAACCAGTGGGTCCAGCAGGTCACGGTTGGCGGCTACAAGGCCAATAACGCCAGAGTGCCGCAGGATGCCTCGAATGACATCACCCTGATGTGCTTGCGTTCTGCCCGCCGATTGCCGCTGAACGCGCCGTGCCTGTCCTTGCGGGTTCACCGGAAAATGAACCCAGAACTCTTTGCCGAGGCTGCTAAAGCGGTGCTCAGCGGCGGCGCTCATCCCATTCTGCTGAACGACGATAAACTGGTTCCGGCGCTGAAGAGTTGCGGCCCGGTACAGGCTCGAAGATGCGCGCGACTATGTCTGTGACGGATGTTACGAACCGGTGATCGCGGGGAAAACAGAGTGGGCGTTTAGTTATGTGCCCCTGCTTCCCATGGTCCATTATTCCATGAATCAGGGTTGCACGGTTCAGAGCGCCGGTCCCATAAACCTGCGCGGCTTGAAATCTTCCTGGAACTCGCCGCCCCCTGAGGAAATTGCCACTTTTGAACAGTTCATGGACATCTTCTATAAACACTGGCGGTGGGCGATTAGCAGTTTTTTCAACTCGCTGATGAACAATTATGGAGCGCTGTGGAAGTATTGCCCCAGCCCGCTCTTCTCCGCCCTGCTTTCCGATACGCTGGAAACGGGACGGGACTTAACCAATGGCGGGGCACGGTATCACATTGTGGCGCCGATGCTGTGCGGAATTGCCAATACCATCAACTCGCTCTATGCCGTCAAACAACTGGTCTACGACGAGCCTACCGCTCGCTGCTCCCTGCCTCAACTGTTGCTCTGTCTGCAATGTAATTGGGGAGATGACATGCTAGCGCCTTTCTACAGCACGCTCGAAGGCGAATTGCGCCGGCAGGAAGACGCTCTTTTTTTCCAACAGCTGAGGCAGGCTGCTCTGCAAGTACCCAAATTTGGGTTGGGCGCCGATCCTGCCCTGGTCGATTTCGCAGAAGGCGTCATAGCCAAATGCATCGACATTATTCACGATAGCTTTAACAACCCGCTGCCCGACTATCAAAGCCGGATATGACAATCTCAAACAAAAGTATGGTCTGCCGGGGCGGCCTTTCGCATTTACCATTACACCAGGCATAGGGACATTCGAGGATAACGTAGGTCTGGGCATGGGCATGGGCGCTTCACCGGACGGCAGGCTGAATGGACAGACCATCGGCGCAGATTTCACGGCCAGTCCCTGGCCGGACGATCTGCCGATGAACCCTCAGACCAGCAACGCCTTTGTCTCTCTCAAAGACTGGAACCTTGAAGCAATCAGTCACGGCCTGGCCAATGGCGCGCCAAGTGACCTGAACATTCCGGAAGACTTTCCGCTGGACAGGCTGACACAACTCATACAAGATTTTTCTCACAGTCAGTCTGGCTCCAACATCCTGACGATTACCTGCGGCGATACCGCAACCTACCAGGAAGCCGCGCAATATCCCGAACGCTATGATCTGGTTCGCGTACGCATGGGCGGCTGGTCTGAATTTTTCGTGGCAATGTTCGATTTCCACCAGAACTACATCATGAGGAGGCCTTATTATACCCATCGGGATAATGAGTGATCCAGAACTTCCCTCGTGAATAGAACCTGACGAACCTGGCGCCGTATGTCTGAGACAAAATGAATCGAAGCATTAAAGGAGTAACATGAACAAGGCCGTAGCTTACAACAACAACAGCGTCGTCTTTATCGCCTGGCAATACGACAAACCCATTGCCAACTGTCTGGGCTTTGACGTGCGCCGCACCAACCTGAAAACAAAGGTGATGACGCACCTGCCGACCTGGGTGCCGTTTCAGGGTGAGACCAATGAGGAATGGAAGCCGCGCGGCAGCGATGTCTGGCCGGTGCAAAAATTCAGTTGGCGCGATTTCAGCACTGAGAGCGGCGGTTCCTACCAGTATGAAGTCGTGCCTATGGTGGGAACACCCGGCGGACTCAAGCCGCAGGAAGCGTTGGCGGTGACAACCAATCCGGTCAACTTAAGCACCGATTACGGCGACATCTCGGCCGCCTTCACGAACGGCATCCTGTCCACCCAGTTCGTGGCGCATCAACTTCCCGCAGGCAAAGACGGCAACCCCAGCCTCGCCGCGTTGATGAAAGACATCAGCACGGCGGGCAACCCCTTGCGGGTCAAGCTGGCCGGGGATTCATTACCCATACTGATGAGCCTGCTGCAGCGCGCCAAAAAATCCGGCGGGCAGTGTTATTGCGCCCTGTACGAATTGACGGATCCCGACTTGATGAAGCTGCTCAAGGGTAACAAGGCCGTGCATCTTATCTTATCCAATACCGGGCCCGATGACGCCACCAATAAGCAGAGCCGGAAAACCCTGCATCAATCCGGTGTAGATATTCATGACCGCATGTTCGGCGGCGAACACATCGGCCACAACAAATTTGCCGTGTATGTGGACAAATCTGGCAAGCCGCAGGCGGTATTGAGCGGGAGCACGAACTGGACGCCGAACGGCATGTGCGCCCAATCCAATAATGCCGTCCTTATCGAATCGCCGGAAGTCGCTTCAGCCTATCTGGACTATTGGAAGCGCCTGCTGGAGGATACGCCGAAGCAAAAAGGCCAGATACTGAAGCAGCAAGGCCAGACACTGCGCACGTCGGATATGAAGCCGTTTCAGACCAAGCTCGACAGCGGCAAGACTGATTTCACCGCGTGGTATTCGCCCAACACCAAGGCCGCTGCAAAGCCCGCCAAGAACCCGGCCGCGCCGCCGGATATGGCTGAGGTGTTCAGCATCATGCAGAACGCCAAGCAGGCCGTTCTCTTCCTGGTGTTCCTGCCGGGCACGCCCAGCATTGTGGATCAGGCCCTGGCCGTGCAACAGGCCAATCCTAAGCTGCTGGTGCGCGGCGCGGTCAGCGACAGCAAAGCCATGCCCAGGGTAAAGTTGATCCATCGAGCCGGCGAAGACCCGACGGTCGTCCTCGCCAGCGCCATCAAGGACGAGTTTGCGGCCTGGCACAAGGAGTTGTTAAAAGCCGGCTTTGCCATCATTCACGACAAGATCGTCGTCGTGGATCCGTTCTCGCCGGACTGCGTCGTCATCACCGGCAGCCATAACCTGGGTTACAAAGCGTCGTACTCCAACGACGAGAACCTGTTGATTGTTCGCGGCAACCAGGCCCTGGCCCAGGCCTATGCCGTCCACGTGCTGGATGTCTATGACCACTACCGCTTTCGCTATGTGCAACAGCAGCAGGGCAAGGCCGGCGCTTTCTCCGGTTTCCTAGCCACCGACCCGGGTTGGCAGAAGCCGTATTTCACCACGGCCGGCAAGGCGGAGATGCAAAAATGGATTGCGCCGTGATATTGACTGCCTCGCGCACAACCCGCTGAAGAAAGGCAAGCAGCTGTTCGGCCACCACAGACCGGACTCCGCTGCAGTCTGTGGTGGGCTGTACGATTTCAAGTATCAACAGGAGAAAGCATGAGGACACCCACGATCCAGGCCATCCGGGCCACCAAGATCATGATCATTCGTCACGGCGAAAAACCTGCCGACTCTCCGCCGCCGGCAGGTCCGTTTGGCGTGAATGCAAATGGCATCCAAGACCCTCACTCGCTTATCGTGCAGGGTTGGCAGCGCGCCGGGGCGCTCGCCAATTTCTTCGCACCCACCAACGGCAAGCTGCAGAATAAAGCCATTGCCAGACCGGCCACCGTGTTTGCTTGCACCGCTCCGCCCAACGCCAAAGGCCAGCCGACTGGGTTACGCCCGCGGGAGACCATCACCCCGCTGGTGGACAAACTCAAACGAACGGGCAGCGTTCAGACCAACTTCAGTTTCAGCGAAACCCAGGATTTTGAGGTCGCCAACGCCGCGCTGGCGTGTGACGGGGTCGTGCTGATCAGTTGGGAGCATCACAATATTTCACAGATCGTCAGCTTCATCCCAACCAAGAACAAGGGGGATGTCCCCTCGGAGTGGGATGGACAACGATTTGATCTCGTATGGGTGTTTGACTTGAACAAGAACAAGAAGCACTACACCTTCAGCCAGATTCCACAGACTTCTGCTGGCAGAGGATAGCGATAAGCCCATATGACCCGGGTGGCTTGCCAGACCACGATCCACGTACCGGCTGACGTCGTCTGGCAAGTGATCAGCGACTTTGGCGCGGCTTGCCAGTACCTTTCCATGGTCGTCAACTGCACGGTCGAGGGCGCAGGGGTCGGCGCGCGGCGCACGTTGACCAGTGCTGACGGCAGCTCGATTGTCGAGCGCCTCGAAGCACTGGACAAGGTCACCCACCGGCTCAGTTATGCCCTGCTGACCGACACGCCCTTTCGCGATTGTCTGACGACCATGCTGGTGCATGACCTTGGCCAGGACCAGGCCGAAGTGGAATGGTCGGCCACCTTTGAAGCCGACGGGCTTCCGGCGGACGAGGCGCGGGACATGCTGGAGGCTGCGCTGACGGCCAACTGCCTCGCGCTGAAGCAGTTCATGGAAGCCGGCCGCAACTAACTGGCCCACTGGGTGCTAGGTCCCGCTGGACGAGCCCGCCCGCGTAGTCCGCGTAAGCGCCGCCTGACTGTCTCCCTGCCTCCATCCCCGCAATTACAAATTATTGTAGCAAAACTGCCTCAAAAATAGATTAATTCTTGTCTAGCGCCGCGCAGAGGATGGGCGTAAGATGAGTGCGTAAGTTGTTACCGAGTCGCTTTTACGCAGTCGAGAATGAAGAGGACTTTTGAAATTCTTATTCCTTTCCTAAAAAAGTATGCTAAGGAGACTCTTATGCCCGGACCCACTCTAGAAACCTCACGCTTCCTGCCTGTCAGCGGTACGTACGTGAGAGACGCATCCCCGACCAAGCAGAATCACTTTTGCTATTAGCGATTACGAGACGGTGCGCCTCGACGTAGACGGAACGTTTCCTCAAATGATGGCCAGTGGCTCGTACTCCCGACGGGTGCCGTCTCTGACGCAGCCGACTCATTGGATCGCGCATCCGCTCCAGCAGACCGGCAGTGGCACTTGGGAAGGAGGAATCCTCCAAGTCTGGGGAGATGATCGCGCTATCCCGCATAGAAGAGTGCGTATTCATGTTCCACTCGGCCTTGCGGTTTCGCGGCAGATGACGATCACGTTTATGGATGGCGCGCCAGCCGTCACTCGTACGCTCCGGTTCGCATCACCGTATTTTCGCGAAGTGGCGTTCGAATTCGATACCGTCGAGGGCTCGCCGCAAGTCACCTCCGTAAACACCTGCGCCCATAACGACCGCCCGCCTTATCTGCAGTGCGAGACTCTCACATTCGACAAAGTGTATGACCGTGCCGGGGTCGACGTTTCTCAGTCGCGGCGCCGTAGCACCGTCCCGCTCACCTGGGCTGGCGGCGACCAGGCGTGGCAAGACGCGGAGATTCACGCGGCGATGCGTACCTTCTGGTCGAGCTACACGGACGGACCGAACTGGGCCGTTTGGGTGCTCTTCGCAGGGAAGGGGCGAACACCGACTGTGGCCGGAAGCATGTTCGACGATTCCGACGCGAATCAACGCCAGGGCGTGGGGATATTCAATGACGCTGTAGATGACTTCGTGGAGAAGGGGTATCCACAGCGCGCCGAGCATATCCGGCGGGAGCGATTCTTTTCTCTCGTTCATGAGACCGGGCACTGCTTCAACCTGCACCACGCCTGGCTTGAGTACAACTCGGCATTACAATGGCCGTTTTTCGACGACACGAGCGGCGTTGCGACGTTTATGCAGTACCCGCAAAAGCCTGTTCGACTTCTACGCAAAGTTCCGGTATGTCTTTCACGATAGCGAGCTGAAATGGCTGAGGCATGCTCCTGAGCCGTTTGTACAGATGGGGGATGATCGTTTCTATAGAGGACAGGATGAGCTCGGTCGTGAGGTCGACTTCGCGCCCTGGAAGCTTGGTATCGAACTGCACCGCTCAAGAGGCGTTTTCGAGTTTCTCGAACCGGTGACGCTGACGGCGACACTTACCAACACGAGCTTGCATCCACAGATCGTTGATGAGGCGGTTCTTGAGGACGGAGACAATTTCGCATTGCTCATCGCGCAGGATGAATGCGAGGCTGCGCGGTTGTGGCGGCCTTTTGTACAACACTGCTTCCTGGCGACTCCTCGCGTCCTGGAACCCGGTGGCTCTGTGAAAGCAACATTCTTCGTGAGTGCTGGCCTCGACGGCTGGTATCTGGCTGAGCCGGGCAGATACACGCTTCAAGCAGTGCTCAGGACACCGGAGTTCGTAATTGCTGCCGAACCACAGCGCATTCGAATTGCGCACTCATGCAGTTGGGATGAGGAGGTCGCAGCCCAGGATTTGTTTACAAAGGACGTCGGCCGTGCGTTCGCTTTTGGCGCGAGCCACGGGATCGACAGCTCCGGTCGAGACGCTCCTTGGAGTAGTGGACCGGTTGCCGCAGCGAGCGGTTTCCCGTCACGCAGCGCTTGCGCTTGCTCAGCCTTGGATGCGAGATCGCCGGGTCCTTCGCGTGGGGGAGGAAGATCGCGGTTTCGATCTGGTAGGAGCGAATCCGGAAGAAGTTCGACGGCTTTACGAGCGGGCTTTGTTCGACGATCGGGACGGGGCGGCCCGTTGTTTCGGCACAACGAGATACGAAGATCTATCGCGAGGCTATTCTGCGTGGCTGGAAGAAAATGGACTCCGCACTGTGTGAAAATCACTGAAAATTAAAGCGGTCAGACTCCATTGAACAGGTTATCAATGCCTAACAAATCACTGCACCGGAGCGCTCCTGAAGTCGCGCCTGGTGAGTTCAAACGTTGGCTCTCTTGCAGTAGCAGATCAACGCGCTGAATAACCCACAGAAAGTAAGGAGAAAATCAATGAAGAAGGCACCGATCCAACACGGCCACCAAGAACATCCCAAGCACCCGGAGCATCTCAGCCACGAGGTTCAGGGCAGGTTTCCCACTCGAGAGGAACTGCGTCGCGAAGAAGCGGAAATGGGTATCGTCCGCCGCTTCAATCCTGGCGAAATCAGTCAAAGGATTGAGCGAAACTTTGCTGAGATCCTAAGGTGGCTCGGGGATTCGCGAGCTAGAAGACATGACTTCGCTGAGTGCAGTAAGATCCATGGGTCTGAAGGATGTAATCACGAAGCCGCCGTCCTGGACCGAGAACCAGGAGTTGCTCAGGCGGGAGATGCTGGCGATGCTGACCGCTATCGACCGTCTGCGGGTGGATCACCGCACACTCGACGCCAATGAGCGCAAACGCTTCAACGAAGCGCTGCAGTTAGCGTATAAGGACGGCGAGTGATAGCGCGCTCGCCGCCGTGCATGAAGACATGAGCCACCGGATGCACTCGAGCATGGGAGGCGGCTATATCGGCGGGCAGAGATTCCTCCCGTGGCACCGCATTTATCTCGTGAAGATGGAGAACCTGCTCCGCTCCAAGCGGTGGAACGTGACCATTCCTTACTGGAATTACTCCGACGACGGAGCGCGCCCGGATTGGGTGTGGAAGCCGGACAATGTCACCCGAAATACTCCCGGCAATCGCGCCACTCTCCCTTCCCAGGCCACGGTGGATAACCTCATCTACGACGTGGGACGGTTCACCGTAGGGCGGACCTATGACGATTTTACCAACGGGGTGGAGTTCGACGCGCACAACGATGTCCACAACTGGTGCAATGGGACGATCACCGATCCGATGA
The DNA here is from genome assembly GCA_963844815.1 of uncultured Chloroflexia bacterium. GTDB lineage: Bacteria > Chloroflexota > Anaerolineae > Fen-1058 > Fen-1058 > Fen-1058. Next base: position 106,369 of record CAWJPR010000005.1, read on the forward strand.
CAGCGTCCCGCGATCCGATCTTCTGGTTGCTTCACGCCAATGTAGACCGCATATGGGATTTGTGGCAGGCCAGTCATTTCCGAGGAACCCAACCTCTCCGGGATAACTGCCACGATGGATCCGTGGCCACACACCGCCGCTGACGCAAATAGAATTACCAATCTCGGCTATATGTATCAATAGCCGGAAAGCCAGGTAGCGTAGGCAAGGGGAAGCGTCACCCACCAACACCGCCTAACAATCGCATCAACTCGGACTGCCAACTACACTGCGCTTCGTTGGCAGCCGGTTGCATCACATTGGGCGCTCGTCACTTATTCCGTAGAGCATGAGCAACACACACAATGGTAATAAGTCAAATGCAGGTGAACCAAGGTCACGGTGCTCCTGACCGCTGAGGAGGTCGACGCAGCAGTGAAAAGACGCCCAGTCATCACCTACCCGGACAGTAGGGGTTCTGATCGGTGATTGATCATCTCCATATTCACGAAACCGGTGACCTCATGACCCGAGTCTCCTGCAAGACCACCATCTACGTATCGGCTGACACCATCTGGCAGGTGATTAGTGATTTTGGCGCGGCTTGCCAGTACCTTTCCATGGTCGTCAACTGCACGGTCGAGGGCGCAGGGGTCGGCGCGCGGCGCACGTTGACCAGTGCTGACGGCACTGACGCGATTGTCGAGCGCCTCGAAGCACTGGACAAGGTCACCCACCGGCTCAGTTATGCCCTGCTGACCGACACGCCCTTTCGCGATTGTCTGACGACCATGCTGGTGCATGACCTTGGCCAGGACCAGGCCGAAGTGGAATGGTCGGCCACCTTCGAAGCCGACGGGCTTCCGGCGGACGAGGCGCGGGACATGCTGGAGGCTGCGCTGACGGCCAACTGCCTCGCGCTGAAGCAGTTCCTCGAACGTTGGGTCGTGAATTGAAGTTTCCAGCAAAGCCCTTCGCTGATGATGCTCATGGCAGTGTAACCGTCCCTTTGTTTCAACATCGGAAAGCGACCGTGCGGTAACCGCGCGCCACCCCCTTCGGCGAATCTCAAATCATGCTAAGATGGAATCAGTCAAAAAACCGCCTCCGCGCACCATTTGAGCATGATCCAACTTGCCGGCTCCGCCCAGCGCTCCTACCTGTTTCCGGCCGATTTGCCTGCCGCGTTTGCCTACCACTGCGACCTGGCGCGATCGATGCGGTTTCTGCCGCACATCTCCATCGTGGAGCGCTATGCGCCCGATCAACTCCGCTTGCTCTACAGCGCCACCGAATCCGGCCTGTATCGGGTCAGGATCTACTGCGATGTGCTCATTACGGCTGATCAGCCGAACTACCGTCTGCGGATCGGCCCGCTGACCGGGCACGCGCCCGTCAAGAATGAAGTCGGCCTGAACGCCATGACATGCCAGGGCCACTACGATAGCGAGAGCGCTTTCAGTGCCGCAGGTCATCAGACTCAGATCGAATCTCGTCTCAACCTCCGGGCCAATGTGCCCATGCCGGTCACCTTGCGCTTGATTCCGGCGGCGTTAATCAGCGGGGCGGCCCACAACATCCTGCACTTGCGCACGGCAGAGATCATGAGTAGTTTCATCGACCAGTCGCGGCGGGCCTATTCCCGTGGGCCAGGTGAGTGATCATCTCGCCTCTCGGCTGTGACGGGAAATACTTCGACGAGCGTTGCCAGGAGGTGAAATCCTACAAACTTGCTCACGATCGAGAGGTGTGGAAGAAGCTGCGGGATGTCAACGCGGCGATGACACACCTGAAGCGAGCAGACCATGGAGACACAGGGGCACGGAGAAATCGAGATAGCGCACAAGCCTCACAGACAAATTCTGGTATACTGATCACAAGCCAGGTTCTCGAACTCTAACTCGATTGTCATTCATTGCCACGAAGCGGTCTAGCAGCCTTGGGGGGAGGCCTGGCCATGACTTCGTCTGAGATGCAGCATGACGACGCCAGCGCACCGGCAACGCCAGCCGTCGATTTAGCGCGCCTCCCGACTGCTCCTCGCTATCGTAACAACCTGCCGCTGCAACTCACCAGTTTCATCGGGCGCGAAAGCGAGAGCAGCGCGATCAAGCAGCGGCTGTGGACCACGCGCTTATTGACATTGACAGGACCGGGCGGCTGCGGCAAGACCCGCCTGGCGCTGCGCGCCGCTGCCGATCTGCTTGACGCATTTGCCGATGGCGTGTGGTGGGTCGAGTTGGCGCCATTGGCCGATCCCAATCTGATCGCGCAGACCATTGCCACCGCGCTGGGCCTGCGCGCTGACGCGGGTCGCCCTATCCTTGAGGCGCTGACGGATCATCTTCGCTCCCGGCAAGTGCTGCTCATCCTCGACAACTGCGAGCATCTGATCGAGGCGTGCGCGCACGTGATCATCGCCCTGCTGCAAACCTGTCCCGATCTCTACGTGATGGCGACCAGCCGCGAGGTCCTGCACCTCGGCGGCGAAGTGGCTTATGCCGTGCCGCCACTTGCTGCGCCACATCCCAGCCAGGTGCCGCCCGTTGAAGCCTTGCTGCAATACGAAGCCGTGAAATTGTTTATCGAGCGGGCAGCTAACGCCCTGCCCGGCTTTGCGCTGACCGAGCGCAATGCGGCCGCCATCGCGCAACTCTGCTATCGGCTCGATGGGATGCCGCTGGCGATCGAGTTGGCCGCGGCCCGCGTCAAACTGCTGCCCGTCGAACAGATCGTCGCGCGGTTGGACCAGCGCTTTCACTTGCTGACGAGCGGCAATCGCACGGCCCGGCTGCGGCATCAGACCCTGCGCGCGGCGATCGATTGGAGTTACGATCTGCTCGACGAGAACGAACGCCGAACGCTGCGCCAGTTGTCGGTGTTTGTCAGCGGCTGGACGTTAGAGGCCGCCGAAGCCGTGTGTGCCGATCAGGCGCAGGATGAACCGACGAGTATCCTCGATCGCTTGACGCACCTGGCGAACAAATCGCTCGTCAGCGTTGAGCGAGAACAAGGACACGAAACGCGCTATCGGCTGCTGGAAACCATTCGCCAATATGCGGCCGAAAAACTGGCGGCGTCATTTGACGAAACGCCAGTGCGCGATCGACATCTGGCGTACATGACCAAGCTGTCAGAGCAAGCGGAGCATGGTTTCCTGACACCGGACCACCGTGGGTGGGTTCACCGCATCGCAGCTGAGATCGACGACGTCCGTTCGGCTCTGAACTGGTCATTGGCAGAAGGCGCGATCGAGTTGGGCTTAAGACTGGCTGTGGCGTTGTTTCATTTTTGGGTAGAAGCAGGCTACGTCGCGGAGAGCATTGCCATCTACCAAAACTTACTGGCGAGTCCTAAGGCAACGACGCCTGTCGTGATCCGTGCTAAGGCGCTGGCCTTTTTGAGTCTTTCCTATCTGCGGCTGGGAAAGCACCAGCAGGCCATGACAGCCGCCAGGGCTGCGCTGGCATTAGACGAGACTCTGCGCACCGACGAGGCGACGGCGTACGCGCTGGCCGGTCTGGGTCACGCTTACGCCCTTCAAGGGAACTATCCTGAAGCGCAGGTCTGTCTGGAACAGAGCCTGGCTCTGTTTCAAACGTTACAGCACGTAGCCGGTCAAGGCTGGACGCTATCGAGGTTAGGAACGATGGCTTTGCACATGGGGGACCCTGAACGTGCTGAAGCCTGGCTGGCTGAACAGACCGACTTGATGCGTGCCGCTCAGAATACCTTATATTTGGCCTATGCCCTCCGCTATTGGGGATTTGCGCTGCTGCAACAAGGCCACGTGTCGAAGGCCCTGGAAAAATTCCAGGAAGATCTGGCACTGATGAAGGAATTTGAGGAGTACTTTGCGGGCACTCTAGGAGCGCTGGCAGCGGTCGCCATCGCCATGGGAAAGAACGGGCTGGCAGACTCGCCTGCTGGGTGCTGTCACTGCACAGGTAGAGACTTATCACCATACCTTGTTGCCCTATGATCTCGACTTGTACAAGCGCAACATGGCCAGCGTGACCGCTGAGCTGGACGAGGCAACTTTCAGAGCAGCCTGGACTGAAGGGCGCGCCCTGTCGCCAGAACAAATGATTGAATTGGTACAAGCCGTTACACAGACATCTGGCACGGATCAAGCGGCGCGGCGCGTCATAGCCGACAAAACACTCGGCGGTCTGACCCGACGCGAACGCGAAGTGGCGGCGCTCGTCGCGCAGGGCACATCCAACCGGAAGATTGCCCAAACGCTGGTAGTCAGCGAATACACCGTTGCCTCACACGTCAGCAACATCTTGTCCAAACTGGAATTCTCCTCACGCACACAGATCGTGAGTTGGGCGATTGAAAAGGGATTAGCCGGACCACATGCCACTTAGCATCCTCTAGGTCTGCACGAAAGCGTTCGAGTTTTTTGTTGCAGCTTATCTCTGCCACGTTTGTGAAGAAAAAACTCATTAGTTCTTGGGATGACAAACCGCCGCGGATTTGATATTGTGATACCAACCAAATCTAAGGAGGCTCAGCATGTCATACCAACTCGAAGGACGACTGCTCGAAGTCTGCACCTGCAACGTGCTGTGCCCGTGCTGGGTGGGCGGTGACCCGGACAACGACGGCACGTGTCAGGCCATCGCCGCATGGCATATCGACAAAGGCACTATTGATGGCGTGGATGTCTCAGGCCGGACGCTGGCGCTGCTCGCCCACATCCCCGGCAATATCTTGAAGGGCAACTGGCGCGTGCTGGCCGTGATCGACGATCGCTCGACCTCGCAGCAGGAAGAAGCGATCCTCAGCGTGTGGACGGGCAAGCGCGGCGGCCCCGTTGCCGATCTGGCGCAGCTCGTCGGCGAAGTGGTCGGCGTGGAGCGGCTGCCCGTTACCTTCACTGTCGAAGGCGGCAAAGGCCGCATCAAGATCGGGCAGATGGCCGAAGCGGAGATGGCGCCGTTCATGGGTCCGCACGGCCAACCGACGACGCTGAATGAGAGCGTATTCTCGACGATCCCCGGCTCGCCCGCATACGTCAGTCAGGCCACGACGTACAAGTCAAAGGTTCCAGCGCTCGGAATCAACGTCGACCTGCATGATCACAACGCCGTGCAGGGCAACTTTCGGTTCGTGGCGTGACACCAACCAGACCTGACGAGTCTTAAGTGACCCGTCAGGTCTATGCCCCTAGGACTACCGAGTATGTGGACCAAAGTTGATACACGACGACCGCTCATCATTCTGCTCGTCATTCTAAGCGCATTGGCGTGGCTGGCGCTATGGCTGTGGGGGCAATCGCCGTACAGCCGCTACCTGGATCACCATAACCTCGAGGCAGTCACAGGCAACTTCGGCTTGATGCCGCTCTTTGTCGCAGGTTGGGTCGTGATGACGATCGCAATGATGCTGCCGACCAGCCTGCCGCTTATCACGCTGTTCGATACATTTACTCGCGCGCGATCCAATCACACCCGATTGGTGCTGCTGCTCGCCGGCGGCTATCTCGCTGCTTGGACGCTGTTCGGCACACTGGTCTATATCGGCGATTGGGCGCTGCATCAAATCGTCGGTCACATTCACTGGCTTGAAGCCAACGCCGGGATGCTGGGCGCATTGGCGCTAATCCTGGCCGGACTCTATCAATTCACGCCATTGAAGCATCTCTGTCTCGACAAGTGCCGCTCGCCGTTGAGTATCATCACTGAACACTGGCACGGTCAACATGATGCGCGGCAAGCATTTTTGCTTGGTGCGCATCATGGAATGTTCTGTGTCGGCTGCTGCTGGTCGTTGATGCTGTTGATGTTCGCCATCGGCGCGGGCAGCCTGGGCTGGATGCTAGTGCTGGGCGCGGTAATGGCCGCGGAGAAAAATCTGCCGTGGGGCGGCATGATGAGCAAGCCGCTGGGCATACTGCTGTTGATTGGCGGAGCCGCAGTCCTAATCTTCGGTGTGGCCTGATCAGCCCGGCACTCTACTCACTACTCGTGCCTCAACAGCGAAGCGCAACTGCTTTTAAATGGACAGGCAATTTCGTTGCCTGCTGCAGGGGAAATACCATGAAGCACATAGCCAAGAAATTGATCTACGGCACTTTGATCGCATTGCTGCTGTTGTCCACTCTTAATGTGCAAGCAGCGCCAGCGGATCCGTTTACGGGTGAAGCCCCCGCTTTCGATGCGGCGGCACCGGAGAAAACCACCTACAATCTGGGCGATTGGGGCGTCTCCGAACAGCGCGCGGCAAGCACTTACACTTATCCCATTGACGTCCCACCAGGGCGAAACAGCATGGCGCCCGCTCTAGCTCTGCGCTATTCCTCAAGTTCGGCCTTGCACGGTGGGTTGGCCGTTGGCTGGACGATGGATATTCCATCGATCAGCCTGGATCGTTCACGTGGCTATGAGGATACACCTACTTACCAAGCCTCGCTAGGCGCTGCGTCCGGTCGGTTGGTGGAAGTTCCCGATGCCACACCGTTTGGCGGTACCGCGTATCGCGTTCAATTCGACGACTCGTATACGCGGTTCTTCCACGTGCCGTCGATCGGCCAGACCTCGATCTGGATGGCCTTGACATCCGATGGTGTGACGCATTATTTTGGCAACGAACTCTTTTCCGGAGATGGTCTGACCCGCTGGCTGTTGACACGACAGGTCGATCACTTCGGCAACACGGTGCGTTACTTCTGGTCGCGGGCGACGTCGGGCCGATTTGTGGATTACAGCCTGCAGCGCATCGAGTACACATCTAATGTACCGGCTGGAAAATCGGCCCATGCAAAGATCGAGTTTGAGTATGCCCTCGACAAATGCTTGTATACTGACCTGCCGATCGGAGCCGCACCTTCGACGAGTGATCCTTTGTCGATGGAGGGTGCGCAGCGCTTAACGACCATCGCCGTTTCTGTGCGCAATACGCCCGGCGGTGCGTGGCGCTTGAGCAGGCACATGCAGCTCACCTATCGAGCTGCGGTCGTCGCACCTGCACGACCCAATCATTGCTCCGCCGGATCCGCCACCTGGCGTCTACTGCACGCAATCGCCGCTGCGTTATCTGACCAAGCTTCAAACCACCGCTTACGCGCCCAACGGCTCCGCGACGACGCTGCCGCCGATCACGTTCGCCTACAATCGCCGTGAAGGCAATAGCAGCGTGCCACCCCCATTGATCGAGCAGACGATCACCAGTCCCGGTTTTAGCCACTATGGGACGCAGAAAGGCGCCATCGGGACGCTGTTCGATCTCGATAGCGATGGTTTGCGCGATCGGGCGTGGGTGATCGATGTGAATAATGCTTGCCAGCCTGGCCTGGCAACGCGGCCTGCCGGGCGGTACGTTCGATTCAACGCTACATCAATCGTCTTTGCCGATGGCAGCCTGGCATCAACCGCGTCTGCCAGATGAGCGCTGCACGTTGAACGGCCAAATTGCTTATCGGGATCGGCAAGTCTTGTGGAACGGGCAGCTGGTCACAGTCACGGAGAAAGGCATCGTCAGCTATCACTTCATGGACTATACGGGCGATGGGCGCATGGACTTGTTGACCAATATTTGGGCCGCAGTCGATCATGCCTCCTATGTGCCAACCAGCACGGTGGCCGCGCTCGCGAATACCCCACCCCTATCGCCAAACGATACACCGCCGCCTATCATACCGCTACAGATGACGCCCGAAAAATGCTGTAATTTTCAATACGTATGGCGTGTTTATCGCAACGCAGCCGATCCCTTGAGCTGGGGGAAGGGCCGCTTGATTTGTTCTCAAAATCGCCGATGCGGGTGCTCTCGCCACCCATCTCACGCTTCCGGCCCTTTCCGCCAACACTCCCACCGTCCATGAGCGATGAACTGCTGGACACAGCGTCGCTGCCCGGCGCCAGCATTCCCACCTTCACCGATCTGGATGGCGATGGCTTCCTCGATTTCATCGACGTGGGCACTCATCCAAACCTGATCGGCACCAGTACACTCAACTGGACAGTGTACTTTGGCACAGGCGGCGCATCATTCGGTCCGGCTTATGCGTGGCCGATCCCCCAGCTCACTCTTGCACTCGGCGGGCGTGGATACAACGAAGAGAGCGCCGATCTCAACGGGGTGCGGCATATGCGCAAAACCACCGTAGCGGCGCTGCACGACATGAATGGCGACGGCCTGTCCGATCTGGTTGCGCAGACCTCAGACACGCATCTCAAAGCTTACCTCAATACCGGCAAAGGATTTGACTCAGCGCCCATTGATCTGGGCCCGTCCACGCCGCTGGAAGAAGTTCAAACCGACTACGCCTACTCGGCTTCGACCGTCATCGACGGCAATCGCGGTTATCGCCGCCGGCTGATCGACGTAGACGGCGACGGGTTGGTGGACATGGTAACCTTTCCGGGCAATGACGACGACATCACCCTCCCCCAGCAGCCGATCGTATACTTCAACGCCGGCGCCCGCTTTCTGCCGATTGTCAGACTACCCGACCGCTGGACGGATCTCAAACGCTTGACGCATTTTGAAAACGGCGCATGGCAGGTGACGTCCGATTTCGTCGACGGCAACGGCGACGGTTTCGCCGATTTGCTGCGCTGGTCGTCCGCCAATACGCTCACGCTGATCGATAGCCCGGGTCTGTCTTATGCGTCCGATCTGCTCAAATCGGTAGACAATGGCCGGGGGATGCGGATCGAGTTTGGCTATGTCCCTTCGACCGATCCAGTCGTCGTGAGCTGGCAGCATCAACCAGGCGGACTCAGTATAGGGTCCATTTTGCCCTATCCAATCTGGGCAATCCGGGCAGTCACCGTCTCGGGCGGCTTCGGCACGCCGCGAATGGTGACGCGCTATCAGTATACCGATCCTGCTTTTGAATCGCTGAGCGGATATTCCAGCGTGCCCGAAGCCAATCGCTTCGTCGGACTGGGAGGCGCAACTCAAACAGCCTGGATGACGGGCACGGTGCCTGCCGGCCGTGAGAAACGCAGCTACGCCTACTTCAAGGGAGCGCCGGATGGCCGCGTTGTGCAGGAATGGGTCTATCGAGCGGAGGGCGGGGTGTTTTATCCGCACAGCTATAAAGAACTGGCCTGGGGCTTGAAGCCTCTGTTCGGCGGGCAAATCAGTGTCACGCTGCCGATCGCGTCCGCCCTGCGGACATGTTTGTCCGGCTCGACGACGGCTACCTGCCAGCAGCAGACCGACAATATCTATCACACCCAAAAAACCTGGACACCGGCTGCACCAGCCAGTATCGCTTCAGGCATCATTTGCGGCACCAACACAGCCGTTGCGCCGCAGCTCTATGTGCAGACGATGATCCAGGAGGGCAGCGGCCTGGCGGAGGGCACACTCGATCGGCGCACACGCACCTGCTATCAGGTGCGCTACGGCCAGGGCAGCTTCGCCACGGACGACTACCGAGTCTTGCGTACCCAGAGCATTGACGAGGAAGCGTACGTCGATTCGACTGGCCTGCATTTCCAGCCGCACGGCCGGACGGATGTCGTGTATAGTGCATCGTCCGGGCTGCCGTTGCGAACGGATGTCAGGTTTGATGCCACGACGATCGCGACGACGCAGCGCGCCTTCGATTCTGCGACCGGCAACTTGCTGAGCATCACCAAACCCAATCAAGCCGAGGCGGGCGGTTCCGGCAATAAGGCCACCTTCACGTACGATCCGCACGCGCTTTTCATTCGGGCGACTACCAATGAACTCGGGCACGTGATCACGACCACGCACGATGTGGCGACCGGCGCCATGCTGGATCGCAGTGGCCCGAACTTTGGCTTTCGGCCGGGTGGGGCTCTTGCCCTCGATCGCGAAACCTGGCAGATTGATGGCTTCGGGCGTGCACTGACCCATTCCATTTCCTTTGATGACGCGGCGAAGGTCTATGCTTTGAATGACGTAGATCACTTCACGTACTTTGACGCCGAGTTGCCTAATCGCGTTCGTGTAGAACATCTCCGCAATGTGGGCGGTACGGTGTGGGTGACGTCCGATCGGATGAGCGACGGCCTGGGGCGCATCCTGACTGAAACGCAATTCATCGCTGCAAACGCCTCTGCCGTAACTTCCTACACTTACGATGGCAACGGCAACCTGGCGGCGATCGATGTGCCCGATCCGCGGACCGATAATGGCGGGCGGGTGCGTTACCGCTACGCGCATGACGGTCTCGGCCGTTTGATCGAATTTACGCGACCCGACGGCCACGGCCTGTCGATCACGTACGCCGGTCTGGAAAAAACGCTGCACGAGGTCACCCGCGATGGCTCTGGCTCCACGAAGAAAGAAGGGTTTGATGTCTTTGGCCGTCTCGCCGAAGTCTATGAATACGATCCGCCTGCTCAACCGGCTGTGACACGTTATCGATATGATTTGCACGATAACCTGATCGGCATCACCGACGCCGAGGGCAATATCACCGACCTGGCACACGACTGGGCCAGTCATCGCGCATCGATCACGCGAGGCGATCGCACGTGGCGGTATGTCTACGATCTCAATGGTAATCTAGCCCAGGCCATTTCACCCCTACCCGCTGGAGCCGATCCGGGGCTGTACACCGTGGCCTACACCTACGACGATCTGGATCGAGTCACGCAGGTGCAATTTGCCGATGTGAAGGTGAGAAACCCGATCGGCCGTGCGGACTATACGGTTTTTCTGCCCCTCATCTTGCGCGGTGTGACAGCAACCTCATTCGCCGCTACTGCGCCGATCGACCTGGCGCCCGCGCAGATCACAAGCCGGGAGCTGGCGACGCTGCGCTACACTTACGACACCGGCGCTAATGGTATCGGCCGGCTCGCCAAAGTCGAATTACCTTTCGGCGAAGTGCGCTATGCTTACGAAGCGCGTGGTCTACTGACGGCCGAGCAGCGCTCGGTCGTGATTACGGACGTTGCCACATTGAGTGTCACCCAGCGAGTTGAGCGCACGTACAATGCCCTGGGCGAGCTTGAACGCAGCACCTGGGACGACGGCCAGCAATGGCGTATGACGTATGACACGCGCGGCCTCGTCGCGACGGTGGAATGGCATGCGCCGAGTACCGGCACCTGGCAGAAGGTGGCCGACTACACCCGATCGTTGGTCGGGCAGCCGCGCGTACGTAATAGCGCCTTTGGTCAGGTGCGCCAATATGCCTATGATGAATTGGGGCGCGTCACGCAAGACACCATCTCGATCGTGGGCGCCGGCAGCCCCATGTCAACCCGCGCTTATGCGTACACGGATTCCGGCGATCTGGCGAGCGTCGGCGGTACGACGAATGGCAATTCTGCTGCGGCCAGCCTATACCTACGACGCTCAACACCGTCTCAAGACAGCCAGCGGACCGAACGGCTATGCCGGCGCCTTCAATTACTCGCCTACGGGCAACCTGCTGACCGCCAACGTCACGTGGAACGGATCGCCCGAGACGCGCCAGGTGCGCTACGAATACGGCGCGCGCGATCCGCAGGCGGTGGATCGCCTGGTCAATCTGGCCGATGGCAGCATATACGCTAACTTCTTCTACGACCTGTCTGGCAACCTGACTGTCCGCAATGCGCCTAATGCCAGCTTGTTGCCGCAATGGAATGGCCTCGATCAGATTCGGGTGGTCAAGAGCGCGAACGGCGCTGAGGTGTACTACTATGATCAGAATGGCGCGCGCATGCTGGCTATCAATCCGAACGACGAGGTGCGCTTCTGGTTCGGCGAAAGCGAGACGCATTACACGCTCGACGGCGCTCAGACGCAGCGCTATCTTGCATCCGACGGATGGCGGATCGACTTTAGCGCGCATCGAGAGTGGCAGCCAGATCGAACTCCAATACAGCGACGCACTGCAGAATTTGATGCTGACGCTCAACGCGCAGGGCCATGCCGTCGCCAGTTTCATCTACGGTCCATTTGGCGAAGTGGTGAAGGCGACGGGCACAGACGATCATCGGCGGCAATTCAATGGCAAAGAGCACGATGCGGTTAGCGGGCTGCGCTACTACGGCTTCCGCTATTACGATCCCCTGACCCTGCGCTGGAACAGCGCCGATCCGCTGTATCGCTTTGTGCCGGATTTGGGGCAGAGTGCTCCCCAGCGCATGAACCTTTATGCTTTCAGCATGAACAATCCGGTTCGCTATTATGATCCGGATGGGCGCGTAGCAAGAAGTGATAGTGGCTCAGGAAGCGGAGATCCTACGACCGAAGGCAGTCCACAAGGAGGACCCTATTGCGACACGGGACCTTGGAGTCAAAGATTATGCGAGGGAGATTCGCCTGATGCCAGTGACGAGGATAGTCCTGCTGGCGGCTCAAGTGCGGACGAAGATGTATTAGAAATGGAGCCAATGGTATTCGAGCGGAACGAACCTACGCTTGAGATGGAGCCAGAGGTCATTTGCACTCAGCGTTGTCAGATAATGAAGGACAACCTGCAAAGTTCCCTGGACGCTCTAAAAAGTGTGAAGGAAGCTTATGATATGCTTCGGGATCAGCCTAGCGAAGAACTTAGAAAAGGTAAACCGCCATCGACTAAAGATACGATCGTAGGAACACTTACGATTGGCGGGGCAGCCGTTGGCGCTCTAGGTGCTTCTGCTGAAGGTGGTCTCGTCGGTTGCCTTGTTGTTTGCCCAGGAGCCGTTCTCACCATGTACGGCGGATTTGATCGTGCTGCATCCAATAAACCTTACGAAACAGGCGATGAACGAGGTGAACGTTACCAAGCGATGAGAGATGATGCTCAGTATCAGTCTCGGAGAACCGCAGAACAAATGCACGACTTCAAATGCAACTGGACCAGACTCGGAATGCCGTAAACTGGCTTAGTTCAATATCTCGCAGACTCGGAGGATCTTCTATGCAGTCAGCGTCCGCCTCTTACTACTAAAAGTTGTGCAGCTAAACTGCAGGTGCGAACACAATGCTACTCGCATCGTCTGCATTCCTTAAGACCACGACCGCATGTAAGGAAGCGTCACCGTTGCAAGGAGTAGCCTAATGAGTTGGCCTGTGATGCATGTCGTCACAACGAAGTGGATCGCAGGCCAGTTGCGCGAGGCCGATAACCTTTCTACCGTGTGGGATGCACTTCGCCAACGGCAAGCAGTAACCCGTCTGCTTGTACATTAGCCAGTTCGACAGCAACGTTGAAGTAGCCGCGTATACCAGGCCAATTAAAAAGCTGCCGATCGAAATCGATCGGCGGCTTCTAACTTCCAACCGCCAACGTCCAGCTACACCCATAACTTCGACGGCCCTCCGAAATTCGTCTTCACTTCGTGCGGAAACGTCGCCGCTTCAGGCAGGTAGATAGTCACCCGGGACGGCGAACGCTGTCGTTCGTGAAGAATGCCGCAGTGTTGACAGGCGCTGCCATATCTCCTACAATTCATACCAGCCGGTGGTGGAGCCAGCCACTCCATCTGATGGTTGTCGCTTTTCCTCAACTTGCACTTTGTTCTGTTTCAACGCCAGAGAGGCGACATATCCGACTTGCTGTGGAGCGGCGCGTTCGCGCTGTTCCACGTTACTATTTCAGCTGGCTGCGTCGCGACGTTTCAAACGGGAGGTGATGCTTAGCGAGCGATTTCCTTTTGACCTCTGACAAGCGATTTGAATTAAAGCTCAAAACCCATTGCCAAGGAGAGGCTCATGTTCAGAAAATTCGTTCCATTGATCACCCTCGTGGTTGTCATCGCCGCGGTTCTGGCGATTGCGCCAGCCGTGACCGCTGGCGATGAAGTCTTGCGACACTCGCGTCAACAACAACTTTGCCAAGCTGTTGGAATGCGTCACGCTGGATGGTGTGCGCGAGCACCAGGCGGTGTTCCAGGCGATTGCCGATGCCAACGGCAGTACCCGCGTATCCGGTTCACCCGGTTACGACCGATCGGTGGATTACGCCCGGGGCGTGTTCGAAGCCGCCGGCTACCACGTGACTGTGCAGCCGTTCCAGTTCCAGACGTTTGTATCTCTCTCGCCCTCCGTCCTCGAGCAAGTAGCGCCGGCACCAGCAGGCTCGATCGCAAACAACATCATGTCGTATTCCGGCAGTGGCGACGTGACGGCGCCAGTGACCGCCCTGGCGGCGCCGCCCGCCGATGCGACGCCGGGCTGTGACGCCGCTGACTTCGCCGGCTTTCCGGCGGGCAACATCGCGCTGATTAGCCGCGGGGCGTGCACCTTTGCGATAAAGGCCACCAATGCCTACAACGCCGGCGCGTCCGGTGTGATTATCTATAACAATACCGCCGGCGAGCTGAACGGCACGCTGGGCAACGGCTTTACGCTCGACATTGCTGTGACCTCTGTGACGCAAGCCGTGGGACAGCAACTGGCAGCGACGCCCGGGCTGATCATGCGCTTGAAGACCGACACGTTCCGCGGCATCGCCACCACCTACAATGTGCTGGCCGAATCAATCAGCGGCGATCCCAACAACGTGGTGATGGCCGGCGCCCACCTCGATTCGGTGAATGCCGGTCCCGGCATCAATGACAATGGCTCGGGGTCAGCGGCTATCCTCGAGGTTGCCCAGCAGATGGCCAAGGTCAACCCGCGCAACAAGGTGCGCTTCGCATTATGGGGCGCCGAAGAGGCCAGTCTGGTTGGCTCGACGTTCTACGTGAACAGTCTCAGCCAGGCCGATCGGGACAAGATCACGCTCTACTTGAATTTCGACATGATCGGCTCGCCCAATCACGTCTTCTTCATTTACGATGGCGATGACTCAGATGTTGTGGGGGCAGGCCCCGGCCCGGCCGGCTCAGCGGAAATCGAGAAGACCTTTGAGAGATTCTTCAATAGCATCGGCGTGCCGTTCAAAGGCACCGATTTCTCGGGCCGCTCGGACTATGGCCCCTTCATCGCCAATGGGATCCCGTCCGGCGGTCTCTTCACCGGCGCCGAAGGAATCAAGACCGCAGCCGAAGCCGCCGTCTGGGGAGGCACTGCCGGGATAGCCTACGATCCGTGCTATCACCAGGCCTGCGACACCTACGCCAACAACAATGATTTCGCGCTGGATGTCAACTCCGATGCCGTGGCCTATAGCTGTGCTGCAGTATGCCATGAATACAGCCGACGTCAACGGACAGAAAGGCAAGGGCAACTTCCAGTTGATTCCGGGCGATTCGGGACAACACGAATTGCCAGCACAATAACCCAAGTCAGCTTCACTAAAAACAACCCGCGCTCATCAAGTGAGTCGCGGCCGCAAAATGCAAGCCGCCGATCCAAAAGGGTCGGCGGCTCTTCAATTTCCAACCTCCAGATTCCAACTTCCGATTACACTAACAACCTCAACGGCTCTTCCAGATTCTTCTTCACTTCCTGCAGGAACTTCGCCGCTTCGACGCCATCGGTCACGCGATGATCCGCCGAGAGGGTGACCTTCATCGTCTTGCCCGGCACGACCTGCCCGTTCTTCACGACGGGCACCTCGCGCACCGAGCCCACGGCCAGGATCGCCGCTTCGGGCGGATTGATGATCGCCACAAATTGATCGACGTCGAACATGCCGAGGTTGCTGACGGTGAAGGTGCTGCCCTGCATCTCTTCGGGCCGCGCCTTGCCGTTCTTGGCGCGATTGACGATGTCCTTCGCCTCGCGCGCGATCTGGGCCAAGGGTTTCCGATCGGCATCGGCCACGACGACGGTGATCAGGCCCTGCTCCAGCGCCACGGCGATGCCCATGTTCACCGTGCCATGCCGCACGATCACGTTCTCGCCGAACGACGCGTTGATGCCGGGGAAGTGTGTCAAAGCCACCGCCGCCGCCTTCAGCACCATGTCATTCACGCTGATCTTGCCGGCTTCGTCGACGAGCGTGTTCAACTTCGAGCGCAGCGCCATCGCTTCGGCCATATCGATTTCGCTCGTCACATAGAAGTGCGGCACGGTCTGCTTGCTGGCGACCATGCGCCGGGCAATAGTCTGGCGCAGCTTCGTCGGCGTGACTTCTTCGGCTTTCAAAATGCTCGGACCGAGGATGCCGGGCTGCGCCACCGCGGGAGCCGCCGCCACGATCGGTTGAGCGAAGACGACGGGGGCCGCCGCGATCACCGGCGTGGCCGTTTCCACATCGCGCTTGACGATGCGCCCGCCCGGACCCGTGCCGGCGAGCTGCGCGAGATTGACGCCTTTCTCTTTGCGCGATGCGCTTCGCCAGCGGCGAAGCTTTGATGCGGCCGTTGCCTTCAGTCATCGGAGCAACAACCGCCGGGGCCGCCTCCTTCGCCTCCGCCGCACTTCGCTCAGGATGCTCGATCGGTTGTGCCGGGGCCGCCGGTTTTTCCGCCCCCTTCGACTCCGCTGCGCTCCGCTCGGGGGGAGCGGCGACAAGTCCCGCTTCGGCCTTGATCGCCGTGAGGTCTTCGTCGGGCGCGCCGATGATCGCAATCATCGTGCCGACGGGAACCGTCGTTCCATCGACCACCAGAATTTCGCGCAGCACGCCGTTGCCCTGCGCTTCACTCTCGATGTTGACCTTGTCCGTCTCGATCTCGACGACAGCCTCGCCCTGCTTGACCGGATCGCCCACCTTCTTCAGCCAGCGCGCGACTTTGCCTTCCGTCATATCGAAGCCCATTTGGGGCATAGTTACTTTGATAGCCATTCAATCGTACCTCATCATGAACCAGATAAGTGCATGACAAGATGAAGGGATGCAGAGATGATCGCTTGTGCAGGATCATCTTGTCATCTTGTCATCCGGTCAGGCTAAAGTCGCCTTCACTGCCGCCACCACATCCCTGGCCCACGGCAGCGCCGACTGTTCCAGGCTCTTCGAATACGGCAGCGGCACTTCCTTGCTGCCCACGCGCTCCACGGGCGCGTCGAGGTCATCGAAGGCGTCGCGTGAAATGCGCGCGGCGATTTCGGCGTTGACGCCGTACGTCGGCCATTCTTCGGTGACGACGACGGCGTGATTGGTCTTCTTCACCGACGCGATCACCGGCGCGATGTCCAGCGGGCGCAGCGTGCGCAGATCGACGATCTCCGCCTCGACGCCGTCGCTCGCCAGCGTCTTCGCTGCCTCCAGCGACTGCTGCAGCATGCGGCCATAGGTGACGATGGTGCAGTGCTGGCCTTCCCGCTTGACGTCGCTCTTGCCGATCGGCACGACGAAATCGCCTTCGGGCACTTCGCCCTTCACGCCATAGAGCGACGTATGCTCGATGAAGATCACCGGATCGAGATCACGGATGGCCGCTTTGAGCATGCCCTTGGAATCGTACGGCGTGCCGGGAAAGACGACTTTCATGCCGGGGAAGTGCGCGAACAACACCTCCAGCGTCTGCGAATGCGTGGCCGAGAGTTGGCCCCACCCGGCGGCCATGCGCAGGACCATTGGCACACTCCACTGCCCGCCGAACATGTGATGCATCTTGGCGGCGTGGTTCGCCATCTGGTCGAGCGTCAGCAGCGCGAAGTTGATCGTCATGATCTCCGCCACGGGGCGCTGGCCGCCCACCGCCGCGCCCATGGCCGCGCCGGCGATGACGCCTTCCGCAATCGGGGTGTCGCGCACGCGCTCCTCGCCAAATTCTTCATACAGGCCCTTGGTCACGGCAAAGGCGCCGCCGTACGGGCCGATGTCCTCGCCCATCAAGAATACGCGCTCGTCGCGGATCATCTCCTCGCGCAGCGCCTGCTTTAATGCTTCACGAATGGTAATGACTGCCATGTTAGTTGTCCTTTTTGGCCGGCACGATCATCGCCTGATGTTCCGGCTCGGCGTAAGTGTGGTCGTACAGCGTCGCCAGATCCGGCGCGGGCGAAGTTTCTGCAAACGCCACAATCTCTTTGATTTCACGCTCGACGTCGGCGTTGATCAGGGCGATGTCTTCGTCGCTCAGGCCCTGCTCGGCCAGCAGGGCGCGCACGCGCTCGATGGCATCGCGCTTCTTCCACTCGTCGATCTTCTCCGGATCGCGATATTTGTCGGGGTCGGCCACCGAGTGTCCCTGATAGCGATAGCACAGCGCTTCGATGAAGTACGGCCCCTGGCCGCTGCTCGCGTACTCCACGGCCTTCAACGCGGCCTCGTGCACCGCCAGGGCGTTCATGCCGTCGACCTGCACCGCTTCGATATTGGCCATGCGCGCTTTATGGTGCACGTCCGTCACCGCCGAGGCTTTGTCGATCGCCACGCCCATACCGAATTGGTTGTTCTCGCAGACGAACACCACCGGCAGTTTCCACAGCGCGGCCAGATTCAGGCACTCGTAGAATTGGCCGTTGTCGGTGCTGCCGTCGCCAAAGAACACCATCGCCACGCGATCTTCCCTGGCGCGCTGCGCCGCCAGCGCCAGCCCCACCGCGATGGTCACGTGTCCCGCCACGATGGCGTAACCGCCCCAGAAGTTCTTCGTCGCATCGGCAAAGTGCATCGAGCCGCCGCGTCCCTTGGCCACGCCGGTTTCCTTGCCGTACAACTCGGCCATCAAACGCCGGGGATCGAGTCCGCGCACGATGGCGTGGCCGTGATCCCGATAGTGCGTCACGATGTGATCCTGGGGACGCAGCGCGTGAATGGCGCCCACGGCGATGGCTTCCTCGCCGATGTACAGATGCAGGAAGCCGCCGACCTTGCCCTGCTGATACGCCGCGCGCGCTTCTTCTTCAAAGCGGCGAATCAGCACCATTTGGCGATACCACTGCTTCAACGTTTCCAGATCGAGCGCGGCGGCAGTGCCGGCGCTCTGCGCCTCGCCGTTGGGCGAGGACTTTGCCGCTTTCCTGGTTGCTGCTGTTGACATGAGTCTCACTCCATTGAGGATCAATGCAGACAAACACCTGCGCCGCACTGCACGCAGGTATCCACGGCAAACGCCGTTCTAGCTATTATACCCCATAACAACCCGTTAGGAAGGATTTCGATGCGACGATTTTCCGGGTGCGCGATAGTTTACCCGATCAGGTGCTGGAAGTAAATCCCTTGATGCGGCGCGCAAAAAGCCGATCGGGCCGCGCTGCGTCAACCCGATCGGCTTGTGACAATGCTCCGCATCAAGTGTTACGGTGTGGTAGTCGTCAACGGTGTGGTTGCCGCCGGTGTCGGCAGCGGCAGCGGCTTGGCCTGGTTCTGCAAATCGCTCAGGTTGAGAATAAACGGATTGTTGCCGCCGGCCGGCAGCATGATCAAGCCGACATTGGGCGCCAGTTTCTGAATGTAAGTGTACGTCAACAGATCGGGATTGGTCTGCAACGCTTCAGCGATCAACTTCAAGGCTTGAGCATCGCCTTGCGCCCTGGTCACAGCTGCTTGAGAGTCACCGGTCGCACGTAACACGACGGCATCGGCTTCGCCTTTGACCTTCGCGCGGCAGCTGATCGGCTTCCTGCTGGCTCTTCTGTACCAACAGCTTCGCCTGTTCAGATTGCTGCTGCGCAATTTGCTTCTGCTCGATCGATTGCGCATATTCCGGCGAGAAGGTGATGTTGCGAAGTTGGAATGCTTCCAGCACCAGCCCCTGCTTGGCAAATTCCGTCACTAACTGATCCTGGATGACCTGCTGCAGTTCGGTGCGCTTGGCCCCATAAATATCTTCCACTTGATACCGCGACGTCGTGTTGTAGATCAAGTTGCGTGAGGTTGGCCGCACGAAACCGCTGATGTAGCGATCCTGAGTTTGCCAGATGCGGCGGAGTTGGACTACTTGCAGCGGATCGACGTAAAAGCGTACCGTCGCGTCGACATACACCTGCTGGGCGTCAGAGGTGCGCGCTTCTACAGCATCGTTGCCTTGCTGTGCACCTTCGTTTACCGCGCCAGACATCGTATATTCTTGTTTGGCGGTGCTAAAGCGCTCAACCGACTCGATGAACGGCGTCACGAAATGGATGCCGGGGCCGATCGGCTCCGAGCGCACACCGCCCGCCGTCAGCGGGCTGATGACTACGCCGGACTCAAATTGATCGATGAACACCAGCCCCGCGCCCAACGTCAGCATGACAATGCCGCCAATCAGCAGCACAGCCACCACCACCGCCGACATTTTGGCCGGCCGCCGCTGCGAACGCATGGAAACGACGTAGAATACGTATAAGCCCAGGCCGATCAGCAGCACCCAGCCGATGATAGAGAAAATCGTAGAGAAAGCCATTGTGTTGCCTCTTTCTGTGACAGGAACTCAATTGGTCTTTGAAAGCAAATTCGTTATTCCAAACCGACATCAAGATTATACCCCCGCTGCTCATCCAGTGTTGACGGCTGCCTGACCGCTGTCCCCCAAACAGAAACCGGGCCGCTGTGTGGCGCTGCAAATTCCGCAGGCGGGAGAACCTCTCCTTTTTGCTCATCCTGACCACACTATTGGCGCGCGAAAAGCACGCAAAATGCTATTGACAACGCCGCCTCATCCGGTGCACAATGAAGGTGTCGCAGGCTTGCTCCGCGGCCCATCCAGCGCGATGGGATCCTTGCGGCGCCGGCCAGATATCTTGCACAGCAAGCCGTTCCGATCGATCGCGGCCTGCTGCCTTGCGAAGGGGTAGATCATGTCCGTTCAGGTTCCTGATAGTCATGTCCGCCGTGCGACTTCGCCACGCGAACCGCAGGCAGATCTCGCCGAGGTCAGCGAAACCACGCACCCTGCCGAACCGGAAGCGCCGCCCCGCCCGGCCGGGCTGCCCACTGTGACGAGCGTCGAGAATCTGTGGAACATCGCGCGCGATGCCCTCAAGATCAATCCGCCCCTGTGGGTCTCGTCGATCCTGGGGTTGCCGTGGACGCGGTTACCGCCCTTTCAGCGCTATTCCGAGTTCCGCATCATCGACCTGTGGCAACCGCTGCGCAGCCTGAAGTATTTGCTCGACGTGGGCGTCCCGGCGATTCCGCGCAACCCGCCCGAAATTCTGCCGCCTGTGCTCGACGCATTCTTCTATCAACCCTCGGTGATCCTGCAGCGGCCCGATCACTACGGCAGCTACACGTCGTATCCGCGTGAAAAGTGGTTCTTCATTAACGGGATCATGACCAACGACGACGTGGCGCAGCTGAACGCCGCCTACTTGTCCGATCTGTTCCATCGCCCGATCACACTCATTCAGAACTCCACGTGCGGCCTGGTGTCGGATCTGGCGGAGTGCGCCCTGGGCAAGCAGTGGTGGCGTACTACTGAAGCCGTGAAGAAAGCCTTCCCGGCCATTCACGCCGCGCTCAAGAGCGAGAAGGACAAGGTCGTGATCATCGCGCACTCGCAGGGCACCATCATCGCCTCGGTCGTGCTGCAGCTGTTAGAGGCGATCACGCAGCCCGCGCCCGCACCGCCTGAACGGGCGGCCTTTGCCGCGCCGCTGCGTTACGCCGAACCGATCTTTGTTTTTCCCGAAGAGTACGAACTTGATCCAAAGGACTTTGCCGCGCTGACCGAAGACGAGCTCGCCAAACTGGAAATGTACTGCTTCGCCAACTGCGCCAACACGCTGAAGTACCGGCGTCCCGATCGGGCGGTGCCGTGGATTGAAAGCTTCGGCAACGAGTTCGACATCGTCGCGCGGCTCGGCATGCTGGCGCCTCGCGCGCAGGCCTGGCACATCGAGATCGACGGGCCGCGCTATGTGCATCGGCGCGCCTGGGGTCACCTCCTGAACGCGCATTACCTGCCGGATATCGAACGACAGCAGAAAGTGCGTCACCGCCCCGGCGGCAAAGGCGGCTCGCGCGCCATATGAACTGCTCAATGCGGGGCAATTCCCCGATCACACGCCGAAACTGTTCAACTACATCAACGGGGGAACCTGAGGTGTTTAACTTTCAGCTCAGGCACGCTACGCGACACGACTTTGCCACCATCATTCGCTTTGTCCAAGCGCTGCTGAGCGAGATGTACGCGCTCGGCAGCCGCCCACTGGCGGACCACACTGAAGCCTGGCTGGACTTTGAGAGCCGCGTCCTGCAATCGCTGAGCTGCGGCGAGAACGGCGCTCACACGTACCCCTGCGCCGCCGACCATCTCTTGGAGATCGCCGAAACGGCCGGCGATGAAGTGTTGCCCATCGGTCTGATTGAGGCCAGCATTCTCCATCCCGCCCTGCCCTTTAGGCCGGTTCAAACTCTGCACATCCACGCGCTGTATGTGCTGCCGGCCCAGCGACGGCGCGGTGTGGGCACGGCGCTGCTGCGCGCAGCGCATCGCCTGGGGACAGCAGCATCACTGTCTGCGCGCCGAGCTCAGCGTCTTGCCGCATAATCCCGCCCGGCGGCTTTATCAGGCCCTGGGCTTTAGCGTATTTGGCCTTGAGATGCGCAAAGACATGACCTCCGTCAGTTGACGGCGCTGCGCCATCAGTCCTATAGTGGAAGTATCTCAATCCAGGAACACTTGCATGTATGCTCAACTTCAATACGGCCAGCACGGACTCCCGATCGAGATTCCGTCCGACAACGTCCGCGTCATCGAGCCGCGCTTCCTGCCCGGCCTGCCCGATGAAGCCGCGGAATTTCAGGCGGCGGTCCGCCACCCGATCGCTTCCGCGCCGCTCAAAGATCTGATCAAACCGTCAGACCAGGTGGCCCTGGTCGTGCCCGATATAACGCGGCCATTTCCCAGCGCATCGCGTGCTGCCCTGGTTGTTCGCCGAACTCTCACACGTGCCGCCAGAGAACTTCACCATCCATCTGGGCAACGGATCGCATCGACTGGAATCCGATCAAGAGATTATCGCCTTGCTTGGCGCAGACATCGCTGCGAATTATCGCGTCATCAACCACAGCGCCTGCGATCCATCGACGCTGGAACTGGCCGGCCGCGATCTCGACGGACAGCCGGTCTATTTCGATCGGGACTACGTGCAGGCCGACCGGCGCATCGCGCTGGGCTTCATCGAGCCGCACTTGATGGCGGGCTTCTCCGGCGGCTACAAAGCCATCATGCCCGGCATCGCCGACATCGATGCGATCCTGCGCTATCACAACGCGGCGCGCATCGGCCATCCGCGCAGCACGTGGGGAGTGCTGGAGCGTAATCCCACGCAGGCGCTGATTCGCCACAACGGATCACTGCTGCCTGTCGATTTCTGCCTCAACGTCACGCTGAATCGACGGCGTGAGATCACGCGCTTCTTCTGCGGCAGCGTGATCGCGGCACACGAGCAGGGCGCCGCCTTCTGCAAGGAAACGACGATGATCGCCTGCGACCGCCCTTATCCGATCGTCATCACCACCAACAGCGGCTATCCGCTCGATCAGAACCTCTATCAGACCGACAAGGGCCTGGCGGCGGCGGCGCAGATCGTGGAAGAAGGCGGCTTGATCATCTGCGCGTCCGAATGCAGCGACGGGTTCCCCTCGCACGGCAATTACCGCCAGCTGCTCTTCGATCACGCCACGCCGCGCGATCTGCTTGACACGATCCTGTCGCCCGGCTTCGCGGTATTCGATCAATGGGAGGCTCAGCTTCACGCCGGCATCTGCCTGAAGGCGCGTGTAGCGCTGTACAGCACCCTGCTCCCCGACGAAGTCCGCCGCGCTTACCTTGAGCCAATTGAAGACCTGAACGCCTTTATCGCCGCCGAGGTCGATCGGGTTGGCCGAGACGCACCCCTTGCTGTTCTGCCCGAAGGCCCGCAGACCATTCCTTATCTGGCAGTCGAAAACGTCACGGCTTGAATGTCATAGGCAGAATATGACAAATGCCACTAACCTTTTACCAGCCTGTTCCCATAATGTAGAGTAGTGTCGTCGTAATCTAACAACTGAATCGTTGCGTCCGATAATAAACGCATGCGCAGACTATGGTTTGGGCCACCCTATAGCACAAGGGAGTCACACCAACCTGGTTGCAGTGCACACGGGCTGATGAGTTTTTCAAGTATTGAGCGTTATGCCAATGAGGCATAACGCTCGTTTTGTTTTGTCGAAGGCACACATGACCATCACGATCAAAGTTCCCGCACTCTGGCGTCCGCTGAGTGGGGGTTGCAGTCGCATCCCATTGCAAGCCACTACGGTGGCAGAAGCATTGGGCGAGCTCATCAGGCAATATCCGCAACTTGACTCGCAACTCTTTAACGAGAGACGGGAGGTGAATGAGGCGCTAAATCTCTTCGTGAACCAGGAGCACATTCGCTATCGCGGCGGGCTGGCCGCCCCGCTCCAGGACGGCGATGAAGTGACCATCGTTCAAGTGTTCACCGGCGGTTGAAAATTCGCATCTCGCGTAGATGCCACTCAAACAGAAAGAGGTCTACTATGGCACGTGGTTACATGGGATCCATCCTCAATATCGATCTCGGCAAAGGCACCATCGAGGAAGAAGAACTCGACGAGAAATTGTGCCGCGACTACATTGGCGGCTACGGCCTGGGCGCGAAGCTGCTCTACGACCGCATGCCTGCGCACGCCGATCCGCTGGGACCGGATAACATTCTGGGCTTTCTGACCGGCCCGCTGACGGGCACGCCCGCGCTGATCGGTTCGCGCTTCGTCGTGTTCGCCAAATCGCCCAAGACCGGCGGCTGGGGCGATGCCAACTGCGGCGGCTACTGGGGGCCGCATCTGAAATTCGCCGGCTATGATGGCATCCTGTTCAAGGGCATTGCGGAGAAGCCCGTCTATCTGCTGATCGATGAAGGCGAAGCCACCCTGCGCGATGCCGGCGATCTATGGGGCAAGAATGTGACCGAAGTCGAGGACCTCCTCATGGAGCGGCACGGCCATGACATTCAAGTCGTGTCGATCGGCCCGTCGGGTGAGAAGTTGAGCTGCTCGCGTGCGTGATGAACGACAAGGAACGGGCGGCCGGCCGATCGGGCCTGGGCGCCGTCATGGGCAGCAAGAACCTCAAGGCCATCGTCGTGCGCGGGCGCATGAGTGTGCCGGTCGACGATCCCAAGAAGATCAACAAGATGCGGCGCGATTATCTGGCCAAGCGCACCGGTTTCTACGACATCCTGCACACGTGGGGCACGGCGGGCATCACGCACGACTCCGCGCTAAGCGGCGATTCGCCCGTGAAGAACTGGGGCGGCTCGGGCCTGGGTGATTTCCCATCGGAGCGGGCCCGCAAGATCAGCGATGATGCCGTGATCGCCGTGCAGGAATACAAATCGTACGCGTGCTACGGCTGCGTGATCGGCTGCGGTGGCAAGATGAAGCAGGACACGGGCGACTTCGCGCTGGAGCTCAACAAGGGCATTGGCCACAAGCCCGAGTACGAGACGCTGGCCATGGCCGGCTCGAACCTGCTGAACGACGATCTGCCGTCGATCATCAAGTTCAACGAGATCTGCAACGCCGAAGGACTGGACACGATCTCGGTCGGCGGGACGCTGGGTTATGTGATCGAATGCTACGAGAACGGCCTGTTGACCAAAGAACAACTCGACGGGCTGGAGATGAAATGGGGCAACGCGCACGCGATCATCGAGATGACCAAGAAGATCGCCCGGCGCGACGGTGTGGGCGACATTCTGGCTGATGGCACCAAGGTCGCCTGGGAGAAGTTCGGCAAGGTCGGTACCGAGTACGCGATCCATGTTGGCGGCGAAGAACTGCCCGCGCACGATCCGCGCTTGACGCCGGGCCTCGCCACGACGTACACGCTTACGGCGACGCCTGGCCGCCACACGCAGGGCGCGGAGTCGCTCCTGCCGCCCGGACTTGAGCTGGAGCCGTTTGATAAGTATGTGTACACCGGCCAGGCCAACAACCACGTGAAGCTGATGGCCTCGATGGATCTGGCGAACGCTGCCGGCCTGTGCATGTTCGGCTACCTGAGCTATCCGATTCAATCGATTCCTGAGCAGCTCAGCGCCGTCACCGGCTGGGAATTCGACATGGAAGAAATGTACAAGACCGGCGAGCGCATCTACACCATGCGGCATCTCTTTAACCTGCGCGAGGGCCAGAACCCGCTGACGCGCAATGTGCCGGGCCGCATGATCGGATCGCCGCCGTTGAAGGAAGGCAACGTCAAAGAGGTGACGGTCGATCTGCAAGCGTTGAACAACGAATTCCTCGATCGGCTCAGCTGGGATCGCCACACGACGATTCCGAGCGAAGTGCGCCTGCAAGAACTGGGCATGGACTTCGCAGTGAAGGATCGCGTCGGCTTTGACGTGCCGTCAGTAAATTGAACTCTCACCACCCAATCGCCGCATTCTGAGCGGAGCGCCACAGGCGCGCAGTCGAAGAATGCGACATCGTGACTGAACCGCATCCTTCGACTTCGCTGCGCTACGCTCAGGATGCTTTAGCGCTGAATTTAAGGAGGCAGACATGACCAACATCGGAGTAAGTTACACCGTCCTGCCGGAAGTGCGCGCCGCGGCGAACTATCTGGTCAACGAAGCGCGTACCGGCTTGACCAATCGACCCAACCTGGCGATTCTGTTCGCCACGGCGGATTACGACACGCAGGCTTTGGTGTCCGGCGTGCAGGAAGAGCTGGGCACTGTGCCCATCTGGGGCGGTTCGTCCATGAACGGCGTCTTCGCCAACGATCACTGGATCAGCGCCGAGAAAGGCGCGGCGGCCTTGATGCTGATCGCCGATCGGCCAGCCGGAGCCGCCGTGAATTGCGTCGAAGATGATCCGGTCGCGGCGGGAACCGCTGCAACCCTGGCCGCCGTGAAGCAGGCAGGCGGCGTCGCCAGTGCGATCCTGACGCTGGCCTTCATGGGACCGGAAGAGAAACTGCTGGAAGGTGTCGCCAAAGCTGCGCCCGGCGTGCCGGTGGTCGGGGGCAGCGCGTCGGATGCTTCAGGCCGTTTCCTGCAGTTCGGCTATGGTCACGTCGAAACAAACGCCGTGGCGGTAGGCGCGGTGGGCGGCGAGATCGGTTATGCCTTCGCGAACGGCTACCAGCTGACCGGCCACAAGGCCGTGATCACACGCGCGCAGGGCCGCAAGATCATCGAACTCGATCACCGGCCGGCACTGGATGTGTACGCCGAGTGGACGAAGGAGCAGAAGGCCACTGTGAGCGGCGGCGCGATTCTAACGTACAGCGTGTTCCATCCGCTGCTCATGCACAAGAATGGCGTCACGCTGACGGTGCATCCGGTGAATGCCAACGACGACGGCTCGATCGATACCGGCGCGGCGATCGTCGAAGGCAAGACGATCGAACTAGGCGCCGCCACACTCGACGAGCTGATCAACGCCGTCGCGCCGGTGGTTCGCGCGGCAGCACAGAATGTGAAGAAACCCAACGCGGTGATCCTCTCGCACTGCGGCGGCCGCGCCATCGGCCTGGGCGACCGCATCGGCGATGTGGCCGGACAGGTGAAGAAGGCGGTGGGCGAATTGCCGTGGATCGGCTACCTGGCCTTTGGCGAACAGGGCACGCCGGTGCCCGGTGAGAACGCCCATGCCAATCTGAGTCTGTCGGCGCTGGTGCTTGGATCGAATTAACCCCTTCGCCGAAAAACGCGGTAGACGCAAGCGTGCCGGAGCAGTATGCCCCGGCACGCTTCTTGTGAGGAAAGGATGAAGCCGTGAATCCATCAACACTTTTGACCTTCGCCACCACGGGCACGCTGTCGTTACACGAGACCGTCATTCGCTTGCATCCCTCGGATAACGTCGTCATCGCGAAAACGAGTCTGCAAGCCAATACGCGCTTGACCGATGATACGGGCCATGTCGTCGTGAAGCAGACCATTCCCGCCGGGCACAAGCTCGCCGTCGCGCCGATTGCGCCGGGTGAAGCGGTGCGCCGTTACGGGCAGATCATCGGCTTTGCCACGCGATCGATCGAGCCGGGCGATCACGTCCATTCACACAATTTGAGCGTGGGTGACTTCGCGCGCGATTATGCCTGTGGCGTTGACGCGAAACCGATCGACCTCGTGCCCGCAGAAGATCGCCGCGCCTTCAGGGGCTATCGCCGCGCGAATGGACGCGTGGGCACGCGCAACTACGTGGCGCTCATCTCGACGGTGAATTGTTCGGCGCACGTCACGCGCCAGATCGCGCAGCACTTCACGCCCGACCGGCTAGCGCCCTACCCCAACATCGACGGCGTCATCGCCTTAACGCATGCCTATGGCTGCTCGGCGCAAGTCGGCGGCGCGGAACATCGGCAGTTGCAGCGCGTGCTGGCGGGCATGGCCTTGCATCCGAATGTAGGCGCGTACGTGCTCATCGGGCTGGGCTGTGAAGTGAATCAGATGGCCGATCTCGTCTCCGTCACACCGCACCTGCCGGTGGGTGCAGGTGTCGCAAGCCGCGCAGCGGCGCAGCAATCTCCCGAATGGGCGGCTGAGATTCCTCGCCGCCATGCGGCTCGGAATGACACTTCCACGGTGATGCCGGCGTTAGCCATTCAAGACCTGGGCGGGACACGCAAAACGATCGAGGCCGGCATCCAGGCCGTCGAGGAACTGCTGCCGCAAGTCAATGTCCTGCAGCGCACTCCGCAGCCCATCTCCGAGTTGATGATCGGCATGGAATGCGGCGGCAGCGATAGCTGGTCGGGCGTGACGGCGAATCCGCTGGTAGGACGGGTCGGCGATGAGATCGTGCAGCAGGGTGGAACGATCGTGGTGTCAGAGACCACCGAGATTTACGGCGCAGAACATCTGCTGACACGCCGCGCGATCAACGCAGAAGTCGGACGCAAGTTGATCGACCACGTGAAGTGGTGGGAAACGTACACCCAACGGATCGGCACCGAGATCGACAACAATCCCTCGCCAGGCAACAAAGCGGGCGGTTTGACGACGATTTACGAGAAAGCGCTGGGCGCGATTGCGAAGGGCGGCAGCACGCCGTTGACGGGTGTCTATGCTTACGCTGAACCCGTCACGACGCGCGGCTTCGCCTTCATGGATTCGCCCGGCAACGATTGGACGTCGGTCACAGGTGAAGTGGCGAGCGGCTGCAACCTGGTGTTGTTCACCACCGGGCGCGGATCGGTCTTTGGGTTCAAGCCCGCGCCGTCGATCAAGATCGCGACGAACACGCCGATGTTCGAGCGCATGATCGAAGACATGGACTTCAACGCGGGGCGCATTCTCGACGGTGAGCAGATGCAGCATTTGGCGCAAGAACTATTGGAGTTGACGATCGCGGTGGCTTCAGGTGAACCGTCCAAGAGTGAAGCGCTCGGCTGCGGCGAAGCGGAATTCGCGCCGTGGCATTTGGGAGAGACGTTGTGAGGGAAACAGCATGTCCCGCCAGCGAGCTTCAAGGCACAGCCTGACATTCAAGCCAGCCACTTCCGACGTAGGGCCGGACTTCGAGGCGCTGTTTGAAGAGCCGGGCATCCAGGATGGCTGTGGATCAACCCATGTGCACCCGCGCTAGGTGAGAAAATTCGCAGCGAAGACGGCGTGGAAAATGCCGTCAGGATCATCGAGCAGGTTGTATTGCGCCGAAACTGATGTTGACACCGCTATCGATCAAGGATATAATACCTATAAATAAACCGACGGTCGGTTTAATATAAATACGCCATGGCACGAGTTGTTAAGGAACAAGAACGCGCAGTCAAGCGCAAAGAAATCATCGACGCGGCCCAACGGCTGGTCTACACCAAGGGCTACGATCAGATGTCGATCCAGGACATCCTGGACGAATTGCAGATTTCCAAAGGGGCGTTCTATCACTATTTCGACTCCAAAGGCGATCTGCTGGAAGCGCTGATCGATCGGATGCGGCAAGAGATGGAACCGATCGTTCTGCCCATCATCGACGATCCCGATCTCCCGACCTTCGATAAGCTCCAGCGTTTATTTGATACGGCTGCGCGCTGGAAAACGGCGCAAAAGGAATACTTGCTCTCGCTGCTGCGCATCTGGTACGCCGACGAAAACGCCATCGTGCGCCAAAAAACCACTGCCAATGTATTCAAATGGTTCGCGCCCCTGCTCGCCGGGGTGGTCCGGCAGGGCGCGCAGGAAGGCGTCCTGGCCACTATGTTTCCCGATCAGGCCGCCGAAATCGTCCTGGCCCTGTTGCAGAGTCTGGGCGACACCTTCAAGGATCTGCTCTTTGGCACTGAGCCGCAGGCAGAACAGATGCAGCGCGCCGCGGCCGTGGTGGCTGCTTATAACGATGCCATGGAACGGGTACTGGGCGCGCCCGCAGGTTCTTTGAATTTGATTGACGCTGACACACTGAACGAATGGTTTGTAGCAGAGGCTGAAGAGTCGTAAGCGACGTATCTCCGACAGGAGGTAGAGGTATGGGACAGACATTCAAATTGGCGTGGCGCAACATGTGGCGCAACTGGAGGCGCACGACGATCGCGGTGGTAGCGATCGTGCTCGGCCTGATCCTGCTGTTGATGTTTGATGGCTTGTTGCTGGGTTCCGATCAGGCCATCTTCGGCAACGCCGTCCGCTTCTACGGCGGCAACCTGCAAGTCCATGCGCCCGGCTATCGCGATAAAGCCAGCCGTTTGCCGATGCTGCCGCTCGATGATCCTGAGGCGGTGGTGCAGGCGGCGCGCGCGCTGCCGGACGTGCAGGCCGTGGCCCAGCGCATCAACACGGCGGGCATCATCATCAACCGCGGCACCTCCATGCCGGTGGCGATTACGGCCATCCAGCCCGATGTCGAAGCGCCGATCAGCCTACAGGCCGAGAACGTTTCGCAAGGGCGCTTCTTATTACCCGATGATGGCGATGCCATTTACATTGGCAAGGCGCTGGCCGATCGGCTGAGCGTGGGCGTGGGCGACAGCGTGACGCTGCTGGGCCGCAGCAAAAATGAAACGATGCGGCAGCACAACTTTACCGTCGTCGGTATCTATGATCTGCACACGCCCGACGCCGAGAAGGGCACGGTCTTCATTCCGCTGGCCGATGCGCAGACGCTCTACAACTTGCGCGATCAGGTCACCGAAGTGCCGATCTTCCTGAAGCAGATCGGCAGCGAGGCGGCGGTGATGACGGCCCTGCAAGCGCAGCTGCCCCATTACGAGATCGATTCGTGGCAGACGCTCAAAGGCGATCTGACCGATACCTTGAAGACCAAAATGGCGTACACCAGTTTCATCGGCATCGTCGTGATCATCATCGCCAGCATCGGCATTTTGAATTTGATGCTGATGGCGGTGTTTGAACGCACCCGTGAGATGGGCGTGCTGGCCGCGCTGGGCATGAAGGGCCGCCAGGTGATGGGCCTGTTCCTGCTGGAGGGTTCGCTCATCGGGGCGGTGGGGGCCGTTATTGGCGGCGGGCTGGGCCTACTCTTTATCGCGCTGCTGGGCAACGTGGGGATCGATCTGTCCAAGATGACCACCGGCATGGGTGAGGTCGGCGTGTTGATGAGCGGCAAATTATATCCCGTCATCACCGCCGCTGATCTCCTTGGCCGCGCCGTCCTGGTGGTGGCCATTGCGGCGCTGGCCTCGTTGTATCCGGCGTGGCAGGCTGCGCGGAAAGAACCGGCCAAGGCGCTGCATCACGTGTAAATGGTGGGGGCGTGGCATTCGCCATCAGTCAGGCAAACGCTAGACTGCTTCGTGCGAATGCCTCGCCCCTACATTGATGATGAACCGGAGGGCATATGCCGCTTTCTAAATTGTGGGTGCTAGCCTATCGCGACCTCGGCCGTCACCGCCGCCGATCGATCTTCACGCTCCTGGCGGTGGCGCTGGGTCTGGCCCTGCTGTTGACGATGGACGGCCTGATTTCAGGCGTGGTGGCCGATTCACTGGCGAACAGCATCCGCTTGCGGACCGGGCATGTGCAAGTCCGCGCCGCATCTTTCCAGGAAGACCAGTTGGGTCTTCAAGCCAAGGACCTGCTGGTGAATCCCGAAGCGTTGGTGGCGCAGGCCAAAGCGCTGAGCGAAGTAAAGGCGGCGGCGCCGGTGTTGTGGGCCAGCGCCATCCTCAATACGATCGATCAGTCCGCTGGCTTGCAGCTGCTGGGCATTGATACCTCCTCGTCGCTGTACGATCCGGTTCGCTCCGGCCTCGTGGCAGGCGACTGGTTGACGCCGGACGATCGCGATGGGATCCTGATCGGGCGCGGGCTGGCCGATAGTCTGGGCGTGGGCGTGGGTCAGAAGGTGAACCTGACGCTGGTTAATTCAGATGGACGGCCCGATGAAGGAACTTTCACAATTCGCGGGCTGTTCTCGACCGGGATTCCGGGCTATGATCAAAGCGCGGTGTTCATGCCGCTGGACAAGGCGCAGGCCTTTGCGGGCACTGGTGGCCAGGCCAGCCTGATCATGATCCTGCTCAACCAGCAGGCCGATGCCGACAAAGTGGCCGCCGCGCTGCGCAATCCCGGCGTGTCGGTGCTGACCTGGTTGGATCTGAACAAGTTCTTCGTGGAGACGATGGGGACCGCCATGAGCTTCTACGTGATCCTGGACGCCATCGTGATCTTGATCGTGGCCGTGATCATCGTCAACACGTTGCTCATGTCGGTGTTCGAGCGTGTGCGGGAGATGGGTATTCTGGCGGCGCTGGGCATGAAGGGCCGGCAGATCAGGGCGATGTTCCTGCTGGAGGCGGCGACGCTGGGCAGCGTCGGAATTGCTGTGGGCCTCGTTATCGGCGCGGCGGGCGTCGCCTATCTGGCGACGACGGGCATTCCCATCGGCGACAAGATGGCCGCCGTGGCGGGCAATAACTTCGCGCTGCGCTCAACGATGTACGGGCGCTTTGATGCCGGCTCGTTTATCAGCCTGTCGCTGGCGACGTTGATCGTCGTGCTGTTGGCGTCGTTGTATCCGGCGTGGTATGCAGCCCGGCTCGAACCCGTCGATGCTTTACGCACTGATTAAGCCGATTCATCTTTTAAGGAAGAATCTCATGGACGCCATTCAAATCGAAAACGTGAGCAAAGTCTATCGCATTGGCGAAGTGGAAACGCACGCCCTCAACGGTGTCAGCCTGAGCATGGCTGAAGGCGAATTTACGGCCTTAGTCGGGCCATCGGGTTCGGGCAAGACGACGCTGCTGCAATTGATCGGCTGCCTCGACAAACCCGATCAGGGCGTCGTGAAGATTAAAGGGCAGGACGTGACGCGCTTCAGCGCCAATCAACGCGCTGATCTGCGCCGCAAGGAAATCGGCTTCATCTTTCAATTCTTCGCGCTGGTGCCGGTACTCAACGCCTACGAAAACGTCGAACTGCCGCTGCTACTGAGCAATGTGAAGGCGGCGGAACGGCGCGCACGAGTGACGGAACTATTGGACGCAGTGGGCCTGGCTGATCGCGCCAAGCATCGCCCCGATCAGATGAGCGGCGGCGAGCAGCAGCGGGTCGCCATCGCGCGCGCGCTTGCCCCCCGGCCGTTGATGGTGCTGGCCGACGAGCCAACCGCCAACCTCGATACCGAAAACGGCAGGCAGGCGATGGACATCATGAAGCAGCTCAATGAGAAGACCGGCACGGCTTTCATCTTTGCCACGCACGATCCACGCGTGGTGGCGTATGCGCGGCGCGTCATCAAGCTGCGTGACGGGCGCGTCGACAGCAACGGCGCAACTGCGTGACCACACGCTGCTGCCTTGCCAGCAACTGGATTTGATCAGTTGCGATATCTCCGCTAATTCCGCCCATGGCGCACATCGCTCCATGGGCGTCTTCGTCTTCCCTGCTCACACCTGCTGATTATGTACGAAAAGCGCCCCTTGAACGCTTTTCGTACCAAATTCGCTGAAAACGCCCTTTTTTCTAAACGCCTGGCAAACCACAGGCTTATACAATGCTTGTAGACAGGAAGTTCTTTGCCCCAGGCGTTGCCGTGCCGGAAGATGATTGTCATCAGGGACGGGGATGCAGATCGCATGAATTTCGAGCGGGCCCGGGGCGGATCACTGTTGGGAGCGCGATAATGTCGGATACACATACTCAGCCTGGTCGCAGCGCCTTCGCATTGGTTGATGTAAACAATATGTTGTCGCGTGGCGGCGACAGTGTTAGCGGCGACGCCGGTAATCCGGTGCGGATGCTGGAGGAGATGCAGCATCTGAATGCCCGCCTGGAGCATCAGAACCAACAGCTCACCGCGCTGTATGAAATCGGGCGCACCCTGGCTTCCACGCTGGATATGCATGAGATCTTCTGGACCATGTACCGGCAAATCGCCCAGGGGCTGCTGGGGGCTTCAGTTCTGTTCGTGGCGCTATTTGACGAGAGCTCACAAACCATCTACGGAGGTTTTGGGGCTGTGGACGGCAAGGAGATGGATGCCAGCCAGTTTCCGCGCCTGCCGCTGGGCGATGGCCCCGTGAGCGATACCATTCGTCACCCCGAACCCCACCTCGTCGATCTGCGCGGCTTGCTGGGGAACTTGCGCTCAAGCGGGCGGTACGTTCAAATCGGCGATGAACGCGAGCCGCAGTCGGCCCTCTATGTGCCCATGATCAGCGAGAGCAGAGTGGTCGGCGTGATGAACCTGCAGCACTACGAAGCGAATGCCTTCGACAAAACGGATCTGGCCCTGGTATCCATTCTGGCCAATCAGGCCGCGATTTCCCTCGAAAACGCCCGGCTGTTTGAGCGCGTTCAAAATCACAACGTGGAACTCGAGCGGCATGTGGCAGAGCGCACGCACGATCTGGCCGAAGCGAATGAGCGTCTTAAAGAACTCGACCACCTCAAGGACGAATTTCTTTCGAATGTGAGCCACGAGTTTCGCACCCCGCTGGCCAGCGTTAAGTTATACCTGCAGCTCCTGGCTCGCGGCCGGCCCGAAAAACGCGAGGAATATCTGCGGACCTTGCAGCGTGAAACATTTCGCCTGGAAACCTTGATTGAAGACCTGCTGGATCTGTCGCAGTTGGATTCAAAAGCCGCGTCATTCCACGTTGAATCCATCAACATCAACTACCTGACCGTCGAACTGATTCAGGATCGAGCGGCCCTGGCGGCCGAACACGGGCTGATATTCGACTGCCAGCTCGCGGCCGGTCTCCCCATGGCGCTGATCGATCCGCGCCGGTTCATGCAGGTCATGTCCAACCTGACGACGAATGCCATCAACTACACGCCGGCCGGCGGCATCATTACGCTGAGCACGGCGATCAGGCAGGAGAACGATTCAGACTGGGTGACCTTCACGGTTCGGGATACGGGGCGAGGCATTTCGCCACAAGAAATCCCCCATCTTTTTGAGCGCTTCTATCGCGGCGAAGCCAGCCGCGGATCCACGGCGCATGGCACGGGATTGGGCCTGGCTATTTGCAAGCAGATCGTGGAACAGCTGGGGGGCCACATCACGGTCGAAAGCGAGCCGGAAGCGGGCACCGCTTTCACAGTCTGGCTCAAACCGGCCCGCTGACGCTCGAGCAGTTCTGCTACTGCTTCAGGTTCCGGCGCAGGTAATCGACCGCAGCCTCCAGCGCTTTGTCGGATTGCGCATCACGCTCGTCGTTAACCAGAACCTCTGGCGTTATCCCTCGATCTTGATACCACTGCCCATTGGGGGAAAGCAGCTTTCCGATCGAGAAGTGCAGCAGGCTGCCATCACCAAGCGCTGGAGTTGCTTGAATCTCGCTCTTGCCGTGCGTCTGGACGCCGACCAGCGTCCCGCGCCGGTGGTCCTGAATGGCGGCAGCGGCCGCTTCTGCCGCCGAAGCAGTTTCATCATTGACTAACACAACCACTGGAAGATCGGTCACAAATTGATCGCCTTGCGCGACAAACGGCTTGGAGGCCGGGCCTTTGAGCTCAACGGTAAATAACAGGCCGTCCTTGATGAAATAACTGATGATTTGTTGCGCCGCGGCAATCGACCCGCCTCGGTTGTCCCGCAGGTCCCAGACCAAAGCCTTCGGATGATGTTTTAGCAGGTCCTGCAGCGCTGCTTTTACTTTCTGCGGCGCATTTTGCGTGAATGCTGAGAGAAACAAGTATCCGATCTCGTCGTCCAGCATCCGCGAGGTGACGAGAGTATTTTCCTGTCGCACGACGTCAAACGACATGACCTCGGAGCCGCGCCTGACGACGAAATGCGCCACGGCGCCAATGGGGCCCGCCATATGCAGCATCGCCGCTTGGGCCTCCGTCATCTGGCCATCGAAGCTAACCCCATCGACTGACAAAATGATGTCGCCGGATTTCAAGCCTGCCTTATCGGCAGCTTGTCCGGGCAAGACCTGGTCGGCGACGATCTGACCGTCCCGCTTTACCGGATGTATCCCCACGATGCCCAAAGTGCCGGCAACGTTGGACAAATAGACCTGTCCGACAGCCGGCTCCATGAGCTCTGCGTACGGATCACCAGTGCGCTCAAGCATGCCCCTGATGGCAGCGTAGTCCACTCGCGATCCCCAGGCGCCTCGGCTGGGTATGAATCCTTGAGCATCTGGCGCGCTTGCTCGACGAGAAGGCTGTTAGCCGGCTGCAGCCAGCCTCTTACGATCCATCCGATGAGAAACCAGACGACACATAGGGCTACGACAAGCGCCAGACTCTTTTAAGCGTTTTGCAGGCAGTCGAGATTTCATGCCGATGACTTTCTTAAAACGAAACAACGGCGATAGACAAGACGCTATCGCCATTGTGCAGGCTAGCATGGAAGCGCGGGAGAGATGATAGACACGGGCCCTTCAGGCCTGATCTATATTGTTGGCCTCGCCCTATCCGGTCCAGGCGCCGCCGCCGGTCCAGGCGCCGCCGCCGGTCCAGGCGCCGCCACCCGTCCACGCGCCGCCACCCGTCCAGGCGCCGCCACCCGTCCAGGCGCCGCCACCCGTCCAGGCACCGCCACCCGTCCACGCGCCACCACCGCCGCCACCCGTCCAGGCGCCGCCACCCGTCCAGGCGCCGCCACCCGTCCAGGCGCCGCCGCCCGTCCACGTAGTTGCTCCCAGAAAAGACACAAGAATGAGGGCCACGAGTAGAACCACGCTTATCACTGTCGCTTGCTTGATCATTGTTTTCCTCCTGAAGTCTGAAATGTGAAACTTTTGTTGTATTATCGAAAAGGCGGCCTGAATCGGTACTTCCAGAATGACTATGGGGTGATTCAGAGCGCGCGGGAAACCAGGTACAGGAATGCACAAACCGGCACCTCGTATCGGAGTTGTACACCTTCACCCGGCCCATTGCTGGGCATTTTGTGCCGGTTATGGGTTGCAAAAATTTTGAATTGTTTCTTTTTCAAACCTAGTGCAAACCAATATATCACCGAGATTACCAGATGCAAGTGACATTTATCGTCAGTGACATATGATGATCGACACCAATGGGATGCGATGTTTTAGATTTCTGTTAAAAAAGGCTGTGTAGTCGCTATCGATTTGTTACATTTCTCTTACCAAAAGATATTACACTGACACTCGCTCGCCTGTAGCCCGTTACACCAGCTGACAGTTAAGAGCGCATGCCTGCATGAATTTACGATGTCCGGAGTCGAGGCTTGCCCGAAGGTTCGGAAGGGGGGAGAGGCTGGCACAACAAATGCAAAGTGAGGGGGCGGCACAGAATGCGAGATTGTGCAAACAGCCTATGCAGGAAGCGGGATGATGAGAATCGACGTCAGCCGAAGGAGCATATTTGCGACTGAGGAATATGGCTGTCCAGCTATTGTTCCGATGGTGTAAGAGATTCCTCAGTGCATTCGGAATGACACCGCGCTGCTGGTTTCTGAGCCGGAGGCCGGCGACACGTGCGCTTGGCGCAGAGATGCTCCGACGGTGCGTATCGGCACACACACACTCTCGCGGATGTGATCACTCACGCCCGCGAGGGTGTTCATTAAACGTTACTACCAACCATCGTCATTGCGAGCGCTTTTTGCGAAGCAATGCTCCTTGTTAATCAGCAATCCTGCTAACTGTGCCGGGGGATTGCTTCGTCGCAAACTGCGCTCCTCCAAGACGGGGATTAAGTGTATTACCGATCCGCCGGCCCCGGCGGCGGAGCGGCAGGCGGTGCTGTCAGCGGCAAATCGAAGTACGTTTCCAGTACCTGTCGCGCCAGCGGCGCGGCGTTGTATGATCCCTGTCCGCCGTTCTCCAGAAAGACCAGCACGACGATTTCCGGATCTTCATAGGGCGCGTACACGGCAAACCAGGCGTGCGAGGTCTGCCCCGCGCCGCCCGCCTCAGCCGTGCCGGTCTTGCCCGCCGCGCTCTGCGGAAAACCGCGGAACACAAATCCTGCCGTACCGTTGGGCCTGGAGATCACGCCATGCAGGCCCTGCTGAATCGCCCGCAAGTTGTCCGGCGAGACGGGCAATTTGCCCATCGCTTCCGGCTGCCACACTTCTTCGGGTGGCTCGTTGTTCGATCCGATCTTCTGCACGACGCGGGGCCGATAGAGCGTGCCGCCATTCGCGATGGCCGCGTACATCGTCGCCATTTGCAGCGGCGTCGCCAGCACATCGCCCTGCCCGATCGCCATGTTGACGCCATCGCCGGGCACCCACACTTCGCCGATGGCCGTCTGTTTCCAATCAGGATCAGGGATTTGCCCCGCCACTTCTTCTACGCCGGTGATGCCTGTAGTGTGTCCCAATCCAAACGCCTTCGCCATGTTCGGCAGCGCAAACGGATCGACCTCTTGCACGCGCTTGCCGACTTCATAGAAGACCACGTTATTGGATCGCGCTGAGGCCGTTCACAAAATCGATCGTGCCGTCGCCTGCCGTGTTCCAGTTATACTTGCGGAACGCTTCGCCCAGGCCATCCCAATAACCGGGATCGAAAAATGTAGACGACGGTTTCAAGCCTGCCTTCTCCAGGCCAGCGGCCATCGTCACCGGCTTGAACGTGGAGCCGGGAGGATACGCTCCCTGCGTGGCCCGATTGAGAAACGACTGCTCGCCGGCCGGCGCGGCGTAGGGACTGATCAACGCATTCGGATTGTAGGCCGGGTTGCTCGCCATGGCGAGGACTTCGCCGTTCTTGGGGTTCAACGCCACGATCGCGCCGGTGTGGCCTGCCAGGATTTTCTCCACGCCTTCCTGCAGCTTGCGATCGAGGGTGGTGTAGATGCTGCGGCTGGGCGTGGCGGGCTGATCGGCCAACGTCTTCACGATCGAGCCATCACCTCCGATGACCGTGAGTGTTCCGCCGTGAGTGCCGGCCAGATACGGCTCGCCCCATGCTTCCAAGCCGGTGGCGCCCACCCATTCATCGCCGCGATAGCCGCGCCCTTTCCATTGCTCCAGGTTATCAGCCGTGATCTGTGCGATATAACCAATAACGTGTGGCGCGAGTCCCTTGTACACCCGCTGCGCGCTTTCGCGCAGTTGAATGCCCGGCGATTTCAGGAACTCGGCATTGGACTGCGTGATCTCAAACGGCACATCGCCGAGGGGCACAAACCAATCGGCCGCGGCCGAAGCGTACTTGGCTTTGAGGTCGTCGGGCGATAGATTCAAGATCGGGCTGAGGCCGGCCAGCAGCGCGGCTTCGTCCTGCATCTCACCGGGCACCACGCCGATGGTGACCAGCTTGCCATCGACCGCCAGGCCCTTGCCTTCGCGATCGTAGATGTTGGCGCGGCGCGGAATTTGATACTGTATTTGAAATTGGCCGCCATTTTTCAGATCGGGCCATACCAGGCCGTCTTCCCAATTCACGCGCCACTGGCCGTCTTGCAGGGACATGGTCAGCTCGTAATCGGACTGCAATGTGCCGAACAAGGCCGTGTCCCATTCGACGTGATAATTGGCGCGCAGCCGCTCGCCTTCCTGCAACGCCGATCGCAACTGCGCGCGCACAAAGCGCGCCGTGGCCGTGGATTGCGCCGCCGTATAGCGATTGGCAAACGCTTCCGGCGAGAGCTTGGCCTGCGTCTCGTTGGAGACCAGGCTGTACATGGTGCTGTAGTCAGCGCGCTCCCAGGCCGCGAGAAATTCCTGCGCTGCCGGTTCGGCCGGCGGCAGCGCAGCGTCGAGCGTGGGTGTGGGCGGCGGTGTGGGCGCGGCGCTGCTGCTGCACGCTGCCAGCCAGAGACAGGTGAGAAGGAGAAGTTTCTTAAGCATGGCAGGATTATAGCGGAGGGGAAAGGGGGCGA
This sequence comes from uncultured Chloroflexia bacterium, assembly GCA_963844815.1. GTDB lineage: Bacteria > Chloroflexota > Anaerolineae > Fen-1058 > Fen-1058 > Fen-1058. The sequence continues at coordinate 146,215 of CAWJPR010000005.1, forward strand.
CAGCAAGTAATAAGTAACGAGTAATGCGTAACGAGTAATCCGTACCCGGTCACTCGTTACTCGTCACCCCTTAGAATCTTTTCAAACACCGGGCAGTCGTAACGAAGGTGCGCCTGGCACAGCGCCGGCACGTCGTTCGGCGCTTCCACGCCAGGTTTGCGCAGCGAGCGGGTCACGTGGCACAGAGGCAGGCCCATGACATTGGCAAAACATCCGGAGAAATCTTCCACCGGACGAAAGCCGGCGTGTTGAATCGCGTAAGCCCCGGCCTTGTCGAAGGGATCGCCGCTGGCGATGTAGGCCTCGATCTCTTCGTCGGTGTAGCGGCGCATCGGCACATCGCTGCCTGCCAGATCGGCGATCGACCGATCCGTCTGCAAATCGACGAGCGTGATGGCTGTATAGACTTGGTGTATGCGCCCGCGCAGCCGCTGCAGCATCGTTCGGGCTTCGGCTGCATCGCGCGGCTTGCCCAACGGTTCGCCATCCAGCGAGACGACGGTGTCCGACGCCAGAATCAGGCGGGATGTGAACTGCGAAGCACCCTGGTGAGGAGCCGGAAGGATCTGCCGCGCGGCGGCCAGCGCCTTTTCGCGGCTCAAGCGCTGCGCCATTTCCGCGGCGCGCTCGCCGGGCAGCGGGACTTCGTCGACGTCGGCCGAGGTCGTTTCCACCGGCAGGCCCAGCAATTTGATCAATTCGCGGCGGCGCGGCGAAGCCGAAGCAAGCAGGAGAGTCTGCGTTGACGCTGTGATCCGGATGTGCTATCATCGATTCAGCCTATTACCTTAGAGGTAACTATGACTCCTCGTCGCTGGGCCATCTTCATCGTGATCAACATCGTCGTTTCTGCGGTGACCATCCTCGTCGTGTTGAATCTGTGGGAAGCCGGTCACGCCGTCCCGCGCGCCGTGATTCCAACAGTCGTACCCACCCTCAACGCCCAATCTCAAACCCGGGTCGCGGCCACAGCAGCGCCCACCAAAACGCCGACCCCGGCCAAGGTGCAGAAGTATACCGTACAGTCTGGCGACACGCTCAGCGAGATCGCGCGCAAGTTCGACGTGTCCGTGGATGACATCAAAGCCCTCAACAATCTGCCCAATCCCGACATCCTGTCGGACGGGCAGGTACTGCTCATCCCCGGCAGCCCGTTGACGCCCACGCCTACGCGTGTTCCGATCCCCACCTCGACGCGCGCGCCGCTGCCGGTCATCACCGGCACGGCTTCGACTGCCCTGGGTGATTTCTTCGTCACTATCCGCGAGATCAAATCACCGGGCGCGCTGGCCAGCGAGCAAGTCATCTTGACGAACTTGAGCGGCCAGGTCAACATGGCCGGCTGGACCATGACCGATGGCGAGGGCAATCAATTCACCTTCCCCACTCTCTCGCTGTTATCCAAGGGCGAAGTGACGGTGCACACCGGCAAAGGCACCAACACCCCGACCGATCTGTACTGGGGGCAGGCCGAGCCGCGTTGGGCTTCCAGCAAGGTGGCTTACCTGCGCGATCCCGCCGGCAAGTTAATTGCGACGTATCAAGTGCCCTGATTTGCCCTGTTCCGTCCCTGGCAGAACAAGCACACAATAAAACAGCCGCCTTGCTCGGGCGGCTGTTCGTCGTTCAGGCCGATCAGCTCTTCTGCTCCTCATCGGGTGGAGGAGTGGTCGTCGCGGATTTGTTCTCGTCGTCGCCTTGAATGCCCTTGCGGAATTCGCGCATCCCCGAGCCCAGTTCTTTGCCGATCTTGCCGATGCGGCCAACGCCAAAGAGCACCACCACAATGGCCAGGATCAGGATCAGTTCAGTTGGACCTAAGCGCAGCATACTACTTTGCCTCCCGGGCTAACGCCCTGTGTGATGTAAATATTATAGCACAGGTTGCTTCACTGTTTGCGCCAGTACCGTTCTGCCACTTGACCCTGCCCCACGAATTCCGCGTAAGCGCGCATCCGCTGCCGGACCTCCTCAGCATCTCGATAGAACGTGCTGATCTGTGATCGATGCTGCAGGAACGCTTCGATCTTGGCTTGCAGCGCGTCCTCACTCAACCCGACCGTCTCACTCACCCACGCGGGCGCCGCACCGTCGGCGTGTCCCCACACCTGCGTCATGCGCTCCGGCTGCTCGGCGTAAGGGTAATCTTCGTAGTAGATCACGTCGGCCAGCAGGCGTTCGGCGGCCAGCCGGGTGATGACATGATCGACATGCCCGCCGGCGGTGAGCGGCACAACCAGGCCGGCGTTGGGCGAAGCACGCTGCAGACGGGACTGCACGGCCTCGGCCACCCGATCGATCAGGTCCCGATCGCGCACTGCGCCGAAGATCGCCTCTTCGGAATCATACAAGTGGCGCCGGGTCAGGGGGCCGATCCGGTACACGGCATCGGCGAAGGGCAGGTGAATGAGATAGCAGCCCAGGCGATCGCAAGCCGCCCGATCTTCATCACGGCGGCGCGCCGGGGCATCATCGCCCAATTGCCAGCGCTCGTGCAGGCCGCGCGCGAAATCGGACAGCGGCACAGCGGCGGGCCGATCGCCGCCAAAGACGGTCATGACGATCGGGCGCTCGCCGTTCCGGGCCAGTTGATCGATCCAGCCGCCGCAGGACAATACGGCATCATCAGGATGAGGTGAAAGAAATATCCGGCGAGACGTCACGCTGGCGGGTGGCATTTCGTTGACAGTCCTTGGTGGGCGTGTTACAATCTCGCGCGCAGCCGCTGGGCCGTTAGCTCAAGTGGTAGAGCAGGGGCCTTTTAAGCCCTTGGTTCAGGGTTCGAGTCCCTGACGGCTCACTCGCGGTGGCGCGCCCGATGAAGATTATACTTCATCGGGCGTTTTCGTTTGCCGCGCGCGGCAACGCAGATTTTCAAGTGCAAATGGGCTAGCCGACATGCTTCAAATACTCACGAATCGCCAGCGCTGCGGTTGCACCTTCACCCACCGCTGCGGCGGCCTGCTTGGTTGATCCTGCGCGCACATCCCCTGCGGCAAACAGCCCGGGCAGCGACGTCATCAACGCTTTATCCGTCACCACGAAGCCGTACCGAACGATCTCAACTTTGCCCTTCACCAGATCCGTATTGGGTGAGAGACCGATGAAGACGAAGACACCATCATACTGCCACTGCTTTGTCTCACCTGTGGCACGATCTTCGACGACGACGCCAGTGAGTTTATTCTTGCCTATGAATTCTTTCACCGCGTGATTGACGGTCACGGTCATGTTGGGCATCTCGGCCACTTTCTGCTGCAAAATCTGGCTGGCTTTCGCTTCGATATTGAACTCCACAATATCGACCTGCGTGGCAAATTTGGTCAGGAACAGGCCTTCTTCAAAGCCGCTGTTGCCACCGCCGATCACCAGCACTTTCTTGCCTTTATAAAATGCGCCATCGCAGGTGGCACAGAAATGGACATTGATCCCGATGAGATCATCTTCACCCGGCACGTTGAGTCGACGATAGCGCGCACCCGTGGTGAGCAGCGCCGCCTTCGTGCCGTATTGAGCGCCGTCGCCCGTCGTGATGCAGAGGTAGGCGCCGTCTCTCGCAATATCGACGACTTCCTGCGCCTGCAGAATCTCGACGCCGAAACGCCGCGCTTGGTTGCCCAACCGGTCGGCAAACTTGCCCCCGGCGATCCCCTCGTCAAAGCCGGGGAAATTGTCGAGCGTTTGAGTAATCCCGGCTTGCCCGCCCAATCCGGCTTTTTCGATCACCAGGGTGTCCAAACCTTCGCGGGCCATGTATAAAGCCGCCGTCAAACCAGCCGGGCCGCCGCCAATCACGATCGAGTCGTAGCACGGCAATTGAGCCTTCGTTTGCAAGCCCAACTTCTCGGCCAACTGCGCGTTGGACGGTTCCACTAGAATCGAGCCATCGGGGAACACGATCGTCGGAATGCTCCGCAGGCCGTTGTTGGCGCGCTCGACAAACGCCATTGCCTCCGCATCCTGTTCGATATCAATATTGACGTAAGACACGCGCTGTTCGGCGAAGAAGCGCTTGGCGCGTTTGCAGTCTGGACACCACACGGTGCTGTAGACGGTAATTTGATTATCCATGAATAGACCTTTCACACTGATTTTGAAATCGGCACGCCGGCCACACCCGTCGAGGCCTCCAGACCAGATGGTGCGTCGAGGGCAAGGATGGGTCGGGTTGATCCGGGCTGGCGACCAACTTTACATGCACAAGCGCGGTGCGATTGTGCAGATGCCGCGCCGCACAACACCACGATGCGGCGCGCGTTCAAATCGCCCAGCATCCTCCGCGCCTGCTCGGCCAGGTTGCGACCGGCATTCTCCATCATCTGAAGTAGCGGGATGTGATATTCCTCGATCATCACACGATCGACGTCAATCATTTGCACGATGCTTGAGGCGGGTAAAGTCATGGGCCAATCCGCAGCGGTGATCAACGGTCTGGCCGGGCAAATCATCGGCCCGGCCAGACCAGACAGATCGAGCGTAGCGTACTCCGCGACAATCGATCCGTATGCTTTACAGCCGCTTGCTGAGCGGCACGAACAGTAGAGCGGTGATCACACCGTAGATCACGTGGCCCATCAGGCTCATCATCTGCGGCTGACCAATCTGAAACACCATCTGCGACATGCCCAGCATGAGCGGCATCGCGATCAACGCGCCCAGCATCCACCAGATCATGCCATACACGGCACCGGCGATCGCCACCGCCAGCCAACTCGTGGGCAAGCGACCGGCGAACACGCCATACACCGCGCCGATGAAAGCGCTGATGCCCATGTGAACCACAAAGCCGACGATCGGGCTATTGGATTTTACCAACTCCGCCACCATGGGCAGCATGCCCATCATCGCCATCAAGATACCGAAGACCGCGCCGCCGCCCAGCCCTGCGACAAGGCCGGCTTTCACGCCACTCGCTGTATTCGGTTTCACCGCTGCTGTTGTTGCCATTGTGAGTTCCTCCAAGAATTGTCGTGAGATTTTTTGCGGGTGCTGTGTTCCCGCTGCTTTATTGACGCGGTCAGTCTGACGACGTCTTACCCCGGCTGTGATACAATTTGCCGTATGTTCAACGCGGAACGGCTCTGTCATGCGTGAACGTTCAAACACCGATTGGCTAGCCGCCCTGCGCGGCACACCGGACGATGAGGCGTTGCTCGATCTGCGCACTCTGTTGGTGCGCGGACTGGGCTTTGCCCTGGCCGATCGGTTGGGTGCCGATCCCGAGGCGAATGTCGAGGACTTCGCGCAAGAATCTCTACTGAAGATTCTCCGTAGTTTGGACAGTTTTCGTGGCGAGAGTCAGTTCACCACCTGGGCGCAGAAAATTGCCGTGCGGGTGGCGTTGACCGAGTTGCGCCGCCGCCGCTGGCAGGATGTCTCGCTGGAAGACCTGAAGCCCGACGAATCCGACGCGCCGCCGATGGACCTTCCCGACCCAGCGCCTTCGCCGGAACAGCACGTGATGCAGGTTTCGCTGATGGACATGGTTCAGCGCATGATGATGGAAGAGCTGACCGATCGGCAGCGACAGGCGATGCTGGCGGTAATGGTCAATGGCCTGCCGCTGGAAGAGGTGGCGCGGCGCCTGGGGACTAATCGCAATGCGCTGTACAAGCTGTTGCACGATGCCCGGCAGCGGATGCAGCAAAGTCTGCGCGCACAGGGTCTATCCGTGCAGGATTTGATGGCGACCCTGGCCAACGAGTAAGAATTCATCGTCAGTGCGCGTCTAAGACACGGAAGTAGTATTTAAAGGGAAATGATCGATATGGCACTCAGTCGAGATATGCTCAAGAAGATGGTCAACAGCATCGTCAGCACGCGGCCCGACGAAATCGGCTGCGACGATTGCTTCGCGCAGCTCGATCAGTTTGCCGAACTGGTGCTAGCGGGCAAGAACGCGGCTGAGGCCATGCCGTTGGTGCAGGATCACCTCGATCGGTGCATGGACTGTCGCGAAGAATTCGAGGCGTTGTTGCGCGCCCTGCGTGCTCAGAGCGCAGCAACGGCCTAGAGTCGTCGATCAAACAACTCACAACGCGGTGCAAGTCCCGAGAGCGGTGGGGGCTTGCGCTTTTTCATTGATCGTACGCAAAGATGTAAGACTCACTGGGTCGAGCGCGTCTGTGACGTGAGCGACTATGCTTAACCCACACGTAAGTGGAGCAATACAGGCACGCTTTAAATCAGAAAGACTTCAAGTCGCATTCGCTGATGCCTGTTCCCATGAGCAATTGACATGATCGGCCCATTTGAAAACGGCGGCGTTTTGCCAAGCGCCGTCAGCCGCTGTAGTTGCCCTCAATGCAGCTCCTCAAGCGACTTGACCTCCACCTTGCGGTAGACCCTGGCCGGGGGCTGCGCCTCACCGTTCACGCGCAGGAGATCGGCCATACAGATGCCGAACAACTCCTCGTTCTTGCGCAGGTAAGGCTCAATCAGGCGCCAATCAGCGTCGGATAGCGGGGCAAATTGACCGCCATTGAGCTGGTCTTCATCCACTTTGCCATGTGGATCGCGCAGATAGATGGCCCCGCCGGAAGCGAGGGAGAACAGATTGCCGCCCGGATAGGGTGTCTCCAGCTCGATTAACCGGCCGGTCTCGTCGAAAGTCATGCCATTGAGAATGGCGAATCCGCCGTTATTCAACGGATCGCCGGCCATGAATGACTCGGCCAGATAATCCAGGCAGGTGCCATTGATTACGACGCGCGGACGGCCCACCGCGTTGATCAGCGGCCGCCCGGCGGCAGAGCCCAGGACAAAGACCTCGCCGCCTTTGGCTCCATATAGAAAGGTCTGCCCCACATCGCCGTGGATCACCAGCTGGCCGCGTTTAAGGATCTGTCCCACCTGGTCTTGAGCATCGCCATGCACCGCAACCTGCGCGCCTTCCAGCCCGGAAGCCAGATAGTCGCCGGCGTCGCCGTAGATGTCCAGCCGCACGTCATCTGTGTCCGGCCCCAGGCCGCAGCCGGCAAAACGTCCGCCGCGCCAGTCGAAGGTCATCATGCGGCGCCAGCCAAGCGAATACGCCCGACACAGCAACTGCGCCGCGGATTCCTGGCCCTCGGCTGGAAAGCCACAGGCATCCACGAGCAGTATCTGCCCCGCGTTTTCTGGAGCACAGAGACTCTGAGACGACTTCCAGTCCACCCGCCGGTAAACACTCTCGGTATCGCCGTCCCAACCCGGCACAGCGCGCAGGACACGATACAGCGTCCGGTCTACCGCCGCGAGCAGCGCGGATCGTTTTTTGCCGCCCGTGTCATAGCGCCGATCACGCAGGAGAGTCAAGACACTTATCGCGCCAGTGCGTGTCACATCATCCTTGCCGGCAGCTCCGGCCAGCCAATCCAGCCACGTGCGTATTTGGAACAGATCGGCCTGAGTCAGTGATCCTTTTGCCCCGGCAAACCAGTGGTCCGCGCCACGCGCCAGCGAGTCCAGCACCGAGTCACAGAGCGTGCGGACATGGTCTACTTCGTTGCTCATCCTTGCAGCCGGAGCCGGCCGGGGCGTCAGAACAGGCTGGCCGAATTTATCGCGGCAGGTGAGATGATAGCCCTGCTCATCCCTGGACACGGTGAAAGCAAAAGCCCCTCCGTCCGTGTAACTGCCGCCGCGCGCGACCCAGTACTTGTCAGCCAGGGGCTGGAAACGGGCATCCTCCGCCGCCAGGCTGCGCAGGCAGGCGTTGATGGCCTGCCGCTCAGACGCGATCAGCCCGATTTGCACGGGCGCGGTGACCGCGTCTGCGCCGCCATCATGCTCGTACAACGCAAAGACCTGCGGACGCAGCATGGACGTATCTGTGATACCCAGGAGCTGCCATACCTGAGTATCCGGCTGGCTGCGCGCGACGATAAAGAACCAGGGGCCATCGGGGCTGCCGTGAAGGTGCGCCTGCTGGACGGCGCGATACAGCGCTTGCTTCTCAGGCGGCAGCATGTCAAAATCGCGCTCGGTCGTCGGGGCCAACGCTTCCAGCAGCACTTCCAGCGGGTAACCGTAGACCCGATCCCACAGATCGAACAGCAGCACGCTGACTTCGGTATCGGTGAGGAACAGGGGCACGATGTTGCGCTCGCGCAGATACTCGGTGACGCGATGATAATTCGCGAAGTCGCCGTTGTGCACCAGCGCTTCGTTCACGCCGATAAAGGGGTGCGCGCCGGCAGGATGCCAGATGCGGCCCTTGGTCGGATACCTTTGATGCGAAATCCAGACGTGAGCCGTCAGGTCTTCCAGGCGATAGTAGATGGCGGCTTGCTCGGCATAGCCCACAATCTTGAATACCAGGAGGTCGCGCCCGTGACACAAAACAAAAGCGCGCTTGTCACCCAGACTGGCGTAATAGCGCTGGTTGAGGCGGAAAGTGTTCTGGTAGACGTATTCGTCTTCCACCTGGCGCGCCGGCAGGTGGCGCAAGCCATGTTCTTCGGCAAAATGCGCCAGCACCTCTGGCTTTACCCGGCAAAAGTAACGCACGACATCGGGCGGGCGCACTTCAAGATCACTCACGGCCTGATCGTCGCGTGCCGCGAGCGTGTCAACGAGGTACGCTTGCGTGATGTCAAAGCGCCCCGTCAGGCATTCTCGCTCCACTTGCGCCCGCGCGCCCGGGTCGAGGTACGCAACCTGGATCAGGTAATGCGTGCGCAAAACGTCGGGCGAGACGCGCATCTGCACCGGATCCAGCCCGGCCGCAGCGATGCCCCCGCCCTTGCCATTGCCCCGGTTGTGCATTTGCTGGCTGGCAGTGACCATGAACCGGCCCGCAATCGGCACGTTGGCGGCCAAACCCAGCACGCCACAGCCGCCTTCGGCCGCTTCTGGCGAGCGCGGCGTAGCCGGCGGCTGAACCGGCGCATCCGAGAGCAGCCCGATTCGAGAGTTGAGCACCGCCTCAGCTTGTTCGCGACGCGAGTTCCCAGGAGACATAGACCTTACTCCAAATACACCAACACATCCGTGCGCCCCCGCAGTTCGTGGATGCTTTTCATGCCAAGCGCACGCAAGATGCCGGCCAATTGCCACAGCCAACTGGTGTACAGATTAACGATGCCCCGCCAGGCCATTTCGACATTGACCAGCCGGCTGCGCTCCGGATCGGTGGTCGTGATGCCGAACGGACAGCCCAGGCCCCTTTCACAACTGCCCAGCCGCGTGCAGCCGATCGCGGCCAGCTCGGCAGTGCCGATGACGCAGCCATCCGCGCCGAGCGCGATAGCTTTGGCAACATCATACGCGGTGCGAAGACCGCCCGAGGCCATGATCGTGAGTTTGTCGCGAATGCCCTCGCTTTCCAGGAAGCCATGCACCTTGGGGATGGCATACTCGATCGGCATCGCAATGTTCTTTTTGGCGATCTCGGGCGCGGCCCCCGTGCCCCCATACGCTCCATCCAGGTGAACGATGTGCGCGCCCGCAAAATACGATCCGACCGCGACCATGTCCACGTCGGTGGGAGTGCTGACCTTGACACTGATCAGCGCATGCGGATTGACCTGCTTGAGCCAGTCCACATGCTTTTTATGATCTTCCACCGAATAGACACTATGGAACGGAAACGGGCTAAAGAGAGAAGTGCCCTGCACGGTCTCGCGCTCCTGTGCCACGCTCTCGGTATTCTTGTTGCCCAGCAGATGCCCCCCCAGGCCAGGTTTGGCGCCCTGGGCATACTTGATCTCCAGCAGCCGTGCGCGTTGGAGGGTGGCTTCGCGCACTCCAAAGAGTCCGGTGGCGACCTGAGTGATGATGTGGTCAGCATACGGGATTAGAGCGTCGGGATACCCGCCCTCGCCCGTGGAGGTGAAGGTGCCCAGGCATTGAGCCGCGCGCGCTCGACTGAGCATCACCGGCAATCCGATGCTCCCGAAGGACATCCCCGCGCCATACCAGGGCAGCGGGATACGCAGGTCTGGCCGGCCATCGTCGCGCCGATTGAGAGGCACGCTCAGGTCAAAGCCAGCCGGATCCGCCAGCCACCCCTCACCACGGGAGTGTTGCCAGGCGTCGGTCAACTCAAAGGCAAAGGCGAGCCGGTCGAATCCGCCGCCCGAGCCGCCAACGCGAAATTCTTGTCCGCCAGCGGGCCGGCCATCCCGCGCCTGCTGATGAGTCGAAGCAAGCAGAGCGTGGGTCCAACGCATGTCGCCTTCACCGCTGTCTTCTTCCGGCAAGCGCCGGTAAGATGAAAATGGCGCAGTCGCAGGAAATAGGCGGCGAAAGGCCTTGGCCTCGGTGTCCTCAAAAATCACGCGGCCGACTTCGCCGCGCAGCCGGCGCACCTCGCGCATGCCCATCGCGCCCAATGCCTCCAGCAATTGATCGCGCCAGGCCGCCACGAGGTTAACCACTCGCTGCGCGCCCCATGCGGCGTCTATCTCGCGCTGTTCGACCGGGCAGCTTCCCTTGTCTGCCCACAGCGCGCATCCCCACGCGATGATGGGCACGTAGTCGAGCACGGCGACATCCGCGCCGCACGCGATGATCTTAGGCACGTGGTCAGCTGCGGCTATACCGCCGCTGACCAGGAAGGACAGGCTGTCGCGCCAGCGTCGTTGAACCAGATGCGTGTGAACGGCACGCAATGAATCGGGCAAAGGACGCCCAGCGCGATCACGTCCTTCGTCGTCAGCATACAGGTGAAAGAGGCGCACACCCTGGCGCAGCAGTCGCTCGACCTCGGCGGGGCTATCCGGGCCCAAGGCATGACGCAGCGCGACCATGGCAGCCGGCCATCGCTCACGCGCCGCGCGCCATCGTTCAAGCGCCCAGGGTTCATCTTCGATCTCGACATAGACCGGCTCTTGAGCCAGGTCGCCCAACGAATCGAAATCGTCTGCTGTGAGGCGCAGGGCCAGGTTGGCCCCTGGGGCTACGTCGAGCGCCTGGCAATCCAGGATAGCGAGTGTTCCGAGTCGTTCGGCGGCGAGGGACAGGGCGCGCCGCGCACCACGACCCGGCAGCGGCATAGGCAGCGGCCCGAGCACTACCGGCAGGGGCAGGCTAATGCTCCGAGGCAAGGCGGTGAGCAAGCGATCGGCGGCATCGAACTCGAGCATCTCGGGCGCGCCGCCCAGGATAACAGTGGTCGAGATGGTCTCGCGGCCATGGATACCGTCGCGCGTGGGGCGCACAATCTCGGACATGTCCAGCCACATGCCTTCAAAGCCTTCGCCGCTGAACGGGCCACCGTAACCCGCACCGCTGATGGGAATGCGGCCGGTCTCGGCCTGGTACCAGGTTTGGGAGATGATCTCGGCGGTCCAGTAGCGGTCGCCGCGTTGGGAAGTGCCCGGAAAGACGCGATGACCATATTTCACGTACAGGTCGGTCTCGTCCATCTGGAATGGGGTGGGAGACTCAAAGGGCGCCGGCGCCGGATGGGTCTGAATATGGTAGCGGGACATGCCAATCCTTTAGGCTGATTGCAGATCGCGAATTTCCTCTTCGGCGGCTTCCAGCAATGTGCGCCGTTCGGTGCGAGCACGCTGCTGCAGGCGCTGGTAGGCTTCGAGCTCGCTGATACCTTCGCGCTGCATCAGCAGTCCCTTGGCGCGGTCAATGGTGCGGCGTGACGCCAGTTCGTCCTGCAGCTCGCCGGCAGCTTGCGCCGTTCGAGTGTACTCCTCGAATCGCCGGGCAGCCACCTGAATCATGGCCAACAGTTCGGCTTCGTTGATCGGCTTGACGAGGTAGCCCATCACCGACAGCCGCACCGCGCGCTCGACCAGTTCCTGTTCGCCATAGGCCGTCAGGAAGATGATCGGCACTTGTGTTCGATCCTGGATGGCGCGGGCGGCCTCGAATCCGTCCATCTCCGGCATCTTGATGTCCAGGATCACCAGGTCGGGCGTATGGGCTTCGGCCAGCCTGACCGCGGCGACTCCATTCTCCGCCGCAGAGACGGTGTGCCCCGCCTCTTCCAGAATTTGTTTGAGTCCCAGCCGGATGATGGACTCATCGTCGGCGATCAAGATTTCGAGTTGTCTCACAGTTGGGCTCCTGAGGCAGCAAGATTCGGCAATCTGCCTGAAGGTAAACGGCGCGCAATTGGGCAGTCTTTTGTTCGAGACGGCGGAGTGTCTCGTCCATCGGCTATTCCAGATTTGCTCCACACGAGACATTAGCCCGGGTGATAAATCGAATAATATCACAGGTGGCAGGCAACTCATAGCGCGCAATTGTTCATGGACATCCCGCCGAGGACATGCGGCGTTTGGCGGATGCGGGCCTGCGCTGGCAGCAGTGAGCCAAACTACCCCGCCTTTGGAGCCAGTGCGGTTATAATTAACCTTCAGTGCGCCGTTCGCTGTAACGGACGGCAACCTGTGCATCCACGGAGGATCAATGTCACGTGTTTTCAACTTTAATCCCGGCCCGGCCACCCTGCCCGAAGCCGTTTTGGAACAGGCTCGCGACGAGATGTTGGATTACGCCGGCACCGGCATGTCGGTGATGGAGATCAGCCACCGCTCGCCGCAGTTTGAAGGGCTGCTCAACCAGGCCAGCGCCGATTTGCGCGCGCTGCTGTCGATTCCCGGCAATTACCGGGTGCTGTTTTTGCAGGGCGGGGCGAGCCTGCAGTTTGCGATGGCGCCCCTGAATCTGCGGCCGGCCGGCGCCTCGGCCGATTACGTTCTGACGGGCGCATGGGCCAAGGCGGCGGTTAAGGAAGCTGAGAAATTGGGTCACGCGCGCGCCATCGGCTCGACTGAGAAGGACAACTTCAAGCGCCTGCCGGAAGCGGCCGAGTTGGAATTCGATCCGAACGCGGCTTATCTGCATTTCACGTCGAACGAAACCATCCAGGGCCTGGAATGGGCCGCGGAACCGCGCGGGCCGGAGAATGTGCCGCTGGTGTGCGATGCTTCCTCGAACATCGCGAGCAAGCCGATCGACGTGTCAAAATACGCCCTGATCTACGCAGGCGCGCAGAAGAACCTGGGGCCGTCGGGCGTGACGCTGGTCATCATCCGGGATGATCTATTGGCCACGATCCCGCCCAGGCTGCCGGTGATGCTCGATTACCGGGCGCTGGCTGAGAGCAATTCCTTGCACAATACGCCGCCCTGCTTTGCGATCTACATGGTGGGGCTCGTGCTGAGTTGGCTGAAAGCGAATGGCGGAGTCGAAGGCAGCGCGCGCCGCAACGCTGAAAAAGCGGCGCTGGTCTACAACGCCATCGATAGCAGCGGCGGTTTCTATCGGGGGCACGCGCAGCCGCAGAGCCGCTCGCGCATGAATGTGACGTTCCGCTTGCCGTCGGAAGAACTGGAAAAGAAATTTGTGCAGCAGGCTGAAGCGCAGCGCCTGATCGGGTTGAAGGGGCATCGCTCGGTGGGCGGCCTGCGCGCTTCGCTGTACAACGCATTTCCGGTGGAAGGCGCCCGGGCGCTGGCGCAGTTCATGGCCGAGTTTCAACGCGTGAATGGCTAAAGCGTGACAAGTGATGAGTGAATGGCTTTTCGACTCATCACTTGTCACTTATCAACTCAACATTTCTATTCCCATGAGAGAGGCTATGCCTTACAAGATTCTCGTGTCTGATGGCCTGTCGCAGGCTGGCTTGAATCTATTGAACGCAGTGGGCGAGGTGACGAACAACGACAAGATCACGCCCGCCGAGCTGCTGGCCGTGCTGCCCGGCTTTCACGCGCTGGTGGTGCGCTCGCGCACGAAGGTCACGGCCAGCGTGATCGCCGCCGGGACCAGCCTTAAAGTGATCGGGCGCGCGGGCGTTGGCGTGGATAACATCGACGTGGCCGCGGCCGTGGCGCGCAGCATCACGGTCGTCAACAGCCCGTTCGCTGCGTCAGTCTCGGTGGCCGAGCATACGCTGGGCTTGATGCTGGCGCTGGCGCATCACATCGCCGCGGCCGATGCGTCGATGAAGCAGGGCAAGTGGGACAAGAACGCCTTCCTGGGCAGCGAATTGAAGGGCAAGACGCTGGGCTTGCTGGGCATCGGGCGCATCGGCGCAGAAGTGGCAGCGCGCGCCGTGGCCTTCGGCATGAAAGTAATGGCTTACGATCCGTATCTCACGCCGGAGCGAATTCAGCAGCGCCAGGCCGTACCTGCCGGGTTTGACGATGTGATCGCGTCGTCGGATTACCTCTCGCTACATCTTCCCTTAACGGCCGCGACGCGCGGCCTGCTCGGCGCGCCGCAATTCGCCGCGATGAAAAAGGGGGCGCGGCTGATCTGCACGGCGCGTGGCGGCGTGATTGATGAAGAAGCTTTGCGCGCGGCGCTGGATAGCGGTCAGCTGGCCGGCGCAGCGCTCGATGTCTTCGCCAGCGAACCGCCGCCGCCTGACAGCATTGCTCAGCATCCCCGGGTGATTGCCACGCCGCACATCGGCGCGCAAACGCAGGAGGGCCAGGCACTGGCAGGCCAGCTGATCGCGGAAGAAGTCAGCGCGGTGCTGGAAGGGCGCGAGCCGCGCTTCAGGGTGATGAGTAATGAATGATGAGGGGGAGATAGATATGGGACAGCTGGATCACACGCGTGGCAATCACGGAAGTGTTGTTCGCCGTGTTCCAGTCGGGCGAAGCCGATGTGATCTCAGCCGTGTTAGTAATCGTCGCCGTACTTAGCGGAGCTGTGACGGTAATCATGACAGTCGTTGAAGCAAGGGATAGATCGGGCCGCGTGCAGGTGACTACGCCGCCCGCCTGATCACACAACCAGCCATCTCCCCAGGCATCGACATAGCTGACCTGCGCTGGCAACTGATCCGTCAGAGTAACTGCCTGAGCGGTTGCCGGTCCGGCATTTGTGATGCTCAGGGTGTAGGTCAGCGCATCTCCCGCGCCGACTTGAGCGGCCCCGGCGCGCAGTTCACGATCGACATGGTACCCCAATTCCACGCTCCACCGCCCGAAGCCGAAGCGACATTGTAAGCCAGGCGCGAGCGATAGGTATTCATGCTCGCGGCATCGCCGTTGTTGGCCACGCCCGCGCCCGTCGTTGCCGAGTTGCTCATGACTAGCGCCTGGATCAGATTCAGCACGACCGCCGCCGTTGTTCCGGCGTTGTACACACCGCTGCCGGTGTTGTGCAGGATCGTGAGATTGAGCAGATTTGCGCCGACAGCATTGCTGGTGTTATAAATGCCCGCCCTGATTGCTGGACACCCGCCCAGTTTGGCCTCTCTGAGAATCATGATAGAGGCGAGTCTTGGACTCGCCTCTATGATCCGTATTTCCTGGCGCCGGTGTGATCGATTGGTATTACGGGCCGATATACGTGTTGCGCGTCGACACGAACGCATCAAAATACTCTGTGCCCGAAATGCCCGAGGCCACTCCGCTGACAACGCCCAGACGAGCCTCTTCAAGCCGATAGGTGCCGTTGGCGACACTGCTGCGCGTCTGCTTGAGGGCTCCATCAATCCACAGGCTTAACGAGCCGTTGCTGCCACTCGTCGTCGAGGCCGCCTGCCACGCGATTTCGATCGCGTGACTGGCATTGCTGATCGTGTACCAGCTTGTCGTCTGTTCGGTGCCACTGTTGGTGCGGACGACCCCACGGACCTGGTAAGCCCCTGATGCGCGCTGGAATTGGAGCCGGAAAATGGATGTACCAGACGAATTACGTCCCACGAAAATGTCATGGGATTTACCATTGTTCATCGATATGCTATTAGGCGACAAGTAGAAGCGAGCGTGATAGACGGATTCGGCCGCCGGCGCTGCATCGCTCACGTAAAGCGATTGCGTGCTATTGATCACTGCCTGCAATCCCCACGTTCCGCGCAGGGCGGCGTTCGTCGTAACGCTCAGCCGGCCGCTGCCAGTTGAGGCAGCCGACCATGCACCCCATGTGCCAGACTCGAAAGCTGTCCGAAAAGATTGTATCGCTCGGCGCAGTGGTTGGCGTCGGCAGCACCGGTGTGTTGGTCGGCGTTGGCGGCACCGGTGTGCTGGTCGGCGTCGGTGGCAGTGGCGTTGATGTTGGCGTGGCCGTGGGAGTGGGTGGCAACGGGGTTGTCGTCGGCGGCAGGGGCGTCTCTGTCGGTGGCAACGGCGTGGGTGTATTCGTCGCTGTAGGTAACGCTGTCGGTGTGGCCGATGGCGCTGGCGTAGGGTTCCCACCGTTGGACTGTAGCCACAAATAAGCGGCCAGAGCGTCGAGGCGACCGTAGCCGTAGTTGTTGTCAGGGCCGGATGCTCCCAGATCCACCGCCGTGGTGATCAAGGCCTCTTTTTGTTGGGTAGCGCTCAGATTCGGATAGGCGCTTAACAATAAGGCAAGCGAACCGGCAACATGCGGGGCTGACAAAGACGTGCCCGGCTGCTGGAGTACAGGCCATATCGATCAGTCGTGTTGACGTTGACGCCGGGCGCAACCAATTCCGGATAGATCGTCTGTGATTCACCGCAGGCAGACGGGCCGCGGCTGCTGTAAGCATAAATCTGGTTATTGTTGTTAATCGCGCCGACAGCCAATGCTTCCGGGTAGTTGGCTGGGCTGACACTGGTCGAGCTGCTCGGACCATAGTTTCCAGCGGCAAATACGGGAACAATCCCGGCGGCGACCAGCGCCTGCAGATCAGGCTGAAACTCGAGGTTGCAACCCGGAGTGCCGTAGGCCCACGAATTGTTGACGACCTGCGGCGCATCCGCCGTGTTCGGATTGCCATCGGGATCAAGCAGCCACTGAAAGCCCTGATGGATCGCCGTCGCCGTCGATGACCCCGCATCGTTGAAGATCTTCACGGCGATCCACTGTGCCTGCGGCGCCACACCGATCGAAGTGCCGCCCGCGTCCCCGCTGACTATCACGCCCATCGTCCCCGTGCCGTGGCCGCTGAGATCCGTCGGGGTCGTGGGATGCTGGCCGAAGGGATCAAACCAGCTGTTGCTGCCGCCCCGCCACCGGCTGGTGAGATCAGGATGCGTCACATCGACGCCCGTATCCATGTTGGCGACAACCACACCTTGCCCGTAGAGTCCCAAGTTCCACAGGGCAGGCGCGTTGATGGCTACCAGATTTTGTTCAGGCGAGTTGGCCGCCAGGGGTGCAGCTGGCACGATCGAGATCTCATCGGGCGTGATCTGAAGCACATCGGGGTGCGCGGCCAGTTCCTGGATGACATCAGGCGTGGCCGTCACCGAAAATCCGTTGAACATCCAGAAAGAAGTGATCCGGTCGACACGCTTTTGAGCTCGGCGGGTCTCCAGAAGCGCTTTCAAGCGTACCTGGCTCAGGCTGGCCTTGGCGCGCAAGGCATTAATCACGGCCCGTTGGCGGGCACGTCTATCCGGGCCGCCGATTGCAGATAAGTCGGCACGGTCTTTCAACGTCACAATCACTGTAACCATGTTGCCGGCTTGCAGAGTGCTGATCGTCTTCGCTAGGGCCGGATCGATCCTGGCGAGGGGTTGGCTGGTCAGGCTGCTGGCTGGCTGAGTTGCCAGCGCATTCTTATTGCTGCTGATCAACGAAATCACCACGGCAATCGCCAGTGTCAGGATAATGATTCTTCTCATCGTGTGTTCCTCTTCAAGCTTGGCCGCCCATCTCACTGCGCTACGACGGGTGCTAATCGAAATTCACCAAAGACCACGCTGACCGGTGTGCCCGATTGAATCTCATGGCGCGGATTGGGGAAGAAAGCAATGTACACCCCGCCTGTCTTGAGCAGGCTGCCGTGACGCGACATGCGCGCCGAATTGACGGCTGCTTCTTCACCGTTCTCCACGATCAAGGCGGGCATTTTGGCGTGACCTTCAAGCAGACTGGCTGGCTTTGTCGGCGTCGAGAACCTTGAGGCGGAGATCGATCATGCCGTCCATGGCTGTGACGCCGAGCAGTGTCACCTGCAAGCCGTATTTCTCTTTCAAGTCTTGCTGCGAGATCAACACTGCGCCGGGCCGGTGCGCATTCCACTGATACGTGAACAGCAGCGCCAGCAGCAGAGTGACCAGACTCATCGCCGGAATGAGATAGCGCGAAGCGATCGGGATTTCGGCGGCAGGCATCACCCCTGACGCTGGTGAATGGCTGCTGGCCAGATTGAGTTTCGGATTCAGCAGGAGATAGACCGCCAGGAAGGCACTCTCCACCACCAATGAGCCCACTCCCAACGGATTGGACCAGTCTTCAATTTCCATGCCGGGCATCCCTACCGTTCGGCTGAGGATGTACGCCACGATCGAGCCGGCCGCGATCAAGAGGCCCAGATGCCAGCCCCAGACCTTGCCGCGATAAATGCCATGAACGGCCACCGCGGCCCCGATGGCATTGGCCAGGAAAAGCAGGCCCACATAGGCTGCTTCCGTAAAACCTTCAGGAGTAAGGTAAAGGTGAACCAATCCTGTTTGCAGGATCAGCATCAGACCCAACCATTGCAGTATTCTAAATTTCATGTTGATGCTCCCCTCGGCCTTCATTGGGCAGTGATGAGTGCCAATTGCGTGTCGCCTAACGTCACCGCCATAGTGCTGCCGGGGCTGATGGCGCTGCCCCGATTCGGATAGAGGATAACCCTCAGGCCGCCTGCCAGAGCCTGCATCGCCTTGTCCCCAGTTGTCTTTAGAAGCCACCGGGGTGACCCCGCGAATAGCGGGCGCGGCTCCCATGCCGCGCAACTTCGGGCGTGGGAGCCCGAACTGCTGTCAATGACGCCCCCAGCGCCGATTCAATTCTATTCGGCGCGGCAGGCAGAACCCGCCAGCAAGTGTGCTGGCCTGTGATCATTGCATCGAGCCGAAGAAAGAAACAATGAGAACAAAAATCAACGAAATACTCAGGTAACTTCTCGTGAGAGACTCCTCGGACAGGTATGCACTTGACTACTGCGCAGCGATCGGTTCGGAGCGCATGTCGCCAAACACCAAACTGACGGGAGTACCCGCTTGAACCAAATGCTGTTGGTTTGGATAAAAAACGATGTAGGGTTTGCCTTGCTTCAAAGTATGTCCATGCATGTGGGGTGGCAGAATCAGCGTATCACCCACCAGCAAGGCGCCATGATTTTTGAATAGTTGATTTGCTCTATCAACGTCGAGAACCTTCAAGCGCACATCGACGATGCCGTTCAACGCCGTGACCGCTACCAGGGATACCTGCACACCGTATTGCTCCTCCAGTGTTTTGAACGAGGTCGGCGGTATATTGCGTAGTTCCTCGATTGAAACTGTGTGGACATGGTCCGTTTCGGACAAGGCGGCATCCCATTGAGATGGTAAGAAGACGGCTAGCACGGCCACTAACATGGCCGTGGCCGCTACCATATATCTGAACCAGGCCGGGATTGAGTGTTGAGCGGGAGTAACGATCCTCCACGGCCGCATAAAAACGAGCAGGATAAAGAGGCCTTCCGCCGCCAGGGCGACCACGCCATAAGGATTAAGCCACTCTTCGACGGCCATGCCCGGCATGCCAAGCGTTCTGCTCCAGATATAGCCGGCCATCGAACCCGCTGCGATCAACAGACCAAGCAGCCAGCCCCAGACCTGCTGATGATAGATCCCCAAGGCCGCGATGAGTGCGCCGAAAAAATTTGCCGCGAATAAGTATCCCATGTACGCAGCTTCTTCATACTCCGCCTGGGCTGTCAAAAGATGCAGCAAGCCTATGGCAATCATTAACGCCATGGCAGACCATTGAAGGATTTTTGATTTCATGTGATTGAGCCTTTCTGAAAAAGGATCAACAGCCCGACTGACAACTTCAACATAACTTTCTGAAGGCAATTATTTGGCAGGAATGGGTTCAACCTGGGTATCGCCGAAGCGGACGATCACGGGAGTACCCGGCTTGACCGTGCCATGAGCATTCGGGAACATCACAAACAGATTGCCGTCATCCTCGAATTTGATCTCTTGCGACCTGGTTTCTTCGGGAACCACCAGGGTGACATCTCCGTCGGCTATCCATAAAGCCGGGAAATGGCTGGAATCCTGCAACAGCGACTTTGCTTTTTCACCATCGACGATTTTCAAGCGCAAATCCACCAAACCGCCCGCTGCGGTCACAGCGATCAGGTTCACGTGCAGTCCGTATTTCTCTTCCAGCACGCTCGGTGAGAGGGTGGTCATCCCGGATGGGTTAACAACCGCCTCAGACTTCTGCGCATTACGGACAGCAAGGAAGCCAATCAGGATCACCGCCGCCAGGATCATGCCCAAGATCAGGTATCTTGTCAGGCGCGGGCGGTCTGTTACTGCGTTAGCTGTCATGTCCTTCATGAGCATTTCTTTCCTTGGCTGTGGGAAGCGATCTGGTGAGAAGGCTTCCCACAGCATTTTTGAAATCTGGCGGCTGGAGGCTCAACAATCTTGTTAAGCCTCCAGCCATTTATTTGGTTCCAGCTTACGGGCCGGTGCCAATCAGTGGCGATACCGAGCGCTTGGCTGAGAAGGCATCGAAGTACTCGAGCGTGGCGTTGCCGCCACTCGCCACGGAGCCGAGGCGGACTGAGCCGACGGAGTTCGTGCTCGTCGTGGTGAGCGTCTGGGACGACGCACCATTCACGTAGAGCACCAGCGTGCCCGGATTGGGTCCACCGCTGCCGACGGCCTGCCAGACCACTTCGATGCGGTTACTGGCACTGTTGGTGAGGTTAGTCCAAGTGGCATTGGTAGTACTCGTGCCGACCTGGATCTGGACCTGTGACTGCCCGGCGCTCATGCGATAGCGGACACGGAAGACTGTGGCGCCACCGGTTGTCCTGGCGACAAAGATGTCCTGGTTGGTTCCCGTGTTCCCATTAGGATTGAAGTAGAAGCGGGCGTCGAAGGTTCCGCTAGCCGGGTTGGCAGCGGCACCGAAGTCATACTGCACGTAGTTTGTGTTGTTGCCCTGGGCCTGCAAACCAAAACTGCCAACCAGTGCCGCAGTGGCCGTCCGATTCAGGCGCGTGGTGCTGTTGGTTGAACGGCTTGTCCAACCCCACGGGGCGGTCGCCGTCTCGAAGCCGTTGGAGAAGATGGCATCAGGAGCGACAGTCAACGTCGTGCCGTTGATGCCGGTGCTCCAGTTGCCTGCAGCGTCGCGGATCCGGGCACGCACGGTGTACGTGCCGTTCGCGAGCGCGCCGACCGGGATGGTCGCCGTCAGGCCGCTGAATTGTGTGCCGCTCCCTGGCGCCGGGTCCGTCGTCGTCGGAGGATTGATCCAGTACTCGCCGCCGGCGACACCACTGGCAAGGCCACTGACCAGGGGATCGACTGCGCCGTTCACGGTCAGCGTAACGTTGACGGCCCCGAGAGTCGGGTTCGGCACCAGCGAAATGCCGGTGAACGTGGGCGCGGCCTTGTCGATGAGGAGGACCGTCGTGCTGGTCGCGCCCCAGTTGCCCGCCGCGTCCTTGCCGCGCACGTAGATGGTGTGGTTCCCCGCTGACAGCGCGTTGATGGTCGCGAGCGGGATGTCGGAGGTGCCGATCTCGGTCGCGCTGTTCCAGACGCCGTCCTTCGGGACGAACGGGAAGCCTCTGACGCTGGTATTGGCAGGAGGCGTATCGATGAAGCCTTCCGCACCGCTGACGGTGGACCCCGTGCTGGCCATGGTCGCCGTGACCCGCACGACGGGCTGGCTGGAGTTCAGGGGCAGCGCGCCGTTGTTGGGATTCTTGTCGGCGCTGACAAGGGACGTGACGGGACCGCTGGCAACCACGTTGAGCGTGATCGTCGCGATCGCACCCCAGTTGCCGAGCGCGTCCTGGCTGCGTACCGCGATCGTATGGGAGCCCGCCGAGAGGCCGGAGCGGAATGGTCGCGGTGAGGCTCGCGACGGGCGCGGCAGCATGCTCGCGCCATCGACAGTGGGTACTGGTAGACGGCACGGCCCCACTGTCGATGGTGTATTCGGCCGCGGCGATGTTCGATCCGCCGGTTGCGTTGTCATTGCCCGTGGCGCTCAGGGCCACGCTCACCGAGCCGTTGCTCGGGTTGGGCGTCAGCGTCAGACCTGTGGTAGCCGGCCCCGTCTTATCCAGCTTCAGCGACAGCGGAGCTGGACGCGCCCCAAGTACCAGGTGTCGTCCTGGCCGCGCACGTAAAGGTTGTGGTTCCCGGTGCCAGCGGCGGGATGCGGCGATGGTGGCGTTCACATTCGACACGTCGCGCCGAACTGTGCGACCGTGAGCAGTCGCAGACAGTCGTGCGCCGGCGCTATCGATCGAAGTACTCGGCAGGCGGTCACCTCTGCCGGTGATGGCGCGGTGATCGTCACTGCCGCCAATGCCGTTTGCGGGATTCGCGACAGCGCGACGCGCGCTCGTCGCCGGCCCGGTGGCGGCGGAACCCGTCCCGGCGTTGACGAAAGTGAGCATGCCGCCGAAGCCGGCGTGCGTTGCTGTTGCGCAGCATCAGGCTGCCGTCGTAGACCGCGAACTTGCTCTCGGTCGTCGCCGCTGCCGGAATCGGTGGCGATGGCGTCGCCGGTCTGCCCGGGCGCGAGCGTTTCGGCCGCGACGTTGTGGTTGAGCGTCGGCAGCAGGCTGGCGTCTTTGGCGACGAAGTTCTGCCGCAGGCCCAGCACTGCCATCGAGTGCTGCTGGATGCCGGCGTTGACGTAGCGCAGCAGCACCTTGTTGCCGGCCGCGCTGGCGATCGGGTCGGTGGCCGGATAGGCCTTGCCGTTGATCAGGAAGTACTTGGGCGCGAAGTTGCGCATGTCGAAGGCGGCCGGGTTGGCGCTGTTGTTCAGCGCCGGGTCGATCTCGCTGAGGACCAGCACCGCCTCGTCGTCGAAGGCGGTCGCCGCGTCCGTCATAGGCCTGACCAGGGATGACAACGTCAGGGGCACTGGTTGGCCGCACGATCAGCGCGCCGTACAGGCCCATCGCCACCTGGTGCTCGGCGTTGGGGAGCAGGCCGGCTTCGTACAGGAAGGTGCCCGGGCTGCTGGCCGTGAAGGTGTAGTCTTCGTTCCGCCGGCCGCCGCGCCGGTCGTGTCCGGCACCATGGCCTGGCCCTGGAAGAGCAGGCCGGTGGCTTCCGCGAGCTTGTTGTGCAGGTTCACGTCCACCGTGTCGCCCTGGTTGACGATCAGCGTCGGGCCGCCGGGGTTGCGGTCACGGCGGCATCGGTCGGTCGTTAGTAGCCCCAGACGGTGACCGTCTGCACGCCGGGCAGGGCGTCGTGGTCTGCCGGTGACCGCGTACAGGTCGAACGGAACGGTTGCCGCCGAGGCGGGCGTCACGCTGCCGATGCCAACGCCGCCATGAGCATGGCTGCGAGGATCACGAGACGTGTGCCCGTTGCAAAGAAACGTGAAAGTCGTTTTTTCGTAGGCATGTTAGTCTCCTTTTACGGGCAATTGTTGGGCAGCGGCGGATCGACCCGCATGTATGTGATCGGTCCGGTCATGTTCACGCCCCAGGAGGTGATCTGGTACAGCGCGTGATTGTGGGAGATGATGTAGTACTCGCCGCACTGGTTGAGCGTCGAAGCCCGGGCGGCAGCGGGCCCGTCTTGCCCAGGTACGGGCTGCCGCTGTAGAACATGCCGAACTCCTGGTTGTTCACCTGCGGAATCGTCACCGGGACCGGGTTCGCCTCAGAGTAGTTTTCGGCGTCGTACCACTTGAAGAGCACGTCCCAGGTCTGTCCCGGGCCGATGTTGATCGCGAACTTCTCGAAGGAAAGATCCTGACCCGCAGGCCCTTCCAGCGCATGCCCGTCGCGCCCGATCACCAGGCCGTTGTTGCCGTGGGGGTGGAAGGGGAAGTTCTCCGTGCCGACGTTGAGGTAGCGGATCGCGGCCGGGGTACGGGTGCGTGGTGGCGTCATAAGGGATAGATCGCGAGCCAGCGCGCCGTAGGGCTGGTCGGGCAGGAACGGCGCAAAGTTGTCGGCGATCGAGTCCGGAAATCCGCGGCCGTTGATCAGCCAGTAGCGCGGGTGGTAGTTGTTCAGGTTGAAGGGCGTGCCGCTTTCGACCGCCTGATGCTGGTAGGGGTCGATCTCCGACAGCAGCACCATGAACTCTTCCGTCGGGGTGAACTGGCTGTCGGCCCGGTTGTAGGCGAAGTTGGCGCCCATCGTGGGCCGCACGATCAGCGCGCCGAACAGTCCCATGTGCACCTGCTTCTGCGGGATTCGTGCCGCTCTCGTAGAGGAAGGTGCCCGGGTTGGAGGCCACGAAGCTGTAGGTGACGCTGCCGCCGTTGGCCGGCGCGACGTTGGTCAGCGAGGTGAGCGTTGCCCGAGCCGTCGAATTGCGGCTGCGCCGGCGCGCCGTTCGCCAGCACGTTCTCCTGTCCGGGGAACATGATCGAGACGGGCTCGGGCAGCGTGTTATGGAGAACGACCGTGACGGTGTCGCCCTCGTTGACGCACAGCACAGGACCCGGGTGCTGGAAGGCGCCGCCCCCTGCCGCAGTAGCCCCACATGTACATGGTGTTGCTGTCGGGGAGCTGGATATAGCCGATCCTTGGCATCCAGCGTGAACGACGGATTCGGGCTCGAGCCGGTGGTGCAGACGATGCCCACTGCGTTTGAGGCGGTTGCGCCTGCGACAGGTTGGCGGATTTGCCATCGTCCCGCTGGCTATCGTAACAGCCAGGATCAGTCAGAGACCAATCCCGACCGGAGCCACTTTAATTTTGATTAGCATTGTTATGCTCCTTCAGCATGTAAGCAGTTCGGTCTAGGTGTTGGGAATGCTCTGCGGCGGCAGGGTGCCGGCCGCGTAGACGCGCACCTCGGTCCGCTGGCCGCCGAAGCCGCCAGCCAGGTTGTTCGACCGCTCGTACTCGCGGTTGTAGAGGACGTAGGTGTCGTATCCCAGGCCCCGTCTTCGGCGGCGCGGTGAAGATGGCGTCGATGCTCTCGCCCGCGCCGAAGGAAACGATGCTGGCCTCGTAGCTGGTGTCGGTGCCGTCGCGGCCCTTCATCGGCGTGGCGTCCTTGCCGACCACCTGCATCTTGATGCCTGCGAGCGTCATCGCCGACTCCCGGAAACCGAGGTTGGCGAAGCGCAGCAGCACGCGCTCGCCGGCGTTGCAGGTCACCAGCGCCGAGAGCGGCTGGTATTGCAGGTCGGGCCGGCCGGCCGGCGCGATCAGGTCGCCGCTCGCATCGCGGACCGGGTTGAACGGATCGATCGACGCCATTGGGCGCCAGCGTGTCGGGGTAGACACGCCCGTTCAGCAGCGCGAAGTCGGCGCGGTAGTCGCTCCACTCTGGCAGCTGGATGTGCGCGTCGGCCCAGTGCGAATCGCACCACACCTCGGAGAGCAGCATAGCGAACTCGCGGTCGTAACCGGTCGAGCCGTCGCCGTCGTTGTAGGCGTACTTGCCGCTCGGGTACAACGACGTGTTGCCGTTCTGCAGCGGCCGCACGAAAACCGGGCCGGTCATGCCCATGTGGACGTGCTCGACGTCCTCCACGTGGCAGTGGAACATGTACGTGCCGGGATCGCGCGGACGGTAGATGTACTGGAAGATCCGCCCGGTGGTCACCGCGACCGAGCCGGTCGGCTCGCCGTCGAAGAACGGGATGACGTTGCGGAAGCCGTGCCAGTGGAGGGTGTGCGCGTCGAACAGGTCGGGGCGCAGCGCCAGGCCCAGGTTGGTGAGCTGCATCCGGAAGTCCCTGGGTGCAGCCGGGTTGAACTGATCGACCCAGAACATCGGCGCGGTGTGCTGCGCGTTGTTCTTCTGGTTCGCGCGCTGCGTGTCGGTCAGCCCGGTGACGTTACGGAAGCCGAAGATGTAGGTGGTGAACGGGGCAGGCGCGAGGTCATCCGGATGGGTCTTCACCCCGCCCAAAGAGGCCGAAACTATGGCTGGAGTCGCGGGCAGGCTGATCCAGCCGTCGGTGCCGGCATAGAACAGGTCGGGCGGCGGGTAGGACTGGGCATTGACAACGCCCTCCGGCAGCAGAGTTTTGCGCAGAAACTGCGGCAAGACGCTCGCCCCCGCGACGGCAAGAGCCGCCCCGCCGGCAACCTTCAGAAAGCCGCGTCGACTGACATGAGAAGTAGAGATTGGCTTGGTCATGGATGAATCTCCTTAGTGAAGTGGCTGGAGTTGGGGGCTGAGGTTGTCATCAACCCCCAACTAACCAGCATGTTAGTGATTAAGGTAGCGTCCCGCCGCGGAAGTTGTCGACCCGGGCATTCGTGGGAAGCATCAGGCCGATCCGGCCGCCGCCCGTGCCCTGTGTCCATGCACCGGGGCCGGTCGTGGGATCGCGACGCTGCCGACGAACGTCGTGACGGCGCTGGCCGTCTTCCACACGAACACGTTTCCTGTCGCGTCGGCTACCGCCGACAGCGTGTCGCCGCTAGCAAAGGTCACTCCTGTGAACGTGGCCCTAGTCGTGATAGCGCTGCCTCCTGAGTTAGTCGTCGTCGCCACGGTCACCATGCCCCCGACCCCGTGTTGTAGAACACACGAATGTAGTTCGCCGGCGTGTTGGCATTGCCGCCGCTCCCCTTTAGGACGAGGAATGATCCAGTCGCAGGCGTGTTGGCGAAGGTGAACGCCGCACCCTGCTTGGCACCGAACACATTGCCCGTGCCATTCCAAATGGCCCAGCCGAGCAGTAAAGCATATGCCTGGTTGCCATTGACCCGGATCGCGGCGGCTCCACCAGCGGTAATTTGACTCCAATTCGAGCCAAGCGTGTTCGCGTTCGACGCGGTTGAAGTTGTCGAGCACCGGCAGCGTCGGGAGCGCAGGCGCGATCGTGTCCGTATCCGTCGAGCTGTTGTTGCCCGTGTTCGGGTCGGTCGTACCACCCGCCGCCGCCACAGTAGCCGTGTTAGCCAGGCTACCCGTGGCGTTAGACGCCAGGGTGGTGTTGGCCGTGAGCGTGGCGCTGCCGCCGTTGAGCAGGGTTACCGTCGCGGTGCGGTTATTGCCGCTGCCGCCTGCCACACACGTCGAACCAGCCGTGACGGCGCCACAGGCCCAACTATTCACGGTGAGGGAAGCCGGGAAGTTGTCCGTCACTGTGGCGGCAGAGGCCGTGTTGGGACCGCCGTTGCTCACCACAATGCTGTAGGTGGCCGTGCCGCCTTGATTGATGCTGGTCAGACCGTCGGTCTTGGTGATCGAGAGATCCGCCGTGGCGCCACCAACCTCGTCGGCGCCACTGTCAAAGCCACCCATCGCCGGGCGCGCCTGGTTGTCGATATCGAACGTTGGCGCAGCCAGGATGGACTGGGCGGCTGCTGATACGATGGCACAGTCTTGGAGGCCGCGCCCAGATTGAAGGCTGGGGAGCCGGTGCCGGCAAGGTGATAGTTGCTCAGCAGGTTCGGCGGCAGGTCGGCCGAGATCATGATGGCGCCGAAGAAGGCCGGATTGTTGCGCCAGGTGTTGAAGGTCACGCCGACATCGTAGGGCATGACGACGCTCGGGTTGGCCGCGGAATTCGTGGGACTCGTCGTGTACGGGTGGGTGCCCGCGTTCTGCTGGACGATCGAGTTCGTCGGCGCCAGCGAGCCCGGGCCATCGGCCAAGCCTATGTCCCAGTTGTCGATGGGGGTGGCGTCTCCGGGCGCACCCGAGCCGCTCACGTTACTGAGATTGCGCGTGCCCGCCCGGTTGTCCCAGAAGATGTTGTTGAACAGGAGCGGGTTGCTGAAGAGCGGCGAACCGCCCGGCAGGGTTGCCTGCAAGGGAGCGCTGTTCATCGACGTCGACAGGCCGGCCGGCGCCGCGGCGCCGTTGCTGGTGACCGCGGTGGCCGTCGTGAGGTTCTTCATGATGGTGTTGTTGTAGACTCGCACATTGGGCGCGTCGTTGATGCCGATGCCGCCGCCTTCGTGGGTCGAGATGTTGTTCACGATGAAGTTGTTGTAGACGTTCATCGGGAAGTTGCCGGCCATCAGGAAGCGAAGCCCGCCGCCATCGTCGTTGGACATGTTGGCTTCGATCAGGTTGTTGTAGATGCTGACCGGCCCGGATCCCGGCGAAAGCGTGGTGGTGTTGGCCGGCAGTGCGCCGGCGATCATGATGCCGCCGCCTTCATCGAAGGATTCGTTGAAGTAGATGCGGTTGTTGTTGATCGTGCCGTTGGGGCTGAAGCCCACGGCGCTCACACCGCCACCGTACTCGGAGGAGAAATTGCCGCAGATGTCGTTCCTGACCACCTGATAGTTGTCCGAACCGTTGAAGAGGCCGATGCCGCCTGCCAGGTTGGTGCCGGCGTTCTGAATGATCCGGTTGTTGGCGATGACGACGCCGTCATTCTCGTTGTTGGTGTCGGGGGCTGGCAGGTCCGGCGTCCCGATGCGGATCGTGCCGTAGGCGCCGCCGTTGTTCTGGACCACGTTGTTGGTGATCTGCAGGTTGCGGGCATAGGCGTTGGCGAAGATCGCGCCGCCCTGGGTGATCAGGCCGCCGGGCAGGCCGGTGGGCCCGCCGCCAATGGCGTTGATGTTGCCGGGGAAGCCCTGCTGGTCGCCGCCGCGCAGGTCGAAGCCGTCGATTGACGGGGCCGTGTAGGCGCTGAAAGTTCCTGTCGGGAAGGCATTGTTCCCGCTGCTTGGCAAGAAGATCGAGATGTCCGCGCCGTCGTAGATGGTCTGGTTCCCGTCCCACGCTGCCGTGCCGATCCGGGTGTACCAGTCCGTCGCCACCGGGCTATCGCCCGCGAAGGCGCCGCCGTCGATGATCGAGCCGCGCACCGAACCGTCGGGGCTGCCCGGGACCAACGCCCTGGAGCTTGACCCGCTTGGTGATGATCAGGTTCTCGTAGTACGCGCCGCGCGGATTCTGGCGCGGGTTGGCGCTGGGGTTGTTCGGATAGACCACCACCAACGCGCCGGCCGGAGCGGCGTCGAGCGCACGCTGGATCGCGTGGTTGGCCGCCGCAGGGAGCGTCTCAGCCGGGGCGTAGGTCTTGCCGGGGCCGACCTCAAGGATGGGCGGGTTGTAGCGCTCTGCAGTGGCGCCCGTCGTCTTGATCACGTGGAAGGTGAGCCCGTTGACCGTGCTCTGGCCGTTGGCAGCGGTGACCTTGAGCTGTTGCGGCCCTCCCGTCGTTTGGCCCGGTACGGTCACCGCGATCTGGGTGTTGTTCCACGAGGTGGTGGGCAGGTTAACACCGTTCAAGGTGACCTGGCCGCTGCCCTTGGTGGCGCCAAAGCCTTGTCCGGAGATCGTGAATGAACGCGATGTATTGTTGCTCACATTGGCGTACGGTACTGAGACCGCATAGATTTGCGGCGTTGCCGCGTCAAGCACGCAGCTCACAGGAGACGTCGTCTGCCCGCCAGGGAGCTGGACGGTCACGCCTACCTGCGTCGGCGCCAGGTCGGCCGGAACGAGCAGGCCGGGAAGGACCTCGAACTCGGCGGCGATGGTGCGGAAACGCGGGTTGTAGTTCAGGTTGAGGCTGCCCGGCACGCCCGGGTCGTTGCCCACGTAGCGGTACAGGTTGGCGCACACGCCGGAGGGCGTCGGGCAGTTGATGCGGTTGCTCGACGGCAGCAGCACGTCCGCGAGACCGTTGTAGTCGGATTCCACGGTCGTGACGAGCCGGTCGGTCCAGTCATAGATGCCCACCGGAACGAATGGCATGCCGGCCTTCTCGCCGAAGGTGGTCGACTTCGGGTCACTCGAGAAGTTGAGATCGTCGATGATGATGAACCAGTGCCGGCCCGGGATCGGCACGTCGGTGAAGAGGTTGAACGCGGGCGCGATCGACTTGCCATTGCCGAGCGTGACGAGCTTCACGTCGCACAGCGGCTTCTGCATGCCCTCGTAGGGAGAAGTGCCTGGCCCGCCAGGGAAGGTCGCGTTGCCAGTCGAGTCCACCGTGTGCAGCGCACCGGCGCAGGCCGGCGGCGGCACCGCCGGGACGAACTCGTCGCCGTTGCCGATATTGATGTCTTCTTCGCGCGTCACCTTGTACATCGGGCGACCCGTGGCGTCATTGGGGATCTCGACCTGGACCAGGTAGTCACGGCCACCGGGCAGCGTTTCAAAGGTTCCGCCAACGCAGATGGGAGCGGACGGATCTGTAGCATCCAGCATTCCGTTGAAGCAGCCGTCGCCGAAGCCATAGTTGCCGTCGACGCTGGCGCCAAAATTCGCATCAGGGGTTCCCTGATCGGTCGCATAGGTACCAAATTGCACGCCCATCAGTGGGGCTTCGATACATCCGAGGCTGTCATTCAACGGCAGCACCTGCTCGTCGGTCCCATGAACAAACGGAGTGCCATCCACGCCGCGGGCGATACAGCCGGTCGGCCGTTCCCATGTCTCAGTCAGGTAAGTATTGAGGAGCGTGCCCTTGGCAAAGGAACCATCGGATGCGAGCTCATATCGCCCCGTCTCATCGCAGGCAGCGGCAGTTGTTCCGCAGGTGACCGGCGCGAACAGCTTGACCGTCAGATTGGGAATGCTGGGCTGCCAGTCCTCGACTGCCGCGTAGCGCGGGTCGAGCTCGTTGCGGGTGGTGTCATAGCTGACGGTGCCGACGATGCCGCCGTTGCGGGGGTCGATGCCGTTGCCTGTCGCGCTGTAGGTATGCTTGCCCCAATCCATGCGGCCGCTGAGGCCGATGATGGGGTGCACGCTAACGTCCACGCCGGCGCCCAGAATTGTCGTCGGTTCGGGCTGGTTGTCGGCCTGGTACGTGACGCCGGTCGTGTAATGCAGGTCGTCGTAGGCCTCCATCACCAGCCATTGGGTCATCGGATAGGCGGCCTCGAACTTGTAGTATCCGTTCGCATCGGTGGTCGCGACGGTTGTGCCGCGGTCCATCAGCGAGTTCTCGCGTTTGCGCATGGTGAGAGTGTAGCCGGCGAGGCCCGGCTCGCCTGCGTCCCTGACACCATTGCGATTGGTGTCGTTGAAGACATATCCGTCGAAGAAGGTCCACCAACCGGTGAGGGGCAGAATCCCCATGTCGACGGTCTCGCCCGCACCCACCGTGACGTTGACGAGATCGAGGATGGTGTTCTGCGGTTCATCCCACCAGGTCAGCGTGTAGTTGCCGGCCGGAACGTTGGGAATGGTGAACTGGCCGTTGGCGTCGCCCTGGCCTACCCAGATGACGGTGTCGCCATTCCCGAGATTGGTCAGGGTGACCCAGGGATTCTCGATTGGTTTGTCGATCCTGGCGCCCTGCAGGCCGCCCCAGATCGAGCCGGGCAAACCGGGCACCCCGCCGGTCGTAGGCACGTAGATCTTGACGGCCTCGACGACGCCTTTGATGGTGCCGGAACCGCCCAGATTCAGCTGCCAGCCCTGGATTGGAGGGCGTGCCACGCACGGGCACGTAGCCGAAGATGATCGCCGGGAAAGGCTCGCCAGCAATGACGAACTCGGTGTCGAGCCCGGTCGCGCCTTCCATGACCCACGCGTCCCAGTCGTGGTTGCCTTCCAGCGTGGTGGTCTGGATCCAGCCGGAACCATCCGGCGGTGTGACCGAGAGCGCGTAGCGGTTCGGCCCGAGGTTCGGGATCTTAACCTTGCCTTCGATCGCAGCCCCGGCCGGGATTGGCGTGCCCTCGAGCGTGTTGCCCGTCGCAGTGACGGGGCAACGCCCGGCTGTGTCGACCGGAGCGACCGTGCCGACATCGACGCCGCCGCTCACGACATAGCACGCGCTCAGGCACTTCCCGGTGCCGCACAGTGGATCGCCGTAGACGTCAGTCGTGACCTCACCGAGGTAGTCCGTGATGTGCCCCTGGAAGCCCGCCAGGCCGTGCTCGGCCGGAAGGTCGGGCGCGCTGTTGACGGGCGAGATATCTTCGAACACCGCGGCCTGGATCTGCGCGTCGGGCAGCGGGAAGGGCTGCAACTCGACGGTGACGTTGACGGCTGCGCCCGCCACGGTGAAGTGCTTGCCGTCGAGCTTATAGCCGTCGGCGAGCACTGAGATCAAGTACTTGCCGTCAGGCAGGGTCATTGGGGTTGCAAAGTCCGCCTGGGTTCCCTGCGTGTAGATCGGGCTCGAACCCGGCACGCCAGCGATCGAGGTCCACTCGCAACTGTCCGGGTATCCCGCGTCTTGAGGGCTGCAGCCGGTCCCTGGCGCCGGCGACCGCTGTGCGGTGGTGCCGGTGTTATCGATGTTGATGATGTACTTATAGGTGGTGATCGAGTCGCCCTTGGTGATCGCACCCTCCGTACGGGCGCTGATGACGTTGAGTGTCACACCGCCCGCGGCCAGCGCTGCGCGCGGTGTGCTGACCGGAAAGACGGCCATCACCGGTGCGACGATGATCGCAAGTAACGTGAGTATGACGACGAAATTTTTGTTACGCATGGTCCCTCTCCTTGGTTATGAGTTGTGGGGTGGATTTGGCAGCCGATTAGCGCGCTTGCCCACGAGTGGGCTGTGAGTCGTTGAAAAGATCGATAACGTCTTGTCGCCGGCTGATCATCACCTGCCTTTTGTCGTAGAGATCGATGCGGTTGGTGTCCTGACGCACGATCATGATGCGCCACGCGCTGTCGGGCCGAGCGGTCTCCAATAGCTCCAAAATGCGTGTCAGTTCATAAGGATCATTTTCGGTAATGACGATCACGTCGGGCTGGCGACGGCTGATGGCAGCGAGAATGCTCAGGTCATCGACGTCGGCAATATGCTCCAGCTGCAATTCCTGATTTTCGGTGATCAAATAGGCCAGTCCGGCACTCAGGATATTGTTCCCGTCCAGAAGCATGACATAGGGCATATTGAACCAGCCTGACAGTGAATGAGATGAGGCGAGCGAGCGCGCTCGATTTCCTAATAGATCATGCCAGTTTGTCATGGATAAATCTATGACTACGGGCTATGACAGGGGATCAAAAAAGAGCTATCTTTTGCGGCAAAAGAACTAGCTCTTGAGGGCGAAGTGACTACTTAGAGTGCTCGAACGGCCAGAGTCTAGCGGGGCAAATCATGAGGCGGCGGTACCAGCCGGTGGCGCTGGGCATATTCCGCCACTTCACGCCGGTTACGCAGGTGCAGCTTGGCGAGGACATTCCGCACATGGTTCTTGACCGTGTTTTCACTGATGACCAGATGGCGGGCAATGTCCCGATTGGAAGCGCCTTTCGCCAGCTCGCGGATAATTTCAATTTCCCGCGGGGTCAACTCGGTGCCGGATGGCGCGTCACCACCTGCCGCCGGCATAGTTGTTTTTGAGAATTCATCCAGAATGCGGAGTGCGATCGCCGGGGAAATGCCGGCTTCGCCCCGCGCGACGGCACGCAGCCGCTTGAGCAACTCGGCTGAGCGCGTATTCTTGAAGAGATAGCCTACCGCGCCCGCGCGGATGGTTGCGAAGAGCGTTTCGTCGTCCTCGTGAACGGTCAGAAAAACGATCTTCGTTTCAGGCAGCTCTGCCAGAACCGCCAGGGTGGCATCCAGCCCGGTACCATCGGGCAGTACAAAATCCATGAGGATAATATCGGGGCGCAGTTTGCGCGCCGCGCCGATCGCTTCTTGCAGAGTGCCGGCCTGACCGATCACGCGCAGATCAGGCTGGGGGGCCAGCAAGCTCATCAGACCTTCGCGGAACAACACATGGTCGTCGACTAATAGCAATCGGGTGACGAACGATCCCGGCGGGGGCTCAAACCCGGCTTCCACCAGCAGCAGGCCAGCCTGATCTTGGGCGAGAGGCCGAGTGGCCTGGTGCGCCAATTCCACGGCGGTATCGCCAAATGCCAATCGATATTGCTCCACCAGGCGCGTCACATTGCCGATCGGATCAGTGCTATCGTAAGTCAGCACCAAGCCGTCGTCGGCAACCGTCAAGCCGGGAATTTTACGCGCCGCGCTTAAAGCGGCCGGCGCGCCAATCAAGTCAATGAAGCGCCTGACGATGGCCGTCAACACTTCTTCGATTTGAATGTCTCCGCGAGAAAGTGGGGGTTGCATCCTATCATTCATGCGGGCGCGCCGGATTTTACCATTTGAGCGCCTCGCGCATCTTGAGAAAGCCCCAGATAACAAAGATAAAACCTGTGCCCACCAACAGCCGGTGGATCACCTCATTGGCATCCTGGCCTATTTGCAGTACCGCAAATAAGATCGTCTCAATCAAATGAGCCAATCCGAGCACCATGACCCCGATGAGCAGGATGCGCAGGCCCTTAGCGAGCGCGCCGCCGATTTGCGGACGCGCCAGGTAGGCAATGACCGCCGCCACGACGAGCAGCACATCCAAAATCAGCGAAACGATCTGTAAAGCATCCATGCAATCCTTCCTTAGTGTAGCAGACCAAGGGTCAGTGTTGTTCACACAGCATGGCAGGCGTCAACCGACGATGCTCCGGTTCACCGCGCCGGCAGCGGAATTTCGAACTGCACGGTCGTGCCTGCGCCAGGAGCCGACGTGATCCGCATTTCGCCGCGCAACTCCTGGGTGCGTTCCCGCAGCATGATCAACCCATAGTGCCCATTATTTTGCACTGAATCGGGATCGAACCCCGCCCCGTCATCGGCCAGCGTAATGTCCAGCCGATCGGCGTACCAGGACAGCGCCAGACGCACTCGCTGTGCCTGCGCATGCTTCCGAATGTTGTTCAAACTCTCCTGAATCAAGCCCAGAACATGCTGGCAGGATAGAGGACCCAGCGGACCGGGCGTCCCGCCGGTGTCGAATTCAATCTCGAAGGGGACCTGGCCCGCGAGCGAATGGACGTAGTCCCCGATAGTCTGGGTCAGGTTAGTCGCCTCCTGATTCCGGAGCAGCGCGAGATTGTTGCGGATTTCAAGATAGGATTCATTGGCGACTTCGCGCAGCTGCTCCACTTCGCGCTGCAAGCCCTCAACCTGCGCCAGCCGCTCGTCGTCGGCCAAGCGATCGAGCGACAAATGCAAGTAACCGATCTGCTGCGCCAGCGAATCATGCAGCTCGTAAGCCATCCGCCGGCGCTCGGCACGTTGCGCTTCGGTGAGTCTGTCTGGGAAATGCAATGGACAGTGCCAGCGCGAGAGCCACCTGTGACGAAAGTGTATTGAGTAACTGTATCTGCGCTGGTGACAACAGCTGTTCGGGAAGGCACCGCAGTCGCACTAACCCGACCAGGATGGAATCGTGTACTAAGGGCAGGCAGAAGCATTTACCTCCCTTTCTCCCGGTTGTTGTGGAAATCAGAGGGCACGCCGTCGCTTCATGCAAGGCGGGCGCTTTGCTCAAGGTTCGCACATAGTTGGTATTGGCCGGAATTGGCGTTATGCGTGTGGGCAGCCTGATCTGGGCATCCGAATTCCATTCGGCCAGTAATTCCATGCGGGTCGTCAGGTGGTCGTACTGGAACAAAACGACCTGTTCCACGGGCATGCTGGCGCCTGGAAAACGGACGATAAACTGAGCGAGCTCATCGCGATCCTGGTACTGGGCCAGCTGCTGGCTAAACTGGCGCTGAAACTCCAGGCTGTCTTGCAGGCGAGACTGCCGCGCCAGCTGGCGGGCAAGATAAGTCAACACCACCCACGTGGAGGCCGCCACAGCCACCCCATAGATTGCAAACTCAATCAGGTACTCGGCTGTCAGAGCGCTGTGCTCGATGGTCTCAGTTACAAAGACAGTGCCGATACCAATGAACAGGATGATCCAGCGCCAACGCGAAATCATCCGAACTTGCGGTGTTTCCCCGCCCAGAGTGTCAGGTGCTTTCATGGATTTCGCGTCTTTGACTTGAACCGTGCTAATAATCAGCGCGGTTGATTGTATCCGGCTGATAGGGAAGGAGGCAGCAAAACAGTACGGCCAATACTGTAGATAAGTAATTTTACCATTAAAGTGGAAGGCTGTGCCGCCTTCACACAATACTTCGCGTTTGGACTCCAGCCAGTTCGCGCCGGCCTTCGGTGAGGCAAGCGGTTGCCACGGACCTGCCGAACCCGGGCCAGGACTTGACGGTCAGCACCTATGCTAGCATAAGGATTGCTCGGCAGGAACGGCGTACCAGGGTAGTTAACCAGGATAGGCCCGCAGCTGCCGCAGAGGCGTGCCCACCATGCGGAAGGCGCGCTGCTCCGCTTCCCGCCTGATTCGTTCTTCGTCGAGCGTGGTCAGCGCGCCGCCGCGCAGCAGCCAGCGGCCATCGCACATGACGTGTGTGATATCGGACGGATGCGCGGCGTAAACGATGTTCGCTTCCAGATCGTGGCGCGGGATCCAGTGGGGCCGATCGGTGTTGAACAGGATCAGGTCCGCGCACCGACCCGGCGCGATCACGCCGCTCCGCTCGAACCCCAGCGCCCGCGCGCCCGCCTGCGTGGCCAGGCGCAGCAGCTCGGCATGCGGCAGGGCCTCGGGCCGGCGCTGATCGTTCTTCTGATAGAGCCCGGCCAGCCGCATCACTTCGAGCAGATTCAAATCGTTGTTGGAAGCGGGCCCGTCGGTGCCGAGTGCAACCTCGACACCCGCCTCCAGGAACCGCTGCAGCGGCGCCATGCCCATCGCCAGTTTGAGATAGGTCTTGGGGCAGTGCGCGACCGTCACCTGCTTCTCGGCCAGCAGGGCGATGTCGTCGGCATTGACGGCGATGCAGTGCGCCGCGATGACGGGTAATTGGGCATCGAACACGCCCAGCTCGGCCAGATGTGCCGCCGGAGTTTGACCGTGCGCCTTGAGCGAATGCTCAACTTGATCGGCCGATTCCGCGACATGGAGATGAATGCCCAGCCGGTGTTGATGCGCCGCTTCA
The DNA here is from genome assembly GCA_963844815.1 of uncultured Chloroflexia bacterium. Taxonomy (GTDB): domain Bacteria; phylum Chloroflexota; class Anaerolineae; order Fen-1058; family Fen-1058; genus Fen-1058. The sequence continues at coordinate 182,802 of CAWJPR010000005.1, forward strand.
ACCACGCGCCTGAGAAAATCGTCGGAGCACATGTAGGGCGAATGCGGGCCGAGCGTTACGCGCACGCGGCCAGCGGCCGAGTTGTGCCAGCGCTGCGCAAATTCGATCGTGCGCTCCAGCGTGACGCCGCCGATTTCTTTATCCGCCCCCAGGCCAAAGACGCACCAGGCCAACAGCGCTTTCAGGCCTGATTCGCTAACGACCCGCGCCACCTGATCCATCCAGAAGTAATGATCGGCAAAGCCCACGATGCCCGCGCGGATCATTTCGCAGGCCGCCAGCGCTGCGCCCCAGTAGACATCGTCTTCAGTCAGCGCCGATTCGGCCACCCAGATTTTCTCGTTCAACCAGCGATCGAAGGGCAGGTCCTCGGCCCAGCCGCGTTCCAGCGTCATGGACGCGTGCGTGTGCGCATTGTAGAAGGCCGGCAGGATGACGTGATCGGTGCCGTCGACGATCTCGTCGGGCGTAAAACCGATCGGGGGCTGGCCGACGCCGGCGATGGTCTCGCCGGTGATGGCCAGATCGGTCCGGCGCAGAATGCGCTGTGTTTCGTCCAGCGTGATGATATCGGCGTTCTGGATCAGGATGTTCATGCGGGTTGCTCCACGCTCAAGCGCCAAACTGGAGGCCCTGCGCCAGCGGCAGTTCCTTCGACCAGTTGACGGTGTTGGTCTGGCGGCGCATATAAGCCTTCCACGCATCCGACCCGGACTCGCGCCCGCCGCCGGTCTCTTTCTCGCCGCCGAAAGCGCCGCCGATCTCGGCGCCCGACGTGCCGATGTTGACGTTGGCAATGCCGCAGTCCGATCCGCGCGCCGAGAGAAACTGTTCGGCCTGGCGCAGGCTGTCGGTGAAGATCGCACTCGACAAACCCTGCGGCACGTCGTTGTGAATCTGCAGCGCTTCGTCGAGGGTCTCGTATTCAAGCAGATAGAGGATCGGGGCGAAGGTTTCCCGTTTGACGATTTCGGTCTGCGCGGGCATGCGGATGATCGTCGGCTCGACGAATTGCGGGCCGAGGTCTGCGCGCCTTCCGCCGCCGCACAACACCTGGCCGCCCTGCGCTTGCGCCTGGGCGATTGCGTCGAACATCTCTTCGACAGCCAGGCCATTGACCAGCGGCCCCATCAGTGTACTGGCGTCCAGCGGATCGCCGATGGGGATTTGCGCGTAAGCCTGCACCAGCCGGTCAGCCAGGCGCGGCGCGATGCTCCGCTGCACGATGATGCGCCGCGTGGTCGTGCAGCGCTGCCCGGCCGTGCCGACCGCGCCGAACAAGATCGCGCGCGTAGCCAGATCGAGATCGGCGTCTTCGGCCACGATAATCGGATTATTGCCGCCGAGTTCGAGGATCGATCGGCCGAAGCGGCGCGCTACCGTTTCGGCGACGTGCTGTCCCACGAGCGTGGAACCCGTGAACGAAATCAGCGGCAGACGCCGATCGTTCAAGAGCAAATCGCCCACGTCCGATCCGCGCCCGACGACGAGGTTGAAGACGCCCGCCAGGCCATAATCGGCCATGACGCGGTTCGCCAGATGCTGCACGGCGATGGCGCAGAGCGGCGTGACCTGCGACGGTTTCCACACGACCGGATCGCCGCAGACGCTGGCAATGGCGGCATTCCACGACCAGACGGCGACCGGAAAATTGAACGCGGTGATCACGCCGACGATGCCGAGCGGATGCCACTGCTCACTCATGCGATGAGCAGGCCGCTCCGATGGCATCGTCAGGCCATAGAGCTGGCGTGACAGGCCCACCGCGAAATCGCAAATGTCGATCATCTCCTGCACTTCGCCGTGCCCCTCCGCCCTGATCTTGCCCATCTCCAGGCTGACGAGATCGCCGAGAGGTTCCTGGTATTCACGGAGGAGGCTGCCCAGGTCGCGCACCACCTGCCCGCGTTTGGGCGCCGGGACTTCACGCCAGACTTTGAACGCCGCGTCGGCGCGAGTCACGACCTGCTCAAAGGCGCCGGGCGCGGCCTGAATCACGCTCGCGATTTTCTCGCCCGTCGCCGGATTATAAGAGACGAGTTCTTTGCCTTCCGGATCGAGCAGCCAGCCGGCAGGGCCGTAACATGCGCCGGGATTGACGTCCTGAAGGCTGAGTTCGGCCAACAGCGCGCTCATAGGCTCCTCCCTTAACGCAGACTCAACCGGCGCGCACCGCGCGGCCGAATTCTTCAATGGCCTGATCGGACAACGGGTGATTGCCCATCTCCAACATCAAAGGCAGAGGGATGGTGACGTGCTGCGCGCCGGCGATGACGGCTTGCACCACTTCGGCGGTCGACTTCAGGCTGGCCACGAGGATCTCCGTCGGCGTGTCACAGGCATCGACCACGGCGCGCATTTCGGAGACCAGCGCCAGGCCGTCGCCCTGCAGCCGGGTGCTGCGATTGACGTAGGCGATGGAATACGTTACGCGCGCTTCGCACGACAGGTAAGTCTGCGCGGCGCTGTAGCTGGCCGTCATGCCGACCTTGACACCTTCTTTGACGAAGCGCGCGGCGAGTGCCAGGTTCTCGGTCGTCATGGCGATCTTGAGCGCGACATTGGATCGCAGCGCCAGGAAGCGGCGCGCTTCGGCTTCGCGCCCGGCCACGGTCGGCGCCGTGAGTTGATAGAAGACCGGGCCGGGGCACAGCTCGCTGAGCTCGGCGATCACGTCTTCCGGCTGGCGATCGACCTTCGCCATCAAGGTCGGATTGGTGGTGATGCCAGCGACAAAACCCAGCGCCAGGGCCTGGCGGGCATCAGCGGCTGACGCCGAATCCAAGAATAGGGACATCTTCATCTCCTTCGACCAGCACGGCCTCAGTGCGCCGTGGCTGGTGTGGTGAATGATAAGTTTTCCAGAGCGCGATAGGTCTCCGTGAACACGGCCAGCCGATCGGCATACACCGCGACATTGGCCGGAATCGGGTCGATCACGGTTTTGACTTCAGCGCGCGCTTTGGCGATTTCCCAGCCGGCATAGACTCCCACGCCGATGCCGCCCGCGACTGCCGCGCCCCACGACGAGGCTTCACTCCGCAGATCGAGCAGGTGAATCGGCCGGGCGAAAACATCGGCCAGAATTTGCTGCCAGACCGGGCTTTGCGCGCCGCCGCCGATCAGGCGGATGGCCGGCAGAGCCGCGCCCTGTGATTCGAGCGCGTCCAGGATCAGGCGCAGATTGAACGCCACGCCTTCGAGCGCCGCGCGCGCCAGCGCGGCCCGCGAATGATTCATCGTCAATCCGACGAACGCGCCGCGCGCCTGTGGATTCCACCAGGGACTGCGCTCGCCGATCAGATAAGGCAGAAACAGCGCGCCATCGCAGCCGGGCGCGACCTGCGCCATATCTTCGCCGGCGACATCGCCGATGAGCTGCGCCAACCAATCGCGCGCACCGCCCGCGGCCTGCATGGTGCCCATCGGCGTAAACAGACGGGGATGCAAATGATGAAAGGTGAAGGTGCGCTGCTGCGGATCGAACAGCGGCGCGGCGCTGGCAAAGCTGATCCACGCCGACGAGCCGATGTTGCAATAAGCATCGCCCGGCGCGATGACGCCGGCGCCGGCCGTGGCGCACGCCCCGTCGCCTCCGCCGATGACGACGGGCGTGCCGACTTTCAAGCCCGTCGCCTCACTGGCTGCGCGGGTCACTTCGCCGAGAATATCGGTCGAAGCATGAATCTCCGGCAGCAGCGCAGCGTCGAGGCCAAGCGCGTCGATCAGGTCCGCGCTCCAGGCGCGCTGCGTGAGATCGAACAGATTGCTGCCGGACGCGTCGGAATAATCGGTGGCACACCGGCCGGTGAGTTTGAACGCGACAAAGTCTTTCGCGCACAGAAATTTCTTGGCCTGCCGGTAGAGATCGGGCTGATGCTGCTTGACCCACAGGATTTTCGCCGCGAGGTAAGCGGGGCTCACGCGATGCCCCGTGCGGCGATAGACGTGCTCCGGCCCGCACCGCACCGCGATCGTTTCGGCTTCTTCGACGGCGCGTTGATCGGCCCAGATGATGGCGGAGCGCAGCGGCTGCCCGGCCGCATCGATCGGCACGATGCCCATCATCTGCCCGCTGAAGGTGACGGCCGCAATGTCAGCCGGATGGACGTGCGCTTCGGCCAGCAGCGCGCGCGTGGAAGTTGTGACGGCGCGCCACCAATCGATCGGGTCTTGCTCAGCCCAGCCGGCCTGCGCGTAATTCACCGGGTAGTGCTCTGTGTGGCTGGCGACCAGGCGGCCTTGATCGTCAAACAAGCTGGCTTTGTTGCCCGTGGTGCCCAGATCGTGGGCGAGGATGAGCGGCATCGTTTACACTCGATTGAGGAGATGGTGGTGACGATCATACCACACCTGAAGATCAGATCGAGCGAAGAAGGAGTTATCTTGTCAGGCGCGCCTGAAACTCAGGCGATAACAAAACGAGGCGGCTCAGCCGAGTCGCTTCGTTAGTGATTCGTGATGGGCTGAGCGGCCTGCGTTTCACCTGCTCCGCAGAGTGCAGCGGAGCGACGTCAGGTGCAAGCGCTAGTTAGCCGCCGTTTGATTTCATACGAACGCCAACACCAGCAGGATTGACAGGCAGGAAGAGATACTGCACTCGTTGCGCCGCTCACTGTGCCTATCAATTCCTAACCAGTCATTCATTTTCTGAATCGCTGGCAACCACTCTTGTTCGCTTCGTGGACAATCAAGATTTTCTCGGTTTTCACCATAAAAGTATACGAACAAAAGACGGGTGTTTACCGACGAAACACACTCTTTCATCAAAAAGTACAGCACGGCCAGTCGATTTGCATACTGGTAATAAGGACCAAGCCAGTTTTCAATTGGTCGGGAGCGATTGCCAAATACTCTGCTCGTTTGTTCCAAAGCAGAGTAAATGACTTGCTTACTTACTTGACTTGTTGCGCCACATCTGCTTCCAATTTCTCCAATATGACCTTTTGCTTCCACTAATAGCCATTCAACCGCGTCGCCAAAATGGATTTTGCCTACTGCGTCCCAGTTTTGGGAATTGCCGGTTTGTGGCCAAAATGATTTCCACTTTTTCTGAACGGTTGTGTCTGGAATAAACTCAAGTCCCACAAATTCTCTATCATCTCGCAGTGGCGCATTTTCTTGTGAAAACTCAAAATCCAACCATTCAACATCCTGGCCACCCATAACGTCCATAACCTTTTGCGAGAGATACGCACGGTGATAACCCAGATGGCGGAGTAGATGCCATTCACTTCCATATCCGTAACCTATTCTTCCCATTGTGCTCCCTCGAATGCGGCCAACTCGTAAGTCAGTGGAAAAACTCTACACACACGCCTCTAGCGGGTGCAGTGCTGTGGCTCCGGGACGCACAATTCCAGCGCCCTGGCACGAGTTTCACGATTTCTCTTCAAACGGTGTGACCCCGATCGACTCCAGCCAATCCGCTGCACGTTGGCGTTGTCGCTCGGCGCTGAAGACAAACCAGCGTTCGCGTTCCTGCGGATAGTTATCCAGCGCATCTTTGAAGCGGCGAAAGGGACGCTTGCCTGCAATGGCCTCTGCTAAATGCTCGCGTGTGTGCCGGTTCGTTACCGTGGTAATGAAATCCGCCATGTCCTTGTAAGCCTCGTGCGAACCGACGGGCGGCACAGTGATGAAACGCGTGCCATAACCGGCTTCCACGGCTTCGACAAGGCGGATGCTGTCTTTTATCCAATCGGGTCGAGCGCTGTTAGCCAGGACTTCTTCTAAGGCTGCGCTGTAGTCTTCGGCGTCAACCTGGATCAGTTCGCTGATTCGCTCGGCTTCCGCGCGTATCTCGTCGGTGATCATGACTATCTCACCGGTGACCAGATCGAGGTAGTTCCGAGTCGTGCCGAATTGGTCGGACTCGTGTAGCGCATAGGCCAATTCATCCAGATTGATGGAAAGTCGCCTGATAGATGTCTCGGCCATGGCGCACCTCGCCTATGTTCCCGTGTCAGCGCCTGCCACCACGAGTCTGCCGCGCGAGCGCTTCGGCCTGCTGTGACTCCGCCGGGCGCACTTCGTCTTTGAGGCTGTGCCATTTCACCTGGCGGCCCCGGGAGGCTGTCACAATGGCCTGCCACACTTCGCGATGCTTAACCGGCTGGCCTTCTTTCGTGCGCCAGCCCTGAGCGGCCCAATTCTTTACCCACTGCGTCGCGCCCTGCGCCGCATAATCCGATGGCGTGTAGAGATGAATGATCGATCCAGCGGGCGCGCTGATCAGCGCGGCTTCCAGTCCTTTTAGGGCGGAGAGTAAATGCAGCCGGTTGGCCGAGGTTTCGTCCTCGTGGCCGCTGAACGCTTGCGCGGCAGCGCCATGTCTGACGATCACCGCCCAGCCGCCTGTTGTGCCGCTGCACGAGACGCCCGTGAAGATATGGATCGCCTGCGCGTCGTCGAGCGGCAAAGCCGATCGGGGGATCATGCTCACCGCCAGTCGATCGACGCGCTCGTTCAACGGATCGCCGGCGTGACCTTTCACCCACACCCACTCGATCTGATGTCGCGGCAGGGCTTCATCCAGCGCCTGCCACAAGTCTTGATTGGCGACGGCTCTCTTGCCGGCAGTCTGCCAGTGCTTGGCCTTCCAGCGTTCGAGGTATTCCGTCACGCCCTTCTGCACATACGTGGAGTCGGTGTGCAGCACGACCCGGCTGGGCTTCTTCAACGCCTGCAAAGCGGCGATGACGGCCTGCAACTCCATGCGATTGTTGGTCGTGCGCGGCTCGTGGCCGGTCAACACTTTTTCGTGCGCGCCAGAGCGCAGCACGGCCGCCCAACCGCCGGGACCGGGATTGGGATCGCACGCGCCATCGGTGTAGATGATCACTTCAGGTTGATCGGTCATAGGCCATTTATCCTCCCGGAGGCGCTTCGCGAGCCTCCGGGAGGTTCTGGGGAGGTAGTGTGCTAATGCGTCTCCGTCACCTTGTGCAGCCCGCGCGGTCGATCGACGTCGTAATCGCGGGCGTTGGCCAGGTGCATGGCCAGCAGTTGACCCGCCACGATGCTAATCAACGGCGAGGCCCATTCGGGCACGCTGACCGGCAGCGGCAGCGGCACGCGCGCCAATTCCAGCACTTCGGCAGCATCGCTGATCACCACGACCTCCGCGCCGCGTTCTTTGAGCGTGTGAATGAATTGCACCATCTCAGCCTGCATCACGCCGGCCGGGGCGACGACGATGGTGGGGAAGGCTTCTTCGACCAGCGCCACCGGACCGTGCAAGAAGTCGGCGCTGCTGTACGGCTCGGCCAGCACGTAGGTCAGTTCCTTGATCTTCAGCGCCAGCTCGAACGCCGTGGCGTAGTTGAAGCCGCGCCCGATCACGACACACACTTTCATGTAGCGATAGCGTTCGGCCGCACGCGCGATCATCTCACTCATTTTCAGGACTTCGCGCATCCGATCGGGAATCTGGCGCAGCGTATCCAGCATCTCGTGATCCTCGGCGACGCAGGCGCTGAGCAAAGCCAGCGCCATCAATTGGCTGGTGTACGTTTTCGTCGCCGCGACGGCGCGCTCTTCACCGGCATGCAGCGCGATCACGTCGTCGGCCGCCTGGCCCAGCGGGGAAGCGGGGAAGTTCGTAATGGCGAGCGTGGCCACGCCCTGCTGCCGGCCATCGGCCACCACCGAGACCATGTCCGGGCTGCGGCCGCTCTGGCTGATGCCGATCACCAGCGCGTCTTCCAGCTGCGGCGGGCGATGATAGATGGAATGCAGGCTGGGCGTGGCCAGGCCGACCGGCATGTGATTCACCGCGCCGAAGAGATACTGCGCGTAACGGCCGGCATTGTCGCTGGTGCCGCGCGCCGCGATGAGCGTGTGCGTGATGCGGCGCCGGCGCAGCCCGGCGGCGATGCGTTGAATATGATCGAGTTCGCTGTCGATCAAACCGGCCAGCACCGCCGGCTGCTCGTGAATCTCTTGATACAGAAACGAATCTTGCAGCATGATATTCTCCGGAGGCATATGGGCCAGTTGATTCTAAAGCGCGCCGTCAACAGATCTTTGGAGCGCGACAGGGGCCGACAAGCACGGTATAGCCGCTCGGTTCCACCAGCCAGCCGCGCCTATCTCGCCCAGATGATGCGAGGCTTCGCCGCACGTTTCCTGCGCGCGTCCCCACGCCGGATGAGTGCGCCCCGGAGGCCGGGGGCGAGTTTGACCCTGGGCATGGCCGGGCTCCTGCGCAGAATTCAGGCGCATCCATGATCGCAGAAATTCAGCCGTTTGGCAAGCAGGCCGAATGATGGATCGTCAAGTTTCTCTCTCTCACCAAACGGGAGTAGAATTACGCACCATGAACCGCTTGACTGGCATCCTCTTCATCATCATCTCCGCCGCCTCGTTCGGCACGCTGGCGATCCTGGGCCGCTATGCCTACGCCGACGGACTCGATACGTTCACGCTGCTGTTTCTGCGCTTCACGTTCTCCGCGCTGATCATGGCGGGCATTCTCATCGCCCGGCGTGAAGGCCTGCCGCGCGGCAGGCCGCTGGCGCTGTTGATCGGGATGGGCGCGATCGGGTACGTGGGGCAATCGTTTTGTTACCTCACGGCCACGCAGTATGCTTCGGCGGGATTGGTGGCGCTGCTGCTGTATCTCTATCCCGTCTTCGTCGCGATCCTCTCGGTGATCTTCCTCAAGGAAAAACTCAATCGCGTCAAAGTCATGGCCCTGGCGCTGGCGACATGCGGCGTGGCGCTGATCGTCGATCCGCAGGGCGGCCAGTGGCTGGGCATCCTGCTGGCCATCGGCGCGGCGGCGATCTACTCGGTCTACATCATCGTCGGCACGGGCGTGATGAAGAAGGTTTCGGCCATGCCCTCTTCGACGGTGATCTTTGCCTCGGCGGGGTTGGTCTATGGCGTGTTGACGGCGTTAAAGGGGCCGCACTGGCCGGCGACTGCCAGCGGCTGGCTCACCGTCGCGGCGACAGTGCTTATCGCCACGGTCATTCCGGTGGTGACCTTTCTGGCGGGGCTGAAGCGCATCGGCCCCACGGATGCATCGATGTTGTCGACACTCGAACCGGTGGTCACGGTGCTGCTGGCCGCGCTGCTCTTTCAGGAAAAACTGCAGCCCATCACCTTACTGGGCGGCGGTCTGATCCTGGCCGCGGTGATCTTGCTCACGCGCAGCGAACTCCGCCAGACGGAAGCCGCAGCAGCCACGTAGAGGTCTGTCAAATCAATCGACGTTAGCAGGCCGGGCTCCGAGCGTAGCCTCCCGTGGGACACGCCCGGCCGCGCGACGGCGTGGGAGCCGTCGCTGCTTGCAATGTGGGTTTGACCTGATCGATTTTATGGAACTTCACACCGATCGCCTCCACCTGCGCGAATTCGTCACAGCCGACTGGCCGGCGGTGCTGGCCTATCAGCGCGACCCGCGTTACCTGCAATACACCGAATGGGCCGATCGCACGCCGGGCGACGCACAGCGCTTCGTGCAGATGTTCCTCGATCAGCAGCAGGAGCAGCCGCGCCGCAAGTTTCAACTCGCCGTCGGGTTGAAAGCTGGCGGCCAACTCATCGGCAACTGCGGCATTCGCTTGGCGACGGCCGGCGCTCACGAAGCGGACATCGGCTACGAACTGGCGCCCGCTCACTGGGGACACGGCTACGCCACGGAAGCGGCGCGCGCCATCGTGCAGTTCGGTTTTGCCGAATTGAAAGTACATCGCATCT
>CAWJPR010000006.1:0-509604 GCA_963844815.1 uncultured Chloroflexia bacterium
GACGCGAAACGGACGGAGACGTAACCATAATGCAAATACCCGTGGGTCACGATCGATGGCTGTCATCGGCGCGTCTGGTTTGGATCGTGATTGCTGCGCTCGCCATTGGCATGTTTGTTGCCGGCATACCGCTGCGCTTTGTTGAATTGCAGCAGCCCTGTACGGATCTACCAACGGCCTGCAGTAATCGTCTACTGCCAACCGCCGCGGAATTGGTCCAACTGACAGAAGTGGACTTGGACCGCAGGCGTACGCTTTGGTGCTGACCGGATTTGCCGTTCTCAATACCCTGGCCTATTTCGGAATTGCCTTCCTGATATTTGTGCGCCAAGCGAATAATCGGGGCGCGTTGATTATTTCGCTGGCGCTCATTTTGTTCGGCACCAGCAATGCCATGTGGGAAGCGCTGGCGCAAACATTTCCCATTTTTCAACCGCTGGTTCGACTCCTGTTTTTTCTGGGTCTATGCGGGTTTATGCTCATTTTTGCCACGTTCCCAAACGGGCGAGTGGTGCCGCGCGCGATGTGGGTGGTGCTGGCTGTGTGGGGGCTTTATGCGTTGCTGGATTCTCTCTCAACCCATGCCGCGACTCAGGCCGTTGTGAGTGATGCGTTAGCCAACATCGCCTGGCCCATGATGTTTCTGAGTGGCATTGCGGCACAACTATATCGGTATAAGCAGGCGTCGACCGCAGCGGAACGTGAGCAGACTAAATGGGTGGTCCTGGGTTTGGCAGCGCTGGTCATCTTTGTGCTATTGACTTTTGCCGTTTTTGCACCGGATGCCTCCTATTTTCAAGGCGTCTCGATTCACCGCCTGAGTTTTCAAATCCTTACCATCAGCGTTGCCTTTCTGCTCATTCCTGTCCCCATCGCCATTTCGATTTTGCGCTATCGTTTGTGGGACATCGACGTCATCATCCGTAAGACACTGGTCTATACCGTGTTAACGGCGCTGTTGGCGCTGATCTATTTCGGCGGCGTAGTGTTGGTGCAACAACTCACCCGATCGTTCACGGGCGAATCATCGGATGTGGCGATTGTCGTGTCGACACTGGTGCATCGCGGCGTTATTCTTCCCGCTGCGGCGACGCGTGCAAAACGTCATCGATCGACGCTTCTATCGGCGCAAGTATGACGCGGCCAAGACCCTCGCCGCGTTTAGCGCGGCGGTGCGCGATGAAGTGGAGTTGGAGAAGTTGACAGCGGAGTTGATCAACGTAGTGAATGAGACCATGCAGCCCAAGAGTGTGACTTTTTGGCTCAAAGGCGATAGACGCGCGCCATTCTCGCAAAGGTCGATAGTCGATGAACACCAGAAAGACAACCGGGTTGGCGTGGACACTATGTGCAGTGGTGATTGCCGGGGCCATGTTTTCCTTGGTACTCACCTTGGAATAACCCAAAAATGCACGCCGATTTCTTTACGTTGGCGAACGGGCTAACGTCTGCGCTGTTCGCGCTGGCGTACGGCGTCGTCGGCGCATTGATTCTGTCGCGCGTGGCGCGCAATCGCATCGGCTGGCTGCTGATGGTCATCGGGCTTGTCGCTGCGCTGGGTGGTGCGCCCCAGGGTTACTAGCCCGGTGCATAATGCAAACGGCGCGGCAGAGTTGACGGCGCTAGAATTTCTGGCTGATTTGGTTCAATGGCTGGAGTTGGTGGCTGCTCATCGGCCCGCTTCTTGCTGCTGCTGCTGCTTTTTCCCACCGGGCGTTGCTTTCACCGCGCTGGCGGTTGGTCGTTGGAATGATGGCGCTGCTCTTTGTTATTTTTGTCGTGTTCATCACGGTGTCGCCCGAGTGGCAAGACCCGACGACGGGCAAGACGTTCCCCAATCCGCTCGGCCTGCAGGTGATTCCGGCCGACTTGACGTTCGAGACGATTCAGGCGCCGTGGATCGATCGCCCTGGTGAGCACCGTTGCGCTGTGCGTGCTGTCCGTCTTGATCCGCTATCGCCGTTCCGGCGTCGTGGAACGTGAACAGCTCAAGTGGTTCCTGTAGGCGTGTGCTTTCTTTATCACGTCTATGCCACCACCGGCCTTGTGTTCCATCGGGGAAGACTCGCCAAATTGGACGCGGGGTCTGGCTCAATCTCGCCTTCATGCTGTTGCCCGTTTCGATTGGCATCGCGATTCTGCGCTATCGCCTGTTTGACATCGACGTCATCATCCGCAAGACGTTGGTCTATTCGGTGCTGACCGGCGTTGCTGGCGCTGATCTACTTCGGCGGCGTGGTGCTGGTGCAGCAACTCACCCGATCGATCACGGCAAATCTTCCGATCTGGCGATTGTCGTGTCAACACTCGTGATCGCGGCGTTATTCTTTCCGCTGCGGCGGCGCGTGCAGAACGCCATCGATCGACGGTTCTATCGGCGCAAGTATGACGCGGCCAAGACCCTCGCCGCGTTCAGCGCTACTGTGCGGGATGAGGTGGAGTTGGAGAAGTTGACGGCGGAGCTGCTCAACGTGGTGAATGAGACGATGCAGCCGGCACAGGTGAGTTTGTGGTTGAAAGACTTCATTTTGAAAGGTTGAGGAGACCATGCACGATGTGATTGTGATCGGAGGCGGACCGGCGGGCGTAACCGCCGCGCTGCGCGCGCGTGAACTCGGCGCGAGTGTGGCGCTGGTCGAACGCGGACGCCTGGGAGGAACCTGCACGAATGATGGCTGTGTGCCCACCCGGGTACTGGCGAAAGCTGCGCGCTTGCTGCGCGACACCGAGCAGCTCGAGGAGTATGGGTTAAGGGCGAGCGTCCCACGCTGGACTTTGCTCAACTGCTCACGCGCACCCAGCACACGGTTTACACGCTGCACGAGAAGAAGCAACTCATCGGCCATCTGGAACAATCGGGCGTGACGGTTTACGCCGCTGCCGGCGAAGCACGCTTCGTCGACGAGCGCACCCTGCTGCTGGCTGATGGTCGTCGGCTTGAAGCGAACAAGTTCATCGTGTGCGCGGGCGGACATGCGCGGCGTCTCCCTTTCCCGGGCGCGGAGCACGCGCTGACGCACAGCGATGTGTGGTCGTTGAAGACCCTGCCTAAGTCCATCGTCATCGTGGGCGGCGCGGCCACCGGCAGCCAATTGGCGTCGATCTTCGCCGCCTTTGGATCGCAAGTGGCACTGCTCGATCTGGCGCCGCGCCTGATGCCGCTGGAGGACGAGCTGGTTTCGCAGACCGTGCGCGCTGCCTTCGAACAGCGCGGCGTGCAGGTAATTACGGGTATCGGCGGAATCGATCGGATTGAGAAAACCGATCGGACGTTCACGCTTCATTATGAGCATCACGATCAAGCGGAGAAGATCGAAGCAGAAGCGATCGTGCTGGCGGTGGGCTGGCCCGGCAATGTCGAGTCGCTGAACTTGACGGCGGCCAACGTCAAGACCGAGCGCGGCTACGTCGTCGTCGACGATTATCTGCGCACGTCCGCGCCGCACATTTTTGCCGCGGGCGATGTGACCGGCCGCATGATGCTGGTGCAGAGCGCGAGCTATGATGCTCGGATTGCCGCTGAGAACGCGGTGCTGGGCGCAGGCCAACCCTATCAGCGGAAGATCGTGCCGCACGGCGGTTTCACCGATCCTGAATATGGCAGCGTGGGTTTGACGGAAACACAGGCGCGCGCTCAAGCAGAGTGCGTCGTGGCCGTCGTGCCTTACACCGATCTCGATCGCGCCGTCATCGACGATCGGACGCCAGGGTTCGGCAAGCTCGATTGTCTCGCAAGAGACACATCGCATTCTCGGCGCGCATGTCGTGGGCGAGCAGGCGCTGGAGATCGTCCATCTGGTCGCCGCGGCGATGTCAGCCGACATGTGGGTGGAGCAATTGGCGGAACTGGAGATTGCATATCCCACCTACACGGCGGTGGTCGGCCTGGCCGCCCGGCAAATCGTGCGCGAGTTGGGCGTCATGCCGCTGGCGGCGCAGTGGCGCGCACTCGGCCAACCGGGTATTGCCGAATGGGAGCGAAGTGAAACCCCGTAACGCTTTTCGTAACGTTCGCAAGACGACCGATGAGTAGAATGGAGTTCAAATGACGACCTTACTGCGCAACTTCAAACTGGGATTCGGTAAAGCCCGATCGGAACAGCCACAGGCCACGGCCGCGCCGGCAGCCGATCGGCCGCGCGGCGCCGCCACAGTCCGATCGCTGGACATCGCCCCCACCGATCCGCTGGTGGCCTACTTCCGCAGCTCGCCCGGCGTGGTGGAAATCGACAAGCTGCACCTCGATTCACCTGCGTTGAACGCGCTGCGCGAATCGGGCGCCAAGTTGATCGTGCCGCTGGTGGCGCAGGGCGAAGTGATCGGCCTGCTCAATCTCGGCCCGCGGCTGAGCGATCAGGATTATTCGAGCGATGATCGGGTGCTGCTCAACAACCTTGCCACACAAGCCTCACCGGCGGTGCGCGTGGCGCAGCTCGTGCGCGAACAGCAGATCGAGGCCGCCCAGCGCGAGCGCCTGGAGCAGGAAATGCGCGTGGCCCGCTTGATTCAGCAAACCTTGCTGCCCAAAGAACTGCCCGACGCTGAACGGCTGGCAGGTGGCGGCGTATTATCAACCGGCGCGCGCCGTCGGCGGCGACTTCTACGACTTCGTCGATCTGCCCGATGGCCGTCTCGCGCTGGTGGTCGGCGATGTGACCGATAAGGGCGTGCCGGCCGCGCTGGTGATGGCGAGCACGCGCAGCATCTTGCGCGCTGGCGCCCAGCGTTTCGCTTCGCCCGGCGCGATTCTGGAATATGCTAACGACATGCTCTGCCCGGATATTCCGCCCAACATGTTTGTCACGTGCCTGTATGCCATCCTCGATCCGAATACGGGCCGGTTGCATTTTGCCAACGCCGGACACGATCTGCCTTATCGCAAATCGGCTGACCGTGTCGAAGAACTGCGCGCGACCGGCATGCCACTGGGCCTGATGCCGGGCATGCACTACGACGAACGGGAAGTCATGCTGAATCCCGATGACACGGTGTTGTTCTACACCGATGGTTTGGTCGAGGCGCATAATCCACAGCGCGAGATGTTCGGCTTTCCACACTTGAAGGCGCTGCTGGAAGATCATCCCGGCGGCCTGGCGACGATCAACTACCTGCTCGATCAACTCGCGGCCTTCACCGGCCCGAACTGGGAGCAGGAAGACGATGCGACGCTGGTGGTGTTGCAGCGTGCTCCCCTCTCCCTTGATGGGCGAGGGGCCGGGGGTGAGGGTGAGCGCCTTCTCGATCGCTTCTCGCTCCCCAGCGAACCCGGCAACGAGCGCGAAGCCATGCAGCGCGTCGCCGCTGCCATTCAGCCGTTGAATCTTCCCTCCCGGCAGCTCGATCGCTTGAAGACCGCCGTGGCCGAAGCGACGATGAACGCCATCGAGCACGGCAACAAGAATCGGCCGGAACTGCCGGTCGATATCGAAGTCGCCGCCACGGAAGGTAACCTGATCGTGCAGATCACCGATCGAGGCAGCGTACCCGTGCCCGATCCGATCGCACCCGATCTCGAAGCGAAGTTGGCCGGCCAGCAATCACCGCGCGGCTGGGGTCTGTTTCTCATCGAGAAGATGGTGGACGAAATGCGCGTGCACGGCGATGCGCAGCACCACACGCTGGAACTGATCGTGCACTTGAACGGGGAGGCGCAACATGGATAAGCCATTGGAAACGACCGTGCGTTACGTGGGCGGGGTCGCCGTGATCGATCTGCGCGGCGACATCGACGGCAGCAGCGAACAGGCCCTGCAGGCGGCCTATGCGGAAGCCGGCGCGAACAGCGCGTCGAGCGTGCTGCTGAACTTCAGCGGCGTCGAATATATCAACAGCACCGGCATCGCGTTGATCGTCGGGGTGCTGGCGCAGGCGCGCAAAACCAGGCGGCACGTCTCGACCTTCGGACTCAGCGAGCATTACACGGAAATCTTCCAGATCACGCGCCTGGCCGATTTCATGGGCATCTATCCCGACGAAGCCAGCGCGCTTGAGCCACACCGCCAGTTGAAATCATCATCAATAGTCAAAGGGAGGACATCATGAACAAGGCCAATATCATCGTCAACGTCCGCCAGCCGGGCAACGGGGCCAGCATCATCGACATCAGCGGCGAAGTCAACGCGTTCGCCGAAAGCGCGCTGATGGATGCTTACACGCAGGCCTGCAACGGCAACACGCGCGCGATCATCCTCAACTTCAGCGGGCTGGAATACATGAACAGTTCCGGCATCGGCCTGCTGGTCACGCTGTTGATTCGCGTGAATCGGCAGAAACAGAAGCTGCTCGCTTACGGCTCTGAGCGAACACTATCGGCAGATTTTCGAATTGACGCGCTTGAACGAAGCGATCGGCATCTATCCGACAGAAGCCGAAGCACTGGCGCGCTGCATAATAGCGTTATTGCGAGCCGCAGTGCGACAAGGCAATCTCCGCTGCCAACTTTGAGATTGCTTCGTCGGCCTGCGGCCTCCTGGCAATGACGTTTCAGGGAGAACATACATGTCCACACCCAACAATCCACTCCAGGCCCGCGATGCGGGCAACTGGGCCAAGCCGATCGCTAAACTCCAAACCTCCGACATTCCAGCCGGTGCGCTGAATATCAATGTCGATGGCAAGCCGCTGACCGGCCCGATTCGCGGCTTCGGGCAGATGTGGCAGAAGACTTTTCGCGCGCGTCTTGATCGGGCCAGTCGATCACGCCGCAGGCCGTCATCGCCGACTGGAAACAGAACTTCTCCAGTTATCTGGCCCAAAGGCAACACTCTGTACGTACCTACGGCCGGCATCGTGCCCGGTGAAACCGCGGTCATCAACACCACCTTGCCGGGCAACATCCTCGTCATGGCGACCGGCGTGCGCGTCATCTATGCCGACGACGAATCGTTTGCCTACATGACACCGGCCGGCCATCCCTTCAACGGGATGATCACGTTTAGCGCTGCTGCACTGATGACGGCACAACCACTGCGCAAGTTCAACTGCTCGTGCGCCCTTACGATCCGCTGTACGAGTTGGGCTTTCGGCTGCGCGTGCTCAGCAAGCAGGAAGATGCGTTCTGGCGCAGCACGCTGACCAACCTCGCGGCGCACTACGGTGTGCAGTCGCAGGTCGATCAAAAGATCACCCTCATCGATCCCAAAGTGCAGTGGTCGGAGGCGAAGAACATCTGGCAGAACGCCGGCATCCGCACGGGACTGTATTTGATGACGGCGCCCTTGCGCTGGGTGGGCCGCCAGCTCAAGCGACAGGCTGATGCGTGATCGATACGATGCCGTGATCGTCGGTTCCGGCCCGAATGGACTGGCCGCGGCGATCACGTTAGCGCGCGCCGGGCGATCCGTGATCGTGTTCGAAGCCAAAGACACGATCGGCGGCGGCACCCGATCGGCTGAGCTGACCCTGCCGGGCTTCGTGCACGACGTGTGCTCGGCGGTTCATCCCCTGGCCGTCGGCTCGCCGTTTTTTAAGAGCTTGCCGCTTGATCGCTTCGGGCTGGAGTGGACTTATCCACCGGCTTCCTTGGCGCATCCGCTGGATGATGGCACAGCGGTGATCGTTGAGCGCTCGATCGAAGCGACGGGCGAATCGCTCGGTGTCGATGCCAGGACTTATCGCCGTGTCATGAAACCGCTCGCCGCCGATTGGCCCCAGCTGGCCCGTGAATTTCTCGGGCCGCTGCGCTTTCCGCATCATCCCCTGACGATGCTGCGCTTTGGGCCGCGCGCCGCGCTGCCCGCGGCCACTTTCGCTCGACTGGCTTTTCACGGCGCACGCGCACGCGCCCTGTTTGCGGGCCTGGCCTGCCACTCGATCATGCCGCTGGAACAAGTAACCACGGCGGCGTTTGGACTTATCCTGGGGATCACGGCGCACGCCGTTGGCTGGCCGATCCCTAAAGGCGGATCACAAGCGATCGCGAATGCGCTGGCCGCGTATCTGAAGTCGCTCGGCGGCGAGATCGTCACCGGCTGCGAAGTCGTCTGCCTCGATCAACTGCCGCCGCATCGCGCCGTATTGTTTGATGTGACACCGCGCCAGCTGGATCGCATTGCGGGCGATCGTCTACCGGCCAGTTATCGCCGCAAGTTGCAGGGCTATCGCTACGGGCCGGGTGTGTTCAAGATGGACTTTGCGCTTGACGGGCCGATTCCGTGGAGGGCCGAAGACTGTGCGCGTGCTGCCACGGTGCACGTGGGGGGTACGCTGGAAGAAATCGCAGCGTCAGAACGGACAACAGGCCACGGCCAGCATCCTGAAAAACCGTTCGTGCTGGTGGCTCAATCGAGCCTGTTCGATCCGGCGCGCGCGCCAGGGGGCCAGCATACCGCGTGGGCTTATTGCCACGTGCCGAATGGCTCGACGCTCGATATGAGTGAGCGTATCAGCGCGCAGATCGAACGCTTTGCACCGGGCTTCCGGGATCGGATTCTGGCGCAGACCACACGCACAACCCAGGAGATGGAGCGCTACAATCCTAATTACATCGGCGGAGACATTAACGGCGGCGTGCAAGACTGGCGACAGTTGTTCACACGTCCGGTAGCGCGCCGCAATCCTTACACGACTCCCACCCCGGGCATCTACCTCTGCTCATCCTCGACGCCGCCGGGCGGCGGCGTGCATGGCATGTGCGGTTACTTCGCGGCGCAAGCCGTATTACAGACAGATCCTCACCGCTAAGACAAGGTTTCATCAAGCACGGCTGCTCGCGCCAGGCGCGGCCTGCTGGATCGCTGCGCTGTCGTCGGAACCGAAGACGCCGGCATCGGGCAAATGGGAGTGCGGGTGAAACCACAGCAATCACAGACTGGCGTCATGGGTGTGGCGTTGGTCAAGTGCGTGGCTTTCCCCGGCTCGCAGGCCGGCCATGCGATCGCGGTAGAAATGCGTGCGCCTCCTGAAGGGTGTGGAAGTTCTCCGGGTTGACGTTTGTCACGTGCGAGTATAATAGGGCAAGGATCGGCACGACTATGCCACTCGTCTACCTGGGCACTGGCTGGTTCATCGGGATCGCGCTTGCCTCGGCGCTCCACCTGCCGATCGAATTTCTGCTCCCCGCAGCCCTGGTGCCGATCGCCGGCCTCGTACTGTGGGGGAACGATCGCCGCGCCCGTTTAATCTGGTTCAGCTTTTCGCCGCCGTCCTCGGCGGATTGCGATTTGCCCTCTCTGTCCCTCATTTCGATCAGAATTCGCTCTCCACCTATAACGGCATCGGCGTCGTCACGCTCGAAGGCGTGATCGATGCTCCGCCGGACGTGCGCGACACGTACATCAATCTGCGCGTCAACGCCGACCGGTTGACGCTGCCCCACGCGAATGCGTCCTCGCGCCCGATCGAAGGGGTGGCGCTCGTGCGGCCTTCACGTCCTGCCGAATTTCGCTATGGCGATCGGGTGCGGGTGACGGGCGAACTCTCTGCGCCGCCGGAATTTGCCACGTTCAACTACGCCGACTACCTGGCGCGGCAGGGCGTGTATTCCATGATCGATCGCCCGCAGGTGAAGGTGCTGGAACACGATCAGCGGCAGTCCCATGCTTGGCCCTCATCTATGGCTTTCGTGATCGTGCTTACTGAAGTGATACAACAAATTCTGCCGGAACCGCAAGCCTCGCTCTTGAGCGGCATCCTGCTGGGCATCGATGCCGGTTTGCCTGCCAACGTGCAAGAGGATTTCCGCGTCACGGGCACTTCTCATATCATCGCCATCAGCGGCTACAACATCGTCATCATCATTGGCATCTTCTCGACGATTACCGTGGGCCTGGTGGGGCGGCGGCGTGCTTTCTATATCATCGTGATTGGCCTGCTGGCTTATGCGGTGCTGGTGGGCGGATCAGCCTCGGTCGTGCGCGCCACCATCATGGGCATCCTGCTGCTATGGGCCGATCATTTGGGGCGACCCTATGCCGCGCCGAATGCACTCTTCGCGTCGGGCCTGGTCATGACCTGTATCGATCCCAACACCTTGTTCGACGTGGGCTTTCAGTTGAGTTTCATGGCGACGCTGGGCTTGATGGTCTATGCCCGACCCTTTGCCGATGCGACGCGCCAGCTCCTGGCGCGGCTGTTTAGCGGCGACCTGGCGCGCCGGATCGTGGACATTATCAACGATGCCCTGCTCGTGACCCTGGCGGCACAGGTGACCACCCTGCCGCTGCTGATGGTTTACTTCCGGCAAATCTCGCTCGTCTCCCTGAACGTCAATCCGCTGGTGCTGCCTGCGCAGACAGGCGTCATGACGTTCGGCTTGTTGGCATTGGGTGTGGGGCTGCTGTCCATTCCGCTGGGGCAGATCGCGGCGTGGGCGGTGTGGCCGTGGCTGACCTGGACGCTTGGCGTGATCGCCCTCTTCGCACGAGTGCCTTTTGCGTCCATTCCACTGGAGACCGTGCCGTCGATCTTCGTCGCCGCCTATTACGCCGGCTTAATCGGGCTGACGTGGTACTTACGGCGGCCCGGGGAGCAGCGACCAGCCATGATCAAGAAACTCGTGACCCCGCGCCGCGCGATCTTCGCCGGCGGTTTAATCGCCTTGCTGTTGGCGGTGGCATTGTCCTGGCGCACGGATAGCCGCTTGCACGTCTACGTGCTGGATGTCGATGGGCATCCGGCACTCGTGCAGACGCCGGGCGGCAAACAGGTTCTCATCGGCGGCTCCAATAGTCCCTCAGGGCTGCTGAGCGCGCTGGGCAAGTTTCTGCCCTTCTGGGATCGCGACATCGATCTGGTGGTGGTGCCGCAGGCGAGCGGCGATCAACTCAACGGGCTGTCGGCCGTGCTCGATCGGTATGATGTCAAGCAGATCATGTCCGTCGAAGTGCCAGGTGATAATCGGGCCGGGCGTGACTGGCAAGCCCTGTTGGCGCAGCAGGGCCGCCAGCCGATCGAGTTGCAGGCTGCCGGGTTGGAGGCCGAGGTGAATCTCACATTTGACGGGACAGTCCCGCTGATCGAATCCGGCGGCAACCGCATTGCGATCGGGCCGAGTGAGCAGGCGCAGATCAACGTCATCGCCGGGCAGATTGAGCGGCTGCCGCAACAGCCGCAGATGATCTTCACGTGGGCGCCGATGGTATCGGATACGCGCGTGATCGATCTGACGAATCGCGGCACAATCGATCTGGTGTTTGGAGATGGCGGCGTGGCAGTCGGCGAGGTGCGTTAGGCGGGATTGGGGCTGATCTTTAACGTCCGATGAGAGTGTGGTGCGGCCGGGCCTGAGAACGGAACACGCGGGGATATTCGAGCGTCAGATATCAATAGAGCCTGCCTCGAAGCAGGCCGGCAACCCGATTTTCATTCTGAAAGCAAGGAGAAACAAGATGCGGCATACGATGTTCATGGCAACCCTGATGGTGATCGCGCTGATCGCGACGGCGTGCGGCGGGCAGGCCGCTGCCCCGACCGCTCCGGCGGCACCGACGAATCCGCCAACCCAACCCAAGGAGCAGCCCATGAGCGGCAAGGATACATTGGACGGAACCAACTGGATATTGACGACCTTGAATGGTCAACCGGCCATGAAGGACACCACGGTCACGCTCAACTTTGAAGCCGGCAAGGCCGCCGGTTCGGATGGCTGCAACCGGTACACGACGTCATACACAGCCGACGGCACGGCTATCAAATTCAACCAGCCAATGGCGACGACGATGATGGCCTGCCCGGAGCCGATCATGAAGCAAGCCACGGCGTACCAGCAGGCGCTGGGACAGGCGTCCACGTACAAAGCCGACGCGAAACAGCTAACCCTGTATGATGCCAGCGGCCAGGAGCTCGCGACGTTTGCCGCGCAGAGCAATGAGCTGGGGGGCACGTCGTGGATCGTCACCGGCTACAACAACGGCAAGCAGGCCGTAGTGAGTGTGGCTCTCGGCACGGAGATCACCGCGAACTTTGGCGCTGACGGCCAGCTCACGGGCAGCGCGGGCTGCAACAACTACACGGCCGGCTATCAGACCGATGGAAACAAGATCTCGATCGGGCCGGCGGCCACGACCCGGATGGCCTGCGAGCAGGCTGTGATGGATCAAGAAACACAATACCTGGCGGCGCTGGCGACGGCAGCAACCTATCGCATCGATGGGAACCGGATGGAATTGCGCACCGCCGATGGCGCCATGGCGGCGACGTTCGAGAAAGCCGCCGCAGGCAGCGCTGCGCTGCCGGGCTCGTCGTGGGTCGTGACGGGTTACAACAACGGCAAGCAGGCCGTGGTCAGCACGCTCGCCGGAACCGATCTGACGGCGAACTTCGGCGCAGACGGCACGCTGAGCGGCCACGGGGGCTGCAATGAGTATTCGGCCACGTACCAGATCGAGGGAGACAAGATCTCGATCGGGCCGGCCGTCTCGACAAAGAAGGCGTGCGAGCCAGCCGTGATGGATCAGGAGACGCAATATCTGACGGCGCTGACCACGGCGGCGACCTATCGCATCGACGGCTCGAAGATGGAACTGCGCACCGCCGACGGCGCGCTGGCGGCCACATTCGGGCAAGCCAGCAAATAGTCGCGCGCCAAGCACACTGATCTCGAATCAGCTGCCGCCCGGCCCCCGTGAGGGTCGGGCGGTTTGGTTTCATTTGCCTTGACGCTTCTGATCGCGTAAAATGAGGGCACTTGCGTGCTGGATCAGTTGCAAGAATCAAAAACAGTCCTGAGGAGGATGTGATGACGACCGATTCGTTTTTTGCCTTGATGTGTGGAGGGATGATCGCGCTGTTGTTCGGCCTGGTGCTGGCCTTTGCCGGCTATCGCCTGTTCCTGATCTTGCTGCCGATCTGGGGCTTCTTCTTTGGCTTTGGCCTGGGCGCGCAGTCCATCCAGGCCCTCTTCGGCGATGCTTTCCTGGCGACGATCACCAGTTGGGTAGTCGGATTCATCGTCGCCGCGGTGTTCGCGATTCTGGCGTACCTGTTCTATATCTTCGCCGTGGCGCTCGTTTCCTTTTCGCTGGGCTATGCTGCGACCGTGGGCCTGTTGACGGCCATCGGCATGCAGTGGGGCCTCATCGTCTGGCTCGCCGCCGTGGTGGTGGGCGTCGTGTTAGGCTTCGTGGTGCTACGCTTCAACATCCAGAAGTTGGTCATTGAATTTGCCACGGCCTTCCTGGGAGCGGGCGCCATCGTCGGTGTGTTCCTGGCGCTGTTCGGCGGCCTGCCCTCGTCGGAACTGGTCCAGAATCCGGTGGCGGTCGCGCTGAAGAATTCGCCGTTCTGGATGATTGTGTTCATCATCCTGGGCATCGTGGCGTTTGTCGTGCAGTACATGCACAATCGCAGCTGGGAAGTCCAGACGTACAACCGGATGAGTGAACCGACGACTCCGTAATCCAGCGCTGCTGCACTGAACCAATTTGCAGACCAGGCGGGCGTCATGGCGAGAATGCGCTGTGACGCCCGCCTGGGGTTGTGGTGGAGTGAGCGGTCATTGCGCAGAGCTTCCCGAGAATCCATGGACATGGCGTTGGATGCTCAAGCCGCCGTCCTCGTAGACGGGAGCACTGCACCGCATGTGTGCCGGTGCTTTTCCGGCCCGGCGAGCGATTTGTGAGAGCCGCGCGCCACGGTGTGGAACCGTCTCAACAGATTCGCAGTCTCGTGTTATACTTGACCCGACCGGAGAATCCGGCATAAATCACTTTCCGTATGGAGGAACGAAGTACCATGGCAACACTGTCAGTATTGAAGTTCGACACTCCCAATGGGGCGAAGCAGATGGAGCAGACGCTGCTGGCGCTGCAGAAGCAGCAGCTGATCACCATCCAGGACGCGGCCATCGTCACCTGGCCGCAGGGCAAGAAGGGCCCCAAGACCGAGCAGCTGCACAGCCTGGCCGGTCAGGGCGCGCTGATGGGCGCGTTCTGGGGCATGTTGTTCGGGCTGATCTTCTTCATCCCGTTCTTTGGCCTGGCCGTGGGTCTGGCGATGGGCGCGCTGTCCGGCAAGTTCGCCGACTATGGCATCGACGACAACTTCATCAAGCAGACCCGCGAGAAGGTCACCGAGGGCACGTCGGCGCTGTTCCTGCTGACCAGCGGCGCGGTGATGGATAAGATCGCGCCAGCCGTGAAAGACCAGAAGTTCGAGATCATCTCGACGAACCTGACCAAGGAACAAGAGGATCAGCTGCGCGAGATGCTCAGCAGCGAATAAGACGGCGTAAGCTGAACCAACTACGCGGTATGAAACTCGACCGGCGGGAACAGTCCTGCCGGTCGAGTTTTGTGTTGCAGGGTGCGCCTGCCGGCGGCACGAGCCGCGCTGGGGCGGCATTATTGAGAAATGATCTTCTCCACCGGCACTATCTCCAGCATCACGATCACGGGGCGCCGCAGGGCCGTTTCCAATCCCGCTTCCAGCTCCGTAAATGAAGGCGGTGTTCCGCGGCCAGCGATGATGACGGTGACATTGTCTTGATTGGCGCTCACCTGCCGCACGTCGTAATCCGTGCCTGCCGTCCAGCGCGCGGCCATGGCCCGCGTGACATCCTCCGTCCGCGCGTCCGCGGACAGGCGCGATCCGGTGAGCCACAGCGGCCCCAGCACCAGCAGCACGCTGACAATGATGACGAGGAAGGCGTTGCGCCGGGCCGTCCCTTTGATCTCCACCATGGCCGCGCGGCTTAACCCCAGCAGCGCCAGCACGCCGCCGCCTGCCAGCAAGATCGACAGGAAGTTCGTGAGGAACAACAGGAACGCGCCCTGCGCCGCCGCCCATTGCCCGGCCTGCAAGCTGAGGCCCACCACGCACAGGGGCGGCACCAGTGAAATGGAGATCGCCACGCCGGGCAGCGAATCGGAGATATCCTCGCGAGCAATGCAGAACGCGCCCGCCGCGCCGGAAGCCAGCGCGGCGACCAGATCGATCACGCGCGGCGAGATGCGCCCCAGAATCTGCGCATTGCTGTCGAACGAGATCACGCCGGTGTACAATGTCCCGAGCAGCCACGACAGCCCGACCACGCTGATGACGCCGACAGCCACCAGCAGCAGCGACCGTCCGGCGCGGCCCATGCGGCCCGTGACCAGCGCCGCCGCCGTGGCCATGATGGGCGTCATCAGCGGGGCAATAATCATCGCGCCGATGACAGTGGCCGTCGAATCGCCCATGATCCCGGCCGTCGCGATGATGGTTGCCAGCACCAGCAGCACGCCAAACTGTTCAAAATACTTGCGCCGCGCCGCGCCCTCGAAGAAGAGTTTCGCCTCGAACCTGGGCACATCCTCCGGCGTAAAACGGTTCTCGTGGATCACTTCGGACAAGATGCTCATGATGCTCTGGCTCCCGTAAAGAGGTTTTAGGAATCGGTGAAAGAGCTGCTCCTGCGCGTATAGTATTATATTTCCGGCACACCTGGCAAGTGCAGCAGTTTGTTGCGCAAGAATGTCATCATCCATGCAGGAAGTTGGCAAATCGGCCTTCTGCTCCGCGAACAAAGTCGGGTATAATGGCGTGGCATAGGTGTGACGCCGTTGGCCGTGGCAAAGGCTGATCTCAAACGGTTGATTCGAAATCTCAAAATTCAGGAGGAACTCCCATGAGTGATGTACCCGTTCAAGTTATCGTTGCTGCTTTCAAGGATGAGAACACAGCCAGTGAGGCGCTGAAGGCGCTGAAGCAGGCGCGCAATCAGGGCCTGATCAAGATTGTCGACGCAGCGGTGCTGCGCAAGGACGAGAAGGGCAAGCTGCACATCAAGGAGACGGCCGACATGGGCGGCGGCAAGGGCGCCGTGATCGGCGGCGTGGCCGGCGGCGTGATCGGCTTGCTGGCCGGGCCGGTGGGCTGGGCGGCGCTGGGCGGCGCGGTGATCGGCGGCCTGGCCGCCAAGCTCAAGGACGGCGGCTTCAAGGACGAGCGTCTGAAGAAGTTGGGTGAGGGTCTGGGGCCGGGCAACTCGGCCATCGTCGCCGTGGTGGAGCACACCTGGGTGCGCGAGGTGGAGAAGCAAATGGCTGAAGCCGGCGCCGACGTGGTGACCGAGCAGATCAGCGCCGACATCGCGAAGCAGCTGCAGGCCGGCGGCGAAGTGGCTTTGACGGCCATTGCGACCGGCGATACGCTGGAGACGGCGCGCGTGGCCACCAGCGACACGAAGGTGGAAGCCAGCCGGATGGTGACCACCGCCGAGGGCACTTATGTCGAAGGCGTAGTGGCAACCAAGGATGAAGTGGTGGCGGGCGCGGCTGTGATTACGGCCGAAGGGGCAGCCGGCGTCGTGATGAGCGCGCCGGTTGCGGAAGCGAAATCCGCTGCGGTGGATGCCCCGGCGGCGGAAGCGAAACCCGCCGAAGGCGAAACTAAAGCGGCCTGAGCCGCGCGCTTGAAACCGTACCCGATCGCCGGAGCCGACTCCAGCGATCGGGTTTTTTGTTGTGCGCCGTTTGCCTGTGTCGTGTCTTCAGCCCCATCGATTTGATCCCCGACCCCATCCCAATTCTGGGTTATTTGGACGACCTCATTCTGATTCCGCTGGGCATCAAACTGGCGCTCTCGATGATCCCGGCCGAGGTGATGGCCGAGAGCCGGGAGAAAGCACGGGAGATCAGGCGTCAGG
This sequence comes from uncultured Chloroflexia bacterium, assembly GCA_963844815.1. Classification (GTDB taxonomy): domain Bacteria; phylum Chloroflexota; class Anaerolineae; order Fen-1058; family Fen-1058; genus Fen-1058. The sequence continues at coordinate 16,565 of CAWJPR010000006.1, forward strand.
GGAAGCCTGTCAACCGGGCCGCCGCCGCGGTCATTGTGGTGATCTGGCTCTTGCTGGCTGCATTAATCATCACCGTGCTGGCGCGAGTCTTTAGCCGCTAGTTCCAATGGCGCGTTTGGTTTGACCCGCGCAGCGATTCCCTTTATACTTTCGGCGTCTCTACCTGGCCTCATCCCGGACAACGCTTATGAGCCAAAAACAGATTTCTCCACGCCTTGACTTGAGATTATTTCCGCCGGGCTGGTTCAAATGAAGCGACTCATCAGCATTACCCTGATCGTTCTTGCGATCTTCGCCGTATTCATTCTGGCAATGTGGGCCGCCGGCCGCAATGTCTACGCCGTCGATCGACCGATCACGGCTGCGCCGTCCGACTGCGGCGAGGGCACGCGCGTGGCCGTCATCGGCGATTACGGCGAGGCCGGCCAGCCGGAAGCCGATGTCGCGGCGCTGATCGATCGGTGGGGCGTGGACGCGATCGTGACGGCGGGCGATAACAACTACATGGACGGCGCGGCTGAAACGATCGACGCCAACATCGGCCAGTATTTTCACGCGTACATCGCGCCCTACATCGGATCGTATGGCGCGGGCGCGGCCGAGAATCGCTTCTTCCCGGTGCTGGGCAATCACGATTGGACCACGCCCGGCGCGCAGCCGTATCTGGATTACTTTACGCTGCCGGGCAACGAGCGCACCTACACGGTGCGGCGCGGCCCGATCGAATTCTTCATGCTCGACACCAGCCAGAACGAGCCCGCCGGTTATTCCGCGGATTCGGCGCAGGCGCAGTGGCTGCAGCAGCACTTGGCGGCGTCGGACGCGCCGTGGAAGATCGTGGTGCTGCACTACCCGCCCTATTCCTCGTCGGCGCGGCACGGATCCGATCGGATGGTGCAGTGGCCGTTTGCCGCCTGGGGCGTCGACGCGGTCATCGCCGGTCACGATCATTTGTATGAGCGCCTGCAGGAGAACGGCCTGCCGTATTTTGTGAACGGCGCGGGCGGCAAGGATCTCTATCCGTTCCAGCTGCGGCCTGTGCCGGGCAGCCGCGTGCGTTATAATCAGGACTACGGCGCGCAGTTGATCAGTGCGACGGAGCGGTGCCTGAACCTCAGTTTCTTTTCACGCGCCGACGTGTTGATCGATAGTGTGACGCTGCGTCCGTAAGCGTCTCAGGAGCATTGAATGTCACTGGATCAGCTTGACTTGCTTCAATTGGCGCTGCGCGTCGGCGCGGCGATTCTCGTGTTTTTCGTTGGCCGGTGGCTGGCGCGGCGGGCGCGCACGGCGCTGAAGCTGGCCCTGGGCAAGACCGCGATCGCGCCGTCCATGACGCGCCTGCTGCTGCTGTTGGTGTATTACAGCATTTTGCTGATCACGCTGATCGTCGCGCTGGCACTGATCGGTTTCCCGATCACGGCCCTGTTAACCGCTTCGTTGGTCATCGTGGTCATCCTGGGCATCGCGCTGCAGCAATCGATCGCCAACCTGGCGGCTACCATCGTCTTCATGTTGTTTCAGCCTTTTAAGCTGGGCGAATTGATCAAGGCCAACAACGTGCTGGGCACGGTCAAGGAGATTCAATTCTTGAGCACGGTGCTGGTCACCGGCGACAACCTGGAAGTGACCATCCCAAATTCCAAGATTCAGGGGGACACGATGCTGAACTACACGCGGCTGGGCAAGCTGCGCGTGGATTTTGTGTTTGGCGTGAGTTATCATGATAGTATCGAGCACGTCAAGCGCGTGCTGTATGATCTGCTCGCGTCTGATCCGCGCGTGTTGACCGATCCCGCGCCGTTCGTGTTTGTGCAGGAGCTGGGAGACAGTAGCGTGAACTTTGCCGTGCGGCCCTGGGTGAAGTCCGAAGATTATTGGACCCTGCAATGGGATCTGCCCGAGCGCGTCAAACTGCGTTTCGATGCCGAGGGGATCGGCATTCCCTATCCGCAGCGCGACGTCCATCTCTATCCAGCAGCCCAACCGGCAGAGGTGAGCTTAGCCGTGAAACAACCCATTCGACATCTGCTGCGAATTTTGCTGCGCCTGGTGATCTTGTGGGTGGTGGACACCGTGGCGATGTCGGTCACGATCGGTCTGGTGCCCGGGGTGACCGTGACAGGCGTTTCGACCCTGGCGGCCGCCGCCGCGGCGGCGTTGCTGCTGGCGGTGATCAACCTGTTCCTGCGGCCGATCGTCCTGCTGCTGGCGCTGCCGCTGGGCTTCTTCGTCATGTTCGCCGCGGGCTTCTTGATCAACGCCATCGCCTTCTTGATCCTGGGGCGGCTGATTCCCAGCCTGGACGTGGGTGGGCTGTTCACGGCCTTCATCGCCGGGTTGGTGTTTTCCTTGATCAATACCATCATTACCAGCGTGATCACGGCGGACGACGAAGACTCCTTCTATCAGGGCGTGGTCGAGCGGCTGGCGGCGCGGCAGACCTTCAAGGACAAGGACCTGAGCACGCGCGGCCTGGTCATGATGGAGATCGACGGGCTGAGTTATCACCACATCCAGAAGGCGCTCGCCGAGGGCTACATGCCCACCCTGAAGCAGATGCTGGACGAGGAAGGCTACGTCCTCTCGCGCGTCGACTGCGGCCTGCCCTCGCAGACGTCGTCCTGCCAGGCCGGCATCATGTTCGGCGACAACTACGACATTCCCGCGTTCCGCTGGTACGACAAGGATAAACAGAAATTGTTCGTGTCCGGCAAGGATGCCGCAGTTATTGACAGCCGCTATGCCAAGGGCGACGGCCTGATGCGCGGCGGGTCGAGCATCAACAACCTGCTGGCGGGCGATGCGGAAAAGTCGATTCTGACGGCGGCCAACTTCAAGACCGGCACAGCGGACGAGAAGAAGCGGCGGGCTGAGGACATCTACCTGCTGGCGCTGAACCCGTACTTCCTGATGCGCGTCATCGTCCTGTTCCTGGGCGATGTGCATTCTGGAAGTGTGGCAGGGCTGGCAGCAGCAGCGCAAGAAGGTGGAGCCGCGCCAGGATCGGCTGCACAAATTCTATCCGTTCGTGCGGGCCTCGATGACGGTGCTGATGCGCGATGTGTCCTCGTATCTGTTGACGCTGGACATCGTGCGCGGCTCGCCGTCGATCTACCTGACGTGGCCGGGTTACGACGAAGTGGCGCACCACTCCGGGCCGTGGACGACGGACGCCTTCAAGACGCTGCGCCAGTACGATCGGGTGATCGGGCGCATCAAAGACATCATCGAGCGCAAAGCGCCGCGCCCCTACGACCTGCTGATCCTGTCCGATCACGGCCAATCGTTCGGGCACACCTTCCTGCAGCGCTATGGCTACTCGCTGAAGGACTTGGTCGAGCGTTACGTGCCCGAGGGCACGACGGTGGGCCAGACCTCGCGGCGGCGACGACGGCACGCTGCAACTGTCGTCAATGGCGGGCGAACTGCAGAACGTGCAGGAGCAGGGTGTGGGCGGCTCGGCCGGGAAGGCCATCGTCAAACGAGCCAGCAAGTATGCTGATCAGGCGACTACTGCTCAATTGGCCGCGGGTGAATTGACCGCGCCGGTGTCGATCACGGTGTGTGGCAGCGGCAACCTGGGGCAGATCTACTTTGATCTGTATCCGCGGCGGATCAAGCGGAACGAACTGGACGAGGCGTATCCCGGCCTGGTCGCGGCGCTGGCGCAGCATGAAGGCATCGGGGTGGTGGTGGTGGCCGACGAGGCGGGTGTGCCGATCGCGCTGGGCAAGAACGGCCAGCGCAATCTGCACACGGGCCAGGTGCGGGGTGAGGACCCCTTGAAGATGTATGGCGATCCCGATCTGCGCGCGGCGCAGGTGCGGCGCGTGGCCGACTTCCCATCCGTGGGCGACATCATGGTGCTGAGCACGGTGTACCCGGACGGGACGGTGGCGGCGATGGAGGAGTTGATCGGCAGCCACGGCGGCATGGGCGGCGAGCAGACCGATTCGTTCCTGTTCCATCCCGACGATATGGCGGTGCCGGCCACGACGAACTCGGCGGATGTGTTTGCGGTGCTGAATGCGCGGCGCGGCACGCCGGCGTCCGAGATACTGCCGAAGAAGCAGGCCGTGACGGCGCAGGTAGATGCCTGGGCGCCGTCGACGTTGATCAAGGGGCTGGGGCAAGGTAAGGTGTGGGTGGGCCGCATGCTGCGCACGCTGGTGCTCGACCGCGGGGCCTATCAAGAGGTGGCGCGCGATGCGTACATGACCGGGCCGGCGCTGTTGATCGGCTTGATCGGGTTGGTGCTGAGCACCATCACGCTCACCGGCACCACGAGCACAGTGGCGATCGTGTCTCGCCTGGCAGGATGGCCGTTCACCGTATTGTTCCTGCAACTGACGGCGCGCCTGCTGGGTGGCAAGGCATCATACACCAAGACCTTCCGCGTAACCGGCTTTGCCTACTTCGGCTACTGGCTGGTGGCTTTGTCCGGCATCCCGGTGGTGGGACCCCTGCTCAGAACTATCGGCTACATCCTGGAGTTCTTGGGGGTCTGGCTGGGCACGGCGCAGGCGCATGAACTGCGCGGTTGGCGCACTTTGTTGCTGCCGGTGGTGTTGATCGTGGTGATCATCGCCGTCGGTGTGATCGTGACCGCTTTGCTGGCGGGGGCAGTGATCACGGTCGAATCCTTGCTGGTCGATTTCGGCTTCTAAACCAATCATTCCTATATGGAGGATACCATGGCACCGCCGTACAAACGGATTCACGTCGTCATCAATCCGGCATCAGGCAAAGGGCAGCCGATGTTGAAGTATCTGGCCGATCTGTGCAAGCAGTACGACGTCGAATGGGACATCAGCATCACCAGGAAATACGGCGATGCGACGCAGCAGGCCAAAGACGCGCTGGCGCGCGGCGTCGATCTGGTGGTGGGCAGCGGCGGCGACGGCACGCAGCACGAGATCGCCAATGCCGTGCTGGGCAGCGGCAAACCGATGGGGATTCTGCCTGGCGGCACCGGCAACGGCTTCGCCACCGAGATGGGCATCCCCAAGGATTATCGCAAGGCCGTCGAGGTATTGTGCACCAGTTCCCACGTGCGCCATGTGGACGTGATGCAGATCGGCGATCAATACTGCATTCAACGCTTGTATGCGGGCATCGAACCGGAACAGCAGGTCAGCCGCGAGCAGAAAGACAAGTACGGCACGCTGGCCTACGCGCTGATGACGCGGAAGCAGGTGCAGGAGTCAGTGGATGCGCCCATCACGCTGACCATCGACGGCCAGCGGATCGAGACGCACGGCCTCAAATGCTACGTGGTGAATTCTGGTCAGGGCGGCAAGGGCGTGATCGATCGGGAGTTCCGCGTGGACGATGGCATTCTGGATGTGTTCGTGATCAGCCGCAACCCGATCAGCGTGATCGCGGCCGCCGAGCGTTTCTTCCAGATCCCTTCGTTCAAAGCGCGCATGTATTACTGGCGCGGGCGTGAGATTACGGTGGAATGTGAGCCGTCGAAGGCGCTGTGGGCGGATGGCGAAGAGTTTGGCCGCACGCCGGTCAGCGTCAAAGTCTTGCCGGGCGCGCTGCCGGTGGTCGTCCCGTAAGATTTGTTCCCCAACTTTTCCCTGGTGACGGCCAGGCGCCGCCAGGGAGAGGCAGATGGCCTGTGTCTCCGCTAAACTGTCTCTCCCTCGTGGCAGAAAGCCGCCTGTTGTGCTAAGATCAATTATCGCTTTAGCCAAGCGATCAGAATATTCAAACGCACTCCAGCGCGGTGGACCAAGTGAACAAGATTCTCTCCGAGCGTGCCAGGCGAGCAATCCATTCGTTTCTGCATCCGGTACAATGCAGCGTCTGCCTGATGGTGGCTGCCTGGTTGATGTTCGCTCAGCCGGGTATGAGTCACTACGGGTTGATCGATCCCGGCGTTCACGCGCAGATCGACGCTGAGTTGTACGGTCAGACGCCGCATGGTGAAACGTTGCCTGGCCACGCGCATCAGCCGCCGCACGACCATCCGGTCACACTGGGCAGCAGTGTACCCAGCCTGACACTCGTCAATCCGTTTGACGCCGCTTTCTATTGCGCGCTGCTTTCCCCGGCACAGCGTCTGGCCCTGCTTGGCCAGCGCGTCGAGCTGGACGCGATTGCTCAACCCGTTACCATCAAGCCCTCCGACCAACCCCCGCGTCCTGCCGTCTAACTCCTGTTCCGCATGCCTGATGTTGCCACGGTCGCGCACTGAGCTCGACACTTTGAGGTGAGCAGTGATTCAGATCGTTGCCTTTGTGCCACCGGCTCATGGCCGAATAGGACCGGCGGATGAATTAAGCCTGTGCCTGGCGCCAGTCGTCGTCGTAATTACCGTGCTGATTTATCAGCTCCTGAGCCGGCGAACAGCTGGCCGATCAAGTCGCATTGCGCGACGTCGGCGCGCGCCGCGCGATCGGGACCAGGGATAAGCTCAGCACTGCATGGCGACGACTGTATGATTATGCCATTCGCGGTATTCAGGTACAATCGCCACTGAGAATTGACCGGGACCTGCCAAGGAGAAACACCGATGAAGCATCTAAAACGCTGGGGCATACTTGCGGGTATCACAGCCGTGCTGCTTAGTGCAGGCACAGTCGCGGCTCGCCCGCTGGCCCATGAGCGCATCGTTTCTGGCGATTATGCGTTTGTGCTGGGTTGGCTGGACGAGCCGCCCGTCGCCGGGCTGAAGAATGCGGCGCTGGTGGAAGTCTCGACGGCCAAGAACGATCAGCCCGTGGAAGGCGCGGAAGGAACGCTCACCGCGCAGATCGTCTATGGCGGCAAAAGCAAGGAACTGCTGCTGCGCCCCTTGGAAGGACAGCCGGGTGCGTACGCGGGTGATTTCATTCCGACGCGGCGCGGCACCTACACATTGAAACTCGGCGGCACGATCGACGGCCAGCCGATCGAGGTGAGCAACGAGATCGAGGAAGTGGGCAGCCTGGACAGTTTGACGTTTCCAGAACCACAGGCCGATCTTCAAAAGTCGTTCGAGGCGCTGCAGAGTGAGTTAAACACGACGCGCCTGCTGGCCGTGGTTGGGGCGGCGCTTGGCGCGATCGGGTTGGTGTTGGCGGGTGTGGCTATCTTCCGCCGCAAATAACCTGCACGGACAAGATGAAGTCTTGCGCTGGCTGCGAGGGCAGCTGGCGCGTGCCTTGCAGAGCGAGATAGGAAACAATACGGGAGGGAGAAGATATGTTGCGCAAAGCATTGATGATCATCGGCGTGCTGCTCTTGTTAGTCGCCTTTGGCTCTAGCCGCAGCGCGCAGGCCGACGGCACGCCGACACCCGATCATATGAACATGAGCAGCACGCCGGAAGCGAATGACACTCACGATCACGGCGATCGCATCGATGCCAATGGCGCGGCGGTGAAGATCGTTTCGCCCGCGCCTAACGCCGTGCTGGATCGCGATTCGGTTATCGTGCGCGTGGAAACCACCAACTGGCCGCTGGGCGAAGAAGGCCGCCACTGGCACTTGTACGTCAACGGCAAAGAGCAGGGCATGTCACAGGGCAACAGCCCGGCGCTGCAGGCGCGCGATCTGCAGCCCGGCGAAAACACTTTTGAAGTCACATTGTCCAACGAGTTGCACCAGGAATTGGATGCCACGGACAAAATCACCGTGCGTTATGAAGCACCGGCAGGGGCGCAAACAGCCGCTGATCTGTCGCTGCCGTCCGGCGCGATAATCGTCCTGCTGGGCATTGTCGTGGCAGTGGCTGCGATTTTGGGCCTTGGGTTCGCGCTGACGCGCAAGAAGGCGTAATGCGTAGTGCGTAATACGTAATGCGTGAAAGCCGCCCTTGCGTTTCGTGCTTTACGTCTCATATCTGCCATGCCTCGATCTCTTCGCACTTCTCTTTTTCTTGCTGCGCTGCTGGCTTTGTCGATCAGCGGCGTGGTCCTGGCGCATGCCGACATCGTGCGCTCGGATCCGGCGGCGAATGCCGTGCTGGAGCAAGCGCCCTCCCAGGTCACGATCGAATTCACGGAAGCCGTCGAGCCGCGTCTCTCCAAGATCGAGGTGCTGTACGAAGACGGCTCAGTCGCGGACAACCATGACACTGCGCGCGATCCCGGCAACCCGGCCAAGCTCAGCGTCACGTTGAAGGATTCGCAGCCGGGCACGTACATCGTCTCGTGGCGGGCGCTGAGCGAAGTGGACGGGCATGTCACGTCAGGATCGTATGTCTTCTCGGTGGGCCAACCGATCGATCCGGCGAAGTTGGGCGTGTCAGGTTCGGGTACGGTCATCTCGCCGCTGGATATGATTGCGCGCGCGCTGACGTTTATCGGGCAGGCGGTGATTGCGGGCGCGGTGGCCTTTCGCTGGCTGGTGTGGCGGCCGGCGTTGAAGTCGGCGCAGCTGGCGGAGGAAGTCGACGATCGATCGCTGCCGCCGACCAGGCACGTGTTGATCGCGGCGCTGGCGCTGGCCGGCGTGGGCGCGGGGCTGCTGCTGATCGCGCAGGCGGGGAACTCCGGCGGCTCGATCGGGGAGTGGCTGGGCACGCGCGTGGGCCGCGTCTGGCTGGGCCGCGTGGCAACGTTGATCGCCATCGGCGTGCTGCTGGACGACATCGCGGCGACCGCGCGCGGCAAGCGCTTTGCTGACCTTGTCTCGATCTGGCTGCCGCTGCAGCTGCTGTTCCTCACCACGCTGACCAGCCACAGCGCGGCGATCTCACAACCGCCGCTCATTCCCTTTGCCGCCGACTTCATTCATTTGATCGCCACGTCGATCTGGATAGGCGGCCTGGCGCTCATGGCGTTCGTCGTGCCGCGCGTGGCGCGCGCGCTGAGCGCTGAAGATTCCGCGTGGTTGTGGCTGCGGACTGTGGTGAATTTCTCGACTGCCGCGGCGGTGGCGGTGGGCGTGTTGATCCTCACCGGATCGTATCTGTCGTTTCTGCACATCGGCAGTTGGACGGCCTTGATCGGCACAGCCTATGGACGCACGCTGTTGCTGAAGCTGGCGCTGGCCGGCGTGGCGATGTTGATCGGCGGCTACAACCTGATGGTGATCAAGCCGCGGCTCGATCGGGCCATCGATCAACCGGAGCTCGGCCCGCAGCTGCAGCGCCGTTTTCGCCGCACCGTGTTGATCGAGGCCGCCGCCGGTTTGCTGGTGCTGGCCGCGGCCGGAGCGCTCACCGCGCTGCCGCGCTCGAAGGATCCACAGCCGGCGGTGGCGGCCGGGCCGCTGCAACTCACTGCGCGCAGCGAGGATCTCGACGTGGCGCTCACGATCGATCCGGCGCGATCCGGCGCGTCGACGTACACCGTGCGCCTGTCGCAAAACGGCCAGCCCGGCGCTGCTGCGAAAGAGGTTTCGCTGCGCTTCACATACCTCACGCGCGGGCTGGGCGCGGCGGAAGCGAAGGCCACGGCGGCGGCTGACGGCGCGTACACCGCGAACGGCGCGTATCTCTCGCTGCCCGGCGAGTGGCAAATCTCGGCGGCGGTGCGGCGGCCTGACGCTTTTGACGTGTTTGCCGATTATCGCGTGCGCGTGAACCTCGACGGGCAGATTGAGCCATTGGGGCAGGAGGGGCCGATCGATGCGCTGATGAAGTGGCTGTCGATCTACGGCCTGGTGTTTGGCGGCAGCGTCGCGCTGGCATTTGGCGCGGCGTGGCTGTTTATCGCGTGGAAGGCGGCTGATCATCCGGCGGTGCTGGCCGTGCTGATCATTCCGGTGATCATCGCCATCCCGATCGGGGTGTATTCCATCGTCACGTTCACGCGCGAGGCGACGCCGGGCTTGACGCTGACCAATCCGTTTTTGCCTGATGAAGAATCGCTGCGGATTGGGCGCGAAGCGTTCAGAAAGAACTGCGCCGCCTGTCACGGCGAGCAGGGCCGGGGCAACGGGCCTGCGGCGGCGAGTCTGTCGATCAAACCACCGGACTATGGCAGCGGCCATCTGGATATTCACACTGACGGTGATATTTTCTACTGGATTCAAAACGGCATCTCGCAGGGTTCACCCATGCCGGCGTTCAAAGACAAACTGACCGACGACGAAATCTGGCATGTGGTGAACACTGTGCGGCGTTTGCGCAATGAAGCATCCAGCCCTGTGCCTGCCCAGGGGGTCGAGCTGGCCTCGACCCCTGCGACGGTGCTGCAACCGTACACGCCGCCCTCGTTCGTCGCGCCTGAAGTGCCTACCGCCATCACGCCCACGCCGTCTTCGTCCGGCGATCCGAACGCGCTGGAATGGCTGGCTAAAGCAGATGCCGCGATGAACGCTTTGCAGTCCGTGACGGAAGATCAGAACGTGCGCGACACGTCGGGCCATCAACTGCGGGTGCGCTTCGAATTCAACGCGCCCGATCGGATGCGCTACACGATCGATGGCGGGCCGGCCGCGGTGCAGATCGGATCGAACGACTATCAGCAGAAACCCGACGGATCCTGGTTTGCCAATCGGCGGGGGGTGCCGTTTGGTTGGCCGCAGTTCGCGTATGCGACGGTGGCCGAGGGCGCGCGCGTGACCGATATCGGCGTGTTGAAGGCGGTTGACTTCGCGTGGAACGGTTTTGATTTCACACTATTCATTGATCCGAAGACCGGGCGGATCGCGCAGTACTCGCTGACCGACGGCGCGCGCACGGTGGAAGGCAAGTACAGCGCCTTTGATGCAGCCGGCATGATCGACGCGCCGCTGCCTTAGATCGGATTCCGATTTGATCGATGCCAGTGCTCCCGCTGGATGACACATCGTCCCTGTGGAAGTTCAGCGGCTGGAGACTGTTATCCCCTCGTCGCCTAGGACGCCTGCCCAGTGGCGCGTGTTATACTTTGCTCAATTCGCCAGGGAGGGCGCCATGACCATTCGTGACCATGACCCGCGATTCGAGCAGCACCCGCACATGCATCATCACGCGCACGATCATTTACCGCCTCACACGCCTGATCACGCCCATGCGCACGAGCCCCTGCCGCCGCAGCACGGCCTGTCCCGGCGCGGCTTCTTGTTTACCGCTGCCGCCACCGCGACCGGCTTGCTGCTGGCCCGGCTTGAGCGTGCCGCCGGCCGCCCCTTGTTCCCGGCAAGCGCCGCACAGAAACGCATTTACATTGCAAACGACGATCATACCGATTACATGTGGACGGCTAACGAAGCAGAGTACCGGACTGCGTTTCTGGAGATGCTGGACTATTACCTCAATCTGGCGGACAGCACGGCGGGTAATGCGTCGCCCTATCAGAGCCGCTGGAATTGCGACGGCACGTTTTGGGTGTGGGAATATGAGCGCAATCGCAGCGCGGCGCAGTTCCAGCGGCTGATCAATCGCATCCGCGACGGGCACATCAGCGTGCCGCTGAATCCTTTGTGCGTGGTGTTGGGCGGCGCGCCGGCCGAGGCCGTGCTGCGCGGCATGTATTATCCGGGCAGTTGGAACGCCGCTACAATTTGAAATTCACGCTGGCCTATGCCATGGAGAATCAGACGCTGCCCTATGGCATCGGCGCGCTTGTGGGCAGGCTCGGGCGCGAAGTACAGTTGGAAAGGCATCTGCGGCTGCGCCTCGCAAGTGCCCGATGCGTGGGATCGCGAGCATGAGATTTACTGGTGGGTGGGGCCGGATGGCAGCAAGATTGCTGATGAAGTGGAACTCGCATGCTCGATAGCCGGATGACAGCCAGAGCATGGGCGGTTATGCCGAGGCGCGCTGATCCTCTGCGCAGTCGTGGACTACGTCGTCCTCGAACTCAGTTTCCTTGCCCGCTTCGCCTATAACGTGATTGGCGCATTTGGCAAAGGCTGGGATGATCTCAAGACGCTACCCGAGAATTCGTGGCGGTCGCGCAAGCCGAAGACCAATGCCGAACCGGCAGGTGATCGTTTCCAACGAGCAGGATTTCTTTGAGGATTTTGAAGCCGACTTACGGCACGATGGCCTGCCCAGCCTGGCCTGCACCTTCGGCAATGAATGGGAGTTGTGCGTCGCTTCGCTGGCCGAGGTCTCGGCGCGCGTCAAACGCGCCGTGGAGAAATTGCGCGGCGCGGAGGCGCTGGCGACGCTGGTCAGCTTGAAGCAGCCCGCGTTCATGACCGGGCGCGAAGCCGCGCGCGATCTGGCCTTCCTCGATCTGGGGCTGTACTGGGAGCATTGCTGGCCTGCCGATGGCCCGACGGTGACGAATGCCCAGCGGCTCGCCTGGCTGCGCCGACTGGTCAACGAGATCGAAGGCTATGTCAATCCGCTGCACAACGATGCCGCTGACGCGCTGGGTGGCATGATTCAGAAGAGCGGCAGCAACACGCGCTTCTTCGTGTTCAATCCGTTGAGCTGGGCGCGCACCGACATGGCCGATTATGCGTACAGCGGCTCGGCGAACATTCGCGTGATCGACGTGGCCACCTCGCAGGAGGTGCCTTCCCAGATCGTGACGGTTGACGGGCAGACGTATCTGCGCATTCTGGCGAGTAACGTTCCTTCGGTCGGTTACAAGGTATTCGAGATTCAACCCGGGCAGGCTGCGCAAGTGGACAACCTGATGCGCGCCGGGCAGGCCCCGCAGACTGGACACTGCTCGTGTATCTGCCCTTGATCCGGAACCCGCCTTTGGCCACGCCGCGTGTAAATGGCAACGTGATCGAAAACGAGTTCTATCAAATTACACTCGGCTGCGAACGGCGCGATCACCAGCCTGTGGGATAAGATCCGCAATCGCGAGTTCGCCCAAACGATCGGCGGATATGCGATCAACGATCTCGGCGGCAGCACTGCCACACTGACCGTTGAGAATGCCGGGCCGGTCTCGGCCACACTGAAAGCCACCGCCGCCGAGCCCGGTCGCGCACACCAGCCGCATCACGCTGGTCCGCGGCTCGAATCGCATCAACATTCGCAACGACATCACGCAGAATTTCAGCAGTCTCCTCGAAGTGGCGCTTTGGCTTCAACATCACCGCGCCGGATGTGTGGCACGAAGAAGTCGGCGCGATCATCCGCGCCAAGCTACACCACGGCTGGCGGGCATTACTACGCCGCGCAACGCGCGCTATGATTGGCTGACGCTCAATCGATTTGCGGATATGAGCGGGGGCGGCGTGGGCATCACGTTGGCCAATGCCGATTGCTATTACATGCGGCTGGGCAACAGCCTCAGCCACCGTCGCCCACCATGCTCGACACCAGCCAAGCGCGCAGATTTCGGTGCTGGCCGGGGGGCAGGTGGATACGGGATTTACGCGCGATTTGGATTCCAATCAGGGCGGCGACAGCAACTTCCTGCAGCGCTTTGCTTTGCAGACGCACGATGCTTACGATCAGGCGGCCGCCATGCGCTTTGCCATGGAGTCGCAGAACCCGCTGATCACGGGGACCGTGACGGGCGGCAGCGCTTATCCCGCCGGTCAATTCTCCTTGCTGTCGATCTCAAATTCGAATGTGCTGCTGTCGGCCCTGAAGCCCGCCGACGATGGCATCTCGACGGGCGTCGTCGCGCGCGTCTGGAACCTGTCCAACAGCCCGGCGAGCTGCTCCTTGAGCCTGCCCGGCAACTCGATTGCGTCCGCCCGGCAGTTGACTCACATCGAGACTCCCCTGACTTCACTGCCGGTGGCCGGGGGCGTGCTCAACGATTCACTGGCTGCCCAGCAGTTGAAAACCTATTCGCTGGTGCCGCAAAACCAGGCTGAACGCTTCGAGCAGCGGTGCGAATCCGCCCCCGGCAAAAAAATAGGAGGCCTGAGGCGGGTAGTTGAGAAAGCGCTACCTGGCTCAGGCGGTGAACGGCCCAGATCGATCGGACGATGACAGCCAGCGGCGCGCGGCAGCCGGCACCGGGAGTATTCAATCTCCCGCGTCTAGCCCCCCATCCCCAATTTCTTCGCCTCCGTCTTGATCTGCTTCAAGATCAGCGGCTTGTCTTCCAGCCGCCACTCGTCGTGGGCCCAGCGATAGAAGATCACGCCGTTCACGGGCTGCGTGCCTACCGCCGCATTCCACTTTTGCAGATAACTCACGCATTCCGAAATCCATTGGCTGTTATTCGCTTCCCAGCCCAGCCGCTTGTCGCTCTTCACCTGCGGATTCGCCTCGGTGATGTAGGCAGGCAGGGTCCTGAAGCGATTCGGCACGTCGTTCAGTCCGTTTTCGATGGTGCGGAAGTGGTAGTACTGCCACGTCAATGGTTCGCCGCCAAAATGCGCGGGCGACCAGATATTGGCCGGGTTGTTGTCCTGCGTCTTGCTGTGGAAGAACAGGGCGTCGGCTCCCGCGATGCCGCCCAGGATCGCCTGCCACCAATCGCGATTATTGCTGCTGAAGGCCAGATACGGGAAGGGTGGCCCGTAATAGGGATCGAGCGGCGCGGGGCCTAATTTCACATCCGATCGGATCTTGTACCACACGCGGTTGTACGATTGAATGTAGTAAGCGGGCGTCAGCGGAAAATAGTTGGGGCCGGGCGCGTTCAAGGCCGGATTCCACCCCGGCGCTTCCGAGGCGTTGTTGATCTCATTGCAGTAGTGGGCCGCTGTCACGCCCTGCGCATTGTTCAGCGTCTGCGCCACCGCATCTTCAAAGGCCGGCAGCCGATCGGGCCGCGGCATGGTCCCGGTTCCGTCAGCATAGCCGTAACCGATGCGCAGCAGCACCGTGAGGCCCGCATTTGCCAGACCGCTGAAATCGAGGCTGCACCGGTTGATCCTGAACCTGCGCCAGAACGAGGCACGCGCCCTTGAGATTATTTTGCTTCATCCACTCCGCGCCTTCGCGATCGTGCAGGCCGATCAGCAGCGGCGTCTTGGGTTTGGCCTCCGGCGGGCGATGCGCGGCGGTAAACAACAGGGGATCGACGTAGTCGCGCATCACGCGGCCCTGGTCGTCCCCCGGCCAATCCGCCGGATTCTTGCCCAGATCGATGACGGCCACGTCGTAATGCAGATGATAGGCATAACGATTGAAGGCGTTCCCCACGCGCGCGATCATCTGCCCGCGTTTCACGGCCTGATTGACCGGCACCGTCATCTCGTTCAGGTGAGCGTAACGTGTCCAGAGGGGCGTGCCGTCCTCCAGCTGGTGCTCGACGACGATCAGGTTGCCCCACACCGGATAAGCCGCCGCGGCGCGCACCACGCCATCGGCCGCCGCATACACCGGCGCCAGCGCGTCCTGATCATCGGGCAGATTCAAATCGGCCCCGGTATGGATCGCCCAGCGGCCGGTCGCATCGTAGCGTGTGCCGTAAGGCGTGGCGTCGAACCACGCGCCCGGCCATAACTCCCACCCGGCGCGCTCCTGCGGCGATCCGATCGGCGCGTCGAAGCCGTCGGCAATCGGCACGGGCACGTCGGGTGGACCTTCGGTGACCAATTCACACCACGACGCAGACAGATAGACCTTGCCTGCCAGCCATTCGCCCATCGGCGTGATCAGTTCCAATTGCTGGCCCTGCTTCAGATCGCCCACATCCGTGTTGTTTTCCACTACTGGTGACGAGCGAATATTCACGAAGTCGTTGAAGGCCCTGGGCTTGATGAATTGATTGTCGGCGGCTTCCGCGCCCAGCGTGGAAACATAGACTTTGCCCACGTACCAACTGCCCGTTTGTGTGACGTATTCCAGGCGGGTGCCTTCGTTGATCGTGCCGAGAAGGTTGGCCGGGTCGATTTTGCCCGTGCTGCGCAAGTTGACAGCGCCGGCGCCGGCTTTGGGAGTGACGAATGTTCGGACGGTCATGCGGTTCATCCTTTCTGGTGAAGTCCAGGGAAAGACGCGGCGGCACACTCTTTATACACCTGTTGGCGGGGCAGAGTCAATTGGATCAATCCAATCTGACACCCGGCCCGCGCCTGAAGCGCCCTGCCGCCGCCAGTGCGCTTCAGGCGCGGCTCTACGGTATAATGCACCCGATCCCACCAAAGAATGGGAATTATTTCATCCCACCAACAGATGGGGACTATTTCGTCCCACCAACAGATGGGGACTATTTCGTCCCACCAACAGATGGGGACTATTTCGTGAAACGCTTGAACTGGAAGCTGCTCGCGCTGTGCGCCGCAGCCTTCATCCTCTCCGCCGCCGTGACGTGGGGCGTCTATGGTGCCATGCCCCACATCGAAGACGAACACGCTAACGTCTTTCAAGCCAAAGTCTTTGCCAGCGGAAACCTGGCGGTGCGCGCTCCCGGCGTGCAATCCAACTCTTTCTATATTCCCTTCATCCTCAATCAAAACGGCTGGCTGTTCGGCAAGTATCCCCCCGGTTATTCATTGCTGCTGGCGCCCGCGGCGTGGATCGATCAATGGTGGCTGATCAATGCGCTGGCTGCGGCGGCGATTGTGCTGGGTGTCTATCTGCTGGGGCGCGATCTGTTCGACGCCGGCACGGGGCTGCTGGCTGCGGCGTTAGGCCTGCTCGCGCCAATGTTCATCCTGTTGAGCGGTGCGCTGGTCTCACACCTCGTGACAATGGCGCTGGTAACGATCTTCGCGTGGGGCTTCACGCGCGCGCGCCGCCGGGATCGTACCCGCTCGATCGGCTTCGCCGTGCTGGCCGGGATCACGATTGGGCTGGCATTCATCACGCGCCCGTGGACCACCTGTGCCATCGGTCTGCCGTTCGCCGTGCAAGCGCTGATCGACCTGGCGCGGCGCTGGCGATCCGTCTGGCGCGCTTACTTGAGCATGCTGGTTGCCTTTGGCGCAATCGCAGCCATTCTGCCGTTGTATAACGCCGCGCTTACCGGCTCGCCGCTTACCAGCACCTATGAACTGTGGTGGTCCATGGATCGCCTCGGCTTCGGTTCCGGCATCGGCGTCAGCCCGAGCGGGCACAACCTGTACCTGGCCATCGCCAATTTTCGCCTGGATTTTTCGATCTTCGGACAGATGCTGTCCGGTTGGCCCGATGTAATCGGCGTGTCGCTGGCGTGGCTGCCCATTCTGGCCGGACTGTTGCTGCCGCCTATGACGAAGCGCGACTGGGCCCTGCTGCTGCCGCCCATCATGGTGATCGGCGCGCACTTCCTGTACTGGGCGCGCGGCAGCAGCTTCTATGGTCCGCGCTACTATGCGGAAGCCATGCCCTTCTTGTGGCTCATCGCCGCGCGCGGCCTGCTCAAAGTCTGGGCTCTCCGCAATCCCTGGCCGCGCCGCGTGATATATGTCGCGCTGCCGCTGCTCATCGCGTGGAACATCGTGTACGTCATCGAGCCGCGCTTTCTCACCGGCTTCGCGCACTATCGATCGGCGCGGCGAGCGGTGAATACCATGGCGGAAGCCGGCGTGCAGCATGCGTTGATCTTTGTGCGGGCCGCGGTGTGGCAGGACTACGCGGACCTGGGCTGGCTCAACGCGCCGATTTGTCCGCCGGCGATCTGATCTTTGCGTACGACTTTGGCCCGCAGGGCAATGCGCAACGTGATCAAAGCGTTTCCCGATCGCGCCGTGTACTACTTCGATCGCGCGCAGCCGTATCCGTTGGTGGCGGGACGCGCCGACGAGTAAACCTGGCGGGAGTTTCAACACTCCCGCCAGGTTTTGTCGATCCAATGCTTGATTTCCTGCATACCCTGCGCGGAAACTTTGTGCCCGACGCGATGCTCGTGATATTCGACGGACGCGCCGCGGCTTTCCAAGACCAGGCGGGCTTCCCGCGCCCGCTCGATCGGCACCGCTTCATCGTGCGTGCCATGAACGATAAGGTAACGGAGGAAGGCATTCTGAGCGGAGCGCAGCGGAGTCGACATTTGCACCGCGCTGCGCGCAGCGCCAGTGCGGTGAGAAGGCCGGTTGTGCGGCGGCAAGAATCCCGCCAGGGCAATCACCCCGCACAACATCGCAGGATGCTCCAGCGAAAAGGCGTAACTCAGCGCCGCGCCCTGGCTGAACCCCATGACGATCACGCGCCGCGGATCGACCTGATACACTGCGGTCACTTCGGGCATGAAACGCGCCAGATGAGCGATCGCGTCCTGGAAATCAACCTGATCGAGTTGGTCGCGCACCGCTGCGCGGGTCCAGCTGGTGCCGCCGAGTTCACTGGCGTACGGGGCGCGCGGCGCGATCACCGCCGCCGATTGCGGCAGCGCGTGTTCGAAAATCCACATGACGTTCTCATCGCCGCTCAGGCCGTGCAGCATCACGATCAGGCCGCCGCGCGGCTGGCCGCGCCGCAGCCGGTAGATCAAGCCTGCTTGAGATTGGACGAGTTCAGTGACTGGCGGCATGCCGTTATTGTAGCAGAATGAGGTACAATGGGCGTACTTTCCCAAGGAGTGAGCCATGAAAATCGTCACCGATAGCGCCGTCGATCTACCGGAAGAAATGTTCACGCAGTACGGCGTCGAACGCATGCCGCTGCTGATCAACTTTGGCACGGAGTCGCTGCGCAGCGGCATCGATATTCTGCCCGAAGAATTTTATCGCCGCCTGGCGGCCGATCCCGATCACCTGCCGACGACCTCGCAGCCGTCGGCGGGTGATTTTGCGGATCTGTATCGGCGCGTGGGCCAGAGCGACAAAGACATTGTGTCCGTTCACATTTCATCGGGCTTGAGCGGCACCATCAACGCGGCGGCGCAGGCGGCCAGGCAGTGTCCCGAGCTGAATATCACGCTGATCGATACCAAGACGTTGTCGGCGGCGGAAGGCTTTCAGGTCGTCGCGGCGGCGCAGGCCATCCGGCGCGGCTGGCCGCTGGAGCGGCTGAAGCAGCGCGTGCAGGAAGTGGCCGACCAGACCGAGATTTTCTTCACGCTCGATACGCTGCACTATCTGCAGAAGGGCGGGCGCATTGGCCGGGTGCAAGCGATGGCCGGCTCGCTGTTGAATTTGAAGCCCGTCATTACCGTGGATAAAGGGCCGGGCACCTATGTGACGGTGGCAAAGGGCCGCAGCATGTCCAAGTCGATCACGCTCATCGCCGATCAGGTGCAGGAGAAAATGAAGGCTCGACCGGCGTGGATATACGTGTTGCACACGAACTCGCCGGCCATGGCGCAGCAGTTGGCCGATCTGGTGACGCAGCGCCTGCCCACCGCGAAGATCACCACCGGGCAGATCGTGCCGGTGCTGGGCGTCCATACCGGGCCGGGCTGCGTGGGCGCCGTGTGCGGGCCGCTGGATGTGTTGGATGAGTAATCGGAAACAAGGAAACAAGTAGATAAGGGAAGTCTTTGTCTACTTGTCACCTCGTTTCCTTTTCTGCTTTTTTGGAAAGGAAAGAATCATGGCGACCCAGAAGACCGCGAAGAAGACTGCTGCCAGGAAAACCGTTGCGAAGAAGACCGCGGCTGCACCGCGCCATTACCAAGCGCACCGTCATCAGCACCGAGCTGGCGCCCAAAGCCATCGGCCCGTATTCGCAGGCCATCCGTGCGAACGGCTTCGTCTTCTGCGCCGGGCAAACGCCCATCGATCCGGCCGTAGGCAAATTGATTGATGGCGACGTGCCGGCGCAGACGCGGCGCGTGCTGCACAACCTCAGCGCCATTCTGGAAGCCGCCGGCACCTCGTTATCGAGAGTCGTGAAGACCACGGTCTTCCTCACCGACATGGCGAATTTCAAAGCGATGAACGAAGTCTATGCCGAGTTCTTCCCGGAGCATCCGCCGGCGCGATCGACCGTGGCCGTGGCCGGTCTGCCGCTGGGCGCGCAAGTGGAGATTGAGTGCATTGCCTTGGCCTGAGCTTATGTCTCTGACGACTCTGAGCATTGATGAACTTCGCGCGGCGTTAAAAAAGCCGCTGCCGGGTATTGCGGCGCAGATCAGGCTTGCGCCGCGCGAAGCGTATCGCGTCGAGAGTTTGCGCGCCGCGCCGCCGCCCGATGCGCGCGCTGCCGGCGTGTTGATTCTGCTCTATCCGCATAACGGGACGTGGTACTTCCCCTTGATCAAGCGCGTGCCGGACGGCCTGGTCCACGGCGGGCAGATCTCACTGCCGGGTGGATCGCAAGAGGCAGGCGAGTCGCTGCGCCAAACGGCGCTGCGCGAGGCCTGCGAAGAGATCGGCGCGGCCTGTGCCCAAGTTGAACTGCTGGGCGAGCTCTCGCCGATCTACATCCCTCCCAGCAATTTTCTCGTCACGCCCACGGTGGGCTGTGTCGATCAGCCGCCGGATTTCCGCTGCGATCCGCGCGAAGTGGATGAATTGATCGAAGTGCCGTTGAGCGCGCTGTTCGACCGGGACGTCGTCAAGCGCGAACCGTGGGTTCTGCGCGGTGCGACGGTGGAAGTGCCGTTCTATCAAATCGGCCCGCACAAAGTGTGGGGCGCTACGGCGATGATCTTAAGCGAGTTCAGCATGCTGCTCGCAGAAATGGACTAGCGATGAATAACGAAGTAGAAACCGGTGCCAACCACCCGCTGCGTGAGTGGTTGTGGTGGACTCTGGCGACAGCCGGCGGCTGGGTGCTCGGTTCGTTGGTGACGTATGCGATCTCCATTGGGTTGAATATGACCAACTTTGGCGCAGCGCTGCAGGCTGATCCGGCGCAGATTTCGCAATCGACCGCGCTGCTCCTCATGGCGCTGTCGCTGGTGTCATTGTTGATTGTGGGGGTGATCATCGGGGCCCTGCAATGGCTGGTGCTGCGGCGGCACGTTCCAGGGATTCAGCGCTGGGCCATCTTCACCGGGCTTGGCTTTGCGCTGGGCGCGTTTGCTTTTTGGGCCCTCATCGGCGTGGGCGTGGGGGTGCTGCAATGGCTGCTGCTGCGCCGCGATCTGAACAAGACCATGTGGTGGCTGGTGGTGAACGCCTTCGCCTGGCCGTTAGGTTACGTGTTGGGAGGCGTGGGAGGCACTGCTCTCGGCGTCGCCCTGGGTTCTGAGTTTTTGGGTGGCCTGGTAGGGTCTATCTTGATTGGCACGCTCATCGGCGCCATCACCGGCGCCGTGCTGTTGTGGCTGCTGCGTGAAAATCGTGTCTTGCTGGATGGCTTGCGGCAGGAAGTGGAGGGGGCCAGGCCGTGAACCAGGCCGAATTGCTCGCCCGTATCCGATCGGGGCGTGCCCAATTCGAAAGCGCTCTCGCGCCATGCAGCGACGACCAATTGCTCGCTCCCAACCTGCATGGCGGCTGGTCGATTAAGGATCTGATCGCGCACATCGGATTCTGGGAACAGCATGCCGCGCTGACGTTCAGCGCGCTGCTGCGCGGCGTGGACCCGCCCGATGAACCTTTTACCCTCGACGAGCTCAACGCGCGGGTCTATGCTCAGAATCAAGACAAGTCGTTGGCCGAGGTGCGCCTCGAAGAACAGGCTGCTTACGAGCAGTTACTGCTGCTGGTGGAAACCGCCAGAGACGATGACCTCTTCAATCCGCAGCGCTTTGCCGGGACGCAGGGCCAGCCCTTTGCCGAGTGGATTGAGAGCAACACGTACGGGCACTACGAGGAACATCAGGCAGACTTCAAGGCGCTGACGTAATCACCGTCACGTCGCGGGGAGGCTCGACATGAGAAACACCAAACAGCCGGGGCGGCGCAGCATCGTTCGCCTGGTCGTTATTGCCGCAACCGGCTTCTTATTGTGGATTGGTGTCCTGCTCGCGTTGTGGACCACGCTGAATGCGCTGGGCGTCCCCACCGAATTCTGGCCGATGGCACAGACGCTCACTTCCACCGTGACGATGGTGTCCATTCTGGGCGGCAGTATCCTCGCCATTCATCAACTGAGCGAGGCGGCCAGCAACCGGCATCTGGCGGTCGCCGATCGGCTGTTTGAAGAACTGAACTCGCCTGAGAACATCGAAGCGCGCCGCTGGATCTTCCGCAATCTGCCGGCTGATCCAGAAGAAGGCAGCCGCACCATGACCCCGGAAGGCCAGGCGGCGGTGAAGCGCGTGCTGAATTCGCTGGATCACATCGCTTTCCTGACCCAGGCCGGCTGGATTCCTGAAGAGATGATCATGCCGTGGATGAATCCGATGATCGTCAAGGCCTGGGCCAAGCTGGCGCCCTACGTGGAATATGAAAGCCGCCGGCGGCGCGAACCGGATTATTATCATCATGCGCGCGAACTGGCCGAGCGCTGTGGTGAATGGCGCAACCACAACGTGCCGAATACGGAAATCACCTGGCTAAAAGATGCACTGTGAGGTGAGGGCCGGCGGTGTTCGCGCTCGGCGTGATCATTTACCGGCTGTCAGATGTTCCAGGATCGGCTGCAGCAGGATGATGACCTGCGCCAGCCGCGCCGCCACCCGATCGACATACGCTTCGCCAAAGGTTTCCAGCGGGATCGTTTCGTAGACCTTCGTCCAGCCCTTGTCCCACCGCTCCGCTTCAACGCCAGCACCCAACTCCGCTTTGATTTCAATCAGATGTTGCATGAAGCCGTTGAGCAGGCGCGTATTCACCGTTGGATCACGGCTCTCGAAATGCAGGCCAATTTCCAGGATGCCGCGCCGTTCGCCCAGCGTCACCACTTCGTAATGCAGCAGCGGATCGGCATAGGACAACTGCACCAGCCACGGACGTGTATAAGTCTTGAAGCCCTGTAATTTCTTGGGGAGTTTGGCGCGCGTCGCGTCAGGAATCGCGCGCATGAATTCACCGGCTCTCATCGGCGCAGCGCGGCGATCAGGCGTTGGGGGTGCAACCGCACATCGATCGCGTCGCAGACCGCGTAGTCCAGTTCGATGCGGCCCCGGCCGGGGATTTGTAGTTCGATCAGTGTCAGTAATTCCACAGCGTCAATTCCCGCCCGCCGCCGCGCGCGTCCGGCGCGCTGTTGATGTTGCGCGCGGTCTCGAACGACTCCAGCCGGATCAGCACGCCGCGTTCTTCAAACGCCGCGCGATACAGCTCGCGCATGTCGGGCGTGTCGGCGTTATTGATCAGCACGTAACAGCCGCGCCGGGCGACACGCGCCAGCCGCCTGGCCAGGCGTTCCTGCTCGCTCCAGCCGAAGCCGCGCGAGGTGTAAGCGGTGAAGCTGGCTGTGCGGCTTAGCGGATGATACGGCGGATCGACGTAGATGAAATCGCCTTTGCGCGCCAGCGCGCAGCGGCTGGGCGAAATCGCTGCACATCAGATCGACGCGCTGCAAAGCCTGCTGCGCCGCCTTCAAGACCGCATGATCCAACACGGTGGGGCGGGTATAGCGTCCGAACGGCACGTTGAAGTAGCCGCTCTGATTCACGCGGTACAGGCCGTTGTAGCCGGTCTTGTTCAAGAAGATCGTGCGCGCCGCGCGCACGGGCGCGGGCCACTGCCTAAAGTCCGGCTCGCGATCGAGATTCCGGACGTAGTAATAGTAATCGGGATCGTTGACGTGCACCTGATGCCGCGCCAGTTCGTCGATCAGCTCGTCGAGATGATCGCGCACGACCTGATAGACCGTCATCAATTCGCCGTTGAAATCGTTGAGGATGGCGGGCACCGTGCGCAGCCGCGGATTGGCGCCGATGAGGCCCAGGTTGTATAGCCGGAAGAACACCGCGCCCGCCCCGGCGAACGGCTCGATGTAGCGGTTGAACTTGGGCGGAACAGCGGCTGCAGGCGATCGAGCAGTTGGCCTTTGCCCCCCGCCCATTTCAGAATCGGACGCGCGTCCGGCATGAGAAGCCCACCTGAGAAGAGATCAGGTGTGATTGTAGCACAATCGAAGTGGGAAGGAGGAATGCGGAATGTGGAATGTCAGGCCATATGATAGGACTCGAGGCTTTAGCCGGCGCGATTGGTTTCATTACCGCCGGCTACGCCCAGCGGCCCGCCGCTGCGTTGCAGCGGGTACGGGCAAGCCTTCACTCCTTGGCCGTCGTGGTTTCTTCAATCAAGCGCGCCATGCGCTGATAATGCGAGCCTTGCCAGAAGACTTTGCCGCATGAAGTGCAGCGCCAGAATTCGGAATAGAAACGCGCCGCATTTTCCGGTACTTGATCCTGTCACTTCAGCCAGTGAAGCTGCTTGCAGCCAGCCGTTGCAACTCAGGCAGCGGGTAAACGGTTTCGCCTGGTGTTGGAGATCGAAGCGCGCTATGACTTCCCGCAGTTGTTCGCGCGGCGCGGTAGCGCGCACCCAGTAGCCGTGTGTCACGGCGCTGCGTTTGAGCAGCCCTTGATCACGTGTCAACAGGATGCGGCGCTCCTCTTTCGAGAGCTGCGCCAGCACCGCATCGTCGACGTGATTCCGATACCATGTGTCGAAGCCCAGCATCCGTAGATAGGCGGCCAGGCGGCCGAGATGCCCGTCGAGCACGAAGCGGACTTCACGCAGCGGCTCCGGGCGCAAGCGGATCAGCGGAGTGATGTCGAGCGACTCGAACACGGGATACACCGCCACCCGATCGCCCTCCTGCGGCTGATAGGCCCACTCGACCGAGCGATCGTTGACGAGGATCAGATCGACTTCGGTGTGCGGCACGCCGAGGGATTCGATCAGGTGCTTGATCGACGGTGTGCCGCGCCATTCGTGCTCGAATGCGGCCTGGCGCTGCGCGGGCGGCAGAAAGTCGTTGAGTTCCTGGTAAAAGCGAAAGATGGCGCGCGGCATGAACCCTCACCCCAACCCTCTCCCGCGGGGAGAGGGAGATCAACGTCCAAAGCGATTGACGATATAGATGCCGATTAACGCCAGAATACCACCGATGACTTGCAGGGGGAAGAGCGCTTCGCCCAGCAAGGGAATCGCGAGGATGGCTGTCAGCGCAGGTTGAGCGAGCAGCGTGACGGAAACAATCGAGGCGGGGATGTGCCCCAGTGAGTCGTTGATCGCCAACCAGCCGCCCACGTGCGTGATGATCGCCAATCCCAACAAGGCAATCCAGGTCTGCAGGGAAAAGCCCGTTAAAGGCAGGCTGCCTAATACATTGAAGGGTAGCAGCACCAGCGCGCCAAATGCCGACATGATGAACAAATAGGACACCGTGTCGAGCGAGGCGCGCGTGCGTTGGGTGGTGAGCAGGTAGGCGGCGTAAAAGAAGGCCGCGGCCAGCGCCAGCAGATTGCCCAGCGTGCGCGTGTCGGCGATGGCGGGTGTATCTTGCGGCGTGAGCCAATCGGCGCTGAGCACCAGCAGCACGCCGATCAAGGCGATGAACAAGCCAAACCAGAAACGCCCGCGCAGCCGCTCGTGAAAGATCAGCCACGCGCCGAGCGCCACAAGGATCGACGACGTGTTGCCGAGCAGCGTCGCACTCGCCGCTGAAGTGAGTGTCAGCGAGGTGTTCCACATGGCGGTGTCGAGCGCGAACCACAGGCCGCCCAGCAATGCCAGAGCCAGCACCCGCCGATCGAGCGGAGGATGCTGCCGACGCCGCCGGTAAAAAGGCAGCGCCAGCACGACCGCAGCGATCGCCAGGCGATAAAAGCCCGACGTTGCGCCGGGCAGGTTCGTCCACTTGGTGAAAATCGCCGAGAACGAAATGAAGAAGATGCCCAGCGCGAGAAAGAGATAAGCGCGCGACAGCGATGGACTCGGGTAGTGTGGCGTGTGCATGGCGAGTCAGTGACGAGTCCCGCAGGGATGCTGCGCAATGAAAAGTGAAGAGCGAAGCCAATATCGCACTTCACTCTTCACTCTTCAGCATGATTGAATCACAGACTTCTACAGCAATCCTGTCTCCGCGTTGAACTCCTCAATCAACGCATCGATCGCATCCGCCTGCCCGTGCACGCTCGTCCAGTAATCCTGCTTGTACCACTGGTCTTGAATTTCTTGATAGGTGCGGCCTTGCTGCTCGACCCAGGTGTAGTACTTCAAATTATGGACGCGCTTGGCCGCCGGGTAAGTGAGTTCTTCCATGTAGGCCACGTCCTGCCCCATCAGGTATTGATGGTACGACACGGCGGCATCGCGGGCGGTATATTCGCCGCGCTCGGCGGTGAGTTCGCGCAGGCGGCTGCCGTATAGTTCCATCGAGTCGGTCAGCACGGTGATCACCGCGTCGCCTTCGCCCCACTCATACCACTTGGCCATCTTGATGGCCGACAGCACATTGGCGATGCCGGAAATGCCCAGCAGCGGCAGCAGCTCGATCAGATCTTCCGAGACGCCCATCTGCGCCAGATATCTGCGACCTTCCGGCTCGTTGAACAGGCGGATCAGCTGGATCGGCGCTTCGTCGTCGACGGCTACGATCATGTCGGTGTTCTTCACGTTGTGAATCCACGGCACGTGCTTGTCGCCAATGCCTTCGATGCGGTGCGAGCCGAAGCCGTTGTTGAGCAGCGTCGGGCATTGCAGCGCTTCGCTGGCGCCCAGCTTGCTGTACGGGAAGATTTCCTTCAGGTAGTCGCCGGACCCGATCGTGCCCGCCGACCCCGTCGTGAACACCGAGCCGCGCAGCGTCTCGCCGGGCTGCAGCGCTTTCTGCAACACTTCTTCCAGCGCATGGCCGGTGACCGTATAGTGCCACAGGTAATTGCCGAACTCTTCGAACTGATTGAAGATCATCAGGTCTTGGCCGCTGCGGCGCAGTTCCCAGCACTTGTCGAAGATTTCCTTGACGTTGCTTTCGGTCCCGGGCGTGGCGATGACTTCGCCCGCGACCTTGGACAGCCACTCGAAACGCTCGCGGCTCATGCCTTCCGGCAGAATCGCGATCGATTGGCAGCCCAGCAGCGCCGAGTCGTACGCGCCGCCGCGGCAGTAATTGCCGGTGCTGGGCCACACGGCCTTCTGCGTCGTCGGATCGAATTGCCCGGTAACCAGTCGCGGCACGAGGCAGCTGAACGCCGCGCCCACTTTGTGCGCGCCCGTGGGAAACCACTTGCCTACGATGGCGAAAATGCGCGCGTTGACGCCGGTCAGTTCCTTCGGGAATTCCAGATAATTCACGCCGCCGAAACCGCCGCCCGATGGCACAGGCTCGTTGTGCCAGTTGATGCGGAACAGGTTCAACGGATTCACGTCCCACAAGCCCACGTTCTTCAGGCCGGCTTTGACCTTGCCGGGGATCAGCGCGGGATTCTTCATCTGCTGGTAGGTGGGGATGATGATGTTGCGCTCGCGCGCACGCTGGATCGCGCGCTGGCGGCGATCGGGATGGAGGGTGAGATCGATCATGAGAAGGTCCTTTTTGAACAGCGTCATT
Source organism: uncultured Chloroflexia bacterium (assembly GCA_963844815.1). Taxonomy (GTDB): domain Bacteria; phylum Chloroflexota; class Anaerolineae; order Fen-1058; family Fen-1058; genus Fen-1058. The sequence goes on from CAWJPR010000006.1 coordinate 43,581, forward strand.
GCGAGGAGGCCGTTGGCCGACGAAGCAATCTCACTTCACGTGGAGGAGATTGCTTCGCCGCTACGCGGCTCGCAATGACACGGTGTTTAGAGTTGACTCGCTACTCGCTTCACATCCGCGAGGTCTTTGTTCACGACAAACGGCTCGCCCACGGACTTGCGGGCTGACGCCACATCCTTCAAGCCGTTGCCGGTGACCAACACGACGATGCGCTCGGCGGGATCCATCAGTCCAGCGGCTGCCGCTTTGACCAGACCGGCGTACGACGCCGCGCCTGCCGGTTCGGCAAAGACGCCCGCGCTCTGGCCCAACACCGGAATCGCCGCGAGGATTTCTTCATCGCTCACTTTGAGGTACGCGCCATTGGTCTCACGCACGGCGGCCAGCGCCTTGATGCGATCGCGCGGCAAGCCCGCTGAGATGCTGTCCGCGATGGTCTGCGCATCGATCGGCTGCATGTCCATCGCGTTCAGGTTAGTGCGCCACGCGTCATACAACGCCGCCGATCCGGCCGCTTGCACGCCCATCAACCTGGGCATCTTGTTGATCCAGCCGAGCGCCATCAAATCCTTCAGGCCCTTGTGCAAGCCGCCGATGATGCAGCCATCGCCGACGGACACGAAGATGCGATCGGGCGCGTCCCAGCCCAGCTGTTCGCAGATTTCCAGCGAAGCGGTCTTCTTGCCCTCGGTCATGTAGGGGTTATAGCCGGTGTTGCGGTTATACCAGCCGAATTCTTTCGCAGCTTGCAGGCACAACTCGAACGCATCGTCGTACGTGCCGCGCACCAGCAACACCGTCGATCCGAAGACGAGCAGCTGTGCGATCTTGGCGGGCGGCGCGGACTGCGGCACGAAGATCACATTGCGCTGCCCCACGCTGGCACACAAGCCCGACAGCGCCGCCGCGGCGTTGCCGGTGCTGGCCGTCGTGATGATCTCCGCTTTGCGTTCGCGGCCTTTGACCACCGCGATCGCACTCGCGCGATCTTTGAACGACGCGGTCGGCAGGCGGCCATCATCTTTGACCCACACGTGTTTCAATTTGAGAAGCCGCCGCGAGCCGATCGGTCTTGTAGAGCGGCGTCCCGCCCACGGTGAGCGGCGGCACGGGACTCTCCGGCTCGATCGGCAGCAGCGGCCGATAACGCCAGATCGTCCGATCGGGATTCTGTTCCAGCATCTGCGGATTGAGCCGCCGCCCGATGAGATCGTAATCGTACTGCACGTCGACGATGCCTTCATCGCCGTGATCGGGGCAGACGTAGTCGATCGCGTGGGGCGCGTATTCTTTGCCGCAGATCAGACACTTGAGTGATTTCACATGATCCATAGAGATGTCTTTCCGTGAAAACAAGTGAAGCATTCTGAGCGGAAATTCGCGTTGCTGCGAATGGCAGTCGAAGACTCCGGCGTTCGCAATGCTACCTCATCCGCACTAACCGCATCCTTCGACTCCGTTGCACTCCGCTCAGGATGGCTTCAGCCTTGCACAATCCACGTGCCGGTCTTGCCGTTCAGCGCGTCGACGATGTGCGGCGGATCGGTGATGAGGCCCTGGCCGTTAGGGTTGGCTTCCAGGAACGCGATGATCGCTTCGATCTTGGGGCCCATGCTGCCCGAGAGGAAGTGGCCTTCCTGGTAGTACTGCTTCGCTTCGGCCAGCGTCATCCGATCAAGATTCTTCTGATCGGGCTTGTTGAAGTTCAGCGCGACCTTCTCAACGGCGGTGGAGATCAGCAGCAGATCGGCTTTCAACTCGGCGGCCAACAGGCTGCTGGCGCGATCTTTGTCGATGACGGCAAACACGCCTTGCAGCTCGCCTTGCTCATTTTCGATCACGGGGATGCCGCCGCCGCCCACGCCGACCAGAATGAAGCCGTTGTCGATCAGCGTCTTGATCGCGTCGAACTCCACGATCTTGAGCGGGATGGGCGAAGCAATCATACGCCGCCAGCCGCGACCGGCATCTTCCTTGACGATCCAGCCTTCCTTCTGGAAGATTTCGGCTTTCTCTTGCGTCGTGAAGCCGCCGATGCCCTTGGTGGGATTCTTAAAGCCGGGATCGTTGCGATCGACCAGCACTTGCGTGACGACCGCGGCCACGTTGCGGTGAATGCCGCGCTTCTTGAAGTCGTTGTCCAGCGCGCGGGCGATCATGTAGCCGATCGAGCCCTGGGTATCCGCGCCGATCACGTCGAGCGGGGTGGAGTGGACTTCCGGGTAGGCCAGTTCGTTGCGGCGGAGAATGAAGCCGACCTGCGGGCCGTTGCCGTGCGTCACGACGACGTTCCAGCCCTGCACAATCATATCGGCAATGTGCTTGCAGGTTTCTTCGACAGCCGAGACTTGCGAACCTACATCTTCGTGCGCTTTGTCGAGAATGAGCGCGTTGCCGCCCACGGCGACGACGGCGGTTTTGTTGTGAGTGGTCATCGGGTCTTCCTTTCAGGGTGGGGTGTGGGTTAGTAAATTGGTAAGTTGGTAGTTGGTAAATTAGGAATTGGTAGATTGGTCACCGTCGGGTTCTTCTGGCGCGATGGAGTAGATCGGGCCATCTTCACGCACCATGCGTTCGCCATACTCCTGATGGCCCTGGCGCTGGCCGCGCACCTAGCGGATGTAGCCGTTGAGTGCGCGCATGGCGCTGTGACACAGTTCGCGTTGCCGGGGGCAATTCTCCGGTCAACAAGCGAACCGTGTCACAGGTGATGAAAGCACTCAGAACTTCATTCAGCGATCCGCGCGCGATGTAGAAGAAACGCAGACTGTCCAGATAGTGATAGCGGCCATAGCCTTCGGCGATGTTGAGCGTGACACTCACTGCGGCCCGGCGTAGTTGATCTGCCAGATTGTATCTTTCTTCAGGTGGCAGACGCTGCGCGACTTGATACGCTTCGCGCACTACGCTTAGTGCGAGTTTGTAGCATTCCAAGTCTTCAAAGCCACGCTGCTCACTTTCAGCCACGTTCGCCTCACCAATCGACCAATTTACCGTTTACTAATTTACCAATTTACCGTTTACCTATTTACCCCATCGTAAGCGCCATCACGGCCTTCTGCGCGTGCAGGCGATTCTCCGCTTCGTCGTACACCACGGACTGCGGGCCGTCCATCACGCCGTCGGTCACTTCGATGTTGCGATCGGCGGGCAGCGGGTGCATGTAGATCGCATCGGCCTGGGCCAGCCCCATGCGGCGCTCGTCGGTGATCCAGCGCTCGTACTTCTTGATGATCTTCGCGCCTTCGTCGGCATCGGGCGTGTGCACCATGGCGCCCCACGACTTGGCGTAGATGATGTCCGCATCCTTGAAGGCGGCATCCATGTCGTCCACCACCTCGAAGCCGGTACCGAACTTCTTCGCCTGCTCGCGGGCCTGATCCATGATCTCGGGCATCAACTTGAACTCAGGCGGATGCGCCAGCACGACATCCATGCCGAAGCGCGGCATCTGCAAAATGAGCGACTGCGGCACCGACATCGGCTTCTGGTACGACGCGGCATACGCCCACGACACCACCATCTTCTTGCGGCGCAAATCGCGGCCCTTCTTTTCCATGATGGTCATCAGGTCAGCCAGGCATTGGAAGGGATGGTAAATGTCGCACTGCATGTTGAGCACTGGCACGCGCGCGGCCCTGGCGACGGCGTTGAGATAACCGTTGCCGACGCCCCAATCGACGTGGCGGATGGCGATGCCGTCGAAGTAGCGCCCGAAGATCTCGCCGATTTCCTTGGGCGTGTCGCCGTGCGAAATCTGCGTCGTGCGCGATTCGATGAACGCGCCGTGGCCGCCGAGTTGGGCCATGCCGGCTTCAAACGAGCCGCGCGTGCGCGTGCTGCTGAAGAAGAACAGCATCGCCAGCACCTTGTCGCGCAGGTACGCATGCGGCTCATTCAAAGCGCGCTTGCGCTTCAGATCGAACGCCACATCCATGACGGTCTCGACCTCTTCCTTGCTGAAGTCCAGATCGCCGATCAGGTCTCGGCCGTGAAGGAATGTTTGCATTTTCAGTCTCCTGTGTTGGGTATTTTGCAAGTTGGTAGATGGGTGGTTGGTAAATTGGTAAAGGGGTAGATGAGTAAGGTGGGAAGCTGAACGCCTGATTTACCAGTTCCCAATTTACTACTTACCAACTTACCAATCACCTTGCAACCGATCGACTATTCTGTTGCGCCGAGAATGAGCGCCAGCAGCGCCATGCGCATCACGACGCCGTTGAAGGCTTCCTGCCAGTAGCGCGACCAGCGGGTGATGTCCACATCGACGGGGATTTCGTCCATGCGCGGCAGCGAGTGTAACAAAATCGCGTCGCTCTTGGCTTTGGTCTCCAGTAGCTCGCGCGTGATCCGGTAATTGGCGGGCGTCAGGGCCACTTCCTTGCCACGCTCGTCGCGGCTCTTCGTGTAATCGGGCTGCACCACGGGCTCGACGAGGATCACATCGGCTTCGGCGATGGCCTGCTCCACGTGCTCGGCTTCCTTGAAGTTCACGCTGTACTGCCTCAACTCGGCCTTGAATTCGGGCAGCAGGCCCATGTCGGGCGGCGCCACAAACGTGATGGGGCAGTCAAACTGCGACAGCGCATAGCCCAGCGAGTGCATGGTGCGCATGCGCATGTCGCCCACGGCCAGCCACTTCAACCCGTCGATGCGGCCCTTTTCCTTGAGCACCGTGTAGAGGTCGGTCAAAATCTGCGTGGGGTGCTCGCCCCAGCCGTCGCCGCCGTTGATGATCGGCACGCTGGCCCACTTGGCCGCTTCGTGCGGCGCGCCCTGCTGGAAGTGGCGCATCACGATCACGTCGCCGTAGAATTCCAGCATCTTCACGGTGTCCTTGATCGACTCCTGATAAAAGTCGCCGGCGCGCGTCATCTTGGCATCGCTGAAGCCGGTGACGTGCCCGCCCAGGCGGTGCATCGCCGCTTCGTGCGCCAGGCGCGTGCGGGTGCTGGGTTGATAGAACGCGGTGACCAGCGTCTTATCTTTCAACAGGTCACTGTTCTTGCGATTCCGCGCGATCGGCTCCAGCCGCTCGGCGATTTCGAACACTCGGAAAAATTCCTGGCGCTCGAACTCCTTCAACGACAAAATATCACGACCTGCAAAACTGCGCATCTGACATCCTCCTGAAGGTGTGGTTTTGATTTTGAATCACCAGCGGCTCGCGGAGCCGCTTAAGTCCCGCCTGATCGGTTGCGCTGGCCGATGCGCCGCACCACGTGAAAATGAAAGTAGCCGGGCACAAAGTAGCTCAGCGAGTAGTCCGCCACCTGGCCCTCGCGCGTGAAAAGTTGAGCTTCCAGCTTCAGCAGCGTGTCGCCCGCCTTGACCTTCAGCTGGCGCGCGAGGTGGTCATCGGCCGCAACGGGCATAATGTCGGTGCGTGAATGACTCAGCGGGGGCTGCCCCCGCTGCAGGAACAGATCCAGCACCGACCCGTTGAAATTGTCAGCGACATCTTGCTGGCGGAGGTATTGAGTCGGAACGATATCGATCAGGTACGCCACCGGCCGCCTGCCGGTCATGATCACACGGGCGACGGACAAAACCTGATCCGGGGAGCCAGCTGCAGCCGATCGGCTTCAGCGGCCGACGCCGCGCGCTCTTCGATCACCGCTTTGCGCATGTGCGTCTTCAGTCCGATCCGTTCCGCCAGCGTCTCGAGGCTTTCCAGCTCTTCGAGCCCGGCGTCGATGACGGGTAGGGGCGGGGCGACAAACGTGCCCACGCCGTGCTTGCGGATAATCACGCCCGCGTGTTCCAGCTTGGCCAATGCCTCTCGAATCGTCGCGCGGCTGACTTCAAAGCGCTGGCTGAGCTCGGCCTCCGAGGGCAACAGGCCGTCGCTGTCGGCCAGTTTTCCCGAGCGAATGCCGGCCAGCACTTCGTCGGCGGCTTGTTGGGCGAGGGGGGCGCTCTTGCGGACCATGAGGGACGATTGACCTAGACGTTAGTCGTCTGACAACTGACGTTTTCATTCTAAAGTCTGATTTGGCTAAAGTCAAGCGGGAAAAACGCGGAAGGGGCGAACCGCCAGAGGCGGAGAAAACCGCGCCACAGAGACGGTGTCGAATCTGTGGCGCAGCGGTGAATCGGTTCCGGCGCGCTAAAGGCTGCCCCGCAGGAAGTACGGCAGCAGCGCGTAGAATTGCGTGGCGTCCACCACTTCTTGCAGCGGCACGTTTTCGTGGCGCATGTGGGCGGTTTTCTCGTCGCCAGGGCCGAAGCCGATGGAGGGGATGCCGGCCTTGCCCGCCCAGTAAGTGCCGTTGGTCGAGAAGTCCCACGTGCCCAGCTCGCGCGTCTCGCCCCACAACGCTTCGACCGTGCGCTGCCCCGCCTGCGTCAGCGGATGCGCGTCATCCAGCAGCCAGGGCGGGTAGAACTTCGACACCGGAAAGACGAAGCCGGTGTAGGCTGGGCTCGTCGTAGAACAATTCTTCCACGTGAATCTCGTCCTGCAGATAGTCGGGGATCAGCCCCTTGATCACCGCGATCACCTCGTCGCGCGGCTCGCTCGAAGTGATGCGCCGGTCGATGTAGATGGTGAACTGATCGGGCACCGCGTTAAGCGAAGCCGTGCGCGCCTCGACGTCGGTCACCGCGATGGAGGGATAGCCCTGCACCGGGTGATAGCCCATGCCGAAGCGCATCCGGCGATCCAGCTCGCGGATTTGCGTGATGATCGCCATCATCTTGTACACGGCATTGTCGCCCAGGTAATGCGACGCCGCGTGCGCCGACCGGCCGGAAGCGGTGATCTTCAACTCGATGCGGCCCTTGTGCCCGCGATACACGCGCATCTTGGTCGGCTCGCCGATGAGCGCAAAATCGGGGCGAATGCCGGGATCGACTGCGGCGAAGGAATTGGGCGCAATGCCGTCGCACCACTCTTCCATGTTGCCGAAGTAGTAGGCGGTGAAGCCGTCCAGCAGGCCCAGATCGCGCGCCAGCGCCAGGCCGTACACAAAGCCCGGCGTGCTGCCCTTTTCATCGCACGCGCCGCGGGCATACAACCGGCCGTCCTCGACCTTGCCTTCAAAGGGATCCCACTCCCACTCGTCGCGGTTGCCGATGCCGACGGTGTCGATGTGCGAATCGTAGACGATCACTTGCGGCCCGTCGCCGATGCGCCCGAGGGTGTTGCCCATCTTGTCGAAGCGCACCTCGTCAAAACCCAGCTGGCGCATCTCGGCCTGAATGCGCTCGCCGACCGGGCCGATGAGCGAATTCATCGACGGAATGGCGCAGATTTCGCGCATGAAACGCACGATGTCGTCGTGATGCTCGCGCGTCCGCTGCTGTACCTTTTCGGCCAACGGTTTGAGATCGAGAGGCTGGGGCATGGCTCCTCCTGGGGAAGGAACTAGCGCAGGTCATCAACCTTCGCTAGCGGGATGGTGTCATGGATAGTTTACATCGGCCCGCAGTTTTGTCAATCTCAATATGTTTTCGTGAAAGTTGCCGCCTCTGCTGCAGGCTGGCCGCGGCAGGCACACGTGCTCGATCCATCTGCCTGCTGCCGAATTGCGCCAACATTCTCTAATTGTCCTCTCATTGCCTGGGCGGCGAAACGCACACACAATCAAGTATGATCATCCTAGCCACCCAGTCTCCAGCGTAATCTGTCTTCGGTCATCGTTTTGACAACGCATAAAAGCGTATTCTTTGATCACGCAGTCACGACGGTGAGGTGTCAAACGATGTCGAACTTTTTGTGAGGAGGTGAGGTTTAGTCGGGTTATTTGTGTAAGCTGACCGATTCAGACACTCGTTGTTCAATCGAACGCACCATCATCTCATACCCAAGGGGGGTCCACATGAGAACCCACAAGGTTCTATCCACTTTAGCAGCGGTAGCTTTGATTGTCAGTCTGATGCCGATGGCATCCGTTGGCGCTACGACACTCGCAGCTGGCGGTACGTCGACCCGGCAAATCCCGGCAGGCGGTACTACGAGCATTCGGCCAAGTGCTGACGGCGCGGATGGCCCTCAGCAGCCCGAACTGCGACCCGGCTCCGAGTCCGACGATGGAGCAGGCAGCATTCAATCGGCCGCGGCCCGGTTTCAAGAATGGCAAGTTCCCCAAGCAGCCGCTCGACGCGCCGACGGTGCCATCAAGTGCGGTCGCCGGCTCCAATTCTGAACTTGCCCTCAGCTTCGACGGCCTGAACCATCGCAACCAGCGGCTGGCCAACGGCGGCAACCAGTGGTCACTCGAGCCGCCTGACCAGGGACTCTGCGTCGGCAACGGCTACGTGGTCGAGACCGTTAACAGCGTCATCCGCGTGTGGAACACGAGCGGCAGCGCGCTGTCTGGCGTACAGGATCTGAACACGTTCTTTGGATACCCCGCCGCCATCGACCGCTCAACGGGTGTAGTCGGCCCCAACGTGATCGACCCGCAGTGCTATTACGATCCGGACAACAACCGGTTCGTCGTCGACATCACGACGCTCGACGTGGATGCCGATGGCAACTACAATGGTAAGAACACGATCGACGTCGCCGTCAGCAACACGGGCGACCCGACCGGTGCCTGGACGATCTACTACGTCCCGGCCCAAAACGACGGGACAGATGGGACGCCCAACCATGGCTGTACGACCGACGGCACGACGCCGGGCCCGTGCTTCCAGGATTATCCGCACATCGGCGCCGACAAATATGGCGTCTATATCACGACGAACGAGTACGATCTGTTCGGACCCAACTTCAACGCCGCGCAGATCTTTGCCTTCTCGAAGGCGCAGCTCGCCGCTCACCCGGCGTCAATCAATATGACGCTGGTCGAAAACCTCAACGTCGACGGCTCGCCGGGCTTCACGGTCTGGCCTGCGACCTCGCCCGCCGGACAGTATGCGAGCGATAAGAATGGCACAGAGTATTTCCTCAGCACAATCGCCGGCGACGGCTCCGAGACAGGCAACCCGACGGGCACCGCCCGCCGCATTGGGCTCTGGGCTGTGACGAATACCAGGTCGCTGGACTCAGCGACGCCGGCGCTGAGTTGGACGAGCCGGCTGATCAACAGCGAGACGTATGTATTCCCACCCAGGGCAGACCAAAAACCGGGCAACATCCCGCTGGCCGACTGCATCAACAACACCACGACGCCCACGCCGTTCGGCCCAGGCTGCTGGCAGATCCTCTTCAATCCTCCAGCCCCGGCGCACAACGAGGTCGAGGTTCACATTGATTCAAACGACACCCGCATGCAGCAAACCTGGTACGTCAACGGCATGTTGTGGGGAGCGGCAGACACGGCCGTCTGGGTTAACGGCCAGTTGAAAGCGGGCGTTGCCTGGTTTGCAGTGAGCCCGAAGATCAACGGCGCAGGCAAGGTGGAAGGGCAAGTCAAGCAGCAAGGCTACCTCGCGTTAGCGAACAATAACCTTACCTACCCGGCTATCGCCATGGGCACTAACGGCAAGGGCGCGATTGCGTTCACCGTCCTCGGTGCGGATTACTACCCGAGCGCGGGTTACGCGCTGATCAGCGCGGACGGCTCCGTGGGGCCGATCCACGTCGCGGCGGCTGGGCTTGGCCCTGACGATGGCTTCACCGGCTACAACGCCTTCCAGTACTTCCGCCCACGCTGGGGCGACTATGGTGCAGCCGTAACCGATGGCAACAATCTCTGGATCGCGTCCGAGTACATCGGCCAGACGTGTACGTATGCTCAATACTATCCCGCTCCGCCGAGCCTAGCGGGCTTCGGCAGCTGCGGAGGCACACGGACATCGCTCGCCAACTGGGGCACGCGCATCAGCAAACTCACCCCGTAACTTGAGCGAAGCAACACGAGAGTTGGTCCCTCTGCGGGATAACCTTATCGTGAACTCGAAGGTGAGACTTATCGAGTCAGTACCAGCTGCTTCTAAACGTTTGTCTACACCGAGAATCAAAAACTTTGCTTTCCAGGGAGAGACTCATGAAACGTGCAATTAGTGTTGCGGATGGCGGCCGCACCTGGACACCGACCTGTTTTGCCTTCAAAAACGGCACTGGTCAGTTCAACGACAAACCGATGATCACGGTCGACACCAATCCGAACAGCCCGCTCCGGGATACGATCTACGTCACCTGGGATACCGCAACGGTAACTCGTCCAGCACTAACGACATCCTCGTGAGCCGTTCGACTGACGGCGGCCACACGTTCTCCGCTGCGGTTAAGGCCAGCGCCAGCGTCAAAGGCGCCAACGCGGCGATCGGGGCGGACCCTTTTGTGGGACCGGATGGCACGTTGACTGTCGCCTGGAACGATATTCAGCACAACGCGATCGTGTTCAGCCATTCGGCCGATGGCGGACAGACTTTCGGCGTGACGCAGGCCATCGCGCCGACGCAAGTGGCGTTCGACATTGCGCTTCCCGCCATGAATGTACGGCGTGCCCTGGTCTATCCGGCCTGCGGCGCAGATATCAGCAGCGGCTCACATCGCGGAACGCTGTATTGCTCGTGGATGGACCTGGCGGCTGCGAACGGTACCGACATCTTCCTCTCCCGTTCGACTGACGGCGGCGCACACTGGAGCGTGCCGCTGCGTGTCAACGATGATCCGGCCGGCCTTGCTAACGACCAATTCAATCATTGGCTCGCCGTCGATCCGATCGATGGCTCGGTCAATTTGAGTTGGAACGACACCCGGCTCGATCCGACGCATGTCAGCACGCACATCTTCTACGCCCGATCGACCGATGGCGGCCAGTTGTTCATGCCCAACGTGCAGGTGACCACGGCGTCCACCAATGAAACGTGCTGCGGCGCGCAACTGCATGACCAATACGGCGACTATGAAGGCCTCGCTGCTTATAACGGCATCAGCCATCCCGTATGGACCGATCGGCGCGATGCAGTAGCGAGCCTTAACGAAGAAGTCTTCACCGCCGTGATTCGCGCCAAAGAGTGACCCGATCGCAGAAGCGTGTCCGGCGCATCAACTGCCTGGCGCAGGGCAACTACGTTAACAATGCCTGGCTCAATTACGATGTGACCAATGTCGGTTCAGGCGGAACACAGCTGGTCAGCACGCATCCGATCAACACACCTAATGGTGAAATCACATGTCGGGAGGTGATCGCTGACTGACTTCGAAAATATCCGCCACTGTAAGGAATTCGTGTCTGTTGTTGTCCGTAATGACGCTTTCTCAACGCTTTCACCAAGGAGGAATCCCATGAAACTCTCTAGAATTCTGATTGCTTTAACCGTTCTAGCCGTACTGCTCAGCCTGTTGGTGACCACTGCTTTCGGCGCCTCTGCGACTTCCCAGCCAGGCTATGATATTACCACCCTGGCGGGTAAAGTCGCTTCGCTCAACGGCACTGCGGGCCTGCAGATTCGCTTCTCGGCCTTCATCGAAGAAGAAGCAGCGATTGAAGCGTCAAACTTTACGCCGGCTGCACCCATTGTGCCTGCCTTTGTGCTGTCCAGCCCGCTGGATGGCAACACGGTTGCTGCTCCGGCCGTAACGGTGAACCAGGACACGGCGGGCGCGCCGCAGAACGAGACGGCCATCGCGGTCGACCCGAACAACCCCAATCGCGTTGTGGCCGCGGCCAATGATTACGTGGCTCGCACCTGGGCCTGCGACGTCAACGGCACGCCCTGCAGCGCTCTGGGGGACGGCTACTCGGGGACGTATTTCTCGAACGACGGCGGCCAAACCTGGTGCTGCACCAGCAGCGATCCGGCATCACCTGGGAACGCTGATCCCCGGGGTTAAGCGCCTGACCGGCGGTCAGTACGACGCGGGCGGCGATCCGGCTCTGGCCTTCGACAGCCGTGGCAAGGTCTTTTATGCCGGTCTCGGCTTCGACCGCACGGCTCCACCCAATACAGTAGCCGTGAATAAAGGCACCTTTGACGGCAGCGGCAACCTCAGCCTGGGGCAGCCGACCTTTATCAACCAAACCACTTCGCCCTCGATCGTTGAACGACAAGGAATGGATCGCCGCCGACTGGCACGTTTCCAGCCCCTACCGCGATCGGGTTTACGTCAGCTGGACGCGCTACATCTTCAATGCCGCAGAATGGCAACTTCGTCCAGTCGCCGATCTTCTTCGCCTATTCGACAGATGGCGGCAAGACCTTCAGCGATCCGCAGAATATCTCCGGCAACGTGCTGTACGATCAGGGCTCACGCCCGATCGTCGGCTACGATGGCACGGTATACGTCATCTTTGAAGGCGCTACCCGGCTGGCAACACTCGACAGCACCTACATGGTTAAGTCGACGGATGGCGGCGTGACCTTCGGCAAGCCGGTGGCCATCGCCCAACTGCAAGATGTCATCCCGCTCGCCAACACGGCCTTCCGCGTCAATAGCTTCCCGGCGGGCGCAGCTGCTCCAAACGGCGATCTGTATGTGGCGTGGTCAACCTTGATGAGTAATGGCGGCGGACTGTGCCCGCCCCACACGAATAACGGCTGCCACTCCGCCACGGTGTACAGCAAATCGACCGACGGCGGCGCAACCTGGAGCGCACCGGCGTTGATCTTCCCGGCGCTCGATGCCTCGACCCAGACAGCAGTTGGATATCCGGTCACACAGCCAACCGGCGGCACGCTGAATGCACCGACGGCCCGCCGGGTGGATACACTGTGGCCGGGCGTGGCGGTTTCGCCTTCGGGCCGCGTCTACCTGTCCGCTTACGCTGCCGATACGGTCTCACCGTGGCAGACCTGCGCCGGCGGCCCGCCTCCGCCAGAAGGTCGCATCAATTGTCAGGTACTGGGCAATTACATTGACAATGCCCGGCTCAACTACTATGTGACCAACGTTGGTTCAGGCGGAACTCAGAAGGTCAGCACGCATCCGATCAACACACGCAACGGCTTTGGCGGCGGTTTCTTCGGCGACTACACGGACCTGGCAGTCGGCTCCGACAACGTCTTCCATGCCTTCTGGACCGACAGCAACAACAAGCAGAACGTGGTCTGGTTCTACGGCTTCGAGTTTGTGCCGACTCTGATCAATCAGGAAGACGTCGTCACGGCAGCGGGCGTGATTCCATAGCGCTGGGCGTCCCGCCGCAGTTCCATTGCGACGTAACAACTGAATACTAGCATAAAGACCCGGGCCAAGAACAATGCTTGGCCCGTGTGTTTTACCTGGTGCCGATCAATACGCCTTCGCAAAGATCGCCACTTCCGCAGCAGGCTTGCCGCAGTGAATGCAGACACTCGATCCACCCGGTTGCTCCAGCGGAATGCAGCGCGTGGTGGCTTTGGTCTCTTCTTTAATCTCGGCCTCGCACTGCCGCTCGCCGCACCACCACGCGCGCGCGAAGCCGTCTTCCACAATCGCCTTGAACTCAGCGTAAGATTTCGGCTCGTGCGTGTTGGCATCGCGGAACTCGGCGGCGCGCTGCAGCATATCAGCCTGGATCGTCGCCAAGATTGATCGAGCTGCGTCCGCGATCCCGGCTTGCGGCACGAACGACTTGCCTTCCTTGCCCGGTAGATCGCGCCGCGCAAAGACCACAGTGCCCTTCTCGACATCCTTGGGGCCGACCTCGATCCGCAGCGGCACGCCGCGCAGTTCCCAATCGTGGAACTTGAAGCCGGGCGTCTCCTCCCGATCGTCCACCTTGACCCGCACAGCCTCCGCCAGCTGCTGGCGCAGCTGATCGACCACCGGCATGACCCTGCTCTTTTCGCCGTCGTTCTTGAAGATGGGCACGATCACCGCCTGGATAGGAGCGAGTTTGGGCGGCAGCCGCAAGCCTTGATCGTCGCCGTGCACCATGATGATGCCGCCGATCATGCGCGTCGACAGGCCCCAGGACGTGGTCCAAACGAATTCCAGATCGTTGGTCTTGCTGAGGTACTTGATGTCGAAGGCTCTGGCAAAGTTCTGCCCTAGAAAGTGCGATGTGCCCGATTGCAGCGCCTTCTTGTCGCCCATCATCGCTTCGATGGTATAGGAGCGCACCGCGCCCGCGAACTTCTCGGACTCCGACTTGCGGCCCGGAATCACCGGGATCGCTGCGTCGTTGACGGCGAAGTCGGTGTACACCTTCAACATCTGAATCGTTTCGGCTTCGGCTTCTTCGGCAGTGGCATGCGCCGTGTGGCCTTCCTGCCACAGGAATTCGGCGGTGCGCAGAAACAGGCGCGTGCGCAATTCCCAGCGCACGACATTGTTCCAACAATTGATCAGGACCGGCAGATCGCGATAGCTCTTGATCCACTGCGCGTACATATAGCCGATGATGGTTTCCGACGTGGGACGCACCACCAGCGGCTCTTCCAACTGCTCGCCGCCTGCGTGCGTGACCACCGCCAGTTCAGGCGAGAAACCTTCCACGTGTTCCTTTTCTTTCTGCAGGAACGACATCGGAATGAGCAGCGGGAAGTAGGCGTTTTGATGCCCGGTCGCCTTGAAGCGCCGATCAAGCCCGGCCTGCACGTTTTCCCACAACGCGTAGCCGTACGGGCGAATCACCATCGAGCCGCGCACGGGCGAATAATCGGCCAGCTCGGCGCGCTGCACCACTTCGGTGTACCACTTCGAGTAGTCTTCGCTGCGGGGAGTGAGTTTGAGTTCAGACATGACCGGCTCCTTGATAAGTGATGAATGAAATCATCCGTTTGGCGCCTTACCTCAACAACGCCAACACTTGCTGCACATCAGCCGCGTAGCGCACCAGTTCGCGGTATTGCGGGCGCACGTAGGCGTCGGAGGAAAACTCGCCGATGGTCTTGCGCCACTGTTCGCCCACCAGCACAAAAGGCTGCCGCCTCATCTCGCCGGTCTGCATCAGGCTCCACGTCAAGGCCACTTCACTCAACGTGCCGATGCCGCCGGGCAGCGCCACCCACACATCCGCCATGGTGACCAGGTGGTGCAGGCGCTGAAACAACGTCGGGAACTTGATCTCTTCGTCGAGAAAAGCGTTGGGGTGCAGCCGCGCCGCATCGAAGATCGACGTGGTGACGCCGATGACGTGCCCGCCGGCTTCCTGCGCGCCGCGGCTCGCCGCCTCCATCGTGCCGAAATAGCCGCCGGTGGCTATCACGTAACCGGCCTGCGCCAGCCGGCGTCCCAGTTCGCGCGCCGCAGCGTAATCGAGATCGCCTTCTTGCGGCGAGTTACTGCCAAAAACGACTGCGACGGGTCCTTTCGGATGTGGCATACGCCTTAGCCTCCTGTGCTCGAATTTTGACCGGCGGTGTGCGAGACCTCGACCGGGGCCGGCACGTCCGGCCGGGCCAGGGGCGCTTCGCCGCCCACGATCGCGGAGAGCAGGCCCCCCAGGATCTTCTTGATCGGATGCTGCTTGAATTGCGCCGCGTAATCGACCGCGGCTTCTTCGGCGCTGACGTCGCCTGCGGCCCGGCGCAGCTGATCGAGATACTTGACGATCGAAAGATACAATTCAGTTTCGGTTTTGTCGGCAAATTCTGCCCGCAAGTCGTGCTCGCGGATCGCGGTGACGATGGGCCGATACACCGTGTCGTACCAGTGCAGCACTGCTTCGTCTTCGCGCACATCCCGCTGCAGTTCGAGCCCCATGTAATAGCGGTGCTGCTTGATATGGTCGCGCAATTTCTGATAGTCGAGATCAGACGTGCACAGAATATTCTGATCGGGCCGCAGCTCGGCCAGGCGCGTTTCGGCCAGAAAGTTATCGCGGGCCTGCTCGGCCTTGACCACTTCCAGCGGGATTTCGTGGTTGTCCGCAAAAGCCTGCGTAACGCCGCGCATCAGCCGCCTGATCGATTTTTCGCTGTACTGTCCGGCGTAATCTTCGGCGGCTTTCTCGATGGAAGTGTCTTGTTCTGTCTCCCGCAGGAAGTAGAGATGCTCGACGATCCACAAGTACAAGTCAGACTCGGTGCGGTTCGGAAAATCGTCCAGCACGTGGTTCGCTCGAATGACTTCGACTACCGGCCGATAGACCTGATCGTACCAATCGGCCACGGCCTCGGCATCGCCCACTTCGCGCTGCTGCTCCAGCTGCATGTACTGGCGATGCGTGGCGATGTGCTCGATGATCTGCTGATAGCCGCCCGCCACCGTGAAGCGGATGGGCTGGCCCGGACGAATCTCGTCGAGCCGGGTGCGCTCCAGGAAATGCCGATATTCATGCAGAATCTTCAGGTCTTCCGCTTTCAGCTGGGCGTTGACTGGCACGCGCGAGATGACCTCCTGCACTTCGGCGTCGACGAATTCGACGCCTTGTTCGCGCGCCACCGACACGCGGTGGTGCCCGTCCATGACGAAGTAGGCGTCGCCGACTTTGTACAGGCGCACCGGCGGCAGACCCACATCGCCGTAGAAAGCGCGCGCGATGCTCTTCCACCGGTTCGCCGTGTTGTCCTGCTTGGGCAGAAACACCTCGTCGAAGTCGCGGTACCGATCGACGCTGCCGACAATCTGCGCCACGGGCACGGTTTTTACGCCGCGATAGATCGGTCCGCCTAATTTCAGCGACTGCTTGACTGCTTCATAAGACAGCAGCTGGTTAGAACGTCCGGCCAGGCGGGCCACCACCTCGCGGAACCACGCTCTCCGCCGCACGCGGCCATAGTCGCCCGCGGCTTTCGCCGTGAGGCTGTCGTTGTGACTGATCTCATCCGTCACGATCGTCCTCCCACTCGATGAGCTGAAAGGGATAGACATTGATCACGCGGGTGGAATCGACCTGCGTGCTGGGCGGCGTGCCATAGGGGCCGTAATAGCGATGCTGATGGCCGTGCAGCAGCAGGCGCGGCTTGAACCGCCGAATGAGGGTGTTGAACGCCCGGAAGCCGACATGCGCCGGATCGGGACCGTCGCCCACGCCGAACGGCGGCGAGTGCGTTACCAGGATATCAAGATAACGGCCGTGCCGCACCCGATGGCTCACCAGCTTGGTGGCCAGCTGCGTGGCGCGGCGATCCATTTGCTCTTGCGTGTACTGATGGCTGCTGTCCGGATCATAACGAATCGATCCTTCCAGCCCGGCGAGGATCAAGCCGCCCGGCCCTTTTACCACGTGCATATCCAGCGACGTGGCGCCCTGCGGGGCCAGATAGCGCCGCCCGTTCTCGGTGTATTCGTAGTCCCGATCGTGATTGCCATGCACAAAATACAGCGGCTTGCCCAGCACGGTCACCAGATAATCCAGGTAGCCATACGGCAGATCACCGCAGCTGATGATCAGATCCGCATCCTCGAAGCGTTTCTTCACGTTGGGGCTGTGCAGCGCATCGACCGCCTGATCGCTCACGGCCAGGATTTTGAGGCGGCTCATTGATCCCACGTCCGCGTGTAGTTCACTTTTAACTTATCCAGCACAGCCTGCTCCAGATCGATCTGGCAGAGCGAGGCCAGCTGCAAGAGATACAAGGTCACGTCGGCCAGCTCGGCGGCCAGTTCCGCCCGATCGGCCATGGTTTCATTCCACTGGAAATGTTCCAGCACTTCGGCCGTTTCGATCGCCAGCGAGGCGGCGATGTTACGTGGCGTCTGCGGGCGCGGCGAGTCGGTGTTGTACCAGCCCTTGGCGCTGACGAAACGGTGCATCTCTTCCGAAAGTTGTCGAATGTCCATCCTGATTTCCAAACAAAAACCAGTCCGCTCGCACATCTGGAGAGGACTGGCCTTCAACTTACCCGTGACACAAACGGGCCTACCCAGACGTGCGGTCCGGCTTAACGGGAGCAGGGGCAGGCAACGGGCATGTCGTAAACATGGCCTTGATTATACGGGCTTTCCGGAGGCGTGTCAACGCGCACGGCGCTGCCGGGCCGCAGCCGGGCGGCCGAGTTGACTTCTCATATACCAGCGAGTATACTTTGTATACCGTTTAGTATACTGGCTGCTGATCATGCCCCACTCCCTGCCGCCGCTCTCGACCAACGCTAACGCCCGTAAGATCCTGGACGAAGCCTGGTCTTTGTTCCAGGCCAAAGGCTATCGCGGTGTGTCGATGGACGAGGTGTGCCGTCGCTGCAAGATCACCAAGCCAACGCTCTATTACTATTTCCGGGACAAGGAGACGCTCTACCTCCAGACGATGCTGCACCAGCTGCGCGGGTATCGCGCCATCATCGAGCAGGAAGCGCCGCTGGCCGAGCGTCTGACACGCTTCGCGCAGAGCGATGCTGGATAACTTCCGCGTCGACCTTGCGGCCATGCTGCGTGACATGGAGCACATCGGCGACAAGCACTATCGGCGGCTGATCAACGCAGCGCATCAGACCGAACTCGTCGAGCCGATCACGGCGCTGATGCAGGCCGGCCTGCGCCGCGGCGAACTGCGCCCGGGCGACAGCGCGCTCTATGCCTGGACATTCTTCGGCCTGGTCAATACCTTCATTCAAAGCAGGCACGGCCTGGATCAAGACAATGAAACTATGGCCCGTCTCCTCGTCGAGCTGTTTTTGCGCGGGGCGGGCGTCAATTCGCAGGGGTAAATCCGCCAGGCGAGCGAGTCCGCGGTCAACCATAGGGACAGGCGCAAGACCTGCCCCGCCGGAGGAAAAATGTCAGAAGCAATGCGGATGTGGGTCGAGATCATTTTCAACCTCGGTTACTTGATCGCGATCTGGACGATCGTGATTATGATGGCGCGCCGGCAGCACGTGGTCGCGCCGGAAAATCGCGCCGTCGCTCAGCGCGTGATGTGGGCGTTCGCGCTGCTGGCGCTGGGCGATACGGGACACGTCGGTTTTCGAGTGCTGGCTTACTCGCTCGGCGGGTTGGAGGCGCAGCCTGTCGTGCTGGGTGTCCCGCTCAGCCTGGTCGGCCTCGGCGCGCTGGCCACCGCCATCACCGTGACATTCTTCTACATGTTGATGGTGGACGTCTGGCGCTTGCGCTTCAACAAACCGCTGGGCCCGGCAGGTTGGTTCCTGCTGGCAACCGGCGTCTTTCGCCTGCTCATCATGCTGTTTCCCCAGAACGACTGGAGCCAGGTTGTGCCGCCGCAGCCCTGGGGTTTGATTCGCAACCTCCCGCTGATGATTCAGGGTCTGGGCGTAATGGTTCTGATTCTGCGTGACGCCTATCGTGTGCACGATCGCGCCTTCCAGTGGATCGGCTGGATGATTGCGGCGTCGTATGCGTTCTACACGCCGGTCATCCTCTTCGTGCAGCAAGCGCCCATGCTGGGCATGTTGATGATCCCCAAGACGCTGGCCTACGTCGCCATCGCCGTGATCGCTTATCGGGCGTTGTATACGCAGCCTAAAGGCGTTACCATTGCCGCGGCTGCTGCCGGGCGCTGATGGTGCACGCAGCAGGTGTCAGCAGTGGCGGCTCCTCGCGCAGCACCGCCGCTTAGCCGGGCACACATGCACCCATACCCACTCCGCTTGCCCATGCCCGACGCTTTGCGTCGGTGGGCCGCTAGGCGCGCTACGGGGACTTCGTGCGTGCCCCAAGGCCCCTGTGGGGCAGTGCGGTGTGGAGCCCGAACTGCTAAGCGCCTGACACGCGAAGCGTTTGCTTGCGCACGACGCTGATCGGCTCTTGTCAACTCCGGGCGAGGATGTTATAATCTCGCCCGCTCGGGCGATTAGCTCAGCTGGTTAGAGCGCACGGTTCACATCCGTGAGGTCGTAGGTTCAAGTCCTATATCGCCCACCAGCACGGTCTGCGTCATTCGACGCGGACCGTTTTGTTTTCTGCTGCAACGCCAGCGAATTCCATCCGCGAGGCCGTCATGACGCCTGAACCTTTGGCGCACACACTGAACCCGAGAGTTTTGGCGCGCCTGTCTGCTTATGGTACAATGACGAACGGTGTGGGCTGGCCCACACGACCCAGGCCGCGGATGCGCGGGTATCGCCCCTCGCGACTGCGGCTTTTGTCTGGCATCCTGGACTCATCGACTGAGGTTTTTTAAGTTGCGCTCATCATCGTCCCGTGCCTCTCGGATCGATTGGTGGATCATCGGGCTGCGCTGGCTCATGCTGCTCAGCGTGATCCCGGTGTTCTTGCTAAGCCCCACCCAGCTGCCGACGACTCAAGACAATCTGCCCCAGACCGTGCTGCTTCTCGTGTCGGTCGCCGCGGTCTTCAACCTGGTGGCCATGGTGTTGTTGATCTTCGATGTCCCCGCGTGGCTGCTGGCGCCCGCGGGGCTGGTGGTCGATACGATTGTCGCGATTGCCCTGTTGCTGATCACCGGCGGCGCAGCCAGCCCGCTGTTCTACTATGCGCTGCTTCCGATTTTGACCGCCGCGCTGCGTTTCAACCCGCTAGTCGATCTCATCACGACTGCGGTGATCAGCCTGGCCTTCCTCGGCATGGGGGGCCAGTGGCCGGCTCTGCTCATGCCGATCGGGATGGCGCTGGTCGCCGGTGTCCTGGGGACGTTGATTCGCAGACAGACGCTGGAACGCAAACAGATCGAGGAAGAGCGCGAGCTGCAGCGGCTGCGCTCCGCGCGCGAGCAGGCGCGCGCCATCTTTGAGATGGCCAGCACGCTGAGCGCCACGCTCAACTATCAACGCATTCTGGACGCCGTGCTGGACGTCAGCATTCTGGGCCTGAAAGAAATGGGGCCGGCCTCGACGCGCATTATCAGCATGGTGCTGCTGCTGTCCACCGACAACATGGTGGTGGCAGCCTCGCGGCACTTAACCAGCCGCGACGAGAAACTCACGCTGCAGCTCAACCCGGCCGGCGCCGTCTCACGCGCTTTGGCGCACGCCGAGCCGATCGTCTGTAATGACACGGAGCACGATCCGGAATTGACCACCTACACGGCGCTGCATCGCTGTGTGTCGGCGGTATGCGTGCCGCTGCGGGCCGGATTCGAGAACTACGGCGTGGCGGTGTTTGCCAGCCCCGATCAAAATGTCTTCACGCCGGATAACATTGACGTGCTGACGGCCGTCTGCAATCAGGCCACCATTGCGCTGCAGAATGCGCAGCTCTTTGAGAGCCTGCAGGCCGAAAAAGCGCGCATCGTCGATATTGAGGAAGATGCCCGCAAGAAACTGGCGCGCGAGTTGCACGACGGCCCCACGCAGAGCGTGGCCGCCATTGCCATGCGGATCAACTACGCGCGCAACCTGCTCCTGAAATCATCGGCGCGCGTTCCGGAGGAATTGGAGAAGATCGAAACGCTGGCGCGCGCGACCACCAAGGAAATCCGCCAGATGCTGTTTACACTGCGCCCGCTCATCCTGGAAACACAGGGTCTGCGGGCCGCCCTGGAAACGCTGGTGCAGAAACTCCACGACACTGAGCCCACCCTTAACGTGCACCTGGAACTCGACGAAAATGCTGAAAAGCTGGACAAAGACGCGCAGGGCATGGTCTTCTACGTGGTTGAAGAAGCGGTGGGCAATGCGCGCAAGCACGCTGTGGCGGCCGATATCTGGATCAGCGCGCGCCGCGACAACGACACATACCTGATCGAAGTGCGCGACAACGGCAAAGGTTTCGACGTGAGCAAAGTGCAGGTCAACTACGACAAGCGCGGCAGCCTGGGCATGGTCAACATGAGCGAGCGCGCCGAAGTCTTGAAGGGCAAATTGTCCATCGCTTCGGCCGTGGGTCAGGGGACGCGTGTCATGCTGCGCTTGCCGGCGGAGCGCATTCCCTCATGACCGAGGCGCAGCTTTTGCCTGTGGTCTGGACTCTGGCCTCCATGACCGTGGCTGTGCTGGCGATCTTGTTCGCCGGTCCCGCACAGTTGGATCGGCTGCGCGCCACCCCGGGCGGACGTCTCCTCGAGCCGCTCCTGCGCCTGATCTACTTCCTCGGCGTGCCATACGCCGCTTTGCTGACGGGCAGCATCGCCACAATCGATATGGGCCTGACTGGCACAGGCGGATCCATCCTGGGCTGGTCCCCCGCCGAGTGGCTGCATGGCTTGAGCACGGCTCTGACGTTGGGGGTGATTGTCCTGCTCCCGATTGGCGCGGCCAGCCGACAGGTCGCGCGCGCCGGCCGGCCGCTGGGCGTCGATGATCGATCAGCCGGAACGGTCATCGTTGAAGCCGTCTACGCGGAGATCCACTGGGCGTTTTATCGCGCCGCGCCGCTGATTTTTCTGGGCGATGTGTATGCGGCCGTGCTCTGCGGGGCGCTGCTGGTGGGCGTGGAATGGCTCGTGGAGTTGATCCGCAACGGTTTGAGCCCGCTGCCGGAAGAGCGGCAGCGCTGGCTGCGCCGCGGCGTGCTGCTGGCGCTGAGCGCGGCCCTGTTCGCGCTGACCAGGAACGTATGGCTGGCAATTGGCCTGCATGCGGCGCTGGAACTGCTGTGGAAGGTCTGGCTGCGGCGTTTGGTGCCCCGCTCGATCGAGCCGGCGCGCGCCTCGCTCGAACCGGCATCCGATCCCGAGGTGCGGCCACTGCACGATCGGCCTTGACCCCGGAAGTGGTGACAACAAAAGGGGCGGCCCGCTGCGTCGCGGGTCGCCCCTTTGCGATTGAAGCGCGCTGAGACTAGCGCACGATGAACGACAGGACGATCATCACCGCCGCGAAGATACCGGCCAGCGTGAGACTGCGGCGCACATCGGACTTCACATAGGCGAACTCCTGCTGTTCCTCCAGTTCGACTTTCGCCGCGCGGACAGGCGCAGCGGGCGCCGAAGCCGCCGGAGCCGGAGCGGCGGCTTCGGCGCTCACGTTGGCTACGGCCTGCTGAATGGCGCGCTGCTGCGATTCTTGCTTCAATGCTTTGCGGGTCTTCTTTGCCATTGGATTGCTACCTCAAAATCGGAAGTGGGGCCAATTCTACCACAGATTCACTGGCTCAACTGGCCGGACACCACAATGCGTTGATTGTCGATCAAATACGGATAGCATGAAATCAGCGTCACGGCCGGCTCGTTGGTGGACCCCATGACGTCGACCTGCGTCGGCGCGACCAGGCGCCGTTCGCTGATGGTGTAACGATACCGCTGCGAGCCGGAATACACCACGATTTCATCGCCGGGCTGCGACTGATCGAGGTGGCGGAAGATTTCGCCAAAGACGTCGTTGTGCGCGGACAGCACCAGATTGCCGCGCTCGCCCGGATTGGCCGATCCGATGTGATGCCCCACGCCTTTCTTCAATTGATCCCATGAATCCCCGGGCACGACCTGCGCGTCGACGCCGATGGCCGGGATCTGAACGCGCGTGGGCTGGCCGGGGCCGGGCGTGGGAATGGGCTGCGGCGTGATCGACTGCGCATAGGCGCGCAGGTGCGCCGGAATTTCGTCAAAGTTGGGCGCAGCGCCGCCTGGCGCGGTGGGCGGGCGGTGGCCCGAGGGCAGCACGATGGCGCTGATCAACGGCGTGGGCACCGGAGTGGGCTGAGCCGGCCGCGCCGCGCTCGCGGTCTCGTTCGTTTCGACGCGGGCCTGCTGCACGTTGATGAAGATCAGAATTAGCCCGATGACGGCGCCGATCTCGACGAGCAGGAGCAGGCGATCGCGCCAGCGGCGCACGGTCTGCGGGCCGGGGCCGAAGCGGCGCTTGACCTGATCGTCTTCGTAGACTTCGCTGAATTTGGAGCGGCGGGCCAGCGCAGCCGCATCGCGCGGGGGCGCAGCCGGTTGATCGGGCGCGGCGGACGCCGCACCCGGCACATCCAGCACGCGGCCTTCGGCGCGCAAGCGCTTGAGTCTCGCTTCGCGCGCCTCGCGCTTGCGGATCGCCAGAATTTCTTCCAGCTCGTCTATGGAGAGTTCGTCAATCGGCCGGCGATCAGGCATAGAGCAATGGGCAATGAACAATTAACAATGAACAATGATCAATCCCCGCCGCGCAGCGAAGGGGACTTCGTGATCAATGGGCGGGTCTCACGCCGACGGCAAAGACTTCGCGCTCAAAGAACCACTTGAATGGAATCCACTTGAACAGCACGCGCCGCGCCCCGCGAAAGATGACGTTCTCGCTGCGCTGCTGCGGCGGGCTGTTGAGCCACACTTTCACGTGCGTGAATCCAGCGCGCTCCAGGTAGCGGCGCAGGCTCACGATGCTCTGCTCGTTAACGTGCACTTCGACGTTGGCTTCCACGTTCAGCGCGCGCGGATTGGCCGGATATTTCTTGCCCTGCAGGCGGCGCACACCGCGCACGAAGGGATACGCATATTGATCGTACCATCGGTTGGGCGCAGTGTGTACCACGATCATCCCCTGGGGTCTGAGCACGCGCCGGGCATCTTGCAGCGCCGCGTCGAGTTCCCAGGGATACAGGTGCTCCACGACGTCAAACATCAAGAGGCGATCGAACGCGCCGTCCGGATAGGGCAGGCGCTTGGCGTCGGTGCGGTACACGCCGATCGGCGCCGGCTCGTCCCGGGTGGCTTCGCGGCTGAGCTTCACCGCCACCTCGGCATAGTCCACGCCATAGGCGCGCGCGCCGAGCCGGGTGACGTGGCGCAAAATCTCGCCGCGCCCGCAGCCCACATCCAGCACCTGCATGCCGGGCTTCACTTCGGCATACGCAAACGCCTCACTCAGGCGGCGCGACAGGCGCTCGCCCTGCGATTCGACAAACTCTTCATATCCCTCGCAGGCATTGAGGAAATAATCCTCCGTGTAGAGCGTTGATGGCAGCGAGGGTTTATTCGTGTCCTGGGACAAAGACTGAATCTCCGTTCCGTTTAAGAATTATTCACCGCGGAGATCGCAGTGAATCTGGAAAGTCGTTAACCTTGCGCACAATTGCATTCTTGAGCACGGTCTCATTGAAATCAGCTCGACAATCCGACTCGATTATACCGTCTCACCCACCCTCAAGCAACGCGCCGCCGGAAGATTTGCCACATCATGCGGATTTCCGGCACTTTCCACAGCACCATGATGCCCAGATAGATGCCGAAGCCTGCCACCGCCGCGCCGATGACGCCGATCCCTTCGCGCAGCACCGAGCTTTCGCCCAGGACGGCATTCAAGGCGGTGATCACGGCATAAGCCACCACCGCCATCACGATCGATCCGGCGATGGCTTTGCCCGCCAGGCTCCACAGGCCAAAGCCGCCTAACCCGCCCAAACGCATCCGCGTCAGGAACAACATGATCAGCGCGTGGCTCATCCACTGCACCGAGTTGGCAATGGCGAGATCGGTGATTTGCAGCGGACGGCCGTACAGCGCAGGCGGGATCAGCGCCACGGCCAGATAGATGCCCACGTTGCAGATCAATCCGACAATGGCCGGGGTCAGGGTGTCTTTCCGCGCGTAGAAGGCAAACACCAGCGG
The DNA here is from genome assembly GCA_963844815.1 of uncultured Chloroflexia bacterium. Lineage (GTDB taxonomy): Bacteria > Chloroflexota > Anaerolineae > Fen-1058 > Fen-1058 > Fen-1058. Next base: position 68,738 of record CAWJPR010000006.1, read on the forward strand.
CTGATCGATGCCGGCGAAGATCAAGCCAATCAAATACAGCCACAACATCAGCGTCACGGCCTGCGTATCGGCGGGCGTGAAGGCGCCGTGCTCGTATAGCAGTCCGACGATGTGAAAGCCCAGCACGTACAGGCCAATCGTCGAGGGGATGATCAACACCAGCACCAGCCGCAGGCCCTGCGCCAGCGTCGCCCGAAAATCGCGTAAAGAATTCTCGGCGGCAAAACGAGATAATGAAGGCAGAATCGCGATCGAGACGGCGCTGACGATCAGGCCGAGCGGAAACTGGATCAGGCGCGTGGGATAGTCCATCAAGGCAATGCCTTTGTCGCCCGTGCGCGACGCGAGATTCAGGCTGATCGCAATCGCCACTTGCCCGATGACCAGGCCCGCCAGCACGGGCAGATACAGGGTCAGGATGCGCCGCAGCGCCGGATCGCGCAGATCGAAATGCCAGCGCAGCGCCGCGCCGCGCAGGCCGGGCAATTGAAACAGCAGCTGGCAGATCGAGCCGGCCAGCAGGCCCAGCGCCATCGCCGCGATGCCCAGGCGGGAGGCCAGCAGCACCGCCACGATGATCGTCGCCAGGTTGAAGAGCGGCGCGGCAAAGGCCGGGTAAGCAAAGCGCTTTAACGCGTATAACGCGCCGGAGACGATGGCCGACAGGCTGAGGAACAGGACGGCGGGCACCGTGATGCGCAGCAGGTTGGTCGTGACTTGCAGCAGCTCCAGCGCTGAAACCGCCCGCCATCGCCCGCGCCACCTGCGGCGCGAAGAGCTCCAGCACCAGCACCGCGATGGACAGGAACACGACGGCGACGGACAGGAGCAGGCTCAGCAAGCGCCACAATTCGCCGCGGTCCTTGCGCGCCGCCAGCTCGCTGAACATGGGCACCAGCGCCGAGCTGACCAGCCCGCCCACCAGCAGGTCGAACAGCATGCTCGGCACATAGGCCGCCACGTTGTAGGCGCTGACAAAGGCAGACGCGCCGAAGAGATCGCTCTTGACGATCTCGCGGACGAGGCCCAGCACGCTGCTGAGAACGTTGCCGGCGGCGACGATGCCTGCCGCGCGCGTGATGCCCGCGCCTCGCTCGGCGTCGGCCGCCTGATCGGGTGGAGGAATGATCGGCGCGATCGACGGCTCGCCGGGTTCGATAAGCGTCTCAGTTGAAGTCATAGAAGGCTCAGGCGCGACCGATTGTACCTTAGAAAACGGTCGCGCCCAAATAGTGAAGCCTTGCGAGGGTTTTGCAGGTGAGACAAGATCGTGGACTTCCCGGGCCTGCCCGGCTTCAGGCCAACGTACATCAAGATCACGGTGTTCCACGCCGAGAAGTCGTGCCACCTCGACGCGCAGGGCACGCTGGCGGGTCGCCTTCGGTTGGGAAGCCGGCCGGTCGGCGGGGCCGAGGGCGGTGCGCTCCGGCGCTCGGCCCCGCCTGGTCTGTCTACGGCACGTCGGCTTGCGCGGCCTCGGTCTTGAGAGCGGCGCCGTCGGACTGCGTGATGAAGCGGTCACGCACGAGACCAGAGACGTTTCGTGCGACCTGGTTCACGTACACGCCGTGGCTCGGATACAGCTCGAGGAGCTGCGCCTCGGTGAACGGCACCTCGTGTCCGGCGATGAAGCAGAACGAGGCGCCGGTCGAGGCTCCCGTACCACGTGCTCGTCGGCACGTCGAGGAACGGCGAGCGAAGGCCTCCGGTTACGTTGCCGAAGGCGTCGAGCACTGGCTGGCCGTTCTGCACGACGATCGGATCGGCATGCGGTGGCGCGATTCCGGAATCGACCCATTCCTCGAGGTTCCGGAGGAACGCGTCGAAGAAGATGTGGCTCGGGAACCGGCTGCGCGGTCCCTCGTTGCAGTTCATGGGTGGCGGCGTCCGCCCGGCCTTGATGATGTCGGACGGGCGCGGCGGCATAGAAGAGCTCGTCGGGCGTGGCGTGGCCCGCGCCCGCCATCTCGTAGTGGCGGAATGGATCGGCCGCCGTGTCGCTGTCTGGCCGGCGCGAGGCAATGCCGCTCAGGTAGTCCGACTGCGACATCACGTGAATGATCGGAACGCCGACGTTGGAGAACTGCCGCCGTGGATCGCCCACGGGCGGGGCCGGTTCGCACTGATTGATGGGGTACAGGCCGGCGAAGGCTCCTCCGGCGACGGCGACGATGTAGCCGTCGTAACATCGACTTCCCGTCGGCCTGAACGACGAGCGGTTGAATTCCGTTGATGTAGTCGTACAGGAAACCGCCCGTCTGCGAGTAACCAAAGCCGTACACGTGCCGGACGGGACTGACCTCAGCGGGGCCGTTCGACGTATAGAGGAACGGGTTGGAGGCGGCGCTGCTCCAAACCCACTTACCGACCTGGCTGTAGATGTCCCACACGAGCCCGTTCTCTGTGGTCCGCGAGGATGTCGGCGGCCACGGTCATGCAGTTGGCCGGATCAGTCAGCGGCAAGGGGTTCGCCCATGACAGCGACCGCGTAGCGTGCCGGGTCGAAGTTCTTCAGCGCGACGACCGAGATCGGCTTCGCCGTGATGCCGACCCACGCGTCCCCGTTCGCCACGATCTGGCGGTTCATCATCGCCCAGCCGATGTTCAGGTCGAAGAGGTTCGATGGGTTCAGGTTCTCGACGATGACATTCCCGCTGAAATGCCCGCGCTGCGCCGGACGGCGCACGAGCATGCGGGTGGTGTACGGGGCGTCCGCCGTCCGCACAACGGCCGGACCGGGCGCGGGCCACGTATAGACGTTGGCAGTGCCGCTGACCAGATATTCCTCTTCGACGTAGCCGACTTTACTCAGGTCCTCGGGCACCATCGTGTGATCGGCGGCGCCGAATGGATAGGAAGTATCGGTCACAGGGATTGGACCGATGACGGTCGGGAGTGGAACACCGCTCGCGGCGCGAACAGCCTGCGAGACGGAAAAGATTGTCGCCACGAGCACGAGCAAGAGCGCAGCAGCCAACAGGGTCCAGCGTATCTTTGAACCGGTGTTCATGATGTGCTCCTTAATGTGAAGTCAGAAAGGCATTCTTTACCAACTTGACTCAATGGACCGAAGCGGTCGATGCCTGTCGACACGCTTCACGTAGGGCCTCGAACTAGATTGGTTCGCGTATAGATACCTCCTTCCAGGCTCAGCGGGATTATTTGGAAACTTGTGGACATCGATCTCCTGCCACATAATCAGGAAGATCGCTTTGCAAACGCCGCTCGCAACACTTGCACCCACAGCGCGCAGTGCGGTGTGACTCGGTCTCGGCGGTTTCCTGTTGAAATCAGAAGAGCCAAATTCCATTATGCGCCAGTTTTTCCCGGTGTCAATAGTATTGAAGCGGCAGGCTGATCATCATGAGCAAAACCGTTGAGGTGATGTATTCGGGGCGCGAGTGTTTCGCTGTGTGATGACTCCGCTCTGCGTCTCCGCGATACACTGCTGCAAGTCAAGTTCACAATCTCTATTCCCTGAAAGGAATCGGTATCATGAAGAAAATGCGGCGCGGGAGCGGTGAAGCCTTCATGCGTTAAAGCCGAACGGACGACAACCGTTGGGTGGTTTGTCACTTCCTGGCGCACCGAAATCCTAGTTTATAGAGCGTAAAGTCAGGAGTGTTCTGGCCGCGCTTGGCGCTGCGTACGTTTTCGGACGGGTCCAGCCAGCAGCCACTGCGCGATATCCGCACCTCACCGGAGAATGGCCCGCCTGGGTTCACCTGTCGTCCGTGATAGGCTCCATACCAACCTGCTACCCATTCCCGTACGTTGCCCGCCATATCCAGCGCACCGCACCAACTCACGCCGGATGGGTAACTTCCCACCGGCGCCGTATCGGCGTAGCCATCGTCAACCGTCTCGTCGCTCACCCCAGGCTTGCAATTGACGTCACAGTAGTTCAAACGTGTTCCATCAAAGATATTTCCCCAGGGAAAGATCAGGCTCTCTGGCCCCCGTGCTGCGTATTCCCACTCGGCCTCTGTCGGCAAGCGCGCCCCGGCCCAGGCGCAATACTCTGTCGCTTGTCCCCAACCGACCCACACCACCGGGTAATCGTCGTAAGCGCTGTCGCCATAGTACGTGTCGCGGGTATAGGAGCCGGTCTCTACCGGCAGTGTGCAGGCGCCAGCCTCCACGCAACGCCGGTACTGCTCGTTGGTCACTTCCAGGCGATCAATCCAAAAACCATCCAGGACAACCGTGTGCGCCGGCCTTTCGTCGGCGAACGTCGCTGGCGGGCACATGGCCCGCTCCGCTCCAAATATGCGGGCATAGGTTTCCTTGCACAGTTTCAGGCTGTACTTGAGTTGATCGTCGGAGGTGCCCATCTTGAACTCGCCACCCGGCACGTAGACCATGACCATATCGTCGGCAGGGCGAGTCCAGGTGTCGCCCGGGGATAGATCCGCAGGTGTTGGTTTCGCAGTCGGTGTCGCCGTTAGAGCTGTGGGCGTCCGTGTCGGCAGCATAGGCGTCGCGGTAGGAAGTGGCGTCACCGTCGGCGGTATAGACGTCGCGGTGGCGGTCGGCGTTGGCGGCTGGCTAGTGGCCGCACGAGGTATAGACGTGGCAGTGATGGACGAGTCCTGCCGGCAGCTGACTCGACGCAAGAGCCAGAAGAACTACCAGGAATGACGAAATAAGTCTCTTCACAACAACCTCTCGCGGCTTAGCATCGTCCAGCGACCACGTCTGCTGGATGCTGCAAGTAGTCCTCTACCCTCCCATAGAACTTCGCCATGTGAATCCCATCCATCAGCGCATGGTGGCCTTGTACGCTGAGTGGAATCTTAACGCCCGGCCCCTCCCGGAAGAACCTGCCCCAGGCAAATCGCGGAATGGAGTCCGCCGGATGCAACTGCATCGGATGCATGAAGCTGGTGAACGACACCCATCCTCATCGGCAAGAATTGTCAGCGAGGGACTCACTGTGTCGTGCTCAACTACCTTCCCGGAATGAATTCGGAGGCGGAACTCGGGAATAGCGTTGGCGGCGCGCGCTCAACGAACTTCCGCCAGAAATTCCAGGATCGCTTTGCTCGCATCTTCCGGATCGAGTAACCAGCCGTAAGGATGCACCCAGCCGCTCACTTCGACGATCTCCGCCTGCGCTGCCAATTCTCTCAGCCCCCGCATCGCGGCCTTCTCCCGCTCTTCTGCTCGTTCCTTTTCCGCCAGCATCAACAGAGGGCAGGTCACTCTTCGGTAATAGTCCTCGAAGCGGCAGTGATAGTAATGTCTCATATAGCTTTCCGCGGCCTGTTTTCCCATGCCGCGCTTGTATTTTCCTTCGACCTGATAGGCGCCATATCTTTCCACAGGCTTCAAATGACTCGTTCCACCAGCCATGCTTTTCGAGAACTTCGCGCCTGGCCGCCACCAGCGCGTCAACTGAATCGAAGATGGCCTCAGGCCTATTCCGGATTCCTTCCAATTGGCTGGCCACATGTTCTTCAAAATCGGCCTCTGAACCCTCCCAAATGCCATACGGGCCATATTCGCTATACAGCGCGCCTTCACAGACAAGCGACGTTACCTTCGCGGGATAGTTGGCCGCCAGGCTGAGCCCGACTTCCGCGCCCAGCGAGCTCCCGACAAGGTGCGCCCGCTCCAGCTGCAAATGCTCCATCACCCCGGCGACATCGCGCGCCATCTCGTCAATATGGTAACCGGTTGCCGGCCGATCAGACTTGCCGTGACCTCGCAAATCGACAAGGATCAAGCGATAACGATCCTGGAAATACGGGATGGCCGGCTGCCAGGCCATCACATTCCCGCTCCCAAAGTGCAGGAAAATGATCGCCTCGCCTTCACGTTCGTACTCCCGAATCTGCAATTCAATCCCGTCCACTTTAACGCGCAGCGCTTGCATGTTTGCCTCCGGAAACGTTACGCTCTCGTATTACCCGGCTGGCGGTTGGCAGTGCCTAACGGCCACAAGTCGAGTCGCGCGCGGGCTGGGCCGACGGCGCTGACCAACTATAATAATGAACAGGCCAAGTGGCACTGCATACCTCGCGCGCAGCGCGTCGGCTTCCACGAGGTGTTAGGCCGCATTTCCATTTTGGACAAGTATCATCAATGAGGGCAAGCGCGGATCAGAACAATCGGATAACCCAGTATCCAAATGAACTAGCCTACAACAGCCAGGGAATATGAAATTGGTCAACTATCCTCGCCAATCGCCTATCCCTCCCCAATGCATCTCCAATGTGCGCGAGCCAGGCCTGCCACCCAGTTTCGCAAAAATGCGCCGCATCTCATTGAGTCCACCACGCTCATTTAGTGCCTCACCGATTGCTGTCGCTTCCAGCACCAGCCTCGTAATCGCTACCTGATCATTCGCTGCATAGGCATCGCATAGGTCGCACAATACTTGAAGCATTTCAGGCTCAGTCCAGTCCCTTTGTATCTCTGCACTGCTAAGTTGGGTCAGTGCCTTGGCAACTTTCCCGCGCACGTAACCGTCCTTATCGTTCAAGGCGTGTTTGAGCGGTTCCATGGCTCGCGAGTCCTTAATCTTTCCCAGTGTTTCAGCAGCCAACCAGCGCACTGTAGCGTTCCTGTTGTTGAGAGCGGCGATGAGAGGCATTACAGCAGGTTTACCGATTTTCCCTAACGCTTCCGCGCAATTCTGGCGATACATGACCTGATTACCGCCCCAATCCTGATCCTGGCCCTCGTCGAATCTATTCTCAAACTCATAGATTAGCGGCTGCACCGCCCGTGAGTCACCGATCTCTCCCAATACCATGGCGGCACGCTCGCTCACTTCTTCATCACGATCCTTGAGGTCATTAAGGAGCGGTTCAACGGCCAGAACACCGAAGTTGGGCAACCACTTTCTGGCGGCAACATACACATAACTGTCTTTGTCCTGGAGGGCCGCACAGAGCGGCGGTACTGCCCGCGAATCACCAATCGCGCCCAGGGCATCAGCGGCAGCCTTACGCACGTTGCGGTCGCTATCCTTGAGCACCACGATGAGCGGCTCCACGGCCAGCGCGCCAACTTTAGTGCAGTTGTCCCATTCTAAATTGGCTATCCAATAGGTCGCGCCAACAGTATTCGCTGTTGGCTTCCAACCGATATTATCAAGTGCCTCTGCCGCCGCCTTTCGGACGACGTGATCATTGTCTTGGAGCGCAGTGATGAGTGGCTCCACAGCGCGGGCATTGCTAAGATTCCCTAGCATTTTTATCGCACACAAACGCACCTTTTGGTCACTATCCATGAGCGTGGCGATGAGCGACTCTACCGCACGAGCATCACCAATCTTGCCCAACGCTTCCACCACTGCCATGCGGACATCGTTTTCGCGATCTTGGAGCGCCGCGATGAGCGGCTCCACGGCGCGGGCGTCGCCAATCTTCCCCAACACCTCGGCGGCCTCCCAACGCACAGCCTTATCGCTATCCCTAAGCGCCGCGATGAGCGGCTCCACGGCGCGGGCGTCGCCAATCTTCCCCAGCGCCTGGGCGGCCGCCCAACGCACAGCCTTATCGCTATCCCTGAGCGCGGCGATGAGCGGTTCGACCGCGCGGACATCGCTAAGATTCCCTAGCGCTACCGCAGCTGATTTGCGAATGGTCTCGTCCCTTGGATAACTCAGCGCTTTGATCAAGCCGACCATGTCGCACTTCGTTTTCAGCTTCTCAACATCTGGTGGGCTGAACAGCCCTTGCAGAAAAGACATCGTTGGTGCTCCTTTCAGCGGGCTAGCTCGCAATTAACCGGACGGTTTCTCACACGCTCCGCGTCACGTTTTTGGAACAGTCGGGATGCCTGGCGGTCTTGTCGCGCATCGTATCTTCATTGCCGATGTGACGATCGGTCAAACCACCATAGTCCGCATAGGGCAGATCACCCTGCTGCATCCAGCGATACAGCGTGGGTTTGGAAATGTTTAGAAACGCGGCCACAGCCCGGTGTGGCTCGCCAATGATGCGATTGGTACAGATCGCGCATTTTCAGTATAGGATCACCATCCCCAAAAGTCAATCGCCATTTGCTGACCGCTAACCTGCAGGGGCACTCACATACGGTGCTGTTTCTCGTCGCAGTCCATCAACCACGCCGATACCTCTCCAGGTGTCGGCTTTTTGTTTAACCATGCGGGCCGGCGCATCCGGCAGACGAAGGAGACGTCCATGAAGGATCAAGGAATGCCCTTGGGTGACTTCCGTTTCTGTTTCCCATACGAACTATGTAGCCAATCAGCCGTCACACCGCACTGCACACAGTGGGTGCAAGTGTGCCCGAGTGCTCGCGGAGCGGTCGGGCATCCAGATTCAGCGCTGGCAGGGCTTCTGGATTCTCGTTACGCTCAGCGCGTCTCCGCCGCACTGCGGCAGGCAAGGCGAAAGCATGCAGCGCGAAGCGTGGCATCGCTGCGACGGCTGAGCAGTTACAAATGACCATCGATAAAATCGATCGACGGCGCGTCGCCTGTGTGGTCGCACGCCGCGTAAAGGTCAGGTTGCATTTATTGGGTTTTGCTTTATCGTTATTTCATTGAGACTTGCGGCGGAGACATGGACTATGACTGCCAATTCGATTGAGAGGCTTAGCCGAGCGCGGCGCGGGCGTGATGCACGCGGCCTTCCTGTCTTATCGCGCGGAGTTCAACGCCATCACGTGCCGCGCCAGAACTCCGCTTCGAGCGGCGCGACTGGCACGGCATGCAGGACGATGCGCTGGAGCGCCTGGAGTTGTACAAGAAGATCGTCGATGGCGTGGTGGCCGAGACGCAGGCCGTGCTGGGCGAGGCCGCGAGGCAGGCCGCAGTCTGGGTACAGATGAAAGCCCGCTATTCCCGCCGCATCGCCGGCTATGGCGACTTCGAGATTGCCGAGACCTTCTTCAACTCCATCACGCGCCGCATCTTCGCCACCGTCGGCGTCGATCCCGGCCGCGAGTATGTCGATTCCGATTTCAACGCGCCGCCCGCGCGCTCGCTGCAGCCGGTGTATCACACTTACCTACCCGCACGCCCGACCGCTGAATGGCTGCGTCAGGTGCTGGCCGCTTATGCTTTTGCCGCGCCCTATGCCGATCTCGAGCGCGATGTGACGCTGGCCGCGGGCGAGATCGACGCGCACCTGCGCGCGGCGGGCCTCCACCCGATCGAAACGGTGGAGACGCTCAAGGCGGTTTTCTACCGCAACACCGGAGCCTATATCGTCGGGCGGATTCGAGCGGGCGGGCGTCATGATCCGCTGGTGCTGGCGCTGCGCCATCCGCCGGCAGGGATCGTGATCGATGCGGTGCTCATGGACGAAGCCGACGTCAGCATCGTCTTCAGCTACGCCCGGTCGTACTTTCACGTCGAAGCCGAACATCCCCACGAAACGATCGAGTTCCTCAGGTCGATCATGCCGCTGAAGCGCGTGGCGGAGTTGTACATCTCGATCGGTTACAACAAGCATGGCAAGACCGAACTGTACCGCGACCTCCTGCGCCATCTGGCGGCGTCCACTGATAAGTTCGAGATCGCGCGCGGCGACAAGGGCATGGTGATGCTGGTCTTCGATCTGCCCTCGTACGACGTGGTGTTCAAGATCATCAAGGATCAGTTTGCCTATCCCAAGACGGCGACGCGCCGGGAAGTGATGGAGAAATACGCGCTGGTGTTCAAGCACGACAAGGCCGGGCGCTTGATCGATGCGCAGGAATACGAGCACCTGGAATTCGAGCGCAGCCGCTTCTCGGACGAGCTGGTGGCCGAACTGCTGAAGACAGCGGCGAACAGCGTGACTGTCAGCGGCGATCGCATCGCCATCAAGCACCTGTACACGGAGCGGCGCATGACGCCGCTGAATTTGCACCTGCGCGAAATGCCCGCCGCCGCCGCGCGCGAGGCGATTATCGATTACGGGCAGGCGGTGAAAGATCTGGCGGCCACCAACATCTTCCCCGGCGACATGCTGCTGAAGAATTTCGGCGTGACGCGCCACGGGCGCGTGGTGTTCTACGACTACGACGAGCTGTGCCTGCTGACCGACTGCAACTTCCGCGAACTGCCGGAATCGGATGACGCCGACGAAGAAATGAGCGCCGATCCGTGGTTCTACGTCGGCCCCAACGACATCTTCCCGGAGGAGTTCATCCGGTTCTTTGGCCTGCCGCCGCACCTGCGCGACGCCTTCTTGCAGGCGCACGGCGATCTGCTGAGCGTGGAATTCTGGACGCGGATGCAGGAGCGGCATCGCGCCGGGGAAGTGGTGGATATTTTCTCGTACAAGCAGAGCAAGCGCAGGCGTGATACATAATACGTACTGCGTAATGCGTAATCCGTGAAACGTGAGGCGTGATACAATCGCATCCATATCTACGCATTACTCGTTACGCATTACTCGTTACTTGTCATGATTATCATCTTTGGCAGCAAAGTCCGTTACAAGACGCTCTCCACCGGCCAGTTCTATTGTCCGCAGTGCAAGGCCCGGCGCGATTATGAGCTGCGCCAGGCGCGCAACTGGTTCTCCGTGTACTTCATCCCCGTCATTCCGCTCAATCAGATCGGCGAGTTGGTCACCTGTCTCACGTGCGGCACGAACTTCCAGAAAGACGTCCTGTCGACGCCGATCCCGTCGAACACGCCGCTCGACCGTTTTGCGCGCGAGGCGCAGGCCGACCTGGACGGCGGCACGCCGATCGAGATGGCGCGGCAGAAGTTGATCAACACCGGTTTGAGCCGCGACCTGGTGGATCAGGTCATCGCGCAGGCCGCCGGGCCGGATCGGAAGCAGTGCCCCGCCGATCGCCTCACCTATCGATCCACGGTCCAGCGCTGCGCGCAGTGCGGAGCGGCGCTGGAGCCGGCGCCGCAGTGAACCATTTGCCGCTCTGCGGCGTAGATCAAGTGCACGTCCGAATAATCCTGCCAGGAGGCTCCCATGCGCCGATCATTCCTGCTCGCGCTCGCTTTTGCCTGCGCTGCCTGCACCGCGACCCCCGTGCCGCCGCTCGCGCCGACGCCGGTCCCCACGCAGGCCTCAGCGCCAGACCCCGCTCCCGCGCCAATGGCCACGGCCCTGCCGTCGCTCGATCTTTCACCCTATCGCGCGGCCATGAAGCCGGAATTCGCCGCCGAGGTCGATCAATTTGCCACGGCGCCGCAGTATCAGATCGATCTAACCGTTGCGCCCGATCTGAGCAGTTATACCGCCGCGCAGCAAGTGCGTTACACTAACACCGAAACGGAGCCGCTGCAGGAAATCTACTTCAGCCTGTTTGCGAACCTGCCTTCGTATGGCGGCGAGCTGCAGGTGCGGTCGGCGAAGTTAAACGGGCAGCCGGTGACGCCGCAGTTTGAGGAGGACGATGTCTTCATGAAGATCGTTCTGCCCGAGCCGCTGCAACCCGGTGAATCGATCGACATGGAGTTGGAGTACACCGCGCAGGTGCCCGTCAAGAATGTGGAAGAAGGCTATAACCAATTCGGCCTGCACGACGGGATTCTGACGCTGCCGAATTTCTATCCGCAGATTCCAGCCTATGACGACGAGGGCTGGAACATTTCACGGGGGCCGGGCTACGGCGATGCCGTCTTCAGCGACACGGCCCTGTATCAGGTCAACCTCACCGCGCCGTCCGAGCAGGTGGTGGCAGCCTCGGGCACGTGCGAAGTGACGCCCGGCGACCGGACCAAGACGTGGCGCTGCGTCAGCGGCCCCATGCGCGATTTCATGATCGCCATGAGTTCCGACTATCAGGTCAAGTCCGGCACTGTCGACGGCGTCAAGATCAATTCGTATTTCCGCCAGGAATTCGCCGAGGAAGGAGCGCGCGGCCTGCAGGTGGTGTCGGATGCGCTGAAATCGTACGATCGACGCATCGGCGCGTACCCGTTCGCCGAACTCGATCTGATCGCCACGCCGACGTCGGCGGGCGGCATCGAGTACCCGGGGGCGATCGTCGTAGCCGAAGGGCTGTACCAGAAGAATCCTGAGTTTTACGATGCCGCCACGGCTCACGAAGCCGCGCATCAATGGTGGTACAGCCTGGTGGGCAACGATCAGGTCGACGAGCCGTGGCTGGACGAGGCGCTGACGCAGTTCACGACGGCCCTGTACTACCGTGATGTCTACGGCCCGCAGGGCCTGCGCGGCTACGTCGACAACCTGGAAAGCCGCTACGATCGGGTGAAAGGCACCGCCGACGATAAACGCTCCGATCTGCCGGTGGCCGGCTACTCGCCGCGCGAATACAGCGCGATTGTGTATGGCAAAGCCGCGTTGTTCTTCAAGGCCATCTATGATGCCATCGGCGACACGAAGTTCGATCAACTGCTGCAGGACTACTTCAAGCAGCATCGCTACGGCGTGGCCTATCCGCAGGATTTCCTGAAGGTGGCCGAGGGCTACGTGGGCAAGGCGAAGTTGGATGAGTTAGTGGAGAAATGGATCACGACGCCGTAAATTGGTAGTAGGCTGCTGATGCGATGTATAATTAAAGCGAGGCGCAGCATGGCGACACGTACGCTCAAAGAAGTCTCTGTACCCTACATCGTCAACGCCGAGGATGAAGCCATCGGACGTGACACGATTGTGATTCGGCGCAATGGCGAGCCGGTTGCCGTGGTGATTCCGTTTGCGGAATACCAGGCGATGATGGCGCAGCCTGTGTCGAGCGTTCCGAGCTTTGAACAGGAACGCGCTGCTTTTCAGCGTCTGTTGCCTGAATTGCTCAAGACCCATCGCGGCGAATGGGTCGCCATCGTCGATGGACAGCCCGTGGAGTTCGGCCCGGACTTCAGCAGTGTGATTGCGCCCGTGCGCCAGCGCTTCGGCCAGCGGCCAGTCTACGTTCACGAGATTTCCGAACGAGCGCACATTCATAAAATCTCGTCAAGGAGCGCACGCCATGACCATCTTGCTTGATACGCCTGTGCCTGAGACGGGCCATTTGTCGGTTCGCGTTCACGCCGATGTTCAGATCAGCATCTCGGCAGTTGAGGCGCAGCGCCGTGTGACGCAATATGTTCACCGGAAAATAAGCAGCCAAATGCATGGCGGACCTCCGGCCTTAATTCTCAGTCAGCGCGTGTGCTGGCGTGTGCCGGTTCACCTTACCTTCCCTTCCGTAGGTGACGCGGGCAGCGTGGGCAACATCGACGTTGATGTCGAGACCGGCGAGCCGCTGATTACCCCCGCAGTGGTTGAGGAGATCGAACGCCATGCCGAAGACCTTGCTCGCCGTATCACATCTGCGCCAGCAGGCCGGGTCTGATTGCTTGCCTGTCTGCGTCCAGATGGCGTGATCTATCTGGCCGCAGTGTGCCTTACGAAGACCTGGTTCGACTGTTGGGCACACGCTGGTTTAGAACTCCGTCTGAAAACATCCTGCGCCTGGAACAGCTCGGCATTCAGGTAACTTTGCGCGAACTGTCTTGGGCTGAAATCGAAGCGGCCCTGATCCGTCAGCAGCCGGTCATCGCCTTTGTGGATACCGCCGATTTGCCCTATTGGTCAATGACTGCCGATCATGTGGTCGTCATTGTCGGCATCGATGAAGAGTTCGTGTACGTAAACGATCCTTACTTTGCGGTAACTCCGCAGAGTGTACGTCGCCCGTTATTTGAACTGGCCCAACAACGCTTTGATTATCGTTGCGCGCTGCTTGCTCTTGAGTAAGTCAGGCCTGTCATGAAACGCGCTCTCACCTCTCCCGCTCCCGATCTCTTCGATCACGCCGCGCAGGCGATCATGGCGCGCAGCCAGCCGCTGGCCGCGCGGATGCGCGCCCGCTCGCTCGACGAGTACGTCGGGCAGGAGGACATCGTCGGGCCGGGGCGCTTGCTGCGGCGGGCCATCGAGTCTGACAGGCTGTTCTCCTCGATCTTGTTGTGGGGGCCGCCCGGCACGGGCAAGACGACGCTGGCGTCGATCATCGCCAACACCACGCGCAGCCACTTCGAGCAGATCAACGCCGTCATGTCGGGCGTGGGCGACATCCGCCGCATCGTGGAAGAGTCCAAAGAGCGCCTGAAACTGTACCACCAGCGCACCATCATGCTGGTCGACGAGATTCACCGCTTCAACAAGGCGCAGCAGGATGCGCTGCTGCCGCACGTCGAAAACGGCACGATCATCCTGATCGGCGCGACGACGGAGAATCCCTACTTCGAGGTCATCGGCCCGCTGGTCAGCCGATCGCGCATCTTCCAGCTCAAGCCGCTGTCCGACGACAACGTGCGCGACTTGATCCAGCGCGCGCTGCTGGACGTGGAGCGCGGCTACGGCGGCCTGCTGATCGATCTGGACGACGACGCGCTGGCGCATCTCATTCATGTCGCCGGCGGCGATGCGCGCAACGCGCTCAACGCTTTGGAACTGGCGGTCGAATCGACCGCTGCCGGATGCCGATCAGCGCATCCACATCACCTCGGAAGTGGCGCAGGAGTCCATTCAGCGCCGCGCGATTCTGTACGACAAGGACGGCGACGCGCACTATGACACGATCAGCGCCTTCATCAAGAGCGTGCGCGGCTCCGATCCCGACGCGGCCCTGTACTGGCTGGCGAAGATGCTGTATGCCGGTGAAGATCCGCGCTTTATCCTGCGCCGCCTGTTGATCCTGGCCGGAGAGGACATCGGCCTCGCCGACCCGCTGGGGGTGGTGGTGGCGAATGCGGCCGCGCAGGCCTTCAGTTCATGGGCCTGCCGGAAGGCGTCTATCCCATCGTCGAAGCGACGCTCTATCTGGCAACGGCGCCCAAGAGCAACTCGGCGGGCGCGTACTTCCGCGCTTTGAAGCAGGTGGAAGAAGAAGGCAAGGTCGAGGTGCCTGTCCACTTGCAGGATGCCAATCGCGACGCGAAGGGCCTGGGGCACGGGCAGGGCTATCAATATCCGCACTCGTTTGACGGGCATCACATTCCGCAGAATTACCTGCCCGAAGCGATCAAAGGCATGCGCTTTTACGAGCCGGGCGATCAGGGCTACGAGGCGCAGGTGGCCGATCGATTACAACGCTGGCGCCGGGCCGTGGAGCAGGCGCTGGCGATCGAGCCGCACGCCGGGCCGCAGGTCACGGAGCAGGAGATCATCGGGCTGAAGAAGCGCTTGAAATGAACCATGTTCAATGATCAATTCTCAATGGCGAATTGCCAACCACTCACCACCAGCCGCCAACAACCAATCTTGCGTTCTTCTAACACTTCTCTGCTATGATCTGACATCATCATCTAGTTGAGGTATGCCTATGTCTGCGCAAGCCTATGAATTCAAAGCCGAAATTCAGCAGCTGCTCAATATCCTGGTGCATTCGCTGTACACCGAGCGGGACATCTTCCTGCGCGAGTTGATCTCCAACGCTTCCGACGCGCTGAGCCGCGTGCAGTTCGAGATGCTGACCAACCGCGACGTGCTCGATCCCGACGCGGAGTTGAAGATCACGATCGCGTGCGACGCGGACGCGCGCACGCTGACCATCCGCGACACGGGCATCGGCATGACGCGCGACGAGATCGTCGAGAACCTGGGCACCATCGCGCATTCCGGCGCGGCAGAATTCCTGAAGAAGTTGCAGGCCGAAAAGAAACCGGCGGACGTGATCGGCCAGTTCGGCGTGGGTTTCTATTCGGTCTACATGGTGGCCGATGAAGTGGCCGTGACCTCGCGCTCGTATCGGCCGGACGCGCAGGCCGTGCGCTGGACGTCCCGGGGCGACAACACCTACGCGCTTGAAGACGCGGAGCAAAGCGAGCGGGGCACCGAGATCGTGGTGCATCTCAAGGAAGACGCCGCCGAATACGCGCAGGACTGGAAGATCGAGCAGATCGTCAAGAAACACAGCGATTTCGTGTCGTTCCCGATCCAGGTGAAGGATCGCGCCGTCAATCAACAGACGGCCCTGTGGCGGCAGTCGCCGCGCGAGGTGACGGACGAGCAGTACGACAACTTCTACCGGCAATTGACCCTGGACTTTGAAGCGCCGCTGCGGCACATTCACTTTGTGGCCGACGTGCCGGTGGATGTGCACGCCGTCTTGTTCATCCCCGCCAAACGCGAGCGCGGCATGTTCAGCCTGCGCAAAGACGACGGGCTGAAGTTGTACTCGCGCAAAATCCTGATTCAAGAATACTTCAAGGACTTGCTGCCCGCGTATTTCCGCTTCGTGCAGGGTGTGGTCGATTCCGAAGACCTGCCGCTCAATGTCAGCCGCGAGTCGATCCAGAACAACCGCGCCATGGCGAAATTGAAGTCGACGCTGACGCACAAGTTGATCGGCGAGCTCGAAGAACTCGGCGAGAAGGATGCCGCCAAATACGCGCAGTTCTGGCAGGAGTTTGGGCTGTTCGTCAAAGAGGGCGTCGCGACCGATGCCGCGCAGCAGGCCGATCTCGCCAAACTGCTGCGCTTCAAGACCAGCCGCGGCGGCGCGGAAGAGTGGGTGTCACTGCCGGCCTACGTGGAGCGGATGAAGGACGATCAGACTTCGATCTATTACATCCTGGGTGACGATCTGGCCTCGATCGCGCGCAGCCCGCACCTCGATTACTTCCGCAAACACGATCTGGAAGTGTTGTATCTGACCGATCCGTTGGACAGCTTCATGGTGGTGACCTTGAAGGAGTTCGACGGCAAGCAATTGCAAAACGTGGATGATGCCGCGCTCGATCTGCCGACTGCCACCGATCAGCCGATCGAGTCCAAGGTGGCCGACGCCGATTACGCGCAGCTGGTGGCGCGCATCAAGACCGTGCTGGGCGACAAGATCACCGAGGTGCGCGAATCCAAGGTGCTGACGGACAGCCCCTGCCGTCTCGTTTCGCCGGAAGAAGCGGCCGAGCGCGACATGCAGCGTGTGAAGCGGCTCTTGGGACAGGACTACGAGATCCCCAAAAAGATCATGGAGATCAATCGCGGTCATCAGCTGATGGCCGATCTGGCCGCGCTGGCGCACAACGGCCGCAATGACGCGCTGCTCGACGCGAGCATTCAGCAGTTGTACGAAAGCGCCTTGCTGGTGGAAGGCCTGCTGCCCAATCCTGCCGAGATGGCGCCGCGCATCCAGTTATTGATGGAAGCCGCGCTGCGCAACGCCTGAAATACGGCACGCCAGGCGCGCAATCTGAGTTGCGGCGCGCGCCTGGCGCTTTGTTTTGACAGATCGGGCTGCCGTAGAGTATAGTTCAGCCAGGCTTTTCCAAGGAGCAATGTCATGGCGCTTTCGGCTGCCGGTCTGTATGCCCTGGTGTTGTCTGCGCTGACTTATTTGCAAGATGACGGCGGCCAATTTCGCAAAGGCCAGGAGAAGGCCGGCCTGACCCGCGAAGAGTTCTGGTTGCTCAATCGCTTCCGCTATTTCCCCGGCACAGTCGCGCCCGGCGACTTCCTCACCTTCGGACCGTACGCCTCCGTCTCAACTTACGAGCAACGACTGGAATCACTGGCAGCCAAGAAGTTTGCTGAGACCGTGGATACCAACCGCTATCGATCGGCGGAAGCCGGCCGCAAGCTCGTGGAACAACTCTACCGCGATTACTTTGCGGCCATTGCCCGGCACGACCGGCTGGATGAGGCCGACGTGCAGCGGCTGGGCACCCTCGCCGATCGGGTGGTGGCGTTCCTGGTGCGGCAGCCGGATGTTCCCGCGCCGATTACAAATGCCACCCGCAGCGTTTTTCCGGAGACCACGCGCGCGTGGGTGTATGCCGAGCGGCGTGTCACTGCCCTGGCGGTCTTTCGCGACGATGCGCACATCGCCGCGTGGCGGGAAGACGGCTGGAGCGGGCCGCGCGTCGCCGTGAGCACGGCGCTGTTCCAGGCCGCGCAGCCGCTGCCGTACGATCAGCTGCGCGCGGCCGCGGCGCAATTGAGCGACAAGGATTTCAAGTCGGCCAGCTCGGCGCTGCACTCCGGCGGCGAGATCTCACACACTGCCGAGGATATTTACATGCTCACCGCTGCCGGCCGGCAGGCCCGGCAGGCCGTCGAAGACCAGACCGATCGCAACTATGGGGTGCTGTTCATTGCGCTGTCTCCGGATGAACTGAAAGAACTCGTCGATCTATTGGAGCAGGTGCGCGGCCCCGCCGCATATTAGATCGGTTTCCCAAGGTGAACGCCCCCGCGGCTGTGCCAAAAGCGGTGGGATGTGTTATGATCTCTCATGACAACAGCAGCTTTTATCCATCTCATTTGACTGGCTGTTGTCGGGCTACCCGACCGCGTCCGGACATTCATTCTGATCTCATCGGCGGCTGGCGGCGATTGATCATTTTGGGACTCGCATTCGCTCGTGTTCTGAACTGACCAGGCTGCAAAGATTGGCATGGGAATGAGTGCGCCGGTGGCGGCGCACTCATTTTGTCTTGGCGGGCAGCTCCCCGCGCAAGAGCGAGGTCAGGTTTATGAGCGTGGACTTCATCTTCCGTTTAATCGGTCTGTTCGTGTTTGGCCTCGGGGGATTTTATCTGGGGCAAACGCTGGTGCGCGCGGGCGGCGTAGCGCTCCAGGACGGCGTGGTGACGATCGTCGTCTCCATCCTGGTGGGCGGACTTGTCGGCTTTATCCTCATGCCCTTTCTCACCACGCGCCCCTATCGCGCGCTGCAGCGGCAGATCAAACAGACTCCGACTACTGACCTGTTGGCGGCTGTCACGGGGCTGGTCCTGGGGTTGCTGATTGCGGTGCTGCTGTCCTTTCCGCTGTCCCTCCTGCCCTCGCCGCTGCGTGAGATACTGCCCATCATTGCGGCTGTGGTCTTAGCGCTGTTGGGCATGTCCACGCTGATTAGCCGCCGGCGCGATTTTGCGCAGCTGTTCACCGGCCGGTTGCCGCTGCGCTCGGCCGAGGCCGGCTTAGTGGACGAGCGCTCGGTGCTGCTGGATACCTCCGTCATCATCGACGGGCGCATTGCCGACATCAGCCGTTCCGGCTTCCTCAGCGGCACGCTGCTGGTGCCGCGCTTTGTGCTGAACGAGTTGCAGCATATTGCCGATTCATCCGACGCGCTGCGCCGTAATCGAGGCCGCCGGGGATTGGATATCCTTAATCGGATGCAAAAAGACACCGCGCGCCCCCTGCGCATTTCCGATATGGATGTGGACGAGGTGCGCGAAGTCGACGACAAGCTCGTCGCGCTGGCCAAACGGCTGAAGTGTCCCGTGCTGACCAATGACTACAACCTCAATCGCGTGGCGGAGATTCAAGGGGTGACCGTGCTCAACGTCAACGAGCTGGCCAATGCCGTGCGCCTGGTCTTCCTGCCCGGCGAGTCGATGCACATCGAGATCATCCAGGAAGGCAAAGAAGTGGGGCAGGGCGTGGGTTATCTGGACGACGGCACGATGATCGTGGTGGAGGAAGGCCGCCGTTACATCGGCGCTGCCATCAACGTTACGGTGACCAAGGTGCTGCAGACTGCCGCCGGCCGCATGATCTTTGCGCGCCCCGATTTGACTTCTGGCAACTAATCCGCTACCATCGCCACTGCCAGCGAATCCTTCCCGGCGGCCTCACCGCCGGTTTTGCCCTGTGAGGTCTCATCATGACGATTCAAGTCTACAATGTGCTGACGCGCCAGAAGGAAGACTTCAAGCCGGTCAATCCTGACCTGGTGACGATGTATGTCTGCGGCCCCACGGTCTACGACGTGCCGCACATCGGCCACGCCAAGACCTATGTTTCCTTTGACGTGATTGTGCGCTATCTGCGCTTCCGCGGCTATCGTGTGCGCTACGTGCAGAATATTACGGACGTGGGCCACATTCTCGACACGGGCGAAGATCGCATCCTGAAGGGCGCGCGCCGCGAGCGCATCGAACCGATGGAAGTGGTGGAGCGTTATACGCGCGCCTACTTCGCGGCGATGGACGCGCTGGGCGTCACCCGCCCCGACATTTCACCGCGCGCTTCGGCGCACGTGCCCGAGCAGATCGAGATGGCGAAGCAGCTCATCGCCGGCGGCTATGCTTACGAGGTCGACGGCTCGGTGTATTTCTCCGTCGAGAAGTTCCCGGCCTATGGCAAGCTGTCCGGCCGGCACGTGGAAGAACTGGAAGAAGGCGCGCGGACAGGAACGCCCTTTAGGGTCGCCGTGCGGGACGAGAAGCGGCATCCTGCCGACTTTGCTCTGTGGAAGAAAGCCGAGCCGGAGCACATTCTGCGCTGGCCCAGTCCGTGGGGCTGGGGCTACCCCGGCTGGCACCTCGAATGCTCGGTCATGGCGACCAAGTATCTGGGTGAAACCTTTGACATTCATGGCGGCGGTGTGGATAACATCTTCCCGCACAACGACTGCGAGATCGCGCAGGCGGAAGCCGCCACCGGCCAGCCCTTCGCCAACTACTGGCTGCTGACGGGTTCGCTCACGCTGGACGGCGTGAAGATGAGCAAGAGCCTGGGCAATGTGTTGAATGTCGAGACGGCGCTGCAGAAGTATTCGCCGCAGGCCATTCGTTACTTCATTCTCAGCAGCCACTACTCGAACCCGATCGATTTCAGCGAGGCGGCGATCGAAGCGGCGGCCAAAGGGCTGGAACGGGTGCTGGTGCCCGTGCGCAGCGTGCGCGATCGCCTGCGCGCTGCGGCGGAGTCTGACGCGGATGCGGGCGCGGCGTTTTGCTCCACGCTCGATCGGCATCGCGCCGCCCTGCAGGAAGCGCTGGACGACAACTTCAACGCGCCGGCGGCGCTGGGTGTGCTGAATCAACTGACGACCGATGTGAACACCTTGCTAAACTTTGGCCAGCCGATCGGCAAGGCGACACTCACCGCGATCGATCAGCTCTATCGTGATTACGGCAGCACCGTGCTGGGCGTCATTCCTGACGAATTCAAGCAGGAGTCAAACTTCGAGTTGGTGGACGGCCTGGTGCGGCTGTTGATCGACATGCGGAAGGAAGCGCGGCAGGCCAAAGACTTCAAGCGCAGCGACCAGATTCGCGATCAACTGGCGGCGCTGGGCGTGATTTTAGAAGACGGACGCGATGGCACGGCGTATCGGCTGACTAAAGGATGAAGGCTGAGGGATGAAGGATGAAGAAAGCACGCTTCAGCCTTCCGCCTTCATCCTTCATCCTTGCTATGCGAGAAAACATCTGGGGACGCAACGCCGTTTATGAAACGCTGCGCGCCAACCGGCGCGAGGTGTACCAGCTGCTGGTGGCTGAGGGCGTGCAGGAACGCGGCCATCTGGCCGATGCCATCCAGCTGGCGCAGGCGCGCTCGATCCCGATCCGGCGCGTGAAGCGGCCGGCACTCGATCGGATCACGGACAGCCATCAGGGCCTTCTGGCTGAAGTGAGCGGGTACCCCTACGTCGAGATCGACGACATGCTCGACCTGGCGCAGCAGCGCGGCGAGCCGCCGTTGATCCTGCTCCTCGACGTGATCCAGAATCCGCAGAACCTGGGCACGCTCCTGCGGACGGCGGAAGCGGTGGGCGCACACGGCGTGATCATCCCGCAGCGGCGCGGCGTGGAGGTGACGCAAGCCGTGGTCAATGCTTCGGCGGGCGCCAGCGAGCATATGCTGGTCGCGCAGGTGGTCAACCTGGTTGTGGCGATTACGGAATTGAAGGAGCACGAGATCTGGATTACGGGGCTGGATAACCTGCCCGAAGCGCGCCCGCTCGATCAGGCGGATTTGCGCGGCGCGATCGGCCTGGTGGTGGGCAACGAGGGGGAGGGCATGCGCCGCCTGGTCCGCGAAAGCTGCGACTTCCTCGTCAAACTTCCCATGCGCGGGCAGGTCGATTCGCTGAATGCGGCGGTGGCGGGCTCGATCGTCTTGTATGAGATTCTGCGGCAACGGATGAAAAACGGGCACTTGCCCTAGCAGGCAGTACTAGGGTAAACGAATTACGCACCACGCGGTACGTTTCGCTCTTTTTCTCTATCCCTCTATTTCTCTCTCCAGCAGGATCGTCACCGGCCCGTCGTTGTGAATCTCGACCTGCATCAGCGCGCGGAAGACGCCGGTCTGCGTGGGCACTCCCTCGGCGCGAAGTTGTTCCACGAAATACTCGATCAGCGGCTCCGCCTGTTCGGGCCGCGCCGCGTCGACGAAGTCAGGGCGGCGGCCGTGCTGCGCGTTGGCGTACAGCGTGAATTGCGAGACCACCAGCGCTTCGCCTTTCACGTCCAGCAGCGAAAGGTTCATCTTCCCCGCGTCGTCCTCGAACACGCGCAGATTGGCGACCTTGTTGGCAAGCCACCGGGCCTCGGCGGGCGTATCGCCGTTCTTCACGCCGGCCAGAACGCAGAAGCCCGCGCCGCAGCGCCCGACAACTTGACCTTCGACAGTGACGGAAGCGTATGAAACTCGTTGAATGACGAGGCGCATGTTTTCTCCACGAATTTACCCGAATAGTCACGCATGAAGAGAATTCGTGTGACGAGAGCACTGCATCGCATGTGTTCGCGTACGATTATAGCGGCTTTGACGCGATCGGCAATATGCTATAATTTCGACACTGCCATGTATGGCACTGCCCCTGTAGCTCAATTGGATAGAGCGGTTCCGTCCTAAGGAAAGGGTTGTGGGTTCAAGTCCTGCCAGGGGCGCTGTGCTGGTGGTGAAACCGGGTTTTCCCGCTGTGACCTAAGTCCGGCCTCGTAGGAGAAACCCGGTTTCTGCCAATCGGGCGAGAACTGTCAGGCAAAGTCTTTGCACGGCAACCTTTACCGTGTTAAGATATCAGTATGCCAGTTGACCTCCTCATCACGCATGCCTCACAGGTGTTGACGATTCCCTCGCACGCTCAGGGGCCGCAGCGCGGCGATCGCCTGGGCGATCTGGCGATGATCGAAGATGGCGCCGTGGCGGTGTCACACGGCGCAATTGTCGATCTGGGTTTCACCGCGGATCTCGCCGCCCGCTATCAGGCCGCGCAGACGATCGACGCGGGCGGGCGCGTGGTCATGCCGGGCTTCGTCGATCCGCACACGCACGTCGTCTTTGCGGGCGATCGCGCCAACGAGTTCGAGCAGCGCATCGCGGGCGCCACGTACCTGGAGATTATGAACGCGGGCGGCGGCATCATGTCCACGGTGCGCGCGACCCGCGCGGCGAGCCTGGGCGAGTTGGTCGATCAAACCCGTGCGCGGCTCGATCGCATGCTGGCGCACGGCACCACCACCGCCGAAGCGAAGACCGGTTACGGGTTGGAACTCGCCGCCGAGCTGAAGATGCTCGACGCCATCGCGCAGCTGGAGGCTGAACACCCGATCGATCTCGTGCCCACCTTCCTCGGCGCGCATGCCATTCCGGCCGAATACAAAGGCCGCGAGGACGAATATACTGCTCTCGTCGTCAGTGAAATGCTGCCGGCCATTGCGGAATTTAGAATTCGGAATTCGGAATTTGCGCCGCAGGCCGATACAGGTATTCCGCCTTCCGCACTCCGCCTTCCGCATTTCGTCGACGTGTTCTGCGAAGACGGCGCTTTCACGCTGGCTCAATCGCGGCGCATTCTTGAGAAAGCCAAAGAACTGGGCTTTGCTTTGAAGATTCACGTCGACGAGTTCGCGCCGTTGGGCGGCACGCGGCTGGGCGTGGAATTGGGCGCGGTCAGCGTCGATCATGTGGTGACGACGCCGCGGGAAGAGATCGAGCTGCTGGGGAAAAGCAGCACCATCGCCGTGAGCCTGCCCGGCACGCCGTTCGGCCTGGCGCAGCGCGACTTACACCCCGGCCCGAGCCATTCTGGCGGCGGGCGGCGCGCTGGCGCTGGCAACGGACATCAACCCCGGCACGACGTGGAACGAAAGCATGCAGTTCATCATGGCGCTGGCCTGTCGCTACCTCAAACTCACGCCGGCGCAGGCGCTGGCGGCGGCCACCATCAACGCGGCGCACGCGATCGGGCGCGGTGGATCGATCGGGTCATTGGAGATCGGGAAGCAGGCCGATGTGCTGATCATGGACGTGCGCGACTATCGATCGATCGGCTATCGTTATGGTACTAATCTTGTTCGCAGCGTCATCAAGCGCGGGCAAATAATAGAAACCGGGTTTCTTCCGGTGAAGTAAACAGGCATCAGACACGGAGAAACCCGGTTTCTCCACTCAGGAGACGAACTTATGAAAGTCAGCGACATCATGACCACAGAGGTAATGGCTGTCAAGCGCGAGACGTCGGTCAACGAGGTGGCCAAATTGATGGGCGCGCACGATATCAGCGGCGTGCCGGTGGTGGACGACGAGAAGCATGTGGTGGGCATCATTACCGAGCTCGATTTAATCGTGCGCAACATGCGGTTGGAGATGCCGCGCTTCATCGAAGTGCTGGACTGGGGGCGCATTCCGCTGCAGCGGCCCGGCCACGCGAAGGAGCGGCTGCAGCACATGCTGGGCACGCAGGCCGCCGACATCATGACCGAGAAAGTGGAGACCATCGGGCCGGATTCTCCTGTGGAAGATCTGGCAGAATTGATGGTGAAGCGGCGCTTCAACCCCGTGCCCGTCGTCGACGCGGAGGGCAAATTGATCGGCATTGTCAGCCGCGCCGATCTGGTCGACATGATGGCCGAGCAATTGGAGTAGGACCGTCAGGCCTGAATGTTTGTTGGCGGATGTGACCGGGTTCCGCGCCAGAGGCTGGGAATCCGGTCATTTATTTTGGAGGGTGTGTGACTTCTACCAGTGTGCAACAATTTTTGAGCGCCAACCCCGTGCTGGTGATTGTGGGGCTGTTTGTCGTCGGCATCATTGCGGTCCTGGCGGCGCGCATTCTGTTGGAGAATGCCGGCTGCCTGCTGCATCTAGGCATTGCCCTGGTCGTGATCGTGGTCATCATCCTGCTGCTGCGTTTCCTGCTGGAACACCTCTAAGTACAGTCAAATAAGTCTCGCGGAAACAGCGCGGCTCGACCGTCACACCGCACTGCACGCACGAAGTCCCCGAAGCGCAGCGGAGTAGGAGTGGGTGCAGTGCCCGAGCGCTGTCGCCTTGCCCGCCGCATTGCGGTCGTAGCGTAGCGAAGATGCGCGCTGGGCGTGTCGGGCATCCACTGGATTCCCGCCATGCCGTACCCAGGCCCCACCGGGGCCTGGCGGCACGCATGAGCGAAGCACTGCGGGAATGACGATCCAGCAGAACTTTATGGACTGCACTTAGCCGCTGCCGTCCGGCAGACACACAACGAGGCGAGTCACTCACTCGCCTCGTTTCATTGGAAAGGCCGCTTACTCGATTCCGAGTCTGTTGCAAAGAGGGATCGGACGGCGGTGATTCACTCAATTGCTGCGCCACCTGCTCTGGCGCAACACCCGCCATCAATAAGCCGAGCTGCTCGCGCGTGGCGGCCTTGGCGTCCACCGTGGCGATGATCTTGCCGCGATACATCACCGCAATCCGATCGGACACCGACATCACTTCGTCCAGTTCGGCCGAGACCAGCAGCACCGCCGCGCCCGCATCACGCTGCTCGATGATGCGCCGGTGGATGAACTCGATCGAGCCGACGTCCAGACCGCGCGTGGGCTGCGCAGCGATCAGCAGTTTGATCGGGCGCGAGAATTCGCGCGCCACGACCAACTTTTGTTGATTGCCGCCGGAGAGCGAGCCGCCTTTGGTGTACACACTGGGCGTGCGCACGTCATACTGCGCCACCAGCTGCGTGGCGTGCTCTTCGATCGCCTTGTTGTTCATCATGCGGCGGCGCGCAGTACGGCTCCTGATGATACGTGTTCAAAATCATATTGTCGGCGATCGGATAACTCTCGATCATGCCAAACTGATGACGATCTTCCGGGACGTGCGCGATGCCCGCATCGACCAGATGGCGCGGTGTGGAATTGGTCACCTCTTGCCCGGCCAGGGTCACCTTGCCGCCGAAGGAATGGGTCAGGCCGGTCAGGGCCTCGACCAGTTCGGTCTGGCCGTTGCCTTGCACGCCGGCGATGCCCAGCACTTCGCCCGCATGCACTTCAAACGAGACGCCGGCCACGGCTTCATGCTCGCGCTTGTCCTTCACGCGCAGGCCTTCCACTTGCAGCACAGCCTCTTTCGGCTGGGCGTCCTCTTTCTCCACGGTCAGCAGCACTTCGCGGCCCACCATCATGGCGGCCAGGCTGTGCTCGTCGGACTGCTGCGGCGTGGTCTCGCCGACGACGCGCCCGCCGCGCAGCACCGTAATGCGATCGGCAATGGCCAGCACTTCCTTCAGCTTGTGGCTGATGAAGATGATCGAAACACCGCGCTGGGTCAGTTCGCGCATGATGCGGAACAGATCGTCGGCTTCCTGCGGCGTCAGCACCGCCGTCGGTTCGTCCAGGATCAGGATATTGCAGCGGCGATACAGCGCCTTGATGATCTCCACGCGCTGCTGCACGCCCACGGGCAGCTCGCCTGTCATGGCATTGGGATCGATCTCCAGCCCGAACTGCTGTGACAACTCACGGATGCGCTGGGACGCCGCCCGCCGATCGAGCTGCAGACCCTTTAATGGTCTCATTGCCCAGCACGATGTTCTCGGCCACGGTGAAGACCGGAATCAACATGAAGTGCTGGTGCACCATGCCGATGCCCAGGTTGATGGCGTCGGTCGGCTCTGCGACATGGACCTCTTTGCCGTCCACCAGAATCTGGCCGCTGTCGGGATGGTACAGGCCATAGACCATATTCATCAGCGTGGTCTTGCCCGCGCCATTTTCGCCCAGCAGCGCGTGGATCTCGCCCTGCTTCAAATTCAGACTGACCTGGTCGTTGGCCAGCACGCCGGGAAAATGCTTGGTGATGTTCTTGACTTCAAGAGCGATATTGTCGGTCATGGGTCACTCACCCTTCTCGTACGGAATACCATCGGCAGCAGGCGGCGTGGTGCGGCCTACGATGCCCGTCAACGCAAACATGGTCAAGAGGTAGGGCAGCATGCCGACGATCTGCGACTTCTTCAAGAAATCGAATTCCGGCGGACCGAGGCTGAATAGAACTGCAAGTTGATCTGGAACGCCTGCGCCGAGGCAAAGAGCAGCGCCGCCGCAAACGCCCCCACCGGCGACCAGTTGCCGAAGATCATCGCCGCCAGCGCGATGAAGCCGCGCCCGGCGGTCATGCCCGGCTCAAAAGCGCCCACGGATTGCAGCGTGAAGAACGCGCCGGCCAGACCGGCGATCATGCCGCCGATCAGCACGTTGGCATAGCGCATCTTGTACACGTTGATGCCCACCGTGTCGGCCGCGCGCGGATGCTCACCCACCGAGCGTGTCCGCAGGCCCCACACAGTTCTGAACAGCACAAACTGCGTGACGATGACCAGGATCAGCGCCAGGTAAGTGATGGGCGGCTGATTGAAGATGCCGCCGATGAGGGGCAGATCAGAGAGCAGCGGAATCGGCATGCGGCTCAGCGTGCCCGCCGATTGCGAGTTGGTTTGCGCCCTGCTGAAAGAACAACTGGCGGTTCAGGTAGCCCGTCAAGCCGACGGCCAGAATGTTGATCACCGTGCCGCTGATGATCTGGTTCACCTTGAAACGGATCGACAGCACGGCGTGCAGCCGCTGCGAACAAGAAGCCGGTGAACATGGCGACCACCACACCCAGCCACAACGCGGCTTGATCGGGCAGGCCCTGGCTCTTGAACCAGCTCGCTCCAATGAAGCCGAAGAAACACGCGCCCAGCATCATGCCTTCGATGGCGATGTTGACCACGCCCGAACGCTCGCAGTAAATGCCCGACAGCGCGCCCAACGTCAGCGGCGTGGCAAACGTGATGCGTCGTGGCGATGAACGACGCCACGATATCGGCGATCGTGTTTTCCTTGCGGCCCACCAGTCACGGTGATCGTCATCAATGCGAGGATGACCGTGGCGATCATGATGTAGCGGCGCGCATCGCCGATGCGCGACCAGAGGTTGGCTTTGGATTGAGCAAGAGGAAGCGCTTGTGTGGCCATGGCTTAACCTCCCCATCCGCGAGTCATGATCACTTCTTCCTTGGGGGCGCGGATGCGATAGATGTAGCGGATAATCTCGTCGGCGGCGACGAACAGCAGGATCAACGCCTGCACTACCGAGATGATGTCCACTGGAATTTGCGTCAGGAACTGCATGCGCGTCGCGCCGCTGCGCATGGCGCCAAACAAGATGGCGGCCAACACCACGCCGAACGGATGGGTGCGGCCCAACAGCGCGATGGCGATGGCGTCAAAGCCGTAGCCCAGCGCAAAGCTCAATTCGTGCCGGTAGTTCAGGCCGTCACTTCGACGGCGCCCGCCAGGCCGGCCAGCGCACCGGAGAGGAACATCGTCAGGATGATCGTGCGGCCCACGTTGATGCCCGCATAGCGCGCGGCTCCGCTGCTGGTGCCCACCGTGCGAATTTCAAAGCCGACGGTCATTTTCCACAACAAAAACCACACCAGGAACGCGACGACGAACGCCAGCACCGTGCCCCAGTGCACGCGCAGCGCCGGGTCGGCGAAGATGCGAGCCGATGCGCGCCGTTTCGGCGATTTGCGGCGTGCGGGCGATGACGTTCGTCGGGCTGGGATCTTTCATCGGGCCGTTGAGCAAGAACGAAACCAGCCCCAGCGCGATGTAGTTCATCATGATCGTGTTGATCACTTCGTGCGCGCCGAAGCGGGCCTTGAGCCAGCCGGGGATGGCGCCCCACAAGCCGCCGGCCAGCGCGCCGCCCGACGACACAGATCGGCACGTGAATGATCGCCGGGATCGTCGTGCCCAGCGCTTTGGGCAGCCCGTAACCCAGCCAGGCCGCGGCCAGCGCGCCCAACGCCAACTGCCCTTCCGCGCCGATGTTGAACAGGCCGCCTTTGAAAGCCAGCGCCACGGCCAGACCGGCGAAGATATAAGGCGTAGACCAGATGAGGGTTTCGGAGATCGCCTTGGGCGATCCGAACGCGCCTTCGATCAAGCCGCGATACGCCTCAATCGGATTGCCGCCGGAGATCAAGATGATCAAGCCGCCGATGACTAGCGCCGTGAAGACGGCCAGCGCCGGGACGAGGATCTTTTGACCGAGGCCGGAGAAGCGGCTGGGCTTCGCGGCGGGAGGGGGGAGTAACTGCCGTTGCTTCTGCCATACCGTTAACCTCTTAGCGTGGGATGAGTGACCTCATTATATGCGCATCGGCAAAAAAAGGGAAAGAGATTGACGGACTCTTTCCCCCTGTCAGTTGTCGGGTCGTCGTGCCGGGCCAAGTGCTGAATCCAAATTCGACAACACGGTTCTTTCACCTCGCCCGGAACGACGACCAGAAACCGGGTTCTCCGTTCATGCTGAACTAGAACATCACTCGTAGAAACCGGTTTCTCAACGATGTGAATAGGCCGCCAACACGCGGCTGGCGGCCTATTCGGTAATCATGCTTCGATCGGTTTACTGCGCCGGCTTGGCCGGAGGCACGTCGGTCTTCAGTTCACCGCTCTGCAGCTTCTTGGTGATCTCGTCGACCTTGGCCTTCACATCGGCCGGAACCTTGCTGTCCCAGTCGTGATACGGCGCCAGCGCGGCCTGACCGAACACGTTGCCATCCGTCCACTTGCCACTGGCGTAGTCCTTGATGAGGTTGAACACGCCGGGGACGATGAGTTTCATGGCGCTGGTCAGCAGGACCTTCTGCGCTTCGGGCACGGTCAGGTACTGATCGGTGTCGACGCCGATGACGGGCACGTCCTTCTCCACGCCGCCGAGCAGCGCGCCGTTGCCGGTCTTGCCGCCCGCGCCGAAGATGACGTCCGCGCCCTTGTCGATCATCGACAACGCCGTGGTCTTGCCCCACTCGGGATCGACGAAGGTCTTGTCGAAGCCGACGTCGTTGTGGTACACCACGTTCAACTTGATGTCCGGGTTCACATATGCCGCGCCGGCCTTGTAGCCTTCACCGAAGCGCCACACGGGCGGCACCGCATCGGTGCCCAGCACCGCGCCAATCTGGCCGCTCTTGCTCATCAACGCCGCCAGCGCACCGGCCATGAAGCCCGCCTGATCCTCGGGGAAGTTCAACCCGGCCACGCCGGGCGTCGGTCTCGCGCCTGGAACTGATCGACGCCGATGAACTTCACATCCGGGTATTGCTTGGCCGCCGCAGCGGTCGCTTCACCCAACGCAAAGCCCACGGTCACGATCACATCATACTTCTCGTCCGCAAACGTCGCGATGTTCTTGGCGTAGTCCTTGGGGTCGGTCGTCTCGATGTACTTCACTTCCGCGCCCAAATCCTTGGCCGCTTGCTGCACGCCTTCCCACGCCGACTGGTTGAACGACTTGTCGTCCACCTTGCCCACGTCCGTCACCAAACCCACCTTCAACTTCTTCACTTCCGCGGGCTGCTCGGCCGGCTTGGCGGGCGCGACGCCGGTCTTGAGTTCGCCGCTCTGCAGCTTCTTGGTGATCTCGTCGACCTTGGCCTTCACATCGGCCGGAACCTTGCTGTCCCAGTCGTGATACGGGGCCAGCGCGGCCTGGCCGAACACGTTGCCGTCCTGCCACTTGCCTTCCTTGGCCGCCTTGATCAAATCGAAGGTGCCGGGGACGATGAGTTTCATGGCGCTGGTCAGCAGGACCTTCTGCGCTTCGGGCACGGTCAGGTACTGATCGGTGTCGACGCCGATGACGGGCACGCCCTTCTCCACGCCGCCGAGCAGCGCGCCGTTGCCGGTCTTGCCGCCCGCGCCGAAGATGACGTCCGCGCCCTTGTCGATCATCGACAACGCCGTGGTCTTGCCCCACTCGGGATCGACGAAGGTCTTGTCGAAGCCGACGTCGTTGTGGTACACCACGTTCATCTTGATGTCCGGGTTCACATATGCCGCGCCGGCCTTGTAGCCTTCACCGAAGCGCCACACGGGCGGCACCGCATCGGTGCCCAGCACCGCGCCAATCTGGCCGCTCTTGCTCATCAACGCCGCCAGCGCACCGGCCATGAAGCCCGCCTGATCTTCGGGGAAGTTCAACCCGGCCACGCCGGGCGTCGTCTTCCGCCTGGAACTGATCGACGCCGATGAACTTCACATCCGGGTATTGCTTGGCCGCCGCAGCGGTCGCTTCACCCAACGCAAAGCCCACGGTCACGATCACATCATACTTCTCGTCGGCAAACGTCGCGATGTTCTTGGCATAGTCCTTGGGGTCGGTCGTCTCGATGTACTTCACTTCCGCGCCCAAATCCTTGGCCGCTTGCTGCACGCCTTCCCACGCCGACTGGTTGAACGACTTGTCGTCCACCTTGCCCACATCCGTCACCAGACCGACCGGAACGGCTTCGCAGCGGGCTGCGCCGGCTCGGCCGGTTTTTCAGTGGCGGCTGGCTGGGCCGGGGCCTGCGTGGCGGGCGCAGCCGCCGGGGCCTGGCAGGCCGACAACACGAGGCCCGCCACGATCAACAACACCATGGTGAGCGAAAACAACTTGCGCATGTTACACTTCTCCTCTGTTTGAGATTTTGTGATAGGAACACGATCAATGTGCGGTGAGGTTAAGGCTGCAATATTGGTGTCGTGGAGACCAACACCCCCTTTCTGTCAGAGAGTGATAATGCTGATCGTAAATGTCCTGTGCCGACATTCGAGGCAGACTTTGATGCGACAGTGGGCTAACGGCGAGGTTTATTATAGATGAGTTTGGGGGGCATGGCAAATGATAGAGGTCACGCCAACCTCCCGGAGGCCATGGCCTCCGGGAGGTTCGAGGTTTTCAAGTCACTCGTCTTCGCTAAAGGTGCGATCGTCGCCCAGCACCAGCACCTCGCGCCAGCGGCTGTCTTCCTTGGCCGGGCCGACGATGCCCTTCTCTTCCATCTGATCGATCAGGCGCGCCGCCCGCGTGTAACCGATGCGCAGCTGCCGCTGCAGCAGCGAGATGCTGGCCTTCTTCTGCAGCCTGACCACGTCGATCGCGCGCTGCAGCAAGTCATCTTCGCCCGCCGCCGTGGCCTGCTCGATCTCGGACTGAATGTCCGGGAAGAACGAAGTCTGCGTGGGCGGCCTGGCCGCGGTCGCACTCGTGAGATTCAGCCCGCCGGCGGCTTCGGCGCCATGC
Organism: uncultured Chloroflexia bacterium; assembly: GCA_963844815.1. GTDB lineage: Bacteria > Chloroflexota > Anaerolineae > Fen-1058 > Fen-1058 > Fen-1058. The sequence goes on from CAWJPR010000006.1 coordinate 100,702, forward strand.
TGGCTCTTCCAATAGCGCACCAGCTTGTGAATCTCCTGGTCGCTCACAAAGCAGCCCTGCAGCCGCTGCGGTGATCCGACTTCCGGCGCGACGTAGAGCATGTCGCCGCGTCCCAACAGGCGCTCCGCGCCGGTCGTGTCGAGAATGACGCGCGAGTCGATCGACGAGGCCACCGAGAAGGCGATGCGCGCCGGAAAGTTCGCTTTGATCAAGCCGGTCACCACGTCCACGCTGGGGCGCTGCGTGGCGATGACCAGGTGAATGCCGGTGGCGCGCGCCATTTGCGCGATACGGCAGATCGTCTTTTCGGTTTCGTCGGGCGCCAGCATCATCAGGTCGGCCAGCTCGTCGATGACCACCACGATATACGGCAGGGTCGGTTCCTGCGCCGCGCCCTCGGCGGCGTTGGCTTCTTCGATCCTGGCGTTGTAGTCGTCAATGTTGCGCGAGCCGCTCTTGGCAAACCGGCGATAGCGCTCGTCCATTTCGCGCGTGACCCAGTTCAATACGCCGGTCACTTTTTCCAGATCGACCACCACCGGCGCCAGCAGATGCGGCACGCCGTTGTAGGTGGTGAGTTCCACGCGCTTGGGATCGACCATCAAGAGGCGCAGGTCGTTGGGCGTGAAGTGCGACATCAGGCACGCGATGATGGCGTTGACGCACACGCTCTTGCCCGAACCCGTGGTGCCCGCGATCAGCAAGTGCGGCATCGTCGCCAGGTCAGTGGCAATCGCCTGCCCGGACACATCCTGCCCCAGCGCGATGGGCAGCGCGCCTTTGTGCTTCACTTTCTGGAAGGCTTCGCTTTCGATCACGTCGCGCAGGGCCACCAGTGGCAATCTCGTGGTTGGGCACTTCAATGCCCACGATGTTCTTGCCCGGCACCGGCGCTTCAATGCGGATGGTCTTGGCCGCCAGGGCCAGCGCCAGGTCGTCGGCCAGCGCCGTGATCTTGCTGACCTTCACTTTGGTGATCTTGCCGCCGCGCTGCACGAAGCCCGGCTCCACGCCGAACTGCGTGATGGCCGGCCCGCGATTCACTTCGATCACTTTGCCTTCCACGCCGAAAGCCTGCAGCGTGTCTTCGATGATCCGCGCGTTCTCACGCAGATCGTCTTCGCTCAGCGCGCCATCCTCGCCGCTTTCGAGAATATCTTCGACGTGGGGGCATTCCCACGGCTGCTGCAGGCCGATGATGTGCGGGAACAGCGGGCCGGTGGGTGAAGCCTCGGGCGCGGCCGCCGCCGTGGCCGGTGGCTGCAGCCACCGGCTTCGCCATCGTTTGATCGCCCAGCATGCCCGGGGGCGGCGCGTCCGGCCGCACCCGCGGCGTGACCGCATAACGCGACGCCGGCAGGACAGGTTGTCTCAGGCTGCGCAGACGCAGGAGCGACCGTGGGCCCGGCCTTGCCGCCATTGCCGTTCGATCGGCCGGCGTTGATCACCACGTTCACCGGCTGGCCCGGCTGGATAATGGGCGGTGTGGTCGTGTTCGACCCAGCCGCGCCTGCCGAGGGCGGATGCGAAGCGGCCGGCTTGAGGCGGCGCAGACCGCGCGCGATCCGGGTGACGATTTCGCTGGGCGTCACGTCAAACAGCAGCACGATCGCGATCAGCCACCCGACGGCCAGCAGCACCACTGAGCCGATCTGCCCGAGCGCGCCCGTCAACGCGCCGAGGAGCCCCGTGCCGATCGTCCCGGCGGCCGACTCGATCGATGAACGCCATCGAGATCAGCGCGATGACGAAGAGCACGATCAGGCCGGCGATCTGCTCGCGCGTCAGGCGCGGCGTCTTTTCGAACTTGCGCAGCACCAGCCACAGGCCCAGCAGGAGCAGCACGATCGGCACGACGATGAAGCCCAGCCCAAAGGTGTCGCGCAGAAAGCCGATCCACTGCCGGGGCATTTCGCCCTGCTGGCTGGAGATCATGCTGAGCAGCGTCAGGCCGCCGAGGCCGATGAGAAAGATGCCTAAGATATCGATCTTCTGATCGAGTGTCAGCTGAATGCGCGGTTGTGACCCGGCCGCTTTGCCTTTGCTCCGGCCCCTGGACTTGCCCGGCTGGCTGCTCTTTTTGGGTTTTGAATTCTTCTGTTGCGTCTTGGCCATTAGAATCTTGTAGTACGGATGTTCGATGCACTTCGATTATAGCATAGCGCCGATCGGAAATAAAGCCCCCGAACGAAAACCTCCCGGAAGTCAAAACCTCCCGGAGGCTCAAGCCTCCGGGAGGTTAGAGATTGGATTAGCGGGTCACATCACGCTGGCGTTCTTTGTGCGCGGGCAGTTCGCGCAGCTCGGTGAGGTAAGCGTCCCAGGCCGACACGTCGCGGTTCTGCTTGAGGAAGAAATAATAGTCGCGCACGATGTCGCCCTGCTGCTCGCGGTTGAAGTCACGAAAGATTTTGCCGGCTTTGCTGAAGCCCTTCAACGCGCCGTCTGGGGATTCTCCGCTGGGGGCGTACTGGTACGTGGGCGATTTGAAGACAGCCTGGTACAGATAGACGATGCCGTCGTGTTGATATTGCCAGGCGTGCGTCAGCTCGTGCATCAGCCAGCCCATGTCGCGCAGCCATAACGGATTGTTGGGATCGTGGGTGGTCAGCGTGACAGGGAAGTAACAGGTGTTGCCCAGCGTGATGGCATTGTGCTCGGGCGGGGGCAGACCGCGCAGCTTCGCGCCGATGGTGCCCACCCAGTTGGGCAGCGAGGCGTTTTCGTGGATGCGGACGCGTGTCACATCCAGGCCGGTGCTGAACACTTTCTCCACTTCGGCGAGTTCTTCGGCGCGCAGGGCACGGATCGGCATGAGACACCTCTGGCAAAAAGTTGGCTGAGGTGATTATAGCATCACTGGCAGAGTAGTAAATGGGCGTTTGACCCTCACCCTGCTTCAGTCTATACTTGTCGCATCTTGATTCGACTGCCCCGTAAGAATTGCAACGCAAGTAGGCAGTTTTACGACAGTTCGTCCGTGAGATAGAAAGAGGAAATTCGGACATTGATTGTAGGGACGAAGGCACTGTAGACCTCCAATGACGAACACGCCGAACCTGCGCGGTGAAATGCTTCTCGCCATTTTCAAATATCCCTGGTCTCTCACTATCTTGCAGGACGAGGGCTGGTATCACGTCCCGGTAAAATACGCGCCCAATACCTGGCCGCCCAAATGGATGTGCTTTTATCAAGGTAAGATTTTTGAGAAAGAGGCCTATCGCGTCAAATATTACGGCGAGCTGGAAAGCTATGAAGCCGTTCCTTACCGTGAATTATTCCCGAATCAAATTGAAAGCGAAAAAGCCGATCTGCCCTATTATCGCGTGCGACTGAAAGAACTCATACCGCTTGACCGACCAATCCCCAGCTTCCGCCCGCGTCGTTTATCATTCATCCCGACCACCTGGGCCAAATTCGAATCTGCCGAACAGATCAACGATCTATTCGACGAGAGTCCGCTCGAAGACCTCATGTGGCGGGAACTGAAGGAACTGGATGTCAGAGCGGAACGTCAATGGGAATTTCCTATCAAGAAGAAAAGGTATTTCTTAGATTTTGCCGTGTTTTGTCATCAGGGGTTCATCGATATAGAAACTGACGGTGATACCTGGCACGCCCGTGTCGACCGCATTCCATCTGACAATGAACGCAACAATCAGTTGGCGCAAAAAGGTTGGCGGATACTTCGTTACAACGGCAAACAACTTCGCACCGCCATAGGGCGATGCATCAACGAAGTGAAAGAGACCATTAACAATCTTAAGGGCCTCAGCGATGAAGGGCTTGTGCCCCGTATCTTTTATCAGCAGAGTAATCAATCTGTACAACAATTGAGCATGTTTGAACCGAGAGTGCCCTATCACCTTGATTCTGGAGCTGCAGAAAACCTGGAAGAGTAGGTCGATAGTGACAGTAGCATAACCTCCCGGAAGTTCGCAACTTCCGGGAGGTTGTTTCTTACCCCTTCAAATACCGATCGAGAAAATCCAGTACGGCCGGATAGATCACTTTTGATTCAACACAACTCCATCGAAGAACGCGATCACGCGCCGCTCGTATTCTTCGGGATACAAACCCAGCGCGCCGGTGTGCGCGGCCTCAGGCGCGATCCACAGCCGGGCTCGATCCGGGGTAGCGGCTGCGAAGAATTCGTTGAAAGCCACCTCTCGCTGGTTGCCGCCACCCGCGATGAGCAGATACGACGTGGACGGCGCGGCGATCATCGAGTCCAGCAGCGGCACGGGCGGAGTTTCACCGCTGAGGATCTGCACGGCGGCGTACATCACCCGCGCCGTGAAGTTGCGAACCAACGGGCGCTCCGACGGCAGCGCCAGCAACTCGTCGAGGCTACGCGTGGTGGCTCCGTCGGCGGCAATGGCCTGGATGCCGGGATACGCCGACGCCGCGCCCAACAGCACTTCGCCGCCCAGCGATGATCCCAGCCCGCCGATCGCTTTGACCTCGTCACGCGTTTGCAGAAAAGCGACGGCGGCACCCACGTCGCGCGTGCCTTGCCAGCCGAAGCGATTCGTGCGGCCGGCGCTGGCGCCATGCCCGCGCAGATCGAGCGCCAGCACGCCATAGCCGTGACGCGCCAGCAGCTCCGCGTAAGGCCGCAGGCCTTCGCGCGATCCGCCCGCGCCGTGAATCAGGATGACGGCTGCGCCGTTGAGCGGCGGCTGGTACCAACCGGCCAACTCGACTTGATCAGCGGTCGTGAGTGTGACCGACTCGAAGCCGGCCGGCGGCGCGCCCACCGTTTCCTGGTAAGGCAGGACGACGGACACGCCAACCCCGATCGGCAGGGCGAGATACAACACGACGATGACGGCCGCAATCAGAAATGCGATCCAGCGCAGCGCTCGCCGGCGGCGCGACGGTTTTGATTTCATCCGGCTGCCTCAGTTCAACGGCCTGGACTTTGAGGCCGACGCAATAACGTAAGCAATCAATGCCGGCTTGGTCATGGTTGTGTCCTTTTGCTATCCTCCCGGAAGTTGCGAACTTCCGGGAGGATAGCGGGAGGATACATGGTAATCTAGAACTTCTCGATCGGGCCGTTGTATTCGATCTCGGTCAATTTCAAATCGGCATAAGGCAGATCGCCGGCCGGGAGTTTCCACACCGCCTGTCCGCGAATGGGCAGGTTCAGCCCGGCTAGCACACCATGCTCCGTCATTGGCGTCGTCCACGTGTCGAGCGTGTACGCGCCTTTGTTTTCGCGGTAGCGCTGGGTGATGAAATTCGTCAAGCGCCCCTGTTCGTCGACGATGAAGCGCGCCGTAACGCTCTTGCCGCAGTCGGTAAAGGTCACGTCGAATGAGTGATCGTCAACGGCTTGCCACGTCACGTAGTCGCTCAGCAGCGCGGTCGGGAACCACGTCATCTCGTTCAGGTAACGCAGCATCGTGCCCTGATCCAGTTCCGGCCCGCGCGCATCGAAGACCGTGTACAGCCCGGCGATCTTGCCGAACATGTGGCCGTGCCCGGCCTGGTACGTGTCGTCGCCTTTCACCATCCACAGGCCGAACATCTTGAAGCGCGCCTTCCAGTGAAAGCTTGGCGGATTCGTCGTATAGAACTGCTCGGCCTTCATAGGCATCCACGGCTTGTCGGCCCCCAACCGGAAGACCCCGGCGTACTTGATGCGCACGGTGTCGATCCACGGCTTGCCGACGATGCCCGTGTAGTTCAAGTAGCGCTGCGCCGGTTCCGGCAGATCCCTGAGCATGCCGGCAGTGACTAAGCGTTGTTGTGTGTTCATGACAATCTCCTTTACCCCCTGATTGGTCAACCCTTCCGCCGCGCGCAGCGGACAAACTTAAGCCGCCGAGGATGCGCCGGAAAGATGCGTAGCGCGTCCTGCTGATTGACTCCTGTCAGGGCAGACGGGCAATCAGGCCCGGGCTGCCGGGGCGGGCGCCGTCTCAGCGAAACTGCGAAATAGAACGACGGTCAGCCAGGCGGCGATCAAAGTCAAGATGACGAAGGGCACAGTGAAGCCCAGCGCCTGGCCGATGCTGATGACGCCGGTCAGCAGCTGCGCCATGCCGGCCGCCGTGAGGTTCAGTCCCAGGGTCACGGTGAAGACGAGCAGCATGGCGGCCAGCAGGTAACCCAGCGGCATGCGGCGGCGCAGCAGCACGCCGGTGACGATCAAGGCCGGGGCGACAATGCCGATGTCGATGACGCCCGTGATGAACGTCGTATAGTATGCCACTTCCAGCGGCGTCGTGCCCTGTAACAAGGCCGGGACGATGCTCAAGACCAGCCAGACGAGCAGCAGGATCACGCCAGAACCGATCAGGAAGATACTAATGCCGCGTCGTGGCAGGCGCGCCGTAAAGTGCGCCGGCAGCGCGGGCGCGTCAAAGGACATGAGCACCAGAATCAATCCGAACAGACTGGCCGAGAAGATCGCGGTGTAGACCAGGAACAAGTTGTTGTAGGTCGAGCCAAAGGCCAGCGAGCCATAGGTGTAGAGAAAATAGGCCAGCGCGCCTGACAGCAGGAACCCGCCCTTGAGCGAGCCGCGGCGATAGCGCAGCGTGGCAATGACGAGCAAGGGGATCGCAACGGCAAGCGTGATGGCATCGGCCGCCATGAAGCCAACCGCCGCGATGGGCGTGTCAAGCCGATACCAGCCTTGCCCGTACAGCTGCATGGTCACGCCGCGCACCGTGGTGAATGAAAAGGCGCTGCCTCCAGGTTGGCCAAGCAAACCTGCGCCGGCGGCGATGAGCGCCAGCCCGGTGATGAGCGCCGAGAGCCCGCTGACCGATTTGTACACTTTCATGGGAGTCCTCCTGCGCTGCTGCACATGGGTCTGCTCCTATCATAGCCGGACGCCCATAAAAACTCCCCCATCGCCGGAGGAGTTTCGATCCTGGTCAAGTGGCCAGGTTATACCAGAGATGCACTCAACGGCCAGCTGGAATTCAAGAGCCGCTGGGCGCTGCGGTCTACCAGGTGCCTGATCTCCTGCATGAGAATATCCGTCGAGCACTTGACTGCCTCGCGGTCGTCTACCGGGTGGTCAAACCTCAGCGCCTTGCCCATGGACACTTCATAGGCCCCCAACCAGAACCAGCGCATCTTCTCCTGCACTCCGAATTGATCCAGTTGGCGGGTGGAAACGAAGTGCCGGTCCAGCGCAATGCCCATCGGCAGCAGTGGAACCTTGGCCGTGACGGCCAGCCTCACCGCGCCGGTATGCGCGGCCGCAAACCGCCCATCCTCTTTGCTCAAGGCTCCTTCCGGGTAGATGCCCACCGTATGACCGTCACTGAGCAACTGCACGGCCGCATCGAACGCTTCACGCCCGCGATTGGCGTAAACGGGAATGTGGCCGGCCAGGCGCAAGAATTGGCCGACCACCGGCACCTTGAACGCATCTTCTGTGATCAGGATGTAGATCGGCTCGCAGGGCCAGGACATCATCAGGAAAGGGTCGGTCGTGGTAGGATGGTTGGCGGCGATCACTTTAGCGCCGGGCGGCACGTCGGCCCCCCATTCGATCTCCGAACGCACCAGGCGGCGCACATAGAAATACGCCACTCGCCGGCCCAGATCATTGAACAGCCGGGTTGTCGCTGATGTTCTTCTCATTCTCTCCATATGAGCACTCTCGGCGAGCCGGATTAGGAAAATACAGGCTCGCTCCGGAGTGATGTTAGCATGGAGGCCAGTGGGCTGCCTATCCTGGCACTAACAACCGACTATCAGATTGCTGCTTGCGCGCCGTCAATACGAATAGCGTCTTGCGCGGTCGATGCGCCCGGCCCCATTCAATCTGCTGCAGGCACATATCGACGTCGAACGGATCGCGATCGTGCTCGTATTCGTAGCGCACCAGCTCTTCATAGATCACGCCGGCGTCGTCCACCTCGGCGCAGTGTTCCACGTCCAACCCTGCTTGTTCAAATAAGCCGCGCCACCACGCGGGGGTATGCTGCTTCTTGAAATCATCTTCGAAGACATTCACCTGCTCATTGGGCGGCGGCAGTTGAAAGGCGTAAACGTGCGGCGGATGCGGCAGCTGCTCGGCCGTGAATTCATCGCTCAGCACTTCGGAGCCGAGGCAGAGCTGCCCGCCGGGTTTCAAGTGCGCGAGCAAGCGCTGCACAAACTCCACGCTGCCGCCGTAGAAGTTGAAAGAATTCAGGCAGAAGATGGCGTCAAAGTAATTCTCGGCGAAGGGCAACTCGCGAGTCACATCCAGATTCAGCGGCACGATGCGATCGCGATAGCCGCGCGCGGTGAACTTGTCGTTGAGGAACGTCGCCGGGGTCCACAGATCGACCGCGACGATCTTCACGTCGAAATGCTTCGCCAGAAAGATCGACGTCGGTCCTTGGCCGCAGCCCAGATCGAGCACGATGTCGCCTGGCTTCAGCCGCAGCGTGCGTGTCATATGGACCGCCAGATATAATCCGCCGCCGCCGAAGAAGTCTTCATAGATTTCGTCGCGGGTGTACGCGGCGAGTTCGGGGTAGCGTGTGCGGTCAGGCGCGCGGAGTCCGGAAATGAGTGTGCGAATTTGTTCAGGTGTGTAGTGTGCCATCTTCATCACCGTTTCGCAGATTTCACCCAATTCAATTGCCGATCTTTGGGCAGCAGCCCTGCCGCTTGATACAACTTGTTCGCGCCTTCGGAAGTGCTCCACGCCTGCACTGTTGCCAGCGGGCAGCCCTTCTCACGCAGACGATTGTGCGCGTAGGCCAACAGCGCTGAACCCAGTCCGCGCTTTTGAAAACGCGGCACGGTGCCGACCGGTTCAAATTCTGCGTAGCGGTTGGCGGGATCGATCCAGACCGTGCAGAAGGCGGCGATCTCGCGCTGTTCCGACCATAGGGCCAGATGCAAGTCCGGCGTGTATGACGGCGCTTGCTTCAGGAATTCGTCCTGCTCGACGGTGGCGCTGCGATTGAAAACGGATTGCACGGCGATAGGATACAAGCGGCGGTCTTCGTCCGTCTCGATCGGTCTGATGCTGAATCCCGGCGGCAGGTTCACCGGTTCGATCTCATTCGGATCGAGTCGCTTGTGTCGATGAATGAAGTAGCCTGGAAAAAGCGTGTAGCCGCGCGACTTCAGAAGGTCGCAGCGTGCGGCATTGCTCTCCAGCGCTTCAATCATCAACGGCTGATCGCTGCCCTGCGCGCGGTAACGCGCCTCGGCCCAGTCGAGCATGGGCGCGATCAGTTCGGGATGTGCCGGATCGCCGAGGAGCATGGCGTCGGTGGGTGATTCAAAGAACACCGCGCCGATCAGATCGCCGCGGCTCTCCCAGAGTTGAATGTCCTGCTGCCAATCCGATTTGTTGAACAGCCTCACATCGGCGCTGCGGCGCTGCTCCCAAATGTCGAAGCGCGCGAAGCTGGACGTGTTCCAGTTGGGCTGCGCGGCGTACGCGCGGCGGAGCAGGTTGCCCATCTCGCGCAAGTCGGCGCTGGCGTGATACGGTCGTTGGATAATGGTCATGTCTTAGCCCTGCTTCTGATGCTGCCGTTGATAGCGCCTCGCCAGCCAGACGAGCACCAGCATGAGGATCAGCACCTCGGCAAACCCGAGCGCCGCGAGCAGCGGCAGCGTCAACTGATCCTTGATCAACGTGACCAGCTGTCCCATCGGCTGGAAGACGGGCCACAGGATCAAGATGCTCTTCGTGCAGCGGAAGACCACGGCGAACATGACGCCGATGAAGAACAGGAAGGCCATCTCGCTGAGCGGCATGCCGTAACCGATGTGGTACGCGGCGTACAAGACCGAACTCAACAGGATCGCCGGGATGATGCCGAACGCTTCTTCCAGGCGCAGCAAGACCCAGCCGCGCCAGAACACGGCTTCAAAGAAGCCAATCGTGAGCGACAACGCCACGAGCGGCAGCAGCTGCTCGACGGGCGGCAGTTGAACTTTCGCCAGTGTGGCGAAATACAGCAGCACCGCTAAGACCACTTGCACGGCCAGGCTGATCCTCCACCGCTTGGTGGTAAGCCCCAGGTCGGCGACCGGGCGGCGGCGGACAACTGCCATCCAGTACAATGGAATGCCCAGCCCGCAGAATGTCGCGCCCACGATGGCGTACAGGAAAAAGTAAGCCATGCCGCCCCATACCTTGGACCCGACGATCACGGTCGCGGCATACAAAGCCGCTACGACGAGCACCCACGATAAGGCAACCACGGCCAAATCCTTGTCGGGCTTCCAGCGGACTGCGAGAATTTGCTTCAGCGGTGCTGCGGTTACAGTGGCCATGCGTGTTTTCTCCTGATTGAAGCGATGATGTGATCGGTCAGCCGGCGATCAAGATGTCTACATCATAATCGCGGACACACCAAAACTCCCCCATCGGCGGGGGAGTTTCGATCCTGGTCAGGTGGACAGGCTCCTGTTCCGCTCGGCGCGCTGTTTGATGCCGCGCAAGAGCTGTCGCGGAAAGATCGCCTCGGACAGGTAGAGCAGCGGCGGGGCCACGCGCCGGAACAGAGTCGGTCCAAAGCGGGCGCGTGTCCGCAGAATGAAGCGCGTGCCGTTTTGGCCCACGGGCTGCAAAATAAAGTTCCACGTGAACTCGCCGTGCGACGCCCAGCGTGTGCCCTGCCCAAACGCCGGAGTGATGAGCTTGATGTGCGTGTCGGAATGCAGGACCAGGAAGCGCTCCGGCTCGACGGCGCGCACGACGAAGTAGGCGGTCCCCGGCGGGCCGTCCGGCACGACATCACCCACCGCGTGCGGCTGCTGGAATTCCGGCAAAATGCGGTCGGCGCTGCGCATCCACGCGCGATCAGCCTGTTCACGATCGGGCGGCGTGGTCAGGCGAAAGAACAGGTCGACCAGCGGATCGATCAACGGCGCATCGGTGTACCAGCCGGCGCGTCCCGAGCCGCGATAACCGGCTTGCACCAGCCAACGCCACACCTCGGAGGGCGGCGCTTGAATGGTGATGGCATGCGTCGTTTCGATCATGGGGTGCGGAATGACCTCATCGCCCGGCAGCGAAGCATCCACTTCCTCGTCGGTTGCGCCGCTGCGCTGTCCCAGGCGGCGGATCACCTGGTATCCACCGATTAAAGCTAACAGTCCCCACGCCCATTTACCTTTCATGACGACACAATCCTTTCTTGTAGTCAGATGCGTGTGAATTTCACGCGACCTGCCAGAAGGCCATCAGGCTGATCCCGGTGAAGATCAACAAGGCGGCAAACATGCCCACGATCGGCCACACGCGCTTCTGCGCGAAGTAGCCGGCGCTGACGATGACGGTATAGAGCAGCATCCCCATCGCCACCGGATAGATCGCGGCGGCCCACGCTGGCTGCATCAACAAACCAACGCCGCTGGCGATGAGCACGGCGGCAGTGAGAAACTCGCCGGCGATGTGGAAGAGCACGCGCACCCGCTCGGTTTTCAATTCGGGGACTTGCCGGGTGATCAGCAGGAATGCCCACTGCGCGAACATCAGCAGACCAACGACGATAGCGTAAAAGGCTGGAAAACTGCTCATCATCTCTGATGCCTACTGTGCTCAGTCAACTTGTACAGGCCATACAGTAACAGACCCGCGACCGCCAGGATGACGGACACTTGGGGGTCGAGCATAGCGCTGAACATGACCACCAAGGCAGCGATAATTGCGAACAATCCTTCAGTTTGGTCATTCATGTCAATTGTACCTTTCGTTTACCGATCAGGCCGTTTCCAGTTTCACGGACACACGCGCGCGCCGCGTCACCGGGCAAAGACATCGCGACTTCTGCGTCGGTGGCGCCCCAGCGCGTAATCGCATGCATGGCGACTACCAAACCGGTGACGACAACTGCGGCGAGTGTGATTGGACCGAGGACAATCCCTGTGATTCTGGTTCGTGTAAACATGGAAGTTGGAGGTCCTTTCTCTCGCTTGGGCAAGTTACCCGCGTACATCTCGTACGATACAGTTGGCTGGCCGGTGCGGTTCACTTTTGACGCTTACATCATATTCGCAGGCCAACAAAAACTCCCCCATCAGCGGGGGAGTTTCGATCCTGGTCAAGTGGACAGGACTAACCTTGAGGTTTGCGCGCGATGACATAGCCATAGGTCAACCAGCGCCCGCCATCCTGCTGGATGATTTTGACTTCGCCTTGCGGGTCGGCCCTGCAGTGCGGGTCGTTGCGGCTGAACTCGTCCCACCAGTGCCAGGCATCGGGGGCGTCGTCGGCTTCGAGGATGTCGAAGCCCGCTTCACGGCAGGCTGCCTCCGTCTCGGCGATGGTGGCGAAACACTTCGCCCAGCCTGCGGGGCCGACTCCGCCGCTTTTAGTGTAGATCGGCGCGAGGTCGGCGGGGATAGGAACGTCGAGGTGCATGGGTTCGCCCAAGCCAAAGATTCCGCCGGGCCGCAGGATGCGGTAAATCTCCATCAGGCACTGGCGGTAGAGTTCCGCACCGAAAATCCCGCGCACCATTTCGAGCGTAGTGGTAGAGTGGACGAAATCGAAAGTATTCGCGGCGAAACGTGTCTCCGGCACGCCCAGTTTCAAGCCGATTACCTGGCCCTCGACCTGCCAGGTGCGGGCGTTGCGATAGAGATGCTCAACGTGTGGGCTGCCATCGGTGCGGTCGTCGTCCGGGTCGAGGCCGATGACCTGCACGCCGTATTCTTTTGCCAGGAAACAAGTCTGGTAGCCGCGTTCAATGCCGATGTCGAGCAGGCGCGCGCCGGGACGCAAGCGCATCTTTTCGGCCATGAATTCAGTCAATTGCAGGCCGCCGGGGCCGCTGCATTCGGCGTAGATGTTGGCCAGGTCAGTATACTGGCTGGATTTGGGAAAATGAACATCCCTTGTTCCACGCCGTTGATGTTGCCGTGGATTTTTTCCGATAGGCTGCCCGCCACCGGCCCGCCGGTCTCGTCTGGGATGGGAGCCGGTTTTCCGGGGCTCCATAGCAGCGGTACAGCCGCCAGAATGAGCAGGCCAGCCAATAAGATAGGAATGACTGTCAGCATAAAACGTCCCGCCTTTCATGCGAATAATTGAATCGAAAGTCTTCCCCATCGCCGGGGGGCGATCCCGGTTAGATGGACAGGCAGCAATTGAGTTCAGCACCGGGGATTTTCAAGACGGACACCCATCTCGCGCAGCTCCGCGGGCGAGACCGAAATCTGAATCGCCGCCGCGCTGCCCACCATGACGGCGACCGCCAGAATGAGAATGCCAATGAACATGGTAACCTCCGCACCAGGGCGTGTGATGCCACCATGTTACGCGCAACGCAACAAAAACTCCCCCAGCGCTGGGGGAGTTTAAAGACTGGTCAGATGGACAGGATATCTACGGCTGCACGACGAAGCGGCTCTCCACATCGGCCAGCAGGCCGCCATCGGCGGCGACGGCGTTGACGACCCAATCGTAAGTGCGGCCCGGTTGCAGCGCCGTCTTGACCGTGAACTGCGTGTCGGTCACGAATTCGTGCTGCACCAACTCCGTCGTGCCCGCGTCGATGACGAACACTTCGTACTGCGCGGCATCTGGAAAACTCTGCCAGCTCAACGTGGGCGTAGTGCTGACCTGCTCGTCGACTGCCGGACCAGTTGTGTAGACCGTGCGCAGCAGCATCACGTCGAGGCCCGCCACGTCCTGCCCGGCCTCGATATGCACCGGGGTGCACGTCGAGCGTTCCTGCACGCCCTCCGGGAACAGCCCGCACATCACGTAGTCGCCCGCGGGCGGATTGGGCATGAAGTAGCGTCCTTCGGGGTCAGTCGTCGCGCGCTGCAGCGCCGCGTTGGGATTCACGCGCCAGTCACCGGTGCGCAGCTCGACGATGGCATTCGGGACGGGCAGTGTGCCCCAGCGCGCCGTGCCGCCGACACCGGGATCGCGCGGCGAAGCAGAAACCTCGAGCGGTCGCGGCTTCTTCGGCGTGAAGGTGAAGCTCTGCGTGACGGCGTTGTAGAGTTCTTCGACGTCATTCTTCGCTAGCGGGAAGTCGCGCAGCGACGGCATGAACATGAAGTGATACAACATGCCTTCATGCAGCATGAAGACGTCGCGCGAGCCTTCACGGCCTGGCACGACTTCCAGCAGTTCCGCCGGTTCGCCGCCCAGCTCGATCGAGGTGCGGGTGATCGCCGGGACATTCATCCCCGCGAACTGCTGCGCATATCGATCGACGATCTCATTCAAACGCGCGTCTTTCACGGCCACTTCCGCTTCCAAACTCAGCGCAGCGCGCAGCGGCTCAACGCTTTGATCGAGCGCGGGGCCGATCAACTGCGGCTGCCCGATGGGCGACGTTGTGAGTTCAAAGCGCGGCGGGTAAGCGAAGCAGTAACCGTCGAAGGCGTTGACGTAGGTCTGTTGTCCCGCGACCACGCACGAGCCGGGCGGCTGGCTGTTCAACGCCGGCGCGACGGGCGCGGGCGGGGCAACGGTCGGCTCGGCAGTGGGCGACACGATCGATGTGGGCGCGCTGGTTGGCGCCACAGCCGGCGTAGTCGTGGCCGCCGGAGCGATTGGGGCGGCGCAAGCCGCCAGCATTCCCATCGATAACACCGTCATCAATAAGCGCATGGATATTTTCTTGGACATGCTGAATTTCCTTGATGATGCAGCGCAGCGGCTACGAGACGATTGCGCGCCGGGGCCGCAGCGAGGTGACCAGCACGATGACGCCTGCCGCGATAAGTACCAGCGGCCCGCCGTTGAGGCCGGTGCTGCCGGCCAGTGTCAGCAGGGCGATGCTGCTGAAGACGAGCGTCGGGACTTTGGCCCACTCGGTTGGGATGGCGCCGCGCCGCAGGTACAGCACTCCGAACGTGGCGGCGAAGCCCAGGAAGAAGAGCGTGCCGCGCAAGGCCGATCCATCGAAGGCCGGGATGAACGCGCCGAGAAGGGCCGTGATGCCGATCGAGCCGAGGATGCCTGCCGGGATAAGCGCCCACCACTGCTTCGGCTGCGTGACGTAGACGATGAAGAAGGGCGCGGCCACCACGAGCACCACCAGCGCGGCGACGAATTCACCCGCCTGTTCGCCGATGATTGTGGTCATGGTCAGCATGCTGAAGATGCCCGCCGGGATCGCCGCCCAGTAGTTCTGCTGCCGATCGACGAAGAAGGCGACGACGAACGGGATGGCAAAGCCGATGAACAACGGTGCGGCGGCGATCGATCCGTCGACGCCGGCTTGCGACAGGCCGATGATGATGGCGATGGCTGCGAACTGGCAGGCGGGCAGCAGCCGGCCCCAGCGCTTGAGATCGCCCGCGAAATAGCGGATGAACCAGACCGCGCTCAAGACGGCGCAGGCGCCCATCCAGAAAGCGGGCGTGAGGTTGACGTCATAGCCCAGGTTGTAAGCCATGAACAGGCCGCCCGCCGCGATCAAGATCACTCCCCAGATGAAACCATCAAACTTGCTCGTCATGATGAACTCCTTGAATGGTTGATTGCGCTCATCATAGCCCCGAACAACAAAAAACTCCCCCATCGCTGGGAGAGTTTCGCTCCTGTCCGGGTGGACAGGTCAAGCTGCTGCGCGCGCCGCTCGATAAACGCCGCTGGCCGACAACCGTTCCGGCAACGGCGGCAAAATCAGACTCTCGCACGCGCGATCGGTGACCACGTCGAGCAGATAGCCGGATCGAGAACACCGGTTATAGCGCCGCCCTGTTGCTCCGTCGGCCCAGTCGGCCACCAGGTAGCCAGTCTCGTGAGGAGCGACATCCGCGGCCGTTAGCGCAATCAGCGCGGCCGACATCGCGTGAGCAATGACGGAAGACATAGGCGCGCTCCCGCGGGAAAAGGATTGGCGCAGGCCTCCGAGCGAAGTGAGTGAGCACGCCGCAAATGTGCCGGGTGTGGAGGCCCGGTCTGCTGCTATCCGGGCAGAAACGAGAGCAGGCGTGAAATGCCGGCGTGTGGATTTAGCCGCTAGTGGGGTTTGACCACCGCCGACGCGATGGCGTAGCCGTCGGCAACGGTGCGCTTGGCCCTGGCGCCGGTGAAATAGGTGTCGTGCAAATACTGGAAGTCGGCGTCATGCACCTGCGTGAAACCGCGCTGTTCCAGGAAGGCGGTAAGCGTGCCGGCGGGGATGCCAAAGGCCAGCACTTCATTGCTCAGCCAGCGATCGCGCTGCATCTTGCTGACCTCGCCATGCTTCACCGTGCCGTCGAGCAGCGCGGTGTACATGTAGTCGAAGATAATCGAACTGCCGGGAGCAGAATGATTGGCGACAAACGCCAGCGTGTTGTCCACACCTTCCGGCGTGAGGTACTGCGTGACGCCCTGCCAGATGAACAGTGTCTTGGCCCGTTCGTCATAGCCGCATTCGCGCAAACGTTGTTCCAGCGTCTGGGTGTTGAAATCGATCGCGACGTAGGTTACATGCGGCGGTACAACGCCGAAGATCTTTCGCAGCTGCTTCAACTTCGCCTGCTGCGTGGCGGGATGATCGACTTCAAAGACTTTGACGCCGCACTTGAATTCGTCAAAGCGATAGGCGCGCGCGTCGTAACCCGCGCCCAGAATCACGACTTGTTGCACGCCGTCGGTAAGGCAGGTTTTGAGGTATTCGTCGATGTGCCGTTCGCGTACGGTGAGAAAGCCCATGACGCCCGGGCCGCGCTTTTCGCTGTACCCCAGCCGATCGAAGAAGCGCACGAAGTGGAACAAGAACCCATTGACGAACTGCCGCGCATAGGGATCGGTGCAGATACGGTCGGCTTCAAGTTTTTCCGATTCGATGGCACGCACGATGGCGATGCCGGTGGCGGTCATACTGGATTGGGATTTGCGCATGGTAGGGTTCTCCGCGTCATCGCCCTCGGTCAATTTCATTCAAGCGGTGAATGGCCTGCAGAATCTCGGAAGGCGGATCGGTCTGGCAGATGAAAGCATCCGCCTGCGCGGCTGCGGCGGCTTGCGCGGCTTCAGGCCGGGCGCTGGTGACGATAATCTTGAGATCGGGCAGCAAATTGCGCAGGGCTGTCAGGTGGCTGCCCCCAACAAGACCGGGTAACTCCCAATCGAGAATGAGGCAGTCCGGGTTATGCGCGAGGCTCTGCTCGATCAGACAGGCGTAATCGTTGGCCTCGATCACCCGCGGCGCGTTGAGACGCAGTTCCAGCATCAGGCGCAGGGCCGAGCGCAGATCGGGATTGTCGTCAGCCAGCAGGAAGCATGTCATCCTTCTCACCTGCTGCCAGTATACGCTCAGACGCGGAGCGTGTCCCTGCCCGACAGTGGGGTTTTACCCTGGTCAAGCGGCCAGGTGCGGCGGGAGAGACCCGTCAGGTGGCGCAGGACATGCTCGAAAACACGGCTGCCGGTACGCCACCTGACAGGCCCTGGCGGGTTACACCAACTTCTTCTGAATGGCCAGCGTCACGGCGGCCACCCGGTTGTCCACCTGCAATTTGGAGAGGATATTGCTAATGTGATACTTCACGGTGGACAGACTGACGACCAGCCGTTCGGCGATCTCGGCGTTGTTCAGCCCTTCGACCATGAGCTTGAGGACTTCGCGCTCCCGGCCGGTCAGCTCGGCGCCTTCAGCCTGGTTGGCCGCGGCGTGAGCCAGCGCCTGCGCAGCTTCAGGTGAGAGCGTCATCTTGCCCTTGTGCGCCGCGCGGATCGCGTCCGCCAGTTCGCGGGCCGAGACGTTCTTCATCAAATAGCCCGTTGCGCCCGCTTGCAGCGCTTTCTGCACCAGGTCATCCTCGGGGAAACTGGTCAGCGCGAGGACGTGCACGGCCGGGTATTTTTCGTGGATGAGCCGGGTCGCGGTGACGCCGTCGGTGCCGGGCATCATCAGATCCATCAGGATCACATCGGGCTGCAGCAGGCCGCAGCGGCGCACCGCTTCGTCGCCATTCTCGGCCTCGCCCACCAACTCCAGATCGGGCACTACCGAGAGGAAGGCGCTCAAGCCGCTGCGCACCACGGCGTGATCGTCCACCAACATCACTTTGATACGAGGTTCGTCGGTCATTCGTTTACTCCTTAGTCATCATGGCGGGCAGCCCGCCCAGCGCGCCGCCGCTTCGCGGGCACGGCGTGAGCGGAGCGCAGCGGAGTCGAAGGATGCGAAGCAATCTCGTTTCCAACCGGGGAGATGACTTCGCCGCTGCGCGGAGCGCAACACTGGCACCCATTCCCACTGCGCTTGCCCAGGCCCGACGCTTTGCGTCGGTGGGCCGCTAGGCGCGCTTCGGGGACTTCGTGCGTGCCGTGCGGTGTGACGAGACTATTTTGATTCTTCCCACGTCACCGAGATTTGCGCGCCTTCGCCGGGCTCGCTGTACAACGAATACGCCGCGCCGATCGCTTCGGCCCGTTCGCGCATGATCTTGGTGCCCAGATGGTCGGCGGGCACGCTGGCCGGATCAAAGCCCACGCCGTTATCCGCAATCGACAGGCGGACGTTGCTGTCCAGCCGCAGGGTCACGATCACCTGCGTAGCCTGGGCGTGCTTGACGATGTTATTCAGCGCTTCCTGCGTGATGCGGTAGAACGCCATCTGTACATCGGGCGGGAGCGCTCGATTACCTTCCACATTCAATTGTACCGGCAGCCGCGCGCGGCCAATGAACGATTCGCACAGCTGCTTCAACAAGACAGGCAGCGGCACATCGATCAACGCGTTGGGGCG
Organism: uncultured Chloroflexia bacterium; assembly: GCA_963844815.1. Classification (GTDB taxonomy): domain Bacteria; phylum Chloroflexota; class Anaerolineae; order Fen-1058; family Fen-1058; genus Fen-1058. Next base: position 119,343 of record CAWJPR010000006.1, read on the forward strand.
CAGCTCCACCAGCAGGGTGCGCATCTCGGCCAGCGCGCCGCGCGTCAATTGGCGCAGTTCCTCCAGCCGCTTGCGCGCCTCGGCCTGATTCATGTCCCACAGATCGGGCAGTACCTCGGCGATGAGGCTGGCCGAGAACAAGGTCTGCGTCACGGCATCATGCAGATCGCGCGCAAGGCGCGTCCGTTCTGAAGCGACGGCCTCGGCGGCGGCACTGTCGGCCAGGGCCTTCTCCGCTTTCTGGCGCTGTTCGATTTCATGCTGCAATTCGGCGGTGCGCAGTTCCACTTGCCGTTCCAGCGCCACTTTCTGCTGGCGGATGCTGCGCGTCCGCAGGCGGAACGCGACCAGCAAGCCGGCGATCAACGCGACAACTCCCAGCAGTCGGAACCACCACGTCTCCCACACGGGCGGCGTGATCTCGATCGGAAGAGAGATGCCCGCTGCATTCCACACGCCGTCGCCGTTGGAAGCCTTTACTCGAAAAGTGTAATGGCCGCCCGGCAAGTTCGTGTAACTGGCATAGGGCCGCGGGCCCGCCTCGATCCAATCCTGATCGAACCCCTCCAACTTGTAAGCGTACTGATTCTTCTGCGGCTTGTTGAAATCGAGCGCGGCGAAGTCGAACGAGATGAAGTCCTGCTGATACGACAGCTGAATCGACGTTTGTCCCGATAGATCGACATCCTGCGGCTGGTTGAACACCGTGAAGCGTGTCACGGCCACGGGCGGCGGCGCCGGGTTGGGCTTTACCTCTTCAGGCCGGAAGAGGTTGAAACCATGCACCCCGCCGACGTACAGTGTCCCATCCCGGCTGCGAAAATAAGCGTTGGAGTTAAACTCGTTGCTCTGCAGGCCGTCGGCGGCCGTGTAGATGGTGAACAACTCGGCGCGCGGATCGAGTTTGGCCAGGCCGTTATTGGTGGTCAGCCACAGGTAACCTTCGTCGTCTTCCAGAATGCCCAGCACCGTGTCATTGGGCAAACCCTGCTTTTCACGGTAGGCCCGGAACGTCTGCGTCTGTGGATCGAAGCGATTCAAGCCGCCCTGGGTGCCGAACCACAGCGTCCCGGCGGGAGATTGATGAATGGCAAAGATGGCGTCACTGCTCAGGCTGTCGGGATTCTTCGGATCGTGGTGATAGACGGTGAACTGCGCCTTCGCGGGATCACGGCTAGCCGGGTTGTTCAGATCCAGCCGATTAAGACCGCCGCCATAGGTGCCCACCCACAATTGGTTGTCGCGATCGCGGAAGACGCTGATCGCCTGATTGAAACTCAGACTCTGTGGGTCGGCCGGATCGTTGAGATAGTGCGTGAACGTTTCGGTCTTGAAATCGAAATAGTCCAACCCGTCAAACGTGCCCAGCCATAATCCGGCAGCGCCATCCGGGAAAATGGCAGTCTGGTTGTCGCCGGTGACGCTCTGCGGATTAGCGGCGTCGTGTTGATAACGCTTCACTTCCCCGGTGGCCGGATCGTAACGATTCAAGCCACCGCCCAGTGTCGCCGCCCAGACGATGCCTTGCGCATCGACGTGCACGGCCAGGACCAAATTGCTGGCGAGGCTTTTCGCGTCTTCGGCATTGGCCGCCACGTGATCGAATTGGCCGGTGCGCGGATCAAACCGATCGAGCCCGGAGCCCCAGGCGGCCAGCCAGATGCGGCCCCGCGCGTCTTCGGCAAACGCGCCCACCGCGTCCGCTGCCACACTGCCGGGATTGCCGGGCATATTTCGGTAGAGATTGAACTGGCCGGTATTGACCGGCAGTTGATTCAGGCCGCTGCGCGCTGTGCCGATCCACAACATCCCCGATCGATCCTTCAGCAGCGCCCACGTTTCGTCGCCGCTGAGGCTCTCGGAAAAATAGGGATTGTGGCGGTAATGATCGAACTGCCCCGGCGCGGCAAACTCCATCCGGTTAAGCCCGCCGCCGTACGTGCTGATCCACAACGTCCCGGAGTTGTCGGCCAGCAAGTCCATAATGGTGTCGTTGCTCAGACTGCCGGGCGCAGCTTCGTCGTGCTTGAAGTGCGTAAATATGCCGGCCTGCGGATCGAGCCGATCGAGCCCGGCTCCTTCCACGCTGAAACCGCCCGTGCCGATCCACAGGGCGCTGTCGGGCGCTTCGACGATCGAGGAGATGTTGTCGCCGGCGATCGTGTTGTGATCGAGCGGATTGTGCGCATAGCGCATAAATTTGCCCGTGGCCCGATCGAGCCGGTTCAGCCCCGCGCCCGCCACGCTAAGGCCGCCGGTGCCGATCCACAGCGCGCCGCGCGAATCTTCAAAGATCGTCGAGACGGCATTGCTGCTGAGGCTGGCCGTGTCGTTGGGATCGTTGCGATAGTGTGTGAAGTCGTTGGCTTGCGGATCAAACCGATCGAGTCCGCCGAGTGTGCCGATCCAGATTGCGCCGGCAGAATCCTCCAGAATCGAGGTCACAGTGTCGTCGCTCAAGCTGAGCGGATTGTCGGGAGCGTGCTGCCAGCGCGTGAACTGCTGCGTGCGCGGATCGAAGCGGTTCAGCCCGCCGCCCCACGTGCCGATCCACAACTGCCCGGTGCGATCTTCCAGCAGGGCATTGATGCTGTTGTTACTCAGCGAAGCGGGATTGTCCGGATCGTTCTTGTAGACGGTGAAGGCCTGGCCATCATAGCGGTTGAGGCCGTCCTGCGTGCCGATCCACACGAAGCCGCGCGAGTCCTGCACGAAGGCCAGTCCCGCGTTCTGCGACAGGCCGTCGTCCAGCGAGAGGTGCATGAAGCGCACCAGGCTGCCGGGGGCGTGCGGCCCGCCAGCGGGCGCGGCCTTAACCTGGTCAAAAGTGCGATTGATCAGCAGGGCACACACGACAATGAGCGACAGGCGGGCAAAAGGCTTCATGCAGGCTCCGGGATCACCAAGCGAACGTTCTGATTCTAGCACCCGGCCCGGGCGCTGAAAATTAACGATCATCTGCGATTTGCAGGATGGATGTAATAGACTCTCGGTGCTATACTACCAGCACAGCCTATATTCCGCGACGAGAGGCGTCCTATGAGCAGCACGATGCGGCAGATCGGCAAGCGCTACGAGATCGAAAAACTCATCGGCAGCGGGGCGGTAGGCCGGGTGTATCGGGGCCGCGATACGCAGACCGGCGAACCGGTGGCGATCAAAGAGCTCATGTCAGACTGGGTGACCCGCGCGCCCGATGCCGTCGAGCGCTTTCGGCGCGAGGGTGAGGCGCTGCGCAAACTCAATCACCCCAACATCGTCAAGGTGCTGGCTACCCTGGAAGAAGACGGTCAGCACTACCTCGTCATGGAATACGTCGGCGGCGGATCGCTGGCCGATCTGCTCAAGCGGCAGCCGCAGCTCCCGATCGGGCAAGCGATCTCCATCGGGCTGGAGTTGTCCGACGCGCTGAGCCGCGCGCACCACCTCGACATCATTCATCGCGACATCAAGCCGGGCAACATTCTGCTGGCCGAGGACGGCACGCCGCGCCTGACTGATTTTGGGCTGGCGCATCTGGGCAGCTATCCCGCGCTGACGACGGCGGGACAACTGCTGGGCACCTTTCAATATCTCAGCCCCGAAGCGTGCGCGAACCAGCCGCTGGATGCGCGCGCTGACATCTGGTCGTTTGGCGTGGTGTTGTTTGAAATGCTGACGGGCCAGCTGCCGTTCGACGGCGATTCACCCATCGAGATCATTCACGCTATTCAAAACCAGCCGGTGCCGGAAGTGACCTGGTACCGCAAAGAGGCGCCCGCGCCGCTGGCCGATTTGATCCGCCGCATGTTGAGGCGCGATCGGCCGGTGCGCCTGGCGAGCGCGCGCCTGGTGGGCGCGGAGCTGGAGGCGCTGCAGCAGGGCGCGCGCTCCGCGCGCGTTTCTCCTGCGCCCGATCGGCCGCTCATGCCTCAACCGCCGGCCCCAGCGGCGTCTCCCAAGATCACAGTCTTGCTCGTCGACGATCATGCGGTCGTGCGGCAGGGGCTGCGCACGTTCCTCGAGCTGCAGGACGATATCACGATCGCGGGCGAGGCCGCCAATGGCCTGGAAGCCATCGAGCAGGCGAAGAGCGTGCAGCCCGACATCGTATTACTCGACCTGGTGATGCCGAAGATGGGCGGCGTGGAAGCGGCGCCGCAGATCATTGCGGCCTGCCCGCGGGCGCGCGTGATCATCCTGACCAGCTTCGGCGAAGACGATCAGGTGATTCCGGCGATTCGCGCGGGCGCGCAGGGTTACCTGCTCAAGGACATCCCGCCGCACGATCTGGTGCAGGCCGTGCGCGAGGCGTATCAGGGCAAGGCGCAGCTGCATCCCGATGTGGCGAGGAAGCTCATGTCAGCCGTGGCCGCGCCGCCCGCTGCGCCGCCATCCCCTGCACCCGATTTGACCGAGCGCGAGTTGGAAGTGCTGCGGCTCATCGCGCAGGGGCTGAACAATCAGCAGATCGCTCAGCAGCTGACGATCAGCGAGAAGACGGTGAAGACGCACGTCAGCAACATTCTGGGCAAGCTGCATGTTGAGGATCGCACGCAGGCGGCGATCTATGCGTTGAAGAAGGGGCTGGGTCCGGCGTAGACCATCTGTCATTCCCGCGCGCCTGCGAAGCGTGGCGGGAATCTAGCATTGATTTGCGCATCGCCCGGCTAGATGCCCGATTAAAGCACTCGGGCATGACAATCTTTCGTAAAAGTTCTTCATGGCCGTCTATCTCATTCTGGCTTCGGTCATCATCCGCTCGCTGGTTGCGTTTGGCGGACAGCCGCGACTGGTAGCGCTGGCGCTGTTGGCCGTGTACGGCGTGTTGCTGGTTGCCTATCGACGGCACAGCGCCTGGTTCGCTGCGGATCGCCGCCGGGCCGTGTTGTACCTGGGCGTACAGTCCCTGCTCGTGATCGGCTTGATCCTCACCCCGCCGCACTATGATTATTTTCCGCTGCTTTTCATTCCCCTCGAGCTTATACGCGGTCGAGCTGCTCGGGCGGCGTTTCGGCTTCATGTGGATCACAACCTTCGTGCTGATCATGCTGTGGCAGTACGTGATCGCGGTGATCTTCTTCGATCAGATCAACTCCGTCGATTCGTCAACCGGCCTGGCCATGACGATCCTCTTCGGGGCGATGTGCTTTCTCGTGGGGCAGATCGTGTGCATTCGCCGCCAGGCAGAACAAGCCGATGCTCACAATCAACGCCTGCTGGCCGATCTGCAAGTGGCGCACCGGCTGCTGCAGGATCGCGCTGCGCAGTTGGAGGAATTGGCGGTCATGCACGAGCGCAGCCGCCTGGCGCGTGAACTGCACGATTCCGTCACGCAGACGGTGTTCAGCATGACGCTGGCGGTGCAGGCGGCGCAAGTGCTGCTGGCGAAGGATGTCAGCCGGGTCGGCGCCCAGCTCGATCGGGTGGTGGAGTTGGCGCGCAACGCCTCGCGCGAGATTCAAACGATCGTCAAGCAGCTGCGCCCGGCCTCGATCGCCGAGCAGGGGCTGGCCGCCGCGCTGCGTGATTATCTGGCGGAGCGACAGGCGCGCGATGGTCTCAGCGCCCGGCTCGAAGTGCAGGGCGAAGCGCACTGGCCGGAGAACGTGACGCTGGGCCTGTACCGCATCGTGCAGGAAGCGGTGAATAACGTGATCAAGCACGCGGGCACGCGCGAGGTCACGGTCAAATTGAATGCGTGCGATCAACCGGCCAGCGTGGAAGTGATCGATCACGGCACAGGCTTTGTAGTGAGCGAATTGGCGCCGCAGCGCGGTCACCTGGGGCTGACCAGCATGGCCGAGCGCGCGCGGGAATTCGGCTGGAGCATGATGATCGAGTCGCAGCCCGGCCAGGGCACGCGCGTGAAAGTGAGCGAGCCGTGAGCGCCGCAGCGCCGCAGCACACCCAGAGCCAGCGGGTCATCCTTTTGACCGACTACACGCTGTACGTTATCGTGGCCTTGCGCACAGTGATTACGTTTGCCGCTGACGACGTATTGCCGCTGCTGCTGGCGCTGCTGGCGATCTTCCTGCTGCTGCTGGCTACCGAGCCGCTGATCACGCGACGCTGGAGCGCGTATCGCTCGCTGTATCTCGGCTTGCAGACGGCGCTGGTCGTGGTGCTGGGGCTTTTCGCGCCGGAGTTCGATTTTCTGTGGAGCCTGTACATCATTCTGGCGATTCAAGCGTTCGATTTCTTTCCACGCCGCACCGCGCTGATCTGGATCGGCGTGATGATCGCCATCGGGGGCGTGGGCCTGATGACGGCGATGGGGCCGGCGCTGGGCCTGGCGGTTTTGCTCAACTTGATCGCCGTCGGTTACTTTCTGGTGTCGTTCACGCGGGTCTCGCGGCAGGCTGAGGTGGCGCGCAGCGAAAGCGCGGTCCTGCTGCGTGATCTGCAAACGGCGCACGCGCAGTTGCAGGATTACGCCGATCGGGCTGAAGAACTATCCGCTGTGCGCGAGCGCAATCGCGTGGCGCGCGAACTGCACGATTCGGTGAACCAATCGGTCTTCAGCATCACCCTCACGGCGGAAGCGGCGCGCACGATGCTGGATCGCGATCCCGCGCGCGTGCCGCCCTATCTCCAGCAGTTGCAGGACATGACCACCGGCGCCCTTGCTCAACTCCGCTCGCTCATCGGGCAGCTGCGACCCAAGTCCGACGAGCCAGTCGCGAAGTGAATAACTTCCCGTGTGCAAATCGGGCAGCAGCCATGATCGAGGCAACCCTTGGTCCGAAACTCGACGCCTTGGACACAGTCAGGAGGCTATCATGCTCAAATCCGATTTGAAGAAGTGTATCTTGGCCCTGGCATGCGTTGCAACGCTGGCGGCATGCAGCAGCTCAGCCACGAATCAAATAGCGCCCATCACCCTGCAACCCTGTACGCTGAAAAGCACCGCAGCCCTGTGTGGAACGCTGAAGGTGTATGAAAACCGCGCCGCCCGCAGCGGGAGAATGATTGACTTGCGCGTCGCCGTGATTAAAGCCCGGAATCCTAATCCCGCTCCCGATCCCATCTTCTGGCTGGCGGGCGGTCCGGGCGCTGCCGCCACGGAGGATGTCCCTTATGCGCGGCGAATCCTCGGGCTTGCCAACGAGCAGCGAGACCTGGTCTTTGTGGACCAACGCGGTACCGGCAGCTCCAATAAGCTGGTTTGTCCCCAACCCGCCGATCCCACTCGCCAGGTTGAAGATTTACACGCGTGTTTGGCCGGCCTTAATGGCGACCCGAGCGCCTATACCACCGCCTGGGCTATGGACGATGTGGATGATGTGCGGGCGGCCCTGGGATATGATCAGATCCACCTCTACGGGGAGTCTTATGGCGCCACCGCCGAACAAGTCTACATCTTGCGGCATGGGGAACACGTGCGCACGGCCTCGCTTGCCGGCGGATCGCTATTGGACGTACCCATGTTTGAACGGTATCCAATATCCAGTCAGAATGCGCTCGAATTCATGTTCGCCCGTTGTGACGCCGATGAGATCTGTCATTCCGCTTTTCCCGACTTGCGACAGGAGCTTGCAGGAGCGCTGGCTCGGTTGAATCGAGCACCTGTCACTCTGCCAATCACTGATCCTTCGACCGGCCAGCCGGTGTTGTTGACGCCTGAATTCTTCAGGACCACGGTTCACGGCGCGTTGGTCAGTACCCCGACAGACTGTCCTGGTGCCGCGATTTATCCACTTGGTTTACGCTGAAGATTGGAACGGATTGGCTGCATTGATCGCCCCGTTCTTCAGCGAGGCCAGCGCGACGCCTCAATGGATAATGATGAATCTCACGATCCTCTGCTATGAGGATTGGGCCAAAAATCGTCCAATTGAAACAACCGCGGCCAGCGCCGGATCGTACTTGAAGTATGAGGACATCCGCACGCTCTCGGTGCCGGAGGATATCTGCGCCGCAATGCCCCAGCCTGAAGCGGAGGCGCTCTATGGACCGGCAACTAACTCGTCTGTCCCGGTGTTATTCTTCAATGGTGAGGCAGACCCGCAAGATCCACCGGAGAACGTGGCCGGTGCTAAGCCGCGCTATCCCAACAGCCTTAGCCTTGTAGCCCCGGGCCAGGCACATGGCTACACCGGCATTCCCTGCCGGGCTTCAATCGTGGCTGACTTCATCGCGCGCGGTTCCGTGGGTGGTGTACGGGCTGAGTGCCTTGAGCAAGTGGAATTGCCAGCTTTTGTAAGATAGAAGGCAAACCGAATAGATGATATTTTGGAGGACACATGTCACACCTCACCGCCTCGCAATTCACCGATCGTTTTGGGTCACTCGTCCTCGGAGGCCGGGAACTGCCCAAGAAACAGCTGGATCGTCACATTCTATTGATTAGTTCCATCTTGAAACTGGAATCCGGCCGGCCGTACTCGGAAAAAGAGACTCAATGAGCAACTGCAAATCTGGGTAATCCACTTCGGGCGCAGCTTCGGTCTGGATCACGTGACCCTGCGCCGGTATCTCGTCGACGAAAAGGTCCTGGCCCGCGATGCGGCTGGCGGAACCTATCAACTCGCCGCCGAGGGACTGCCGTATACTTTCGACGAGTCCCTCCGCGAATTGGATCTGGAGAAGCTGGTGGCCGAGGCCAGGCAGGCGCGCGAACTCAAAAAACAGCAATATCTGAAGCAGTCTCAATGATCTGCCCTGTCCTACGTCTCCAGTCGTAGATCAGCACCTGCTCCTCAGCCGCTAAGCCGAGAAAAAGATCGGCTGGCAGGCCAGCCACAAAATGCTTCCGGCGCTGGATGTGCCCGAAGCGGATTGCGCGTATAGTGGAAGCGCAATTCGAAACAACAAGTTGTATTTCGTGGCCTGAACAAGTATAAAGGAGAGCAATTACCATGACGACCACCACCCTCGGCGCAAGCCGCGCTGCCGTCGCTGCCGAAGCCATTCAAACCAAGGCGGCCAGTCGACTGCTGTTCATTGACAATATTCGGGTCTTCCTGACGATCCTGGTGATCCTGCATCATCTGATGATCATCTACGCCGGGAGCGGCTCATTTCTCTATACGGAAGGCCGGCAGGATACCCTCACCGCCGTGCTTGGCACGTGGTTCTGCGCCGTCAATCAGGCCTACTTCATGGGCTTCTTCCTGCTTATCGCGGCCTACTTCGTGCCCGGCTCGTACGATCGCAAAGGCGCGTGGCCATTCTTCAAAGATCGCTTGATCCGGCTGGGCATCCCGCTGGTCGTCTATAGCTGGATCATCAGCCCGTTGACTTGGGTTGTCATCACCTATGTGACGCAGGGCCAGATTCTTCCTTTCTCAGCATATCTCCCCGGCGGAGGATTCGAAGGGCTAATCGGCGCGGGACCGCTGTGGTTTGTCGAAGTGCTGCTCATCTTCTCGCTGGTGTATGTAGCCTGGCGGAAGGCCTTCCGGCCTAACGCGCCTGTGCCGCCGGTCAAGGTTGAGAGCCGCTTCCCGAGCAGCAAGGCCATTGTGCTCTTCGCGATACTGATAGCCTGCGGCGACCTTCGCGATCCGCTTATGGCACCCGGTGGGCTGGAGCTTCTCGCCGCTAAACTTGCAGTTCCCGTTCTTTGTCCAGTACATCGCGCTGTTCGTCGTCGGGCTGATCGCCTATCGCCGCAACTGGCTGGCGGGCCTCTCCGATTCCACGGGCAAGCGCTGGCTGGCCGTCGCGATCGTCTTGAGCATGTTGTTTGTGCCGCTGGCGGTGGCCGGTGGAGCGCTGGAGAGCGATGAGCCGTTCCGGGGCGGTCTGTACTGGCAGGCCATGGCTTATGCGCTGTGGGAATCCTTCGTGTGTGTCGGCATGTGCATCGGCCTGACCTATCTCTTCCGGCGGTACGCGAATCGGCAAGGTGGGCTGGCGAAGTTCCTGTCGCCCAACGCCTATACGGCCTACATCATCCATGCGCCAATCATTACGGCGACGGCGCTAGTGCTGCGCAATGTCGATGTGTATCCGCTGTTGAAATTTGGTCTGGCTGCGCTGATCGCCCTGCCGCTGTGCTTCGTGCTGAGCAATCTGATCCGCAAGCTGCCGTATGCCGATCGGGTTCTCTAAATCCTGTAGGCTACATCAATGCAAAGTGCCACCTGCGAGCCTGACCCGCAGGTGGCAAAATTGTTTGACCATTGCGGGCCTGCCCGTCAGCGCCAGTTGATGAGCACCCTGCCGCCATTCGCGGCGATTTGAGTCAGTTTCAATGCCGCCCAATGGCTTGCCGGCATGTTTTCCCCGCAATTCGATCAACCCCGGCGACGGATTGCTCAAGCAGTCGCGTGACCGGTCATTGACCTGGATCGTTCCACCGCGCCGATCAACGCATTCCAGTTGACTCTGCCGTTGAAGCGCCTACATCCCCAGAGCGGTGAGTGTGTATCGCTCATAAACATTGAGCCAGCCATCGCGCGCATCGAATGCTTCGATCGTCGGAGAAAGCGCATAGTACGGATCGAACACGATTGGAACTCGCCCCACCTTCTTCCAGGCATCGCGCAGCGCGATCGCTAACACGAGCGGAATACCAATGGGCTTGTAGGCGTTTTTGTCGAAGAGCGTGCGCGGATCGCCTGAGAGTAGTGTGTGCTCCTGCAGTGTCGCGGCTTCGCTCAGTGGCTCAAGGTAAATGAAGTGACGGTAGAGCAATTCGTCGCGATACACCTTGTCGGAGAACTTCCCTCGCGTCATCTCTGCGATGCACCCTGCGTTCGAAACTACGGTCAGCAGAGCCGAATCAGGCAAACAGCCTGGCGTGAGTCGGATGGCGGCCATGGGAACACGGGTGGACACCAGGAAGCGTACCTCTGCGTTTAGGCGCGAAAGCGTCACCTCCAGTTTGTTCGCATCGACCAGCGGCCGGCTGTCCGTCCTACCCTGCAAGTCTGCGGTCATGCGAAGCGATTCGGACGGAACCAACTCGTATTGGAAGGTGTTGCCTTCCCATTCCACTTCCCCCGCACTCGAGAATGCGCCCGAATCGGCCAGGAGGGAGAACGCCTGATCCACCACAAAGCTGTTGACCGACAGCCCGATCCATGATGGATCGATTGCCGAACCGCGCCGGCTGTCGAGCGGACTCTCCTCGGCGTAATGTGAGGGTCTGACCGGCTCGAAGGAGACCGCCTGCGGCTGGTCAAGGAGCGAACCAGCGGCAGTAACAAACATCTGGTGCGCTGTCAGAATGCGGCCGTTGGCGGCGAAAAGGAACGAGCCTGCACCCGCGCCCCGCGACTGCCGCAACTGATCCAGGCTGGTGAGAGTCTCTGGCGCGACCGTCTTGCCGGCGACGGTGCCGACGGCCCGTTCGACTTGTCGCTCGTGCAGAAACCGAATCGTGCGCACGTCGAGGCCTTCAATCAACAACCGCGCCGCCGCTTCCTGTTCGAGTGGCAGTCCCTGGCGGGCAGCCAACCGACGCTCGTACTCTGCGCGGTGCTGCCCTGGAATACGGATCTGGTCGAATTGAGCCGGATTGGTGAGTCGCGAGTTGCGACCACCCCCTCCCGATTCCGGCCCCGGTCCCAACTGATCGAGAATACCCGGCCACAGGTCATCCAGGTTGTCTGAGGGGAAATGCGTCACGCTATTTGGCGTATACTCCGGCTCCTGGTCTTCCGGGCTCCTGTTCAGGATGTGCAGCGCCTCGTCTTTCGTAGCCGCGACGAGATGTGAGTAGGGCAGGCTGAGGTGGCTGTTCAGGTACGGTTTGTGGAAGTCCTGTGTCGAGCATGCCAGCGCGCCCGGCACGATCTTCAGCAGCGCGTCGGTGATCTCCTTGGTGATCCCGCCGAAATCCTTCAGGGATTCGAGGCCGGCTTCTGCCACACTTTCCAGCAAGTCCTCAATGCTTCCGAAGTCATCACTTGTGAATAACTGGAGGTAGGCACCCGCCGCTGACAGCAGCGTGGTCAACACCGTCTGCTCGATATCGAAGTTGACGCTGGCGACACGAATCGTGGTTTCCCCCAGGCTCTCGCCCTCGCGGTCTACGAAGTAGACATCGCGGTAACGATGATACGGCCCTACCGCTTCGGTATGATCCGGGGAGAGTTCGGGCAGCATGGCAATACTGACGCTCACGCCGATGAAACTCAAGTCGTTCAGAGAGCCGCCGAATGGGAACCGGAGTTCGCCGAGGAGTGCGGCATCGGCTATCAGCGCGAATTCGCTCTCGTCGGCCATGGTGACTTTGTCGAAATGGAGCGTAAGCGAGAAGGTGTGGCCGGCGAAGCTCCAGGTGAGCAGATCTTCGCCATCCTCCGGCAGGGTGATGCGGACAACGCCCTCGACCTCCAGCGTCACCTCGTACTCGATCTCCTGCCCGATTTTGATCTTTTGCTTGAACGACAAATCCTCGAAGGAGAAGTCAAGAATTTTGGTAATGATCTCGCGCATAGCGGCGATGGCCTGCAGCAGTTTGAGCAGCATGTCAAAGGTAAACGCCTCGCCGGTCGGAGTATCATGAACTTGGAACCATTGATCGAGAACATTGAGTTGAAACTGAAAGAGCACTGGAAACTTGGCGTCGGCAAGTGCGGCGACCATGGCCGCGTGGATAAAGCGCAGAGCGAGCCGGGTTGCGATCAGGTCATGCGTGCTGGCGTAAATGAAGTCGAACAACACGCTCCAAAACGGCTGTTCCATAATGACGTGCGCGTTGTCCGGGGTCATGAGGTCCAGTGTCGTATCCTCGACATCAGACCAGCGTGCCAGGATGTCTGCTTCCGAAATGTCGAATGCCCCTCGCACCCGGGTGTTTGAGGTGAGCGTAAAGGTACGCCGATCCTGCAATAGATCGTAGATCACGGCGACGACGATTTCGGCAATCTCAAGGTAATTGCCGATATAGTGCGTGACCTTGAGGCGCGCGACTTGTGGCGGAATATCCAATGGTGTCCCGGCTGGTAGTGTGGCGAGCATGTGTCTATCCTCCCTTTTGATCAACTCCGCATTCGGTACCCTCATTTCTGAATGACGGGCAGATACACCCGGTAGTTCAGTGTTGGCGCAGGTGCGGGCGTACAACCTGTGTCAGGCCCGGGGACGCACGTGGGCGTGGCCGTAGGCGTCGAAGTGTAGGTAGGTGACGAGCCGGGCATGGTGGTCGCAGTTGCTGTCTGCGTGCGTGTGACGGTCGGTGTCGGCGTGTGCGTCGGCGTCACGGTATGAGTGGGCGACGGGCCGGGTGTGTTGGTACGCGTGGCTGTCGGCGTTGACGTTGCCGTTCCCGTTGCGGTTGCTGTAGCCGTGGGTGTCGGTGTGGCAGTCGGCGTGCGCGTGGGTGTCGAAGTCCGCGTCCGCGTCGGCGTCGAAGTATTGGTGGGAGTGGCGGTGTTGGTCGGCGTGGGCGCACCGGGCGAGAGCCGCTCGAAGGCGCCCATGTCACATCGAAGACTACCGTCGCCATCGCCGTCGATGGGCCGGGCGTAGCCGCGCTGATCGATCGTCAAGACCGTACCGTTGGGATCGACACATCCTGAAGGATGGCCGGCATCAATCGCCGGGCTGCTCGCCTGCAGTGCGTGAGTTAACGTCGGACCGCCGTTGTTTTGCAGCGGGCCCAGGCCGGGATTGACGCCGGTGATATTGCCGGTCGTGCCGATGATGCTGCAGCCTGCCGTGTCGCCAATCAGGTTATAACCCTGGCTGATGAGCGTGCCTGAACAGTCGGGTTGCGGCGTGCCGGGAAAAGGATCGATATTGCCCGCGATGATGCTGTTCTTGGCATTGAGCGTGCCGAAAATATGAACCCCGCCGCCCTCGCTCGCTTCATTCTCCGTGATCGTGGCGTTGTAGAGGTCCGTTGTTCCCACCACCTTGATACCGCCGCCAGAAGCTCCTCCATCATTGCCGCTGATCGTGCTGTTGATCAGCAACAACGTCGTTTGACTGGAGACGCCGCCGCCATGCGAGGCCCGGTTGCCGCTGACGAGGCTATTGAGGAGCGTGGTCGCGCCATAGTTGTAGATGCCGCCGCCGTCGAACGCCGCCGTATTGCTGTAAATGCGTGTCTCAATCACGGTCAGGCGCGACGATGTGCTGTAGACATTGATGCCGCCGCCTCCGGCGTCGGTCGTGTTATCGCTCACCCGGCTGTTCGTCAGCGTCAGCTCGCCTGAAACGCGTATTCCACCGCCGGATTCGGTTCCTGAATTGCCGCCTGCGATCGTCACGCCTGAGATTTGCGTCGGCCCGTAAATGTCAAAGACGCGATCGAGACCGTTGCCATGGATAACGGTGCTGATTTTGCCTGCGCCGCTGATGGTAAGGTCGTCTTTGATATCCAGATCGCCCGTCGCGGCCGAATTTTCACCTGCGCCGGCCAGCGCCAGCACATAAGTGCCGGCGGGCAGATTGATGATATCCGCGCCGTTGCCTGCCGGGCAAGCGTCCGCCGCTTGATCCAGATTGGCGGCGCGAACGGCTTCGCGCAGCGTGCAGTTTCCGTTGACGATGTTGTCGTCTGAAGTGACCGTGACCGTAATGGCGGCTGCCCGCACGACCAGTGCAGGTCGCAAGGCGAGTATGGAACCGGCGAGCAAGGCGCCAACCAGGCCCAGCCGCCCTATCCTGGCAATGGATTGGTGTACCATATGAACGACCCCTCCCCTGGTTTCGTCTGCATCACGGTCGATCGACCCACATCTCGATGTGAGATCTGGATTGCCGCCCTCTGCGCAATCAGCACAGCGCCGATCAGACGACGAGCATGATGGCGATCAATAGACTGCTTTTGAGAATGCGTGCGTCGTTCATGTTCACCTCCTCCTAATGCCTGGCTCCGGACGTCGGAACGCTACGCGGCGGCTCGGCCTTTTCATCTTGTGGCAGGTCCTGCCATCCGGCGAGTTCATATAGCCAACGATCGAGCTGCGCCAGCGTTGAGAACGGCAGGCGCTGTCCGGCCAACGTCACCAGAACGCCGCGCCAGACGCCAGTGCCATCGGCGGTGCGCTCCGGCCAGATCGAAATGAGATAGGAAGTGGGACGGCGCGTGGCGGTATCCATTGGCTTGCGCCACAGGATAACTGGGAGCGCTTTAGGCCGCGCTATAAAAAGTAATTAAATGAAGGTAAGAAATTGGTATTGATCAAATCTGCACAAGAAAGGCGAGGCTGCCTGGCGTGCCGCCTGCTTGACTCGTGGGAAGGCGTGAGGAGAAATCCGTTAAATCTCTTCGCCGCGTTTCAGTCGCTCATAGAGCGCGGCGCTCTCGGCGGCGGGCGATGAGCCCAGTTCATCTTGCATCATTTGCTTGAAAGTCTGATAATGGCGCAGAGCCTGGCCGCGTTCGCCGAGGCGCGCATAACAGCGTATTAGCTCGCGATGTGCTTCCTCAAGCATCTCGTCCTTTTCGATCGCGCGGCGATAGGTCTCGGCAGCGCGTGCATGCTCGCCTTGAGTGAAGAGCAATCGTCCCAGGTCGAGCAGTGCACTAAGATACTTGCGGCGGAGTTCTTCGCGTCGCAGCAGAAACCATTCGCCTTCGAACAGGTCTTCAACGTAGTCGCCTTGGTAGAGATCGATGGCGGCCTGCAACAAAACGACCGCCCGATCGGGTGTCTGCGCCTGGTCGCGGCTGGCTTGTGCCAGTGGGTTTCTAGCACCTCGACGTCGAACGAATAACCGAGCGCGCGGTTGAAACGATAGACTTCGTCTTCAAAGATAATCCAGTGAGGATTGCCGAGAGCGCGGCGCAGGTGATAGAGCGTGATGCCCAGACTGTTGCGCAACTGCTTAGGCGAAGCCTCAGGCCACAACGCCAGACCGATTTGCGCCTTGGTGCGTGCCGGGTGAGATGCCAGATAAAACAAGAGTTCCTTTACCTTGGCGAAGGGCCAGCCAGTCAGGACTTGCTCACCCAGCAGAACACGCGCCTGTCCCAGGGCGCACAGGCGAAGCGCCGGAAGGGTGGAGGTGGGCAACGGCACTTCCATGCCCGTCACGCGCCCGAGAGTAAGGATTTCTTGAGCGGCTTGCTCCAACGTCAACGCGTGCCCGGCGGCGAGCTCGCCTCAAACTCCTTAGGCGTTATGGCCGCTCGCACGCGAGCCAGATCATTGTCCAGCGCGGCTCTGTCGTCAGCATCGTACCGAATGGTTGTCGCCGTCAGAACGGCATCTATGGCGCCCAGCACTCGCGCGGCTTGCGTTGGTTTCCCGCGCGCCGCGGCAATTCGACCCAGTCCGGACAAGGTCATCACAACATTGACCTGTCTTCCGATCTCCTGGGCAAGCAGTAGACCTTCGTGCAACAATTGGCCGGCCGTATCGAGATCGCCCTGCGCAATACGGATATGTCCAAGCCCGCTTAAGCCCCCCACGACCACCTCCTTGAGGCCTAATTCCCGAGCTTGCGTCAACACTTGCTCATAGAGTTCAGCCGCGCGCGCCGTGTCGCCTTGAAGCCACGCCAGGTGGGCCAGGTTAACCGACTCTTTGATCTGCAGGTCCTTGTCGTTCAACTCGTCGCCGATCGCGAGGGCCTCTTCAAACAAGCCTCGTGCCGCATCGAGGTCGCCTGCATTCGCGGTGATGTATCCCAGCACATTCAAGTAGATGGCGATCATCCGTTTATCGCCTGTCTGACGAAAGAGCCTTTCGCTCTCGTCCAACGCGCCGCGCGCGGCTGCCTCGTCTCGACGGTACACAATCATGCCGTGAATGAGATCGGCCCACGCCAGCGTCCAGCGTTCCCCCGATCGTCGCGCGCTGGCGACACCGGCCTCAGAAAGCGGAAGCGCGTCATCCAGGTTGCCCGCATATGCGGTTAGCTGTGCTTGCAGCCCCAGCGCGTACGCCACGGTGACCAGGTCGTTCGACGCCTGTGCCAGCGCCAGCCCCTGTTCCAGCTTCTCACGCGTGCCGCCATAATCGCCCTGGTGATAGGCCAGCCAGCCTTCTGCCATAATGGCTTGCGCCAGACAGCGATCGCCGATCGGGGATCGGGTATCCCGGTGGGCGTCGTAATTTGCAATGGCGCCTGCCAGCCAGCGGCGTCCCTCACTCCAATACCCGCGCCGCTGCCAGTACTGATGTAATGCCTTCGTCAGCCTTAGCGCGGCGATGTCGCGGCTGACATCCTGGATGCTCCACGCCAGTGCTGCGCGCAAGTTGTCGTGTTCCTTATCGAGCCGCTGTAACCACGGTATTTGACTTTCGCTCTTGAGCTTCGGCTCGGCCTGTTCCGCAAGGCCGACAAAGTAGGCGAGATGCCGATCGCGCAGCGTCGCTTCCGCTTCCGCCTCCCGCAATTGATCGAGCGCATACAGGCGAATCGGCTCCAGCAGTCGATAACGTACCGCTTCCCCGGGTTCGCGCTCTGCAATCAGCACCAGCGATTTATCAACCAGGTCGGAAAGCACATCAAGCACGTCGGAAATTCGCACGGTGTCGGCCTGTCCAGCCGTTTGTGAAACCGAACTGTTGTCGGCACAGACGGCTTCCGCAGCTTCAAGCGTAAATCCACCGGCAAACACCGCCAGGCGTTGGAAGAACAGTTGCTCGCGTGGCTGCAGGGATTGATAACTCCAATCGAGCGCAGCCCGCATCGTTTGATGGCGTGGTGCGGCCGCAGGACTGCCGCGCGTCAAGAGGTGCAGGCTATCGTCGAGGCGCGCGGCAATTTGCCCGAGGTCCAGCAGCTTGACCCGTGCCGCTGCTAGCTCTATTGCCAAAGGAATACCATCCAGGCGTCGACAAATCTGTTCTACCGTTGCCGCGTTTTCTTCAGACAACTTGAAGCTCGGCAGCACCGCGCTGGCACGTGCGACGAACAGCTGGATCGCCTCAGACTTCGCCAGTTGTCTGACTTGCAAGGGATGCTGCGAAGCGGGCAAAGCCAGCGAGGGCACCAGCCACACCGTTTCGCTGGGGAGATTCAGCGGTTCACGGCTCGTCGCCAGGATATGCAGGTGCGGGCAGGCATCGAGCAATCTCTGCGCCAGTTCCGCGCATCCCGCCAGCAGGTGTTCACAGTTGTCGAGGACAAGCAGTAACTTCTTGTGTTGAAGAAAATCCGCAAGAGTATCGCTGAGCGGGCGATCATGCGCTTCGGACAGGTCCAACGTCGTCGCGACCGTTTGCGGGATGAGGAGCGGCGCATCCAATCCAGCCAGATCGACAAACCACGCACCGTGCTCGAAGCGCGACGACTTCAGCAGGCTGTTGGCCACGGCGGTGGCCAGACGGGTCTTGCCACAGCCGCCCGGGCCGGTCAAGGTAAGCAGGCGTGTGGAAACCACCAGGCGTTTGACTTCGGAACGCTCACGCTCGCGCCCGATGAAAATGCTCGGCGACACGGGCAGATTGTTGGGATAGCGTGTTGCCGTGGTTGCCACGTTGACGATCTCCCTTGCCGATGATTGTATTATGCGCTCCACTGCCGGTCAATGGGCCAAGAGACTGGAATGATCTTAGTTGAATGATTTGTCACAAACGTCCGCGACCTATCCTTGAGGCCTACATCTCCAGACGGATGCCGCCATGGCCTTTCAGGCGCAGGACGGAGGAAAAGATCGGTTCACGGCGCAGGCGCAAAACCCGACCGGCGTTGGATGTGCCCGGAGCGCAACGGGCGTATAGTGTAAGCGTCAAGCGAGACTCCCCATGAAAACCACCCGCGTTCTGATCGTCGACGATGTCCCGCAAGTGCGGCGTGAGCTGCGCACGCTGCTGCCGCTGCTGGACGCGATCGACGTCGCGGGCGAGGCCGAAAACGGGCAGGGTGCGATCGAGTTGGCGGCGGCCTTGCAGCCCGACGTAGTCCTGATGGATGTCGAGATGCCGCTGATGGATGGGTTGGCCGCTACGCGCCTGATCAAGCAGCAGTGCCCGCAGTGCCGCGTGATTATCCTGTCCATTCACGACGACGAGGCGATACGCGCCAAAGCCCGATTGGCCGGCGCCGACGACTTCGTCGATAAAGGCGCGCCGCTGGCAGCCTTACTGCAAGCCATTCAAGCCATACATCCTTCGACTGCGCGGCGGGCACGCTGCGCGTGAGCGAAACGAAGTGAAGTCGACGCCAGCGGCCCACCGATGCTCCACAGGAGCATGGGCATGGGCAGAACGCCCGCCGCTCCGCTCAGGATGCAGCTATACATTCTTAACTGAAAGGACTACGTCATGACCACTCTAGCAACGTCTCAACGCCGCATCGATCTGGACTGGCTGCGCGTCATCCTGATCGGCCTCGTCTTCATCTTTCACTCCGGCCGCTTCTTCGACACGGGCGGCTGGCACGTCAAGAACGCCGAAACATATTTCGGCGTGCAGGTCTGGACGACGTTCCTCGCCAACTGGATGATGCCCGCGATCTTCATGGTGTCGGGCGCGAGCCTGTTCTTCGCGCTGGGCAGTTCCAACGGCAAGTTCGTCAAAGACAAAGTGCTGCGCCTGCTGGTGCCGCTGGTCGTCGGCGTCTTCACGCACGTGGCGGTGCAGGTCTACCTGGAGCGCGTCTCGCAGCATCAGTTCACAGGCACGTTCTTTGAATTTCTGCCCCGTTATTTTAACGGTCTGTATACTTCCGGCGGCAACTTCGCCTGGATGGGGCTGCACCTGTGGTATCTGCTGGTCTTGTTCGTGTTCAGCCTTGCGCTGCTGCCCTTGTTCCGCTGGCTGCAGGGCCGCGGCGCGCGCACCTTGAGCAAGTTCGGCGACGTGCTCTCCCTGCCGCTGATGGTGTATGTGCTGGCCGCTCCGATCGCGCTGCTGCTCGTCAACCTGAATCCGCGCAGCCTGCTGTTTGGCTCGCGCGACTGGGGCGGCTGGCCGCTGCCCGTCTATCTGTTCTTCTTCGTCTACGGCTTCGTCGTCATCTCGCACGCGGGCCTGCAGCGGCGCATCATGCAGCAGCGCTGGTTGTCGCTGGCCCTGGGCCTGGCGGGCTTTGCCGTGTTATTCGTCATCTGGGGCACGCAGGGCGATGCGC
Source organism: uncultured Chloroflexia bacterium (assembly GCA_963844815.1). Classification (GTDB taxonomy): domain Bacteria; phylum Chloroflexota; class Anaerolineae; order Fen-1058; family Fen-1058; genus Fen-1058. Next base: position 139,254 of record CAWJPR010000006.1, read on the forward strand.
CCTATCGCGCGCCGCGCTACGCCCAGATCTTCACGGTCTTCGGGATCAGCGGCTGGTGCTGGGTGCTGGCGATCTTCGGGTTTGGCCTGCAGCACCTGACGCGCAGCACGCCGTTCCTGCAGCGCGCCAATGAAGCCGTGCTGCCCTTCTACGTGCTGCATCAATCGGTGCTGATCGTTGTGGGTTACTTCGTGGTGCAGTGGGACCTCCCCGCCGGGTTGAAGTGGCTCCTCATCGCGCCGCTGTCGTTCGCCATTATCGTCGGGCTAATCGCGATCATCCGGCGGGTCAACGTGCTGAGGTTCCTGTTCGGCATGAAGCCGCTGCGCCAATCAGATCGACCGGCTCTGGCGGCTGTGCCGGCGCCGCAGGCCAGCAAGTCGTGACCGGCCGCCTGGCACTCTCGGCGAGGCATACCGTGGATCGAACGGCGGTGTGCCTCGCTGTCCTCGTGGCCGCGGGCACATCGAAATCGTCAGTGTGCCTGCGGTTTTATGTGTTAAGTTTACGGCCATTCGACCGGGCTGCGCGGCTGCGTTAAGTGATAATTGACAAAATAGGACGAACATCACTATCTCAACGCCTTTCTCAAGGATAGAATAGTTTCTGTTCGAAAACCCAGCGGAAGCGGCTCCCACGCCGCGAATTCACCGGGCGTGGGAGCCCGGTCTGCTACCTTTCGGACAAGAACTAGAATAAGCAGGACTTGCGTGCCCCCACACCCTCATGCAGGAAGCCTATGGGACGGATTCGTTCGGTGGCACTTATTCAGACGCCATGTTACGAATTGGCCGACGATCGCCTGGAGCCGCCGTTAGGTCTGCTCTATCTTGCCACCTGGCTTAGACAGCACGATTATCCAACGCAAATTGTGGATTTCGCGTCGGCTTCGCCAGAACAGCTGGCAGATGCCATCCCGGCTGCAGATGTATACGGTTTCTCGACGTACACCCCTACTTACCATCGAACTTTGGAAGTCCTGCAAATCGCCAAACGCGTCAACCGGCGCGCCTGGACAGTGGCGGGCGGACCACATGCCTCAGCGCTGCCGGAGCAAGTCGCGCGTGACTTCGATTTCGTCATCGTGAAAGAGGGCGAAGCAGCCCTGCTTAACCTGGTTCGCGCTCTCGATAGAGGCGAGTCTCCCCCTCGCATTCTGGAAGAAGCCCCCATCGCCGATCTGGATCTGCTGCCTTTTCCAGACTACTCACTGGTTAATGTGCCTTCGTATCGCCGCGTGGTCGACGGAAGGCCCAGTCTCAGTATTTTGTCTTCGCGGGGGTGCCCTTATCAGTGTGTCTTCTGCAACAGCATTGTCATGGGCGGGCGTCGACGAGTCCGTTTCCGATCAGCGGCCAATGTCGTGGCCGAGATCCAGCAGCTGCAGGCTGCGTGGGGCGTCACTTCATTTCGCTTCCAGGATGATATCCTGACGATCAATCTGCCCAGGCTGCGCGAGCTGACGGCCCGGTTAAGCCGCGCAGCCGTCGCTTTTCGCTGCTTTGGCCGCGCCGACTGCTGCACGCGCGAGGTCGTCGATTTGCTGTGCGAGGGCGGGTGCTGCCATATCGCCTTTGGCATCGAGTCCGGATCGCAGTTCATTCTGGACCGGATGCGCAAAGGGCTGACCGTCGAGCGCATCCGGCAGGGGATTGGCGCTGCCAAAGCCGCCGGCCTGCTGGTGCGCGTTTACTTGATGGTGGGTTTTCCGGGTGAAACCTGGCAGACCGTGCGTGAGACGGCCGACTTGATGCTGGAATGCGCGCCGGATGAATTCGCCGTTTATCCTTTGATTCCCTATCCCGGCACGCCGCTCTATCAAGCGCCGGCGGAGTTTGGCATCACGTCCATCAACCCTGAGTTTTCACAGTACTTTCAGGTGCGCCGCGAGCGCGGCACAGGCTTTGTCTTTCGCACCGCCGATCTCGACGAGAACTTGATCGCAGACATGCGGGCTTATCTGATCGAGCGCCTGGAGCCGGCCATGGTCTGGGCGGGCGAATCGAAAAACTTCAAATAGCCTTGGAGCCAACCATGATCGAACAGGACCGCAGGGCGCAGTTCGGTTTCCCCGGCGAAGCCGCCGCGCTTTTCCCGTCATGCGTGCAGCTCACGCTCTGCCACTACATTTGTGACAGCGGCTGTGTGTCATGCCCGGTCGGCCGCCTGAATCGGAGCGATCCTCAATCCGACGCCCAATGGCAGGCCGATGGCGGGGAGCGCTGCTTCATGGCCTGGACGGTATTTGAAAAGGCGGCTCGCGAGACAGGTGAGCATCCGCAATCCTTCTTGCGTTTCCACGGGCGCGGCGAGCCGACACTGCATCCCCGCTTTGTCGAGATGATTGCTTTCGCTAAAGCAGCCGGGGTGACGACGGTCCAGGTCTTTACCAACGGTATTTCCATGGATGAAAGGCTGGCGCGGCAGTCTTTGGCGGCCGGGCTGGATATGATCGAATTCAGCGTGCATGGCCATACGCAGACCTATGAAGCGCTGATGCGAAACCAGCGGTTCGAGCAGGTGGTCGAGAATATCCTGCGCTTTGTGCGGCTGCGCGACGAACTGGCCGGGCCAACGAAAGTGGTCGTGTCGGCCGTCGATCAACCCGCTTTCCAGATCGACAAGGAAGCCCATCGCCAGTTTTGGACGGGACGCGTCGACGAAGTCATTCTGCGGCCTTTTCACAGTTGGGGCAACCGCATCCCGTGTGACGCGCCAGGCGAGGCCGTCAGCCGGCATCCCTGTCCTCAATTGTGGACGCGGTTGACCGTCGGCCCGACCGGGCAGATACTGTTCTGCTTTAATTCATGGGGCGAGGCCGAATCAGAAGTCGTCGCCAACTTGCTGGAGCCTGATATGACAATCGCGGGCGCCTGGCAGTCGGCCCGCTACGCGCAGGCGCGCGCGGCTCATCTGGCGGGCCATTACACGCTGGACTGCTGCGCCCGGTGCACCGACTGGGTGGGCAGCGCCTGGGGAAACAATTCATACGAGGCGCTGATTGGCAAGCTGAAAGATCGTTCGCAGGATAACCAAGGCTGAGGGGATAACATGACCGGGGGCTATTTCACGGCCGTGCCACAGTCCGTTGGCGTGGAAGTCACCAGCCGCTGCAATTTGACGTGCTTGCACTGTTTCAACCTGTCTGGCGCCGGGAGAACGCAGGAACTTTCGCTGGACGATGTCGTCTACTTGTTCGACCAAGTGCAGGCCTGGGGCGGCCGGCAGGTTCGCATCAGCGGCGGTGAGCCGACTCTCCATCCCGATTTTTCCGCCATCATCGACGCGGCCGCCGGCCGCGGCTTGAGCGTGTCCTTGAACACGAATGGCCTCTACGCGCCGCGCCTGCAGCAGCAGCTGGCCGGGCTGGCGATCGATTTCTTTCTGGTCAGCCTGGACGGGCTGCCGGCTGCTAACGATCGCATCCGCGGGGCAGGCGTATTCGATCGGGCAGTGAGCTCCATCCGCTGGCTGCGTCAGCTGGGCCGCCAGGTCATGATCGGCACCCACCTGAGCCGCAGCAACCTGGCCGACGTCGAAGGGCTGATCAGCCTGGCGGCCGAGCTGGGCGTCGACATCAAGTTCGCGCCGCTGCGTCTCATCGGGCGGGCCCGCGACCGTCTGGCCGGTGAGATGCCCACCGCGCTCGATTTCTATCACGCCGTGCAGACGATCACCCGCCTGCGCGCCGCGTATCCGCACATCCGCATTCACACAGATTTCGATATTCTCCGCCCGCCCGATCAGCCGCCGGCCGAGCGCTCACCCGCGCGCCTGAGTTGCCCGGCAGGCCGCTCAATGCTGAATGTCGGCTACGATGGCGGCGTCTATCCCTGCGCGTTTTTGATCACGCCCGAGCGTGAATTCGCCGCAGGTCATTTGCGCCAGGCTCCGTTGTTGACTCTCTGGCGCGAATCGCCCGTCTTTCAGATGTTTCGCGCGCTGGAAAAAGAAGCGCCGTGCCAGGACTGTTTTGCCTACGGCCGGCTGTGCGCCGGCGGCTGCGTGGCCGTGTCTTATTTCAGCGCGGGCCGGCTGACGGCGGCTGATCCCACGTGCTTCCTGGAGTGCATCCGCGCAGAACCGGCCGCCACATGATCGATTACAAAGTTCGCCAGGAAAAGCGGGGAGCCTATCTATTCGATCGCCGCCGGGGAACCGCGCGCTTCCTGCCGCAGCCGGCTTTCGAACTGCTGCAAACTCTGAGCACGATCGGCCATCTGCCGCCTGATTGGCCCGCGGCCGGCCTGGCGCGCCACTTTGGGACCGACGTCGAGGCAGGACGGCAGTGGTGGCGCACCTTTGAAACACTGGGGCTGGCGGATGAACGCGGCCTGCGGTCGCTGCAGCTGATTCCGCTGCCCGATGATCCGGCAGCCGTGCCGGACGATTGCCTGGCGGCTCCCGCCCGGGTGTATTTTGAATTAACTCGCCGCTGCAACCTGGCCTGCCAGACCTGTTTCAACAACAGTCACCGCCCCCTGGCCGGCGAGCTCACGACCGCAGAGATCTGCGCCGTGCTCGATCAGCTCGATCGGTTGGGCACGTTCGAAATCCGGCTGACAGGCGGCGAGCCGACCGAACATCCGGATTTTCGCGAGATTATCGCGTGCGCCAAGGCGCATGGATTTTACGTCAGCCTGGGCACAAACGGCGTCTACGATGATCAGAAGCGCTCCTGGGTTTACGATTCGGGCGTCGATTGGTTCATCGTCAGCCTGGACGGCACACGAGAAGTCAACGACCGCGTGCGCGGGCCGGGCACCTATCAACAGGTGACGCGAACGCTGCGCGAGTTGGCGCGGCAGCCGGAGCAGCGCGTGCGCCTGAACATGGTGGTGGCCCGGCATAACGTTCATTGCATCGAGGACCTGGCGCATTTGGCTGACCAATACGGTGTCGAGAGCTTGAACCTGATCCCGCTGCGCCCCTATGGCCGATCGGCCAGGACGCTGATCGACGACATGTTCACCCAGCACGACTTCTATGCTTTTATCAGGCGCCTGCAAGACTTGCGGCGGCGCTATCGCGTTCAATTCATCACGACGCTGGACCTGTTAGACCCGGAGGTCACGACCAGTCACGATTTGATCGTGCAGAAGCAGCGAACCTGTGCCGCCGGCGTCGAGGCAACTGTCATTGGCGCGACCGGCGACGTTTACGGCTGTTCCTACAGCCCGGCCTCGTTCCCTGATAGTCCAGACGCTGAAGGACGGCGCTTGTTCGTGGCCGGCAACCTGCGGCAGGAACCGCTCCAGACCATCTGGCGGGACTCCACGCGCTGGGCCGTGTTTCGAAACCTGGCTGCCTACAAGAATCCGCGCTGCCTGAGCTGCCCGCATTATGGCACTCGCTGCGTCGGCTCCTGCCCGATCATGGGCTATTATCAAGCCGGCCAGCCTGCCGCCTGTGATCCCTACTGTTTTGTCGATTTGCTGGACTTTCCCGCCGCCAACGCTTGACGTTGAGAACGAGGGACCGAATGTGAACTATTCGTCCACCACTCTCGTGCGCGCGATCAGGCAGTACGCCGCGCAGGCTGCCCGCCATGCTTGATGATCTTCGCTTCCGCGAGTTCAATGCGCTCAAAATCTGGCATCACGCCGATCGCCTGCGGGCGCTGGCCGCCGGCCAGGACGTCGCGCCGGTCACGGTGGAAGTGGACCTCGTCGCCTACTGCAATCATCATTGCTTCTGGTGCGTCGATCCGGTGCACAAGCCTGTAGCCGCCAGCCGGATCTTTGTCGAGAAGCTGTTGGAGGAGTTGGCCTCCCTGACCATCAACGGTTTCAGGGTGCAGGGTATTGTGTTCAAAGGCGGCGGCGAGCCGACTCTTCACCCGTGTTTTCCCGAGCTGGTACAGCGTGCGCGGACATTGGGGTTCGAGGTCGGGATCGTGACGAATGGCAGTCGCTTGCTCAAACCGGGTTGGGCCGAGGCATTGAGCCGCTGGGCCAGTTACGTGCGGGTGTCGGTTGACGGGCCTACTCCCGAGTCCCATTACCGTGTTCACGGCGCGCAGGATTTTGCGCAGATCATTTCCGGCGTCGCGCATCTGATGTCGCTGCGCCGCGCGCGGCATCCCATTGTGGGTCTCAGCTTCGCCATGGATTATGCGTTGATCGACGTTGTCCCGGAGGCCGTGGCGCTGGGGGATCGGCTCGGCGTGGATTACGTGTTGATTCGCCCGCCGTTCTTTGAAGAAGTGGGGCGGCCCTCGACTATGACTCCATCACAAGCGGCTGAACTGCGAACGAGTTTTACGGCGGCCGCGCGCGCCTATCAGGGCCGCATGGATGTGCTGGTCGGCGCGTGGATCGGGGACGCTGAACGCGCGATCGACGCCGGCCTGGATCTGGGCAGGTCGGGCCGGCGCGATCATCAGACTCCAGCGTGACTTGCCCGTTGAGCATCGCCTGGCAACTTGCCGGGCTTCGCCACTACTGGCGGTTGTCGCTGCCGACGGGCAGGTGTACGGCTGCTGCAACCTGCGTTTCCTGGATCAGTGGAGCCTTGGCCGGGTGGATTACGAGCGAGGCGTCACGCTGAAAGACGTCTGGCTGGGCGCCGGCCGCCGCCAGCGGCTGGCCCGCATGGAGGCCACTGCGTGCATTGAGCACTGCACCCATCCGCTGGCCCGTTACAATGAGATCATCGAAGTGCTGCGTGACACGGAGAAGCCTCACAGCGCCTTCGTGTGATGCCAAATCCGGTAGCATGGTATCCGTACGCATCCCGAGCGGAGCGGCGGGCGCATCCTGAGCGGAACGCAGTGAAGTCGAAGGACGCCCGCCGCGCACCATGGCCCCCGCAGCAAAGCGGAGTGGGGGTCGACACTTGCACCTGCTCGCACCGCAGGTGCAGTGCAGGTGAGGATGCGATCAGCATTCAACAAGATTTGGTATGCGCACTACCTCTGCCGGCCCCGGCGGGGCGGCATGCCAAATCTTGTGTCAATTCGTTCGCCCGCAGTTTAACTGCGGGGAAACTACACAATCTTCGGCGCACTGCCCCCCGGCGGTTTCCTCAGGATCGACAACAGGTAAGCATCGTCAATTCGTTCGCCCGCAGTTTAACTGCGGAGAAACTACACAATCTTCGGCGCACTGCCCCCCGGCGGTTTCCTCAGGATCGACAACAGGTAAGCATCGTCTACTTTCCGCATGGCCTGAACCGCGCGGCGCTTATTCAGCATCCCGGGCAGATGAATAAGGCCCGACCACATGCCGCGCATTCGGGCGCGAGCGGCCGCGCCGCGCCACGCGCGCAGCGCTTCCACGCCGAGACTCCACTGTTGGCGGATGATCGCGCCCCGGTATTTTTTCCACAGCGACGACGGATAATCTTTGGCCAGGACGTAGAGGAAGTTGCGGCCATCGTAGAAGGACGCCGTCGCTCCGCCGCCGGTGGCGCTGAGTTTGTGATAGACCACGGCCCCGGGCGCGTAGACACACTTCCAGCCGGCCAACTGGGCGCGCCACGCCAGATCGACGTCTTCGCACGAATAGAAGAAGTCTTCATCTAATAAGCCGATCTGATCGAGCATGGACTTGCGATAAGCGGCCGATCCGCCGCAGGCGCTGAAGACGTACTCCTCGCGGTCGTACTGCCCCTGGTCGATCTCCCACACGCCCCGGTTACCCGGCATCCCGTCGAGACGATAGAAATCCCCGGCGGTATGGAACGTGTCGCGCCGATCGAAGAGCTTCATCTTGGAGGCGACCAGCCCCGCTTCCGGATGACGCTCGAACGCCGCGAGGATTTCTTCCAGCCAGCGCGGATCGACTTCGGTGTCGTTGTTGAGCAGGACGATGAACTCGCCCTGCGCGGCGCGGATGCCGGCGTTGTTGCCGCCCGTGAAGCCGCGATTCTCCGGCAGCGCGACAACTTTCACTTCGGGATAGTCGCGCGCCAGCAATTCAAGCGACTCATCGCGCGAAGCATTGTCGGCGACGATCACCTCGAAGCGGCGATAGGTCTGCGCGCGCAGGGCGTTGAGGCAGGCGGGCAGATGCGGCGCGCCGTTCCAGTTGACGATGATGATGGAAATGCGGAATGGTGAACTCGGAATCCCACGGGGACGCTGCGCAGTGCGGAATGAAGCGCCCGTTCCGAATTCCGCATTCCGCATTCCGAATTCAGAATTGCTCATGTCGAAGATAATCTGCTAAGGCGTCGGCCCACGGTCTCAATGTGATGCCAATCTGCGCGCCGCAGAAGTTGCGCAGGGGCGCGTAGGGCGGCGGCGTGGAAGGGCGCGGATAATCCTTGAGCAGAGTCGGTTCGATGGGGATGTGCGCGCGCCCGCTGAGTTCCAGGATCTTCTGCGCGAATTCGCAGCGCGAGCAGGCCCCCTCGTTGGTGAAGTGATAAACGCCATACGCGCCCGTCGGGATGAGCTGCTCGATGGCGGTAACGAGGTCCTCGGCGTAGGTGGGCGAACTGACTTCGTCGGCGACGACGCGCAACCGGCCGTCCGTGTCGGCGCGCGTAATGATCTTCTTGACGAAGTTGTTGCCGCCCAGCCCATACAACCAGGCCGTGCGCACGATGTAGAAGCGGGTGGTCAGGTCGCGCGCCAACTGCTCGGCGGCGAGTTTCGATCGCGCGTACGGGTTGATCGGATTCGTCGGATCGAATTCGAGGTAGGGCTCGTTTTTCGCGCCGTCGAAGACCTCGTTGGTGCTGATCGCCAGCAGCACCGCGCCGATTGCTTCACCGGCGGCGGCGACGTTGCGCGTGCCCAGCGCGTTGATGCGGTAGGCCAGATCGGGATCGCGGGCGGCGCCGTCCACGTCGGTCATGGCGGCGGCGTGAACGATCACGTCGGGCCTGAAAGCGGCGATGCTCGATCGGGCGGAGGCGAGGTCCGTGAGATCGACTTCGGGCAGATCGGCGCCCAGCAGCTCGTGCTGAGCCAGGCGGCGCAGCAGGGCGCGCCCCAGTTGGCCTTTGGAACCGGTGACGTAAATACGCATGGTTTGCCTGTGATGTTACGCAGAGCATTCTGAGCGGAACGTAGTGGAGTCGACACTGGCATCTGCTCGCACCGCAGGTGCAGTGCAGGTGAGAATGCGCCTTCGACTACGCTGCGCTCCGCTCAGGCTGCGTAAGGTGAGTGAGTAAGATGAAAAGATTATACCAATGAGCAATGATTAATGACAAATGACTCCCTGATGAATGACATATGACTAATGACCCATGACCGCCTGATCAATGACAAATGACTCCCTGATGAATGACAAATGACCCATGATCAATGACAAATGACCACTGACCGGCGGCAAAATCGTGTTACAATGCGATCATGCGCTTTGATATCTTCACGCTGTTTCCGGGTATTTTTGCATCGCCGCTGAAAGAGAGCATGCTCAAGCGGGCGGTTGAGTCCGGCCTGCTGGACGTGCAGCTGCACAATATCCGTGATTATGCGGAAGGCCGGCACCAGGTGACCGACGATTATCCCTACGGCGGCGGCGGCGGCATGGTGATGAAGCCGGAGCCGGTGTTTGCGGCAGTGGAGAGTGTTTTAGGGATCGGGGATCAGGGATCGGGGATCGGAGATCGGGATGCCGGGCAATCGACACTCAACAATCAGCAATCAACAATCCCAATCGTGCTGCTCACGCCGCAGGGACGTGTCTTCAATCAGCAGATCGCGCTGGAGTTATCTCAGTCCGAACGGGTGGCGCTGATCTGCGGGCGTTATGAGGGTTTCGACGAGCGCATCCGCGAGCATCTTGCCACGGATGAGATTTCGATTGGCGATTACGTCTTGACCGGCGGCGAGGTGGCGGCGCTGGTCGTCGTGGACGCGGTGATCCGGCTGAAACCCGGGGTGCTGGGCGACCCCACCGGCGCGATCGACGATTCGCACGCCGGCGGGCTGCTCGAATACCCGCACTACACTCGCCCGCCGGAGTTCCGGGGGTGGGGGGTGCCTGAGGTGTTATTGTCCGGCGATCACGCCAGAGTCGATCGGTGGCGGCGGGAGCAGGCGCTGCTGAGAACCTGGCGACGGCGGCCCGACTTGCTGGAACGGGCCGAATTAACCGAAGCCGAACGGGCCTGGCTGCGGCAGTTGGTGCAAGAACACGCTCACTAGTATGCGGGCGTGGGAGCCCGCTCTGCAGAGTTTCTGAGCAGGTGGGAGTTACGCAGTCGGCAGTTCTCACCGCAGTTGGACTGCGGTGGCGGCAGTGCAACTGCCTTTGAACTGCGTAAGTATGCGAGCGTGGGAGCCCGCTCTGCAGAGTTTCTGAGCAGGTGGGAGTTACGCAGTCGGCAGTTCTCACCGCAGTTGGATTGCGGTGGCGGCAGTGCAACTGCCTTTGAACTGCGTAAGTATGCGGGCGTGGGAGCCCGCTCTGCAGAGTTTCTGAGCAGGTGGGAGTTACGCAGTCGGCAGTTCTCACCGCAGTTGGACTGCGGTGGCGGCAGTGCAACTGCCTTTGAACTGCGTAAGTCCTATCTAGTTTGGAAGGTGTTGCTTTTTTAATGAAAGCCAGTATAATCGCGTTCGGTCAACTTCGGGATTCGGTTCGAAATCCAAACCTCTTTGAACCTTTTGAACGAGGTCTGAGTATTGATTGACGGAATGACGTCAGCCCCAACGGACCGCGAACTGATTCGGCGTTTGTGCGACGGGGACCTGGCCGCGCTCGGCACCCTGTACGATCGGTATCGCTTGCCGGTTTTTCATACTGCGTTGGCGGTTACGCATGATCGCCAGGCGGCGGAAGACATCCTCCAGGAGTGTTTCCTGAAGTTGAACTCCTATGCTCCCCGGATAGACGTTTCCTTGCCTTTAGAGCCCTGGCTGTATCGCGTCACAGTCAATTTGTCGTATACCTGGGTTAGCCGCCGCTCGCGCTGGCTGGTTTCGCTGGAGAGCGTGATTGACAAATTGGTCTCGCCCGCCCGGGCGGGAGCAGAATACCAGGCAGAAATGTCGGAGTTCCAGGCGGTTCTGCGGCGCGCCATTGATTCCCTGCCGGCCAGCCAGCGGATGACCGTCATTTTGTATTATTTGAACGATCTCAGACTCGAAAGAGATCTCCTATGTGCTGGATTGTCCGGTGGGCACCGTGAAGTCGCGGCTGCATTATGGCCGCGAACATCTCAAGCAATGCCTGGATGCTTATCGCGCTGCGCCGCAGCTGCAGCCGGCCGCCCACCGTCCTGGAGTCTGAGTTCTGAAATCTGATTCTGAAATCTAAGCCCTGAATCCGGAAGGCCATGATCGGTACTTATTCAGTGGATGCCTTGATACGCGCGGGTCTGCGTGAAGAGCAAACGGGACAGGAACCCTCTCCCGCTGTGCGTGACGCGCTGCTGGCGACAGTTGAGCGCGAGAACGTGCGGCGCTCGGCGCTGGGCCCCGCTATTCCGTCTCTGGTCAAGGGCCTGCGGGATACCGACGCGCACTCGGAGGCGCTGCAGCGCTGGTGGGAAACGCGGCGGTCGCACCGCAGTGATTTTTCGTTTTGGGATAATCCCTGGCAGACGCCGGGGCTGGTGCATGTCATGGTGTATTATGATGCCAGGCGTTGCCGGTTCGAGCGGGTGACGTGCTGAGTAAACCTGTCGGGAGAAGGTATGGAGCCGATTTTAGAGGTCAAGGATCTGAAAGTCCGTTTTAGGGTCCAGGATGGATATGTGCACGCGGTCAACGGCATCAGCTACGATCTCAACGAGAGCGAATCGCTGGGCATCGTGGGCGAAAGCGGCTGCGGCAAGAGCGTGAGCGTGCTGACGCTGATGCGGCTGATCGATATCCCGCCGGGCGAGGTGACGAACGGGGAGATCTATTACAACAAGCGCGATCTTCTCAAGCTGTCCACCAACGAAATCCGGCAGGTCCGCGGCAAACAGATCGGCATGGTTTTTCAGGACCCGATGACTTCGCTGAATCCGGTCCTGACGATTGGGCGCCAACTGACCGAAACGCTCGAGCTGCACATGAATATGAATCACAAGCAGGCGCTGGCGCGTTCTGCCGAACTGCTGGGCATGGTGGGGATTCCGCAGGCCGGCGATCGGCTGTCTGATTACCCGCATCAGTTCTCGGGCGGCATGCGCCAGCGCGTCATGATCGCCATGGCGCTGGCCTGTGTGCCGCAGATCCTCATCGCCGACGAGCCGACCACGGCCCTGGACGTGACGATCCAGGCCCAGATTGTCGACCTGGTCAAGCGCCTGCGCGACGAGCTGGGCATGGCCGTCATCTGGATCACGCATGACCTGGGCGTGGTCGCCCGGATGGCGCAGCGCATCCTGGTGATGTATGCCGGCTACATCATCGAAGAGGCGGCGTCGAAGGATTTGTACGCCGAGCCTTCGCCACCCGTACACGCTGGGCCTGCTGGGCAGCCTGCCGCGCGTGGACCGCGGCGAGCATCGGCGGCTGGTCTCGATCGATGGCCTGCCTCCCGTCCTGGGGGAAGAGCCGAAATCCTGCCCGTTTGCTCCCCGCTGCACGTTTGTGATCGAGCGGTGCCGGCAGGAAAACCCGCTCCTGATTCCAGTCGGCCCCGAGCATCGGACGGCCTGCTGGGTCGACGTCAAGACGAGGACGGCGCGCGCATGAGCGAGAACACCAACGAAGTCCTGTTAAAGGTAGATAACCTGGTCAAGCAGTTTCCCATCAAACGGGGCCTCCTCATTCAAAAGCAAGTCGGCGCGGTGCACGCCGTCGATGGCGTCTCGTTTTTCATCCGCCGGGGCGAGACGCTGGGCCTGGTGGGCGAGTCGGGCTGCGGCAAATCGACCACCGGGCGCACGATCCTGCAGCTGTACCGGCCCACGTCAGGGTCGGTGGTGCTGGAGGGCGTGGACCTGGTCAAAGCGGATAAGGGCACAGCTGCAGAAGCATGCGCCGCAAGATGCAGATGATCTTCCAGGACCCCTACTCCAGCCTCAATCCGCGCATGACGGTGGGCGACATTGTGGGCGAGCCGCTCGCCATTCACAATATTGCCAAGGGCAAGGAGGCCGAAGACCGGATTGCCGAGCTGCTGCGGTTGGTCGGCCTGAATCCGGGCTTCATCAATCGCTATCCGCACGAGTTCTCCGGCGGCCAGCGCCAGCGCATCGGCGTGGCGCGCTCGCTGGCGCTGAATCCCATGTTCATCGTCTGCGACGAGCCGATCTCGGCGCTGGACGTGTCGATTCAGGCGCAGATCGTCAACCTGCTGGAGGACCTGCAGGCGAAGCTGAACCTGACGTATCTGTTCATTGCGCACGATTTGTCGATGGTGCGCCACATCAGCGATCGGATCGCGGTGATGTATCTGGGCATCGTCGTCGAGTTGGCCGATCGGCACGACCTGTTTGAAACGCCGCTGCATCCGTACACCCAGGCGTTGATTTCGGCCGTGCCGGTGCCCGACCCGGCCGTCGAGGCGCAGCGCAAGCGCATTATTCTGGAAGGCGACGTGCCCAGCCCGGTGCACGTGCCGCCCGGCTGCCGTTTCCATCCGCGCTGCCAGTATGCCATCGATCGCTGCAAGGCGGAAGTGCCGGAGTGGCGCGAGCTGCAGCCGATGCACTGGGTGGCCTGCCATCTGGCGGGAACGCTGAATGCTTAGTGACTTGTAGGAGTGTCATTCTGAGGCGCGTAGCGCCGAAGAATCTCGGCTTGGCCGCACATGAGATGCTTCGTCGCTGGGAAGCGCTCCTCAGCATGACACATTGCGGGTGAGGTTTTGCCGGACATGATTGATAAAGGAGGTGATGACCCAGACGATCAAACCGTCGACCCTGTTGGAATGTGAGAAGAATTAGCGATTTCGACCGTTCGAAAATCACAAAATCTCTATGGAGGAGAAGTAAAATGTCTAAGAAGATGTTCGCAATTGCCTCGCTGCTGATCGTGGCGAGCATGATCTTCACGGCCTGCGCCCCCGCCGCAACCACCCCGGCCGCCCCGCAGGCGCCCCAGGTGGTGACGAAAGAAGTAGTGGTCACCAAGGAAGTTATCCTGACCCCGACCCCCATGCCGGAAGCGCCGAAGGCGGCTGAGCCGAAGGTGCTGTACATGAATACCGGCGGTGTAGGCGACGTGCCCACGCTTGACCCGGCGATCTCTGAAGATACGACCTCGATCCAGATAGCCGAGCAGACCTTCGGCGGCCTCACGGTTCAGGATGAAGTAACTAGCGAACTACAGCCGCGCATGGCGGAGTCGTGGGACATTTCCGAAGATGGCAGGACGTACACCTTCAATCTGCGCACCGATGTGCCGTGGGTGAAGTGGGATGGCAACGAGGTCGTCAAAGTGCAGACCTGCCCGGATGAGAGCGGCGCTACCAAGGATCGCATGGTGACGGCCCAGGACTTCGAGTATGGCTTCCTGCGCACCCTGGCTCCCGAGACGGCCTCGCCCTATGCTTATGTGTCGGCGTTTGTGATTGACGGCGCCGCCGACTATAACAACGGCGTCGTTACAGACACGGCCACAGTCGGCGTCAAGGCGCTCGACGAGAAGACACTGGAAATCAAGTTCCTCGAGCCGGCGGCTTACAATCCGGCTATCGCCGGTATGTGGATCGGTTACGCTCAGCCCAAGTGGCTGATCGAAGGCGATGACTGCACCGATGCGCGCGGCGCGCGCTGGATTGAGCCCGGCTTCTTCCAGAGCTATGGCGCTTTCACCCTGAAGGAATGGATCCATGACAGCACGCTGACCATGATCAAGAACCCGTTCTGGCCTGATATCCCGACGTGGCCTTCGCCCAAGATCGACGAAGTCACCTTCTCGATGCTGGATGAAACAGCGGCCTTCGGCGATTACGAGGCGGGCAATCTGGATGCGGCGGCTGTCCCGTTGACCGAGCTCGACCGCGTGAAGGCTGATCCGACGCTGTCGGCGGAGCTCGAAGATTGCGCCGAGCACCTGCACGTACTACTACGGCTTCAACACCACGGCCAAGTTCGTGGACGATGCGCGTGTCCGCCGTGCGCTGTCCATGGCGATCGATCGCCAGAGCCTGATCGACAATGTGTTGAAGGGCGGCCAGCAGCCTGCGCAGTGGTTCGCCTATCCGGGCCTGGCCGGCTCGCCGACTATGGAAAAGTATCCGGACCTGGGCATCAAGTCTGACGCGGCTGCGGCCAAGGCTGAACTGGATGCGTACCTGGAGGAGAAGGGCCTGACGATGGACCGATACTGGACCTCACCCTGATGTTCAACACGTCTTCCGGCCATCAGAAGATCGCGGAAGCGATCCAGCAGATGTGGAAGGAGAACCTGGGGATCGATGTCAAGCTGGTCAATCAGGAGTGGAAGGTCTTACCTGGACACCGACCAAGGAGCCAAGGACACCCCGCAGATCTGCCGCATGGGCTGGTGCATGGACTATGCCGATGCCAACAACTGGGATAAAGAAGTGATGGCCATCGGATGGCTCGCAGAATCCGACTGATGAAAACGGCAATCCAGCCGGCGGCCTCAAGTGGAAGAATGACGAGTACGAGCAGCTGGTAACGGATGCGGCCAAGGAACTTGATCCGGCGAAGCGCCAGGAGATGTATGCTAAGGCTGAGGAAATCCTGGTCAACACCGATGCCGCGATTGCCCCGATCTACTGGTACACCCGCGTAACGACTACCAAGCCGTACGTGACCCGCACGTTCGCCGTTAGTGGACACGAAGCGTTGAACAAGTGGGACATCGACATGGCGGCGAAGGGACAGTAGTTCTGTGTCTTAGTAAGTTGAGGGGAGAGAAGCCTCTCCCCTCAACTCTCTCAAGTGTCACTCCGAGCGTAGCGGAGGGTCCCTATGACTGTCAAGGAGATTCCTCGCTTCGCTCGGAATGACACACTCACGTGTCACCCTGAGCGCAGCGAAGGGTCTCTACGACCATCAAGGAGATTCCTCGCTTCGCTCGGAACGACACACTCACGTGTCACCCCGCCTGGCGCGCCCCCGCGCATAGCGCGGACAGGGCGTGAGCGCAGCGAAGGGTCTGTACGACCGTCAACGGGATTCCTCGCTTCGCTCGGAACACCTGCACCCACCGCAGGTGCGGTGTGACACGGATAGGTGTCACCCTGAGCGCAGCGAAGGGTCTCTCGCAGACAGGCCAGATTTTTCGCTTCGCTCACGCCGTACCCGCGAAGCGGCGGCGCGCTGGGCGGAATGACAACTGGAGTCAATGACCCTCACCCCGTCCCTGGGCGGCCAGCCGTCCCGCCGCTTCGCGGACACGGGAAGGGAGAGGGCGTAAGTGTGGAAGGAGTATTGATATGGGCCGCTACATTATTCGCCGCATTCTCTATATGTTTGTCGTGCTGCTGGTGGTGTCTGCCATCACCTTCCTGCTGATGCACGCGGTGCCGGGCGGGCCGTTCGACAAGGAGAAGCCGGTGCCGAAGGAGCAGCTGGCCAACCTGAACGCGCGCTATCATCTGGACGACCCGCTGCCGGTTCAGTACCTGCGTTACCTGAGTGATGTGCTGATCCCGCACATCTCTGACGTCAAGCCCGGTATTTCGCTGGAAGATGATGCGTTGTTCAACATCCAGCTGGGGGAAGGGCAATGGCTGAAGTGGATGAACTTCGGGCCCTCGTACACCTCCAAGAGCCGCACGGTGAATGACATCTTCCGGGATCAATTGCCCATTTCCTTCCAGCTCGGCATGATGGCTTTGTTTCTGGCGATCCTCATCGGCATTCCGCTGGGCATTATCGCCGGGTTGAAACAAAACACCTTCTGGGATTATTCGGCCATGACGATTGCCATCCTGGGGGTGTCTGTGCCGGCGATTGTTCTGGGGCCGATCCTGGTGTGGATCTTCGGCGTGAATCTGAAGATCCTGCCGCCGACCGGCTGGGGCGCCAAGCCGCCGTTTGTGCTGGGTGTCTTCCCCTCCAGATCTGGACCCCAATTATTTCCGGTATGCCATCATGCCCGCCTTTGCGCTGGGCTTTGCCAGCTCGGCACTGATTGCGCGCCTGACGCGCGCCAGCCTGCTGCAGATCGATCCGCGAAGACTACATCCGCACCGCGCGCGCCAAGGGTCTGGCGGAGCGCGTCGTCGTGACGCGCCATGCCTTGAAGAATTCGATGATCCCGGTGATCACGATCCTGGGCCCGCTGTTTGCCGCGTTGGTGACCGGCACTTTCGTGGTCGAATTGATTTTTGGCATACCCGGCCTGGGCAAATATTTCATTACCAGCATTACCAACCGTGACTATCCTGTGATTATGGGCACGGTGCTGCTCTATGCCATTTTCCTGGTCGTGATGAACCTGATCGTCGATATCACGTACGCGTGGCTGGACCCGCGCATTCGCTATGACTGAGGCAGGTTTCTCAGTGCAGTCCAGCAAGTTTTTCTACGTCACGTCATTCCCGCGTGCTTTTGGCGGGAATCCAGAGACCCAGTTGAATGAAGCACTAATCGTGAGTCTGGATGCCCGATAGAAACGCTCGGGCACACTTGCACCCACTCCCACTCCGCTTCGCTTCGGGGACTTCGTGCGTGCCCATAGGCCCCTGTGGGGCAGTGCGGTGTGACGGTTTAGCGATTTTGATCCCGCAGGACTTTCGTGAATGTACTTTGTTCGAGATTTTGAAGCGCGCTTCATATGACAAGCATGTATGTGGTTTTGACACGGAGGCAATGAGATGAGCACTCAAAGCGATATTCTGGCGGCAAGTGGTGACGCGGGAGCGCCGCTCACCCAGAAGCACGAAAGCCTGTTCCGCGATGCGATGCGGCGGCTGGTGCGCAACAAGGCAGCCGTCGTGGGCGGCATTATCGTGATTTCGCTGCTGACGATGTCGATTCTGGCGCCAGTCCTTGCGCCGGCCTCGTTTGAAACGCAGGTCCGCCCGGACGCCAACAAGGTGCCGCAATGGGTGGTGACGCTGTTCCCCAGCATGGCGCCCTATGCCAAATTCAGCGCGAACTATCCGCTGGGCGCCGACGATCTGGGGCGTGACCTGCTCAGCCGCATCATGTACGGCTCGCGGATCTCGCTGGCGGTGGCCATCATTGCCCCCCTCATCAGCATGACAGTGGGTGCGACGTTTGGCACCATTTCCGGTTACTTCGGCGGGCGCGTGGACAACATTATGATGCGCATCGTCGACGTCCTGTACGCTTTCCCCAGCATCCTGTTCATCATCCTGATGATGGCGGTGTTTCGCTCCACCCTGAGCAGCGCCGCCGAGCCGGGCACCCTGACGTACTTTATGAACCGCATCGACGCGGCCATGGGCGGCCTGTTCTTCATCTTCGTCGGCATTGGCTTAACGGCGTGGGAGACCATGGCGCGCCTGGCGCGTGGACAGGTGCTGTCGGTGCGCGAGAAAGAATACGTGGAGGCGGCGCGGGCGATGGGCGCCGGCGATCGGCGCATCATGTCCCGCCACATCCTGCCCAACATTATCGGCCCGCTGATCGTCGCCGAGACAATGGCGATCCCGGTTTATATCGGCGTCGAAGCTTTCCTGTCCTTCATCGGCCTGGGCGTCAATCCCCCCACGCCTTCCTGGGGTGCGATGATTTCCGAGGGGTCGCGCGCGGTGCGCACTTATCCGAATCAGGCCATTTTCCCGGCGACGGCGCTGATGATTACGATGTTAGCCTTCAACTTCCTGGGGGATGGGCTGCGCGATGCCTTTGACCCGCGGCTGCGCGGCCGGCAGTAGATGCTCTCTTTGAGAGCCTCGCGGTTTGTGATACTATACAGCGGTGACGATCACGCATGATTGTCACCGCTTTGTTTTGGCTGCGCAGTTGAAGGCTGTGTCATGCCGAGGAGCGCTGTGTGCGACGAGGCATCTCGCGTGGTGGGGTGAGTGACGGTCGGGGTAAGAGATTCCTCACTTCGCTCGGAATGACACACTTATGCCGTGTCATGCCGAGCGCTGTCGCCTAGCGCGCCCCCGCTTCGCGGACAGGGCGTTGCGAGGCATCTCGCACGGCGGGGGTGAGTGACGGTCGGGGTGAGAGATTCCTCACTCACCTGCACTGCACCGCAGGCGGTTTTGTGCGGTGCATGTGTCGTTCGGAATGACACACTTATGCCGTGTCATGCCGAGCGCTGTCGCCTAGCGCGCCCCCGCTTCGCGGGCAGGGCGTTGCGAGGCATCTCGCACGGCGGGGGTGAGTGACGGTCGGGGTAAGAGATTCCTCACTCACCTGCACTGCACCGCAGGCGGTTTTGTGCGGTGCATGTGTCGTTCGGAATGACACACTTATGCCGTGTCATGCCGAGCGCTGTCTTGCGAGGCATCTCGCACGGCGGGGGTGAGTGACGGTCGGGGCACGAGATTCCTCACGTCGTGCGGAATGACACACGTGGGTAGGCCGTGTCATGCCGAGCGCTGTCGCCTAGCGCGCCCCCGCTTCGCGGGCAGGGCGTTGCGAGGCATCTCGCACGGCGGGGGTGAGTGACGGTCGGGGTAAGAGATTCCTCACTCACCTGCACTGCACCGCAGGCGGTTTTGTGCGGTGCATGTGTCGTTCGGAATGACACACTTATGCCGTGTCATGCCGAGCGCTGTCGCCTAGCGCGCCCCCGCTTCGCGGACAGGGCGTTGCGAGGCATCTCGCGCGGCGGGGGTGAGTGACGGTCAGGGCGAGAGATTCCTCGCTTCGCTCGGAACACCTGCACCCACCGCAGGTGCGGTGTGACACGCGTGGGGCGAATCGGAATGACACGAACGGGGCAGTGGCCATGTTAACCAAGCACTACTACGTCTATATCATGGCCAGCCGCTCACGCGTGATCTATGTCGGCATGACCAATGATCTGAGGCGGCGCGTCGAAGAGCATCAACAGAAACTGGTCGAAGGCTTTACGCAAAAATACAATGTCACGCAGTTGATGTACTACGAGGTAACGAATGATGTTCACGCCGCACTGGCGCGCGAGAAGGAAATTAAGGGGTGGCGCCGCAGCAAGAAGGTGGCGTTGATCGAATCCGTGAATCCGACGTGGCGAGATCTGAGCGGTGAATTGGAATGACTCTACCGCTCCAACAGTGTCACACCGCACTGCACGCACGAAGTCCCCGAAGCGAAGCGGAGTGGGAGTGGGTGCAAGTGTGCCGAGCGCTGTTGGCGAGGCATCTTGCACGGCAGGGGTGAATGGCGGTCAGGCGAGAGATTCCTCACTTCGTTCGGAATGACACGATTCACTGATGTGTCATGCCGAGGAGCGTTGTGTGCGACGAGGCATCTCGCGCGGCAGAGGTGAGTGACGGTCAGGGCGAGAGACGGGAGCACTGCACCGCAGGTGCGGTGTGACACGCGTGGACGGTGCGGAATGACATGAGCTGGATGACAAATAGCACGCCGGTCACAGGCCGGCGCGCTAATAATTTCAAGCAAGGAGGAAAGATCATGTTTCACCGTAAATCGCTGTTGTTGTTGAATGGGGTTGTCGTCGCCGGGCTGCTGCTGGCCGCGTGCGCCCCCGCTGTAACCCCGGCGGCCCCGGCGGCCACGCAGCCGCCCCAGGTGGTGGAAGTCACCAAGGTTGTCGAGCAGCAGATAGTCGCCACGCCGACTGCCGCCCCGCCGCCGCCCGCCGATACGACCAAACGGCTGCGCCTGAACATGGGGCCGGGCGATATCCCGACCATCGATCCAGCGTTGGCGGTGGATATGTCTTCAATTCAGATCATCGAAGAAGCCACCGTCGGCCTGACGCGGCAGAACGCTTCTGACGCATCGCGATCAAGCCCGGCATGGCCACCGATTGGAAGGTGTCTGACGATGGATTGACCTACACCTTCAACCTGCGCACCGACGTGCCCTGGGTGAAGTGGGATGGCAACCAGGTCGTCAAAGTGCAGACCTGCCCGGATGCCGACGGCAAGACCGCGGATCGCATGGTCACGGCCAAAGACTTTGAGTATGGCATCCTGCGCACGCTCGAATCCCGCGACCGCCTCAGACTACGCCTACGTGCTGGCCTTTGCCATTGACGGCGCCGATGAGTACAACTCGGGCGAAATCACCGACACGGCCAAAGTCGGCGTGAAGGCAATTGACGACAAGACGCTTGAAATCAAGTTCAAGGAACCGGCGGTTTACAATGCCAACATTGCCGGCATGTGGGTGGCGCACGCTCAGCCCAGCTGGCTGATCGACGGCGACGACTGCACCACGGCGCGCGGCGACCGCTGGACAGAAACCGGCTTCAATCAGGGCTATGGGCCCTTTGCCATGAAGGAATGGATGCATGACAGCAACATCACGCTGGTCAAGAACCCGTTCTGGCCGGGCATCGAATCCGTGCCGCAGGCCAAGATCGACGAGATCAACTGGGTCATGTTGGACACTGGCCCGGCGATTTGCCGAATTTGAGGCAGGCAACCTGGACGCAGCGGGCGTGCCTCCCGAGTGAGATGGATCGCGTCAAAACCGATCCGGCAATACGCAGACTTGATTGAGCGACATGCCTACGCTTGGCACCGAGTTCTATTCCTTCAACACGCAAGATAGCGCCGACTGACGATGTCGCGCGTGCGCCAGGCGCTGTCGCTGGCCATCAACCGCCAGGACCTGGTGGACAACGTGAACAAGGGCAGCGGCGAAGTGGCGCAGTGGTTCTGCCGCCCCGGCGCTGACCGGCTGCCCGACGCTGGAGCGTATCCCCGACCTGGGCGTGAAGTATGATCCGGTGAAAGCGAAGGAACTGCTGGATGACTATCTGAAGGAAAAGGGTCTCACTGCCGACCAGCTCGAACTGACGTTGATGTTCAACACTTCCGAGTCTCACAAGAAGCGCGCCGAGGCGATCCAGCAGATGTGGAAGGAAACATCTGGGCGTCAACGTGAGCCTGGCCAACCAGGAATGGAAAGTCTTACCTGCACGCAGCGCCGGGACGGCAAAGAAAACATCTTTCGCAGCAGCTGGGTGCAGGACTATCCGGATGCCAACAACTTCTGAAGGAGGTCTTTGCCGAAGGGCGGCGCTTACTCCGACGTGGTCGAATGGCAGAGCGACGAGTACGATGCAGCTCGTGAAAGCCGAGCTGCGAAAGAAACCGATCCGGCGAAGCGCACGCAGATGTATGCCGACGCGGACAAGATGCTGGTCGCCGACGAGGCCGTCATCGCGCCTCTGTACTGGTATGCCGACTACCGTCGATCTACAAGAAGAATATCGTGCATCCCCCGTCAATCACGGGTCAAGACTCACTACGAGTTCTGGGACATTCAGAAGTAAAGCTTGACCCCATCTTAATAACCTCCCCCGCGACGGAGTCGCGGGGGAGGCTTACAGGGAGATCATCTTGCCTTTCGTCGAAATCAACGGCGCAAACATCTACTACGAAACCTTCGGCGCCGATCGACCCACTTCGCGTCGCGCGCCGATCGTGTTGATCCACGGCTCCACGAATACCGGCCAGGCCGATTGGCACGCCATCGCCCCGCTGCTCGCCACTACAATACCGCGTCATCGTGCCGGACTGCCGCGGTCACGGCCAGAGCACTAATCCGAATCTTTCCTATTCCTTCAAAGAACTGGCGGATGATACGGCCGCGTTGATCCGCGCGCTGGGCTACGAGCGCGCCCACATCATCGGCCACAGCAACGGCGGCAACGTGGCGCTGGTCACGCTGCTCGAGCATCCCGAAGTGGTGCAGACTTGCATCCCGCAGGCCGCCAATGCCTACGTCACGCCCTACTTGATCGATCGCGAGCCGGCCGTCTTCGATCCGGAGCGGGTAGCGCGCGAAGACCCGGGGTGGATGAACGAGATGATCGCGCTGCATGGTCCCGCGCACGGGCCGGACTACTGGCGTGATCTCTTGCAGCTGACGCTGCGCGAGATCATCACTGAGCCCAATTACACGCCGGCTGATCTGGCGCAGGTGCAGCGCCCAACGCTGGTGATCCAGGGCGCTAATGACGTCGTCAACGCGCCCGACCGGCACGCGCAGTTCATCGCGCAGCACATTCCCGACGCCGAGCTGTGGATTCCGCCCGGCGTCGCCCACAACGTGCATCGTGAAGTTCCGCTGGAGTGGCTGGCGCGCGTGTTCGATTTCCTCACGCGCCGCGGCGACGAAGCCAACGCTGCGCTGTATCGCCTCCGCCGCGCGCGCTATGCCGACACTCGCGAAACGATCTTCGACGTGCAGTGCCCCCTCTCCCACAGGGAGAGGGGGCAGGGGTGAGGGGCCGCGTTCTCACCGAGGAGCAGCATCAAGCTGCGCTTGCCGCACTGCCCGTGCAGCCCGCCGCCGATCACATCAAAGTCCTGCTGACCGACGATTCACCGTGGGCGTTGGTCAAGCGGAGCGTGTCCGACATGCGGCGTGTGCCCGACGGTCTGGCCGAGCAGGTCACGCAGTCTGCTCGTGGGCGAAAGTGTGCGCGTCCTGGAAGATCGCGGCAAATGGGTGCTGGTGCGCGCCGAGCGTGATGGCTACATCGGCTGGATGCGCGCGGCTGCTTTGCACAGGTGCGATCGCAAAACAGTGCGCGCCTATCACAAGTCGGCCGGCGTGCTGGTGAAAGCGGGGTTCGCGCGCGCTTTCGAGCGGCCTGCGGCCCGAGCGCCGGAGGCCGGCAAGCTGCCCTTTGGCGCGGCCCTGCCCGTGATCGAGACGCGGCGCGGCTGGGCGGCCATTCGCCTGCCGGACGATCGCCTGTGGTGGGTGAAGGAAGCCGATTTGCTGCCGCTGGCCGATCGGCCCAGACCCAACGCGGCGGGCATTGCCTTCACGCTCGATTTGATCAAGCCCTTCGTCGGCACGCCTTATCAGTGGGGCGGGCGCAGTCCCTTTGGTTACGATTGTGCGGGGCTGGCGCAGATCTTCTGGGGGTTCATGGGTGTGCCGATTCCGCGCGATGCCGATCAACAATTCCGCGCCGGCAAGATCGTCAAGGGTAAACCGCGCCCCGGCGATTTGTTGTTCTTTAGCGGCGATGATAGTAACCTGGGCGATGAGCGCCATCAGCACATTACGCACGTCGTCATTTCGCTGGGCGGCGATGATCTGATCCACGCCAACGGCGGATCGTGGAACATCGCCTGCCACAGCCTGGATCCTGCCAGCCCGATCTATCGCGCCGATCTGCGCGAATCGCTGGCCGGCGTGCGCCGTTTCTAAAGCAGTTGTGACAAATCTGCCGGCGTGTCATGCCGAGGAGTGCTGCGCCAAGCGCGCCTCTGGCGGATGCGGTCCCACTGGGAGGCTTCGCACTGCTCCCGTCTCGCACTGCGGGGGTGATGGGCGGTCAGGGTGGAAGATTCCTCGCTTCGCTCGGAACACCTGCACCCACCGCAGGTGCGGTGTGACACTGTTGCGCGGCCTGGCATGACACAACGCGACGAATCGCATCCTTCTCAAGGCGCATCGTCTCTCTTTACGCATTACTCGTTACGCATTACTCGTTACCCATCTCTGCTCAGGTGATTCGTCATGCTCCTCACGGCCGAACCCGTCACCCTCAATCTGCGCACGGCCTTTCGCATCGCGCACGGCGTCAGCCATCAGCGCTTCAACGTCTTCGCCCATCTGGACGAAGGCGTGGGCGAAGGCGCGGTGGTGCCTTACTACGGCGATACGCAGCCGGGTTTGCTCAATTACTTTGACGCCGCGGCCAGCCGGATGGGCGACGATCCGTTCTTGATCGAAGATATTCTCGATCGGCTGCCGCCCGGTCCGCAGGCCGCCCGGGCCGCCATCGACATCGCGCTGCACGATCTAATCGGCAGGCGGCTGGGCCAGCCGTTGTATCGCCTGTTCGGCGTGAATCCCGCCCGGCTGCCGCTGACCTCGTTCACCATCGCGATGGATGAGCCGGCGGTCATGGCCCAGCGCGCCGCCGCATCGAACTTGCCGATTATCAAGATCAAACTGGGCAGCGATCAAGACGAAGCCATGGTAGCGGCCATTCGCGGCGCGACTGCGGCGAAGCTGCGCGTGGATGCCAACGCCGGCTGGACGCGCGCGCAGGCCGCGCAGTTGATCCCGCGTTTGAAGCAATACGACATCGAATTTGTGGAGCAGCCGCTGGCCGCGGACGATATCGACGGCCTGCGCTGGCTGAAGCAGCAGAACTTCGGCGTGCCGATCTTTGCCGACGAAAGCATCAGGACGCCGCGCGACATTGCGCGGCACGCGGACGCCGTCGACGGCGTCGTGATCAAGTTGATGAAGACGGGCGGCCTGCGGGAAGCGCTGCGCGCGATCCACATCGCGCGGGCGCACGGCCTGCAGATCATGTTGAGCTGCATGGTGGAAACCTCGGTGGGCGTGACCGCTGCCGCGCACCTCGCGCCGCTGTGCGACTACGCCGATCTCGACGGCCCGCTGCTGATCGCGAACGATCCTTATAACGGCGTGCGCTATGAAGGCGCGCGGCTGATCCTGCCGGAGGGGCCGGGGCTGGGCGTGACGCGCGCCTGATCGATCTGGAATACTGTGCAGTTTTGCGGTGTTGAGCTGAGCAGCTGTGCTATAATTTTCCCAGGGATCATGCGAAGGGAGATGCACCATGACGACAACAATGATTACGGCTGTCTATGAAAACGGCCTGCTCCGGCCGTTGACTCCGCTGACCTTGCCTGAGCATGCCCAGGTTCGGTTGCAGGTGTTGCCCAACCGCGACGACGAATCCCCGGCTGAGCATCGCCGTCGTGTGCATGAAGTGTTGGTATCAGCGGGCCTGAGTCTGCCCGCTGCGCCAGGGGCACCTGAAGCCAGGCCGCTCTCAGCTGAGCGCCGTGAGGAATTGGCGCGTATTCTGGCGGCGGGCGGACCTCTCTCCGACGTTATCCTTGCAGAGCGCGACGGACGCTGATGGCCGATTACTACGCCGACAGCAGCGTGCTGATCAAACGCCATGTCCGCGAGGCCGGCACCGATTGGTTTTGCGCGCTGGCTGATGCGTCCTCCGGCCAAGTGATCACGACGGCGCGCATCAGCGAGGTGGAGGTTTACAGCGCCTTAAATCGGCGCGCGCGGAGGCCGTTTTGATCCCGCCCAGTATGCTGAGATCGCTGCCGATTTTGCTTCGTTCTGCCTGGCCGAATATCAGTTCATCGAACTGACGCCGGCTGTCGTGGCGCGTGCTCGTCAGGTGTTGGAGCGTCATGCTTTGCGTGCGTACGATGCCGTGCAGCTGGCTTCGGCCTTAGTCGTGGGTGATTCGTTGACGTTGGCCGGATTGGCCGCGCCCATTTTTACTGCTTCGGATGATCGTCTCTTGAATGCCGCCCGACAGGAAGGTCTGCTCACCGCTAATCCCAATCTGTACCCGTAGGTGTGCCCGTACCTCGTCAGTGATTGCCGCAAACCGTTTCGTCAGCAGGCCACCTCTTTCTAGGTGGCCTGCCTGCTGATTGCGAACGATCCTTTTAATGGCGTGCGCTATGAGGGCGCGCGGCTGGGAGTGACGCGCGCCTGATCGATCTGGAATACTGTGCAGTTTTGCGGTGTTGAGCTAAGCAGCTGTGCTATAATTTTCGCAGGAGCAAGCTCATGACAACGGTCGCCCTGCCTCAAGTGCCTCCCCTTGAACAGCACACCGAGCATCCGCATATCACGCGGGTGGACAGTGTTGCCATACTGCGCGGCACGCGCCTGCCGGTGCGGCTGATCGCCCAGCAGTACCGCGCCGGCGATAGCGTGGACGACATTCTGCATGCTTATCCGCAGCTGAGCGCTGCCGTTGTGCATGATGCCATCAGCTATTATCTCGATCATCGCGCCGAGATTGAGCAGGAGATCGCCGCCAATCGGCTTGAGTATGTCTTGGCCCAGACGGGCGCGCAGCTGAACGAGCGCGGCTTTGTCACCTTCCCTGTACCCGAGCATGAGTGATCCCGCGCGGCTGTTCATCGCGTTGTACACCGACGAAGATATCACCAGCGAATTGGCGCCTGCCCTTCGCGAGCGAGGCTTTGAAGCACAAAGCGCGGCAGAAGCGGAGCTGTTGCGAGCAGATGATGCTCAGCAGCTGGCTTACGCCGCAGCTCACGACCTAACGCGCTTAACCTGTAATGCCTCACACTTTCTGATGCTTGCCCGGCAATCTGCGGCGGCCGGACGATCGCACCCGGGCATCATCATTTCAGCGGAACAGTACAGCCGTCGGCGTTTTAGTGAATTGCTCCGGCTGACCTTGCGCGTGATGAATACCCTGACGGCCGATGAGATCCGCAACGCCGTAGTGTATTTGCAGCAGTTCAATTGAGGTTGGCGCAGGGGTTAGCTCTGCGTCTTGCCCCTGCTGCTGTTGCGCAGATTCCAGAGCTGAATACAATCAGCGGGAGTCTGCGCGCTTTGTTTGCCAGCACGAGTCCAGCATTAACGCGTTTCAGTTTAGTACATGACATTCGGCGCGGAGGCTGCGCGAAGCACCCTCCTAAGTCTTGACGAGCAAATTTGGCCATGCCGCGATCGCCGAAGATGAATCTTCGGGCTACGAAGCTGCGCCGGATGAATCCGGCTGAACCCGATTTATCGGGTGTTGTGTCGTAGGCCGGCGATTTCATCGCCGGTTGATCCGGACTGAAGCCTCGGCTCTGGATCGTAGGTCAATCTGAAACCCGCACTAAAGGAACAGCATGCTTGATCGAATTCGCTATGGGGCAGTGGGGGCAGTGCTGTTCGTCGCATGGCTTGCCCTGGCGGCGTGCAGCTCTGCGCCTGCGCCCACCAAAATCATCCCCACCACTACTCCCACGGTCACACGCACCAAAGCGCCCACGGCCACGCCAACCGTCACGCCTACGCCGGAAGCGCCCCCGTCCAGACATCCCAACGCGTTGATCTATCTCACCGGGCGCGAACCGGACACGCTCGACCCGCACGTCGATTACACCTCGGCCGGCGCGGGCGTGCTGCACAACGTCTATGAAACGCTCGTCACTTACGACGGGGCGAATCCGGCCAGGTTCGTGCCCTTGCTGGCCGAGGTTGTGCCTGAAGCGGTGGCCGGCGGCGATGGCAGTGTGACTTACACCTTCATCATTCCCGACGGGATCAAATTCCAGCAGGGCGGCGAAGTGAGCGCGGAAGATGCGGCCTATTCGTTGTGGCGCGCGGCGCTGCTGGGCCGCACCGATCGCTCCGGATCGATCTTCGATGCCCCCGCGCGCACGCCGGGCTTCCTGCTGCTCGACGCGCTGTTGGGCGTGGACGATGCGGCGCTGCTGGTCGATGCCGGCGGCAAGTTCGTGGGCGATCCGGAATTCCTGCGCATGGCCCGGGACGACGCCTTGCAAGCCGCCTGTGAACAAGTGAAGGCCGCTGTCCAGTATGACAACTGGGGCCGATCGGTCACGCTCAAGCTGCCGCGGCCCTATGCGCCGCTGCTGCCGGTGCTTGCCACGCCGGGCGCGTCGATCGTGTCGAAGCAGTGGATGATCGATCAGGGCGAATGGGACGGCGACTGTCAGACGTGGCAGTACTTCTACGGCCTGACGCCAGCTGCCGAACCGATCCGTGCTCAGGCGAACGGCACCGGCCCGTATCAACTCGATCACTGGACGCCGGGCGCGGAGATCGTGTTGACCGCCAATGCGGGTTATCGCCGGGGACCGCCCAGGATCGAGCGGGTGGAGATCAAAATGATCGGTAATTTTGCTCAGCGCCTGCAGTTCCTGCAGACGCGCGAGGCCGATCTGATCGAGGCCGGCACACCTGATCAGCGGGCGCAGCTCGACGAATGGGTGCGCGAGCCGTGCGATCTGAACGGCCAGTGTGAAACGATCAACTTGAAGGGCCTGCTGCGCCGCTATGCGGGCTTGCCGTCGATCGTGCGGCACAACGTCTTCTTCAACTTCGCGCTGCCCGAGGGCAGTCGCTATGCCGGCAGCGGCCGGCTTGACGGGCAGGGCGTGCCGTTGGATTTCTTTGCCGACGTGCACGTGCGCCGCGCGTTCAACGCCTGCTTCGATCGCGGCGCCTTCATCACTGACACGCTGGCCGGCCAGGGCGAAGTGCCGCGCGCGATCATGCCGCGCGCGATCACGCTGCCCGATCAACCCGGCTATGCCGATAGCCCCGCGGCTGATTTCGATCCCGCGCGCTGCGCCGAAGAATTCAAAGCGGTCGAGTTCAGGACGAAAGACGATCTAGCGCTGTGGGACGCCGGTTTTGCCGTGCAGCTGCCCTATCGCGCCGGCGACAACGTGCAGCAGGCGGTGGTCGATCAACTGGCGCGCAACCTGGCGCAGATCAACAGCAGGTTTGTCATCACCCCGGTGTCAATCTCGACCCTGGACTGGCTGAGTGAACTGCGCGCCGGGCAGATTCCGCTGGCGGCGATCGGCTGGCAGGAGGACCTGCACGATCCGCACAACTGGTATCGTCCCTATTTGCTCGATACCTACACCTCGCGCTTCAACTTACCCGATGATCTGGCGCAGATCTATCAGGCCCTGATCGATCAAGGCGTGATTGATCAAGATGAGAGTGCGCGCGCGGCCACATATGCTGCCCTGAACACCGCGCTGCACGACGATGCCGCATTGATCCTGTTGCCCTATGCGTTGAATCACCGTTACGAGCCGGTGTATCTTAAGGGCTGGCTCGACGGCTTGAGCATGAATCCGCTGCTGCCCGATCCTGGCTACGTGTACGAGTACAGCGAGCGCTAAGCGGCACGGCGACAGCACGCGGGAATGACAGTTTATTCCATTTCGTTCTATAATCACCGGCATGGTGAACGATCGCGCCACCATTCTCGTCGTCGACGACGATCCGCTGATCGCCGGCTTCCTCAACGATCTCCTGACGGAGGCCGGTTATGACGTGCGCGTGGTGCACACCGGGCAGGACGCGCTCGATCGGCTGGATGCAGCCGGGCGGGACGAGATCGATCTGGTGCTGCTCGACGTGATGCTGCCTGATGTGGACGGCTACACGGTGTGCCGCCGCCTGCGCGCGGCCCCGCGCACCGAGCGGCTGCTGGTCATCATGGTCACCGGCCGCGACAAACCTGCGGAGAAAACGCTCGGCCTGGACCTGGGCGCCGACGACTATATCGCCAAGCCGTTCGATCCGCAGGAACTGCTCGCGCGCGTGCGCTCCATGCTGCGCCTGCATCGCGCTGAGCAAGATCTGCGGACGCGCCATCAAGCGCTGGCCGCTTTGAATGCCGTGTCGCAAACGATCGGCCGCGCGGTGGAACTGCCGGACGTGCTCCGCTCGGCGCTGGATCAAGTGCTGGATTCGCTGGCGCTGCCGGCGGGCTTCATCACGCTGCGCGCGGCGGGCGGGCATCAATTGGTGGCCGTGCAGCGTTGGCCGGCCGACGCCGATCCCCCCAATATCCTGGTGGCCGAGCAGGCCGCGCAAACCGGCGAAGCGGTCGTGATCGATCAGACGGTCTGCGCGCCGCTCGTCAGCCGCAACCGCGTGCTGGGCGTGTTGACCGTTGCGGGGCTGGCGCGCACCGGGCCGGACACGCTCGATTTGCTCGCGGCGATCGGCAGCCAGATCGGCGCGGCCATTGACCGGGCGCGCCTGTACCAGGATGCGCAGCAGCGCAGCGAAGACCTGGCCGTGCTCAACGAAATCACGCGCGCCGTCACCTCGTCGCTGGAACTCGATCGCGTCCTGACCACTTCGCTGCACAGCATCCGCCAGATCCTGCACGTCGAAGCAGGCTCGTTGATCCTGCTGGACGCCGAGAGCGGCGAGCTGCACTTCCGCAATACGCTGTCGGCGCTGGAAGACTGGATTCGCCGCGATGCGGCGCAGGCGGGCGGCGGCATCATCGGCGCGGTAACGGCGCTGCGCGAGCCGTTGATCGTTAAAGAGGCGCAGCTGCTGCGCGGGACGGGCAGCGAGCTCAGCGCCGCCGGGAGAGACCGAAGCGGCTTCTCGCGCGGAGCGCGCGGAGCGCGCGCAGGGAGTGAGCAAGCTGCCCGAGCCGCAGCCGTGGGAGCCCGCGCCGCAGCCAGGCTGGGGTCTGCTGAACCTGCGAAATTTGCTGGCCGTGCCGCTCATTGTCAAGAGCCAGGTGCAGGGCGTCATCGTCGTGATCAACCGCTCGGGTGGCGTATTCACCAGCGACGATCTCGAACTGCTGCAGTTCCTGGCCGGCGCGGTGGCTGTGGCGGCAGAAAACGCGCGCCTGTACGGCGAGCTGGCCGACTTCGCGCGCGAGCTGGAACGTTCGCAAGCGCAGCTGATTCAGGCCGAGAAACTGGCGGCGACGGGGCGGCTGGCCGCATCACTGGCGCACGAGATCAACAATCCCTTGCAGGCCATTCACAACTGTCTGCACCTGGTCGTCAATCGCCCGCTGACGGATGAGAAGAAAGAATATTATCTGGGCCTGGCACAGGCCGAAGTCGAACGGCTGATCACGCTGGTGCAGCGCACGCTGGAATTCTATCGCCCGTCACAGGGACGCCGGACCGCCACCGACGTGAACGGCTTGATCGAAAACGTGCTGGCCCTGTCGCACAAACGCCTGGAGCACGGCCGGGTGCTGGTCCGCACGCAGTCTGCAGCCCGACTTATCGACTATTGCGGCCGTGCCCGATCAGTTGACGCAGGTCTTTTTGAATCTCATCGTCAATGCGGTGGAAGCGATGCCGGAGGGTGGCACGTTGACGGTCATCTCGACGCAGCGTGACAGCCGGCTGGCGATCGAGGTGCAGGATACGGGGCCGGGCCTGACGCCCGAGGAAGCCGCCCGGATTTTCGAGCCGTTCTACACCACCAAGGCCGGCGGCACCGGATTGGGCCTGGCCGTGAGCTATGGTATCATCCAACAACACGGCGGACGCATCGAGGTTCACGGCGTGCCGGGTCAGGGCACCACCTTCACGGTGCTGCTGCCGCTCCCGAGCGACGCGAGCGACGCGAGCGGCGGCGAGGACGAGTAATCTTGATCACTCTTGCTTGTGCAGGGTTAACCTATGGACACGCCTGAGACCCATTCCGATCTCAATGCTCCTTCCGGTCCGATCGCGCATATCCTCGTCGTCGACGACGAGCTGGCCATGCGCGAAAGTCTGCGGGAGATTCTGGAACTGGAAGGGTTTCAAGTTTCACAGGCCGACAGCGGTGAGGCCGCCCTGGGCATTCTGGGCCAGGCCCCGATCGATCTGATGCTGCTCGATTTGAAAATGAAGAGCATGGATGGGCTGGAGACCACCGAAGCCGCCAAGCGCCTCTCGCCGGAGACCGTCATCATCATGCTGACGGCGCACGGCACGCTGGAGTCGGCGATTGGCGCCATGCGCTGTGGCGCGTTCGATTATCTGTTGAAGCCGGCCGCGGTGGGGGATATCATCGCCAGCGTGCAGCGCGGCCTGGCGCATCGCGCGCAGATGATGCGCCAGCGCGATCTGGTGGGGCTGATGCAGCGGGCCATCACCGAGCTGCAGCCCGCGCCGGTGGCGCTGCCCGGCAAAAACGCCGAGCGGCATCTGAAGCTGCGCGAGATCGATCTGGATTTGCAGCGGCACATTGCCACCGTCCGCGGCCGCGCGCTCGACTTGACGCTGACCGAGTTTAGAATGCTGGCCTATTTGATGGAGCGGCCGGATCAAGTCATTGCGCCGCGCGAGCTGGTGGGCGCCGTGCAGGGTTATCGGGCCGATGATCATGAAGCCCGCGCCATCGTGCGGGTGCACATCCGCCGGCTGCGGCAGAAGATCGAACCAGATCCCGACCAGCCCGAATACGTGCTTAACGTGCGCGGCGTCGGTTACGTCTTTGCCTCGGAAAAAGCGGCTTAACTCTGGCGGCTTCTTCTGTCACACAACCGTAACCTGATAGAAACGTGCTGACCGCCCGATTCATGTTATCCTTACTCTCGATCACGATCTGACCGAGAGAGGGCCGACGTGCAGAAAGACAAGGTAGCTGCGGACCTGGAGCGCGCGATTCAACGCCTGCAAGACCTGCGCTTTGAAGTGGGCGCCCAGGTGGTCTGGTTGGCCGATCGCACGGGACAGGTGCTGGCTGAAGCCGGCATGATCGAGCGGGTGGTGCCCGGCGAGATGATCGAGGTGGTCAATCGCAGCTTTGATTCATCGCTGCAGCTGGTGCAGCAGCTGCGTGAAGACCGATCGTTCAATCTGGTGTATCACGAGGGCACGCGCTTCGATATCTATTCGTCCAACATCGATCAGGAGCGTTTCCTCGTGCTGGTGTTCGATCGGCGGCAGGGGCCGAACCGCATCGGCATTGTGTGGTTGTACACCAAACGCGCGGTGCAGGACTTGTACAACCTGCTGGTGCGCGGAGCAGCCTGAACTCAGGCTTAGACTCGCAAAAATCTCCGAGGTCGCCATGGCCTCGGAGATTTTTTACCCCCCAATCTGGGACATGACGCGTTCCAGTGGAATCAAGCCGTCCGGCAGGCTGTGTCCCCACGGCTTGCGCCAGATCAAACTGCGAATCAACTCCTCCAGCTCGTCGTCGGTCGCGCCGCGGCGCAGCGGCGTCAACACGTCCCCTTCGTCGTCGCGCAGCAGACACAGCCGCAAATGCCCGTCGGCGGTGAGGCGCACCCTGGAGCAGGAAGCACAGAAGGGATTAGTGAGCGTGCTGATGAAACCGATGGCGGCCTGTGCGCCTTCCAGCTCGATACAGCCGCGCTTCGCCGTCGAGCCGTCCCTCGGCGATCGGGTGGAGCGCGCCGACTCCCTCCTCGATCCGCCGCATAATCTCGGCCTGTGAGATGGTGGCGTTCTGCGCGAACTCGGCCACATCGCCAAAGGGCATCATCTCGATGAAGCGCACCTGCCAGGGATGGCTCATGGTCAGGCGGGCCAGATCGGCAATATCCTGCTCGTTGAAGCCGCGCGCGATGACGGCGTTGATCTTGACCGGCGTAAGGCCGGCCGCTTCCGCGGCATACACCCCGTCCAGCACCTTATCCAGGTGTCCCCAGCGTGTCACGCGGTGAAAACGCTCAGGATCGAGCGTATCGACGCTGACGTTGACGCGCTCCAGGCCGGCCTGTCTCAGCGGCACAGCCAGTTCGGCCAGGCGCAGGCCGTTGGTCGTCATGGAGATGCGCGTGATGCCCGCCGCGCGGATGTCGCGCACGATGGCCAGCAGATCGGGATGCACGGTCGGCTCGCCGCCGGTTAGACGAATTTTGTCCACGCCGACGCGCGCGAAGATCCGAACCAAACGCCGGATCTCGGCGGCAGTCAGCAGCGCGTCATTGGGCTGAAAGACCATGTCTTCAGTCATGCAATAGACGCAGCGCATATTGCACTTGTCGGTGAGTGAAATGCGCAGGTAGTGAATGTCGCGTCCGTATGAATCGAGGGGCATGGGCGATCACCTCAGACGAGTTTCGCTCGTCTACTTGAGGATAACGATTTGATTGTAACACGCACGTATCGTAGCGTCAATCGGTGGCAGATAGTTTCGCCGCAGTTAAACTGCGGGCGAACAAAATCTACATACGATGTGACATGCGGCCCAAGCGGTTGACGCTCTGGGGGTTAGCAGGTACAGTCAGTTTATGCCTGAGACCTACACCATCCGGCCGGCCTGCGCCGGCGACGAAACGACGATCAAAGCGCTGATCCGCGCCGAGCGGCTCGATCCCTTCAACGTGCACTGGCAGAATTTTCTGGTGGCGGAAGACGCGGATGCGGGGCGCATCATCGGCATCGGGCAAGTCAAACCTTATCACAGCGGGCGCGAGTTGGGGTCACTGGCGGTGGCGCCCGATCGGCGGCGGAGCGGCGTGGGCGGCGCGATCATTCGCGCCCTGATCGATCGTGAACGCGGCCCGCTGCTGTTGTTTTGCCTGGCATTCCGCGAGCCCTACTACGCCAGGTTCGGCTTTAAGCGCTGCGGGCTGCGTGACTTGCCCGGCGAGTTCAAATTGAAGTATGCCGTGGGCGCCGTCTTCACCCGCCTGGCGGGCCGCCGCCTGATTGTCATGCAGCGGCCAAACGGTTTGCGTGATGCCTGAGAACCGGATATACTAAGCACTGCCTGCGTCTCCTGGCGAAGCGGTCACTTTGACCCGTCTACCGATTAAGGCAGAGCCGATCCATGCAGCCAACCCAATACCCTGTCAATTTCCATGAACTGTATGCCAGCTGGCGGCATTTCGTCGAGCAAGGCGTGCTTGATCTCCAGGTCGATCCGTTGGTCGCCATGTCGTGGCGGCGCTGCCTGCGCAAGCATAACCCCCACACGGATGGGGTGCTGCCGCGCCTCTCCGAAGACGCCTTGCAGGCCCTGCGCGTGCGGCAGTTCGATCTCATCGCGATTGCGCGCCCCTTCATGGAAGATATTTATCAGTGTGTCGAGCGCTCGGGTTACCTGGCGGTGCTGCTGGATGCGACCGGCTGCATTCTCGATATGCTGGGCGATTCGCAAATCTCCGATCAGTTGAAGGCGCTCGGCCTGGTCCCCGGCGCGTACTGGGACGAAGAGCACGCCGGCACCAATGCGTTTGGGCTGGCGCTGCTGCAGCGGAGTGTCGTTCAAGTGGTCGGGGCCGAGCACCTGTTCCTGCGCTTTCACGCGCTCACGGCCTCGGCCGCGCCTGTCTTCAATGCGCAGGGACATCCGATGGGGATTATCGGAATGGCTGGCCTGGTGCGCAGCAGCGATGTGCACACCCTGGCGATCGTGCATGCCGCGGCGCGCGCCATCGAAAGCCACATGCAGAATGAGCGCCTTTTCAAAGATCTGAACCTGCAGCGCACGCAGTTGACTACCATTCTGGAGGCCATCAGTGACGGGCTGGTGGTCTGTGACGCGCTGGGCATCATCACTCACCTCAATTCTGAGGCCGCGCAGCTGCTGAACCTCAAGCCGGAAATGGTAGTCGGCCGTCCCCTGAGCGAGTACGTCGATTTGCCCGAGCTCGTCCAGCAGGCTCGCCGCACCCGGCAGGCGCTGACCGACGTGGAAATCACTTTTCAAGTCAAGGGGATGCAGGTAGGCTGTCTGGTCAGCCTGTATACCATCTGTCGCGAGGACAGCCAGGAGGCGGAGGGATTCATCCTGACGCTGCGCCGCATCGAGCAGGTCCACCGCCTGGTGCAGCGCATGGTGGGCGCCCGTTCGCCCAAGTTCAACCTGAACAACTATGTCGGCGAATCGACGCTGGCCAATCAGGTGCGGCGCCAGGCGCAAATGGCCGCGCGCAATCAATCCCCCGTCTCGATCCAGGGCGAAGCGGGAACCGGCAAGGGTGTGGTGGCGCGCGCCATTCACAATGAAAGCGCCCGGGCCGAGGGGCCATTTGTGAGCGTTAATTGCCGCGCCTTGCCGCGCGAGCTGGTGGTGGGCGAATTCCTGGGTTTTGAGGCGGGTGTGCTGCGCGGCTCGCAGGGACAGCCCAGCAAGTTTGAGCTGGCACACAGCGGCACGCTGCACCTGGAGGAAGTCGATGCGCTGCCTCTCGAAATGCAGGGCGCGCTGCTGCGCGTCATCGATACTGGCGAAGTGATGCGCCTGGGCGGGTCGCGGGTGATTCCGGTCGACGTGCGTGTCATCATATCCGCCAGCGTCAATCTGGAGCGCCACGTCATCGACGGCGAATTCCGGGCCGATTTGTTTTACGCACTCAGCCGTATCTCGATTCACCTGCCGGCGCTGCGCGATCGCATGGCCGACTTGCCGCTGATCGTCAATGCCGCCCTCGATCGGCTGCGGCGTCAATCGGGGCGGCGCGTGGAGGTTTCAGACGAGGCGCTGCAGCTCCTGCGACACTATCGCTGGCCGGGCAACGTGCGCGAACTGGAGAATGCGCTGGAGCGCGCCGCCCTGCTGGCCGATTCGGGCACGATTGAAGTGCAGCATCTGCCGGATTCAATCCGGGGCCGGGGCTGGCCGGGTGAACCGGTCGAGTACGTGCCGGCTCTGCATGAAGCCGAGTACGAAGCTATCCTGCGGGCGGCGTCGGCTTGCCAGGGGAACCTCACCAAAATGGCGGAAACGCTGGGGATCGGCCGCACGACGTTATGGCGCAAGATCAAGGCCAGCAATATTCGCGTGGAGGATTTTCGGCGGCCGGTGGGTGTGCGCAAGTAATTAATCCTCCCGGAGGTTTCAAACCTCCGGGAGGATGAGTTGCCTGTCAAGATTATTCTGTCCACCGTCTTCATAACAAATTGGCGCCAGCCCGTGACTATGTGACAATTCCCTCACGCGCGCCCCATTTCATTTTGAAACAGTTGTTCCTTAATTCTATCCCAGTGTGAAACAATTCTAACCAAATAAGTTGACATGACCTCGCCAGTCATGGTATACCTGTATCGTTATGCCTGTGCATGCACTGGCAGGTTGTGTTGCTGTCATACCGCCACGAAGGCAAGGAGCGCGAATGCAGCAGATCTCAACCGCAGGGCAGTGGTATTGGATGTTGGGATGGCCGATGGCGCCGGCCAGGGCATGTGGCTAGCTGGTGCACGGGGCTGACAACGTAAAGCGCTGTCGCAAAGCTGAGGCTTTGCCAGCGCTTTTTTGTTGCCAGCGCCGCGGGTATTTTTCTGCCTCATGGACCACATCGAGGAAGTTCAACGAGAAAGGAGGCCGCTAGAGGAGGTAAGATTTAGCCAGTAATCCGCCGTTGCAGTTTCGACCGTGTGTTTCACTTGCGATTCAACACCCATCACAGACACTTTTTGGAGGAAAACAACATGAACGTCGGAACAATCTTGATCTCGGAGATCATCGGCACGATGCTGCTGATCCTGTTGGGCGATGGCGTGGTAGCCAACGTGCTGCTGGGCAAGACCAAGGGTAACAACAGTGGCTGGATTGTCATTACGTGGGCATGGGCGATGGCGGTCTTTGTGGGCGCCTACTCTTCGGTGGCCTTAGGCGGCGGCGCGCACTTGAATCCGGCCGTGACGATTGGCCTCGTCGTGGCCGGCGCGGTTCCCGCTGGCGACGCGATCTGGTACATCCTCGGCGCGTTCATCGGCGCGATGATCGGCGCGTTCTTGGTCTGGCTGCACTACTATCCGCACTGGGCCGCGACGTCAGATCCTGGCCTGAAGCTGGCCGTGTTCAGCACCGGCCCGGCTATTCGCAGCACGCCGATGAACTTCATCTCGGAAGTGATCGGCACGTTTGTGCTGATGTTCGCCATCCTGGCGATTCCGAAGGTCTGGGCTCTGCCCGGCCCGTTCACGGTTGGTCTGGCTGTGTTAGTCATCGGTCTGGCTCTGGGCGGCACCACGGGCTATGCCATTAACCCGGCCCGCGACCTCGGCCCGCGCATTATGCATGCCATCCTGCCGATCCCCGGCAAGGGCAGCAGCGACTGGGGCTATTCGTGGATTCCGGTGGTGGGCCCGATCGTCGGCGCGATCATCGCCGCCTTGCTGTGGAATGTGTTGCCGAAGTAATTCGATCTATACACTCTAGTGTTTGGTTGGGTGTAACCGTTAGAGGTTAGACGACCGGTGCAGACGGCAACGTCTAACCTCTAACAGTGAAATGCCCAACATCTGTGTATAAGGAGACTCACCATGAAAAAACTGATTAACAAGCCCGAAGACGTGGTGATCGAGGAGCTCAAGGGCATCGAGTACGCCCATCCCGATCTGGTGAAGATCCACTACGATCCCAACTTCATGTATCGCGCCGATGCGCCGGTGAAGAACAAAACGGCCGTCATCTCGGGCGGTGGCTCGGGCCACGAGCCGATGCACGGCGGTTTTGTGGGCATGGGCATGCTGGATGCGGCCTGCCCGGGCGCGGTGTTCACCAGCCCCACCCCCGATCAGATGCTGGAAGCCACCAAGATGGTCAACGGCGGCAAGGGTGTGCTGCACATCGTCAAGAACTACACCGGCGACATCATGAACTTCGAGATGGCGGCTGACCTGGCGCGCGCCGAAGGGATTGAAGTGGAAGCGGTGGTCACCAACGACGACGTGGCCGTGCAGGACAGCCTGTACACGGCGGGCCGCCGTGGCGTGGGCATCACCGTCATCGCCGAGAAGATGTGCGGCGCGGCGGCGGAGCAGGGCCGCTCCCTGAAGGAAGTGGCCGATGTCTGCCGCAAGGTCAACGGCTGGGGCCGCAGCATGGGCATGGCGCTCACCTCGTGCACCGTGCCGCACGCCGGCAAGCCCACCTTCGATCTGCCTGAGGACGAAATGGAGATCGGCATCGGCATTCACGGCGAGCCGGGTCGCACCCGCATGAAGTTGAAGTCCGCGGATGAGATCACGGCGATGCTGATGGAACCGGTTATCAGCGATCTGCCCTACAAGGCCGGCGACAATGTGCTGCTGTTCGTCAACGGCATGGGCGGCACGCCGCTGGTGGAGTTGTATATCGTCTATCGCAAGGCCTATGAGATTGCCAACAAGGCCGGCCTCAAGGTCGTGCGCAATCTGGTCGGGCCGTACATCACCTCGCTGGAGATGGCGGGTTGCTCGATCACGATGCTGAAGATGGACGACGATTTGGCGAAGCTGTGGGACGCGCCGGTGAAGACGCCGGGCCTGCGCTGGGGAGTGTAAGCTCATGACGATCACGCGTGACGATGTCATCAACTGGGTGAACGAATGCGGCCGCGTCATAGCCGAGAACAAGGACTACCTGACGCAGCTGGACTCGGCCATCGGCGATGCCGATCACGGCGCCAACATGGACCGCGGCTTCAAAGCGGCGCTGGCGAAACTGCCCGGCGTCGCCGATAAGGACATCGGCACGTTGTTCAAATCGGTCGGCATGACGCTGGTGCAGACGGTGGGTGGCGCGGGCGGTCCGCTGTATGGCACATTCTTCATGCAGGCCGGGACCCCCACCGCGAATAAGATGGAACTGACGGCGGGCGACTGGGCGGCGGCGCTGGAAGCAGCGCTGAACGGCGTCGTGGCGCGCGGCAAAGCGCAGCTGGGTGACAAAACCATGGTAGACGCTTTGACACCCGCGCTGAACGCGCTGAAGCAGGCTGTGGCCGATGGGGCCGATCTGAATGAATCCCTGCGCCGTTCGGCCTCGGCCGCCGAGCAAGGCATGAAGGACACCATTCCCCTGGTGGCCAGGAAGGGCCGCGCCTCGTATCTGGGCGAGCGGAGTGCCGGCCATCAAGACCCCGGCGCCACGTCTTCCTACTTGCTGTTGAAGGCGGCGGCGGATATGTGGGCGAAGTGACACGCGGCGAGTGAGATCTGTTCACACGGCGATTCTTGACTCGCCACTACTCAAGAGGAGGAACCGGTATGACAAAATATGTAGGCGCAGTTGATCAGGGCACGACCAGCACGCGTTTCATGATCTTCGATCATGCGGGCAAGGTCATCGCGGTCGATCAAAAAGAACACGAGCAGATTTACCCCAAGCCCGGCTGGGTGGAGCACAACCCGATGGAGATTTGGGATCGCACCAAGGATGTCATCGCGGGGGCGTTGGCCAAGGCTAATCTCACGGCCGAAGATCTGGCGGCAGTGGGCGTGACCAATCAACGCGAGACCACCGTGGTGTGGGACAAGGCCACGGGCGATCCGGTCTACAATGCCATCGTGTGGCAGGACACCCGCACAGACACGATCTGCAACAAGCTCGCCAAGGACGGCGGGCAGAATCGCTTCCGCCGCAAAGTGGGTCTGCCGCTGGCGACCTACTTCTCCGGCCCGAAGATCAAGTGGATTCTCGATAACGTCCCCGGCGCGAAGGCCAAAGCTAAGAAGGGCGAGCTGCTCTTCGGCAACATCGATACGTGGGTGATCTGGAATCTGACGGGCGGCCCCAACGGCGGCGTGCACGTGACCGATGTGTCAAATGCGTCCGCACGATGTTGATGAATCTCAATACCCTCGATTGGGATCCGGAGATCCTCAAGATCATGGGCGTGCCGCGCGCGATGCTGCCCAAGGTGGTTTCGTCGAGCGCCGTGTACGGCGAGGCGGTTGGCTCGCTCGCGGGCGTGCCCGTGGCAGGCGACCTGGGCGATCAGCAGGCGGCGCTATTCGGGCAGACCTGCTTCAGCCCCGGCGAAGCCAAGAACACCTATGGCACCGGCTGCTTCATGCTGCTGAACACCGGCACCAAGCCGGTGCAGTCGAAGAACGGCTTGCTCACCACGCTGGGCTACAAGATCGGCAATCAGGCCGCGGTGTACTGCCTGGAAGGCTCGATCGCCATCACCGGCGCGCTGGTGCAGTGGCTGCGTGACAACCTCGGCATGATTGCCAAGTCGGCCGACGTGGAAGTGCTGGCAAAGACGGTTGAGGACAACGGCGGCATCTACTTCGTGCCTGCGTTCTCCGGCCTGTTTGCGCCCTACTGGAAGAGCGATGCGCGCGGCGCGATCGTGGGCATGACCCGCTACGTCAATAAGGGTCACATCGCCCGCGCCGCGCTGGAAGCCACCGCGTTCCAGACTCGCGAAGTGCTGGACGCGATGAACGCCGACTCCGGTGTGAAGTTGAAGGCCCTGAAGGTTGATGGCGGCATGGTCTTTAACGATACGCTGATGCAGTTCCAGTCCGACGTGCTGGGTGTGCCCGTCATCCGCCCGACGGTGGCGGAGACCACGGCGTTGGGCGCGGCCTATGCGGCCGGCCTCGCCGTCGGCTACTGGAAAGCTGTGGAGGATCTGCGCGCCAACTGGGGCAAGGATCACGAATGGGATCCGCAGATGCCGGCCAAGCAGCGCGACGCCCTGTACAAGGGTTGGAAGAAGGCTGTGACCCGCACGTTCAATTGGGTCGAATAAACTGATCTCGACAAACCTCACAGGTCTCAGAGACCTGTGAGGTTTGGACTCACAACCCGCACCTGTGCCCAAACGCCTATCTCTATTCCTCAGGAGGAATCCGCATGACTAAGTATGTAGGCGCAGTCGATCAGGGAACTACCAGCACCCGCTTCATGATCTTCGATCATGGTGGCAACGTCGTGGGTGTCGATCAGAAAGAGCACGAGCAGATCTACCCCAAGCCCGGCTGGGTGGAGCACAACCCGATGGAGATCTGGGAGCGCACGCAAGGAAGTGATGGCCGGCGCGCTGTCCAAGTTCAACGTGAAACTCGAGGATCTGGCGGCCATCGGCGTGACCAATCAACGCGAGACCACCGTGGTGTGGGACAAGGCCACCGGCAAGCCGGTCTACAACGCCATCGTGTGGCAGGACACCCGCACGGACACGATCTGCAACGAGTCTGGCCAAGGACGGCGGCCAGGATCGCTTCCGCGCCAAAGTGGGTCTGCCGCTGGCGACCTACTTCTCCGGCCCGAAGATCAAGTGGATTCTGGACAATGTGCCCGGCGTGCGCGAGAAGGCCGAGAAGGGCGAAGTGCTGTTCGGCAATATCGACACGTGGGTGATCTGGAATTTGACGGGCGGTGTGAACGGCGGCGTGCATGTGACCGATGTGTCCAACGCCAGCCGCACGATGTTGATGAACCTGGAGACGCTGGATTGGGATCCGGATATGCTGAAGGTGATGGGCATTCCGCGCGCGATGCTGCCCGCCGTCAAGGCGTCCAGCGAAGTGTACGGCAAGATGGGCAATGTCCCCGTGGCGGGTGACCTGGGCGACCAGCAGGCGGCGCTGTTCGGGCAGACCTGCTTCAGCCCCGGCGAAGCCAAGAACACCTATGGCACCGGCTGCTTCATGCTGCTGAACACCGGCACCAAGCCGGTGCAGTCGAAGAATGGCTTGCTCACCACGCTGGGCTACAAGATCGGCAATCAGGCCGCGGTGTACTGCCTGGAAGGCTCGATCGCGATCACCGGCGCGCTGGTGCAGTGGCTGCGCGATAACCTGCGCATGTTTGACTTCTCCAAGCACATCGAGGACTATGCGCGCGCCGTGGACGACAGCGGCGGCATCTACATCGTGCCCGCGTTCTCCGGCCTGTTCGCGCCGTACTGGAAGAGCGATGCGCGCGGCGCTATCGTGGGCCTGACCCGCTTCATCAACAAGGGCCACATCGCGCGCGCGGCGCTGGAAGCCACCGCGTATCAGACCCGCGAAGTGCTGGATGCGATGAACGCCGACTCCGGCGTGCCGCTGACGGCGCTCAAGGTTGACGGCGGCATGGTCTACAACAATACGTTGATGCAGTTCCAGGCCGACATCCTGGGCGTGCCGGTGATTCGCCCGGTGGTGGCCGAGACCACGGCGTTG
This sequence comes from uncultured Chloroflexia bacterium, assembly GCA_963844815.1. Lineage (GTDB taxonomy): Bacteria > Chloroflexota > Anaerolineae > Fen-1058 > Fen-1058 > Fen-1058. Next base: position 182,294 of record CAWJPR010000006.1, read on the forward strand.
GGCGCGGCCTATGCGGCCGGTCTGGCGGTCGGCTACTGGAAGGCCGTGGAAGACCTGCGCGCCAACTGGGGCAAGGACAAGGAGTGGGATCCCAAGATGGATGCGGACACGCGCGCCAGCCTGTATAAGGGTTGGAAGAAGGCCGTGACCCGCACCTTCGACTGGGTCGAATAATCCTCGCTGGTAGATGGAACACCGATCGACCCCGAATGCCCGATCGGTGTTCCATCTTTTGTAGCTTCTGGATCGGCATCCCTGCTGAAAGATGAGACGCCCTTAATGTCGATCGGGTAAAGTCTGAGTGGGTTGTGAAGATCAGCAAAACTTGTTAATGAGGAGCAGGCGGCATGCAAAAAAGTTTCACGTCATCATCATCGGCGCTGGATCGACCGGCGCCGCCACCGCGCACGATCTGGCGCTGCGCGGCCTGCAGGTCACTGTCATTGAACGCGGTGAGATCGCATCCGGCACGACCGGCCGCAATCATTGCCTGTTGCACAACGGCGGGCGCTACGCCGTAACCGATCACGAAGGCGCAGTGGAATGCATCGACGAGAATATGACCCTGCGCAAGATCATGCTGGATGGTTTGGAACTGAACGACGGCTTATTTGTGGCGCTCGATGAATCAGACCTGGCCTTTAAGGACACTTTTCTGGCCAACTGTGAAGAGTGCCGCATCCTGGCGCGCGAAATTTCCGTGAAGCGCGCGCTGGAGATCGAGCCGTACCTTAATCCGAAACTTCTTGGGGCGGTGCAAGTCCCCGATTCGGTACGTCCTCGTGGAAAGTCGACTGAGAAGCGAGAATCGCCCAAAGGCGAACTCAAGCCATCGTTAGTTGATACAAGGAGTTAGTTGCATGAATAAGTCAACCGAAGTTCTGGTTATTGGTGGCGGGGTTACCGGCTGTGGGGTTTTGTTTGATCTGGCCCAACGCGGTTTCAAAGCCACACTGGTAGAACGCGGGGCGCTTTCAAACGCCACCTCCGGTCGATTTCACGGCCTGCTGCACAGCGGTGGTCGATACGCAGTAAAAGATGCCGAAGCCGCCGAAGAGTGTATTATTGAAAACCGGATTTTACGTAAAATTATTCCCCACTGTGTTGAAGATACAGGCGGCATGTTTGTCAGCACTCCCTGGGATCCCCCCGAACATGCCGATGTATTTATGAAATCCTGTCATGCCGTGGGCATTGAGGCTGAAGAAATTTCAGTGGCAGAGGCCTTGCGCCGCGAACCGATGCTCAATCCCCGCATCCGGCGCGTTTTTCTGGTACCGGACGGCAGCGTGGAAACCTGGGAAGCGTGTAAATCGCTGACCGAATCGGCGGCGGAGTATGGCGCTGAGACCCTGACCTACCACCAGGTCATCGACCTGCTCACCCGCAACGGCAAAGTGACCGGCGCAAAAGTAAAAAATATCATCACCGGAGAAGAGTTGACCCTGGAGGCGGACCTGGTAGTCAACGCCGCCGGAGCGTGGGGCGGCAAACTGGGCCACATAGCCGGCTGCGATGTCACCGTTCACGCCGGCAAAGGCACTATGGTGGCCATGAACTTCCGCATGGTCAACACCGTTATCAACCGCTGCGGCCCCGCCGCTGACGGCGATATTATTGTTCCCGTTGGCTCAGTGGCGGTCATCGGCACCACCTCGGTCAATGTGCCGGACCCGGACAGCTACCCCATTGAGGATTGGGAAGTTAAGAAAATGATGGATCAGGGCGAAATGATGATCCCTGATTTTAAGAAGTTCCGTCCGTTGCGAGCCTGGGCCGGAGTTCGGCCGCTGTATCAGGAGGCCGCCGCCGGAGCAGACCTGCGCAAAGTTACCCGCAAATACGCCCTGCTGGATCATGCCACCCGCGATGGCGTAGAAGGGTTTGTAACCATCACCGGCGGCAAATGGACCACCTATCGCCAGATGGCGGAACACACCGTAGACCTGGTTTGCCAAAAACTGAACACCCAGCGCGAATGCCAGACCGCCACCACCGTCCTTAAGCATGGGGAAAGTGGGAAACTCTTTAAACTGGGGCAGCGCCTGGAGAATCTGGAAACCAAACAATGGCGAGGCCAACTCATCTGCGAATGCGAAATTGTGACCCGGCCCCAGATTGAAGCGCACCTGGCCGAGAATCACACCAACATTATCAATGACCTGCGCCGGGACTTGCGGGTGGGCATGGGGCCGTGTCAAGGGGGGTTCTGCACCTACCGCGTTGCCGGGATTATGCATGAAAACAAAAAACTGTCTGCCGGACAAGCCAACAAAGCGCTGGGAGATTTTCTACAGGAACGATGGAAAGGGGCGCAGCCCATCCTGTGGGGCCAGCACCTTCGCCAATTCCAGCTTGATGAAGGCATCTACATGGGGTTGCTGGGGCTGGATAAACTTCCCACCGCTCTCAGCGGTCAGGACACCGGCCGGATTGCCGAAGTAGAAACTGAAGGGTACTTTGAAGTAGAGGAGGCAGCATCATGACCAGATACGACACAGTCGTCATTGGCGCAGGCACCGCCGGGTTAACCACTGCCTGCCATCTGGCCCAGAGTGGTCAAAAGGTACTGGTCGTGGCCAAAGGCATAGGAGCCTTGCTGCTGGCCTCCGGCAGCATCGACGTATTGGGCTTTCATCCGGCAGATTCACTCACGCCGGTAAAAAATCCCGCCGAAAAACTGGACGATTTTCTGGCCGACCGCCCGGATCATCCCTACAACCTGGTCGGCAAAGAGACCCTGAAAACCGGCATTGACCAATTTCTGCAGCTGGTCAATCAGGCCGGGCTTGACTATCAGGGAGACCTCAACCGAAACTGGATGTTGCCCAGTGGCATGGGCGCCGTTCACCCCACCTGCCTGGCCCCCGCCTCGATGGTCAAGGGCGATCTCAGCACCGGCGAAAGCATGTTGATTGTCGGTTTCAATGAACTGCGCGACTTTTTCCCGGCCCTGATTGCCCAGAATATTAACGAACAAAAGCTGGGCGTTGAAGCCGGTTCCATCAGCCTTGAGATCAATATCCCGATTGCCGGGGCCATGAATGCCACCCCTATTGAACTGGCCCACGCCTTTGAGCAGGATGCCTTCCGTAATCAGGTCATCAAAGCCATTGCGGCTCAGGCCAAATCATATGACCGGGTCGGTTTCCCGGCGGCGCTGGGAATTAAACAGCATGCCACCGCAGTGGCTCACCTGGAAAAACAACTCAACCGGCCGGTCTTTGAAATCAGCAGCCTGCCCCCCTCGGTGCCGGGCCGACGGCTGTATGAAGCGCTCAAAGCGGCCTTGCTCAAGGCTGGGGGCCGGCTTATTATCGGCAGCCAGATTGTTGAGGGGACGATTGAAAACGGCCGGATCACCCAGATTAGAATGGAAACCGCCAGCCGGCTTAAAGCCGTCATCGCCAACCACTACGTCCTGGCTACCGGCGGTATTTTTGGCGGCGGTATTTTTGCCGATGCCGAGGGCATGGTCACCGAACCCATTTTCAACCTGCCGGTGGCCGCGGATACCAACCGTCACCACTGGTTTGAAAAGAAATTCATCTCGCCCACCGGGCAGCCGGTGTTTAACTTTGGCGTCAAAGCAAACTCGCGGCTGCAACCCCTCAATGGGGACAGCCAACCTGTGGCCGAAAATCTATATGTAGCCGGCGCCGTCATTGCCGGCTCAGAATGGACTCGTGGCCGCACCGGCGAAGGCATCGCCGTGGCTACCGCCGCCGCGATTACCGCCCAAATTACCAGTCAGGCAGCCAAATCGCTGCGCTAAAGCTAACCCGTCAGGCGGCGTTTCCTGCTCCTTCACGTCTGGCGATACACAGGAGTGACTGATGAGTACAGATACAGTTATAGACAAGGTGACCCACTCCATCTGGAATCAGGTGCAGTACTCAGCCGACCTATGCATTAAGTGTAACATTTGCACCTCGCACTGTCCGGTAACTAACGTAACTGACCTGTTTCCCGGGCCAAAATTTGTCGGCCCGCAGGCCCAACGTTTTCGCAACCCCAAAGATATTTCCGTAGATGCCAGCGTTGACTATTGCAGCGGCTGCGGTGTGTGCAGTATGGTCTGCCCGCACGGCGTAAAAGTGATGGAAATGAACGCCAAAGCCCGCTACAAGCTGTACCAGAAAAAGCCCATCCCCCTGCGCAACCGGCTGTTAGGTCGATCTGAGTTGTTGGGCATGCTGGGCAGCCCCTTTGCCCCTATTGCCAATTTTATGATGAGCGTGCGCCCCGTCCGCATTATCGCCGAGAAAATGATGGGGATTCACCGCGATGCGCCCATGCCGATCTGGTCCTTTGAGACCTTCCGGGGCTGGTTCAAATCGGTGCACAGCAAATCGCCCAACCGAAAAATCTCACCCAAACGGGTGGCTTTTTATCACGGTTGCAGCACCAATTATTACGAACCCCGCGTGGGCAAAGCGGCCATCGCCGTGCTGGAACACAACGGTTATGAAATCCTGCTGCCCGATCAGGTCTGCTGCGGCCTGCCGATGCAGTCCAACGGGGAATTTGGGGCGGCCTGCAAGAACGCTGAAAAGAACATCAAATCGCTGGTGGTTTATGCCAAACAGGGGATCCCGATTGTGGGCACCTCGACCAGTTGCACCTTATCGCTCAAGTCCGATTATCAGCACATTCTGGGCATTGACACCGAAGAGGCCAGAATTGTCGCCGCCAACACCTACGATATCTGCGAATTCCTGCTGGACCTGGCCGATGCCGGTGAACTGAAAACCGATTTCAACCCGGTGGACTTCACCTTCCCCTACCACTCGCCCTGCCAATTACGCGCCCACAACATGGGGCTGCCGGCCATCGATTTGATGGAAATGATTCCCGGCGTAAAAGTGGACCACATTCAGGCGGAATGTTGCGGCATTGCCGGTACTTATGGCTACAAAGTGGAAAAATATGACATCGGGATGGCGGTGGGCAAGCCCCTGTTTGACCATATCAAAGCCTCAGGCTCAAAGATAGCCATCTGCGACAGCGAGACCTGTCGCTGGCAAATTGCCAAGGCCACCGGCGCAAAAATGATTCATCCGGTTGAGTTGTTGGCCAAAGCCTACGGCTTGCAGGACTTCTATTTTAATTAAGTCTTTACTCGCAGGGCAATTGGCTTTCTCCCGGCCAGTTACTCCGTTATTTCGGGTTATGAAACCACTTGAGCTATGGGAAGCCCTTTGGGCACCCTACGATCAGCCAACATACCAGCTAGTACTGAGATTATGTTCGGCCCGATGATGTGGTACTGGATATTGGCGCGGGCGATCTGCGGTTGACCCGGCAGGTGGCAGCTGTGGCGCGGCGCGTGGTCGCGATCGAGCGTGATCCGGCGGTGCTGGCGCGATCCGACCGGCGTCAGGCGGGCTGGCCTGCCAATCTGATCGTCATTTGCGTTGATGCGTTGGCAGCGGCATTTCCATCCGATGTAACCACCGCCATCTTATTGATGCGCCACTGCACGCGCGAGCATTTTGCCGTCTACCGGCAGCGCCTGGGCGCGCTGCCCCGCTGCCGGCGGTTGATCACCAATGCGCGCTGGAAGATGAGCGTCGAAGTGATCGATCTCCGGGCAGGTCAAGCGTACGATTCCGAGCGGGTAGGGTGGTACGCCTGCCGCTGTGGTTCGATCGGCTTCACACCGGGCGATCCCTCTGCCATTACGCCTCAAGTGCTGGCTGAGGTTGTCGACGTCGTCAGCTGCCCGCAGTGCGGAACACAGAACTGAGACAACACGCCTATGGTCAATCTTGTCATTGTTTCTCATAGCTCTACACTGGCTTCCGGCGTGGCCGAGCTCGCCGGAGCCATGCTGCCACAGCAGGCGATCGTGATTGCGACAGCCGCCGGCACGGGCGACGCGGAGCATCCGCTCGGCACGAATGCTGAAGAGATCTGGCACGCCGTCGAAGCGGCCTACAGCAGCGACGGCGTGGTGGTGCTGATGGATCTGGGCAGCGCCATCATGAGCGCTGAAATGGCCCTGGATTTTCTGCCCGACGATAAGCGCGCCAGGGTGCGCCTGATCGCAGCGCCCATAGTAGAAGGCGCGGTGGCAGCGGCGGTGCAGGCCAGCCTGGGCGGCTCACTTGACGAAGTGGCCGCCGAAGCGATGGGCGCTTTAGCGGCCAAGCTCGATCAGCTGGGGCAGTTCCAGCCGCAGCCTCCGCTGAAGACGAAAGTGACTCACCCGCTAGCCGGGGCGCAGGACATCATCGTCACGATCGAGAATCGTTTGGGCCTGCATGCCCGGCCGGCGGCGCAATTTGTGCAGACGGCCGCGCGCTTTCAGTCAGACATTTTCATGGTGCGGGTAAGCGACGAAGCGCGACGCGCCAACGCCAAGAGCATCAACGCCGTAGCGTCCTTCGGCGCGCGGCAAAACGAAGCGATTCGCATCACGGCGGTTGGTTCTGACGCGAGCGAAGCCTTGCAGGCTCTGCAAGAACTCATTGCGTCGAAGTTTGGCGAGAACGACGAGGAGGCCGCCGCGCCTGCCGTGACACCGCCGCCCCCAGCCGCCGTTGAAGCCGGCACGTTGATCGGCGTGGCTGCTTCGCCTGGTTACGCCATGGGCCCGGCGGTGCTGCTGCATTTTGCCGAACCGATCGTACAGCGCCAGCCGATCGAGAGTGCCGCCCGGGAGCGGACGCGCCTGCAGGCCGCGCTCGATGCCGTGCGCGCCGCTACTGAGGCGCTGCGCGATCAAATCGCGCGCTCGGCCAACAAATACGATGCCGCCATCTTCGACGCCCACTTGATGTTCTTGAACGATCCGGAATTTCTGGAGGGCGTGCGCCACACCATCGATACGGAGCACGTCAACGCCGAATGGGCGTGGAAAAACGCCATCGATTCGTCTGCGCAGAAGTTTGAAGCCATCGATGACGAGTATATGCGCGCGCGCGCGGCCGACGTGCGGGACATCGGGCGGCAGGTGCTGGCGCAGTTGACGGGACAGGGCCAGCAGGTGGAACTGCCGCACGCCGGAATCTTGATCGCGATCGATCTGGCGCCGTCTGACACCGCGCGGCTCGACCGCTCGAAAGTGTTGGGCATCTGCACCGAGCGCGGCGGGCCGACCTCGCACAGCGCGATTCTGGCGCGGACATTGGGCATTCCGGCGGTGGTGGGACTCGGTCCCAAGATCATGACCGTCGCCGACGGCACGAGCCTGGTCGTCGACGGGCAGGGCGGCAAAGTCCTGACTGCGCCAACTTCGGCGCTGATTGACGATTACACCCGGCGGCTGAAGGATTGGCGTCTGGCGCGTGACACCGCCCGATCGGCCGGCGCCGCCCCGGCGGTGATGAAGGACGGCACGGCCATCGAAGTCGTGGCTAACATCGGCAGCACCGAAGATGCGCGGGTGGCGCTCGACAATGGCGCGGAGGGCGTGGGCCTGCTGCGCACGGAGTTCTTGTTCCTCGATCGGCGCGACGCGCCTGGCGAAGAAGAACAGTTCGACGCGTACCGGACGATCGCCGAGGTGATGGGTGAGCGGCCCGTCATCGTGCGCACGCTGGATGTGGGTGGTGACAAGCCGCTGGCTTATCTTGATCTGGGCCGCGAAGAGAACCCATTTTTGGGGCAGCGCGCCATTCGGCTGTGCCTCAATCGGCCAGACCTCTTCAAGACGCAGTTGCGTGCCATTCTGCGCGCGACTCCCGGGCACAATTTGAAGATTATGTTCCCTATGATTGCCGACATCTCCGAAGTGCGCCGCGCCCGCGCGTTGCTGAACGAAGCCCGCATGGAACTGGCGGCCGAGCAAGCGCCGCTGGCTAGCCGGGTGGATGTGGGCATTATGGTAGAGATTCCGGCGGCCGCAATTCTGGCGCACGCCCTGGCGCCTGAAGTCGACTTCTTCAGCGTCGGCACGAACGATCTCACGCAGTACTCCTTGGCGGCTGAGCGGGGCAATCGGGCGGTGGCGCACTTGCAGGACGCGCTGCATCCCGCCGTGCTGATCCAAATTCGTCAGACCGTGCAGGCGGCGAGCGCGCACGGCAAATGGGTGGGCGTGTGCGGCGAGCTGGCCGGCGACCCGGCGGCAATTCCGATCTTGATTGGCCTGGGCGTGAAGGAGGCTCAGTATGGCCTCAGGCTCGATCCCCAGGGCCAAGCAGGTCATTCGGGGCCTGAACATGAAGGATGCGGAGGCTGTGGCGGTCCAGGCCCTGCAGTTGGACACGGCGGAAGCGGTGCGGGGCTTGATTGAAGCAGCGTGATTTCAAGCCGAGCGCGCGGCTCTTGTCAAGTCATACGGCAAGAGCCGTTTGTTAATTTTGCCAGGCAATTTGGAACCGTTTTGTAACCCCATTTGGCGCCATTGGAGCATACAATTAAGTATGAGTTTTGTTTCAACTATTGCGCGAACTGCATCGCGCACTATAATGAAATTGCTTTATCAGGAAGAACGAAGTGGTGCGGGTTTGTGACTGGCACTGGGGCTTTAGCCGGTTTTCTGGGCGGTTCACCTTTTCGGCTAAGGCTCGAGCCCAGATCTCTAGAGTCCGGCGAGGACCTCACAGGAGGATTGGCATGCGTCACTTGAAATGGATCGTTCTGTTCGTTGTGATGTTGTCGTTGGTGGTGGCCCCCACCGCATTTGCCGCGCCCGCATCACAGTATAGCCAGGGCGGTTACTGGTACCAGGTGCGGTGGGGCGATACGCTGAGTTCCATCGCGCGCTATACCGGTGTAAGCACGTGGGCTATCGCGCAGGCTAACGGCCTCGCCAATCCCAACTGCATTTACGCCGGCCAAAGGTTGTGGATTCCGGTCCAGACGCCGCCACAGCCACCGCCGCCACAGCCGCCACCGCCACCACCGCCGCCACCACCGCCGCAAACCGGTTACTGGTATACGGTACACTGGGGCGATACCCTGAACTCGATCAGTTATCGCACCGGCGTGAATGTCTGGACCATCGCGCAGGCCAACGGCATTTACAACATCAATTGCATCTATGCCGGTCAGGTGCTGTGGATTCCATAACCGTAAATGGAGTTTAGGCCCAAGCGACTGGAAGTTGGAGCGCAGCCCCGCCACGTAAGGCGGGGCTGTTTTGTTTCGTGTTAAACTGGGGGCAACTTCATAACAAAGGGAGGACATAATGAAGCGACGGCGTTTCTTCAGGCCGATGCTGGCCGTCAGCCTGGCGGCGGCGGTGTTGATTGGCGCGCTGAGAGTGTGGCCGGCCCAATCGGCCGCACCGCACCTCGCCTATGGCTTCAATCTCTACGCCGATGTGCAGGGCATGCTGGAGATGGATTTCGATTGGCTGAAAGGCTTCCCCGGATCGAACCTGGCCGGCTATCCATCCGTAACGAACATTCTCTTTCGCTTCTCGGCCAAAGCCAGCGACCTGTCGAATGTGACCAGCCTTTGCTCAGGATATCTATGCTACAGCCCTCGACAACAAAGATTACATTGATGCTTACGAGATCGGCAACGAAGTCAACATCGACAATCCCGATTATGGCTGGGGCGCACCGCCTAATGCCGCCGATTACAAGACGTTGTTGTGCAAAGCCTACGAGAAGATCAGGCTAGCCGATCCTACCGCCATCATCGTGTCGGCAGGGTTAGCGCCAACGGGCCGCGTACAGGACACATGGAACGGTCATCCCGGCCATAACGGCAATTTCCAGGATGATCGCGAATTCCTGAAGGAACTGCTCAATGCCGGTGGTGGCGCGTGTCTGGACGCGGTGGGCTATCACCCGTACGGTTTCAGCGCCGATTACGATGCCGACCCCGACGTGGTTTCGGCCGATCCCACGCACAATTGTGATCAGGGCTTCTGCTTTCGCGGAGCGGAAAAGATCTACGAGATCATGCAGCAGAAGGGACTCGGCGACAAAAAGGTGTGGGCCACGGAGTTCGGCTGGATTACGCGGCCGCCCGACCAGTGCCTGGGCGATCCGTCCTGGGGCGGCCGCCAGTGGCAAATCGTCTCGGACGACAAGCAGGCCTCCAATCTGGCCGGAGCCTATCAATACGCCGAAGCGCACTGGCCGTGGATGGGCGGCATGTTCGTCTTCAATCTTGATTTCAATCAAAACCCCGCCCTGCCGGAATGCGAGCAAATGCGCTATTACAGCATAGAAGGCAAGCCAGCCAAGAACGCCCTGGCGGCTATGCCTAAGAGCAAAGCCAGCCTGACCGGTAAGCTGCTGACCAGTCCCCAGGCATTGGCGATCTTGATTGACGTCGACGAACAGCCCGTTACGTGGACGCCGAGCGCGGTTTTGGTCAATGCGGGCTGGCAGTCGTTGAGGTACACGGCTACCGTCAATGGCAGTGCCAGCGTCGTGCCGGGGCTAAGCGGCGCAACAACAGGCACGTTGAGCGCCACCCAGGAAGCTCTGCTGCAGTTGAGCGTGCCCGGTTTCTCGCGCGCGCCCGGCACCTACACCGGGACAGTCACAGTAAACTGGTATGCCGCCGGGGCGGGCAACAACCCGAAATCGATCGACTTGCAGATGATCGTCGTCGGCGATGTCCAGCGTGTCTGGCTGCCGCTGATTACGCGCTAAAGGACCTGACAGGCAGGCTACAGGAGTGCTTAATCTGTTTGGATCGCCTGGCCTACCTGTCAGGTTAGGATTGTCAACAAAATTTTGTCACGCGGCGGCGGTAGGAGTATAATACGCGCATCCAAGCGTCGGGAGGCCGCCATGTCCCCATCAGATGTTGAGATCGTCGAATGCACTACGCCCCAGCTGCGTGACGAATTCATCTTCTTTCAATGGGTGCCGTATCGAGGCAATCCTTACTGGGTGCCGCCGCTGCTCAGCGAACGCCGCGAGTTCTACGACAAGACCAGGCATCCCTTCCATGAGCACGCCGAGGTGGCAATGTTTCTTGCCCAGCGCGACGGTCAGACGGTGGGCACGATCTACGCCACCGATAATCGCGCTCACAATGAATTCCAGCATGAAAACGTCGGCATGTTCGGCGGCTTTGAGTGCCTGAACGATCAGATCGTGGCCCACGCACTCTTCGAGCAAGCGGAGGGGTGGCTGCGGGCGCGGGGCCGAACGGCGGTGCGCGGCCCGTTCAATTTTTCCACCAATGAAGAGTGCGGCTTGCTCATCGACGGCTTTGACGATGCGCCCCGCGTCATGATGACCTACAATCCGCCCTACTACCGCGAACTGATCGAACAGGAAGGCTACGCCAAAGCGATGGACTTGCTGGCCTATCAGATCGAAGTCAACGCGCAGGCGGGGCTGGCGAATTTCCCCCCCAAATTAAAGCGCATCATGGACAAGACCATGCAGCGTGACGGCATTGTGATTCGCAAGATCGACGTCAAACATCTGGATGAAGAGATTGCCCGGATCATCCCGGTCTACAATTCTTCCTGGGCCAAGAATTGGGGCTTTGTTCCGATGACCAGTGCCGAGTTCGAGCATTTGGCACACGGTATGAAAGATGTGCTCGATCCCGACTTGCTGTATGTCGTGGAAGCCAAGGGCCAGCTCATCGGCGTGTCGCTTTCACTGCCCGATCTGTGTGATCCTTTACGCCGGGCCTACCCTAAACCGGGCACACCGGAGTTGTGGACGCTGTTGAAGTTCTTGTTCAATTACAAAGTCCGCAAGACGCAGAAGTACGTCCGCGTGCTGATTATGGGCGTGCTGCCCGGGTATCGCCTCAGCGGCATCGATGCCATGCTGATGGCGACGACCGCCGATGTGGCGATGAAGAAAGGTTATACCCGGGGCGAAGCTTCGTGGATTCTGGAAAACAATGTGCCCATGCGCCAGGGCCTGGAAAACATCGGCTGGAAAGTCTACAAGACCTACCGGATTTTTGAGAAAGCGTTGTAGCGCGTAATGCGTGTAAAGTGTAAAACGTAAACGAGAGCGCTGGATGACAGCCGCTCTCGTTTCTGTGTCTGCCAGAAACCGCGTTGCTGCGTCCTGGATGGAATACGCTGTGGGAAGGTAGACCCCCGGTTTCTGCGTGTCATGCGCGGTGAAATTACCCGCTCGCGGCCACTCCCTCGCCGTATCCGATCAACTCTGCCACCAACGCCGGGCTGGGCGACTCGGCATAGACGCGCAGCACGGGCTCCGTGCCGCTGGGCCGGATCAGCAGCCACGAGTCGTCGTCCAGCAGATACTTCACGCCGTCGTTTGAGCGCACCTCGCGGACATTCACGTCCCCAATCTTTCCCGGCGCGCCTTCGGTCAGGCGCTGCACCATGTCCTTTTTCGCCACCGGCCGCGCCAGCGGCAGGTCTTTGCGCGCATAGTGATGCGGCCCATACTGGTTCTGCAAGTCCGCGATCAGTTCTTTTAGCGGCAGGCCGGCGTGCGCCACGATCTCCAGCAGCAGCAAACCCATCAGCACGCCGTCGCCTTCGGGGATGTGGCCGCGGATGCTGATACCGCCTGACTCTTCGCCGCCGATCAACACGTCGTCCTTCATCATCACGTCGGCAATGTGATTGAAGCCCACCGGTGTTTCGTGCAGCGGCAGCTGGTAGGCGCGGCAGATGCGATCGATCATCAGCGTGGTCGAGACCGTCTTGACCACGCTGCCGCGCAGGCCGCGCTGCTCCACCAGATAGCGCAGCGCCAGCGCAAAGATCACGTGCGGGCTGACGAAGTTGCCATCTTCGTCCACCGCCCCCGTGCGATCGGCGTCACCGTCGGTGGCCACGCCGAACGCGCCGCCGGATTCTTTCACCGCCTCGACCAGCGCGTTGAGGTGCGGCAGGATCGGTTCGGGGTGAATGCCGCCGAAGCCGGGATTCATGTCATGGCGGATTTGCGTGGCCTGCCAGCCGGTGCCGTCCAGGAAATCGCGGATATAATCGCGGCCTGCGCCGTACATCGGATCGATTACGACCTTGCCTGGCCAGGCGCTGATGATCTGACGATCGATCAAGGTCTCCAAATGATCTTCGTACGCGGGCGCCGGATCGAAACGGGAGATGCGCCCCTCGGCGCTGGCCGTTTCCAGATCGGCAATATTGAGCGAAAAGGGGCTGCCTTTGTCGAGCAGAATCTCCACCCGCCGGGTGTCTTCGGCCAGCGCGCTGCCGCCGTTGGCCGCTTTGAGCTTGATGCCGTTGTAGCGCGGCGCATTGTGACTGGCGGTGATCATCACGCCGCCGATCGCGCCTTTGTTTTTCACGGCGAAGGAGACCACCGGCGTCGGCGCATCGGCGTTGGTCAGGTGTACGATCAGGTTGTTGCCGGCCAGCACGCGCGCCACTTCCACCGCATAGCGATCGCTCAAGAAACGCGTGTCAAACCCCACCACGGTCTGCGCGCCCGTGCCGCCGATCTCGGTGAAGTACTCCGCAATGGCTTGCGCCACGCGGCGCACATTGTCAAACGTGAAGTCCTCGCTGATGACTGCGCGCCAGCCGTCAGTGCCGAAATGAATGGACAAATTAATCCTCCCTCATTTTTTCACTCGTCACGCTACCAGGATGAACAACAAATCATTGACGTTAGTTCCCGTTGGCCCGGTGACGATCAGATCGCCCAACGCCTGGAAGAAGTGATAGGCATCGTTGTCGGCCAGCTGCGCCTGTGCATCCAACCCGCGCGCGCGCGCGCGCCTGAGCGTTTCTCCCAGCGCGATTGCGCCCGCTGCATCTGTTGGGCCGTCGGTGCCATCGGTGCCCAGTGCGGCGACGAGTGTGTTGGGCAGCCCGTCAAGGGCAATGGCCGCCGCCAGCGCGATTTCCTGATTGCGCCCGCCCAGCCCGCGGCCTTTGAGCGTCACGGTCGTCTCGCCGCCGATGATGACACACGCCGGTTTGGGAACGGGCCGATTATACCGCGCAATCTCCTGGGCGATGGCCGCGGCAACTTTGGCGACTTCGCGCGCTTCACCTTGCGCCTGCGTGGTGAGCAGCAGCGTATTGAACTTCAACTGCCGCGCCGCCTGTTCGGCGGCCTGTGCGGCCTGTGCATTACTGCCGATGATGACCGTCTGCACTTTGTCGAATAGCGCATCGCCGGGCTTGGGCGTGTCGGCAATCTCGCCTGCTGCGCCAAGGCTCAAGCGGGCGCGCACCGCCGCCGGGAGATGATCGGCCAGATCGAACTGCTGCACAATCTGCCAGGCGTCGGCAAACGTAGACGGATCGGGCACGGTGGGACCGGAGGCAATGACCGACAGATCGTCGCCGATCACATCGCTGAGGATGAGCGTGACGATCGGCGCCCCGTTGACCAGGCGCGCCAGTCCGCCGCCTTTGACGATGTCCAGATGCTTGCGCAGGGCATTGATCTCGTGAATCGTCGCGCCCGCGCGCAGCAACAATTGTGTGGTGGCTTGCAGATCGGCCAGCGTGATGCCCCCCGCGGGCAGCGTCATCAGCGCCGAACCGCCGCCGGAGAGGACACACAGAATCAGATCGCGCGGCGTGACCTCGCGCAGCAGTTCAGCGACATCGCGTGTGGCATCCACCGAATTCTGATCGGGCACCGGATGACCCGCTTCGTGCACGCGGATGTGACCGGGCAGCGGCCGATCGGCGTGATGATATTTTGTGATGACGACGCCGCCGTGCAAGCGGTCGCGCAGCACTTCGCTCACGGCGTCGGCCATGGGCATGGCCGCCTTGCCCGCGCCGATCAGGAAAACCCGATCGAATTCGCGCAGCGGGTATGATCGATCGGCCACCAGAATCTGATCGCCCACCCGCGAAACGAATTGATACACGGCTTCCGCCGGATCGACGGCAGCCAGCGCGGCCTGCTGAAGTTGGCGCGCCGCCGCGCGCAGATCAAGATCGGTCCCGGTCATTTCTGAGGCGATCATTGCTTTCCCGGATTTATGGCCGCCACTGCGGCGCGGGCCGCTTCGGCCGGCGTGGCGCGCTCCGCCAGCACGTCTTCGATGGCTTTGCGCAGAACGGGGCTGACGGCATTTCGGACGGCTGCCGGCGGCAGTGGCTGCGCTCGCGCCAGCTGATTGCTGACGAAAGTGGCATAAGGCTTGCCCTGTTCCCATTGCGCGAGGGCCGCAGCCCGGCCCGGCAGTACTCCTGCGGCTTGCGTCCATTCACCGTTGTTCTGCGGCGAAAGCAAAGACTGCAACAGCTGTGCGGCGGCGGCCTGGCGGCGCGGGTCCTGGGTGACGATGGCATACGCCCAGCCCCGTCCCAGCGATCGGGCTGGCTGGATCAGCGCCGGCAGATCGCCCACTTGCAGGTCTGGCAGGCGCGTTTCCACGCTCAGGTAACGGGTAGCATTCAAATTAGTTACACCGGTGCCGAGTCCCCGCCACGCGTTCCACACTTTGTCGGCGCTGTCCAGTTCGACGAGGTTGCCGGGCAGCACGCCGGCGTCACTCGCTTCCAGATAGGTCTCCAACAGGGTGCGCAGCGCGATCTCGTCAAGCAGCGGGTTGCCCTGCTCGTCCGTGAACTTGCCGCCAGCCGAGAGATAGTGCGACAGCACGGCATCGCTGATGGTGTTGTTGCCCAGTGCAAAGAAGTAGCGGCGCTGCGTCTCCAGCAGATCGCTCCAGGTCTGGGGCAAAGGTGTCGTGCTGTTCGTGGCTAAGTGCTCCAGATCGGCGCTGTACAACACGCCGTACAGCTCGCCGTTAAGCGATCCGAGATCGCGCGCGAACGGATACAGGTCGTCCACCAGGTCGGCAGGCAGCAGCGGCCCGATCGGTTGAATCAGGCCCGATCGAGCGGCGGTTTCCAGATCGGCGTTGTCCAAAGCGATGATATCCGGCAGGATGGCAGGCGCTACCGGGCTCGCCGTCCGTAGGAGATCGAGCAGGCCGCCCGGCCCGCGATCCTGTTTGACGACGATCTGACTCGGCGTCCCATCGGGCGCGCGCGCAAACTCGTCCAGCTGGCGCTGCAAGACTTGATAGGCAGCATTGTCTTCGGCGGGCAGGAAGCGCGTGGGCAGCCACAGTGTCAACGTGATGGACGTGTCGGGAACGGGCGTGGGCGGCGCGGGCTGCGGCTGAAGGGTTGCCAGCGGCATGCCCGGCGTGGACGTCGGCAGGCCCGGCGTAGGCGAAGCCGGGGCGCTGGCACAGGCGGCTAATGAGACCAGCAGGACTAAAACGGACATGCGGGCAAATCGCCGGAATATGTGGAACAGGCTTGCCGTGAATGGCGTCATGATGATAAGCGCACCGATTATAGCACAGGCCAATATGGAAAAGTCGCTGATCCAGGACGGGCAATTGGTGCTATGATGATAACGGCGCGGCACGAATTCTTTGTTTCCAGACAGGAGGAAACCATGAAAGCCCGCAAGATTTTCGTCGTCGCTCAGTCTTGTTGACCATTGCATGATGCTCGTTTCGGCCTGCGCGCCAGCTGACCACACCTGCGCCCATGCAGGCCCGCCCAGCAATCTGCCGCGCAGGCCCGTTGCCGCACCCGCTCAACCTGCGGAAGCGCCTGCGGCCTCGTCGGCTGACAGCACGGCCAGCCAGAATTTGCCGGCCAGTACGGGTGTGCAGGCCTCGCCGTATCAGCAGAACCGCATGATTATCAAGAACGGCGAGATGACCCTGCTGGTCGCCGACACCGATCGGGCGATTGATCAGGCTACCGGCGTAGCGGTCGATTCCGGCGGTTACATCGTCAGCTCCAAGACGTGGCTGCAGGACGACTTCAAATACGCCGCGTTAACGATGGGCATCCCCTCTGACCAGTTTGAGGTGGCGCAGCGCCGCCTGCGCGGGCTGGCGCTGGAAGTGCAGAGTGACACCGCCTCTGGTCAAGATGTGAGTCAAGAGTACGTCGATCTGCAATCGCGCCTGACCAACCTGGAAGCCACAGCGGCGCGCATCCGCGAGTTTCTGGATAAGGCCACCAAGGTCGCAGATGCGCTGGAGATCAATCGGCAGTTGTCGGAGGTGGAAGGGCAGATTGAGGAAGTCAAAGGCCGGATGCAGTTTCTGAAGGACCGCTCGGCCTTCTCGACGATTGCGCTCACGCTGAATCCTGTGGTACCCACGCCTACGCCATCTCCCACGCCGACGCCGGTCGCCTGGCAGCCGGGCAAGACGATCGTGGCAGCGGGCGACACGCTGGGCGGCTTGCTGCGTGGCCTGGTTGACGCCGCAATCTGGCTCGGAATTGTGCTGCTGCCGTTGGTAATTCCGGTGGCGGCCTTCGTGGCGATTGTGGTGTACTTCCGCCGCCGGCGGAAGGGCAAAAAGGCCGGCCCGGCTTCGGCCTCGACGTCCAGCGAAAAGTAAATCCGATCGAAGAGTCGTGTTTCATCTCGCCGCCGCTGGGACACGGATTAACACAGCTGAACACAGATCAAGACATCTGTGCCGCCTGGGTTTATCCGTGTCCTATTTGCTTCTCACTCCCATTACGGCTACAATCTCCTCATGCCATACAGCCTCTTCACGTCGCAGCCAGAAGCCGTCACTGTCAGTGAACTGACGCGCACCATTCGCGAGATGTTCGAGGTGGACTATCGCCTGCAGGACATCTGGGTCCAGGGCGAGATCAGCAACCTCAGCCGTCCCTCGAGCGGGCACGTCTACTTCACACTCAAAGACGGCGGCGCGGCCATCAAGTGCGCCATGTGGCGCAACTCCGTTACCGCCAACGTGCAGCGCCTCAGGGAAGGCGACGCCATCCTTGCGCACGGCAAGATCGGCGTGTATGAAGTACAGGGCGTCTATCAACTCTACGTCGACGCGATCCAGGCAGCCGGTGTGGGCGATCTCTACCAGCAGTTTGAGCGCCTGAAGGCGCAATTACAGGCGGAGGGCCTTTTTGAACCTGATCGGAAACGCGCGCTCCCGGCGGTCGCACATGCCATTGGCATGGTCACCTCGCCCACCGGTGCGGCCTTGCAGGACATGCTCAATATCGTTCGCCGCCGCTGGCCGCTGCTGCGGGTAGTGCTCTCGCCGGCGCCCGTGCAAGGCGATGATGCCCCGCCCAGGATTATCGCTGCGTTGGAGCGTCTCTATCGCCGTAATGACCTCGATGCGATCATCATTGCGCGCGGCGGCGGCTCGATCGAGGATCTGTGGTGCTTCAACGACGAAGACGTGGCGCGCGCCATCGCCCGATCGCCTGTGCCGACCATTTCGGGCGTGGGCCACGAAGTCGATTTCACCATCGCCGATTTTGTCGCGGACGTGCGCGCCCCCACGCCCAGCGCGGCGGCGGAACTCATCACGCCCGATCAGGAGGAAATCCGCTTGACGCTGCGCGACTTTGCGGCGACGCTGGACGCGATCATGACCGATCAAATCCGGCAGTCGCGCCTGCGGCTGCAGGTCAACGCACGAGCGCTGGCGCATCTTTCGCCGCGCGTGAAACTCGCCAATGCCCGGCAGCGGCTGGATGAGGCCGGAAGCAGGCTGCAGGACGCAGTGTCGCACAGCCTGGTTTTGCGCCGCGAGAGGGTCAGGAGTCTGAGCGCGCAGTTGAATGCCTACAATCCGCTGAATGTGCTGGCGCGCGGCTATGCCGTGGTGCGGAAGGAAGTAAGCGGTGAAGTGGTGCGGAGTGTGACGCAGGTGACGGCGGATGAGCGGCTGACCGTTCGAGTCAGCGACGGAGAGTTCAAAACGCGTGCCGACGAAGTATAATTGACAGGGAGAGGAACGCGTTATGACGGCATCTGTTGCTCTTGAAAAGTCATCGGGTTTCAAGCCGGGCAATGAAGCGGCTGATCTTGTTCAGATCAAAGCCATCCTCATACACGCCCTGCATGGTAAATCCTGCGCGGTGTATTTGTTCGGCTCGCGTGCGACAGGTGCGGCACAACCTGCCTCTGACTTCGACATAGCGGTGCTTGCAGACGAAGACGTCAGCCGCGAATTGAGCACGGCGCGTGACATGCTGGAAGAGTCCAATATTCCCTTCAAAGTCGATGTGGTCGATTTGCGGCTGGTTGCGCCTGCATTCCGGCACGCAGCCCAAACCCAAGGTGTTCTGCTATGGAAAAACTGAAAGAGCGATTGCAGTCTTGCGAGGCAGCTCTGGCGACATTAGACGAGGCCTTGCGTCTTCCGGTGAGTGTCATCGTGCGCGATGCAGCCATTCAACGCTTCGAGTATTCATTTGAGAGCGCCTGGAAATTGTTGAAAGGCTATCTGGAAGCACAGGAAGGTATCGTATGTAATTCGCCCAAAGGATGTTTCCGTGAACTCTGCAAACGGGGCTGCTATCACGCGCCGAAATCGAGGTGTGCATGGTCATGACGGACGATCGCAATCTTACCTCGCACACCTATCTTGAAGCGCTGGCCGAGCGCATCTACGCGCAGCTCCCCGCCTATCTGGCCGTCATGCAATCTTTGATCAGACAGATCACGACGCGAATCGAAAAGACGAACGATGCCCAAGAAGACTAAACCTCAAGCTGCTGACAGTCTGACCTTTGAGCAGGCCTTTGCCGAACTGGAAGAAGCCGTCCGCACGCTGGAGCGCGGCGACTTGCCCCTGGAGGAATCGCTGGCGCTGTACGAGCGCGGGCAGGAACTGGCGGCGTATTGCGCGAAGCTGCTGGACGAAGCCGAGTTGAAGATCACACAGATCGAAGAGTAGCAACGGCGGGCTGGGATGAATCATCAACCGGCACCGCCCGGCAACCTGCCGCACCTGACACCGGCCAGGTTGGTCGGCCTGAAATTCGGCCGGAATCCATTTGGCGGCATCAGGGTCGCCCTGGTCGGTTATTGCCCGCGGCCGCGCAGTCTGGACAAGTATCAGCCTCGCCACACCACCGATCAGTACTTCATACACGTCCCGCCTGCCAGCGTGCAAATCGGCAGTTACGACGGCGAGGAATTCCTCTCCATCGCGCACGTCTATGGCGGACCGGTTTCTTCGGCGTTGATCGAAGAATTGGCCTATTACGGCATCACACATGTCCTGGCTTACGGCCTGGCCGGCGGACTGGGGACCAAGCCCCTCAAGATGGGAGATTTTTACCTTGTCGAGAGAGCCCTGGCATTGGATGGGACCACCCCTCACTATACCGCTGAGCAAGTGATTGCAGCGGACGAGTTCTTGAGTTCAAGATCAAGGAGCTCGCCGGGCGAACTGGTTTCCCCGATTTGACGCCGGTGCAGGCCATGACGGCTGACGCCATCTATCGCGAGTATGACGCGGACTTAAGCGCCGCCAAAGCCAGCGGGTGTGACATCGTGAACTGCGATTCCTCGCACCTCTATGCCGTAAGCCGTGACGTGGGTATTCACAGCATCGAATGCGGAGTCATTTCTGATGTGGCGCTGGGCGGCGGCGAAGACTGGCAAAGCACGCTGGCCGTGATGCTCTCGGCGGATGATCAGGCGGCGCATGATCCCCTGACCCTGGCGGGGAAAATCGTCGAATTCTACGTGGAAGTCCTGCTGTCTGAGCTCGGGTGAGTGTCACCTGTGAAGCTGGCGGCCCAGCAGCCCCGCCAGTAAGCGCAGTTCCTCAACGCGCAGCAGCCACGCCGCGCTGAAGAACACGCCTGCGCCGAAGATCATTCCTCCGAAGGCGCGCACGACCACGCTGGCTGAAGCCGTCACATTCAGGAAACCCCAGACCGCCAGCCCCATGACCACGGAAGCCACGGCGGTCTTGAGCGCGCTCAGCGCCACCCGCCGATCGTCAAGGCCGCCTAAGCGCCTGCGAATCACCCCAATGAGCAGCGTCATCTCCAGCAGTGCGGCGATGGTATTGGCCAGAGCCAGGCCGGTGACGCCCAGTACGTTGATTAACGACAGGCTGATAATAAGATTGATCGCCAATGACAGAATGCCCAAGAGCACAGGCGTCTTGGTATCGTGCAGCGCATAAAAAGCACGCACCAGAATCTCCACGCCTGAATGGCCGATTAGCCCCAGAGCATAGGCGCCCAACGCCGCCGCTACCAGTTCCGTCGACGTTTCGGTGAAGCGGCCGCGCTCGAAGAGCAGTTGAATCAGCGGCTCGCGCAGCACCAGCAGCCCGATCGAGGCGGGGATGGCGATAAAGAAGATCGAGCGCACGGTCGCCGACAGGGACGACCGGAGCTGCTGGAACTGGCCGCGCGCGTATTGATCGGCAAACGTGGGGAAGGCCGCCGTCGCCACCGATTGCGCCACGACGCCCTGCGGCAGCAGCATGATGCGCCAGGCGTACCACAAGGCTGAGACGGCGCCCGCGCCCAGCAGCGAAGCGAGGCTCGTTTCGACCAGGAAGTTCAACTGCACCACGGCCACGCCAAAGATGCGCGGCAGCATCAGGCGTATCACTTCCTGTACGCCGGGGTCGCGCACGGCCAACCGGGCGGAGTAACGCGCCTTGATTTTGATCAGGCCGGGCACCTGCACCAGCAAGTGCAGCAGAGCGCCGAAGATCGCGCCGATCGCCAAGCCAAAGACTCCCAGAGTTGGCGCCAGCACGATCGAGCCGGCGATGATCCCCAGGTTGTACATCGACGGGGCAAGGCCGGGCAGCCAGAAACTTTGATGCGCGTACAGGATGCCCATGACCACCCCGCTGATCCCGAAGATGATGGGCGGGATCAGCAGCAGGCGCATCAATTGGATGGTGAGCTGCTGCATTTCTGCGTTGAAGCCGGGAGCCAGCAAGTAGCGCACGATGGGCTCGGCGAACACGGCGGCGATGATGGCCGCGGCCGTGAAGACGAGGGTGACCAGGTTGATGACAGCGCTCGCCAGCCGCCACGCGCCGGGGCGATCCTCTCTGGCGAGATAGTCCGTGAATGCGGGCACAAAAGCCGAGACGAGAATGCCGCCCGCGATGAGCGTGTAGATGATGTCGGGGATGCGAAACGCCGCCACGTAGGCATCGTAACTGCCTGACGTGCCGAACTGCGCGCTGATGATAACATCGCGCAGCAGCCCCAACAGGCGGCTGGCGAGGAATGTCACCATCACGATGAGGCTGGCGCGCGCGATCTGGCGATTGCTGGAAGTGGCCGTGGTCACGGGCAGGGATTATACCCCTAGACGCCAAAAGCGCCGATAGTCGCTGTCTATCGGCGCTCTGGCAAAAACAAGGAGGAGAAGAAGAGACGTTTTCGCCCGCTGCTCTTCGACTATATTTATACACCCGATCAATCACTTTAACTCGACTACTGTCCTACGCTTACCCTACGGCGGGAGCTTCTCTTACCTTATTCTAACCTCGTTCTATCACTCATCTACCGGACCTCGACTAGACTTAACACGACGATTATTGGATATTATTGGATAAGGAGGAGGCCATGAATCTAAGCAGGTTTACCGAGAAAGCACAAGAAGCAGTACTTGAGTCCCAGAATCTGGCGCAATCGTTAGGGCATCAGACGATCGAGCCGGAGCATCTGTTGCTGAGTCTGATCCGCCAAAGCGACGGCATCGTGCCGCAGGTCTTGCAGAAACTGAACCAAAGCCCCGAGCAGTTGGCGGCGATTTTGGAGCGTGATCTCAGCACCCGGCCGCGCGTGTCCGGCTCCAACGTGCAGGCGGGCCTGAGCCGGCGCTGCGAGCGACGTGCTGGAGGCTGCCGGAGCGCGAAGCCAAGTCGATGCGGGATGAGTACGTCAGCACCGAGCACATTCTGTTGGCGCTGGCGAAGTCCCACACCCCGATCGGCAATCTGCTCTCGGCGCGCGGTCTCAACGGCAATGCCATCTTGCAGGCGTTGATGGCGGTGCGCGGGTCGGCGCGGGTCACCTCGCAGAATCCCGAAGGCACATTCCAGGCGCTTGAGAAATACGGGCGCGATCTGACGCAGTTGGCGCGGCAGGGCAAGCTCGATCCGGTCATTGGCCGCGACGACGAGATTCGGCGCGTGGTGCAGATTCTCTCGCGCCGCACCAAGAACAACCCGGTGCTGGTGGGCGATGCGGGCGTGGGCAAGACGGCCATCGTGGAAGGGCTGGCGCAGCGCATGGTGCGCGGCGATGTGCCGGAGGGGTTGAAGCACAAGCGGCTCGTGGCGCTCGATCTGGGTTCGCTCGTCGCCGGCGCAAAATATCGCGGCGAGTTTGAAGAGCGCCTGAAGGCGGTGTTGAAGGAAATCACCGATTCGGAAGACGTGATCTTATTCATCGACGAACTGCACACGATGGTGGGCGCGGGCGCCGCCGAAGGCGCGATGGACGCCAGCAACATGCTGAAGCCCATGCTGGCGCGCGGCGAACTGCACACGATCGGCGCGACGACGCTCGACGAGTATCGGAAGCACATCGAGAAGGACGCCGCGCTGGAGCGCCGCTTCCAGCCGGTCTACGTGGGCTGAGCCGAGCGTGGAGGACACCATCAGCATTCTGCGCGGCCTGAAGGAGCGCTACGAGGTCCATCACGGCGTGCGGATTCAGGATGGCGCCGTGATTGCCGCGGCGACGCTGTCGAATCGCTACATCACCGATCGGCAGCTGCCCGACAAGGCGATTGACCTGATCGACGAGGCGGCCTCGCGCCTGCGCATGGAGATCGATTCCAAGCCGGCTGCGCTGGACGAAGTCGATCGCAAGATCATGCAGCTGGAGATCGAGCGCGAGGCGTTGAAGAAAGAGAAGGACAAGGCCAGCCAGGAACGCCTGGGTAAACTGGAGAAAGAACTGGCGGATCTGAAGGAACACTCGAATGCCCTGCGGGCGCACTGGGAGTTGGAGAAAAACGCCATTACCGCGCTGCGTTCGATCAAAGAAAAGATCGAAGCGGCGAAGATCGAGATCGAACAGGCCGAGCGCCGCGCGGACCTGGGCGAGGCCGCGCGCCTGCGCTATGGCACACTGCGTGATCTGGAAAAGCAGCTGAACGAGGGCGAAGCGCGCCTGAAGGAGCTGCAAAAAGATCAGCGCATGTTGAAGGAAGAAGTCGAGGCTGAGGATGTGGCCGAGATCGTCGGCAAGTGGACAGGCATCCCGGTCAGCCGTTTGCTGGAAGGCGAAGTGCAGAAACTGCTGCACATGGAAGAACGTCTGCGCGTGCGGGTAGTCGGGCAGGACGACGCGATCCGCGTGGTGTCGAATGCGGTGCGCCGCGCTCGGGCGGGCCTGCAGGATGCCCACCGCCCGATCGGCTCGTTCATGTTCCTGGGCCCGACGGGCGTGGGTAAGACCGAGCTGGCCAAAGCGCTGGCGGAATTCCTGTTCGACGACGAAAACGCCATGGTGCGCATCGATATGAGCGAGTATCAGGAGAAGCACACGGTCTCGCGCCTGATTGGCGCGCCGCCGGGTTACGTCGGCTACGACGAGGGCGGACAACTGACCGAGGCCGTGCGCCGCCGGCCGTACAGCGTGGTGCTGTTCGACGAGATCGAGAAGGCGCACGACGAAGTCTTCGACGTGCTGCTGCAACTGCTGGACGATGGCCGTTTGACCGACGGGCATGGCCGCACCGTGGACTTCAAAAACACCATCGTAATCATGACCAGCAATGTCGGCTCGCAGTGGATCAAGGAGCTGGGCGGCGGCGAGGCAGCCGAGATGCGCAAGCGGGTGCAAACAGCGCTGGAGCAGAGCTTCAAACCGGAGTTTCTCAATCGCGTGGACGAGATGGTGATCTTCAACAACCTCACCCGCTCCGATCTGTCGCGCATCGTCGAGATTCAGTTGGGCAATCTGCGGCAGCTGCTGGCCGATCGCAAGATCGATCTGCGCTTGAGCGACCCGGCCCGGGAGTGGCTGGCGAATAGGGGCTACGATCCGGTCTATGGCGCGCGCCCTTTGAAGCGCACCATCCAGCGGCACGTGCAGGACCCGCTGGCGCTGAAGATTCTGAGCGGCGAATTCAAGGAAGGCGATACGGTCGAGGTCGAGGCTGATCACGAGGGGTTGTACTTTGAGAAGGAGACCGTGGCGGTGTAAACACACCGCTGCGCCAGGAGGGTCTCGTTTGCCTGGAGCGAACGAGACCTTCCTGGTAGTCCGCCGTGCTCACTCTCAGATGCGTTTCACGACGACCACGGCGATGTCATCAAATTGTGGCGCCGCATCAACAAACTCGCGCAGGGCCTCATTCAATGCCGCAGACATCTCCGGCGCTGAAAGGTGCCGATTCTCAATGATGGCCTGCCGCAGGCGCTCAAGGCCGAATTCCTGCTCTGCGGCATTGGTCGCGTCGGTTACGCCGTCGGTATATAACACGATCAGATCGCCCGGATCAAGCTGTACCGTGCGTTGATCGAATTGGCCAGTTTCGTCCACGCCCAAGGCCATGCCTGTGCGGGTCAGCCTGACAAATTGCTCCGTGTCGCTGTGAAGGAGCAGGGGCGGATTGTGCCCTGCGTTGACATAGACCAGTTCGCCGGTGAGTGGATCGAGTTGCGCGTAACAAAGTGTGACGAACATTCCATCCGCTGCATCTGCGCACAGGAGGCGGTTGGCGTGCGTGATGAAATCGGCGGGACAGCACGCGGTGGTGATGCTGGCCCGGATCGTGCTGCGCGCCAGCACCATGAACAAGGCGGCCGGCATGCCTTTGTCGGTCACATCGCCGATGAGTATGCCCTGCCACGGCGACTGGCCGATGGAAACGAAGTCGTAGAAATCGCCGCTGACAATATGCGCAGGCTGCCACAGCGTGGCGAAATCCCAGCCGGCGATGCGCGGCGTTTCGCGCGGGATCAAGCTGGCTTGCACTTCACGCGCGACCTGAAGTTCGTGCTCCATGCGCGCCTTTTCGATCGCCAGTTGATACAGCCGTGCGTTCTCAATCGCGATCGCAGCATTGCGCGCCATCAAATCAAGGAAGCTGCGCGTCTCAGCATCGAAACGGTGCGGTTCCCAGTAGCCCAGGTTGAGAGTGCCTAAAATGTGCTCGCCCTTCGCCAACGGCAGGCAGGCTAGCGCGCCCGGTCGCAGGTCGGGAGGTACTTGCGCATACGCCGGATGATTGGCCGTATCTTCAATGAATTCCGGCTGGCCGGTGCTTGCCACGGTGTAAGTGATGCCAGTGCGCCGTGGCTGCAGCGGCACGGCTCGCTGCTCCGACGACCAGTGACTTGCGGCATGCTGCAGTTCATTCCGATCGGAGTCGTACAGGAACACGTGCGCGTGCGCTGAGGCCGACAGGGCCTGAGTCAGTTCGGCGACGCGCTGCAAAACGTCATTCAAGTCGAAAGTCGAAGTGAGATCAAGGGCCAGTTCATGCAGCGCCGCCAACTTGGCGTTCTGCAGCTGAAGCGTGTTTTCAGCAGGCTGCCTGGCTGGCAGTATCGGTAGGGCCCGGCGTTGGCTCATCTTGTCGTTCGCGTCAGATTGATGGGAACTGAAGGCCGATCGATTGGTGCGAATGCGTCGTCAAGACAATCAAGGATAAGCATAGCACGACGAGCGAGATTGAGCAAAATGCTCACGTTGGGGCTCTGATTGCGGTATAATCTAATTGGACAGGCCCCATGACCCTCGATTCACAAGTCGAACGGCGTTTGCAAACGGAGCAGAACCTCTGGTTGGCGACGGTGCGCCCCAACGGCACACCGCACCTGGTGCCGATCTGGTTCGTGTGGGTAGGCGGAAAAATCTACCTCTGCACCGGGGCGGACAGCGTGAAGGTGCGCAACCTGATGCAGAATCCGCGCGTGTCGATCGCGCTCGAGGATGGAACTAAACCGGTTGTGATCGAGGGGCAGGCACGGCCCCTGGGGCGGCCACCGGCCGCTGTGATTGATGCTTTTCAACACAAGTACGATTGGAATATTCAAACGGATAGCGAGTACGATCAGGTGATCGAGATCGAGCCGACAAAGATTCGTTCGTAACGAGTAACCCGTAACGAGGAATTCACTTGTTACCGGTTACTCGTTACCTCAGGTTGTCATTCACGAGGTAACCCCATTATGATGCGATTTGACCGATTTACCGAGCGCGCGCAGGATGCCGCCAACCGCAGCATTGAGATTTTACAGCGCTACGGCCACAATCAAGTCGATACGGAGCACATTTTGCTGGCGCTGCTGGAACAGCCCGACGGCGTGGTGCCGCAAATCTTGAGCAAGCTCAATGTCGATGTGAACGCCATGCGCGCGAAGCTGGAAGAGATCCTGCGCCAGTCTCCCAAGGCGGCCATCTATGGCGGCGGCACGGGGCAGGTGTTTATCACGCCGCGTGTGAAGCGCGTGCTGGACCTGGCGCAGGAAGAAGCCAACCGCCTGAAGGACGAGTACATCTCGACCGAGCATATCTTCCTGGCCATCAGCACCGAGCGCAACACGGCTTCGGCGCGGCTGCTGGCGGAGAATGGCGTGACGCGCGAGCGCATCAACGAGACCATCAAGCAGATCCGCGGCGGGCAGCGCGTGACTGATCCGGGCGCGGAGAGCCGCTATCGGCACGCTGGAAAAATACAGCCGCGATCTCAGCGCGCTGGCCCGCTCCGGCAAGCTCGATCCGGTGATTGGCCGTGACAACGAGATCTTGCGCGTGGTGCAGGTGCTCTCGCGCCGCACCAAGAACAACCCGGTGCTCATCGGCGAAGCGGGCGTGGGCAAGACGGCGATCGTCGAGGGCCTGGCGCAGAAGATCGCTTCGAACGATGTGCCGGAAACGCTGATGGGCAAGCGCGTCGTGGCGCTGGACCTGGGCGCCATGGTGGCCGGATCGCGCTTCCGGGGCGAGTTTGAAGAGCGCCTGAAGGCGGTGATGGAAGAGATTCAGCGCGCGCAGGGTGAAGTGATTCTGTTCATCGACGAGCTGCACACCGTCGTCGGCGCAGGCGCGGCCTCGGGCGCGTTGGACGCGGGCAGCATGCTGAAACCGGCGCTGGCGCGCGGCGAATTGCAGTGCGTCGGCGCGACGACGCTCGACGAGTATCGCAAGTACGTCGAGAAGGACGCCGCGCTGGAGCGCCGCTTCGCGCCCGTCTTTGTGGATGAGCCGAGCGTCGAGGAAACGATCGATATGCTGCGCGGTCTGCGCGATCGCTACGAGGCGCACCACAAGGTCCGCATCAGCGATCAGGCGCTGGTGGCGGCGGCGAACCTCTCGCACCGCTACGTCACCGATCGGCATCTGCCCGACAAAGCGATCGATCTGATCGACGAAGCGGCGGCCAAGCTGCGCGTGGCCCTCTTCACCCTGCCGGCCGATCTGAAAGAGATGAAGACCGAGATCGATCGCCTGACGGCGGAAGAGGAGCAGGCCGGCCTGTCGCGCGAATATGAGCAGGCCGCCATTCTGAAGAGCAAGCGCCTGCAGGCGGAAACCGAGTTCAATCAGCAGCGGGAACAGTGGCAGCGCGAGAAGAACATCGACGAAGTGGTGGACGAAGGCGACATCGCCGCCGTCGTGGCGCAGTGGACGGGCATCCCCGTGGCGCAGATGATGGAGACCGAGTCGCGAGAAGCTGCTGCAAATGGAAGAGCGCTTGCATGAGCGCATCATCGGGCAGGAAGAAGCGATCGCGGCGTTGAGCGACGCCATCCGCCGCGCGCGCATCGGGCTTGAAAGATCCCTCGCGCCCGATCGGCTCCTTCATCTTCCTCGGCTCATCGGGCGTCGGCAAGACCGAATTGGCCAAGGCGCTGGCCTGGTTCTTGTTCGACGATGAAGACGCGCTGGTGCGGGTGGACATGAGCGAGTACCGCGAGCAGCACACCGTATCGCGGCTGTTCGGCGCGCCGCCGGGGTATGTGGGCTATGAAGAAGGCGGGCAGTTGACCGAAGCCGTGCGCCGCCGCCCGTATCAGGTGGTGCTGTTCGACGAGATCGAAAAGGCGCATGCCGACGTGTGGAATGCCATGCTGCAAATTCTGGACGACGGCCGGCTGACCGACGGGCAGGGGCGCGTGGTCGATTTCCGCAACACCGTGATCATCATGACCAGCAATCTGGGCACCGAGTTCGTGCGCAAAGGCGGCGCGCTGGGCTTCGTGCGGCCGGGCGACTCGCCCTCGCAAATTGCCGATGCGAAAAAGATCGAAGATCAGCTCAAGCGCACGTTCCGCCCGGAATTTCTGAATCGCATCGACGAGATCATCATCTTCGGCACGCTGTCCGTGGAAGATGTCGAGAAGATCGTCGATCTGCAGATGAAGGAGATCCGCGATCGGCTGCACGAGCACAGCCTGTTCATCGAATTGACCGAGGCGGCGCGCGGCTGGCTGGCGCGCCAGGGTTATGATTCGAACTTCGGCGCGCGCCCGCTGCGCCGCGCGCTGCAGCGCTACGTGGAATCGCCGCTGTCGGTGAAGATGCTGAAGGGCGAGTTCAAAGTGGGCGACACGATCCTGGTGGATGCGAATGAGGAGGGCCTGGTGTTTAGCAAGCTGGAAGCAGTGGCGCCGGTAGTGCCAGTGGCAGCGTAAGTCAAATAGTGCGCCAGCGGAGCAGTGAGATAGTTCGGGCGGCGATCGTCAACGCGATGATCGCCGCCTTTCCATGTCATGCATCACGTATGCTTGCCCTGGCAGGCAGCGCCAGGGTCCCGCCTCATGGCGCCACCGCCGGATCGATCTCTACCAGAATGCGCGGCGATCCGCCGATGGGGGCGCTGCCATCGGGGGCCATGCCGCCCGCGGTGCCCAGCATGTTGCGATTGGTGGCCGGCGGCAGTGAAATCGAATAGGTGCCGCTGACCGGATAAATGGTCTGCAGGGTCCCATCCGGGAAGACCAACTGAGCTGAGGCGGCAGTCGCTGTGAGCACGGCTGTTTCCGTCGCGGTATAGTAGCGGTTCCACAACAAAACGATCCGTTTGCCCGTATCCGGTTGCTTGAACGCGGTCAACTCCACCCGGGGATCAGCCCAACTGGGCAGCCGCTGACGCCAGTAAGGCTGGGCTTGTGACAACAGGTTGTTGATCAGTGCATAGGCGTGATAGGCCGGCCGCGGTGTATCGTCATTGCGCAGCAGGCCGTGAGCATCGACGCCGCATGTGATTGCCGCAATCGTCGAACGAGTTGGAACCAGACATAGGCTTGCGGTCTTGAGCCACGCCGCATAGGCCGCGCTTTGAATCAGGAAATCGGCTTGTTCGTCGGGTGCGGCACGATACCAGCGATTCTGCGGATCGTCACACGCGGGAAAAGTCCCTTCGCCGCAGATCGGCACGCCGGTCTCGGTGATCCACGAGTTCAACATCAGAGTTCAAGCCGTGGGGTCCAGCCGGCTCGATCGGTGATACAGATAGCCGAAGGTTTGCCACGCCCAGAAATAGTTGTGCATGGCGACCATATCCATGAAGCAGTGATACGTCGTTGGCGTGGGATCGGTGCCGATCAAATTGAGCAAAGCGCTGAACCAGCCATCGGATTTCTGCCAGTGCACCATGACCGCCCAACACGATTTGCGCCTGCGGATCGGCAGTGCGCGCCGCCAGATAACCGACTTTCAGCAGCCGCGCATAATCGGTGAGGGTCCCTGTGAAGAAAACATCCAAGTCGGGTTCATTCCAGATTTCCCAGTAGCGCACACCCTTATCATTGCCCCAGCCTTGCGCCTTGGCCAAGGATCCCGCCGGGCTTGTAACGGTTCACGGCGGCGTTGACGAAATAAGCCCAGCGATTGTCGGGATTGATCGATTGGCCGGGGCCGGGCATATCGGTCCCGTCATTAAATACGCCAAGGTACAAGCCCTGCGGCGGCGTGGTGACGCTGGATGGTGCACCGGGTCGATCGAGTTTTGTGCGATCCAGTAGAGCGCGCAGACCATCACCCACTTGAGGAATGGGCGCGAGGCGGCTTCCGCCGGAGTCCAGTCCATTCGGTGTGAATAGCAGAATGGGCAGCACGGTCAAGCCATGATTGATATCCGCCGCGATGTTGGTATCCTGCTTGCTCCAATCGTAGATACGCGGCTGCGCTACCGCCTGCGTCTCGATCTCATTCCAATACATCGGCCAGCGATTGAGCCGTCCATTGATGGCCAGCGCGCGCTGATAGCGTGTTTCATTCCCGCCGTATTTGGCTGAACTGACAAAAGCCAGGCCCAGCGACGGCGCGACAGGCGGCGGGAGCGGTAGGCCATAGTCCTTGGCGATGGTCGGCAGATAAACCTGGTGGAGCGACTCGACGGCGAGTACCTTTATCGGAATCGCCATGATCCCTGCGCCGAGGATCAACCCCGGCTGCGGATTGAAGTACACATAGGCGGTGGATAAGCCTGTGGCTGAGATTGGATTCACGTTGATCTCCACCGTTATTGTCGCAGAGTTGGCCCCGGTAATGGGCGTTACCATCGGCACGATTTCTGCAGATGGACTGATTGAGAGCGACCAACTCAGCGTTGTACCGTCGGCTACGTAGTCAATGATAAGCGGGCGCGTGAAAATGGCGGATGTGCTGAGTGGCACGAGCGCGGTCATTTCCGTCGGAGTGATGAACAACACCGGGCCGCCGCCGGCCTTAACCGATCGGGTCGTGGATGAGCCGACGGCGTTGATCGTCAATAGCAACATCAGCAAGGTGCTAGCCAGCATAATCACAAGGCGCTTCATGGACAATCTCCTCAAGCACATGGCGGATTCGGCCGAACCGGGTTAAGATTCGGCTAACTTGATTCTAACCGGGGAGCGCAATATGGGGTTGTTTGAAGGGCGGGTCGCCTGGGTCACCGGCGCAGGGCGCGGCATTGGCCGCGCCGTGGCGTTGGCGCTGGCGGAACAGGGCGCGGCGGTAGCGCTGGTGTCACGCACGCAAAATGAAGTGGAGCGAGCCGCGGAGGAGATTCGCGCGCGCGGCAGCACGGCGATTGCTTCGCTGCTCGACGTGAGCAACTGGGACATGGTCGATTGGACGGCGCAGCAGATTGAAGCCGCGCTGGGCCCGATTGATATTCTGATCAATAACGCGGGCGTGCTGGAGCCGTTGGGCAAGTTGTGGGAGACCGATCCGGAACAGGCCAGACGACTGTTCGATATCAACCTGGCGGGCGCGTATTATGGCCTGCGCGCTGTTTTGCCCGGCATGGTGCGGCGCGGGCGCGGCGTCGTCGTCAATATCAGTTCTAGCGCAGCGGCGCGCATAGCGCCTGGCTGGAGCATCTATGCGGCTTCCAAAGCTGGATTGGATCAGCTCACCCGGAGTGTGGCGGTTGATTTGAAGGACACCGCCGTTCGCGTCTATTCATTGTATCCGGGCCTGGTGGAAACAAAAATGCTCGAAACCCTGTGCGCGGCCACGCCCGATCAATTGCCACCCGACCGCCGGCAGTTCTTCGTCGATCGGAAGGAAGCCGGCAAGGCGCTGCCGCCGGAAGTCCCGGCCCGTGCCGCGGTGTGGTTGTGCTCGCCGCACTGCGATCTGGCGAGTGGGGCCGTGGTTGATTTGCGGCGCCAGCCGGAGCTGCGCGAGAAGATCGATCAGGCGTTGGGAGTCTGACGAGTAATGAGTAACGAGTGCAGAGCAATCATGACTCGTTACTCATGGCTCGGGCAGGGCGATCATGCCAAAGGATGTTTAATCAACCCCTTCTTCCACCACCGGCGCTTCTACTTCTTCCGGTTCTTCCGGCCGCCGATCGAGCAGTTGAATTGAGCGAGCAACCACCGTGGTGCGATAGTGGGTCTCGCCTTTGGGGTCTTCCCAGCGATCGGTCTGCAAACGACCTTCCACCAGGACCAGCCGGCCCTTCTTGAGGTACTGGGCAGTGAAGTCGCCCAGCTTGCTCCAGGCATTGACGTTGAACCAGTCGGTGGCTTCATGTTTTTCGCCTTCAGCCGATTTCCACGTGCGGTTGACGGCCAGACTGAAGGTGGCATATTTGGTGCCTTTGGCGGTGTAACGCGCCTCGGCATCACGCCCCAAGTATCCGATGAGCTGCACGCGATTGAGCGATGGCATGCTAACCTCCGTGTAGAGTGGGATGGCAACATTGTAGCATCGAGACGGAGAAAATCGAAATGGCGAGCCTCCCCGAGAATCTGTCATTGCAGGCGCGTTGATCAATCAGGCGGCAGCAGAAGCGACGGCGCAGGGCAACCAAACAACCTCCCGGAGGCCATGGCCTCCGGGAGGTTACTATTAGACGGGTTTCACCCAAATCGTTCGTGCCGCCTTCAATCCCAGCGCAATCGTCTTGTCCTCTTTTTTGAAAGTCACCACGCCCGTATACTCCACCACTTCCTGCACAGTGATACGTGCGCCAGGGATCAGGTTCTCTTTCTGTAAGTAATCGAGCAGGCGCGGATCGCGTTCGCCCTCTTCGGTGATGCGCAGAATCTCGACCGTCTGGCTGGCCTGCGAGTTGTCGAGCGTAATCGCATCCGTGGGCAGTTTGACGCTCATCATGCCGGGGATGGGATTACCGTGTGGGCAGGTCGTGGGGTGTCCCAACGCGGACAGCATCTTGTCTTCGATCAACGGCGAGATCGCGTGTTGCAGCCGTTCGGCTTCGCGGTGCGCCACGGCCCACCCGATGCCCAGAATATCCGACATGAAGCGCTCGATGATGCGATGCCGCCGAATGGACGCTTCCGCAACTTCAGCGCCCTGTTTGGTCAGTGCGATTTCGCCGTCGATCTTCACCAGCCCATCGCGCGCCATGCGCTGCAGAGTCTGCGACACGGTCGGCGGTTTTACCCCCAGCCGATCGGCCAACCGGGCGTTGCTGATCTTCTGCCCTTCGTCGCGCATATTGTAGATTGCTTCCAGGTAATTCTCGTATGTCTCCGTGAGTCTAATCGGTATCGTCATGTTCCCCCGCGCGAGGTTATTAGGCGAAGCCGCCGCGGCCTAACAAGCTTTCCCGGCGATGATGGATTAGGCGTTTGGCCGAGCGCCTAACACGTAATGAAGGCCGTTGACAATTCGTTAGCGGCTCTCTAGAATCCCTTGACACAGGTTAGTATAACCTAATTTTGTTAAGGGAGACAACGCAATGTTA
Source organism: uncultured Chloroflexia bacterium (assembly GCA_963844815.1). Lineage (GTDB taxonomy): Bacteria > Chloroflexota > Anaerolineae > Fen-1058 > Fen-1058 > Fen-1058. The sequence continues at coordinate 216,067 of CAWJPR010000006.1, forward strand.
GCGGGATTCCTCCTTGCGCTGCGCGAGGGCATTGAAGCGGCATTGATCATCAGCATGGTGCTGGGCATATTGAAGAAAATGAATCGTTATGATCGTGCGCCGCTGGTCTGGCTGGGCGTCGCGGGGGCCGCATTACTCAGCGTTGCGGCGGCGATCATGCTGAATATCATCGGCGCGGAATTTGAAGGCGCGGCCGAGCTGGCCTTTGAAGGCTTTACGATGCTGTTGGCCGCCGCCGTGTTGACGTGGATGATCTTCTGGATGCAGAAGCAGGGCCGCCGGATTCAGCAGGGCCTGGAAGCCGACGTGCGCGAAGCGCTGTCGGGCGGACAGACGGCGGCGCTGTTCTCAGTGGCCTTCTTTGCCGTGCTGCGCGAGGGCATCGAACTGGCGCTGTTCCTGACAGCGGTGAATTTCTCTGCCCCCGTCGTGGGAGGCGAAGCGCCGATCCTGGGCTGGCTGGGCGGGGTGCTGGGCCTGATTGCGGCAGCCATCATCGGGTGGCTGCTCTATGAATCCGCGATCAAACTCAACTTGCGGCGCTTCTTCCAGTTCACCAGCATCGTGCTGATCCTGTTCGCCGCCGGATTGGTGGGGCACGCCGTGCACGAATTCAACGAATTGGGCTGGATTCCATCCGTGGTTGAGCATGTGTATGATCTCAACCCGATCGTGCCGGAGGCCTCGACCGTGGGCGAGTTCCTGAAGGCGCTGTTCGGCTACAACGGCAACCCGTCGCTGACGGAGATGCTGGCATACATTGCCTACTTCGTCGTGGTGTTCGGCCTGCTGCAATTCCTCAATCGCAAGTCGATGGCGGACGCGGTGGCAAAGGCATAAAGTGCAAAACAGCACAAGCGGCATAGCCAATACTCGATGTGATACAAAAATGTGGCAAGGGCAACCTTGCCACATTTTTTGTTCGCTGAGGGAAGTCCATGGAAGTTTTTGAAGCCATTCACACGCGTCAATCGATCGGACAAGTGAAACCCGATCCGGTGCCGCGCGAGTTTCGTCCGTCGTGGCCGAGTCGCTTACCACCGCCGTGTATTCAATCAGCGCGGTGTCATAGTCGCCGTTGAACAGGGCGCAGTCGGCGCGCCCCAGGCAAACGGCCGGAAGCGGTGTTGGCGTGGGCGTGGGTGTGGGCGTCGGCATGCTGGTGGCGGTTGCAGTCAGTTGTCGGGACGGCGCGCGTGACCAGCGCGACTGGCGTGCCGGGCGGCGGTGTGGCAATATCTTGCGGGATAGTAATGTCGCAGGCCAGCGCGGTCACGATCAGCAGGCAGAGGCAGAGCAGCGCCGGTAAGCGTGACTTGACCATGCAGCAACTATACCGAAAAAACTTGGGAGGTCAAACTGATGCCCGTCAAAATGCGTAGCGAGGTCACGTCTGCCGTGTCAATAACTATGGATATCCGAGATTCAGTGATATACTTGAATTAAAGACTTGGCTTTCGTATCATTCTTGTGGAATTATACAGACGGATGTAATCGCAGGTAAGGATCTAATGGCGAGTACAAAGGCTCCTCTCCCGAAAGACTCGCAACCCTCTGCAAACCTCACACAGCAGGATCACACTGCACAGCAGCAGTCGGATATTCGACCAGCCTCACAGGAAAACCTTGCCTGGGTATTGCTCAATACTTCTCCCGATGGGATCACGCTAATCACCTTGGACGGTACCATCGTTTTTGCAAATGAAACAACCTGCCGTCGCTACGGAAAATCGTTGGACGATTTGATCAACACAAATATCTGGGATTGCACCCCGGCTGATAAAGTCGCCCACTGGAGAATCATTCAAAAACAAGTCATTGAGACCGGACAGCCGATCGCTTTTGTTGACCGAGATAACGAGACGTGGAACAAGATGCTGTTCGCTCCCATTCACGGTGAAACCTCGGCCAAAATGATCGCGCTCTATACATCGGACATCACACAACAAATCAACGCCGAAGAAAGATTGAAACGGATGACGCTGCAACTCGTCACACTGCAAGAAGACGAGCGCCACCGTATTTCCCAGGACTTGCACGATGATATTGGTCAGGGCATGACGGCGCTGGTTCTTGGTCTGAAAGCGATTGACGGAGCAGTGACCGCGGGTGAGAAAGACGTAGGTCAACAAATCAAAGATGCCGTTCGCAGCGTTGAAGCGATCATGAAGCAAGTGCGCCAGGTTTTCTACCAGCTCCATCCACCCTCTTTGGACGCACTGCCACTCGCCCTGGCATTGGAATCCTTTTGCCATACCTTTGGGCAACAGGCCGGACTGCATGTGTACTTTAACTCGGAGACCTTGCCACCGATGCCCGACCTTCAGGCAACGGCATTGTATCGCCTGGTCCAGGAGGGATTGAATAACGCCGCTAAACACGCGCGTGCAACTTCGGTGTGGGTCAACCTAGATTATTCGGATGGTGACGTGAGTTTGTCCGTGGAAGACAATGGTCAGGGTTTCAATCCCAAAACAATTGATCGAAATATGGGCTTGCTGGGAATTCGTGATCGCTTTTTGATGTTGAATGGCAGTTTTGACATTGAATCGGCGCCGGGCAAGGGAACGCGGTTGTTCGGTTCCTTGCCGCTCGCTGCGCACAATAGATAAAGTGTGACTATGATTCGAGTCGTAGTAGCAGAAGACCACCATCTTGTTCGCCAAGGCATCTGTAAGCTTTTGGAGGATGGTGGCGATATTCAGGTGGTTGGCGAGGCAGACAATGGTCGAGATGCGATCACGCTGTCTCGATCCTTGCGTCCCGCTGTACTTGTTTTAGACATCTCTATGCCAGAGCCGGATGGCTTGGATACGCTAGCCGAATTGAAAGCGACCCTACCCACTCAACACGTGTTGATTCTCTCAATGCATGCTGACCTAGGTATTGTGCAGCAAGCACTGCGGGGCGGGGCGCTCGGCTATGTCTTGAAACAATCGGTCGCGGGTGAACTGATAGCGGCTATACGCGCCGTCAGTAATGGAAGTGTGTACTTGAGTGCCGGTGTATCTCAGGTATTGACGAGCGATGTACATGTTGAGAAATCGCACAATTTGCTCGATCGCCTTTCCCCGCGCGAGCGGCAAGTAGTCGAGCGGATCGTTGAAGGGTATTCCACGAAGGAGATTGCTGACTCGATGCACACCAGCGTCAAAACGGTAGAGAAACAGAGGCGGGATGCAATGCGCAAGTTAGAGGTAGACAACACCGCCAGTCTCGTGCGGGTCAGCCTGGAACTCGGCCTTGTGGTTGGCAAGGATCAGAGCCGGCACCATGACTAGATACATTCTCGGCATCGATCAAAGCACGCGCGGAACCAAAGCCGTGATCCTCGATCACGATGCCAGCATCATCTCCAGCGCCTATCGTGAGATCACCCAATACTACCCTCAGCCGGGTTGGGTGGAACATGATCCCGAGGAAATCTGGAGTTCCACCCTCGAGGTCGTCAGCGAAGCCCTAAAGAACGGGAGGGTGGCACCTGAGGATATCGAAGCGATCGGTATCTCGAATCAAATTGGGACGACGGTTTTCTGGAATAAGGCAACCGGCAAGCCTTTGGGAAGAGCGATTGTGTGGCAAGACCGGCGAACCCTGCCGATTTGCGAACGACTTGCTGAGAGAGACCAAGCTGGACTGCAAGCTCGAACCGGGTTGGTTATTGTACCGAATTGGGCAGGAACCAAGATTCGCTGGCTGATGGAGAATGACAAATCGGTACAGAAAGGTATGGCAAGAGGTGAAATACTTTTCGGGACCATCGATAGCTGGTTGATTTGGAAGCTCTCCGGCGGTGCAGTTCACGTTACTGACCTGTCGAATGCGGCTTGCACGCTTTTGCTCAATGCTCACACGCTCACGTATGATGAGTGGATGCTCAACGAACTGGCGATCCCGCGCGACATTCTGCCCAACCTGCGCAGTTCCAGTGAAATCTACACCCATACCGATCCAGACATCTTTTTCGGGGTTCGCATACCGATCGGAGGCGCTGTCACTGATCAGAGTGCGGCGCTCTTTGGACAGGCTTGCTTCGATGCTGGTATGGCCAAGACCACTTTTGGCACCGGTTCATCTTTGACCCTGAACATAGGCAGCAAATGTATCGCACCCGAAAGCGGACTAAGTGCCCCGGTGCATTGGGCCATTAGCGGCGATGTAACGTTCGCGCTAGCCGGATGGCACAACGTTTCCGGCGGGGTGATCAAATGGCTGAAAGACGGGTTGGGGATTATTCAGGAAGATCGGGAAGCCGACGGACTGGCCACCCAAGTCCCGGACACACAAGGCGTTTATTTCGTACCCGCCTTCATGGGTTTGGACGCACCTTACTTTGATGCCTATGCGCGGGGAACGATAATCGGCATCACATCTGAGACAAAGAAACACCACATCGCCCGAGCCGCCCTTGAGGCAATGATTTACCAGATCCGCGATTCCTATGACCTGATAAGACGAACATCGGGATTCGAAATCACGATTATCCGCGCGGATGGCGGCGGTGCTAAGAGCGATTTCCTCCTGCAGTTCGAAGCAGATATTCTTGGAATCCCAGTGGAAAGACCGGTGATTACAGAAACGACCGTACTCGGCGCGGCGTACTTTGCCGGATTGGCAGTCGGATACTGGGGATCACTTGAAGAAATCGCGTCCAAGTGGCGACTTGAACGACGATTCGAGCCAGGCATCTCTACAGACCGCCGGGAGACTCTCTATCACGGCTGGCAGAAGGCAATTCGACACGCCGCTGGATGGCTCAAGGAATAACCTGCACAATACTCCATTGGAGTATAGTCGTACGCCCAAGGAATCCCCGTTGATGGGGATTTTTGTTTTCCAATTGGGTCAATTCCCTGATTCCCTTTCCGTTCAAGCCATGCAATAATATTGCAGGTCGCATCTGTAATTCTCTTCTTGTTGATTCAGCACCATGGCGTTTGCTCCCCCTACATAGTTTGGCAATGTCACATTAAACATCTGTTCTGTTGTCTTGCTCTAGCCTGCCCGCCATATGTAGGCTTCTTGCTGAGTTTTGGGGCACATTGCCTAAATGTGTCATGTCAGCAAAGCGGCACACATGGTGGATATGAAGGCGAAGTGACCCGTATATGGCGAATGTGACATTGTCAAAATAGAAAAAACCATTGGAGGTGTCCATGCACGAACTGACGTAAATCAGGATGCGTCCAAGGTCATCGTCGAGGCGGCCCAGGCCGATGTGCCGTAACCGCTCATCGCGCCGAAGTAAAGCAAAGAGTAGAGCTTCCCCGGTCTCGCACGAGCCGATCTGGCTCCATTCAACGATAGAAGATATCCCCCCATGTCTACTTTCAAGAACAAGATCGGCATCACGTTGTCGCTGATCGTCTGCGCAGTGCTCGCCTTGGTGGCGCTGGGTCCTTCGGGGCTGGCTGCGGCCACCGCCCCCGCCATGCCAGTGGCGGCGCCGGCGAGTGCGCCGACCGTCAACCCCGACGGCACCGTGACTTCAGCCTGAGGGCGCCCGGTGCCACTTATGTGTACCTCAACCTCCAGAACATGATCTGGTAATTCGCCCCGCTACAATTCCTACCTGATGACGGAGGATGGCAGTGGGGTCTGGTCGATCACCATGGGCCCCACGGTGCCGGGCCTCATGGGCTGGACCAACCCCCCCGCGCCGCTCGTCCCGAATCTCTATGCCTATGGCTTTAATATCGACGGGACGCCCCCCGTAGTACCCCCGCGTGAATCCGACGCTCAACACAACCGCGACCGCCGTCGGCGGGGTGAACATTGCCGAATCCGGCGAATCGGAACATCGCGTCCTGGTCGACCTCGGCCTGGAGCACGGTGCTGGTGCCCGGCCCGGCGGCGGACTTCCTGGCGGATAATCCGGCGGTTCCGCATGGCGCCTGGGCGACCGTGCGCTATTACTCCAAGCCTGGCCCAGAAAGAGCGGCAGATGACGGTCTACACGCCGCCCGGCTACAACCATGACAACCGCGTCTACCCCGTCTTCTACCTCCTGCACGGGGGCGGAGGCAACGACACGGACTGGACCGCCAACATGTGGGCCAACTACATCATGGACAACCTGATCGCCCAGGGCAAGGCCGTGCCCATGATCGTCGTGATGCCAGACTGCTAACGCCGATGGGTTCCCGGCCGAACTAGGCGGACGTTGGCCCGGACGAGTTGTTGGGCAACATCGTCCCTGTATATCGAGCAGAACTACCGCGCCGCACCCGGCAGGGAAAGAACCGTGCCATGGCGGGGTTGTCTATGGGCGGCCTCTCGGACATCTATAACCGTCTTCTCGCATCCAGGCGCCTTCGCCTACGCTGGTCTGTTTAGTGTCGGGCTGGATTTAGGCACCATCGGCCGCGTGACCCGGTCGAGCTGCTCGACAATCCAGACCTCAATAAACTGGACCAAACTCCTCTGGCTTAGCCGCTGGTCCTCTGGAGACACGCAGGCAGCACCCTTCCGGCGCTGCTCGACGCGCATCACGTCAACTACACGTACGTCCCAGGTGCCGAGATCGGAGCGAACGGTGGGCATGTCTGGGACACCTGGCGTCACCACCTGTTCGAATTCGCACCGCTCCTTCAAGTAAGCATTGCCAGGCGCAATGGCCTGTAGCGCCGTAACCGCTCATCGTGGAGGGGGAAGCGCACTCTCGCTTCCCCCGTCTCGCAGGAGCCGACTGGCTCCATCAACGATAGAAAGAAAGGAGATCCTCCCATGTCTACTTTAAAGGACAAGATTGGCCTCACGTTGTCGCTGATCGTCTGCGCAGTGCTCGCCTTGGTGGCGCTGGGTCCTTCGGGGATGGCTACGGCCACCGCCCCCGCCAGGCCAGTGGCGATCGCCGCGAGTGCGCCGACCGTAAGTTCCGACGGGTACGTGACGTTCACCCTGAATGCCCCCCAGGCTACCGAGGTGATCCTCCGCTTCCAGCACCAAAGAGGTGCTTCGCCAGCGTCGGACCCCTACCCGATGACGAAGGATGCCAATGGCGTTTGGTCGTACACCATGGGGCCGCTGGCTCCGGATATGTATGGCTATTGCTTTCTTGTCGACGGGGTCAACATTATTGATCCGACGAACACTTATTCGGGGCCGGGTACCGTCCTGGCTCTCTGGACTGGGAATCCCCAAAGCTTCAGCCCTGTCAACGGCTGGAGCTATGTGACGGTTCCCGGCCCGGCGGCAGACTTTTTTGCGGATGCGCCGGTTCCGCATGGTGCGGTGGCCACGGTCCGCTACTACTCCAACGTTTTCCAGAAAGAGCGGATGATGCAGGTCTACACCCCGCCCGGCTATGGCAAAGACAATCGTGTCTATCCGGTCCTTTACATCCTGCACGGCGCCGGTGGCAACGAGACAGACTGGCTCATCAACATGCGCGCCAACTTTATCCTGGACAACCTGATCGCCCAGGGCAAGATCGTGCCCATGATCCTGGTGTCGCCGAACGCCAACACCACCCGCGAAGATCCGCCGTTGCCGGCCAGCGTGTTCCCGGATGAGCTGTTGGGCAACATCATGCCGTATATCGAGGCGAACTACCGCACCGCGCCCGGGGCGCAGAACCGTGCCCTGGCGGGGTTGTCTATGGGCGGTTCCCGGACAACTGATACCGTCTTCTCGCATCCAGGTGTCTTCGCCTACGTTGGTGTGTTCAGTTCGAGATTTACACCGTCGGATGCGTTCCCAGAGTCCCTGCTCGCCAATCCAGACATCAATAAATGGACCAGACTCCTCTGGATTCAGCTACGGCGCTCTGGAGAACGACAGGCCCGAGTTTCGGGCGCTGCTCGACCAGTATCACGTCAACTACACGTACGTCCCAGGTGCCGAGATCGGAGCGACCGGTGGGCATGTCTGGGGCTCCTGGCGTCACCACCTGTTGGAGTTCGCACCGCTCCTCTTCAAAGTAAGCGCTGCCAGGCGCTACGGGCCGCTGTGCCGTAACAACTCATCGTGCAGGGGGAAGCGAGAGTGGGCTTCCCCCTGTCTCGCAGGAGCCGATTGGCTCCAGTCAACAATAGAAAGGAGATCCTCCCATGTCTACTTTAAAGAACAAGATTGGCATCACGTTGTCGCTGATCGTCTGCGCCATGCTCGCCTTGGTGGCGCTGAGTCCTTCGGGGATGGCTGCGGCCACCGCCCCCGCCATGCCAATGGCGGCGCCGGCGAGTGCGCCGACCGTCAACCCCGACGGCACCGTGACCTTCAGCCTGAGGGCGCCCGGTGCCACTCATGTGTACCTCAACTTCCAGAACATGGTTGGTGGTTCGCCCGCATACAATTCCTACCTGATGACGGAGGGTGCCAATGGGGTCTGGTCGATCACCATGGGCCCCACGGTGCCGGGCCTCTTGGGGTGGACCAACCCCCCCGCGCCGCTCGCCCCGAATTGGTATGGCTATGGCTTTAATATCGACGGGACGCCCCCCGTAGTACCCCCCACGAACCCGGACGGTCTTCACGACCTACCGCGCCGTCGGCGGGGTGAACATTGCGGATCCGGCGAATCGAGATATCTGGTCCGGGGCGACCTCGGCCTGGAGCTATGTGTTCGTGCCCGGCCCGGGTACGGAATATATGGCGGACGCGGCGGTTCCGCATGGGGCAGTGGCGACGGTCCGCTACTTCTCCAAGGTGACCCAGACCGAGCGGCAGATGCAGGTCTACACGCCGCCCGGCTACAACCACGACAACCGGCGCTACCCCGTCCTTTACATCATGCATGGCGGCGGTGGGAACGATACTGATTGGATTGTGAACATGCGCGCCAACTACATCCTGGACAACCTGATCGCGCAGAACAAGATCGTGCCCATGATCCTTGTGTCGCCGGACGGCTATCTCACGCCAACCGGGTCTGGTGGTGAAGGGGCGCACGATCCGTTCCCGGAGGAGTTGTTGGGCAGCATCGTCCCCTCCATCGAGCAGAACTACCGCGCCGCGCCCGGGGGAAACAACCGTGCGCTGGCCGGCCTGTCCTTGGGTGCCCGGTGGACAATGGACACCATGATCTAGCATCCGGGCGCCGTCGCCTACATCGGTAGTTTCAGCGGGCGCTTGAGCGTAGCGACCTGCCAGGACCTTATCCAGAACCACAGTGACCTGCTGTCCAATCCAGACATCAACAAACTGACCAAACTCTTCTGGTACACCTTCGGCGGACCGGACGACTTGAACCGCCCCGGGGTGGCCGCCGATGTGGCTGCCACGCTGGGAATGTTCGACCAATTTGGCATCAAGTACACGTACGTTCCAGGTCCCGAGATTGGAGCGATCTACGGGCATATCTGGGACACCTGGCGTCACCACCTGTTGGAGTTCGCACCGCTCCTCTTCAAGAAGTAAGCGCTGCCGGGCACTACGGGCCGCTGCGCCGTAACCGCTCATCGTGGAGGGGGAAGCGAGAGTGGGCTTCCCCCGTCTCGCAGGGGCCGATTGGCTCCAATCAACGATAGAAAGGAGATCCTCCCATGTCTACTCCAAAGAACAAGATTGGCATCACGTTGTCGCTGATCGTCTGCGCAGTGCTCGCCGTGGTGGCGCTGGGTCCTTCGGGGATGGCTGCGGCCACCGCCCCCGCCATGCCAATGGCGGCGCCGGCGAGTGCGCCGACCGTCAACCCCGACGGGACCGTGACCTTCAGCCTGAGGGCGCCCGGTGCCACTCATGTGTACCTCAACTTCCAGAACATGCTGGGTCTGTCGCCCGCCTACAATTCTTACCTGATGACGGAGAACCCAAGTAGTGGGGTATGGTCGATCACCCTGGGCCCCACGGTGCCGGGCCTCTTGGGGTGGTTCAACCCCCCCGCGCCGCTCGACCCGAATTGGTATGGCTATGGCTTTAATATCGACGGGACGCCCCCCGTAGTACCACCTCCCAACCCGACGGGCCGCACGACCGCGACCGCCGTCGGTGGGGTGAACATTGCGGATCCGGCGAATCGAGACATCTGGTCGGGTGACACCTCGGCCTGGAGCATGGTGATGGTGCCTGGCCCGGGGACGGAATATATGGCGGATGCGCCGGTTCCGCATGGTGCCTGGGGCACCGTACGCTACTTCTCCAAGGTGACTCAGACCGAGCGGCAGATGCAGGTCTACACCCCGCCCGGCTACAACCACGACAATCGTCGCTACCCCGTGTTCTACCTCCAGCACGGGGGCGGGGGCAACGACACGGACTGGCTTGTGGACATGCGTGCCAACTACATCCTGGACAACCTGATCGCCCAGAAGAAGGTCGTGCCCATGATCCTCGTGATGCCGGATTACAACGTCGGCGGTGGCACGAGCGTATCGGAGGACTTGTACCCACAGGAGCTGTTGGGCACCATCATCCCCTATATGGAGGAGAACTACCGCGTCGCACCTGGGCCGCAGAACCGTGCCTTGGCGGGGCTGTCTGCGGGCGGCGACCGCGTCCGGAATACCCTCTTCCAGCACCCTGATGCGTTTGCCTACATCGGTCTCTTTAGCGGAGGGACTCTGCCCCAGGCGGACCGCGACGACCTCGTCCAGAACCACCCCGACCTGATCACCAACGTGGCGAACAGCAAGGTGACCAAACTCTTATGGATTAGCTTTGGTGGTCAGGAGTATCTGGTCAGCAATAAGTGGAAGAACCTGGCTGCCACGCTGGAATTCTTCGACCAGTATCACATCAACTATACGTACGTCGATGGCCCCACATTTGGAGCGATCTACGGGCATGTCTGGGACACTTGGCGTAAAGACTTGGTCACGGTCGCACCGCTTCTCTTCCGCTAACCAATTCTGGATGCCACGGGTCCTGATAGCCCGTGGCATCCAGTCGGGCGTTTTGGTCCGAAAGGAGGTGCATAAGCCCATTTCTTCGTTTTGATGCAACGAAGGTCCAATCAGAGCTGGGATTTGCAGTCAGCTGACTTCCTAAAAATAAAGAAAGGAGATGCTCCCATGTTTACTTCAAAGAAGAAGATCGGCGTCCTGTTATCGCTATCGCTGATCATCTGTACAGTGCTCGCCCTGGTGGCGCTAAGCCCTTCTGAGATGGCTACAGCCACCGTCCCTAACAAAGTTCAAGTAGCGACGACACTGAATTCAACTACCGTCAACCCCGACCGCACAGTGATCTTCACCCTGAAGGCACCCCAGGCTAATGAGGTGATCCTCTACTTCGAGGACCTGACTGGGAAGGCGCCCTCAGCCCTGCCCTACCCGATGACGAAGGATGCTAATGGGGTCTGGTCGATCACCATGGGGCCGCTCGACCCAAATTGGTACATTTATAATTTTACTGTCGACGGGTTGCAGATTCCGGATCCAGCGAATCTAGACATCTCTTTCTACCAGGCGGGTCCCCTTTGGACCGCGTATCCGTCTTCGGTCTGGAGCTATGTGTTCGTTCCTGGCCCAGAAGCGGACTACATGGCGGATGCGCTGATACCGCATGGGGCAGTGGCGAACGTGCGCTACTATTCCGATGTTCACCAGAGAAACATGGAGATGCTCGTCTACACCCCACCCGGCTACAATCGTGACAACCGGCGCTATCCTGTCCTCTACCTCTACCACGGGGGCGGAGGCCTCAAAACAGACTGGTTTGTAAGCATGCGCGCCAACTACATCCTGGATAACCTGATCGCCCAGGGCATGGTAAAGCCCATGATTATTGTGAGCCCGGAATACAACGTCCGCGGTTGCCGGGACTTTAGTGGGGATCCGTTCTCACAGGAGCTGTTGGGCAACATCATCCCTGCCATCGAGGAGAACTTTCGCGTCGCGCCTGGGGGAAAGAACCGCGCGCTGGCAGGGCTCTCTAGCGGCGCCGGTTGTGTCATGAATGCCCTCTTTTGGAATCCTGGTGAGTTCGCCTACATCGGTGCCTTTAGCCCGAACTGGACCACATCCGCCCAAGACGACCTCGTCCAGAACCACCCTGACCTGATCACCGACCCGGCGGTCAACAAGCTGACCAAACTCCTCTGGACCAGCAGTGGCGGTTTGGAGAGTGCGCCCCGCTTCCTGCCGCTGCTCGACCAGTATCACATCAACTACACGTACGTTCCAGGTCCCGAGATTGGAGCGAACTATGCGCATGTCTGGGACACCTGGCGTCACCACCTGGTGGCGTTCTCACAGCTCCTCTTCAAGTAAGCGCTGCCAGGCGCTGAAGGCTGCGCGGTAACCGCTCATCGTGGAGGGGGAAGCGAGAGTGGGCTTCCCCCGGTCTCGCAGGAGCCGATTGGCTCCAGTCAACAATAGAAAGGAGATCCTCCCATGTCTACTTTAAAGAACAAGATTGGCATCGCGTTGACGCTGATCGTCTGCGCCATGCTCGCCCTGGTGGCGCTGAGTCCTTCGGGGATGGCTGCGGCCACCGCCCCCGCCATGCCAATGGCGATCTCAGCGAGTGCGCCGACCGTGCTCTCCGACGGGCAAGTCACGTTCTCGCTAAATGCGCCCCAGGCTACCCAGGTGATGCTGAACTTCCAGAACACCGTTGGTCCTTCGCCCGCGGCAAATCCCATAGCCATGACGAAGGACGCCAACGGCGTCTGGTCGGTGACTCTCGGCCCGCTTGCACCGGATTGGTATGGCTATGGGTTTATCCTCGACGGGGTGAGGATTCCTGATCCTGCCAATCGGGACATCTGGTCCGGTTCGACCTCGGCCTGGAGCTATGTGTTCGTGCCCGGTCCCGAGGCGGACTTTATGGCGGATGCGGCGGTTCCGCATGGGATTTGGGGGACTGTACGCTACTTCTCGAAGGTGACCAAGACCGAGCGGCAGATGCAGGTTTACACGCCCCCCGGGTACAACCACGACAACCGGCGCTACCCTGTCTTCTACCTCATGCACGGTGGCGGTGGCAACGACACGGATTGGATCGTGAACATGCGCGCCAACTATATCCTGGACAACCTCATCGCGCAGAACAAGATCGTGCCCATGATCGTTGTGATGGCGGACGGCAACGTGGCACCGTTCAGCTTTACCTACTCCGTGCCGGAGGACGTGTTCCCGGAGGAGTTGTTGGGCAGCATCGTCCCCGCCATCGAGCAGAACTACCGCGTCGCGCCTGGGGCCAAGAACCGAGCACTGGCTGGGCTGTCCTTAGGCGGCCTCTGGACACTCGACACCCTCTTACTGGACCCTGGTGCCTTCGCCTACCTTGGTGTCTTTAGCTCGGGCTGGTTCCCGGCGACCCGCGACGACCTCGTCCAGAACCACCTTGACTTGCTCACCAACCCGGCGATTAACAAAAACACCAAACTGCTCTGGATCACGGTTGGCGATACAACGGACATCGCGTATAACAATAACTATGCTACGCTGGCATTGTTCGACCAGTATCACATCAAGTACACCTTCGTCCAAGGTACCGGCGGACATGTCTGGGGTGTCTGGCGTCACAATCTGTGGGACTTTGCACCGCTCCTTTTCCGCTAAGCAACGCTGGATACCACCGGTCTCGCGGGCACGTAGGACCATAGGAAAATTGATTGTTGGAGTAAGTGTGGGGCTGCCCATCAATTTGGGCAGCCCCTCTTTCGTCGACCTTACACGATGGTAGTAGAGTAGGATTAGGTCCAACTACCGTTCCGATCGTTGGTGCGCGAAGCACTGTCAGGCCGACAGACGGCAGTGCTGTTTTCGGTGGCGTTCCTGGCTGTGCTGCGGGAAGGCATCGAACTGGCATTGTTCCTGACGGCCGTGACTTTCTCGGCTCCTGCCGTGGGTGGCGAAGCGCCCATCCTCCGCTGGCTGGGCGGTGTACTGGGGCTGATCGCGGCGGCCAAAACGTAAAACGCAAAACAGCACAGGCGGCACAGCCAATATTCGATGTGATACAATGAGTGTGGCGAGGGCAACCTGGCCACATTTTTTGTTTGCTGAGGGAAGTTCATGGAAGTTTTTGAAGCGATTCACACTCGTCAGTCGATCGGGCAGGTGAAGCCCGATCCGGTGCCGCGCGACCTGATCGACAAAATCCTGGCGGCTGCTGTGCAAGCTCCCAATCACTACAAAGTGCGCCCGTGGCGCTTCGCCGTCATGACCGGCGCGAGCCGCGCGAAGTTGGGCGAAGCGATGGCGCAGTCCACAAAAGCCACCCATCCTGCCGCGACCGAAGAAGAGCTGCAAAAAGATCGCGTCAAGCCGCTGCGCGCGCCGGTGGTGATCGCTGTCGCGGTTGACAGGCCGGGCCTGACCAAAGCCAAAGAGATCGAGAATGTCTGCGCAGCCGCCGCCGCTGTGCAGAACATGCTATTAGCGGCACACGCCCTCGGACTGGCGGCCATGTGGCGCACCGGCCCCTCCGCTACCGATCCGCTCATCAAGCAATTCTTCGGCTGGGAATCCGATCAACACCTGATCGGCTTTGTCTATATCGGCTATCCGCAGCACGAAGCAGCGCCGCCGCTGCGTCCCACGTTTGAAGATCGCACGGTGTGGCTGGATTAGGAAATGAGCAGTGAGCAACGAGTAATGGCTGAATCAACCTCCCCGCGTTTCAGCGTGCTGCGCTCGATTAAGATCGGCTCGTTCAACTTTGGCTCGGCGCTGGTGGACATTCTAACCGCCTCGGTGTGGAACCGCGTGATGATCACCGATCTAGGCATCGGCGCGACGCCCGTCTCGATCTTGCTGGCGCTGCGCTACCTGCTGGCGCCGCTGTCGATCTGGGCGGGATTCCGATCAGACACCCGGCCGATCGGGGGACTGCGCCGCACGCCTTACATCTGGATCGGGCGCGCGTTGATGCTGCTGGCGGTGTTCCTCCTGCCGATCAGCCTGGCGCAACTCTCGATTGATGCTGGCAGCCCGATCGGGTGGGTGCTGGCCCTGGCAATCTTCATCGCCTATGGAGCCGGCACGGCTATTTCTGGCGGGCCGTTTTTGGCGCTGATTCACGATCGCACGCCGGCGGCCAAACGCGGCGTGGCGATCAGCATCGCGCAGATGCTGATGCTGCTGGGCTTTGCCATCGCGCCGATTGTATTTGGCCGCTTGCTGCCCGTGTATTCGCCGGAGCAGTTTCAAGCGCTGGCGATCATGACAGGTTTCGCCGCGGCGCTGTTCTGGTTCTTCTCCATCTGGCGCGAGGATCGCCAGGTGACGGCGGGCGAAGTCGCTCGGCAGGCTGAACAGCCCCGGCTGGGCGTCATGTTGAAGCGCATGTGGGCCGATCGGCGCGCGCGGCGTTTTGCCGTGTTCCTGTCGCTGGGCGCGATCGCGTCGTTCGCGCAAGATGCCGTGCTGGAACCCTTCGGCGGCGACGTGTTCGGCCTGAACGTGGAACAGACCACGCGCTTCAGCGCCTACTTCGGGACGGGTGTATTAGTGTTGATGATCATCACCGCCGTTGTAACGCGCCGGCGGCCGCCCGAACAGCAGATGCGCCCCGCCGTCATCGGCCTGAGCGTGATGATCGCAGGGATGGCGCTGCTGGCCCTGGCGGGACTGGCGTTTATTCGCTGGCTGATCACCCCCGCGCTGCTGGTGTTCGGCGCGGGCTTCGGCGTGTACACCATCGGCGGGGTAAGCCTGCTGATGGCGATGACCACCGAGAAAGAGGCGGGCGCGTACCTGGGCCTGTGGACGATGATCCAATTGGTATCGCGCGGCGTGGGCATCGGCCTGGGCGGTATCGTGCGCGACGTGATGCTTGCGCTCACAGGCTCGCAAGCGCTGGCGTACAGCAGCGTGTTCATCCTGGAAGCGATCGGGTTGGCCGTGTGCATTGCCCTGGTGTTGCGTTTGGATGTGATGGGCTTTGCGCGCCAGCAGCAGGGTGGCGAGTTTGCGGCGGCCTTTGCGTTGGCGGACTGACCACGCGCTGCGTCGGGCGTGAGGCGCGAATTCTGCGCCCGGCGCAGCACGGCTTGTTTTCTGTGACAACCGTTTGACGGGAGCGTGATGGTTGTCACTCCCCAACAGTTTTCTTTGCGTGTATCCTTATTGCAAGTCAGTTGCAATAAGGACGGCGTATGACCCAGTTTGTCGATCAGTCCAGACAAGCCCTGACCGCCGAGGGTGGGCGCATGACCCTGCAGCGCCAAATCATCCTCGACGTCATCGATCGATCGCGCCAGCACTTGACGGCGGACGACATCATTGCGCGGGCGCAGCAGCTCGATCGGAGCCTCAATCCCTCGACGGTGTATCGCACCCTGACGCTGCTCAAGGCGCGCGGCCTGATCAAGTCGCGTTACTACGACCAGGACTCGCACCGTGAAGTCTTTGAGCCCACGCCCAAGACCGAGCACTATCATTTCACCTGTCTGCGCTGTAACAACGTGATCGAATTTGAATCGAAGCACATGCCGGCGCTGCGCGCGCAATTGCAGAACGAGTTTGGCGTGGAAGTGCAGACGGCGTGTTTGTGTTTGACGGGGCTGTGTGAGAAGTGCAGAGGGAACCGGTAACTGGCCCGGCGCAAACCGAACTGCCAGGCGCGTGCTCCGCGTGAGCGGAGCGCAGCGCACTATGCCCCCGCAGCGAGCGGAGTGGGGGTCGAAGCAGGCGGTCCTGCGTTACGTGGGCAGGTAAGGGAGGAAAGTATGGGCGCGATTGGATTGGACGAACTCCCCGCCGGTGATGAGGCCGAAATCGAATCAGTGAGCGGCGCGGGATCGATGATGAGCCGGCTGGCTGCGCTGGGCTTCGTGCCCGGCTCGCGCGTGTCGATGGTGCGGAATCGCGGGCGCGGGCCGATCATCGTGAGCGTGATTCACACGCGCGTGGCGCTGGGCCGCAGCGAGGCAGGCAGCATCCGCGCGCGAAGGATCGATTGATGGGCGGATCGTGCTGCGAAACAGGCGGCGTCACTTCCCTGGACCAGGTCCATGTGGCCGGGGAGGTCGTCACACGGGTTCATGTTGCGCTGGCCGGGCAGCCCAACGTCGGCAAGTCCACCATTTTCAATTTGCTCACGGGGCTCAATCAACACGTGGGCAACTGGCCGGGCAAGACGGTGGAGCAGAAAATCGGCGCCGCGACGTACGCTGAGGCCACGCTCGATATTGTCGATCTGCCCGGCACTTACAGCCTCACGGCGAATTCCCCGGAAGAACTCATCGCCCGTGAATACATCCTGACGCAGCACCCCGATGTGATCGTCGCCATAGTCGATGCCGCCATCCTGGAGCGCAGCCTGTACCTCGTCGCTGAACTGGTGCAGTTGGGCATGCCGCTGGTGGTGGGCCTCAACATGCTGGATGTGGCGACGCGGCACGGCACGACCATCGATACGGCGAAACTGAGTGAAGCGATCGGCGCGCCGGTGATCAACCTGATTGCGGCGAAGAAGACCGGGATCGATCAATTGGTAGGGGCGGCGCTTCAAGTGGCGCGGGACTCAACCATCCCGCTCGATCTGCCGGCCCTGCCGGAACAGATCGAAGCCGCCCACGCGGAAATTGAACGCTTGATTGCGCCCGAATTGCCGGGAGCGTATCCGCTGCACTGGGCGGCATTGAAGCTGCTGGAGCACGACGCGGCGCTGATCGAACAGCTGCGGAGCCTGCTCAACCCGATCGAATGGGCGCCAGCTGGAGCGGGTCTGGCAGGCCAATGCCGACGCGCCGCTCGTCATTGCCGGCGAGCGCTATGCGTGGATTGCGTGCGCCGTGCAAGCGGCCGTCATCCGCCGGCCCACTGCTTCGGCCATGCTCACGGCGCGAATCGATCGCGTGGCGACACATCCGGTGTCGGGGCTGGGGGTGCTGGCGGGCATTCTGGGATTGCTGTTCCTGCTGACATACACCATCGGCGCGCCGCTGCAAGAATGGCTGGATGTCAACATCATTCATCGGCTGGCGCAGGCCGCGAGCACGCTGTTGGCGAATGCGCCCGCGTGGCTGCAAAGTCTTTGTGATCGACGGCGTGCTGGGCGGGGTGGGCACGGTGCTGACCTTTGCGCCGATCTTGATCATCTTCTTTGCCGGGCTGGCGATGTTGGAAGATGTGGGTTACATGGCGCGCGCGGCGTACATGATGGACGGGTTTATGCGCCTGATGGGCTTGCATGGCAAGTCGTTCTTGCCGCTGTTTCTGGGCTTTGGCTGCAACGTGCCATCGGTGGCCGGTACGCGCGTGATTGAAGCGCCCAAGGCGCGGCTGCTGACGATCTTGATCATGCCGCTGGTGCCGTGCACGGCGCGCCTGGCGGTGGTGGCGTTCATGACGCCGGTATTCTTCGGGCTGGCTGCGCCGATCGTGGCGTTAGGTCTGGTGCTCTTAAGCTTAATGATATTGGGGATCGTCGGCGCGCTGTTGAATCGCACGATCTTGAAGGGCGACCACAGCGCCTTCATCATGGAAATGCCGCTGTATCATCTCCCCAACGCGCGTACCATAGGCCTGCTGGTGGGCCAGCGGACAATCGGATTTGTGAAGCACGCCGGATCATTGATCTTGATCATGGCGCTGATCGTTTGGGCGCTGGCCAATATCCCGACCGGCAACGTCGAGACCTCGATTCTGGGCTCGATCGGCAAAGCGCTGGAGCCGATCGGGGCGCAGCTGGGCCTGTCGTGGCAGCTGCTGGTGGCGCTGCTGGCGTCGTTCATCGCGAAAGAGAATTCCATCGCGACGCTGGGCATCCTGTATGGCACGGGCGAGAGCACGGGCAATCTGGCGGCGGAATTGAGCAGGGCGATTGTGCCGGCGGCGGCGCTGAGTTTTCTGGTGGTGCAGATGTTGTTCATTCCGTGCGTCGCCACGGTCGGGGCCATTCGGCAGGAAACGCGCTCGTGGAAGTGGACGCTGTTCACGATCGGCTTGCTGGCGCTGGTGTCATTCAGCGCCGGGATCGTCGTGTACCAGATCGCCAGTCGAATGGGATAGGAGCGAGGGGCAGGCATGTTCGCTAAGCTGTTGGCGCTGTTGAAACAAGGCGGCACGCTGACCATTGAGCAGGCGGCGCGCGAGTTGGATACGACGCCAGAGGTGGTAAGCGGGATGATCGATCACATGACGCGGGCGGGCTGGCTGCGTTCGATGTCGGCGAGTTGTGATGCCCGCTGCGGCGAATGCCTGAGCGCGCGCGACTGCACGCGAGCAGACAACCAGCGCATCTGGTTGACCACGGGCGAGGGCCACCCGCCAGGCGGGAGCGGCTAGCCGCCCATTGACCGATCGGGCGTTCCTCATTACAATCGCAGCATCTCACTGGAGGAGGCCAGCACGATGACCTTGCAGCACGGCTTATATTTTGAGGATTTCGAGACGGGTTATAAAGTGAGTACCAACGGCCGGACCATCAGCGAGGCCGACATCATGTTGTTTGCGGGCCTCAGCGGCGATTGGAACCCGATGCACACGGATGCCGAGTACGCCCGCCAGGCCATGTTTGGCGAGCGGGTGGCGCACGGCTTGTTGGGGCTGTCGATCGCCTCGGGTCTGGCGCTGCAGACCGGCTTCCTCAATCACACGGTCGAGGCCTTCACCGGGCTTGACTGGAAATTCCGGGCTCCGATCAAGATTGGCGACACGATCTTTGTGGAAGCGGAAGTGAAAGAGAAGAAACTCGCGCCCGGCGGTGCGTCGGGTTTTGTGGAGTTCAACGTGGCGGTCAAAAATCAGCGCGGCGAGCGCGTGCAGCGGGGGACGTGGATGATTGTGGTGAAGTGCAAGCCGAAAGCGGAAAGTGGAAGTTAGAGGTTCGAAGTCGGCGATGGCAGAGGCCGCTGGCCGTAACGGGTTGGCGGCTTTTTTGATCCACGAATTCTCACGAATCTTCACGAAGTTTTCACAGCGGTTTATGCGATAATGGTGCCAGGAGCAGAGTGTGGCTACACAGGTGTCAGGGAAGTTGTATCAGGTGGTGATTCCCACGCCGTACAAGGTGGGGCCGGTGAATTGCTACGTCACGACGGCCAGGCCGATCACGCTGATCGATACGGGGACGAAGTGGGACGAGTCGCACCGCGCCCTGCAGACCGAGTTGGCGGAACTGGGCTTGAAGATCGAAGATGTGCAGCGCATCATCATTACCCACGCGCACGCCGATCACTACGGGCTGGCGGCGGAGATCGTGCGCGCGGCCGGCGCGGAGGTATGGACACACCGGCACAATCAGGCCACGCTGGAAGCCGACGAGACGATCCGTGCACAGCGCGATGCGTTTTACCTGCAGCTCCTGACGGAGGCAGGTGTGCCGCCGGAGCAGCGGCAGCGCGTAGCCGATAGTCGTCGCGGCGGGAATCGCTACGCGGAAGCAGTGAGCATCGATCGGATGTTGGAGGAGGGCGATGAGATCGAGCTGGCCGATCGGACGTGGCGGATCTATCACACGCCGGGGCATGCGGCGGGCTGATCTGCCTGTTCGATCCGCAAGCGCGTGTGCTGCTCTCCAACGATCATCTGCTGCGCGACATCAGCAGCAACCCGGTGGTGGAGCCTGATCCCGGCGGCGGTCCGCGGCCTCACCGGCTGGTCCAGTATCTGCATCACCTGCAGCGCATGGCCGATCTGGAACCCGGTGTGGCGTGGACGGGACACGGGCATGAGATACACGCTGTGCACAAGACGGTGCGGCAGCGCCTGCACTTTCACGAGCGGCGCGCGCAGCGGATATTGGATCTGATCGAGACTGAAGAACGATCGGCGTATCAGATTGCCGAGCCGCTGTTTGGAAGATTGCAGGGCATGGATTCGTTTCTGGCGCTGTCGGAAACGATCGGGCATCTGGATTGGCTGGAAGAGCGGGGGCGCATTGAGGCGGTGCAGCGTGACAGTGTGATTTACTGGAAAAGAAAATAGGACGCTGATTGGCAGGATAGACGCAGATAAAAGCCCGCGACCTTGATAGGTCGCGGGCTTGCTTGTCTACCTGCCTGCTTGTTTCCCGCGCAGCGCCCTTGCAGCGCAGCGGAAAGGGTCATCAGCACTGAAACGGCGGGAAAAGGAAGGGGAACACCGAGCTAAACGAGCGGCAGTCGATGAACGACCAGGCCACAAAGCCGATCATACAGACCACCAAAATCAAGGCCAGGCAGCCCACGCCGATCATGAGGGTGCGGCGGTTGTCGGCTCTGGTGGGCGCGGCCGCTTCGGGTGGCGGCGGCGCGTACTGCGGCGGCGGAGTGTAGGCCGGCTGGCGCGCGGCCGGCGCCGCTTGAACGGGCGGCTGAACTACGGGCGGTGTGAAGGCAGGCTGGGTCGGCGGCGCGTAGTAGGCCGCATCGCCGACGACCGTCGCATCCTGGCTGGTCGTCAGCGGCGCTTGCACAGCCAGCACGACGGTGTCGGCCAGACCAATCAGGTCGCCATTGGATAACAGCACGGGCGCGGTGACGCGTTTGCCGTTGACGTAGGTGCCGTTGGTGCTCCCAATGTCTTCGAGCACGTAAGAGGTGCCTTGCTGGGTCAGCGTGGCGTGGCGGCGCGACACTTGCGGGTCTTCGATGACGATCTCGTTGCCCGCTTCACGTCCGATGGTGTAGCTATCCGCATCGAGTTCGAAGACGAGGTTGGGGCGGGGTCCTTGTCGTACGCTGAGTTTGAACGACATCTCGCTCTCCGTGTGTGAGGATCACGCGAGAGTATAGGCGGAATTCAGGGCAAAGTCAAACTCACCCCATTAGGCTGGGCCGCTGCACAGGGAGGCGGTTTCGGAAGCGCAGAAGTCAATTGGGAAGACTCAGCCTGCAAATGAGAATTCAAGATTGCGCGCCGAAGCTCATGTGGGCTATAATGGTTGCAGCCACCACGTTGTTGCACGCCAATCCAAGGAGGAAACCATGGGTACTGCCAGCCAGCAGCGCCTTGCCGCCAAACAGGGCGCCGAAGACGCCGGGAAGTATTTTCGTTATATGTCCGAATTCGTCGGTTTTACCGCAGAAGATACTGCCACGATCCGTCAGACCAGGCCCATTATTGAAAAACATCTTCCCGAGATTGTCTCCAAGTTTTACACCCATCTTCTCCGTTATCCGCCAACACGCCAATGGTTTCTCAAGAGCGACGGCACGATCGATCAAGAGTATGTTGAGCTGCGGATGCGCCATCTGACCAACTTCTGGCTGCGCACCGCGTCAGGCGTGTTCGACGACGAATATGCGCGCTATGTCGATTACGTGGGGCGTGCCCACACGTCACACGGGGCTGATCCGCACATTTACATCGCCGAGCGCTATGTCATCGGGCAGGTGGGATTTGTCCAGCATGCTATCAGCGACGTGATCATCAAAGAAATGCATCCGGTCGATCCCGAGCTCGCTTTCCGCGCCGAGGAAGCGTGGGATAACTTGATGATGGTGCTGCTTGAAATGCTGTCGCGCGCCTATTACAACGAGCGCACCGCCGAGACCTATGAAGCCCTGCAGCCGGTGGACCAGGCCGATGTTGAGAAGCTGGCGCAAGCGGCTTTTGAGATGGAAGTGAGAAAAGAGAAGCCGCACGACTTTCAAGCAGGTGACGGTAGCCAGCGAGGCCGAGATTCCCGAGGGGGAGCGCAAGATTGTGACTGTCGACAGCTTGTCGATCGGCGTGTTTCACCATCACGGCCACTGGTATGCGCTGCGCAACAGCTGCCTGCATCGCGGCGGGCCGGTCTGTACCGGTTCGCTGGTGGGTGACACGCTGACTTGCCCGTGGCACGGTTTTCAGTATAACGTGGCGAACGGCCAGCTGCTGGTCGATCCTGCCGCGTCCCTTGATACGTACGCGGTGTCTATCGAAGACGGTCAGGTGGTGCTGCAGGTGCCCGCAGCCAGCGCCCCGGCGCCTTCCCGTTCGGAGGTGAAACCCAGGCAGGACAACGAATTCAAAGCCAGTGATGTCCCGCCCGGTTCGGCGCTGCTGGTGCAGAATGTGGCCGTGTTCAACGTCGGCGGCGTGTTCTATGCCACGCAGGACGAATGCACGCACAAACGTGGCCCGCTGAGCGAGGGCGAACTCGACGGATCAACGGTGACGTGTCCGTACCACGGCGCGCAATTCGATGTGTGCACAGGCCAGGTGCTGCGCGGCCCGGCCGCGCAGCCGCTGAAGACCTATCGCGTGATCGTCGAAGGCGATGTCGGTCGCGTGGTCGAATAATCCACTGGCCCTAGCCATCGGCCAGCTCGGCTTGCGGTAACGCTGCCGACCTTCGCCACGTCAGGAAGTTTTCCGTCGTGAAGATCAGCACGGCCAGCCACACCAGCCCGAAGCCGATGAACTGTGTGGGCGTGAACGCTTCGCCAAAAATCAACACGCCGATCAGAAACTGCAGCGTGGGCGCGATGTATTGCAGGATACCCATCAGCGACAGGGGAAGGAGGCGCACCGCGGCGGCAAACATCAACAGCGGCACGACGGTGACGACGCCTGCGCCGATCATCAGCAAGGTCGAAACGCCATCGGTGTGCAAAAAGGCGCCCTCGCCGCGACACTTCCGCGAAGATCAAATAGAGCAGCATGGGCGCGAACAGGAGTCCCGTTTCCAGAGTCAGGCCATGGAGCGCGCCCAGTGGCGCCATCTTCTTGACCAGGCCATACAGGCCGAACGAGAAAGCCAGCGTCAACGCAATCCACGGCAGCGAGCCGTAGGCGAGGGTGAGATAAATCACCCCGGCGGCAGCCAGCCCAACCGCGATCCACTGCGGCCGCCGCAGACGCTCGTGCAGAATGATCACACCCAGCAGCACGCTCAACAGCGGATTGATGAAGTAGCCCAGGCTGGTCTCGACGATATAGCCGGCATTGACCGCCCACACGTATGTGCCCCAGTTGACGCTGAGCAGCAATCCTGCGACGGCATAAATCCCTAGCGTACGGCGATGGAGCGCTTCGGCGCGAAAAGCGCGCCACTGCCGCAGCACGACCAGCACGATCGCCAGCAGCACGAACGACCAGACAATGCGATGCGCCAGCAGCTGCAAGGCGGGCACTTGATGCAGCCACTTCCAGTAAATCGGAAACAGCCCCCACGCCGCATACGCGCCAATCCCCAGCCAGACACCCTTTTTCACTGCGACATCCCCGCTTCTTTTCCGATACAAAGTGCGCGCAAGTATAGGCGCGATCCGGGCGATGGTCAATCGAGGCCAACAAAAACCCGATCGAGCCGCACGCCTGATCGGGTAGACTATCACCTTCACTGCACTCTTGCACGTACTTCTTAATCCCACTTGACCATCAATCCGCATCTGAATTTCCAGGCCGCGAACATCGCCACGGCCATCGCCAGCAAGACCGCGCATTCCGGCAGAATCTCGGCGATGCCGTAGCCGCGCATCAAGATGTCTTGATAGGCCTGCAGCGCCCAGGCGTGCGGCGAGATGACGCCCAGCGTCTGCATGAACTGCGGCATGACGAAGCGCGGCACCATCACACCGCCGATGGCGGCCAGCGTCAACACCAGCAGCGTGCTCAAGCCGCCGAGCTGCTGTTCCGATTTGCCGAGGGCGGCCAGCAGCAAGCCCAACGCATTGGCGGTGATGGACGCGCAGAGGGAGATGACGATCAGCCCTTCGGGATGCGCGCCCCATGCGAGGCGCGGCAGGCCGGTGAGCGGCAGCACGAAGTAACCGACCAGAAACAGAATGGCGATCTGAATCAGGTTGACGAAGATGTGCGGCACGAGCTTGCCCAGCAGCACCGTGGAGCGCGACATGGGCGCGGCGACCAGGCGGCGGAATGCGCCGGTGCGCTTTTCTTCCAGAATACTCTGCGCCAGAATGCCGCTGATGAAGAACACGCCGAACAACGCCCAGCCGGGCACGTTTTGCTGCACCATGTTGGGCTATTGTTCGATCTGCATGTTGGCGGGCTGCATTTCTTTGATGACGACCAGGCTCTGGCCGCTGCTCGTGGTGGTGAAGCGCATTTGTCCGGCAGCGTGTCTATCAGCGGGCGGCACTGACGCCGCCATTCTGATCGATGGCGTCGAGCATGCAGATCGATGCCCTGCGGCATGAGGCCCTTGAGGGCGGCCTGTTGGCTCAGGCCGGCCAGCGCGCCTTTCACCGGGCCGTGCACTTGTTGGGGCGTGGCCGGTTCGACGACGAAATCGATCTGCGCCGGTTGCGCCGGCCTGACTGAAAGGCCGCCTGCTGCATCGTATCGCTGAAATCTGCCGGGATCACGATGGCGAGGTTGCGCTGCTGATCGACGATCAGCTGCTCGGCCCTGCCGCGCGTAAGCGGCAGGCTGTCCCACGTGGTCTCGACGTGGAGGCCGCTGCTGGATTTGAGATCCGCGACCAGCGCTGCCGGAATCGGGCCGCGATCGAGATTGACCACCAGTACATCCGTGAGTTTACCAGCGCCGCTGCCGGATATTCCGTCCAGCGCATTGGACATCATCATGAGCAGGGCGGGCATCAGGAACAGCGCCGTCATGCCGCCTGTGTCTTTGAAGATGATTTTCAGATCTTTTATCGTCATGGCGAGAATCTGGCGGAACATGCCGTTTTCCTGTTCAAGGATGCTGGTTCACTCTGGCGAGTGGAGTGCGGCTGAGCACCTGCGGCCCGCCTGCCACGCAGCGCGGTTTACGCGCCGGGGCAATCGCGTATTCCGGGCATTCTTCGCCGAAAATATCGCTGCACATCTTCCATTCCCATTTTCTTTTACGAGCCGGATGTTACCCGAGAGTGGAGTATAGGCGGCCCTGGTCGGGCCAGAGGCCGTCTGCGCTCCCGTGGAGCCTGTTACCCGCACGGCAGCTGCTGTGCCGTCGTTGCTCAATCGGTCAACTTCAAATCGCGGAAATCAAAGCCGACTAAATCATCGTCGACAAAAGCCAGCGTCGCCTTAACGGTCAAGACAATCCCCGGAGCAAGTAAGATCTTATACCTCACAGCAGAATCCGCGCAGACCAGGCCGCCCAAAAACTCGGTGTCCCACTGCGCTTTGGGTTTGGTCACTCTTTGAGAAATGCCTGAACGACCTCGGTTGGACTGCTTCCGGCGGAGATGGCAGTGTTGCCTACCACGCGCCACTGGCTGTGCAGCCTGTCGCCAGATATTTCTTGAGGCGCCTAGTCCAACAAACGGGCGAGATTGATCGTGTCGGCGGCGGGCTTGTCGCCATCGGGGTAGGCGACGATAAGCAGAGTTCCGACTTTTCCGCGACTGAAATGCGACGACATCAAACCGCAGCGGAGGATTCAGGGTTTTATTTACCGCTGTGGCGCCGGTGCGAGCCTCGCCGATATCATTCAAGCCGCTGATCTTCCTGGAGGTCGAGCCGCCGGTTAACAAGGCCGTCAAGGCTGTATCGAGATGCGGGAGCAAAGCGTCAAACGATGCCTGATCCGATCGCTTTTCATAGGGGACGACAACGCCCAGGACCATCTGCCCAATTGACTCGTCGACGTAGCCGTAGCCGAGTGAGCCATCAGGCCAGCCGCTCTTCAGTTGTTCTATCTGTTCGGCGGGCGCGGGTTCAAATCCTGCTGGCAGGTTGTCCAGTGTCAAGATCACCGATTCGAGCCCCGGTGTCGGAGTCGGCGTGGCGGTTGGCGTCCGCGTCGGCGTCGCCGTTGGAGTTGCGGTCGGCGTTGCGGTGGGAACCGGGGTCGGCATATAAGTCGATGTGGCTGTGGGGGCTTGAGCCGTTCTGAGTGGCGAAGATGTTCGCCGCTATCTGGGTGGCTGTCGCGTCGAGCTGGGCCTGAGACGGCCCGCAGGCTGATAAGAGGATGACACCCATCAGCCCGATTGCCAGGAGGTACAACTTGCCAGTCTTCATTTTCAGGGCTCCTTTTCTTGAATGGGAGGGCCATGCTTCGTCACGAGGTTAGTGCTTCACTCGCGCTTAACCGCGCAGTCGCCTGCCGGTTACCTCCAGGAATGCGGATTCGAGGTTCGGTTCCAGCACTTCCAGCGAATGGACGTTGATGTCGAGTGTGTTAAAGACGTTGATCACCTCCGGCAGGGCCTGCTGCGTGTCGTCCGCTGGGGAGCTGAATGTGATGATCGAAGTGAGTGATGTCGCGCACGCCGGGCAGAACGCGCAGCCGTCGATCGAGCGTGTCCGGCGCGTCATCCGGCAGGCTGATGACGATTAAGCCGCCGCCCACGGTGTCCTGCAAAGCGCGCGGTGTGTCTAAAGCCATAATCCGGCCTTGATCGATAATCGCCACGCGCTGGCACAGGCGCTCGGCCTCTTCCCTGTCCCGCGTGGCGTATAGCACTGTCATGCCCTGCCGATTGAGTTCTTCCACATCCCCGAAGATGACACTGCGGCTCTGCAGATCGACGCCCATTGCCGGCTCGTCGAGGTATAGAATCTCGGGTCCGTGCAGCTGGCCGGCGGCGATGTTCAACCGGCGCTGCATGCCGCCTGTATATTTCCCCACCACGTCATGGCGTCGTTCATACAGGCCCATCCTTTTCAACGCATCGTCCACGCACCTGCTCAACTCCTTGCCGTGAAGCCCGTAGATGCGGCCAAAGAACAACGGGTTGTCGCGGGCCGAAAGCACGGGATACAGCGCCAGGTCCTGCGGCACCAGGCCGATGCGGCGTTTGATCTCGTTGGGCTGATGGGCCAGATCGAACCCGGCGACAGTAGCGCCGCCGCTGGTGGGCTTGAGCAGGCACGCCAGCATGGAGATGATCGTCGTCTTCCCCGCACCATTGGGACCCAGGAAGCCGAAAATCTCGCCGCGCAAGATAGCGAAACTCACGCCGCGCACGGCGGGCTGATCGCTGCCCGGATATCGCTTGACAAGGTTATGAGCCTCGACGATGTTAGGCATGGCCCTTCCCTGGAGACCTGTCAGGTGGGCCGGCAGATTACTCGGATCCAGGGAGGATGGGCCCACCTGACAGGTCTTTGTTGTGCGCTACGCCGAACCGGTCCCCTGTTCAGATCGGGCGCTGCGCAGTAGCCTCCTTTGCCCTACGAGCAGGCAGCCCCAGCCAGGCACAGACAGGAAGATCGACTGTCTCAGCCTGAACCCGCTTGATCCGCCGCCGCCGCCATCAGATCCGCCGCCGCCAAAGTCACCGCCACCACCCCAGTCGCTGCCACCACTCCAGTCGCCGCCGCTATGGTTGCTCCCGCTCCTGAACTTCCTCTGTTGCCTCGTAACGCACGCACAAACGTGATGATAATGATCGCAAAGCCTGTGCCTACCACCCCGAGGATGAAAGTAGAGATGACGCTCCCAAACGCGGATCCAACATTGGACTCGCCCTTGGGCGCGTCGCGTGTTTGTCCCGCAGGCTGGTTGCTAGACTGTGGCGCGGTCTGCCATGTTGATGGCCTGGCTGTTACCACGCCGTGCGGAAACTGCGCGCGAATCTCCCACTCCGTGCCGCCGGGAAACGATCCGCCCGTAAACTCGATCGTGCGATCGTCGATCACGTGCGCACCGGCCTGTTCTTCACCAGCGCGGTACGTCGCGGCCTTGAGTTGCCCTGCCTTGAATCCTTCCGGCAGATGCATCACTACTCGCGAGGCTTGAATCGGGTACTGCCGATCGGCCTCGATGAACTTCCAGTAAAACTCATCGCCCGCTGCCTCGATCCGCAGCGCGCCGCGCAGGGTGTAACCCACCTTGAATGTCCGCGTTTGATTCGTCGCGGTGAAGAACCAGGTGGCCTTCATATTACCGTCGCCGCTGGTGTATTCGAAGGTGTAGGGTTCTTTGTTGCTGCCCTTATTCACCTGGCGGTACTGATGTTCCACATCGGCCACGCTCCAGCTGTCGATGCCGTCCACCTTATTCAACGGAATCGAGCGGTAGGCAGTGGTGAACGGCCCGCCCATGAACTTCACTTTCCACGTCTCGACGACTTGCACGTCGCCGTTCGGCAGAATGGTGATCTCGGCATCACGGCGCGGCACTTCCACGGATTTCGACTGCGCTGCGACCGGCGCGGCCACCAGCGCCAACACTGCACTGACTGCCAGAATCAACCCCCAGCGTTTCATGGCTCTGCCTCCTGTCGAATATTGACGCGCGCCAATACGCGTTTAGTCAAAGCCGCTATCGCCGCCGCCACCGCCGTCTCCACCATCGCTGCCGCCATCGAAGCCGCCGCCCCAGCCACCATCACTACTCGAACCGCTAGTCAAATTGCCGCGTAGGCCGGCGCCCTTTTGCCAGTTCGCCATGATCGAGATGATCAAGATCGACACGACTGGCATGAACAGGCAGCCCGCCCCCGCGCCCCAACCGGACAGGGCGTGGAGGACAGAATAGACAATCGTCGGGCAGCACAGTATGAGCAGCCAGATCACGAGATTGAGCTGCTGCCCGCGCTGCGCTCGGCGATACAGCCACAAGCCGATGCCGAACGTGAGCGCAAGGCTGGCGATCAACGCGATGGTCGGCCAGGGTGTGGCGGAAGGTGCATTTGCCATAGTTGTTTGCTCCTGCTCCGGTTGCGCGTTACCAGTTCCAGAACTATGAAGAAGCGACGCAGGGAAACCGATTCGCGCATATCCATGTTTAGCCGGTCATTCTTTGATGTATTGCACTGCGTTCTCGTGCTGCTCACAGAATAACAAAAACCGACCGGCTTGTGATGTGCCGGTCGGCCTATTGCGAGGCATATTGTGGGAATGTGCCCGACTCGCTTCGAGGGCTGTCTTTTCTTCGCAGTGCTATGCCCAAGCGGTTGCATCTCAGGGCAAGCCTCCTTGCCTGTTCTCAGTGATGAGACAACAGAAACCGTACAGATTCCTCGTTCACTTGCGGAGGAGCGCTGGCAAGAAAACGTAGGTCAATGGGTCGTTGTTCGGGTCATACTCGTAAGCGCCGATGTCACAGCGTCCCAGCCTTGATACGCCCCGCTGGTCAAATTCCAGCGAATTGCCAGCCGTGTCCTTGCAGCCAGTGGGATTTCCTTTGTCAATAGCCGGACTGCTAGGCAACAATGGATGGTAGGCCGGGTGTCCCATCAGAGGAAACAGCCGCGGGTCAATATTGGTCAAATCACCGGAATTCGGGGTAAAAGCGCAGCCTGACAGTGACCCGATAAGGTTGTAGCCAGCAGACCCCACATTCAGGCCGGAACAATCCGGGCCGGCATAGGCTGTGTTGTGGGCTACGATTGTGTTCTGCAGAATCGAGTTGCCACCCCCGATCTGAAGGCCGCCACCTTCACTCTGTGCCGAATTTCCGCTGATCGTACTGCTGTTCGAGGACAAAGCGCCAAAGACTGAGAATACCGCCTCCCCGGGCGGCAGTCGTATTCCCGCTAACGGTACAGTTGTTCAGGGTCAACTTCGCCGTCGTGTTGTAAATGCCACCGCCACCCATACCCATGGTGGGCGTTGCTGTTGTTGAATTTGCGATCACGGCGCTGTCGTTCAGAATTGCCGTGCCCTGGTTGTAGAGGCCGCCCCCGCCGATTTCTGCGACATTATCTCTAATTGTGCTGTGACTGAGTGTCAGAGTGCCGTAGTTGGCAACTCCACCGCCTGATCCGTTCTTAATCGTGAAGCGCTCAAGGACGGCAGTCACGTCAGCGTAGATTACGACGACGCCTCGGCGCGCTCTTTCGCCATCGACGATCGTGGTTCCATTCTGGACAGCGAAAGCACCGTCCCAGCCGCCTGAAACAGTCACACTCTTGTCAAGCAGTACTACCTGGTCACCCACGCCCGTGTAAATCCCGCCAGCCATTAGGATGGTGTCCTGTCTCAGAAAGTCCGGTTTATTTAGCACGCCATTAATCGTTGCGCAAGCAGCGCTTGAATTCAGGCAGTCTGCTGTTATTGTTCCCGCTGGGCGACACATACCAGGCGAAATTGGCTAAAGCAAATTTGGCTGTAGTTATAACGCCGCTGATCCGGGCAGTCACCGTGTAACTTCCCATCGTCCGATTCGCCGTAAATGGTGACGCGTCAGCAATGCCACTAGCGTTTGTCGCAGCCGTTTCTGTGACGGTATGGGTATTCGAGAATGTTCCGCTGGCTCCACTGGTAGGTGCAGAGAATGTCATGGCGATATTATTCACCGGGCTGCCCATGCCGTCGAGCACAACGGCCTTCAGCGGCTTCACGAAGGCTCGAAGTGGCCCCGCACGCTGTGGAGAGCCGCTAAGAGCGTGAATGTCGGCAGGCGAGCCGGGAGTGACATACTCATAAGCCCCCATATCGCAACGACCAACCCGAGGTGCTCCACGCTGGTCTGTGGCTAAAGGTCCGAGACTACCCATGCACCCGGCTGGATTTCCCGCGTTAATGGCTGGACTGCCTGGCAGCAAAGGATGATATGTAGTACTTCCCGGCGCGCCAATCAATAAGCCAAGATGCGCATCGACATTTGTCAGATCCCCGGTGCCCGGTGAGAAACTACAACCGGAAGTATTGCCGATAAGATTATAGCCGCTAGAACTGATGCTGCCGGTGCCGTAACAATCTGGCCCAGTCGCTTCCGCACTATTTCCGGCGACGACAGTATTCTGAATGGTCAAGGTACCGTCATTTATGATTCCACCGCCATCACCAGGGGCCGTATTGCCGGTGACCGTGCTGTTATTCAGGACCGTGCTTGTGCTCGCGCCGGCGAGGAGACCGCTGTAAGCATTGCCACTGACCGTGCTGTTGTTCAGAGTCAGGATGCCGCCGCCTAAGTTTAAGATGCCGCTGGTTGTATTGTTACTGACGGAGGAGTTGTTGATTGTTATGGTGGCCTGATAGTTAGTGACGCCATCGCCGACATTATCGCTAATGGTGCTGTCGGAGATCGTCATCGTCCCGCGATTATCAACGGTCGCAAAGCCTCCGGGGGTGGGGGTAGTGTTGTTGACAACCGTGCCGTGGCTCAAAGTCAATACTCCGGTGTTGAAAATGGCGCTGCCGAGCCAGTCTGGTGTGGTTTTCACTCAGCTGACTGTTATTCACTGCCAGGCTGCCGTCGTTGTATATTCCGGCGCCGTTTTCGCCAACGCCATCCTGGACGGCATTCCCTCTGATGATTGTGAAACGATCGACTGTGCCATCTACGCCCGAATTCACCTTGATGCCTCGCCTTGATTTCCCGGCGTCAATGGTCGAAGTGCTATTCTGCACGTCAAAGCTGCCATTCCAGCCACCGGACAGTGCCACGCTCTTGTCAAGCAACACCACCTGATCGCCTGTGCCGGTGTAGATGCCAGCAGCGATCAGAATCGCGTCACCTGAACTGGCTTTCCCAATCGCGCCATTAATCGTGGCGCAGGGCGCGCCAGGGCTGATGCAGGCGTTGCCATCGTTCCCGCCCGGCGCTACATACCACGGCCCGGCCGCGCGTGTCAATTGAACTGTTGGGACGATGGCCGCCAGTACCGCTGCCGCCAGAAGGATGATCGTCACTCGCGCAGTGAACGAGGCGTTCATCTCATCACTCGTCGTGTTAGACATGGCAGTTGCTCCTGTTGTGATGTTCGCGCCCTGGCGCATGGGGAAAGACGCTCTTGCTGCTCACAGGATAACAAAAACCGACCGGCTTGTGATGTGCCGGTCGGCCTATTGCGAGGCATATTGTGGGAATATGTCTAACCTGCTGCGAGGGCCATCTGTACTTCGCCGCGTCCGCGTCTAGCCTTGCGGGGGAGAATCGGAGCCTGTGCCACGGGAGTTACACTAGCCCTAATTCCTTGGCCCGCGCCACCGCTTGCGCCCGATCGCGCGCTTCCAGCTTGCCGAGGATGCTGCTGACGTGATTTTTCGCCGTGCCTTCGGCGATGACCAACTTTTCCGCGATCTCCTTGTTGCTTAAGCCGTCCGCGATCAAGCGCAGCACCTCGATTTCACGCTCCGACAGTTCTCCGGCAGCCGCCGGGTGTGGGGAAACGAGCGGGCTGTGCGCAACCAGATCGACCAGCTTGTGCGCCATCTTCGGCCCGATCGGGCTCTGCCCCTGCGCGGCGGCTCGAATCGCCTCGGCGAGCTGCTCAGATGGCATGTCCTTCAGCAGGTAGCCGCACGCACCCGCGCGCAGGCTTGACAGCAGGTACTCGTCGTCGTCGAACGTCGTGAGGATGATCACCTGGGTCTGAGGCAGGATCGATCGGATGAGCCGCGTGGCCTCGACACCGCCGAGGTTAGGCATTTGAATATCCATGAGAACCACGTCGGGCTTGAGCCGCCTGGCCGACTCGATCGCTTCCGCGCCATCGCGTGCCTGGCCGACGACGTCGATGTCATCGGCCAGTGCCAGCAGCGTGGCTAGCCCTTCACGCATCAAGCGCTGATCGTCGGCAATCAAAACTCGGATGGTCTCCATGTTTATCAACAATCTGTCAGACTCCGCGCCTAATAAGTAACGAGTAATGAGTAATTTTCTCGTTACTCATTGCTCGTTACTTATCGGCAGTGTCACTTCCAGCAAAAAACCGCCATCCGGATGATTCTCCGCGAGGACTGTGCCGTTCAGCGCCGCCGCGCGCTCACGCAGCGCGGTCAAGCCCACATTGTCCTGGGTGCCTCTGCGTCCGACGCCGTTGTCACGAATGCGCAGGTTCACGGCCGCAGGTGCGTAAGTCAGGCAGACGCTCGCGGCGCTGGCGTGCGCGTGCTTGCGGATGTTGGTCAACGCTTCCTGCACCGCGCGATAGAGCAGCGTGTCGATTTCGGATGAACATGGGCGGGGGAGGCCGTTTTGCTCAAAGTTCACGATCAGGCCGGTCTCACGGCTGGCTTCGATCAACGAGCCGAGCGCTTCAGGCAAGGGCCTGTCTTCCAATGGCGAGGGGCGCAGCGCCGCTGTCGATCGCCGGACTTCGCTTAGTCCTTCCGCCGCCAGTTCCCTGGCCTTCCGTGCTGCGTCCTTCGCCCGGGCTGGATTCGAATCGATTAACTTATCGACCACTTCCAACTGGACACTCATCACCGTCAGATAATGGCCCAGCGTGTCGTGGACCTCGCGGGCCAGGCGGTTACGCTCGTGCATGATGGCGAGCCGTTCCACCTGCGAGGCATAGACGGCTAATTGCCGGTTGGCCTGTTCCAGCCGCTCGCGCGCGTACCGTTCACTCAGGGCGAGGCGCGTGAAAACGATCATGAACAGAAAGCCGGCGCCCAGCCCCAGAGCCAGCTGCAGTCCCGCTACCGGCCGCACGCCGGCGGCGTACGTCAGCGTTATCGCGCCCAGCAGGATGGCGTCGAACACGATTGCCCTGCGCTGTGAGAAGCAAGCCTGCGCCACGCTGACGATGATGAACGCCAGCATGGACGTGATGAAGTAGTACCCGCTCAGGACCGTCAGTCCGCAAACTAACACGCCCTGAATTGCCAGGGCCAGCAGGGCCTTGCGCGGCTGTGCTTCGCCGTGGCGCACCGACCAGCGCGCCAGATAGGTGAAGATCAGGACACCGAGGATGTACGGCGGCACGCTGCCGTCAGCCCACATCTGCGGCCTGGTGGCCAGCGTGGCCAGCGAGAAGGCCGCGATAGCCACGTGCAGCGCGGCGTACAGGCTGATGTCGGATGGCAGCCATGATGTGCGCGTCGAGTCCGCTGGGGCAGGCATAGCCGATCGGGTGAAGTGCTATCGCCGGATCGATCGAATCAGCAGGAACACGCCCAGCACAATGAGCAGGATGGCGCCGACGAGGCCGGCATTGCCGCCGCCAAAGAAGGCGGCCAGAATCAGGCACACGCCGGTGCTGATGACGAACATCCAGAAGCCCACCTTCATCGTGTCGCCGCCCCAGTTGCCCACGCGCGCGGCCAGGAGCAGGCCCAGGCCCACCGAGGCCGGGATCAGGGTCCAGATGTACGCCCACGATCCCCAGTTGTCGGCCAGGATGTTGTAGAAGAAGATGGCGCCCAGGCCGAAGAGGATCGTGCCGGGAATCAACAGCCCGGCCAGGTTGCGGCGATCGCGCGGCATCAGCAGCACCGGCAGGTAGAAGCCCGCGCCGATGATGAAGAAGATGACGGGCCAGATTTCTCCGAAGTCGATGCGAAACACGTTGACGAACAGAAAGATCGCGCCGATCACGACGAGAATGCCGCCCACTACGATCGAGCCCCGGCTGTCTCTCGTGCCGGACGCCGGCGGCATCTCCGGCGGTTGATCCGGCCGGCGGAGGCGTCGGCAGTGCCGGAGGAACGGGCGTTGGGTTAGTGTCGCTCATGGGAAACTCCTTGTGGGCAAACTCTCCTTGGCCTGAACACAGTATACTCGCATCTGGCCGCGATGCAATAGGCGCAGCGCAAGTTGTGGGAAATTGATGGGCGGTTGCAGGGTGGTGATTAGCGGTTAGTCATTTGTCACGCCGCCCCCGCAGCGAGCAGGATGTTCATTGTTAATTGTTCATTGCTCATTTATAATTCCTACATGACCATCCAAGGCGTTATCTTCGATCTCGGCAGCACCCTCATCGAGTTTCGCGGCGACTGGGGCGATATCTTTCGCGGCATGTCCAGTGACCTGATCGCCTATCTGCGCGGCCACGGCTTTAGCCTTGACTTTGAGAAGTTCGATCGGCGCTATCAGGAAGTCGTCGATCAGTTCTACACGCGCGGGCAGCAGGACTGGATTGAATACACGGCGGAGTACACGCTGCGCTACACGCTGGCCGAATTTGGCTATCCTGAAGTCTCCAGCCAGGTGCTCAAGGAGAGCCTGGCCGCGGCCTATGCGCAGGGCGAATTGTTGTGGCAGCCGTTCGGGGACGCGTACCGCACGCTCGACACCTTGAAAAAGCGCGGCTATCGGATCGGGCTGATCTCCAATGCGCGCGATGCCGACAATGTGGAGCGCCTGATCGATAATTCCCGGCTGCGACCGTGGCTGGACCCGATCGTGATCTCGGCCGGCGTCGGCGTGCGAAAACCCAATCCCCATATCTTCAAGATCGTGTTGGATTACTGGCAGTTGCCGCCGGATCGCGTGGTGATGGTCGGCGATATGCTGGGCGCGGACATCCTCGGCGCGCACAACGCGGGCCTGCGCGGGGTGTGGGCCACCATGCAGACCGAGCGCGAGGCCAACGCGGCGCACCTCCACACCGTGGTGCCTGATGCGGCGATTGCCAGTCTCTCGGAATTGTTGCCGCTCCTGGAGCAGTGGTAAACAGGGGAGAAAATGCTTGACGCTCCCTGATCTGCCAGTTATAATCTTCTTATCCGTGCGCCTCTTCTTGCCGAAGGGGCGTTTTGTTTCTGACGAGTGAAAGCACGAATCACTATCACTCATCACTCGTCACTTTTCATGCCACCGGAGATATTGTGAAGATCATTCCGCATACCAACCGCCGTTATCTTGACGCGCTGGCCGATCATGTGGTGGTGTTTGACGGCGCGATGGGGACGAGCGTGCAGGCGTGCCGCCTGGGCCCGATCGATTTTGGCGGCGAAACGCTGAACGGCTGCAACGACTACCTGGTGGTCACGCGGCCGGATGTGATCGAGTCGATCCACGCGTCGTTTCTGGAGGCGGGCGCGGAAGTGGTCGAAACGGACACGTTCCGCTCGAATCGGATCACGCTGCGCGAATACGGTTTGCAGGATCGCATCATCGAGATCAATCAAGCGGCGGCCGCGGTGGCTCGCCGGGCCGCCGATCGATTTGCGCGCGACACCGGCCGGCCTCGTTTCGTGGCAGGCTCCATCGGCCCGAGCGGCCTGCTCCCCTCGACGGCAGATCCTGCGCTGAGCAATATCACCTTTCAGGAACTGGTCGATGTGTTCCGCGAGCAATCGGTCGGCTTGATTCAAGGCGGCGCGGACTTGCTGCTTATCGAAACGCAGCAGGACATTCTGGAAACCAAGGCGGCCGTGCACGGCGCGTGGCGCGCGTTCGAAGAGACGGGCATCCGCCTGCCGCTGCAGGTGCAAATCACGCTCGATACGACTGGGCGCATGCTGCTGGGCACGGACATCGCCGCGGCGCTGACCACGCTGGAGTGTTTGCCCGTCGTCGACGTGATCGGCCTCAACTGTTCCACCGGCCCCGATTACATGCGCGAGCCGGTGCGCTACCTGTGCGCGCATTCGCGCCGGCCGATCTCAGTGATCCCCAACGCGGGCTTACCGCTCAACGTCGACGGCGCGGCCGTCTATCCGCTGAAGCCTGGGCCGCTGAGCGAAACGCTGGCGGAGTTTGTGACCGAGCTCGGGGTGAACGCGGTAGGCGGCTGCTGCGGCACGACGCCCGAACATATCAAAGAGATCGTCGATCGGGTGCGCGGATTACAGCCGAAAGCGCGCGCCATTGAATATGAACCCATGCTCTCGTCGGCGATGCGCGCCATTCCTTTGCGCCAGGACCCTGCGCCGCTCATCGTGGGCGAGCGCGTCAACTCGCAGGGCAGCCGCAAGATCAAGAAACTGCTGCTTGAAGACGATTACGACGGCATTCTGGCCGTGGCCCGCGATCAAGTGGAAGGCGGCGCGCACCTGCTGGATGTGTGCGTGGCGCTGACCGAACGGCCCGACGAAGCCGCGCAGATGCGAGCCGTGATCAAGAAGCTGCAGATGTCCGTCGAGACGCCGCTGATGATCGACTCGACGGAAGCCGAGGTGATTAAGGCGGCGCTGGAGATGAATCCGGGCCGCGCCGTCATCAACTCGATCAATCTGGAAAACGGGCGCCAGCGCTGCGAGGCGGTGCTGCCGCTGGCTGTGGCGCACGGCGCGGCGGTGATCGCGTTGACCATCGACGAGAAAGGCATGGCAAAAACCGCTGCCGCGAAATTGGACGTGGCGCGGCGCATCTACGACATCGCCGTGAACGAATACGGCCTGCCGCCGGAGGCGCTCATCTTCGACACGCTGACGTTTACGTTAGCCACGGGCGCGCAGGACATGGCCGGATCAGCCATCGAGACGATGGAGGGCATTCGCCGGATCAAGGCAGAACTGCCGGGCGTGTTGACTTCGCTCGGCGTCAGCAATGTCTCGTTCGGGCTGAACGCGGCGGCGCGCGCGGCCATCAATAGCGTGTTTCTGCATCACTGCGTGCAGGCCGGGCTCGATCTGGCGCTGGTGCATCCCAAGGACATCACGCCCTATCCCGAGATCGATCCGCAGGCGCGCGAGTTGTGCGACGATCTGATCCTCGACCGTTCGGCAGAGGCGCTGCCCAAACTCATCGCGCACTTCGAAACCGTCAAGCCGGACGCCGCGAAAGTTGTCGAAGACCCGACAGCCGGCTTCAGCGTCGAGCAGAAAATTCACTGGATGATCGTGCACCGCAAGAAGGCCGGCATCGAGCCGCTGATCGACGCCGCCATTGCCGCGCATGGCCCGGCCCTTGGCCAGACGCCCAACGACGGCGCGGTGTGGACGCTCAATCAGGTGCTGCTGCCCGCCATGAAAGAAGTGGGCGACAAGTTCGGCGCGGGCGAATTGATCCTGCCGTTCGTGCTGCAAAGCGCCGAAGTGATGAAGCAGGCCGTGGCGCATCTGGAGAAATCGCTCGATCGCAAAGAGGGCACGACGAAGGGCAAGGTCGTGCTCGCCACGGTGTATGGCGACGTGCACGACATCGGCAAGAGCCTGGTCAATACGATCCTGAGCAACAACGGCTACACCGTCTTCGATCTGGGCAAACAGGTCCCGGCGAATGTCATCGTCGACAAGGCGATCGAAGTGAACGCCGACGCGATTGGGCTGAGCGCGCTGCTGGTGTCTACCTCGAAGCAGATGCCGCTGATCATCAACGAACTGCACCGGCGCGGCCTGCCTTACCCGGTGCTCATCGGCGGCGCGGCGATCAACCGCCGCTTTGGGCGGCGCATCCTGTTCACGGAATCCGGCGCGCCTTACGAAGCCCGGCGTGTTTTACTGCAAGGACGCGTTCGAGGGGCTGGACACGATGGAGCAGTTGATCGATCCGGCAGGCGCGCGGGGAGCTGGTGGGGCGGATCATGGCCGAGGCAGAACAGGAAGTTGGTAAATTGGGGATTGGTAAATTGGTAACTAGCACTACGTCGAAAGCCGCACCCCCATCTACCACCTACCAATATACCAATATACCAACACCACCCTTCTGGGGCAGTCGTGTCATCCGCGAAATGCCGTTGGAGATCGTGCTGCAGCATCTGGACGTGGACGAACTCTACCGCCTGCAGTGGGGCGCGAAGAATACGCACGGTGATGAATGGGTGAAGCTTAAAGGCCGAGTTCGAGACGCGGCTCGACCGGATGAAGCGCGAAGCCATCCGATCGGGTTATCTGAAGCCGCAGGCCGTGTACGGTTACTACCCCGCGCAGTCGTGTGGCGACACACTGATCGTTTACGATCCTGCCGATCGCAAGACAGCGCTCGCGCGCTTTGAATTTCCGCGCCAGCCGGGGCAGGACCATCTGGCCTTGAGCGATTACTTCGCCCCGGTCGAGTCCGGCGTGATGGATGTGGCGGCTTTTCAGGTTGTGACCATTGGGCATGGCGCGGATCAGAAGTTCCAGGAACTGCAGGGCCGGGGCGATTACGCCGAGGCGTACTTCCTGCACGGCCTCAGTGTGGAAGCGGCGGAAGCGACCGCCGAGTATGTGCACCAGCACGTGCGCCGCGAGTTGAACCTCGACGCGAAACGCGGCAAGCGCTATTCGTGGGGCTATCCAGCCTGCCCGGACCTGGCCGATCATCAAAAAGTGTTTGCGCTGCTGCCCCAGGTGAACGAATTGGGGCTTGAACTTACCGCGGCCTACCAGTTGATTCCCGAGCAGTCGACGGCGGCGATCATCGTGCATCATCCGGCGGCGAAATACTATTCCGTGGGCGTCAGCCGGGTGGAGCAGCTGCTGGGGAAATTAGATGTACAATCTATACATCTAATTGGGGAGGTGCGCCATGCGTGAAAATATGGTGCGGTTTCAAGTGTATCTGCCGCGCTCGACCTACGAGCGCCTGCAGCAGCGCGCGGCGCAGCACGCGTTGACACTCGCGACGCAGGTGCGCGCGGCGCTGGACGACTATCTGGAACGGGCCGAGTCACAAGATGATGACGGCATCTTGCATGCCGACGATCCCATTTTCCAGATGATTGGCATGGTTTCCAGCAAGGAAGGCGATCTATCGGTCAACCACGATCATTACCTGTACGGCTGGCCCAAGCGCGAAGAAGCGGGCGTGCTGCGCGAAAAGCCGGGCAAATCGTCTAAAGGCAAGTCCACCACAAAGCGATCGAAACGAAAATGAACCTGTTGGCTGACAGCGCGGCGTGGCTGGCTTTGTACGATCGGGGCGACAAGAATCACGCGCGTGCCCGGCGTGCCTTTCATGACTTGGCTGAGCGCAAGGTCAGTTTTGTCGTAACCGATTACCTGGTCGCCGAAGCGGTTACGCTGATTATGGGCCGGGCCGGTCATGCCACGGCGGCGATGTGCGGGGACTGGCTGTTGAATTCACCGCGAGTGCGGCTGGTTCGAACAGATGTCGATTTGTGGAACGAGACCTGGCGCTTATTCAAACGCTATGACGACAAGCAGTTTTCTTTCGTCGATTGCCTGAGCTTCGTCGTCATGCGGCGCGAACGGCTGGTGGATGCCTTCACCTTCGATCATCACTTTGAGCAGATGGGCTTTCGTTTGTGGCCGGGAGGAAAGTAGTGCCGACGCAAGTGATCATGGAACAGTTCGCCAGCCGCGCGCTGGCCGATAACCCGCTGGGCGATCCGGCGACACGCTCGCTGCCGATCATTCTGCCGCCGGATTATGAAGCGAGCGGCAAGCGCTATCCGGTGATCTACGGCCTGGCCGGCTTCACCGGCAGCGGGCCGATGCTGCTCAACCTCAGCGCGTGGCAGCCGAACTTGCAGCAGCGGATCGATCGCCTGATGAGTGCAGGCCAACTGCCGCCTGCCATCTACGCGCTGCCCGATTGCCTCACGCGCTACGGCGGCAGCCAGTATCTTAACTCGCCCGCCATGGGGCGTTACGAAGATTACCTGATCGGCGAGATTGTGCCGTATATCGATCAGACGTATCGCACCATCGCGAGGCCGGAAGGACGCGGCATCTTTGGCAAATCGAGCGGCGGCTACGGCGCGATCACGCTGGGCATGCAGCACCCCGAAATCTTCGGGGCGGTGGCCTGTCACAGCGGCGACATGGCCTTCGAACTGGCCTATCGCCCCGACTTCCCCAAGTTTCTCAACGCGGTTCAGAAAGCCGGCGGGCTGGAAAACTGGTTGAACGAGTTTGAGCACAAGGTCAAGCTCGAAGGCCGCGACATCGAAGCGATGAATATCCTGGCGATGGCCGCCGCGTACTCCCCCAACCTGAGCGCGCAGCCGTTCCCGATCGATTTTCCGTTCGATCTGGAAACCTGCGAGTTGAAGCCGGAGGTGTGGGCGCGCTGGCTGGAATTCGATCCGGTGCGGATGGTCGAGCGGCATGCGGACAACCTGAAGAAACTGCGCCTGCTGTTCATCGACTGCGGCCGGCGCGATGAATTCAACCTGCACTTTGGCGCGCGCCTCCTCGTCAGGAAGTTGAAGGCGCTGGGCGTGCCGCACGAATACGAAGAGTTTGACGACGGGCACCTGAATATTCAGTACCGGTATGAGGTATCATTACCGAAGATTGCCGGAGCGCTGCAGGCGGCTGAATAGACGCGCTAATAAGTGACGAGTGAAGAGCAAGCGGTGACTATTCGCGCTTCACTCACACCGGCACTGCACCAAACGCAGTGCGGTGCATGTGTCACTTTTCACTCATCACGGAGGAGACCTTGTCCAAGTTCAACGGCAGTTACATCCCCGCATCGGCCATGGCCATCTTTGCGCATCCCGATGATGCGGAGTTCACCATTGGCGGGACCATCGCCAAGTGGGCGGCCGCCGGGTGCGAGATCACGCTGGTGTTATGCACCAGCGGCAACGTGGGCACGCACGATCCGCAGTACACCCTCAAGACGCTGGCCAAGACGCGCGAAGCCGAGCAGCAGGCCGTGGCCGGCTTCTTCGGCGTGAAGCACGTGGCCTTTCTGCGCCACGACGACTGCGCCCTGGAGGCCTCGCTGGCTTTGAGCCGCAAAGTCGTGCGCGAAATCCGCAAGCACAAACCCGAAGTGGTGCTCTGCGGCGATCCCGAAGGCTGGTTCTACGGCAGCAATTACCTCAATCACCCCGACCATCGCGCTGCCGCGATCGTCGCGCTGGAATCGGTTTTTCCGCGCTGCGAGATGGAATTGTTCTGGCCGGAAGAGGGGCCGGTGCATAAAGTCCACGCGGTTTACGTCCACGGCAACCAGCAGCCTGACACGGCGATCGACATTGCCGCGACGCTCGCCAAGAAAGCGGCGGCTCTGAAGCTGCACAAGAGCCAGATGGGTGACTGGGACCCGACGGAGATGATTACGCAGTGGGCGCAGGAAGAAGCCCAGGCGTTCCGCCGGCGCGCGAAGAAGAAGGGCTGGAAGACGAAGGCCGACGAGGGCGGCAAGCTGCGGTACGCCGAAGCCTTTCGCGTCATGACGCTGGTCGATCAGCCGCAAGAGTCATGACAAGCGGAGGGGTGGACAAGAAGACAGGAAGACAAGACACCTGCACTTGCGCAGGTGCAAGTGTGACCAGGTGACACAGTGACCAGGTGACACCCGGCAATCCGCAATCAAAAACACTTGCACCGCGCGTGAACGCCTGCGGTTTGAGTGCAGGTGTCAACCATCAACAATGGAGAACGATGGCAAAGTTTGACAGTGATTGGGTTCCACGCAGCGCGATGACGATCTTTGCGCATCCCGACGATATGGAATTCTCGTGCGGCGCGACGCTGGCGAAGTGGGCGCAGGCCGGCTGCGAGATCAGCGTAGTCTTGTGCACCAGCGGCAACGTGGGCACCCACGACGCAAAGTTTACCCCGTATACACTCGCCGTCCTGCGCGAGGAAGAGCAGAAAAACGCCTGCGCCGTGCTGGGCCTCAAGCGCCTCGAGTTTCTGCGGCATGATGACAGCCGCCTCGTGGCCGACTTGGCGCTGCGCCGCGAGTTGGTGCACTTGATTCGCAAGTACAAGCCGGAAGTGGTTTTCTGCGGCGATCCCAACCTCGTGTTCTGGGGGCCGAATCGCATCAACCATCCCGATCACCGCGCGGCGGCGTTGGCAGCGCTCGATGCGATTTTCCCCTGCGCCTCGATGGAACTGTTGTGGCCCGAAGAAGGCCCCGCGCACGAAGTCCACGGCGTCTACGTGCGCGCCTTCGAGCACCTGGATACCTGGATCGACGTCGGCGACACGATCGAGTTGAAGATCAAGGCGCTGCGCGAGCATCATTGCCAGTTGGACGATTACCAGAACCTGGAAGAAACTATCCGCCAGCGCGCGATCGACGCGGGCAAGGAAAAAGGCATGGCTTATGCGGAGAACTTCCGCGTGGTGCGGCTGAAGGAATAAAACCAGGACACGGATGCTACGGATTTGACGGATTGGCACGGGTGCAGCCTGAATTTGATCCGTGGTTATCCTTCCGATCCGTGCCATCCGTGTCCAAAAGAGAAAGCCATGAATGACTTCATTGAACGGTTGCAGCGCGGGCCCTTGTTGTGCGATGGCGCCATGGGCACGCAGCTGCACGCGCACGGCGTCGCCTTCGAGCATTCGCTGGACGGCTTGAATCTCACCCAGCCCGAGGTGGTGCTCAGCGTGCATCGCGGCTACGTGGAAGCGGGCGCGGACCTGTTGGAAACCAACACCTTCGGCGGCAATCGCTTCCGTTTGCTGGAGCACGATCTGGAAGACCGGGCCGCGGAGATCAACCGCGCGGGCGTGCGGCTGGCGCGCAAAGCGGCCGACGAATCGCGCCGCCGAATCTTTATCGCCGGATCGGTCGGGCCGCTGGGCGTACGCCTCGCGCCGTTGGGCCGGGTGAACCCGGTGGAAGCCTTCGCCGCTTTCAAAGCGCAGATCAGCGCGTTGAACGAAGCGGGCGTCGATGCGCTGCTGCTGGAGACGTTCAGCGATCTCAACGAGATCGTGCAGGCTGTTCAGGCGGCGCGCGAGGTGAATCCCACCCTGCCGCTCATCGCGCAGATGACGTTCACCGAAGACGGCTGCACGCCGCTGGGCGACACGCCCGAGCAGGTGGCGCGCAAACTGTGCGAGCTCGCAGTCGACGTGATTGGCGCGAACTGCAGCGTCGGCCCGGCCAAGCTGCTGCCCGTGGTGCAAGCGCTGGCCCGTCACGCCGCGCAAGTGGACTGCCGCCCGCTCGTCTCGATTCAACCCAACGCCGGCTGGCCGCAGCGCCGGGGCGCGCGCCTGATCTATCCGGCCACGCCCGAATACTTCGGCGACTTTGCGCGCCGTTTTCTGCAGGCGGGAGCGTCGATCATCGGCGGGTGCTGCGGCACCACGCCCGATCACATTCGAGCGATGCGGACGGCGCTGGACGAAGTGGAGTTGCAGCGATCGATCACCGTCGCTGTGCAGGATGTGATCGTTGAGGCCGCAGAAGACCGATCGGGTGTGGCTGAGCCGATCGCGCCCACGCAGCTCGCCGAGAAACTCGCCGCCGGCCAATTCGTCACCGCCATCGAAGTCGATCCGCCGCGCGGGCACAGCGCCAATCGCCTCATCGAGGCGGCGCGCGAGCTGCAGCGCGCCGGCTTCGACGTGATGAACATCGCCGATACGCCGCTGGCGCGCATGCGGATGAGCGCGTGGGCGCTGGCGCATTTGATTCAGCGCGACACCGGGATGGAAACGGTGCTGCACTTTCCCACGCGCGGCCGCAACCTGCTGCGCGTGCAGGGCGATCTGCTGGCCGCGCACGCGCTGGGCATTCGCAACCTGCTGGTGGTGATGGGCGATCCGCCCTCGGTGGGCGATTACCCCGAAGCGGGCGATCAACACGACATCGTGCCGTCAGGGCTGGTGAAGTTGATCAAGGGCGGCCTGAACAGCGGCGAAGATTCGGCCGGCATCTCAATCGGCGCCGGCACGTCGTTTCA
Source organism: uncultured Chloroflexia bacterium (assembly GCA_963844815.1). Classification (GTDB taxonomy): domain Bacteria; phylum Chloroflexota; class Anaerolineae; order Fen-1058; family Fen-1058; genus Fen-1058. The sequence continues at coordinate 260,848 of CAWJPR010000006.1, forward strand.
CGTGGGCGTGGCCGTGAATTTTTATCCCCAGGATCTGGAGCGCGAGATCAGGACGTTCCGCAAGAAGATCGTGGCGGGCGCGGACTTCGCCGTGTCGCAGCCCGTCTTCGACGTGGCTCCCGTGCGGGCCTTTTTGCAGCGCTATCGCGATCAATTCGGCGAGGTCCCGATCCCCATCATGGGCGGCGTGCTGCCGCCGGCCTCATTGCGCAACGCCGAGTTCCTGCACAACGAGCTGCCGAGCATCCTCCTGCCGGACTGGGCGCTCGATCGCATGCGCAAGGCTGCGGATGGCCGCAAGGCAGGCGTGCAGATCGCGCGCCAGGCGCTGCTGGAATTGCGCGAGGTCTTGCAGGGCGTGTACGTGATGCCGATGTTTGGCCGGTATGATTCGGCGGCGGAAGTGATTGAAGGGCTGAGGGCGGAGGGATGAGGAATGAAGGCTGAAATGTCATTCTGAGCGAACGAAGTGAGCGAAGAATCTCTCTGCCAATCAATAGCATTGCTTATCAGCGGTAGAGATTCTTCAGCGCTCGCCTTTCCCGTCGCTAGAGGCGGCGGAGGCATGCTGGGCGCCGCGCCTCAGACTGACAATAGTTGACCATGGAGCCGCCGGGTGATCGAGGATCGCCCGGCGGTTTTGTTTATGCTGATGTTCACGACCGTGTCACGCCGGCAGGCTATACTGGCAATCGACGAAACACATTCACCTTGGAGGTTATTCCTATGGATGTCACGATTCTTGGTTCTGGCAATATGGCCCGCGCGATTGCGACGCGGCTCCTGGCTGGTGGAAACACTGTCACACTGCTCGATCGCGAGCCGGACAAGGCGGCCGCGCTCGCGCAAGAGCTGTCCTCGGCCGCCGCCAGGGGCGCAGCCGTCAAATCGGCCGCGCTCGGCAGCCCGATTTCTGATCCGGTTGTCGTCAATGCCATTTGGTATCCGGTCGCGCTCGATGTCATCGCCTCATACGGCCAGCAGCTTGACGGTAAGATCCTGGTGGACATCACCAATCCACTGAATAAGACTTTTGACGATCTGGCAACGCCGCCGGGCACTTCGGCCGCCGAAGAACTGGCCCGGGTCGCGCCCGCGGGAGCCAAAGTGCTCAAGGCTTTCAATACGACTTTTGCCGGCCTCCTCGCACAGGGTCACGTCGCCGACCAGCCGCTGGATGTGTTCATCGCGGGCGATGACGCCCAGGCGAAGGCGACGTTGTCCCGACTCATCGAAGACAGTGGTCAGCGCGCCTTTGACGTTGGCCCGCTCAAGCGAGCGCGTCAGCTGGAAGGCATGGCGCTGATCAGCATTACGCTGCAGGCGAAGCTGGACAAGCCCTGGATGAGCGCCGTCAAGATTGTATCGTAACGACTCTCGCACAATGACAGCCTGCGCATAGCAGGGAGAATGAAAACGCCGCCGGGCGATCGAAGATCGCCCGGCGGCGTTTTGTTGGTTTGGCGAGACTCGTTGTATACTAGGTACAACGGCCGCAGGGGCGAGGCAATCGCACAAGACGGCGTATTTGATGAGCGTCTAAGCCTGGCAGGCTGGCTAACTCACCTGCTGGCGTTGGAGAATGCCTCGCCCTTACTAAGGAGGCGCGATGAGCCCTGATCCATCCCCAAGCGCGTATGAAGTTTTGAAGCAGTTGATCGGCGGGATCAAGAATCAACTGCTGTTGTTCGCCCTGGCGACGATCATTGTGCTGGCGCTGCTGGGCACGTCGATCCCGTCAACCTATATCGCGCTGATCTATGTTGTCGTGATCTTCGCGTTGATCGTTGCGGCGCTGCCAGCCATCAAAGCGGCCCTGCGCAGGCCGGAGCGTTCCGGCACGGTGCGTTCCGGCGGCGTCGAAGTGGGGGGCGGCAGCACCCACATCGGCGGGGATGTCGTCGGGCGCGATAAGATCATCGTGATGCCCGCGGCTGCGCCGGACAAGTCAGCACCGGCGCCTCTGTCCGATGCGGAACAATTGAAGGTTTACCTGAACAAGGTGATGGCCGACAACAATGTGCTGCGCCTGGGCGGCATCAGTTCCGAGGCCAGTGATCCGCAGCGGCGCCTGGCCGAGGCGAAGAACCCCGGCACCTTGAGCGAGGTCTTCATCTCGTTGAAGATCGATCGCTATCGCGGCGAGCCGGAAGAGCAGGCCCGGCGCGGCAAATCTGATCCGCGCGAGATGATGTGGCGGGAGAGTATCGGTCGTGAGCGCGAACAGCTCACCGCGCTGGAAGCGTTGAGCGATGACAAAGCGGGCACAGCCGTGCTGCTGGGTCTGCCGGGCGCAGGCAAATCGTCGGTGCTGCGCTATTTGTCCTACCGGCTGGCCGAAGCTTACCTGCGCCCGCAGCAATTGAAAGAGACGCTGCCGGAATGGCAGAGCGGCGTCCTGCTGCCGGTCCTTCTGTCGCTGGCGAAGCTGGCCGATGCGCTGCCCGACCAGCCCAGAAGGGGCTCGATGCGAAGGTGCGGCAGTTCGTGGAAGAGGAAGTGGAGGCCGCCGAAGAGTTGCGAGGCTTCAAGCACGCGCCTGTGGCGCGAGGCGCGCGAGCGGGGCCTGCTGCTCTTGTTTGACGGCCTGGACGAGGTGGCCCCACGCAAACGCGCGGTGGTGAAGGCCGCACTGGCCGCCTTTTTGTCCACCCGCCGCGAATGCCGCGCCGTTGTGACCTGCCGCACCTTCAGTTACGGCGACGAGGCGTGGCGGCTGGAGGGCTGGCCCGCCTTTCAATTGGCGCCGCTCGCGCCCGAGGCGCAGGAGGAATTCATCGGCAAGTGGTATGCCGCGCTGATCCGCAACGATGCGGCTTCGCAGGCGCTGTACGAGAAGAAAGCCGTGTCACTGCAGACAGGCCATCTTCTCGCACGATGCGCGGCAGTTGCAGCAAATCTCCGACAATCCGCTGCTGTTGACGTTGATTGCCATCGTCCACACGCACCGCGAGGAACTGCCCCGCTCGCGGGTGCGCATCTACGAGGAGTGCGTGGAACTGCTGCTGCTGCGCTGGCAGACCCGCCGCTCGCCGACCGCGCCGCTGCGCTCGGTGCTGGAAGCAATGAGCGCCGCCGCGCCCGATCGCGCCAGCGGCCTGGAAGGCCAGTTGATGCGCGGACTGTACGAAGTGGCTTTTCAGGCGCGCGAAGGGAGCGGCCTGCGCCAGGGCGAGACGACGCTCGTCGACGAGCATTCGCTGCGCGGCGCGTTGCAGCCCAAGCTGGGCGAGGAAGCGACGCAGGTGTTTGTCGAATACTGCCAGAGCGCCAATGGCCTGCTGCTGGCGCAAGGCTCGCGCCGCCTGCCGGAACGGCCCGCCGACGAGAAGCCGGTGGAATGTTACGCCTTTCCCCACCCGTCGTTCGAGGAATATCTGGCGGCGCGCTACATCGCGATGCTGGACCAGCCGCACACCACCCTGGCGCAGCGCAACGCCGCGAACGACCGCTGGTTTTACGTGGGCGTCTTTCTGGCCGAGTATGCCAGCATCGTCAGCCAGCGCCCGCGCGATGTGCTGGATTTGACGGACGCGCTGCTGCCCGCACCCAGAGCAGGCGAAGGCCACTGGCGCAATGTCTGGCTGGCGGGCGTGGTCTGGCCCATCTTCTGCGGCGAGTTCCCCGACCGCAATGACGAGCAAATTCTGAGCCGCGTGCGGCAGGAACTGACGATGCTGATCACGGCGGAGCAATTGACGCCGCGCGAGCGCGCCGAAGCCGGACGCGCCCTGAGCGTGTTAGGCGACCTGCGTGACTTTGACGAATTGGTCACCGTTGAGGCCGGAAAATTCTGGATGGGCAGCGACAAGGCCGTTGATCGATTTGCCGATGACGACGAGTTGCCGCAGCACGAAGTGGACGTGCCGGAATTCAAAATCGGCAAGTATCCGGTCACGGTGAAACAGTGGCGTGCCTTTGCAGAAGCGCACACACTTTGAGGGCGATCCTGCTGTGTTGAAGGCGCCCGACAATCACCCCGTCGTGAACGTCTCCTGGCTCGACGCGCAAGCCTATTGCCAGTGGTTGACGCAGCAGTGGCGGCAATCCGGCAGAATCAACGAGAACGAAATGGTGCGCCTGCCCAGCGAGGCCCAATGGGAAAAGGCTGCGCGCGGCACGGACAAGCGCCTGTGGTCGTGGAAGGGCGATTACGATCCGCAACAAAGCGAATGTTAGTCAGACCGGCATCGGCGGTCCCAGCACCGTCGGTTGTTTCCCCTCCGGCGCTTCACCTTACGGTTGTCTGGATATGATCGGCAATGTGTGGGAGTGGACACAGTCGAAATTCAAGGATTACCCATATAATTCGACTGATGGCCGTGAAGACTTGCACGGTGATGATCGGCGGGTGTTGCGGGGCGGCGCGTTCGACGTCAATCAGGTCGGCGCGCGCTGTGTGTATCGCCGCAGCAGTCGCCCTGATCTTCGCTACTTCAATGTCGGCTTGCGGGTGGTGGTGTCCCCCGGCTCTCGCTTTTGACACCCTGATCCCTGAGAACTCTGATCCCTGATCCTTTACTCATTCAATACCATGAAGCCCTATCGCCATCTCTATCCGGCCATTTGCGACTGGGAAAATCTGGAAAACGCCTATCGCCGCGCGCGTAAGGGCAAGCGCGGGCGCGCACCCGCCGCCGCGTTTGAACGGCAGTTGGAAGACAACCTGGTAGCGCTGCAGAACGATCTGGTGCAGCAGACCTATCAGCCCGGCGCGTACCACAACTTCTATATCCATGAGCCGAAGCGCCGTCTCATTTCCGCCGCGCCGTTTCGGGATCGCGTGGTGCATCACGCGCTGTGCAACGTGATCGAGCCGCTGTTCGAGCGCGGCTTCATCTTCGACTCGTATGCGAACCGGGCGGGCAAAGGCACGCATCGCGCGCTGGATCGCTGCCAGTACTTTGCGCGGCAGTATGACTACGCGCTGCAGCTGGACATCGTGCAGTTCTTTCCCAGCATCGATCACGCGCGGCTGCGCCCGGCGTTGGCGCGCGTCATCGGCGATCAGCAGACCCTGTGGCTGTGCGACACGATCATCGCCAGCGGACAAGGGGTGCAGGCCGACGAGTATCGCCCGGTCTATTTTCCCGGCGATGATCTGTTCGCCGCCAATCGGCCGCGCGGCCTGCCCATCGGCAATCTCACCTCGCAGTTCTGGGCCAACGTCTATCTCAACTCCTTCGATCACTTTGTCAAGCGCGTGCTGAAATGTGAAGCCTACCTGCGTTTCGTCGACGACTTCATCCTCTTCGCCGACGACAAGCGCACGCTCTGGCAGTGGCGCGCGGCCGTCGTCGACTTTTTAGCAGAGCTGCGGTTGATCGTGCATGAGGCGCGCGCCCAGCCGCGCCCCGTCACAGAAGGCTTGTCTTTTCTGGGCTTCACTGTTTTTCCAACGCATCGTTACCTCAAAGCGCAGAAAGCCGTATCGTATCGGCGCAAGTTCAAAGGACAGCTGATCGAGGCTGGCGGCCGGCCGTCTGACACTCACGCAGCTGCACGCTTCGGTGTGCGGCTGGGTCAATCACGTGCGCTACGGCGACACCTGGGGCTTGCGCCGCGCGCTGATCTCACAACCCGTTTTGGAGTGGATACGTTGATGGAAACTTCACCTTTGTTTGCGCGCACATTCGATTTTCTGTCGTGGCTGCTGCCCCGCACCCAAAGTTTTCCGCGCCCGCAGCGGTTCACGGTCACGCAGCGCTTGCAGAATGCCGCGCTGGATTTTCAGGAATTGATCGTCGAGGCTGAAGCCGCGCGCGGGGCGGCGCGCCTGGATCGGCTGCGCCGGGCCGATGCTGCCCTCAACAAGGTGCGCTTGTATCTGCGCCTGTGCCGCGAATGGAACTGGTTGAACTCTGGCCAGTATCAACACGCGGCGCAGATGATCGCCGAAATGGGCCGCCTGTTGGGCGGCTGGTTAAAAACCGTTGGCACGTAGGGGTAATCCAATGCGATTACCCTCACTGCGGGGCCGGGCCGCCGGACACGCGGGTGTTGCGGGGCGGCGCGTTCAACAACAATCAGAACAACGCGCGCTGTGTGTATCGCAACAACAATCACCCTGATAATCGCAACGACAATGTCGGCTTGCGGGTGGTGGTGTCCCACGACTCCCACACATCGCCGGAAATGCGGCTGGGTTTTCGGACTGAGCCGCCGAGGCGCCGGCGGGAGCACTGCACCGCATGTGTTGAGAGCCGGACCGGCTCTGGCCCTGGCCGCGCTTCACGCCTGCCGCGTGAGGCCGGGCGAATATAGAAGAGGCTCGCGCTTTGTTCTTCGGTGAACCCGGCGCGAGCCGCCCCTTACTCGTTATCGCGAAGCATCCCCGTGGAACTCATTACTCGTTACGCACTCTTCACTCCTCGTACTGGCCCTCTCACCTCCAGACTGCAACAACGCTGTGGATTTAGAGCAGTTTCCAAGTTGATTTTCGATCTGGAGTCGAGGCTTCAGCCGGAGTCCGCCTACGCCCAGCGGCCCGCCGCCGCACAGCGGCGGGTACGGGCAAGGCTCCACTCCAGAAGTCGTAAACTAAACTGGAATTCGCTGTAGTCCGCCATGTGTGCTAGAATCCCCGGCAGTCCAAGGGCAGATTCGGCCGCAAGGCCGGCGTCCAATTGAGAATGCGGCGGGGTACCGGGAGGCGTTATGAAACGGCATGTCCTGGTTTTGGGCGGTTTCCTGCTCGTATTGCTCGTCGTCGTCTTATATCCACGCTTTGAGCCGGTCCAGGCGCAGGACAATGGGGCCTACGTCCCCGGCGGCATTCCGGTTTCTGATTTAGGCAAGCACACCCCGCCGGGCCGCCTGAATGTGCGCTTCCCGCCTCGCGATCCGGCGCTGGTGGGGGAAGACGTCCGGCAGCAGCTGCTGCAACCTCAGCGCCCAGTGCCGCTTTCGGCTGAAGCCGTCCCCACCATCACGGCCGAAATTCAGACGCTGGCGGCGGGCCTGGAGAATAACCCGCTCGCCATCTATGACTACGTCCGCAATCATATTGACTTTGTCCCATCCTATGGGCTGCTCAAAAATCCGCGCGAAACCTTGCTGGCCGAAGCGGGCAATGCCTACGATCAGGCTGCGCTGCTCTCCGCGCTGCTGAATGCCGCCGGCTTCCAGACCCGTTACGTCTGGGGCACGATCCAGATCAGCAAAACGGCCGCCATGAATTGGGTCGGCGCGGCGGATCCGTCGGCGGTCGGCTACGTCTTTGCCAACGGGGGCATCCCAACTGCTGAAGGTGACAACGTGCTTCAGATCTCTCACATCTGGGTCCAGGTGCTGGATCAAGGTGTCTGGCATCCCCTGGATCCCAGTTTCAAATCCTATCAAGCGCAAAGCGGAGTAGACCTGCGGCCGCGCCTGGGTTACACGCTCTCCACGTTTCTGGCCCGCGCTACTGTTGGCGCAACCATCACCTCCGACTACGTGCAAAACATCAACGGCACGAACATCCGATCGGATCTGAGCACCTATGCGCTCAACCTCGTGAATTACTTGCGAAGCGGCAGGACCTTTGCCAGCCTCGACGAGATGATTGGCGGCCGGCGCATCAGTCCCGGCACCTCTGTTGCGTATCCCGCTGCTTTGCCGTATACGGTGGTTGAGACTTCGGGACCGGCGAATAGCATCCCCAGCAGCTTTGCCTACACACTGAACGTCCAGCTGCCGGGCATCAACTACACGACCAACATCAACGACATCGCCGGCGAGCGCATCACGATTTTCTACGAATGCGCCACGCCGGCTGACTGCCAGCTGCTCAGCAGCAGCGGCGGCATTTACAACATCTACCCGGCTTATCAGGTCAACGTAGTTCCAAAACTGCGCATTGGAGGCGCAACAGTTGCGGCCGGCACGGCGGTTGCGTTGGGAACATGGGGACAGCCGCTGTACGCCACGATTACGGCGCCTTACGGCGAGTCATTCGCGACCGGTCAGTCGCTTATCGCAGGAGCGTGGTATGCGCTGCCGCTGCGGCTGCAAACGGTCTCAACCAGGATGCTGGTTCGCCACACGACCCTGCTGAACGACGCGCTTGCGCAAGGACTAGCTTACGACGACGAACGCGTGCTCGGCGAAGCGCTCAATATCCTGGGCCTGGCCTACTTCAACGAAGTCGAAATGGGAGACCGTATCGACAATCGCCTGGCGCAAGTCGTGCAAGTGCCCCACTTCGCGCTGGCGATCACTTCGCGCGACCTCAGCATCTGGGTCGATACCCTGCAGCGCCCCGTCGATCTGGATCCTGCTTCATACTCAGTCGATGTGCGACTCAGCCTCGACTCAATCGTCTCCGCGCAGAACCCCGCCAATTCAGCTAGCGAGATCGCCTGGATGCTCAACGCCGGCATGCGTGGTTCGGCAACGGAACACGCCATCCACGAGCAGCTGCGCCCTGTCAAAGCCATTTCGACCATTCAGGCGCTCAAGTTGGCCGCCGACAGCGGGCAGCGCATCTACTACCTCACGCCGGCCAACCAGGGCACAGTGCTTCCACTTTTGAGCGCCCATGACCCGTCTGTGCTCGATTCCGTCAGCGCCGATCTGGCTGGCGGGCGGCATATCATCATCTCGCAAGCGCCGGTCACGTACGTCCAGTGGCAGGGCTCGGGCTGGATCAGCCTCGATCCTCAAACGGGATCAGCCGCATACCTGATTTCCGGCGGACTTGGTTCTAACCGTTCGCCGTTCAAGCCCATTGTCAGCGGCGGCAGCGGCGTTTTGCCAGAGCCGCCGCCGCAGCCACCGGACTACTGCCAGATGGCCTATGCGGCCAATCATGCGACGGCGAGCTGCTCGTTTCCTTTCCAGCCGCCCCATCTGCACCCTGAAACACGGCCCGGAACCGGACAGGCGACCTCGGATCCGATCGATATTGCCACCGGCTCATTCGTCCATCAACACCCGGATCTGCCTTCCCTGGGTGGACTGGGTCTGCCGCTGAGCTTTGAACGCTCCTATGTCAGCTCGCGCAACAGCCTGAGCAGCACGCTGGGCTTTGGCTGGAATCACACCTATAACACCCGTTTCTATACTTCCACGGAGTGGACGCGCGGCTTCGGGGATCGCATGGCGATCGAAGCCGCACCGGCGCTGGCATCCGCCCAGGTGGGGTTTGACCTGTTCGCTACCGGGGACATCTCCGCTTCCAATTTCCCCCGCCAGCGTTACACCGTCGAAGTGCTGGCGGCGCAGTGGCTGATGACTCAGATTACGGGCAATGCGATTACTTTGATCGACAGTCAGGCCAACCCGAATACCCACGTGCGCTTGAGCGATGGCACGTATCAGCCTCCTGCCGGCGGGCGCACTGTGAGCGGCGTCACGGTTGCCGGCGACGGCAGCGCGACGCTGAGCTGGCGCGACGGAACCCGCATGCAGTTCAATCCCGCCGGGCGGCCCAGCGCGCTTGACGACGCCAACGGCAATCGCACCACGCTGACCTATGACGCTCAGGGGCGCTTGCGCCAGGTGACCGATGCCGTGGGCCGCAGCCTGGTTTTGACCTACACCGCGCCGGGTCTGCTCAGCCAGTTGAGCGATCCACTGGGCCGCCTCTATCGCTACAGCTATGACGGTCAGGGCAACCTGAAGACGTTTACCGATCCGCGCGGCGGCGTCATCACTTATACCTATGACGCCCAACACCGCATGCTGTCTGTGACCGATCAACTGGGCGCCACTTACGTGACGAATCAATATGACGCGCTGGGCCGCGCGGCAACGCAGCTCGACGGGCGCGGCGGCCAGACCCGGCTGCTCTTTGGCGGCGATCAGACCATCGTGATCGATCCGCTGAACACTCGCGCCACCTATTTCTTCGACGAGCGCGGGCGCTGGCTGGGGACGCGCGACGCGCTGGGTCACCGCGCCACGATCGGGTACGATGCCGGCGACCACGAAATCAGCCGCACCACGGCGCTGAGCCAGACCACGCAGCGCGCTTACGATACCTGGGGCAATCTGATCAGGCTGACCGATACGCTGGGCTATACGCGCACCTGGGCCTATGACGCCGCCGGCTTTCCAACTCAATACCGCGATCCGCGCGGCCAGAAGTGGCAGTGGAACTATGACACCTACGGCAATCTGATCACCGTCACCAACCCGTTGGGGAATTTCGTCCGCTACGACCGCAACGGGAAAGGACAGGTGATTCAAGCGCGCGATGCCGCCGGCGTCGTCGTGTCCTACAACTACGACACCTACGGCAATCAGATCTGCCGCACCAATGGCCTGGCCGAATCCAGCTGCTGGGCCTTCGATCGGGCCGGCCGTCCCCTCAGCTTGACGAACGGCCTGGGGCAGGCCACGCAGTTCACTTACGATGTCAACAGCAATTTGCTCCGCGTCACCGATCCGCTTGGCCGCGCGACTCGCTACGGCTACAACGCGGCGAATAACTTTGTCAGCCTGACGACGCCCAATAACACCACGACCACCTTCGCTTATGACGCGCACTTCAATCTGATCGGCGTTCGTGATGCACTGGGGCGCAGCATCACTTACACTTACAACGCGAACGATCTGCTCATTCGCCTCGCGGACGCCAACAATCATGCCACCCTCTATCAACGCGATCCGCTGGGGCAGATCATGACGGTGACCGATGCGCTCAATCGCAGCGTGATTATGAGTTATGACGCCGCCGGGCAACTGAGCGCTTTGGACCGCGCCGGCGGCAGCCACATCGCCTATCAACGCGACGGCCTGGGACGCCTGACCGGCATCGATTATCCGGGCAGCGCCGACAGCGCTTATCGCTACGATCCGGCTGGCAATGTCATCAGCGCTACACACGGCGGCTGGGGCGCGCTGATTCAGGTTGACGAGGCGAACCAGCTCAAGACGATCGCCGACAGTCGCGGGCTGGCGATGACCTACGCCTATGATCCCGCCGGCCGCCGCTCCAACTTGCGCGTCAACCGGGGCGCAGCCGTGCTGGTCGATCTGGCCTACACTTACGATGCCGCGGCGCGCCTGGCCCGTCTCGTCGATCAAACAGCCACGCCCACCGGCACGGTGTCCTATCTCTACGACAAAGCGGGCCGCGTCCAGCGTATTACCGATCCGGGTGGCGCGCGCGCCGACACCAGCTACGATGCCGCCGGTCACATCGTGCAAGTCAAACATCTCGATGCGCAGAACGCCGCCCTGGTCACTTACCAGTACACGTACGACGCCAACGGGAACGCCACCCGCATCACCGATACGCTGCCCTCGGGCGCCTATGTCACCCGTTACAGCTATGACGCGCTCGATCGCCTCGCCGCGGAAATCCTGCCGCGCTACACGATCAGCTACACCTACGACGCCGGCGGAAATTTGACGCGCCGGGCCGACGCATTAGCCAGCGTGCCGTACACGTACGATGCGGCCGATCAACTGCTCAGCCGGGGCGCGGACACCTTCGGGTATGATGCCAACGGGAACCTGGTGACGTGGCTCAATCCGCGCGGAACCACCACGTATGCCTACGACGACCAAAACCATCTGACCGGTCTGACGCTGCCGGGCAGCGCGGCCCTGGCATTTACCTACGATGCGTTTGGCCGCCGCCTGACGGCGCAAGACTGGACCGGCACACGCGGCTTCCTGACTGACGGCCTGAATATCCTCCTGGAAGGCGACGCGACGTTGAGCCAGGCTTCGGCGCGTTATCTCTATGGCAATGATTGGCTCGCCGCCCGCTACACTGCGCAGCTGGGCTTCACCTCGTATCACGGCGACGCGCTCGAAAATGTCCGCTATTTGATCGAGAATAGCAGCGGCCAGCCGATCGATGCCTATCGTTACGACGCTTATGGCCGTCCGGCTCAACCAGGCGGCATCGATCCGAATCCGTTCCGCTTCGTCGGCCAGCGCGGCGTCTATCAACATCAAGCCCTGAATTGGCCCGCGCTTTTGATGGGCTTCCGCTATTACGATCCCATGAGTGAGCGCTTCGTCACTCGCGATCCCCTGCCGGGCAATCTGTCGCAGCCGCTCAGCCTCAACGACTATCTCTACGCCTTCGACAACCCGCTCACCTATAATGATCCCAGCGGCTTGCGCCCCCTCAATAAATCGCGCGATGCGCTAGAAACCGCTGAAAAGACGCGGGCGAATGTGCTGCCTGAGGAGCTATTGCTCAATCGCAGCGGCGAATCATCTGCGCCGGAAAATTCGCGCCCCATGAGTGTTAACGCGCCCGCCGCGACTCAATGGGTGCCAGTCGCTTACCATGGCGCATCGTTCGCGCTGGCCTGCACCAGTGACAATCGGCTGCTGGCAGGCGCTTTCCAGGCCGGCCTCTTCCAGAGTAACGATGCACAACATGGGACCTGGAACAAAATTCATTCCGCGAGCGTAGGTGAGTTCAGCGCAGCAGATGCCACCACGGTGTATGCCGGCGTCCGGTATGGCGGCGCTCTGAAAAGCACCAATGGCGGTCAAACCTGGACACCCATTATCAACGGCCTAACGGCCAGCGATGTCTATGCGGTGATCGTTTCGTCGACGCTGCCCGGCCGTCTCTACGCGGGAACGGAAATGGGGCTGTTCGTCAGCAGCGACGGCGGGGGCAGCTGGGGCAGGCCGGCAAGCAGCCCGCCCGGACGTTTAGTATCGGACCTGGCCTATGCGGGAAGCACCTTGCTGGCAGCCACCGATCTGGGCTTGTACCTCAGCACCGACGATGGCGCCAGCTGGCACAGGCCGGCCACTGATCTGCCGCCGCTGCGCATCAATGCTCTCGTCCCGGGCCCAACTGTAAACATAGTTTATGCGGGCACGGCTGCGGGGTTATATCGCTCGACCGATCGCGGCAGCACCTGGGCGCTGCTCGGAACAGGCCTTAACACTGCCGACGTGCGAGCCATTGCCATCGATCCCGCCAATGTGAATCACATGGTGGCCGGAACAAGCTATGGACTGTACGTCAGCCCAAATGGCGGCGCTAACTGGACGCCCGATCTTAACGCCGGGCTAAACGGCAGCGCCACCCAGATCGGCGCGGTGGTCTTCTGCCCGGCAGGCGGCGATGCCAATCTTTACCTTGGCACCGGCCGCGGCGTCTTTGCGCTGCGCACGCCGATCGCGCCCGCTAGCGTGAGCCTCAACGGCCCGACCACGGGCGCAACCTTGACGAGCTATGCCTTCACGGCCACGGTCAGCCCGCTCACGACGACGCTGCCCGTCACCTATACCTGGCAAGCCAGCGGCCAACCCACACTCATTCACACGAACGGGCTCAGCGATACCGCGCCTTTCGCCTGGCCGGCTGGAGCGATCGGCGCCAAGCTGATCACCGTCACAGCCGATAACGGCCTCAACATACCCGTGGCGTCCACTCGAATACTCCAATTGCTTGGAACGCCGCCGGTAAGCCTCGCGATCAGCGGTCCTATCACCGGCGCAGTCCGGACAGCCCACAGGTTCACGGCGACAGTCAGCCCGACAGTCATCACCAAACCCGTCACGTATACGTGGACAATCGCCGGGCAGGGCAGCATTGTCCATGCCGGACAAAACTCGCTGACTGACACCGTCTCGCTGGTGTGGAATATCGCCGGCCGCCAAACCTTCACCGTGACCGCCCAGAATGCGTTTGGAACGATCAGTGCGAGTCGCTCCGTGTATCTTGAGCATCGAGTCTATCTGCCGCTGATCTTGCGTCAGTAATGTGACAATGTTGATTTCAGTGTCGAACCGTTATTGCGAGCGCTTTCGCTATGCGCGCCCCCGCTTCGCGGACAGGGCGTCAGGCATAGTCGATACGAGATTGCTTCGTCGCAAACTACGCTCCTCGCAATGACACCCTAGATCAGATTCCGTTTTGGTTTATGCCGCCCCGGACTCGAGCCTTGCCCGTACCCGCCGCTTTGCGGCGGCGGGCCGCTGGGCGTAGGCGGATCCGGCTGAAGCCTCGAATCCGGAACGTATATCAATTCGGAAATCGCTCTAATCCAACATTGCCCGGGTAATCAGAGCAATTCCATGGACATCACGTCAAACCCAATCTATCGCATCGCCCGGCAGGTACAGCAAGGGGAATTGAGCCTGACGGATGCCGAGGCACAGGTCATCGCTGGTTGCTTCGACCAATCAACCGTCGATCAGAGCGACGACGATGCGCAGTCCCTGCGCGAACAGGGTGTGGAACTTGCTACCATACTCGCCCGGCTCAATCAGGCCGCAGCAAACGCCATGGGCGACGATCGCCTGAAAGGTTACTGTGCCTTCACGTTGGGCCAAATCCACAAACAGCAGGGACAGGACGCGGCTGCTCTTGACTGCTTTGAAACTGCAAGGATTTGCTTTGAATCGGGCCGAGGCGCTCCCGCGCATCTCGCGCAGGTTCGGCTGAACGTCGCCGAAATCAAGGAACGTCAAAACGATCTTGAAGCGGCCCTGCAGGAGTACGCCTGCCTTCTCCGCATTGCCAGGAAACTGCCGGATGTGGAACTTGAAGCGGATGCCTATCTTGGCCTGGGACGCATACGTTTCGCTCAGGAAAGAGCAGACAGGGCCAGGCGGTCTTTTAAGCGCGCTTTGGCACTCAGTCGATCGTGCGGGAATTGGCGTGGCGCAGAGACTGCGCTTGGCAACCTGGGGCAGGTCTATCACTTTCTGGGCAAATTGCCGGAAGCCAAAGAGGCTTACACACAGGCGATCGGCATCAGCCGGGAAACCGGTCATCTAGCCGGCCTGGGCCGCCATCTAAATCACCTGGGCACTGTCTGGCTCGATCTCGGCGATCAGGCTGAAGCCGGCGCGTGTTATCAGAAGGCGTTAGAAACTGCTGAGCAAACAGGGGATCGACCGGCCCAGCAGAAGTGTCTGCAAAATCGCGGAAATCTGTGGTGTGATGAAGCGCGGCGCGCCACAGCGCCGGAAGAACGCATTGCACACTTGCACACAGCCCACGACGACTACCAGGCAGCTTTGGACTTGGCTCGCAGCCGGCACGATCGGCGCGGCGAAGCCGACCTCCTGCTTAATCTGGGAAATGTCCTTTTCGAACTAAAGGAACCGGCAGAGGCGCAGCAATCTTACACGGGAGCCCTGGCACTCGCCCAAGAACACCATTTATTCGACACTGAGTGGCGCGTTTACTACGCGTGGGGCAAGTTGGATGATGAGCAGCACCAGGCTCGTCAGGCTCGCGAGCATTATCAGAAAGCGATTGACATTGTCGAGCAGCAGCGCAGAAGCCTGCACGTTGAATCGAGGATGAAGTTCTGGCAGGAGCGATCGCTCTTGTACAAACGCATGATGTTGTGCTGCTTGCGCCTCGACGATCTGTGGGCGGCTTTGGAATACACGGAACGTGCCAAAGCCCGCTACCTGGCTGACTTGCTGTCTCAGAACACGGCTCCCACGGACAATACTCAAGAACTAATTCGGACCGTGCTCCAGGGCCTGCTCGAGCGCACGGCTGTGGTCGTCTTCAACGTGACCGAAGCCGGGACAATCGTCTTTATCGCCATGGGCCAGCCGCGCGAGAATGGTCAAGGCTCAGCCGCTTACGGCTGGCAATCAGCGCCTGACGGCCATATTCAGGTCAAACTGATTAAGGAGTTCAATCAGCATGATCTGGAGCGGCTCTTGTTCGCAGAAGAGCCAGCGGATCAGCCGGGCGGCTATCTGGTCAACTATCATGCCCATCGGCATGAAATCGAAAAATGGAAGCCGGCGCTTCAAGACGTTTGCGGCGAGCTGGGCCGCTCGCTCTTGATGCCAATTCATCAGCAGTTGCAGCAATTGCACATCAACCAGCTGGTCTTGATGCCCAATCTGGGCCTGTCGCTGCTGCCCCTGCATGCCTGCCGCCTGGCTGACGAAGGCCAGCCGTATATGCTGGATCACTACGAAGAAATCACGTATGCTCCCAGTTTTGACGTGCTCCGGCACTGCCGAGCACAGCACTCACAAGACGATGGCTGAGAGCGCATCGCTCCTGGCAATTGCCAATCCCACTCAGGACCTGCCCTGGGCCGAATTTGAAGTTGAGCAAATCGCCTCGTTGTTCGAGGCGCGCATCCTGGACAGCAGCGCAACTCCGGCTACACCGGAAACGGTGTGGGCTGAAGCGCCGCAGTATGCGGTTCTCCATTTTGCTTGCCACGGCGAATTCGCATTACGCGATCCATTGCAGTCCTGTCTCGAGTTGGCCGGCGGCAAGCCGCTGCGGCTGGAGACGATCCTGGCCAAACTCAAACTCCCCGGCACGCAGCTGGCCGTGCTCAGCGCCTGCGAAACAGGCCTGGTCGATCCCGGCGATCTGGCCGATGAGTATGTGGGGCTGCCTGCCGGGTTTGTGCAGGCCGGCGTGCCGAGCGTGGTGAGCAGCTTGTGGATCGTGAGTGGCATCTCCACAGCATTGCTCATGATTCGGTTTTATCAATTCTATTTGAAGGGTGACGCGGCCAGAGGCTTGGAGCCGCTGCGCCCGGCTCAAGCCCTGCGCGCAGCGCAACTTTGGCTGCGCGACGGAACCCTCGAAGAGGCCACGGCAGATATTAAGCGACTGCGGAAAAAGTATGAAGCGGAAGAAAATTGGTTTCCGGCCGACAAACTCATGTCGCTGGAAAAGACATTGGCAAGCATATTCGCCGCGGCTGGCAACGCCGGTCCGTTTGCCCATCCATATCACTGGGCCGCCTTTACAGTGGTCGGAGCAGCCTGAAACATGGCAGAATTCCAACCCGAAGGGAGAAACTTTGATGGCACAAGCCTTATCAATCCTTGAGAAACTGGTTGATCTCTTGCCGGATATTCAGCGCGCACTGGGTGAGCGTTGGCCCGATTTTGCCAGGCAATTGCACGAACTGGCCAAGTCATTTGAGAATTCACCGGACGAAGCTGCACTTGAGCAAGCGGCCCAACAACTCTATGCTCTCTTCAGAAAAGATGAAGTTGTCCGTGAAATCCTCACCCGTCCTCAAGCGGATGAGCAGCGACGCCGCGGTGGCGTCAACATCGACAGCGGCAGGACCAACATCGGTGGCGATGCCGTCGGCCGCGACAAAGTGGTGGGCAGCATCGTCATTGTCCAGCCCGGTTCTGTGGTCAATGTGAATACTGGCGAATCAGCACGCATTGTTCAACCCGCTGATCCGACCTTGCAGAACCTGTCAACCAAGGAAATTGCCAGTTGCTTTTATCTCCTTTGCCGGCAGGCGGATAGCCTGGTTCAACAACTGCGCCTGGATGTCGCCGCGCCGGATCAAGTGAGCCAGGGCCAATCCTTTGACGTGGCGGTAGCCGTGCGCCCGCTCTCTGCGCCGGTCCTGACTGAAGACGACCTGACGCGCACAAAATCTGGCCCGGTGCAAATCGTCTGGCCTGAAGCGGAGCTGTTTGTCCAACTGGTTGTTCAGGTCATTGCGCCCGCCTGCCAATTCCATGACTCGGACAGACTGCCAGTTTCGCCTCTATGCCGGACAAGACTCGCCTGTGTTTTACTTCACATTGACTCCCCGGCAAGTTGGCCAGATTAGCCTCGTCGTCAAACTCTATCAGGAGGACGATTGGCTGGGCGACACCCGAATTCTTATCGTCTGCGGTCAGGTCAGCGGCAGCCTCCACATTACCCCCAATCCTTCAGCGGACTTGAAAGAACGAGCGCGCTGGATAAATCGTCAAACCCACTTATGCCAAACGCTCGTTGATTATTTCGACGAGAGCGAGTTGCACACACTTTATTTTGATTTGGGAGTGGATTACGCCGACCGGCCTCATGCAACAAAAGCCGACGCCGCGTGCGAACTGGTCGGTTATCTTGAACGGCGCGATCGTCTCCCTGAACTCATTGCAAAAGGGCAGGAGCTACGTCCGGCTGCTGCGTGGGACGAGATTCCGCCATTCGGGCAGGCCATAGCATAACGTGACGAGGCTGCGTCCTTCACCCTCTTAAGCCGGCCGCCGAGTGATCAAGGATCACTCGGCGGTTCTCTGTCTTCAAACAGTGCTGCAGGTACAATGGTACTGCCTGCCAGGTGTGATTTGCAGTAGATTGGTACTACTGACAACCTCGCTCCCTCCGCCTATTATTAGGAGCGGACTGGACGTAGGTAGATGCCCGGCGGCAGGCCAGGCGCGCGGTTGAGACGACCGGCAGGCTGCTGCTGGATGGGGAGAACTCGATGAAATTTCTGGACCGGCCATACCCTATGCTGAGACGTGTATTGCTGTTGAGTCTTTTCACCTGTCTGCTGCTGAGCATTTTGCTCGCGTCGCGCATCGCCGCCGTGCCGCCTTTCGCGTTGTCGCTGTCACCCGCTGCACGCGCGCAAAATGCCGTGAACGCCCCCGTCGTAACCTACACCACCTATCTGCCGTTGATCCGCTTGCCGCAAGGATTCACCGGCCGCATCGGAACCATCACACCGCTGAGCACCAGCGTGCCGCGCTACGCCAAATTCGAGGTCGCCTTCACCATCTCGACCACGGCGACCAACTTTTACTTCCCTTACGATCCGCCAGCGCCCTTCGACGAAAGCGGCGTCACGGTCGATATGTTGCTCACCGACACCGCCGGCAGCATGAGGACCGTGCCCTGCTTCTACTACCAGCCGGTCGATGCCAACCTCACGCCCGTTGGTCAACCCGATTGGCGCTGCCGCTACGCGCCGGAGACGATCGGGACCTGGCGCTATCGCATCCGCTTAATCGATGCGCTCGGGCAGGCCGAGAGCGCAGAGCACACCTTCGAGGCCGTCGCCTCCAACAGCCATGGCTTTGTGCGCGTCAGCCCCACCGATTCGCGCTACTTTGAATTTGACGATGGCACGCCGCTGCTAGCGCCATTGATCAATGTGGAATGGGGCAATCCGCTGAATGGCCTCAATCAGATTCGTGCCAATATTCCGAAGTGGGGTCAAAATGGTGTCCGCTTCGTGCGGTGGTTTCCTACCGGCGAAAGCGGCAATTTCTACGTGGTGCCGTTTAGCGATGATATGCGCGTCAGCTGGGGCTTTGGCCCGGCCGCGAGCAAAGCGGAAGCCGATCCGGGCAGCGGCAATCAGTTCACGTTTGCGCCCTACTATTACACCAATCAAACCGTGCCAGCGGTGCGAGGCGCGCGCTATCGCTTGAGTTTCCGGGCGAAAGTGACCGGCAGCAAAGTCTTGCGCCCGGAAGTGGGCAACAGCACGATCGAGATTCGCGCCTCCGACTGGCAGACTTACACGCTCGAGACGACAAGCACCGACACCGAGCTGACCGTGTGGCTGCACGACGGCTACAGCGAAAACGACCATACGCCGGGCACCATCCGCCTCGACGCGATCACGTTGCGGCGCGACGAGACCGGTCAGGGCGAGTGGGGACCGAATCTGCTGTCGCGCGGCAACCCCGACACCTATCAATACGTCGATCAGGCGGGCGCCGCGCGGCTGGACGAGATCATGCGCTTGAGCGAGCAGTACGGCGTGTATCACAAGTTGACGCTGTTTCACAAGAACGACAATCTCCTGGGCGTGATGCAGGCCGATGGAACGGTCACCACGAACTGGGACATCAACAACTTCTACAGTCAGGGCGGCGCTGTGCCCCGCTGGCTGGAACAAGCCTATGCGCGTTACTTTGTCGCGCGCTGGTCGTATTCCACGGCGCTGCACTCGCTGGAACTTGCCAACGAAAACATGCTGACCACCGCCAGTTACGAATCGGCTTACAGCGTGCTGGGCGCGGTCAAGGCGCTCGCGCCGCGCCGGATCTTGCTGACCAACTCCTTCTGGGGCTACTTCGTCGATCCCTACTGGCTCAGCGCGCGGTATAGCCCGCCGATGGACTACGTCGACAAGCACTGGTATGCCCGATCGGGCAGCGCCGATCCGGAGTTGGTCAGCACCCTGACCGACGACACGGCCGCCAACGTGCGCGAGTGCGCGGCGCGCTTCGCCGAATATCGATTGTGGTATGCGCTAAACAAGCCTGTGGTGCGCGGCGAAACCGGCGTGTGGCAGCCCGGCACGGTTGATCCGCTGGACCTCGGCGCAGGCGCGACGACGTACTATCATAAACAGGTGTGGGCGCAGATGGGCGATCAGTGCGCGGGCGAGTGGTACACCGACTACCTCGATCAGCACAACCTGTGGGGCGACTATCAGCGCTACGAGCAGTTCCTGCAGGGCGAGCCGCTGACCAACGGGCGCTACGCCGACATCGGCAGCGACACGGGCGCAATCGTGATCGCCAACACGGCCGGCACGGCGCGCGCCTGGGGCAAGCTCGATGCCACAGCGGGACGCGGGGTGCTGTGGATCGACAATGCCGGCGACACGTGGAAGCGCGTGGCCGACGGGCAGAGCATCACCCCGGCGACTGCCTCGCTGGAAATCGGCGGCCTGCCGGACGGCGCCTATCAAGCCACGTGGTTCAACACGGCCACCGGCGCGACGAGCACCACGGCGCACACCATCTCGAACGGCAAGTTGACCTTGAGCGTTGCGGCGTTGGCGCACGATGTGGCGGTGAAATTTAGAAAGCAGTGACGCTGTTACACAGGGTTAGCGCCGCAGAATGCTTGGCAGGAAGGTGCGCCTGCCCTGCACGATGATCAATGGCGCGCCGTTCTTATCCACCGTGCGGCTCAGCGTGTAATAACATCCGGCCTGATACTCCACCTGTCCCGTGACAATGACGTGATGCGTGACGTTGCGCAGCAGCGGAATGGGCAGGGGCGACAGAAAGGCCGACGAATACACGCTGACGAAGCTCCTCGTGCCGGCTTCACTGGTGACGGTAACCCGGCGGCCGCTGCCCAACCGGACCCGTAGCGTCTGCGTCAAGAGCATCGTGGGCGAGCTGACCGGCTCCACGGCCAGCGTCTCGGGCGTTGGCACCGGGCTGCACGCCACGAGCCGCTGCGTGGCCGTGGCGGTGGTGCCGTTGAACAACCACACGAATACCAGCGTCAAGACCAGGAGAACGGCAAGGCGCGACAGGCGTTGAATGCGTGACATGTGTTGACTCCTTGTAAACTGAGTTTGAAGCAAGTGCTGCTGTATCCTGCCCTCAAGACCTGTATGATCAAAACACACTCGCAGCGGGAGGTCAATCATGCTAAAGTCATGGGTCACTATCAGCCTGGCAGTTATTGGGACATTTGTCCTGGGAGTGTCGGCCATCCGATCGGCTCCCGCCGCCCCGCCAACGTTAGGCGGCTGCCCGGTGCTGCCTGCCGACAACATCTGGAACGTGCCCATCGATACGCTGCCAGTTGATCCCAACTCCAACGCCTACGTCAACACCATCGGCGCGGCGCGGCACGTCCACGCGGATTTCGGATCGGGCCTGTGGGACGGCGGGCCCATCGGCATTCCTTTCGTCGTCGTGCCAGGCGGCCAGCCGCTCTTTCCCATCCATTATCAAGCCTACGGTGATGAAAGCGATCCCGGCCCCTATCCCGTCCCGGCGGCGGCTCCCATTGAAGGCGGCCCGGACAGCGACGGCGATCGGCACGTATTGGTCATGCGGCAGGGCGAATGCAAGTTGTACGAATTGTATCGCGCTTTTCCCAACGGCGATGGCAGTTGGAAGGCCGATTCCGGCGCGGTGTACACATTGACGGTGAACGGGCCGCTGCGCTCCGCGGGTTGGACTTCAGCCGATGCGGCGGGCCTGCCCATCTTGCCGGGGTTGGTGCGCTACGACGAAGTCGCCTCCGGGGAGATCAATCACGCCATCCGCTTTACCGTGCCGCAGACGCGCCGCGCCTATGTGTGGCCCGCGCGGCACTTCGCCTCCAGCCTCACGGGATCGCAGTACCCGCCGATGGGACAGCGCTTTCGCCTGAAAGCCGGTTTCGTCATCGACGATTCGTTCTCGCCGCACGCGCAGGTGATTCTCAGAGCGTTGAAAAAGTATGGCCTGATCCTGGCCGACAACGGATCGGCGTGGTACCTCAGCGGCGCGCCGGATGAGCGCTGGGACAACGATGTGCTGCACGAACTGGACGTGGTCGTGGGCTCGGACTTCGAAGCGGTGGATGTGTCGGCGCTGATGGCAGACCCGGACTCGGGGCAGGTGCTGACCGACTTCACGTTAAGTCTGCTGCCTGCGGCCCGCGCAATCGAGCCTGGCGGCTCGACGAGCTATCAACTCTCAGCCGCGATCCGCGGTTATTGGAACAGCCCGTTGACGATCACGGCCAGTTCGCCGTCGCCGAGCGTGACGATCGGGCTGAGTGGATCGAGCGTGAATGTGCCCGGAGCAATCACGCTGGTCGTCACGGACGCGCACCCGGCCGGCTCGCCCGCGATCGGGTATGTGATCCCGATCACGGCCACCGGCAGCGGCGTGACACACATTCTGAAGGCGGGTTTATTGATCGGTGGTGCACGTGTTTACCTGCCGGTGATACGGAAAAACTGACAGGATGACGGGATAAAGGGACACCTGCACTTGCAGTGCAGGCGCAAGTGTGACATCCTGTCATCTTGCCATCTTGTCATCTTGTCACCTGATCGCTCAGTGCGTTCCACCACACTTGCGCCAATTCGTCGTAGCCGCGCGCGTTGGGATGGATGCCGTCTTCGACCATCAACGCGGGCGTGGTGAAAATCTGCGTCGCGGGGATGTCAACCAGCGCGGCGCCGTATTTCGCAGCAGCGGTCTTGATGATCGCGTTGTAGCGCTGCGCCTGCTGCGACATCCGCGCCCATTCCTCGGCGGCGGTCGACAGGAACACGCCGCTGGTCTGCACCGGGCCTTGCGCGGGATCGTGCAGCAGGGCCATGAAGACTCGCGCGCCGGCGTCGTGCAGCCGCTTGAGCAGCTCGTCGAGGTCGCGCCCGAACCGGCTGGCTGCCTGCGCCTCTTCGGCGGGTGTCGGATCGCCGAACTCGTACAGATAGAAGAGATCGTTCGTGCCAATCCACACGGTGGCGATCTTGTCTCCGCCGGCTTCACGCAGAAGCTTCACGGCCTGATCGATCTGATTGGGTGAGCCGCCTGCGCCCTGCAGCAGATCGCGCGAAGTCCATCCCGGTTGAGCCAGGTTGATGATCTGCGCCTGCGGTCGCGCCGGTTGAACGAGCGGCAATAGCCGCCGGGGCCAGCCGCCGCCCGGCTCGTCATCCTTGTCCCCAGAGGTCAGACTATCGCCCAGCGTGACGATGAGCAGCGGTGGCAGGGAAGTCGGCGTGGGCCGCGGCGTTGGCGCCGTTGTCGGCAGCGCCGTGCGCGGCGCCGGTGGCGGAGCGGCCGCACACGCTGCCAGCAGGCTTAGCAACAGCAGCCACCATGGGCCAATCGATCGCAACACGATCACCTCTCGAAGTTCAAACGGATGCGCTATGAGTGTACCGCGGCTGCGGCCGCGCCGCAACGCGCGCGAGCGGTACTTTGCCCGGCCTGGTGCGCTCGATCTATACTTGAGGCCGGCCCAATCCCACTCTGTGTCACGGAGGAGACACCCATGCCCAACGTCCGCTGGCGCGAGGTAGCCCGCCTCGTGCTCACTTCACGCGCGATCGATCATCTCGAAGAAAGCGAGCTCGTCCCCGGCGGTAAAATCGCTTATCAATTCTCCGCGCGCGGCCACGAGTTGGCGCAAGTGCTGCTCGCCCTCGCGCTCGATCAGCCGCATGATGCCGCGGGTGTTTATTACCGCTCCCGGCCGTTCCTCTTAGCCAGCGGCCTGACGATCGAAGAAGCCTTGGCGGGATCGATGGCGAAAGCGGGCAGTCCCACGGGCGGACGCGACATCGGCGTGGTGCATATGCTCGATCGGCGCGGGCGCGCCCTGGTGTTACCCGCTGCCGGGGATGTAGGATCACAATACACACCGGCCGTTGGTTGGGCGCAAGCCATCGGCTATCGGCAGCGTGTGCTGAATGAAAACGATTGGGCCGGATCGATCGTGGCGGCGTTGGGCGGCGATGGCTCGACGGCGACCAACGGCTTCTGGGCGGCGCTCAACATCGTGACCACGTTGAAGTTGCCGTATCTCTTCTTCATCGAAGACAATGCCTACGGCATCTCCGTGCCGAGCGGCCTTCAAACCCCCGGCGGCAACCTCGCTAAAAACTTGTCATCGTTCTCCCATCTATTCGTGCTGGAGGCGGACGGTACTGATCCGCTCGATGCGTCAACCAAGATCGATCAAGCGGTGCAGCAGGTGCGATCGGGCGCGGGTCCGGCGCTCATCCGCTTGAGTGTGCCGCGCCTCAACGGCCATTCGTTCGTGGACAATCAAAGTTACAAGCCGGTGGAATTGCGTGAAGTCGAAACCGCGCGTGATCCGCTGGCGAAACTCAGAACCTTCATGCTTGATCAGCGCCTGATCGATCAGGCCGAATGGGATCAGCTCGAACGATCGGTTGCGGCTGAAGTCCGCGCGGCGTGTGATCAAGCGCAGGCGCAGCCAGACCCCGATCGATCAACGGCGACTCGCCACGTGTTCTTTGACGGCAATAACTGGCAGCCGATCGGCGGCGCGCAGGCCGCTGGCTTTACGTTCCAGGCTGGATCGAATGTGCCGCATCCTGCCGAGCCCGGTGTGCGACTGAACCTGCTCGATGCCGTGAAGCGCACACTCGAAGTGGAGTTGGAAGCGAATCCACGCTTGTTGATCTTCGGCGAAGACGTGGGTCTGAAAGGCGGTGTGCACGGCGCGACAACCGACATGCAGTTGAAGCATGGCCGCGATCGCGTCTTTGATACCTCGCTCAACGAGGACGGCATCATCGGCCGCTCGGCCGGGTTGGCGTTGGCGGGACTTACGCCCGTTCCGGAGATTCAATTTCGCAAGTACGCCGATCCGGCCATGGAGCAGATCAACAACATCGGCACGCTGCGCTGGCGCACCCAGAGCAAATTCGCCGCGCCGATCGTGGTGCGCGTCCCTGTAGGCTTCGGGCGCAAGACGGGCGATCCGTGGCACAGCGTCAGTGGCGAGGCCGTGCATGCCAGGAGCCTGGGCTGGCGGATTGCCATTCCGTCGAATGCCGAAGATGCCGTCGGCCTGCTGCGCGCTGCGTTGCGGGGAAACGATCCGACATTCTTCTACGAACATCGCGCGCTCCTCGACACGGCGCAGGCCCGGCGGCCTTATCCGGGCGATGACTACCTGCTGCCGTTCGGCGTTGCCCACATCGTGCAGAGCGGCGCTGATCTCACGGTCGTCACGTGGGGCGCGCTGGTCTATCGTTGTGTGGAAGCCGCCAATCCTCCCGGAGGTTTGGAACCTCCGGGAGGATCGATCGAGATCATCGATCTGCGCACCATCGTGCCGTGGGACAAAGCGGCGGTGTTGAAGTCGATCGCCAAAACAGGCAAGTGCCTCATCGTGCACGAAGACGGCTTGACGGCGGGCTTTGGCGCAGAGATCGCCGCGACGATTGCGGATGAAGGCTTCTTCGATCTCGACGCACCGATCCGGCGGCTGGCGACGCTCGACGTGCCGATTCCGTACCATCCCGGCTTGATGCACGCCGTCACGCCGACGGTGGAAAAGATTCGAGAGGCAGTGGAGAAACTGATAAAGTTGTGACTGATTCTACTCCGCCGCGAAAGCCCACAATTCCGGCAATCCGGCCTCGATCTGAAAATCCAGCGTCTTCAGCCAGTCATCGCGGCCCGCTTCCAGGGTGAGGATCAAAAACTCCAGCATCTTGCGCGCATCTTCGGCCGAGACCACCGCCGGGGTGAGCTTCGCCCCGTTCGGGCGTGGGATGGACTTCAGCACGGGCGGCTGCTTCAACATTTGGATGCCCGCCTGCTTGACCGCCGTGATCGACAATTCCCAGGCCGGCACGCTCATCACGCGCGGCTGCGCCCAGAACTGGCGAGCTTCGTCGCTGCGATTGCCGCCCTGCGTTTCACGCCTGATCAGGTTGACGCTGCCTCGGAAAATCCACCACGGGCGCCAGGTGGCCGCCTGGGCAAGAGTAGTCTGAGCATACTGAATCTCGACGGGCTGCAGACCTTCATCGGCCAAATTCAAGCCCGCGCCGCACTGCGCGCAGGCGAACACCAGATCGTCATCGCCGGGCGTCAATAGCGTTCCACACGCTGGACAGCGCACCACGACCAAAGTCATTCCAGCCATTTCTTGACCTCTCGATTCAGGTCGATGCCTGTCCTCCAGCAGTGAGGTCCAGCTGAAGCCCTGACCTTTTCTGACGGCTTTGCGCGCCTCGCGATCGAGGTGTTCCACTTCTTCGCCAAAGCGGAACGATCGATAGCCCTTGATGATCGCCAGAATGCCCAGGGCCGGCGGAACCAGCAACAAGGCCCAGCCATCATCGTTGCTGCTGCTCGTCGAGCCCAGGATTTGCAGGGCGACGTAGGTGCCATGCACCAGCAGCAAATTCCCGACGGCCATGCCCAGCACCAGCGCGCCCGCGCGATAGAGAATGTTGCCCGGCGCTTTGCCATACAGTACCTTGTTATTCACGCCGTCGATCACGACTTGATAACTGCGGCTGCGGTACTGATAACGCGCCACCCACAAAGGATAGTACACCAGGGAGAACCGCTGGCGCAGCAGGTGGAACTTTTCCAGGGTGGTAGACGACAGGCTCTTCTTGCTGCGCGCCGCCTGCTGAAAATAGGCGGCGGCTTCGGCGGTCGCGTCCGTAGGCGATTCCGTGGCTTCGAAAATCATGCCCTCGGCGCTGAGCCGATCTTGATCGAACGGCTCGAAGTTCTTGCCCGCGATCGGCACGCGGTTCACGCCGAACTCCGAGACGTCCACGGCCGCATCGTTCCACTGCATCTCTTCCAGTATTTCCACCTCGACGGGCTTGGTGCTGTCTTTGTCTTTGCGCACGCGGCCCAACCGCCAGCCGGCAACATACGCCATCATCCGCCAGAACGGCAGGTACACCAGGAAGAGTTCTTTGATCTCGGCCTGGCGCTTCAGATCGCCGGCTTTATTCATGCCGCTGAAGAAACCGGTCACGGTCTGCTGAACCTGGTCGCGCGTGACCACGCGCCGCAATTGCCAGCGGCGCACACCGCGATCACCCTGCACGAACAGCCGCTGCCGGCACGCGGGGCACGTGACCAAACGCGCGCCTTCGGGTACGGGCACGGCCGCTGCGCAGGCCGGGCAAGTCAGTCCTTTGGATGGAGTATCTGTCATAGGGCTTCACACCTTGGCCGAGATCGACACCGCCAGCACAAAGAACAAGATCGCCAGCAGCGGCGCGCCGATCACAAACAGGCCGAAGTTGATGAACAACGCTGCCAGCGACAGGACAAAGAAGGCCGCGAATGCCGCCACGCCAATGGCCACGTAGGGCACTTCCCATTTGGCCGGATAGATGTTGGCAAAGACTTTGCTGGTGGCCGCGTCGACCATGGCCGTGTAGCGCCGCTGGTTGAAGGCGTACTTGCACACGAAGACCGGCAGATGCACCAGTGACGCCTCGCGAATGTTCTCCGGCGCGATGTGCTGTTCGTCAAGCAGCCACTGCTGCATCGTCTCGAAAGGCACGCTGGGCGCAACGAGCGTGCCCTCGACGCTGGCATCGAACGGCACCAGATCAGACGGAGGAATATTGAGATGTCCGAGTTCGGTGATTGACAGGGCGGCGGCCGGTTTCAACAGCACGCGCTCGTCGCGCCCCAGCCCGGCGCGCACCAGCCACATGGGGAAATACTCAAAGGATACCGACTCGACTTGTGCTTTGCGATCGAGGTCCTTGACCGTGGCGTTGCCCGCCATCCAGCGGTTCAAGGCAGCGCGCGCGCCGTCCTCGCGCACGGTGGGACGCACCAGATAGTGAAAGACCGCCCGCGCTTTGTCGACGAAGTTGGTCGCGCCGCAGAAGCGGCACGTCACGAACGGCTGACCCTGCTCCACGGCCAACGGCGCGGCGCATTGGCGGCAGTTGATGGACGTCGCAGCGACCTGATCGGTCACGAAGAGCCCTCCTCGTCAGATTTTCACGGTCAACGTTCTGCCCTTGAACGTGACCTTGTCGCCGTTCACCAGCTTGCGGCCGCGCCGTGTTTCGATCTTGCCATTGACCCTGACCTCGCCATCTTGAATGAGCTGTTTGGCCGCGCCGCCGGTATCCACCAGATTCTGCCACTTCAAGAATGAATCGAGTTTAATGTAGTCTTCGGTTACAGGCTGGATGCTGGGCATGAGTTCTCTCTCCACAGGGTGGTGCGTGTTAGTGTAACGCATATTTCCGCTGGCGCAAAGCTGGCACAGCGGCAGCCTACTCGCGCGGCAAACTGATCTGCAGCGTCGTTCCGTGCCCCGCTTCACTGCGCGCCGTGATCGAGCCGCCGTGCGCTTCCACGAGGCCTTTCGCGATCGCCAACCCCAAACCCGATCCGCCGCTTTCCCGCGCGCGCGATTTGTCCGCCCGATAGAAGCGATCGAAAACGTGAGGCAGATCCTCCGGCGCGATGCCGCTGCCTGTGTCGGCCACCTCGATCGTCACACTCGCCCGATCGGCTTTCGCCGTCACCGTGATCGATCCCTGCCGGGGAGTATACCGCAGCGCGTTGGAGATCAGGATCCCGATGGTCTGCTGCATCCGATCGGGATCGAGCTCGACGGCGGGCAAGTCCGGCGCCAGTTCGGCTCGCAGCAGCACTTGTTGCGCAGCAGCCTGCGCTTCAAACGAAGCGAGCGAGCTGTGAATCAAGGCTTTAGTATCCGTGGAGCGTTTCTCCAGCGGCAATTGACCCGCCTCCGCCCTCGCCAGCGTGCGCAGGTCCTCCACCAGCCGCGTGAGCAAATTGACCTGATTCATCACCGGGGTGAGATGCTCGGCGTCGAACGGATACACGCCGTCCAGCATCGCTTCCAGGTTGCCGCGCATGACGGCCAGCGGGGTGCGCAGTTCGTGCGCGATGTCGGCGGTCATGTCGCGGCGCACTTGTTCGGACTGCTGCAAGTTGCCCGCCATCGTATTGAACGCCGCGCCCAACTCGCTGATTTCGTCTGAGCCGAGACGCGCGGCCTGATCGTCCACTACGACGCGCGCACTGAGGTCCCCCTGTGCCAGTTGGTGGGCGGCGCGGGTGAGCTGGTCGATCGGGCGGGTGATGGCGCGAAAGACGAAGAACCCGATCGCGAGCGCCGCCGTCAGCGCGATCAGGCCGCCGATCAACACGGCCTGATTGACGCGCTCCAGGGCCGCCTGCTGCATCATCGCCTGGCCGAGACCCGTCATGCCGGCCGGCCCCATCATCATGCCCTGGCCATCGCCGCCCATCATCATCTGATGGAATTCACTGGTGGTGATCTGGTTGGCGAGCACGACCACCGCGCCCAGGCCAATGGCGACGACGAGCGCGAAAGCGAGCATCAGTTTCCAGAATAAGCTGAGTTTCACGGAATATCTTGTCTGTTCTGACAAGACGACAAGGGGAAGGGAGGATCAGCAGTCCTTGCTGCCAGAATTCTCTGGTCTTCTTGTCCGCTTGTCATCCGGTCAGCTTGTCATTGAATTTGTAGCCCACCCCGTACACGGTCAAAACATACGTCGGATCGCGCGGCTCGTCGCCCAGCTTCTGCCGCAGATTCTTGATGTGCACGTCGATGCTGCGCTCGTAGCCTTCGTACGCTTCGCCCTGCGCCGCATCGAGCAGTTCCATGCGCGAAAAAGCGCGGCCGGGCTGCGCGGCCAGCGCCAGCAGAATATTGAACTCGCTGGGCGTGA
Organism: uncultured Chloroflexia bacterium; assembly: GCA_963844815.1. Taxonomy (GTDB): domain Bacteria; phylum Chloroflexota; class Anaerolineae; order Fen-1058; family Fen-1058; genus Fen-1058. Next base: position 290,481 of record CAWJPR010000006.1, read on the forward strand.
CCTCGATCGAGCGGCCATGCAGCTGCACCTCGTGCTTGATCGGATCAATCGTCACGGCGCCGATCGCAATGATCGACGGCGGCTCGGCCGGCGGGGCCGTTCGCCGCAGCACGGTGCGCACGCGCGCCACCACCTCGCGCGGGCTGAACGGCTTGACGATGTAATCATCCGCGCCGATCTCGAGGCCGATCAGCCGGTCGGTTTCCTCCACGCGCGCCGTGAGCATGATAATGGGGACGCTGCTCTCGCGGCGGATCGCGCGGCAGACGTCAAGGCCGTCCATCTTCGGCAGGTTCAGATCCAGCACGATCAGATCGGGCTGCTCGTGGTGAAATACGACCAGCGCCTGCGGCCCGTCGGAAGCGGTAATGACCCGGAAGCTGGCCTGCTCCAGATAGGCGCGCACCACTTTGACGATATCCAGCTCGTCGTCGACGACAAGGATTTTCTGGCTCATGCCTTATATCTTACCACGGGGGCAGTGCAACGTGTAAGGCGTACAACGTAAAAGGGGCGACTGCGAGAGTCGCCCCCTACAACCGAAAGACGTTGATCAGCCTTGCGGGCCGGCAGGCTGCTGCCAGTTCTGCATCATTCCGCCGGAGCCACGGCCATTCATCATGCCGGGACCAAAACCCTGATCAAAATTGAACATCGGCATGTCGTCCATGCGGTCGAGCATCCAGTCGGCCTGCTGCTGTGTCAGGGTGCCCTGTTTGACCCATTCGGCGAATGAGGCCTTCATCGCCTCAAGCGCGGCCGTCTTCAATGCATCCAGCGAAACACCTTTGGCCTGCGCCAGCTGCGCCACCGTTTGCCCGTTCTGCACGGCGGTGTTCAGATCTGCGTAGGTCAAGCCCAGTTTCTTCAGCGACCGCCGTCCACACTTGCTCGTGCATGCCATTCGCGCCCATCATAGCACGGTGCATTTGGGCGTGATTGCCGCCCATCATGCCACTGCCCATCATGCCGCGTCCACCCATCATCCCGCCGGGGACACCGTACGGCATGGTGCCGCTGAACGGGCAAGTGTAGCCGCTCAGCGGGCAAGCGGTATTCGGCTGATTCGGTTGAGTGCCGCCCTGCGCCGAAACAAGCAGCACGTTACCCAGCGCAATCACGGCCACAATGGTTACGGCAATAATCAATACCTTTTTCATCTCACGCCTCCATACGTTTATATTCGACAAGGACACTATATCAGGAACTTGTTAGGAACTTGTGAAGAAGACGTAGAGGGGTTGTGAAGACTTTATCCCACTACCTTCTTTCCGGCAGGTTCGTCCACGGCAATCTTGTCAAAGCGCGCGATGAGCTGCTGCGGACGAATGGCCGGCTTCCCTGTCACGCGCGCTTTCGCCAGTTGGGCATACTTGGCAATTGTTTCGTAGCCTACATACTGGCGGCCCAGCTGCCTGGCCACTTTGAGGGTCTGGCCTGATCCGGCGAAAGGATCGAGCACGACATCGTCAACATACGAGTAGAGTCGAATCAGGCGATCGGGTATTTCTTCCGGGAACGGGCAGGGGTGATCGATCACATCGGGCGGCACGGGCGCGATGTGCCAGACATTGTTGGCGATATCCATGGTGAACAGCCGGTTGATCGGGTAAGCCGATTTTTTCTTTTCCTCCGCCGAATGCTCCCGGTAGATCGGGAAGCCCGGCTTGCGGAAGATCAAGATATACTCCGTCATGATGTTGGGATAATAGTAGCCGGGATACGGCTTCTGGATCGTCACCCCGGCGCGTTTCACGCCGGCCGTGCACTTGTGCCAGACGATGTCCTGATGGAACTCCCAGCCCGCGCGGCTCAGCCGCGCGATCAGATCGAACGGAACCGGGTAATGCCGCCCGTTCAGCAGCACCGTGCCGATCACGATGGCGCAGAAGCCGCCGGGCCGGGTGACGCGCAGGACTTCACCCAAGATGCGAGCGAGCCAGGCCAGGTAGTCTTCGTAATCCGCATAGCCCTGCGCATATTTCCGCGTGCGATAATGCTGCTGCTTGTCCGACGCGTGGATATCGTAATCGATGGCGTTCCAGTAGGGCGGTGACGTCACCGTCAGCGCCACACTGTCATCGTCCAGTTCCCGCATGTCTTCACACGAGCGTGTGTAAATCCGATTGGCTTTCATCATCCCTCCAACTTCTAACCTCCAACCTCAAACTTCCAACTATCAACCACCATAGTGTAGCTGAGATTGCACGGAAGGGCAAGTCTGGATGCCGATGTGCGCGCATTTCACTTATAGAGCAGGTTATCGATTTGCTCTCCGCCTCCCTCCGCGGGGGCAACCGGCCTGTTGCGTAACGCCCCCGGGACGGGGACTTGGAGCAGTTTTGCAAATTTGAAATGCACGCTGCCGATTTGTACGGTTTGCGCGCCTGGAGTTTGATTAGGCATTCAGCGCAAATTCGTGCTATACTGTGCCCAGCCACTACCCTCCCGTCTTCTTTATTGGTACATGCGCCATAATGCACATGTGATTTTTGTCATATATTCCTATGATAGACATCACTAACTTCGCGGATGAGAACAACCGACAATATGAGAACTGGATTAAATACCCCATGTCTGTCTGGGGTGTTTACCCCATGCCTGGAGGGGGAGGGGATGCTCTAGCCCCTTTCATGAAAATCACATCACGGTCAGGAGGTGCATAGCGAACAACTGAAGCGACAGTTTTCCCCGTTGCAGTACGACCCCAACGATTTGAGGAGGAAGGACAATGTCGAAAAAGTTTATATTCATAGGGCTGCTGTTAGCAGGGGTGTTGCTCATCGTAGCCGCCTGCGCGTCGCCTACGCCAGCGCCTACCCAGGCCCCTGCACCCAGCCGCCCGCACCGACCACGGCTCCCGAGCCGACGGCGGTGCCGCAGCCGACCGAGGCGCCCAGTCCCGGTGCCGCATGAGGACGAATGGAAGGGTTCAGCTCATGCGAATGTGACGGACGAACCTTTCGTCCATTGGGATGCGGAAGGGAAGTTCCCACCAGCTGCGCCAAGTGCCACAGCACCGCCGGCTACGAGGACTTCCTGGGTGCCGATGGTTCTGAAGCCGGCAAGGTCGATAAGGCCGTGGCCGTACCACCGAATCCGGGCGTTCAGTGCGAAGCCTGCCACAACGATAAGACTCTCCACATGGCCAGCGTCACGTTCCCATCGGGCGCGGTGATTGAGAATCCGGGCCCGTAAGCGCGCTGCATGCAGTGTCACCAGGGCCGCGAGTCCAAGGTGAGCCTGGACAAGCTGATTGCCGATCTCAAGGTCGACAGATCCGGACAAGACTCCGGCGCCCGTCGTCACCAATGGCGTCACGACCACCCTGGGCTTCCGCAACGTCCACTACTACGCCTGCTGCTGCCACGCTGTATGGCACCATGGTCAAGGGCGGCTATGAGTACGACGGCAAGACGTACGATGCCAAGAATCACGCACGTGGAAGGCTACGACACCTGCGCCGGTTGCCACGATCCGCACACGCTGCAGGTCAAGGTCGATCAGTGCGCGCAGTGCCATGAAGGCGTCAAGACCGTCGAGGATCTGAAGAACGTCCGCATGATCAGCTCGGCCAAGGACTATGACGGCGACGGCGATCGTCGAAGGAAGGCATGGCCAAGGAAATCGAGGGCCTGCAGGCCATCCTGTATGCCGAGATCCAGAAGTACGCCAAGGATAAGGCCGGCGCGGGCATCGTCTACGATGCGGCGACTTATCCTTACTTCTTGCTGGATGCCGATGGCGACGGCAAGGCCGACACGAATGACCAGGGCGCTGCCCTTGGCTATCAACAAGTGGACGCCGCGCATGCTGAAGGCCGCCTACAACTACCAAGTGTCCGTCAAGGATCCCGGCGCGTTTGCTCACGGCAACAAGTACATCGTCCAGCTGCTCTACGATTCGATCGAGGACCTGGGCGGTGACGTGAGCAAGCTGGCGCGCACCGATGCGGGCCACTTCGCGGGCGACACCATGCCGTTCCGCGATTGGGATGCGGCCGATATCACCCAGCCCACTCGCGGCTGATTACGTGGTACCGTTCCGCTGCGCTAAGTGCCACTCGGCCACCGGTCTGCCTGAATTCATCCAGGCGGGCGGCACGGTCGTCGTCGATGGCAAGGGTACCACGCTGACGGCGGGCATCGGCCCGCAGCATTCGGCCAATGGCTTCATGTGCTCCACCTGCCACAATGAAGAGAAATTCCCGGAGCGCTATGCCATTGCTTCGGTGGTCTTCCCCAGCGGCAAGACGGTGAGCTTTGGCGGCAAGGATGCTGATGGCGCGTTCATCGCCGACGACTCCAACCTGTGCATCTTGTGCCACCAGGGCCGTGAGTCGACGCTCAGCGTCAACAACGCGCTGACGGGCAAGGAAGAGGACACGCGCCGACAAGGCGATCAGCTTCAAGAACATCCACTACCTGGGCGCGGGCGCTACGCTGTTCGGCGCCGACGCCGCCGGTGCTTATCAGTACGACAAGAAGGAATACGTCGGCCAGAACCAGCACCCGGTCGGCAAGTGCACGGACTGCCACGATGTCCACACCTAGGAAGTCAAGGAAGGATGCTGCAAGGCCTGCCACGGCGACAAGAAGCCTGAAGAGATCCGCATGGTTGCCACGGACTGGGACGGCGACGGCAACACGACCGAAGGCGTGAAGGGCGAGATCGATACTCTGGCCGAGGCGCTGTATGCCCAAATCCAGGAGTATGCCGAAGGACACGGCCGGCACGGCCATCGTATACGATGCAGCGACCTATCCGTACTTCATCGCTGGATGCCGATAAGCGATGGCAAGACCGACAAGGACGAACAAGGGCGCCAACTGTTCGCTACAATGCCTGGACGCCGCGCCTGCTCAAGGCCGCCTTCAACTATCAGTACAGCTCAGAAGGATCCGGGCGCGTTCGTGCACAACCCGCAGTATGTCATCCAGTTCCTGATCGACTCGATCGGCGACCTGGGCGGCAATGTGTCGGGTTACACGCGGCCAGAAGTTCCCGCGCAGTAGTTGCTGTTTCACAATGAGTAACGACAAAAACCGGGCACTCGCATGTGTCCGGTTTTTGTTCTTTCAGAACATTCGACACGTCTGAAAAGGCGACAGATAGCACTTCGCCCCATCCCGCTGCTGCGCTACAATCAGGCTGACAACCGCGCAAGAGGGAGGCCGCCGGTGGGCACGCAGTACAACATGGTGTTGATCTTCTTCATCTACGGCCTGGCGTTTTTCTCGATGGGCCTGGCCATCACGCTGGAAGCCAATCGCGGCTCGGACGCGCGCCTGCGGCACGGCTTGCGCGCCCTGGCCATCTTCGGCCTCCTGCACGGCATCCACGAATGGGTCGACATGTTCGAGCGGTTGGACATGCTGCCCGGCCACGAGATTGGATCCCGTGGCATGGCATACCGCGCGCATTGCCATGCTGGAATTCTCTTTCCTGTTCCTCGCCGCGTTTGGGGCCACGCTCCTGCCGCGCGTCAAGAACTTTCGCCGCGCCAGCATCCTGGTCCCTATCATCTTGGCCACAATCTGGGGTGTTGGCATCGTCGTGCTGCGCAACTTCTTCACGATCGATACCGGCCTGTGGGACGTGGCCGACGTGTGGACGCGCTATGCGGTTGCCGTGCCGGCCGGATCTGCTGGCCTGCATCGGCCTGATCGGGCAATGGCGCGTTTTCAGGAAGGCCGGCATGGAGCGGTTCGGGCGAGATGCCCTGCTGGCCGCCTTTGCTTTTGCCCTGTATGGCCTGCTGGGCCAAACCATCGTGCGCGCGAGCCCGCTGCCACCGTCAACGGTCATCAACCAGGATCTCTTCTTGCGCACGTTCGGTTTTCCCATTCAACTCCTGCGCGCCGGTGCAGCCGTGGTTTCGGCGTGGGCGATTATTCGTTTCCTGCGATCGTTTGAATTTGAAACGCAGCGCAAGATCGCCGAACTGCAGGAAGCGCAACTGCAGGAAGCCCAGCGCCGCGAAGCTCTGCGCGGCGAACTGCTCAGGCAAATTGTTTCCGCGCAGGAAGCAGAACGCCAGCGTATCGCGCGCGAATTGCATGATGCCACCGGCCAGTCGCTCACCGCTATTGGCCTGGGCCTGCGGGGCATTTCGAACACGCTCCGGCAGGACGCCGACAAAGCAGCCGAAAATCTGCGGCAATTGGAGGGCCTGGTTGCTCGTTCGCTGGACGAATTGCAGCGCCTGATTGCCGATCTGCGCCCTTCGCATCTGGACGATTTGGGCCTGCCTGCCGCGCTGCGCTGGTACGCGGGCGAAGTGCAGAGCCGCGTGCCGTTGACCGTCACCGTCGAGATCAACGGCGAGCCGCGCCCGATCGACCCGGCGGCCAACACCGCTCTGTTTCGGGTTGCTCAAGAAGCCCTGACCAACGTAATGAAGCACGCCGAGGCTACCAAGGCCACCGTGCGGCTGTCGTATTTGCCCAGTGTCGTAATGCTCCAGGTGGAGGATGACGGCTGCGGCTTCGATGTCCGTGCCCGGACGCAGCGGCCGGCGTGGGGGCTGCTGGGCATGGAAGAACGCGCCGCTTTGCTGGGCGGTTACCTGGCCGTCCAGTCACAGCCCGGGCACGGCGCGCGCATTGAAATGATGATTCCTTATCAACTTAAACCGGAGGCCGGCCATGACGACGCGGCTGCTGCTCGTTGACGATCACAAAGTTGTCCGATCGGGTTTACGGATGCTCCTCGACAATGAAGTCTGACCTGACCATTGTCGGCGAAGCGGGCACCGGACAGGAGGCGCTGCAACTCGTCGAGCAGCTGCAGCCCGATCTCGTGTTGATGGACATCGGCCTGCCGGACATATCAGGCATTGAGGTCACCCAGCAGATCAAGCAGCGCTGGCCGAATGTCGCTATTGTCGCCCTGACGATTCACGAGGACGAAGAGTATTTCTTCAAGATGCTGCAAGCCGGCGTGAACGGTTACGTGACCAAACGCGCCGCGCCCGAAGAACTGCTGACCGCGGTGCGCACGGCCATGGGGGGCGGCGTCTATCTGTATCCATCACTGGCGAAGCTGCTGGTCAAGGATTACCTGGCAGGCGAGCGCCCCGACAAACTCGACGGGTTGACCGAGCGCGAACAGGAAATACTGGCGCATCTCGCGGAAGGCGCCAGCAATGAAGCGATTGCCGACACGCTGAATATCTCGCAAAAGACCGTCAGCCGCCATCGCGAAAACATCATGCGCAAGTTAAACTTGCATTCGCGCGCCGATCTGGTGAAGTACGCCATCCGCAAGGGGATCATTCGGGCGTGAGGGGAGACAGGCAGAGCCAGACTGCGCAAGCGCAGTCTGGCTCAAGAATTGATGTGCGTTGATCGCTGGTGATGCCTAGCGGGTGACCAGTTCCTCGGTGCGGCCACTGCGGCGCGCGATGAGCAGGATGCTCAAGATCAGCAGTTGGCCGATGATCATCCCCGCAATTTCGGGCCAGCGCGCCGAGCCTTCCACCGCCACCCCGCGCCAATTCACCAGCGAACTGACGGCCGTCGCGATCTCGCCGAGATGGTTCGAGATGTAAGCCGTGCCCACCAGCGCAATCACCGTGAAGGGTACTGCCAGCACCAGCGTCCAGACCGTGGCGACCATTTGAACTTTGCGCATGATATCCCTCCCTGTTTCCCAATGACCTCGCCGAGTGATGCCTTCGCTCTGCTTATACTCTATCAAATCGAACCTGGGTTGTCTATTGGTCAAGTTGAGTATTTTCAAATGGGGTCTTGGGCACGATCCGGGTACTTACCGATGGGGTTACTGGCGCTTGCGTGCATTTTGCCTATTGGGGCAGGTTATCGTCTTGCTCCCTACACCCGTCTTCAGGGCTTGGACCAGTGCTGATCAGTGGAGTTGGCGAGAGGTGTGATGTTCGTCTATTCATATAGTGACAAACTATACTAATGTCATAGCACAAAATCCGGCAGAATATCCCCATGGGGTGTTTTCCGCCTCCGGCATGGGGTGTTCACCCCATGATTTTACATAACATATTGGCGATTGTGCCCAACTACCACTGGAGAAAACCATATGTTCAGGCCACGTCAGTTCTCACTGCCGCGCGGCGGCGTTGCATTTGTCATCGCCTTTGGTCTTTGCGTTTGTCTTGGCGTCGTGTTGTCGTTTGCGCGACCCGCGGAGGCAGCGACCCGCACGCCAAGTGTGCACTCGAAAGAATTTCTGATTCAGGCGACGGCGCAGGTTACCACGACGGCCGAATATCGCGGCCCGGAAAACTGTGCAGCGGCTGCCACAAGGACATTCACTCCGAGTGGTCTGCCACGCTTCACTCACAGGCCTTCTCTTCGCCGATCTTTCAGGAAGCCTGGACCAAGGATCCCAACAAGAATGCCTGTCTGCAGTGCCACACCACCGGCTACAACCCGGCCGATGGCACCTATGCCTTTGAAGGCGTCACGTGCGAATCGTGCCACGGCGCTTATCAACCCACTCACCCGCAGGTGAAGATGCCAGTTACGCCCGATGCCACGCTGTGCGCCACGTGCCACAAGTCGACGACGAATGAGTGGCACGCCAGCAAACACGCCGAGGCCGGCATTCAATGCGAAGCGTGCCACAACCCGCACTCGCAAAAGCCCAAGGCCGAGAATGTCAACGCGTTGTGCACCAACTGCCACAAAGATCCAGGATCGACCTTCACCCACGGCACCCATGCGACGGCCGGCTTGCAGTGCAGCAACTGCCACATGTATACCGATCAGGAAAACTCGTCACCGATTGGCGGCCTGCTCTCTACCGGCCATACATTTGCCGTCGGTTCCGACACGTGCATCGGCTGCCACAAGGACACCGTGCACACCCGCGATAAGATCCTGGCGCTGACCGGCGAAGTCAGCGAACTGAAAGATCTGGACAAAGAAACCCTGCAGCAAAAAGCGCAGGAACAGCAGCAGGAGATCTCCAGCCTGAAAGCCGACAGCGAAACGCGGTTGTATGTCGGCCTGGCGCAGGGCGCCATCGTCGGTCTGGCGGTAGGCGCCGTCGCGGCCTGGATCGTCAGCCGCCGGATCAAAGTCGTGGAAGTAGAAGACGACACGAGCGAGGGGAAGAAAGAGCAATGAGCAAGAAGAAACAGCGGGTGACGGTTGAGTTAAACCGCCGCGATTTCCTGGTTCTGGGGGGCACGGCCGCCGGATCGATCGTAGCGGCGCAGGTCCTGACCACCGGCGTGCTCTCGCCCTTTGGCGGCCTCAAGCAGCGGCAAGTCACGGGCGACGAAGCCCCGGAAAAAGCCTCCAGCGAGTATCACTGGGGCATGGTCATCAATCTGGACAAGTGCATCGGCTGCGAATACTGCCAGCGCTCGTGCTCGGCCACGAATGACGTGCTTGACGACAAGCCGTGGAATATCGTCGTCGAAGATCAGATGGAGAATGGCGACACCTTCTTTTTCAGCCGCCCCTGTCTGCACTGCCAGGATGCGCCCTGCGTCGAGGTGTGTCCGGTGCAAGCGACCTATCATCGCGAAGACGGGCTGGTCGTGATGGATTACGATCGCTGCATCGGCTGCCGTTACTGCGAAGTGGCCTGCCCGTATGACGCCCGCAAGTTCAACTGGGCCGAGCGCACCGACGTCAATCCCTACATTCCTACCTGGGGCGAAGCCGAAGTGGAGCGCCGTCCCCGCGGAGTCGTGGAGAAATGCACATTCTGCATTCATCGCATCGATGCCGGACTGGCCAGCCGGCCTGATGCCCGGTGTCGATCGCGACGCCACGCCCGCCTGTGTCAATGCCTGCCCGGTCGGCGCGCGCATCTTTGGCAATCTTGAAGGATGAGAACAGCAAAGTCGCGCAGGCTATTGCCAACAACCCTACGATTCGACTGCGTGAAGAGCTCGGCACCGAGCCCAGTGTGTACTATATCCCACCCGCCGCAAAGGAGGCGTGACCGTGGCGACTGTTGCGCTCCCCACCAAGAAACCGTCGTTGATTACGCCCGGGTTTCTCGCCTGGCTGGCCTTTCTGGGCCTGTGCATCCTGATCGGATTGGTGTCCGCTTACGAGGTCTTGACCAAGGGCCTCAGCGTCACCAACATGAGCAACACGGTCCCCTGGGGCCTGTGGATCACCATCGATCTCTCGGCGATTGCCCTGGGCGCCGGGGCCTTCACCTTGAGCGCCATCGTGTACGTGCTGCGGCTCAAGCGTTTCATGTCGATCGTGCGCCTGGCCGTGTACGTGGGCTTCGTCGGCTACACCACGGCGCTGCTGACGCTGATCATGGACATCGGCCGGCCCGATCGGTTCTGGCATCCCTGGGTATATTGGAACGTGCACTCCGTCCTGTGGGAAATCACGTGGTGCATCACGCTGTATCTGATCATCCTGGCGGCCGAGTTCATGCCCGTCATCGTCGAACTGCCGTTCTTCAGCCGCTGGCCGTGGCTGCGCAAGGTCGCACATACCATACACAAATTCGCCCCGGTGCTGGCCGTGATTGGCCTGGGCATCTCGCTGCTGCACCAGTCGTCGCTGGGCGCCACCTATGGCATCCTGCGCTCGCGCCCCATCTGGTTCAAGCCGTCGATGCCGATCATGTTCATCTTGTCAGCCGTGGCGGTCGGCCCGGCGGTCATCATGGCGATTGCCCTCATCACCGAATGGGCCACCAAACGGCCGACGGTGCCGCATGATGTGCTGCGCGCCGTCGCCCGCTTCAGCGGTTTCGGCCTGCTGCTCTATGCCTACATCAAAATGTGGGATCTGGCGGCGGTGACCTACTATGGCCGCAGCCCGCAGGTGAATCAGGGCTTTGCCATGCTGAATGAGCAGACACCGTATGGCTTTGGCTTCTGGGTGGTGGAAGTGATCGTCGGCATTGTGATCCCCGCCGTGTTCTTCCTCTCGTCGCGCTTCAATCGCCGGCCGGTTTTTCTGGTCGTCGGCGCGCTGTGCGCCATGATCGGCATCATCGCCAACCGCTGGAATGTCACCGTCTCGGGTCTCACCGTGCCGCTGGCCTATTCGCCGGGGGTGCTGTATCAAGCCGCGCCCGGATCGTATTCGCCCAGCCTCGCGGAGTGGGGCATTGCGATCGGGGTCGTGGGGTACGCCCTGCTCATGCTGACCCTGGGTCTGCGCTTCTTACCCTTGTTCAATGGGAATGGCAGTCACGCTGAGTCGCCTCAGAGTTGACAAATCACTCTAGATAAGCGATCATTAGGCCGCGCTCAAGCGGGCACACTGCCTGCCCTTGAGCGCGGCATCGCATCAGTACGAACCACGGGGACGCGGGATGAAGATTCCCCTTTTCCGCTTCACTCGACACAGTCCATTTGCAGCAGGTTTTGGGGGGTTCCGGTCGCATATTCGGCGTTATCTGGCTGCAGGAGGGTCGCATGCAAGAAGCAACTGAAGGCCCCATCTTTCTGGTTGAAGCGTTGTTATTTGTGCTCCGTTGTGTGGTGCCGCTGCTGTTGATGTTAGGCTTATCCTATCTCTTGAAGCGGTTTGGCCTGATTTCCCCGCCCCCGCCGCCGCCGCCCGATCGCGACAACGAGAACAACCACGATAAGCGCAATGGAGGAGGTGTGGCGCATGGTAAAGCCTAGATTGCTGCTGCCCTTCGTCATCATCGGCGCGCTCCTCGTGATCTGGGGACTGGCGGTGCAGGCGCCTGCCAGCGCTGCGCCGGCGAGCGTCAATCGCGTCTCCAGGCCGCCCGCTCAGCAGACTGAGCAGTACTGCCTGAGCTGCCACAGCAACCCCGATCTCAAGATGACCCTGCCCAGCGGCGAGGAACTGTCGCTGTATATCTCGCCCGAACACCTGAAGTCGTCGGTGCACAGCCCGGCCGGCATTGAATGCGAAGCCTGCCATACGGAGATCAAGACCTATCCGCATCCCGCGATCGACTTCCAGACGCGGCGCGAGTTGTCGCGCTCCTATTATGAAGCGTGTCAGAAATGTCACCCGGCCAACTACGAAAAAGCGCAGGACAGCATGCACGCCACAGTGGCCGCCGCGGGGAATCTCGATGCGGCGATCTGCACCGATTGTCACGGCGCGCATGACGTGCAGCAGCCCGCTGAACCTCGCGCCAAAATTTCGCAGACGTGCAGCCAATGCCATCAAGACATTGTCAACAGCTATAAGGACAGCATCCACGGCAGCGCCCTGATCAACGAAGACAATCCGGATGTGCCCGTGTGCACGGATTGCCACGGGGTCCACAGCATTCAAGATCCCCGCACGGCGCAGTTCCGCACACAGACGCCGGAGATGTGCGCGGGCTGCCACGCCAACGCGGAACTCATGAGCAAGTACGGGCTGTCTTCCGATGTGTACAGCCTGTATGAAACATCGTGGCACGGCGTGGATGTTTCCGTTTACAAAGCCAACTGGCCGACGATCTGGCATGAAAGCGCGGTATGCACCGACTGCCATGGTGTTCACGACATCCTCGACACGAGCAATCCCGGGTCCAGCGTGAACCCGAATAACCTGCTGGCGACGTGCCAGAAGTGCCACCCGGGCGCCGGGCCCAACTGGACCTCGGCCTGGACCGGCCACAACCAGATCGATCCGCAGCGCACGCCGTTCCTGTACGCGGTCGATCGCTTTTACATTCAGTTCGCGCAAGGGGTCTTGTGGTTGTGCCTCATCTACGTGGTGCTGCAGATCATTCACGCCATAGTCGAGCGGGTGAGGAGGAGCCTAAAATGAGCGCCGTCAATTCAGCCGCCCCGGCCACGCGCGGGGTGCAAGTAGTCCGCTTTTTTGCGCGTTTCACGCGCGGACAGCGCTGGGAGCATTGGCTGCTGTTCGGCTCGTTCACCGTGCTGTTCCTGACGGGCATCGTGCAGAAGTATCGCAACGAGCCGTGGAGCCAGAATATTCTCTCAACGCCCGAGCGCCTGGAGTTGGTCCAGACCATCCATCACGTTGCGGCGATCATCTTGACGCTGGAAGTGATCTACCACCTGGGGCGCGGCATCTATCTGCTGGCTCGCCGCAAGATGCCGCACGCCATCTTCCCGGACTGGCAGGATGTCAAAGACGCCGGGAACATGATCAAGTATCTGCTGTTCTTGACGAAGAAGACGCCCAAGTACGGCAAGTACAACTTTGAACAGAAACTCACCTACTGGTTCCTGTTCTTCAGCATCGGGATCATGGTGATCACCGGCTTCATCATCTGGTTCCCCATTCAGGTCACCAGCGTGTTGCCGGGCAGCATCATACCGGCCGCCAAACTCACGCACAGCACCGAGGCCATCGTGGCTGGCGTCTTTGTGCTGATCTGGCATCTGTTCCATGTCGTGTTTGATCGCTTGAACCTCAGCATGTTTACGGGCCGCCTGAACGAAGACGACATGCGCAAGTATCACGCGGCTGAATATCGAGCGGCTGACCGGCGAGCCGGCTGAAAATCCCGATCAAGGAGGTCAGGCGTAATGCGACGACTTCCCTGGGTCTTTTCGATCTTGATCGTGCTGGGCGTCGGTCGCTGATCGTGCCGTACGCGATCGCCGCCCCCCAGCCGATCGGGTTCGGTGCGCCCGATCGGACTTCGGCCGCTTCAGCAGGCCGAACCGGTCAGCAATGAAACGTGCCTCGCCTGCCACTCCAATCCGAGCCTGGAAAAGAAGCTCTTCAATGGCGAGATCGTGGAGTATGTACGTCAATCCCGAAGATCATGCCAACTCCGTGCACGGTGAAGAAGGGCTGAACTGCGTTCAGTGCCACACCAATTTCGATCAGCAGCACGTCGAGAATCCGGTGCAATTCCCCGGCTTTAACGCCGTCGATCGGCGCGATGCCAGCCTGAAGATGTATCCCTTGTGCCAGCAATGCCACGCCGAGCAGTATGACAAAGCCAATGACAGTGTGCACGGCCGCGCCTTGCAAGCGGGCAATGTCAATGCGGCCATCTGCACCGACTGTCACGGCTCGCACACCGTGCAGCGCCTGACCGATCCGGCGACGGGGAAGTTGACACAAGAGGCCCGCCTGTGGATTCCGCAGACGTGCGCCAAGTGCCACAGTACCATCTACGCCCAATACCACGATAGTGTGCATGGCGCCGCGCTAACGGACGGCAATCCCGATGTGCCCACCTGCATCGACTGTCACGGCGTGCACAACATCGGCGATCCGACGACGGCGGAGTTCCGCCTGAAGTCGCCGGAGATGTGCGCCAAGTGCCACACCGATGCGGCCATCATGGACAAGTACGGCATCTCGACGCAGGTGCTCAATACCTATGTCGCCGACTTTCACGGCACCACGGTGACGTTGTTTGAAAAGCAAAGCCCCGATGCGGAGACCAACAAGCCGGTCTGTTATCGACTGCCACGGTGTGCACGACATCGCCGCGGCCGGACGATCCGCAGAAGGGCCTGCTGGTGAGGGAGAATATCCTGAAGCGCTGCCAGGTCTGCCATCCGACGGCGACGGACGAACTTCTCGGATGCGTGGCTGTCGCACTACATCCCGTCGCCCGACAAGTATCCGTTGGTTTACTACGTGAATGTGTTCTACAGCCATCTTCATTCCGGGCGTGCTGATCCCTATGGCGATTCTCGTCGCGCTGGATATCAGTTCGGTCGTCGCGCCAGCAAGCTGCGCGCAAACGGAAAGAGCGGCCCCAACCGCCCGCTGAAACACCGGCGGACAGCCGGCCCGGACTGGAAAGGAGGAGTCAAGCCATGAGTAGCCCGACTCTGCCTCGAGCAGCCGACTCCGAACGCCGCAGCCGGTGCCGGAATCTGTCGCGCCGCCGCCGCCCGCCGTGCAGGTGGTGACGCGCTTTGCGGCCTGTGCAGCGGATCGAGCACATCATCCTGCTGGCTCTCGTTTTCGATGCTGGTCTTGACAGGCCTGCCGCAGAAATTTGCGGCTGCGCCGTTGAGCCAGTTTGTCATCGATCTGTTCGGCGGCATTGAATCGATTCGCGTCGTCCATCGCATCGCGGCGATCATCTTGATGATCCTGAGCATCTATCACGTCGTCGCCGTGCTATACCGGGTCTTTGTGCAGCGCGTGCCCTGGACCATGGCGCCGCTCGTCGACGACTTCAAGCATCTGTGGCACGATCTCCTGTTCTACTTTGGCCGCCGCAAGCACAAGGCCTATTACGGCCGCTATAACTACGCCGAGAAAGTCGAATACCTGGCCGTGGTCTGGGGCATGGCCATCATGATCATCACCGGCTTCATGATGTGGAACCCCATCGCCACGACCAATTTCCTGCCGGGGCAATTCATCCCGGCGGCCAAAGTGGCGCATGGCGGCGAAGCGGTGCTGGCGACGCTGGCGATCATTTTGTGGCACTTCTATCACGTGCATCTGCGCCATTTCAACCGGAGCATGTTCACGGGCAAGATGACGCGCCACGAAATGGAAGAAGAGCATCCGGCGGAACTGGCCTTGATCGAAGCCGGCCAGGATTACCGGCTGCCGCCGCCCGCGGTGCTGCGCCGCCGCCAGCAGATCTTCTATCCCATCGCGGCGGTGATCGTCATCGTCTCCGGCATACTGCTGCTGGGATTCATCACGTTTGAGAAAACGGCGATTGAGACCGTGCCGCCTGCGATCACGGGTGAAGCGTATGTGCCTTACACGCCCACGCCCACACTTCCGCCGACGCTTACGCCGACGCCGACCGTGACGCCGACGCCCGGCCCGCAAAAACCGACGCCCGCCGCAGAGTCAGGCGCAGCATGGGACACGACGATCAGCGCCATCTTCAATGCCAAATGCGCCGCGTGTCACATCCAGGCTCAGTCCGGCGGACTGTCACTGAAGACCTATGCCGATGCCTTGAAAGGCGGCCAGGATGGCCCGGCGATCGTGCCGAATGATCCCGATAAGAGCGTGCTGGTGCAAGTGCAACAGAAGGGCGGTCACCCCGGCCAATTGAGCGCCGATGAGTTGGCGCAAGTGATCGCGTGGATTGAAGCAGGCGCGCCCGAGAAGTCTGGCGCAGCCACACCACCGCCCGCAGCCGCTGCACCGGCCACCAGTAAGGTGGACCGACGTATCGATCAGTTCCTCACTGCGAAGTGCGCCGCGTGTCACATCCAGGCTCGATCAGGCGGCCTGTCACTTAAGACTTACGCTGACGCGTTGAAAGGCGGCAAAGACGGGCCGGCGATCGTGCCCAACGATCCCGACAAGAGCATCCTGGTGCAGGTGCAGCAGAAGGGCGGCCATGCCGGCCTGTTGACGCGCCGAGGAAATCGACGCGCTCATCGCCTGGATCAAAGCGGGCGCGCCTGAACCGCCGGCAGCGCGGCAGCGCCATCTCCCGGCACGCCGCCTGCGGCAGAAGGCATGGACCGGCGGCATCGATCAAATCTTCAACGCCAAGTGCGCTGCGTGCCATGTCCAGACGCTCATCGGGCAGCCTGTCACTGAAGACTTATGCCGACGCCTTGAAAGGCGGCAAAGATGGGCCGGCGATTGTCCCGAGCGATCCCGACAAGAGCGTTCTGGTGCAGGTGCAGCAGAAAGGCGGTCATCGCTGGCATGCTGAGCCGAAGAGTTGGATCGCGTCATTGCCTGGATCAACGCCGGTGCCCCGGAGACCAGCAGCGGTGCGCCCGCGATCGGGCGGCGCGACTCCGGCGGGCGGTAGTGAGGCCTGGACGGGCGGCATCGATCAACTGGTCAATGCCAAATGCGCTGGCTTGTCACATCAATTCCTCAGCGGGTAATCTGTCGCTCAAGACGTATGCCGACGCGCTGCAAGGTGGCAAGAGTGGCCCGGCCGTCGTGCCCAACGAACCCGACGCCAGCACGCTGGTGTCGGTGCAGCAGAAGGGCGGGCACCCCGGCCAATTCACGCCGGAAGAGATCGATCGCGTCGTGAAGTGGATCAAAGCGGGTGCGCCAGAAACGGCCACCACGTCTGGCCCGGCACCAGCGGCAACGCCGGAAGCGGCCGCCGCCGTCAAGACCTGGGTCGAAGCGTCAGCGATCTTTACTGCCAAATGCGCCATGTGCCATATCACTTCGCAGGCTGCCAACCTGTCGCTGAAGACCTATCAGGACGCGTTGAAGGGCGGCCAGAGCGGGCCGGCCATCGTGCCAGGCGATCCGGACAAGAGCGTGCTGGTGAAAACCCAGCAGGGTACTTCGCATCCCGCCATGGGCATGCTGACGCCCGAAGAACTGGCGGCCATCATCGCCTGGATCGAAGCGGGCGCGCCTGAAAAGTAAGACTCTGCCGTATTGAACATGGTCAAAACCCGCCGCTTTGCGGCGGCGGGCCGCTGGGCGTAGGCGAATCCGGCTGACACTAAAGCGGGCTTCGCACAGCCTCGAATCCGGAGTGTATATCAATTCGGAAATCGCTCTAGAAAGGGGACACTGGCGATACAATCGCATTTCCGGCCAGCATTTTGAACTTGACTCTGATTCGCCCGCAAACGTCAGGAGGAGGAAGATTATGAAGCGGATCAAACGAGGTTTACGCTGGTTCTTTGCGCCAGGACGCGCGTCGCCCTGGTGGCGCAAGTTGTTGCCATTCGGCACTTTGGCGGTAGCAGTGGTGGTGATGTTCTCGGGCGGCGCCCAGGTCTGGGAATACACCAACTCGCCTCAGTTTTGCGGCACGAGCTGTCACACCATGCCGCCGGAATATACCTCGTATCAATCATCTCCCCACGCGCGCATCTTGTGTGTTGAATGCCACATCGGGCGCGATTTCATGGGCGGCGGTTTTGTCCTACGCAAAGCCGGTGACCTGAAGCACGTTCTGGCCACCATTACGCAGAACTACGAGTTTCCCATGCGGGCCGACGACATGCGCCCGGCGCGTGAAACCTGCGAGCGCTGCCACTCGCCCGACAAATTCTCGGACGACAAGCTGAAAGAGATTAAACACTTCGGCACCGATCCGGACAATATGCCGACCAGCACCTACCTGACGATGAAGACGGGCGGAGGCAATGAGCGCCAGGGACTGGGGAAGGGCATCCACTGGCACGTGCAAAACGACCTCTACTATCTGCCGACGGACAAGACCGAACAAGAGATTCCTTTGGTGCGGGTCGTCGAGAATAACGGCAGCCTCACGGACTACGTCGACGTCAACGCCAACATCGATCTCTCCAAGGTCGACCCCGGGCAATTCAAGAAGATGGATTGCATGACCTGCCATAACCGCATCACGCATCTGGTCTTGCCGCCGGCTGATCGTGTCGATCAGATGCTGTCCCGCCAGCTGATCGACCCGGCCATCCCTGAAATCCGCCTGCGTGGAACCGAAGTGTTAAGCGCCACCTACGCCGCCATTCCTGACGCGCTGAGCGGGATTGCGGCTCTAAAGGATTTCTACCAGACCACGTATCCCGGCTACTATGCGGCGAACTCAGCCAAGGTTGATGCCGCCATCACGGCCCTGCAGGGAGCGTATACCGATAGCACGTTCCCGGAACAGAAATCCGATTGGACCACACACCCCAACAACGTTGGCCACAAGGATTTTCCTGGCTGCTTCCGCTGTCACGACGGCAAGCATTTGAATGACAAGCAAGAAGCGGTCCGCCTGGAATGCAACCTGTGCCACTCGATCCCGGTCGTCGCGGGTCCCGACAAATTCGTGGCCGACATCGAGATCAGCCGCGGCCCCGAGCCTGAATCGCATCTGAATTCCAACTGGCTGGCGCTGCATCGTGATTCCTTCGATGAGACCTGCTCGGCCTGCCATACCACGGCGAATGCCGGCGGCACCGACAACAGACTCGTTCTGCTCGAATAGCGCGTGTCATGGCAGCGGCTGGCAATATGCGGGCCTGGACGCGCCTGCCTTGAAGCCGGTGTTGGAGAAGCAGCTGCCGCCCACGCCGACGCCCGCGCCGGCCCAGGAGCCTGGCGCCACACCCGTACCGAACGCAGGGGCGACACCGGTCGCCGCTCCTCCAACAGGCGCAGTAACGTATAACGACACGATCGGCCCCCTGTTCAAGGAACGCTGCGGCTCGTGTCATGGCGCCGGGGCGTTGGCTGGCTTGAATCTCACGACTTACGCCACGGCCATGAAAGGCGGCAAGGACGGCGTCGTTATCGTGCCGGGTGATCCGGACGGCAGCTTGCTCATCAAGCAGCAGACTGGTACAACGCCGCACTTCGGCCAGCTCAAGCCTAGTGAGCTGCAATTAGTGACCGATTGGATTAAAGCCGGAGCACCCGAAAAGTAAGGATTGACCACAGGACACTTAGTAAACAGCGCCAGTGCACACCAACTGGCGCTGTTTATTTCGTGTTAAACTTGACGCAGCAAATCATGAGCGAAGGCGCGGTGTATGCTGGCCATCTATAGCAACAAAACAACTGATCCACAACTGCATGTGCTGGACACGATCGAACCCGGCTGTTGGATCAACGTGATCGATCCGCTGCCCGCCGAGATCGCCCGGGTCAGCGAAGAACTCGGCATCCCGATCGATTATCTCACCTACCCGCTGGACATCGACGAACGGGCCCGCACGGAAAAGGATGAAGGCGTGACGCTGATCATCCTGCGTGTGCCGCGCTACGAAGGCGATGCCGCCGACATTCCGTACGTCACGATACCGCTTGGCATCATTCTTACCGAACGCGCCATCGTCACCATCAGCAAGGTTGAGAACGACCTGCTTACCGATTTTGCGCGGGGCCGCGTGAAAGGTTGGTCAACCGCCAAACGCAATCGCTTCGTGCTGCAGATCCTGCTGAGCACCGCGCAGCATTATCTCTTTCACCTGCGCGCCGTCGACAAAGGGATTGACCAACTGGAGGATCGCCTGCAGCAGACGCCGCGCAATCGCGAAGTGCTGGAACTGCTGAAGTATCAGAAAAGCCTGGTGTACTTCACCACCGCGCTGCGCTCCGACGAGTTGATGATGGAGCGCCTGCAGCGCAGTCAGATCTTCAAACTGTACCCGGACGACGAAGACCTGCTGGACGATGTGCTGATCGAAATCCGCCAGGCCATTGAAATGACCGGCATCTCCAACAATATCCTCACCCAAACGGTTGACGCTTTCGGCTCGATCATCTCCAATAATCTGAACGTGGTGGTGAAGCTGCTCACGTCGATGACCATCATCCTGACCGTGCCGATGCTCATCGCCAGCATCTACGGGATGAACGTCAACCTGCCGTTTCAAGACCTGGAGCACAGCTTCTGGATTGTAATGGCGATTGCGCTGGGCACGGCCGGCGTGGTCGTCTACGTCTTCTGGAGGCGGGACTGGTTTTAAGCCTGTGCAAAGTGACGAATCAGCGTCCAGGTCGCCTCGTCACACTTCACGATTGACGCTCGGCGCGGCTTGTGTTACAGTTGTTGCCAGTATGAACACGCTCATTTTCTGCGCGCATCATCATCTGCCCTTCTCGTCCGATCGAAGGTCCGGCTGATCACGCTGAGGTCCGGAATCCGCACAGCCCTTCGAACATTCGAAGGGTTTTTTGTTTTACCCTCCCGGAGGTTCTGAACCTCCGGGAGGGTAAAAGTGAGGTGACATGATTCGATCTGATATTCGCCTGGCGCTGCCGTCCAAAGGCCGGCTTGAGCCGGAATCTCTAGCGTTTCTCGCCGCGTGCGGGCTGGGCATCTACAAGCCCAACCCGCGCCAGTATCAAGCGACCATTCCCGCCGTGCCCGACCTGTCGGTGTTATTCCAGCGGCCCGGCGACATCGTCGTAGGCGTGCGCCAGGGCAGCCTTGATTTTGGCATCACTGGCCTGGATGTCGTGGAAGAAAAGCGCGTCAATGGCGAGATCGTCGTGCTGCATGAAGCGCTGGGCTTTGGCCGGTGTTCGCTGGCGCTGGCCGTGCCGGAAACGTGGGAGGCTGTGCAGCGTGTGGCTGATTTGATCGCGCGGCAGGCTCAACAGCCCGATCCGCTGCGCGTGGCGACCAAATTCCCCCGTCTCACCCGATCGTTTTTGGCACAGCATGGCCTGGCCGCTGTGCGCTTGATCGATTCCGAGGGCACGCTGGAAGTCGCCCCCACGATCGGCTACGCTGACCTCATTGCCGATCTCGTCTCGACCGGCACGACGCTGCGCGATAACCGCCTGCGCCCGCTGCCCGATGGCGTGATCCTGGAATCACAGGCGGTGTTGATTGCGAATCGCGCTGCGCTGCAAGCGCGCTCCGAAGTGCTGCACGTGGCGCGCCTGCTGCTGGAATACATCGAAGCGCATGTGCGGGCCCAGGGCAGCTACCTGGTCTTCGTCAACATGCGCGGCGCATCGCCCGAAGCGATCGCGCAGCGCATGGGTGAACAACCGCATCTGGGCGGCCTGCAAGGCCCGACGATCTCGCGCGTGCTCACGCGCAACGGCCAGTCCTGGTATGACGTGAACATCGTCGTGCGCAAAGATCGGCTGATGCAGACCATCGCCGAACTGCGCGCCATTGGCGGCAGCGGCGTCGTCGTGACCCCGGTAACCTACATCTTTGAGGAAGAGCCGCCGAGGTATGCGCGACTGTTGCGCGAATTGGAAGCGGCAGCGTAATGAAGTACTGCGTAATGCGTAACAGCATCGTTTACGCAGTACGCAGCATCATTCACGGAGTTATCCATGTTGAAAATCTACACTGATCTCGCCGAAGCGCAGCGCACCATCCTCAATCGCCGCACGGCGGAGACACCGCTGCCCGAGGCGATGAAGCACAGCCTGCGCCGCATCTTTGGGCGTGATCTCGCCCCCGCCGAGGCGGTGGCGGAAATCCTGGCCGATGTCCGATCGCGCGGCGATGCCGCGCTGCGCGACTGGACAGCGCGCCTGGATGGTGTAACGCTCGATCGCCTGGCGATTGACCGCGACGAAATCGCCGCCGCCGCCGCCCGGCTTCCCGCCGGCCTCGTCGATACGCTGCGCTATGCCGCCGATCGCATTCGCCGCTTCCATGCCTGCCAACCCCTGCCGTCCTGGACGACTAACGATCTGGGTGGCACGCTGGGGCAGAAGATGACACCGCTCGATCGGGTGGGGGCATATGTGCCGGGCGGCACCGCGCCGCTGCCTTCGACCCTGTTGATGTCGGCCATTCCCGCGCAAGTCGCCGGGGTGAAAGACATCTGCATCATGACGCCGCCGGGCCGCAACACGGGCACGGTGTCTGACGTGATTCTCGCGGCAGCGCACGTGGCCGGCATCGATACCCTTTATCGTGTGGGCGGCGCACAGGCGATCGGGGCGCTGGCTTACGGCACTGACACGATCCCGCGGGTCGATAAGATTGTCGGTCCTGGCAATCTGTTTGTTACCCTGGCGAAACAGCAGGTCTTTGGCCTTGTCGGTCTCGATGGATTGGCTGGACCGACCGAGACGGTGATCGTGGCTGATGAGTCTGCCAATCCTGCCTGGGTCGCGGCCGACCTGTTGGCGCAGGCCGAGCACGATGTGCTGGCGACCGCGATCTTGTTCACGCCATCCCTGCCATTGGCAGAGGCCGTGCAGGTGGAAGCGGCGAAACAGCTGGAAGAACGCAGCCGCGTGTCGATCCTGGCCGCGTCTTTAGCGGGGCAGAGCGGCATTGTCATCACGCGCGACGTGCAGGAAGGCGTGCGCCTCGCCGATGAATTCGCGCCAGAGCACCTGTGTCTCGCCACCGCAAATCCCGAACAATGGCAGGGCCTGGTGACCCACGCGGGCGGCCTGTTCATTGGCGAGCGATCGTTCGAGGTGTTGGGTGATTACGTGGCCGGGCCAAGTCACACCATGCCCACGGGCGGCACGGCGCGCTTTGCTTCGCCGCTGACGGCGCTCGATTTTGTGCGCATTACCAGCATCATCGCGTTGGACGATGAGACGTGCGCGGCGCTCAGCTCGCACGCGGCGCGCCTGGCGTCTGCCGAGCAGCTCGACGCCCACGCGCAGGCGGCGTTGTTCAGGACAAAGGCCGCTCAGCCATGAATGCCGGCGTTACGGTGGATTTCACTTCCTTCATTCGGCCCGGCGTCGCCGCAATGAAACCCTACACGCCGATTCTGCCCTTTGAGGTGTTGGCGCAGAAGCTCGGCCGCGCGCCTGATCAGATCGTCAAACTCGACGCGAACGAGAATCCTTACGGCCCGTCGCCGCAAGCGCGCGAAGCGCTGGCGCAGGCTGCTTTCCTCAACATCTATCCTGACCCCGCTAACACCTTTTTGCGTGAAGCATTGGCGAGGTTCACCGGTTTGCCGCAGGATCGTCTTTTTCCTGGTGCGGGCGCCGACGAATTGATCGACCTGGCGCTGCGCGCCACGATCACACCCGGCGATGTCGTGATCGATTGTCCGCCCTCGTTTGGCATGTACCCTTTCAGTTCGGGTGTAAACGCTGCGCAGTTCATCGAAGTGCCGCGCCGCGCAGACTTCGCGCTCGACATGCCTGCCATCGAATCTGCGGTCCGTTCGAATCCCAGGGCGAAAGTGCTCTTCGTCTGTTCACCTAACAACCCCGACGGCAGCCTCGTGCCGGACGGCGACCTGCGCCGCCTGCTGGCGCTGCCGGTGTTGGTGGTGTTGGACGAGGCCTATGTTGAATTTTCCACAGGTATCCAGGGACAGAATTCGATGGCCGACACTGGGGAAGGTGCTGACGCGCGTTCGATGGGCAATGCCGGCCATATCGCCTGGACGCTCGACTATCCCAATCTCGCCGTATTACGCACCTTTAGCAAGCTGGCCGGACTTGCCGGTCTGCGCGTGGGTTATGGCGCTTTTCCCGAATGGCTGCTGCCGCAACTGTGGAAGATCAAACAACCGTATAATGTCAACGTGGCCGCGACGCTGGCGGCCCTGGCGTCCCTGGAAGATCTGGCGACCGTGCAGGATAATCTCGGCAAACTTATGGCCGAACGCGCGCGCTTGAGCGCCGCGTTGAGCGAACTGAATTTCTTGCAGGTCTATCCGTCATCGGCGAATTTCCTGCTGTGCCGCGTGCTCGATCGCGAGGCGCGGCAGCTCAAGCTGGCGCTCGAAGAACACGGCGTCCTGGTGCGCTATTTTGATAGGCCGGGCCTGCGGGACTGCATTCGCATCAGCGTGGGGAAGCCGGAACATACTGAGGCGCTGATCGCGGCGCTCAAACGAGTCACTGGTAACGAGTGACCTTTCATCCCTCACGAGGCAATCATGCGTACCTCAACCCTCTCTCGCAAAACCAGCGAAACCGACATCACCCTGGCGCTCAACCTCGACGGTTCAGGCAAGGCCAATGTCGCCACGGGTGTCGGCTTTCTCGATCATATGCTGCGGCACGTCGCGGTACACGGCCTGTTCGATCTCGACGTGAAAGCCGCCGGCGACCTGGAAATCGATCCGCATCATACGGTAGAGGATGTCGGCATCGTATTGGGACAGGCGTTCGATCAGGCGCTGGGCGATCGCCAGGGCCTGGTGCGGATGGGCAGCGCCTACGCGCCGATGGATGAAGCGCTGGCCTTCGTCGCCGTCGATTTGAGCGGGCGGCCCTATGCGGTCATTCGGGCGGAGTGGCACACGCCCTCGCTCGGCCTCCTGCCCACGGCGCTGATTCCGCACTTTCTGGAATCCTTTGCCTTCAACGCGAAGCTCAACCTGCATGCCCGCGTCGAATATGGCCGTGACGATCATCATCAGAGCTGAGGCGTTATTCAAGGCGCTGGGCCGCGCCCTGGATGCGGCGACGGCGATCGACCCGCGCCGATCAGGCACGGTGCCATCGACCAAAGGGACCTTGCGGGAGCGAACATGATCGCGCTTGTCGATTACGGCATCAGCAACCTGCGCTCCGTGCAGAAAGCGTTCGAGCAGCTCGGCACAGCCGTGACGCTGGTCGATACGCCCGATCGCATCGCTCGGGCCGATCGCTTGATCCTGCCGGGGGTGGGCGCATTTCCCGCCGGCATGCAGGGCCTGCGCGAGTGCGGTCTCATTGAACCGATCAGACAAGCGGCCTGTGACGGTAAACCGCTGATCGGCATTTGCCTCGGCATGCAGCTGCTCTTTGAATCGAGCGACGAGCTGGGTGAAACGGCGGGACTGGGGTTATTGCCGGGACGGGTGACGAAAATCAAGAGGCAGGATGCAGGCAGCATTCCGCCATCCACGCTCAAAATTCCCCACATGGGCTGGAACCAACTCGAGGTGGTGCGCGATCATCCGCTGGTGCGCGGTCTCGTTTCAGGTTCGTACGCCTATTTCGTGCATTCCTACGCGGTCTATTCCGATCGGCGCGACATCCTCCTGGCGACCACCGATTACGGCGGGCCGTTTGCCGCGATGGTGGCCCGAGGCAGCGTGTGTGGGCTGCAATTCCACCCGGAGAAAAGCCAGGCAGTTGGATTGGCGCTATTGAGAAATTTCCTGGAGATGTGAATGAATAACGAGTAACGCGTAATGCGTAATTACTTGTTACTCATTACTTGTAATGAACATCTATCCTGCCATCGATCTGCGTCACGGCCAAGTGGTGCGCTTGAAACACGGCGATCCCGAGCAGCAGGCCACGTACAGCGACGATCCCGTCGAGACGGCGCGGCGCTGGGCGGAAGCGGGTGCGGCGTGGCTTCACGTCGTCAACCTCGACGGGGCGTTTGGCGATCAGGCCGGCGCGGCAGTTAATCGATCTCTGCTACAATCATTGGCGGCGGTGGGGCCGCGGATTCAGTTCGGCGGCGGCTTGCGATCGTTGGCCGATATTGAGGCAGCACTCGCGCGCGGCGCGGCGCGCGTGGTGATTGGCACGCTGGCCATCGAGCAGCCCGAAGCGCTGCGCGAGGCCGTCGGGCGGTTCGGATCCAATCGGGTGGTCGTGGGCCTTGATATGCGGCAGGGCCGCGTGAAGACGCGCGGCTGGCAGAGCGACGGCGGGACTGACGCGATCACGCTCGGGCGGCAAATCCGTTCGGCGGGCGTGAATCTCGTCGTGCACACCGACATCGGACGCGACGGTGATCTCTCGGGCGTGAATGGAGCGGCGGCGATCGATCTGGCGCGTGAGACGGGTCTGCAAGTGATCGCGTCGGGGGGCGTCAATTCGATCGAGGATGTGTTGCGGTTGAATAACATGGCCGGGCTCGAAGGCGTGATCATCGGCCGCGCGCTGTACACCGGCGCGATCGATCTCAAGCAGTTATTCTCGTTGTTGTGAGGTGGATGGATGCCACGAACGAACACGACACAATTCCGCGTGCGCTATGTGGAATGCGATGCGTACGGGCATGTCAATAACGCCAACTATCTGCGCTACATGCAGGAAGCCGCGTTTGACGCTTCGGCGGCGGCCGGTTACGATGTGCAACGTTACGACGAGCTGGGCCAGTACTGGCTGGTGCGTGAAACCGAGATCGAATACTTCAAACCGTTGAAGTACGGCGACGAGTTCGAGATCAAAACGTGGGTGGTCGATTTTCGGCGCGTGCGCTCGTGGCGGACTTACGAGTTTCGCCTGGCCGGGTCTGGCGAACTCATCGCGCGCGGCCTGACCGATTGGGTCTATATCGACCAGCCCACCCAGCGGCCGGTCAATGTGCCGCCCGAGATGATTCGGGCTTTTGCGCCGGAGGATGAGGAAGTGACTACGCAGCCACGTGATTCGTTTCCCAAGCCGCCGCCCCCTCCGCCGGAAGTGTTCAAGGCGCGGCGGCGCGTCATGTGGCAGGACATCGATCAGGCACAGCATGTCAACAATGCCGTGTACCTGTCGTATGTGGAAGATTGCGGTTTTCAATTGGTGAAGCATTTCAAGTGGCCGGCGCAGCGCATGCGCGACGAGGGCAGCGCCATTCTGATCCGCCGGCATCACATTCAGTACGTGCAGCCGGCTTTGCTTGACGACGAGATCGAAGTGGCCTCGTATGTGTATGACGTGAAGCGCGCCTCGGCCATGCGCTATTACTCGATCACACGGGTGAGCGATGGGGCGCTGCTGGCGCAGGTCAATTCGCTGGGCGTATGGGTTGATTTGAAGACCGGCCGGCCCGCGCGCTTCCCCGCTCAATTTCTGACCGACTTCGCCCCGAATGCGGTGCTGTAAGTCAGTGCCATGTTAGCCAAACGTATCATCCCCTGCTTGGACATCAAAGATGGGCGCGTCGTGAAAGGCGTGAACTTCGTGCAGCTGCGCGATGCGGGCGATCCGGTGGAGCAGGCGCGCCTCTACGATCAGGCCGGAGCCGACGAGCTGGTCTTTCTCGACATTACGGCGACCTCCGAGGCGCGTCAGACCGCCGCAGAATTGGCTCGCCGCGTGGCTGATGAAGTCTTCATCCCGTTTACGATTGGCGGCGGCCTCCGCACGCTGGATGACATCCGCACGCTGCTGCGCGCCGGCGCTGATAAGGTCAGCCTCAATTCGGCGGCGGTGCGCAACCCGGAGTTGATCACGCAAGGTGCGGCGTTGGCGGGTAGTCAAGCCGTCGTCGTGGCGATTGACGCCAAGCGAAATCCAAAATCCGAAATCGAAAATCAGACCTGGGAAGTGTACGTGGCCGGCGGCCGCACGCCGACCGGCCTGGATGCCATCGCGTGGGCGCGTGAAGCGGAGCAGCGCGGCGCGGGCGAGATTCTGCTCACCAGCATGGACGCCGACGGCACGAAGAACGGCTTCGATCTGGAGCTGACGCGTGCCGTGGCCGAAGCGGTGAATATACCCGTCATCGCCTCGGGCGGAGCAGGGCGGCTGGAGCATTTTCTAGAAGCAGTCACGATCGGCCAAGCCGCGGCGGCCCTGGCGGCGTCGCTGTTTCACTACCATGAACTGACCATCGCCGACGTGAAGCATTATCTGGCTGAAAACGGTGTGCCGGTCAGGCCGGTCGAATAATCGGACACGGATTGTACGGACACTTCGCGCGGATTTCGACGGATAGGCTCCAAAACAAATCTGTGAATATCCGTCCAATCTGTGTATCGGCCCAACAAGGATTCAGTAATGGAAATTAGGTGGGATGAACGCGGCCTGGTGCCCGCCGTCGTGCAGGATGCGCAATCGGGCGCGGTGTTGATGCTGGCCTACATGAACGAGGAAGCGCTGCGCCTGACGCTGGAAACGGGCGAGGCGCACTTCTGGTCGCGCAGCCGGCAGGCGCTGTGGCACAAGGGTGCCACCTCGGGCCATGTGCAGCGTGTGCGCGCCGTGCATGTCGATTGCGACGCCGACACGATCCTGCTGAAGGTCGATCCGGCCGGGGCGGCCTGTCATACGGGTGAGATAAGTTGTTTCTATCGAATCCTGACGAGTAATGAGTAACGAGTAAAACCAATTTACTCGTTACTCATTACTCGTTAAGCCTTGAGGTCACTCATGCCTGACATCTTGAACGAACTTTATGCAACAATCATCGATCGCCAGCAGCATCCGAAACCAGAGTCGTACACGAATTCGTTGTTCTCTGCCGGCGGCGATGAAATCGTCAAAAAAGTGGGCGAAGAAGCCATCGAGGTGATTATCGCCGCGCAGGGACAAACGGATCAGCGGCTGGTCGAGGAAACTGCCGATTTACTCTATCACCTGTGGGTCTTGTTGGCCTGGCGCGGTGTGATGCCCCAGCAGGTGCTAACCGAATTAGAAAAACGGCATCGCACATAGGAACCTCCCGGAGGCTCTAAGCCTCCGGGAGGTTTTAATTTTGCTCTTGACAATCGGCCGTGCAGTGGCTACAATCTTGATTAGTCAATTCTGACTAAGGCGGGGCTAACTTATGGAACGCGAACTATTGCTGCTCGGTTTTCTGCGCCGCGAACAGGCGCATGGCTACCGCTTGAATGAATTCATCGAGCGGGAGATGACGGCCTGCACGGACCTCAAGAAGCCCACGGCTTATTTCTTGCTCGACAAGATGGCCAGGCAGGGCTGGATGACCAGGCGCGAAACGCGCGAGGGCAACCGTCCGCCGCGCCGGGTCTATCGCCTGACGGCCAAGGGTGAGGCGCAGTACCAGAAATTGTTGCGCGAAAATCTGGGCAGCTTCATCGCGGCCAAGTTCCCGGGCGATGTGGGTTTGGCGTATGCCGACGACCTCGATCCGCAGGAAGTGCTGACCTTGCTGGCCGAACGGCGAACCGGGCTGCTGGCCCGGCTGGAAGAGACGCGGCGAGTGCCGCAGCACGCGGGTTCGCTGCAGCTGCTGGTCGATCATCAGATACTGCATCTGGAAGCGGAATTAGGCTGGCTGGATGAAGTGATCGCAATATTCAAACGGAAAACACAGCCGGGCTAGCGGTTCTGCAACATCTTGGTGAGGAGAAAAGACATGGATTTCATTGTGGGGCTGCACAGTTTAGTGCGTTGGCTGGTGGTGATTGTCGCCGTGATCGCTGTGGTGCGCTATGCGCTGGTGCTGGCCGGCCAGGCGCAGAGCAGCGGCATGGATCGCGGGCTGATGTCGGGTTACACGGGCCTGTTGGATCTCAATGTGTTGTTGGGGCTGATCATCATCGCCGGATTGTCGATCGGCGCGGGACAGGTGTTGATGGTGTGGATCGAGCACGCCGTAACGAATATCATCGGCGTGGCGGCCGCGCACTTCTTCGCGCAGCGCGCCAAAAAGATTGAAGATGCCAGACTCAAAGCACGCACGAATTTGCTGGGCGTCGTCATTTCGTTGGTCATCATCGTCGTCGGCGTGGCGCTTATCGGCGGCTGGGCGAGGTAGTTGTCATGATGCGTAAACGCACAGAATCTGCGAATGTGAATCCTGAAGACAAACTCGACTTCAAGAAGATCATGCCGATCTTCGTGATCGTGCTGATCGACCTGTTGGGCCTGACGATCATCATCCCCTTGATGCCGTTGTACGCGACGACTTTCGGGGCGAGCCCGTTGATGATCGGGTTGTTGGGCGCGATCTACCCGATTATGCAGTTCATCGGCGCGCCAGTGTTGGGCCGCCTGTCCGATCGGTATGGCCGCAAGCCGGTGTTGTTGATCAGCCAGATCGGCACGTTCGCCGGCTTCATCCTGCTGGGGCTGGCGCAATCGCTGCCGATGTTGTTCCTGGCGCGCGCACTGGACGGCCTGTCGGGCGCGAATGTCTCGACGGCGCAAGCCGTGATTACGGACAGCACGAACGAGCGCACGCGCACCCAGGGCCTGGGCTTGCTGGGTGCCGCGTTCGGGCTGGGCTTCGTCGTCGGGCCGGTGATTGCGTTCATCGCGCTGGCGCTGACGCAGAATGATTATCGCGCGCCGGCGTTTGTGGCCGCGTTCTTCTCGCTGCTGTCGATCTTGCTCACGTACTTCTGGCTGCAGGAAACACACGGACCGGAGAAGCGCGGCACGGATGCGAAAAAGTCGGCGTTCTCCATGAGCGCGCTGTTCGCGGCGTTGAAGCATCCGGCGGTGGGTGTATTGTTGCTGCTGGTATTCTTTCAACAGATTGTGTTCGGCGGTTTTGAGCAGTTGTTGACGCTGTTTACTCTGGGGCGCTTGGGGCTGAACGCGTCCGGTAACGCTATCCTCTTCGTGTTTGTGGGCATCATTGTGGTGGCCGTGCAGGGCGGCTATGTGGGCAAGTGGAGCCGCAGATACGGCGATCGGCGCGTGATCTTTGCCGGGCTGGCACTGCTGGCGATCGGATTGCTGCTCATGGCGTTCACGCCGACGCAGCCCGCGCCGTGGTATTCGAAGGCGGAGATGACGAGCGAATTGACGCAGCATGCTTCGGCGTCAGGCGCGGCGGGCCATTCGAATCCCAGTGCCACCGGCGATGTGAGCGTGCCGCTGCCGGATGATACCAACAAGGGTTGGCTGGGCTTGATCTGGATTCTGGCGGCCATGGTTCCGGTGGCGATCGGCGGCGGTGTGCTGCAGCCGACGATCAATAGTTTGATCACCAAGCGCATCGAGCCGGGCGAGATCGGCGGGACGCTGGGCATCAGCGCGGCGTTGCTGAGCGCGGCGAACGCGCTGGCGCCGCTGATCGGCGGGCTGCTCTTCCAGATCGGCGGACCCACGTTGATGTTCGCGGCGTGGGGCGTGACGATGGGCGTGTTGTGGCTCATCGCGCGTACGAAGATCACGCCGGGCCGCGAGGCGCAAGCGCCGGCTGGTCTGGCGCGCGGCGGTGCGGTGGCGCACTGAACCTCACCCCAACCCCTCTCCTATCAGGAGAGGGGAGTTTTCAGGGCGCAGTGGATCGATCGGATCTGCTGCGCCCTGTCATTTGTGAATGAGCGCACGACCGTGGTATAGTACGGATAATTCACAGGGATGAATCACGATGAAGCACAAAGGTTGGGGAATCGGCCTGGTGATGGGGGTGGTGCTGATCGGCGCGATCGGGTTTAGCGCGTACCGTTACCTGGCCCCGGTGCAGGTCGACATCGTGGGCGTGGCCGACGGCGTGCCGTTCACGATCGAAACGATCCCTCACACGGTGCTGGCGCGTCCCGGCGAGATGGTCCAGGTCGTCTATCGGATTCAAAACAACGATCTCATGCCGGTGTCGGCGTATGGCGCCATCACCATCGGTCCGGCGCAGGCCCAGGATCAAATCGAGGTGTTCTTAAGCCAGTGCGGCGGTATCAACACTTATCAAAACAGTGCCGCCGACGATTACAATGTGATGTTCCGTGTGCAGCCGGCCGGCCTGGGCGGCTCTTCGCATCTCGTGTTGAAACACACCTTTACTCCTTCCACTCCGCGTTGAGGTTGATCGATGACACGCTTTCGCTGGATAGTGCTGATCGCGATCGGCTTAGTGTTAGCCGCGTGCGCGCATCAATTTTCCGGGGTGGCTCCCAACCCGATCGGTCCCGCGCCCGACTTCGCGCTGACTGATGAAAACGGGCAGCCCTTCAATCTCAGCGATCTGCGCGGCAAGTGGATCCTGCTGGCTTATGGCTACACGCACTGCCCCGATGTCTGCCCGCTGACCCTCTCGCACCTGCGCGATGTAAAGAAGATCGTCGACCCGAACGGCGATCAGGTGCAGGTGGTCTTCGTCACGATCGATCCGGAGCGCGATACGCCGGACATCATGCAGAAGTACGTGAGCCACTTCGATAAAGCCTTCCCTCAGAAATTCAAAGGCCTGAGCGGCACGCCGGAAGAAATCGCCGCGGCGGCTAAGCCGTATCGCGTGAAGTACGAAAAGAAAGAAACCGGATCGGCGGACGGGTACAGCATGGGCCACACCGCCGAAGTCTATCTGATCGATCCCCAGTTCAACTGGCGGATGACGTTCCCGTTCGGCGTAAAGGCTGAAGAGATCGCAGCGGATCTTCAGACTCTCAGGCAGAATCCGGAGGTGAAATGAGACGAGCGTTGGTGGTGAGCGTGGTGCTGCTGGCGGCGCTGGCGTTGGCCGCGTGCGGCGGCCCGGGAGGATCGACCGGCGGCATTGCCGTGAGCGACGCGTGGGCGCGCCCCTCGCCGATGATGGAGCGGGCCGGCGCAGCCTACATGGTGCTGCAGAATAACGGGGCGGCCGAAGACAGGCTGCTGTCTGTGGAAAGCGATGTGGCCAAGACGATTGAACTGCACGAGACGAAAGAGATGAACGGCATGCTGCAGATGTCGCCCGTGCCCAACATTCCAGTGCCGGCCAACGGCAGGGCCGAATTGAAGCCCGGCGGCCTGCACGTGATGTTGATCGGCCTGAACCGCGAATTGAAGGCCGGGGACAAGGTGCAGTTGACGTTGAATTTTGAAAAAGCGGGGAAGGTGCCGGTGACGGCGGAAGTGAAGGAGCAATGAACACAAGACCTGGCAGGTTGTGCTTCAGGTGTCGGCAAGAAATGGCACCGTGCAAAACCTGTCAGGTCTCAACCGTTCGCCGTTCGATCGACCTGCGGCTGCGCGCGGGGTGGTCGAACGACGAGGTCGGCGGCTAACGATCCTCCCGGAGGTTCCGCGAAGTGCCTCCGGGAGGATGTTTTGAAGTCAAGGAGACGAGCATGAAGATTAACGGTGAACCGATTACGGATCAAGCGCTGCGGAAGATGCGCGCCCTGTTTGCCAGCGGTGTCACCGTGGTGACCACCGTACACGAGGGCCAGCTGCGCGGCGTGACGGTGAGCGCGTTCTCGGCGGTGTCGCTGAATCCGCCGCTGGTGTTGATCTGCCTCGCCAATGAATCCGAATCGAAAGACTGGATTGCCGAGAGCGGCGTCTTCGCGGTGAGTATCCTCAGCGACGAGCAGGAGTTTCTGTCGGAGCGTTTTGCCGCCCGCGCGCCGATCGTGAATGCGCGCTTCGAAGGCGTGCCCTATCACACGGCAAGTACGGGTTCACCGATCTTGGCTGATTCACTCGCGTGGTATGACTGCCGCGTGGAAGCGCTGCACGACGGCGGCGATCACACGATCTTCATCGGGCACATAGAGGCAGTGGGGTTCGGGGCAGAGAGCAAGTCGCCGCTGGTGTACTTTGCCAATCGCTACCAGCGGTTAGGAAGTTGAGAGCTCGCGGCCGGTGACCAGACAGGTACGGCAAGAATACCGGGTGGCGATGTGCTGAACGTCGCCACCCGGTTTTTAATTGGCTGTTTGCCGCGGAGGTGTATGGCCTTAGCGCGGAACTTCGGCCAGTGTTCCGTTGTCGAGCTTGAAGGTCTTGGACACGCCTTGCGTAGGTTGGGCCGACATCGGTTCACCCGGGGCGCGGTCGGCGTAATTCACGATGAACTGCGCCGGGTTGTTGGGATCGACGTTGGTGCTTTGCGGAGCGATGCGATCGCCAAGGAAGATCGCGTTGGTGCCCTGATAGGAGCCAGCGGGATTTTGAATGGCTGCTGCGGCATAGAAGAATACGCCGCTGCCGCCCGTTGTCTGCGTCAGCAGAAAACCGGAATCCAGCTTGCCATCAGAGTTGAGATCGACCTCCACCGCGTTGCCGAAATACTGCGTCACGATTTTCTCTGCTGAACCGGGCGCGGCCGGCTGCTCCGCCACACCGTTGACCAGTGTGACCGGCTGTCCATTAATGAGGTACGTGGCGTTCTGGGGGTCCTGGCCGGCTGTTGTCGCAGCGGGCGTCGCTCCGACAGGGACCAGCGTCGCCGGCATAGGCGTCACCGCCTTGGTCGGTGTCCCTGAGCCGCTGGGCGCACACGCCGCCAGAACGATAATCGCCGCCAGAACGACTGAAACTTTGCGTGAATTCATAGGTTCCTCCTGTTGGTGTTTGGATTGCGCCTCGGCACCAGGCGTTCCCTCTCACAAGACTACCTCTAAGTGGTTAGTTCCTCGTTAATGGTGAATAAGAGCCCGGTAAGCCGCCATCACTTGTTTGCCATGCAAGTTGAGCCCGCGCAAAAGCCCATTATCTCTGGCGTCTGCCGCGCTTCGTCATGCGCCCTATCGCACTTGTTGACTCGGGTTTGATTTAGGGTAAAACAGGGCGGGAAGTGAATGCTGAAAGTATGGAGTTGGGGGTGATAGGTGTCACGAGCCAGAAAAAGCGCGCGGCGGCAGCTCAGAGTTAGCCCGCGCGGGGGCGGGATCTATGTCTAAGCATCATTTGATGCTCGACGCCAGAATCTGGAAATCGTCGGTCGGCGCCAGTGAACGCAATGCCGCCAGTAATGCTTCCGGCGGAAGCACTAACTTGCGGGTTGTCAGATCGAGCCAGCCACCGGTGCTGGTCACTCGTGCGATCAGTTTCCCATCTTCGCGCCAGAACTCATTTCTGATCGAAAAGCGGCTGCCATCTTCCGCCAGTCCGGCCAGCAGCAACGTGATGCGCAGCGGCTCGAGCAGCCGCACTTCTTTGAAATATTCCACTTCGTCTTTCCGGACGACGGGGCCAATCCTTTGGTGCATCAACTCGTCCATCGGAAAACCATTCTCGGCAAAGAACATCATCCGCACGTCGACGCACTTGTCGAGGAAGGCGGTGTTGCGCATGTGCGAGTTGAAGTCCATGTCGCTCCAACCGGCGAAGAGCGTTTTTTCATACATGTTCAACCTCCTGCGGCCCGTGTGAGGCGCTGGTTGAATTGCCTCATCCTTCCAACTCGCTCACTGACGGCGGCTGCTGCCAGCGTTTGATTTCTTTGCCTTGACCATCAAACAGCACGAACGTCGGTGTGCCTACAAAGTCATGCTGGCGGGCAAATTCACGCCCAAGCGGCGTTAGAACATCCACGCGCAGCACTCGTCCCGTTTTCCACTCGGCTTGCAGCCTGTCCACGACAGGCCGGATCGACAGGCAGGCAATTCAATAGTCGGAGTAGAACTCGATCAGCGTAGGCTGGCCGGCGCGCAGCGCGGCCTCGTAATCTTCAACGGAGTTGAACTGCGCGCCTTCGCCCGTGCGTAGCAAGAACCAACCAGCGCTGGCGACCACCGCCACGCCGAACCAGATCAACCACGCCCGCCGAGCGTGACGCCGAAACAGCGCCATCGCTATGACACCGAGCACGATGGCGCTGATCAGCAGATACGAGTGTTGATTGAGAAACTGAATGACCGTCATTCGTCGGAATCATCGGCGACGCCCGGCTGATCGATACGCAGCACTTCGCCGTGATAGTTGACCACCACGCGAAAGCCCATCATCCCCAGCATCTGCTGCGCGTCGTCGGGCAGGCCCTGCTGCAAGACCTGATCCATGTTCTGGATTGATTTGTCGATGGCGGCTTTGGTGAAGATGTCCTCGCTGCCTACCATCTTCATGATGCCTTGTTCCACCGCATCCTTGTTCGCCTCGATCTGTGCCTGCAGCTGTGCCAGCACCTGGCGATCGACGGCTTCCGCGTCGATGTGGCGGCGGAAGCCGTTGTCGTCCAGCACGTACTGCGCCTCGCCGCCGATGATGGCGACGTCCAGGGGCTGCCCGTTTTCGTCGATGACTAAACCTGCAAAGAGGGCTTTGTTGCTCATAATTAGCTCCCGTAGGCGGGCATCCCGATGCCCGCCTTATGAAACGGCATAGGGAGGCCGTTTCTGCGGATAGATGCTGGTTTGCACGAATCTCACCTTAATGCCGCCGTTGTTGAAGCGCGCGATCGGCTGGAATTTCAGACCCGTGGCGTATTCCCAATGCACATCGCTGCTCAACAGCGCCGCGCGCCAGCCCGCGCAGGTGGCGCGCAAGACCTTGCCGAACTGTGCGTACAGATTGCGCACCTCGCCGTCGCCCACGCGCTGCCCGTAGGGCGGGTTGGTGATCACATCGCCCACGCCGATCGGTTCGATGGCGGACATGGCGCGCGGCGTGAACTCGATATCGTTGCGCACGCCGGCGCGATCGGCATTGGCGCAGCTGGCCTCGATTGCGCCCGCATCCCGATCGGATCCCTGGATGCTGGCCAGGACGTGATCGAGCGCGGCGCCATCGGCCTGAGCGAGCAAGGCGTTCCACTCTGCCCGATCGAACTTCTGCCAATCCATGAAAGCGAAACTGCGGCGGCGGCCGGGCGCGATTTTGCGCGCGATCAGCGCGGCCTCAATGGGAATTGTACCCGAACCGCAGAACGGATCGAGCAGCGAACGATCGGGCATCCAGCCAGAGGAGAGGATCATCGCGGCGGCGAGGGTTTCGCGCAGTGGCGCTTTGGCCGTGGCCTGCCGATAGCCGCGAAAGTGCAATAACGCGCCGGACGTATCGAGACTGATCAAGCAGCGATCATTCATGACGCGCACGACGATGAAGTTGGGCCGCGCTGATTTGTTTTCTTCATCGGTGGTGATCAGCTGGGACGGCTTGCCCAGCCGATCGGAGATGCCGTTGACGATGCGCTCGGCTACGCCGCCCGTGTGCATCAAGATCGATTTGCGGCAGGTGGCGCGGATCGACACCTCGCAGCCCGGTTTCAGGAATTCTTCCCACTTGGTGCGCGCGGCTTTGTGATGCAGCTCGCGAAATGAGTCGGCGCGGAATTCGCGCAGACGCAGCAAAACGCGTTCGGCAGTGCGCGACCACAGATTGACGCGATAGACATGCGTGAGGAAGCCGCGGAATTCCACGCCGCCGTGAACGGGCTGCGGATTGGCGATGCCCAGCGTGCGGAGTTCATCGGCCACGATCTTTTCGAGGCCCGGCTGACAGACAGCAAAGAGATCGTAACGTGGTTGATCGGTCATGATAAGTCCTATCAGGAGGCTTCACACCGCTACGTGACGCGTGAAATCAAGCCGCAGGTTCTGTGGCGCAGCTGTCAAATTCTGGAAACAAGGCAGCGTCCTCGGCGGTGCCGTGATATTCGCCGCGCTCGTAGCGTTCTTCCCACTGGCTGAACAGATCGATGAATTCTTCGGCGGTCGTGCACGTCAATAAGGCGAGGCGCACGTCGGTGGCGTAGGGCACGCCGCGGATGTACCGGACCACGTGCTTGCGAAACAGCACGATGCCGAGACGCGGCCCGTAATAATCGAGCATCGCGGCGAGGTGCCGGCGGATGAGCACAGACCGCTCTTCAAAGGTGACGTCGGCGAAGTCTTTGCGCTGGAAGATCCACGGATTGCCGATCGCCGCGCGGCCAATCATCACCGCATCGCAGCCGGTCAAGGCCTTAATGCGCTCGATGTCGGCCACGCGCTTCACATCGCCGTTGCCGATGACGGGGATCTTCACACTGGCTTTGATCTCGGCGATGGGCCGCCAGTCCGCTTCGCCTTTGTAGGCCTGCACTTTGGTGCGGCCGTGCACGGCGATGGCGCTGGCTCCATTATCTTCCAGGATGTGCGCCACTTCCAGATAATTGCGCGAGTGATCGTCCCAGCCCAGCCGGATCTTGCCGGTGACTGGCACAGGCAGGGTGGTGGATAAACGCCTGAACAACTCGGCGATCTTGTCCGGCGTGCGCAACAAGCCCGCGCCGGCGCCTCGCTGCGCGACGTTGTTCACCGAGCAGCCCATGTTGATATCGATCGTGTCGGGGCGCAGCCGATCCACGACGCGCTGGCACTGCGTCACCAGGCGATCAACCTCATGATCAAAGAGTTGAAAAGCGATCGGACGTTCGGCTTCATCGTAGGTAAAGTACTGCCACGACTTGCGATTGTTGTGCGCCAACCCATCGGCGGACACGAACTCGGTGTACGACATGGCCGATCCCAACTCGCGGCAGATCGCGCGAAAGGGTTTATCGCTGAAGCCGGCCATCGGCGACAGGATCAGATCGCCATAGATGGGAATCTCACGGATAAAGAACGCTGGTGTAGTCATCACTGTGATTATACCAAAGCGTCGTCACGTCCGCAGGGGCGTAACGCAGTCATTTTTGGGTCGGATTGATAACGAGGTGAACTCACCGAAGTTTCACCGAAAACTCTTCACAAGCGTTACGCAATTTGCTACAATGAGGTAGCCACTTTGCAGGGTGAATCATCTGCAAACAATGCGCTTAAGTATTGTCCGTGGTTTATGAAGCCGACAGGCTGCTGCCCGTCGGTGTAGCGGCCTGGTGAAAGTCATGAAACACAAAATCATTCTGTTACACAATCACGATAACACCTGGACTCCGGCGGACCTCATTGAAGTCGCCGAGGACAATCGGCTGGTGATGGAAGCCCTGCGGTCGCGCGGCCACGAAGTGACGGAGGCCAAGGTCTATCAGAGCGTCGAGCAGGCGTTGCGCGAAAAGCAGCTCAACCCGCGCGACTGGATCATATTCAATTGGTGCGAAGGTTATGCCGATCGCCCGTGGGATTACGCCGGGGTGGTGGATGAGCTGGAGCATTTGAAATATGCCTACACCGGTTCAACTCCCTGGACCCTGCGCATGACTCAGGATAAACGCACGACGCGTGCGCTGCTGCGCGACGCCGGTGTGCCGATTCCGTCGGGGATGGAGGCCCGGCACAGCCGCCGGTTGCCGTGGACGACGTTCCCTGCGATCGTCAAGCCGGTGAACCAGCACGGCAGCTATGGCATTGACGAGCACGCCGTGGTGGAGAGCGAGCACCAACTGCAACAGCGCGTGGAGTATGTGTTGGACACCTTCAAGTGCCCGGCTTTGATCGAAGAGTTTATCGCGGGGCGCGAGCTGCTGGTCACGGTCATGGGCAACCAGGCCCCCGCTGCCTTGCCGGCAGTGGAAGTCGTCTTCTGGGATCAAACCGAACCGGGCAAGCAGATCTATTCCTACGATATGAAGTTCTCGCCCGATGTCTGGTCGTCTCATCGCGTGCGGTTTATCTGCCCCTCGATGATGACGGTGGAAGCCCGGCAGCGTCTACAGACTGCCTGCCTGCAAGCCTATCGTGCGGTGCGCGGGCGCGACTATGCCCGGTTTGACGTGCGCCTGCGCGGCGATCACCCCTACGTGGTGGACGTCAATCCCAACCCCGATATCAACAGCGAATCGGCGGTGACGATGAGTGCGCAGAGCACCGGCTTGACCTATACCGATCTCGTCGCGCGGCTGGCCGAGGCTGGCAGCCGAACGCCGCAGGCCGACAGGCTACCCTGGAACACTGCGCCCCCAGCCTCAGGGGGCAACCCGCCTGCCCCCCGTGCCGGTTCCCTGATCCCGGCCACCCGTTCTCCGTTGATTCAAGGCGCTGCGTGCTGCGCCACTGCCAGCGCGCAGCGCCGGATGTGCTTGCACTCACCGAAATTTCACCGAAAAGTCTTCCCAAACACCAACCACTTTGCTACAATGCGCCACAGATCATCGAGGTGAGTAACGTTGCCTGTTCGTGCCGAACCTGCGCGCATCCTAATCTTGAGCAATGAAGACAGCACGTGGACACCTGCGGACTATGCCGAGGTCGATCTGGAAATCGCCCGCATGCAGAACGGCCTGATCGAGCAGGGATTTCAGACCGAAGTGTTTACGGTGCGGCACAGCGTGCTGAACGAACTGGGGCGACAACCGTGTTATCCGCGCGATCGCTGGCTGGTGTTCAACTGGTGCGAGCAGTACATCGATCGGCCCTGGTCGGATGCGGAGATCGCGGGCGAACTCGAGCAGTTGGGCTACGTCTTCACGGGCGCCGATGTCAATGGCATGCGCTTGTCGATGGACAAAGCGAGGGTGCGCCAGCGTTTGGAAGCAGCGGGCGTGCCGGTGCCGATCGGGCGAGTGACCACCGACGATGGCCTCGCCGACTGGACTGCCTTTCCGGCCATCGTTAAACCAGCCAATCAGCATTCATCACTCGGCGTGTCGCGCCGATCGCTCGTGGAGAATCCCGGCGAGCTGCGCCAACAGGTGCGGTGGGTGCTGGAGGAATTCGGCGGCCTGGCGGTGGTGGAAGAATTCGTCGATGGGCGCGAAATCCACGTCGCGCTCATTGGCAATCGGGATGTCACGATATTGCCGGCGATGGAGATCGATTACTCGCTCTTCGGCGACATCCACGATCGGATTTACACCAACGAGGCCAAATTCGACAAGCAGCAGCTGCCGTACTATCTGACCAAGTTTCTCTGCCCGGCGCCGTTGAATGCCGCCACTCAGCGGCGCGTGGAAGCCGCGGCGCTGGCGGCCTATCGCCTGGGCGGCTGCCGCGACTACGGGCGGGTGGACTTGCGTTTGCGCCACGGCGAGCCGGTGGTGCTGGATGTGAATCCCAATGCCGATCTCACTTTTGAGTCCGATCACGCCATCGGATCGAAGATGCTTGGCTGGACTTACGGCCAGATGGCGGCGCAGATTATCGAGTGTGCGTTGGAACGCTGGCCTGAACGGAACTGACTGCGACATGAAGCCCAAAGTCATCGTACTCCACAATCACGATAACAACTGGACACCGGAGGCTCAGCTCGAAACCGAGCGGGATCACCGGACTGCGCTGGAGGCGCTGCAGAAGTTTGGCTATGAAACGACGGACGTGAAAGTCTATGACAGCGTGACCGAGGCGCTGCGTCCGCACCGGCTCGATCCGCGCGAGTGGATTGTCTTCAACTGGTGCGAGGGTTATGCTGATCGCCCGTGGGATTACGACGGCGTCACCGCAGAACTCGATCGGTTGGGCTACGGCTACACAGGGGCTGACACCTGGTCGCATCGCGTGTCGGCCGATAAGGGCCGCGTGCAGGCCGTGCTGCGTGAAGGCGGCGTCTCGATTCCATGCGGGCGAGTGCTGCGGCCCGCCGCCGATCTCGACTGGGCGATCTTCCCGGCCATCGTGAAGCCGCTCAATCAACATGGCAGCTACGGCATCGATCACCAGTCGGTCGTGCGCGACCGCCAGCAGCTGCGGCAGCGCCTGGAGCACGTCATGGAGAAAT
The DNA here is from genome assembly GCA_963844815.1 of uncultured Chloroflexia bacterium. Taxonomy (GTDB): domain Bacteria; phylum Chloroflexota; class Anaerolineae; order Fen-1058; family Fen-1058; genus Fen-1058. Next base: position 331,565 of record CAWJPR010000006.1, read on the forward strand.
ACCAGGTGCCGGCGGTGGTGGAAGAATTCATCGCCGGGCGCGAGTTCCAGGTGTCGGTGTGGGGCAATCGGCGGGTGGAAGTGCTGCCGGAAGTGGAACTGGCTTTTGGCACTGCGCCGGGCTGGGAGGAACGCATCTATACGTATGAGATGAAGTTCGATCACGACGGGCCGCTGCATCACAACGCGGGCTTCGTCTGCCCGTCCATGCTGACGCCGTCGCAGCGCGCCAGGATCGGCCGGGTCTGCCGCGCCGCCTATCGGGCGATGCGCTGCCGCGATTACGCGCGCATCGATTTGCGGATGCGAAACGATCGGGTTTACGTGGTCGACGTGAATCCCAATCCCGATATCAACTCCGAATCGCTGTTGGTCGTTGCGGCAAATGTGGTAGGATTGTCCTACGAAGAGGTCATCGCCCGTATCACCGAATTCGCGGTGGAACGCTGGCGAGCGGCACCGGTTACGGCGGGGGAGAAGAGGGGCCGTCAACGTGAGCAGTCAGAAATTGTATCGCAGCAGTTCGGATAGGATGATCGCCGGGGTCTGCGGCGGCCTGGGCAAATACTTCAGCGTCGATCCGGTGATTGTGCGGCTGGTGTTTCTGCTGCTGTTGTTTCTGGGCGGCAGTGGGTTTCTGTTGTACCTCATCCTGTGGATTATCGTACCGGAGGAACGGCTGGCCGGTGCTGCGCCCCACCAGGGTGCGTGGCCGGCAAATGCGCCGGAAATGGCCCAGTCGGCGCAGGACCTCGGAAAGAGCGCGGGGCAGGCGGCTGGAGCGTCCAGCGGCGATGTGGCCCAAGCGGCCGCGCGCAACGGGCCCCTGATCTTTGCGGTGATCTTGATCTGCCTCGGCAGCTGGTTCCTGCTGCAGAACCTGCTGCACATCGATCTGGGGCAGCTCTGGCCCGTCGTGCTGATCGTCATCGGGCTGGCGCTGCTGATTCCCGCCCTGCGCAAGCCGTCCGCGTAACCTCTCGTCCTTCCCGACCCCTCGCTTGAGTTTCAGGCGAGGGTTTTTGTTGATTTGCCTCTGCGCCTCAGACATGCTAGACTGACAGACAGCGGAGGATGGCAGAGATGATGGCCAAACGGCGTGTCGTGTACGAGACCGAATGGGATGCCGCGAAGATTAAGGCCCTGCGCGAGCACCTGGGACTGACGCAGCAGCAGCTGGCAGAAGAACTGGGCGTGCGCCAGCAGACCATCAGCGAGTGGGAGGTGGGCGTGTATGCGCCTCGCCGTTCAACCTCCAAGTATCTCAACTTGATCGCCGAACGAGCGGGCTTCGCCTACAAGGTGAAGAAAAACTAAGACCTGGCAGACTTCTGGAATCTGCCAGGTCTACTGATTTGCCCCTTGACGTTTACACGGTAACGTGTTATACTTAAGATGGTTAAAGCGCAGCGAGGCTGCGCTCTTTTTAGGCAGCGTCTACACGGTAGCGTGTTGAAGCGCGAGGAGGCCGGCCATGGGCACGTATTCGCTTGACGAAATGATCCAACGTTGGTTTGCCGAGGATCTGACGGAGGAGCAGGTCATCGGTCAAATCTTGCAGGTGCTGCAGGATCTGGCGAAGCGGGTGAACGATCTTGAGAACCGCAGCCGGCCGGAGGGCATCGTCACGCCCCGACGCAGATCGTAAAGCGTGAAACGTCAAGCAAGCATGGTGGACATGCTAGACGTGCTAGATTCCTACTACGTTGACCAGACGTTCTTTCAATCCCGAGTAGCGCTCGCTCGGTTTGTTGTTCTTCACGGCCATCGCTAAAGCCCGGCGGGTGCCGGCCAGCACGACCAACTGCCGGGCGCGGGTGACAGCCGTGTAGAGCAAATTGCGCTGCAGCATCAGATAGTGCTGGGTGAAGAGAGGCAGAACGATGGCGGGATATTCGCTGCCCTGTGCTTTGTGGACGCTGACCGTATAGGCCAGGGCGAGCTCGTCGGCTTCGCTCCACTCGTACTCGACCGGCCGATCGTCGATCCGCACGGCCAGTGTCTGATTCTCCAGATCGATCCCGGTGATGTACCCCAGATCGCCGTTGTACACATCTTTGTCGTAGTTGTTGCGCGTTTGCATGACCCGGTCACCCACGCGGAACAACGTCCCTGCCAGTCTGCGCTCCGCTGTCTTGGGCGAGGGCGGATTGAGCCTCTCCTGCAATTTGGCGTTCAACGCCGTGACCCCGGTGCTGCTGCGGTACATCGGCGAGAGGACCTGGATGTCGGCCGGTTTGAGGCCGAATTTATCGGGGATGCGCGCTGCCACCAAATCCACGATCAGTTCGGCCGCCTCGTCGGGATCCTCTTTGACGAAGAAGAAAAAGTCACTGGCTTCCGGCGGCGTGAGCGGCATCTGCCCGCGATTGATGCGGTGCGAATTGGTGATGATGTGCGACTGCAGGGCCTGCCGGAAGATGGTCTCCAACCGGATGACGGTGGCGCGCTCGGAAGCGATGATGTCGCGCAGCACGTCGCCCGCGCCCACGCTGGGCAGCTGATCGACATCGCCCACGAGCAGCAGATGCGCGTCGAGGGGCACGGCTTTCAGCACGTGATTCATCAACAGCAGATCGATCATACTGGCCTCGTCGACGACGAGCAGATCGACCTCCAACGGGTTCTGCGCGTTGCGCTTGAAGCCTTCCTGCGGCGAATACTCCAGCAGCCGATGGAGGGTTTTGGCCGGCCGATCGGTGGCCTGGCTCAAACGCTTGGCGGCGCGTCCCGTCGGCGAGGCCAGCGCATAGCGGTGCTGGTATTTCTCCAGCAGGTCGATTACGGCGCGCATGGTCGTGGTCTTGCCGGTGCCCGGGCCGCCGGTCAGGACGGTGACTTTGTTCTGGAGCGCCGCGCGCACAGCCAGCTGCTGTTGATCGCTGAGCCGGGCGGCGGGACGGTTGGAGACGACGGAACTCAAGGCGTTCAACGCGGCTTGCAGATCGACGTGCTGCAGATCGCTCAGGCGCGAGAGCTTCGAGTCGATGATGGCGTTTAACCGGCTGGCAACGCTCTTTTCACCCTGATAGAACGGCGTAAGATAAATGGCTGGTTCGTCACGCAGCACTTGTTGGCCGGGACTGGCGGTGGCCAACGGTTTGGGTTGACCGATCGTGTAAGTGACCGACGCAGGGCGCGCGGCTTGATCGGCGGCCAGGAATTCATCGATCGATTGTTCGGGCTGCGGCGGCCGTCGTTTGGGCAGCGATCCCGCGATCGGGTAGAAAGTCTCGCGCTTAATCTGATCGGTTTGAAGCAAGGTGTCGAGCGACGCCGTGACTTGCTCGGGCTGCACGTCGAGCAGTGCGCTGGCGTCGTGAATGAGCAGGGATTGCGGCGCGAAGACGTGGCCCTGATCGGTAAAGTTGCTCAGCGTGTAGACCACGCCCGCCGCCACGCGCGAAGGCGCATCGTGCGGCAGGCCGAGATCGTGCGCAATCTTGTCGGCGGTCTTGAAGCCGATGCCGTAGATGTCCTGCGCCAGACGATAGGGATCGGCTTGCACCAGATCGATTGCGGCATCGCCGTACTGTTTGTAGATTTTCACGGCGAGGCCGGTGTTGACGCCGTGGCCCTGCAGGAACAGCATCACTTGCTTGATCGATTTCTGCTCATCCCAGGCGCGGGCGATGGCGGCGGCGCGCTTGGGCCCGATGCCCAGCACCTCGCGGATGCGCGCCGGAGAATGATCGAGCACGTCCAGCGTTTCCAGGCCAAAGCGCTTGACGATGCGGGTGGCGGTGACGGGGCCGACCCCCTTGATTAAGCCGGAGCCGAGATATTTCTTAAGTCCTTCGATCGTCGCGGGCAGCACTTGCTCGCACTTTTCGGCTTTGAACTGCTTGCCATACTGCGCGCTGGTGATCCACTGGCCCTGCAAATGCAGCGATTCGCCGGGGGTGATTTCAGGCAGCGTGCCGACGACGGTGACGAGATCAGCGCCGGGCAGCCGCGCGCGTTGAGGCGGAGGACGGTGTAACCGTTCTCCGCGTTGTAGTAGGTGATGCGTTCGACGAGGCCGTCAAGAGAATCCATAGGCAATGAACAATGACCAATGATCAATGGAATGATAGCACATCAAAAAGAAACCGGGCTTCTCGTGATGAGAAACCCGGCTGTGAAAGACAGGAAATATCGATTTGACGATCGGTCTATGTTTTGTGCTGTTGGAACACGAGCGCTCCGGCCGGATTCCGTCCCGGCTTCATGGGTTACGCGTCACCATCGGCAGATAAATGCCATACGGCCGAACGACGATCGGTTTCTGTATCGACTGATTGCTGCAGGCATTGGTCGCCGTCAACATGGTCGTATAGGTCCGAAGCGTGGTAGTCAGCGGAAAGGGATGCTGGATTACGGTGGTGGTTGTAACCAGACTTCCACCGTCGCCAAAGTTCCACATGTAAGTGATGGGTGCCGTGCCTGCTGTAACCGACGCGGTGAACGTCACGGGTTGACCAACTCTAGGCGACGTGGGTGCAAAGAGGAAGCCGGTGCCAGCCACTGGCACACACGTCGTGCTGAACGTCGCCGTGACGGTCTTGTTGGCACTGATGGTAATGGTGTCCGGGTTGGTACTGCCAGAGAGATCGCCGCTCCAGCCGCCGAAAGTCCAGCCGGTAGCCGGCGTAGCCGTAAGCGTCACGACATCACCGTAACGATAGGTGAGTTTGTCGGGGCTCTTCGTCACCGTGCCGTGGTCGCTGACGACGGTCAGGGTGTACTCGTTCTGCGAGTAGTTGGCCGTGACGGTGGTGTTGCCGTTGATGGTGACTTTATTGCCTGTCAGGGAAGGTGTCCAACCGGTGAACGTCCAGCCGGGATCGGCCGTGGCGCTCAGGGTGACATCTTCGCCATAGTGATAGGTAAGTTTGTCGGGGCTCTTCGTCACCGTGCCGTGGTCGCTGACGACGGTCAGGGTGTACTCGTCCTGCGAGTAGTTGGCCGTGACAGTGGTGTTGCCGTTGATGGTGACTTTATTGCCTGTCAGGGAAGGTGTCCAGCCGGTGAACGTCCAGCCGGGATCGGCCGCGGCGCTCAGGGTGACTTCCTCGCCATAGAGATAGGTAAGTTTGTCCGGGTTCTTCGTCACCGTGCCGTGGTCGCTGACGATGGTCAGGGTGTACTCGTTCTGCGAGTAGTTGGCCGTGACGGTGGTGTTGCCGTTGATGGTGACTTTATTGCCTGTCAGGGAAGGTGTCCAACCGGTGAACGTCCAGCCGGGATCGGCCGTGGCGCTCAGGGTGACTTCTTCGCCATAGAGATAGGTGAGTTTGTCGGGACTCTTCGTCACCGTGCCGTGGTCGCTGACGACGGTCAGGGTGTACTCGTTCTGCGAGTAGTTGGCCGTGACGGTGGTGTTGCCGTTGATGGTGACTTTATTGCCTGTCAGGGAAGGTGTCCAACCGGTGAACGTCCAGCCGGGATCGGCCGCGGCGCTCAGGGTGACTTCTTCGCCATAGATGATAGGTGAGTTTGTCAGGACTCTTCGTCACTGTGCCATGGTCGCTGACGATGGTCAGGGTGTACTCGTTCTGCGAGTAGTTGGCCGTGACGGTGGTGTTGCCGTTGATGGTGACTTTATTGCCTGTCAGGGAAGGTGTCCAACCGGTGAACGTCCAGCCGGGATCGGCCGTGGCGCTCAGGGTGACTTCTTCGCCATAGAGATAGGTGAGTTTGTCGGGGCTCTTCGTCACCGTGCCGTGGTCGCTGACGACGGTCAGGGTGTACTCGTTCTGCGAGTAGTTGGCCGTGACAGTGGTGTTGCCGTTGATGGTGACTTTATTGCCTGTCAGGGAAGGTGTCCAGCCGGTGAACGTCCAGCCGGGATCGGCCGCGGCGCTCAGGGTGACTTCTTCGCCATAGAGATAGGTGAGTTTGTCCGGGCTCTTCGTCACCGTGCCGTGGTGCTGACGATGGTCAGGGTGTACTCGTTCTGCGAGTAGTTGGCCGTGACGGTGGTGTTGCCGTTGATGGTGACTTTATTGCCTGTCAGGGAAGGTGTCCAGCCGGTGAACGTCCAGCCGGGATCGGCCGTGGCGCTCAGGGTGATTTCTTCGCCATAGTGATAGGTGGGTTTGTCAGGACTCTTCGTCACCGTGCCGTGGTCGCTGACGACGGTCAGGGTGTACTCGTTCGTGCGAGTAGTTGGCCGTGACGGTGGTGTTGCCGTTGATGGTGACTTTATTGCCTGTCAGGGAAGGTGTCCAGCCGGTGAACGTCCAGCCGGGATCGGCCGTGGCGCTCAGGGTGACTTCTTCGCCATAGTGATAGGTGGGTTTGTCGGGACTCTTCGTCACCGTGCCGTGGTCGCTGACGACGGTCAGGGTATACTCGAGCGGTGTGAAGGTGGCCGTGACGGTCTTGTTGGCGTTGATGGTAATGGCGGCCGGGCTGGTGCTGCCGGAAAGATCGCCGCTCCAATTGTTGAAGGTCCAGCCGGCGGCTGGCGTAACTGTGAGCGTCACGACATCGCCATAGAGATAGGTGGCCTGATCTGGCACCTTGCCGATACTGCCGCTGCCGACGGTGTTCACGGTCAGGGTGTACGCGATCGGCGTCGTGAAGCCCCAGAAGGGTCCGGTTGTGTTGCTATTGCCGTCGTTCACGACGGCGTACCATTCGTACTGAGTATTCGCCGGCAGATTCGGCCATACGATGCTGGCCGTTGAGCCGTTTGTGACCGTGACGGTGCCGATCGGTTGGAGGGCTGCCCCCTGCATATTGTAGCTCAGCGTGAATTGACTGTCGGCATCGGTTTCCCATTGGTTCAGCGTGGGCGAGTACGTCCTGACGTTAATTTGATTGGACGCGGGCACAAAATTCAGCAGGCGCAGCCAGCCGTTGCCGCCGTTGGATCGGGTTTGATAATCGGAACGCAGGCTGTACACTGTGTTGCCGTTATAGGTTTCCGTGCGGCTGCCCTCGGTGTCCAGGTGACCTCCCATCATCAGGAAGAGGTTGGCATTGCCCCGCAGGGCGTTATACAGCGTCGTCCCCTGAGTGGAAAAGGCGTTGCTGGTGGTAAGCAGGTCGTGCAGAATGACGATGCCGCGGCGGTTGCTGTGTGTCTGCAACAGGCCGTTGGCCCAATTCAGGATGTTGACATCCGACGGGCCGCCATTCTCCACGTAGATGACGATGAAGTCCATGCCGCCCGCGCTGAACAGATCATAGTGGTTGTTATTGTTTGTGCCGTAATGGCCGCCATAATAGCTGCGGCTGGCGAAGTGCGTTGCGCCGAAGGCGGTGTTGTACTGAGTCGTGCCGCCGATCTGATCGTGATTGCCCAGGGCCGCGCCATAAGCAATGTCGGCGGGTGCGGTCTCCAGTACGTACAGGGCATTCTGGGCGTTCGTCCACTGGGCGGGAGCGTTATCACCGTCGTTGGTGATGTCGCCCAGATGCGCTACATAGGGAATGTTCTGTGCCGCCTGGTGGTCGACGATCCACTGCGTCTGCGCTACAAACGTCGCGTTGCTGCCGCCGTTCAGGCCGGCAGTGTAGTTTTGCGTGTCGGGCAGCACCGTGAGGGTGAACGGCACGCCCGAGTTGACCTGCGGGCGGCCATAGAATGTTACAGCCAGGCTGCTCGAATCAGGATCAGACACGTTCACGCTCAATGTCGGCGAGAAGGTCGTGACAGTTGAACCGTTGGCTGGAGCGACGAGCATTGGGACGTTGGGCGCAAAATTGAGGTTGAACGACGCGCCGGGCGCCCACTGGTAGTTGCTGCTCGTCACAGTCCCGGTAACCAAATTGCCGGAGGTGTCGCTCACGACCGTGCCCGATCCTTCATTCAGGCCCCAGCGTGCGACGAGGCCGGCCTGCGGCGCGGCCAACTGGCTGTTGATAGTCGATCGGATTTCGGCTTGCGTCCGCGCGGAATTCCATACGCGGGCTTCGTCGATGATGCCGTCGAAGAAGCCTTCCGCTACGCCAGTCGAATTCAACGCAGAGGCCAGCGCGGCCCGCTGAATGCTGTCCGCACGCGGTGGAACGGTTGTAGTAAAGGTTAACGTGGCTTCGAGATTGCCGTTGAGATAGAGGGTCCAGGTCTGTCCGTCATAGACGGCGGCGGCGTGATACCACACGTTATTTTGAATGGCAGTGGCGCCGACGATTGGACGGTTTAGGCCCAGCGGGCCAGGACCGCCCACACCCTCTTCAAAATCGGCCATTAACACGTTGTCCGTGCCGCGGATGCCGAGGAAGTAATTCATATCCACGTTAGTGCCTTCAGCCTTCACCTCGGCCTTTTGTCACTAACGGCACTGCCAGTACACCGCCGGTGCCTGTGTTGGTAGTTACGCCGGTCCCATCGCGGCGGAACCAGGTTTCGATGGTGAATTGCGCCAGATCGAGTGCCGCAGGATCGCCGAAAGTCACATAGGCATTCGTGCCGCCAAAGTCGATGGCATTGTTGGGACTCGCCGTCGTCGTGGCGCAAGCCACGACGGTGTAAGCCGATGGGCCGTAGGCGTTGGCCGACCGCACTCGATAGCAGTATTCTGCGCTCGCGGCGAGGCTGGAGTCAGTGTAGGCGGTTGTGTTCGTGCCGACGGTGGCGAGCGGCGTGAACGGCCCGCCGTTGCCGGCAGTCGATCGCTCGATCTGGAAGTTGCTTTCATTGTTGGCATTGTCCGTCCAGCGCAGACTCGACCTGTGTGCCGGCTGTGGGGGTGGCCGCCAGATCGGACGGGGCGGCCGGGGGCGTAGTAGGCGGCGTGAAGATGTACATGACGCGCAGGGCGGGCCGCTCGCCGGGCGCGGTGGCGTAGTCACTCGATCGGATATCGGCGCCCGCCGCGCTGCTGGGAATGAAGATCCAGCCGTGATTGGACGCGGGCGCAGCAGCCCAGGCAGCAAGGCTGCTGCTCACATCGAGTGAGCTCTGACCCAGCGGCGCAGCGGTTGTTGCTATCAGCGAGCTATAGTCGGCGGCTTGCACCCCGGCGGTTGAACCGAAACCGTTGTAGGTGACGCTTTCCGGCCAGTCGATGGCGACCTCATTGAGGTTGAAGGGATCGGCGCTGTTGTTGTACACGGTGTAAGTGAGCACTGCCGAGACGATGCTCGCGCCTGCGGGAATTTGTCCCGCGCCCGAACCGAAGATGTTGTCGAAGCGCATTAAGCCATATTTACGCGTAGCCTGATCGCCGTTAGTATCTTCCAGATCCCAGCCCAGATCAGGCTGCGCGCCGAAAGAAGTGGCCGGGCTCGATTCAAGCAGATAGGTATCGACGGCGCCGGTGTAGCCAGTGACGCCATCCTGGAAGCGCGCCGTGAGAACAAAGGGTGTGCCGCCGACCCAGGTGGGGCCGCTGGTCAATGTGCCATAGGCTCCGCTGCCGACCGAATTGTTGGCAAATGTGCCAACGCCCTCGTTCAGGCTCCAGCGTGCCAGCAGGCCCGCGCCCGAAGTGATCTCGTGGAACATGTCCGCGATGATGTCACTTTGCGATCGCGCCGTGTTCCAGATGCGGGCCTCATCGATCACGCCCTGAAAATAGCCCGGCCCATATCCGCTGGATGAACCCGGCAACCCATTGGATTGCAGCGCCGTGCCCAGAGCGGCATGCTGAATGCTGTCTGAGCGCGGTGTGTAAGCCCCGATCGTCAAGGTTCGCTCGACGCTGCCGTCCAGGTAAAGATTCCAGGTCGCTCCATCATAAGTCACTGCGACATGATGCCAAGTACCGTCCGCTGGAATCGCCGTTACGCCGGAGACGGGATGGTTAAGCCCGGTGGCAGCATCTTCAAAGTCGGCGACCAACATATTGCTGGTGCCGTCAATGCCCAGGAAGTAATTCATGTCCGTATCGTTGCCGTCTGCTTCGGCCATGCCTTTGGTGATGAGCGGCACAGCCACCGCTCCGCCTGTACCGGTATAGGTAGTCACGCCCGCGCCATAGCGCCTGATCCACGCCTCCAGAGTGAAGGTGCTTGCGCCCAGCTGAGTGATGGCTTGCCCGAAGGTCACATAGTCATTGACGCCGTCGAATTGCAAAGCGGTGGCTTGTTCGGCCAACGTAGTGGCGCAGATTGGCCCGGCGTAGGCCGATGGTCCACCGCCGTCACTGCGCGCACGTTGTGACAATGACTCGCGGCAATGAGATTCACGTTGTTGTACGAGATGATGTCCGTGGGAACGGTGGTCAAGAGCGAATAGGAACCGCCCAGCCCTGTGGTCAATCGCTCGAGCTCAAAGCCGGTTTCGTTGGTTGAAATGTCGGCACACGTCGACTGGATTTGGCCGAAGGAGACGGGGGTGGCGGTCAGACTGGTGGGTGGTAAGGGGGGGAGATCGGGCATCGGGAAACCAGTGACCCGAGCTAGGCGGTGTGGCCGTCGGTGTGAGGCTGCCTGGAAATGTGCCGACTGAACTGTCGGTTGTGGTGCCTGAGCCCTCATTTAATCCCCAACGTGCCAGTAAACCTGTTCCGCTTGTAAGTTCAACATCGACTATTCGTTTGAATTTCGCTTTGGCTTAATGCACGGTTCCAAACACGTGCCTCATCAATCGTCCCGGCAAAGAACCCCGCGCAAGCGCGCCAGTGGAATTTATGCCAGCCGCGAGCCCGGGGTGTTGGTCACTGGTGGATTCTGGAGTTGCATTTGGGCACGGCACTGCCGTAGCATTCAAAGCATCAAGATTTCCATCCACATAGATTGCCCAGCATGAACCAGTATAAGTCGCCGCAATATGATGCCATTAATTGAGGGGAATGGATGTGGTTCGCCAAGCCAGATGATTGGCGCCTCCGCAATATCTTCAAAGTCTGCACCAACGTAACCGTCAGCTGTAATGCCCGAGAAGTAATTGGTGTTTAGATTTGCAGGAGTTTCTCCTTCGCCCATGCCTTTAGTTAGCACCGGATATATATATGGCCGACCACGGCATTGTCAAAACCATTCGTTCCAGTGGTCATGGTCGCGCCACCGGCATTACGCTTAACCCAAACTTCCAGTGTGAAAGAGGTTACTCCCAATCGGTTAAGGTTACTTGCAGTGGTACCTGAGGCATCGTTAAGCCCCACCGACTGATCAGCCCGGTTGTTGGGACCAAGATTTCTGAATTCATACTGGCCTGGATTTCGGTCTGCGTGCGGGCCACGTTCCAGATCCGGACTTCATCCATCCTACCCGCGAAATAGCCTTGTGAAGCACCATGAGGTCGGGCCGTAGCGATGCCGGCATGCTGAGTGCTTGAGTAATCTGGTGCCACACCGGGGCAGGTTGTCCCGGGTGTATCCGCTGTGCCATCCAGATAGAACTGCCAGCATATCCCGTCGTATGTTGCCGCGGCGTGATGCCAGGCGTTGGCTGTTACAGTGGTTGTTCCCGTTATCGGGTAATTCTGCCCTCCTGAATAGGCTTCAAAGTCGGCAGCCAGTTTGCCGCCCGATATGCCCAGGAAATAGTTTACGTTCAGCCCTGTGGTCTCAGATTCACCACGTCCCTTTGTCAGCAAGGGAATGGCAGTTATTCCACCAGTTCCGGTTGAGGTTGTTCCGCCTGCACCTGTCCAATAAAACCACGTTTCAATCGTAAAGTTCGCAGCATTTAGATCAGGTGCCGCGCCAAACGTCACGTATTGGCTAGTGCCATTGAACGTCAATGATGACGCGCCCAATTTGGAGTTAGCTTGGGTATTCCAGGTAGGCGTGCCGGTGAGCGTCCCGGAGTCACCCTGGTATTCCCAAACGTCACGTATTGATTTGTGCCGTTAAACTGCAGAGCGCTGACGGATGGCGCAGCCTGAACCGGCAATACTTGAGGAGCGAAAGCGGAAACGACCAGTGCGAGGATCACCAACAGATACTGCAACTTCAGCCATACAACGCGCGAGGGATGGAGCATCATTTCTTCGTCCTCCTGAAGGATTTTCCCCCGCTTCAGTTGTCTGGGTGAAGCCGCTTCGTCTCCAGATTGGCTAACTGGCTATTATGTTCGTGCCAGGCTCGGATGCCGACACTTCTTGATTATTGAAGACAGGCGTTTGCAGGTGGTTGAGCATTGAAAGGTGAGTGAAAGTCCATTGGTATGAATCTCGTCAAAATTCCCTACCTGAATCAAACTTTAGTGGATGCAGCGTCTTAGTGCGGTTAGATTTGTCAGAAGCAGAACACGCTGTGAGGATCTGTCTCAGAGATCAGGTCACACCATGCTCCACCGCAAACTTGGTCAATCCGGCCGCCGTGTTCTTGATGCCCGGTTTGTCCATGATGTTGCGGCTATACACTTCCACGTTGATGAAAGTCTCGCCGGCCTGCACGGCGCGCAGCGCCGTCAAGAGCAGTTGGTGGGGATCGGACTTGAGGAGGTAAGCTTCGCGCGCCTGCGCTTCCGCCGTGGCGCGGCGCTGTTCTAGCGAGGCGGCGGCCAGCGCGGCAAACAGATCCAGCACGTGCAGATCGTCTTCGTCGTATTGGCGCGGCTGTTGATTGATCGCGCACAGCGTGCCCACCAGTCGGTCTTGCCAGATCAGGGGAACGGCAGCGGCGCTCGACACCGGTTGCTGTTCTGCCATGGGCAGCCAATCGTCGAACTGAGCGTCATCGTGAATATGCTGCAGCTGGCGCAGCTGAGCGGCGCGGCCGTTGAGCCCGCTTCCGATCGCAATGGTGCGTCCCAACAGGGACTGCGGCAGCCCTTCGAGGGCTGTGATGATCAGGGATTCCCGCTGGTCAAACAGCAACAAGCCGCTCGCATCGGCGGTGACCAGCTGCCGGGCGGCGCGCACAATCTGCTGGTGCAGCTGCGGGGCGGTCTGGGCCAGCGCCACAGCCACGCTCGCCTGATGCAGCGCCGTCAGGCGGTGGACATGGCGCTGAATCGCGGCATAGGACTGCGCATTCTGCATGGCGAGCGCGACCTGATCGGCAAAGACCTGCGCGCGCCGCGCCTGCTCGACGGAGAAGAAACCCGGCGTGGCGCTGTCGAAGTTGAGAAAGCCAACCACTTTGCCCTTCAAACGGATCGGGGCGCCAATGTAGGACCGCTGCCAGCGCGTTTCGGAAAAGCTGACCCAGGACGGATCGACCGCGACGTCTGGCACGTGACACGGCTGGTGGGTGCGGGCAATGTTCAGTAAGCCGGGCATCTCCTGCACGTTCAATTTTAGCGCGCGCACCCACTCGGCGATGCCGAACTCCTCGTAGCCGTGCGAGCGCGCGACGGCGGCAGCGCCGGCTTCGTCCAGCAGCATGATATTGATGGCGTCATACGGCACGACCTGCGCGGCGCTGGTCAAAATGCGATCGAGGACTTCGTCGAGATTGAGCGTGCTGTTCAGGGCCGCGGCGGTTTCACGCAGGGCTTCGGCCATGTCCGATTGGCGGCGCTCTGCCTCGAAACTGCGCGCATTCTCGATCGCGATGGCCGCCTGCTGCGCCAGAGCCTGCAAGCGTTCCGCGTGCTCGCGGGTGAAGAAATGGCTTTTGACTTTGCGCAGCGAGATAAACCCGATGACCTGATCTTCAATGCAAATGGGAGCGCCAACGTACGATCGGGCTACAGGCGCGTTTTCCAGGTGAATCCAGCCCGGGTAATGATCAATGTCGGGGATGACGAGCGGCCGCCGGAATTCAGCCATCACGTGCAGATTGGCCGTTTCGGCCACCGAGAAGCGCACTGCGCTCACGACCCCTTTGCTGGCGCGTCCGGTGTCATCCCGCAGGCGCGCCATATAGGCGTCACCCCGATCGTCAATCAACAGAATCGCGCCCACGTCGTGCGGCACGATGCGGCGGGCACTGTGCAAAATCCGATCGAGCAGCTCGTCGAGATTGCGGGTGGAGCTCAGGGCCTGGGCGGCGTCGCGCAGGGCTTCGGCCAGTTCGCGCTGCTCGCGCTCGGCCGCTTCAGCCTGCTTGCGCTCGGTGATGTCCTGAATCTGCGAGATGAGGTAGAGCGGATGCCCGTAATCGTCCCGCACGAGCGAGGCGCTCAGGAGCGTCCAGACAACCCGGCCCTGCCGGTGGAGGTAGCGCTGCTCGCATTTGAACGAGTCGATTTGTCCATCAATTAACTGCCGGCTCAGGCGCAGATTCTCAGGCAGATCGTCGGGGTGGGTAAGGCGCGCCAATTCCAGTTTCAGCAGATCGTCCTCAGTGTAACCGACCATCTCGCAGAAAGCGCGATTGGCCGCCAGGCAACGGCCATCGGTGTCGGCCAGGACCATGCCAATGGCCGCATATTCAAAGGCGCTGCGAAACGGGCTGGCGTCGACGCGCAGGTCGCTCCAGTGTTTCTGATTAAGTCGCTCGTCGGCAAGGATCGAATCGGACATGGTAAATGAGCCGCCGGTAAGATGCACTCATTATACGAGGGAGAGGATTGCGGACGGTTGGTATGGGGCGAACGGTGAAAAGGACTGGCAGGTGATCTCCGCACAGGCGTGAAAGACCAGGTTTTCTGTATTAGCGTCTGATCAGCGGCAGATAGACGCTGTAGGGATAGGTGTGCAGCCGCAGCACACTGCCGACGCCGCTGGCAAAGCCTGAGCCATCGGGTAGCATGGATACGGCTTTCACATCCTCGCCGGCAGCGGGCACGGTTGTATACGAACGTCTTTGTAGTGAAGAAAGCGTAGTCCATCGCTTCAGACTTGCCCGCCGCTCACCATTCGGTAGCGCTGACCTTGCCAATGTCGAAGAAGGCGAGCCAGTCGTCTGACAGTGGGCTCGTCGGAGAGATGAAGTTGTCATGCGCCGCCGAAAAGTGATGCAGTTCAGGCGCTGCGGGCACCGACGGATCGCAGGACATTGAATACCCCGCCACCGAGGCCTCGCCTGGACTGCTGCCGATGATCCGCGGACTGGCAATCGGCGCGCTGAGCCCTGGAGTGACATGGCCCAGATGCCCAGCGTGTAACTGTAGACACTGCCTCCGGGGCCAACTGCCCAGCCGTGTTGCGAATCCAACATCGAGAATGAGATGATGGTGCCAGGCTGCGATTCGGGAATCAAGCGCCATTCAAGTGGTGAAAGCCGGAGCCGCTGGCGATCCAGCTTCGTCAGGCCAATCATGGAAACGGCATTCACGATATCAGCAAGGGCCAGGTGTCATGTCCCGACGAGTATCGTAAAAGATAATTCGGCCCCTGGAGAGACGCGGTCCGGCCAGCCCGGGGTGAAGCTAACCATGTCCAGAGCATACAGGTCGCCGGTGATAGGCGCGGTATAGGTAGTCACGGTCCCGCTACGCCACTGATACAGTTGGCCTGGGATGCCGCCAAACCACCACACGGTATTCGCGTCCGTCGCATCAATCGGCCTGGTGTACGCAGCGGGGGCATTGATCGGCCCGATCGACAAACCAGAACCCTGGACGCGCGTTCAGGTTCCGCTCATGAGGCGCAGGATGGAGGAACCGCCTACCATCCAGCCATCATTTGCGCCGACCAGCGCGATACCGACGCGGCGGCGGGCGCGGGCACGAGTGTCCAGTTCATTCCATTGTTAATGAAGATTGACTGAGCTTCTGTCTGGATACACTCGTCCGGTCGCCCATACATCGGTAGCGCTGCGCATGCGAACATCATACAGCCGCATGTTCTCGATAGGACATGGCACTCGTATCCACGGCCCGTTTGAACGATGCAGCAGCAGGCACTGATTCAGCGAACCGTGCGTCGCATCGCCGGCGGCCCAGCCCCGGTTACGTTACAGCGTGTTGATTGATTGCATCCGCACCGTGAGTGTCAATGGCAGACTGTTGAGGCCCAGCGAAACCGGGGGCCAATCAGGACCATTGTAATGCAACGATTGCCGGCTTTTGCCCACCGCATACCCGGTCTGGTTACCGGGCGGGGGCACAGTCATCTTTTGCCGGGCGCCATTCTTATAGTGCAGAAACAAGGCATCACAGTCGGTGCTGCATGCATCGGCCTCAACTGCCCAACCTTCTGTGGGGCTGATCAGTTTTACGGCATTAATGCTGTATGTCCCGGTCGGGACGGTCTGCCGGCTCCAGGCTGAGCCGTTGTAGTGCATCAGCACACCGTAACTGGATGGGCCTGTTACACCCACCGCCCAGCCATCCGTTGCGGAACTCATGCTCACGTCGGTGAGATAGGCGTCTTGCGCCGCCACCGGCAATCACATTCCATGAAGGATCGGTTGCCGGCCCGATCGCGGGCGCCTGTTGCGGCGGCGGAGCTATATTAGCGGCGGCATTCGTCAATTGATGACCGGCTGCCAGGATCGTCAAGGCGAATGTTGACAGGAATGCGACGAGCAACAATCTGCGGTTCATGTTAGCCTCCCTCGAGAGTAGATTGTTTCTCTTTGGCTAAGCGGGTTCCAAGTTAATCTACGACATCGCGCCCCATCGTCATTCCCGCACGCTTTCGCCTTGCCCGCCGCAACGCGGCGGAGGCGCGCTGCACGTAGCGGGAATCCAGAAACCCGATCAATGTCGTGCGTCAATGGTCAGCCTGGATGCCCGACAAAAGCGCTCGGGCATGACAGTGTCGAAAACTAAAGTGCAACTCGCTCTGGATCGACGCGGGCAAAATTCGCAGTAGCCGACTCCTTCCCCCTGCGCCTCAAGCACCGGCTTTGATAGTTGCGCCAGATTATCGTGCTGGCGCAAGTAGTAATCACCCAATGCCAGCAGCCAGACGCCAACAAGCAATGCCAGGACCGCGACAAAGAGTATTCGCGACTCGGCGCGCAGCATGCGCAGGCCAAGCACGATGAGCATGTAGAAGACAGGCGTGATCGCAATCAGGTATTTGGGCGAAAAGCGCACGCTGGCCCGCGGAATCAGCAGCGATCCTGCGATTGGCACAATCAGCCAGACGAGCAAGATCAGGCGGGTTTCGGTCGAGACGGCGATGGCAGTTTGAGTGGTGGCAGTACTTTCCCGTGAACGTGGCTTTGGTCTGCCTGGATTTGCTGGCTTAAGACGCTTGTTGTCATACTTGATGAACAGCGATAGCAGTCCGGCTAACGCTAGAAACAATGGAACCATTGCCAGGTAGAGCGAGGTGGGCGGTGGAAGCGTGCGTCCGATACTGAACTCTGTCCAGGTGCGTGCCAGGACCGACCAGGCATCCACCGTCGTGCTATCTGAAGGAGCAATCACACGCTGCAACGCTTGTTGCACCCAGATCAGCCAGGGCACGAGCGCTAACACGGCAACTGTCTGTGCCGCAACGAAGACGCCGATGCGTTTCCAGTCGCGCCATTCCAGCAGCAACAAGATCATCCCCTGCGCGAGAATGATCAGCCCGGCTACAGAGTGGGTGTACAAACAAATGAGATTCGCCAGGGTGCACACGGCCAGCGACTGCCAGCGCCGGGTGTCCGCCAGCGCAGGAAAGCGTGCATCGAGATCAGCATCAGCACGAGCGTCAAGGAATAGGTGCGCGCTTCCTGGGAATAGTAGATGTAGAAAGGCGCGAAAACAGCCAGGGTCATTGTTGCCAGCGCCGCCTCGCGGCCCAGCAGGCGGCGAGCCACCTGATAGATCAACGGCACGGCCAAAGTGCCGCACAGCGCCGAGAACAAACGCAGCGCATATAACGACGAGCCGGCCAGGTTGGCCCAGCCGCGCAGGATAACGTAATAGAGCGGCGAACCGGCCATGCTCGCCAGGGACACATCCAGCACGGCTGTAGACCGCTGATAAGCCAGGTCTTCGTCAAACCAGACGGGTTGAAAATCAAGCCGAAAAACGCGCAGACTGAAGGCCAGCAGACACAACAACACTGGCAAGAGCGGTAGCCAACTAAATCAGCCGAGCTAGCCGAGAAGAAGACCGCACAGCCGAGGATGAGGACTTCATGGCGAAGCCTCAGTTTGACTGACAGGCCGGCCATTTGCCGGGGATTACCCGGCAGTCACCGATTCGCCAACAATCGTCTAGCAACATTATATGCCGGAAACAGGCGTAGTCAATCAGGAAATCGCCGGCGCGCGATGCCTTCGGCGCATGATATTCAGCACGCGTGGCATGGCTTGCGTGTACAGCCAGTAGCCGGGGCGCGACACCACAAAATCGTGCGCGCCCGCGTGCGGCGCAAAGTCCGCGCCGAGCCCTTCTTTGAACTTGTACACGCCCCACATCGCATCGCTTTCGTTCAACTCGTCCGGCGCGCCCCACAGATCGTAGACGGTGCAGCCCTGCGCCTTGGCCCAGCGCATGGCCTCCCATTGCAGCAGATGGTTGGGCATCTTCTCGCGGTGCAGGGCGCTCGACATGCCATACATATACCAGGCGCGATCGGCGAAGCGGAAAAGGATAAGACCCGCGACGGCCTGGTCCCGCGACGGCGGCGATCAGCGGGTGGGCCAGGCCCGATCGGATAAAGCTGCCCCACGCGTCGCGATAATAATCGATCGGCCGGATGATGAACCCGTCGCGCTGCGCCGTTTCGGCATACAAGTGATAGAGCAGATCGAGATCGCCGAGATCACCCGGGCGGATTTCCACGCCTTTCTTTTGCGCGAGGCGGACGTTGTAACGCGTCTTGGGCTTCATCGCAGCCAGCAGATCGTCCTCGCCGCGGGTGAGGTCGATCAGCATGGTGTTGCGGAATTGAATCTGCTCGGCAGAATAGCGCCAGCCCCGATCGAGCAGGATCGCAGCGATCGGGCTGGTCGAGATCGGGATCGATCTTGACGAAGATGGCGCGATCGCGCCGGGCGACAGCGGCGAGATCGCCCAGCACCTGATTCACCAGCGCGCCGTTGGAATAGTCCAGCGCCGGGCCTTTGGGCACGTAGAGGAGGTTGAGTTTCAGCGGTGAAAAGGTGCGGCGCAGCACCAGCGCGGCAGCGGTGCGTTCTTCATTAAGAAAATAGCGCGGCGTCCAGCCCCAGCGGCCCTTGAACTGGCCCCACTCCCACGTTTGCAAGACGTGGCGGCAGGGCAGGGCGGCGAGCGCCGTATTCCAGCGGGTTGGGTCAGTTACAAGTTGCAGAGTCATGAGGTTGTGCACATCTCACAAGCGAACGAATTTGCATTGCGTCAGTTATCACTTAGTGGTAGAATCGGCGCCAGCCACCCACCTGCCGCGGATTTTTCTGATGAGCCTTTGCGTTTCAGTTTGGTGTGTGTTATTATACCTCTGCACTTGTGCGTGTCTTCACCTACGACAGATTACCAATTCGAACTTCAGGTCAGGGAGGTCATCCAACTATGGATGGATGGGCGTTTGTCGGCATCTTTGTCATCGTAGGAGCTGCTTTACTATCACTGCCCTTGATCATCCAGGCATTGTTAGCCCCCAGAAAACCCAATCCTATCAAGTCGGAAACGTATGAGTGCGGCATGGAGACGTACGGCGATACGCGCGTGCAGTTCAAGGCGCAGTACTACGTCTACGCGCTCATGTTCGCCATTTTCGACATTGAGACGATTTTCCTGCTGCCGTGGGCGATGGCTTACAAGGAGTTCGCCACCATCTTTCCGCTGCTCGAGATGATCATCTTTGTGTTGATCCTGGTCGGCGGCCTGGCCTACGCGTGGCGCAAGGGAGCCCTGGAGTGGCTCTAAACCTCGGGCGATAAGCCCAACAAGCCCCGCACCTGATTGTCTGGGTGTCGGGGCATTTGTTGTGAGGGAGTCAATATGATCCAGATTCCGGGAAATGATATCTTTATTGCTTTGGCGACGTGGCTGCGCGAGCTCATGCTGTCGCTCGGGCTGGCGCCGATCGCTGTCGACATCGTGATGGCGGTCATCCGCGCGGCCGTCTTGGGCACAATGGCGCTGCTGGTCTTCATGTTGATCACGTGGCTGGAACGCAAGGTGGTGGCGCGCATTCAAGACCGCATCGGCCCCAACCTGGCCGGGCCGTGGGGGCTGCTGCAGCCGATCGCGGATGGCGTCAAGGCAATTACCAAGGAAGACACCACTCCCGCCGGAGCGGATGTCACCATCTTCAATGCGTCGCCCCTTGTGGCGGGCGTGGCGGCCTTGCTGGTCTATGCCGTGCTCCCGTTTGGACCTAATCCCGGCGGCGAGTGCGGTGGCGCGCCGTGCGGCCCCCTGGCGGGGACCGATATGAGCATCGGCCTGTTCTACATTCTGGCCGTGGGCGCGGTGTCGTTGATCGCCGTGTTGATGGCCGGGTGGAGCAGCAACAACAAGTACGCGCTGCTGGGCTCGTTCCGCGCGGTGGCCGAGCTGCTGTCTTACGAAGTGCCACAGGTGCTGAGCATCACGGCGATGGTGATCATTGCCGGGACGATGAACATGACGCAGATTGTGGAAGTACAGACGGTGCCGTTCATCTTCCCGCTGTTTGTCACGGCGCTGGTCTTCTTCATCAGCGGCATCGCCGAGTCGGGCCGGTCGCCGTTTGACCTGGTGGAAGCCGAATCGGAAATTGTCGCCGGGTATCACATCGAATATTCGGGCATGAAGTTCTCGCTGTTCTTTCTGGGCGAGTTTGTGCATGCCTTTGCGGTGTGCGCCGTGGTGACGACGGTCTTCCTCAACGGTTGGCAAGGGCCGATCTTGCCGCCGTGGATCTGGTTCTTCATCAAGTCGTTCGCCGTGTTCTTCATCATGATGTGGATCAAGTTCACCATGCCGCGCTTCCGCATCGATCAGCTGATGGCCTTCAACTGGAAGTTCCTGGTGCCGCTCTCGCTGGTAAATCTGCTCATCCTGGTGGTGGGCGATACCGTGCTGAAGTCCGCGGGCATTACGCGGGAAACGAATCCCTGGGTATGGGGCCTGATTCTGTTTGCGGCTAACCTGGTGCTGCTGTTCGCGGCGCTGTGGGCGCTGGGACGTTCGGCGCGCAGGAGCCGCCTGGCCAAGCGGCCCATCGTGGCGCGCGCGGACGATGTGAAACCGGCGCAGGCTCCGGTGGCGGCTTCCAGCAACTAACGAGTAACCCGTAACGAGTAAGGAGATTTACTCGTTACTCATTACGCCTTACGAGCAACGACTATGACTTTGACCCACATCGTCTTCATTGTGTTTGCGGCCATCACTTTGCTGTCCGGCCTGTTCTGCGTGACGACGCGCAACATGTTTCACGCGGCGCTGTATCTGGTGATCAGCCTGTTCGGCGTGGCGTCGATGTTTGCCATGCTGGAGGCCAGTTTCCTGGCCGCGGCGCAGCTCATCGTGTACGTGGGCGCAGTGGCCATCCTCATCATCTTTGCCGTGATGTTGACCCGCGGCGGGGCCGGCTCGCAGCCGGCCCCGCGCCAGTTCAACACGCAGGCCGGTCTGGCCGCCGTGGTCACGGTGGTCACGCTGTTCATCCTGCTGCGGGTGGTGCCGTTCTTCGATTATCCTGTGCAGGCGGCAGCCGTGCCGGTCGATATTCTGACCCAGCTGGGGCACGCGCTGGTGGGCGATTTCGTGCTGCCGTTTGAGGTCGCTTCGGTGCTGCTGCTGGCCGCGCTCATCGGCGCGATTTACATTGCGCGCGAACGCCGCAAGGGCGAGGCGGAGGGTTAAGCGCTATGGATATTCCCTTGAGCTGGTATCTCATCGTCGCAGCGGCGTTGTTCTGCATTGGCATTTACGGGGTGTTGGCCCGCCGCAATGCCGTGGGTATTCTGATGGGCGTCGAGTTGATGCTCAACGCGGTCAACATCAACCTCGTCGCATTCTGGCGCTATCTTAATCCCACCGACGTGGCCGGGCAGACCTTTGCCTTATTCGTGCTGGTGGTCGCCGCGGCCGAGGCGGTGGTCGGGCTGGCGTTGATCATCAGCGTGTACCGCAATCGCACCGACATCGATGCGGAGAGTATCAATCTCTTAAAGCAATAAGATCTGATTTCACTCGTCACTCATCACTTGTCAGCATTGATGAGTGACAAGTGATGAGTGAAACACGTATTCCGGTCAGGGAACGTCCCTATGGATCAACAAACCCTTGTCTATTTTGTCTGGCTGATTCCGCTGCTGCCGCTGCTGGCGTTCTTCACGATCATGCTGTTCGCGCGCGGGCGCGATCGGCTGAGCCACACCATTGCGATCGGGGCCATGATCATCTCGTTCGTGCTGGCGCAGGTCGTCTTCTGGAATGCGGTCACGCAGGGCGGCGCGCACGCCGCGGAGCAGCCGGCTGCGGCGGTCGAGCATTCGACAGAAGCGCCCTCGGCCACGGCCGAGCATTCTGCGGAAGCACCGGCAGCCGCCGTGGGCGAGCAGGCCACGGCTGAGGGCGGGCATGGCAGCGCGGCCTTCGTCGAGTCTTCCATTCCATGGCTGCCGCAGGGCCTGAATACGCTGAACATGGGGGTGCTGGTCGATCCGTTGACGGCGGCCATGTTGTTCATGGTGCCCATCGCCTGTCTGATGATCTTCATCTACAGCGTGGGTTACAGCAATTTCAACAAGAAGCGCGACGCGCATGATCAGCCGGGTTTCCCGCCGCATCAGGGCCGCGAACCCCTGTACAGCCGCTTCTTTGCCTTCCTCTCGCTGTTTGCAGGCGCAATGTTGACGCTGGTGGTGGCCGATAACCTGCTGCTGCTGTTCATCGGCTGGGAAATCATGGGCCTGTGCTCGTACCTGCTGATCGGGTTCTGGTATGCCCGCACGTATCCCGATCCTGGGAAGATCACGCCGCGCGGCGCAGCGGTCAAGGCGTTCATGACTACGCGCGTGGCCGATGTGTTCATGCTGCTGGGCATCGCGTTCTTATACTCAGCCACTGGCACGCTGTCGTTCCAGCAAATCTTTACGCCGAAGTGACTGAGGCTCTGGGCAAGGCGCTGTTCCTGGGGATTCCCTTCGCGTCGGTGATCTACATGCTGCTATTCATCGGCACCATCGGCAAGAGCGCGCAGTTCCCGCTGCACACCTGGCTGCCCGACGCGATGGAAGGCCCCACGCCGGTTTCGGCCATGATTCACGCGGCGGCCATGGTCAGCGCCGGCGTGTACATGATCATCCGCATGTTCCCGCTGATTGGCGGCACGGTGCCGCCCGGCGAGCTGGTGACCTTCACGCCGATGATCCTCATCGGTACTTTTACGGCGCTCTTCGCCGCCACAATTGCCTTTACGCAGCGTGACGTGAAAAAAGTGCTGGCGTACTCGACCATCTCCCAGCTGGGCTTCATGGTCTCGGCCCTGGGCATGGGCGCGTGGGTCGCCGCGCTGTTCCACCTGATCACCCATGCCTTCTTCAAGGCGCTGTTGTTCATGGGCTCCGGGTCCATCATTCACGGCGTGGAGCACGGCATGCATGCTTCGCACGAGCAGCACGAAAAGCACGCCAAATATGAGCAGGTGTTGGGCGAGCATGCTGCTGAGCCACCCCAGGCCGAAGCGCACGCGGCCGAGGCGGCGCACGGCCACGACGATGCCGACCCGCAGGAGCCGGACCTCGACCCGCAGGATATGTTCAACATGGGCGGCCTGCGCAAGAAGATGCCCATCACGTTCTGGACGTTCTTGATCGGCGGCTTGTCGCTGGCGGGGTTCCCCATCGTCACTGCCGGCTTCTGGTCGAAGGACGAGATCGTCGGTCATGCGTACAGTTATCCCCAATTCCAGACTAGTCTTCTGGGTGTTGGTTTTTACGGCCTTTATGACGGCGTTCTACACGATGCGCCAGATCAGTCTGACGTTCCTCGGCAAGCCGCGCACGGAAGCCGCCGGCCATGCGCACGAGTCGCACTGGACGATGTGGCTGCCGCTGGTCATTCTGGCGGCCTTTGCGATCTTCGCCGGATTCATGGGCGTCAAGGCTGATATGCCGGGTCTGGGTTTCATCATCAACGGCCCGTTTGCCAAACCCGGCACGCCGTTCGAGCACTTTGTTGAACCCGTTCTGGCTACAACCATCGAAATGAAGGCCCTGCCGTTTGAATGGCTGCCGCTGCTCATCGCTTCGACCGCTGGTGTGCTGGGCTTGATTCTGGGCTGGTGGGTGTACGGCCGCAGGCCGCTGGCGGCCGGGCAGCCCGATCCGCTGGAAGTGAAGATGGGCGGGCTGTACGTGGTGCTGAAGAACAAGTATTACCTCGACGAGAT
Organism: uncultured Chloroflexia bacterium; assembly: GCA_963844815.1. GTDB lineage: Bacteria > Chloroflexota > Anaerolineae > Fen-1058 > Fen-1058 > Fen-1058. Next base: position 355,535 of record CAWJPR010000006.1, read on the forward strand.
TTACGACTACGTCTTTGTGCGGCCGGCCAAGCGCTTTGCCGCCTGGATGGGCGACGTCTTCGATCGCAAAGGCATCGACGGCGTGCTGCACGGCATCGCCCATGGCGCGCTCAATCTGTCACTGGCTTTCCGCAGTTTCGATACTAAGGTGGTCAATGGCGGGGCTGACAGCCTGGCCGCTGGCATCAAGTCCGCCGGCCACTGGCTGCGCGACATTCAGACCGGCCGCGTGCAGAACTACCTGCTGCTGGCACTGGTGAGCGTGGTGCTGCTCATTGCGCTGTATATCACGCTATTTTCGTAGTGCGTAATGAAGTACTGCGTAAGGCGTTGGTTAGGCAATACGGAGTGCGCCATACGCAGTTAGGGCTGAGGAACTTTGTATGGATACCAACCAATTAGTCCTCTTGCTGATTCTCTTCTCGCCGTTGATTGCCAGCGTGCTGGTGTTGATCATCGGGAAAGCCGGCGATGGCGCGGCCAAGTGGAGCGCGCTGATCTTCAGCCTGGTGCCGCTGGCGCTGACGATCTACCTGTGGTTCGCCTACCAGAACCCGCTGTATCCGGCCAATGCCGACGGCTTTAAATTTGTGTTCAGTGTGCCGTGGCTGCCGCAGATCAACAGCACCTTCACCATCGGCGTCGATGGGATCAGCATGTCGATGATCCTGCTCACGGCCATCCTCACGCCGCTGGGCATCATCATCTCGTTCAAGATCTCCGATCGGCTGCCGCTGTTCATGGCGCTGCTGCTCGGTTTGACGACGGGCATGTTCGGCGTGTTCATGGCGCTGGACCTGGTCATCTTCTTCATCTTCTGGGAGATCGGCCTCGTCCCCATGTACTTCCTGATCAATCAATGGGGCAGCGCCAACCGGCAGTATGCCTCGTTTAAGTTCTTAATCTACACCATGGCCGGTTCGATCGGGCTGCTGCTCTCGATCCAGTTTATCTGGTCAGTCCTGGGCACGTACAGCATGCCGCAAATTGCCGCGCAATGGCCGGGTTATTCCGGCCAGGGCGTGCTGGGCCTGCCGGTGGAAACGGTGAAGAATATTACCTTCTGGCTATTCGTCATCGCGTTTGCCATCAAGGTGCCGGTGTGGCCGTTCCACACCTGGCTGCCCGATGCGCATACCGAGGCGCCCACCGCCGGTTCGATGATCCTGGCGGGCGTGCTGCTAAAGCTGGGCGCGTACGGTTTCCTGCGGCTGGTGCTGCCCTTCTTCCCGAACCAGGCCGCGCACTTCGCGCCGATCCTCGCCGTGCTGGCGCTCGCCGGAATTGTGTTCACGGCGTTTGCCGCCTACGGGCAAAACGACTTCAAACGGCTGGTCGCATATTCGTCGGTCAACCACATGGGCTTTGTGTTGATGGGTATCGCAGTGGCCGCGGCGGCGGTGGGCAATCCTGAATGGAAACAGTTTGGCATCGTGGCGACCAACGGCGCGGTGCTGCAGATGTTCGCGCACGGCCTGTCGGCGGCGGCGATGTTCGCGCTGGTCGGCGTGGTGTACGAGCGGGCGCACACTCGCGATCTCAATCAGCTGGGCGGTCTGTGGAAGGTCATGCCGATCTATGGCGGCATCTTGATCTTCAGCGCGATGGCGAACCTGGGCTTGCCCGGTCTGGCCGGCTTCCCGGCCGAATTTCAGGTGGTCAGCGGCTCCTGGCCGGTGTTCACGTTCATCACGGCGCTGAGCATGATCGGATTGTTGATGACCGGCGCGTATGTGTTGAAGGCGATCCAGAAAGTGCTGCACGGCCCGGTCAATCGCGAGCTGCTCCATCACGCCGCGATGCCCGACATCAATCGGCGCGAAGTCGTCGCCCTGGCGCCGCTGCTGGTGCTGATGCTGGTCGTCGGCATCTATCCCATGTGGTTGATGACCGTGATTAATCAATCGGTCACGTTCGCGCTGACGAAGCTCATCGGCGGTTAAGCGCGCAGTGCACTTGAGGCCTGAACTATGGACTTTAACCAGATTGTCTTGTCGCTCATTGTCTTTGCGCCGGTTACGGCCGTGGTCATTATTCTTCTGACGCCGAAGGAGAAGACGCTATTCGTGCGCGCCGTCGCCGCCACGGCGACATTCATCTCGCTGGCGCTGGCGATTTACATTTTCATCGCCTACGATCGCAATGCGGCGGCCGCGCTTCCGGCGGCTGGCTATCAATTTCAGGCGGTGGTGCCGTGGGTGCCGTCGCTCGGCATCAGCTATCACGTCGGCGTGGACGGCATCGGCCTGACGATGGTGCTGCTGACGGGCGTTGTCGGCTTCATGGGCGTGCTGATCTCGTGGAACATCAAGGATCGCATCCGCGAGTTCATGGCGTTCTTCATGCTGCTGGTGGCGGGCGTCTTCGGCGTGTTCGTCTCGCTGGACTTGTTCCTGTTGATCTTCTTCTACGAGCTGTCCATCTTCCCGATGTACATCCTCATCGCCACGTGGGGCTCGACGCGCAAAGAGTATGCGGCGATGAAATTGACGCTGTACCTGCTGATCGGCTCGATCATCGCGCTGATCGGCGTGCTGGCGGTGTACTTCTCGGCCGAGCTCGATCGCGATGGGCTTGCAGCCGGGGCAGCACACGTTCGACCTGCTGCTGCTGCAACAGGGCAATATCCCGATCGACGTGCAGCGCATCTGGTTCCTGCCGATCTTCATGGGCTTCGGCGTGCTGGCCGGCATCTGGCCGTTCCACAACTGGTCGCCCGATGGTCACGTGGCCGCCCCCACGGCCGTCTCGATGATCCACGCCGGCGTCTTGATGAAGCTGGGCGCGTTCGCGGCCATCATCGCCATGCGCCTGCTGCCCGATGCGGCGCGCGAGCAGATGCCGTTGGTCATTCTGCTGGTTACGGTGAACGTCGTATACGGCGCGGGCATCGCCATGGTGCAGAAAGACTTCAAGTACGTCATCGGCTTCTCGTCGGTCAGCCACATGGGCCTGGTGACCATGGGCTTTGCGACGATGAATCAGGTGGGCATGAACGGCGCGGTGCTGCAAATGTGGAGCCACGGCATCATGACGGCCTGCTTCTTCTCCGTGGTCGGCCTGATCTACGATCGGGCGCACACGCGCCAGATCAACGAGCTCAGCGGCTGGGCGCGCTATCTGCCGCTGGCGGCGGTGGCCTTCATCATCGGCGGTCTGGTCAGCATGGGCATGCCCGGTTTCAGCGGCTTTGTGGCCGAGCTGCAGATTTTCATGGGCCTGTGGCAGGGACCGTTCTTTGGGCAAATCTGGTATTACCCGATCATTGCCATCCTGGCGATCTGGGGCGTGATCTTGACGGCGGCCTACGTGCTGCGCATCGTGCAGCAGGTCTTCTTCGGCGAATGGGATCCGCACAAGTGGCACGATCTGCGCCCGTCGAACTTTGGCGACAAACTGGTGCTGATCACCTTCTCGGTGCTGATGATCGTCATCGGTATTGTGCCGTCGCTGCTGATGAATACCATTCAACTCGGCACTGCGTCGCTGATGAAGCTGTTGCAGGGAGGCTAATCCCGCATGACTGGCGAACAACTCTTACACGGCCTGTGGGCCATTCTGCCTGAAACCATTTTGCTGCTGCTGGGCATCCTGGTGATCACGATCGATCTGATCAAGCAGGGCAAGACCAGCGGGCGCGCGTTCGGCTACATCACGATCGCCGGAGCGCTGGCGGTGCTGGCGGTCGTGTTCTATCAAATGCTTAACCAACAGCCTCAGCCGGCTTTGGCATTTGCCGGCATGGTGCGCGTCGATCTGTTCGTGCAGATGTTCCGCATGATGTTTGCGGTGGCGCTGATCCTGGCAACCTTGATTTCGCTGGACGTGAAGGGCCTGAAGACGAACGGCGAATTCTACGGCCTGCTGATCTTCAGTACCGTGGGCATGGGCTTCATGGCGGCATCCAACAACATCGTGATGTTGTACGTGGGCCTGGAAACGACGAGCATCGCGCTGTACATGCTCGCCGGCTTCATCCGCCACTCAGCCGTTTCGACCGAAGCGGGCCTGAAATATTTCTTATTCGGCGCTTTTACCTCCACGATTTTGTTGTACGGCCTGAGCCTGCTGTTTGGTTTCACCGGCGGCCGGACAGGCTACTCTGAAATTGAGGCCGCTCTGCGGCAGTTGGTAGCCCAGCAGGAGACGCTGCCGATCATGGTCGCGCTGGTGTTGATCACGGTGGGCTTTGGCTTCAAAGTGGCGGCGGTGCCGTTCCATATGTGGACGCCCGACGTGTACGAAGGCGCGCCCACCCCGATTACGGCCTTCATCTCGGTGGCCTCCAAGGCGGCGGGCTTTGCGGTCTTCATCCGCTTCTTCCTCATCGTGTTCGGCCCGCTGCAAGAACAGTGGGTGGGCCTGGTGGCGATCCTGGCCGCGGTGACGATGCTGCTGGGCAATCTGGTGGCGCTGCAGCAGCGCAACTTCAAGCGCATGCTGGCCTACTCCTCGATCGCGCAGGCCGGTTACTTGTTGATCGGCGTGGCGGCGGTGGGCGAGCTGGGCACGGCTGCGATCCTGTTCTATCTGACCGTGTATGTCTTGACCAACATTGCGGCGTTTGCCGTGGCCGAAATTTCGACCAATGCCACGGGCAGCGAGTTGATTAAAGACATGGCAGGGCTCAGCCGCCGGGCGCCGGGCATTGCGTTTGCGCTGCTGGCGTCGATGTTGTCGCTGGCCGGCGTGCCGCCGCTGGCCGGTTTCTTCGGCAAATTCTATATCTTCCAGGCAGCGGTCGGCTACACCAATCCGCAGGGGCAGAACTCGCTGGTCTGGCTGGCGCTGTTGGGCGTGTTGACCAGCATCATTGCCCTGTACTACTATCTGGTCGTGCTGAAAGTCGCGTATGTCGACCGGGCGGAGGGCGAAGACGTGCCGCTCAGGACCAGCGGCGGTTTCAAGACGGCACTCACCATAACGGTGGCAGGCATGATCTTCTTTGGCATCTTTGCCACGCCATTGTATACGTTATCGACGCTGGCCGCGCAGGCGGTACGGTAGCATCGAGAGACGTCATTGCGAGCGATCCTGAGCGGAGCGCAGCGAAGTCGAAGGATCGCGAAGCAATCTCCGCTGTTGCGAGGGGATTGCTTCGTCGCGAACAGCGCTCCTCGCAATGACAGCCCGGCATTAGTGCGAATTTTTACATTGACGAATCGCATCTCGTGTGCTACCATCAGGCACGAGAGCGCGCTCCGGACGATGGTGAGCGCGCCTGCCTTATCCGATGAGTGAGAACAAGCCACCTCAGCCCACTAGCACGGAAGTAGTCTACAAAAACGCTGGCGCAGGGAAGTTTGATCGGCGTGCAAGCGGGCTGCGTCAGCGTGATTCTGATTATCCTGGCGCTGGTGATTGGGCTGGCGCTCGATCGGGCCCTTGGCACCAAGTATGTTTTTACCATCGGTCTGATGTTGCTGAGCATCCCGGTTAGTCTCGGGGCCATGGTGTACACCGTGCTGCGCAGCACGCGTTCGATGCAAAACCAGCCTGCACCTCAAGCAACCAAGAAGGAGGACAGCGTTGAAAAGACTAGTTAAGTGGGCCATCTTTATCGGGCTGGTGGTGTTTGCCTGCGCGTGGATGGGCAGCCCGCTCGCAAACTACGGCAAGTTTCCAACCATTAGCCTGCCGGCGGAGACGATATTTATGGTTGGGCCGTTGACGGTGACGAATACGCTCATCGTGACGGTCATTGCCGATGTTGCCCTGATTCTGTTCGCACTGCGGGCTACGCGCAAAATTCGCCAGGGGCTCGCCTGACGCCGAGATTCCCCGCGGCGTGCAGAACATCTTCGAGTTGATAATCGACATGCTCTACGGCTTGAGCAAGAGCGTGGCCGGTTCCAAGGCGGTCAAGATCTTCCCCTGGATGGCGACGATCTTTCTGTTCGTGCTGTTCGCCAACTGGACGGAATTGTTTCCCGGCATTGAGAGTATCGGTTCGATCGAACCGGCGCACGAAGGCATTGGTTATCCCAAGGTGGAACTGATTCCCGGCGTGCTGTATACCGTCGATCAATCTCACCCCATCGTCGTGGACGAGGCTACGGTGGCGCCGGCCGCAGATTCGGTTGCGGCGGAGGCCGAAGAGCACCAGGTGGCCGAAGGCGGGGAGCACGCCGAAGCATATCACGTGCTGCCGTTCTTCCGTACCCCGACCAGCGACATCAATACGACTCTGGCCCTGGCGCTGATCACCATGTTCATGGTGCAGGTCTTTGGCGTGCGCGCGCTGGGCGGCAGTTACTTCTACAAGTTCGTCAATATCCCCGAATTGAAGCGCGGCGGTCTGGGCATTATGATGTTCATCGTCGGCTTCCTGGAACTGGTTTCCGAAGTCGCTCGTATCCTCTCATTTACCTTCCGTCTTTTAGGCAATATCTTTGCGGGCGGTGTGCTGCTGCTGGTGATGATGTTCATCGTGCCGTTCTTCATCCCGATGCCGTTCCTGGGGCTGGAACTGTTCGTGGGCTTCATCCAGGCGCTGGTGTTTGCGATGCTGGCGCTGGTGTTCATGAACATGGCCATGCAAAGCCATGGCGATCACGGCGAGGAACATCACTAGATTTGGATTTCGACGCCGGCGCAGCACTCAAGCGCTGGCGGTGAGCAATCAAGTACTCAACTTTCATTACCCTTCTTGAGGAGGATGGCAAAACATGGAAAAGGCTCTAGTTGATGCGTTGCGCTTGTTGGGCGCGGGTCTGGCGATCGGTCTGGGTGCGATTGGCCCGGGCATCGGCATCGGCATTTTGATGGCGGGTGCGTTGCAGGCGATGGGTCGTAATCCCGATGCGTCGTCGAACATCCAGACGAACATGATCCTGGGTGTGGCCTTCGCCGAAGCGATCGCGATTTACGCGCTCGTCGTCGCGCTGATTCTAATGTTCGTCGTAAGCGGGTAAGGGGAGGTGACGCGTGGAAGGTTTGGGTATTAACCTCACAGTACTCGTCGCTCAGATCTTTAACTTTTTCTCCTGTTTTTGATCCTGCGCGGAGTAGCCTATAAACCGATGGTGAAGTTCCTCGACGGCCGGCGCGAGAAGATCGCCAAGGGCCTGGAGGACGCGCGCCGGGCCGAAGAGCGCCTGGCGAATATCGAGACGGATTACCAGACGCGCATGGACGCCGCCCGCGCCGACGCGCAGAAGATGGTGGCCGAAATGACGGCCAATGCCGAGAAGAATTCGGCTGCCATCGTGGCCAAGGCCGATGAAGATGCCGCCAAGATCAGGGCCACGGCGCAGGAAGAGGCTGAAGCCGAGCGCAACAAGGCCCTGGCTGATCTGCGTTCGCAGGTGGTGACGCTGTCCATAGCCGCGGCCAACAAGCTGATCGGCGCGTCGATGGATGAGAAGCGCCAGCGCGCTCTAGTGGACGAATTTTTCAGCGGCGTAAAGTCGGGCAAGGTCGTCCTGCTCGAGCCGGGCGTCGGCGGGGCGGGCAAGGCCGAAGTCACCTCGGCGCTTCCCCTCTCGGCTGAAGAACAGACGACGATTGAGGGTGATCTCACCGGGCGCGGCGCCAGCGCAGTCGCCTTCAAGGTCGATCCCAGGATCCTGGGCGGCCTGGTGGTGCGCGTGGGCGATCGCGTAGTGGACGCTTCCGTCTCAGGGCAGCTGGAGTCGATGAAGCAGAGCTTGAGTTAGTTGTTGACGTTTGTCAGTTAGACGCCGGGATTGGCAACGATCTCGGCGTTTTTGATCCACGAATCTGCACGAATCTGCACGAAATGCACTGCGCTAAAACGAGTGTCAGTTCGAGACAGGCAGAATGACGCCACATCGTCACGCTCGCGCCACCGTCCTCGAAGATGCCGGCGCTTGTCCGGCCCGGCGGCGCACAGAAGCCGGCTCCGCACAGAATATCATTGTAAACACCCGATAACGGGTACAATCGGCTTGTCCCTCACTCGCGTTCGAATTAGTGTCGATTCGCGTCTATTCGTGGATCGATCTTTTCAGGGAGGTCTGATGCTCATTCGTCACGCCAATCAAAACGATCAAGTCGAATGGCTGCGCCTGCGCGCCGCTTTGTGGCCCGCCTGCCCGTTGGAGGATCATCACGGCGAGATGCAGGATCAGCTCGATGCTCCGGCGCGCTATGCCGTGTTCGTGGTCGAGCGCGAGGCCGGAAAGTTAGGCGGTTTTCTCGAAGCATCTTTGCGCGCGTATGCAGAGGGCTGCCGCACCAGCCCGGTCGGCTACATTGAAGGCTGGTATGTGGACGCCGATCTGCGGCAGCAGGGCCTGGGCGGGAAATTGGTCGAAGCCGCGGAGCAATGGGCGATCCAGCGGGGCTGTCGCGAGATGGCCTCCGATTGCGAACTCGATAATGACGTGAGTTTCCGCGCGCATCTCGCCCTGGGCTATGAAGAAGTCGATCGGGCGATTCAGTTTCGCAAGACACTCGCCGTCAGTTGAATGTGTCACAGAGTTGCAGACCCTGTCAAAATTGTCCAACGCCGTTCAAAGCTGACGGCCATGGCGCGATGGTACAAATCCCCTATACAGCATCGGGACTGAATTCGCTATCATCTCTGTATGGGAATGGCGCGCCATACGAATCGCGCCTCTGATGAAACCGTTCGACGTTCAACCTCTTCACTTGTTTACAGGAGATTCCAACATGAAACTACGACTAAGCCTGATGTTGCTGTTGTTGATCATGTTAGCCGCCTGCGGCAGCCCGCAGCCGGCTGCGCCTCCCGCGCCTGCGGCTGCCCCTACCACTGCGCCCGAAGTCCAACCGACGAGTATACCGCCCACGCAGCCTCCGCCGGCCAATGTGCCGTCGACCAACACCGCTGCTCCAGCGGCGACAGCACCGGCACCCACTGAACCACCGGCCCCGACGGATACCGTGACGGCCGCGCCTGCGGCGACCAGGCCGCGTCCGACGCCAGCCTCGACGGGTCCCTTAAGCGCCGTCATCTATGCCGCCAACTGCCGCAGCGCGCCGACAGCCGAGAAGCCGGGCCGCGTAATCGTGCAGATCTCGGTCGAAGCCAGTGGCGGCAACGGGCGCTATCGCTACTTCTATCAGGACCAGGAATCGCCTACCAAGTTTATCGAAGCGATCGGCGAGAAAGGCACGCGCCTTATCGGCGAAGTGAAAGTCACTTCGGGCGATGGGCAAGAGATCAAGCAGGAATTCGATATTGCCGCCAATCAACTGACCTGCCCGTAGCTTCGCTGACAAACAAACGGCCCCGCCTCAAGAGAGCGCGGGGCTGTTTCGTTGGCGCAGGCTTACGCTGTGCGCGCAAAGAACTCGTTCTCGATTTCGGCCGACGAGGGATAAGTCTCGCAGCGCATGAACGGCGCACAGGCGGGGTAGGTCGCCTGGGCGATTTCGTATGCTTTCAGCGCAATGCGCCGATAAGCAAAGTGGCCGTTGGGTGCGCCGCGCAGGTGCGTGAAGTGGAAGAGCTCGCGCAGATTCAGCGTCAACAGCACGCGCCGATTGTGGGCATTGGGGATCACGTAAGCTGCTTCGTGCGGGAACTCTCTGGCGATCTCACCATAAGCCCGAGCTGCGGCTTCCATGGCCCGATCGTACTCGGCGGCAAATCCGGCCTCGACGATCGCCCTGGGCACGGCATAGCCCAATTCGGCCGTCAAGGGCTGCGGCGTTTGCGTCATGATGCGATGGCGCTTCACGTCGAAGTATGCGCCCTGATCCATCACGCAGTCCAGCGTTAATAGCGTGTGCTCCAATTCGCGCAGCGGCATGTCGAACTCGCCGCGCTCGGCCAGCGCTGCCCCGATCGCCTCTCGGCGCTGCTCGACGGTCAGCGCTTTAGCCTGTGCCAGCGCCTGCTCGAAATCGATCCCGCCTGCGCGGTACAAACACGCCGCCACCACTTTCACCTCGGCATCGGGATCACAGCTCACCAACCTGACTGCTTCCAGCGTAGCCTCTTCATTCCGAATTCCGAACTGCGCAGCGTCCCCGTGGGATTCCGCCCTCCGCGCGGCGTGGCGTCCCTGTGGGATTTGCCTCGCCAAATACTCGCTGCGCTTGGCATACTTCACCAGCGTGGGCACCTCGCCCTGTGCCACGCGCTTCACCTCGGCGCCGATCTCGCGCGCTTCTTCCAGCGGATGCGACAGCAGCTTGCTGATGGCATGTTCCAGCACGCGGGCGTTCGCGGTCATGCCCACGTTCGCGAGCGTTGCCGTGGGCAGCAGATAGCGGCAGTTGTCGATCCATTTGCTGCGGATGCGGCCTTCGTACTTCTTTTCGTGCTCGCCCTCCTGGCGCGGGTATTTCTTCGAGATCACGGCGCGCACCGGCTCGATGCTGGCGAAGTAGGTGTCGAATAGCAGATGGATCGTATCGCGATACAGGCCGGCGTGCTGCGACGCGGCGATGTTCAAGGGCGTGTAATACGCATCCCGATCGAAGACCTGATAGCGCGTCGATTTTTCCGTGTACGAGGCCAGCCGGTTGCTCTCGATCGCTTCGATGGCGAGACGCGAGACGTTCTCCAGCGCCAGGTGCAGCACGGCATGCTCGGCCACGCTGGCGTGCCCGTAGCCCACCACCCACTTGTCGTGAAACTCCGCCGATTTCTCGTCCGTCAGCCCGGCGGCAATCTCGCGGAAGGACTCCGGCGAGCGGCTGGTTTTGGCGAACGCAACAGCGATGACTTCGGGGCTGAGCTCTTGGGGGTTGAGCAAATAAATGTCGCGGGTCTTCATGCGGCCTCCCTGGACTGATGAGTCACCAGTCACGAGTAAATTACGCATTACTCATTACTGGTTACGACTCACGCATCACGTCAGCATTCAGTATCTTCCGCGTTGTCGCTACATCCGACTTGATCTGCGTCACCAGTTCCTGCACATTCGCAAACTTCTGCTCGCCGCGCAGCCGCTCGAAGAAATCGAGCGCGATATTCAAGCCGTACAGGTCTTTGTTGAAGTCCAGCAGATGCGCCTCGACAGTGCGGTGCGTGTCCTCGGTCACCGTGGGTCGCGTGCCGATGTTGACCGCCGCACGCTGCGGAAGGTGTCCCACCCAGGCGCGGCAGGCATACACGCCGTTCGCCGGAATGGCATGCTCCTGCCACACATCCAGATTGGCGGTGGGAATCCCGATCGTTTTTCCGCGCCCGTCGCCGGGCACGACCCGGCCGCTCAAGCGAAAGGGACGGCCCAGCAGTTTGGCCGCGTGCGCCGCATCTCCTTCACGCAGCGCCGCCCGGATGTTGCTGCTGCTGATAATCTCGCCGTCATTGGTCAGCGGATCGACGGCGTGAACGGCAAAGCCGCGCGCCTGGCCTAACTTCGTCAGAAAATCCGCCTGGCCCTCGCGCTTGTAACCCAGCGCGAAATCGTGGCCGATCCACAGCTCGCGCAGGTGCAAGCCGCGCAGCAGCTGATCGACAAAGTCCGCTGCGCGCATCTGCGCTGTTTCCGGAGTAAACGGCAGTTCGATCAGCAGGTCTACGCCGGTTCGATTCAACTGCACCAGTTTCTCTTCAGGCGCGGTCAAATAGTACGGCTGAGCCCGCCCCAGCACCACGCTGGGATGGGGAAAGAAAGTGATCACGACCGAGGCGCGCTGCGCGTTCAAGGCCGCCGTCCGCACCTGCTTGATCAACGCCTGATGCCCGCGATGCACGCCATCGAATGAGCCGATGGTCACGACCGAATCTTCGGTAAGTTGTGCTTCTTCAAAACTGTGAACAAAACGCATAACGGATTAGTACGATGGTGTGATAGTTTGATGGTACGTCTGTCTTCTTGAACATTGATCATTATTCAGCGTTCAGGGCCAGGACTTTTTCCGCGCGCCACCCGTGTTGCTTCTGATCGAAAACGAGCAGGGCGATGAGTTGGCCGTGTTCGTCGTGAGCGCGGCAGCGCCTGCCCGCCAGTTTGAGCGTGACGATCGGCGCGCCGCTGAGGGCGCGGCTGCGATCCGGTTCGGCGAGGATCACCAGCGGCCAATCGCTCAGCGCTTCGTCGATCGCGCGCAGGTGCGCGTGCCACCGGCCTTCCCGCGCCGCCGCTTCGAAGGCCTCCAGCGTGATCGCTTGATCGATCGTGAACGGGCCAGCCGCGGTGCGCGCCAGTTCGATTAAGTGCCCGCCGGTGCCCAGCGTTGCGCCCACATCGTGCGCCAGCGACCGGATGTACGTGCCCGCCGAGCAGCGCACGTCAATGGTCACGTCGGGCGGTTGATAGGCGCGCAGCTCGATCGAGCGGATCGCCACCGGTCGGGCTGCCCGCTCGACCTCGATCCCCTGGCGCGCGAGTTCATACAGACTTCTGGCCGCCGCGCTTGATGGCCGAATACATCGGCGGGACCTGTTGAATTTCGCCGACGAATTGCGCCAGGGCGTGTTCCACGCTGGCGCGATCGACGTTCACGTCGCGAGTCGCCACAATTTCTCCGCCGGCATCGTACGTGTTGGTCTCGAGGCCGAGGCGAATTGTAGCACGATAGGCTTTGTCATGGCCGAGGAGATATTCGCTGACGCGCGTCGCCTGCCCAAGGCACACGACCAGCACGCCGGTCGCCAGCGGATCGAGCGTGCCCGCGTGCCCGACCGGTCTGATCTGCGCCGCGCGCCGCACATGCTTGACCACGTCGTGCGAAGTAAGGCCGGAGGGCTTGTCGAAGATGAGAAGGCCGTCAGGTCTCATGGGGTATGTTGTTTGAGCGCCAGCAGCACTTGCCGCGCGGCCGCGTCCAACGGCCCGTCAATAGTCGCGCCCGCCGCCAGCGGATGCCCCCCGCCGCCCAGCGCCACAGCCGCCCGCGAGACGTCATGACCCCGCTTGGCGCGCAGGCTGATCTCGATGCGGCCGTCGTCTTTCTCCACCAACACCGCCGCGCGCTCGACCTCGTTCATGCTCACCAGGAAACTGGATAAGTTCACGTCGGAGAGGCCCATGCCGCAGGCGTCACGCATCGCCTTGCTGATGGCCGTGTAAGCAATGCGATCTTTGATCTTCAGGGCAGTGAGAGCTTTGCCCCACAGGCACACCAAGGCTTGCGAGCGGCGATTGAACTGTTGATCGATGCTCTCGTACAACGAGGCGCCGGCTTCCATACAGCGCTCGGCGTACTGCAATTGTCGCGGCGTGGTGTTCGGCGTGCGAAAGCCCAGCGTGTCGCCCACAATGCCGTAGAGCAGGCAGGTGGCAATCTCTTGGCTCAGGGGCACGCCGAGGTGATCGACGATGTGTAAGACCATCTCGGCTGTAGACGCCGCTGACGGATCGATCCAATTGATCTGTCCGAAGCGCGTGTTGGAGATGTGATGGTCGACGTTGATCAGTAAAGGCTTGGGCTCGGGCCGGTCCGCCCACAGAGAACCCAGCCGCAGTTCGTCGCCACAGTCCAACGCCACAGCCAGATCGAAGGGATCGCTGGCCTGCGTGACAACCTCGGCATGGCCGGGCAGAATGTCGAAGCGGCCGCGGATGCCGTCCGCGCAGGCGGGTGTGACGGCCTTGCCCAGCGTTCTGAGCGCATGCGCCATTCCGAGCACGCTGCCGATAGCGTCGCTATCGGGTGAAACATGCGTGATGAGCAGGATGCGGCTGGCCTGCTGAAGACGTTGGATGAGAGCGGACAGGTCGGGCACAGGCGCTGACATGGAGGGGTTAGAGTGAACGGGCAGCCGCGTCGTCATGCGGCGCGTCTGTTTCCTCAATCTGATCGATCAGCCGCGAAATGCGGTCGCCGGTCTCCAGCGACTTGTCCCAGTGGAAGTACAAGTTCGGCACCACGCGCAGTTTCAGGCGCTCGGCTAGGCCGTGGCGCAGAAATTTCCGCGCGTGTTCCAGACCAGCCAACACTGCCTCGCGAGCGGCTTCGCCTTGCAACGAGCTCGACATAGACGTTGGCGTTGTACAGGTCGGGAGAGATCGTCACGTCGGTGATGCTGATCAACTCCAGGCGCGGATCGTCAATCTCGCGCTCGATCAATTGGCTCAATTCGTGGCGCACCTGCTCGGCCACGCGTTGTTGTCGTCGGATCGTCATGCCACCACTGCACCTTTTGCGTCGTGTAAGGCTCGATCAAGTCTATTGCACCGCCATGCCCGAGTGCCTGCGAAGCGTATCGGGCATCCCGGTTCACGCTTGGCAATTCATGCCGCTAGATGACCGGCTTCCCGCTTCGCCCAGCGCGCATCTTCGCTACGCTACGACCGCATCGCGGCGGGCACACCCTGTCCGAATCCCCACCGGGGAGTCGGGGGCGTTCTGGGGAAGGCGACAGCACGCGGGATTGACTACTCGCGTTGCCGTTACTGCACCTTTTGCGACGTGTAGCACTCGATCAAGTCGCCCTTGTGCAGTTCTTGAAAGTTCGACACGCCGATGCCGCACTCGTAACCGGCCTTCATTTCCTTCACGTCTTCCTGCACGTGCTTCAGCGACGAGATGGTGCCTTCGTGGATCACCTCCGCGCCGCGCTTCACGCGCGCGCTCGCACCGCGCTGGATCAGCCCCTCGCGCACCAGACAGCCGGCAATCGTGCCGACGCTCTTGATCTTGAACAGCGCGCGCACCTCGGCCATGCCCACCACCACCTCTTTGTAAACCGGGTCGAGCATGCCGGCCATGGCTTTCTGAATATCTTCCGTCAGGCGATAAATGACGCTGTACAGGCGGATGTCGATGCCTTCGGAATCGGCCATCTTGCGCGCCGGATCGTCGGCCTCGACGTTGAAACCCACGATGATGGCGCCGGACGCCACTGCCAGAGACGCGTCGTTGTTGCCGATCGTGCCGGTACCGGTATGCAGGATATTCACCTTCACCTGGTCGTTGCTGAGTTTTTCCAGCTGGTTGACGATCGGCTCAATCGAGCCTTGCACGTCGGCCTTGAGGATGATCGGCAGCTCCTTGACTTCACCGGCCTGCACCCGGCTGAAGAGATCGTTGAGGGACAGGGCCTTGCGCGCCACCGGCGCACTGGCCTCCTGCGCGGCCGTCTGCCGCTCCGCCACGATCGCTCTGGCTACCTTCTCGTCCTTGGTCGCTTCGAAGACATCGCCGGCCGCCGGCACGCCCGCCAGGCCGGAAACGACCACGGGCATTGAAGGCGCCGCCTTCTGAATTGCCTTGCCCTTGTTGTCATGCATGGTGCGTACCCGGCCCGGCAGCGGGCCGATCACCAGGCCGTCGCCAACTTTCAAGGTGCCATTCTGAACGAGCAAGGTAGCCACGGCGCCGAGCGACTTGTCGAGGCGGCCTTCAATGACGGTGCCCACTGCCAGCCGATCGGGGTTGGCTTTGATCTGGTTGGAGTCAGCCACCAGCAAGATCGCCTCCAGCAGGTCGTCGATGCCCAGCTTCTTCTTGGCCGACACGGGGATGCACAGGATTTCGCCGCCGTACTCGTCAATGACCACCCCCGCATCGTGCAGCTCCTTCTTCACGCGTTCCGGGTTAGCGTTAGGCTTGTCGATCTTGTTGAGCGCCACGATCATCGGCACATGCGCGGCCTTAATATGGGCAATGGCTTCTTTAGTTTGCGGCATCACCCCATCGTCGGCGGCCACCACCAGGACCGCCATGTCGGTCGCCTGTGCGCCGCGTGCGCGCATGGCCGTAAAGGCTTCATGTCCGGGGGTGTCCAGGAACGTGATCTTGCGGCCGTTGTGTTCCACTTGATACGCGCCGATGTGCTGCGTAATGCCGCCCGCTTCGCCGCTCGCCACATCGGTGTGGCGGACGGCGTCCAACAGCGAGGTCTTGCCATGATCGACGTGGCCCATGATCGTGACCACGGGCGGGCGCGCCTTCAGCTTGTTGGGATCTTCCTTGGCGTAGAGGCGATTCCACAACGTGCCCGACAGATCCTCGGTCGAAACCTCTTCGATCTTCTTCTCTTCACGCGGTTCGAAGCCGAGGCCCTGCAGCACGATGGCCGCCGTGTCAAAATCGATCTGCTGATTGATGCTGGCCATGACGCCGTTGTTCATCAACTCGCGGATGATATTGATGGGGCTCATTCTCACGCGCGCGGCCAGATCGCGCACGCTGATGATGCTGGGTATTTCCACAATTTTTTCTGCCATACCACACCTCCAAGTGATCCGGCGATCACCCGGGCCGATCGTGGGCACGATGCGGCGCGGCCTGCTTCAACGGGCAGGTCGCGCTAGGCGGCGGCAGAACCCGTTGAAGTTAAGGCGCTACGATGATGCCGGTGGTGATTTTACTGTGCGGTTTCATCTTCTTTCGGAAGCGTTGCTGCATAAGCCTGCAGCTCAGCCTGATCGGCTTCCTCAATCCGATCAATCTTCAGCGCGTGGGCCAGCCGCCCTTTGCTCAAGGCGCTTTGCCAACATCCCCCGCTGGCGTGAACATAGGCGCCGCGCCCCGGCGCTTTGCCGCTGGCGTCGAGCCGGACATGCCCATCGGCCTGCCGCACCACGCGCACCAGTTGGCGCTTGCCCTGCACCGCGCGGCAGCCCACACACGTGCGTTGGGGAACGTGCTTCGCCATCTCGATGCCGCTAAGTCTCTTCCTCGAAGTCAAAGACGTCTGTGCCGCGGCTGGCCTTGCGCTGCTTCTTGGCGATAACCACGCCATGCTCTTCGTCGAACACCAGCGTGCGGTCTTTGCGCTTGCCCTTCTTCTTGCCGCCCTTGCGTTCCAGTTCGTCTTCGTCTTCGATCTCTTCAATATCGATCGGCCCGGCCGGCGGCGCGGCAACGGCTTCGGCCTCAGACGCGGGCTGTGCGGCCTCGGCTGCGACTGCAGGTTTCTCTTCGCCCGGCGGCTGTGCCACGACGGCTGCTTCTGCGGGTTGCTCTTCCGCCACGATCGATTCTGCGGCTGGCGCCGGCTCGATCGGTTGTTCCGCAACCACTGCTGCCGGAGCCGCTTCGACGCTGACGGGCTTGAGTCCCAGGCCCTTCTCGTCGATAGTTTGCTTGATGTGCGCCAGACCCTTGGGCCCGATGCCATCGATGGCCAGCATGGCTTCGTCGCCGCTGGCCAGGCGTTCGTGAATCTGACCCACATTGGTCAGGCCGGATCGTTCGATGTGTTCCAGCACGCGCGGGCTAAGGCCCAGTTCGCCCACCGGCGTGGCATATGCGGGCGCGGGAATGCGGGCGCGGTAGGCATTGATGGCTTCCTGCCGCGCGGTTTCGCCGGGCAGCGGCTCTGCAGCCGTCGGCGGCGCCTCTACGGCAGCCTGAGCTGCTTGCGCCTTCTCGCGCTCGGCGCGCTTGCGCGCGCTGACAAAATGACGATGCCCGTCCACCAGCAACTTGATCTGCTGCAGCTCGTCGGTATTCCACGGCAGCTGCTGTTCGGCGTGGCGCTGCAGCGCGACCTGCACCAACGCCGCGGTTCCCACCAGTTTCTCTTTGATTTCCGGAGCGGCTTCCACCTGCGCCAGCGCTTCGCGCGCGGCTTCCGAGGAGCCTTTGATGTCGATGCGCCAGTTGGTCAGCTTGGCGGCGAGGCGCGCATTTTGGCCTTCGCGCCCGATGGCCAGCGACAGCTGATCGTCTGGCACAACCACCAGCGCCATCTTGCCGTCTTTGGCCTCGTCTTCAGGATGCACCGTCAGCACCCGCGCCGGCGAGAGCGCCTTCTGAATGTAGAGCGCCGGATCGGCGTTCCACTCGATGATGTCGATCTTTTCGCCGCCCAATTCGGAAACGATCGATTGAATGCGCACACCGCGCATGCCCACGCACGCCCCCACCGGATCAATGCCGGGCTGAACCGCGGCCACCGCGATCTTCGATCGGGCGCCGGCTTCCCGCGCGATCGATTTGATCTCGACCGTGCCGTTATAGATCTCCGGCACTTCCAGTTCCAGCAAGCGGCGCAGCATATTCTTGTGCGAGCGGCTGACGACAATCTGCGGGCCGCGGGTGCTCTTCTTGACTTCCACCACATAGGCGCGCAGACGTTGATGCAATTGATAGCGTTCGCCGGGCACTTGCTCTTTCTTGGGCAGCAGCGCTTCGCTGCGGCCCAAGTTGAGGGTAATGCCCATCTGGCCCATGCTCTGCACCACGCCGTTGATGATTTCGCCTTCGCGCTCAGCATACAAGTTGTATTGCGCGTCACGCTCGGCTTCGCGAATGCGCTGCAGGATCACCTGCTTGGCGGTCTGCGCCGCAATGCGTCCGAACCCATCCGGCGTTGACTCGACCATGATCATGTCGCTGATCTTGGCGTCCGGCACGACTTTGCAAGCTTCGTCCAGCGTCACTTCTGTTCGCCAGTCGGTGACCGTGTCGGTCACTTCCTTTTCAGCGTAGATGTGCGCCAGGCCGGTCTGACCGTCAATGACGGCCGTAATATTCTGGGCGCTGGACGCGTTGACATCCCGCCGGTAGGCGCTCACCAGAGCCGTATTCAGGGCCTCCAGCACCACCTCTTTGGGCAAGTTGCGTTCGCTGCAGATCTGGTTAAAGGCGAGTAAGAACTCACTCTTCATATGGAACTTTCGCCGCTTCCTCTCTAATTAACGCGAAAAGTGGGGGTCGCCCACTTTCCTTAACAAACACTGCCTAAACTTGACTTCGGGTCAGATTATAGCATAGCGAAAACGGTTTGACAAGGCAGGCAGATTAGAGTATTCCCCTGGCGCGATCGGGCGCAGCGCTCCGCCTGATTTCACCGGGGCTAGTGGGAATCGTGGACGCGGCAGGCGCGGGCGATACTTTCGCCGCGGCGTTTGTCAGCGCGTTCCTGCGGGGCTGGTCTCTGGAGCATTGTGCGAAGAGCTGCGGCTTCCTCGCTGCCAGGCACCCTGGTGTTGTGCTAATCGGCAACGGCTTGCAGCGTGAAGGAGAATTCGCTGCCGCCGCCGGGCGCCTCGTCGACCCAGATTTTTCCGCCATGCGCCTCGACGGCTAACTGGCAGAAATTCAAGCCAATGCCGCTGCCGCGCCGCCGCCCGGAACGGCTGGTAATCTGCATGAAGCGATCGAATATGCGGGTGCGATATTCCGGCGGGATGCCAGGGCCGGTGTCACGCACCAGGCAGCGCACCATGGAATGCCCGGCGCCGCCGGCCCAGCGCTCAGCGCTGACGGTGACCTGCCCGCCACGCGGCGTATACTTGAGCGCATTGTCGATGAGATTGACCAGCACGCGGTTGATTTTGTCTTCGTCCATCAACACCAGCGGCAGGTCCGGTTCAACGTGCTTGACCAAATCAATCTCACTGTCCACGGCCAGCGGCAGCAGATATTCGACTGCCGCGTCCAACACGCTTTCCAGGCGCTGTGTCTGCAATTCCACCAGAGTTTGCCCGGTGCTCAGGCGGGCAATGTCCAGCAGCGAGTTGACCAAATTCATGAGCTTGTTGGCGCCGCGAATGCTGATGTTCAGCGCCTGCCCGGCCAGCGAATCGGGATCGTGTTCCGTCAGTTCTTCCAGGAAGTACAGACTGCCCAGGATGCTGCTGAGCGGAGTGCGCAGATCGTGCACGAGGGTGTGAGTCAGGTCATCGCGCATGCGCTGCAGTTCCAGCTCTTCCGTCACTTCGCGCAAGATCATCATCCAGCCGATCGGCGTATGCTCCGCGTCCAGCACTGGCAGGCAGGTGCGTTCCACGTAACGGGACGGCGAGTGGCCGGGCAGCGGGTAAACATGCTTGTTCGACGTCATTTCGCCGGCAGCGCCTAAATGCTCCAGCAATTGACGCAGATCTTCAGGCGCATAGCCCAGCTTCTCGGCCAGCGCCGCGTCCGGCTGATCGAGCAGGTCGCTCAAGTACCGATCGTTCAGCCAGCCGTGCGGCATATTCCACATCGTTTCCAGGCACGGGTTAACCATGACGACGCGGCTGCTCGGCTCGAAGATTAACTGGCCATCGTCGGCGCTGTCGAGAATGGCTTGCAGTTGATCGCGGCTTTCGGCAATTTCACTGAACAGGCGGGCATTGGAAATGGCGACGGCGGCCTGGTTGGCCAGCGCCGAGACAATCTGCACATCCCCTTCGTCGAACTGCTGCGTGTTATGGCTGCCTACATACACGACCCCCACGGGCTGGCCCTGGCTGATCAAGGGCACGGCGAGTAATGATCCGAGGCCGGCTTCGATAGTTTGCGGACTCACTTCAGAACTGGCATGGGTGTCCGCCACCAGCACGGGTTTGCCTTCCTTGGCCACGCGGCGGGTCAGGCCGGTGCTGCGCAGATGCACCGGACTCCAGTCGCCGGTCACGCCACTGGCATAAACGCGCGTGAATGAATCAGTGCGCTCGTCGCACAGGTAGAGCGCGACGGCGTCCGCACCGCTGATCTCGCGCGCCATGGTGCTGAAGCGGCGCAGCACTTCCTCCCATTCGACACTGGTGGAGAGCGCTACGCTGGCTTCATACAACTCGCTGAGCGCATTGATGCGCCGGGCGCGTTCTTCAAACAACCGCGCGTTGTACACGGCAATCGTGGCCTGATTGGCCAGCGTCTTGGCAAATTGTATTTCGGAGATGCCAAAGCGGCGGTTGGCCCGCTCGTCGCCCCACTTCACCACGCCGACCAATTCCTTGCCCAGCACCAGCGGCAGATTCAGCATGGCGAAGATTTGATGCCGTTCCAGCAGCGCTCGATCGGAAGGGTGCAGGGACACATCATCACGATATACCGTCTGGATGTCGTGATGATCGATGGCCGCCTGCAAGTCGGGGTAGTCGGCTAACCGGTATTGATCGAAATCCTCGACCGCGCTGGCATGCTCGACGTCGGGCGACAAGTACTTGCCGATCGTGTGTAGCAGGCCCGTGGCAGGCTCAAAGACCTGCAGTCCACAGTAGGTCATGTTCAAAGCGCGCGCCATGAAGTACGTCAGTTCTTTGCCCAACTGCGGGAGATTGAGAATCGACGTGAGCCGCTGGCCGATTTCGTACAGAATGGACATTTCACGCAGGCGCGACTGCGCGTTGCGGTACAGCTGGGCATTGTCCAAAGCAATGACCGCTTGCGTGGCCAACTGGCTGATGAAGTCGAGCGTGGCTTGATCAAAGCGTCCCACTTCCGGGCTTTCCAGGTTGATCACACCCAGAATCCGATCTTCCTTGCGGAGCAGCACCACCATTTCTGAACGGGTGTCAGGACTGAGGGCGACATAGTCGGGATCAGTGCGCACGTCGGTGAGAAAGAAGGACCGCCCGGTGCGAACCGCACGCCCGACGACACCGGAGGCGATCGGCCAGGCGGTATGAACAATCTGAGGGACGTCTTCGGGCGGGTAGCCGTAAATCGCCGTGACACGGATGACGGCGTGTTCCTCGTCCCAGATTCCCACACTGCCAAACGTGGCGCCCGCCGTGGCCGCGGCCCGCTCCAGCAAATGCTGCATCACCTGGTCGAGATCGAGCGAAGATACCAGGTCCAGGCTAATCTGCTGCAGCGCGGCGATCTGTTCGATGCGGCGTGTCAGAGCCTGATCGGTGCGCGCGTACAGGCGGGCGTTGGCCACCGCCACAGACTGCTTGATTGGCAAAGGACGTGAGTTCCTCAATCTCATCGGGTGTGAAGGCGTGGGGATCGGCATAGTAGGCGGCCAATGACCCAATCGGCTTATCCTGCGCCCACAGGGGCACTTCGGCCAGAGCACGGAGATTTTCGGCCTCGGCAGTCGACCGGAAGATCGGCGCCTTCTCGTGAGCGCGCAGATCGTTGATGATCAACGGCTGCCCGGTAGCGATGACCAGCCTGCGCTCGTTGGGGCCAATCGGAAGCGCTTGGGCGCGCGCGCTGAAGTCAGCGCTCAAGTTGTGCGCCGCAGCCAGCGTCGCCGTGCGGCCGGCGTCGTCGGCCAGAAAGATCGCCGCTTTCTGGCAGCTCATGACGTGCGGCAAGGACGTGACGATGATGTTGAGCACTTCCTCGAGGTTGAGCGTGGAATTGACCGCCGTCAGCACGGAGTTCATGATGAACAGATTGCTGGTCTGATGGCGCAGCGACATATAGAACTGCGAGTTGCGGATGGCGGTGGCGGCCTGCGCGGCGATGGAGATCAGAATATCGCGATGGGATTCATCATAGCTGTTCGCGCGCGCGCGACTCTGGACGGCTATGACGCCCAGCACGTTCTCGCCGATGGCGATGGGCACTCCCAGCCACGAGCGCACATCGGAATCGACCGCCGGCTGCCCGATCTGGCGGGCGAACTCTGGCACGTTGCCCTTGATCAAGAGCGGCTGGCGCGACAGGATGATGTATTCCGTGAATCCCTCGCCGAACAAGCGGCTGGTATAGGCGACCCGCTCGCCGTTTTCGTAGGCCAGCGGAAAGTTGATCCGGCGCTCGTTTTCATCGTACAAGGCGATGTAGAAATTGCGCGCGTCCATGAGCTGCTGAGTTTGTTCGTGAATCGCCTGCAGCACTTCAGGCAATTCCAGGCTGTCGGCCACGGCCTGCCCGATCGCCGCCAGTGAGTGCAGCTCACGCACGCGGCGTTCCAGGCGCGCGCGCGCCCGGCTGAGGTTGTGGGCGATGCCGAGGGACAACACCACCATAGCGCACGCCCCGGCGAAGATGAGCGGCGGCATGTGCAGCGCAGCGATCGCCAGCATAAACGACGAGAAGATGGGCACGGCGCCAAGGACGATGATTTCCAGCCAGCGCTGGTGGATAAAAGGCGGGACGGCGATGTGTTGCAGTTGCAGAAGCCAGGCGCCGGCACCAAAACTGACGGCGAAGTAGGCCGTTTCCAGCGCCAGCACGGCCAGAACGGCGATAAACGTAAGGCCGGACAGCCACTGCGCCGAGGCGGGCATGATAGGCGTGGTGCCGCCCACTGCGTAGAAGATCACGCTGCCGACGAGTAGCCCCAGCCCATCGACTGCCAGGTTGTATGCGATGGACTGCACGACCGTGACCACATCTCGCGGCGCTTCAGTGCGGAGGCGCTGCCGCGCGTGATTGACGATCTCGCTGAGCAGCAAACTGCTCACAAAAATGCCGATGGCCGCTCCAGAGCCGAACAGCATGAACGCCGACAGCACAAAACAGGCGGCGAAGTTAACCTCGACATTGTCGATGGCAACGTTAAGGTTCAGCGTGATGGTCAGGGCGATGAGCCAGATGAGGCACAGTGTGAGATCGGGCGGCGGAACGGAAGCAATCAGCGCCACTCCAAGGTTGCCCAGGACGGCGATCACACCCAGAACCAGGGCGGTGGTCTCGGCGGGGTTAAGCCTGCGGGGCGTGGTTCGCCGTTCGGACATGCTGGGTTACGCTGGATCGTCGAAATTCCACTGGCGTTGCCGGATGTGGCAGCAGATAGCGGCGCGGTTAACAGGCGTTGTTTATGCAACGCCCTACCAGTCTAGCACAAAAGGCATTGCACGACAATACCTCACCAGCTGAATTCCGGCAGGCCGCATGGTATAATTTCGCGCGCAGGTCAGGCAGGTGAGCAGCGATGAAGTCATTATTCCAACGACGATGGCGCCGGATGTGGCGCAGCTGGCTAGGAGTGTGCGTCCTCGCTTGGGGCGCAGTCGGTTGCAGCGGGCATGTGATCACTGGCCCGACTCCGCCGCCGGCTTCGCTTGCTATTTCTCTGACGACTCCCACCGTGCGGTCTACTCTGGTTCCTCAGGCGCTGACGCCGGCGCCGACGAATACGCCGGCGCCTACGGCCACGCCGGGCGTGCACGTCGTTCAGCCGGGCGATACCTTGCTGGGTATCGCGCTTCAGTACAATGTCACGCTGGAAGAACTGTATCAAGTCAACGGCGTGCTGAAGCCTGAACTGCTGCAGATTGGCCAATCGATCGTGATCCCTGTTCCGGGATCGGTGGGCCGGCCGGCGGGCGATAATTCCGGCGCGGTCATTGCGCCGACACAATCGCCGCTGCCGGTGAAAGTAGAGAATGCGGCGCGTTATCAGGCGCCGGTAGGCAGTGTGTGGGTGTTGGGCGAGGCCTTCAACTCGACCGATCAGCCGGTCGAAAACGTGCAGGTGCGCGTGGCGTTATGGGACGCGGCCGGCCAGGAAGTCGCCAGCGACGCGCCTTTTGTGGCGTTGGATGCCATACCGCCCGGCGGCCGCGCGCCGTTCAGCGTGCTGTTCAGCGCGCCGCCCAACGACGCGATCGATTTTCAGGCCGACGTGGTGCGCGCCGATCAAGCGTACAACTACGATTCGCGCTACGCGCAGCTGCAAGTCACTGACGTGCAGACGCGGCCGGCCGGCTCGCAGTATGGCGTGTCCGGCAAAGTGAGCAATATCGGCGCGAGCAATGCCGCCGGAGCGTATGTGGTCATCACGCTCTACGACGATCATGGGCGCGTGACCGGCTTCCGGCAGTTTGCGCTCCCCGATGATCAACTCACGGCCGGCGGCAGCACGGCCTTCGACGTGCTGGTTTCGCCTGATCCATCCGCGCCGGTGGTAGCGAACACAGCGGTCGTGGCCCAATCCCGCACGAGGTAAATGTCATGGATGCCAGCATCAACCGCCCGCCGCGTCATACCACGCCGCGCAAGCAGCGCGCCGTGAAGTACTTCCTGCTCACTTTGCTCAAGATCGTGGCGCGCGTTGACGTGCAGGGCCTGGAGAACCTGCCGGCCGGTTCGTCTGTAGTGGTGATCAATCATTTGAGTTCCTTCGATACGCTGACCGGCATTGCCGTAGGGCCGATCCGGAAAGCGACGACCTTCGCGGCGATCGAGCATCGCTCGGATCCGATTGGGGGGTGGATCCTCGATCAGCTGGGCGTCATCTGGGTGCGGCGCGGCGAGGCCGATCGCGACGCGATCAAACTCGCGTTGGAGGAACTCAAGGGCGGCACGGTCATGGCCCTGGCCATCGAAGGCACGCGCAGCCGCACCGGCGGCTTGCAGCCGGGCAAGACCGGCCCTGCTTTCCTCGCCTCGCGCACGCCGGCCCCCCTGATTCCGGGCGCCATCTGGGGCACGGAGAAAATCATCTCGAATTTGAAGCGCCTGCGGCGCAGCGAGGTGCACCTGCGTATCGGCCAGCCGTTTTACCTGCCGGAAGGCCGCGCCAACACTCAGCAGTTGGAGGAGTACACCGATCAGGTGATGTTGAAGATCGCGGCGCTGCTGCCGCCGCAATATCGCGGCATGTACGCCGCACGGTTGCAGGATGCGCCAGGCAATCCGCCTCTGCGACCTCAACCCTACTGAACTAATCCCGGATCTCCGCTTAACTGATCGCTTAACCTTCCCCACTCCTCCAGCGTCAGCGTCTCGGCCCGCCGCTTTGGGTCGATCCCCGTTTCGTTCAGCGCCTGCACGATCTGCTCGTGCTTCACCGGCAGACCGGCGGCCAGCGAGTTGTGCAGCTGCTTGCGTTTTTGCCCGAAGCCGGCCTTCGCTACTCGGAAGAAGACGTCCACATCTCTCACCCTCACGCGCGGCTGAGCGGGCAGATCGATCCGCACGACGGCCGAATCGACATCGGGCACAGGGTAGAACGCCCCGGCGGGAATCCGCTGCACGAGGCGCGGCGCGCCATAGAACTGCACCCCCACGGCGAGCAGATTCATGTCGTTGGGTTGCGCGATGATGCGCTGGGCGACCTCCAATTGGATGGTCAGCACGATCGCTTGCGGCTTGACCTCGGTTTCCAGCAAGTGGCGGATGATGGCCGAGGTGATGTAGTAGGGGATGTTGGCAACGACTTTGTAGCTAACAGGGTCAGCATCCTGAGCGGAGCGCCGCGCGTCCTTCGACTCCATTTCATTCCGCTCAGGATGAGCGCGGCGCGCAGTCGAAGGATGCGGTGCTTCCGCCAGTAACTCAGCGGGATCGAGTTGGAGGATGTCGCCCTCGACAATCAAGACGTTCGATCGGTCAGCGACTGCCAGTCGGAGCGGAGGGATCAGTGCGCGATCGATCTCGACGGCGATGACGCGGCGGGCGGCGTCGGCCAGATGGCGGGTCAGGCTGCCCAAGCCGGGCCCAATCTCCAGGACCAGGTCATCCGGCACGATCTCCGCCGCCTGCACAATATGGCTCAGGGCGTGCTCGTCGACGAGGAAGTTTTGCCCCAGGCTCTTCTTGGGGTGCAGGTTGAACTGGCGCAGCAGGGGCTTGATGTCCATGGCGCAAAAGGGGCGACTGCCTGCGTCGCCCCTCCGATTGCTAGTTGCCGCGATCTTTGTACTGCGGCCAGTTGGGCAGTTCGTAATTGATGCTGCCCGGAACGGGTGTCAGCAGGTACACATCCACCCACCACCACCAGCCCTGCAAGTTGTCGTCGTCGTAGCCCAGGTCAATAAATTTTCCGCGCACGCCGCCGCCGGTATCGGCCGCCAGGCCCGCGCCATAGCCCGGCACGTACAGCTTGGTGCCAAGACTGATCACTTTTGGATCGACGGCGACGATGCCCTTGCGCATGGGCAGGCCGGTGGCTGTGACGCCGTACCACTTGGCCGTCTTAGGCGTGCCCGAAGACGCGGCGCTGTACGAGGTGGCATACGCGCGAATCTTGCGCCAGTACTCGATGGGGCCGTCGGCCGTATCCAGCGTGCGAATCACGATCTTGGTGCCATAGCGGAATTCCTTGTTGACCGGCGTCTTCAACACCACGAAATTCGGATCGGTGTCGCGCGCCACTTCCTGCCCGTTTTCGTAGCGAATCACCGTCCGCTTCTGTTGAATGCCGTTTTCGCCCTCTTTCACGGTGCTGGCATCCAGTTCCATGTCCGGATCGCCGATCTTGACCGTCTCGTAGGGTATGGCTTCCTGCTCAACCAGCACCTCGTCACGCACCCGCACCACTTTCACCGTGCTGTCCTGCTGAACCGGCGCGTCGATAGCGGGCTGCGTGTAGTCTTCACCTACCAGGGCCACGCCCAGATCGTTCAGCACTTCGCCCACCTGGCTGCGCAGCGTGCGCGTGCGGAGGGTGCGCCCATCCACGTCGATATTGATCGGCACCGATTGCTCCACCGTGATCACGAGGCCCGGCTCAATCGGTGTCGTCAGGGTAGGCGTGATCTGATCGGCCAGATACAGCTGCACCTGGGCTTCGCTCAGGGCTTCGCCCACGGTGCGGGCCGGGGTCTGAATGTTGTGCTCGCTGCCCTGGCTCAATTGCAAGGTGATGGGCACGGCGCGCTGCACAGTGATGTTGATCGGCGATCGATCGCGCGGATCGCGCGGTATCATGAAGGAGGCGTGCTGCGCCGAATCGACGATCTGGCCGTTCACGATCGCCCGATCGAATTCCCGCAGATTGATCCCGGCCTCTTTCAGAATTTCCGGCAGCGCCGACGTCTGGCTGCGAAATTCCTGCACGCGCCCGTCGGCCTCGACCACCACCGGGCGCGCGTGCTGCACGATGATGGTGGATTGATCGTCCGCCAGCGCCGCGCTCAGCGTCGGCCCGACGATGTCGTCCTCTTCGATCTTCACGCCGGCTTCGCGCAGGATGGTCTCGACCGAGCGCTGATTGGTTTTGACGGTGCGCGCCTGGCCGTCGACTACGATGGTCACCGGTGTCAGCGTGGCATAATAACCCGCTGCCATGACCCCCAATAGAATGACCACGCTGAGCACCGACAAAAATCCGCGTGACAGCCAGCGCTGCAGCGGATGAGTGTCCTCGCTCGATTGTCGTGGCCACGATATCTGACCGGTACTCATAAATTCCTTAAAAGAACCTTTCATACTGCCAGACCCAGGCTGGCTTGATTCACAAAACGGTCGTGCACCCCCTTTCGAACCGCGCCCCACGACTTACCGCCGGCAGTTGGCTCGGCCCAGGCTACCCGACGACACCCAAAAGGGTCCCCTTATTGCTGCTGCCTTCCGGCCCTGACAAGGTTCGAGGTCTTTTGCCGCGTCGGACCCAGGCGTCAACGCTACTTGCCTTTGGCAGGCTCAGGTAGACTCGGCCCTGGAGGGGGAATTCGACCCTGCTATAGCGGGTTTCAGGCGCAGTTCTGTTGAACCACGAGGGCACCGCTAACTCCCCATCTAGCACGACCGGGCAAATGGTACAGGACGGTCGGCATCTTGTCAAATGATCGGCACCTCCTGGTTATGGTCGGTAGCGGGCAAAGAAAACCTCCCGAAGGTTTCAAACCCTTCGGGAGATTGAAGGCGGAGAGGGCGGGATTTGAACCCGCGGTGCCTTTCGGCACACGCGCTCTCCAGGCGCGCGCGTTAGGCCGGACTACGCTACCTCTCCGTGCTTACTACGCGGCCAATTATACCTGAACAATGGGCAATGACAAATGATACGGCAACCCTACCCTGGAAACAGCGTCTCAAATAACTCCGGCGCGTGGCGATAGACCAGTTCGTCGTCGATGGCATTGATGCGCGCCATCTCGCCGAATAACTCTCCGCTGCGGCGCAAGGTGCGTTCCTGCGTTTCGGGGTTCAGCTTCACCAGGCCAAAGCGCAGATTCCAGCCCTCGGCCCATTCGAAGTTGTCCGTCAACGTCCAGTGATAGTAGCCCATCACCGGCACGTTCTCGTTAATGGCCTTCCACACTTCGCGCAGCACCTGAATCAAATAGCTCGGGCGGCGGTCGTCGTCCAGATCGGGCAGGCCGTTTTCCGTGATGTAGATGGGTTTCTCGTAGCGCTCCAGACGCTTGAGCAGGCGGAACAGGCCGCGCGGATAAATCTCGCCGTAGTTCATGTCGCTCATCTCGGCGTGGGGGGTGTGCAGGTTGCGGCCAAACACCCGCCCTTCCCAGCTGTGCCGATCGAATTGAATGAGGTCGCGGCTGTAATAGTTCAATCCGATGAAATCGGCGGTGTTTTTCAACTGCCGGATGCGCCGCGCCAGCCCGATCGGCCGGTCAAGATGGCCGTCAATCACCGCCTGCAGTGGAATGCGGTTGAACAGGCGATCGCGATTCCAGGCGCAGAACTGATCGAGCGGCGAACCCGGCCGGGCGGGATCGAACAGCCGCATGTGATGCGCCAGGCCCACGCGCGCCTGCGGCTGCACGCGATGGATCGCGTGATAGGCCGCCCCGTGCGCCAGCAGCATGTGGTCCACTACCTTGAACACCAGCGACACGTCGTCCTTGCCCGGCGGAAAATCCGACGACGGCGTCGTAAACTCGATCAGATGGTCGGCGCCTTGCGACCAGCCCAGCACGGCGTAGACGTTGGGCTCGTTGATCGTCACCCACAGATCACACAGGTCTTTCAGCGCGTCGACGGCCTTCGTCACGTAACGCTCGAACAACGGCACAATGCCGGACGTTTCCCAGCCGCCGCGCTCGGTCACCCACAGCGGATTGGTAAAGTGATGCAGCGTCACCATCGGCTCGATGCCGCGCTCGCGCAGGGCAGTGAGCATGGTGCGGTAACGATCGATGGCGGCCGTATCCCACTGGCCTTCGCGCGGCTCGATGCGGCTCCATTCGATTGACAGGCGATGCCCGGTGTGGTTCATCTGCGCGGCGAAGTCCAGGTCCCGCTCGAAGCCGGCGCCCCACCAGTCGCAGGCCAGGCCGGACTTCTGCCCGCCGCGCACGTGCCCGCCGTTTTGCTCCCACGCCCACCAATCGTTGTTGGTGTTATTACCCTCCACCTGATGGGACGACGTGGCGGCTGCCCACTTGAAGTCAGGCGGGAAATACATCGTTGCCTTGGCCATGAAGCCTCCGTGAACGTGAAACGCAAGAATTACGTCATTGCGAGCGCTTCTCGGCGAGGCAATCTCGGTGGCGATCAGCGGGGATTGCTTCGTCACACGCCCTGTCCGCGCATAGCGCGGGGGCGCGCTGGGCGACAGCGCTCCTCGCAATGACGGCTGAGTAATCTAGAGTTTGAAGTACTGCGCCAGATTCGGCTGCCAATTCACGGCGTGATATTCGCCCGATCGGATGTCCTGCACGTACTGCCCGGCATATTTGCCCTGCGCGATATCGCGCAAAGCCCGCACGATGACATCGACTTCGGCCGCGGTGTTGTACATGCCGAAGGAGAGGCGCACCAAACCGGGCATGTCGTGGCGGTTATCCGCGAGGATGTCGCGCCGCACCCGGTTCGATTCCTCCGGAGTGAGCCGCATCAGGTGCAGCAAATAGGGGTGCGCGCAGAAACAGCCGTTGCGCACGCCGATGCCGTATTCCGTGCCGAGGATGGCCGCCGCTTTGAAATGTGACATCCCTTTCACGTTAAGGGGAATCACGCCCAGCCGGTGGCGCACGGTTGCGATGTCGGTTTCGCCGTAAATCTCCAGCTGCTCGATCGGCCGGAGCTGCTCCAGCGCGTAGGCCGTCAGTTCGGCCTCGTGCTCCGCGATCACGTCCATGCCGATCTGGTTCAACGCTTTGATCGTCGCCGCCAGCGCCACGGCGCCGACCACGTTGGGCGATCCGGCCTCGTCGCGATCGGGCGCGCCCGACCATTCCACGTTATCGACCGTGACGATCTCGATCGTGCCGCCGCCGCGATATTCCGGCTCGCCCTTTTCAAAGGTGTCTTTGCGCCCGATCAGCGCGCCTGTTCCAAACGGCGCGTACATCTTGTGCGCGGAGATCGATACGTAGTCGAGATGCTCAGGATCGTTCAGTTCGCCCATCGCGACGCGGCGATGCGGTGCGAGCTGCGCACAGTCGATCAGAATCTCCGCGCCGGCGGCATGCGCCCGGCGGGCGATGGCGTGAATGTCGGGCAGGTGACCGGTGACGTTGGACGCGCCCGTAATCGCCACGAGTTTGACGCGTCCCTGGTAGGTCGCCAGCAGCCGGTCGAGATCAGCCACATCCAGCCGCCCCAATTCATCGGCCTTGATGTGCTCCACGTGGGCCCGCGCGCGCCACGGTAGATCGTTGCTGTGATGCTCCAGGAGCGAGACCAGCACCACATCGTCCTGCTTCAATGGCAGGCGATACGACAGCTTGTTGATCGCGTCGGTGGTATTCTTGCCGAAGATCACCGTATGATCGTCCGGATTCGCTCCGACAAAATCCGCGACGAGGCGGCGCGCATCGTCGTAGGCCTGGGTGGCCACTTTGCTCTTGAAGCCCGTGCCGCGATGCACCGACGAGTACCAGCGCATGAATTCGTTTACGGTGTCAAGCACGTCTTGCAGCGTGGGCGTGCTGGCCGCGTTGTCGAAATTGATGTAGGGCTGCAGGCTGCCGTCAAGCACGGGCACTACTTGATCGATGCCGACGATGCGTTCGCGGACTGCAACAAGATCAATGGGGGTGGTAGTGGACATGAGACTCCTGCCAGGATACAGGCTGAGTGAAAAGTGACGAGCGAAGAGCGCTCATGTCACTCGTCACTCGTCGTTTCGGTATCCCATCCGCCGCACTTCGCGATCATCCTCGCGCCAGTTCTTGCGAACCTTGACCCACACTTCCAGGAAGACCTTGCAGTCCAGCAGGCGCTGAATGGAATGGCGCGCATCGGCGCTGATCTGCTTCAGCATCTGGCCGCCGCTGCCGATGAGGATGCCCTTCTGCGAGTCGCGCTCGACGTAGATGGTGGCGGCGATGTGCACCGTGCCGCTCTGGCGCTCGTCAAACTGGTCGACGACCACGGCGACGGAGTGCGGCACTTCCTGCTTGAGGTGCAGCAGGACCTGCTCGCGGATCAACTCGGCGGCGATATCGCGCTCTTGTTTGTCGGTGACCTGATCTTCAGGGTAGTACAGCGGCCCTGCAGGCAAGCGGGACACGATCTTGTCGAGCAGTTCTTTCCGGTTGTCGCCGCGCGTGGCCGACAGCATGATCCAATCCCACGGCGCGGGCGGTTCCTGCCCCGCTGCGGCCGGCGCGAGCGACCAATAGGCTTCGACGTGGGCTTTCATTCGATCGGGCGAGATGAGACTATCCATCTTGTTGAGGGCCAGGATCACCGATCGAGTGGTGGATCGATCACGCAGCGCTTCCGCGATGCGCCGATCGTTTGCGTCCGGCATTTCCGTCACATCGACCATGAAGACAATCACATCCGCTTCGCCGATGGCGCCGGTGGCCGTGCTGACCATGAATTGCCCCAGCGAATTCTTGGGTGCGTGGATGCCCGGCGTGTCGATGAAGATGACCTGCGCGGTCTCGCTGGTGAGAATGCCCATGATGCGATCGCGCGTGGTCTGCGGCTTGGCCGTAACAATGGAAATCTTCTGGCCCAGCAGCGCGTTCAGCAGCGTGGACTTGCCCACGTTGGGCTTGCCGACAATGGCGACAAAGCCGGAACGGAAGCCGGGGGGCGTGGACAGATCGGGATCGGTAACGTCTTGAGGTGTGGTCATAATGAAAAGTGACGAGTGATGAGTAACGAGTGAAAAGCGAATGATCGCCATTGCGCTATTACTCGTTACTCGTTATTTGAATTAGGCCGGCATCAGCCGAACAAACTTGCGCTTGCCCACTTGCAACACCTTGGGCGCGCTCACTTCAACCATCGTCGTGGCGCCGGAGATCATTTCGCCGTCGATCTTCACGCCGCCCTGATCGATCAGGCGGCGCGCTTCGTTCTTGCTCTTGGCGGCCTGGGTGAAGATGAGCAGATCGGTCAGGTTCATGGGCTGCGCGATCTGCATTTCTTCCATCTCGTCCGGCAGGGCGTGCTGCTGAAAGACGCTGACAAAATGCTGCTCGCCCGCTTGCGCGGCGGCTTCATCGTGAAAGATGGCGACGATTTCGCGCGCCAATTCCATCTTCACGTCGCGCGGATGGCGCGAGCCGTCGGCCAGGCTCTGCTCAACTGCCGCGATCTGTGCGGGAGTGTAGCGTGTGACCAACTTGAAAAAGATCGGCATAGCCGCATCGGGCAAGCTCATGACCTTGCCATACATATCTTCAGGCGTCGCCAGAATGGGAATGTGATTGCCCAGACTCTTGGACATTCGTACCACGCCGTCCGTACCGGGCAAAATGCCCATGAGGATGCCGATCTGCGGTTTCTGCCCGACTGCCTCCTGCATCTTGCGGCCGGCGACGATGATATTGAACAGCTGCTCGCTGCCGCCCACTTGCACATCCGCTTCCTGCGCCACGGCATCGTAGCCCTGCATCAGCGCGTAGAACGTCTCGTGCAGGTAG
This sequence comes from uncultured Chloroflexia bacterium, assembly GCA_963844815.1. GTDB lineage: Bacteria > Chloroflexota > Anaerolineae > Fen-1058 > Fen-1058 > Fen-1058. The sequence goes on from CAWJPR010000006.1 coordinate 388,510, forward strand.
ACCGGATCGTTGCGCTCCAGCCGCAGCTTGAAATTCTCGCGCGTCATGAATTGTTGGATGGTGAAGTTGGAGCCCAGCTGGATCAGATCGGCAAACGTCAGCTTGCTCAGCCATTCGGCATTGTAACGCACCTGCGTCCGGGCGCGATCGAGAATCTTGTACGACTGCTCGGCGTACGTCTGGCCGTTGAGTGCGACTTGCTCGGCAGTGAGCTGCGGGCGCAGTTTGTTCTTGTCGGACGGGTCGCCGATCAGCGACGTGTAGTTGCCGATCAAGAACGTGACCGCATGCCCCAGTTCCTGAAATTGCCGCAGCTTGCGCATGGGAATGGTGTGCCCCAGGTGCAGATCGCTCGAGGTCGGATCGAAGCCGCAGTACACCTTCAGCGGCCGGCCGGTCTGCGCCGCCTCCGTGAGGCGCTCCTTCAATTCGCGCGCCATGGACTGCTTCACTTGTTCGTCGCCGTATTCGGTGCCCTGCATCAACAGGGCGACCTGTTCGTCAATGGACATCATGATCAAGTTTCTCCGGTTTTCCGTCGTCGAGGCATCCCCATGCCTCGACGGAAACGGCATGCGCGCAGCGTGCCGTTTCTACAGTCTGATGGAATTCGCCGCGAATTATAGCACAGCCGATTGACGCCACACGCTTCAGCGGCTACAATCGCGCGCCGTGCGATTTCTACTCTCGCGCGTTTGTGTAGTATACTCGTGGAAGTTGGAAATTGGAGGTTGGAAGTTGGAGGCGAACTCCGGCATCCAACCTCTCGCTTCCAAAATCCAACGCCCAGCTTCTAACATTTACAGTGATTGAGGTCACCATGGCGAAGAAACCCGCAACTCCCAAGAAGACCACCCAGGCAGCCAGGCCCCAGGCCGCTGCCAAACCGGTGAAGAAGACGGCGGCGAAAAAAGCGCCGATGAAAAAGGCCGCGCCGCAGGCCATCAAGAAACCGGCGGCCAGCCCGCACGCGAGCGAGCCGGCTGCGCCCCGGCGGATTCCCACCAGCGCCGAGGTCCGCGCTCAGTTCCTGGAGTTCTTCGAGGAGCAGCGCCACACGATCGTGCCCTCGATGCCGTTGATCCCGGTGGGCGACAACACCTTGCTCTTCACCAACTCGGGCATGGTGCAATTCAAGGATGTGTTCCTGGGGCTGGGCACGCGGCCTTATACGCGCGCCGCCGATTCGCAGAAGTGCATGCGCGTGGCGGGCAAGCACAATGATCTGGACGACGTGGGCCGCGATACGACGCACCACACGTTCTTCGAGATGCTGGGCAACTGGTCGTTCGGCGACTACTACAAGAAGGAAGCCATCGCGTGGGCGTGGCAGCTGCTGACCGAGGTGTGGGGTTTGGATAAGAGCCGCCTGTGGGCGACGTGCTTTGAAGACGAGCAGGGCGTCGTGCCGCGCGACGACGAAGCCGCGAACACCTGGCGCAAGCAGCCGGGCTTTGATAAATCGCACCTGTTGTTCTTCGGGCGCAAGGAAAACTTCTGGGAAATGGCCGAGATTGGGCCGTGCGGTCCCGACAGCGAGATTCACTACGATCGCGGCGCGGAGTATTGCAACAAGCAGGACGTGCCCGGTCACGTGTGCAGCGTGAACGGCGACTGCCCGCGCTTCCTGGAAATCTGGAATCTGGTCTTCATTCAATACCAGCGCACCAGCCCGACGGAACTGCATCCGCTGTCCGCCAGGCACGTCGATACCGGCCTGGGCTTCGAGCGTATCGTGTCGATCTTGCAGGGCGTCGACTCTAATTACAAGACCGATCTGTTCCTGCCGCTGATCCACAAGACGCAGAAGCTGACGGGGCATACCGATGCCGAGGTCGAAGAGAACCTTGTGGCCTATCGCGTCATTGCCGATCACGCGCGCGCGGCGGCGTTCCTCATCGCCGATGGGGCGCTGCCCGGCAACGTGGGCCGCAATTACGTGCTGCGCATGATCCTGCGCCGCGCGGCGCGCTTTGGCCGCATGATCGGCTTCGACGGGCCGTTCATGGCCGATATTGCCGACGTCGTGATCGAGAACATGGGCGAACATTACCGCGAGCTGCGCGATCGGCGCGAGCACATTCTCTATACCATCACCGACGAAGAGCGCCGTTTCCATCGCACGCTCGATCTGGGGCTGGGCAAATTGGAGGAAGTGCTGGCGGCGAATCAGGACAGCCAGATCGTGCCGGGGGCGGACGCGTTCAAGCTGTACGACACATTCGGACTGTCGGTGGAGATCACCAAGGACATCGCGTGGGAGCGCGGCTACACGGTCGATCTGGCAGGCTTCCAGGTGGCGCTGGCCGAGCAGCGCGAGCGGGCCGCGGCCGCCGCCAGGGCCGAAGGGGCCGGTGAATCGATCGAGTTGTATCAGCAACTGAAGCAGTCGTTGATCGAGCAAGGTGTGATCGACGAGAGCGGCGTGGAGCTCGATCCGTATACCGCGCCGGAGATGGAAACCAAAGTCATCGGACTGATGGTGAACGGCCAGATTACCGATCGCGCTAATTATGGCGACAAGGTGGAAGTGGTGTTGGCGGGCACGCCGTTCTACGTCGAGTCGGGCGGCCAGGTCAGCGATGTGGGCGTGATCGCCAGGTATTCCGAGCAGGGCGGCGAACCGATCTGGGGCATCGACGTGACGCGATATGCGCCGGCCCTTGCCGGGCATCATCGTGCATGTCGGCGAAGTCTCCGTCGGCGAGCCGAAAGTGAACGACGAGTGCTGGGCGCTGGTCGATTACGATCGGCGGCTGGACATCATGCGCAATCACACGGTGACGCACCTGCTGCACGCGCAGCTGCGGAACGTGCTGGGGCAGCACGTGCAGCAGGCTGGATCGCTGGTCGCGCCCGATCGGTTCCGCTTCGACTTTACGCACGGCTCGATGCTGACGCAGGACGAGATCGATCGGATCGGCGAGAACGTCAACAACTTGATCCTCGCCAACTATCCGGTGATGGTGCTGCACAAGAACTACAAGGATGCCGTGGGCGATGGCGCGATGGCGCTGTTTGGCGAAAAGTACGGCGATGTGGTGCGCGTCATCCGCACCGGCTGGCCCGACGAGAAGCCGGTGAGCATGGAGCTGTGCGGCGGCACGCACGTCACGCAGACGGCGGAGATCGGCTCGCTGGTGATCATGTCGGAAGGCAGCGTGGGCGCGGGCCTGCGCCGTATCGAAGGCCTGACGGGGCGCGGCGCGCAGCAGTTTGTGCAGGCGCGTTTGAAGAAACTGCAAAATGCGGCAGCGTATCTGAAGGCGGCGCCGGACGAAATCGATCGCAAGGTGCTGGAAGTGATAGAGCAGGCCCAGGCGATCGAGAAGGAACTGGCCAAGGCGCGGCGCGAAGCGGCCAAGCGCGACGTCGAAGCGCTGTTGAATGAGGTCGCGAATGTGTCCGGCGTGCCGGTGCTGGCGGCCAAAGTCAACGCGCTCGATTCCGAGATGCTGCGCGAGATGAGCGACTGGCTGCGCGCCAAGCTGGGATCGGGCGTGGTGGCGCTGGGCGCGGTGTTTGGCGACAAACCGAATCTGCTCGTCGCGGTCACGGACGACCTGGTGCAGCGCGGCCTCGATGCCGGCAAGATCGTGCGGCAGGCCGCCGCGCATATCGGCGGCGGCGGCGGCGGGCGGCCGAACCTCGCGCAGGCGGGCGGCAAGGATGCCAGTCGAACTCGGCGATGCGCTGGAGGCGGTGAAGGGGATCGTGGGGGAGATGGTGAAGTAGAGGCTGGGCGTCATTGATAGGTAACGAAAAACGAGAGGGCTGTTTTTTGCAGCCCTCTGCGTCATTATTTAGTTTGACTTCAACACGATATGTCTTCTGCGAACGTTACATGCTGTTACAGAGTAAGTGCAGACTTGCTACAGAGCTTGATAGCAAAGCCGCGACCTGCTCATCGAGTTGCGTACCCAACGGCAATTGCTTACCGGAAGCAAAAGCTTTAGCAAATTCGATAGTCATCATTCGTGCCGTGCGGCGCGGTTCAATCGAACGGATGGTGCCGTACGGGACATCTGATCCTAATGCATACGTCATTACAGTCAAAACTCCTTCGCTTGGCGCGCTTACTGCAGGCACCTTGCCGATTAATCTCTCAAAGCGCTGATATACCTGATCTGGCACAACAAAGTAGTGGCCATGCGTGCATAGTTTGGAAGTGGCCGCAATGGAGCCTTTTAGAATCAGACTGCGGTATGATTCTTTTCCATACATTCGCCCAGTTAATACCGTGCGCTGAATTAGGGATAGTATTCTGCTCAGTGCTGTACGCTGTCCAGTTGGCTCGGTAGTTCCCAGTCGTATCCATGCTTTGGACTTCGCAGGGGATTATTGAATGCAATTCGCCACTTACGACACGCGCCATTACCCAATCAAGGCTTACTGAATAACGGCTCGTTGGCCTACGCTGATCTCTTTGCCTGAGTTATGGCCGAGCAAGACGATGAAGTCATTGGGCAGTAAATGCGCCTTCTTTAGTTTTGAGTATTCGTTTGCCATAAAAATCGGCAAATCGCTTTCAGTTGCATCTTTGACTACTGTGCGTAGTGATTTGTACTCATCTGCATATAGGCGTTGCGGACAAACAATAATTTCATCCAAGATACCTTTTCGAGTCTTATTGACAGCGCTACAAGTGCCATAAACCACCACTTTGCCGTCTTGCGGGTGGCTATGTTTTATGCACGTACCACCAACAAATGGACACTCTTGGCTCTTCCACTGCTTTCGGGCTGAGTCCGTCACGTCATCTGGCGCATAACCAAAGATCTCGCATAAATCCTTACCTTTAGCTCTCGGCATCGGGGTACTCCAAAAGAGATTTTTTATTCCCGGTTCTCCGCGACGTGATCAAACTATTCCACGTAGCACGCATCTCAGCCGGTGTACAGGAACTATTCAACAACCAACCTAACACTGCGCTACACTCACGACAGAAACCTTCACTATCAGTCGCTGTGATTGCTTTTGGCAAATACCAGCGCTTTGGCGTTGTTTCGAGGTCAGGTGTAAGCACTAGAATGCAGTCATGTTTGATAGCATTCAGATTGTTGATGTGGACTGAGACAGGATTTTCTGAAAACACTACGTAGGCATTCCGAAGCCTAAATCCGGCCTCGTGTAATGCAATAGTCAATTCAGCCCACGCATTCGGGTCCCAATGATGAAATGTGAAGACCATTCGACCAGTCTTCTTGAGGACGCGCTTGCATTCCTTGAAAATGCCCCCTAAGACTTGCATGAAATTCGTGTCGTCGTCATTAGCTTTATGAGCAACAGCGCTGTCAGCATGCTCGTATGTCCAATCTTCCTCACTAGGAGCGAGCCGTGCCAACCATACACGAAAGAACGCAGCCAAGTCGCTATATTGGACATTATCGTAGTACGGTGGATCAGTTACCACCAAATCGACAGAGTGATCTTTCTTGATAGGCAATTGCCGTGAGTCGCCATGAATTAGCCAAAACTTTTGTTGACCTGAAGCAAGCGAGTCTTCGCTTTTTACCTCGACGCCCCCGTCAAATTCTCCTGGAATGGTGACCAGTTGTGTTTCGCCATCACTACTGACTCGTCGCTCGATGGGTGCGATAGCCCATTTTCGGCCCCGTACAATCCGATCCCGAAATAGCTGTTGCAGATTGCCAGACCCTTTCTGCTGATTGACTGGATTATTTTCAGCAGCCGTGTATGGGAACGAATAGGCGTGTAAGGCAAATACGTGACGAATTGCGCCTGGGCGACGCTTATCTGCGCCTTTGTAACCACTTAGAAGTGAATTAAACTCTAGCGATGTAGAGATAAGCAGCGCAAGATTAAGCTTGATGATGCCACGATAACCTTGAAGTAATAGAATAGCGTGATGCAGATACAATAGTTGGCGTGATGAGAAAACATCTAGATAGGAGCGAATATTACGAGTTACAAGATCTCCAGACTTCGGCCCATTTTGAACTGCGAAGTTATCAATCGGCTCCCAATCTCAGCTGTTGACGAAGAGCCTCAGCGGTCTGTAGCCGAGCCAGATCAGCCGGGCCGGGAGTCGGAAGAACAGGCCATGATCAGGACAAGTCCCGATGATCGCGATGGGAGTATAACGGGTGTGATACGGAAGATGGAGCAGCTCTTGATAAGTCTGTCCGCAAGTCGGGCAGAACACTTCTGATTTAGTGACTAAGCGAACGTGTTCAGAGTTTGTGCCCATAGCGTGCTGTATATCAGTGACTTCCCAAGTCTCAGGCCAAATCCGAATAGTGCGCTTATCCTCATGCCGTAGCTCGTACTGTTCAACTTGAACTACTTCGCCGCAGGCGCATATCTTACGCAATCCGTACAAAGTATACTGCGAATCAACTGTCTGCTGGCATTCAGAGCATTCGGTTTTGAAGTGGCTGCCAATCCGAGCATAAAGTTCGACAAAAAACCGGTCGAATGCTAATTGTATATCTTTGAGGGCGACTTGCGACAAAGTTGCGCGAGCCTGAACAATTGGAATCGGATCAACATCTGCACCAATGACGTTCGCGCCCAATCGGATTGCTTCATGTAAAGTCGTGCCACCGCCCATCATGGGATCCAGTACGATTTTCCCCTCTAAGCCCCCTGCTGCATAGTAATCGCGGCGCCCGGCTGTAGGCACAAATTGCTTTAGTATAGTTCGGAACGTAGAACCGCAGCGACGCGCCCACCACTTGTGTAAGTAAGTGTTTGGCCGGAAGAGATGCTTATTGAAGGATTCAATCTGCGACAATTGATCGGCGAATTCTTCGGGGAACGACCGATCGATAGCAAGGCTGGTTTCTTTCGCGGGAACTCGGTATGCTTCATCAAGCGCCATCTGGCGCATCTCTTTAATGGTCTTAGGCTTCATAAGTATCTCAAAAGGATTGCGCGCTTACGTTTCCGCCGGAATATCCTGCACGTTTTGCCACAGCTGGCGATATTCGTCGCGCACGCTGGCGTCGAGATTCTCCGCCAGTTCCAGCGGCAATTTCAAGCGCGCGATCAATTCTTGCACATCGGCCAGGTCTTTCGGTGGGACGCCGATTTGAGCACTGGTGTATCACCACCAGAGCGGGCATATTGAATCCCTTGAAACGACGTTAAAATCACCGTGTAAAAGCCGAAAGGTTTTCCTGCCCCGCGAAAAGTCGCCGACTGTGGCGGCCTGTCCTCCGGTTAAACCGGCCCGGACTAGCGGGGCGGGTTGCTATCCCCGCAACTCTGGTAAAAACCATCAACTACGCAATTCCTAACAATGTGTACTTAAGTATAATTCTGTAGAACGAAACTGTACCTGGAACCCCAAAAGTACAATTCGATCGTTTAGGCCCGCCATCAATCTTCGACAATAATCTTAAGAACGTCCACCGCCACATAGGCCCGGTTGTGTTTAGCCTCGGTGGGTATGAGGATTTTGGCCTCAACCAGTTTCGCGACATTTAACTTGGCACTGCGATAGGTAACACCCAGCAGTTGCTCGACACGCGGGATCGTCACAATATCTTATCCCGGTTTCACCGCCTTCCTACCTTCTCGGTGTCAACAGATGTGATAAGTATAGCGAGATTGAAGGCGCGGGTCAAACGTGCTGCGTGATGCGGAGGGAACAACTTTGTTGAACTCGGAAGGGATGGCGGACTTACATTTCCGCTGGAATATCCTGCACATTCTGCCACAGCCGGCGATACTCATCACGCACGCTGGTATCGAGGTTCTCCGCCAGTTCCAGCGGCAATTTCAGGCGCGCGATCAATTCTTGCACGTCCGCCAGGTCTTTTAAGCGATGTGGTGCCGACAGGCCGGACGCCAGCTTGAGTTCAATCAGCTTGTCGAGCGTAACGAGCCACACGCCTTCGCGCTGCAGCCGCGCCTCGATGGGCGGGGGAAATGCGATTGGCTTGGGTTTGCCGTCGCCAGGATACGCTTCGCGGCCCGCTGTGATGACTTTGATCCAAACGCCGGTGCGCGTGTCACGAAAGGTCTTCGTCGCGCCCGAAAAAGCCGGCAGATAGCCGTGCGCGACCAGCGCCAGGCCGCCCATAGCGCGTAGTCCAGGCCATTCTCGTCCATCTCGTCGACCAGGCGGCGCAGGGTCTCGTAAATGTCACCCTCGTGCTGGAAGAACTCGCTTCCCTCTTTGAGACTGTGCCACAGTGGGTCGGAAGGCAGCGGATAAGTGGTCATGTCGTGATTATACACCCGTAGAAATTGCGGGCGGCCGGGCTGTGGTAAAATTGCCGCAGTCAATTCGGGGGCGACCGCAGATGCGGGTCGCCCCTTGTGATGCTTATCAGCGAAGGCCCGCCGCGCCGGAGACGGCGGCTTGAGTAACATTGGCGTATGGATCCCATTCAAGTCATCGAACTCGAAGATCACGACGATGTCAACACGATCCGCGACCGCCTGCTGACCGCGCAGAGTCCGCGCGTGCTGCTGGTCATTCCGTGGGATTCGCCGTCGCTGCGCAAGCCGGTCGATATGCAGGTGGTGCAGCGCTGCGGCGAGGTCAACGGGATCGAAGTGGCGATCGTCTCCAGCGAATCAGACCTCCGCACGACCGCGCGTGAAATCGGCCTGCCGGCCTTCCGCTCAGTCGACGCGGCCCGGCGCAAAGCGCGGTGGCATAAGACACACGACGACGAGGATGAACCGAAGCCGTGGACGCCGTCGAAGCGCAAGCGCCGTGAAGCCGAGCGCGCTGCCGTCGAGCGCAATCAGACGGTCGCGCAGGTCACGCGGCGGCATCCGGCGTGGATCGCCGTGAAGATTGGCATTTTTGTGCTGGCTCTGCTGGTCGTGGGGTTTGCCGCGCTGGCGATTATCCCCAGCGCGCAGATCATCCTCGTGCCGCAGTCGACCAAGATCACGGCGGCGATCAACGTGATCGCCGATCCGGAAGCGGAAGAAGCCGATCCGTTGACCGGGATCGTGCCGTCGGCGGAAGTCACAACGATCGTGCGTGACAGCATCACGGTTCCCACCACCGGCAAGAAGAGCATTCCCGAATCGCGCGCGAAAGGCCGCGTAATCTTCGTCAATCAACTCAATACGCCGGCGCGCATCAGCCAGGGCACCGTCACACGCACCTCGGCTACCGGGCAGGCGCTGCGCTACGTGCTGACGCAGGACGTCGACATCCCCGCCGGCATCGGCGCGCAGGCCGAAGGCATCGTCGAGGCCGTGGAAGTCGGCGCGGCCAGCAATGTCGACGCGAACCTGATCAACGAGATCGAAGGCGTGGCCGCGCTGGCTGCGCGCGTATCCAATCCCGAGCCATTGACCGGCGGCGGCGACAAGGAAGTCCGCGCCGTCGATGCCGCCGATCGCGCGAAGGCCAGAGAAGACATCCGGCCGCAGCTGCGCGCGGCAGCGCTGAAGCAATTACAGGACCAACTGGAAGCGGGCGAGTTCGTCATTCCTGAATCGTTAAGCGGCAACATCCTGGAATTGACGTTCGATCGCGAAGTGACGGAGCAGGCCGACGATCTCACGCTGGTGATGCGAGTCGAATACGGCGCGGAGAAGGTGAAGAGTGAAGATGTCAACAGCCTGGTCTTTGGCGCCCTGAATGCGCAGACCCCGCCGGGTTATGAATTGCTGCCGGAAGGCCTGGCTTTCCAGCGGGGTGAAGCGTTTGTCATTTCTGACACTCAGACCGTGTCCCAAACCGTGTATCAATTCCCGATGCAGGGCACCGGCTTTGCGGCGGCCAACCTTGACGTGGGCACCGCCGTCAGCAAGATCGCGGGCAAACCATTGGAAGAAGCCGCTGCTGTGTTGCAGGATTCCCTGCCCCTCAAGACAGAGCCGCAGATTGCGATCTTCCCCCGGTGGTTCCCGTGGCTGCCGTGGCTGTCGTTCCGCATCCAGACGGAAGTAAACCCGCAGGGTTAGTGAAGAGGCAGGGTGTGGGACGAATGCTGGCGCTGGATGTAGGGGAAAAGCGAGTGGGGGTGGCGCTCTGTGATGAAACGCAGACGCTGGCCCGGCCCCTACTGACGCTCAGGCGCGCGTCGAAGAAGGAGGATTTTGCCAGACTGGCAGCCGTGTGCCGCGAGCACGCGATTGAGAAAGTGGTCGTCGGGCTGCCGAAGACACTGCGCGGCGAAGAAGGCCCGCAGGCGCAACGGGTGCGGCGTTACGCGCTCGAACTGCAGGCGGCCCTCAACCTCCCGATCGAATTCTGGGACGAGCGATACTCATCGGTCGACGCGCAGGAGCGCTTGACTTCATCCAGCCGCAAGGTGCGCGCCAAAGGCGACATCGATTCCGCTGCGGCGGCCATCATCTTGCAAGAATACCTCAATGCCATGACAAATGAACAATGACCAATGAACAATCTTGTCACCTTGTTTCCTGAAATCCTTGTTTACTGAGAAACTATGAAACGCAAAACACGCCGGTTGGTTTTATTCTTTGCCACGCTCGGGTTTCTGGTAGTGGCCTGTGTCGTCGTCGGCTCGCTGGTGTTGGGGCGCGGCGGAGGCGATGGCGGTGGCGGCCTGCAGCTGGCTGCGCCGAAAGATCTGCAGGGCTTCATCCTTTCGATCTATCTCAACACCCGCTCGGGCGATCTGACTGCGCCGGCCGGACGGGATGATACGCCCGTGTTATTCACCATTGAGCGGGGTGAGAGCCTGAACGCTATCGCCAATCGGCTGCAATCGGAGAAACTGATCAAAGACCCCGATCTGTTCAAGCGTTATCTGCAATACAATGGACTGGACGCCAGTATCGAAGCGGGCGACTTTGAACTGAAGCAGACCATGGACATCCAGCAGATCGCCAAAACGCTGCAGGAAGGCCGCATTGCCGAGCTGAACGTGCGCATTCCGCAGGGCAAACGGCTGGAAGAGATCGCGGCCATCATCGCGTCACAGGTGCCGGTCGACGGCGCCGAAGTCTTGACGTTGATGCGGGCTGCCGGTCAGTGGAAGTCGGAGTTTGAGTTCTTGAACGATCTGCCGGAAGGCGCGACGCTGGACGGCTATATCTTCCCGGACACGTACAGCCTGCCGCGCGACAAGGTCACCGCGCGCGATGTCGTGCTGACTGCACTGCGCAATTTCGACCGGAAGGTCACGCCGCAAATGCGCGCCGATCTGCAAGCCGAAGGCCGCACCCTGTACGACGCGATCCGCCTGGCTTCCATCGTAGAACGCGAAGCGGGTGTGGAGGCAGAACGACCTGCGATTGCGGGGGTGTACTTCAATCGCTTGCGCGACGGCATGGCGCTGGACGCCGACCCGACGATCCAGTACGGCCTGGGCGACACGCGCGATCCCAACACGTGGTGGCCGCAGATCACGCAGGAAGATTATCAGGGCGTGCAGTCGCCGTACAATACCTATCTCAACCTGGGCCTGCCGCCCAGCCCCATCGCCAACCCGGCGCTGGCGTCGATTCAAGCGGCGGTCTATCCGGAAAAGCACGATTTCTATTTCTTCCGCACGTCGTGCAACAACGATGGCACCCATGTCTTTGCCAAGACGTTGGACGAGCAGATTGCGAACGCTTGCCCGTAGCAGAATGCAGGAGGCGAGAAGCAAGAGGCAGGATTGCATCCCGCAGCCTGCCTCTTGCCTCCTGCTACTCCTGATGTTGTTTCTCTCCGCTTGTGCTGCCTCCACTCAACCCGTCGTCAAGCTCGGCCTCGTCGCGCCGTTCGAGGGGCGCTATCGCCACATCGGATACGAAGCCATCTACGCCGCGCGTTTGGCCATCCGCGAGATCAACGCACGCGGCGGCATCGCCGGTCACCGGATCGAGCTGGTGGCATTGGACGATCGCGGCGAGCCGGAGCAGGCCGTGACGGCTGCGCGGCAGTTGGTGCTCGATCCGCAGGTGGTGGCGGTCGCGGGTCATCTCCGGCCCGACAGTACTGACGCGGCGCTGAAGATTTACTGCGAGGCGGGCCTGCCGGTGATCGCCATTGAAAGCGCAGTGCCGGCGTGCGAAAGTGCGTACGTGCTGGGGAGCGCACCGCGCGATCGCTGGCCGGAAGATCAGTTGATCTTCGTCAGCAACGTGCCTGATCCCAACAGTTTGTCCGCCGCGCAAGATTTCGTGAAGAACTACAACGCCAGCCCGATCGATGGCACGCGTGCCGGACCGATCGCGCTGCAGACGTATGACGCGCTGAATCTGTTGTTCGAGGCGATCGATCGGGCCGCGAAGATCGATCGGGGCGGGGTGCAAGCCGCCTTACGCCCGATCAACTTCACCGGGTTGGGGGCGAAGTATGCGTTCGATCAACAGGGGAAGCTGATCGATCCGCAGACCTACGTGTTTGAATACGATAAAGATCAGCAGCCGCAGTTAATCCCGTAGGGGCGGGCCTTGCGCTCGCCCCGGGCATGTCTTGCACATGCCCCTACGCCTTTTTCGGCCTTTCATGGCGCGTGTACCACACGTACCACGCCAGCGCCCCGATGATGAACAGCGCCCCGCCGATGACAAAAATGTTCATGCTGCTCCCTGTTTGAAGAGTTTTTCCGCCAGTTCACGAATGAACTCGCGCTGCGCAATTGTATCACGCCACGCAGTTGGAGAGGTAAGCTTCGATCAGCTTATGCGGACGATAGCCGTTGAGCTCATCATACAGCCGCGTCACGTTCTGCGTCCGCTATGGTTCGTGCAGAATCCGCTCTGCCCTGTATTGAATATCACCAAGCCGGCGGCCGTGAGGTGCATCGCCACGCCGATGAGCGGGTTGAAGTGGCGATCGAAACAGCAGGGTGGCGACCAGAATCTTCATGAGGGTGTCTCCTTGCATCGCTTTCACCTGGCCGGACCTTCGACGGGCGGCAGGCTGTGCAAATAAGCATAGATCGCCTTCAGTTCGTCGCCGGTTGCGACAGACCTTAGCATGGGCCACGGCATCCTGGGCTCTGAAACCCCGCTGGTCAATAGGGGAATGGTCACTTTCCCTTCACCAGGCAGCGTGCCGGTGTTGAACAAGTCCAGAGGGTTAGCCACGTCCTGGTAAGTGGCGAGCAGTTGCTAGACTCGTCACTGCAAAATGGAGGCTGATCAAAACATCCTTGTCCCGACTCTTGACAACCAGTATAGTAAACTGCCGTGACATTTGACGAGGAGGATCGCCAATCTCCAAACGAGCACACCTCCAGGTCAGTCTTTTACCAAAGCTCGCTGCAGTCCAAATCATCACAGGCAGTCAAGGATCTCCGAAGCATGAGTAGCCAGGTCGAGACCCACGGCCCATTCACGCCGCCGCGGAAATATTCCGTGGTAACATAGATGCCCATCGCCGCGCATAATCTGTAGTCACTATACAGCTGTTCCCAGGAATAACCATTAACTCCATTCTTGATGAGCTGAGCATGATAGCGTCTAAGAATCGGTATCTCGAAGCGCCTACGGAGCTCGACTTCCCAATCGAGTACGATGGCATAGGCAAGATCATAGACGCCCAGCCAAGTCGTCAGGGCCCAATCAAATGGTTGCCGATCGATGATGTAGATTGGCCGATCTCCATCACGTGGGACCAATACGTTTTTTTGACCGACATCACCGTGAATCAAAGTGAAGCCGTTGTCGTCTTGGGTTCGATCGATGAGAGCGTGTGGGTGTTTTGCGTATAGCGCACGCAGGGCATCTGGCCAGTGGGGTTCTAGCTCAGTTGAGAATCGATTGAGGAGGTGCCCGACACCTGACTCGGCGATGTCAACAAAACGTCGAATATGCTGGGCACTATGCATTGTCGCCCCCGCTTCTGTAAATCGCCGGGCGCCCCACCAGCGGGCGTGCAATGCCGCCAATCCTTCTGCAAGAGCTAATCCGTATTCAAGGGTTGGTGCTTTCTTTTCGGCTTCAACGTGGGTTTCTGACAGATCGTTCAGCAACACGTGGTAGCAGTGCAGTTCCCCCGAGAAGGCTGCATCATAGCAGCGCACAAGCGGCGCCCCCTCGACGCCGGCGTAATCGCGCGTGTAGTAGGTCACTTCCGAGGGGCCGAAGGACCCATCTTCCAGATCGGCATTGACCATCTTCAAGAATAATCGCTGCGGCAAGGCTCCTTGCGATCCGCTCTCATAGCGCACGTTGATTTTGGCGTTTGTTGACCAATTACCTCGACCTGTGCTCACATCAAATGCTGCCACTGCCCCCTTAATCAATGCGCCACTATTTGCCAGCGTGGATGTTAGCCACACGGCGGTGACCTGATCAATACTGGTGATCACTTTGTCTGGCATAATTCCCTTTTTCCAATCTAGTTGCCAACAACACAAGCGTCCAACGGCTCGGGCGTCAGCCGCCCTCCGGCGTAGCCGGTTCATTCGCCCTGCTTCAGGGCAGGCAGCGAATGCAAGTATAGCCACATCGCCTTCAGTTCGTCGTCGGTTGTGGCCGCCCGCGTTGTGGGCCAGGGCATGCGCGGCTCCGTGATCCCGCTGGACAGTGTGAGGGTTGGCACCCGCCCGCCACCGGGCAGCGTGCCGGTGTTGAAGAAGGTCATGAATTGCTCTTCGGTCCATTGGGGAACGATCTGGGTGAGGCTGGGACCGGCGGGCGGGCCAGGCTGTCCATTGTCCACCTTGCCTTGCAACTGGTCGCCGTGGCACGACCGGCAGCCAATAACATCCACCAGGTACTTGCCATAGGCTGAGGTTCCTGGCTGGGGCGCGGCCACGCTGCCTGCCGGCTTTTGCGCAGTCCGAAAATCCGATAGGTTCATAAAAACCGCACCGAGCAAGTTGAATTGATTGGCCGGGGTGGGTCCGCCGGTACTTGGCTGTGAACGCAAGTAGGCGACCAGGGCCTGCACATCATCGTCGCTCATATTCCGGAAATTGTCCGACGGCATAATCAGTAGTGAGCGGCCATCCTTGTGCACCCCTTCGCGGATGGCGCGAATGACTTCTCCATCGGTCCAATCTTTGATGTCGCCAGAGGGCGTGAGGTTGGGAGCGTAAAGCGTACCCATCGGTGGAAAGTCAAACTTCGCTGCGAAGTTAGTGCCTGAGAGCGGCAGCTGACCATCCGATGTATGGCAGCTTGTGCAGATCTGGGCCAGTTGTTCGCCGCGAGTAATTTGCGCCGCAGTCCCAGCCACTTGGATCGCAGCCACCGGGTTATCGTACTGCGCGTTCAGCTTCGAAAAGCCCATCAGCGCCAGGACAAGCAGCGCCATCGATATCAACGTCACCAACCCGGTGATGAGCACTCCGCCCCATTTCAGGAAGGCGTTTTTTAATTTCCAGGCGCGCGTGGTCAAGAAACCGAATATGGCTATCAGCACAACAAGAATTATAACCCCCGCAATATCGAACATGGCTAAGCCTCCTTTGGAATTTGTATCAAGATCGTAAGAACTTGCGATAGGACAGCCCAAGCATTGACACACAAATCACGGATAGGATTGACCCAGAAATAACCGGGACGGGCGTACCTGAGCCTGGCTGCCTGTCAGCCAGCAGGATCAAGATAACGATAGACAATGTCCAGAATGGTAAGGCCCATAAGGCGTACCACGCCCAGCGCTCCCCTCGTCGAAACCCCGTCAGGCAGATCGCCGTGCTCAAGAGGGCAATCGTGGTCAGCGCAGCACCGTCCATTCTGAATTTCAAGTCAATCAGGTTGGCGACCTTTGGGCTTGTCGCCTGCAACTCATTCCAACTCGTGCCCGTTATGCTGTGCATGAAAACCGATTCGCCATTCTGGAGATCCGAAGCGCCCCCCACCATATCGCCTACTCCGAAGAAACCCACTAGCAGACTCACGCCCAGCAGTACTTTCCAGGCGTGACGCTCGAAAAATGGTTCAGTCTTAGCGCTGCTGAGATTGGTCAGCTGCGTGGTCATGTTGATCCTCCTTAAACCTAGAATGGTTTGAACATCATCAGCCAGGCGATGATGGCCAGCCCGCTGAATCCGATCACGGTGAGCCGCATGGGTTGTGATCGATTGAGCAGCGCATCTAACTCCTCGGGACTCAACATCTCTGGTCGAGGCGGCTGCCCGTAGGCCGAAGGCAGACCGACCCCCAGGCGCACTTCGTTCAGCGTGCGCGTGCCCAGCCCTGCCATGGCAAAATAGAGCACGACAAGCAGGATCAGTGACAACCAGATCCAACCGTGGCTCCACCATTGGCCCATGAATCCTGCGATGACACCGGTGACGAGGAGCAACAACAACGAGCCGCCCATGATGCGAACCGTGCCGCTCGACATTTGGAGCAGCAAACGGATTCGATCGATATTCCGCTCACGGCGCAGCGCAAAGTAAACGCCCGCTGACACGCCGTGAGACATCAGAAATCCAAAGACACCGATTATGTGCAAGAAAACAAGCCAGAGATACATCGCTCCTCCTTCGGTACCGACTTGGCTGGTAAGCGCGTGATGACACTGTAGCTGCCTCATGCTGAGCACTTGCTGGCCATCACTGCCTCATATGAATAAGAAACTGCGGCCCAACCAAATGCACCAGATGGGATAAAGAACCAGCCACCCCAGACTGCCTGCTAGCCCGACATAGTTGACATACCATGGAGCGGATTCCCACGCATCAATGCGGTTGAATAGCCCTGGCATTGCGGCAAGTCCAAGCAGCATGATCACAGCCACGACAATCCCGAAAATAGCCAGGCCGTTTGACCAGAAATCACCGCGTTGGGCAGAGTAGTTTAATCCTAACAGCCACAGACCAATCAGTGCATTTCCCACCGCCATGTATAACCCGGCCAGGTACCAGCCTGTGATGCCAAAAATGACCAGCACTGAGCCAACGGTAACGACCAGCGCGCCGGCCAAGGCAACCACCAGCGTAACCAGGCCTAAGAGCGGCGACGGTGCGTGATATTGAGGATAGAACAGCCAGGCCAGGACTGCGCTCAAAATTGCCGTGAGGCCAACACAAATATCATTGAGCGTCCCGAAGGGTTGACCAACGGTAAAGAGCAAGATGATAAAAACCAACGCCAATAGACCGACGATTCCGGTTGCGATAGTCACCCAACCGATCGTCATCGCTGAGAAATTACTGGCCGTCATCGTTTCTCCTGATATACAGGGCCGGTTCCAGGCAATGACCACTCATCACCGTTACGGTATGCTTAGCAGCAACGCGATCCCGATCACGAGCGGCATGACGTAGTGCAATATCGGGTAATACATATCGCGTCGCGAGAACAGGGAAAGCACGATCAACCACGCGATGTTCCACAGGATGGTCGCCCAACCGATCGAGGCCGCCAGTAACCCCGATTGGATCACCGCGCCCCCGATGGCGGCCTGCGCCAGAAAGGCCATGACCACATAGATGTTGATGAGACCGATAACCTTCTCGTACCCCAGCGTCAGCATCAGCGCTTCGGCAGCCACGATTAAGACGCCCGCGAAAAAGTACGCCGTTGCGCCGCTGATTGCTAGAACTCCACCAGCATTTTGAAACGCACCTGCGAGCAACACAAAACCGATGGCGGCGAGAATGGCGCCGGACATGATCGAGCTGCGTTCCACGATGAAATGGGTGTGGCTGCGCGGCGGGCCGCCCCGATGACCGCGCCGCAGCCAGAACATCATGAAGCCGGGCAGCGTAGCGACAGCGACCAGAACCAAAAAAATTCCAGATGCGTGTTCCATATGTTTATCCAGTCTGGCGTGGCGGCGGAACCAGGCCGAGTTGCTGCATCAAGCCCATCTGGTCGGCCTCGACCCAATGCTCGACGATTTTGCCATCCGCAATCCGGAAGATGTCAATATACGACATCTTCGTATGCTTCCCGGTGGCCGGAATTCCCAGGAACGCCCCGGTGTGGGTACCCTCGTTACTCGCCCGGACAACGACTTTGTCTCCTTCGGCAATCGTATCCAGAATCGTCGTCTGCATATCGGGGAAACCTGCAAACAGCATGCTGAAGAACGCCCGGACCGCTTCGACGCCTGAAGGCATGCCCGGATACACCCCATGCTCGATGTGGTTTGGGCCAAATAGAGTGAGAGCGCCCTCCAGATCTTTGGATATGATCCGATCGGCGAACTGGTGAACCAGGGCTTTATTCTGCGCTGCGTAGGTTGACATGGTCATTCTCCTTGAGTATGTGTCACTTGAGCTGGCTTGTTTCGAACTACAGACACCAGTATGGAGGAAATCACACACAAACGCATGCGTGCGCGCACGTATTCGCACACGTATCTTTCGTGGCTACGTGCAACAAAAAAAGCGGCCGTTTGTCTCCAAACAGTCGCGGTGGTGATACAAGAGGAGTTCCGACTGATCAGCAACTCACGGCGCGGCGGTCAGCCCGTTTTCGATGGCCCACCGCACGATTTGCGCTCGGTTCGTCAATTCCAGCCTGGAGAGGATGTTGGCGATGTGCTTTTCCACCGTCCGTTTGCTGAGGACCAGTTCATTCGCGATCTCGCCATTTGGCAGGCCGCGCGCAATCAAAACGACCACTTTGCGCTCGCGCTCGGTCAATTCCTGTGCTGCCGCTGGTTTTGCCGGTGGAGACATCCGTATAGAAAAGGGCAGGTTGAGGGCATACTCAATCGCCTGCTCCATGGATAGAGCACGCCCTTGTGCCTGCTCCACCTCGAACTCCGCCTCGCTTAACTTCGCCCGAGCCAGTCCGCTGTAATGCTCATACTCGATCTTTTCCGGCGGCCACAAGATCGCAGAGTTTCCCCGGCTGTCAGTAACAGCGGCAGCATATAAGCGAACACTTTCAGCCGGTAGTCCGGTCGCTGAAGCCAGAGCGGCCAAGCCCAGCAGGCACTTCAATATACCGTCTCGATCGTCCTGCGCGCACATGGCATTCAGGCTTTCGCTGAATAGCGACCGAGCGCGTTCAACATCGCCTTGATGCAATAAGGCATGTGCCAGGCCATGTTGCGCGACCGCAATCTCGTGCACCATGCCCACTTTACCAAAAGGCGGCAGGCTCTCCTCGTAATATTCGCCTGCCTGCGCGAAGCGCCCTTCGCAGCGTGCCAGGTCGCCCAGCGCTTGCAGTGTCAATCCAATGAGGACGGTGTCCGTGGCCGCGCGAGCGAGCGTCAGACTTTCATCGAGCAACGCATGCGCCTCGTCATATTTGCCCAGCGCCGTCGCCATTTGACCTTCAATCATTGTCCCGGTTCCGACGCCCATCATGTCGCCCAGCTCGCGATACAGTTCTATGACCTGCCTGCCGAGGACATACGTGGCCTCGTAGTCCCCGGCCGACCGCGCCGCTGTAGACGCGCCAATAAGCGCGACTTTCAGCAGGGGCTTACCCTCCTCGCCAGCCGCCTCACACATCGCCATGGCTTCTTCACCACGTGCAGTGGATGTCTGCATGTCACCGTCAATGGCTACTAGCACCGACAGCCATGTCAGGCTGTACACGCGCGCCTCCAGCGAAACCCTGTCGTCGGCTTGTTTCAGAAGGCGCTCGAACCACGCACGCCCTTCGCGAGCGTAGGCGCGCGTGTGCCAGAACGGATACATCGCCGTGCCGATGCGCAAGCCTTCCTCTATACGCCCGTGCCTCACCGCCCAGGCCAGCGCCGCTCGGATGTTGTCGTTTTCAGTTTCAAGCCAGTTGTACCATAGCTGCTGATACTGTTCTCGCAACTTTGGGGTAACTTCTTCGGCCAGGCGCAAGTAGCACGCCAGATAGTGATCGTGCGCCGTCACCCACTCCGCCGAGGCTGCCAGCTTTTCTTGCGCGTATTGGCGAATGGTCTCCAGTATGCGATAATGCGCTTCGTTGCCCTGCAGGGTTTCCGCGACCACCAGTGATTTGCCGACCAATGACGACAGTAGATTCAGGATGTCTTCACGCTGAATCTCACCCCAGGCGCACGCAGATTCAGCCGTGTTGAGCGCGAAACCGGCCGTGAACAGCGTGAGCCGCTGCAACAGCACTCGTTCGGGTGAGGACAGCAGCTCGATAGCTCCAGTCGATCGCGGCGCGCAGGGTGCGATGCCGTCCATCGGCGCGCGTGGTCGAGACGAGCAGATCGAAGCGCTGATCGAGACGTTCCTGGATCTGCTTCACGCTCAGAACATTGATGCGTGCGCTGGCAAGTTCGATCGCCAGGGGGATACCATCGAGGTCGCGGCAGATGTTGCCGACGCTTTCGGCGTTGTCCGGGGTCAGGCCAAAATTGGGCAGAATGTTCCGCGCGCGTTCGACAAATAACCGTACTGAATCGACCTGGCAGATTTCATCGATAGGGAGATGTGCAGCGGGCAGCGCTAAGGGTAAGACCGGGTACAACGTCTCGCCGCTAACGCCGAGCGGTTCACGGCTCGTCGCCAGGATGGTCAGGTTGGGACAACCGGTTAAGGCCTCCACCAGTTGTGCACACGCGGTTAACAAATGCTCACAGTTATCGAGGACCAGTAATGTTTGTCGGTCACAGAGCGAATCCAATACTGTGTCCATCAAAGGCGTTCCGGGCTGTTCGATCACGTTCAGTGCTTTAGCGACTACTTGGGGAACCAGCGTCGAGTCGGCTAGTCGGGCTGAGATCCACCCAGCACAAGCTCTTGTTGTGTTGGTCCGTGA
Organism: uncultured Chloroflexia bacterium; assembly: GCA_963844815.1. Classification (GTDB taxonomy): domain Bacteria; phylum Chloroflexota; class Anaerolineae; order Fen-1058; family Fen-1058; genus Fen-1058. Next base: position 409,039 of record CAWJPR010000006.1, read on the forward strand.
GTTCCGCCACGCGAAGCGCCAGGCGCGTCTTGCCGCAGCCACCGGCGCCGACCAGGCTCACCAAATGCACGGAAGCCAGCAACTGCGAAATCTCGACGATCTCGCGCTGGCGCCCGATAAAGCTGGTAAACACGATCGGTAGGTTGGAACCCGGATTACTGTGTCTTTTTGCGTACAACTGACGTTCCTATTAACTGAACAAGTGCCGAATAACGTCCTGTGCTACAACCTCAGCAGCATAAACTCTTCGTCAAAGTACTCAGCGCCAATTTTCACGGCCTGTGGCTCGCGGCCATATACCTTGAAGCCCAGCGATTCGTATAGACGCTTGGCCGTGGTCTGGGTAACGACGACGCCGAGCAGGAGCTGCTTTAGATCGGGCAAGCGCCTGGCGCGCGCGATCGCTTCGATCAACAGCGCCCGCGCGACGCCGCGCGAACGATAGTCGGGCGTGACGTACATGCTGACGATGTAGCCCTTGTGCCGCAGTTTCAAGGCAGATTCGCGGTAGAAGCCCACACTGCCAATCAGCTGCCTGTCTTCAAAAGCGCCCAGCATGAAATCCACTTGCGATTCCACTTGTTCTCGAAAACGCCGGGCCGTGGCGTCTACAGTTTGCTGGCTGTATTCCTCAAAGGAATTCGTGAAGGCCTGCGGCGCTTCACGCAAGCTGTGCAAGCGAAAAGCGCGGAAGATCTCGGCGTCGGCTTCGGTCAGTTGGCGGATGTGCATGGCGTGATGGCGTCATTGCGAGGAGGCCATGGGCCGACGAAGCAATCTCTTTGAACAGAGGGTAAGATTGCTTCACCGCTCGCCTTTCCCGCCGCTATAAGCGGCGGAGGCGCGCCGGGCGCCGCGGCTCGCACTGACGGTGGCTTAACTCACAGTTCCGTAAAACAATGGCGGCCGCTGCACTGCTTCTTCGCCGATGGCGATGGCGCGGCGCAGGCGTTCCTCGGCGGCCACGGCCTTGTCCGGGTCGTTGGCGTGGATGGTGAACAGCACCTGACCTGCTTCCACCCGATCGGCCACCTTGGCGCGCAGGAGAATGCCCACCGCGTAATCGATGGGATCGCCTTTCTTTGCGCGGCCCGCGCCCAGATCGACCGAGGTCAACCCTGCTTCGAGCGCGTTGATGTGCTGAATGGTTCCGGCTCGATCGGCTTTCGCCGCCCGCACGATCGAGGCGCGCGGCAGGCGTTCAGGCTGTTCGACCAGTCTGCGCATCTCCGCCCTGCGCTTGCACGAGTTCGAGGAATTTGCGATAGCCCGATCCGTCGGCCAGCAGCTGCTCCGCCAGCGCTCGGCCTTCCTCCACCGAGGGGACCTTCTCACCCAGATGCAGCATGTGCGAGGCGACCACCAGGCAGTGCTCGGTAAAGTCCGCCGGGCCGCGGCCGTGCAGCGTCTCGATCGCTTCTTGGACTTCCAGCGCATTGCCGATGGCGTGACCCAGCGGCTGATCCATATCCCCGATCAACGCGATCACTTTGCGGTTCAAGTTCCGGCCGATGTCCACCATGGTCTGTGCCAGCACGCGCGCCTCTTCCGGCGTCTTCATGAACGCGCCTGAGCCGCACTTCACATCCAGGACGATGGCATCCGCGCCCGCCGCGATCTTTTTGCTCATGATGCTGGACGCGATCAACGGCGTGCTGGGCACGCTGCCCGTTACATCGCGCAGGGCGTAGAGTTTCCCGTCCGCCGGAGCCAGGTCTTTCGATTGACCGCTTAATACGATGCCGTGTTCCTTCAGCTGTTTTCGAAATTCGGCTTCGCTCAGGTCGACGCGATACCCCTTGATCGATTCCAGCTTGTCGATCGTGCCGCCGCTGAAAGACAGGCCGCGCCCCGACATCTTGCCGACGGGCAAGCCGGAAGCCGCTACGAGCGGCGCGGCGACCAGGCTCACCTTGTCGCCCACGCCGCCGCTGGAATGCTTGTCCACGACGATCGGTGCGATGTCGTGCAGATCGAGCATATCGCCGGAACGCGCCATCGCCAGAGTGAGGTCGGCGGTTTCGCGCGCGGTCATGCCGCAAAAATAGACGGCCATGCACCACGCCGCCGCCTGATAATCGGGGATGTCGCCGCGCGTGTAGCCGTCGATAAAGTGCTCGATCTCGTCGCGGGTCAGTTCTCCGCCATCGCGCTTCTTCTCGATGATATCGGTCATGCGCATCTCGTTTACTCCTGCAGGGGACGTCCGCCGCGCGGCAGGCGTTGCGGCGCTGCCGCCGGCGCGCCAACAGCCGCCAGCGGGCGGATGGTGTTGGGCCTGGGATGGGCCAGATAGCGATCCATGGCGGTGCGGCCGGCTTCGATCATCTGCGCCGTCTTCGAGAAGTCAAACAGATCGACGTCGGCAAAGTCCGTGATGTTGACGTGATGCACGATGGCGCCGGCTTTGCTGGCGTCGCGCAGATCGTCGATCAGCTGTTCGTGCAGCGAGGCCGCCAGTATTTGGCTGGCGATGGGCAGCACGCCGCGAACAGTCTGCGCCTGGCTGACGGCGGGTTCCAGATCGACGACGTACAACTCCGTCGCGCCGCGCAGCAATGCCACCTCGATCGGTATGACAGCGGTCACGCCGCCATCGGTCAACTGAAAACCGTCGATCAGGACAGGCGGCAAAACGATCGGGAGTGAAGCGCTCGCCAGCACGGGATCGAGTATTTCGATGTCCAGTTCGTCGCCGAAGATGATCGTCGTCGCCGAAAGCAGGTCGGCCGTGACGGCGTAAAACGGAATTTTGAGCGCGCGGAAAGTGCGCGCCTCCTGCGGAAGATAACGCGCCAGCGTACGGCGGAAGTTGTCGCCGCTGATTAGACTGTCCTGCCCGGTCAGCACCCGCCAGGCCATGGTCAACTTATTGCCGGGAAAGACGTCGTCCTTCCTGGTGTTGAGCCACTTGCGGGCCAATTGTTCCAATCCGGCGGGCGTCGGATCGCAGGCGTAACACACGCCGTTCAACGCGCCGGCCGAGGTGCCTGCCACCAGATTGGCTTTGATGCCCTGCGCTGCTAAGGATTGCAGCGCGCCCACTTGCAGCGCGCCGCGATTGCCTCCGCCGCTAAGTACAAACCCGATCATGTGGGTCTCCTGAACTCTTATAACTTCCTGCGCTGCACATAGTGCTTGAGTATGGTATATAACACAATGGGCAAGATGATCATCGTCAGCATGGCAATCAGGAACAGCAGATTTCCGCCAAACGGCGCGGGAATTTCGTAGGTCGCGCCAAAGAAATTCATGCCGAAGAAGCCGGTGAGAAACGTCAAGGGCAGGCCCAGCACCGTGACCAGGGTCAGGATGCGCATCACTTCGTTGAGCCGGTTGGATGCCGCCGAAAGGTAGATATCCAACGCCCCGCCGATCAGGTCGCGCAGACCTTCGTTGATGTCGTGCAGCCGCACCAGGTGATCGTACACGCCGCGAAAATAGACCCGCTCCTTGGCGTCGACGACGCGATACTCGTCGCGAGCCAGCCGGTTCAGCACTTCGCGCTGGGGGGACAGGATGCGCCGCAGTTGGATCGCCGCGCGCTTGAGCGTAAAGATGCGCGGCAGGGTTTCCTTTTGTGGATTGTTGAAAACCTCGTCTTCCAGATCGTTCGCGGTCTCATCCAGCGCGTCGAGGCAGGGCATGTAGTCCGCGACAATCGCGTCCGCCAATTCGAATAACAGGTAATCGGCGCCGCGCTGCAGCCGCCGCGCGTCGCGCTGGCAGATCGAGCGCAGCCGCTCGATGGCATTCACTTGCTCGGTGTGATGCGTGACCAGATAGTTGGGGCCGAGAAAGATGTCCACCTCGTGGCTGTCCACTTCCAACTTCGCTTGATCGAAATCGACGCCATACAACACCAGATAGGCGTATTCATCCCAGTCGTCGATCTTGGGCAGGTGGGTCTCGACCAGTGCATCTTCCACCGCCAGGGGATGAAACCCGAAGGTGCCGATCAGCAGAGGCTGGTAGGCGGCGTTGTCTTCACCGCTGAGATCGACCCAGATCAGGTTGCGCTTGACGGCGAGCGCCTTAGGCAGCTGCTCGAGCGGCAGCTCGGTCATGACAGTGCTTGGCGCGGTGTGGCAGAGGATGCGAATCATGGGTGTCGAAGCGTTCGATCAGGATAAAGTGATTATACATTCAACGCCGGACAATGAGTAATGCCGCGTGGCGGGAAAACAAAAACCCTCCGCGAGGCGCGGAGGGTTTTGCGGTGAATCTTGAACGGGTTACTTGACGGTCAGTTCGCCGGTCATGCCGGCTTCTTTGTGACCGGCGATGTTGCAGTCGATCTGATACGTCACGGCCTCGGTCGGTGTAAATTCCAGGGATTTGGTCTCGCCAGGTTGCGTGCTGATCTTCGTCAGTTCCTGGGAACCATCGGGGCTGAGAATCACGAAGTTGTGCTCCACCGTTCCCTTGTTGGTGACCTTGAACGTCAGCTTCTGGCCAACCTTGGCGTCATATTTGTTCGGCGTGAACTGGAACTCAGTGGCGGTGACGTTGTAGGACTTCCCTCCAGCGGCGCCGCTGGCGGGCGCCTTGGTGCCACCCACCGTGCCCCCGCTGCATGCTGCCAGTAAAGCGATGACTAACACGCTCACCAGGGCCAACAACACGATACGCTGCGACTTCATTGCTGCATCCTCCATAGCTTGTGAATGTGATGTTTGGAACAACCGCAAAAGATTATACCACGCCTTGCCCGAACTTCACGCCAGCGCGGTACAACAAACCGGGCTTCTCGCTAACGCCTTGTGCGAGAAGCCCGGCAGCATCTGGCGGCGGACACGGCTTAGTCAATTCCCGTTTCCGTTCGTGTTATCACTAGGATCGTCATTGCCGTTGTGGCTGCCGCCGTTGTCATTGCTGTTAACGTTGCTGCCGCCGTCGTCGCTGTTAGAGTTGCCGCTATTCTCATTGTTGTCAGAGTTGCGATTGTCGTTGCCGTTGGTATTGCCGCCGTTGTCATTGGAATTGCCATCATCGCTGTTGTGGTTCTCGTTCGAGTTCTGATTGTCATTGCTGTTGGAGTCGCCCCCGCTGCCGCCCTCGGACAATTCGATGCGCACGGCGACGAGGCGGTCGTCGGCAAAGCGCAGGGCCTTCACTTTCACGCGCTGCCCGGTGTTGATGGCGCCTTGAATTTCCGTGTCGTTATTGACGCTAACGGTCGTGCCGTCGATATTCCACATGCCCTCATTAATCGCGTTAACACTGCCGGTGAACTCCACCTCAACCGGTTGCGGCGCGGTGGTGGGCTGCCCTGTCGCCGTTGGGCGCGGTGCGGCCTCAGGCTGCCGCGGTGTCGCCGGCTGCGGCGTGACCGTCGTCAGTGGCACCGCAGGTTCTGACGGTTCCGGCGTCTGTGTGGCTCGCGGCGTTTCCGTTGCCTCCGGTGTTGGGGTAATCTCCGGTTCGCCTGCTGATTCGATCGAGATGAAGGAAGCCCGCAGGCCCTGCGGGCCGGTCGCGCCGCGCACCTCGGCCACCCGATTGATCTGCGGCGTCCCCGCGATCTGCGTGTTCGCATCGAGCTGGACCACCAGGCTGGACACAATCCAGGCGCCGGGTTGCATGGCCTCGATCGTGCCGGTGAATTCCACTTCGCCTGCGCGCCCGGCGTCGAGCAGCTCGTTGGTTTCGTTGCGGCGGCGCTGTTCAAATTCGCGCTGCAATTCCTGGTGCTGAGCCGGACTGCTGGCCGTGTTGAGCTGCACCTCTTCCACAGTGCGCTTCAAGCCATACAGGGGATCGCCGGGCAGCGCCGAGCCCGAAGCGGCCACAGCGCCCGTGCCCAACACGCCGGCGACCAGCGCGGCGGCCATGAAGCCGGTGGCTAAGCGCGGCAGGAAGCCCATCGTCTTGGACCGTTTCGTGCGGCGCAGCAGTTCGGCTTGCGCCATGAATTTCTGACGCGACTGCATCCTGGCGGCTTCCGATGGTTCCATGCGCAGGGCGGGCAGACCGGCGGCTGTCTCCAGCAGGGGGCGCAGCTGCGCGGCCTCTTGCGGATAGCGTGCCAGGATGCGTTCGATCGATTCGCCCTGCGCCAGCGCGTCCAGGCATTCGATGAGTTTGATTTCCAATTGTGTGTCCATCAGTCCACCGCCTCAGGCGACAGTTTGCGGGCCAGAGCCGCGACCGCCCGCGCCTGCAGTTGTTTGACCGCGCCCTCGCTTTTGCCCAGGGCGCGCGCTACATCTTGAATGGGCATGTCCGATCCAAAGCGGAGGCTTAAGACGTGGCGCTGTTCTTCGGTCAGGCCCTGCATGGCGCGCTTCACGCTTTCCTGCGTCAGTTTTCGATCGACGATGTCCGCCGGATCGTTATCGGCGCTGACCAATGCTTCGTCCAGCTCCACCTGCGGGGCGCGGTAGGCCCGGCGATGGTGATCGTTCACCACGCGGGCGGCCACGCCGTACAGCCAGCCCCGCAGGGTGTTTTGCGGAGCGTTCTTGTCGCGCAGCGCCGCGAGGAGGCGCGTGAACACTTCGCTGGTCAAATCCTCCGCCGTGGCGTGATCACTTACGCGGAATGCCACGTAGCGGAAGATCGAGGTGTAATAGGTATCATGAATATGCGCCAACGCTTCCGAATCGAGTTGGCGCGCACGGGCCAGCAATGTCAATTCATCTTGCACGGTCAGCATCCTTGCCTCGAACGAGGTTACCCCGGCATAGCCGATCGCCCCCCGCGATCGATTCCGATCGATTATATCACTGGCTGCTCGTTCAGCCGCTGGCATTTGACCTTACCCCCCGGCTCCCTCTCCTGATCTTTCCGGAGAGGGAGCCCGGTGTTTTCATTCACGACCTGTGACTAACCGTCATTGCTGCGGCCGCTGCGATCGTCATTGCCGTTGTCATCATTGGCATTGCCCTGGCCGCCGTGATCGTCGTTCGAATTGACGTTGCCGTCATCGTCATTGCCATGATCGTCGTTTGGTCACATTGTCGTCGTTCGAATTGACGTTGCCGTCATCGTCACTGCCATGATCGTCGTTTGAGTTCATGTTGTCGTCGTTCGAATTGATGTTGCCGTCATCGTCATTGCCATTGTCGTCGTTCGAATTCACGTTACCGCCGCCGTCATCGTCATTGCCATGATCGTCGTTTGAGTTCACGTTGCCGTTGTCGTTCCCGTTGTCGTCATTGGAGTTCACATTGCCGTTGTCGTTATTGTTCCCATTGTCGTCGTTGGAGTTCACGCTGCCGTTGCCGTTCGAATTACTGTTGCCATGATCCCCTTCGTTTTCCGATTCCGGCCTCGGCTGTAGGGTCGGCGTCGGCAGTGGCGAGACGGATGTTGTCAGCTTCTTTTCCTTCTGGATTTCCAGCTGCAGCACATCGCGATCTTCTATTTGCCGGGCCAGCGCTGATCCACTGGCGGCGGCCACCAATAAACCTGCGCCCAACACTGCCCAGAACTTCTGTTTCCTCGCTAAGCGTTTCACGTTGCCCTCCCTAAGGATTGAGTTTCACCCATCAAGTCGCCAGAAGGCAGGAAAAGTAACGGCTGGCGGATTAAGAAGATATGAAAGCAGGCGACAGCCCCGCAGGGGCGCCTCGTGGGGAGTAGCGGGCGGGGCGCCAACGGCCAAAACTAACGACCAACCTCAAAGACGACGGCGTACTTGTCGCGGAAGACTTCTTTCAAGTCGGGATCGTTCCTGGCTTGCTTGAGGAAAGCGGTGTGTTGGAGGTCGGTGATGACGTATTCGCCGCCGAAGCGCGACCGGATTTGGGCGCCGGGCCGTTCCATTTTGCCCTGCGTGATCCTGATCCACTCATCGTACAGCGCCGGATCGTACAACTGCAGGTAAGTCGGATCGAGGCCGATGGTGTAGACGTTGGCGGGATTGTAGAAGAACAGCCGGGGAAAATCGTCCCAATCGGTCTGGAAGATCAACGCGCCCGGCTCGGCGTGCTGCGCGATCCAGTGCGAGGCGGCGGCGTAAGTCTCGGCGGGCTTCGCTTGAGCGGCCATGACCGATCGCGCCTGGGTCAGCGTGATGATCGACGGTGCGATCAGGATCGCCAGCAGGCCGATCGGGACAAGCCGCTTCACTCGATCGATCTCGGCCGCCCGATCGAGCAGAGGCGATACACTCAACGCGGCAAAGATCAGCGCGAAGGCTGGGAAGTATTCGATGAAGCGGCGCGACTTGAAGGTAAGCAGGCCAAACAGCACGGCTAGCGCGAAGGTCGTCAACGTGGCGCGATCGAACTTCTGGCCTCGCCAGATCAGCACAAACACGCCGAGCACGAATGCCGCGATAGCGAAGCCGCTGTTCTCGATGAGCACCCACGTGTCATACGGATACCATTCATTGCCGACGCGCGCGCCCAACTCGCCGATCTTGGGCGCAAGGTGGTTGACGATGAAGGTGATGTTCTGCGGAAAGTACGGGTTGATGATCAGGCCCAGCGCGATGCCCGCACCCGGATAGATCACGGCCTTCCAATCGAAACGCCGCTCAGTCAAGCAGGCTGCTATCGCATACACGACGGCGATGACCAGCAACAATGGGAAGGCGTTGTACAACCACACGTACAGAAAGCCCAGCGGAATCAGCCACACGAATTTGCGCCGCAACAGCCAGTGCAGTCCCAGCGCCAGCACCAGCAGCGAAGCGGCCTGCGCGCGCGGCATGCTCATGCGATACAGAAACGCTTCCGAAACGGCGAACAGGCCCAGCGCCCAGATTGCGGCGTAGCGCACCTGCTGCCCGCGTAATAGCCACCAGATCGCTACAAAGGCTGCGGCGGGCATAAAGACGCTGGCCCACTTGGCAGCGACCAGCACGGCCTGATCCGATCCGCCCGCGAAGAGCGCGAGATAGACGTGATACAGCAGGTGGTGATCGTAGAACGCGTCTTGGTTGAGGATGCTCAGTGGCAGCCAGGTGAACGGCACGCGCAGGCCAAACTGCCGAATGAGCGCCGCCATCCGCAGGTGATAGAAGCCGTCGTTGTCCGCCAGCGCCAGCGTGCCGAACTGGACGAAGGCGAACAGGGCGCTGAACAGGGCAAACAGCGCCGCGCCCGTCAGCAGCGCGCGCAGTATCGACCCGCGCGGCGAGGCGGCGGGCAAAAGTGGTGGCCCGAATCTCAGGCGGCTGGGTAGTCAATTCGACGCCGGTCACACCCTATCAGTCGTCAGAGCGGCAGAAAAGTAACGGGCGGGCCACAAACTTCCTGGCGGCTCGAAGCCTCCGAGAAGTTGCTTTCATCGTTCCGGCGGCAATTGCGGCGGCACAGGCGGGCCGCCGGTGCGATAGGCTTTCGACTTTTTCGAGTTCCACCACGCCAGAGTGCCGCTCAGCCCGGTGATGATTGCACCCATCAGCGCGCCCCCATCGTCGATCTGGCCCAGCAGAGGAATCACATCTGGCAGCACATCGAGCGGGCTGACGATGTAGAGCGCGATAAGGCCGGTGATGGTGAAGAAGACAATGCCGAGCCCCCGCAACACGTAGTAACGCAGGCGGCTCTGCGGCAGAGCCAACAAGATCATGAACAAGGCCAGCAAACCGCAGCAGCCCCAACAGCCAACTCTGAGGAGTTCACCCAGTTGATCCATGAAACTCCTTGTTTACTCACTGTACGAATCTTGTCGCGCCCGCCGCTCGCGGCAGAGGCGCGCGGGGGCATGACACAGTGAAAGGTTAGATCGTGACCTCGATCCGATTCCCATCGGGATCGAGCACGCTGCTTTCGTAATAGCCATCGCCGGTCGTGCGCGGACCGTCGAGGAGGCGGTAGCCGTCGCGCCCCAGCCGTTCGGTCAGCGCCTCGACGGCCTCGCGCGAGCCGGCCGAGAAGGCGAGGTGAATGTATCCCGTGAACTGCTGCTCGATATCGTTCTTGCTCGGAGGCACGGCTGGCATCTGCATGAGTTCCAGGCGCGCCCCATCGGCAAAGGTGAGGAAGTACGACTCGAACTGCTTGCGCGGGTTGACATATTTTACGTTCGCCTGGCCGTCAAAGTAGGTTTCATAGAATTGTCGCAGCCGTTCCAGCTGATGTGTCCAGATAGCAATGTGTTCGATACGCATAGGCTGCGCTTCTCCCTCGATCTTGTTTTGCGCGGTCACGCACCAGAATTTGCGGTGCTGTGCCCACTTTCAAATCTATCTTGCCCGCCTGAATCAAGGCGCGATAGCGAGCCCGGCCCTGCTCCACCATGGCTGCTGAGATATCCACTCCGCCGATGAAGCCATCTGTAACGGCGGCCGCCATGCGCCCCAGTAGATAGCCGCCGCCAAAGCCAAAGCGCCCGACGTATCCCGCCGCGCGCTGCTCAATCTGCGAATGACCAACAGCTATCGGCCCGCGACTAGCCGGCCGGGTCGTGCTCGCCGTTTTCGATGATCGGCAGGCTGAAGGAGAACGTGCTGCCCTTCTCCAATTCACTTTCCACCCAGATGGCGCCGCCCTGTAGCTCGATCAGGCTCTTGGTGATCGCCAGGCCCAGGCCGGTGCCGCGCTGCTCGCGCACAGCCGGGTTCTGCGAGCGGAAGAACTGTGTAAAGAGCCTGGCTTGATCTTCCGACGCAATGCCGCAGCCGGTGTCCTTCACGGCACAGGCCAAATATCCCGCCGGATTGGGCTTGATCTGCTGCACATCGATACGCGTCCAATTGCCGCGCGGGGCAGTGCGCGGCTGAATCTCTGTCAGGCGCGCCACCGTGACGATCATGTTGCCGCCCGCGGGCGTGTACTTGTAGGCATTGCTGACCAGATTCGTGAGAATCTGGATCAGGCGGGCGCGGTCGGCCAGAACACGGGGCAGCTCATGGGGTACATCGAGTTCCACACTCAGCTGCCGCTCGTCGATCTGCGACTGCAGCGAGTGGATCGTCGCTTCGATGATCGGCTTGATCGCCACCGGGCTAATCTCCATCTTCAAGCGGCCGGTTTCGATGCGGCCAATATCCAGCAGGTCCTTGATTAACGTGTTCAACCGTTCGGTATTGAACTGCACGGTCGACAGGAATTGCCGCTGCGTATCGTTGACCGGCCCGGCCATGCCTTTAGCCAGCAGGTCGCTAAACCCCTTGATAGCCGTCACGGGCTGCGCCAATTCGTGCGCGACTTCGCTGACAAACCGGCCCTTGGCATCATTCGCGCGTTTCACCTCGGCATACAGTTGGGCATTGGCGATGGCGATGGCCGCGTGGTCGGCCAGACGTGAAGCCGAGTCTAGATGCAAAATGCTGAAGGCGTCCTTGCGCGGACTTTCCAGGTTGATCACGCCGACGACTTCATTTTCGCGCTTGATGGGTATGCTCAATTGAGCCTGCGTGTCCGGGCAGCCGGCGATGTACCGTTGATCCTGGCTGACGTCGTTGACCAGCACCGGTTGTCCTGTGCGCCCGACGTGCCCGGCCAGGCCCTTGTCCAGCGGCAGGGACTGCGGGATATACGTATAGTTGCGCGTCGCCATCAAAACCAGCGTGTTGTCGTCACGGTTAAGCAGCGCGATCGATCCGGCTGTGGCATCGCTCACGCGCAGACCCCAGTCCAGCGTCAATTCCATCACGCGTCTGATGTCGAGCGAGATGTTCAACTGTCGATCGATTTCCTGCAGCGTGCTCAATTCGTCCAGACGCGAAGCCAGCGCCTGGTCCGTCATGGTGAACAAGCGGGCGTTGTCGACAGCCACCGCCGCATTCACGGCAAACGCGGTTAATAGATTCTGATCATCTTCGGTGAACGCGTCCATGTCGCGTTTGTTGATCAATTCGATGACGCCGGTGACTTTGTCCTTGACGATCATGGGCACGGCGAGCAGGGCGCGGGTGTTGTAGGCGGTGCTCTGGTCCACATCGCGCAGCCAGCGGGAATCCTGCTGGGCCTCATTGACGATCTGCGGACGCCGTGTCCGAGCTGCCGCCCCCACGATGCCTTTGCTCATGGCCAGACGCTGCCCGCGCAGGTCGGGCGCGGCGGGTCCCAGCGTCACTTCAAATACCAACTCATCGTGCTGCTCGTCTACCAGCAGCAGCGAGCCGGATTCGGCGTTGAGCAGTTCCATGGCTTTGGAGACGATGTTGGTCAGCACGGTGCGCAGATCGAGCGTGCTGGTGATGCTGCTGCCCACTTCGTTCAACACGGCCAGCTGCCGGGCGCGTTCAGCCGTTTCGCGGTACAGGCGGCCCTTATCCAGCGCGCTGGCCGCTTGATCCGCTATCGCCGCGAAAATTTGCAGCTGTTCCTGGCTGTAGGCGATTTCTTCGCGGAAGTCTGATACCACCATGATGCCCATCGGCACGTTGCCGGCGTTGAGCGGCACGCCCATCCAGGCGCGGCCGGGCCTGCCGCCGGCCTTCAACCCCCGCTTCTCGCATTCCTGCACGTAATCGTCGGTGATAATGGGCTGGCCGTGCCGCATGATTTCGCCGCTTAAGCCCGTATCAATGGGCCACTCGTCGTCAGGGTACAGGCGCTCGCTGCCTTCCACGTAGAAGGCATAGCGCATAGTGCCGCGCTTGGTATCCGCCAGCGCGATGTAGAAATTGCGCGTATCGATCACGCGGCTGATCTGCGTGTAGATCAATTCGAGGGTGTCGTCAGGATCCAGCGTGAAATTGACGGCCTGGCTGATGCGGCTGAGCGCATTCAATTCGCTGACGCGGCGCTCCAGATCGTCAAACACCACAGCCCGTTCCAGAGCCAGCGCGGTTTGATTGGTGAGGGCATCGAGGAAAGCCAGGTCATCGGCCGAATAGGCTTGCCCGGTTTGCCTGGGGCCCAGCGCCAGCCAGCCGTTGAGTTGGCGATGCCCGGTGAGCGGCGCGTATAAGAACGCGCCGATCATTTCGATGCGTGCCTGATCGGGCACCAGCATCTCGGGCAGTGCATGCCCGGGCTGCAAAAAGCGGGCCCCGCTTTCACTGCGCAGCCAGCGCGGCACAGAACTGTCCAATGCCCACTGCGCGGCGGCCGCAGGCAGGCGGGGCATGGCTGGATCAGGCTGTGCCACAAAGGCGTTCATGCGCACGTCCAGCAGATACACATACAACCCATCCGGCCGGAAATAGCCTAGCACTTGCTCGCGCAGCAGCTGGACCACCGATGAGAGATCCGACACTTCGGTCAGGCGGCGGCTGTAGTTCTGCAGCAGGGCCTGCGTGTCGTAACGGCCTTTGAAGAAGACCCGTTCGATTGTGCGTTCCAGGCGTTGCCGGGGCATATCGAGCAGCATCACGGCCAGCAGCACAAAGAGCACGGCCAGACCGGGGTTGGCAAACAGCGTCTGCGGCGATCCCGTCACGAGTGAAACCAGGTAAGCGATGCCAAAGTAGATCACGACCACCAGTGCGCCCGCAATCACGTAGGAAGCGGCGACCGTCAACAATCGATCGAAATTGAGCTGGTTGTAGCGCAGCATGGCGTAGGCAATCGACAACGGAAACAAGATCGTGCTGAACATGTACAACCAGGGGTTGAAGGGCGTCGGTCTGAAGATGCTCAGGCCAACCCAGATCAGGAAGGGCAGGAGGGCCAGTATCGATCCCCACAGGATAATGCGGCTTTGCTGCAGCACGATGGGTGAGTCAGATCTCGAGCGCCGATAGATTTGCATGCCAATGAAGAACGGAATAGCGGCCGCCAGCGCGACCAGTACCCAGCGCTGCCACGTCACGTACGCCCAGGGGTCGTTCGATGTGAGCAACGCGATGCTGGCCAGGGCGGCAAACGCCAGGCCCGGCGCGTAGACCAGAAAGCGTATCAAGGGTTGACGCTCGACGACGCGTGCGGTCTGAGGGAAGAGCAAACTCAGGCTAAGCAGGGCGCCGCCGGAAGCGCCCATTGCCAGGAAGGCCGCCCACTGCAGCCGATTGGTGGTTAAGCCGTCGAAATAGGTGGCAAAAATGATGGAGGAGGTTCCGGCAAACAGCGCCAGCACTTGAGAAGTGCGCTGGTTGCCCCGCTGGCGGAACACCCAGATGCCAATCAGCAGATACACCAGGCCAAGCCCGTAGGGTAGTGCAAAGAGCGAAATGAATTCACCGGGCTCGGTTCTTTGCAGCAAGCGTATCGTTTCGCACCGGTACGCCCCCGGCCTGATCATATCCCCGCACGGGCGGGGGTTTATGCTGGCCAACCGTTCGTAGATCACGCGAACGCGCTGCTCGCCGAGAGCCCAGGCGTTGGTCAGTGCACGATCATACATTGCCTGGTCTGCTACCGGCGTGTCGTTGATGCCCACGACACGATCGAGGGTGTCCAGTTGAGCCGTCGGGCCCCAGTCATACCCGCTCGCATCGGAAACCAGCAGGTTAGGCTGGAGCAGAACGCTCGGAAAGGGCATACGCTGGACCCAATCGATGGCCAGTACTGGCACGATAATCGAGACGGCTGTGGCGGCAAGCAAGATGACAAAGACCAGCGGCCATGTGGCCTTCTGGCCGATGTCGCGCAACGGAGTTGAAGGAGGCGGCGTAAATGACGCCATAAGATTGTTGACCGGCTGAAAACTGAGGCTGGGCGGCGCTTGGTCGATAAGGCTACGACGGCTGAGTTGATTTTCGGTTGATTTTAGCATACGCCCCTGCATTTGTAAAACAACACGGGCGGCAGGTGCCTGGTAGTGTTTGCGACGGTGTCCTGCGTGTTGTATAATCCTCACGCACCCTGCCATAAGTGAATGCCTGGATTACCTTGATATAATTCCTGTAAATGCGTGTTGTAAGGAAGTAGCGCAGAGGGTTAGAATGCATGGACAAGAAGATACGCATTTTGATAGCCAAGCCTGGCCTTGACGGCCACGATCGCGGCGCTAAAGTGATCGCGCGCGCCCTGCGCGATGCCGGCATGGAAGTAATCTACACGGGCTTGCGGCAGACGCCGGAAATGATCGCCGAAGCGGCGCTGCAAGAAGACGTGGACGCGGTGGGCTTGTCCATTCTGTCCGGCGCGCACCTGACACTGCTGCCGCGTGTCGCCTCATGCTTGAAGGAGCGGGGTTTGGAGGACGTCTTGATCTTTGCGGGCGGCATCATACCCGATGAAGATGTGGCGCCCTTGAAGGATGCCGGTGTCGCTGCCGTCTTCGGGCCTGGCACCAACACCGATCACGTCGTCGAGTTCATTCGTGGCCAATTCCAAACCGCCTGATGCGATTCCGGTTCTGGTTGACCATGCTCTGCAGGGCGATCGGCGGGCCCTGTCCCGCCTGATCAGCCGCGTGGAAAACGGCGGGACTGAAGCATGGTCGGCTCTGGCATTAGTCTATCCTCGCACGGGGCGGGCCCAGATCGTCGGCGTGACCGGCGCGCCCGGCACGGGCAAGAGCACGCTCGTCAGCGAGATTGCCAAGTATACGCGCCGGCAGCATCCCGAAATCGCCATCGGCATCGTGGCGGTCGATCCCACCTCGCCGTTTTCGGGCGGGGCCGTGCTGGGCGACCGCATTCGCATGCGCGATCTGGCAGGCGACGCCGGTGTGTTCATCCGATCGATGGCGACACGCGGCAGTCTGGGCGGCCTGGCGCGCGCTACAACCGACGTGGTGAAGGTGCTGGATGCGGCGGGCTTCCAGCTGATTTTGATCGAGACCGTCGGTGCGGGGCAGAGCGAGATCGATATTGCGCGCACCGCCGATACGGTAATTGTGGTCGAAGCGCCGGGGCTGGGCGATGAAGTGCAGGCGATCAAGGCGGGCATTCTGGAGATCGCCGACATTTTGGTCGTCAACAAAGCCGATCGGGACGGTGTGCAGAGCACGGTCAATGCGCTCCACGCCATGCTCGACCTGGGCAAAGCTCCGACCAGCGTGCTGCACCACGGGCGATTGCTGACGATCGCCGCGCCGCCGCAGGTGCCGGCCGCCGAGCGCTGGCGTCCGCCGATCTTGAAAACGATCGCGGCAGAGGGCACGGGTATCGCAGAGATACTGGACGCTGTGGCTCAGCATCGGGCGTATTTGAGCGGTCATCCTGAGGGACAACAGCGCGCGAGGGTGCGCGCTGCGATCGAACTGGAGACGATTCTGCGCGAAGCCCTGCTGCAGCAATGGCTGCAGCGCGTTGGGCCGGTGGAACTCAACCGCGCGATCGAGCAGGTGACCGCCCGCACGATCGATCCTTATTCGGCGGCGGAACAACTGTTATCATGACACTTGTGCATTTGGTGCGGCATGGCCGATCGGTGTGGAATGCGGCCGGCCGGATTCAGGGTCAAATCGATATTGAGTTGGACGAGATCGGCTTACAGCAGGCGCAGCGCATCGCGGATCGGTTGGAGCGCGAACCCATCGCGGCGATCTATAGCAGCCCGCTGCGGCGCGCCCAATCGACTGCCGAGGCGATTGCCGCCCGCTTCGACCTGCCGGTGAGGCCGGACGTGCGCTTGATGGAATATGACTTCGGCGTCCTCAGCGGCATGACCTGGGATGAAGTGACTGAGAGCCATCCCGAATTGGCGAATCGCTGGCTCGAGGATCCGTGGGCCGTGCCGGTAGCCGGCAGCGAAGGGCGCGTGAATTTCGCGGCGCGTGTCATGTCCGCTATGCAGGACATCTACGCGCAGCATCCGGCGGAGCACGTGGCGGTCGTGGCGCACGGCGGCACGTTTGGCGTGTATCTCACGGCGATGCTGGGGCTGGACTTAACCCGGCGGCATCCCTTTCATTTTGGCAATACGTCGTTGAGCCAGGTGGAAATGCGCGAGGGCGTGTTCCACATTCACAGCTTGAACAACACGTGTCATTTAAGTTGAAAGGCACAGCATGACGCATAACGTCCGCACGTATGGCGATATTCGCGTGTTTGCCGGTACCTCGTGTCCTGATCTGGCCGAGGAAATCGGCGAGTGTGTGGGCGTGGCGCTCAGCCCGCGCGAGATTATCCGGTTTCCCAATGACAACATCTTTGTGCGGTTGCTGGCCAGTGTGCGCGGGAAGGACGTGTTTGTCATTCAGACGCTGATTGCGCCGGTCAGCCAGCACATCATGGAACTGCTGATCTTGCTGGATACGGTGAAGCGCGCCAACGCCGGCCGCATCACCGCGGTGATGCCCTACTTTGCCTATGGCCGCAGCGACAAGAAAGATCAGCCGCGCGTGCCGATTACGGCGCGCCTGCTGGCGGATTTGGTCAAAACCGCCGGAGCCGATCGGTTTCTCACGCTCGATCTGCACGCGGGGCAGATTCAAGGTTTCTTCAGCATCCCCGGCGACGAAGTCAGCACGTTTCACTTGCTCAGCGATTATCTGATGGCCAAGCACCTGGAACGCCAGCCGGGCGGGGGCGTGGTGGTCACGGCCGATCTGGGCTTTGCCAAGAAAGGCCGCAATTTTGCGGAGAAGCTCAACTTGCCCATGGCCTTCATCGAAAAACGGCGCACCGGCAATGATGCCCGGGCGCAGTCGTTGACGGTGATTGGCGACGTGAAAGGACGCTCGGTTATTCTGGTCGACGACGAAGTGGACACGGCCGGATCGATGACGGGCGCGGTAAATATTCTTAAGGCCACCGGCGCGGGCGAGATTTATCTATGCTTCACGCATCCCCTGCTATCGCCGCCTGCGATCGATCGGCTGCGGGCGCTGCCGATTAAGGAAATCATCACGACGAACAGTGTGCCGCTGCCGCCTGAAAAACGTCTGCCCGAAATGACCGTGCTGTCTGTCGCGCCGCTGCTGAGCGAAGTGATCCTGCGCACGCACGAGGGCATGTCGGTGGGGCAGATGTTCAACGAGTAGGGATCGGGGATCAGTTGATCAGTTGTTAGGTGGCCGCGCCATGATGACGCTTTCTAACCAAAAAAATTCTGATGTTCGGGTTTCAGTACAAGCAGGACCCTGTGGATTAAGACCGTCCAACGCGGCGAGCAGCCGATGTGCCCAATTGTGAAAGCCGGTTATCGTTTTCGATTGTGGCACTCAACTGACGCCGGGATGATCGGTATCGAATGATTGGCAGTTTCTAGGTCGATTTAGGCTCTCGCGTCACACCGTCACGGGAGCATTGCACCGCATGTGTTCCCGCGTGCTTTTGCTCTTGCGTGCCGCCAGGCCCCAGCGGGGCCTGGGTACGGCATAGCGGGAATCTCGAAGGCCTATCAACCTCGAGTGCCAATCGTCAGTCTGGATGCCCGCTGGAAGCACTCGGGCACACTTGCACCCACTGCGTGCAGTGCGGTGTGACAGAATCGTGGCCCAAAGTGGAATTTGCTCTAGAAAGAGAATAACCTAGATGTTCAAGTCGATTGTCTCAAAGTTTACCGGTGATCCGGCGCAGCGCACCCTGTCGAAGTATCAGGCCTTGGTGGATGAGGTCAACGCGCTGGAGCCTGAATATCAGCAGATGTCCGACGACGAACTCCGTGAAGTGACGACCGAGTTTCGCGCTGAATTGCAGGCGTCTGTCAAGGATTTGCGCGAGCGCTGGGAAGAGGCGCGCCTGACCGCGCAGTCTGAAGACGGACTCGATCAACGGCGGCAGCTGGACCATGGCGCCAAGAAGATCGAGGATGAGTATTTCAAGGCCGTCACTGCCACGCTGGCGGAGTTTATGCCGCATGCTTTTGCGGCGGTGCGCGAAGCGTCGCGACGCACGATCGGCTTGCGGCACTTCGACGTGCAGCTGATCGGCGGGGCCGTGCTGCACGAGGGCACGATCGCCGAGATGAAGACGGGCGAAGGCAAGACGCTGGTGGCCACGCTGCCGTTGTATCTCAATGCGCTGGCCGGTCATGGCGCGCATCTGGTAACGCCGAATGATTACTTGTCCAAGGTCGGCGTGCAGTGGATGGGACCCATTTATCACGCCCTGGGACTGACGGTGGGTGTGATTCAGCATGAATCGGCGTTTTTGTTCGATCCCGCCGTGAAGTCGCAGGACGATCGTTACAACCATCTGCGGCCGGTGCCGCGCCGGGAAGCCTACCTGGCAGACATTACGTACGGCACCAACAACGAATTTGGCTTTGACTATCTGCGTGATAATATGGTGTGGGATCTGGCGCAGTGCGTGCAGCGCGACCTGCATTATGCCATCGTCGACGAGGTGGACAACATCCTGGTCGACGAGGCGCGCACGCCGTTGATCATCTCCGGGCCGGCGGAGGAGAGCAGCGACTTGTACGTGCGCTTCTCCGAAGTGGTGCGCCGCTTGCAGCCGTCGAGCGACGATGAAGCCGAAGAGCCGGATGGCGACTACGTCATCGAGCACAAAACGCGCAACGTCACGCTGACCGAGCGCGGCATCGAGAAGATCGAGCGCATGCTGGGCGTGGAGAATCTATACGACACACAATACTTTGAGTGGATTCCGTATCTCGATAACGCGTTGCGCGCCAACGTCGTGTACAAACGCGACAAGGACTACATCGTCAAAGAGGGGCAGGTCATCATTGTCGACGAGTTCACCGGCCGGTTGATGTATGGGCGCCGTTACAGTGAAGGTCTGCATCAGGCGATCGAAGCGAAGGAAGGCGTCACGGTCCAACGGGAGAGCCTGACCTACGCGACGATCACGTTCCAGAACTATTTCCGCATGTACCGCAAGCTGGCGGGCATGACCGGCACGGCTAAGACCGAAGAAGAAGAATTCCAGAAGATCTACAACCTGGATGTGGCGATCATCCCTACGCACCGCCCGATGATTCGGGAGGACAGCGCGGACATGATCTTCAAGACGGCGGGCGGCAAGTTCAAATCCGTGGTCGATGAAGTAGAGGAGATGAACAAGCAGGGCCGCCCGGTGCTGCTCGGTACGGTGGCCATCGAGACCAGCGAAATGCTGTCCGGCCTGTTGAAGCGGCGCGGCATCCCGCACAACGTCTTGAATGCGAAGGAGCACGAAAAAGAAGCGGTCTTTATCGCGCAGGCAGGCCGATCGGGTGCGGTAACCGTAGCGACCAACATGGCCGGGCGCGGCGTGGACATTCTGCTGGGCGGCAACCCGGAAGGCATCGCGCGCGAAATCCTGCGCAAGAAAGGCGTCGATCTGACGGAAGTCCCGCCGGAAGAATGGGACGGCGCCTACGAGGAAGCGAAGAAGCAGGCGGGGGCCGATCGGGAAAAAGTAGTGGCGCTGGGCGGGCTGCATATCATCGGCACTGAGCGGCACGAAGCGCGCCGCATCGACAATCAATTGCGCGGGCGCGCGGGCCGTCAGGGCGATCCTGGCTCGAGCCGCTTCTACGTTTCGATCGAGGACGAGCTGATGCGGCGCTTCGGCGGCGATCGCATCAAGGGCGTGATGGAATGGGCGAAGTTCGACGACGATCAGCCGCTGGAGCATTCTCTGCTCAGCAAGTCGATCGAGCAATCGCAAGTGCGGGTGGAGGGCTACAACTTCGACATCCGCAAGCACGTGCTGGAATACGACGATGTGGTCAACACGCAGCGCAACGTCATTTATGCGCAGCGCCGCAAGATCTTGAGCGAGAAGAACCTGAAGCCCATCATCGTGGATATGATCAATGATGATATTCACACGCTGGTGGCGCAGCACACGCCGGGCCCCATCGACGATTATGATTTGAGCGGGTTGATGATCGCCGCGCGCGGCCTGATTCCGCTGCCGGCCAGCTTGACGCCGGATAATTGGCGTGATCTGAAACCGGACGCGATTGAAGAGCAATTGAGGGGGTACGCTGAGCAGGCGTACGCCGAGAAAGCGAAACAGCTGGGTGATTTGATGCCGCAGGCCGAGCGCATTACGCTGTTGCGCGCGGTTGATAGTCACTGGGTGCGGCATTTGACCGATCTGGATGGGCTGCGTGAAGGCATCGGCCTGCGCGCCTTCGGCCAGCAAAATCCGGTGGTGGCGTACAAACGCGAAGCCGCCGAAACGTATGATGACATGCTGGCCTCCATTCGCAGCCAGGTGGCGCGCGATATCTATCGGGTTCAACCGGCTCAATCGGCGCCGCCACCGCAGCCCAGGCGGCTCAGCACCAATACGCCGGGCAGCAGTGGCAAGGGCCGCCAGCCGGTACGCAAAGTGGCGGACGAAACGGTGGGCCGCAACGATCCTTGCCCGTGCGGCAGCGGAAAGAAGTATAAACATTGCCACGGTGCGCCGGGTGCAGCCCCGTTGCCGGGCGGCAAAGCAGGCAACGGAGCCAAGGCTGGCACACCCCTAAAGCAGCCAAAATGAGCGACTCTGATTCCAACCGTCTACCCGAGTGGCAACCTTCTCAGCCGCGCAAGCGTTCTGCGCTGCCCGGCACCGGCGATCTGTCGCGGCGGCTGATGGACGACATGGACCCGGAGGTCCTGGAGTTTCTCAAGACCACGGTGAATTCGTTCATCAAATGGGATCTCGTGATCTTTTTCTTCGAGAATCCGCACACCACCGACACGATCGACAACATCGCGCGTTACATCGGGCGCGATGCGGCAGTGATCCAGACCGACTTGGAAGACTTGGTCAAAGCCGGGGTGTTGGAGCAGCATACCAGCGGCACGCTGACGGTCTATTTGTTGACCAAAGATGCCCAGATTCGCGAAAAGATCAAGCATTTTGTCTCGGCCAGCGATGACCGGCAATTCCGGGTCAAGGCCATCTATCACTTGATTCGCGGCACGCGTTAAGCGGGCAGAGCCAGGGCTTCGGCTGGCTTCCCCGGTGGAGTAAGAGCTCATGGAACGAGTTAAAACTGGCATCGCCGGTCTGGATGAAATGCTGAGTGGCGGCTTTCTCAGCCAGTCGGCCAACCTGGTGGAAGGCGCGCCCGGCACCGGCAAATCGACGCTGGGTATGCAGTATATCTACAACGGCATCACCCAGTTCAATCAGCCGGGGCTGATTTTGACTTTCGAAGAGTTTGCGCAGCAGTATTATGACGATGCGGCCAACTTCGACTGGGACTTTCGCGCGCTCGAGCAGGCGAGCAAATTACGAGTCATCATGACCAGCCCGGAAGTCAGCTATTCCGATCTGGGCGGCGTGGACGGGCGCATTCAAGCAATGATCAATGAGATTGGTGCCCGGCGGATTCTGGTTGACAGCCTCTCCCACTTCGATCGGTTGAGCGACGACCCGGTGGCGCGGCGCGGCATTCTGTACGGCTTTATCAACTCATTGAAGCGAGAAGGTCTGACCAGTCTGTTGACGCGCGAAAACAGCGCGCTGATTGGCGAGCTGGAAAGCCCGGAAGAAGATGTCGCCTTTGTAGCCGATTCATACCTGATGCTGCGTTACGTGGAAATTGAAAGCGCCATCCGCAAGGCGCTGCTGGTGCTGAAACTGCGCGGCAGCGATCACGCCAAGGACATTCGCCAGTACGAGATTACGCGCCACGGCATTGAAGTGCAGTCGAAGTTTGAGGGGCGTGAAGGCATCATGAGCGGCAGCCCGCGCCGCATGGCCGATTCATTTGTGGAAGCGTTTGTGCGCCGCTAGGATGACCGGTGAACATGGCGTCGGTGAATGCGGTCCTCCTGTTGATTGCCTGGGGCGTGATCTGCGCGCTGGTGGGGGTCCTCTATCGCATCGCGCGTTTTTATCAGATCACGTCGGGACGCCGTTCACGTTATCAGTGGTTTGGTGTACCGCTCGTTCTGCTGGCCGCCGCCGCGGTGATTGAGGTACTCTTTGTCGGCGCGCCGAACGTGCTGAGCGATGCGCTGCTGCTGGCGGGCGGTGCCAGCTTGATCGGATTGGGGTACAACCTCGTACGCTTGATGACCGGGAGCCGATCTTGACGATCTTGACCATACCGGCCGCGCTCGTGGCCTCCCTCGCGATCGTGTATCTGCTGTACATTTTTGCGATACTCAGTCGCAAGCTGGGCGCCGTGACAAAAATGAAGCCGTATTATCGCTGGCTGTATGTCGCGCTGGCGCTGGTCCTCGTCGCCCTGGTCTGCGAGTGGATCGTGTTGATGCTGCGGACGGTGCCCCAGACAGCGCCTGAATGGCTCTTGAGTGCGTGGTTCTACTTTGTGGGCCACACGGTGCCGCTGGTTGTGGCGGCGGTGCTGGCGCTAGTCATTGTGCTGCGTTACTGGGGCTGGCTATTCCGGGAGCATGATCGGTGAGTGAAGCCAAGCGGCCTGCACGCCATCGAGTAAGCCAAGCGACTCTGCCGCCAATTGACGCTGAGTCGTTCTTGTTTGCGCATGCCGGGCCGGCCCTGGTCCTCGATCGACGGGGACGGGTGCTGGCTGCCAACACTTCAGCCCTGTCTCTGCTGGGCGCCGCCACGCCCTCCGATCTTCAACAGTGCCCTCTTGAAGATTTCCTCGCCAGCTACTCGCATCCACGCTGGCGGGAAGTGCTTCGACTGATCACGGTCAAACGTGCCGAGTCACGCGGCTTGCTCGATCTGGCGCCGCCGCCCGGACGGGCGCTAGCGGCGCCGAGTGCGCGCCGTGTCGAGTTTGCCGCCCGGCCCATTGTGCAGGAACGGCGCGTCGTGGCTGTCCATATGGTGCTGCGGCGAGTGGATGTGGCGGACGCCGATCTCTCGTTGGCGCGCCAGCAGCGCACGACTGCCGCCCTGCAGCACGTGATGACCGTCGTCAACTCCACGCTGGATGTGAACGCCGTATTGGCTGCGATTATCGATCGGCTGCAGGATGTCGTGCCATACGACAGCGCCTCCCTCCTGCTCAACGAGCGGGGCTGCTATCGCCTGGTTATGGCTCGCGGCCTGACGGAGCGCATGGCAGCAGCCCTGGCGGAGCACGTGAGTGATCTGCCGACCATTCGCGCGCTTGCCGAAGCACGCGGACCTGTCTACATCCCTGACACGCAAACCGATCCGCGCTGGTTGGGACTGGTGGACAACAGCCCGATTCGTTCCTGGTTGGGCTTGCCCCTGTTTAACCGCCGCCAGGATGAAATCCTGGGCATCCTAAACGTCGATAACCATCGGCCCGACGTCTACAACGCGGAAGACATCCAGATGGCCTATGCCTTTGCCACGCAGGCTGCGGCGGCCATTGAAAATGCCCGACTGTACGTCGAAGTGCAGCGCCGCGCTGATCACATGGCGGCGCTCAACAGCGTTGCGGCCACTGTCAGCCAATCGCTTGATTTGGAAATCACATTGACCATGGCCCTGGACAAAGCGCTGGAGGTCGTGGGTTTTGAAGCCGGCGCCATCAGTCTGGTCGATGAAGAGGCGCAGGAATTGGTCATCCGAGTGCATCGCGGCTGGCGCCAGCAAGACCTGGCCAGCCACATGCGGGTGCGGCTGGGGCAGGGGCTGTCTGGTCAGGCCGTGGTCACGGGCGAAGTCATCGTAACGGGCAGTCTGGAGAATGAGACACGTCTGGCCGTGCCGCAAGTGCGCGAGGAAGGCATACGCGCCATGGCCCTGGCGCCGATGCGCGCGCGCGGTCGCGTGGTGGGCGTGCTGGGCGTCATGAGCTATGAGCCGCGCGCCTTTGCTCCGCAGTCGATTGATGTCATCAAAGCCATTGCCGATCAGATCGGCGTCACGATTGACAACGCGCAGTTGTTCGCGCGCGTCACACGCCGTTCGCAGCAGCTGGCGCTGCTGAACGAAGTGGCGCGTGACGTGCTCGCCACACTGGATCTGCCCGAACGCTTTCGGCGCATTACGCGCTCGATCTGCGAGAAGTTCGGTTACGATTCGGCAACTGTCTTCATGGTTGATCCCGTTCGCCGGGATCTGGTGTTGCGGTCGAGCGCCGGCAGCAAGGCCCGGTTGCTCCATCAGCGCCAGGTGCGTCAGACTCTGGATGAGGGTCTGGCCGGTTATGCCGCGCGTACGGCTGAACTGGTGAATGTGCCGAATGTGAGCCAGGATCCACGCTGCAGCACTGCGGTTAGTCCGGCGCTCGGCCGCACCCAATCGGAACTGGCTGTGCCGCTGAAGCGTGGCGACGAAGTAGTCGGCGTACTCGATCTTGAACACACCGAACTGCAAGCCTTTTCGGCCGAAGACGCCGAGATGATGCAATCGTTAGCCGACATGCTGCTGATTGCCATCACGAATGGCGAGTTATATGATCAAGCCCGCAGGCGCGTGGCTGAACTGACCGCTCTGCAAGAGGTCAGCCTGCGCGTCACCGCCTCGCTCGACTTGTGGTCGGTGCTGGACACGATTGCGCAGAATGCCCTGGCGCTCATCCAATCCGATTACACGCACATCTTCCTGTACGATCCTGACAGGAAAGAACTGATGTTTGGCGCGGCGCTGCGCAAGGATGGCACGCGCGAACCTGTGATTCCCTATGCTGAACCAGAAAGCTTGACATGGCAAGTCTTCCGGGAAGGCACCCCTGTCGTGATCGATGACGTCAGCCGTGATCCGGCGCATCGCACGCACCTGAACGCCGCTTCTGTCGCGGCCTTTCCACTGAAGCGGCCCGATGGCGTCATCGGCGTCTTCGCCGTCGCGTTTCTGGAGCCGCACGCCTTTACCGCGGATGAAGCGCGCGTGTTGACGCTGCTCTCAGATATGGCGGCCATCGCGGTCAGTAATGCGCGTCTGTTTGAGCAGACCAAGCGCCAACTGGAGGAAATCCGGACCTTGCACGAGCTGTCTGTGGCAGCCACGGCCTCGCTTGATTTTGAATTGGTCACGCGGCATACGGTCGAAGCCTTGCAGCGTTCGCTGGGGTTTGAGTACATTGGCCTGTTTCTGGTGAATGACGAAGACGATTATGCGCACCTGTTTGCCACCTCCAGCCTGCAGGCCGAGTATGAGCGTAATCGCTTCATCAAAGTCGGCACCGGCATCGTCGGTGGGGCGATCGCGCGCGGCCTGTTGATCAATGTGCCGGACGTCCGGCAGGACCCGCGCCACTTGCCAGGCATTAGTTCGACCTGTTCGGAACTCTGCGTCCCGTTGCGCGTGGGCGAGCGTATCATCGGCGCCATCGACGTGCAAAGCCCGCGTGTCAACGCCTTTTCGTCCAGCGACGAGCGCCTGTTGACGACGATTGCCGGTCAGTGGGCGGTTATCCTGGAAAACACCCAGCTGTTTGCCGCCGAGCGTCTGCGCCGCGAGCAACTGGAACGTCTGCAAGCTAGCGCCGCCGCCATGGCCGCCGAACTGGACTTGAACATGCTGCTTGATCTCATCGTGCAGGAAGCCACGCGCACGTTCAGCACGCCGGCGGCCAGCCTATTGTTGTTGGATCCTGCCGACCACCTGCTGCGCATTCGGGCCAGTTGCGGGCTTTCAGCGAATTTTGTGCCCCGGCTCAGCCTCAAGCCAGAGTGGCTGGGTTGGGCCATCGAAACGGATGGCCACAGAACGAATGGCGGGCCGCAAGTGATCGCTGATCTGCGCACGCTGGCAGCGAGCGGGGAACAGCGCCAGCTCTTTGAAGCAGAAGATCTGTGCAGCCTGATGCGTGTCCCCATCGTCAGCCGCGGGAGGCTGATCGGTGCGCTGGATGTATACAGCCGATCGGATCCGCGCCGTTTCAATGAAGACGAGGTCGATCTGGCTGGAATCTTCACCAGTCAAGCAGCGGTGGCGATCGAGAACGCCCAGCTGCTCGAAGAGACGCGCCGCCGCCTGGCCGAAATCTCAATTTTGTTTGAGACCGCCCGGGCCGGGACTTCCACGCTGGCTATGAGCCAGGTGCTCGATCGCGTGCTGGACGTGATCCGGCGCAGCCTGCGCTTTGAGATTTTCGAATTCATCCTGTTTGATGCTGATACCCAATCGTTGCACACACGTGCCGGTTATGGATTTGATCCGGATGCGCCTAATTTGCAGGTGAAACTGGGTGAAGGTGTGGTCGGCTGGGTCGCACAGACCCGGCAGTCGGCGCTGGTCAACGACGTCCAGCAGGACGCGCGCTATCTGCCTACGGTGGAGCAGACTCGATCGGAATTGGCCGTGCCGCTGCTGGCGGCCGATCAGCTGGTGGGCGTGATGAACGTCGAGAGCTCGCGCCTCAATGCGTTTACGCCAGACGACGAACGACTGCTGCAAACGCTGGCTGGCCAACTGGCCGTGCTCATCGAGAATGCGCGGCTGCATGAAGAGACGCAGCAGCGCCTGGCGGAAGTGTCGACCCTGTATGCCTTTGCCGAGCAGCTGACCACGATTATCGATCTGCCAACGCTGCTGGATTCGATCGTGGTGACCTTGAAAGAGGTGCTGCACTGCCGCGGAGTCAGTATTTCCCTGCTGAATCCTGAAACGCAGCTGTTAGAGATCCGTGCGGCGGCTGGCTTGCAGCCGAAATGGTGGCAGGCCGCCAGGCTCAGAGTGGGTGAAGGCATCAGCGGCAAAGTGGCGGCCACCGCCACGCCCCTCTATGTGCCCGACGCCAGCAGTTTGCCCGACTTTATCTATTTCGATCCGGCGGTCCGCTCGCTGCTGGTGGTGCCCTTGATGGTGAAGGATCGCGTCATCGGGACCCTGGCGATCGATCAGGTCATCCCCGACGCCTTCACACCAAATGACCAGCGTACCCTGACCATTGCCGCGGCGCAGGCGGCGGCCGCCCTTGAGAATGCGCAGTTGTATGCTGATCTGGAAGAACGCGCGGCCAACTGGAGCTGGCCTACCAGGAGCTGCAGCAAATTGACAGGCTGAAAGACGAGCTGGTGCAGAATGTGTCGCACGAGCTGCGCACGCCGTTGACGTTCATCAAAGGTTACGTCGAACTGCTGCTGGAAGAGGACATGGGGCCGCTCCAGGAGTCACAGCGTGAGAGTCTGACGATTGTGGCGGACAAGACTAATGCGCTGACGCGCTTGGTGAGTGATATCATTTACTTGCAGCAGGTTGAATGGGAATCGCTGCAGTTTTCCCGGCAGGACATGCGCGAGATGGCGCGCCTGGCTTTACAAAGCTGCGAGGTGGCCGCGGTGACGGCTGGCATATCCCTGCACTTGCAGGCCGAGGCCCACTTGCCGTTAATTCCTGTCGATCGCGACCGCATCAATCAGGTGTTTGATAACCTGTTGGGGAATGCGATTAAATTCAGCCCGCGCGGCGGCGCCATCACGCTCGAAGTGCAGGACGCGGGCGAGATGATCCTGGTGAGTGTGACGGATACCGGGGTGGGGATTCCTGCCGATCAATTGGATAAGGTGTTCGATCGCTTTTATCAGGTAGATGGCTCAGCCACGCGCCGCTTCGGCGGCGCGGGATTGGGGCTGGCTATCGCACGCCGGATTGTGGGGGCGCACGGAGGGCGCATTTGGGTGGAAAGCGCAGCTGGCCAGGGCAGTGTCTTCAGGTTTACACTGCCCAAGACTCAGACGCCGCACGAGGCCGCGGCCAGAACAGGTTAGCGCGGCAGAGGCGATCGGGCTGTGGATGAAATGCCCGGTAGTAGCCGTTGCCACAGTGACCGCGGCTGTTCGATACGATGATTATGACACACTCTCGCGCGATGCCGCGCTCAATCCTTGAATTGAGGCAGCTGCTGCATGCGCTGCCCAAGGTCGATCTGCATCGACATCTGGAAGGATCGCTGCGGCTGGAGACGCTTGCCGAGATCGCAGAGGAACACGGCATCGACCTGCCCAGCTACGACATCGAGCAGCTGCGGCCTTACGTGCAGTTCACCGACGAAGAACCGGGTTTCCAGCGCTTCCTGGAGAAGTTCAAGCTGCTGCGCCGCTTCTATACGACCCGTGAAGCCGTCAAGCGCGTGGCGTACGAAGCAGTGGCGGATGCGGCGGCCGACAACGTGAAGTATCTGGAACTGCGGTTCAGCCCCTCGGCGCTGGCGCACGCCCAGAGTTTTTCGCTGCACGAGGTGACCGAGTGGGTTATTGAAGCGGTGGACCAGGCGCAGGCAGAAACCGGCGTTGTGGCCCGTTTATTGTGCGCCGTGGTGCGCCACGACAGTTATGACCTGGCCCGTCAGGTCATCGAGGTGGCCATCGCCTACCGTGAGCGGGGCATTGTCGGCGTGGATCTAACGGGTGACGAAGTACATTGCCCTGCTGCGGCGTTTGCGCCGTTGTTCCATCGTGCGGCGGATTATGGTCTGGGGATCACCATTCACGCCGGCGAAGCGGGCGGTGCAGCCAATGTGCGTGAAGCGATAGAACTCTTGCAGGCGCAGCGTATTGGCCATGGTATTCGATCGATTGAAGATTCCAGGGTGGTGCAGCTGCTGCGCCAGCGCAATGTGGCGCTGGAGATCTGCCCCACCAGCAATATGCAAACAGGCGTCGTGGACAACTTCGGCCTGCATCCCCTGCGCGATCTGTATGTGCTGGGCGTGAACGTGACGATCAATACGGACGATCCCAGCGTATCCGATACCAGCCTGACCGACGAGTATATGGTGGCCATGCTGGGGCTGGGCATCAGTCTGCGCGATCTGCGGACGTGCACGCGCAACTCGATTCGCGCCGCATTCCTGCCGCCGGACACCAAGCGGCAGTTAGAGACATCGATCCTAAGCGAATTTGATGCGTGGCTGTGAAAGAGCAAGAGCGGGCCGGTTTCAAAACCGGCCCGCTCTTTTCAGGCGGAGCGTTCCCATTCCTGGACGGAGGCTTTGATCACCCCGCGGACAGCCAGGTCGGGCACTTCGTCGGCGTGTTGATAGAACTGCCGATCCACTTCGATGAGCAGGCTGCCATCGCTCGCGGCGCCCACATGAATCTTGCGCTCGTTGAATTCCGGGTAGCGCATCAAGTTATGCTGCAAGATCTTCTCGATTTGATCGAGGATACTGTTGGGCGGCGCCGGATACATGGGGGTGGAACCCGCGGTGCCCGGCTTCATGGCCTGCCTCACGCTCGGTTCAATGTCCTTCGCGGGCGCGGCAGGGGTAACCGCCACACCACCGGCCGGCGGCGGGTTCAGGTCGGGCTTGACGATGGGAATGGTTCCGGCAAAGCGTTGCAGGCCACTCAGCGCCTCCAGCACTTTGTCCGCGGCACGGTCGTCGTGAATGTCCTTCAAGTTGCGGTACTGCATGCCGTTGATTTCGACCAGCCACTCGCCCGATGCCGGATCGCGCAGGACGAGGATGGCATCAGCCGGAATGTTGGCGGCGGGAGTGCGCGTCAGAGCTTTGCCGGCTGTGCCGGCCAACCCTTTCACCCAGTCCGGCGCAGGTTTGTCGCTGGTGACGGCCTCATGAGCGGCGGGGCCCTTTGAGCGCTGGCGCATCGCCAGGACCACACCAATGAGCACCAACAGCATGGCGATGCCGATGACTATGACAATGGGAATGAAACGATCAAGTTGCATGCTGACCTCGCTTGTTCACGGCTGACTTGGCTGCGCGGCGTCGGTTAGGTTGACAGTGTGGGCAGAAGTGGGTTCCCCGTTGGCCGACGACGATCTTGTGCAGCGGTTGATGACACCGGTAACACGGTTTCCCTTCCCGCCCGTACACGCGCGGCGCGTAATCTCCCTCGATGACGCCATCGCCGGCGTCGGTGCCCTGATCTGCGATCGCTTTTCGTAACACCTGGCGGATCGATCGATACAGCGCTGCAATCTCTGCCTCCGATAAGCTGTCGGCTTTCCTCAGCGGGTGAATCTTGGCCCGCCACAGCGACTCGTCGGCATAGATGTTACCCACGCCCGCCAGAAAAGTCTGGTTGAGCAGCAGCGGCTTAATGGCGCCTGACCTTGATTGTACCAACGCGCGGAATTTAGGCAAATCAAAGTCGGCGGCCAGCGGCTCCGGCCCGATCGCGCCGGCGACCTCTTCCGGATCGATCACGGCCCACATCCTGCCGAACTTGCGCACGTCGTTGAAGCGCAGCTGCTGCCCGTGGTCGAGATCGAAAACCACCCGATCGTGCTTTTCGATCGGCGCCCTGCGATCCGCCAGGCTTAGTTTGCCACTCATTTTGAGGTGAATCAATAGGAAGAGAGTAGGCACTTGACTGGGAGTCGAGGCTTTGGCCGGTGTCGCGCTGCGTTGGGGGAATCCGTGGCAGGTACGGGCCGCCCTTGGCTGCGTGCAGCGTAAACACCAGATACTTCGCGCGCCGATCGATCGCCTGCACGGTGCAGCCGCGCAGCATCCGCGCGAATTCTTGCGGCGCCGGCCGGGCGATCGTGCGCTTCCAGTAGATCGTCACATTTTTGACGGTTTGCCCGATCAGCGGCTCGCGCAGCCGCCGGACGAGGGTTTCAACTTCGGGTAGTTCAGGCATATTGTGATTTTGGATTTCGGAATGCTGATTTTGGATTGATATTATACCAAGTGCCACCTGATTAGATCTGTCCGGCGGGGCCAGCGGCTGATGGAAGTTCAATACTCGCAGCGGCCCACCTGACAGGTCTTTGCTCCTCAGATGTGGTAAACTCACAGCTGACTGCCGCAAGTCAAGACAACAACCGCTATAGAACAGAGGCTTAAAATCTGTTTGATTTTCCCGGCGTAGTTGTTTTGTGTCTTGACGCGGGTTCGTAGTCGGCTATAATCAGTCGCGCTGTGCTGAATGGGGTACAGGCGTTCTTCGTAGTTTCCTCTTCTCTTTGATTGGATAGTGACAATGTCATTCGTTCATCTTCACGTGCATAGTGAATATTCGGTGCTCGACGGCTTGAGCAAGGTCGGCGATATCGTCGCGCGCGCCAAGGAACTGGGTCAGCCCGCCGTGGCGCTCACCGATCACGGCGCGATGTATGGCGTGATCGATTTCTTCAACGCGGCGAAGAAAGCCGGGGTCAAGCCCATCATCGGCATGGAAGGCTACCTGGCGCGCCGCTCCCGCCACGATCGCGATCCGCAGAAGGATAAGAGCCCCTATCACCTGTTGCTGCTGGCGCAGACCCAGGCGGGCTATCAGAACTTGCTGAAGTTGGCCACCCTCTCTCAACTGGAAGGCTACTACTATCGCCCGCGGGTTGATAAAGAAGTGCTGGCGCAATACAGCGCGGGCGTAATCGTCACCACCGGCTGCGGCGCGGCCGAGATTCCGCGTTATCTGGCCAACGGTCAACTCGACGAAGCGCGCCGGGCGCTGGGCTGGTATCTGGAGGTCTTCGGGCGTGAGCGCTTCTTCATCGAGTTGCAGCTGCACGAAGGCTTCCCGGAACTGGTCAACATCAATCGGCAGTCTGCTGCAACTGGCCCAAGAGTTTGACGTGCGGCCCGTCGCGACCAACGACGCGCACTATACCAGGCAGGCGGATGCGCCCGCGCAGGACATCATGCTGTGCATCGGTACCGGCGCGCTGGTGCGCCAGCCGGACCGCATGCGCATGACGGACGACTCCTACTATCTGAAGAGCTATGACGAGATGGCCGCCTTGTTCGGCGAAGTGCCGCAGGCGCTGGCCTCGACGCTGGAGATCGCCGAGATGTGCGATGTCGATCTCAGCAGCCAGGGCTACCACCTGCCGGTCTTCGATCTGCCCGAGGGGGTCACACCCGATCAGGAGTTGCGCCGCAAGTGCGAAGCCGGCCTGGTCTGGCGCTACGGTGAGCGCGCCCAGAATCCAGACATTCGCCAGCGCCTCAACTATGAGCTCGCCATCATTCACCAGATGGGCTTCGACACCTACTTCTTGATTGTGTCCGATCTGACGCGCTTTGCCAAGGAGCGGGACATCTGGTGGAATATTCGCGGCTCGGGCGCAGGCTCGATCGTCGCGTATACCAGCGGCATCACGACGCTCGATCCGCTTCCGAATAACCTGATCTTCGAGCGCTTCCTCAATCCCGGCCGCATTTCCATGCCCGACATCGACATGGACTTCCCGGATGATCGGCGCGCGGAGATGATCAACTACGCCGTCAACAAATACGGCAAGGACAAAGTTGCGCAGATCATCACGTTTGGCACGCTGGGCGCGCGCGCGGCGATTCGGGACACGGGCCGCGCCCTGGACATCCCGCTGCCGGACGTCGATCGCGTGGCGAAGCTGGTGCCGAACGTGCCCGGCAAGCCCGTGAAGATCGGCGAAGCGATCGAGCAGATTCCCGAGCTCAAGGAGCTGTATGACTCCACCGCCTGGGTAAAGACGCTGCTGGACACGGCCCAGACGGTGGAAGGCACGGTGCGCAACATCGGCACGCATGCCGCCGGGGTGGTGATCTCCGATCGGCCGCTGGTGGAATACACGCCGCTGGCTCGCCCGACAAAAGAGAGCGACAACTCGCTCGAATCGATCACGCAGTTCGAAATGGGCGTCGTCGATGCCATCGGGCTGCTGAAGGTCGACTTCCTGGGACTTGCGACGTTGACCATCATGCGCAAGGCGTGCAATCTGATCAAACAGAATCACGGCGTCGACCTGGATCTGAACAACATTCCCGTCAATGATCGCGCCGCCTTTCAGTTGATGTCGCGCGGCGATGTGCTGGGCCTCTTCCAGGTGGAAGGCGCGGGCATGCGCCGCATGCTGATGGAGATGAAGCCCGGCAAATTCGAGCATATCATCGCGGGCATTTCGCTGTTCCGCCCCGGCCCGATGGAATACATCCCCACCTACATCCGGCGCCTGCACGGCGACGAGCCGGTGGAATACAAGCATCCGAAACTGGAGCCGATCCTCGAGGAGACGTACGGCATCATCGTCTATCAGGAACAGATTATTCAGATCGCCGTGCAGCTGGCCGGTTATCTGCCCGGCGAGGCCGACGAGATCCGCAAGGCCGTCGGCAAGAAGATCAAGGAGAAGATCGAAGCCCACAAGGCCAAGTTCATTGCCGGGTCGGTGAAGAACGGCATCGATCAAGCGGTGGCCGAAGCGATCTATGGCGACATCGAGTTCTTCGCGCGCTACGGCTTCAACAAAGCGCACGCCGCCGACTACGCGGTGATGACGTGCCAGACGGCGTACCTCAAAGCGCATTACCCCGTCGAATTCATGACGGCGCTGATGACGGTGGAACAGAGCGTCGAGAAGATCGGCCTGCTCATCATCGAAACGCGGCGCATGGGCATCGACGTGCTGCCGCCCGCCGTGAATTACAGCGACCTGGACTTCATGATCGAGACGCAGCCCAACGGCAAACGCGCCATCCGCTTTGGCATGGCGTCGATCAAGGGCGTGGGCGAAGGCCCGGTGCGCGTGATCCGTGAAGCCCGCGGTCCTTCGACAGGCTCAGGAGGCGGCCCGTTCAAGAGCCTGGAAGACTTTTGCCGCCGCGTCGATCTGCGCTCGGTCAACCGCCGCGCGCTGGAAGCGTTGATCAAGGTCGGCGCGCTGGAGAATTTCGGCAACCGCGCGCAATTGCTGCAGATGGTCGATCGGATGCTGGGGCTCAGCGGCTCGGCGCATCACGCGCAGGACGTGGGACAGCTGACGTTGTTCGGCGGCATCGTCGACGCGTCCGAGACCGAGACGATCGGTCCGCTGCCCAACATTAGCGATGTGCCGCTGCGCGAGAAGCTGGCGTGGGAAAAGGAGCTCATCGGCGCGTATGTGTCCGAGCACCCGGTGGCGCAGGCGCTGGCGCAGCTGCAAAGCGAGATCACGCACACCAGCGCCGAACTGAATGAAGAGCTGGACGGCCACAAAGCGGTGATGATCGGCGCGGTCATCGGAGCGCGCCCCATTCAAACGAAGAAGGGCGACACGATGGGCTTCATCCAACTCGAAGACGTGCAGGGCACGTTCGAGTGTGTTGCTTTTCCGCGCACGTGGAAACAGACGCAGGATTTGTGGCAAAAGGACAAGATCGTTCTGGTGCGCGGGACCATCGACGGCCAGGGCAAAGTGCCCAAGATTCTGCTCGATTCGGCCACGGACAAGCCGCAGGTGACGAGCGCGGTACCTGATAAGAAGGGATCGATGATCAGGGATCAAGGATCAGGGATCAGAGATCAGAAGACGAATGGCAATGGCCGACCACCGGTTGCCAATGGCAAGCCCCTGGCGACTAACGGTGTGCAGAAGCCGGCTGTCGTGAAAGAGCAGGGCGTTGCTTATCAGGCCGTTGCTCCCAAGCCGGTGGCGAGCCAACCCGTCACGGCTAATGTTCAGGCGCCCAAGACCAACGGCCAGCCACCCGCTATCAATAGCCAACGGCCACCGGCCAACCACCAACAACCAGTTAACGATCACTCTGCATCCCCGCTGAGGTCTTCTTTGACGAGGATCCGTTTGCCGGAGAGGTCTTCATTCCTGACGTGGATGAACCGGCCGCCAGCGTTACACTGGTAGAAGACTTTGGCGTTCCGCAGCATGACAACCCGTTCGCGGAATCCACCGCCGATTACGCGCAGCAAGACCGCGGCAGCAAGACCGCGCGCAGCAGGACCCGCGGAGCAGGGCCGCGCGGCGGAGCCGATGGCCGAGGTGGTGAAGCGGGAATTCACGGCGAGTGTGCCGTCCGGCCAGGCCGCGGACCCGCCTGCCGCCTCTCAACCTGCTCAGCCTGAGCCTGCGCCCAGGAAGAATGGGAATGGCCATGGCCAAGGCCATAACACCCAGGGTTATGCGACCCTGGCCGAGCCGTATCGCCTGGCGAAGGTCGTGATCTCGCGATCGGGTGACAGCGCGCTCGACGCTTCGCGCGTGGGCGAGGTGCACCATCTGCTGAGTTCGTATCCGGGCCCCGATCGCTTCTGCTTCCTCATCAAGGCGCGCGGCGAAACCCTGCAGCTCGACTTCCCGAACGACACCACCACGCTGGACGAGATGATGATCGATCAGTTGAAGAGCCTGCACGGCGTCGAGTCGGTGCAGATCAGCCTGAGCCTGTAGGAACAAGACCTGACAGGTGGGCCACCGGATGAGAACTCCGATATTTGGCCCGCCTGTCAACGATGTGAGTTAGTGGGAACAAGACCTGACAGGTGGGCCACCGTGCAAGAATTTCCTGATCAGCCCACCTGTCAGGTCTACGCGGTGAGTTAAACCATGAATCCAGTTGATCGAGTCCGCGCCGCTCTTATCGAAAAGGGCCTCGGCGATGTGGTGCTGGAATTGGACGACACCGCTGCCACCGCCCCGCTGGCCGCGGCGGCCATCGGCGCGCACCATGGCATCGTCGTGCCGGTGGGCGCCATCGTGAAGTCATTGCTGTTCCTGATCGATGGGCAGCCGGCTATCGTGCTGGGGTCGGGCGATCGCAACGTCGATCAAAAGCGGCTGGGCGAACTTTACGGGGTGAGTCGAAAGAAGGTAAAATTGGCAGACGCCGCCACGGCTTTTGCGCTCACCGGCTTTGAAGTCGGCGGCGTTGCGCCGGTGGGGCATGTGCAGCCGCTCCCGGTCGTGATCGACGAAGCGCTGGGCCGCTTTGACACCGTGTGGGCCGCGGCGGGCGCGCCTCACGCCGTATTCCCGATCAAATACCAGCAGCTGATCGAAATCACCTCAGGCCGCGTGGCGGCGCTGAGCGGCGATCGGCAAGGAGATGAATCATGAAGCGCATCGGCGTCCTGACGGGCGGAGGCGATGTCCCCGGGCTGAATCCCTGCATCAAGACGATCGTGTATCGCGCCATCGACGAAGGGTATGAAGTCGTCGGCATCCGCAAGGGCTGGGGGGGCCTGCTGTACTGTAATCCCGAGGGCCCGGAGTCGGTGGCGGAGTACATTGTGCCGCTCGACAAGCAGCGCGTGCGCACCATCGATCGCACGGGCGGCACGTTCCTGCACACCAGCCGCACCAACCCCGGCAAAGTCCGCGCGTCCGAAGTGCCCGCGTTCTT
The DNA here is from genome assembly GCA_963844815.1 of uncultured Chloroflexia bacterium. Lineage (GTDB taxonomy): Bacteria > Chloroflexota > Anaerolineae > Fen-1058 > Fen-1058 > Fen-1058. The sequence goes on from CAWJPR010000006.1 coordinate 445,551, forward strand.
GAAGGACAAGACGCATCCAGACGACAAAGGCCCCTTTGACTTTACGCCGCACGTGCTGCAGGTGCTGGACAAGCTGGGCGTGGGGACGCTGGTGCCCATCGGCGGGGACGACACGCTGAGCTATGCGGAGCGCCTGCATCGCGAAGGCGTGCACATTGCCGCCATTCCCAAGACGATGGACAACGACGTGTATGGCACCGATTACTGCATCGGCTTCTCCACCGCCATCACGCGCAGCGTGGAATTCATCCATCAACTGCGCACCAGCGCGGGCAGCCACGAGCGCATCGCCGTGGTGGAATTGTTCGGGCGCAACTCGGGTGAAACGTGCCTGCTCGCGTCCTACCTGGCCGGGGTCGACCGTTCCGTCATCTCCGAGGTGCATTTCGATCCGGAGAAGCTGGGGGCGTTCCTGCTGGACGACAAGCGGAAGAATCCCAGCAACTACGCCATGGTGACGATCTCCGAAGGCGCGCAGATGACCGGGGGCAAGATCATCGAGTACGGGCAGGCGGATGCTTTCGGCCACAAAAAGCTGGGCGGCATCGGCGCGATTACGGGCGAGGCGTTAAAGAAGATCACGGGCGAGGATATTCTCTATCAGCAGATCAGTTACCTGATGCGCTCGGGCACGCCGGACAGCCTCGATCTGATGGTGGCCGTCAACTACGCCAACATGGCGATCAAACTGATCACGCGCGGCGCGTCGAACCGCATGGTGGCGCTGCGCAACGGCACCTACACCAGCATTCCCATTGCCACGATCATGCAGGGCATCAAGCGCGTGGACGTGGAGGAACTGTACGACGCGGAGAATTACCTGCCCAAGGTGCGGCACGTGGAAGGCAAGCCGATGTTTTTGTATTAGAGGTTGGGGGTTAGAGGTTGGAGGTTGGAAGTAAAACGGCCGGGCTTGGAAAAATCCCGACCGTTTTCATTTAACCCTCGTGTTCCATCTGCCGGCTCGGCATCGGCTGCGACATCAACTTGGCGATGGGCCGCAAATCCAGCCACCACTGCTGCTTGGGACGCTGATTGTCCTTATCCACCATCTTCGGTATCTCTTCCAGCGAGTGCAGCGCAATGCCGCCGGCTTCCAGCCCGATGAAGGCGCCGGCCGGCTCGGGCTGCTGCGCCTGCTCGATCAGAAATTCGACGCAGCGCGCGGCGAAGCGCGTGGCCTGGATGCGATCGAACGGCGAGGGATCGCCGCCCTGCTGCACGTGGCCGAGGATCGTCTGCCGCACTTCAAACAGGCCGTTGCTTTCGGCCTCGAAGATGGCGCACAACACATTGGTGCTGTACACTTCGTGCGCGTCCTCATTGCGGATCATCAGGCCCAGCCGTTTGCCGAGCTGGAAACCCAGCCGCAGCTGTTCCACGTCGTCGACGAGCTCGTGCAGACGGATGCCTTCCTCGTGCAGATACACGCGTTCCGCGCCGGAGGCCAGGCCGCTCATCAAGGCCAGATAGCCGCACTTGCGGCCCATCACTTCCACGATATAACAGCGGCGCTGCGCGACGGCGGCCTGCTTGACCCGGTCCACCGCTTCGACGATCGTGTTCAACGCCGTGTCCGCGCCAATGCTGAGATCCGAGCCGGGCAGGTTGTTGTTGATCGAGGCGGGCAGACAAATGATCGGGATATTGAAGGCCGGATAGTTTTCGCGCTCGAGGAACAGCTGATGACAGCCTTGATAACCGCTGAATCCGCCGATCATCAAGAGGCCCTGAATATCGTGCTTTTCGATGGTGCGGGCGATGGCGTAGAAATCGCGGCCGCTGGGAATTTCACGGCTGGTGCCCAGCCCCGATCCGCCCCTGGAGGCCCACCCGCTGACGCTCATCCAATCCATCTCCTGGAGCTGATCTTCGATGAGTCCCTTGAAGCCGTTGGCGATGCCGAGCATGACGTGGCCGCGATCCAGGCCGATGCGCACCGCGGCGCGCACGGCGGTATTCATGCCGGGCGCGGGCGCGCCGCAATTCATGACGGCCAGGCGCAGCTGCTTCTGGCCCGGCGCGGGCGGATGCGGCAGTGAGCGTAATAAGGTGCGCAGCGTGCGGAAAGTTTCCTTGAAGCTATCGCCGCGCAGGTCCAGGGCGCGCTCATAGTCGTGCTCTTCGATCGCGGCGGCAATGGCGCGCGTTTGCTCCACGCATTTCATCAGCGGCACCGTCGTGATGCGGTTGCCGCGCATGGCGATCATCTGCGGCTCGTCTTCAGGGTGTGCGGCCAGCACGGTTTCGGCGGCCTGATACCCCATCATCGTCCCCAGGTTGCGATCGAACACACTGGGCGCGCCGCCGCGCTGCACGTGACCCAGCACCGTGGTGCGCACTTCTTCACCCAGTTTCTCTTCCAGAAATTTCTGCACATAGCTGCTGCCGATCGCGTTGCCGTGTTTATCGCGTGCGCCTTCGGCCATCACCACGATGCTGTCACGCCGCCCGGCTTTGCGCCCGCGCTGCAGGTCGGCTGCCATCTTGTCTTCCCAGTTGTCCCACGGCGGCGGATTCTCGGGAATCAAGACCCATTCCGCGCCGGTGGCGAGCGCGGCCACCAGGGCCAGATAACCGCAGTTGCGGCCCATGACCTTCACGACGAAAGCCCGCTGGTGGCTGGCCGCGGTGCTGGCAATGGCGTCGATCGCTTCGGTGATGCGGTGCAGCGCCGTGTCCGCGCCGATGGTCATGCTGGTGCCATACATGTCGTTATCGATCGAGCCGACCAGACCCACGATGAGCAGGTTGGCGTGGCGTTCAGCGGCCTCGGCGCTGATCTCGCCCCGCTCGACCAGCTCCTGCAGCAGCGACGGCCACTCTTGCCGGAAAACGTCAGCGCCCGTCAGGCTGCCATCCCCGCCGATCACCACCAGGCTGTCAATTTCGTGTTCGATCAAATTGCGCGCCGCCGATGCGGCGGCCTTCGCGCGTGCGGAAATCATCCGATCGGGCGGTGCCGATGATGGTGCCGCCGAGGTTGAGGATGCCGCCGACTGAATCCCAATTCATCTCGCGGATCCGATCGCCGCCCTCTACCATGCCCTGATAACCCTCATAAATGGCGAAAACCTGCGCATCCCGTTCGAGCGCGGTGCGGACTACGGAGCGCACGGCGGCGTTCATGCCCGGCGCATCGCCACCGCTGGTGAGGATTGCTAAACGTCTGTTCGTCATCGTGTAACCTGCCTTGTGTTCTTCAAGCTTGACGGCGCGATTCTACCGCAGACTTCAGTTTCGACAACCGGCCGAAGATCATGTGTTGAAAGGGCAATAGTCAGGGCGCCGCGTCGCCGATCGACGCGCCGGGTAATCCGGGCAGATCGGCAAACAGCTCGTGGATGTTGCCGTCGGGATCGGCGAACATGGCGGTGCGCTGGCCCCACGGCATATCGGCCGGAGCGTGAACGGGCGCGGCTCCGCGCGCGACGATCTCGGCATACAGCCGATCGACCTCGGCGGGTTCGCGGCAAGGAAAAGCCAGCTCAAAGCACTGCCCGTGATGGGTTTCCAAATACGACTGCGTGACCGCTGGCCTCGTGCATAATTGATCGGGCGCAGAGCGCAAAGCGCACGCCGTTGTGGTGAAACTCGACGAAGCCACCCAGGTCCTGCTTGACTTCAAAATGCAGCACCTCGCGATAGAAGGCCGCCAGGCGGGGCACGTCGTCGGTGAGGATGGTGATGAGGGCGATCTGGTTGAGCACGCTATTCTCCCTGGAAAGCTGCCCCGAACATTACGGGCAGTATAGCACACTTCAACTTGAAGCTCTTACACATGTCTCAGCGCCAGCGCGGCGATGGCCACCCAGGGAAGCGCTTTGAATTGACCGGCATCCAGCGCCGCTTCGAGCTCGGCGCGCGTGAGGTGCAGCAGGTGCTGCTCTTCCAGATCGTCGGCGTTGCGTTCGGCGACGTGGCGCGCGTGCAGAGCCAGAAAGAAATGCGCCGTGCCCGCGCCCCGATTGGCATCCACGCGATACTGGCCCAACTCGATCCACTCGCGCGCTTCATAGCCCGTCTCTTCCAGCAATTCACGCTTGGCCGCGGCCAGCGGCTCTTCGCCGGGTTCAAGATAGCCGCCGATGGTTGCCAGCACTTCCCCCTCGACGGCGTATTTGACCTGCTGGAAGCACAGAAACTCACCGGCCTCCGTCACCGCCACCACATTGATGAAGTCGGGCGAGATGACCCACGGCCACTGCTCGATCACGCGGCCATCGGGCAGCTGCACGGTGTGATCTTCCACCCGCAGGAACTTGCCGCGATCCAAAACGGTTTCACGCGAAAGTGTTTTCCAGGTATCCATTACACAATCACCGGCTCTTGATACACGCCGAACACCCGCCGCAGCACGTCGGTGATCTCTTGCAGTGTGGCGTAAGCCTTGACCGCGTCGAGGATGAAGGGCATCATGTTCTGCGTGCCTGTGGCCGCCTCGCGCAGCGCGTTGAGCGTGACGCCGACCCGCTCGTTGTCGCGCGTGCGGCGCAGTTCCTGCAGGCGCGCGATTTGCCGGCGCTCGCCCTCGGGATCGAATTCGAGGATCGGGATCGTCAGCGGCGCATCCACCGTGTAGTCGTTCACCCCGACGATGACGCGCTTCCGTTCGTCGATCTCGCGCTGATAGCGGAAGGCTGACTCGGCGATCTCTCGCTGGAAGTAGCCGGCCTCGATCGCTTTGATCACGCCCCCGAAGCTGTCGATCTCTTTGAACATGCCGTAGGCACGCTGCTCCATTTCGTTGGTCAGCCATTCCAGATAGAACGAGCCGCCCAGCGGATCGATGGTATTGGCGACGCCGGTCTCGTGCGCGATGACCTGCTGCGTGCGCAGCGCAATGTTGACGGCTTTCTCGCTGGGCAGCGCCAGCGCCTCGTCCATGCTGTTGGTGTGCAGGCTCTGCGTGCCGCCCAGCACCGCGGCCAGCGCCTGGATCGCCACCCGCACGATGTTGACCTCGGGCTGCTGCGCGGTGAGCGTGGCCCCGGCCGTCTGCGTGTGGAAGCGCATCAACCACGAGCGCGGATTCCTGGCCCCGAACGTTTCTTTCATCTCGCGCGCCCAGATGCGCCGCGCCGCGCGGTACTTGGCGATCTCCTCAAAGAAGTCATTGTGGGCGTTGAAGAAGAAACTCAGGCGCGGCGCGAAGTCGTCCACGTCCAGCCCGCGCTCGATCGCCCAGCGGACGTACTCCAGCCCATCGGCCAGCGTGAAGGCCAGTTCCTGCGCCGCCGTCGATCCGGCCTCGCGAATGTGGTAGCCGCTGATGCTGATCGTGTTCCACCGGGGCAGGTGCTGCGATCCGAATTCGATTGTGTCGGTGACCAGGCGCATCGACGGGGCCGGGGGAAAAATAAATTCCTTCTGCGCGATGTATTCCTTGAGGATGTCGTTCTGAATCGTGCCGCCGAGCTGGCTCAGCGGCACGCCCTGCTTCTCGGCGGCCGCGATGTACATCGCCCAGACAATGGCGGCGGGCGAGTTGATCGTCATGCTCGTCGTAATCTGATCGGTCGGAATTCCGTCGAGCAGAACTTCCATATCTTTCAGGCTTGCGATGGCGACGCCGCACTTGCCGAATTCCCCTTCACCTTCCGGCGAGTCGGTGTCGTAGCCGTACAACGTCGGGAGATCGAAGGCAATCGAGAGGCCGGTCTGCCCGTGCTCCAGCAGATACTTGAAGCGCGCATTCGTTTCTTCGGCGGAACCAAAGCCGGCAAACATGCGCATCGTCCACAGCTTGCTGCGATACAGCGTGGGATGCACGCCGCGCGTGAACGGCGCTTCGCCCGGAAAACCGAGATCGGCGGTGTAATCGAAGTCGGCGATGTCGAGCGGCGTGTACAGGCGGGCGACGGCTTCGCTGGAGGCGGTCATGAACTCCCCGGCGCGTTCAGGCAATTTCGAGATCGATTGTTGCAGCGTGGCCTCTTCCCATTGGTCGTGGGCCTGGGCCAGTTTCTTCAGTTTGGTCTGGTCAAACATGACAGAATCTCCTGTGGGCAGGGTCAGGGCAAGGTCATCGCAGAGCAGACGGTCTGGAGTGATTATACTCCACGCCATTTTCACCGGAGAATGATAACGGGTGAATTACTGAGCGGCGGGAGTCCAGCTCAGAAAGGTTGTCAGCCCGCGCAGATTCTGTTCCCAATCGACGTCATGGTGAGTCGCCAACTCAACCTCAATGGCTGTAACACCGCCCGCGGTCAGCCAATCGATGGCATTACCGGTGGTGATCTGGCCTGGCACGCCCTCCGGTGCATATTCGTATTCTGTGGCATTCGCCATCACCCTGGCCAGATCGACGGTGTGCGAAGTGGTGATACCCGCGCCCGAAAAGACTTTGGCGAGGGCGCTGTGGTAAAAGACCACAGTGCGTATATCACGTTCAAGGATGAAGTCGCGGAGCGCCCTCGTTTCAGGTTCTGAGAAAGGGAACGGGCCGGCGTAGACCGGCTGCAGGCCATGCGTGGCCGTCATCTGCCAGCGATAGTCCCAGTTGCGATTCAGATCGACCCGCTGCGCGTTGAGCCGCCCCTGCGTGCGATCAGTTCCGGCAGCCAGGCCGTCTGGATTAGCCGCCGGGATGATGTACAGCGTCAGGTGTGGAGGAATCAGCTGCTGGTGAGCCGCCAGGTGCTCGACGGTCCGCGTCATCAACATGACGGTATTCCACTCGTAGCCGCCATGTAGCCCACCGATCATCGCCCGCGTGCCCGGGCCGTGGCCGAAACGATAAGCCAGAATCGGGCGCCCCTGCACCGAATACCCGATCGGAAATGGGCCTTCTGCAAAAGGTGGGCGGGCGGTTGAAGCCGGCGTCGCCGTGGGCAGTTGCAGCGCTGTTGGCAGTTGCGTCGGCGTTATGGCAGCCGTCGGTGTGACGACGATTCGCTGCGGGACAGACGGCAGGTCGGCTGGCGCCAATCTGACAGGCGGCTGGGAGGCCAGCGCTGCACAGCCTGTCAGGCTGCCGCAGAGCGCCACCATGGCGGCGGCGCCGAGCAAGGCAACGCTGTGAAATGCCAGTGATCGATGAGGTGTGAAGTCTGTCGCTGCGAGGTTCAACCATGCTGGCGTGTCAATTCAGCGCAGGTCGGCTTTGGCAGGGTCATCGCTGCCCACCAACCGCGCGCTTGAGCAATTTCGTTCAACCTGGCCGGATCGAACATGACTCTTTCCCCGGAAATGGATGTGAGGGACACAGGGATTATACGACGAAATGGCAGCACGATCGGTGAAGAAGACCCTATTGTTCAGACTGTGCGCCACGCTTTGCGCTCGTCGGCTTGCACGGCGCGTTCGGCTTCATGGATGAGCCTGTTTGGACTGCGCGAGCAGCGGATCGGCGCGCTGGGCGGCGCATACCGATCGGGCAGGGGTGTAGGCCGCCGGTTGAGGGCTTCGTTAAAGCACGGCGCGTGCTGTTCGATCAGCAGCCGTTCGGCAGCGTTGAGATCGTGATCGACTGCGGCAAACCGATCGGCCTGCGAACTCCACAACTCGATCGTGAAACGCATCGAGCTGGGCCAGTTGCACAGGACAAAGCGCCCTACCACCGATCGCGCTTTGTAGCCGTCGGTGATGTGCTGCCAGACGCGATCGTAAGCCAGGTATGATTGGCCGGCGTAGAAGACCACCTCGTCGTCGCGGAAGAGATACAGATCGAAAGTGCGCCAGTCCGGCGGGCATTCGGCCACGATAAGGAAGCGCTTCAGCGGGAGGGCAATGCACTGATCAGCCATGCCATTCGTTTTCCAGAATGCCGTACATCAAGGTGTCCCACCAGCGGCCTTTGAAGTATTCTTTCTCGCGCAGGCGGCCTTCCAGTTTCAGGCCGAGTCTCTCCAGCACGCGGGCCGAGGCGGCATTGTCCGCGATGCACCACGCCCAGATGCGGTGGACACTATTCTATCACCACGCACCGGCACACTACGGCTTCCGAATAGTCCACTGATATTCAGCTCGTCCGTATCCGAATTATACACACACTCCACGCTAAGCAGTCTAAGCAAGGCCAATTTTCGATCAGCAGAAACATCCGGGTGCAGTCTATCTGAGATTTCCAGCGTGAAAGAGGCCAGCGTGTCAGCGAACTGTGGATCGATGTTAGGGATGCCCTGCATTCGTCCAACCAGTTCCTCGCGCTCCTTCTGACGCTTATCTATCTTAGCATCCAGTTCGCCAATCTTGACAAGATACTTGTCTTTTTCCAGAAGACCTTCGCCGTACAAACCAAGATAGCGCTCCTTGGATTGATTATCTTTCACATCCAGTGCTTCCAGGGCAGTCAACGCCTGCTCGATGACCTGCCTGCTCTTGGTGTACTGCCCGTGCTTCTTCTGGGCTCCCGCCAGGAGCCGGTCTGGATGCTGCATCTCTTGGCAGACTACATCCCAGACGACCGTCTCGATCTCGTCTGCATTCAGCGGCTTGGCATGGCAGTGCTGATTCAAGGACTCATACTGCCGGCGCTGGCAGCGATAGTAGCGGTATCCCCTGCTGCCATCGATGCAGTAGAATAGGCTCCCGCATAGGGCACAGCGAAGATGCTGCCTGAGCAGAAAGATCCTCTTGGTAGGACGCAGGAAGTTATCGCCCTTGTTGCTCTTGAGGCGTTGTTGAACGATCTCCCAAACCTCGGCTGAGACAATCTGAGGAACTGGAACAGTAACAATATCGTCCTGGTCGCGGCGATATGACTTGCTTTTAACTCCACCGGGAGCATCGTACTGGATGATTCGACGCTTTCCGTACTGCCACTGACCCTTGTACAAAGGGTTATGCAAGATAGCCGAGATGGTGGACCTCGGCCAGTTATCCCACTGAGTATTGCGCTTCTTGGCTGAAACGCGCGTAGGGCTGGTCTCAGGATCATTTTGACTGATACGCGGTATCCCGGCCTTGGTCAGATACTTGGATAGACCCGTAACCGTATAACCTTCTCGGGCACACATCTCAAACATCATTCGGATAATCTCGGCCTCTTCTTCAACAATCTCAAGAGTGCAAGCAATCTTGGTGCCGCGCTCGTTGTAGGTGTTGATTACGCCATAACCATAAGGTCGCCTGGGCGCTGAGATCACCCTGCCACCCTTGGCAAGATCAATCTTGCCATTGGCCGTGCGTTCTCCAATCTTGAGGCGTTCAATACCAGAGACCAGCTGCTCCATTGCATGACTAGCCATACCCTCGACTGTTGAAGTATCATAGCCTTTCCTGGCATACTCGATCCGGCAGCCGTTGAGCTGGGCTAGGAGTTCGCACTTGGCAATGACATCCCCCCGGCCTAGCCGATCGGGGATGTCTACCACGATCACGTCGATCTGACCGCTGGCGCCCATCTCTAAGAGTTCATTGAAATCGGATCGGGCCAGAACAAAGGCTCCACTGAATACCTCTCGGCGCTCAGTAACAATCTGGTAGTTGTTGTCCCGGCAATGGTTCCGGCCTCGCTCTAATTGAGAATCATGGCTAGAATTGTCCCTCTGGCCTTCGCCAGAGACCCTAGCAAGCAAAGCAGCTTTAATCATTGCCTAGCCACCACAGTCCAAGTTAGGGCATTTGGCCGTATTGGATTCTGGCTCATTCGGCTTTGCTACCTCAAGATTGTAGAAATCGCTCATGATTTAGCCTCGTCTTTCCTTTCTGGTGGATTCACCCAATACTGCGCCGTCCGTGGTTTGACGTTCACCATCTCAGCCAGTACGGCCACACTTCGCCGGGAAGAGGAAAGCCATTCGTCATAATTCCCATTCAGGCCATGCGCCTCGGCAATCTGCGCTACCTCTTCCGACGTCTGCGCGCCATACAAGCGTAGGAATTCGGCCTTCGTAATTGGCATTGGCTTGCGTTCAGCTTGCGCGAAATTTGCGGCATTTTGCGCTGGCGGTTGCGTTGTTACGTTCGTTTCTTTTCGCCGCGAAGATTTCTCAAGGCGGCGTCGGTGCTGCGCGCGCAAGGCGATGATCAGGCCAGCCACCACGCTCAACAGACTCAACAGGGCATTGGAGAATACCTTGACCGTGAAGCCTGCCTGCGTCACTTCCATTTCGAGCGCGGCGTTGACCGTGAGGATGATAACGATGTAGAACGCCATCGCGCCCGCCGCCCACCGAAATGGAGCGTTGCGTTGCTTTTTCTGCTTAGCCAACTTGCGCGCCTTTGCGTCCATGCTCACCAAGCGATTTTCCTTCTCGGTCGCCTTGGCGTCGTTGTAGTCCCAGAACTGTGTCGCCGTATAGATGGCCGTAAGACCAAGACACTCGACGACCAACGCGCCGACGAAGGCTACCCAGGTTGGGTAAGACAAAGAACCGACCATGTGGGTATAGGTCAAGAACGCCGGAATCAACGGCGCCAGCCACGGGGCGAAGGCGGAAAGATTGTCGATAACCACGCGCTCGAAGGTCTGCGAGGTATCCTGCAGGGACTCCAGGCCCCCGCGCAGGCGCTCAAAGAATGGCAGGTGCTTCCGGGGTTCCGTCTGTTTCTTGGGTTCCATGATGGACTCCTGGTGTTAATTGGTGAAACCTTCTCATCCTACTGCTACGATTGCGCCGGCGCAATCGTTGGCGACTTTACAGATCGATTGGGGTCGTATCGCCGTCCTGGCGGGCTACAATGACCGCCCCCTGATCGACTTTGGGTAACAGGCCGTCGAAGCGCGCCGCCGAGGGTTGGGCCGCTATGGGCTTTGCCTGTGTCCGTTCGCGTGCGCCGATCTTTAGGTCAAGCCCGCGCTCAACACCCTTGACGTGTGCCTTGCCAATTTGCAGGCCCAACAAGAACGCGCCAAACACCGCGAAGATCAGCACCGTCGCCAATAGCCGCCGCCCGTTGTCGTCGAAGTACCCCAACAGGCCGTACACCACGGCGATCAGGATCCCGGCGATCACCACGGCGATCACGCACAGCCCGACAAACTTCGCCATATCATCAAGCCATTGATTCCGTTTCATGGCTGCCTACCCTTTCGCTGCCTGCCTGCCTACCCTCAACACACACACACGATTGGCCTGATTCGCGTTCATTTCTGCGCTGCCTGGGCCGTTTCGTATGTATCCACAGGCTAGGCAGGCAGGCACAAATCCCAACCATCGCCCCGTAGGGCGTCCAATTGCTCCCGGCCCAACTTCAACAGCCGATCGGCTCGGACGTTGCCCGGCTTGCCCAGCCCGGCAGATTCCAACGCCTTGACCAGCGCAGGCCGGCCGTGTCCCTGATACGCATTGACCAATGACGCGGCCAGCTCTGCCCCGTTGTAGGTCGCCACATTCGCGCCGCCGCTGGGTAAGTCCTCTGCGATGTAGTCCGGCCATTCTTCGATCGTCGGCTGCGAAGTCAACAGTCGATCGATTTCGCGGCGCTCATAGTAGGCAATCTGGACACGCTGCACTTGGCCCGGGACCACGGCATAGGCGTCGCCTGCCCCCAACAACCAGTCCGCGCGCGGGGTAGCCTGCCCGACCGCTACCTCTGAGGCTTTGTAGTCACTCACTCGCAAAGCGATCCGCCCGGGTACGTTGCGCTTGATGGACGCATCGTCGCCCAGAGCTTTGGTTGTGGGGTGCTGCGTCGCCAGGATGATCGAGACGTGCGCCGCGCGGCCTTGGGCGGCAATACGCCGTACCATCTCAGCGATGGACGCCTCGCCGATCAATTCCTGTACTTCGTCGATGACCACACACAGCCGCGCTGCGTCTGATTCGCCTTGCTCATACCGTCGCACCATCTCGGCCACTGTCCAGGCCAAGGCTCCGCGCGCCGTTTCGATGTCCAACGCCAGCGGCCCCACTACACCCGGCAGATGATCAAGACCGTGCAATCCATCACCGAATTTGCCGTCGATCAACACCAGGAGATCGCCGCGTTGGGACAATTGCGTCACCAACGATCGCAGGCACACCGACTTGCCCGATCCGGTTGTGCCTGCCACCAGAAAGTGCGGAGCCGTATCGGATAGATGCAAGTTCACCACCCGGCCTTGCTCGTTCATTCCGGCCACCCACCGGCCTGATCCGTTGGGGCGTGTATTCAATTGCCGAACGCTGATCATTTTCTGCGCCAGGGCATCGTTCCAACCCGCCTCTACTCGCACAGAACGCCCTAGCATGTAGACGGCCGGCTGCCCGACGAAAGCCCACGGCACGAATTGCCGCGTGAGGGCCATATCATCAGCCGACAGCGCCCGCAGCAGCCGCCCGGCATCGAGACCGGCGTCAATCTCCAGGGCTCCCGCGCGCGGCCCGGCAATGTACTCGATTCGCTTGACGCTGATCGCCTTAGCGTCGCTGGTCAAGGCACCCACCGACGCGGCCCGATCGATGGCGCTGGCCCATTGATTCAACAGCGGTTGACGTTGATCAACATCGTGGTTTACCATCATGCTGTACCTCACTTCAAAGACTGAATGAACGATCCGATCTCATTCGCTGCAATGTGGGCCGCCAGAAAACGTATCGGGCTATAGCCTGTCCAGTCTGCCCGAAAGTCGCCCGGTTGTCGCTCTGCCGTGATCCGCACCTTGACCGGCAGATCGAGCGGTTCACGCGCCGCTGCGATGACATGCACACCCACCGCCGCGCCACGTACCGCGAAAGTTGCCAGAGTGGGCAGCATATCCGCGCGCGGCTCGTCAACGGCGATAACGATCCTGGGGTCTTTCGCAGGCCGCGCGATCAACCGCTGCAAGTCATCCGCTTGTAACATGTGGGGTAAGTTACGCAGGCAAGCCAGCCCCGATCCGATTGCCACAATTTGAACGTGGCGAGGATGGTTGTAGTAAGCCAGCGATAACAGCGCCGTGATAATCAGCGAAGTCTTTCCGCTGCCCGCGTCGCCGCTGATCAGGACGTGCCCCACGTCCGGCGAAGGAAACCGCACCAACAGCGGGGCACCGTCATCAGCCAGCCCCAACAGCGCCGTACAGCCCGGCACCCTTGCCAGCGGTATCCTGTCCAACATCCGCGCCAACTGCAATGGCTGTGGGTCGTTGCGCGGCACATCGATCCGCACTGCGCCGCCGCTTTGACTCACCTGGGCAGAAGGCACGCCCAGCGCCACAGCGATTTCGCGGGCGAGTGATTCGATCCGCGTCACCTTGACGCCTGGGCCCGGCTGTACCATGAATTGCACCCAACGCGGGGTGACGTTGCCGCCTGTCACTTTGACCGGCGCGTTATGCTGGTACAGCGCCACCTCGATTGCATCCGCGCCGCGCTCTAACTGTTGTCGGTTCATGGTTCTTTGTCCTTTCGTCTCTGGTGGGTGGGCCGTGTCGGGCGGTAGAACCCGACACAGCCCAGCCCGTAGAAAACGAAAACGGCATGACCGATAACGATCATGCCGTTGATGCTGTGGTACAATGCGCCACAGCCAGCACGCGCCGTCTACCCGGTCGTGTTGGTTAGGGCGTCGTGAGTGTCTTCAGCACTTGCGCCGCCCGCTTCAAGGGGTGTAAATGTTCCCCTGAGAAACATTATACCATACTTGTCAAGTCCCTGTCTTCGGCCCTCGTTTCTCGCCTAACTTTTCGGCTTTGTGGAGGTAGGCTAGCAAACTAGCCCGGCTGATCTGCCAGTCTCGCCCCCACTTTTGCGCCTTGATCTTCCCCGCTCTGATCAGTCGCCCTAAGTGCTTGGGGTGATACCCGCTGATCACTGCGGCTTCTTTCATGGTTATCCAATCAGCCATGCTCTAGCCTTTCAGTCAGCCGCGCTCACGTTTGCCCGCTTTCATCGACACTGGTTTCATCTGGCAATTTTTGATCTACTTCGCTTGCGCCTGCCGAAACCGGATCGAAGCCGTCGGGCCATCTTGTCGTGGTGTCATATATGGCCTCCTTCAGATTGGCCTTGCTCATGTCAGCCCCGCACAGATCAGCCTTGCTCAGGTTGGCCCTGCTCATATCGGCCCCCCTCAGATCGGCCTCGATCAGGTTTGCCCCGCTCAAATCGGCCTCGATAAGTTTGGCCAATCCGAGATTGGCCCCGCTCAGATCAGCCTTGCTCAGGTCGGCCCCATTCAGGCTTGGCCAGATAAAGTTTGGCCTCGCTCAGATTGGACTTGCCCAGATCGGCCCCGCCCAGGCTAGCCCCGCTCAAGTTGGCCCCGCTCAGATTTGCTCCATTCAGATTAGCATCGTTCAGATTGGCCCAGGCCAGATCGACTCTGCTCAGATTTGCCTGGGTCAGTTTGGCCCCGCTCAGGTTGGCCCGGGTCAATTTGGCCCCGTTCAGATTGGCCTGGAACAGTTTGGCCCCGCTCAAATTGGCCTGGAACAGTTTGGCCCTGCTCAAATTGGCCTCCCTTAGATTAGTTTCACTCAGATCGGCCTCTGTCAGATTAGTCTCGCTCAGATTGGCCTCCCTTAGATTGGCCTTGCTCAGATCGGCCTCGATCAGTTTGGCCCCACTCAAATCAAGGCCAACCAGCCACAATGGGCCGGGACCTTTCAACAAGATAGACTATTTGGTAGGATGTAAGGCCCGTCATGCCCTTGATCCTCATCCGTCCGTCATGACGTCATTGTAGTACAACACAGGCCGCGCGTGCAACTTCACACGCATTGTGGGAATGCTATCGAGGGGTCAATCTGCCTGGCTGACGATCTGGCCTTCCAAGACATCCGATCGATCCGGCGTGGAAACCGTCACCTGCACGCCCGAGGCAGTTCGGGCAGTGGCCGTGAACTCTGTGATTGGATCGCCAGAGGCCAGTATCGGCAGACGGGCGAGGGGGGACATCGCTGGCAAACGGGGAACATCGGGTTGATCATCCACCGGCTCAGTCGTGTACTCCGGTGTAATGTTGTTGCGTAGAAAGTCTTTGTATTCCCGAACGAGGCTGGCCAGCGCCATCGGGCCAGTGTCCTCATCCATGATGGTCGCCTCAAGCCGCGCCATCAGGCTGTGCATGAAGCCCAGGGCGCGCCGCTCCAACTCCTGCGCGGTCTGCAGGCGTAACGCCGCCAGCGCATTCTTCTCGGCCTCGCGCTCGGCGTCGATCCGCGCCTCGACCTCCTGGCGCACCTGCTCGCGCACCGCTTCCGGGATCAGGTAGAACGAAGCGCGCGACATCCGTTGCGCCAGCGCAATCGCCCCATGCTCGCCGGACAGCGGCAAGCCCTGCCTATACGCGATCTCGAAGATGGCTTCGAGGTCTTTTTGTTTGTCGGCATACTCCGCATCGCTGTTCATGCGTCCATTCTATTTCGCCGTTGGTTGAAAGTCAATCGAAAGCGAGGCAAAATGATTCTGCAACGCTTCGGCGATATTGCAGGCGTGTCATTTGTCACGTGACACATAGCGCAGGGCATAGCCGATTGTCATGTGACGCGCAAGGCAGAGTATCACGCGATGAATGACACGCAGAAAGTGACAAAAAAAGTGATCAAATTCAAACTAGATTCAAACATGGAAAAATTAATATCTTCTCTGGTTCGAGCACAAAGCAGTACCGGATCCGATGACGTGAGCCGCTGTGCCTTTGGACAAACGCCTCACGTCATCTCTTGTCTGTGTCGGAGGCGCGGCCATGCCAGTCATGACACCTAACGGGATTGCCCTGCCCACCCTGGAGGAATTAGACCAGATGCAGCGCGATGGTGTGCTCAACCTGAACGAAAGCCGCGCCCTCACTGCTGTTGAGATGCAGCAGGCCCGCGCCGATCGACGGGCGCGTGCCGCCAAGTTCAAGGTCGGCGACGAAAGCGAAGCGCGCGGCAGCGGCTGGTTGAGCCGCTTCTTCAATGCGGAAGTTCGGAAGAACGCGCTGCGCCAGGTTCAAACCCCGGCCGGCCCGCAGTGGGTCAGCCAGGACGTTGACTTCGATCTGCTGCGGCCTCTGGGCGTCGGCGACTGTCGCAGCATCACCAAGGTCGAGATCAAAGGCACACTGGGGAATTCATTCCCGCTGTCGCGCATCTCCGACCGCGAGCGCGGCTTTCTCAATCGGGCGCTGGCGCATGGATACAGCGCCTGGCTTCTCTGCCTGTGGTGGCACAAGACCGCGACCGGCCAGGATTGCGAACTGATGCACCTGGTCCCGTGGGCCGAATGGAAACAGATCGAAGCCGATCTGGAGGCGAAGGCCGCCGGCAACTTCAAAGGCAAAAGCATCCGCCGCCGCATTGATCTCAAGACCGGCTGGGACCAGTACGCCATCCGCAAAGTCAATCAGCGCTGGCAACTCGACAAATCACACTGGCTGCGCGCCAGTCTGAATCTTATCGATCAATATACTCAAGGAGACGCATGACCCATCAACCCCGAAAATACAATCCGCTGGTGACGCCGCGGCGCAAAAAGTGGACGACGCAGCGCCGCCGCCCGGCCGGGAATACCAGCCGTCAGCCGAGCCTCGGCACGCGCCGAGCGTCAAGCCCCGACAGTACGATCCGCTCGTCGAGCGCCGGCACAACACGCCCATCACGCCGGAAATCCGCGCCGGGTACATCACCACCCGCGTGGGCGACCAGGCCAGGCAGGAAACGGAAGTCAAAAGCACGGCGGATCAACTGTACCTGCACGCCCTCAACGCGCTCGATCTGACCCACAAGACCCAACTGACCCTGCTCGACCGGGCCAATGTGCGCCAGTCGATGATCACCCACGGCATCGAGGCCGAGGAGATCTACGACGAGATGACGATGCTGTTGATCGTCAGCGCCTTTCTGGACGAGGACTGGAAGGTGCAGGGCGTTTCGCGCCGGGCCTGGACGGATTCCACGCTGCCGAGCAATGCCTCGGCAACCTGGCGCTCGCGCTTCGAGTCCGACATCGCGCTGTGGCTGGCCCCGATCCAGAAACTGGCCGAAGAGGGCGAGCCGATCCAGGACGAGAAAGGCCGGGCGATCACGGCGGCCTTCTTCATCGACAACCGCAACGAGAAACGCTCTTTTGCTCAGGAAGCAGCGTCGCTCGTGCGGAGCATGGATCTGGACAAGGCTGAGGACAACCTGCGCTTCCGTGAAATCGTCGCGTATGCGGCGACCCACACCAAGAACGAATTCCGCGCCTACCTGCACGGCGATCCCCCGCCGGCAGAAGACGCCGAGCCAGAGGAAACCGATACCGAGACGGCCCCCAAGCCGCGCGCGAAAGAAAAAGCCCCGGCTACCCCACGCGAAGAAGAGGACAGCCTGCCGCTGGCCGATGAGGTCATGTACAGCAAGCGCGTCGTCTATCAAGACACGGGGGAAGTCAAAGACAGAATCATCGTGCGCTTCACGCTGGAAGTGGATACCGAGCGCAAGGCGCAACTGGTCAGAGAGCGCATGAGCCCGTTCTTCCGCTTCCCGACCACATCCCGCACCGTACTGGAGCAAGAACTCTATGCCATCCCAACAACCTGAACCCCTGACCGTGGTCATCACCATCAACACCGCCTCCGTGGGCCGCAACGCCCATGCCGAGGTCACGTGCCCGGCCTGCGGCCGGCATCTCATGGTGCTGGTGGAAGGCAGCAAACGCAACCGCAAGGTCAACGAGCGCATCTGCCAGGAGAGTGACGGCGGCTGCGGCTCGAACCTGATCATCATCGACGAAGACGGCAACGAACTCAACGAGCCGTGGGCCACGCTGGAAAGCAACCTGTCGCGCGCCATTGGCGAAATGTTCCATGCGGATGCCTTCCCCGATCGGGTGACGGCGCAAAAATGGAACGCGCTGGAGCGCAGCGTGCGAGCGCGATGCCCTGTACAAGATTGCGCTGGCGCAAAAGGAACGCTACGCGGGCCTGGGCCGCAGCATCTGGGCGCAGTTGATCGCGTCCGCCGGCAAGGGCGCTGAGAAAGTCACGCCCGATTGGGAGACTGAACCCGTAGTCAGCAAAGAATTCTCGGAGCCGCTCAAGATCATAAAATTCTGATGAAAGACGTCGCTTTCCCGACACCGGGCGCGCAAGAAGCGCTCCTCTCCTATCTCATCAGCATCGCCCGCGACGACAAAGAGGCCGTCGCGGGCGTTGTCACCGACTTTGTACGCAACACCGACGCCGCCGAGATTGAACGCGCCTTGCCCGACCCCCGGATGGCCGCGATTGCTACGGCCATCTTAGCCATCGCGGGCAAGGATACCGATCTGGTCCCAACGCCCGAAATGCTGGCGCAGTGGCTGGCCGTCAATCAGATCACGCGGCCCTTCGCCACCACCGATCCGGGCCGCATCGCCAATATCATCAAGGAGATCGTCGTCGAGGGGCGCGGCAACGACACGCCGTCCGTGCCGAACGCCCGCTTCATCCTCAACGACGTGCTCAAAGTGGCCGCGCTGCGCCGTGAATCCCTGGCCGGCGCTGAGGCCGCCAAAGACGCCATTCTGTACGGGCAGGGCTCGCCGGATGAACGCCACGCGCAGGCGATGGAACTGCTGGATCGCAGCACGCCGCCGATGGCCAACATCGACGTGCTGGACGGCGATCAACTGGCCGAGCGTTACCTGCGCTCGATGCACTTTCGGAAAGCCTTTGCCGATCTCAACATTCCCTTCAGCACCCTGCCGCCGGAACTGGGCTTGCAGGACTACATTCACCGCCTCATTCCCGGCGACATGACGCTCATCACCGCCGATCCCAAATCGGGCAAAACGTCGCTCGCCAACACCATCGCGCACTGGAACGCCAAAACCGGGAAAGGCTACATCAAGGTGCTGTATGTCCATCTGGAAGATGGGCACGACAAGGTGGCCGACCGCACGATGGCTCGCTTCGGTGGGCTGAACACCGAAGAACTGCGCCAGGGCCAGCACATCGCCGAAGTCGAGAAGACCTTCGCGCAACTGGACTGGAAGAAGCACATCCTCTACATGCACGCGCCCAACATCCGGCCCGACCACATCGCCAAGACCGTCCGCAACCTGGCGCTGGCCCTGCCGGAATATGGCTCGCTGCTGGTGATCATCGATTACCTCAACGAGAACAAACTGAACATGCGCTACGTGGACGGCAACAACACCGCCGAGAAGTTGTCCGCCGCTTTGCAGGTGTTCAAGTCCGTCACCGAGGAATGCTCGCGGCGCGCCAACTACAGAGGCTTCGTGCATACGGTGGTCTTTCAGCAGCAGAACAAGGAAGGCACGGCCCTGGGCAGCGAAAGCGGCTACAAGTTCGCGCAGAACGTCATCGTGCTGGAGCGCGCCAAGGTGAAGGACGGCGACACCGCCATCGACTTCTCGGATCACTTCAACACCGTGCTGGCCCCCGGCGAAGAGCCGCGCTCGTTCGTCGTCAGGCCGGGCGACATCGCGCCGGTGGTCTTGTTCAGGATCAAGTACACGAATGACGGCTATCCGGGCAAGTGCGCCGTGCTGTTCGACGGCGAGCGCTTCATGTTCATCGGCCCCATCGAGCCGCAGAGCCGGTGGGAAGACCTGGCCCCGCTGAAAGCGCCGCCCAGACCCTATCGTTAAGCAGGCCAGCGATGAACGACAGAGAGTTTCCCTACAAACACTACAAAGCCCGCTTCCGCATGCGGGATGTGGTCGAAACGGTGCTCACGCTGGATCGCCAGGATTCGACCGGCGCGTTCTTCTTCTGCCCGTTTCACGCGGATGGCGAAAACGGCAATCTGCACGTGCAGGACGCCGCCGATCACGTGACGTGCTTCAGCGGCGGCTGCCGCTTTGAAGGCGGCGACATCTTCGACTTCCTGACGGCCTACTTCGAGTTCAATCCAGACACCGCGCCGATTGACTGTGTGCGGTATCTGGATGGCGGCCGCATCCTGCAGGACGAGTGGCATCTCTCGAACGACGATCTGGCGCGCATCTTGCGCGGCGACTTCACCTCGGCCCGGGTCAAGAAGTCCGCCGTGCGCGTGGCCAAGCCGAAAGAGTTCCAGATTGCGCCGGCGCAAAACTTCGATCAGATGAAGGTGTATGAGGCGAATCTGGAGCACTACGGCGTGGACTACTGGCTCAGTCGCGGCCTGACCTACGAAACCATGCAGCGCTTCCATCTCGGCTACGACCCTGAAACGCACCGGCACGTCATTCCCAACTGCAACCACGTCGGGGTGTACGGCCTCAAACGCCGCCGCGACGACGCCTGGGCGAAGGCCGACATGCTGGCGCGCGGCGAGCAATGGCTGAACGCTGAGAAGGATAGCATCTGGCAGCGACGCCTGGAGCGCGCCGATGCCCTATCCCACGTGCTGCTGGCACGTGGGGGGCACGCAGGAGCGCAGACTGGACTCGATCCCGAGCCGCCCACCGATGACGACGTGTTCAAGAAGACCTACCCCAAGTTCATCTGGGGCAAGGCCGGCGAGAACACGATGTGGCTGTTCAACGAAGATCGGCTGCTGAACGGCAACCTGCTGTATGTCTTTCTCACCTCAGCCGAAGTGGACACCATCACGCTGGAGCAGTTTGGCTATCCCTCGGTGGCCTGGGCCAGCGACGCGCAGTTTCCCGAAGCGCGGGACATCATCTTCTACTCGTTTCAGGGCAAGCGGATCAAGCTGTCCATCCGCGATGTCTTCCGCAGCGCCCTGCACATCTACATCGTGGCCGACAACGACGCCTCCGGCTTGGCCGTCAGCCCGCAAGCGGCGCGAGGCGCTGGGCCGGGGCGACATCATCAGCACGCCGTCCGAGAAGGATGTCAACGACTACTGCCGCCAGCACACGATCGCA
This sequence comes from uncultured Chloroflexia bacterium, assembly GCA_963844815.1. Lineage (GTDB taxonomy): Bacteria > Chloroflexota > Anaerolineae > Fen-1058 > Fen-1058 > Fen-1058. Next base: position 466,193 of record CAWJPR010000006.1, read on the forward strand.
GAGTGGCTGCCGAATGTGCCACCCATCCTGGAGAACAGACCCTACCATGCCTAAAACCCGACAGTGCTCAATTTGTGGAACCGAAATGAAGCCCGGCCAGCGCAAGTGCAAGAACGGCTGCAGGCCGAAGGCCAAGAAACGCCGGCGCAGTTACAGCCGTGTGAGCCGGACCCCCGATTGGGGCCGCATCCTGTACAACGTCTTGCCGAACGAGGAATCAACGTAGTGGCAAACCAAACAATCATCTCGAACCGGAGGTAGACAAACAATGACAAACCAATCTTCGAGCGCCGCTGCTGCGCCTGTCACGCAGAAAGAAGCCGAGACGCGCTTCTTCACCAGCACCCGTCACACGCTGACCAAGGGACAGCTGCGGCGACTCTACAAAACCGAGAAGGGCGAGGCGGTTCTGACCGCCAAGTGGGAAACACGTGACGGCCAGCCGGTGCTCGTCGGCAACGGGCTGACGATCACCTTCACGCGCAGCCAGGCCGGCGCCGTGGTCGGGGTCGTGGCGCAGAAATGAGCCGGCCACTACCACCCAAAGCCATCGCGGCGCTCGAATTCATCACCGCGCATATGGCCGAGCACCATTACCCGCCGACTTACTGCGAGATTCAAGCCAAGACCGGCATGAGCACCAAGTCGCTGGTGGCCTACCATCTCGGCCTGTTGCGTGATGCCGGCCTGATCGCGTGGACGCCGAAATCACCGCGCAGCATCCGACTCGTGGACAATGCGGCAGCGCAGATATGAACGATCATCAACTCATTCACCAATCGTCGAGCCCAGAGTGGTATACGCCGAGACGATCCGTATCTGATCGCGGTGCGAGCGTGCCTGGGCCATATCGAACTGGATCCCGCTTCCTGCGAGGTCGCCAATCAAGTGGTGCAGGCCGAGCGATTCTATACCATCACTGACAACGGGTTAGTCCAACCGTGGAAGGCACAGCACTGTGTTCGTGAACCCGCCCTACGGCTACGAAGGCGCGCCCGACAAGCGAAGAAATGGCGAGTGGAATCCGCGCCTGGGCCGGCCCAATCAGCGCCTCTGGAGCCAGAAACTGATCGCGGAACACCGAGGCCGGGAACGTCATGCAGGCCATCATGCTCTGCAATGCGCAGACCGGCGAGCAGTGGTTTCAACCGCTGTGGCAGTATCCGATCTGCTTCGTCAATCACCGCATCCCGTTCTACACGATTGACGAGCAGGGGCGCATGGTCGTCTCGAAGAACGGCAAGAGCGGCCCGACGCACGCCAGTTGTTTCGTGTACTTCGGGGCGTGGCATCACCGCTTTGAGCAAGCCTTCAAGGACATCGGCGCATTCCGGTGGCCGACCGAAAACAGGCTATCCGCACTGCTGTGACTGAGCGGGCGATGGAGCAATCCACCGCCCGTTTTTCTTTCTCGCCAAGTGTTGAGACGCATCCTCAGAAAGAGTATTCTGAAACCGTGAAACTTGAAGACACCCCCATCAATCCGATCGAAGAACTGTCCATCGTTCAGCGTTGTGTCGTCGCGGCCAACCTGAACTACGCCGAAGATTTGGCCGCGCCACCCGCCTCGGCCAAGCAGCGCAGCCGCATCCGCAAGGCCATTCAGGATGTCATTCCAGGCATCACTGACGCCGATCGCTATGCCGTCACCGCCATGCTCGGCCGCTACCGGCCAGAGATGTTCACCAGCACCCGCGTCCTCACCGTGGGCGCCGCCCACGAACTGATCGCGTGGATGTATGGCGAGCCGAGGCAGCGCAGCAAAATCGGCGACGCCCTGCCGCTGGAGCGGGCGGCAGCGACCATTCGCTACTGCTATGAAACCATCCGCGCCCGCCAGATTGCGCCGGCGCAATGAGGAGGTATCTATGCCCATCGCTGTCGCCTTGTTAGCCCTCGCCGTCATCTGCATCGCCATCGGCGGACTCGCCTCGTCATGGAGCAAATCATCGACGAATTAAGGGACACACTCAAGCGCGAACTGCTGCGCGCCGCCAAATACAGGCCGGTCTGCCCGGTGTCCGGGCAAAGCATCGCACACACGGCCAGCCTGCACGAAATCGTCTGCCCGCCGTTGGGCGGCAGCAAGTATCACCCGCAGAACCGCGAACTCGCCGCCGCCGTGTTTGTCCGGGAGAACTGCCTGCTGCTCAGCCCGGAGGTGAACGTCAACACCGCCAACTCCATGCAGCCGCAGTTGCTTCAGATGCAAATGAGGAAGTATGGGCCGTGGGCCGTCATCGGGAGGCTGCGCGTCATCGCGCGCTTCCTGAAGACGCCCGCGGCCTACATGGATCGCAACCATCACGTTCGACGGACGTGACTATCGGGTACTCAGACCCACAGACAAGAAAGGATAGACCACCGTGACAGTCGTTCAGTTTGTGAAAGCCACCAAGAAACGCGCCAAGGCGCGCATCGCCATCGACGGACCCGCTGGCGCGGGCAAGACCTACACCGCGCTTAAGGCGGCCCAGGCCCTCGCGCAGGGCGGCAAGATTGCCGGGGTAGACACCGAGCACGCCTCGATGTCCCTCTATTCCGATCTGTTCGACTTCGACGTGATGGAGTTAACAGACTACAACCCGCAGAACTACATCGACGCGATTCATGCCGCCGAAAACGGCGGCTACAGCGTGGTGGTGCTCGATTCGCTCTCTCACGCGTGGGAGGGCAAGGGCGGCGTGCTGGAACTGCACGATCAGGCTGTGATGCGCCAGCGCAGCGAGAACAGTTACACGGCTTGGCGCGATGTCACGCCCGCTGCATCATGATCTAGTCGAGGCGATGCTCGCTTCCCCGATCCATATCGTCGCCACGATGCGCAGCAAGATGGACTACGTTCAGGAGAAGGACGCGAATGGCAAGACGAAGATCACCAAGATCGGCCTGGCTCCCGTTCAGCGGCAGGGGATGGAGTATGAGTTTACGCTGGTCGCCGACATGGATGTCGATCACAGCATCGTCATCAGCAAGTCGCGCTGCAACATCATGGCCGATAAAGTCGCCAAGAAGCCCGACGTTGCGTTCTGGGTGCCCTTCGTCGAATGGTTGAACAGCGGCGAGGCCACGCCCGAACTGGCGCCAGAAGAGCGCAAAGCGAAGGCCGATGCTGCCGCAGCCGAGGCAAACGCGGAAAAAGAACGTGTCGCCGCCGCAGAAGCCGCCGAGGCCGCGCGCAAGGCCGGCTATGCTGCCATGTGCCAGGAACTCGTCGAGGGCGGTTACTATCCCGCGAAGGCGAACGTCACGGCCACGATGAAGTTACTGCACTTGTCGTACACGCTTGCCAAGAACGATGAGATTCTCGCTGCGCTGATCGCGAACGCCACCACCGTCGATGCAGCCATGAAGGAAGGCGCTGATGCCGCCGAAACAACCGGATCCGCAGAAGGAACTGAACATCCTGCTGCAGAGGGCGCGCCGGAACTCCCGTAATCCGCTGTTGGTCAAGGTCGTGGACTGGACGGGTAACACCGTCCAGTCTGTCTTACTCGCCGATGCGGACGACTGGATTCGCGGCAGACTGCAAGGCATGGCCGCGCAGTGTCCGATTATCTGCATTGTCCGCAGGTGATTGTTGTCAGCAGCATCGAGGATCCGGCTGTCGGTGTCGGAGAGTTAACGCGGAGGATCATGCTTGAGTGTGGCACACACCATCTGGTCGTGACCAGAAACACTGAAGGCGGAGTCAGCAACATTGCATTTTACAGTTGATCTTGTTTGGGGCGATAAGAGTCAGCGCCACAATAAGTCTGTTCGGCTGACCTTGAGTCCGAAATGGGCAATCAATATCCCGGGCGTGCCGCCATTGATCACAGCACGCCTCACCGCTGAGTTTTACAAAATCTTACAGGTCTTTGGGCGGACGGATGGTATTCAATTCGCTCTTCCAAGTCACTTTGTTGGGATGAAAACGTATTGTTCAGCTCGGCCGGGTCTTTTTATGCCTGCTAACCTAAACCTGCGTCTTGCGCTCAAGTGAGTGATTCAGCCTGGTCATAGTTACCTCTGAGTTCGGCGACTTTCGCTAGACCGAATAGTGCTTCACCCGTGATCACCTCGCTATCCAGGTTTTGGCCTAAATAGGATTGCAAAAAGACTGCAAACGAAACCATCGAGTCTGAGTCATAATAGGGTCTGCCTCGCAAGCAAATCCTATGACTGGAGAACTCGATGGCTTCACACCCGATTGTACTCCACCTGTCGCGTCCGGTGCGTCGGCGCTTGCGCCGCTTGAGTCTCAAGACGCGGCAGAAAGTTGTGTTTCGGCGTTGTCAGATGGTGCTGCAACTGGCGAATGGTGAACCTCCTGCTGCCATCGCGCTGGCTTTGGGGTGTAACATCTCGACCGTGTATCGCACCCGCCAAGCCTTTCTGCGAGCGGGCGAAGCCAGCCTGATTCCCCAGCAAAGCCCGGGGCGTCCGCGGCGGGTGACCGCGCAACAAGAGCGGGAATTGGATCAGACCCTGGCCTGTGAGCCTCGCGCGATGGGCAAGAACTTTTCGAATTGGACCGCGCCTAATCTGAAGGTGCATTTGCGTTGGACGGTGCATCCGGTCACGGTCTGGCACCACCTGCGCCGACTGAAATGGTGCTGGCACCGTCCGGTCCCGCGGGTCGCAAGTCCGGATCGCCGCTACCGCGCCAAAGCCGGTATTTGCGGCGGTTGCGGGCGCAGGCCCGCCGGGGCGAGATTCAGTTGTACTATGCCGACGAAATGGATGTCGCCTTGTTGCCGACCATTAGCGGGCGTTGGATGCGGCCAGGGCAACAGACCCAGGTGAACACGCCTGGCCAAAATGCCAAGCAGTATGTGTTCGGCGCCGTCAACTACGTGACCGGCGTGCTGGTCTGGTTGCCGTGGCCCAACAAGAACAATGTGGGCTTTCGGCAGTTGTTGCAACAGCTCGTGGCTCAACACCAACCAACTCCCATCAAAATCGTGGTCGTCTTGGACAACTTCCGCATTCACAAGGCCCAGGCGGTGCAGACTTGGCTCCAGGTCCATCGCGCCCAACTGCGCCTGTATTTCCTGCCGACTTATTCGCCCCGCCTCAATCCGATTGAGCGGGTCTGGCGGCACTTCTGACGCAACGTGACCGACAATTTCTATTTCGGCACCCTGACCCGCTTGATGGCGGCGGTGAAGACGTTTCTCGCGGAACTCGCCCGTTCACCCGGCATCGTTTTGAGCATCATTGCATGATTTTTGCAATTCTATTTAGATCATTTATACCGGCACACCACCGGCTGGACTTGAATGTGCCATTCGGATCGCCGCAAGAGAAAACGCCGACCAGCGGATGGCTATCACCAACGCCGCAGTTCTCAATGACGGACAATCTGAAACCCTGTCGGCCACTATCCTTGTCAACGGGCTGCGCGTGTATCTTCCGATGGTCCTGACCAGGGGCTGAACGGTTGTCAAGGCCTAAGCTGCTGCCAGACCCGCTTATCGCGCCGTTAATCTGGAAATTTGGTCGAGCAGCGTCAAGGCATCCAGATCTCCGGTCACGCACATTGCGCTTTTGGCTCCTGCCGGCCAGCGCCAATACCTGACGAGAGGGCCAGGCGAAGCCTCGACGCGGTTGACGGGTTGCACTTCGGTCATTCTGTTCAGCGCCGTAATATCCAGGTAGATTGCGAAGCAGGCCGCGATGTCGGCGGTCGAGCAGAGGATACCGATCGCGATCTCACGTGCGCTGATGACGGTAAGCTGTCCAGAACATCCAGGCATAAACGACAAGGACCCAGAGCAGGATAGATTGGTGCAGCAACTCGACGGCCAATTGGACTCACGTCTGACTCGCGGTCGTTGCCGCTGTCGGCCAAGCGATGACACTCACCTTCACCGTATCCGACAACCCGGCAGTGCGGCTGGACGAAGTGAGTTTGGGGTCGGCAATAAAGAGCGGCTCCCAGTTACAATTGCCGGTGGTTTTCCGGGCCGGCACACCATGAGATTGCGTGTGGTTTACCCAACTGCCCCCCATCGGTAGCCTGTCGACTCTATCCACTCTGCGCTATACCGAGAGGATTATTGCGACATTCCCACCGCGCAGATTCCAGTTAGCGCGAGATCTCCATCTTCCTCACGAATCGACGCTTGTGCCAGATACGGATTCGAAACGTCGGTGGCGCGGGCACGCCACCACCTTGCTACCTCCCTTGGCAGCGCATGCCAGTACCCCTCTCGGCGTCGCATCGCCTGCAAGAAATCGGCGTACACCTCGCAAGTCGCTGGTTTAGACAAGTAGTCGGGGTGTGTATTCAGCAGAATCATCCCATGATATCTCACGATGAAATCTGCTTTTTGCAGCCAAAGTTGTGGCGTCGTTTCGCCGAGGACGGCTGTCAGCGTGTAATCCTGCGTCAGCGTGTACGGTAGCTCCACAAAATTGCCCAGGATGAATGGCCAGATACTCATCGTTCCACCGGGCATGGGCTCATAAGGGTCGGTGTCGAAGAAGGACATGTCGTACTCAATCTCCAGCGCCTGCATCCATTCGGGGTTCCGCATCGTGCACGGCGAGCGGAACCCCACCGCGTCCAGTTCTTTCAGGTGCGTGTTAATGCGCTCGGCTTGTTGCATGAATCCGGTGTGTGAATTGCAGAGATCGCCCTTATGTCTCAGGCCGTGAACGGCGATCTCAAACCCCTGTTCGCGCAGGTCTTCTATCAACCCATAATCGAGGGGGTACCGCTCTGGCACAAAGCCGAAGCAAGAGCGGAAGCCAAAGCTCTATCTAGATCAGCAAGCGCTCGCGCGTGGGCTTGACCCCCTTCCGTCTCAATATCGTGAGTGAGCACGAACGCAAACCGTTGTCCATCCGGCCAGAAGGAATGGTGGCTCATAGATGGCTGCCCTGTGACGACGAGGAGTTGCCGCATGACTTCCCATTGGAAGCGAGCGTATCGATCCTCGATCGGCCAGCCAAGGGGAAAACTGGCTCGCGCGGAAGCGCTGTGGAGCCGCCGCAGATAGCGGGTGAGCGGGCGCGGCAAGAGCGGCTTGAGTGCATAGTAGCAGCGTCTTGCCGGACTAAGTTGCCAGTGACCGGGACCAAACTGCCGTTCGCCCAAGACCAGGGCCAGTAGGTGGTCTATGTCATCTGGCTGAACTGACAGTCCCAAGACGGGGAGCGATCTCTGGATTGCCACTGCCCACTGCTCGTCCGGAACATCAGGCTGGCAGAGCCAGAAACGTGCTGGATGGTTGGAATTCCACAAATTGGTCATGATCCGGCTTCAACGTACGAATCAGAGAAGGGCGGTGCTGAAATATCTCTCTGCGCGGTCGGGCAAAACGGTTACCACTCGACTCCGCCCGCTGTCGAGTCTGAAGAGCCGCAAAGACGTTGGCGCCGGAGGAAGTACCCACCAGCAGCCCCTCCAGTCGAGAAAGTCTACGGGTGGTTCCAATCGCTTCCTCATCAGAAACAGTGAATACCATGTCGATCAGGTTCTTATCCAGAACGTCAGGCACGAAGCCGTCGCCAATTCCCTGGATCTGGTGAAGTCCCGGTTCTCTTCCCAACAAAGCGGCACTATTCTTGGGTTCCACTGCGACGACTTTGATCTCGGGCTTGTGCTCTTTCAAGAATTGCGCGATCCCTTGAAGTGTTCCGCCACTGCCGACTCCTGCTACAAAGACGTCTAGTACCGTGTTTCATAAATTATCCGACGATGCTCAAGCCACCAGCGGCAGACCCTTGTAGGTCCATTGATACGGATGCGCCCACCGTCGGTTATACATGGTGATGTAGGCCAAGAGGTGCCGCTTGAGTTCATCGAAGTCGTGCCACGCTCCACTGGCCAAACACTTGCGCTGCAAGACGCTGAACCAGATTTCGATCTGATTCAGCCAGGAACCATGCTTGGGTAAGAAATGCCAGACGACCCGCCCCGGATGCGCGTCCATCCACTCGGTGGTTTCGGGCGCGGTTCGGGACTTGGCATTGTCACTGATCAGATGTAAGACGCCGTAATCTTCCACTGGCAGAGCGCGATGCAAGCTATCCAGAAAGTAGACCACTTCCACCGCCCGATGGCGATGATAGCAGCGGCCGAACACCCAGCCGGTGCTGACATCAAACGCGGCCAGCAGATCGAGCGTGCCGTGGCGGATATACTCGTGTTCATGCAACGCGATCTGACCGGGCGCCAACGGCCAGCCGGGATACTTGCGCTCGCGAATGTGAATGCCCGGCTTTTCATCAAAGCACAACAACGTCCCATCCTGCGGCGGATGATGATACAAGCGACAAATCGCGCGGCTTTTGGCAGCAAACTCCGGGTCCGTCGGCGTCAGCCAGTAGTGCCACCGCCAGGGTTTCAAGTCCATCTGACGCCAAATACGCAGCACCGTGCTCGCCGACAGACTCACGCCATCCGGCCGCTGACTCAGGCTGGCCGCCACATCTCGGCTGGTACAGACCAGCACCCCACGCCAGTCCCGGGGCCGCGCTTGATTCGCCTGAGCCGCTTGATGCTGTTCCAAAGTCAGCAAGACCACCGCTTCCCGCTGCTCAGGGGGAAAACACGCGCGGGCGGCCCGAGCGCGGTAAGTCTTGCAGACAGTCTGGAAACCCTTCCCGCCGACGCTCCAGGTAGCGTTGACGCCAGAAAATTACTTTTTCACGATGACAGCCCAACCGCCGCGCCGTCTCAGCGATCGTCACGCCCTCATGCGCCCATAACAGAATCCGGGCGCGTTCCACCAAGCGGGCTTCGCTCTTCCCGCTGCCGGCGATCTGACGCAAACTCTGTTTCTCTTTGCTGCCCAGTCGGACAATATACTTGTGCGGTTTCATGCGGTTTCACCCCAGGCGTGTTGTGGCCCGCTGCCCAGGGGAGATTATAGTCGGATTTCTTATGAAACACAGTACTAGTTCACCTTTCATATCCTGCCAGATTTCAGGACCAGTTTGTCGATAGTGAGTCTCGGGGTTGTGGGGATTGGCGAACTGATTGACCACAAAGTATCTGTGGGGGGTCCGGCTGCGTGATCTCGCGCATCTTCTGCAGACAGCCAGCCAGGCTTTCTTCGGCAGGCGTAAAAATAGTCTCTCCCCCAAAAGCCTGGATGATTTTCTTTCGCTCTTCGCTCACGTTCTCGGGCATCACGCAGATCACTCGATACCCTTTCTGCACGCCTGCTAGGCACAATCCAATCCCCGTGTTTCCAGAGGTCGCTTCGATGATGATCATTCGACGCTCAAGCAGGCCCTCTTGCTCCGCCGATTCGAGGATATATTTGGCTATGCGGTCCTTTAATACTTCCACCGGGATTCAAGAACTCGGCCTTGACGAACACATTCCCCGAGGACATCTTTGACAGCCGGATCATGGGGGTAGAGCCTACAGCTTCCATAATAGAATTGATAAGCATCAAAGTCCTCCAGTCGTGACGTAGGGACACCCAAACTCAGATCGGGATAGGTGTCAGCATGGCTTCAATCCTTTGCTACTCTCATCCACCCGATAACGCGTCAGGTCAGAGCCGCTAGCCCTGACACGGTCGCCGGGTGTCACCTCAAATGGTTAGCGCTCCATAGGTTAGGCATCATCCGAAATACCTGTACAATAGTTCGCCCGCTCCCCGACACACCCAGGCTGGCGAATGCCGGATTACAGTTTGCATGATGGGCATCAACTTGCCTGTAGCGTTTTGCCGAGGTTGATGACCCAGCCACGAATAAACAAGGGGCGCTTCCTCAGACCCCCACCTTTTCTTATAAAACCGCAAACCTGCATCAGCATATTCCGTTCTGCCATAATCCAGCAAGGTATAGCCATTATCACAACCCCAGCAAATCGCTTTCCACAATAGAGAATCAGTCGGACTCAAGTTGCGATCGACTCCGCTCGAAGCAGAATACTTGTAAGTCAGAGTCTTCTGCCAATGGAGAAAGACTGCCCCGGCCAGGCACTGATCACCCTTGTAAGCCAACACAATAAAGCCCAAATCGCGCCTGATTAGATATTCCCAGAGCAGACTAAAGAACTTTTTGGGTTGGACTGGAACCCCTAATCTTCGCCTGGTAAGTAGTTGTAGTTGGTAGAATGTGGACAGCTGCTCATAAGTGTTGGCCCATTCAACATGCACACCTTTTTGCTCGGCAACTTTAACAAGCCGCCGGTACTTGGGTTTAATATGATCAGCAATTTCGTTCTCGCCTGGACGAAGGTCGAGCGTGTGCAGCACATGCTGAGAATCGGAACAAATAGTAGAACGTGATGGATAGTTCCATCTTAAATCAATTCTAGAGATGGCCTGAGTCGAAGATAATCGAGAAAAATAATCTGTCAGTCTGGCCAGAGCTTCGTCGTTGTCAAATAGAGGGCGGCAATGATCGGAAAAAGGCAAAGACACCCAGCGTCGTCCCGTCAACCAGTTCCGAATTTCCATGACCGGCACCCCAGCCGCGATCGCACCACTCTCATCAAGAACAGCGCATACGAAAGACTGAAAGCCGTAACATTCCGCGAGGAGCTGTGACCAGGCCGGATGATGAAAGATATCGGCGTGATCATTCCTGGCCAAGAATGATAGCCAGCGCTCATCCGTTGGGGTGAGTATGGAAATCGAGTCGGAATGAACTTGCTGTTTCTTGGGCATGCGGATTCTCTTTGGCCAGTTACCCAAAACGTCTGCGGAATCGATCGAGAAACCCATAGGCTGCTAACCCGCGATCTGTTTTTCCAAAGATTTTGCGATAAGGCCAGCGCAGCAAAGGATTGGGAATCAATTCAAATGACTTGGGCAATAAAGTCACCTGACCGCCAAACCCTACCTTGAAAAAGTCTGGCGTATGGTGCAGATCCTCGGGCAGCGGCTGTCCGGTCACGATGAGTTCTGCGCCGCCCCGGTTAATCCCTTCAAAATCGAAGGTGCTGTAACCATGAGTCTTGGCCCATTGGATGGCTCCCCAAAATACGGCATCATTTGGCCTTTTTTTAGCATATTCACCTGACCAGCCCAGGGTCTTGGCAATCACCGTATCCCCAAACGGGATAATCAACAATGCTGATACAGGCATGCCTTGATATTCAGCCAAGATCAGGCTTATCAAGTTCTGAGCTGCAAAGAGATGCCACATCCGGGAAAAGTACTTTTCGGGGTATGGGTCAAATCCCTGTCGTTGGCTAGTAAGCAGGTGAAGCTGGTAAAAGGCAGGCAGATCTGACGCTGTTCCTTCCCGCACAGCGATTCCTTCGCGCTCACCACGGCGAACGTTCTGACGGGTCTGCCTCTTCATTTGTCCCAAGAGTTGCTCGCTATCTGGCGCCAAATCGAGTAATATGGTGGCCGTTGGACTCAGTTCTAACCAACCGGGATGGAATTCACGGTTCAAGAGCAACTGCGACAACTCCGGGTCTTCATGAGTAGGTTGCACAGCAAGCAGGCGAAGGTGCTCGGTTTGAACAACCCGCTCCAGCTCGTTGAGGATCATCTCGGCCAACACGGGTTTTCCGTCCGAGTAGACAGGTCCTTTGGGTACATAACCGATTGCCAAAAGCGGGGTGAAACGTTTTACCAGGTAGTTGCCCGCCCGCGACAATTTGCTCACGCTCGCGAACGATGATCCGCTTGGCAGTGTAGCCCAACGCGGCCTTTACCTGCCCCCACAGACTCGTTTGAACGTGATGCCCACCGGGAGCACTGGCCACGAAAGCGTCCCAATTGGGATCCTGCATTTCTTCTGATATCTTAACCGCGTAATCAGATCCCATGACGGCAACCTCCTGGTCAATCAGTCTTCTCCAACCATTCTTCTCGCCAGAAAAAATAGCAGGAGCGGTCACAACGTCCGTAGTCTTTAGTGCCCTCACAGATGACACCTTCGAGAAAGACCATGCCCCTGCATTTTTTCATACGATAGTCGCGCTCGTCGAGGAATCTGCTTACCCGTTTCATAACCTGCTGCGTCGTGCCGCAGTACGGCAGCATTTCTTCCATGAACGAGGTCCCCTTGAGCCGGTTCCACCGATCGAGGGTAGCCTGTATTTCCTCCCTCGATTTCACTCTGACCCGATCTCCCGACTGCAACTCGCTAACCGCAGCAGTGACTGCCGAAGTGGAGGCCATGCTCCGGCTGCCGGTGAGCTCGGAAAACCCGTTGCAGAGGTAGGTTAATCGCCTTCTGATGATCCGTCTGAGCCGGTTGCGAAACTGCCATGCGATCTCAGCCCTTCCCAGCGGCTCGGACATCGGCTCCAGGCAGTGAATCTGGCATTCAGATGACAACGCTTTTGTTTCCATGCTCACTCCTCCAGGCTGACAAACTTCTGACGAGAACTCGTTACCTGGTCGCTGAACGGTTGCAGGTTAATCGGCTCTCAGAATCACAGGTAAAAAGAACCTCCATTCGCGTGTTATTGGAACCGCCAAATGGGAAGCGATCGCCGTCGTGGCCTTCATTTGCTCTAGCCAATAGTCGAGATTCATGTGGGCAATACTGTCTTGTGAGGTGTGGTAGTACGGATTTCGTTCACTTTGGTAATTCTGGATTTGCAGGCCCGTCGGTATTCCCTTCGCACGGAAGGGAGCCTCGTCCCCTCAGCCACAGCCAACAACGAACCCGGGCGCCAGGTCAAGTTGATATGCCCTGATGGTCTCGCTCATCATGTCGGTCAAAGCCATCGATGGCGCATGCCCGCCGTGCCACAGTTCCATTACCCCATCGCGGTTGCCATCATAACCCACCATGTCGACATCTACAGCATACTTGATAGAGCTAATTCTTGCGGAGAGAGCTGAGCGAGATAACTCCGGGCGCCGAGCGTACCTTGCTCCTCGCCCGTCGTGAAGAGCAGAACCACGGTACGGCTGAATATATGGCTGCTGAGAACCCTGGCCAGCTCCAGATTATCGACCACGCCGCTGGCGTCGTCATCGGCGGCAGGAAAGCGCACTTCAGCGCCTGGCTTGACTCCATCCACATGAGCGACAAAGTCGATCTCCTCGGTGGGAGAATACACTCCCGGTTTCCTGGCAATCAAGTTACGATCTGAATATCCAGAAAGGGACCAGTTCTGAAACTCGACCGAGTAGCCCAGGCTGACAAGTTCTTCGGAGATGTAATCCGTTGCCCGATGGAGCCCTTCACTACCGGTTAGCCGGTTGCTAATCGTATAGCAGTCGGTACCGGCACACATGGGCTCTTCACCGGTAAGCCGGCGGAGATCGCTCAAGGCTCTGTCCTGGTTGACTTGTCCAAGCATCTCCCAAACAACCTGAGTGGGAGAGATTTCCATTATCTGGCTCAACGTCCTGTGATAGAGACCGGCTGCATGTCGCTAGCCCCTGCTTGCGTCTGGCAAGCATATATCAAGCCAACGCCAGGAACCAGGCCAAAAAGGATTGTGGAGAAGAGGGTCAATATTCTCGTATTCATAATGCGTGCCTCCTAAAATGCCAGATGCTCTACTCCTTGTGCAACAATAGCGGTGACCCCACTCTAGCGATATCAAAGCCGCCACTCTGCCATGTCAGAGCGTCCAGGCAGTTACGAGTATCAATCACCACCCGTCCCCGCATTTGTGTGAACCTATCTGGTGCAAGCAGTTTGAACTCGGCATGATCCACCAGGATGACCACCACATCAGCCCCCTGTATCGCTTCATCCATAGAAGTGACCAAATGGCTTTTCAGCGCGGGCAAGTCGCGCACATGCGGATCAAAGGCCCGCACCTCCAAACCGGCCGCTATCAAGCGTCTGGTCACTTCTACTGCCGGACTTTCGCGCGTATCATCCACGTCTGCTTTGAAAGTCAAGCCCAGCACAGCCACAATTCCCTTGTTCGGCATCATCCGCCTGCACCATCTCCGCCACGTGTTCCGGCATTCCATCATTCACCAGCCGCGCCTGGCGGATTAACCGGGCTTGCTCTGGTGCAGCTTCCACCAGGAACCATGGGTCCACAGCAATGCAATGTCCGCCTACTCCCGGACCCGGGCGCAGAATCTTGACCCGGGGATGACGATTGGCAATATCGATCGCTTCCCACACGTTCACACCCCGCTTTTCGGCAATCAAAGCAAACTCGTTCGCCAAAGCAATATTCACATCGCGGAACGTGTTCTCCATCAATTTGACCATCTCGGCAGTCGTCGTGTCTGTGAGTATGATCTCCCCTTTCACAAATGCAGCATACAGGTCACGCCCGGCTTCTGCCGATGCGCGGTCAATCCCGCCAATCACGCGCGCATTCTCCACCATCTCTTTCAGGATTTGCCCGGGCAAGACTCGCTCTGGCGAGTAGGCCAGCATAAAATCTCGACCCGCCCTCAGGCCAGAACGCTCTAGAATCGGCTTCACCAAATCAACCGTAGTGCATGGTGGCGAAGTCGATTCAAGAACCACCAAGTTGCCGGGCCGCAAGTACGGCACAAGGGACTCCGTGGCCGCAATCACAGCACGCATGTCAGCAGTCTTATCGGGATAGATCGGTGTGGGTACAGCGACAATGAAAACATCCGCAGGTTCAGGCGCACATTTAACGAGCAGATTACCTGATGCTATCGCTTCATGCACCAAAGCCCTAAGTCCGACTTCTTCAATGTGAATACCACCGCCGTTGAGCACCTGCACAATGTGCGAATCAATATCCACGCCAATGACGCGCAGGCCGTGTGTAGCAAACATGCTCGCCGTTGGCAGCCCAATGTAACCGAGACCCAAAACACAGACTGTTTTCATGGTTAACTCTGCTCCTCGTTCAAGATGGCTTCCACAATGCGCCTGGCAGCCTGACCATCACCATACGGGTTCACCGCACGCGCCATGTGGCTATATTCAACCGGGTCTTCCAGCAAGCGCTGTGTCCACTCTACAATTTTATTGCGGCAAGTGCCCACCAGGCGCACCGTACCAGCCTCCACTGCTTCTGGCCTCTCTGTAACCTCTCGCAGTACCAACACAGGTTTACCCAGCCCTGGCGCTTCCTCCTGAATGCCGCCTGAATCAGTCAACACTAACGTAGCATGCTTCATCAAGTAAACCAGCGGCAAGTACTCTAGCGGATCGGTCAACGTCACTCCAGGGACATGATCCAGAATACGGTGGACGGGCTCTTGCACGTTGGGATTCAGGTGGACAGGATAGACAATGTGGACGTCGCCTGGATAAGCCAGTGCAATGTCTCGAAGCGCCAGACAGATCTGTTCCAGAGGCGCCCCAAAGTTTTCACGACGGTGGGCCGTTACCAAAATCAACCGCCGGTCCCAGGGCAGCCCCTTCAACGGCCCAGCGGCCGGATCATAGGGCAAACCCACCACGGCCTGCAACGCATCAATCACCGGGTTGCCTGTCACCCGAATAGACTGCTCACACACGCCCTCACCTATCAGGTTTGCTTTTGCGCGTTGAGTGGGTGCAAAGTGCAAATCGGCAATGACACTCGCTATTCGCCGGTTGACTTCTTCCGGAAAAGGATGGTGCTTGTCATACGTGCGTAGCCCAGCCTCCACATGTCCCACTTTAGCTCTGGCATAAAAGGCCGCCATGGCAGCTGCGGCAACGGTCGTTGTGTCACCTTGCACCAGGACCCAGTCTGGGCATTCTGTGCGTAGTACGGGTTCGAGTTTTGTCAGCACGGCTGCGGCCACCTGGACAAGCGACTGGCTGTCCTGCATGACGTCGAGGTCGTAGTCGGGCGCAATCTCAAAGAGCTTCAAGACCTGATCAAGCATCTGCCGGTGCTGGGCTGTCACGCACACTACCGACTGGATGCGATCTTGGTGCCTGGCCAATTCTCGCACTATGGGAGCCATCTTGATGGCCTCGGGGCGCGTGCCAAAAACCGACAATACTTTCATGGCTGCTTTCTCTCTTGCCACACGCTACGATAGGATCTTGTCGACGATATCGCTCGCCAGGCCTGCGCCCTGTTTCCATGGCTCGGCGTCTGTGGACTGCTTCTTGCACACCTTGATGGTCGGAATATCGATGCTATCGACGACACGCACCATTTTGCCCTGTTTGATCAGGTACTCATCGACGCTGCCACTCTGCCCCTGGAACTGGGTGTACACGGGCGTCCCAAGTACCGTCGCTTCCCGGTTCATCGTCCCGCCAGCGCCGATGACCAGATCCGAGCAGTACACCAATTGCGGTCCGTCTACGACTTCGCGCGGTATGATGACATTGGGCAATCCGAGGCTGGCATACTCGCGCCGCTGCTCGGCGCCTCTGGGCAGGAGCACCACGACCGTGCCGGCATGGCCTGCCACATAGCTGAGCGTTTCGTCAAACACGGTATTCCTGAACCGGTGATAGGCTGAGACAACGCTCGGCGGCCGCATGGTGGCAACAATGCTCTCGGCCAAGATGCCGAGCCTATCTCGGAAGGTCGGATCCGGCCTGAAGGCAGCCAGATACACCTGTTCCTTGATGCCTGGATACGACACAATCTTGGCGTCTGTTGCGCCGTAGCGATGAAGATGAGCTTTACAGAACACGTCCGGTACAATCATCCGTCTGGCTACCCGGCAGACGAGGTGATTTCCCGGGTTGACCTTCATAGTCGCCCAGTGGCAACCATGGGCATGCGCAGCCAGGCGGTTGCGATTGCCTGACCGAACGAGCCCTGACTCACAGCGAGAGATACATGCTGAGGCCGGACCAGGCGAGCCAGGCGAACTGCTCTCTGGATGTTGGCCGCGACCTTGCCGAACATCGTCTTGCCGCCATGCGCCCCAATGGGCGTGTGATCGAGGCCACAGCGGTCTGCCAGGCCGATCGTCTCAGTGAACTCGCGCGTGGTGATCAATACCTCGTGGCCTCTCCTTCTCATTTCGGCAATAAGCGGCTGCATGAAAAGGACCTGGGGCGCAGTGGTCAGATCGACCCAGATTTTCATAGCTTAGCCTCCTCGCGCAGCACGGTCACCATCCGTTCGGCCGCTCGTCCATCCCACACCTCCGGGCAACGGCCTGCTAGGCGGCCGTACCTGATCAAGCATCTGCCGGTGCTGGGCTGTCACGCACACCACCGACTGGACGCAATCGTGGTGCCTGGCCAATTCTCGCACGATGGGAGCCATCTTGATGGCCTCGGGGCGCGTGCCAAAAACCGACAATACTTTCATGGCTGCTTTCTCTCTTGCCACACGCTACGATAGGATCTTGTCGACGATATCGCTCGCCAGGCCCGCGCCCTGTTTCCATGGCTTGGCGTCTGTGGACTGCTTCTTGCACACCTTGATGGTCGGAATATCGATGCTGTCGACGACACGCACCATCTTGCCCTGTTTGATCAGGTACTCGTCGACGCTGCCCCTCTGCCCCTGGAACTGGGTGTACACGGGCGTCCCAAGCACCGTCGCTTCCCGGTTCATCGTCCCGCCGGCGCCGATGACCAGATCCGAGCAGTACACCAATTGCGGTCCGTCTACGACCTCGCGCGGTATGATGACATTGGGCAATCCGAGGCTGGCATACTTGCGCCGCTGCTCGGCGCCTCTGGGCAGGAGCACCACGACCGTGCGGGCATGGCCCGCCACATAGCTGAGCGTTTCGTCAAACACGGTATTCCTGAACCGGTGATAGGCTGAGACAACGCTCGGCGGCCGCATGGTGGCAACAATGCTCTCGGCCGAGATGCCGAGCCTATCTCGGAAGGCCGGATCCGGCCTGAAGGCAGCCAGGTACACCTGTTCCTTGATGCCCGGATACGACACAATCTTCGCGTCGGTTGCGCCGTAGCGGTGAAGATGGGCCTTACAGAACACTCCGGCACGATCATCCGTCGGGCTACCCGGCAGACGACGTGATTTCCCGGTTGGCCTTCATAGTCGCCCGTGGCAACCATGGGTATGCGCAGCCAGGCGGCGGCGATGGCCTGACCGAGCGATCCCTGACTCACGGCGAGAGATACATGCTGAGGCCGGACCAGGCGGGCCAGGCGCACTGCTCTCTCAATGTTGGCGGTGACCTTGCCCAACATCGTCCTGCCGCCATGCACCCCAACTGGGCGTGTGATCGAGGCCGTAGCGGTCTGCCAGGCCGATTGTCTCAGAGAACTCGCGCGTGGTGATCACGGACCTCATGGTCCGCTCCTTCTCATTTCGGCAATCAGCGGCTGCATGAAAAGGACCTGAGGCGCGGTGGCCAGATCGACCCAGATTTTCATTGCTTCGCCTCGCTCGCGCAGTGATGCTTCAACTTTCTTATCCATCGTGGTCTCGTCCACCGCAGGCCGCTTGCGTTGCAGGAGCAGGGCTAACGCGGCCAGCATCGTGGACTGGCCCCAGTGAAGAAACGGTGTCTTGTTCGTGAAAAAGCGGCCCTTGCGAAAGTAAAAGTAGCCCGAGCGGTCCTGCATATGCTCGATCGCCCAACGAGCGATTTCGTCTGCCCAGATCACGTCTCCGTGGAATTCCTTCGGAACGAAAGCGAAAGTCTGGATGATCTGGGCGACGGCCTGGATATCAATCGGGTACCTGGCATTACTATAATGCTTTGGTATGACTCCGTCGGCCAGGTGTTCTCGATAGTAGTCCATGCCATGCACCAAGTGCGTCTGGTATTGATCATCACCAGTCCCTTGCATATACCAGTACAACGCATCCAGGACAAAACCAGTATGATATCCATCAACCCAGCGCCAGCGCCGTCCTTCACCGTAATACCAGGAACCGTCTGCGCGCTGATGATCCATGGTGTATCGGACTGCTTGCTGCGCGACCTCGAGCAGCCCGGCCTCCCTGGTGTGTTTGTAGACCCGGGCCAGCAGCGAAGCCCCTAGCATATTGGAGTTGTGTATATCCATTTGCTGATGCGGGACATAACTGATACACAAAGACTGATCCGTCACCTGGCGTTTGCCCAAATCACGCAAGATAAACTCACATGAGCTTCGGGCCACATCCAAATACATCGGGTCCGACAATAACTCATAGGCGTCCACAAAACTCCACCCAATGAAAGACTGTCCACACCACCGTGGGGACACCCTGGGGCAGATGACCGCCGCGAGACTGGTGATCAAAAGCATTCCCCCAGGCGTAACCAGAGTACCCGCGGCTATAGTTTTCTCGTAGATCCGATAGACACCCGAGCGCTTTATCCAAGTAGGCTTGCTGACCGGTCAACTGGTAAAGTCGCAGATATCCACCTGCAAAGTAACCCATGGCTTTGTGCTGTGCTTCTTGGTGATCCCCAATAGTGGCCTAAGATTAAACGGGAATCGCCGAACAGTCTGCTCAAGAGCGATCCTCAGAAGCGGCACTCCGAGGGTCAGGTGACGAGCCAGTGGAGCAGTGAGCCCGTCGAAAGGATCATATCCAACCCAGCCACTCTGGCTGATCCATTGATCCAGATGCTCAATCGCTGGTTGAATCAAGTCGGTCATGTTTCTCCTCTCTATTGCCCATCAGCGCGCCAATACTAAATTTGAATAAATCTGGTTAAAACGGCATGATGCAGTCTCTGGCAAATAATCTGTTTTGAATGAGAGCTAGTATTTGCCAAAGCCATCTCGTGGCGTAATGTTGAGTCCCGCAGCAACTTGATGATTCGATCTGCAAGCGCCTCATAATCACCAGGTTCAATAAGGAAACCGTTCTTACCATCCTCCACGATTTCCGGAATGGCTCCTACGGGTGTGGTGATGACCGGCAAACCGGTGCTCATTGCTTCCAGGAGCGCATATGGAAAGTTGTCGACGTAGGATGGCAGGACAAAGAGTGTCGCCTTTTGAAACAGGTCTATTTTTTCTTGGCCAGTGACCACGCCTAAAAATTCCACAGATTCATTCAGTTTCCCTTCTACACATAGCCGTTTTATTTCCTCCCACGCACTCTTATTTTCTGCGATTGCCAGCAAATAAGAATCGCGTATCCCTAAAGCATGAAACAACGATTGGCACGGCCTTAAGGATATCAAACACACCTTTTTTATGGCCTAACCCTCCTACAAACAGAACAATCTTGTCTGTACTTGCTGTTTTGGTCTTATTGATAGCAGAAGCGAACATCGGACCGACTGTATTGGGAACAACCTCGATATTGAGATCAGGCCTGACCTCTTCCAGTAGAAAGTCCTTCCAACGGTTTGAGAGGGCAATGACGACATTGGCACGACGCATCACCCAGCCGATCAACCGGCGAATAAAGGAGGAACTCTTGAGATAATATTGATCAAACACACCTTCGTGCAAATGAGCAACCACTTTCATCCCCAATATTCGAGCCAACAAAATAAACGCTGCTTCTTTCCAGAAAGCCCAGGACATGTTTATCGGAAGATGAGCTATCTGAGGCTTTTCTCGGAGACTTATCTTTAAAAATTGTACAGTTTGACGTACAAAGTAAATGATGTTTATCGGAGCGAATCTGCCTGCAACTCCTTCGCCATGCTTGCCTCGACTAGTATCGAGGTGAATAAGCTCAAACTTCTCCTGCAGAGTTGCTGAAGAAAGCAAAATGCCCAAGAATGTTGCTACCCCACCGATCTGAGAAGGACCGGGGCCAACAACCAGCACGCGCGGCCTGGCTGCGCCCTTGGCCGTGGCCGGATGATCCATCTCGGACAGGTTATCTTGATCACCATGTCATCACTCTTCCCTGTCCGCCGCTAACGGACAGCGTGACAGATCCGGCATCTTATTCGGGTCACATTCTGGCTGACGCTGCACGACTATCACGTCGGTGGGGTATGGACCAGGATCTCTAACCCCTGTGACAAATCCCAAAATCAGCCCGTACATGACCATAAGACGTACAACAAAGGCGTTGAACGCTTCGCCCGGGCTGCCTTTGTGAACAGCATAGGCAGCAAAAGCAGTGCCGATATGGCCAACCAGGTCATCAACCATTTGCCTTGACCGGCAAGTGCCGCGACGAGTGATGCCAGGCCGAGCAGCAGATAACCGCCTGCTATCGCATAGTTCAGCAGGAATTCGCGGACGAACTGTCCGGCAAGTCCGTTCCTGAAGGTGGCACGCAGTGTCCGGCCAGATCTTGGGTAAAAGCCGGCGCGAAATCGCCGGATCGCCTCTTGGAGTGCGCCACGAGGTAGGGAAATAGTCCTGCCATTGGTATCGGAAAACGCCACAAGGTGTAACCGACGTGGCGCAACCGAAGAGCCAGTTCAGTCTCTTCCCAAGAGACTATATACGGATCAAACGTTCCTGCCTTTTCCAAAGACTCCCGGCGATACAAACTGTTTCCGCCCAGGGCTTTCACCTCCATAGCCTTTGAGACCTGAATACGATGTACGACCTCCCCTGTGGACTGCCCCCGCTCATCAGCGTAGACCGCGTCCAGTGTTCCGTCGGCTCCAGCAACTTCCGGATGCCGACGCAAATCCCAATGCTTGGAGCACCCAAGCGGGAAACACCTCGGAGTCTCCGTCGAGGAAGAGAATATACTGCCCCGCGGTCGTCAGTGTTCCCAGGTAACGCCCCGCGCTCGGCGTAAGGGACCAGTGAGGTCGAAGCTGAATAACACTGACTGGATATTTGCGAGCGATATCGATTGTTTCGTCTGAAGAGGCCGAGTCAGCCAGCATAATCTCTGTACCTGGCAGGCAAGCGGCCACGGCAGAAGCTGACTCAATCAATGTGCACCGAACCGTTTCAGTTCGTTGCGTGTGACGATTACAATGGACAACAGATTTCCTGCGGCTTCGTGAGCCTGTGCCAGCATCCGGGAAACCCCCAACGGCGGCAATTTGTGATTGCCATGAGAACGGCATCGCGTCGGACCGGTTGTGCCGCCAGCGCGACGCTGTCCTGGAATGCGCGCCGGAGTGTTCAAGACCCGGCGACGAATTCAAACGCACCGATATCAAACTCTGCTCCTTGCGGGCGCAGGTTGCCGTCGAAATCGTCTGGCACCAGAGCGCGGAGATCGTACCCCGCGTCGATCAGTCGTGAGATGGGCGCCAGGTAAAAGTCCTGATGCGCTGGATCAACGAAACCGAAGTCGCCTCTGTCCACGTTGTTACTGTGTGCCAGCCAGTCCGGTAGCGGCTGGCACGCCCCGGAGATAGCATTGAAGCATATGCTTTGCCCCCACGTCCAGCCCATAAAGGCGTTGTTCCTGATTTCGGTATCTTCCGCTAGGAGGGATAGAACATGACCGCAGTTGGGTAGCCAGAGACGACGTTGTTGTAGATTTTGTTGCCGTAGGAATGGCAGTTGCGTGGCTCCCAATAGTGATAGTGCTCAGGGTCCGAAACATCCTGCGGCGGGAGCATATTGGCTGGCTCGTTGTCGCACCACCAATTTGACGCACTGTATCCGCCGTCTGCCGAAAGTATGTTGATGCCGCCGGACGGCGCGTTGGGGCGGGTGTTGATAATAAGATTGTTGCGGATCGTGTTGTTGTCTCCGCCAGCGAAGATAATTCCATCGCCCCAGGCGTCCCGGATCACATTCCGCTCGACAAGGTTCTCGTCCGACAGATCCCACTCGAACAGGATGCCGTGACACGCTTCCGCGCTCTCTGCGGCGCTGAACAGATTGCCCCTGACGATATTGCCGTAGCCAAGCAGGTTCAGCGCCTGGCAGCCGTAGGGTCCCCAGTGCCAGGAATGCACCTTCTGTATCTCGTTGTTCTCGATGACGTTCAGGTCGCCGTTGAACTGCATCCCGCTTTCTTCATAGAAACCGTAGACCCGATTGTCGTGGACGTGCCAATCGGTTGTGTTGTGCAGCACCGACACGCCGTTGACGGTGGTCCACAACTTCTTAGTGCTCACAGCAGCAGCGGTATCCACAATGTCTAGTCCGGCGATCTCCCAATGGTCGCAGTTGAGGCTCAGGACGCCAAAACCCAGCGAGTATTGGTTGTCCCTCGCCAGGCTGCGCCCCTCGATGACGATACCCTTGACGCTCTCCACGCCGTTGTAAAGAGGACGTGGCGTGACGTCCGTGCCGAGGATGCGGATATAGTCTGCATGCGGCGTCTGCCAGGAGGCGTCATCCCAACAGCGAAAGCCAGTCGAAATGGCCGTCCTCCTCCAGTTACGGATAACTGCCTGCTCGCCGGGATAATTCGTTACGGTGACGGGCTGCTCCTCTGTGCCCGAATGAGCAAAAACATACCCACCGTAAATTGCTGGATATTCACCACCCCGGATATAAAGGGTATCACCGGCACGCAGCACGTTGAGCGCCTTCTGGATGGTCTGCCATGGTTGAGTCAGTGTTCCGGGGTTAGAATCACTTCCGGTAGTGGAAACATAGAAATTAACAGCATAAGTAGAGGATCGGGCAATGAAAAGAAAACCAGGATGGTAAGGAGAAGGATAGTTATCAGAACAGCTGCAGGAGTAAGTGAACGCTTCATTGTGAAATGGAAACGGTGGCGCTGGAGCATGTCGGGGCCGGCTTCTGGCTCAAGTGGGGCCGGGTTCAAGACGTGGCGTACAATCACTCCCTACGATTACGGCTGGGTTTCCCGAGACGATTGAATAGGGTGGAACGCTGTCGGTAACGAAGGCACCTCCGCCAATTCTACTTCCTCGCCCAATGACGACGCCGCCAACAATGATGGCGTGAGGTCCAACCCAGACCTCGTCTTCAATCACCGGGTACTCGATTGAGCGCGCACCGTCATGCGAGATCCTGTCTCGGCGACCAAGTGTGACGCCGTGAAATAGTGTGACATTTCTGCCGATTCTGGCCCCTGGGCTGACAACCAAACCCCATCCGTGTGTCAAAGCCACACCGCTCCCGATCTCTGTGCGCCAAGATAGATCCATGCCCGCGCTGTGGGTAGCAATGCGATGCAGTAACATAAATGCCGGTAACGTAATCCTCAGCAAGCCTCGGGAAGCCGCAATGCCCTGACATAACCGCATCGTTACGATCACTCGAAATGTTCTGCGTCTGAGGGCTCCGCTTACCAACAATGAAAGACTAAACCGGCCGTATTGGCGGTACGTGTAGACTTCAATACGCTCCAGGGATTCATGTGCACCCTCGAAGTTCGATGCTTGACGCCTGACATGATAGTAAGCTGCGCCGCCAGCGCCTTGCCGGAGAAGGCGGACGCACTCAGCATCAAGCTGGGCGCTTAATAATCAGTTCGATACCGTTAATCCATGCTGCGATAATCTGCAATTTCAATATTTTCTTTGATGATTCTTGCTGGAATCCCAACAGCCAGACAATTATCTGGAATATTATCAACGACAACAGCATTTGCTCCAATGACACAGTTTTTTCCTATTTTAATGGGGCCCAGTATCTTTGCTCCCGATGCGATGAGTGTGTTATCACCAATGAACAGGCACTCCATATTTTTTGGTGGTGCCACCGATAGTAACGCAAGTCCCTATGATTACGTTGTCGCCGATTACGGCCCTTTCGTGAATTACAGTTCCAAGTCCTCCATAACCCAAATTGACATGATTTCCAATTTTTGTACCATTACCCAGTTGGCACCCAAACAGAATGCGAATAAATCACTTATTGACAAGGCTCGGAATCAAAGGGATTCTCAATACTGCATATTAAACACTATATGATGTATAAAGAGAACTATATTGCTCATCCCATTCTCCGATTCATCACCAGCCTGACCCGAATTCGCGCTAGATGCGTTTTGCAGTCAGTTCAGCCTTTTCGAATGAGTGGTAAATACGCTGGCAGCCCGTTCAGAATGATGGTCGTTAATATAGTCAGGGGTGCAGGAAGACTCATTATCAATCTCGGCCGAAATCAAAACGGCTACCTTTTGATCCGTATTAACTTTTGTATAAATCTGAAGGTTACAGTTCGATGCAGGTGGGGGCGTGCCTGAGAGGGTAACTGCCCGGCTTGTATCAGAATAGGTTACTGTCGCCGGACAGGTTGCTGAGCTTGATAAATAATCTAATTGAGCAGGCACTATACTTGTTATGGTTATGGGTTTTCCGTTCGTACCAAAGGCGATTGTAATATTAAGGGTATCGTTCTTATGAACGATTTGGGGATTTGTGCTTATTTGATACGGCAGATACTCATGTGCGCCTATGTCATATCCTGGTCCCCGGGGTCGCGGGAACCCATCGAAATCGTCGGTTACGCTGGCCAAGGCGAGACCGGCATCAATGGCGGGTGAATTGGCCTGAAGGTGAAAATCACCGGCGCCAGGATTGACAAACTGTGGATTCACATCCCAGAGATCGTGGGGATAGGGCTCATCCCATACCGGCTGCCCATCGCTGCGGTAGGCGATGTTATAGCCAATGTCCAAACCAGGTGATGGAGGGTCTGCCACCCAGTATACATGAGCCGGGAGATTATAGAACACATTGTTCTTGACGATCGTATTCCGGCAGTCTTCGACATATATCCCCCCGGGCCAATGCGCAAGAGGCAAGGCCAGATCGCTGGTCATGACATTGTTCACGATGGTGAGATCGCTATCCCCGATCGCGCCCACATGGTAAAAGGCGTGCAGGATGTTGTTCCTCATGATCAGACTGGCTTGCCCCGGTGAGCGCGAAGGCTATGCCGCCCACACCCGGTGCTAGACTCTCTGCCGCTTTGCAGATGTTCTGTTCCAAGACAACATTGCTGGCTGCCTCATAGTAAGGACTGACAGCATAGGTCATAAAGCAATCGATGTAGGGGTCTACGTTCTCCGGATCATCATAGGTGATGTCGTGAACGTAGTTCCTCCTGATCAGGTGTCCCACCCCAAAGAATCGAATACCATCGGCGTCAACCCAGCCGGGTGGATTGACCCACGCGGGATGGTATTGTATCGTGTGCGAGATCTCGTTACCCTCCACAACATGGTTCCTGCCATGGATCTCGATGCCATACTGGGAATTACGATAGAGCCGATTGTTTCGCACCAGGCAGTCCGTTCGGAGGGAATCTTCTCCTGGATCGGCATATATCAGGATTCCGCCTCGGGTGGCATAATGGACATAGTTGTCCTCGATGATACAGTGACTCCCCTCAACAAAGATGCCGATGCCGTCAGCCGAAAGATTGGGGGTATTTGTAACCTCAAATCCGCGGATGGTGATATAGTCCGCCCCCACGGTGAATCCCCTAGTCACCACCGCACCCTCGGCTTCGAAGGTAACTGGAGTGCCAGAGGCTCCCGAACGAGTAACTTGGACCCTCTCATTGTAATTGCCAGTTAATACGGTGACTGAATCACCAGCAGTCATGGTGCTAGCCGCTTTTTGTATGGTTCGCCAGGGTAGAGATCGAGATGTACCCGGATTCAAGTCAGATCCAATAGCACTATCCACAAAGTAATTCGATCCCGCGGCGAGTGCTATCGAGTCAGTCAGGTGTGAACCTGCTGGTATGGTAAATGTCGATGCAGATGCAAGAGATAAGCATCCGATCAGGATTGATTTGGTTATTAAGGCCGCCAATCTTCTACCTTTTCCCATTCCTGTGCTCCCTAATCACCTGATAATAACAATAAGAGGAGGTGAACACATCAGCGCTCATCGCTAAACCATCCTCGAAGGAAGACATCGGTACTCAGTAAACGAGTGCATCATGCTGGTTGTCCACCACCGGCGCCCGCGGCTCGAACCTCCGCCGGAAGACTGTCAAGGAGATCCTGAAGTGGCGCCAAGACCTGTTCCCAGTCATAGGTCATGGCACAGTTGATCGCATTGGCAGAACACATCGCATATCTTTTCGAGTCCGCAAGAAGCCCGATGACGGCTTCGGCAAAGGCTTCCGGCGTGGAATCAATAATGACGCCAGCTTGAGAACCCTCAATTACCGCTGCAATCTCCCCAACTCGTGTTCCAACCACCGGCAATCCGGCTGCCATATACTCACTAGCTTTCAAAGGAGATGCGTACTCTCTGAATCAGCTCCTGGCGACAGGTGAGCACTCCAATGTCAGCCTCTGATAAATAGCATGGCATTTTATGGGACTCTTGCCTGCCCAGGAACAGGACGTGACCCTGAAGATTCATCTTTTCATAGGCCAGGGCACGCAAGGCTCCCTCATCCGGACCTTCCCCCAACACCACGTACCGAATGTCTGGAATCCTGGCTTTGATAGCCGGCAGAGCACGTATGGGCAGATCAACCCCCCATGGGGAATAGAGATGCCCCATATAAATCAACGTCGGTGGGTGGGGCTTCTTGTGCTGAGCTGCCTGGAACCGTGAATAATCAACTCCGTTGGGAACCACCGTTACCTCCCTGGCTCCCTGTCTCTTCCGCAACTCGGCCAGCGGATGACTCACGGAAATAACAAGGTCTGCATTCCTGATGCAGATCATTTCTCTCCACTTCATGGCGAGCTTATCCAAAGGTCCCTTTACGGCCGTGGCATCTCCAGGGAAATAATCCCAATCATCGTAGATCAGGGTTCCCACAATCCCTGTCTTCTTCAAGAAGAGTGCCAGAAGCGCATTGTTGGGGCCGCCAAAGATACACAGCTCATATCGCTTTCTGATCAAGGGCCGCACAGCAAAATAGGCCCATACGGCTTGAACAGAATTGGGACATACGCCCGGCAGGCTGCGCACAGCGATTTCAAGATCCTCGCCGCTTCGGATCACCCTGGCACGTTCATGAAACAGGTCCCGAAATCCACGTGAAAACCGGGTCCACGGACCTGCCGGTGGGCCCGTGTAAAAATTCACTTGTCCAACGACATCAAACGGGCGCTCCCACCGCTTCAAGTGTGCCGCCAAATGCTGGCTACGGTGGTTGTTTGGATGCCATATACTCGTACCGGCAATGAGAAGAATCCGGCTTTGTGGATCGATCAAATGTATATCTCCTCTTTGTGGACTATGCATTATTAAGACTTCCCGGTTCCCGGTGAGCTGATGTGAATGCTGCCCTGCCGTCCATCCTTGATCAACCATAGAACTCCAGAGCCTAAGCCCCGAACATACGCGGATAACAAGTTAAACCTGCGGCGCTTGACCCATCCAAGCATACGCCGGGGGCCGAAAGTCGCAAGATACCCCAGGTATCGAGCAAAATGGCTCGAGGAAGTGTTTCGCCGCATAAATATAATCTGGTTTCTGGCGTTATAGTAAACGAACTTGGGACCCTTGTCCCCGCCTGTGCTCATCCCCCCCTTGTGCCAGATCCTGGCCTGTGGAGTGTAAACGAGCTTATATCCTGCCCGGCGCACGCGAGCGCACCAGTCGGTTTCCTCGTAGTACAGAAAGAAATTGGGGTCGTAGCCGCCGGTGTCTGCGTATACCTGGCGGCGCACAAGGAGGAAGACGTCATCCAGAAAATCGTATTCTTTGACCTCGTCGTACTGGCCCGTGTCGATCTCATTGCGGCCCACCAGGTCCTGAACAAGTAAGATGGGATGGTTGGTCCTGCCGGCCGTCTGCAGCCTATTGGGCTCCTGATAGTAATAGACCTTGCCGGAAACGAAGCCGATGCGGGGATCGGTCTCTGCCACCTGGACCAGGGCGGTGAGGCAATCGGGAGCAGCGACGGTATCGTTGTTCATGATGAGGATGTAGTCCGCTCCCTGCTCGTAAGCATACTTGAGCCCCACGTTGAACCCTTCCGCGTAGCCGAGGTTGCGGCCGTTTTCGATAACGGTCATGTCCGGGTACTGCTCTCTCAACGCCGCGACTGACCCATCTGAGGAGCCGTTATCGATCACGACCAGGCTGTAGTTGGGATAGTCAAGCTTCCCTAGCGAGGCCGCCCATTCGATGGTATCGTTCCGGCCGTTCCAATTCAGGGTAATTACGGCTACTCTCGGTGCACGCCGCTCTGGCGCGTTCATACGGTTCACCTCCACTTATGCCAGCCTCAGCGCCTGCTTGAACAGAGCAACATCCTCGCGCGTGATGGCTCTGAGGAGATACAGGCTAACGCCGTAAACCGCGGGCGCGATCACGACCACTACGACCAACAGATTGACTCCGGACTGAAGCGCTGCCTGCACGGAGACGGCCATCAGGAGCGCTGCCAGGACGGCGGCAGCCAGCAGTCTCCAGGGCAGCTGCAGGCCGATCAGCCTGTGGCACAGGACGGTGTAGAACCCAAAACCAATGACGGTCGGTATGAGCATGGCATAGGAGGCGCCCAGATAGCCGAACCTGCTCGTCAGGGAGACAGCGAGAACGGCGTAGAACACCGTGAAACCACCCTCCGTAACCATGAAGAGCTTCTCCCTGCCGGTGGCGCAGAGAAAATTGCCATTGCAATAGCCGACAAAGCCGACGACCGGGATCCACGCCAGGACTTTGAGAGCGGCTGCAGCGGTGACGAAACTATCGCCGAGGAGCAGAGGCAGAATCCGATCAGCGGTCAGGAAGACACCGACCGACACGGCCATTCCCAATAACAGCAGATAGGCGAAGGACTTCTGATACGCGATCCTCAGCGACTCGCCCGATTGGCCGGAGAGCCGGGCGAAGACTGGGAATGTCGCTTGCATGAAAACGGTCGGAAGCAGCATCAAGATAGCGATCACCATACTGGCTGCCGCGAAACGGCCCACCTCAATATCGCTGCCGGTAGCCGACAGGATGAGGGTATTCAAACTGGTCTGCGCCAACGGATAAAGGGCTACCACCGCAAAGGGCAGGCAAGCCAGGAGCAGTTTCCTGCAGAGGCCAAAATTCACCCTTGCCAGCCGCAGGTGGAAGTGGCGGCGAAGCAACCAGCCTGCAGACAGTAGCTGGCAAAACGACGCGAAGACGGAGATGCCGACGAGGGCAGCGAGAGAGGCCCCCAGGTAGATCGCCAACAGACTCAGGACGATATTGGTGACATCGCGGCACAGCCGGATCACCACGTTGTACTCCATCTTTTCGAATGCACGGAAGATGGATGCCGCGATTCCCGTGAAGCTTCGAGCAGTGCGCTGGCCGCATACAGGTAAACCAGAAGCACGACCCCGGGCGAGTAGCCGAGAAGATTCGTCACCGGGTACAGCAGGGCGAGGTAGATGAGCGACAGGGCGAGCTTGATGAAGGCCACATTGGTCCCATACGAAGCAGCCCGGGTCTTCACGGCGGCGATATCTCTCGTCAGCAACTGGTCAAAGCCCAGGCCGACAAGCACAATCAAAGTGGCGGTCAGGGCCTGCGCCGTCGAGATCTTCCCGACGCCCGCGACGCCAATGTACCGGGCCAGGGCCGCGAAGTAAACGACCCCTGCCACTTTGGAAATGGCCTCCGCAGCCAGCAACGCGGTTGTGTTCTTGGCCACAGTCCGAGCTGTGCTCATGACACGTGTTCCCTAACCCTCTTTCCTGACGATGTCGAAGGATCTGACAACCCTCGCCGGTACACCCACTACCACACTGTAAGCTGGCACATCTTCAACAACGACCGCCCCGGCTCCTACGACAGCGCACTCGCCTATCGTCACCCCTAGCAAAACGATGGCGCCTGCGCCAAGGTAAGCGCCTCGCTTGATTACAAGAGGAGATTGGCGCTCTGGCATTTCCTTGACTCTGAGTGGACTGTGCCCTACATCAGTGTGCGTCAGAACCATGACCCTCATTGAAATCGTAACTTGATCCTCAATGGTTATCTTGTCACGCAGATCGAGGAAGACTTCCTTGCCCAAATGACACTGCTTGCCAATCATCAAGTTTGAGTAGGCTTTCATCGCATTATGGATGAGCAAGGGCGAATTGAGATCATGCCCTGCTCCCACAACAGCACCGTATCTCACAAGAATATCAGCGAGATACGCTGATTCACATCGATGAAGAATTCTGCTGACTCCCTCGATACCCCACAGCCAGTACGCGAAGATCAATCGACATTGCAGAAGGGTCCACAGCATCTTTCTGATAACGTATTTGAACAAACGCCTGGGTTGCTTGATCGAGTTCATTTCTTTTGGTCCAACTCATTATACATCCCATGTATGGCTGCAAATCTTGCGCGCTTCATGACCTTGCCAAGCATCATGCTCCTCCACATGGCATTACGTTGCGGAGCCATGTGCCTGGCCGGAGGCTCTGTTTCCGAAGCTTCGTACTGCTTCAATGACACGCTCGACATCCGCGTCGCTCATTCCAGGGTACAGTGGAAGCGTGACCAGGCGCTGCCAGACGCGCTCAGTTACCGGCACATCGGCTTTGAATTGGCGATACAAACTGTACAGGTGGTTGGGGAAGTAATGGACGCTGGCTGAGATGCGTTGCTTTTGCAAATGGGCGACCAGATCGTCCCGACGGTCCAGCTTGACCACGTAATTGTGTAGCGCGCTCCTGGCGTAGCTCTTCTCAACCGGGAGCTCCAACCAATCCAGGTCGGCGAAGCGCTCATTATAATGCTTGACAATCTCTCGCCGGCGGGCATTTCCGCGCTCCAGCTTCTCGAGTTGAGCCAAACCGAGAGCAGCCGCGATATCGTTCATATGGTACTTGAAGCCAAGCTCCTGGACGGTATAGTACCAGGAGTATTTTTGATCGACTTCAGAGCGATTCCAGGTGTCCTTGTCAATGCCCACCCAGCGCAACCGGCGCAGCCTCCGGTCCATCTCTGGATCCGCCACTGTAATCATGCCGCCGTCACCCGTCGCCAGGTTCTTGACCGCGTGAAAACTGAAAGTGCCAAGCGTGCCCAGCGAACCCAGGTGCCGATCCTTGTAATAGCCGCCGCAGCCATGCGCGGCATCTTCGACCACCGGGATGTTGCGTGCGCGCGCCAAATCCAGGATCGGATCCATGTCGCAAGGGTGGCCGCCATAGTGGACGACCAGGATGGCCCGAGTCCGATCGGTCAGGTTGCGTTCGATGGACCTGACGTCGATGTTCAGCGTGTCCGGCTCAATATCGGCGAACACGGGGATGCCGCAGTTATAGAGGATGGCGTGGTTCGACGAAACAAAGGTCATGGATGTGGTAATGACCTCGCCTCCAGCCACGTTGAGCACCATCAGCGCCAGGTGCAGAGCCGCCGTAGCCGAATTCACCGCCACGGCATGCGGCACCCCGATATACGCGGCGAAGCGCTGCTCGAACTCGGCTGTCCTGGGTCCCAGCCCAATCCACCCGCTTTTCAACACCTCCGCCACGGCGTTCACTTCGGCTTCATCATAGAAGGGCCGAAAGACGGGAATCAGTGGGAGTTCTTGTTTCGCCGCGGGCGGCTCCACATGTCTTACGGAACTTTCAACGGTGGGCACTTCAAGATTGGACATTGCGAAAACCTCCTTGCTTCAATTTGACGTTCGCCTCGCTGTGCAGCAAGGCAACCTCGTTGATACCCATAATGACGCCAAAGATCATCGCACTCTGATCTTGCACGAAAGTAGGCGCGACCAGATTGCTAATCATCAAACCCAAGTAGGCCGAGGTGAAACCCAGGATCATTGCGCTGAAGAAGCTGTCCTGTGAGTCGCCCCAATGCCGCAATCCGCGCGAGAGGAAACGCCAGGAGAGCCACAGGAAGGAAATCAGCCCGAGCAAACCGGTCTTCAGCCAGATCGAGAGGTAGGCATTATGGAGATAGCGGGTGAGTGAAACCTTCTCGAATTCGATGAAGACTGGGCGATAAGAGGTAAAAAATCCGATTCCAAGGATAGGATGTTGCGTAATCTGTTGCCAGGCGTACTGGATTTCCTCCCAGCGAATCAGCACATTCTCCTGAGAGGACACAATCGTGGCTGAGAACATACGGGAAGACCTCTCAAGGTAAGCGGAAAAATATTGCAGGAGCCGGTCTCCACCTCCAAGCAACATGAGCACGGCAATGCCGAACAAAGCGACACCAGCGACGACCAATAAGGTGGCCGCGGGCCGCGAGAGTTTGGACTTGCGTAGAATGACAACCAACACAGCAAGCGCGATAGCAAGCGATACGAGAACGTTTCGGGCAACCGTTGTCAGGAGACCGAGGCCTAAAAGGAGAATGAGGAGATAGTGAACCGAGCGAGATCGCTGGTCTTTGCGCAGCGCCATATCGCAGACTAAAGTCAGCAGGGCAATGTAACATACGACGAAGCCGGGATTGAAGAGGCGGACCAGCCCCTCGCCTTGCACTGATGACGCTCCCAATATAAGACTTGACCGGCCCAGGATCGCCTGGATCACCATCGTGGCTGCGACAAGCACTCCAATGAACAGAATGCCATAGATAAGCCGGGCCAATTGAGACCTGGTCCTGATCAAATTCGTGACAACAAAGAAGATCAAATAATAGAGGTAGACGCGCGCCTCAGGTGTCGCGTGACTGAATATGACTCCATGATCCCGGCTAGCAGTGGCCACGCCAACGATCGCGGCCCCACAGAATAACAGCAGGGGTATGTCGAGAGGGGTTTTCACACGACGAAAAGTCTTGTCGGCGAGCAACCTGACCAAGACGACTGAGAGCAGCAGTACCAGCAGTAGATCGGTGACGAAAAAGTTGCCGACAAACAACGAGATAGACAGGTTCAATCGAGCCGGGATCAGCTCCACAACGAAAGCGAGCGCGATCAGGACGACGATTTCGGGGGTCATGAAAGCAAGATAAACAAGGAAGACCCCCATCAGTCCCAACAGGACCGGGATCGGGCCAAAGACGAGCGATGCGGCGCCCAGCAGGATGCCAACACTCAATGCTGCGCCCGCTTGCCAAGCGAGGCTAGATTTTGAGCCGAGATCGATGCTGCTCGCAAGCTCACGAATCCGCATCAGGATTGCCTCGCGCCCACGTTGGCGAAGGACATTCTGATTGAATCAGCAACATACTCGATGGCTTCGTCCGTCAATTCAGCATACATCGGCAACGACAATATCTCTCCAACAAGGTGCTCGGTCACCAGCAAGTCGCCTGCTGTGTAGCCGAGGAAACGCATTGCCGGTTGCAGATGGATTGGCACCGGATAATGGATTCTGGTTGATATACCCTGCTTCTTGAGCCAGGTTTGCAACTCATCGCGACGCGGCACACCGATGACATACAAATGATAAACGGGCTTGTTCTCTGGGCATCGACCGGCGTACCGTCGCTGGCGTGCCCTTGAGCAGTTCGTTATAGTGAGCGTGCATGCGATCGGCGTTGCGCATTCCAGTCTGCAAGGTGCGGCAGTTTGGCCCGCAGCACGACGTGCCTGAATCTCGTCCAATCGCCCATTGAAGCCAACCAGATCGTGGCAATACCGGCGTTCTGAGCCGTGGTCTCGGATCATGCGCGCCCTGCGTGCCAATCTCATGGTCATTCGTGGTGATGAAACCACCCTCACCATATGCCGCCCAGGTTCTTGGAAAAGTAGAAACTGAATGCGGCGGCATCGCCCAGGCTGCCCGCCCTGCGGCCTTTGTACTCGGCGCCATGCGCCTGGCAGGCATCTTCAATCACTTTCAGGCTATGCTGCGCAGCGAGTTCCAGCAGAGGATCCATATCCACCGTTTGGCCATACAGATGCACCGGCAAGATCGCTTTGGTGTGAGGCGTGATTCTGGATTTCGACCTGCTTGATATCCATGAGATAGGTGTTCGGGTCAATATCCACGAACACCGGCCGCGCCCCGGCCAGAAGGATCGCCTCCACCGTGGCGATGAAGGTATGCGACACGGTGATGACCTCATCGCCGGGCCCAATGCCCATGGCTCGCAGGATGATGTGCAGCGCGGCCGTCCCATCACTTACGCCAATCCCATATTGCACCCCGCAGAACTGCGCGAACTCTTTCTCCAAAGCCTGAACATTTTCGCCCAGGAACAAGTGCATGCCATCCAGGACGTGTTCAATGCCACTCAGGATTTCAGTTTTGAGCGGAGCGTACTGCTTGCGCAGATCGACAAGTGGAATGTTCATGATTCAGTCTCCTAATCCAGAGATCGCAGTTCGAAGATGACACGGGCCGGATTTCCTGCCACAATGGTCCTGGGCGGCACATCATGGGTGACGACACTGCCTGCGCCGACGATGGCTTCTTCGCCAATCGTCACGCCGCAGAGTATGGTGGCGTTGCTGCCGATGGACGCGCCGCGCTTGACCAGCGTAGGGATGCACTCTCCAATCAGCCTCGGTCTGCAGCTCGCCTGATTCGTTCGTTGCATGTGGATATTTGTCGTTGATAAACATCACGCCGTGGCCGATAAAGACGCCATCTTCAATCGTCACGCCTTCACAAATGAAGGTGTGACTCGAGACTTTCACCCGGCGGCCGATCCTGGCGCCCTTCTGGATCTCGACAAACGCGCCAATCTTGCTTTCATCGCCAATTTCACAGCCATACAGGTTCACGAAGGCATAGATCTTGACATCGCGGCCCAGTTTCACGTTGGGTGCGATGCGCGCAAAATCCCCGGCTATCACCGACCACCTCCTTCGTTCCTCCGTTGAGCAAGGAACATTGAGCAGCCTCCAGCACTTTGATCACTTGCAGCGCCTTTCTGCCACAGCTGCGTGGCTCAGTGCCTTGTTGATACAATCCAAGAATTGCTGACATTCCACCTGCAAAGGCTCCACCCACTTCACTGGATAGGGCACAGCCTCGCCATTGCGGTAAGACAGATGGAACTCCGCTTCGGTATCGGAATAGGGCGGTTTGTCTACCCCCTTATCGTAAATCACGATCTTGTTGTCCGGCTCGACATCATCGTAGACGAGCATCTTCTGGCTGCCGACGACCGTATACCGGCGTATCTTGCAGGGATCCAGCCAACTCACCCGGATGTCGGCCAACACACCATTGGGGAAATTAAGGCTGAGGTAGGCCACGTCGTGCAGTCCCTTGCTGGGCTGCACATACATTCCCCCACGCGCACTCACCGTCACCGGTTCCATGCTCAACGCAAAGAGCAGGATGGAAATGTCATGAGGCGCCAGATCCCAGGCCACGTTGATATCAGGCTGGAATAAACCCAGGTTGACACGCGTCGCGTTGATGTAATAGATCTCGCCCAGGCCGCCGCTGGCGATGATCTCCTTCATGGCCACAACGGCCGGGTTGTAGACAAAGGTATGCCCGACCATCACGGTGCGGTGTTGCCGGTCGCCTTCCGCTATGATTTCCTCGGCCTGTCCCACGCAGGCAGCCAGCGGCTTCTCTACAAACACATGTTTGCCCGCTCGCAATGCTTCCATGGCCAGGCGATAATGCGTGCGCACCGGCGTGGCGATGCACACCGCATCCACATCCGATGCCAGCACCTCGCGATAGTCGCGCGTGGTGCGGGCCTCTGGATAAAGACTCCGGATGTGATCCAGCCGGGACTGGTCGAGATCGCAGCCCCAGGCCAGACTCACCTCCGGCAGCTCGTGAAAATTGCGAGCCAGTTTGGGGCCCCAGTAACCGAGACCAATGACGCCTACCTTCAGCATGTCCCTATCCCTCCCGTCACCAGTATAGTGCTTCAGGCGCGTGAACGGAGAATTCTCAGGCTGCTCCTCTCCCCGAAATAACGGCGCGGGGCGTAAGGAGCAGTATCTTGAGGTCAAGGCCAAAGGACGCATGCTCGATATAATAGGCGTCCAGGCGACACATCTCGTCAAAGGGCACCTGGCTCCGTCCCATCACCTGCCACCACCCGGTCAGTCCCGAGTATATTTGGAAGCGGCGCTTGTGATGCTCCTGGTAAAGCTCGACCTCGTACGGCATGGCAGGTCGCGGTCCGACTAGACTCATATCACCTTTGAGCACATTGAGGAACTGCGGCAACTCGTCCAGGCTGGTCTTGCGCAGGATCCGGCCAATACGGGTCACCCGCGGGTCATTGGTCAACTTGTATGCAGCCCCCTTGGGGTTCGCGGTTCCCGCCCGCCCCGTGATGAAATCGGTGACATAGGCTTGGTGCACGGACGGATCGGCGCTACAGACCATCGTGCGAAATTTGTAGAAGTCAAAGGTGTTCTGCTTCCAGTAGGAGTAACCAGCATGGCTCCAGCGTCGAGCGCCGACTCGCTTCTGGACATAGATGATTGGCCCTGGAGAGTCGATGGCGATCAACACGGCGATCAGGGCCATCACGGGCAGCAGAATGACCAGGGCTAGGGCAGCCACCGTCACATCCATCGCGCGTTTGAAAAAGTAGTAGTAGCGACGGTCCTTGGCCAAAGGGCTGACAGCGAAAGGATCGAATCTTTGCAGAAGTTCAAGACTAACCTGCTGGGCCATTGGGTTTCTCCGACATCTAATTCACAAGTCGTGTGGGCTGATTCCTCGAGCTGTCAGGCGGCCGTTTGCTACTTTTTCTTCCCGTTGAAAATTGCCTTTCCCCGGTTACTTGAGACAACACCTTTTATGCCCTTTCGCATTTCAGACCACCTACTGTGCTTAATTGGCCTTCGGTAATAGTAGTGGTAGCGGCTATCCCGCTTTGCTCGATTGACAATGATGCCGAGCAGTTTAGCTTTGACGTCGACCAACTGCTGGCAGGCAGCCTGGACTGCTCCTCCTGTGTTTGTGCGCGTTCCACAATTAACACCACGCCGTCCGCCATGGGAGCGAGCAGAGCTGCGTCGGCAACTGCTAGCAAAGGCGGACTATCCCACAGCACGATATCGGCGTCTTTAGCGAGCAGGCGCATTATCTTTGATATCACTGTCGCGTATAGCGGTGCTGGATCGGTTTGCGCCGAGCCAGCCGCAAGTGCTCTGACGCGCTTCACCTGCGTCGGCTGCACAGCTCGAATTCAGCCGACTGGATTCGAGGAGAACATCGCTCAGATCCCGGCTCCATGGCAATACCAAAGATCTGGTGGATACATGGGTGCCGCAGATCTCCGTCCACAACGATGACTTCACGCCCCGCTTCGGCCATCACGACGGCCAGGTTAGCCACGACTGTCGACTTGCCTACTCCGGGCTCCGCGCTCGAGAACAAGATTGTTTTGAATTGTGGTTTAGCAATAAGAGCCAAGGTGCTGGTGCCCAGAACGCGGAACGCCTCGGCTGCCGGGGATTGTGCGTTGCCGTTGTTCAGGACAATGGCTCTCTCCCAGTTCCCGACTCGGATTTCAAATTCAGGGATCCGGCCTAACATAGGCACCCCGGTTGCCTTTTCGAGATCATCTCTGGAATGAATCAACGGGCTAAGATTCTCAAACAAAAAGGCTAAGCCGATACCGCCCATGAGGCCGACCAGCGCTCCCAGAGCAATATTCATTTTGAGGTTGGGCTTGCTGGGCGCTCCTGGCGCGATGGCCGACTCTACAATGCCGATGCTGTTAGCACGCATTGCCTCGTCCACGCGGGCTTTGTCGTACTGGTTCAGAAGCATCGCATAGGTCTGTGCCTCGGCGTCGATCTTGGCGGTTAATTCTTGTATTGCTGCTTCCTGGTTTTTATCCGATCTGGGCGTAGAGGTGGAAAGACTAACCAAGAGCGCTCTGTCCTGGCGAAGTTGATCTTCAAGGATGGTCACTTGATCTTGGAGAATTTGGCGCGCGCTCCTGCCCTCGCCACTGTATAACTTCTGCCCCTGCTCCACGAGCAAGGTCGCCAATGTGTTTGCGATCGCTGCTGCACGCTGCGGGCTGGCGTTTTCAGCGCTGATCCTGATGAGTTCAGTATTCGTCACGGCTTCGATCTTGACAGCATCGGCGACGTCGTCGGGGCTGATCTGGAGGCTAACCCGCATAACGACCTCCTCCATGAATGGACGGCTTCTGAGCAATTGCACGTACGTCTGGATCAGTCGCTCCGTGTAGTTCAAGTCGGTGTAGGTAACTGAGCCGGCGAGACCTGTAATAACGCGCACCAATGCCGAGGCGGAGTAAACAGGCGTCATCGAAATGGTACCTAGGGTAACCACAGCGAGAGTGACAATCGTGGTTAGAATCACGACCCACTTGCGACTTTTCACAATGCGCACGTATCGCTTCATGGATTGTTTTCCCTTCTAGCCTATACCTGGGCCTTGCGTTGCCGAACACGACGATCGGCGCATGCCTCTTTCGGACACACCCTGTTCAGTCAACTGGCGTCGTGAGATGTCGGCAGAGTCCTCCAGCCTCTTGAAGTCGTAGAATAACCTGAGCCTGCAAGCGGACACGGCTGCCCGAAATCGAATCTGCTTCATCTCGTCATCGTCAGCCTGGTCATGTCACATCCGGTGTGACCGGTGCTCCAATGAGGTTTCATGGTGAGCTAGCGCGGGTGCTTTCCGCGCAGCCGGACTGCAGTACTGCAAGTGCGCATAGGCCTGCACGGTCGAGACGCGCTGCCTTGCCGCACGATGAACTGCATGGCGGGTCGGCCCTGATACACGAGCGGCATCGCGGCCACATCTACATCTATCGGTTTCCCATCAAGCCGAATCCACCTTGCCATGGTAGGGGGAATCACAGCATTTCCACTGATCATTTGGCAAACTTGATCAATAGCGATTTCCTGATAATCAGGGTGTACGAAATCCAGAATCGATTTTCCAACAATCTGCTCGGGCGTCGCTGCGCCTAACATTTCCACGCCCGCCTTGTTGATAAAAACGATCTTGCCCGACACTTGAATGGTGACCAGATCAAGTGCGAGCGAATCCCACACTTCGGCTTTGGATCTGTTCCCAGTCATAGAATGTCTCCACTGCGTGTCTCAGCGAGATGATGTCTCGAACCCAGGTGTTCAGCCCCCCGGACAACTTGCAGTATGTTTGCGCATCAGCTCAGCGTTTCGTATTGGCCGACCAAGACAGCGTGCCTCGGCGCCCCTCAGCCTGTAATACACTCACATCGAGCAACCCTCCCATGCAGAGATTACTCTTAGGATACTTCTAATCAGAGACGAGGCATGTCAGGAAAATCCTGACAAGATACTGGGAAAGGGCCTACAAATTGGCGGGCCATACCATCAAGCGACCCTCCTATTGCAGATTCAGATCAGTTCGGCGGTATCTTCGGCGTTGGCTGAACATCCGTGTCATAATGTTACAAGGCATAAGCTGGACTTTAGCCACTTTTCAGGCACCTGAAAGTGCATTTTTCTCGGGATTTTCGAGCACCAAAGGCATTTTTTTACATGTCGCGGTGCTGTGGATAGTATCCACAAATGCAAGCGATCAACCGTTTTCTCGAGAAAAGCGCCAATTCTGGCTATGACGAATGGACAAAGTCCAGATAAGTTTGCGTTGATTATTCCCGAACAAGTTCCCGAACCAGCACTGTGCAGAGATAGCTCCTAATCAGGGACGAGGGTGTCAAGAAAACCTGACAAAATTGGGGAAGGAGGCCTACAAATTGGCGAGTCACAGCATCGAGCAGGATAGAACGGGCTATAATCTTGGAGTGCATAATGACGGTTGCATTCTGTCCACTTTAGTCGTGTTAACTCACACACTCTCTGACCCAGATATGCCCAACATGGCCTATATCGCCATTTTGTCAATATTTGGCGGCTAAGGATCCCAAGTTCTGTGTTTGAGTGCGTCGGGTGAGGTATCACTGAGCCTTGAATAACTACAGAGCCTTGCATAATTGGCTAAACTCAGTTGAGCGCTAAGCCAGCTCCGGCAAAACAGGATTGAAGCAGCGCCGGTTGACGGCGTAGGCGTCGGATTGCCAAATAGAGTTCATGGTAGAGATGATCAAAGTTCAGGCAGCACAGATTTCGCATCTCATGGTTTTGAGCAAATCCCAGACGCCTTCATCGGGATTGAGATCGGGGGGCGTAGGGCGGCAATTGCTCCAAGTGAATGTCTGGCGCACCGCCTTCGGCCAAGAAGGTCTTGACCTCATCGCCGCGATGAATTGGCGACCCGTCCCAGATCGCCAACAGCCTGGACCCCAAGTAGCGTTGCATCTGCTGAGAAAGTGTACGCTCTCTACCCCGGTCAGCGCCTTGGCGCGAACCAGAGTCGCCAATTGGCCAGTCAGGGTGATACCGCTCATCACCGACAAATGATCATAGGTATTTGTTTACCGCGTCGCCTCGTCCACAAGGTCTAACGCTAGCAGCGCGGGTTGACGCAAGACACGTTTCACGGTATTGACAAAATCTTGGCCGTGTTTCTGGCACGTGCGAATGATACTGGTCAGAATCGAATGGGTCTGCGCACCCGTCTCACTCCGATTGCAGCCGTTGGTTTTGCGGATGAGGACGGCAGGTCGAATCTCGCGTTCGGCCGCGTTGTTAGTCGGATCCATGGCGTCCACGTACAGAAAGGTCAATAGATGCGTGCGTTGTTTACGCAAGAGTTTGGCGAAGCGGGCGTTGTCCGGGTCGGTGTAGTGTCCGGCCAGCAACCGATCCAGGGCGGCTTCCAACCGACCACACGCCACGGCATAACCGTGGTCACTGATCGTTTGGTCGGTACGGCGCTGCTTCACGATGATCGCCGCCCGCAACAGACGAGCCACTTGCTGGCTGAACCGCACCGCCCGCCCACTCTTGCTTTCACCGATCTCCACGCAACGCCGCAACAAGTGCCCGGCGCATTTGCTTTGGGTATAAGTCGGCAACGCATCGTAGGCCAGAAAGCAGTCGCAGCCCAACACCCCGGCGAAGTCGTCGCCCAGAATGCGTTCGACTACCTCATGGGCCCGGGTAGGGTCAATCGTGTACACGCTCTAGTCGTCATTCGTGAAGACCCACAGCCACGCTTTCTGTCCCGCGACTTTCAACCGGTTTCGTCGGCATGCACCACCTCGCTGGCGCGCAAGCGCAGGAGCAACTGTTGATACGTCGGTGTCAGGCGATTCGCCAGGCGCGCATCAGCGCGGGCCACCGTCGAGCGATCCAGTCGCAGCCCCAAACTCGTCTCCAACAGCCGCACCACTTTGCCATAGGACACGCCCAAGCCGTGCTTCATTTCGGCTGCCAGCCCCAACGCGTTCGGGCCAATCTGGATCGCCGCCGCGCCCAACGCCTCCGACGTCTGGTCCGGATGCCGTCCTTGCACTCGGCGGTGACACTGCGCGCAATGCCCGATATGCACGTTGAACTGGGTGACGATCGTCGGCACGGGCCGCGGGATATCTTCCTGATATTGCACCTGCACGTCATCTTCCAGCACCGGCCCTGCACAATCCGGACAAGTCGCGGGCAACGTCGCCTCTTCGACCCGATCCACATGTTCGGGCACGGCGCGATGCGCCGCGTGATGCCCCGGCTTCCGGCCTAGTTTCTTGGGCTTCGCTTTGGGAGCCCCCTTCGAAAACAGCGTCGCCTGCCGCTTGCCCGCCCGCAGCGCCGCTTCGAGTTGGGCTTTGAGGTCTTGCACCACGGCTTCCAGATCGGCCAGCCGCCGCTTCAACTCGGCATTCTCAGCGCGCAACTGCTTATTTTCAGCCAACAAGTCATCGATCGTCATAGCGTCAGTTTAGCCTCAACTCGGCCCACTTTCAATAGCGCTTTTTCGCCGTTAACAACATATCAAAATTCAGGCCGGATGCGGTAAACAAATACGGGCCGAGATAGGAGTAAAGATGAGCTGGTACGCTATGATGAACAGTGGCTAATTCGCCAACTTTGGCCAGCTCCTCAGATCTATGCGTAGCCTTTGCTGCGGCTTGTGCTGAGCGCTTGCTGCCAACGTACTTCAGCCTTCACAGAGCAAACCGGGAAAGGAAATCCAAGACAGGCTGGCAGCGATTCTTGAACGGTTGTGGGCTGATTTACAAGGCAATCCGATGCCTGCTGAGGAGATGAAAGCAAACCTTGGCACCTGCATGTCTTTGATTCCGCAGGAAGGTGAGGAACCATGGGGTCAAGGAGCAAGCACACGCCGAAGATGCTGTTGCCTCTCTTGCATACGCGCTCCGTGCGCGGCAGAGCGGGGATTGCCAGGAAGCAGCATGGGCCGCACGGGTAGCATACGAAGCCGTTGACCACTACGTAATTAATCGAGTCAGCATAGACACAAACCAACCTGGTGGAGAGGAACGAGTGCTGGCGCATGGCATCGTGCAGGCAGAATTAGCAAGGCAACGTCGAGATATCGAAGAACTTCTGAACGCTATCAACAATGTGGATACTGGAGCTGTTATTTCATCGCTCCGAAAAAGAGCTGGCACGGATGCCATCAAATTCTTCCAGCCTGACGAGTAGCAAGCAGCAGACCACATCTCATTCAGCACCCGTCTGCTGACTGCGCTTGCCGGTTCTTACTCTGACTCTCATCAGTTGCACGTTGTGCCTCTGTCCTGTTCAAGCTCGGGAAAGGACAAGTGATTTCCACCGTCAAGTAACCGGAGCCGCGAAGGCGATACACCATAGCGGCGACGACAGAGAATTGGTTCATAGATAACTATGATTCTCCCTCACAAGAATATCAAAGTATAGCATCTCTCCATCAAGTTGGCTCTGTAAGTTGGTACTTAATGAGATAAGCGCCAACGCTTCATGATCGATTAGGACAGTTAAGGTATTTTCTGCGACAAAACGGAGAATGGGTGGTTTATCAAAGTAAGCGGCCATATCGACTTGTGTGGGATGACTTAGGCAGTGCTGATGACGAGCTTGGCCTCCCTATCATTGACAGTGCTAAAGTTCAAAACAGGCAAGAGCGCAACTCATGATCTATACGTCTTCGGCATGCGGGCGCTGGCCCAAAACGCCGTAGTGTGGGAATGTCTCCTGCCGGATGGGGTGGGATGAGT
>CAWJPR010000007.1:0-488393 GCA_963844815.1 uncultured Chloroflexia bacterium
TTACGCGAGGAAGTGGTACGTGGAGATGTGCGGTTTGGTTTGGTATTCCCCGAGACAGGACGTTAGTCACTGCTATGGAGATGCACTCTGTCACAACTCGCAAAACAAAACGCCCGGCCTCTGGAGAAGGTCAAGCGTCTCTCTTCACTGTGGTGGAGCGGATTGCGTCAAATCCGATCATCTACACTGGCCTGATTCTGCCGCCTTCCTCCAAAATTGTATAGTAACAGGCTGAATGCGCTAGTTGGGCCATGCTCCCGTAGTGCCAAAGGATTTCTACCTTTGTGCAACATAAACCCTGACTTGCAACTCTCCTACGGGCTGACTGAGGTCCTGTTCAAAGCCTCTGGGATTCGATATCCGTTCTTCCGGGTCATAGATGAAGCATATCAGTATCTTGCAGTCCGGGTGTGACCGATACCGAAGGATATCCGTTGCCAACTGCTCACCTATTTCCTTTGCACCAAGACTCCGCTCTTGTCTTTTTGGTTTCAACTACTATCTTCTCTGATTTCAACAAGAAGTCCATGCGTGACTTCCGCCCGCATCGCTGGGTGTCCATTCTTCTGGTCGGATGTCATCGAAGAATATTCTTAGTAACGCGTGGAATAGGTCTTGAACGTCATATTCATCATTAACATCGAGGGATGGTCGGTCATCATATCTGTCGCGTAGTTGCCGTGTTACTCGTGGAATTTAGTAATCAGTTTTTCGGCGTTTGAGATGGGGTCAATTGGGCTGCTTTTTGTTGCGGATGGGCGCTCCTCAGGGTAAAGCTTTAGTCGTTGATGAATGGATGTCAATCTTCCCAAATAGCGACCAACGCTGATGTCGTCGTCAAAAGACACTTCACTCCGGCCAGTAAACTCATCCGTTACGTTGTCAGTCGTGA
Organism: uncultured Chloroflexia bacterium; assembly: GCA_963844815.1. Lineage (GTDB taxonomy): Bacteria > Chloroflexota > Anaerolineae > Fen-1058 > Fen-1058 > Fen-1058. The sequence continues at coordinate 893 of CAWJPR010000007.1, forward strand.
ACAACTGGCGCAAGAGTCCGCTGTGAACTCATACCATAGTTGGGCCTCGCGATTCTCGTTTATAGATGCGCTAACTGGCAACGTCTTTGCTATCGCGATTTGCGCCGCAATGCGTTTCTGAGCTTCTTCCCTTGATATGGCCAGGCGCGGTCTTGTTTGCTCTGAGCTTTTACGGGCCATTTTCTATCGATCCTCGGCATATAGCAGACCAACTCGTGATTAACCCGACATTTTCCGTACACACGCCTATGGCGAGTGCAGTCCCGCTGGGAGGGTTCGCACTGCTCCCACAATATTCCAATAGTCGGACTAGTGGAATAAGTTGTCACGCTATGTCCCTTGCGAAGGTCTATCCAGGTATTGGTACCGCCCGGACGACATCCATGTCGGCAGTCGTGAGCCCAAACAAAGTCGAGATGCGGACCTCAATCTGCATGCGTAGATCAAGGACCTGACGTTCACGTGATATCCTTTGATGTGGAATGCGCGCGGCAGTAACTGCGTCCATGGAATTGGTCATCTGCTCTACCAGTGTTTCGATTGAGGTGCGCTCATGATCATTCGGCACTGGTATGGGGAGGCCCTCGATGAACTGTTTGCCATGCGAGTAATATCCGCCTCCGAACGTACTTGTGTTGGTTCGCACAAAAGCCTCACTCAACGGATGGTTGAGTACGGCTGAAGATAGCGATCAGTAACGACACGATCATCACGTTGCCGAATCAAGTAGTATGGGCCATTTCCGCCTCCAGTGACTACGATATTGGCATCGTCATAGGTATAGTGCGGCTCTAACGAGAGTGCTGGAAGGATAATCTTTGGCCTGTCGAACTTGGTGAGGCTTTGTGATCGTCCGAACTGGTAGAACTGCCGGTCAGCGGCATTACCACCAGTGATATTTCTGCGTTCTCAGCTCGGCCCGCCGAGCCAACAGATATGCATAGCAATTAGAAAACCGTCGTTCCATTTCGACTGGTTGGATAAGCCGTGCTCGGGTGCGTCCACCGTCAGGTAGCAGTTCATAGGGGAATATTATCCATGCGTTGGGCCGAGGCCGGGCATATGCGAACAACTGTACATCATGCAGGCAGGGACGAATGATACCGCGCTCGACGGGCCAATCAGCGCCATCCCAACGTAGTGTTACAGTTTCAGCATCCTCTCTGACGGCTTGAAATATATAGACGGGATCAGCACTCGTTTGAACGCCTACAAAGATTTCGGCCAACTGGCCCAGTCGGTATGGAAAATCTGCCCGAATGCGATCAAATAGAGCGCGAGTTTCAGCGTTTGCGAATTGCCAAGCATCTTCGCTCAGCATTGCGGATGGTATCTCACTAATAACACCTTGTGAACCGTAGCGCCAAGACCTCCAGTTTCCCGACCTGTTCAACACGCACAAAATCCCGACCTTGACGATCAAGTACTAAAATACAAGTGTAGTTGGCGATGTTTCGTCCGAAGACCGGCTTCACGCCAAAATGCACGACCTCTTCCAGTAAGCGACTCGTGGAGATTAATCTGCGAAGCGTGCGACCTGCCTGAATGGTCATGAATTTATTCGGGACAATGACGCCAAGCCGCCCACCAGGTCGCAAAAGCGACAACCCACGCTCAATGAACAAAGCATACTTATCAAAATTGTCTTGGTGTGCAGTTGAGTAGGGCGAATTATGGGCTCGGTAAAAAGCCACCTCCTCTGGCGAGTAGGCAACCATATTCTGAATGCGGATGTAAGGCGGATTGGCAAAGATTAAATCGAATCCCCCGTGTCCCATCTCTCTTGGAAAGTCCATTGCCCAAGCGAAGGGGTTAATCTTTTCTCTTAAGACCTCGGACATGGCCCCGTGCACCGATGTCCACTCGTCCGGACTGACTAAACTATTGCCGCAACGTATGGTGGCATCCAAAGATGGAAGCGCGGGAATATCGTTGCGAGCAACGAAATCGCGAAGACCTTCTGCTGTCTCATCCTCAATCATCTTCAACAACAGGCTAAATCGAGTGACTTCAACTGCATTGGCGTCGATATCAACTCCACGCACATGCGTTAACAAGATACGGCGCTTTTCCTCAAAGGTCAGCCGCCATTGCCCAACAGTAGTTTCGTATATGGTACGCCCTACATAGCCTGAGCGGTTGTTGGCGAGATACCGACTCAGATAATAATCGAGCATAGATTCGTAGAACGACAAGAGGAGTGTACCAGAGCCACAGCAGATATCAGCCCCCGTGAGGTTTGACAAGTCAACTGGGCTTTTGCCATTCAGCACTGATGCTAAGGCGCGCCCAACGATGGCGTCTGCAACATAGCGAGGCGTCGGTACGACTCCACCACCCTCACGGACTTCAGGCGTACTAACAACTTCAACGGCACCATCCGAAACAGTGATCACCTCGCCGAGGAACTGCTCATAAATCTCACCAAGCACCTCAGTCTCAACGACAGCAAAGGTGTAAGGACTTTGCGGATAATACAGATCAGCGATGACATCCCTAAGAACTTCGTCACTAATTCGAATGCCCAGCCGAGCGTCGTTAAGTAGGCGGAAGAGCCCAGAATCATAGAAGGCATCGGCCCGCTGCAGCTCGACCATTAAGGCATCAAACGTATTAACGGATGGTAGTCTTTTTAGAGTCTCATAGCGTTCAATCTCGCGATCCTCGCAAATGCGCAGGAATACAATGCGTGACAGAAAAAGTTGCACTGCATAGGTTAGTTCTGCCGACTTAAGGCCTGGCGTATTGGCATTGATGTCGATTGCCAAAGACCTTCGCCAGCGTCGAACTTGGTCGAAGAAGAAGTCATCAAACTGCTGTGCACCACGCCGAGTAGCATCGACGGAAAAAATCTGATCGAAATGTCCTGAGTATACGGATTGTCGCGACAGAAGTGGCCACATCTCATCAAATCGCGCATCGAATTCGTCGTAGCGGATTAGTAGATTCCGAGCAACATGAGCTTCATCGTTCTCGAATGGAGCGGGGCGGCAATCATAGACAGCGAGATAGTGGAAATTCGTAAGGACAACGATGGGCATGCTCGCCGAGTAGCCATAACGACGAGATTGGAAAGCGGGCATACGGTCACGGTCGATCCGCACACTCGGTTTCTTCGCCTCCACGAACAATTTACGCTGTCTTGCTAGTCGTAGAGCGTAGTCGGGTTTTTTTGCCAAACGCTCTTCTCCAACTTCAACAGTTGCTTCTTCAATTACCTCGCGGAGGGCATAAGGAAGCCCGGCAATATTGTGAACATCCCAACCGAAGGCCTCCAAAAGTGGTGTAATGAAGTCAGTTCGTGCTTGAGTTTCGTTGTATGTCGCTCGTAAATAGTCCGCCTCATTGCGTTGAAAACTCCGGACCAGATCAGCGACACGAGCTCGTGCCGTAATCTTTAAAATCTCGTCAGTCATTTGTTTGGCCCTGAATCGCTTTTGATGCGTCGGCGGCGTGCCAATCTCCTGTTGCGCATTTTCTCCCAGATGTCGCGCAACATGCCACATTCACCGCTCGACAGTCCCATATGATCTACTAGCACAACACGAGCGTTTTCTTCCAGTACATCTTTCAACCGGCCCTCACGGATCAACCGATCACACTCAACTAGCGACATGGCCCCGTTTAGTTTTGCTGGCATGAGTAGTCGTTCAGCTTCGGTCGGTTCCAATTCGAGAACGCCGCCACCATAACTCCGGCCCTCTATTTCGGCGGATGCAGCGGTAAGCCAAGTATAGGTGTGAGCAATGATACACTCAGATCCTGCGGTTCTACAGGTTAAACGATGTATGGTGTCTGTAGAGGTGAGCTTCTGCTTGGTTCAGAATCACACGTGGGAAATCATATATTTGACGAAATACGAAACCATCCGGAATCCAAACAGAGGGCACTACATACCAAGGGTCTCGAATGGAGCACTTGTAACCCTTATTCACATCTTTTTCCTCTCCGTCCCGAATGTACCGCGCAAGTGATATAGGAATCTTGTCGCCATTAAGCACGGCCAAGTTCAGTAAATGAACACGATCACCAGCAATTGCCAGTGCTTGCCAGTCAGTCTTATCTATTCTGGCACCTTTAAGATGTGCGGAGCGCGACACCAAGGGCACAGTATAACCCTCTCACCTCAAGAGCGTTAACTTGGTCCTTCGTCAACACAAAGAACTCATTCTTACCTGTCACCACCCCAACATCGACGCTGGCGTGAGTGGCCAAGGCCGTGACGACATTGGAAGAACGCAATGCACGCATGAAAGCAATCTCTCGCTCAGTTAGGAAGTATTTCAGCCATTTCTCGTTATCGTGTTGAATTGTCTTGGGCTGACTTCAGCAAGAACGGCGAACGGTGTCCGGTCAGTTATCTCGGCCACGGTGCGAGTTTCACTCATTGTTACTCGGCAAGAATTGGATTCTGATGCTGTTATTAGAGCACCATCGGCCAAAAGAAGCACAACTTCCTGCTGTGCTTTCTCAAAGAACAGTTCATTGCAGGCAACTATATCAATACGGGAAAAGCGATCAGTCAAGAACGATCGAAGTTGTGCAGCATAGGATACCTGGAGTAGTTCGGCGGGAAGCACCATGGCAAGACGACCGCCTGGTCGTAAGATTGCTGTTGCAGCCGCAACAAAAGGCACCCAGATGTTGGTGAGCCGATTGGGAGTAAGCCCCAATTCAACCATAATCGACATAGCCCTACTACGATGTGGTTCAGGGAAAGCCTGGTATCGAATAAAGGGAGGATTGCCGATAACTGCGTCGACGGCCGGCCGATTGCTTTCCTGCCACCAGCTGAAGAAATCAGCAGTTTTTACTACATCTTGAGCATGTAAGCCAAGCATCTCATGCAATTTTGCGCGGGCAAGATCGGCTTCAGCAGCAATTATTTCTACACCCGTGAGATTCTTGACAATTGTGCGACGAGTAGCACCTCACCTCAACGAAGCGATGAGAAGCGGCTTCAAGAAAGACACCCTCGCCACAACTGGGCTCCAAAACCCGGTCTTGACGTGTGCGAATAGCCCAAGCGCACAGCCAGGACGCCACATTTGACGCGGTATAGTATCCGCCGCGAAGCTTGTCTTGGCTCACGTCAGTGAATCGACCCTTTTGTTGATGAACGTTAGCGCCTGTCATTAGCTTTCTAAGAGATTCTCCAACTTACATCACTGAATCGTCTGAAGACCCGCCAGATCAGTATGATCTACGCCTGTGACGATATGATATAAGCATAAAGGTCGGCGCGCAGCGAAAAGCCACGCCCGGCCTGAAGATGTGATACAGTCCTCAGTGTTGACGCGCCTTCACCGCGTTAGCCACCGCTCCGGCTGCTTGCCTCTGGCGACAGCGCGGGGCGTTCTTGTTAATGAGGGAAGTATAGCATTAGTTGACCGAGTGCAAAAACTGGCGGCGAGTGACAGCAGACGACAATCTAAGGCGAAGGTTTCGGCTGAATTTTCCCTTTATCGCGCAGACCCTGCAGGGCGGTGAGTGCCGCTATGGGTACAGCCGCGGCTTCCTCAAACGATAGATTGGCCGGTTTCAGCGCCAATACATTTTCACGAGCGCATCCATACTCGGCAAACCCGCCGCAACCAGCCACACCGATATCCCCGAATACCTCATCACCTGGCTGAAACTGCTTTACGTTTGCGCCAACCCCTTCAATCCGCCCCGCTATGTCAGCGCCAAGTATCGTGTTTTTGGTTTGAGCAGCCCCCCGCCCATCAGGCGGACCAGGAAGATGTCAGCGGTCAGTAGATACCAGTCGGCTGCATTTACGGAGGCCGCATGAATTTTCACCAGTGCTTCATTGTCCTTGGGAGTAGGTTTTCGACGTCCTTGAGCTGAAGAACACCCGGTGGTCCGTATTCCGTGTATACAATCGCTTTCATGAGTGTCCTCCAAGATTGCGTTGATTCGGTCATTTTCAGAATTGTGTACCACAATACATCCTGCAAGCTTGCAAAACCCAACGGTGGCGTTCACCGGCGGCGAGCCGAGTGCAGCGAGGCGAAGCCGTCCGGTGCAACGTGATGTTAGCCAGCCTGTACCGATCTGGACATACGTGCGCCAACTATATATCGGGAGTTATCCTGCATCTGCCCGAAGAAATATGCGTATGACCCGAGGGGTATCTCGATGCCAGCTTGCTCGGTCTGACTCCAAGCCTGTGCCACGGATCTCTCGATCATATCAGACCACTCGGCATCGGGTTCTCCGTGGGCTACGAGTTGGGCACGGCGCCCCGTGCCTATATCAAGCGATGCCAAGCAGAAACTCGGCTCTGTTGCATGGCTCAAACTGACTTCACCAGTTGTGATGAACAAAGTCAGCACCGTCATTTTTCCAGGAGGCCCGGGTTCGATATATACCACGTTTGCCCAGGTATCGGGTGCTCGTTGCTCCGGTTGGACGGCCAGTTCTGATGTTGGAAAGAGCAGACGGAACGCGATTACGGTATCAGGAAATGATGGCGGTGGCTGGTCCCAGACTTCCCATGCTCGGTCTTGGTCAGAGAGAAGCAACTTGGCGTTTTTAACCAAAGCCTCGGCAGTGAAACCTATGCGCCACCGGCCAGATACGTGGAGGCTGACCTTGGCTTCTTTGAAGTTGTCGCGACAAGCAATGTAGACGTCGCCCTTCTTTGTCGCCCACAAGCGCCAAGCGTTAGATGTCAGGCCCATTGGCGGACCAACAGCAAAGCGAACCGGTCCTCTTCTAAATGGCAGAATTCCTGCCTTGATTAGTGCATCATTCGGGATCATGACTGGATTGGCCCACTCATTCAGTCTGACGGCTGAGCTAACACGTGATTATCCGGAATATTTTCCGTATATACGCCAATGCGCTCAATACACGGAACACGAAGTGTCTTCTAAAGACCTACCCCAGAGTCGGTCAATCACAGTATAGAACGGCCCCCGAGTCAAGTCAACGGACACTAAGGCGTGCCCGAAGCCCGTCACTCCTCAGTGGCGCAGTTCATCTCTCCAAGAAGTTGTTGTACTGACTTCGACCAATACAGAACTGCCTACGGACAGGCATTGCCGTAACACACGCTATCCACTGCCACATTGGCCGCATTGTACAGAACGGCCTTGTCGCCGCTGTTGCTCCAGATGGCGCCCGTTGACCACAACAACACCGCCGGCGGGTTGTTCACCGCGCCCGTGTAACTCTCAATCCGCATGCTGGCGCCTGGTGACAGCACATAACCGGCCGGGAAGTTGAACGTCTGTGGCCCGACGACGCTGACCAGCCGCCAACCGGTCATATCTTGCGCCCCGCTGCCGGTGTTCTGAATCACGACATACTCCGGTGCAGTCGTCCCGCTCAAAGCCGTGATGTGCAAATCAGATGGCGGGATCGGGGTGGCAGAGGTTTCTGGATAATCGGTAGGTAGACCTTGAATCGATCACAGTCTGCCGATACCGACAAAGGGGGTTCGGCATGTCCAGGGTCATACCACATCGGCGCAGACCAGGTGTAATCGTGGGTCGATGCAGCCCGCGCCGGCGACAAGGAATAGGTATCCTTGAACCTCACCACAAACCAATCCCCCGCCTCAGCGGGCAAAGTCACCTGCCACGTGCCGCTCACCGTGTTCGGGCTGTGGGTCGCCACCGTGTTGGTGAAGGTATTCTGGTAGATCCAGATCGTCTGGACGGCATCCTGCGCGGTTTCGGCCACACTGATACCGGCATTGTTGTTGTAGATCGTCTCCGAGGGGTTATTCCACCAGATCGTGAAGGACACGTTGGCATCGCCGCCGATGGTTTGGCCCATGCTCCAGCCGTTCGCCACGAAACCAATCTGCATGTTGGGGTCTTCGGTGGCATAAGTCATGTGCTGGCGCAAGCCGCGGATCACGTCGCTGGCGTTGAGTGCGTGCACTTGGGACGGACGATCACCGTGTATTCGCTGGATGCGGCTCCCCAAGTGTTCTCGTGATTGTCCTGATCCGCCGCCGGTGACAACTTCCAGCCCAAATTGAGATATTCTGCCCAACGGGTCTGATAGCCGCTGTTGCTGCCATCATCAGAGAAATTTGTGACCGTGGAGTTGTACGGCCCGCTCGATACCGCGATCGTGCCAAAATACGGCGCGGCCCCGGCATCGTACCGGAAGCCAAAGTCGCCGCTCTCCGGGTGATTGAACTGTGCCGCGATAGCCTCACCACTTGCGCCCAGGCCGGCCACGTGATCGTAGTAGTCATCGGCGTCGTTCCAGTCGCCATCTGTGTGATCCGTGCCGATCAACGCGCTGGCGTTGTATAGGTTCCAGTGCCCGCCACTACTGATCGTGCTGATCTCCTGCCCTGCAATGGCGACAAAACTGGCGGTAGTCGCCTCGGCTGCACTGGTGCGAATCGCTTGATAGGTCTCGTCGCTGTACAGCGTCTCGCTGCCGCTGCGGGCCTGATGAACGTGGGGCGTGATGATGAAATACTGCAAGTGGGGCAGGTTCTTGGCGTAGGCGAAGGCATCGGCGGCAGTCGAGCCAGCTATAGCCGTCGTCGCCGTCCATGTTGGTATGCGCGTGCTGTGAACCGAACCAGCGCACATAGTCCTGCAGGCCGGTCGGGGTGTAGCCGGCCGCAGCCCTGACAGTCGATGCGCCTTGGGTCGGGATGTATGGCAGTGCTGCCAGCGCGACGACGAGCGTGAGGATAAGGATTCGTTTTAACATGGCCCCACTCCGGCACAGCCTCCCCGCAGTCTTAGGGTAAGGCAAATCGGGCGCTGCGTCAATACGCAAAAACGCCTACTTCCTGACGATTGGCAACGCGCACCAGAGGCACACAAAGCTGCCCGGCCCGGCAGAAGGTCGGGCGGTTCTGGCAGGCATTGGTCACTGCGGACAGTTTGAGGCCCTCGTCCAGCCCGTTGCCTCAGCCTCAGCCGATGATGTGAACCACCGTTCGCCCGCGCTTGTGTTGATCTTTGTCCGCTCATAACTTGGGCAGCCTGGGAAGTGGTACAACCTTCCATTGTCGCTGATATTGCCCTTGATGCAGGCGCTCCCGTCTGGACAGACATAGCCGCCCGCCGGTGGGGGTGGCGGCGGGGGCGGTTCGGTTGCCGTTGGAAGCGGGGCGCTTGTATTCGTGGGCACTGGCGGCTCTGGTAGGTGGTATTGTCGGCTTCGCCGTTGCGGTGTGCGTGGCCGCCTTGGTGGGTTTCTGTGTGGGTATTGCCGTCGCAGTTGGCTTGTCGGTTGCGGTTGGCTTGTCGGTTGCCGTGGCTGCTGCCGGAATCCGGGTGGCTGTCGGCTTGGCCGTTGCGGTTGCTGTCGGCTCATCCGTCGCGGTTGGCAACTCAATTGGGGCGCTCAGTTTCTGTGGCGCGTCAGGCGGCGATGGGGGCGCTTCAATCGTTGCCGGCCCGGCACAGCCACAGAGGATTACAGCGATCAGGCACAAACACACGTAACGCTTCATCACACGCTCCCCTGCTGCAATCTCCCCGCACAAATAGAATACGGTGATTAGAGTGCTGTGTCAATACGCAAACTGCGTAAGACATCCGTTCGCGTACCGCAAAGCCCTGGCCTCCTTATCCCATAGGCTCGCCATTGCGCCAGCGCAAAGCAGCCTTCAGCGCTGGATAGGTACGAACCATTCCAGTGGAATCTGCCAGGCCAATGGCTGGGGTTGAGGCTGGGTAAGCCTCTGTTCAATCTGTTCTTGATCTAAACCGATCGCCTTGAAGGTCTTGTAGTTCGCGCAGAAACCACAACAGGAAGTCGGCAACGACCCTATCCGAGCAGGCCTAGATTCCTGAGATCCCCGATAAGCGTGCCTAACGTCTCCGCCAATTCCATTACGGTCGCCGTGCTCGCGTCGAAAGAACGCCGCTCGACCGGGTTGCTTACCGCGTAAGCTGGCGATTGGACCACTGGAAGTGGCACCGTAGAAGCCTGAGCTTGCCGGCCTGATGTCGTAGCGAGCCGTGGATAGCCACGACATTGCCCTCCGCATTATCGGCGCTGAGGCGCGCAATCGAGTCGGCCATGCTGCCGCCACGAATGGCGAGATAGCCTGCATCGTCGTCCTTAACGTAGTAGAAGTAGATGCGCATGATCCGGCGAGCTATGTTGCCTGTGGCAAAATGGCCATGAGGATGGTCATCAAAAGGGTCATCAAGGAGTCCCTCCCACCGGTTCAGCAGATCCACTGTGTTGACGGCCCATCGCTGGGCTTCCCAGATAAAGTGATTTTTCGTCACGTAATCGCCAGCGTTCAGGTAGCATCCCGTGACCATGAGATTGTCGAGCCTCGCCTTGGGCATTGATTACTCTCTTGCCACCGCCAAACTGGCATCCTGCAATCAAGCCCGCGTCTAGGACCCCTTCCCAGTCAATATAGATGTGGTGCTCGTTGCCTTCGAAGTGGCAGCCCGTCATCTGCAGATTGTAAATGACGCCGTAATTGAAGTCGGGGGGCTGATCGGTCGGCCGATACACGTTCAGGACGTCACTTCAGCTCGTCGGTATCTGGGGGGAACTCTGCTTTCCGGATGAGATATTGTACCGTGCCGTCGTTTATCCGCCAAGTGCTTCCAGCCTGTTCGACGATGACCGTGGATCCCAAGCCGAGAGCGGCGTCGTATTTCGTAAACTCTTGCTGGAGCCGCACGGTGACTAGGCCCGCATCGAGATCACTAGCAAATTCCGGCCCCATGCCAAATAGGAACGTGGGCGCGAAGCGGAAACCGTACCGGCTGTTGTTCTCAATGCTGCAACCGTAGAACGAAGGATCCTCGTATGACCAGCCCGAGCAGAGGACGCCGGTTTCCCAGTGATGAACAGCTAGCCCAAAGGCACGGACCTCGTACACGTTCTTGAGCTGTAGACCGACACTATTGGGATTTTTTCAGCTTACCGCTATTTCCCTTGATCTCCCCACCAACAAAGACACAAGTGGTCAACTCCTCAAGAGAGACCGCCGTGAGCGCGGTTGGCCCCAGAACTTGCAGCCCCTCGAAACGACAGCCGGGCGCCGTGACCCGGATAAGCATTTTGACCTCAAGCAATTTGACCTCAGGCAATCCTTCGGTGTCCACTCGCAGATTGCGGATCACCTGGTTAGAGCCTCCAAAAGTGATCAGACTATCCCGGTCGAACGGCTGCAAAATGGCACCTGGAGCACATGTTGTCTGCTGATACGGTTGGTCGAATACCAACTGGCGGTAGCGGTAGACCGTGGGTTTCGACTCATCCATCGACGGGAAGTAAACATGCTCACCGGTTTGGATGGCCTGCATGATGGCCGTCGTATCGTCTGTGTGCCCGTCACCCTTGGCGCCGAAGTCCCGCACATTGGCAACTGGGTGCTCGCCTTTCGGTGTCCCATCCTCGTGGTGTGACACGCGCAGATACTCGTTGAGGATCGCCCCCCAACCATTTACATCCTGTCCTGGAATTGGCAGGCGCGCTATGCTAGCCATTCTTTGCCCCCTTATTCGTTATGCTTGGTAGGAAAATAACATATGGAGCGTATGAGCCCTCGCCATAGGAGCCACTGCCATAGGCCCTGCCCAGTAGGGATGCCTGATTGGCAAGTGATTCCACCGGCAAGGCCAGTCTTACCTGAAACAGAACCACGAGCCCGGACACCATTTTCAGGAAAGTACGCCGGCTAATCCATCCGCTTGACAACGCCATGGAATATTCTCCGGGAGACCAGAATGTAAGTAAAAAGCCGCCAGCAATTTACGCAAGCGGCCCGCTGTGTTACACTCGAACCGTCACTGCTCGTATCGGCTTGACAGTCGCCCCAGATGTGCAACCCAACGGTAGGCGCAACCCGCATTGCTGAAATACGCCGTGAGCTGATTCCAACATCCAATCGCGATCTCGGCCACGGTGGTTTATCACGTCTATCGCTTCTTGTTGGTCATCTGTCTGGCCCACTCCACACACACCGAAACCCAAGGTAGTACTTTGTGGAGTCAGGGGTGCTGATGTCGCGGGAGGCCGCGCGCGCATAGTTCTCAGTGTTGAAGAACGACCCGCCACGCCGCACCCGATTGCCGGATGAGGACACGTCTTCACGCCCATCGTTGGCGTTATAAGGATAGTCTTTGTACAAGCTACTCGTCCATTCCCATACATTACCCGCCATGTCTGCCACACCATACGGGCTATCGCCAGCCGGACTGTGCTGGCCAACTGGCATTGTGCTGTTCAAACAACCACCATAGTTCGCACGTTCGCAGGTGATTGCCTCATTGCCCCACGGAAAGAGTCGACCATCTGTTCCTCGCGCCGCTTTTTCCCATTCTGCTTCCGTAGGCAAGCGGCAGCCAGCCCACTCGCAATAGTTCTTAGCGTTGTACCAATCTATACCCACCACAGGTAGTGTCTCGCCATTGAATATGGGATCAGCAGCATAGGACGACGCTTTGCACTTGCCCTCCTGCACACACTTGACGTATTGCAGATTCGTCACCTCAGTGCGGTCAATCCAGAAAGCGTCGAGAGAAACTACTTGTTGCGATTGCTCGCCCATCAGGAAATCACCCGCCGGGATCAGCACCATACCGTCCTTTTCCGAGACGCGCGGCGAGCTGATGCCGAGCGTTGGTGTGGAAGATGGCGTGGGGGTCGGTGGTGAAGGAGTTTCAGTAGGTTGTGCAGGTGGGGATGGCGTCATAGTTAGACTAAGCGTCGAAATTGAAGCCGGTATTGCAACCAGTGCAAGAGTATTAGTAGGAGGAAGCAAAACTTCTGTAGGTGTGGCTGAGAAAATTGGGGCCAAGACGACGGCTGTTGCACGTGCTGTCTCAGAAGGTCGTGGTATTGCAACGGCTGGCGTAGTTTGAGTGGCACTCATCGGTGGAGTTGGGGGTCTTAAGAGGTTCACGGAGATAGTTACGAGGGTGACTCCTAGTGCTAGCACCACCACGAATGCAATAATATAGGTGGCTTGCCTGTCACGTCTCTTGGGTGGTTTGCGGTCGGGTAATTCTCTCACTAGGTCCCAATCAACATAAGGGCGAGACCTGCGGCATTCCTCAATAAGTTCAGGGATACGGCCTCGACGTTTAAGATAGTCGACTAGTTCTCTGGCCTTGTCATCTTTTCTTTCCCCAGGCAGTGACTTCGTAATCTACATCACCAATTTCAAAACACAAATCGCGTAGTTCGGCATCGCTATAGTGTTCCACGAGCTTATGGCGTAGTTGAGTGCGCTGTTCTTGCGTAAATGTCTCTGTCGTTGGGGGCATATCAATCTCCTGCACAAACAGCATGCTTCTGCTTCATCACTGCCAAGAATATGATGCGTGCGCGCCTCATTACCAATTAGAACGATTTGTGCACACGAACCTCATTTTCGAGACGATTGAGATCGGTCTCACCATCTCGTGACGGGCTATGTGACACACCATAAACAAAAGGCGGGGACGGCAAACTCATCTCCGCCCCAGCAGGACAAATCTAGTCTATTACAATTTCCATGCCGTGTAAATAAGCAAAACTGCGCAGGACATCCGTTCGAGTGCCGTCACAAGCGCGGATCTGGTCATTCTGTTAGCATGCCATTGCGCCAGCGCAAAGCGGCCCACAGGTCGAGAAGAATGCTGCACTTGGCTTCCAGACTAAAACTTGCGTATCTTTCTCGGCTCGGAGAACTCGCCCAGCGTCTTGGCGCCAGCCCCCGTAGCGCGAGCGGAGGGGCGGCGCGTTCTTTTCTGTAGTATTTTCTGATCTGAAAAGGAAAACCGTGAATCACGGTCGAGCAGATAGGCCGTAGATAACAGTTTATCCGCCAGACCAACATTGACGGTGTACCACGTCACGCGATTGGTGTCTGTCCAATAGATGATCAAGCCAGTTGGGTCGTCCTTCTCGAACGCCTGGGCCTTGCTTACGCCCTTCGTGATTTTGGTCCCGATGCGCTTGAGCGCGCTGTCGAATTCTTCGGCCGAGAAGCGCAGTTCTTCACACCAACTGTCGCCCTTGCGGTACAGTTCGTGATCGCAGGGTTCCTTGAATTTATAGAACGGTTCGGGTCTGGTTACATGAAGCGGAAGATGATTTGCTGTAGCAGAATCGCGGCGTTGGTCGAGCCGACGAGTGGCTTGTAGCCAGGCCAGTAGGGCATTGCGCCTTCGCCGCGCAGCGCGAGAACGAGTGAATTCGATTGTGTCATTTGCTTCGCCTTCCGTAGGGAGATAGAAGCATTATGCGCGCCCCGGCGGGTGGGTGCAACAAGCGGCGATGCTCGGCTACTTGGGCGGGGGCAGTTGTCGAAACTCAGGGAGGCCAAGAATGCCACAATCGCGTCGAGATACGAACGTACGTTCTGGCAGCCCGCATAAATCCCGATGCTATTGGCTGACGGATTGCGCCGGCGCAAACAAAAATGGCGTTGAGGGACTTCCTCAACGCCACTTTATGCCTACACTCCGTCGGCTATCGCTTTCTGTTCACGACGGGGAACAGCACGTTTCTTTCTCGGAGTAGGGTGGCTCTCTGGTACGTTCGCGGTCGTGCTGTCCGCTGCGGCCAGTTCTTGTTTGCGCGCCAGCGTCTCTTTGCCGCGCTGTGCGGCAATGAGAAAACACTGGGCAATCGGCGACAACGTCATTCTGTGCTCCTTGTGGTAAGATGTGCCTCATCGTACGACAAGCAGCACGTGCAATCAACCACCGGCGCAAATCAAGCCCTTACAACCACGGCGATACCAATGTCACCTTTCAGCATATACCCAATCGGTGGGTCTAATCAATCAAAATCTCCACCCACCGAGAACGTAGTACAATCGGGCCTAGATTGCGTAACGTCTTGCTGAACAGCCTGCTGCCGGACTAAAGCCGTTTCCAGGTTGATCTACGAGCATCGGGCCGCGTCGTCATTTCCGTGCGCCTGCGGCCGCGCGCCCGCCCAGCGCGTCGCCGGCGCACTGCGCCGGGTACGACGAGGCGGGAATCCAGTCGATGAATCGGTGAGTTCTCGATGCGTGTCAAGGCATGGTTTAGACCCGGACAACTGTGCGCTGCCTGCATGTGGTATATAGCCATCCTGATTGCATTGACGGCGTGTTCGTCGACTGTGCCGCTCCGGCCAACGACTGCCAGCGATGCAACGGCCGCGTTACCGGCCACTACCGGTACGCCGCCCCTCGCCGCGGGGGCCTCAACCCCGGGTGATTCACAACTGCCATCCGCAGCGACCGAAACCTTCGCATCTTCCTCGAAAATACGCCTGGCGGTCGCCGACCAGTCAAGTGCAGTCGATACGAGTCGCGCCGGTTGGTGGTCGATCAAGGCACTCGGGCCGGTAGGCCAGACGTTCAAGCCATCGTTTGCCGGCCTGGATGCGGTCGAGTTGTGGACCGAGGATCAATGGGATGGCGAGTGCGCCGGAGCGGGTGCGAGATTGCAGGTCAATCTACGCGAGGCGGCGATTGACGGCCCGCTGCTTGGGTCGAGCTCGCCTGTCGTCCTCCCGGATTGTTTCAAAGGCATCGCTTTCTTTGGTTTTCCATCACTCATCGCCTTGACGCCGGGCAAAGTCTACGTCGTCGAGGTGGTTATCATGTCGGGGGATAACTGGGGCGTGGTCTGGCAGCAAATCTCGGATGCATATCCGCGTGGTGAGTCTGTGGTGCTGGGGGCAGGGGGCCATTCCGATATCTGGTTCCGGGAGGGTCTGCGGAACTCGACCCCGCTGACGGAAGCTTATTGCCAGAACAATTTGTGGCAGCATGTCAGGCGCGCCGCTGGCGGCGCCTTCAAAGATCAAAGCGACTGCATCCAATACGTCGCTACCGGGCGCTGAGGTGAGCGTTGGGGGGCTGGTCCCAAACTCACCAGGCACGAACGCGAACAAGTAAAGCGCCTTGCGCGCGAACTCCTCGATACGCTGAAAGCCGAGCGGCTGGTGCTTGAATGGCGCAGCCGGCAGCAGACCCGCGCCGCCGTGCTCGTTGCGATTCAGGAAGTGCTGGAGAACCTGCCGCAGAAATACTCCGACGACGACTACCACATGAAGTGCGAATCAGTGTATCAGCACGTGTATGATTCGTATTACGGGGAGGGAAGAAGTGTGTATGGGGTGGCAGGATGAGCGTAGCGGAATGATAAACTGCCCGACCTTGATGATAGGATCGGGCAGTTTTTGTTTTGGGTAATGAAACAGAAGTAAGGGCTAATGACGCTACTGCAACAAGGCTCTAAGTACGTTCATGAAAGCCCTGCGGAATCGCAGCCGTTTAACCGTCATGCCCCGCGAAGCGTGCTGTTATCAGGCATCCGGCATCTTGCCCCCTGAAACCGTCTCGCCTTCTGCACTGACGCGCTCACGCGCAGCGCACACCGTTACAGGCGCGCGCGCCGCCTTTACAGCGTCCGCGGCTTGCACACTAGCGCATCATCAGCATGATATGCTCCTGGAAGCCTGTGACGGTCAGTGTGACCGGTATGGTGATGACTGGCTGCGGCGAGTCGTGCGAGATCAACAAGTGGGTCGAGTAGGCGCCGGGCTGCGTGACTTGCAGCGCGTCAAAGGTCACATTGATCCTGCGGCCGGTCGGCGGCGTGCCGGTGAGGCCGACGGTGCTGGTGATCGATTCGCCGATCCACGGCACGTCAACGGCATTGCACGCGTGATTGCCGGGCCTGACAAGACAGATGGCCTGGTTGGCCTGCACGCTGGACGTGTCAAACGAATATTCCAGGCTGTTCGCGGCGCCGGCGCCGCGAATGCCAATCGTCGCGCTGGCGCCGTTGTCATAGGCCGGGTTGCCGAAGTCAACGTCTTGATATTGATACAGGATATTGCCATTTTCGTACAACACCATCTCGAAGGTGGCATCGCCCGTGTCGTAATAGTGCGGCCGGTTGAACCACTCGACGACGAGCTGCCGATCCGGCGCGGCCCCGGTCACCTTCCAGTAGACGTCGCCGCCAACCGAACCGATATCGTCCCAGAACGGCGCAATGAAGTAATCCGGGGCCCAGGCCATTGCAACGTTGATATAGCCGATAGAGTCGGACGTCGCGTTGTGCAGCGCCGCGCCGTTGTTGCCAATGCTCAAGGCCATCGCCGCCTGATCGTAGAAGGGGAACAGGAACGTGCTCGTGATAGTCGCGTCGCCGTCGTCAGGCAGGCCGAGCGGCATGCCGTCCGTCGCGTCAATCCAGCGATAGGTCGACGTGATCCAGGTGTAGCCATAGGCATCGGGGCCGCCGCCGCCGCCGCCGATCGGCTGAACGGCCTGGACTTCGAATAGGTCGAAGCTAAGCGGTAGTGCGCCGGCGCTGGTGATGAACAGCGGCCGGCTGGCCGAGCTGCCAAAGCGCAGCGTGGCCTGAAGGTTGGATGGATCAACCTTGAGACACGGCTTCTGCAGGCGCAGGGTGAAGTCGTGTCTCGTCATACCGCCGCCCACGACCGCCACGCCGCCGGCCGGTGTGACGAGATGATCGGGCGCCGTCACGGTGATCATGAAGGGACTTTTCGCCGCGTCGACGTAGTAGCGGTATTCTCCGGCAGCGTTCGTGGTCAGCGTCGCGGTGAAGCCGCCTGCGCCGGCAAGGTCAACCTGTGCGCCCGCGATCGGCGCGGGCTGCGCATCGCAGACGCCGGTCGTCGACACAATTCCGGTGAGCAGGCCCTGGAACGCCGCCGGCTGCACTGTCATCACGACAGGCAGCATCGTATTCTGCGCGACTGGATCGTTGTTGAGGATGTCTAGCGAGCCCGTGTAGATGCCGGGTTGAGTGACCGACGCGTTGTTGGCATTCCACACGATCTGAATGTCTTGCGTGCTGGACTGGGCCAGCGTTCCAGTGACTGGCGACTCGCGCAGCCAGGGAAGCGCGTCGTAGCCAGCGCCGCCGCACGCCCCAACGTTGTTCGGATTGTCGAAACAGATCGCATAGTGATCAGGGACGCTGGGTGTGTCAAACGAATACTCCAGGCTGTTTGCGGCGCCGGCGCCGCGAATGCCAATCGTCGCACTGGCGCCGTGGTCATAGGCCGGGTCTCCAAAGTCAACGTCTTGATACTGATACAGGATATCGCCATTTTCGTACAACACCATCTCGAAGGTGGCGTTGCCCGTGTCGTAATAGTGCGGCCGGTTGAACCACTCGACGACGAGCTGGCGATGCGGCGCGGCCCCGATCACCTTCCAGTAGACGTCGCCGGTACCCGAACTGATATCATCCCAGAACGGCGCAATGAAGTAATCCGGGGCCCAGGCCATCGGACTGTTGTAATAGTCGGCGTTGTATAACACGCTGCCATTGTTGCCGACCAGCAGCAAATTCGTGGTTGAAGTGTAAAACGAGAAGTTAAATGGCAGGATCAAATTCGCCGCGCCGTTATCGCTTAAGCCCAGCGCGCGGCCGTCGGTGGCGTCGATCCAGCTGTAGGACGGGCCGCCTGGGTCAGCGGATGTGCTCCACGTATAGCCAAAGGGATCAGATCGGGCAGGCGGCTCAGATAAGCGAAAGGTCAATGCGCCGAGGCCGGTGTTGGAGATGACCAGGCCGGCCGGCTGGGTGACGACCTGGCCGAAAGTCACCGTCCTATGCAGCTGCGCCGGGTTGTGGGCGAGGTGCGCGGTCGGCAGCCTGAACGTTCGGACGGCCACGTTGCTTTGCAGCACTCGAATGTTGTCGAGTGTGACCGGGCTGTAGAGGTTCGCCGCAGCGGTCGCCGTATAGAAACCCGGCGTCAGGTTCAAGATTTGGAAGTAGCCGCTGGCATCGGTTGTCGCCTCGGGATTGCCGGCCGCCTCGACCACGACCGTCGCGCCGGCGATCGGATCGCCCGTGTAGTAGTTCCTCACCCAGCCGGCGATGCCGCCGTTGCTCGCCGTTGCGACGAGATCGAAGTTCGCTGTTACATTGCCCAGCGGGGTTATGCGCTGAGCCAGATTCGTGTGCAGCAGCGCCGAAGCCGTAAGCGTGTACGACTGGCTGCCGGCCAGCGTCATGCTGTAGAACCCGGTGGCCGGATCAGTCTGCAGCGAGGCCACCGGAGGATTGAACGGCGCGCCGGCGACGCTGATGGTCGCCCACAACGGATCGTGAGTTGCGCCGTCTTTGACGTAACCCGAGATCACATACATCGCGGCCGGCGTGAGTGGGATGTTCCGCGTTGTCGTCGTGCCGGACACGACCGACACCCCCGTGAGGGCCGCAAGCCGATAACCATATTTGGCGGCGGTCACCGTGTAAGTGGCGGCCGGGAGCAAGATGGAATAGTTCCCGCTCGCATCGCTGGAGAGGTTGTAAGTCTGGGTCGGCGTCGACGATATGTCGATCAGCGCATCAGCCTGTGGCGCAGCGGTGTTGGCATCGCGCACCTGTCCCGTCAAGGTTCCTGCTGGCCCGATCGAGACATTGTAGATCACCAGGGCAAAGTCCTGATCCGTGGCTGTGCCTGCGCCGGGCACGCCGTCCCCTGCCAGATTAGCGGCTACCACCCGCACCGTGTAAGCGCCGCCAACCCCGGCCGGCAGGAAGACGCTTTCGACGTTATTTCTGGCATCAGCTGCACCGCCGCTGGTCGAATAGGCCCCGCTGAAAACGTTGCCTTTGTAGGTAACGCCGCCGACGGTAACCTCGAGATTAAGGTTGTTCACATAGGAACCGCCGGTCGTGCTGCCAGGCGGGTCGGTCCACACCAGTGTCACGCGGAACGGCTTGCTCGGATTCATGATCGAGCCATAGTAGACTTGTTCCTGCCCGCTGCTGGCGAAGATCCGGCTCTGATCGACCAGGATGCGCGGCGTCCTATCGAACAGCAGCCCAAGATTGGCGTCGCCCCAGCCTTGACTGTTGCTTGGCAGTGTCTCGCCTGTTCCATACCCCTGCAAATAGCGCGTCGAATTCAAGAGCAAGGCTTTGAGCATGGCCGGGCTGGGGGTAGAGCCGGGCTTCAAAACACGGCTATAGTAGTTCCAGGCCAGGGACGCTGTGCCCGCCACCGCTGGCGTAGAGTGGCTGGTACCGGTTGACCACGTGTACAACGTTTGGCCTGCCGGATAGTAAGAGCTGGCAGGAGCGCCACACACGCGAGTGCCATCGTAGCCAGGGTCTTTTGAGGCCGGGCCCTGGATGTGGGTGCCCGGCGCCATGATTTCTGGTTTATAACGGCCATCAACGGTGGGGCCGCGCGACGAAAAGACGGCGATATCGTCTGCATTATTGGCCTCGCTGGTATTGCAGCCGTCGTTGACGCCATCGTCTCGCACATTCTCGGTCGCGCCGACTGAGAGCACGTCCTTGGCGGTGGCCGGGGAGCCAACGGTTCTGCCGTAAGGGCCGGCGTTGCCCGCCGCAAACACGTGCAGCATTCCTTGATTGCCCGGTGTGGCGCTGGAAGCATCGCGGGTCAGCATATCGTAGGCTTGCGAAGAGGTGTCGTATGCCCCGCTCACATCCGCCCCCCAGCTATTGGAGGTGAGCTGCGCGCCAGCGTTGTAACTGGCGGCCACGACACCACCATCGGTGCTGCCGCAGTTTGAAATATCATAGCCGCCAAAATTGTCGAAAATCTTGGTGCCGGCCATCCGGCCATAAGGCGATACACCCAGGCCGAGGCGATAACCACTGGCATCGACGTACGGGAAACCAGTTAGATTGTTATAAGCGCCGACAATGCCGGCGTTCAGATTGCCATGGCCTCCGACCCCATTACCGGCGGCATCAGTCGTGCAGTTGCCGATGGTGCTAATTCGGTCGGGACTGGCCAGCACGCCCAACTCGTGAAAGTCGGGGTGCAGCACGTTGCTGGCATTGCCTTGATCAATCCCGTCGTCGACGATGTCCACGATGGGATAGCTGGACGGTGTGGTCGGGAAGCCCTTGGATGCCAGCCAGTTGAGATAGCCGGGCGAGTCAGGCAAGACCATCCCACTTGTCGAGATGACATTGCCGGCCAGAATCTGGTCTTGAACCTCGTC
The DNA here is from genome assembly GCA_963844815.1 of uncultured Chloroflexia bacterium. Lineage (GTDB taxonomy): Bacteria > Chloroflexota > Anaerolineae > Fen-1058 > Fen-1058 > Fen-1058. Next base: position 21,822 of record CAWJPR010000007.1, read on the forward strand.
AAGCCGTCGAGGCGCCACCCAGGGCTCGACGTTAAACACGTCTGCCCAGTTGGCAATCTCGATCAGCCGGTTCTCCGGGACTTGCAGCGAGATATTGGTGAAGCCCAGAATCCGCTCCGGCGATTTGTAGACCGTGCCGCCGAGCGTGAGCAGGTTGTTGAGCGAATCGGGCGCAGCCGCCGTGGTGTACAACTGGACTGTCACGTCGACCATCTTGCCTGTGTCCGGCTTGCCAGCTGTCTCGCGCAAGGCTGGTGACAGACGATAAGCGGGATGATAAGCGCCGCTCCACTGAATCATTGGATTGTCGGCCGCCAGTAAGGTCAGCTTTTCGGCCGGCGCTGTGCCCCACACCACATAGGCGTTGTTGGGCATATAGATGACCACTTCGAGACCCGCTTCTTGAATCTGCCTTAGCCATTCGGCCTTGATGGGGCCGGCAAACTGCACCATCCAAAACTGCGGACCACGGCCAGCCGCTTCACGCAGATCGGCAGGCACATCCGGCTGATCGGCGCGCGTGTCGATAGCGCCAGCGCGCAGTTCGATCGAATCGGAATCAGATTGCAGCGACACGCCCGGTCGATCCGTCAATTGTGCGGCCTGCGCTCGGGGCACGATCCACAGGCTGAACGCACCATAGTCTTGCAGCAGCTGGCTGCCCGGTGTAGAAATCTGTTTGAGTGTAGCCGTTGCGCCGGCGTCCACGAGCACTTTGACCGAGTCCGGCCAGGCCTTCACACTCGCGCTGCTTCGCGGCAGCGCCGGGGCTGCACTTGCTGTCGCGGCCAGCACTACACCCAGCGCGGCGGCGACGCCGATGAGACAGATCACCAGGGACATGATTTTAGGCGGTCTCATAACGAGTCTTCCTTTGCCAACTTCTCGCGGCTGACGACACTGCCACTGTTGCGACGGACGGCACGACTCTGCGCGCCGGTATGGTCACAACAGCGGCTTGAGGTTCTTCTTCGGGGTTGGACACTGAGGTATCCGGCATGCTGCCTTCCTGAATCGGATACCGCCTTGGCTGGCATCACTATATCACTACTGGCGGGCAGGGTCAATTGCGCGGAAGCCACGCCGATTTGACTATAACTGTCCCAGATGTTACGATTACCGTACTCGCGCGGCGTCCAGCCAACGCCGCGCGTTTATTATCGTCCGCCGGTTGAATCCCTTGTCTTAATTTGGAGGTGATATGCCTGATCTTGATCTGCAGGCCCTGCTGCGGATGTCGCGCACGGCTGCCGATTTAGGCCATTACAATCTCGGCAAGCTGCTCAGCGCCGCCGCTGCTTCGCTTGCCAATCGATCGTTGTACGCGGAGCCGCTGCCCAAGACCGATCGAGAATTGGCCGAAGCCGTGAGCCAACTCGAGCCGGCGCTGCACGCAGCCGGGCTCGATTCGCAATTGCTGGCCGCGATTCAGCAGGCGCGCGAGATCGTCGCCGCCGGAAGCCTGATCCTCTATGACGACGCGCCGCCCGTCTGGGTCTGCCGTGTGTGCGGCGAGGTGGCGCTGCGCAATCTGCCCGATCATTGTCCCCAGTGCGGAGCCGGGGAATTGGTCTTTCAGTTCTTCCCTGCCGCGTTCTATCTGGAACCTGAGCCGGTGCCGGTGATCATGGCGCAGCTGGCTCGCACTCCCGATTGGCTGGATGCCGCCCTGCGTGGTCTTGCCGAAGAACAGGCCAGGCAGCGCGTGGATGGCGCCGAAGGCGCGTGGTCACTGCATGAAGCAGCAGGACACCTGCTCGACACACAGCACCTCATCGCCGGGCGCGTGGAACTGTTCATGGTGCACATCGCGCCCAACCTCAGCGCGAAAGCGATGTGGCAGGCGGTCGAGTCTGCCAGATTGTCCGCAGCCGAGATCGCGGCGGAGTTTCGCCTGTCGCGCGAGGCGATGTTAATCCAGTTACGATCGGCCCCGGCGAATCGCTGGACGACCGTGGGCCAGCACGCCGAGTTCGGCCCGGTAACCCTGCAGCAGCAATGCACTTATTTTGCCAAGCACGAGCAGTGGCACATGGCGCAAATCACACGCATCCGGCGCGTCCTGTGATCATGTGCTGATGATAGGGAGGAGATTCCTTGATGAAGCGCTTATTCTTTGTCTTGTTGTTCACGGCTTTCCTGGCGGCGTGTCAGTCGGCGCCGCCGACCAGCGCGCCGACTAATGTGCCCACAGTCGTCGCTGCGGTGGCGACCAACACGGCGCGGCCCGCCGCTACGGCGACATCGCTGCCTGCGGCCACGGACTTGCCGACCAATACGCCTCCGCCGACCGTCACGCCTACGAGTGCGGAGACTCTCACGCCGGCGCCTACCGCGACACCAACGGCGACGCCCACACCCGCCACACGCGAGGTGTCCGTGAGTGCAGATAACGGCTTGAATCTGCGATCGGATCCGAGTTCGACTGCCGCATTGCTGCGCACCCTGGCTGACGGCACGCGACTCACTGCAATCGGTGCAGCCAACCCGCCTGATGCGGGTGGTGTCGCGTGGCAAAACGTGCGCACCGATGATGGACAATCAGGCTGGGCGGCCGCACAGTTCTTGATCGACGTGAAGCCGGTGGCGGCTGCTCCTACGGCTGCCCCTCCGGCCTTGCCTGCTCCGGGTGAAGCACCCGTCGTCACGCCCATCGCGGCGAGTGGTTACATCTATGTTGCCGCACCCGACGGCTTAAATCTGCGCGCGGATAAGAGTGCGTCGTCGCAGTTGCTGGCAACGCTGGCCAATGGTCAGCGCCTGCAGACAAACGGGCTGGGCTTTGGCCCGGACGACAACGGCATTACCTGGCTCAACGTCAAGACTGATGGCGGGAATGGAAGGCTGGGTGGCAGCGGCCTTTGTCACCGCTATAGTTCCGTCAGTCGCGACGCCTGCTCCTGCCGTCAATGTCTCGGATGCCGTAGCCGAAACTCTGCGCCGCACCAACGAGCTGCGCCGCCAGAGAGGTGTGCCGGAGGTTACGCTGATCGACGACCTCAATCACCTCGCGCTGGATCACAGTCAATACATGGCGCAAAACGGCATCAGCCACACGGGCGCGGACGGAGTGAGTGCCAAGCAGCGTATTATCAATGCCGGCTATGGCGCGGGTCTGCCGACGGAAAATATTTACGGCGGACAGGCCACCCTCGACGATGCGTGGGGTTACTGGGCTACCGATCCACCCCACCTGGCTGTCCTGTTGAATGCTGCCAACACCGTCGTCGGCATTGGCGTGTACAAGACCGGACTCATGACATACTACACGATGGATTTCGGCAAGCCGGCTCAGTGAACGGCAAACAGGGTGGCAGATGGCCGATCGGCTGAAATTGCTCTGCGTGCTGGCGCATCCCGATGATGAAACGCTGGGCTGCGGCGGACTGATTGCGTGGAGCGTGGCGCACGACATCGACGTGTATCTGATCTGCGCTACGCGCGGCGAGCGCGGCTGGGCCGGCCGCGCAGAAGATGATCCCGGCCTGGCTGCGCTGGGGAGAATTCGCGAAGCCGAACTGCGTGAAGCGGCACGGGTGTTGGGCATTCACGAGGTGATCCTGCTCGACTACACCGATGGCGATCTCGATCGAGCCGATCCCGCTGAAGCGATCGGGCAGATCGCCTATCACGTGCGCCGCCTTCAACCACAGGTGGTCGTAACCTTCGACTGCTTCGGCGCGTACGGCCATCCTGATCACATCGCTATTTCGCAATTCACGCACGCGGCGCTGGTCTGCGCTGCCGATCAGTCTTATCGCGATCCCGGCGATCAGCGGCCATACCGCGTCGCCAAGCTATACTGGCAGGTCGATGCGCAGAATTTCGTCGATCAACTCATGCCGATCTTTGGCGGCACGATCAGCATGCCGGTCGACGGCGAGACGCGCCGCTGGACACCATTTCCCGAATGGAGTATCACCACGCGTTTGGACGCCAGGGCTCACTGGCAAACCGTGCGGCGTGCGGTACAATGTCACCGGACGCAGCTGCCTACTCTGCCTGACCTGGATGCACTGAGCGATGAGCAACATCAGATGTTCTGGGGGCAGCCCACCCTGTATCGGGTGTACAGCTTCGTCAACGGCGGGCGCGGCATAGAACGCGATCTGTTTGACGGGCTGCGTTGAGACATCACGCCGCGGCGCGCATCATCCTTCACTCGGGAGTTGCCATGTTCAAGCGAATTCTCCTCCTCAGTCTGATGGCCGGCCTTGCTCTCACGGCTTGCCAGACGCAAGCGGGCAGCGCCAGAGATATGCTGCCCGACGTGCCTGACACTACCGTAGTGGAAGGCCAGACCGTCACGCAGTTTCTGGCCAAACTTGCGGATGGCGCGGCACTGGCCACGGCCAACCCGCAATTGATACCGCTCGTTCAGCGTGTGGAGGCGTCGTTGACGTGCTATCAAGATTTGGGGGCCGTTGCCCTGCGCACCTACACGGATAAGCAATTCCCCCTGTCCGCGGGCATTGTCGCCATCATGGATCGCAAGGCCCTGAGTGATCCGGCGAATTTTGCCAACTGCGTGCTGGGCAGTGCCCAGGGCGACGCCGCCGGCGCCGAAAGGCCGACGATTGAGCCTTGCACCAAGTCGTATACGTTAAAGAAAGACGACAACGAGTTCTACATTGCCTTCCTGGCCACGACGCAGGAGATGTGCCAGGCGTTCTGCACGCGGCTGGAAGGCTGCACCGAACAATGATCAATGCTCGATGCCAATGATCAATGGCCCCGGGTAGATTCAGATCCTTAGCGCAAGTCAACGCGGCGATCGTGGCGTGCGAGAAGTGCCCGCGGTTGCGGCAGTACTGCGCGACGGTGGCGCGGGAAAAGCGCCGCGCCTTTCGCGAGGAGACGTATTGGGGCAGGCCGGTGCCGGGCTTCGGCGACCCTCAGGCACATCTCCTGATCGTGGGGCTTGCGCCCGCAGCCCATGGCGGCAATCGCACCGGGCGGATGTTCACCGGCGATCGATCGGGTGACTTCCTCTACGCGGCGCTGTATCGCGCCGGATTCGCCAATCAACCGATCGCGGTGTCCCGCGCAGACGGCCTGCAGTTGCTCGATGCCTACATTGCCGCAGCCGGGCGCTGCGCCCCGCCGGATAACAAACCCACCCCTGAAGAACTCAATAACTGCCGCCCGCATCTGATCGAGGAACTGCGCCTGTTGAAGAAGGTGTGCGTGATTGTGGCTCTGGGCAAAGTTGCTTTTGACAACGTGTTGCTGGCGCTAGCCGATCGGGGCGTGGAGTTGCCAAAGCCACGACCGGCCTTCGGGCACGAGGCGATCTACCACTTTGATCGCTATACCTTGATTGGCTCGTATCATCCCAGCCAGCGCAACACGCAGACCGGCTTGCTGACGCCGGCCATGTTCGATCGGATCTTTCTGCGAGCCAGGGAGGTGCTGTAAAAGAACCCTCCCGGAGATTCAAAATCTCCGGGAGGATTTTATTGGATCACACTGCGCAGTGCCTCGATGTGCGCGTCCTTCACCGCCGCGCCGAATTCCTTCAACAGTTCCGGATCCTCAAAAATCTCAGCGCGATACTGATCGATCCACTGCTTGCTGCCGCTTTCCATGCGGAACGCGCGCAGCATGCGCCGGAAGCGCTGCTCACGCCGATCATCCAGTGCCATCCACGCTTGATCGGCATGCCGCACGGCGATCTCCACCCGATCGCCCGGCGCGGCGCTCACTTCCAGCGTGAAGCGCTGCAATTCCTGATCGTACTGCGTCACTGCGTCATGCGCCTTGCCATTAATCGCCACCGTCATTTCAACGGGCCGCGTGACGCGATGGAAGATCAGGCGATGGGTGCGCTGCGACGGCACCACGGACACATCGCCGCGCCCCGGTTCGATGGTGAGTGTGACGCCGCCCGCCTGCACCTTCAAATCGAACGCGGTGAGACAGGAGCGGCCGCGCTGATACGCCGTTGTCTCGCCGTCGTCTTCATACAAGTCGAAGCGATTGCTCTGCCGCGGGAAGACGTGCACTTCCAACGTCTCTGGATTTCCAATGCCGCCCCAGCCGGTGCGCGGACGCGGAGCGAGCGGCACAATCGCGCCACTCCTGGCAAACACCGGCATGTCGTGCAGCGTGCCATACACCGTATGCCAGCGCCCCCCGGCATAGTCATCGTCCGTAAAGAAATCGAACCACTGACCTTCCGGCAGCCACACTTGCTGACGGCTCAGGCGCGTGTCGGGATCAATTGGGCTGGTGAACGGCGCGACGAGGAGCTCCGTGCCAAAGCAGTATTGCTGCGGACAGCGATAGGCACTCTCGTCTTCAGGGTGATCGTAGTACAACGGCGTGATCAGCGGGATGCCGGCCACCGTGTTGCGCCACGCCATCGTGTAGAGATACGGAATGAATTGATGCCGCAATTGCAGGGCGTCACGAATGGCGGCAAAGAATTGCGCCTCTTGCATCCAGGGACGGCGCTCCTGATAGGGGTTGTTGGTGCTGTGCAGGCGCAGGATGGGACTGAACACGCCGAACTGCACCCAGCGCGCATACAGCTCGCCGTCTTCGATGCCGAACATGTGCCCGCCGATGTCATGGCTCCACCAGCCGTAACCGACGTTGGAGGCGGTGGCCGTGAAATACGGCTGGAACGCCAGCGACTCCCATGACACCACGGTATCGCCCGAGAAACCGATCGGGTAGCGTTGATTGCCCGGCCCGAACCAGCGGGAGAAGATGAAGGGCCGCCGCGATCCATCACGCCCCAGATCGTAGAAGTGCAGATGATTCAAGGCCAGCAAAGGATCAAGTCCGCGCAGTTTGCTGTGCGTGCCTTGCTGCCAGTCGATCCACCAGAAGTCCACGCCCAGCTGCTCGTACGGATGATGCAGGACTTCGAAGTACGCTTGCATGAACCGGGGATCGGCGATGTCGAAATCGATCGGCTGCTGCTGGGCGGGATCAACGCCCAGCGTTTGCGCCATCCGCGCGTATTGTTCTTCGTGCGGATAGACGCCGTCAGCGGGATGCAGATTCAGCGCGGTGCGCACGCCCTGCTCGTGCAGCCACGCGATGAAGCGCTGCGCGTCAGGAAACAGTTCGCGATTCCAGGTGTAACCCGTCCAGCCCCGGGAATCATTGCCGGTCTCGGTAATGTGCCAGTCCATGTCGACGATGCACACGGCCAGCGGAATCTCGTGCGACTGGAAGTCACGCACGAGCTCGGTTAGTTCTGCCTGCGTATAGGCCCAGTAACGGCTCCACCAGTTTCCCAGCACATAGCGCGGAATCAACGGCGTGCGGCCGGAGACGCGATAGAAATCTTGAATAGCCGCACCATAGTCGTGCCCGTAGCCAAAGAAATACAGGTCGAGGCTGTCGCCGCCGGCGCGCGCTTCGAACCAGCCAGCGGCGTTGAAGACCAGGCCGGCGGAATCGTCGACCAGCGCCCAGCCATCACGCGACAGAAGACCCGGCTCCAGCTGCGTTGCGCCGTTCACGTCGTCAAGGGTGCGCGCCGTGCCCCGCAGGTTCTGCCACCCGGCGCGCTCGCCATACTTCCAGGTCTTGTTCGTCGCCTTCACTTCGATGGATAAACTGCTGCGCGTGAAGCCCTCCGCGGTGAAGCGATAGGTGAGGCGCAGATGCCCGGTGGTGATCACCACCCGATCGGCGGCGCGTTCGACTTCAAAAGGCGGAACGGGCTGGGCGCGATACCAGAAGACCTGGCTGGCGCGATCTTCAAAGCGATCGGCCGGACTGAATTCCAGGCGCAGCAAACGCGACGTTAACACCGTGAAGCGCGCCCGCGGCGCAGTCACGATCGCGGCCGGATCGGCGACGGGCTGAACAGCGAGCTTGAAATGGTCGGGAAGCATCGCTACTTCGCCACCGGCAGCTTCACTTCAACCAGCGTTCCCTGCCCGGGCGCGCTGTCGAGGCGCAGCTGCGCGCCCAACGCCCGCGCCCGTTCCTGCATGTTCTGCAGGCCGTGGCCCGTGTAGGCCTTCACGGTGGATGTGTCAAAACCGCGCCCGTCATCCTGGATCGACAGGATGGTGAGCGCGCCATCACGCCGCAGATTCATCGTCACGTTGCGCGCCCGCGCGTGCTTGGCGATGTTGGCCAGCGCTTCCTGCGTAATGTGGAACAGGCCGGTGGATTGATCGGTCGTCAAATCGGCATCGGCTCGATCGGCGGTCTGCACATCCACCGTGATCAAGGTATTCGCCTTGAAAGCCCGCACCAGATCGACCAGACCCGCCGAGAGATTCTTGTTCTGGAAGCGCTGCGGCCGCAGATCGAGGATGTAATTGCGGATGTCGCGGATGACGTCGTTCAGCGCCGCAATCGAATCTTGCAGCCGCTTGTTCGCCTGCTCCGGCGATTCATCAAACATCAGGCCCGCATACTCCAGCATCAAGCCCACCGCGTAGATCGACTGGATGATGCCGTCGTGCAAATCCATGGCGATGCGCTCGCGCTCTTCCAGCACGGCCAGCCGCTGCACTTGTTTATACAGATTGGCGTTCTCGATCGCGATGGCCGCCTGCGCGGCCAGCATCGTCAGCAGGTGCTCGTCCTGCTCGGAGAATTCCTCGGCGCCGATCTTGTCGGTCAAGTACAGATTGCCCAGCAGCCTGCCCTTGAAGATGATGGGGACGCCCAGGAAGCTCTGCATTTGCGGATGGCCGTCACACACCCCGGACGAGCGCGGGTCGTCCTCCAGACGGCGCAACCGGATCGGTTTCGGTTCACGCAGCAGCAGCCCCAACAAGCCTTTGCCCTCAGGCAGATGCCCGATGCGGCGAATCCCTTCGGGAGTCATGCCGGAAGTGGTGAATCTTTCCAGGCCGCTGCCGCTGGCGTTGGGCACGCCCAGGGCTGCATACCGCGCGCTGACCAGGCTGCGCGCCAGATCGACGATGCGCTGCAACACGCGGTCGAGCGCCAGCTCGGCCGTGATGGTCATGGTGGCTTCGAACAGCGCCTCTAACTGCGCGCTCGTCCGCCGCTCGTTGGCTTCATCTCGCACGGTCATAATCTCTACCTTCGCTTACCTGGCTGAATTATATCACGCGCCCTGTGCGCGCCATCACCTTTTGTCCGGCAAGTCGTGTTACAATCGGTGCATGCGCACCGTACTCGTTTTCACTGTCTTGCTCCTGTTGTTGGCCGGCTGCGAAACCTACGCTACGCCGATCGCGCTGCACCTGCCGACGATCGATCCCAACGCGCCCACCCTGCCGACTCGCACACCGCTGCCGCCGACGGCGCCGCCGGCCACCAGCGTGCCGTCGCCTACACCTGAGCCATCGCCCGAGCCGGCCGCGAAATATTACCAGGCCGGCCTGAAAGCCTTCGGTCAGGGGCGCTACGGTGACGCGCTGCTCAACTTCACGCAAGCACTCAGCCTTGATCCGAAGAACGCGTCTGCTCTACCTGAATCGCGCGCAGGTTTATCTGGCCCAGCAGGACTATGACGGCGCGATCAGCGACTTCACGCAGGTGATCGATCTTGATCCCAGGAATGTCGTCGCGTGGGTGAGCCGGGGCCAGGCCTATGCCGCCGCGCAGGATTTCGAGAACGCCGTTCGCGATCTCGATCAGGCCATCCAGCTCAGTCCCGCTGAACCGTCGGTGTACGTGAATCGCGGGCAGATCATGCAAGCCTCAGGCGACATCACCCGGGCGCTCGAGAGCTTCACCCGCGCCCTGAGCGTCGATCCCAACTACGCCCCGGCATATTACCACCGCGCGCTGGCTTACGCCGCCGATCGGCCCGTACAGCAGCTGGGCGTCGATCGCCGTGTGGCCGACGATCTCACCGCCGTGCTGGCGCTGGAGCCGTGGAACGCCGATGCTTACCTGGCGCGCGCGCAGGCCTACCTGGACGGCGGCGACCTGGACAAAGCGCTGGCCGACTACAATCTGGCGGTGGTCGTCACGCCCGACAATCTGGAGCCGCTCCTCAAGCGCGGCCATCTTTACTACGTGCGCCGCGATTACAAGGCCGCCCTCGAGGACTACCACACGGCCCTGGAGATCGATCCCCAATCGATTGCGGCGCTGCATGATCGCGGCCTGGTGTACCTCGATCAAACGCAGTACGACAGAGCCGTCGCCGACTTCACGGCCGTTCTGCAAATCGATCCGCAAAACATCGACGCGCTGATCGAGCGCGCCCACGCCTACGACAAGAAAACCAATCGCACCGCGGCCTCGAATGATCTCAGGCGGGCGCTGGCGTTAGCCAAGACGCCGGCAGACCGGGCGCGCGTGCAGGCGGAGATTGATCGGTTAACGCAGTGAATGGTGAAACGTGGCGTGTCTGATCGACCCTGAAACCTTGCTGAACGACGTGCCGCTGCCGGAGCTCGATCACGCACCGCGCACCACGCAACACGGAGATTCCCATGCCCAAGAAAATTCTGCTGCTCGATGGTCATTCACTCGCTTATCGCGCCTTCTATGGACTGCCGTTGTACGATCAAAGCGGCCGCCCGCACTTCTCCACGAGCCAGGGCGAGTTCACGAATGCCGTCTATGGCTTTGCCTCCATGCTGCTGAAAGTGTGGAACGACGAAAAACCCGATTACATCGCGGTGGCCTTCGATAAAGGGCGCACTTTCCGCGATGACAAATTTGCCGCTTACAAAGCCACGCGCGCCAAAATGCCAGACGAGCTGGTGCCCCAGATCGAGCGCATCATGCAGCTGGTCACTGCGTTTGGCATTCCCGCCATCACGGCCGACGGCTATGAGGCCGACGACATCCTGGGCACGCTGGCCAAGCGCGCCGCGCGCGACAGCCTGGAAGCCATCATCGTCACCGGCGACAGCGACGCTTTCCAGCTCATCGAGCCGAATATCAAGGTCTTCACCTCGGGCCGCATGTATCAGGACACGGTGATGTACGACGAAGCGCTGATCAAAGAACGCTTTGGCCTGACGCCGCAGCAGCTGATCGACTTCAAGGCGCTTAAAGGCGACACCAGCGACAACGTCCCCGGCGTGAAAGGCATCGGCGAGAAAGGCGCGACGCAACTGCTTCAGCAGTATGGTTCTGTAGAAAACATCTACGAGCATCTGCCGGAAGTCACGCCGGCGCGCGCCAAATCGGCGCTGGAAGCGAATCGCGAGATGGCCTTCCTCAGCAAAGACCTCGTCACCATCCGCACCGATGTGCCACTCAAAGTGACGTGGCAAGACTGTGAAGTGCGCACGTACAATCTCACCCAGGTGGAAGCGCTGTTCGACGAACTGGAATTCAAGGCGCTGCGCACTCGCCTGCCGGGCGGCGGCGAAGTCAAGAGCGAAGCGCCGGCCCCGGTCAAAGCCCGGCAGATCTCGATGTTTGGCGAAGCAGAGACGCCGCCGCAAGTCAGCGCTCAAGCCGCCGTCAGCAGCGAGCGCCCCTCGATCACCCAGGCGATCGTGGTGGACGACGACGGCAAACTCAAGGCGCTGGTCGGCGAGTTGAAGAAAGCCGACTTTATCGCTTTCGATACGGAAACGACGGGAACTGATCCGCTGCTGGCTGATCTGGTCGGCATTTCGCTGAGCGTGCGCGAAGGCGAAGGCTACTACCTTCCGCTTGGCCACGTGGAGGGAAAGCAACTTCCGCGCGAGAAAATCATGCCGGCGCTCAAGCCCATCTTCGAGAGTGAGAGACTCGCCAAGGTCGGGCACAATGCCAAGTACGACATGGCTGTGCTGCACGAAGCCGGCCTCGCGGTGCGCGGCTTGAAGTTCGACACGCTGCTGGGCGCCTTCTTGATCGAGCCGGGCGCCGCGATCGGGTTGAAGAAGCTCGCCAAGTCGCAGTTATCGATCGACATGACCGAGATCAAAGATTTGATTGGCACGGGCAAGAAGCAGATCACCATGGCCCAGGTCCCGATCGCCGATGCCGCGGCGTATGCCGCCGCCGACGCCGATGTCACGCTGCGCCTGCTGCATGTGCAGCAACCCAGACTGGATGAATTGGGTCTGCGGAAGTTGCTGAATACGGTCGATATGCCGCTGGTGCCGGTGCTGCTCGAGATGGAGCTGGCTGGCGTGAAGATCAATGCCGCCTTTCTGAACGAGATGTCGCAGCGTTTCGACGTGCGCCTGCAAGCGATCGAGAAGGAAGTCTATCAACTGGTCGGTTTTGAATTCAACTTGAATTCACCGGCCCAATTGGGCGATGCGCTGTTTGGCAAGCTCGGGTTGAAAGCTCCGGTGAACGCAAGACCTCCACGGGCAAAGTCTCCGTTGCCGCCGATGTGCTCGAATCGATGCAAGGCATGCACCCAGTCATTGATTTGATTCTGGAACAGCGGCAGCTCTCCAAGATCAAGGGCACCTATCTCGACGCGCTGCCGAAGCTGGTCAATCCCAGGACGGGGCGCGTGCACACGTCGTTTAATCAGACTGGTGCGGTGAGCGGGCGCATTGCCTCGCAAGACCCGAACTTGCAGAATATTCCCATTCGCACCGAGCTGGGACGCGAGGTGCGCCGCGCCTTCATCGTCGAGCAGGGCCATGTGATGATTGCCGCCGACTATTCGCAGGTGGAACTGCGCATCGCCGCGCATATCGCCAACGATCCCGGTCTGCGCGCAGCTTTTGCCGCCGGGCAGGACATTCACCGCGCCACCGCCGCGAAGGTGTTAAGCATCCCGCTGGATCAAGTGACGTCCGATCAGCGCTCATTTGCCAAGCGCGTGAACTTCGGCCTGCTCTATGGCATGGGCGCGCAATCGCTGGCGCAGCAGGCCGGCATCTCGCTGAAAGAAGCGCAGCAATTCGTCGACGCTTACTTCGCGGGCTTCCCGAACATCAAGAAGTACATCGACGAAACCAAGAAACGGGCGAAGACGGAAGGCTACGTGGAAACGCTGCTGGGCCGCCGGCGCTATTTCCCGATCTTGCAGATGCAGACCCGCGATGCCCGCACCAACGTCATGCAGCGCACCGCCGAGCGTGAGGCGATCAACCATCCGATTCAGGGGACGGCGGCCGACATCATCAAGCTCGCGATGATCAACCTCCACCGTGAATTGTTCCGGCGGTCGCTTACGACCCGCCTGATCCTGCAAGTCCACGATGAATTGATTTTGGAGGCGCCGGAAAACGAAGCAGACGAGGTTATGTCTCTTGTCCGCGAGTTGATGGAAGGCGCTTACGATCTAAATCCGCCCTTGAAGGTAGAGATCGGGCAGGGGCAGAATTGGGATGAAGTGAAATAGTCTATTTACGTCTGTAGCAAATTGTTGCGCAACAGCTACATTTGTTTCTCATTTTGCGCGGGAATCATAACAAGATGTCATGATTGTAACGTTCTTCTAACCAAAAGTCCTATTGCGAGGCAACCGGGTATCGGGTTACACTGTTGACATCCTGGTTTGAAAAAGGTTGGAGGAGACCGTGTCAACAATTCATACCGAGCCCTACCAGTCCACGCGCCGTAAAGACACCGCTTTGCAACACCTGACCGCCAGCCGCGAAGAGATCATCTTGCTGACGCACTTGCTGCAAGCGTCTCTTGTGAATGAGAGAAGCAACCCGCTGCGACGTGCCGTTATTGCTCACCCGCAGATGGTTCGCAGCGTGACGATCATGATCGTCGTCCTGTTGAGTGTCGCCATCGGGTTGCTGGCCCCCGAGATCTCGCGGGCACTGATGATCCACTGATCGATGCCAATCTTGATTTACTTTGGCTCTTCCGACTTCAGCGGGACGCGATAGCGGGTCAAACTTGCGAGGGGCTTAGCGGGGATTTGCCATTCTTAAGTTAACCCTTCGCGAGGCTTCCCTGTTCGGAGCGGGAAAAACCTTGCCTTTTCGCGATAATATGAATGGGCGTAAATAAGAGCGCATAGCCAGGCGAGCACAATCGTCGTCTGGTTATGTGCTGTGGTTTGAGATTCTGCTACTCTTCTGCTTTCCCCGCCGTCTTGCTGCCAATCTCCACCAGCTGTACCTGTACTTGGTAGCGCTTGCCCTCTACTTCCACTTTGCCGCTGGTGAAGTAGCCTTTGGAGCCAGTCTTGAAGTCCTTGGGCGGAACCGTCATCAGGCCGATGAGTTGGCCGCCATCCGTTTTGAGCTCGACGATAATGTTCATGTAGCCTCCAAATATCATGGATCAGTCTGTCAGAAACCGGCGATCAGTTGATCGAGCCTGCTGCGCGCTGTCATCGCAATCTCACCGTTTTTGTCACCGGCGGTAATTGGCCATTTTCGGGAACGTAAGTGCTGTCTCAGCCTTTTCGACAAGCGAACCGACCGGATGCAAGCCCAGCAGCACCTTGCCGCCGCGTTTGGTGGTGGCGATCGCCATGCCTATCACTTTGCCGGTGTGCTGGCTGAGGAAGGGCGAACCACTTAAGCCGCTCGGGTCAAATGCCTCGTCCATGACCACCCACACCGCGTTTGGCTCGGCCGATAACACCGCGCCCTGAAACACGCGCGGCTGATCGCTGATGACTGAGTACAGCGCCACTCGTTCGCCGGCTTGCGGCAGGCCGCGCGGATCGGGATCGAGAATCAGCGCGGGATCGATCGGGTGTTCGGCCGGGGCGCTGAGCAGCACGTAATCGATTGTCATATCTTCGCCCGTGCGGGCCGTGCCCGGCTCGCCGCGCAGAACGTCAAATTCGACAACTGGCTGTGACCACTCGCCTTGCGCCAGCGCAATGTTTCTCAACGGCGGCTGGCTGTTGAAAGACAGGCTGTGCGCCGTCGTCACGCCCACGATTTGTCCTCCTGGCAGCCGAAACAAAAAGCCGCGCCCGACCGGGCGATAGTCACCCGCGCCATACCGCGTCCATTCGACCAGTCCGGCAGAAGCGGCCGGCGATACGCCGCGCGGCGCCGTCAACGTTGGAACGGCCGGAACGACTGGCGGCAGCGAAGGCAGCCACTGGCGTCCTGGCTCGGTGAATAGCAGCACGGCGGTCAACGCCAGCAGCACCGCGACAAGTACCAGCAGCGTTCCGCGCAGCACAAAGCGGACGTTCATAACCCGATTATCGCCTGATTGGTCAGAATGCGCAAAATTCGCCAGGCGCACTGCGTCGATAAATATCTGATGTACAGTGTAACCCTACCCTCCCATTTGTACTTGTGCTATACTACCAACCGTTATCAAATGTCCTCGGAGGCGTGCGTGAAGCACTTCTTGTCCCTGGCCGACATCCCTTCAGAACGACTGTCCGGTTTGCTCGACCTGGCTATTCACCTCAAAGATCAGTGGAAGGCTGGCGGCAATCCGCCACTGCTGCAGAACAAGACGCTGGGCATGATTTTCACCAAGCCCAGCCTGCGCACCCGTGTCTCATTCGATATGGCCATGCTGCACCTGGGCGGGCAGGCGCTGTATCTGTCACCCAACGAAATCGCGTTGGGCCAGCGCGAAAGTGTGGCCGACGTCGCCCGCGTCGTAAGCCGCTATGTCGACATCATCATGGCGCGCGTCTTTGGACATCGCGATGTGCTGGAACTGGCGCAGTATTCGCGCGTGCCAGTGATCAATGGCCTCAGCGATTACACTCACCCCTGCCAGGGCCTGGCCGATCTGCTCACGATTCGAGAGAAACTCGGCCCGCTGCCGGGCCTCAAACTGGCCTACATTGGCGATGGCAATAATGTGGCCAACTCGTTGATCTTCGGCGCTGCGCTTAGCGGCATGTCGTTCGCCATCGCCTCGCCTGCCGGCTTTGAAATTCGCGGCGATGTCGTATCCAAAGCCAAGCTGCTGGCAGCCAGGACCGGCGCGACGTTATACTTCACGCACGACCCGGCGGAAGCGGTGCGCGACGCCGATGCAATTTACACCGATGTCTGGACATCCATGGGCCAGGAGGCCGAGACCCAGAAGCGGCTGGAGGTCTTTGCGCCACGCTATCAGGTCAACTCGGCGCTGGTCGGCAAAGCCAGGCGCCATGCCGTCGTGCTGCACTGCCTCCCCGCGCATCGCGGCCAGGAGATTACGGATGAAGTCGCCGACGGGCCGCATTCGGCCTTGTGGGATCAAGCCGAGAATCGCATGCACGCGCAGAAGGCAATCCTGGTGGAATTGATGGTACCTGACTATGCTCGATCGTTTTCTGCGCCGAGGCCGAAAGCGTCAGCTGGCCGGGCCGCCTCAAGCGCCAGGCCTAAACCGTCTGCCCTTAAGGCGACCAAGCCGGCAAAGAAGACCACGCCCAGGAAGAAGCGTTGAGACGAACGGCGTGAACGCCGCGGGCTCTGACTTGGTTTTTCAATATCTTTCCATTTTCCAGGATCTATGGCTGGCAATCGACGTCTCTACGAACATGCCCTGCGCCGTGCGGCTGAGCACTACGAGCGCAAACAGTGGGAAAAAGCGCTGACGGAATACCAGAACGCGCTGAATGAATTTCCCGACGATCTCGGCGTGCTGGAAAAAACCGCCGACGTTTTCGAACGTCTGGGCCGCCTGGAAGAAGCGGCGCGGAGTTATCAGACCATTGCCAATACCCGGTCACAGCAGGGACATCAAGATCAGGCCGTTGAGTTCTGGGAACGCGCTACCCGGTTGGACAACAACCTGATCGATTCGCACAAGAATCTGGCTTTTGCGTATGCTTCGCAGGGCCAAACCAAAAACGCCGTGCGCGAGAATCTGGCGCTGGCCCGCCTCTGTCAGCATCAAAACCAGTTGATGGATGCGTTGGGCTATGTGCAGATCGCTTACGCTCTAGATCCCGCCAACCCCGACGTGCTCAGGTCGCTCGAACTGCTGCGCGCCGCCGGGGTCACCACCGTTGAAGCGCCCGCCGGGCCTGAAGAGGCTAGCGTCCGCGGCAGCCCGGCGGACCTCACTCGTGAGAAAGCGCTGTCGGATCTGGCCGAAACGGTCTTCGAAGATGTGCAGCCGCAGTCTGGCAAGCTGAGCAAGGCCGAGGTCGATGCGCTGATCACCAAAGCGATCGATCAGCAGACGCAGGGCAATGCCAGCGGGGCGATCGACACCTATCGGCGCATTTTGGCCGCCGGGGTGGACATGCCCGCGGTCAACTTCAATCTGGGCCTGCTGTATCAGGAAAACGTCCGATTGGACGATGCCATCCAGCAGTTCAAATACGCCGTGAATTTCGCGGAATACCGGCTGGGCAGCCTGTTTGCCCTGGGTGAGTCTGTATCGCGCCAAGGGCCAGGTGGACGAAGCGTTGAATTACTTCCTGGAAGCGTTGAAGATCATCGATCTGGGCACCGTCAGTCGCGATCAGGCCGACGATCTGATCAAGGTTTACGAAAGCCTGGCGGAGACCTATGCCACCAAAGGCGAGGCGCAGCAGGCCGGCACCTTTGTCAACACCCTGGTCGATTTTCTCAGCAGCAAAGGCTGGGCGGATAAAGTGGCGCAGGCCCGCCGCCGCTTGGATAGCCTGACCGAAGAGGGCGCGCCCGCCATCAGCCTGGCCGAGATCCTGAGCCTGCGTGATTCCGAGGCGCTGTTGCAGTCTTTGTCGCTCATGCAGGAACTGGCGAAGCGCGGCAAGTATTACAGCGCGTTGGAAGAGGCGTACCTGGCCATTCAACGCGCGCCTGATTACCTGCCGCTGCACCTGCGCATGGCCGAGATGATGTACAAGAACAACCAGACGGAAGCGGCCATCGACAAGTTCCTGACCATTGCCAACACCATGGCGGCGCGCGGCGACAATCGTCAGGCCATGGCCATCTATCAGCGCATCCTGCGCCTGGCGCCGCTGGACGTCAACATTCGCATCCGGCTGATCAAGATGCTGGTATCGTACGGCCAGATCGATCGGGCGCTGGAGCAGTACCTGGCGCTGGCCGACACGTACTATCAACTCGCCAGCACCGAGAAGGCGCGCGAGACCTATCTGGAGGCGCTGGCGCTGGCGCCGCGGGGCACCACCAGCCGGTTGTGGACGAATCAGATCATGCACAAACTGGGCGATCTGGATCTGGAACGCGGCGACTGGCGGCGAGCCCTGCAAACCTTCGAGCAGATCAAGAAGATCGATCCGTCCGATGAAAAAGCGCGGCTCAGTCTGGTGGAGTTGTATTACAAGATTCAACCACAGCGGGCCCTGCAAGAAGTCGATGAGTTGTTGAAAGCCTACCGCGCGAGTGGCAAAACGAAGCGGTTGGTGCCTTTTATCGAGGAGCAGGTGCGGTCCCATCCCAGGGATATTGGCCTGCGGGCGCGGGCGGCCCAGGTCTGCATTGAATCCGGCCTGAAGAATGAGGGCATTGCGCATCTCAACACGCTGGGCGAGTTGCAGCTGAATGCGGGACTGACCTCCCAGGCCGTTGCCACCATTCGCGCCATTATCGCGTTGAATCCTCCCAACGTGCAAGCTTACCAGAAACTGCTCGCCCAGATCGGAGGGTGAAGTGTGGGCGAACTGGCAGCCTTGTTCCAGCGCTTCAATTGGTATAGCCTGATCGATGTCGCCATCGTTGCGCTGATCATCTTTGGCCTGTTCTATCTGGTGCGCGGCACCCAGGCTGCGCCCTTGCTGCGCGGCGTCATCATCCTCGGCGTGATCTTCGGAATCCTCGGCGGCCTGACGACTTTGCCGGCCATCAGCTGGTTATTCAGCAATGCGCTGCCGGCTTTACTCATTGCCATTCCCGTCATCTTCCAGCCCGAGCTGCGGCGCGCTTTGGAGCGGGTCGGGCGCGCCGTGCAGATCGGGGGGCAGCGGACGCGCCATGCCACCGACACCGATCACATGATCAGCATTGTCGCGCAGGCCTGCCAGCGCCTGGCCGATCGCAAGCATGGCGCGCTGATCGTGTTTGAGCGCGCGACGGGGTTGGAGAGTTTCGCCGATACCGGCGTGAGGATCGATGCGGTGATTACCTCTGAGCTCTTGCAGAATATTTTCTTCCGCAACTCGCCGCTCCACGACGGCGCCGTCATCATTCGCGATTGCCGTTTGCTGGCTGCCGCCTGCATTCTGCCGCTGACCAGCAGCTACATGAGCGATCGACGGCTGGGCCTGCGGCATCGCGCCGCGATCGGAATCACCGAGGCTACCGATGCCATTGCCATTGTGGTCAGCGAAGAGCACGGCACCATTTCAATCGCGCATAACGGGCGCATCATCCGGCGCCTGGATGCGGCGCGGCTCGAAACCATTCTGCGGGCGTTCTACCAACTCGATCGGCGGCAGACTTCCTCACGGCTCACGCGCGGCCTGCGCCGTGCCATGGGTCTGCGCAGTGAACCACAGCCCGCGCCGCCCGCCGCTGCAGATACCACCCCTCCCCGCCGGACGGTGAACGAGTGAAACGCGCACGCGGCCTGCTGGAGCTCCTGGGCAATGTGCTGCTGGCGATGATTCTGGCGGTGCTGGTGTGGGTGGTGGCTGAACGGCAGGCCAACCCCAGTTCGGAAAAGACCTTCCGCGATCCCATCCCTATCGCGCTGCAGAATCTTCCAGCTGGCACCGTGACATTTGACGCCAGTGCCGATGAGGTGCAAGTGACGGTGAGCACGCCGGACAATGTGTGGAACGCAATCGACCCCCAACAGGTCACGGCCTGGCTTGATCTGAGCGGGCACATATCCGGCACGCTGGATTTGCCGGTCAACGTCTTCGTTCCCAATCGCGCTGCACCGGTTGTCAAAATTGAGCCGGCCTTTGTGCGCTTGAAGCTGGAACCGCTGGCCGAAGCGCAACTGCCGGTAGCCGTCAACGTCAGCGGCGAGCCGGCGTTGGGGTTTGCCTCAAGCCCGATCGAGACTACCCCGGCCACCGTGACGGTGCGCGGGCCATCTTCCTTTGTGCGCACCATGGCCGCCGCTGCCGGGCAGTTGTCGATTCAGGATGCACGCAATACCATCTCGCGAACGATTGCCCTGACGCCTCGTGATCGGGACGGGCAGACTGTGCCGTACGTGTCGCTCAATCCCAGCAGCACGTTGGCCGTGGTGCGCTTGCAGCCCCTGGGCGGCTTCCGCGATCTGGCTGTGAAGATCGAATTGCGCGGCAGCGTGGCGCCCGGCTATTTGACCACCAACGTCTCCGTCAATCCGCAAGTCGTCACCGTGTTCGGCAGTTCCGCCGCGCTGGAGGCCGTGCCCGGTTTCATCTCAACCGAACCAGTGTCTGTCACAGACGCGACCGATGACATCAGCAGCCGGGTGCGCCTGATGCTGCCGCCGGGCGTGTCGTATCTGGGCGATCCCACTGTGCAGGTCGACGTGAAGATCAAGGCAATTGAAAGCAGCTTAACCACGTTTGCGTCCCTGTCCCCGCAGGGCCTGTCGCCCGATCTATCCGCGCGCTTTTCGCCGGAATCTCTGGACGTGATCCTCAGCGGGCCGATCGCCAAATTGAATGCCCTGCTGCCCAGTGACGTGCAGGCCTTTGCCAATCTTTTCAATCTCACGGCGGGTACGTATCAGATCACGCCCACGGTCAGTGTGCCCGGCGGCATCAATGTGGTGAGCATCCTGCCCTCGACCGTGCAGGTCACCATTGGGCCGTATGTCACGCCGACGATTACGGCCACGGCTCCCATTACCGGTCCTCTGCCCTCACCCGCGCCCCCGAGGCAGTAGACAAGAAAACAAGTAGAAAAGTGGATCGGGCCGGTTTTGGTACAATAGGTCCTATGTCTAAGCCATTTGTTGCTCTCGTGGGCCGACCGAATGTCGGCAAATCGACGTTGTTCAATCGGCTGGCCGGTGAGCGGCTGGCCGTGGTGGATGAAGTGCCCGGCACCACGCGCGATCGCCTGCACGCCGACGCGGAATGGAACGGCCGCGTCTTCACGGTGATCGATACCGGCGGGATCGAGGTGCTGTCCGATCGGGCGCGGAAAACCGATCGGGCGTTGGATGAACACGCCACAGCCGAACAGACGAGTAAGGAATTCATCCCGCTGATCCGCGCGCAGGCCGAGGTCGCCATTCAAGAATCAGACGCCGTGATCTTTGTGGTCGATAGCGAAAGCGGCCTCACCTCAGCCGATCGCGAAGTGGCGGAAATCCTGCGCCGTTATCAGACCGAGCGCAAGGGCGAGCCGTGGCCGCCGGTCTTTATCGCCGCCAATAAAGCGGATAACGCCGAACGGCGGCAGAACGCCGTGGAGTTTTACGAATTCGGATTGGGCGAGGTGTATCCGATCTCGTCGCTGCACGGGCTGGGCACTGGCGATCTGCTGGATGCCGTGGTCGCCTCGTTTGAGCCGATCGAGCAAGAGGAAGAAGACGAATCGATCAAGATCGCGATTGTGGGGCGGCCCAACGTGGGCAAGAGTTCGCTGCTCAACGCGATCCTGGGACAAGAGCGGGCCATTGTCAGCCCGGTGCCCGGCACGACACGCGATGCGATCGATACGCCGTTGACGTGGGGCGATCTGCCCGTGACGCTGATTGATACGGCGGGCATCCGGCGGCGGGGGCACATCGATCCGGGCGTGGAGAAGTACAGCGTGCTGCGCGCGCTGCGCGCGATCGAGCGATCGGACGTGGCGCTGCTGTTGATCGACGCGGCGGACGGCGTGACCGCGCAGGACGCGCACGTGGCGGGTTACATCCTGGAAGAATACAAGAGCGTGGTGCTGGTCGTGAATAAGTGGGACACGATTCAGCCCGGCCTGCAGCCGCGCGAGGATGGCACGCTGACAGAGAAAGAAGAGGAATTCACGCGGCGGCTGCGTTACGAGTTGAATTTCATGGATTACGTGCCGGTGGTTTTTGCGTCGGCCAAGACGGGACTGCGCGTGGACGAGGCGATGGCGCTGGCCCTGCGCGTGCAGGAAGAACGGCTGACGCGTATTCCCACCAGCGAGATCAACCGCATCCTGCGCGAGGCGGTCGAGAAGCAGTCACCGCCGACGCACGCGGGAAACCGCCTGAAGATCTTCTACGGCACACAGGTGCGCACCGATCCGCCGACGTTCTTGTTTTTCGTCAACGATACGAAGTTGATGCACGTGACGTATGAACGCTACCTGGAGAATCGCATCCGCGAGGCGTATCCGTTTGTGGGGACGCCGCTCAGGTTGAGTTTCCGCAACCGGCAGCAGGCGGAGGGAGAAGGATGAAGGCGGAAGGATGAAGGATGAAGATCGAATCTGCACTGATCATCGCCGTGCCGGAAGCCGAGCCGCTGGTTAAGGAATGGCGCGAGCGCTTTGATTATTCGGCCGGGGTAGGCGTGCCCGCGCACATCACGCTGCTGTATCCCTTCATGCCGCCGGGCGAGATCACACCGGCGGTGGCGGCCGAACTACGCGCTTTCTGCGCCCAATTCGCCGCGTTTGAGTTCACGCTGCCCGAACTGCGGCGCTTCCCCGCAGTGTTGTACCTTGCGCCTTCACCCGCTGAGCCCTTCAAAGCGCTGACTCACGCCCTCGTCGAGCGCTATCCCGGCTACCCGCCGTATGGCGGCGGTTACTCCGAAGTGATTCCGCACTTGACCATCGCCGATGTGGACGAGGCCGGGCAACTCGACGACTATCGAACGCGAGTTCATGAATCAGCACGGCGCGCAGTTGCCAGTGAGTACCAAGGCCAGCAAAGTGCTGTTGATCGAGAATACGTCGGGGCAATGGGAAACGCGGCAAGCATTTGAGTTGGCAAAGTGATGATAGCGCTGAGTGATAGTAAACTTCTGAGATGAAAGCATTGGTTGCGCCAGCTTTTGGCAGAGACGCCGCTATAAGCAATCGTTCGGCAGACAAGAGATGAAAACGGCTAAGCCATCCGACTGGCAGACGAAGCTACTGCCTCCGCAGCGAAGCACCATTTCCCTAGACCGACGCTTCACGGCGCATGAGATTCAGCGCATGCGGTTGGGGCTTGTGCCTGAGGAGATGGAGGACAAATGGTTCGTTTACTGGGACAACGACGTGCTCTTCTTCCATCGAAGCTGGACCGGTAACTGCATCTACATCGTGCGCTTCGCTGCCGAAGACGAATCTTACCGTATGGTCGAAGCGGATGTGAACCGCGATCCAGAACAGTACAGCGAGACAAACAACGCTCTTGACGTCAGGATGATTTCGTACTTAATTGATGTATTGTTGCTCAAGCAAGACGCCGAGTTCCCAAGCGAAGAACAGGACCCGGAAAGGAAGGCGCTCACAAAGTGGAGCCAGGTTGGCAGAGCTATGCTGGGACAACACCCCAAGAATGAGTGAGCTGCTAGCCGAGGCTTTCCGCCATTGCTGTGATTGATCGGCGGCAGCGGGTGTCCCCGGCGATATAGACGAAGCCACGCAACTCGGCGACATCGAACGCAAGGTCATGGATCAGCACGGCGCGCAATCGCCGGTGAGGGCTGTCGCCAGCGAAGCACTGTTGATCGAGAACACGTCGGAAAGATGGGAAGTGCGGCGGGCGTTTGAGCTGGCGAAGCGCTGACCACGCCGAGCTGCGCGCAAACACCCGAAGCCGCTGTGGTAGCTGCGGGTGTTTTGAACATCATCTTCCGTACAAGCGCTGATACCACGCCAGATTCTCTCTCAGCCGATCAATATACAATCTCGTCTCGCTCAGTGAAATGTTCTCCACGAACAAATCCGTGTCGCCGTTCGAGGCTTCCTTCCACCTTTGCGCATTGCCTGGCCCGCCGTTGTAGGCGGCCCACGCCGCATACATATCTCCATCGAGGTAGTCGAGGCCGTAGCGCCGCAGGTAGTACACACCGAATTTCACGCTGATGATCGGCCGATAGAGATCGCTCTGCTGATAGTTCGACCAACTCAGGTCGCGCGCGATCTGCTCGCCCGTGGGTGGAATGATTTGCATCAAGCCGCCCGCCGCCGCCGAGGAAGTGACTGCGCCGTCGAACAGGCTCTCGGCGCGCATCAGCGAGAAGATGATCATCGGATCGATGTTGAGCGCCTGCGCTTCGGGAACGATCAAGTTGGCGTAGTAGATCGGGTAGACGAGGCGCTGCAAGAAGAACGGCGCATGCTCGACCGATCCGGCGGGCGACTGGCGGATCAGGCTGGCGGCGGCGACGATCGACGGATAGTACAGGCCGATGTCGCGATAATGAACCGCCAATGAATAGAGCACGGCGGGATTGTCGGTAAACGCTTCGCGCAGCGCCTGAAATTCCGCTTTGCCCTCGCTGAGTTTGCCCAAGCGCCAGAGTTCAGTGCCGCGCTTGAAGCGCGCATCGTCCAGCACCTCGGCGGGCAGTGATCGCAGCGCTTCCGGGTTCACCTGCAGCCAACTCGCCAGCCACTGCTCCGCTTCGGTGCGGCCCGCGTCGGGATCGACAGCGAAGTTGCCCTGTACAAAGGGCAGCCCGTTCGTGCCGCTGAGGAGGTCACCCGCCCGCAAGCCATAGTACGCATCCGACGCTGCCAGTTGCGACAACAGCGCACGATCGTTGGCGACCTTGCCCTGCCACAAGAGCGCCGCGGGATGCAGATCGCTCAACGGATAGGTGTTGCTCAACGTGCGCCACGCCTCGATCGCCGCGTCGTCGTCATCGCTGCGAAACGCATCCAGCCCGGCATCGAACAGCGCTTCAGAAGCATGGCTGTCGTTGGGATAGTCTTTCTGCAATTGCAGATTCAGATCGATGGCGCGTTGATATTCGGCACTGCGCTCCAGCAAACCGGAGGCATTCCACAGAGCCGTCGGGGCCTGGGGCGCAGTCGGGTTCTTCTCGACAAAAGTCGTCAACGTGTCCACCGCGCCATCGACATCGCCGCCCACCGCTTGCGTGTTCGCTTTCTCGATCCACGCATCGCCCCAGCGCGAGGCTTCGGGATGCTCGTCGATGATCTCGTCGAACGCCTTCAACGCCGCGCCGATGTTGCCCGCGCCTTTATGCGACAGGCCGATGTAGTAATGCGCGTTGCCGTGATCCTCGTTCGCCGCGATGAAACGCTCAAAGGCCGCGCTGGCCGCATCGTATTGTTTGGCGTAATAATCGACGAGGCCGCGCTGAAATTCGTAGACGGGCACCGCGGCGTTCACCAGCGTCAGCAGCGCCTGGTACGCTTCGTTGCGCTCGGGGTAGGTGTTGACCAGTTCGGTGAAGCGTTCCAATCCGTCTTTCGTTTGGCCCGCGTCGAGCAGCGTCTGCCCGGCTTGCAGCATGATCGAGGCGCGATAAGCCGGCTGCTGCGCGAACGAGAGAATGGCGTCATATTGGGCCAGCGCATTCGCCGGTTGATTCAACTGCCGGTAGGCTAAAGCGAGTTTCTCGCGCAGATTCGCCACATTGGGCGTGCCGCTGGCCTGCGTCAAGGCACTCTCGTAAGACCTGGCCGCGTTGGCCGCATCGCTTAGCTGGGTGTAGGCATCGCCGATCCGCTCGTCCACGAAATCGGCGAGAACGTCGGCGCGCAATTTCCGATAGTTCTGGAAAGCCGCGATCGCATCCTGGTAGGCCGATCGATCGAAGTGCAGTTCGCCGAGATGGAACCAGGCATCAGCTGAACTGGTCCGATTGGGGATGCTGATCGATGAATTCCATAAACAGATCGGCCGCGGAGGCCGGATCACCCGATCGGGCGGTGGCATAGGCCCGATCGATCAGGGCCTCTTCGATTTGATCGGGCGTGGCTGAGCCGTCGATCACAGCTTGATACTTCTGAATCGCCGTGCTGAAGTCGCCGTCGTGCAGGGCCTGCCGCGCCTCGCGCAGGGCCTGATCGGGTTGAGGCGTCGGCGTGAAGGTGGGCGTCGGCGCGGGTGTCGAAGTTGCCGTGAGACTCGGTGAAGTGACCCGCGTGGCCGAGGGCCCAGGCGCGCCCGGCGTTGAGATGACGCTGGCCGCCGGCGCCGGTGGTGACGTGCAGGCACTCAACAGCGCAAGGGACAGGGCGATAGGAACAAGGAGCGATTTCATGCGCGCGATTATCGCGGAGGCGCATCATCGTGTCAATGTCACAAAAACAGGGGCGAGAGATCAGTCTCACCCCTGTGTCCGTCATGGCCTCGTTCAAGATCAACGGTCAGAGTGTTTGAGCGTCCAGATTTCCGCCTCGGACAATACTCGATCGTACAACCGCACGTCGTCGATGACGCCGTCAAAGGCATAGAGATGATTATTCTCGTCGCCAATGATGAGCGGGATGTGATTGTCCGGCAAACTTTGGAGATCCGTATACCTCGACGCGAAGTAGCCGTCGATGTAGTACTTCACGCTGTGGCTGGTATGGTCGTACAGGCCAACCACAAAATGCCATTCCCCATCATTTACGAAGTCGGAATCATACAGGCCGCCGGCCACCGTGGCCGAGCGGCCAAAGCGCAGCCGGCCGCCTTGTGATAAGCCAAAGACGAAGTTGCCGTCTGATCCTCCGTCGTGTTCATGGGCAATGCCGCCCGCATCGCCGGTCGTTTTGATCCAGGCGGCCGCGCTCAGGTCGTGCGGAAAACTTAAAGTGTTGGAATAGGGAACACGGATGGTGTCGCCGCTGCCGTTAAAACGATAGGCGCTGTTGGCCCGGCCAAAGCGGTCGTCGGTGAGCGTCGCACCATAAACCGCGCCGTGATTCCCACGCCCACTGAGATCATTGGCATTGCCGGAGAAAGGATAGTAAGCGGCCAGGCCTGCGACGGGCCCGGGGACCTCTGCAACCCCCAAAGACACATCGTCCACAAACAGCGCCGTGCGTTTACCAGACAGGGCATTGCCATCATGGTAGACGCCAAACTCGATCGTGATGGTCTGACCCGCGTACTTCGTCACGTCAAACTCGGCATACTGCCAGTCAGGTGCATCGGCACTCGATTCGAGCAACTGCTCCAGCATCTGGCCGTTGGCGTCGAGCAATGCGGCAAATTGCCGGCTGTGCGTCACAGGGCCGGTGCCATCCTCGCGCCGCGGCCAGTACCAGAACGATAACCGCGCGAGCGAGACAGGCGCTGGAATGCTCACCTCCTGCGAGACGATGGCATATCCGAATTGAATTGGGTCAGGCGGCAGGATGCCTAACTTCACGCTGCGCTGACCGCCGTGCGCGACGGCTGTCGTGTAGCCGCCCACCTCGGGTGCACTGTTGAACTGCCAGGCCTCATCGGTCTCAAAGCCGCCATTGACGATCAGTTCTCGCGGAACAAATACATCAACCGGCAGGGTTGCCGTTTCAGTGATCACGCCATTGGATACATAGAGGACAGGGGTGAAAAGGCCGCCGTCCCAATAGACGTGCGTCGGATTGGGCAGTGTGCTGGTGACGTTGTCGCCAAAATCCCACAGCAGCGAGGTGTAAGGGCCGGTAGAGGTGTTAGTGAAATTGACCTGCAGCGGAACAAAACCTGACACCGGTTGAGCCGTGAAGCTGGCCTGAAACGCGGAAGCGGGGCGCACGATCACTGGCAGGAAGACATGCCATACCGTGCGCCTGATGACTTCCACCGGGGTTGGGCTATAAGGGAGCGAGTCGTCGCCATTGCCGAGCCCTCCTGAAGAGTTATCCCCCCAGCAGTTGATGCCGCCATCGGTCAGCAAGGCGCACGCATGCGATCCTCCGGCGCTGATCGTCGACACACTGCCGGTCAGGCTGATTACATCCACCGGACTCAACCGTCCGATCGTCGTTCCGTCACCTAACTCCCCGGAGAAATTACTGCCCCAGCATTTGACACTATCGCTACTCACCAGCGCGCAGGAGTGGTCTCTGCCGGTTGCCACCTGCAGCGCGCCGCTTTCCAGCCCGATCACGCCCGCGGGCGTAGTCTGAGTTGTCGTCAGTGCGTTGCCCAATTGCCCGGAGCTATTGTCGCCCCAGCACTTGACGCCGCCGGCGGTTATCCCGCAGGTATGAAACGCGCCCAACGCGAGCGATGTGACGCCGCTCGCCAGCCCGCTCACGTCGACCGGAATGTGTGACTCGGTCGTCGTGCCGTCCCCCAACTGGCCGCCCTCATTATCGCCCCAGCATTTGACACCGCCGTTCGCTAACAAGGCGCAGGTGTGCGCGCCGCCCGCGTCGTTGGCGCGAATCGCCGCGACGCCGGCAAACAGCCCAATCACATTCGCCGGCGTGGATCGGTCGATCGTCGTGCCGTCGCCCAGGCGTCCGCGATTGTTCGATCCCCAGCACTTCGCGCCGCCGTGGATCGTCACGGCGCACGTATCGAGACCGCCCGCCTCGATCGACGCGACGCCGCTCGTAAGCCCGATCACATCTACCGGGGTCCAGCGGTTCACCTTGGTCCCGTCGCCTAGCTGGCCGCGATTATTGTTTCCCCAGCACTTGACGCCGCCCGTCGTCAGCAGCGCGCACGTGTGCGTGGTGCCGGCCGAGACTGCCAGCACGCCAGTGCTCAAACCCTTGACGTCAACGGGCGTATAGCGATCAGTGGTTGTGCCATCGCCCAGCTGTCCGTTGAAGTTGCTGCCCCAGCACATCACGCCGCCGCGATCGGTTAACCCGCAGGTATGGCCGCTTCCCGCGGAGACTGACACGAAGGTCGTAACATGTGCCGGAGGTGAGGCGGTTAAGGCCAGGGCGGAGACACGGGAAGAAGATATGCTGAGCAACAAGACCGCAACCGCGGCAAGTACAAGGCCGAGGGACAACAGGAGATTGCGTTTCATAAGGCACCTCCAGCGCCGATGTTTCGCTGACATCGTGGGGATATTCGCACTCGCTTCTTGAGCCATCCGATACCAGCTACTGCACACCTGATTATAAGCAAGGTTCAGTGGCTTTGCCTGTGAAAAGAGTTCCAACTGGGTAACAGAATTGCCCGATCGTGTTTGACACGCTCGTGCCCGTCTGTTACACTCCCCACTCCGGAGGTCACCATGGACGAACTGGAACGCACGATTGAGTGGCACGACGGCACGGTGTTGATGGTTGATCAACGCGTACTGCCGCTGCACTACGAAGTTAAGACTTACACCACCTACCAGGGCGTGGCGGAAGCCATCCACACGATGGTGATTCGCGGCGCTCCGGCCATCGGCGCGGCGGCCAGCTTTGGCATGGCGCTGGCCGGATTGCAGAGCACGGCCAGCACCCCAGCGGATTTGCTGCGCGATGTGGAGGTGGCCGCTGAAGTGCTGCGCCAGTCGCGCCCCACGGCGGTCAATCTCTTCTGGGCGATCGATCGGATGCTGAAAACCTCCCGGAGGTTTCAAACCTCCGGGAGGTTCACCGTCGGCGATGTGCGCGAAGCATTGGTGCGTGAAGCGCAGCAGATCGCCGACGAAGACGTGGCGATCAACAAGCGCATGGCGGAGCACGGCGCGGCGCTCATCAAAGACGGCGACACCATCCTCACGCACTGCAACACGGGCGCGCTGGCCGTCGTCGATTACGGCACGGCGCTGGGCGTGATTCGCCGCGCGCACGAGCAGGGTAAGCGCATCAAGGTCTTTGCCGATGAAACGCGCCCGCGCCTGCAAGGTGCGCGCCTGACGGCCTGGGAGTTGATGCGCTGGGGCATCGACGTGACGCTGATTGCGGACAATGCGGCGGGGCACTACATGCGGAAGGGCCTGGTCAACATCTGCCTCGTCGGCTCGGATCGCACGGCGGCCAACGGCGATGTGGCCAACAAGATCGGCACGTATAAAGTGGCCGTACTGGCGAAAGAGAACGGCATCCCGTTCTATCCCGTGCTGCCCACCTCCACGATCGATCTCAGCCTGCCTGATGGCGATCTCATCCCCATCGAAGAACGCGACGAGCGCGAAGTGACCGAGATCGACGGCGTGCGCATTGCGCCGCCAGGCGTGAAGGTCGGGAATCCCGCTTTCGACGTGACGCCGCACAAATATGTCACCGGCATCGTCACGGAGAACGGCATTGCGTACCCGCCGTTTGAGATTAGCCTGAAGAAAGTGGTGAAGGGATCATAATGCGGAATCATCTGGCATGAATGTCGACGCTCTTCACTCCGCATTCCGAATTCTGAATTCCACATTTAGTCAATCGGTATGTTAAGGGGATGACGCTGTGGAATATGGGCGATGTCTTGGAGCGGATGAATCGCCTGGAAGATGCCGAAGAGGTCTTGAGGCAAGCCGTCGCTGCCTTGCGGGATTGCAGCAGTCCGCAGACCGATCAAGCGCAGGTGCGGCCCGAGCGGGTGCGGGGGAAGTTGGGAATGCGGGGTAGCGGATGAACAACCGCTTCGCGTAAATGGATTCCCTGACCAGCGATTCGATTACGCAAAGCGGTTGCCTATCTGTTGGCGCACTTATGGCAGGCGCCCTGGATTCCCGCCACAGGCACGCGGGAATGACAAGCGATGTCATGCCCGAATGCTTTCGCCTTACCCGCCGCTTTGCGGCGGAGGCGCGCTAGGCGTGTCGGGCATCCAGACTGACGATTGGCAAGGCTGGCGGATTGGCCGTTGGATTCCCGCCAGAGGCACGCGGGAATGACGGGGTTGGGGGCCGTCACGCGGAAATGACGTTCGCGCGGTACAGGTAATCTTCATTTGTCATTGATCATTGTTCATTGTTAATTGATCATTTGAAACAGGTTTCACTATGCAAGATAGAATTATTCTCGTCACCGGCTCGACCGACGGCATTGGCCAAGAGACCGCGCGGCAATTGGCGCAACTCGGCGCGATAGTCGTCGTGCATGGCCGCCATGCGGATCGGTGTGAAGCCGCGCGCGATGAAATCCGCGCGGCGACGGGCAATCCCCGCGTGGATTTTGTGGCGGCCGATCTGTCCTCGCAGCGGCAAGTGCGCCAGCTGGCCGCCGAGATCAGCGCTCGCTATGCGCGACTGCACGTGCTCGTCAACAACGCGGGCGTGATCCTGCTCCAGCGCCAGCTCAGCGAAGACGGCCTGGAGATGTCCTTCGCCGTCAATCATCTCGCGCCGTTTTTGCTCACCAACTTGCTGCTGGATGTGCTGAAGGCCAGCGCGCCCGCGCGCATCGTCAATGTCAGCTCGACCGTGCACTATAGTGCGGCGATCAAATTCGACAATCTGCAAGGCGAGCGGCGTTATAACGGCGTGGAGGCCTACAAGGTCGCCAAGCTGGGCAACGTGCTCTTCACCTGCGAGTTGGCCGAGCGGCTCACAGGCAGCGGTGTCACCGTCAACTGTCTGCATCCCGGTGTGGTGGCAACCAAGTTGTTGGATACAGGCTGGGGCTGGTCGAATGGATTATCCCCGGCGCAGGGCGCGGCCCTCTCCGTCTATCTGGCTACCTCGCCCGAGGTGGCGCAGATCAGCGGGCAATACTTCGAGGGAAAATTGCCCGGCGGAGCCTCGCCCAAGGCTACCGATGTAAACCTCCGGCGCAAATTCTGGGGCGTCAGCGCCCAACTGGTGGGGCTGGCGGCCACAGACCCCTAAATGTAACCGAAGAGGGACATTCCGCGATCGGTATTCGTGGTATAACAAGGCAGCCAATGTGCCGGCGCACCGTTTGCTGCTCGTACCAGAATAACGCCCGCGGAGGATACCGATCATGACTACTCAATCTTCT
Source organism: uncultured Chloroflexia bacterium (assembly GCA_963844815.1). GTDB lineage: Bacteria > Chloroflexota > Anaerolineae > Fen-1058 > Fen-1058 > Fen-1058. The sequence goes on from CAWJPR010000007.1 coordinate 53,186, forward strand.
CGTCCCGGCATCGCGCAGCAGCTGGATCCATCCCACATCACCCAGAGCGAGTTCGTCACGGCGATGGCCCATCTTCATCGCGGCGAATTGAGCGAAGCCACGGCCTGGCGCAGCCGGATGGACACGACCACCAATTGGGCGGTGGTGTTTAGCGTCACGACCTTGAGTTTCGTCTTTGCGGATAAGATCAGCGAGCGCCACGTGCTGATCCCGATTGTCAGCGTGTTCTGTACTTTCCTGCTTTTGATGGAGGCGCGCCGCTATCGAGTGTTCGATATCTGGCGCTCACGCGCCCGGATGATCGAGATCAATTTTTATCGCCCGATGCTCGACGGCTCCGCAACGGCGATGCCGGACTGGGGAGAGAAGCTCGCCCATGACATGGAGTGGCCGCATTTTCATATGGCCTTGTGGGAAGCAGCGGGCCGGCGGCTCCGGCGCACCTATCAATGGATCTTCTTGATTCTGCTAGGCAGCTGGGTGATTGTGCTGATGACGCATCCCAATGCGACCACGTCGGTGACGGAGATCATGGGACGCGCCTCAGTCGGGTCATTGCCCGGTCCGTTGGTCGTCGCGGGAATGGCCGTTCTCTACGGGTCGCTGGCTGCGTTGGGCGTTTACAGTTCCTGGGCCAGTCACGCCAAACAGAACTTGCCCGCCGGCCATCCCGGGCGTATGAGCGAGTCCCATCTCGAATAGGCTTACCTTACTTCTGCTTCTGCTCGATCTTGGCCCACGTATCGCGCAGCGCGACCGCGAGGTTGAAGATCAGCCGATCGGGTGTGGATTCAGTATCGGCGCAGAAGTAGCCCTGCCGCTCGAACTGGAAGCGATCGCCGGGCTGCGTGCCCGCTAAACTGCTCTCGACCTGGCAGCCCTTCAGCACCGTCAGCGAATTGGGATTGAGGCAGCCAAGGAAGCCCTCTTCGCCCGCTTCGGGGTCGGGCCGGTTGAATAACCGATCGTACAGGCGCACTTCCGCCGGGACCGCGTGCGCCGCCGACACCCAGTGCAGCGTCGATTTGATCTTGCGGCCATCGGGCGTATCGCCGCCGCGCGTGGCGGGATCATACGTCGCGTGGACTTCGATCACGCTGCCGCTGCTCATCCTTCACGACGCCCGTGCACTTGACGACGTAGGCAGCGCGCAGGCGCACTTCATTGCCGGGGAACAGGCGATAATACTTGGGCGGCGGCACTTCCTGGAAATCTTCCTGCTCAATGTACAACACCTTCGAGAACGGGACCTCGCGCGTCCCTGCGCCAGGGTCTTCAGGATTGTTGATCACGGCCATGGTCTCGACCTGATCGTCGGGATAGTTGTCAAGCACCAACTTGATCGGGCGGAGCACGGCCATGCGGCGCAGCGCGCGCTTGTTAAGATCCTCGCGCAGGCAGGCTTCCAGCAGCGCCACATCCACCACGCTGTCGGACTTGGCGACACCTACCCGGTTGATGAAGTCGTGGATCGATTCGGGCGTGTAGCCGCGCCGCCGCAGCCCCCGCAGCGTGGGCATGCGCGCATCATCCCAGCCGCTCACTAAACCTTCTTCCACCAGCCGGCGCAGCTTGCGCTTGCTCATCACGGTGTAGTTCATGTTCAGGCGCGCAAACTCGATCTGGCGCGGCGCGAAAATCTCCAGTTCCTGCAAGAACCATTCGTAGAGCGGGCGGTGGATCTCGTATTCCAGCGAGCACAGCGAATGCGTGATGCCCTCGATCGAATCGCTTTGCCCGTGCGCGAAGTCGTACATCGGGTAGAGGCACCACTGCTGGCCGGTGCGATGGTGCGGCGGCTCGTGAAGGATGCGGTACATCACGGGGTCGCGCATCAGGAAGTTGCCGGAGGCCATATCGATTTTGGCGCGCAGCGTGCGCGCGCCGTCGGGGAACTCGCCGTTCTTCATCCGCTCGAACAGATCGAGATTTTCTTCCACCGATCGGTTGCGCCACGGGCTTTCCTGGCCGGGCTCGGTCAGCGTGCCGCGCGTGGCGCTGACTTCTTCGGGCGATTGATCGTCGACGTAGGCTTTGCCCTTCTTGATCAACTTGACGGCCATCTCGTACAGCTGCTGGAAATAATCCGAGGCGTAATATTCCCGATCGTCCCACGTGAAGCCCAGCCAGCGGATGTCTTCTTTGATCGCGTCGACGTACTCCACGTCTTCCTTGGTGGGGTTCGTGTCGTCGTAGCGCAGATTGCACAATCCGCCAAACTCCTGCGCGATGCCAAAGTCGATGATCAGCGCCTTGGTGTGGCCGATGTGCAGATAGCCGTTCGGCTCCGGCGGAAAGCGCGTGTGCACGGTGGTGAAGCGCCCGACTTCAAATCTTCCTTGACGGCCTCGCGGATGAAGTCGGTGGGCGTAATGGGTGTTGTTTCTTCAGGCGACATGGATGGATTCCTTCTGACAAAGATTGATCCACGAATGCTTCACGAATCCTCACAAATGCTTGTTTCGTTCCAATGCGTGCCATCGGGAGCACGGCACCCGCCGAAGGCGTGTGTTCGTGGATCGTCTTACAGTGCATTATAACAAACGCCTAACCGGCCAACAACTGCTGCGCGTGCTGCAGCCGCTCGATCGTTTTTTCGCGCCCCAACGCCGCGATCGACGCAAAGAGCGGCGGCGAGACGGTCTTGCCGGTCACGGCCGCGCGCAGGGGTGCGAAGAACGGACCAGGTTTCATCCCGGCCGCATCGGCGGCGGCGCGGAACGCCTGCTCCAACGGGTCAGGCTCAAACGGCTCAAAGGCGCTGATAATCTGCTCGGCTTGCTGCAGCACCGCCCGCGTTGATTCCTCCGTCATGCCTTTGCCGATCAACTGCGCGCGCTGAGGGGCGATCGTCTCGGCGAACAGGAAGTCGGTGGCCTCCACCGCATCACTCAGCGTCACGAGGCGTTCTTGAATGGCGGGCGTGATCTTCAACAGGCGTCCGGTATCCACCTCCACGCCCGCTTTGAGCAGGAAGGGATAGATGCGCTGCGCCAGTTCGTCGACGGGCAGGGCGCGAATGTACACGCCGTTCATCCAGTCGAGCTTGTCGTACGAAAAAGCGGCCGGCGCGGGATTCACGTGATCGAGGCTGAACAGTTGAATCAATTCACTCAGCGTGAAGATCTCCTGCTCATTGCCGGAGCCGGGCGCCCAGCCGACCAGCGCCAGGAAGTTGCGCAGCGCTTCCGGCAGATAACCCTCGTCGCGGAATTCGGTCACAAACACCGAATCGGCTGAAGCCGCTTTGCGCTTGCTCATCTTGCCCTTGCCGGACGGGTTCAGAATGACGGGCAGATGCGCAAATGCGGGCGGTTCCCAGCCAAACGCCCGGTAGATCAGATAGTGGCGCGGCAGGCTGGGCAGCCATTCATCGCCGCGCAGCACGTGCGTGATTTGCATATCGTGATCGTCCACCATGGCGGCCAGATGGTACGTGGGGAAGCCATCGGACTTGAGGATCACAAAATCGTCGAGCTGGCTGTAATCCACCGTGATGTCGCCGCGAATCAAATCGTGCACGGTGGTCTGGCCGTCCAGCGGCACGGCTAAGCGCACGACGTGCGGCTGGTTCGGATCGACCTCGCCGGGCTGCTTGAAGCGGCAGCGTCGATCGTAGCGCGTCTGTTCCTTGCGCGCCTTCTGCTCTTCGCGAATCTGCGCCAGCCGATCGGCGGTGCAGTCACAGCGATAAGCCATGCCCTTGTCGATCAATTCCTGCGCAGCGGCTTGATGCCGCTTCACCTTGAGCGATTGAATGTACGGCCCATACGGTCCGCCGATATCGGGCGCGCCGTCCCAATCTTCGTCGCCCTGCATCTGGCGCAGGCTGGCCTTGTCGGGGCCTTCGTGTCCACCGCAAGCCCAGCCATTGCAGCCCTTCCACAATGGCGCGCACGCCGCCCGGTGTGTAACGTTTCTGATCGGTGTCTTCGATGCGCAGGATGAACGTGCCGCCCATCTGCTGTGCGAACAGCCAGTTGAACAGCGCGGTGCGCAAGCCGCCGACGTGCAGGAAGCCGGTAGGGCTGGGAGCAAATCGAACACGAACAGTCAAGGAATCCTCCAGGTTACGCATCGCGCCGCGCGCCGTCAACCGGGAACGTGAGGCGTGATAACGTGCGGTGTGAATGGTACCTACTGCTTTGGCGCGGGCGACAAGCCGATCGAGAGCCGCGGTTTGCGGGCGAGTTCTGCCGCGCTCCTGGTCAGCGTGACCGTCTGGTAGCCGCTGGCCGTGATCTTCACGTCAATCTGATCGGTGGTGTGCAGTGCCACGGGAATGAGAAACGTGCCGGAGACACTGGTGGTGGCATCGAGCTGCGCCACAGGCTGTACTACGGATCGATCGACGATCGTCACGCGGGCATTCGCGATCGGGCCTTGGAGACCGCGCGCCGAATTGTACACGATTCCGCTTAATTGAATAGTGCCTAGCGCGCCCGGCAAAGTCGGCGCCGGGCCATCCGCCGCGACGAGGCCAAAGTTGAGGCGCGAGCCATACAGGTTCAACTGCCGGCCGAGTAAGCGCGCCATGCTCGGCAGATAACCCGGCGCGTGAGCCGTGATGATCACTTCATCTTCGCGGCGAATGGGCAGCTGCAGGCGGTACAGGCCATCGGCGGGAACTTGCAGCTGGCCGTTGTATTGCTGCCAGTCCGGCGATAGGAACTGCCATTCAATTGTTGCATTGCTCAAGCGCTGGCCGCGTCCTGCATCGTACACGCGCCCCTGCACAACCACGGCGTTTGAGTCCAACTCCAAAGTGGCTGTGCCGATCGCGGGTAGCACGGTGGGCCGCACGCTCGTGCTGATGAAGATGCCGGACGGTGTGCGCGGCGCCGCCGGGGACGCTTGAGGGGTCGGGCGCGGCGCGGCTCCGCCGGGCGCGGCGTCGAATGACGGCGAACCTTCGCACGCAGCTGCCAGCAGACTGCCGACGACGATCAAAACGGCGAGGGACACGCGCGAGGACATGCGGCGTCAGAACTCGATCTTGCGATGGCGCATGATGACGCTCTCAGCCAAACCGATGGCCAGGAGCATGGTAATGAGCGAACTGCCGCCGTAGCTGACAAACGGCAGCGGCAGGCCTGCCACCAGGCCGAGGTTGAGATTCATGGCAATGTTGATGGCGGCCTGAAAGAAGATCATGGCGGCGACGCCGATCACGACGAATTCGCCGTACGCGTCCCGCGAGCGATCGGCAATGCGCACCAGCCGATAGATCAACAGGCCGAACAAGATCACGACCAACACCGCGCCGACGAAGCCCAGTTCTTCGGCTGTGACCGAGAAGATGAAATCGGTGTGGCGCACTTTCAAGAAATGCAATTGATTCTGGGTGCCGCTGCCGTAACCCTGCCCCAGCCAGCCGCCGCTGCCGATGCTGATCAACGCCTGGGTGCGGTTGTAGTCGAGTTCCGGATTGAAGATCGCCAGGATGCGTTCGCGCTGATATTGCGCCATGGCCAGCCAGACGGCGGGCAGTGTCAACAGACCCGCGATGCCGATCACGGCCAGATTTCGGCCGCGCACCCCGGCCACGATCACCATCGCCAGCCAGATGAACAGATAAACCAGGGCCGTGCTGAGGTTAGGCTGCAGGAAGACCAGTAACGCCGGAACCGCAACGTAGATCAGCGACAGCACCGTCGTGCGCAGGCTGCGACTCGAATCGGTGCGGTTAGCCAGAAAACCGGCCAGCGCCAGCACCAGCAGGACTTTAGCCAGTTCCGAAGGCTGCACCGGAAATATCGAGAGATCGAGCCAGCGGCTCACGCCGCCAATTTCGCCTGACCCGAAGATCAAGGTGATGACCAGGAAGAGCAGGGCGCTGACGTACAGAATATGCCGCGCGTTGTACCAGATGCGATAGTCAATGGCCGCCGTGAGGATCAACACCATCACGCCGACCAGCGCGTACAGTCCCTGGCGGCGCGCCGCATTGGCCAGATCGGGATCGATCGAGTTCTGCGTGGCGCTGCTGATCATGAGCAACCCGATGGTGAGCAGCGCCAGCACGATCAGTAACAGCCACACATCAAAGTGCCGCCAACTCAGGCGGTTGTATTCAGCGGGATTGTAACTTGCTCGAACAGTTGCCATCTTGCCTTGTCGACTGAAGATTGTGGATTGCTGAGTTCCAGGCGGATCATAAATCCGCAATCCGCAATCAGCAAGCGCCGTTCATTTGCGGGCCTGCCGCTTCGACGACAGCGGGATGTCGGCCACCAACTTGCTTTCGCGCTCACCTTCGGTGATGTTGACTTGCACGCTGGCGCGATCGATGTCAATATGTTGGGAGATGACCGCGATAATCTCGTCTTTGATCAACTCCAGCATGCCTGGTTCGATCTGATTGCGATCATGGACCAACACCAACTGCAGCCGCTGCTTGGCAGCTTCGCGGCTGGACGGTTGCCCGGAGCGCTGGAAGAAACTCTTGATCCTGTTCATGCGGCCCTCCCGTCGCGGCGCAGCATTCGAGACAGGCGCCCGAAGAATCCGCCCTCTCCTTTGAAGGTTTCAAATGGCACGTCTTCGCCGTTGAGGCGGCGCGCGATATTGCGGAACGATTGCCCGGCTGCCGATTTCCCTTCCAGCGCGGCCGGATTGCCGCGATTGGTGGAGATCAGCACGCCTTCGTCTTCCGGCACGATGCCGATCAGATCAATAGCCAGAATGTCCAACACATCGCTGGTGTCCAGCATGTCGCCGCGCTGCACCAGTCCGGGCTTGAGGCGATTGACGATCAGGCGCGCCGGGCCTTTCTCGGCCGCTTCGATCAGCCCCACCACCCGATCGGCATCACGCACCGCCGATACTTCTGCATTCGTCACGATGATCACTTCATCGGCCGGGGCCACGGCCGTCCTAAAGCCTTCTTCAATTCCGGCCGCTGAATCGATGAGTACGAAATCAAACTCAGGCCGCAATTCGTTGCATAACTTGACGAGATCGTTGGGCTTCACGGCGCTCTTGTCGCGTTTCTGTGAAGCGGGCAGCAGATAAAGTTCCGGCAGACGCTTGTCTTTAATCAGGGCCTGGCGCAGCCGGCAGCGTCCTTCGATCACGTCGACCACATCATACACGATGCGATTTTCCAGGCCCAGCACCACATCCAGGTTGCGCAGGCCAATATCGGCATCCAGGCAGGCGACGCGCTTCCCCAACAGCGCCAGCGCCACGCTCACATTGGCCGTGGTGGTGGTTTTGCCCACGCCGCCTTTGCCTGAGGTGACCGTAATGATCCGTGCCGGCATTACATCTCCTTCACTTAACTTCCCACGACTCTGCCACAATTTTGCCCTCACGCACCCGCGCCACTTCAGGCGTCGGCTTGCGCCGGCGGCCCTCTGGCGAGCGCGCAAAGTAATGCGCGATGCGCAGCTGCGTTGGCGCGAGAACCAGCGCGCAGACCACGGCGGTTTCGTTGCCTGTCGCTCCCGCGTGGACCGTGCCGCGCAGCTTGCCCCACACCACAATGTCGCCGCCCGCCACGATCTCTGCGCCCGGATTCACGTCGCCAATGACGGTGATGCTGCCCGGGTGCCGCAGCTGCTGTCCAGATCGCAAGGTGCGCCGCGCGATAAGCCCTGCTTCGGGATCGTCAGCCGGCGCTGATTCCGGATGCGTGGCGGTGCTCGCCGTCTCGATCGGCGGTTCCGGCTCCGCGTCCGCGGGGCGCGGCTTCACCCGATCGCGCTGAGGCAGACTCGGCATCCAGTCCCATCACCGCGGCGACATGCTGTGTCTCTTCGTCATCGCCGCTGATGCCCCACACCAGCACATCATGCTGCGCCAGCAGATCGCGCGCCGCGCGCATATCGGCCTCAACCAGCTTGCGATTGCCAACCAGCAAAGCCACGCGCGCGCCCTTGAAAAACTCAGGCGCTGCAATCAGGCGTGCCTCAAGCGCGACCAGCGCATTGTGCCACGCACCAGGCCCCAATGTGATCAGCAAGCCTTCGCGGCTGCCTTTGATGATGATGCCGTCTTCAGGTGGCAGCATAGTTTGATTCGTGTTGGATTATAGCATAGCGAGGGGTGAAAACAAAGATAGACCAGAAACTTCGGACACTGACCCGATCAAATCATCGTCCTGCACCAGACTCTCTCTGTCGTTCTAGTCAGCGCCACGGCGTGAGCCTCCACACCGTGGCGCAGCACATCATCGCTCCCCGTGAAGCGCGTATCGCGTGCGTGCTGGAACGCGCCTGACGTGCTGCGCCATGATAGTGAAAGGCGTATATCCTAAGAGTCAGGGACGATTCTTCTGCACAAGCGGCAGGTACACCCGTGGCATGGGAAAGACGTTGTTGTATTCGTCGTATTCCGGCACCAGGCCGCCGCTTGAACCGACCGGCAAGCAGGATGTACTCCTACAGGCGTAGTTGTCCACTTTGAAGTACAGTATATGGTCTTGAGTGGGCGCGAATTGGATATTGGGGATGGAGACGGTCACGGTCGCGCCTGAGGCAACTGGCGGCGCCTCAGCATAGAATTGCCCATCCGACTTGTATGGATATGATGCCGGCGGTGTGTCCGGATCGACAAAGGCGTCGACCCAGAACCCGCCGCAGTTGCTGGGATTGCATGCGGTTCCCAGGCCGCCATTCCTGATAATCACCGTCGCCGTGAATTTCTGTCCGGCGAGCACGGGTGGAACGATCACCCGGGCGATGCTGAGATCGGGCACGCCAAGAAGCGGCGTTTTCTGATCTTGTGCTTTCGGCAGTCCGCCCGGTCCGCCGTCTTGAATCGTGAATGTCACGGTGAAGGCGCGCATGTCCGGCGTGTAGGTTGCCGGCAGCCTCAGCACGTAGGTTACGCTGTCGCTTTGGCCGGCCGCCAGATTGCCGATCGAACGCCAATCGCTGGGGCCGACTTTCGTCCAACCGGGTGGCGTGCCGGTGAGTCCCGCTGACCGGGTGGCCGTGATTACCACGCCAATCGTATCCATGGCGGAGGTGTTGGTATAGCGCAAGGTGTAGGTGATGACTTTTCCGGGATAGGGCGTGCGGCGATCATAGTCCACAGTTAGACTAAGAGCTGGCCGCGTCGAAATGCCGTCCACATCTTGTGCCTGGTTGTTCGCCAGCACGTCGCCGCTCGTGGTGGTAGCGATGGCGGCGGTATTGGTGATGGCGCGCAGACCGGCGGGCAGGGTGGGTGACAGGCGGACGCTGATGGTAACGGCTCCGCTCTGACCTGCGCCCAGCGTGCTCCGGGTGAAAGAATACACTCCGCCGCCTGTCGCGACGCACGACGAACAACCCACCCAGGTAGTGTAATTGGGAATGCGATCGGTGATCACCACGTTAGCGGCGGGCGCGGTGCCGGCATTGGCGAAGTTGAGCGTGTAAGTCGTGATCTGGCCCGCCGCTATCTGCGTGATGCCATCGCTCTTGGAGAGGGTCAAGTCGGGAGCGCTGGTAACGGTGCTCAACCGGGCTATAGCCGAGACCTGATCGGTCGAAGCGATACGCGCCGTGTTGGTGATCACGGTGCGATCGGGCAGACCGTTGGCGATGCGCACCGTCAACGTCACCGTCCCTGAGGTCAGCCCGTCGATATTTCTCGCATTCCACGTCACGAGGCTGCCATTCACTCCGCATTCACCAGCCGGCTGACACTGCACAAACGAGGTATTGGCCGGCAGGGCATCGGTAATGACCGTGTTGGCCGCGTAGCCGGTTCCGCTGTTGGTGTAGAGCAGCGTGTAAGTCAACAGGCCGTTCGCCCTGGGCGCCGACGGTTCGGCCGACTTGGCGAGTTCCAGTCTGGGCGCCGTCACCAGAGTCTGCTGAGTGGTGGTATACGGCGGAGCAGCCTGCGCTGTCAGGACGACACGATTGTTCAGGATGGTGGCATCGTCGAGCGGGCTGTTGACGCGCACCGAGACGCGAATGGTTCGACTGTCGCCGTTGCCATTTAGAGTGCTGGTCGACCACACGTTGTTGTAGCCACTGTCTGGCAGGGGATTCGCCGAGTAGAACGATACCTGGGCGGGATACGTCTCGGTGACGCGGACGTTGTGGACAGCCGCAGTGCCGTCATTGCGATACTGGATGTCATAGGAGAGTAAATCGCCGGGCCGCACCGGATCGGGCAAGTCGGTAACGCTGGCGCTTAGATTCGGCAGGGCATTCACCCGGGTGGTTGTGGTGTAGAAGGCGCCGGTGACTTTGGCCGCACTGATGCGCACAGAATTGGTCAACACAGTGCCCACCGGCAACTGGTTGGGCGTGGTCATGAACACGACGATGGAGCCCGAGCCATTCACTGCCAGGGGACCAAGCGACCAGACGTTGTTGCCAGAGGTCGCACCGGGAAAAGCGTAGTAGAAGGTGGCGCTGACCGGGTAAGTCTCGGTGATGATCACGTTTTGCGCGGCAGCATTGCCGGTGTTGGTGTACGAGATGGTGTATTGCAGCAGATCGCCCGGCGTTAACGGATCGGGACTGGCCGTCTTACTGATCCGCAAGAATGGCGCTTGCACGGTGATGATCCCCGTCGCGTCGGTGAAGCTGCCGAATGCGGCATTGATGGTTCCGGTGCCGCTGATCGCCGGCGTAAAGGTGGTTGAAATGCCCGGCGTCGGTGAAAGGCGGCCGCTCACCACGCCCGTGCCGCTCCACGTGGCATTGCGCGCCCCGATGAGATTGTTGTACACATCGTAGGCTGCGGCGTAGACGGTCAAGGTGTTGTAGATGTCGAGTGTTACTGCATTGACCGCCGAGCCTGAGCCGGCCGGCGCGTCTTCGATCACCAGATGGTGGGCTGCGCCAGGATTAAATGTGACTGACTCGAAGTCCGAGTGACCTCCGCTGGTGGCCGTGATGTGAGCTGTGCGGGCCAAGGTGGAACTGATCGACGAAGTGGCGACGCCGTTGGTCGTCGTGCGCGGTGAAGAGCACCGTCCCGAGGTTCGAAGTGAAGGTGACGGTGGTGGCGTTGGCGACCGGGTTGTTGTACTGATCGACGACCGTCGCCGTCAGCACGCTGGTGCTCCCCACGGTCAGACTGATGGGTTTCGCGGCTAGCGTGACGGTGTAGGGCGCGCCGGGTGTGAAGACGACGGCGGCTGTGTCAGACGCTGTGCCGCTGGTGGCCGTGATGACCGCGGTGCCGGCCAGGGTGGAACTGATCGACGAAGTGGCAATGCCGTTGGTCGTCGTGCGCGGTGAGAGCACCGTCCCGATGTTCGAAGTGAAGGTGACGGTGGTGGCGTTGGCGACCGGATTGTTGTACCGATCGACGACCGTTGCCGTCAGCGCGCTGGTGCTCCCCACGGGCCGGCTGGCGGGATTCGCCTGGAGCGTTACGGTGAAGGGCGCGCCGGGTGTGAAGACGACGGAGGCTGTGTCAGACGCTGTGCCGCTGGCGGCCGTGATGACCGCGGTGCCGGCCAGGGTGGAACTGATCGACGAAGTGGCGACGCCGTTGGTCGTCGTGCGCGGTGAGAGCACGGTCCCGAGGTTCGAAGTGAAGGTGACGGTGGTGGCGTTGGCGACCGGATTGTTGTACTGATCGACGACCGTCGCCGTCAGCACGCTGGTGCTCCCCACGGGCCGGCTGGCGGGATTCGCTTGCAGCGTTACGGTGAAGGGCGCGCCGGGTGTGAAGACGACGGCGGCTGTGTCAGACGCTGTGCCGCTGGCGGCCGTGATGACCGCGGTGCCGGCCAGGGTGGAACTGATCGACGAAGTGGCGACGCCGTTGGTCGTCGTGCGCGGTGAGAGCACAGTCCCGAGGTTCGAAGTGAAGGTGACGGTGGTGGCGTTGGCGACCGGATTGTTGTACTGATCGACAACCGTTGCCGTCAGCGCGCTGGTGCTCCCCACGGGCCGGCTGGCGGGATTCGCTTGCAGCGTTACGGTGAAGGGCGCGCCGGGTGTAAAGACGACGGCGGCTGTGTCAGACGCTGTGCCGCTGGCGGCCGTGATGACCGCTGTGCCGGCCAGGGTGGAACTGATCGACGAGGTGGCAATGCCGTTGGTCGTCGTGCGCGGTGAGAGCACGGTCCCGAGGTTCGAAGTGAAGGTGACGGTGGTGGCGTTGGCGACCGGATTGTTGTACTGATCGACAACCGTCGCCGTCAGCACGCTGGTGCTCCCCACGGGCCGGCTGGCGGGATTCGCTTGCAGCGTTACGGTGAAGGGCGCGCCGGGTGTGAAGACGACGGCGGCTGTGTCAGACGCTGTGCCGCTGGCGGCCGTGATGACCGCGGTGCCGGCCAGGGTGGAACTGATCGACGAGGTGGCGATGCCGTTGGTCGTCGTGCGCGGTGAGAGCACGGTCCCGAGGTTCGAAGTGAAGGTGACGGTGGTGGCGTTGGCGACCGGATTGTTGTACTGATCGACAACCGTTGCCGTCAGCGCGCTGGTGCTCCCCACGGGCCGGCTGGTGGGATTCGCTTGCAGCGTTACGGTGAAGGGCGCGCCGGGTGTAAAGACGACGGCGGCTGTGTCAGAGGCCGTGCCGCTGGCGGCTATGATGACCGCTGTGCCAGGCAGGGTGGAAGTGATCGACGAGGTGGCAATGCCGTTGGTCGTCAAACTCGGTGAGAGCACCGTCCCGAGGTTCGAAGTGAAGGTAACGATGGTGGCGTCGGCGACGGGATTGTTGGACTCATCGACAACCGTCGCAGTCAGCACACTGGTGTTCCCCACAGTCAGACTGGCGGGATTCGCGTCTAGCGTGACGGTGTAGGGCTCGCCGAGCGTGAAGAGGACGGCGGCTGTGTCAGACACCGTGCCGCTGGCGGCCGTGATGACCGCTGTGCCAGCCACGGTGGAGGTGATCGACGAAGTGGCGACGCCATTGGTCGTCAAGCGTGGTGAGAGCGGAGTCCCGAGGTCCGAAGTGAAGGTGACAGTAGCGGTGTCGGTGACCGGATTGCCGTATTGATCGTAGACCGTCGCCGTCAGCACGCTGGTGCTCCCCACAGTCAGACTGGCAGGATTCGGTTCCAGCGTGACGGTGTAGGGCTCGCCGAGCGTGAAGAGGACGGCGGCTGTGTCAGAGGCTGTGCCGCTGGTGGCCGTGATGAGAGCTGTGCCAGCCACGGTAGAAGTGATCGACGAAGTGGCAACGCCGTTGGTCGTCAAACTCTGTGAGAGCGCAGTCCCGATGTCCGAAGCGAAGGTAACGGTGGTGCCGTCAGCGACGAGGTTATGGTATTCATCGTAGACCGTTGCCGTCAGCGCGCTGGTGTTTCCTACGGGCAGACTGGCGGGATTCGCTTCCAGCGTTACAGTGAAGGGCACACCGGCTGTCAGACTGATCGTCGCCGTGCCACTGACCACGCCATCCCCAATCTCGATCGTGCCCGAGCTGATAGCTGATTCCCGCAGTCCACGTGCCGGTATCCTGCCCCGTCGGATCAGTCATTTTCAAACCGCCCAGCCCACCGAGTGTGGTGGGAGTGACGAGCCCACTAAGTCCTATACCTTTCGCGGGTAAGCCGTCCTGATCCACGACGATGGCAGTTACCACCGCAGTGGTGTCGCTATTGGCGATGAGCGTGGGGGGCACGACCTGAAGGGTAATCGTTTGTGGTTCACCTGCGGCAAGCGGCCTAAAATCAGGCTGCAACGACAGTCCAGACAGGCGCTGCAGGTCAAACGTGCGCGAGGACAAATCGGCCAATGGTCTGCCGGCTGCGTTGAAATAGCTGGACGCTGCGGCTGCTGTGTGTTGCAGCGGCGCGGGCGCCGCAGATGACTGGGCTGGCTGCTCGATTGAGAAGGCCAATACCGCCGATGTGGCTATTGGCGTGATGGCAAGCAATACTGAACAGGTAAGGCAAATCAGGCGAGCGAACATGTCGTACTCTCCATAAACTTTCTACCCGGGCGTTGGACGCGGTGGCGGGTCCGTCGGATCCGGCGGGTCCGTCGGATCCGGCGGTGGTGGCGGTGGCGGTGGCGGCTGCTCTCGCTCTGGTTTTTCGGTAGCCGGCGGCACTGGCGTGTCGGTTGGTCCTGGCGTGCTGGTTGGTACTGGCGGGATCGTACGTAGCACGCGGGTGACCACGCGGGTCGGCGTATGCGACGGCGTGGCGGTCATCGGTTCGATCGCACGGGGTGTTTCGGTCGGCGTGTTTGCCGGCGTGATCGAGATGATCTGAATTGGCGTAGCGGTGGGCGCTTCGGTGGCCGACGGCGGCGCTGGCGTTGGCGTGATCAGCGACACAATCTGCAAGGCTTGGCCCGGCTCGGCGATGGCTTGCCAGCCGGCAGGCAGTGTGGCCTGCTGGTTGCCCGATCGCAGATCAAACTCGCCCGCGTCGACGACAGCTTTCAACGTCGTGTCGTCAAAGCCCAGTTGATAGGTGCCTGCCACGCCGCGCGGCACTGCGGCTAGGTCCGTCACCTCCATGCGAAAATTCATCGCTACTTCTTCGTAAGCCTGCACTTCGAACGCATTGCCGCGCAAATTGCCGGTAACCGATCCGGCCAGCAGGCGAAAAACAGCCACGCGATCGGATGGGCGGATGGAAAAGAGCACTAGCTGCGAATCGGGCCCCACCTGCAGCGTGCTGCCGTCTGGGAACTGCAGCGTCACCGTTTGTCCCGGCGCGGTATACAGATGATCGCCGAGAGCGAGCAGGGTATTATCCGGCAGGTCATCCTCACTCTGGCCGCCAGCGCGCGCGAGTGTGGCAGTGCCGTCGGTACGCGTGATGGATACGGCGTTTTCGGCGCTGATCGCAGGCTGTTGTCCGCCGCACGCGGCCAGTGCCACGACCAGCGCCAGCAGGACGGCCAGGAAGCCGGCCTGGCAATGTGGATAGGAGAAGCGAGGCGTCACGTTGCTGTCCTTACAGAATTAACGGATGAGATCGACGATAACATTCTAGCACGGCTGGATATTCTCCGCTTGAAAACAAGCCTGAGCCTACCCTATTCTAACGCACATACCCCCGGTACAGAAGTTGCAGTTGAGTTACAAGCTTATTGGCGCAAAGTCCGCTCGTCACCCAGGCGTTTGGTGATACCTTGCGCGTCGAGGTACTCCATCAGCGCCAAGGCATACTTGCGGCTGGTGTTGAATAGGTCGCGGACTTGCGCCACGGTGATGGTCTTGTGCTCGATCAGGTATGCGCGGATTTCATCCACCCCCGATCGGTAAGTCGCCGCCATCAGCAGTACCTCTTCGCTGAGTCTGATCAACTGCCCCAGGTCGACCAGGGCGGCCAGTACGTCGGCGCCGACGATCTGTTCCGCGTCTTTGGGCAGCGGCGTGTTCCACGGCGCCGCTGCGAACCGGCTCATGAGCGTGTCTATGGCCCTTTGCTGTTCGGGTTTGAAGGCAACGGCAAAATCCGGCGCGTGCAGCACTGGCCCCGTGGCGGCGACGATATTTTCTCGCAGCGCCTGCTCCACGATCAAATTGAAGGTCTTGGTATCCAGTCTCAGCCGGCTCTTCAGCTCCTCGCGTGGCATGCCTGTCTTCAGCGGATTGGCGGCGTGGTAGGCGCTCAATTCGCCGCCGATCTGATTTCGAAGTGCCGCCCAACTGCTGGCCGAGAGGTAAAGATCGGCTTTCAACTGGCGGGCCTGCCGCGCCTGCAGCAGGTCGCGCAAGGCAACCTGCGCCTCGTCGCCAGATAATGAGGCGCGCTTAAAGAGGTCGGCTGAGTTGATCGGGCCGCCCGCCTCCAACGTTTTCAGCAGCAGCTCGCTGGGTGTGCCGCGCGTCAGGGTCACCAGGCGCGCCACGACCTCCGGCTTGAAGCGGCGATGACGGCGGCCCGGTTGCGGATCGATCACCACGCCGCCGCCCAGGGTGATCGACGGCGAAGGCAGGCGCACAATGAACCGATCGCCCTTTACCAGCGCCAACGGCTCACGCAGCGCAAACTGCATCCAGCCCGTGCGGCCCGGCGCAAGCTGCTCGTCATTCAGCAAACGCATATGCGCGCTTACTTCGGCCGCGCCGTGAAAAAACTTCACATCGGCATTGTGGGCCAGAGGACGCGGCGAGCTGGCGAGGTGTTCGAACTGGGCGTCGATCAGCACCGTGGGCGAGAGCCAGCCCGGCGTGGTGACCACCTGGCCGCGTTTGACGTCGGTCAGCTCGATACCGCTGAGGTTGATGGCCACGCGGCTGCCGGGCACGGCCACATCGATCTTGGTTTTGTGGGTTTGCAGTCCGCGAATGCGCGCGGGCACGTTCTGCGGCAGAATGACCACGTCATCGCCCACGCGCAGTGAACCGTCGATCAGCGTGCCGGTGACGACAGTGCCGAAGCCTGCCACGGAAAAGACGCGATCGATCGCATGACGGGGCCGGCCGCGATCGGGGCGGGGCGGGCGTTGCTGAATGACGCGATCGATCGCAGTAAGTAGATCGGGAATGCCGCTGCCCGATCGGGCGGACACCGGAACGATCGGGGCGGAAGCGAGCACTGTGCCGCGCAG
Source organism: uncultured Chloroflexia bacterium (assembly GCA_963844815.1). Taxonomy (GTDB): domain Bacteria; phylum Chloroflexota; class Anaerolineae; order Fen-1058; family Fen-1058; genus Fen-1058. The sequence goes on from CAWJPR010000007.1 coordinate 69,619, forward strand.
CGCTTCCTGCACGTCCAGCTGGATCAATTCCAGCCAATCGGCATCGACCAGATCGATTTTGGTCAACGCCACGACCCCGGCGTTGATCTGGAGCAGATCGAGAATGGCCAGATGCTCGCGGGTCTGCGGCATTACGCCTTCATCGGCGGCGATGACAAACAGCGCGGCGTCGATGCTGCCCACGCCCGCCAGCATGTTCTCGATGAAGTCGATGTGGCCGGGCACATCCACAATGCCGATCGCTTCTCCGCCGGGCAGCGTCAACCACGCAAAGCCGAGATCGATCGTCATCTCGCGCTCGCGTTCTTCCTTGAGTCGATCGGGGTGGGTGCCGGTGAGGGCCTGTACCAGCGTGGACTTGCCGTGATCGACGTGGCCGGCGGTGCCAATGACGCGCATGAAGTATTCCCCGTCTTCTGCCGGGAGAGCTTAGCGGCGATCGAGCATGGAGCCGGGCAGGCCGATGCCGTCCTCGGGCGCCTGCGCGGGCGGCACCGGATATTGCGGCAGCGAGCTCCTGGTTTCCACCAGGCCGGTCACGGCCTCGATAAAAGCCTGCCGGAACTTGTCTTGATCGTTGCGCAGCAGCGTGATTTGTTCCTGCAGCGGAGCGGGCGCGCCTTCCAGCCGTTCCACTCGTTCCGCCTCGGCGCGATGCGCGCGCTCGTGCTCGTGCCAGCGCTCGTCGATGTGCGGTTCCAGCTTGCCCCAGCGCTTTTCAAACTCGGCCAGAAAATCTTCAAACTGTTTCTTGACGCGCTCTTCAAACAGGCGCTCCACTTCGCTGAGTTCGGCCACGCGCATGCGCAGCGTTTCCTGGAAGGAATTCAACTCGGCTTCGGCGCGCTGATTGATCAACGCCTGTTCGCGCAGTTTGTTAAGCATGCTGGTGTAGTCCACGACCTGTTCGCGCAGTTGATTCAGCATCGGCTCAAAGGACTTTACCTGCTGCTGCTGGCGGAAATCGCCCGCGCGCAAATCGTCTAACTGCTTGTCGTGATCGCTAAGGCGCGCGGCGAGCGGCTCGAAGCGCGGCGGGATTTTGCCCAGGGCGTCTTCCAGCACCTGAAGCTTGCCCGCCAGAAAGTCCAATTTCTTCAGGTGCCCGGTGCTTTCCTGTTCCACCGTCAGCAGGCGTTTCAAATCCTGGCGGCGGCCTTCCTCCAGGTACGGCACGCCGCGGGTGCGCTCTTCGACCAGCTGCGTGGCCGCGTCGATTTGCGGCGGCAGGCGCACCACCAGTTCGGCCAGGCGCTTCTCTTCGGCGCGGCGGGTGGGCAGCTCTTCTTCGATCTTGCCGATGCGCGGCAACTCGACCCTGACTTCGTTGATCTGGCGCTGCAAGGTTTCGATCGAGAGCTGGCGAATGCGCTCCGTTTCGCGCTCGGATTTTTTGCGGTCGTCGTCCAGCCGATTGATCATCGTGACGATGTCGGTCTTGAATTCGTCCAGCACGCGATCGGTGTTGAGCAGGCGCGCCAGCGTGGCTTGCGTTGCCTTCAGGTCGCCATCCAGCTCTTGCAGGCGGCGCGACGCTTCGGCCATCTCGCGAGCCTGTCCCACAATTTGCTCCTGCAAAGTGGCAATCTGCGCCTTATCCTTGCGCCGCTCGTCTTCCATCCATTTGATTTGCTGAGCCAGTTGCCCCAGGCTGAGGTCGTCCATAGGTCCACCCTCCGAGGTTCGAGCGGATTATACAATGAACAACCGCTCTCCGCTACGCCGCGGGGACTTTGTGACCAAGGAACAATGACACCTGGCAAATGGGCAACCCGCCAACGTCCGGCCCCCACTCTCTAAATTCCAACCTCCAACTGCTATATAATACGGGCATGAAGATCGCACTCGACGCGCGGCTGGTTTATTATCGCCGGTACAGCGGCATGGGACAGTACATCGTGCACCTGGTCGAACAGACTGCCTGGCCTGGACGACGGCAATGACTACACGATCATTTACAGCCGCAAAGATCACGCTGCGCCGCGCCATCCGGCAGCACGGCTGCTAGCCGCCTGGACGCCCAGCCACAATCGCCTGGAACAAATCGCCTTCCCGCTCGAACTGCTGCGCCTCAAGCTTGATCTCTTGCATAGCCCCGATTTCATTCCGCCCTTCACGGGACAATTTAAACGCGTCATCACCGTGCACGATCTGAACTTCCTGCATTATCCGCAGTTTCTCACGGCGCAGAGCCGCCGCTACTACAACGATCAGATCGAACGCGCGGTGCAGATTGCCGATCACATTTTGGCCGATTCGCACGCCACGCAGCTGGATTTGATCAAGCTGCTGAATGTGCCGGAAGAGAAGATCACCGTGGTCTGGCTCGCGCCCAAGGCCGGGGTATATCGCCCCTTGAATCCGGCCGAGATCGCCGCCGCGCGCGATCGGCTGCGGCTGCCCGAACGGTTCATCTTGTTTGCGGGCACGCTCGAACCGCGCAAGAATGTGGCGGGATTGCTGCGCGCCTATCGCCTGCTGCTCGATCACGATCCACATTCGCCCAGCCTGATCCTGGCCGGTTCGCACGGCTGGCTGTTTGATGAAACGCGCGCGCTGATCGACGAGCTGCGCCTGAGCGAGCAGGTGCGCTGGATCGACTCGCCACCGGATAGCGACCTGGCGGCGTTGTACACGGCAGCGACGGTCTTCGTGCTGCCCTCGCATTACGAGGGCTTTGGCCTGACCGTGTTGGAAGCGATGGCCTGCGGCGCGCCGTGCATCATCAGCGATCGCGGCTCGCTGCCGGAAATTGCGGGCGGCGCGGCAAAAGAGATCGATCCCGACGACGTGGTGGAACTGGCCGAGGCCATGGCGGGCGTGCTGCATGACGAACAGCTTCAACAGCAGCTGCGCCACAGGGGCTTTGAGCGCGTTGCAGAATTTTCGTGGGAGCGCTGCGCGCGCGAAACGTTGCAAGTCTACCGTCGTGTGTTAGGGGTGGTGTAAGGAGCCTGCTCATGCGTATCTTGTGCCTGACGCCGCAATTCCCCTTTCCCCCGCACAAAGGCACCACGTTGCGCAATTACAATCTCATCGCCGGCCTGGCGCTGCGCCATGAGATCGATCTGCTCTGCTGCGCGGATTCACCACCGGCGGCTTCGCCGCTCGATCAACTCTGCCGCCGCATTGCCACGGTGCCAATTCCCCCGCGTCCCACCTGGCGGCGTGCCCTGGACACGCTGTTGTCGCCGTGGCCGGACATGGGACTGCGTTTGTGGTCAAGCGAGTTTCAACGGCAACTCGCCGCGTGGCTGCGGGATGGCGCTTACGATGTGATTCAGGTGGAAGGCTTGGAGTTGGCGCGATATACCTTACCCGCCGGCCCCCTCGCTGCGAATGAGACCGCGTACCCGGCGGGAGGGAGCAGGCCGCTGATCGTGTTTGACGATCACAATGCGGAGTACCTGCTGCAGAAGCGCATCGCCGCAGCGGAGATTGCGGCGCGCGGCTGGAATGCGGGCGCGGTGTATTCGTCCATTCAGTGGCGCAAATTGCGCAGTTTCGAGCGACAGGTATGCCGCCAATCTGATCGGGTGGTCTGCGTCTCAGACGCCGATGGGATTGCGATCCAGGAGCTCGATCCGGCATCGAAGGCGCACGTCATCCCCAACGGCGTCGATACCGATTACTACCGGCGCGAAAAAGTGGCGCCGCTTGATCTGCCGCCGCCAGCGCTGGTCTTCACCGGCACGATGGACTTTCGGCCGAATGTCGATGCGATGTTGTGGTTCGCGCGCGATGTGCTGCCCTTGATCAAACCCCGCGTGCCGGAGGTGCACGTCTATGTGGTGGGGCAGCGTCCGCACGCGCGGCTGGATGGGCTGCGCGCTGATCCCGCGATCACCATCACGGGCGCGGTGGACGACACGCGGCCTTACATTGCCGCGGCGAGTGTGTGCATCGTCCCGCTGCGTATGGGGGGCGGAACGCGCCTGAAATTGCTGGAGGCGTTGTCATTGCAGGCGCCCCTCGTCAGCACCACGCTAGGCGCGGAGGGTTTTGCGGTGATGAGCGGGGAGCAATTGCTGCTGGCCGACGACGCCGTTTCTTTCGCACAGTCAATTGTGGAACTGATCGAGGATCGCACGCGGGCGCAGTCATTGGGGGCCGCCGGCCGATTGTTTGCGGTACAGCAGTATGATTGGCGCAGCATCGTGCCGAAGTTCGAGGCGGTGTACAGGCGGCAGGGGCGCGTCTCGATCTCGGCCGGCGAAGCCTAGGGCGCAATCACATACGCGGCCGCCATTTGTCGGATGACGGGCGACAGCAGATCGGGGAACAGGCCGAAGATCACACACAAGACCAATGCCGCGACGATCAGCGTGATCGTCAACGGGGATTCGCGTACCGGCTGGATGGTCGGATCATCAATCGGGCGAAGGACATACTGCAGGCCCCGCAGCGTCCCGGCGACGACCCCGATCGAACTCAATACCAACGCGAGCGATGCGCCCAAATCGCTGCCGGCGGCTTGTTGCAGCGCGCCCCAGCGTCCGGCGAACCCGGCCAGCGGCGGCACGCCTGCCAATGAGAAAGCGCCGACGACCAGCCCCACGGCGGCCCAGGGCCGGCGCCACGCCAGGCTGGTCAGCGAGACGAACGTATCGTCCGGCGCTTCGGTGTGGGCCAGCGCCAGCCCCATCGACATGAGACCCAGCCCAAAGGTGCGCAGGAACACCACAAACAAGGCGGCGCTGAGTCCCGCTGAGGTATGCGTGCCAAATGCCACCAGAGCGACGCCGATATCCGCGAGTACGGCATAGCCCATGATGCGTCCGAAGTCGCGCTGAGCAAATGCCAACGCGCCGCCCACCAGGGCAGTCGCCAGACCGATCAAGCGCAGCACGTCAAACACCACCGGGTTGTCGTTCAGCAAACGAATGCCGCTCACCAGATCGAGCATCAGGAAAAAAGCTGCCACGTTGACAATGCCCAACACGAAGGCGCTGGACAGAGGCGGCGACTCACTCGCCACGCCCGACAGCCAGGAATGAAAGGGCAGCACGGCCAGCCACAGCGCTATGCCAAACAGTAACAAGACCGTGGCAGTCTGCGCCAGATTCACAGCATCCGGGCTTTGCGAATATTGATCGAGGACCCACGCCGCCGCCAGGAAGATGGGCACGGCGATGACCATGAACGTCAAATAGCGCAGCGTGCCAAGCGTGACACCCGGCTGCCCGCCTTGCAGTGGAAAGATGGTCAGCACCGCGCCGATGGCAAAGAACAGGACGGCATAGTTAAATGGATCGAACGGGCGGCCTCCGATCACTTCCACGACGACCGGGCGCGCGCCCAGGGCTGCCGCAATGCTGGCCAACGCCGCCAGCGCCACCGGATAGTACGTCCACTTTGAAGAAGTGCGCCACACGCCGAGGAATGTCGCCGAAGCGCAGAGATACAGATAGATCAGCGCGTAGCGATCGGGCGTGGTGAGATACAGGTCGCGGCCCAATAACGGCAGCGGATTATTCAGCGGGTAAATGATGGCGATGAGCGCGGCAACAGCAGGCAAGATCGCGGCAATCAGCGCGCTGAGCGTACCGAAACGGCGCAGCAGTACCGTCAGCACAGCGGCTATCAGCGGCAGGGCTATTAGAGGCAGCGGGCTAAAGATCACTCTGGCACCTCACTGCGGCGCGAGGCCCATGCCGTGGTGAGGTAAGCGATCGCCAGTGCCAGAAACAGGTTCGTCAAACCCAGCAGGCCCACGACTGTCAGGGTTGGCTCGACAGCGGTGTAGAGCAGCTCGAATCCGGCCAGGATGCTTAAGAGGCCAATTCCGACCTTCAACGGATTTTCAGCCAGAGCGGCATTGATCAAGCCCAGCAAAATCACGCTAAACGCGCCGGTCGTCAGGTCGCGCGACAGGGTCAAATCGGTGACGATGGGCAGCGGGTTGCGCGACGCCAGGCCAGTGCTGATAGCCAGCGCCAACACCGCCACGATAACGCGCACCGGCCACCCGGCGCCCAGAATGTGCCACCAGCGGCGCTGTGGACGTTCGGCCGCCTTGTCCTCTTCTGCTTCTTCTTCCGGGAGGCCCCAATTCACGCGCCGCGCCGTGATGTACAGCACCGGGCAGATCATGATGCCGACCAACGCTTTGACGGCAGCCAATTCGATCGGCACAACGCGGGTCAACATCAAGCCGACGAGAATATACTGCAGCCGCCAGGGCCACAATCAGCAGCCGCCAGTTGACCAGGATGACCAGCAGGGCGGCGGCGATCAATAGGCCGATCAGCACAGCGGTGCCGGGCAAAGCCGCAATGGTTTTAGCAATATCGACGTTGGTCATGTAATTCGTACACTTGCACGTTTAGATTGGCTCAAGCCGCGCTGTTACTGACCCGGCAGCACTGTAGATCACGACCACGACGACGATGACGACCACCGTCCAAAGCAGTCCTCCTTCGCCTTCAAACAAACCAGCGGCAGCGCGCAGCAAGCCGGTGAGCCAATCAATGAGATTGAACAGCGCTGAGTTCAGCCAGTCCAGGCGCAGCACGCGCCCCCAGACCGATTGCCCGCCATCGATCACGCTGCGCACGAAGAGCGGTCCGCGCCAGGCCAGCAGCGCGCCTGACACAACAGGGGCGAGCATGGCCAACAATCCGATGACGTTGAGTTCCCCCAGCAGGGCGCTGGTCGACGGCAAACCGGGTAGGGCCTCCTCTGACAGGGCGAAGATCAACAAGGGCAGCGCGCCGCAGGCCAACGCCAAGGCCCACACTACCTTACGTACCGCTTGTGCGGGCGCTCGCTCTAGGGCCTCTGAGAGAGTCAGGCGTAGCGCGGCTGCAATTGCGAAGGTCTGGGCGAGGACGGCTGCCAGCAAAATCAGCCACTGTTTCTGACGCACGGCGTCGGCCACAATGCCTTGCTGTACCACAAAACCCAGCGTGCCGGGCAAGGCGGCCAGACTCAACAGCGCAATCAGCGATCCTACCGCCCAGTACGGTTGACGACGGTCCAGTCCGCGCGCAATGAAGAGACTCGCGCTGATGAACATCCAGTTGAGAGTTGCCGCTGTTAAGCGTGCGGCGCTGGCATTGGCAGCCGCCAATAGACCGACCGAGCCGGCAAGGCACAACGTGATGAAGGGCAGTCCATTACGCGGCTGTGAACTGCGCCACGCCAAAAGCGATCCGAGGACGAGGCTCAATACGGCCAGCAGCGGCACGATCGAATCGGCGGGCAGCGCCCGCGCAATGGCCATGCGGACCCACAAGGCGAGACCGGACACCGTGGGGACGATGAAGATGATCACGGCCCGATCGGGTTCTTTGCCCAACTCCACGGGCATCCATTGATGGAACGGGTACAGGCCTACACGCAGCACCGCCGCAGCCATCAACCAGGCGCGGGCGTCTTCCGGCGCCTTGAACAAGTGCCAGTACAAACTCCCCTGCTGATTTTCGATCAACAAGGCCGCGATCCACACACACACGGTGGAAGCCGTGTTGACGACGATCGCTAACGCCGCGCGCCGTCCCACTTCTGATCCGCCGCGCACCAACAGCGCCATGACAAACACCAGATCGAGCAGACCCCAGGCGACGGCGAGCGTTAATAAGTTGCTGGCGAAGATGCCGGCCAACGCCGCTGCCACCAGCAGCAGCGCCACGGCGCGCGGGGCCGGTCGATATCTACCCGGATAAGCGCCCCAGGTGAATGCGGCGGTCAGCAAAACCAGCAACAGGCCCAGCGCCAGCAGCCACGCCGTGTGATCGACGCGGAAGCTCAGCGGCACGGTAAACACCGACACCGGTTGCCAGGCCGCGATGATCTGCGTGACAGGCGTCTCGCTGCGCACAGTCCATAACGCGGCCAGTGACAACAGCGTGGTGATAATCAAGATCGCGGTCGGCCGCCGCAGCCGCGCCAGCTCGCTGGCGCCAATGGCGAGCGCGCCCAGGATCAGGAAGATGATGGGTATGACGGGAGGTAAGGTCATGGCGGTTCGGTTTGGAAGCTGCCGCATTGTAACCCGTGCAGAGCATTCCCGCAACCGAAAGGATTCGCGAACTTGGCGCAGTTGATGCTATAATACGCGCGCTGATCTCACAGGGTGCGCCTCCGCGACTGCTATGCATATCGACTGGGTTGGCGGGCTTAACTTCTCTATTCAGTTTCCCATTCGTCCCGAGGGTCTGATCCTGCTCGGGATTTACCTGTTGACGACCCTCGCCATTCTCTTTTTTCTGCGCCATTCGATCCTCGCCATGCGCCGACGCGAATGGCTAATCTTCTTCGGGTTGGGAGCGCTCACGCTGATTTTGAGCAATGTCGTCTCCGTGCGCTTCGCCGCACCCGATTTTCAGCCCGTTCCCAATTTGCCGCAGGATACTGCCACGCCCGCTGCGCCGTTATTCGCCGCCGTGCCGCTTTTGCTGGCTGCTCTCTGGTTGGGCATGGGACCGGCCGTCTTGCTCAGCGGCTTCAGCGCGCTGATTCAAGCCGGATTGCAGAGCGGGCAGATCACGCAGCGTTACGAAGTGATCGCTTACGGTCTGGTCGCCAGCTTCTTGATCGATCAGTTCTATCGCGGCAAATTGGCGGCCACCCTGCGCCGGCCGCTGGCGGCCAGCCTGTGCGGTTCGCTGGTCGCGTGGGCGATGACGCTGCCGTCGTTCTTTGTCTATACGCCGGGCCGCCCGCTGGAGGCATTGAATTACGCCTGGCCGTTGTATCTGGCGGCCTTCCTGCCGATTCTGGCGCAAGGATTTCTATCCGGCCTGGTGGCCGAAATCGTCAACGCGCGCTGGCCGCATCTGCGCCGCCGCAAGATCATGTCACAGGACCCGGCGTGGAACCGCACGCTCAGCCGCCGCCTGCTGGTGCCCTTCATCGCCTTCACGTTGATCGTGATGGCGCTGCTGCTGACCGTGGTCAGTGCCGTGGCGCTGCGCCAGGCCACGGCGCAGGCCATCACGCAGATGTCGCGCGACGCGCACGCTGCCTCCAACGACATTGATGGTTTTTTGCGGAGCGGGCAAAGCTTGCTGACCGCAATTGCTGCGGAGCCGGCGCTGCCGGCCGGCAGCGCGCAAACGCAATCCACGCAGTTATTGACCGCCATGCGGCAGGAACCGTTCTTCCAGCAGCTGCTGCTGTTCAATGGCAGTGGACAACTGGCGAGTTATGCTCCGCTGGACCAGCGCCCGGCGCCCACCCTGGAAGAGCAGGCGCTGGTGCAGCGCACTTTACAGACCGGCGCGCCGCTGCGCAGTGAGGTGTTCGGCCTCGATCAACAGGCGTATCTGTCGTTCGTCGTGCCAATCGGCGAAGGGCAGGGGGCGCTGCTGGGCCGCGTGAACCTGCAACTCAATCCCGTCGCGCAGCGGCTGCGCGATAACTTGCAGCAAACGCTGGGCGCGGGCGTGGGCTACGTGGTGGATAACAACCAGCGCGTCATCATCCATCCGCAAGCCGACCAGGTGCTGCAGAACTGGCCGCTGAATTCCACGGCGCAATCCGGCGAGTCCATCAATGGCGGGACCGTATACAACGATCGGTTCCCGGACGGCACGCCGCGTTTGTTGTATGTGCTGCCGGGACAGGGCAGCAGCTGGACCACGGCCATCGAATTGCAGCGCATCAGCGTGCTGGAACTGGCGCTGCAAATCTCGACACCGCTGCTGGCGCTGCTCTTCCTCGTTTTGATTTTTGCCTCACTGGGAATACTCATTTTGACCCGCGCCATCACGCGGCCGATTCAAGAGCTGTCGGCGGCGGCGGAGAACATCACCCATGGGCGGCTCGATCAACCGATCGAGATTGCGCGCGACGACGAAGTGGGCCGGCTGGCGCAGTCGTTCGAGCAGATGCGCCAGAGTCTGAAAGCGCGCGTGGACGATCTCTCTTTGTTGCTGCATGTGAGCCAGACCGTCTCGGTGTCGCTCGATCTGGAGCAGGGCGTGCCGCCGTTACTCGACAGTGTGCGACAAGCCACGCCGGCGCGCGTGGCGCGGCTGATCACGCTGAGCGAGAATGGCGAGCCGCGCGATCTGTTCTCGCGCGGAGAAGGGCCAACGGAGTTGACCCCGCTCGATCGGGCGGTGGTGAAACTGACGGCGTCCGGCGAACAGCCGATCCTAATCGACAATGTCACGAAAGCACGCTCACGCGCGATGATCGATCCCGGTGTGATCGGGCCGGGGCTGAAGGCGCTGGCGACCTTCCCGGTGCGGCGGCAAACACGGTCCATTGCGGTGCTGTGGCTAGGTTACGCCGATCCGCGCCTGTTCGCCGAGTCGGAAGTGAATGTGCTGGCGACGATTGCCGGACAGGCCGCCGTGCTGATCGAGAACGCGCGCCTGTATGAAGCGTCGGAGGGCGGACGGCGACAACTGGCGGCGGTGCTGGCCAGCACCAATGATGCTGTCGTCGTGACCGATTCGGACAACCGGGTGTTGTTGTGCAATCCGGCGGCCGAGCAAGCGTTTGAACTCGCCAGCGGAACCGCCATCGGCCAGCCGGTCACCGCGCTGTGGTCAGAACCGTCGGTGGCACGCTTGTTCCCGGCCGATGGCAACACCGACGCTCGCACGGAAGAGATTCTGCTTGACGACGGTCGCACACTGTACGGCAGCGCCAGCGCCATCATCAACAGCGATAGTGAGGTGCTGGGCCGCGTGGCCGTGATGCGCGATATCACGCATCTCAAAGAACTGGACGCGATGAAAAGCGAGTTCGTGGCGACGGTGAGCCACGACCTGCGCGCGCCATTGACGTACATGCGCGGCTACACGACCATGCTGCCGATGGTGGGGCCGCTGACGCCCAAGCAGCAGGACTACACCGAGAAGGTGATGGCCGGCATTGAACAGATGACGGAGTTGATCGACGACCTGCTGGACCTGGGCCGCATCGACGCGGGCGTGGGGCTGGTGCGCGAGATGTGCTCGCTAGCCGACGTCGCGCGCGGCGTCGTGGAGACGATGAAGCCGCAGGCGCTGTCACGCGGCCTGTTGCTGCGCACCGGCCAGCCTGTCCGAGCGGACGATCGTGGGCGATCAAGGCTTGCTGCGCCACGCCCTGACCAACCTGGTGGACAACGCCATCAAGTACACGCCCAACGGCGGCACGGTCACGGTATCGGTGGCAGAGCAGGACGCGGCGATCGTCATCGCGGTGAAGGATACAGGCATTGGCATTGCGGCAGCCGATCAAGTGCGCCTGTTTGAGCGCTTTTATCGCGTGAAGCGGCGCGAGACGGTGGACATCAAAGGCTCGGGCCTGGGGCTGGCGATTGTCAAATCGATCGCGCAGTGGCATCGCGGGCGCGTGTGGGTGGAAAGCCAGGTGGGCGAAGGCGCGATGTTCTACATCCTCATTCCCTTCGGCGAGACCTGGGAAGCGGCAGCGCGGCGCTGAGGACATTGAATCTGCATTTCGCGTTGTCACACGGGCATGATATACTTGCTGTGTCCAATCAGACGCGGGGCGAATCCTATTCCACGACGGAGCGGCACATGGCAGAAATCTTGCGAACAGCACTAACGACCTGGACAGGCGATCTGAAAAACGGCTCCGGGGTCACTTCGGGGGAGAGCGGCTATCTGCACGATGTCAAGATCACATGGTCGGCGCGCTTTGAGAATCACCCCGGCACCAATCCGGAAGAACTCATCGCCGCGGCTGAAGCGTCGTGTTACAGCATGGCTCTCGCGTCGAATCTGACCAGGCAGAACACGCCGCCGGAGGTGATCAACACCAAAGCGACGTTGACCATGCGTCGGGATGAGAGCGGCACCAAATTGACCAGGCTGCATCTGGACGTGGAAGCCCGCGTGCCTGGCATCGACGCTGCCGCTTTCGAAGCGCTCGCCGGGAAGGTGAAAGATACCTGTCCGGTTTCAGTGCTGCTCAAGCCCGGCTTGGAAGAACTCACAGTTAGTGCTAAACTGCTGGGGTAACCATTGTTGGGGCGGCTCCTGTTGGATCGATCCCTGCCCATGATCAGCGAGGTGAAGCATGTCTACTCTATCGCCCCAGGTGGCTGAACTCAAAGACTTGCGCGATCGACGCGACGCAAAGCTGTTCCCCATCGTGCGCGATTTCAAGCCCGCCTGGATTCTGGATGTGAGCGTGAATCCGGCGCGAGAAGAACTGGTCTTCGATCTGGTCTTTCGCCCCTATGCCGGGCGCGGCTGGATCAAGCGGCGCTATCGCTACGACGGCGAAGTCGATGTGCTGCACTACACGGGCGAGCTGGAGTTTCCGGAGGGTGAATTGGCGCAGTTGCCGGCGACAGCGCTGGTTAAATGAATAATTGACAATTGCCAATGATCAATGGAAAACGGGCCAGCTAATGTTCAGCGGCCCGTTTTGGACTCCTGCCTCAAGTCCCGGACTGGTCGGAGATCATTTGATTATTCGTGCCGAGACTTGTCTGCGGTGAAATGAACTTGTGGGAACAGGCGCCGGTCAACCCGCTCGACCTGATTGGCGCCCCGTCGTTCGATCTCTTCACGCAAGCGCGCGGCGTCGGCCAATAAGCGATCGACATCGAGGCCCTGGCACGCGGGCCGAAACGGCTGCAGCCACCTCACCGCCCGATCGATCATCTTCAACGCGCCGATCGCATTGCCGCGTTCCACTTGCAGACACCCCACGCCGATTTGCAGCACACCGCGATAGAGATCGCGGATCGGCCGCAGTTCTGCGCGCCACACGAGCTCCAGCGTTTCGTGCTGTTCAAAATATTGCCCCGCGTTGAATTCCTCGATGCCGTGCCGCACGCCCTCCGGTAATGGCTCGCCGCAAGGATCTGCCGTGGCTTCGCGCACTGCGGCCGCGACGAACTCGTTTAGTCCCTCGCTGAAATTGGAGCGTGCCAGGTAACGATCGACACCCGCGGCCAGCGCGCGATTTCGCAAGTCTAAATCCTTGTGCGAGCCAAACGCAAGGATCGGCACAGCCGCGGCGGACGGATCATCTTTCGCCGCGCGGACCCACTCCAGCCAGGGCAAGTTGTCTGCGCTCGAGTCGATGATCACCAGCCGCGCGCCATCACGCAGCGCCGTCAGGAATGCCGCTTGATCGATCGGGGTGAGGACGGCCGCTCCCGCCGAGCGCGCGGCCTCTTCGATCCGCGTGGCGAACATCAAGTTGGGGACGATCATGACAAGGCAGGGTTGACCGGGCATACTCTCATTGTACCTGATGCGCGCGGGTCGTGCCGTTTCTGAGTCGGCAGAGTGCGGCCGTGTTGTCGCAGGGCTGATGGGCGTGGTGCGACACCGCACCGGCGAAGAACTACTCCAGCGGCGTGATATCTTCGAGCTCCAGCCACTGCGGCTGACGCACGTCGAATAGACCCAACTGGATTGATCCCGTCGGCGTGACCACGGCCAGCCGATTGTCCACCCAGGCCACGAAGCACATCGGGCCGCGCGGCGCCCGATTGCGACAGTCCAGCACAACCTGATCATCCACCAGAAAGCGCGCGCGATCGCTGCCCCATTCGATCGAGTAGGTGTGCCACTCCGGCAGCAGATCGAGCGGCAGCGCCTTTTCCTCGATCGATAGATTCTTCTGCACGAACGGCCAGATGCGTCGATACCACCGCTCCGATCGATTGAGCAGCACCACCGGCAGAGCCAGGGGCGCCATCGCCACTGCGCCCAGCGTCGTCGCATCGATCATCGCCGCCTTCCAGCCGCAACCAGGAACGTCCAGCGCCAGATCCATATGCGACGGCGGCGAGGCGAAGAAGAACCAGATGGCGCGGGGCAGGGGCACTGGATGGCTGGCGGCAAACAGCGGATGATTCCAGAAGCCGAAGCCGGCGGTGCCCAACAGTGACTGGCTGGAAAACCGCGCGCGGATCGTCAGGCGCAGCGGCGGCCGGTGAGTCAACGAGCGGCTGTACACCAGCCGATCGTCAAGTTGGGCGTCGGCATACTGCGTGCGCGCGGCTTGCGGCACGATCAGCCGGGTGATCGCGCCGCGCACCTCGATTCGGCCTGTCCCCGTGAGATACGGTTTAACCCGCAGGTTCGCGTTGTTCATGGGCTGTCCTTTCTCTTTAGGGTATAATACTCGCGTCATTCAATTTGATCAATGGAGACGATCATGCCGGTGGAAATTACCTGGCTGGGCCATAGCTGCTTCCGTCTGCGCGATCGGGCCGCGACGGTTGTGACCGATCCCTATGGCAAAGACCTGGGCCTGAACCTGGTGCGCGTGCGCGCCGACATCGTGACCGTGAGTCACGACGCCGACGATCACAACTACGTCAAAGGGGTCAAGGGCGACTTTCAAGTGTTGACCGGACCCGGCGAGTACGAAGTCTCGTCGGTGTTTGTGACGGGTCTGGAATTGCGCGGCGATCGCAAGGCCAGGAAAGAGTCCACGGAGCAGCCGCGGAATACGGTCTTCCTGTTCGAGTTTGACGATTTGACCGTGTGTCACCTGGGCGATCTCAACATCGTGCCGACGCAGGCGCAGGTGGAAGAGGCGCTGGGCGAGGTGGATGTGCTGCTGATTCCGGTGGGCGGCGGCGAAACGCTCACGGCTTCGCAAGCCGCAGAAGTGGTGAGCCTGCTTGAGCCGCACGTCGTCGTTCCCATGCACTATCTCGTGCCGGACAGCACGCTGAAACTTGACTCGGTCAACAAGTTCTTGAAAGAAATGGGTCTGGATAAAGTCGCGCCGCAGGAGGTGCTGAAAGTCAGCCGGGGCGGCCTGCTGGAAGAGACCCAGGTGGTGCTGCTGGAGATGAAGACGAAAGAAGAAGCCGCGTGAAGGAGCGATCATGCGCAAATTGATCTGGCTGAGCATGTTGATCGCGTTATTGGCCGCCTGTGGCGCGCCACCTGCTTCGCCAACAACGGCTCCGCAGATGACGCTGCCCACGGCGGCTCCTGCTCAAGTGAGTAATGCGCCCGCTGTGGACCTGAGCGCCGAACTGAACGCGTTGAAGGCCGGCGACAGCACCACGGCGATTGCCGGACTGGAGAAAATTCTGGCGAATGCTCCCGCCTCGTCCGAGGCGCATTTATTGTTGGGACAGGCTTACTACCGCGCCGATCAGAAGGACAAGGCCGACGAACAATACCTGGCGGCCTTCCAGCTCAATCCGGCGGCAGCGCCTCCGCTTGACTCGCAGGATGCCGACGAGTGGTTGAAGATCGGCAATGCGCACGCCTCACTCGGCCAACTTGACGAGGCTCTGGCGGCCTATCAGACAGCCTTGAAGATCAGGCCGGACAAACCAGCGGCTCTCACCAACGTCGGCGTGGTGTATTATCAGCAGGGCAGGTTCGACGACGCTGTGCAGCAATTGCAGAAGGCGCTGGAGATCGATCCCCAGGATGCCGAGACGCAGTACATGCTCGGCGCGACCTACGTGCAGCAGCAGAAACTGGACGAGGCGGAGAAGTCATTCAGCACGGCAATCAAACTGAAGCCCGATCTGGCCGCGGCCTACACCGGGCTGGGCAATGTGCAGTTGGCGCGCAAGAACGTCGACGAAGCCGTCAAGACGCTGCAGGAGGCGACGGCGCTGCAACCGGACCAGGCTGAAGCCTGGCTGGCGCTGGGGCAGGCTTATGCTGCGCAGGACCGCAAGACTGAGGCAAGCCAGTCCTTGAATCAGTGTTTGCAGATCAGCCAACCCGGCCCGCTGCGCTCGCGCTGCGAGCAAGTGCTGCAGCAGCTTGGCACTCCCTGATGGCGTGATACAATCTTTTGGGAGTCACACCACTACGATCCAGGGAGTTGTCATGGTCAAGTTATTAATGAGTTGGGATATCCAGGCGGGCAACGAGGCCGAGTACTTTCAGTTTGTCATTCAGGAATTCGTGCCCGGCCTGCTGCGGTTAGGTCTGCAGCCCACCGAGGTCTGGTTCACCGCCTATGGCGATTGTCCGCAGATTCAGGCGGGCGGCCTGGCGCCCGATCTGGCCGCCATGGACCAGATCGTCCACAGCCCCGACTGGGACGAGCTGCGCCAGAAGTTGGAAGCGTACGTCACCGATTTTCAGCACAAGATCATTCCGGCCGCGGGCGGCTTTCAACTCTAATCAACGCCAACACGAAACGGGCGAGAGTGCGAACTCCCGCCCGTTTTTGCTGTCCCCGATCGTCCCGGCGCCGCTAATCGGAGCTGGACGACGACTTGGTTTCAGACGACGAACTCGATCCGCTGTCGCGCGAATCGTTAACGTACCAGCCCGAGCCTTTGAACACAATCCCCGTGGGGTGAATGACCCGCTTCACGTGTCCCTTGCAGCGCGGGCAAGTCTTGAGCGGTTTGTCGCTGAACTTCTGCAGCTGCTCAAAGTGATTTCCACACTCATCACATTTGTAAACATACATTGGCATTTCCCAGCATCCTCCGTCTCAGTCTTGAGCGCGCTGATTATACTGCGCTCGATGATGAGTGGCAAGGGCGCGAATTTGCCTGCTGGCTGAAGCAGCGTCCAGAGCGATGCAGCCGCGACAAAAAAGAACGGCAGGAGTTTGCCTCCTGCCGTTCTTTTGCTTCTATCTTGCTACACTTTGACTCTTCAGCGTTGCGCTATCGGCTGATTACTTGACCGGGCGCACCTCGATCTGCATGAAGCTGTCCTGCGCGCTGATGCTCTGGATGCGGATCTGCGTGCCGGTGTTCGGGTGCATCACGCTACCCAGAGGGTTCGCGGGATCATAGTACGAATTGCGATCGTCAAACATCTTGACAGCCGGCAGGCTGGGAACGGGCACAGCACGCTGTTATGATGGATGTTGGGAATGCCGTCGGTCGGATCCAGCGTAAACGTTGAATCGTAGGTCTGGATGCGGTTGCGCCAGATGGTGGCTGTCCCACAACGCGTGAGCGCCTGTGGATGCGCGTCAATGGGCAGCAGCAAGCCATGTGCCGGGATGCAGCCCCGTGTTGTTGTCCGCGACCGAGGTATCCCAGTAGTTGATCAGCAGGCCGTCCTGGTAGGCGAAGTGATCCACAAAGTTGCCCAGGAGCGGGTTGTCCAGGTAGCCGAAGTAGTACGGGCCGACCTTGAGGCCCTGGTCGTAGCCCTTGTACGTGCGGTACTCGGCCACATAGTACTGGCTGTACAGCTTGTCCTCAGTGCCGGTCGTTACTTCGGAAGCCGGTGAACGTCCAGCCGGTATCCGTCTCGGCGCCATCGAGCGCATAGCCGCTGATCTGGATGTTGTCGACCATGAACCCGTCATAATTGACGCCACCGTCACTCCGATACTGGAAACCTACCAGCACATTGCCCGCTGGCAGGTTGGCCGTCGAGATCAACCCAGCCGCCGGAGAACCCTTCGATGCCGTTCGGCTCTACGGTTGAGTTCGACAGGTTCGTGGGCACTGTCTGCCACGTGGCGCCGCCGTCTGTCGAGACGATCACGTTGGCGTAGTCGTAACCTTCCTCGATGCCGTAGTTAACCTTGGCGGTCAGTGTGGCGCCTGCGCCAAGCGTGAACGCCTTGGTCATCTTGTTGTTCAAGTTGTTCGCAGAGCCGCTGAAGTAGAAGTAGCTGCCCTCGAACGGATCAGCGATGTGCGCTGTCACCGGCTTTTGCGGCAGGATCGACGAACAGGCCCTGCGCCTGCTTGGTGTTGAACTCCATCGGGCCCAGCTTGTGCTCGGACTTTTGCCGGCGCGGGCCACCTCGTAGTTCAGCCAGCCGAGCTGGAATTTCTCCCAGGCGCCCATGTGGCGGGCTTGTTCCCGATCGTGTCCTTGCCCTCGTCGATCCAGGATCCGGACGACATCAGGGTCCAGAAGCCGGTCCCGTTCTCGCCATAGTAGTCGTACAGGTCGGGCAGGCCCAGGTCGTGGCCGTATTCGTGGGTGAACACGCCGACGCCGCCGTCCTCAGGCTGGATGGTGTACTTGCCGACCCAGTAGTCGCTATCGCCGATCTGGATGCCGCCCAACATGTTGAAGGCCGGTCCGGCAAGTCCCTGCAGCTCGTAGTGGGCATACCAGCTGTGGCTCCAGATAGTCGTCGGGGCGCCGCCTTCTTCCTCGCCCAGGCCGGCGTGCACCGACTGGAAGGTGTCAATGTAACCATCCGGCTCGTCGAAGTTGCCGTTCCCGTTGTAGTCATAGCGGTCCCAGACGTCAAACTGGGCCAGGTACGCGTTGATCTGAGCAGGGGTCTTGCCGGCCGCGATTTGGGCGCGTACCAGCCGTTGATCGAGTCCTCCAGGAAGTTCCAGACCTGGGAATCCGGATTGTCGTCGTAGTCGACGGCGTTGCCCGGGACCATCACCCAGTCGGTCACATCGCCATGGACGGTGTAGCGGTTGGACGACTGCTCGATGTAGAAGTTGCGCATCGAATTTGCGCCGGGCGCGTCGTTGAACAGCATATTCATGTAGTAGTCGCGGTTGAAATCCGGCACCCAGATTGAGGTGTTGTCAACGGCGCGATCCGGTTCTGGCAGGGCGTTGTGGGTGAGATCGGCGAACTCGCCCAGCACGGTCCACAGCGCGCCTTCGCCTTCGCGGACGAGCTCGACGTACTGGCCGCGAGCCACTTCATGCGTCTTGCCATAGGCCTTGCCGTTCAGCTTGGCATCCAGCGCCTTCTGCTTCAAATCTTGTTGTTTTGTTGTTAATGGGTCCGGCCGGTTGTCATTCTTGGGCACACCGTCTTTTCCGTTCGCGGCGGGCGTGGCGACTGCCGGTGAGATGCTCATCACCACGAGGCCCACCACGATGAGAAGGGTGCTTAACACTGCTAACGTCTTGCGCGGCATGTTGCGTTCCTCCATTTTAGAATGTATTGGCGAGAGTCATGAAACTACTGGCAGAGTCAGGGGGTACTGCCGGAAGGGGATGATCGATACGCGCCTCCTTTGGGCCGATGTGCATACTCGGCGAGAATGGCACAGCACGTCAAACGATTGTTACTCACTTACTATACCGTTAATGTAGTCCAATACCAATGTCCCTACTGTCAAAAGAGCGTCATTGTTCCGTATGAAATAGATGAGATAGATTGATCGCCGTCTTTTTTATACTGATAATGATTAAAATGCGGCGCAACAGCATGATACCACGGATGTCGTCGACCCTGACTGCACAAACAACAAATGAGTCGCTCTGATGGGTGCGGCTCATTTTTGCGACCAGGATTTACGGCAGGAAGCCGTTGGTCCACTCCAGCACTTCGGGGATGTCAACTCGGGCGAAGTATCCGACTCCCCCACAGTTAACATTGGTTACGTACGAATTGACCGCCAGGACGGTATTCGCGCCGCCGAGAAGATCGGGGCCGCCAGAGTCGCCAAAGCAGATGCCACCGGTTCCACCGCCGGGATTCAGCGCGAGGCGCATGTATTCAGCGCTGTGCACAAACTTGCCCGAGACCAGCTCGCTGGGAGCATACATGCGGACTCTCGGTCCTGTCCAGCGATAGTACGGCGGGGGCTGAGGCAGCTGATTCCCTGGGATCTGGGCCTGATACTGCACACCGTAACCGACAAAATCAATGCCGGTCTTATTCTGCAGCGTGTCTACCAGACCTGCCGTCGGCAGTTGGCCGTATTCAGCCATGACGATTGGTTCGTCGAGGACAACCACGCCGGTGTCACGGTATGAGAAGGCCGGCAGCCCATTGCCACCTCCATAGGGATTCTCGGGGCTGCGGTATTTCGGATTTGTGTAGGCTGTACCTTCAATGGCCCCGCTGCCCGGGCCGCCGTATGGATAGAGCGGGAATGGAACGTTGTCGTAAGTGACATCTTCATAGAACCAGAAGCGCGCTGCAACAGCGCCGTCTGTGCAGTGTCCGGCAGTCAGGACGACATCCGGCGCAATCAACGCGCCGCATCGCTGTGGAGCTGGCGAACGCAGGTTCACCCCGAGTACTCGCGCACAAAAACAGAGACACAGCACACACTGCTTCTCTGTTTGGATCCGCGTTCTCAAGACTGGCGATGCAGGCAATACAGGCGACAGTCTTAGCCCGGAGATCCCAAGTGCCAGCTGCTATTGTGCCGAAAGCCGGCTGGCAATCAGACCTCCTCAACCACTGGCATCAAGCGTGATTTGAGGTCGCGCTTGCGCCGTCGGGCCTTGAGCTCGCGTTCGCCTTGCAGGGTTTCCAACCACAACTCGCGCACCGGCCTGGGGTTCCAGCCCAGTTCGCGCCGGGCTTTTTCGTTCGAGTAGTAGAAACTGGCATTGGCGCCGCGCGCGACCTCGCGCGACATGAAAGCGGGCAGACCGATCAGGCGCAGCCAGGGTTCCATGAGCGCAAACGTCATCGTCATCGGCGGCGTGGGCAGCCACAGCCGCACCTTGAACCGGCCAGCCGTGCCAGCTCCACGTTTCCATCAGGGTCTGCATCGTGGCCGGCTCACCGCTGAGCAAATACGTTTCGCCCACGCGGCCCTTCTCCGCCGCCAGCACAATCCCTTCGGCGACATCGGTAACACCGACATGAGAATAGATGGAGTCCCTGGCCCAACCCGCGGGCGGCATCAGGCCGTTGACGTAGAGGCGCGCAAAGTAGCCCCACGGTGAATGGTCGTTGAGGCCGACGACCTGACTGGGGCAGACGATGATGAGCGGCAAACCGTTCTGCTGACAACGCTGCGCCAGGAGGTGGGCGTCGGTTTTGGTTTGTTCGTAAACGGAGAGGCGGGTGGCTTTGACTCACAAAGGTCTCGTCGCGCTGCTGTCGCCCGGTGTCGCCCAGCGCCACCACGCTGGACACATACACGACGCGCTGAATGCCAAGTTCTTGCGCCAGCCCCAACACCGCTTCGGTGCCGTCGACATTGATGGCGCGCATGCGGCGCTGGGCGTCGGCAGTCAGGCCCAGCTCATACCAGCCCGCATTGTGCACGACAAGATCGGCGCCCGTCATGCCCGCGCGCATCGACTCGCGATCGGTGATGTCGCCTGCCACGCAGTGCGCGCCCAATTTGCTCAAAGCGCGCGCTTGAGCGCTGTCCGGTTTGCGCACCAGCGCGATGACTTCCCACCCGCGCGCCAACAAACGCCGGGTCAGCGGCTGCCCGATAAAGCCGGTGCCGCCCGTGAGAAAGACTTTCATGGTGTGCCTCTCCTGGCTGTAATTTTTGCACCTGATCGCCCTTCGTCCCCGCGATCTCGATCGGTGCGAGACCTGACAGGTGGGCCACCACCACACGGTGCATGAGCGATCCGGTGGCCCACCTGTCAGGTCTTTACTTCCTCCCCCGCACCATCATCTCCTCAGCTTGCGGCAGTTCGTCTTCGCCGGCCACTTGAATGTTGACGGCGCACGCTTTGAATTCGGGAATCTTGGCGAACGGATCGAGCGTATCGATCGTCAGCACGTTCGCGGCCGCTTCGACGAAGTGCATGGGGATGAAGACCACGCCGGGATTGGTCTTGGGGCTGACGTTCACGCGCAGCACCACCGATCCGCGCCGCGACGAGACGCGCACCGCGTCGCCCGTCTTCAAGCCCAACTGCGCCGCGTCGACCTCGTGAATGTCGATCAACGGCTGCGGAAACAGCGCGTCGAGCTGCGAGTGGCGCGTCATGGTGCCGCCGTGCCAGTGTTCCAGCAAGCGGCCTGTGGTGAGGATGAACGGATATTCGTCGTCGGGTTCTTCCGCGGTGGGCACGTGTTCGACCGGAATGAACTTACCGCGCCCCGCGGGGAAACTCTCGGCGAACAAGAACGGCGTGCCGGGATGCGTCTCATCCAGCACCGGGTATTGCAAGCCGACTTTCTCAATTCGATCATACGTGACGCCCTTCAACATCGTCGCCACGCTGGCCATTTCGCGGAAGACCTCTTCCGGTTCCTCGTAGTTCCAGCGCGCCGAATTGGGGCGACCCAGGCGCGCCTCGAGGCGCGCCGCCAGATCGCAGATGATCTCCCAATCGGGCCGGGCCTGGCCGCGCGGCTCGAGCGCTTTGCGCACGCGCTGCACGCGCCGATCGGTGTTGGTGAACGTCCCTTCTTTTTCGGCAAACGGCGTGACGGGCAGGAAGACATCGGCAAACGCGGCCGACTCGTTGATGAAGATGTCCTGCGCCACGAGGAACTCCAACTGCTGCATGTGCTCACGCGTGACGTTGAGGTTCGGCTCGGTCATCATGGGATTCTCGCCCATGATGTACAAGGCGCGCACGCCGCCCGGGTGAGCGTGCGACAGAATCTCGGTGGTGGTGAGCCCGCGCTTGCGGCTCAGCCCGCCCGGCTCGACGTTCCACGCCTGCTCCCACTGCACGGCGTCATCTTCTTTATCGACGGGCATGTAGCCGGGATAGAAGAACGGCATTGCGCCGGAGTCGGAGGCGCCCTGCACGTTGTTCTGACCGCGCAGTGGATTCAGCCCCGTGCCCTCGCGCCCGATGTGTCCGGTGAGCAGCGCGAGATGAATCAGGCCGAGCGCGCTGGCCGTGCCCGTCGAAAGTTGCGAGATGCCCATGCCCCAGTAGATCGCGCCGTTCTTCGCCGTGGCATACAGCCGCGCCGCTTCGACGATGAGCCGGCGATCGACGCCGCTGATCGACTCGGCGTATTCCGGCGTGTACGTCTCGATCGATTTGACAAACTCGGCGTAGCCTTCCGTGCGCGCGTCGATAAACGACCGGTTGATCAGCCCCTCTTTGACGATCACGTGCGCCATCGCGTTGAAGACCACCACGTTGGTGCCGGGCTGCAAGGGGAGGTACAGCGTCGCGTAATCGCACAACTCGATGCGGCGCGGATCGATCACGATCAACTTTGCGCCGTGCTTCTGAATCGCTTCTTTCATGTGCAGCGCGATGATGGGATGATTCTCGGTGGTGTTCGATCCGGTGACGATGAAGACATCGCTCTTTAGCACTTCGGTAGCGGTGTTGCTCATGGCCGAGGTACCCAGCGATTTGATCAGCGCGGTGACCGATCCAGCGTGGCACAGCCGCGTGCAGTGATCGATGTTGTTGGTGCGGAACAGCGCGCGGAACATCTTCTGCAAGAGGTAGTTGTCCTCGTTGGTGGCCTTGGCGCAGCAGTACACCGCCAGGGCGTCCGATCCGTCGCGCCGGTAAATTTCCACCAATCGATCGGCAATGAAGTCTAAGGCCTCATTCCAACTGACTTCGCGCCATTCGGATCGATCGAACGCTGGCGTGCGCTCACCCGCCTTTTGCGGCGTCTTGCGGATCAGCGGGGTCGTCACGCGCTTGGGACTGTAAATGAAATCGTAGCCGAAGCGGCCTTTGACGCATAGATTGCCATGATTCACCGGACTATCAAACGGCGAGGTGACTTTGTAGATGGTGTCACCAGTGAGATGCAATTCAAGCGTGCAGCCCACCCCGCAGTAGGGGCAGGTGGTTGAGACAATTCGATCGGGTTGCAACATACATAGCCCCTTGTGTATTATATTTTCGTGCCACGCACCGCCCAGGCCCGTGCGACGAGTGGGATTGATCCGTCCAGTGCAAAGGGAAGTGCAGCTCGTAAGCGATCGCGCAAGGCAGCTCGCCGTTCCTCGCTCAATGACATGGCGTAGCCGGGCGCGGGTCCTTGCCCGCCAAGGAACGGCCTCCAGTAATCGTCGAAGTCCTGAAAATCGGTTGAAATGTCGATCGGTTGCACCGCGACCTGGCGCAGGCCCGCCTGTTGAAACAACTCTTCAAGCGCCGCCAGCCGGCAGATCGGGAAACGTCGTCCCTCGTCAGACTCGGAGGCCGCCGGATCGAGCGCGGCGGCGGCATTCCAGAAATGCCGCAGCAGCTGCATCTTGCCCGCATAGTCCCACACATACGCCGCCACCACGCCGCCCGATCGCGCCGCGCGCACCATTTCGCGCACAGCTTGCCGAGGCTGCAGGATGAAATTGAGCACGAGACCGGACACTACCGCGTCGTAGCTCGATGTCTCAACGGGCAGAGCTTGCGCGTCGCCGACCACAAAACGGGCGCGTCGATCATCGTTCTGCGACCGCAGGTGGGCGATGTAATCAGCCGAGCGATCGATGCCGGTCATGTCACGCGGCGCAGCAGCCTGGAGAATCGCCTGACTCAAGGCGCCCGTGCCGCAGCCGATGTCCAGCCAGGTGCTGTCCGCCGGCAGCGCCGACCAGTCAAGAAATTCTCGTGCGACCCGACGGCTCCAGCGGCCAACATAGGGCTCATAAGCAGCACCGCCGGCCCAAACGTCCGAACGCCGTACTGGGCTCATCACTGCCTCTCTCCCAGATCCATGGCAAATCTCTGTTCTATGGTTGTATCACACCTTGCCTGATGCGTACGCAATGGCCTGTTCCAGCGTCAGTATCTGCCCCCGCGAGAAGGCCGCGTTCCAGGCCGCTTCATCAATCTGCGATCGCGCCCGTTCAAGCGTGCGCTCGTAGCGCGCGCGATCGAGGCCGTAGGCGACGTACAGTGTCTGGCGAGACAAACATTCAACCGCGCCCAGCAGCCGCGCCGCTCGCTCGGGTTGGCCTTCTTCCGCTGCAACGCCGCCGAGTCCGATCAGAGTGTGGATGATCCCGCGCCGATTGCCCATCGACTGCCACAGATCGAGGCTTTCCGTGAAGCAGGCCTGCGCGGGGGAAACCTCGTTCAAAGCCAGCAGCGCAAACCCCAGGCGGTTCAGCGCGCGCGCCAATCCCCAGCGATCGCCATGCTGGCGCAGCAGATCGACCGAGGTCTGGCAATGGGCGCGGCTGGCTTCCAGCCGGCCCTCGTACCATTCCACACTGCCCAACGCGCACAAGTGATTGCCTTCACCCCAGGTGTCGCCTACCGTGCGCCACAGGCGCAAGCCATCTTCACAGGCCAGACGCGCTGCCGGGATTTGGCCGACCATCAGCAGGATTTCCGCGTAGTTGCCCAGAGCCAGAGCCTGGCCCCAGCGATCGGGCACGGCGCTGAAGAGTTCGATGCTTTCCCGGAACGTGGCCTCGGCCAACTGCGGATCGCCGAGACTCATGATCACCAGCGCCAGATAGTTCAACGCGTATCCGGCGCGCCGCTGATCGCCGATCTCGCGGAAGATGGCGGCGCATTCGGCCAATCGATCGCGCCCCATGCCGTAGTCCGCGTGCGCGGCAGCAAGACAGCCGGCGCAGAACAAGACCATGGCGCGCAGCCTGGATCGATCGGCGCTATCACAGCGCGCCAGGGCGTGTTCAGCCTGCGCCCGCCCTTCGCTGATGTGGCCGCTGAAATACCAGTACCAGGCTGAGGCCGCGACGAAACGCAATTCGCCATCCGGATCGGGCTGCGACCTGCTCCACGCCAGCGCGGCGCGCAGGTTATCGCGCTCCGGCGCCAGGCGGGGCAGCCAGGCGTAGCGCTCGATGGAAGTGAGGTGCGGCTCGGCGGCTTCGGCCAGCTGCAGAAAGTATTGAGCATGCTGCTGCCGGACACGGCCTGCTTCAGGCAGGTTTTCCTCCAGTTTTCCCAGTGCATACTCACGGACGGTCTCCAGCATGCCGAAACGCATTTCGCCATCCGGGCCCGGGGCATGGGTGAGCAGGCTCATGTCGGCTAGCGCCTCCAGCTCGTCCAGCACTTCAACGCCCAGATCGCCGTCGGAGTTGCACGTTATCTCAGCCGCCTCCAGCGTCCAGCCGCCGGCGAACACCGCCAGGCGCCGCAGCAGCTGCCTGGCTCGATCGTCAAGCAGGAGGTAACTCCATTCGATCGCGTTGCGCAGCGTCTGCTGGCGTTCCGGTAGATCGCGCGCGCCGCCGGTCAGCAGCGGCAGGCGATGTTCGAGCCGTTTCAACATCGCCAGCGGTGGCAGCAGTTTGATGCGCGCGGCGGCCAATTCGATCGCCAGCGGCAGCCCGTCCAGCCGCTGGCAGATTTCGGCCACGGCGAGCGCATCATCCTGGGTGAGGGTGAAATCGGGACGCACCTCCACGGCGCGCTGAACGAACAACTCGACGGCGGCATAGCGCGACAGCTGGTCGACTGACAGGGTCTGCTGCGTGTCCGGCAGGGCCAGCGGCGTCACGGGAAATTCGCGCTCGCCGCGCACGCGCAGCAGCGCGCGGCTGGTGACGACGATCTTAAGATGCGCGCAGGCCTGAGCCAGGCCGGAAACGGCCGAGGCGGCGGCCACGATCTGCTCGAAGTTATCCAGCATCAGCAGCAGCCGTTTGTCGCGCAGAAAGCTCTGCACGTCGACGAGGATCGAGCGGCTGCCGAGAGTTTCGCGCAGGCCCAGCGTCTGGGCAATGGTCGGGGCGACGAGCGCCGGATCGCGGATGGGCGCGAGGGCGACGAAATAAGCGCCATCGGCGAAGTGGTCGAGCACGCGGCGCCCTGCCTCAACCGCCAGCCGCGTCTTGCCGGTGCCGCCGGGGCCGGTCAGCGTGATCAATCCGCCCTCGCCGCTCAACAGCAGAGCGTTCAGCGCGGCGAGTTCTTGTTCGCGCCCGATCAAGGCCGTGGGCGGGGCGGGCAGGTTGTGAGAAGGGGCCACTTGCGGGGGTTCGCCCGGTGCGACGGTCACAGCGCGCGCCGCCTCAAAGCGCTCGGTCAGGATCATCGCCAGATCGTTCTCGATCAATTCGCGCAGCTCGTCTGCGGTCGCGAAGGGTTTATAGGAGACCCGATCATCGCTGCGAATGCGATCGAGCAGGTCTTTCAGGCGCGGCTCGCGATCGGGCGCCGGGGTCTTGATATAGATCAGCCGGGGCTGGCCACCGCACAAACGATACTCGTCTTCCAGGCCGGAGATGTCCATGTCGGGCGCGACCCAGCCGTACTTCTGCCAGTAGATGCCGACGAAGATGTCGCTTTGATCGAGATAGGCGCGGTACAAATCCTGGGGGGGATGCGGGCGCGCGCCGAGTTCGAACATGACCGGCGCAAGCCGCAGGTGCTCAACCGCTTCGCGAGCGGCCCGGCGCTCGTCGGCCACTTCTTGCAGCGTGGAGCTGACGAAGACGCGCAGCCGCTGATCCGGTGTGCGAATGTGAGGCGACTTCGTGTCGGACATCTCTCCCCCGCGTGGCTGATTACTCTTTCAAGTTTACCACTTCTTCACTACAAGGCGTACTCAATGGCTTCGTCCAGCGTCAGCGCGCGACCGGCGCTCCACGCCGCTGCAAAAGCCTCTTCGCCCAGCATGGCGCGGATGTCGCTTTCTGCTGATTCCTCTCTCAGTTTACCACTTTTTCGCTTCAGCAGGTGTGCTGTCAACCTCAATGCGGCTCGATGACGACATCCTTGAAGTAAGTGACCTTGAGCGGCGAGGCGGGAAAACGCTTGATCCACGGTTTGAGCCAGCAGTGATAATACCCATACGTCAGCGGGATCACGCCCGCTTCGTCCATCAACAACCGATCGGCCGCTTGATAAAACTTCAGGCGCTCCGCCGGATCGGTCATGCGGCGGGCCGACTCCAGCAGCTGCTCGAAGCGATCGTTGTGCCAGCGGCTGTGCGGTTGATGCAGCGCCAGGCGCAGAAAATTATCCGGATCAGGATAGTCGGCGACCCAAGTCATGCGATAAAGATGCGGCGTGCTCGTGCGCAGGGCAGCCTGAAAGGTCAATATATCTAGCGTGTGCCAAGTCACGCGCAGACCCAACTGATCGCGCCATTGATCCTTCAAGTACTGATTGGTCACGCGTGTCGCTTCGCCGCCGTCGGCCACATGGCCTCGATCTCCGGAAAGCCACGTCCCCCCGGATAGCCGGCCTCGGCCAGCAATTGCCGGGCACGCGCGGCGTCATACAGCAGCCCGATGTGTTCGGTGTGGCCGGGCAGGCCGGGCGGCACCAGGCCGCCCAGTGCGGGCGAAGAAGCGCCCTGCAGCAGCCCCTGCGCCAACTCGCGGCGATCGATCGCGTGCGCTAACGCGCGCCGCACGCGCGCATCGTCAAACGGCGGGCGCGTCGCATCAAAGGCCAGATAAGTGGTCAGGGCGGCCGGCAGCCGGTGATACTCCGCCGGATATCGCTGCCGCACGACGTTCGAGCAGGGTCGACGCCGGAGATCACCAGATCGACTTTGATTCGCCTCATACTAGTCGAGCAACACTTCTTTCGCCACGTTGGCTCCCAGGGTAAGCTCGATCCGCGCCAGATTGCCGCTGAATTGGCCGCGATAATTCGGATCGCGCGCCAACACGATCGTTTCGTCCGGCGTCCAGCTCTCCAGGCGGAACGGCCCGTGCGTCACGAGTGTTGAGGGTGAGTCCAATCTGCCCCATGAGCCGCAATCATATGGCGCGGCACGGCTGCCGCGATGGTGTAGGCGAGCAGATGCAGAAAGTGGCCGACCGGTTCTTCTAATTCCACGCGCAGCGTAAAATCGTCCAGCGCGCGCACGCCCACTTCGTCGGCCGTGGGCTGCTGGCCGCTGTGAAACGCCCTGGCGCCCCGGATGTCGAACAAGTAGACGGCGTTCTCTACTGCAGCAGTGGCCGGGTCAAGGACGCGCTTCCATGAAAACTCAAAATCGTGCGCCGTGATCGGCGTGCCATCACTCCAGGCGGCGTCGCGGCGCAGATGAAAAAGTATACTGGCGTCCATCTTCGCTGAGTTCCCAACTGCGCGCCAGCAGCGGCACGATGTCGAAGTCGGCATTGAGCTCCACGAGCCCGCTAAACAATTGCTCGATCAGGCGCGCCGCCTCAGTCGTGCTGCGCCGGTTGGGATCAAGCGCTCCCAGTTCAGCCGGCCAGTTGCGGCGGAGCGCGTGCGGCGCGGTCGGCAGCGTCTGCTGCGCCTGCACTTCCTTGACGCGCTGCCACAACTCAAAGGCTTCCTGATAGGCGGCGCGCGAGCGATCGAACGCAAACAGCGTGTGATGCAGCGTGCCCAGATTCATCGCGGTGCGCGCGGCCCGCGCCAGCCCGATCGGCCCTTGCTCCTTCAAGAACGCCAGCGCCTGTTGATAGTGCTCGACGGCTTCTTCGTAGGCATAGACCCGGCGGGCCTGGTCGCCGGCCTTCAGCAAATATTCGATCGCTTTGTCACTCTCGCCGGCTTGCGCGTAATGGCGGCCCAACTGCGCGGCAAATTCGTCAACCGGCAGCGCCGGATACCTGCTCGATGGCCTGTGCCGCGCGGCGATGGAGCCGCTGCCGCCGCAGGCCGCTCAGGCTGTCGTGCAGCGTGGCGGGGATCAGCGCGTGCGCAAACGCGAAGGACACGCTGCGCGCGGCCTGACCCTTGCCGCGCGGCGCTTCGTCGACCAACTGCGCGCGCTGGGCGATGTCCAGCGCCTCGATCAACTCGTCTTCGTCGAGATCGCTCATGGCGTGCAGCGTGTCGAAGTCGAACTCGCGGCCCAGCACGGCGGCCAGCCGCAGTGTGTCCTGCGCGGGATCGGGCAGCTTGTTCACCCGCGTCTGAATGGCCAGTTTCACGTTCTGCGGAATCTCCAATTCGCTCGTATCGACTCGCTGCCAGCGTCCGCTGGCGCGCGACAGCTGGCCTTCTTCGATCAAGCGCTTTGCACACCTCTTCGATGAAGAAGGGGTTGCCTTCGGTTTCGCGGTAGACGGCGTCCAGAAAATCGGCGGTGACCTCTTCTTGAAAAAGCGTCGCCAGCATGGCGCGGGTTTGATCGCGATCGAAACGCGTGAGTTTCAAGCGGGTGGCCAGGCGCTCGCGGTTCAGATCGATCAGCACCGTGTTGAAGGGCCGCGCTTCGTCCAGTTCAATCTCGCGATAGGTCAAGGTGATCAACAGGCGCAGCGGGCGCGCGCGGCGGGCCACGTGCCGCAGCAAGGCCAGCGTGGCGCGGTCGGCCCAGTGCGCATCGTCGACGACGAGCAGCACCGGCGCGCGGGCCGCCAATCCTGACAGGAAAGCGACCACGTGATCGAAGATGCGCTGCTGCTCGGCCTGTGGCTCCAGGGGCGGATTGGGCGGCACGTCGGGATAGCTGCCGCGCAGCGCCGGGGCGATGGTGAGGAGATCGGCGATGAGGGACGGAGTCAGACCTTCCGGGTTTCCAAAACCCGAAGGGTCTTGTGAAGCCTGAATCACCTGCGCCAGCGGGGCGTACGGCGCGCTGCCTTCGGCGTAACATTCGCCCAGCAGTACCTGCGCGCCGTTGAAGCGCGCCTGGGCCATCAGTTCACGGGCGAAGCGCGTCTTGCCGATGCCCGGCTCGCCGCTGATCAGCAAGACCTGCCCCTCGCCTGCGGCGGCGCGCTGCCAGATCTGCTGGGCGTCCGCCAGTTCGCGCTCGCGCCCCACCAGCCGCCCGCGCACCATCCGATCGAGCAAGGAGTGTTCGATGGTTGAATAGTGCGATTGTGCGGTAGCGGATGGTTGCTCGAATGTCTCAAGTGCGCGATGCACTTCAGCCGCGGAAGGCGGTCGATCTTCCGGCCGCTTGGCGAGCAGCTGACCGATCAGCGCGTCGAGGGCAGGGGGGATGACAACGTTATAAGTGCTGGGCGGCACGACGGGTGCATACAGATGCTGCGACAGCACCGCCATCAAGGTTTCGCCCGTGAACGGCGGCCGCCGCGCGGCAAGTTCGTACAGCATCACGCCCAGGGCATACAAGTCTGAAGACACCGTGGCCGGCTTGCTCTCGATCAGCTCGGGCGCGAGATACGCAATCGTGCCGACGAGCAGGCCTTCCTGTGTCAGACGCGTTGCGCCAGTGTGAAAGGCGAGGCCAAAGTCCATGAGCTTGACCTTCACTCCGCCTTGCGCGCGCCCCTCTCCCTTCCCGTGTCCGCTCAGCGGCGGGACGGCTGGCCGTGCGGGTGAGGAGAGCAGCATCACGTTCTCCGGCTTTAGATCGCGATGGATGATGCCGTTGGTGTGCGCATGCTCCAATGCGAGGCAAATCTGCGCGGCAATCGTGACCGCTTCGTCCAGCGAGTGAGGCTGATAGTCGCGCAGCGTGCGGCCGGGGAGCAGCTCCATGACGATGAAGGGCATGCCATTGGCTTCGCCTGCGTCATAGATCGCCATGATGTTGGGGTGATTGAGCCGGGCGGCGGCGCGCGCCTCACGCAGCAGACGGGCGCGGCCCTCGGTGCCCAGCCCGGTCGTGCTCAGTACTTTTAGCGCCACAGGCCGATCCAGCAGGGTGTCATAGGCTCGATAAACCGTGCCCATGCCGCCCTGGTCGAGTTCGGCCTCGAGGCGATAGCGGTTCTGCAGCGTTGTGCCAATCATCGGTAAATCGCCTTGAGGTTCATACTGGTTCAGTGCGGCTCAATGATCACGTCTTTCCAGTAGTCTGCTCTGAGCGGCGAGAGGGGATGCCACTTAACCCACGGCTTGATCAGACAATTCCATCTGCTGTACGCCAAGGGCATGATCAACGCCTCCTGCATGAGAATTCGATCAGCAGACCGATAGACCTTGATGCGTTCGGCTGGATCGGACGTGTGCTGTGCCACGTTCAGCAACTGTTCATAACCGGCGTTGCGCCAAGACTGCTCAAACCACCGCGCATATCGATGGCATACCACGCTGAGAAAATGTTGTGGATCCGGATAATCGGCAACCCACCCGACTACGATCAAATGTGTAGTTGGTCGCTGTTCGCGCCACTCGTCATACGGCATAAATGTACACTGGAGATTGATGCCCAATACATCATGCCATTGTCGCTGAAGGTATTGTGCCCTCACTGAGGTTGACGGAAACCAATAATACGCTTCGAGTATTGGGAATCCACGGCCCTTGGGACAGCCGGCTTCCACCAGAAGCAGGCGAGCGCGCTCGGGATCGTAGGGCAATCCAATCCCAACCGAATGGCCGGGCATGCCAGGAGGAACAAAGCCGCCCGTCGCCGGAGAGACGATGCCGCGAAATGCAACCTCAGCCATCGTCACCCGATCGACGGCATGGATGAACGCCTGTCGCACACGTACATCGTCGAAGGGTGGGCGATCCATGTTGAAGAAGACGAACTGTGTCGCTGCGAGAGGCGCTTCGACGTATTCGCTGGCGTGCTGCTGCCGCGCCTGCTCAACTTCCCGAAATGTGAGATGGCTGACGTCGCAGGCATCAGCCTCGTAGGACTTTAATACCTCGTCACTTGTCCACTGATCAGACAGAGTCAATTCGACTCGCGATACGTTGCCGGTCGCGCGACCGTGATACTGAGGATTGCGCACTAGCACGATACTTTCATCAGGCCGCCATGTTTCCAGGCGAAAGGGGCCGCAGGTGATGATGTCATTTGGCGTAGCCCAGTGTGGGCCGCGCGCTTCAACGGCATGGCGTGGGATAGCGAAAGTTGCTGAGTGAGTCAATACCGATAAAAAATGACCAGTCGGCTCTTCAAGTTCGACGACCAACGTGAGATCATCGGTTGCATGAACGCCGACACTGTCAGGCTGTGCTCGACCGTCGTAGCACGCCCGGGCGCCCTTGATGTCGCAAAATAGTTCGCGGTTTGGTGAAGAGTCAGCCGAGTTCAACTGATATTTCCAGGTGAATTCAAAATCGCGGGCCGTCACCGGCCGGCCATCACTCCACCGTGCTTCAGGCCGCAGGTGAAAGACATAGCGGCGTCCTTGGTCGAGGATATCCCAGCTGTGCGCCAGGTCAGGCACGATGTCGAGATCGGGTGTGCATTCGACCAGGCCGCTGAACAACTGCTTGATGATCGCATGGGGGCCGTCCAGGTTCGTCGCGGTTAGATCTAAGCACCTGACTGCTCCTTGCCAGAGTAGCCTTAGAGCGTGCGGCGCAGGCGGCCGCCTGATGTTGCGCTGTTCCTCTTCCACGCGCTGCCACAAGGCAAACCCTTCGTGATAAGCCTGCTGCGAACGCTCGAAGTCGAAGACGGTATGATACAACCCGCCTAGCGTCATCGCCGTGCGCGCGGCGCGGGTCAATTCCGCCGGGCCCATCTCTTTCAAAGCAGTCAGCGTGTGCCGATAGTGTTCGATCGCTTCCTGGTAGGCATACACATTGCGCGCTCGTTCTCCAGCCTGCACGTAATACTCGACGGCCTTGTCCAGGTCGCCTGCTTCGGCGTAGTGGCGGGCGAGCGCGGCGGCGAAGTCGCCTGATGAAAGAAGATCGGCATGAATATGCTCGAGCGCCTGGGCCGCGCGGCGATGCAAGCGCTGACACCGCAAGGCGCTCAATCCTTCGTGCAGCGCCAGCGGGATCAAGGCGTGCGTAAACGCAAAAGACACAGCGCCCGCTCGTTTGATCGCCCCGATGAGATGGGCACACTCGGCGATCTCCAGGGCGTCGATCAACGCATCTTCGGTGAGACCATCCATCGCGCGCAGCACCTCAAACTCGAATTCGCGTCCTAATATCGCCGCCGCCCTAAGGGTGTCCTGCGTGGACATAGGCAATTTGGCGACGCGTAGCTCGATCGCCACGCGCACGCTCTGCGGAATCTCGATCTGTTCCATGCCGGGCCGATGCCACCGCCCGCCTTCAAAATACACCTTGCCGGATTCGATCAGCGCCTTGCACACTTCCTCGACGAAGAAGGGATTGCCGTCGGTTTCGCCGTAGATGCCGTCGAGAAACTCCGGAGTGATCTCTTCTTGAAACAGCGCCGCCAGTAGATCGCAGGTATGGTCGCGATCCAAGCGGGGCAGTTTCAGTTGCGTCGCCAGCCGCTCGCGGTTGAGGTCGAGCAGCATCTCGTGAAGGGGCCGCGCTTCGCTCAGATCAACTTCTCGGTAGGTCAATACAATCAGCAGGCGCAGGTTGCGCGTACGCCGTGCCAAGTGATGCAGCAGGAACAGGCTGCCGCTATCAGCCCAGTGTAAATCATCGACGAACAGCAGTACTGGGGCGCGTTCGCTGAGCAGCGCAAAGAAAGCCCCAACGTTGTCGAAGATGCGCTGGCGCTCGGCCTGCGGCTCGAGTAATAAATTCGGCGGAACGTCCGGATAAGTCGCGCGCAGCGCAGGAGCGATCGTCAGCAGGTCGGCGACGATAGACGGCGGCACGCTGGCAAGGTCCGTGGCGGCGATCATCTCGGCCAGCGGCGCATAGGGTGCCCTGCCTTCGGCAAAGCACTCGCCTGACAGCACCGCCGCGCCGATCGCTTGCGCATATGTTAGCAGTTCACGCGCTAAACGAGTCTTGCCGACGCCGGGCTCGCCGCTAATCAGCAATACCTGGCCTTCACCCTGCGCAGCCTGCTGCCAGAGCCGCTGCGCTTCAGTGATCCCGCTCACGCCCAATGAACCGGCTCGAATGCGCGGGCAAGTGGTAGCGGGTGACCTTGACTTCTACAGGAGCAGTTTGACGCGTTTCGTCGCTTCCCGCTGCAAGCGCTCATACAGCGTGCGCGTCTGCGCCGCTGGCTCGACGCCCAACTCAGTCTTCAGCACTTCGACGCAGCGCTGATAAATCGTGGCGATGCTCGCCATGTCGCCCAGCCCGGCATGCGCCGACATCAAGGCGCGATAGGCCGGTTCGGGCACTTGCCCTAGCGCGATCCAGCGCTCACCCCAGTCCAACACCTCCGGCCAGCGCTGTGCCTCCACCAACTTGTCCAACAACAGCGCCATCTTGCGCTCGAAGATCGCTTGTAGGCGCTCACGTTCCAGCATGATCCAGTCGTCGTAGAAGCCCGGCAGCAGCCCGGCACCATAGGCGGACACGATCGCGATTAGATCATCGGCGGATTCTGCGCCTGTGATCTTGCGCTCCAGCACAGTTGTATCCAGCCAGTAGTCCAGCGCCGTGTTGAATGAAACGGAGAAGTCGTCGGTGAGGACGTAATCACGGTTGCCCAGCGCCTTGCGGATCACCCACAGCGTATGCCGCAGGTTGTCTTGGGCTTTGGCGTCGGTCATGTCGGGCCAGATCAGGCCGGCCACTTGCTCGCGCCGCTGCTCCCTACCCGCGTTCAGCACGAGATAGGCCAGCAGGGCTTGCGCCGCGCGCAGTGGCATCTCGACCGGGCGGCCATCCATGCAAACTTCAAATTTCCCCAGCAAACGGACTTCCAGCATGTCCGGCTCCTCTCGCTGAGCACGAAACGCCCGCCCTTACGCTGATGGGTGTTTAACTAAAGACAGTATAGCACGACAAAGCGACCAAATGACAAGGAGTTTTGGAAATACACGCTGAATACACGCTCGCCACCCGGCAGGCACATGCCGTCCCCGTATTCTGGAATCAGATTCAGACAAGGAGACGGCATCATGAAGACCTGGTTCATTTTCATCGCAGTAATCTTCTTTTTCGGTGTCAACGGCGTCAGTGCCATGAGCAAGCCGGAGCCCGGTGAGGCGCACCCTGCGCCCCAGGTGGCAGGCCAGGGGCTCGTTCAGATCGTTCGCACCTGGGAACGGCAGGCCGGCAGCGCGCGGGTGCGAGTGGAGGAAATGAGCCTGGGCACCCTCATCGGGCCGCATCTGATCCTCACTCACAATCATTTCGTTGGGAGCCTGGGGACGCTGTCTAACGAGACGCTGTCCGTCACCGACAACGCCGGGCGCAGCCTATCGCCTGCGCGTCGCCGATGTGAAATCGGTCACCCTCGATAAGGGCACTCGGCTCCTTCAGCTCCCCGTCAGCATCGCGCTCACCGCCGCCGCGCTGGCCGAGCCGCCGCTGATCAATCAACTTGCGCCCGACGATTGGCTGACCGTGAATTACTGGGATGACGCCAACAGCCGGTTGGCAACCAGGGCCTTCAAGTTCATCCAGATGAAAAACGGTGTTGCGACCCTGGCAGATCCTGAGCATGTGATCAACCCTGGCGACTCGGGCGGCGGTGTTTACTTCGAAGGTCGTCTCATTGGCAACACCTGGTCGTACAACGCCGATACCGCGGGTAACTCACTGGGCAGCTTCAACGTGGCGCTGGTCCCCGCGCAGGTCACAGAGGCACAGCATACGCTCGATTGACCGGGCGGAGATTGCACACTCACCACTCCCCTCTCCTGTTCCGCACCAAGCGCAGACGTGAGAGGGGGATGGTCATTCCGTTTCGAGCAATCGCTGCGTCTTTGCCACATCCCGCACCGCCCCGCACGCTTCAAAGATCGAGCGGGCGCGCAGCCAGTCGGCGCGAGCCGCGGCTGCATCACCTTGACTCTGCCGCAGTTGGCCGCGATAGTTCAACAGGCGGCCCAGGTCGAGGCGACTGCCCAACTGATCATATATCTCGACGGCGTGATCATAAGCGGCCGCCGCTTTCTCTGGCGAGCCGAGCAAGGCTTCTACTCGCCCAATCGAACGCCACGCGTCGCCTTGAAAGCGCAGCGGCGCGGCCGGGTTGATTTTCAGCGGATGGGCCGCGACCAATTCCGCCAGATCGTCGCGGCGGCCCAGCCGGAAGTATGCGACCACGCACCAATCGACTGGCGGGTTGCCACCCAGTTCCGTGACACGTTCAATCACCTGCAGGGCGCGTTCCCAATCTTCGCGCTGCAAGTAGGCGTGAAACGCCGCGGTGTAAGCCCAGCTGTACACTTGCGGCTGGCGCACTTCGTCCGCGCTCGCCAGCGCAAAATCGAGATCGGCCTGCGCCGCTTCGTCGCGGCCCAGATCGGTGTGAATCGTGGCGCGCCGGCAGCGCGCAAAAATGGTGAGGCGGCGATCGCCGATGTGTTCCGCGAGCGCCACGCAGCGTTCAACTGCGGCGAGCGCCGATGCCAGTTCGCCTAACCCCTGATAGGCGAACGCGCACGAGAGGTCGGCCCACGCGACACGCGCCAGCGATCCGATCTTCTCGCCGATTTCCCGATCGCGTGCGGCATAGGTCAACGCCGCGTGCCAGTGTCCCACCGCGAACGCATTCTCCGCCTGGAACTCGCAGCCCAGCGCGACGGCGTACTGATAATCGCGCCGCTCGCCCAGCGCGATGGCCTGCCGCGCCCATTCATTGCTGCGCTCGAATTGCCCGGCCTGCTGATAAGCGCCTGAGAGGTAGGCGTAGATTTCGGCCAGTATGCTGGGATCGTCAAGCGGTTCTGCCAACTGGCGGGCGCGCTCCAGATACTCCACCGACTGATCGAATTCCAGCCGGTAATGATGAAAGCGGCCCAGCGTGGCCAGGGCGCGCGCCAGATCGCCCGCCTGCGTCTGTGGATCGAGTTCGCGTTCCGCAGCCTGCAGAAACTCCAGGCCGCGC
Organism: uncultured Chloroflexia bacterium; assembly: GCA_963844815.1. GTDB lineage: Bacteria > Chloroflexota > Anaerolineae > Fen-1058 > Fen-1058 > Fen-1058. Next base: position 106,608 of record CAWJPR010000007.1, read on the forward strand.
TCGTCGCCGACGTAAGCGTACACTGCGCCAATCTTGGTTTTGAGCGCCGCGCGCCGGTCGTCAGCCGTAGCGTGCGTCAAAGCGTGTTCATAATGTTCCACGGCCCGCTCGAAGGGGCCGCGCCCGTAATACACGTCGCCCACGGCATCTTCGATCGCGGTGATCTGCTCCGGCAAGTTCAAACTCTCGGCGCACTCGAGCGCGCGCTCGTAATAAGCCAGCGCCTCATCCCGCGCGAAGACCGCGGCCGCCTTTTCAGCCGCGCGCACGCAGAAGTGCAGGCCCCTGTCCAGATCGCCGCTTTCTGCAAAGTGGTGCGCCAGGTCGGGCACATGCGCGTCGAGATCGCCGGCGTGTAATCTCAGCAGGCCTTCGCCGATGCGTTGATGCAGACGCCGCCGCCGGATCGGATTCATTTCTTCATACAGTACTTCGCGGATTTTGTCGTGCGTGAAGACAAACGCCGTGTCCCGCTCGCTGCGGATCAACTGCGCCTCGCCGGCTTCGTCCAGGGCGTCGAGCACTTGATTTTCAGAGATGCTGGAGACCGCCGCTAATTCGTCGAACGCGAAGGTCTTGCCCAGCGCGGCGGCCGTGTGCAGCACTTCGAGGCAGGTTTTATCCAGGCGGCTCAGCCGCCGCCCGATCGCCTCACGCACGCTTTGCGGCACCGTCAATTCGGCGATCTCTTTGCGTTCCCAGTGATCGCCGGCGCGATAGATCTGGCCCTGCTCGATTAGCGACTTGATGACTTCTTCGACAAAGAACGGGTTGCCTTCCGTTTCGCGCTGAATCAACTGCGCGAATTCATCCGAGACATTGTCGAGGCCCAACAGACCGCACAGCATCGCGCACGTTCCGTCCGGCGGCAGGCGCCCGATTGGGACGCGCAGCGCCAGCCGTTCGCGGTTCCATTCGACCAGCGCGTCGCTCAGCGGGCGCGATCGATCGAGTTCCGCTTCGCGGTAGGCAGCCAGCACCAGCGCGCGATCGTGGCGCAGACGGCGTAATAAATAGTGCAGCAGCGCAATCGTGCCATGGTCGGCCCAGTGCAGATCGTCGATGAACAGCAGCAAACTGCGCTCGGCGGCGATCTTCTGCAGAAAGCGGGCGATGTGATCGAACAGGCGCAGGCGCTCATCATTGGGGGGCAGCGGCGGGCTGGGCAGCAGCGGGCCGATCTTCACTTCAATCTCCGGCGCCAGGCGCGACAACTCGAAGGCGTTTGATCCCAGCTGCGCGCGGAGTTCGCCGGCGCTGCGGGCGCTGACCCAGTCGCGCAGGGCTTCGGCGAACGGCATGTAAGGTGTGGCGGCCTCGTATTCGTAACAGCCGCCGCGCAGCACCACCGCGCCATTCAACTGTGCATACACGATCAGCTCGTGCGCGAGGCGGGTTTTGCCCACGCCCGGCTCGCCGGAGATCAGCGCCAGATGGCTGTGACCTTCCCGCTGCGCGTGCGTCCATCAGCTCCTGCAACTGGCCGAGTTCGATCTGGCGGCTGACCAGGCGGCCGCGCACAATCCGATCGAGCAAGGAGAGTTCAGTCGTTTCGCGGTGCGCCGGCGCGGCCGTTGAGGGTTGCTCAAGGCCGTCAAGCCTGCGGCGCACTTCGGACGCCGAGGTTGGGCGATCTTCCGGGCGCTTGCTCAACAGTTGCACAGTCAAGGCATCGAGCGCGGGCGGGATGCCCGCATTGAAAGTGCTGGGCGGCGTGACCGGCGCGTAGAGATGTTGTGAAATCACGGCCAGGGGATCGTCGGCGTTGAAGGGCAGACGGCTGGCCGTGAGCTCGTATAGCATCACGCCCAGCGCATACAGATCAGTGCGCGCATCGATCTCTTGTCCGAGCGCTTGCTCCGGCGCCAGATAAAATACCGTGCCGACGAGCGCCCCTTCAACCGACGCGTGCGTGGTGTCCGAATGCGCCAGCCCGAAGTCCACCAGCTTGGCGATTCCCTCCGGGGTGATGAGCACGTTCTCCGGTTTGAGATCGCGGTGCACCACGCCGTTCTTGTGGGCGTGATCGAGCGCATCGCACAGCTGGCGCGTGATCTGCAGCGTTTCTTCAATCGATTGCGGCGGCTTTTGTCGCAGCGTTTGCCCGGCGACCAGCTCCATGACGATGAAGGGCGTGCCACTTGCTTCGCCCGCATCGTAGAGCGAGACGATGTTGGGGTGGTTGAGTCTGGCCACAGCCTGCGCTTCGCGCAGCAGGCGCGCGCGACCTGCGGTGCCCAGGCCTGAGGCGCTGAGCACTTTGACAGCCACCTCGCGCTGCAGCAGCGTATCGGTGGCGCGATAGATGGTGCCCATGCCGCCCTGGTCCAACTCGGCGTCAAGGCGATAGCGGTTTTGAAGATAAGCGCCGATCATGTTCGAGGTCACCTCGTCAAATCACGGACGACGCCAGACTCTCTGCGCCCAGTATACCGCCGATCGGGCGTGAAATTCAACCGGGTCAGAGAGTGATCAAGACAATCGCCGCGAGCGCGGCTAACACTCCGATCGATTGCAGCCGATACATCTGTTCCTTCAAAAGGAGCCACGCCAGCCAGACTGTCACGGCTGGATACAGTGAGGCAAGCACGGCGGCGACATCCAGGCGGCCCGCTTGCCGGGCGAGGATGTAACAGGCATTGCCGCCGACTTCGAACACGCCGATGAGGACAATCAACCGCAACGATTGCCGCTCCACCAGACGCGGCTGTCGATTGACGAGCGTCACAATCAGAAGCGCTGTCAGCGATCCGACGCGCGCGGCAACGAGCGGCCACCACACTGCCGCCTGACCCACGCTGCCGATCAGGACGTAGAAGGTACCGAAGCCCAGCCCGGCGATGATGGGCAAGCCCAGATCGTGCCAGTTAATGGCACTGCGACCGGTGCGCGAGATGAACCACACTGCCACGAACGCCAGCCCAAACCCGATCAGCTGGAATACGCTCGGCGGACCTTCGATGAACGAACCGACGATCACGGGCACACCGGCGGCGACCACGGCAGACACGGGCGCGGCCACCCCCATCTGTCCAACCGCCAGGGCGCGATATAGCGCGATCATGCCGATCGCGCCGACGACGCCTGCCACGCTCGCCAGCAGCATTTGATCAAACGGCAGCAGCGATTCCTGCGTGGCCATCGCCAGGATGACTAAAAGAATCAGGCTGATGAGCTGCGACGAGATGATCACGCGATAGACCTGCGTGCGCTTGGTCGCCAGCCCGCCGCAGAAATCGGCCGCGCCCCAGCAGGCCGCGGAGGTCAAGCCAAAGACGATCGGCGCCAGTTCAAATCCGGTCATGTCTCTCCTGCCCCAGGCGCACCACCTCGCGCACCAGCAGATCGAAATCGGCGTAGCGCGTGCGGTGATTGGTGTGCGCCACGCGAATGGCAAACCGGCCGTCAAGCAGCGTGTAGCTCGGCACGGCCAGGCCCTGCTCGTGCAGCTCAAACATGATCTCTTGATTCAGGCGGTTCAAGGCGGCCTCGTCAAAGCCGGGGGCCGTGTAGCGAAAGCACACGATGTTCAGCGGGGCCGGGGCCAGCAGTTCGAGTTCGGGCGCCGCTTCGATCAGGCCGACCAGGTAACGGCACTGATCGACGTTCTGCTGGATGACGCGCCCGTACTTTTCAATGCCGTGCTCCTTGAGCGACAGCCACACCTTCAACGCGCGAAAGCTGCGCGTCAGCTGCAGGCCGTAATCGTTGAACCAGCGCGAGCCGCCGGCCGCACCGCGCTCGAAATGCGAGAGATATTCGGGCGTCAGCGAGAAGGCGCGGCGGTGCGCCTCTTCGCTGCGGACCAGGGTGCAGCCCACTTCGATCGGCATATACATCCACTTGTGCAGATCAAACGCGATTGAATCGGCGCGCTCCATGCCCTGCAACAGCGGGCGCAGCTCGGGCGAGACGGCGGCCAATGCCCCAAAGGCGCCGTCGACGTGAAACCACAGCTGCTCGCGCTGGCAGAGATCCGCGATCGAGTTGAGGTCGTCGATTGCCCCGGTGTTGACCGTGCCCGCATTGCCGATCACGCCGATCGGCCGCCGGCCTGCCGCCCGATCGGCCTGGATCGCCTCCTCGAGCGCGCCGAGATCGATCTGATAAGCGGCGTTGACCGGAATCCGGCGCAGGGCTTCATCGCCCAGCCCCAGCAGCTCGACGGCTTTTTGCAGGCAGCTGTGCATCTCGACCGAGCCATAGAAGGTCATGGGCTGCAGCGCGGCGGCCACGCCGTGCCGGCGCACGTCGAAACCCGCCAACGTATTGCGCGCCACAGTCAGGCCCACGAAGTTCGCCATCGAGCCGCCGCTGACCAGGATGCCCGAGGAGTCCGGCGGAAAGCCCAGCAGCTCCTTGCACCAATCCAGCACCTGCCGCTCAACTTCGTTGGCAACGTGATCGCCGCCGCCCATATTGGGATTCATCGTCGCGGCCAGCATTTCAGCCAGCACGCCGAACGGCGTGCCTGTGCCGATGACCCAGCCCCAGAAGCGCGGATGGATGTTGCCCAACGGATACGGCAGAATCTGATCGACGAAGTCTTGATACGCCTCCGCGGCGCCCTGCGGCTCGACGGGCAGCGGCGCTTTCAACTGCTCCTTCACCCGATCGGGAGTTGGCTGCCACACCGGCCGTTCGCGGACGGTCTGCAAGTAGGTCAGCATGTCATCTACCATGCGATGGCCTAAGGCACGCATCTCATCCCAGTCTTGCGGGTCAAGCGATTCTTCCAGATAGTCCATAGTCCGCTCCTTCGACAAACTTACAGTTGTACGATCTCACCTGCTTGATACCGAGCAGGCTTCAAATCGCCGCGAATCAACGTCACCCCGCCACGCCCGCGCACTTCCCATTGATGATCGTCGCGCGACACGAGGGCGGTTTGCTCGTCAATACCGATCATAACTTCATGGTCTGCCAGGATACCATGCTCCAGCCACTTCCACGGAAACACTCGATTGAAATGCGGCGCGCAGAAGCCATGCGACACCCAGCCCAGGCAATCGATAATCTCGGTCAGCGGTGGATCCCAATCGGGCGGCGCACTGTGCTCCCACACTCGGCCGATCTCCGCGGCGAGTTCGGGCGTCACCACTTCCGATCGTGCGCCCAGCAACATCGCACCGCCGCTCGATCCGGCAATGAGCACGCCGCGCTGCATCGCATCATGCAACGCCGCCAGCACGTGCGACTCAGGCAGGATCCGCATGGCAACGTGCGGATACCCGCCGCCAAAATAGATCAAATCAGCCTCCACGATCAATTGCGCGTAATGCCCATCGTCCGCGCTGGCGCGATCGATCACGCGCGGCGTTTCGACTGTCGCGCCCAAAGCCGTGAACTTCTCGCGCGCGGTGTTGCACCAATACTCGATCGCTTCGCCGCCATCGTCGGCGGCGCAGGTCGGCAAGAATACCACGCGCGGCTTTGCTGCGCCAGTGTCCGCTAACAACCCGGCGTGAACATCTTCAAACCCAGCGGCGAATTCCTCGCCGCCGATCAAGGCAAGTCGTGAGCGCATAGTCAGTCTTCCTCCAGTGCATATGCAATCGCCTGATCCAGCGTCATCGAGCAGCCCACTTTCCACATCGCGTTGAAAGCATCTTCGCCTAGCATGGCACGGGCATTGCTTTCGATGCGCGCTTCCGCAGCACGATGGAAAGGCTCGACGATCTCATCGCTCGCCTCGAACGCGGTTTGGGCGGCGGCCAGCAACTGCGCGGCGCGCATCGGTTGCGACTGAATACCGGCCAGCCCTATCAGGCACATGGCGCTGAGGGATGCTTCGCCTACTTCGTGAGTCAGCGGCAGCGCTTCGTTCAAGAGTGCTGCCGCCCGCGCATGATCGCCCTGCTGTCCGGCAGCGATTCCGAGATCACCCAGCAACCACGCGATCGTGTCCTTTCTCTCTAGCTCGCGGAATAGCGCCAGGCTTTCCTCAAAGAACAGGGTGGCCTGTGGGTAAGCGCCTTGCTGGTAGGCAACGTAGCCCAGGCCTTCAAGGGTCTGGGCCATGCTGAATTTGTCTCCAAATTCGCGATAGATTGGCACAACTTCCTCAAACCGGGAGCGGGCGGCGCTATAATCTTCCAGATGGTAGAGTACCCATCCCAGCGCTTTAATGGAACCGGCAGCACTCACCTGGTTGCCATCTTTCTGGAACTGCGCCAGGCTGTTGCTGTAGAAGGTGCGCGCTAACGCATAGTCGCCTTGGCGGATCGCCAGGTTCCCTTGAAAGTAAAGCGTCCAGCCAATAACCCACGTATCGCCCGTCTCACGAGCGAGCACGAGACTCTCGTCAAACATGCGCTGCGCTAATGCCCTGTCTCGATTGATCATCTGCCATGCCAGATAAAACAGCGACCGGGTGAGAGTGGGCTTGCCTGCTTCGCCCAGCTCCAGACTGATCGCCCGGCTCTCTTCGAGCAAAGCCATTGCGGCTTCAGAATCGCCCAGCCAACCGGCCAGGAATCCGGCTACGTTGAGTGCGTCCGCGCGCGTCGTCGTGTGTTTGGCCGCTTCAGGTCGAGCGAGCAGCCTTTCCAACCGCTCGCGCCCTTCACGCCAATAACCGCGGCCGTACCATAAGAATTGTAATGCTCCACCTAGACGTAGCCCGGCTTGAGCTTGCCCTGACTCCGTTGCCCAGTCCATCGCTGCCCGCAAGTTTTCGCGCTCAGCATCCAGGCGTTTAATCCAAGTCGTTTGCTCAGAACCGCCAATCTTGGGCTCGGCTGCTACAGCAAATGCGAGGAAGAAATCCAAATGGCGCACCCGCACTAGTTCAGCCTCACCCGATTCCAGCAGCTTGTCGCGTGCATACTGGCGGATCGTTTCCAACAGATGGTAGCGTGCTTCAGCACCTTGCTCACGCTCTGCGACTACCAGCGATTTGTTGACCAGTTGCGTGACGACGTCCAGCACCTCGTCGGGGCTGATACATTGATCAGCCCCAACCTCATCAGCGCAAACGGCTTCGGCGGCCTCCAACATCGCGCCGCCTGCAAATACCGACAGTCGCCGCAGCACCGTGCGCTCGGCATCGGCAAGCAGGTTATAGCTCCAATCGATCGTGGCGCGCAGGGTCTGTTGGCGCGGCAGGGCTGTGCGGCGGCCTCCCGTCAGCAAGCGGAAGGCATCGTCCAGCCGGCCAACGATCTGCTCAACGCGGAGCACCTTCACGCGGCTGGCGGCCAGTTCGATTGCGAGCGCGATACCGTCGAGGCGGCGGCAGACTTGCGCGATGGCAGGCGCGTTGGCCTCGGTGAGCGCAAAGCCTGGCAGGGCGGCAGCAGCGCGCTCGACGAAAAGTTGCGCAGCTTCTGATTGAGACAGGGCTTCACGGAGGGCTGTATTCATCGGCGGCAGTGAGAGCGAGGGCACACGCAGCGCGGCCTCGCCAGCGATGCCCAACGCTTCACGACTGGTCGCCAAAATGTGCAAGGCGGGGCAATGCAGCAAGAGATGCTCGGCGAGTTGGGCACAGGCGTCGATCACATGCTCGCAGTTGTCCAGCACCAGCAGCAATGGTTTCTCGCTGAGATAGTCGGTCAACACGGCCAGCGGCGACCGTGCAGCATCTTCCGGCAGACCAAATAGGGTGACGATCGCTTGCGGCACGAGCGCTGGATCGGCCAACGGCGCGAGCTCGATCAGCCATGCGCCGTTGCGGTAGTCCGGCAGGCACTCATGTGCAGCCTGAATGGCGAGGCGCGTCTTGCCCACACCACCGGAACCGGTGAGCGTGACCAGGCGATAATCCGCCACCTTCTCTTGAACGCGCGTCAACTCTTTCTCGCGCCCGATGAAACTGGTCAACTGCACGGGTAGATTGTTGGGAATGGCGTTGAGCGATTGGAGCGGTGAAAAGTCCTGCCGCACATCCGGCGCGACCAGTTGCCAGAGATGTTCGGGGTTGAGCAGCTTTTGAGGCGATGCTCGCCCATGTCGCGCAGGGTCACTTCGGCGGGCAGTTCCCCGCGTACGAGTTCGGCGGTTGGGTTGGACAGCAAGACTTGTCCACCACACGCCGTGGACATGACCCGCTGCACGCGCGTCAGCGTCAAGTAGCCCACGTATCCTCCCGCCCGCTCTTCGATCGCTCCGGCCTGCGCCGCACCCGTGTGAATGCCCATTCGTACCTTAATCGCAGCAGGGTGCCAGGCTTCGAGCTGCAAGCCACGTTGCGCGTCGAGCGCGGCCTTGAGCGCATCGCTGGCGGTGTAAAAGGCGGCACAAAAGGCATCGCCCGTGATTTGGAAGACATGTCCGTTGTGGCGCGCGATGGACTCATGCAAGATGGCGTGATGGCGCGCGAGGAGAGCGGGCAGCTCGGCGGGAAATTGCTGCGCCAGCGAGGTGCTGCCCTCGATGTCGGTGAAGAGAAACGTCACGGTGCCGGTCGGGCGATCAGGCATCGGTCTCCTTCAACGCATATTCAACCGCCTGGTCTGGCGTCAGCGTGCGACCTTCCGCGTACGCGTCCTCCCAGGCGGCATCGTCAAGGAGCGCGTGGATGGTCGCCGCGATGAAATCATAAGCAAATTGCTCAGTCGGCCACCAACGGGCATTGATGGACGCGAGGGCGCCGTCGGCCGCGCCGATCAATTGAGTCGCTCGTGCCGTCTGGCCGCGTACTGCCGCCCATCCGGCATACCCCAGCAGCACAATCGCTATGCTAGTCGTACTGGCCATTTCACGGGCCAGGGTCAGGCTCTCGTCCAGTATCGTTCTGGCACGATCGATCTGGCCTCCGCGCAGATACTCATAAGCTAAGACCGACCAATGAATACGACAGGCTCCAACGATCGCCCACCTTGCGCCCCAAGCCGATACACTCGTCAAGCAGGCGCAGCGCAGTCGGCGAATCGCCCGTGAGCGACGCCACCCACGCCATCGTGCGCACGACGACCGACATCAGCCACGGATCGCCGACCGCGCGCGCCAGCAGTAAACTCTCCTCGAAGGCTGGGCGCGCCGCTTCGATGCCGTGGAGGATGACAATATTGTCGCCCAGTATGAACAGCGAGAAGGCAAGCAGCCAATTATGTTGCAGCGTACGAGCCAGCTCAACGGCTTCGCTGCTGGCTTCCAACGCAGCCGTGTAGTCACCCAGACCGGTAAGCACCAGACTGTAGTAAGCCAGTGCAGGCGTCAGGAGTTGTCGATCCTGGTGTTCGCGCGCAATGGCGATGCTCTGTACCAGGTGCTCGCGCCCTTCGACGTATTTGCCCAGCGTGAAGGCCAGGCCGCCCGCATCTAACAAGGCTTGGCCACGCAGCAAAGTCGGCCCCAACTCTTCTGTGTGGGCTAAGGCTTCCAGGCACCACGCATAGCCTTCAGTCAGATGTCCGCTCAGGAACCAGAGCCAGGTTGCGGCCCCCACGAAGCGCAGTATCCAGCCGGGATCGGTCACGCCGGTCTTGCACCACTCCAGCGCGGCGCGCTGGTTGGCGTGCTCGGCGGCCAGACGGATCATCCACGCTTCGGGAAGGCGATTGAATTGATAGGGCAGCGTTTGCTCGACCAGCTCAAGGAAAAACCGAGCGTGCGTCCCGCGCACGCGATCGACTTCGCCGCTGTCGGCCAGCCGCTCCAGCGCATATTCGCGGATGGTTTCCAGCATATCGAAGCGCATCTCGCCGTCGATCGCTTCGGCCGGTTTCAACAAACTATTGTCGCTCAATTCTTCAAGTTCATTCAACACATCCGCGCCGAGGTCGCCGTCGAGATTGCACACTTGCTCGGCGGCCTCCAGCGTCCAGCCGCCGACGAAGACCGCTAACCGCCGGAACAAGCGCTCCGCCTGATCGTCGAGCAAGTTGTAACTCCAGTCGATCGTATTACGCAGCGTCTGCTGGCGTTCGGGGAGATCGCGCGCGCCGCCGGTCAGCAAAGGCAGACGATGTTCCAGGCGATTCAATATCGCTTGCGGCGAGAGCAGCTTGATGCGCGCGGCGGCCAGCTCGATGGCGAGCGGCAGCCCATCGAGCCGATGGCAAATCTCGGCCACGGCGGGCGCATTCTCGTTCGTGACCGTGAAGTCCGGCTTCACGGCGACAGCTCTTTGAATAAAGAGCTCGACGGCCGCGTAGTGCGAGAGTTGATCGCGCTGCAGAGTCGCGCCCTGGGCCGGCAGCGCCAGCGGTGGCACCGGGAATTCGCGCTCGCCGCGCAGGCGCAGCGGCGCGCGGCTGGTCACCATGATCTTGAGAGTCGGACACGCTTGCAGAAGATCAGCCACCATCGGCGCAGCCTCAATGACCTGCTCGAAATTGTCCAACAGCAGCAGCAGGTGCTTAGCGCGCAGAAAGTTTTGCAGCGCAGCAGCGAGCGATTCAGTTCCGCGTGCCTCCTGCAAACCCAGCGACTGCGCGATCGTCGCGGCGACCAGCCGGGGATCGCTGATCGACGCCAGCGGAACATAGCCGACACCGTCGGCGAAATACTCGGCGGCTTCCAGCGCGGCCTGCACCGCCAAGCGAGTTTTGCCGGTGCCGCCCGGTCCGGTCAAGGTCAGCAAGCTCAACTCATCGCGCTGTAACCACTTCTGCAGCGTGCTCAACTCTTGAGCGCGCCCGATCAACTGCGTGGGCGGCGCCGGCAACGCAGGCAGCGGCGTCGGCGGTTGGCCTGGTGCGACCTCTGCCGGCTGGCTCATTTCAAAATGCTCGGTCAACAACATCACCAGATCGTTGGCGATCAAATCGCGCAGCTCCTCCGGAGCGGAGAAAGATTTGTACGAGACACGATCGTCCGCGCGAATCCGATCAAGCAGCTCCTTCAAGCGCGGTTCGCGGTCGGGCGCAGGCGCTTTGATATAGATCAACTTCGGCTTATCGCTCGATAAGTTGTATTCATCTTCCAAGCCGCTGATGTCCATATCGGGTGCGACCCAGCCGTATTTCTGCCAGTAGATGCCGATGAAGATGTGACTTTGATCGAGGTAGGCGCGGTACAACTCTTTCGGCGGATGCGGCCGCGCGCCGAGCTCGAACATGACGGGCGCCAGGCGCAGCTGCTCGATCGCCTCGCGCACGGCCCGGCGCTCGTCGGCGACTTCCTGCAGCGTCGAACTCACGAACACGCGCAGGCGTTGGTCGGGCGTGCGAATCACTCGCGCTGTGGATTCGCTCATGTTTCTTCTCCCCCGCTTAGCACACACGCAATGGCTTCGTCCTGTGTCATGGCACGACCTGTTTTGTACGCGTTCTCAAAAACAGCATCGTCCAGTCGCGAATGCACGATCGTCAGATCACACTCAATCGAGGCCTGCTCAACCGGCGGACGATGATCGCCGATCTTGTCGCGCAGGGCATCGGCCCAGGCGAAAAGCTGCGCAGCGAGTTCGAACTGCTCTTGCCGCACCAGCAAGCGAGCAAATCCTTCCAGAGCAAAAACCACAGCAATCGTAATGCCGGCCTGCTGGGCGCGTCGCAGACTGTCTTCAAATAGTGTGCGCGCTCGTTGCAGCTGACCTTGCTGTAAAACGGCATAAGCCATAAAAACATGTGCCCAAAGATTTTGATAATCGTCTCCAATTCTCTCACTTAACAGTATGGCTTCTTCGTAGCAGACATTCGCCCGCAGGTATTCACCCTGCCAATAAGCAAGCACCCCGGAAAGAATGAGCGCCTCTTCTTCGCTGGTCTGGTCGCCCAGCTGACGAGAGAGTGCGAGTGCTTCGTTCAACCAGGGGACAGGCGAAGAGAAATCTCCCCTCCATAAGGTTAGTCGCGCCAATCTGGACAAGCAAGTGGCAATGCCTGAAAGAAAGCCTACCTCGCGATAGAGTTTCAGGCTTTCCCTGGCAAAAGCAGCCGAGCGCTCCAGATGGCCGGAATTAATGGAAAGCGCTTCCATGGTGGTTGCCTGACCAATTTTATCCCCCAGCGCGCGGTACAGGGCCAGGCTCTGCTCCAGAAGGGGCGTGCTCTCGGCCACGCCGCCGTAAACGAGAGTGGATAAGCCAAGGAACATTAAACTGAATGCCTCAGTTTTTTCATCTGGCAGAGCGCGTGCCATCTGTAAACTATGCTCGGCAAGCTGGACGGTCTCAACAAAGTTGCCTTGTCTAAAAAGATACCAGGAACAAACGGCTAAGGCCTGGGCATGAAGTGGGTCAGTAGTCGGATAGCGTTCGAAAAGTCTGTGCCAGCCATTCACCCATCTCTCGAAAATAACCGTGTGTATCCCACCACCGCCAGGGGAGGGCGGCGATTTGTATGCCCGCTTCAACATTTGTGGCGAGCGCCCATTCCAACGCGATCCGAAGGTTATCTATTTCCTCTTCCAATCGGTTCGACCAGAATACTTGATTGGAACGACAAAGCTCGGGTTCGGCCTGTTCCACTAGCCTCACAAAATAGGCCAGATGCCGATCCCGCACGAGCTCGCCGCCACCCGTTTCCAGCAGTTTCTCGCGCGCATATTGGCGGATGGTCTCCAGCATGCGATAGCGCGTCTCACCGCTGGGCGATGCTTCCATGACGACGACGAGAGACTTGTTGACCAGCTGTGTGAGCAAATCCAGCACGTCGTCAGGCGCAAGGCCATCCCCTGAGCAAACCTCTTCGGCGGCTTCGAGAATCCAACCGCCCACGAAGACGGAGAGCCAGCGCAGGAGCAACCGCTCGTTCTCCGCAAGAAGGCCGTAACTCCAATCAATCAGCGCACGCAAGGTCTGCTGGCGCGGCAGGGCCGTCCGTGCGCCGCCGGTCAGCAAGCGGAAGCGGTCGTCCAGGCGCCTGGAAATTTGTTCCACCGCCATCATCCTGGCGCGTGCCGCAGCGAGTTCAATCGCGAGAGGAATGCCGTCGAGGCGGTAGCAGATTTGGGCGATGAAAGGCGCGTTCTCTTTGGTCACGTCAAAGTGTGGAGCCACCAGCAAAGCGCGGTCGATGAACAGCCGTACCGCTTCATATTGCGAGAGTTGTTCGATCGCGGGCAAATGCTTCGGGTCTGGCAGCGACAGTGAGGGCACATGATACGCCACTTCGCCTCTGACGCCGAGTGCTTCGCGGCTCGAGGCCAGAACCCGAATCTGCGGCACGGCCCTCAGCAAGGCGTTCACCACCTTCGCACTGGCCTCAATCAGATGTTCGCAGTTGTCGAGCACGAGCAAGACTTTCTTGTCGTGCAGATAGTCTTTCAAGACATCCAGCGGGGCTTTGCCCTGCTGCTCGCTAACACCTATGACGGAGAGGATGGTCTGTGGAATCAATTCGGGATCGGCCAACGGCGCCAGTTCGACGAACCATACGCCCTGCGTGAAACTGTCAAGCACTTCAGCGGCGACCTGCAGCGAGAGGCGCGTCTTGCCGGTGCCGCCTGAACCGGTGAGCGTGACCAGGCGATGCCCGCTCAGATCCCGCTTGATTTCGGTGATCTCATGTTCACGGCCAATGAATGACGTGAGGTGTACCGGCAGGTTGCTGGGGATGGCATTGAGCGATTTCAGTGGTGGAAAGTCCTGCTGCAAATCAGATGCGACCATCTGCCAGAGATGCTCAAGATTCACCAGACCTTTGAGTCGATGCTCACCCATGTCGCGGAGCATAACATCAGCGGGCAGTTCACCATGCACCAATTCGGCGGTTGGATTGGAGAGCAGAACTTGTCCACCATACGCGGTAGACATGACCCGCTGCACACGCGTCAGCGTCAGGTAGCCGACGTATCCGCCCGCCCGTTCTTCGATCGCTCCGGCCTGCGCTGAACCCGTATGGATGCCCATCCGCACTTTGATCGGAGCAAGATGCCAGGCTTCCTGCTGCAAGCCGCGCTGCGCGTCGAGCGCGGCGTTGAGCGCATCGCTGGCGGTATGGAATGCCGCGCAAAAGGCATCACCGGTGATTTGAAAGACTTGGCCGTTGTGTGCCTGGATGGCTTGGTGCAGGACCGCGTGATGCCGCGCGAGGAGGGCGGGCAGTTCGGCGGGAAACTGCTGCGCCAGCGTTGTGCTGCCCTCGATGTCGGTAAAGAGAAACGTGACGGTGCCAGACGGGAGATCAGGCATCAGTCTCCTTAAGTGCACATGCGATCGCCTGGTCCACTGTCAGCGTGCGACCTTCAGCGTACGCGGCTTCCCAGGCCGCGTTGTCGAGCAAAGCGTGGATGGCCGCCACGATGAACTCATAGGCGAATTGTTCGGTCGGCCACCAGCGCGCATTGACAGACGCGAGGGCGCCGTCAGCCGCGCCGATCAATTGAGCTGCCCGTACCGGCTGACCGTGCGCCGCCGCCCATCCGGCAAATCCCACCAGCACAAGCGCCGAGCTTGTCGTGCTCGCAATTTCACGGGCAAGTGTGAGGCTCTCGTCCAGCGGCAGCCTGGCTTGATCGATCTGGCCTTCGCGCAGATACTCAAAGTGAGGCCGGCCAGAGAGTACGACAGGCCCCAACGATCGCCCACCTTGCGCATGACGCCGATAGATTCGTCGAACAGTCGCAATGCGCTCGGCGAATCGCCTGTGAGCGACGCAATCACCGCCAGCGTGTACACGGCTTGCGACAGCAGCCACGGGTCGCCGACCGCGCGCGCCAATCGCAAACTCTCCTCGAAGGCCGGGCGCGCCGCCTCGATGCCTTGCAGGACGATAATGTTGTTGCCCAACATCATGAGTGTGAAAGCCAGCCGCCAATCGTTGTGCAGCGTGCGGGCCAGCTCAACGGCCTCGACGCTTGCTTTCAACCCGGCCGTGTAGTCACCCAGACCGGTGAGCACCATGCCATAATAGGATAGTGCCGGCGCCAGAAGTTGTCGATCCTGATGCTCGCGCGCGATGGCGACGCTCTGCCTTAAGTGCTCGCGCGCTTCGACGTATTTGCCCAGCGTGAAGGCCAGGCCACCCGTGCTTAACAAGGCTTTGCCGCGCGACAAAGTCGACCCCATTGCTGCTGTGCGAGTTACAGCTTCCACGCACCAAGCATAGCCTTCCGTTAAATGTCCGCTCAGGAACCAGAACCAGGTTGCGGCCCAGACGAAGCGCAGTATCCAGTCGGGATCGGCCGCGCCGGTCTTGCACCACTCCAGCGCAGCGCGCTGGTTGGCATGCTCGGTGGCCAGGCGGATCTTCCACGTATCGGGGAGGTAATTGAATTGATAGGGCAGCGTTTGCTCGACCAGATCAAGAAAGAACTGAACGTGTGCCTTGCGCACGCGATCGCCCTCGCCGCTGTCGGCCAGCCGCTCCAGCGCATATTCGCGGATGGTTTCCAGCATATCGAAGCGCATCTCGCCGTCGATCGCTTCGGCCGGTTTCAACAAACTATTGTCGCTCAATTCTTCGAGTTCAGACAACACATCCGCACCGAGGTCGCCGTCGAGATTGCACACTTGCTCGGCGGCCTCCAGCGTCCAGCCGCCGACGAAGACCGCCAACCGCCGGAACAAGCGCTCCGCCTGATCGTCGAGCAAGTTGTAACTCCAGTCGATCGTATTACGCAGCGTCTGCTGGCGTTCGGGCAGATCGCGCGCGCCGCCGGTCAGCAAGGGCAGGCGCCGTTCCAGGCGGTTCAACATCGCCTGGGGTGTAAGCAGCTTGATGCGCGCGGCAGCCAGCTCGATGGCGAGCGGCAGCCCGTCGAGCCGATGGCAAATCTCGGCCACGGCGGGCGCATTCTCGTTCGTGACCGCGAAGTCCGGCTTCACGGCGACAGCTCTTTGAATAAAGAGCTCGACGGCCGCGTAGTGCGAGAGTTGATCGCGCTGCAGAGTCGCGCCCTGGGCCGGCAGCGCCAGCGGTGGCACCGGGAATTCGCGCTCGCCGCGCAGGCGCAGCGGCGCGCGGCTGGTCACCATGATCTTGAGAGTCGGACACGCTTGCAGAAGATCAGCCACCATCGGCGCAGCCTCAATGACCTGCTCGAAATTGTCCAGCAGCAGCAGCAGGTGTTTATCGCGCAGGAAATTCTGCAGGGCCGCCGTGATCAATTCCGTTCCACGTGATTCCTGCAGACCCAGCATCTGCGCGATCGTAGCCGGCACCAGGTGCGGATCGCTGATCGACGCCAGCGTGACGAAGCGGACACCGTCGGCAAAATGACCGGCGGCTTCGAGCGCTACCTGGACGGCCAGGCGAGTTTTGCCGGTGCCGCCCGGTCCGGTCAACGTCAACAAACTGACCCCGTCGTGCTGCAGCCAAGCCTGGAGCGTGCTCAACTCTTGAGCGCGCCCGATCAATTTCGTCGGCGGGACGGGCAGATCGAGCAACGGTATCGCCGGCTTGGTCGGCGCAGCTTCCGCCGCCGGTTGGCTCATCTCAAAGTGCTCGGTCAACAACATCACCAGGTCGTTTTCGATCAGCTCGCGTAGTTCATCGGACGTAGAGAACGATTTGTATGAAACCCGATCGTCATTGCGAATCTTGTCAAGCAGGTCCTTGAGGCGTGGTTCGCGATCGGGCGCCGGGGCTTTGATGTAGATCAACTTCGGCTTATCGCTCGATAAGTTGTATTCATCTTCGAGGCCGGACACACTCATTTCGGGCGCGACCCAGCCATATTTCTGCCAGTAGATGCCGACGAAGATGTGGCTTTGATCGAGATAGGCGCGATACAGGTCTTTGGGTGGATGCGGGCGCGCGCCGAGTTCAAACATGACCGGGGCCAGTCGCAGATGCTCGATCGCTTCGCGCGCGGCCTGGCGTTCGTCGGCGACTTCCTGCAGCGTCGAACTAACGAACACGCGCAAGCGTTGATCCGGCGTGCGGATGATGTGTGGGCCTGAATTGCTCATGCTCCTCCCCTGTTCGTCCCGATCAGAATCAAAATGCATGCTGCCGCGCGAGGAGAGCCGACAGTTTTCTCTGCTCGGCAACTTTGCGCTCACGCAAGTTCTTTCAGCAGGGCTTGCGTCTGCATCAAATCAGGTAAGGTAAACCCTTCGGTCATTTTCGCGTATGCTGCGCTCAATAGTTCTCGCGCTTGTTCCGTTTTGCCTTGCGCTTGCCACAGGCGGCTCAATTTTAGTGCGGCGCGCAGTTCGATCATGGGGGTATTCACTTCTTGCGCGAAGTTCACGGCGAGTTGAAACAATGGCTCGGCTTCCGCCGCGTTGTTGGGGTCAAGCGCGAGCAGCAGTTCGCCCTTCAATCCCAAAACCTCTGGCGCAAATGATTTGCCCGACCCCGCCGATCCAATTTGGAGCGCTTCATTGACCAAAGGCAGTCCATCGGCAGGTCGCGCTGCCGCGCCATACGCGCCCGCGTGCCAACACAGCAATTGGGGCCAAAACACAGGCGGAGTTTTAAGGTTGCGATATTCAGTCATCCCCGGTTCAATGAGCGCGAGTCCTTCTGATCGCCCCGGTGCCAACCAGGGCGGCGCCGCGCAAGCAGGCCGCCACCGCGCTCCAGATTAGAAAATCATGTTTCGCCGCAAGGTCCAGCAGCGCCCGCCCACTGGCTTGCGCGGCTTGAGCATTTCCCAACCACAGATTGAGCACACCATGATGAAACAGCGCATAGCACATACTGAAGGGATGCTCGAGTTTTCGTGCCAGCGCGAGGGCCTCGCCTGCACGTTTGCGCGCGCGTTCCGGAAAACCGATCGCCCACAGAAACAGCGCCGAGACGTTGAGCGCAACCACGCCCGGATTGCTGCCGAGTCCGAAACGCCGCACGCGTTGACGTTGGGGATCGAAGGCCGCAATCGCTTTTTCCAAATGTTCCAACCCGAGGTGAGCATTATCCAGCGACGCGATGTTTTCTCCCAAAACCAAATGTCCTGCGACGAGCATATCCACATCGTCGAGGCGCTCCGCCAATTCCAAAATGCGCTCGCCAATCTGAACCCCTTTTGCGAATTCCGAGCGCAGAACATAGAACGACGCAAGTCCGCGCAACACGGGGAACAACTGGGGTATCTCCCCCACGCTCGTACAAAGTTCCAACGCGCGGGCGTATGCCTGCTCCACCTCTTCGGTATAACCTTTTGTCGCCAAAAGCGCACGGGCGAGCGATGTTTGCAAAACAATTTCCTGGCGCGCTCGCTCCGGAGTGGAGACGGTGACGGACAGAACCTGAAGCAAGTCCGTGGTGAGTTCAACCGTGGCATGATACCAACCGCGCGCATCATAGAGCAACCACAAACTATCGGTGAACTTGCCGAGCTGTTCCAGATTTCCTTCCGCCGCCCAGTAGCGCCACGCCGTCCGAATATTTTCGAGTTCGACCGTCAACGCGGTGAGCGCGCGCTCGCGTCCCTTATCCGTGAGCTGCGCCCATTGACTCGCGGTAAATTCTGCGAAAAATGTCGCGTGCGCGCGGCGCGCCGCCGCGTTGAACGCCGCGTCCTCTTCTAAACGCGCGGCGGCAAATTCGCGGATCGTCTCCAGCATCCGAAAACGCGGCTCGCCATTCGTCTCTTCCGTCTGTCGAATCAGACTCTTGTCCGCAAGCGAACTCACGCCATCAAAAATGTCGAGATCCAATTCTTCAAATTGTTTGATTCGATTCGCTACGGCTTCGACGGCTTCCAACGTCGCGCCCGAGAACACCGCGAGCGACTCGAACAAGCGTTGTGCTCCCGCGTCGAGCAGCTCATAACTCCAATCAATCGTATCGCGCAACGTCTGTTGTCGCGCGGGCAAATCGCGTGCCCCACCCCGCAGCAGATTCAAACGATTGCCCAGACGTTCGGAGAGTGCCTGGGGTGTAAAGGCGTTGATCCGCGCCGTGGCGAGCTCAATCGCCAAGGGCAGACCATCGAGACGCACGCAGATCTCGACAACGGCTTGAGCATTCTCAGCGGTCAATTGAAAATCTCGTTTCACCGCGCGGGCGCGCTCGACAAACAACTGTACCGCTTCGCATTGCGCGAGTTGTGCCAGGGCCGGATGCTGGGCTTCGACTTGCGGCAGCGCGAGGGGTGGGACTGGAAAGACATTCTCGCCCCGCACATGCAGCGCCTCGCGACTGGTGGCCAACATTTTGAGTTCAGGGCAATCACGCAGCAGCTCCGCCATGGCGGGCGCGGCGACGGTGACCTGTTCAAAATTATCAAGGAGCAACAGCATGCTCCGCTGCTTGATCTGGCTCTTGAGATCATCCAGCAGGGGTTTATCGCTCTGTTCCCGCAAGCCGACGGTCCGCGCAATCGCCGCGAGGACGGATTCCGGATCGCGACTTGCGGCGAGGTCAACGAAATTGACACGGTCTTCAAAGTCATCCAGCAAATCGGTCGCGGCTTGCAGTGCCAGACGCGTCTTGCCGGTGCCGCCCGGACCGGTGAGCGTCACGAGCCGCTGTTCGCCGAGCAGGCGTTTGACTTCGCGCAGCTCCTGCTCGCGTCCGACGAAACCGGTGAGTTGTCCGGGCAGATTATTCGGAGTCGCATTGAATGATTGAAGCGGTGGAAACTTGATTAACAGATCAGGCGCGACCATCTGCCACAGGTGCTCTGGATTCACGAGACCTTTGAGCCGATGCTCGCCCATGTCGCGCAGGCTTACGTCGGCAGGCAGCTCGCTGCGCACTAATTCGGCAGCGGGATTGGAGAGCAGGACTTGTCCACCATGCGCCGTCGACATCACCCGCTGCACACGCGTCAGCGTCAGGTAGCCAACGTACCCGCCCGCGCGCTCTTCAATCGCGCCGGCCTGCGCCGCACCAGTATGAAGGCCCATGCGCACTTTGATCGGAGCAGGATGCCACGTTTCGTGCTGCAAGCCGCGCTGTGCATCGAGCGCTGCATGGAGCGCATCGCCCGCCTTGTGGAATGCGGCGCAGAATGCGTCACCCGTGATTTGGAAGACATGGCCGTTGTGGTGCGCGATGGACTCATGCAAGAGGGCGTGATGGCGTGCGAGGAGTGCGGGCAGCTCGCCGGGAAATTGTTGCGCCAGCGTGGTGCTGCCTTCAATGTCGGTGAAGAGAAAGGTGACGGTGCCGGTTGGGAGAACAGGCAGCGGCGTCGGCAGTTTGATCGGTGCGGCCTCCGCCGTTCGGCTCATTTCAAAATGCTCGGTCAATAATATCATCAGATCGTTGGCGATCAAGTCGCGCAGCTCCTCCGGCGCGGAGAACGATTTGTAGGACACGCGATCGTCCGTGCGAATCCGATCGAGCAGCTCCTTCAGGCGCGGCTCGCGTTCGGGCGCGGGAGCTTTGAGGTAGATCAACTTCGGTTTGTCACCCGACAAGTCGTATTCATCTTCAAGGCCAGAGATAGTCATGTCGGGAGCGACCCAACCATATTTCTGCCAGTAGATGCCGATGAAGATGTCGCTTTGATCGAGGTAGGCGCGATACAGGTCTTTGGGTGGATGCGGTCGCGCGCCGAGTTCAAACATGACCGGCGCCAAACGCAGGCGCTCGATCGCTTCACGCGCGGCTTTGCGTTCGTCGACGACCTCTTGCAGCGTCGAGCTGACGAAGACACGCAAGCGTTGATCGGGTGTGCGGATGTTACGATTCCGGCTCTCGCTCATTTCTTCCCCCGACTGTTACTCGCTTCATGATCGCGAGCGGCAATCCTTGACGCTGCGTTACTAACTACTTGCTCTTTCGCCTGCGTTCCGTTCGCGTCAATTGCATCAATTCATCCGGCGTCCTCCCTTGTTCCAGCAGCCATTCGCGTTTGGGTTTCAGCGCGCCGGTCGGACACACGCCCACGCACTGCCCGCAGAACACGCACGTCGTTTCTGGCATGCTCTTATCAAAGAACGTGCCGATCGAAGTCTCGAAGCCGCGCCCGTTGAAGTTGATGGCATATGCATATTGGGCATCGTCGGCGCAAACCTGCACACAGCGCCAGCACAGAATGCACTTCTCGTAATCACGAATGTACATCGGATTGTCGTCGATAACGGCGTGCTCGCGCCTGGCCTCGCCTTCGGCAAAGCGATCGAGATCGGCGTGATAGTCCTGCGCAAAACGCTGAATCTCCGGAGCCTCCGTGAGATCGACCGCCGAGCCGAGCAGCTCCACGATGGTGCGGCGGCTGCGCTCCACCCGCTCCGTCAGCGTCTTGACCTTCATCCCTGCGCTGACCTGCGCCACACACGCCGGCGAGAGGACTCGCGCGCCTTCCACCTCCACCACGCACATCCGGCACAGGCCGTTGGAGGTGCAGTGCTCGTGGTAGCAGATCGTCGGAATCTCGATCCCGATCGACTGCGCGGCCCTGTGAATCGTCGTGCCGGCTTCGACGGTGACGGACTGGCCATCAATGGTCAACGTGATTGTTTCATTCATCCTTCATCCCTCCGCCCTCAGCCTTTCTGGATGAGCGTACACCTTCATCTGTTCGCGCCGCACATAGCCCGCCAGCGTGATGTTCCAGTCGCGCGCCAACTGCACCGACATCGACGTGGGCGAGGTGCGTGACGCGACAATCGGGCAGCCCATGCGCGCCGCCTTGTTGATCATCTCGGACGAGATGCGTCCCGTGCATAACAAAATCTTGTCCCGCGGATCGATCTGCTCCAGCAGGCACGCGCCGCGCACCTTGTCGATGGTGTTGTGCCGCCCCACGTCTTCGGCCAGCACGATGATCCGTTCGCCGTCCGCGAGGGCTGCCGTGTGCACGCCGCGCGACCGGGCGTAGAGTGCTGCGCGCTGCTGCATCTCGATCAGCAGGTCGGCCAACTTCTGCGGCGCGATCGTGATCGCTGACTCCAAGGGCTCCACGGCTTTCGTGAGATCGTCAAACGTCACGCCGCCGCCGCACCCGGAAGTAAGAATCAGCCGGTTGGGGCGCACGAAGTCCGATCGGGTGAGCCATACGTCCACACACGCGCCCGATGGGCAGACGTGCACGGCGCGCACGTCGGCCAGCGAGTCGATGATCCCTTCGTTGCACAGAAAGCCGATTGCAAAGCGGTCCTGCTCGCGCGGACTGCACATCACCGTCGCCAGTTCCCCGCCGTTGACAAAGATCGATACGAAGCCTTCTTCGATCACTTCACCCTTGACGGCTGACCAGCCGCCGTGGAATTCATCAAGTGTAAAAGTTACGACACCTTCAGACATGAATGCTCCGCCTAATGAGTAACGAGTCATGAGTAATGCGAAGCTTGTCGGCTCGTCATGACTCGTTACTCATGACTTGTTACGAGAACATCTCCGGCCACAACTTCAGGGCGCTCTGCACCGCCCACGATGCCGACTGGCCCAGTCCGCAGATCGACGCATCGCTCATAGTCCAGCCGATATCGCTGAGTTTGGCGGCATCGTCAGGCTGGGTCCGGCCCGCGGCGATGCGCTGCAGGATTTCGTACTGCCGCTGCGTGCCCATCTGGCACGGATAGCATTTGCCGCACGATTCGTGCGCGAAGAAACGGCCCAACCGCAGCACGATGTCGCGCCGATCGCGCTTGTCGTTGAAGACCATCACCGCGCCGGAGCCGAGCGGCAGGCCGCGCGCGCGCAGGTCTTCGAACGTCATCTTCACGTCCAGATCCTGTGCGGTGGCAAATCCACCCGCCGCGCCGCCCAGCAGGATCGCCTGCAGACTGGCCGCCCGTCACGCCGCCGGCCAGGTCTTCGACCAGATGGCGCAGCGTCACGCCGAACGGAACTTCGTACAGGCCGGGGCGCACGACATCGCCGGAAAGGCAGAACAACTTGGGGCCGGTCGATCGCTCGGTGCCGAGGCGCTGAAAGGCCGCCGCGCCGTGCGTGAAGATATAGGGAATCTTCGCGAGCGTCTCGACGTTGTTGATCACGGTCGGTTTGCCGAACAGGCCCTGCTCGGCGGGGAAGGGCGGCTTCATGCGCGGAAAGCCGCGCTTGCCCTCGATCGATTCGAACAGCGCCGTCTCTTCGCCGCAGATGTACGCGCCCGCGCCCGAACGAATTTCCAGATCGAGATCGTAGCCGGAGCCGAGAATGTCCCGACCCAGGTAACCGGCGGACTGGCACTGTTCGATGGCGCGGCGCATACAGTCGATCGCGCGCGCATACTCGCCGCGAATATAGATGTAGGCCTGGCGCGCGCCGATGGTGTAAGCGCCGATGACAGCGCCCTCGATGATACGGCATGGATCGCCTTCCAGCAGCACGCGATCTTTGAACGTGCCCGGTTCGGACTCGTCGGCATTGACGACGAAGTATTTGGGAGTAGGGGGCGCTTTCATCGCGCTTTCCCACTTGATCCAGGCCGGGAACGCGGCACCGCCGCGCCCGAGCAGGCCCGACTGCTTCAGCTGGTCGATCGCCTGCTGCGGCGTCAAGCGCTGCTCCAGGACGCGCCGCAGCGCGTGCATTCCGCCCGCGGCTTCATACTCGAGCAGCGTGGCGGTGTGGCCGCGCCCGCACAACGCCGTGGCGATGCAGACGTCGCCGCCCACATAGTCCTCGGCAGCGCGGCCATGCCCGGCCAACAGCTCGTTCACCGTGTACGGGCGCGTGTTTCCGTAGGAGGCGGTGTGAAAGTGCCCGTCGTGCTGATGGGTGACGCACACGCCAACGCCCGTGTTGCACAGGCCGAGGCAGGTTGACCGCTCGACCGTGTAACGGCCATCGGCCGAGGTTTCGCCGGGATGATCGACGCCGGCTTTGCGGCAGGCGGCGGCCAGCACTTCATCGGCGCTGCGCGCGGCGCAGGCCGGGTCGGCGCACACCCGCACGATCGTTTGCCCGACCGGCTGGTTATAGAACATCGAGTAAAACTCGATTACGCCGTGGACCTCGGCCAGCGGCACATTCAACCCTCGGCCGATCTCGGCGGCGACGGGTTCCGCGATCCAGCCATAGATGGACTGTGCGGCGTGCAGCGCGGGCAGCAGGCCTGCGCGACCCTGCGGGATGAAAGGGGCGATCGCCTTGCGGAGCTGCGTCAAATCGAGTTCCGGCATGATTCCTCCCTTGGTTGGGATGTGATGATGGGGCACAGCAATTCTATCGTGAATTGAACGGAATGTAAAAGCTGCTTGTCATTCCCAAGAGATGCGCTATACTTTTCGTATGGCAAATTTCAAAGTCCACGTTTCCAAAGATTATCTTGTTTTTTGCGTGGCGCACTTCGTCACCTACGATGGCGTGAGCGAGCCGCTGCACGGCCACAACTATCGCGCCAGTGTCACGGTGGAAGGCGCGCTGCAGAGCGATCAATTCGTGTTTAACTTCGTCGCCCTCAAGCGCATCATGCGCGGGCTGGTGGACCAACTCGATCACCTGACGCTGCTGCCCGAGTTCAATCCGCATTTTCGCTTGACGCGCGCCAATGGGGAAGTGATCGTCGAGGTGGAGAACCGCCGCTACGTGCTGCCCGAAACCGACGTGAAGGTGCTGCCCATCCCCAACACCACCGCCGAAGAATTGGCCGCGTACCTGGCGGGACAACTGCGCGGGACGATCGGCCACCTGCCCAATTTGACGGCGTGCGAGATGGAAGTGAGCGAGGTCGAGGGCCAATCTGCGCTGTATCGCGAAGAGTGGCGCCCGGGCAGCGCAGCAGCCTGAACGGAACAGCGCGCATGCCGCCCGGCCTTGGACACGACGCGAGCGGAGCGCCAGCGCAGTTGAAGAAGCACGCCGTGACACGGCGGAAGGATGCGCGGCTGTGGGTCAACGTGTCTATCTGGGACTCGGATCGAATATCGGCGATCGTTACGGCCACTTGATCGAAGCGCTCGATCGGCTGCAGGCCTGCCTGGCCATTGATGTGATTTCGTCGATCTATGAAACAGAGCCGTGGGGTTACGCCGGCCAGCCGCGCTTTCTCAACGCGGTGTGTGGCGGCGAGACCGACCTCAGTCCGCAGGAATTGTTGGGCGCGGTTAAGGCGATCGAGGCCGATCTGGGCCGCGAGCCGACGTTCCGTTATGGCCCCCGCGTGATCGATATTGACATTCTGCTGTACGCCGAGATCAGCCTGGAACAGGCCGATCTTTCAATCCCACATGCGCACGTGCCTGAGCGCGACTTTGTGCTGGCGCCGCTGAACGAGATTGCGCCTGAAGCCGTTCATCCGAAAACGGGAAAGACAATCCGAGTATTAAGCGCCGCGCTGGACTTATCGGCAGTGCGCGTGTTTGCTCGACGGCCGCTGCGGGTAGGGGTGCAGTGGTGGCATTGGGGACGCCAGACCTATGTGATGGGGATTCTGAATGTGACGCCCGATTCGTTCAGCGGCGACGGCCTGTTGAAGAATGATGATTGGCTGGCCACCGTGGTCGATCAGGGCCGGGCGGTGTTCGCGGCGGGCGCGCACATTTTGGATGTAGGCGGCGAATCCACGCGACCCGGGTCAGAAGCTGTCTCCGTTGGAGAAGAGCTCGATCGAGTTGTGCCGGCCATTCGCGCGCTGCGCGCAGCCGGCCTGGGTCCGATCTCGATCGATACGTATAAGGCCGTCGTCGCGCAGGCCGCGCTGGAAGCGGGCGCGGTGATGGTCAATGACGTGTGGGCCTTGCGCCGCGATCCGGATATGGCCGCTGTGATCGCGGCGCCAGGCGTGCCGGTGATCCTGATGCACAATCGCAGCAAGCCCCAGGATGCCGCATTTGAAGCGCGCCTGGGGGGACGTTACACCGGCTCGCACTATGATGATTTAGTGCCCGATATTCAGCACGAACTGCAGGAAAGCGTCGCGGCGGCGCGCAGCGCCGGCATTCCTGATTGGAAGATCATCCTCGATCCGGGGATTGGCTTTGGCAAGACGGTCGCGCAAAATCTGGAAGTGCTCGATCGGGTGGGGGAGTTCAAAGCGCCGGGCTTTGCGATCTTGATCGGGCCGTCGCGCAAATCGTTCATCGGCTACACGCTGAATCTGCCGCCTGACCAACGTGTGGAAGGCACCGCTGCTGCGGTCGCGATCGGCATTGCGCGCGGCGTGGATATCGTGCGCGTGCATGATGTGGAAGCCATGGCGCGGGTGGCAAAGATGACGGACGCGATCGTGCGGAGGGCGAAGTAAAACCTCCCGGAGGCCATGGCCTCCGGGAGGCTATGGAGGCGGGGATGGATGGGAGTCGAACCCACCGCCGCCCGCTCTGCGCGACCGGCCAGCGGTTTTGAAGACCGCGGCAGCCACCGGGCCACAACCACCCCCGTGCGCGGGCAATCATACCGGGTGCCGCCACGGGCGTCAAGCAGGCTGGATTTGACGGTTCAGCCACAGCATGATATATTTTGCGGCGCAGGACGTAGTAACCTGAAGTGGCTGCAACGCACGATCCGCTCAGGCTTACGCCAGAAGCGGATTTTTCATGGCAGTTGCACGGCGCACTACGGCCTCACCATCAATCTCTTTTTGTGAGGAGCAGCAAACATGGCGACCGGAACGGTGAAGTGGTTCAACAATACCAAGGGCTACGGCTTCATTGCGCCCGACGATGGCGGCGAAGATGTCTTTGTGCATCACAGCGCCATCAAAATGGAAGGGTATCGCAAGCTGGTCGAAGGCCAGAAGGTAGAGTTTGAGGTGACGACAGGCCCCAAGGGTCTGCAAGCCCAAAACGTGCAGCCACGCTAAGTGATGGAATAATACGACAACAGCGCCGTGTAGGGAAGTGCACGGCGCTGTTGTTATGCCCGGTGATTGCTTGACAGACGATCGGCGCTGTTGTAAAATACCGGCGCTTAACGCCGAGATAGCTCAGCTGGTAGAGCACGCGACTGAAAATCGCGGTGTCCGCAGTTCGATCCTGCGTCTCGGCACACTATCGCCGAGGCGTAAGCATTCGGCGGTAACGCGGGAGTAGCTGAGTGGTACAGCGTCTCCTTGCCAAGGAGAAGACCGCGGGTTCGAATCCCGTCTCCCGCTCTGAATGGCTGATGTGATCTCAAGCACATCAGCCATTTCGTTTCCTCGCCGTCGATCTCCGGCTGTCAATTCGCCAGCACAAGGAGGCACTATGAAGATCCCAGTGGGTGGACGTGTTTTAATCCTGGGCTGCGGCTCAGTGTCGCAGTGTGTGCAGCCGCTGATCCTGCGTCACTTCGAGATGGATTTTGCACGGCTGACCATCCTGGATTTTGCGGATAAGCGCCACCTGATCCCTGAGACACTGGCCGCCGGCGCGCGCTACGTGCAAGATCGCGTACGGTCCGATAATCTAGCCGCACTGTTGAGCCCCTACGTCGGGCCGGGCGATCTCCTGATCGACCTGGCGTGGAACATCGACAGCGGCGAGATCATTCAGTGGTGCCATGATCACAACGTGTTGTACCTCAATACCTCGGTGGAGTTGTGGGATCCCTACGAGGCTGCCGGATCGATCCCGCCGGCCGATCGGACGTTGTACGTGCGCCACATGGCGCTGCGCCGGCGCGCGCGGAGCTGGCCGGAGCCCGGGCCGACCGCGGTGGTGGAGCATGGGGCGAATCCGGGTCTGGTTAGCCATTGGGTGAAAGTGGGCCTGGAGGACATTGCGCAGGCCATCCTGCCGGGACTGACGCGCAGCCGGAAACGCGAGGCGCTGGAACGCGCCCTGGCCGATCACAACTTTGCCTGGCTGTCGATGCTGACCGGCGTTAAGGTCATTCATATTTCAGAACGCGATACGCAGATCAGCGACAGGCCCAAAGCCGTGAATGAGTTCGTCAACACCTGGTCGATCGCCGGACTCCACGAAGAAGGCGTGGCGCCGGCAGAGATGGGCTGGGGCACGCACGAGAAGCGGCTGCCGCTGCATGCGCACACGCATCAATACGGCCCGTGCAATCAGATCTGCCTCGCGCAGATGGGCCTGGATACCCTGGTGCGATCGTGGGTTCCTACCGGTGGCGAGATCATCGGCATGGTGATTCGTCACGGCGAAGCCTTCACGATCAGCGATCATCTCACGGTGTGGGATGGCGAGCGGCCTATCTACCGCCCGACCGTGCATTACGCCTACCTGCCGGCCGATGCGGCGGTGGCTTCCCTGGTGGAACTGAAAATGCGCGGCTGCGAACTGCAGCCTAAACAGCGTATCATGAACGACGAGATAACAGATGGCATGGACGAGCTGGGGGTGCTGCTGCTGGGACATGCACTGAACGGCTGGTGGATCGGATCACAGCTGGATATTCGCGAGACACGCCAATTCGTGCAGCATCAGAATGCGACGACGCTGCAAGTGGCAGCCTCGGTGCTGAGTGCTGCCGTGTGGATGATCCGCAATCCACGGCGAGGATTGAATGTGCCCGACGATCTGCCGCATCGCGAAATACTGGAAGTCGCGGGTCCCTATCTGGGTCCGTGCCCGTCGCTGCCAACCGCTTGGACGCCGCTGAAAAACCGTTTCGACCCGTTCGAGAAGTTCGCGCGTCCGCGTCCGGCTGAAGCAGACCTCTGGCAGTTTGAGACGTTCCTGGTATGAGGAATATCGACAAGAGCCTGGCGATGCGGTAGAATTGCGGCGAAGATAGCGCCCGGCCCGATCAGGTGGAGCAGGCCGCGGCAGCGGGAGGTCCGTCACGATGTTCTATATTGATCCCATTTATCTGCTGCTGATGATCGTCACGCTGGTTATTTCAGGCGCGGCGCAGTTCTTTGTCACGTCGGCTTACAAGAAATGGAGCGGCGTGCGCAACGCCTTGGATATGACTGGCGTGCAAGTCGGCCAGGCGATTGTCGATCGCACGCCGCTGGGCGATTTTGTGAACGCGCCCAAGGCCATTCAAGCCACGGGCCAGTTCGGCCAGGCCGGCTCGACGATCCGTTTTCAGCGCGCGGCTGGACAGTTGACCGATCACTACGATCCGCGCACACACTCGGTAAGCCTGTCGGACGGCGTGGCGAATCAACCGTCGGTGGCGGCCATGGCCATTGTGGCGCACGAACTGGGCCACGCGCAGCAGCACGAGCAGTCCTCGGCGCTGATCACGATGCGCAATTTCCTCGTGCCCGCAATTCAGTTCAGCCCGCAGGTCGCGTACATCATGATCTTCCTGGGGTTCCTCTTGCGATCCTCAGGCTTGATCACCCTGGGCGCGCTGATCTATGGTCTGATGGTGTTGTTCACCCTCATCACGCTGCCGGTGGAAATCGACGCCAGCCGCCGGGCGCTGGCCCTGCTGCGGGAAGCCAACCTGATTCACGATGAAAAAGATGCGGGCGGGGCGCGCCAGGTCTTGACCGCCGCGGCCATGACCTACGTCGCCGCTGCGGTCACAGCGGTCCTGACGCTGCTGTACTACCTCAGCCTCGCCAATCGGCGGCGCTAAGCGCGCAAACGGCAAGAAGCCCTGCGTTGTGACAGGGCTTCTTTGTTTTTGAACGTTTGGTTATCCACTCGCCGTTACTGGAATTCTTGCCAGTTAAATTTCGTTCCGGAGCTGAACGACTTCTCCTGCCCCTGAGAGCGCAGTATCACGCGCCCCGATCCAAACACCTCGCACGTCTGCGCTGCCAGATCGATCACGCACGCCGTGTTCTCGTCCAGCCCGATCATGCGCGCCGCTGCGGGCAGCAGATCCTCCATCGCTTTCAAGCGCCGCTTGCCGATGAAGCAGTAGCGCGTGTCAAACGCCGCGCCGCCTTCGCTGTTATTCCAGTGCGGCATGATCGCCAGTTCCAGTCCGTAGGGCCCTAAGAGATCAAGCCCGTCCACCCAATACGGGTCATGTCCGGCTTTGTAGAGTTCGTACACCGGCACGGCGTGGCGGCCCATGGCGATGGCTGCCGAACTGGCGAAG
Organism: uncultured Chloroflexia bacterium; assembly: GCA_963844815.1. Classification (GTDB taxonomy): domain Bacteria; phylum Chloroflexota; class Anaerolineae; order Fen-1058; family Fen-1058; genus Fen-1058. Next base: position 136,184 of record CAWJPR010000007.1, read on the forward strand.
ACCAGCTGCCCGCCCGCTCGCAACTGCGCAGAGAAAGCGTCTGCGATGGGTGTCCCGATCCAGTTCCGCACGGCGTAGGTCGGGCTGCCCGGCCCGGCGAACACGTAGTTGGCTGATCGGATCTGCCGGGCGACCTCGTCGATTTGCTCCGCGGTGGCGTCCTTCCTGGATTTGAACGATACAATCGTCAAGGGCTGCTGCAAATTGTGCGTGAAGTACTCCACGGCTTTGTCGGCCAGGGCGCTGGCGTTCTCTTGAAAGCCGGCGGGAGTGTCGAGGAAAATCGCGCGCAGCGGTTCGGCGCTGCGCGCCAGCACCGCGCGATGGGCCGGGCTGAGCCGCGCCGACATCTCGCCGGAAGACATCAAAGTGAGGGTGCCGAGAGATGAGTGGGACATGTTGAGTGATGCGTGACGAGTGAAATGTAAAACGTGAAGCGTAATTACGAATGACTCATCACTGCCTTTTTCTCCTCCGCCACATGGCGCAGAATTTCTTTTGCACTCTTGATGGCGCCGTCGCCGCTGGCGCCCAGCATTTGCGCCAGTTCATCCACCCGCGTTCTGTCGTTCAACGGCGTGACGTGCGCCAGCGTGCGATCGCCCTCACTGATCTTCTCGACCTTGAAGTGCGCGTCGCCATAACCGGCCAACTGCGGCAGGTGCGTGATGCACACCACCTGATGATTCTTGCTCAGCCTCCCACAGCTTCTGCCCCACCGTCGAGCCGACGCGCCCGCCGATGCCTTGATCGATCTCGTCGAAGATCAACGTTGGCGTCTGATCAGCGCGCGAGAGCACGGTCTTCAACGCCAACATCAGGCGTGCCGTCTCGCCCCCGGAAGCGATCTTCACCAGCGGCTTCAAGCCTTCGCCGACATTCGGCGCGACGAGGAATTCCACCCGATCGAGCCCGGATGCGTCAAAGGCCACGCGCTGCCCATTTACATACGCGCCATGCTCGGCCGGTTCCCATTTCAGGTCGACGGCAAAGCGCGCGCCTGCCATGCGCAGATCGTTGAGCTCGGCTTCGATCCCGGCGGATAACTTCTCGGCGGCGGCTTTGCGCGCAGCCGATAGATCCGTCCCGGCCCGCCCGATCTCGCGCAGCAAACGCTCTTCGTCCTCGCGCAGTTCGGTGATGCGTTCACCGGAATTCTCCAGTGCGCCAAGTTCCTGCTCGGCCCGTTCGGCAAATGCGATCACGTCGGGGCTGGTCGCGCCATATTTGCGTTTGAGCCGCTTGATCAGATCGAGCCGATCTTCGACGGCATCCAGGCGCTTGGGCGAGTACTCGATCGCTTCGCGGTAGCGCCGCACTTCGTGCGCCAGATCGTCGATCTGCGCCGTCACCGTATCGAGGGTACTGCCGTGCTCGGTAAATTTCGGGTCGATCTTCGCCAGCCCCGCGATCGCTTTTTGGGCTTTCGCCAGCGCGTCGAGCGCCGCCGGGGTTTCGCCGTCGCCTTCGTACAGCGCCGTGTAGGCGTCGTCGGCCAGCGCCGTCAGCGTCTCGGCGTTGGCCAGGCGCTTCTGCTCGATGGCGAGATCATCATCTTCGCCGGGCTTCAATTTGGCCGAGCGGATCTCTTCGATCTGGAACTTCAGCAGGTCCGCGCGCCGCGCCAGTTCGGCCTCGCTCTTCAACAATTCGCCGAGTTCGCGGCGCACCTCGCGCAGCTGAGCCACCAGCGCTGCGCAGGCCTGGCGCTGTTCCCACGTGCCCGCATAGCGATCGAGCAGGTTCACGTGCTCGCGCGGGCGCAGCAGTGACAGGTGCTCGCTTTGCCCGTGAATGTCGATCAGGAAATCGCCGATTTCGCGCAGCAAACTGGACGGCACGGAGCGGCCGCTCACGCGCGCGGTCGAGCGGCCCCCGGATCGGATTTCGCGGGCCAGCCACAGCCGATCGGGGTCGTCTTCGTTCTCCAGATCGTTTGCGACCAGCAGGGCGCGCAGTTCGGGCGCAGCGGGCAGATCGAACACGCCTTCCACCAGCGCTCGCTCGCACCCGGCGCGCACGGCATCGCTATCGGCCTTGCTGCCCAGCAGCAGGCCGACCGCGTCGATGATGATCGATTTGCCCGCGCCGGTCTCGCCGGTCAGCACGTTGAAGCCCGCCGTGAGCTGCAGGCGCAGGCGATCGATGATGGCAAAATCGATGATGGTGAGTTCAGAGAGCATAGCGCTATTTCATGAAGCGCAGGCGCGCCGCTACAATGCCAATGCTGATGACCAGATACACGCCCATCCAGATCAGCGTAAACATGACCGGGCCGAGCACGCCAAAACTCAGGGCGTAGATCACCTCCGGCATCGTCGCCAGGCGGAGGCAGGCTGTGATGATCATGCAGGCGATGACGACGATCCAGATGTAGCGTCCCCGCCGTTTGCCGGTCGTGCGGAAGACCCCTTCGGCAATGATGCCGCCCGCGATGGGCGCGGCGAAGATCGCAAAGAAGCCCAGCGCCGGGATGATGAGCGCCGCGATCAGGGACAGGACGAAGGCGACGACGGCGGCGACGACGTAATCCACCGGCGTGGCGGTGAAAAAGATGTCCTGCTGTTCCTTCACGCAGCCTTTGCAGCGATAGCCCACCGGCGTGCGCACGGCGTCTTTCACACAGATGTATTTGCCGCATTTGTTGCAGCGCAGTTCAGTCGGCGTGCTGGGATGATAATAGCAAAAATGGCTTTCGGCGGTCTGGCTCATCACGGGTCCTCGATCAAAAAGAGTCATTCATTCGGCATGTGCCGCGCTTTACCGGTTGGGATTCGTCATCATCTCCGCGCTGGGGTTGATACCCATGCGCTCCATCAGCGTGCGATAGAAGTAACTCGGGTCCTGCGTCCGGACAAAATGCGCGCTGTGCGGCCCGGCCTCGATGATGATCCGATCGCCGTCATGCAGCGGGTGCTCGATCGCGCCATCGCCGCTGATCACGGCTTCATGCTCCACGTGCACGATCACCGTGACGGTGGAGCCGCGTGCCAGCACGATGGCTCGTACATTGCTCAAATGCGGCGCCACCGGGATCAACAGGATGTTCTTCAAATCTGGCGGCAAAATCGGGCCGCCGACCGCCAGCGCATAGGCCGTGCTGCCCGTCGGCGTGGCAATGATCAAACCATCGGCCACGTAGGTTGTCAACCAGCCGCCGTCGATGTGCGTTTCCAGGCGGACGGGACGCACCACCGCGCCGCGGCCGACCACGACTTCGTTCAACACGTCGAAGCTTTGCAGATGTTGATCGCCGTGCCAGACTTCCGTGCGCAGCATCAGGCGCTGCTCGACCCAGTAGTCACCCGCGCACACCCGATCGAATACGCTGCGCCATTCAGTGGGCTGCACCTCGGCCAGGAATCCCAGCCGGCCCAGATTCACGCCCAGCACTGGCACGCCCGCTTCGGCGGTGATCCGTCCCGCGTGCAGCATCCAACCGTCGCCGCCCAGGGCGACGACCATGTCGCCGGGCTCAAAAGTCTGCGTGGTCAGCGCATCCTGGTCAGCCACGATCTCGGCCGCGATGCCGACAGCGCGCAGCTGCCTGGCCATGTCCTGCGCTAACGGGAGCGAGGCGCCCAGGCGCGGATGGCTGAACAGGAACATACGGCGCGGCGCGGGTTGATTGCGCAGCGGCAAACGCGACTGCCGCGCAATACGCAATTGCTCGTTGGCATTAGCCGGGTTCAAAGTGCTGGGCATGATTTCAGGCCAATCGTTCCGGGCACGCCTGGCGGTAACCGCAGTGTACGCAGCGAGCCGCTTCGTCGTGCGATCGCTGCGCTGCGCCCCGCGCCAGATCATCGCGCATGGCGGCGATCACGTCAAGCAGCGCCGCCCGCAGCGTTTCGGTGTAATCGACCGCGAACATCCGATCGGCATATTTGACGATACCATATTTTGGGCGCTGCCGATAGGTCTCCTCGACCAGCAGGCAGTACGCGGCCAGTTGCAGCACGTGGCTGCGGCGCGGGCCGTTGCTCGGCGCGCGCGCGGATTTCACTTCGACCGGCACGACGTCGCGGCCTTGCTGCACCAGATAATCGGGTTTGCCCGTCAGCCGATGGGTGCGCGAGAACAGCGGCTTCTCGATCGACTGCCAGCCGCGCGTATCGGAATAGATCACCTGCCCGATCGGCAGTCCCGCTTCGGCTTGCGATCGGCGACCGAGCCAGAAGACGAGCAGGCCGAGGACGATGAGGAATAGGGCGATGAGCGGGAGCATGACAAATAACGAGTAATGCGTAATGAGTAACGAGTGAATTACGCATTACTCGTTACTCGTTAGATTTATCTGGCAAACACGGCTAACATCAGAACGATCACACCTAGCGCGACAAGCCCAATCGCCATCCGCTGCATCTGCGCGGCGCGCCGCACTTGCCGCCCGTGTTCGGCGTGGGCCGTGACGCCCGCCTGCAACTCGCGGACATTGGACGGCTGCACCCCTTCAATGCTGCCCAGCCACCAGGCTTTGGCGCAGAAGTCGTATTGGCCGATTTCACTGGCGCGAATCACTCGATCCGACATTTTTTCTCTTCACCCGTATCGGCGATCTCGTCGACACCGCCACGACTTGTCTCGCACGGCCGGTGCTGCATCGACGGTCCACTGCGGATGCCGGAACTTCACCGCGTCGTTCACGCGGCGGCTCACCCGCGCGGGGTACAGCTCGCGGCGCAGCATCGGGCACACGGCTGTGGCGGGAAACAGGCCTGCGCGTGCCGTGCCCACCACGGCTTCAATGTTGAACGGCGCAAGTTTCTCCACCAGCGTCCGGGTCAACTCCGCAAAGCGATCCCACGTGATGGCTTCAACGCCAGAGCGGTGAGCGTAGTCGTAGCTGGGCATGAATTACAGTCTCTTCTCCATTTCTTGTAACGCCTTCTGCAATTTCTCCTGCTGCAGCGTCGTGGTCAAGTCGCCGCGCGTGCGTTCCAGGACGGCGCGCAGGGTATCGGTGGTGCGGCGCAGTCCGCCCGTGAGCGCATCGGGAAAATCGATCGTGACGAGCTGGGCATAGATATCGTCCATGGCCGTCAACATGCGCTCGGCTTCGTCGACGCGATCGCGGCGGATCAGGTCGAGCGCGCGGCGGCGCAGTTCGCTGGCGGCTTCGGCCAGACCGTTGAGGTAGGCCGCTTCGTCAATCTCGATCTCTTCCGGCGTGGGGATGGGCCTGTGCTGCACAATGGCAAACACGCAGCACGCCTCGGTCAGTTCCTTCAGCGAGTCCTGCGTGTAGCCGGTGTAGTACAGCTCGGGATGCGCGGCGATGTCGGCTTTCATGGCGGCTGCGGCCTGCTTGGCCGTGTTGAGCAGCTGCTCCGCTTCGGCGAATTCCTCGCGGTGGACGGCGCGGATGGTCAACGAGCAGAAACGGATCAATTCTGCGCGAGCGGCCCAGGGTCAAATCGCGCGCGGCGTTGCGCTCCGTGAATCTGGCGCGGATTCCTTCGATGATAGTGTCCAAATTATCCATGGTGTTTTGCCTTGTGCTCGTTACCCATGGCTCGTCACGAGCCATGAGTAACGAGCCATGAGTAATGAGTCATTCGCCCGTCGGCGGTTTGGGGTGGCTGAAGAACTGTTCGGCCAGGCCGGGCCCGCCGATCGGCATCTTAATCTCGCCGAACTGGGCCTCGTATTTTTGCAGGTTCTCGGCCAGCGCGTTGAGCATCATCTTGGCGTGCAGCGGCGTCATGACGATGCGCGTATGGATGGGCGCAGTTTGCATGCCAGGCATGATGCTGGCGAAGTTCACGATGATCTCTCCGGGGGTGTGCATGATCAGTGCGAAGTTGGCGTACTGGGTCGGCAGGCCGCCGGGAAACTCGACGTTGATGGGCGGGGCGCCGGCTGGCGGCAATTGAGGATTCGGCATGGGATACGCTCCTGATCAGGCTGGCGCCGTGTCGGCCCCCGATCGGGTCCCAACGGCGCGGCGCACAGAAAAAGAAGCCGCCTACGTGCGGCACGCAGACGGCTCGATCGATCAACTCAACCTGGCAAGGGTGATGCTCGCAACACGTCAGCCGCCACCGAACCTCTCGCCAGGTGATGAGACTTAGAACGGAATCTCGTCTTCGCCGCCCACGGGAACGTCTTCTTCGCTGGGCGTGGGTGCGGGGCCGGAACCGCCGTCACCACGGCTGCTTAGAAAGCGCACATTGTTGGCAAAGACTTCATAGGTCGCGCCCAGGGTGCCATCCTGGCGCTGATAGGTGCGCGGGCCGCCGCTGTTCTTATCGGGCGTCAGGCGGCCTTCCACCAGCACGGCGCTGCCCTTCTTCAGATACTGCGCGCAAGTCTCGGCCATTTTGCCAAAGACGCTGACGCGGAACCAGGTGGTCTCCTTCACCACTTGCCCGTCGCTGCCGGTGTACTTGCGATTGGTTGCGACACTCAAACTGGTGACGGGCGTGCCACTGGGAGTGTAACGCATTTCGGGGTCTTTACCGAGGTTGCCGACGATGATGATCTGCTGGTACATGTTAGGTCTCCTTAGGTTGATTGACGCCGTGACAATGGTCTTCACGGCGGACTTCGCACACGACAAACGGCACACTGAACGGTGATTTGAGTGTACAACAAGTCACACCGGGTGTCAAACAATTTTGGGCGGCAAGGCCGTGCCAGATAGAACGATGGTATAATGCCCGCGAGACATCCGGAGAGCCGTGTGATATGGGGAATCCGACCGCTTCCGCCGCTTCAACCACGTTTGAGCCGCCCGCGCCTCGCTCGATTGATAATACCGGCCTGCATCTGTTGTTCCTGGCTGATCTGGCCTTGAAGCTCCTCTACAACGTCGGCAGCCTCACGGGTCTGCAGGTGGCCGATCGGATGAAACTGCCCTTCAACAGCTGTGTCGATCAGGTGCTGGAACACCTCAAGCGCGAGCAGCTGGTGGAGGTCAAAGGCTCCGGCGGCTTTGGAGAGCAAGCCTACCAGTACAACCTCGCCAGCAAAGGGCGCGAAAAAGCGCAGGAGGCGCTGGAGCGCAGCCAGTATGCCGGGCCGGCGCCCGTGCCGCTGCCGGTGTACGTCAGAGCGATGCAGAAGCAGGCGCTGAAGAGTTTCCGGGTCACGCAGCAGGCCATGCGCGACGCCTTGAAACACATGGTGCTGAATCAACAGGTGCTGAACCACATCGGCCCGGCGGTGAATTCAGGGCGCAGCATCTTTTTGTATGGCCCGCCCGGCGATGGCAAGACGACGATTGCCGAAGCCGTGGGCCGCATGATTCTCACGACCGATCTGCTGGTGCCGTATGCCGTCGAAGTCGATGGCGCGATCATCAAGGTCTTTGACGAGTCCAACCATCAGCCGGCGCAGGGGGAAACGAGCCCCGGCAAGAACCGTGATCCGCGCTGGATCAAGATTCAGCGTCCGGTCATCATCGTGGGCGGCGAGTTGACGCTGGAGACGCTGGACCTGGTGTGGGATGAAGTCCACAAGTATTACGAAGCGCCGCATCAAATGAAGGCCAACGGCGGCATGTTCCTGATCGACGACTTCGGGCGGCAGCAGGTCCGGCCGCGCGATCTGCTCAACCGCTGGATCGTGCCGCTGGAAAAACGCGTGGATTATCTGACGCTGCACACCGGCCGCAAGATCGAAATCCCGTTCGACGTGCTCATCGTGTTTTCCACTAACCTCGCGCCGCGCGATCTGGTGGACGAAGCCTTCCTGCGCCGCATCCGCCACAAGATCGAGATCGGCGATCCAGACTTTGAAGAGTACAGCGAGATTTTTAAGCGCGTGGCCGCAGCTAAAAAGATGGAATACGACGAGCGCGCGCTGGGCTACTTGCTGCAGGAATACTACGTCAAAGCGCGCCGCCGCCTGCGGGCGGTGCATCCCCGCGACCTGATCGAGCAGATGGTGGACATCGCCAACTACCTGAACGTGCCGAAAGTGGTGACGAAGGAGCTCATCGATCAGGCGTGCGCGGCGTATTTCGTGGATTTGTAGATGGTGCAACCTCCCGGAGGTTCCGCGCAGCGCCTCCGGGAGGTTTTAGGCTTGTCCCGCATCTATGAATCTCTTCCTACAACCTCGTTCTCAACCGTTGGTCATCGCCCATCGCGGCTCAGCGGCGCATGCGCCCGAGAACACCCTGGCCGCCTTTAGGCTGGCTGTCGAGCAGAACGCCGATGCGATCGAACTGGACGTCGACCTCACGCGTGACGGCTTCGTCGTCGTCATGCACGATGCGGCGATCGACCGCACGACGGATGGTCAGGGGCGCGTCGCCGATCTGACGTTGGCTGAAATCCGCCGGGCCGATGCGGGCGCGTGGAAGGGGGCCGTCTTCACCGGCGAGCGTGTGCCGCTGCTGGAGGAGGTTTTTGAGGCGGTGGGACAGCGGGTGTTGATCAACGTGGAAATCAAGGGCATGTCGCCGCGCGGCACTGGCCTCGAGGCCAGAGTGGCCGCGCTGATTGAGAAACACGGCCTGATCGATCGCGTCATCATCTCGTCGTTCAATCCTTTCGCCCTGCGGCGCGTGAAGCGCGCCCATCCGCGCCTGGCGTGCGGATTGATCTACGCGCCTGATCTGCCAATCTTTCTGCGCGATGCGTGGCTCGCGCCGCTGATTCCCGGCCTCAACGCGCGGCATCCGCATCACTCGCAAGTTAACCGGGCCGTGGTCGGCCAATTTCACGCCCGGGGTTTGGCCGTGAACGTCTGGACCGTGAATCAGGCCGGCGTTGCGCGGGCGATGGTCGAGGCCGGAGTGGACGGCCTCATCGGGGACGATCCGATCTTGATTCGCGAAACGCTGGAGCTGCCGGCGGGCGAATTCGAGCCGCAGTTCGTGAATGAGGCGCGTGATTAGAGCATCTACTTGATCAGGAGGCCAGCCATGACTCGCCAACTCATTGTGAATGCCGACGATTTTGGCCGCACGCGCGGCGTCAGCGCGGGCATCCTGCGCGCGCATCTGGAAGGGATCGTCACCAGCACCACGGCGATGATGAACATGCCGGGCGTAGCCGCCGATCTGCATCAAGCCCAATCGGAAGCACCCCGCCTGGGATTGGGCGTGCACCTGAACTTCACGGCGGGCCGCCCGCTGCTGCCGCCGGAGTGGTGCGCGTCGCTGGTGGATGAGCGCGGGCACTTTCTGACGCAGGAAGCGATCGCGGCCGCCCCCGATCGCGTCAACCCCGACGAACTGCGCGAAGAATTGAAGTCGCAGGTTACCACCTTCAAGAACGCCCTGGGGACGCTGCCCGATCATCTGGACGCGCATCATTTTATCCATTTGTATCCGCCGTTTTTCGAGGTGTATCTCGATCTGGCCGACAGCTTCAAGCTGCCCGCGCGGATCCCTATTCCGCGCCAGGAAGCCGAACTCGATCACATGCCGCCCATCATTGGCAATACGCCGCCCGAAACGGCCAAACAGATCGGGCGCACCGATCAACACCTGCTGGCCGCGCGCGCGATCAAAACCACCGATCATTTTGTGGCGACGTTCTACGACAAGACAGTGAGCGTGCCGTTCTTGATGGAGATCCTGGCCAGCCTGCCGCAGGGCAGCAGCGAGTTGATGACGCATCCGGGGCTGCTGGACGACCAACTGCGCGCCGAATCCAGGTACAACGTGCAGCGCGAGGATGAACTGGCGGTCTTGACCAATTCGCAGGTGATCGAGTATCTGGATCGTCTGGACATCCAGCTGATCACCTTTGCCGCTTTGTAAACATCATTCGCGTGAAGCAGTGAAGCCGGGTTTCTGCGCTCGCCACGTCGAAGCCCGGTTTCTGATTGATGCGACATGAAGAACACACTTCCACGCCGCTTCCTCAAATCCGGATTCCGCCTGGGTTTTCACCTGCTGTATCACGAGCTGGCTTTCTCGTATGATGCCGTGGCGTGGCTGGTGTCGCTGGGGCAGTGGCAGGCGTGGGGCCGCACCGCGCTCGGTCGCGTGCGCGGGCCGCGCGTGCTGGAGATCGGCCACGGGCCGGGGCATCTGTTGATCGCGCTGGCGCGCTCGGGCCGGCGGCCGATCGGGATCGATCTCTCGCCGCAGATGATCCGTCTCGCGCAGCGCAACATCCAGCAGGCCGGCGTGAGTGTGCCACAGGTGCAGTGCCGCGTGCAGGCGCTGCCGTTCCGATCGGGCGGGTTTGACTCCGTCGTGGCGACGTTTCCGTCGGACTACATCGCCGATCCGGCGACGCTGCGCGAAGTGCAGCGCGTGACGAACGAGCGCGGGCGGTTGATCGTGGTGTTCGGCGCGCAGCTGATCGGGCGCGAGCCGGGCAAACTGCTTATCGAGTGGTTATACCGGATCACGGGCCAGCGTGAAGCGCAGCTCGACGACGAGGAATCGATCTTCGAGCGGGCCGGGATGCCCGCCCGGATCGAAACAGAAACCGTCGGCGCGAGCACCGTGACGCTGATCGTGGCGGAGAAGCCGGGTGTCATTCCCGCGCGCTTGTAGCGGGAATCCAGCAATAGGAATTGCGATGTACTGGATGCCCGATGAAAGCACTCGGGCATGACGCTGCCGATTTCTTGGATTACGCCGGATGATAGACCGCCACGTGCTGACGATTGACCAGAATCATCTCGACCTTGTGTGGCAGCGGCGCGGGCAGGGCGACCTTGGCGTGCAGATCGGCATTCGTGATGGGGAAAAAGTTGCCGGGCAGATCGTCGATGAAGGTCGCCAGCGTGGCTTCCACGCCCATGTGCCACTCGCCGCGGCAGATCACCGGCCCGATGTGCGCGATGGCGGTCTGCACGTTTCGCAGCATGTGCACCGTTTGATGCGAGTTGCGATCGGGCAGAGTGATGAAACAGATGTCGCGGCAATTGACGTAGACCTGCGGCTTTTCCGGCGCCGTCCCCGCCGCAGCGCCGATCGCCAAAATGTGCGCGTTGTAGACCGGCACGGCGACTTTGTCCCTGGTGTTCAGGAAATCCAGCCACGGTCCAAGTGGTTCGATCTGCCCCGTGATCTGAAATGCCGTGGTAATGACGACGGCCTCATAACGCGGCCGCGAAAAATCTGCCATGCCCGCACCTCCTGATCGATGTGCCTGCATTCTACAACATCCGATCGGGAGAGACAAAATTCCAGGACAACCCTATGACCTCACCTCTATTGATCGACGGCAACACCCTGACGCTGGAAAATGTGATCGACGTGGCGCGGCAGGCTCCGCGCCGATCGGTGGCGCTGAGCGGCGACGCGCGCGAGCGCATGGCCGCCTCGCGCGCGTGGGTCGATCGCGTGGTGGCGACCGGGCAGCCGACGGTGTACGGCATCAACACCGGCTTCGGCATCTTTGCGGCCCGCCATATCCCGATCGATCAAGCCGATCGGCTGAGCCGCAATTTGATCATCAGCCACGCCATCGGCATCGGCGAGCCGTTTCCCGAAGAAGTGGTGCGCGCCGCGATGCTGATCCGCGCCAACACGCTGGCGATCGGCCATTCCGGCATCCGACCCGCAACCGTGCAGACCTTGATCGACATGCTGAATGCCGGCGTGCATCCGATCATTCCGAGCCAGGGCTCGTTGGGCGCCAGCGGCGATCTGGCTCCGTTGTCGCATCTGGCGCTGGTGCTGTCCCGCGACCCGGGCGATGATGCGCTCTTCAGCGGCGAAGCGATCTATCGGGGCGAGCGGCTGCCCGGGCACGAGGCGATGCGGCGCGCCGGGGTCGAGCGGCGCGTGCTGGGCGCGAAGGAAGCGCTGGCGTTGAACAACGGCGCGACGTTCTGCGCGGCCATCGCGGCGCTGGCCATCGTCGATGCGGAGAATCTGCTGGAGCACGGCATCGTCGCGCTGGCGATGACGCTCGAAGCGCAGCGCGGCGTATCGCGCGCCTTCGACGATCATCTGCATCGCGCGCGGCGGCAGGTGGGGCAGATGCAGGTGGCCGCGCGCGTGCGCGAGTTGATTGCGGGCAGCACGTTGATCGATGCGACCGATCGCGTGCAGGATGCTTACTCGCTGCGCGCCGCGCCGCAGGTGCTGGGCGCGGTGCAGGACAGCCTGGCGCACGTGCGCTCGATCGTGGAGCGCGAACTCAACGCCGCCACCGATAACCCGCTGATCTTTCTCGATCTCCCCGACGAGAACAAAGCGCTCTCCGGCGGCAACTTCCACGGCGAGCCGTTGGCGCTGGCGATGGACTTCCTGTCGATCGCCGCGGCGGAGATCGCGTCGATCAGCGAACGGCGCATTGCGCGCCTGCTCGACGAGGCCACAAGCGACGGCCTGCCCGCGATGCTGGCCGAGCACGGCGGGCTGGATAGCGGCCTGATGATGACGCAGTACACGGCGGCCTCGCTGGTGTCGGAGAACAAGACGCTGGCGCATCCCGACGTGGTCGATTCGATCCCGACCTCGGCCAATCAAGAGGATTTCAATCCCATGGCGATGGGGGCGGCGCGGCATGCGCGGCAGATCGTGGCGCACGGCGAGCAGGTGGTCGCGCTGGAATTGCTGGCGGCGGCGCAGGCGCTGGATTTGCGGCTGCGCGCGGATGCGAGTGTGCGGCTAGGGCAGGGCACGCAGCAGGCGCATGCGATCATTCGCCGCGAGGTGTCCTACCTCGAACGCGATCGGTTGATCATGGATGATGCACGGAAGATGGTGGAGTTGGTGAAGAGTGGACGATTAAGGATGAAGGCGGAAGGATGAAGGCGGAAGACCTGTCAGGTGGAGCAAAAGCGTCACGGTTCAACGAGATTCTGTGCTCCACCTGACAGGTCTGATGATCGATTGATTATGGATGATGCGAGGCGAACGGTGGAGTTGGTGAAGAGCGGACGACTTAATACTGCGCGCTCGTTGTACCACCAAGGCACATAGGGAAACCAAGACTTCGTCACACGAGTGTTCGTCTCGATCCATTAATCAAGAACACCTTTGAACTGTCGCAGTTGAAGTAAATGCTTACCTTGAATTGCTTGTGGCATGGTAATCACCCAAGGCCGTCCAACAAGCGGAATCAACGTTGAGCCGAGATTAGATGGGTCAGACCTGCCGCCATCTAATGCGCTCCCGTCGATCACGGCCATCCGGCGATCGACCGTTATCGATGAGTAGGTCGTCGAAACGGAGCTAACGTTGAGCCGAGATTAGATGGGCCAAACCCTCCGCTGACTCGCTGAATCGCTGGCCTGTCCGCTGTTCGGGAGTATAATCAGCCCATGCATCATTTGCAGCCGGCCCTCATTTTCGATTTTGGCGGCGTCCTGGTCGATTGGGATCCGCACTACCTGTATCGCCCGTTCTTCAACGGCGACGACGCCGCGATCGATCGCTTTATGCAGGAGATCGGCTTTCACGCGTGGAACGTGCAGCAGGATGGCGGGCGCTCGTTCGACGACGGCGTAGCCGCGTTGAGTAAACAGTTCCCGCAGTACGCGCCTTTGATCCGCGCCTATCACGAGCGCTACGCGGATTCGATTGTCGGTCCCATCGCGGGCACGGTGGACATCTTGCGCGCCTGCCAGGCGGCGGGCTATCCGCTGTACGGCCTCAGCAACTGGGCGCAGGAGAAGTTCGATCTGGTCCGCCCGAAATATGAGTTCTTCGACTGCTTCGACGATATTCTGATTTCCAGCACTGTCAACCTGGTGAAACCTGATCCGCGCATCTTCGAGATCTTTCTGGCTCGAATCAAGCGCCGGGCTGAGGAGTGTGTGTACATCGACGATTCAGCCGTTAACGCGGCGGCAGCGGATCGGTTGGGATTTGTGACGATCCATTTCGAATCGCCGGCACAATTGGCGACGGAACTCGATCGGCTGGGTGTGCTCAGTTTGAACGGTCATCGTTAGGGGAGGCGGGGGCAGAAAGGCACAATGTCTTATGCCGACTACATTGCAGAATCCCATTCGCTCCGTGAAAGGTCGGAAGTCAGCCGGGCCGGTGATGTCAGCCGCGGAGCAGACGCGCCTCTCATGGGCGCGGCCGGTGCGATCGCCGGATGAGCTGCCGCCCGCCTATCACAGTTTCTTTGCGGCGCGGCCTGCGGGCGAGGCCTTTCCTTACGCGATTCTGACGCCCACCTTCGCCGGCTTCATGCGGCGCGAGATCGAGAAGTTGGTCTGCTGTATCGACGATCGCCTGGTCATTCTGGAGAAGACTTCCGGCGAGCCGAAATGCACGACGTTTCCGCTGAGCGACTTGAATCGGGTGGAAATTGGCGGCGTGCTCTTGAAAGCGTGGACCACATTTCAAGGCCGCGCGAATGACGAGCCGGCCCTGACGACGGTCACGCTCCGCTATAACGCCGTAACCGATTGGCTCTTCGCACCGTTTATCAATCAGATCAGGGGGGCAGAAGCCAGCCCGATCGCTGTCCCGCGCGACGGCGAACTGAGCAAACTGGACGACATCGTTTTGCCGTCATACAAGTTCAGGAACTACGCGCGCCGCAGTCTGCTGCCCGGCGAGCGCCTCATCGCCGTACTGGCCCAGCCTGAGGTACGCCGTCCTGTGATTCGACTCGGCCGCTGGTCGTATCAACGCACCCTCGTCATGGCGCAGGTGCTGATTCTGACCGATCGCGAGTTGATCATCATCCACGACGATCCGGATAGTCCCCCGGCCTTTGACGACACCCGCTATGGCGGCGTGTGGGATTACATTCCATTGACCAGGATCGAGCGGATCGCGTGCCGGGACAGGGACGCCGATGTGCTGTCGCTGGCGCTGGAGCTGCCGCTGGGCGACCGGGTTGAGAGCCTGTTTGCGGCGAATCGGCGGGCTGAAGTCGAGCGGTTCCTCCATCAGGTGATCGAATGGGCCCCCGAGGCGGCACTTCGGTGAGCATGACGCGTGCATTTCACTTTTGGGGCAAGTTAAGCATCCCGCCCAGCGCGCCACCCAGCCTACGGCTGGGACATGGCGTGAGCGGAACGCAGTGGAGTCGACACTTGCACCTGCTCGCACCGCAGGTGCAGTGCAGGTGAGGATGCGCCACGGCTGAGCAAGCGTTCTTCGACTGCGCTACGCTCCGCTCAGAATGCTTGCTCAGCCAAGTCTGCCCCCAGATTGAAATGCACCGAGCATGACCTGACGCTTGACTTGCAGCGGCGTGTGCGATATGCTTACGGCAGGCCTATGGATCTCATCTTCATCGTCGGGATCATTATCGCCATTATCGGTGCCCTGACCATTGCGGCGGTCATGTGGCAAAGTGATGCCCGGGCGCCTGCAGATAACCTGATCGACGCGGAACGTGCCGCGCCGCCCGCGGCCGAAGTGACGCCGGCTCCCCCGCCGCCCGATGACGTCATCGCTGCCAGTATTGCGGCTGCTTTTTCCACCCAGCCGGTGACCGTCGACGAAGACGCCCCCCTGACGATCGAATCCATCACGGCGCTCTACGCCCACGCCAGCGACGAAGTGGCCGTCGCCGACGATGCCGTGCAGATCAATGTGCAGAATGTCCTGGCCAATCAGATCGAGCAGCTGTACACCGAATACCTGCAGCTGGGAGAAGAACGGGCCCGCCTGGCCGAAACGCTGTTCACCCACATGCTCTTCGAAAAGATCGAGCGGTCGGCGGGCCGGCTGGAGATCACTACCGAGCGTGAAATGCTGGATCTGCGCGAGCGCTTCAACAAGGTTAGCGCCGATTATAGTCGTGCGCAGTTCCGTCTCGGGTCGCTGCAGCACCTCAACACCCGCCTCGGCGATCCGCGCGTAGCCCAGCAGCTGGATGAACTCGTGCTGGAAATCCGCCGGCTGGCGAGCAAGCCCTCATAGTCCCGCCCTGGCACCTGCCTTGTACATAACATGAACCCGGCCTTGATTTTCCGGCAAGCGGTGGCTTTACCGCTCCACCGGCACGAAATACACATCGGTCGGCTTCAACTTGCTGTTGCGCAGGTACTTCGCTTTCACCTTCATGCCGATCCAATCGAGCGAAGCTCGATCGGGATCGACGCCCAGCAGCCGCGTGAGGAACAATGTGTTTGCGCCCTCAAACTCGATCAGCGCGAGGACGAAGGGGCACTCCGGCAGGAATTCTTCCGAGCCGAAGTGGCACACCGTGAAAGCATGCACCGTGCCTTCATTGGGCAGGACAACCCAGTGGGTCTCTTCACCGCTGGCCATGTCGTGGCCGCGTGGATTGGCATAGGTGTAACCGGTCTCCGGATCGCGCGAGCCGAGTAAGACGCCGTTGGCCAGGCCCGCAAAGAACGGCGAATCCTGGCCGTAGGAATGCAAGTACGTGATTGCATACACCTGTTCGATTTGAATGGGCGTCAGCTGCTTGAGCAGCGCCAGCGTTTCTTCATTCAGTACTTTCGGGAACGGGATATTGTGGACAATGGAGCCGCCCAACGATTCGGGACGTTGATCGGGCAGGGTGGTCATGGTGATCTCCTCTCACTCTCTTGTTCCAGCACCGACACCGTCACATACGTGCCGGTGCCCGCGTGCGAATGGATCGCGCCGCGCCGCGCATTCGTGATTTGCAGCGTGGCATCGCCAAAGTGCTTCGCGATCGATCCCTGCAGCTGCCAGATCGCAAACACGGCCTGCATCAACCCTGTCGCGCCGACGGGATGGCCGCAGGCGATGAGTCCGCCGGAGGGATTGACCGGGCACACGGGACGATCGGGCAAGGACAGGCCATAGTCGATGTTGGGCATGAACGCTTTGCCCGACGCGGCGAATGATCCCCCCTCGCCATAGCGGCACAATCCCAAATCCTCATACGTCTGAACCTCACTGGACGTGTACGCATCGTGCAGTTCGACGAAGTCGAGTTCGTGCAGCGGGTCGGTGATGCCGGCGTGCCTGTACGCCATGTTGCCGGCGGTGCGTCCCGCCCGGAACGAATGCACGCCGGGATAGCGAAAGCCTCTGTCCCACAGACGCCGATAGTAGGCGCGCGTCTCGGCGGATGATTTTTCCTGCTCGGTGGCGTACTGTTTCATGAAGGTGTCGTAGTCCACGTGCGGCCGATCGGCCATGCGCATTGCATCGGTGCCGCGCCCGACGCCGGTGATTTTCACCAGCGGCCGCGCGATCTGCGCGCCGGCTTTCTCCAATTTCCGCAGGCCCTCTTCATTGCACAGAATCGTCGCCGCCGCGCCGTCCGACATCACGCAGATGTCCAGGCGGGTCAGCGGCCACGCGACCATGGGCGCGGCGCGAATATCCTCGATGGTGTAGCGCTGTCGTTTCTGTGAATACGGATTGTGCGTCGCGTTGAGATGATTCTTCACGGACACGTGCGCCATCTGCTCGACGGTGGTGCCAAACTCCTTCATGTGGCGCGTGACCATCATCGCGTAATAGCCGGAGTAGAAACCGCCGACGGGATAATCGAAACTCACATCGGACGCCAGCGCGATGAACTCGTTGCCTTTCCACGTTTCGACGTGGCTCATCGTTTCAAAGCCATACGCCACGCAGATGTCCATGTGGCCGGACGCGACAGACTTCCAGGCTTCTTGAAAGCATAGGCCGCCGGTTGCGCCGCCGCCTTCCACCCGATGCCCGGGCTTGGGACACAGGCCCAAATAGTCCTGCACCATGATGCCCGACATCAACTGTCGTTGAAAATGATCGGAGAAGTAGGAGGCCACCGATCCATCCACCAATTCGGTGAACGCTTCAAACGAGAGACCGATGTCGCGCAGGGCATAATCGTAGGCTTCCTTGACGACGGCTTGAAACGTTTTATCGGGACGCGCTTTGGCGAACTTGGAAACGCCGCCAGATACGGCATATACGACGGGGGGCATGATTGTTCCTCCTGAAGTGGGTTGTCTGTGGTCGCAGGCGCACTTAGGGTATATAACAAATGGCGGTAAAATTCAAGTGGCAAAACTGCTGGCTCACGCGACGCGCCGTCAGGCCCCGCGCTGCGTGACTGCGAAGCGTGTCGGGCATCCAGCATGACAAATGAACGATGACACCTTAAGAAGAAGCCGGGTTTCTCTGTGACAAAGAAACCCGGCTGCTGGTTGATCGCGATCAGTGCGCGGCAAGTTGTTCCAGTTCTACCACGCTGCGATTGAGTTCGTCCACCAGCGGTGTGAATTGTCCCCGTGCACGAAAAGCCTCGACCAGCGCGCGGTAATACCACAGCGAACCGTCCCGGCCGCCATTAAAGCGCGACCACACGCTGTCCCCCTCGTTCCGCAAGTCGCGCCGAATTGAGCCGGCATTGTGGATTTTGTCAGCCAGCGAGACCAGCAGCACCGATGACGACGCTTCGCTCAGATGCGCGAGGTAAGCCTCTTTGCGCGCGCGCCACGGCGGCTTCGGCGTTTGATCCGTATCCGTTAGACCCTCTACAATGTTGAGCACGTTTTCGCCAAAGCGTTCGCGTAGGGTGTTGCGGATGGGATCGCCGCCCGCGTCTTCGATGGCATCGTGCAGCAGCGCGGCGATCGCCTCGTCTTCCGTGCCGCCGTTCTCGACGACGATCGCGGTCACAGCCAGTAGATGTCCGATGTAAGGGATTGTCGTGCCTTTGCGGGTCTGATCGGCGTGCAGTTGATGCGCCAGCGCGAGCGCCTCTTCGAAGCGGTGCGAGAATGCCATGGGGATCCTTTTTACCGTGCCGCGCGGTTTCGAATCGCCCGACAATACAAAACGGGAACGCCGCGCGTTCCCGTTGGTGTGCCCCCGGCGGAATTCGAATCCGCGTTTTGGCCTTGAAAGGGCCGCGTCCTGGTCCACTAGACGACGGGGGCAGGAAGGGCGACCGGCACGGTCGCCCTGCTGAAACGCCGCGATTGTACCAGCGTTAAATTGAACGGTCAAGTTCTACTTCATTTTTTCGGTGTCGATCGACAGATACCGTTCGAGCGGCACATCGATCGGCGTGAGCACGTAGCCTTGAACATACGGCTTGACCAGCACATGCGAGAGGCCGTGCGTCGTGAAGAGCACGGCCGCGTCGTCGACAATCAGTTGCTCGGCCTGTTGATACAACTGCATGCGCCTGGCCACGTCGCGCTCGGTGCGGGCTTGCTCCAGCAGGGCGTCGACCTGCGGGCTGCTGTAGTGGCGTTCATTTTGCTGCGCGCCGGTATGGAACAGGGCATCGACAAAGTTTTCCGGATCGGGATAATCGGCGCACCAGCCGCCGCTGAACAACTGGCCATGCTGGCCCGCGTGAATCAAGTCGGAATACTTGTCCGGCTCGACGTTTTCGACCGTGATCGTAATGCCGAGATTTTGCTGCCACATCTGCGCCAGTGCCGAGACACTGCCGCCGGCATCGCTGCCAAAGCCCCCGGCGGTGAAGACGATAGGCGGGAGTTTGTCCGCGCCGCCATACTTCGATTCGGCCAGCAGTTGGCGCGCCTTCTCCGGATCGTAGAGCAGCCCTTTCAGCTCAGTGTTGTAGCCGGGCAGGCCGGGCGGCAGCACACCCTTGGCCGGCAGCGCATTGTTATGCGTGACAATGTCGATGTATTTGTCGCGATCGAAGGCCAGGCTGAACGCCTGCCGCACCTTGGGATCGTCAAAGGGCGGCTGCTGGTTGTCGAAGTTGATCATGCCGGTGCACAGGCTGACGCCGTCGCGCAGATCGGCGTGCATGGGTTCCTGGGGGTCCTGGAAGCGAGGCAGGCTGCTGCCGCCGATGCCCGTCACGTCGATGTCGCCGGATTCATACAGGCGCAGTGAATCGCCGGTGTACAGCTGGATAGATGAGATATGGAATCTTTGCCGGTTCCAGATAGTAGTCGTCGTTGCGCTCATACAACATCGACTTGAAACTGTCCCAGCGCGCCAGTCGATACGGGCCGGTGCCGTTGGGCGCGCGATACCATTCGGAGCCCGATTCCACGTTGTCCTGATCGAGGACGAAGGCCGTCGGATAAGTCAGCTTTTGCAGGAAGTATGGCTTGGGCGCGTCAATGGTGACCTGCAGCGTGTGCTCGTCGATCGCTTCCAGGCCGCTGATAAACTTGGCCTGGCCTTCGTTCCGTTCCTTCACGCCGACGATGTCGCCCAGGTAGGTCAATACGGTATCGGATTTGGTTTTAGGATCGGCGGCGCGATCCCACGAGTAGATCACGTCGTAGGCGGTGACCGGCTTGCCATTGTGGAAGCGCGCATCGGGCCGCAGATGGAACGTGTACACCGTGCCATCCGGGCTGACGTCCCACGACGACGCTAACTCCGGGATCAGGTTGAGCTGCGGATCGAACGAGACCAGTCCGCTGAACGCGAGCTTGTCGCCGCTGCCGTGCGTGGTGGCCGGATCGTAGTCGCGCGGATTGGTGCTTTCGCCGCCGGCCAGCACCAGGGCCTGATCGCGCGGGATGCCGTACAGCGCGGGCTTTTCCAGCGTCAGGCCGGTGGTCAGCGCCGTAATATCTTCCTGGCGCTGATCGTAGTCGGCCGGCGCGCCGAACACAAAGATGGTGTAAGCGCGTCCGTCGTTGAGCGCCGTCGTCGAGCTGATTTTGAGCGGAGTGCCGTCATCGCGTTTCGCAGTGGCGACGCTGGTCCAGGCCGCGCGGCCGTCAGCCATCTGATCGGCCTGGTCGCTGACGATCTTGACGCTTTGCAATCCGGTTAACAACGCATCGCGAATTTGCGGAGCGTAGGATTCCAGTGTTTCATTCCCTGCCGGACTGGCCAGGACGCCGGCAGCCACCGTGCCATCGGAACTGAAAAAATACTGCAGCACATCGCTGCCTTGATCGGGTGGCACGGCCTTCCACCGATCGAGATAATGCACCTTCAAGCCGCTGTCGGCATCGGTGTACACACCGTCCTCGCTCTGTTCTGATTCGGTGAACGGCGTGGCAGTTGGACGGGCCGGGTACGTGGCCGCCGGGCGCGGCACGCTTCGCGTCGACCGGGTCTGGGGTGTGGCCAGATGCTCAACCGTGGCCGATGGCGCCGCGTGTGGCACAGCAGTCGCCGTCGCACCGGGTGCCGGCGTCGGTGCAGGGGTTGGCGCGGCGCAGCTCGCCAGCATGAGAATCAGGCTAAAGAAACCACTTAAGGTGCGAGTGCGCATTACACGTTCGTCCTTTGCTTGCGGCGTGAGACGATCACGATAGCGATGATGGCGATGACGGCCACTATGGCGGCGGTGATCACAATCAGCGGCACGTTGTTGGTTAATGATGATTCGGCGGCAGGCGCTGAGGCAGCGGCGGCGGGCGCGCTGGCCTGCGCGATGACGATCGGGGTTGGAGTCGGTCGCTCGCGAGCTGGCGCAGGTGTCGGCGCGGCGATCGAAACAGAAGCCGGCTCGAAGGTGGGCACGATCGTCGGGACGCGCGTGGGCGTGGGCTTCGCCGCGCTGCCCGATCGCGGCTGCGCGCCGATCTCAGCCCGCCACGCATCTTCAAAGCCTTCAATGTCGAAGCCGTAGGCCTGCTGCAGCGCTTCGTCAACCGTGGCGCCATCGCGCAGCGTGCGCAGGAAGTCGAGCATCTTGTCCTGCCCGTATTTCTCGATGAGGAATTGGACCAGGCTGTAGGATTGCGTGTATGAAATATCGGCCTTGGACGGATCTTCCGAGAAGCCGCCGCTCAGCGATCGGACGGGCAGCAGCGTATTTTCTGTGAGGGCTTCGTCGAATTGCTTTTGCGAGGGCTGATCGGGGCCGCCTTCGCCGTAGACGGCCAGCCCTTCGGCCAGCCACGTGGGGATGTCGCTCAAGCAGCTAAAGGTGAGTTGGCCGACGAGCACGTGGGTCAGTTCGTGCGCCTGGGTACGCTTGCCCCAATCCATTTCATCGGGCGTGATGCCGATGATGACGATGTTGTGATCCGAGTAGGCCAGGCCGCCGGTCCAACCGGGTTCATATAAGACCGCATCGCGCATATCCTGCGTGTCGCCGTAGATGTAGAGATCGATCGGCTTGTCCGTGCGCAAACCGGTGACCCTGGCCAGATCGTCCAACGACTTGACGGCGGATTGGTGCAGCTCGCGCCCGAAGGACGCTCCGCCAGCGTACCAGTGCAAATTGATGTTATCGCCGCTCGCCGTCTGCCAGTCGTGTTGATCGTCCAGCCATACAGCCTCTTTGCGATTGGTGACGATCTCTTGGCCTTGATCGTCGAAGATGTGCCAGCGCCACCAGATCTTGGAGCCGGGCGGCTGCGATCCACTTTGCTTCATCTCCCACGTCCACTCTGCCGAGACATCCTGGCCGGGTTTGATCTCGGGGAAGGCCCTGGCGACGACGGTGCCGCAGGTCCATTGATCGACACCGTATTCGAGTGTAACCTTCTCGATCGGCCTGTCATTTTGGAACTCGGCGCGGAACGTCAGGCGGTCTGGAAATTCGAGAACGGGCTGATCGTTGGAAACAGTAATGGTGCCTTGCGCGTGAGCGGGCAGGGCGGCGGTCAGCAGCAGCATGGCCAGCAAAAGTAGCAGTATGCGACGTGGCATCGGAATCCTTTCGCGGGCAATTCCCAGGAAACCGGGTTTCTCCATTCTGGCAGGAATGGACGATTATCACGTAGAAACCCGGTTTCTGGCGGCCGTGTCTTTCTGGCAGGAATGAGTGCGATTATACAACGGAGCGAACCAACTACTTGCTTGTAGCCCGCTTGATCTCCGCCGTGTGCTCGGCTTCATGCTCGCCGATGCGGTAAAACAACTGCTCCAGCGAGATCACGTCGCCGCGCCCATGCTTGCCGCGCTTGTCTAAATCTTCGGCGCTCACGTCGTCCAGAAAGGCTAATAATTTCTGGCGCGACTCGGCCATGCCGAACAAAATCTCCGGCGGCTGCCTGGCCTGGTTCTTTTCTATCTGCCGCTTATTGTAACGGTTGAGATCGAAATCGTCCGGCACGGTGGGCTGCCCGGCGGCGATGGCTTTGCCCGAAGCGAGCTGCCCGCTTTCCGACGTGGCCAGATGCAGCAGAACCTGTTTCACCGTCCAGCCGCCTTCCGCCGCCTGGACGGTCCGCTCCCAGTCGGCTGTTTCCATCTGCCCGATGGCTTCCAGCAGTTCTTCGCGCGTGTGGATGAGATGATCGTGAATCAAGTGCTTGCGTTCGCCGAGTTCCATGGGAGTCTCCTCGTGAAGTTTGCTCCGTCGTTGCGAGGAGCGCTTTCTGCGACGAAGCAATCCCAGTGTCCGACAACGAGATTGCTTCGCTGAGAAGCGCTCGCAATGACGTTCTACGGTGTCGAACCGGGGTCCAGCGCCTTGCGGACGTCGCGGGCGTGCAGCATATTGTGGCGATAGATCAACTTGAACAGGTCTTCGATGGTCAGCATCCCGAAGAAGGGATGCCGACCCTGCAGCGTCAATTGATCGTCGCGGATGGTGGCGACGAAATCGATCGTCGTTTGACGGGTCAAACGAAAATCGGCTAACAATTCGTTGGGAGTCTGGCCGGCTTTGGCGGCGACCTCGCTGTTGTTGAAGGTGTTGATGTCGAAGCCCTCCGGCGCGCCCTCGCCGCCGTTCAGCACATCACGCCCGTAAAACTGGAACTCGCCTTCGGCGCTGATTTGATGCGCCAGCAGGTCTTTAATCGTCCACGTCATGCCGTCGGTGTAGATCACCGTCTGCCATTGTTCGGGCGTCAAACCCTCGAACACAGCCAGCAGCTTATCACCTTCGTCGCGCAGGCGCTTCTGAATCAAAGTGTGTTTGTCGCTCATCTCCGGCCTTTCGATGCTGACGTGTGGCGTCACGCGGAAACACCTGCACCCACTGCCGGTGCGGTGTGACGGTTTACGCCTTCAAGCTGCGGCCGCCATCGATCACGATGGTCTGCCCGGTCAGGTACTCGCTGCGCACGCAGTAGAGCACGGCTTCAGCCACATCCTCCGCCGTCCCCTCGCGCTGCAACGGCAGCGCCGCGATCAGCTTCGCCCAGCGCTCGCCGCTCCATGCCTCGGGTTTCAACACGAGACCCGGTGCGACGGCATTTACGCGAATCGACGGCGCGAGCGCCAGTGCCAGCGCTTGTGTCATGGCGACGAGGCCGCTCTTGCTGATCGTATGCGTGAGATAACTCGGCCAGGGATGCAGCGCCGACAAATCCGCGATGTTGACGATGACCCCGCCGCCAGTGGCCAGCATCCACTGCGCGGCGCGCTGCGCCATGAAGAACGGCCCGCGCAGATTGGTGTCGATGACGCGCGACCAATCCTCGAGCGTGATCTCCAGCGCGGGTTTCCGTTCCATAATCGCCGCGCTGTTAACCAGGATATCCAGCCGATCGACTTCCTGCCGCAGCCGCTCGTACAAGCGATCGATAGCGCCGGGATCGCGCTGATCGCAGGGCACGGCGGCTGCTTGCCCGCCCGCTCGCTCGATCTCGCCCACGGTGATCGCCGCTTCTGCGGCCGAAGCATTGAACGTGATGATGACGCGCGCGCCGGATCGGGCCAGCGCCAGCGCGATCGCTTTCCCGCCCCGGCGCGCGCCGCCGGTGACTACGGCGACTTTGTGTTCAACGTCCATCTTCATCTAGCGCTGAAAGAAGTTGCTGGCGATAAACCAGACATTCGCCGGGCGTTCGGCCAGGCGGCGCATGTAGTAAGGATACCACTCCGTGCCGTAGGGCACATACACGCGCACGCCATAGCCGTCGGCGGCGAGCTCCTTCTGCAAATCGCGCCGAATGCCGTGCAGCATCTGGAATTCGAATTCATCGCGCGGCACCAGCTGCTCTTGCGCATACTGGCGCGTCGCATCGATCATCTTGATGTCGTGCGTGGCGATGGCGCCAAAGGTCTTGTTGGCGCGCGCCTCCGGGCTGAGCAGCATTTTCATCAGGCGGACGTAGTTGGCGTCGACGTCGGCCTTCCTGGGAAAGGCGTGCACCGGCGGCTCCTGGTACGCGCCTTTGCACAGGCGCACATGCGCGCCCTCTTTGCACAACGCCGTGATGTCGGCCTCGCTGCGATACAGGTACGCCTGAATCACGATGCCGACGTTGGAGAACTCGCGGCGCAGATCGCGGAAGAGCGCCAGCGTTCGATCAGTATACTCCGTCGATTCCATGTCGATCGTTACCAGCGTGCCGATCGCCTTAGCCTTGGCCAGAATCCGCGCCATATTCGCCCGGCACAGCTCGCTGCCCAGATCCAGTCCCAGGGCGGTGAAGCTTGACCGAAACGTGCGACGGCATTCCGCTGACGCCGATGGCATCGAGGGCCTTCAGGTAATCCTCAGTCGCGCGGGCGGCATCCTCGGCCGTTTCGACGTTCTCGCCTAGATGATCGAGCGTGGCGGTGGCACCCAGCGCGTTGAGGCTGTGGATGGCCTGAATGGCCGCCTCGATCGTATCACCGGCGACGAAGCGGCGCGCCGCGCGCCGGACCAGTCCCCGACTGGTGAACCAGCCGCGGACAGGCTTATTGCGCGACAACCAGAGTAAGAGGGATCGCATCATAAGTCTGCCTCCTGGAGTGATGGGTGTTGAGCTCAAGCCGGAGCCGGGTTCATTTTGCCGTAGTATTGTACCGTGAGGCCGGGGGGCTGGCTACTTGCACTCGACCGGTGCGCGCCATGACAAATGACACGACTTGCATTTTTCGGCAAAATATACTATACCTGACACTTGAACTTGTCGCCTTTTGCGCTTGCGCACCTGAATTTTCCGAAGGAGACGAAACCATGACCGTAAAGCAGACTCAGCCCACCGCCAAACAGCAAGCCGACATGTATGTCATGATCGGCAAGCAGATGGCATCCAGCTATCCCTGGTGGGCGATGTTGATCGCCTTTCTGGTGGGCATGGCTGTGGGCCTGATCGTGTTGGGCTGGTGGCTGTGGCCCGTGCAGTGGACTCAGGCCAAACCGGCCAGCCTCAGCAATGATCCCCAAAACAATAAAGGGTACATGCAATCGTATCTGAATTTCGCGGCAACGACCTATGGCACAGGCTCCATGTCGCTCGAGCAGACCGCCAATTTCCTGGGCGAAGGCTGGACCGTGCAAGATGTCACGGCCGTGCTCGATAAGATGATTGCGGCTGACTACGCGCAAAATCGGGTATTCCTCGAAAAGTTCCGCAACGATCTGGATGCCTATGGCACGGCCGGCGGCGTCGTCGGTCCGCCGAACGCGCCTACGAATGTTCCCGGCATTTCGAGTCAGGTGGCCGTTGTCCTGGCCATTCTGATCTTGTTGCTCGTCATCATCGGCGCCTTCTTGATCCTGCGGCGCCTGCGCTCAGAGAAGCCAAGGCCGGCAGCGGTCACCGGCGCGCCCGGCCCGGCTGCCGCCGAGAGCGGCGCCGTCGCTACGGGCGCCGCCGTGATACCGGCCGTCAGCCGGGCTGCTGGAGGCGCGCGCCCTGTGGAAAAGACGGCGTGGCCCGGCGAAACCCGATCGCCTCTCACGCAGTTCGCCACAACGTATGCGTTCGGCGACGATCGTTTCGATATGTCCAGCAGCATCGACACGGCCGGCGGCGACTTCCTGGGCGAGTGTGGCGTGGGTATCAGTGAAACGATCGGCACTGGCGCACCGGAGAAGGTCACGGCATTGGAAGTATGGGTCTTTGATAAGAACGATGTGCGCACCGTCACCAAAGTGCTGATGAGTGAGCATGCCTTCAACGATCCGAGTCTGCGTGCCAAGCTGGCGCCCAAGGGCGATGCCGTATTGACTCAGCCGGGCGAAGTGGTGGAACTCAAGACGCAGACGTTGAAGATCAATGCCCGCATCGTCGATGTGGTCTACGGCAGCGGCGCCCCGGCCAACAGTTACTTCCAGCAAGTCACGCTAGAACTGGCGACGTGGAAATTATACGAGACTTCCTGGAGTGACTCGGCGAGCTGAGTCTGGATCGATTTCCAGAAGTTGTACGAGGCTTCCTGCACGGGAAGCCTCGTCTTGTTATACACTCACATTCGGATCGAACATCTTGGCGTGCTCGTCCAGTGCAAACCGATCGGTCATTCCGGCGAGGTAATCGCACACCGCGCGCTGCAGTCCCTCATGTTCAATGCGCTGTTGCGCCGATCGCGGCAGTTGACCCGGCTCGGTCACGTAGGCTACAAAGAGCTCGCCCAGCAGCCGATCGGCTTTCACCTGCATGCGGATCACGCGCGTGTGCCGGTACATGCGCTGATAAAGGAAGTTCTTCAAGCCGCGATTGATCTGCTTTCGCGCAGCACTGAATCCGATGAGCTGGTGATCGAGCCGCTGCACATCTTCGGTGGACTTGACGCCCGCAGCTGTGATGCGATCATCGGTGGCCTTGATCACGTCCGTCACCTCGATACCGATCAACCGCCGGATCAAGCGATGCCGCCACAGGTCGTCAAAGCCGGTGCCGTCCCAACCTACGCTGTGCTTGAGGCGCTCCCACAATTCAAGGCCGTTCAGATCGGCGGGCGTGATCAAGCCCGCGCGCAGGCCGTCATCCAGATCGTGCGCGTTGTAGGCAATCTCGTCGGCGGCGTTGGCGATCTGCGCTTCCAGCAGGCCCCGCTTGTGCGGCTCGAAGCTCTGCGCCGAACTCACGTCGTATTCGGTCTCGTGCTTGACGATGCCCTCACGCACTTCGTAAGACAGATTCAACCCGGGAAAGTCGGGATAGCGCTGCTCGAGTGTTTCGACCACGCGCAGCGATTGTTGATTGTGATCGAATCCGCCGTGACCTTTCATCAGCGCGTTCAGCGCCTGCTCGCCGGAGTGCCCGAACGGCGGATGGCCGATGTCGTGCACGAGGCAGACTGCTTCCGTCAGATCTTCATTCGCGCCCAGCGCCCGGGCCAGTGTCCGCCCGATCTGCGCCACTTCCAGCGTGTGCGTCAGGCGCGTGCGATAGTAATCGCCTTCGGTGTTGACGAAAACCTGCGTTTTATATTCCAGCCGCCGGAAAGCGGTCGTGTGAATGATGCGATCCCGATCGCGCTGATAGACGGTGCGATAGGGATGCTCATCTTCGGCGTACACGCGTCCGCGCGAATTGCGGCTGCGCATGCCATAAGGTGCCAGGGCACTGTCTTCGATCTGTTCGAGCCGTTCGCGGGCAAAGAGCATGAGAACCTCCGTGGTGCGTGCTGCGTCAGGCGTGACGGTATCTTACGGAAATGTTATCACGCCCGCCGCTGATTGGCTACTGTTCGGCGCATGGGTGGAGAAGGGCGAAGCGCTCGAGGCGAAATGAAGATGTTCAGGACTAAGGCGCAGGCGTGGCAAACGGCAGCGCCTGATACAGCTGCCGCCGCATGCGCTCGGCCAGCTGTCCATCGTTGATCTGCCCGTCAACCCACAGTTGCAGCTCCGGCCCCGTCAATTCGTAATACAGGCGCACATTGGGCCGCCCTTCGGGATCGGGCACGTCCACGCGGATCAAGTTATACGGCCCGCAGCCCAGCGCGGCGAGCCGGGTCGTGGCGCTGAAGACATCCCAGGCCTGCGCGCTCGGCCCGTTGACCGTGACGAGCATGGCTTCGCGCGTGATGGATACCGAGGCGGCGACGCCCCGCTGGCGGAAAGCCAGCGCCGCGTTGACTTCACAGGGCGCACCGAGGTCAGGCCACTCCAACTGCTGCGGCGGTTCGTCGGTGAACAGCAGGACAACGGCAGCCATCAAGATGAAGGCGTTGACGGCCACGACGGCAATCAAGGCGATACGTTGTTGGCGGGTCAGGGACCTTAGCATGGCTCCATCATAACACGCCCCTATTGACCCCGCAATTGCCGCAGTGCTTGTGTGAAATCCGGCAGGTAGGGCGCTTCCACGTGAAGCGGTTGATGCGTGGCAGGATGCTCCAACTCGATCGTGTGCGCGTGCAGCGCTGTGCGCGCGATGAGGGCCGTGGCGCCTTGGCGGCCGTAGAGCTCATCTCCCACCAGGGGAAGATCGATCGCGGCGAGATGCGCGCGAATCTGATGCGTGCGCCCGGTTTCCGGCCGGGCTTCGATCAGCGTGAGCTGTGCGAAACGCTCCAGCACGCGCAGGCGCGTGACCGCCGGCTTGCCGCGCTGCCGATCGATCACGGTGCGATGGCGGCGATCGCCGTCGGGGCGCAGCGGCAGATCGACCAGGCATTCATCCCAGTGCGGCGCACCGATCAGGATCGCATGATAGATCTTGTGGACCTCGCGTGAATCAAAGGCGATGTTCAAGGCGCGATGAACTGCTGCCGAGCGCGCCAGCACGATTGCCCCGCTGGTGTCTTTATCCAGCCGATGAACTACCCACACCCGACCGATCTGCTGCTGCAGCAGGTGGATCAGGCACGGCGCGCTTTTGTCGTAGCCATCGGGCAGGGTGGGCAGGCCCGCCGGCTTGTTCACGGCAAGCAGGTGTTCATCGGCGAAGAGGATGGGCAGGTCGAAGGTCATATTGGGGGCTCTTGTTCTTTCACAACGACACCCAGCAAATTAACTACCTGTACGGCCTGCGCCGGATCGATGATGGCGCCTTTCAGTTCCGGCGCGCCCACTTGCATCCCGTTGATGATCGATCCGCGGAAATCCGCTCCGGCCAGTCTGCTGCCGCGCAGATCGGCACGGGCGAGATCGCAGCGCCGAAAAACGGCCTGGCTGAGATCGGCTTCGACGAAGAGCGCCTCGCGCAGATTGCAGTTCTCAAAGCGCACCGCCTTAAACGTGGCCGAAGCGCAGATCGCGCTCTCCAGCGTGCAGTCGCGAAAGACGACATCCTCGCAGCGAGCCTCCAATAGCTGCGCGCCCACGAGCCGGCAGTCATGGAAGGCAACACGCTGCAGGCGAGCCTGCTCCCCGTCGACGCCGGAGAGATCGCAGGCCTCCAGCTGCACGTCGAGTAGATGCAGCTTGGGCAAGCGGGACTGCGTAAGGTTTATGCGGCGCAGCAGCACCTGCTCAAAGAGCACTGCCGCGGCGGTCTGCTTTGCCCATTCGCCGTTGGAAATGGACGCAGCAATGTATTCTGCGTGATCGTCCAGTGTCGTGAGCGTTTGAGTGCTCAGGTTCTTGGGCAAGCGCGGCGCACGGATTCCCTGTTGGGTTATGGATTTCATTGACCGGGCTCATGTGTCATTGATCATTGGTCCTTGAGCATTGTTCAATTACCTCTGTTAGTATACAATCAGCACGAATCCTCAACAAATGGAGCATCCTCATGCCCAAACTCGAGCAGGTGAAGCTGGCTGTCATCGGGGGGAGCGGACTATATCACATTGAAGCGCTCGCAGATATCAAGGAGTACCGGCTCAAAACGCCCTTCGGCGATCCGAGTGACGCCATCGTCGTTGGGACACTGGCGGGGCAGCGGGTGGGGTTCTTGCCGCGCCACGGGCGAGGACATCGCATCCTGCCGACGGAAGTCAACGCGCGCGCGAACATCTACGCCTTGAAGATGCTGGGGGCAGAGCGGATTCTGTCGGTCAGCGCGTGCGGCAGTCTGCGCGAGGAGTATGCGCCCCGGCACATCGTCATTCCCGATCAGCTGTTCGACCGCACGCGAGGACGTGCCCTCACGTTCTTCGGTAACGGCATCGTGGCGCACGTCGGCCTGGCCGATCCGTTCTGCGCGCAGTTCAGCGAATTGGTCGCCAATGCCGTCAAGGAAACCGGCGCGACCGTCCACACCGGCGCGACGCTGGTCACCATCGAAGGGCCGCGCTTCAGCACCAAAGCCGAGAGCAACTTGTTTCGGCAATGGGGCATCGGCATCATCGGCATGACGGCGATCCCGGAGGCAAATCTGGCGCGCGAGGCCGAGATCTGCTACTGCTGCATGGCGCACGTCACCGACTACGATGTGTGGCACGTGGAGGAAGAGCCTGTGACGGTGGCGATGGTTGTCGAGCGGCTGCTGGCCAACGTCGACGTGAGCAAGCAGGCCATTGTCAATCTGATTCCGACACTGCCCGCCGAGCGGCGCTGCGCGTGTGAACACGCGTTGGGTGATGCGCTGATCACCGATCGGGCGGCGATCCCCGAGCGGGTAAAGCGTGATCTCGCGCCCATTATCGGCAGGTATGTCCCCGCGGCGCCCGCGCGGAAGGCCGCGGCGAAAAAGGCTGCGCGCCGGAAGACACGGTGATCGATCCAGTGCTCAGCCCTCAGCCGTCCGCGATCAGCGGCCAGCACGCGCAAGTCACGCGCAGCTGGTTGACCACGTCATCGACGACCGTCGCGCGCGAGCGAGTGCTGTTGCTGCTGGCCGGGCTGTTCGTGGCGGCCGGCCTGACGCTGCTGGCGCTGGTCCGCACGCAGAGCGGCGCGGCGGATGTGCTCAGCCATGTGTCGCCGCGCCTCGACGTGATCTGGCTGGCGCTGGCGTTCCTGGTCTGGATGGTGTGTTTTGCCGCGCTGCACGTCTTCTTGAACCGGTGGCACCGCGAGCGCGATCCGCTGCTGCTGCCGATCGCGGCGCTGTTGACCGGCCTGGGATTGATCGAGATCGCGCGTCTGGCGCCGAACTTTGTGGCGCGGCAGCTGGGCTGGCTGAGTCTCTCGGCCGTCGTGCTGGTGCTGCTGCTGAAAGCGCCTGCCGATCTCAAATGGCTGAGCCGTTATAAATATACCTGGCTGCTGATTGGCTTGCTGCTGTTAGCGCTGACGTTTATCATCGGCGTGAATCCCGAGGGCGCCGGGCTGACTTTGTGGCTGGGCGGGCCGTTAGGCGTGTTCTTTCAGCCGGCGGAATTGTTGAAGTTGTTGTTTGTGGCATACCTGGCCGCCTATCTGGCCGAAAAGCGCGAGGTCGCGCGCAGCCTGGGTGTGCATCCCGAGCATCCGCATTATCTGACCCTGCCCTACTTGATGCCTTTGCTGGCGATGTGGGGCGTGGCGCTGATCTTGCTGATGGCGCAGCAGGATTTGGGCGCGGCGGTGCTGCTGTACCTGTCGTTTTTGATCATGCTGTATCTGGCCAGCGGGCAGCTGCGTTATCTGGCGATTGGCGGGGCCTTATTGATCGTGGCTGCCTGCGCGGGTTACCTGCTGATCGGGCGGGTACAGGGCCGCATGGATACGTGGCTCAATCCGTGGGCCGATGCGGCCGGATCCTCCTATCAGATCGTGCAGTCGTTGATCGCGCTGGCCAGCGGCAGCGGGATCGGACAAGGGTTGGGGCAGGGCTGGCCGGATGTAATCCTGCCCGCGGCGCATACCGATATGCCTCTGGCGGCGATCGGCGAAGAGCTGGGATTGATCGGCACCCTGGGCGTGGTGGCCTGCTTCGCGATCTTCACGGTGCGCGGCCTGCGCGTCGCCTCGATCGCGCGCACGACCTTTGGGCGCCTGCTGGCGGCCGGACTGGCGTCGTCTGATCGGAATGCAGGCGTGGATCATCATGGCGGGCAATGCAAACCTGGCGCCGTTGACGGGCGTAACTTTGCCCTTTGTCAGTTATGGCGGCAGTTCGCTGCTGATGAGCTTCCTGGGCCTGGGTTTGTTGCTGCAGGTTTCGGCCGATCGAGATTAGAGTTTATTTCAAAGCCCGTAGATCGCGCATCCCCAGGCGCGGTGAACAGGCATGGGGATGCCTGTTTTGCGGTTTTGAAACAGGTTATAAACAACCTGGCAAGGGCTTGGTGACTCTCGCCGGCCTGGGAGAAAACGGGGAACCTATGAGCGAACCAAAACAGCGGCGGGTGGAAAACAGCATCATGCGGCTGGCTCTGTCCAGCACAGAGACGACCCTGGGCAAGAACGGCTATTACGCGGTGATGCACGTGGCCGGCCTCGATCGTTTGTTGGACGCGCTGCCGCCTGACAACACCCGGCTCGAAACGCCGGGCGAGGACTTCTCCGCGCTGCTCAACGCCATTCTCAACATGTACGGCGAAGTCTCCACGCGCGGGATGTTTCGCCGCTGGGGCGCCACGTTTGGCGCGGCGGCGGTCAAGCGCCGCCCCAGTGCGGCGCTGCTCAGGCCGCTGCTGTCATTTCTGCCGCTGCAGCGGCGCGTGCGCACGCTGCTGAATGCGCTGGTGAATGAAGTTAACGCGGCGCGCGGCGAAGCGCTGCACACCCTGGCCGACCGGCGCGATCAGTACATATTGACCTTTAACGATTGCCTGTACTGCGCGGGCGCGCATCCCACCGAGCCGATCTGCTATAGCGTCGTCGGCACGCTCGAAGCCGTGCTCAAGTGGGGCACCGGCCGCGACTTCGCCGTGCGCGAGGTGAAGTGTTCCGCGCGCGGCGACGCCGCTTGCGTCTTCGAGATCGACAAACAACCGCTGCATGTCTAAACATCTTTCGCAGCCTGAGCGAAGCGAAGCGCAGTCGAAGGCTGCATTCTTCGACTTCACTGCGTTCCGCTCAGAATGCAGCCTATGAGTGCATGTCTAAATCCCTGAGCTACACGGCCGCGGCTTTTCTGCTGGCATTCGGCCTGCTGGCGCTGGCGCTGGGCCGCTGGTCGATCGCTTCCCCCGATCTCGCCGCGCGCGCCGACAATCCCCGCCGCGTCTTTGAAGAGCAGTTGATTCAGCGCGGCGCGATCTTCGATCGCAACGATCAGGTGCTGGCCGAGACCGTGCCGCAGAGCGGCACACTGACGCGCCGTTATCCCTTCCTCGCCGCCGCGCCGGTCGTCGGCTATTACTCGATCAACTACGGGGCCGCCGGGGTGGAGGAAGCACTCGATAGGGTGCTGCGCGGCCCGCGTGATCTGGCCGATCAAGTGCTGCATCGTCGCCAGAGCGGGCAGGGTGTGCGCACCACGCTCGACTCGCGCGCGCAGCAAATCCTGTCTGATCGGTTGACGCAGCCCGGCGCGGCGGTCGTGCTCTCGCTGCCGGATGGCGCCGTCACGGCGCTCGCCAGCAGTCCCTCGTTCGATCCCAACGCGCTCGATCAGAACTGGAAGACGCTCTCGGCCGATCCCGCCGCGCCGCTGTTGAATCGCGCCACGCAGGGCCTGTACCAACCGGGCGCGATCTTTGAGACGCTGCTGTTGGCCGATGCGATTGAGCGCGGCGTGCCGCTTACGGAGACGCTCTCGCAGCCCGATCGACCCGTGTCGCTCGATCAGTTAACCTTGACCTGCGCGCGCGGAGCGCGCGACGATGCTTCACCGGCGACGCTGGGCGAGGCGTACGCGCAAGCCTGCCCCGCGCCCTTCGCCGATCTGGCCGCGCAGCTCACCTCCAGCGATCTGATCTCGCTCACGCAAAAATGGAAACTTGATGTGCCGCCTGCGTTGGAGATTCGCACCTCGGCCGCGCCGACCTTGACGCACGATCTAAGCACGACGCTGGCCTTGCAGTCTTACGCGCTGGGGCAGGGCGAGTTGACGATCTCGCCGCTGCGCATGGCGCAGGTCGCGGCCACCATCGGCAACAACGGCTTCATGCCCGCCGGCTTCGTGGTGAAAGACACGCAGTCGCCCGACGGCACCTGGCAGCCCTATGCCGCTTCGGCGGAAGCCCCCGCGCCCATCCTCGATCCGGCGACGGCGCGTGCTGTGCTGCAAGCCATGCGCGTGCAGGATAACAGCGCGGGTCACGGCGGCGCGGCCTTCAGCGGCAATCGCCGGCACGCGTGGTTCATCGGCCTTGCCCCGGCGGATCAACCGAAGTATGCCATCGCGGTGCTGCTGGAAGATGCGACAGAATGCGACGGATGCGGAAGACATCGGGCGCGGGGTGCTGGAGGAGTTGATCGTGACTCCGTAATTTGCCTCTGCCGTGCATTCGTTCTATACTTCACGGCATGACCACGCCATTCGATACCTACCTCACCAAGATTGAAGTAGATTTCGGCTACGACGCGGAACGTGCAGAGATCGCGGCCTTCGATCAGGCCAATCAAGCACAGGAAATGGCGAAAGGTGCGGCGCAGCAAGCCTCACAAGAACAAGAGGCGGCGCTGAAGGCGATGAACGACTGGGTGGCGCAGTATTTGAAGATCGCCAAGGTGGCGCTGCGCGGCAAGAAGCAACTGTTGGAGAAGATCGGCGTGACGGCGTGCACGACGAAGACGGCGGCGCAGTGGGCCGGTCCGGCTAAGGCCGCGGCAACGCGAGCCGCGAAGAAGGCATAAGGAAGGGAACCTGCCAGGCTTGTAGAGGTCTGGCAGGTTTGCATTTTCTGATTGACTTGGGGATCGATTGTGTTGTATGCTGATGGCGGCGAAAAGGCACGAAGGGGAATCCATTCCGTATACATGTGGTGCTCCCGTAACAAGCGGATTAGGTGTATATGCGGAAAAAATTCCGTATGATCACTTGTTCGACACGAAATGAAAGGAACAAGAATGGATCATGGCTACTGAACCTCGTCTTGAACACCAGACTTACAAAGTCAAACAACTCGTGGAAGATTACCGAACAGGACGGATTGTTATTCCAGAGTTCCAGCGAGAATATGTGTGGCGTCGTAGCAAGGCCCCACGCCTGATCGACTCGCTCTATCGTGGTTTTCCCATTTCCTCATTCCTTCTCTGGCAAAGCATCGAAGGGACGCGGGCGCGCAGAGTTGATCCACGACCTAAACGATTCGCACTCATGAACTGGCTGATTGACGGTCAGCAGAGAATCATTACTCTCTCACGCACGATGAACGGTGACGAGGGCATTGATGTAGTATTTAATCCAGATGACGATAAGTTCCGACTTGCGAATGCTGCTACTCATCAAGACCCCAATTGGTTTCACGTTTCAGATCTGTGGAATGACGATATTTACCGTAAGTTGAGGCATAATCTCGACGGCAGTCGAAATGTGGAAAAATGGGAGGCGCGGTTTGACGCAGTTCGGCGGATTTTAGACTATCAAGATACCGGTAGTTCGCATGGTTGATCATAGTTTCGACAATGCCGTAGATGCCTTTACACGGATTAATACATTGGGAGTCCGCCTCAAAGCGGAGGATATCGAGAGCGCTAAAATTGCGGCTCGTCATTCAGGGTTTATAGCAGACGAAGTGGCACCATTCCTTAAACGCCTGCACCAACAAGGGTTTCGCAGGCTTAATATCATGCATCTGTTCCGTGCCTGCGCCTTGGTAACGCCCAGATGCTCGGAATCGCACACCTTTGAATGAAATGAAGAGACATGAAGTGCTTTTGGCATGGAAGAGGACAGAGAAAGCCACCGAGCAGGCTGTAGGGATAATCAGGAGCGAACTTGGACTTGTAAATATGGACATCTTGTGGTCTGGAGACTTTGGTTGTTCCTTTGATTGCGATATGTGCAACAATGCCTTTACGCCAGCTGACCCTAAGGAACTTGCCGGATGGCTGTCTCTAGCCGCTCTTTTTCACCGATACAGTGGTTCCAGTGAGACTGCACTTGAGCAAGATCTTCGGGCTTGCCGAGATTCAGATCCAATAGGTTCATTACTAACCAACCTGCGAAACGATGTTCGGTCACTTGTAGCAGAACCTAAAGACTTCTCTGGTGCCCTTGCGGATCGGGGCGGTCTACTTGCGCTCTATGTCGCCTGTATGAATCGTGGCATCCTGGATTTTTACAAAGGTGGAAAGATTCTGCTTCAGGATAACGTTGATCGTCATCACATTCTTCCCCGCGCACAGTTTCCCGAAAAAAAACGCTCTACAGCTGACAATATTGCCAACATGGCATTTATTACGGGTCCAGTAAATAAATCTATTGGGCAAACTGGGCCCGAGGTATACCTGAAGTCGACAAGAATGAGGATTTTAAAAAGCCAATGTATACCGACTGATAGTGCTTTATGGAGAATCGACCAGGCCGAATCGTTCTGGAGGGCCAGGCGCAGACTCCTAGCGGATTCGTTCAACGAGTACATTCGCAAGTCGCTCCCCGGACGTCGTTTGTGATGGATCGTCGTGCTAGAAAGTCACAGCCGTCGAACAACGGAGTGCAAGCGACCGGAGTACCCGCGCCTGACTCCACCCGTTAGCCCGCCACCTCTACAGCCAAAGTGTTCTTCAAATTCAGGAGTGTCGGATATGAGTCAGAGTAATCAGCCACCAAACGACTCAGCACAGCCTCATCCATTAGTCCGCATTGCAATGCTCGAAGAAAAAGTTGCTCGACTTGAACAACGACTCGCTAAACTTGAGAATTCGCCAAACACTCAATCACCAAAGTTACAAGATACTGCTCCTATTTCGTCGCTCGAAGAACACGCGCCTCTCTTTGAAATATTAAAGGTTGACGCAAAAATAACTGAATCCAATAACACTTGGTCAAAATTTGCGTGGAAACTTATCTTGAAAAGCCTGTCCAAAACCCCTTTCAGTTTTCATGCCACAGTTGAGTTTCTAGATAAAGATGGTTTTGTGGTAGCGGACTCTCTCCAGCCCAACTTGCTGTTACGCCCCCGCAGTGAACAAACTTTTATAGGATATGAACTGATTGACGACTCGGTGGTCAGAAGTATCCATACAATCCAAGCAAAAGTTAGGTTGGCTTGAAGGTGTGCCATGAGTTACTACGTTTACGAAAATTGGCAAGCGGAACATCATAAAGCGAAAATACATATTGCTGAGTGCGGTTTTTGCAAACATGGCAAAGGTATTCATCCAGACGCAAGCGAAGAACATGGGAGATGGCATGGCCCTTTCAAAACATTTCAGGTCGCGTTTGCCGCTGCAGAAAGCACTGGCGGTTTTGTAAGCCCGTGCAAACACTGCAATCCAAAATAAAAGCGAGCTCAGTAACGGCGCGCAGCCGTCCAACTCTCGCCCTACCCGCTACCAGAAATCCACCCTTTACCTCAACGGGCTTGACCGTCCACTGGTGGACCATCAAGCCCGTTTTGCTTAGTCTCCCGGATCTGCCCAAAAAAACTCCCGGAACTCTTCTATTCCTCACCGGGTCGCCCCATCAGCGCGATCCTCCTCCCCTGCGTGGAATCCTCAATCAACATCGCGGACTCGATCAACCCTCAAGGGCAATCAAGCCCGTTGGCTTTCCCTTTACCTGGTACTGTAACGCATAACATCTGCGAGTTGGGAAACGCTTGACCGATGGAGCGCTTGTCGGGTATGCTTATCCCAGATCAAGCGTTGATATGAAAACAGGATCGTCTCACCCTTTTCGGTCTGCCTTAGCCAAGGCAGAATATCTTGCCCTCTATGAAGCAAGAGCCAGGCGATGGCCGGTTGCCTGTGAAACCAGGTTGATCGATACGCCTTCCGGGCAGACATACGTTCGCATCAGTGGGCCACCCGCTGCCACGCCGCTGGTTTTGCTGCACGGCGTCCGCGGCAACTCG
This sequence comes from uncultured Chloroflexia bacterium, assembly GCA_963844815.1. Taxonomy (GTDB): domain Bacteria; phylum Chloroflexota; class Anaerolineae; order Fen-1058; family Fen-1058; genus Fen-1058. Next base: position 174,258 of record CAWJPR010000007.1, read on the forward strand.
CTCATGTGGATCCCGAACATTGCCGCCCTTTTCGCTCATTACCGGACTTACGCCCTGGATGCCATCAATGACACCGGCCTCAGCGTGCGGCGGCGGCCCGTCACCAACCGGGAGCACCTGCTCACGTGGTTGGACGAAGTGTTAGCAGCGCTGTTCTCGGAAGGGCTAGTCCATCTCGTGGGGATGTCCTTCGGCGGTTGGCTTGCCAGCCAGTATGCCCTCCGTTTTCCTGCCCGGCTCCGAAAAGTTGTGCTGTTAGCGCCAGCCGCCATTGTGCTTCAGGTGTCGTTGGCGTTCATCCTCCACGCCTTGCCCACCCTCCTTCCAGGCATTACCTTTCGGAAGAGGTTCTACTACTGGCTGCTGCATGACATCGTGCAAAGCGGGGCAGCTGGCCAGGCGTGGGTGGACGAGACCGTCACCGATTGGGCGCTGTACGACAGGCCCCGCAAGTTTTATCGTGATGGATCCCGACGGCAACCCCATCCTCGTCGATCAGCACGTTTGACTCGAATGCTTGAGAAGGGAGTGGATCATGAACAAGCAAGATATCCAATCGTTGTTCGACTACAATCGGTGGTGCAATGCGCGCATTCTCGGCGCAGCGGCACAGACTCACCGCTGAGCAGTTCCTCGCGCCCGGCACGTTCCCGCACGGCGGGTTGCGCGGCATGCTGGTCCATGCTCTATTCGCAGAATGGCTCTGGCGCATGCGCTGGCAGGGAACCCCGCCAGACTATCACTATCGCTTGCAACCGGAGGAGTTTCCGACGAGCGCCGCGCTGCAAACGCGTTGGCTGGAGGAAGAAACAGTGCTCATGGAATTCGTCGCGGGCCTGACGGATAAGAAACTGAAATCTGAGACTGGAATACACCTCAACCGAAGGCGGGCGGCATAAGCGCGTGTTATGGGAGACAATGGCGCATCTCGTCAATCACGGCACGCAGCACCACACAGAAGCCGTGGCCATCCTTACGGACCTCGGCCACTCGCCCGGCGATATCGATCTGATCGTTTTCCTTAACGAGAGGCTGCGCTGAGCCAAGTATTCTGTTTCCGGCGACCGTTCACTTGGCCACCAACAACCAACAACCAACAACTGACTACTGTTTTCCTCCCATGACGCCCAGCCTTCGCCCCTGCGCGGAGTCTTCAATCAACGTTGCCAGCCGGCGCAGGCGCGTCTCTTCCTTCTTCGCGCTCATCACCCATCCACCAGCCGTGCGCTGATAATACGGAGCCTGCGACTGGAAGAACGCCCACGCTTTCTTGTTGGCGCGGAACTGCTGCTCATACTCGGCACTCAATTGGCGCGAGCGATTCTCGTACGTATAGACGCCCGACTTCTCCGCTGTGCGCGCCTCAAACGCCGCCAGCCCGGCGGGCGCCATCCGCCCCGCGGCGATCAACTCATTCGCCCGCTTGATATTGACGTTGCTCCAATTGCTGCTCGGCTTGCGCGGCGTGAAGCGGATGGTGTAGCGCTCCTCGTCGACGGTCTTGCGGAGGCCGTCGATCCAGCCGAAGCACAGCGCTTCATCCAGCGCTTCCGGGTAGGTGATACTCGGCTGGCCCGAACTTTTCTTGTAGAAGCCCACCCACAGTTCGGCCGCCGTGGCGTGGTGTTTTTTCAGCCATTGGTGGAATTTGATCGGTGACGTGAAGTAGTGAGGGTTCATTGTACGCGCCTTGGTCAGGGCTGAACGGTTGCAGAACCGGACTCGAGGCTGTGCGAAGCCCGCTTTAGCGTCAGCCGGATGTTTCATTGATCGGTTCAACCGGCTAAAGCCTCGACTCCAGAGGCGACTTCGCAGAACTTCACTTCAGCAGACCGTTCCGGCATCCCAATGCCGGAACTACGGATAGGTCATTTACGACAGATCGACGTATTCCGTGCGTGTCACCTGTCCCGCTTCCACGCCCAGCAGCGCCAGCAGCTCGGAAATCAGCGACGCTTTCTTCTCGGCGTCGCGCGGCGACCAGGTGCGGCTCTTGATCTCCATGAAGTAACCGGGCAGACTCGGCTCGGTGATGCGATCGACGTTGATCATGAGCGCGGTTTCTTTGTACACGATGTGATAGCGGCGGCGCTCCTTGTTGATCTCGCGCTCGTCGCTGGGGCGGAAATACTCCCGATAGAAGCGCAGCGATCGATCGGCCCGCGCCGTGAAGCGCGCGCGCGACAGCAGCACCGACTGCGCAAACTCGCGCTCCTTGGCGGGCTGCGTGTACGTCAACAGGTAACGCACCTCGCTCACTTCGCCGTCCTTCGCAAAGATCTCGTCCTCGCGATAACGAATGCGCCCCTGCTGCGGATCGTCAAACAGGAGATACGTGTCGTATTGATTGCGCCGCGACGAGCGCGTGATCGAAATGGGCGGCTGCTTCAGCGCCCGATCGATCACCTCGGGATCCGCGATGGCCACTTTCACCTGCACCTCGTACATCTCCTCCTGGTTCAGCCCGCCGATGGCAATCAGCTTGTCCAGCAGATTCCCCTCGCGCGCGACGAGGAAGGCGTCGATCTGCCGCGCCACCTCCTGCGCTTGCGCCATCGCCCGATCGATGTCGACCGTCAGCAGCGCCCGATCACGCATCAGCGCCCGGCCGTTGCACCACACGTCGCGCACGTCGCTGCTCTTGCAGGCATACACCAGCTGCGAGTACACCAGTTCGGGCTCGCGGTGGAAGCGCGGCGTGTTGTGCAGCCCCGTCAGATCGACCACTGCCACGTCGGCGCGTTTGCCCGGCTCGAGCGAGCCGGTGAGGTGATCGAGATGGGTCGCGCGCGCCCCGCCGATCGTCGCCAGCATCAGGGTCGTGCGCGCCGGAACCACCAGCGGATCGCGCGCGGCGCCCTTGGACAGGAACGACGCCAGCCGCATCTCCTCGAACATGTCCAGATCGTTGTTGCTGGCCGTGCCGTCCGTGCCCAGCCCCAGCTTCACGCCGGTCTCGATCATCTCCTTGATCGGCGCGATGCCGCTGGCGAGTTTGAGGTTGCTCGACGGATTGTGGACGATGCCCGCGCCCGCATTCTTCAGCGTGCGAATCTCGCCCGCGTCCACGTGCACGCAGTGCGCCGCGATCAACTGCGTTTCCAGCAGGCCGTGCCGCCTGATCCACGGCACCACGGGCATGCCGTGTTCCCGGCGGCTTTCGTCCACCTCGAAGGCCGTTTCGGCGACGTGCGTGTGCAGCGGCACGTTGTACTCCGTTGCCAGCGTTACGCAGGCTTCCAGCACTTCCGGCGGGCAGGTGTAATGCGCGTGCGGTCCCACGGCGGGCACGATCAATGGATGGCCCTTCCACTTCTCGATGAACAGGCGGCAGGCTTCCACCGAATCTTCGTAAGAGGCCGCGTCCGGCGCGGGGAACTTCAGCACCGTTTGCGCCAGCACGCCGCGCAGCCCAACCTCGGCAGTCGCCTCGGCGATGGCATCCTCGAAGTAATACATGTCCGCGAATGAGGTGACACCCGATCGGATCATCTCGGCACAACCGAGCAGCGTGCCCAGGCGCACGAAATCCGGCGTCACGAATTCACGCTCGACGGGCATCATGTAGCCCATCAGCCACACATCCAGGCGCAGGTCGTCGGCCAGGCCGCGCAGCAGCGTCATTGGCACGTGCGTGTGCGAATTGATCAAGCCGGGGATGATAGCGCACTCGTGGCAATCGATCACTTCGGCGGCCGGGTAGTCGCGCAGGATCCGGTCGGCGGGGCCAAGATCCGCGATCGAGTCGCCGCGCAGCGCCACCGCGCCGTCTTCGATCAACGTGAACGCCTCGTCCATGGTGATGACGGTGCCGTGGGCGAGGATGGTGTCAACTGGCATGCGGTTTCTCCTGAGGGGTGGTTGGAAAGATTATACCATTGCGCCCCGGTACAATCGCGGGCCGGGCAATACTCCTGGCGGGAGGCACAACCTGTCCATGCTTGAATCTTGCAGAAAAGAGCCCTGCTTTTCAGCAACCTGACTATCCCGCTGTCCAAAAAAACAGGAGCGAGATTGTCTCGCTCCTGCGTCAGCGCTTTCTGCAGATTGTGATACCGCGCGCACACGTCTGGCCCTCAGAAACCGGGTTTCTCCGGCCTGGATGTACTGAATGTTCGACAGGGAGAAACCCGGTTTCTGGTATTAGTCTGCTTTGACTTCAGCCTTCTCGGCATGATCAACCACGGTGACAAATCCGCCGAACAGGCGATACTCGTCCATGCGGCACGAGTTGATCAGCTCGCCATTCCAGTAGGTCATATCCGGGCAGCTGTCGCACATATCCGCCGTGCCATCGGCCATGATGTCCGGCGCTTGAATGATGCCGATGCTTTGCACATATACCGGGTCGAAGACGTGCTGCGGGTGGCGCAGCAGATCTTTCCAGTAAGCCTTGTGCGCCGAGCGCACGTGCTTGTCGATGAACGAAGCGAGAAAGATCTTGCGCCCGATCTTCGATTCGCCCAGATAGGCCAGATAGCGCCCGGTGAACCAGTGATGGCCGTTCTGTGCCAACTCCATGGTCCGGGGGCCAATCGAGCCGAAGACGCGTTTCCGGGTGCCGATCTGCGCTCCTGCCAGCCACTTGATCGAATCGATCTTCCACGTGCCGCCCAGATAGCCCGACGCTTCGTACTCCGGCACATGCGCTTTGATGAGATCGTAAACCTCATAGGAGGTGATATTGTGATCGGGCGTGACTTCGCTGGCATAGCTGAGGTGCCGCGCATCGACAACCTCTTCGCCGGTCTGGTAAGTGATCTCTTCGTCCAGCGGCGCGGTACGGAAGCAGATGAAGACCAGGCCGTGCACTCGATCGATGTTCTGCTGCGCCCACTTGACCATCTCGGGAATATACTGCAGGGTGGCAGGATAGACGGTGCTGTTGAAGATCACGTACAATCCGCCGATGTCGTAGATCATGTCGGCGAAGTGCTGGCGCAGTTCGTTGGTCTCTACTTCGTTCTTGTCGCGCCACTGCGGGCGGCCCTGATTGCTGTCGATGTGGATGGTGAAGCCGGCCAGTCCGGCCTTCTTCAACTCCACCACCGTCGCGCGTTCCAGCTTGACGCCGTTGGTCAGCATGATCGGCTTGATGCCCTGCTGCTTGGCGAAAGCCACCACTTCCATGATCTCCGGGTACATCAGCGGCTCGCCGCCCGCAATGGAGAGGTTATCGACGTTGCGCCATTTCTTCAGGAAGAGGATCTCGTCCTTGATCTCTTCCAGCGTCTTGTGGCCGTACAGCTTTTGGCGGTAGCAGCCGAGACATTTGAGGTTGCAGATATCCGTCACTTCCAGCCAGCCGATGGGATTGTCGTTCTTCGACCACGGCAGACGGAAAATGGTGTTCTTTTCGAGAGGCATGGCAAGACTCCTTGTGAGTATGATTTCGTCAGCCTCTCCCCTGGCTAGGTTGGGCCACAGTATAAAACAATTCGCAGAAGCCCGCAAATGAGGGACAGAATTTTGTTGACAGGCCAAGCGAGATGCTGGATTCCCGCCACACTGCGCAGGCACGCGAGCATGACCGGCAATACGGCGTTAAGCCACACTCGCTAGGGCAGCCGGACGACGCCCTCGATGGTGAAGATCAACTCGGAGCCGTACGCTTTGGCAGGCGTCTGGAACCCGGTTGGCGCGCGGCCGCTTAACACGTGATCGACGCTGGCCAGGGCCGTGCGCACGGTGAGGGTATACCCATCCGGAGCCGTGAAACGCGCGGTAACGACATGGCCGGCGGCGTCGCGCACTTCGCCCCACACGTAACTGGTGCTGCGCGCGCGCTGCTCCGCCGTGGGTCCGGGCGGCATGGCTTTGACCTGTGCCTGGAGAAGACTCTGCAGGGGCGCGGACCGCAGCAGCCAATTGAAGTAACGACTGCTCCTGGCCAGCCGGGTGAACCACGGCTTGAACGCCATGTACACTTCGATGTTGGGAATGCCGGTGGTGTAATACGCAGTGGACACATCGCCCCACGGGACGGTCATCGTCGCCAGCGGGCCTTGCCCGCTGCCAAAATCGATCTGCCGGGTCTTCCACGCCGTGGGCACGGGGATCAGCTTCCCATCACGGCGCACCAGGCCGCCCGTGGACATGCCTTCCAGCCCGGTGAGCGTGGTGCCCCGCGAGAGATGGCCCAGCCCTCGAAAGGCCAGCGTCAATTGCGTGGCTGACGGCAGTCGGGATTTAAGCTCGGCGGCCAGACAATCGGTGGGCACGACGTCGAAGCCGACGCCCGGCAGCAGCATGACGTTGGCCATTTTCGCGACGGCGTCATAGGTGGCAGCCGTCTCAAAGACGGCAATTTCGCCCGTGATGTCGAGGTAGTGCGTCTGCGAGCGCAGGCAGGCGTCGATCATCGGTTTGGAGGTGCGCGAGAATGGCCCGGCGCAGTGCAGCACAACCGCGCAATCCTTCAAGCCGGCTTCGATCGCTGTTGGAGCATCAAGCCCGAAGACGCGGCAGTCGAGGCCGAGCTCGGCAGCCAGCGCCACGATAGCGGCGCGATTACGCCCTGCCAGGATCGGCCTCATTCCGCGCCGTGCCGCCGCGCGCGCGATGAGCTCGCCAGTGTAACCATTCGCGCCGTAGATAAGCCAATGGGGTGCAGTCACAAGGATTCCTTACAACATCGAACGGATGTGATTTTCGGCAAATTGATCCGTTTGAATGGGATAAGCATAACCAAGCTGCTGAGCGACACGATGGGCCAGGCGTCGAAACAATTCGAGCGTGGCGAACAGGGCGCGCTGCAAATCGGCGGCGGCATACGCGGCAAACGTGGCCGGCAGTTCCGCCACTGCTTGCGGATCGGCCCATTCACTTAAGAAGCGCCCGTCGTACCAGACGTTGCGCCGATCCTGTTGCACGGCCGCGTGCCATTCCAGCATGGTGAGCAAGTGCTGCTTCAGCTCGCAGTCGACCAATTGCTTCGCGCGCCACAGATCATGGCGGCGGATGAATTTGGCGGCCTTGATCGCGTCAAGCCCCATGCGATTCACCAGCGCCGTGAAGTCAGACGGAGCCGGCAGTTCCGGTGCGGCGATCTCTGGCAAGCGCAATTCAACGGGAGTGTGCGTTTTGTCGATCAGCACCCGCACGCCATGCTGCAGCACAACCGGGTACGGGAATTGGTCCAGCATGGCCTGCAGCGTTGGAGCTGCCGCCGGATCGATAGAGAGAAAAGCCGCATCGAGCTTGCTGCCATCCGCATAGAGCGCGATCCACTCTCGATCATTCTGCCCAAACGAGTTGGAGATCGCGGCGATGATAGCGCCAAAGACATTCAGCCACACCGGGTCATGCAGGTACGAGGCCGTTTCGCCGGCAAAGACGACCAGATCGAGATCAGACCAGTCGTCGGCGGGATGATCCGAGCGGGCCCGCGAACCCACGACGATGACGGCCGCAATCATCGGCTGGGTCGATGACCATTCGGCAAACCGCTGCTCGAGCCGCGCGTAGGTATCACTGGAGACAGTCATGGCGATTGAACTGTTGCCTGGCCGGCGACGTGATCGCCTTCAGGAACGTTTTCTGATAGCAGTGCTGCCATATTGTAGCACGATGCTGGCGGCGAAAGGAAGCAGGCTGTGACGTTGGATGGGGTGCGTTCAGGCAAAAACTGCGCCCTTCCTGAGTGTCTGGTCAGGAAGGGCGCAGTTTGAACTTATTTCAGGCGATGTGCCGGTTCAGGGGTTGGTGGCATTGCTTGTGATGACGGGCATCCAGATGATCGAACCTTGATCCTGCATGTCGATGATCATGGTCTGCCAGTATTGGGACGGCAGTGGAAATTCCGGTTGATTCAGGTTGTTGGTGGCAGTTGCCTGGAATTGATATACGCCGTCACCTAAGCCCGGCTTGCCGAACCAGGTGAAAACATCGGTGGTTTGTGTGCCAGGAAAGGTACTCCACAGACTCCACGGACCGTAGTTATAACTGTACGTAATGGTATACACGGTTATCTGCGATGGCGGCGGAGCGAAACCTATCCAGCTCACGTTGAAACTCTGCGTGACAGGCGCGGTCGACTGCAAGATGGCCGGACTGAAGGGCAGCACCCGGGCGACTGGGTCGACTACAACGGTAGTGCTGGCCTGCGCGTTGGCAGGCCAGGTCTGCACATTGCCCGCATGGTCTACCGCCTGCACGCGGAAGGCATACAGTCCCGTCTGGGCGTTCTGGAGGTAGAAAGAGGTCTGCGGCGTATTGCTGATGAGCGGCTGCCACGCTCCACCTCTGAACTGGAATTGCACGTTGTAGGAGGCAACGCCGGAGCCGCCAGGGTCACTGCCGCTCCACGACACCCAGAAAGAAGCCGATTGGGTCCACGTCTCCAGCGGATCCATGGTGGACGATGGCGCCACCGTGTCGAGGGTCGTGCTGGTGGTCCCACTCCACGGTCCAAAAGATGCTCCGCCGTTGTTGCTGGCCTGGGCGCGGAACTGGTAGTTGCTGCCGTTGGCGCCAGAGTACTGGAAGGATGTCTGCGGCGTATTGCTCAACAGTCTCTGCCATCCGCCGTTGTTGACGCTAACCTCGAAATTGTAGCTCGTAATCGCCGGCCCGCCCTGCGTATTCCCGGTCCAGCTGACGCCGAATGGGGAAGAAGTAGTCCACGGGGGCAGCGGGTTCATGGCCACGGTCGGATTCACCGAGTTGATCGTGGTCGATGCCGTGGCGTTGCCCGCGGGCGTCCTATTGCCGAACCAGTCAAGGGCTTGCGCTCGGAAGCCGACGGGCATGCCGTTGCCGATGCCAAGGCTGCTCGCGTTGAATGTGGCCGAAGTCGTCGTGACGCCGTCGAGCCACCGGACGAAGTCGCCGTTATTGACTTGATACGAGATGCGGTACGATGCAATCCCGTTTGGCGCGCAGCCGGACGGCGTGAAAGCGGTGCCGGTCCAACTCACCGTAAACGCGTTGGGCGAAGTCGCCGGCAGTGGATTGACGGTCGAGGTGGGAGGCGTCGTGTAGGAGCACCCGGTGGTGTAATTAATATCGACGTACGGCCTGTTGCTTCCGTTATTGCTGGAGTAAAACCAGCGGCTGCTGTTGGATGCCGGGTCTTCGAAGCCGGTGACGATGAGGCCGTTGTTCGGCTCCTGGCCGCTCACCCAGGCCCTGAACAGGTTGGTGCTGTTGAGAGACAGCCAGCCGAGCGTGTTGGGGAAATTACCGATCGGCAGGAAAGCGCCGCCGATATTGTTGGCATTGGCCCACGTGGCATTGAATTCATTCCAGGGGGAGACGGCATACTGCGCCTGGAACCCCATGTTGCTGATGCCTGAAGCAGCGTACTGGAAGATGGAGATGGTGGCGCTGTTGACGGTGGCATTGGTTGGGATGCTGCTCAAGTTGAACTGCAGCAGCATGCGCAGCGCACCCAGGCCGCCGCTGCTGCTGAAGCCGATGCCCATTCTCCAGTCCGAGCCGTAGTTGCCATTCGGATTGCCGGAGGCAAGATACGTATCCTGCGAAACCCAGAAAGTGGTGTGGGGGGCAGTGGGGGTGTTCGGTGCGGCATAAATGCGCACCGTGACCGTCTTGGTGCCATCCGGGTTCTGGACTTCCTTCAATACGACAACATTGTCATTCTGATTGCCGGACTGGCTGCTGGGAGCAGCGTCCGCTCGCACGGCATACGCCGGCGCAGCCGGGATCGCCAACGGCAGCAGCAGCAAACCAAGCACCAGGCAAATCCTCAGTGAGGTGAGCACAGTTGGGCGGGATGACGGGAACATAGCAGCATTATCTCCTTTCTGGAATTGGGAATGATTGACAACACGGAGCGTGGTGCAACTTCTACACTAGTTCTTGCCGAAAACCCAGCAGGAGCGGCTCCCACGCCGCGAATTTGCCGGGCACACATGCACCCACTGCGCGCAGTGCGGTGTGGGAGCCCGGTCCGCTACTTTTCGGACAGAAACTACACTAACATGCTGAACGCGCTGATCTTCAGCCGAGCGCCAAATACCAAGTGCAGAGCAGTGGGCCGGAAACGGATCGACCGCGTGTATTCGCTGCCGGGAGACAAAACTGCCCCAGTCTGGAGACGCGGGGCAGTATATCATTATTCACGCAGATAGTCGCGCAGTTTGCGGGCGTGCGTGGGATGCCGCAGGCGCGACAAAGCCTGGGCTTCGATCTGGCGTACGCGTTCGCGCGTCACACCCAGTTTCTTGCCGACTTCTTCCAGCGTGTAGGATTGGCCATCGACCAGCCCGTAGCGCAGCTGCAGAATGCGCACTTCGCGCGGCGGCAGGCCGTTGAGGATTTCGGTGATTTGCTCGCGCAGCATATTGCTGGTCACGGCGTCGATCGGCGCGACCGAGTCTTCATCCATGATGAAGTCACCCAGCACGGAGTCCTCGTCCTCGTCAGTCGGCGTTTCCAGCGAGATGGGGCGCCGCGCCACCTGGATCATCTGCTCGGCCTTCTTCACCGGCACCTGCATGGCGGTGGCCAGCTCTTCCGGATTAGGTTCGCGTCCCAATTCCTGTGTCAGCGAATGACTGACGCGGATCAGCTTGTTGATCTGATCGCCCATGTGCACCGGCACGCGAATCGTGCGGCCCTGGTCGGCGATGGCGCGCGTCACCGCCTGGCGAATCCACCACGTGGCGTAGGTGCTGAATTTGTGGCCGCGATGGTAATCGAATTTGCGCGCGGCGCGGATCAGTCCGATGTTGCCCTCCTGGATGAGATCGAGGAACGGCACGCCGCGCCCGATGTATTTCTTGGCGACGCTGATGACCAATCGGCTGTTGGCGGTGATCAGATGCTCACGCGCCGCCTTGGCGTCGATCAGAATGATTTCCAAGTCCTGCTTCTTCTTGGGTACCACGCTGTCTTTCTGCAGGCGTTTCATCGCATGTTTGCCGCGCTCAATCCGCTTGGCCAGCGACACCTCTTCTTCGGCCGTCAGCAGCGGGATGCGGCCGATTTCCTTGAGGTACAGACCGACCGTATCGTCCGTCTCAATGGCCGCAACTGTGCCATCGTCCAACTCATCGGTGATCTCTTCCTCTTCAGGCCCTTCCTCTTCCGGCGCTTCGCCGATCTCAATGCCGTGCTCGGTCAGCGTGGCAAAGATCTCGTCCAGCTGATCGATGTTGGTTTCCGCCTCAGGGAACAGCTCCAGGATTTCGTCATAAGTGACGTAGCCGCGTTCTCGCCCGATGGACAGCAGCTGCTCTTCTGACGTGCTGAGAACCGTATCTTCCACGATCAATGCTTCGCGGGCGATCGTGTCTTTCTGTTCCGTTTCCTTCTCGGTGGGCTGCCTGGGTGCTTTGTCCTTGACAGCCGCCTTCGTGGCTTTCTTCGTTGGAGTTGCCAAATTACTCACCCACTGTCTGATCGGCCCCAGCCGGGGCGAAATTACAGAAATAAAGAGCACCTATGTGCGCTCCCTGTGCTGGCACATCGTGCTCTTAGGTCTTATGCGCAGGTCGCTTTCGTGGCCCTAAACTGCGCTGAGTACATAGTACAACATTTAACGAGCCATTGTCAAGCACTAATATGAAGATTGTATGAGAATAGTTCATTTTGTCACTGATAAGCATTATACCCGCGCATTTATGTTCTGTTCACATATTGCTCTAGCAATACCCTTGACCGATTGCGCAGGATGCCTAAAATACACATGGCTTCATAAGCATCTGGCGGCCACTTGATCTCAGCGGCGCAAGTGTGATAAATTGACCCTCTAGTCGCTTTCACCCATCAGGCGATCGGTACCTCTTGCGGCCGGGCTGATCGCAAAAAATCCATCGTGACAAGGAGGCAGCGTGAATATATTTGGAATGGGCAGTCGGTTCGGTCTGAGCGATTTTGAGCAGATCGCAATTGTCGGCGTACTTGTGGCGGCTTTTATCAGCCTGCTGTACGCGTGGTACCTGCGAGGCGGGGTGCTGAAGAAGGACAAAGGCACCGCCAAGATGCAGGAAGTGTGGAACGCCATCCGGATCGGAGCGGAGAGCTGATTTAAGCCGGCGAGCTGCGGACGATCCTGCCGCTGATCGCGGTTCTGACGTTCGTCATGTTCTTCAGCGTCTTCATCGTGCCACCTACGGACGCAGCCATCAAGGAATTCGGCGAAGGCGCTCAGTTGTGGATCTCGATCGGGCGCGCGATCGCCTTTATCATGGGCGCTTCGTTCTCGCTGATAGTCGGCCAGCTGGGTATGCGCATGGCGATTCAAGCGAATGTGCGTGTTGCCTCCGCATCGCGCCGCGGCTTTAACGAAGCGTTGTCCATCGCGTATTATTCCGGCACGATCACGGGCATGTTGACGGACGGTCTGGGTCTGCTGGGCGGCACGACGATCTTCATCATCTTTGGCCCGGCCGCCCCCGACGTGCTGTTGGGCTTTGGCTTCGGCGGCACGCTGCTGGCGCTGTTCATGCGCGTGGGCGGCGGTATCTACACCAAAGCGGCCGATGTCGGCGCCGACCTCGTCGGCAAAGTGGAGAAGGACATTCCGGAGGATGATCCGCGCAATGCGGCGGTCATCGCCGACCTGGTCGGCGATAATGTTGGCGACTGCGCCGGTATGGCGGCGGACATTTTTGAATCGTACGAAGTCACGATCGTGTCCGCCTTGATCCTCGGCCTGGCATTGTATGCTGCGACAGGGGATTTGTACTGGATTATCTTCCCCTTGATTATCCGTGCCATCGGGGTGGTGAGTTCGATTCTCGGTACCTTTACCGTTCCGATCTGGGAGAGTATCCCGATCAAGTTCCTGCGCGCTCACGACGCCGAAGAGTCCATGTTCCGCTCCTATGAAGTGTCGAGCGTGTTCACCACTTTCTGGGCGTTTATCTTAGCGTGGGCGTACGTAGGAGACTGGCGGATGGGTATGCTCACGGCTATCGGCGTGGGCCTGGCTGTGGCCTTCAACCCCTTGACTTCGTACTTCACCTCGACGAAGAAGCCTCCGGTGAAAGAGATCGTGGAATCGACCGAAACAGGCCCGGCCACGACGATTCTCTCCGGGCTGTCGGTGGGGATGGAGTCGAGCGTGTGGGCGCTGATTGTCATCGTGACTAGCTTTGTCCTGGCCATCGTGTTGTTCAGCCAGGACAACATCTTTGGCATGACGGGCGGATCGCTCTACGTGTTGTACGCTGTGGCGATGATCGGCATTGGTATGTTGAGCCACACGGGCAACAATGTGGCCATGGACTCTTACGGCCCTATCTCGGATAATGCGAACGGCATCGGCGAGATGGCCTGGCACGACATGGACGATGAAGAGACCCGGAAGGCGCGCCAGATCATGGCCGACCTCGACGCCGTGGGCAATACGACCAAAGCCATTACCAAGGGCGTCGCCATCGCCTCGGCCGTCATCGCGGCGGTCAGCCTCTTCGCCTCGTTCATCACCGATGTGGGCATTGCGCAGGCGCGCCTGGGCGTGCCCCGCATGGAATTCATCCGTGTGTCGGAAACGGGCGTCTTCATCGGCTTGCTGTTGGGTGGTGCGCTGCCGTGGCTGTTCAGCTCGTTGTCAATTCGCGCCGTCACCCGTGCCGCGGGATTGATTGTGTTAGAAGTGCGCCGCCAGTTCCGCATCCCCGGCATCATGGAAGGCACCGTGCAGCCGGATTATGCTCGCGTCGTTGGCATTTCCACGGGCGCCGCGCAGAAGGAACTGGTGCCATTGGCGACGATCTCCGTGATTGCGCCTCTGGTGATCGGGCTGGGGTTAGGCGTGGAAGCGCTGGGTGGTTTCCTGGCCGGCATCATCCTCAGCGGTCAGCTGTTGGCCGTGTTCATGTCCAACGCGGGCGGCGCCTGGGATAACGCCAAGAAAGCCATTGAAGATGAAGAGCGCAGCCTGGAGAAGAATACCGGCAAGGGGTCAGAACGGCATAAGGCCGGCGTGGTGGGCGACACCGTGGGCGATCCGTTGAAGGATACGGCCGGCCCGGCGCTGAACCCGATGATCAAAGTGGCGAACCTCGTCAGCTTGATCGCGGCCCCCATTATCGTGGCATTCCAGCCCGGCGATCCGCGCGTAGTGGCCGTGACGCTCGTGTTCGTCGGAATGCTGTACTGGGCGTTCCGCCGCTCCAAGCGCAAGGTGACCAGTCTCAAGGAAGAAGTACCGGCGGGTAACGCGTAGCGCAAAGTTGAAGTGTGCAAGCCTGACAGGCTGCAGAGTCTGTCAGGCTTTTTTTGTTGTGGACTTGACTTGGGTGTTTCGCGTCAAGTACAATCACCCTATGGCAACCGGGTATCTTTTTGATCCGCTGTATCTGCAGCACTTCCAGCGCGGCCACATAGAGGGCCCGGAACGGCTGGACGCGATCGGTCGCGCGCTCGACGAAACCGGTCTGCGCGATCGGTTGGCGGCGCTCACCCCGCAGCCGATTTCGATCGAGCGGTTAGCGCGGGTGCATCACACACGTCACATCGAGCGCGTGCGCTCCGTCGCCGAGCGCGGCGGCGGAGGATTGATGGGAATGGGCGATGAGACGTATGTCGCACCCCGGTCGTATGACGCGGCCCTCTTCAGCTGCAGGCGCGGTCGTCACGGGTGTCGAAGCGGTGCTGCGGGGCGAGGTCAAGAATGCCTTTGCGTTGGTCCGCCCGCCGGGGCATCACGCCTTCGCCGATCACGGCGAAGGCTTTTGCCTGTTCAACAACGTCGCCATTGCGGCGGCTGCGGCGCGCGCTGAATTCCGGATCGATCGCGTGCTGATCGTTGATTTCGATGTGCATCACGGCAATGGCACCCATGCCATCTTCTATCGCGATCCCGGCGTGCTCTATTTCTCCACGCATCAATGGGGCATTTATCCCGGCACCGGTTACTGGGACGAGGTGGGCGAGGGCGCTGGTGTCGGCACCAGTGTCAATGTGCCGCTGCTGCCCGGTTGGGGTGATACGGCTCTGCAGCGCGTCTTTGACGATCTGCTGGTGCCCATCGCGCGCCGCTTTCAGCCGCAGCTGCTCCTTGTCAGCGCCGGCTACGATCCCAGTTGGACCGATCAGTTGGGATCGCTGCTGGTGACCACGCCGGGCTTCTTCAATCTGACGCGCACGCTGGTGCAGCTTTCCGAGGCGTTGTGCGGCGGCAAACTGGTCATGACGCTGGAAGGCGGCTATGGCCTGAACGGCCTGGCCTATGGGGTCATGGCGTCGTTGGCCGCCATGTTGGGCGACGAATCGGCTGCCGATCCGGTCGGGCCGGCGCGTTACACTGAAAAGCCGTTTGACCGGCAGTATCTGGATCAGCTGCGGGCCTTGCACGGCCTGCCCTCCAGCTGAGATCGCGCGGCCCGCCGGGCGCCTTCCTGTCCGCATGACTTTCGTATCACTTGCACAAAACATTGAACCATAGCATAATGACTTTACCTCATTCGACAGGCGGGGCAACATGGCCGAAGTAGCATTCCGCGAGTATTTGGGTGAAATCGACACGCTGATCGAGCGCGGCTCGACTGATCAAGCGATACAGCACTGCCGTCACATCCTCGCGCAGTACCCGAAAGCGGTCGAAGCCTATCGGCTGCTGGGCAAAGCTCTGCTTGAGCAGGAAGATGATCGGGCGGCGCAGGATGTGTTTCAGCGCGTGCTCAGCGTTGATCCGGAAGACTTCGTGGCGCGCGTCGGGCTCAGCATTATTCACGATCGGAATAACGAGCTGGAACCGGCGATCTGGCACATGGAGCGCGCCTTCGAGATCGCGCCGAGCAATGCTTTGATTCAAGGCGAGCTGCGGCGGTTGTACGCCCGGCGCGACGGCGCTTCGCCCGAGCGCATCGCCCTCACGCGCGGCGCACTGGCGCGCATGTATGCCGCGGGCGATCTGAATTCGGAATCCATTGTCGATCTGCGTCAACTGCTGGCCGAACAATCCGATCGCATCGATCTGCAGGTGCAGCTGGCTGAGGTCCTGTGGCGTGACCAGCAGCGCGTGGAAGCCGCCGAATCCACGCAGCGCATCACACAGACGCTGCCATTTTGTTTGAAGGCTAATTTGATCCTGGGCGCGATTCTGCGCGCCAGCGGTGCGAACGGCGACAGCGACGAGCCCCTGCAGCGAGCACAGGACGTTGATCCCGAGAACCGGTTCGCGCAGCAGTTATACGGCGGAATGGGGCCGCTCTATCAGCAGTCGATCATGGTCGATCGCCTGGAATTGCAGACCATCGATCAAATGCTGGAAGCACCGCTGGCTGAGGCGGATGAAATCCCTGAATGGCTGCGCGGTTTATCGGATCTTGAACAACCGCTGCTGGAAGAGCCGGAGTCCAGGCCGGCTGTGTCTCTGCCACCGGGCTCGCATATGCCTGAGGCTGCCACCGAACTTCCCGACTGGCTGCAGGGCCTGGCCGATGAAGGCAGCGCAGCCGCCGAAGCCGAAGTGCCGGGCTGGCTCGCTGCGCTTACGGGCGCGGCCGTAGCCGGCGCAGCGGTTGAAGCGTTATCCGATCGCAAGCCCGCGCCTGAAGAGGTCATCATTCGGCCTGCGGATGAAACAGTGCCCGATTGGATTACCCAACTCGGCCAGGCAGGGGCCTTGAAACCGGCCGAAGAACTGCCTTTGCAAGAGGAGGAGCCCGATTGGATGGCGCAGCTGCGCGAGACGCCGCCCACGCCATTTTCCGAGCAGATTCCTGTTGCGGCGGACACGCAAACCCCCGATTGGTTGGGGCAGTTGCAGGCATCGGAGCCAGCGCCGGAAGCAAAAGCCGCCGCCAGTGAAGAGCCTGACTGGCTGGCACAACTCCGCGCTTCAAGTGCTGAAGCGGAAACCAGCGAGGAAGCGGAACCTGATCTCCGCCTGGGCGTGGCGGCAGCCGGGGCAGCATTATTTGCGGTGCATGAAGCCGGTGAGGAAGAAGCCGGGCCGGCCCCGGAGCCGGAAGCAAAAGCCGCCGCCGGTGAAGAGCCTGACTGGCTGGCACAACTCCGCGCTTCAGGTGCTGAAGCGGAAACCAGCGAGGAAGCGGCGCCTGATCTCCGCCTGGGCGCGGCCGGAGCCGGAGCGGCATTATTTGCGGTGCATGAAGCCGGCGAGGAAGAAGCCGGGCCGGCCCCGGAGCTGGAAGCAAAAGCCGCTGCCGGCGAAGAGCCTGACTGGCTGGCACAACTCCGCGCTTCAGGTGGTGAGGCGGGAACCAGCGAGGAAGCGGAGCCTGATCTCCGCCTGGGCGTGGCCGCAGCTGGAGCAGCATTGTTTGCGGTACACGAGGCCGGCGAGGAAGAAGCCGGGCCGACCCCGGAGCCGGAACAACCGATCGGTTTGGCGCAGCCCCCGGATTCGCTCGTGGCAGAAGTCTGAACAGCCTGTGCCGTTCGGCGTGGCCGCAGCGGCAGCTGAGCAGGAAGTTCCCGAAGAAATGCCCAGCGCCGATGATGCGCTGGCTTTCCTGGCAAAGTTAGCCGCGGGCAAGGAAGATCAACTGCGCGCGGAGGCGCAGCAAGAAGCCGACGTGCGCATGGCCGAGATAATGGGCCACAAACCTGCTGAAGCTGAGCCAGCCGCTGCGGAAAAACCGGCGCCAATCAAGATGACAGTGCCCGCGGCGACCGTCGCCGCAGTGGCCGCCGGCCTGGCGGCCATGCCAACGACGCCAGAAGAGAAACCCGCCGAACCGGAGACGCCAGCGCCAGTTCCTGAAGAAATGCCCAGCGCCGACGATGCGCTGGCTTTCCTGGCCAAGCTGGCCGCGGGCAAGGAAGATCAACTCCGCGCGGAGGCTGAGCAGGAGGCCGAAGCGCGCATGGCCGCAATCATGGGCCGCAAGCCAAGTGAATCCAGGGCTCCCGAACCTAGCCCTGAAGAGACACCTGGGGCCGCAGGTCTGGTGGCTGCTGCGTTGGGTGTGACGGCGATTGCCGCTGGTGTGGCCACTGCGAAGAAGGAAGAACAGCCGCCCGCCGAAGTTCCTGAGGAAATGCCCGGTGCCGAGGTGGGCAGGGAAGATGAACTGCGCGCGGAGGCTGAGCAGGAAGCCGAGGCGCGCATGGCTGCGATCATGGCGCGCACTGCGCCGCTGGAGCCGGCCAAACCGATCGAGGAAGCGCCGGCAATCGCCGCCGTGATCGAGCCGGAAGCTGAGACCGAGATCGCCGAAGGGCTGATTGCGGAAGAAGCAACTGAAATTGTGGAACCCGCCGCCGAAGCCGAGCTGCCTGACTGGCTCAAAGTCATGCGCCCAACAGACGAAGCGGTGGCGGAGACGCCGGCGAGCGAATTGCCGGAATGGCTGCGCGCCATGCGCCCCACCGAGGAATCATCTGAGCTGGGCCTGGCGGCGCTGATTGAGGAAGAAGAGACTGAAGAGACGGCTGCGCCTGTGGCTGAAATGGCTCTCGCATTGGGCGCGCTATCTGCTCTGAGCGGGGAACGGCCGGGCGAGGTTGAACAAGAACCCGCGGCGCAGGACTTTGCCGCCGCGCTGGCCGCATTGGAACAGGCTATCGAGCAGCCCGGAGCGGCGTCAACAGCACAGCCGTCTGCATTTCCTCAACCGCCTGCGTCGCTGCCCTTGGAGTGGTGGGTCCAAACTGCTGCGGATACGGGTGAAGAGCCATTGTCTGAACTCCCCCAGCCGTATCTCTCTCCACGAGCCAGGGCAGCCGAGAAGGAAAAAGCTGCTGCCGCAGAGTATGTCTCAATTCAGGAAATGCGGCCGGAGCACAAACTGCCTCAAACGGGACCGCTGCGCCGGACCGGGCCGCTGGCTGTGCCGCAAACAGGTCCGTTGGGAACGCCGGAGCCGGCCGCCGTGTCCGCGGAGGTGGAAACGCTGTTGTCGCGGATTTATCAAGATCCAGAAGACCATGCGGCTCGCCTCGATCTCGCGCGCACCTATTGGGCCACCGGCGACCGCGCGGGCGCCTATGCGGAATATCTGGTGCTGGTCAATGCCGGCGAATATACGAAGGAGACGATGGCCGACCTCGAAACAGTCGTCGAGATCTACGATCAGACCGATTGGCACCGTATGCTGGGCGATGTGTATATGAAGGCCGGGCGGCTAGCGAGCGCGTTGGA
Source organism: uncultured Chloroflexia bacterium (assembly GCA_963844815.1). Lineage (GTDB taxonomy): Bacteria > Chloroflexota > Anaerolineae > Fen-1058 > Fen-1058 > Fen-1058. The sequence continues at coordinate 193,285 of CAWJPR010000007.1, forward strand.
ACAGTATCGCTCCGCCCTGAGCATAGTCTAACTATCTTACTTTCTGAGGAGAGTTTGTTGTGGAACGGACACTGGTTATCCTTAAACCCGATGCGGTGCAGCGCGGTCTGATTGGCCAGATTACTGCGCGGCTGGAACAGCGCGGCATCAAGTTAGTGGGCATGCGGCTCATTCAGATCGACAACGATCTGGCCGCGCGGCACTACGCGGTGCACAAAGGCAAGCCTTTCTATGAGGGATTGATCAAGTACATCACCAGCAGCCCGGTGGTCGTGCAAGTGTGGGAAGGCAAGCGGGTCATCGAGATTGTCCGGCGCACGTGCGGCGCCACCAACCCGATCGATGCCGACCTCGGCACCATTCGCGCCGACTTTGGCGTGGAGATAGGCCGCAACCTGATTCACGCGTCTGACGGTCCGGAGACGGCCGCTTATGAGATCCCGCTGTATTTCGCCGAGGACGAACTGGTCGCGTGGTCGCGTGCGACTGACGCCTGGATAAACGAGTAAGCCGAAGTTGATCAAGAGACCCGCTGGGTAGTACCGCCCCGGCGGGTCTCTTTCTTTATCGGTTGCGCCCGAAAATGCGCAGCAGCAGCAGGAAGAGGTTGATGAAGTCGAGATAGAGCGCCAGCGCGCCCATCACGACCAGGCCGCCGCGAGTGCGGCCGCCCGCGAATCCGCTGGCCGCCATCCGCTTAATCTTCTGCGTGTCGTAGGCAATCAGTCCGATGAAGATGCCGATGCCCGCGTAGGTGAGAATCCAGTACAACGCCGGGCTGCGCAAGAAGATGTTCAGCAGGCTGCCCAGCACGAACCCGATCAGCAGCATGATCAGCAGGCTGCCCAGCTTCGTCAGATCGCGTTTGGTCACAAAGCCAAAGATGCTCATCACGCCGAACGTGCCGCCCGTGACGAGGAAGGTCGTGGCAATCGAAGCGTCCGTGTAGACGAGGAAAATGGCTGACAGCGATACGCCTAGCAGCGCGGCATAAGCGACGAACAATGCGACGGCCACACCCGTTGACAGGCGCGAGACGGCTGCGGTCAGGGCGATCACCAGGATGATCTGCACGGCAAACAGCGCCAGCGGCGCCCACCAATTGGTATAGATGAGCCGCAGCATGGCAGGGCTGGTGCTGACCCCGGCGGCGACGACCGCCGTGATGACCAGCCCCAGCGCCATCAACATATAGACCTGCGAAAAGACGAGTTGAATCTCGCCTTCATAGGCGGTGGTGTCCACCGCAGTTTGATCGGATGGTAGAGATCTCATATGAAGCCTCCCTTGCTAGAACCTGTTTCAAAACCGCTTATTGAATCTTAACGACAATCGGCGCTTCTGTCCAGAGCTGCTCCAGTTGATAGAACTTGCGCTGGCTGGCCGAGAAGATGTGCACGATGGCGCCGCTATAGTCCAGCAGAATCCACCCGGACTCAGCGGTTCCCTCGCGGCGGCGCGGTTTGACGTCGCTGGTCATGATCGCGTGTTCTTCGATGCCGTCGGCTATGGCTTTCAACTGCCGTTCACTGGCGCCGGTGCACACCACGAAATAATCCACGTAGGGCGACAGTTTGCGCAAATCGAGGAGCACGATGTCCTCACCCTGCTTATCCTCAATCGCGTCGACGAGGTGGTGGGCAAATTCGAGTTCGTCCAGAAGAAACCTCCGTGTGCTGGAATAGTTAGTTCAAACGTGACCGATCGCCCGGCGCGGCCTGCCCGCTAGCCTGCGTGTTGCGCTCGGCTTGCAGCACGGCCGCGCCGGCAATAATCAGAAACAGCGCCGCCGGCACGCCGCCGGTACTCACACCCGGAAAGGCCCCTTCGATTCCCAGGGCCGGCGCGCCGATAATCAGGCCGCCGCAGACCAGCACCCAGCCCAGTCCGCTCATGCCGGGCGAGGCCAGCCATCGACCGCGCTGGGTGAGCGCCACATAGCAGGCCAGCAGCATGGCGAGGGCGCTGATCACCAGCGCCACGACGGCGACCGTGCGGCCGATGTCATTCAACAACTGATACTGGAACAGCGTCAAATACACGATGAAGTACAGCACCACACTGATCACTGCCAGAATAATGGTGGCGGCCAGCGCCACGCGATCGCCGTCTGCTCGTGATTCGCTCATGGGCCGTTCTCCCCGTGGATGTTGTTATCAATCGTAACCTTAGCGGCGCGGAAAGTCAAGATGGTTGCGGCTGAGCAAGCATTCTGAGCGGAGCGTAGCGCAGTCGAAGAACGCTTGCTCAGCCGTGGCGCATCCTTCGACTCCACTGCGTTCCGCTCACGCCATGTCCCAGCCGTAGGCTGGGTGGCGCGCTGGGCGGGATGCTTAATTTGCCCCAAAAGTGAAATGCACGCTCGGCTGGAGCCTGCCAATGGCGCGGCTCAGGTAATATCGTCGAAGGTGGCCAAGGACGCAAACGCGACTCCTGCCATGCTGGGGCCCGTGTGCGCGGCCAGCACCGGCGACATCGACGCCACAGGCATCCATGTGCACTCAAACAGCGGATCGATTAGTTCGCGCAGGCGATCGACGGCCGGCGGATTGTAAGCGTGCAGCACCTGCACCCGCAGGGCGCTGCCCCGTGGATGGCGTTTGGTCATCAAGTCGGCCAGCCCTTGCAGCGCCCGGTCAAAGGTGCGCGCCGTCCCCAGCTGTTCGTACTTGCCTTCTACATGCTCGACGCCGATCATCGGCCGCAGCTTCAGCACGGAAGCGATCAGTCCCTTCATGTGACTGATGCGGCCGCCGTGGATCAGGTACTTCAGATCGTCGAGCGTGTAGATGCTGTCGCTGGCCGCGCCGATGCGATCGATCAGGGCCAGGATTTGATCGAGCGGCCAGCCGGCCTTCAAGGCCCGGGCGGCGGCCGCCACCTGCCAGCCCAGCACGGCGCACAGCGTCTTGGTGTCCACGATGGTCACGCGCGCTTCCGGCGTCATTTCTGCACCGGCGTGCGCGGCGTTGACGGTGCCGCTGAGTCCGGAAGACATGTGAATGGAGAGAATGTCCGGATCGGCGGTGGCGAGGCGCTGGTACATGGCCGCGAAATCGCCCGCCGAAGGTTGCGACGTGGTTGGAAAACTGGAGGTCGCCAGCAACATCTTTTGCAGCTCTTCCGGTTGAATATCCGCGCCGCTGAAATAGGTTTTGCCATCCAGCGTGATCGCATGGCGGATCATATGAATCTCGATCTCCGGCATCTGATCGGGCGGCAGGTACATATCCATGCCGGTGTCGGTCACGATTTGCATGTTGTGTCTCCTGATGGTGATTTGATTGGGGTTGACGACCTCACGACGCCGGCCGCTGCTGGCAACCTGCCAGGTGGACGAAATCTATTGTAACACTGAATGGCTGCCGCAGAGCAAGAAACCCCGATCGATGACCGGTTCGATCGCAAGTGTCAGGCATGCGGTGGGGCATTCGAGCGAAGCGAAATCTGTTTAACGAGACTGCACGCCGGGTGAACTTTAGGGCATGCCAATTGCCTGCGCGTGTAATGGACTTTGTGAGAGCCCTGGATGACGAGCCGCGATGGCGTTGAGGCAAGGGATGGACTTAGTCGATCGCTTGATCGTTATACTGCGGTTCGTGGGAGCGAGCGAGGTTCTCCAGGCGCTTCACCGCTTCGGATAGATCGGGCAGCGCTTTGAGATCGCGCTGCAGCTCCTGCGCCCGCGCCCGATAGGCAGGCTGCTCAAGCACGGCTCTAACCGCGGCGCGGATCGCTGCCGGTTCCGGCGGTTGTGCTTTCACCCTCACACCCGCGCCCAGTTTCTCGCATAACAACGCCGTCGGATATTGATCGCCTGCGCCCAGTGGCGTGAGGACCATCGGCAAGCCGTGCCACAGCGCCGAATGCAATGAGTTGTAGCCGCCATGAAACAGGATGGCGGCGCAGTGCGGCAAGAGCAGCGTTTGCGGAATGTACTGCTGGAGATGAATGTTTGCGGGCAGCGGTTGGAACTGCGCCGGATCCATCGAATGACCCACGGTGATGATGGCATTCACGTCCTCGGCACTCAACGCCGTGAGGATGGCCTGAAAGGTGGCGGGCGATTGGTTGAACGTGGTGCCCAGCGTGGCATAGACCGTCGGTCGATCGGGCAGGGTGTTGATCCATGCGGGCAGACGATCAGCGCTGCTCGCATCGAACGGCGGCGCGCAGAAGCGCTGCGTGACCGGCGGAAAAGGCGCCAGCGGCAACTTCCAGGCCGGCGGCAGGAAGTTGAACACCAGATACCGATCGAGCGTGTCGAGTTCAGGATCGTCCGGCAGCGCATAACGCCGGCGCAGTTCGATCAAGGCTTCGGGACACAACGACTTCGGATTGATGTAGATCGCCCACGTAATCGTCGCGTGCGGCAGGCCGTAATGCTCGGCCGCAATATAGCCGCCAAATTCCAGCGGATCGCGGATGATCACATCGGGTCGCCAGGTCTTCAGCAGCGCGCTGACGTCATCAGCCAGGCGCGGCCCTAACGCCTGAATGAAACCATAGACCTGCTGCGCACCGACGGATGGATATTTCGCTTTGATGATCTCCCAATCGGGCAGGGTCTCGAAGATGTCATTCGGCTCACCACTCAAATCGAGTCCGCACGGAAAATGCTGGAAGCCAACGTGCACCACAGTCGAACCGAAACTTTGTCCGGTGGCAAAGGCGACTTCGTGATCCTGTTCTTTCAACGCCAGTGCCAGCGGCACCATCGCGTGGAAGTGGCCGAGGAGAGGTTGGACGGTGAAGAGAAATTTCATGAAGAATTGTCCTGTGGCGGAAAGTATAGAACAACCCGCCTGGCCCGTCAACGCAACGAGCCAGACTACGGTGATGGTAGTCTGGCTCATGAGTCATCGGCAAGGTAACTTCAGCGTCGCTCGTTCAGCACCCGCTGAACAAACAGCAGCATCTTTTCCTGGAATTCGATGAACTGATTCTTGTTCGGTCCGCTATGGCCAGCATCATACCAGTGAACCTCGATGTCCTTACACAACGATTTCATCTTCGCTTCATACAATTCCATTTGGCGTGGAGGAGTGCGCGTGTCATTGCGTCCCTGGAAAATCAATACGTGGGCTTGAACGTTTTCCGCATAAGTAATGGGCGAACTGGCAATATATTGCTCGCGCTTCTCGGCGGGTGTGCCGCCAAACAGCCCTACCCAGAAACTTTTGAGGGCATCTGAAGAGTCTTCATACGTCGTAACCACATCGGCAACTGCGACTAGTCCCATCCCTCCGGCCCATAATTCAGGCCGTTTACCAAGCGCCAACAATGTCAAGAATCCACCATATGATCCGCCGTATAGGAAAATCACGTTGGGGATGGCTATACCTTGTTCCACTAACCAGGTGCGTGCGGCAACGATGTCCTCCAATTCCCAATGACCAATGTCACCCCAAATCTTTTCTTTGAAAGCGCGGCCGAATGTGGTCGAGCCGCGATAGTTGACGGCGCAGTAGGCGAGGCCATGATCGAGCCAGGCTTGGGTGTTGGCAAAAAATGAGTCAGGGTACATGCTATGCGGCCCACCATGCATGTCAAGAATCATAGGGAAGGGTGGTTCCCCAGCGGGCAACCCTAGCCAGCCTTGAACCTCTTGACCATCCGAAGAAGGGAATGTGATAGACCGCCAGGCATGTCCGGGTGGGACCTCACCGACTGCCAGTAGGACACCTTTTTGCTCGCCCGTAACGGCATCCAGGGTCTTGACATGTCGCGGATGAATCGAGTCTTCCCACAAGCCCCTGATTTCACCGATTGGCCCAAAGCATGGCCCGCTGTCTTCTCCCGGAATACCTATCTTAGGAGTGTAAAACGTGCCACTGGGATGCCGTAGGCGGAACGGGGCTTGACTTGGCAGGTCGTAGCGGTAGAGCTGTTGTTGCGCGCGATTCATCTGACATAGCAGGATTTGTTCACCATCCGGCGACCAGTCCAGCGGTATGATGTCTCCTTCCAGATCGTCACAAGCGAGATCGAAGCGTTCGCCAGAGCACGGATCCCAAACGAACGGACGCCTGAATCCCGAACGCGACGACATCGCCAGAATCCGTTCATCGTGCGGCAACGGTGAGAAGGTGATAATCTCGATGTCGGCTTCTGCTCCATCCCAGACTTCGTTTACAAGATGACCGTCGGACGTATCGATCGCCAGCACACTGCGGTGGCGCTGCCCCCCGGCCCGCGCTGTGGACATCATCGCGGCGATCTTGCCATCGTTGGACAGCAATGCGCCCCAGGCCTCTTTCTCGCTGCGATAGATCAGACGCGGCTCACTGAGTTCACCGTGTTCGCCCAGTGCCATGACGTGGAGCTGAAACCCATCCGCATTCACGGCGTCAAAGGCCAACAGTCTCCCATGGCGGCTGAAGCCCACACCGCGCAGGGTGTAGAGCGGCAGGTTCGGCGTTACGTCCTCGAATTCGCCGCCTTCAAAGGGCACACGCGCGAGATGCCCCTGTTCGTTGCCTTGCTGATCGTTCAGGAAATAGATAGATTGTCCATCGGGCGCAATCCAGCCAATCAGCGTGTGGCTGGTGCGTGCCGTCAGCTGGCGCAATTCGCCGCTGGTCGTGTCCCAGGCGTAAATCTGCTGTGAGCCAGATTTGTTGTGTATCACAAGGCCACGTGCTGGATTGGTTCTAGCGAAGTGTGCTCTGTAGATGTACGCAACTCGTATGCGCTGCTTCCACGGGGCGTTATCGCTGAGGTCGATTGGCTTGATCATGGTGTTCTCCTGATGGTTTTCACGAAGCACCAGCCCGACCGCTTCACCTGCGCGCGCAGTTGAAGGCGCTATGCGATTATCTAGCGCCGGATGTTACGCTTGGCCATCGTCTCGGCGCCGAGGCAAATCCGCCCTATGGTTGCCTGAAAAGTGTTGCGGGGAACAACTGGGCGCTTACAGTGTAGGGCGAATCAGGTCGCCTGTCAATGATCAATTGCGCTCTGAACGCCGTTACAGGGATTGCGTTGTCGCACGCCGTGCCGTTCCGAGTAGACCAAGACCGGGTCGGTCATGCGGCGCGCGTTGACCTGCGATGCTCAAGCCGCCGCGGGACGGCGGCGTCAGTGTCCGCGCCGGGGACGGCGCGCCGAGCAGGAATATCATGCATAGCGCGCAGCGAGTGAGGTGTCTCGCCTGCTATTCGCAGCGCAGCGGGCCATGCCAGAGACGGGAGCACTCCCCCAAGAGATGGGGACTTCGTGCACCCGCCAAAGGCGGGTGTGCTTCGTCGCGCCCTTCGACTTCGCTGCGCTCCGCTCAGGGTGCGCTCCTCAGCATGACACTGCCGGGAGGGCCTGTGCCACAACGATCACGGGCAGGGGGCTAGACTTACTGTGATGACGTTTGGTCATGTACAAAAAGCGGGTCACGATCGATGTCCGATCATGACCCGCCACTACTGACTCAAGACTAACGACTCAATGTCATTAAGTTTGGCCGAATGGAACGTCATGCCCGAATGCTTTCGCCTTGCCCGCCGCGTTGCGGCGGAGGCGCGCTGGGCGTATCGGGCATCCAGAACACTGAACGGCAACGCTCGCGGTCGTGCTGCTGGATTCCCGCTAACAACGTGCGGGAATGACTTGGCTGACGTGCTAACTTAATGACATTGACTAAAGACTGACGACTGACGCGTGGCGACTACTTGTCGTTCAGCGCCGCCACGCCGGGCAGTTCCTTGCCTTCCAGAAATTCGAGGCTGGCGCCGCCGCCGGTGGAGACGTGCGTCATCTGCTTGGCGACGCCCGCCTTCTTCACGGCGCTGGCGCTGTCGCCGCCGCCAATGACGGTGGTGCCGCCACAGGTTGCCAGCAGCTTCGCAATGGCGAAGGTGCCTTCGGCAAACCTGGGCATCTCGAACACGCCCACCGGGCCATTCCACACCACCAGCTTCGCCGACTTCAGCACCTCGCCGAATTTCTCCAATGACCTGGGGCCGATGTCCATGATGCGCCAACCGGCGGGCACCTTGTCCACGTCGACGATCTGGCTGTTGGCCTCGGCGTCGAACTTGTCGGCGATCACCGCATCGACCGGGAGTAATAACTTGTCGCCGGACTTGGCCAGGAGGCCCTTCGCCAACTCGATCGAGCCGGCTTCCACCAGGCTGTCGGCCATGTCGTAGCCTTTGGCCGCGAGGAAGGTGTTGGCCATGCCGCCGCCGATGATCAGCTGATCGCATTGCTTCAGCAAATTCTCGACGACCAGGATCTTGTCGCTGATCTTCGCGCCGCCCAGAATCGCCACGTAGGGATGCTCGGGGTTGGAGGTGGCGCGGCCCAGATATTCCAGTTCCTGTTCCATCAAGAACCCGGCCACCGCCACGGGCAGTTGATGCGCGATGCCTTCGACGCTGGCGTGCGCGCGGTGCGCCGAGCCGAACGCATCGCACACGTACACTTCGCCTAACTTCGCCAGTTGTTTGGCAAATTCCGGATCGTTCTTTTCCTCTTCCTTGTGGAAGCGGACATTTTCCAGCAGCAAGACTTCGCCGGGCTTCAGCGCTTTGGCCATGGCTTCCACTTCGGCGCCGACGCAATCGGGCGCCATCTGCACAGCGACAGTGCCCAGCAGCTTCGCCAAAGCTTCCGAGGCCGGCTTCAGGCTGAACTCGGCTTCAAAGCCCGCGCCCTTGGGGCGGCCCAGGTGACTCATCAGCACCAGCGACGCGCCCTGATCGAGCACGTACTGAATGGTGGGCAGGGAGGCCTTGATGCGCTTATCGTCGGCGACTGCGCCGTCCTTCATCGGGACGTTGAAGTCCACGCGCATGATCACGCGCTTGCCCTTCAGATCGACATCCTTAACGGTTTTCTTGTTCATGAGATAATCCCCATTTTTTGGTGGGATGATAGTTACTTGGTAGATTGGTAAATAGTAAATTGGTAGATTGGTTGTGTTGCAGGCTTTACCAATCTACCAATTCCTAATCTACTCATTTACTAACTAGAGCTTGCTCGCCATGAGGTTGGCCAGATCCGCGGTGCGGACGCTGTAGCCCCACTCGTTGTCGTACCAGGTCACGACCTTGATGAAGGTGTTCTTTTCCTTGCCGAGGACGCTGGTGAAGGGCAGGTCAACGGAGGAGCTGTAGGCGCTGCCTTTGAAGTCCATGCTAACCAGGGGTTCGTCCACTGCTTCGAGAATGCCCTTGAAGCGTGGTTGCCTGGCGGCATCGCGGAAGGCCTGGCGCAGTTCTTCGGTGGTGGTCTCTTTTTCGATTTCAGCGGTGAAATCGACGACCGAGACCGTCGGGGTCGGAACGCGCAGCGAATAGCCATCAAACTTGCCCTTCAGGTCAGGGATGACCAGGGCGATGGCCTTGGCGGCACCCGTGGTGGTCGGGATGATGTTCAACCCGGCGGCGCGGGCGCGGCGCAGGTCGGAGTGCGGCAGATCGAGCACCTTCTGGTCGTTGGTGTACGAGTGCACGGTCGTCATGAACGCGCGCTTGATGGTGAATTTGTCATGCACGACCTTCGCCGCCGGGGCTAAGCAGTTGGTGGTGCAGGAAGCGTTGGAAACGACATGGTGCTTGGCCGGATCGTACTTGTCCTCGTTGACGCCCAACACCACGGTCAGGTCTTCGCCTTCGGCGGGGGCCGAGATGATGACCTTCTTGGCGCCACCGGCGGTGATGTGGTTGACCGCGCCCTTGACGGTCTTGCCTTTCTTGTTGACGCCATCTTCCTTGATGGTGAACAGGCCGGTCGACTCGATCACGATGTCCACGCCCAGGTCTTTCCAGGGGATGGCGGCGGGGTCGGTTTCCTTGAAGACTTTGATTTTCTTGCCGTCAATCAACAGGCCATCATCGGCAAGTTCGACGACGCCGTTGAAGCGGCCATAGGTCGAATCGTACTTCAGCAGGTGGGCCATCGTCTTCATGTCGCCGATGTCGTTGAAGGCCACCACTTCCAGCGTTCCGGCATAGCCGTCCCGGATCGCCTTCAGCACTTGCCGCCCGATGCGGCCAAAACCATTGATACCAACTTTCACAGCCATGTTGCTTTCTCCTTAAAGAGAGTATAGGTTTTGATTTACTTCTGACTCATCTTCATCATGCGCGAGAACATCAACGCCATCGCGCCGATGGTAGTGAACAAAGCGATTGCGATCTTGGTGACATCCACGATCGGTTCCACGCGGACCCCATCCGGCCCGATCGTGATGGCGGCCACCGGGCGGCCCAGCGTCACGCCGCCGCCGCCGCCGCCGTAGCCGATACCGCTGCCGGGCGCGAAGTCTTCATCGTCGTCGCCAGCGGGTTGTTCCGCCGGGGGCTGATCGCCGATCGGTTCTTCCGGGCCCGCTGGCCCGCCGGCCCGCTGCCACCACCGCCGCCAAATCCCACGCCCATTCCGGCATAGACTTCAGACGCTGTGATGATCGTGTAATCACCGGCAGACAAGGGGGACGCAAAGACCGAAGCGGGGCGGGCGGTTTCGACGAACTTCTCCAGAATCGCGGCCGAACTCTCTTGATTCTTGAGAATGGACACGCCCATCTTTTCAAGCCAGTCACTCATGATGAGTTCTCCTTTGGCGCGTAGCCAGCAGTGTGATTATAACCGAAATCGACAAAACGAGGCCGAACAAAACGATTTGCGCCACGCGCGTCACGTCCACGATGGGGATGCGCTGCGTTAGATCGTCGCGTTCGACCAGCACGGCGGTAGGGCGATTCCACACGAAGCCGCCGAACGGGAAGCGCAGACTGAACGCTTGCGCCTGCGGCGTGATGCGCGTATCGCCAACGACAATGGGTTCAGCGGAGGTATTTTCGAGTCGGATGAAATCGGATAACTGAGGCATATGTTGGCCTTTCTGATCTGCTGCGGAGCCGCGATCAATCAAACCGTACTATTTTATCTCAAACCGGCCGATCGCTCAAAGTGACCATTGGCCAGTCTCTGCCGTTACGAGTGTCACGGAGTGGTCAGGCCGCTGGCTCTTGCAGCGTTTCCCATTCCTTGATAATCATTTCACCCAGCAGCAGCACGTACTGGCGGGGTGTTTCGGCGCCGCGATTGCGAAAGTAGATGTCCAGCCCGATCATGGCGACGCCGGCCACCAGCGCCAGGCGCGGCGCAGTGAGCACGATCCGATCGAGCGTGCCGCGCAGCCGATCGTCCATGGGGCGCTGGCCGGCCTGCGCGACTTCGACCAGCGCGTAATCGAACGCGCCGATGAATTCCTGGCGCTCTTTATCGGACAGGCTGCTCACGTAGGCGGCGAAGGTGAATCTGACGTTGCTGATTTCGTGTACCAGATCGTTGCGCAGCTCGGAGAGGGTGTGGATGAAGCGCCGCGCGCCTTTGTCCAGCAGATCGAACGCTTTGACGAACGCCAGCTTGCCGGTGCGCACATTGCTGGTTTCCAGATAGGCAAAGACGGGCAGCAGGTCTGCCTTGCCCAGATGATCGGCCAGCAGGTGCGTCAAGGCGGCTTCGAGAAAGGCGTGCGTCTTGATCACAAACGACCAGTCGTCTTCGTGCGTGTATAAGCTGATTAAGAAGCCGGTGGGCAGGCCCAGTTGGGTTTCGATGTCGGCAATAGGGCGTTCGTGTGTCTCAGGGATGACCATGGAGTTGATCTCCGCTACAATTCGCGGCGCAGCGCCACGCGCTGATCGGCGGGCAGGCCGCGTTGAATTTCTTCTCGCATTAATTCCTGCAGAGCCTGACCCAGTTCGTTTTCTTCCAGCACGCGAAAGCCCAGCCGTTGATACCACGGCGCGTTCCACGGAATGTGGCGCAGTGTAGTCAGTGTGATGGCGCGGTAGCCGGACGCTCTGGCCCAGTCGCACACGGCCTTGACTAATGCTGTGCCCAGGCCGCGCCGCCCGTGTGCCGGATGCACGTCGAGTTCGTCCAGGTGCGCATTATCGCCCACGCTGCCTGCCAGCGCAAATCCGACCGGGCGATCGGTTTCGTCGGCCGCCACCCACAACCGATCGGTCTTCACGCCTTCGCGCAGTGACTCGATCGGCGTGAGCAGGTTCAAGAATTGCTCAGCCAATCCGTAAGCGGCGAAGAGCGCATTGGCGGCTTGCTCGATACCGGGCAGGGCGCCGAGATCGTCACTTCGAGCGAGACGAATGTGATACATGGTAAAGACCTGTCAGGTGGGTCACTCGCTCTCTGAATGTCAATGGTCATGTGGACCCACCTGACAGGTCTAGCCGGCTCGATACTGCATCCCCGGCGCATCAGCGGGCCGCGCTTCGAAACCGTGCCGCTCATAGAATTCACGCTTGCCTCTGGCACAGAACAACTGAATGTCGCGGATGTGTGCCTCCTGACAGCGCTTTACCAGCCGATCGAGAATCTCCCCGCCAATACCCTGCCGTTGATAGTCCGGCGCGACGATCAGATCGTAGATCAGCGCGTGAATGGAATCGCTCACCACGCGCCCGAAGCCGACCAGGCGGTCTTCATCGTAGGCAGACACCATGAACGCGCTTTCCTTGAGCGCTTTGGCCAGATCATGCGGCGTGAGGTGGTAGTCAGCATTCCAGCCGGTGGTCTGAAACAGCGCAAAGTATTCGTCTGGTGTCGGCGGAAAGGTTTGATAGCGCAGGGGCATAGGAGTCCAGGAAACTGGCGGGTTGGCAGTGTTATTCAAATCATACCTATTATACCGGATTGCCGGTAAGCCGATATGAAGCCACGCCCGGATCGTTGCGCCGTGATCCGGGCGTGGTGGCGTGGAGGGGGGAATCCGGCGGTGCTAGTGAGCGCGGCGTCGGATCAGGAGTAGCAACGCACCAGTCATCAATGCCAATCCAATCGGCGGCAGCCACGACGCCGGCTGCGTCGATGCGTCAAATGAGGCGAGAGTCACTGCCGTAGGGCCGGTGGTAATGACCCCGGATGCTCCCACCACGCTCTTGCCTGTGCAACCATTGTTCGCCGTATAGGACGAGATATCCCAGGTGATGGTCGCATTGGGCAGATTGCTGACGATGTTACAGGTGTAGGTCGCATCGGCCCCGGCGGGGCAATTCGCTCCTGAACAGGTGCACAACACAGGCGTTTGACTGTGCCATTCACGCTGTACGCCAGGCATATGGACTTGTCCGGATTGGTCAGCGCCGTGAGCGGCACGGTAAACCGATAGCCGGGATTTGTCCATACCCAGCTGGCCTGGCCAAACGTGGCTGCCGCGTACGCGGTTGTCGTGACAGCCAATAAAGTCGCGGCCAGTATTATGCCGATTCGAAGCATCAAAGTGCCCCGGTTATTCATTGTTGCGTCCTCTCTGCTGTATGGTAGTCAATGATAGCAGAGAAGTTCGAGGGACTGCCTTACACTTTCGTTGCGATTTCGTTGCAATGGATCTGGATCACCGCCGGGCTTCACGAAAGCGCACAAGGAGGCTTGATTTTTGCCGAAAACTGCGCAGCGTCAGCGGAACATATCCATCTCTGCGGGGCGGTTGATTTCGCCGGCCGAGCCTTCGCGCGGCTCAAACGGCACGCCGCGCACGATGACAGCCGGAATCGACTCGGCGGCCTGGCCCAACAAGAGCGTCGCGGCGGAGGCGATTTGATCGGCCAGGCCGACCTCGGTGTGCTGCAGCGTATAGCCGAACAGGTCCTTGCGCCCGCGCCAGTCTTCGACACCCGGCAAGCCCGACAGGCCGATGGCGACCCCCACGGTTCCCAGGCGATGCGGGCGGCCATGACTGTCGGCGATGATAGCCGCCAGATCGACGCCAAAGCGATCGCGCAGGGTTGCCCGGATGCGGGCGGCGGAGCGCTCGGGATCGAGCGGCAGTAACAACACCCGCTCGATCCCTTCCGGCGCAACGTTGCTGCGATCGACCCCGGCGTTGGCCGAAACAAAGCCCAGTCGATGCCGCGTGATGATCAGGCCGGGACGCACCCGGACGACTTCCACGCTTTCGGACAGGATGACTTCGATCAGGCGCGGGTCTTTATCGCACTGCCGGGCTATTTCGATCGCGCGCGGCGAGGGCGTAATCTGATCGAGATCGGCGTAGCGCCCTTCGGCCTTGCTCACGATCTTCTGGGCGATGACCAGCACATCCCGGGCGCGCAGGCCGCCCGCGCGGGCCATGGCGTCGCCCAGCAGGTGGGCCAGATCATCGCCGGGCTGAACGAGGGGAATGCCGGTCAGGGGAATAATCTCGATCGGGTTCATGCCTCAGCGCGATCCTCCCTGGCCTGCTTCGCTTCGAACCGCAGCATCACGCCGCAGGACAACGTCCATTTCTCTAGCTCTCGAACAGGCCATTCTCACTGCTGCGGTACGCCGGTTATGCGAATGCCCGCGTTCTTGATCTTGAAAGCAATGTTGATGTTGATCAACACCGCGGTCAACCCCTCGGCCACGACGGCGTTCTCGATCGGCCCGGCGTCGAAAGCAGCCATCCCGGCGGCTTGCGCCAGCTCGATCACTTGCTTCTTTGCTTCTTTATCATTGCCGCACACCAGCACATCGCAGCCCAGCGCTTCATGCAGGTCCGTCAGGTGCGTATAGCTAATGTTCTGGAATGCCGCCACCACGCGCACGTTCGATCCCAACCGCAACTGTGCCGCCTGCGCCGCCGATCCCTCCGGCACGCGCCAGGCCTTCTTCTTGTTCTCCGGATCGAGCGGCGCGGTCACGTCGATCAGAATTTTGCCCTGCGTCGCCTCGGCAATCGCATCCAGTGTGGCCGCGTGCGCCTCGTAGGGCACCGACAGCACCACGATGTCGGCCGCGCGCGCGGCTTCGGCGTTACCCAACCCGCTGACGTTCGTCTTGCCGAGCGCCGCATTTAATTCAGCGGCCGCGGTTGCGGCGCGTGCGGCGTCGCGCGAGCCGATGATGATCTCGTATCCGGCGTTAGCCCAACGCAATGCCAGCCCCTTGCCCTCTTTTCCAGTGCCACCGATAACCGCGATGCTTGTTGTCATAATCTCTCCAAAAAGATGATCCTCGAAGTGTACACGGCATCACGACGAAACCCGTGTTGCTGCGCGCTCTCCGTGGATTGAAGTTAGTGGCGGTAGTGCTGCATGACCTCTTGCAGCTTATCCAATGGCAGGGCGTGAACGGTATGACCTTGAAACCCCGTCGTGGTTTCGGCCATGCAGACGGCATTCAGGATGGCTTCTTCGGTTGCTTCTGCCACGCCTTCGAATAACTCATTCATGTGGTGATGCGGCAGCATCTGCAGCTCGATCGGCTTAGCGGCGCGATCGGGCAGATGATTTCCCGTCGCAAAAGCGATGAAGATATCGCCGCTGCCGTTGTGACCTACGCTGCCCACACGCGCCAGTCCCACCGTGGCGCGCTGCGCCAGCCGCCTGCACTGCGACGGGATCAGCGGCGCGTCGGTGGCGATGACCACGATGATCGATCCCAGGCTCGGGCTGCGGCGCTCTTCGCCGGGAATGGGCACCACGTCGCGGTTGATCTCGCGCCCGACGGGCACACCGTCGACCCGGAAGAGATCGCGATCGCCGTGATTGGCCTGCACCAGCACCCCCACCGTCCAGCGTCCACTGCCATTCGCCACCACGCGCGATGAGGTGCCGATGCCGCCCTTGAAATCGTGACAAATCATGCCGGTGCCGCCGCCCACGCAGCCCTCGGCGATGACGCCGCTCTGCGCGTTGTCGATCGCCGCGTAGACGTGCTCTTTGGTGACGTGATGCGCGTCTGCATCGTTCAGCCAGCCGTCGTAGGTCTCGGCGGCGACGGGCAGCGTGAACTGATGCGAGTAGCCCTTATCCTGCGCGTACATGCCCAGCGTATCCCGCACGAGACCGCATTGATGGGTATTGGTAATCCCGATCGGCGAGTGCAGCGCGCCGGACTCTTCGATCCACATCAGGCCCGTCATCTCGCCGCAGCCGTTGAAGGAGTGATAGGCCGCCGGAGCGTTGTCGAGCCAGATGTCGCCTTTGCGCGGCAGAACTACGGTCACCCCGGTGCGGGCGACGCGCGGTTCGTCGTAGATCAGCGTGGTATGGCCCACCAGCACGTCGGGCACGTCCGTAACCGCATTGTAGGGGCCTGTCGGCCAGCGGCCGGGGGTGATGCCGAGATCGCGAAGTCTGGAGCGGGTCATGGTTGTCCTTTGAGTGCCCGCAGTGATGAGGCTTTCTGCCGGGTCGCGCGTGCCTATTATACCTTGCGTTTGTCCGGCGCGCAGATCCAAATTTGCTCCACAGAACCTGGGTCTGGCTGACGGTTTTAGCGTTCTTGACTGATCTGTGCTAAAATATTGTTAGAATTCGCTAATAAATCTTGACAGATGCCATTATCTGGTGGTATATTACAGGCTGGTTAGCACTCTCGACCATAGAGTGCTAACCAGCCTTTGTTGTGCGTCGTGAACAAAACCAAATTCCAAAATGGAGGAATGTCACATGGCGAGCAAGAAGTTGAATTTGAAGCCCCTGGGTGACCGCCTGGTGGTGGAGCCGGCCGAGAAGGAAGAGCGAACGGCCAGCGGTATTATCCTGCCGGAAACGGCCAAGGAGAAACCGCAAGAAGGGACAGTGTTGGCCGCCGGGCCGGGTCGCACCGACGATGACGGCAAGCGCATCCCGATGGACGTCAAGGTGGGCGATGTGGTGCTGTACGCCAAGTACGCTGGCACCGAAGTGAAGATTGACGACAAGAAGTTGCTCATCCTCAAGGAGAGCGACATCCTGGCGATTGTCGAGAAGTAAGAGAACGGAGACACTACCATGGCTAAACAACTCACTTTCAGCAATGATGCTCAGTATGCTCTGAAGCGCGGCGTCGATATCCTGGCGAACGCGGTAGCGACCACCCTGGGCCCCAAGGGCCGCAATGTGGCGCTCGATAAGAAGTTCGGTGCTCCCACGGTGACGCACGATGGCGTGACCGTCGCGAAAGAAATCGAACTGAAGGATCCGTACGAAAACATGGGCGCGCAGCTGCTCAAGGAAGCGGCGACCAAGACCAACGATGTGGCCGGCGACGGCACCACGACGGCGACCGTGCTGGCGCAGTCGATCGTTCACGAAGGTCTGCGGAACGTCACCGCCGGCGCGAACCCCATGCAGATCAAGCGCGGCCTGGAAATGGCGACCGACGCGGTAGTGGGTGCGCTCAAGAAGATGAGCATGCCGGTCGAGGACAAGCACGAGATCGCCAACGTGGCGGCTATCTCGGCGGCTGATGAGGAAATTGGCAATCTCATCGCCGAGGTGATGGACAAGGTCGGCAAGGATGGCGTGGTCACGGTCGAGGAGAGCAAGGGCCGCGAGTTCGAGACCGAGTACGTCGAGGGCATGCAGTTCGATCGGGGCTACATCAGCCCGTATTTCGTCACCAGTCCCGAAGCGATGGAAGCGGTGATCGAGAATCCGTATGTCCTGATCCATGACAAGAAGATCAGCGCCGCCACGGATATTGTGCCCTTGATGGAGAAGCTGCTCCAGAAGGGTAAGCGCGATCTCGTGGTGATTGCGGAAGATGTCGACGGCGAAGCGCTGGCGACACTGGTGCTGAACAAGCTGCGCGGCATGTTCAACGTTCTGGCCGTGAAGGCCCCGGGCTTTGGCGATCGCCGCAAAGCCATGCTGGAAGACATCGCCGTGTTGACCGGCGGCACCGTCATCACCGAAGAGCTGGGCCGCAAGTTGGAGAGTGTGACGCTGGACGATCTGGGCCAGGCCGCCAAGATTCAGGCCGATAAGGATAACACGACGATTGTTGAAGGCAAAGGCGCGCTCAAAGCCATCAAAGGCCGCATCGAGCAGATCAAGGCCGAGATCGAAAACACCACGAGCGACTACGACAAGGAGAAGCTGCAAGAGCGCCTGGCGAAGTTGAGCGGCGGCGTGGCGATCATTCGCGTGGGCGCCGCCACCGAGACCGAACTGAAGGAAAAGAAGCACCGCGTGGAAGACGCGCTGAGCGCGACCCGCGCCGCTGTGGAAGAGGGTATCGTGCCCGGCGGCGGTGTGGCGCTGGTGAATTCGATCGATTCGCTGAAGCGGGTCAAGTCTGACGATGAGGACGTGCAGACCGGCATCAACATCATGCGCCGCGCGCTCGAAGAGCCGATGCGCCGCATCTCAGCCAACGCCGGGCAAGATGGCGCGGTCATCATCGACACCGTGCGCCGCATGGCGAAGGATAAGGACAACAAGAACATTGGCTACAATGTTTTGACCGGTAACTTCGAAGACATGGTGAAGAGCGGCATCATCGACCCGGCCAAGGTCACCCGCAGCGCCGTCGAGAACGCGGCCAGCATCGCGGCGATGATCCTGACCACCGATGCGCTGATCACCGACATCCCGGAGAAGAACCCGGCCCCCATGATGCCGCCCGGCGGTGGTGAGTTCTAATCGTTCCGGTTGAACCGTACTGTATCGTGAAAAGCCCGACTCTGTCATGGGGTCAGGCTTTTTGCTTGGATAATGAGTAACGAGTAAAGCGTAAGGTGTGAATTACTCGTTACTCACACCTGCACTGCACCCGCCCAGTGCGCCCCCGGCACGTAGTGCCGGACAGGACGAAACGCCGTGCGGTGCAAGTGTTACTCGTTACCCTCACTTATCACTTTTCATTTTCTTTGGTATCATCCGTGCGCTATGGGCACAACCGTTACGACTCCCCGCTGGCCCGGTCGCCGCACCGAAGCCGTCATTCTGCTGGCCATTCTCATCATTGCAGCGTGGTTTCGATTCTATCAACTGGACTCCATTCCGCCCGGGTTCACGCACGATGAGGCGGGACACGGCTACGACGCCATCGCCATCGCGCACGGCGCGCGTCCGCTGTACGAAACGGTCGGGTACGGCCGCGAGCCGCTGTATGATTATGTGGTCGCGTGGGCCATGCCGATCCTGGGCGAGAACTACCTGACCCTGCGCATCGTTTCGGCGCTGGCCGGATTGCTGCTGATTGTCGTAATGCACTTCTGGGTGCGGCGCGCCTTTGACGTGCCGACCGCGATTGCGACCTCGGCGTTTCTCGCCACCTCGCTGTGGGCCGTCATGGTCAGCCGGCAGGCCCTGCGCTCGGCCCTGCTGCCCGTGCTGTTTGCCGCCGCCGTCTTTTTCATGTGGCAGGCCGTGCGGCCCTACGCCAAACCACAGACCATTCAGCGCCGCTGGCCGATGATCGCGCGGCTGGTCAGTTACGTGCTGGCGGGTCTGTTCCTGGGCCTCTCGCTGCTGACCTACATGGCGGCGCGTGTCCTGCCGATCGTCTTCATTGCCTTCTGGGTCTATTTATTCATCTTTCACCGCCCCGTCTGGAAAGCCAACTGGTTCGGCGTCATCTTCATCATCGGCCTGGGCCTGATCATCGCGTGGCCGATGTTCAACTATATCGCCACCACGCCTGGATCTGAGCAGCGCCTTTCGCAGCTCAGCGGCCCGATCGATCAACTGTTTGCCGGAAATCCCCGGGAACTGTTCAACAACGTCTTCGGCGCGTTGGGCATGTTCATGTTCTACGGCGACAACTTGTGGCTGTACAACATCCCGGGCCGCCCTCTGCTGGGATTGATCCTCGGCCCGCTGGCGCTGGCGGGTCTCGTCATCGCGATCGTGCGGTTCAGGCGCATGGAATACGCGCTGGCTCTGTTCTGGCTGATCGCCGGGATCTTTCCCAGTTTGATCACCGGCGTCGTCGCCAGCAATCTGCGATCCGTCGCCGCGCTGCCCGTGGTCTACCTCTTAGTCTCGATCGGGTTGGTGGAAATTATGCGCGGCCTGGAGCGGCTGATCGAATCGCACACGCTGCGCACTATTCCGCTGGTTTTGCTCGCCGTGGCGGTGACCGTCTTTTCGTGGAATGCTTATTTTGACATTTGGGGGCAGGCTCGCGATGTGCGCGTGGCTTATCACACTACCTTGTTCGAGGTCGCGCAGGAACTCGATCGGGCGTCTGATATTCCGATGGACGCCGCTGTATCGTCCGTCTATCCCAATCGCTTCCACGATCCGTACGCGCTGCAGTTGACGCTGAAGCGCAGGGACATGCGGCTGCGCTGGTTCACCGGATCGTTCGTGGACATGAACGGCGTGCCGCACGCCAGTATGATCTTCCCGGGGACGGCAGCGGACGCGGCGTCCTGCGCGGCGGCTTCATCCGGGCAGATCGAATCTTCCAGCGGCATTACCGCCACGCTCAGCGCCTTCACGAGCACTTTGCCTGTCGGGCCGAATTCAGGCCCGGCGCCCGCGCCGGCTGCACCGCCGAACTACAACACGGCGATCGTGGTGCAGGCCGTGGCGCCG
This sequence comes from uncultured Chloroflexia bacterium, assembly GCA_963844815.1. Taxonomy (GTDB): domain Bacteria; phylum Chloroflexota; class Anaerolineae; order Fen-1058; family Fen-1058; genus Fen-1058. The sequence continues at coordinate 213,551 of CAWJPR010000007.1, forward strand.
ATCGATCCCTTGTTCGCCGATCTCTTTCAGCGGCACGCGGAAAGAATCCGATCGGTGGAGCTGCGCCCCGACGATTTCAATCCCCGGTTCGATGTGTATCGCTTTGATGCGGCCGCCGCGCTGACGGAGGCGCTCAAGTCGGCCGTGGTTCCTACCGGGTACGCTCGACTTCGCGGGCGCCGTGAATCTGATTGGCTGGCAAATCCAGACACCGCAAGTAAAGCCTGGCCAGCGGGTGGAAGTGATCAGCTATTGGTGCGTCAACACGCTGTACGGCCGGGAAGCGACCATGTTCACGCACATGCTGAGCGGCGATCCGGCTCAGCCGGTGGTAGCGCAGCAGGACGGTCTGGATGTGCCGTCGTACTATTGGCTGCCCGGCGATGCTTTCGCGCAGGTGCATCGCTTTACGGTTCCGGCCGATGCCCGGCCCGGCACTTATCCGCTGGAAGTGGGCCTGTACACTCCTGACGATCAAAAACGCTTGCCGCTGCTGGATGCTTCCGGCAACCCGATCGGCGATAGCGTTATCATTGGTTCCGTCACCGTTGCGCCATGAAATTCGGAATTCGGAGTTAGGATTTCGGAATGATCCTCTGCACGCCATGACTACTTCTGCTGTGCGGCCTATTCCGCGTTCCGCATTCCACACTCCCCATTGGGCTCTCTGGCTGATGGTTGGCATTCTTCTTCTGGCTGCCACTTTTCGCTTTTTCGCCGTTGATTCAGCCCCGCCCGGCTGGCGCGACGACGAACTGATCGAGTTCGGCATGGATCGCCGCATTGCCGACGGCTGGCGTCCGCTGTTCATCGCCGAAGCCGAAGGCCACGAGCCGGTCTATCATTACCTCCATGCCGGCACGATCGCGTTGTTCGGCGATAATATCATCGGTTACAGGTGGCTGCCCCTGGCGGGCGGCCTGCTCACCATCGCCTTGACCTACGCCCTGGCGCGCAAGATGTTTGGTAAAAGTTTGCCCGTCATTGCGAGCCGCGCAGCGGCGAAGCAATCGTCTTTGGTTGTGGATGTGGACGAGATTGCTTCGTCGCACCCTCCGACTCCACTTCATTCCGCTCAGGATGCTCCTCGCAATGACCTCGGTGCAAAGGTGGCGCTATTGGCCGCCGCCTTGCTGGCCGTGTCGTTCTGGCCTGTCATGTATTCCCGCTTTGGCGTGCGGCACATCGGCGTGCTGCCGTGGATGCTGGGGGCGTTTTATCTGTTGTATCCGGCAACCCCTAATCTGGCCTTCCCCGATTCTCAGGAAAGAGTGTGCGACTCCCTCGCCCTTTGAGGGAGAGGGTTAAGGGTGAGGGTCGTTACATCCTTGCCGGCCTATGCCTTGCCGCCGCAGTCATGACCTACTTCGCGGGCCGCGCCACGCCGTTGATCCTGATCGGGTTCTTGATCTATCTGCTTGTCTTCAATCGATCTATCTTGCGTCAGGTGTGGTGGCGCACTCTGCTGACGATCGGGATCGCGGCGCTCATCGCGCTGCCCATGTTCATCGAGATTGCGAACACGCCCGGCAGCGAGAAGCGCACCGAAGTCGTGGGCGGCCCGCTGATCGAACTGCGCCAGGGTAACTTGCAGCCCGCCATCGAGACGACCATCGGCACTTTGGGAATGTTCACGTTTGCGGGCGATCCCGAATGGTTGTATAACGTCGAGCACCGTCCCGTCTTCGACTGGATGACGGGCCTGTGCTTCTATCTCGGCGTAGTGATTTGTCTGGTCCGCCTCAAACGTATCGAATCCGGCTTTGCGCTGGCCTGGCTTATCGTGGGCCTGGCCCCGGCGTTCGTCAGCATCCCGGCGGCAAGTTTCAGTCACACGATTGCGGCGCTGCCGGTGGTGTATATGCTGGCGGCGGTTGGTGCAGTCAGTGCGATTTCATGGGTGAGTGACAAGATGACACGCTGGCGAGATGACGTGTCCCTGTGGGACAAGATGCACTCCGGCCGTCGGATCATCTTGCCCCGCCGGACCGCGTCATCCCTTCTTCTTGTCATCTTGTCATTGCTGGTTGCCTTGAATGCCTGGCTTACCCTGCGCGACTACTTCGGCACATGGGCCAGTGAGTACATTGTGCGCTTTCAGTATCACGCGCCGACGCGGGAGGTGGCGAAGTGGCTGAATCAACATCCCGAGATTACCGCTGCGGCTGTCGGGACGAATCCTTATCAACTTGTGCTTGATCCGTTAGCCTTGAAGCTGGATATGCCGCGTGACTTCCCGGCGAGTTGGTTCAACGCGGAAAGGGTTGTGGCTCGGACGCTCTCCGGCCCCACCATCTTTACCGCTTTGCAGGCGCCGAGTGCGGAAGTGCGGCAGATTCTGAGCGACACGGCCCAATTGCAGTTCAAATATCCTGAATTTGATGTGTACACACTTCACGCCTTGACGCCGGAGGCGCCTGCTGCTGTGCACGATCGAGTGGCGCTGCTGGACGCGCAAACACCCGCGCAACCGGCGAAACCTGGCCAGCCTCTTCTGTGGCGCACTCACTGGCTGCTGGCGCGTGAGGCTGCCCCGCCGCGTTTGAAGATGTTCTTGCACGTTCTCAATGATCAGGGTGAGGTCATCATTGGAGACGATCGCGAAGACCTTAACTTTGCCACATTGAGTGGAGGCACTTCAGTCTGGCAGATCAGCCAGCTGACCTTGCCGGACGATCTGCCGCCCGGCCGGTACCCGGTTGAAGTCGGCTGGTATGACCCTGAAACTGGCCAGCGCCTCCAACGCGCTGATGGTTCTGATCGGTCTCTGCTTCCCCCGCTGGAAGTGATCGCGCCATGACTCGCCAGTCACGTGCCACGCCTTACGCCTCACTCGTCACTCGCCACTCAGCGCGCGTCGAGTTGACGCTGGTCGTCCTGCTGCTCCTGCTGGCTTTTTTCTTTCGCACTTACGAACTCACCGGGTTGGGACTTGGCCTCGAGCACGACGAAGTTGCTGAATGGGTCATCGCGGATGGTATCCGTCACGGTCAGCACGCCCTGTTCTTCAAAGAAGCCTACGGGCAGGAACCATTGTTCTTGTATCTTATGGCGGGATCGACGGCGTTGATCGGCGACAATGCCATGGCGGTCCGCTTCACCTCTGTCTTTGTGGCGATGTTGACTCTGGCTGCTTCGTACCGCCTGCTGCGACGGATGTTCAGTCCTACAGTGGCGCTCGTCGCTCTGGCCGGCCTGGCCATCGCGTTGTGGCCGGTGTTCTGGGGGCGCATAGGTCTGCGGGCAATGACGCTGCCGCTGATGCTGGCGCTGGGATTGGACTGGTTGTGGAGAGGATTGACCGCGGAAACGCGGATGGAGGGAAGGAGAGAAGGAGGGAATGAGGGATTCTCTCTATCTTTCCAGCGCTCAATCCCTCTGTCTCTCCGTCCCTTTATCATCGCCGGTGTCTTCTTCGGTCTGTCCGCGTATACCTACCTCTCCTCGCGCGCTTTGCCGATCTTGCTGGCGGTCTTCACTCTGTATCTGGCGCTCTTCGCGCGCAAGAAGATGCGGGGCAAATGGCGCGGATTGTTCAGCAGTTTCATCATTGCCGGATTGATCGCACTGCCACTGGTTATCACACTGCTCGCACAGCCCGATCTGCAATTCCGCGTCAGCGAAGTCAGCGGCCCGCTCGACAAAGCGCTGCGGGGTGACAGCGCCGAACTTGCCGCAAACATTCCGCGTGCGTTGGGTATGTTTACCGGGCAGGGCGATGCCACTGTGCGCGATAACTGGCCTGATCGGCCGGTGTTCCCGGAACTGATCGGGCAGCTGCTCTTCCTTGGCGGCGTGATCGTCGCGCTCAGCCGCTTGCGCCAGCCGCGTTACGTGCTGGCGCTGTTGTGGATCGGCGTGATGCTGATCCCCGCCATCGTCACGACGGGCGCGCCCAACTTCACGCGCACGCTTGGCGCACTGCCGATGGTGTTTGCCATGCCCGGCATCGCCGTCGAGGCGTTGTTGTTCTGGACGCCGCGCCTGTTTCCGCTGCCGATGTATGCCAGAGTCTCGCGCGTCACGAATGTGCTCATCGTAGCCGGATTGATCGTCGTGTTAGGCGTCAACGCGGTTTCGACCTATGAAGACTACTTCGTCAAATGGCCGCAGCATCCCGAAACGCAGTTCGTCTTTCAGGCCGACCTCGCCGCCATCGCCCAGGATATCGACGCCAGCGGTGTGCTGGATGTCGCCGTGGGCGGCCTGTCCAATGACACGCTGGATGATCCAAGTCTCTATCTGTTGCGCCAGCGCAAAGAGGTACAGGTTCGCTGGTTTGATTCGGGCAGCCCGATCAGCAGCGGGGGAGCACTTGTTCAGCCGACGGGTTCGCCCGCGCGCATTTATGTCCCCGCACTAGTGCCGCTCGCTGCTGTGCTGGATCAGTTCAATGCTTCCTTTCAACCGTTTCAGACGGAGCATTTTCGCCGCTACGAAATTCGAAATGCGTTTGACTCGGCGCCTGATCCCGGCAAGGCGCGGATGTTTGCCGATACCGCCACGCTATTGGGGATAAACCCCGATCGGCCCTTGACGGTCAAGGCTGGTCATTCCATCGATTTTCAAACCCGCTGGCTGGCGCTTGATCCAATTGGCTCGCCCCGCCGCATCTTTGTGCATCTTGTTGATCCGGCTACAGGCGAGATCATCGCCCAGCATGACGGCCTGGATGCACCATCACGCTTCTGGCAGGCAGGTGATTGGATCGCCCAGCAGCATGTCCTGTCGATCGCGAACGATATTCCGGCGGGCGATTATGAATTGCGCTTGGGCTTGTACGATCCCAATACAGGCCAACGCATTCTGCAAACGGATTACAATCAGACTCGACCGCCCAGCGAATATGTCGTCCTCGGCAGCGTCGAAGTCACACGCTGATTACGCATTACTCGTTACTCATCATGTCCTATCGTCGCTTTCGCTTCATCGCCGTGCTGCTGCTGCTGCTCTATGCCTGGCTGGAATTCAGCACGCTGGCGATCACCTCGCCCACGGCCGATGAATCCTTGCACATCATGCGCGGCTACGTCTTCGTCACGCGCGGCGACGATCGTTATCGCATGCGCGGGCCGGTGTTGAATAATGCGTTGAGCGGCCTCACGCTGGCGGCGCTGGAACCGCCCATCACCTTTCCGCCGCCCGACGATCCCATGTGGGAGCACGTCGCGCTGGGCGATGATCCCGATCCGTATTTGTTCGGGCCTGATGTGCCCACGCTGCGCATCTTCTTTCTGGCGCGCCTGCCCACCATCGCCGTCAGCCTGCTGCTGGGCGCGTTGATCTTCCGCTGGGCGTATGAGCGCGCAGGCGGCTGGCCGGCCATCGGTGCGTTGACGCTGTACGTCTTCTGTCCCAATCTGCTGGCGCACAGCCGCCTTGTCACGACCGACGCGGTCGCCGCCGCGACTTTCCTGTTGGGCGCATACGCCATCTACAAGGCGTTACAGCGGCCGAGCTGGCGCACGGCGCTTATGGCGGGCGCGGCCTTTGGACTGGCAATGGCCTCCAAGTTTTCGGCCACGGCGTTGCTGCCCGCCTATGCGGTCAGTGCTGTGGTGTTCTGGTGGCCGCAGCGTGCCGATTATCGCGCGTGGCGCAAGTACCTGGCCTTGGGCGCGGGCATTATCGCCGTGGGCGGGTTGACCGTGTGGGCCATCTACGGTTTCAAAGTCGCGCCACTGCGCCCCGGCGAACTGCCCTTGCCCGCGCCGTCGTATTGGGGCGAATGGGAAGTCATGACCAACTATCTGAAGGACCCGTTCCCCAGTTATCTCTTCGGGCAGATTTCCAGGTATGGCTGGTGGTATTACTATCCCATCACCTTCCTGGCTAAAACCCCGTTACCCGTGCTCATCTTCATCGTCTTGTCTTTCGGCGTGACAGTGTATCGCCGCACCTGGCGCGCCGACCTGCCGGTGATATTGGCGCCCGCCCTGTACTTCATCTCTTTGTTGTCCAGCACGCACGATCTGGGTTATCGCTATCTGCTGCCGCTTTTGCCCGCCGCCTTCGTGTACAGCACCAACGTCACGTCTGCCGCCGCGCACCGCCGCTGGTCGCAGGCGCTGGTGGGCGGCTTGATCGCGTGGCAGATCATCGGACTGGTGCGCTTCTATCCCTACTACCTGACCTTCTTTAACGAGATCGTCGGCGGGCCCGAACGGGGACGTTACATCCTCTCGGATTCCAATCTCGACTGGGGGCAAGACCTGATCGGGCTGAAGAACTACCTGGATCAACATCCCGAGCAACAACCTATCAAGTTGAGTTACGGCGGTATCACGCGCGCCAGCCTGTACGGTCTGCAGGTCGAAGCGCTGCCCCCCATCTACGCCTCGATGAGCGATCAGGGCGCGTGGTGGCTGCACACCTACTATCCCTATGATCCGCCCCCGGGCCGGTACGCCATCGGCGTGTCCAGTCTGATGGGCAATCCGCTTTTGCCGGCCACGGTGTATGCCTACTTCCGTGATCGCCAGCCCGACACGATCCTCGGCAATTCGATCTACCTGTACACGATCGCCCCGCGCGGCGCAGCGGTTGATCTGTCACTGTCGGGCGTGCAGCTTGATGAAATCGATCCCACGACCTATCAGATCTTCAACACCAACGATGTGCGCCCGCGCTGGTTCGATGCCACCCGCTCGCTCATCGCCGCGCCCGATCGATCGTGGCTGGCGATAGCGGCGGAGCAACCGCCCGCGCCGGAACTCGCGCCGCTGCTGGCCGATCTATCGCCGACAGCCCGCGCCATTACGATCGACGATCAGCGTCCCTACGCGCTGTATCACTTCGATCTCGCCTCACGGCTGAGGGGGGCGGCGTTGCGTTCTCAACAGCAGGCGCAAGATATCACGCTGCCGGTGCAGTTTGGTGAGTCCGCCGAGCTGATCGGTTATGAGGTCAAGCATGCTCAAAATGACTTATCCGTCATCACCTACTGGCGCGCTCTCGATCAGGTTCAAGCGCCGCTCCAATTGTTCGTGCATGCCGCCGGGCCGGATGGATCGATCGTGGCGCAGGAAGACCGCCTGGATGTTCCGGCGTATGGCTGGCGGGCCGGCGATCTCTTCGCGCAGGTCAATCGCCTGAGCTTGCCCGCCGACACCAATCCTGCGGCGCTGACGCTCGGCTTTTACGATCCCGCGACGGGCCTGCGCCTGCCGGTGAGTGTGAATGGGCAAACTGTCGGCGATCAATTAGCGCTGTCGACAGAGGCCGGGCCATGAAGCGCTGGCTGCGCCGCGACGGCGTAGTGGCCAGCGGGTTGTTTGTGCTGGTGTTGGGCGGCTATCTGCTCGGCGGCAACACGGCGACGTTTGATTCGGCGTTGTCGCTGCACACGGCGTTGAGCCTGGTGCGTGAGGGAAATACCGATCTGGATGAGTACGGCGACATCGTGCGGACGACGTGGCTGTCTACCGAAGAGATCGACGGGCACATCTACATGTTGTACCCGGCGGGCGCCTCGATCCTGGCTGCGCCGATCGTCGGCGTGATCGATCGGCTGTCGCCCGATTTTGCGGCGTCGTTGCGGACGAGTTTTGGTGAGCCGGTGCAGACCGCTCTAGCCAGCGTGATAACGGCGCTGACCGTGGTGATGGTCTTCTTCATGGCGCGGCTCTACGTGACACAGCCTTACGCGCTGCTGACGGCGTTGACGCTGGCGTTTGGCACGGCCGCGTGGTCGGTGACGAGCCGCACCCTGTGGCAGCATGGCCCGTCGATGTTGATGCTGGCCCTGGCGCTGTATCTGATCCTGCGCGCGCGCACCCGGCCGGCGTTGATTCAATTTGTGAGTCTGCCGCTGGCTTTGGCGTACGTTATCCGCCCGACCAACAGCATCGCCGTCGTCGTGTTTTCCCTGTTCGTATTGATCGCCTATCGGCGGTATTTCATCCGTTATCTGGCGTGGGCCCTGGTGGTGGCCGTGCCATTCCTGTGGCTGAACTGGTCAGTGTATCACGCGCTGCTGCCCAACTACTATCGCTGGTATAGCGGCTTTTCGCTGGCCACGTTTTTTCCAGCGCTGATCGGGCAGGTGCTCAGTCCGTCGCGCGGCCTGTTGGTCTATTCGCCGATTCTAATTTTGTCGCTCGTGGGCGTGATCCTCAAAGCGAAGCGCCGCGAATTTGAGCGGCACGATCCGTTTGTGCTGGCGATCATGGGCTTGCACTGGATCTCGATCTCGCTGTGGTGGAACTGGTGGGGCGGCGTTTCATACGGGCCAAGACTGTTTTCAGATATGCTGCCGTATTTTGCCTACTGGCTGATTCCGGTGGCGGCGGCGGTGGCGCGGGTTACCGGCGTGAAGAAACGCGCGCTGGCGGCGACGTGGGCGGCGTTGTTAGGCGTCAGCATCTTGATTCACTGGCGCGGCGTCACTTCTTTAGACGTGATGGAGTGGAATGCGTCACCGGCCCCGATCGATTTTTATTCGTTTCGCGTGTGGGACTGGCGCGACGCGCAGTGGTTGCGCGGCTTGACGTGGGGCACGCCGGTCGATGTTGCCGTGTCCGGCGTTCTGCCGCAGTACCTGCTTGATCCAGATCTGGCGGCGCAGTTGGGCACCAATGCGGTTCGCCTGCGCCCGTTCGATGCGGCGTGGGCGCTCATCGCGCCGCCGGGCGCCACGTGGTACGCCGTCGCAGAGAATCAAGCGCGCGCGCCGGAACTGGCTGAGTTGTGGGCCGGTTGGCCGTTGACCGCCGAGGGTCACACGCTCGCGGACAATTTGCCGTATCAACTCAGTCACTTCGATTTGGGCGAACGGGTGCGCGTGGCGGCGGGCGCGGGTGAGCCGGTCGGGTTTGGGAACACCGTCGAATTGATCGGCTATGATCTCAAGACCGATCAAAATCGCGTAAGCGTCGTCTCGTACTGGCGCGTGCTCGATCGTCCGGCCACACCCCTGCGGATCTTCGTGCATGCGTTAGGGCCGGATGGCTCGATTGTGACACAAGACGACCGCCTGGACGCCCCTGCCGAAGGCTGGCAGCCGGGCGATCTGATCGCGCAGGTGCATCGGCTGGAGCTTGCCGACGAGACGGCGGCGCGCACCAGCCCAATCACGCTGGGCGTGTATGATCCGGATTCAGGCCAGCGTCTGCCGGTGACCAGCGGCGGGCGCACAGCCGATTCCATGGCACTGCGGTAACGAAGGTGAACGATGGCGGCGCGAGCACAAAGCCGGGTGAATTGGCTCTTGATCAGTTTCATTTTGATCGGCGCATTTTTGCGCTGGTTCGATCTGGCGCCCATGAGCGATACACTATATCACGACGAGGCGTTCAACGGCGTTGATGCCGTGTCCTTGCTGCAACAGCCGCGCCTGACGCCGTTCTTCGACGGCAACAAGGGGCGTGAGAGCGGTTGGATGTATATATTAGCGGGATTTATCGGCGTGTTTGACGCGCAGCCGGTCGCCATGCGCCTGGCGGCGACGATGGCAGGCGTGTTAACGCTGGCGGCGTTGTATGCGTTTGCGCGCGAAGTGGCGAACGAACGCACGGCGACGTGGAGCGTGGGGGCGCTGGCGGTACTGTTCTGGCACGTGCATCTGAGTCGCATCGCCCTGCGCGCGATTTTGATGCCGCTGTTGGGCGCGCTGGCGTTTGCCTTCTTGTGGCGGGCTTATCAGCGCGGACAGCGGCGCGACTGGATTGCGGGCGGCATGCTGTTGGGGTTGATGTTGTACACTTACCTGGCCGCGCGCTTATGGATCGGTTATGCCCTCGTGCTGCTGGCGGCCTTGGCGGTCTTTGATGCGCGCCGCCGCAAAGGCAGCCTGTTGGCTGTGCTGATCGCGATGTTGATCGCACTGCCGCTGCTGGCGTATCTGGCGCTGAATCCGGTGGCGGCGGCGGATCGCGTTACGGAAGTGGCACGTTTCGATCTAACTGATATGTTGTCCAACGTGGGGATCTGGTTGCAAGCGGCGTTCTATCGAGGCAGCCCGATTGAATTGCTGAACTTAGCTAACCGACCGATCTTTGATCCGTTTTTAGGCGCTCTGTTCATCGTCGGGTTGGTGGCGCTGCCCCGAGTGATTCGCTGGAAGTGGCAGATGCTGTGGCTGTTGGGATTGGCGCTAACCGCGGTGGCGCCGTCGATCATGACGAACGATGCGCCGCATCCCTTGCGCGCGATCGGGCTGGTCCTGCCTATTGCGTTGCTCTGCGGCGCAGGTGCGTGGTTGATCGAGCAGGGCGTCAGCCGGCTGAAACCGGGCCGGTGGGCCGCGCTGCTGCCGATCGGGTTGTTGAGCGCGGCCGGCCTGAGCACCTTTCAAGACGCGCACGCAGGCTGGTTCTCGCAGCCGGAGGTCGTGCAATACATGCCTTATGAGAACCAGCTGCTGCAATATCTCAAGGCCAACACCTCGCCGGAAACGCCGGTTTATCTGCCGTTCACGACTTATCTGCCGGTATTGGACCCGGGCACTGATTTCAGACGCGCGTATCTGTCGCCGCGCCCGGTGTCGGTGTTCAACCCGGCGGAGTGCTGGGTGGCTTCTACCGTGCCGGCGGTCTACGTGAGCACCAGTGATGAAGCAGCCGGCTATCGTCAGTCGCTCGAGCGCTGGAGCGAACCAACGCTGATGATCAGCGATGTGCACAAGACACGCCTGCTTGATACGACGTTGGCCGTTTTTCGCGCGAATCCGCGCCGCGATTTTTTGGCCGACGACCCGGCAACCACGTGGGTGGCGGGCGATCAACTGCAATTTCAGTTGCTTTCCGTCTGGCCGGCCGCCGCGCCGCGCGGCGCCCAAGTGCCGCTCACGTGGCGCATCACACCCCGGCGCGATCTGGATCGCCCGTATAGCGTCTTCTTGCATGTGTACCGGCAGCCGATCGATTTTGACGCCGGCCCGATCAGCCAGGGCGATGCGCCGCTGTGTATGGCGTATCCCACGGACCTGTGGCAATCTCACGAGCGGGTCCTGCAGGATTTTGTGTTGCCCGTTCCGCCGGACGCTGAAGCAGGCACCACCACGGTGGTGGCCGGCGTGTATGATGCCGAAACCGGCGCGCGTTTGCCCGTCACTGCCAACGGTGTCACTGGCGATTACGCCGTCGTCGGCCAACTCGAACTCAAGTGAATTCACGTCTTACGCGCTACTCATTACTCGTTATCCTTCTGCTCGTCATGCTGGCGCAAATGCTGAGTGCTTCGCCGCAGCAATCCGCCGCCTTCGACGAGGGTTATACCATCACGTATGGCTATGCCTATTTGCGCACGGGCGATGCACGCTTGAGCCGGGGGCAGAACCCGCCGTTGACCAATGTCTTCATCGCGCTGCCGCTGTTGTTAAGAGATGATGTCGACTTCCCTGCTCATCATCCAACGTGGGCGAATGCGGATGTTTTCGGTTTTTCCGATGAGTTCTTGTGGAAGGCCAATGTCGATCGCGCGGCGCAGCTGGTGCTGCTGGCGCGCCTGCCTGAGATGGCACTGGCGCTGCTGCTGGCCTGCGTGGTGGTTGCCTTTACCCGATCGCTCTTCGGCAACACGGCGGCGTTGCTCGCGCTGTTCTTGTGCACCTTTGATCCGAATATCCTCGCGCACGGCCACATCGTCGGGACTGATCTGGGCGTCACACTGTTCATGTTCAGCACGGTGTGGGTGTGGACACTCGCGTTGAAGCGCGCTTCGCTGCGCGGCGCGTTGATTGCTGGATTACTGGCTGGCGCGGCGCTGGCGACGAAGTATTCGGCGGTGTGGCTTGCGCCGATTCTGCTGGTCATCACTCTGACGTATCCGGGCCTGCGCCGGCGCTGGAAGTCGCGCGCCGCGCTGTCGATCGTCGCAGGTCTCGCCGCGTTCGCCGTCATCTGGGGCACGTTTGCTTTCTCAATTGGTTCGCTCAGCCCCGGCAGCCTGTCGCTGCCCGCGCTGCAATACTGGGAATCATTGGGGAAGGTGTTCAGCCGCGTGGAGTCGAGTACGCCCGCGTTCATGCTGGGGCAAATTTTGCCGACAGGCTCCCCGCTGTATTATCCGTTTGTCTTCCTGGTGAAGACGCCGCTTCCGACGTTGATTTTGCTGGCGATTGGCAGCGTGAGTTTGTGTGCGCGACGCCGACGTGAAGACATCGCCGCGTGGCTGCCTCCGCTGCTGTTCATGCTGGCCGCCATGGTCGGCGGGCTGAATCTCGGCTATCGCTTGATCCTGCCTGTGCTGCCGTTCGCGGTGATGATTGCCGGGCAGGGGGGTAACGCGCTATTGACCGGGATAGTCAGTCCACGGAGGCACGGCGGCACAGAGACAAGCCCCAATCAGACCCCGTGGCTCCGTGTCTCTGTGATTGGTTTTTTATGCTTGTGGTTGGTTATCGAAGTGCTGTCAATAGGCTCAAGTCACATCGCCTACTTCAATCAACTCGTCAATCGTGATCGGGACTACGAAGCGCTGGTCGATTCCAATCTCGATTGGGGCCAGGATCTGGTCGCTTTGCGCGAGTGGCAGCAGCAAAACGGCGCGGCCGATGTGAACCTGGCCTACTACGGCACGGCGCGACCGGAAGCCTATGGCGTTTCTGCCCACCTATTGCCGAGTTTTACGCTGAACGACTATGGCCCCGAGGCCGATGGCTTCAACGCCAACGCCTTGCCGCCGGGTCGCTACGCCGTCAGCGCGACGAGCCTGCAACTGGGGACGCTCTACAGCCGCTGGAAGTTATACGAAGCATTCAAGGATCGCGCGCCGGAAGCGCGGGTAGGACGTTCATTTCTGATGTACGATGTGACTTATCCCGCCACCGGGATCGATCGCGCGGTGGTGCTGGGGCCGGCAGCCGGCGATCTTGATCGAGAGACGCTGGACGGCAGCTCGGATCGGGAACTGCGCGTAAAATGGGCGGGGCAGGATGCCGCGGTGTTGGATATGCAGGGTCCGGCGCGTTACGTCGCACGCGGCGGTGAGCCGTTGATCGGCTTTGCGCCGGACGTGCATGACGCGCTGTTAGCGCACGGAACCAAACTCGGCAGCGCTGCCGGCGGCGACCTGCGCCTGTGGAAGATCGATGCGCGCTCGGCGCTGAGTGACACCTTGAAGCCGCCGCGCGGGCTGGCACAGCCGATCGAGTTTGAGGGCGGCCTCACGCTGGTCGGGGTTGATCTGCGCGCTGAACCGGATCAGCCGATCGATCTGGTGACCTACTGGCGCATCGATCAAACCCCGGCGGTGCCTTTGTCGATCTTCGCGCATGTGACCGATGCCGCCGGAACGATTGTTGCCCAGCGCGATGGCTTGAACGCGCGCCTGAGTTCGCTGGAGCCGGGCGATGTGGTCATGCAGCACTTTGTGATCGATCACCCTGATACGGCGCAGATCCTGCGTTTAGGTTTGTATGATCCAGCGACGGGACAGCGTCAGGCGCTGCGCCCTGACACCGGCGCTGACGAGCTGCAGATTCCCTTGAAATGAACAGCGAGCGAATGAACGAGCCGAAAAGATCGAGCGGGTTATGGCTGGCTGTGACGCTGCTCTTGATCGCGTTTGCCGTGCGCGTGGCCGCGCTCGACGCGGTGCCGCCCGGCCTGACGCATGACGAGATCGCGCAGTTGGGCGTGGCCGACAAAATCCGCGCGGGCGACTGGCGCTTGTTCTATCCCGACAACTACGGCGTCGAACCGCTGTATCACTATGCGCTGGCGGCATCGCTTTCAACCTGGGGCCTGAATTCACTGGCGATGCGCCTGCCGGAAGTCTTTGCCGGGATGCTGGGGCTGGCGTGTACCTATGTGCTGGCTGCGCGGCTGTTCAACCGGCGCGTCGGCCTCATCGCACTGGCTGCCGCCACCGTCACATGGTGGTCGATCATCATCGGGCGTGTGGTGCTGCGCGAAGGCTGGCAGATTCCCCTGTACGCGCTGGCGCTCTACGCTTTTTGGCGCGGCTTCGAGCCGGCGCAACGCGCGGCGGGCAAAGTGTCGTGGCCGTGGTTGGTAGTGAGCGGTGTGGCGCTTGGCGTGGGGGCCCACGTCTATACCGTGGCGCGCGGTTTATTCCTGGTGTTTGTGGTGTTCGGCGGTTATCTGGCGCTGTTCCACCGGCCTGTTTTCAAGCGGGCCTGGCGGGGATTGGCGCTGCTCGTCGTCGTCGCCTTGATCAGCGCCGCGCCGCTGCAGCTCTATGCGGCTGCGCATCCTGAATTCGAAGATATGCCGTCTGCCGTGCCCATCCTCCAGAACGGTGTGGGCGACATGCTGGCGCAATTGCCGGCGATTACGGCGCGGGTGCTCAGCCATTTCTTCTGGCTGGGCGATGCGAACTCGGAATTCAACCTGCCCAATCGGCCGATGTTCAATCCGATTGGCACCATCCTGTTTGGGCTGGGCCTCCTGCTGGCGCTGTGGCGTTTTCGGAAACCCGCTTACATGCTGACGCTCCTGGCGTGGAGCATCGTCCTGGTGCCGGTGATCGTGTTCGACGCGCATTTCCCTTTTACGCGCATGAGCGCTTCCCAACCTTTAGCTTTCACGTTGATCGGCATTGGCGCTGACGCCATCGTCACGACGGCGCGCAAGATCCGATCGGGTCGCACCACCACGATCGGGCTGGCCACCGCTTTCGGCTTGATCTTCGCGTTCAGTCTGCTCAACACGATCCAGGACATGTTCGGCGAGTGGCCGGCGGCCGCCGAAACCCGAGCGGTTTACAATGCGGAACTGCGCCAGGCCAGCCGCTGGATGCAGGCGCACCCTGGCCCGATCGCGCAGTGCACGCTGTGGATCGAATTTCCCTGGGACCCGCAATACCATCAATCGATCGCCCATGCGGCGGGCCAATACTTCGGCTATCCTTACGATCAGAGCCGCTGGCATGACTGTCGCTATAGCCTGGTCATTCCCGCCGGTGGACAATTTGTCTACGCTCACTCGGACCTGGAACCGCTATCCAACTTCCTGGGACGCGGCTTGCAGAAACCGTGGCTGCAAAATGCTCAGCCTATTGAAGGCGTTCCCGGCGCGCTGCTGGTTGATGATCGATCCGCTTTGGCCGGGCAAGAAGCCGCGTGGGATCAACTCCCGGTTGCCTGGCCGCCTGAAGCGCAGGCCGCGGCGCCGGCGCAGCTCCCCGTCGACTTCAATCACGCCGTTGAATTGATCGGGTATCAGATCAAGCCGCAGCCGGTGAAACCGGGTGACAGTGTGCGAGTCATCACCTATTGGCGCGTGACGGGCGAGGTGCCGAACGACCTGATCGCTTTCACGCACTTGTATCGCACGCCCGCAGAAGTGCTGGCGCAGCAAGATCAACTGGATGTTTATGGCCCAAGCCTCAAGCCGGGCGATGTGTTTGTGCAATCACATGAATTCATGACCGTGCCGCCCGATACGCCGCCCGGCGCTTACTGGATAGCCGAGGGGTTGTATCGCAAGGAAAGCGGCGAGCGCTGGCCGATCTATGTTGGCGATCAGCGCGCTGCTGATCGGATTTTCCTGGCTCAAGTGCAGGTTACACCATGACCCGGTTGAATGAAATGCTCGCGCGCCGCGGGTTCGGCGTGGTATTGTGCGTGGCGTTCATGCTGCTGTGGGCGTCGTTGACCAAAGCCTACACGCACTCGTGGCAGGAAGAATCGCGTATGGCGACCGTGCAGACACTGGTGGAGCAGGGCACGTTCATCATCGATCGCACCGAATTCAATCGCACGGGCGATAAGGTCTTCATCGACGGGCACTTCTATTCGGACAAGACGCCGGTGCTCTCCGTAGCAGCCGCGGGCGCTTACGCGGTGCTGCACAACGTCTTCGGCCTCACGCTCGATCCGGCGATCTGTGTGCCGGATGAAGACCCGGCAGCCTGTCGCGCCTTGACGTCTAGGGGCACGCGCTTCACGGCTTTCTACTGGCTTACCTTGATCTTCAGCGGCGGATCGGCTTCGCTGCTAGTGGTGTTGTTCTGGCGCGCCATGCTGCAGGCCGGCGCCGGCGGCCTGCTGGCGACAGCGTTGGCTGTGGCGTTAGGTCTTGCTTCACCGCTTGCTCCGTATTCGATTGTCTTTGCGGGTCATGTCCCGGCGGCGTTGTGTTTGTTTGCGGCGTTTATGCTGCTGGTCGCAATTTCGGGAGTCGAGGCTTTAGCCGGTCCCCGATTGAGCGTGCCAGCCGATCCGGCTGAAGCCTCGACTCCAATCAAGCGGCGCAGGTGTTGGATCTTTTTCTGGGCTGGATTTCTGGTCAGCCTCTCCGCCAACATCGATCTGACCCTGGCGATCTTCATCGCCGCGTTTGGCGTGTGGGTCTTGTTCACGCGCCGGCGGGGGTTGCTGCCGTATATTCTCGGCGCAGTCATCCCGTTTGCGATCAGCGCCGCCATCAATTACTGGGCCGCGGGCACCAGCGTGCCGCTGTACTTCGATCCGAAAGCGTATGATTTCGTCGGCACGGTGCTCAATACGACTGTCGGCGGCACTAGCGGCTTTTATTCGCTGGAATTCGGGCTGCGTTACACCTACGACATGTTTGTCGGTCAGCGCGGCCTTGTCTCTTTCACGCCGATGTTGATCTTCGCCTTCATCGGCATGGGTGTGGCCTTCAGGCAGCGCCGGCAGCGCGGTTTGATCGCCGCCGTGCTCGGCGGCTCACTCGTTTTCGCCGCGTATCTGATTCTGCGCACAGACAACTTCGGCGGATTGGCGTGGGGCACGCGTTGGTTTGTGCCGCTGGTGCCGCTGTGGTGGTACTTTTCACGTGATGCGTATGGCGCGCTGCGTAACCGGCCGCGCGCCTCAACCGTATGGCGGCTGCTGTTTTGGATCGCAGTGCTGGTCTCGTTCTTGACGGCGGCGCAAGGCTTGCATGATGCGTGGCGTGAAGCCGTGCCGCTCATTCGTTTATAGGACGCTGATTCTCGCTGATGAACACCGATCAATCAGAAACACCTGCACTGCACGCTGCGCGGCAGCGCGGTGCAAGTGTCAAAAATCAAAAATCAGCAATTCTCTGGCTGATCGTTCCCTCGCTGGCGCTGATCGCGGTCCTGCTATTCGATCTTTTGCCCATTATGCGTGGCAACGACGAATGGCGTTGGCCGCTGCGATCGTTCGAGTTGACGGCGCGTCTTGTTGTCCCGCTCATTGCTCTGGGCCTCTATGTTCTTCTGGCGGCGCGCTGGCTGAAAGGCTTTGATCGTCGCGAGCCTTCACGGCGTTTTGAGCGCTGGTTTCTGCTGTTCGTGATCGCCGCCGCACCGGTGGTTCAACTGGCGTTAGCCTGGGCTGTGTCACGCGTCCCGCTGCTGGAATTCTTCGGCCCCACGGTGTCGGTGCACAACAGCGGGTATTTCACCACGGCGGTCAGCACGCCCGATCTCTCTTCATTGCTGGCGAATTATCCGGCGCACATGCCGTCATTGCCCATTCACGCGCAATCACATCCGCCGGGGCCGGTCATCGCTCACTGGTTGAGTTGGCAAGTCCTTCAGGCGCTGCCGCCATTGGCCGCTGCGATTGCCATGCCGCTGCGCACCCTGCAATGTCACAATCCGGGTCTCATGGCGTTGGATAACGCGCAAATCGCCAGCGCCTCGCTGGGCCTGCTGCTGCCTCTGCTCGGTGGACTGGCCGTGTGGCCGCTGTATGCGTTTGCCAGGCGCATTTCAAATAGGCGTGTGGCTGCCATCACCGTGCTGCTGTTTCCGGTGCTGCCGCTGTTTGCGCTGTGGCCGAGCCAGTGGGATCAAGTCTATCCGCTGCTGTTGTTGCTTGGTTTGTACCTGGCGCACACCGGCTTGGAGAAAAATTCCGGCTGGCGCATTTTTGCGGCGGGCGTGCCGCTCTCGATCGCCTCATTCTTCAGTGTGGGCAACTTCGTGTTGATGGTGATGGTTGCGCTCTACGGCGCCGCGTGGCTCTGGCTGCAGCGCGCTTCTCTCCGTCCCTCTCTCGCCCATACCCTCCGTCAGGCCGCGTCTTTCGCACTGGGCTGCGCTTCGATCTGGCTCCTGTACTGGATACTTTATAACGTCAATCCGCTTAGCGTGATTTCCACCGGATCGCGCCTGGCGTATGAATCGACCACGGGCAATCGAACCTACGGTGTGTGGCTGCTCGGCAACCCGATCGATTTCCTGGTGTTTCTTGGATTCCCGATTGGGATCTTGCTGATCTACCATCTCGTCAAGCGAACGCCGTTCCCCAGGCCGCTGCTGCCGATCGCCGGCGCCACCCTGGGCGCGCTGATTTCGCTATGGTTGTCGGGCATCGTGCGCGGCGAGGTGGGACGTCTGTGGATGTATTTCGGGCCGCTGTTGGTATTGATGGCCGTCGGCTGGAGTGAAAGCGGCGACTCAGCACTCGCCACACGCCGCTCGTCACGCCCCACATTTTACGTGTTAATCCTCTCGCTTCTGGCCGCCCAACTGTTGATCATGAACACCCGCTGGCTGGTCAACGACAGCTTTCTGGACGAGCCGCCGGAGCGATCGGTCGTGATGAACCCGCCGCCCATGTCATTTGCCACCTCGGCGGAGTTTGCCGATCAAATCGCGCTGCGCGGCTACGCTGCTCGCTCGACCACTGCTGCGGTAGAAGTCAATCTGCTCTGGCAGGCGCTGGCGCAGCCTCCCCACGCGTACACGGTATTTGCCCACGTGATCGACGCCGCCGGCCATCCGGCCGGCCAGCAAGACAACATGCCGGTGCGCGATCAATTGCCTACCTCCTGCTGGCTGCCCGGTGAGTACGTCAGCGATCCGTACTCCATTTCATTGGCGGACGGCGCGCGCGGGCCGTTCACGGTTGAGATTGGCTTGTATCGCAGCGATAGCGGCGCGCGCCTGCCGCGCAGCGATGCCCAGGGCGACCGGGTCACGTTGATAGTACCGTGATGATATAATCGCGTCGACCATGACCGAGGTGCACGTTCCCCGCAAAATTGAGATCGGCGTGCTGATCGCAATCGTGCTGATTGCGATCATTTTTCGCTTTGCCGCGTTCAATCAAGTCCCGCCGGGCCTGCACTACGACGAAGCCATGGACGCGAAATTGGCCCAGAACATCCGCTCGGGCGCGTGGCCGATCTATTTTGAGGAAGGGTGGGGGCGCGAGCCGCTTTATCATTACCTCGTCGCGTTCACGCTGAACCTCATTCCCGATCCGGCCTCTGCCTTGCGATTGGTTTCGAGTGTTCTGGGTCTCATTCAACTGCTGGCCGCCTATTTCTTGTTCCGCAAATTGTTCGGTGTGCCGACAGCTTTAATCGGCGCGGCGTGGATTGCGGTATTGTTCTGGACAGTGTCTACCTCGCGGGCGGGCCTGCGCAACATTACCCTGGCGAGTCTGGCGACGCTGACGGCGCTGGCGTTCTGGCAAATGCTGCGAGATGCAAGGCGCAAGCTGCAAGGCTCAACCGGGCCGCCTCTTGCTTCCTGCATCGTTCCTGGTGTTCTGCTGGGCCTCACCCTCTACACCTACCAGCCTGCTCGTGTCGTCCCGCTGATCTATCTGCTGTTCGTCGGTTATCTCTTCTGGCGCGACCGCGAGCTGATCCGGGCGAATTGGAAAGCGCTCGTGATCTTCTTTGCCTCGGCGTTGCTGGTGGCGCTGCCGTTGATCGTTTTCCTGCTCGCGCATCCCGGCGCGGAAACCGCAGCGAGCTTTTCAGACTGAGCCGATCCGTGCTTTACTCCAGGGGAATTTCGCGCCGGTCATTGAAACCGCCACAGCGACCTTAAGGATGTTTACGGTTGAAGGCGGCGGCGATCCGCAAATCTTGTATAACCTTAGCGGGCGGCCGCTGTTCATCGGCCTGGGATCACTGTTGTTTGTGATCGGGCTGGTGGTGAGCCTCGTGCGTTTCAAGCGGCCGGCGTATGCCTTTATGCTGATCTGGCTGGCGGTGACGCTGTTGCCCAACCTTGTCACTGCGCCTGCGCCATTCTTCTATCGCGCCATTGCCACGCAGACGCCCGTCGCCGTGATGCCCGCGCTGGCGACGGTTGCCCTGGGGGAAACGCTGCAACGCGCCAGTTTCGCGCGGCGGTCATGGCTGGCGCCCCTGGTGATGGTGCTGGTCGCGGTGGTTTCGTTGGGTCAAACGGCCCTTACGACCTGGCATGATTACTTTGAGGTGTGGGGCGGCGACGCCGATGTGCGCTTTCAATACTCGGCTGCCTATGCCGAAATGGCACAGGCGCTCAAGAACTCTGCCGATACGTCGCCTGTGGCGGTGTCCGGGTTCTTCATCGAAGACGCCGATCCGATTGTTTTTGAACAAGCCTTGAATCGAGCGGACGTGCCGGTGCGGTGGTTCGATGCGCGTGAGGCGCTCGTGGCTGCCGGCAACGCCTCCAGCGAACGCCTGGCAATTCCCTCGTACACGCCGTTGGACGAGGACTTGAGGTCGCGCTTTCTCAATCGCGCGGAGCCAATCGCGTGGTCGAAAGCTTTCAAGGTTTATCCGTTCGATGCCGCCCGGTTCCGTGCGCAGATCGCCGCGTGGAGCTGCGCGGCCTGCCCGGCGCGCTTTGACGATCAGATTGAATTGACGGGCTGGCAGCCCCCCGATCGGGTTTCGCGCACCGCGCCGGTGCTGCCGATACTGACGGCCTGGCGCGTGCTGCGCGAGAGCCAGCCCGGCTCGGCGGCGATCTTCGTCCATTTGCTGGACGAGCACGATCAGATCGTGGCGCAGGACGATCGGTTAGGTGTGCCGCGCCACACGTGGCGGCCGGGCGATGAATTTGTGCAGGCTGCATCGCCTGAACGTGGAAAACGTGCCACCCGGCAAATATCGCCTGGCGCTGGGCTTCTACAACCGGGCCGATACTGCCCGGTGGGCCGCCGCGGATCGATCGGGGCAGCCGCTGGGTGATCGCATCATCCTCGGCGAGATCGAGGTGACGCCGTGACCCTCGCGCGCCGCGCCGCCATCGTGTTGTTCTATCTGCTGATCGCGTGCCTGGCGTTGGACGCGCTGATCGCCAATTTCGCCACGGCCATGCCCGGCATCGTCAAGTTGCAGGCCAGCAATGAGATTCAACCTTCGGAATTCGACATTTTCTTCTGGAACCTGTGGTGGGTGCGGCACGCGATCTTTGACCTGCATGTCAATCCCCTCTACACCAATTTTGTCGTGTATCCCTTCGTCTCGCCATTAGCCGGGCACACGCTGGCTTTGCTCTGGGGCCTCTTCAGCGCCCCGTTCCAGCTGCTCGTGGGTTTGATACCGACTTTCAACGGCATAGTTGTGCTGGCTTTTGTGCTGGCCGGCCTGGCGATGTATGCTTTTGTGCGCAAGCACGTGCAGCGTGCCAGCGTGGCGCTGCTGGCCGGGCTGATCTTTGCGTTTACGCCCGCCATGATCCAGCGCGCCTCGGTCGGCCACCTCGACAAGATTTCGATCTTCTGGCTGCCGCTGTGCCTGCTCACGTGGGACAAGGTCATCGAGACGCGGCGTTGGACGTGGGCCGTGATCACCGGGTTGTGCCTGTACCTGGCGTGGCTCACCGATTTTCAGCAGACGATGTGGATGTTGTTGCTGTTGGGTCCGTATGTGATCACCACATTGATTAAGCCCCGGAAGCGTGAAGACCCAGCGACCCCGAAAAAACTCCGTGTCTCTGTGTCGCCGTGGTTAGCGGCCATCGCGCTGGCGGCCTTTCTCATCCCCGCGCTGCTCGCACCGCTGCCGCAGCTGCTGGAGGCGAACCAACTCAACTACCCCCCTGCGCGCGTGGAAGATACCACTTACTTTGCCTTTCAAGTGCAGAATTTGTTCACCCGCAGCGACAGTGGCGATTTCACGATCGGGCTGCTGCTGCCCGTGCTGGCGCTGATCAGCATTCCCTTCATTCGCCGTGACGGCGAGCGCTGGTTCTGGTTGATCGTCGCAGTTGGATGTTTTGTTCTGGCGCTGGGGCCATATCTCGAGATCGGCGGCACGCGCATCGATTTGCCCTATGCGCTGCTGCATCGGTTGCTGGGCGGTCAATATCGCACGCCGATGCGCTTCATGACGCCGGCCGTGTTGGCGTTGACCATGCTGGTCTGCCTCACGCTCGATCGCACCGTGTTCCGCTGGAAGTGGCTGATCAACCGGGTGGTCGCGCAGCGCGCCCTCGTCGCCGGACTGATGGTGCTGTTCATCTGGGATTACGATCTGCTGAAGCCGTTCCCGATCACGACGCTGCCCGATTATCAAGCCTATCGCTCGATTGCGGAGGACCGGAGTGATTTCGCGGTGCTCGAACTGCCGATCGGGGTGCGCACCGGCTTTGCCGTCGTGGGGCGCGGCGAGACGCTGCAATACTATGCGCCGTTTCATCAGCATCCCACCCCCACCGGTTATCTTTCACGCCTGCCCAATGAAGTGCTGGACTATTTCTATTCTGATCCGTTGTTGGGCGCGCTCACCTTGTCGCATGGCTTGCCACCGCAGGCCGAGGTGGACGCGCAGTTAAGCCAACTGATTCGAGATTGGGATCTCGGTTACGTGATTCTGCACCGTGAATTGCTGGAACAGGGCCGCATCAAATCGTTCGGTGATCTGCTCGATCGCCAGCCGCTGTTAGAGAAGGTGGGCGAAGAAGGGCCCCTGGTGATCTACAAAGTACGAGGCCGCGCATTCTGAGCGGAGCGTAGCGGAGTCGAAGAATGCAGGGATCAGGAAGCAGTCGGCAAGCAGCAAGAAGGTTAAGGCCTCATTGGGAATGGCCTGGCGTGATTAGCCTGCTGCTGATCGCGTTCTGCTTCCGCGTCTGGCAGTTGAACGATGTGCCGCCCGGCCTGCATCACGACGAGGTGATCATCGGCCAGGTGGCGAGGGACATCCTGGGCGGTCACTTCGCCATTTATTTCACGCCCGGTTACGGCCACGAGCCGCTCTATCACTATGTCGTGGCGGGCCTGTTCAGCGCCATCGGGGCGAATGCTTTTGTGCTGCGCCTGACCTCGGCCTTCATCGCCACGTTGGGGCTGGCGACAACCTATATATTGGTGCGTCGCATTTTGTCGCCGGCTGTCGCGCTGGGCACTCTGGCCTGGATGTCCATTTCACTGTGGCCCGTGTTCTTCGCGCGCGTGGGCCTGCGCGGCATCACCCTGCCGTTGCTTACGACCTTGACAGCGTACTTCCTGTGGCGCGCCCTGTTTGGACGACGGGCTGCCGGCCCTGGAATGCAGCCTGCCGAATCCTTCATCCTTCATCCCTCTTCTTTCAGCCTGTCCGGTATTCTGCTCGGCCTCTCGCTCTATACCTATCAGGCCAGCCGCGTCTTCCCCTGATCTTTGGCCTGTTCCTGCTGTTCGTCTTCGTTCGACGCGGGCGTGCTTCACACGACGCGCAGCCCACTTTACTCGTTACTCATTACTCGTCGCGCTCTCTGGTGCGCGGTACCGCCATCTTCTTTCTCACGGCCTTGATCGTTGCTGCGCCGCTCATCATCTATCTCACCGTCATTAACCCGTCGGCAGAATCTCGCGTGGCCGATCTCAGCGGCCCGTTGAACCAACTCCGCGCCGGAAATCCGGGCGAGGTGGTCCAGTCGACGTTGAACACACTGGGCATGTTCACCTATCGCGGTGATGCGGTGCCGATTTACAACGTCGGCGGCCGCCCGGTGTTTCCGGAAGTCGCCGGAGCGGCGTTGTTCGCCGGCGGTTTGTTGATCTGCCTGTGGCGTTGGAAGCGGCCGGCTTATGCCTTGCTGTTGATCTGGTTTTTTGTCAGCCTGATCCCGGCTATGGTCACGCCGTTCTCGCCGAATTTCGTGCGCAGCCTGGCGTCGTGGCCGGTGCCGTTTGTGTTTGCAGGCGTGGCGATGAATGAGGTGGTGCAGTGGATCAGCCGGAGATCAGGACTCAGGGATCGGGGATCGGCGATCGGGGATCAGAGATCAGGCGAGCGGCCAGCGAATCACCGTGCCACCGTGTCACCCCGTCAGTCTTGTCATTGGCCTGTTCGCGCTCGTTCTTGTTTGGAACGCCGCCTTGACCTTCAATGATTACTTCAGGCAATGGCCCACGGGTGATTACGTGCGTTTCTGGCAGCAAGCCACGTGGACTCAGGCCGTGCGGGCGCTGAACGCCGATCGATCCTCAACCCCGCTGGCGGCATCGGGCCTGAGTATTCAGGATTTCGATCCCCAGACCTTCGAGCTGCTTGGCCTGCGATCCGATTTGAAGGTGAAGTGGTTCGATTGCCGCAGCGCGATGTTGTACCCGCAAGCGGGCACGACCACACGCTATCTCATTCCCGCATACCTGCCGTGCGACGCGGACCTGCAAATGCGCTTCTGGCCCGGCGCTCAGACTATGACGCAGCCGCGCTGGCCGGATAGCAGCGACGCGATCTTCACGCTGCACGAGTTGAATGGACGCGCAGCTTTGGAGTCGCTTGGCTCGCAACTCGTGCTGCGCCCGGTGTGGATCGGCGGCGAGGCGTTTGATGCGCGTAATCCCGCCGCCGATCTGGAGCCCGCGCATGTGCCGCTGGACCTGAACGGACTGAGCCTGCTCAGCTGGGAAACCGATCGGTTGGAAGTGAAGCCAGGAGAAGTGATCGACCTGTTTACCTATTGGGAGATGGCCCGGCCCGTCGTTACGCCACTGAAGCTCTTTGTGCATGTGACCGCGCCTGATGGCAAGATCGTGGCGCAGTGGGATGGGCTGGATGTGAACAGCGGCACGCTGGAACCGTCCGATGTGTTTGTGCAGCGGCATCGCCTCGAACTGCCGGGCGATTTGCCGCCCGGGCCGTACCGCATCTCGATCGGCGCTTATCACCCTGACAGCGGCCAGCGCTTGCAGGCGCAGCTGGACGATCGGGCCGTGGATTCCATCGTGCTGGGCACCCTGACTCTGGAAAAATGAAGCTCGTCCCTTCTCGCCTTTCCAAACGCGAATGGTTCGCCGTGACGATGCTGCTGCTGCTGGCATTTGCCCTGCGCACGCATGATCTGCTGCGCGTGCCGCCCGGCTTGCACAACGACGAAGTGGCGTACGCCGAAATCACCGAGACGGTGACACAGGGCCGTCTTGCCATCTTCTTTCCGGAAAACATTGGCAACGAAGGATTGGCCTATTACTTTGCCGCGCCGTTCATGAAGGTGCTGGGCTTGAACGTGCTGGCGATTCGTTTGCCGGCGGCCTTCATCAGCATGCTGGCGGCGTGTCTCATCTGGGCTTTCACGCGCCGTCTCTTCGGGCCAATTGCGGCCAGCGCCGCGCTGGCCTCGTTTGCCGTGATCTTCTGGACAGTGGCGTTTGGCCGCATCGGCCTGCACGTGGTGATGCTGGTGCCGCTGGCGACGCTGGCTGCTTACTGCTTGTGGCGTGCTCAGGCTGCGACCGGCCGCCGCGCCCAGGCGTGGTGGGCGGCGAGCGGCGCGTGCATCGGCGCGGCGATCGACACCTACACGGCGGGGCGCTTCTTGCCCGTGATCTTGATCGCGTTTGGCGTGTACATCTTGATCGCGCGCCGCTCTGAGTGGAAGCGCTGGTGGAGCGGCATCGTCCTGGCGCTGTTGGTCGCGGCGCTGGTCGCTGCACCGCTGTTCATCACGCTGGCCCGGCATCCGCAGGAAGATCAACTGGGCTTCTTCGACATCGATCGGCCTCTGCGCGAATTGCAGCAGGGCAACCTGCAGCCGGTGATTGAGACGACGCTGCGCACCCTGGGCATGTTCGGCTTCGTGGGCGATCCGCTGCCATATTACGGCATTCCCGATCGGCCTTTTCTCGATCCGGTTAGTTTCTTGCTGCTGGCCGGGGGGCTGCTCAGCGCGCTGTGGCGCTGGCGCGACCCGAAATATGCCTTTCTGCTTATCTGGTTCTTCGTTTCTCTTGCACCCGGCATGTTGAGCCAGCCCGCGCCCAACTCCACGCGCACCCTTCTCGTGCAGACGGTGCTGTTTACGCTGATTGGCGTGGCCGTGACCGGGGTGCTGCGTTGGGCCGCGGCCCGAAAGCGTTATCACCCCCTCGGCGTGTCAGGCCGCACCCTCGCCATTTTCGGCTTCGTCACGTTGTTCATTATGAACTTCGTGTGGACCGCGCGCGACTATTTCACGGTGTGGCCGTCCTTGCCTGATACGCGCTTCTGGCACCAATCGGGATTGAAGGCCGTCGCCGATGAGGTTCAGCGTGATGCCGACACGTCGCCCGTGGTGGTCTGTTTGCCCGATCACCTGATCGACGAGCGCGAGCCCTGGTGGTATCCGGCCTGGCGGCATATGCGCTTCCTGCTGCAGCGGCCGGATGTGGCGCTGCGTTATTACAACTGCCGTGACGCGCTGATTCTGCCGAAAGGAACGGCGCGCTATGCTTTCCCGGATGCCGCGGATGACGCGGCCTTGCAGCAGTTCCCGATCACGGCGCTGCTGCCTCAAGCCGATCGAGTGGAGCTGCCCGATCAGTTGGGCACGATCCTCAAAACCGATCCCGCGGCGGCGCTCGACCAGCGGCTGCGTGAGGCCGCGCAGTCGGCTGTGAAGGTCGATGGGTCGGACTGAGAGTGGCTGCGCTCCCGCTCGATCTTGGCGGCAAAGTGGACTTCTTGGGTTATACCTTGTCGCAAGCGGGGAAGGAAGCGGAGTTGACGACTTACTGGCGCGCGAAGGATCAACTGCCGCCGCAGTCTGTCGCAGTTCACGCACGTGCTGAATGATACAGGCGCGATCGTCGCACAGCAAGATCGCCTGATGCTCACGACGCAAAGCCTGCGGCCCGGCGACGTCTTTGCGCAGATTCATCATCTCAGACTGCCCGCTGGCTTGCCGCCGGGATCGTATCCGCTCGCGATCGGGTTGTACGCCCAGCCGGATGGCAGCCGGCTGCCCATCTTGAAAGACCCGCAGCGGCGCGGCGATCGAATTTTATTGCAGCCGCTGGTGGTCAAATGACGGACGTTATATCCTCGTGTAGAATACCTTCCGGCAAGGCATCTTCTACGGCTGAGGCCAGATCACTTTCTGTGGTCCCTGCCGGCGTCATAGTCCGCGCGCGTCTCGCTTCATGTTCTTCGGCCATCTCATCCAGCCACGCCTTATCTTCCACACGCAGCAGGTAGGGGTTGAACAATTGAACCGAGCTGAAGGCCAGCAGCAGCGCGCCCGACACCGCGATGACCAGGCCCGGATCGAATTGCCCGCCCACCCAGCCGGCCAGCGCCACGCCCATCGGCGAGGTGAACTGTGCGATGAGCCGCCGCACCGAAAAAACACGGCCCTGCAGCTCACGCGGCGTCTGGGTCTGCCAGATGGTCTGTGAGTGCGAGTTCATAATCGGCACCATGGCGCTTGAGGTGAAGGCCATGACGGCGGCCATGGTCAGCCCCGTAGACAGGCCCAGTCCCAGCATGCCGCTGGCGCTGATCATGATGGGAATGATCACGCCGTAGACGCGCTTCCTTTTCAGGCCGCCCCAGGTGCTGACCAGCACGCCGCCCGCCAACCCGCCCACGCTGCCCACCGTAGCCATCAATGCCAGCGCAGCCTCAAACGACATGCCGCGCGCCATCCAGTCGGTGGCCAGATTGAATTTGAGCAGCAGCCGTTGGAAGACCCCCACCGGCGAGCTGAGCAGATTCACCACGGCAAATGTTCCCAGCAGCCACAGCATGGGGCGCCGATACCAGATATAGAACGCGCCTTCCTTCACGTCAGCCCACAGGCTTTTCTTTGCGCGGCCCTGTGCATCGTGCAGATCAGCGCGCTGCGGCGAGGGGATGATTAGGAAGAACAAGGCCGCCGCGGCGAAGAAGAAGGACAAGGCATCGATGCCCATGGCCAGCGCCGTGCCGTCGGGCAATTGCGCGATCGGTCCCGTGTTCCCGTTCTGGCGCAGCAGGGAAGGCAGTGCCACGATGGCCGCCGCGATCATCGGCGAGATGATGCCGGACAATGACCAGATCGACATCATCATGCCGTTGGCGCGCCCCAGCTTGTTTTCCGGCACGAGCATGGCGTACGATGCATCGAAGGCCGAGTTGTGGAAAACGCCCACGATGGAGTGCAGCACCAGCAGCACCAGCAGCAGCGGCAAGTCCAGGACATTGGTGATGACCAGCACGGCTAACAGCCCGCTCAGCAGACCGCTGGCGAAGTCCATCGCCATCATCGTGCGTTTGCGATCATGGCGATCGGCCCACGCCCCCGCGAATGGAATCAGCAAGAGCCGCGGAATAGCGAAAGACAGGCTGACGGCCGCCAGCGCTGCCGCCAGCTCCGCTTTCTGATCAGCGCGGGGATACAGCGTCTGCATCAGCCACACGCTCAGGGCAAAGAACGTCGACTCGCTGCCGAACACCGAGATCGACTGCGTGAACCAGGTAATCAGGAACGTGCGCCAGCCGTGGGGCGGCGGCTGGTATGAGGGATCGGGTGGTTTGTAGTGCGCAGGCATGATTGGCGAAACGTACTGCGTAATACGTATGACGTAATACGCGAATGCTTACCCGTGATTAACAATCAGCGATCAGCAGTCAGCAATCTATTGCGGCACGAGTGATTTGATCACATCCACGTCGATGACGGGCATCCAGCCGTAGATGTAAGTTCGCGCATATTCCTTGAAACCGCAGCGCAGGACGATGGGACGCGAGAGCGGCTCGGCGTTGATCACGGCCAGCTGATAACCGCGTGCCCGGGCTTCTTCCAACCGCAGGCGCACCAGCGTCGAGTAGACGTGTTGGCCGCGAAAGTCCGGCAGGGTCGCCGCGCCGCCCAGGTAAGCGATACCACCCCGCAGCTGCACGCGCCCGTACCCCACCGGTTGACCGTCTAAGCGGGCGAGATAGGTGGCTTCCTTCTCGCGGAATTTTGGATCGCGCATTCGTTCCACCCAGCCCGGTCGTCGCTCGTCAATTTGTTCCTGGGGCCAGTGAAAGCACACCATCGTGATATGTCCGATTGCGTCGATAGCTGCGTCGTCGTATCCATCCAGCCGTTCGATCATGACGTCGGGATTGCGGGGAATGTCGTCCAGGTGATCAAGGCCCAGGCGTGCCATCGTTGCCGCGTCGCCGGCCAGCACCAGGCCCTGCTGCTCCAGGCGTGCGCGCAGATCCGCCGGCGTATCGTAAGGCGTGACCCACCACTGAAAGCCGATGCTGCGCTCGCGATGATAGGCGATGATCTCGGCAATTTCCCGATCGGCCTCTTCGGCCGTCCACCGCATGCCGCCGACAAAGTTGCTGCCGGGATGGGCTTTGCCGCTGCCCCCCAGGCCGCCGCGCAGGCTATAGCGTTCGCTTTCGTCGGGCGCCAGCCATTCGCGCGGGTCGCCGCTGTTCATCATCGATTCGAACAGCCGATGGAGTTCCGCCTCCGTCAGCGTCGCCGGAGCGATCCAGCCTTTGCGCCGCGCGCTGGGGATCGGCTCAGTGCAATACAGATCGATGATGTGAATCTGATTATCTTTGATCGTCAGAAAGGCGGATCGGTTGTGCTCCACATACCGACCGTTCTCGGTGGCCTGAATGCGATATTCAATGGCGACTTGATCACCTTCGGCCATCAGCGTGAAGGTCTCAAGAGTAGGGTCGGGCCACGCCGACCATTCATCCCGTAAACGCTGCACCACGCGCTGGCGAGGCCGGTAGAGTTCGCCGCCGTCCCACCGGCCCAGGCGCAGCGCGGCATCTTCGCTGAGCACGGTCTCATACAGCGCAGCGTCGTTGGCAGTGAGGGCTGCGAGGAATCTTTGAGCAAGTTCTTTGGGATCAGACATCTTCGTTACCTTATTCCTGCGGCACCAGCGACTTGATCACATCCACGTCGATCACCGGCATCCAGCCGTAGATGTAACTGCGGGCATATTCTTTGAAACCGTACTTTGCCACGATGGGACGCGACATAGGCTCGGCGTTAATGGCCGCCACGTGATATCCGCGCGCCCGCGCTTCCTCCAGCCGGCGGCGCAGCAAAGTCGAGTAGACTTTGCGGCCGCGGACTTCCGGCAGCACGCCCGATCCGCCCAGATAGGCGACGCCGCCTTCCAGCAGCAATCGTCCATAGGCGACAGGCTGGCCGTCAAGGCGGGCCAGGAAGGAAGCCTCTTTTTCACGAAACTTTGGATCGCGCAGGCGCTCGATCATGCCGGGCCGGCTTTCGGCGACCTGCTCGTCGGTCCAATTGAAGCAGACCTGAGTGATATGATTGATGGCATCGATCACCGTTTCGTCGGTGCCATCCACTACTTCGACCTGCACAGCGGGATTGACGGGAATCTCCAGTTGATCCAATCCCAGCCGCGCCATCATGGCCGCGTCGCCGGCCAGCACCAGGCCGTGTCGTGCCAGGCGCTCGCGCAGATCGGCCGGCGTGTCAGACGGGTTGACCCACCACTGAAAGCCGATGTTGCGCTCGCGGTGATAAGCGATCGTCTCTTCGATCTTCTGATCGGCTTCTTCCGCGCTCCAGCGTCTGCCGCCCACGAAATTGGCGCCGGGGTGGGCGTCGCCGCTGCCGCCCTGGCCCCCGCGCAGGCTGCTACGCCAGTTGGCGTTGGGGCGAATCCACTCGCGCGCATCGCCGCTGTGCATCATCGCCTCGAACAGGCTGACGGACTTCGTCGTCGGTCATGTTCGCCGGCGCGATGTAGCCTTTGCGGTGCGCGCTGGGCATAGGCTCCGGGCAATACAGATCGATGATGGCGATCTGATCGTCCTTGATTGTCAGGAAGGCTGATCGGTTGTGCTCCACGTACCGCTGGTTCTCCGTAGCCTGAATGCGGAATTCCACGGCAACCCGATCACCGTGCGGCAGCACGTCGAACACTTCCAGGGTGGGATCAGGCCAGCTCGACCATTCGTCCATCAAGCGCGCCATCACGCGCGTTCGCGGCCGGTACACTTCGCGGCCATCCCAGCGATTGAGCCGCAGGCCGGCTTCTTCGCCCAGCACGGCCTCATACCGGGCTGTGTCGCTGGAACTGAGAGCCGTCATGAAATCGTAGGCGAGTTGATTCGCGTCAGACATCGGTTGCCTCCGGGGATGCAAGTCTAGCACTGACTGGTGCTAAGCGAAAGTGACGCAGGGCTGCCGCGCGGATGTGACCGCGCGCAGATCAATTACGGATTTCGGCCTTCAAAAGTTCAACGGGGGGAGTCCGGGCGCCGATCGCGCCGCCGGGCGCGAAGCGCTTCGCGCCCGGCGGCGCATTCCACGGGAGGTTATTCGACGTAGATCTCGACGTGTTCACCGCTGTCTTCGTCGGTCACGTCCATGATCTTGCCGCTGGCGCCGCTCTTGATGGCGGCCATCATCTCTTCGAGGTTGACGCCTTCCATGTTGGGCGCGAAGCGCGCGCCCATCTTCAGGCCAACATTGACCAGCCCCATGGGAATATTGACATTGACTTTGTTCCGGCCGCTGCGCAGATCGGTCACGCGCACGCGGAACCAGCGCGCATCACTACTCGGCGCACCCGGCACGGCCGGCGGGCGCTTCTCGGCTTTGGCGCTGGCACTCAATGCTTCCAGCAGCTTGGCGCCCTCGTCGGCGGTGATCTTGCCTTCCTGGATCATTTTCAGAATCTGCATTCGTTCTTCGGTGCTGGTCATGATCAGTTCTCCTGAGACCTGTCAGGTTTTGCAAAGTGCCCCGGAATGCGGTGTGCGCCGGCAAAACCGGTCAGGTCTTTCGTGCTATCCCACGATGACTTGCACATGCTCGCCGTCATCGTCGTCATGCACGTCGATGATCAACGGTTGATCTTTCTGCACGTTATCCTTCATGGACAGAATCACATCGTCCACGCCGGTATTTCGCATCTGCGGCACGAACGGCTCGGCCACGCGGACGGCTACCACGCCCAGATCGAGCGGCACACTCAGGTTGATGTTGTGCTCGCCAGGCCGATCGTTCTTGACGCGAATGTGCACCCACGGCCCGTTGCGCGCGAACCACGCCACGATAATGGCCAGAATCCCGATTAGCAGCAGGGGCAGGCCGCACAGCAGCGCCAGACAGACAGCGCTGCTGGATAAGCCGCCAGCCAGGGTGAATGCTCCAGCCACCAGCAGTGCCGCGCCGATCCAGAACGGCGCCTGCCACCAGTGGCGCGTGTCCGGCAGCTGCGCCTCGATCGGCGGCGGGATGACCTCCTGCTCCGGGGTATAAGCCTGTTGTTGAGGTTCAGCCTGTTCCGGGTACGGCAGGTCGTCTGTCGGTTCAGTTGACGCGTCAGTTGACGCGTCAATTGACGCGGCGGGTTCTGCCAGCGCGGGCGGCGCCCCGCCGCCCAAGGCCGCCAGCAGGCGCGCGCCTTCTTCCGGCGTAATCTTTCCGTCTGCGATCATTCGCAAGACCTGTTGTCGTTCGTCGCTGGTTGTCATGTCTTGTCGCTCAGGTTACCCTCCCGGAGGCTTTGCGAAGCACCTCCGGGAGGATCAATCATTTCTCGTTCAAGGTCAGCTTCATACTGGTTAAAGCTCGCACCTGCCGAAAGCCGCGCGTGGTCAGGGCCACTCGCCCGGCGATGTGCTCGCCGGGCAAGCGGGCCACCGCCAGATCGAGCGGGGTGTTGAGTTCGACCAGTACGCTGTCGATCAACGCCTCCTCATACTGCCCGTGGTGGGCCGGCACCACCCACGCCTGCAATTGCGCCCAACGCCGGCGGCGTTTGATCTCCAGCAGCGCTGCGCCGCGCAGTTGATCGCCGCTTTCGATGACTCGCCACACCCGCCGCGCGCCGCTGACCCAGTCCACCAGGCTCTGCTCGGAGCTCACCGCGAAGAGCGAGCGATACACCGGCTCGGCCCAGCGGACGGAGTCAGGCACGAGGGACTGCGCCAGCGTGTGGAGCTGATCCATGTCGCCTGCCCGTGCCGGGCGCAGGCGGACGCCTGCGATCGGTTCGGGTGGCGCGGCTTGCTCAGCGCCGAGCGTGCGGCACTCGAAATAGACCATCTCACCGGTTTTGACGAAGCCCAGGGTTTGATACAAGCCGCGCGCGATTTCGTTGTCGGTGCGGACCTGCAGCGCGATCCAGTCGCCATGATTATGGCGCACCAGCTCGATGCCGGCTTCCATCATCTGCCGCGCAATGCCGCGTCCGCGCCACTCCGGCGCGACAGCCACATTCCCGATCATCCAGCCGCGCCCGAACGCGCTCAACTTGCGCACAGTGACATTGCCCACGATCTGTCCATCTTCCACCCACACGTATCCGGGCATGAGGCCCTGGCCCGGCGACACGAACCAATCCAGCCAGCCGAACAGCGTTCCCAGCCGGCGCATCTCGCGCATATGAACGTGGCTGCTGGCATCCATATCGTCGGCGAAGGCGCGCTCAATGAGCGTTGTTACCCCCACCAGGTCGCGCATGGAATTGATCGGGCGTAAGCCGGGCGTGACCGCTGAGTTGGAAGTGGCGTGAGCGACCATTAACCCTCAAGCGCCGACAGCAGCTGCGCTGCCTGATCGGCCGTGATTTTGCCTTCTTCGACCATCTTCAAGATCATCAATCGTTCTTGATCGGTCACAGGTTCAGCGGGCGGCGCCGGCGGACGCCCGGCCGGGAAGCTCCACGAACCGGCCGCGCGCTCCGCGCGGCGTTTAGCGCGTTCGGCGCTGCGTGCGGCTCGTTCGGCGGCTTTCTCAGCCTGCTTGTCGAATTTGCCGAAACGCTGTTCCATATCGCGCTGCACCTGGGACATCTGCGACTCGAACTGGCTCATGGCCGATTCGATCATCGATTCCACTTGCTCAGACAGGATATCCGGATCGAACGCTGCTGCGCCCGACGCGCCGGGCAGCACGAGGAGATCGCCATTGGCCATCAGCGTCACCTGCGACGAGCCGTCGCCGTAAGTGCCTGTCGCCGATCGGTCATGGCCGGTCCAATTGGTCATGGGCAGGCGCACCCGCAGATCGCCTTTGCAGTTCAGGGCGAACTGGCCGCCGCCATCTTCAACGCGCAGGATGACATCGCCGCCGGCTTTCACCACGTAGGACTTGCCGGCAGCCAGGCCGGTCTGCAGTGAAGCATCTCCGCCGATGTTGTTGGCCGCCAGTCCACCGCTCAGATCGTTGCCGGCGAGATCGCCGGCCACCTTGCTGATGGCCACGTTTCCGGCAATGTGCTTGAGTTTTGCGTCGCCGCGCACGATCTCGATCTGCACGTCGCCGCTGGCATCGCGCAGGGACAGATCGCCTTGCACGGTCTTGATCACGGCCGGCCCGACATCGTGCAGCGCGGCGTCGCCGTTGACGACGTTGACGGCCAGCGCGCCTTTGACCTGCGTCACACGCAGATCGCCGCTGACGTGCTCGATGCTGAACGTGGCGCCCAGCGGGCAGGTGATGGCGCAATCGTGAAAGGCCTTGACCAGGATCACGTCATCCTGCCGCTCGATGCGCGAATTCGCCGAGTCGTCGTCGATGTCGATTGCCACGATATGGTCCGGCGTGCCGGCGATCTGCAGATCGGCCTGGCAGGAGATCTTCAGTTGCGGCGCGGCCGTAGTGGTGTAATTGGCGTTGGTCATGATATCTGCTCCGCTATTCTACAATCGAATCGCCTAATCGACAAAGATTTCGACGCGCTCGTTGTCCTCCTGGTTTTCCACTTCAACCAGTTTGCCATTGGCGCCCTGCTGGATTTCATCCAGCAGATTATCCCAGTCGATGCCGTGCAGTTCCGGCGCGTAGCGCTGCCCGATGCGCAGGCCCGCGCTCACCAGTCCCAGCGGCAGATTCACGTTGACCTTCGGCATTTGAGTGGCCAGATTGGTCACACGAATGCGCAGCCAGCGGCCCTTGGTCCTGATGGGCGGCTGCGGCGGCGGCGCAATGCGCGGCGCGCGGTCCAGCGTATTCAACAATTGAATGCCCTCCGCAGCGCTCAACTTGCCCGTTTCGACCAGTCGCAAAATCTCGGTGCGTTCGTTTGAGTTGGACATGATGGTTTCTCCTTGATGAATGTTGCCTGTGCGCAGCGCCGGCCGGACGCGCTCACAGGATGTTCCTTCCACTTCGTGCGGCTGCGGCCAGTCTGTGTCTGGGAGCCGCGCTGCCGCCGGCGTCGTCTTGTTAGTACATCCCCAATGTCCCGCGCTGGCGCACGTAGCGCTCAAGCCGCCGGAAAGCCAGCAGCCCAATCGCGATCATCGCCACCATGAAGACCAGCATGACTGCATACTCCAGCATGATCGGCAGCAGGGTGTTGGTATTCAACAGGATACCGCGCACGGCATCGAAGCCGTAGGTCAGGGGCAGCGCCAGCGCGATGGGCAGCAGCCACCGGGGCAGCACCGTCACCGGGAAGTTCGCTCCGGAGAAAATCTGCACCAGAAAACTGCCTACATCCGTCAGCGTATTGGCCTCACGCATCACCATCACGACGGCAGCAAACATGAAGCCAAACCCGTACAGGCCGAGCAGCATCGGAATCGCGATGACGAGCGCAGCCAGCGTGCTGCCGCCGGTCTGAAAGCCAAAGAGCAGGGCGCCGATCACGAGCATCACGATCGAGGTGATGGTCGTGACGGTCAGGTTCGTTACCGTGTGCCCCATCAGCAGGACCGGGCGCGAGATGGGAGCCAGCCAGTTGCTTTCCAGCACGCCGGAGTCCATATCGTTCTTCAACGCGTAGCCCATGCCCCAGAAGACCGCGCTGATGAAGTTGCTTAACACGGCGCCGATCAGAATGAACGAGATATAGTCGGTAGTACCCGAATAGCCGGCAAAGCCCAACGCCTGGCCGTTGACGCTGAAAGCCAGGCCCATGAAGTACACGGGCGTCAACCAGATCAGCGGCTGCAGCACCGACGACACCGCGTTCAAGGGATAACGCCAGTACTGCCGCCAATCTTTGGCTGCCACGGCGTACAAGGCGCGTAAATTCGTCTTCCAACTGGGCCGTGCCAGACTGGTCGTCGGTAGGTGGTGGTTAGCAGTGGACAGTGGAATGTCGCTCATTGGTCGTCGGCCAATTGATCATGGATCATGGCTAATTGTGCATTGTTCAGTATTGTCCCAGCGCGCCGGTCTGCCGCGCGCGGCGTTCCATGCGGCGGAACAACGCCAGGCCGGTCGCCAGCCAGACAGCGCCAAACACCAACAAGATTTCATACACCGGCAGCAGGGTTTGAAAATCGGCGGCGTTCAACATCGCTTCGCGGAAGCCGTAGATGATGTAAGTCTGCGGCAGAAACTGCGCCACACCCTGCATCCAGCCGGGCAGCACCGCGATCGGGTAGGTGATGCCGCAGAAGATCATCACCAGGCCGCGCACCAGAAACACAAAGGCATTCGCTTCCCGGGCCGTGATGACCACGCTGGCAAACGCAAAGCCCAGCCCGTAGATCGACGGGATCGACACCAGGAACATGAGCGTCACTAACAGCGGATCACCGTTGAAGCGCACGCCATACAGGATGCTGAACTCAATCAGCGAGACGGCGATGAAGATCAGCATCGTGACCATCTGCACTGCGCTATTGCCCAGCAGCAGCGAGAAGCGCCACGCGGGTGACAGCCAATTGCTTTCCAGCGTGCCGCGCAGCTGCTCTTCGCGCAGCGCAAAGCCTACATTCCACAGCACGACGTTTTGCCACATCCAGATGATAGTGCCGATGACGATATACCCCACCACATCGGTGGTGCCGGCATTGCGCTGGAAGATCAGCAATCCGCCGCTGTGGGGACCAGCCAACGCCTGGCTCGACAGGATGTAGGCCATAGGAAAGATCACCGGCCAGATGAAGAGCGCGACAATCCAACTCGGATAGCGCCTGAAGATCGTCCATTCGCGGCGTACCACAGCGCGCATCGCGCGCCATTCGGCGGCGAGGCCGTGCTTGCGTACAATCGCCGTTGTAGAAAAGGCAGAAGTCATAGTCTCAATCCCGCAACGCCTTGCCCGTGAGGTGAATGAACACGTCTTCCAATGTCGGCTGCACCACGTTCAGGTTGACGACGCGCGTGCCGTTGGTATTGAGCCGATCGATGATGCCCGGCAGGACCGCGCGGCTGTTGGCGGCCAGCAGATTCACTTCCCACAGCGAGTCGGCGCCTGTGTAGCGCGGCGACACATTCTCAACGGTTGGAAGTTGGCGGAGGGACTCGGCCATCTCGGCGTGCCACCCCGCCACTTCCAGCCGGATAGCGTCCTGCTGTGAAATGCGGCGTTTCAATTCGGCGGGCGTTCCCAGCGCGATGACTCTGCCCTGGTCGATGATACCGATTCGATCGCAGAGTTGATCGGCTTCCTCCATGTAATGGGTCGTCAACAGGATCGTGTGGCCTTCCGTCTTGAGTTCTTTCACCAGTTCGCGCACGCGCCGCGCGGCCTGCGGATCGAGTCCCAGCGTGGGTTCGTCGAGGAGCAGGATCGGCGGCCGCGCGAGCAGGGCGCGGGCAATGGCGACGCGCTGTTTCATGCCGGTGGAATATTTCTCGACGAGATCGTCGGCGCGGCTGGTCAATTCCATGCGCTCGAGCAGCTCGTCGATGCGCGGCCGGGCGATCTTGGCCGGGATGTGAAACAAAGCGGCGAAATATTCCAGGTTCTCGCGCGCGGTGAGTTTCCAATAGATGCTGCGCTCGCCGGCCAGCACCGTGCCCAGACTCTGCCGCACTTGATTGGAATGCTTCACGACATCGAAGCCGTTCACGCGGGCCGTGCCGCTCGTCGGTTCGAGGAGCGTGCACAGCATGCGAATGGTAGTAGATTTGCCGGCTCCATTCGGGCCCAGCAGGCCAAAGACCTCGCCCTGCTGAATGTGCAGATCGACGCCAGCGACGGCAATGAACCAGGCCGCCGGCTCCTTCTTGCGCCCCCACGGCCAGCGGCTGCGTGGTCCGGCCGGGGCAGCGGACTTTGGCTCGACGCCGTTGTCGCCCGTGACGGCGACGTTCGGCGCAGCCCGCCGCGGAAATTTCTTGACGAGTTGTTCGGCCTCGACGGCCCAGCTGTTCATGAACACCTCGCGCCTAGCCCTTACCGCTCAAGCGTTTGAGCGCTTCTTCTGACGATAAAGATCCCTGGCTCAGCGCGTCAAGAACCGCGCGCCGCTCTTCTTCAGGCAGGCCGCCAGCCGGCTCTTCTTCTTCGCCGACTTCATAGCCCAGCGCGCGGATCAGATCGTGCAGGCGGCTGCGCACCGTAGGATAGGACATCCCCAGATCCTCGCCTACCCGATTGATCTTTCCCTCGTTCCGGACGAACGTCACCATGAATGACATCTGCTCAGCCGTTCAGCTGCTGGAATGGAGTTGCGAGCTGGAAATGGCCCTCAATGGTGGTATCGCAGGAGCGGCAATACAATTTGACTACTTCTAGATTGCTCTGGCAGATTGGGCATTGCGTAATTGCCTGATTCATTCGACCTCCTGGATGTACATAATCTATGGTATAATACTGATACTTAATAATATTGAAGTCATGATAACGAATCTTTATTAAAGATACACCTAAATTTTCAATTTGTCAATACATTTGATTGATTCTTTAATATTTTCATACCTTCAACTGCCGTCTTTGACAGCGCAGCGTCTGGGCGCTGAGACTTGAGCATCTTGAGAAAACCGCAAGTTCGGCCACCCGTAACGGTTTGCTATAGGTTTGAAATGAAACTGCCATCATGTCCTGTTGCCTATTCATTCTGAGTGTTGTAGAATGTGGCTGAATTTGAATCAAGTTGGTGAATGTCTAATGCTGGTCTGTAAACCACTCCATCGCATCAACCTGATTGCCGGCCTTATGGTCGGAATCGTGCTGCTGGTGCTCGCACCGCTCAGTTTGCAAGCCCAACCTCGAACGGAACAATACTTCCCCGAAACCGGGCATACCGTGCGGGGCGAATTTCTCGATTTCTTTAACACGCGCGGCGGGTTGCGCGTTTTTGGTTTCCCCATCACCGAGGAATTCCCGCTGAACGGGCGCACGGTGCAATACTTTCAGCGGGCGCGCATGGAGCTGTACCCGGAGAACCCGGCCGCGCAACGGGTGAAGCTGGGGCTGTTGGGCGAGGAACTTGGCAAACGGCTCCCGGAGAAGCCTGCGTCTGGACCCAATACCTATTTCCAGCGGTATTTTCCGGAAACAGGCCATACGGTGATCTACGCGTTTTTGAGTTTCTTCGACAACAACGGCGGCGCGGAGGTATTCGGCTATCCCATTTCAGAGTACGGGCCGGAAAATGATAAAGGGCGCATTGTGCAATACTTCCAGCGCGCCCGGCTGGAGTGGTACCCGGAGTTGGCGCCTGAGCAGCGCGTGCAGCTGGCCGATTTGGGCTCGATTCATTTCGATCTCCTGGCGGCGCAGGGGAAGGTGGATCCCGCGCTGAAGAAGCCGCTGGCTGCACCCGGACTCATCGGCGATGTGCCGCTGTCACTCAAAGTGAGCGCGACAACGAAACGCACCCTGACGACCCGGCCCGGCGATCAGACGCTGTTTGTCTATGTGACCGATCAGAAGAACATGCCTGTCAGAGCTGCGGAAGTGGGGTTTGCGCTGCGCGATGCCTCGGGCACGCGGACCTACACCATGCCCCGCACGGATGCGAATGGTTTTACGTCGTACACTTTTGATGCTGCAGCGTTCCAGCCGGCGCAGACCGTATTCATCACGGTCGCGGCCAGGTCAAACGGTGTCACGGGAACCGATCGGACTTCATTCTTCACGTGGTTCTAATGCCGACTGCCAGAACAAAACGCGCTCACGAGCAAATCGCTCGTGAGCGCGTTTTTCTTGCGATGATCTCGCTCAATCTTCCCAGCCGATGATCCACACGCACAGGCCCGCCAGGCCAATCGTGGCCACCACCAGCGCCAGCATCTGACCGGGCAGCAGCCCCACGTCTTTGGCCGACCACATGACGAGAATAACCATCCCCATCGCCAGCACGATCCAGGCGGCGAGTTTGGGGTGCAAGTTGACCCACTGTTTCAAAGTGCTCATGCTAAACAGCTCCTGACATCAAATCGGCTTCGTAACCAGGGCGCGCAGCTGCTTGGCCATGACAAAGTGGCTGTCGCCGGGAAACTCCTCGGCCGCCTGCCGCCACGGGACGGGAATATCATCGACCAGACGGCGCGAGAAGCCTAACGATTGATAGAAGACGACCGCCGGCTGGGCGGTGCTGACGGGCACATACAACAGCAGAACTTCACACTCCAGCCGGCGCGCCTCTTGCTCGATCTGCTCGAACAGGGCACGCCCGGCCGTCGGCCGCGCCGAACCGGGAAAGATGACCAGATCTTCGATGCGCCCCACGAGATCCTCGGCGCGCCAGCCGGCCAGCGCCACGATCTGCTCCTGCGTGGCCAGAAAATACGCTTTGCTGCCCAGGCGCTCGACCACCGCTTCGTAGGGCACGACCAGCCGTCCCCGGGTGGCTTTGGATAAGAAGTTGCCAATGGCCCCCGCGTCGTCGGGGCGCGCACGGCGGACTTTGAGAAGGGGTGTATCAGCCATGTTCTGTTCCTCTATCGCCAAAAATCGAGCGTAACTATACCACAACTTACGGCTTGAGCTCAATGGCCCGGAAGGCGGCTGTTACCTGCTGCCATGTTTCTTCCAGCGAGCCGCTGTTGTCGATGATGACGGTCGCGCGCTTGATCTTTTCGCTCTGCGGCGGCTGTGCTGCGATGCGCTGCCGGGCCTCGGCTTCGCTGAGGTGCCGATCACGCATCAGCCGTTCGAGTTGCACATCCGGCCGGGCGGTGACTACCCACAGCGCGTCACACATTTCGGCGCGCCCCGCTTCGATTAACTTGATCGCTTCGTACACGGCCACCGGCGTCGCGGCGGCCATGATGCGTTGCGCGCTCTCGATCAACACTGCCGGATGGACGATGCTTTCCAACCGGCGGAGCTGCGCGGGATCGGCAAACACGATCGCCCCCAGCGCCTTCCGATCAATCTCGCCGGCCCGATCGAGAATGCCCGGCCCAAACGCGGCGACGATGTCGTCATACACGGGCGTGCCCTGGCGCTGCAGATCGTGCACCAGCGCGTCCGCGTCGATCACGGTGGCGCCCAGTTCCTCCAGCATTTTGGCCACGGTGCTCTTGCCGGTGGCGATGTTGCCGGTGAGACCGATCAAGTACGGCGTAGTGCGTGTTTCGTGTAGTGTGCTGTTAGTCATTCTCGAAGTAGTTGGTATCGATTTTTTGAGGATGCACGGTCTTCTGGCGTCGAGGCTTCAGCCGGTGTGCCCTGCGGAATCCGGCTGAAGCCTCCACTCCAGGCCATTGAAGTCGTATGGCAAGACTCATCAGGCATCACGCACCGCGCAGTACGCATTACGCAATACTCATTAAACCGCTACTTCCGCCCACTCGTCGACCAGCGCCTGCATCGCTTGTTCGAGGCGAGCGTATTCACTGCCGAGCGCGGCGACTTTGTCCGGCTTCGCCGTTTCAAGCTGCCGCGTCAGTTCGCCGAGGCGCGTCTCGTGCTCGGCGATGGCTGCTTCCAGCTCGGCGATGCGCTTGTGCCGCAGTTTCTCGTCTTTGCCGGTGACGGGTTTGGCTTTGTTCTTGTCTTTGGCGGCGTGTCCGGCGGTCCTGGCCGCGGCGTCGGCGCGGAGTCTGGCTTCTTCCCGCTGCGCGATAAACTCGCTGTAGTTGCCTTCGTACGCGGCGAGGCGGTTCCCTTCAATGGCCCACACGTGCGTCGCCAGCGCATCGACCAGGTAGCGATCGTGCGTGACCAGCAGCAGCGTGCCCTCAAAGTCGGCCAGCGCGTCCTGCAGCACTTCTTGCGAATCGAGATCGAGATGGTTGGTCGGCTCGTCGAGCAGCAGCACGTTCGCGCCTTCCAGGCTGAGGACCGCCAGCGCCACGCGCCCGCGCTCGCCGCCGCTCAGGGTATTGATAGGCTTCTCGATCATATCGCCGCTAAAGAGATAACTCCCCAGCAGGCCGCGCGCTTTGGGCAGGGGCATACTCTGTACCTTGAGAATGGCATTGAGCACGGAGTCATTGGGATCGAGCATTTCGTGCGCCTGCGCGTAATAGCCCACGCGCACGCTCGCGCCCAGTTCGATGGCGCCGCCGAGCGGGGGCAGCTGCCCCAGCACGGTTTTCAGGAAGGTCGATTTGCCCGCGCCGTTCGGCCCCCAGATTGCCACGCGCTGATTGCGATACAGGAAAAGTTGATCGCACGCCAGCAGCGGCTTGCGATCGTCCTGGTAGCCCACCAGCAGGTTACGCGCGCGCAGCACGATGTCGCCGCTGCGCGGCTGCGCGCTGAGATTGAAGCGCATCGCTTTGCGCGTTTCCGGCCGCTTGATCAGATCCGCTGATTTCTTCAGGCGCTCCAGGCGCGTGCGCCGCCCCTGCGCCTGCCGCGTGTTCTGTCCCGCGATGTTGCGGCGAATGTACTCTTCTTCTTTGGCGATGAATTCCTTCTGGCGTTCGTATTCCTTCAATTGAACCTCGCGCCGATCGTCGCGCTGCAGCAGGTAATCGGTGTAGTTGCCGCGATAGGCTTCGATCTGGCCGGCCTGCAA
The DNA here is from genome assembly GCA_963844815.1 of uncultured Chloroflexia bacterium. GTDB lineage: Bacteria > Chloroflexota > Anaerolineae > Fen-1058 > Fen-1058 > Fen-1058. Next base: position 255,973 of record CAWJPR010000007.1, read on the forward strand.
GTCCCACACGGTGTCGGCCACCGCGTCGATGAAGTAGCGATCGTGCGAGACCAGGATCAAGCCGCCGCGATAATCGCGCAGCGTGCCTTCCAGCCATTCGACGGCGCTGACGTCGAGGTGGTTCGTCGGCTCGTCCAACAGCAGCACGTCGGGATCGAGCAGGATCAGCCGGGCCAACAGCGCGCGCGTCTTTTGTCCGCCGCTGAGGATATTGACGGGCTTGTCGAGATCGCTCAGATCGAAACCGATGCCGCTCAGAACTTGTTCGATGCGCGTCTCGACGGTGTAGCCGCCCGCATGCTCGAACTGCTCGGCGATCTTGCTGTATTTCTCCATCGCGGCGTCGTGCTGCGTGGGATCGGCCAACGCGATCTCCAGCTCGCGCATTTGCTGCGCCAGCCCATCGAGCCGGGCGAAGACCGAGCGCATGAGATCGTGCAGCGTGGTGGCCTCGTCGAGCTCCTGATCGGCGTGCTGCGGCAGAAATCCGCTGGTCTGTCCGCGCGCCCGATGGACCGCGCCGCCGGTGGGCTCATCCATGCCGGCCAGGATGTGCAGCAGCGTGGTCTTGCCCGCGCCGTTCGGGCCGACCAGCGCGGCGCGCTGCCCGTGCGCCAGCGACAACGTGATGTCATTCAGCACGTCGTGCGCGCCGAAAGATTTGGAAAGATGATGAGCCGTGAGAATGGACATGCTGCGTATTCCGTACTACGTGCTCCGTAAAGAGTAACGAGCGGCCCAATTATAGCATTACACTTTGATGTTACGCATGACGATTTACGGTATAATAGCCGCATGACTGCCGAAGAAGCGCCGCGCAAGTTTCCGCGCCTTGTGCTTGAAATTGTCATGGCCGTGGCCCTGCTGGGATTGGGCTGGTACGGCCTGGGGACGGCGCAACAGCAGCGGCCTTATCTGGGCGATCCGCTGCCGCGCGGCGCGGAAGCGCTGGTGCCGTTTCGGGTGCTGGCCGCGCCCAACCTTCCGGCGCTGGGCCTGTTTTTGGGCTCGGTCTTTGTGATCGTGACCGGGGCGGCGTGGCTGATCTTGCGCGGCATTCATCAGCTCGTTCTTTAAGCCGGTGCGCGCCAGCCGCGTGTGGCGCGAAGCCATCCTGATCGCGGTGTTTGTGTTAAGCCTGGCGTGGCTGCAGCTGAACCAGGCTTTCTCGGTGCTGCTGGCGGCGGTCATCGCCGCGGCGCTGATCTTGCTGGAAATCTTCTTGAACATTCGCGTGCGCGACGAATGACGGCCGCGGTGTGAAGCGCCTTGAACGATCTGCGCCATCTCCCCTCTGTCGATAAGCTGCTGGCTCAAGCCTCACCCTTGATTGAGTCGCACGGTCGATCGTTGACGACGGATGCGATCCGCTCGGTGTTGGATGAAGCTCGCTCGGGCATCCGCGCCGGCGGCGCGCTGCCCGATCAGCCGGATCTGCTCCGGCGGGTCTCTGAACGCCTGCGCGACTGGACGCAGACCCGACCGCGGGCCGTGATCAATGCGACGGGTGTGATCATTCATACCAACCTGGGTCGCGCGCCGCTGTCTGCCGATGCGATCGCCGCGCTGACCGTGGCGGCAGCGGGCTATTCCGATCTGGAATACGATCTCGATCGCGGCGAGCGCGGCCAGCGTATGGCCGCCGTGGAAGAGGTGCTCAAGCGGGTAACTGGCGCAGAAGATGCCTTCGTCGTTAATAACAATGCAGGCGCGGTGCTGCTGGCGTTGAGCGCCTTAGCCTCTGGCCGAGGTGCCTCGATCTCGCGCGGGCAACTGGTGGAGATCGGCGGCGGCTTTCGTGTGCCCGATGTGATGGAGCAGAGCGGCGCAAAGTTGATCGAAGTCGGCACTACCAATCGCACGCATCGCCGCGATTACGAAATGGCGCTGGTCACGAAAGATGTCGCAGCCATCGTCCGCGCGCATTCCAGCAACTTCCGGACAATGGGTTTCACGACCGAAGTGCCTCTGTCTGAGCTGGCCGAGCTCGCCAACTGGAAGAATATCCCGCTGATCGACGATCTGGGCAGCGGCGCGCTGCTTGATACCACTCAATACGGTTTGGCGCATGAACCTACCGTGCAGGAATCGGTGGCGGCGGGCGCGCACGTTATCTGTTTCAGCGGCGACAAATTGCTAGGCGGGCCGCAGGCCGGCCTCGTCGTCGGCCAGGCGCAGTATGTCGCGCCGCTGAAAAAGCATCCGCTGGCGCGCGCGCTGCGCATCGACAAGCTGGATCTGGCGGCGTTGTCGGCCACGCTGGTACATTACCTCAAAGGCGAGGCGACGCAGAAGATTCCCGTGTGGCGTATGATCAGCCTACCCTTAAGCGAGATCGAACGGCAGGCGCAGACGTTGGCGCAGCAGCTGCAGGCAGCCGGATTCACCGCCGAAGTGATCGAGGGGCAATCGACGGTGGGCGGTGGATCGCTGCCGGGTGAAACGTTGCCCACCCGGTTGGTTGCGCTCGCCGTGAACACCCCCGACGATTTTCTGGCGCGGCTGCGGCGCGGCGATCCGCCCGTCGTGGCGCGGATTGAGAATGATCGCGTGGTGTTCGATCTGCGGACGGTGATGGATCATGCGGCTTTGTTAACCGTCGTGCGAGAGGCGCAGAACTAAGTCGTCTTCGAGTGTGTCTTCAAACTCCTAGCGTGTCATTCTGAGCGAGCGCTAGCGAGCGAAGAATCTCGTTTTGCCCGCACAATATGAGATTCTTCGGCACTTCGCGCCTCAGAATGACACCTCAAAAAGGGTTTTGGACGGTCAAGGTAGAAAGTGATGTCCTGTCATGGCTGCTAACCAATCGAGCAGTAACTCAGTCTTGATGACAGATGGCTTAGGACCGTTGCCTATTGCGGTTCTTGAGAAATTCATCCCTCAATTTGCGCCGCAAGCCAACGTGCTATTTCTGCGCGGAAGCGCTGGCCGCCCGGCAATCTGTGTGTCGGGCACGTTGCAGCGCTTGGGTATTTCTGGAAAGACTGTCAACAAACTGCCGGATATGGTATTGCACCTGCCGAGACGTCGTTTGCTCATACTGCTTGAGTTGAATGCACCGATCACGGTGAAACGACGCAATCAAATCGAGCAGTGGCTGGCTGGATGCTCAGCAAGGCGGGAGTATGTCAGCGTTCTTTCTGGCTGGCAAGCGTATCGTCGAGCCGGAAGTAGTTTTGCCTGGAATACTCATGTCTGGCTGGCTGAAGTGCCAGAGCATATGATGCATTACGACGGCGAGAAATTTCTCGGCCCGCATCGTCAGCACAAATAGATGTCTACCTATCTCCTTACCTGGAATCCGGCCAAATGGCCGTGGGATGATCTGGCGGAATGCATTCAGCAGGTCAAGGCCACCGGTCATTACCACGAGCGCTGGAGCTGCGGGCGCAACCGCAAGATCGTCGAGGGCGATCGGCTGTTCCTGCTCCGGCAGGGCCTGGTGCCGCGCGGCATCGTCGGATCAGGTTGGGCGGTATCGGAGGTGTTTGACGACTGGCATTGGGATGAAGCGAAACGAGCGGCGGGGCAGCGCGCCTGGTGCGTCGAAGTTGATTTTGGTGTCTTGCTTGATGCCGAACGTGAACCGATCCTGCCGCGTGCGCGCCTGAATGAAGGCACCCTGGGCCGAATGTATTGGGATTCGCAGAGCTCAGGCGTATTGATTCCGGCTGAAGTAGCCCGGCAGTTGGAGGTTGTTTGGGCGCGATTCCATCAACAATCAGAAATCCAAAATCAAAAATCCCAGAGGGACGCTGCGCAGTGACCAAGATTCTTGCCGTCGAAACCTCCTGTGACGAAACCGCCGCCGCCGTGATTCAGGACGGCCGGCAGGTGTTGAGCAACATCGTCGCGACGCAGATCGAGGTGCACGCCAAGTACGGCGGCGTGTTCCCGGAAGTGGCGTCGCGCATGCACGTCGAGACGATCGTGCCGGTGGTGCGCGAGGCGCTGGAGAAGGCCTCGGCCACGTACGACGATCTCGACGCGGTCGCCGTGACCTACGGGCCGGGCCTGCCGGGATCGCTGTTGGTGGGCGTGAACGTGGCGAAGGGCATCGCGCTGGGGCGCGGCCTGCCGCTGGTGGGCATCAATCATCTGGAAGGGCACATCTACTCGCACTGGCTGCGCGTCGCAGGCGACGGCCTGGCCCCCGACGATCTGCAATTCCCGTTATTGATCCTGATCGTCAGCGGCGGCCACACCGAATTGATCCTGATGCGCGATCATTTGCAGTACGAGAAGCTCGGCGCGACGCTCGACGATGCTTCCGGCGAGGCCTACGACAAAGTGGCGCGCCTGCTGCGGCTGGGCTATCCCGGCGGGCCGCCGATCGAAAAGATTGCCGTCGAGGGGAATCCGCACGCCTTTCGTTTCAACAAGCCCCGCGTCGACGACGAATTCGCCTTCTCGTTTTCCGGCATCAAGACGGCGGTGCTGCGCACCGTGCAGAGTGACGGGCCGATCGGGCCGGATGGATCCATCCCGGCGCGCGTGCCGATCCCCGATCTGGCGGCGAGTTTCCAGCACAGTGTGATCGATCAACTGGTGAGCAAGACCGTCGCCGCGGCCGAGCGCTATGGCGCCACGGCGATCTTGCTCAGCGGCGGCGTGTCGGCCAACAAGCTGCTGCGCTACGTGATGAAAACCAAGGCGGCGGTGCCGGTCTATTGGCCGCCGCTGTGGTTGTGCACCGACAACGCCGCCATGATCGGCGCGGCGGCGCATTTCCGTTTCCTGGCTGGACATAGAGCCGGATGGGATTTGGATATTGATCCGAATCTCAAACTGGTTGAATGAAAAGTGAAGACGTGAAAAGTGAAAGCAGCCGTTTTCACTCGTCACTCATCAGGAGATTCCCATGCCCCAGGCCCTCATCATCGATGCCATTCGCACGCCCGTTGGCCGCCATGGCGGCGTGTTGGCGAGTGTGCGCCCGGACGATCTGGCTGCCAGCGTGTTGAAAGCGCTGATCGAGCGGACGAAAATCGATCCGGCGATCGTGGAAGAAGTGTATTTCGGCTGCGCCAATCAGGCCGGCGAAGATAATCGCAACGTGGCCCGCATGGCGTCGATCCTGGCGGGCTTTCCCTACGAAGTTCCGGCGGTGACGTTTAACCGCCTGTGCGCGTCGTCGCTGGCGGCCATCAACGCCGCGGCGCGCTCGATCAAGGTGGGCGATGGCGAGGTCTTCATCGCGGGCGGCGTGGAGAGCATGAGCCGCGCGCCGTGGTCGTTCCCCAAGGCGGCGCAGGCGTTTCCGTTCGGCAATGTCACCGCCTACGATACTGCGCTGGGCTGGCGCTATCCCAACGAAAAGATGCAAGCCCTGTTTCCGTTGGAGCAGATGGGCGAAACGGCGGAGAACATCTTCGAGCGCCAACCAGAGATCACACGTGAAGAGCAGGATCGCTTTGCGTACGAGAGCCAGATGAAGGCCAAAGCGGCCATCGAGTCCGGCCGCTTCAGGGATGAGATCGTGCCGGTGACAATTCCCCAGCGGAAGGGCGATCCGCTGATCGTCGCCACCGACGAACATCCGCGCCCCGATACGACGCTCGACGGGCTGGCGAAGTTGAAGCCCGCTTTCCGGAAGAACGGATCGGTCACGGCCGGCAATGCCTCTGGCCTGAATGATGGCGCGGCGGCGGTGCTGCTGATGACGCCTGGGCGGGCAAAGGAGCTGGGGCTCAAGCCGCTGGCGCGCATCATCGCCGGGGCCGCCGCCGGGGTCGATCCGCGCGTGATGGGCTATGGGCCGATTCCTGCGACACGCAAGGCTGTGCAGCGCGCCGGATTGACGATCGATCAGATCGATCTGTTCGAAATCAACGAGGCGTTCGCCGTCCAGTCGATCGCGTGCGCGAAGGAACTCGGCATTCCGGGCGAGAAGCTCAACGTCAACGGCGGCGCGATCGCGTTGGGGCATCCGCTGGGCTGCTCGGGAGCGCGCATCGTCACGACGCTGGTGCACGAGATGAAGCGGCGCGGCGCCCGTTACGGCGTGGCGACGATGTGTGTGGGCGTGGGGCAGGGGGAAGCGGTGGTGGTTGAGAACGCACAAGCATCCTGAGCGGAGCAGCGCGGAGTCGAAGGATGCGGTAATGTCAAGGATATCTTGTGGCAGCCGCACTCTTCGACTGCACTCCGCTGTGCTTCGTTCCGCTCAGAATGCTTAGTGTGAGCCTTGAAGCATCCTGAGCGGAGCAGCGCGGAGTCGAAGGATGCGGCTGGCGCTGACGAGGCTGGTTATGCCATTTGTATACATCTTGAAGTGCGCTGATGGCTCCTACTATACTGGCTCAACAACTGACCTGGAAATGCGAATTGCACAACATCAGACAGGCTACTTCAAGGGCTATACCAGTTCACGTTTACCGGTTGAGTTGGTTTGGCAACAGGACTTTTCCACGGAGCATGGAGCGTTTTTATGCGAACGGCAGGTCAAAGGATGGTCGCGAGCCAAGAAAGAGGCGTTGATTCGCGGCGATTTCGATGCAATTCATGAGATTGTGAAGACGGAACGTAGACGACGAGAGGCGAAGATATCTGAGCAGCAATAAATCAGCAGACCCGCGTCCTTCGACTGCACTTCGTTCCGCTCAGGATGCCTGGCTAAGGAAAGTCAGTGAAGCATCCTGAGCGGAGTGCAACGAAGTCGAAGGATGCGGTGATGGCAAGGATACCTCGCGTAACCCGCATCCTTCGACTGCACTTCGTTCCGCTCAGGATGCCTGGCTAAGGAGAATCAGCAAAGCATCCTGAGCGGAGTGCAACGAAGTCGAAGGAGGCGGCGATAGCAAGGATATTTCGCGTAACCCGCATCCTTCGACTGCACTTCGTTCCGCTCAGGATGCTTGAGCCATTTGCGCAGGGAGACTATTTTGAACCCAATCCTCAAGGGCATCATCAAACTCACGCGTTTCGATGAATACGTGTGGTTCGTCATCGTGACGACGGCGCTGGGCGCGGCGGCAGCGGGTGGCACCTTCGGCTGGCAGTGGATCGTGGCGCTGCTGGCGAACTGGACCGCCGTGGGCTTTGCCTTCATGATCAACGACGTGGAGGACGCCGACGACGATGCCATGAATCCCGCCAAGATCAACCGCAATCCCATCTCGTGCCGGATGATCTCGCCGCGCGTAGGCTACATCGCCTCCTACGCGACGATGGCGATCTCGGCGCTGCTGTACGCGCTGCTGGGCGCGATCCCCTTCCTCATCGGCGTGATCAGCCTGATTGTCGGCTTCCTGTATTCGTGGCGGCGTGTGCGGATCAAGTCGATGCCGTTCATTGATCTGATCATTCACTGCATGATGCTGGCCGGCTTTCAATACCTGCCGGCTTACTTCGCCTACACCTCGACGATCAACCGCAACTTTTGGTGGCCGTTCCTCGCCATTACCACCATCAGCATGTACGGCGAGTTGTTCAATGAGCTGCGTGATCTGGAAGGCGATCTGAAGGCCGGCGTCAGACACACGGCGGCAGTGCTGGGCGAGCGCAATTCGAAGTGGCTGGCCAACATCCTGCTGGGTATCGGCCTCGTGGCGTTGTTCGTCACCCTGTTCGTGGTGCAGCTGATCCCGTGGTGGGTGCTGCTCTTGATGGCCGTGATCGCCGCCATCCTGATCGTGCCGCCGCTGCTGCGCGTGAGGCGATCGCAGAACATGGTGCAGTTCCAAGGATCCTTCCAGGTGCCCGTCCAGATTGCCGCGGCGCTGGCGCTGACGGTCGGCAGTGTGGGACCGTGGCTCATCTCGCTGCTGGGCATCCGATGATCGGGCGGTGAAGGCCGCCTGATCGAAATCCACCAATCCGTCTTCGGCGTATTGTGCCTGATCCGAGCCGGCGTCTTGACCTTCGCCTGGCCGCTGGGTCCCCGGCGTGGCAATCGTCTTCTGCTGTCAATATTACTGGTACGGGCGTTATTACCGTCGTCGTCGTCGTTATTAGCCGACAAGGGTATAGACGTCATGCCGGACGCAGTACATTATTTACTACTGCTTCCGGCTTCTTTTTCCTATGATAATGCTGGAGGTGCAGCCATGACGGTGTTCTATGGTGTGATGGTGGAAGTCGATCCAAACGAAGAAGCGACGTGGAATGACTGGCATACCCGCCAGCACATTCCTGACGTGTTGGCCCAACCCGGCTTTGTGCGCGCCACCAAGTACCTGCTGGATACGCCCAATGGCGATTGGCGCCAGTACCTCACGGTGTATGAGCTGGCCTCGCGTGAAGCGCTGGATACTTACTTGCAGGGTGAAGCCGTGACGCAATTGCGCGCCGATCACTACAATCACTTTGGCCACTGCACGCGCCTCTCGCGGATGATTCTGACTCCGACGGTGGTGGTCAATAAACCGATCGGATAGACGTTCCGCAAACGACGTGTTTCAGGTAAAATGAAGCCGAAGACGAGTATCTGCCGGCTTCATTTTCTTTTGGGATGAAATCATGAAGGCACTGGTAACAGGCGGCACGGGTTTTCTGGGCGCGAATCTGGCCAAGGGACTGCTGGAGCAGGGCTGGTCAGTGCGAATTCTGCGCCGCAGGACATCGCCGCTGGACGCCGTCCAGGACCTGGCGCTGGAACATGCGCTGGGCGATGTCACCGATCGCGATTCGCTGGTGGCGGCAATGCAGGGCGTCGATGTGGTATTCAATGTGGCGGCGATTTCGCAGTATTGGCGCAGCCCGCCAAACCTGATCTACAAGGTCAACGTCGGCGGCGCGCAAAATGTGTTCGAGGCGGCGGCGCGATCGGGTGTTAAACACATCGTCCACACCAGCAGCGCGGCGGCGGTGGGAATCATCCGGGGGCGCCCGGCCAACGAAGGCGATCCATTCAATCAGCCTCCCGATCGATTCCCCTACGGTCACAGCAAGTGGCTGGCCGAGGGGCTGGTGGCTGAGCGGGTGAAAGCCGGGCAGGACATCGTCATGGTCAATCCGGCTGCCATCGTCGGCGCGCGCGACATCAACTGGATTTCAGGCAGCATCTTGCGCGAGGCCAAACGCGGGCACATTCCGCTGATTCCACAGGGTGGCGTAAACTTTGTGGCGGTGCAGGATGTGGTGGCCGGACACATCGCGGCGGCGGAGAAAGGCCGGGCGGGTGAGCGGTACATCCTGGGTGGCGAGAATCTCACCAATCGGCAAACCGCAGAGATGGCGTGCGAAATCGCCGGCGTGAAGCCGCCGCGGTTCACGCAGCCGCGTTGGACGATCCCCCTGGCGGGCTGGGTGTTGGACGGGGTTGCCAAAATCGCGGGGCCCAGACTGCCCTTGAGCGGCGAGCAGATGCGCTTCACCGCTGAGCACCTTTACTTTGATTCATCCAAAGCGCAGCGCGAACTGGGCTTGCCCCACACGCCGGTTCGCCAGGCGCTGCAAGAGTGCTATGATTGGTACGTGCAGCATGGCTATTTGTAATGCGGAATTCGGCAGGTTGACTATGGACTTCCAAACTTGAAAATGCGGAGGCCGGCAAATGGAGTACAAGTATCTGGGACAAACGGGCTTGAAGGTCAGCGAACTATGTATGGGCAGCATGAGTTTTGGCTGGACAGCGCCGCGCGAGAATTGCGCGCCGGTGTTGGACGCGTTCGCCGCGGCGGGCGGCAACTTCATCGACACGGCCGATGTTTATTCTCGCTGGGCCGAAGGGAATCCCGGCGGGGTGGCTGAGGAGTTGATTGGGACCTGGCTGAAGACACAGCGGCGCGATCAGATCATCCTGGCCACCAAGGTGCGCGGGCGCATGGGCGATGGCCCCAACGACGAAGGTCTGAGCCGCAATCATATCATCACGGCGTGCGAGGCCTCATTGCGACGCCTTCAGACCGATTACATCGACCTGTATCAGACGCATTACTGGGATGAGCATACGCCGTTGGAAGTAACGCTGCGCGCCCTTGACGATCTGGTGCGCGCCGGCAAGGTCCGTTACAGCGGTTGTTCCAATCTCCCGGCGTGGCACTTGATGGAATCCCTGTGGGTCAGTGAGCAACGCCAGCTGGTCCGCTACGCTTGTTTGCAGCCGCATTACAACCTGGTGCATCGCGCCGAGTTCGAGCGTGAACAGCGCGCCGTGTGCTTGAAGTACGGCCTGGGCGTGATTCCCTATTCGCCCATCGCCGGCGGCCTGCTCAGCGGCAAATACCGGCGCGGCGTGAAAGTCCAGGAGGGCACGCGCGGCTGGAATCTGCGGCATGCGCTGACCGAAAAGAACTTCCTCCTCATCGACAAGCTGGACGAGATCGCTCAGGCGCGCGGCAAGACGGTGCTGCAAGTGGCGCTGGCGTGGATCAGGCAGCAGCCCGGCATCACCAGCCCCATCATCGGCGTCAACACGGTGGAACAGTGGCGCGAGATGGAGGGCGCCATCGGCTGGCGGCTGGGCGAGGAAGAAATCGCCCGGTTGAATGAAGCGAGCAAGTGGGAGGAAGCATGAAACTTGATGCCTCCATCGGATTTGCCACTGATCTCAAGGATGTGCCTGGGCTGGCGCAGGCCGCCGAAGCGATCGGCTTTGATGCGATCTGGACCAGCGAGACACAGCACGATCCGTTTTTGCCGTTGACGCAGGCGGCCGCCTGCACGTCGCGCCTGCGCTGCGGTACGGCGGTAGCGATCGCCTTTGCGCGCAGCCCGCTGGTCGTGGCCCACACGGCGTGGGATCTGGCGAAGCAGTCGAACGGGCGCTTCATGCTGGGGCTGGGCACGCAGGTGCAAGCGCACATCGAGCGGCGTTTTGGCATGACGTGGACACCGCCTGTGCCGCGCTTGCGGGAATACGTGCAGGCCATACGCGCCGTGTGGGCGGCCTGGCAGACCGGCGGCAAGTTGAACTTCCGGGGCGGCGAGTACAAGCTGACGCTGATGACGCCGTTCTTTTCGCCGGGGCCAATCGATCATCCTGAGATTCCCATCTTCATTGCGGGTGTCGGCCGGCCGTTGTGCAGGCTGGCCGGCGAAGTGGCCGACGGCTTTCACGTGCATGCGTATCATACACCCAAGTATCTGAGCGAGGTGGTGCTGCCGGCCATTGCCGCAGGCGCGCAGAAGGCCGATCGGAAACGGGAGGCGATCGAGATCGCGACGATGGCGTTCGTGGCCCTGAGTGAAGATGAGATTGCGGCGCAGCGCCAACAGGTCGCTTTCTATGCCTCGACGCCATCGTATCGCCCCGTCCTCGATCTGCATGGCTGGGGCCGGGTGGGCCAGGAACTTGGCGCGCTGGCCGCGCGCGGCAGATGGGACGAGATGCCAGCGGTTGATCACGGATGAGATGCTGGAGACATTCGTGATCATCGGCAGTTGGGATGACATTGCGGCGAAGCTGCACGCCAGGTACGATGGCCTGCTCGATCGGGTTGGATTGTATCGACCGTTTGTGCCGGGCGTGGAGGATGAGCAGTGGAGACAGTTAAGCAAAGCGATGGCGAGATAGCGGGATTGAGGGGTGGAATGACACGCTGACAAACTTGCGCGGCGCAAAAAATAACAGCCATTATGGTATAATCGGCGCAACGAAGTCGAAGTCAGGTAAATAGTGCTGCTCAAATCCCCCCTCAGGGCAGCCGTTTTTTAGGGCCGCGTGGCCGATCACAAGGAGAGTTCAGCAATGCCAGTCAAGTTGTATGTCGGGAACCTGCCGTACACCACCGGTGAAGATGAGTTGCGCGAGTTGTTTGCGCAGGCAGGGAATGTCGTGTCGGTCGCGGTGATTCGTGATCGCGATTCGGGTCGTTCGAAGGGCTTTGGCTTCGTGGAGATGGGGTCGGACGCAGATGCGCAGGCTGCCATCAGCAAATTCAACAGCTACAAGTTGGGCGATCGCGCCTTGACGGTCAATCCGGCGCGTCCGCGTGAAGAGCGCAGCGATTACGGCGGCAGCCGCGGCGGTTATGGCGGCAACCGTGGCGGCAATCGTGACCGCCGCAGCAGCAGTGGCGGTTCGCGCCGCTACTAAGTCTTCATTCAACGAAATAGCGGGCCGGACTTTCTACTCGGTGGAAAGTCCGGTTTCTTGTTGCTGCCGGCGCGCGCCAGGGAGTGTGCCGTTGATAGGCTGAACTGGTGGTATAATTAACGCAAGCATGTAATGGGATTGGCGTGAGACTGGTCACCGGGCCCGCTTGTGGTTTGGTGACCTTTTATTTTCCAGGCTATAGGCCGCGCTCAAGGAGAGCACAGATGGACACGAAGTTGTATGTTGGGAATTTGTCGTATTCGGTTACCGAAGATGAGTTGCGCGAAATGTTCGCGCAGGCGGGCAGCGTGACGTCAGTCGCCGTGATCAAAGATCGCGACACGGGCCAGTCGAAAGGCTTCGCTTTTATCGAGTTTAGCACGCAGGCAGATGCGCAAAAAGCCATCAGCCGCTTTAACGGCCAGAAATTGGGCGAACGAACGTTGACCGTCAATCTGGCGCGGCCCAAGGAAGAGCGCAGCCGCAGCGGCGGCGGCGGCTATGGCGGCGGCGGCGGCTACAACACTCACCGCCGCAGCAGTGGTGGTTCGCGCCGTTACTAGACGTCTGCACAGGAGGATGCGATGCCGTTCAAAGCTGGCGACTTCATCGTCCATCCGACGTATGGCGTGGGCAACATCGTGCGGCTGGAAGAAAAATGCCTGGTCGAAGATCAGCCTCGCTGGTACTATGTCCTCGCCGTCGACAAGAGCACCGTGTGGGTGCCGGTTGACGAGAACAATGCTGCGGGACTGCGGACGATCACGCCCAAGAAAGATCTCGATCGCTATCGTGTCGTGCTGAAGGGCCAGCCGGGCGCGCTGGAGCGCGATCATAACAAGCGCCGGACGCTCATCAACGAGCGCGTCAAGCAGGGCGCTTTTCAGAGTTTGTGCGAAGCAGTGCGCGATCTCTCGGCGCAAAGCTGGAAACGGCCGTTGAGCGAGGCCGATCTGACGCTGCTGCAACGCCTCAACCACCGTCTGTATCGTGAGTGGGCCGCGTCAGCACAAGTGCCGCTGCCGGACGCGGCGGCGGAGGTGCAGGCTTTGCTGCAAGAGGCCAAGCAGATCTACACGGCCTGAGATCGAAAACTTGCACAATATCAGCCGCCGGACTTTCTGCCGAGTTGGAAAGTCCGGCGGTGCGTTATTTGGCGTGGTGTTTCATCGAGACGAAGGTCCAGTAGCACACAAACAGCAATGCCGCGAACATCAAAGTGACGCCGTAGGCCTGCAGATGGCTCAGCGGATGCGCCAGATGATGCGCGATGTCGCTGAGCACATCGGTCGGATACAAGAAGATATCCCAACTGTTCCAGCGCAGGAACCGCCCCATGTAGATTCCCATAGCCACACAGGCCCATAAGCGCTATCACGATCAACCAGGCTGACGGCGCGTCCCGCGTAATCACGGATGATCTGGTGCATGCTGTACAGCGAGGCCACGGCCAGGAAGCAGCCGGCCCAGGCAAACGCGATCAACATGCCGGTGTCATACCACAACGGCACTGACGGGTAACTGTGCAGGTGAATCAGGTCGGTGACCAGGTACAGGGCGTTCGGGAAGAAGAGCAGCCACAAAGTCGCCGGCAGCCACAGCCGCCACCAGCGGCGCGGCTGGCGCCGCTGGATGCTCAAGGCCCACAGGCTCCAGAGATAAGGCAGCCAGGCCAGAAAGAGATTCCAGACTCAGGAATCGAAAACCACGGGGCGCCCACACCCACGAGCGGCCCGCCCACAGCCCGATCGCGAGCGCGCTCGACACAAGCAAAGGATAAAACTGGTGCTCTACCAAGAACTGCTGAATCCTGCCGATCCGATTGATCATATTCTCTCCCCATCCCAGCGTGGCCTAGTTGTATCAAAACTTGCAGCGGAGCGTCAAGCACTCAAGTGCCGCTTCCTTACTTTGTTCATTGAACGTTGTTCTGATATAATCGCGGCATGTCCCTCACCCGCGCGGAAGTCCAACATATCGCTGAGCTGGCAAAACTCCAACTGACCGAAACCGAAGAAGCATTGTACCAGGAACAGCTGTCGGATATTCTAGATTATGTACAACGGCTGAACACCCTGGATACGGGGGCCATTCCGCCCACTGCTACGGTGCTGCCGCTGCGCAGTGTCATGCGCGACGATGTTCCCCGCCCATCGCTGCCGGTCGACGAAGTCCTGGCCAATGCTCCGGCCCGCGCTGGCGACTCGTTTGAAGTACGCGTCATTCTGGAAGACTGACTCTGCCATGCTTTATCGTCTGACCATTCACGAAGCCCACGAGCAGCTGGCGCGCAGGGAACTGACCTCGGTGGAATTGACCGCGGCGGTTTTTGATCGCATCGAGAAACTCAATTCCGCGCTTCACGCGTTTTTGTATGTGGCGCGCGAGACCGCGCTGGAACAAGCTCGCGCCGCAGATGCTCGCCGCGCGCAGGGCGAGGACACGCCGCTGCTGGGCGTGCCGCTGGCGATCAAAGATGTGATTTGTGTGCGCGGCATGCCGGCGACGGCGGGCAGCAAGATTTTGCGGGGCTTCGTGCCGCCCTATGATGCTACGGCGGTTGCGCGGTTGCGCGCTTTGGGCGCTGTATTTCTGGGCAAGACGAACACCGACGAGTTTGCTATGGGCTCAAGCACGGAGAACTCGGCGTATGGTGTGACGCGCAATCCGTGGGATGTGGAGCGTGTGCCCGGCGGATCGAGCGGCGGCAGCGCGGCCGCTGTCGCTGCCGACCTGTGTCTCGGTGCATTCGGCACCGACACCGGCGGATCGATTCGCCAACCCGCCTCGTTCTGCAGTGTCGTGGGTATCAAGCCGTCGTATGGGCGCGTCAGCCGCTATGGTTTGATTGCCTTTGCCTCGTCGCTCGATCAACTGGGACCGTTTGCCAAGGACGTGCGCGATGCAGCGACTCTGCTGCGAGCGATTGCGGGTCACGATCCGTTAGACTCCACCGCCATGCCAAACGAGGTGCCTGACTACGCCGCACATCTCCGAGCCGATTTGAAGGGTATGCGTGTGGGCGTGCCGCGGGAATACTTCATCGCCGGCATGCAGCCTGAGGTTGAACAATCCGTCCGCCAGGCGATTGATGTGCTGAAAGCCCTGGGCGCCGAGATTCGCGAAGTCTCATTGCCGCACACGGATTTTGGCCTGCCGGTGTATTACCTCATTGCTCCCGCGGAAGCATCCGCCAATCTGGCGCGCTTCGATGGCGTGCGCTACGGCCTGCGCGTCGACGGCGGCGATATGCTGTCCACCTACCGGGCCACGCGGGGTCAGGGGTTTGGCCCCGAAGTGAAGCGCCGCATCATGATCGGCACGTATGCGCTTTCAACCGGCTATTACGATGCCTATTATTTGAAGGCCCAGAAAGTTCGCACGCTGATCAAAGGCGACTTTGACAGGGCTTTTCAGGAGGTCGATGTGATCGCGTGCCCCACGGCGCCGACGACGGCTTTTCAGATCGGCGAAAAGGTCGCCGATCCGCTGCAGATGTATCTCAGCGATGTTTTCACCTTGAACCAGAACCTGGCCGGTATCTGCGGCCTGTCGCTGCCGTGCGGCTTCGACGGGCAGGGCCTGCCGATCGGATTGCAGTTGAACGGCCCGGCCTTCGGCGAAGAGAAGATCATTCAGGCAGCGTATGCCTTTGAGCAGGCGACGGACTGGCATACCCGGAAGCCGACGATCAAAGCCGTGAGTAATGTGTGATGAGTCGCTGGTGGTGGCTGCCATTTGGCACGGTTCCCGAAATTGAGGCGGTTGATCTCAAGGCCCGCCTGGATCGGCGCGAACCCCTGCAATTGATCGATGTGCGCACGCCGGGTGAATTTGCGGGCGGCCACCTTCACAGCGCGATCAACGTGCCCATCAATCAGCTCCGATCGGCTTTACCGGCCCTGCCGATCGATCGGAATCAGCCGGTGATCGCGATTTGCCAGACGGCCCATCGCAGTCCGCCAGCCGTGCGCCTGCTGCGGCAGGCGGGCTTTGCTGCGCAGCAATTGCGCGGTGGTATGATCGCCTGGCAGCGCGCAAAGTTTCCGACGACGAAGAAGTAAGTTCCACACCTACTAAAGAAGGTTGAGTATGAAAGTTATCATTCCCCTGGCAGGTCTCGGCACGCGCTTGCGGCCACACACGTACACCAAACCCAAGCCGCTCATCAACGTGGCCGGCAAACCCATGCTGGCGCACATTCTGGACAAGTTCCGCGGGCTGGAGGTCGACGAGTACATTTTCATCGTCGGTTATCTGGGTGACCAGATCGAGAAATACGTGTCCCAGCAGTACGGCTTCAAGGCGCGTTATGTGACGCAGCATGAGATGCTGGGCCAGGCGCACGCCCTGTGGCTGTGCCGCGACTACGTGGATGGCCCGGTCTTCATGGTGTTTGGCGACACGTATTTCGAGGCCGATCTGGACGAGATCAAGACCGGGCCGCCGGACTCCATTGCTTACGTCCAAGAGGTAACGGATCCGCGCCGCTTTGGGGTCGCCGTGCTTGCCCCGGACGGGCATGTTCTTAAGTTCGTCGAGAAACCCTCCACCCTGGAGAATCGCCTGGCCGTCATTGGCATGTACTACTTCACCGATGGCCCGGCGCTGATGCAGGCATGCGGGGAATTGATGGACAAGCGCATCCAGACCAAGGGTGAGTACTTCCTTACCGACGCGATCAACCTCATGATCGACAGCGGCAGCCGGTTCGTCACCCGCACGGCCAAAGAATGGCGTGATACAGGCAAGCCGGAGACGGTGCTGGAGACCAATCGTTATTTATTGGAAAACGGCAACGACAACAGCGGCCAGTATGAATGCGCCACGTGTGTGATTGTCCCGCCCGTCAATATCCATTCCTCAGCCGTGATTGAGGAATCGGTCATCGGGCCGTATGCGACCATCGGGCAGGAATGCAAGATCACGCGCTCGATTATCCGCAATTCGATCATCGACGTCGGCGCGGAGATCATCGAGACTATCATGGATCAATCACTGGTGGGTAAGGAAGCCATCGTGCGCGGGCGTTATCGCCAGTTCAACGTCGGCGATTCGGCTTTGGTCGGCTACAGCAATAATGAGGATGAATAACCATGCGTGACTATGTTTCGGCTCGTGTGAGTTCCATTCCGCCCAGCGGCATTCGCAAATTCTTCGATATTGCCGCCACGATGAAAGACGTTATCTCGCTCGGCATCGGCGAGCCCGACTTCACCACGCCTGAGCCGATTATTAAAGCCGGTATGGCCTCGCTGCATCATGGCGAGACGCACTATACCAGCAACTCCGGTACGATCGAGCTGCGCCGCTCGCTGAATGGCTATCTGCAGCGCCGCTATGGCGTCGAGTACGATCCCGAAGCCGAATCTGTTGATCACCGTCGGCGTGTCGGAAGCGTTGTATCTGGCGTTGACGGCGATTCTCGATCCGGGCGACGAAGTGATCGTGCCGCAGCCGTGCTTTGTGGCCTACACCGCCGAGGTCACGCTGGCGGGCGGCGTGCCCGTCCCGATCGCGACGCGCGTGGAGAATAGTTTCATGGTCACGCGCGCCGAGATCGAAGCGAAGATCACTGCGCGCACGAAAGCCATCCTGATCGGCTATCCCAACAACCCGACCGGCGCGGTGATGAGCCGTGGGCGTCTGCTGGACATTGCGCAGTTGGCCGCAGAACGCGATCTCGTGGTCATCTCAGACGAGATCTACGATCGGCTGGTGTATGGCTCCCTGCGCGACGGCACGCCCTTCCAGCACACGTGCTTCCCCACGCTGCCGGGCATGCGCGATCGGACGATCCTGCTCGGCGGCTTCTCGAAGTCGCACGCCATGACCGGCTGGCGCATCGGCTGGTCCGCCGCGCCCCGGGAACTCTCGGCGGCGATGCGGAAGATCCATCAATTCACCATCATGTCCGCGCCGACCATGGCGCAAGTGGCCGGTGTCGAAGCGCTGGAGCGCGGCGAAGACCACGTGGAAGAAATGCGGCAGGAATACGATCGGCGGCGGCGCTTGATCGTGAATGGTTTCAACAGTTTTGGCTTGAGCACGTTCGAGCCGCAGGGCGCCTTCTATGCCTTCCCGTCGATTGCCATCAGCGGGATGACTGAAGACGAGTTTGCCAATCGGCTCTTGCAGGAAGAGCACGTGGCGGTCGTGCCGGGCACGGCCTTTGGCGCAGGCGGCGAAGGCTATGTGCGCTGCTCATATGCCACGGCCTACGAGAAGATCGAGGAAGCGCTGCGCCGCATGGAGCGTTTTGTCAGGCGGTATGGGTAGCCGGGTATGGACTACGAAGGCGTCATCGGGCTGGAAGTTCACGCCGAGCTCGTCACCCACTCGAAGATGTTCTGTGGGTGCGCGGTCGTCATGTCGGACGGCGAGCCCCCCAACTCGCACGTGTGCCCCATCTGCGCCGGCATGCCGGGCATGCTGCCGGTGATCAATCGCCGCGCGGTCGAGATGACGATCATGACCGGGCTGGCGTTGAACTGCACGATCGAAGAATTCAACATCTTTGCGCGCAAGAACTATTTCTACCCCGACCTGCCCAAGGGCTATCAAATCTCCCAGTATGACTATCCGTTGTGCCGCAGCGGCTGGCTGGAGATCGAGACGTCGCGGGGCACACGCCGCATCGGCATTCGGCGCGTGCACCTGGAAGAAGATACGGGCAAGAACATCCACCAGGGCGCCGTGTCGCTGATCGATTTCAATCGCAGCGGCGTGCCGTTGATGGAGATCGTCTCCGAACCCGATCTGCACACCGCCGAAGAAGTGAAAGCCTATGCCGAGAAACTGCGCGCCATTCTGCGCTACCTCGGCGTCAATACGGGTGACATGGAGAAGGGCGTCATCCGCTTTGAGCCCAACATCTCTCTGCGTCTCGCCGGCTCGACCGAATTCGGCACGCGCACCGAATTGAAGAACCTCAATTCATTCCGGGCTTTGGAACGCGGCACGGCTTACGAGTTGGCGCGGCAGGCGAAAGTGCTGGACGAGGGCGGCCGGGTCGTGCAGGAAACGCGCGGCTGGGATGAGAATCGCGGTGTCACCGTTCCGCAGCGCAGCAAGGAGCAGGCCGAAGACTACCGCTACTTTCCTGAACCCGATCTGCCGCCGCTGATCGTCGAGCGCGGGTGGGTGGAACAGATTCGCGCGCAGCTGCCGGAATTGCCTGATGCCAAAACCAAGCGCTTTGCGAAAGAGTACGGCCTCTCGGCTGACGACGCCAGTGTGCTGGTAGCTGATCGCGCCGTAGCCGATTACTTTGAGGCGACGCTGAAAGCGGCCAACGGCAAGAACCCTAAGGCCGTGTCCAACTGGCTGACGGGCGAGTTGTTCCGCCATCTGAACGAATCGCAGACGCCGATCGAGCAGGTGAAGATCACGCCTGCGCAGCTTGCCGAATTGATCGGGCTGGTCGAAGCGGGCACGATCAACCTCAACACGGGCAAGCGCGTCCTGGCGGAGATGTTCAAGTCGGGCGCGCCGGCTCAAGCGATCGTGGCAGGGCAGGGCCTGGCACAGATCAGCGACACAGGCGCGATCGAAGCCATCGTGACCAAAGTGCTCGACGCAAATCCGGCCGAGGTGGAAAAATACCTCGGCGGCAAAGAGACGGTACTGGGTTTTCTCGTTGGGCAGGTCATGCAGGAAAGCCGCGGCAAGGCTAATCCGGCGGCCGTGCAGGAGATTATGAAGCGGCAGTTGGCTGAGCGGAAAAAATGATCCGCGAATTCACACGAATTTACACTAACCATTTCATTCGTGAAGATTCGTGTAAATTCGTGGAGAAAAACAAAGCCCCACGTTCGAATGAGCGAGGGGCTTTCGCTTACCGCGTCGACTAGCAGTCAGCAAAACGAAACTGATTGTCATGCCCCGCGAAGCGTGCTGTTATCGGGCATCCAGACAGATTGTCGTGCATGGGGCGAGCAGGGCTATGGATTCCCGCCACGTCTTACCCGGCACGTTGTGCCGGCGACGCGCCAGGCGAAAGCGTGCGGGAATGACGCCGCAGTGAATCCTTCATAACCATCCTCTGCGCCGCGCAAACGTTTCAAAGGCCTTGCGTAACGCGATAGCCTCTGCCAGGCGCTGTTCGGCCAGAGCTTCCCAATCGCCGCCTGCTCGTTGGCCGGTGCGTTTCCAGGCAGTGTACAACGCGTCGAAGGTGGCCCAGCTTTCGTGGCGAGTCAGCTGCGCCAGCGCTGCGGCGCGCTCGGCCGGCGCAATCTCATGGGCTTCGGCGTAACCGCGCAAGGTCTGCTGCACAACGTCTTTGTTCAAGATGGACATGCTGGTGTTTTATAGCACACCGCCCTCAAGTTCAAATGAACCGAGGGCGGTGTTTTTGCGGCGGGTCGATTTACTTGGCTTGCGATTCGAGCACGGCGTCGATCAGGCCCACTTCCACGGCCTGCTCGGCCGTCAGGTACATATTGCGGTCGGTGTACTTGGCGATTTGCTCTTCGCCCATCTTGGTGGTATCGCGCAGGATACCGTTCAGCAGATCGCGCATGCGCAGAATCTCTTTCGCCTCGATCTCAATGTCGGCCGCCTGGCCCTGCACGCCGCCCAGCGGCTGATGCAGGTGGATGGTCGCGTGCGGCAGCGCAAAGCGCTTGCCCTTGGCGCCGGCTGTCAGCAGGATCGTCCCCATACTGGCGGCCATGCCCACGGCAATCGTCGATACCGGCGCAGTAATCATGCGCATGGTGTCGAAAATCGCCAGCCCCGACGTGATCTGCCCGCCCGGCGAGTTAATGTAGAGGTTGATGTCTTTGTCCGGATCCTGGCTGTTCAGGAACAGCAGTTGCGCCACGATCACATTCGCGACCTGATCGTTGATGGGCGTGCCGAGGAAGATGATGCGCTCCATCAGCAGTCGTGAATAGACGTCATACATTCGCTCGCCGCGCGCATCCTGCTCGATGACGTACGGCGTCACCGCCTGTGGTGAAATCATGATGTGCTCCTGTGTAAAATATCTGCTGTGATTTTACCTGACAACGGCCGATTTCAACTGATCGAACCTACAGGGTGTCTACAGGCTGCTCGCCTTCAGGCGGCCGCCGGTTCTTCGGCCGCCGGCTCCTTAGCCGCTTTATCCGCCTCGCCCCTGCAAATCGCCATCAAGCGCTGCATGCCGGCCTGCGTCAATAGATCGATCTTGATACCCTCGCGATTCTGGGATTGCGCCAGCGTCTTGCGGGCCTCTTGGGATTGCGGCCCAAAGGCGGCCGCCATCCGATCGATTTGCTGCTCCACCTCTTCATCGTCGACTGAAAGATCTTCGCGCTTGGTGAGCTCGTTGAGCGCCAGGCCGCGCTTCAGGCGGATTTCGGCGGTGGGCTGCAATTCCTCGCGATACTGCTCCTCCGTCTTGCCCAGCGCCTCGAGGTAATCCTGCATGGTCATTTTCTGCTGCTCGACACGGCGCTTGGTGCGCTCGACCAGATCATCCACTTCCGGCTTGATCATTTGCGGCGCAAACTCGATCGTGGCCTGCTTGACCAGCGCGGTGATGCATTCATTGCCGTATTGATCGTCGGCCTGGCGTTTGGCGGCGCTCAGCAACTCCTGCCGGATTTCATCCTTCAGGGCGTCGAGCGTTTCGTAGTCGCCGACGGTCTGCGCCAGGGCGTCGTCCAGCGCAGGGAGTTCGCGCTTTTGCAGGCCATGCAAATGGACCTTGAACTCCGCGGTCTTCCCGCGGAAGTCGTCGTAGCGTTCCGTGTCAGGCACGGGCAGGCTGAAGGTCTTGTCTTCGCCAGGCTTCAGGCCGATGATCGGTTCGCTGAAGTCCAGCGTGTCCTCATCGCGATCGAGCGGCGTATAGAGATTGATGGTCACGTTTTCCTGTTTGGAAATGAACGGCGCGCCGTCGACCGTGCCTTCGATGTCCACCGTGGCGACCATGTTCGCTTCGGCGGCCACATCGTCGCCGGCCGGCTCGACGATGGCGTTATTCTCGCGAATGTGCTCGAGTTGATGCTCGACCTCATGCTCGTCCACGGCCGGCTCGATGTGCGGCACGCGCAGCGACTTGTAATCGCCGAGATCGACGAACGGAGCGAGAGGCACCACCATCTTGAAGACCATCGGGTCCAATGAGAAATCTTCCATCTCGCCCACGCCAAACGGCTCGATATTCTGCGCGTCCAGCGCTTCTTTGTAGACCTTGGGGCCGAGATCGTCTACGACTTCTTCCAGGAGGGCTTGCTTGCCCACCATGCGCTCCACTACCTCGCGCGGCGCTTTGCCCGGGCGGAATCCCGGAATCTTGTACTTCTGCGCTAGGCGGCGCGCGGCCTGGGCCAGCGCAGCATCGACGCGATCCTGCGGCACCTCGATAGTGAGCAGCAATTGACGGTTGTCACGCGGTTCGGTTGTAACGTTCACTTCTACCTCGATCTAGATGTTAGAGATTGGACGTTAGATGCTGGAAGTTGGAAATCGGAGGTTGGGTGCTGAATGACGTGCAGCCGTCCTGCGTTCCAAAATCGAAAATCTAATATCCCTGGTGGGGACGGAGGGATTTGAACCCTCACGCCTTGCGGCACATGATCCTAAGTCATGCTTGTCTGCCAGTTCCAACACGTCCCCGGCGCCGCTAGATTATACCTGTCACCCGCCATCCCTGCAACCGGCTCATTGAAAATTGCTCATTGTTCATTGATCATTTATACTTGCGGCATCATGTCTGACCCGCTCATCGGCAAAACCCTCGGCCAATTTGAGATCCTGGAAGCGATCGGGCAGGGCGGCATGGCCACGGTCTACAAAGCCCGGCAGCCGGCCATGAACCGCAGCGTGGCGCTGAAAGTCCTCTCCACGCCGATGACGGCCAATCCCACTTTCCTGGCACGTTTCAGGCAAGAGGCGCAGATGATCGCCTCATTGGAACATGCGCACATCCTGCCGGTTTACGATATGGGCGAGCAGGCTGGCTGGGTCTTCATCGCCATGCGCTACATGAGCCACGGCGCGCTGTCGTCACGCATCGCGCAGGGGCCGATTTTGTTGAAAGACATCGGCAAATGGATCGAGCAGATCGGCTCGGCGCTCGATTACGCTCATCAGCGTGGCGTGGTGCATCGTGACGTGAAGCCCAGCAATGTCTTGATCGACGCTCAGGGCAACGCCTTTCTGGCGGATTTCGGCATTGCCAAGTGGTTGGAAGGTTCGCTTGACTTGACGGGCAGCGGCGCCATCGGCACGCCGCAGTACATGTCGCCCGAGCAGGGGCAGGGCCTCAAAATCGACGGGCGCAGCGACGAATACTCGCTCGCCGTGCTGGCCTACGAGATGCTCATCGGGCGGCCGCCGTTCGAGGCGGAGACGCCGCTGGCGATCGTCTTGAAACACATTACGGAACCGTTGACGCCGCCCGTCAGCATCAATCCGCGCGTGCCGCAGGCCGTGAGCGACGTAGTCAGCCGAGCGCTCAGCAAAGATCCCAACGATCGCTATCCGACCACGGCGGCGTTCGCGCAGGCCTTGAGTGCAGTGATCGCCGCTGCGCCGATCGGAGGAACACTGCCGTTGCCGTCAGCCGTGCCGACCGAAGCCGTCCACATCACCCGGCAGGAGCCTGCCAGGGCGTCCCGCCGCTTCCGCCCGATCGGGATGATCCTCGCGCTGCTGGTGCTGTTGACGATCGGCCTGGGAGGACTACTGATCCTGGCCGCGAATCGACCTCCGCCCGAGCGGCCCGTGGCCATCATCGGGCTGGGCGCGAACGTGATTGGCCAGACGCCGACGCCGGGCGCGACGCCGGTCGGGACGAGCGCGATCACAGACACCACCGTCAACGCCGACCGCTGCACGCCGCCGCTGTTCGCCGAAACGTTTGACGATCCCGACAGCGGCTTGCCGCGCGGTGAACAGGGTGACGCCCGCTGGGGCTACGCGGACGGCGCGTATCAATTGTCGATCAGCGTGGCCAATAAAATGCAGACCCGCTTGATCGGTCCGACGCTGACCGATTACGATGCCACCGTCGAAGCGCGCTTTGCGTCTGACAATCTGGGCAGTTACGGCCTGGTCGCCGCCGCGCGCGGCCCCCAGGATTATTACGCGCTGGCGATTGACGGCGACCAGCGCTATGCCATAACGCGCCGCACGCCGCAGGGCACGCAGGCTATTCGCGATTGGACCTTTGCGCCAGCGCTGAACCAGGGGCAGGCCGTCAATCACCTGCGCGCGGTACAGCGCGGAAATGAGATCGCGTTCTACGCTAACGACGTGCTGCTCAAAATCATTCGTGATGATGGCGATCCGCAGGCGAAGCGATCGATCGGCTTGACGGCGGCTTCGTTCAACACGGGCACCGATGTGCGTTTCGATAACCTGCGTGTGTGTCCGCCGCCCGATCACCTCGCGGCGCGGCAGGTGACGCTGGTGGACGCTTTTGACGACAATCGCAACGGCTGGGCGCCCCAGCAGTTTAGCGCTTCCGGCGGCAGCGCGATCGAGAACGGGCAGTTCACGTTTGAGTCGATCTACACGCGCACACCCTACGTCGTCTTGAACTGGAATCCTAACGTTGCCTTTGACGCGCTCGATCTGCGGGTCGATGCGCGGGTGGTGACCGGCACATCCGCGAGCCGTGCCGGTGTGTTGTTTGGCTTGCAGGACTTTGACAATTACTACTGGTTCGGCCTCACGAATGATGGACGCTACACTCTTTACCGGCAGCAGGCAGGCCAATCGTCGCTGGTCACGGAAGGCGCGTCACCCTTCATTCACCCGAATCTGGCGCTGAATCAGATTCATCTGGCGGTCGTCAGCAACACGCTGTCGGTCGCGGTGAATGATCGGGCGGTGACGCAAGCCGCGATTGACTATACGCCGGGATTCATCGGACTGTGGTGCGCCGTCTACCAACTCGGCAGTACCCGCTGCGCGTTTGACAATCTTCAGGCGACCGGCACGCCCTCGAACCGGTTATTGATCATCTACCCGTTCTGCAACTGCCGCCGCACGGCTTATGGAGATCAACCGTTGGAAGTGCGCTGGCGCTGGGGCGCCAGGACACCTTCCTATCTCGAGCAGTTCAGAGCCAGCACGATTCTGACGGCGACGGTCGATGGGATCCCGGTGGAGAATCCACAGCAATACTGGACGCCGCCAAAAGCGACGTCTGGCGAAGCGGAGATGTTTTGGAGCTACCCGCTGCCGACCTTGGAACCGGGCGCGCACGTGATCGAGTTTGTGGTGTGGTCAGACCAGCAGCTGACCGACGGCCTGGACGGAAACGGCGACGGACAACTCGACACATACGGGCCGGGCAACATTCTGGTCGGGTACGTGGAAGTGGTGGACCTGCCCTAGATCACACCGGGCTCTGCACAGCAGAGCCCGGCGCTCTTTTCAGCGCACCCGCCCCAGTCCCGACTGACTCAATAGAGTTTGCCCGGGATTGCCTAATAACCACGCCATGAATTCGCGCAGGTTTCCTTGCGGCTCAACTCGGGCAATCACATAGAGTGGCGAGGATAAACCGTACTTACCACTGGCAGTTGCCTCCGCGCGGGGGGCGACTCCTTCGACGGCGAGGGCCTTTACCTGCTCGTTGAGGTGGCTCAACGGCACGTAGCCGATGGCGCCGGGCGTGTTGGCCACGAAGTCAATCACGTCTTTGGCCGAGGCCTTCAACACGGCGTTGCGTGTGACGGCGCGCGTCTGCATGACGCGCTCTTCAAAGATCAGGCGCGAATATGCCTCGGCTTCACGGCTGACGGGAATGACTTCGCCTGAGCCGCCGAAGGGCGTCCAGTCGAACGTGCGCCCCTGGAAGAGATCGCTCAGCTGGGCGAGCGAGATATCGCCGATTGGGTTGGTGGGATGGACGATGATCGCAATCGGATCGTGCGCCAGGCCGCTGATCCACACTCCCTCCGTTTGTCCCGGCTGGCTGTGCAGAATTGCCGCATCCAGCTGGCCACCACGGACGCGCGCTATGGCATCCTGCGGCGTGGTCGACGCCCAACTGGCTGAGACCCAGGCGTGATCCGCCGTGTAAGCCGCCATCACCCGCTCGAGCACGGCGGCCTGGTCGGCCGCCTCCGCCAGCCGCAGTTTGACCGGCGTCCGTGTGGCCTGCGGCGTCTCCACGCACGCGGCGAGCACGGCCAGTAAAGCGAGGTAGAGCGCAGCTTGCGCTAAGCCGCGCAACATGCCGGCCCCGGATCGACTAGCTGCCAACGGCAGGCCGCAAACCCAGCAGAATGACGATAATGCATAGGGCACCAAATGCGAACCGGTAGAAGATGAAGCGATTGAGCGGGCGGCTCTTCAAGTATCCCAGCAGCCAGCGGATGCTCAAATAGCCGCTGATCGCAGCCGCGATAAAGCCCACAGCCAGCGGCGCGGCGAGTGCGGCCAGCAACCCTTGCACCTCGAACAAGTCTTTCAGCGCCACAACGCCGGCTCCCAGCAGCGCCGGAATCGACATCAGAAAACTGAAGCGGGCCGCATCTTCGCGCGTGAAGTCGCGCAACATGGCGCCGCTGATCGTCGCACTGGAACGGCTGACGCCGGGGATCATCGCCAGAACTTGCCACAGGCCGATGATGATCGAATCGATGACGGTCAGCTTTCCGACCTCGCGCTGGCGTTTGCCCCAGCGTTCCGCCGCCATCATCAAGAACCCGCCCAGGATCAGCACCACCGCGATGACGAGGTACAGGCTGTACAGCTGCTCGATGTATTTCTTGAAGAGCACGCCCGCGATGACGGCCGGGATCGTGGCGATGACGACCAACCAGCCGATCCGCGCTTCGAGTGTGCCGAAAGGCTTTCGCTGCAGTAAGCCGTTCACGACGGCGCGCAGGATGGCCACGATGTCCTGCCAGAAATAGATCAACACACCGACCAGCGTGCCCCACTGCACGAGCACGCCAAAGACAAATTTGGTTTCCTGGCTGAAGTCCCAGCCCAGCAGCCACGGCACCAAGATCAGGTGTGCCGTGCTGCTGACCGGAATGTATTCGGTAAGACCTTGAACGATGCCCAGGATAAGCGCCTGAAAAATGGACATGGTAATCTTTCGTGATAGCTGGTGGTGCGGCGTGCGGCAGGTCCTCCTGCCGCACGCCGCATCTCCGGAAAAGAGTCGGTATCGCCGTAGCGGAACTACTGTTCTTCGATCGTGATCGTCTCGATCACGCTGCCGGTAAAATCAGGCTGCTGATCGGGATCGCGCGGCTTCAACTTCTTCGCCACATCCATGCCGCTGATCACTTCGCCAAAGATCGTGTAGTTGGCTTCCTGGGTAGGATCGGCGGCATCCAGCTGGGACGCCGGTCCATAGGTGATGAAGAACTGGCTGCCATTCGAGTCGGGGCCCGCATTCGCCATGGCGAGCAAGCCTTCTCTGTCAAACTTCAAGCCGGTCACTTCATTCGGAAATGAGTAGCCGGGATCGCCCACACCCAGCCCGGTCGGATCGCCGCCCTGCGCCATGAAGTCGGGCAGCACGCGATGGAAGGTCACGCCGTCGTACCAGCCGTCCTTCGCCAGGAAAACAAAATTGTTGACGGCCAGCGGCGCCTTATCGGCAAACAACTTCACGACGATATTGCCCTGATCGGTCTTGATCGTCGCGGTGTACTGCTTGCTCTGGTCGATCTGCATGGCGGGGGCCTGGCTATAGCGCTGTTTGTAGTAGTCGATGATTCTCGCCATAGTCTCGTCGGCGCCGTAGTCGACTTGATTGATCCATGCCTCGCCATTGACCAGCAGGAACGGCGTGCCGCCCAGCCCGAGCTGCATGGCTAGATTCTGCGCGGCCTGGACCTTCGCCTTATACTTGCCCGCATCCAGATCGCTGTTGAACTTTGACTGATCCAGCCCGAGCTGTTGCGCGTACTGATCGAGCGTCTTGCGGAAGTCGGTCTCGGATTGATCGGCAAAACTTTGCTGATTGGCAAAGATCTGCTCCTCCATTTCCCAGAACTTGCCTTGCGCTCCGGCGGCTTCGGTCGCTTCAGCCGCTAGAAACGACAGGGGATGCGAGGGCAACGGGAAGTGCCGGAATACGGTCTGTACGTCTTGGGGGTTAGCGTCTGCCAGACGCTTGAGCAGCGGTGATACCGCCGCACAACCCGGTCACTGGAAATCGCCCCATTCGATGATCGTGACCTTCGCGCCATCAGGGCCGCGCTTCCAATCATCGGGCTGGGCCTTGATGATTGTGGCAATGTCCGGCGTCGCGACGGGTTGGGTCGCTTCCGGCTTGCTCACCGCAGTGGCAGGCGCGGTGGCCTGCGGCTGCGGCGCAGTGGTCGCCGGCGCAGCCGTGCCCGTGGGCGCAGGGGCAGGCGCGCTGGCGGGCGCGCAGGCTGCCAGCGACAGGCCCAGCAGCGCTGCGAACAAAACAGTCAAACGTCTCATGCTTCTCCTTTGTCCTGGATATTGGCACGACATTTTACCACGGATGACTTCGTGAATAGGGTGGGGGTAACCTGGCGATGTCTGAGGCTGCGGCGGGCGCACACCTGATCAGACTGGCGGTGCCCAGCAGGAAGGGCTGCGCCACTCGAAGGAAGGCCTCTGGCTGTTCGATCTGGGGCATGCGTCCAGCGTGGGGTATGGTAATAAACTTTGCGCCGTTGATCTCGGCGGCGACCCGTTTGCCATCGTCGACCGAGCTCAGCCGATCCTGTTCGCCCCAGATCACCAGTGTGGGGCAGGTGGGCGTGCGCAGTGAAGGCAGCGTGGTCAGTGCGATCTGACGCTGGGCCGCTACGAAGCCGATCGAAGCGGCCTGGGCATTCGCCACGAACTCGGGTGTGAGCATTTTCTCGTCGGCGATCGCGCGTTTCAGGCCGTTAACTGAATAGGCCCGCTGGCGAAGCCTATTGACGATCGGGCTGCTGAGCATCGGCAGGCGGAGCAAGGGACGCAGGCAACCCGGCGCATGGAACACCTCCCCGCCATCGATCAACACCAGCCGCGAGACGTAGCTGGTATTTTCGGCGGCGAAGAGGCGGCTCAACACCGCGCCGAAGGAGTTGCCCATCATCGCCAGCGGTCCGCCGATGTTGAGCATATCGAACAATAATTGCAGCCAGTTCAGATAGTTCTGATAACTGGGCATGGGCAGCGGCGCGCTGACGCCGAAGCCGGGCAGATCGGGGGCAAGCACTTGAAAATGCTGCGACAGAACCTCAAAGATCGGCGACCAGTGCTGTTGTGCGTCGCCCAGGCCGCCATGCAGCAGGACCAGCGGCTTGCCGCTGCCGCCGATCCAGTATTTCGCCTGGCGGCCTTCAATGGCAATCGATTGGTGGCTAATCATCATGCTCCGGTCGCGCGCATGGTCCGCTGCGGTAGGGCGATGAGACCATTCCGCCCTTTGTTTTTTAAAGCTATTCGGTGTATCCTATGCCGCAGAAGACTCCCGGCTTCCGCGCTACGTCGCCGGCTGAAGCAGCGCGTGTTTGATGAGGAACTGACGCAGGCCCTCACGCGAAGGCTCGCTGATGACCGAGCCGCGATCGACATTACGCACGGATTGGTACGGCCCGATCAGGGCCGGGGGCGTGATCGGACGATGATCTTCGCCGGCGACGATCAAGGTCGGCACGGCCAGACAACCGATAAGTTCCTCTAATTCCTGAGCGGCATCGGGTTCGCGCGAGATGTTGATTTCGGTATAAGGCACGCCGAATTCCTGCAGGCACAGGCGTGCCAGGTGCTGATCGCCGCAGGTTCGTTCGCGAGTGTACATGAGTAATTGAATCATGGGCGCGATTATACCCGATTCATTGCGAGTCGGTCCAGTTTGTCGCCGCCGGCCATTCGAGGAGGCCCAGTATGCTCAATCTGCTCTTTGCTCCGCGCGGCATTGCCGTCATCGGCGCCAGTCGCGATCGCGCGAAGCTAGGCTACGGCGTGGCGCGTAACCTCGTCGCCTCCAACTATCCCGGCGCGATTCACTTCATCAATCCCAAAGCCGATCGCATCCTGGGCCAGCCGTGTTACCCGTCACTCGAAACTGCGCCTGATCCCATCGATCTCGCGGTCGTGATCGTGCCCGCGCCGCTGGTGCCGCAGACCATCGAAGCCTGCGGGCAGCGCGGCATCCGCTGGGCGATCATCATCTCCGGCGGCTTTCGGGAAACCAATCGGGCCGGCGCGGAACTCGAAGACCAGATCGTGGCCATCGCGCGGCGCCACGGCCTGCGCCTGATCGGGCCAAACTGCATTGGCCTGATCGATACGCATATGCCGTTCAACACGACCTTCATCAAGAGCGTGCCGAACCCGGGCGAGATCGCCTTTGTCTCCCAATCCGGCGCGATCTGTCAGGCCGTCATCGACTGGGGCACGGGCATGGGCTTCGGCTTTTCGCGCATTGCTTCGCTGGGCAACCAAGCCGATCTGTCTGAGGCGGAAATTATCACGGCTTTGATGTCCGATCCGCATACGCGCGTCATCACGATGTACCTGGAAGGCGTGAAAGACGGCACGCAATTCAAACAGGCCATCAGCGAAGCGGCGCGTGAGAAGTCGATCGTGGCGTTGAAGGTGGGTCGTACAGCGGCGGGCAAGCGCGCGGTCTCATCCCATACGGGTGCGCTGGCCGGACAGGAAACGGCCTACGACGTGGTCTTTGACCGTTACGGCATTCTGCGCGCGAACAGCACGGAAGAACTTTTCGACTGGGCGCGCGCGCTGGCGTGGTGCCCGCCGCTGAAAGGCGATCGGGTGGCGGTGTTGACGAATGCCGGCGGGCCGGGCATCCTGGCCGTGGATGCGATCGAAGCGAATGGCCTGCGACTGGCGACGCTGTCCGCTGAGACCGTGGCTGCTTTGCATTCATTTTTGCTGCCGCACGCGTCTTTCCACAACCCGATCGATATGCTGGCCTCGGCCGGGCCGCCTGAGTACACTTCGGCGCTGCGCGTTTTGCTGCAAGATGACGGCGTCGATGCCGTGCTCGTCATTTGTGTGCCGCCGCCAATCGAAGATCCCACGCCGGTGGCCGAAGCGGTGGCCGTGGCGGCGAAAGACGCGTCGAAGCCAGTGGTCGTGGCGATGATGGGCGAAGCGACAGTCGGCTTAGCGTTGAAAGTACTGCGCGCTTTTCGCCTGACCGACTATCGTTTTCCCGAGCGGGCTGCTTCGGCACTGGGCGCGTTGTGGCGGCAAACGCAGTGGCGGGCGCGGCCTGTCGATCAGCCTGAAATCGTGACCGATGTCGATCGCGAAGCAGCCGCGCAGCACCTCGCCGCAACGCCAGCGGGATGGATCGCAGGCCCGCTGGCCGCGCAGTTGCTGCAGGCCTATCGTATCGACGGCCCGCGTGAGGCGCTGATGACTTCGGGCGAGGCAGCCGCGCGGTGGGCGGAGCAAGCCGGTTATCCGGTCGTGCTGAAAATCGCTTCGCCGGATGTTCCGCACAAGTCGGACATCGGCGGCGTGGCGCTCGATCTGAACACGGCGCAGTCGGTGCGTTCGGCGTTCGAGCAAATCGTGGCGAAGGTCCGCGCCGCCCAACCTGAGGCGCGGATCGATGGCGTGGTGATTCAACAAATGGTGCGGCACGGGCAGGAGGTCATCGTGGGTGCGGTGCGCGACGAGCAGTTCGGGCCGCTGATCATGTTTGGCGCGGGCGGGGTGGAAGTGGAAGGCCGGCGTGATGTGGCTTTTGGACTCGCGCCGTTGTCGCGCGCCGCAGCGGAGACGATGATCGATGCGACGTTTGCCGGGAAACAACTGCGCGGCTTTCGCGGATCAGCGCCGGCCGATCGGGAGGCCGTGATCGATCGGATCTTGAGGCTGGCGCAGTTGATCTCGGACTTTCCGCAGGTGGCCGAGGTCGAGATCAATCCGCTGCGCGTGATGAACGAAGGCGCAGTGGCGATCGATGCGCGAATACGAGTAACGAGTAAACAGGCGTAGTCGGGCTGTGCTCGTTGCTGGTTACTCGTCAGTAAATCAAGTAATCCGGCCAGCACTCTGTTTCTGACCACGCAAAGGGATTGAGCCACTTCAGTCCTTTGCAAGCGGGTCCGATGGGACCGCCTGCGACGAGTCGCCCCAGCTCGCGCGCGCCCCACGATCCCTTGAACCCCATCCACTTCAGGTGACGCCGCGCCGGGTGATCCGCACTGAGCGCCTCGAGCGGATCGGGCAGCACCTCTACTTGCGGCGCGCGCAGCGGATGTTGTGCGCCGGGCTGCGGCACGAAGTCCTTATTGTTGGTGCTGAACTTGAAGCCGATTTTGAATTTCAAGTTCCCAATGATGTATCCCGATAGTTCCGTGCTGTACCCTTCTAGGACGTGCTGAAAATACGAAGCGTGTGATCCGGATGCCACGTAAACCACGGGATGCGTGTCCTCAAGTCGCTCGACGTCTTCCCAGTGGCGGCGCGCGCCGTTCTCGTGCGCGGAGTAGGTTGCGCCCAGCGGCAGCCACGCCTCGTCCTGTCGGCGCAGGAACAGCGTGATGCTTTCCCAATCGCCTTCGTGGATGTTGGCCCAGTCGTCGAAGTAATAGCAGAACCAGTATTGCAGCGCCAGATCGTCGGGCTGCGTGCCTCCCCCAGGCTGGTAGAAAGGCCGCCCCACTTTCCCTGCATAGTCGGCGGGCTTGATTCTTGCATTAGTCCGGCTGGCCTGCTCGGCCTCGGCGCGGGTGATGACGTGAACGTAAGCGGTGAGCGGAAAACGATCGTAGCCTGATCGCCCCTGCGCATCGATCGAGTTGAGAATTTCGAAGTAGGTGACCCACGCCTGATGCGGATTAGGAATAGGCCGGCCCAGCAAACGAATCTGATCGAAGGCGTGATGGCACTGGGCGAGGTTGTCCAGCGTCGCCGGAGTGCGGCTGGCGTGGTTGAACAGCCAGGCGAGTTTCAACCGGCCTAACGCGCGCAGTGTGCCCGGATACAGGCGGCCGCGCTCGAGCAGCAGTTCCAGACTGCGCGGATGATAATCGCCCGCGCCGCCTTCGATCTTGGGCCGGCCCAATTCCTGCTTTTCAGGGAACAAGATCAGGCGCGGCGCATAACACTGAGCGAGCTCGACGCGCTCTTCCCAGGTAAGTGCGGACATGCTTCCCCTCCATGATTTGGCTTGGCCTACTATACAACAGAACTTAAGCCAAGGCTAATCGATTTTGACGACAGCCAATCCTGTACTACAATGCTAACCGACTCTCCCAAGCAGAGGCAACCTATGGCGATCAATGATATGGATTGTCCCAATTGCGGCGCGCCGGTCGATTTTGCTGGGAGAACCCGCGCCACCTGCTCGTTCTGCCGGTCGCAGTTGTATCTGACCGACGATGGCGTCAAGGCGTCAAGCACACTGAACGATCTGTTGGAGAACCAGCCAGTCACACGCGGCATCGCTGGCGATCGCCTTCAGCAGCTGGTACGCGAGGGTAAAAAGATCGAAGCGATCAAGCTGGTGCGCGCGCAGACCGGCCTGGGCCTGAAAGAAGCAAAAGATGCCGTGGAAGCGATCGAGCGCGGGGAGCTGCCGGAACTAACGCCGCGCGCGCCGGGGAGCAGCACTGTCCATCGGCCTGTGCGCAAGCGCGCCTCAAGTCTTGGTTGTTTGCTGGGCTGTCTGCCGGCGTTGTTGTTCATCGGCCTATGTGCGGGCTTCATCATGCTCTCCAGTCAGGTCATGTTTCGCGCCTTTGGGCCGCTGGATCAGGCGTTACAGATCATTAATTCTGATCCGGCGGTTGGGCAGGCCCTCGGAAAACCGATCACGCTGGGTCCTTTTATCACCGGCAAGATCAGCGGCGGGGATTCGACATCCTTGGCGCGTTTCAGCGTCCCTATCTATGGAACCAAACGCACCGGCGACCTGCAGGTCAGCGGCAGCTGGCGCAAAGGCATTTGGGATCTAAGCGTCTATGTGATTTACGAGGAAGACGGCGAAGAACAGACGATCCAAATCACGCGGAAAGTGAAGTGAAGCTGGAAAAGGAGTTCGACATGCAGAATCGAAGTCAAGTGATCCTTGGAGCAGGCCTGCTTGTGCTGGGCATTGGATTCTTACTGGCCAACGTGTTGAAGATCAACTTCTGGGCTGTCTGTTTTCCGGCCGGGTTGATCTTGATTGGCGTATTGTTGTTGATGCGCCCGAAAGTGTTCGATACCTCGTCGGCCAGCAGCTGGTACTTGTTCGGCGATGTGAAGCGCGGCGGCGAATGGGCGCCGGCCGACGAAGAGTTCTGGCTGTTGGTGGGCAACACCCGGCTGGATTTCACGCAGGCGCAGACTGCCGGCGGGCGAGACAAACATCCGCA
The DNA here is from genome assembly GCA_963844815.1 of uncultured Chloroflexia bacterium. Classification (GTDB taxonomy): domain Bacteria; phylum Chloroflexota; class Anaerolineae; order Fen-1058; family Fen-1058; genus Fen-1058. The sequence continues at coordinate 290,239 of CAWJPR010000007.1, forward strand.
TCAACGGCTTGATTGGCGACGTCGACGTCATTGTGCCGCCGGATGTCGGCGTGGCCGTTTCGGCCAGCGGTCTCATCGTCGATCTGCGCACACCAACAGACAAGGTCGATCGGTTTCTATCGCCCGCGAACAGCGCTTCGCTTAACTATGCCTCCGCTGAGCGCAAAGTGCATTTAAGCACCACGTTCTTGATTGGCGACATCGACGTGCTGCAGCGCTAAATCATCTTCCAGGGGTAAATTCTTATGAGCGATCTCTTGTTGCTGCCTCAACCCCGCCGCGTCGAGCGGCGAGCTGCCGCGCATGCGCTGCAGCCCGATCGGCTGATCTGGCTCGCTAGCGCCGCGCCGCAGCCACTGCGCTTTGCTGCACTGCGCTTTCAACAGGCTCTGCATGCTCGAACGGGTCTGGCGTGGCCGATCGTGGCGGGCATGACCACGGCATCCGATCAGGTCGGCCTGGCGCTGCGTCTCGCGCCCGATCGGCTGACGATGCCCCAGGGATACGAACTCACCATTGAGCCGGAGCGCATCACCATCGCGGCGCACGACGAGGCGGGCGTGTTGTATGGCGTCTGCACCGTGATTCAACTGCTCGAAACGATGTCCGGGACTACCTTGCCGGGCCTGCGCATTGCCGACTGGCCTGACTTCCCGGTGCGCGGCGTGATGGTGGACATCAGCCGTGATAAAGTGCCGACGCTGGAGACGGCCAAAGCCTTGATCGATCGCCTGGCGAGCTGGAAGATCAATCAGTTTCAACTCTACACGGAGCACACCTTTGCGTATCGCCGCCATCCCGAGGTGTGGGCCGCCGCCTCGCCTTTCACGGGCGAAGAAATATTGGAGCTCGATGCGTACTGCCGGGAGCGCTGCGTCGAACTCGTGCCGAACCAGAATTCATTCGGGCACATGCAGCGCTGGTTTGAACTGCCGCGCTATGCGCCGCTGGCGGAAGCGCCGGACGGTTTTGATTATCCGTGGGGCGATCACTGCGATGGGCCGTTTAGCCTGTGCCCGCTCGATCCCGGCAGTCTCGATTTGGTGACGAGCCTGTTTGACGAACTGCTGCCCCATTTCACCAGCACGCTGTTTAACGTGGGCTGCGATGAAACGTTCGATCTGGGGCAGGGCCGCAGTCGCGCCGCGTGCGACCAGTTGGGCACGGGCCGCGTGTATCTCGACTATCTGCGCAAAGTTTACGAGGCGGTGAAGGCGCGCGATCGCCGCATGCAATTCTGGGGTGACATCATCGTGCAGTACCCCGAATTGGTCCCGCAATTGCCGCAAGAGGCCATCGCGCTGGAGTGGGGCTACGAAGCTCAGCATCCCTTCGACGAACACGGCGCACAGTTTGCGCAGGCTGGCCTGCAGTTCTACGTGTGTCCCGGCACATCGTCGTGGAACACCCTCGGCGGGCGCACGACGAATGCCCTGGGAAATTTGCGGAGCGCCGCCGAAAACGGCCTGAAGCACGGCGCGGCGGGTTACCTCAACACGGTGTGGGGCGATAACGGTCACTGGCAGACGCTGCCCATCGACTATCTGGGCTTTGGCATGGGCGCGGCGTACAGCTGGGCGTGGGAAGCCAATCGGGCCGCCGACGTGCCGCGCGTGATCAGTCGCTTTGCGTTTGACGATCCGTCGGACAATTTCGGGCGCGTGGCTTACGATCTCGGCGAGGTGTATCGCACGCTCGGGATCGAGCCGCACAACTCGTCGGTGTTGTTCTGGATGCTGCAGTGGCGGCTGAGTGACGTGAATGAGGGTTACCGCGAAACGGTGTCACCCGAGACGCTGCGCGAAGCGTTGGCGGCGATCGATCACGCCCTGCGGCCGCTGAGTGAAACACAAAGCCGGCGGCCCGACGCAGCGCTGCTGCGGCGCGAGTTTGAACTGGCGGCGCGCATGATGCGGCACGCGGCACGGCGCGGCCTGCACGCCATCGGCGCGCCGGATCGTTCGACGGCTGATCTCGAACACGATCTGCGCGAGATCATCGAAGAGTACCGGGCCGTGTGGCTGCTGCGCAATCGGCCGGGCGGATTAAATGAAAGTGTCGCGCGGTTGGAACGATCGCGGCGTGATTATACGGGCTGAAGAGAGAAACCGGGTTTCTGGCGTCATGAAACCCGGTTCCTGCTTACTGCTTACTGATACTTCTCCGTTTCCTGCTCGAACTTCTTGCGGAGCTTCTCGCCCTCCGGCGCGCCGGCGGTCTGACGCAGGTCCTGCAGGGCTGCGATCATCTTCTCGAGGTTACGCTTCTTGTCGCGCAGCGCTTTCCACTGCTTGCGCCGCGCCTTGCCGATGACGCCGTCGCTCAGGTCGATCGTGTCGTAGTCCTTGCAGGCTTCCATCAACAGCCAGTCCTGCAAGGCGAGATCGGCCGCCTCTTGCAGTTGTTGGTCAATCTCGACAATTTCGGCCTGGTAATGGGTGATGGTCTTGTCAATCAGAACGACGGTTTCAGGCGGTTGGGCCATGCGGATACCTCCCGGTGGATTGGATGCTTGCTCTCAATTGTAACGCAGGTCGTGCGAATTTGCTGGTGATGGGCTGCCGGAAACCTGATTCACCTTCTGCACGAGCGCGAGCGTGAGCAGGAAGACGAAGGCCAGATCGACGACGAAATACGAAGCATCGACCAGGCCATGCGCAAGAAAGTCGATCATCGAAGCCATCAGGCCAATGAGCAATGGCCAATCCTCGACGTCCGCCGAGCGCCGGGCGCGACGCAGCGCGCGGAACGCTGCAGACCAAAACGCGATCTGCAGCCAGATGAAAACCCCCAGGCCGATCAGGCCGAGCCGCGCCGCGAAGTCCAGGATCACGTTGTGGGGATGTGATAGTGATGATTCTTGCCACGCTTCGGGCAGCAGATAGCGGCCCCGATAGGCATATAAGAAATTATCAGGCCCCACGCCCAACAGCGGATGATCGCGAATCATCTGTAGGGCGCTTTTCCACAACGCCACTCGAAAGAACGAGGTATCCCCTCCGCCGCTGAAGATGGCCTGAATGCGCGGCGAGTTGAGCAGCGGAGTCGCGGCGATGGCGCCGACGGCGATCACGCCCAGCGATGCCCACAGCCAGCGCCCCCCGGCCAGAATGCCGATTGCCAGAATGGACAGCGGCACGCCGATGAAGATCGCCCCGCGCGACTGGCTGAGCAAGATCGCCGCCGCGATTGGGATCAGCGCGAGTCCGTAGAACGCACGCCGCCGGCCGCGTCCCAGCAAGAGCAGCGCCAACCCGATCGGAAAGACGCGGCCTAAAAACAGGCCCACGTTGTTGGGCGATCCGTATACGCTGCGCAAGCGGCGCACGCCTTCTTCCGCGGTGATGATGTTGAGATTGAAGGCGTACTGCACCAGGCCAATCACCGCCACCAGCACGCCGGCCAGCAGCAGAAAATCGACGATGCGCCGCACGGCTGCTCTATCGAGTTTGGCGGCGCGAATGAGCGCGTAGTAGATGATCGGCTCCAGGATGATCACGCGAAATTCACGCAGCGCGACCGTCCGGTAATCGGCGAGCAAAGCGGCTACCAGGGAGACGATCAAGAAGGCCAGGACAGCCCAATCCAATGAGCTCACGCTTGAAGTGTTCCATCGGGAGGCTGCGCGCTGAAACGTCGTTGCACGCGCGCGCTTTATGGAATACGCACTGCGCAATACGAAGGCCGCCACGCACATGAGCAGGATTAACTCGCTCATGGAGAAAGCCGACTCGAACAACTGGCGCGGCAGAAAGAAGAATGGCGCGAAGAGAGCGACGAGCGCCAGCCCCAGATCGAGCCGCAGGATAATCAGCGCCAGCAGCACCAGGCCGCTGATGAGGGTGAGGACCAACCACGGCGAGACGTAGAAGATGGCGGCCGCGGCCAGCGTGGCGACGACGTTTGCCGTATCACCCGCGCGTCGATAGGCCCCTGCCAGATCCACGCCCCACGTCAGCCACGCCGAGGCGTAGACGATGAACGCCGTGATCAGGGCGACGAGCGTTTGCTGGCTGCCGCTCAAACGTGACCACACCGCCGACACTCGCCGCCCCCAGCTACCCCAATCGGCTCTGCGCCCGAAGGTCACCGCGCCGATGGCCAACAGCAGGCCGCTGGCTGCCAATAGTCCATACCATGCCTGCGACGTCCCGCGCTCCTCGCTGCGGCCCACACTCCAGCCAATCAACGACCACTGGTTCCAGCCACGCTCGGCGACAATCTCGGCCACATGATCGGTGTCGGTCAAACCGGTGGCAACGGGGATGGTTTGAATGTCGGTGAAGCGCGCATCGGGCGGGATGAGCTGCAGATACGCGCCGCGCTCGTCGCGAGGCAGGGCATTGGCCGGTTGTCCGTCGATCGTGATGTAGAAGTTCGCGCGATCGGCCGCGCGGCGCACGCGCAGCGCCAGATCAGAGCCGTGAAAGGGAACCGTCACTTTGTCGCCAGTGGCGCTCCAATCGGCGCCCAACTCGCTGAAGCGCCACTCGCCGGTGAAGGTCGCCAATGGATTGGGCTGGTATACGGGACTGCCGGGACGCGTTTGAAGCGCGGCGGGATAGTAACCTGGCGAGAGCTCTGAAACTTTCGTAAAGTTCTCCGGAAGATTATTCTTTATCGCGAAACCCCAGCGTGGATCATCGCGCTGCGCGTTGGGTTCCCAATGCTCAATCGTCATGACGCCCAACCACGGCCAGTTCGCGCGCGCGAATTCGATGGCCTGTTGCGCATACTCGCGCTGCTGCTCAGGCGTGACCCTCCCCCACACGGAATTCTGCGCCGTGTTCCAGCCAAACTGCGTGGCCCACAGCGCCTTGCCCGCATCGCCATGTTTTTCCATCTCTTCGCGCAGCAAGACGAGATGTTGGAAATTCAAGAGGTTGGGATCGATGCGGTGATCGTCGGGTGGCGTATCAAACCCGTAAGGCTTGCCGGCCGCCGCGTCGAAAAGATCGTGCGCACCCGCTTCATACAGGCGGCGCAGGTACAACCAATCGGCGAGATTGGCTCTGCTCGTCTCGACCGTGGGCGCGAGTCCGGCCAGTATGATGGTCGCCGTGGGATCGACTTGCTTGATCGCATCACGAGCCTGGCGCAGCATCTCGGCATACTCGATGGGATTGACTTCGCTCCGCCACCGGTCGCCCAGGTTGGGTTCATCCCAAATCTGGTAGTAGTCGATGCGATCGCCGTAGCGCAGTGCCAGGGCTCGTGCGAAGCTGGCGAATTGAAGCGTGGAAGTAGGGGGCTGGAGGCTGGACGCTGCGGCCCACAGCGGCGCGGTATCCAGCACGGCGATGAGATTGAGATCGCCACTGTCCTGCACGATGCGATCCCACTGCGCCCAAGCAAACTGCCCCTGTTGCGGCTCGATCTGCGCCCACGGAAACGTCTGGCGGATCCAGCTGACCCCCGCTTGCTTGAGCTGCGCGAATTCAGCTTTCAATTGCGCTTCGTCGTATTGTTCGAGCGCCACGTTCACACCCGCGCCGCGTTGCGGCGGGGCGAGCGGTTCGGGAAAGCCGAAGAAGATACCGCGCGCGGCCTGCGCGTGCTGTTGCGTAATCGCGAGAGCTGCGCCGCAGACGATGACCAGACCCGCCAGACAGCACAGGGTCAGAATCAAAGAGCGTTGTGGGTTCACGGCGTTCACAGGTCACTTCGCCTTAGCGCGCCCAACGCGGCAGCGAGATCGATCCATCGGCGGTCAGACGGCGCGTGAGACCGGTGTTGAGATTGATCCAGTAGAGATCGCCTTGATAAGCGACGACGACACTGCGTCCATCAGGCGAGATGTCGAAGTCGGGCAGGCCGCGAATGCCCGGCTGCCCGGCCGTGGGGAAGAGTAACCGCCGGTTGCTGCCGTCGCGATCCATGACATAGATGAAATAGCGGCTGGTGTCGCTGGCATAGGGAGTTTCTGCCATGCCAAACACGATCTGGCTGGCGGCGGGAGTGGCGCCCAACCATTGCGGGGCAGCCCACATGCCGGCGCCCACGGCCAGCGGCGTTTGCAGCGTGCCGCTGACCTGCAGCGCGGCGACGTCGAAAGCCGGTGAATCTTCAGCGGATTCGCCGCTGGGTGAAGGTGAATGAACCTGCGTGGCGAGGAACTGCCCGTCCGGCGACCAGCTCAAAGTCGGGGTCCAGGCCCAGGTCGATCGCGTGTTGTAGGCCGCAAAGCCGGTGATGGGCAGTGTGCGGGTGATCCTGGCCGTTGGGCTGATCAAGCCGATCTCGGCGGTGTTGCCATAGGCCAGCCGTTTACTGTCGGGCGACCAGGCGTAATTGGTGCCCCACCAGGCATAGGGCACTGAGGCAGACGCCTTGACAATCTCTTTGCCCTTGCCGATCTTGCCTGTGTTGAACGGCGCGATCGAAAGATCATTCAGCGCTTTCCAGCCGGGCAAGCCGGGTGATGGTTCGGCGCGTGAGTAGGCAATCGATTGGCTGTCGGGTGAGAAATCGGCCCACAGCACGCCGTTGATCTTTAGCGCCTGCGGCTCGGGCGTGGCCAGCGTCGTATCGACGATCCAGAGACTGTTGAGTGTGCTGGTGCTGCCGCGTGTATACAACAACCAGCGGCCATCGGGCGACAGAGAGAAAACGTGCGCATCCAGATCGCCTTCCGTGGTCAGGGCGCGTTTGTTGCCGGAGACGTCGCGCACAACGTAGGCGTTGTTGTTTGACAAATAGACCAGCGTGCCGGACAATGGCACCGTATTGAAATCGTCCCTGAGGCCAACGCGCGCGACCTCTGGCACCGGCGTGGCGATGACTTCCTGGCCCAGCTCCGTCCGGCTGACGAGCTGGCCATCTTCGTACGTCAACCGATAATTCGTCGCCAGTGTGCCGTTGCGTCCGGCTTGCAGAATGCGGCGCTCGCCGGGCAGCAGTGTCGTGTCGGGCTGTGTCTGAGAGCCGTAGGGGACGGTTTCGGTAACTTGTTCACTGGTCTGGATGACGCGCGTCACCGTGATGGGCATGCCGCTGACCAGCTGCGACGTTTCCGGCGGGCGCACGCGATCGAGCTCGGCCAGGGTAATGCTGGCGCTGCGCAGCGCATCACGCACCGTGCTGCCCTGCGGCAGAATCAGTTCCTGCGTTTCACCATCGGAAGTCAGTGAGACGTTCACTTGCTCCGGCAAACGGCCCGGCCCGCAGGCAGCCAGCACGTGCAAAAGAGCAAAAAAAAGCGGCAAAATGAACCGGCGTGACATTGCGCCGATCATACCATAGGTAACCAGTAACGAGTAATCTGTAAGGAGATTCCATATGAAATCGCCAGGGGCGAGCTGGCCGATCGGTTGGTGGCGGCTCTATTAGCTGGCCAGCGCGCAGGCGGTGATCGGCGCGGGCAGCAGAGCGCGGCGGTGCTCGTTGTGCGCGAGCGAGGCGGCTACGCGGGCTTCAACGATCGCTATCTGGACCTGCGCGTTGACGACGATCCGCATCCCAGCGAGCGGCTGCAAGAGATTCTGGAATTGCACCATTTGTACTTCGGCAAGCCTGCGCCGGAGTCGCTGGCGCCGCTCGATAAGCGGATTGCGCGGGAATTACAGCGCATCGCCCAACAGGCCCGGCATTATCGCGGGCCGATCACCGGTGTGTATGATGAAGCGACCCGGCACGCGGTGGAAGATTTGATCCGCATAGAAAACCTGGAAGATCGCTGGCCGTTCGGATCTGACCTGATCGATCCGGTGGCATTCAAGTTCTTGCGGAAAAAATACCGCGCCGCGCGGCGAAAGAAATCACCGTGGGCCTGAAAAATTGCGGCCTGCTCGCCGGCGAGCAGGCCGCAATTCGTTGAAGCGGCTGCTGCAGAGTTGGCCGCTATGGCGAAGCGTTGGAATCGACGAAGTAACACATGCAAGCTTCGTCCAGCAGCTCCGGCGTCATTTGCGGCGGAATCCCCGCGTAATCGGCGATGGCGAGCAGCGTCTTCAAAATGTCGCGGGGATGAACGGCCTGCATGGGCCGCCTGGCTTCGCGATACCACTTCTGAAGCAAATGCACGAATCCGATCCGGTCAAACGGCACTTTCAAGGTCTGGCACATCTGCGCAAAGATTTGGTAGAACATCTTCTCATCGGGAGCGTTGACTTCCACCTTCATTTGAATGCGGCGCAGGAAAGCAGCGTCGACCAGAGCGCTCGGATCGAGGTTGGTCGCAAAGACGATCAATTGCCGGAAGGGAATTTCCAGCGTCTGCCCGGATGGCAGGCGCAGAAAATCGATGCGGGTTTCCAGCGGGACGATCCAGCGATTGAGTAATTGCTGCGGGCTGATTTGCTGGCGGCCAAAGTCGTCAATGAGGAACATGCCGCCGTTGGCTTTCATTTGCAGCGGCGCTTCGTAGATCTTGGTCACCGGCTCAAAACGCAGTTCCAGCGCGTCCATCGTCAATTCGCCGCCCACCATGACCGACGGGCGATGGAACAGGCCCCAGCGCTTATCCACTCCGATGTAACCCGTCTTGCCGGCCGGCGTATCAGTTTCCGGCGGCGTGTAGGGGATGTGCACCAACAGATCGTGAATCTGGATGATCTGGCCGCCAATCGAGACCGCATACGGCAGCCAGATCGGATCGGTTTCGGCCACGAGCTGGCCGATCGCCTGGGCGACCGTGGTCTTGCCGTTGCCAGGCGGCCCGTACAAGAACAGCGACGAGCCCGAGTTGACGGCGGGGCCGACGCGCCGATGAAAGTTCTCCGGCAGGATCAGGTTGCTGAGCGCCTGCTTGACTTCACTGGGGGTCACTTTCTGCTGTTCGGCCGTCTGCAGGACAATCGCCTTGCGATAGGCTTCGATGTCCACGGGGAACGGCCCGATGTATTGGGTGCGCTCTAAAGCAGAGCGCGCGCGATTGGCGCCTTCCTCCGTCAGACGGTAGGTGTAGCTGACCCGGAGCGCTCCGGCTTTGACCACTTCTACCATGTGGTCGTGCTGCAAATCCACCATGATTTCGTCGATGACTTGCGGAGCGAGGCGGGTGATTTCTACCAGACGCGTGACGCTGGCCTCGCCTTCCGTGAAGACAGTCCGGTAGATCAGGTCGACTGCCAGGGAAGCGGGCAGTCCTAATTGCGAAACGCTGGTGGCCTGCGTCAAAAGTTTGCGGAGTTGCTCGGAGCCGGTCAAGTTGATGTCCTCCCGTCGAAGGTGCCTCGATTATAGCGCAATCCGGCGGAAGCGGTGACCTGGGCCGCTTTGACAGCCGGCCCGGGGCGTGGTATACTTCCCGGCAGCACACGACCCCCCACCGGGGGGGAGGGGGATAAAATGGACGAGGATCAGCGCGCGACAGTGTTGAAACGATTGCGGAGCATTGCCGGCCACGTCAACGGCATTGAGCGCATGGTGAGCGAAGAGGCCTACTGTATCGACGTCATCAAGCAGGTGCAGGCGGTGCAGGCGGCGCTGAGCAAGGTTAACGATTTGATTCTGGCCAACCACCTCAATACCTGCGTCATCGAAGCGGTGCGCGGGGACAACAAGAAGGAGCGCGAGCGCGTGCTGGGCGAAATCGTCGAGGTGTTTGAGATGGCGCAGAAGATTTGATGGCCAATGATCAATTCTCAATGTTCAATGAACACTGACCAACGGCCAATGAAGAACAGACGAGGGCGTGAAAAGCGGGGGCGGGTATGACGACCACACAGATTACGATCCCAATCACCGGCATGACGTGCGCTAACTGCTCGGCGACTATCGAGCGGGTGACGAAAAAGATGCCCGGCGTGGAAATTGCCGCGGTGAATCTCGCCAGCGAGCGCGGAACGTGGGTCTACGATCCTGACCTGGTGTCGCAGGATCAGATCATCGCGCGGATTGGCGACATTGGCTACGGCGTAGCGACGGCTGAGGCGGAACTGCCGCTGCAGGGGCTGCACGACGAGACTGACGCGCGCATCGTGGCAGAGGCGTTGTCGAAGATCGCGGGCGTGCTGAAGGCCAGCGTGTCCAGCGTGACCGGCATCGCGCTGATCCAATATCTGCCGACGATGGTGGGGCAGGGCGATCTGCGGCGCGCGGTAGAGGCGACCGGGTTCAAGGCGATTGCGGCCGAAGGCGAGTCCGCTGAAGATGCCGAGGCGGCAGCGCGCGAGGCCGAACTGGCGCATCAACGCCGGCGGTTGATTGTCGGGCTGGCATTCACCCTTCCGTTGTTCGTGCTCTCGATGCTGAAGGATTTCTGGCACGCAGGACTGATCCAGCTGCCGTGGTTTCTGGAAGAGTTTTACATGTGGCCGGGCAGCTGGTGGGTGTTTGCGGCGCTGGCAACACCGGTGCAGTTCTACGTGGGCAAGGACTTTTACGTCGGCGCCTGGAAGGCGCTCAAGAACAAAGCGGCCAATATGGACGTGCTGGTCGTGATGGGTTCGAGCGTGGCGTACTTCTACAGCTTTGGCCCGCTGCTCGGCCTGTATGGCACGCACCTGTACTTTGAGACAGCGGCCGTCATCATCACGCTGATTGTGCTGGGCAAATATCTGGAGGCCAAAGCCAAGGGGCGCACGAGTGAAGCCTTGAAGAAGTTGATGGGCCTGCGCGCCAAGACGGCGCGCGTGCAGCGCGAAGGCGAAGAACTGGAAGTCTCGATTGACGACGTGCGCGTGGGGGATATCGTCATCGTGCGGCCCGGCGAGAAAATTCCCGTCGACGGTGTGGTGGTGGATGGGCGATCGAGCGTTGACGAGTCGATGATTACCGGGGAAAGCCTGCCAGTGGGCAAAGGGCCGGGCGATAAAGTCGTCGGTGCGACGATCAATAAGCAGGGGCTGCTGAAATTTGAAGCGACACAGGTGGGCAGGAATACCGTGCTGGCCCAGATCATCCGGCTGGTGGAACAGGCGCAGGGATCGAAAGCGCCGATTCAGAAACTGGCCGATCAGGTCTCGGCCTGGTTCGTGCCGATGGTGATCATCATCGCGGCACTGACGTTTGCGGGTCACATGCTGCTGAATCCGGCCGCCGGTATCACGTCCGCGATTATGGCGGCGGTGGCCGTCCTGGTGATTGCCTGCCCGTGCGCGATGGGACTGGCGACGCCGACGGCAGTGATGGTCGGCACGGGCAAAGGCGCGGAGAACGGCGTGCTCTTCAAGAGCAGCACGGCGCTGGAACGCCTGGGTAATGTGAAGTTCGTGGCGCTGGACAAAACCGGCACGATTACGGAAGGCAAGCCAGCCGTGACGGACGTGGTGGTCCATGAACAAGAAACAATGACCAATGAACAATTATTGCGGCTGGCTGGATCGATCGAGAAAGCGAGCGAGCATCCGCTGGCGGCTGCGATAGTCGACGCGGCCCAGGCGCAGCATCTGGCGCTGAGCGAGCCGCAGGGCTTCCGCGCGATTGGCGGGCGCGGCGTGTCGGCCACGATCGACGGGCACAGCGTGCTGCTGGGCAATCTCTCTTTAATGACTGAGCAGCAGGTGGCGTTGAATGGCTTGCAGGCGGAAGTGGAACGCCTGCAAAGTGAAGCGAAGACTGCGATGGTGCTGGCGGTGGACGGGAAAGCGGCGGGCGTCATTGCCGTGGCGGATACGGTGAAGACCGGTTCGCCGGAAGCAATCGATTCGCTGCACGCAATGGAGATTCAAGCGGTGATGATCACCGGCGACAATCGCCAGACCGCGGAGGCGATTGCGAAGGGTGTGAAGATCGATCGGGTCCTGGCCGAAGTCCTGCCCGGCGACAAAGCCGCCGCCGTGAAGCAGCTGCAGGCGGAGCAGCACATCGTCGCGATGGTCGGCGATGGCATCAACGATGCGCCGGCGCTGGCGCAGGCGGATGTCGGCATCGCGATCGGCACCGGCACCGATATCGCCATCGAGGCCGCCGACGTAACGCTGATGTCGGGCGACTTGCGCGGGCTGCCAAAGGCGATCCTGATCAGCCGCGGCACGCTCAAGACGATCAAGCAGAATCTGTTCTGGGCGTTCTTTTACAACGTGATTCTGATCCCGGTAGCAGCCTTAGGCTTGCTGCAGCCGGTGTTCGCCGCGGGCGCAATGGCGTTTAGCAGCGTGTTCGTCGTGACGAACTCGCTGCGCCTGCGCGGCTTGAAGATGACAAAATGACACGCTGACAAGGTGACAGGCTGACAGGCTGCTACTGCATCCTGCATCTTGCAATACAACCTCTGAACTGAAAAGGAGACTGAGCATGGCAATCGATCCTGTCTGCGGCATGCAAGTCGACGAGAAGACGGCGAAGCACAAGAGCGAGTACCAGGGCGAGACGTACTACTTCTGCGCGCCCGGCTGCAAGTTCAGTTTTGACGAGAAGCCGGAGGACTACGTCGGACCCAACCGCAAACCCTTCACGCCCATGGAGGGTCACGGCGGCAAGATGTAGATCGCCACAATTTAGTCAAAGGACAAGGATACGAAGCCGCAGAAATTGGTGCGGCTTCGTTTTTATTGTTTTGGGGTGGTCTTTCGTCAAAATATGGTCGCCTGTTACCGGCGGGACGCTGTCCTACGTCATTGAACTACGCAGGTCCGAAAATGGTTAGAAATTGGCGATTCGCCGAATTTTTATATTGACCCCGCCGTGAGGTGGTGCTATATTCGCCTAAACCAAGGATTTGTCCGATTCGCGGGGGCGTATGACGAACACTTCACCCTCTGAACCTGAGGTCATACCTTCAATTGCAGCAGTGACCACAATCAGTGGCGGCATAGAGATTGACGCCGAACGCGATATTACTATCGGCGGCGACGTCGTCGGGCGCGATAAAATCACCACGTACGGCTACAGCGTCGAGCAAGTCAGCACACTCCTCACGCAGATCAGCAGCACATTCCAGCCTAAACCCTTTGATGGCCGGTGTCCCTATCTAGGTCTCGATTTTTTCAGTGAAGACGATGCCGATCGCTTCTTTGGACGTGAGACGTTGGTGGGCGAACTCGTGGCGCGAGTCAAAGAATCGCGCTTTGTGGTCATTGCTGGGCCGTCAGGAAGCGGCAAGTCTTCGCTAGTGCGGGCGGGATTGATTCACGCGCTGAAGCAAGGCGCACTCCCCAACAGCGACCGCTGGCTGTATGCCACGCTCACGCCGGGTCGCGATCCGATCGAATCGCTGGCGTTGGCCATGTCGCGCCTCGCAAAATCGCCGAATGCGGGCAAATATTTGCGGCAACATGCTGCTGAATCAAATGCGCTGCATGAGTGTGTCGAATCTCAGTTGAGTGATCGCCAAGATCAACGCGCCGTGATCTTTGTCGATCAATTCGAGGAAATCTTTACACAAGTCTCTAAGAAAGACGAGCGCCTCGCCTTTTTGAATCTGCTGACCCAGGCCGCGACCACTGAACATGGACGCGTGACCATACTGTTTGCTCTCCGCTCGGACTTTGTGTCGAACTGCACGACGTATCCCCAACTGAACGCGTTACTTAATCAGCAGTTCATGCAAGTTGGCGCGATGCAGTCCGACGAATTGCTGAACGCGATTGCCCGACCCTCATTGCAGGTGGGCTTGCGGATCGAGCCCGATCTCGTGGCGCAAATCGTCAATGACATGCAGGACGAACCCGGTGTGCTGCCGCTGATGCAGTTCGCGTTGAAGGACTTATTTGACGCGCAGCAGGTTAAGGGCGGCGTAATTGCCTTAATGCTTAACGATTACCTGGCACGAGGTGGACTTCATAAAGCCTTGGAGCGCCATGCGGACGCAGCCTTTGCGAAGTTAAGTGCGAATGAGCAGCAATTGGCGCGAATGATATTTGGCGGCCTGATCGAGTTGGGGCGTGGCCATCAGGACACACGGCGCACAGCGGTCTTTGACGAATTGGTGCCAGCGAATGTAGCAGCAGGCCAAGTTGAGGCAGTCGTGCAGAAATTAGCCGATGCGCGCTTGATTACGACGGACGAGCAGGGTGACAAGGATACCGTGTCGATTGCGCACGAACGTCTGATCGATGCTTGGCCATGGCTGCGGATGTTGATCAATGAAAATCGCGAGGCCATTGCCTTGCAAAACCAGATTGTAGAAGATGCCCATGAATGGGATGAGCATCAGCGTGACACGAGTTATCTGTATAGTGGCGCACGCCTGGCGACCGTGCGCGAGCAACTAGGTGGACAAAGAGTCGTCTTAGGCGAACCGGCACAGGTGTTTGTCGAGACAAGCATCGAGACGTTTGAAGCTGCGCGCCGCAGGCGGCGACACACGGTCCAGAGCATTATCGGTGGGCTTGTGATCCTTTCACTTGTCTTCGCTGGATTGTCAGCCTGGGCTATCATTCAGCGTGACGAGGCTCAACGTCAAAGTCGGATCAGTTTCTATCGGCAATTGGCTGCACAAGCGACCGCTCGTCTATCGGACCATTTGGATCTAGCCTTGCTCTTGAGCGTTGAGACGGCCAAGATCGGAAATACCCTCAGCGATACATACGAAAGCCGAGACAACTTATTGAAGGTATTGGAGACCAGCCCACTTCTGGCGGGTTTCCTATTCTCCAATAGTTCGGTGTTGAGCGTAGCGTTCAGCCCGGACGGCAAGACCCTGGCCTCGGGCAGTGCCGACCAGACGATCCTTCTGTGGGATGTGACAGACCCGCACGCGCCGACGCGGCTGGCCGCGCCGACGGGACTGGTCGCGCCGCTCACCGGCCATACCGGATTCGTGTACAGCGTAGCGTTCAGCCCGGATGGCAAGACTCTGGCCTCGGGCAGTGCCGACCAGACGATCATCCTGTGGGATGTGACGGACCCGCACGCGCCGACGCGGCTGGTCGCGCCGCTCACCGGCCATACCGCAGCGGTGCAAAGTGTGGCGTTCAGCCCGGATGGCAAGACCCTGGCCTCGGGCAGCAAAGACCAGACGATCCTCCTGTGGGATGTGACGGACCGCGCGCGCCAGCGCGGCTGGCTACGCCGCTCACGGGCCATACCGATTGGGTATGGAGCGTGGCGTTCAGCCCGGATGGCAAGACCCTAGCCTCGGGCAGTGGCGACCAGACGATCCTCCTGTGGGATGTGACGGACCCGCACGCGCCGACGCGGCTGGCCGCGCCGACGGGGCTGGTCGCGCCGCTCACCGGCCATACCGCATGGGTATTGAGCCTGTCGTTCAGCCCGGATGGCAAGACCCTGGCCTCGGGCAGTGGCGACCAGACGATCCTTCTGTGGGATGTGACAGACCCGCACGCGCCGACGCGGCTGGCCGCGCCGACGGGACTGGTCGCGCCGCTCACCGGCCATACCGGATTCGTGTACAGCGTAGCGTTCAGCCCGGATGGCAAGACTCTGGCCTCGGGCAGTGCCGACCAGACGATCATCCTGTGGGATGTGACGGACCCGCACGCGCCGACGCGGCTGGTCGCGCCGCTCACCGGCCATACCGCAGCGGTGCAAAGTGTGGCGTTCAGCCCGAACGGCAAGGCCCTGGCCTCGGGCAGCAAAGACCAGACGATCCTCCTGTGGGATGTGACGGACCCGCGCGCGCCAGCGCGGCTGGCTACGCCGCTCACCGGCCATACCGATACTGTGCAAAGTGTGGCGTTCAGCCCGGATGGCAAGACCCTAGCCTCGGGCAGCAAAGACCAGACGATCCTCCTGTGGGATGTGACGGACCCGCACGCGCCGACGCGGCTGACCGCGTCGCCGCTCACCGGCCATACCGGTATCGTGTACAGCGTGGCGTTCAGCCCGGATGGCAAGACCCTGGCCTCGGGCAGTGGCGACCGGACGATCCTCCTGTGGGATGTGACGGACCCGCACGCGCCGACGCGGCTGGCCGCGCCGACGGGGCTGGTCGCGCCGCTCACTGGCCATACCGGATTCGTATACAGCGTAGCGTTCAGCCCGGACGGCAAGACTCTGGCCTCGGGCAGTGCCGACCAGACGATCCTCCTGTGGGATGTGACAGACCCGCACGCGCCGACGCGGCTGGCCGCGCCGCTCACCGGCCATACAGATTTGGTGTGGAACGTGACGTTCAGCCCGGATGGCAAAACCCTGGCCTCGGGCAGTAGGGACCAGACGATCCTCCTGTGGGATGTGACGGACCCGCACGCGCCGACGCGGCTGGCCGCGCCGCTCACTGGCCATACTGCATGGGTGTCCAGCGTGGCGTTCAGCCCGGATGGCAAGACCCTGGCCTCGGGCAGCAGCGACCAGACGATCCTCCTGTGGGATGTGACGGACCCGCACGCGCCGACGCGGCTGGCCGCGCCGCTCACCGGTCATACCGATATTGTGGATAGCGTGGCGTTCAGCCCGGACGGCAAGACCCTGGCCTCGGGCAGTGCCGACCAGACGATCCTCCTGTGGGATGTGACGAACCCACGCGCGCCGACGCGGCTGGCCGCGCCGCTCACCAGCCATACCGATACTGTGTTGAGCGTGGCGTTCAGCCCGGACGGCAAGGCCCTGGCCTCGGGCAGTATGGACAAATCGATCATCCTGTGGGATGTTGCCCCAGAATCATGGAATGCGCGAATTTGCCAGATGGTGGGTCGTAACCTCACGAAAGCAGAGTGGGCGCGGTACTTTGGGGAGCAGGGTGGGCCGTATCGCAAGACGTGTGACCAATGGCCGCCTGAGCCAGAAGCAACGCCTACACCAACGTTGACGCCGATGCCGTGAAATGGGAAGAAAGGCGCCGATTGGGCCGCTATGAGCGCGCGGCCAGCTCTGCCCATGCGATCGTCCGCCTCAGTTCGATCCAGCGGTTTTGATTGACTTGCAAATGGCAAGCCTTTCGTGCCGATGGAGGGCCACGGCGGCAAGATGTAGCTGGGTGCGGCAAGATACACGCAAAGACACAAAGCCCCGGAGGCGGGGCCTTGTGTCTTTTGTGTTAGGCCGTTTCTGGCAGTCGTAAACACCTGCTTGCGCCTGACAATCGTTACCGGGGTCTAGTCTCGCAGCCAGATGGGCAGGTAGAAATGCTGTGTGAGAAAGACCGAGCGATAGATCGACAACTCGGAATCGCCGCCAATTATCAGATCAAGATTGCCATCCCCATCCAGGTCGGCAATGTTGGCATCATAGATGGGCGGACTGGACAACTGCCCCGTCCAGGCAAATTGGAAAGTATTGGACAACGGTTGGTTAAGGAACACAACCATTTGCCCAGCCGGATATGAGCTGGCGAAAAGGTCATCATAGCCATCGTGGTTAAAGTCCGCCAGCGCCTGGGCAAAACCGACGCCCACGTCGGAATTGGTCCACGTTTCAGAAAGAAAACCGTTGCCTTGCGCCTTGAAGGCGCGCAGCACTCCACCGGCGTTGAGCACCACGTCCACCAGATCGTCGCCATTGAGATTACCGCCAGTCATGGAAAAAGTGGGATCACCGACATTTTGTGCCATGGCCAGGGTAAACGTCAAGCCCATGCCACCATTCATGAAAGTCGTTAACAGGCCATTGTAAATCTCACTGGCCGCAATGTCCGGTATGCTATCGTGGTTGAGATCGCCGAGCACAATGTCGTGGAATGTCCCCGCATTGGGCTCTCCCAGGGGCGGACTCTGCCACGTGTGCGTGAAAAACGTGCCGGCGCCATTGTTGAGAAAGACATCGACGATGCCGCCACGGCCCGACTGTTCTCCCGCCACGATATCCGGGACGTTGTCGCCGTTCATATCCCCCGGCGCTAGAGCCTCGCCACAATACCGAAAGACGTCAATCTTTGTCCAGGACGTGATGAAGCCGCCATGCTGATCGTTGAGGAGAACATCAATCTCGCAATGGTTGCGCAGTACCAGATCGGGCCACTGATCTTGATTAAAATCAGCCGCTTCCACATCGTACAGGTAGGAACCGGGAGTTGGATAGGTAATAAGCACTGTGGCCGCAAACTGCCAGTTACCCAGATTGCGCAGGAGAACCAGCCGGCCAGTGAGCCCTGGGCGCAGGATTTCCGCAATGAGGATATCGGCTCGTCCATCGCGATCAAAATCGGCTGTGACCTGGCTGTCACTGTCATACGGCGCCAGCGAAAACGTGTAGACTTCCACGAAATGCAGCGTGCCCGAAACCTGCGCGGGGGTGATCGACCCTGGTTCTCGATTCCTATTCGCGGATGCGTGTGACAGCACAGGCCGGTTTCCGGATGCGCTTGATACCAGCACGTCACACAGTAACACGAGCACAATCGCAAATACAAAGGGTGTCACGATTCGAAAGGGTCGCATCCAGCCACCTCCTGACTACGATCTCGACTTTTCCCACACTGCGCTGCTTGGACAGCACCAACACATAGACGTGCTAACCGGCACACAGGAGCGTGACGGCTTTGCCCGTTGTCCGGCCGGCGGCCAACGAGTTGTGAATAGCGTCATCGCTATAGTATAAACGTGATCCTCTCGTTATTTGTTTCATGCCGCTGCGTTCCGCTCACGCGTAGCGTGCGCCCGCTGCGGAGTCGAAGGAGGCCTGCCCCAAAAGTGAAGTGCACGCCCGCTTGATGACACTCTTGACATCGCGTCGAGACTGGGTGTAGGATAAGTCAAGGAGTCTACCATGCTTTCTGTGACTGAAGCCCAGCAAGCAATTCTAGCCAGTGTCAAGCGGCTTGAGCCGGAAACGGTATCACTGCTTGAGACGCTGGGCCGCGTGCTGGCCCAGGAGGTAACGGCTGAAACTGATTTACCGCCATTTGACAATTCGGCGATGGATGGCTATGCCGTGCGGTACGCTGATTTGATCAGCGCTTCGCGCGATCACCCCGTGCGTCTGCCGGTCATTGCCGATATCCCCGCCGGTCATCCCACGAGTGTGGAAGTCACGCCGGGAACGGCGGCGCGTATTACCACCGGCGCGATGCTGCCGCGCGGCGCGGATGCGGTGGTACCGGTGGAAGATACCGACGATGACGCACGAGGCGCCAGTGAACTGCTGGAGTCAGTGGCGATTTTTCGAGCCTTCAGACGCGGCGCGCACGTGCGGATCGTGGGCGATGACGTGCGGCGCGGCGAGAAGGTCTTGAGCGCCGGCACGCTCATTCGCCCATCTGAAATCGCCTTGTTGTCGGCGGTGGGCTACAGCCGCGTGGAGGTCTATCGGCGTCCGCGTGTGGCGCTGCTGGCCACCGGCGATGAACTGGTCGCGCCCGATCAGCTGCCCGGTCCCGGACAAATTCGCAATGTGAACGAATACTCCACGGCCGCGCTGGTCAGGCGCTACGGCGGCCTGCCGCTGTTGCTGGGTATTGCGCGTGATCGGACTGAGGAGGTTGCGGCCCGGCTGGAGGAAGCGATCGAGCAGGGCGCAGATCTGATCGCGGCTTCAGCCGGTGTATCCGTGGGCGCTTACGACGTGGTGAAAGATGCCGTGAAAGCGCACGGCTCGATCGATTTGTGGAAGGTCCGCATGCGGCCCGGCAAACCGGTCGCGTTCGGCTTTTATCGGCAAGTGCCTTTCTTTGGACTCCCGGGTAATCCGGTCTCGGCGATGATGACGTTTGAGCAGTTTGTCCGGCCGGCGCTGCGGATCATGGGCGGCTTCACGCACTGGAAGAAGCCGACGGTCGCTGTCACGCTGCTGGAGCCGATCGAGAGTGACGGCCGCGAGACTTATGCGCGCGCGTGGGTGGATCGCCGGGACGGGAACTGGACGGCGCGTTTGAGCGGCGGGCAGGGATCAAATATGCTCAACAGCCTGGCGCGTGCGAATGCGCTGGTGATCGTGCCCGATGGCGTGACGCATCTCGACGCGGGCGCTGTCGCGCAGGCGCAAATGCTGGATTGGCCCGAAGAAATCGCCGAACTGTAATCTTGCGCGAACAAGACTTTTTGTTATAATCGCCTCGAATTCACCGTGTGAGGCACAGACTCTTAGGGGGCAAACGATGCCACGGATTCGCTGCAATTACGAGGGCTGCATCTATCTGGAAGGCAATTTCTGCACAGCCGGCGAGATCGAGTTCGATCAGGAATTAGGCTGTCTCACTTTCAGCCAGGTTGAGGAAGAGGAAATCGTCGGCGTTGAAGAAGAGTTGGAAGAGATCGAAGAAGAGGAAGAGTGGGAGGGAGAAGACACCGAAGAAGAGGAAGACCTCGAAGACTGGGAAGAGGATGAGGACGAGGACGAAGAGTGGGAAGACGAAGATGACGACGACGAAGAAGAAGACGGTTGGTCGTCAGCCAAGCCGCGCCGCCGTTAAACCGAACGGAGTGTTGAATCCACGCAAAAAAAGAACCGGGCCCTGAGGCCCGGTTCTTTTTGGTGGCTAACCGTTCGTCGCGCGGTGCTGTTGAATCGTGCGGGCGAAAATGTCTTCGTGCTCGTCGCGTTTGACGTTGGACTTGTCAGTCCGGGCGGCGGCCGCCACGGGCTGGCCCTGCTGGCGCGCGGCCTGAAAAGCCAACTGCATGGGCGTCAACACGGCTTCTTCCTTTTCTTCCACTACGGCTACTTCGGTCATGTCCGGCTTCATGGTGAGTTTGATCTGGCGCTTCTTGGGGTTGATCTCAATCACGCGCACTTCCACTTCGTCGCCGACTTTCACCACATCCGACGGGCGCGGAACGTAGCCGGTTTCCATTTCGCTGACATGCACCATGCCTTCGCGCTCGGCGCCGATGTCGACAAACGCCCCGAAGTTCTCGACGCGCGTCACTTTGCCATTGAAAATCTGGCCGACCTTGAGATCAGCCCAATCGACAGCGGGCGGCTCGATCAGGCTGAGCCCGATGCGGTTCTCTTTCCTCGAAGACTTGGTCACCCACACCGTGACTTCATCGCCTTCTTTGACGATGTCGGACGGCTTGTCCACGCGGGTTTTGGCCATGGCGCTGACCGGCACCAGCCCATCTTTGGGCGCGCCAATGTCGACGAATGCGCCAAAGTCTTCCACCTTGACGATCTTGCCAGTCAATTTCAGGCCGCGTTGCAGGTCGCTCCATTCAAGGGCGGGCGGCTCAATGCGGGTGAGCAGCACGACGCCGTCCTTCGGTTTGACTTGCTTGGCCCACACGGTAATCACATCGCCTTCTTTCAATACATCGGCAACGCGTGTCACCACCTGGCGGCCCGGCTGCAGTTCCGAAATGTGCAGGAATGCGTCGCGCTCCGCGCCGATATCGACGCGCGCTCCGGCCAATTCAACTTTGATGACTTTGCCCTCAAACTTCATTTTGGGCTTGATGCTGGAGATCGGAGTAAGTTCGGTCACGACTAGCCTTCCTGAGCAGAGATACATGACAACGCCCCGATAAGACGGGGCACTGGAATGTGGTGCGAGGTCGAGCCTGCAACGGCGTTGATTATATAGCTCTGCACGGGGACTGTCAAACGCCCCGACAATTCGATTGCGCGTCCCGCTCCATCATGCGCGCCTCGCCTGCGCTGTTACAGATCGAACCACGGCCCAACGGCCCGATCGTTCTGGAATAGTTGGCGGTCTTCTTCTTCGTCGCTCATGGGAAGTGCCTCTGCTTCTTTGAGCAGTAACACGCCTGCCATATACGGCAATGTCGTCATCTCAGCCGGCGTTATCGTAGGCTTGCCTGATCGCACGCAATGAGTTCCTTGTCCACTTCCCCGACTGCGGTGACGTTGACTTTGTACTGGCACATCCCGCCGGCCGGCATCTCGATCAGGCGCGCCGTGGGCTTGAGGCCCTTCATATTGATTCCAACTTCCACGAGCGTTTTAGTGGCCGGGCTGATCATGGCAAATTGTTTCTTGCGCCGCAGGCTGACGTAGTTTTTCTTCGGGGCGATCTCAAATGCTGCCGAATTTGTCGATAGCGGCCATGAGCTTGTCGTGAATGGGGCGCAGTTCGGCTTTGGGGCCAGAATAGATCCCAGCGATCACATCGTCTGGCGTGGCACTCTGCGCCTGACCTGTCGGCTCCTCCGCTGCTTTCAAGTAGAAATGCGTCAACGTATTGGCATCGCCATGCCCCAAACCCAGATCGCGCTTGAGCATCTCGCGGATTTCGCCGTGCTTGGTGAGACCGCTGTTCTGGATCATGGCATACAAGCGATCGAGCGTCTTCCCCGTTTTGATCTGGATGTTTTTAAGTTGAGTTTCATAGGCTTGATCGACGCTGCTCATGTTTCTCTCCCTTGGTTGTGTGTGCGCCACTGCTGCTCGCTGGCCAGTTCACTCGAACCGAGGCGGGCCCTGACGAATGCGCTGCAAAACGGCGTCGAGATCTGCGGGCTGATCGGGTTCGCCCCACATCGCTTCGATCCACCACGTCGCTCCGCCGTCCGCCCACATCCGGGTGATCCCGGCGGCCTGATCAGGATCAGCGCCCGACGTGCGGCCTTCAACTACAATATCGAACGGCGTCGTCGCGCTGCGCCGCGCGTCGATGTAGGCTTTCATCTCGCGCACGTGATCGGCGGTGAATCCGACGTGTTGACCCTGCTCGTCCATTCTCGTCGGCAGCAGGCCGTCGCAGCGCAGCACCCGCTGCATGGATTTTGTCTTCGGCCACGCGCCGACGGCCCAGATGGGGATGCGCGGCTGCTGCACCGGCGGGGGCAAGGGATAGAACTTCGTTTCTCGGATGTGATAGTGTTTGCCGTCGTAGTCGAACGGCTGGCCCTGCCATAGGCCGTTGAGAATATCGAGCCCTTCGTCTAGCAACTCGGCGCGCGTCTTGCGATCGGTGACTTCACCGAATTCGGCAAAGCCGGTATCGATCGCGCCCAGGCCAACGGCCAGAATCACCCGCCCGTTGGAGAGATGATCGAGTGTAACGGTCTTGCTGGCAAGCTCCAGGGACGCATCCGCGAGAGCGGCGTAATCATGGTGCCGAGGCGGATACGTTCGGTACACAGGGCGGCAGCCGTGAGCAGGACCCAGGCATCCCAGCCCCAGACGGGTTCCCAAACAAAGAAACCATCCCACCCGGCGGCCTCGGCCGCCTGCGCAAAATCGGCGGCGGTTCTGGCATCGCCGTAAGGCAGAACAAAACCGTATTGCATGTGACCTCCGTTTCACCTCTCCTTCCCAGCCCGCGTCCGCGTATCTGCCCTGTGCCACCTCGATCCTCCCGGTCACTGTCTATTCTGTCTCCCACCGCCATCATCCTCCATCACCGGGGGGATATTCTGGTTGAGCCGGAAGAGGTTAGCCGGGTCGTAGCGACGCTTGATCGCTGCGAGTCGGTCCCAGGTTGCCCCTGGATAGGCGTCGCGGATCCGCGCCTCGCCCTCGTCGCCGAGGAAGTTGACGTACGCGCCGGTATCACCCTGGCGCAGCGCCGCCGCGAAATCGGATACCCACGCCTCGCGCACAGCCTGATCCTCAGGGCCGTTGTAGAACGCGGCAATGTTCACCATGATTCGGCTCGCGCGGTGTGCGAACGCGGTGGCGTCGGCAGGCACGCGGGCCATCGCTCCACCGAGCACCCGGAGCTGCGCCACCCGCATCGACGCGTCCGAGGTCTGAAGACGGTCGATGATTGCCTCCGCGACTCCGCGATCAATCGTGTCGACGAACATCGTGCGCGCTGCCGCGGTTGGATGATACGAGTCGTCGTCCGGCGGGTAGATCTCCGGGTAACGCATCGGCTTGACCATGTCGGCGATCGGCGCGGCCAGCGCCCGGAACGGCGCGATGGCGCGCTCGCCAGCCTCGATCTCACCAGCGTAAGCCAACAGGGCCATGATGATGAGCCGGCCGTGGTGTTCCGCCGGAACAAAGGGCATCGGCGGCGCGGGCATGACGTTGGCGATGGTCGAGAGCTCGTCTGGCGCAGCCTCGGCCTCGGCGATGAATGAAGCGATGATGTCGGGCGTCGCGGGCAGCATCAACATGCCACCCATGATCAAGTCGACCTTATGCAAACGGAACTTGAACCGGGTCGCGACACCGAAGTTGCCGCCGCCTCCCCGGATCGCCCAGAAGAGGTCCGGATGCGTCTCGGCATCCACACGAAGGAGCTGCCCGTCCGCGGTCACGACATCGGCGGCCAGCAGCGAGTCGATCGTGAGGCCGTGCTTGCGGACGAGGTAGCCGACACCGCCGCCTAGCGTGATGCCACCGATCCCGACCGAGCCAGTGTCGCCGAAGCCGGTGGCAAGGCCGTGGGCACCCGTCGTGGTCGTGTATTCGCCCGCGGTCAACCCCGTCTCGGCCCACGCAATGCGTTGTTCAACGTCAATGTCCAACGCCCGCATGGCCGAGAGGTCGAGCACGATTCCTCCATCGCAGACGCCGTGTCCGGCGGCGCTGTGTCCGCCGCTGCGGATGGCGAGCTCCAGGCCGGTCTCGCGGGCGAGCGACACAACGCGCTGCACGTCGTTCGTATCCGCGACGCGGACAATGACAGCGGGTCGACGATCGAGGCCGCCTTAGAAGACGATGCGTGCCTGGTCGTACTCAGTATCGTCCGGCGCGATCACCCGGCCCTTAAGCGTAGCGCGTATCTGCGGGATCGAGATCGCTTCGTGGGCGTAGGCGTTCCTGGTTTCAAGTGACATTTCCAATTCTCCTTTTTGTCATGTGCAATGCACTGTGCCGCAATACAAAAATCATTCTTCCAACTCTTCCTGGATTATCCGGGGCGAGGCATGGATGCAGATGATGTCCAGTCGATCATTACCGATGTTCTTGAATTTGTGAGGCGTCTCGGCGCTGACCACGACGATGTCGCCGGGACCCGCCTCGATGTCCTTGCCGTCCGCGGTGATCCGCGCTTTTCCGGCGCGGACAATCCATGTTTCAGAGTAGGGATGCCGGTGCAGATTCGGTCCCGCGCCAGGCTCGTTGTTGACGAGGAAGCACGAAACCCCTGAACCGTACGATTCGCCCTCGAATCTTAGCGTGCCGCCGGGACTGGGTTGCAGTTCGCCCGATCGAATGACCCGGTACATGAGACCTCTCCTTTCGTCACAACCATTAGCCCGGCCCGACAGTCCGAGCACGCTCAATCAACAACTCCCGTTCGCGCGTATTGTGCGTAAGCCCTGCCGCGCGCTTCAGGCGTCTTTTTTGCCGCGCGCCTGAAAATCCATAATGCTGACGCCGCCCGCCCGCACTTCGTGGATTGGGCTTTCGAGCAATTTTTCGATCTCGCTGAGCGGCATATCCATAAACTCTTTGGCCAGCGCGAAGACCTGCCCCATGCGTACGCCGATAAACGTGTCACCCTCGCCGGACTGGCGCTCGTCGAACGTGAAATAACGATGATACTTCTTGAGTTCTTCCGGCGAACGGTAAGATTTCAATTTCTTATGAACTGATCGGCATCGGCTCCCGTTGACTTATCAGACGCGCTTGTCGTTGCGACGAGGCGCGGTTGTTACCTGGGCCTGACTTTGGTTATTGCCTGATGACTTTTGGTCATGATGGTATCTTCGAGCCTCGATCGTGCCAGTCAATCACGCGCCGCGTTGAGACGGCCTGGAGTCAGGCACCCTGAAAATCAGGATGCCTGCTCGTGGGCCCGCTTTAACGCGGCAATCTCGATCTCGGTCATTACGGTTGTCACGCTTGGTCGAACGCTCTCTGGAGATCCGCGATCACGATCTTCTTCATCTTCAGCATGGCATTGGTGGCGGCCAAGGCCTTCTTCCTTATGGGGCTGCCCAGGATATCTCCCATTTGCTTCGGAATGATTTGCCAAGAGAGACCAAACTTGTCCTTAAGCCAGCCGCATTGCTCGGCCTCTGGGACCGCCGAGAGCCTCTTCCAGAAGTAGTCGACTTCGTCTTGGTCTTCGCATTCCACATAGAACGACACGGCCTCATTGAACTTGAAGATCGGACCTCCATCCAAGGCCATGAATCTCTGCCCATTGAGCTCAAAGATGGCGGTAAGCACCTTGCCTTCCATTTGGTCTGCCCCCGGAACGTCCATGCCTTTCTCGTAGCGCGTGATGCTGATAATTTTGGAAGCGCGACCCTTGTGCGGGGAGCCGTTGAAGGTGGAGACATAGAAGTTAACCGCCTCCTCGGTTTCCTTGTCGAACCATAGCGATGGCACAATCATTTGCATTTCGTTCATCTGTGTGAACTCCTTTCAAGTGATAGTTTATCTGCCGTATCTACTTCCTGTCACGAATTCGGTCGTAGAGCAGGCACAAAGCGCCGCTCACGGCGACTGTGTTATGACGCAGAGTCCAAGACGACGGAGGCAGGCCATCCTCAAACAGGCGAGCACCGCCACCGCCAGCCACCTCAGGGCATAAGGTGATGCTCAGGCGGTCTAGGGAATCCGCCAGAAGCAGACGCTTGATGATACTGCCGCTGGCAAGCACGATGATGTCGCCGCCATCTTGCTGCCGTAGATCTCCGACAACTTGGGCGGGATCGGCGTCAACAATGCGGGAATTCTCCCAGGTGGCCTCCTTCAACGTGGAGGAGAACACGATCTTCTCCACGGAGTTGAGCCATTTGGAAAAAGCCCGGTCGCGCGGGTCCGCCGACTCGTCGCCAGCGATCCTCGGCCAGTAACCACCGAAACCGAGGTATTCTTCCTGCCCAAAAGCACGGTAGTGGCCGGGGTCGTGACACTGACCATGTGGTCGCGTGCTGCGTCAGTGATTGCGTGGGGGACAATCCACCCCATGTCGTACTCGCCGCCCGGACCTGCCACCCTTCCATCCAGGGACAGGGAGATGTTTGCGACAACGGTGCGGGCGTTGGTAGATTTGCTTTGAACAGGCATTGATGCCTACCTCCTGTCGGGAACATCGGCTTGCCGCATCTAAAAAGAGCCCAGCTTGACCTCACCATCTCTTTTGTAGGAAGCAATAATCACACCGCTCGGTGCTATCTTTGACTCCATCAATTTGAAGGCTGCGGGTATGGTTCCCTCGCCGAACAACCGTTTGCCCTTGCCGAGCGTAACTGGAAATATCTTTAGCCACAACTCGTCAACTAAATGGTTTGCCAGTAAAGTCTGAATCAGATTACTGCTCCCATGCACCTGAAGATCGGAGCCGTCTTGCTGCTTCAATCTCCGTATTTCTTCCACGACATTATCTTTGATGAAGACAGTGTTGTCCCAAAGCGAATCTGTGCGAGTGTCCGAAACAACATACTTCGTCGCAGAATTGACGCCCGGCCAGTCGCTTTCATGTGCCGGCCAATACGCGGCAAATATCTCGTAAGTCTTTCTACCCAGCAGCAAATCGAACGGCAGGGTCATTTGCTTTTCCATTGCCGTGCCCACTGTTTCATCGAAGTAAGGCACCGTCCAGCCTTCAAGATCAAAGCCGCCAGAGGGATCCTCACCTTTGCCTCCGGGAGCCTGTATAACCCCATCCAGTGACACAAATGTTAAAACCACCAATTTCCTCATTGTCGTGTTTTCCTTTGTCACGAAATTCTCTACCCGCGCCAACCCGCACCGCGCGTATGTCTGGCTCATGGTCATCTATGATTGCGGCCCGACGATTGATGCTGCGGAATTTTTCCGTATAACATCATTGGCTAACCTCACAAGGTGGAGGAACGCTTCAGGAAGGCCAGGGTTCGATCCCATGCCAGGCTCGCTGCCGCTTGGTTGTATGCCTGCGAGCGGTCAGGTTCAAAGAACCAGTGTCCAGTGCCACGGTAACGATAGAAAGTCACCGGGCGGCCAGCACGCCTTAGGGATTCCTCCAGGTTGTCGACGTTGGATTGCGGCTCAAACTCATCATTCTCGGCAAAGTGACCGAGGTAGGCTGCTCTTGAGTTGCTGAAGTCGCCGCCCCCGGTCCCGTAAAAGATGACGACGGAACGGATGTGTTCGGGATCGGCGGCGGCGAGGTCCAGCGCATAATAGGCCCCCAGCGAGAAGCCAATCACTGCCAGGCCGCGGTCGGCTTGGCCAGCACGTTCATTGAGAAACATGGTTGCCTCCGCGATCTCGGCCTTGGCCTGGAGGTGGTTGGCGTCGAGAGCTTTGCCAAGGGTTTCCGCGTCGGCAATGTTATCTGCGACCTTGCCATGATAGAGGTCTGGGGCGAAGGCGACGAAACCGGATTCGGCCAGTCGCGTGCAGAAAGCCTTGATCGTGTCGTTCAACCCCCACCAGGCATGCAGGACCAATACACCGGGCCCCTTGCCAGTCGGTGGGACGGCGAGAAAGCCCTGAGGTTGAGAATGTGTCATGTGAACTCCTTATGAGTTTACACCACGCCCATCTTTGAGGATGAGATCAAAAAGAGCCGGCACGCCGGCGCAGCAGCGGCTCGCGAATCGCCTTTGCATCCAGCTTGCTCGCGCCAAGAAAAGTGACGAAGCGCGCAAACCCGCGAGCCAATGCCTCCGCAAATGCCTCATCTTTGCCGAGGGCCTTATCCTCCAACCACAAGCCCAGGATGACGAACGTGTTGGTCGTCCGGTCGAGTTTGCTGTCGAAGCGCGCGACGAGCCGGTCGCCCCACAAAATCGGCAGCGTGTAGTAGCCGAACTTGCGCTGGTGCTCGGGCTTGTAAACCTCCCACACGTAGTCGAAGCCAAACAGAACTTTGGCTCGCCCGCGGGCGCTGACGGGATCGAGCGGCGCGAGGAAGACGACCTCTTCCGTCGTGGTCGTCTCCAACGGCGTCCACGCTTCCGGCACGCGCCCTGCGATCAAATCGCGCAGCACCTCGGCATCGCTGCCGAGCGCGTAGTGCACCGCCTTCCAGCCTTCCACCTGCACCTCGATGATGTCGCCGTCCGCCAGCAGCGCCTCGAGTATCTGCTTGGCTTTGCCAAACGGCACGCCGCGGTGAAACGAATCGCTCGTACGGCTCAGCCGCGACAGGCCGGAGAAGCTGATATCCTTTTTGATCAAGAAGCGGTCTGCCTCGGCCTCGTCGCTTTCGCGAATGAGATGCGCCGGCGCGACCGTTTCCGTGAGTGCGTAGACACGCTCGAAGTTCTCGCGGTGGTGCGTCATCACTTCGCCGGTGCGCCACAAATAATACAAAGCCAGCGCGCTGTCCTTGCGGCCGCGATAACTTTGCGTGCGTGTCCGCGTCGCCATCTCGAAGTCGCGGTTGCTCACGGTGCCGCGCTCGTGCAAAATGGCCCGCATTTCGGCGATGGCATCGGCGTGGTCGCGGGCCATGCTGCGAATTCGCGAGTCGAATCGTCGCCATCGCGCTCGCGGCGCATGACCACGCGCCAGTGCGGCAGCTCGTCCATCGGTCGGGTGGCCAGCCAGCCGCCCCAGTCAAAGAACTTGCGCTGCTGGTAGGCCACATCCTCCCACATGCCGGGCGTGTAATCGAGCACGCGGCTGTGCAGCTTGATGTCCTGGCTGCGCGCGATGATTTGCAGCGGGTCGAGTTGCAAGTACTCCATCGCGCGCATGGCCTGCTCCGTGCCCTTGAGGCCGCGCCAGCGCCGCCCGGGCCACAAGCCCTGCTTGCCGAGGATGAAACGACGGGCTGTGTCGATGTTGATGGTCAGCATGATGGCCTCCTGATCAGGCGGCTCTGTTCCTGGCCCTGGCAACCCAGTCCGGAGCCGAGCCTACTTTCTGGCCGAGCATCAGGCTCAACTGTGATGCATGCTCCTGAACGTGGCGCATACTGTAGAGCTGTAACTCCACGAAACTGACTTCGCCCCAACCAAACCGGCAGCGCCGTTGAGCCGTTTCGTCCGTCAGCGCTTCAATCGTCGCCTGACATTTCCTGCGACCATAATCGAGATAAGCCTGGAGTTCGTCTTTGGTATAGGGCCTTTCAGGAAGACCGTCTTCTTCCATCTCGATCAGCGTGAAGGGGGCCGGGGCGCGAAGCCCTCCTCCGCGCCGGTCAAGTAAAGGTCGAGCCAGAACAGGGTGTGATAGACAAGATACCAGAACTGGGAATACTCCGGTCGCTCGGCGGGGTTATCCCACAATCGGTCGCGCCACAGTTCGTCGGGACAGGCGCGGAGAGCATTGTCGAGCATGTCGATAGCAGCCCCGAACTGCTGCCAGAGGATCGTTTTCCAGGCGATATTCATTTTGAGACTCCTGCGAACTTCCACTCCGCTGGAGTGATGGTGCCGGGCGGCATGGAACGGCGGTGCCAAACGCCGCTATCACAGTGCAACGCAAAAAGGTGCGCGGCCTATCACTTGGCGCTTGTCCTACGTGACGGGCCGATAGCGTTGATACACGACACCCGTCGGGAGTGCCTGTGACTCGACGAGCTTCAGATTGACGCGTTTTCCTGCGGGAAACAGCTGCTTGCCGCCACCCAGCACGAGGGGATAGACGTGCAGAGCATATTCATCAACCAGATTTTCTTGTATGAGCGTGTGAATCAGCACGCTGCTACCGTCGACGAGAATGTTTTTGCCGGGTTGTTGCTTGAGCTGGCGCACCGTCTCAGCCACGTTGCTGCTGATGAGCGTGGAATTCCGCCAGGCCGAGACCGATTTCAAGGTCGTCGACACCACGTACTTGGCAATGCCGTTGATCGCATCAAAGAACGGGTCGCCGGCCGCCATCGGTTCAAATGCGCCGCCATGAGTTTGCCATGTCTTACGCCCGAGCAGAAACGCATCCGCTTGCATCATCGCCTGAAAAAAGTGCGCGCCAATGTCATCATGCCAGTACGGCACCGTCCAGCCGCCATGCTGAAAGCCGCCGTCGGTATCTTCCTCCGCGCCGCCCGGCGCTTGAATGACGCCATCCAACGTGATGAATTCCGCAACGATTAGCTTCGCATATCTCCTCCTTAAAGGTAGCGCCGGGATAATCACCATGCGCCGGGTTGATGGGTATAACTTCTATGGTTGCTCGCTCGTCGCAAATTTCCATGTGTCAGCCTCCTGCCATCGCACCCACAACCCGAAAGGGTTCTGCACCCGTCGCGATCGCGTCGGGCAGGGGGACATCCGGTGATTGATGGGACAAGTCCTGCCCGCAGGCGAAGAACCGAATGAAGGGCCGCCGCTGTTGTGTGACATGATCGCGAATCGTTCCCCGCAGCATCGGATACCGACATTCAAGCGCGTCGAGGACTGTGCCTAACGTCACGGGGCCTTCAACCGGTATCTCGACTTCCTTGCCGACATTCGCCAGCGTGCGCAGATGATGCGGAAGCGCGACTCGGATCATGGCAGCGTCTGAACTTCAACCGATAGCACGGGTGGAAGATCGCGGGCAATCGCCGACCAGTTATCGCCGGAATCGGCAGAAGCGTAGACCTGCCCGCCGGTCGTGCCGAAGTAAATGCCGCACGAATCGAGTGTGTCAACCGCCAGAGCGCTGCGCAAGACGTTGACGTAGCAGTCGTGCTGCGGCAAGCCTTTCGTGAGCGCTTCCCATTCGTTTCCCCCGCTGCGGCTGCGATAGACGCGCAGTTTTCCATCGGGCGGGTAATGTTCCGAATCGCTTTTGATCGGAACAACATAGATCGTTTCCGGCTCGTGGGCGTGAACACCAATCGGGAAGCCGAAGTCGGTCGGCAGGTTGCCGCTGACCTCGTGCCACGAATCGCCCGCATTGTCACTCCGCATGATGTCCCAGTGCTTCTGCATGAAAAGCACATCCGGACGCGACGGGTGCAGAGCAATGTTGTGAACGCAGTGACCGACCTCAGCATCCGCGTCCGGGAGTTCATATGGGGATTTTAAGCCGCGATTGATCGGCCGCCATGTTTCGCCGCCGTCATCGGTGCGGAAAGCGCCCGCCGCCGAGATCGCGACGTAAATCCGATTGGGGTTGCCGGGAACCTGCACGATCGTGTGCAGACACATGCCGCCCGCGCCCGGCTGCCAGAGGTGGCCTTTGACTTCGCGCAGCCCGGCGAGTTCTTGCCACGACTCGGCCGCCGTCGCTCGAACGGAACAAGGCCGCGTCTTCCACGCCGGCATAGACTGTATCGGGATCAGTCGCCGACGGATCGAGATACCACACGCGCTTGAATTCCCACGGATGCTGCGTGCCGTCAAAAAATTGATGGGTGCCGGGGTCGCCCTCATAAACGAACTTGTTGCTTTCACCGCGCGGCATGCCGTCGGGTGACATTTCCGGCCCGCCGCCGGGCGTTTCCCACGTCTGGCCGCCATCGCTGGAGCGCTGAATCACCTGCCCGAACCACCCGCTGGACTGTGACGCATACAAGCGATCCGGATCGACGGGCGATCCTTTGACATGATAAATCTCCCACCCGCAAAGTGCGGGCCGCTGATCTTCCAGCGTTTGCGCTTTTCGTTCGACGTCAGAATGAACGCGCCCTTGCGCGTCCCCACCAGCACTCGTACACTGCTCATCGTCTTCTCCTTTGGTTACAGTTTCTTCTGCACCGGCACGTAGACTTCAAGAATTGGGTTTTCGGGACTACAGGCTTCACCATAGCGCTCGAAACTTGGCGCATCAACCGGATAATAATCGGACATCGAACATGCCAATTGAATTGATGCGCTGCTTACGTCGTGGGCTCCAGGCTCAACTGCCAGGATACGCCAAACCGATCGGCCAGCCAGCCGAACTTCTCGCTGAAGGGATACTCGTCCAGTGGCATTAAGATTTGCCCGCCTTGCGACAATGTGGCGAACACCCGATCGATTTCCTCTTCGCTATCGCAGCGCACATACAGCGACATGGACGGCGTAAAGGTAAACGCATGCACCGCGCTGCTGTCAATGCACATGAATTCCTGGCCGTTCAACGTGAAGGTCGCGTGCTGCACGGTTCCCTCAGCACCCGCTTCGTTGGCGCCGTAGCGCGTGAGGTTGAGAATTTCCGACTGCTTGAAAAGCGACGTATATAGGTTCATGGCTGCTTCGGCCTGGCCCGTGAACATTAAGAAAGTGGTGACTTTTTGCATGTTACGTTTCTCCTACTGCGCCTGGTCTGCTCGTTCATACCGCAGGAGAATCACCCCGGAATTGAACGTGTGTGATTCGACCAACCGCAAGTTGATGGTGTTGTGCAAGGCTGGGAACATGGGCGTGCCGCTTCCCAGCACGACCGGATTGATGAAGAGTTGATATTCATCGATCAAGCCCGACTGAATGAGAGCAGCGGCGATGGTGGCGCCGCCCACACTCATATCTTTGCCGGGCTGTGCCTTCAGTTGTGCGATCTCTTCAACGATGTTTCCGCGGCTCAGCCGGGCGTTCCCCTGAACTCGATCAAGAGTCTTCGAATACACGATTTTGGCGACGCGCTGCCAAATGCGCGCGAATTCGCAGCACGTACTCCGGATTGGAGGGATCGGCCTCCGCCGTATCCCAGTACGTCATGACTTCATACATCCGCCGCCCGAAGAGGTAAGTATCGATCTGTGCTCTGCTGATCGTTGATGTAGCTGTGCAGCTCCTCGTCGACGATGACCCAATCGAGACTGTGAGTTGGACTTTCGACGAAGCCGTCGAGCGACACCATGGGCGAGTAGATCACTTTTCTCATTGGGCGTTCCAATCACCGCTGCACGGTGCACAAGGCTTGCCGAATTTCGCCCAGGTGATAAGCCGTGTGGACAATCATCGCCATCGCTCCGCCGATCTCTCGCTCACTGGGCCAGGCTGGAGCAGTCGTGAATCAGCGCCTTGGTGCGATTGTAACTCGCGCGCAGATCTGTCTTCAGTGTTTCCCACTCGTCCGGGGTAACTGCGCTCGTGGTGCGCCAGATTTCTCCCCAATCCGCCGGCTCGAAGGTGCCCGTGCGCACATTGCGTTCGAGCACATCCAGGTAGAACGCCACATGCTTCACCTGCGCCGCCAGCGTGGCGCACTTGCCGCCCACCGGGATCGAGGCTTCCTCGGCGGAAATGGTCGCCAGCGTCTCGAACAGCGATGTGCCTTTGTCAAGGAAATAACCTTGCACGTTGTCGAACGTCTCGTCGAGCAGCATGTACAGCGCACCGGTGAAGTACTCTACTTGGATTGGGGCCGGCATGAGTTCTCCTGATAGGCGTTTCTTACGGTCAGGCCGCGGCGTCGTAGGCTTGTTTAGCCAGGTCATCAACTCTTTGTCGATCTGTTTTGGTCGGCGATGCGCACCCGATGGGTCACCATGGCGTTCCACGATCCGGCGGCCTCGAAGCGCCCGGTTGGCTTGACACCCTTGAGTTTGATACCGATGTCGAGGCGCTCGACCGTTGCCTGCACGATGGCGAACTTCCTGGCGCCGCGGCACAGATTGATGTAGGTCATGTTGGGCGACACTTCGATGTCCGCGCCGAACTTGCGAACCTTCGTCTCGAGTGCATCGTACGTCTTGCGCCACTTGACCTTATTGCCCATGAACAACTTCCCGATTTTGTCTTCCGGGCCGGCCTTGGCGTCGTCGGCATGCGCGATCGTGTAGTAGATCGCCCCGGCGTGGCCATACCCCAGCCCGTAATCTGCCTTCAACCAGGCGGTGATTTCACGGGCACTCACCAATCCCTTCTGCTTCGCCAGTTTGCGGAAGTCCTCGGGCGTCAGGCCGGTCTTGGCTTTGATGTTATCCAGGTACGACTGAAATGCTTTCTTGTCCTTCTCTGATTTTTCTGACATCGTTCTCCCCGGGCAAGTTATTTCTTTTTGCCGCCAGACGTATTAAGAGCAGCAGCGGCGCGAATGAGTTCCTTCAAAGCCGGCTCGTTGATTTTGTCACCTTCGTACAGGTCAATGGCGCGCGTGGTCTTGGCCTCCAGGCCGGCGTTGAACAATCCATGCGGATCGGGTAATGCAGCGCCCTTGAAGAAATTGATCTTCACGTGATCCTGAAAAATTCCAACCGCCACGACGTTTCCCTGGTGCGACCAGACCGGCGTGCCCCACTTCCATTCTTCGACGATGGCCGGATCAGCCGCAAGGATCAACTTGCGCAAACGCGCCAACGACTTGCCGCGCCAATCGGCCAGTTCTGCGATGTGGTTGGTGATGAGCTGTGATGGAGTCAAGCCATCGTGCGCATCCGCTTTTTTCATGCCGTTTATTCCCCTCGGCCCTCCAGCAGACTTTTTATCCCGTCAAGTACCATGTTCCAATTCTGTGCGGAATGATTGGCGTCTTCTTGAGTGGCATGGTTGTCCTGCTTGACAGTCAACCTCGTTCCACTGCCCTCCGTAGACAATTCATAGCGAACGGTCTGGTAGTTTTCGGGGACATCGGGCAAGCCTGATAGGGAACTCCAAAAAGTGGAGACCAGGAGTTTCCCCGGCTCAACTTGCAGGACCTTGCCCTTGTCTCTATAGGCTTTACCTTCCCAGGTGCCTTCGTAGACAATCGGACTGCCCACGCGCCAATCGGTCGTCACTTGTGTGCCAAACAGATACCGCTTGATCAGACTCTGGTTGCGTAAGCGCATCCCAAACCCTGGCTGCCGGAGCGTTGATGGTGATAGTGGCTTTAGCGACAAATGTGTTGTTCATGATGCTGAAATCTCCAGTTTAGAACATCCCGTTGTCGTTCAGGGAATTTTCAGGCACAGCCTGCCCTACATCCCACAACTCGACGATGCGATCGCCCTCGAAGCGGAAAATGTGGATCGTCGCGACTCCAGGATCGCCAGGGTTCAATCGAACATGGGCATGAATGCCACCAGATCACCATCGACAAGGACACGTTTGATTTCGATGGCCTTATGGGGGAATTGGGCCGCGTTCTCTTCCATGGCAGCCCGAAGCGCTTCTGCACTTCCTGGAAAGAACGGGTTGTGATGGCGAAAACGCGCGTCAACATATTGCTGATAGACTTCTTCTGCTTTCCCCGAACTGGCCAGACGTAAGAAAGAGGCAGCGGCTTCTTTACGAGCGATGTGATCAGTGTTGTCTTGTGCCAAGATTACTTCTCCTGTGTCTTATGATTCGTCGGCGAACGACAGGCCGTTAGCAGCAAGCGCGCGCCGCAGCTGCTGGAGCGCGTTGGGCCCGATGCCGTGCAACTGCGCGATTTCGGCTGCGCTGAATTTGACGAGCGTACTCCAGTCGATCAATGCCTGCCCCCGACAACGCGCGGCGCGCCGGGGCAGCTGAACTCAATCGGCAGATTACTTTCCGGTTATGGCCGTCGGCCGCTGCACGACGTCGAAATCGTTGCCGTACAGGTCTTCAAAGATGAAGTCGCTGCCCCACGGATTGACGTTCACATCGGTTTGGATCTTGACGCCCGCGGCTTTCAGCGCGGCGTAGTCGGCGCGGATGTCGCTGGAGGTGAGGATGAAGATGCCCTGCCGGCCAACCCCGGCTAACTGTTCCGGCGTGGTCGCCAGGTTGAGGACCAGTTCAAATTCGTCTTGCTGAGGCGGTGCAACGGTCAGCCAGCGATAGCCGGGCATGCTGGTGGCGTTATCGGAGACAACTTTGAAGCCTAGTGTGTCGCGGTAGAACTTCAGCGCTTCGTCTTGATCCTTGACCCAAATCGAAGCGTGCGTTACTGTGGTAATCATGGCGCCCCTCCCAAGGCAATACGTGGTTTTCGCGGCCGGTTGCTGCAGCATGACCGCGTCCCCCGACGGCGATCATGCAGTTGAACACCCCTTGAGTTTAACACGAATCAGACAATTCAGCCTGGCCAGGGTTCGTTCGACCAGGCCCTGCCAGGCTGTGATGTCTGGCCGCGTCGACACTTCTCTGTCAACAGACTTGAGCGGCGTTATTCCTCCTCGCTCACGGCTTCGACGACCGCTTCGGCAATGGCGACGGCGTCCATCTCACCGTCGTCTTCGTCTTCGCCGTCCTTGTCCTCAGCACGCAAACTGGCGGCGGCGAGCTGCGCAGTCTTGTCGACGTTGGCGCGAATGGCGGCTTCGAGTTCGTTGGCGATTTCAGGATGCTCTTTCAAGAAATCCTTGCCGTTCTCGCGCCCCTGGCCCAGCTTCACATCGCCGTAGGTAAAGAACGCGCCGCGCTTGGTGATAATCTCCATGTTCACGCCGATGTCGAGAATGTCGCCGACCTTGCTGATGCCCTCGTTGAACATGATATCGAACTCGGCTTCGCGGAAGGGCGGGGCGACCTTGTTCTTGGTGACGCGCACCTTCACGCGGTTGCCCACGACTTCGGCGTTGGTCTTGATGCTCTGCGTGCGGCGGATGTCGAGGCGCACCGACGCGTAGAACTTCAGCGCATTGCCGCCGGTGGTCGTCTCAGGATTGCCGAACATCACGCCGATCTTCATGCGGAGCTGATTGGTAAAGACGAGCGATGTGTTGGACTGTTTGATCGCGCCGGAGAGTTTCCGCAGGGCCTGGGACATCAAGCGGGCCTGCAGCCCCATGTGGCTGTCGCCCATCTCGCCTTCGATCTCGGCGCGCGGCACCAGCGCGGCGACCGAGTCAATCACGATGATATCGACCGCGCCCGATCGCACCAGCTGCTCGGCGATTTCCAGCGCCTGTTCGCCGGTATCGGGCTGCGAGATGTAGAGGTTGTCGATGTCCACCCCGCAGCGCGCGGCATAAGACGGATCGAGCGCGTGTTCCATGTCGATGTAAGCCGCAATGCCGCCGCGCTTCTGCGCTTCGGCGACGATGTGCTGGCACAGCGTCGTCTTGCCGGCCGATTCCGGCCCGTAAATCTCGCTGACGCGCCCGCGCGGAATGCCGCCCACGCCCAGCGCCAGATCGAGCGCGAGCGAACCGGTCGGGATGGTCTCAACCTGCAGATGCGTGGCTTCGCCCAGGCGCATGATCGAACCCTCCCCAAATCGCTTGGTGATGTTGCCCAGCACGGCATCTAAAGCGCGTGCGCGTCCGGGATCGATCTCGGCTTTCTGCGGTGCGGCCGACCTGGTCTTCCTGCTCTTTGCTTCGGCGATGAACTCGGTGACTTCTTCAGCAGTCTCGGCTTCGGTCTTCTTTCTGCGTGCCATGTGGAGTCTCCTGTCGGATAAGATTGCGGCAAACACGCCGGGCGCAGAGACAAAATCTGCGTATAGAGATATTAGTACAGATGTTCTAGTCTGTCAATCGAACGCCACCTTAAAATTTTCAGCTGCAGGGCGATGGTATAATCGGCTCCATGACCGAGCACTCTCAACCCCATCACACCCATTCTGCGCTTAGTTTAGTCTCACTCAACCTGCTGGACGATCTGACGCTGTGGGATCAACGCGAACCGCTGATCGTGCGCGAATTGGAGCGCCTGCAGCCGGACGTGATCGCGTTCCAGGAAGTGCGCATGTCGATCAACAATGCCCGGACGATTGCGGATAAATTGGGCGGTTACGAGGTGTTCCTGTGCCCCAAGACCGGCGAGCGCGGGCGGCGTGACGCGCTGGCGATTTTGAGCCGCCTGCCGGTGCGGGAGCATCACAAATTTGCGCTGGGGCATCAGGATCGTGTGGCGCTGCGCGTGGTGATCGAGCATCAAGGGGCAACCTGGCACGTGGCGACGACGCATACTTACTGGCACCCCTTGAACGATCGGACGCGGCTGCACGAGGCACAGCGTTTGATCGAGTGGCTGCCCGGGCCGGGTGTGATTTGTGGCGATTTCAATGCCGAGCCGCACTATCCGTCGATGTTGAAGATGAAGGAGCGGTTTCAATCGGCGCACGTGGCCGTGCATGGTCACGAGCCAGCCTATACCTGCCCCACGCCGCTGTTTCGCGGAGCCGGGGCGCGGAACGCGGCGCGGCGCACGGCGCTGAATGTTGCCGGCCTGGTCTCGAAGCAGAAAATAGAACCCTGGACGGGCGTCATCGATTTCATCTTTGCCGATCCGGCGGTCAGGGTGCAGGACTGCCGCGTGGCCTTCCATCATCCGGCGGGCCATGACCACCGCATGTATGCGTCCGATCATCTGGGGTTGCATGCGAAATTGCAGCAGCGGATCGAGGTTGGTTGACGGCCCTGTGCCGCTATGCTAGAATGATCGCGCTGCCCTCGTACTCAATGGATAGAGCGCCTGACTTCGGATCAGACTGTTGTCGGTTCAACTCCGGCCGAGGGCACCTGCATCTTGGACACGGGAACAATCCAGACACGATATCTGGGTTGGCTCCCGTGTTCTCGATCTTGGGATGTCTCAGTCGATGCTCTTGAAGAAGAACTAGCCCGCACTCACGGCGAGCCGCTGGTTAAATTGACCCAGGCGTCACACGACACGGTCCCGCCGTCAGCGCCTGTGCAGTTGGTGGATTGGGAGCCGGTTCCTGGTTCACCACCGTATCTCCATGACGCAAGAACACAACAGCCCCAGTTTTAACTAAGGGCGCAAACTCGCTCAACTCAGCGCGAGCGCGATCGCTTGCTCGGTGGTCATCGTCGCGCCTTTCGCCCACGCCAATTCAAACACGACATCTCCAAGCTGAGCGCGTAGTCTCGTCAAGGCATCCGTCATTTTCTTTCTGGTTTATTTGTTCAAGTGGCGCTCCAATGCGAACCCGCAAGGTTTCGGCTGCCGCCAGGAGTTGAACCGCTCGTTCGTAGCGTTTTTCACTTTCATCAACCTCGGCGAGAAATTCAAATGAGTAGGCATAGCCGCGCTGAAGACCTAAATGGTGGCGAATGCGCAATGCGTCGCAGAGTAATTCCCTGGCGCGAGCATAGTCACCCAGGTCATAAGCGGTATCTCCCAGGTTATGAATGGCCAGTGGCGACGCCACGCCGGTAGCCCAGCGATTGATAGATATCCCGGCATTCCGAGGAATGCCTGTCTGAGCTGCCAGCGTATTCGTGGATTTCCAACAATGCTGCCCCAAGCCGATTGAGTGCGGTTGCGAGGTCAAACGGGCTCTCCAGTTCGCGCCACAGCGCGACGCTCGGAAGACATACTGAATTGCGGCTTGATGTTCGCCTGCATGTAAGGCAATTGTTCCCAGCACTAGTTGGCCTTTCGCCATGCCAGCCGTATAGGATATCTGCTCAGCCATCCGGAGCGCTTCTTCGAGCCTGCGCTTGCAGATTCGCGTGTTTGCCAGCCAGGCCAGCCAGATTCGCAATACTTCAACCGGGCGTCGATCTCCCCCCGCTGATCGCCAAGCTGCTGAAACAGATCTGCTGCGCTTGCCGGGCACACTGCAACCCATAGTCGAAATCGGTGATCGCCGAGGACAGCTCGGCCGCAGCCAGCAGGGCTTGTGCCCGCGGGAGCGAAACCAGCCCCTGGGTACCCTCCAAGGCACGCTGGAGCCAGCGGCGCCCTTCCTGGAAAAAGCCACCCAGTTCCCAGAAATTCAGGTTCGTGCCCAACTGCGCGACCAAGGCCAGCGCCTGCTCGCGATCGTGAGCAAGCAACCATTCGAACGCGCGTCGCACGTTATCGTGGTCATCCAGGACGGTACGCAGCCGCTCGGGCAAGGTCTGCCCGGCCCGGTTCTCCGCCGCGTCGGGAGACGAGCTGTGCATAGTAGCGGGCATGACGTTCCAGCGCATCCGCCTCCTGATCGCTGCCGCGCAGCTGCTCCTGCGCAAACTGGCGGATGGTCTCGTGCATGCTGTAGCGCCGGCGCTCGGCATCAGCCCCAAAGACCACCAGCGAGTGGTCGACCAGTTCGGCGAGGATCTCGGCGCAGGGCTCCCCGGGTGCGCTGACCGCCTCGGCGGCTTCCAGGGTCCACCCTCCGGCAAAGACCGCTAATCGGCGCAAGACCGAGCGTTCCTGGGCGCTCAAGAGTCCGTAGGACCAATCGATCAGGGTGTGCAATGTGCGCTGGCGCGGCAGGGTTTCGCCCACCTGCCTGTTCAGCCAGGCGAAGCGTTGGCCCAGCCGTTCGGCGATCGCTTCGACGGGCAGCGCGCGGGCTTGCGCTGCGGCGATTTCGATCGCCAACGGGATACCGTCGAGCTGTTGGCAGATCCGAGCGACCGCCAGAACATTCGCGTCGGTGAGCGTGAATTGCAGCAGCGATTGCGCGGCGCGGTCTGTGAACAGCTGAACCGAGTCAAAGCTCAGCGAGTCCGCAACCGTGAGTCGTTCCGCGTCATTGATTGCGGGGGTGGCAAATGGTTCCAGCCGTACCACGTGCTCCTCTTCAAGGTGAAGCGGGATGCGGCTCGTCGCAAGTACCGTCAGCCCCGCGGCGTCGCGGCAGAGCGTTTGGACGAGGCGCGCGCACGCTTTCACCAGGTGTTCGCAATTATCCAGCACCAGGAGCATGGTCTTGTCGCGCAGGTAATCCACAATCGCGCCGGTGGACGAGCGACCGGTATTGGTCGGCAAACGCAACGCCGCCGCGACCGCGTCGTCCACGGAGCTTTCATCAGCAACGCCTGCCAATTCGACAAAGCAGATGTCATGGGCGAAAACGCCTGCCATGCGGTGGGCAACCTCGATCGCGAGGCGCGTCTTGCCGACGCCGCCCGGTCCTGCCAATGTCACCAGCCTGACCGTTCGGCGCGACAGAAAATCGACCAGGCGCGCGGATTCTTGCTGGCGCCCAAAAAAGCGCGTCAGAACGGGCGGCAGAGCGGCGTGCGTCGACATGCGACTCGAACGGCGCGAGGGCGCGGATTTGTTCGGCAAGCGTCACGGTTTCAACGGCCGGCGCCAGGCCAAGCTCGGTTGCCAGCACGCGGCGGCATGTTTCGTAGGCATCCAGTGCGGCGCTGCGCTGATCCGCGCGCGCAAGCACGCGCATCAATTGACGATAGGCGGATTCGCTCAGCGGGTCGTATTCGAGCAGACGGCGGATGGCGCGTTCGGCTTCAGCCAGTTGGCCGGCGCGTTCGTGAAACGCGGCGAGCTGTTCCAGCGCCGAGGTCACCTGCACGCGGAAATGTTCGCGCTGAATGAGGAGCCACTCGTCGAACTGCACGCAATCGCCGAGCGAGAATTCGTCCAAAAAATCGCCGCGCACCAAATCGAGCGCCTGTGTCAGCCGTGCGGCACATTCGGCGCAATCGTGTTGGTCGGCGTGCGGATGGAGGCGGCAGGCCTCGATCAATGCGCGAAAGCGCGCCACGTCCAGTTCGTGATCGCTGAGCGGATTGAAGCGCAAGGCGAGCCGATCGCCGATCAGGGGTGGTTGCTCGTCGGAATCGCTCGTTCCCAGCGCTTTCTGAAGATGCGCCCAGGTCACGCGGAGATTGTTTTGCGCGGCAGCAGTCGGCAAGTCGGGCCACAGCAAGCCAAGCAAAAATTCACGGCTGTGCGCGTGATCCGACTCGATCAGGAGATAGGCCAGCAGTCCGATCGCCTTACGGTTGGTGAGGGTGATCGCTCCCAACTGGCGATGCTCGATCTGCAATCGACCGAGTAAAGAAAAAATCAATTCAGCCAATATCGTTCCAAATAATGATGAATTAATGGCGTTTCGCTAAACTGTAGAAAGTATAGCACAGCGAACAGAAAACACCGTCTGTTCCCAATAACCGTTGTTGCGATTTGATCTGGATCGCAGCCCACACAAGAAAGGAGAATAACCATGTCAACAGAACAGAATAAGGACATCGTCCGCCGATTTATGACGGAAGCATTGTCCGGTCGCAATTTAGGCCTGGCCGACGAAGTGCTGGCCCCGAACTATGTGAACCGCATGACAGGCGCTGACCTGGCCGCCTTCAAGGGGATGCTCACCGGCATGAGCACGGCTCTCAGCGACGTTCGGTTTGAAATCGATGATCTGGTGGCCGAAGGGGATTCGGTGGTGGCGCGCTGGAAGATGGAGGCAACCCACACCGGTTCGCTGATGGGAGAGACACCGACGGGGAAGCGGATTTCGTCTCGCGGCCTGACGTACTACCGTCTGGTCAACGGCCAGATCGTGGAAGATGACCCGATGTCGTCGCCCGATCTGTTGCAGGCACTCGGCATCCAGATGCCAGCATAGCCCGGCCAATAGGCTGGTGTAGACCTAACGGCCGCTCATGATTGCTCGTGGGCGGCCGTTATATATAACGCACTTGAAGGAGAAAATAATCATGGATCACACGATTTCAATACGACGCCTCTACGACCTTATCAACGCGGGTGACATTGACGGTTTCGGCCGGCAGCTCGCCGATGACTTCGTCGAGCGCGAGGAAATACCAGGACTCCCGCCGACGAAGGCCGGCGTCGTCCAGTACTTCCGGATAATGCTCGCCGCGTTTCCGGATATGCGGATGGACGTTCAAGACTTGATTGCGAGCGGCGACAAGGCAGTTGCCCGTTTGCGGGTAAGCGGGACGCACAAGGGTGAGTTCATGGGAATACCGGCGACGGGCAAGCCGGTCTCCGTGAACCTCATTGACATCACTCGCTTTGGCGATGACGGGCTGGCCCGCGAGCACTGGGGAGTGGCCGACCAGCTCGCTCTGATGCAGCAACTCGGCGTAATCCCGGCCGGGCCTCCGGCTTAACCGGCCACAGGCAGTATCTACGCCCGTCAGGCGGCTAATTCAACAGCAGCATTTCCAATTATGGTAGGGGCGGGACAGGCGGCCATGATCCTGGCTCTCATTAACGAGGTCCGCCCCGCCTGTCTCGCCCAAAATGCGGGTAACTGAGGAGTAGCCATGAACAAGCCAAACCAGGCGATTACAGGAATTGCTGAAATAGCGTTGCGTGTCCACGACCTTGATCTGATGAGAAGATTTTACGAGCAAGTGATAGGTCTTGAAGTTCTACGAGAAATCAAAGATAGCAATGGCACTATTATATTTTACGCCGTCGGGGCAGGGAATGACCACCTGGCGCTTTTCGAAGAGAAATGGATAGATTGGTTCACGCGAGATAAATCTCCTCAAATCGACCCGAAGCTGACTACCCTTTCTCATCTTGCAATTAGGATTGCACTGGAGGATTTTGAGTCTGAAAAGAAACGGATAGAGCAACTCGGCATTGAGATCATACATTCAAATACATCAAGTTGGCTGCACTGCCGGATGTTTTACTTTTTCGATCCCGAAGGGAACTTGATCGAGTTCAACAGTCATGATGAGAGTATACGGTAATGGTGAGCGACGAAAATTCGAGTTTTCTCTGCTCCCAAGCATTGTCCACGCCCGCCCACCTGCCAGTAACGCAAACCGTTAGGCGGCATGTTTCGGACTTTACGATAGACCGTGACAGTATTTCTGCATCAAGGAGATCACAATGGAAATCACAAACCCGGATACCGTCCTGGTTCGAGCAGGGTTCGTCCTTTTCACGCTTGCACTGCTCACAGGGCTTGTAATCCCGAGGCTCCTCAACCAGAAGATGGCCCTCGCCGCTCACGTCACGGGCATCATGAACGCGCTCGTGTTGATAGCGCTCGGTCTCGCCTGGGGACTCCTCACGGTTAGCCCACTGCAAGCCAATCTCACGCGGGGCGCCTTTCTTTACGGCACATACGCCAACTGGGTTGCTTCCTGTCTTGCCGCCGCCTGGGGAACAAGTCGCCGAACGCCTCTGGCAGGCGCGGGGTAAGGCGCCGCACCGTGGAAGGAGGCGGTAGTGCAGGGACTTCAGGTATCGCTCGCCCTGGCGATGCTCGCTGGGTCGGTCCTGGTGGTCT
Source organism: uncultured Chloroflexia bacterium (assembly GCA_963844815.1). Lineage (GTDB taxonomy): Bacteria > Chloroflexota > Anaerolineae > Fen-1058 > Fen-1058 > Fen-1058. The sequence continues at coordinate 334,441 of CAWJPR010000007.1, forward strand.
ACGCGCTTCGCTAAAAGCCAGCTGCCACGTAGCCCGCGGGTGCGCGCGAGCGGCGCTTTGCGCGGGAATCAGTAATAGAAGGAGAGCATGAGATGCAAAAGTTCACAGCAAGTGTTTATATCAGCCGTTCGCAGCAGGATGTATTCGATTTCTTGAGTAATGCCGCAAACTTCCCACGATGGATGCCACAAATGCAATCAGCGGCGTGGACATCCAGCGGTGAGCCTGGTGTTGGTACAACCGGCAAAGGGATAATGAAGATGGCGGGACGAGAGATGGAGCTCCTGCTTGAGGTTACTCGATGGGATGCGCCCGGCCGGTTGGGCTTCAAGATTCTCAACGTGCCGTTTCCCCTGGAAGCCACGGAGTATGTGTATAGGCTGGAACCGGAAGACGGCGGTACACAACTAACTCTGGATGGCGAGATTGAAATGGTTCGCTTTTTGAGATTTGCCACAGGATGGATGGGTAAGATGTACGTGAAATCGAACGGACACGAACTCAACACCGCAAAGCAGTTGCTGGAAGGAGGCTAACAAATGGATGCAATCGAATTGAGTATCGTGATTAAGCGACCCATTGAGGAGGCCTTTGCATTTCTGGCTAACCTTGAGAATGACGTGAAATGGCATAGTGCGTTTGTTGAAGTCAGGAATACGTCGGGGGGCTCCAAAGGCGTCGGCGCCAGGTTTCTTGTGTTCGAAGGGGTTCTCGGCCGGCGGACTACTGGGACCGAATACGAGGTTACCGAGTACGAGCCGGACCGGATCGCGGCCTGGAAAACTGTGTCGGGGCCTCTCCAGCTAAAATTTCGGAGGACATTTGAGCGCGTGGATGGTGGCACACGCTTCGCCGTCAGATACGAGGGGGAGGCACGCGGCTTCATCAATCTGGCCTGGCCGCTCATCACCAGGATGGTCAAGCGACAGCAAGGAGGCGATATGCGCAACCTTAAGGAGCTGATGGAAGCCCACGCTGTGTGAGCATGTGCTGCCACCAGGCAAGAGTTGCAATTGAAGGATAACCGTCGATTCTTCATATTCAAACAGAAAGAAGAGGAACTGTTACGATGTCTACTCTCACCAGCACCAGTACGTCCCAGGTCCACCGTCATTCACTCCTTCGTTCCATTGTGCTCGGGGGACTGATTATCGGTATAGCCGATGCGATAATCCAGCACTGGTTTGTTTCTAGTGTCCTTGAAGGGTACCCCTTAATTGCTGTCTATCAATATATGGCCAGCGGCGCATTGGGCAATGCCGCCTTCGACGGCGGACATCGGCACTGCTCTGCTCGGGGCGCTCTTTCACTTCCTCGTATCCTTTGTCGTCGCGGGCGTTTTTATCCTGAGCGCCGACCGAATTCCTCTCTTGCGCCGTTATCCTATCCCTAGTGCGCTCGGGTATGGGTTTGGCGTTTTTATTGTCATGAATTTAATTGTACTGCCTCTCAGCGCGGCTCCACCGTTACCGCCTCCAACAACGCTTCAGCTCATCGAATTGATCGTGGTTCACATCCTGGTCGTCGGGCTGACGTTAGGCGTCATCGTGCGGCGAATGCCCAAGAGTTGACACACAGTAGAAAGGAGCGGATGCAATGGCAATCAAGGTGATCGTCGAATTACAGGCCAAACCAGGCAAGCGGGCTGAGCTCACGAGTCTGCTCGAGAACGTTGAAGCGAAATTTGGATCGGGCCAGCCTGGTTTTCTAGGCAGCACGTACTACGAGGTGCTCGACAATTCCGACATCGTGGTTGAGATTGCCGAGTGGGAGTCGGCCGAGGTGCGGGCGGCGGCGATGCAGCAGGCAATGGCCAGCGGCGCTTATGCCCCGCTGGGGGAACTGTTAGCCGCGCCATTCAGGGCTACGGTCATCAGGCAGCTGCCCTGATCTGTTCGCAAATCCAATAACCTGTAACCGGTGGTGCGACTCGATCTGAATCGCAGCGCATGCCAGAAAGGACCATAACCATATCAACCGAAGCCAACAAGGTGAGTCGTTACCGGGCGAAGCAGGCGACGGAGCGCGGCGATTCGAGTGCAAACTCGATCAACTCAGCGCGAGCGCAATCGCCTGCTCAGTGGTCATCGTCGCGCCTTTCGCCCATGCATCTTAGGTGTCGTCTCAACGTCGATCGTCAACCCTACCCATTACACAAGGAGATACCCAATGTCAACTGAACAAACAAAGCCATTGTCCGCCGTTTCCTCGAGGAGGTCTTTGAGCAGGGGAATCTGGCCGTCGTCGATGAGATCGTCGCCCCGAACCGTGTCAACCATGGCCCAGAGCGCGATGCCCGGGATGCCGCCCGGCCCGGAAGGCAGCAAAATACTCGTCACGAGCTATCGTAACGCCTTCCCGGACATTCACTTCACGATTGACGAACAGATCGCCGAAGGCAATAAGGTCGTGACGCGGTGGAGCGGGGCCGTGGAACGCACAAAGGCGAACTGGCCGGCATCCCAGCAACCGGCAAGTCGGCCACTGTCATCGGGATGGGCATAGACCGAATTGTAGAATGGAAAGATCGTTGAGTAGTTGGGGCATCTTCGACCAATTCGGCATGATGCAACAACTGGGCGTGATTCCCGCGCCGAGCCAGGCTGGGTAGTACCGCTTTCTTGCGTACAGTGTGAATCGTAACCGATACAAACAAAGGAGAGGAACCCATGTCAACTGAACAAAACAAAGTCGTTGTCCGCCGTTTCATCGAGGAGGTCTTGAACAAACAGAACGCTGCCCTCGTGGACGAGCTATTCGCTCCCGACTACGTCAACCATATGATGCCTGGGGGACGCGAAGGCTTCAAACAGTTCTTCCCCATGCTGCGCTCGGCTTACCCCGATCTCAAGATGGAGTTTAACATCGAGCGTCTGATGGCTGAAGGCGATTACGTTATGTTGCGGGCCGCGGTGCGCGTTACAAACGTTGGCAAAGAAGCAACGGGATCGGGACTGGGTGAATATCGCCTCGCGAACGGTAAAATCGTGGAAGATTGGCCCTTGAGCGGCTCGGCAGATCTGATGCAACAGGTTGGGATAACTCTGCCATCAGGGTCGGGCTAGAGGTAGGCATTCAGCGGGAATAACAAGTGGAGCACGTCCGTTTGTCCGTATAGACCAGTGGTGCGACTCGACCGGCCTCGCGATTATTTCGATCACGAGGCCGGTTTGTTTTTGCCATACAAAGGCTTCTTCTCCTAATGAGGAAGCCTTTTCATTGGGATCGGCTTTTTAAAGTGGGCGCTAACCCTCGCGCAGGAGCGTAAGATTTATCCACTCAGTTCTACACAAGGCCCTGGAAGAAGTATTTTGCTGAAGCGGTTGAAAAAGTCGGACTTCCCATGATTCGCTTCCACGATTTAAGGCACACGACAGCGACGCTTCTCCTGTTGGCCGGAACACACCCCTGCGCAGTCCTCCATTACAAATGTCTGTCAGCAGCGTTTCAAGGGCTTGGGTTGGCAGTATGTCGATCGCCATCAATCCCCTGCTTGGCCGGGTCAAACTGATTTCGCAAACAATATCTTGTCAAGAGTTCACTAATTGTTTTTGTGACTGGACCTTGCCAGATTCCCACCACTCCATCGTTAGATCTAGAAAAGATGGGCAAATGGGATAGATCAAATGATACCGTGGGAGCTCAATCGTTAACCGCGCTGATGTAGATCCTTATTAATCCTCTGCGGCGGATTGGCAGCGGCGGGTGTTTGTGCGATAAACAGACGTAAGAGGAGCCAACCAACGTGCCGCAAATTAAAGTTTTGGTGGCAACCACATCGCGGGACCTAAAAGCGGACGTCATCGCCGAAACCGTGGCGAAACGCACCGACATGACCCTGGTCGAGAATCGTTCCTTGGCGGTGGCCGAGGTAGACACGATCCTCGATTCGATTGCTGATCACGTCGGCTGTGCGCTGGTGATAGTCGGCAATCCAACGGAAACCTACGAACTGGCGCAGTGGTGGCTCGCTAAGCGCTCTGCTCTGGTTGTGCTGTACGTAGACGTGGTTGGCGACAACGTGCGAATTGGATTGCGAGACCCCCGGCTTGGCCCGCTGTTGACCACCCTGCGTGAACTCGTGGATCGCTTCGGGACTGAAAGGACGAAGCGCGTGGCGCACTTTCAGCTCTCGACAGAACGCCCGCTGTTGCAGGCCGCCATCCAGTGGGTGCATGCCCTTTTGCGGGATGCCGTCGGGCGGATTTCCGACGAAAACGGAGACGTGCATGGCCTCTCAGTAACTCAAGCCACGCTTCTGGAGTCGCTCGACGAATCCGAGCACCTTCCCAACTACCATGAGACAGATGCGGCGCTGGATCGCGAGCTCGCTTTACTCGATGCGAATCGGGAGCCTCTGGCCGTGGCGGCACGCGTGTTTAAACTCAGACCGCTTGAATTCAGATTCATGGCACTCGCCCTGGCGCCAGAGTTGGGTTTTCGCTTTCAGCCTTGTATCGGATTTCTACTGGATGACATGAGCCGCCGCGTCGGCACACTGGGTCTGTATAGCAGCTTGCTGGGACTTACCGCACAGGTACGTGAGGAGCTGACGGAAGCCGGCGCGTTAGCGCGCTGGTTTGTCTTCGAAGGCTACCTGGGCCGGCCGGCGGCCGCTGACGAGCCGCTCAGGCTCGATCCCTTCTTAACGCAATGGCTGTTCGGAGACGGCAAGGCGCTCGCGGCCGATTCGCGAGTGCGGCGCGCGATGCACCTGCCTCCCTGGCGAGGCGTCGACCTTCTGACCCGCACCAAAGATCACCTGGCGGCCGACGCCGAACAGCTGCTGAACATGATCCATGGCGCGAGCGCAGCGCACTGGGTACTGCTCGCCGGCCATCATGCTGCGGAGTGGCGAGCGTTGCTCGAACTCGGCGCGCAGAACCGGCATGTGGAACTGATTCGCGTCGAACCGGCCAGTCTGGCGGGCGTCGATAGTGTCGAAGTTGAAGAGTGTGCCAAACGAATCGGGCGGATGATGCGGCTCACCGGGCGATCCGCTGGCTATCGATCTCACCCAAGCGGAGGGTATCGAGGGACAAGACGACCGAATACAACTCTTTCTCGAAACGCTGAACAGCATGGAGTGCAGGGCGGCCGTCATCTGCACTCAACCGGCGCACATCGTCCGGCTGCTTGGGTCGGTGCCTCACGCGTTGATAGAAAGGCCGGCCCTTTCGCTGCCTGCCCGGATTGCGGCGGTTCGTGCGGCTGCGCAGGGAGCCGAAGCTTAACCTGACAGAAGAATCGGCAAAAGCCATTGCAGAGCGGTATCCGCTGCAGGTCGATGGCCTGGAACACGCCATGCACCTGGCGGTAAGGCGTCCTAAGAATTTCTACGCCGACGATCCGGAAGCTGCGCGCTTCACAGAAGCCTGTAAAGAGTTGGTTTCTGAAGGCTTATCACACCTGGCTGAACGGATTGAGCCGATTTTCAGTCTTGACGACGTCGTCTTGCCTCCGGATCGCAAAGCGGAATTATTCGAGATCGTCGACCAGTTCGCCTTTCATCCAAGGTGCTTGATGAGTGGAAGTTCCGTGACCAACTGCCTTATGGACGGGGCGTCATCGCCCTGTTCTTTGGCCCGAGTGGAACCGGCAAGACCATGGCAGCCATGGGTGTGGCCCACAGTCTGGGTATTCAGATATTGCGCCTCGACCTGTCCAGTGTCGTGAGCAAATACATCGGCGAAACGGAGAAGAACCTTGCCCGCGTGTTCGAGGACGCTCAAAGATCGGGCTCGGCCATCCTTATCGACGAAGCGGACGCGCTGCTTGGCAAACGCACCGAGGTGAAGGATGCCCACGACCGCTACGCCAACATCGAGATTTCATACCTTTTGCAACGGCTGGAAGCATATCCCGGACTGGCGATTCTGACGACGAATATGCGGCAGAACATGGACGCTGCGTTTCATCGCCGTCTCAGTGCTGAGGTCGACTTTCCGAAGCCGGATGCGGCCGCACGCGAAAAGATCTGGCGCCAGTGCCTGCCCGCCGAGTCGCACACGCTCGATGACGCAGATTATCGCCTGCTCGGGCGCAAGTTCGACGTCACCGGCGGGCAAATCAGCAGGATCGCGCTGCGCGCCGCGTTCATGGCAGCCAAGGATGACATGTTAATCGACCTCCAACATATCGCTCAAGCCGTGCGTGCGGAGTATTTCAAGCTCGGGATACCTCTTGAGACAGATCTCGTGAAGACGGGGAGGGCCGCGTGACGGCAACCAGCATCTTTCAGGTAACTATGGCGCTGCGCGACCGCCTGCAAACGGCGCTGAATAATTCCCCGGTGCCGGGAACCGTCTTCGTCGGCCCGCTTGACGATCCGGATGCCAGCGGCGCAGCGCTGACTTTGTTTCTGTATCGCGTCGTGCCGAATGCAAGCCTGCGCAATCGCGAGCATCGCGTGCCGTCGAGCACAACACCGCAGGTAACCGTGTTTGAGAATGCGCTGCCCCTCGACCTCTACTACCTTCTCACGGTGGGCACAACACCGGGCGCCAGTGAGGAGGGGCTGCTGCGGGCGCTGGGATATGCCATGCAAGCGCTTCAGACCGATCCGGACCTGACCGGGCCAGCCGTGAACTACGAGACGGTGCGGGTGACGCTCGAACCCCTCACCACCGAAGAGGCCAGCCGCATCTGGGCCCTGTTCCCGACTGCAAATTATCGCACGTCGATCGCCTACCTCGCGACGCCGGTCTGGATCGATCCGTCGCAGGCTACACCATTGGCACCGCCAGTAACGGAGGATCAACTATTCGCAGGGGTCAAGGCCGCGGAGGTGGCGCCATGAATCGGCCATTCGAAGTTCACGCTTCGCAGGACAAAATCGCCCTGCGCCGCGTGTTGTTCGCCATTGAGTTGCTTGATGCAGTGACCCTGAACCGTGTCAGCCAGGGGATGAAGGAGGTGAAAGCCCACGGGCTGCAAGGCAAGCCGATTGTGAATACGAGCGGCCTATTCGTATGGCTCGACGAGGATATCGAGCAACTGCAAAGAATCTCGATCGACCCGGGCGTACTTCCCTACGAGGAAACTGAGCGCAATCGCACTCAACTAAATTTGGACCATGACAGCACTCAGAGGATATGGCCACTGACTTCCATCGAGCTGCCGCCGCGCGTGGACTATCCGTTCAGTACCGGCATTACCGGGCTGCGCGGCACGACTGGTGGAAGCGCCGCATGAAGACCCTCCCAAGCCGGTGCCCGGCGCCGAGGTGTATGTGCGTTGGCTGGATCAAGACGGCAATTGGCACGACGCGCCGACCAGGTCCCACACCACTGCCTCAAGCGCCACGACTCCGGGCGGGGACTTTGTGGCGATTCTTCGATTTGTGCGGTCTGACGACCCGCAACTCGATGCCACGGGCAATCTCACGGTGCGCCTGCGCGTCAAACGCGGCGAGGATGAGCGCAGGTCAGGCGATCTGAAGGTACGGCAAGGTCGCGTCGCGAGTCCGTCGACCCCGAACCAGTTTGTTTTTGCCTGGGACGAACTGGAGCCATGAATTTCTCTAGATTAAGGAGACGCAAACCATGAGCGAATATAAAAAGCAAAACGATCGCGACTGCGAGCCGACGAAGGATCCCGCCGGCCAGCCGAAACCGCCGGGAGACGGAAAGGGGTGTAAACCGCTTGATCAGGTTACGATCCCTACACTGGAGGCGCCCAAGGCATGCGACAAACCGCCCGAGTGTTGCAACTGTCCGCCCCAGCCGGAGAAGACCACTAACTGCTTGCAGACACTGATCGACAAGCAGGCGGCTGACATCCTCGCCGCAGAAAAGGCGAAAGCCTTCAAGACCGAGCTCGAGAAGGTGCTGGATAACGCCAAGAAGGCGAGCCAGGCCTATACGCGCGACAAATACAAAATGCTCCTTGAAGAGTGGTTGCGACAAGATGCGGCTATCGCCGAGCTCCTGCGCAAGCTCGAGTGTGCAGTGCCATGCTGGAGCTGCATCCTCGACTGCTTTCTCTGTCCGCTGCTCAATGAGCTGCATTATGCCAAGAAGTATCTCTACAACGACGGTCACCTTTACACTGATGTGCACGACCTCTACGACTTGCAGTACTGGCACCAGCGGAACAAGTCTGCGAAGCAGCGCACCTTTGACCGCATCGCCGGCGTGATCGCGGCCTGGAGTGATCCGGCCAAATCAATTGAAGCGACGCTCAACGCCAATAAGGCGCTGATCGAAAGCGCCGGCAAAGTCATTGGACAGACAGCCGGCCAGGCCCTCTATGATGTGATCGTGGTCCTCGTGCAGCGGCACCTGCTGATTGCGCCACCGGCGAGTGAAACAACGACGAAGATCGACAAGAAGTACACGGAATTCTGCACGTGCGACGAGGGCGAGGCGGACGACTGCTGCGGCCCCGACGTGGGTGAGTGGAGTCTGCGCCAGCAGCTCGCGGGAGGAGCGCTACCTTACCTCATCCATCCCGAGGACTACTTCACGCTCATCTGCTGCCTTGTCGAGCAGCGCTACGCGCCGGCGAAGGAAGCGTTGAGCACGGCGGAAACCGATCTGGCCGGTGTGACGGATCGGATCACCCGTTACGAGACGCAACTCAAGAACGGCTGGGTCAAGACCTTTGAAACCGCCGCCAAGGCCGCGATTCCAAGTGCGATCGATTGTTGCGACTACGAAGATGACAAAGAGACCACGCAGCAGCAGTCCTAGCGTGCTGATTGACGTGAACCGGGAGGATCACCATGCCTGAATACCTACACCCTGGCGTGTATATTGAAGAGATCGAGCGTGGGCCGCGGCCCATCGAGGGGGTGCCGACCAGCACTTCGGCCTTCCTTGGCGAAACGGAGCGCGGACCGATTCGACCGCGACTGGTATCGAGCTATACCGAATACAACCGCTGGTTCGGCGGTGTCTTCGACGACGGGCGCTACATGCCGCACGCCGCCAGCGGGTTCTTTGAAAACGGCGGCAAGCGGCTATATGTGTGCCGCATCGTCGGTGACGCCGCCACGAGCGCGAGCAAGACTTTCGGCGATTTTACGGTTACGGCCTCCGGCCCCGGCGCGTGGGGCCGAAGAGTCTGGGTAAAGTTTGAGGATGGTTCGACGAAAGACAAGGACGGAAATAGTGGCTTCCGCTTGAGGCTCGCCTATTGGTCGTCCCCGCTCCCGGAAGGTTTTGCGCCCTTCGACCCCTTTGACCCGGCCAATCGCGCCAGAGCTGCCGCGGCCGCAGTACGCCGAAGACTACGACGATCTATCGGTAGATCCAAAGTCATCGGACTACTTTACGAAGCGCCTGATTCGACAGTGGAACCAACCGGTCGGTCTCCGCTCTCGCTTCCCTCGACGCGAATGGCAGCACGCCAGCCAAGCCGGCGGCAACTCAGGGTGATTTCCTCGATCAAGGCGGAGATAACGGTCCGGATGCGCTTGAGCTCTGACGACTTCAATGGGGCGATAGCAGGTGGACGCCTTGAGGTGCAGGGACTGCAGGCGCTGGAGCTCGATCCCTTTCGAGACGTTGCGCTGGTGTACGCACCTCATCCACCCGACAACGGTGCTGCCATCCAACGGGCCATCATCGACCACTGCGAAAACATGAGGTTTCGCTTTGCCGCGATCGATAGCGAACGCATTACCGTGCCGTCCGATCATGATCCCCGCAACACAAACAAGTGGGATACCTCGTATGCCGCTTTCTACGCCCCGTGGATTGTCATCTCGGATCCACAAAGTGGTGCGCGTCGCGAGGTACCGCCGGGCGGGCACGTCCTCGGAGTCTATGCCAGGACGGACACAGAGCGGGGAGTTTTCAAGGCGCCGGCCAATGAGATCGTCCGAGGCGCCCTGGATGTTAAGTTCGACATCAACGATAACACTCAGGACGTACTTGAATCCGAGAGGCGTGAACGTGATCCGCAGCTTTCCCGCACGCGGCATCCGGGTTTGGGGGGCGCGAACGCTGTCGTCGAACAGCCTCTGGAAGTATGTCTCGGTCCGGAGGCTCTTCATCTTCCTGGAGCATTCCATCTATGACGGCACGCAGTGGGTCGTCTTTGAACCGAACGACGACAAGCTGTGGGCGCGCGTCAAGGACACGATTCGACTGTTCCTCCGATCGCAGTGGCGCGGCGGCGCGCTCTTCGGCCGGACCGAGGAGGAAGCGTTCTTCATTACGTGCGACCGCACCACCATGTCGCAGGACGACATCCTGAATGGGCGACTCATCTGCGAGATCGGCATCGCGCCGGTCCGGCCTGCCGAGTTCGTCATCTTCCGGATTTTCCAGAACACTGCTGAGGCCCAGCGTTAGGAGCTAAACCATGGCACGTAACGATCCTCTACGCAATTTCCGCTACCGGCTCGAGATCGACAGCATCACGCAGGCCGGATTCAGCGAGGTCATGATCGCCGAGACGACCATCGATGCGGTCGACTACCGGGAGGGCACGGATCCGCCCCACGTCAGAAAGCTCAGCGGGCTCACCAAGTACGGGAATATCACGCTGAAGTGGGGCCTGACGGTGGGCGGCGCGGCCCTCGACCTCTTCAAGTGGCATGCGGACGTCTCGGCCGGCCAGGTGAAAGACAGGCGCAAAAAGGTGGTCATCGTGGTGCAGGACGAAGCAGGCGGGGACGCCGCGCGCTACGTCGTCTCCGAAGCCTGGCCAGTCAAGTATGACCCCAGCGACCTCAACGCCAAGGGCAACGAGGTCATGATCGAGCTGCTCGAGCTCGTCAATGAAGGCATCGAGCGTGTGGCCTAACAGGGAGAGTGAATGATGGCATGCCACGACACATTCTAGTTTCCAGACCGAGATCGAGTTTGAATTGCCGAAGGGCTACCTGGACGAGGCGGGCGTGCTGCACCGGCACGGGACGATGCGTCTGGCCACAGCCGCCGACGAAATTCTGCCGCTGCGCGATCCACGCGTGCAGCAAAATGAAGCGTATTTCGTGGTGATCGTTCTGGCACGCGTCATCACCCGGCTGGGTTCGCTGGTGGATATCAACACCGGCGTGATCGAAGGCTTATATGCCTCCGACTTCGCCTACCTCCAGCGGCTCTACGACAAACTCAACGCGGTTGAACCCGAAGAGCAGGAACTGGAGCCGGAGCGTCAGCGCGCCCCTAACGGCCGAGTTCCGTGGAAGGCCGCTGCCCTGGGGGAAGCATGAGGGCCTATCCCCTGAAGTTTCTATATGAGGAGATGGCCTTCATCGCCTACCACTTCCATTGGTCGCACGACGAGCTGATGCAGCTCGATCACCGTGAGCGGCGGCGGTGGTGTCGTGAGATTTCGTCGATCAATCGCGCCCTCGAGGGAGCGCCCGCGAATCCGTTTGACGCGTGGAGTGCGCGCCCATGACACGCCAGGACCCGCTGCGCGGCTTTCGCTTCCTCCTCGAGATTGATGGGATCACGAGCGGCGGCTTTACGCGCGTCAAGGGTCTCGCGCGCGAAGTGAAATACGAATCCTATCGCGAGGGCGGCGTCAACGAATACGAGCACAAGCTCGTGACACAGGTGATCTATCCAGTGGTTGTGCTGGAGCGAGGTCTGGCCCTCGACGATTTGTGGACGTGGGCGCTGGCGACGGCTGACGGCGAAGTCAAGCGCAAAACCCTGCGGATTCGCCTGCAGAACGAAGCCGGCGAGAAGCTATGGGCCTGGCAGATCGAGCAGGCGCTGCCGGTCAAGTGGTCCGTGTCGGACCTGGACGCCACATCGCCGCAAGTCGTGATGGAGAGCCTTGAACTCGCCCATCATGGTCTGAGGAAGGCGACATGAAACATGGCCGCAGCCAACCCCCTTATGGGGCTTACGTAATTCTCGCGCCGGCGGCGCGGGCCGCGTTGCGCTTCGCGGCGCGCCGCAACGCCCTGAGCCGGTACGACGCCTGGCGCCCGGTTGCCCTGTTTTGGAGACGGCAGCGCAAAGGGCCGGAGGGTGTGCGGGCCGGCCGTGTGGCGCCGGCAGCCGGGGCCGTGTGGCTCCCGCAGTTTCATCTGCATTTCCTGACACGCGTGATTGACCGTCCCTGGCGTGGTTCAATGCCCGGGTCGCTGCCTGCCGCGGCGATTTATCAGAGGCGAGTTGTGATGGATGACCAGAGAACCATCGTCCAATCCAGCAGGGTCGCGGCGCAACCGCGTCGCGGCCAACGCCCAGTACATGTCACCTCACTTCGCCAGGCACGCAGCAGTTTGAGCAGATCGCCGCGGCGCCTAGCGAACTCACGTCGTCACGCGCCGGCAGGCACAGCCGTATGCACGCGAGCTGAGCGTCAGGCCCGGCATATGCCACCGTCGTTCCGCCAGCCACAACCTGGGTGACCGATCGTGTCCAGCGCCCTGTACGTGTTTCTTCACGGCCCAACGCTCGCGGCGATTCGGGCACAAACGATCAGGCCGCGGCATCCTACATGAACCCAGTCCGCCGGCCCATTATTCCTGGGACCGCAACCTGGGTAACCGATCGCGTCCAGCGCCTTGCACGTGTTACTTCACTACTCAACGCCCGCAGCGATTCCGGGGCGAACGTTCAGGCCGCGGCACCCTACGCAAACTCGAGCTCGCCGGCCCAGCGTCCCACCGACCGCAACCTGGGCAGCCGATCGCGCCCATCACCCGAACCTGGGGCGAACCCACCCGGGCGTTCGCCCGGGCACAGGCACGGACGCACAGGCGCAGGCGCTCCAAACCCTTCGGACTTACCAGCGCGAACCGCTTGCCTTTCGCTCGCGTTCGGCGGCAAGCAGTAACGTGGTTCCGCCTCTTTCACGAGCGAGTACTGCTCCACAGCCGGACTTCCATCCTCAGGAGTTGATGTGGCGCCGCGCCAGGCAGCCTGCTGCAGAAATCGCCGGCAACGAACGGCAGTTTGACCCTCGTGAGCTGGCGCGCCGGGCTCAGGGTCGCTCGTTCCCGGGGCAAGAGGCGGCATCTGGAGTGCCTCATCCCTCCGGGCACGCGCCGGCGCCGCCGGCGCTGAAGATCGATGCGGGTCTGATGGATCGGCTGACAGACGAAGTGATTCGCCGCGTGGAGCGGCGCGCACGGATCGAGCGCGCGCGGCGGGGCCTGTGAGGTCTACATGAGCCAGACGCAACTCAAGAAGGCAACCATCACGGTCCTTGACGGCGCCGACTCGGGCAAGATCATCAGTGTGCTGTTCAATCCGACTGAATACAGCTTCGAGCGCACTAATTCGTACAAAGCCACGCCGGTGCCGGGGCTCGGCTCGCCGCTACTGCAGTTCGTGAACGGCGAGTGTGACCAGCTCAGCATGGAGTTGTTCCTCGACGACTACACCGATCCCGGCGGGCCGACTTCGCTACTCCAGAAGGAGAACATCTCCGTAGACCAACGCCTGAAAGACATTTCGAATCTGCTCCTCATCGACAGCAAGTTGCACGCGCCGCCCCCGGTGCGGTTCAACTGGGGGTCGATGGATTTCACCGCTGTTATCGAGAAGCTGAGTCGCAAGGTGACGATGTTCCATCCGGATGGCAAGCCGGCCCGCGCAACGCTCTCGGTCAGCTTTAAGGAATACCGCACCCTGAGCGAGCAGCTGCGAGAGCCGCGGCGCGAATCCGCCGACAAAAGCAAACGGCGGGTGGTCGTCGGGAACGAGCAATTGTGGCAGATGGCGGCGCGGGAGTACGACGATGCCACAGAATGGTTGCGCATCGCGGCCGCCAACGATCTCGACGATCCGCGCGACATCGAGCCCGGCGATTGGCTCTTGCTGCCGCCGGTGGAGAATCTCGATGAAGCTCGTTGAACTCAGCAGCCGATACCATGATTTCTACGCGCCGTCGTATGTGGTGCGCCTGGATGGAGCCGATCTCATGCGCGACCACCTGGTGGCGGTGAGCCAGGTGGAGGTCGACCTGAAGTTAGGCGCTGCCTCGACCTTTAGCTTCACGATCACGGATTGTTATAGTCACGAGGCGCGCGCGTTCCAGACCGGCAACGGCGGCGACTTGCTCGAACTGCTGACTTTCGGCGCCAAGGTGAAGATTTTCATGGGTTACCGCGATGATCAATCCATGCCGCTCATGGTGAGCGGGCTGGTCACCGAGATCGCCACAAACTTCGCCGAAGGGGGTTCCCCCGAGCTCTCCGTGTCCGGGATGGACAACGGATTTCTGCTCACCATCGGCAAGAACTCGAAAAACTGGAAAAAGCGGAAGGATAGCGCGGTGGCGGGCGCGATCGCGGCTTCCCACCACCTCGGCGCCGTCATCGAGCAGACGCAGGAAGAACGCCCGCAGATCGAGCAGAACCAGCAGAGTGACTGGGACTTTCTTAAGACGTTGGCTGATCGTAATCCCTGCTATGTGCTCTTTGTAGACGAGACGAACACGCTCCATTTTGCCAGTCGAAACAATGACGCGAGCGATGTAGTCGAGCTGGAATACGGGGAGGGGTTGCTGAGTTTTAAGCCGGAAGCAAACCTTGCCAGTCAAGTCACACGCGTCGAAGTTTACAGTTGGGACAGGAATAATGCAAAGCCGATCGTGGGTGTGGCCAATGCCGATGAAGAATGCGGGCGACGTGGCAAGAGCGCAGGCCAGGCTCTAAAAAAGTTGGTGGTTGATCCGGCAAAGCGGCCCACGCTGCGGCTCAGGCAGCCGGTGTTCACCCAATCCGAAGCTAACCAACGCGCCCAGGCGGTACTCAACGACCACGCCAGTAAGTTCCTGACGGGAGAGGGAGAGTGTATCGGCTTGCCCCGCCTGCGACCCGATGGCAACGTCAAGCTGTCCAAACTGGGTGACAGGTTCTCGAAGACGTATTACATTCAGGAAGCCACACACAAGATCGATGCAAATGGCTATCGCACCCGCTTCAAGGTGGAAGAGCCCAGATTAAAAAAATAGAAGGCTGAGGCAAGATCATGACAATTCTCGAAGAATTCGCTCTGAGCGAGACCATGCGCGAGTCCGGCGGATATCTGAAGGGTGTGGCGACTGCGCTTGTCACTCAGAACAAGGACGACGAGGGCCAATGCCGGGTAAAGGTTCGCTACCCCTGGCACGACCGACCCAGCGAAAGCTACTGGGCTCGTCTCGCCATGCCGATGGCCGGGCAGGAGCGCGGCTGGGTGCTGATTCCTGAAGTCGGCGACGAGGTGCTGGTCGCGTTTGAACGCGAGGACATGCGCTTCCCCTATGTGCTGGGTGCCTTGTGGAATGGAAAAGCCAAGCCGCCGCTCGCCAACGACGACGGCAAGAATGATAAGCGCGTCCTCGTGTCGCGCAAGAAGCACAAATTGCTGTTCGACGATGGCACGCGCGGCGTGGTGGAGCTCACCCACGAGAAGGGGCGCAAGGTGGTGTTCGACGACGACGGCTTTGCGGTGCAGGACGAGAAAGGCAACGTCGTCAAGGTGGACAGCAACAGCGGCGCGATGACGATCGAGGCGAAGGGTCAGCTCAACATCAAGGCTGCCTCGATCACGATCGAAGCGACTGGAACCCTCGAGATTAAAGCGGGCGCGACGCTGACGATTCGCGGGTCGCTGGTCAACATCAATTAAGGAGCAGGCCATGGGACAGCCCGCCGCACGGGTAGGAGACACCACGAGCCACGGAACGCCGCTCGCCCCGGGCCCCGGCTGCCCGACCGTGCTCATCGGCGGCCAGCCTGCCTGGCGCGCGACTTCGGACACGCACGCCTGCCCGCTGGTGGATGGGTTGAAGCCGCATGTGGGTGGCGTCGTCGCCGTGGGCAGCGTGACGGTGATGATCGGCGGCCTGCCGGCCGCGCGGCAAGGGGACCAGGTGGTCGAAGCTGGTGCGCCGAACGCAATTGCCGCCGGCGCTCCAACGGTGATGATTGGATGAATGATATTAATCGCTCCGGTGAACAGAAGGCGTTTCTTGGCCGAGGCTGGGCGATGCCCGTCACCCTCGACCCGCAGACCGGGCACGTCGCCAGCGTCGAGTACGAGGAAGACATCCGGCAGTCGATCCGGATCATCCTCGAAACCGCGCCGGGCGAGCGTGTCATGCGGCCGAACTTTGGGTGTGGCATTCACGACCTGGTGTTCACCTCGCTCGACAGCACGACCTTGCAGTTGATCCGCTCTTCGGTCGAAGAGGCGCTGCGCCGCTGCGAAGCGCGGATCGATGTGTTGGACGTCACCTTCGACGAGGCGGCGACCGTCGAGGGCCAGCTGCTGATCGAAGTCGAGTATCGTGTGCGCCGGACCAATCAGACGGGGAATCTTGTTTTTCCATTCTATTTCCGCGAAGGAGGCCAACCGTGAAGACGCCTCAGGCCCCGCGCCTCGACGAGCGGCGCGCAGCGGAATTTGCGGCCGAACTGCGCGAGCGAGCGCAGGCGTGGATTCCCGCGTGGGCGCTCGCCGACGGTGAACGCGACTTTGGCCGGGCCTTGCTGGAGATCGCCGCTCGCTTCAGCTCGGAGGTCGCCGAGCGTCTCGACGGCGCAGGCGATAAGATGCGCCGCGGCTTCCTTGATTGGCTCGGCGTCCCCCGCACAGCGGCAAGGCCGGCGCGATTGCCCGTCGTGTTCAAGCTGGCGGACGCGGCGCCCGAGGCGGTGCTGGCCTCGGCGCCGGTGCAAATGCAGGCAGATGCCAACGGTGCCTCGGTTGTGTTCGAAACTGAGAAGGACGTGCGCGTGGTGCCAGGCCGGCTGGAAGTTGTGATTGGCGTCGATGCGGAACTGGATGCGTTTTATCTTCCGCCGCCGGGGCTAAACGACCTCATGCCGCTCGAGCCGCTGCCGGCTCAATGGCGGCTAAAGAGCTTTGCCGCGGCAGGCGCGACCAGGTTGCAGCTCGATCCCGAGTTGGGTTTGGTTCCCGGGATAATTCTAAGGGCGAACGGACAACAATACAAGATCGCCAAGGTCGACAAGGACCTCGTCACGATCGAACCGCCGCTGGCGACTGAATTGGCGGAATCGACTCCGGTGTCGAAGGTTACGACATTTTCTCCGTTCGGCGGAGAAGCGCACAACTGGCAAGAGCACGGGTTGTACCTCGGCGACTCAGAACTCCTGAACATCGAAGCGGCCGCGACGATCGAGGTCGTTGGCGCCACGGGGCTGCGCGAGGGAAATACCTGGCAATACTGGGGAAAGATTGAGGACAGTGATGAGTCCGGCTGGCAAACTCTCACGCTCGCTCCGGTGGATGAGCAGAAGCCTGACGCGGTCGTCTTGAAAAAGGAAAAAAAGGGAGAAGTCGAGCTATACCAGGTCGGCGCGATCAAGAGTCGCTGGATACGTGCCTACACCCAGACGATCGACCCAGCGAGCTCGCTGTTCACGAGCGACCAACTCAGCATTCGCGTCAATGCCTCCGGTTGCAACGGGACACTGCCCTGTCCGCCTGCCCCTACGACCATTTCGCCAGCCGCCGAGGCCATGGCGAACACGACGCCACTCGTGCTCGACAATTTATTCTACCCACTTGGAAAAGAGCCGCGGCAGTTCGATGCGTTCTATCTCGGTAGTCAGGAAGCGTTTTCGAAGAAAGGCGCAAAGGTTCAGCTCTGCTTCGAGATGGGCGATCCGACGTTCTTCGCGCTTTCGGCCGTGCGTGAGGGCGTGTTCGCGAAAACGGTGCTGGTGGGCGTGGCGAGAGATCGCGCGCTTCACTTAATGACGGTCGACCCAGCCACAGGCAGTCTCGGCAAGTTGCGTGAACGCGAGCCACTGCAACCGCCAGCGCCGGGTTACAATGGCGTGGTTGAATCAGGGCCCCCTGTCGCGCTCGATCAGCCGTTTCCACCACCTGGGCTCGCCAAAATGCGACCGCACTGGCGGCCACCAGTATGGGCCGAGGTCGATCAGCAGATTTCTTCTCTGTCATTTTCGGGATTTCTCGTGGCTGTGAGCGCTGGGGATGCGGTCTGGGTGTGGCACGAACACTCGATAGATCGTCACAAGAGCGGCTGGATTGCATTCGGCTCGATACCGCCGACGGACCCGCCAGCCACTGAGGACACTCCGGTCGCCGGTCTCGTCTACCTTGCGGATAATCCAGCGAAGATCTTTGCACTGCGCAATGGGCAATTGGCCGTGCGCCAATGGCCAAATGGCCCCGGTTGGAAGACTGTTGCGACCAAAGACTCAGCAACCAGTCAGGTGGTTCAGCTTGAATCCATTGTGCCGGTGCTCGATGAGGCAGCAGGGTTCGCGACGACGGTCGCAAACGGAATGGTCGGAGTTTCCGCCGGCAACCTTCTCTACAAAGTCAGTGAGACTGGAGTTTGCACGAAACTGCCGCCGATCGATGTCGCTCCGGGCGTGCGTCCAGTCGCGGTCAAGAATTCGGCCGGGAAACTTCTGATTGCGTTCGCGAAATCATCTCTTCGTGATCTCGTCATGTACCACGAGGACCATGGCGAGGCCGCTATCCAATTGCAGGAGGCGGACGCACAGGTCCTTGGTTTCGACACGGCCGCAAGCTCGACAGGCTTGCATTTCTTTGCGTCGGTCCTGCATGGCGATGAAGGGTACCTGGCCTTGTGGGCCCCGCAAACGGCCGCCGTCGCTCAAATCAGCTACTCCCGCGCGGCAATACCGACCAGCCTCGGGACCCCCGCTGGTGCCCCGACAGAGGTGTCGAATCACGTTATCGTCCCGAGCACAAGCGGCGACTCCTTCGTCGCCGAGTTGGATTTTACCAACCGGTTTGAGGGGAACGCCATAGTCTCTCCAGGGATCGTTTTGCCAACGTCGGCTCCCAGTTGGCGCCGAACGACCTCGTCGCGCGAATGAACGGCAACGTACCGGAAGCCCGAGCTGTTAAGGACTATGGCACTTCACACGAAGGGGAAGTCTTTTATCCTATTGCGTCAGAGTTCTCGGCAGGCGTGACGGGTCCACTTCTGGCCTACAAGGTGACGTCCCCTCTCACGGGGGACACAATCGCTCCTAACAACTTAGGCTGCAATTGGGTGATCGCGAGGCCATGGTCGGTTCTTTTGTTCGGATCAACAACAGTTTTCACCGGATCATCGACTTGAACACGAGTGCTATTCGGTGGGTTGCGAAAGTGACACCGCCCGTGACTACTGGAACGGTGAGTTATTCACGCCCCCTGCCCACCGGCGGTCATACGACTCATTTCATGAGATTGGATGCGAGCAATGGCAATTGGGGTGCGGCTCTCTTAAAGCGCGCACCGCTCCTCTTCCCTGGCGCAGTGCCGGAGGAACAGCCAGGCAAGGCGTTCAGCACCGACGCCGCAGGTCATCCCGCCATTGTCGTGCTTGCGCAGGAGTTTACGACGGCGCCGCCCGGGAATCCCACATTTATCATGGACGCAACCGTCGGGGAGTGGTCGCAAACGCTCGAGAACATGTCCGCAAACCCGGAATTGTCATGGGAGTATTGGAATGGCAAGGGCTGGTGGAAGCTCCACGTCACGCTCGACGACACACAGAATCTGAAGACGACAGGTGCGCTGCGGTTCGAGGTACCTTCCGACATCGCCTCGTCGGACTGGGCAGGAAAGACGAACTTTTCGATTCGCGCGCGGCTTGTAGGCGGGGACTATGGCCGCGAGAAAGTAACGGCCACGACCAAGACTCTCCCTGATGGCACCACCGAGCAGACGATCGAGCGCTCGTCAGAAGGCATCCGCGCCCCGGAGGTTTTGGTACTGCACATCTCGTATGCTGTCTGCGACGAGGTGCAGCCCACCTACGTCCTCACCCAGGACAGCGGTTCGTTCCGCGACCAGAGCGATGCCAATCGGACTACCGGAGCCATTGTCGAAGCCTTCGTGCCG
This sequence comes from uncultured Chloroflexia bacterium, assembly GCA_963844815.1. Classification (GTDB taxonomy): domain Bacteria; phylum Chloroflexota; class Anaerolineae; order Fen-1058; family Fen-1058; genus Fen-1058. Next base: position 354,210 of record CAWJPR010000007.1, read on the forward strand.
CTCGCGCTCACGCTGGGACGTCTCTCGCATTCAGCCGCACCGCCTCAGGCGTCCGGTGACTGCCCGCCGGAATGTGATGACCCGCCCCCGCAAGCGGCAGCGGCTCAGCCGCTGACGAGTGCAGCAGCAGTGCCTGCCTCACAACCAGCCAGCGGGCGCGCGCTCTTCATTGGCCTGGCCGCGACGCCTTCGGAAGCCCCGGTCAACGTGCTGCTGCTCGTCGAGGAGCGCCAGCACGCCGGGTTTGCGCCGCTGACGATCGAAGCCCTGGTTGCGGGCCGTTTCGAACCGATCGTCTACGACGATGCGACACGCGCGCTGGGTGAAAGCGGCCTGCTGTCCATGGCGTTCGCCGTCCCGCCTACGCTCAGCGACCTGTTTGGTCAGAAGGGCTTGACCTGGTTACGTCTCACGCCGAAGCCGAACCCGAACGGAGAATGGGTCCCTGCGCTGCGCGGCGCCTATCTGAACGCAGTCTGGGCCAGCGCGACCGAAACCCTGACGCGAGAACTCCTCGGCTCGTCGGACGGCGCACCCAATATGGCGGTGCTGCTGGCCCGACCACCGGTGCTGGATCACACGCTCGAGCTGCGCATGAAGGAGCCGCTGGGCGACGAAGAGCGCGCCGCACTTCGCCAGGCCGATAAAGCCAGCGTCTTGAGTGAGGTCGACGAGCTGCCCGGCGACTGGGTATTGTGGAAGCAAGTGGTAGACCCAAATGACGAACCTGCAGATGCGCGGGTTTATGCGCTCGACGAAGCCACTGGCGAAATCCGGTTTGGCGATGGGTTGCATGGCCGCATCCCGCCTATCGGCCGCGATTCGATCGTGGCGTTTAGACTACAAACGCACCGAGCCGGGTCCATCCGGAAACGTCACGGTCCCGGGCAACCTCATCACCGCCCGAACGGCGCTTAACCTGGTCTCGCCGGTGGCAACGGTCGAATCGGTGACTGCCGCCGATCAACTGCGGGAGGCGCGCTGCCGGAAGACGACAACCGCGTGCTCCGGTTTGGATATTCACGCCTGCGGCATCGCAATCGCGCCGTCACGGTGTACGACCTCGAGGATCTGGCGTTGCAAAGCTCGCCCGACATCGTTCAAGCCCGCGCGCTGGTGCGCCGTGGCTCTATCCGACTGGTCGTCGTGATGAAGGGACAGGATCCCGTTCCCACTGCCGCACAGGTGAGAGAGCTGGGCCGCCTGCTGCTCGCCTCAACGCCGGTGTCGCTGAGCGCGCCCAACGCATTGCAGATTAAAGGCCCTGAGGTTCGAAGCCTGCGAATTCAGCTGCAGTTGCGTGTGGAGGCGCTGGACCAGGCTGGCGCTCTCGGGCGATACGTCAAGGAGCGACTCGCCGATTTTTTTGATACGACAACAGGTGGCATTGATCGGGACGGTTGGGCTCTCGGCCTCAGCCCGAGCGAAGACGATATCGCCTTCGCGCTCCTCGATGCGCCTTATCTGGACAGCATCGAGGATGTGACGCTGCGCGAGATGGCATCCGATGAGAGCGAAGGACCATGGCCGGACACGCTCAAGCCGACCGAGCTGGCGATGCTCGCTAAAGACCCAATCCGCATCCAGTTCGAGACTGCCGAGGTTGTGATATGAGCGGTCTCGCCCCCAACCTGTTCGACAAGCGCTTTCAGGACCTGATGGAGATCGGCCGCGCGCGTCTCCCGTCGCTGGCGCCAGACTGGACCGACCACAATGCGCACGACCCCGGCATCACGTTGATGGAGCTGTTGGCCTGGGTCACCGAGGCGCAGCTTTATTCACTCGGCCACATGCGGCGTGACGAACGGGCTGCCTATGCCAGTCTGCTCGGCGTCGTGCCAGGCGGCACGCAGGGGGCCCGCGGGCTGATCTGGCCTGACCACTCTGATCCCAATTCGCCGGTGACGACGTACTCCAGGACGATGGTGCTTTCGATGGATACCGTCATCAATGTGATAGGTGTGGACAGCCCGACCTTTCGGCCAGACGACACGCTCCTCTGGGTGCCCGGCAGCATTACGGCCCTGGTGACACGGCACAGTGACGGTCAAACGACCGACCACACTTCTGCCAATGGACGCAGCGTCGCCTTTCTGCCCTTCGGAGAAAGCGCCGGGCGACGCGATGTGCTGTCCCTGGTCTTCCAGTGCCGCGACAACGCCGGGCTCTTTGGGAAGGATCGCCAGTCTGCCAGGGGAGCGCGCTGGGCCATCGGGGTTCTCGCCGCACCGCCAATCGGTGGCGCGGCGGCTGGTGAGCCCGGACACGATTTCCGGTCTCCGCTTAAGGTGACACTGGTGATCAATAACAGGCGCGAGGTCGTCACCATCGCGTCCGACACCACGCAGGGATTGCTCACCACCGGCGCGATCCTGCTCGACCTTGACGATGTCAAGGACTCGCCTCGGGCGTTTACGATCGAGTTCAGCGCCCCCGGCGGCTTTGCTCGCCCACCGCGCCTGCTGCGTATCGAGCCCAATGTCATTCCAATCGAGCAGGGCCGAACCATCTTAAGCGAGCTGCATAAAGCCAGTGGGGAGCCTGATTTGAGCTTTATGCTGGATGTGCCGGGGTTGCGGTTTGTTGCCGGCCAAAATCCTATCACGCTGGAAGTTGAGGAACCCACAGGCTCAAAAACTTGGAGCCTGTGTGATCGTTTGTCCGAACACGGTCCGGATGAAAACGTGTATGAACTCGACACCGGGACGGGGCAGGTAACGTTCGGCAATGGCGTCAATGGCCGGATCCCCCCGCCGGCTCGCAGGTATTTGTCACCTATGCGGTGTCGGATGGTGAACAAGGCAACGTCGCCCGCAACCGCAAATGGAAGGTGACCGGGATCGAGGGCGTGTTTGGCATCAATCCTGATCCCATCACGGGCGGAGCCGCGCCAGCTGGGTGGATCGAGGAGCGCCGCGAGGCACGGCGGCGGTCGCGCGAAGACCACGCCCTGGTGACAGCGGAGGACATCGAGGCGGCGGCACGGGCACTGCCGCTGCTGGAAGTCGCGCGCGCCTGGGTGGCAGCGCCGAGCAATCAGGCGCCACAGACAGGCGTGCTGACCCTGGTCGCGCTGCGCAGCCGTCAAAATGGCATGGAACCCGAGCAGATCCCGGAGACTGCCCGCTGGCTGGAAGCGATTCGCCGCAGCCTGTCGGCTCGAATGCCGCTGGGGACACGGCTTGCCGTGGTGGCGCCGCGCTACAAGGATTTCTCCACGCAAGCAACCCTGGAAGCGCAGCCCCGCCTCGATCCGAAGGCAGTTAAGGACGTGGTGATGAAGGAGCTTCGCAAGCGATTCACCCTGGACGGCCGTGCAGAAGACGCAACACCGCGCCAGCCCGGGGTTCCGGTGACGAAGCGCGATATCGCCGCCTGGTTGCGGGCGATCGATGGCGTCAAGCGCGTGATCGATGTGCATTTGCTGGATGCCAACGGCAAGGACGTCCCCGAGATCAGCGTGCCGCGCAACGGCTTGCCACGCTGGAACTCCAGCGGCAGCAAGTTCACTGTCAGGCGGTCGGGTTCAGGGAGCACACCATGACCGGGAAGCAACTGCGTCAATACCATTTCAAGAACGAGTCGCAGTGGAACGCCTGCCTGTTCGCTCAGACCGACCGTGATGCGCTGCACTCCAACAGCGGGTTTCGGCCGTTCCCGCCCTATGCGGGGGAGCCTGCGCTTTACGAATCGCAAGGCGCTCAGGTGCCGGTCGTACTGCGCACCGATGAGATTCTGTGGTGCGACAACCAGGGCATGCTCCATCGGTCTTCCACCGACGATGTGACAAGCGAGGTGTTTCCGGCACCGCCGTCCATCGCCCACGCCAGCCGGGTGGTGAGCATCGCCGGCGGCCTGTGGGTCAAAAGCGCTCAGAGCGAGTCGCTCGAATGCTACGACGAAGAAACTTTGGCGCAGTTGATCACCGTTGACCTCCCGAACGCGCGCATCATCGATATCGCCGGCGGGGGCAGGGATACTCTACTGGTGCTGGCCGAACGAGATGCCGAACTGCAGTGCATTCGGCTCAGCTGTTCCGGACATGAGGTTGAAACCGTTTCCTTCACCGGTATTTCGCGGGCCAGGGCTTTCGTCTTTTTACGCCGCTCACAACAGTTCGTCGTGCTGGCGGGTGAGCATCATCCATGCCTGTACTGGTTTTCGGCGGAAGGCGGCGAGACGGTTTTCAGCAAACCGATTGCGGCGATCCTGCCGTGTTTCAAAGCGGATTTGCTCGGGAGCGATCCGTGACAAAGGTCGTGTTGGCAGGCAGCGATGAGAGTGCGTCTGCGCACAGCTCCGTGCTGGTCCTGGATGCCGACGGGGACCGCCTCGGTCAAGTGCAGCTTGCTGCGCAGGCGACGGGTATCACCGCAACCCGCCAGAACCTGATCGTCACCGATGCGCGCGGTCTGCTGCGATAGCAAGCCGCTGATACCGTTCCTGAGACAACAGCCGAAGTGCAGTGCATGCTGATCACGCCGTTGCTGCAGTCATTGGATTTGGAAGGCGGCACTCCCTGGCTGCGCGTCGAGGCGTCCACGACTCTGCCGGAGGGGACAACGCTCGAGATTTCATATGCCGCGACCGACGATCTCGAAGTTCGTGATCGACTGAAAGCGATCGCGGAAGATGTCCGGCTGCCTTCCGGCCAGCGCATACAAAAGCTCCTTAGTGAGCCGGATCTCTGGTCGTCGAAGACGATATTCCATGGCAGCGACCAAGAGCCTGACGAGTCGGATGCTCCTTTTTCCGCGCCATTATTCGACGTTCGCGGGCGCTACCTCTGGGTTTGTGTGACGCTGACGGCCTGCCTGGCGCGCGTCTGCCGGCGGTGACAGAACTTGCCGTTTTATATCCGGGCCGCTCGCTGGTGGAGAACCTGCCCACGCCGTACCGGCGCTCTGCCGCACAGCCCGGCGATTTTCTGCGCTCGCTCGTGGGCGTGCTCGAGGCGACGACGCAGGATCTCGACGCGCGCATTGCCATGCTGGGTAGCCACATTCACCCGGCGACTGCTACAGGACCGTGGATGGATTACATCGCCCGATGGCTGGGTTTGCCATGGGACGATGCGCTGACCGAAGGCAAAAGCGAGCCATTTTGCAGCATGCGGCTGACCTCGCCAGGGACGCGGCACGCGCGCCGGCCTCGAAACGCTGCTTGAATGTCTGCTGCCCGGCTCGCCGCGGCGCTTCCGCGTGACCGATACGATGGTGGATTATGGTTACGCGGTGGTTGGCGGCGATCGGTGCGCCGGCAGCGCACTGCCGGCAATGCTCGGTGGGTTCACGCGCTGGCATGCGGAGCTGAATGCGACCACCGTGCTTGGTTACACATGCTTGCCGTGCCCGGCACAAGGCAACAACGATGCACAGTGGCCGGCAGCAAAGATCCGCATCGAGGTGGCGGCGGGCTATAAGGAGCGAAAGGCGTCAGAGCCATGGCTCCTGACCTTGATCACGGAGATGGTGCCGCTCACGGTGAGCGTGGATCTGCGCTGGGTGAGCGCGCAGCGCTGCGCACGGATCGGCTCGACGACACGCTGGTGCTTGAAGCGCCTCCCAGCCCGCATCTGGGCAGCGATGCCGTTACCGGCCTGGCCCGGCTGCCCGAACAACGGAGAACCCGGCTGACGGGCTCGGGTCCTGCGATTGGCACACCCTTGCGATAACAAAAGGAGAACTTCTATGTCCACTACGAGTGCAACGAAATCAGCGCGGAAAACCAGGAGTGCTGGGTCGGAATGCTGTACCAACCCAGACTGCGGGTCCAGCCTCAGGAACAGATACTTCCTTGGCAAACAGCTTCACCCCCTCATTTCAGGTGGAACAGCGCCACCTGCTTGAGCGGCGCCGCCTGCTCAATCGCGCGATTCATGGCTGGGGTGTCGTGTATGGCTTTGAGCTGGCGAAGACCTCATCCGGCGCGTTGCTGATCAAGCCCGGGCTGGCGCTCGACAAGAACGGCCGGGAGTTGCTGCAGGTCGAGGAGTTGACCCGCGTCGCGAACGAATTGATCGTGCTCGACGAAAAGGGCCAGCGGAGCGAATGGGACGAGATCGGTGCGGCCGAATGCTGGCTGCTCAGCGCGCACTATGCCGAGCAGGATACTGATGCAGTCAAGGTCAGCGACGCATGCCAGTGCGAGCGCATGGAGTGGAATTACACATGCGAGACGGTCCGTTATTCTCTGCAGCCGAAAGATTGCGCGGAGTGCTGCAAGGGCCAGGGGTGCGAGTGGGAATGTGAGTGCGAATCTGATGGGATGGTGCGATCAGTCTGAGTGACACTCGCAAACGCGGGGGCCGCGATGCCTGTGCGATTACGTCACCGGGTGGTCGCCGGGATCCGGGCTGCGACAAACTGTGCGAGATAGACGAGCCGTGTGGAAGCGTGCGCGTTGACCTTCAGAATGGCGTGCCCCTGGCATGTGTGAAACTGATCAGGGACAAGTGTGATGGTTGGACCTTTGACGAAGTGGACGCGTGCGGCCCTCGACGGCTGGTGAAGGGCAACGACTTGCTGTTCGACCTCATCCAGGGTTGCGATCTCACGAAAATCATCGAAATTGGCTGGGCAGACTGGCATCGCCAGGAGGATCCAATCGATTTTGATGTTTTCTCCAAAGCCCCGGTACCAAGGGAAAGGCGACGTGAGTACGTGACAGATACTTTCTGGGTGAAGTTCTCCCGCCCGGTGCGCCCGGACACCCTTCGGCCGGATTGTTTTGCCATGACCATCATGATCGATGAAGGCGAAGGCGGCTGGTGGCAGACGTTTCGTGTCCCGATTTTTTGCCTGGACGCTTCAGATTACACCGAGGCAGATCGCATGTATGGCGCAAGGATCGTCGTGGATGGCCCCTGGCTGGAGGACGCCGTGAGAGGTCAAGAAGAAATTCCAGGAGGGCAACACGCGGGTCGAGATAGAGGTTCGCGGGGATTTCATCATCGACTGCAATGGTCAGTCCATCGACGCCAATGCTGTTGGGTTTTCCCCAGTTCCTACTGGAAACGGGACGCCCGGCGGCACATTTCTTTCCACTTTCCGCGTGGAAGCGGGCAACAAGACGCTAGGCTCTGAACCTTAACCTTCCCATATGACCACTGAAATTGGCAAAAAGGAGTCTGCCATGAATAAATAACAAAGTAGTCAAAAGCATCACGGACACATCAACACTTGTAAGGGCTAAGTTCGGGCCGGGGATGCTCTTGCACACGAGGACCTGGAGCAGCTGAACGTATACACCCGCGAATTGAGCCGCCTCCTGTTCAAGTCTTTTTTTGGATGCGGTGTCATTTGCGGTCTGGGCGTCAAGGTTGTATGAGAGTGCAACAAGTTATTTGTATCCGTCAGCTCAGGCCTGGCGCTCGACTGTTTGGGTGACCCGGTTTACGTCAAAGACAAACGCTTCGCACTCGACGAAAACTGCAACCCGGATATTCCGGGCCCGCTCTGGGTTATCCTGTGCGGCGCCACGAAAAACTGTGCGCCGCGCACTTCGATGTGCGCCGACGACGATGAAAGGCGACCCCAGTCTGTACCCGTGAGCGGGATATGTTCGAGATCCGGGTGGTGAATGAGCGAGCCGAAATGTGTATGCGGATGCGCTAAGCCGGGCAGTGCCGCGAGCACCCAACACAGCGCGCCGAAATGCCCACAGAAAAAGAAGGGAGCAAGGATCATTGTCTGTGCGCCGACCGAGCCGGATGCCATGCCGACCATTATGCCGGAAAGTGCGAATGCAATTGCGGGGACGGCTCCAATTGTGACTGCGAATGCATCCTTCTCGCCAAATTGACCAAGGTAGAAACCGATTGGGTTGCCGATCATCGCGTTCGGCGTTTTATCCGGCCTGTGTTGATGCGCGATCCATTGTGCAAGTGTGGTAACGCCGCCAGATCCGAAGAGAAGACGGGAAAGCGGCTGAAGAGATGGAATATATGCAGATGCAATTGTCTGAAGTGACCGAGGAGAACTACCGGATGAAGGAACAACTGAATAAAGCGCCTGAGGTGAAGAGGCCGAAACAAGTTCAGAAAGGCACCAAAAACCGTGAGGAGAACGCTTAGGATTGGACCGTACAGCTCTGCATACGGCACCTGTTGCCAGGCGACGGCCTGCTGCTACGATCCAGCGCAGCACGGCGGTGGGTGCGACTACGCCACCGCCAGCCCGAAAATTGCAGGAGCGTCGGGGGACCGCGCCAGCCAGGCACTCGCTCCCGGTCGGATCGCCTCGCCCGAGAAGAACACGACCAGCGGGCATGTGCCTGACGGCGGCCACCTTCGCGTCCAGCGCTCACACGCAGCTCTACGGCCAGCCAGGGTTTCCAAGCCGGGCGATCGCCCGAGCTCGAGGCCAGGAGAACCGCCCGCAAGGTAACGCACGACCGAAGGACCTGCCCGGTCCGAAGCCGTCAGCCCAAAAGGGCACGGAGAAAGGCGTGGTGCAGCGGGCAGCACCGCTCTCCGGCCGTCCCAGGTCTCGAAGCCGAAGGACACGCGAGCTCGAAGCCGAAGAGACCGCGCGCAAAGTGACGCGCATGCAGGAACCGCCCGCATCCAGGCCGGCGGCAAAGCAGGGGACTGCCAAGGGTACGCTTCAACGTGCTGAGGCAGCCCCATCGCCTCACCCCGCCGACCTCCGCCGCTTTATCGCCGCACGTGAACATCCGGGCGGCTCGCCGCTGCCTGCCTCTGTCCGCAGCCATATGGAACCGCGCTTCGGCGCGAACTTCAGCAACGTACGCGTTCATACCGGCGAATCCGCCGCGCGCCAGAGCGCCAACCTGAATGCCCATGCATTTACACTCGGCGAGCACATCTTTTTCGGGAGGGATAAGTTCCAGCCACAGAGCGCGGGCGGCAGCAGTTGATCGCCCACGAGTTGACGCATACCATCCAGCAGGGCGCCGTGTGCAGCGGAGCGAGGATACACCGTCAGCGCACCGTAGTGGGCACCACAGTACACGTCCGGCGATGCAGCCGGCTGGGTCGCTGAAAAGGTGGGGAATTTTGGTATCGGCGATGCGCTCAACTGGATTGCCGACAAAGCCAACTACCTGCATGGCTTTCGAATGCTGACCATCGTACTCGGTATGAACCCGATCAATTTCGCGCCGGTCGAGCGGAGTGCGGCCAACATCCTTCGTGCGCTGCTTGAAATGATTCCCGTCGCTGGACCGCTTATCGCTGAAACTCTGGATCGCTACGGCATATTTGCCAGGGTAGGGGCATGGCTGGATGTGCAGGTTCGCTCTCTCGGTTTGGTCGGGAGCGCATTGAAAAGCGCGCTCGACAAGTTCCTTGCCTCGCTCAGATGGCGGGATGTAACTTCAGTTTGGACGACGTCTATGAGCGAGGGAAGCGCATCTTCACCGAGCCCATCGATCGCCTGATCGCCTTCGGCAAGTCGGTGGCGACGGATATCCTCGAGCTTCATCCGCGAAGCGATCCTCCTGCCCCTGGCCAGGCTGGCCGAAGGCACCGAGCGGCTATGACCTGCTCAAGGCCGTTCTGGGCGAGGATCCCATTACCGGCGCGCCTGTTCCCCGCACTCCTGAAACGTTGATCGGCGGCTTCATGAAGTTCATCAGCCAGGAGGAAGTCTGGGAGAACATCAAGAAGGCCAACGCCATTCCGCGCGCCTGGGCCTGGTTCCAGGGCGCGCTGATCCGGCTTGTTGGGATTTGTGCGGCAGATCCCGACGATGTTTATGACCACGCTCCGATCGCTCGAGATCATCGACCTCATCCTTGCCGCAAGGCGTTCGCCAAGATCGTCGGCGTCTTCGGCGGATTCGCCATGCAATTCGTTACCTGGGCCGGGAAAACGGTCTGGTCCTTGCTGGAGCTCATCTTCGAGGTGGTCAGCCCCGGCACGCTGGTCTATATAAAGAAAACCGGGGCTGCTCTCATGAGCATCCTCAAGAACCCACTGCCGTTCGTCGGCAACCTGGTCAGGGCGGCCAAGCTCGGCTTCCAGAATTTCGCCGACAATTTCGTCAGTCATCTCAAAGCCGGTCTCATCGACTGGCTGACCGGCTCGCTGGAAGGCGTCTACATCCCGAAGGCACTCAGCCTGGCTGGAGCTGGGCAAGTTTGCCATCAGCGTGCTGGGCGATCAGCTGGGCCCAGATCCGCGGCAAGATCGTCAAGGTGCTCGGGCCGAACGGCGAAATGATCATGAAGGGCCTGGAAACCGGCTTCGACATCGTCGTCGCGCTGGTCACCGGCGGCCCGGCCGCGGCCTGGGAATTGATCAAGGAAAAGCTCACCGACCTCAAGGATCAGGTCATCAGCGGCATCGTCGGCTTCGTCACCGACACTGTCGTGAAAAAGGCCATCCCAAAGCTGATCGCCATGTTCATCCCCGGGGCGGGCTTCATCTCGGCCATCCTCTCGATCTACGACACCATCACGGTGTTCGTCGAGAAGATCTCGAAGATCATCCAGGTGGTCACAGCCTTCATCGACTCCATCGTCGCCATCGCCGGCGGCAACATCACCGCCGCCGCTAACCGCGTGGAACGCATCCTGGCCAATCTGCTGTCGCTGGCGATCAGCTTCCTGGCCGGCTTCGTGGGGTTGGGTAAGGTTACTGACAAGATCAATGAGGTCATCAAGAAGGTCCGGGGCTCCGTAGACAAGGCGATCGACGCGGCGATTGCATGGATGGTGGATAAGGCAAAGAAGCTGTTCGCGAAGTTGTTCGGGAAAAAGGATAAGCCGGATGATAGGACGGACGAGCAGAAAAAGAAGGATAAGCTTGCGGCAATCGGGGAAGCCGAAAAACTGGCAGCAAAAGGGTTTGACGAAAAGACAATAAATGGCAAGCTCGCTCCGTTAAAGAACCGTTACAAGCTTCTGACGTTGAACGCCGTGGTCGACGCCAAGGATGAGAAGACAGCGACCGTTCACTTCATTGCATCTGCCAGCGAGAATGAAGTCTCAAAGCCCACGAAAGTCCCTGTTATCGCGGAATTTCTGATAGTCTCAGTAGGCGAGATCAAGTCTGGAATTAAGAAAAGTCCGAGCCGTATCGAGCATAAACCCGCTTCTGACCCTGCCCTTAGAGCGGTCCCTGGACAATCAGGGGCACCAAGGGGATGGAGAAAGAGGTTCAGAACAAGTCAGCATCTCTACCAGACTTCCACTAACGCCAACTTCACCCGGCAGCAGGGAGTTTCCAAGAGATATTTGGCCCGCCAAAGGGAAAAAGAGCGTCCTGCCAGAAAAACCAGCACTTTTTAAGCCAACCCAAGACCAACATCAGCGGAGAGCGAAAGGCCGATGACCCCCATGACAGACCTGACCTAGTAGCAGTGCTACCTGGCGCATCACCGAGGATTGAAGTTGTCGAGGTAACCCTTGATGCTAACTTCATGATCCAGCCAACGCTGCAAGATCGCACCGAGCGTAACGGAGCCGCACAAAGCAGTACAGCTTGCCGGGCGACGGTCTTCGGCATCGCTCAAAAATACCCTGATTCCCTATAATCTATACAATCCGCTGCCCCAAAAAACCATCGGATTTCGCGATTCAACATGTCAACAACGAGCTAATAAGCTCAAAAAAGGCAATATTAACGTCACAGTGGTATGGGTGTCTGGTTAGCGCGGGCCGCACAATCGATACGCACATCTTGATAACTCTGTCAGCCGGGCAATTTACGAATATCTGCCTGGCATTGTTTACTTCTCACCAGCGATGCCAAGTGACCTAAATGAAACCGAGAAAATAATGCACCTGTGAGGCGGCCACGATTGTGCGGTTTGATCTCAGCCGGAAAGAGAAGGGGCCGCTGAAGTGAGCCATGCGACCGCCATTGAAACTCAAACCTGTCCGCGGGCGGCAGTTAAATCGCCTGCGTGAGATGTATGATCAAGCCCAATGTCCACGCCTGCGCCGCCGTGCTCAGATTGTCCTGCTGGCTCAAGCCGGATATGCGGTGGCCGAAATTGTTCAGAAAGTACCAATCGGAAAATGAACTGGCGGTGGAACAGGCGGCGAGGGTGCAGAGAGTAAGAAGCCGGCGAAATAATGATTGAAGACTCCTGTGTCTTCACGCCCCGAGCCTGCAGTCGAACGGAGGGAAATATGGAGCGGAAAACTGAGCACGCGACACGCGCGATCGAGCGGAAACGCCGCCGCCACGATCCAACGTAGCGCGGCGGCGTCTGCGGCCGCGCCGTCGCCGGCCCGAAAATTGCAGGAGCGTTTGGGGAACCAGGGAACGCAGGCCCTGGATCTCACGGTCAATTCCTTCGCCCACAGCTGCCAGGCCCAAATCTGCCCCGCACAACGACGCCGGTAATCAGCCGTTAGTCAGTTCCGAAGTTGTAGATATATCGACTGGCGTTTTTAACCCTTCGGAAAAAGTAAAAGGTGAAATTGAAGCGCAACGCCACAAAGGGATTTGATAGTTCGCGTTGTAGCGAAGGGCTTGACCGGAGAAGGGCAAGTAAAAACCAAGGTGGATCGTCAGTAATCAGTATGATTCGATGGAAAGAGGTTCCATGCCTCTGCTCAGTCCCTGGGCGCAGCAGTTTGGCGGAATGCACCTCAACTTTACCGTTAAGAATAATCAGATTGCGGGCTATGCGTCACTCAAGCCGGGCGGCGGAGATCCCAATGATTGGTTGGAGGCGGTGAAAAAGAACTCAAGCCTCCTGGGGGGACTTGGCCTGAAGGTGCAGAACCTACCCACACCAGTCAATAAGTTTTTAAAGTGGCCAGCTGACGCTTGGTGTGACAATTTCAAAGTCGAAGTCGGCGGATTTCTTGATGCCCAGTTCAACTTGACTGATTTCGAAAATGCCAGCAAGCCGAAGATCGATGCTGCTGCCAACGTCAACATCAAAGGCATGGCGCAGGGCACGCTCACCCTCGATAACACCCAGGGAGATAAGCTTGCAGGGCAGATCTGGCTGGCGGAATTGATTCTCAAGGCGTTCAGTGGCGCGGCTTCTCCGTGAAGTATTGCTGCCGATGGAACGGTGGATGTAAGCGGGGAAGGCCGCATACAGCGCCAATAAATTGTCCGGGTGAAATACAATTTGTTGCGACGGATCTAGAGACGGCAAACCGTTTTGCGAAGGACGCGATTGCCGCGGGCCGGCGGGAAGGAAAACGTGCAGGACGCACCGCCGCCAGCACCGGTTCCCCTACCTAAACCTGGAGAGAAGAAATCTCGAGCACTGGCTGCGACCGGCCAGTTGGGTTTTAATCTCACGCAATGGTTTGCCGGGACCGTCAATGTCGTTGTCGACGCAAAGGGTGCGGTCACGGTCATCGGGAAAATTGCTCCTCCCGGGGAAATACTGTTATTTCGACCAAAGCCCTTGGGAGAAAGAACTTATCAAGTTTGAAGCGAAGGCCTATTACGGCATTCCCGTAGTCGGGAATTTGAATTTATTTGCCAACATAAGTTTGCACGCGCTGGCTACGTTGGGCCCCGCCAAGATTTACAAAATCGAAGTATTAGGAACGTATTCTACCGACCCGGAGATTCAAAAGAATATCCAGATTTCCGGATCTATCAATATTTCGACTTACGCGGGGCTGCGGTAATGCGCCGAAGGCGGTGCCGGCATAGAAATTTTGGATCATGATCTGAAATTCGGCATCGGGTTGAATGCCGACGTAGGGGTCAAGGCGTATGCCGAGGCGCGTCCGACCATTGGCTATCGAGATCCGGGTCAGTTTTACATCAGCGGGACGTTGGAAATGGTCGCACAGCCGATGCTTGGCTTAGGTGGCGAATTTTTCATTGAATTAGAAACTCCCTGGTGGTCCCCACTTTCGGATGATAAATGGACCTGGCCACTCTTCTCGAAGGAATGGCCATTGAGCGATCCAATTGGCATCAACGCTTCGGTCAAAGAGTATGTCCTTGGTTTCTGGCAAGGTGCCCGACATCGAGCTGAAAAAACCTGAATTCAATCCGTCCAAGTTCATGACGAGCATGGTGGACAACACGTTGCCCAACAAATCTGGTGGAGCAGGTGCCGGGCAAGGAACGTTCAAAGACGACGGATCGGTGCCAAAACCAACCGTACCACCGAAGAAAGCGCCCCCGGCAAAAGCGGATGCAAAACCCAGAAAGAAGGGAGCAGTACCGCCCGGCGGGAAATCCGCTAAACCGGACAAGAAGGCCGAAACCGATCAGGTTGCCACCAAGACGTTAAAGAGTGGTTTGGATGGGCTGAAAAACAAGGAGCCGTATTCGAAGGCGGAATTGGATAAGGCCTTGGGCGCTCTAAGAGGCAAGGTGAAGGGGATAAGTTTCAACGCCAAGCCCGAAGGGGATAAATGGATCGTTACGCCAAGCGGCGGCGGGAAGAAGAAGAGCGCGGGGCAAATCGCACTGGCGATGAAGAAGGAGGCAGGTTTCTGATGAGACGCAAAAGGCGCTCGCTGCCCTTGAGCAAGTAGCCGATGCTTACGCAGCCAAGGGAGTAATGCTCGAAGAAATGACTGCGGCAATAAAATCCGTCCGGAGAAAGTTCAAATTCAAATCCTTGACGGTCGAACCGAGAGGTGGCTTCTGGTACTTCAATTATGGAATCAATCCGGCGGGCATAAAACCGGGGCCGAAGCTATCGGCAGCGCTTCCCCGAAATTGGTGGAGGTTGGTTCTTGGATAGAGAATCTCATAACGAAATCTTTTGAGCGGGTAACTGGAAAAGCAAATGTCTTGAAGAGAACAGCAGGTGCTGAACAAACGGCGCTAAGCTTCACAACTGCCAAACCGGATGGTGATCAGTTCCCATTCATATTCCAGTGAGGATATCGAATGGAGGCGACGTAATGATTTCGCTCACAAGTCGAAATATGTAATGCCTGAGGGTGGTGCCGGCGCCGGGTTTGTTCTAATACCAATATATCGGGGCAGCAAGTATATCCGGCCTAATTTTTATGAGGAAAAACATTGCAGAGAGTCGTAGGGCCATCGTAGCGCGCAAATTGCCAAAGCTACTTTAAACCCATTTAATCCGAAGCAGTTTTTGAGTGAGGCACCCGCCTCAAAAGAGGCTGAAAAAGGTTACACACAGACCTTAAATGGAAAGGCTCTTGTTCCCATCGATGTCGCGTCACCTGACCACGATCCGTCCATTGCTGAGCACTGGTCGAAGCATGAATGGGAACAAGGCCAAGCAGATCGTTTTCCGCGTGACTTGGAATCAGAATCTGAACACTTATACGCTGATGTCGCTGAAGATTTAACCTCAGTTTAGGCAGTAGAGGAGAAACGTACACCGAAAAAGTTGGAATTGATTTCGGCGGACCTGGCGAGTAGCAGCACTCACGATTGTTTCCTTATTTGATCACCTCGAATATTGCCGTCGCTCGCTTGTTCCCTTCTCAATTGACCCGATGTGGGCGAGCCAGGGTGCATCGCGCACCTGGCGCATGGCCTCGGCCCGCCTCGACAGATTGAGCTTCCCGAGAATATGGTGGACGTGATGTTTGACGGTCGCCTCGCTCAAGCACAGCTCGCAGCCGATCTCCTTGTTCGAAAGACCACGGCCCAGTAAATCCAGGACTTCGCACTCCCGGCGGGTCAAAGCAGAATTGAGGGTGGGTTCTTCGGCGGCCTGGGGTTCCCTACGAAACAGAGCGCGCAGCAGGCTCCCAGAAATTTCAGGCGGGCATGCGAGACGGCCGGCGGCGACGTCCGACAAAGTCGTGCAGAGCGCGTCGATCGAGGCGTCACGCGCGACGTAGCTGGCGAAACCGGCGCGCCCGCACTTGACGACTTCTTGCCGCTGCTCGGCAAGACCGAGCGCGACCAGAGGAACGCCGGGCCATTCGGCCGCGATGGCGCGGATGTCGTAAAGATCGACTCCCTGGGTAACGTCGATCAGGACCACATCGATCTCCGTATTCGCCAGGATATCGCGCAGAGCTGCAATATCCTTAACGACGACGACAGTCGTGATGTCAGGGCGATTACTGAAACAGGCGGCTAACCCATCGCCCAGTAATCGAACAGGGGTCAATATGATAATGTTCATGGCAGACCTTCAGTTTCTTGCATTCGGCCACTGTCAGTCCGGTGTTCCATTAATAGGCCTGTTTATACCGCAAACACGCCAAGGTGCGGTCCATGAAGAAAGTCCCGCATCGGGAACTGTCGCAGCAGATTCCTCATGACCGCGTTATTCAGTTCAGTAATAGTGATGTACAGCAGGGGGGCGAAAAACCGATTACCAGAATATCACGACACAGCGTCAAATGTCAACATTTCTCTTTTCTTCACGAGCCGGTTAGATGTCAGGCACATTGATCCAACGCAATTCCAACACATATTCAATGGGGAACCCTATCGCGCTGAAGTCAACACCCTATTCGCCGGTTGTCACGCCGCACACCAGCTGCCCGGAATGAGCTCGATCGCGGTCGAGCCTCCGGGCAATTTGATTTGTCGAAGATGACACTTGTCAGCCTTTCGACCAGCGCCTGACACCGGGGTGTCAGGCTTCGCCGGGCCGAGTGATCTATACTCAGGGCAGATGAACACACCCGCTTTTTCCCTGGATGCATCTGCCATGTCTCGCAAAACCCTGCTGTCCGGTCTGATCATCCTGGCCCTGGCCGTTATCGCCGCTGCTCCGGCCTGGGCCGCCAAAGATTATTATGCCGAGCGCTTCGACGTGCAATTCGATCTGCAGCCGGACGGCTCGGCGCTGGTCGCCGAGAAGGTGGTCTTTCGTTTCGAGGGCGGCCCGTTCACGTATGTCTTCCGCGACATCGCTGCGACAGACACGGATGGCATCGCCTTCATCGAAGCCGGCATGGACGGCGAGGAAATGCCGTTGGGCACGCAGGCTGGTCAGGTGGAGGTCACGGGCAGCGATCCGGTCAAAGTGAAGTGGCACTTTGCCCCAGCCTCGGATACGACGCATGAGTTCGTCGTGCGCTATCGGGTGGAGGGCGTGGTGCGGAAACTCGCCGCCGATACGATCCGCTGGCGCGCCATTCCCCAGGATCACGATTATCCGATCGAGCGTTCCACGATCACGTTCACCTATCCGCCCGCGGCGCGCCCGATCGACCAGCCGGTATTGAGCCGTGACTACGAAGCCGTGCCATTGCCCAACGGCGTCCAGCTCACCACCACCGACATTCCCCGCGATCAAGACGTGATTCTGACCGCGCGCTTCGCCGCCGGGACAGCTGCCGCGGCTGCGCCGCGCTGGCAAGTTCAGCAGCAGCAAGCCGAGGCCGTGGCAGCGCGCGCGCTTCCGATCGGGCTGCTGGCGGCCGCCGTGACGCTGCTGCTCGGCGGCCTGGGCCTCTTTGCTTATGCGCGCGCCCAGCAGCGCGAGGCGATTCCAACCGGCACCCTGGCGTGGAACACGCCGCCCGACGATCTGGCGCCTGCCATGGCCGCCAAATTGACGCGGCATTCGCAAGGCGTCATGGGCACGTTGTTCGATCTGGCGCAGCGCGGCGTGCTCGAAGTCCACGAGGACAAGGGCTGGTGGGGATCGAAGAAATTCACGCTGGAATTGAAGGCCGCAGCTGCTCCCTTGAGCGCCCACGAGCAGGGCCTGCTGTCCGTGGTGTTCAAACCGGGCGAGACCACCGTCGACATGGCGGCGATACCGGCACGTCTCGCGCGCAAGCGCCAGGCCTTTGACGAGCCGGTGGAGCAGGAGTTGATCGATCACGGTTGGCTCGATCCGGATCGCAAACGCCAGCGCCGGAATCTCGGCGTGACGGGCTTCCTGCTGATGCTGGCCGCTATGGGCCTCTTTGTGATCGGCGCTATTGTAGGATTGGCCGCCGATGTCAATCAAACGCCGGTGTGGGCCGCCCTCATCGGCATGGCGGCGGGCGGGTTTGTGATCTCGATCGGGGTGCTGATCGCCTGCGCCGTCTTCTCGCCGTTGACGCCGGACGGTGAAGCAGAGGCCGCGCGCTGGCGGAGCTTTGCCCGGCACCTCAAACAGTCCAGCCGGAACCGGCAGGCTGTTTTCTCTTCAGACGATTTTGAGCGCTATCTCCCCTGGGCTGCCGCGTTTGGGTTGGGCGGCGCGTGGGCCAGGCATTTCCAGCGCGCCGGCGGCGCACCATTACCGGTGTGGTTCCATGCCATGCCCGGCAGCCATGGCGATTTTGGCGCAGTGGTGGCCGTCATGTCTGCGTCGGATTCTGCCGGCGCCAGTGGAGCCGGCGGCGGGGCCGGCGCATCGGGCGGCGGCGCCAGTGGGGCAGGATGAGGGCGTTCTCCGGGGACGCGAAACGAAGCGCTGTTGAGGGATGTCCGTGGTCAAACTGATCGTCTTCCTGACAGCATCGGCCGGCCTGATCACCATTTCGCGCGCTTCACTCCGCGCGCCGCGCTCGCATGGCTTTTATCGTTTCTTGGCGTGGGAGTGCATCCTGGCCCTGTTCCTGCTGAATGTCGATGCCTGGTTCCAGACGCCGTTTGCCTGGTATCAACTCGTCTCCTGGTTCTTGCTCCTGTTGTGCCTGGTCCCGCTGGTCTCGGGAGTTCGCGCGCTGAGGTCCCGCGGCAAGCCGGTGGCGCAGCGCGAGGCGGAGCCTCAACTGCTCGCCTTTGAAAAGACCTCGACGCTGGTCACCAGCGGGATTTACCACTACATCCGGCATCCGCTGTACAGTTCGCTGTTGTTTCTGACGTGGGGCATCTTCTTCAAAGCGCTGACCTGGCCCGGCCTGTTCCTGGCCGTGACCGCCACGCTATTGCTGTTCGCCACAGTGAAGGCGGATGAAGCCGAATGCCTGCGTTTCTTTGGAGCACCCTATCAAGCGTATATGAAGCAGAGCAAGCGGTTTGTGCCGTTCCTGTTTTGAGGACACGGCCTGTCCGCCCGGAGGTTGCCATGCCTAGCAAAACGCCTGCCGCGAAAGTGCTGTGGAAGATCGTTTGCCGCACGATGGGCTTGCTGTCAGCCGAGGCCATTCGCGGGCGCCTGGAAACAGCCGGGATTCCTGTCGCACTCGACTATGACAGCACGAGCACCTTGCTCGGAATTCCGGCCTTCGGCGGGACCGGGGAAGTGCGCATCCTGGTCCCCAGTGATCGGATCGCGGAGGCGCGTGAATTACTTGGGCCGGAATGCGAAGCGGATGACGATAGCCAGGAGTGAACACCTGGCAGGCCATGGTCTTTCGTCCGCAGTTGAACTGCGGAGAGAACGGTAGTCCGCAGTTCAACTGCGGAGAGAACGGTGTCCCCAGCGATCGGATCGCGGAGGCGCGTGAATTACTTGGACCGGAATGCGAAGCGGATGACGATAGCCAGCAGTGAACACCTGGCAGGCCAGGGTCTTTCGTCCGCAGTTCAACTGCGGAGAGAACGGTGTCCCCAGTGATCGGATTGCGGAAGGCCGCGTTGCGGGGCCGCGCTGTGGGGACACTTGCACCCACTCCCGCTCCGCTGCGGGGAGTGCGGTGTGAAGCATGCCGGCTGAGGCGATCTATTTCCGCCGAATTCGGTACAATCCGAAAGGCCGCGCCAATCTGCCCGATGACGTGCGGCGCTTCGTCGCGGGCCAGACCATCAAAACCTCCAGCGCCTTGTCACGGACGCGCGTCCCTGGCAGAATTCGCGGTATACTTGGTTTGAGCGAGCGGGCTGACCAGCCGCCCTCCGGAGGCCAGATATGTTTGCCTATCGCCAATATGCCACCGTTCAGAAATCCAGGCAGATCATTTTGTCGGATCTGCCATTTCAACCCGGCCAGCGGGTCGAGGTGGTGATGATCGCCGAAGAGGAGCAGCCGGCCACGCTCGTGCGCGAACTGCGCGAGTTGTTCCAGGCCACGCAAGCCTTGCCGCAAGCCCGGGCCATGACCGAGGATGACATTGCGGCTGAGATCGCCGCCTATCGGGCCGGGCGATGAAAGTCCTGATCGATACCAACGTCCTCGTGTCGGCGGCCTTGCGGGATAAAGACCCGGAGGCCGTCATCTTGATTGGTTAACACAACCATCTTGTCTGTAGCGCTGTTCAAGAAGTTGATCATCGACGCTGCCTGAGTTTACGTCTGCGGAGCAAACGTGCGATGCCTTGCCCTGCTGCTGGTTCCGAAGACGCCCTCGAACAGGCCAGACTGGCCCTGTTCCGGCAGATGGGCTGGGATACCGTCAACTGCATGGACGAGGTGTTGGGCGATATGCCCGCCTCGCCGCCGCGATCGAGGTTGTTGAACGGACTGTGCGGCGGTGATGGCCGCTGTACGTGAGCAGCGAAGCAAGGGATGAGGGCGGAGGGCTGAGGGATGAAGCATGGCGTGCTCGCCCAGCGCGTCGGGCGCACGGCGCCGGGTACGACGTGGCGGGAATCCAGCGTGGATGCCCGCCACGCCCAGCTCGCATCTTCGCTACGCTACGACCGCTTTGCGGCGGGTACACCCTGTCCGACTCCTCACCGGGGAGTCGGGGGCGTCCTGGGGAAGGCGACAGCGCTCGGGCATGACGTTGAGTGATAGCACGTCACACCGCACCTGCGGTGGGTGCAGGTGTTCCCGCGTGCCTCTGGCGGGAATCCAATGTGGATGCCCGATAGTCCCGCCATTCGCCTGCTGGCCGATCGTAGCGTGAAATGGGAAAGGCAAAGAGGAACGTCAATAGGGATGCTCGGCCTGTAGCCCGGGCAGCATCGTGAAGTGTTTCAGGTTGAGCGTCGCGAGACGATAGCCGTGCCGGGTCGCAGTGGCCGCGATCAGGCAATCGAGAAAGCCAACGCCGTGGCTCAGATGAAATGGATGTGTCCAGCAGCCAATCCATCTCAGCCATGTCAATCGGCGCGCTGCTCGATCCACTGGCGAAGATCGGCGGCATAACTGGCCGAGTCGCTTATCTCGGCACGCTTGGCCCACAGGCCAAAGGCCGGGTGCGCAGCCTTGCGGCGCGAAGGTTTAGCCGCGGCCTTAGCCGCTTTCACCGGCGCGTCATGCAGTAGAATCACTTCCACCGCGCCGGGGGCCATGTCGCGCGGAATCTCGACAATGAGCTGGCGATTGGGCGTAATCTTCCCTTTGAGTTTTGTGGCTAACATGCTCGTGCTCCATTCGGTCGGCTGATATGAGTATACGCGTTCCAACTCACTCAGTCAATTAACGGGTGAATCAGTGAGTGCTACGCGTGTTCAGACGCTGCTTTGATCGAACAGCCCGCTGTTTCAATCCCGCGCAGCGCTTGCGGAAGATGCAGGTTTCGCACAGGTGCGATCTCGCGCTGCTGTGCGCCGCTCACGCCGTGCCGAAGGGACAAAGCGGCGACGCGCTGGGCGGGGTGCGGTGTGACGACGCGCTCACCATTCAACAGGAGTTAGTATGACATCATCCGGCTACTTTCGCAGCGGTCTGCCCTATAACCGCATGGGCAACGGGCCGCGCCCGCTGGTCGTCTTTCAAGGCTTGATGCTTGAAAACAAGCCGATGCCCGGAATGGCGCTCCGGATGTACAAGTTTCTGGAAGACGACTACACTGTGTATTCGGTGCTGCGCAAACCGGGAATGCCGCGCGGCTACGCGCTGAAGGACATGGCCGCCGATTACGCCGGTCATGATTCGAGAGGAGTTCGGCGGCCCGCTGGACGTGATCGGCATCTCGACCGGCGGCTCGATCGTGCAGCACTTCGCCGCCGATCATCCCGAGCTGGTGCGGCGGCTGGTCATTCATTCGAGCGCGTATGTGTTGAGCGATCCGGCCAGGCAGTTGCAGCTGACGCTGGGCGAGCTGGCGCAGCGCCGCCAGTGGACCAAAGTCTGGGCCATCCTGATGGACGCGGTGCTGCCCCGGCGCGGCGTCAAGCGGCTGCTGTCGCGGCCCCTCATCTGGCTGTTCGCGCCGTTGATGGCTCGCAGCGCGCCCCAGGACCCGACCGATCTGATCGTCACCGTCGAGGCTGAAGATCGGCACAACTTCAAAGACCGGCTGGCGCAGATCGCCGCGCCGGCTTTGGTTGTCGCCGGCGAGCTGGACCCCTTCTACACCCCGGCGCTATTCCGCGAGACGGCGGCCGGCATTCCCAACGCCAGGCTCTGCCTGTATCCGAACATGGGCCATCCCGCTTTGGGCAAACAGTTCGAGCGGGATGTGCTGGCGTTCTTGAGAGAGGACACCTGATCCTGGCGCTTCACCCACGCCTGACCAAAGGCAGGAAGAGCCGCTGGATGGGGCCGCCAGTTATGTGAAGGTTATGCGTCCCGGCCAGTTGCCGGTTGAGAGTGATCCAGAGTTCCGCTGCGCCGGGACGCAGGCTGGCGTAATAATCGCTGTTGGCTGTCAGAGCGGCGCCGTCCAGCACGACCTGCGCGGGTGCAGCCACGCCCGTGTAGTTGTGAACGACGAGGATCGGCATATCCAGCGTCGCCGGAGCCGCCGGGGACACCGCGAATGAGACGTCAACAGCGTCATTCACGGCCTCCACTTCCCATGTGCCGTAGATCGGGTTGTAACCGGCAGGCTGGTAGGTTTGAAGATCGGTGCGCCCGACGCCCGCACTGCCCTGTGTCCGCACCGTTCCCACGCTGGCCGTCAACGTCGTCAGGCTCGCCGTTTCAGCCTGCCGGGCCATGTTCTGGGTCGGATTCTTCGAGTGGGGATCCAGAACGACGTAAACGCTGTCAGCTCACTTTCGGATAACCGCTGACCTCGTAACCGTTGGAGCTGGTAAAGGAACTGTTCCCTAGCGAACCCCAATCCGCGCCCCAGGCCAGGCGCTTATTGCTGGTGGTCTCGCTGGCGCTGGCGACGGAGTATTGAATGAGCTGGTAAGCCCAGTCGCTGGTGCAGGGCAGTTTGTGGTTGTAAGCGGGACCCGCGCCCTCGTCATTCAGGCATAGCTGTCCCATCGTCAGGCTGGTTTTGCCCCGCCAGAGAGGCGCCATCCAGTTGTTGTAGCCGCCGGCGTTTTGCCGGGCCGTGAGGTGTGTCCCTGCCAGGCCCATTTCGGCGTCGGCGGTCGCAGTCCATAAAGAGTCGTAGGGAGCGCCCGTGTTCAGCTGGGAATAATCCCAGTCATTGTCCATCGTGAAGACGTTTCCCGAAGTAACAAAGCGATAGCTGTCCCCCCACGCCACACCGCCGACCAGGTCCGAGCCGTCTCCGCCTTCTATCTTCATGTCGCCGTAAGGCGCGCGAAAGTCGGAGTCAATGGCATGATCAGGGGCGGCCGACAAATCGAAAGTGACCGACCAGATCGGATAGTCGCGGCCCGTGGCGAACATCCACTGGATGCGAACAGGCATGTTGTAGACCGTGACATACTGGCGATTCGGGTCGTTCGGACCGTTGATCCACGTCCAGGGATCGATGGACTGGTTCGCAATGGCATCGTGGGTCAGGCCATAGCGCACATAGTTGAGGGTGTATTCGTGGATGGCGTGGTGCTCGCCGGAAAATAGATTAGTGGAGGTGGCGCTGTTTCCGGATCCGAGCGGCGAATCGTCTGCGCCGTAAGACCACGCAAACGATGGATTGCTCAGGTGCGCGACCACGTAACCGAAGCCGCCCGCGCCGTTGGAACCCGGATTCACCGTGCGGGTCGTGCCGTTCGCCAGCACGTACGTGAACTGTTTGGCGTTGCCGCCTTTGCTCGTGTCGTTGCGGGCCAGCGCGGTGCTGCGCAGCCGGCAGGCGCTGTCATACCAGCGATACTGATCGTTCAAGTATCCATTGATGCTTACGCCGGAAGCAATCGCGATGGCGCTGCAGATCGCGGCCGGGACAGCCGGGCTGTCCGGGCCGGCCACGCCGGCCGCCCGGGCAGGGCCAAGACTCAGGCCGGCCAGAATCGCTGCGACGAGAATGATCCACGGACTCCGGCGAACATGTTTTTCTGTGTCTTTCATGGTGACCCCTCGCTTCCCTCGCGCTGCTGCACTCTGCGATGCTGAGTGACTGCCCACTCCGAGCAGCGAATATCGGTCTACTCCGCTCATAGCGGATTGCCAAATCCGCTACCTTTCCATTCGTCATTCCCGCGCGCCTCTCGGCGGGAATCCAGTGGAATGCCCGATTACAACACTCGGGCATGACGTAGACGGATGTCATTCCCGCGTGCTGTCGCCTTCCCCAGGACGCCCCCGACTCCCCGGTGGGGAGTCGGACAGGGCGTATCCGCCTCGATGCGGTCGTAGCGTAGCGAAGATGCGCGCTCGCCCAGCGCGTCGCCGGCGCATTGCACCGGGTACGACGGGGCGTATCGGGCACGCTTCGCGAGGTTGCCGATCGGCAATGTGTGCCGGTTAAACTGCTGGATTCCCGCTATGCCGTACCCAGGCCCCACTGGGGCCTGGCGGCACGCACGCCTGGCGCGTCGCCGGCACAACGTGCCGGGTACGACGTGAGCGAAAGCGCGCGGGAACACCTGCACCCACCGCAGGTGCGGTGTGACGATCGCGCAGCGTGCTCAACTATTCAATTGATGTATGTGAATGATGATCAGCCCTTGGCTCGGACTTATCACGTCAGAGGACACAATCATTGTAGCGGGGACTGCGGTGCCCTGTCAACATTAAGAAAAATCACACAATATCGCAAGCAATCCTGCCCCATAACGGGCAGCGCCCTCGATATTTTGGCATCGAAGGCGCCTTGTCCCAACTCACAGCCCCACACCCCGGGGGAATCAACTGTTGGTGAGATATCCTTCCCCCCGGCTCATTTTCCAGCCGCAGCGGCTGCCCCGGTCGACACGCGGCTCTTCTTGCGGCTGTATACTTCCGCACCCGGCTGTGGCTCGAAATCCTTGGGATAGCCCAGCGAGCCCATCTCGGGCAGGTCCAGTCCTTCCAATTCCACTTCGCGCGAGACCCGCAACATCTTCGCGGCGGCCAGAATCCTGAAGAAGATGAAGGACGCGGCGAACACGGTGCCTCCGACAAATACCACTTCAAACACTTGCGCGAGGAACTGCCCGGCGCCGCCATAGAGCAGGCCGGTGACGGGCGTGGCAATGCCATTCCACAACGCGGTGTCGGGGTTGCCGTTGGCGAAGATGCCCACGGCCAGCACGCCCCAGACGCCGTTAAACAGATGCACCGGCGCAGCGCCTACCGCATCGTCGATCTTCAACTTCTCCAGGAGCACGGAGGCGAGACACACGATCACGCCGCCCGTCATGCCGATGATCACGGCCGAGGTCACATCCACAAAGGCGCACGGCGCGGTGATCGCCACCAACCCGGCGAGGATGCCATTCACGGACATCGCCGCATCGGGCTTCCTGGTGGGGCCGAACAGCCACATGAACAACATCGCCGTGCCGCCGCCCGCTGCGCCGGCCATCAACGTGTTGACTGCGGCCAGCACGGCCAGGTTGCGGAACGCGCCCGTGAAGCCCAGCGCCGATCCGGCATTGAAGCCGAACCAGCCGAAGAACAGAATGATCGTGCCCAGCACACCCATCGGGAGATTATGGCCCGGGATCGCGTTGGCGGATCCGTCTTTGTTGAATCTTCCGATGCGTGCGCCCAACACCAGCGCGCCTGCCAGGGCGATCGATCCACCCACCATGTGCACCGCGCCTGAACCCGCAAAGTCCACTGCGCCGTTGCCAAAGCCCATGGTGCGGCCCAGGTTCGCCAGCCAGCCGCCGCCCCAGACCCAGTTGCCTATGAGCGGATAAATGAACATGCTGACGAACAGGCTCATCGCCACGAAGCCGCTGAACTTCAGGCGCTCCGCCATCGAGCCGGTGGGAATCGTCGCCGCGGTGTCCATGAAGACCATCTGGAAGAGGAAGAACACCAGCACGCCGAAGTTCGCGCTAAGGCCGGCCAGCATGAAGCCCGATAGACCCAGCACCCCCGAATTGCCGATGATGAGCGGCTTGTCGAGCACGCCGCTCCAGTCGCCCAGCGTAACCGGCGAGAAGTTCCAGGCCGGATGACCGTTGATCGCCGGGTAGGTGTAGTTCACGCCGCCGAACTGCAGCGCAAACCCCACCAGCCAGTAACCCAACGCACCGATGCAGAACACCATCAAGTTCATCATCATGGTGTGCACCACGTTCTTGTTGCGCGTAAACCCGGTCTCCACCAGCGCGAAGCCCGCTTGCATGAAGAACACCAGCGCCCCGGCGATGAGCACCCACAAGACATTCAGGCTGGTTGCCGTGTCTCCAGCGGTAGCGGCTACCGTTTGCACATCGGGCGGCGTGCCGTCCTGCGCGAACGCCGTTCCAAAAGTGGCCAGCGCCAACATGAGCGCCAGGCCCAGGATGATCCCCCAACGAACTTTCGGAGACATCTTCAGTGCGATCGAATTGCCTTTCATGCTTACTCCTCCCTGTTTGATGAATTTAATACCAGCCGATGTAGCCCTTCAACATGACCATCGCCGTCGCAAAGATCATGACGACGAGCGTGGGAACCAGCGCCATCGTCACCCACCGCTTCCAACCGATCTTGCCGTGATTCTTCTCCACCAGCGAGTAGGCCACCACATTCGCCGACGCGCCGATCGGGGTGAGGTTGCCGCCCAGATTGACGCCCAGCGCCAGCGCCCATACCATCAGCGCCAGGGCGGGCATGCCCGGCGCTTGCGAGAGATCCTTGAGCACGTAACTCATCGCCAGGGCGAGCGGCACGTTATCGACCACGCCGCTCATGATGCCCGGCCCCCAGTGCAGCGCCACCACCAGTCCGGCGGGATTGGTGGCGGCGGCGCCCGCCAGCATTTCCGCCATCCGATCGAATACCTGCACCTTTTCCAGCCCGCCGATCAGCACGAACAGGCCCGTGAAAAAGAGCAGGCTGCTTTTATCGATCTTGTGGAACACCGCCCGGCGATCGCGCGCGGCGAGGAAGACCAGCGCCAGGCCGGCCGGAATCAGCGCGCAGGCCGCGCCGGTGAGCTCAACCTGCAGCGCGTGCGCCAGCGGAAGGTGCAGCACCAACAACAGCACCGCCGCGCCGAACGCGATCAATCCCACGCGGGTCATGTGCGCGTGCACCGGATCGTCGTGCAGTCGTTCGATCGCGCGGATGGTGGCCGGTGTCAGCGCCGTGTGCGCGTCGCGCAAGCGGCGGCGATTGATGAGATAGAACATGCCCAGGAGCATCAACGCGGCGATGGCGCAGATGGGGCCAGTGTGTTGGACAAAGTCGGCGAAGTTGAAACCGAGCGTCGTGCCCAGAATGACATTGGGCGGATCGCCGACGAGCGTGGCCGATCCGCCGGTGTTGGCCGCGCAGACCTCCGCGATGATCAGCGGCACCGGATCAAGCTTGAGCAAGCGGCACAATTGCAAGGTCAGGACCGAGAGAAACAGCATCACCGTGATGCTATCCATGAACATGGCGAAGAACGCCGCCATGAGCACCAACACCACAAATAACCACGTGGGATGATAGTTGACTTTGCGGACAGCGGCCATCGCCAACCACTTGAAGAAACCAGCCTCCTCCAGGATGGCCACCAACACGAACATGCCGGCCAGCAAGCCGAGCGTTTCCCAGTTGATGTAGTGGAACGCCTCGAGCGGGCTGAGCACCCCTGACACGATCAGCGCTGCGCCGCCGAGCAAGGCGATCCAATGGCGCGGAAACTTTTCGCTGGCGATGAAGAGGTAGGCGACGACGAACACCGCTAATGCGATTACCATGGCGTCTCCCCCAATGAAAAACGCCCAACGCATTTGGCTTATGCGTTGGGCGTCCTGGCCCGGCTGTGCTGTTCGTTTCAATTTCTTCCGGTACGGGCGACGCCCTCGATGTTTTGGCATCGAGGGCGTCTTGGCCCAAACCCACACCCCGGAGGAATCAATTGTTCGTGACATGCCACTGTGTGCATCTCACGCCGGTTACTATATCAAATTCAGCCGGGTGCAACAACCCCCATTCAGGTGATTTTAAGCCGGGCCATTTGGGTGCTGTTTGATCACTTTGCCGATCAAAGTTCGGGACAAGTCGTGCAGCCTGCACAATGGCCCGTTTCTCTTGTTATCCGGTATTCCTCAACCCCGCCGCAATCCCGTTGATCGTGATCACGATCACTTCGCGCAGCGCTTCGGCCTCCGCGCCGTCTTGATCGGGCAGAGCGCGCAGGCGGCGCAGCATGTCCACTTGAAGGTAGTTCAACGGATCGACGTAGGGATTGCGCAGCTGGATGGATCGCTGGATGATCGGATCGCTGTCCATCAGGTGGGCGTGATCCGTCGCGCGCAGCACGGCTTCGACCGTCCGATCGTACTCGGTGCGAATCCGATCGAATATCTCCAGCGCGGCGGCCTGATCCGGCGCGAGCTGCGAATACAGAGCCGCGATGCCCAGGTCAGCCTTCAAGAGTGACATCGCGGCGTTGTCGAGCAGCGCGCGGAAGAACGGCCACTGCTCATACATCTCGCGATTCAATGCGGCGGGATGCTCGCGCAGCGCCGCGCCCAGGCCATACCAGCCCGGCAGATTGAAGCGGCTCTGCATCCACGAGAAGACCCACGGGATGGCGCGCACGTAGTCCAATTTCAGCGCGCTGCCCCGGCGCGTGGTCGGGCGCGATCCGATCCGCAGGCGGCTGATCTCGTCGATGGGCGTGGCGGCGCGCCAGTACTCCAGAAACGCGGGCGTGTCGTACACCAGGGATCGGTAAGCGCGCCACGCCTCGCGCGACAGGCGGCTCAGCGCCGCGCGCCACGCTTCCGGGATCACCGCTGGATCGAGCGGGGCGGAGGCCAGCAGGACCGCGCTGACGATCTGCTCCAGGTGGCGGTGCGCCAGATCGGGATTGCTATACTTGGACGCGATCGCTTCGCCTTGCTCGGTCATGCGGAAGCGGCCATTGATCGTGCCGGGCGGCTGCGCGCGAATGGCGCGATTGGCCGGCCCGCCGCCGCGCGCGACCGATCCGCCGCGCCCGTGGAACAGCGTGAGTTGAACGCCGTGCTCGCGGCAGACGCGGGCGATATTTTCCTGCGCCTGGTACAGCGCCCAGTTCGCCGCCAGGTAACCGCCGTCTTTGTTGCTGTCCGAATAGCCGATCATGATCGTCTGCTCGCTGCGGCAGCCGGCGAGGTGCGCGCGATACGCCTCCAGCGCGAACAATTCGGCCAGGATGCGCGGCGCGTGGGCGAGATCGTCGAGCGTCTCGAACAGCGGCGCGATGTGCAGGCCGCCGGCGCAGCCCGTCCAGCGCGCCAGCAGCAAGGCCGTCAGCACATCCGCCGCGCCGTGCGCCATCGAGATGATGAGGGGCCCGAGCAGTTCAGGGCCGTAGATCTGCTGCGCGCGCGCCAGCACGCGGAACGTAGCCCACGTCTCGGAGGTCTCCGGCGTGATGCCAGGGTTGGCGGCCAGCTGCGGCGGGGGCTCCGCCAACAGGCGCAGCAGGGTGCGCGCGCGAGCCGCGTCGTCGCTCTGCTCGAACGTCATGTCGATGTTCAGGGCGCGCAGAATCTCGCCCACCGTCGCGGTCAGGCGTGACGAATCCTCGCGAATGTCCAGGCGCGCCGTGTGCAGGCCGAAGATGTCCAGCTGCTGCTGCACCCTGTGCAGCGGATAATGAGCTAAAGCGGCCGGCGTCGCTGCGGCAATCAGATCGATCGGCCGGGTGAGATCGCTCATGGCGATGCGCGCCGTGTGCGGAGTATTCTCCAGCAGGCGCGCCTTCATCTGTTCCTGCGAGGCATATTCCAGATCGGCGGCGAGCAGCGACAGTGTCAGGCGATACGGCTCGCCGGCATAGCGGTTCTCCAGAAAGGCCACGTGATCCGGCAGGGGGTGCCGCGCCTCGAGCCACGCGTTCAACTCGCCCGGCGGCGGCACGCGGCGCGCGCTGAGGCTGAAGCGGCGCGAGACATCGTGCAGCGCTTTGCGATGCTGCTCGATCGCCAGGCCGCGATGCAGGCGCAGCGTCTCGGCGGTGACTTCGGCGGTGACGTGGGGGTTGCCGTCCCGATCGCCGCCGATCCACGAGGCCAGCGTGAACCAGCGGGTTGGGCCTGGCACTTCCGGGTAATGCTGCGCCAGCGCTTGCTCAAGATCGGCGTAGATGCGCGGGAGCACCTCCCAGAAAATCTCGCCGATGAAATACAGCCCCGTGCGGACTTCGTCGGTGACGCTGGGCTTGGACGTGCGGGCTTGATCGGTGAGCCACAGCGCCGTGATTTCGGCGCGCAGCGCGGCGAGCGCGTCCTCGCGTTGGTGTGGCAGCGGGTCACACTGGTCCAGCCAGCGCAAGTCCTGGCCGACGCGCTGCAGCTTCGATAAAATCGTGCGGCGCTTCGCCTCGGTCGGATGCGCCGTGAGCACCAGTTCGATGCGCAGTTGATCGAGCAGCGCCGCCATTTGCTCGCGTGTCACGCCGTGCTGCTTCAACTGCCCGATCGCGTCGGCGATCGATTCACTGCCCGGATTGGGGTGCAGATCGCGCCGGCGCTGGCGCAGGGCCTGCACCCGGTAGTCCTCTTCGGCGACATTGACCAGATCGAAATACAGCGCGAAAGCCGCGGCGACACCGCGCGCCGCGGCGGGCGCGAGCGTCGCCACTTCGGCCGCCAGGCGCGCCCCCGCCTGCAGCTCGCCCGATCGGCGCGCCTTCGCCAGGGCGCGGATTTTCTCCTCGGTTTCAAACAGCTGCGGCGATTCTTCCGTGCTGAGCACCTGTCCCAGCAGATCGCCCAGCAGGCGCACGGTGTCGGACAATTCCATGCCGCGTCAACTCCGTTCGGCGCGCAGGGCAACGCTCACCGCCGCGGCGCGCGTGCTGACCTGCAGTTTCTGCAGGATGTGATCGACGTGTTTCTTGACGGTGTTGGCCGTGATGCCCAGCTGATCCGCAATCTGGCGGTTGGTGTGACCCTTGGCCAGCAGTTCCAACACGTCTCGTTCGCGCTCGGTGAGTTCAGCGAGCGCCGAGTCGGCCGGCGATTTCTGATCGGGCGCCGTTTCGGCCGTTGGCACGGCCAGGCGACGGGCGTGCAGGGCGTCCGCGATCATGGTGCGGAACTCGCGCCGATTGAAGGCTTCTTTCTCCACGAACGCGAAGACGTTGAATTCCTCGTAAGCCCGATCGATGTCGTCCGGCGCTCCCAGCGCGCTGACGACGATGGTCGGGATCCGGCGCTGCCGGGCCGCGCGCAGCAGCCAGAAGCCGTCGCGATTGTCTTGCGGGGCGGCCGAACTGATGAGCTGCAGATCGACGATGGCGAGCGCGATCTCTTCGCGCTGCAGCCAGCCGCGCGCTTCGCCGTAACTGATGGCGCCGTGCAGCACGTAGCCTTCGTCCGACAGCACTTCTTCGTAGATGGCGCGCCAGCGCGCATCGTCTTCGACGATCAAGATCTGCGGGGCGGCGACGATGGCCGGCGCGCCGATCTGCCGCACCAGGTTGATGAACACATCGCGGCGAAAGGCGGTCTTGGGCATGAAATCGAGCACGTGCGGCAGCAGCCTGATCTGCGCGGCAAGCTCGTCGTCCTCCAGGCCGGACAGCACCACGCACGGCGTGCCCTGCGCCGTCACCTGCCGGGCCAGTCTCAAGCCGTCGCGGTTGCGCGCCATGACGGGATCGAGCGCGATGTCGAGCACCGCCAGCTGGTAGCCGCGCACATCGTCGGGCGGGGCCGCCAGCGCCGTGATGCTCCAGCCGAGCTCGCTCAGGATTTCAGCCACGATGGCGCGCCAGCGCGGATCGTCGTCGACAATCAAGGCGCGCAGGGATTGGGCGGCGAGATCAACGGGAACCGGGCTCATTCCAAAACCTCATGTGAGCGTGGGCGCCTCGTCAAGCGCCGGCAGATTCATGACGAACGTGCAGCCGCGCTCGGGATTGTTTTCCACGCGGATGCTGCCGCCGAAGCGCTGAATCAACGATCGGGTCCACCACAGGCCGAAGCCCATGTTCTTCGCAGACCCTTTGGTCGAAAAGGCCGGCTCGAACACTTTATCGCGCAGCGCCGGATCAATGCCGGGGCCGTCATCTATCACGGCGATCTCGACCTGCCGGCGCGTCTCATCCAGCGGATCGTCCACTACCCGCCCGTGGACTTCAATGTGGCCGGCCTGCTCGCCCAGCGCGTCAAGCGCGTTGTCGACGAGGTTGAAGAAGACCAGGCGCAGTTGTTCCTCGCTGGCCAGCACCGGCGGCAGCTGCGCGAGATCGCAGCCCGCCACGGTGATGTGCGCCGGGAGTTTGATGCGTTTCAACGCGGTGTGATAGCATTTCTCGATCGAGGTGGGCTGCTCGCGCATGGGGCGCAGGTAAGCCATCGTTTCGCGCGCGGCTTCCATGGCGGCATGCGCGCTATCCTCGATCTCGCGCAGGGCGCTGGCGACGTAGAGATCGTCGTTCAGCGCCGGGCGCTTATCGACGATACCCTGCACGCGCACGGGAATGACGCCGATGAGGTTATTCACGCGATGCAGCAGGTTCGCGGAGATGTCGCCGAACACGGCCAGGGTTTCGGCCAGCACCTGGCGCGTGCGCGCGGCCTTGAGCTGCTCCACAGCCTGCGCTTGCTGCAGGGCCACGGCCGCGTGATTGGCCAGGCAGGCCAGCAGGCGCATGTCCCAGTCCGAGAAATCGCGCGGCGTGCTGCTGTACACGCCGAAAACGCCCCGCGCCTTGCCCTCCCGATCGATCAGCGGCGCGATCAAGGCCGACACGAGGCCCAACTTCTGGACCAACTCGGGCCGCTGCACGCGCGGATCCGCGATCAGATCGAGCGACTTGGCAGGTTCGCGCAGGCTGCATGGCCGAGCCCAGCAGGCTGCCGTGCACCGCGACCGGGTAGGGCGGCGGAATCGATCGGGTGGAAGCCCGCAGTGCCAGCATTCCGGGATCGCGGGTCTCGATCTCCCAGATGGCCGCGTGCTCCACGTTGAGCAAATCGCACACGCGATCGATCAACAACGCGAAGACTTCGTCGGGCGAATGGCCCACCAGGTGTGCCGTGACCTCTTCGATGGTGTTGAGCAGCTTCGCTTCCTGAATGGCGATGACGGCCTGCGTCGCCAGGGCGTCGAGCATGCGTTGATCGTCGCCGGTAAAGGCCGCCACGCGCGGGCTTTCCACGTTGAGCACGCCTTCCAGTCCGCCGCCCGGACCCAGCAGGGGCACCGCCAGTTCCGATCGCATTTCGCGGTCGGCGTGAAAGGGCCGGTAGATCTCGGACCACGGCGGCTCGCGCAGATCGTCGATGCAAATGGGCTGCCGATGGAGCGCGGCCCAGCCCATGACGCCGCTGTCTGCGCCGATCGGCAGCCCTGCCTGCGGCTCATCATCCCTGCCGCCGATGGTCACGTGTTTGTGCAGCCGGTTCGTGGCTTTGTTCAACAGGCCGAACGATCCGTGATCGGCCTGGATAAGTTCCAGCGCCACGCTGAGAATTTCGCGCAGCATATCGTCCAGATGAAGGCGCGAACTGATCAGGCGGCTGGCCGCTTGCAGGCGCTCCAGTTCGTCGATCTTGCGCTGCAGGGCGCGGTTGATGCCCTGATACTGGCGCGTGTTGTAAATCGCGACGGCGGCCAGCTGCACGAAGGTGTCGAAGATCAGCAGCTCGTGGGGCGTGAAGCGCCGATCGGAATACAGGCCGAAGTACAGGGCCCCGATGGGCTGTCCTGACACCAGCAGCGGGTAACACGCGGCGGTGCGAATGCCGGCTTCGTACTTCGACGGATGAAAGGCGATGTGAGGTTCTTCGTAAGAGAGGACACGCGTGCGGCGGGCGAGCGCCGTAGCGCCGACGCCGTCGGGGCGCGGCGTGTCGTCGAAGCGGGGACGATTCCCCTCGCCGGCCGAGACCCGCGAGCGCGGTTCGAACGCGCCGTTGATCGGATCACAGGTGTAGATGACGGTGTTGGCGTTGTCGGCGGGCCGCGTGTCGATCAGCTGCAGCGCAGTCGACGCGATGAGCTGCAGCGCTTCGGCCAGCGAGGTCTGCGGACCGAGGCGGCTGATCTCGGCGCCCGCATCGCGCAGGATGAGCAGGGCGCGCTGGAGATAGGCGTTGGCGTGATCTTGAGATTGGTTCATAGGCAGGCTAGTCGCCGGCTTGAGCCGTGCGCGAGTGTACTCGCGAGTGTGCTTGCGAGTGTACTCGCGAGTTTACTCGCGTGCCGGGTCGTTGTCAATGGAATCTTTGCACGAATCTGCACTTGACCGGGCCGCGGCTGCAGCGCGCGACTCCGTCGCGACTTCGTGTAGATTCACTAAACGACTCCGGCAAAGACTATGCAGATTGACGGTTGACGACCGGGGGCGCGGCATGATAAAGTTGCGCCCAATCGAGGAAATCAACCGCATGTCACCGATCATGATGCTCGCCTTGCGTTCCAAGCGTTCTAAGCTGGTTACCGTCCATCCCATGGGGAAGGTCGGATGCTGAACGTTTAGCACGCGCCTGCACCAGAATCAACGCGCACGCAACACGAAAGCCCGCCGCAACCCGGCGGGCTTTTAATTTTGAAAGGAGCAGCATGTCCAAGCCTAAAGTCAAGAAGGTGGTGTTGGCGTATTCCGGCGGATTGGATACGTCCGTGATCGTGCCGTGGCTGCGCGAGAACTACGACTGCGAAGTCATTTGTTTCTGCGCGGACATCGGCCAGGGCGAAGAGCTGTCCGGGCTGGAGGCCAAAGCGAAGGCCAGCGGCGCCAGCCAGTTGGTCATCAAAGACCTGCGCGACGAGTTTGCCAGCGATTATCTCTTTCCTCTATTGCATTCCAGCGCCGTCTACGAGCGTAAGTACTTATTGGGCACCTCGGTGGCCCGCCCCCTCATCGCCAAATACCAGGTCATGATCGCGCAGGCGGAAGGCGCGGATGCCGTGTCGCACGGCTGCACGGGCAAAGGCAACGATCAGGTGCGCTTTGAATTGACCTACAACGCGCTCGATCCGCGCTTGAAGGTGATTGTGCCCTGGCGCGAATGGAACATCCGCTCGCGGCAGGATGCGCTGGACTACGCGCGCGCCCACAACGTCCCGGTGACGGCCACGGAGAAATCGATCTACAGCCGCGACCGCAACTTGTGGCACCTGTCGCACGAAGGCGGCTTGCTGGAAGATCCGTGGCTGGAGCCGGAAGAGAGCATGTTCCAGCTCAGCGTCTCGCCGGAGCACGCGCCCGACGAAGCGCAGTACGTCACGATCGATTTTGTGCGCGGTATCCCGGTTGCCGTTGACGGGCAGGCCTACGGCCCGGCGGCGATCGTCGAGACGTTGAACGAGATCGGCGGCAAGCATGGCATTGGCCGCGTCGACCTGGTGGAGAACCGGCTGGTGGGCATGAAGTCGCACGGCGTGTACGAGACGCCCGGCGGCGCCATCCTGTACGCGGCGCAGCGCGAACTCGAGTCGATCACGCTCGATCGCGACACGCTGCACTACAAGGATACGGTGGCTCAGCGCTTTGCCGAGCTGGTCTACTTCGGCCAGTGGTTCACGCCGCTGCGCGAGGCGCTGCAGGTCTTCTTTGACAAGACCCAGCAAAACGTTACCGGCGCGGTGCGGTTGAAGCTGTACAAGGGCAGCGCCATCCCGGTCGGGCGCAAGAGCCCGCACAGCCTGTATCGCGAAGACTTCGCGACGTTCGGCCAGGAGGATGTCTACGATCAAAAGGACGCGGCGGGCTTCATCAAGCTGTTCAGCCTGCCGGTCAAAGTCCGGGCGATGATGGACGTGGCCGGCAGCGGGCAAAGCCGCTATGCGGAGCCGGATTATTCGGTGTTCAAGCGGGATTAGCAGTCAGCACAACCGTGTCACACCGCGCCTGCGGTGGGTGCAGGTGTTCCGAACCGCGCTTTTTGCGGTGAGGAATCTCTACCATATAGTGGCGCACATGCCCTATCAATGCGAGATTCCTCGGCCTGCGGCCTCGGAATGACACATGGAGAATCAATGACACTTTGGGGCGGGCGGTTTACCGAGAATCAGAATCAACTGGCGGCCGAGTTCAACAACTCGCTGCCGTTCGATTGGCGCCTGGCGGCGGTGGATGTGCGCGGCTCGATCGCGTGGGCGCTGGCCCTGGCGCGCGCAAAAGTGATCACGGCGCTGGAAGCCGAGCAGCTGGTCGCGGGACTGAACACGATTCAGGACGAGATCGAAGCCGGCCGCCTCGACTTCAACACGGGCGAGGAAGACATCCATACCCTGATCGAGCGGCGGTTGGGCGAGATCGTGGGAGCGGTGGCCGGCAAGCTGCACACCGGCCGCAGCCGCAACGATCAAGTGGCGGCGGATTTTCGCCTGTGGGTGCTGGACGCGATCGCGCAGATCGACGAGCAGGCAAAGATTCTGCAAACAGCGCTCATCAAGCGCGCGGAGTTAGACCTGGAGTGGAACGTGCTGCTGCCCGGTTACACGCACTTTCAGCGCGCCCAGCCGGTGTTACTGAGTCACTGGTGGCTGTCGCACTTCTGGCCGCTGCAGCGCGATCGGGAACGGTTGAGACAGTTGCGCGATCGGACGGCGGTGAGTCCGCTGGGCGCGGGCGCGTTGGCGGGCACCGCCTTCCCGATCGATCGCGAGGCGTTGGCGCGCGATCTCGGCTTCGACAGCGCCGCGCCGAACAGCCTGGACGCCGTCTCCGATCGGGACTTTGCCGCCGAGTTTCTGTTCGCGGCCGCGCTGTCGGGCGTGCACCTGTCGAAGTTGTCCGAGGCGCTGATCTTGTACTCGACAATGGAGTTTGGGTTCATCGAGTTGTCCGACGCCTTCTCCACCGGGTCGAGCTTGATGCCGCAGAAGAAGAACCCCGATCCCCTCGAGCTGGCGCGCGGCAAAGCCGGGACTTTGATCGGGCACCTAACCGGCCTGCTGGCCACTCTCAAGGCGCTGCCTTCGGCTTACGACAAGGATTTGCAGGAAGACAAGCCGGCGGTGTTTGCGGCCGCCGATACGCTGCTGGTGATGCTGCCGGTCGTCGCGGGCGCGATCGGCACCTTGACGGTGCACGCCGATCGCATGCAGGCGGCGCTGGACGCCAATATGCTGGCGACGGACCTGGCCGATTACCTGGTGCAGCGCGGCGTGCCCTTCCGCGAAGCGCACGGGCTGGCCGGCCGGGCGGTGCGAAGAGCGCTGGAGTTGGGGATCAGCCTCGATCGGCTGCCGCTCTACGAGTGGAAGAACATCAGCCCGCTGATTGAAGAGGATGTGTCGGGCGTGTTCGATTTTGCCGCGTCGATCGCCCGGCGAAACGTGATCGGCGGGACGGGACGGGAAGCGGTGCAGCAGCAGTTGGAAGAAGCAAAACGAGTGATGAGTAACGAGTAAAACGTAAACAGTGAGGAGAAAACCATGTCCGGCAGTGTGAATTGTCCCGAATGCGATGCGACGCTGAATTTGAAGGAGGTGGTACAGGGCGAGATCGTGCAGTGCCCGGATTGCGGCGTCGATCTGGAAGTGGTCGAGTTCAATCCGTTGAAAGTGGAGTTGGCCCCGATGGAAGAAGAGGACTGGGGGGAGTAACCCTCACCCCGACCCCTTTCCCTCAGGGAGAGGGGCGCACTCAGGAGGAAGCATGAAACTTGGCGTATTGTTCTCGCGCGTGCGCGTGGAAGAGAAGTGGTTGTTCGAGGCGCTGGATAAACGGGGCGTCACCTGCGATCGGATTGACGATCGCGAGGTGATCTTCGATTCGACGCAGGCCGAGCACTGGCGGCAGTATGACGCCGTGCTGGAGCGCAGCATTTCGTTCGCGCGCGGCCTGTATGCCACGCAGATTCTCAATGCGTGGGGCGTGCCCACGGTGAACATGTCGCACGTGGCGTCGATCTGCGGCGATAAACTGACCACGACGCTGGCGCTGCAAAAAGCGGGCGTGCCGCAGCCGCGCGTGAAGGTGGCGTTTACCCCCGAAGCCGCCATCGCGGCGATCGAAGAGATGGGCTATCCCGTGGTGCTGAAACCGGTCGTGGGATCGTGGGGCCGCCTGTTGTCGAAGATCAACGATCGGGAAGCCGCTGAAGCGATCCTGGAGCACAAGGACACGCTCGGGTCATATCAACACTCCATCTTCTACATTCAAGAGTACATCACCAAGCCCGGCCGCGACATCCGCGCGTTTGTGATCGGCAATGAAACGGTCTGCGCGATCTACCGGAGTTCGCCGCACTGGATTACCAACACGGCGCGCGGCGGGCAGGGCTCGCAGTGCCCGGTGACGCCGGCGCTGAATGCCATCTGCGTCGAGGCGGCCAAAGCCGTGGGCGGCGGCGTGCTGGCCATCGATATTCTGGAGGATCAGGAGCGCGGCTATCTGGTGAACGAAGTGAATCACACGATGGAGTTCCACACCACGGTGCCGACGACGGGCGTCGACATCCCGGGCATGATCGTCGATTACACGATCGGCGTGGCGCAGCGGCACATCCTTCCACACGCGACGATGCCCGTGCTGCTGGATTTCGCGGGCAACGGCCGCGCGCCGCACGCGTTCGCTGCGCTGTAACAGGCGGCGCTAACGAATTGAGGGTATTCAGGTGATGAAAGTATCGATTGTCGGCGCATCGGGGTACACCGGCGGGGAGCTGCTGCGCGTGCTGTTGTTTCATCCGCAGGTGGAGATCGGGCAGGTGACGTCGGAGAGCCACGCGGGCGAGTATGTCTATCATCAGCATCCGAACTTGCGGAAGCGCACGCTGTTGCAGTTCACCTCACGCGACACCCTGGAACCCTGCGACGTGTTGTTCCTGGCGCTGCCGCACGGCGAGTCGCAGAAGCACATCGACACCTACCTGCGCCTGGCGCCGAAGATCGTGGACTTAGCGGCGGACTTTCGCTTGAAAGACGCCGCCGCCTACCGGAAATGGTACGGCGCGGAGCACCAGGCGGCGCAGTATTTGGGCCAATTTGTGTATGGCCTGCCGGAGCTGCAGCGCGAAGCGCTGAAGACGGCCTCCTATGTCAGCGGCGTGGGCTGCAATGCCACAGTTTCGAATCTGGCGCTGCTGCCGCTGGTCAAGGCGAACTTGATCGATCGCGCCAGGCCGATCGTGGTCGATATCAAAACCGGATCGTCGGAGGGCGGCGCGAGCGTGAATGCCGGATCGCATCATCCCGAGAAGAGCCACTCGGTGCGCGCTTACGCCCCGACCGGGCATCGCCACACCGCCGAAGTGATTCAAGAGCTGGGCTTGAGCAACGTGCATCTCAGCATGACGGCGGTGGATCTGGTGCGCGGCGTGCTGGGCGCGGCGCACGTCTTCGTCACACCGGGCACGGCCGAGAAGGATTTGTGGAAGGCTTATCGAGCGGCTTATCAAGACGAGCCGTTCGTGCGCATCGTGAAAGACAAGACCGGCCTCCATCGCGTGCCCGATCCCAAGATTCTGGCCGGATCGAATTACGCGGACGTCGGATTTGAGCTTGACCCCGAGACCGGGCGGGTGGTGTCGCTGGCGGCGATTGACAACTTGATGAAGGGGGCCGCGGGCAGCGCCGTGCAGGCGATGAACATCATGTGCGGCTTTGAGGAAACGGCGGGGCTGGAGTTTCCGGGGCTGCATCCGATTTGATTGCTGAATGCTGAATGCTGATTGTTGATCTGAAAGCTGCGAGGCGACGGTTTGAAAGAGAATCTGACCATGACCGACATCTACTTTCCCATTGTGCCTAGCCGCGAAGTTCAATCAGCAATCAGAAATCAACAATCAGAAATTGAGAGAGTGTAACGAATGATTGTCATCAAGATTGGCGGGACGAACGGTGTGAACGTCGACGCCGTGATTGCCGACGTGGCCGCGCAGGTGAAGGCCGG
The DNA here is from genome assembly GCA_963844815.1 of uncultured Chloroflexia bacterium. Lineage (GTDB taxonomy): Bacteria > Chloroflexota > Anaerolineae > Fen-1058 > Fen-1058 > Fen-1058. The sequence continues at coordinate 393,902 of CAWJPR010000007.1, forward strand.
GCAGAAGTTGATCGTGGTGCACGGCGGCTCGGGTGAGACGAATGCGATCTCGGAGCAGCTGGGGCATCCGCCGAAGTTTGTGACGGCGGTGTCGGGCTTCACCAGCCGCTACACCGATCGGGAGACGCTGGAAATCTTCGCGATGGTCACGTCGGGCAAGATCAACACCATCCTGGTTGAGAAGTTGCAGAAGGCGGGCGTGAATGCCTTCGGCCTGTCGGGCGTGGATGGCCGCTTGCTGGTGGCGAAGCGCAAGGATGCGATCCGCATTGTCGAGAACGGCCGGCAGCGCATGCTGCGCGATGACTACACCGGCAAGATCGAAACGGTGAATGCGGCGCTGTTGAATATGCTGCTGGAGGCCGGGTACGTGCCGGTGGTCGCGCCGCTGGCGATCTCGCACGAAGGCGAGGCCGTCAACGTGGATGCCGATCGCGCCGCGGCCATGGTGGCGGGCGCCGTCAAGGCCGGGCAGCTGATCATCCTCTCGAACGTGCCGGGGTTGATGCGCCGCTTCCCCGATGAGAGCACCGTGATCCCCCACATCGATAAAGCGAAAGTCGAGCAGTCGCTCGATTTTGCGGAGGGCCGCATGAAGAAGAAGGTGCTCGGCGCGAGCGAGGCGCTGCAGCTGGGTGTGGGCCAGGTGGTCTTTGCCGATGGAAGAATCGATGCGCCCATTCAGAATGCGCTGGCAGGCCGGGGCACAGTGATTTCTTGAGATTTGATCCACGAATTGGCACTACAGCAAATTCCAGGTTGATATACGATCTGGACTTGAGCCTTTAGGCGGATTCCGGCGAAAGCACTCGAGTCCGGAGATCGTAAACCACGCAGGAATTCGCTCTAATCTCAAATCATTCGTGGGGATTCGTGTGATTCGTGGATCGCATTCATGTGAAGGATGATCGATGACAATTCAGGAACTTGAATCCCAATTCACTTCCGGCGTTTATGCCAAGCGCCCGCTGGCCGTGGTGCGCGGCCAGGGCGCGCGGGTCTGGGACAGCGACGACAACGAGTATATCGATTGCGTGGGCGGGCAGGGCTCGGTCAACGTGGGACATGCCAATCCCGTGGTGGCCGAAGCGCTGGCCCGCCAGGCGCAGACGCTGATCACCTGCCCCGAGATGTTCTACAACGATCGCCGCGCCGAGCTGGAACAGAAACTCACGTCGATCACCGGGCTGCCGCGCGTGTTTCTGTGCAACTCCGGCACGGAAGCCGTGGAAGCGGCGATCAAGTTCGCGCGGTTGGCGACGAAGCGCACGGGCATCGTCGCGGCCATGCGCGGCTTCCACGGGCGCACCTTTGGCGCCTTGTCGGCGACGTGGGAGAAGAAGTACCGCGAACCGTTCGAGCCGCTGGTGCCGGACTATTCGCACATTGCGTACAACGACGCCGCCGCGCTGGACGAGGCGATCGATCACAAGACGGCGGCGGTGCTGCTGGAAATCGTGCAGGGCGAGGGCGGCGTGCGCCCCGGCACAGCCGAGTTCTTGATCACCGCGCAGGCAATGTGCCGCGAGCGCGGCGCGCTGTTGATCCTCGACGAAGTGCAGACCGGCTTTGGCCGCACCGGGAAGATGTTCGCGTTTCAGCACTACGGGCTGGCGCCCGATTTGGTGTGCGTGGCGAAATCGATGGCGGGCGGCTTCCCGATGGGCGCAACGCTGATCGGGGCGCGGCTGGGTGTGCTGCCGTCACAGGTGCACGGCTCGACGTTTGGCGGCAACCCGCTGGGCTGCGCGGCAGCGCTCGCGGCGATCGGGTTTATCGAGGAGCAGCGGCTGGCCGATCGGGCGGCGGAGTTGGGCGCGTGGTTCATCGAGCAGCTGCGGCAGATCGAATCCCCGGTGATCCGCGAAGTGCGCGGCCTGGGCCTGATGGTGGGCATCGAACTGAAACAGAAGGTGACGCCGTACCTGCAGGAGCTGCTGCAGCGCGGCGTACTGGCGCTGCCCGCCGGCCTGACGACGATGCGCTTCCTGCCGCCGCTCGTCGTTGAACAATCTGACTTGGCCAAGGTGGTTGCGGCAGTGCGCGAAGTGTTGAGCGCTGAGATCGCGTAATGTAATTCGTAATGCGTAAAATGACTCCACTGAAAAAATTGCTCGGAGCGCCGTCCTCGGCGCGAATCTGAACGGCGAATCGCCGCCGGGCCGGGGAAAGCGCCCGGCATCTACGAGGACGGCGGCGGGAGCCTTTTTGCAGAGGAATCGTAAAATTCAAAATCAGAAATCTAAAATGGATGAACCTTTTCGTTTTCGCCAGTATCAGCCGCGGGCTCTGGAGCTCATCGACACGACGCTGCGTGATGGGCAGCAGACGTCGCTGCTGCACGATCACCACAAGTATTTTTTCACGCGCGCGGACAAGGAAGAGATCACCCGCGCGTTAATCATCTATGGCGTCAAGTTCGTCGAGTTGTTTGCGCCGCTGGTCAGCCCGCAGGAGCGCGAGGATTGGAAAGCGCTGCGGGCCGTGCGCGACAGCCTGATCACACAGAAGGGTTACACGTTTTTCCTCGCGCATGTGCGCTGCCATCCCCGCGACGTCGAAAGCGCGATCGACGCCGGCGCCGACGGGTTGAATTTCTATATCGGCACCTCCGCCGAGGCGCGCGCCTTCAACCACGGCCGTGATCTCGACGCGATCGTCGCGACGGCTGCCACGCTGCTGGAAGAGGTGCGGCGCACCTACCCGCAGTTGATCTTGCGTTTCAGCGGCGAAGATGCCTTTCGCACGCGCGAGGATGAACTGTTCCACGTGTATGACGCGGTCGCGCCGTACGTCGACCGGTTGGGCACGCCCGATACGGTGGGCATCGCCACGCCGCCAGGTGTCGCGCGCCGCGTGCGCGCGCTGCGCGAGCGCTATCCGCAGATCGAGCTGGAAGGCCACTTCCACGACGATCGCGGCTTCTCGCTGATCAATTCGCTGGAAGCCGTGAAGAACGGCATGCGCTACCTCAATACCACGCTGCTGGGCATCGCCGAGCGCTCGGGCATTACGAGCATGACGGCGCTGCTGTTCAACCTCCACATTGATCGCGAGTTCGATAAGTTGGAAGGCTATCACCTGCGCGGCTCGTATCCCATCAACGTGCTGGCGGCCGATAAATTGAAGATGCTGGTGCCGGCGCGCGAGCCTGTCAGCCTGACGAATCGCACCCACACCGCGGGGGTGCATCAAAACGCCGTGTTGAACGACGCTTCAACGTATGAAGCGCATCCGCTCGATCTGTTCGGCGTGAGCGAGACGGAGATCCTGTTGGGGCCGCTGTCGGGCTGGAACATCGTTCACTATTTTCTCAAAGAGATTCGCTACTTTGAGATCGACGAGGCGACGGCCAGGGACGTGGCCGCCGTTTTCAAAGAACGCGTGTACGAACTTGCGCCGGACATTTCGCCGGAGCAGGTGTTGATCGATATTGCCGAGAAAGAGTTCGGGCTGGCGCGCCTGAATCTGCCGCAAGCCGCGCCCTCGATCGTGCAGCGGCTCGATTCGTCCAACGGCGCAAAGCCGGCCATGGCGAATGGCATTCAACTCAAACGCGCGGCGGAGGGGAGTTGATCGGGTACACGTTTGCCGAAAAAGCGCTGGCACGGGCGGCCGGCTTGCCTCACGCCCTCGCCGGGCAAGTCGTCGATGCGCGGCCGGACGTGGCTTTGTCGCACGATAATACCGCGCCAATCGCGCGCATCTTCCGCGCGATTGGCCTGGAGCAGGTCGCCATTCCCGATCGGATGTGCATCACACTCGATCACGCTGTGCCGCCGCCCACGGCCAAACACGCGCAGAATCACGTCGAAGTGCGCGCCTTCGTCCGGGAGCAGGGCATCGCGAACTTCTTCGAGGTGGGACGGGGCATCTGCCATCAAGTGCTGAGTGAAGAAGCGCTGGTGCTGCCAGGCCAATTGATCCTCGGCGCGGACAGCCACACCACGCACTACGGCTGGCTCGGCGCGTTTGGCGCGGGTGTGGGCCGCACCGAAATGGCGGCGATCTGGGCGACGGGCGAATTGTGGCTGCGGGTGCCGGAAAGCATGAAAGTGACCGTCACCGGCCGCCTGGGGCGCGGCATCACTGCGAAAGATTTGTGCCTGCATTTGATCGGAATGCTGGGCGCGGATGGCGGCCTCTACCAGTCGATCGAGTTTCACGGCCCGGCGATTGAGGCGCTGCCCCTGCACGAGCGCATGGTGATTCCCAACATGATGGCGGAATTCGGCGCGAAGAACGCCTATCTGCCGCCCGATGATTTGGTCTTCGACTATCTGGCCGAGCGCCGGGCGAAACGTTCAAATTCGGAAGTTGGAATGTTGAATGCGGAATTCCGAACGATAGCGATTTATCCTGATGAGGACGCCGTCTATGCCTCAACGCACCTCATCAGCGCGGACGAGATTGAATTGAAGATTGCGTGCCCGCACACGGTGGATAATGTGAAGCCGCTGCGCGAAGTGGCCGGCACGCCGATTCAGCAGGCATTCCTGGGGACGTGCACCAACGGCCGGCTGGAGGATATCGCCGCCGCCGCCGAGATCATCCAGGGCAAGCGTGTGGCCGCCGGGACCCGCCTGTTGGTCATTCCCGCCTCGGCGGAGGTCTACGCCGCTGCGCTGCAGGCCGGTTACGTGCAGATCTTGCTTGAGGCGGGGGCCATGTTTGGCACGCCGGGGTGCGGGCCGTGCATGGGCGTGCACATGGGGGTGCTCGGCCCGGGCGAAGCCTGCATCTCGACGGCGAATCGCAACTTCAAGGGGCGCATGGGCCAGCCGGACGCCGAGATTTACCTGGCAAGTCCGGCCGTCGTGGCGGCAAGCGCAATCCGCGGGGTCATCAGCGATCCGCGTGAGATCGATTGACATGATGACAAGATGACAGGATGAAGGGATGACAAGAGGAAGGGATGACAAGAGGAGGGGATGACAGGGTGGTCGTAGAGCACTTAGCAATCCGCAATCCGCAATCCGCAATCAAAAATCAACAGTCAGCAATCGTTGGCCGGGTGTGGAAGTACGGCGACGGCGTGAACACGGATGTCATTTTTCCGGGCAAGTACACGTATTCGCTGAAGGAGCCGGACGAGATCGCCGCGCACGCGCTGGAAGATCTCGATCCGGCGTTTGCGACGGGTGCGCAGCCGGGCGACGTGATTGTGGCCGGGCGCAACTGGGGCAACGGCAGTTCACGCGAGCAAGCCGTGACGGCTTTGAAGTACAAGGGTATTGCGGCGGTGGTCGCCAGGTCGTTCGCCCGGATTTACTTCCGCAACGGGATCAATCAGGGTCTGCTGCTGATCACGTGCCCGGCAGCGGTCGATGCCGCGCAGGCGGGTGATACGATCGAAATCGATTTGGAGCGCAATGTTATTCGGTTGCGGGCAAACACTGAGCCGCAGCCTTCGACTGCGCTGCGCTCCGCTCAGCCTTCGACTGCCACTTCGTCTTCGCTGGCGCTTCGCTCAGTATCCGCGCGGGATGCGCGTGAATTCCCTTTTCCGCCGTTATCGGCCACGGCGCTAAGTATCATCAACGATGGCGGATTGGTGCCGCACATCCGCAAGAAGTTGGGGCTGACCAGTACCGAGGCGATTGTGGCGGGTGGCGGAGACTGATGAGTGAAAAGTGACAAGTGATAAGTGAATCGCGCATCATCAGCGATGGCTGTTCACTCAGCATGTGTCAAGAGGAACATCTACTTGAATAAGATTTGCCTTATCGCCGGCGATGGTGTTGGACAAGAAGTGATTCCCTGCGGCGGCGGAAGTGTTGGCCGCGTTGGGATTGGGTCTTGAGTTTACACAGGCGCACGCGGGGTTTGAGCACTTCAAGCAGCGCGGGCAGGCGATCCCCGATGCGACCCTGGCCGAGATCGAAGCGTGCGGCGTGGCGCTATTCGGCGCGACTTCGTCGCCTTCGACGAAGGTGGACGGTTATCGCAGCCCGATCCTGGCGCTGCGGCAGGCGTTTGATCTGTATGCCAATCTGCGCCCCGTGCAATCGCTGCCGGGGAAGTTTTCGCGCCCCGATCTCGACCTGCTGATCGTGCGCGAAAACACCGAGGGGCTGTACGCTGGCCGTGAACGGCTGGATGGCGATACGGCGATTGCGGAGCGAGTGATCACCCGGCGAGGTTCAACGCGCATCGTGACAACGGCCTTTGAACAGGCGCGCAGGCGCCAGCAGCATTCAACCGCACGTGCGCCGCGCAGCGTGCAGTGCAGGTGTCAGCCAGCGGTGACGGTGGTGCACAAGGCAAACGTGCTCAAGGTAACGGACGGTCTTTTCCGCGAATGCGCACTTGAGGTGGCGCAGGACTATCCCGAAATACCGCTGAAAGAGCTGCTGGTCGATGCCATGGCCATGCGGCTGGTGCGCGATCCGGAAAGTTTCGACGTGATCGTAACGACGAATCTCTTTGGCGATATTCTCTCCGACGAAGCGAGCGCGCTGATCGGCGGTCTGGGTGTCGCACCTTCAGCCAACATCGGCGAGAGGGTCGCCGTGTTCGAGCCGGTACACGGCTCCGCGCCGGACATCGCGGGGCAGGGCCTGGCCAATCCGATCGGGGCGATTCTCTCGGCGGCGCTGCTGCTGGATCATATCGGGCAGGCGGCACAGGCCGCCCGGGTGCGGACAGCCGTGAATGCGACGATCGAGCAGGGGGTGCTCCCGCGCGACCTGGGCGGCGCTGCGACGACGCGCGACGTCACGCGCGGCGTCATCGGCAATTTATGATGTTGCACAGCGATCCACGAATGAACACGAATCTCCACAAATGATTCGCGTTCATTCGTGAGAATTCGTGGATCATCTATGAACGACATTGAATTGTTAGAGGGCTTGCTGCAAAGATACAGCCCTACCTTTCAAGAGGCCGAGGCGGCCGAGTATCTCGCCGCGCAGATGCAGGCCGCGGGGCTGCGCGCGCGCGTCGACGAAGCCGGCAATGCCGTCGGCGTGCTGGGTAATGGGCCGCGGGAAGTGATGATGCTCGGCCACCTCGACACGGTGCCGGGCTTCATCGCCGTGCAGCGCGATGGCGATCGCTTATACGGGCGCGGCGCGGTCGATGCCAAAGGACCGCTGGCCTGCTTCGCCGCGGCCGCAGCGCTGGCTGGCGCGCGTGAGGGGTGCCGCTTCGTGGTGATTGGCGCGGTGGGCGAAGAAGGTGATTCGCGGGGCGCGCAGTTCGTGCGCGATCACTACAAGCCGGACCTGCTCATCATCGGCGAACCCAGCAGGCTGGGATCGCGTGACGCTGGGCTACAAAGGCAGCGCGTGGTTCGAGTATGAAGTGCAGCGCAGGCTGGCGCACCCCTCGGCCAATGTGGAAAGCGCGTGCCAGGCCGCGGTGAGTTTCTGGAATCGCGTGGTGGATCGATCGGCGCGCTGGAACGTGGGCCGCTTGAAGATGTTCGATCGACTCATTCCCTCTTTGCGCGAGATGCAGTCGCGGTCGGATGGCTTTGTCGAAACGGCGCAGTTGCGGTTCAACCTGCGCGTGCCGCCGGGCCTCACACTGAGTGAAGTCGAAGCGCTGGTGCGCGAGCCGCTGCAGGAGGCCGAGCTCAAAATGGCCGAGGGCTGCCTGGCCTATCGGGCCGAGAAGAATACACCGCTGGTGCGATCGTTTCTGGCGGCGATTCGACAGCACGGCGGCTCGCCCACGTTCACGGTGAAATCGGGCACGTCCGACATGAACCTCACGGCGCCGGTGTGGCAGTGCCCGGCGGTCGCCTATGGCCCCGGCGATTCCGATCTCGATCACACGCCGCACGAGCACATTCTCATTTCAGAATATCAGCGCGCCATTCAAATTCTGGCAGACGTGCTGCGCACACTATAAATCACCCGCGGCGGGGCCGCTGGATGTGACCATCCAGCGGGCGCGTCGGCGTAAGTCAAAGCGGAACCTGCTCTAGAATGAAGCCAGCGCCGCGGCTTCGTCCGTGAAGATATTGAAGAAGACATTCATGCCGCTCATCTCCAGCGTGCGCGCCACGCGCGGCTGCGGATTGAGCAGTTTTACCCAGGGCTGTGCTCCGGCCGGTTTGTCGAGGGCCACGGATTTCAGCGTGCTCCAGCCTGCCTCGGGATCCGGCGGTTGCTCGCCGCGCAGCAGCTGCACGGCGCTGTGCAGCGCCACCAGTCCCGCGCTGCTCATATAGGGCACCCCGGTCAGATCGAGGAGCAGGTACTTCGCGTTGTTTTGCTGCGCCGTTTTGGCGGCGGCGACCAGATCGAGGTAATTGGAGCCATCCAGATCGCCCTGCAGCCTGAGAATCGTCACGGGCACGCGGGCGGTTTGTTGTTCGGCGGTGATATTCATGGCGGGTCTCCTGAATGAATTAAGCCTGTGTCTGGGTCGGCTTGAGCTGCTTGAACAAGGTCAATTCGTTGCCGCCGTCAGGCAAGGCGCGATATTGCCAGTGATCAACCATTTGCCGGGTGAGGTACAGGCCCAGGCCGCCCGGCTCGCGCTCTTCGAGCGGCCGGGTCAGATCGGGCGGCGGCGCGCCGGTCGGGTCGAAGGGCGGTGCGTGATCGCGCAGCACGATCGTCAGGGTCTCATCCACCCGATCAATCTCAATGTCGATCGGGCCGGGCCGGCGGCGGTAACCATGTTCGATGATATTCGTGGCACACTCATCCACGGCATGCACCAGACCATAGACCGTGCGCTCATCGGCCGCCAGACTTAACGTGCTGTCCTCGACAAAGCGGCGAATCATTTCCAGATTGGTGAGTTCAGCGGTGGTGTGCAGGATCATGAATCGCTCGGCAAGGGCAGCTGGCTGCGTAACGTGAGTGCATTATACTTGATCCTGCACGGAAGAGACAATGCCGCTGCAAGCGAAACCCCGGGCAAGGCGCACGCTTGCTCCGGGGTCCATGTCTAGTTTCCCCGCAGTTTAACTGCGGGGAAACGACTTTACACAAGATTTGGCATGCCGCCTTTCACATCCCGAACGGCGAGAGATTGTCAGGATACTGCGGCAGTGCGCGCCTGGGCTTTCGGGCCGGGATAATCAGCCGGCACGGCAGGCTGCAGCATGCGGATGCTTCACTGCACGGCATAGGTGATCTGGATCGAAAAGCTCATTTCCAGTTCGCCGGGCTGCACCGGAGTGCCGCCGCCGCCCAGGCCCTCGGCCGCGCGGGCCATCGGATAGGCCGAGCCGCCGACGACTTCGCTGACGGTGAGCACTTCACCCAACTGCACGCCGTTCAACCGGGCCAGGCTTTCAGCGCGGGCCCGGGCGTCCGCTACAGCCTTTGCGCGCGCATCGGCTTCCAACTTGGCCGTATCTTCGACGCTGAAGTTCACGCCGTAGATGTTGTTGGCGCCGGCGGCCACGGCCTTGTCCAGCACGTCGCCGATCTGATTCACGTCGCGCACCGTCACGTCGACCTGATTCGTGACATGGTAGATCATCTGATTGGCAGTGGCCTCCGCGCCGGGCGCAGGCGGAGAAACACGCTCGGTGTAAACGCTGTAGTTGCTGGTGCGAATATCCTGATCGGCCAGGCCGAGTTTCTTCAGCGTATCCAGCAAGCCGTTCATCTTCACTTTGTTCTCGTCCACCGCTGTTTGCAGCGACGGAGTCTGCGTTTCAATGCCCACCGTCACGCGGGCAATATCCGGCTTGCCAGACACTTTGCCAGTGCCGACCACCGTGATGCTTCGCGCGGCGGTCGGCGGCGCTGTTTGGGCCGCTGCGGATTGAACGTTACCTGGCCCGCCTGCCAGGGCTACAGCCAAACCACCCACCGTCAGAGCCGCGACCACGACCATCACCACTAAACCGTACAATACTTTCCTGGTAGACATAGTTGAGCCTCCTGTAATTTTCCGGCCTTGCGGGGCAGTGTGCCGAAGATTGTGTAGTTTCCCCGCAGTTAAACTGCGGGCGAACGAATTTACACAAGATTTGGCATGCCGCCCCTTTCAGAGCCTTGTACCAGTGAGACGCCCGATCAAGTAAAAAGGTTCCCGATCGGGCGTCGTTCACATAATGGGGATGCCCGCCCTACGGACTGCGTAGCGTGAGTTATTAGGTAACTGAACCTTGGCAGGTCCCCACATCTTCGGCTGGAGTCGAGGCTTGCCCGTACCCGCCGCTTTGCGGCGGCGGGCTGCTGGGCGTAGCCGGAAATGTGCGCGGCTGATTAACCCGGCTGAAGCCTCGATTCCGGAATCTGCCAAAGTCCAGTAAGTAAGCAGCCGGGCGTGTCCCACGGGAGGCTGCGCTCGGAGCCCTGGCCGCGTATCTTCAGGCTTGTTACCGACAATAAGCGAGTGCCGTTTGAGCATAGATCGCGGCGGCCTGTTCCACTGAATGCAGATCGATCCATTCTTCGGCGGCGTGCGCCCCGGTCCCGATCGGCCCGAAGACCACCGTGGGGATTCCCGCTGCGGCGAGCAGGGCGGCATCGGTCCAGAAGGATACGCCGCCCGGATCGATCTGGCGCTGCAGCACATGGCTGGCCGCGCTTTGGACCGCTTTCACGATCGGCGCATCGCCGGCAACCTCGAACGGCTCGCGCGCGAAGAATGACTTCACGGTGGCGTGGAAAGAAGCGTCGGATGCCGACAGCCGATCGAGCAGGGCCTGGATCTCGGCCAGCGCCTGCGCTTCGGTCTCGCCCGGAATGGTGCGGCGCTCGATGCGCAGCTCGCACCGATCGGCGATCACGCTCATCTCGCGCCCGCCGTTGATCATGGCCGCGTGCAGCGTCGGCGGCCCGATCAGCGGATGCGGCTGGCGCGCGCGCAGCTCCTGCTCCAGGCGCTCGAGCTCGTGCAGGAAGCGCCCCATCTTCAGGTTGGCGTCGATGCCCAGCTGCGGGCGGCTGCCGTGTGCGGCCCGGCCGGTGACCGTGACTTCCAGCCACACAAAGCCCTTGTGCGCGATGGCGAGCTGCAGTTCGGTCGGCTCGGCGACGATGGCCGCAGCGGGCCTGTAGCGCGTGGCAATGTCCGCCGTGCCGAGGCTGGCATATTCTTCGTCGGCTACGGCGGCAATGAGCAAATCGCCCTGCAAAGAAGCGCCGGCATCGCGCAGCGCTTTCACGGCGGCCAACATTGCGGAGACGCTGCCTTTCATATCGTACGCACCGCGGCCATACAACTTGCCGTCGCGGATCTCGGCCGAGAACGGATCGGGCATATTTTCCACGCCCACGGTGTCGATATGGCCGTTGAGCATCAACGACTGGCCGCCGCCCGCGCCGGGCAGGGCGCCGACGACGCTGATGCGATCGGGCGCGGGCTCGTGCTGCGCCACGGACAGGCCGAGCTGCTGCATGGCCTGCGCCAGGTAGGCGGCGATTTCTCGTTCGCCCGCACTGCCGGGCAGCAGCGACGGATTGATCGAATTGATGCGGACGAGATCGGCGAGTGTATGCCGCAGGTAGTCGCGATCGATGGTCAGGTGGGTCATGGAAGCCCCGGTGGAATTCTGGATTCTGGATTCTGGATTCTGAATTCAGAATCCAGAATGCTGATTATAACAAACTTCAACCAGCCCGCGTGGCGCAGCGCAGCCCGTTACCGCATTTCGTGTGAACGATGTTACAATCGGCAAATCAGCAGAAACCGGGTTTCTGACGTTCAAATGGGATTGAACGATGTGCAGGTAGAAACCGGGTTTCCACACGATAAGGAGACGCATGATCAACCTTTGGAAGGAAGTCCCTGCCGGGGCCGATATTCCCAATATCATCAACATGGTCGTCGAGATTCCCAAGGGCTCGCGCAACAAATACGAACTGGACAAGGAACTCGGCATGTTGAAGTTGGATCGCGTGCTGTATTCGTCCATTCACTATCCGGGCGATTACGGCTTTATTCCGCAGACGTTTTACGAAGACGGCGACCCGCTCGACGTGCTGGTGATGGTGAGCGAGCCCTCGTTCCCGGGCTGCGTGATCGAAGCGCGCCCGCTCGGCCTGTTCCGCATGACCGATCGCGGCCTGCCCGACGAGAAGATCCTGGCCGTGCCGGCCAGCGATCCGCTCAGCCGGGACTATCACGATATCACCGATATTCCGCAGCACTTCCTGCACGAGGTGGCGCACTTCTTTGCCGTGTACAAGGACCTGGAAGGGGTCAGCGTCAAAACCATCGGCTGGGAAGGGGCCGCGCAGGCGCGCACGGCCATTCGCCACGGGGTGGAGCTGTTCAAGTCGAAGATGGGCTAGAGAAAACTGACCCCCTCGATGCCGTTAGCCTGCGGAAGGGTGGCAAAGCTGGCGGATACGGGGTGCAGACTCGGTTACCAGATCGAGTCTGCACCCCGTGTATAATTTGTGATGAATCTATGGTATCGATTAGGCCGATCGGCACATGACATACGTTAGTGCTTCTGATAAACTGGCTGGCAGTTTGTGGAGGCGACCACATGGCATCCATCCTCGAAGTTCAGAACCTGGTCAAGAAGTACGGTGACTTTGCCGCGGTCGACGGCGTGAGTTTCGCCATCGAAGAGGGCGAAATCTTCAGCCTGCTGGGCCCCAACGGCGCGGGCAAGACCACGACCATCTCCGTGCTGTCCTGCCTGCTGAAGCCGACGAGCGGCGACGCCATCATCGGCGGGCATTCGGTGGCGAGCGAATCGTTGAAAGTGCGCGAAGTCATCGGGGTCGTGCCGCAGGACATTGCCTTGTACAACATGCTCAGCGCGCGCGAGAACCTGTTGTTCTGGGGACGCATGTATGGCCTGGGCGGCGCGGCGCTGAAGCAGCGCGTGAGCGAGGTGCTGGAACAGATCGGCCTGGCGGACAAGGCCAACGCCAAGGTCGAGACGTATTCGGGCGGCATGAAGCGGCGCGTGAACATCGGCGTGGGGCTGCTGCACAGGCCGCGCCTTATCTACATGGACGAGCCGACCGTGGGCATTGATCCGCAGAGTCGCCGCAGCATCCTCGACACGGTGAAGGACCTGAACAGGCGGGGCATGACGGTGCTGTACACCACGCACTACATGGAGGAGGCGCAGGAGCTATCCGATCGCGTGGGCATCATCGATCACGGCCAGCTGATCGCGCTCGGCACGCAGAAGGAATTGACCAAGATCGTGGGCGAGTACGACACGCTGCGGTTGCACATCGGCGAAGAAGACGACGCGGAGAAACTGGCGCAGGCGCTGAGCGGCATCCCCGGCGTGCTGAAGTGCTCGGCGGCCGATCGTCAAGTGGTGCTGGTGGCGAACGAAGCGGAGGAAGCGCTGGCCCCGGCCATCACCCGCGCCAACGAAGCCGGCATCCGCATCCATGCGGTGGACATTCAAGAACCGAACCTGGAAACGGTCTTTTTGCAGTTGACGGGCCGGGCGTTAAGGGATTGAGGGGCGCATGAAGAAATTGCTGAATATCGCCTTCAAAGACCTCACGATCATGTTCCGCGATCCGTCGGCGCTGGTGTGGATGCTGGCAATGCCTATCGCGCTGACGCTGGCGATGGCGTTTGCCTTTGGCCGCTTGACGGGCGGCGGCCAGGCGGCGGGGCTGAGCGACATCCCGGTGATCATCGTCGATCTGGATGGCGGGCAGATGAGCGAGCCGATCGTGCAGGCGTTTCAATCGCAGGAACTGGCCGATTTGATCGACGTGACGACTTCCCAGGATGAATCCGCCGCGCGCCGGGCAGTCGAGGCCGACAAAGTCGCGGCGGCCATCATTATTCCGTCAGGATTCACCGCGAAGATCATACCGCCGGGCCTGCAGCAGGGTGATTTCTCCGCGCTCTTGCAGCGCGAGCAGGGCGTGGTGGAAGTCTACGCCAGCCCCGAGCGGCCCATCAGCGCCTTGATCGTGCGGAGCATCGTCAACGCGGTGCTCAATCGCATGACAACCGCCGGCGCGGCGGCGCAAACGGCTATCACACAGTTGATCGTCAGCGGCACGGTATCACCCCGGGAGATGCAGCAGATCGGCAATGCGATCGGGATGCGCGCGGGCGAGCAGGCCGCGCAAGGCGTGGCCCTGAAATTGGCCGTGCAGTCCGCGGGAGCAGCGGACAATTCCGGCGGCTTCGATTGGATGGCCTACATGGCGCCCAGCATGGCGGTGTTGTCCTTGATGTTCACGGTCTCGTTGGGCGCGCGGAGTGTTCTGGCCGAGCGGCAGTGGGGCACGCTGCAGCGCCTGCTCACTTCGCCCACCTCTGCGGCGCAGGTGTTGGGCGGCAAGATCAGTGGCATCTTCCTGACCGGCCTGGCCCAGATGGCGATCTTGATCTTGTTCAGCGCGCTGGCTTTTGGCGTGCGGTGGGGCGCGCCCGTGGCCTTGATCGGATTGATCGTGGCGACGGTATTTGCGGCTTCGGGCTGGGGCGCGTTGATTGCGGCCTACAGCAAATCGCCGGGACAGGCCATGTCACTGGGTTCGATGCTGGCGCTGGTGTTTGCGGGGCTGGCCGGCAACTTTGTGCCGCGCCAGAATTACCCGCAATTCCTGCAGCAGATCAGCCTCGTCACGCCGAATGCGTGGGCGCTGGAGGGATTTCAGTCGTTGGGGCAGGGCGGTGGTTTGTCAGACGTGCTGCTGCCGATTGTGGCGCTGACGATCATGGGTGTGATCTTGTTCGGCGTGGCGACGGTGCTGTTCAGGCGGCAGTATCGGTAGGGTCGCGGCCGCAGGTGTCGCGCTGTGTGCGACACACCTCGCCTCTACGGGATGAGTGATATGAGCAAATTGCTGGCGATTGCGTGGAATCACATCCGCATTGAGTTTGAAGATCGATCGACGATCGTGTTCTTCTTGATCCTGCCGTTGCTGTTCACCGTAATCGTCGGTTCGGCGTTGGGAGGCAATAGCAGCTCGAGCGACGATACGCGCCCGGTGGTGGCGGTGATCGATCTCGATCAAAGTGCGCTGTCGCAGGAATTGCAGCAGGCGCTGCAAGCGTCCAAAGTCATGCGCAGCGAGGTGTTGGCGCAGGCAGAAGCCGATCGAGCGTTTGAGGACGGCCAAGCGATCGGGGTGTTGGTGATCCCGATCGGATTTCAATCCGCCGCGCTGAACGGCCAGCCAATCGATCTTAATCTGAAAGCGGCCAACGACAATCGCGCCCTGGCGGTGGAGCAGGAAACGCGCGCTATCATGGAGCAGGCCAGCGGCGCGCTTCTGGCGGCGCGAACCGCCGTGGCTGAAGCAGAACGCATCAAGCCGTTCGCCGACGAGCAGGCGAAGCGGTCTTACTTCGATGCCAGTTTGAAGACCGCGCGGGGCTTGCTGAAGAATCCGCCTGCGCGCCTGGAAGCGACGCAGCCTCAGACGACTGCGACCGTTGAATCCGGTGAGGGTTTTGCGCAATCATCGCCGGGGCAGTTGGTGACGTGGGTGATGACGACGCTGTTTGGCGTGGCCGGTTTTCTGGTGTATGAGCGTATCAATGGCACGGCGCGGCGCCTGGCCGTAATGCCCATGCGCAACTCGATCATTCTGGGCGGCAATTTTACAGGCCGCTTTGTGCTGGGAATTGTGCAGATGATCCTGATGGTGGGTTTTGGCGCGCTGGTGTTGAAGGTGCCCTACGGCAATGATCCGCTGGCGTTGGTCGTGATGCTGATCACGTTTGGCCTGGCGGGCACGGCCTTTGGCCTGCTGCTGGGCACGTTCTCGCGCACGATGAGCCAGGCGGGTGGCTTGTCGATCTTGTTTGCGATGTTATTCGCGGCGTTGGGCGGCTGTTGGTGGCCGCTGGAGATCACCCCGCCGATCTATCAGACGATGGTGAAGGTGCTGCCCTCGACGTGGGCCATGCAAGGTTTGACCGACATCATCGTGTACGGCAAAGGCCTGAGCGAGGTGTGGCTCAACGCGATCGTGCTGCTGGCCTTTGCGACGATCTATTTTGTCGGCGGCGTGCGGCGCTTGCGGCTGGATTGATTTGTGCAGCACAGACAACCAAGTGACGAGAAGGTGAAAGCCGAGGCGTTGTCCTCGGCTTTGCGCGTATTTTCACACAGCCTCACCATCACCAGGACAAAATACTGATTGACATGCGATCAGACTTGATCTATCGTGAAGACAGCCAGGTCCCCTTCGTATCTATTCGTCGTAGTCGAACGTGTCAACTTCGTTGTCAAGCACCCCCTTCGGTGTATGGCAGCCACGGTCACAGAAAGGAGACTTCTCATGTCGCGTAAGTTCTTTATTCCCGTGTTGCTGGCGGCGCAGGTCGTCGTGTTTCTCCTGTTAGCCAGCGTGTTAGCGCGGCAGCCTGCCGCCAGTGCCTCCGGCGCAGCCGCGCCGCAAGATCGTCCGCAAGAACAGGCCGCCGTCAACGGCCAGTATGTCTGGAGTTATGCCGCCAAGTTTGTCTGCGGTTACCAGCGCACGGCCACACCCGGCCAACCGGCCCCTGGTGAGCCTATCGTCAAGCCTGGCAACTATGCTACTGAGATCAACATTCACAACCCTGCTTACAGAGAAGTCCCGCTGCGCAAGAAATTCCTGTGGCTGGTCAGGGGACAGGAAGCCTTCCGCGAGCCGCAGCAAACAGGGCCGATGACGGTCACCAAAATGACACTGAGGCCGGACGCCGCCACGATGGATGACTGCAATAACTTGTGGGCGATCACCTTTCCTGGCGTCACCTTGCCTTCGCCGATGCCGGTGTTTGTCGGCTATCTGGTGATCCTGAGCCCGCTCGAGCTGGATGTGGATGCGGTCTACACCGCGAATGCACCTGGCGACCTGGCCACCGCGCCGTCCGGCGTCTCGATCGACGTCGAGCGGGTGACGGGCAAGCGCGTCTTTGTTCCGGCCGGCGCGCTGCCGTAGGAGGCGTGCCATGTCACGATCACATCTACCAGGCGCCAGCGCCGTGTTGTCCATCGCCAGCCTGTTCTTGCTGTTGGGCTTGCTGGTCACACAGGGCGTGACAGCGCGCGCGCCGACCTCGCCGCCGGTCATTTCGGCGAGTCGTGCGCCGGCGGCCTTCCAACCGCCGGGCGAATACTGTTACAGTTGGGATTTCAATAACAGCACGGGCCAGGATGCCTCAGGCGTGCATGTGCGCTTGAGCGGCATTCAGGCTCTGCAGCGGGTATATACCGGCACGCTGAATCCGTTCGGCGCTCTCGGTCCATCCAGCGGCTACGATTCCGGCACCAATACCTATCGCTTTCACTTCGATAACGGATATGCTTCCGACAGCGATCGCGTGCAGCTGGGCCTGTGTACCGATCGACCCCAGCTGCGGCTGGGCCATGTGGCTGCGGCGGCAGTCTGGCTGAGCGGCACGGCGCAGCTGCCGCCGGCGCCCCTGTTTGTGGGCTTCGAGTTCAACTGGCTGGACCGCGATCAGGTGACGGTAAATATCGTGAACGAGCAAGCGCTGACGCTGACGCTGGACGCTGCCACCGCGCTGCAGCCCGAAGTCCTGCTGCCGCTTGATGATCTGACGCCCGACGTCGCGCTGCAGCTGCCGCTGGTCGCGGAGCTCATCACCGAGCCGCTGACGCTGCCGCCGCTGGCAGCGCAGTCGTTCGCCGTGCAGCTGACGGCGCTCAATCAACCGATCGTGTTTGAAGCGCAGCTGAGCCGGGAAGATGATCCCGGCGACGGGGTTCACCTGTTGGCCCAAACCACTGTGCCGGGCTGGCAGGTCTTCTTGCCCGTCATCCGGCGCTGACCCATCAGCAATGTGGGGACCTGGCAAACGCGGGCCTCGCTCACAGGGCGAGGCTCGCGGTGTTTCGGCGCATTTCTAGCGCTGTCTTGCCTTCACGAGCACGTGGTATAATCGTGCTAACTTCGCAGTTGAGGAAACTCCCGTGATCAAGCTGTTCGCATAAGTCGCACGTTGTTCAGGGAATGCTGACCTGGAAAACCTGACCGGTTTGGCGCGATCGTTGCTGCCGCCAGACCGCTGACGCTGCACCTGTCAGGTTTCATGCTACAGGCCGAGGGCATGTCCCTCGGCTTTTTGTTTCTCTCACCACAGAGTGAGGCCCACGGGAGTTTCAACATGCTGTCAGTCAACAACCTCGCAAAATCCTTTGCCCATCAACTCATCTTCAGAGATATTTCATTTGTGATCAGTCCCGGTGAGCGCGCCGGCCTGCTGGGCCCGAACGGCTCCGGCAAGACAACGCTGCTGCGCATCATCGCCGACGAGGAGCCGCCCGATCGGGGCAGCGTGTTCGTCGATCCGCATACACGCGTGGGCTATCTGCGGCAGGGCCTGGAATACCCGATCGGCTGTACGCTGGCCGATGCCCTCGCTACGCGCGATCTGCGAGTGGATGCGGCCGCCGAGGTCGAGCGTCTGGCCATGGTGTCGTCGTTCGATCCGGCGCGCCTGCCGGAGTACCAGGCCGCGCTCGATCGGCTGGAGGCGCTGGGCGGTTACCCCGATCAGTCTCTGCGCGACAACGTGCTGAAGCACCTCGGCCTCGATCAAGTTTCTCTCAGCCAACCGGTCGCTACGCTGAGCGGCGGACAGAAGACGCGGCTGGGCCTGGCGCAGGTGCTGCTCAATGCGCCAACGCTGCTGCTGCTGGATGAGCCGACCAATCACCTCGATCTGCCGATGCTGGCCTGGTTGGAAGGATGGCTGAGCCGCTTCAAGGGCGCCGTGCTGCTGGTCTCGCATGACCGCGTTTTCCTCGATCGAACGATCAACCGTGTGCTGGTTCTCGATCCGCAGACGCACCTGCTGCGGGCTTACGCGGGCAATTACACGGCCTATCTGGAGCAGAGCCTGGCGGAACACGAGCGGCACTGGGAAGCGTACAAGCAGCAAGCGGCCGAGATCCGCCGGATGAAGCAGGACATTGCGCGCACGATGGAACAGTCGCGCTCGGTGGAGCGCAGCACGACGCCGCGCCAGCCTAACGTGCGACGTTTGGCGAAGAAGGTGGCGACTAAGGCTAAGTCGCGCGAGAAGAGTCTCGATCGCTACCTGGAATCGGATGAACGCGTGGAGAAGCCCAGGCCGGGCTGGCAGATGAAAGTGGAGTTTGGCGCCCTGCCGGAAAGCGGCAAGGACGTGCTGCGCCTGGACCAGGCGAGCGTGGGCTATGGCGATCTGGTTTTGCTGCGCGATGTGACGCTGTCGATCCGGCAGGGCGAACGCATTGCGCTGATCGGCGAGAACGGCGCGGGCAAAATCGACGCTGGTCAAGACCATCATAGGCCGGCTGCCGCCTCTGGCGGGTGAAGTGCACCTGGGCGTGAATGTGCGCGTGGGGTACTTTGCGCAGGAGCAGGATGTGCTCGATCCCGATTTAACGCCGTTGGCATCACTGCAAATGATCGTGCCCTGGGGCGAGACAGAGATTCGCAACTTCCTGCACTACTTCCTCTTTACGGGCGATCAACCGCTGACGCCGAATCAGCGGCTGTCGTACGGCGAGCGCGCGCGGCTGATGCTGGCACTGCTGGTGGCGCAGGGCTGCAACTTCCTGATTCTGGACGAGCCCATCAACCATCTCGACATCCCGTCACGCACGCAGTTTGAAACGGCGTTGGCCAACTTCGAGGGCACGGCGCTGGCGGTGGTGCACGATCGCTACTTTATTCGGGGCTTCGCTGCGCGCATCTGGGCCGTGCAGAGTAAGCAGCTGGTGGAGTATTTTGATTTAGAGGCTGCGCAGCAGGGGGCTGACTTTGCTGGCAGTGAATAACGTTTCCAAATCATTTGCGGATCAGTTAATCCTGAAGGATATCTCGTTCCGCGTGAGTGCCGGCGAGCGCGTGGGTCTGATCGGGCCTAACGGCAGCGGCAAGACGACGCTGCTGCGCGTCATCGCCGACGAGGAGCAGCCCGATCGCGGCAGCGTATTCATTGATCCGCAGGTGCGGGTGGGCTATTTGCGGCAGGGCCTGGAATACCCGATCAGGCGCACGCTGGCCGATGTGCTGCGCGATCCGCGCGAGGATACGGTTGCCGATGTCGAACGGCTGGCCATGGCCTCGGCGTTCGATCCCGCGCGTTTGCCGGAGTACCAGGCCGCGCTCGATCGGCTGGAGGCGCAGGGCGGCTATCCCGATCAATCCGTGCGCGCTAGCGTCCTGCAAAACCTGGGACTGGATCGAGTCCCCTTAAGCCTGCCGGTGGCGGCGTTGAGCGGCGGACAGAAGACGCGGCTGGGTCTGGCGAAAGTCCTGCTGCAGGCGCCCAATCTGCTGCTGCTGGATGAGCCGACCAATCACCTTGATCTGTCGATGCTGGCCTGGCTGGAAAATTGGCTGGGCCGCTTTAAGGGCGCGGTGCTGCTGGTCTCGCATGACCGCGTTTTCCTCGATCGATCGATCAATCGCGTGCTGGTTCTTGAGCCGCAGACGCGCACCCTGCGTGGTTACGCCGGCAATTATACGGCCTATCTGGAACAGCGGCTGGCGGAGCACGAACAGCAGCAGGACTCGTATCAGCAGCAACAGATCGAGATCCGCCGGATGAAGCACGACATCGCGCAGACGTTCGAGCAGGCGCGGGTTGACGTGCATGGCACAACTGCCAGAGGCGTGGCGAAGAAGGCCAGGTCACGCGCGAGAAAACTCGAGCGGTATCTGGAGTCCGACGAGCGGGTGGAGAAGCCCCGCCAGTCGTGGCAGATGAAAGTAGACTTCGGCGATCTGCCGGAGAGCGGCAAGGATGTGCTGCGCCTGGACAAGGTGAGCGTGGGCTATGGCGAACTCGTTTTGCTGCGTGATGTGACGCTGTCGATTCGACAGGGTGAACGGATTGCGCTGATCGGCGAGAACGGCGCGGGCAAATCGACGCTGGTCAAGACCATCATAGGCCAGCTGTCGCCCCTGGCGGGTGAAGTGCGCCTCGGCGCCAATGTGCGTATCGGTTACTTCGCGCAAGAACAGGATGTGCTCGATCCCGATTTAACGCCGTTGGCATCACTGCAAATGATCGCGCCCTGGGGCGAGACAGAGATTCGCAACTTCCTGCACTACTTCCTCTTTACGGGCGATCAGCCGTTGACGCCGAATCAGCGGCTGTCGTACGGCGAGCGCGCGCGGCTGATGCTGGCGCTGCTGGTGGCGCAGGGCTGCAATTTCCTGGTCCTCGACGAGCCGCTCAATCACCTCGACATCCCGTCGCGCACGCAGTTTGAAAAAGCGCTGGCCAATTTCCAGGGCACGACGCTGGCCGTGGTGCACGATCGCTACTTCATCCAGGGCTTCGCTGCGCGCCTCTGGGCGGTGCAGGGCGAGCGAGTGCAGGAGTATCTTGAGTTGGGAGACGCGCAGCAGTAACCCTCCCGGAGGCCATGGCCTCCGGGAGGATCAGCCGAGTAAGTCGCGCCGCCAGCCTGGCGGGACCAGCCGGGTGTAACGAATCTCGCTCGCGCCCAGGAACGCGGCCAGTTCTTCAATCGCCGCGCGGATGGAGCGAGCGGTCCGGCGATCCAGCGGCGCGTGTTTTTCGGCGTGCACGGCGTGGATGTGCAAGCGGCCATGCTCGCGATCCATTTTCGGATCAACCCGGCCGATCAGGCGATCGCCGTGCAGGATGGGCAGCACGTAGTAGCCGTACTGGCGCTTATGCTGCGGCGTGTAGATCTCGATCCGGAAGTCGAAGTCAAACAGACTTGGCCGTGCGGGCGCGATCGCAGATAAGGTTGTCGAACGGCGAGAGCAGCGTCGTGCGCTCGAAGGCGAACTCGTTTCTCTCCACCCGCTCGAGCAGCGGCACGTCCTCGGCATGAATGGTCCACTCGGCCTGGTCGTCCTCCACGCGGATTCGTTCAATTTGGCCTGCGGCCAGCAAAGCGCGCAGTGTTTCCGGCAGGCGTGGATAGCGCTTGCGCGTGAAGTGCTGATTGATGTTCGGCCTTGTTTTCAAAGGCGCGCGCGGACAGCTCGTAATTGCCCACGCGGCTCCATACGACCAGTTGATGCGAACGCGCCACGGCGTTGATCGGATCGAGCTGCACGCCGCCCCAATCGCGTATCACGTCGAAGAGGCCGGCGGCATCGCCGGCGGGCGCGAGGTCATTCAGGCGCTGCTGCAGAATGAACAGGCGGCGAGCCGTTTGAGAAGAAATCGTTCGCATGAGGGAGTGCATCCCGTGTGGTAAAGTTGGGCGCGATTATCACAGAGTGAACCGCGAAACCGGGTTTCTGCCTTCCAACTGGAATGGAACGATTATTGTGGAGAAACCCGATTTCTAAAAATGGAGTGCGGAAGCATGCGATTGGCAGTATTGGCCGACATTCATTCCAACTGGCAAGCGTTACAAGCGGTGGCTGATGACATCGCGCGGTGGCAGCCCGATCGGGTGGTGGTGGCGGGCGATGTGATCAACCGCGGGCCGCGCCCGGTGGAGTGTTTGGACTTTGTCGTAAAAATGCAGCGCGAACGCGGCTGGCGGCTGGTGCTGGGCAATCACGAAGAGTACGTGATGCACCATGCCCATCCGCGCGAGCCCAGCGCCGGGCCATGGATTCAAATCTGGGGTTCTTCACTCTGGACGTATGAGAAACTGCAGGGCGATGTGTCGGCGCTGGAAGCGATGCCGCTGCAGCAGAGTTGGCTGATGGCCGATGGCGCTGAAGTGCGGGTCGTGCATGCTTCCATGGGCGGCACGCGCCATGGGATCTTCCTTGAAACGCCGGAGGATGTGCTGCGCCAGCGAATCGCCCCGGCGCCGGAGCTGTTCATCGCGGGGCATACGCACATACCGTTCGTGCGCACGATCGACGCGACGCTGGTCGTCAATGCAGGCGCGGTGGGTCTGCCTTTCGATCTCGATCCGCGCGCGTGTTACGCGCAGTTGACGCGGCAGGCCGATCGTTGGGCGGCCGAGATCGTGCGCGTCGATTACGATCGCGCCCAGGCCGATCGGGATTTTGACGAGACAGGATTCGTCGAAGAGGCGGGCCCTGTCGCGCTGCTGATCCGCGACGAATTGGCGCAGGCTCGATCGAATCTCTTCGAGTGGACGCGCGATTACGAAGCGGCGGTGGTTGCCGGTCACATGACGATGGCCGAATCGGTAACGCGTTTCCTGGCCGCCTGACTTGTGCCGAGCTTTACCGGCCGCGCCGTTCGTTTTCGGCCTAATGCACGGCATCTTACGTGGGAGAATAATTGATCATGGGCCGTTCTGCAATGCTCGCCCTGTCGTATTTGGTTGTGTTAGGCCTGGCCGCCTGTGCTCCGTCTTCCGCCACGGAAGAGCACGCGGCCTACCAGGCCGTGCCCGTGACAGGTGATCCGCGCATCACGTTCAGCACTGCCGCCGATGCCGTGTTGATCGACATCGCCAGCCCGACCGGCATCGGCAGCGCAGTGATTGAAAGGACCTCCGGCCAGTGGCCGGCCAGGATCGTGATGCGCCTGCATGTGAAGGGCCTGGAAAGTTTCCAGTTCCTGTACGGGGACACCCGCATCGATGTCGCCGTGTCCAGTCACGGCGACAATGCCGTGCATGAGGTGTATGAACAACCGGGCAAGATGGGCACGGCCCGCCCCGGCGATCCCTATTGGATCGCCGTGACGCCGGGGGCGGGTTATTTCGATCTCGAAGCGCCGGCCGACTTTCTCAAGAGCGGAGAGAGCAAGTTCACGATCGAGTGGATCGATTTCTATCGCTAGAAAAACCTCCCGGGAGGTCATGACCTCCGGGCGGTCCTCGATCATTGCTGCGCCGTGGTCAGGCCTTCGGCGTCCTGCCCCAGGAACTTCGCTACGACCCCGGCGATCTTGTCCCGATCGGGCAGCAGCACCTGCCCGCCCTGCGGCGTGACGTAGGGTTGAATCATCGTCTCGTCGATGCGATAGTTGTGGATGCTCTCGCGCGGAATCTGGCTCCACTTCCTGGCCAGCGAGAGAATCTCGGGCAGCGTCAAATCCGTCTGCAATGAATTGCTGACGGCATTCAACACTTCCGGCACCCGATTGAGCGATCCGATGCTCACGGCCTTGTCGCGGATCGCCAACATCACTTGCTGCTGGCGCTGCAGCCGGCCGAAGTCGCTGTCGCCGTGGCGCGTGCGCACGTACTTCAAAGCCAGCTCGCCGTCCATGTGAACGCGGCCCGCCGGGATTTTGAGCACCTCCGTGCGGTAATCGGGCGTGGGATATTCCTCGTCCACGATTTCCTGCGGCACGTCGATATCCACGCCGCCGACGGCATCCACAATTTCCTTGAATCCCTCGAAATCAATCACGGCATAGCGCTGCAGCGGCACGCCAAAGTTGTACGTAACAGTTCGTTCCGCAAACCCCGGTCCACCCTCCGGCAGCTGGTTGACCTCGCCCCAGAAGTACGCCGTGTTGATGCGCTGCTGCTCGTTATAGCCGGGCAGGGGGACGTAGAGATCGCGCGGGATCGAAAGCATGGCCGCTGTCTTGCTGATCGGATCGATGGTGACCAGCGTCATCACGTCAGTACGGCTGGCGCCCTCTTTCAATTTGTCGCGCGCATCGATGCCCATCAGCAGGATCGTGACGCGGCCGTTATCCGGCGCGGGCCACACGTCCCGCTCGGTCACGATCACCTGCGCCACCTGCCCGATGGTGCTGACGGCTTCCTGCAGATTGCGCCCCAGCCAGCGATCGCGCAGCGCCAGCAAAGTGCCGGGGCCAATCGAGGCCAACGCTACACTTAGGCCCACGCACAGCAGCACGATCAGCGCGAGCGCGCCCGTGAGGACATACAACCCGGCTGGCCGGCGGCGTCCGGAGCGCCGGAGCGCGGCAGCTTGAAGGCGCGGCGAGGGCTGCGTCTCCTGCGGCAGCGTGCGCGAGATATTCGGTTGAGAGCTCCAGACTGGATCTTGTTCAGACATGATGGCGCGATTTTACAGCAATTGTGGCGAAACAAAAAACGCCGCCCGGCTGAGGGGCGGCGCTATGTCAAATTGCAGCCAACTTCAATCCCTTGAATTCCTGCACCTGCCCGCGGATCCCGCGCTCAGTCGGCAGGCGCTCAATGCTCGATGCGCCGAAGAAGCCCTGAATGCCCGGCATGCGCAGCAACGCCTGGCCCACCTGCTCTGGCTCGTCGAAGGGGCCGCCGTGGCAAATGACGAGCAGGTCCTTGCGCACCGATCGGCCCGCTTCCGCGATGTGCAGCACGCGCTCGATGGCCTCGTCCAGCGTCAAGGCTACCCCCGCGCCGATGGTCCCGGCCGTGGTCAAGCCCACGTGCGCCACCAGTTGATCCGCGCCCGCCTGTGCCATCGCCTTGGCCTGATCGACGTCGAACACGTAGGGCGAGGTGAATAAGTCGCTCTCATGCGCGAGGCGTACCATCTCGATCTCTTTGTCGTAGCCCATGCCGGTCGCTTCCAGGTTGGCGCGGAAGTTGCCGTCGATCAGTCCCACCGTCGGAAAGTTCTGGACGCCGCTGAAGCCCATGTCTTTGAGCTGTTTCAAGAACACCGGCATCAAGCGAAACGGATCGGTGCCATTGACGCCCGCCAGCACCGGGACGTGTTTCACGATAGGCAGCACCTCGGCGGCCATCTCCACGACGATGCCGTTCGCGTCGCCGTAAGACAGCAGTCCGGCCAGCGATCCGCGCCCGGCCATGCGATAGCGCCCGCTGTTGTAGATGATGATCAGATCGCAGCCGCCGGCCTCGGCCATTTTGGCTGAGATGCCCGTGCCTGCGCCACAGCCCACGATGGGCTTGCCCGCGGCGGCCTGCGCCTGCAGCCGCTTCAAGATTTCTGTGCGTGAAACTGCCATGATGTCCTCCGTGGGAAAAGATAGACCTGACCGGTTTTGCAAGGCATCTCGGAACAAAGTGGTGTGAGGCAAAGCCTGTCAGGTCTTGATGTTACTTCTTCAGCATTTCCAGCAGTGTCTCGGCGACTTTGCCGGAGAATTCGGGATCGTTGATATTGTGATCGACTTCAATGACCGGAATCCCGGGCTTGAGGTTCCGCTTGATCGCGTCGTAGCAGCCTGATCGGCTTCCGGATCCCAGAACTGGCCGCCGGGACTATCGAGTTGTGAGACGCCCTTCAGCGGCAGCAAAATTGCCACGGGCGCGCTGGCCGCATTAGCCGCGGTCGCCAACATCTCACCCATCTTCACGTTCTCTTCGGCATTGGTGCGCAGCAGGGTTACGTTGGGATTCCATTGATACAGGTTGCGGCCCTGGTACTTTTCCGGCACAGTCTCAATGCCCCAGAAATTCGCCATGTCGACGCAGCCGGGGACGAGCACGGCGGGAATGCCGGCCCTGGCAGCCGCCAGGCAGCGATCCGGCCCGGCGCTGAACACGCCGCCGCACACTTCATCCGCCAGTTCGGTGGTGGTGATATCCAATGATCCGGCAATCAAGCCATCGGCGATCAGGCTCTCCATCGTCCGGCCGCCCGTGCCGGTGGCATGGAAGACCAGCACTTCGTAGCCGCTGTCCTCCAGGATGCCGCGGGCGTGATCGACGGCTTTCGTCGTGTTGCCAAACATCGACGCGACGATCAGCGGCTTGTCGGCTGCTGCTGCGGGCGCGCTCATGCTCACCATGCCCGCAATGGCGCCCGCCGCGTTGGTATAAATCGCGCGGCTGATGCGATTGAAGCCGGCCACATCGACAATGGACGGCATAAACGTGATATCCTTCGTGCCGGCATACGCGCTGACATCGCCGCCGCCGACCGTGGACAGCATCAACTTGGGCACGCCCACCGGCAGCGTGCGCATGGCGTTGGTGGCAATGGAAGTGCCGCCGCTGCCCCCCAGGCTGATAATGCCGTCCAACTTGCCGGTGTCGTACAGCTGCCGCACGATCACGGCGAGGCCGGTCGCCATGACCTTCATCGCCTCGTCCTTGTGCTCGCCGAAGCGGAAGTGCTCCAGGTCGCCGCCGCCGGCCGCGGCGACCGTGCCGCGGCTAATGTCCGGCTTGAACGCCGGTTCGCCCAGCACGCCGAAATCGACTACGATCGTCTTGAGGCGTTTCTTCTTGAGCAGCGCTTTGACGTAGGCGAACTCTTCGCCCTTGGTGTCCAGCGCGCCGACAATGACAACGGTCTTAGCCATACGGGCCTCCTTGGTGAGGTATGTAGAGTAACTGGTCACGAGCAACGCGTGAAATTAGCATAGCGCATTTTGCGCGCAAAGACAACTGATCTTTGTCACAGTGTATAATCGGTCAAACTTCCCTGAGGTGCAGGCGGATGATCATTTCCAAGAAGATCGCAGTCAAAACGCGCGGCAACGACGACATGCTCGACATCACCTCCGGCGTTGAACGCGCCCTCGCCGAAGCGAACCTGGCTGGCGGCGTGGTGACACTGTTTGTCGTCGGCTCGACTGCCGCCTTGACCACCATCGAATACGAAGACGGCGCGGTGCAGGATCTCGGCCGCGCGATCGAGCGGCTTGCCCCACGCGGCATGGAGTACGCGCATCACTTGCGCTGGGGCGACGACAACGGCCACAGCCACGTCCGGGCGGCCTTGCTCGGCCCGTCGCTGAGCATTCCCTTCGTCGGCGGCCGTCTCACATTGGGAACGTGGCAGCAAATCATCCTGATCGACTTTGACACCCGCCCGCGCCAGCGCGAGGTGGTGGCGCAGATCATCGGAGAGTAACCGTGCTCAATCCAGCCGACACGCTCGTCTTGCTTGGCTATGCCGCGATTCCCGTCATCCTCGTTGTCGCCTTTATCTTCGGCCACTACAGCGCCGACCGCACCCGCCGCACGATCAAGCCGCTGCGGCTGTCCACTTCGTGGATCCTGGCCGCGTGCGCCTGGATCATCTGGGCGGCCAGCACAACGCTGCGCGCGCCGGCTTTGCTTATCGCGTTGGGGATGACCTTCGGCGCGCTGGGTGATCTGGTGCTGGCCGATGTGATTCCGCTGCCCAAGCGGATGATCAGCGGCATCGTCGTGTTCTCGATCGGCCATCTCTGCTATATCGCGGGTTTCGCGCAGACCGCGCGGCTATTGGGGCTGAATGATCCAGTGGCCGGATCGCTCGTGTGGGTCGTGTTTGTGATCGCGGCCGCGTTTCTGTGGTTCTTCCTGATCTACAATCCGACCAAATCGCGCGTGCTGAATGTGGGCTCGCTGATCTATGGCGGCCTCATCGCCGTGATGGCTGGCACGGCGGCGGCGCTGGCGCTCTCCGATCCGCGCTTTGCGCTGACGGCGCTTGGCGGCGCGCTGTTCCTGCTCTCCGATATCATTCTGGGCAATCGCGAACTGCGCGACAACGGCTGGTTCCTGGTGCACGATGTAGTGTGGATTTTATACATCACCGGACAGGCACTCATCGTGTTGACGGCTGCGCCGATCTAGCGATGTTGTGCTTCGTCCCACGCGAACGGGCTCAGCGCCGCCGGCAGACCTTTGCCCAGCAACTCCAGCATGTCTGCAACTTGTGTACGGTGTTGAATGCCGTGATCGATCATCTGCGCGAACGCCAGCGCGTAAGGAATTCGATCGCCGGGATCGATGGGGCCCTCGTCGGTGTCGGTCCAGTTGAGCACATCGGTCAGGGCGTGTGTTTCGATCGTGCGCTGCACGGCCTCGCCAAAATCTCGATCGGCCTGATCGAACAACGCCAGCAACTCCGCCGCAGTCCTGGTGCGCCCGGCTTTCTCCAATCTCGGGCGCGGCGCGCAGCGCTCAAGGCGATCGGCGAAAAAGAACATCGCGCCGACCAGATGGTTAAGCGTGCGTTCTATGCTCCCTGGCCCGATACCCACTTGCTGCTCGAATTCTTCCTGCGACAACTCCGCGCACGTTTCGATGAGGCTGCGCGTTGCCCAACGATCGTAAGCGAACAACGTTTCGAGCAGAGGGTGATTCATCTGAGGCTCCCGGCGGCTGAAATGTCACACCCCGCTCAATTGAACGGGGTGTGTGCTGTGCTGCGCCTTCAGTTCTGCGCGAAGGTATCGATCATCAACCGGGCATCGCCCAGTGGATACAGAATCGGGCAGGTGCAGCCGTTGTTGCGATACTCCTGCACTTTGGCGCGCACCGCATCGGGCGAGCCGCTGGCCGTGATGCGCTCCACCAGATCGTCGGGCACGAACTTCTTCGCCTGCTGAATCTGCTCTTTGGTCGCCGGCCAGCCCAGAATCGACTGGATCTGCTTGACCACGTCTTCGCTCACGCCGCTGGCTTTGGCGATGTGCGGCTGCTGCGCCAGATACTGCGTCAGCAGGCCGCGCGCGCCATCCAGCGCCCTGGCGTGGTCGTGATCGACCGAGCAGACCACCAGCTGCGGCCGATCGAGATCGAGCCAGTTGCGGCCCGCTTTCTTCGCGCCCTTTTCCAGCAGGCGCAGCGCGTTGGTGTTGTACTCCGGCGGCACGCAGTAATTCAGCACCGCCCCGTCGGCGATCTCGCCCGTCAGTTCCATCATCGCATCACCCGTCGCGCCAATCATGATCGGCACGTGGCGCGGCTCGCGGCGGCCGTGCACCACGTCCAACTCGATGCCGTCCACGTGATGGAATTCGCCGTGGAACGTGACGCGCTCCATGTTCAGCAGGCGCCGCATCACTTCCACCGTCTCGCGCATCGCCAGCAGCGGCTTCCTGCGCTCGATGCCGACGTTGCGCGCCAGCGGGTCCCACCACGCGCCGATGCCGCAGATCACGCGATTGGGCGCCAGATCGTCCAGGGTCAGAAACGTCGCCGCCAGCAGGCCGATGTTGCGCGTCCAGTTGTTGATGACGCCTGACCCGACCTTGAGTTTGTCGGTCACGGCGGCGAAGGCGGCCATCGGCACGATCGCGTCGCGCACCAGGCGCGACTCAGCCTGCCAGACGGCTTCAAAGCCGCGCGCTTCAGCATACTTCGCCAACTCCATGCCCTCGCGCAGCTCGTGGGCATCCTGCAGATAGATGGCAACTCGTTCGGTCATGGGGGCTTCTCCTTGGATGTGGATTCGAGCAATTAGCAATCAGCGTTCAGCAATCAGCACTCAGCAATCAGCGTTATGTATTTAGCGATCATTCTTGATCTTGGTGATGAGTGAGGCCAGCATGCGTTTGACTTCTATGATCACAGCCGAAAGGCGATCGCAATCAGCGGTAGCAAGATATCCTAAATCGTGCGCCAGCAGTACGTGGTACTCTAATTCGCTGGCCGATCCCATCGCTATCTGAAGGAAGCGACGAAAGTCATCATCACTGCCACGGCCGCAGCCTTCAGCGATGTTAGTTGGAATAGATGAACTGCAGAACGGCGCATCTGGCTGGTTAAGCCATACAGTCCTTCTTTGGGGAACGCGGTAGTTGCCTGATAGACCGCTAACGTCAACTGATGCGCCTTTTGCCAGACCTTCAATTCTCTGAAAGTCTTTCATCTCTGTGCCCGAAACGCTGACCGCTGAGTGCTGTTGGCTGACCGCTGACGGCTCTTGGCTATCTTATTCTGAAACAGCCTGGGCGTCAAGCAGGCGATATGCCTCTAGATCGTCCGGCACGTCGATGTCGAACGCGGCCGTAGGCGATCGATACTCATGCACGCTCAACCCGCGCTCGCTGGCCCGCGCGCGATGCGCGTTGAAGGAGGACGCGCCGTAGGCGAAGTGGATGGCATCCGGTGGGCGGACGAGCAGCAGATTGGTGCCGTCCTCGTGCCGATCGGGGGCGATGACGATGCAGCGTTCTTCCACCGCCCGATCGATCAGCGCGTTCAGATCGACGGGCGTGATCAGTGGCAAATCCACCGGGATGACGATCACCGCTCGGGCCCGGTGCGCCTGCGCCCAGTACGCCGCCTGCGTGATGGCTGGATTTAAGCCCGAATCGGCTTCCATCAAGGTGATGGCGTTGCGCTGCCGCGCCAGTTCCAGGATCGTCAGATCACGGCTGACGACGATCACGCCGTCGATGCGGTCCACCTGGGCGATCACGTCGAGCGTGCGTGAAAAGATCGATCGCACCAGCGCGGCGCGCGTGGGCGCTTTCAGGGCGCGCGCCAGACGGCTTTTGGCGCGTGCCAGCGGTTTGACGGGAAGGATGGCGCAAATCCTGAAGACTGAAGGCTGAAGGCTGAAGGCTGAATCACGCATCTCGCATCACGAACCCAATGACATCGGCGGCGAGTCTCGCTCGATCGTCCACCGACTGCATGATCGTATTCGTCACCAGCGTTTGCATGCCCAGCGATTGTATCGCACTTTCTAGATCGGCGTCGAGTTGATCGAGCACGAAATGCGTCACCAGACCCTGATAGTGTTGCGCCACGGCGAAGGCGGACGGCTCGACGCCCAATTCGCGGAACATCTTGGCTGCCGGTCCTTTAAGGGCCTGCCCTCCGACAATGGGCGACACAGCGGCGATCGGAATGAGCGCACTCTGAGCGGAGCGGAGCGGAGTCGAAGAGTGCGCGCCCTTCGACTGCACTGCGTTCCGCTCTGGATGCTTATGGGTGAGGCTCAGAATCGGTTCCACGCTCACAAAAGGGTTCGACGGTGCGATGATGACGGCCTCCGCTTGCTGCAAGGCACTCATCACTTGCGGTGTGGCCTGCGCCGTCTCTGCGCCGTCGAATATCACGCGTTTGATCACCGGCTGCCACTGCTGCCGCACAAAGTAATCTTGAAATTCCAGAACGCCCTGATCCGTTTCGACCCGCGTCCGGAAGCGATCGTCCGTCATCGGCAGGATCGCTGCACGGATGCCGAGCGCGCGCGTGATCAGTTGCGTTGCTTCGGTCAGGGTCCGGCCCTGGCGCAGCAGCGACGTGCGATACACGTGCGTCGCCAGATCGCGATCGCCAATATTGAACCAGGCTCCTGCGCCCAGGCGCCGCAGCGCACCGAGCGCTTCAAACGTGTCGCCGGCCACGCCCCAGCCTGTCTGTGGATTTGCCAATCCGCCCAGTGTGTACATCACCGTATCGAGATCGGGGCAGACGGTCAGGCCGTGCCACTCAAAATCATCGCCCGTGTTGACGATGACCGTGAGGGTGTCATTCCGATCTATGAAAGTGTCATTCCGAACGAAGTGAGGAATCTCCGGCCCCGCCGCGCGAGATTCCTCACATCGCCGCGCAGCGGCTCGGAATGACACAGGGCGAGCCCCTGCGCCAACTTTGCACCGCCGACACCGCCTGCTAATGTCACAATGTTCATGCTGTCCTCGGTTGTAGGGGCGAGGCATTCGCCAGCGCATCTCTGCAGAATGATTGACGGCATGGGCGAATGCCTCGCCCCTACCGATAAACCGTTTTCTCTCGAAAATCGATGCGGCCTCTGGGTTGGCCCTCATCCGCCGGGTAACCGATGGTGATCAATGCCTGCGCGTCCCAGTCAGCGGGCAGACGCAGCGCCTCTCGCACCACAGCGGGGCAATACAATGGCGCGGCCATCCAGCATGCCCCAAGACCTGCCTCATGCGCGGCCAACAGCATATTTTGAATCGCTGCCGCAACACTCTGGATCGCCATTAGCTGTTCGTGATGGTTATCAAGACCGCCGGTCGACAGGCACACGACGACAATCACCGGCGCGGAGGTGATCCGCTCGCGCGATCGCGCCACATCCCGATCGATCTCTTCCACCCGCTCGCCCGCCCGCAGCCGATCGGCCCTGAGGCGCTCCCCCATCCGCTCGGCCAGCTGCGCCTTCACACTCGAAGTCGTGATCACAACAAAGCGCCATGGCTGGCAGTTGTGAGACGAGGGGGCGCGCGTGGCGCACTCGAGCAGGTGATCGATCACGTCAGCCGGCACAGGTTGATCGGTATAGCGCCGGATCGAGCGGCGGGTGTGGATCGTCTTAATTGGCATCGACTGAAGATTCCTCATCCGCTGCGCCGCTGCCAGAGAACCTGAGCGGATTGATCGGTTAGGCGGCATTTCGCGCGGGGACTATCTCGATTATAGCATCGGGCACGAGAATGGCGGCTGGCCGAAGATCGATCTTCGGCCAGCCGGTGGCTTGAAACAGACGACACACGGCCCGGTCTCAGCGCCGGATGAGCGGCAAATAGACTTTATTCCTGGCGAGCTCCTCATCAATAAAGAGTGTCAACTGATTCGGCGCGAGCAGGGTAGCATTGACGGGATTGCTCAACTTAATCGTCAGTGTCTCCACCGGCTCGCGCTGGGTGTCGCTGACAAGACTAATCGCCAGGGTCGAGCTGGTCATCAGCGGCGCAAATGTCAATGTGCCTGTTGCCGCCAGATAGTCGCTGCCGGCCCTGGCGGTGCCATCGGCAGTGGCATATGCCACGGTGCTCGTCAACACCGAGGGATGATTGAGCCTCACGCTAATGCTGGCGCTGCCGCCGGCCTCCGAGACAGTATACGCACTGGAAGCGAAGGCCACGGCCGGGAGGGCGTCGTCGCTGAGTATCGTGAACGTGAGAACCGGCACGGCATCCAAACTGGCGTTGACGGGATTACTTCAGCTTAAGCGCGAAGTCCTCGCTGAACTCGTAGACGTTGTCATTCAGCAGCGCCACATTGATCGTGGTGCGCGTCATCCCCGGCGAGAAGATCAGCGTGCCGCTGGCCGCCGCGTAATCTGATCCGGCGTGAGCCGCGCCGTCGAGCGTAGCATAACCGATCGTGGTGGTCACGATCGGCGGTGTGCTTAACGTTACAGCCGCAATCGCGCTGCCGGCATTTTCGGCCAGGCGGGTGGTCGCGGTATCGAGCCGCGCTGTGACGGTGGAATAGTGTTGGAACGGATTGCCGTGATCGAGTGCAAGCGCGACATTACCGGCAGGATCGACGGCTTGCACGAAGTATTCAAAGTCTTTGGTTAACGGCGGCACACGGGCAAACGCGTAATGCGTCAGCGGATCGTAAGTCAGACTCGGCGCGACTCCAGGTTTTCGAAGATAAGGGGCGGTACAAGATGACCACGCGTTGTTGCCGATCGAACTGGTCGTCAGTGACAAGCGCGTGGAAGAGCAGCGCGTTGGTGGTGCTGTACGCCCTCACGCTCCAAATGCTCGGCGCGATGAAGTCGGTGACGGTAAAGGGGGCGTGATAGACATCGTACTCCAGCCAGGTGTAGAGCCGCTGGGTGCCGATGGTCGCCGGGACGTCGGACGTGGCTTTGAATTGGCCGGGCACGACGACGAGCCGTTCGCGGGATTGTCCATCGATCGCCAGGAAGCGATTAATCACGCCGAGTTGGCTGGGGTACCAGGCGGCTGTCGGAAAGTGCGGTTCGTCCGGCAAGTACAATTCATCGGTGACGACGCGCGCGATGAACGGATCGATGGGTTGTTCAGTGAAGGTGCCGCCCAGCAGAAGCGCGCCATGCGCGATCGTGTCGGCAATGTGCACATCCCGGTTGGTCCGCGGCTCGATAGGGCGCGCCCCGGCTGCGTGGGCATCATTTTCGCCCGTGATCGTATAGAATCGTCCCAGGCCCCCCTCATGCGGTGTGAAGGTCAGGGGCAGCGCTACGCGCGTGGTGAACACGCCCTGCGCCTGAAGGCGTTGCGGCTGATCGGCCTGAGCGGCTGGGGTGGCCGCCGGGAGATCGACTTGCAGCATCGGCAGGCCGTACA
Organism: uncultured Chloroflexia bacterium; assembly: GCA_963844815.1. Classification (GTDB taxonomy): domain Bacteria; phylum Chloroflexota; class Anaerolineae; order Fen-1058; family Fen-1058; genus Fen-1058. The sequence continues at coordinate 428,342 of CAWJPR010000007.1, forward strand.
ACGTCGTCTCTGCCAGAATCTTCTCATCGTAGTTGCTGAGCGAACCGGCCGAGGCACTGTTGTAGTAGCCCTGCTTGGCCTGCATGAGAGCGCGTCCGACTGTTTGAGAGCCGAGGCTCTGATTGCTTAGGGCTTGTGTGAATTGAACCATCAAGCGTTCCGAATACGCGATGAGGTCAGAATCGCCGTAGCCATAGCCAGTGTTGCCGATCAGCGTTGCCCCCTGCCGGAGGAAGGCCTGCGGCCAATCGGTGCCGGTCTGAAGTGTGAGCGCGTCTGCATCGGGTACATTTAATCCCGAATGGCAGCCCACCGAAAAAACCAGCGCACCCGCATAGTTGGTCGTCGCCGTGATCTCGGTGGCAAACAGCTGGCCGTCCGGGTTGGTCGGGAAGAGACGGTCGTGCTGAAAGTGGGAGTTGATCGAGTTGAGCGCGGGCGCGATCGGCCCCAAGAGTTGCGCCCGCAGATCGCTATCCGTCCACACATCGCTGATCAAGCCGCGCAGGTCGTCCAGGCCGGCGGCGCGCAGTGTGGCACTGATGGCGTTGGCTTCATCGATCAAGAAATCATAGCCGGTCACGAGCGCGTTGGTTGGCGTGATGATCGGCTGCACCAGGTAAGCGTCGATGGCGGCGACGATCTCGCCCGGCGACTCAACCAGCCGGCCGAGGCCCACTTGTGGCAGATAGAGTTCGCGCCCGCGCCACGGCAGCGGCAGCAGACCCGCGTAGTAGTCGTCGCTCAGAAAATAACGCGCGCCCAATGCCGCAGATAGAATCGGCGTGTAGGACACGCCGGCATAAGTGCGCTCATTGGCGATAAGCGCTTCGTCGACGAGGCGGCGCTGCGGGACGGCGCGATCATCGCCGACGATTACGAGATACTGCCAGTTGGGATAGGCCGGAGCCAGGCGGTACAGCAGAGATTTGATTGTCATCGCCACATAGTTGGCTGCCATCGGATTGAGCGGCTGCTGATCCCAGCGATCGTAGGCAGCCACAATCTCAGGATAGGCATCCAGCAGAACGAGCTGGCCATTGACCTTCGGCTGGGCGGCGAGCAGCTCCAGACGGCTAATCAACTGTGTCGAAGTGAGGGTTTCTCCGGCCGGATAAAATTGATTGAGCCGCGTCGGATTAACCAGGATGAGGGTGTTGATCGTCGTGTCGGTGGGCGGTGTCGGGAACGTGACCGGTACTGTCTCCGTAATGGGCAGGTATGCCTGAGTCGGCGGAGCGAGCCCGACGGTCAGCGAGTAGGGTATACCGACCGCGCTGGCCGAGTGGCCGGCGACGGCGATGTAGTACATCCCTGCCAACTCGTGGACGTCGTAAACGATTTGTTCGGTGGCGGTCAGCGGGCTGGCCGAGACGCCGACCAACGTGCCAATGTTGCCCATTTGTCCAATATTGCCCATCTGGCCGATGTTGCCCATTTGCCCGATGTTGCCCATCTGGCCGATATTACCCATCTGGCCGAGGTCCAACAAGTCGCCGATGTTGCCCATCTGGCCAATATTGCCCATTTGACCGATGTTACCCATCTGTCCAAGATCGGCGATATGGCCGATGTCGCGTAACTGGCCAGTCTCTTCATCGACTTCGGGGGCAAACAAGTACAGATCAAAATCCTGTGCCAGTTCGCTAAGGGTGGCGGTCAAGGTCGAACCGGGTTGCGGCACTGGAACACGATACCAGTTAGCGGCGGTGGTCGTTGGGGTGGTATCGGTAATAGTCGTACCGGGGTTAATGTCCTCTGCGGTCCAGCGGCCCGTCTGGATGCTCAGCATGTCAAACGGCAGCACCCATTGCCAGGTCTTGATGAGCGGACCGGCGACGCGCGGCGCCTGGAGCAATGCTGACTGCGTGTGATACAGGGGAATCACTGCGCCTTCCGACATCGCCAGTTCTTCCGCCTGATGATACAGCGACAACCGCTCGGACTCGGTGATGGTGCGCCCAGCCTGATCGACCAGCGCGTCGAAGAGAGGATTGTTGTAGTGCCCCGAGTTATGACTCGAGTCGCTACGCAGCAGAATGGGCAGCCAATTTGAGGGGTCGGAGTAATCGGCACACCAGCCGCGCAGCTGCCGCTCGGAGAGCACGGTGGTGGTGACCACGGCGATGTTAAGGCCCAGATGGCTTTGCAGTTGATCGCGAATATTCTGCCCTCTCGGCAGGTAACTGTCAGTGAGCGGGAGAATGATCTGCGGCGTGCCCGGATAGCCGGACTCGGTCAAGCGCTGCGTGGCCGAAATGAGATTGAAGGGCAGCCCTGGCAGCGCCGGATTGTAACCATACGTCGTGGGCGGCAATAGCCCGACGGCGGGCGTGCCGAAATTGTTCAGCGTCGCGCTGATGAAAGCCGCGCGATCGATGGCGTGCCCGATCGCCTGGCGCAGCTTCAGGCCGGTTGTGCCGCTGAACGGCACAGTCTGATTATCCATCGCCCACCAGATCGTGCAGGTTCCCGGCGCGCTGATCAGATTGTTGGCAAGGCGCGGATCGGCCGTCACCGTGATCATGTCCGCGGCAGTAACTTCGACCACATCCAGCTCGATCGGCACGGAAGGCTGGCAGCGTCGCCGTGGTAGCGGTGAAGTAGATCGTTACGCCGTCGGGGACAGATCGGCCGCCATACTGAATCGGATTGCCCACCTGATAGAGTGGATTGATCAGCAGCGAGATATGTGAACCAGAGATCCACTCCGTCAGCCGATAAGGCCCTGCGCCGAAATAGTGAACAGGGTTGCGCCACCACTCGGCGCCGCCCGCATTGACTTCTTCGATGGGGATGAGAGCGGCGATCGGCTGGCTGAGCTGCTTGAGGAACACCGCCGGCGGCGTGACACCCACCAGATCGAAGCGCACCGTCGCCGCATCCAGTGCGTGAATGCCAAGTGACGTGGTGATCAAGCCGCTGTTGTACTGAGCCGCGCCCTGAATATCGAACAGTGTCGAGGCGTAGTCGGCCGGCCCGCCGCCGTTGAGTGTTGGCGACAGCGCGCGCCGGAAAGAGGCGGTAACATCATCGGCTACGACCCGCCGCCCGTTAGCGAAGTACGCTTCGCGCAGCGTGAAAGTATAGACGCTCGCGTCGGGCGCGTAACTCCAGGCGCTTGCCAGGGCCGGGCGAGGTTCCAGGTTCTCGTCCAAGCGGGTCAATCCTTCAAAGGTTTGACGGGCCACGCGCCACTCGTCGATGAAGGTCACGAGGGCTGGATCGAGCATCGTCGGCTCGGCGCTGCGCACACGCAGCGGATTTAGGGGCGGGCCGAGCAGGATGGCGTGCGTGCCGGTGACTGTCCCGACTCCATTACTCGCCGCAACGGTGATCGTATGCACGCCCTGCGCCCCCGGAGGCCACGCGAGCAGCGCTGTATCGTTGAGTCCGCCTACCTGAATCACCGCCGGTTGACCTTCGATCCGCCACACGTAGGTGAGGGGCGTTGTTGCCGCCGCCGGATTGACGGCGGCGTGGAAGAAGTAAAGGGCATTGGCCAGGCCATTCGCCGGGCCATCGATGGCGACGCTCGCGGGCGCGGTGGGCGTCTGCGGAATGACGAACTCGTCCACCGCTGCGCCGATCGGTTGAGAGGCATGTATGGAAACACTGCCTTCAAAGCTCGCGCCCAATTGCGGCATGAGCTGGTGATTGAAGCGTCCCCAGCCTTGGATCCAGGTTACGTCCGTGTAGACGACAGTGCCGCTCAAGTCGTAGTAAATCAGCGTCAGTGTGGTAGTGTAACCGGGCATGCTTTGCACGCTCAAAACGGTATAACGATTCGCGTTGCGCACGATGCGCGGCAAATAGATGTCCTGTGCCGCCGACGCAGTGTTGCCGTCTGTGCCATAACTGGCCAGCGAGTAATTCGAGGCGGTATCGTAATCGGTAGCGTCGCTGACGCCAATCGGCTGGGTGGCATCAGCCGTCACCGACCATAGTCCACCACCGGGTAGATTGGAAATCGTGCTCAAGGGCAAGTTGATGCCCCCCGAAGCCGTCAAGGTCACATTCATCTGGTGAGCCAGAGTTCCCGTCGTGGCATAGTACTTCAGCGTCGCCGTCGTTGGCGCAGGACCTCCATTCCAGAGATACAGCGTCGTAGTGCGTGAGCCGCCGCCTTCGTCTACGGTTTTCAAGGCGCGCGGCAGGTAGACACTGGCTCCCGCGGAGAGGGGAGGCACATACTCGAAGGTTTGATGCCCGGTCAGATCCTGGCGCAGCATTAGCCCTGTCACGGGCTGATCGGCGGAGACGACCGCCTGACCGACGAACCCGGCCCCTGCAATCGTTGAAATAAGCACTGAGTAGGTAGCGCCAGGAGGCAAGACCTGAATGATGCTCCCCGCGACTGATCCATCAAGCCTATAAACCTGGATAACCATGTTAGCCGGGGCGGCACCTGCGTTCACGACAAACAAGCGGTTCTGATCGAAGGCCGGTCCAAACCTTAGAGTGGTTGCGAGAGCACTTCCACTCAATCCACGATACGCCGCCAGCTTGTCGCCCGTGTCCGTGCGGTAAACGTGCACGACGCTTTCCACGGGCTGATCGGAACCGGCCACCAGCGCGTAAACTCCGCTTCCAACTTCAGGTGTGCTGTCGGAGTCCAGTTTCAACGTGCCGTGCGGTGGGATCAGTCGCGTCGTCGACGTGAAAACGCTGCCGGTCGAAAACGTGAAGGTGATGATGCTTTGCACCACTGACGCGTTATGCAAGAATAACGTTGAAACGGTACCGTAATAACTCTTGTAGAACACGGGATGGTAGAGGCTATAGAGCGCCGTCGGCGCTTGAACCGATGAAGCAGCCAGCGCGATCGGTCTGCTCATCACCACCGTGCAGACAGCGGCCAAAACGCTCAGCGTCACGACCAGCACCAGCATCACGACGAGCCAACGGTTGAGCTGAATCTGACTTTGCATGCTTGACCTCCAGTTTGATGGCAGCGGGGAACGACCGTTGCGATGTCAAGACTCGCCCCCAAGCGTGCGACGCGAGGTAAATGCCATAGACACCGCGCGGGCGAGCTGTGTTGTTGGATTAGATCGACATCGCTGATAGGCTGGTTCGCAGTTGGCGCGCGGCGGCCAAATCCAGCGTTGCGTCCAGCCGTTCGAATACGGGCCAGCACTGATCGAGCGCCGCAGCGGCCTCGGCAGGGTTTTTCTGCGCGGCCTGCGTTTGCGCTAACGCCAGGCGGCTGCGGGCTGTTTCGTATTCATCCCCCGCCTGCGTCAGGATGGTGATGCTATCCACCAGCAAGCTTTCTGATTCACCCATGCGGTTCTGCGCGGCGGCAATTTCCCCCAGCACGCGGAGACTGCAGCCTTCTTCACCGCGCATCGCCAGCTCGCGCGCCAGATGCAGAGCTTGTTGACCCTGCTCTTGCGCCTTGTCCAAATCGTTCGCGATGAGTGACGCTTCGGCTTGATGCCGTCGCAGTTCCGGCATGAAGTCACGGCTATTCCCGCGCTCGAAGTAATCCTGGCCGGCACTCAGTTGTTGCCGGGCGGTGGGGACATCGCCGCGCCGGACAAACACTGCGCCCAAATTCATGTGCAGCACGCCCAGCGCCCAAAGTGAGCCGCCGATCTGCTCCATTTGATCGAGCGCCTCCTGATAAACTTGAAGCGCTTCGGCGAGCCGTCCTTGATTGAGCGCAATGCCGCCCAGGTTGTTGTTGGCGATGGCCTGGTTATACACATCGCCCAGCAGGCTAAACGCTTCACGCGCCTGGCGGTAGTGAACGTCGGCCGGCTGCCACTGACCGGTGTCAAAGTAGGCATTGGCGATCTGGTTGTGCGAGAGCGCCTGGCCATGAATATCCCCGGCCACCTGATACAGCTCAAAGGCCCGGGTGAAGTGCGCGATGGCCGTCGGGCTGTGGCCGCGCAGACGAGCGATGTGTCCGAGCAAATTGTAGGCGCGGGCGAGCACGCTCATCTCGCCCAGCGCTGCGGCGATGCGCAAACTGGGCTGGCACTGATCGAACGCACTCTCATAGTGGCCCTGGCGGGTGTGAATCAAGCCCGCGATCAGGCGCAGCTCGGCTGTCTCGGTAGTGTCCTCGCCTTTCAATATTCGCAGTCCCTGTTCGATCCACTCAAAGGCTGCCGGATAGTCGCCACGCAATTCATACGATCGCGCCAGCCACCGGCACGCGCGGGCCTCAGCTGCAGCATGCTCCTGAAGGTGAGCCAACTCGCGCGCTGTGGTCAAATGCTCCTGCGCCTGATCGTAGCGGCCAGTTGTCGTGAGCAGCTCGCCCAGCATGCCGTGAATGATCAGATGCTGTTCGCGCACTTCCTGCGGCGGCAGGTGGCTGGCGCTTTCCAACGCCCTGTCCAAGTGATGAATGGCGCTGGGATTGGCGAACAAGCGCCGGTCTTGCTGGGCCGCCAGAACTTGATACTGCAGGGCGCGGGGCCAATCTTGTCCCAGGTAAGCATGATGCGCGATGAGCGATTCATTACTTTCGCCATCGCCTCGTGTGGACTCGAGGTAGCTGGCAATGCGGCAATGATAGAGGCGGCGCACCCGCGCCAGCAGGCTGTTGTAACACACCTCTTGCATCATGGCATGCCGGAAAGCGTAGATCAATTCCGGCGCGCGCTGCATCTCCCTGATAATCTCGTGTTGTTGCAGCGTCAGCAGACATGGATTCACCTCGTCGGCGCTTTCGGCCAGCGAATGGATCAATACATCGAAGCTAAAAATGCGCCCGGCGATCGAGGCGACCTGTGCCGTCCAGCGGCACGGCTCGTCCAGACGATCGAGCCGCGCCATCATCACACCCTCCAGCGTATCCGGCAAGCGGCCGGCGTCAACTCGATCGATGATGCGCCACTGTCCGCCCACATCTTGCACCAGCACGCCGTCATCGATCAGCGCGCGGATCATCTCTTCCAGGTACAAAGGATTGCCTTCGGTACGCTCCAGGATCAGCGCCTGCACATCCAACGGCCAAGGTTCGAGCCTGACCAGGTTGTGGACGAGTGTCAGGCTCTGATCCATCGACAGCGCGTGCAGATCAATTTCGATCGAGCAGTGCGGCAGGTCGCGCGCCGCTTTCTCGCGGATTTGCCAGCAGCTTTTGGAACGCTCCGGGCGATACACCAGGATCAGCGCGATGGACACGCGATTGACGAGCGGCAGCAAAAACTCGATCAGTTGATGCGAGGCTTCGTCGATCCAGTGAACGTCGTCCAGCACCAGCACCAGCGGCCCAGCTCGAGCTTGTCGCTGCAGTACCGCGCTGATAGCCGCAAACGTGCGCCGCTGCAGCGCTTCGGCATCCAGATAGCGCACTCTGGCCTGCCACGCCTCCTCAAGCGGCAAGTTGAGGAAGGTCGCCAGATAGGGCAGCTGTGCCGCGGCCTGATCATCCCCAAACATCGTGTTCAACCAGGCGTGGAGCTGGTGGTAGGCTTCCGCAGCGTTATCATCCGGCCGGATGCCCGCTAATTGTCGCAGCAGCTGCTGGATAGGCAGGAAACTGACTGTTTCGGTGTACGACAGACAGCGTCCCTCCAGCCAGACGGGTGAGACTTTCAAGCCCGCTGAACCTGGCGCACGGCTGTGCTGGCGCAGCTCGGCTATCAGGCGTGATTTGCCCAGGCCCGCCTCGCCCGTCACCGAGACAATCTGGCCGCGTCCTGCCATCAATTGCTCGAGCACTGCACGCAACTGCCCCCATTCAGCCTGACGCCCGACCAGCGGTGAACTCATCCCCTTCAGCCCGCGCAGTGATTCGGGGATGGCGCGCACACCGGTCACCGCGAAGATCGGCGTGGGATCGTGCCTGCCTTTGAGCTGCACGTGGCCGCGCGGCGTCACTTCAAACAACGCCTGTACCTTGCGGCGGACGTTGGCGCTGACATAGATCTGATCAGGTCCGGCGGCTGACATTAAGCGGGCGGATAAGTTGACCTCGTCGCCCATCACGGTATATTCACGGCGCCAGTTCGCGCCGACGTAGCCGGCAAAGACATTGCCATAGCTGAGGCCGATGTGCTGCTGCAGGCACAAATCGGGCAGCCCCGCCAGATCGGGCAAGGTGCAGCGGACTTGGGCCAGGGTATCCTGCATGGCTAACGCGGCGCGCATGGCCCGCTCGGCATCATCTTCGTGGGCTTGTGGGGCGCCAAAGAAGGCCAGCAGTTTATCGCCGCGATCATAGAGGTCGATTTTGTTGATGACGCCGCCATAACGTCGAATAGCGTCGCTCATGGCGACGAAATAATGATTGAGCGCGGTTACACTGTCGGCTTCGCGCCCGGGTCCCAGCCGATCGGCAATCTGGCCGAGGCCGTGCACATTTGCAAACAACACCGCCACCAGACGATGTTCGCCTTCGAATCTGGCGGCCGGCGAATTGCTGGCGATGCGCGTCAGCAGGCCGGCGGGTAGATAGGGCGCGAGCGCATCCAACTGCTTGACGATCTGCCGCAAGCCGGCCAGCGTGGGTTCTACCTGTGGAGATGACAGGCTGCGGGCGAACCACCAGCGGGAGAGCCTGCGGCATCGGCTCGCTGCTGTCGGCGGCGAAGTAACCGTTGTGCTGAAGCGTTAAATGGCACGGCGTTGTCAGCGCAGCGCGCGTGATCTGATCAAGCAGGACTTGTCCGGCGCTGGCGGCCGCTTCGATCGCGGCAGTGGCGTTCACATCGGCGCCAAACAAGGCGTACTCCATGCTGTGCGATGTGCCCAACCGTGCGGCAAAGAAACAACCGCGGTGCAGGCCGATTTTCATCCGAAGCGGAAACGTTCCCTGCGAAGTGGTGATCTCGGCCAGATCGGCCATGGCAGCCTGCATCGTCAGCGCGGCGCCCACCGCCTGGCTGGCACTCGCCGGCTCGGTGAACAGCCCCAGCAGCGCATCGCCCCCAAAGTTGATCAGCTGACCGCCGTGCTTCCCCAAGATGGAGAGCATCTTGTCGAAATAGCGATTCACGATCGTCGTGATCTCTTCGGCCCCTTCCAGTCCGCTGCGACTCAGGCGTTCGGACATGGCGGTGAACCCGCTGATGTCGGCAAAGAGCAGCGTGCCCGCGATGAACAGGCCGCCGGGTTGGCCCGGACTGGGCTCGAGCAGGGCTTGCTCGAGCAGGAAGCGCGGCAGATGCGCGTGCACTTGATCGAGCAGCGCGGTCAAGTGCGCATTGCATTCTTCGAGCAAGCGCACCGGGGGTGAAAGTAGATCGAACTGGAGGGAATCAATTAGCGCGGCGGGCAAGTAAGTGCGCAAATGCTCCAGATCGGCGGGTGCCAGCCGTTCTTGTGTCGAAAGCGGTGTGCCACACTTGCCACAAAACGCAAAGCCATCCGGGTTATCAAAACTACAGCGCCCACACTGCATGTCGCATCTCCGGCGACGTTTATCCTGCCACCACCGAGAACAAGTCCATGCTGGGAGTGAAGCGAACTGGTCTGGGGAAGGAACTCTCTGTCGATTGTCAGGTAGAATCGGGCTTGCCCGAATTTCAGTATACGACAAAACTGTCCAAAGTCAATTGATCGTTGAAGGCTGAGGCGCGACTTGCCCAGTCATTAGCTAACCACTGCCAACCACTACGGCCGACGGTTGTGCCACTCTAAGGGTACCAAGGATTTGCTCGCATTCCAAAGGCAACGCGATTAGGGTACACGGGATGGCCGCGACACTGAGTGTGTTAGACTTACAGTCATTCTTTGCCCAGGTGGTCGATATGCGTGTGCTGGTCACAGGTGCTACGGGTTTCATCGGTTCGCGTCTGATTCCCGAGTTGTTGGCGAAAGGCATTACGGTGCGTGCGCTCACACGCCGGCCTGCGGGCTACACGGCGCTGCCCGGCGTCGAAGTGGCGCAGGGCGACGTGCTCGATCGCGCCTCGTTGTCGCGCGCGCTGCAAGACGTCAATGCCGCTTACTACTTCGTCCATTCAATGAGCAAAGACGCGCGCGGCACCGGCCTGTCCTTTGAAGAACGCGATCGGCTTGGCGCGCAGAACTTCGTCGACGCAGCCGGCGAGCAGGGCGTGGAGCGGATCGTTTATCTGGGCGGACTGGGCGATGAAAACGATGCGCTGTCCAGGCATCTGCTCAGCCGCATGGAAGTGGGGCGCGTGCTGGCTTCCGGCCGGCCGGCGCTGACGACCTTGCGCGCCGCCTTGATCATCGGGGCCGGGGGCTCGTCGTTTGAGATGCTGCGCTATCTCACCGATCGCCTGCCGGTGATGATCGCGCCGAAGTGGCTGGAGACGCGCAGCCAGCCCATCGCCGTGCGCGACTGCCTGGCGTATCTGGCGGGCTGCCTGTTTGAAGGTCGCACCCGCGGGCGCACTTTCGACATCGGCGGGCCGGATATTGTGACGTACCGCCAATTGATTGGCATCTATGCGCAACTGCGGGGCCTGAAGCGTTTCATTCTCGGCGTGCCGGTGCTGACGCCGCGCCTTTCCTCGTACTGGATCAACCTGGTCACGCCGGTATCCGCCGAGCTGGCCAGGCCGCTGGTGGATGGTCTGAAGAACGAGATGATCTGTCACGATCAAGCGATTCTCGATCTCATCCCGATCGAGCGCACGCCGATCCGCGAAGCGATTGACCTTGCCCTGCAGGAGCCGCGTCCCAAAGTAATCCGCGCTTGATCACGAGCCGGTCAGGTGCCGCGCTTGCTCGCGCAGGAATCGCAGCGTCAACGTCTTGTGCGACAGTCCCTGCGTGCAGTGATAAACGATGATCCCCAGCCGCCAACCGAAGAGATCGATCAAGCGCGTCGTGTAATCTTCGACCCGGATGATCAGCGTCAGCACATCGCCCGATCGATCCGGCGCGGCCTCGAAGATGATCTGCCCGCCGGATGGCGCGCGACGGCTGCGCATGGCTCCCCCCGCGACTGACCAACTGATACGCGCCCCGTGATCGTCGCACGCCACTTGTCTGTGATCAAAGACGAGCACATCGCCGACAATAGGCGCGCGCATGGCCATCCCTGCGTCGCGCGGGACGGTGAAAAAAATGCCTAGCGTCATGCGTCGCATGGCGCGGAAATAGTCGTCGGCCAGCTGCTCGATGAAGACTGTGTCCAGTGCTTTATCGCCCGGCCACTGGGCGCACGTCCCGAGCGGGCGCGGGATCTCGACGCGCTGCTCCGACCACAAGCGGCCATCAGATTCAAAGCGAACGACGTGTGATTCATGAAAGGCCATGCGCTAGAAATTCCGCCATACGAATTGCCCATCAATCATCGTCGCCAGCGACCCGCGTTTCCGCAATTGCCATGGGATCAATGGTGAAGATGTCACGGTCGAGCACGATGAGGTCGGCCAACTTGCCGGGCGTCAGGGAGCCCTTGCGGTTTTCTTCATAGGAGGCGTAGGCCGCGCCCAGCGTAAAGCCGTGGACGGCTTCGCCGACGGTGAGGCGCTGCTCAGGATACCAGCCATCGGGGTGAGGTGATCCATCGGCGCGGCGGCGCGTGACGGCGGCGTGGATGCCGAGGAAGGGATTGAACGACTCTACGGGCGAGTCGGAACCGAAGGCCAGCACCGCGCCCGCCTTGAGCTGCGTGCGCCAGGCATACGCGCCCGCACTGCGTTGGCCCCAGTACCGATCGGCGATGAGCATGTCGCTGGTGGCGTGAATGGGCTGCATCGAACCGATGACGTTCAACTGCGCCAGGCGGTTGAAAATCGTCCGGGTGCAGCAATTGCACGTGCTCGATGCGATGGCGCAGACGCGTGCTGCCTTCTGCCTGTCTGATCAGGGCAAACACATCCAGCACGTCGTGATTGGCTTTGTCGCCGATGGCGTGAATGGTGGACGATAATCCTGCCGCGCTGGCCTGGCGCACGTTCTCGAACATCTCTTCTTTGTCCAGCGTGCTGATGCCGCGCTTGCCGGTGCTGCCTTCGTAGGGATCGATCATCAGCGCCGTCTGCGGGCCGAGCGCGCCGTCGGCAAAACTCTTGACGCTGTTCATGCGCAGGAAGTCGTCGCCAAACCCAGAACGGATCCCCAGCGCGATGGCGTGTTCTTGCAGCGCAACGGGAATGGTCTTGCTGACGCGGAAGTTGAGCTCGCCGCGCTCTTTGAGGATCTGCCACGCCTGCAGGGCGCGCGCGCCGTCGAAGTCGTGCACGCCCGTCAATCCTGCGCGCTGAAACAAGGGCAGGGCGTCGCGCAGCGCATCGGCCACTTGCTGTGCCGTCGGTTCAGGAATGAACTTGCTGACCAACTCCAGCGCGTCTTCAAAGAAGATGCCGGTCGGTTCGCCCACGGCGCCAGCCGCCGCGTCGCGCACGATCTCACCGCCGGCCGGGTTTGGCGTGCTCGAAGTAACCCCTGCCATCTTCAGCGCCAGCGAGTTCGCCCAGCCGGCGTGCCCGCTCTTGGCCGTGAGGTAGACCGGATGCTCCGGCGCTGCCCGATCGAGATCGGCCCGGGTGGGAAACTGTCCGCCCCAGACGTTTTGGTTCCAGCCGTGGCCACGGATCCAGGCGCCTGTGGGTGTGATCTTCGCGCGTTCTTGTACGCGGCGCAGCAGTTCGTCGAGTGTCGGCGTTTCCGCATCGATGTTCTTTAAGCCGAGCGCCGTCCATTCGGCGTGCAGGTGCGCGTCGATCAGGCCGGGAATGACGCAGCGTTCGTGCAGATCGATCACTTCTGCGTCAGGCAGCAACGATCGCAGGGCGTCATCGCTGCCCAGCGCCAGAATCTTGCTGTCGCGGATGGCGATCGATCGGGCGGTGGGCTGGGCCGTATCCATGGTGTGGATGCGCGCGTTGGTGAGAATGAGATCGGACATGGGTTACCTCACAATTTGACTGTGTGATGTGTCGTTCGGAACAACTGCACCCACCGCCGGTGCGGTGTGACACGGCTTACGATTTGATAGTGAGGATGTGGCTGCCCAGCCGCACGGCCTGTTCTTCAATGCGCTGCCGCAGGGCTTCGCGTTCCTCGAGCGTAGTGAATTCCAAATAGCGCACGGCATTGTCCCACACTTCCTCGCGCCAGCGGCTGATGAGCCGCGAGGTCAGCCATTCGTCCGCCGGCCCGAGCAGCTTGTCGACGAAATCGAACCAGGGCGAATGGCGATCGATGACTTGATCTTGCACGGCGTCGACCGTCTCGCCAATGATGCGATTGACCAACTCGTGGTCGGCGTGGCGCTGGACGCGCTGCTCAGCGGACAAGACGGCCCATTCCGGCGCAAGTTGATCGGTCAACGCGAACACCAGATCGAAGTTGATGTGAGCGTTGACGCCCAGCAGCAGGTGCTGCAGCGTCGTCACGTCTTCGTCGCGGGTCGCGTCAAAGGCGAGTCGCCAGACGGCGGGCGCGTCCGGGCTATTCTGATCGAACCGGTCGAGCGCGGCAAAGTAGTAATCGGCAAAGCAGTGCAGCAGCCGGGAGACCCAGACATCGTCCTGGAAGCGGCCCGCGTCGATGGCGTCGAGCATGTTGGAGGTCATTAGACGATAGCAGCCCAGAAAGACGGCGCGGCGATCGTGCGCGGCTTCCCATTGATTGACCAGCGCGGTCATGCGCGCTACGATAGGCTTTTCTTCGGGCGTCATGCTGTGCCTCGCCGCGCGTAGCGTTCTTGATTCTTGAACGGAATCAACGCCAGAATCATCGCGTGCGCATACAACTGTGCGCGATCAATGACGTTGTCCGTCAACAAGCCGACCGCGCCGTTGTCCTGCTTGGAATTCGAGCGGCTGAAGACCATGTCGTCAGCTTCGCCGAGTTCTTTACCCTGCCGAATCAGTTCCACCACGGCCGGCGGCAAAAAGAACGCGCCGGTGCGCCCCTTGCCGATCAGCTCCCGTGACCGCACGACGATCCACGCAAAAGCGATCAGCTCCTGCCCGATGGGCTGCACGCCGCCCTCAATGCCGATCCAGTAATCGGCGTGCGGCTGCGCCGCCTGCGCGTTGGCCGATCGATTCAGCGCGCCGCGCAGCGTTTCTTCATCCGACATTGGCTGATGCGCTACATCCGATGGGACCGCGGCGGCGATGACGTTCAACTCGCTGCCGGGGAATAGACGCTGAAAACCGTCGACGGCGGCTTGTATCTTGACGGGATTGGTTGAGGCGACGACGAAGTTGATCATCAGCGGCTCAGCGACGGCAGATAGACCGCGTATAACGGCGCAGCGATCACGCGCAGCGTCAGATCGATGCGGTGCGGCGAGCCGAGCGTTCCGGCGGGATCGGTAACGGTGACGGTGAGGCTGCCGGTGTAAGTGACGGGTGTGCCGGTCGCAAAGCTGCCGGGCGTGATCTGAAACGACTGAGGTGATGTTCCTGACGAGGGTGAGGCGCTAAACCACGAGCCTGTCTTTGCGAGCGTCCAACTGATTGGGCCATACGTGCTACACATCGAGCGGTGTCAGAGTTTGAGTTACCGGCGTGAGTCTGGCCTCCGTGATACTGTACAGGAAGGCTACGTTGTCCGGCAGATTGCCCAGCTGCGGGATGTCGGCCACGGTCAAATCAATCGTGTCGCTGCTGGCGACCACGGTGCTGCCGCTCTTGAGTTCGGCGGTAACGGTGCGGGTGCCCACGCCGTTGCCGAGGGTCCACGTGACGTTGTTTTGGAATGGCTGCCAGTTGCCCCAATTGCCGTTGTCGTTCTTCAGGCGCATCTGCTGGAAACTGCCGTAGATGTAAAGTGAGACGTTGCGGCTCCCGGTGCTGGCCGCATCGCGATTGATGATGAGCGGATACACGCCGCGGCGCTTGCCGAAGTCCTGCGTCCAGTAGCGCGTGTAGTCTGACCCGTTGACAGCCGCATAGCCTACGCCGATTTCCCAGTTGTCGGAGCTGAGGATGTTCGCGCGATGGCCGGAGCTGTTCATCCAACCGTTCATTACATCCTCCGGTGTGAAATATCCCCAGGCGATGTTCTCGCCCATCGCGCCCGAGTAATACTGGTCGATGCGCGTCCACGTGTCGCAGACGTAGACCAGACTTCCCCCCGATCGATCGTAGGTGTCGTGGCTCCGATAGTTGTCCTGGCCCATATCGGCTGAGTGATAGCGCGCCGCTTCGTCGAGCGCCGTCACGCGCTTGTAAGGCGGCAGGCTGTTATTGGCGCGCTCAAGGTTGACCAGATCGACCACCTGTTGCTCGTAATCGGCATTAACTACTGGTTGATTGATCCCGCCGCAGCCGGAGAATTCAGGGGCCTGGGGCGGCGCGGCCGCGCGCGCAATGGATGAAGTGGCCGTCTGCGGCGCCGTTGCCGTGGCGAGTGCGACGGGCGACAACATCAACAGTGTCGCAATGAGGCCGGGCAGCGCTGACCGCCGGCGTAATGGACCAGCCCTCATCGTTCACTCCTGGCGTATGGCAGCATGGCTTCGACCTCGATGCGGGCCAGTTTCAGGCGATGAGCCCAATGCTGCGGATCGTCGTCCAGTTGTTCGCTCCACTGCGCCGCGCCGCCCGCCCGCGCGACCTCGGCCGGAAACCGATCGGGCGTCTCAAATTCCAGCCCCTCCGTTTCGATATAGCCGAGGGTGAATCCTCCCGTCTGCTGCAGGCAGAGCGGCCACGTGACGTCATTGCTGACTTGATCGTCGAGACAGCCCGTGACAATCGCTTCGGCGGCGCGCCGCGAGAGGCCGCGGGCGCCCGCGCCGGTATCCCATGCCCGACCGCTCACCCGCTCGAAGACGTGATTGATGATGGCTTCGGTGTCGCGTTGCAGGCGCGGATGCGTGGCGAAGGCGCGCGCGGTGCGGCCCAGCACCGTGAAATCATAGCGGATTAGCCGCTGCGCCACGCCGATCAATTCCTGCGGATGAAACTCCATCCAATGGAGGATGCGATCGAAATCGCAATAGAGGATGAACGCGCCAGGGCCGTGCAGCGCCAGCTGCACGGCGGTGCGGCGAAACCACCCGATATGATTCAGGCCCACCTGAGGCGCTTCGGCCGTCACGCGCACGCCGCTTTGCTGTAGCATGTCGATCGAGCGTGGATCAGTGGCCGCATTGGCGCAGACCGTGATGCCGGCAAAGACCTGCTGCAGGCGCGGCAGAACCCGCACCGTCTGATCGAACAACGCGCCGTCTGGATCATACTGGATAAGGGCGAGGGCGACCTCGCTCATACCCCGCTCCACTCCGGTTGATATTTCGCCACGCCGCTGACGCCGTCGAGCGCGCCGGGCTGCAGCGCCAGAATCATGCACGCTTCGTCGGGCGCTTCGAATTCAAAGCGTACTCCGCAGCGGCTGGCGCGCTCGAAGCCGAAGCGCGGATAATAGTCGGGATGCCCCAACACGATGACACGCCCGTGGCCCAGGCGGCGGCACTCTTCCAGCCCCGTGTTCATCAGCGCCGTGCCGATGCCCTGCCGCTGATATTCCGGCAAGACCGCCAGCGGGGCGAGTCCCAGCCCCGGCCACGATCGATCGGGGGCTTCGATCGTGACGGGCGAGAAGAAGAGATGTCCCACCACCCGGTCCTCGATTACGGCGACGAGGGACAACGTCGCCGCGCCCCGTTCGCGCAGCGCGTCGATGGCGTTCGCTTCGGCTGATCCGTCAAAGGCCTGCTCGTTGACAAGGCGAATGGCGGCGATGTCGCGCGGTTCTTCGCGTCGAATGATCACGCGGTTCACTCGGTCCATTTCTTGACGAAGTCTTTGGCCAGCCGGCGCGTCTTGGGGCTGGCGCAGTCGATCTGCTGCTGCACGAAGGCCAGAATGCGATCTTGTTCGCGCGCCGAGCTGTGGGCAAAGTATTCGTCGAGGGCCGGAATGGCATAGCTGATGATCAACGCCTGCCGTTCGGCTGGAAAGTGCGTCTGGGTGATGCCCAGCAGGCGCTGCGTGATCTTGGGCCGCAGCAGCGGCCTGGCGCGCGCAATCTGACCCGAGACGCCGGCCACGTGCGAAGCCACCATGACACTCTCATCGTCGAGCAGTTTGTAGAACGCGTTGAAGCTCTTCTCAAAGCGGCCCTCGTCGCCGGCCGTCACCAGATTGGCAATGACGTGAATGGCGACATACTTGGAAAAGCCGTTGTCGCTTTTCAGCAGGTTGACGAAGTACGCCCAGTGCGGCAGCAGCACCTCCGGATGCTGCTCACTGAGATACAGCACCGCTTTGGAGCTGCTCTCGCGGATGATGGATTTCTGGGTCTTGGGCGAAATGCCGTCCAGCAAGTCTTGCAGGGCGCGCTGGTTGTGCAGGGCGTGTTGGGCCATCGTCTCCGGGTTCATGGGTCTTGCCTTTCGAAACAGATCACAACAGCGCCGGCTGCAGCGGCGGGGCCGGCTGGTAAAACGGTATGCGGGTGGCAATGCCGTGACGTTCGCAAGTTTCCTTGAAGACTTGTTCCAGCCGGGCGGCGCCCCGGGCCGGGGCTGAGTAGCGATTGCCGTATTGCCGTTCGTATTGCTGCTGCAGGCCGGGAAACAACCGATTGAGTTGAGCGTAATAATACGCGCGCTGTCGATCGCGCAGCGTCATGCCAAACGAGGCCAGAATGTACGACGCGCCGCACTCTTTGGCACGCGTCACAATCGCCCTGATGTTCTCAGGATTATCTTCGATGAAGGGCAGCACGGGCATGAGCAGCACGCCGGTGAGCAGGCTCGCGCCGGCCAGTCTGGCCATGGCGGCAAAACGTCGCGAAACCAGCGGCGCGCCGGGCTCGACCTTTTTGCCCAGCTCATCATCTGCCGTTGTAATTGTAAAGCTGATCGCCGCATAGAGCTGGCCAATCGCGCGCAGGGTCTCGAGATCGCGCAGCACCAGATCGCTCTTGGTCAGCACGTGCACGGGAAACTGCTGCGCCGCGATCACTTCCAGAGCCTGCGCGGTGAGGCGGCGTGTGGCTTCCAGCGGCAAATACGGATCGCTCATGGACCCGGTGCCAATGGTGCCCTTCACCCGCTTGCGCGGCAGTTCCTTCTTCAGCAGGTCGATCGCGTTGACCTTTACCAGCACGTCGGCAAAGTTCTCGATCTGATAACACTCGCTGCGCGAATCGCAATAGATGCACTGATGCGGGCAGCCGCGATACAGATTCATCGTGTATTTGATGCCAAACCACGGATCGGGCCGTTGGGCTGAAGTGAGCAAAGTCCTGGCAGTGACTTCGTGGATCATGTGGCAGGAATGACGATCTTTTCAGGCTTCGAACCAGAAGCCGCCGGGAGCAAACAGCTGCTCGACGCATTCTGGCAGGCAGCCGGCTTCCGCGCGGCTTCTAATTCCAGCGCGTGCTCGTAATCGGCGTCCAGTTGCGGCTGGCCGGGGAAGATGAACGGTTCAAGCGGGTCGAGGTGAGCCGCCGCGAGTTGTCGTTGAACTTCACGGCCGGCGACGTCGAAGGTGTTCTCAATTCGGCGCGCTATCCTCAGCTGACGCACCACAACTCCGTCTGCGGCGTGCTGAGCCATTCAATGCCGGTGGGTGTGACCAGCACATCTTCTTCCAGACTGATGTAGCCGCGATTGGCAACGTGCGTGCCTAACTCCAGGGTGAAGATGTTGCCCGCTTCCACTTCCATGTTGGGCGTGTTGCCATAGCGTTCCCAGCGCGGCCCCAGCAGTGACGCGCCGTCGTGGACGGTGCGTCCCACATGATGCCCGGTGGCGTGTTGATATTCGGGATAGCCAGCTTTGACGAGATAGGAACGCGCGGCGTGATCGACTTCCCAGCCCAACGCGCCGGGTTTCAACGCTTCGGCCGCCGACAAAATTGCGCCGCGCACCGCGTCGAAAGCTTTCTGCACATCGGCGGGCGGCCTGGTTTCACCTTTATCGAGGAAGTACCACATGCGCTGCAGGTCAGACACGAAGCCTTCTTTGGTGACGCCGAAGTCCATCTGCAAGGTGTGGCCGCGTTCGGTGCGATTTTCGCCGGGCGCGGCGTGGCCGGGCGGGCTGTTGGGGTGCGCATTCACGATCGGGCAGAATTCCGTCTCCCAGGCTGTAACCAGTTCTTGATCGGCCAACCGGTCATAGACGTAATCGCGGATATCGGTTTCGCGCAGGCCCGGGCGCAGGAAGCGCGTGACCTGGCCGAAGATATCCAGCGTTGCTTTGATGGCTGCTCTAACGCGCTCTACTTCCGACTTCGTTTTGCGGCCGCGCAGCGCGGCGATGATGTCTTCTGCCGAGATAAAGCGAGCTGCATAGGGCGTGCCGTCCAGCAGCCGGAACAACTGCGTCCACAGGCCATGCGTCAACCCGTCGGCGGCTGAGTCGTTCTCGCTGTAGTTGATGGCGATGCACTGCGGGTTCAAGCGATTTAATGTTTCCACCAGGGCCGGGCGGATGCTCTCGTCGTAGCCGATCACCTCCGAGTACGCGCCTGTCTGCTCGAGGTTATCTGTGTCGAAGCGGCCCACAATGGCGATGCGCTGACCGTGCGGGGTGATCAGGAAGGCTGAGTGCCATGTGACTTGCAGCACCGGGCTGACGATGAGCGACAGGCTGGGATCGTGCATGTGGCTCGTCTCCCGCACAAAGGTCAGCCACAGGTCGACGTCTTTCTCTTGCAGAATCTGCGCCGCCTGATCAACCTTTTCGAGGACGATTTTGCGATCGGACATGAGGTGGGCTCCTGAAGGCCGAATAGGAAATTTGAAAGGCGGAATTGGCACACCGGGCTGGCGTGCCTCCGCGACGGGTGTTCTGAACTTCCCAGTGCCTAGCTGACGATACGTCGATAGATCGCGTCGAGCTCTTCTTCGGAGTAGAAGTGAATCACAATCGTGCCGCCCTTTTTTGAGCGCGACAAGATCACTTTCGTTCCCAGGGCGCGGCGCATGCGTTCTTCCAGCGCGCGCGTATCGGCGCCGCTGCCGCGCGGATGCAGCGTGCCCGGCTGGGGCTTTCTGGCTGCTGGGTGATCTTCCAGCAAGCGCCGCACCAGCTCTTCGGTCTGGCGCACCGACAGGCCATTCTTGACGATCTGGCTGAGCAGGCGATGCTGCACGGCGCCATCGGTGATGGTGAGCAGCGCGCGCGCATGCCCTTCGGTGATCAAGCCATCAGCCAGGCGCGCCTTGATCGCCTCCGGTAGTTTCAGCAAGCGCAGGGTGTTCGCGACTGCCACGCGGCTCTTGCCGACACGCTGGGCGATTTGATCCTGGGTCAGGCCGAACTCTTCGCTCAAATGTTTGTAAGCCTGCGCTTCTTCCAGCGCATTCAGATCGGCGCGCTGGACATTTTCGACCAGTGCCATCTCCAGCATTTGCTGCGGCGCGGCGTCTTTCACCACCACCGGCACGGTCTCCAGCCCGGCCAGGAGCGCCGCTCGCCAGCGGCGCTCACCCGCGATCAGGGTGAATTGATCTTCACCGGTGCGCTTGACGATAAGCGGTTGAATCAGGCCATGCTCGCGGATGGAATCGGCGAGTTCACGCAGGGCTTGTTCGTCGAACTGCATGCGGGGTTGATGCGGATTGGGCGCGATGGCGCGCACCGGCGCTTCGATCAGGCCGCCCGCGGGAGCCTCTTCCGCCGCAGGCAGCAGAGCGCCAAGCCCCTTCCCCAATCCGATCTTTTTGTTCATGGTCGTCCCCAAGTATCCGTTACAGTTTAGCCCATTTTTGCGGCAATGCCAAACGGCTTCAGGCCTGCACACCGGGCACTCGGCCGCTCGCTCATCAGCCGATCGCCGGCCAGCAGCTCATCGGCCAGCTGCGCGTAAGCCACGCCCCCGGACGAGGTGGGCGCATATGACAGGATAGGTTCGCCGTAAGATGGCGCTTCGCCCAGGCGCACACTGCGCGGCACAAGGGTGCTGAAGACTTGCTCGCCAAAATGGGACTTCACTTCTGCCACCACCTGTTGCGCCAGACGCATCCGACTGTCGTACATCGTCATCACCAAACCGCGCACCACCAGCCCCGGGTTCAATCCTCGGCGCACCAGCTGAATGGTGCTCATCAGCTGCGAGAGCCCTTCCAGCGCCAGATACTCGCACTGCACGGGAATCAAAACGCCCTGCGCTGCGGCCAGCGCGTTT
Organism: uncultured Chloroflexia bacterium; assembly: GCA_963844815.1. GTDB lineage: Bacteria > Chloroflexota > Anaerolineae > Fen-1058 > Fen-1058 > Fen-1058. The sequence continues at coordinate 449,338 of CAWJPR010000007.1, forward strand.
ACCGTCAACAACCCCAACGAAGGCGGGCAGTCGATCAGAAAGTAATCGTAATTGGGCAGAATTTCCGGCAGGGCCTGCTTCAGCCGCTTTTCCCGCTCCGGCAGCTCCACCAGTTCCACTTCAGCTCCGGCCAGGTGCGGCGCCGCAGGAGCCAGATCGAGCCGCACGCGCCGGGTCAGCTGCACGATCTGGCGCAGCGGCACATCGTTCACCAGCACTTCATAGGTGGACGATTTGATCTGATGCTTGTCGAAACCCAACGACGAGGTGGCATTGGCCTGCGGGTCCAGGTCGATGAGCAGCGTGCGTTGTCCGCGCGCGGCCAGGCAGGCGCCGACATTCACGGCGGTGGTGGTCTTGCCCACGCCGCCTTTTTGATTAACCAGCGCGTAAATGTAAGGCATGGTTACACCGCGCGACACTGCTCGATTTCGGACGGCGTCGGGATGCTGTCCAGACCGCGCCGCGTGATCGATTGGCTGGCGAGGCAATTGGCAAAGCGCGCCGCCGCGATCGGATCGCCGCTCTGCCGCAGGCGCACCAGGAACGAAGCGGCAAAGATGTCGCCGGCGCCAGTGGCATCCACAATTTCGACCGCGTGCGTCGGCACGGCCGTGATCGTGTTGTTTTGGTGGATCGTGCAGCCGTGGGCCCCGCGCGTCACCACCAGCATCCTGGCCAGCGCCGCCCACTGCTGCACCAGCGCCTCGTCGTGTGCTACATCTTCGATGCTGATCACCACGACGCCGGCGCGCGGCAAGACTGTGGCGGCTTCGGCCCACCCGATCGGACTGATGCGGCCCTGCGCGTCCCACTGGCGCAGCCAGCCTTGCGGCGTCACACCTATCAACGCGCCGGGAAACCGATCGAGCCAGCCCAGATCGACTTCCTGAGCGATCGGGGCAAGATGAACGATATCGGCGGCCTGGGCCGCCGGAAAGCGATCGGGTGCCAGACGTTCCGCCACCGCGTGCAGCGTCTGATGCCGGCCGGCGCTCGTGTACACGTTCTCGAAGGTTGTCGTGTGATCGGATGGGTAGTTCACCACTTCAATGCCAGCCAGGGCCGGGCGCACATCCACCTCCGGTCTCAAGCTGGTCAACACCTGCACCTGGCAGCCCAGCGCGTGAGCCATGCGTGATGAATAGGTGGCTGCGCCGCCGAACATCCAGCCCTTCGGCAGCAAATCCTGACAGATGTGTCCAATCGCCAAGTAGCGCATAGGCCATCAACCATGACAAATGACCAATGACAAGCGAGCCTGATTGCCATTGGTCATGTGTGCATGCCTCCCCTGAGGTTGACTTTAGCGTTTGTAGGATTGCGGAATGATCGTGACTTTACGATTTTCGCCCACGCCCACGCTTTCCGTGCGCACCTGCGTGTGATCGCGCAGCGCCAGATGGACCAGGCGGCGTTCGTTGGCGGGCATGGGCTCCAGCGCGGCCGGCTTGCGAGTCGCTGCTACCCGTTCGGCCATGCGCAGTGCCAGCTGCTTGAGCGTCTGCGCACGGTGCGCCTTGTAGCCCTCCACGTCAAGCACAACGTGCAGGTAGCGTCCCAATTCTTTGGCCACGAGCAGGCGCACTAAATACTGCAGGCTATCCAGCGTTTCACCGCGCCGCCCGATCAGAGTGCTGAGATCGTTGCCGCGAATATCCAGCACCAGCGTCGGCTCGTCTTGCTCGTCGTAGCCGTTCAACTCGGCCTGGTCGCGTTCGACGATCTGCACTTTGTACTTCATGCGATCCAGTATGGCATTCAGCAGGCCTTGGGTCGTGGCCGACTCTTCGGGGGTTACGGACTGGGACTGCGGCGAGGCCGTGGCTGGCGCCGCTTCACTCGGCTTGCGCGTCAAACGCACGCGGGCGGTGCGGCCGGGTTCTGCCGTCAGGACCAGGATATCGACTTCGTTTCGCGTGACATTCAACGCTTCCAATCCGCGGGCGATGGCGTCTTCTGCAGTTGTTCCAGTTGCTTCAATCGATTGAGGCGCTTCCACGGCGTGCTCCTTGGGCAGAGCGAGGCGTCACTCGCCCCTCAGTCTTTATTCTTGCCGTCGCTGCTGGCCGGGCTCTTGAGCGGCTTGGATGCTTTGCTGCTCGTCACGGCCTTGTCGGCCGGCGCGGCGATCGCTTTGGAGGCCTTGCTGGTCGAGACCGTGGCGGTGGCCGGTGTCAGAATCGGATTCTGCTGCCAGCGGCGATTCATGAGCCATGACTGCACCGCGCCCACCACGTTGGACACAATGAAATAGATGCTCAAACCCGAGGCGAATTGCAGCGCAAACAAACCGAACATCATCGGCATGATGATGTTCATCTGGCGCGTCATGGAGGCCTGGCTGGGATCTGCGCTGGGGGTCGCCATCAGCTTCTGCGAGAGATAAGTCGTGCCCACGACCAATGCCGGCAGAATGAAGACCAGCAGCTGCGCCACGATCGGCGACACATTCTGCTCGACGGCCGGCAGAATGCCGGGCAGACCCAGATCGTAAATCAGGAAGTAGGGATTGATCGGAATGAGAGGCACGAAGACCGGCAATACTCGATGCGAGAGCGACTGCAATTGCAATGGGTTGGTGGCCAGCGAGCCGGTAAGCGCCTGGTAAAACGCGATCATGATGACCAGCTGCAAGATGAGCGGCAGACAGCCGCCAAACATGTTGACCTTGTTCTCTTTATACAACTCCATCTGCGCCTGGGCGAACTTATTGCGGTCGTTGCCGTACTTCTTCTTGAGTTCTTCCAGCTGCGGCGCCAGCTCGGCCATCTTCCGCGAGTTGCGCTGCTGTGGCAGCGTCAGCGGCAGTGTGACCAGTCGAATCAAGATCGTCGCGACGATAATCGCCAGGACGAAACTGTGCCCCAGTACACCGTACAGAAGCAACAGCATGTTGACGAGGGGTGAGATCAGAATATCCACTGTGTTTTCCTCCCGACCGGGGCTGCGCCTTTACCCTGCTGCCTGGCCCGCAAGTCGGAGTCAAGAGTTCCGTCGGCAGGCTTCAAGTGCGGACCGACCAAAACTCGATTCCTGACGGTTCTTAGTTTTGCTGCTTGGCGGGATACAGCCACATTTCCCGGCCGGTGCTCTTGTTCAGTCCAAACAGGCGTGTGGGGGTTCCCCCCGCCAGATTGGGCAGCACGACCAGCGTCGTATTGTAGATGGTCGGCGTGACCATCAGGTTTTCACCCTCGCGTGCCTTGTAAGGCTCAGCCCAAACCGGTTGGCCGGTGTCGGCTTTGAAAGCATACATGCGATCGCGATCGGTGCCGACGTATACGACGCCGCCGTCGACCAGCGGCGTCATCTTTACACCGCCCTCTACCTTGGCCGACCATTTCTTGTTTTGCCCGGTGGCGGCATCCAGCGCATAAACGTTGCCGGCCTGATCGCCGAAATAGAGCGTGCCGTCAATCATGGCCGGGCCGTCCCACAGGCCGCCCTCGGTTTTGAAGGACCATTGTAGCTGGCCAGTTGCCGCATCAACTGCATACAATACACCCCCGAAAGAGCCCACATACACCGTTCCCTCATGGAGGGTCGGCGAGCCGACCAACGCGTCGATGTCGGTGCCGTCGCCGGGGAACTTCCACACCTGCTTGCCGCTTTTCTTGTTGACCGCGTACAGGACGTGATCTTGCGAGGCGGCATAGACGTTCTGATCATCCACGACAACCGACGACCAGATACGAGCCTTGGTCGGAAATGGAAGCGGCCAGAAGGGCCGGCCATTCTCCGCATCGATGGCAAACACCATGCCCTTGCCGTCGCCGAAGTATAGCGCGCCATCACTGAGCACGATCGCTCCATAGATATTGCCGGGGATGTAATCGGTGGTGGTCTGGGGGTAAGTCCATTTGAGCGTTGGCGCGGCCTGCGCGCCGCGTTCGACATTGGCCCAGGCCTGAACCTGCCCGCTGTTGCCGTTCATCTGTTCCGTGCCAACGTACAGGGTCTTGCCATCGGGAGCGAGGGCCGGGGTGGCGTAGTAGCCCAGCGCCGCATTGGACGACTGAACCGGCCAACCCACCAGTGCACGCCGGCGGTATCGCCGCCCAGTTCAACGGCACTCAATTGATTGGATGAGGCGAGATACGCGGTGTTTTCTCGAACCACATAGCCCGGCCAGCTGGTGACCGGGGGCGCGCCGCCACACGCGGCTAAAACCGATGCGAACACTATCAGTGGGACGATCAGCAGCCATCGTCGAGTAATGAAGCGGATCAAACAACCTCCAAGATCAGGGAACCGGATCGTAACCACCGGGATTGAATGGGTGACAACGGGCGATGCGTTTGACGGTCAACCAACCGCCCTTGAAAATGCCGTACTTCTGCAGAGCCTGCACGCCGTACTCCGAACATGAGGGATAGAACCGGCAGCTGGGCGGCATCACCCGCGACAGTGTCCGTTGATACACTTTGATGAGAAAGATGAAAAGATGCTTCACGGCTCATCCTTCCTCAATCGGTATGGTGCTGCGCCAAACCCCGGCCCGTTGCAGCGTTTCGATCAGGGCCGCGGCGATCTGCGCCGCGGCCGCTTCGGCGAGGGGTGCGCGGGCTATCAGGATCACATCGACTCCGCTCTGAATGTTCGGATACACCAGCCGCACGGCTTCGCGCAGTTTGCGCTTGAAGCGATTGCGCGTCACCGCGCCCCCCAGTTTTTTTCCGGCGGCTACGCCGATGCGGGGGGGCGCATCAAGCGGTTCGGTACGGGCCAGCACGATCAACACAAAAAGGCGATGCGGCCACGAGCGGCCGTTCTGACGAACACGCTCGAACTCACCGCGCGGCCGCAATCGCCCTACGCGCGCCATATCGCCCGGGTCTACTGCTCTTTCCAGTTGATGCGCTTTGCGCCCTGGGGCTGCGTGCTCAAGCGATAGCGCCCCTTGGCGCGGCGGGCCTGCAAGACCTTGCGGCCGCCTTTGGTGGCCATGCGTGCGCGGAAGCCATGCGTCCGGGCGCGGCGGCGCTTGCGGGGCTGAAATGTACGCTTCGTCATGCTCTGTCTCTCCTAACTCAAGTAACTCAAGACGTTGTCTCACAAGAGCATGTCCGGCCTTAACTGCGCCGGACATGCGATCTGCTGTCAATTGCAAGCGGGACGATTATAACTGATGTGTCACGTCTGGTCAAATGATCAGCGTGTGTCGTTCTGCTCGCGCACAATGTCTGCCCCGAGCGCCTGCAGTTTCTCTTCGATGTGTTCGTAACCCCGATCGATCTGGCCGATGTTGCGGATGATGCTTGGCCCCCGCGCGCACAGGGCGGCCGAGACCAGCGCCATGCCCGCGCGGATGTCCGGGCTTTCCAGGCGTTCGCCGTGCAGCCAGTCTGGGACCCTGCACAATGCAGCGATGCGGATCGCACAGGACGATGCGCGCTCCCATGCCAATCAGCTTGTCGACGAAGTACAGGCGGCTCTCGAACATCTTTTCGTGGATGAGCACCGACCCGACGGCCTGGGTGGCGATGACAATGGCCGTGCTCATCATGTCAGCCGGGAAAGCCGGCCAGGGCGCATCATCGATCTTGGGGATGGCGCCGCCCATATCGGGCACCACGGTCAGCGATTGTCCGCGCGGCACCAGCACGTCTTCACCCTGCACCACGAATTGGACGCCGAGCCGTTCGAAGACCAGACGGATCATGGCCAGATGCTGCGGCGCCGCGTTGCGAATGGTGATCTCGCCGCCCGTGATGGACGCCAGCCCGATGAACGATCCGATCTCCAGATAATCCGGCCCGATGGTGAATTCCGTGCCGCGCAGCGAATCGACGCCGTGAATGGTGAGCGTGTTGGATCCGATGCCTTCGATGCGCGCGCCCATCTGATTCAGCATCGCGCATAGTTCTTGCACGTGCGGTTCAGAGGCCGCATTGCGAAAGACCGTCGTGCCGCGGGCCAGGACCGCCGCCATGATGGCATTCTCGGTGCCGGTGACGCTGGCCTCGTCCAGCAGAATGTCCTGTCCGACCAATTCCGTGGCGCGCAGGCTGAACTCGCCATTGATCTGCACCTGAGCGCCCAGCTTGCTGAACGCCAGGAAATGAGTGTCCACGCGGCGGCGGCCAATCACGTCACCGCCGGGCGGAGGTAATTCCACCTGCTTAAGCCGGGCCAGCATGGGCCCGGCCAGCAGGATCGACGCGCGAATGTCGCGACACAGATCGGCGTCGAGCTGCGTGGTGCGGACATTGGCCGCCTGAAACTGTAAGGTGTGCCGATCGAGTTCGGTGATCTCTACGCCTAGCGCGGCCAGCAGCTGCAGCATGGTCTGCACGTCGCGAATGCGCGGGACGTTATGGAGCACGATAGGTTGATCCGTAAGGAGGGTGGCTGCCAGCAAGGGGAGGGCGGCGTTCTTGTTGCCGCTGGGGGTGATAGTCCCCGTCAGGGGCTGACCGCCGCGAATGACGAACTGATCCATAAGGTTGATTTTTCTCCGGGCGTTGAGCGCAGCGCTCCGTACTGACGCAGTATTGGCTGAGCGCGTGCTCTGCAGTTTGGGTTTGTGCGCATTGTACCAAACCCCGATCGACCCTGCAAACCGGCCGGGCAGCGGGTGACCGACGATTCCCCTCCGATCGCAAAAACCCGTGATTTTTCGGGCAAAATCTGGCATAAGAGCGGCAGCTGGCCCTCGCACATCGGTTCTGGGTATGGTAAAATAGACTCTTGTGGAACGTAAACCCGGTTCACCTTCTGTCGTTCAAACGCGCCCGGTTCTGGGCATTATCGAGGCCTTGAGCGCCGGGCTGGATGCGGTACTGCGCCAGCCCTGGCTGCTTCTCATTCCGGTGCTGCTCGACGTGTTTTTGTGGGTGGGGCCGCGGATGCAGGCGCCCGCGCTCTATCGTTCGTTTGAGCCAACTCTGCGCCAAATGACGACGACGATGACTTCGGCCGAAACGCGCCTTGCGGCGCAAGAGTTGGGCAAGGCTGCCGAACAATTCTTCACCCAGTACAACTTGTTCGCGTGGTTGAGCGCCGGATTAATCGGCGTGCCGGTGGTCAACGGCGGCGCCGATGCGACACTGAAATTGGTGACAGGCAGCCTCCCGAGCTTGTGGCAGGTGGATAGCCTGGACGGTTACTTGCTGGTGTTTGTTCTCTTGACGACTGCCGGCCTGTTTATCTCGGCGCTGTTCTGGACAATGCTGGGCGATTTCGTGCGGGGCGAGCCATGGCAGGCGGCGGGCTGGTTCAGGCGGAGTCTGGGCGTCTGGAAAAAACTGCTCTTGTTGACGATCGTCGTCGTCGGCCTGGCCTTGATGTCGATCTTCCCCGTGTCTATGGTGATGTTCACGATCAGCGCTGTCAGCGCCGGCTTGGCGTCAATCGTCCCGCTGCTCGTCGTGGCCGTGGCGGCGTGGATCGTCCTGGTGTGCCTGTTCACGCCCCATGGCCTGGTCTTGTATCAAATGACCCTGAGCCGCGCCATCAACACCAGCAGCATGATTGTGCGCGCGAACTTTGCAGCAACAGTGGGCCTGGCCGTGATTGCCATGGCCATTTCAATCGGCACGGGATTGATCTGGGAGTGGGTGGCCGCCGATTCGTGGCTACGCCTGATTGCCATGGCGGGCAATGCTTTTGTCGGCACGGGGCTGATCGTGGCCTCGCTGTTGTTCTATCGGAATCGGGTGACACTCTTGTTTGAAAGCCATCGCTGGCCGTTACCGGCTGGAAGTTAGAGGAGAGAAACCTGTGGCAGAAGAAATAAAAGCAATGAATTACGATGCCAGTCAAATTCAAGTGCTGGAGGGCCTGGAGGCGGTGCGGCGCCGCCCCGGCATGTACATCGGCAGCACGGACATTCGCGGCTTGCATCATCTGGTGACCGAGGTTGTCGACAATGCGATCGACGAGGCGCTGGCCGGTGAAGCCGACCGGATTGTGGTGACGATCCACACAGACCTCAGCGTATCCGTGCGCGACAACGGGCGCGGCATCCCGATCGGTCCGCACCCCACGCAGAAAGACGCCAACGGCAAGCCGATGGATGCGCTGGAAGTGGTCATGACGATCTTGCACGCCGGCGGCAAGTTTGGCGGAGGCGGTTACAAGGTCGCGTCGGGTCTGCACGGCGTGGGCGTGAGCGCCGTCAACGCGCTGAGCGAATGGATGGTGACCACCGTGCGCCGCGACGGCAAAGAGTGGCAGCAGGAATATCGCCGGGGCAAGCCGACCGGCCCGGTGAAGCTGGCGGGCAAGGTTCCCAAGGACGATCCCTGGCAGCGCGGCACGCAGCAGCGCTTCATGTCGGACAGCGCCATCTTCAAGGAAGAGATCGATTACAAGTACGAGGCACTGGTGCAGCGTTTCCGCGAGATGGCGTTTCTGACCCGCGCGTTGACGATTACCTTCATTGACGAGCGCGATAACCATGAGATGTCGTTCCACTTCGAGGGCGGCGTGCGGTCTTTCGTGCGCTATCTCAACAAGAGCCGCACGGTGCTGCATCCACCGGTCTACACCGAAAAGCAGATGAACGGGACCAATGTGGAAGCGGCGATTCAATACACAGACACGTACACCGAGTCCGTCTATGCTTTTGCCAACAACATCAACACCGTCGATGGCGGCACGCACCTCACCGGCTTCAAGTCGGCTCTGACGCGCACGCTGAACGATTATGCGCGCAAGGCCAGCCTGCTGAAGGATTCCGATCCGAACTTCAGCGGCGATGATGTGCGCGAGGGCCTGACGGCCATCATTTCGATCAAGCTGCAAGACCCCCAATTCGAGTCGCAGACCAAAGGGAAGTTGGGCAATGCCGAAGTGAAGGGTCAGGTGGAAAGTGTCGTCGCCGAAGCCCTGTCGGCCTTCCTCGAAGAGAATCCGCGCGAGGCCAGGGCGATCATCACCAAGTGCCTGACGGCTTCACGGGCGCGCGAGGCGGCGCGGCAGGCGCGTGATCTGGTCATCCGCAAATCGGCGCTGGAATCGTTGACGCTGCCCGGCAAGCTGGCCGATTGCTCCGAGCGTGATCCGGCGAAGTGCGAGATCTACATCGTGGAGGGTGACAGCGCGGGCGGCTCGGCCAAGCAGGGACGCGATCGGCATTTCCAGGCGATTCTGCCGCTGCGCGGCAAGATCCTCAACACGGAGCGCGCGCGCATGGACAAGATCCTGGCCAACAATGAAGTGAAGTCGCTCATCAGCGCGCTGGGCTGCGGCGTCAGCGATCAGTTCGACGTGAGCAAGCTGCGCTACCATCGCACCATCATTATGACCGACGCCGACGTGGACGGCAGCCATATCCGCACGCTGCTGCTGACGTTCTTCTTCCGCTACATGCCGCAGCTGATCGAGAACGGGCATTTGTACATTGCGCAGCCGCCGCTGTATCGCCTGGAGTCTAAAAAGATCGGAGTGCGGTACGTCTACACCGACGCGGACAAAGATGCCGCGCTTAAACCGTTGGGCAGTGACAAGGTGACGATTCAGCGTTACAAAGGTCTGGGCGAGATGAACCCGGAGCAGTTGTGGGACACGACCTTGAATCCCGACAATCGCACGCTGCTGCAGGTGATGGTCGAGGATGCGGCGGCGGCGGATCGGACTTTCGACATGCTGATGGGTGATGAAGTTCCGCCGCGCAAGCGTTTTATCCAGACGCACGCGAAGGAAGTCCGCAACCTGGATATTTAGGCGGAATTGTAGGTGTTGAAGGTGTTGCTGCGACTCCACGTGAATAAGCATAGACCCGCTGAGCTGCAGCCCGGGCGAAATCATCCATCTGCTGTCGGACAACGTGCCTGTTCGCCCCGGCCCGAGGCTGCCGGGCGATTTTGTCCAGCACTTCAATCAATGCATCAACCTCCTCGGCGCTGTTTTCCAGGCCCAGGCTCACGCGGGTGAGGCCAGGCAGCGCGACTTGAGGGAACAGGGTCAGAATCAGGCCCTGCAGACGCTGTAGCAATGGGTGAATGTTAAGCAGATGCTTGATCAACAGATGAGCGCAGTGGCAACCGGAGCGCACACCGATCCCGCCGCGCTCGGCCAGTTCTTCAGCCACCCGATTGGCCATGAGGTCCTCTAAGCGAAAAACAATGACACCGCCTTTTTGGGCGAACCGGGGTGAGTCCGGGTCCTTGATCCCGTAAATCTCGAGGCCCGGTATTTGCGCCAGGCCGCGCAAGGTCCGTCCGGTCAAAGCCTGTTCTTCTTCCTGGATCACGTCCAGGCCAATCCGCTGCAACAGCACCAGCGCCTTGCCCAATGCGGCGATGCCCCCTGCGTTTTCCTCGCCGGATGATCGGATCAAATCCAATTCAGCGGGGCTGAAATGAAGCAGTCCTTTTCTAGCCACCAACACGCCACTGCCGAAGGGTGCGTACGCCTTATGGGCAGAGCAGGCGAGATAGTCAATCCGGCAGCCTTCCATCTCGACCTTGCGGTGGGCAACCAGCTGCGCCGCATCCACCAGCAGGCGCGCCCCATACTGGTGAACGATGCGACTGATCTCTGCCAGATTGTTGAATGTGCCGAGGACATTCGAAGCTCCGCTGACAGCCACCAACTTGATGTGCTTGTTACCGTGCTCGCCCTGCTGATTGGTGGCACGCAAGAGCGTCTCCAGCTCGCGTAAGTCCACAAAGCCTTCAGCGTCCACCGGCAATCGGATCAGCGAGCAGCCGGGGATCGTGCGCCACGGCAGCTCGTTCGAGTTGTGTTCGAGGAGCGTGTTAACTACGACCGATTCGGCTCCCTTTTCGGATTCGTGACTTAGGCTTTCAGCCGCCAGGTTGATGGCTTCCGTGGTGTTTGCCGTAAAGATCACATCATAGGTCGCAAGAGGCGCACCGAGTACCTGGGCGCAGATGGCCTTGACCTCATGAATGATCGCTGGCTGGACCTGGCTGGACTGACGCCATGTCTGGCAGACGGCATTCCAGATCGGCGCGAAGGTGGGCGTGCTGGCGCCGTTGTCCAGGTTAATGAAGGGCCTAGCACCTTCCACCGTGGGGACATGGACACCGCGACCGATCAGGGTCTGCTTGAGTTCAGCCAATAGTTCTCGCCCGGAGTATTTCTCCAGTTCGTCGTGGTGCAGAATTTCAGCGGCCGTCCGCTTTGCGGCGCCCGCCAGATTTGCGGCGCCGGCAGTCTGGAAGGCATCCTTTCCGAAATGCTGGATCAGACTGCAATGCCCTGGCAAACGCGATGACGTTGATGATCGCGGGCGTGCCGGCCTCGAATTTGTCCGGGGCTTTGGCCCAGATGACCCAGCCGGGGGAGACCAGCCTGGCCGTCCCTCCACCGGTCTGGAAGGGTACGCCCCTGGGCAGCGCCTTGCGGTCGACAGCCAATGCCCTTACACCCAGCGGCAGGCCGATGATCCTGGCTGGACACAATTTGATAACTTTTTGGCTTGAGGAGTGCTTTGATCAACTCCGCTCGTCTGGGTGTGCAAAAGATGACGGCGTATTGTTCTTTGCTCAGCCCCAGGTATTCCAGGACGATGTCCCTGGCCTGCTCATATAAATGCGTGGACACCAGCGAGTTGTGCCCGCTGCCCCGGTGGACATTGGAATACGTCTCTAGTGCTGTCTGCACGCCTCGCTCTAGACTCGGCAAATGCTTCTGCGTTTTCATGGTCCTGAGAAGTCGGTTTTTCCACTTCCTGAAAATCAAGCACCTCTGGCAATTCGTATTTTGTCTCAAGCATGGCGGTCATGCGCTTACTCCTGCGGGAATCATAGTTTGAATACTGCCGGCTTTTGAATCAACCTTGATGCCTTTGACTAAAATCCAGATGGCGATGACCAACTCAAAGGGAACGTAGGGGACGTAGAAGATAAATGGAATTGTATAGCCAAATATCTGAGTCACTGTTCCAATCAGCATCGGGAAAACGGCGATGAGCCCCCAGAGCGACAGCGCACGTGGCACCACTCGCGCTTTGTCGAGCAGGTAATAAAACAGGATCCCGCCCAGACAAAACGCCAGCATGTGCAGCGTGGCGCCAACGAATTCCATGGAGGCGAAGGCCAGATTTCCGAGTGTCTGCAAAATGGCTGGCTGTCCGGCGCTGACGTATTCCTGGCCGAGGTGCAAGAGCGAGAAAGTCGCTATGCGGCTGGTCGCCAGCAGTGCCGCTTCCAGGATGTAGAATCCCAAAGCGGTCAGGGCCATTTTTTCGTTCTGCTTTCGAACGGTGATAAACAGCATGGCGCCCAAAAAGATGACGCCCAGGGCGGTGAGCATATCAACCAAAATGTTGAGCCTCAGCATCGAGGCGTTGTTGGCAATCTTGACCAGGGTCGCGCTGATATTTTCCGGCACGTACCAGGTCGCTCTCAGAAACATCGCACTGGCGAAGGAGGTAACAAATTGAAGCAGAAAGGCAGCGCCTAAAACTTTTGAAGTATTGTTAGTTGTATTCATTTTTTATCTCCTGAGTTGTGATTGATTTTGGCGTAATAAGCCGCCTGCGCCAGTTACGGTCTTTCTGTTTGTCCCAGGGGGACAGGAGTGCTTTGATTAGGCGCGGGCTAGACGTACGGGGTCACAGTGATGACGACATTGCCTTTTTTGTGCCCTTGGTCGACATACCGGTGAGCTTCGGCGATCTGTTCCAGCGGATAGTGTCTATCAATGACCGGTTTTATCTTTCCCGCTTCAACCAGCTCTTTGAGTAAAATTAAATCTTCAATATGTAACTTTGGTGATCCATCATCGACAGTTACGTGTTTCCCGTTCGGAGTTAGTGCTTTTTTGCACTGTAATTTCGTTTTCCTTTTTCCAACGGCATTAAAGATAAAATCATAAAGCTCTCCTCTGTTCGTAAAATCCTCTTTTGTGTAATCAATGACTGTATCGGCTCCCAGGGATTTCACCAATTCTAAATTCGCAATGCTGCAAACCCCGGTAACTTCTGCTCCATAGTACTTGGCAAGCTGTACCGCAGAAGTCCCGACCGCTCCGGAAGCTCCATAAATAAGAATTTTTTGTCCGCTTTGGATATTTCCTTTTCTCAAATAAGGCAATGCTAAAAGTCCACCATAAGGAACTGCGGCGGCTTCCTCATAATTCACATTGGTTGGTTTTATTGCCAACATCCCTTCTTCGGGCATGACATTTATACTCGGCATACGTGCCAAAAACGAAACGGTCAAATCCAAATACCTGATCACCTTTTTTAAATGATTTTACATCTTTGCCTACAGATTCAACTTCTCCAGCTAACACCATCCCGAGTATGGGTTGTCTCGGTTTTGGAAAACCCACCGCTAATGCCATCGGAATCCAAAATATGATAGGAACTTTGAAACCCCGGACGATACAGTCACTTGCTGTTACTGCTGTCGCGAAGATTTTTATGAGAACTTCATTGTTTTTGGGGGTGGGTTTTTCTACCTCTTTGAGCTGAAGAACCTCCGGCGGTCCGTATTTTGTGCATACAATTGCTTTCATTTTTGTACACTTCCCTTTTTACTTGATAGTGTTCATCTTTATTTCTGACCATCAGCTAGAGTTGGTTCCTGATCCTTTACGCCCTTAATCAAAAGCCACAAAGTTAGAGACAATTCCGCAATAAAACTAACCGCCATACATGGGTACGATATTACTTCGTAGCCCGGCAAAAGGAAACACTGAAAAACATATATCAGAAGACCAAAACAATCAACGATCAACAATATGCCCAAGATTTTAGGAAGAAAGCCCGACTTGAAAACTAGATAACCAAGAGGAAAGAGCCAGATGCCATAGGGTATCTGGGCGATAATAGCCCCATATTTGCGTAAATTGATAAATAACATCGCTTGCGCTTGTAGCTGATCTGGCTGGAATACTTTCAAATAATCAGCTCCGCTCAAAAGCAGCAGGCCGGCAAATAGATTAAGCAAACTAAAACACCATATAGCAAAACCACCCAGGTTTAATAACAGGAACAGTAAAGCTATGTTTTTGTTAACCGGTTTTAATAACACGTACAAATACCAGGCCGCCAAAAGAAAAAACACAACCGAGAATAGACTGATTACAAAACCGATACGAAATTGCGATTCATGAGCCATGATGTGATTGACCGTTGCTGGGGCATCCACGAATACAAAGCGGCCAAACATATTTGCAATGATCGAAGTTACAAAATACATGAAATAGAGGAAACCCGCGATCTTGCTTTTTTGGTCGTATTCATTTTTCATCTCCTTTGAAGAGGGAATAGCCCGACAGGCCAATGCCCACAACATATAAAACGCTCTGAACAACATTCACTTGCCAGCGTGCGTTTCCGATGGGTGCGGAAGCGATGAAGGCCATCACTTCCACAAAGCCGATCACGAACAGCAACACCCAGAAGGCCCATTTTTGGCCGGCGATCAGGCTTTTTCGGATGATTAACCACACCAGCACCGAGAGAGCCACCGAGCAAGAGTTGTACAGGATCGTCAAAGCATTGAGCGATGCAATGACCTTGGCATCCAGGCTGGCAATTTCAGCTTCTGAAAAAGAAGCCACTTGCAAAATTGGGGAGTCCTCTTTGAGAACGATGACATAGCACAATATGATAAAGGCGAGTATAAAGTTGATGACGCACCATATTGAAAGAACGATCGAACCTGCTTTTAGCATTTTGGTTTACTCCTTGACCAGGCATTATTTGAAATCTTGATCATGCTTTCACCCATAGTTCACGCTGTTCATTGTCTGCCCCTCGAATTCACGCGGCTTGCCGTGCAATGGCCGCTGGATTAAAGCCTTTCACGATCAGCCAGACTGCCATCACCATTTCCTGCACGAGAAGCAGAAAATTGAAGGCCATCAAGGTTGACATGTTGCTGGGCTCGACAATGCCAAACAGCAACAAGAAGGCAGTGGTCAGATGCAGCAGGATGGCGATGAAGCCCCAGATCGATATCCAGCGCGGGATGAGCCGCGACTGATAGAAGATGGTGTAGAGCATCAGCGCGTTCAGGCTGAAGACGATGATCAGGATCGTGTTCAGCGTTTCATTGCCAGCCAATATGAGCGTGCCCAGAGTCTGAAAATAGGACTCCGCCGGTGCTCCCGCCTGCATGTACTCCTGACTCAAAACGATGAGTACCAGCCAGCTGGCGGTCATGCCGATATACAGCGTAGTCTCCAAGGCGCCCCTGAACACGACGTACCCAGTTGCCAGAACTTCATTGTATTTTCTCAAGAGTGGAAACAACATGATCGGCACCAGGGCCAGAGCCAGGCCCATCAGCAGTACAAAGAGCGCGGCGACGATGAACTGGTTGGGATTAGCGGCGTTGCTGGTCAGATATGTCGCTCCGCGCGCCGGTTGTGATAAAGCCATATTCAGTATTCCAGCCACCGTCCCGATGATGTATAGCACGCCGACGATAATGGCAGTCTTGCGATAGTTGTTCATGCTGCATGTCCTTTGGTATGTGGATGAGATAAATCGGCCATTGGCCGGACGCGCTCGATCGGGTTGATCGAGATCAGCTGTAATCCCAGATCACGTATCTTCTTGAGCAGGCCGTGCAGCGCCGCCTGATCGATCGCCGCGCCGGTCAGGAGCGTATCACCGTTGTCTTCCCGTGTAATGCTCAAGCCGTCAAACCAGTCGGCCCACTCGCTGTTCAGATGGCCCTTGAGTCTGATCTGATAGGCCCTTGGTTCATTGGGATCAGTTGTGGGGTTGAGTTCGTTTGGCATCCGTTTGCGCTCGTTGAAGCGATCATCACCGCCTGTGCTATCGTCCAAGGCAAATATACCTGCAACAAGGTGTCGCCGTCTAGACACTTTAGTGTCGGTCAAGGTGTTGTTTTGAATGGTGAGGGGAAAATTCCGGGAAGACCTGACGTTTACAACAAGCCCAGCTCGCGGGCGCGGGCGATGGCTTCGGTGCGGCTTTGAACTTGCAGTTTTTCAAAAATTTTGCGGTTATGCCCTTTGACCGTGTCCAGGGCGAGGAAAAGCCTCTCGCCAATCTCACGATTCGAGAGTCCCTGGGCAATCGAGCTTCAGGATTTCTAACTCGCGTTGGCTCAATGGCTCGATAAGGGGCTGGGCAGGGGGTAGATCAGGTTTGTCTTCGCTTTTCCGCTTCTCAGCTTCAAAGGCTGCCAGTAGCTTGTCTGTGTAGTCTGGCATGATTTCACGCGCGGAAGCTTCGCGAAGCAATTGCATCATGCTTGAGCCTTCGTCAAGGAACATGCGGACGTAGCCCTCCGGCTCGGCCAACGCAAGAGCATGCTGCAAAGGCAAAAGAGCAGCAGGGAGGTCACCTTGCGCGTGACAAGCAAGCGCCTGCAATACCAGGATTTCGATCACACTTCCCTTCCTCCCACCTTCTTCCGCGGCTTTCAGCAGACGCTCCAACAGCCCCACTACCCCAGAAATGGAGCCATCTGCGCGGTCGCTCTGATAGCGGGCCAGGAGCACCCTGGCCAGGGTGATATGATCGAACTCGTGCAGGTAGCTGAGTTCGTCGTCAACGGACAGTTGAAACTCACGTGCCCATGCCAGGGCTTCACCCAACCGACCCTGGGCCACCCACACCCGTGTCTTCCGCGTCGCGACCGGACGCACATTCGGGGAAAAGTTACCCTCGTATAGGCGTTCGGCCTGGTCAAGCAGTTCGAGCGCCTCATTCAGATCGCCTTGGGCCTCCCGGATGCGCGCCATCGCCGCGCACCAGCGATACGGATTTTGCGGTAACCCGGCAAGCTCACCCAGAGCCTGGCTGGTGAGCAGGTGCTGAGTGGCGGTCTTCAGATCGTTATGCTCACGGTGAAGGGCGCTCATGCCTACGTACATATCTGCCGCTCCCCGCAGGACTGGCGCGCCCGGCTCCGTCGCCCACTGCAATGCCCGCTCATAGGTGGTCATTGCCTCGTGGAGACGGCCTTGCGCAATCTGTATATCCGCCAGGACGATGGCGCCGCCGATGGCGGAAGAGATGTACCCGGCCAGCCGCACATTCGCCATGCCATCAGCAGTCATCCGGCAGGCGGTGTCGAGATCCCCGCTTGTCCCATGCGACGAGACCCAGCTGCGAGGCCGCCCCACCGAGCATCAGATGGGCGTCCTCAGGTGCGAGATCGAGCACCCGTCGAGCGTTTTTCGCGGTCTCGGGCATATCGCCCCGAGCCAGGGCCTGCGCGCCACGGAGAAGGGCGATCATGCCCGGCAGACGGCGAAATTCCTCTTCGTCCACGACGACCATCCCAGCCGTGTCAGCCGTCGTGTCCAGCCACCGTTCGGCGTCCCGCAGTCGGGCCTCAACGGCCTCTGAGCTCGCCGCCACCAAATAATGCGTAAGCATAGTCAACGCAGAGCACCGGCCTGAAGTGGACCAGCTCGTCGGGTAGCGCCTTTAGCCAGCCAACTCCGTGACCGTGGCTCCCTGTCTATTCCTGCGCATTTCTGGAACTGCTAGTTCGACCAGGGTCGCCGCTCGCTCGAAATCCTCGGCGGCCAGCGCGTGGCGGATCGCATCGGCCGCCGAACCATTGTGCTCGTACCACTCGCTCGCGCGCCGGTGCAATTCGTCCACACCCCCCTTTTCTTTCCCTGTAGATAAGGTGCTGTTTCGCTGTAGTCGTTGCCGCAGTAAATCTGCAAAGAGATGGTGATAGCGGAACCAATGTCGCTCATTGTCCAGGGGGACGATGAACAGGTTGGCGTGTTCGAGATACTCCAGGGTTTCCTGCCCGGAAGCAGCGGGGCCGAGGAGAACGGCGTCACATAGCGGGCCGCACAGGCGATCGAGGATGGAGGTGCGCAGCAGGAAAGTCTGGATCGTTTCGGACTGCTGTCCCAGGACTTCTTCCATCAGATAGTCCAGCACGAAATGGTGGCTGCCGGCGAAAGATTTGATGAAACTGGTGGTGTCTTGATGTCCCTGCATGGAGATCGCGGCCAATTGCAGGCCCGCAATCCAGCCTTCGGTGCGGGTATCCAGAGCGGCGATGTCTTCCGCCGCGAGGTTCAGGCCCATCACCCGATTGAGAAACTCGGCGGCTTCGGCGGGCGTAAACCGCAAGTCGGCGGCGCGCAGTTCGATCAATTGGCCGCGGACGCGCAATCGGGCCAGCGGGAGTGAGGGATCCTCTCGGGTGGCGATGACCAGGTGCATTTGAGGCGGCAGGTGCTCGACCAGAAAGGTGAGGGCATTGTCAACCGATTTGGCATCAATCGCATGGTAGTCATCAAGGACGAGGATGAAATTGTCCGGGATGGTGGCGATTTCATTAAGCAGGGTTGTCAGAATCGATTCGGTTGGTGGTGGTTGAGGGGATTGAAGCGCGCCCAACACCCCCTCTCCAATATTCGCCACAATCGTCTGCAAAGCCGCGACAAGGTAAGTCAGAAAGCGCGCGGGGTCGTTATCCCCTTCGTCCAGCGACAGCCAGGCCACCCTCACCCCTAGCCCCTCTCCCAGTGGGAGAGGGGAAGGGGTGAGGGTGGCGACCCATTCGCTGACCAGCGTGGTTTTACCAAACCCGGCGGATGCTGAGATGAGGGTCAGCTTGCGCTGTAGGCCCTCGTTCAGCCGCTCGATCAATCGGGGGCGGGAGACAACCTTGGGCCGAGGCGGGGGGACATACAGTTTGGTGGCCAAAATTGGCGCAGACATAGGCCAATTATACAACGCCCCCGCCTGGCCGAGTCACTGTGCATCACACCGTGATAACGACATGCCCCTGTTTGTGTCCCTTTTCGACATACCGGTGCGCCTCGACGATCTGCTCCAGCGGATAGCGCCGATCGATAACAGGTTTCAACTTTCCTGCTTCAATCAGCTCTTTGACGGCGAGCAGGTCTTCCAGTTTTTCGCCGTTGCCTGAGTCCTTATGAACATTCAGATAGATGCCGGTCGGCTTGAGTGACTTTTTGCAGCGCGCCGCGGAAGTCTTGCCGACCGCATCAAAAATCAACGTCATAGGTCTCACCGCTTTGGGTGAAATCCTCGCGCGTGTAATCAATCACCCGATCGGCTCCCAGCGACTTCACGAATTCCAGATTGTTGGCACTGCACACGCCGATCACTTCGGCCCCAAAGTGCTGTCTGGCCAGCTGGACCGCAAACGTTCCCACCGCGCCGGACGCGCCATAAATCAGCACTTTTTGCCCGCGCTGGATGTTTGCTTTGCGCAGACAGCGCAAGGCCGTCATCCCTGCGCCGACAGCGGCCGCGGCTTCCTCGTAGGTGAGATTGATCGGTTTGATGGCCAGCACTCCCGTCTTGCGGGAGGCACTTGTACTCGGCATAGCCGCCAAAATTCACCCCGAAGGTAGATGCAAAAACCTGGTCACCAGTCTTGAAGCGGGTCACATCCTTGCCTGCTGACTCAATTTCCCCGGCCAGCTCCATCCCCAGTATGGCTCTTTTTGGTCTTCCCACTCCCAGGTATATCCGCGACAGGAGCCGCTGCCAGCGCAGGCCCGGGAATTTTGAGACTGCGCATGATCGTGTCCCCTATGGTTACTGTGGTCGCATGAATTTTGACCAATACTTCATTGTCCCTGGGCGCAGGTTTTTCTACTTCTTTCAACTGAAGAACATCGGGGGAGCCGTATTTTGTGTATATACTGCTTTCATGAGTTTTCCTCCAAATTTGGTCTGACCTGGCGCAGCCCTCTATCAGGCAATTTCAAGAGCCCGTTTTTTCCACTCTTCGACGTTTGCGCCACCGTAAAGGTGAAGGGCTCTCCGCTCTCAGGAGTTGAGAGCCCTTCATTCAGGGTGACATTAAGCGGGTGGGTAACTCCCCCAGGACTGCGCAGGTACCACTTCGTTTAATTTGTTTTGGCAGATCCGGCAGCATCGCAGATGGATTGAATCCTTTCACGATCAGCCAGACCGCCAGAACCATTTCTTGCAGAAGGAGCGGCATCTGCATATAGAACAGAATTGGCGACTCCGGACTTACTAAGCCCAACATCGGCAGCCAGTTTGCGGCCCAGCTGATGACCACAACCATCAAACCCACACCGGATAACCAACGCGGAACAAGTCTTGATTGGTACAGTACCGAATAGAACATCAGCGCGCCCAGACTAAAGACAATCGTCAGAACCAAATCGATCTGGCTGACTTCGAACAGTGCACTACCAAAGGCTTCAAAGTGGGAAGCATCTGGAGCCCCGGCCTGATACACGTGGCTGAGCGGTACCAGGAAGAGCCAGCTGACTGCCATCGCCAAATAGCAAACGGCTTCAAGTCCGCTCCTGAAGACCACATACCCAAGCGCCAGAACTTCATTGTGTTTTCGCAAAACGGGAAACGCGGCAACGGGAACCATCGCAAGCGCCAGGCCCATGATCAACACAGAGATAGCTCCGAGTGCAATTTGGTTTTCGTTTGCGGAAATATAGGTCAGAAGGTCTTGTGCTGTTCGCGCAGGTTCAGTAAAGACAAAGCTCAGTATTCCTCCAATCGTTCCAATGATGTACATCGCTCCCACAATGACGGCGTTCTTTCTGTAGGCATTCATTTTAGGTCTCCTTGTTTTAAACGTTTGTTTTAAACGTTATTGATAGGTTGCATTGAATTGGACTTGCATAAAACTGTGGTCGCCACCCGGTTCCCGGGGGTTAAAATGGGCTAGAAATGTTATCAAAGGCAAACCTCCTTTCCAAGTAGCTTATATCCATTTACTATTTGACGTCTGACTGATCCGCCAGGCCGGGTTCGACAGGACTGACCGAGACCAAGGGCATCCCCAAATCACGCACTCTTTTGAGCAACCCATGCAACGCAGCCTGATCGACCACGGGGCCGGTTAAAAGCGTATCGCCTTGGTCTTCCAGCGTGATGGTCAGGCCCTCAAACCAATCGGCCCACCGATTATTAAGGTGTCCCTTGAGGCGAATCTCGTAAAGTCCAGACTCGTCATGGTATTCAGGTAATGCGTGTGTTTCACTCATGCTGCGCCTCGTGCAATTTTCTCAATTTGGATGAATGTCTACAGTTTTGCATTCATTCTTTTCTTCAACCAAAGGATACAAGAAAATATGCTGAGGCGTCATCATTACATGTGATGAAGGAGGTGATGATTTATTGATCGGAGGGCTGTGCGGGAAACAAAAAAGGTCCGGCAGGTGACTCAAAACCCCTGCCAGGACCGTGGATTTATCAATGGGTAATTGTTACAACAAATCGAGTTCTTCGGCGCGGCGGACGGCAGCCCGGCGATTGTTCACCCCCAGCTTGGCGTAAATGTTTTGGGTGTGGGTACGCACGGTGCTCAGAGACACCATGAGTTCACGGGCAATTTCCGGGCCGTTCAAATCGGTTCTGAGCAGCCTGAGCACTTCCAGCTCACGTTCGCTCAGCGGCTCAACCAGTGCTGATTGTTGATTTCCGATTTTTGATTTTTCGTTGCTGATGGTCGATTGTGGATCCGCCGTCGGTTGCGCAAAGGCCGCCAGGAGTTTATCTGTGTAACCGATCAGTTTGTGGTCTTGGCCGCGCTTTCGCTTTTCAATCCGCAATCTTAAATCCAAAATCAGCAATCGAATTGGCTCGCCTTCGTCCACAAAGATGCGGACATAGCCCTCCGGCTCGGCCAGGGTCAGCGCACGCTCCAACGGCGCAAGAGCAGGCGTGATGTTGCCCTGTGCCTGGTGAGCGAGTGCCTGCAACACCAGTATCTCGATCACGCTGCCCATCCGGCTGCCTTCTTCCGCTGCGTGCAGCAGGCGATCCAGGAACCGCATGACCGCGTGAATAGAGCCATCCACCCGATCGTTCTGATATTGGGCGATGAGTATCCTGGCCAGGGTGATGTGCTCGAACTCGCGCAGGTAACAGAGGTCATCGTCAGGGGACAGTCCCTGCTCGCGCACCCACTCCAGAGCTTTGGTCAACCTGCCCTGCGCAACCCATATCCGAGCTTTCATAGCAGATATGGGACAGAAGTCGGGCAAGGGTGATCTGATATACAGGCGTTGCGCTTCATCCAAAAGTGCGAGAGCCCCATCCAGGTCGCCCTGTGCTTTCATTGAGCCGAGCCTGGGCAATACACAAACGGTATCGCGAAACAGGTAACTCCGCTTTTTCGCCCAGTTCCTTGCTTCTCTGCAAGTGTTGCGCGGCAGCCTCCAGATTACCTTGTTCAAGATGCAGCTCACTTAATTCCCTGTGCAGGTCAGCAGTATCGAGAGAAATTGGTTCACCCTGATCCATTACAAATTGCAATAACTGCTCGAGTGTACTGATCGCCTCGTGGAGACGCCCCAATGCCAGCCTGATATCAGCCAGAACAACGGTTGTGCTGATTGCATCCGGGATGTTGCCGGCTGTCCGCAGTTTCATGCGTGTAATCGGCGAAGACCCGGTCGGCAGCTTCCAGGTCCCCACTTGCCCAGTAGGTCATCCCCAGGAGCATGGATGCCTGGCTGTGCCTGAAAGGATCTGCTTCGGGAGAGCTCGAGTACCCGGCTGGCGTACCTGACCGTGTCCGAAATATTGCCGAGTGCCTGGGCGATATAGGCGCGGCCGACAGCAATTGCCGCCGGTAGAGATTTAAATTGTTCTTTGTCTACAACGACCATCCTCAATTCGGATGGGGTTTCCAGTTGCACTTTCATGGTATCTGCCGGTTCTAACCATCGTTCGGCGTCCTTCAACCGGGCCTCCGCGGCTTCCAGCTCACCACTACCCAATAATGCATAGGCATACCAAACATTGAGCACAGGCCGGGCGTGGACCAACTCATCCGGCAGCGTCTTCACCCAGCCAAGCCATGTAGCGGGCTGGATACTTCCCTCCTCTGTTGCCGGCCAGGCCAGTTCGATCAGGCCTGCTGCGCGCTCGAAATCTTTAGCAGCCAGCGCATGGCGGATGGCATCGGATCGCAGACCGTTGCGCTCATACCACGCGCTTGCCCGCCCATGCAGGGCAGCTGACCCGATCAGGCTGCGCCTCCATCAAGTGTGTTTGCAGAACATCGGCGAAAAGGTGGTGATAGCGATACCATTGGCGCTGATCATCAAGCGGAATGAGGAACAGGTTGCTGCGTTCCAGGACATCCAGCATTTCTTTGCCATCTTCCCGCTCAGTGACAGCATTGCACAGAGGAGCGCAAAACCGGTCGAGAATAGCGGTTTGCAGTAAGAAGCTGCGGATATGTTCAGACTGGTGCTGAAGAACTTCTTCGACCAGATAGTCCAGCACAAAACGATGGCTGCCGGTGAAAGCCTGGATAAAACTGGCGATGTCTTCCCGGCCTTGCATGGAGAGTGCGGCCAATTGCAGACCGGCGATCCAACCTTCGGTGCGGGTCTCCAGGGCGGCGATGTCTTCCGCTGAGAGGTTCAGGCCCATCACCCGATTGAGAAACTCGGCGGCTTCGGCGGGCGTAAAGCGCAAGTCGGCGGCGCGCAGTTCGGTCAATTGGCCCCGGACGCGCAAACGGGCCAGGGGGAGCGGTGGATCCTCTCGGCTGGCGATGACCAGATGCATCTGCGACGGCAGGTGCTCGACCAAAAAGGCGAGGGCCTGATCCACCGGTTGGGAATCAATCACATGGTAATCATCCAGCACCAGGATGAAGTTATCCGAGACGGCGGTGATTTCATTGAGCAGGTTTGTCAGCAGCAAGTCGGTGGGCGGCGGCTGCGGGGATTGGAGAACCCCCAACACTCCTTCTCCGATCTTCGGCGCAATCGTCTGCACCGCCGCGATCAGGTACGACAGAAAGCGGATGGGATCATTATCCCCTTCATCCAGCGACAGCCACGCCGCCCGTACCGTTTCCCCTCGCCCGATGGGAGAGGGGCCAGGGAGGAGGGCCGCGATCCATTCGCTGACCAGCGTGGTTTTGCCAAAGCCGGCGGAGGCAGAGATGAGGGTCAGTTGCGTCCAAAACCCTGGTTGTGGTGTAGACCCTCGTTCAGCCGTTCGATCAAGCGGGGGCGCAGGACAACGTTAGGCCGAGGTGGAGGGACATACAGTTTGGTGACCAAAATGGGTGCGGACATAGACCCATTATAGAACACGCCCCACAAAATTCAAGAAGTGTCCCCAAGATGCTGTGACCAGAATCCTCTTCGTCAGACCTGATTGGATGATCTGTTTAGACCCACTGCCAGGCATACCACACCGTCAGCACATTAAACACCAGCCCGACAACGATTAAAAATTTGTCGTAAGCCGAAGGGTAGGTCGGCAGGCCGACGAGATTGAACAGGAAAAAGAAGGCCGCGACGAGGATGTTGGCCCAACGGTTCACCGCATATGGCAACAGCAGGGACAACATGATCATCACGATCGGGATCACCATCAACACGGCCAGCCCCAGCCACATGCCCGGCGTCAATTGGAACGGCTTGCCGGCCATTTCTCCCGCGTGAAAGTCGCCGCTGAAGATGCGGAACACATCGCCCAGCAGGTAAGTTAGCATGAGAGCGCCCCATGCGGCCGAAAGGATTATTCTCGTATCCAACATGGTTCCATTACTCCAAGGCCGCGATCGTGATGACGACACTACCCTTTTTGCGCCCGGTGTCCACGTAGCGGTGCGCCTCGGCGGTCTGCTCCAGCGGATAGCGCCGATCGATGACCGGTTTGATCTTCCCCGCTTCGATCAGTTCTTTGAAGAAGACTAAATCTTCTTTGCGATCCGGCGCCATCCCAGCGATGACCTTCTTGCCGCCCGTCATGGAAGTCCAGGCCATTTGAGCGAACGCTTTCAATCCGCCGGCGCCGGCCAGATAGAGCCCGTTTGGCTTGAGCGCGCCTTTGCACCGTGAAAACGAATCCTTGCGACGACCATGTCAAAAATAATGTCGTAGGTCTCGCCGTTCTGGGTGAAATCTTGTTGGGTGTAATCGATCACTTTGTCGGCGCCCAGCGATTTCACCAGTGCCACATTCGCGGTGCTGCACACCCCGGTCACTTCGGCCCCGTAGTATTTGGCCAGCTGTACCGCGTAAGTACCGACGCCCCCGGAAGCGCCAATGATCAGGATTTTTTGTCCGCGCTGAATCTTCGCCACATCTCTCAGGAAATATAAGGCGGTCGCTGCCCCAAAAGGAATGGCTGCGGCTTCCTGATAGGTCAGATTGGCCGGTTTGCTGGCCAGTGCTCCAGCTTCGGGTATACACACATATTCCGCATAAGCGCCGAGGCGAGTGCCAGTTGCCCCAAAAACCTGATCGCCCTTCTTAAACAAAGTCACAGCTTTGCCCACTGCTTCAATTTCCCCGGCCAACTCAGTCCCCAGGATGGTTCTTTTGGGTTTCCTGAGGCCAAACATCAGTCGCGCCAGGGGCCCGAAGCCGGGAGGGACAAAGACAAAACCACGGGCGTTGCAGTCCCCGGTGGTGACAGATGTGGCCTTGACCTTGATCAGCACTTCATTGTCTTGGGGAGTGGGTTTCTCTACCTCCTTAAGACGAAGAACATCCGGTGATCCGTATTCGGTATAAACAATAGCTTTCATTTTTCTCCTTTTACCGTTTGACACGATTAACCGCAAGCAAGGGCAGGCCTAGATCACGCACTTTCTTGAGCAAGCCATACAACGCCGCCTGATCGACTACCGGGCCGGTGATCCGCGTCTCACCATTCTCTTCCCTGCGTGATGGTCAACCCTTCAAACCAGTCGGTCCATTGAGAACCCAACTGACCCTCAATTCTGATCTGATAGATCACGGGGTGAGCTGAATCACTTGTCGGGTCGGGAGAGTTTGACATTACCGTGTGCCTCTTGCTCGATGCACAGGTAATATACCGGGAATCTGGTATGGCCGTAAAGCGACTAAAGTATGGTTGGGGGTATTGTCTTCGAGGCTACAACAAGCCCAGCTCGCGGGCGCGCGCTACGGCTTCGGTGCGATTTTGAACCTGCAATTTGCCAAAGATTTTTAGATTGTGCCCTTTAACCGTGCTCAAGGCGAGGAACAGCCGCTTGCTAATTTCAGCGTTCGAGAGTCCCTGGGCAATGAGACGCAGGATTTCTAACTCGCGTTGGCTTAATGGCTCGATCAGCGCAGATTGTGGAGGGCTGACACTTGCACCGCGCTGCCGCGCAGCGTGCAGTGCAGGAGCTGTTGATGGCGGGATAGCCGCCGTTTGCGCAAAAGCCGCCAGAAGTTTAGCGACATACCCGATCAGCTGCTGACCTTCACGGCGCTTTTGTTTTTCAATCAGCACTCTAAAATCAGCAATCAACACTCGCAGCGGCTCGCCTTCGTCCACAAAGATGCGGACGTAGCCTTCCGGCCCGGCGAGGGTCAGCGCGCGCTCCAGCGACGCGAGCGCCGCCGGGGTGTTGCCCTGCGCCTGACAGGCGAGCGCTTGCACGATCAAAATCTCGATCACGCTGCCCATCCGTCTTTGTGCTTCGGCTGCTTTCAGCAGACGTTCCAGCAATTCGATTGCTTGCAGGATTTCGACCCGGTTGCTCTGATACTCGGCGGTGAGTACCCGGGCCAGCGTGAGATGCTCAAACTCGCGCAAATAGTCGAGCTCGTCGTCAGCCGACAGGCCGCGTTCGCGCGCCCAAGCCTGAGCTCGAGTCAACCGGCCCTGCTTGAGATACACCTGCGCCTTCAAGGCCTCGATAGGACGTAGATCGGGTACAGGGGTTCTGACGTACACGCGCTTAGCCTCATCCAATAGATCAAGCGCAGCCTCCAGGTCACCCGCGTCCTGCTTCAAACGGGCCTGAGCCAGGCGCCAACGGTAGGGCCAATCCACTAACGTCGTCTGCTCACCCAGTTCCCTGGCTCTTTGTAGGTGCGAGGCGGCGACTTCATCATTCCCCATTTCATGATACAGCATCGCCAAGCCCAGGGAATGATGGGCTGTGATCTGTTGTGCCTCTTTACCATGCTCTGCTGCCAGCTGCAAGGACTGCTGATAAGTTCTTACGGCTTCGCGGAGACGACCTTGCGCGACCAGGATATCGGCCAAAGCAAAGGCACTGGCAACGACAAACACGATATTGCCTGCCTGCTGCATGCTGTTCATCCAATTGCCCATAGCCCGTCCGGCTGCTTCCAGATCGCCGCTCGTCCAGTGGGTGACCTCCAAAGTCACGGTGGCTTGAGCGCGCCTGAAGTGATCATCTTCAGGTGTTAGTTTGAGCGCCAGCTCAGCATACTTCACCGTGTTGGAGATGTCGCCCCGAACCTGGGCATTGTAAGCGCGGGTCATGGCCATCAGCGCAGGCAGAGATTCAAGCAGCGCTTCATCCACCACGACTATTTCGTCCTGAGAACCTTCCAGCCACCGTTCGGCATCCCGCAGGGATAGTTCGCTGGCCTCTGGCTCGCCAGCATCCATGAGGGCCATGCCAATTTGGGTGCAGAGCACCGGTCGGATGCGGATCACCTCTTCCGGTAGCTGCTTGATCCAGATTAACCAAGCCGCAGATTGGAAAGTGCCATTCATGCCGTGCCAGGCCCGCTCGGCCACGTTCGCTGCCCGTGCGAAGTCTTTCGCTGCAAGCGCATGGTGAAAAGCCTCGGCCAGATAACCGTTATCTTCATACCACTGGCTAGCATGAAAATGGCCTTCGGATATTTTTTCGGGTGTCAGGCTTTGTCTCAGTCGTTGCCGCAGCAAATCGGCAAAAAGACGGTGATAGCGGTACCAACGCCGTTCATTGTCGAGCGGCACGATGAACAAGTTAGCGCGTTCGAGATATTCCAGTGTCTCCTGCCCGGAAGTCGCCGGGGCAAGCAACAGGGCCTCGCACAGGGGGCCGCACAGCCGATCGAGGATGGCAGTGCCCAGCAAGAAGGATTGGATGTTTTCAGATTGCTTCTGCAGAACTTCTTCCAGCAGATAATCCAACACGAAATGATGGCTGCCCGTGAAAGACTCGATGAAGCGAGTGGCATCTTGCTGGCCCGGCGTAGACGTTGTGCCTTGCATGGCGAGGGCGGCCAGTTGCAACCCCGCGATCCAGCCTTCGGTGCGGGTTTCCAGCGCGGCGATGTCTTCCGCCGCGAGGTTCAGGCCCATCACTTGATTGAGAAACTCGGCGGCTTCAGCAGGCGTAAACCGCAAGTCGCTGGCGCGCAGTTCGGTCAATTGGCCCCGCACGCGCAAGCGGGCCAGCGGGAGCGGTGGATCCTCTCGGCTGGCGATGACCAGGTGCATGTGAGGCGGCAGATGCTCGACTAAGAAGCCGAGAGCCTGATCCACCGGTTGGGAATCAATCACGTGGTAATCATCCAGCACCAGGATGAATCTATCCGAAATGGTGGTGATCTCATTGAGCAGTGCCGTCAGAATCGATTCGGGCGACGGTGGCTGCGGGGATTGAAGCACAGCCACCAGCCTTTCTCCAATCTTCGGCGCAATCGTCTGCAGAGCAGCGATGAGGTAAACCAGAAAACGTGCGGGATCATTATCGCCTTCGTCCAGCGAGAGCCACGCTGCCTTTACCCCTTCCTCTCGCCCAGCGGAAGAGGGGCCAGAGGTGCTAGCAGCGAGCCATTCGCTGACCAGCGTGGTTTTCCCAAAGCCGGCAGGCGCCGAGATGAGGCTTAATCTGCAGCCTGAAGCGCGACCCTCGTGCAGCTGAGCGATCAATCGGGAGCGTGGGACAGACTCTGGGCCGAGGGGGTGGGACATATAGTTTTGTGGCTAAAATGGGCGCGGGCATGGAGCCATTATAAAACAAAGTGTTCTGATTGTGTCGGCCACGGACGACCTGTTCCACGCGATGCTGATCATGTGGTTGCCACCGCACAGGCACAGTGTGTTACTCTGGGCCGTGCGGCGCGCATCACTAACAAAGTATCGCTGCTCATCGCGCTGGTTGACAACAGGTCTGCATTGAAACTGGGCGGTGGTAGTGTCTTTGCACATCCGTCTGTTTCATCCTATAATCATCACAGTTTGTGCATCGCACTCGCCAATAACTTGATTGTCGTCAAATGAACCTGGCGGTACGCCGTCGCCTGGCCAGCGATTTCAAAGGAGGGTCTGATGAAACACTTCCTTTTCGTGGCGATTGTGGGATTGAGTCTACTATCAACCGCTTGCCAAGGCGGACCCGCAGCCACGCCCACCGAGACAGCAACCTTAGAACCAACTACTGAGCCGGCGGTCATCCCGACTGTGGCTCCCAGGTCGACGCCAACTCCGCCGCCGTCGCCGACGCCTGCCGATACTCCGACCCCGGCTGCGACGCCCACTCCAGCGCCCGTCGATGTCTGGGTCGATGCGGCCAATGGCTTGAACCTGCGCGCCGAAGCGAAAGCCGACGCGAAGGTGGTGGCAACGCTTAAGAATAAACAACATCTGGCGGCGATCGGCTCGGCCACCGGACCGGACGCGGGCGGCGTCACGTGGCAGAATGTCCGCACGGATGATGGTCAAACCGGCTGGGTGTCGGCCCAATTCCTGACCAGGACGAATCCAAGTGGCCCAACACCCGTGCCCACGGCGGCCGCGCCTGCGCCTACGGCGGCTGCGGCTGGGGCTTCGACGGGCGAGGCGTGGGTGATTGCTGCCAATGGCTTGAATTTGCGCGCACAGGCGTCGACGACCTCGACACTGGTGGCGCTGCTTCCCTCGGGCACGCACTTGACCTTGACCGGCGCGCCGACAGGGCCGGATGCAGCCGGCATTACGTGGCAGAGCGTCCGCACAGACGATGGCAAGACCGGTTTCGTATCTACGCAGTTCATCTCAACAACCAAACCCGCCACGGGCACGCCCACCGTGACAGTGCCTGTGACCGCAACGGCGACCAGCGTGGCTGCCACAGTGCCGGCGACCACTACCGCCGCGGCAGGCACTGTGTATGTGGTCGCTACGAACGGCTTAAATCTGCGCGCTCAACCCAATTCCACGGCCGCCGTCGTCGCCATGCTGACTTATGGCCAGCGTCTCACGGCACTCGCTCCCAAGGCAGCGCCGGATGCGAGCGGCGTCGCGTGGCAAAACGTTCGCACGGACGCCAACCAAACGGGCTGGGCCGCCGCCGATTACCTGTCGGCCACTCCGCCGGTCACCTCCACGACAACGAGCACCCCGGCGGGCGGCTCTGTCACCGACACGGCCAGTGAACTGCTGCGGCGGCTCAACGCTTTGCGGAATCAGAATGGCTTGCAGCCGGTGAGCCTCAACACGGCTTTGACGACTGCGGCGCAGCGGCACAGCCAGGACATGGCGAAGACGGGCAACGTCTCACACACCGGCTCCGATGGCTCGACTCCCGAGCAGCGCATGCGAGCCGCCGGGTATTTGGGCGGTACGGGGGAAGAGGCCATCTATGGGGGACGCGCCACCGTCGATGACGCCTGGTATTTTTGGACAAATAATCGGGAGTATGCGAACATGCTGCTGAGACCGGAGTACACGGTGGTTGGCATTGCCGTGGCCAATGCGGGCGATCTCTCTTACTATACAATGGATTTCGGCAAGCCATAAGCATCCCGCCAGAACGAAGACGGAGGCCGATCGGCCTCCGTCTTCGTTCTGGCGGCGGACGCAGGCCGCCGCTGCACTGCCGGGCAGACCTTGCGGCTGCCACCGGGCTGCGGTATGGACTGCATCTGCACGATCAGCATCGGCCATGACCATCTCCGAAGAAGTTCTCACGGACCCCGCTAGTTTCCGCCGCGCCGTTACCGGCCGCGCGGCGTATCGCCCCGTCTATGTCAAAGTCAAACTCTGCTTCGGCTGCAACCTGAAATGTGCCATGTGCAATCACTGGCGCGAAACGCGCGAGCCGCCGCTCTCGATCGAGCGCTTTCGCGAAGTGCTGGCGGAACTGGCCGAACTGGGCTGCCGCAAGATTCACTTCTCCGGGGGCGAGCCGCTGCTGCGGCCGCAGGCGCCCGAACTCGTCGCCCACGCAACGCGCCTGGGTCTGCGCGTGACGCTGACCACCAACGGCACACTGGTCGACAAGGACCTGGCGAAGCGCCTGGTGGAGGCGGGACTGCGGGGCGTAAACGTCTCGATCGATTCCCCCGACCGCAAGCTGCACGATCGTATTCGCGGCGAGCGCGGCGCGTGGAAGAAGGCCGCGCAGGCGGTGAAGTATTTCCGGCGCTATGCGCATAAGGGGAAGATCAACATTCGCCTGAACACCGTCGTCGGACGCTACAACTACTTGAGCCTGGCGCCTTTGGCCGACTTCGCGCACGAAATCGGCGCGGATGCCATCAACCTGATCCCGGTGGACGATCACTGCGGCGAGCATCTCGCGCCGCGCCAACGCGACATTGCCGAGTACAATGCGCGCATCGCACCGCTGCTGGCAGAACGCGCCTCAAGCCTGGGCCTGATCGAGCACGAATCGCAAGCCTATCCCTTCGGGCGCGCGGAAATCGATCGCGCTCGCGCCCGGCGCGGCGAGTACGCGCAGGGCTGGTATGCGCGCCATCCCTGCTTCATGCCGTGGACGCACAGCCTGATCGATTTCAACGGCCTGGTCTACGTGTGCTGCATGACGCGCGAGCAGCTGCCGCCGCTGGGCGATCTCAAGCAGTCCTCGTTCCGGGAGATTTGGACGGGCGCCGGTTATCAGGCCATCCGGCAGTTGATGCATCCGCCGGCCCTGAAACCCTGCCGCCGCTGCGATGATTTTTTGGAGGAGAATCGAAGATTACTGGAGATTGGTGAGGAAAAAGTGATGAGTGAAAAGTGAAGAGTACGTAAGGCTTCACTCTTCACTCGTTAGCTTAAGTCCGCAAACTTATCCGTATCATCCGCATCCCACGCGCTGGCAGCCGTGAATAGAGCGAGATCGGAATCGTTGTAAGTCTGCGCGGTGAGGGGCAGGGCGACGGGCTGCGCCAGGCCCTGTGAGCACGCGAGGCAGATCAGCCCTTCCGGCTTGACTTCGACGTGCTCTTCGCAATAGCTGCGCTGGCACTTGACGCAGCGGCCCAGCGCGCGGTTGTCGCAGCGGTGCGGCACCAGATAGCCGACGATCATTTCACATTGAGTGGCCATATGCGAATCGCTTTGCTCTCTGAAAAATATCCGCCTGATCCCGGCGGGCTGGCGATCTCCGTGCAGCGCCTGGCGCAGATGCTGGCCGCCGCCGGGCACACGGTGCGCGTGTTCGCCCCAAATGATACACCAGAATCGCGGTGCGTGATCAGCGGCGGCATAGAAGTGTGCCGCCTGCCTGTGCTGCGTCGCAGCGATGATACCCTGGCCGAATGGTTCAGCATCCTCGCCACTCGCCACGCCGCGCAGCCGTTTGATGTGATCCACACTTACTACGTGACACCACTCGCCTTTGCCGGCGTGTATGCCGGGCGCAGCCTGGGAGTGCCGGCGATCGTGAGCGCGCGCGGCAACGATCTCGATCGGGCCGTGTTCGATCCGGCGAAGAGCGCGCAGATTCTGTATGCCCTGCAAAACGCGGCTGCGATCACGGCCAACTCGCGCGATCTGATCCGCAAGGCGCAGGCCCTGGCGCCGGGCCGATTGGCGATCCTGATCCCCAACGGCGTCGATGCCAATCATTTTCAAGCTGCGCCGCGCGATGCAGGCTGTGGCGCAGACGCTGGGCCTCACGGGCCGAGCGGTGATCGGCTTCGTCGGTGAAGCGCGATCAAAAAAAGGGCTTCGCCTCGCTGCTCATCGCCTATCGCGCGGTGGCGCAGCAGCGCCCGGCGGCGCTGCTGCTCGTCGGCGGCGTGCGCCGCGATGATAAAGAGCTGCTCAAGGTCTTTCAGAAGCAGCAGCCCGATCTGCCCGTCGTCGTCGTGCCCTACATTGCGCATGAAGCGCTGCCCGCCTACTACAACCTGATGGACGTGCTGGCTCTGCCCTCCATCCGTGACGGCTTGCCGAATGCGCTGCTGGAAGGCATGGCCTGCGAGCGGGCGATTGCTGGCACGGCGGTGGGCGGCATCCCCGATGCCATCGTCGACGGCGCGAATGGCCGCCTCGTGCCGCCGGGTGACGCGGACGCGCTGGCTCAGGCTATCGACGAATTGCTGAACGACGATGATCTGCGCCGACGATTTGGCACGCGGGCGCGTGACACAGTGCTGCGCGACTTCACGCTGGAACAGGAATTGGAAAAGAACCTCGCGCTGTATCGGCAGTTGCTCGTTCCTCTGCGGGAATAACGCTGCGCTCTGTTCGCCCTCCGGGCGACGTCACCGCACCAAATAAATTTGGCTAACCCTTAAGTCCGATTCATCGGACGCCGCCGCGTAGCCCGGCGACTTTATCGCCGGGCGGTCACCGCACGACCGCCTTTTGACCAGGCCCATTGAACGCGCCCAAACCTGGCGTCAGTATTTATAGATCAACGGCAGATACAACACCTTGATCGACTGATATTCATACGCCCCGATGTCAAAGCCTGCGCCGACGGGACGCGGCTGGCCGTCAAGATCGGTGTAGACCCCCGCATTTGTGCCGTGATCGATCGCGGCTGATCCGAATTGCAGACGGTACTCGCCGGTGAGCGGATCGACAAACTTCGGATCGCCGATAAGGCTGTGTCCGCCGCTCGCCACGCCGATCGCGTTGGTGGCGGTGTTGAAGAAGAGATTGTAATCTTCGTAGACTATGCCGCCGGTGTTGCTGATGGCGACGATGTGGTTGGCGACGATGGTGTCGGTTAGATTGAGCGTGCCACTCAAAACGGAAATCGCTGACTGCGGGTTAATAGCATTACCGGCGATGGTAGTATGGAGCAGATCGACTTTGGGCCCAGAGTCAATGCGTGGACCTAAATACACAGCTGCGGCCGTTCCAGCACTGTTATGTGTGAATAGGGTATTGACAACACGGCCAATCCCACTGCCTAGATGCTGTACTCCGCCGCCCACTGAAGCCGAGTTGCTGACAATTTGCGAGTCTGTAATTAGAAGCGAATCGTCGCTGACAAATGATATTCCGCCACCTCCCGCTTGTGCCTCATTATTTTCCAGGCGAACGCCAATCAGCGCTGTTGCACCAATAGCAGAGATCCCACCACCTCCAGATTGGGAAGAATTACTGACGACTACGGTCCCACTCAGATAGAAACTGTTACCGGCCATCGCGCCGCCAACTTCTTGCGTACTGGTATTACGTTCAAAGCGCCCGCTGTCAATATGCGCGGCATTAGCGATGAACATTCCGCCGCCTAGCGCTGCTGAGTTGCTGATGAATTGAGTGTCAGTCAGAAATGCAGTGTAAGCGTAGAGACCGCCGCCGAACATGTGTTTGCTGCTATTGTTTTCAAATCTCCCTCGTATCACATGGATGGTCCCCCAGCAGCTCACACCCGCGCCGTAATTCGAACCACTTGGCACGACATTGCCTATCACTTCAGGTTCGATCATCATGACATCGGAAGATTGCTCGACCAAGAATCCGGCGCCTGGATCACCAAGGTTAGCTTCAAAACGGCTTTTAATCACATTCACGGGACCGCTTGCTTGGCTGATATACAAACCGCCGCCTCGGCCAGCATAGTTTCTGAGAAATACAGTATTGCTGATTCGCGTTTCAGGAGCGCTGATTACAAAAAGGCCGCCGCCATAAGCTGTCAGGCCGGCTGTATTGCCGGCAAACTGGGCATTGTTCACAAAGACTGAACTTGCGGCATACGCTCCACCACCATCAGCGGAAGCCGTGTTGCTAATGAACTTGGAGTCTGTGATCAAGGCTGTGCCGTAAACGAATGCGCCGCCACCCCTGTCAGCGGCATTGTGCTCGAAGTGTCCACCGGTAATGTTAGCGTAGAACCCCCATCAGACCGCCGCCAAAATTCTTTGCCGTGTTGCTGATGAAGTAAGAATCAATTAGCGTCAGGGTAAGTCTCGCGTACAAGCCGCCCCCGTTGATGCTTGCTTGATTGTTGATAATATTTACGCTGCGAATCAATGGCAATGCCGTATGAGTGATTAACATGCCCCCGCCGTAATCAGCCGCGCCTCCCGTAAACGTCAACCCGGAAATTACGACGGAATTGCTGATCAGTGCACCGGTCACGGTCAACACTCGTTGACCTTCGACGGCGTGGATGATCGTCGTGTCGCGATTTTCGCCGGTGAGGCTGACAGGCTTGCTCAGTGTCAGGCTTTCGGTGTAGCGGCCGGCGGCGATGAGGATCGTGTCGCCGTCGGATGCGGAGTCAATGCAGGCTTGAATCGAGCCGGAGCAGTTGATGGTGCCGGCTGGCACATTGGGCTGTGCCAGCAGTCGATTGACGGCCACCAGCAGCACCACGACGATGGTGAGGGAGATGATCAAACGCTGGATTGAATGGGAAGACATGGCGATTTCTTGTGGCAACTTCCTGCTTGGTTTACAGTGCTCTGGGGCAAGCCTTTACGCCAATGGCGTTAAGGTAGCGCGCCGGACACGTCATTCCCGCGTGCTTTTGGCGGGAATCCTGTAGTTTGATCGGCACACATGGCTTATCAGAAGTCTGGGTGCCCGATACGCCCAGCGCGCCTCCGCCGCAATGCGGCGGGTAAGGCGAAAGCGCTCGGGCACACTTGCACCCACTGCGTGCAGTGCGGTGTGGCGGATAGGCGCCCCTACACGAGCAGCCGATCGTACACTTTCAGCAATTTCTTCTGCGCTTCATGCCACGTCAATTTGGATCGCGCCCGCGCGGCGGCATTTGTCGCCAACTTCTCCGCCAATTCTCGGTCGTTCAACACGCGCAGAATTTGCCGCGCCAGATCGCCGGCGTCGTCGGGCGCGAAGAGCAGGGCGTCG
Organism: uncultured Chloroflexia bacterium; assembly: GCA_963844815.1. Classification (GTDB taxonomy): domain Bacteria; phylum Chloroflexota; class Anaerolineae; order Fen-1058; family Fen-1058; genus Fen-1058. Next base: position 484,970 of record CAWJPR010000007.1, read on the forward strand.
ATGTCTTCCCGCACCAGTTCGCGCACCACGGGCAAATTCGCCGCCACGATCGGCCGGGCGCAGGCCATGTACTCGATCACTTTGATCGGGCAGCAGCCCTGCGTCACATTGCGATCGTTCAAAGCGAGGGGCGCAACACACACATCGGCTTGCGCGATCACATCCGGCACTTCGTGATGCGGCACCGCCGCATCGAGGATGACAGATGCCTCCACTCCCAACTTGCGAATGCGCTTCTGCAGTTGCTTGCGCTGCCAGTGCCGCCCGCGCCCCACGATGCGCAGTTGAGCGGGCTGCTGCGCGGTGATCTTGCTCAGGGCCTCGATCAGCAGACTGAGCCCCTGCCAGTCGGCCAGCGTGCCCAGGTAGAGGATCGTCGGGATGCGATCGGAGTGATCGGGCAGGGGCGTGGCCGCAAAGTCGTGCGGGCTGACGCCGTTAGGGATCACCGTGATCCGATCGCGCGGCACGCCGAGACTGATCAAAAAGGCGCGCGTCACGCCCGACGGGACAGATGACGGCATCGCTCAACGCGAGCGTCGCCAGTTCCTGTTCGCGGATCTTCAACAGTAGATCGCTGCCACGCAGGGACGGATAGTGATACTTCAATTCGATGCTCGGCAGGCCGTTGACCTCGAACAGCGTCTGGTAGCCGAAGCGTGTTTTGTGCTGCGCCAGCGCCAGGCCGCTCCAGATCGATCGATAGTGAACGACCTCGTAGGGAGGCGCGCCGGCCACGTGTGCCATGACGGCGTCGCTAAACTGGATCGCGTGAGCCAGGAAGTTTCGATCGGGCGGAGGCGGAACGCGGATCACCCGCGCGCCTTCATAAGCGTCGATCGCGGGCAGTTGTCCATCGCCGGGCGTCATCAATTGCACGTCGTATCCGGCTTTGACTAAGCCGCGCAGGAAGTGCATAATGTGGGTGCCGGCGCCTTTGGGGCTGGGCACCAGATCGAAAGCGGTGTACAGAACACGGGGCATGGTGCTGTGATTGTAGTTGAGAGCGGGCACAATGACAAATTACGATCCCATCTATCTCTCCCTCAATGACGATCCGCGCGACATCATTTCCGCGCTGGACGACCTGACGGCGCGGCGCGTCAGGACACGGAATGTCTATCAGCAGCGCGCCTGGCTGCCGGGCGTGCTGGCCTTGTTCGGGCTGCTCTTCTGCGGGCTTGATTTTGTGCTGGGCTATCGCGGCTCGTTCTTCATCCTGTTGGGCGCGGGCTTGTTGATGGTGGCGCTCGCCACCTGGATTGCGCTGCGCCGCGCCCGGGCGGGCAAACCGCTATCGCCGCACTTTGCGACGGCGCGCGACGTGTTCTATACGCTGCGCGATGACGCGGCGCCCAAGAAGTTTTTCTTCGGCCACGTCGATCTGACCGGCCCGCGGCAGAAACCGAAAGTGGCGCGCACGGCGAAGAATGCGCTGGGGCGGCAGGTGTCGTATTATCGCGACGAGTGGCTGAGCTTGAAGACCAAGTTGTACGATGGCAACCTGCTGCGTGCTCTCGGCGCAGCAGCGGATGAAGATTCGCGACAGTTATTGGAAGCGCAGTGCGAGCGGGAAGATGAAAATGAAGTCGGCGCTGGTGAAAGACGACGTGCAGGTGCTGAGCGTGCGCCTGTCGGTCAATCCGCAGGTTTACGCCATCGTGCCGCAAACGCTGAAGCACGGCGCGCAAGTCGGGTGTTACACGATCGATCAATGGCAAAACGACGGCGGCATTGTGAGTGTGGTGGCGCACGCCCGCGCACAGACGATTGAAGCGGCTGACATCCTGAGCGTGCTGCGCCTGCTGTACGATCAATTGCAAAGGAAAACGGCATGAACTCTCGAGCGAAATCAACCTGGATCGTCGCCGGCGTGCTGGTGGCGCTGATCATGGGCGCGGCCCTGTTGCTGACTTTCACCGGCGGTTCCACGGCGGCCAGGTTTTCTGCGCAGGAAACCTGGTCGCAGAACATGCCCAACATGCAGAGCATGAAGATCATCGATCTGACCGGCGACGGGCAGAACGATCTGTTCCTGCAAAATGAATCCAGCTTCAGGATTGTCGATGCGAATGGCAGGGAATTGCAGGCGCAGAATTTCGGCACGCCGCTGGCGACGACGATGGGCGACGTGAACGGCGACGGCGTGGAGGATGTGGCGGTCTTTGCGCCGGGCAGCGCGCCGAGCGGCGGCGGGCAAGCGGTGGTCGTGTTCAGCCAGAACGAGCGGTTATGGAGCAGCCCGATCGAGCAGGCGAGCAAGTCCAGCGCGGGCCGCGGTGGTTCGTTTTCCCGAGCGCACGCTGGTGATTGCCGGCGACGACAAGGGGCAGTTGATTGCGCTGGACAAGGCCGGCCAGGAAGTGTGGCGCGATGACCTCTCGAGCGGCGATGCGATCCGCGGCCTGGACGACGCCCTGATCGACGGCAAGATCTACCTGGCGGCTGCCAATCATGACGGGCACGTAGCGCTCTACGATGCCGGCGGCAAAACGCTCTGGACTTACGCGACGGGTGTGCTGCGCCGCCTGCGCGCTTATGACCTCAACGGGGATGGCAATAGCGAGATTCTGCTCGGCACGGATAACGGCCAATTGATCATCCTCGATGCGGCGACGGGCAGGGAGCTCTTCAAGCGCGGCCTGGGGCAGGCCGTTACCGAGATTCGCGAAGTGGAAGCGGACGGCAAGCCGTCGTCGCGCGAGTTTGTGGCGGGCGGCAAAGAGGGCGGCGTGTGGGCCTTCGCCTCGGACGGCACGGAATTGTGGAGCAATAATGTGGCCGACAAGGTCAACGAAATCGCCGCGCTGGATATCGACAAGGATGGCGCAGACGAAACGATCATCGGCGATGACAGCGGCAGTGTGGTGCTCTTTGCGGGCAAGACGGGTGATCGTTACGATCTGAGCGGGCGTCCTTCAGCCATCATGCGCATCGACGCCGAGAATTTGGGCGATGGCCGCAAGGCCGCCATCGCGGACACCAGCCGGGGTGCACGTCTTCGCGATCGAAAAGGAGAATGCGCCGTTCTTCTATAGCCCGCTCATTGTCGGCGTGATCCTCTCGGCGGCGATCCTGGTCGCGGCGTGGTTCATCGCGTCCATGCCGGAGAAGCCCGCCGAGAAAATCGCGATTGAAGATCAAAGCAGCGAAGGCCTGCTGGCGCAGCGGCGCATGCTGCACGAGAACATCGCCGATGTGGAGCGCATGAAGCAGTCGGGCGAGATGCCGCCTGAAGCATATCTGGCGCGCCTGAAAGAACTCCGCGCCGAACTGGCCGATAACGAAGCAGCCCTGAAGAAGGCCGGGGTGAAGATTCAGGCCGAGACGATGAAGTGTCCCAATTGCGGCGGGACGCTGCCGCTGGGGATCGACAAGTGCGATTACTGCGGGGAGATCGTGATTACGTGAAGACAAACCTCCC
>CAWJPR010000008.1:0-14649 GCA_963844815.1 uncultured Chloroflexia bacterium
TAAACGGCTATGTTGAAGTCCACCGCCCCCGCCGTGGCTGCACCAATCAACGCGATAGCCGTATACAACACCTCCCATTGCCCCTCGTAGCGGGCAGGTGCCATATGCCTTCTCCTCATTTGCCCAGGATCATTCACGGCGAGACCTCAATGGCGGACGCAACCCCAGGAATCCGCCCAATAGCAGGAAGCCGATGAGCACTGCGGCCAACTCGACGACTGGCGCATGGCCGACCTGTGCGGCACGCGCCAACGTTAAGATGCTGATGGCCAGCGCCATCTGCACTGCGATCGAGCCGATCGCATCCACGGGATCATTAGCGAATGGATTCGCCGTGACAAAATTCGGCGATTGGCCGATCTGGAAAAACACCCAGAAGATCAGGCTCGCCGCAAAAGTGAGCAATGCGGCGTGCTGCAATTGAGTGGCAGCCCTTCAGATTCTCGGCATACCTTGCACTATACCATATTTCAACCGAGTGGCGTCAATTCCGTCACAATCACCCGCACGCGCTTCAGCGAATCCCGCTCGGTCGGAAACGACCAGATGGTTGAGCCGCAATTGTCGGGATCCACGACGGTTCTGCTGCGGGCAGGCCACGCCCTGCAGGTAACTCCAATTCGCGCCGACCGCCTGCCAAGTCAGAGATCGATCCAGATTCCACGTCAACGCATCAAAGTGTTGGGGCGGCGACTCCCTTTCCGGGGGCGTCCAGCGCTCGAGAATGCGGGCGGCCGTAGCGCACTCGTCGTGATTCATCGGCGGCATCGCCGCGATCAGCGCGGGCACGGCGTCGGCGGAGAGGCTCGCCACGTAATCGTGTCAAGCGGGTTAGCGGCCACCACGCGGCCGGCATTGACGCGCACGATGAAATCGTCGGGATTGAGCGCGTTCAAGATCAACAGCACGCCGCAAGCCGAAGCCAGCGCGCCAAACGCAAACCGATTGGCCTGGCCGCGCCCCACGGTGATCACAAACCACGCCAAGACAATCGCCAGCCAGCCCATGAAGGCCGTGGTGTACAACCGCAGTTCCGTCAGACCAAACTCGATCTGATATAACCGCATGCGGTACGCCGCCGAGAACATGATGACGGACAGCAGCGCGATCGCGCTGCCGGACAACAGGCGGAAAAGCCGCTCAGGGCGCGGATCTTCTTTTTTCAGCAGCCAGTGCATGAACAACAAGCAGGGCAGCGCCAGCGCGGCCACCCGGATGCGGCCCTGCCTGGCCCGATAGGCCATCAGCGCCAGGCAGATCAAGATCGCCAGCAGGTTGGCTGAGTTGAGCAGGATGGAATCGCGCAGGGCGAACAGCGCCGCGAAGATCACTGCCGGCCCGCTCAGCCAGCGGCCCCCGCCGGTCAAACGCAGGTGATTCCACTGCGCCACGGCGACGAGACTAAAGCTCAACGCCGTCACCCAGAGCAGCAAGTTGATACCCACGGTGTGTGGCGCAGCAGGACATCACCCACCACGCCGAGGATCAGCGCGATGAGAAAAAGCGAGAGGGCCGTCTGGTTGCTGCAGTCATGATTGGCTGATGAGCGAGATACGAGTGAGGAGTGACGAGTGAAGGTGCTCACTCGTCACTCCTCACGTAGACTTGCGCGATAAGAGCGATGACACACAGCAGCAAGGCCAGCGCGCGGTAGTCGAAGCGGCGGGATTGATCGGACGAACTCTTCGGCGCGAAGATCAGAACTGCAAACAGGATCAAGACCCACAAGTTCACGGCTGCACCTCCGTTTTCATCTGTGCTCATCTTAGCGGAAATGCTTCGCAAAGCGAAGGCTCTGCGTGTAGGACCTGCTGCACTTGAGTGCTTGACAGGCCGAGGCTCGCCGCGTGGCGGACGTCCGGCTTGACGATTGGGCTACGCTTCCCGCACGGTTGCCCGCCGCGTCGTACCTGATCGTGATGTGCCCTGCGCGCCAAATCCAGCCAGGACGTTTTCCAGCAGCGGCAGCATCTGCGGCACGCGTTTGGCGCGAATGACCATGTCCCACAACGGCTCGAACTTCTTCCAGCCGCCCGCATAGGCGATGTGGCGCAGCTGATGGATCGGGCGGGCGTGGGCCGACGCGCTGGTGAAGATCGATCCCCAGCGATAGAACTCGCGATAGGCTCGCCAGTAACCTGTTTCCAGACGCTCTGGCGAAAGTCGTGCCGGTTGAAAAACAACGTGCCGCGTGTCGTATAGATCCAAATGGCGGCTGGTGATGCGGCCTTCAGCCAACAAGCGCCGATGCAAGGCCGTGCCGGGATAAGGTGTGAGGATGTGAAAGGTGGCGGTCTCGATGCCCTGCTGAATCGCCCATTCTACTGTCCGAACGAACACCGTCTCATCGTCGTCGTCCATGCCGAACACGAAACTGGCGTTGACCATCACGCCCAGATCATGCAGGCGGCGGATCGCGGCGCGGTAGTCATGATTGAGATTCTGAGTTTTGTGCTGGGTGCGGAGGTTGTGCGGGCTGAGTGTTTCGAAGCCCACAAACAGGCTGCGCAGGCCACTCTGCACGGCTTTCTCCAGCAAGTCTGGCATCAGGATCGATTTCACGGTGGCAGCGGCTTGCCACAAGCGATTCATGCCGTGCATCCCGGCGAACAAGGCCGCCGTGTATTGCGGATGACCGAAGAGATGATCGTCAAGAAAATAGAGATGGCGGCCGGGCAGCCGTTCGATCTCGGCCAGTGCGGCGTCCACAGTCTGCGTGTAAAACGATTTGCCGCCCGCAAAGAAAGCTTCCTTGTAGCAGAAGTCACACGCATGCGGACAGCCGCGCGACACGACGATCGAATTCGGCACGAGGTACAAGCGGCGCTTGATCAGATCGCGCCGCACGGGCGGTAAATCGATCAGCGTGCGCACTTTCGATTCGTAACGCTGGCCTGGATGACCGGCGCGAAAGTCGGCCAGAAACTGCGGCCATGTATCTTCGCCGGGACCGAGAAAGATCGTGTCGGCGTGCTGCGCGGCTTCGTTCGGCAGCGAAGTGACGTGCAGCCCGCCCAGCGCCACGTGCGCGCCGTTACGGCGATAATGATCGGCCAGCGCATAGGCGCGATATGCCGAGGTGATATACACTTGAAGCACTACCAGATCGGGTTCGTCGTCGAGGCGCAGTTTCTCGACGTGCTCGTCCTGAATCTCAATCTCGTCGTCGGCGTTCAGATAACCGGCCAGTGTGGCTAAACCGAGGGGCGGAAACAGCGAGTATTTGATCGGTCGCCAGAATGGGCTGGTCGCTTCGGTCAATGCGGGCAGAATCATTTTGACTTTCATGTGCCGGACCTTGCAAAAGGATATGCACCGCCGGCCCGCTGGCTCGATCGGCCCACCGAACCGGCGGACGGGCGCTGCCGGGATAGCGTAGCCGAAATGCCCGTCAAAATGAAGGGTTTAGGTGTTCAATTCGATGCACGTGAGTGCATTTCACCGCAAAGTGAAATAGGCATTGTGCTTTTTCTCTCCGCCCTCGTCCTTGTGCCAGGGTTCAAACAAAGTCCATTGACGCCTAACGAGTTTTGTGGTGTGCAGTGCTCAAGCCGCCGTCCTCGGCGGCGTGTCACCCGCGAATCCGCGCCGGGGACGGCGCTTTGAGCGACTTTGTGAGAGCCGTGTCCCTGTGTGCGAAGCCCACTTTAGTGCGGCGCGACCGGCATGCTGCGTACGCGCTCGCACTAACCCTAAAAGGGCGCTGCGCAAAGTGGGCTTCGCACAGGAGGGGGGCACGGAGCAGTTTTACCTCCAATTGAAATGCACCGTACCGCACCTGAGTGCTTGACACGGGCTCAGGTTGACTTGATAATGGTCACTGCTTGAAACAGCCAGGCGTAGAGTGCAAAACATAGATGACCTTGACGATTCGTCTCCTGCTTGTCGAAGATAACGTCTCACTGCGCGCGGCGCTGAAATCCGGCCTGGAGAATACCGGCCGGGTTACCGTCATCGCCGAAACTGAACGGGGCGAAGATGCGATCGGGCTGGCGCTGATTAACCCGCTGGACGTGATCCTGATGGACGTGCAGCTGGCCGGACAGACTGAACGGCGTGCAGGCCGCCGTCGCCATCCGCCGTGAGATTGCCCGCCTGCCGGTGGTCTTCTACTCGATTCAAGACGACGAGCGCTTCTACCGCGACTTCCTCGCGTCGGGCATCTTGACGCACTATGCCTATGTCCGCAAGAGCAACTATCTGCTGCCCGCGATGGTGGTGCCTCTGTTGCGCGACGCGATCGCGGGGCGCAGCTTCATCGATCCCGACATCGAGCAGCGGGTGCAGGCCGTGCGTTTGAAAGACGAAGATGCGCCGCTCGATCTGCTGGAGCCTAACGAGCGCGACGTGGTGAAGCTGCTGGCGCAGGGCATGACCAACGAACAGATCGCGACCCGCTTGAGCTTTCGCGATCGGCGCGCGGTGAGCCGCACCAACGGCCAGATCTACGCGGCATGGGGTTTGGACAATTCCGCCGAAGATGAAAAAACTGCGCGGGCGCGCGCGACGTTGATTTACAATACCGGCCGCATGATCATCTGGGATGATGATGGCACGCCGCGCGTGCGCGACGCGCAAGGGAAGTGGCAGCCGTTGTTTTAGTGGCCGGTCGTTTTGGTTATTGGTGATATATGCGCTAAGTAGTAACAATCTGGACTCTGGCAAGTGCCCATATCTGCGACTGGAGTCGAGGCTTTAGCCGGAGATAGGACAGTGGACCAAACCGGCTGAAGCCTCGATTCCATAATTTGCTAACGTCCGGGAGCAAGCGAGGATCGTTGATGATGCCTGACCGGCAATTGAAGCAAGTGCGTTTCTGGCTGCTGATCTTCATCGCGGGATTGATCATCAGCGGCCTGACGGCCATTCCCATCCAGTGGGAGATCGACCAGATCAAGCGATCATCGACACAACGCCGTGGCTGCATGACATCGCGCCGGGGTTGTTCGATTGGTTGATCTACGTGCACACTGGATTGACGACGACGTATCAGACCTATTCGTTCATCGTCGTCGGCACCGACTGGCTGGCTTTCGCACATATCGTCATCGCCATTGCCTTCATCGGCCCGCTACGCGATCCCGTCCGCAATGTGTGGGTCATCCAGTTTGGCATGATCGCTTGCCTGCTGGTCATTCCCGCCGCGCTGATCTTCGGCGCACTGCGCGGCCTGCCATTCCTCTGGCAGCTGCTCGATTGTTCATTTGGCGCTATCGGCATCATCCCACTGCTGCTCGCCTATCGGTTAGTCCGCCCGTCAGTGCGCGATATGTCGCCGGCGCATTGATCATTTGTCATTGTTCATTGACCATTGCTAATTGCCTATGCTCCGTTGGATTGATGCTGCCATCTTCATCGGCGCACAGGCCGTGTCGTTGTTCAACACGGTGCTGCTGCTGTGGCTGGGCCTTACCGTCCTGCTGACAGGCAACCGGCGCAGGCCGGCGACCATTGCGGGCGGCGCGGGCCTGCTGCTGGGCGCGTTGTTTTTCATGGGGCACACGCTGCTCATCGCCCACACCGTCGATTTCTTTGGCGGCGGCGTCAATATCGTCTGGCGCGTCATGTGGTTTGTGGCCGTGATCGCCCCCTACTTCTGGGGGCTGGCGCTGTATTACTACTCCGGCGATCCGACGGCCGGCCGCTGGGTGCGGCGCATCCTGACCGCCGCCATGCTCTTCATGGTCCTGGCGGTGTTCCTGATCTTTCCGCTGCCGTCTTTTCTGGAATTTGTCCTGGCCCCCGCGCTGGCCCCGTCATCGCCTGGCTGTATGTGCCTTACCTGTTCTTGTGCTTTGTGCTGCCCCTGATGGCGCTGCGGCGGCTGCCCACCCGCAATGTCCTGTGGCGCGATCCATTCCGCCGCGCGCGCCCCTGGCTGATCGCCGCCGCCATGATGTTGACCCTGGCCATGATGGCCTTTGCCTACACGGCCTATGCCATCGTGCCGCGCGCCATCCCCGTGTACACGATTAGCGAGAATGAGCTGCGCGAACTCTACTTTGCCGATGAGCTGGTGGCGGGCTTCATCGGCCTGGCGATTATTTTCCTGGGGCGCGCCGTCTTGTCCAACAGCGTACTGACCGAGCGGCTGCAGGCGGGGCCGGGGCTGTTTGCCCGCTGGCGCAACGTGGTCGGCGTGGCGATTGTCGGCTCGCTGTTCGTGGCGCTGTTGTACAACCTGAATATCCGCCCCATCTACAGCGTATTGTTGACCGTGATCCTGGCCGTGATGGCGTATGCGCTCTTCAACTGGCGGCAGTCGGTGGAGCATGAGGAATTCATGCGGCGCTTGAATCCGTTTGTGACCAGTCTGCACCTGCACGAACGCCTGCTGACCAGCAACGCCGACAGCGAGCAGGAGTCGCGCGAGTTCTTCACGGCGCTGTGCCGCGATGCCCTGCGAACCGATCACGCCAGTCTGTTATTTGAAGGCTCGATCGGTGGGCCGCACGAACGGCAGCGCATCGATTATCGCTGGCCGGCCGAGCAGGACGCGCTGCTTCAGGCGCCCCTCTCCAACTCGATCGACTGGTCGCGTCTCGACGTCGATCATTGGGCTTATCCGCTCTCGGATTCGCGCGGCGCGATCGGGCGCTTGATCCTGGGGCCCAAGCTCGACGGCAACGAATACGACGTGCAGGAACTGCAAGTGGCCTCGGCCTGTGCCGAGCGTATTCTGGATGCGCTGGCGGGCGAGCAGCTGGCCCACGTGGTGGTGAGCCTGCTGCGGCAGCGCATCGCGCAGGTCCAGGTGATGAGCGCGCAGCACAAACGCATTTTGCATGACGATGTGCTGCCACAGATTCACCTGGCGCTGCTCAAAGTGGAAGCGCTGCGTGCCAGTGGGCAGGATGCAGCCCTGCCTGACGAGGCCGAGCTCGATGATGCGACCACGGCGCTGACGCAGGCTCATCGCCGGGTATCCGGCCTGGTGCGCGAGATGAGCAACGCCGTGCCCACGCGCCTGGAAAGCGAAGGCCTGGCCGCAGCTTTGAAGAGCGCGCTCGATCACGATTTTCGCGACAGCTTCGATCGGGTGGAGTGGCGCGCCGATCCGGCGGCGGTGGAGCGCGCCAGGCATCTGCCGCTCTTTGCCAGCGAAGTGATCTTCTCTGCCGCGCAGGAAGCCATTCGCAATGCGGCCCAACACGGGCGCGGCGGCGCTGTGCAGCGTCCCCTGTATTTGGACGTGGCGCTGCAAGACAGCTCAGGTTTAAAGATCATCATCGGCGATGATGGCGTAGGCCGCAAAACCGATCCAGCCGCAGGCGAGTCGGGCAGTGGCCTGCGGTTTCACGGCGCCATGCTGGCCGTCATCGGCGGCACGTTGAGCGTGGAAGATCGATCGGGTGGAGGCACGCAGGTGGTGATTGAAGCATCGGACAATTAGCAGCCGGGCGAGTGAACCCACCCGCCCGGCCGCCTGATGACTGTCTTCAAACTGGCCACTCGACTTCTGCCGCACGCAAGCGGCCGGAGCGTGGCAGGGTGCGCAACTATTTAAACGCGGCTGGCCGCTTGTACTCGCCGTGATTTGTGGAACAGTTCACGTTTGGCGGAGCCTCGTTGTCCCGATAATGCACGCTCCAGTAACAGCCGCCGGCTTGCAGGTCGTGCGTGTCAGACTTGAATCTGAAGCCGGGCGCTGACGACGAGACCGTGTAGGTGCCGGGGATAAAGCACACGGTGATGTTGCCGTTGGCCGGGACGCGCACCCTGAACTGTTCCGGCCCCGCAAAGGACAGCGTCAACGTGACGCGGATGAAGTTGTAAATCTGCATGTAGGCCATGCCTTCAGTGCACTTCTCGCGCGGCGCGCCTAACCTCAGCGGCGCGGCCCTGGTCTGATTGGCCGCCACCGTGACTTTGCTGGATACTGGATCATATTCAAAGGCGTCGGGGGCGGCGGTGTTCACCAGCGCGCGTGCTTCGATGACGTGCGAGGTGTTGGGCGCGACCGGCACTTGCGCAGCGTTGACCTGGCCGGCCACCTGCGCGCCATCGACGAAGATATCGCCCACCACTTTCGGATCACTCAAAGTGATGTTGAGGATGCCTTTGCGATTGAACGTGGGGGTGAGGCGGCTCGACCGGCCGGCCGTGATCGTCAGGGGCAAATCCTGCGCGGTGGGCGCCCACAAATCGGCCTGGCCGCCGATCACAGCCACGTTCACTGTGTGCGGGCCGGGCGTGAGGTTGTAAGTCTGTTTCTGCCCGGCCTCGATGGCGCCCAGGCCCTGCCCGTCGACGGTCACGTTGCAGCGCACATCGCGGCCCGGCTCGAAGCCGTTGATCTTGCAAGTCACATCGGCGAAGCCCAGCAGGAATTCTTTCCGGGGATTGAGCGTAACCGATCGGGTTTGGTTGGGTCCGACAGTTCCGGTGCTTTTGACATCGGCCCAGCGATAGACGCCATTGGCCGCCGGATCGTTGAAGTTGCGGCCCTCGATCGTGTGGCTGCCCGGCGCGACGAAGATCGATCCGGTGGGAGCCTGACCCGCGATCGGCTGATCATCGACGAAAATGTCCGCCAGCGTGCCCGGCGGCCCGACGTTGATCACCAGCTGGCCTTTGCGGTTGAACGAGAGAGCCAGCGGCGTGGTGCGGTTGCCCGTGATCTTGACCGGTTTGTCGGCGTTGGGCGGCGCCCAGAGGTCGGCGTTGGGACCGACGAGATCGACGTGAAAGTTGTGGTCGCCGTTGGGAATGGCGAACTGGGCGGTCTCGCGCGGGTTGACGGGCGGCAGCGGATTGCCGTCCACGTTGGGCTGGCAGGCCACCGCTTGTCCGGCCTCCACGCCTTTGATGTCGCAGGTGAATCTGACAAAGCCTTTCAGATAGTTGAGGGTGGGTTTTAGCGTGAGGGCCCTGACTTTGCCCGCACCTACGCTGACGTTCTTCTGGCCAGCCGGATTGTAGTTGAAGAGATCGTTGAAGCCCGGCGCGGCAGCGTTGAAGTTGGTGACCTCGATCGTGTGCGGGACGTTCGGCGCGACGTTCAAGCGGACGGTGTTCACTTGCCCGGCGACGGGTGCGCCATCGACCAGCACATCACCAACCAGCGTGCTGGGCAGCAGAGTCAGATCGATACAGCCGACTTCGGGTGGGCACGGCTGCGTTTCGGCTTGCGCAGCGGCTGGCACCAGGATCAATACGAACGCCAGACAGGCACCGGCAATGACAGCGAGACGGAAGGGCATGGTGCGCATGGAACGCTCCTTGGTTGTTTCAGAAGTGTGGAAACGACGACAACGAGTGAAGCGCTTTGGCCGGGCAGCGCCTGGCTCGCTTGGCTGCGCCGGGATCCATAACCCGCGTAGCTCTATGGTGCCTGAAAGTGCTGACTAAGTCAATGATGCACTGCCTGTTTTTGAGGTGATGTTAGTCCCATGTTGGTGAGGGCCATGCCCGGCCCGGCGAGAAAATAAAATGAAGACGATGCGTAAATTGCCCGGTCAATTTCCAGCGTCCTGCCCGCTCCTACCCGATAGACAAATATCCGCTATAATCACCTCTGGTTTACGCGGTTACGACAGCCCGTGCTCATTTTCTCATTCACTGCCATGCCCACTCGTCGCCCCATGCAACTCCGCCAACGCCGCAACCGCATCATCTTCTTTTGGCTGCGCGTCCTCATCTCCGCGTTTTGGTGGGACGTCTTCATCCGCAATTTCGGCGGGCGGAAGTGGGCCAATCGAACGGCGCTGAAGCGATACCTCAATCACGCCCGCCGCTTCCGCGTCATGGCTATCGAACTGGGCGGCGTGCTGATCAAGCTGGGCCAATTCTTCGCCAGCCGCGTGGATATGCTGCCCAAGGAGATCATCGACGAACTGTCCGGCCTGCAGGACGAAGTGCCGCCGAATCGTTCGACGACATTCGTGCGATGCTTGAGCGTGAACTTAACCGCCCGATCGGCGAGATCTTCTCCTCGATCAATCCCGTGCCCCGGCGGCCGCCTCGCTGGGCCAGGTGCATCACGTGGTGTTGAACAGCGGCGAGCGGGCGATCGTGAAAGTGCAGCGCCCTGGCATTGAGACGTTGGTGGCGATCGATCTGCAGGCGCTGCGCACGGCGGCCGGTTGGGTGAAGCGCTACGGTCCTATTCGCCGCCGCGTCGATGTGGATGCGCTGGTCGACGAGTTTAGCCGCACGCTGTATCAAGAGCTCGATTACCTCGCGGAGGGCCGCAACATCGAGCGTTTTGCCGCCGATTTCAAAGACTGGGAGAGCATCCGCATTCCGCTGCATTGGGAGTTGACCACCCGCCGCGTTCTAGTGATGGAAGACATCGGGGCGATCAAAGTAAGCGATGTCCGCGCCTATCAAGCCCAAGGGGTGTTGGCCTCCGAAGTGGCGCTGGCGCTGTACGATTTTTATCTACAGCAAGTCTTTATCAACGGTTTCTTCCACGCCGATCCGCACCCCGGCAATATGTTCGTGGAGCCGCTGGAGGACGGCGACTTTACCATCAATGTGGTGGACTTCGGCATGGTGGGGACGCTGTCTACGCAGACGCGCAGCCAGCTGCGCGAGATGTTCCTGGGGATTGCGACACGCGACGCGCCACGCGTGGTGCGCGCCATCGATAATGCGGGTTGTCTGCTGCCGTGGGCCAATCGCAGCGAGATCGAACGCGCGGCGACGAAGGTCTTTGCGCGCTACTGGGGCATTAGTCTGACGACGTCCAGAAACTGGATGTCGAAGAAATGCGCGGCTTCATGAGCGAGTTCCGCTCGTTGATCTATCCGATGCCCGTTCCAGATTCCGTCGGACTTGTTGTTTCTCGGACGGGCGCTGGGTATTCTCTCCGGCCTTGCCATGCAGATCGATGCGAACTTCAACATCTTCGAGGCGGCCGCGCCGTTCGCCCAGAAACTGCTGGCCAACGAAAGCGGCACACTGCGCCAGGAAATCCTGCAGCAAGTGGTGGATACCGGCCTGGCCCTGGTGCGGATGCCGCGCCAGTTCGATCGGATGGCTGATTTGCTGGCGAGCGGCGATCTGCGCGTGACGATCAACGAACAGGATCGCCTGCTGTACGAACTCACGCGCTTCGGAATATCAGTCGGCCGCGCGCATCCCGTGGGCGATTCTGGCGATGGGGTTGTTTCTGGGTTCGGTGCTGCTGCTGGCGATCGGCCAGACCGTTTTCAGTCTCGTCGCCTTTGGGCTGGCGCTGATCTGCGGCCTGTGGCTGCTCTTTCGCGGATAGGCTGTCGGCTGCTCACCCGCAAACAGATTGACCGTAGCGATCCACAACAGCACCTGCACGACGATGATGCCGCCCCACAACAAATCGGAAGCCACCTGCTCGCGCCGGTAGAATACGCCGCCCAGCAGCGTATTGGCGCCCAGTGACAACAGTCCGATGAGGGGCAGGATGAAGACCTGGGTCGCCGGGCCGGCGCGATCGGGCAGGCCGAGCGCGTTGTAGTGCAGAGGTAGCACTGGCGGCAGATTGGGAAAACGAAGACTCACCAGCCCGAAGAGCAGCAGACACATCGTGGCGCCCGTGATCAACAGGTAATGCGCCACCCGATCGTTCCACAACGGCCAGTCGAAAAAGGCCGGGTGCTCTGTCGTCTGCTCCACGGCCTGCGTCGGGCCGAGTTCGTAGCGTGCTTTGATCGATTCGATGAAGCCCGCCGCATCCGCGGGCGAGATGGCGTAAGAGATGGCGGGTGTCACCAGGATCAACTGCTGCGGCAGCGAGGTGGAAGCATAGAACACCGTCAAGTCCGCTTCAGGCAATTCGGCTTGTCCCTGCATCAGCCCCGGCCAGCGCCAGCCGCGAAAACCCTTCACGCCGCCTTCTATTTCCGTGCCCAGCATAATGCGCTGGATCGATTCCACCGGCACGATCTGCTTGACCGGCCCCCACTGAATGGTCACGGCATTGCGATCGACGTCATAGCCCGATCGCGCCAGCCCGTACGCTGATAGCCAGTCAGGGCCAGCACAGGGATGCTGGCCAGGATGATCAGGGCCAGGCTGAACGTGAGCGGGCCGATCGGCTGCGTGGTCAGCACGACCAGGCAGAAAATGTCCAGCGCCCGGCGACAATGAAGAGCGGCCGGTCTGGGTGCCGGTGCGTTTGTCAGTCAACCATTCCATAGGCAACTCCGCACAAAAACCGGGCGTAATTGTACCCGGTTTTGTTTTTATGCGTCTGAGAAACCGGGTTGCCGGCAGGGCTAAACCGCCGTTTTGTCCGCACAAACCGGGCGTGCACCAGTGCTGGTATTTCGCCAGCTTGCCGCGCACCACGTCAAAGTACAGATCGCGGATGGCTTTGACCACGGCCCGAGCTGGCCGTCACCCACCGGGCGATGATCGACTGTGGCGATATTGACCACTTGCACGCCGGTGCCGCAGTAGAAAGCCGCGTCCGCCACGTACAACTCGGTGCGGCTGATGGGCCGCTCGATCGTTTCCAGACCCAGGCTGGTTCCTGGCCAGTTCGATCACGGTGTTGCGCGTGATGCCTTCCAGAATGTCCTCGTAGACCGGCAGCGTGATGAGCTGGCCGCCGCGCAGGATGAAGATATTTTCGGCGCTGCCTTCGCAGACGTGGCCGCTCGCGTTGATGACCAGCGCCTCGTCGTAGCCGTTCAGCACCGCCTCGGTCTTCATGAAGGCTGAGTTTCCGTAGGCGCCGGTGATCTTGCCGCGCGGTGGAATGTTGTTGTCGCTGATGCGCTGCCATGAGGAAAAGCCGGCGTGCGCGCCTTCTTCGTTCTCCACGTAACGCCCGTACGGCGTCGCAAAGATACACAGATCGTCGTCGAGGTCGTGCAGCCGCACGCCGATCTGCTCGTTGGTCTTGTAGGCCACCGGGCGGATGTAGGCGTCGCTCTGAAAGCCTTCGCGGCGCAGCAGTTCCACGGTGATGTCGCAGAGCTGCGCGGCGGTGTAGCGCGGCGACATCAGCAGAATTCCGGCCGATTGCAGCAGGCGCTGATAATGCTCCAGCAGCCGGAAGACGTACAACTGCAGATCGCCCTCATTCCAGTAACCCCGGATGCCTTCAAAACAGCCGGTGCCGTAATTAAAGTCATGCGTCATGATGCTGATTTTGGCCTGGTCGATCGGGACATGGCCCCTTGAAAAAGGCATATTGCGTCACGATGAGTTTCTCCTGTCGATATATTTTCCGGGGGCGCTGGGTAGGCGGCATTATAGGAGTGATTGTAGGGCGTGTCAATTGACCTGGCTGTGACTCAGTGCGATAATGCGCGCCATCAGGCGGAGGGATACATATGACAACACCCGTGTCGGCGTAGGAGTGATGATCGTGCACGACGGGCGCGTGCTGATGGCGCGCCGTGTGAGCGGTCAGCGCCCCGGCTGGTGGGGCTGGATTGGCGGTAAACTGGAATTCGGCGAGACGCTGCAAGACTGCGCCCGGCGTGAAGCACTAGAAGAAGCCGGCGTGGACGTGACGAACCTGCGCTTGCTGTGCATTTCGTCGATCATCGTCGAAGATCAACACTGGATCGACGTCGAATTTCTGGGTGACATCGTTTCGGGCAAGCCGCAGACCGCCGCGCCGGACGAACTGGCGGAGTGGGCGTGGTTCCCAATTGACGAACTGCCCTCTCCGATCTTTGAGCCGGCCGAGTTGGCGTTGAGGTCGTATCGGACGGGCGTGGTGGTGAATGAGTGAAGGGGAGACGAAGAGATGGTGAGACTTCCGCGACATTCAGAGTGCTGCGGGGCGATGCTGCGCAGCGCCCATCGCACGCCCGTAGTCACTTCGCGCACGTTGAACGATCTGCTTGACGTGGAAGTGTACTGCAAGTGCGAGAATTTACAGCGCGCCGGCGCGTTCAAGTTTCGCGGCGCATATAACGCGGTCGGCCGACTGAGCGCTGAGCAGAGGCAGCGCGGGCGTCGTGTCAGTTCTCGTCGGGCAATCATGCGCAAGCCCTGGCCCTGGTCGGGAAACTGCTCCACACGCCGACGGTGATCGTCATGCCGGACGATGCGCCTGCGGTGAAGCTCGCCGCGACGCGCGGCTATGGCGCGGAGGTGGTGTTGTACGATCGGGTGGA
Source organism: uncultured Chloroflexia bacterium (assembly GCA_963844815.1). GTDB lineage: Bacteria > Chloroflexota > Anaerolineae > Fen-1058 > Fen-1058 > Fen-1058. The sequence continues at coordinate 14,061 of CAWJPR010000008.1, forward strand.
ACAGAAGCGCGAAGTGATAAGCAGGCCGCTGGGCGAAGAGCGCGGGCTGGCGCTGGTACCGTTCGAGCATCCGCACATCATTGCCGGGCAGGGCACGGCCGCGCTGGAACTCCTGACGGACGTGCCCGATCTCGACGTGCTGATCGCGCCCATCGGCGGCGGCGGCATCATTCAGCGGGTGCAGCCTTGCGGCGCACGCGCTAAAGCCGGAGATGCGCGTCTTCGGCGTCGAACCGGACACGGCGAACGATACGTTCCTGTCGCTGCAGCAGGGCGAAATCGTGGCGACGCCGCAATCGCATTCGATCATGGACGGCCTGCTGCCCACTGCGCCGGGAGAACTGACCTTCTCGATCATGCGGCAGCATCTGGCCGGCGTGGCGCTGGTCACAGATGACGAGGCGCGGGAGGCGGTGCGTTTTCTGTTGATGCGCCTGAGACTGCTCGTCGAGCCGAGCGGCGTTGCGCCCATCGCGGCCCTGCTGCCGGTAAGATTGCGGAGGCGCAGGGCCGGAAAATCGGCGTCGTGCTGTCAGGCGGAAACATCGATGCGGGGAAGTTGGCGGGGATGCTGATGCGTGAAAAGTGA
>CAWJPR010000009.1:0-885232 GCA_963844815.1 uncultured Chloroflexia bacterium
TGAGCAATCCGCCGTGGGAGCGCATCAAGTTGCAGGAGGAAGAGTTCTTCGCGGCGCGGAACCGTCGATTGCGACTGCGCCGAATGAGCCGTGCGCCAAAAATTGATCGTAGTGTTGCCGAAGAAAAATCCCGCATTGGCGCACGAGTTTGAGAAAGCCAAACGCGAATATGAGGCATTCAGTATGTTTGTGCGACAAAGCGGACGCAATCCATTGACGGCAATTGGCGATATGAACACCTATGCGCTGTTTGCTGAACTTGCGTCTCATCTTCTTGCACCAACAGGACGAGCAGGGCTTATAGTCCCTACCGGCATTGCAACTGACCACACCACAAAAGAGTTCTTCAGTGAGTTGTCATCCAAACGAGCATTAACTTCCCTCTTCGATTTTGAGAATCGTGAAGGGCTCTTCCCTGACATCGACAGCCGGATGCGGTTTTCTCTTTTAACCCTCTCTGGTCAAGAAGTGACTCGAACTGAGTTCGCGTTCTTTGCAACACGAGTCACGCATTTGAAGGATGGCCGCCGCCGAGTTGTCTTGGAACCAGATGAGATTGGGTTATTGAATCCGAATACTCGTACTGTGCCTGTTTTTCGTACACGCGCTGATGCGGAACTTACTCGTAAGATTTATCGGCACATACCAGTCCTGTTCAACGAGCAGACCGGGAACAATCCTTGGAGAATAACTGTTGGAACGATGTTTCACATGGCAAATGACAGCGCCTTGTTCACAACAAAGCAAAGTACCGGCTATTTGCCACTGTATGAACCACGCATGATGCATCAGTACGACCATAGGTGGGCGACCTATGAAGGTACAGAGACGCATGATCTAACACTCGATGACAAAGCAAATCCTCGCTGTGTTGTTCAATCACGATATTGGGTTCCAGTAGAAGAGATTAAGAATAGGCTCCATGATTGGAACCGGGATTGGCTTTTGGGGTTGCGCAACATTGCCCGCCCAAGTGATGAACGAACTGCAATTCTCAGCGTGCTTCCACTGGTTGGCGTCGGGCACAATATGTTGTTGTTGTTTTTGGACGACTCAGTGACTGTGAACCAAATTGCATGTTTCATTGCAGGGATGAATAGTCTTGTGTTTGATTACTTCACACGGCAAAAAGTCAGTGGCGCATCAATTGACAATTTCAGACTTAGGCAACTTCCCGTTTTGCCGCCCTCGGCCTACACGGCGGCGGACATCGACTACATCGCGCCGCGGGTGCTGGAGTTGGTCTACACCGCGTGGGATTTGAAGCCGTTCGCGGAGGATATGGGCTATCACGGCGAGCCGTTCAAGTGGGACGAGGATCGACGCGCGCAATTGCGGGCGGAACTCGATGCGTATTATGCGCGGCTGTACGGGCTGAGTCGGGATGAACTGCGCTATGTGCTCGATCCGCAGGAGGTGTATGGCTCGGATTTTCCGGGGGAGACGTTCCGCGTGCTGAAGGAGAAGGAGTTGAAGGCGTACGGGGAGTTTCGGACGAGGAGACTGGTGTTGGAGAAGTGGGATGAGATGGAAGGATGAAGGCTGAGGGCGGAGGGATGAAGTAAATCGCGGAGGCGACTGGTAGCATGGCAGGGAGATAAGTGAGGCAGAGATGACGGATCAACCTCAAGGGCAACAGCCTGAATCTACAAATTCGGTCACGAATGTCAGCGGCGGGGTCAATGCGAATGCGGAGCGGATCGACATCGGCGGTGATGCGGTGGGACGGGATAAGATCGTCCACATTGAGCATTATCACGCTGGCAGTGAAGTGGCCCCGAGCAAGCCGAAGGTCTATCACAATTTGCCTCAACCAGACTACGTCCGCTTCGTAGGGCGTGAGCAAGAACTTGCCTGGTTACGCGAGCGCCTGTCGCCCGAAGATCGCGCCTGGCAGATAGCCATCACTGGTATCGGTGGAGTTGGAAAAAGCGCTTTGGCTCAGGCAACGGCTCAGCATTACCTTAATCACTATGACGAATTACCCGTTGAAGAGCGCTTTGAAGCGATAGTCTGGGTCTCTGCCAAGGAACAAGTCCTCACAACTGAAGGTAAAGAAGCTGCTTCGCTGACTGATACGATTTTTCGTACCCTTGAAGATGTTTATACGGCTATTGCTCAAGTCATGGAACGTGAAGATATTACACGTGCCACGCCGACTGAACAGTATGGCTTGGTACAGAAAGCCCTGCGGGAAAAACGCACTTTGTTAGTGATGGATAACCTGGAAAGCGTTACTGATGAGCGTGTTAAGCCCTTCCTGCGAAGAATACCTTCTCCCACAAAAGTGTTGATCACCTCGCGCGAATGGCTGGATGTGGCCGATGTTATGCGTTTGCAAGGTTTGTCGCTGGAAGAAGCGGACAGGCTAATTGATGAAGAGGCCGATACACGGCATGTGAGGTTGAATCGAACCGAACGTCAGGAATTAATAGACCTGACATCGGGATTGCCGTTACCCATCAGACTCAGTATTGCGCGTTTGGCGAGTGGTGAAAGTTTCGAAGTTTTATCTCGCTGGTTGGGTGATGCAACGGGTGATGTGCCTGAGTATTGTGTACATGGCCAAGCTGAACTGGTGCGCCAGCGCGAGCCAAATGCTTGGCGCCTACTGCTGGCTTGTTCACTATTTGATCGCGGCGCGGGCGCATCGCGTGCAGCGCTAGGCTCGATTGTTGATTTGTCACTGGCCGAACGCGATAAGGCCCTCACTCAGTTGCAACGCCTCTTTCTACTCACTCGTACCGATGCGGACCGGTTTTGGCCTCTGCCCATTGTACAGCGCTATGCTGCGGCGCAGCTTATGAAAGTCGACTTTGCTAAAAGACTGATTGAACACTGGCTCGCGTGGCTCGGTGATTACGCACAAACTTATGGAAAAGATTTGGAGTTTCATATTGAGGATCTAGCCAAGGTGCGCGACGAGTACCCCAATTTGAGCCTTGCCATCAAATGGTGTACGGAGCACCGACAATGGGATACGCTGTTACAACTTGTAGAAGGTACGTGGTTTTTTGCTTACGTCACTGGCTTGATCAGCGAGTGTCGCCAATTGCTGAATGTGGCACTCAATGCGGCTGCTCAGCTCAACGATGAACGCCGGGCGGGGCAAATCACTCTCCACTTGGCGCGAGTTACCTTGGGGCAAGGCTACAAGGATGGAGCGGTATTAGAACAACTTGGACGGGCTGAGGTGATCGCACGGCAATACAATGACGAAGTCGAGTTAGGCTGGATCTGGGAACATATGAGTAATGTTTTTGGATTCCTCGAGGATGGCCTTGACAGAGCTACCGAATTGGCACAATCCACTCTGGAAATGGGCGAACGGAATAGTGATCACAGACTTCAGTCGGTGGCGGCACTCCGCTTGGCAAGCTTTGAGCGTAAGCGAAAGAAATATATGAGCGCTAGGATGTGGCTAGATCGCGCTGAATCCCATGCGCAAGCAATTGGTTGGTTGCGTCATCTCGCGTGGATTTCACATACTCGCAGTGGAATCTTGTTTGATGAGGGAAACTATTTGGCTGCGGAACCACTGTATTACCAAGAACTACCGCTGCAGAGCTTGGGGCGATCGGCGTTTTATTGGCTATATCAAGCATCACCTGGCGCAAATCTATGCTGCTACCGGGCGAATCTCGGAGGCACGGCAAGCAGCCGAAGAGACGCGGGTGTTGTTCGGTAGACTGGGTATGCCCAGATTTGTGTTACGGTCTGAAGCGTTGCTCAAAGAGTTAGAAGAACGTCACGCGGGATGAATTGCGCTTTGTGTTCGATCCGCAGGAGGTGTATGGTTCGGATTTTCCGGGGGAAACGTTCCGCGTGCTGAAGAAGAAGGAGATGAAGGCGTACGGGGAGTATCGGACGAGGCGGCTCGTGTTGGAGAAGTGGGACGAGTTGCAGGGATGAAGTGGACGCGGAGCGCGGACTTGTTGCACAGTTATGAGATAAGTGAGGCCACATGAAAATCAGTCGGTATCGTGAACTGGCTGGACCGCAGGCTGCCACGCAACCCGGCTCGCACGGCCGGGTCTTGCTGAATCGGTTGGGGCTGACCTCGAAACGCGCGCTGGATTTAGCCGAGGCGCAAGCCTTAGCCCGTGCGCACGAAACCTATTACGCGCGTTTTACGGCCCGGACACGCTTCACGGCCGCGCTGATCCGCCAGATGCATCAGGCCTGGCTGAGTGACATTTTCGAGTGGGCAGGCGAATATCGGCAAGTCGAATTGGAGAAAGACGGCTTTCGCTGGCCGCCTGCGGAGCGCGTCGCAGACAACATGCTGAACTTTGAGCGCGGGATTCTACGCCAGCACACCCCGCGTAAACCGGCTGCGGTGCAGGAGGTCGCCCTGAGCATTGCCGTCGTCCATGCTGAACTGCTGTTGATCCATCCGTTTCGAGACGGCAATGGGCGACTCGCGCGCTGGTTGGCGGACATCATGGCGGCACAGGCCGGCTATCCGGCGCCCGCCTATAGCTTCTCAGGGCGTGGCAGCAAAAAACGGCGGGCAGATTATCTGCACGCCGTTCAACAGGGCTACGTCGAGAACTACTTGCCGTTGGCGCGTTTCTTTGCCGAGGCCATCTTGAGGCGTGAAGTAGAAAGACTGAGGCTTAGGCAGGCCGATCGCACCCTCAAAGACCGAGGAATCGTACACATTCTCGGCGATCATTCGACGGCGCGTTTGCGGATCGCGCAGATAGCGGTTGGTTTTGATGAGCGGTAACATGGCTCAATTGTAACACATCTTGACCGGCCGTTTCGAGCCGCAGGAAATGTATGGATCGGACCCTTTGACAGGCTCACGCATTACCCGCCGCGAAGCGGTCGTAGCGTAGCGAAGATGCGCGCCGGGCGGGGCAGGTTTTCCAGGCGAGACATTCCGCGTGCTGACGACGCGAAGTCCCCGTCTTTTGGGGGAAGGAGAAGGAGTTGAACGCGTGCGGGGACGCTGCGCAGTCGGACGCGGAGACTGGCCGATGGTGGAGAAGCGGGATGCTTTTCAACGATAGAAGCGGAACAAGCAATGACCGATCCGGTTGTGAACCGCGATAGGAAGGAGTTCGCGCATGATCCTCCAGGCGCTGATCGTCGAGCAGTTGGCGCTCGATGGAACACTGAAGACGCTGAGGTTGAATGCGGCAGCGCACAGGATCGAGGGCCTGGTCGTGGCTTTCGCGGACGCCTATGCTGAGCCGCGCGAGGGGCCCTTGCACTTCTTAGACGAGCACCAGGAGCGCCTGTTTAGTGAGGAATGGGGGCAATGTCGCTCCAGGCGCCTGTCCGCTAAAGACTTCTCAAAAAACGCTGACGTGTACCACTTTCACGTGAGCTGGCGAGGCATACCGACTCGGCCAGGTGAATTGTCTCTTTATGCGTTATCGTTGCCGGAGTTCGCCAACCTCACCTCGCTGCATGTCACGTCGCCTCACGTTCCCGATCCTGGATTTGAATTCGAGCGCACGACGCTGAAGGACACGCAGAAGAACTGCTACGTCATGTATGTGGCTTGCCGATCGGCGCTGAGCATGTTTGATTTTGACCTGAACTGCGCTTTTGAGGCCGGCGTCCAGGAGTTCTTGAATACGACCTATCAAGATGTGCGCCGTGAGGCAGCGTCCGGCTCTGATCGGTATGGCGATCGGGCGAATCGGGCTGTCCCCCAGGCATCCCCGGAGGCCGGGGAATTCCCTGCTGCGCATACGGGCAAACCCGTCTCAGTGGTAAGCGGAGGCGTCAATGCAAATGCGGAGCAGATCAACGTTGGCGCTGATTTGGTAGGGCGCGACAAAATCGTGAGCGTCGTGAACGTATTTCTGGAGCAAAACCCCAGGATGGCAGCGACTGTGGGGTTGTCCCGGCTCCAAGTCGAAACCCTGCTTGCCATATTTGTGCAAGGAAAAGGGAATACAGTTGCTGGCGCAGTTGACATTGAAAAATTGGCTCAGGAATTTGGCCGGCCTGTTACCGACATGCGTCAGTCCTGCCAGGTTCTGGAAGCTGAGGGGCTGATCAAGCACTTTGAAGACACTGGACAATTGTATGTAATCACGCGCGCGGGCGTCAAAACTGCGCAGTTGTGGCATGCGTCTGGCTTGCTTGGAACTGCTGCCTGAACTCCAGAAGTGGCAGCAAAAACGGCGGTCAGATTATCTGCCCATGATCGACAAGTTCACGCTAACCGTCAACAGCCAGCCGTACGTCGTGGAAGCCGCGCCGGCTGCACGCAGAACACATCGATCCCGGCGATGGCGCAGCCAGCCTGCGCCTCAAGCATGACGTGGCCCGGCTGACGGGACACGCCACAGGATAACCCCATGGCCAGAATCACTAACCCGGGCAGCGTCGATCGCCTGCCCATTTCATTCGAAATTCGCCCCTGGCTGAAAGCCGCCACCAGCCCCCAGACCATCTTCTCACTGCCCGATGGCGGCTTCACCATGGCCGACAGCCTGTACTGGCTCGACGTGACCTGCACGGTCGGCGAAGAAGTGCTGTTCTATACGCGCAACCTGGTGCAGGCTTTTGGCGAATTCAACGCCGCGCATTACGAAGCCTTATTTGCCGGCGAGCGCGAAGAGCTGGGCCTGGGCGACATGTATCCCGACACGTCTCTCACGCTCAAGCGCCGGACGTTCGAACACGCCGTGTGGTACGTGCTGGAGATCGATCTCAATGTGTCGCGCGTGTTCGGCGCCATCGGCGACGAGTGGCGCATGGTGTTCAAACTGGATGAGATCGACGTCAATATGGCGCGCGCTTTCCTGCAGGAACTGGAGCAGGAGTTCGCCGCCGCCCGATCGGGGAGCGCGCCCGATCCGGCCGGGGTGCCCGCCGGTTATGGCACGCTGCCCTTCGCGCGGCGCATCAACGCCCGCGCCTACGACGCCATTAGCGCGGAGTACGGCGATCGCCTGTTTGACGACGAGATGTACCGCGACGCATTTGAAGACTGGGTGGCGCGGCTGCCGCCGGGCGGGCGCGTGCTCGATGTGGGCTGCGGGCATGGCGCGCCCGTGGTCGCCACGCTGCTGGAGCGCGGCTTCCAGGTGACGGGCATCGACGTGTCGCACGGCATGCTCGCTCGCGCGCGCGCAGCTTATCCCGAGGCCGCCTTCCGCAATTGCCTGCCCACCGAAGTGACCGAGCAGGAAACTTACGACGGCATCTGTTCGTTTTTCGCGCTGCTGCACACGGATCCGATCGAGTTGCGGGTGGCCCTCATGCAGCTGCAGCGCGCGCTTAAACCGGGCGGGGTCTTGTTGATCGGCTCGCTGTTGTCCAACGTGGACGCCCGCAACGGGCCGCTGTATCGCTTCAAGGGACAGTGGGTGTGGGGCTGCGAGTTCAGCGCCGATGAAGTGCAGGCCGCGCTCACGGCGCAGGATCGCTTCACGATTGTGCAGCGGACGGAAGATGTGCAGGTCTGGGAGCCTGCTTCCAGCGAGCCAGGGGCTGAGGCTGAGCCCCCGCCGGCTGATCCACCCCTCCCCGACGGCTTTCCGCCTCTGCCGCCAGCCTTCACTGGCCGGCCGCCGACGCAGTGGTTCACGATCATCGCGCAGCGTCCGGCGTGAAGGGTTCCGGCCAACATCGCGGAGGGTTGCGGGCGGGAGAGCCGGGCGGAATACATCCGGTTTCTTCAGATCGCACAGGGATCACTGTGAAGGCAGTCGAGACGCATTTGATTCTCTCGGAACGAGCGGGCTGGCGCAGGGCGAAGCGGTGGCCGAAGCGCTGAAACACTGCGAGAGGCAAGAGATTCAGGAGCGACAGGGTATGATCGACATGACTCCACCCACTGACGTGCGCGGCCAGAACCTGGGGCCTTACCAGATTCGTGACGAACTGGGCGGCGGCGGGATGTCTGTCGTCTACAGGGCCTGGGATCCCAAGCTGGGGCGCGAAGTCGCGATCAAGGTGCTGGCCCGCCAGTTCACCCGGGATGAGAATTACATCAAGCGCTTCGAGCAGGAGGCCGCCGTGCTCGCGCAGCTGCGCCACGCGCACATCGTGCCGCTGTTCGATTACGGCGCGGATCGCGGTTACCCCTATCTGGTGATGCCGCTCGTCGAAGGCGGCATGCTGGCGGAAGAGATGCGCGGGCGCATCCTGCCGCTGCGCCGGGTTCGCGAGGTGATCACCCAGCTGGGCAGCGCCCTCGACTATGCCCACTCCCGGCAGGTGATTCACCGCGACATCAAGCCGGCCAACGTGTTGATTGACGAGCAGGGCAACTGCCTGTTGTCCGATTTTGGCGTTGCCAAGATCCTGGCCGGCCCGGCCCAGGTGCTGACCGGGACCGGCACGCCGGGCACGCCGGGTTACATGTCGCCCGAGCAGCTGCGCGGCGATCCCATCGATGCGCGGTCCGATATCTACTCGCTGGGCGTGATGCTCTATCAAATGACAACCGGGCATTTGCCCTTTGAGGCCGATACCCCCTACGGGGGCGCGCTCAAGGCGCTGCAAACGCCTCCCCCATCGCCCCAGCTCCTGAACGAGGATCTGCCCGACGGCGTCGAGCGCGTGATCCTGAAGGCGCTTGAGAAAGATCCGGACCAGCGTTACGCCACCGCGGGCGCGCTGGTGCGCGCGCTCCACAAAGCGATCCCGGACGCGCCGGATCCGGGCACCGGGTCCGACACTGAAGTTCGCACCGGCGATTCAGGCCGCCGGGGAACCCGGCTGATCAGATTTCTGGCGGCAGGCGCAGTCCTGCTCCTGGCGGCGATCTTGCTGCTGAGTTGGCAGGCCGGCAGCGGCGGTCGTGCCAGTCCAACGCCGTCGCTGGCCCCCAACGTGATCAGCGCTATCACGCAGCCCAGCCCTTCCGCTGCGCCGGCCGCATCGGCCACGCCCACGCCGACCTCCACGGCGACACCTGCGCCCACGCCCACGCCGACCGTCACCGCCTCGCCGACACCCACGCCGACGCCGACGAGCTGTCCGGACTCCAGCCCCTATCGTCTGGGTGCTGAGGAGATGGCGCAGCTCGACTGCCCCTCGCAGAACTTCGTGCCGAGCCGCAATATCGTCCTGCAGCGATTCGAAAACGGCGTGATGATCATCTTCGCCCGGACCGATAACGTCTTCGACAGCAGAGGCGGCAGCCTGATCTATGTCCTGTCGCGAGATGGCCGGGCCTGGCGGGTGGTCGATCGATGGGTGGAGACCTCGGCGCGCTCCGACGACTGGTACACCTGTGAGCGCCGTCCCGGTCAGACTCCCATCGAGTCAGGCATTCCCTGGCGCGGTTTCGGGAAGGCGTGGTGTGATTACCCTGAAGTGCGGGCTGCGCTGGGGCGCGTGCTCAGTGTCGAGGAGTCGTCGACCGCGGCCTTCCAAAGTTACAACAAGGGTCGTGCTTTCCAGATCCAGGACTGGAAGGATTTCGAAGGATGGAGCGCCTCGACCGTTTATGGCGTATACTGGCCCGAGACAGCAGGTAATGTCTTAACCGGAACATGGCGGCCAAAATGAGCAAACATCTGCCGGCCTGGATCATTCTCGGCCTTTCGATCGTGCTTGTGCTGGCGGGGGCAGCCCGCGCCCGGGCAGCCGCCCGGGTGCAAGTCTATCAGAGCGCGCTCACGCTTCACGCCTATGATTGGCGCGCCGCGCTTGTCCCCACGGACCCGGCTGATCCCATTTATCCGTATCCGCGCCTGGACTTCGACCGGGTGGGCGCTCCGGCCGATGTGAAAACCGATGTCGTCGTCCTGGAATCGGCTGGAACGCGCGTGACGATTGCGCCGGAATACGGCGGGCGCATCCTGCGCTGGTTCGACAAGACTCAGCAGCGAGAAGTGCTGTACGCCAACCCGGTGATCAAACCGACGAGCTGGGGCTATCGCGGCTGGTGGCTCGCCACGGGCGGCATGGAGTGGTGCTTCCCGACCAACGAGCACGGCTTGAACGAATGGCGGCCCTGGCGCTACTGGACCTTCAGCGGCGACGGCTATGCCGGCGTGACGGTTTACGATCGCGAGTCTCGCACCGGCCTGGATGTTTCGGTCACCATCGTGCTGTACGCGAACGAAAGGGTGAGTATTCGGCCGCGCGTGATGAACAGGACCGGCAAGGTGCAGCATTTCCAATTCTGGATCAATGCCATGCTGCCCTACTCGCCGAGTGCGCGCTTCGAGCTGCCGGCCCGGCAGGTGGAGGTGCACTCGACCGGCGACGCGAGCCTGCCCGGGCCGGGTCAGATCATGGATTGGCCGGTATACCAGGGTCGGGACTTTTCACGCGCCGCAGAATGGCAGCAGTATCTGGGAGTGTTTGCCGCGCGGCTTACCCGGAACCGTGTGGCGGTCGTCGATCCGGCGAACGGCGCCCGTCTCAACCGGTCATTCCCCCCGGCCAGCGCGCGCGGCGTCAAACTATTCCTGTTGGGCGACCTGCCGTCCGATCTGTATACCGATGACGGCAGCCGGTATATGGAGTTATGGGGCGGTTATACTCGCACGTTTGACGAAGACGCCGTCATTTATCCCGGCGCAACCATCACCTGGGTGGAGTATTGGTCGACACACTAAAATTTCATTTGGTTAGGACTTACGCAGTTCAAAGGCAGTTGGACTGCCGCCACCGCAGTCCAACTGCGGTGCAAACGATCAACTGGTTAGGACTTACGCAGTTCAAAGGCAGTTGTACTGCCGCTACCGCAGTCCAACTGCGGTGCAAACGATCAACTGCGTAACTCCAATCGGTTGGTCACGGAGGTCGCTATGACGGTAAAACCGTATGTGAGCCACGACCGCGAGGGGCACCCGCTGCCGCCGGAGAACAGCCATGAGGCCTGGGCCTGCATTGATATCGTCAAGCGGCTATGGCTGGCATTCAGCGGAAGCCCCGACCTCTATGTGGTCATCGCCAATTTCCGCAATCCTCTGCCGAATGCCGATCTGGTGATCATCTCCGAGCTGGGTATTGGCGTTGTGGAGCTCAAACACTCGCACGGAAAAATCACGCGCCGGGACGACGTCTGGTACGCGGGCAAATACCCGATCGGCATGCGGGAAGACGGGCCCCCGCGCAGCAATCCATTCGAGCAAGTCAGGGCGTACGCGCGCGAATTGCGCGGCAGGCTGGCGTCACCGCCGGCGCAGCAAGCCATCCGGCAGTGGCTGCCGGGCCAGAGTGCGGACTGGCAGAAGGTTCACCTGCAAACCGCGGTGTGCTTCACCCATCCCGATGTGAACGTCCGCCCCATTCAGGCGGACCTCCAGCAGCGCCCGCTCTACGACCGGGAACTGGGAGAGTTCTCCGTGCTGACTCCGCCCGATATGCCGAGCTGGGCAGCCGGCCTGCGCTTTGGCGTGCAGCAGGGCCGGGAACAGGACTTCGAGCCCTACCGGCTGACGGCCGATCACATGCAGAAGATCGCCGTGCTCCTCATGAAGGCCGTGGCGTGGGACGAAATCATCGGCCTCATGCCCACCGGGCATCCCTACGGTTATCTTAGCCTCATCGAGAACGGCAAGCGCGCGCAAGTGTACGGCCTGGATCGCGAAGACCTGATCATCGGCCGCAACCCAGACTTGTGCACGCTGCCGCTGCCGCAGCCGTACACGCAGGTGAGTCGTGAACATGCCAGTGTTTTCCGGTCGGGCAAGGACATCTTCATTGCCGATCGCGACAGCGCCAACGGCACGTACGTGAATGGCAGGCTCATCCAGAAGCGGATGCGTTTGAAGGAAGGCGACTCGATAACGCTCGGCGGGCCGGCCGCCACTGAGAAGATTTGTCACCTGCAGTTCTCGTATCAGCTTCAAACGAGCGCGCTTCTCGCGACCCAGCATTTCGGGCCGTCCCATCCCACGGAACCGGGCCCCGAGCCTGAGCAGCATTAGAGCCTCCACTCATCAATCCCAACCACTTGCCGGGACCAACCAACCTGCCAGACAGGTTGTAAACCAATCCAAGGAGCTTGAACCGTGTTTGCTCGATATGGCATCATTCGCGAAGTTTGTTCACGACAGAGCCTGCTGATCATTTGTTTGTTGCTGGGAGTGGCCCTCGGCGTTTCCGCGGCCTCTGCCGCGGCTTCGGCTGCGGCGGTCGCGATTTCCGTTGACACGACGCTCGATTCAAACGCGGCCGCTTATCAGATCTGTTCCAGCGCGCCAAACGATTGCAGCCTGCGCGGCGCCATCTCCAGGGCCAACGCCAACACCGGGAACGCCTACATCCTTCAACTTCCGGCCGGCGCCTATCGCCTGACGTTAGCGGCTTGCGCGAAGACAACAATGCCACCGGCGACCTGGACATCAAGTCCAGCCTGACCCTGGCCGGGGCGGGCGAAAACACGACGACTGTCGATGGCGGTCAGCTCGATCGGGTGCTGCACGTCATCGGGAGTGTGAGTGTCAAAATCAGCGGCGTCAAGATCACCGGCGGCCAGACCGGGCTGAGCCAGTACGGCGGGTCGGAGGATGGCGGGGGACTCTATATTCAGGGTTCTCTATCCGGCACGAGCCCCGTGGTGACGCTGACTCACACGATCGTCGTCAGCAATTCCACGGGCAGCGGCTATGCCGGCGGTGGACCGGGAGAAGGGGGCGGCATCTACAATCTCTTCGGCGCGCTGGCGCTCGTCGACAGCCAGGTGATCAGCAACACCGCCGGGAATGGCGCAGCGGCTATTGGGGAGGCAGCGGCGGGGGCCTCTACAGCTGGGTCGGTCCCCTTACGATCATCAATTGCGACATCAGCGGCAACACCGCCGGGAATGGGGCGGCCGGCGCAAGACGGCGGGGATGGGGGCGGCATTTATCACTATGGCAGATTCGCGGCCACACTCGTGGAGAGCGTCGTTAGCCACAATACCGGCGGCAAGGGCGGCAGTAATCCCGGTGGCAGCGGCGGGTATGGCGGGGATGGGGGCGGTCTCTATATCGACGGCCCGTTGACCATCACCAACAGCACCATCATCAGCAACACGACGGGATACGGGGGCGGCGGCAGTACAATTGGCCTCTACGGCCAGGGGGGCGGCCTCTACAATAAGAAACTACTGCACATCGCGGGCAGCACGCTGAGCGGCAACTTGTCCGTCGGCCACGGCGGCGGCATCTACAATTCGGGAGCACTGACCGTGTCGCTCAGCGCAATCTCAACCAACACTGCCGCGTTTGACGGCGGCGGCCTGTATCTGAGCACTGCCAGCGCCGTGTTCGACCGGACCACCATCCAGGGCAATCGGGCCGTCACCGGCAACGCGATGCATGGCGGCGGCGGGCTGTATGTGTCTCGCAGCGCGATCACGCTCACTAACGACCTCATCGCCGATAACCGGATTTGCTCCGGCAACTGTGCCTTCGTCTACGGCCCGGGCATCTATCTGGAATACTCTACGGCGCACGTGCTGCACACCACGTTGGCTCGCAACCAGGGCGGCGACGGCGCGGGCCTCCACGCCACCTATGCCCCCACGTACCCGGATGGGCGCTATTACAGCACCGTCTTCATGACCAACACCATCGTCGTCAGCCATACCGTCGGGGTCAGGTCTGAAAAAAGCAAGGTCTGGCAGGAATCGACGCTGTGGGGCAGCGGCAGTTGGGCCAACGTCGCCAACTGGGGCGGTTCCAGCTCGATCACGCATACGAACGATTACACGGGTACTCCCAACTTTGTCAATCCCGACGCCGGCGATTATCACGTCGCTGCCGGCAGCGCAGCGATCGATCAGGGAATTAATGCGGGCGTGACTATTGACATCGATAACCAGCCGCGTCCTAACCCCAATACAGACATACCTGATCTGGGCGCGGATGAATTCTGGACTTGCACCGGCATTGACGAAGTGGCGATCAGCGGCCCGGTCACGGGTACCGCCTATACCCCGCTGGCTTTCTCCGCGGTGGTCACGCCATCCGCCGCCACGCCCTACCTCGATTACTCCTGGTTCCCCGAGCCAGTCGTTGGGCAGGGAACCGATGCCGTCACCTATACTTTTGCCGCCGGGGATAATCCGGTCAAACTCACGGTCCGGAATTGCGGCGGCAGCCGCGAAACAACGCGCATCATTCCCATCCAGGCGCTTGTGCCGGGCGTTCCCGTCCTGCTCGCGCCGCCCAATGGCACTGTCACGACAACCGCGGAGATTTCCTTTGTCTGGCAGGCCGGACCGAGCCCCCTGCCAACTGGCTATAACTTGCAGCTGGATGGGAAGATCATCACGACGACCGGCACGGTTTCGGCCACGGTTCTTGCGGAGGGGCTCCATGCCTGGACAGTGCGCGCCTACAATTCGTCAGGGTATTCCGACTGGGCGGCGCTGATGACCGTGGAGGTAAAACGCTATCACATTTATTTACCGCTCGCGCTCCGCAACTGATTGTCTGATGTTATACGCGGTAGCAGCCGCACGGTCTTCTTGTGAAGAAACAAATGAAAAAAGTTCCAGGAGGCATGTGTCATGTTTAAACTCAGCAAGAAGAATCCTGGCGCCGCACCCGGCCTCGAGCACGACGAAATCGAGCAGCTGCCGAGCGAGACCGGGCAGGTCAACGTGACCTGCATCGACTATTGCCCGGCGGAGATCGCGATCCGGGACATTGACCATCTGGAAGATTTCCTGGACCACCACCGCCCGGAGTGGGCGGTGGTGCGCTGGATCAATGTCGCCGGCCTGTCAGATATGCGCATCATCCACGCGCTGGCCACCAAGTATGACCTGCACCCGCTGGCCGTCGAGGATGTGCTGCACCTGTCGCAGCGGCCCAAGGTCGAGTCGTACGGCGGTGAGGAGGGTGACATGCTGGCCCGCCTGTTCATCGTCACCCACGCCCTGCAGCTGCAAGGTGAACGCCTGCACAGCGAGCAGGTTTCGATTTTCCTGGGTCACAGAACGGTCCTGACTTTCCAGGAAACCCCCGGCGACGTGTGGGATCCCATTCGCCAGCGGCTGAAGACCAAAGGCTCGCGCCTGCGCAACAACGACGCCAGCTTCCTGGTGTACTCGCTGTTGGATGCCAACATCGACCGCTGCTTTCCGATTCTCGAGCACTTCGGCGACCGCGCCGAGGAACTGGACATCCTCATCCTCGAGCAGTCGCAGCGCAACGTGATCAGCGATATTCACCAGCTCAAGCGCGATCTGCTGCTGATGCGCCGGAACCTGTGGCCCATGCGGGAAGTGGTGTCCACCCTGCAGCGCGAGTCCCACGAGTGCGTCAGCGATACGACCCGCGTCTACCTGCGCGACCTCTACGATCACGTGATCCAGATCATCGACATCATCGAAATCTATCGCGAAATCGCCAGTGACCTGACCGAAACCCACATGTCGGCCGTCTCCAACCGCATGAACGAGATCATGAAGGTGCTCACGATGATCGGCACCATCTTTATCCCGCTGACGTTCCTGGCCGGCGTGTACGGCATGAACTTCCGCTACCTGCCTGAACTCGATCAGGCCTGGGCCTATCCGGCGTTCTGGGCCGTCTGCCTCGTCGTGGCCGGTGTCATGGTCGTGTGGTTCCGCCGGCGCAAATGGATGTGATCTCGGCGGGCCAACGGTCCACGGCGTTGCCGCCGCCTGCAAGATATGCTACACTGCCCGCAGCCACATGGTGACTGCACCACCGCCGATCTCGTGCCGCTCGATGCCCGCCCACTCATGGAGGAGACCACATGGACGCGAAGCCGTGGCTGACGCATTACGATCAAGGTGTTCCTCACTCGTTACAGCCGTATCCGGACAAAACGCTGGTGGACATCGTCGCCGAGACCGCCCGCCAGCGGCCCGCTCACACCGCGCTGATCTTTAAAGGCGCGCGGCTGTCGTATCGCGAACTCGATCACGAGACCGACGCCTGTGCCGCAGCGCTCGTAACGCTTGGCGTGAAGAAAGGCGATCGCGTCGCGTTGGTGATGCCGAATAGTCCGCAAGTCGTCATCGCGCAGACTGGGCGCGTGGAAAGCGGGCGCGATCGCCGTGCCGCTCAACCCGCTCTACACCGAGCGCGAACTCGAACTCGCGCTGAATGAATGCGGCGCCGAAACGGTCGTCGTCCTGACGCCGTTCTACCACAAGATCAAAACGATCCTGCCCCAGTACCAAGCTCCGGCGGGTCATTGCGACAAACATCAAAGAGTATCTGTCGCCGCTGCTGCGCCTGTTGTTCACGCTGGCGAAGGAAAAGAAGGAAGGTCACCGCATCGAACTCCAGTCCGGCGACTGGTGGCTGGGCGATCTGATCAAGCAGCACGCGCACGCGGCGCGCCCGCCGGTCGACGTGAAGCCGAGCGATCGCAGCGCTGCTGCTGTTCACGGGCGGCACGACCGGCACTCCCAAGGCGGCGATCGGCACGCATCAGGCGCTGCTGTGTTCCGGAATGCAGATTCGCGCCTGGTTAGGTAAGGTGCTCGAAGAGTGGAACGACGTGATCCTGTGCAACATGCCGATGTTCCACGTGTACGGCAATGCCGGCGCCATCTCCGTCAGCATCGTCGGCCACAACCCGATGGCGCTCGTCCCCAATCCGCGCGATATCCCGGATCTGCTGCACACGATTCAACAGACGACGGGCCGCCTTCTTCCCCGGCGTCCCCACCTTGTTTAATGCCTTGATCAACCATCCGGATGTGCGCTCGGGCAAGGTCAGCCTGCGGTCGGTCAAGGCGTGCATCTCTGGTGCCGCGCCGCTGTTGGCCGAAACCAAACGCCAGTTCGAAGCCTTGACGGGCGGGCACATCGTCGAGGGCTATGCGCTGACCGAAACGATGATGGGCGCGGCGATCAATCCGCTGCACGGAACGTACAAAGTGGGCTCGGTCGGCATGCCGGTGTCCGACATCGAGGTGCGCATCGTCGATGCGGATGCGGGAGAGCCTGTGTTAGCGGCGGGCGAAGTGGGCGAGATCACGATCCGCGCGCCGCAGTTGATGACGGGCTACTGGCAGAATCCGACCGAAACGGCGAATGCGATCCGCGCCGGCTGGCTGTATACCGGCGATATCGGTTACCTGGATGAAGACGGGTATGTCTTCATCACCGATCGCAAGAAGGACTTGATCAAGCCAAGCGGCTTTCAAGTGTGGCCGCGCGAGGTGGAGGAAGTCCTGGCCACGCATCCGGCGGTCGCCGAAGTGGCGGTGGCGGGTGTGCCGGATGAAAAACAGGGCGAGGCGGTGAAGGCCTGGGTCGTGCTGCGGGCGGGGCAGTCGGCCAGCGTCGAGGAGCTGCGCGCCTACTGCCACGATCGACTGGCGCCCTACAAGGTGCCCCGGCACATCGCGTTCCGTGACAGCCTGCCCAAGACGCAGGTGGGCAAAGTGTTGAGGCGCGAGCTGGCGCAGGAAGGGTGAGCTCCGCCAGGACAGGCGCGCCGTTTCATTCAGAATAGCGGGTGCAAAGGAGATCACCTCATGACTTTTGCCGATCGCGTTACACACCTGGCGGCCGAAGGCGCTTACCATATGATGGCCCGCGCGCAAGCGTTGGAGGCGGCGGGGCGCAGCATCATTCACCTGGAGGCCGGCCAACCCGATGTGGCCGCGCCCGATCACGTCATCCGCGCGGGCCTGGGCGCGATTGAAGCCGGGCACACGCGCTACGGGCCGCCCGCCGGGCTGCCCGCTTTGCGACAGGCCATTGCCGTGGACGCGGGGCGGCGGCGCGGCCTTGAGGTGAAGGCGTCGCAGGTCGTCGTCGGGCCGGGCGCGAAGCCCGCGCTGTTTTTCCCGACGCTCGCGCTGGTTCGCCCCGGCGACGAAGTGATCTACCCCGATCCCGGTTTCCCCACGTACGCGGCGATGATCGGCGTGGCCGGCGGTGTGCCGGTGCCGGTGCCTTTGGACGAAGATCGCGATTTCGCCTTCGATCTCGAGCGCTTCGATCGCGCCCTGAGCGATCGCACACGCGTCGTCGTGCTCAATTCGCCCAGCAACCCCACGGGCGGCGTGTTGTCGCGCGCAGTGTTGGAGCACATCGCCGGGGCGGCGCGCCGGCGCAATCTGTGGGTCATCGCCGATGAGATCTACGCGCGGCTGGCCTTCGACGCGCCCGTCACCAGCATCGCGTCGCTGCCGGGCATGGCCGAGCGCACCGTGATCTGCGACGGCTTCTCCAAGACGTACGCGATGACGGGCTGGCGCCTGGGCTTTGGCATCATGCCCGAAGCGCTGGCCGAGCGCGTGGAGCTGCTGCTCACGCACTCGATCGGCTGCACGGCCACCTTCACGCAATACGCCGGCCTGGAAGCCGTGCTCGGCCCGCAAGATCAGGTCGACGCGATGGTGGCCGAATACAAACGCCGCCGCGACAGGTTTGTCGCGGGCCTCAATGCGATTCCGGGCATCAAGTGCCGCTCGCCGCAGGGCGCGTTCTATGCCTTCCCCAACGTCACGGCCTTCGGGCAGACGTCGCAATGGCTCGCCGACTACTTGTTGGAGGAAGCGGGCGTGGCGGTGCTGCCCGGCACGGACTTTGGCGCGGGCGGCGAAGGCTACCTGCGCCTGTGCTTCGCCAACTCCATGGAGAATTTGCAGATCGCTTTGGAGCGGATGATGAAGGCGTTCGGCGCACTGCGCGCTGCATAAGTGACGCGCGTCATGCCCGAGTGTGTGCGAAGCGTGTCGGGCATCCACGCTGGACTCCCGCCACGCTACGCAGGCGCGCGGGAATGACAGGGCCCGGAGGGTTTTCGAAAAACACCTCACACGTTGCGCGTTCCCTTGCACTTCGGAAACGTCGAGCAGCCCCAGAACTCGCCGCGCGGGCCGTTGCGTTTAACCATCGGCGAGCCGCACCGAGGACAAGCAGGCAGGGCTGAGGGCTGAGGGCCGAGGGATGAATCGGAAGACTCCTGCCCCGAAGGCTTTTTCGGCTTCCGGCTGGCACGCCTGCGCCGGGTAGTTTGGCGTACTGGTTTCTCTGCACTTCCGGTTTTCATCCCTCCGCCTTGCCCGTGTCCGACGCTGCGCGTCGGCGGGCCGCTGGGCGCATCCCTCATCCCTTTGAAGGCTGCCATCTTGGGCGGCGCGGAAGCCAGCGCTGCCGCAAACGGATCGTAGAAGTCGCGCAGAGCTTTGACCCAGTCGCGCTCGCCGCGCGAAACATCGTCGAGCCAGTCTTCAACCTGCGCCGTGAATTGGTAGTCCATCACATCGGGGAAGGCGGCGATCAAGGCATCGCACGTCGCTTCGCCCAGTGACGTCGGCGCGAGCACCCGCTTCTCCAGGCTGACGTAGTCGCGATCTTTCAACGTCTTGATAATCGCCGCATAGGTGCTTGGCCGGCCGATGCCGCGTTCTTCCAGCGCCTTCACCAGCGCCGATTCGGTGTAGCGGCCCGGCGGCTGCGTGAAGTGCTGTTTGGGGATCAGGGCGAGCAGGTCGAGCACCTCGTTGACTGCCAGTTGCGGCAGGGTCTGCGGTTCATCCTCGTCCCCCTGCTCTTCCGCCTCCTGCCAGACCCGCAAGAAACCGTCAAAGATCAAATCGCGCCCGATCGCGCGGAACAGGCACGGCGGCCGGCCTTCGACCGTGGCGAGAACGTTGACGGTGGTCACGTCGTACAGCGCCGCTGCCATCTGCGAGGCGACGAAGCGCCGCCAGATCAGATCGTACAGTTGGAACTGCCGCGGCGTGAGGTGCGGCTTGAGTGGGTCCGGAGTGCGGAAGACATCCGTCGGGCGGATTGCTTCGTGCGCTTCCTGCGCATTCTTGACCTTGGTCTTGTACTGCGGCGCTGTCTCAGGAAGATATTTTGCGCCGAGCGTCTCGGCGATCATCTGGCGCGCCGCCGCCTGCGCTTCGGGCGAGATGGCCGTCGAGTCGGTGCGCATGTAGGTGATCAATCCCACTCGGCCGGCCTTCGCCAATGTCGATGCCCTCGTACAACTCCTGCGCGATCTTCATCGTTTCCGCGGGCGACATGTTGCGGAAGCCGCGCCGAAGCCGACTGCTGCAAGGTGCTGGTGGTGAACGGCGGCCACGGCTTGCGCGCCTTGCGCTCGGTCTTGAGGTCCTTAACGCGATAGGCCGCGCCCTCCAGATCGGCGATGACGCGCTCGGCGTCCTCTCTGGTCTTGAGATGGATTGGCTGATCGAGGCCGACCTTCTGCGCGCCGATCTGGATCAGCCGCGCGAGGAAGTGCTGCGTGTGATCGATCTGCTTCGCCAGGTCGGCATGGATCGACCAGTATTCCTGCGGCACGAAATTGCGGATCTCGCGCTCGCGCTCCACGACGAGCCGCAGCGCCACGCTCTGCACGCGGCCGGCGCTCTTGCCGCCGGTGGACTTCCACAGCAGCGGCGAGACCTGATAACCCACCAGCCGATCGAGCACGCGGCGGGCCTGCTGCGCGTCGACCAGCTGCATATCGAGCGCGCGCGGCTGGTTGAAGGCCGCCTGAATGTCGGCGGGCGTGATGGCGTGAAACATCACCCGCCGCACCGGGACCTTGGGCTTGAGGACTTGCAGCAGGTGCCACGCAATCGCCTCGCCTTCGCGGTCCGGATCGGTGGCGAGATAGACCTCACTCGCGCCTTCCAGCGCTTCGCGCAGCTGCTTGATCGTTTTCGACTTGGTGCGCAGGATGTGATACGTGGGCTTGAAATGGTGCTCGAGATCGACGCCCAGCTCGTCGTCGGGCAGATCGCGCACGTGGCCCAGCGAGGCGCGCACGGTGTAGTCGTGGCCCAACACGCCGGCGATCGTTTTGGCTTTGGCGGGTGATTCGACGATGACGAGTTTCTTCATGGGTCGGGTTGAAGTCTACCGTGTCTTTCCAGAGTATACCATGCGGCGCATGCGGAAGAGATTATTCTGCGAAGTGGTGCGCGCGTACATGTTGTTATTGAACAGCAAGCCGGGCTCCCACGCCCGGCTGAGCGGCGGTGCTGCGCGAGGAGCCGCCTCTGCTGACACATTCTGCGTACACGCGCGAAGTGTGGATCGGGCTTGCTGCCTGCCGGCTGGGGAATAGAAAAAGGCCATCGAGTTGTCAAACACTCGATGGCCTTTGGGGCTGCTACCGCTACGCAGTTATCGCTTCCACCGTGCTCGTGGTGACGTTGAACACGGGCGGATGCTCCAGGTGTTTCTTCACGGCGCACTGCTCCGCCGAGCGAATCACGGCGGCCTTGTACTTCTCCGGGAAGTCGGGCGGAAGTTGAATGTCCAGATCGATCTGGCCGATCAGTCCCGTCGTCCGATCACTGTGCATGCGCTGCACGATCTTGATGCCCTGCGTCGGGATGCCGCGCTGCTGGCAGAAGCCCAGCACGTAGATGCCCGCGCACGTCCCGATCGATGCGAGGAAAGTCGCGAAAGGCGTGGGGGCTGATCCGTCGCCGCCGCCCTGCGCCGGCTGATCGGTCTTCAGCGTGAAACCACCGAAGTTCGCATCGACCCGCGCCCCGCCGGGAAAAGTGATCTCCATTTCCATTTTCCAGTCTCCTTACTTCGCTTGGGCGCGCGCCTCGGCGCCCTTCAACGGCCCACCGAACAGTGGCGCAAACAGGCACACGTCAAAGATGCCAGCCAGCAGCGGAACTGCGCCGACCACGGCCAGAATCAGGCCGCCCGTGCCGCCCACGCTGAACAACCCGATGACGATCAAAGCCAGGCCGGCGACGATGCGCAAGCCACGACCCACACTACTCGACATGAATTTAGCGAAACCCATGATCTGCCTCCTGAATGTCAGATGATTGTTACTCTATTGGATGCCTCGCAGCGGCAAAGGTTACAGGCGCGGCCTGCGCCGTTTTTCACCTGAAGGTGTTGCGTTTATTTATCGACGCTGACCCACGCGCTGAACTGCCCGTCTCTCTCGATGGCGGCCGGCAGGCCATGCGCGGCGATCATGTCGCGGATTTGTTCGGCCGTGTAGAAACGGCTGCGCATCAAGGCGGCCTTCTCGCCCAGCGCCACGAATTTGACGATCAGCCGGTGGATGTCGGGTTCTTCAATCACCAGCCGTCCGCCCGGCTTGAGCACGCGCAGCAGATCGCCGATGGCGTCGCGCTGATTGCAGAAGTGATGCAAGGCATCGACCACGACCACGCGATCGAAGCTCGCCTCGGGGAAGGGCAGGCGCTCGGCATGGGCTTGCGCCGCCTGGAGTTTACCTTTGGCCTGCGCCTGCTTCAACATCGCTGCCGACAGATCGGTGATGACCACCTCGTCGACGAGCGGCCGCAGTTGCGACGAGACTCGCCCGGTGCCGCCGCCGGCATCCAGCAGGCGGCCGGACGTGGGCAGACGCAAGCGCTCGCGCAGGCGAGTGAGATCGGGCGGCGGGAATGACGCGATCGTAAAAGGGCGCGAGAAAGCCGAAGTGATCAATCATGGTCTGCTCTCACGAGCCGGCGCGGCCACGCGGCGCTTAAGCGGCGCGCAATCAAGGCAAGGAACAGCCCGGCCGGCACCATGGTTGCGCCCGCAGCCAACACCACGATCTCTGAAAAGAAGCGGCTGCCTGCCACGGGACGAAGCCGCAGCCGTTCCAGCAGCGCGTCAAAGGTATTGCCGTACAAATTGGCAAAGGTGATCAGCCGGATGTGAACCAGCACGTCGCGCGCGGCGTCCGCCCCGTAAATATCCTCAAGCTTTTGCCAGGCGCCGGCATCATACCGGTCTCCTTGCTCAGCGTAGTGCTGCGCAAACAGGATCGCGGTCTGTTCGTGCGGCGGAATATGGTCGAATTCGCCCGCGAGCAGATCGCCCAGTTCGGGTTCACTGACTCCGGCCTGCAGCGCCAGGCGGGCGTGAGCGTAGCTGCAATAGCGGCAGCCGTTGACCCGGGTGACGGCCAGCATGATCTTCTCAGACAGCGTGCGCGGCAGGCGCGGCCGCGTCAGAGCCGCGTGCAGCTCATCCACCTGCGCGAACAGACGGCGCGCGCTGGCCGCAAAGGTGGCCAGCGTGAAATAGCGTTTGGCGAAAGCGGGTGACGTCATGACAGGACCTCGTTATGTACCCTATTAGATGCTGCTGAGCGGGTAAAGTGACATCAATCCTCAACGATTCCCCACGACTTCTCCATAAGTTCTCCACACGCCGCCGCTAAACTGTGGGCGGAAAACGGGAACAAACCCGTGCGCACAAGCGCACTTTGCTCAGGAGGCAAAACATGAATATCAAGAAGTTGCTCACCATCGTTGGCGTGCTGGCGATCCTCGTCGCGGCACTGCCCGCCGGCGCGGCGTTCGCGCAAGGGCCGTCGGGCGACCATCCGCCGCTGGGCTTGGGGCGCGGCAGCTGGGGCGGGCCGGATAACTCGCTGGTGGCTGTGGCCGCCAAAGTGCTGGGCATGGAGCAGACCGCGCTCGTGGCCGAGTTGAACGCCGGCAAGACCATCGCCGACGTGGCTGCAGCGAAGAGTGTGGCGCTCGACAAGATCGTGGCGGCGTTCGTGCAGCCGCACGTCGATTGGCTGAACCAGGCCGTGAAGGACGGCAAGATCACGCAGGCCCAGGCCGATCAGTCCATTGCGGCGATGAAGGCCAACATCACCGCTAAGTTGAGTGCGCCGCGCGCCAGCGCGCCGCGCGGCAATGGCCGCCAGGCGGGCCAGGGCTTCGTCGATGCGAACGGCGACGGCGTCTGCGATGTGTGCGGCCAGACCCCGCAGAGCGGTCAGGGTCAGCGCGGCAGTAGCACACGCAGCGCGCAAGGCCAGGGTCGCGGCATGGGACGCGGGAATCGGTAAAGCCCTCACCCCCAGCCCCCTCTCCCGAAATATTTCGGGAGAGGGGGAACGCGATCGGAGAATTCACATGGCAACCACCATTATTCCGCTCAAGCCGAAAACCAGCGCTAAAGACTACCGCAAGCGCATCGTGTGGACCCAGCGCAGCCGCCGGATCACGCAGCTGGCATTCGCGGCCTACATCATCGTCATGAGCGTTATCCACAACCTATCCGCCGTCGACGGCGCCACGCCCTCGATCGATGCATTGTGCCCGTTCGGCGGCATCGAGACGCTGCAGCGCTTTATCGCCACTGGCGGTCAATTCATCCCCAAGACGCATTTGTCCAACATCGTGCTGCTGATTGGTTTGACGATCGGGGTGGTGCTGGCAGGCGGCGCGTTCTGCGGCTGGGTATGCCCGTTCGGCGCGCTGCAAGATGGCCTGACCTGGCTCCGCAAGAAGTCTGCATGCGATCAAAGAGATCATGGTCGCGCCGAGAGCCGATCGGATCCTGCGCTATGGCCGCTACCTCGTGCTCGCGCTGATTCTGATCCAGACCATCTCGACCGTCAAGTTGTGGTTCGCCGACTTCGATCCGTATCGCACGATCTTTGGACTGGGCTGGCTGTTTGAATTCAACCTCCAGGCGAACTGGCCCGCGTATACGATCGCCCTGCTCGTCATCGGCGGCTCATTCTTGATCGAGCGCGCGTGGTGCCGCTACCTCTGCCCGCTGGGCGGCGCGATCAGCCTGTTCGGCAAGCTGAGTTTCCTGCGCATTCGGCGCACGGGCGAGTCATGCAAAGGCTGCGCGGTGTGCGAGCGCCCCTGCCCCGTGAAACTGCCGGTGGCCACGGCGAACACGATCAGCAGCAATTGCATCGGTTGCCTGGAATGCGTGGCGGCCTGCCCGCGCCACGATACGCTGGATGTGCGGCTCGCGCCGGTGTGGCTCGATCCGCTGCAAAAGAACAAGCATCCCGAGCGGACGCTGAGCTAAAGCGAAGCGGGAGTCGAAGGATGCGCCGCCCGGCACACCCGCGCCCTTCGACTGCACTTCGTTCCGCTCAGGACGCTTTTACATCGGAGATCAATTATGCGTGTTAATCGTTTCCTCATGCCCATGATCGTGATCGTGGCGCTGCTCGGCACCACTTTCATCGCGCAGGCCGCGGGCTTCTGGTCGACCAGCGGCAAGGACTCCATCGATCTGGAAAACATGACCTCCGTCGACATCAAGGGCTGGATGACGCTGCAGCAAGTCATGGATGGCTTGAAGATTTCCAAAGAAGAATTGTATGCCGTGGGTGGTATCCCGCTGGATGTTTCACCTGATACGGCACTGAAGGATTTGGAGGGCAGCGTGCCCGATTTCGAGATCAGCACGCTGCGCGAGAAGCTGGCGGCCCCGGCCAACCCGATCGCGCCACTCGCCCCGATCGAACCGACGCCACAACCGACGGCGACGCCGTTGCCTGCGAGTACGCCCGTTCACACACAGCCGCTTACCGGCACGCACAGCGGCGACGGCGCCGGCCTCGGCCCCACGCCCCTGCCGCCCGGACAAATCCTGCCCGCCGATCAGATCAAAGGCCGCATGACCCTGCGCGACGTGAGCAGTCAGTGCGCCGTGCCGCTCGATCAACTGCTGGCAGCCTTGAACCTGCCGCCCGACACCGATCCCAGCGTGGCGATCAAGGATTTGATTGCGCAGGGCAAGTTGAGCGAGGTGACGGCGGTGAAGGACGCGGCGGCGCAGCTTCAAGCAAATAGCAAGCGTGAATAAAGAGTGACGAGTGATATCACTTTTCACTCGTTCACTCGTCACTCGTGGTCAATCACGCTATAATCCACCCATGGCCCACCGCATTCTCGTCGTCGACGACGACCGTCAAATTGTCCGGCTGGTGCAGTCGTATCTGCAGCAGGCGGGCTTCACCGTGCTCACCGCCTATGATGGTGAAGAAGCGCTGCACGCCATGCGCCGCGAGAAGCCCGATCTGGTGGTGCTCGATCTGATGCTGCCCCAGCGCGACGGGCTGGAGATCACGCGCCTCGTGCGCAGCGACGAAGCGCTGGCCGCCATTCCGATCCTGATGCTCACGGCGCGCGTCGAGGATGTGGACAAGCTGATCGGGTTGGAGTTGGGCGCGGATGATTATTTGACCAAGCCGTTCAACCCGCCGGAAGTCGTGGCGCGCGTCAAAGCCATCCTGCGCCGCTCGAGCGGCGCGCTCAAACCGCCGGCGGTGGTGCAGATTCGCGGCCTGCGGCTCGATCTGGAACGGCACACCGCCACAATCGACGATCGCCTGCTCGAGTCTCACGCCGACCGAATTCGACCTGCTGCACGTGTTGATGCAGAATCCCGGCCGGGCTTTCACGCGCGGCGAACTGATCGAGAAAACCGTGGGGTACGGTTACGAAGGGCTGGAGCGCACCGTCGATAGTCACATCAAAAATCTGCGCAAGAAGATTGAAAGCGATCCGGCCAAACCGGAGTACCTTGAAACCGTGTTTGGCGTGGGTTATCGCTTGCGCGAATAAAACCTGACACATGAATCGTCTCTGGGTCCGCCTCTCCATTGCCTTTGTCTTTGTGGCCGCCATCAGCGCGCTGGCGGTCGCGGTGTTGGCAACCTCGGTCGCCAGCAATCAGTTTCAGCAGTATGTGGCGCGGCGCGATACTCTGACGCAGAGCGGGCTGCTGGATAGCTTAGCGGCTTACTACGAGACGACGGGCAGTTGGCGCGGCGTTGAAGCGGTGCTGGCGCAATTTTCAGGGCGCGGTCAGGGGCGCGGCCGCCCGCCGCTGCTGCTGGCGGACGCGGCAGGCAGCATCGTCTACGACGAGCGCAATCAACGCGCGGGTACGACGTTGACGACCAGTGAACGAGACAGCTCGCTGCCGGTTGAAATGAACGGTACGACCGTAGGCTACTTGCTGCTGGGCACGCAGGGGCGCGGCTCGCTGGCCACCACCGAGCAGGATTTTCTCGATCAATTGCAGAACACGTTGCTCGTCGCCGCACTGCTGGCGGCGGGGTTGGGCATTGCCATCGGCCTGGTGATCAGCCGCACGGTGAGCCGCCCCTCTCGCAGCTGGCGCAGGCCGCGCGCGCCTTCGCCGCGCATAACTGGGATCAACGCGTGAAAGTCGGCGGCACCGAGGAAGTGGCCGAAGTGTCGTTTGCGTTCAACGCCATGGCCGACTCCTTGCAGCAGGCCGAAACCCTGCGCCGCAACTTGATGGCCGACGTGGCGCACGAACTCCGCACGCCGCTGACCGTGCTGCAAGGCAACCTGCGCGCCATGCTCGACGGCGTCTATCCCCTGGAGCGCGGCGAGATTGCCACGTTGTACGACGAGACGCGCCTGCTCAATCGGCTGGTGGACGATCTGCGCGAGTTGGCGCTGGCGGAAGCCGGGCAGCTCAAGTTGAATCTGCAGTCGATCGATCTGGCGGCCCTCATTGGCTCGACCGCGGCGAATTTCATGCCGGTGGCCGAAGAGCGCGGCCTCACGCTGGAAGCGAAGATCGAGCAGGCTGTCGAGGTGCGCGCCGATCCCGATCGGGTGGCGCAGGTGCTGCGGAATCTCATCGCCAATGCGCTGTGGCACACCCGCCGCAGGGACACATCGCCGTCGAGGCGCAGCCCATCGATCCGGGTTGGCGGATCAGCATCACGGACACGGGTGAAGGCATCGCGCCTGAAGATCTGCCGCACGTTTTCGATCGCTTCTATCGCGCCGCTCAGCCGCGCACCCGGCACAATGGCGGCAGCGGCCTGGGCCTGGCGATTGCGAAGTCGCTCGTCGAAGCGATGGGCGGGCAGATCGGCGCGGAGAGCGAATTGGGCCGGGGCAGCCGCTTTTGGTTCACCCTGCCGCGCGCAGCAGCCTGAGAGGGTGCCGCGATGATTCATGCCGGGCCTTGGATTTGACCGGGCGCCAGGCAGCCATACAAAAACGCTCGTTCACCTTGCGGGAACGAGCCGTTTTCATTT
Organism: uncultured Chloroflexia bacterium; assembly: GCA_963844815.1. Taxonomy (GTDB): domain Bacteria; phylum Chloroflexota; class Anaerolineae; order Fen-1058; family Fen-1058; genus Fen-1058. The sequence goes on from CAWJPR010000009.1 coordinate 27,673, forward strand.
CACGTGTTGCCGTTGATCTTTCTCGCAGCGTCCAGCGCCTCGTCTTTTTGGGCACGTTGAACAGCAGGGTTGTCGGCGCCCGAACCTGAGCGATACCCATCTTACCCGACGGCGCAGGGTAACACACAGAGCCGTCAGGACCAGAATCGCGTATAATGAGCTCGTGCTGGAGCCAAAATTGTATGACTGATGCGCAGACGATCCCCGAACTGGAACAGCAGTTGGCCGACAGCGAAGCCAGTGGTGACATACCCCATCAGATCGAGAGCCTGAACCGTTTGGCCTGGGCGCTGAGCGACACCGATCTGCATCGGGCGTATGCGCTTGGTGAAGCGGCTTATGCGCTGGCGAGCGCTCCCGCTGACGGTACGCCGCCAGACCAGTCTGGCTCTGGCTTATAGCTTGCGCACCCAAGGGTACATTAACCAACGGTTGGGACATTACCCGCTTGGCTTGACCCAACTCCTCAAGGCGCAAGACATTTTTGAGTCGCGGCAAGTGTTTGACGGGCTGGCCGACGTGTTCGATGGCATGGGCGGCATTTATTATCAGATTGGCGATTTCCCCGAAGCGCTCAAACTGATCTTGCAACAGCTGGCGACCGCGCAGCGCATGGGCGATCAGCGCCGCATCGTCAACGCTTACAACAACCTGGCTGCGGTCTACCATGAAATGGAGGAGTATGAACGCGGCTTTGAGATATTGCAGCATAACTTGCAGCTGGCCGTCGAGATTGACTATCCGCGCATGGAGTTTTTAGCCTGTGTGAATCTGGCAGAATTCTATCGGGCGACAGGCGACTATGACCAGGCGTTACAGCACGCCCAGCGCGCGCTGCGTGTGAGCCAGGCAAGCGGCTTTGAGTTGTTTGAAGTGCATGCCCTCGATTTCGTTGGCCGATCCTATCTCAAGCTCGGCCAGGCCGAGCAGGCCATTGACTTTTTAGAACAGGCGCTGACGATGGCGCGCTGGCTGGAGGCCAGAGTCACCGAAGCGCAGGTCTTGCAGACGCTGGCCGAAGTGTACCGTGAAATACAGCAACTCGATCGAGCGGCGGAGTACCTGCAGCAAAGCATCGTCGTCGCAGAATCCGTCGACGAAAAGGCGGTTTTGGCCAACGTGCATCTGCTGCTCTCGCAAGTGCATGAACAGCAAGGCGATCAGGCGCAGGCCCTGGCTCACCTCAAGCAGCATAATTCGCTGCGGGAACGTGTGATGGGCGATAAGGCTGCGATGCGCTTGCGGGTGCTGCAGGTGGCTCACGACACCGAAGCCTGCCCGGAAAGAGACGGAAATCTTACACGCTCAAGACCCGGCAGCTTGAGCAGGAGATTAGTGAACAACGAAAGGCAGAGCAAATTCTACAAGTAGCGCACGATGATCTGGAACGGCAAGTGCGAGCACGCACCGCTGAGCTCAGCGCCACAGTTACACAATTGCAACAGGAAATCGTCGAGCGGAAACGAGCCGAAGCCGAAACCCTGCAGGTGCTCCAGACGTTGGAGCAGCGCGTGGCTGCTCGCACTGAAGAGCTAGCTGCATTCTTCGATCTGATCTTGCTGGCCGGTCAAGGCATCAGCCTGCCCGAAGTCCTCGAGCAGGTCTTGCCCCAGGTGACAGAAATCACCCGCAGTGAGGCCGTTGGCATCGATCTGCTTGATGCTGACCGTAGTGCACTGCAACTGGTTGCGAAACAGAATCTACCTGAGGATATCCCGACGCTATTGCCGATCGCGGAGCTGCCACTGGAGTTCCAGCGCTGGCTACAACGGCCAAACGATCCGTTGAATACGCCAGACCTCGCAAACATGCCGTCCTTGCGCTCAGCTTTCCGCGCCGGGGGACTTCAAACCTACCTGGGAGCGCAGATCAGGATTGGCCACCGCATTGAAGGGGTGTTAAGCTGCTTTCGGTTCACCGAGCGCGGGTATAGCGTGGATGAGACTGCCCTGATACTGGCCCTGGCCCATCAAATCGGGATAATCCTGGAAATCGACCGCCTGCGCGAGAAGGCCGAGGCGATGGCGGTATTGGAAGAGCGGCAGCGGTTGGCCCGTGACTTGCACGACTCGGTCACGCAATCGCTGTACAGCCTGTCGCTGTTCAGCCGCTCCGCGCGCGAGGCCGCCGACGATGGCGACACGATCCGGCTGAAGGGCAGCCTGACCGAGCTGGAGCGCAATACCCTGCACACCTTGCGCGAAATGCGCCTGCTGCTCTACGAGCTCCGCCCGGCCGATTTAGAACAAGAGGGACTGAAGCGGGCAATCGAGCTGCGCTTGAACGCCGTGGAGCGCCGCGCCAATTTACAGCTGGATGTTCGGCTAGGCGAAGTGGTGGGCTTATCGTCCGATCAGGAAGTGGATCTGTATCACATCGTCGTGGAAACGTTAAACAATGTGATCAAACACGCGGCGGCGACCCGCGTGTCCCTGCAACTGACCCAGGTTGACGGGTATCTGCACTTGCGGATCGCTGACGACGGCCAGGGCTTCGACCCCGCGCAGACCAGGGGCGGGATGGGATTGAATAACATCCGGGAACGGGTCGCCCGTCTCGACGGCCGTCTCACTATTTCCAGCGAGCCGGGCAGCGGCACGCGGTTGGAGGCTGTGATTCCTTATCGAGTGGAGGAAAGCCGATGTCCGACCTGATCCGCATCTTGATTGCCGATGATCATTTTGTCGTCCGGCAGGGACTGGCCGCGCTGCTGGTGCCGCGCAACGGCATGGAGGTGGTGGGCGAGGCCGCCACCGGCCGCGAGGCAGTGGACTTGGCCCGCACGCTCCAGCCGGACGTTATCCTGATGGATATGATCATGCCGGAAATGGATGGGCCTGAAGCCATCGCGCTGATCAAACAGGAAAATCCGAAGGCCCGGATCCTGGTGCTGACCAGTTTTGGCGAAGGCAAACAGGTTTCGGCCGCCGTTCAAGCCGGGGCGCTGGGCTATCTGCTCAAAGACTCCTCGCCCGATGACCTGCTGCATGCCATTCGCAGCGTGTACCGGGGCAACCTGGTCATGCCGCAGGAGTTAGCGGTGAAGCTCATGCAGCCTCAGGCCGCGCCGCCTGCCATCGATCAATTGACCGAACGCGAAATTGACGTGCTCCGGCTGCTGGCGCAAGGCCTGTCCAATCAAGAGATCGCCCAGAATCTGCACATCAGTACCACCACGGTGCGTTCGCATGTGAGCAATATCATGATGAAGTGGGCGTCTCCAATCGCACGCAAGCGGCACTGGTTGCGCGGGATCGACAGTTGTTGTAAACCCGCGCCCGGCGCTGACACGCACAGCGGTTCAGCCGATGACCTCCTACAAATGTAGGGGGTCATTTGTTTTTAAAAATCCGCGTTTGTGCTGTTGTCCGGCCAGTCCTCAACCTCTATACTGAAATCACCCAGACGGAATGCCCAAACCGATGACCGAAAACAGTCGACCCATTTTAACCATGCTTGTCTCGCGACCCGGCATCATGCAGCAATCGCTGCGATTATCACTGGCAGCCTGTCCGCGCATCACCGTGGTCGCCACTTCCGGTGATGGGCTGACCGCCGTGCAGCAGATTATGCAGCATCAGCCGAGCTTGTTGATCATCGACGCCAATTTGTTGGACGAAGAGATGGAAGTTTTTGGTGACGGTGGCCAAGGCCAAACAGCCGCCTATTCGCTGTCTGGTCTTTGGCAAATCAATTCATCAGGAAAAGCAGACTGCGAGCATCGGGCGCAGATGTTGTGGCCCACCGTGATTGGTCCACCCAGGAATTGCACGCCATGTTGGCAAAGTTGATGCAATCGCTGGATGAATCTCAAGTGTGATGGAACGTATTCCAAGTATGCCTATGTCATCACCATCGATCATTCCCGTCTATGTCGTGGCGCTGGAGTCCGCCTATGGCGCGCCCAGTCAGGTCGGATTTGGCAACGCCGTCTTTTACGAAGCGGCGATCGCGGCAGTTGATCTGGAACCAGCAGCGCTGGATAAGTATCGCTATTTTGTGGGCGATCTGTGGGAGCGCTTTGGCGAAGCGGCGTGGCTGAGCACATGGCGGCTGCTCTACACCCGATCGGATCAGCCGCGCGACATCGCTTCTGAATTGCCGAGCATTACCGATCGGGATGCACATCAGTTGGCGCCCTTGATCGTGGATAACGGCAGTTCCGCGACTTCATCTCGTCAGGCATTAGCGGCTGCCTTTGATGACGACGCCGTCGCGCTGGTGCGCGTCTACAAGATCGGAGATGGCGCGGCCCTGTCGGGCTTGTTGATCGCCGGACGGCGTGAGAACGGCGAAGTTGTTTTTCTCGTGTTGCTGCTCGATTGAAGTAAAGCGTTGATCAATAAAACAAAGAGAAGGAGAGATCATGAACATTCGCAAACATTACTCGATCATGGCGACGCTGCTGGTCGCGCTGTTGATCCTGTCGGCCTGCGCGGCGCCAGCACCCACCCAGGTGCTGCCGACAATCGCACCTACTCAAGTGCCTACTCAGGCTCCTACCCAAGTACCGCCGACTCAAGCGCCCACGCCAGTTCCGCCTACGGCAGAGCCGACGAAGGCGCCTGAACCAGCCGCGTCCCAAAACACGCCGCGCCTGCGCCAACTGGATTTCTCGCCGTTTGAAGCAGCGCTCGCGGCCTTCACCGCCGATCGCGCCGCGCAAATCGAAGCGATCGTCAAAGATGCCGACGTCGCGCAAGTGCAAGATACCGTCAAAGCGGGCAAACTGACGTACCAAGAGCTCACGCTCTACTTCGTGTCGCGCATCAAGCAGTACGACGAAACGCTGCGCACGATGGTCGAGTTGAACCCCGAGGCCTTGAAAGAAGCGCAGGCTGCGGACCAACTACTCAAAGAAGGCAAAGCAATCGGGGCACTGTTTGGCATTCCCGTCACTTTGAAAGACAACATCGAAACGGCTGCGCCGCTGCACACGACGGGCGGTTCGGAAATCCTGTTGAACTTTCAGCCCAAAGCCGATGCCTCATTTGTGAAGCACTCCGTGAGGCCGGTGCGGTGATTCTGGGCAAAGCGAATTTGTCGGAATTTGCCGGTGGCATCGCCATGCTGCCTCCCGGCGCCAGCGCCGTGGGTGGATTGACGCTGAATCCACACGGTGACTTTCTTGCCGGCGGTTCCAGCTCGGGCAGCGGCGCGGGCACAGCCGCGTATGAAACGATGGTCAGCGTGGGTTCCGAGACGGCCGGGTCGCTGATTATCCCCGCCAGTTGGAATGGCGTCGTCGGAATGTATCCGGGTAAGGGCGTGGTCGATGGCAGCGGTGTGATTCCGTTGATCACGAACAATGATTCGGCCGGTCCGATTGGCCGCAGCGTAAAAGATGTGGCGGCCTTGCTCGGCGTCATCGATACCAAGGACACGGACTATGTCGCAGGGCTGGACGCGAAAGCGCTGGACGGCGTTAAAGCCGCCTTATTGAAAGCGGATGTGCTGGCTCAACCTGCGAGTATCCTGGAAGATACGGCGGACAATGCCGCCATCGCACAGTTGATTGAACAGAGCCTGACGAAGGCCGGCGCGCAAGTGAGCGACATTGAGCTCGCTCCCGCTCAGATTGGCGCACAGTTAAATGCCGCGTTGAGCACCTTGATTGCTGGCGGCATACGCTACGACATGCTCCCGTATCTGACGGCTGCCGGTGCGCCGGTCAAGACGCCGGAAGATCTGGCCGCCTATAACCTGAAAGATCCGCAGACGCGCATTCCATTTCAGCAGGGCACCTTGGACAGTTCCGTTGCCGATACCACTGTGAAGGATGCCGCAGAGTATCAGGATGCCATCACCCAAATCAAAGCGGCCGCGGTCGCCGCGCTGGATCAGGCATTTGCTTCTAGCCAGGCCGATGTCCTCGTCAGCGTCAACAACTATCATTCGCAGATTTATGCGACCGCCAACTATCCGGCCATCACCGTTCCCCTGGGCAAGCACGCCAATGGCATGCCCGTCGGCGTGGTCTTGATCGGCCAGCCGGGTAGCGAAGCGAAGTTGCTGGCGTATGCCTACGCGTTGGAGCAGGCGACGAAGCTGCGGGCCGATCCCGACGTGGCGAAGGTGATCGCATCCGCGTCATCATCGTCCAGCTCAACGACCGAAACTAAATTCGGCACAGCCTGGCAGTCGGTGCCGTGCGACTCCATCAACATTGCCAAGAGCATCGGTGCTGTGGCCGACTGCGGTTACGTGACCGTGCCCGAAAAGCGCGGCGAGAGCGGGGTTGCGTTGGGCGACAAGATGATTCAACTCGCCGTCGCGCGCGTGAAATCGACCGGCCAGAACCCCGGCGCACCGGTCTTTCTCGGCACGGGTGGACCTGGCGGTTATGGCTTCACGTTCGTGCAGAGTGCTTTGGAAGGCGGCAGTTGGCTTCAAGATCACGCCGGAATTCTAGCCGACCGCGACTATGTGTTGTTCACGCAGCGCGGCACCACCGGCAGCCAGCCCACCCTCAATTGCCCTGAGTATGACCTGATTGAATTTCAAACCGTGCTGGAAGGCTGGAATGAGCAGCAAGTTGAGGACGCGATCAGCAAAACGCTGACGGCTTGCCGCGACAAATTCACCGCGCAGGGCGTTGATTTCTCGGCCTACAACTCGAACGAGAATGCGGCCGACATCAATGACATTCGCCAGGCGCTGGGCTACGACAAGATCATTTACTACGGACAGTCGTACGGCACGCTGCTTGGTCAGTTCCTGATGCGCAACCATCCCGAGATTTTGGGCGCGGTTATCCTCGATGGTGTCGCTCCCGCGAAACCAACCACGTATGCCGAGATGGTTGACCTGCAGTTCGCCTTCCGCCAGTTGTTCGCCGCGTGCCAGGCGGACGCCGACTGCAATGCCAATTACCCCAATCTCGAAAACACGCTGGCCCAGGTCTATGACTCGCTGCAGCAAAAACCGCAGCCGGTGGTGATGGCGTTAGGCAATGAGACCGCTACGCTTCAGATCAATGGCGACACGATCCTGAATGGTCTGATCGGGAAAATGTACGGCGGTGGAGCCGATGTGCCTGGCACCATTGCGGCGCTTAAGGCGAACAGTCCAATGGCGATCAAAGCGCTGGCCCCAAGTCTGCCCAGTCCGTTAAACCCCACAGCGCGCATCATGCACTTTGCCATCAATTGCTCCGATGATCCGATCGCGTCAGTCGAACCGGCGCAGAAAGATCTGCTGCCGATGTACGCCAACATGGCGCGTGCGGACAACCTCAAGACCGCCGTGGCTTGCCAGGTTTTGAATGTGCCCCATCTGCCGGAAGCTTCCGATGTGCCGGTCGCGTTCGATCTGCCCGTGTTAGTTCTGAACGGCAACTGATCCGCAACGCCGACCATGAACGGACAAGCAGTTACTGAGACATTGCCGAATAGCCAGGTGGTTGTGATTACCGGTGGCGGGCATGTGCAAGACGGAAATGCCTGCGCCCGCAGCATCATGCAAGCGTTCATGGAAAACCCACCGCCAAGGTCGACGCATCGTGTATCGCGCCCAGGCCGAATTTCTTGGTGCCGATCAAGGCTGAAGCCAAGACCGACGATGCGAAAGCCACCTTGAGCCTGACGCTGCCCGGCGGATTTATGCTAAAGGACACTAATCGGTGGGTGCTGAATGGCGGCAATCAAAACATCATCGTCAAAACCTTCCCGGCCGGTACGTCTGCGGAAGATGCGTTGAACACCTACCTGAAGTCGGTGCCGTTCGATCTCAAGGATGCCAAGATGGTGGACGGTCCAAAAATTGACGGCAACCCCACCAAAGTCCTGGAGAAGATCCTCGATCTTCAAGGGAGTCCTCTTGCCGTCAAGTACTACGCCATTCAGGGCAAGCAAGGCTCGTTCGTCGTGGCGTGGCTGAATGCCGATCCTGCGTTGGAGCCGGATTATCAAAAAGTGGTTCTGGAGCCGATCGTACAAAGCATCAAGATCAGCCAGTAAGACACGACTGATCGATCTCGAACAGATGGATGATCGGCTGGGAAAGGTTCACCAACCGATCATCCATCGCGGCCCGACAAATTGTCACTCCACAGCGTGTTGGTTACTCGTCACCAGGAGCTGATTCCATGAAAATCGTCTTGCGCATTCTCTCGGCTGGCGTCATCCTGATCGCGGCGTTGTTCTTGCTGGTATATCTCATCGCAGGCGTGAACCTGTGGCAGGCGAACACCCCTGTGACATCCGGAGTGACCGACGCCCTCACGACGGTTGATGAGCTCTTGCAAGAGGCCGATCCTATACTCGATAGGACCACGAGCCTGCTGGGCGATGTGGCCAAGATCGAAAATGAGATCAGCAACGGCGAAAGCCAAACTGTGGCCGGTGTACAAGGTCAACTGACGGCTTTGCGCGCGAATGCACAGGAAGCAGAACAGACCCTCACCACCGTGATCCCGCAGGCGCCCGCTTATATCGATTTCATCTGGATCGCGGCGACGCTGGTGCTGCTCTGGCTGGCGCTGGCGCAAGTAGCGTTGGTCTATCTGGCCGTAAAAGTGCTGCGCACCGGCCGATTGCGTGCGCCGACCACGGCGCAAGTCTCTGCGCCAGCGTCAGCCGAATAAGAGGACATGATGAACAACACCCTTGGTTTCTCGATCGAGAATATGGATCCCACCGCCGATCCGGCGCAGGATTTCTATCGGTTTGCGGCAGGCCGCTGGCTCGATCAAGCTGTCATCCCTGAGACGGAATCTCAAGTGGGCGGTTTCGTCGCATTGTTCCGGCAAGTCAACGAACAGATCCTGACACTGTTGCAAAACGCCGCTGCCCACAGCACGACTGCGCCACTAGGCAGCGTGGGACAACAAGTCGGCGATTTCTTCGCTTCGGCGCTGGACGTCCAGCGGCTCGACGCGTTGGGCCTCACGCCCCTGCAACCCGAGTTCGATCGCATCGACGGCATAACCAATCTGACTGATCTGGCGATCACCGTCGCGCACTTGTTGAGAGCCAGCGGCACACCGGTGTTGCTCGTGCCCTATGTGATGGCGGACAAGAAACAGAGCGATCTGAACGCGCTGGGAATTTTTCCCGGCGGGCTGACCATCAACAGCCGCGACGTTTACGTGACTGAGGCCTACGCGCCAGTCCGCGCGGCGTTGTCTGCCCACATCGCGCGGATGCTGCAATTGGCGGGCACGTCAGCCGAGGCGGCCGCGCAGCAGGCGCAGACGATTCTTGATCTGGAAACCGCACTGGCTACGGCCAAGCTCACGCCCGTTGAAGCGGCTAATCCCGAAACGACTTACAACAAAATGACGGCGGCAGATGTGCAAGCGCTGGCCCCGCATTTCGATTTAGCCGCCTTCTTCACACGGTTGAAGGTGTCGGCGGTGCGAGATGTGATCGTCGCCGAGCCGCGCTATGTGCAAGCCCTGGATGCGTTGTTGGTGGAACGGCCGATCGGGGATTTCAAGGTCTATCTGCGCTGGCGTTTGCTCAACGGCGTGTCCCAATATCTCGCCCCGGCCATCGCCGAAGCAGACCTCGATTTTTTCGAGAAACAGTTGCAAGGCAAGACCGAGCTGCTGCCGCGCGAGCAACGTGTCACCGCGCAACTGCAAAAGAGCCTGGGGCATCCGGTGGCGCAGCTCTACGTCAAAGAATACTTCAGCGCGCAGACCCGCGCGCAAGTGGCGGAATTGGTCGATCGGATCAAGACGCAGTTCGAAGCGCGCCTGCGCTCAAATCCGTGGCTGGACGAACCGACGCGCGCCTTCGCGCTGAACAAGCTCGCTAAGATGGTCATTCGCGTTGGGCACCCGGAGAAGTGGCTGGATTTCTCCAGCGTCGAGATTCGCCGCGACGATTATCTGGGCAATGTCATGCGACTGAATCAGTTCGATCTCGAACGCAATCTGGCCAAAGCCGGCACATCCGTCGTCAATGATGAGTTTGCGATACCGGGCGCCACGCTGCCCACGGACATCAACGCCGCTTATCAGCCCGCCTCCAACCGGATCGAAATTTCGGCGGCGATCTTGCAGCCGCCGTTCTTCTATCCGCACCTAGATACGGCCGTGAACTATGGCACACTCGGCGCCGTCATCGCGCACGAGCTGACGCACGGCTTCGACAGCATCGGCCGCCGCTTTGACGCGGGCGGCAGCCTGATCGACTGGTGGACGGCCAACGACAGCGAGGAGTTCGAAGCGTTCACAGCCAGGCTGGTCGCGCAGTACAGCAAGTATAAAGCCCTGCCCGGTGTCTTCGTCAACGGCCAGCTGACCGTCACCGAGAATACGGCCGATCTGGGCGGCGTGACGATCGCCTATCATGCTTTGCAGGCAGCCTTGGACGAACAATCTGCGCGTAACCCGATCGATGGGTACAGTCCCGAGGCGCGTTACTTCATCGCGTGGGCGCAGCTGTGGATGAGCAAGACGCGCCCCGAAGTGGTGCAGTTGTTGATCGGCACCGATCCGCATCCGCCCAGCGAATTTCGCGCCACCGGTCCGTTGTTGAACGTGGCCGAATTCTTCACGACGTTCAACATCCAGCCCGGTGATGGGCTGTGGCGCGATCAGGCGGATCAGGTTGTTATTTGGTGACGGAATATCATCTTCAAGGAGGTTCAGCCGGGAGATTGCGCAAACCACTTTTCGCTAAGCAGTCCGTCGTCGTCCAACTCACTACATTACAACCACAAGGAGAAAATCATGGGTATTCTAGCGGTCATTCTGAGCATCGTCCTCGTCGCGCTGGTGGCGGGGTTCGTCATTTGGATTGTGGGCAAGCTGGGCCTGGGCATTGAGGTCAGCGGCTTTGGCGCCGCTTTCATCGCTGCCATCGTCATTGCCATCGTGGGCGGTCTGATCACCTGGCTGCTGGGCCTGCTGAACATTACCATCGCGGGCGGCTGGCTGGGTGCCATCATCAACCTGATCATCTCGGCCATTGTGCTGCTGATCAGCGGACGCTTCGTGCCCGGCCTGAAGGTGAATGGTTTCACCGGCGCGTTAATCGCGGCTATCGCCATCGGTGTCGTGACGTGGCTGTTGAACTGGGTTGTGGGCCTGCTCGGCATTGTGTAAGCGCACACACTGTGACGTGCTGATGGTCAGCTGCCCATGCGTGGCTGGCCATCCATCTTTTCACTGGGAGAAACCTCAGGCCGATCTTGACCGTCATCATCAGTATCGTATTGGCCGCCCTGATCTCCGGCTTCATCATCTGGATTGTGGGCAAGCTGGGGCTGGGCCTGGAAGTCAGCGGTTTTCGCGCGGCCTTCATCGCCGCCATCGTCATTGCCGTGATCAGCGGCCTCATCAACTGGCTGCTCGGCGTGTTGGGGCTCAACATCGGCGGCGGCTTGCTGGGCGCGCTGACGCACCTGGTTGTGGCCGCCCTTGTGCTGATCCTTAGCACCGCCTTTGTGCCCGGCTTAAAGGTGAAAGGCGTGCTCGGCGCGCTGGTTGCCGCGATAGCCATCGGCGCGATGTCGTGGGTGGTCAGCGCCCTGTTGAGCGCGATCCGCATCGGGTAAATACCAACCGATCGGTTCACTCACCCGATCGGATTTGCTGAGCCGTCGGAGCGCGTCATCCGATCGGGTGAGTGTTGGCCGCAATTCATCAAACAGTCATTCATTCCATGAGGGAATCATGTTCAAGAAGATCATCGTCAGTGTCGGACTACTTCTATTTTCGTTGACCGCGTGCAGCAGCGGATCGCCAGCCGTGGCGCCGACACAAGCGCCCACGCAGATTGCGCCCACGGCCACCGCACAGATGCCCGCCGCCGTGCCGCCGCCCACCGATGAATTGCGCCAGCTCAGAGCTAATCCCTGGCAGTGGGTGTCGCTAACGACGGCGCAGGAAACCATCCAGCCTGATGAGCCGGTCAAGTATCGCGTCACCTTCAACACCGACGCCTCGCTGGCAGTCACAGCCGATTGCAACACGGCCAGCGGATCCTATCAGGGCGAAAGCGGCAAATTGACGATTGAAATCGCGAGCCAGACGCGGGCGGCCTGCCCGCCCGGTTCGCGCAGCGATCAGTTCATCAGCTTGCTGGGCAGCGGCATACGGTACAGCTTTGCCGCTGGGCAGCTGCACATTGAGTTGGCCGCGGATGGCGGTACACTGGCGTTGGTACCCGCAGAAAGTGCGCTGACCTCCACCCTGCCTGCGACAACGACCGCTGCAATCAAAGCCATGCCGTTTGATCTGGGCCAGAGCGTAATAACGCAAACCTGGGTGAGCAGCGAGAAGCTGCGCGATCTGCCCGTTGAACTCAACGGACTGATCGCCGTGCCACCCACCGGGCAGAACCTGCCGATCGCCGTCATCATCCATGGCAGTCACGACATCGGCTGTCCCTCGCCCGATGGTTACACTTCGCAATGGCCGTGCCCGGGTCAGGAAATTCCGAATTATCAAGGCTTTGCGTATCTGCTCGAAGCGTTGGCCGCGCGCGGCTATGTAGCAATCAGCATCAATGCCAATCCGGCCTTCGTATCGGCGTATGGCATGCCGACGGCGAATGATCGCCTGCCGCTCTTACTCGATCAATATTTGGAGAAGATCGCGGCGGCCAATAACGGCAAAGATGTCGGGGTGGGTGTCGATCTGACGGATCGCATCAATTGGAAGCAGTTGGTCGTGCTGGGACACTCCGCTGGCGGCGAGGCCGTCAATTGGCTCATCAACAGCCGCGCCAATCGCACTACGCCGGAACAGATCAAGGCGGGACAAGGGCCAGTCGCTGCCGCAATTCTGCTGGCGCCGACAACCACGGCATTGGTCGAAAAAGGGATATCGCTGCCATTGGCCGTGATCTTGCCGGGTTGCGATCGGGATGTATCCGATCTGAGCGGGCAACTGTACTACGAACAATCACGCTTGCAAGCCCAACGTGACACTCTGGCAACATCAGTTTATCTGCCGGGCATGAATCACAATCGCTTCAATACCCAGCTGGGCGACGAGGCGCTCGGCAGAGCCAGGCTCGGTTTGCGAGGGGGCCTTGATACCCGCTGAAGCTCATCGCCAATTCCTGGCTGCTTACATGCCAGATTTCTTTGATGCCACCTTAGGCCGCAGCGCCGACGCGGCGGCCGCTGCCGGTGTCGATCCCACGCCACCCGCCCCGGACACACTGTTTAATCGAACGGCGCTCACTTCGCTGGCGCTGCCGACCAACCAGCGTCTGAAATTGTCGTTAAGGACAGCGCAGGCAACCGGCGCAGCTTCGGCGGTGTGGTGTGAGGCAGGCTACGGAGCAGCAGGTGAACGACCAGAAGTCTGCCGCCGTCAGCAATTTAACCAGCCCAGTGCTCCCGAAGAAATAGCGCTGGCGTGGAACGGGGCGAACAGCGCACTTGAAGTCGCGCTGCCGCAGACGAATCGTGCAATAACCGATTACGTGACGCTGCATCTGCGGGCGGTGGTGGACCCGATCGATCCACTCAACCAGCCCGATCAGCCACAAACCTTTTCAGTGCGCCTGACCGACGGCGCCGGGAAGACCGCCGTGGTTGCGCTGAAGGATGAACCGGCGCTGGCCTTCCCAAGTGGGAAGAAGGGCTTTGATGACAGCCTGAAGCTGGACACCTGGGACAATCACGTGATCCTCAATTCGATTCGCGTGCCGCTGAGCGAATTCTCTGGCGTGGATTTGAGCGATATTCGGTCGGTGGCGCTGGTCTTCAATCAAACTGATCACGGATCGATCTTCGTTACCGATCTTGAATTTCTGAAGGCTGAATGAGAGCAATAACCGCCGGGAGTCCAATCAATATCGAGGTGTCAGATGGCGGATGAAATCCTTTTCAACATAGCTTCATGGATAATCTGCATCGGTTTGTTCGCGGTCTTGATCGGCGCTCTGGTAATCGGCCGCTGGCTGGGCCGCCGAGCGCGTGCGACCATCGACGATACGGCAAAATCGCAAGCCAGCTCTTTGCAGAGCGCGATTCTAGGTCTGTTGGCGCTGCTGCTCGCCTTTACACTGTCGATGGCGATCAGTCGCTATGAAGCGCGGAAGCAGGTCATCGTGGATGAAGCGAATGCCATCGGCACCACCTATTTGCGCGCCAAAATGCTGCCGCCGCCCCAGGCCGCCGTGGCCATCAACTTGCTGCGACAGTACGTCACAGTTCAACTGGAACTCTACAATGCGGGTTATGATCAGGCGCGTCTGCAAGCAGTCAACCAACAGACCGTTCAACTACAGCGGCAGCTCTGGTCGATTGCGACCACCGTCAGCACGACAGACAACCGCTCGGTTCCCGCCGGACTATTTGTGCAGACGCTGAATGACACCATCGATTTTGACGCCAAGCGCAACGCGGCCTTTCAGAATCGCGTGCCGAGCGTGGTCATCTGGCTGCTGTTCGGCGTGGCAGCGGTGGCCGTGGGCATGGTCGGCTATAATGACGGCCTGGGAAATCGCCGCCACTTCATCGGCGGGCTGCTTATTATCGCCCTGCTCGTGACCATCATCTGGGTGACCATCGATCTGGACTTGCCACAATACGGCTTGATTCGCGTCAACCAACAGAGCATGCTCAATTTGCAAGACTTCATCACGCACGATTTGCCGTAGAACAAGCAACGAAACGAGCCATCCTCCATTTAAGGCCAGGCAGCGAGTATGTCTACCATCAATCCTGTCGCACAACCCGAAAAACGTCTGTACTACCTTGACTGGCTGCGTGTCTGCATCATCGGCGGCGTGTTTGTGGCACATGCTTTGCTGCCGTTCACGGGCGGCGACTGGCTCATCGTCAGCGGCAGCCTCATCCCCATCGCCGGAGCGATTGCCATTGTCGGCAATCAATTTGGCATGCCGCTGCTGTTCGTCATCTCCGGCGCGGCGACGGTCTTCTCGATGCGGCGGCGCGCCAATCAGCAGTACGCAAAAGAACGCTTCTTCCGCCTGATCATTCCGTATCTCGTGATGACGATCCTGTTGTCGGTGATCCAGGCGTATTTCGAGGCCATCGATCACGGCCGCTACAGCGGCTCGTTCATCGGTTACATTCCGCAGTTCTTCAACCTGCATGGCGTCACCGGCCTCAACCTACAGTGGGGCCGGGCGTTACGGGTATCACCTGTGGTTCCTGGTCTATCTGTTTTTCTACGCCATCGTCACGATTCCGCTGTTCACCTATTTGCGATCAGAGAAGGGCCAGCGTTGGTACGCGTGGTTCGATCGGGTGTTCCGGCTCCCCGGCGCGATCGTGTGGCTGCCCGGCCTCGTGCTCGGCTCCATCGCCGGCATCGTCTACATCTTCTTTCCCGGCTATCAAGACTGGGGCGATACGGTCTACTGGGGCATCTTCTTTGTCTACGGTTACATCCTGTATTCTGATCCGCGCCTGTTGGAACACGTGCGCCGCAGCCTGAAAGCGAGCGCACTGTGGATCTTCCTGACGATCGCGGCGCTGGCCGCCGTGGCCTTGATTACCTTGTTAAGCGTCTTGCAGGTAACGAGCCTGACGGAAGTCAGCCAACTGCCCGGCGCGGGCCTGTCGTATCTGCTCAAAGCGATCCTGTGCCTCAACAGCTGGGCTTTCATGGTGTTGTTCCTGGCGCTGGGCATGCGCTTCCTCAACTTCACGAATAAGTATTTGACGTATCTGGGCGAAGCGGCGATGCCGTTTTATCTGCTGCACCATCCGGTCATCGTCTTCATCGCGTTCTACGTGACGCACATTCCCATCAGCCCGTGGTCGCAGCTGATCATCACCGGCCTCAGTTCCTGGTTCATCACAGGCGCGTTGTATCATCTCTTTATGCGCCGCTGGAATCCGCTGCGCATGGCGCTGGGTATGTCGCGCCTGAAACCCGGCGAGATGCCGACTACCCGCAAGGTGTGGGTGGAACGGATCGTGTTTGGCGGCGCGATTGTGGTGTTCGCTTGCTTTATCGTGGGCATGTTGCCCTTCCTGGGTATCACCACTTACACCGCCAGCGCGGCCTCACTGCCCAACGGCTGGACGGCCATCGCGCCGGGCAGCAGTACGATCTGTGCCGACGGCACGCCTTATCAATTTTTTACGCGCCCGGTGACGGATTCGCACAAGTTACTGATCTACTTCCAGTCCGGCGGTGCGTGCTGGAACGAAGCGACCTGTGGTGCCAAGCGATTGGCGTATGCCAAAGCCGTGGATTACAGCGTGCTCGATAACTATCGCGGCATCTTCGACTTCAACCACCCGGAAAACCCGGTGGCTGATTACAACATCGTCTTCGTCACGTACTGCACGGCCGACATGCACACCGGCGCGCGTGATATCGTTTTCAATGCCACACTCGGGGCGCCGCAGCAGGCGCATTTTCAAGGTTATCTGAATAGCCAGGCCGCGCTCAACTGGGCCTTCGCGCAGTATCCGCAGCCTGAAAGCGTCGTGATCGCCGGCAGCGGCGCCGGCGCGGTGGGATCGATCTTCTTCTCCAACCCGATCATGCGGCAGTATGCCGACGTGCCAGTGGTGCAATTGGGCGATGGAAACGTAGGCGTGATGCCGGACGATTGGTCTGCGCTGGAGACGTGGGGCACGCGCGCCAATGTGCCGGGGGCGTTACGCCAACCGATGGCGCTTTCATCGCCCGCCAGTTTTGCCACCACACTCTATGCCAGTTCCGCCAAGGATCAGCCGCAGCGCACCTTCGCGCAATTCACCACTGCCGCCGATGCGTTCCAGATCGGCTATTATGCGGTGGCCGGTGGGCAGGCGCGCGCGTGGCCAGACTTGATATGGCAGAGCATCAACAGCCTGAATCAAGAAAGCAACTTCAGATCGTATGTAGCGGATGGCGCCGATCACACCATTCTGCCGTTCGATCGATTCTATACGACGCAGATCGACGGCGTGCGCTTTCGCGATTGGTTCGCCAACCTGATTGACGAGCAGCCGGTACAAAACACGGCCTGCGCCCGCGGCAGCAGTTTGACGTGTCCGTAGGCTGAGGTAAAAGGTGCAGGGCGATAGCAAAAGGGAATAGCCATGAGTAAACCTCGTGCGACAGTTCGAGATTCTGCGTCCGGGAAGGTTGACACCGCCCCCGATAGTTTACAGGGCCACTACGCTGGATTTGCCAGCCGGGCCGTGGCGTGGCTGGTCGATCAATCGATTGCGCTAACAATCCCGATCGTCATCATTTCGATCATCCACTATTTTCTGAGTCTCGGAGCGATTGCGAGGTTTATCAGTCTTCTGGAAAGCCTGTTGCCCGGCACAAACGCGTTCATTAGCTGGTTCCTCGGCCCGCAGTTTACGGTCATTGTCGCCTTACTATTTTTCTATTCCTACTTCGTATTCTTCCTGTCGACAACCGGGCAAACGGTGGGCATGGCTTTGCTGGGGCTGCGCGTGGTGACCATTACGGGGCAGCGGTTACGTCCGGGGCGCGCCTTACTGCGAACGATGTGCTACGGTCTATCGCTGGCACCTTTTGGGCTGGGTTACCTGTGGGTGCTGGGGCAAGATCAGCGGCAGGCCTGGCACGATCGGATTGCGCGGACTTACGTGTTGTATGTCTGGGATGCCCACTACGAAGAGAATTTTCTGCGCAATGCGGTATATCAGTTGACGAAGAAACGCGAAGCCAAGAAGGGCGCAGCAACGTCCAAGAAAATCATTCGTCGTTAAGAATTGCAGGCGCGGCGTATCTGCTAGAATTCATGCCGACCGCCGTAGCAGTCTCCGCCGCGCTGTTGGCGCACCCTGTTGCTGCCCGGTTGTGTTGGTGGTGGTGGTCATCGCCGTGGGCCTGATCATGACCATCTTGCCGGCGAGCACGGAGATGACGAGTGATTCTTTGCTGGGCGACCTGGGATTGTAGACTCAAGGAGACTGAACGATGGAAGCATCGCTCGGTAGTCTGCCGCCCATCATTGCCGCGTTGTCGTCCGTGCCGCTGATCCAGGCGGCACGGTTGTGAGTCAGCATTACGAATTGGTCTGCTCTGAGTTTGAGTTGTTTCAACCTCTTGATCTCAGGAGATAATAATGGAACGCGTTTGGTATCAGCATTACGAACAAGGTGTGCCGCCCTCATTGACTTACCCGAACCGGACGCTGAACGATTTGCTGATTGACAGTGTTCGCGCGCATCCGCGGCGCATTGCCACAAACTATGTACTGAAGTATGTTGCCGACGGGAAGATTCCCATCGGCGGGCAGATCCCATACCAGAAATTGGAGCGCTACGTGGCGTCGTTTGCCAACGCATTGCAGCACCTGGGGGTGCAGAAGGGCGATCGGGTGATTGTGAATCTGCCCAACACGCCGCAGTACGTGATCGCGTTCTTCGGTGCCTTGCGCATTGGCGCAATTGTCGTGAATAGCAATCCGCTGTATACCGCTGCCGAACTCAAGCATCAGATCGGCGATTCGGGCGCGGAGACCCTCGTCACGCTCGATCGCAACTGGCCGCGCCTCAACGAAGTCATGGCGCAGACGGGCTTGAAGCGCGTGATCGTCTGCCGCCTGTATGACACCCTGCGCGCGCCGATGAAGCGGCTGGTGATGGAGAATTTCCGCAAGGCCGATCCGCCGCCCGATATTCCGCTGGCGCGCGGTCTGTACTATTTTCAAGGACTGCTGGACAACTACGCACCGCTGGAGACGCCCATCGAGGCCAGGCCCGACGATGTAGCGCTGCTGCAATATTCGGGCGGCACCACCGGCGTGCCCAAGGCCGTCATGCTGACGCATCGCAACTTGATGAGCAATAACTTGCAGGCCCTGACGTGGATGTTCAAGGATCAGATCGGAAAAACCCGCGAACGTGTCTTTGCGGCGATTCCGTTCTTTCACGTCTACGGTTTGCAGACGACGCTACTGGCCAGTATGGGCAGTGCCGCCGAGCTGGTCATCACGCCGCTGCCGAAGCCGGTGATCCACCTCATGACGATTATCCAAAATGAGAAGTGCTCCATCTTTCCCGGTGTTCCGGCGATGTACATCGGCATTGTCAACAGCCCGGAAACGCCCAGGTTCAGACTGAATTCGGTGAAGGTCTGCGTCAGCGGGTCTGCGCCGCTGCCGATGGCGATTCAGGAAAAGTTCGGCGAGATCACGGGCGGGCGATTGGTGGAAGGCTTCGGCATGTCCGAGACTTCGCCGGTGACACACATCAATCCGATCTTGGGGGTGCGGAAAGCAGGTTCGATCGGTTTGCCAGTGCCCGATACGGATGCGAAGATCGTCGACGTGGACAGCGGCGTGAGCTTGCCCTTCGATGGCGTGACACGCGGCGAGTTGTGCGTCAAAGGTCCGCAGGTGATGCAGGGCTACTGGCAGCGACCCGATCATACAGCGGAGGCGATCGATGCGGACGGCTGGCTGCATACGGGTGACATCTGCACGGTGGATAGCGACGGTTACTTCTTTATCGTCGATCGCTTGAAGGACTTGATGATCGCGTCGGGTTACAAGGTGCTGCCGCGCGAAGTGGAAGAGGTGCTGTTCAAGCACCCAAAGATCGCCGACTGCGCGGTGGCGGGCGTCAAGAATGCCGCGCGCGGCGATGATACCATCACGGCTTTCGTCGTAGTGAAGCCCGGCGAGACGTTGACCGCCGACGAAGTGAAAGAGTTCTGTCAGGGCGAACTCGCGCCGTACAAAGTGCCGCGCGAGGTGCGCTTCCGCGAGGAACTGCCCAAGACGCTGGTGGGCAAAGCGCTGCGCCGCGAATTGGTGACCGAAGAACTGAAAATGAACGAGGTGTCTGTATGAGTGAATTGATCGTGATCGCCTATCCCGAGGAAGACCGCGCCGAAAAGGTGATGAGCGTGATGCTGTTGCTGCAAAAAGACGAGTTTGTATCGCTGGCGGATGCCGTGTGCGTAAGCAAAGACAAAAACGAGAAAGTGCGCCTGCAGCAATCGCAGCACAAGACCGGCAAGGGCGCGGCCTGGGGCGCGGCCGCCGGGCTGATCGCTGGATCAATCTTCCTGACGCCCCTGTTCGGTGCAGGCGTTGGCGCACTGATCGGGGGAGTGGTCGGGCGCAAGGTCGATCTCGGTTTGCCCGATGATTTTGTGAGACAGGTCAGCGCGCAATTGAAGCCGCAGAGTTCCGCGCTGGTATTGGTGGTCACCAGCGCGAACAAGCAAGTGCTCTTGCCCCAGTTGCAGGAACAGGGTGGCGTGGTGTTATCCAGCACCCTTGACCCGGAAAACGAAGCGAAACTGGAAGCGGCACTGAGCGCGGGCCAAGCACCGGACTAGCCATGGAAGGCGCCTGGCTGTCAGCGCGCTTCGATCAACTGCCATTACAAGTGCGCCGCCCACCATGTGACCAGGCTGACGGGTAGTTGGCTGGCACCTTGATCCAATCGAAACGGATGCGATCTCGATGGAGGATGGCCATCCACCGTTAGGCGGAAGATCGAGAAGAGGTCAAAGCGGGGAAAACAAAAAGGCCCATTCACTAGAATGAGCCTTGGGTGGGAAGATACTACAATTCCATACCCCGGAGTGGGGCACTTCCCCTATTTCAGTGGTGGCGACAAGATTTGAACTTGTGACCAAGGGCTTATGAGTCCCCTGCTCTACCACTGAGCTACGCCACCGTCTCTGCTTCTAAGCCTCAATGCGCGCGAGATTATACAAGAATTTTACCCGCGTGGCAAGGTCACGGCCGCACGCTGATCTCTTTGATCAAAATGCGATTGTTATCGTCGGCGCTGGTCTGGCCAGCATCCACTACGGACAAGCGATCGGCGGGATCACCGGTGGGATATAAGCCCGCCAACAATTGATAGGTCGCCGGTACGGCCTCCGCTGGAACTGCCAGCACATATGGATCGTCGATCGTCATGCTGATCGGCCAGGAGGTTGTCGGCAGCGCGGGTTCGCGATCAAGCTGGGTCACGATCCGGCCATTGGCGTCGACCAGGTGCAGGAAAACGGTGTACGGCGTTGGGATGCGGCGCTGCGCCTGCCACAACAAGGTGACGTCGAGTTCTTCGCCGGGCCTCACCTGATCGAGCGGCAAGTTGGCCGCGTCCAGCGAAATGAGATCGGCCAGGTTGACGCCCAGCGTCACCGTCGTGCCGCCGCTCACCGTCAACGTCAGCGGTTCCCCCGCCGCCAGCTGCACACCGGGCGCCGGTTCCTGCGTCAGAATCTTGTGATACGTGTCCTGGCTGTATTGTTCCACCAGGCGCACATCCCAGCCGTAAGTCTTCAATCCTTCGGCCGCGTCTTCATAGATCACGTTCAGCAGGTTGATGACCGGCGAGACCTTGGGCCCTTCACTCAAGTTGATCTCAATCGCCGCGCCTTTGGCGACCTTCTTGCCGACCGTCGGGTTCTGCGCCACCACCGAGCCCTGGGGTACCTTGGGATCAAATCGCCCCGGCCCGATGACGACTTGCAGTCCATTGGAGGCCGCCAATTTCTCGGCGTCGGCCTGTGTGCGCGCGATCAAATTGGGCACCAGAACCTCGCTGCCGAACGCCGGCGTGTTCGTCGTGCCGCCCGCCGGTGTGGCGATCGAATTCGGCGAGGGCGCGGTCGCCGGTGAAGCCGGCTGTGAATAGGCGCGCCACAC
The DNA here is from genome assembly GCA_963844815.1 of uncultured Chloroflexia bacterium. Classification (GTDB taxonomy): domain Bacteria; phylum Chloroflexota; class Anaerolineae; order Fen-1058; family Fen-1058; genus Fen-1058. The sequence continues at coordinate 49,206 of CAWJPR010000009.1, forward strand.
CAGCACAAACAACGGGATCAAGCCCACCACCGCCACAAAGGCCAGCGTCCCCAAAATCCAGCCCAGCCAATCGGTGCCGCCTGGCGCGGCTGCGGCTTCCGGCGGCCGGACAGCCGTCGCCGCGGCGGTCGTCGCGCCGGTGGACGCCGCTGCCGCGATCGGGCGCTGATAACCCGTCGCCTGATTCGTCATGCGCCGATAGTCCAACAGCGCCCGCCCGAACAGATCCGCCGTGCGATAGCGCTGCGCCGGTTCCTTGGACATGGCTTTGCTGACGATCTGCTCGATCTGAATCGGCACGGCCGGATTGAGCGCCGTCAACGGCGGCGGTTCATCTCGCAGATGCTGCAGCGCCAGATCGGTGTGATTATCGGCGTCAAAGGGCACGCGGCCTGCCAGCATCTCATACAACACCACGCCCAGGCTGTACACATCGCTGGCCGGAGTGGGCGGTTCACCCGCCGCCTGCTCCGGCGAAAAGTAATGCGGTGTGCCCCAGACGGTTTCCACGTTCTGCGGCACGCTGGCCGACAGCGCTCGCGCGATGCCGAAGTCGGTGACTTTGACGCGGCCGTCATTCGTCACCAGAATGTTCTGCGGCTTCACGTCACAGTGCACCAGCCCGGCGCGATGGGCGGCCCCCAGGGCCGCGCACGCCTGAATCATGAGGTCCAGCGCGCGATCGAGCACCAGCGGCGCTTCGCTGCGAATGACCGTCTTGAGATCGCGCCCCTCGACGTATTCCATCACGATGTAGCTTTGCGCGCCGTCCTGCCCGTAATCATAGACCGTCACGATATTGGGATGCCCCAGGTTGGCGGCAGCCTGCGCCTCGTGCTGAAAACGCGCACGGAAATCGACATCCTGCGCGAAGGTATCGCGCAGCACTTTCACGGCGACTACGCGGTTGAGGATGGTATCGTGCGCTTTGTAGACGACGGCCATTCCGCCGCCGGCAATTTGCGCCAGGACGCGATAGCGGTTGTTGAAGACGTGTTCCGACATGCAGCACTCTTGCGTGAGCGAAAATGAATCGCGGCTATTGTACCGCAAATTGCAAAAATCAGCGGTTGCCAAAAGTGGCATTGATCAAATATAATCGCGGCGATTATGGCCGACACGCGCTCGCCGGTTTCGCCCGGTTCCGATCTGCGGGCTGTCCTCATCTACAATCCGCGCTCCGGCACGCGCGATGTTCAGTCGCATCTGCCGCCGGCGCTTCAAGTTTTCCGCGAGCACGGCTGGCGCGTCGAAGTGCAGGGCACCCAGTGCGCCGGCGATGTGCAGCGCCTGGCGGCTGAAGCTGTCCGCCACAATTATCAGGTGGTGCTCACGGCCGGCGGCGACGGGAGCCTGAATGAGGCCGCCAATGCGCTCGCGCACAGCGAAGTGGCCCTGGCCACCCTGCCCACGGGCACTGCCAATGTGTGGGCCAGGCAGATCGGGCTGCCGACTCCCGCGCCGCTCTACAACAGCCAGCTGGCGGATGCGGCGCGAGCGATCTGCGCCGGTCGCATCCGCCCGATCGATCTGGGCTGCACCAACGGGCGTTACTTTTTATTGTGGTCAGGCGCAGGACTGGATGCCTACGTCACTTCCAAGATCGAGCCGCGCCCGCCGTGGGTCAAACGCTGGGGAGTCGCTGGCTACGGCCTGCGCGCCGTGTGGCATGCCGCGCAATATCGGGGCACGCCCATGACGATCGAGCTGGACGATCAACCGCCGCTGCGCGATCGGGCCCTGATGGTATTGATCAGCAACATTCAACTCTATGCGGGAATCGTGCGGCCCAGTCCCGCAGCGCGCGTCGACGACGGTCTGCTGGATGTCTGCATCTTCAAAGGAACCAGCTTTGCCTACACCGTCCGGCACTTTACCAGCATCGCGGTGGGGCGTGCGGCGCAGGATCCACAATTGATCAATTTGCGCGGCCAGCATATCCGGGTAAGCGCCAGACAACCCACGGCCGTGCACGTCGACGCGGAACCGATCGGCGTCACCCCGATCGACGTGCAGGTCGCGCCGCGCGCGCTGCGTGTCATCGTGCCGCGCGCCGCGCCCGCGGCGCTGTTTGCAGACTAAATTCGTGAAGGAGGAAAGATGCGTTATCTCCGTTGGCTGCTGCTATTGATTCCCGTCGCCATTCTGGTCGAACTGCTGCATTGGGGCGAGGTGCTGCTGTTCATCACCTCGGCGCTGGCCGTCATTCCGCTGGCCGGCTTGATGGGCGAAGCGACTGAAGCGCTGGCCGAGAAAACCGGGCCGCGCCTGGGCGGTCTGCTGAATGCCACTCTGGGCAACGCCGCCGAACTGATCATCACGCTGTTTGCCATCAGAGCCGGCCTGCTCGATCTGGTGAAAGCCTCGCTGATTGGCTCGATCCTGGGCAACGTGCTGTTGGTCATGGGGCTCAGTATCTTTCTGGGCGGGCTGAAGAACGGCGTCCAAAAATTCGATCGATCGCACGCGGGCGTCGATGCCACGCTGACCATTCTGGCCGTCATCGCCCTGAGTGTTCCCTCATTTTTTAACGCCGCCATCGAGCCGGACACGCTGCGGGTGGAGGAGTTGAGCCTGACCACGGCGTTCGCCATGATCGTCATCTACGCCCTATCGATCGTGTACATGCTCCGCTCGCGCACACCGGCTGGAACCCGAGATAGGCGCGGCCATTCCGCCAGGTCGCAGCGGACCACACTGGAGCACCCGCACGGCGCTGGGGATTCTGGCTCTGGCCACCGTGGGCATTGCGCTGATGAGCGAGTTCCTGGTCAGTTCGGTGGAGCCGGTCACCCAGCAGTTGGGCTTCAGCGAATTCTTCGTGGGCATCATCATCATCCCGCTCATCGGCAATGTGGCCGAGCACATCGTGGCCGTCGAGGTCGCGCTGAAAAATCAGATGGATCTCAGCCTCTCGATCGCGCTGGGATCGAGCCTGCAGATCGCCTTGTTCGTCGCGCCGGTGCTGGTGTTCGTCAGCCTGCTGCTGGGCAATCCGTTGACGCTGGAATTCAACGGTTTCGAGGTGCTGGCGCTCACGGCGGCGGCGGTCATCGCCGCGCTGGTAGCGCTGGACGGAGAGTCGAACTGGCTGGAAGGCGCGATGCTGCTGGCCGTCTACATTATTATTGCGCTGGCCTTCTTCTTTCTGCCCAGCCCGCCCAGTGCCGAAGCCGCGGGTTTGACAAGCCTGTTAGGCATGTTATAATCCGCGCCAGCTTTCTGTCAGGAGAAGAGTCGTGCAGACCTATTTGAACATTGGCATGGTTATCGTGTCCATCCTGTTGATCGCGCTGATCATCATCGGCGCGCGCAACTCGGCGGTGGGCAATGTCTTTGGCGGCGACAGCCCGGTGTACCACGCGCGGCGCGGCATCGAGCGCACGCTGTTCAACGCTACCGTGTGGGTGTCGGTTATTTTCTTTGTGCTGGCGATCTTAAGCGTGCTGGCGGTGGGTGCGTAGTCACGGCTGCGCACGGTGGCCAGACCGAACCGGGGGTGTTTGCCAGGGGTGTTGCGGCTTGCGAGGCTGCAACACCCCTGTTGTGTCCCTGGTCAGTTCCGGCCATTCGCATTAAGATCGCGCCGCGCTGCCAGCCGATCAGGACGCAGGCTGGCTGCCGTAATAGCGCTTAACCTTGACAGGATTTGATCTGTGGTTCGACACATTCGTTGGCAGGTGGTTCTCATTTTCGTGAGCGTTGTTTTGCTCGGCGGCCTGATGGTCTATCTGGCCGAGGCGTACTCGATCGAGCATGAGCCGGCGCCCGGCGGCACGTATGTGGAAGGCATGGTAGGCTCGCCCCAGTACGTCAATCCCTTGTTGTGCCAGTACAACGACGTCGATCGCGATCTGTGCGCGCTGGTGTTCAGCGGCCTGCTGCGCTTTGACGAGCGCGGCCAGCTGCAGCCCGATCTGGCTGACAGCTGGGAAGTCTCGCCGGATGGATTGGTGTACACGTTCCGGCTGCGGCCGAATGCGCGCTGGCATGACAACCGGCCGGTGACCGCCGACGACGTGATCTACACGATCAAGCTGATTGCAGGATCCCAGCTTCCCCGGCCTGCAGGACGTGGCGGCGTTGTGGCGCACGGTGAAGGCCATAGAGGTCAACAGTCTGACCGTGCAGTTGACGCTGCAGGAACCTTACACGCCTTTCCTCCAGTACGTGGCGACGGGCAATTTCGGCGTGCTGCCCAGGCACGTGTTAGGCGAAGTGAAAGCGGCCGATCTGCCAGCCCTGCCGTTCAACCGCAAACCGATCGGCAGCGGACCGTTCCAGGTGGAACAGTTTGGCAGCGGTGAAACCGGGCAGCCTCAGCATGTCTTGCTCGCCACGTTCGCCGGCTATTATGGCCAACAGCCTTACATCGCGAAGATCGATTTCAAGTTCTATCCCGATTATCCGTCGATGCTGGCGGCTTATCGGGCTGGCGAGATCCAGGGACTCAACAAGGTGTCGGCCGATCAACTGGCGACGGTGCGCGATACACCGTCTCTGAACCTGTACACCGCGCCCATGGCGGGATACACCATGATCTTCCTGAATCAGGGAGACCCCGCCCTGCCGTTCTTCCAGGATCAAAGTGTCCGGCAGGCGCTGCTGCTCAGTCTTGATCGGCGCCAGATTGTGGAAGAGGTGCTGCATGGACAGGGCATCATCGCCGACAGTCCAATGATCCCGGGCATGTGGACCTATGCCGCCGATCTGCCGCCGCTGGTCCCGAATCGCGATCGCGCGCGGCAGCTGCTGAACGAAGCCGGCTGGCGTTATCCGGTAGCGCAGCCGGCGCAGCGGCGCGCGACAAGGGCGATGATATCTCGATACGCCCTACCCCGGTGGTCGGCCCCGACAATACGCCGATTCGGGTCAAGGATGGCGTGCCGATTTCGTTCACGCTGTACACCAACAACAATCCGCTGCAGGTGGCCCTGGCCGGGGCGGTGGCGAAACAGTGGCAGGAGATCGGGGTGCAGGCCAGTGTCGTGCCTGTGCAGACCGGCCTGCACAGCAACTATCTGGAGCCGCGCAACTATCAGGCCGCGTTGATTGATGTGCAGCTGCCCAGCGATCCGGATCTGTACCCGTTCTGGCACGAGACGCAGGCCGATCCGCCGGGCCAGAATTATTCCCAGTTTCGCGATCGCGACATGAGCGAAGTCCTGGAGCAGGCGCGCCGCACGAATAATCAGGCGCAGCGGGTCACTCTGTATCACAAGTTCCAGGAAATGTTCCGTGAAAAGACGCCAGGCATTTTGTTGTATTATCCCGTCTACAACTATGGCATCAGCGAGAAAGTGCGCGACGTGCAGATTGGCCCGATGGCGGTGTCATCCGATCGGTTCCGCACCCTGCCCGCCTGGTATGTGATCACCCGCCGCGTGATTCAGAACAAGGCGCCCGTGGAATCGCCCTGACGATCGCGGCTGGCGTGAATGTGCCGCCTGTTCCGCTTGGTCCAGTAGCGCGTTTCTTGACAAATCGATCGCTTGGGGTAAAATGAGGAGGCAGCGCCGAAGTGGCGGAATTGGCAGACGCGCTACGTTCAGGGCGTAGTGAGGGTTCCCTCATCGGGGTTCAAATCCCCGCTTCGGCACTCACTTGGAATCCCAGGCTCACCCTGGGATTCTTTGTTTAAAAGGCAAGCCTATGTCCAGCGATCAAAAGATCCGCGCGCTGTGGAAGTCTCCTCGTTTCTGGCTGCTGGTGCTGGTGATCTTTGCCGTGCCGCTCCTGGCCGATTTCAACGCCCGCCTGGGGTACATCCGCCAGATGACGGCGGAGGCCGCTGCCCTGCAGGAAGAGATCGATCAAGAGCAGGCTCGTCACGGAGCACTGTTGTCCTTGCGTGACTATGCCCAGTCGAATGAATTTGTTGAGCACTGGGCGCGGCAGGCCGGGATGGCGCGCGTGGGTGAGACTGTCATCAAGCCCTCTCCCCTGGAATCTGCGCCCTCCATTACCGATACCGCCGCGGCGCCCGCGCTGGTGGCGGCCGATCCGCAAAGTGAGTGGGCTGCGCTTTTCCTGGGCACGCGTTAGTGCGCTTGACGGGCCTTGATCAAGGTGGTACAATCTGGTCGCTAACATCGCGGGGTAGAGCAGTGGCAGCTCGTCGGGCTCATAACCCGGAGGTCGCTGGTTCGAATCCAGCCCCCGCTACTTGAGTGACACCGTAGCCCTACAGGTCTACGGTTGTTTTCGTTAACCTCGAGATCATCGTTTCAAAGCCCTGGCCTCCAGGAGGATATTTCGATGAACCGTAGACCGCAGGGTTCTTTGCCCCTGTCGAAGGCCATTACGGGCTTTCTGCAGTATAAAGCCGCCGAAGGACTCAGCCCCAACACCCTGCAAAGCTACCAGCGTGACCTCAAGCTCTGGCAGATCTATGCAGGGGATATCCCCGTTCACAGATCATCACGACGCAACTGCATCCAAGAGTACTTCGTGTGGTTGCGCACCGACTATCAGCCGCGCCGCCTGAGCGGCGACCGCGCAGCCTCTGGCGTGCGAAGACAATCCACAACTTCTATATCAGCCTCTGCGCTTTCTTCACCTGGGCCAGCCGTGAGTTCGGCCTGCCCAATCCGATCAAGGCCGTCCCCGCTCCCAAGTTCGAGAGGCCCCGATCGAGCCTTTCACCAAAGAGGAAGTCGAAGCTCTTGCTGAAAGCCTGCGAGTTCTCAGTCGAGGTCCAAGCCCAGCGACCGCCGCAAGTACATCATGCGCCGCTGCGGCCGATCAGCCGCGATCAAGCCATCATCCTGACCTTGCTCGATACGGGCTTGCGCGCTTCGGAATTGTCAGCCTTGAAAGTGGGTGATGTGGATTTGAAGAGCGGCAAGGTCCAGGTGAAGCATGGACGCTTGGGCGGGGCCAAGGGCGGGAAAGGTCGAACCGTCTATCTTGGGAAAGCCGCCCGGCGTGCCGGTAGATCATCCAGAGCATCAGTGCCAGGCCCGCGATGACCGATGGCGACGGCGAGTGAAGACCTGCTTATGGAAGAGCGACTGGCCAGCCTTGACAGAGATCCTCGTAAATCTTCCTTTCACGTGAGATCAGCAGTTGCCGATGACCAGTCGCACAGTGGAATGGATGGTCGACTTATCGGCCTCGTGGGGCAAACGAACCGCGGCGTTCCCCCGGCCGGGGGAACGTCGCGGTCGTTGTGACATTACCGGGCTCCGGGTATGGTGACGCTGCCCGATTGCAGCTGGTACAGATCATCCATGGTGATGACCGGTATACCTTGCGCGATGCAGTAAGCCACCAGGCTCTGGAAACGAGCGATGTACCAGTCATTCGTACTTGGAGAGGCACTGAGGCCCTGGATCGTAATCACCAGAGTCTCCTGCCGGGATTTGGCCGTGTCAACCCAGCTCTCGGCGGTGGACAGCGTGGTACTCTTGCTGATCGAGCGCTGAGCGACCTCGAATGGGCTCGTCAGAGGTAACAGGTTGTTGAAAGCCAGCAGAGTCCGGCCGGTGCGCATGTTCTGGCTCGCCATGGCCAACAGTGTAGCAGCATTGTACTTCCCGCCGGGGTAGGCTACGTAGTTACCTGTTGTTATGCCTTGGCCATTTAGAGCCAACCAGGCGCCATTCAGTTCCGCCTCTTGGCCAACTTGATTCAGAGTGGTCAGATCGACATTCGACATCGTCTGGCTGCCGATGGTCCACCCCGCGGCAAACATCTCCTGCAGCTGCACCCAGGTCGCCTGGCCAGCGCCGCCAATCAGGTTGGTAGGGATATAGCCGGTGGCGCGCACATTGCGGGTATTCATATAGCTGAAAGCCTGCGAGTAGAGCGAGCTCAGCCCCTTGTCAAAGGTGAAGATAACCGCCGGTTGTGCGACCACGCCGCTGGTCAGCGCATCGAAGGAGTAGGTGTTCACTGATTTGCTGTCGAGCCGGATGCGGATGCGCACGATGCTGGCCCAGTTGGGTGTGCCGAACGACTTCCAGTCGGAGGTGCGCAAGTTGATCAGGTTCCAGCCCGGCTTGTAGCGGAGCTTGAAGGCCCCGCCGTAGGAGGTGATATAGTAGTTCGAGAAGTCTGCATTACTCGACAGAGTGATGCTGCCGCCAGTTGGCTCGCTGGTGCCGGAAACATAAACCCACAGGCGGAAGTTGCCCTGGTTCGCTGACAGATCCCAATTCACAGGCTTCACGATATACACACTGCCATTGGCGGGAGTAGTCAACTTGATCGAAGCTGCACCTTCCTTGACGTTAGTCGTGTCGAGCGAGGCCGAATACCCGGAGCCCGAGCCGCTGAGCGTCCAGCCGCTCATGGACTCGAAGCCTTCAAGCACCGTGCCATCTGTGACTATCAGATCCTTCGGAAGGATAACACCCTCTGTGAAGTACGCCGTGACAGTCTTGGGACCGTCCATTGTCACCGTGCAAGGGTTGCCCTGACCGGTGCAGTCTCCCGTCCAGTGGTCAAAGTAGTAACCTTGATCAGGGGTCGCGGTTACCTGAACCATCGTGTCCCGTGGGTACGTCGGACCGGCCGGATCGGCTGTAATCGTCCCACCCGTCGACTGGTTGAGGTTCAGGCTGTACTCGATGTACGGCACAAAGGTGACAGTGACACCCTGGTCCCCGTACATGGTCACCGCGCAGGAATTGCCGGTGCACCCCTCGACACTCCACTCGGACACGACCCAACCATCAGCCGGCGTCGCCGTAAGCATTACCTCGTCGCTGTAGTGATAGGTTGGCTGGTCAGGATACTTGGCAACCGTGCCGCTGCCGATGGTGGTGACATCCAGAGTGTACTCTTCCAGGATGAAGTGTGCGGTCACTGTACGATCCGCGTACATTGTGACGTCACAGATGAATGGCCCCTCACACGCCCCAGTCCAATAGTTAAATCGCCAGCCAGCAGCGGAATAGGGTGTCAGATGAACCGAATCACCATACAGGTATGGAGGCTCCGGGTATCGCTCCACCGTGCCGCTGTCAGCCGGATCCACGTTCACCGTCAGAGTGTATTCGTTCCGGGCGAAGTTGGCCGTGACGGTCACATCCGCCGTGACGTTCGTGTCCGTGCGCGGGTTGACGGTTGAACCATCATTCCAGTTCACAAAGTGGTAGCCCGTGTTGGCTACTGCTCCGACCGGCGTGCCGTCCTCACCGTAGTTCACCGTCTGCGTGGTCTCGCCCGTCAGGCTACCGCCCGCCCCGGCGGTGTAACTCAGAGTGAAGGTGTTGATGGCAAAGTTCGCCGTCACGGCCACATCTGCCGTGACGTTCGTGTCCGTGCGCGGATTGGCCGTCGAGCCATCACTCCAGTTCACAAAGTGGTAGCCGGTGTTGGCTACTGCTTCGACCGCCGTGCCGTCCCCACCGTAGTTCACCGTCTGCGATGGTCTCGCCGGTCAGGCTGCCGCCCGCCCCGGCGGTGTAGACTCAGGCGTAAAGGTGTTGATCGCAAAGTTCGCCGTCACGGCCACATTCGCCGTGACGTTGGTGTCCGTGCGCGGATTGGCCGTCGAGCCGTCACTCCAGTTCACAAAGTGGTAGCCGGTGTTGGCTACTGCTTTGACCGCCGTGCCGTCTGCACCGTAGTTGACCGTCTGCGTGGTCTCGCCGGTCAGAGTACCGCCTGCTCCGGCCGTGTAGCTCAGGGTGAAGGTGTTGATCGCAAAGTTCGCCGTGACGGCCATATTCGCCGTGACGTTGGTGTCCGTGCGCGGATTGGCCGTCGAGCCATCGCTCCAGTTCACAAAGTGGTAGCCGCTGTTCGGTACTGCCGTGACCGCCGTGCCGTCCTCACCGTAGTTCACCGTCTGCGAGGTCTCGCCCGTCAGCTGCCGCCCGCCCCAGCTGCGTAGCTCAGGGTGAAGGTGTTGATGGCAAAGTTCGCCGTCACGTTCACATTCGCCGTGACGTTCGTGTCCGTGCGCGGATTGGCCGTCGAGCCGTCGCTCCAGTTCACAAAGTGGTAGCCGGCGTCGGGTACTGCCGTGACCGCCGTGCCGTCCCCACCGTAGTTCACCGTCTGCGTGGTCTCGCCCGTCAGGCTACCGTTCGCTCCCGCAGTGTAGCTCAGCGTGAAGGTGTTGAGCGCAAAGTTCGCCGTGACGGTCGTGTCCGCATTCATCGTCACCGTGCAGGGATCGATACCCATACATCCACCGCCGCTCCAGCCCGTGAATGTCCAGCCCGCATCCACCACACCCATCGTCAACAGGACTTCCGTCCCGTAGGTGTAGGTCGTCTGATCAGGCTCCTTGCTGACCGCGCCATGCGCCGAGTTCACCGTCAGGATGTAGGCATCCTGCGTGAAGTTGGCCGTCACGGTCGTGTCCGCATTCATCGTCACCGTGCAAGGAGCCGTGCCCGTGCATCCGCCACCACTCCAGCCCGTGAACGTCCAGCCCGCATCCACCACACCCATCGTCAGCACGACTTCCGTCCCGTAGGTGTAGGTCGCCTGGTCCGGTGCCTTCGTGACCGTACCATGGTCCGAAACCACCGCCAGGGTGAAGGTATTGATCGCAAAGTTCGCCGTCACGGACACATCCGCCGTGACGTTCGTGTCCGTGCGCGGATTGGCCGTCGAGCCATCACTCCAGTTCACAAAGTGGTAGCCCGTGTTGGCTACTGCTTCAACCGCCGTGCCGTCCTCACCGTAGTTCACTGTCTGCGAGGTTTCGCCGGTCAGGCTTCCGTTCGCCCCCGCAGTGTAGCTCAGGCTGAAGGTATTGATCGCAAAGTTCGCTGTCACGGCCACATTCGCCGTGACGTTCGTGTCCGTGCGCGGATTGGCGGTCGAGCCGTCACTCCAGTTCACAAAGTGGTAGCCCGTGTTGGCTACTGCTTCGACCAGCGTGCCGTCCTGCACCGTAGTTGACCGTTTGCGTGGTCTCGCCGGTCAGGTCCCGCCTGCTCCGGCCGTGTAGCTCAGGGTGAAGATGTTGATCGCAAAGTTCGCTGTCACGGCCACATTCGCCGTGACGTTCGTGTCCGTGCGCGGGTTGACGGTTGAACCGTCACTCCAGTCCACAAAGTGGTTGCCCGTGTTGGCTACTGCTTCGACCGGCGTGCCGTCCTCACCGTAGTTCACCGTCTGCGAGGTCTCGCCGGTCAGGCTACCGCCCGCCCCGGCTGCGTAGCTCAGGCTGAAGGTGTTGATCGCAAAGTTGGCCGTGACGTCCACATCCGCCGTGACGTTCGTGTCCGTGCGCGGATTGGCCGTCGAGCCGTCACTCCAGTCCACAAAGTGGTAGCCGGTGTCTGGTACTGCCGTGACCGCCGTGCCGTCCCCACCGTAGTTCACTGTCTGCGTGGTCTCGCCGGTCAGCGTGCCGCCCGCCCCGGCGGCGTAGCTCAGGGTGAAGGTGTTGATCGCAAAGTTCGCCGTCACGGCCACATCCGCCGTGACGTTGGTGTCCGTGCGCGGGTTGACGGTTGAACCATCACTCCAGTTCACAAAGTGGTAGCCCGTGTTGGCTACTGCTCCGACCGGCGTGCCGTCCTCACCGTAGTTCACCGTCTGCGTGGTCTCGCCGGTCAGCGTGCCGCCCGTCCCAGCCGCGTAGTTCAGGGTGAAGGTGTTGAGCGCAAAGTCCGCCGTGACGGTCACATCCGCCATGACGTTGGTGTCCGTGCGTGTGGCTGTGAGTACGTCATCACTCCACTTCACAAAGTGGTAGCCGTTGTCCGCTACTGCCGTGACCGCCGTGCCGTCCCCACCGTAGTTGACCGTCTGCGAGGTCTCGCCGGTCAGGCTACCACCTGTCCCAGCCGCGTAGTTCAGGGTGAAGGTATTGATCGCAAAGTTCGCCGTCACGGCCACATCCGCCGTGACGTCCATGTCCGTGCGTGGATTGGCGGTCGAGCCGTCACTCCAGTTCACAAAGTGGTAGCCCGTGTTGGCTACTGCTTCGACCGCCGTGCCGTCTGCACCGTAGTTGACCGTCTGCGTGGTCTCACCGGTCAGAGTCCCGCCTGCTCCAGCCGTGTAGCTCAGGGTGAAGATGTTGATCGCAAAGTTCGCCGTCACGGCCACATTCGCCGTGACGTTCGTGTCCGTGCGCGGATTGGCCGTCGAGCCATCACTCCAGTTCACAAAGTGGTAGCCCGTGTTGGCTACTGCTTCAACCGCCGTGCCGTCCTCACCGTAGTTCACTGTCTGCGAGGTTTCGCCGGTCAGGCTTCCGTTCGCCCCCGCAGTGTAGCTCAGGCTGAAGGTATTGATCGCAAAGTTGGCCGTGACGGCCACATCCGCCGTGACGTTCGTGTCCGTGCGCGGGTTGACGGTTGAACCGTCACTCCAGTTCACAAAGTGGTTGCCCGTGTTGGCTACTGCCTTCGACCGGCGTGCCGTCCTCACCGTAGTTGACCGTCTGCGTGGTCTCACCGGTCAGGCGTGCCGCCCGTCCCGGCTGCGTAACTCAGGCTGAAGGTGTTGATCGCAAAGTTCGCCGTCACGGTCGTGTCCGCATTCATCGTCACCGTGCAGGGATCGATACCCATGCATCCGCCACCACTCCAGCCCGTGAACGTCCAGCCCGGATCCTCCGCTCCCATCGTCAGCAGGACTTCCGTCCCGTAAGTGTAGGTCGTCTGATCAGGCTCCTTGGTGACTGCGCCGTGGGCCGAGTTCACAGTTAGGATGTAGGCATTCTGCGTGAAGTTGGCCGTCACAGTCGTGTCCGCATTCATCGTCACCGTGCAAGGAGCCGTGCCCGTGCACCCGCCACCACTCCAGCCCGTGAACGTCCAGCCCGCATCCACCACACCCATCGTCAGCACGACTTCCGTCCCGTAGGTGTAGGTCGCCTGGTCCGGTGCCTTCGTGATCGTGCCATGGTCCGAGACCACCGCCAAGGTGAAGGTGTTGATCGCAAAGTTCGCCGTGACGGCCACATTCGCCGTGACGTTCGTGTCCGTGCGCGGATTGGCCGTCGAGCCATCACTCCAGTTCACAAAGTGGTAGCCCGTGTTGGCTACTGCTTCGACCGCCGTGCCGTCCTCACCGTAGTTCACTGTCTGCGAGGTCTCGCCGGTCAGGCTACCGTTCGCCCCCGCAGTGTAGCTCAGGCTGAAGGTGTTGATCGCAAAGTTCGCCGTGACGGCCACATCCGCCGTGACGTTCGTGTCCGTGCGTGGATTGGCGGTCGAGCCGTCACTCCAGTTCACAAAGTGGTAGCCCGTGTTGGCTACTGCTTCGACCGGCGTGCCGTCTGCACCGTAGTTGACCGTCTGCGTGGTCTCGCCGGTCAGAGTCCCGCCCGCTCCGGCCGTGTAGTCTCAGGGTGAAGGTGTTGATCGCAAAGTTCGCCGTCACGGCCACATTCGCCGTGACGTTCGTGTCCGTGCGCGGATTGGCCGTCGAGCCATCACTCCAGTTCACAAAGTGGTAGCCCGTGTTGGCTACTGCTTCAACCGCCGTGCCGTCCCCACCGTAGTTCACTGTCTGCGAGGTCTCGCCAGTCAGGCTTCCGTTCGCCCCCGCCGTGTAGCTCAGGCTGAAGGTATTGATCGCAAAGTTCGCCGTGACGGCCACATCCGCCGTGACGTTCGTGTCCGTGCGTGGATTGGCCGTCGAGCCGTCACTCCAGTTCACAAAGTGGTAGCCGGTGTCGGGTACTGCTGTGACCGCCGTGCCGTCCTCACCGTAGTTGACCGTCTGCGAGGTCTCGCCCGTCAGGCTACCGCCCGTCCCGGCTGTGTAGCTCAGCGTGAAGGTGTTGATCGCAAAGTTCGCCGTCACGCCCACATTCGCCGTGACGTTCGTGTCCGTGCGCGGATTGGCCGTCGAGCCGTCGCTCCAGTCCACAAAGTGGTAGCCCGTGTTGGCTACTGCTGTCAACCGCCGTGCCGTCCTCACCGTAGTTCACTGTCTGCGAGGTTTCGCCGGTCAGGCTTCCGTTCGCCCCCGCAGTGTAGTCAGGCTGAAGGTATTGATCGCAAAGTTCGCCGTGACGGCCACATCCGCCGTGACGTTCGTGTCCGTGCGCGGGTTGACCGTCGAGCCGTCACTCCAGTTCACAAAGTGGTAGCCCGTGTTGGCTACTGCATCGACCGGCGTGCCGTCCTCACCGTAGTTCACCGTCTGCGAGGTCTCGCCCGTCAGGCTACCGCCCGCCCCGGCTGCGTAAGTCAGGCTGAAGGTGTTGATCGCAAAGTTCGCCGTCACGGTCGTGTCCGCATTCATCGTCACCGTGCAGGGATCGATACCCATGCATCCGCCACCACTCCAGCCCGTGAACGTCCAGCCCGGATCCTCCGCCCCCATCGTCAGCAGGACTTCCGTCCCGTAAGTGTAGGTCGTCTGATCAGGCTCCTTGGTGACTGCGCCGTGGGCCGAGTTCACAGTTAGGATGTAGGCATTCTGCGTGAAGTTGGCCGTCACGGTCGTGTCCGCATTCATCGTCACCGTGCAAGGAGCCGTCCCCGTGCACCCGCCACCGCTCCAGCCCGTGAACGTCCAGCCCGCATCCACCACACCCATCGTCAGCAGGACTTCCGTCCCGTAGGTGTAGGTCGCCTGGTCCGGTGCCTTCGTGATCGTGCCATGGTCCGAGACCACCGCCAAGGTGAAGGTGTTGATCGCAAAGTTCGCCGTCACGGCCACATTCGCCGTGACGTTGGTGTCCGTGCGCGGATTGACGGTTGAACCATCACTCCAGTTCACAAAGTGGTAGCCGGTGTTGGCTACGGCCGTGACCGCCGTGCCGTCCTCACCGTAGTTCACCGTCTGCGAGGTCTCACCGGTCAGCGTACCGCCCGCCCCGGCCGTGTAATTCAGCGTGAAGGTGTTGATCGCAAAGTTCGCCGTCACGCCACATTCGCCGTGACGTTCGTGTCCGTGCGCGGGTTGGCCGTCGAGCCGTCGCTCCAGTCCACAAAGTGGTAGCCCGTGTTGGCTACTGCTTCAACCGCCGTGCCGTCCGTCACCGTAGTTCACTGTCTGCGAGCGTTTCGCCGGTCAGGCTTACCGTTCGCCCCCGCCGTGTAGGTCAGGCGTGAAGGTGTTGATCGCAAAGTTCGCCGTCACGGACACATCCGCCGTGACATTCGTGTCCGTGCGCGGATTGGCCGTGCGAGCCGATCGCTCCAGTTCACAAAGTGGTAGCCCGTGTTCGGCAACCGCCGTGACTGCTGTCCCATCCGTCGCCGTAGTTGACTGTCTGCGGGCGTTGCCGGTCAGCGTACCGCCCGTCCCAGCTGTGTAGGTCAGCGTGAAGGTGTTGATCGCAAAGTTCGCCGTCGACGTCCACATTCGCCGTGACGTTCGTGTCCGTGCGCGGATTGGCCGTCGAGCCGTCGCTCCAGTTCACAAAGTGGTAGCCCGTGTTCGGCACGGCTGTGACCGCCGTGCCGTCCCCGCCGTAGTTCACCGTCTGCGAGCGTCTCGCCCGTCAGCGTGCCGTTCGCCCCGGCCGTGTAGGTCAGCGTGAAGGTGTTGATCGCAAAGTTCGCCGTGACGGCCACATTCGCCGTGACATTCGTGTCCGTGCGCGGATTGGCCGTCGAGCCATCACTCCAGTTCACAAAGTGGTAGCCCGTGTTGGCTACTGCTTCAACCGCCGTGCCGTCCTCACCGTAGTTCACTGTCTGCGAGGTCTCGCCGGTCAGGGTACCGTTCGCCCCGGCCGTGTAGCTCAGGGTGAAGGTATTGATCGCAAAGTTCGCCGTGACGTCCACATTCGCCGTGACGTTCGTGTCCGTGCGCGGATTGGCCGTCGAGCCGTCACTCCAGTTCACAAAGTGGTAGCCGGTGTCCGGTACTGCCGTGACCGCCGTGCCGTCCTCGCCGTAGTTGACCGTCTGCGACGTCTCGCCGGTCAGGCTACCGCCCGCCCCGGCTGTGTAGCTCAGGGTGAAGGTGTTGATCGCAAAGTTCGCCGTGACGGCCACATTCGCCGTGACGTTCGTGTCCGTGCGCGGATTGGCCGTCGAGCCGTCGCTCCAGTTCACAAAGTGGTAGCCGGTGGTTGGCTACGGCCGTCGACCGCCGTGCCGTCTGCGCCGTAGTTGACCGTCTGCGCGTCTCGCCGGTCAGGGTCCCGCCCGCCCCGGCCGTGTAGCTCAGGGTGAAGGTGTTGATCGCAAAGTTCGCCGTCACGTCCACATTCGCCGTGACGTTGGTGTCCGTGCGCGGATTGGCCGTCGAGCCGTCGCTCCAGTTCACAAAGTGGTAACCCGTGTTGGCTACGGCCGTCAACTGGCGTGCCGTCCTCGCCGTAGTTGACCGTCTGCGAGGTCTCGCCGGTCAGCGTGCCGCCTGTCCCCGCAGTGTAGCTCAGTGTGAAGGTGTTGAGGGCAAAGTTCGCCGTCACGGTCGTATCCGCATTCATCGTCACTGTGCAGGGATCGATACCTATGCATCCGCCACCACTCCAGCCCGTGAACGTCCAGCCCGCATCCACCACACCCATCGTCAACAGGACTTCCGTCCCGTAGGTATAGGTCGTCTGATCAGGCTCCTTGCGTGACCGCGCCATGCGCCGAGTTCACCGTCAGGATGTAGGCATCCTGCGTGAAGTTGGCCGTCACGGTCGTGTCCGCATTCATCGTCACCGTGCAGGGGCTAGTCCCCGTGCATCCGCCACCGCTCCAGCCCGTGAACGTCCAGCCCGCATCCACCACACCCATCGTCAGCACGACTTCCGTTCCGTAGGTGTAGGTCGCCTGGTCCGGTGCCTTCGTGACCGTGCCATGGTCCGAAACCACCGCCAGGGTGAAGGTATTGATCGCAAAGTTTGCCGTGGCAGCCATATCCGCCGTGACGTTCGTGTCCGTGCGCGGGTTGACCGTCGAACCATCACTCCAGTTCACAAAGTGGTAGCCGCGTGTTGGCTACTGCTGTCGACCGCCGTGCCGTCCTCACCGTAGTTCACCGTCTGCGAGGTCTCGCCGGTCAGGCTACCGCCCGCCCCGGCTGTGTAGCTCAGGCGTGAAGGTGTTGATCGCAAAGTTCGCCGTGACGTCCACATTCGCCGTGACGTTGCTGTCCGTGCGCGGATTGGCCGTCGAGCCGTCACTCCAGTCCACAAAGTGGTAGCCGGTGTCTGGTACTGCCGTGACCGCCGTGCCGTCCTCACCGTAGTTCACTGTCTGCGAGGTCTCGCCCGTCAGGCTACCGTTCGCCCCCGCAGTGTAGTCAGGCTGAAGGTATTGATCGCAAAGTTCGCCGTGACGTCCACATTCGCCGTGACGTTCGTGTCCGTGCGCGGATTGGCCGTCGAGCCGTCGCTCCAGTTCACAAAGTGGTAGCCGGTGTCGGGTACTGCTCTGACCGCCGTGCCGTCCTCACCGTAGTTCACCGTCTGCGTGGTCTCGCCGGTCAGGCTTACCGCCCGCCCCGGCCGCGTAGTTCAGGGTGAAGGTGTTGATCGCAAAGTTCGCCGTCACGTCCACATTCGCCGTGACGTTCGTGTCCGTGCGCGGGTTGGCCGTCGAGCCGTCACTCCAGTTCACAAAGTGGTAGCCGCTGTCTCGCTACGGCCGTGACCGCCGTGCCGTCCGCACCGTAGTTCACCGTCTGCGAGGTCTCGCCCGTCAGGCTACCGCCCGCCCCGGCTGCGTAGCTCAGGGTGAAGGTGTTGATCGCAAAGTTCGCCGTGACGTCCACATTCGCCGTGACGTTCGTGTCCGTGCGCGGATTGGCCGTCGAGCCGTCACTCCAGTTCACAAAGTGGTAGCCGGTGTTGGGTACTGCCTTGACCGCCGTGCCGTCCTCACCGTAGTTCACCGTCTGCGAGGTCTCGCCCGTCAGGGTCCCGCCTGCCCCAGCCGTGTAACTCAGGCTGAAGGTGTTGATCGCAAAGTTGGCGCTGACCGTCTTGTCCCCGTTCAGGGTGATGGTCGTCGGGTTGGTCGTCCCGCTCAAGTCGCCCGTCCAGCCGGTGAAGGTGTAGCCCGTATCGGCAACTGCTTCCACGGTCACCACGTCCCCGTAGTGGTACGGCCCAGCCGGCGTCGCCGCGATCGAGCCGCCAGCCGGGTCATTGATCGTCAGCGTCACGACGTTCAGTTCGGTGAATGTCGCCGAGACGCTCTTGGGTCCGTCCATCGTCAGCGCGCAGGGATTGCCCTGTCCGGCGCAGTCGCCCGTCCAGGCCGAGAAGATCCAGCCATCGTCCGGGTCTGCCGTCACGGTTACCGGGTCATTCAAGTGGTACGGGCCAGCCGGGCTCGCACTGATTGTCCCGCCCGCCGCCTGGCTGATCGTCAACGCATACTCGTTCTGCGCGAAGTTGGCCGTCACGGTGGTGCTGCTATTCATAGTTACTGTGCAGGGATCAGTCCCCGAGCACCCGCTGCCGTCCCAGCCGGTGAACGTGTAGCCAGGTTCCACCGTCCCCATCGTCAGGGTCACAGCCGTCCCGTAGGTGTAAGTCGCCTGGTCCGGTTCCTTGCTCACCGTGCCGTGTGCCGAATTCACCGCCAGCGTGTACTGATCCTGCGCGAAGGTCGCCGTGAGGCTCTTGACCGCGTTCATAACGATCGACCAGGTGCCATTGCCATTGTCGATCAGGTCACCGGCATTCGCCCCGCTCCAGCCGGAGAAGGTGTAGCCGGCCGCTGCACTGGCGTCAGGATCACCGTTGTGCCGTAGGTATAGGTTGCCTGATCGGGACTCTTCCCCACTGTGCCGTTGCCGACCACTGTCACCGTCAGCGCGTACTGATTGGTGAAGTTGGCTGTGTAGGCCTTGTTGGCGTTAACAGTAACATTAAGTGGGTTGGACGTGCTGGTCGAGCTCCCTGTCCAGTTGACGAAGGTGTAGCCAGTGTTCGGGAATGCTTGCAATGTCACCACGTCCCCGTAGTGATAGGTCGTCTTGTCAGGAGTCTTCGTCGCCGTGCCGCCAGCAGTTGGAGCAGGAGTAACCGTAAACGTATACTCGATATAATCGAAGGTCGCCGTGACGGCCTTGCCCGCATCCATGATGATCAGGCTTGGACTCACACTGCCGCTCAGGTCGCCGCCCCAACTCGTAAATTTCCAGCCGGTGGCAGGCGCCGCGGTCAACCACACCATTTGTAAATTGCTGTATGGTGCCGCCGGGCTGCGGGTGATACTGCCGCTCCCGACAGTGGAAGTGGTCAGCGTATATTGAACGTTAAGATAGTCATAGATGTTGGGTTCCACAGCGCGGCCAACGATGCCGCCGGTACCAGCCGCGACTGTATTGTCTGCGAAGATTGGGTCAGTCACGTTCAGCGTACCCAGGTGGTTGAACACCGCACCGCCGTAGCCGGAGCCGCCGCCGCCAGTGCCGGTGGGGTTGTTGCCTCCGGTTCCGACCGTGCCATTGCCGCCTTGGGCGGTGTTATTGCTGAAGGTGCAGGCAGTCAGGATCAGTGTGCCGCCTTCGTTGAAGATCGCGCCGCCGAAGCCCGCGCCACCTCCGCCAACCCAGGCCGCACCTGCGCCGCCGCCAATGCCTCCCAAGCCTCCCCGTGGGGCGTCCTGTCCACCGCCGCCTCCGCCGCCGAAGCCGCCTGCGCCGCCGATTGCGCCGCCGCCGCCGCCGCCGCCGAAGCCGCCTGCGCCGCCGTTGCCGTGTCCACCAGCGTATGCCGCGCCGCCGCCACCACCACCGACACCACCGGCTTTACCAGAGTTCGAGCCGCTAATGCCGCCAGCGCCGCCATTGATGCCGCCGCCAGCACCGCCCAGGTTGCCTCCTGGGGCATTGTAACCATTTCCGCCCATGCCGCCGCCGCCGGCATCTGCAGTTATCGCGACTGTGTTATCGTTGCCGCCGTTGCCACCCCATGCTTTGTTGCCTGTCAGGGTGACGTTGGTCAGGGCCAAGGCACCGCGGTTGAAGATCGCACCGCCCATGCCGCCTGCGCCGCCACCGCCATCATACTGGGCGTGGCCACCGTTGCCACCCTGCGCCAGGCCGTTCGACAGCGTCGCATTCTCGATCGCCAGGCTGCCGGTTATAGGTATATAGAACAACCGGAAGGGCACTGTTCCGCTGCGCGTGATGGTCGCGTTGCTGCCCACCAGGGTGACTGTCGTAGTGATTGGTGGCAAGCCGACCGGGCCATACCCGTCCGGGTCAGCCGCGTAAGCTGCCGTCAGATCGTAGGTGCAGTTATCCATCAGAACGATTGTGGTCGCATCCGGGTCGGCGTTGGCTGCCCCAATAGCCCCGATCAGGTCCGGCACGGTGCAAGGAACCTTGAAGTTGGCCGAGACGGTCTTGTCACCATCCAGGGTGATGGTGGTTGGGCTCGTGCTGCCGGTCAGGTCGCCGCTCCAGCCAGTGAATGTCCAGTTTGGATCGGCCGTGGCAGTGAGATCCACCACTTGGCCGTAGGTATACGACGGCCCTGCCGGGTTCACGCTCACCGTGCCGCTGCCGGTCACGTTGATCGTCAGGGTGACCACATTCGGCACAAACACGGCGGTGACGGACTTGTTCCCGTCCATTGTGATGGTTGCCGGGTTGAGCGAGCCGGTCAGATCGCCTTCCCAGCGGTCCAAGTGCCAGCCATCGGCCGGGTTGGCCGTCAGGGTGACGCTCGCCCCGTTTGGATAAGTAAGCTGGTCAGGGGATTTAGTGACCGTGCCGTCGCCGACCACGCTCACATCCAGCGTGTTGGCACCCTCCAGGAAGGTGGCAGTGACACTCTCATTCCCGTCAACCGTCACCACGCAGGCACCCGTGCCCGTGCACGACCCGCTCCAGTAGCCGAAGCTCCAGCCGGTAGCGGGCGTGGCCGCTACCGTCACCTGCTGCCCATAGGTGTACGTGGTCTGATCAGGGCTCTTGCTGAGTGTGCCCTGCCCCACCGCGTTGGTGGTGAAGGTGTATTGGATAGCGGTGAAGTGGGCGGTAACAGTCTTGTCACCACTCATCGTGATTGCCATCGGGTTGGCCGTGCCCGTCCGGTCACCGGTCCAATTCGTGAAAGTCCAGCCAAGGTTGGGGACTGCATACATATTCGGCATTTGGTGGTAGGTAAAGTAAGGGCCGTCTGGTTCTAACTCTGGAAAGAAGACGCCTGGTGGAACCAGATCTACATGACCACCGCCGTCGATATTTACCGTCAGCAGGTAATAAATCAAAGAAAACGTGGCAGTAATGTTCTTATTTCCGTCGATGACGATAGTGGTCGGGTTGGTAGTACCGCTCAGGTCGCCCGACCAGGTGTCAAATTTATACTCAGCCGGCGGAACTGCTGTTAATACAACTGCATCACCGTAGTGGTAGGTGGCTTGGTTCGGGTCTTTTGTTACCTCGCCAGTGCCAATGTAATTGAACGTGATTGTGTACTCGATCGGGGTGAAAGTGGCACTAACCGTCTTGTCGCCGTTCAGCGTGATCGCGGTCGGGTTAGTCGTCCCGCTCAGGTCGCCGATCCAACCGGTGAAGGTGTAGCCCGCATTGATTGCCGCTTCCACGGTCACCACGTCTCCGTAATGATACGGGCCAGCCGGGGTGACGGTGATCGTCCCGCCTGTTGACTGGTTGATTGTCAAGGTGACAACCTGTATGAAGGTTGCTCCGACCGTCTTATCCCCATTCAGGGTGATGGTGGTCGGGTTGGTCGTCCCACTCAGGTCGCCCGACCATCCGGTAAAATCATAGCCAGTATTCTCTTCGGCTTCCACCATGACCACATCTCCATAGTGGTAGGGTCCATCCGGGGTAGCCGTGATCATGCCGC
Source organism: uncultured Chloroflexia bacterium (assembly GCA_963844815.1). Taxonomy (GTDB): domain Bacteria; phylum Chloroflexota; class Anaerolineae; order Fen-1058; family Fen-1058; genus Fen-1058. Next base: position 70,864 of record CAWJPR010000009.1, read on the forward strand.
CCGTCGATTGGTTAATCATCAGGGTGACCAGTGGAGATCAAAGGTCGCCCCAACCGTCTTGTCCCCGTTGAGCGTGATCGTTGTGGGATTGGTCGTCCCACTCAGGCCACCCGTCCACCCGGTGAAGCTGTACCCTGGGTTGGCCGTTGCTTCCACGGTCACCACGTCTCCGTAGTGATACGGGCCAGCCGGGGTGGCTGTGATCGTGCCACCTGTCGGTGGGCTGATGATCAGCGTGACGACGTTCGCCTCGAAGATGGCACCGACCGTCTTGTTGCCATTCAGCGTGATCGTCGTCGGGTTGGTTGTCCCGCTCAGGTCGCCCATCCAGCCAGTGAAGGTGTAGCCCGTGTTAGCCGCCGCTTCCACGTTCACCACATCCCCGTAGTGGTAGGGTCCTGCCGGGGCAGCCGTGATCGTGCCGCCCGTCGATTGGCTAATCGTCAGGGTGACCAGCTGGAGTTCGAAGGTCGCCCCAACCGTCTTATTCCCATTTATGGTGATCGTGTTCGGGTTGGGCGTCCCACTCAGGTCACCCGTCCAGCCGGCGAAATCATACCCTGTGTTAGCAACCGCCTCCACGATCACCACGTCTCCGTAGTGATACGGGCCAGCCGGGGTGGCGGTGATCGTGCCGCCCGTGGCCTGGTTGATCGTCAGGGTGTACTCGATTTGGGTGTAGTTGACCGCAGCGGCATGGTCACTGATCGGCATAATCAGTGCGTTCGTGTCAAGGATGCTGCTGTCATTCGCTGTGCCGGTCCAGCCGCTGATCTTCCACCCCGTTTCAGGAACTGTTCCACTCAGGGTTATCAATTCGCCTGCCAGGTACTGTCCTGCCGTGCAGCCGGTCGAGCTGGCTGGGCTAGCCACTGGATTAGATCCATTGCCGGTGTGGCTCAAAGTTAGTGTAAAGCAGGTCGTCGGAATCAGCGTGAAGTTGGCCGCGATGGTCATGCTCCCGGTGATCGTGACCTCCACCGGACTGATAGACCCTTCATGGTCGCCCGTCCATCCGGTGAATAAGTAGCCTGCCTCGGCGGTCGCCGCCAGCGTCACCACATCACCCAGATGGTAGGTAGCCTGGTCGGGTGTCTTGGTCACCGAGCCGCCCGTCCCAGCATTCACCGTCAGCGTGTACTCGTCCTGTGTGAAAGTCGCCGTGATCGCCTTATGCCCGATCATAGTGATCGTAGCCGGATTCGTGCTGCCGATCAGGTCGCCGCTCCAAGCTGAGAAGCTCCAGCCTGCAGTTGGGATCGACGTCAGGGTGACTATCGTACCGTAGGTGTAGTTCGCCTGGTCAGGCGACCTTGTCACGGCGCCACTTCCTATCACAGTCACGTTAAGGGTGAACTGGTTGATGAAGTAGGCCGTGACGGCTTCATTCCCATCCACGATTACCACGCAGGCGCCCGTGCCTGTGCACGATCCGCCCCAATGGTCAAATGACCAACCAGTCTTAGGGGTGGCTGTTACGGTCACTACAGTCCCATATACGTAAGATGAAGCGTTGGGAGTCTTGGTAATCCAACCCGACGCCGCAGGGGACACGGCGGTGGTGAAGGGCCAGGAATTCGTGAAAGAGGCGTGGACGGTCTTGTTGCCATCCATGGTGATGGTAATCGGACTTGTGCTGCCAGTCAGATCGCGGCTCCACGCGGATAATCTATAACCGGTCGACGGATTAGCCGTCAGCGTCACGATCTGGCCATAAGTGTAAGTTCCCTGGTCAGGGTCTTTACTGATCGAACCACCGGCCGTCAACACAGCCGTCGTCAGGGTGTACGGATTTGAGGTGAAGGTGCCTATGACACTCTTATTCTCGTTCATCGTCACCACGCAGGAGCCGCTGCCCGTGCACGCTCCGCTCCAGGCCGAGAAACTCCAGCCCGTGTCTGGCGCGGCGTTCAGTGTTGCTACCTGGCCGGGGAGATAGGTTTCCAGATCTGGATATTTGAACACCGACCCGTTGCCAACCATGGTTACCGAGAGACTGTAACCTGGGATGAACGCTGCGGTGATGGTCTTATTCCCGTTAATGGTGACACTCGCCGGGTTGGCGCTGCCGGTCAGATCGCCGCTCCATTGGCTGAAGGCATAGCCTGTGCCTGCTGTCGCGGTCAACTGCACGACATCGCCATAGTGATATGTCGCCTGGTCGGGGGACTTGCTCACCGAACCGTTGCCAGTAATACTCACGTTGAGCGCGTACTCGATCAGGGCAAATGTCGCCGTGACGGTCGTGTCTGCATTCATTGTCAATAGGCAGGGAGCGGTCCCGCTGCATCCGCCACCACTCCAGCCGCTGAAGGTGTAGCCAGCTGCGGGCGCAGCTGTCAGCGTAACCGATGTGCCGGGCAAGAATGTCTCCTGGTTCGGAGAGCGTACTACTGTGCCGCCTGCCACCGGCACAACAGGAGTTCTGAGGACGAAATTATCGGAATTCGGTTGGACTGTCACCGTCTGGGTGGTAACAGCGCTGTCGTAGGGATTCGAAACCGTCAGCGTGACCGGTACATCCCCGGCATCCGGAAATACGAGGTCCGTAGTGGGCGACGTGGTCACGAATTCATGGCCGCCGAAGCTCCACTTATAGGTCACCGGCAGCAAGGTATCGATCGAAGTATAGCTGGCCGTAAAGGTTGCCGGCATGCCCTCTGAAACAAAAGCAGGTAGGGTAATTGTAGCCGTCTTGACCGCCGGCCAGGCGTTCAGATAGATGTCATCCAGGTACCAGAGCAATCGAGCTTTGCGACTTGGCCCTGAAGCGGAACCGCACATTGGCAGTCTCGCCATAAGCGCTCAGATCCACCTGCTCCGTGTTCCAATGGAAGGTTGACCCGTTGGTGTAGGTCGCAAGCGCAGTCCAGGTGACGCCATCCGTCGACGCCTCAAGAGTGCCCTTATCATTGGCAGACGCCATGCGGTAGGCGTTGGTAAACCGCAGCTCAGGCCCGGCATAATTGGTGAGGTCTAAGGGCGAAGCCGCTGTCAGCGATCCATCCTTTGATCCGGAAGCGCTTGCGATCCAGGCATGGAACCAGCTATGCCAGACGTTGGTGGTGGGAGTTGCGAAAGGCACTGCATAGGTCCACTTACCGGTGCCGCTCTCTGTATCATCCTGGAACAGGTTGGCCGCCGGGCTGGAGGGCTCGAACTGGCTGCGGGTGTACGTTGGCGTCGTGGCAGCAAACTTTACCTCGCTCTCAAGCGTGGCGGAGTTTAGATTTCCGCTAAAGATCTTGACTGCCACCAGCTTCAGGGCTCTTTCGCCGGTCAGCGGGAGCTGATCATAGATCATCTTGCCATCAAACTCCAACCTCATCGTCTGGCCGGCAGCACCATAGACCAGGTACTTGTCGCCGCTGACAGTCCAGGCTACTTCAGTGCCATACTCGTCCTCAAGCAATGCTTCGATCCGGTAATTGCCAGTGTCATCACCTTCCGTCAGAGTTACTCCCACGTCGACAACCACCTTGTCGTACCGCCCATTGCCGTTGGTATCTTGCGGAGTAAAGGTAAATCCACCGCTGGGGTCTACTACTACCACCTTAAGCAGGCTGATCTTCCCCGGATCTGTGGGTTCAGCAGCACCGAACTCAACGGCGCCGCCTTCGATCTTTCCCGCCAAATCCGTGATTTTGTAGGCAGGAGCGAACCGGGAGTCCAGCAGCTCGCCGTCAGCGATCGTCAACATCAAATGCTCCACGCTGTAAGGCGGCGTTGTCCTTGTCACCTGAAACTCCAGCGCCGCATTCTTATCGTTGCCGGTCCATGTCGCGTGACCCACAAAGTCACCCTGGCCATCGTACAGATCGCCTTCCACCTTGAATTTCCCAGCGCGGGAAATTTCCAGCGGGGTATTGACCTGGATGGCTTCGTACAGACCGTTGTGGTTCTTGTCGAGGCCTTGATGCGAGTAGTTGTCGGCAAAGAGAGCCGCCGGGACCTTGAACTGGTTTGCTTTGAAGACTTTGGTGGAATACTGATATTCCTGGTAATCCAGCATCTTTTCTGGCTCAACGGGACCCACGACCGACTGGTCGGGCGGCGCAACCCACAAAGCTTCAACTTTATAAGGACCCTTCGCCTTACTCTCGCCGATCTGCTGGCCATCGAAGTTGATCACAATCGCTTGCTTGCCGGGAACCAGCGTTGCATAGGTGGTTGAAAAACGATACGCTGCATCTCCAACGCGCAGCCAGCCGCCAAATTGGTACCTGCCGGCGTCGGTGCTGGTCACTTCGAATTTGATGATCAGCTCGTCATAGAGACCATCGCCATCTCGATCGAGACCGTAATCTTCCAGGATAGCTCCCAGCTCAGGAGCTCCGTCCTGAAGTTTTAGAATGTCGGAATTGGTTGAATTTTCTGCCAGAACTGCATTATTCTCATTAGCTGGAAGGCTGCTGGCAGCCATCGAAGATACGTTCGAGGCCATACCGGCAGCTTGATCCTCATTAGCGGGAATGCTGCCGGCGGCCATCGAGTATCCTTGCGCAGCCATACTGGCACCCTGCGCTTGAGCCGGCGTGCACACGCTAGTATTCCAGAGGGCTTTGAACGCGTTGCAGACCGCGGTCGGGGTTGACGGGCTGCAAGCGGTAGGCTGGGGGTTATAGGGCCAGTTTTCAAGCGGTGTGGCCGGATCGGGGACGCCGGTCGGTAAGAAGTAGGTGAGGATTTCATCACGGCCGGCCGGGTTGCTGACGATCGGGGTGCGCCACTCGCCGGGCGCCCAGTTATCTCCGTTCCACATATGGCAGTTTAAGACGTCAACTTGGGGTGATTGGGTGATTCGCAGCGGGTATCTACTATCCCATGAGTAATCCCGGTTGACTTCTTTAAATTCTGAAGTCGGCACACCGTTGGACCAGGCGGTGTTGACCGTGCCCACACCATCGGAGGTCTGGAAATTCCAATCTTCATTGACGGAAACAACCGCGTCACCATAGTAATCGTTGTAATAACCCGAGTAGGTGTCCCAATCTTTGAGCAACGAAATCCCGGTCGTGCCGGAATTCCAGGGATAATACAGGTCATTGACTTCGTCTCCGCCATAGGCGCGCTGGGCTTTCCACGTGTTATCCAGCCACATCATCGCAGCGTGATCGTATTCGTAGACCGTGCCAATCTGGCCGGATTCGCCATGCCCGGTGGTCTTGTTATAGTCCAGGGTGAAGGGCCGCGCGGCGATCCCGGCCGATCGGAGTATGGCCGTGAAAACCGTAGAGGTGGTTTCGCAATACCCGCCCGACATGGTGATGCCGGTGCCGTCAAAATAGCGATACCAGGCGCTGGCCCAGTTGTTTTGCATGCGGCCGGACCTGGTGCGGAACTCATAGTCGATCCAGGTGGCGATGGCAGGAGCTGCAGCAGTTGGCGTCGTTTTGCCGTGAATGGCTTTAATGGCGTTGTCGACAAAGGCCGATTTGGTGAACTGTTGAGTCCAAAACGCCTGGGCATAACCATAGCCCAGGTGGTACTGCCAGAGCGAGCAAGGCGCATTAGGGTCAGTTCCCGGGCAAGGTTGGACTGTGGTCTGATGATTTCCATAGAAAGGCCACTCACCCATACGCCACCAGACGGCCACTTCGTCTCTCTTGTTGGCCGGATCGCCATCGTAGAGGAAGGCGTCAATCTGATCCTCGGGCAGGCTCGTCGGCAGCTCGAAAATCACGTATATCGGCATCGTGTCAGTCCAGGCGCCGTCGATGACCGTTGCCGTGTAGGTACCCACTGTGCCATTGGCCGGGATGCTGACCGTCCAGCCGCCGCGGGCCGGGTCTTTCACCGGGGTGATGGCGGTCATGCCGGTGCCGGCGAGCGTCAGCACGCCGGTGGCCGGGCCGGCGAGGTTAAACGTGGTCCCGCGGCGCACGACCATGGCCTCCGTCATCAGATAACGATCGCCGCCCTGGATCATGGATAGATAGGCCGGGTCGCTAGTGCTGAAGTATTGTTGCGTCATAAAGCTGCTGTCGTACTGCACCGCCAGCCCCGGACTGTGCGAATTTAGCGGCAGCGTGTTGAACAGCTTCTCTTCACCGTCGGTCAGGCCGTCGTTGTCACTATCCGCGTCGTTCGGAAAGGTTACGAACGGCCCGCCTGCCAGGTTATACCAGCCCCCGGTTTCCAGGACGTTGGACAGCCCATCGGCGTCGAGGTCGGGCGACGGAAATGGATTTTCGGCGCGGGCGGTATATACCGGCGCCAGCGATGACAGGATCATGCCAAGAATTAGGGCGATACGAAGAGCACGGCGGTTCATGAGGTAACCTCCTGTTGCGGTAAATAAACGAGAACGAGCCCGCGATATTCTCCATATCGGCGTCGGCACTTCATCAGTATAACTGGAATCAAGGGAGTTTTACTATCGGGGAAACCCTGACAGAATCCGCGATCAGAGGCCGATAATCTGAGGATGCGACTACCAAAGTAGGAGGGAAGGTAAGAGCATGGTCTGAAATTGGTAACAAATCGATCAGAAACTGGGCACACTGGAGATGCCCCGTCTGTCGCAGTATGGTCATCTCGAACTCACGGTCTGTTCAATTCAGATATCGCATACTGATGTTTGCCAGAGGGAAGAGGGGGTATTTCATCCGGGAACTCAAAGTCCACAGTGACATTATCGCCAAACGTGACTCGAATGGCGCGCGCGATCTCGTCCAAAACGGCTTGGGGTACCTCGCCGTCCTGAACCAGGCGCATGACCATTTTGTCCAGCGACTTTTGAACAACCTGGAATTGTTTAATTGCTGGATGAGCCAGGCAGCGAAATCCACCGGAAAACGCGGCCCAGTACAATGCGCCCGTCACGCGTCTGAAACGATATCTGTAATCCGGCCTTCAAGAGCCTTCAGCATGGGTGAGGCGCGACCGCACGGGCAATCCTCACCCGTGTACCAGGCACCCACATCTCCGGTACTATACCGGATAAAGGGCATGCCCAAATTGTTCAGATTCGTCACGATAATTTCTCCCACCTCGCCTGGACGGGCCGGGCATCCACCGGATAATACTTCCACATAGATTGTTTTCTGCGCTGACATGTAAACCAGTGTGCGCTTCGCATTCACACGCCACCCCCCCGCGTCAAGCGTGCCATAGCGATCGAAGACTCGGCAAAGAAACGTCTCTTCGATGAATTGCCGCGCGGAAGGCAGCAACATTTCAGCCGAGGAAAAATACCGTCAAAGTTATCCCCTCGATATGGACTGTGCCGGACAAACTGGGCAAAGCGGTGCAGGCTGGTCGCATATCCGAATAGAAACACGGGGCTTTTGCACGTTGCACACGCTCCGCAAAAGCCGCCATCGTTTCATCGGTCATACAAGAACGCATTGATCTGAAAGCGACTCCATACCCAGTCGATCAGCCGGGTTCGCAGGGACTTCCCGAGATCCACTTGAGAGCTCGCGCCCCAGATACGGCATGCAGATCACCCAACTTCCAACCAGCCCAACCCATATGGCGTTGAATATCGGCCGTCACAGCGTCGCGAAAGTCGGGATCCTGCAAGAAGATCAGCGGCTGACCGGTTGATCCCGAAGTAGACAATGTGCTCATTCGTCGCCTGCGTTCCGGCTCAGTCGTCAGCATAGATCCTCGAGATTTTCACGGACAATCGCCTTTGTCAGGATGGGAGATGTGCTAAATGCGCGAGGTCTTGACGCAGTTCGTCCGGGTGGAAGCCTGATCTTATCGAAAGTGCGCCGGTAATAGGGCACATAGCGATAGGCATATTCCACCAGGCGTTGGAGCTTGGCACGCTGAAGTGCCATCAGCTCGTCGCGACCTAGCCACTGAGTGCGGTTGAGCTCGTCGAGGCGTTCCAGAATGTGGCGCCCCGTGCTGAACTGATGCAATCTCAATAGTCCACGGCGTACAGACAGAGACATGGATCACCTCCTGCAGCGCACACGCCGCCAAGGGCCAATGCGTTGAAATTCGATTTCGCCGATTTCTTGTCCACCCAATTTACGCCAGACGGCGAGCGACGGGACATTGCGCCGCTCAATATACGCGACAGCGCGCTGATACCCCAGGCCGCTAAATAGCCGGAACCGCGCCAGTGCTAGCGCGGTCTGGACGCCCTTGCCTCGGAAGGCCGGGACGGTATAGGCATCCACGCACAGAACATCGTCAGGGGCAAGAGTCAATTGAACGCGTTCCAGTGACGGGTTGACCTCCGTGCATGCCCAGGCATATCCGGTCATCTGACCTTGATACAGAGTCAATAAGCCTGTGTGCCCCCGTTCCAGACGCCGGGCGCACGCCCTGGCTTCCGAGGGACGATGTATTTGTCGCACTGACTCCAGGTCCGACCATCCCAGCGGACGGATTTCGAGCGGTATCCTGGGGTACAACTCAGGCAGCGGCGCGGCGAGCGGGCAAGCGACAATCAGGAATCTCAGATGTCGATAAGGCAGCCTGGCAATTTCCAATCCCACGGTGGGGAGAGCAGATTTCACACCGTCTCGCCGGATCAAATGGATCCAGTCTTCCATCAGTTCAGACAGTCGGCTAATCGGCTGCATGATGGTGGCTCTTTCTGATACATATTCCTCAGCGTGACCCGCGAGACGGCGATAAATTCGATAGTCCCATCCGCTTAAGCCTGATGGCCTATGCTTTCAAGTCAGCTTCGACGACGCATCGTCCATGCAAATTCTCAGCATATGCCCTAAGGTTTGCATGTGAGTTTCTTCGATACGCGCATAATCCCCGGTGATACTGCGATGCGTGCCGGGGATCTCATGAACGTCCACTCCGCCGGCAGCAAAGTCACGCCAACCTATGCGAGGACTTTGGATAAGGGATTCCCGTGTCAGAAAGAGGTGGAAACGACCGGGGTATGACTTTGGAGTGTAGCGCTTCAGGGCATACATGTTTGCAATGAGCTTTGTCCGCAGGCGCATGTACATGACCTTTTCACGCAGGCCTAGCGCAGAAACGTTACGCGAGTGACGGCCGAGATGCTGTGAAAATCGCTCCCAGATCTCAACGCCCAGATTGAAGTAAGTGCGAGCACCCGGGAGAGGCAGAGCGGCAGGTTCAACCAGAGCAAGGAATGCCACCGGCTGACCCTGGCGCGTGAGCTGCTGCGCCATTTCAAAAGCGACCACCCCACCCGAGCATATTCCTCCCAGATAATAGGGCCCTTCTGGCTGCAGGGCATGTACATCTTCGATGTAATGCGCGGCCAATGCTTCAACTTTCGCGGGATGTCCTAGCCCGTCCTGGAGCCCGTAAACGGGCTGATCCAGACCGAGGTGCTGGCTGAGCGGACCGAGGTCAGTGAAGACATTGCCGAGATTCCCCGGCAGGCAATAAAAGGGTGGCCTGGCCTGGCCAGCTTGAACTCTCACCAAAGAAGACTGGATGACCTGACGACCCTCCTGATCCAGAAATCGGGCAAGTTGTTCGATAGTCGGAGCTTCGAATATAGCGGCGATGGGCAGCTTTTTGCCGAAAACCTTTGCGATCTGAGTACATAGGCGTGTGGCCAGCAAGGAGTCCCACCTAGATCAAAGAAATTGTCGTGGATCGTCAGTGCACTGACACCCAGCAATCCTTGCCAGATGTCGGCAAGTGATTGCTCGACGTCATTCCTGGGTGCGCCCTCGTGTAGGTCATTGCTTTCTAGTGGCCGGTGCCCGGTGCTGAGCAGATCCGTCTCCAGCTCAGCAATTGAGTCCGCTTCGCCGGAAGCCGCGGCCTGCCGCGGCTTTCCCGGACTAATCCAGTAACGTTTACGCTCAAAGGGATAAGTTGGCAAGCTGACGCGCTGTCGTTTCTCATTGACGTAGAACTGAGACCAATCCACGCGTACACCAGCAAGCCAGAGCCGCCCGAGAGTGTTCAAGATGAATGCCAGATCCGATGTGGTTTCTTTCGGATGGCGTGTCGAAGAAAGCACAACCAGCTCGGGCGTTTTACCGGGATGCTGCCCGACCACCGAGTCAAGGTTCGTCCCGGCCCCACCTCCAATAGAGCGATGTGAGATTCCTTAAGTAGCTCTTGCAGGCAATCAGACAGACGTACCGTTTGGCGTAAGTGTCTGGCCCAGTAACTCGGATCCGTAGCTTCATCTGAAGTTATCCACGTGCCAGTCACGTTCGAAACAAAGGGTATTTGGGGGACATGGAGTCTAACCTTCCCGACTTCCTTCGCAAATGGTTCCAAAACTGGTTCCATCATCTTGGAATGAAATGCATGCGACGTGTGCAAGTAGTGACATTCTATTTTCCGCCCGGACAGACTGCTTTTCCAAGTCCCGCACAGCCTCGTGTTCCCCGGAAACAACGCAAAGGGATGGGCCGTTGACGACAGCCACGCCGATCCGATCGTTTAGATAGGGCTGAATCAGTGTCTCGGCAAGGGGGACAGCTAGCATAGCGCCGCTAGGCAGTTCCTGCATGAGTCTACCTCTCGCAGAAACCACGGACAGCGCTTCCTCCAGTGAAAACACACCAGCGAGACAGGCGGCCACATATTCTCCAATGCTGTGGCCAACCATGGCCCGGGGGCGCAGACCCCAATCGATCCATAGCATGGCCAGCGCGTATTCGATCGTGAACAATGCGGGTTGGGTAAACGAGGTTTGCTCCAACATGCGCGCTGCTTCTACCAGGCTCTCTGCGGGCGGATATAGAATCTGACGTAAATCGCAAGAAAGATGAGGTTTCAAGATTTCAGAGCACCACTCAATCTGTTGTCTGAATCTTGATTCAGTTTCATAGAGGTCCCGTCCCATATTCACGTACTGGGCACCTTGGCCGGAAAACATGAAGACGATATCCCGATCGACGGGATCTGGAAGGGATGTCACTACTCGTTTCGGATCAATGGGATCCAATGCAGCCAGGGCATCCTTGGAATCCTGGCAAACGACCATTCGTCGATGACTAAACGCGCGTCGTCCGGTCTGGAGGGTGTAAGCAGCATCCGCAAGGTTGATTTGTGGATGCTGCCGCATGTGCTCGACGAGCCTCTGCGTTGCACACGTGAGGGCAGCATCGGATTTTGCGGAAAGCAAAAGTAATTGATGGGAACGACCTGGACCGGAGGATTCGGTCTCAGGGGCCTCCTCCAAAATGATATGGACGTTGGTCCCACCGAGCCCAAATCGAGCTCACGCCCGCGCGGCGAGGCGTCATATTCGCCGGCCACGTTGAGAGTTTTGTGCTGACATAGAACGGACTATTCTCAAAGTCGATCTGGGGATTAGGTCTCTGAAAGTTGAGACTCGGTGGAATTAGTCTTGTTCTCGAGCGCCAGGACAGTTTTGATCACTCCCGCTACCCCGGCCCCCGCGTCCAAATGCCCGATATTCGTTTTTACCGAACCAACGGCGCAGTAGCCTTTCCTGCTCGTCCAATGACGATAGGCTCTTGTCAGGGCGGCGATTTCGATTGGATCGCCGAGAGAGGTTCCTGTTCCGTGGGCCTCGACGTAATCGATGGAATCAGGACTTACATCGGCTATTGCAAGAGCGTCCTCAATGACTGAGGCCTGGCCTTGGATGCTCGGGGCGGTGAAACCGATCTTCTGGGAACCATCGTTATTGATGGCAGTTCCCTTGATGACCGCGTGAATGCAATCGCCATCCCGAATGGCTTCGGTCAGGCGCTTGAGGACCACCAGGCCGACCCCGTTTCCTACGACCATGCCGCGCGCTTCCGCGTCGAAGGCGCGGCAATGACCGTCTGGCGACTGAATCCCTCCTTCTTCGTACATATAACCGGCCGTTAGTGGGACTGTTATCCTGGCTCCGCCAGCCAACGCCATATCACACTCACCGCTTAACAAGCTTTGACAGGCAAGATGAATGGCGACACCGGATGTCGAGCAGGCAGTGTTCACGCTTAAACTCGGTCCAGTCAAGTTTAATTTATATGAAACCCGGGTGATCGCGTAATCCCTCTCACTGCCAAGCATGACCGAATAGCGACCGAGCGTGTGCAGCAAGTCGGATCGCGTGACAAGGTTGTTCTGAAAATAAGTATTCGGCGCTACGCCTCCAAAGATTCCAATCAGGCCGCGAAAATTCTCTGGATCATAGCCGGCGTCTTCAAGCGCCTGCCAGGCTGTCTCCAGAAATACTCGATGTTGGGGATCCATTATTTCTGCTTCTCTGACACTGATGCCAAAAAACGAGGCGTCGAAAGAATCGGCGTCAGTTAGGATGGCGCCGGCATTGACAAAATAGGGATCTCCCCGGGCCTTTTCATCAACGCCCGAAGCCTCCAGTTCCTCACTCGTAAATGGCCTGATCGATTCAATGCCATCTCGCAGATTGCGCCAGAATTCATCGACCGTCCTGGCGCCCGGAAATTGACCCGCCATGCCGATGATGGCCACTTGCTCAAGCGTTTGGCTCAGGTCGGCGCTGTTTATGGCATGTGGAGCCATCTACTGTTCCTTTCGCTGTTCCTGTCGGCGTCGTCTGCGCTGTTCGACCAGTTCTCTCTGAATGCGCGCCGCTGCCTCTTGCCCTGCGTGGGGCACAACAACAGGGCACCCTCCTACGCCCGAGCCTGGCCTTTCATAGCCCAGCGAGGCGGCGAGTTCCCAAGTCTGATCGCTCAGGAAATTGTCGGCGAGCACATCTTTCCAGCTATCGGCGACATCCGGGTCGATTCTTCCGTGTTCCAGAAACTTGGTGTCCCCCATCGGTTTGGATTCTCTGTGTATACCATTGGTCATCTTTTTCTCTAGCTGATCGTATGGTTTCATCAGATCAGGATGGAATCGCAACCGGAGAGTCCGGCACAACTCCTCCATAACCGTCTGTGGCCGGCTGACCAGGTCCTCAAAGCGCACCTGGTAGTGGCGCTGCTGCGGAACTTGTCGAAGGAATTGCAGCGCGTTCTTGTGGCTGATGAGCCAGATCAGTTCGCCGAGCTGCCGAGGGGAAAATGGTTGAGCCTTGAGAAATAGCACCTGGTCGATATGGTAGTTTTCAAACGATCGCACCATGGCGTAGGGATGTCGGACCAGATGAATGTATAACGCATCGTGGAAATCGCCTTCGGCTTTTTCGAGAGTATGGAGATCAAGCACGTAGGATGGGGATTTGTCGACGAGGATCCGATCGCCGATCCATTCCTGGAGGACTCCATAGAATTGCTTGGTGGTGTAGTCTTGCCGTTCATACTCTTCCATGGCGCGAGCAGCTTCTTCCGCATCGCACTCTTTGATTTCCATTATTGTTCGGATGGTCCCTTCCAGCCACAAACTGAACTTTCCTGAGTAAGCGGCACGGCGTTCTTGGAGTGTGGCAAAACCCAGCAACTGCAGCTCGCTCGCCGCAAAGAGATCCGGATGACCGGCCAGCATGACGCGCAGAAGCGTTGTGCCCGACCGCGGCGGTGAGAGTATAAAAATAGCGGGCGGATTTTTCGCAGCGGGCTGGTCTTCCCTGGCACTGGCTATCAGAGAAGGAATGCATTCAACCATCCGGGCAATTGCCGCGTCATCGATTTTGTCTTCGTCAAGATCGAGGTGCTTACCAGGCTGAGGCTCATAACCTGGGGCGTCCTTGATGTCAAATCGCCTGGCGACCGCCTGGGCGTAAGCTTGCTTGAGGAACGCCGCATATTCCGCGATCGTGGGCGCCTCAAAGATGGAGATGATGTAGATGTTTTCGTTGAGCTCCTGTTGCACCCTGTTGATGAACCGGGCAGCCTGAAGGGAGGTCCCACCCACTCAAAGAAGCGGTCGTGAATGCCGACGCGATCAAGCGCCAAGATGTCGCCCCATAGGCTGGCGAGATAGCGTTCCAGTTCGTTTCGCGGCGCAACATAGGCTTGTCCGAGCTCAGGCCGCTTGTTGCTAGGCCTGGGAAGCGCCTGGCGATCTACCTTACCCGTAGGAGATAAAGGCATTGCGTCGAGCATCATAAAGGCGGCAGGCAGCATGTAATCTGGCAGTTTTTCTGCTAGATGGAGCCGAAGTTGTGCCGGTTCAAGTTGGTGCTGCGAATTGACAATCACGTACGCAACCAGACGTTTCTCCCCCGGCTCATCCTCCCGGGCGAGCACCACTGCTTGCTTTATGGACGGGTGTGCTGCTAGCACGGACTCGATTTCCCCAAGTTCGATCCGGTTTCCGCTGATCTTCACTTGATTGTCAACACGGCCGAGAAACTTGAGATCACCTGTCGGAAGATAGCAGGCCAGGTCGCCCGTTTTATACAGCCGCGCGCCCGGCTCGTCACTGAAGGGATCAGGTACAAACCTCGCTGCGGTCAGCTCGGGACGGTTCAGGTAGCCTCTTGCGACCTGCACACCGCCAATATGCAGTTCCCCCGGCACTCCAATCGGCACGGGATTCATGTTGCCGTCCAGCACATAGATCTGGGTATTGGCCACGGGTCTGCCTATGGGAACAAATCCCAGACGACTTCCTTTTTCACAGGCCCAGTAAGTGACATCTACGGCCGCTTCGGTCGGTCCATAGAGGTTGTGCAGTTCTGCACCCAGATAGGTGAAGAAGCGTTCCTGCAAATCATGGGACAAGGCCTCTCCACTGCAAATAACCCGTTTCAAGCTGCGGCACTTGCCAACATCCCTGGCGTCCAGAAACAACTGGAGCATCGCCGGTACGAAGTGGAGCGTCGTGATTCCTTGTTCGACAATGAGGCTGACAAGATAATCAGGGTCTCGATGCCCGCCTGGCTTAGCCACCACCAGCTGCGCGCCGAACAAGAGCGGCCAGAAGAACTCCCAGACAGACACATCGAAACTAAACGGGGTCTTCTGCAAAATACGATCCGCCTCGGTAAGCTGGTAGGCATCTTGCATCCACAGCAGACGGTTGCAGATTCCCTGATGACAGTTCAAAACCCCTTTGGGCCTGCCGGTGGACCCGGAGGTGTATAGCACATAGGCCAGATTCGCAGGAGTTGCGCCACTGTGCGGGTTGCTCGTGTCCGCCTGATTGATGCTCGCCCAGTCTGCATCCAGGCAAATCACTTTCGCCTCAGTCCTGGGCAATTTGGGCAGCAGCTGCCCCTGCGTCAGCAGAATCGGAACCCGCGTGTCCTCGAGCATGAAGGCCAGACGCTCTCGAGGATACTCAGGATCGAGAGGCACATAAGCTCCACCCGCCTTGAGGATGCCATACAGGGCGATAACCATTTCCAGCGAGCGTTCCAGGGAGACGCCAACGAGTACTTCTGGCCCAACCCCAAGTGTTTGGAGATGACGTGCTAACTGGTTCGCGCGCTGGTTCAAATCGGCATAGGTCAAACGCGTCCCTTCGAATACGACCGCTACCGTATCCGGTGTTCGCAAGACCTGCAATTCGAAAAGTTGATGCAGGCAGACATCGCGCGGATAGTCAACCTTGGTGTTATTGAATTCCTTAAGGACACGCGACAACTCCCTGTCCGCCATTTTCTGATCTGAGGGCAAACGTACATTATTCTGCATCGTCGGCTCATTTCCTCTCTTATTATTCAAATACGAATTCTCTTACGTGATGCTCGAAGTCTTGCTGGTTAGTGGCAATGTGGCAACTATAGTGCGGGTCAATCTCTATTTCTCTTAGAAACCAGGCGTGCCCCTGTAAAGCAGCTTTCTGACCTTCAATTTTGATTTCTCGCAAATCTACTGCCAGGCCCCTGCCATCGGCCTTTAGAATACTTTCCTTGCTCGTCCAAATCCTGTAAAACTCACGAGAAGAATCGCTCGCTCTGCGGATAGACTCAAGTTCGTCTGCTGTCATGTATTGATCTATCTCTGACAGATCGAATGGCCTGATGCTCTCAATATCGACACCGACTCGTCCAGCGTCCGTAATGGCACAGATCACATATTCGTCAGAGTGTGAGGTGTTGAAATCGATTGGGCCATTGATGAATAACCTGCCAAATTTGTCGCATGCGAGGTCATTCAAACTCGCGCCGCCGCTGCCCAAGCCTTTTAAACCCTCCAAAATGAGCAGTTTGCCCAACAAGCACGCTTGCTTATCCTCCCAGCGCCTATACCGGTTAATTCTTTGCTGGATAAAGTCAGGCATCCCGTGCACGTAGGTGCACCAGGTTTCATCGGAAAGCCTTTTGTTCAAACTGGAGTAAAGTATCGGTATCACTCTGCCTGGCATAGGAGACTCACAGTTCGCACAATGTCTATGAACGGGTGATTCCGCTTTCCAAAAAAATGATCTTATGCGCGCCCAATCAGGCGACGATAAACCCGGTAGCCCAACTCGCTCAAGCGAAGCAATCGCGGAGCGTGAACTTCGATATTTCTCCCAAAACAGACCAGCCTTCCTCCGAATTTGGCCTTGAAATCCCTCACACCATAGGGTTCACCAGGCTTGCCCGCGCCGCCAAAATCGTAGGTCTTGTATTCGGCCTGTGCCCCCCACTCAAGGATACGCCACATCAGCAGCTCGCCCGGCAGGTCTTCGGCATAGGCCCGATCCAGGCCGCCGTACCAACCATAGATGACGTCCTGATAAGCCAGTTCCGCCGACGCAGCCACATAAGTTGCGCCAATCCGCGCCAACCAGAAACTGACCATGTCCCGCGGCTGCAAGATGTCAAAAGCGGCTTCAAACAACGAACGATCGGCCAAAGGCACCCGAGCCGCTCTGTAGGTCTTGCCTACCACGTCATACCAATCGACGATCTGGTTGCGATTGGTGACCTGTTCGACGACGACGCTGCCTTTTCGCAAGGCTCGCCGAATATGCTTGCGAGTTCGGGGCCCCATATTCTGCAGCACTTGTTCCGGCGAGCGATTCAAGTCAATCAGATAGTCCAGATGCTCTTCATAGGCAAATCCGCATTCGCTGAGTACCCGTTGTATGGCGCTCAGATCAGACAGATTGCGCACTCGGTGAAGAGGGCTTCACGGCCTGCTTCTCGCGTGTACGTGCGCAATAAGAGTGCCAGCGCCTCCCGACCCGGCGGGTCGGGCGCGCACAATACGCTGCCGTAAGCAATGGAGCGCGTGGTCAGGCGGCGGAGCAGGCCATCCCTCAGGGTGGTGACCTGCACGGGCAACAATAATGCCAGCACTTGCCCCTGGTCGTCAACCGCCGCCTCCAACAGGGGGCGATGGCCCTTGGCCCGCGCAAAGACCTGAAACATCTCCGGCGTGTGGAAGATATTGCCCTGTGGATGTCGATCCACAAATTCTCGCCAGGCCTGTTCACTCAACGAGTCGACGATTGTCAGGTTCATGCATGCCTGCCAGTTGTCACTCAGCGAAATTCGCTGCGGTTCGGGTTCTGCTCATTGGTCCCTTCGCCCGCCGAGCCCCGGCCGCTTCTCAGCCGCTCGACCAGCGCCACGTACTCCGCGCTGATTTCGGTCCAGTTGTAGCGTCGATTGAAGTTTTGACAGCCCCGCGCAAGTTCGGCTAATCGATCCGGATTGGCATGCAACTCACGAATGCAGCGCGCCAGATCGTCCACGTCGCCCGGCTTAAAGAATTGAACCATCGTCTCGTCAAAGTACCTGGCCATCGTCGGCGTGCGGGCAGCGATAACGGGCATTCCTAACGCCGCATATTCCATCAGTTTGGTCGGCAGAATTCCATCGGTAAACACATCACGCCGATAGGGGACCAGGCAAATGTCGGCCTGCTTGATCAATGCGGGCAATTCAGACGTGAGCAGCCCGTGGTTACTGAAACTGACCTGTTCCTTCAGATTCAGATCGTCGGCCAGCTCGAACAGGGCTCGGCGAGCATCTCCCCCGCCGTGTATATGGAAGTGAATGTTGGGAATTTGCTCCCGCAACTGGTTCACGGCGCGGATCGCCAGGTCCACACCGTAGCGATGGGTCAGATTGCCGTGATAGAGCAGTCGGAGATGCCCATCCTCTAGGCGGGGCTGTTCACCCGTGTCTAACCGGTAAAAGACGCGGTCGTCGGCGACGTTCATGACAACGCTCACTTTGGAAGCTGCCACGCCGCGTGTGATCAAAGTATCCCGCCACGCTTCCGTGACGGTGATGACGTGATCGGCGAACCGACAGGAGACCTGCTCTTGCCAAATGAGCAGCCGCACCGGGAAACTGGCGAGGCTGCGGTTGAATCGGGCCGCGTAGAACTCAGGCATCAAGTCGTGGAGGTCGAGGATCACGCGAGCGCCGGTCAGCCTGGGAATCAGGGCCGCAAAGACCAACCAATCGGGCAAGTTGTGAACTTGCACGGCGCTGTAATGCCGCTGCCGGTGCAAAGCGGCCAGTTTGACTGACGCCAGCACAAAGAAGACGAGATACTCGAAAAGTTGCGCGATCAAGCCGCTCCCTTTATGCCGTCTGACCGGCAGACGATAGATGTTGATTCCATCTAGCGTCTCGCCGATGGTTTCCTTCTCCGCCCGCAGGCAGATAACATCTACCTCATAGCGATGGTTGACCAGGGCGCGAGCTTCTCGCTCAACTCGTGTTTCGCCAATCGGATAACGCGCGTGCACGATCATGCAATGCCGGATCGCCGCTGACAATTGGGTCGGTTCAGGTGGGTTGCTCACAGTGTCTGCCCCCAAGTTCACGCCGAGTTCTCACCAACAAATCCCTTGATAGCGCGGCCCCAGCCCATCGGTATGATCGAGCACCCGCACCAGATCGATGACGACGTGATCGTCTCCGAGGTGTTGGGAAATGGCCGCAAACTCCGGCGATCGATTGCCGACAATGATGACCTCGCTGCGGGCCAGCACCTCCTCGATTGAGTTGCACATCAACGAGGCAATGTGCGGAATAACCCGTTCGATATACTGGCGGTTGGCGCATACAGGCGCGCCAGCGAGACGTTTTGATCGTAGATGCTGACTTGATAGCCTTTGCCGATCAACGACTCGATCAGCTCGACCACCGGGCTTTCGCGCAGGTCATCCGTGCCGGCCTTGAAACTGAATCCCAGCACGCCCACGCGCCGGCAGCCCGTTTGACGGATCAATTCAAAACCGTGCCGCACTTGCAGGCTCGTTGCTGGGCAGAATCGCCTCCAGCACAGGCACGTCAGATCCAGATGATGCGCACTGTACAACAGGGCGCGCACGTCTTTGGGCAGGCAGGAACCACCGAAAGCAAAGCCCGGTCTTAAGTAATAGGCGGACAGGTTCAGACTTTGATCCCGGCAAAAGATATCCATCACCTGGTGGCTATCGATTCCCTGGCGCTTGCAAATATTGCCGATCTCATTGGCAAAGGCGACCTTGAGTGCGTGAAATGCATTGTTTGTGTACTTGACCATCTCGGCGACTTTCACGGGGACAATTAAGAGTGGCGCCTCAATTCCCTCGTACAGTCTTGCCGCCGTCTCAGCGCCACGCGGCTCATGCTGGCCAATCACAGTAAACGGCGGACAGCGGAAATCCTGGACTGCCGTCCCTTCGCGCAGGAACTCGGGATTAAAAACAACGCCGAAGTCCTGACCCGCGCGACAGCCTGAGGCTTGTTCCAGGATCGGAATGATGTCGCCTTCAGTGTGCCCGGCAGCATCGTGCTGCGCAGCATGACCGTGTGATAACTGGTTTTGCCGGGCAGGGCCTGCCCGATCTCGGACACACGCGCTCAACGGCCTGGGGTCCAGAATACCGTATGCGCGCTGGGGGTGCCGACGCAGACCAGCGAGAGGTCTGTGGCGTGCAGGGCCACCAGATCGCTGGTCACGTCCCGGAGGCGACGGCTGCCCACCTCGTTGACGAGAAGGCCTGCCTTTTTCAATGGCTGGGCTCTGGCCGGCGTTAATCATCTTTACCTTAGTGGAGTTAACGTCAACGCCAATCACTTCGTGACCAATGCTCGCCAGGCAAGCGGCTGACACGGATCCAACGTAACCTAGCCCAAACACGCTGATTTTCATCCTAAGACTCCTTTCGCGGGATGAATGGCAGTTCCAGCTCCTCTGCCTTCTCCACTATCTCCCTATCGATTCGGCACATGAACTTAACGGTATACCATCGGAAGAAATAGCTTTCGTCCATTCACAATCACAGTGGCACTGCGCGTAAGCTGACCGGCGGGACCAGCATTAATGACAGCGGAATTGACGATCACCGCCGGCATTGACTCGGTCACTCTGACGGCGTAAGTAACATCGACCTGAGTAGTATCAGACAAACGGCCTGTCCATTGCAGGGCGGGAGCCAGACTGTCATTGGACAGCCCGGCCGTGGCGGTGAGTGTGTTTGAGATATAACTCAGACCTGATGGGACGACATCCGTCAAGTAGATAGAGGGAGTCAGAGGGGCCCCGGTTCGGATGAGGTGTATGGTATAGGTAATCGTACTTTCGTACGAGGGTGCAGGGACACTGGCGTTCTTAAGCGACCGGGCTAAGTCTGGCTCAGGGTCAACAAACAGGCCTGTGCGCTGCGAATCGTGACGCGCCATAGGCCAGGGCAAACGAGCCGGAGCCAACGCCCCTGGCGCATCCCATACATACACCTTGCCATTAGCGCCGGCGGCGGCGATTTCGAGTTTGCCGTTGCCGTCGAGATCGGCCAGGGCTGGCGCTGAAGTGATTCCCGGAGCATCAACCGCGAGAGGCGCGCCCGGCTTGATCGACCCATTATGACCTAGTATCCAGACTGAGAAAGTCCCCACGTTGCTCAAATTGGCGTCAAAGGTTCCAAAGAGCACTTCATTCCAGCCATCGCCATCCACGTCGCCAATCACGGGCTCGCTGGCATACTGGAGCCTACCCTGGGCGTAGTCGAAGCTCCATAGCAGCCTGCTTGGCAGGCGTGTAAGCCCGAACCCAGCCGTCCTGCGTAGTCACGACGATATCGGGTTGCTTATCGCCATTCAGATCGCCGATCGCCGGCGCCTGCAGCATTCTCCAGTCCATGTTGCTCAGCGGGCTGGTTCCCGAAGCCGGCGTCTCCCAGCCGCGCCAGCGCCTGGCCGTTGGGTGCGTACACCAGCAATTCAGTGTTGTAGTAGGTAGCCGAATTGGCATATCGACGCAGGCCGGGAACGATATACTCAAGAATGCCATCCGCATCCAGATCGGCCAGCGTGACCGCCGACCTGGCAAACTCGATCTGGTCAGCTTGCCAACCGCTGGTATCGTACGGCCAGAAGACATAGACCGGCCAACCCGGCAGGTCATTGCCTTGATTATCATAGGCAAACAGACGATTGTAGTCGCGCCCGGTCACGATATCGGCTTTGCCGTCGCCATTCAGATCGCCCGCGGCCATGGCCCCGATGATTGCCACGTTGTGGTCATCTTCGGCAGGCCATTCTCCCGCTGACAGGCTGACCCGTGCTGCGCCAGACATACAGGTTGGGAACATAGAGGCTCGGGTCAGGATTGGCGAGGTCACGATTATCGGTGCCTGCGATCACCTCCAGTGTCTGCGTCATTGTCAATGTCGGCGAGGACCATTGCTGCTAACGCCGCAATAAATGCCGGCCGACCAGCGGATGGCAGGCAACTGGGGCCAGCCCGTTAAGACCGTCCCATCGTGACGCCAGATATAGATCTTTGCTCCAACGCCTCGAGCAAGGGATTCCACTCCCGCAGCAATCTCCAGATTGCCGTCGTGGTCCAGGTCGCCGAGCGCCAATCGGCCTCGGATGCGCCAGCCGGTGATTGATGTTAGGGGGAAACCGGGGAGCGGATGGCCGCAGACGTGTCCCAGTCATAGACCTTGCCCGGATTGTAGGCTTTTACTGGGAGCTCGTTGTTCCCATCGTTGTCGATATCGGCGATCGGGTAGGGGGCGCCTTCTCGATCCAGATGCCGGTGTAGACTGGAAATCCGGCATGGACAGGGTAGACGACTGCCTGGCCCTGAGTCCATGCCTGCTCTCGAGCGTTGTGATCGGTGTGGAACAGGCTGGGTGTCCAGTTGGTCATTGAAGCCGGCGGCTGCCTTCGCTGCGCCATCTGGAATGTGCGCCTGGATGATTGGGATCGAGGGTTCCAGCCCACAGGCTGGAGATCAAGGCGACCGTCAGGAACAGCCAAAAAACGATGCCACGCCTTGCTCATCCTGGACCTCCTCAACCCTCCGCACAAATAACTTGATCAACGAATACCTGGCCGAACCCCGCTCGCTCGAGCGCAGTCTCTGGGACGGTCGACCCGTGAAAGACGCGACTTGTCATCTCGTGGCCTGTTCAAACTGTTTGTGGAGCGGATGTCCGTGTCCCTTCACGGTCACTTAGAGACTGGGCACACTCGCTGGCTGGTGACGAACGAAACACTAGGAAAAGATGCCATATAAGCGAAAAACTCGCGGGTCGCAGCAAAACATGTTTCCCCATTCATTTCGGAAGAATAAATTTCGCAAAAGAAATCCATGCGTTCGAATAAAAGCCGGAGAGAAAAATTGTTTGAGAGTGGCAGGTGCTCGCCGCCTTCTGGATAATGTCATTTCCGTCGGATGTTCCAAGTAGACCACCGGCTTGCCGGTGCGCCCCGACTCAGCATACAGCCCTCGAAACAGGGCTTTCATGAAGCGCAACCCGAAGACGTTCAACGAACTGGAGATTAAGGGAAGCACCAGCGCCGAAATGGGTATCTCCCAGATGGGAACATGCCCTCGCTTGAAAGCATTGCCGTGGTGTGGATGATAAGGGTTACGTGGCGCTATCAGCCAGCCCGGGTTGACCAGATTTGAACTGAAAAAATCAATACGCTGTGAGCACACGGAACTGTCTGCGCGATACCCTATTCGGCCAGCAACTTGAGAATATGAGCCGATGTCTTTACGCGAGGGCTGCGAAAAGCAAGAATGGGAGCACCTGCGGTCGCCGCCAATTTTTGCGTTGCCTCTTCCAGGTAGGCGCGCTGCATATCCAGCGTCATTCGATCGTAATCTTCTTCATCGGTGTGGGTCAGGCCGTGACAGCCAATTTCCTGACCGAGTGCCTGCATGCGCTCGACGTGAGTGGGATACTCGTGAGCAAAATTGGCAGTGATAAAAAAGGTCGATTGAATACCAAACTCCTCGCAAAGATTCAGTGCTCGCTAAAGTGCTCTTTGCCGATTCTCAAGGGTTGTCGAGTGATCAGGGTCGACGTCCCAGGTGATCAAAACAGGAATTGAGTTGAGTGACATGTTGCGCCGCTCTCCTGAACCTCCGTATGACCGCCGCCAAGCAGCTGACCGGTGAGACTGGATGTGCGCGATCAACGTCCGGACTTTCTGCTCCCATTCGCGCTGTTGATCCAACTGCAGCTCTTTGATCCCGATGGAGAAACTATTATGGTCTTCCTTCATCTGCACCACACCCTGGCGGATGCCCTCACAGGTATTGTCAACGTGCACGGTGCCTTTGTTGAAGTAATGGCGCAGCACCGCCCAGTTGGAAGTGATAATCGGTTTGCCCAGCGACAGCGCTTCGCAGGCGCCGCGCTGCATCGTATGATCCCGGGACGTCAGGCACATCACGGTCTCCAACTGAGTTCAGCAAGGCGTAATAGGTCGCCTCAGCCAGGAAGCCTGTAAAATAGACGTTGGCCGGCGCCGTGGCGACGAGCACAGAGGCAGTGCTGTGAATCCTTCCGGTCACATAGAACTGCACGTCGGGAAGAGCCCGGGCAGCCTCAAGAACAGCATCCAGAGGCTCGTCGGCCGAAAAGGTGTTAATCAAGGCTACATTGAATTTGCCGCCGACAGGGTAGTGATCGCCCACAATGAATGTGGTCGGCACATCTCGAATGATCACTACGTGTACCCCCCAGAGAACGAATTGTTCCAGGTGCTCGTTGGTGATGAGCGTGGCGATCGCCCGCCGCGCCAGGAACCGCTTTATCCAGAGGGGCGGTAATGGTCCACCCCCGTGCCAGGAAAGCCTCACTGTGAGCATCAATGATGTAGCCGGCTTTGGCCAGGAGACAATAGGCATAGACACACAGCACTGCCAGCAGAGGAGGATTCTTGGGACAAAGACGACCTGCGGTCGCCGACTGAATAGCACATGCATCGTCTGGATGGCCTGAATAGGATATTTGATGGGCACATACCAGGCCCCCCGGGGCAGCCGCGCGTGGACAAAACACCGCCTCGATGCCCAGTTTGTTGGCCATGACGCGGCTGCGCGGCCCCTGGTCGGGAGTGCCCCAAACATGAAAAACATGAACCTGCCATCCAATCTGGAGAATCGGGCTTCGTTTCCGTTCAATGTCTCCCATGCTGTTCCAGCTCCAAATGAAAGACATGTCCCCACCGAGCGTAAGGCCATCTCTACGGTGAGGATGCGGCTCAGTAAATCTGCATGCCTGAAATGATTTCGCGTTGCCTGGGATAAGAATGCAAGTAGACTATCTCGATCATATAGATAAGACCAGTGCATTTCATCTGGCTCCAAAATGCCGTCATCAAGTTCCGCCAAATAGTATCTCTACGCCATTGATCGACCGGCCAGCCCGTCCCCTCTTCCCAGGATCTCTTTTCTTCCAAAGGTCCTTACCCAGGATCTCGTGTCTGAACCTCCAGGCCACCCTGTCCTTGCCCACACCAGTATGGAACGAATCTGTAAAGGTTTGTGAGGCGCATGGGTAGAGCCGGTCCCCCGTCTGCAGTTTCAGCGTTAGCCAGCACCGGGGCAACTCGCTCCAGGATTAACCTGAACAAGCGTGAATGTGAGCGCCATCTCCAATTGACAGAGATGCCGCTGGGCGTACCCCCGTTCTAAAATCGAAGGGCGCCAGAATGCTCTGCAAGCCCAATACCGATGAAATATGCGCGCCACTCCAACTGTGTTCTAAATAATTCCCGATTGAATCCAATTTCATGGTGTTAAGCCAATCGCTGTTTTGTTCCCCTACTTTAATCAGTTGGGACTTCAGAGTGGGGGTTTTCATTCATCCAAAAAGGTGTGTCTTTCAGGACTGGCCATCCTGTTTTGGAAAAGAGGCGATATTCCAGCAGGCGGTCATAGTTGACCTTCGAGGTGCTGCCAGTGTTAAAGGAATTCCTGTTTCCAGAGATAACCGCGAAATGACTCTCCCCCAAAGCCCCAGAGCGAAACGCCATATTGTTGAGCCTTCAAGGTCTGCTCTCTGACCATCCGGCTTGTCTTCACGACATCCAGATGCGCATCGGTCCGCCCCAACGTCTGGGAGAACCAGCCGGGACGCTGGCGTCCCCAATCTTCCGGCAAGGGAAAGTATTCATAGTCCCAGCCCATTTTCTGACTGAGCAGGGAAGCGATGCGGACATCTCTCGAATCTGGCTGGCCGTGACAATAGGCCTTGAACGGCATATGACCGTAATGCGCGACTGCCGCCAGCACGCGTGAGTCAAAACCCCCGGTCAGGCTTAGCCAAACCTTTCCTTGCTGCGCCAGACTGTGGCGTATTGTTCGAGACAGCACATCTATGATGCAGTCCACTGATTCGTTGAGCGACAGTCGGGCAATCGTCTTATTCGGGCTAAAAGTCCAATACGTAAAGGTTTGCAGACCGTCGCGCGTCAGCGTCAATATATTGGCTGGCAGCATCCTTTTGACGGTCTGCCACAGCGCTATCTCCCCAAGAACAGTCCCGCGGATCAAGAATAGAAGCGCACGTCCCAGCTCCAACTGGGCCTGGATCGCACCGCCCCGGCGACGGCCAGCGCCGATGTGGAAACGAAGAACCGGCTGCCTCGCTGCCCGCAGTAAAACAGAAATCAACCCCAGGGGATCAGAAACGACGACGACACTGGCTTCACGCGCGTCGTAAATGATCAGGGCAAATTGCCCATCCAGGCGAGCAGTAAAGTTGCTGCGCCACGTTCCAGATAATCCGCCAACAGCCGGTCCAGGCTGCCATCTGGCCGGAGGTCTGCGGGGTCAATGACGGTGCCAACGGCCAGAAGCCACGAGCCTGTCTTGACGTGCACGGTAATGCCCCGATGCAAGCTGCAAGGCGCATCCAGGCTGGTGGCAATACAAATTCGTCCCCTGGATCAGCCCGCCGCCTTTGTCCAGGTGTTTGTAAGTGGCCGCTGATCCCCGAAAATCAAGCCAGGCCTGCGTCCCAGGCGTCAGGAGTTCTTTAGAGTCTACTACCAGCGCAAAGCCGGCCATCTCTGAACTCTTTCTCTATTCCTGGATTCCGGGGAGACCAGATCGTCATGCAGTCGGTTCGCACCATCGGCGCGGACATTCCACTGATTACGATAAAGTCGAATCAACCAATTGCAGAACGGTCTGGGCCCATTTCCCCCATTCAAAACCATCGACAATTCTCTGCCGAATCATTTGTTGATCCCAAACTCGGTTCTTGGCCTGCAGTAACGCTTCGGATAACAATTTCGCATTCTCCCGGCGGGACAAGAATGCCGGACTGCGAGTCAACAACTTCTGCTATTCCACCCACTTGAGAAGCAACCACGGGCTTTCCACATGCCATCGCTTCGACTACCGCACAGGGAAATCCTTCGGAAAACGAGGATAGACACAACACATCGGCTTTCTGATAGTACGCTACCAATTCTTTCTGATCGACTGCTCCTGAAAAATCGACCGAGGCGACAATACCCAAAGCCGCCGCCTGCTTCAGCAGGACGTCACGCAAAGGGCCTTCACCCACCAAGATCAGGCGTACCTGCGCCGGTAACCGTTGTGATAATTCTGCAAAAGCATCCAAAAGAATGTGAGCCCCTTTAAGTGGAATGAGTCTACCCACCGTTAATATTGTGAAGATATCCTCTTTCCGTCTAGATGAATTGGGTCTAAACAGATCCGTATCAACCGCATTATGGATAACCGCATTTTCCTCCGGCGCAGATTGTTCGCATACCCTCTGGCTCGAAGGGACTCCGATACGAATATGAGAGCGGACAACTTATCATTCAATAAGTCACGCGCGTATTTCCAACCCCGGTAGATATGCGGCAGTTGATTGACATCAGTGCCATCGGCAATAGCTGAAGGTTCGAATATGCAGCATTTCGCCCAGCCTACAGGCTGCAACCCCATCTGGAAGCCAGGAAGAAATAACAACTTCAGGAAGAAATTCTCCTCCTGCCAGCTTGGATACCGCTTGCCTGAGTTGTACTAAAGAAGAAGAGACTTCAATACAAACCGAAGTACCGCTTAGGAGGTCTTACCCATTTCGGGTAAACTATGCGAATGCCTTGGAGATATAACTCAGCAGGTGATCGGACCTGATCCATGACACTTTTGTAAGTTTGGATAGGTTTCATCACCGTGGTTTGCGGTGGAGTGAGTGCGATTGGGCAGACCACCATCACCTCACAACCCGCATTGCGCAGCGCTCTGAACCCGCTGAAGGGAA
The DNA here is from genome assembly GCA_963844815.1 of uncultured Chloroflexia bacterium. Classification (GTDB taxonomy): domain Bacteria; phylum Chloroflexota; class Anaerolineae; order Fen-1058; family Fen-1058; genus Fen-1058. The sequence goes on from CAWJPR010000009.1 coordinate 98,083, forward strand.
AACACCCCAAAATGCGGATTTAGCGGCGTTGGAAATAGGGACGAAAAATATAAGATGCGATAACTTGTCATCAGCTTGAGACCAACCTACCTCTGGCAAATTTTCTGTGCAAAATACAGCGCGCTTTTCGTGATCGGCGGAGATTGTCATTCAGTCAAGCTTGCGCCGGCCTCGCGCGCATCGCCATTTCCACGGTGATCACTCGTCCAGAGAACTCGCTCTGCTGAATACTTCCCGCCAGAGCCTGTACAACGAGATCGCGCAGCCCCGGGGGGGAGTAGAGCGCGCCAGTGCGCATCTGAGATGGCTCCAGCAGACTTTCCAGACAATACCAGCCCAATTCAACCAGGCTGCTCTCCAAGCTGCAGTGGATAACCCACCGCATGATGGTTTCTAGATAACACTATTTGCCTTCCGATCAGATTGCGAGAGGCTTTCATGATCACGAGATTGCCAAGATACTTCCACAGCGGACCAAATTTGTGAAGGTTAGTTACCCGGATGGGGATCGCCGGTTCGCCTTTCGCCGTTCTGATATTGGCCAGGCGAGGATTGCCTTTTTCCAGCAAGTTTCTCACAAAGCCGTAGTGGTAAATGAGACGCCAGTTGTTATTCAGCGAAAAGCCAAAGCTCTCGAGTTCTTTGAAACAAAAGGGCATTAGAGCGCGCATAATACCGGCTGTCGCGGACATATAGGCTCCTCCATGAATAGGATGCCGGTGTCTGAGGAAGATATTATCGATTCGCGTCATAACATCGTACCCGGCATACCTGGATTCCAATCTGGCAAGGTGCTCCTGCAACCCGGCTCGAACCTCTGCGGTCCGATCCTGATGCATCATTGAAACAGGAATGGAGGGTAATATCCTGGAGTTAAGAATTTCCTCATAATTCACTTTTGTATTCGCATTGTGAAACAAGATTTGCGATCCATAAATGTGATAACGCCATTCATCGACACCCGCGCCAGTGGTATGAACCGTATGGGTTAGCGACATTTCTTGCTGCCCTCTCAATACCCCGGCCAGTCTGGAACACATTCAGGTGCGCATCCCCTTTATGCAAAGCCTTCTCAAACCAGGCATACTGCTCCTCAGCCCAGTCATCAGGAAGAGGCATATGCCGGTATTCCCACCCCATTTCCTGGCAGACTAATCTGGATACCACTACGTCCGGGTGGTCAGCGGGACCCACGCAATACGCAGTGAAGGGGATGCCCACCTGGGCCATCATCATGGTGTTTACGCGTGTATCAAACCCGCCTGTGAGATCTGCCCAAACCTTTCCCTCTCGCTGCAGAATGCGTTTGAAGGTGCGTGATAAGATGTCAAATGCTTTCTCCAAAGCTTCATCCAAAGACAGGCGGGGAACGGTTTCGTCGATCGTTGGCGTCCAGTATTCGAATTCCTCGACTTGGGTGCGAGTCACTTTGAGCACGGTGGCTGGGCGCACTCGTTTCACATCTTGCCAAAGCGTCTTTTCTCCATAGGGCCTTCCAGTTCTCAGAAAACACTCGATGGTCAGTGTATCTGGCCGGGAGTCTATCTGTTGAGTAACCGCCAGAGCGGAGGTAGAGATAAAGACTCGACGGCCCCGGCTGCCATAAAAGACGGCGAATAAACCCAGCGGGTCCGAAATGACGGAGAGGCTTTCTTCTCGCCCGTTGTAGATGGCGAGGGCAAAGTGACCATCGTAGCGTTCCAGAGCCTTTGCGCCGTTTTCGATATAGTCCTGGAGCAGACTCTGGAGCAGAGTTTCGGGGTCGTTGTCGCCTGTGAGCGCGACCAGTGTGCCGGCTGCCAACAGCCATGACCCCGTTTGCTCGTCCCGTGTGATTCCCCGGTGAATTGACGCAGGCGCGTCTAGCTTGGCCGCCGTGCAGTGTCTTCCAACAGCCTGCGTGGCCGGTAGTCCCAGCTGCTTAAACTGGGCGGTCAATTGCAGCACGCTTTGAAAGTCACCCTCTCGCGTTTGGCGAGATGAGTCAGGTTCGATTAGAGCAGCAAATCCAGCCACAATGTCCCTTTCTTTCTTGCCGCCTTACGGGGGATACAAAGACTCCTGCCCGTCGAGAACGACCTGGCACACCTGCCGCTATGGAGTGCAACGGAAAAGAAGACAGGGGCAGTGCCTGGTCAGCCGATCTTGTCCTCATAATCCGTGTGGTTCACATAGCCTTCTGAGCCCTCATACGAGATGACCTTTCCAGGGATACCGACGACAACGGCGTTATCCGGCACATCCTTTGTCACGACGCAGTTCGCACCGATGGCCACGTTGTTGCCGACCTTGACGGCCCCAATCACTTTCGCCCCCGGGCCAATGTATACATTGTCACCAATCATGGGATAGCCCTTGTTTTTGCCCCGGTTGGTTTTGCCAAGGGTCACGCCCTGAGACAGATTACAGTTTTTGCCAATCCTGCACAGCGGATACACAATAATGCCGCCGAAGTGCCCGATATAGAAACCGGGGCCTACCTCGGTCTCGACAGATACAACGATGCCAAACTTGTAAGTGTAATGATTTAGCAGCAACAGTGCGAATGGATACAGGCTGTATTTAAGCAGAGAATTCCTGCGAGCATAACGACAGGTACGCATCCAAAAGATGTATTGGTAAGCTTCACCAAAAAGTACATTGCGCATGAGCGCCGAGAATTTTGTGCTACCCCTGAGCCTGTAAAGATCGGACAGAACAAGGTATTTGTATTCCCGATAGTTCATGGTCCGCTCTCAATCGACTAGCGGTTCAACAGCCGTCGTCCGTAGTCCCACAGCGTGAAAGCATCCACGTCCCCTGTGACGGCTAACCCGCATTGAGCTCCGCGTGGCCAGCGCGCCAGGCGCACCACCGGCCAGTCTCCCTGGTCCAGTTCTGCCAGGAGCGGCCGTTCATCTTCAGGGCCAAAGCGCGTACGCCGAATATAGAATGAGAAAGCTCGCACATCGGCGCTGATCTCGATCAGGTAGCCCTGGTGCCGCAAAAAATCACGCAGTGAGAGAGAGCTATCCGGCGAAAGCCCGACCAAGGGACGCCTGTTACTCCGGCAGATAAACTCGTTTGCCGGGACGGATCGGTAGCCGCGCGCCCAGGGCTCGGCGCTGATCTCAACCTCAAGCGATCTGACCAGGATGGTTGCCTGAGGGGGAGCATGGACGACTATCCGGTAGCAGTCGCTGGTTTCCTGACACACCTCAGAGGTTGCCTGCCCCAGTGCGCGGTACCACGCGTCGATCTCACTCAAACTCGCAATCCACGCTGCCGGCGCGAGTGAACGGGCTTTTTCCAGGACCGCCAGCAGCGCTTCCCGGCAAAGAGAGACGCGCTCCGGATGGAGGCCCAGGGTAAACAGTTCACCCGCCTGGTAGATGCGTTCCAGCATCGCGAGCCATATCTCAGCCATGGCTTCGCCGTCGGTCAAGCGCAGCCGTTCTACCAGAGCCTCGTCGTCGGGCAAACAATAAGGTATGCGCACGATGTCGTTTGTCAAACGAGGAAGCGCCGGATATTCGGACGCCAGCTGTGCGCCGTAAAAATCGAGCACGCGTCGATAGGCATCCGTCTCCAGGTCGTCCGTCACGTCCCAGGCCAGAGCCTGGCTGCTGTCGTAGGCAAAGCCACATTCGCTGAGTGCGGCGATGGTATTGGCATTCCAGCGCAAATAGGGGCACCGGAAGCCGGCGGCACGGACTCCTGCCTGCTCAAATAGGCGCTTCGCCCGGCGCAAGTGATCGAGTTGCTCATCAAGCGCCAGCTGGGTGTAATCCACATGCCTCAGCCCGTGGATTGCCAGTTCCAGGCCCTGCGCCTGATATTTACGGGCAACTGCGCCGTGCTGCGACAGGGCGACGGCAGTCACAGGAATGGTCGCCCGGCCGGCAAATGGCTGCACCGTGTCAGCCAATTGCGCCAGCGCGTGATCCATTTTGGCCGACGTGAGGCCGTAGCGGCCGGCGATGGCCTGTCCCCGCGCCAGCATGGGCAGAAATCCCTTGCCCTTAACGGCGACGGCGAGCGGGTTAGACATCAGGCCGTTGCTCCGCAGCTGCCACATGCACGTACACCTCACGAGTGCGCCGGGCAACACTATCTGGATGATAGTTCTCCCGGGCAAACGCATGACCGGCTTGCCCCAGACACACCCGCAGCGCGGCATCCTGGAGCAGGCGCAACATGGCCCCGGCCAATTCGTCGACATCGCCCACGTTGACCAGCAAGCCCCGTTGGCCTTCAGCGCCGATCATCTCGGCGATGCCGCCAACGCGTGTTGCGACGACAGGTTTCCCGGATGCCATCGCCTGGGCAATAACCATGGGGGCATTCTCCTGGGATGACGCGAGCGCCACGAGGGTGCATTCAGCAAATTCCCGCAGCACAGCCTCCTGCCGCAGCTCTCCGAGGATCTGAACATGATCCGCAAGGTTTGTCTCACGTACCAACTGCCGGACAGATTCGGCGTAGTCGGCTTCCGTGCTGCACTCGCCCACAATGCGCAACTGGGCCGACGGCAGCTGTGGCACAACGCGAGCGAAAGCGTGAACAAGATCCAGAACCCGCTTGAGCGGGATAACGCGCCCGGCAAACAGAACAACCGGCCGGTTGGACGAATCCGCCAGGCCAAAGAAACGCTCATCAATTGCGTTGGGCACATCATGCACGTCGAGGTCAGGCCGCAACAGCGGCGCAAAATAATCGGTGACGTAGTGACTGATGGCGATCAGGTGCCGCACGTGACGCATGGTGTAGCGTTCGATCACCACGCTGTCGAAATAACCGCGCAGCCGCCGGCCCCATGCGCCGTAGTATTTGCCATCTTCGGAACGTATCCCGTGAGCCGTGACCACGGTGGGATAACCTGACCTGAGGGCCACGTAGGCGTCTGCCGCAGCTTCCTGAGCATGAACCAGATCAGGTTGAAGCTGCGCCAGTCTCTGGCCGAAGATGGACTGGTACGTCTGATAGTTCCTGAGCCGCTCAAAACGAGGAGGAAGCGGCAGCAGGTGCACCGTCACACCGTTTTGTTCGATTCGATCCGGTCCACTCCAATCGCGTTGCCTGAAGGTGAGAACGTGCACCTCCAGATCGTCAATCCTGGCCAGCCCCTTCACCAGGCAGGCAAAGGCAGCCTGCACGCCCCCCCGCATCCGGGTGGTGTCCGTTGGATAACCGCCTACCAGCGCTACGCGCAGGCTATCTTCGTGTCGTCCCGCGCCGCCTATTCTCGGTGATCTCATCCCGGGTCTTTCTCCAGCCAGGATTTGTACCTCAATGTCTGGGCGGTAGGCCCGGACCGCCGCCCGGTATACGGGTAGACCAGATTGGCAATGAGCCCTAACATCATCCACCAGAGCGTGAGGCCGATGGGGAAGAAGCGCATGTCCATCAAGTTGCTCACGATAAAGGAGCTGAGAGCAGCCAGCCAGAGCACAGCCAGCAGCGATCGGCTCCATAATCCGGCTCTGGGCATTCGTCGCCAAACCCGGACGGTGAGCACCAGCCACCAGACAGCGGGAAACAGATAAAGCAGGAATCCTACCAGGCCAAGTTCGACCAGGATGGTCAGGTAGGTGTTGTGGGAAGTGACGAAACCCTTCGCGATGGTGGCATCCCCTACTCGCTGATAATATTGCTGGATATTCTGATTCAGGGTTCCGTAGCCCCAGCCAAACGCTGGTTTGATCTGGGTCATCTGGAGCATGGCGTCGGAGACGACGACCCGGTCAGCTATTTGCTGCTGCTGGCCGATTCGCCCGCTGGCCGCAGCCACTTGCCTGGAAAGCAGTCCGCCTCCCAGGACGATCATCACAACCAGTCCGATGGAGATCAAACGCAGCATGGGCCTGGGGTATAAAACCAGCAAGCCGGCAATAGCGACAGCTGCCCCCAGCCACGCTGCCCGCTCCAGGGACAGGAACACGCAGATAGCGCTCAAGCCGCAAACCGATAAGAACAAAGCACGGACCAGGCCCGGCTTGCGGTTCATAGCCGCATGGAACAACAGGGTAGCGCAAAAGATCAGCACAACGGCATATACGTTTGGATTATCAAGCGATCCGGAGGTTCGAAATCCCTGCCAGTATGATATCCAGGCACGCGGCAAGAACTGGGGGGCAAACCACGATAACAATCCAATGACGCATTGGCTGATCGCGATAAAGAGAACGGTCCATTGAAGAAGCCGTAAGTCTCGCTCGCGCGCGTCCATGAGACGCATAACCAGATACATGCAAAATGGAATGAGTATCCTGTCCGCGTATTGGATGAGGGGCACGCGGCTGTTGGTCTGGGACAGGAGGATAAAGCTGGGCACGAGACCGGCCAGGATTCCCATCGCCAGCTCGGGTGGTCCCAGCCTCACAGCGGGGTGCTTGCCAACTTTCAGCGCGCGAGAGAGCATGGCCAGGACCAGGATGCATGGGATCATGATCCGGTGGAGCGCCCAGTAGACAGCCTCCGCACTGGCCAGGGCCGAAGAAAGTGGCAGCACCAGCAGCCACAGGATGACCCCGATAAATGGGCGGGCGCAGAACAGCGCGACACCGGGCGCCACCAAGGCCACAGCAATGGCATACAGCCACTGTCCCCTGGAAATCAAAATAGCCACGGCTGGCGCTAACCCTAATCCCAGGAAAACGAGTAACCACGTCGCCAGGGGTTTGCCCTGAACGAATTGCACAGCTGTGGAGACTGCCATCTGAGCGCGGTGGGAAGCTTGCATCATCGATCCAGTTCAACCGGAAACGGAAGGGCGGAGCAACGTGCCCATGGGCTAGCGGACCACCCGCCTGCCGAATAGTTCTTTGAGATTGAGGCGAGAACGCAGACTCTCCAGCACCGCAAGGTCTTCCGCAGAAAGACCCAACAGGGCCAGAGTCGCCATATAGACGCTCCAGAGTACGGCTCCCCCCACCGCCACTTGCGGCAGGGGTGGCAGAGCCAGGCGTTGGTTGAGGAGGCACGTGACCAGCGCGGCCGCCAGGCCAGCGACCAGAGGTTTCAGGAAGCTCCGATTATAGGGCTGCATGCGGAGCAAGAGCAGGATCTCCAGCAGGCACACGATGTTGACCAGGACTGTGGAAAGAGCAGCAGCGGTAGCGGCTCCCACCACTCCCCACCGCGGGATGAGCAACAAATCCAGCCCAATCGTAACAACCACCATGAACAGCGAGTTGGCGGCGTTCAGCCTGGTATGATCCGTCATGTCGAGCACATTCGCGCCAAGGCCTGTTCCCGCGTAGACCAGTGTCCCAACGGCCAGGATCATCAGGCTCGTCGCGCCGGCTGCAAAGTCGGCGCCAAAGATGGAAAGCAAGGGAACGGCAAAAATGACAAAGGTTAAAAAGAGCGGCAGATTGAACGTCACCAACCAGCGGGTAGTCGTCTGGTAAAACGCTTTCAGCTGAGCTGATTCACCTCGACTGTGAAGGTCGGCGATGATCGGCGTTGAGATGTTTCCAATCGAGAGATAAAACATGCTGCCGATGGTGGTGAGCCGCAGGGCCGCCGTGTAAACACCGACGCCGGTGGTCAGACCTACAAAACCCAGCACCAGGGTCTCGAGCGTGCCGCGCGCCGTTTTGATAATCCAACCCGCGTAGGCAGGCAGCGAATAACGGAGCAGCTGGCCGGCATTGCGCCTGCCAGACCGGAGGGGGCGGACAAGTGAAAACAACGAGTTTACGAGGTAAACGAGCAGCGCCAACCCCACCGCCGACGCGATGATGTGGGCCGTGGCGATGCCCAATATGCCCAGCCCGGCGGCGAGAAACCCTACTGTGAGAAAGAATTTGGCGAGCGGAAAGACCACATCGTTCGCGAGGACGCTGTACTCCGGCCGCCTGTAACTAATGACAACCACATACGCCATAGCGATAAGCGTATCCAACGGGATAGTTAGACTAACCAGCCGGAGTACCGGTGCCAGGCGAGGATCGCTAAACACCCGGTTGGCTATCGGATCGGCCAGCAGAAACAGGCCAATGGCAAGGGCGATGCTCAGCAAAGCAGGCAGACCGGCGCCTACCTGGATGATTCCCCATACACTGGCGTCATCTCGCTGCCGGATGGCAGGCGGCAAAAAGCGCACCATGCCGGTTTGCAGTCCCAGCAGGGCCATCGTCGATGCGAGGGCCGCCACCGTAAACGCCAACGTATACAGGCCGAACTGTTCCGCTCCGATGGCGCGCGCCACGACAATGCTGAAGGCGAACCGCACCGCATAATCAAACAGCCTGCCTACAAATGAGAGGCCGCCGCCTTTGGCGACAGTGAGGACATCCTGTCTCTGACTCGGGCTCGAGGCCGGCTGGATACCAAAGATCTCGGCTGCGGGGGCCATTTGGCTCGCCGATTCAATCTTCATACCTATCCCGCCTCTTCGTCCTTAGCCTTCATTCATCCCCATTCTCAGAGGATAAGAAGACCTTGCCACCTCCATCTGCTTGCGCCCGCTTCAGCGCACGGCGGGCCTCGGCCAGCAGATCATGCGATCCCATGCCGTTACAGTCGTAGGACACAAGACCCGCGGCACCCCGCACATTCAACCTGGCGCCGCAACGCTCAATCCTAAAAGAGGTCTCCTTCATGCGTGTCTGGAGCTGCCGCAACAAGGCTTTGGCCTCGTCTTCCGGCACGTCGGGTAAGAGGAGGCCAAAGGTGGTCTCGTGCAGGCGGGCCAATACATCCTCGTCGCGCAGAGACTGCCTGCAAAAGTTGGTCACTGTCCACAGCGCGTCGCCTTGAAACTCTGCTGGAATAGACTTTTGAATAGCCCGGTGCACATCAACATCCAGCAAAGCCACGGTCAGAGGGTACTTGCGCCGGCGGGCCCGGCTCATCTCCTCTGTCAGTCTGCGATCGAAATAGCGCTCATTGCACGCCCCACTCTCTTCGTCGAGAATGCCGGCCGTGCTCACGACTTCCGCCGGCATACGGAGATACTCAAACAAGAAAGCCAGCCCTGCACCAAGGACCAGGCCCAATACCGCCCCTAACGCCAGATTCAGCTTGGGGTTGGGCCTGATGGGAGAAACCGGCTGCAGAGCCGGATCAAGGGCTTTCAAGACGTAGATTGCATACAGCTGCTCCACGTAGGCGACTGTGCTGTCGCCCACCTTATTGGCGTAGGTCGCGACAAGCGCGGGATCGGCCCCTTCAACCGTGATCTCCATCACATTCGTGCCTGCCCGCACTTTGCTGGTGACCAGCAGGTCTTCAGTTTGGGCCGGGCTTAAGCCCAACGCGTCGGCCGCCTCCTGCCGCACCACCCGGCTGGATGGTATCTCAACGTAGGTGGCGGCCACCTCGCTTCGCGCACCCAGGACATCCAGTCCACTCAGATAGTTGCGCAGGTCGAAAGACGAGCTGGAAGGCGCAACCACAAATGTGGCCGTGGCTGAAAAGGTTGGGGATTGACGCAAAGTCAATAGAATTGTGCAAGCCATCGTAATCAGGAAAACGAGGATGACAATCCACCGGCGCCTGACAAGAATCTGGAGATAGGTTCTGAGTTCCATATGACCTGCTTCGCTGTATGTTCTGAAAAAGGTAAACCGCTGTGAGACTCAAACAGGCTGCGCTGCTCCGTAGAGTCGTTACCCGGCATGCCTGCCACGTAATACCACCAACACGGTCCACCACAGAATCTTCAAATCTAGTATCAGACTCTGTTTTTCAAGATACTCGATATCGTAATTGACGATCGCGTCGAACTTGATACGGCTTCTTCCTCGCACCTGAGCCAGGCCGGTGATGCCGGGAAGCAGTTCCAGCCGCTCGTGATGCCAGGGTCGATACGCCTCCACTTCACACGGCAGGTTCGGGCGTGGGCCGACCCGACTCATTTCCCCTCTCAGCACGTTAATGATCTGCGGCAACTCGTCTGCACTGGTCCTGCGCACGATACGCCCCATCCGAGTGAGCCGCGGGCCATGCACCGGCTTAAAGAGCCCCCGATTCTCGTCTTCGCAACCAAGCTGCCCTCGCACGAAGGCTTGCAGAAAAGCCTGGCAATTGCTGTCATCTAGTTCTGATGACAGCGTGCGAAGTTTGTACATTCGAAACAGACGGCCTCCCTTGCCGATTCGCTCTTGAACAAAGACGACAGGGCCAGGCGAATCGAAGCGGATTGCCAGCGCACAAACAGCCATAATGGGCAAGGCGACAGGCAGAAACAGCAGACAGAGAGTGACGTCCAGCGCGCGCTTGACTATTCGATAGCCGAGTCGCCGGGGACATATGGTGGGTTGATTGATCGTCATCAGTTCCATACGGCATCTACCTCAGCGCCGCAGTCGCTAAACGCTATGGTGTTCCACATACGACAACTGGGGCCGGGCGGACGGCTGTCGGTCAAGAGTGGACTCCATGTCCTGGATCGCCTTGTCCTGAAGACCCTCAAAGGTAAGTCCATCCTGGGGAAGAGATGCCGCGCCAATCCTCAAGGAGACTCCGACTTGCTCAGATACCAGCTGGCGCAACCGCTCCATCAGGCTGGGCAACTGCTCAGGCGTTACTTCCGGTAATCCAATGAGGAAATGTCCGTCGCTCTGGACAATGACGTTGCAATCCTCCAATTCCTCACACAACACCTTGGACACGCCGGCCAGCGCATATTGTTTCATCAGGGCCAACTGAGCTTCTTGCACCATGCGGTCCAGGGCAACCTGGACAGACTGTTCTTCAACGGCCACGGCCATCAATGTCAGGGGACGTTCATAGTTACGGGCGCGCCGTATTTCCCGGTAGATTGAACCGGGCCCCGGCAAAGGCGGCTCAGGCGCTTGACCACGCCGGCCGATCGTAATGTGGGCGATCGCACTTTCAAATTCGCTCACCGCTGAACTCACCCAGCGCGCCAGCAAGATAGTTATGCCAATGGCGCACACCTCGGCAATGGTCAGGAGAGTATCCGCCCCCAATACTCCGGCACCTGCCGCAGCTTTGAGTGCTAGAAATAGCAGAATGGGGAATGCCAGGATTATTCCCACCGGACCTCGGGCGAGGCCAGGAGTGATCAAAATAAGGACGGCCACGATCATCACCGTGATGGCTGCAACAGCCGTGATGCCCAGAGGGTCTATCAGCCGCCAAAAGTTGCAGAACAATACGAGCCAGCAAACAAACACGGCTACCCGAACTCGAATTTGCTTCATCTCGTCATCGCCAACCTTGTTATGCCACATCCGGTGTGACCGGCACCCCAATGAGGTTTCAGCGCTATTCGCGCAGGCGATATACGCGCAGCCGGACTGCAGCGCTGCAATAGCGCGGCCTGCACGATCCAGACATGCTGCCGTGCCGCGCAATGAACTGCACGGCCGGTCGGCCCTGATACACGACAGGCATCGCGGCGACTTCTACATCAATCGATTTCCCATCCAGCCGAATCCACTTTTCCTCGCCGGGGCAGATCACGATATCGCCATTGATCATTTGGCGAGCTCGATCAATAGCGATCTCCTGAGAATCAGGGTGTACAAAATCCAGAATCGATTTTCCGACGATCTGCTCGGGCGCTGCTGCGCCTAACATTTTCGCGCCCGCCTTGTTAATAAAAACGATCTTGCCCTCGACTTGAATGCTGACCAGATCAAGCGCAAGGGAATCCCATACCTCTGTGCTGGTGCTTCTGTGGGTCATGCCATTTCTCCGATACCCGCCCCGGCGGATAACGTCGCAAGATCAAGACAGGCGCTACTATCGCCAGGCGTGGGCAAAGCATCCCATACAGATTCGATGCACTACCTCAGGCGCCAAAATCGGTTGCTACCCTTTCGGCGAGGCTTCAAGATTAAGATTAAGCGTGATCAGCCATTGAGGGTATCAGGAAAACCCTGACGGAACTGCAGTCAAAGGCCGACAAGTCAACACTTTGACTAGATTCTTACCAAATTCAAATGAATTTCATACCTCTAATACTGCTGGATAGGAGTAAGATACATACAGTTAGACTCCCGGATTGTGAAAACTTTGTGCACTAATCGAGTTCTAGTTGCGCTCGCTCCGCCCTAATATGGATTGCCATGCATGAATAGCAAGCTCTGCTACGTTGCGCGCCGGACAGCTTAATCGCAAAAGGCAACACGGGCAGGAGGTTTTGTATTATGTTGGACAAAATACGTACCCTCATTCGGCGATTCCTGCATATTCCGTTGTGGTTGAAACTCTTATTGCCCAATTTGATCGTGGTGAAGATGTTGGCCCTGGTGGGAGCCGTCATTGCCGTGCAGCATGTAGAAGCCTCACCCCAGACCCGCACTATGATTTGCTCGCTCTGTTTGTCGTGGCCGGCGTCGGTATCGATCTCGTCGTCAGTTTGGGTGTCATCAAGCTGGCCCTGACACCCTTGGAGCGTTTCGAGACCGCTGTGGATGAAGCCCGACAGAGCCAGGTCCCTGTCTCGCCAGCGACTAGCTTGATCGGCGATGACCGCCTTGACGGAGTGATCGCCGCGTTCACAGACCTGCAGGACACCCTGAAGCACGACGAGGAACAAGTCAGTTTCCTGGCGCACAAGGTCCTATGTGCTCAAGACGAAGAGCGACAGTGGATAGCGCGCGAGCTGCATGATGAAACGGCGCAAATTCTGACCTCGGTGTTGCTTTACTTGAAGCTGCTGGAAAAATCAGCTACGGCTGAAGAAGTCCAACGTCTCCAGAACTTGCGAAAACTCATCACGCATGCTTTGAGTGAGGTGCGCCGGCTTGTCATGGAACTTCATCCCCGGATGTTAGATGAGCAGGGATTGGAAGCGACTTTGAGTCAGCATGTAGACGAATTGAACGCAGCCGGTTCGATGAACGTCACCCTGCAAGTTGCGGGTTGCACGCGCGAGCGTCTGTCCAAAGATCTGGAACTAACTTTTTACCGGGTGGCTCAAGAGGCTTTGAACAATACTGTGCAGCATTCTCATGCGCGTTGCGCCCATGTGATGTTGAAGCGAGACGCCGACTGGCTTACGCTCGAAGTCCGGGACGATGGTGTCGGGTTCGACCAGGACGCGATGCAGGCCAGGCAGCCGCGTCGCCTCGGGCTGGCGGGCATGCGTGAGCGTCTGGCCCTGGTCGGCGGAGAACTCGCCATTGAGTCAGAGCCTGGCGCGGGGACACGCCTGTGCGCCCGCGCCCGTTTGAGTCCGCAGCGTCCCCAGGGCAAATTGCTCTCGACGTCGCGTTGACGCAGCCTGAGTAGTCGTGGGGAGTCGTCATGCCCATCACGCCATTCACGGGAGCCGCACATGAAGAAAATCCGTGTCTTGCTAGCCGATGACCATCCGGTGGTGCGAGCAGGGGTCCGCGCTTTTCTGGAAAGCGAACCGGACATGGTCGTGGTGGGTGAAGCTTCCATTGGATGTCAAGCCGTGGCCCTGGCCCAGGACCTGCATCCCGATGTGGTCATCATGGACGTCCTGATGCCGGGCAATGGACTGGACGCCACACGCCAAATTCGCGCGACCTGCCCGACAACGCAAGTGGTGATCTTCACCTTTCACCATCAGGACACTTACCTGCTCAATGCGGTGCAAGCCGGCGCCGCCGGTTTTGTGCTCAAGTCGGCCGCGGACACCGAACTGGTCACTGCCATTCGGGTGGTTGCCGAGGGAGGCGCTTTTCTATCTCCTGCCTGCACTCGGCTGGTGGTGGAAGAGTATAGGGCTGAACTCGGGAGCGGCCGCGCAGATGCAGACGATCCGTTGAGCGAGCGTGAGCACGAAGTGCTCAAACTGATCGTTCTCGGCTACACGGCCAGCGAGGCCGCGGCCATGCTGAAATTAAGCCCCAAGAGTGTAGAGACCTATCGCACCCGTCTCATGCAAAAGTTGGGCCTCCACAACCGTGTCGCGCTAGTTCAATATGCCTTGTCGCATAATCTCCTGACAGAAGAGACGCCGTAGTGTTGATTGATGTTGCCCCTGGCGGCTTCAGCACCCAGCATGAAACAGCAGTCAGACATGCCCGCTCCTCCTGACCAGCCCAAGCCTGCCGCTGGTTCTGCTCCAACACCCAACCAGGCCCTCGCGGATTTCGAGCAAGGAAGGCAGCACGCGCAGTGCGGCGCTGCCCGTCCTTCTCTTGGGGTATCCGAAGTCTACGTCCAGATCCCGCCGGGCATCAACTCGAATGCTCGCTAGAGATCGCTGCCGTCGTCTTTGACTGCGACCGGCTCCGCCGCATTCAGCCAGTCGCCTTGTTTGGAATCGTCATAGTAGATTTTCAAGTTGGCCGTATCGCGCACAAAGTCCAGTCGGACAATGGCAAATAGAAAAGCGGCTTTGCACCGTGGGCTGGCTTTCCAGCACCTCCTGGATGCGTTTGGCAGGGGATCCGGCCGCACCAGTTGGACGACTAATTGACCGACCATCATCGGCGAGAAGAGGGTGATCGTTAAATAGTTGTTGAGGCGACAAGTTGAGCGTATCCAGTTTTTCCTGGACAATCGTGTGGAACGGCGTGGCCCAGTCGACAATTCAGACGAGGACCACTGGTGGGCATCAAGATGAGCGGTAGGAACGCCCAATTGTGGGCAGATCTGATGTGACGTGTAGGGGGAGTGTCCGGCCGGCATCTTCCAGCACAGTTCCGCGGGCCATTACAGTAGGTCGAATCCGCCGGACAGTAAACCGCCCGGCCTCACGGAAGTCGGGCGGCAGTGAGTGATGCCGTCTAGTCAAGGCGTGTTGTCGCTAACACCTGCCGCACGCCGGCAGGTGCTGGAGTAACATGCCGGGCTAGGCGTAGGCCAGGCACGCTTCATACAGCGCCTCCACCGCGGCCGTATCCTCGCCAAACCGGCAGCGCACCGCTTGCCGCCGCTCGAAGTATTTGCCCGTCTCGCGCTGTCCCACGGGATCAGCCGCCAGCCAGACGGCGGTGTCGGCCCCTTCGTCCGGCGTAGCCTGTCCGCCAAAGCCCAGATCGTTGCTCAGCCGCGAGTTCACGTCGCCCGGGTGACAGGCATTCACGGTGACGCCGCAGGATTTCAGGCGCGCCGCACAGGCCACTGTCAGCATGCGATCCGCCTGTTTCGATTGGCGGTAGGCTGTGCCGTTGTTGTACCGCCGCCGCTTGAATTCGAGATCACTCAAGTCCAGATCGCCGGCCCAGTAACTGGCGACATTGATCACCCGGGCCGGCGCCGACGCCTGCAATCGGTCGCTGAACAACCGGATCAGCCAGAAGTAGCCCAGGACATTGGTGGCGAACTGCACCTCGATCCCCTCGGGCGTTTCCTGGCGCTGGCGCGGTGAGGCGGCCGCGTTGTTGATCAGGATATGCAGCGGGCCGCGCCACCGCCGGGCCAGGGCTTCGACCGAGGAATAGCGCGAGACATCGACGAGTTCGTAACGCACGTTGGGGTTTCCGGTGGCGCGCCGGATCTCGGCGACGGCCTGCCCGGCTTTCTCCTCATCCCGGCAGGCCAGCACGACCTCAAACGTGTTGTGTTCCGCCAACTGCCGCGCGATCGCTTTCCCGATCGCGCCGGTAGCGCCCGTCACCAGCGCAATTTGGTTCATGCACTCCTTTTCATCTTCACGCCAGCCGCACCGTATTGAGCCACAGCCTCGGCAAAGTCGGTTGTCCAGCGCAGTTTCTGGATAAGCAAGCGCGCCATGGCAATACCCAGCTCGGGAATCTCTGGCATGCGCCGCACTGGGCAGTGTGCCGAAGATTGTGTAGTTTCCCCGCAGTTAAACTGCGGGCGAACGAATTTACACAAGATTTGGCATGCCGCCGCACTGGGTGACATATACCACGAAATGAGCCAGAAGAAAAACGTATTTGTCTGGAATTTGAAGGGGTCCCTGCGTAACCCATTTACGTCTGTAGTAAAATGTTGCGAAACGGCCACATTTGTTCCGCGTGCCACTTTGCTATTCTTACAGACTATCACAATTGCAACATTTTATTAACCAAAAATCCTATTGAGAAGCAGGCAGGGTTCCGATTACACTGTTGGCATCTTGGTCTGAAAAAGATTGTGCGGATGGAAGCGCATCAGCAGGGGGCGTCGTGGTTTGAGGCCAGGACCGCCATTATGCTGCTAGTTGCGCTGTCGTCGTGGCTTAGGATGGGAGAAATGCCAATGAGCACCTGTGTAATGAGTCTCCAAAAGTGGATTGCGACTTACCTGACTATGACGATTTGGGCCGTGCTCACCCTGTCTTGCATGGAGCAGTCCATAATAACACCAACCCTGCGGATCCCACCCACGGGCGACGGGCAGTCTACCATCGCGCCAACCGTGCAGATCCAGCCTACAGGTACCGGCGGGGCTGATAAGCTGCCTGCCTTGAGCAAAACCGCCCTGCCCGCCGCTGCAGGCACTACCTTCTATGTTTCCCGCGCCGGCAGCAATGGTGATGGCCGATCCTGGGCCGCCGCCTGGAACGAGTTGAATCAAATCGACTGGGGTGTGATACAGCCGGGGGATACGATCCTGATAGACGGCGGTTCGGTGGCTTGCGACTATTCCGTCACTGTCACGAATAGCACCAACACGCCACTGCCGGCTGGCTGCGGGATGGAATACAACACCGCGCTAGCCGTTGGAGTTAGCGGCACGGCGGATGCGCCCATTACTATCAAGTTAGCCGACGAAACGGGGCGGAACGGGACGGCGCGCATTTTTGGGGGTCGCTCAACCCCGCTGCCGTATTGTGGACAAACGTCGTATACCCCCGACCAGGGAGGCAAGGGGGCCGGTATCTATGCCGACAGTCGGAGCTATATTGTGATAGATGGTATCCATTGGTCGGGGATTATGGTCTACGCCTGGACACATGGGTTGAGCCTCGCAGATAGGGGGAACAATCACCACGTGACGCTGCGCAACGCCGAGATGTTCGATAACGGCAACTGGTCGGCTGGCGAGGGACCGGATCAACCGGCCATCACCGGCAGCGGGTCTACCTTGCTCTTTGAACGGCTGATCCTCCACGATAACGGACAGGATGGGTTCCAGACCGGGTACGAAAAGCCGGTGAACAATGCAGTCTTTCGGCGGGTCTGGTTTTACAATCAGCGGCCGCACCCTAGCGTGCCGGACGAGCCGTTCAACTATTGCCGCCACTCCGATGGCATCCAGTTCTATGGCGACCTGACACACCAGAGTCTCACCGTGGTGGATTCTATCATTGGCCCCGGCCTGATGCAGGGGATAATTCTGGGCGACACCGGCCAGATCAACAATGTGACGGTCCGGAATTCGCTCTTTGTCGGCTACCATGGCGGCTACGGCAACGCGGGCTTTTACGCCAAGGAAACACTGACCCACGCTGGCTATGTTTTCGATCATGTAACAGTGGTCCGGGACGTGGGGGCTGAATGGTGGAGCATCTACGCTCCGGGCAGCGGGTACCAGGTGTCTGATTCTTTGTTTGTGGGGGGGCGGGAAGTTAGAATCGGCTCGGGGATCAAAACGGGGAATTTCTGTTGGGACATCAGCGACTATTCCGGTGTTTGCAATCAGCGCGCCGATCCGCAGTTTGTTGACCCCGACTACGCCGGCGTTGGCGAGGGGTTTGCCGACTTTGACTTTACGATCACAAACCCAGCGCTGCCTCGCGGTGTTGGCGCCTCGATTACCTCGGTGACACAGCTGCTGGGCGATGCCACGCCGCCCGCCGCCTGGATCAGCGACTTGCCCTCTCAGAGTGAGTGCTCGAATGTGCGGCTGAGTTGGGATGGCTCGGACCCTGCTCCTGGCACCGGGGTCAAGTCGTTTGATGTGCAGGTATCGGACAATGGTGGCGCCTGGACCAACTGGCGGCTGGAAACCCAATCCAGAAACGCTGTCTACGCGGGCGGCGCCGATGGACGCACTCTGGGCCTCCGGGTGCGGGCTCACGACCAGGCAGGCAACACGGGCAGCTACAGCGCCGCACGCTACACCGCGATCGTCGATACCATTTCGCCCTACGACGCCTGGATGAATGCCCTGCCTCGAGCTCAGAAACCGCCTTTTGGGGTCAACTGGGGGGGATCTGACGCTTGCAGCCCGGTGACCTTTGACGTAGAGTATCGCGTTGGCGCATCACCGACCTGGATACGCTGGCTGACGGCGACTTCTGACACCTATGCTGCGTTCGAGCCAGCGTCGCCCCAGTACGGCCAGCCGTACACCTTCCGTGTTCGCGCTCGGGACGAGGTCGGCAATTCGACTGTGTCAAACCCTGCCTCTACCACAATGGCCAGATACACCCTGAGCGGGGATATCGTCACCATCCGCCACGAACCGGTGATCTGGACTCAGGTTACCGTTGCCGCCGCAGCAGCCGCCGACTCGACCTTTGGCCGCTATATCGCCTACCTGGTAAACGAAGGCGACTACGATCTGCTGGCGGCGCGCGCTGGCTTTGGAACACCGCCGCCGATGCACCTCACAGCGGTAGCGACCGATTTGAGCGGCCAGGACTTTGTGCTTTCACCCCACGACGACGTGATCAATAATGGCGGCTTTGAGGTGGACGGCTGGGGCGGCTGGCTGCCAGGCGGCGCCGTCATGCCGGACGTCATTTCCGGAGGACATACGGGCGATCGCGCGGTCCGGCTGGGAGGCAGCGGAGGGACCGGGTGGCTTCGTCAGGACCTGTCTGTGCCGGAAGGGCTGATGGATGCTACCCTCTCGTTCCTGGTGCGGCTGGACGATGCCGCTACCGGCGCCAGCGCACTCACCGTCGAGCTGGCTGGCACACCCATAAGCCACACGCAGGTCATCTCGACGACCGATTGGACCCATGTCTGGCTCCCGGTCGATGCCGCTGCCGGCCAGGCGATGACGCTTACCTTCACCGTATCCAGCCACCCGGCGGTGCGGCTGGACGAAGTGAGCCTGGGATCGGCAATCGAGGGCGGCTCCCAGGTGCAGTTGCCGATGGTTGTCCGGCCCAGCGGACCAGAGCTGAGGCGTGTGGTTCGCCCAACTGCCCCTGGCTCGTGACAC
Organism: uncultured Chloroflexia bacterium; assembly: GCA_963844815.1. Lineage (GTDB taxonomy): Bacteria > Chloroflexota > Anaerolineae > Fen-1058 > Fen-1058 > Fen-1058. The sequence goes on from CAWJPR010000009.1 coordinate 117,028, forward strand.
CTTCGATCTGATCTTCTGCCACTATGTGCTGGAACACGCGTCCGACGCGATAAGGTGTCGAATGATTTTAGCGCCGGGATGGCCGAGTGAATTCACAGTTTCTGATAAATAGCCCAAAAAAGATCATCTGCCGGATAAGGGATGGGAAATTGGTCGGGGACTAAATCGACGATCTTGCACGCGATCCTTCCCAAGGCTGATTCGTTAAGCTTGTACTTCAGCAGAGATTTGGCGTGGACTGGAGAGATGTATTTTGCAGGCCGGCCGCGCCCGACCTCTTTGAAACCATATTGTTCCACAAGACGGCGCAAGCCTGCTGGTGAAAACCACTGTAATACGCTGGGGGGGCTGTATTCATGCCAATGCTGGCCCAGGACCTTGGCCGTCGCGCTGTCTCTATTCCAGGTCTCAATGAGCCAGATTCCCCCCGGCTTGGTGATTCCCGCAGCTGCCTGGAGCGCCCTCCGGAGATCGAAAAAGTGTGGAAGCACCTGGATCATGCTGACTAAATCGTAGCGAGTTTCGTCCGAGTACTCTTCTAACGTTCCAGTCTCTACTTCAAGTCCAAGCCGAATCCGGGCATAATCGGCCATCTGTGGATTAGGCTCGATCCCTTTTCCAATCCAGCCAGATTCTTGAAATCCTTTAAGAATAAATCCCGCTGCTGAACCGACATCCAGCACTTTGCCGGGCGGCACATAGCGCTTAAGCAGCGCGCCATATCTTCTTCCATGCGCGACCAATAATTCAGACTCACTCAAATAATCCGGATAGCCATCTCTTCCCCCGTGAAAATATCGATCGTCGTAGATGAGTTTAGCCTGGCCTTCTGAGATGGCTGTGTCTGCAAAACGATGCTGACAGGTTAAACATTCCAAGATCCAATATCCATACTTTTGAAATCGCCGGCGAGCAGCGCCGCTACAGATTGGGCAGCTCACAGGCGATTCCTGTACGGAAGTGAATCCGACCATGGCAAATCCAGTTTTTTTATAGTAACGCGAGTTCGGGATAAAGGACTCCTTTTCGGCTGCACTTAAGGCGCCAACCACAAGTCCAGCCTTCCGGGGAGCCCCGCCATGAGTTTACTCCAATTGTTCTGGGCTGTCCATGATTTCTGCCGCCGGTAGAGCCTTACGGCCCAATATAGGTCGTCCGCCTCGACTCGACTGCATCAAAGTACTCGGTGCCTTGCGTGCCAGCGTCAATGCCGGACAGCGGTCCCAGGCGCGCCTCGTCCACCCGGCGCGTATCGTTGTCAACTGTGGACACCGTCTGCTTCAGTGTCCCATCAATCCACAGACTGATATACCCGTCGTTTGCGCCAGCGCCTGTGGCCGCTTTCCAGTCGATCTCGACTGGATGTGGAGCGTCAGAAATCGTATACCACGAGGTGCTGCTGTAGACGGTGCTATCGTTGCGAGTCTGTGCGCTCACCTGATAGTTGCCACTGGTGAAGCGGAACTGGATTCGGAACACGTCAAGGCTGCCAGTGCGCCCGACAAAGATATCGTGGGTGTTGCCGGATGCCATGGTGATCGAGTTAGGATCAAAGTAGAAGCGGGCACGGTAGCGTGATTCGCTGGCCGGGGTGTCGTCGCGCACATACATCGCCGTCGTGCCGCTGATGACGGCCTGCAGGCCCCAGGTCCCCGTCAGCGCCGATGCAGACGAGACCCTCAGTCGCCCGGTATTGGTGACGGCTGTTGTCCAGGCCGCCAGGTTCCCGGACTCGAAGCCATCCGCAAACAGGAAATTGGAGACGGTGATGCAGTTGGTTTTGGTGACAGTGCCTTGTGCAGTTCCGGCAAACGCTGTCAGTGTCACGCTGTAAGAGCCGTTCGCGGTGTAGGTATGAGGCGGATTTGCCAGTGTACTAGTGGCACCATCACCAAAGTTCCACAGATAGGACGTGATGGTCGAAGTCGGCTGGGACGTGTTGGTGAAGGTCACCGAAAGTGGCGCGGCTCCCTGGGTGGGATTCGCGTCAAAATCCGCGAGAACGCTCGCCGGGCCGATATAAGTGCTCCGGCGTGACTCGAAGGCATCAAAGTAGTACGTTCCACGCGTACCGCTATCCATCCCGGCCACTGCACCCAACTGCACACGATCTATCCGCCGCGTGTCGTTATCCACCCCGGTCAGATCGGCGCGCTGAACACGGTCAATCCATAGCGTCAGGCCGCCATTGTTCGCGCCTGCCGCTGTCGCGGCCCGCCAGTCCAATTCGAGGAAGTGGGGTGCGTCGCTGATGGTGAACCAACTACTGGTCGTCCAGGTCGTGCCATCGTTCAAGAGGGCCGTTCTGAGTTGATAGTTTCCACTGTAGAAGCGGAACTCTACCCGCAACACTACCGGGGAGGTGCCAGCGTAGCCGTAGAAGATGTAATGAGCATTACCACTGGCCATCGAGATCGAGTTCGGGTCGAGGTAGAAACGTGCCCGGTAACGTGGCTCGGCGTTGGGCGTGTCGTCGGTAGCGTAGATGGCGACATTGTCGTCTATCACCGCCTGCAGGCCGCGAGTGCCCTTGAGCGCTGCCGCCGCACTTATGCTGAGGTCGCCACCGTCGGTCGTGCTGGACGACCAAGTCGAGAGATTGCCAGACTCGAAGTCGTCAGCGAAAATCAAGTCAGAAGGCGTCGGTGTCGGTGTGATAGTCGGTGTTGGTGTTGGCGTATTGGTTGGCTTCGAAGTCGGCGTTGGGGCAGCCGTATTGGCCGGTGTCGAAGTGGAGGTGGAAGTTGGCGTGTTTGTCCGCGTGGGCGTCGCGGTAGATGTGGCCGGGGGCGCTGCAGGCCCAATGGGTGTATTCATATCATTCTGGATTTCAGACGCAGAGAGCGCACGATTATAGACACGCACTTCATCGATCTTGCCTGAAAAATATTCTCCCCACCTGGAGTTACCCCCAATGCGCAGCGGGTTGGTAGTGGTTGTGAGCACCCCCGCGACAGCTTTGCTGGCGACTTGTGTGCCGTTCACATAGACGCGCAAAGTCGCGCCATCCCAAGTGCCCGCAACGTATGACCATGTGTTGGTCGCTAGGCTCGATGTGCCAAACACCTCGTGATAGCCTCCTATATTCATGCCCGCACCGGGCCCGGTGCCATTGCTGGCATATAGATAGTAGATCGCGTCCAGCTCTTTCATAGCGATTGTTCGCCAACCACTGCTGGTGCTAGGTGAGACCCAGGCTTCCAGCGTGAAGCCGCTCACCAGATCAAGAGAAGTGGAGTTGTTGACCGTGACCCAACTGTTTGTCCCATTAAACGACAAAGCGCTGCCATACTTGCCGGTTGTCCAGGTCGCATTCGTCAAAGTGCCTGAATTGTTCTGGCCCGAAGCGTCCGTAGACGTTGTGCCACTATTCTCATTAAAGCCTAACGCGAGAACGAGCCCGGTCGATGGTGCAGGCGTATTAGTGCGCGTTGAGGTCGGCGTCGCCGCAGATGTAGACGTCGATGTGGCGGTTGGTGTGTTCGTCGGCGAAGCAGTCGAGGTGTTCGCCGGCGAACCTGTTGGCGTCTTCGTCGGCGAAGCGGTCGGCGTTCTCGTCGGCGTGGCGGTCGGTGTGTTCGTCGGCGACGGTGTGCGGGTTGGTGTGGACGGTGAACTCCCATAGGTGATGATGACTTCAGCCGAACCGGGCGCGCTTATAGTCACCTCAAGCTGTAGCAGACCCGCGGCTACGGTGTAAGCATGGGGTACGCCGTTGACCGTCAACGATTGGATCGGCACGGCCCCCTCCTCCTCCTTCTGCAAGTAGTAATGCTGGCTGCTGCCCGTCTCGTTCGCCAGGATCAAATGATTGGTGTACCACTGCACAGTGATGCTGCCATCGTCGTTCCGCTTCTCCAGGTAGAGCCGCTTCATGATGTAATCCAGGCTGCGCCACTCTACCTGCCCCGGCAGGCTATGGATACCGTCCACGATACCGTCCATAACTGTCGGGGGCGCAAAATCATCCTGGTGTCCATAAATGAAAACCGGCTTGTCTCGGAACAGATCAAAGGGATAGGGGCTCGATCTTGAAGTTGGCTGCGCAAGACCAGGGCGTAGTTGCGATAGTCCATCACAGCCGGATACATGTCGAAATCCAAGGCTGAAGCGGCTATCCCGCCCAAGGGGACAATCTCACTATTGATCGTGGCCGCAAAATTGAGTTCTTTCAGTAAGGGAAGAGTACTCTCTCCCGACACCCGGCATGGGAAGACCATGATCCGTCCATAGGGAATGCCTGTCAGCGCCTGGTGGGCGTCCATGCGCTGTATGGCCTGTTCCAGGTCCGCTCTTTGTTCGTCGAGCGGGATATCGTCCGTAAATTCGGGGCAGGGGTCGTGATTGTTGCCGTGGAGGACCAGCGAATAGCGGTCCGGGTGGGTCAGGAACAGGTCGACCACGCTTTGCTGCGAGGTGGCGTAATTCATGGGGATGAAGGCAATCGTGGTGTGATAGTTGTGCGCTTGCATATGGGCCAGCAACTCGTCCCAATAGTTTGGATTCGCATACGGCTGCCGTAGAGCGGGATCATCAATGGTCAAGTTGGCATAACTGTGGTTGTTCTGCCACGCTTGCTCCCCGGCCGTGTAACGCACAAACATCATCAGGGGCACCACTTCCATGAAATTCGCCTGCACAAAGTGATCCCCTTCCCGCGAGGCGTAATAGAGCTTCCAGAACTCGGACCACCGCAAATTGTGCCCATGCACGCCACCGTCCACCAGGATGCTGCCAGCCCCGTTCTGGAAACGGATGAAGACGGGATAGGTCTGTCCATAGTCATCGGTGGCCCTCACCAGCACGTTCACGTGACTGGCGCCAGAGGCCAGGGTCAAAGCGCTATCAACCTGGTCATCTGAGGAGCCGGTGATGGTGAGGCCAGACAGTTCGCGCAGGATGTCGGGATAGCTGGCGCTCAACACATAATCGCGGCTGGTATCGGCAGGATCAGTGGCGCCGGCAACCTCGCCATCGGCCAACTCGCCGAGCTGACTATAGCCACCGCCGCTGCGCACCCGTGTGATCAGGAGATTGAGGCCGCCCTGGTCAACGGCCGTCTCCAGAATAGCCAGTTCACTGGAGTTGAGGTAGGACAAATTGGCGGCATCTATGCCAACGGTTGGATAATACTGGCCAGCCTCGTCGCGCAGGAGGCTGTCGGTCAAAGGGGTAGAAGCCAGGTCAATGGCGGCCCAGCGCAGGCCGTAGTACTCGGCTACCTGCTGAAAGTTGATGTCGGTGAAGCGGAGATTGTCAGCCTGGTACAACAACAACGCATCCGTCAGATCCGCCGGCGCACCCTTGACCTGGAGCGGTCCTGGAGTCAGGACAGTCAAGCCGATCAGCCATGCGGCGATTATCAAGGCACACAGTTTGCTGTGGTTGGAGCCAAACCGATGGTGCATGATCATACCCCCTATCCCATCCGGCACAACAAGTGCCGGCCGCGTTGAGCAGGGCATCAGCAGACACTTTCGGGGTTCGCGCGCAGGCGGCTGGCCGCGCCTGGTTTTGATGCCCGGCTGCAGCCAGCTACGGAACGGGGTCAGTCGCCTCGCCCTTATTGCAGGCTTGAATGAAGCCGCGCGTTGGTAAAGATCATCTCAGCGGCGCTAACTAAACAGTCTGAGGTTCTAGCCGCCGTTATGGGATTGACTGCCGGATAGCCTAACCTGCCGGGTGGATCAATGGGCTTTCAGCCAGCCTGCAAAACCATTACATCTGATCGCCGGCTGTCATCAACCGAAAAAAACGTCGCTGCAGCTGGACGTTCGGCCGCGCATGACGGCGGCTTAACCCGAATTCACGTTATAGCAGCTGCTGAATACTCCGCTGTTTCAATCCGGCCGGCACATCAGCGAGTTCGCGCTAACTGCTGCGCATGTTTCTTCAATGGCACCACCGTATACTGCTGGGCATAAATCCGGATGACTTTGCGCACAAACTGGATCTTCTTCTCATAGGGTAAATTCATGGCGGGGAAGAAGTCCAGTTCCTGTACATCGTCACAGCCTAGAAAGTCGAGCGGGTGTAACAGGAGCGACGGTTGAACGGCCGTTAGCTTGCACAACGTCAGCGCCATCCGGAAATAGAGTTCTGCCAGATGAGGCGAGAGCAAATAGATATAAAGCAGGTAACTGACGTGGAAAGGGACCTTGAAAATCGGCATGGTGGTGACAGGAATTTCAAGCAATTCTTCCGGGGCCTCGTCATCGCCCAGTTGCCAGAAGTAAGGTCGGAGCGGCTGGAATCCATCTCGGAATCTTCCAAACAGCAGAGACCGCTTGCACTGCTCCTCGGGTGGCAACCTGGTGGACATGAAGTAATACAAGCGCGCCAACGGGCCGATATAGGTTGGCAAAGTGGAAGCATCATATAGACAACCGCGCTGCTTCAATACTCTCAAGGCTGTTTGCGAGAGAACATAGCCGGGGCCTCGAAAACCAATCGGCCGCTGTCCGGTGATTTTTTCGAGGCATTCTTCCGCACTCGCGATATCACCCTCGATCTGCTGGGCGGTGTAGGAATGCAGCCAGGGTTCATGATTAAAGGAATGATTGCCGATCTCATGCCCGGCAGCGGCAATCGATTGTATGGCGGGATGATTTTTCTCCAGAGCAGCATCCTGGCCTACGATGAAAAAGGTTATCTCTAGATTCTGATCTTTGAGAAAATCTAAGGCTCGTGGAACAACCAGATCCAAATAAGAAGGGAATGCCTCCCAGCCTGGATCGCCATGGGTCTTCATGTAGGACCATTGGTTATCGAGGTCAAACGATAGACTGGCGATTGACTTGGCGTTTTTCATGATCCCCTCCTAAAAAACGAGCCATTTGTGCCCAATATAACAATCGTACCGGCGCGGAGTTTGCAGGAAGTTTGCGCCAGCGGGCAGCGTGCGCCGTCGGCGGTATGACTTTCGTCAGGATCGATAACACCTGGCCGCTATTTTTCCAGTTCTATCGCTTAGGTGTTAGAGTTGTTAGAATTTGACACAGTAGCGGCTGGCTGTGCCGCTGCGCTAATTTCGGTAAATCAACAGGACCCCGATTCCGACGACGACGGTGCCCAGCAAGCGCCCCAGCGTAATCTGCTCATGAAATATGAGCCACGAGGCGGCCAGCATGATCACGTAAGTCAGGCTGGCAAACGGATAAGCGTAACTCAGATCGACGAGGGAGAGAGCCGCCAGCCAGAACACGGTCCCGGCCAGATAGATTACTAGGCCGATAAAAACGGAGGGATTGGTCACCATGCGCCACACCACCGGCATCAGATCACCCAGGCTCAAGGTTATCGAACCCATGTTGTTCATGCCGACCTTGAGCAAAATTTGTCCCACCGCGCTGGTCACAACACTGATCAGGATATAGATGACAGCGGTACTCATGCCTGCTCCTTTGGGGGAACGGCTTCAGCCATTCCCGTGGATAACCTCAGGTTGCTCTCTACTTTTTTTTCTGGTGCAAAAGGCCGTAGCATCGCTAATTGTCGGCTTTATTAAGCACACCGGGACGTTGTACCTCCCCGGGTATTCAGGTCACGCCGGTTTCGCCGGCGCCAGCTCCCGATAGACAGCCAGCAGGCGCTCCTCTTGATACGACCAGGCGAGTTCCATCTCAATCCGCTCCTTTCCAATGCGGCCCATTTCCTTGCGCTGCACAGGATCATCCATCAAAGCCGCGATCTGCCGCGCGTATTCCAGCTCGTCGTTGGGCTGCGCGTACCGCGCGGCGCCGCCAGCCGATACACGGTGTTCGGGAAGGTCAAAGGAGACGATCGGCTTGCCCACCGCCATATACTCCATCATTTTGATCATGGTGGACCGATCGTTGTACTCGTTGGAAGGTTCAGGCGCCGCGCAGATGTCGGCGCTGCTCAGGTAGCGGACGACCTCGGCCTGGTCTACCCAGTCCGTAAACAGCACATAGTCGGCCAGCTTCAACTGCTCAGCCAGGGCTTTGAGACCCGGCAAGGCGTCTCCAGAACCGACGACATAGCAGAAAAAGTCCTGCCGGCCCAGCTCGTAAGCCAGGTGCCAGAGCGATCGGAGAAGATAATCCACACCGTCCTGAGGCCCGATGATCCCGACATACACGATCACCGTCTTGCCTGGCTTCAGAAGAGCCGGGTCGGGCTCCACAAGGCGAAATCGGCTCGAACTGGGCCCGTTGCGCACGACCGCGATGTGTTCTGGCGGAACGCGGCCTCTTTGCATCATCAGCATTCGGCCTGATTGGTTGGTGACGATCACCCGATCGGCAAGCCGGCAGGACAGCGCCTCCAGCCAGAGCAGCGCGCGATGGACATGCCGATTGCCCTTGCCGGAAAAACGCGCATAGTACATCTCGGGCGCCAGATCGTGCTGGTCATACACAAAACGTTTGCCGAATAGCTTGTAGAAAGCCGCGAGGAACACCGCCGTGTCAGGCGGGTTGGCCGTGTGCAGGACATCAAAGCCGGGGCGCACGCAGACGAGCAAAGAGATAAAAAACATGGCGGCCAGTGAGTAGCCGTATTCCCACACATAGCCGGCAAAACCGTTGCCCGGCGGCGGCGCGGGGTATCTCCAGACCAGCACACCAGCGAGCACTTCACGGCGGGGTTGTCTGGGGGCCGGACGGGCAGACAACGGTAACCTGGTAGCCGGCTGCCACCAGGGCCGCAGCTTCCTGGCGCACGCGGACGTCCTTCGGATAGGGGTTATTCTCCAGGAGCATGAGCACACGCCTGCCCCGGAATGCTTCAATTGACATCTTCCACGTCCTCCTCGCTGCGATTCGGCGGAAGCGGCGCTGATCGCCACGCGGCCGTCACAGGCCCAACGGTTCCTCAAGAGACAACGGAGCCGAGGCAAGAAATGCTGGTCGTTCCGCAGAAGCAGCGCTTCACTCAAGTCTGCTGCAGCAACTGCTGGAGTTCTGCGAACTTCCGCTCCCACTCAACCTGCAGCCGCTGCTGCAGAAGCACGATCTCTTGCCGCAATCTGGCCCGCTCACTTTGCGCCCGGCGCACTCCCTCACAGATGCCTTCCACGGTGTTGGGCACGTATACCGTCCCAAGACAGAAATAGTCTCGCAGAGCCGGCTGGTCAGAAACGATCAGAGGCGTTCCCAGGGAAACCGCCTCAAAACCTCCCATGAGCAGTGAATTGTCGCGAGTCGTCAGAATCACGATGGCATCCACCGCGCGCAGCAAACCGATATACGCTTCATAGGGCAGATAGCCTGTCAGAGAACAGTTGGCAGGCGTGTGTGTCGGCAGGCCGGGCCCCATGCGTCGACAATCGCCCGTCACATAGAACCTCACCTCGGGGAGACACTGTGCTGCCCCAAACACAAGGTCAATTGGTTCGTCCTCCATGAAGCTCGCAATCACCGCGACGTTGAACGGGCCAGTGAGCGGGAAAGGCGTTCCTGCCGGGTAATCGCCAGGCGTGAACCCGATCACCGCATAGCGGCATCTCCAGCGGCTGACTATCGCTTCCTGGGATGAATTGTGAACAATGGTTGCCAGGGCCCCGCGGGAAAGCAGCCGATGCAGCGGAAGGGACCAGCGCCATTTCTTCGAGATGAACGCTCCTGAATGCGAGTCGATAACGTAGCGAACAGAGTACCGCCGCGCATAGAGGAAAGCCACCAGGGCACAAAAGATCGGCGGGTTCTGCACAAAGATGACGTCGGGGCGGTCCTGGCGCAAGACGCGCCAGGTCTGCCAGGCCTGCACTACATACCTGATCGGGGTCCGGATCAGCCTATGTGAGGACTTGTAGTAAATGAAATGCAGCGTGGCGCCCAAATGCTGCGCCAGGAGATCACTACGGCGATGGTAGCCTATCCAGGCAATGAACGTCATCTTCACAGTGCAATCTTCTCTCGGTGGGCGATCATTTTGAGAGCAGCGGCTACCATCGGACAACGCATCATGGCGGGGTAACCACATCCTCATAAACTGACACCAACTTATCACCGATCACGGACCAATCATACTGCGTCTCGACGAGCCTGCGAGCATTGCCTACAATCCTGTCTCGCAAATTCTTGTCAGTGAGAAGCTGGATCACGCGCTCCGCAAAAGTGGCCGGCGTGTCCGCGATCAGTATATTCTCCTGGTCGGCAACGTCCAACCCTTCACAACCCGGCGATGTCGTGACGACGGGTCGCCCAAGCGCCATGGACTCCAGGATCTTGAGGCGCGTCCCGCCCCCTCCCCTGAGCGGAATGATGCTCACCTGCGACCGCTGGTAATAGGGAACCGTGTCTGGCACGCGCCCCGTGACAGTCACACCGTCTCGTTCTGCCAGCGCGCGGATCTGGGGGGGAGGATCACGTCCCACAATAACCAACTCGACGTCAGGGGCCTGCTGCCGGATAAGGGGCAAGATGTCGTTGCAGAAATACAGCGCGCCGTCGATATTGGGGCCGTACAGCATCGAACCTACAAAGGCCACGGTGTTGCCGCCTGAAGACTCGGGCAAAGGCTGGAGCGCCGCCGTATCGACGCCGTTCTCTATCACGGCAACATTCAGGCGGGGATTCGCCGATTTCAACACCCGGCGCTCAACGGTCGAAACGACGGTACACGCGTCGAACCGCTCTGGATATTTTGGCTCCCAGCGCCGTGCCAGCAGCCAGCGCAGGAAAAAACGCAATTTCAGTTTGGCCCCAATGTCAAGACGGCACATCCTGTAGTAGGCCACCGATCCCACATCGTGAAAATCCAGTATCTTTTTGCACTGGCTGAGGCGAGGCAGGCTTTCGACATAGGGCGCCAGATAAGAGGGAGTGATATGCAGGACATCGGCGCCCCAGGTATCCGCTATTTCGTGGATCTTCGCGGACAACTCAGCGTGATTCAGGAGAAAGAATTCCAGAGGCCAGCCTTGCAGCCAACTCTGCGCTGCCCCGGGTAATTGCTGCCATTTGGGCCGCTTCTTCCGGACAACAACCTCGACCCGCTCGCAATACCGCTGAAGTTGCTGCAATAATCCGGGTTCCGCAGGAACCTCAGCCAGGCACACCACTGAAACAGGATACTGTCGCGAGATATGCTTGACGAGGTTAAGCGTCCGGATACTCCCTCCACTGAGCGGTGGATAAGATAGATCGTACGTGGCGATCAGTATTCTAGGCACCCTGTCTCCCAAAGTTAGACTCCGCAGGTGTGTTGCCGTGCGAACGGCTCACGAGCGCCCGGGCACATTCCGGCAGCAGGCCAAAACGTCTGCGGTCTGCTCTGTTGAGCATGGGCTGCTCCTGTAAAACCAGTGCCCGCCTGCCCTACTGGCGGCTCGCTCGCTCAAGCAAGCGCACGGTCACTCCGGTAAATTCGCGGGTGTCCACCGGCTCAAATTCCTGTTCGATCCACGCCTCCACGGCAGAATCGACAGGCGAGTATCCGGAAACAAACCAGATACGCTGCGCCGCTGCCAGACTGGAGTCCGGCGCGGTCACGCTCTCCGCTTGACCGGGCAGGCGGATCGGACGCAAGTTGCCGGCTTCGGCGACGATGCCAGGCGTATCTGCCAGCTCTACGACTTCTTGAGGAAATCTGCCGTAGAAGTAGTAGGCAAACGGGCGACCATACCAGCCGGGCGCGATGATGATCAGGTCATCCGGTTCATAGGCAGGACGCATATAGGCGACCGCTTCGCGCCACTGTTCGCCGAAAGGCTCCGAATAGTACACATACAAGGACGACCCGACTACGGCGACGAACGTCAGCAGCAGCAGCGCCGCGGCGATCGCGCGCCGAGCGCGCATGACAGCCCAGGCGAGCACAATGAACAGGAGCGGCATAATGAAGAGATAGTACTTTTCGGAATACAGCGGGTGCACCATCGAGATCGCCAGGCACATCGTCAATGGTACCAGCGCGGCGCCCATCAGATACAGAATGCGCCGCCCTTCGTCGTCGAGCCGGCGATGATAGCCGCGTCCAATGAACACCCAGAGCGCCAGGGCCCAGATCCCCACGATGGCTAACAGGCTGAGAAAACGACCCGGGGTAAAGCCGGTTGGCCCATACGAGGGATCCCCAGTGTTGAATAGGATGACGCTTTTCACCAGCGTCTGTAGATCTGGGCTCGTCCACCACTCATTCGCCGTTGAAGGCGCATAAAGGTAGGCAGCGAGCAGCGCGGGCAGAATCATGATCCCCACCAGGACCTGGCTTACGAACCACCGGGTGAGCAGCGCCCTGGAAGCGCGCCGCCGCAGCCAGAGGAAGGCCACGACCAGATTCTCGAACAGGATGACGAGGACGCTCAGATAGTGGGTCCAAACAGCCGCCGCCGTCACGAGTATCAGGCCAAGCCAGGTCCATTTCCCGGCTCCCTTGCTTTTGAAAAGCAGCAGCGCGAAGAAGTACAGCGAGGCGAATGCCCACAGGCTGGACAACATATAGGCCCGCCCCACTCGCGACCAGGTGATGAGTAGGGGCGCAATGGCCACCAGTAAGGCGCTCAGTGTTGCTATCCGCAGGTCGTCAAACAGGTCCATCGCCAGGCGAAAGGTCAGCCACACCATCACGGTGCCGGCCAGCACCGAAACCATACGCACCCAGAGCGGCTGCTGTCCCAACTGCGTAAAAAACCACATCAGCATATAGTACAGGGGAGGCGTGGACGGATCCGCCCCGCCAAGCGCCGTGGTCTGCACGACAAAGGAAAAGCCATGCCCGGTCAACCAGACGGCCCAGGATTCGTCCTGATTGAAGCCATTCGCATCAATGTGATAGAGCCGCAAGGCCGCCCCGAGCAAGGTCACGGAGAGCGCGATAAGCCCGACCCGATGGCGTGTCCAAATCTGCCTGGCCTGTTCCCACGGCTGTTGCGCAGCATCAATTGTCATCGGCTAGTGCCTCCTTCGTCTTCCTCAGTCGTCTGGTCACGGCATCCGGCAGCATCAGCTTCAAATCCTCGACCGAGATCGTCGCCAGCGCAACGTTCAGCACGAGAAAGAGAGCAATGATCGCCAGCTGGTACAGGAGCTCGCCGGGCCGGGTCCACCAGAATAGCGCGGCGCACAGCCAGAGCAGCACCACCTGCTTGGCGTAATGACTCACTGTCAGGCGAATGCCGCTGCGCCGCAACAGCCAGATCGACACGGGATTGGCCGCGTACGAGGATATCATGTTCGCCAGAGCCGCCCCGACGAAGCCCAGGCGGGGAATCAACAACAGATCACCCACGACGCCGAATACCACATTGGTGGCGTCCTGGATAAGCGAGCGCCTGGGAAAGCCGGCGGCCGTGAGGGTATAACCTGTCAGATTCACCAGAAACGTCATATGGAAAGCCAGCATGAGCAGCGCAAAGGCCGTGCTGCTGGCCGCATATTTCTCCGAGAACAGGAGGGTGATGATCTCCCTGCTAAACACGACTGCGCCGAGGGCGCCCAGCGCCCCGGCAAATGAGCACAAGCGCAGCGAGTGGTCAAGCATCCAGTCAGCCTGCCGGCGCTTTCCCGCAGCCAGCAAAGCGGCCATGGTTGGAAAGAACACTGCCACGTAGGATTGCGCCAGGCGGAGAAGGGCGCTGGGGATCGTGGCGGCAATGTTGTAGAAAGCCACACCAGTGGGTCCCACAAACACGCCCAGCAGCAACACGTCAATCCGGCTGGACACGTACCAGAGCAAGCGGTTCAGCTGCAGCGGGAAACCGAAGCGCAGCACCTGGCCCAGCAGCGAGCGCTGCCAGAGGACGCGCTTCGGAACCGGCAAAACAAAATACTGGTACACAGTGGACAGGGCAAAGGAGATTATCCACGAGAAAACCAGGCCCATCACGCCCAGCTTTAGCACCGCCAGAAAGACGACGGACAAGCATAATCGCAAGACACTGCGGCCGATCTGGGCAATGGCCATAGGCTGAAAGAGCTGGAAACCTTGCAGCGCTGCCAGGAACAGTTCATCCAGGCTGGCAACCGCCACCATCAGGGGCAGGTAGGCCGCATAGTGCACAATCTCGCCTGATGGATCCAGGAATAACAGGATGTCCCGTGCCACCCAGATGAGCACCGAGACAACCGCCAGGACCATGAGACGAAAGACCAGCGTGCTGTGTGCCAACGCCGCCTGTTGGCTGTGATCGCTGCCGGCGATGAACTTGGTCACCGCGGTCTTGCAGCCAAAATCGACGACCACCACCAGGAAATTCACAACCACTATCAAGAGAACATAGATGCCATAACTTTCCGGTGTAAGCAGCCGTACAGCAACGATTGTCTCCAGGAAAAGAAAAATGATATTCAGAAGGGAGCCGCCGCCGTTGAAAAGAACCCCCTGGCGAAAAATCGATCGATGAGCCGGGGGCTGTGGCTGTTCTTCTGCTGCAACATCAGCCGGGGGATTGATCATGAGCGCAGTCTCCCGGATGCTCGACGTGACGGCGGCTCAAGACCACGCTGACCACCAACCCCGTGATAGAGGCTTGCCGCTAATCCAGCCATGAGACCGACGATGGCTGTGCTCTCGGTCTGCACGAAATGCTGGTGGAAAAACGACCATTCCAGCAGACCCACAACGGTCGCCAGCACCGCCAGGGCGATCGCTCTGGATTGTCCCTCGGACAGATGCCTGTAGAGCAGCGCGCTGTTGACTACCAGGGACACGCAGAACCACAGGAGACAAGCCAGAGCCGGCAGTCCCATCTTGACGGCAATCGACAGATAGCTATTGTGAAGAAACCGTGTAAAGCGTGAGGTATCTCCAGACGCCAGGCTGCCCCCTGTCATCCACCCGAAGGCTTCTCCCGCAAGAGTGGTGATCTCACGATAGGAATTGCCCAGGCCAACGCCGATCAGCGGGTGCTCGGACACGGAGCGCAGCCCTTCCTCAGTCTCGAAAACACGCCACTTGAGAGAATTGCTGTCCAGGGTTTCCTCGGGTGTAAAGATGGTGAGGAGCCGCGCAGCGGCTGCGGTGCTAATTTCCGAACCTGGGCTCTGATCCGGCTGAGTGCCCGATAGACCGACCAGCAGGCCGAGCCCGAGGATACCTATCACGAGGTAGCGAAGGAGATGAGCCTTGTAAGTCGGGAAGAGGACAATCAGGGCCAACCCCAGTGAAACGACAGCCGCAATCCACAGCGCCCGCGTATACGTCAGCAGGAGGCCAAGATTGAGATAGGCAAACTGCAGGGCAAACAGAACGCGCAAACGCCGGTTGTGCGAGGCCAGGGCCATCAGGCAGGCTGCCATGACCATCACGAAATAGGCCAACACGACGCCTGGCGGCATGATCCGCACCAACCCAAAGCTCCCCGATCCTTCGGCCTGCAGCGCCTCCACCCGCCAGGTGCTGGACATGGAAGCCAGCAGGGGATGGTTCGCTCCAAGGAATTGCTGGAGGAGGACGACCCCGGCTATGAGGTCCGCGATAATGAACAAGCCGACGAGCACGGTCGTGAGCTGGCGCCGCTGCGTGATGGCCCAGCCAGTCACAAAGAAGACGCCGTAAAAAGCCACAGCGCGGAGGTCACCGAATACCCAATTCAATTCCACATGTTGATAGAACAATGCGTATAAAGTCGAGAAGAGGGCCAACCCCAGGAGAACCAGCAGCGGGGCGCCAACAGGCCACCAGGGTATTGACAGGTTCTTGCGGATCAGCCCCTGCAGGATCAAGAGTCCCAGCATGCCGATCAGAACCAGGTCCTGCAGATCCAGCCCGCCACCGATCGGCAAGCGCAAGTCTATGACGTCTGATGGAATGAGGCGGGACGTCAGGAAGATAATCGCCAGCAGCCCAAACTCAGGCCGGCGCCAGAGCAGCAGCACGATCGGCGGGCCAAGCCCAAGCAGGACCAGGCCCAGGGTGGCTAGTTCGGGAGCCAGGTACAGGCCAGCCGCCAGCCCCCCTAGCCCCAGCACGCCCAGAACGATCCCCACTGCCCGGTAACGCCGAGGGGCAGTAGTGGGCGGGCGGACGACGATCGGTGCCATTGTCACGGCCTCATGCCGCTTTGGTCCCCGTGGAACCAGGCTGACCTGGCGCATCAAGGGGTATCTGCTCCGCATCGAGCGCTGTAGATGACACTCGACCCGCATGCTTGCGCGCTGGAGTTTCCTGCTCGCTCTCTGTAACAGCCACGCCCGCTGTCTTGAAACCGGAGATATACTCGAGGAGAAAGGCCAGCATCACTCCCAGGCCCAAACTGCCGGCCAGGACGAGCACTGCCAACTTGGGCCAGCTGGACTCAGACGCAGTTGGCGCGGACGCCGGCTTGATGACCTGGATGAAATTGGCGGCCTGAACCGCAATGACCTTGAGCGCCGCCTCGCTGTATTTGCTGAGGAGATGTTGATAGACCGAGCGGGCCTCTTCCACGTTCTGCGCGAGTATGTTGTACTGGGGGCCCAGAGCCGTAAATTGATCCAGCTCTTTTTGACGTTGGGCAATCAGCTGGTCAACTTCGCCCACAGGATCGATGACCGGCGCAGTAATGACTGTGGTAGTGTTGAGCGGGGCAGCGATGGCCGGCATAGCAATGGCCGTAGCCGTGATGACCGTGGCTGCCTTTTCCAACCAGCGCTGATCGCGCTCCAATTGCAGTTGCTCGAGGATCTTTTGCTGCGTGGACATCTGACTCTCGAGTGAGAAGATGCCATTCTGGGTCCGGAAGTCGGCCAGGGCCTTCTCGGCAGCCTGAAACTCTTTCTCAGCCGCGCGCAGCTGCTCGGCATAGAGCGCCTTCTCCGCGTTGGTGGATTTGGCGCGCAGCTCGCCGTAATAGGCAATGGCCAGGCCGGCGTGGGTGTTGGCAATCTCCGCTGCCAGTCTGGGCGTCCGTGCTTCGACCGTCACATTGACGAAATCGGCGTCGCGCACCTGCTCGGCCGCTATGGTATAGTCACCATCTTTTTCTGCCAGGCCGAGCTGGTTGACGGTTCGTTGATGCACTTCATCACTCTGCAATAACTCAACAAAGTTATTGATGGCGACGGTAATCTCATCGCGCAGGCTGATGGAGCGATACTCGTCGTAGGCCGCCACTTCCTCGCGCTGCGGCGTTGATATCTGCAACGTGACGGTGGCGGCGTATGACGGCGCAGCGGACTGCATGCCCAGCCACAGCGCCAGCTCAGCCACTACCACTACAGCAGCGATCAGCCAGAACCGGCGACGCACGACTCGCAGCAAATCGATCAGTTCCATATTCTGCCTACCCTTTCATGGGCGGGGCTGCCCCTGCGCCTACAACTCGGGGATCCCGCCAGCCACAACCTGCACCTGCCCGGCCGCCATCTCGGGTAACATCGGGAACGGCATCACTTCTGCAGACAGCTGTGCTTCACACTCGCTCCCCGGCGGGCACTACACCGCTGGCCGCGAGCTGCCCGGTGTAGAAAGCCTTGACCGACGCGGCGATGTATTCAACCTCTCCGGCCGTCAATTCGGCATACATGGGCAAGGAGAGTATCTCGCCGGCCACCCGCTCTGTCACCGGGAGGTCGCCAGCCTTGAAGTCCAGCGAGCCCATAGCCGTCTGCAAATGGATAGGGACCGGGTAATGAATTCCGCTGGATACCCCGCGGCTCTTGAGCCAGGCCTGCAGTTCGTCGCGCTGCGGCGCCCGGACCACATACAGATGATAAACAGGCTGGCACTCCGGGCGCACGGCCGGTGTGGTAAGCGGGGTGTCCTCAAGTAGTTGCCTGTAGCGAGCGGCATGAGACCGGCGCTGCTCATTCCACCCGGCCAGATGCGGCAGTTTGGCCCGCAGCGCCACAGCCTGAATCTCATCCAGCCGTCCATTGAAGCCAACGAGATCATGATAATACCGGCGCTCTGAGCCGTGATCCCGGATCATGCGCATGCGCCGGGCCAGTTCGTCGTTATTCGTGGTGATGAACCCGCCCTCGCCGTACGCCCCCAGATTCTTGGAGAAGTAGAAACTGAACGCGGCGGCGTCGCCCAGGCTGCCCGCCCGGCGACCTTTGTACTCGGCGCCGTGGGCCTGGCAGGCATCTTCAATCACTTTGAGGCCATACTGGGCAGCAAGTTCCAGCAGAGGATCCATATCCACGGTTTGGCCGTAAAGATGCACTGGCAAGACCGCCCTGGTGCGGGGCGTGATCCGGGATTTGATCTGCTCGACATCCATGAGATAGGTATTCGGGTCAATATCCACAAATACCGGCCGCGCCCCGGCCAGCAGAATGGCCTCGGCCGTGGCAATAAACGTATGCGATACAGTAATGACTTCAGCGCCGGGGCCAATGCCCATGGCGCGCAGGATGATGTGCAGCGCGGCCGTCCCATCGCTTACGCCAATCCCATGGCGCGCCCCGCAGAACTGGGCAAACTCCCGTTCCAGCGCTTGAACGTTTTCGCCCAGGAACAAGTGCATGCCGTCCAGGACGCGTTCAATGCCGCTCAGAATTTCAGTTTTGAGCGGAGCGTACTGCTTACGCAGATCGACAAGTGGAATTTCCATGATTCAGTCCTCTGTTCCTTGAAGTGAAGATTTGGAAATGATACGGGCCGGATTGCCGGCCACCACGGTCCCGGGCGGCACGTCGTGGGTGACGACACTGCCAGCCCCGACGATGGCGGCCGCGCCAATCGTCAGGCCGCAGAGTATGGTGGCGTTGCTGCCGATGGACGCGCCGCGCTTGACCAGAGTGGGGACGACCTTCCAATCCGCCTCCGTCTGCAGCTCGCCGGCTTCGTTCGTGGCCTGCGGATATTTGTCGTTGATGAACATCACGCCGTGGCCGATAAACACGCCGTCTTCGATCGTCACGCCTTCACAGATGAAGGTGTGACTCGAGACTTTCACGCGGCGGCCGATCCGGGCGCCCTTCTGGATCTCGACAAACGCGCCAATCTTGCTTTCATCGCCAATTTCACAGCCATACAGGTTCACGAAGGCATAAATCTTGACATCGCGGCCCAGTTTCACGTTGGGTGCGATGCGCGCAAAATCCCCGGCCATCACCAACCACCTCCCGCGTTCCTCCGTTGAGCAATGAACATTGAGCAGCCTCCAAGACTTTGATCACTTGCAGCGCATTTCTGCCGCCGCTGCGCGGCTCGGTGTCCTGCTGAATACAATCCAGGAACTGTTGACATTCCAACTGCAGTGGCTCCACCCAGTTCAACGGATAGGGCACAGCCTCGCCGTTGCGGTAAGACAGATGGAACTCCGCTTCGGTATCGGAATAGGGTGGTTTGTCCACCCCTTTATCGTAGATCACAATCTTGTTGTCCGGATCGACATCATCGTAGACGAGCATCTTCTGGCTGCCGACGACGGTATAGCGGCGTATCTTGCAGGGATCTAGCCAGCTCACCCGGATGTCGGCCAGCACGCCATCGGGGAAATTAAGGCTGAGATAGGCCACGTCGTGCAGTCCCTTGCTGGGCTGCACATAGACTCCCCCGCGCGCACTCACCGTCACCGGTTCCATGCTCAACGCAAAGAGCAGGATGGAAATGTCGTGAGGCGCCAGATCCCAGGCCACGTTGATATCCGGCTGGAACAAGCCCAGGTTAACGCGCGTCGCGTTGATATAGTAGACCTCGCCCAGGCCGCCGCTGGCGATGATCTCCTTCATGGCCATCACGGCCGGGTTGTAGACAAAGGTGTGCCCGACCATCACGGTGCGGTGTTGCCGGTCGCCTTCCGCAATGATTTCCTCGGCCTGTATCACGCAGGCGGCCAGCGGCTTCTCCACGAGCACATGTTTGCCCGCTCGCAAGGCTTCCATCGCCAGGCTGTAATGCGTGCGCACCGGCGTAGCGATGCACACCGCATCCACATCCGATGCCAGCACCTCGCGATAGTCGCGCGTGGTGCGCACCTCCGGATAAAGCCCGCGGATGTGATCCAGCCGGGACTGGTCGAGATCGCAGCCCCAGGCCAGACTCACTTCCGGCAGCTCGTGAAAATTGCGAGCCAGTTTGGGGCCCCAGTAACCGAGACCAATGACGCCTACCTTCAGCATGTCCCTATCCCTCCCGTCACCAGTATAGTGCTTCAGGCGCGTGAACGGAGAATTCTCAGGCTGCTCCTCTCCCCGAAATAACGGCGCGGGGCGTAAGGAGCAGTATCTTGAGGTCAAGGCCAAAGGACGCATGCTCGATATAATAGGCGTCCAGGCGGCACATCTCGTCAAAGGGTACCTGGCTCCGTCCCATCACCTGCCACCACCCGGTCAGTCCCGAGTATATTTGGAAGCGGCGCTTGTGATGCTCCTGGTAAAGCTCGACCTCGTACGGCATGGCAGGTCGCGGTCCGACTAAGCTCATATCACCTTTGAGCACATTGAGGAACTGCGGCAACTCGTCCAGGCTGGTCTTGCGCAGGATCCGGCCAATACGGGTCACCCGCGGGTCATTGGTCAACTTGTATGCGGCCCCCTTGGGGTTCGCGGTTCCCGCCCGCCCCGTGATGAAATCGGTGACATAGGCTTGGTGCACGGACGGATCGGCGCTATAGACCATCGTGCGAAATTTGTAGAAGTCAAAGGTGTTCTGCTTCCAGTAGGAGTAACCAGCATGGCTCCAGCGTCGAGCGCCGACTCGCTTCTGGACATAGATGATCGGCCCGGGAGAGTCGATGGCGACCAACACAGCGATAAGGGCCAGCAAGGGCAGCAGGATAACCAGGGCCAGGGCGGCCACCGTCACATCCAGTGCGCGTTTGAAAAAGTAGTAATAGGTGCGATCCCGGGCCAGCGGACCGACAGCAAGAGGGTCAAATCTCCGCAGCACTTCAGGGCCGATCTGTTGGATCATGGGGATGCTCCCGGCACTAGCTTGCAAGATTGTGCCGCATTTCGCTGCACCTGCCTGCGCATATTTCTACGTGTTTTGACCTGATAATCAGCGGGGCAATCTCACCTGCTAAGCCTCCCGCGAAGATCCCGCGGCGAGTAAGGGGTCAGCGGAGCTGTGATGACGGTGGCGCCAGACTGTCCTGTGCGAGGCAATTAATCTTCACCGTAGCCGGCACCAACGCACCACATTTCCCTGAGCGAGCAAGTGATCAGATATTGCTCCGTAAACAGGCAGGTTGAGTGCAGCATTACTATCATAATTGCACAGGGTTTGCTGGACGTTTGGGCCAACGAGCATTGGGCGCCGTCGTCGGTATGGTTTTCGTCAGAATCTCTGGCACTTAGCCATGATTCTTGCCGGTTATATCGCATAAGCGTTAGAGTTGTCAGAGTTTGACACATGGCGAGTCTTTGGCGCGTTGATGACCGCACGCCTCTCAGCACAGCCGCCATGCCGCGGCTCAAGCGCAGCCGCTCTATCCGGTCTCTGCCATAGCCAGACGTCAACGCCGAAACCTGGATGGACAACGACAGCTGACGCGCCAGCTGGCGCGACTGGCGGCCATCGCCCATCCGCAGCATGATTTAAGATTAATCTCGGATTATTTCAGGAAAAGGATGACAGAATTGGGAGCAAAGGTCTGCCAAGTTGGCAGGCACAGTAAGGGGAAATGCGGTAGAACAGGCATGGGGGTGCCTGTCCCGCAGTTTTGAAACAGGTTCTAGCTTCGGCGCGTGCGTGGTCAGGGCTCTCTCGCAGGTTGGCTACTGTGAGTCTGTGCCGCGTTGCGGTTCGAAGCGGATGTCCAGCGCGCTGATCAACGTGTAGGTGGTGTTGTCGCGCACGAACGGGGCCCAGTCGAAGAGCAGCGAGTCGAGCGCATCCCAGTTGGCTAACGCGAAGGCATAGATGGCGAGGATGCTTAAGATCGCGCGCAACCATTCCGGCAGAAATTGCAGCGGGCCGGCAAAAAACAAAACCAGCAACGCCAGTGCAAACAGCAGAATCAGCCAGGCATAGCCCCACAGGCGCAATGCCTTGCGAGTGGTGAACCGCCGCTGCTGCCGATTATCTTCGATCTTCGCCGCGCAGTAACGCTGCCAGGCCGTGCGCGTCGTTTCGGCCAGGTCGGGTGTGAGCCGATCGGGCAGCAGGCTGCACGATCACGCGCTGCAGGTCGGGACGCCGCGGCCATCCCCGCACCATCCGCTTCCACACCCTATCGAACCCCGCTTCACCCAGCACATCGATCGCGCGGCTGGAAAATGGATTGGCGTCCGGCGCATTGAACAGCTCGTCGATGCGCTGCAGTTGCAGAACCAACTGAGTGTCCGGTGAGTCAGTCATGCTTAGCGCCACGGCTCGACGACCAGGTCCATATCCATGATCCCGCGCAGGTGACGGTTCTCCATGGCAGGCGTAACCCAGTCGAAGATGAGCTTCTCCATCGGGTCCCACAGGATCACCCAGACAAAGACGCTGATGCTGGCGGCCACGACGACGCCGACCGTATCTGACACAGCGGCGAAGATCGTCTTGAATAAGAGCCAGGCCACCACGATGACGACGACGGAAATGATCGTGACCATGGCCAACCCGATGGCGCTGCGCACGCGCGACAGGCGAATGGTGAGACGATTGTCTTCGATCCTGGCCGTACAGTAGCGGCGTACGGCGGCCCGCGTCCGGGCCTGCAGATCGGCCGTGATCTGATCGGGCGGCAATTGAATGACCAGCCGCGCCTCGTGCCAGTGGCGGATGCGGCGGGCCAGCATCTGCCGCACGGCATGCGGCAGCGCCGCTTCGCCGAGCACGTCGATGGCGATCTCCGAAAACGGATCGACGTCGGGCGCGTTGAAAAGTTCGTCGATAGAGTTGACTTGAGAACAACGTCTTGTTTAGGCATGGTTGACTTTTTCTTCTGCGGGTCAGCTGCTCGCGCGCTTTTCAAGCAATTGCCGCAGGGCCGCCAGCTCAGTCTTGACGGCGGAAAGCTCTTGCTCGACGACCGGGACCGACACGGCCGGGGGATTTTCCCCGGGTTGGGGCTCGGCCGGTTCTTCTGGTTTCTTGGGCTGGGGGATGAGGAAGCTGGCCAGGATGCTGGCCAGCGCGCCAATGATGCCCACACCGGAGAACATGACAAATACGGCCGTGAGGCGTCCGCCCAGCGTCACCGGATATCGGTCACCATAGCCGACCGTCGTGATCGTGACCGCGGCCCACCAGATCGAGTCCCCGCTGGTGGTGATGTTGGCGTCCGGGGATTGGCTTTCGAAAAAGAGGACAAAGATGCTGGCCGTGCTGATCACGAGCATCGCCAGGATCACCGTGATTAACGCCGCATAATTCCCGCGGTTATTGAGGATCTCGTTTTTCAGGAGGTCACGATTTTCGGGGTTCATGAACCGGCGCAGGCGCAACAGCCGGCTGAGCCGGAATAGGCGCAAGAGCGCTGTGAACTGAGAGACTCCGAAGCTCGGGATGGAGCCGAGCAAGTCAAAATAGCCGCGTTGTCCGATGAAATAATCGCGCTTGACCGGCTCGGCAATCATGTGCAGAGCAAAGTCAATCAGAAAAAAGACACAGGTGAGGTTGTTGTAAAAATTTACCAACTTCCAGGTTTCTGTACCCTGGGGGAGCAGGAACTGGACCGCCATGACGGCCAGGGAAAAGAGGGTCAGAATCAGGACCACGATCATATACGAATTGCTGTTGAGCAGCCCGGTGATCCTGGGGTGTCGTTGAGTAGTTGGCGCTTGGACTGCCATCGCATTCCTCCGCGTTTCAAGATAAGCCAATTATATGATGAATGTACGCCAGCGCCAAGTAGAACGACGACGCTCCAGCAATTCTCATTTTGGCGCGCATGCTCTCGACGGATTCGCAGAATCCGTCGGGAGCATTCCGGTTCTCATTGAGAATCACCGACGGCGCTCAGGCCGGTTCAGGCGCCGGAGCCGGCAGCGCTTCGGCGGACGCTGGACGCGCTTGAAAAGCGGCCACCGCCGCGGCGATGCTGGCATAGAGATGATCTTCGCCGATATGTTCCAGCAGCCCGGTCTTCGCCATGCGATCGCGCACGGAGCCTCTGATCTGCGCGAAGAGCACATCGATCTGTTTCGCGCGGAGATCGCTGCACAGATCGCGCAGCATGTCCGTCGTGCCGATATCCAGGTCGGCGCTGGCGGCCAGATCGAGCAGAATCGCTTGCGGCACCGGATCAGCGGCAGTCTGCGCCAGGATCTGCGTGCGCGCCACGTTGGCGTTGAAGAAGTACAGCGGCGCATCCAACCGCAGCATCACCAGGCCCGGAATGGGCTGCGCATCGGAATGGCGGTCCAGATCGCTGTATTCCCCGTTCGCGCGCTGTCCCAAAATGGCGATGTACGGCCGGCTGGCGCGATAGAGCAGCATGACCACCGACAGGAAGACGGCCAGCATCAGGCCCGTCATCACATCGCTGGCGGCCACGCCCACCAGTGCGGTGCAGGCTAAGGCGAAATCGGTCTTGCGCTGCGCGTAATAGCGTTTGAACTCCGCGAAGTTGAACAGACCCAGGATGGAACTGAGCACGATGCCGCCCAACACCGCCGAGGGCAAGTTGCGCAGCAGCGGCGCGAGAAATACGACAACGGCCAGGATCACGCCCGCGCTCACCAGCGAAGACAACTGAGAGCGCTCACCCGCTGCTTCACCGCTGGCCGTGTTGGACAGGCTCATGTCGATGGTGATGCCTTGAAACAGGCCCGATCCGATATTCGCTGCGCCCATCGCCAGCAGTTCTTGATCGGCATTGACTTCGTAGTGGTACTTGGCGGCATAAGCGCGCCCGGTGCCTAACGTCTCGCCCACGGCCAGAAACACGATGCCAAAGGCGCCGCCGATGAGAAAGGGAATCGCTTGCAGATTGATGCTCGGGAGTGTCGGGTTCGGCATCCCGATCGGGATATCGCCGACGACAGCGACGCCGTACTTCGTGTTGAGTTGGAAAATCCCGGCGATCGGCCGTACCCAGAATCAGCGCCAGCAGCGCGCCGGGAATCAGCGGCTTGAAGCGCTTGATCACCAGGATCAACGCGATCGTGCCCGCGCCCAGCGCCAGCGCATACGGATTGGTCTGGGGCAGGTTAGCGATGAACTGTCCTAACTGTTGAAAGAACGTGCCGCTGCCGCCCGGCACGCCGAAGACCTTGGGCAGCTGGCTCATGGCGATCAATAACGCCACGCCGAAGATGTAGCCCGTCATCACCGACTTGGACAAGAAGTCCGAGATGAAGCCGAGCTTCATGAACGACAGGACGAGCATGATGATGCCCACGGTGATCGCCAGCGCCGAAGTGAGCGCCAGGAACGCGTCGGCATTGCCCGCGGCCAGCGGCGCTACCACGGCAATCGACATGATCGACATGGTGGAACTGGTGGTGATTTTCAGGTGCCGGCTGGTGGCGAAAACGGCATACACGGCCATGCCGAGGATGGCCGAATACAGGCCGGCCTGCGGCGGCACGCCCGCCATCTGCGCATAGGCCATCGCCACCGGAACCATGATCGCGCCGACGACCACGCCCGAGACCAGATCGTCGCGCAGCCACGCCCGCTGATAGGTGGTAATCCACCCGATCAGCGGGACATACTTTTCAAGGCGCTTGCCTTGCAGAATCTCGTCAAGCAGCATCGAGATCGATCCTTATCCGATCCGCTCTTCTGGCATCAGTGGAACGCGATAGCGGGTCAACCTTGCGAAGGGTTCAGTTGAGTTCAACCCTCGCAAGGCTTTTCCCGCTCAACCTGGGAGAGTCATATGGCCTACAGCCCTACATCCTGCATCAGAGAGTCGATGGTAATGGCCGCGCCCAGGAACAAGGTCCGCAGCACAATGCCCACGACGATCACGACCACCACGAAGATGACGGGCATGACCAGCGTGCGCCAGCCGCGCAGTTCATGCGCTTGCGCGCCCCCCAGCCAGATCCCCAGGAAGGCCAGCAGAAAACCGACGGCGCGGAACAGCGGCCCCACTACGGGCAGGAACGAGAGCAGCGTCAGCCAGAAGCCGAAGTAGGCAAAGCCCGTCACGCGGAAGGTCACGGTATACGATGCCTTGCCGCCCAACACCCGCGCCGCCATGAACAGGAACAACACCACGAAGGGCCAGGCCACGAGACGCGCCGCAATCGTGGGCGCATCCACCGCGCCCGCGAGCCGGATCGCGCTCAGCCCCAACCCGATCAAGCCGATCAACAGCGCCGGCCCGGTCATGTACGGATCGCGCGCCACCTCCTGATAGGCCCCGCGGTCGAGCACCAGCGTGCGCAGCATGCGACCCATCCACACCTTGCCTTGCCCCAGACCTTTGATCAACGTCGACGGCGCCCAGGCATCCACGTGCGGTCTAGCCGTCTTGACGTTCTTCGGCGCAATCTGGGACGCCGGCGTGCCGCGCCGCGCATTCAGAATCGCAAACACATCCGCCGAGTTCGTCGTGGCCGGCACCACCATGTCGCCGGGATGGAGCAGGAACGAATCGGTCTGCTCGCCGCCCATGCCGCCGTGGCTGCCGATCAACTCCTCCATCGCCGCCACCGTCCCGTCGGGATACACCGTGCTCAGCACCATGATGTCGCCCACGGACGGGAAGTCGGCCACGCGCCGCACCTGCGCCGCGCGCAAATCGGGATCGCCATACATCTTCAAGGGGTCCTCACCCCGCACCTGGCCCGTGTGCAGATTGCGCTGGCCGTTCTTGCCCAGCGCGATCGGCACGCCCGCCTCGTCGGCCACCACCACCACCCCGATGCCTTCATGCTGCGCCAGCGCCGCGACCAGGCCGGGATACGCTTCGTCCAGTTCGTTCCGCTTGATCCGCCGCGGATACAGATCGAAGTAGATCTGCCCCAGGTTGCCGCTGCCACACACCGTGATCGACACCGGCGCGGTCAATTCACCCGCGGCCAATTGAGCAGTAGTCGCCTGATCAGCATACTTGCTGGCTCGTTTGACGATGGCCTGCCCCGCCGCGCCGCCCACGCCCTGCTCCTGCACGTTCTGCAATTCGCCCGCCATCGAGGCCAGTTGCAGCGTGCCGTCGTCGCCGCCCGAGGTCTGCCCCACCGTCGTGCCCTCGGGCACGTAGCGCTCGACCAAGTCCTTCAGCGAATAGCCATAGCGCTGCAGGAAGGTGTGCCCGAACGACTGGCCGTGATCGGACAGGATCAGCAGGTCGTAGGGGCGCGGCGCTTTGCGCTCGATGATGTCTTTGATGCGCCCAATCACCCGATCGTACTGGCGCAGCGTCTTGAAGGCGTCCGTCGTCCACGGCCCGGAGTGGTGCGCCACTTCGTCGTAACCCGGCCACGTCAGGTAGATCGACGGCGAGCCGCGCACAATGTCCAGCGTCAACAGATACGAGGACACATCGCGCATCAGCACCGTCATCGAGGCCCGCACGAACGGGTAGAATTTGTGCAGCCGATCCTGGCGCGGCTCAACCTTCTTGCGGTTCTGCTGCCAGCCCTGCCACACTTCCAGGATCACATCGCCCAGGAACAGGACGATGACGCGCATCAGGAAGTACGGGTTCAGCGCCAGCAGGTAGATGTCCTCGGCCCGCCGCTTCTTCTCGTCCGCTGTGCCGGTCTTGAAGTTGGCCGCCGTCAGAATCGACTTTTCCGCATCGCCCGCCAGCAGGTTGTTGATGCTCGACCCGCCGCGCATCAGGCCGTCGCCCTTGGCATAGCGCTCATTCAAGGGGGCGGCGTCTTTGCCGGACACGAACAATTTCTGTTTATCCTTGTCGTACCAGCGGAAGGCGGGGATGTCGAAGTTGTCGCCGAACATGATCCCGGCCTGGCAGGACGACGTCTGCGAGGGCAGGCCGCAGTCGATCGCGCGAGAGGGCGTAGCCTTCCTCGTCCAGCATCTGCTTCAGGGTCGGCATGTAGCCTGCGGCGAGCGCCTTCTGGATGTGATGATAGCTCAGCCCGTCGATCTCCATCATGACCAGGCCGCGCGTGCTCAGGTCCTTGTCCTTGAAGGTTTGCCGCGCCGCCAGCCGCTCGACCACGCCCTGATAGAAGGAATCCTCGTCGTCCACCGAAATGATCCCGGTGATGATGGTGTTGATCAGCGAGAACACCAGCCCGGCGATGAAGGCCGAGAGGAGCCCACTGACTTGAAAGTCCGGGAGTACTCGCGCGACGATCAAGATCGCCACGGCGTTGACCAGAAACCCCACGCCGAAGGTGACGAAGAAGCCCAGCGGCAGCGCCAGCAGCAGAATGATCGGGCGCAGGAACAGGTTGACCACCGCCAGCAGCAGCGCGGCGGCCGCGGCTATCGCACCCGGGGCCGCGCCCGTCACGCTCACACCGGGCAGCAACAAGATCGTGGCCAACATCGCCACCGTATCGATCGCCCACAGGATCAGCAGGCGCAGCAAAATCCGCAGCAGATGCCGAATGGGTTGTTTCATAGTCTTGTTTCCTCCGGTGGTCGTATGGATTGAAATCGATGGACGTCACACTGCGAAAAAGGAATCACGATACTCTCCGTGGCGAAGCGCAGCTTCTACGCGCTCCGGCAGAAAGTGCAGGCGCAGCTCGCCACTCTGTGCTGCATCGAAGCAGACTGGCGAGCTGCGTTGCGAAGCGAATCTCTTAGAGTGCGTCTTAAAAGTCCCATAAGGGTGTCATTCCGAGCCGCGCAGCGGCGAGGAATCTCTATCACTGTCGAGAAAATTCGCCGGCTAGGGCAGAGATTCCTCGGCCTCCGGCCTCGGAACACCTGCACCCACCGCAGGTGCGGTGTGACACGACTGAATGAGTTTTAAGACAGTCACTTAGCGATCAGGCCTGCGGTTGCTCAGGCGCCGCCGGTGTCTCTGGCGCCTGCACGGCCAGCTTCTGATCGACTTCCTTCATTGAAACCTGCCACTGCTCCAACTGCTGGGCAGCGGTCTCGCGCCCGCCCAGGCCAAAGGCCAGGCCGATGGCCAGCGCCACGCCGACGAGCGGCAGGCCGAAGGCCAACGCCACGATCGAATCGGCCAGGCCCATCGTGGTCAGCGCCATCGCCAGGCTCAGCACGATGACGGCCACGCGCGCCACCAGCGCCAGCAGATACTTGCGCGGCCAGTTCGACTCCAGCACAAAGTTGACGCCCAGGAGGCGAGCCACAGGCCCACCCCGAAGATGAGCAGCCCGGCGATGATCTGCCAGGCAAAGACGATGAAGCCGCTCAGCAGCTGCGCCAGCGGATCCAGGCGCAGCATCGAGAAGGCGGCCAGCGCGGCGGCCAGGATGACGGCGACCATCACCAGCCAGCCCACTACCTGGCTGGGCGTACGCGCCGTCTTGGAGCCTTCCTTCGCCAGCCCCAGCTTGACCAGGATGTTGTCAAAGCCCAGGCCCGCCAGGAAAGTCGCCACGAAGTCGCCCACCACGCGGCCCACAAAGTAGGCGACGACGATGACGAGCGCGGCCACAATCAGGACCGGAATCGCCGTCATGACGGCGGTCAACATCGCCACGAGCGGCGCCGTCAGCGCCGTCAGGTTCATCGCTTGCAACGCGGCGATGATAATCGGGATCATGATCAGGATGAACACGACCATGCCGATCAACGCCGACAACGTCATCTTGCCCATATACTTCGACAGGCCGACGCGATCCGACAACTTATCGGCGCCCAGCGCCGCGAAGAAACTCGTGGCGATGCGCTGCACGATGCGAGCGATGAACCAGCCCACGACCACGATCAGCGCCGCCACGATCAGATTGGGAATCCAGCCCAGCAGCTGGCTCAGCAGGCTCATCACCGGCGCGATCAGGGCGGTCAGCCCGAAGGCCGCAAAGATGAGGGGCAGGAAGATCAGCCAGACCAGCCAGTAGACCACCTCGCCGACGGCGCGCGCTAACGGCCATTCCTTGAGGTCGGCCGCATCGCCCACACGCTTGTCCATCTTGGTGGCTTCCAGGAAACCGCGCACGATGGCGCGCAGGATCGTCGCCACCAGCCACGCGACGAAGATCACCGCGCCGCCCGCGATCAGGGTCGGGATGTAGGCGAAGATCGCGGTCAGCAGCGCGTTAAGCGGCTGCGTCACAATCGTCAAGCCCAGCACTTGCAGCGCAGCGATCACCGCGAAAAGCAAAATCAGGTAGTACACGACCAGGGTGAGTATTTTTTCCAGTCGCGGCACCTTGTTCTCACCGGCAGCCTTGCCAATGCGCTCGTCGAGCTTCAGCGCGTGCAGCAGCTTGCCCACCAGCGCCGCGACGATCTTGGCGATGACCCAGCCGACGAACAGCACGACGGCGGCATACAGCACTTGCACCAACAATTGACCGATGTTATTGAGACTTTGCGACAGATCCATGGTTCCTTCTCTCCTTATTCAAAAAGATATTCTCACGGGAGTGTGCACCTGCGACGGCGCACACCCCTGTGTCGCTCGATCAGGTTCTGCTAATACGGTGTTGCCGATAACGGCTGCACCACCAGCGAGACGGATTGACTAACCATCTGCCCGGCGCTGTTATAGGCCTGCAGCATGTACACGATGCTCAAGGGTAAAGCGGCATCGGCCGGAACCTGGGGGCAGTCCTGCACGCTGGAGTTCACCGGCGCATTGTCCCAGATGATACTATTATCGCGCAGCAAGTCCACGCTCGAAGTCCCGCCGCCCGTGGTCCACGAGAGGACGGCACAACCGCCCGGCGCAACCGTATCCGGCGAGATGGTGAAGCCGTTGATCACGGGCGCCTGCGCCGGCGGCACAGGCGTGGGCGTCGGCGGCTGCGGCGGCTGCGCATTCACATTGACGGTGACCTGCCGTTGCGTTGAGCCGCCCGGCCCCTGAGCCGTCAGTTGATAGACCGACTGGCCGGCGACTGCCGGACAGTCTTGATAACTGCCACTGACCGGCGCACTCGGCCATACGGCCACACCATTGATGATCAGGCTCACCGTGCTGACCTGGCCGCCGACCTGCCACAGGATGCCCACACACTGCCCCACCGTGACGGCGGGCGGATCCACGCTGAACTGATTGATCACCGGCGCGCCGACCGGTTGATTCACCGTGATTGTGCGCGTCTTCACCGTGACAGAGTTGTCACGATTGATCACCCTGAGATAGTAGTTCATCGTATTGGGTGGATACTCTACCGATGTGCCGACCCCCGGTACGCCGTGATCTTGCCAATTTTGGCCGTCATGATAGAAGTACACAGCCTGCACGTTGCTGGTGGCCCAATCAAAGGTCACCGGCTGCCCGGCCGTGATAGACGTGGGATTGGCGTTGAACACGATATTGGGCGACGGCGTCTGCGTGGGCGCGGGTGTCGGCGTGGCCGCGCCGGGCACGGTGATGCCCACCCATATTGTCTCGCCGAATTTCTCGTCGGCCGCATTGCGCATATTCCAGAAACCTTGATAGGTGCCAGGGGCGACCGGGGCGATGAGATTCACCTGGAAGTCAAACGTCTCGCCCGGGTTGACGCTCCTTGTCACCGGGATCGGCTGGCCGCCCATTTGCGCGGCGGGCACATTGCCGTAGGAGAAGGCTAACTTGAAGCTGGTCGTCCACGGGCAGGTGCCGCTGTTCCTCATGCGCCAACCCTTGGTGAAGGGCTGGCCGGGCTGCAACACCGGCGGATTGGTCATATTCTGATCGTTATACGACAGGTCGGCCACCCAGGCCGCGCCATCCACACAGGCCGGCGGCGCAGGCGTCGCGACAGGTGGCACCGGCGTCGGCAGGACGGGCGGCTTCTCGATTTCGTCAGGCAGCACCTTCAGATATTGCTGCGCCAACCTGGCAATAGTGCCGTCGTTTTGCAGCGTGGCCAGCGCGGCGTTCATCCTGTCGCGCAAGGCATTCGCGCCCTTCTTCATCGCAATGGCATACAGCTGCTGATTCAGGCCCTGCGCCGCGATCTTGACGCCTCCGCCGGCCACATAGTCCTGCGCGGGCAGCAAGCCCAGCCACACCGCCTCAATGCGGCCGGCTTTCAGGTCGGCGACCGCCTGGGTAACGTCCTGATATGCGTGCAGATTCCGCTCGGGCATTTTGCCGGTGTCGATGAGCCTGGTCTGGGCGTACCCTTCATACACGCTGCCTTGCTGCACGCCCAGGCGCGTGGTCGTCAGCAGGTTAGGCGTTTGGGCGCTCAAGGTGCTGTCGGATTTGACCAACAAAGCATCGGTGCTGGCGTAGTACACGTTGCTGAAATCGATCACGGCCTGGCGTTCCGGTGTCACCGAGATCGCGCTGATGGCAGTATCGATCTGACCGATCTGGATCGCGCTGCCTAACCCGTCAAAGGCGAAGTCGTTGAGCTCAACGGTGACGCCCAGTCTGCTTGGCGATCTCATTGATCAGCGCGATGTCGAAGCCGTCGATCTGATATTTGTCGTTGTATGATTCGAACGGCGCATAATCAGCCGAAGTGCCGACGATCAGCTTGCCTGCTTGCTGCACTCTGCTCCAGGAGTCATCGGCGGCTTGAGCCGGCTGCGCCTTGGTCGGAACAACTTCGGGAGCCTGGGTTGGCGTCGGCGCGGGCGGCCGGGTTGGCTCCGGCGTAGGCGAGGCGCACGCTCCCAGCACGAGCGCGACTAACAGCGTTAAGGCGATGAGCCGATAGTTGAGTGGTTGTGACATGTTATTTCCTTTCCCGATCGGGCACGCCTCACTGCGGATAGCCCGGAATGCGATTGCGATTCTTGCCGCCGCCCGTGTACGTCGTGATGTCGAGCAGCAAGCCAACGCCCACGACGACCCAGCCAAATCCCGTCACGCCCGCCACGGGCTGCCAGGCGACCAGATACATCAGCAGCGTCCATGGCAGGAAGATGAAGCCCAGGCAGGGGATGATGAACGTATTGAAGGCCAGGTTGAAGCGCGCCGGATCGACAAGGTACCAGACGATCGCGGCAACGCGCGGCCCCAACAACAGCAGCACGGTGATGACGCAGCACATGATTAGCCTCCATTCTGAATTCGCAGCGTGATCTGAGCCGGGTCAGCAATATGACCCGGCTCACGCCGTGAGTCACGCTGGACGAGCTGACTTCGAGTCCTCAGGCCGAGGCCGTCGTATCGGACATACGGTTGTAGGTCTGCAACTCCCAGCTGCGATTGTGCAGGTACTGCAGCACAAAGCCGGCAATGCCCACCACCAGGAACACGATCAGCCAGAAGGGCGAGTTATTCAGCACAAACTTCACGGGGTTCTCCAGCACCTGCGCGGCCGGGCCGCCGAACAACAGCACGAACACCCCGACGATGGCGCCTGCCCCGAGGAAGGCCGTGGCAAATTCAATGACCAACTTCTGGATGTTGAAGCGCAGCACCACGAAGGCGAGAGCCACGCCGACCACCACCGCGATGAGCCAGGCGATAAAGCCGCCCAGCAGCGGCAGACCGAGGGCTGTCAACAGGCCAATGGCCGCACTGTAGCCCAGCGAAAACGAGACGATCGCGACGGCGGCGATATAGAACAGGTACGCCAGCACCGCGAACATCACTGCCACGATGAAGCCCACCGCCCAACTGGTGATCGTGGCTAAGAAGGCTTCGCCGAAGAGGGCCTGGATGGACTGCGCGCCCAGGGCAAAGCCAAAGAAGAAGCCCCAGATCGGCAGCAGCACCAGAAACAGGCGATAGCCGGCGAAGGCCAGCACCAGGCCGAACAATAACGCGATCATACCACCACACATTACGGCGAAAAACGAATCGGTCGTCATCACATCCTCCTCAAAATAGTTTAGATTACCTGCGTTGCGTCCTCGCGCAAGTATCGCTCATGGATTGCTAAGGACACGCCGGCGGTCCATGAAGACGCGCTTCAAGCGACAGGCGGCTCATCGGCCGGGGCCGTGGCGATGGGTGCGGGGTTCTCTTCCAGCCGCGCAACCACATTTTCATCCAGCCCTTCCACTATCGCCGCTGCACCGACATAGACTAGAGCGTTTTTTACAGCTGCGCCCTGTCCCTGAGCGACGACCAGCACCAATACCGACTTGTCGGCCGTGAGGGCTGTGCCGATACTTTTCAGTTCTTTATTTGGCAGATTCGCGTCGTGCAGCTTGGCGACCAGGCCGCCGGCGACTGCCGCCGCACCCAGGCCCACCCACGTCAGGCCCGTAAACAGGCCCAGGATCGCGGCCAGCACCGCGCCGACGCTGGCGCCCTTGCCGCCGCCCATGTCCCTGGTTTCCTTGACTTTGACCCGGCCGTTTTCATTGCGGATGATCGCCGCATCCTGCAAGGGGAATTGGCCTTTCAAGGCCTTCAATGCTGCGGAAGCGGCTGCATCCGTGTTGAATTCAGCCACGACGATTTCAACCGGTTGTTTTTCCTGGCTCATGTCAACCGCTCCTTAGTGAAGTGCGTTCAGGCCCATGACAGTTCTTGAATTTCTTGCCGCTGCCGCACGGGCACGGATCGTTGCGGCCCGTCCTGGCCAGAAGTTCCTGCCACTTCTGATCTTGATCGGTGTACAGGCGCATCAGTTCGGACGGCGCGCGATTCTGCCGTAATAAGCGCACCATCAACTGCATCGGCTGATCGATATGATGGAAGAACAGCTGG
Source organism: uncultured Chloroflexia bacterium (assembly GCA_963844815.1). Taxonomy (GTDB): domain Bacteria; phylum Chloroflexota; class Anaerolineae; order Fen-1058; family Fen-1058; genus Fen-1058. Next base: position 151,418 of record CAWJPR010000009.1, read on the forward strand.
TACCCGGCGCACAGATAATTCAAACCCGGCTCGCCGTCCGGCGTGGTGATGAACCTGTCTTTGGGACAGGCGCCGTGACAGGCAAAGCGCACATCGCACTTCAGGCAATACTGCGGCAGCGTGTCGAACTTGTCCTGCCCGAATTTCAGCTGCTGGTCTGACGCCACCAGCTCGATCAGATGCGTTTCGTTGATGTTGCCCAGCCTGTGCGCCGGCTCGACGAAGTGATCGCACGAGTACAGATCGCCGTTATGCTCCAAGGCCAGCGCTGTGCCGCACGTCCGGGAGAACACGCACAACCCCGGCGGCTCGCCATACCAGTTGGCCAGCGCCACGTCGAACATCTGCACGTAGACTTCCGCGATGTCGTGCCGCACCCACTCTTCAAAAACCTCGATCAGGAACTGCCCATACTGTTGGGCCGTGACCGACCGATCGGTGACAGCACTCCCGTAGGGCACGCCGTTCTCGTGCAGGCGCTCCACAATCGGAATGAATTGGATGAACTTCGCGCCGCATTCATCGCGCAGGAAGCGATACACTTCCACAGGATGGTCAGCGTTGGCCTGATTGAGCGTGACGAGCGCATTCCACTCCACGCCGTGCTTCTTCAAGAACGATAAGCCGCGCAGCACCTTATCGAACGTCGGCGCGCCGCCCTTATCCTGCCGATAGGCGTCGTGCAGCTCGCGCGGGCCGTCGATGCTGATGCCGACCAGGAAGTTGTTTTCCTTGAAGAACGCCGCCCATTCGTCGTCGATCAACGTGCCGTTGGTCTGGATGGTGTGCAGGATCGTCAGGTCATGACGCGCATGTTGCCGCGCATGCGCGATCGAGCGTTTGAAGAACTCCAGCCCCATCAAGGTCGGTTCGCCGCCCTGCCACGCGATGGTCACTTCCGGCGTTTGATGTGCTTCGATCAACTGGCGGATGATAGTTCTCCAGCAGTTCATCGGCCATCCGGAAGCGGCTGCCGGGATACAGCATCTCTTTGGCCAGGAAGAAGCAGTAGGCGCAATCGAGATTGCAGATCGCCCCGGTAGGCTTGGACAACAGATGAAAGGCCGGCGGCGCGTGATCGGGCCGCGTGGCGGGCAGGGTTGGCAATTGGGTCGGCAGGGTCACAGTCATTGGTTCACCGCGTCTGATCTCACTGCGCTGGTTGACGCTGCTCAGCCAGCGCGTCGACTTCACGGGAAAGCGCCTCGACCCGCTCGATCAGAGCCTCGAGTTCCTCTTGGGTCGGCAGTATCCTGTCGACATTCAGATCGATGTGGTACGACTCAACCGCGCCGAACGCGTTGACGATGGACACGGGCCGGACGGCACGGGCAGCTGCGGCGCGCGGCTGGCTCACAACGGCCTCAAGTGGTTGAGGTTCCGTTTCAGGCTGTGCTGCCGGCGGTTTCGAATTCATGATCTGCTCGCCGCGCACCACGCAGCGCTGGTAGAAATTGCCGAGGTCTTCACGCGCCACGCCCCACAGGCCGACCCAGGCGTAAGCCAGCTGGCGAACGCCATCCAACGGACCGCTGCGCCTCCCGGCTGGCGACGACGTTACAGACGCGATCACTTCACTTTGCTCAGACATGTCGATCTCTCCGCTTATCACATCCAATCCTCACTAGACTGCGCGACGTGACAGCCTTCGCAAGTGCCTGCCCCAAGGTGCAGTGCCTGCGCCATGGCTTTTCCAAAGTCGGGCCGGGCACGGCTCAAGCCGCCGTCCTCGAAGGCGGGAGCAGGCTCCCCGCGGGCGTGTGTGCCTGCGCTTTTCCGGCCCGGCGGCGCTTCAGCGCCAGGCCGCGCCGAGGACGGCGCTCTCAGACACTTTCGCCGGACTCTGGAAAGCCCTGGCCTACTCCTTCCGCTGTTTGAAGGCCTGGTAGATCAGGACGAAACCGCCGAGGAAGGCGAATAGCGCCGCCACCCAGATCAGCGACAGACCCATCCCGAATTCATCGTAATTCAGTATCAGGATGATGCCGAAGATCAGCGCAACTGCGCCCATAATGCCCGCGCCCCAGCCCGCGCCTTTGAAGGCCATGACCAGGAGCATGATGCCTTCAAACAGGCCGTAGAAGCCCAGCACCAGCACGAAAATCCGCGGCAGGGCAACGGCGGCATAGACTGGATAGATCAAAACCCAGCCGCCGGCGAAGATACCCACGATCCCCATCACCAACTTCCAGCCCCAGCCGGTGTGATCGGTGAACATGTACACGAAGTTCATGATGCCATCGACCAGCCACCAAATGCCCACCAGCTGGATCAGCAGCAGGTACAGGCGGGCCTGCGCGGTGAGCGATCCGAAAAGCAGGATCCCACCGACGATGACGGCGGCGATACCCATGACAAGGGTCAACCACCACGGTCGCTGCTTGGTTGGTACTGCTGTTGCGGTCATGATTCTTTCTCCTTGTGATGTACTGCGATTGAAGAGTGATCCGCCCCGCACGTTGTGCCAGCGCTGGGTACCTCACCTTGCGAGTGACAAGTGGGTGGCCCGCCAACGGCTGCCTCAGAGCGCCGTCCCCGCACGACTATGAGCCGCCGGGACGCGCGCTCCGAGGCAGTTACGGGATGCGCTGGTTTAGATGCCCAGGATCTGCTTCTTTTTGGCGTCGAACTCTTCCTGCGTAATCACGCCTTGCTGTTGCAGCTGGGCAAGTTGCTGCAGCTCAGCCGTATAGTCCGGGGTGGCGGGCGCAGCGGCGGCGGCTTGCTGTTGCGCTAATTCGGCTTGCTGCGCCGCCGCTGCCTGCTGTTGCGCCGCCGCTTGTTGGTCAGCGGCGGCTTGCTGCTGTGCCCCTTTTTTCGCACTATGCGACGATACAACTGCGACCGTCGCTGCGGTGGCAATCAAACTCGGTCCGCGTCGTCTTCTCATGGTTGTACCCTCCTGAAGGTATTCTGGATATTCATCTAGTCTTTTTCTTTTTTGCAGCCGCTTTCTTGCGCTTGTCCGCGGCGAGTCCCTTTTTGACTTGCTTGACAACGTCTGGAGGAATCTGTCCGCGCTCCACCAGTGTGCCGCCCGCCGCTACGACAGCTTTCCGCAAATTTTCCGCCCACACGTTCTCCCACAAAATGAGCAGCGCGGCCGTGTTCTTGCGGAGTTTGCCGGCCTCGATTTGAAGGTCCTCTTCGGTGAACAAACTCTGGACGTGCTTGCCTAGCGGTACAAACTCTTTGTACGACTTGGGATCAAGATCATTCAGCTCGAGTGTTCGCATGGTGCCATCTTTGTCCTTTTGGATAAAGATAATATCCACAAAGCGAACGATGCCGCGCTCCGCCAAATCCAAGAGCTCGGGAACAATCTTGCCCGAGAATTTGTTGCCCTTGAAGTCAACCAGCGCATACTCTAATGGATGATCGAGCATCTGCCTGCCTCCTGTGAATTGAGTAGAGTGTTCTTATTCGTTCAGTGACTGCATCTGGTCAATGACACTTTGTCTGCCGCACCAGGCGTAGCCTCTCGCCCGGCAGATTGGCTCGTTTTTCAATCCTGGCGAGCTGGCGAGGGGCTATCTTCGCACTTACCCCTCGCAAGGTCTTTGATCGATCAGCCCCGCATCAACAGAAGCTACTGCTTCGGCGCCGGCGGTTGAGTCGGCGGGGCCGGTTGGGGATCTTGCACGGCTGTGTATGTCTGGCCAGGATTGTAACCAGGCATGCGGTTGCGATTGGCGTAACCGGCGCTGCCGAAAGTCGCAATGTCCAGCAGCAGCGCCAGGCCCAGCCACACCCAATCGAGGCCCTGGATACCCTGGGCACCGCCGACACCCTGCACCAGCCAGACATACACCAGCGTGGTGACCGGCAGAAAGAGAACGCCGAGGCACGGAATGATAAATGTGTTAAACGCCAGGTTCATCTGCGCCGGCCGGGCAATCCATTCCATGAGCAGCAGGATGCGCGAGAAACTGCCGACAAAGGCCGTCAAACAACCTGAATTATTCGATTTCATTTCGATTGCTCCTTTGGGTGAGGCACATTTTCCATAGCGGCGGCCAACTGTGGCGCACCGTCCTCCCGAGGTCAACTCTCCGTTGGCGTTTTTGCCTGGCTCTCGCTCCCTTCCACCGGTTGGTCCGGCGCAGCTGTGGCCGGCGCTGGTTCCACCTTCACCTTCTGAGGCGCAGGGCCTTTAGAGCGCGACCAGTCCCGCCTGATTTGAAAATGCTTACAGCCCTCGTCCTTTTATCGTCACGACTCAGCCGTCGCGCTATGTACCCTGTGCGTCACACCGCGCTGCGCCCACTCCCGCTCCGCCTTACAGGCCGAGTATTTTCGCCTTCTGGGCGTTGAATTCCTCTTCGGTCAGAAGCCCCTGAGCCTTGAGGGCGCCCAGGCGCTCGAGCTGCGTGATCGGATCTTCAGGCGGGGCCGCGGGCGCCGGGGCATACTCCTGCGGCGGCGGAGCGTACTGTTGCGGCGGTGGTGCCGCCTGGGCAGTGGCGGTGTTCATGGCGTTCGTATAGGCCTGCGCGTTCTTGTCCGCCTGCCGGCGGTTCACGGCATTGCGGGTAGCGGTAGCCGTGCCCACCACGGCCGCGGTGCGGGCCATTCCTCGTACTAAACCTGGCATTTTAGCCTCCTTAGGATGTTTGCTTCGAGCGAGGCGAACGCCTCGTCGACGATGGGTGCCGGCACCCGGAAGTTGAATGCCAATTCCACGCCGGCGTCGTGGAGGGCATTCACCAGATTGACGGCCCAGGCATGCTCAATCGCCAGGGCGAGGACGGCCGAGCCGGGCACCATGCCCTCGAACAGCGTCTCGGCATCTTCGGCATCGAAGAGTCCGCGCGTCCCGGTTTCGATGAAGCCCACCGCCGTTTTCATGTCCGGCGGCAGATCTTCGAGATCGAGCCGCCACGGCTTCCCTTCGGCGTCCTTCACCAGAAGTATCGCATCCAGAACCCGGATCGTCCCGCTGGCGGCCTGCCGTTCCAACTCGGCAAAGACGCTGCCATCGAAGCGGGGCTCCCCGGCCGCCAGCACAACCACATCCACTGGTCCATGCTTAATCATGTGACATTTCCTCCTTCATAGAATAGATGTTGAATGTCCCTACGTAACTACTCAGCCGTCGCGCCCGAATGCTCGCAAAGCGTCGGGCGTCCAGATCCGCCACGGACAGGGCTTCTGGATTCCCGCTTACTACCTGCGGGAACACCTGCACCCACCGCACGCCTTGTCCGCCGGCAGCGGTCGTAGCGTAGCGAAGATGCGCGCCTGGCGGGGTGCGGTGTGACGCGTTTGATCTGCCGCACCTACGCCGCGCGCTCTTCCAGACGCTTCGCCCATGGCGGCGGTCGCTTCACCCGCGCCGATGGCCTCAGCGCCCTGGGCGATTTCCGCCACGCCGTCCGCTACAGCTTCCCTCGCCACTGCTCCTGCGACCTTAGCCGTCACCAGTTCTTCCACACCCTTGGCCGCCAGAGCATCGCTGGCAACGGAAAGTTCGGCGCTGCGCTCGGCCGCCACTTCCGACACCGCCAGGCGCACTGCGCCTTCGGCCATTTCCTGCTCGCCCATGGCCTCAATCTCTTTGCCGGTCTCCTTGATCGCCCCGGCCAGCGCCCGCGTGCCGGTCCAGCGCAGCAGTTGATCCACCGCAATCTCCTGCAAACGCAGGCCGCGCTCCTCCAGAAACTCGGCCAGCACCGGAAAGTTCAGCACGCCGACCACGTCGCCGACAACCGATAACTCGCCCGCCAGCCGCGCCAGTTCCATGCCGCGCTCCAGTTCTTCACGGCTCATCATGCTAACAACGGCGCCCATCGCGCGCACGTTGCCGCCCTTCATTAGCATCTCGACGCCTTCCTCGACATCGACCACACCGGCCGCGCCAACGATCTCGCCGAGTTCCTTGCACACGCTCAGCCACGATCGCCGCATCGGCGGCGCGCGTCAGGTCACTGGACCCGGCGGCGACCTGTGACACGGCGATCGCGCCTGCAACTTTGCGCGACCTCCAGTTTTTCAGCGCCCTCCGCCACTGCGACCACTCCAGCCACTTCGGCCATCGCTCCGGCGGCTTCCAGCTCTTCACCGGTCTCGATCAACTGCTTCTTGCTGACGGTGACTTTCTTCGACTTCGACATGACGCTTGCCTCCTGATTGAATTAGGGTGTTGGATTCAATGAACACTGCGGCGCAGCGAGCAGCACCGCGCCGCAAGCGGCGCGCCATCAGAATGCTTTACGACTTCCACGGGTTCTTGTTGCGGTTGAGCCGCTGTTCTTCGCGGAAGCCGCGCCACAGAATGCGGATCACCAGCCACAGGCCCAGACTGGCCGCGATCACGAATACGAGAAAGACGCCCAGCTTCAGGTACAGGCCGATTTCGGTGTCGGCCGGCGACACCAGCGCAATCGCGCCGCCAATCAACATCCCGGCCAGGATCATGCCCGCCATCAACCGCTCGGCGCTGATGTTGAAGCGGTCCACCGAGCGGGACAGATCGCTCGTGTCGATGACCACCTCAAAGCGGCCCTTCTGATAGTTGTCCAGCCACTTGAGCGTCGCCCCCTGCAATTCCGGCAGCCGCTTCACCGCTTCGCGCACAAAGTTGGTGGCTTCCTTCTTCGCCAGGTCGCCGATCTTCTCCAGCGTGATCTCTTGCTTCAGCACCACCTGCGCTTCCTCAATCGCGCCGAAGACCATCGACTCTTCCGGATTCAGCGTGCTCATCACCTCTTCCACCTGCACAATGACCTTGATCGCCAGCGTCATGTTGGGATTCATCCGGAAGCCGTTGTCGCTGAGGCTCTTCAACACCGCCGACAGCACTTCCGACAACGACGCGCCCACCTCGGCGTAGATCATGTAGCGCGTGACGAGGCGCTCGATGTCTTTCTTGAAGGCCACCTCGTCGGCGTCGGCCCGGAACGGCACGCTGACCCCCAGCAGGGCCGAGGCCATGCCGTCGGGGTCCTTGCTCTGCAGCGAGAACAGCAGGTCGCCCAGGCTGATGCGCTGCGGCAGATCCATCTCGCCCACCATGCCCAGATCGAGGAACTGAATGACGCCGGTGTCCAGGTCGATCATCAGGTTGCCCGGATGCGGATCGCCGTGGAAGAAGCCGTCCACCAGCACCTGCTTCATGATGGCGCGGATGAACGTGCGAGCCAGCTGCTTCCGATCGAGCCCGGCCGCGTCGATCTGCTCCACCTTGTTCAACTTGACGCCCCGGATGAATTCCATCGTCAGCACTTTGGTCGTGGTTTGCTGGCCGTAAATCCTGGGCACGTGCACGCCCTCGATGGTCTGCATGTTGTAGGCCACGCGCCGCGCGTTGTAGGCTTCGTTCTGATAGTCCAACTCGCGCATCACGTTCGCGCCAAACTCGTCGATGGTGCCCACCGCATCGACGCTGGGGCCGACGACTTTCCGGCGCTGCAACGCCCCGGCGATTTCGTGCATCACGCCCAGATCGGCGCGCACCTGCGGCACGATGTCGGGCCGCTGCACCTTCACCACGACTTCTTCGCCGGTGTGCAAGACCGCGCGATGCACCTGCGCCGTGGAGGCCGCCGCCATCGGTTCCTTGTCGAATTCCTTGAACGCTTCTTCCGGCCGCATCTTCAACTCGCGCGTAATCACTTCCACCACTTGCGCGTACGGAAACGGGCGCACCGTGCTTTGCAGCTTGGCCAGTTCTTCGGGGTAGCCGGCGGGCAGCAGTTCCGGCCGGCTGGAGGCCATCTGCCCGATCTTCACGTAGGTCGGCCCCAGGTCTTGCAGCAGGATGCGCACCTTCTGCGGCGCGGTCAAATCGTCGTGCGTCTTCTCGCCATAGATCCAGCGCTGCACCGCATGCCGGATGGCGATCAAGGGCGTGCGGCTAACGGTAATGTCGGCGATGTAGCGATAGATGGTGTTGTAGGTTTGCTGCAGGCGGATGTTCTCGATGAGCCAGCTGCGGCGCTTCAAGGGCAGGCGGCTGATCAGGCGCCAGTAGGTGGGGCTGTCTTCGCGCGTATCGATGATGGGCTTGTCGACGCCCAGGATCGCCTCGAAGATGGTCGAGAGAATTGCGATCAGCGTGCCCGCAATCAGCAGTGTGAGGAAGCCACGCTGCACTTCCCAATGCTGGGGCGAGAGCCACACCAATAGCCACAACACCAGGGCATCGACGACAAACCCAAACAGGCCCAGCGTCGCGATCGTCAAGCGCCCCGTCAGGATTTGCAGCACCGGCTTGACGAAGGCATTCAGCACCGCCAGAATCAACCCCGCCGCCAGCACATCCAGCACCGGGCTGCCCAACCACGGATCGATGACGTTGAAGCCCGGCAGGATCAACGCCAACGTAATCGCTGCGAAGTTCACCAGAATCCGGACCAACAACGAGCGCCACAGCATGAGGGCCTCCTAGGGAACTTGATCGGGTTGCGCCGTGAATCTGATTTCAACGACTCCGCCCCGCAGCGCATTACTCCGCGCTGAAGGCGGCGCGCAGTTCGTCTTCCTTGTCTTTAGGCAGATTCGTCGACAGGATTTCGAAGGTCTGGCCTTTCAGGGCTTCGACGACCTTGTCCACCACCGCGCCGCTGGTCAACAGAAACAGGGCCGACGTGCCTTCGGTCACTTTCTCGCGCGTCTGCTTGATGAAGTTGTCGTCGATGCCGTAATCGGCGAACTTGCCACTCAGCGCACCCAGCGCCACGCCGACGGCCAACCCGAAGAACGGCACAACGAAAATCAGGCCGAAGAGCATGCCCCAGAACGCGCCCATCAGCGCGCCCTGGCCGGCCAGGCTGTGCAGCTGCTGGGTCTTAGGCTGCTTCCTGCCCGGCGGCCACGTAACGATGGCCGCGTCCTGCACTTCGATGAGGTGCTGCTTCTGGAGCTCGAGCAGCGTGCCCTCCACTTGCTGTGCGCCGTCAGGCGTGGGGAACTTGAGAACAGACAAAGTCGCCATGCAAGTGATTCCTCCCGTTGGGATTTTGGGGACTCTTCCGGCTTGCGCGGGAAAAGCCCTGCAAGGGTTGTACGCAAGTGTGTATCTAACGCAACGCGTAATCCGTGTTGTTTTCAACCGCTGCCGCGATCGGACCGGTTTGCCGGTATTCGAGGGCCATCACAGGGAAACCGAGATCGATCAGCATGTGGAGCGTTCCGAGGAAGGCCGTCAGATCGATCGGGTGACCGATCAGAGTGGTGGTGCGTATGGCTCCTCCCTCCACCTGCACATGGACCAGCATGTCTCCGACATAGTCGGCCCAGTTCAAGTTGAACGAACCGCGAATCACAATCTTGCAGTCGGCATGAGCTTGGGGCACGGCACAGCCTCCCGACGAGACAATGAGGAATACCCGGCCCGCTTTGCGGGCCAGTCTAAGCATACGCTTGATGGCAGACTTGCACATCACCAGTAAATGGGGATAAATTGGGGATATTGTGAACGCAGGAGGTTGGACTGTGCTTAAGCGAGTAAACCCTGTTCCTGGGCCGCTTGCACGATGGCGCGCCGGCCACGCGCGCCCAGCTTATCGCTGATATGCCGGACATGGGTGCGGACGGTTTCCATGGAGATCGACAGGGTTTCGGCAATTTCCTTGTCGCTGTAACGCCTGTCCAGCAGCCGCAGCACATCCAGCTCACGATTGGTCAGCAACGCCGAGCCCGGCGGCGTCGGGATAGGCGCTGCGCGGGGTGGTCGCCCCGCAGGGGGCGGCACTTCGGTTGGGCCAAACGCCGCGAGGATTTCGGCGACATAGGCGGGCGAAACATCCTGGCGCTCCAGTCTTTGCAACAGTGGCTTCAGCGGCGCGCCTAGATCGACGAAGAAGCGCAGGATACCGCCGGGCTCCGCCAGAGCGATCGATTGGGCCAGGGTCGCCAGCGCCTGTGGCTCAGCATTTTCCGCGCTGTACAACATGGCCTGCAGCGCCAGCACTCGAATTCGGACCGAGGTGTAATGGATCGAACTGTAATATTCGTCCATCTCGGTCAAGAGTTCACGGGCCTGCCGCCGGCTGGCCGGCGTATTTTGCCCCAGCAGGATCAGCGCCAGCACCAGGGGCGGCACAAAGGCCCAGGGCGCCGGTACATGGGTAAACGTTCCATACTGCTCAGCCCACTGGATGGCTTCAGCCAGACGCCCCTGGCGCAGCGCCAGTTCCGCTTGAAAAGCCCGGGCGCCAAACAAGACCACTTCGCTGCGCGTCTCGAGCGCAAAGGACAACACCAGATCGGCAATTTCCTGCGCCTCTTCCGGCCAGCCCTGCGCCTGGCGGATGCGGGCCAACACGACGGCGCTGTTCAAGAAGCAGCCGGCATGCAGCGCATAGGGCTGCATGACCAGCGGCAGCAGGTATTTTTCGGCGGCAGCCAGCTCGTTGCGCTGATAGTGATAGAGTCCCAGATGATGCTGCGAAAAAGTGACCATTTCTGAGCGATCAAGTGGATCACTGGTCGTCACGACCCGGCGTGCGGCCTGGGCCATGCCCGCCAGGTCTACCGCAATCCAATGAATAAAGCAGGCCGCGCCGTTTAAGAAATTCTGATAGCCACGCCCTTGATCAGGCTCGCCGGTCGCATACAAAGTCGCGTAAGCCTGGTTCAGGTCTCCGGACATCACGTAGCCGGCGCTCAAAAACAGGCGCGTATACCCGCGAATGTACCACCAGGTGAACGGAATCATCCCCAAAGCCTGTTGCGCCAGCGTCAGGCTGCGAGCCAAATCACCCTTCCAGTACAGCAGGGCGCTGCGGCGAGAGTCTACTTCACCCTGCAGGTATTCAGCTGAGATCAGGCGGCAGTTGCGGGAGCAAGACCTCGACACGATCAAGGAGCATCGGCACTTCATTGAGCTGCTGCCGGATGTACTTCAGCCAGACTTCGATCAGCAGCAGAACTGGTTGATCGTCAATCACCTCGCGTGGAAACAGATGAAGCCAGCGTTCCAGGTGCTGCCACTGCGCTTGATTAAGCAATTCGTGGCGTTGCCGGGCCACGATCCGGACTGCGGCGTCCACATCCCCGGCGTTTAGTGCATGCTGGAGCGCCTCATCCGGATAGCCGTTCGCCGCAAACCATTCGCTGGCGCGCAGGTGCAGGGCCGCAATCTCGGCCGGGCCGTGCAGTTTTTCCAGGCGATCGCGCAAGAGCTGCCGGAAGATCTGATGATAGCGATACCACTGCTGCTGTTCGTCCACGGGCGCCAGGAACAGATCGGCGCGCTCCAGCCATTCCAGGATGTATTGGCCGCTGAACATGCGATCGACCATGCCCGTCACGGACTCGCACAACGGGCCGCACAGTTGATCGAGAATGGACGTCTTGATCAGGAATTCCTGAACCGAGATCGGCAGCGGCGACAACACTTCCACCGTCAGGTAATCCATGACGTAGCGATTGTCGCCCACCGTACTCGCCGCAATCATGCCCGGCGCGCGCTGCTGCCGCAGGGACAGCGCCGCCAGATGCAAGCCCGCCGGCCAGCCTTCGGTCTTGGCGGCCAACAAAGCGATCATCCGCTCGTCGATCGCCAGCGCCATGGCCTCGGTCAGGAACTGGCCGGCTTCCTCCGGAGTGAAGCGCAGATCGGCTCTGCGCAGCTCCGTGACGTAGCCGCGCGCCCGCAGCGCAGCCAGGGGCAAGGGCGGATCAAACCGGCTGGCGATGACCAGGTGCAGTGTGCGGGGCGGATGCCGCACCAGTTCTGTCAGCAGCTCGTGAACGGCCTGGCTGCGAATGACATGATAGTCGTCCAGCACCAGAATAAAGTCTTGCTCGACGGTCACCAGATCATTGAGCAAAGTGCGCGCAATGATGCCGGGCGGTGGCGCCGTGGCACCGCTCGCGGCAGCCAGCGTAGTGTCAGCCGCTGCCGGAAATATCGTGTGCACAGCGCCGACCAGGTTGGTCACGAAGATCGCCAGGTCGTCGTCACGCTCGTCGAGGGACAACCAGGCATTGGGAATGTTACAGGTTTCCAGCCACGTGCTCAACAGCGTCGTCTTGCCGTATCCGGCCGGCGCAAGCACGAGCGTCAAGCTTTGGGAAGCGTTCAGCCGATCCAGCAGGTAGGGACGCGGCACCAGCCGGCGCCCAACGCGCGGCCGCTGCAGCTTGGTCAAAGTGAGTGATCGTGCGAGGCGGTCTGTCATCGTCGTTATCAGCTGCGAACCAGGCATAAATCAGGCAAATTCTAGCAGATATGCCGCAAAAGAAAAGCACTCGCGCCGGCAGCGCGTGAGGCCGATGGTGCGCCGCGTGGTGTGCCAGGAGATTGACGGGCAGCGCTTCGAGTATAATACGCCCAACATATTTTTTGCCCGGAGGCAAGCGATGAAGAAAGCGTTAGTGTGTGGCGCCGGCGGTTTTATCGGCGGCCATCTCGTGAAGAAACTGCAACGCGAGGGTTACTGGGTGCGCGGCGTGGACATCAAGCCGCACGAATGGTCGCCCGCGGCTGCGAATGAATTCCTGCAGCTCGATCTGCGTGTGGAAGAGAACTGCCAGACCGCGCTCACGGTGGACGGCGGCACCTTCGACGAGGTCTATCAATTACTGCCGATATGGGCGGCATGGGCTTCATTCACTCTGCCGAAACCGAGATCATGCACAACAGCGTGCTGATCAACATCTACATGACGGACTGGGCAGCCCGCCTGGGCGTGCCGCGCTACTTCTTCTCGTCCTCGGTCTGCGTGTATCGCGATATGAAACCCGGCGAGCCTGAAATGACCGAAGCGGAGGCGATTCCGGCCCACCCCGATAATGAATATGGCTGGGAGAAACTCTACTCCGAACGTGTGGCGATGGCCTACGAGCGCCGCCATGGCATGCAGGTGCGCATCGCGCGTTTTCAGAATTGTTACGGCCCGGAGGGCACCTGGACCGGCGGACGCGAGAAGGCGCCCGCCGCGATGTGCCGCAAAGTGGCCGAGGCCGAAGATGGCGGCGTCATCGAAGTATGGGGCGATGGCACGGCGATTCGTTCGTACACTTACGTGGGCGATATGGTGGACGGCATCTATCTGCTGATGCATTCCGATCTGCACGGCGCGGTCAACATCGGCTGCCCGCAGTACGTCAGCGTGGACGAGCTCGCCGAAGTGGTGATCAAGCAATCGGGCAAGAAACTGGCCATTAAACACGTGCCCGGCCCGGTCGGCGTGCAGTCGCGCAACTTCTCCAACGCCCGCATCTATTCGCTGGGCTGGCAGGCCGGGGTCTTGCTGGAAGACGGCATCCGTCTCACTTATCCGTGGGTGGAAGCGCAGGTCAAGGCAAAGCAGGCTGTGGCCGCATAAGCGGCTTGTCATTCCCACTGCGCTTGCCCATGCCCGACGCTTTGCGTCGGTGGGCCGCTAGGCGCGCTTCGGGGACTTCGTGCGCGCCCACGGGAGCACTCCCCCAAAAGATGGGGACTTCGTGCACCCGCCGTAGGCGGGTGTTGGCCCCTGTGGGGCAGTGCGGTGTGACGAATCGGATATTACAACGCGCCGCAGATCATGACGATCTACGGCGCGGTAATTTACTCGCTCTTCAACGCCGCCTGCGCGATCGCTTGATAGGCACCGGTCAGCAGCGCCAGAAAATCCTGCTTGCCGTGCCAGAACTGGGGCGATCCCAAACGCTTGATCGGCGCAGCATCGATCGGGGGCGCGGCGATCGTCACACGGAAGTCGCTCAATTCAGCGTGGCCGTGCCAGAATCGATCGAGATCGGTTTCCAACGGCACGCTCGGTTCTTCCGGCGCCGGCGGCTCAGCTGCAGCCGCCGCATATTCTTCCTCGGCGAGAGCAACTTGCGCGCGGCGCGTCCGCAGCATGAACATGATCTCATCTTTCGTCTTGCCGCGCAGGCGAAACAGCAAAAATGGATCGCCGTCAAATTGTTCGCCCAGCAGATAATACGCCGCCGCGATATGTTTGCAGGGATTTGACCAGTCGGGGCACGAACAAGCGGTTTTCAGATCGCCGCCGGACGCGGGGAAGAGGCTGACCTTGGCAGCGGCAAACGCCTCCTCAATGTTCTGCGGCATTTCACCGGCCAGCAGCTTCGCCGCGAAGATCGCCTGCTGCGCCATTTCATCCGCCACGCGATTCCAGTCTTTCTCCGACAACGGCTTGATCTCGATCTTTACCCGGTAGGGCTGAGGCCGGCTGCCCTGCACGCGCGATTCGACGCGGCCCGGTTGAATGTCGATGTTTAATACCTGCCCGCTGCGCGCATACGATCGGCCGCGGCTCAACCGCGCCGGGTCGACCAGCCTTTCCAGCGCCGCCAGCCACTTGCCAGACCACCACGTCTGCCCGAACTTCTTGCTCTGCGCCTTAATGCCCGCGGCCGGGCGGCGCGGTTTGGGTTTTGGATAAGAATACCAACCCCAGCCCATCTTCCACCCCCTACTCCCCAATCGATTCCTTCCGTAGTGCAAATAAATCTTTCAGCTGCTCCGTCGAGAGTTCCGTCAGCCAGCCCTCACTCTCGCCGACGATCGTGGCCGCCAGCGCCTGCTTGCGCTCGATCATCTCGTCGATCTTCTCTTCAAACGTGCCGGCGCACAAAAACTTGTGCACCTGCACGTTCCGGGTCTGCCCGATGCGAAACGCCCGATCGGTCGCTTGATTCTCGACGGCGGGATTCCACCACCGATCGAAGTGGAAGACGTGATTGGCGCGCGTCAGGTTCAAGCCTGTGCCGCCCGCTTTGATCGACAGGATGAAGATCGACGGGCCATGCGGATCGTCCTGAAAGGCCTGCACCATGTTGTTGCGCGCTTTGGCCGGCGTGCCGCCGTGCAGAAAGAACACCTCGTCGCCAAACGTGTCCTGCAGGTAGCGGCGCAGCAAGTGTCCCATCTCCGCGAACTGCGTGAAGATCAAGGCCCGATCGCGCACGGCCCGCGCCTCTTCCAGCATCTCACTCAGGCGCATCAACTTGCCGCTGCGGCCCGACAAGAGGCTGCCGTCGCCGAGAAACTGCGCCGGGTGATTGCAGACCTGCTTCAATTTCAACAGCGTCGCCAGAATCACGCCGCGCCGATCGATCCCCTCGGCCCCCTGAATCTTCTGCAGGGAATCGCGCACCACGGCCTGATACAACGTGGCCTGCTCCTTCGTCAACGAGCAGTACACTTTCATCTCATTCTTCACGGGCAGATCGCTGATCACCGCCGGATCGGTCTTCACGCGCCGCAGGATGAACGGGCCGGTGAGCAACTTCAACTGCTGCGTCGCCGCAGCGTCGCCGCTGCGTTCGATGGGCCGCGCCAGATGATCGAGAAAATCCTGCTGCGATCCCAGATAGCCCGGATTCAAGAACTGAAAGATGCTCCACAATTCCGTCAGGCGATTCTCGACCGGCGTGCCCGTCAACGCCGCGCGCCACTGCGCCTTCAAGCGGCGCGCCGCCTGCGCCTGCTTGGTGGAGGGGTTCTTGATGTTCTGCGCTTCGTCCAGAATGACGTCGCTCCATTCGATGCCGGTCAGCAGCTGCTCGTCGCGGTGCAGCAGCGCGTAGGAACTGATCACCACGTCGTGCTGCCCGGCCTGCCTGCCCAGGGTGTCTTTCTGGCGCGCCGCGCCGTGATGGATCAATACGCGCAGGCCAGGCGCAAAGCGCGCCAACTCGCGCTGCCAGTTGCCGACCACGGAGGTGGGGCAGATCAGCAGGGCGGGCTTGGGCTGCGCCCGGCCAAGCCGTTCGTGCAGCAGCAGCGCAATCACTTGAATCGTTTTGCCCAGCCCCATGTCGTCGGCCAGGCACGCGCCCAATCCCCACTGCCGCAGGAAGGCCAGCCACGCCAGGCCGGTGGATTGATAATGTCGCAGGACGCCGTGAAAATCGGGCGGGGTGGGCACGGGCTGCATCTTCGCGCCGCCGGCCAGCTGCTTCAACAAATCATTCAGCCAGCCTTCGACGGCCACCGCATTGATCGGCAGAGCGCCGCTCCGGCCAGTGGTTTCGCCGGCCAGCGACATCCGCAGCGCTTCCGACAATGCGACCTCGCCTGCCGCCTGCCGCTTTTCCCAGAACTCGACCGCCTGCCTGATCTGGTCGGGTCGCAGTTCCACCCATTGCCCGCGCACCTGAACCAGCGGCACTTTCAACGCAGCCAGTCTCTCGAATTCATCTTCCGACAGCGGCTCGTCGCCCAGGGCCAGCTGCCAGTCGTACTCGAAGATCGATTCGGCCGACAACATGCTGAGGCCGCCCCGGGGTGCTTCCTTCGATCTCACAGTGACGCGCACGCCGAGCCGGCCCGTGACGTTGGGCACCAGCACGCCGAAGCCGCTGCTTTCCAACAACAGCGCCGTTTCACGCATGAAGGTGTAAGCCTGCTCGACGTTGAGCGCGCACTCGGCAGGACGCGCGCTCTTCAGGCCGGCTTCCAGCGGCGGGAAAATGCGCGAGGCCAGGCCCAGCCCGGCCAGCATTCTTTCCTGCGGCGCGTCGAACTTGCGATTAAGGAACCTCAACGTGCTGCCGCGCTCGCGCCACACGGCTTCCGCCGGTATGAGCAGACTGAGATCATCCGTGGCTTGCAGGAAGAAGCGCAGCGACCAATCGCGCCGGTTGAGTCTAGGCGCAAAGATGTGATCGGGGGCGGCGTCCGTCTCAGGCGGATCGAGCCGGAAGCACAGGCGAAACGTGTCGCCGCCGATCGCGCCGGGAAACGCCTCGGTCCAGGCGCGATAGTGATCGTGGAACTGCGCCAGCGTCGGGAATGAAGCGGGCACGATCGGATCAGCGCTGCGCAGCGCGACGAGCCACGCTTCAGCCACCGGCATGTCTTTCGAGGCGACGATCGCTTTGCCGAAGTCGGCGTGTTCGCGCGCGAAGGCGTCGAGGGTGATGGTGAGGAAGTTGCCGAGCAGGGCGCGCGGATTCAAGGCAGCCGATCGATCATCGCGCCTCACTGCGCGGCAGATCGAAGGCATGGCCTGCGTCAGTTTTTCCAGCCGCGCTTGATCGGCATTGTTCCACTGCGGCTGCCACACGCCCAGGTAGTGCGCACCGGCTTCCAGCAGCACCGGCGCAAAACGCTGCTGCGCCAAAAGCTCCTGCGCCAGTTGTCCCGCGTGCTGCCAGTAGCGCAGATCGCTGCCGATCTTCACGCCGGGCGTCGTCTCTTCTTCCGGGGGCAGATTTGCCAGCAGTTCCAGCACGTCGTCCGGCGCGACACTGAGCGCCGCGATCTTCCATGCGGCGAGAGCGAGTTTCTCGCGCTTCGCTTCGTCTTCAAAGAGGAACGGCGAGGAGGGCACCGGCCGGCCGGAGGCGGAGGGCAGCCGCGCGACGATCCGGCTATCCTTCGTCGTGCGGCGCATCAGCACTTCAGCCGACGGCAGCAGATCGAGCAGCAGAGTGCGCAGGGCTTTGCTGGTAATGGTGAACGGATGCGGGTGCACGCCGCGGCGCAGGCGCGAGCGAGATTCGCTCACCTCGCTCGACTCCGCCCACAAGACGAAGCCTTTATCCTTGGCCAGATAATCGCCGTTCAGCCACGTGCCGTGCAGAATGCGCATGCCGTTTTTTTCCGATCTGAGCCGAATGAAGCAGTTGCCGGTCCGTCAGCCGCAAACCGCCATGCTTACATTATAAAACAAAAAGCCGCCCGTGCGGCAGCTGTCGACAACTGGATGAAAGTCACCTAACGCAGCGCCGGTTCTGCTCTCAAGAAACGCCCCGTCCCAGCCAAGAAGATCAACGTTGTCGTCAAATAACCCGCAGGGGCAGACTCGCATGTCTGCCCATTGACGCCAACGAGAGGGTCGCTACTTTGACCCTCTCGTTTTCATTTTGCTAGTTTCGTAACTACTCAGCCGTCATACCTGTCCCTGCCAGCGCTGCTCGAATTTGCGGATGCGGCGCTCAATGTGCCACGCGCCTGGATCGGCGGCAGGGCGTTTCTCTTTTACCAGTTTCATCGCAGCCCCGGCTGAAGACCCCAGGCCGATCAAAATACAGCAGGCCATCGCCACGCTGCGATGTCGGCCCTGCTTGCAGTACACCAGCACACTCCGCCCGGCTTGAATTTCAGGCAAGGCCATCCCCACACCACGCTGCAAGGAACTCAACGGCATGGGCCACAGCGCCGAATCAAACGTGCGCAGATGCAGCATCTGGAACGGCGGCAGCGTCAAGGCCGGCGCCGGTCGCGCGATGAACAGGCACCGGATCAAGCGCACATGGAGTGACTTGATGATCTCGACATGTCGATCTGTGGGCCGCGCGGCGATGTCCAACTGATCTGTAATCTGAGAGAAATCCAGTGTCGCATTCATACAACCCTACGCGCTGGCCTTGAGCGCGCGCACGCCCTGGGGGCCAATCGAGCGGAGGTGATACGCCCCGGCCCCGGCCACCACCAGCGCGGTTTCAAACCGATTCAGGACGACGCGCTCAGCGCCGCACTCGATCGCCCCCTGCCCTTCGATCACGGTGAGGGCGTGAAATGATTCGCCGCGCGTGTCCAGCCGCAGCGGCTGCCGCTGCGCCGCGAGCATCTCGAGCGTGAAATACGGGCACTGCACTAACGGGCGTCGATCGTCGGGCTTCAATTCAGGCGCGGGCTGCACGTGGCCCGTGGCCTGCGGATTGGTTACCGCCACAGATTGTGCGAGGTGCAGCGCGCGTCCCGCGCTGGCGGGCCGATTCCAATCGAAGATGCGGTAGGTGATGTCGGAGGTCTGCTGCACTTCATAGACCAGGAAGCCCGGCCCCAGCGCGTGTAGCGTGCCCGCGGGCATGAAGAGGGTATCGCCGGTGTGCGCCATGTGATACTCCACGTGATCGACGATCGTGCCGCTGCGAATAGCGGCCGCCAGCGCTTCGGCCGTCGTGCCCGCTTTCACGCCCGCGATCAACTGCGCGCCGTCTGTGGCCTCCAGAATGTGCCAGGCTTCCGTCTTGCCGAATTGATCCGGCCCCTCCAGCTGCCGCGCCTGCTCGTCGTTGGGATGCACCTGCACCGACAGCCAATCATTGCAGTCGAGAATCTTGATCAGCAAGGGGAAACGCAGGCCGGTGCGCGTCATAACCTTCTGCCCCAGCAGATCAGCGCCGAGCTGTTGCGCGACCTCAGCCAGGGTTTGGCCCTGCAGCGAACCATTGGCGACGCGATCGCCTGCGTAGACGATCCACGCCTCGGCCGTCAAAGTGCCGGGCCGCAAACGCTGCCCGCCCCACACATAGTCGCGGTATTCAGGGATGAGTTGCAGAAGTGTGTTCATGAAGGAGCCACCATGCCGCCGGATGACACGCGGGAATTGTCTTTGATAAACCGGATGATCTCGTCGAGGTAGCCAAAGGCCAGCCCCACCACCGTATCCGCGCCGCCATAATAGATCGCGATGACGGCCTGTCGGCGCATCGACGAGCGCCGCGCACGGGAATACCACATTCGGCACGTCGCCAACACACTCATACAGGGTCTGCGGAGACATCAGATAGGGCGCGGTGCGATACAGAACTTTCCACGGTTGATCGAGATCGAGCAGCGCCGCGCCGAAGCTGTACACAAAGCCGTTGCACGACGTCAGCACGCCATGATAGAACAGCAGCCAGCCCTCGTTGGTCTCGATGGGATTCGGCCCCGGCCCGACCTTCGTCGACTGCCAGCCCTCCGTGGGTTCCATGACGAAACGATGCTTGCCCCAGTAAGTCAGATCGGGGCTTTCGCTGTAGAAGATGTCGCCAAAGGGCGTGTGACCCCGATCGCTGGGCCGGCTCAATATGGCGAAATTTCCGTGGATTCTGCGCGGGAACAGCACGCCGTTGCGGTTGTACGGCAGGAAGGCGTTTTCCAGCTGATGAAACGTCTCAAAATCGTAGGTGTAGGCCAGGCCAATCGTGGGGCCGTGATGGCCGTTGCACCACGAGACGTAGTAGCGATCGTCGATCCAGATCACGCGCGGATCATAGCGATATTCGAATTTCGTCACGTCGGGATCGCCGGCAAACTCGATCGGCCGGGGATCGATCTCCCAGCGGATCGCATCGCGGCTGAAACCGCGATGAATGTTCATCGTGCGCGCTTTATCGTCGCAGCGAAACACGCCGGCAAAGCCGTCTTTGAACGGCACTACCGCGCTATTGAAAATACTGTTGGAAGTGGGAATGGCATGGCGCGGAATAATCGGGTTGGCGCTGTACCGCCAGACCACTTCGCTGCTCGTAGCCGGGCGGTCCTGCCAGGGCAGGTGAGGTAAGGGTTGAGCCACCACCGTTGTCGTGGTCATGATGCTCCAGATACCTTCCGTGTGCGATCGACAAACGCGCCGACGAGCAGCAGCCACCCGATCGGGTCGCTGCAATCCGATCGGGCGGCCGCCGATACGCGCGTGAATGATCGAGGCTTACGCGGGACTCAAGCCCGGCGTTTGCTGTATCTTGCTCAGCAAGCGATCGATCACATCCTTGGCAGTGTACGTGATCTTGCCCGCAGGCACAAACTGGCCCGCCATCACCAGATCATCGCCGGCCGTGATCATAGGCGGCTCGACGAAGCCATCCTGGCGGACTTGCGGGAAACCGGCAGTTGCCCCCAGATTGTTGCACAGGCACGAGCGGCCTACGGTATCCTCGGCCTGCCCGCCCTTGCGCACATAGTCGTCCACCGGTTCGGCGGGGCAGCGATAGCCAAACGATCCATCTTCGCGCTTGAAAATGGTGCGGAGAAAACCCATATCGCAGATGCGCGGACGGGCATCATAGACTTCTTTCTCGGACAGCGTGCCGGCCAGCCGCGCCACCTTGAAGGGGAAACCGGTCGGCGACACGATCGGGCTGGTCAACACTTCGGCATCTTCGTCCAACACCTGGCGCAGCAAGCGCTGCTTGAGTTCCGGCTCCATGCCCGATTCTTCACACAAGGCAAAAGCGGTGCCCACCTGCACACCGGCGGCGCCGGCCGCCAGGGCCTGCTGCACTTGATCGGGATTTCCGTAACCGCCGGCCAGCCAGAAGGGCAGCCCGATCTGCTTCATCTTTTCGAGATCGACCACATCTTTGTCGCTGTAGATCGGCTCGCCCTTCTCGTTCAACTTCAACGCGCCGCGCGGCGGGGCATTGTGGCCGCCCGCCGTAGGCCCTTCGATCACAAACCCGTTGATTTCGCCTTCGCTGCGCTTGATCAAAGCCTGCGCCAAAACGACCGAGGAGATAATCGGCAAGAACCTGGGACGCTTGAGCTGTCCGACCAGTTTGGCGATACCCGGAAACACTGATTTCCGGATCGAAATGAATGCGCACATCGTCGTCGGCCGAAGTATTCAGGGCGTCCAGTCGATAGGAAACCGGCTCGTGGCGTGAAAGCTTATCGAGGATACCGGCGACCTGGATCGGAATCCCTGCGCCCATCAGCACCACATCGACGCCGGCCAGCATCGCGCCGTACAGCGACGCGAGGTTGGGCATCTGCACTTTCTCCAGCAAGTTAATGCCCACCACCCCTTGGTGGTTTTCGCGCGCCAGAAAAACTTCCACATAGTTGGCAAGGGCAGTGAGCTGATCGAGGAACCGTGGTGGGCGCAAGCTGTACATCGAGATGGCTTCATAGGGCTGATCGGGCCGCTTGCCGCCGGGCATGTAGTAGCGATCGAGAACGGCCTGCACCGGCTCGGGCAGTGAAAAACTCGCCAGGGCGCGGCGCACATGGCCGGCCAGATCGCCATCGGTCAAACGGCTGGTCACCACCCGGCTGAGGCCCGTCCCCGACACCACGCCCAGTTGACCCAGTTGTGACACGGCCCTGGCCAGCGTCCAATTGGAAATGGCGACGCCCATGCCGCCTTGAATGATAATCGGTAGTTCCATTGCAGTCTCTCCTCACGATTCTGATTTTTCTAACGGCAAACCAGGTCCCCCGCCGTATGGATTCTCTAGATGTCTTTCGGTTGATCAGCGCTGATGTACTCGGCGAATTTTCCGGCCGCACAGGCGTCGACGTAGCGCAGAATCTCTTCGCCGTCGAGATGATAGCGGGGATAACACGAGGTGGGCCACGCGCCGCGTGGCGCCGGCACGACGGCCGTCGCGCTCAGCCCCGTCAAATCGATCGGCGCGTCGAGTTCCTCCACCACTTCCTCGGCGGTGACGATGACGCATTTGGCCGCCAGCGAGATTTCCTGATCGATCGCCAGGTTGCCCATCAGGCGCGCGTTGCCAAATCGATCAGCCAGCGGCGCGTGAATAACGGCCACGTCCACCTGCTGCGCCGGGAATGCGACGACGGGCTGGCCCGTGTACGGATCGTCGATCACCTTTACGTCAGGCCGCACTTTCAGCAGGTCCGTGCCGATCCAGCCCTGCCCCGGCATGAAGCCGACGCCGGCCAGCGTGGCGCGCAGGCCAAACGCGATGCTGGCTTCCGTTTCTTCAATCAGATCCAACTCGCCCGAGGTCGCGCGCGCGGTGAACATCGGCGCCAGCCCGAACGCCTCCAGGCCGCAGTAGCAGGTGCGCAGCGTCTTCACCCGCCCTGCCCCGATGAGCAGATCGCTCTCGTAGGATGAGGTGAAATTCAGCAGCGTCAAATCGCGCACGCCGGCTTTGAGCAGTTCGCGCACGAACGCCACCGGGCGGCGGTAGAGATTCATGCCGCCGAGGGAAACCGTATCGCCGGATTTTACCAGTTTCACGGCGTCATTCAGAGAAGTGAGTTTATCGATCATGGTTGCTGGTTGTTAGGTGTTGGTGGCTGGTCGTGCAGCCTGCCGCTTGCAGCCTGCATCTTGCTGTCCTGCTCCCCGCTATCCCTCTATCTCTCCAGCCCTCTGTCGCTCCATCTCTCGTTCAATCACGGCCTTCACACCCAGGATGTCCGGCACGCAGTAATCGACCTGCGCGCAGTCTTCGCTGTCCACGAGGATCGTTGTCATACCCAACCCCTTGCCGGGCAATAGGTTGCGCGCGGCGTCCTCGATCAGGATGCACTCGTCGCCGCGCGCCTGCAGGATGTCCAGTAAGCGTTCGTAGGCTTCGACATTGGGTTTGCTCACGTACTCCACACGCCGCACATCGATTATGTCCGAAAACTGATCGGCAATGCCCAGGATGTTCAACACGTTCTGCGCATGCTCGACGGTGGCATTAGTGAAGATCACTTTCGTCAGCGGGATCGAACGGAGCATCTCGCCCAGCACCGAATCAGGCCCGATGTAATCGGCCAGGCGAATGTCATGCACGAAACGCAGGTAATCCTCGGGATCGACGTCGGGCCGCTCGACGACGAGGCCGCGCAAGGCCGTGCCGTGCTGATTGTAGTAGCGCTTGCGGAGTTCGTTCGCTTGATCTGGCGGCAGGTGCAGGTTCTCGGTCAGATAGCGGTTGATCCGGACGCCGATCTCCTGCATCAAGCCCGCGTTGCGCGGATACAGCGTCTCGTCGAGGTCGAAAATGAGGAATCTAAGCATGGGCTGAAGTGTACCATACCTCGCGCGCGGCTTGCATTACGTCGACCAACGCCGCGCCGGACGCTTCAGCGGCGCGCTTGCAGTCCTCATACTCCGGCACGGCCCGATCGATGTCCTGCCAGCGCGCCACCTTCACGCGGATTGAGCCAAAGCGCGTCTCCACCGTTGCGATCGATCGCGGCAGACTCACCCGCTCAAGCGAGGATCGCCGCACGCCCAGCGTGGTCGTCTCCGTCAAAATGATCGGCAGCAAGGTGTCCGCCTCACCCGGCCGGCACAACACGGCCAGCTGCGTGGCAGGTCGATTTTTCTTCATCTGCATGGGCGTCAACGTCACGTCAAGCGCGCCCGCTGCCAGGAGCCGATTCAGCACATGCTCGTACACCTGCGGGTTGAGATCGTCGATGTTGGTTTCGAGCAGCGTCAATGTCTCGACGATCAATCCGGCGCTCGGCGCGGCTGTCTCGCCCAACCACACGCGCACCACATTCGGAAACGGCAGTTCACGCCGCCCCGCGCCCAGTCCCACGCGCCCCAACGTCATCGCCGGGAAGCCGCCAAACTCATGCGCCAGCGACTTGAGCAGCGCCGCGCCCGTCGGCGTGACGAGCTCCATTTCCACATCGGCGACGTAGCGAACCGGCACGCCTTCCAACAGTGCCAGCGTCGCCGGCGCAGGCAGCGGCAGCGCGCCATGCTGTGACTTCGTCCAGCCGCGCGCCAAGGGCACGGGCGAAACATAGACCTGCTCGACCTGCAAATCTTCGAGCGCGGCCAGCACGCCGGCGATGTCGATCAACGCATCGTCGCCGCCCACCTCGTGAAGATGCACCGACTCAATCGGGCTGTGATGAAGGCGCGCTTCGACTTCCGCCAGGCATTGAATCACCGATCGGGCCTGCTGCTTCACCCGATCGGAGAGCGCAGCCCGATCGATGATCGCCAGCAAGTCCGGCACATGGCGATGATCCTCATGGCGCGGCGTGATCACGGCGGCCTGCACGGCGGATAAAGCGCCGCGCATCACGCGCTCGAAGTTGACGGCGCAATCAGGCAGATTCAGAGCCGCCGGGATCGAGCGCACGACTTCTGCGGACGCGCCGGCATCGATCAGCGCGCCCAGCAGCATATCGCCGCTCGCGCCGCCCACACAGTCGATGTACGCTAGGCGCATAACTCGCTCTTCTCTCAAAATGACCACTGCATCCTTCGACTACGCATCCAGCGCATGCTGAGCGGAACACAGTGGAGTCGAAGCGCGCTGGATGCTCCGCTCACGCCGTATCCCCGCCTTCAGCGGGGCGGCGCGCAAGGCGGGATGCTTGTGCGACAATCATCTGCGCGCACACCGCCGCGCCGAAGCCGTTATCGATGTTGACCACCGACACGCCGGGCGCGCACGAATTCAGCATCGCCAGCAGCGCCGCGATGCCATTGAAGCTGGCGCCATAACCGACGCTGGTCGGCACGGCGATGGTGGGACAGCTCACCAATCCGCCGACGACGGTCGCCAGCGCGCCTTCCATGCCGGCGATGGCGATGACGGCGCCCGCCTGCCACAACAGCTCACGCCTGCTCAACAGGCGATGCACACCCGCGACGCCGACATCGTAGACGCGCTCGACGCGCGTGCCCAACCACTCCAGCGTGATCGCGGCCTCTTCGGCCACCGGCAGGTCCGACGTGCCAGCCGTTACCACTGCCACAAAACGATCGGGCTGCGGCGCAGGAAATTCGCCCACCACGATGATGCGGGCTGTCTCAAAATGCCGCGCTTCGGGGAATCTCGCCTGCACGGCTGCCAGCGCTTCAGTGGACGCCCGTGTGACGATGGCTCGCTCGTCGCGCGCCACCATCCGCTCGACAATCGCCGCGATCTGCGCCGGCGTCTTATGCAGGCCATACACCACCTCAGGCACGCCGGTGCGAAACGATCGATGATGATCGAGCACCGCCACATCCATGTCTTCGAACGGCAAATCGCGCAGATCGTCCAATGCTTCATCGATCGAGCGCGATCCGGCCGCCACCTCTTTCAATATCGTTTCCAGTCGTTCTCGACTCATGCCTCACCCTGTCACACCGCTCGTTACTCATTACTCGTCTGTTTGAGCAATTCATTCAAACTCCCCATCCGATAGCCGGCGAGATCGAGCGCGACAAACGTGTACCCGATGGCGCGCAGCTGCTCCACGATTCTGTCATGCTGGCTCAGGACGAGATCGAAGTCATCCGGCGGAACTTCCAGCCGCGCGATCTCACCGTGATGCCGCACGCGCGCCTGCCGGATGCCCAGGCCGTGCAGCAGCAGCTCGGCCTGTTCTACTTGCGACAGCAGTTGAATCGTCACCGGCGTGCCGTGCGGAATGCGCGACGACAGACACGCCGCCGAGGGTTTGTCCCAGTTCGGAAGGCCGAGCGCGCGGGCCAGATCGCGCACATCCTGTTTGGTGAACTGCGCTTCGATCAGCGGCGAGCGCACGCCGTATTCCGCCGCCGCTTTGCGTCCCGGCCGGACGTCGCCCAGATCGTCGAGATTGGTGCCGTCGACGATGAACTGAAAAGCGTGTTGGCGCGCGTATTCGACCAACTCGCCGTAGACTTCGTGCTTGCAGAAGTAGCAGCGCAGCGGCGTGTT
Organism: uncultured Chloroflexia bacterium; assembly: GCA_963844815.1. Taxonomy (GTDB): domain Bacteria; phylum Chloroflexota; class Anaerolineae; order Fen-1058; family Fen-1058; genus Fen-1058. The sequence goes on from CAWJPR010000009.1 coordinate 177,446, forward strand.
CGCCTGATAATCGGGATTCTCCAATTCGTGACTCTCGATCAAAACATGCGCGCAGCCGAACTGCTGCGCGATGGCTTGCGCTTCCTCCAAATCTGCGCCGGGCAGGCTCGGCGAGACCGCCGTCACGGCGACCGCAGCGCGTCCCAACTCCTGATGCGCCACGACTGCCAGCAGCGTGCTGTCGATACCGCCCGAATAAGCCACCAGTGCGCGCCCCATGCCGCGCATGATCTGCCGCAAGGTATTTTCTTTCGCTTGATCCATTCTCTGCCTTTCCCGCTTCCCTAAATATGTTCATGAAAGTCCTGCAGAATCGCAGCCGTTTGACTGTCACACCGCACTGCACGCAGTGAGTGCAAGTGTGCCCCGCGCAGCGTGCCTGCGAAGCGTATCGGGCATCCAGGCGGCCAATCGGCGAATCATGCTGGCCGGATACTGGATTCCCGCTACGTCGTACCCGGCACGTTGTGCCAGCGACGCGCTAGGCGAAAGCACGCGGGAATGACTGAGTCCGAAGAACCTACCAGACTGCACTTAGAATATCGAAGGCGAATTATAACATCGACGTCCTGGCCTACTGTTCAAAAACGAGTGGCAGGCCTTCAGCGCCTCGTCACCTGTGCTATAATCACGCCCAACCGGCGCCCGACCAGCCAGCGGGTTAGCCGCCACCTCATTCAATTCGCAACGACAGGGAGTGACCATGACAACTGAACAGGCCGCCGCGCGCGGATCATTTCCGATCCCGGAGATCGTCAAAGGGCCATGGACGCAGGCGGCGCGCCAGCTCGCCATTGACAAGGAATGTTTGCAGCATTTCATCGACTATTTCGGCAAAGCAGTGAAGACGCGGCGTTGGTCGCCCTGGCACGATCTGCCGATCGACGAGATGAAAAAGTTCGGCGAGCGTCTGACGCAGGAAACCACCAACTTGATCGAAGGCTTCCTCGGCATCGAAGAATACGTGGGCGATTATGTGGAAGAGGGCCTGGAAATGTTCCGCAACAATCGCATGCGCCGCCATCTGCAATTACAGTGGGGGTCAGAAGAATTGAAGCATGGCGTGGCATGGGAAAAGGCGCTGCTGCATTCCGGCGCGCGCACCGAAGAGCAGTTGAAGGCCTACTGCGACAAAGTGCAGGAGCATCGCTGGACGATCAAGAATCACGCCGGGGCGGATAGCCCGCTGGGCGTGACCGTGTATGCCATGGTGCAGGAGCGCGCCACGTTCTACAACTACCAGGAAACGCGCGCCCGCATCCGATCGGAATACGGCCTGCCGTCAGCGCCGACTGAAGAAGAACGCACGCGCGGCTACGAAGTCGGCGCGTCCGAAGCGTTCCGTGTCGTCAGCGTGGACGAGATCGCGCATCACGGCATCTTTTTGCAGATCGTCTTGACGCATCTCAAGTACCTGCCGGAGAAAACGCTCGACACGCTTCAGGAAGTCTTTCAAGGCTTCCAGATGCCGTCGCTGCGCCTGATTCCGAACGCGCGCCAATTCATTCGCGCCGTGGCCCGGACGGAAATCCACAACGCCGAAAAGCACAAGACCTTCATCCACAATCCCGTGCTGAAGTCCTTGGGACTGGAAGACAACGACGCCTTCAACCGCGCCGTGCAGGCGGCAAAGTTACTGCCCGCCGGCCTCGGTCCCGATCAAGTGAAGCTGGGCCGCACAGGCGAGTTTGTCATCGCGTATTGATTCAAGTCCAAACAAAACTCGCTTCCAAACGGAGGCGAGTTTTTTGTATTGCAGCAGTGCAGGTCAAACAGAGTCAGTTACGAATGATGATGCGGATTATCCACTGGCAGGCCTTCAGCGGATGCCGCTTCCAACAGACGATCATCCGCCGTCCCGTTCTTCAATGACGATCTCGTACAAGGGGCGGCCTTCGTTGAACTTGCGCCCTAGTTCAGTTCGCTCATCTGGCGTAACAAGCCTATGGCCCGGCGGAAGCATGTCCTTGGGCAGCAATAGCCCGGCGGTTTCCAGTGCGTCCAACACGCGCTCACGCTCGTGCACCGCTTCTGACTTTGGCTGGATGATGATGCGTCGGCCGTCACGGACGACCTCAATGTCCTTATCCTGCCAGTCGTACAGCGCTTCACGTGGGATCAGCAATCCCGCCGGGGTTATCTGCGCTCGAATGTCTGAAGTGGTCATCGTCCTGATCCTTCTGCCTCGTGCCACGGGGATTGTAGCATCCCGCCCGGGCAGTGTCAACAAATGCCGATCTGGTATCGCAGCCGCTCGCTCATTCTCAAGGGCACAGGTGTTTTGGCAGGCCGTTATCGCGCTTATTCGCCCCGCATGGCCGTCGAAAATTGACACAATTCGTACTTGATTTGCGCGAAATCAGTGCTATATTGATAGCATCAGTTGAATAGTCCAACGGCGCACGTACCTCAGCCCGCTGGCCTCGCGTTCTCCAGATTCATCGCACTCATTCTCAATCACACCTCAAAGCAATGACCGAACAAAGAAAGGTGCGTGCCAGCATGAAAAGCAAGGTCTTCCTCAGCAGTGCGCTTGTTCTCTATGTCTTTATTTTCGTAACCAGCATAGATTTTCAGTCTGTGTCTGCCACCGCAATCAGTGATGGCTTGCGCTTTGCTTACCCGCCTTCATCAAGGGATCAGGTGAATCAACTTGCTCCTACTGCTGTCATTATGGTGGGCGGAACTATTACCTCCAACACGACTTGGACTACAGACAACATCTATGTTGTTCAAACTGACATTACGGTTGGAACGGGAGTAACACTTACAATTGAACCTGGAACTATTGTTAAGTTTCAAGATAGTCGCAGTATGATAGTAAATGGGATGATTCAGGCGTTAGGGACGGTCGGTCAAAAGATCTACTTCACCTCATGGCATGACGATTCGGTGGGTGGCGACACGAATGGCAATGGCGGCAACTCCGCGCCCAGTCCTGGCAACTGGAAGTACATTCGCTTTGACGATGCCAGTGACGATGCCTCGCTGATCGATTACGCCGTCATCCGCTACGGTGGCGGCTGGAGCGCAGCCGGCGGAGTCGAGATCCACGATGCTTCTCCCACCATCCGCAACTGCCAGATCAGTCAGCACTACACGGACGGCATTTACCTCGACACGACGGTGTCAAGTCTGCCATCTCGGCCACAGATTTTCACCAACACGCTTTCATCCAACTCCTCGTATGCCGTCAGCAGCAATGTGGATTCGAGGCCGCAGCTGCGCGGCAATAGCCTGACCGGCAATGGCGGCAACGGGTTGGAAATTCGAGGCGGGTCCATTCAGAACGATTTGACCTGGGATCAGACCCAGGTCGTCTACATCCTGAGCGGCGATGTCTCGATTGCCTCAAGCGCTCAACTGACAATGGCCCCGGGCCTCATTCTGAAGTTTAGAGACAATTGCGGCTTGCTGGTTGGCGGGAATCTGCACGCCGTCGGGACGGTGGGTCAAAAGATCTACTTCACCTCCTGGCGTGATGATTCAGCGGGGGGGGATACCAACGGCGATGGCGGCAACTCCACGCCCAGTCCCGGCAATTGGAAGTCCATTCGCTTCGACGATGCCAGTGACGACGCCTCGTTGATCGAATATGCCGTCATTCGCTATGGTGGAGGTTGGTACGCCCCCGGTGGGATCGAAATCCACGATGCGTCGCCCACTATCCGCAACAGCCAGATCAGCCAGCATAATACAACCGGTATCTACCTCGACACGACAGTGTCAAGTCTGCCGGCCCAGCCGCGGATTCTCACTAACACACTGTCATCCAACAATTCGTATGTCGTCAGCAGCAATGTGGATTCGAAGCCGCGACTGCGCGGCAACAGCCTGACCGGCAATGGCGGCAACGGGTTGGAGATTCGAGGCGGTGCCATTCAGAGCGATTTGACCTGGGATCAGACCCAGATCGTCTACATCCTGAGCGGCGATGTCTCGATTGCCTCAAGCGCTCAACTGACAATGGCCCCGGGCCTCATTCTGAAATTTAGAGACAATTGCGGCTTGCTGGTTGGCGGGAATCTGCACGCCGTCGGGACGGTGGGTCAAAAGATCTACTTCACCTCCTGGCGTGATGATTCAGCGGGGGGGGATACCAACGGCGATGGCGGCAACTCCACGCCCAGTCCCGGCAATTGGAAGTCCATTCGCTTCGACGATGCCAGTGACGACGCCTCGTTGATCGAATATGCCATCATTCGCTATGGTGGAGGTTGGTATGCCCCCGGTGGGATCGAAATCCACGATGCGTCGCCCACTATCCGCAACAGCCAGATCAGCCAGCATAATACAACCGGTATCTACCTCGACACGACAGTGTCAAGTCTGCCGGCCCAGCCGCGGATTCTCACTAACACACTGTCATCCAACAATTCGTATGTCGTCAGCAGCAATGTGGATTCGAAGCCGCACTGCGCGGCAACAGTCTGACGGGCAATGGCGGCAACGGGTTGGAGATTCGAGGCGGTGCCATTCAGAGCGATTTGACCTGGGATCAGACCCAGATCGTCTACATCCTGAGCGGCGATGTCTCGATTGCCTCAAGCGCTCAACTGACAATGGCCCCGGGCCTCATTCTGAAGTTTAGAGACAATTGCGGCTTGCTGGTTGGCGGGAATCTGCACGCCGTCGGGACGGTGGGTCAAAAGATCTACTTCACCTCCTGGCGTGATGATTCAGCGGGGGGGGATACCAACGGCGATGGCGGCAACTCCACGCCCAGTCCCGGCAATTGGAAGTCCATTCGCTTCGACGATGCCAGTGACGACGCCTCGTTGATCGAATATGCCGTCATTCGCTATGGTGGAGGTTGGTACGCCCCCGGTGGGATCGAAATCCACGATGCGTCGCCCACTATCCGCAACAGCCAGATCAGCCAGCATAATACAACCGGTATCTACCTCGACACGACAGTGTCAAGTCTGCCGGCCCAGCCGCGGATTCTCACTAACACACTGTCATCCAACAATTCGTATGCCGTCAGCAGCAATGTGGATTCGAAGCCGCAGCTGCGCGGCAACAGTCTGACCGGCAATGGCGGCAACGGGTTGGAGATTCGAGGCGGTGCCATCCAGAGCGATTTGACCTGGGATCAGACCCAGATCGTCTACATCCTGAGCGGCGATGTCTCGATTGCCTCAAGCGCTCAACTGACAATGGCCCCGGGCCTCATTCTGAAGTTTAGAGACAATTGCGGCTTGCTGGTTGGCGGGAATCTGCACGCCGTCGGGACGGTGGGTCAAAAGATCTACTTCACCTCCTGGCGTGATGATTCAGCGGGGGGGGATACCAACGGCGATGGCGGCAACTCCACGCCCAGTCCCGGCAATTGGAAGTCCATTCGCTTCGACGATGCCAGTGACGACGCCTCGTTGATCGAATATGCCATCATTCGCTATGGTGGAGGTTGGTACGCCCCCGGTGGGATCGAAATCCACGATGCGTCGCCCACTATCCGCAACAGCCAGATCAGCCAGCACAATAGCGGTGGAATCAGTGTCTCATCATCAATCTCTCCAGCACGGCCGACTTTTGGCTGTCTAGATATTGAGAACAATAACAATTACGGCATGTACAATTCAACGCCTGCAACTGTCGTAAGTGCTGCACAGTTATGGTGGGGGAGTCCGTCTGGCCCCTATCACTCTTCACTCAATCCAAGCGGAACTGGCAATCAAAGTCAGCGACGGCGTAACATTCAGCCCATGGCGCACGAGCAAATGTGGCTTACCGCCGCTCAAGTTTGTTTATCTACCACTTGTCAAGAGATAAGCCTCTCGATCAACTAAACATTTTCGAGTCCCGATTGGTGAGACAAAGAAGTCCAGTGTACTTCATATGTGATGTGAGCCAGTGAGTTCTGGTAGTTGATATGACGAATCTGACTGGTACAGGACATGGAGAATATCATGCCATGACGATGGCAAATACGAATGGTATAGGCGTGTCATTGATGACTTATACCGCCAGACACCACAAAACACAGCAGGCTCATCTTATTTGGAGACAAGCCTGCCACTAACGAATCGCGCTATGACGTTTTACGCATTACGCAATACGCATCAATTCTTGCTCAGCGCCTCCGCCAACTCCTTCGCCACCTTGGCTGGATCACCTACGAGCGCCTCGCTGGAATCTCAGGCCGTCAGGAGCAGAGGAACGTCAATCTGCAGATGGATTCCTGTTGCGCTGTGCCTTCTTTCGATTTACAATCAACATCAGGAGATTTCCATGGCCGACAAAATCATTCGCGAGCCCCAGGCGTTGTATGCCGTCCTGCAAGATAAGGACGCGCTCAAGCACGGGCCGATCTTCATCGAGAAAGACGGCAAGGCCGCGGCGGTGGTGTTGAGCATTGAGCGCTACCGCGAATTGATCGCCGGAGCCCAACCTGATCTCTGGCTCGAACAGCAGTTGGCGCGGCTTCAACCCGAAATGGCCGCTTACCAACGGCTGCTGCCTGAATTGCTCAAAGAGCATCGAGGCGAATGGGCCGCCGTTCACAGCGGTCAGATCGTCGCGCTGGCCCCCGATCGCTCTGAAGTTATCCGCCTCGTTCAGGAGCGCCACTACGACCCGGTCTTTATCGAGCGCGTTCAAGAGCAGATGCGAACGGCGGACATGCCACATCTGGAACACACCGATGCCTGAATACGATGCCTCGTTCAACCCTCCCGCGCCGGTCACGCAAGTTGAAGTCCGCAACCCACTGACCGGCGCGTCCATGCAGCTCGCGCCCAGATCGACTCGGGCACTTCGATCTCCGTCATACCGGTGTCGGCCGCTATTCACCTGGGGTTGAACGCTACAGGTGCACTGGAAGCCAGCGGATTCGATCTCACACCCAAGAGACTGCCGACCTTTCTGCTGATGATGCTTCTGGATGACTTCGTCATTTTGAATGCCGAGGTCGTCGCCGCCAGCCGGAACGATATGCTGTTGGGCCGCGACGTGCTGCAGAATTTCATCCTGACGCTCAATGGCAAGACTGAAACGTTTGATCTGGTCGATCCCTGATGAGGGTGAATCATTCGACAAGCAAAACAAAGACCTGCTACACAGAAACGGCAGGTCTTCGTTTCAACTAACGTTTGACCAGTAACGAACTAGTCACTCATCACTCGTCAGTTCTTGCTCAGCGCCTCCGCCAACTCCTTCGCCACCTTGGCCGGATCACCCACCATTGCGACGTCAGCCTGCTTCAGGATCGGCGCATCGGGATCGGGATGCACGGCCACGACGTAGCGCGCGCCCCTCATACCCCAGGTGTGCATGGTGTCACCGCGAATGCCCAGCGCGATGTAGAGGTTCGGCGCGACGCGCTCGCCCGTAATGCCCACGACCTGCGACTCGCCGATGGTGTTCTCGTCCAGCGCTTCGCGCGCCCCGGCCAGCTCCGCGCCGAGCGTTTCCGCCAGCGCTTTCGCCGCCTCGACGTCGCCTACCTGCCGCCCGACTGATACGATCTGTCTGGCGGCCTTCAACTTGGGCTGCGGTAGCATGAATTCCACCGGCCCGATCGTCTTTATCTGCGCTTCGACGCCGTCAAGATTGACTTCAATCGTTTCCACTTCGCCATAGCGCGAGGCATCGGGATACGGCGCGCCGAAGGTGTCCGGCAGCACCGTGGCAAAGTGCGATCGCGCCCCGGCGGTGCTCATCACCTCGTAGTATTCGCCGCCATAAGCCGCGCGCCGCCCGATGAAGCAGCGATCGAAGTCGTCGACCTTCAGCAGCAGCGCGCGCGTGATCAAGCCGGCGCCAAAGCGCTGCGCCAGTCGCGGTGCCAGTGCCTCGCCAAGCGGCGTCGCGCCGAACAGGACGAACTCCGGCGCTTGCGCGGCGAAGAGATCGCTCAGCACTTTCAGCCACGGCTCCAGCGCAAACCCGGCGAGGCGATCGTCATCTGCGGCGTACACGCGATCGGCTCCAACGGGATACAGTTCACGCGCCATAGCGGCCAGGTCGCTCACACTCCCTGCGGCCAGCAGCGCCACCTTGACGTAGAAGCCCATCATGTCCGCGGCCATGCGCGCGCCGTAGACCAGTTCCCTGGTCAGCGGCGTCAAGGCGCCGTCGCTCGTTTCGGCCACAATCCAGATGTCACGCGGTTCATCGAAGTAAGTTAATCTTGCCATAGTTGCTTCCTTTCGTGAAAAGTGACGAGTGAAAAGTGACACCACAACTTGCCTTCACTCTTCACTTTCACCTGCACTGCACCAAACGCAGTGCGGTGCAAATGTCACTCTTCATGCAATCAACTTCTCCCGCTTCAGCATCACCAGCAGCTCCTTCACGTCGCGCACCGGCGTGCCGGGCTGCCGTTCGGGCGGGAAGGCGTCTTCCTTCTTGGTGGTCAGCGGGCGCAGATTGTCTTCACCCAGATCGAGATCGGCGGTGCTCCACGCTTCGACGTTCCACTTCTTGTAGGCATCCATCAAGCGCCAGCCGTTGGCATGCGATCCGCGATAGGCTTCGGCGAGCAGGGAAACGACTACCGGTGTGGATGCTTCAACCTGCACGAAACCGGCGTGTTGCACGATAGCCGTCACGCCCTGCGCGCCTGCGTCGATCTGCGCCGCGCCCAGAATTTGCGGCCAATCGAGCACCTCAGCCACGCGGGGTGCGAGTTCACCCGCGCCGGTATCGAGTGATTGATGGCCGGCGAGGATCAGATCGATCTCGCCGATCTTGCGCGCCGCCGCGGCGATCAAATTGGCAATCACCAGTGCATCGCCGCCCTCGGATCGGATCCAGATCGCCCGATCGGCCCCGCGCGCCATTGCCTCGCGCAGCCCGTCCTCCACGCGCTCCGGCCCCACGCTGATCGCGATGACTTCAGCGCCCGCCTGTTTCAGCGCGCTGGCCGCTTCCAGCGCCGCTTTGCTCGCCGGCTCGAGGATGAACTCCTCGCGGTTGATGAATACCTTCTCGGCTTTGCGGTTGACGGTGATGCCGGTTGGATCGAGAACTTGTTTGACGCAAACCAGTACTTTCATAAAGTCTATCCTCTCGTCATGCCAGTGATGAGTGACGAGTGACACTTGCACCAAACGCAGTGCGGCGCAAGTGTCACTCGTCATGGCCTGATCCTCACACCCACCTCGCGGAACAACTGTTCCGCGATCAGGATGCGTTGAATCTCATTGGTGCCTTCAAAAATCTCGGCGATGCGCGCGTCACGGAAGCCCCGCTCCATGGGCACGTCGCGGCTATAGCCCAGCGCGCCCATCACCTGCACGGCGCGATCGACGCAGCGCGAGGCGATCTCCGAGCCAAGCAGCTTGCACATGCCCGCTTCCTTGATGAACGGTTTCTGGTTGTCTACCAGCCATGCCGTGCGATAGACCAGCGAGCGCAGGGCTTCGACTTCAGCAGCCATGTCGGCCACCGTGAACTGAATGCTCTGCATGTGCGCCAGCGATTTGCCGAACTGCTCCCGCAGCGCCGCCCATTCCAGCACCTGCTGCACTGAAGCCTGCGCGCCGCCCAGCGTCGCCGCGCTCAACCCCACGCGTCCAATGTCGAGCGTCTGCATGAACACGACGAAGCCCAGACCCACCTGCCCCAGCACGTTCTCGGCCGGCACGCGGAAGTTGTCGAAGGAGATCGCCGACGTCGGCGAGCCGTGCAGGCCCATCTTGTGTTCGAACTTGCCCGGCGTGAAACCTTCGGTCGGGTTGCGGTGCTCGTCCAGCGTTTCGATCACGAACGCCGTTGCGCCGCCGCGCGCCCCCAGCGCCGGATCGGTCACGGCCAGGATGCTCATCGTGCTGGCGATAGGGCCGTTGGAGATCCACATCTTTTCGCCGTCGAGGATGTACGAATCGCCTTCCTTCGTCGCGCGCAGGTTGATCGACGCCGCATCCGATCCGGCTTGCGCCTCGGTCAACGCAAAGGCCGCGATCTTTTTGCCGCTGCACAGATCGGGCAGGTACTTCTCGCGGGTGCGCTTATTGCCGCCGAGATAGATCGCCATGGCGCCGATGCCGATGTGCGCCCCGATGATCGTCGCAAAGCTGGTATCGACGCGGCCCACTTCTTCCATCAGGATGCAGTAGCCGATCTCGCCCGCGCCCATGCCGCCGTACTCGCGCGGAAACGGCACGCCGAACAACCCGATCTCTGCCGCTTTCTTCACGACGTCCAGGGGGGGCTGAGCGGATCGATCGGCCTGGCGCGTGGCCGGGCGCACTTCCTCTTCGGCAAACTCGCGGATCAAGCGCCGCAAGGCTTGATGTTCGCGTGAAAGTTCAAAGTCCATAGTCACCACCTTCGGTAGTCTTGTAGTCGGATGGTCTTGTAGCCAGGTAGTCGTGTGGTCTTGGATTCAACGATCACCACTGACTGCACGACTAACAACTACGAGACTAATGACTGATCGCTTTACGGTTTGATCGCCAATCCGCTATCGGCAAAGACTTGCTGAGCAATGACGACTCGTCCGATCTGCGGTGTGCCGCCCAGGAAATCCAGCGCTTTGGCATCGCGATATAGTCGCGAGATGGCATACTCGTCGCTGAAGCCGTAACCGCCGTGCACTTGCAGCATCAGGTTCGCCGCCGTGCGCGCGATCTTCGCGCCGAACAGCTTGGCCTTCAACGCGGCGGCCGCGTAGCCTTGGCCTTCACTCGCCAGCCACGCCGCATATTCGATCAGATGGCGCAGCGCCTCCTGCTCGATCTCGCAATCGGCGAAGTAGTTGCCCAGTCCCTGTTTGGTCGCAATGCTGACGCCGAACTGTTTGCGGTCGATCGCGAAACTGCGGCCCAACGCGACGGCGCCCTCGGCCAGGCCGAGCGCGGCTGCCGCCAGAGCGAGTTGCAGGTGCGTGTTGGCGGCCTGCGCGATGATCAAACCGTCGCCCTCGGCCCCCACCCGATCGGCCTCCGCCACTTCGACGAAATCGAAGTAAACGGTGTTGATCGCCATGCCGCGCAGGCCGGTCGTCGGTTCACGATGCCCGATCTTCACGCCGGGCGCAGCGGGATCGACGATGAAGATCGCCGGGCCGCCATCCGTCTGCGCCAGCACCAACAGCGCTTTGGCTTGACCGGCGTTGCTCACCCATGTCTTCACACCGCTGAGCAGATAGCCATCACCCTGACGTTTCCCGCGAGTCGCAATGCGCGAAGTGTCTGATCCGGCATCCGGCTCGGTGGCGGCAAATCCGCCAAGATTTTCTGCCAGGATGGACAGCCACTTGTCCTTGTGCTCGTCGCTGCCATATTTGACGAGCGTGGCGTTGACCAGGCTGTTGTGCACCGCCAGCGTCACCGCCGTGGACATGCACTCCCTGGCGATCTCCTCCAGCAGCAGGCTGTAGCTGAACAGATCGAGCGCCGCGCCGCCCAGGTCTTCGGGCACGGTGGCCGCCAGAAAGCCCTGCGCGGCCGCTTTTTTCAACAGGGCCGCCGGCGGCGCTTCCATTTCGTCCGTATGTTTCGAAACCTTCGCCACTTCCTTCTGCGCGAAGTCGCGGAACAGATCGCGAAACATGATTTGTTCTTCGGTAAGCGAAAAATCCATAATCGCCTCCATGAACGTAATGAGTAGCGAGTAAAGAGTAAATCGCCCATTACTCGTTACTCATTACTGATTACTTGTCTTGAAACTTCGCCTCGCGCTTCTCCAAAAACGCCATGATGCCTTCGCGCGCATCGTCGCTGGTAACGACTTTGGCGAGTTGTTCGCGCTCAGCCGCCAGGCCTTCCGGCAGGCACGCATCCAGCCCCGCGCGAATAGCGGTCAGCGCCGAGGCCGTGGCCACCGCGCTCTTGTTGGCGATCTTGGCCGCCAGGCCTTTGGCCTGCCGCATCACCTCGCCGCCAGGCACCACCATGTTGACCAGCCGCAGCTGCATCGCCTGCTGCGCCGTGATCTGATCGCCCGTCAGGATCATCTCGGTGGCCTTGGCCGGGCCGACGATGCGCTGCAAGCGCTGCGTGCCGCCCCAGCCCGGGATGATGCCCAGGTTGATCTCTGGCTGGCCCAGCCGTACGCGATCGCCGCAGATGCGCATATGGCAGGCCATCGCCAGTTCCAGGCCGCCGCCCAGGCAAACGCCGTTGATGGCGGCGATGACGGGCTTGTTGGAGTTCTCGATCTTGCTGAGGGTGCTGTGTCCCGACTCCATAAACGCTTTGGCGCGATCGAAATCCTGCCCCTTGAAGATCTCGCCAAAGGTGCCGATGTCGGCCCCGGCGACAAAGGCCAGCTGCCCGCCGCCCGTGATGACGATTACCTTCACGCTGGGATCGGCGTTCAGCGCATCGATTGCCTCACTGAGTTCCTTCAGCATCTGCTCGTTCATCGCGTTCACCGGCGGATGATCGATCACCAGCACGGCCACTTTGTCTTCGATGGTGTAACGAATAAACTCAGCCATAGTTCTCCTTGTGGATGGATAAGGTAGTAAATTGGTGACTGGTAGATAAGTAAATAAGTAGATTGGTCGTTCAGCAGCGAGGCCAAATCTACCAATGAGCCAATTACCAAGTTCCGATTTACCAATCTACCAACTAAACGTATTCCAGGAAGCCGCCCTTCGTCTTCTCGCCCAGATGACCGCCTTGCACCAACTCGTAGAGCTTAGCGGCCGGATGGAAACGCAGGCCATACTTCTGCTCGAAGTCTTCGAGGCCCGCGACCACGACATCCAGCCCGAGTTTGTCGGCCAGCGCCAGCGGTCCCATGCGCTCGCCGCCCACACTCATGCCCGTGCCGGCCATCATCGCCATATCGATGTCGCGCACGTCGGCGATGTCTTCCTGCACGGCATACGCCGCTTCGTTGATCAGCGGATACATGAGGCGCTCCGGCGTGAACTCGCTGAGCTTCCGGCCGCCCGTCAATTCGGCCACCATCGCCTTCACCGGCTCATCGGTATTGTCGCCGTAGCCGTAGAAGCCCGCGCCTACTTTCTCGCCGTAGCGGCCCGCCGTGTATAACTTCTCGAACATCACCGCGCCTTTCATACGCTCGCCGTACTGCGCATGCAGATACGCGCCCACGTCATAGCACACGTCGAGGCCCAGGAAGTCCATCAGGGTGAACGGGCCCATCGGCCAGCCGTAAGCCGTCATCGCATCGTCGATCTCTTGCGCGGTGGCTGCGCCTTCTTGCAGACAGATCGTCGCTTCGTTGAGATACGGCATCAGCAGGCGGTTGACGAGGAAACCGGGGCATTCCTTGACCACCGCTGGAATCTTGCGCAGCGATTCGGTGAAGGCGACCAGATCGTCCACCGTTTCGGGATCGGTATCCTCGCCCTTGATGATCTCCACCAGCTTCATCACGTGCGCGGGATTGAAGAAGTGCATGCCGATCATCTTCTGCGGACGCTGCGTCGCGCGGCCCATCTCGGTGATCGACAGGGCCGACGTATTCGACGCATAGATCGTGCCTTCGGGGCAGACCTGGTCGAGGTCCTGAAAGATCCGCTGTTTCAGGCTCATCTTCTCCGGCACGGCCTCGATCACGATGTCCACGTCGGCGAATTCGCCGTAGTCGAGGGTGGGTGTGATCAGATCGAGCTTGGACTGCATCTCGCCTGCGCTCATCTTGCCTTTCTCCACGCGGCCCTGGTATATCGATCGAATGTGCTCCAGCCCCTTATCGAGCATCTTCTGATCGACGTCTTTCAAGACCACTGGCAGGCCGGAGTACGAAATCACCTGCGCGATGCCGGCGCCCATCGCTCCGGCGCCCACAACACCTGCTTTGAAGATGTACATCGTCCTCGCTCCTTTTGGGTTGGGCTTCTTAGGTCTTTTCATCCTTCCCGAAGTCGAACAAGCCGCCGATCGACATACGGGCATAGTTGCAGCGGATCGCCTCGCCGAAGATCGGCGCGACTGAAATGACGTGCAGATTCTTCGGACGCGTCTCTTCAGGAATGTGAACGGTATCCGTCGCGACAATCTCCGTGATCTGCGGAATGCCGGCCAGGCGTTCAAACGCGTTGGCCGTGAAGACACCGTGCGTGCACGACACCCAGATCTCTTCGATGCCGCCTTCGATCAAGATGCGGCTCAATTCCACCACCGATCCGCCGGTGGCGATTTCGTCGTCGTAGATGATGGCCCGCTTATAGCCGCGGATGGAATGGCCCATCAGATCGGCGATGTGCACCTGTGAATCCGAGAGGCGCTGTTTGTTGCCATAGGCATTGGGCAGGCCCAGGCTGTGCGCAAAGCGCGCCGTCGATTTGGCGCCGCCCGCATCGGGCGTGACGACGATCGTGTGGCTGAGATCGCGCTGGCGAAAATGCCTGGTGAACAAGAAGCGCGCCGTCAGCGGATCGGTTGGCACGGAGAAGAAACCGTGCACTTGCGGCGAGTGGAGCGTCATGGTCATGACGTGCGTCGCGCCCGCCCGTTCGATCAGATCAGCCACCAGCCGCGCCGTGATCGAGATGCGCGGGGCATCCTTCTTGTCCGATCGGGCAAACGAGAAATACGGAATCACCGCATGGATTTCGCGCGCCGCCGCACTGCGCGCGATGTCGAGCATCATCAGCAGTTCCATCAAATGATCGTTGACCGGCGGCGTCAGGCTTTGCACGATGAACACCGCGCGCGAGCGCACGCTGGCGCCCAGCTGGATGTAGAGGTTGTCGTTGCTGAAGCGCGTGATCAACGTGCCCTCCAGCGGCAGCCCAAGATGGCGCGCCATCGCGGCGGCCAATGGCTGGTTGGAACTGCCGCTGAAAAAGCGGACTTCGCCGGGATCGATCAAGGGATGGGTGGGCATAATCGGCCTCGTGAATAATGAGCAACCCGTAACCTGCCAGTACGCATTACTCGTTACTGGCTACGCACGTTCAACCACCAGCGCCGCCCCCTGCCCGCCTGCTGCGCACAAGGTGGCTAATCCGTAATGGGCGTTGCGGCGCTGCATCTCATGCGCCAGGGTCACGACGATGCGGCAGCCGCTCGATCCGACGGGATGGCCCAGCGCAATCGCGCCGCCGTTGACGTTGACTTTGCTCCAATCCCATTGCAATTTGAGACCGCAGGCCAGCACTTGCGCGGCAAATGCTTCATTGATCTCGATCAGGTCCATGTCGCTCAGCTGCTTGCCCGCTTTGGCCAGCGCCTTGGGCACGGCATACGCCGGGGCGATGCCCATGCGCTCTGGCTCAACGCCCGCAACGCCGTAGCCGCGCAGGTAGGCCATAGGCTGGTAGCCAAGTTCCGCCGCTTTCTCGGCGCTCATAATCAATGCTGCGCTGGCGCCGTCGCTGATGCCGCAGGCATTGGCCGGTGTGACCGATCCGTTCTGCTTGAAGACGGTGGGATACATGGCGGCCTTCTGCACGGACAGCCCGGCGTTGATCGTCTCATCCTGTGTGATCTGCTCGCGCGCCACTTCCTGCCCGGCCACCTTCTTGACGATCTCCACCGGCACGATCTCGTCTTTGAACTTGCCCGTGCGCGTGGCGGCAAACGCTTTTTTGTGCGACTGCACGGCGTACTCATCCTGCTGCTGGCGAGTGATCTCGAATTCCTCGGCCAGGTTCTCCGCCGTGCGGCCCATCAGCTGGCCGCAGATCGGATCAGTGAGACCTTCCCACAGGCCGTCGGTCAACTGCGAGTGGCGCAGTTTCAAGCCCCAGCGCGCATCCTTGATGATGTAAGGAATGTTGCTCATGCTCTCGACGCCGCCGACGAGATAGATGTGGCCCTCGTCGAGTTGAATGCGCCGCCACGCTTCCACGATCGCGTCCAGGCCGCTGTCACAGTTGCGCGCCACGGTGAGTGCCGGCGTCTCCTTGGGCACGCCGGCCATCAAGGCCGACACGCGCGCGATGTTGGGCGCGTCCGACGGCTGCGCGATACACCCGGCGATCACCTCGTCGATCGAAGCCGGATCGATCTTGGTGCGCTCGAGGATGCTCTTGAACACCAGCGCCAGCAGGTCTTTGGCCAGCAAGGATCGCAGCGCCCCGCCGTGATTTCCGGCCGGGGTCCGAACCCCATCGACAATGACTGCGTCTTTCATAGTGACTCTCCTCTCGTTGTGGATTTAGGCAATGGTAGATTTCTGATTGTTGATTTCTGAGTGCTAATTGATTTCCAACCGTCGCAATTCGTGTCATTCTGAGCGAAGCGAAGAATCTCTCTGCCAGGTAATCGCGTAACTTATCAGTGGTAGAGATTCTTCGCCGCTTCGCGGCTCAGAATGACACCCATCATCGCACGCAAAAGTTCTACAGGTTCTGGCAAATCTGGATTCGCCTGTTTCAAACGCCGAAACATTTCCAGTCCCTTTGGCCCATTCTGACTATTTTCTCCATTATGCCAAGTCTCTCGTGGTATAAAATCTATCAGGACAAAACTTGATTCCGTCGATCTGCGATCCCCCCAAGATTTTGCGATAACGGAAGATCGTCGGATGCAAGATAACCGTCGGGAGCGGATTACATTTCGTGGCGCTTCCTTGCCTCCTGCATCTTGCATCCTGCGCCCCGTTACTTCCCCAACCCATCGATCAGCACTTCCGTCATTGTCCCGTACAGCGATTCCAGATCCGTGGCGATGATCTCCGCCCGCAGCGGATGGCTGAGCAGCACCAGCACGCCATTGAGGCCGGCCCACAGCACCCCGGCGGCCTCGCGCGGATTCTTGACGGTGATCAGACCTTCTGCCTGTGCCTGCCTGACGGCGCGCTCCAGCCATTCGATGCCGTGCAGGCTGCGCGCGTGGACTTCCTGATAGACGCCGGGATCGATCGCGGCCTGAAACTGGCCACGATCGAAGGCCATCATTAAGCGATAGTATTCGGGGTTCTGCTGGAAAAATTCGAGGTAGGCGTCGGCCATGCGGCGCAGGCGCGTGCGGGCTGCCAGACGTCGATCAGCCGCGTAAGCCGCTTCCAACTTGGCCACCAGCCGATCCAGCCCTTCTAAAAGCACATGGGCCAGGATGGTCTCTTTTGTATCGAAATACAGATAGACCGTACCCTTGCCCACTTCGGCGGCGACGGCAATGTCGTCGACCGTGACCGTGTGAAAACCGCGCTGAAAGAAGACTTCGCGGGCGGCTCGCAGGATATCGTCGCGGCGCTGTGCCCGCTCGCGCTCCCGGCGAGAGGCTGTTCCACGCACCTGACCGTTGGGGTTGCCGCTTCGCGTCATGTCTCTAACACTCCGCGTCATGACTGGCAGTCACTCTCTGACTATAAGTCAGTATACGCTTCCATGACGCACCTTGTCAAGACAGAAATTCCACGGATTATATTAGTGAATTTACCCACAAAAGCATCCGCTGGCACGCAACCGCACCCCCCCTGCCCGATCGGACCAGTCCCCAGGACGATTACCAGTATTGGGCAGAAAGCCGATCGGCAGAGGCAGGGAGCGCAAGCCCTGGCCGCAAATCGTTGACCGGCTGTTAGCCAGTTGATAGGCGCGCCACACGGATTTCGGTTATCCTGAAACTGGCGCGCCATTTCACCTAAATTGATCTTTCGCGCTAAAATAAGGGTCATTCCGCACACAGGAGGAAGGTCGTCATGGACGTCGGCAAATCGGTCGGTTATGTATTTGAAGATCAGAAGTGGACCAACAAGTTATTGATCGGCATGTTGGTCAGCATCGTCCCCATCGTCAACTTTGCCCTGCTGGGCTGGGTCGTCGACATCATGCGTAATGTCTCGCAGCGCCAGGCGAATCCCCTGCCGGAGTGGGACAACTTTGGGGATAAATTCGTCAAGGGTGCCATTCTGTTTGTCGTGAGCTTAATCTACTCACTGCCCCTGCTGCTGATCAGCTGCCCCGCGCTGTTTCTACCCTTCACGCGCGGTGACTTCAGCCAAGAAGGACAGCAGGCGCTGGCCGGCGTGATCGCCGGCACCGGCTTACTGCTGGTGTGCGCCATCTCCGTCTACGCCCTGCTGATCAGTTTCCTGATGCCCGCCGTCTTCCTGAACTTTGCGCGCAAGGGCACTTTCGCCGCGTGCTTCGAGTTCGGCGAAATCTGGCGCATCATGTCCAGGAATCTGGGCGATTACATCGTGGCGTGGCTGATCATCATCGTCATCAGCATCGGGGTCTCGTTCGTCGTCGGTATTGGTCGCCGGCGTGCTGGCCTTCATTCCATGTTGCGGCTGGATTTTGGGATGGGTTCTGTTAGGGGTGTCCGGCGTCTACATCGCGGCAGTCTTCGGCCATCTCTTCGGACAGATCGGCGCGGAGCCGCCCGACCAGTCGATCGTGCCCAGCGCCTAGTTAGCTCGTCATTGCATCGCTTCGCCCGCAATGACGGCCAACCCTGTTTCATGCCCAACGCCCGATGCAGATCACATCGGGCGTTGTGTTTGATGGTAAAATGCCGCCATGCCGATCCGCATTTTGCCCGCCAATCTTGTTTCGCAGATCGCCGCCGGCGAGGTCGTCGAGCGGCCCGCTTCGGTCGTAAAAGAATTGATCGAGAACGCCATCGACGCGGGCGCGACCGATCTGACGATCGAAACGCGCGACGGCGGGCGATCTTTCATTCGCATCAGCGACAACGGGTCAGGGATTCCCGCCGCCGAAGCGGAACTCGCCTTTGGCCGCCACGCCACCAGCAAACTCGCCAGCGCCGACGATCTCAATCACATCACGACGCTGGGTTTTCGCGGCGAGGCGCTGGCGTCGATTGCGTCCGTCGCCAGGGTCACCTGCGTCACCCGATCGCGCGAAGAAACCGTCGGGACACGCCTCAGCTTCGAAGACGGCGCGATCGTCGAGCGCAGTTCGGTCGGCGCGCCGGCGGGCACGGTCATCACCGTCGAGAATCTCTTCTACACTGTTCCGGCGAGGCTCAAATTCCTCAAGTCCGATACGACCGAGCGGCGGCAGATCGACGCGCTGATCAGCCGCTATGCCATGGCGTATCCGGCCCTGCGTTTCAACCTGATCCACAACGGGCGCGCGTCGTTTCAGACGACCGGCCATGGCTCGCTGCCGGATGTGTTGATCGCAGTGTATGGGCTGGAAGTGGCGGAGCAGATGATCCAACTCCCCTCTCCCTCAGAAGGAGAGTCCCACGGGGAGGCTACGCCCGGGCCGGGAGTGAGGGTGACCGGCTATATCAGCGCACCTGCCCTCTCACGCGCCAATCGCAACGACATGACGATCTTCGTCAACGGGCGCTGGGTGCAGGAGCGCGGCTTGAATGCGGCCGTGCTGCAGGCGTATCACACGCTGCTGATGGTGGGGCGTTTCCCGCTCTTCATCATTCGCGTTGAACTTAATCCCGAAGACGTGGATGTCAACGTGCATCCGGCCAAGACTGAGGTGCGCTTCCGCAACAGCGATGCGATCTTCCGCGCCGTTCAGCGCACCGTGCGCCGCACCTTGATCGATCACGCGCCGATTCCGCAGGCACAGCCGTCGACGCCTGTTTCGGCATGGCAGCCCTCGTTCGATGCGCACGAAGCGTCATCCTCTCAGCTGGCGCGGCTGGAGCAATTGCGATCACTTCAGCCGGTGAAGCCAGGGGCAAGCAGCGGCTCAGCCGAGGCGCTGCGCGGAATGGAGGACACGCCGTCACAGGAACGCCTTCAGGCTGTGGACGATTCCGGATTCCGCCTGCCGCCTTCCGAAATGAATCAACCCGCTGCCCCCGGCCAATTTCCAGCGGCCTATGTCCAGCTCGCCTCCGCTGCGCGTCGTCGGCCAGATTGGCGCCATGTACGTCATCGCCGAAGGGCCGGACGGCATGTATCTGATCGATCAGCACGCGGCGCACGAACGGATATTGTACGAAAAGTTCATGGCCGACAAGGCCGCGCTGCATATCGCCGTGCAGCACCTGCTCGATCCCATCCCGGTCGAGGTGTCGCCCGCTGAATCGGCGCTGCTCGAAGAGCATCGTGACGTGTTGAGCGCGATTGGGCTAGGGGTGGAAGCGTTCGGCGGAACCACGTGGCTGGTGCGCAGCATTCCAGCGCTGCTGATCAACGACGATATTCGCGTCGTGCTGAGCGAACTGATGGCGGATTTGCTGGCAGGCGATCTGCCCTTTGCGGCCAATGAGGAAGCCAAACTGATCACGCGCGTGTGCAAGCGTGCCGCCATCAAGGGCGGGCAAGTATTGTCCCTGCCGGAGATGAACGAACTGATCCGGCAGTTGGAACTGTGTGCCTCGCCGCGCACTTGCCCGCATGGCCGCCCCACCATGATTCACTTCAGCGCCTCGCAGATGGCGCGCGAATTCGGGCGAATCTGAAAAGAGACCGGGTTCTCCAGTGAACGCAGAAACCCGGTCCCGGTGTGCTTAAGTCTTGGGCGCTTTGGCGGGTTTGCTTTTAGGCGGTTTCTGTTGGCCGGGCGCCGTGCAGCTGTTACCCGGACAGTCTGAGGCGTTTTTGCCTGGTTTAACCTCCGGCGAGGCGGGGGTCGTAGGCTCATGTGGCGCATCGGGTTTCTTGCTCATAATCGATCCCAGGCCATTGCCGCCCGGATGCACGCCGTAGTCCTTCTTGATTTGCCCCCAACCCACATCCGCCTGCCGTAGAGCCAGCACTTGCTCCGGCGTCAGCGCCCCGTTCGAGGCATTGGCCGTCAAATAGGCGCGTGCGATGGCGCCGAAGCCAATGCCCTGAGCGTGCCAGCTCATCACTTGCGTGTAGGAGATATTGAAATACCGCGCGATCACGATCCCGACGGGATGCGTCGTCGGCAAAGTATCGGTCAAGATCGGATCAGGGTCATCATACACCCGGTTAGTCTGCGCTCCCGGCGTTGAAGCTGGCGCCGCCACGACCAGGCTTGTCATCAACAGCACTGCTGCAGCTGCCAGAGCCACCGCCAAGAGTAATCTCCACGGTTTCATGCTATGCCTCCTGTCGTCTTTATGCTTTCTCGGGCTTGATACACTCCGGCGAGTCGTTTTGAGGGCTGTTCACTAGACGCGACACCGGATGCGCGGTCATGGGCCTGGCACAGGGGACGAGCAGAGCGCGCAGCGCGACGGGGCTGGCCTTCGGATCGAGCCAATCCCACATGGTCGATCGATCGAGAATCACCGGCATCCGATTGTGCAGCTTGCTCATGAGCTCATTTGGTTCGCAAGTCACAATGGTGCACGTGTGCTTCTCCTCGCCCTCGGCCGAGGTCCAGTGATCCCATAATCCGGCAAACGCAAACGGCTCGCCCGACTTCAATTGGATAAAGAACGGCCGCTTGCTCTTTTCGATATGCTGCCACTCGTAGAAGCCATCGGCCAGGACCAGACAGCGCTTGCGCGCAAACGGGACCCGATAGGCCGGCTTCTCGTGCAGTGATTCGGCCCGCGCATTGATCATGCGGCCGCTCATTGAGGGATCTTTCGACCACGAGGGGATCAACCCCCAGTGGAACATCTCGACCTTGCGATCCTGCGCCGACGTCACGACCGGCACGGCTTGTGTCGGAGCAATGTTGTAACGCGGCTGCAAATCGGGCGGCAGTTCGCCCAGTTCAAGCAGGTCACGCAGCTCAGCCGGATCGACGGTCAGTGTAAAACGTCCGCACATGATTCCTCCCTTGAATATGAGAGACCTCGGAGGTCTTCACATTACTGTCGCAATGGCACGAACAGGGTCCCGCTGCTCATCTGCAATTTCATCGTACAGGTGAAGACCCCCGAGGTCTTATCACTCTACACAATGTGCCCTTCAAGGCATATCACGCCCCCCGTGCCAACCTCCGCTGCATGCAGCGTGCCGCGCGGCAGATCAATCCGATCGCCTGCACCGGTTTCGATGGTTTGCGGCAACTCCGGCGCGCCCAGCATCCACGTGATCGAGCCGCGCACGACGATAATGACTTTATCATAATCGTGGGCATGCGGCGGGAAGGTGTCACCAGGGGAGCTCGACCAGCCGTAGGGGAACAGGCCTGCTGTGAGCAACTGCGTTTGAAGTTCCGCAGGCGCAGGCGGGGCGGGTTGATCCCAGCGAACAATTCTGAAGTCCATGCTCACAATCCAAAGAAGAACCTGGTCATAACCTGCTGCCCGTACAACATGGTGATGAAGCCCCCCAGGCAGATGAATGGCCCGTAGGGGATGCCGCTGCGCAGGTTGACAATGCGCGTCAGCAGCAGCACTAAGCTAACCACCCCGCCCGCGATGATGGTCAGCACCAGTGCGGTGATGATACCCGGAAAACCCGTGATCAAGCCCACAAAGGCGGCCAACTTCACATCGCCCCAACCCATGGCACCGCGTCCGAGCAAGCGATCGCCCAGCTGAACGACCAACCAGAAGAAACCATAGCCGATTGCGCCGCCGAGCAGCGCCAGCCACCAGCCCGGACCGAACCACAACGGCGACGCCAGCGCGGCGACCGCGATCGCCGGCAGGATCGCCCGATTGGGGATCAGGCGGTGCTCCAAATCTGTCACGGTCACCAGCACCAGCACAGAGGTGAAGAAGCTGGCCAATATCAGCTTGATCAGCTGATCGCTATAGAAGTTGTACAACATGGCAAACAACGCCGCCAGCGCCAGTTCAATCACGGGGTTGCGCCAGGCCATCGGGCGGCCGCAGAACGGGCACGGGCGTTTGCCAGCCAGAAAAGCCGCCACTGCCAGTGACTGGATCGCCGATCGGGGTTGGCCGCACGCCGGGCAAGCAGGTGTTGACACTTTTTTGCGGCGATCCGGCAGCACATCGGCCAGCAGATTGACGATGCCGCCGACGATAAGACCGATGAGAGCATACAGAACGATCAAGGTTACACTCGCTTGTTGTGACCGGATGAAGATGATGAAGGGCTGACAAGATGATCTCTTTGCCAATCACCCTGTTACGCGCCGCGTGTCAGCATGTCTTCAGATCAGGATATCCACAGTATACTCTGCGTACCAGGCTTTGACAAAAGCCCTCTCCCCGGCTAGAATCCCGCTGCCATGCAGCAAGCGCTATCCATCAATCGCGGCCGCCTCAGCGTGCTGGTCGCGCTGGTTATCCTGAGTTTTGCCCTACTGCCGTTGATCGAAGCACCCACCGCGGGCAGTGTCGGCACGTCCTTTCTGGGTACGCCGCTGCGCCTGGATTTTACCGTCGGCACGATCGTACTGCCGCTGGTCACCGTGTTGACCTGCGCGGGCGTCGATCAGCTGGTGCGCGATCATCCCCGCGTGCGGCGCGGTGAAGTGCGGCACACCTTCTCCTATTTGATTCTGCCCGCCGTTACGGTGATTGTCGCGGCGCAGCTGCTGATCAACAGCACCGACACGCCGCTGTGGATTCTGGGGTTGATCGTGACCGCGGCAGTGCTGTGGCTGACGATCCTGGCCGAATACGCGGCGGTCGATCCGGAAGGGCTGCGGGCCAGCCGCGCTCGACTATTCCTCACCGCCCTGACGTACGTGCTGGCCGTGCTGCTCTTTGGGTTGATCTGGAACACGCGCGCGCGCAGTTCCATCAGTGCCACGCTCACTTTTCTGGCAGCCGGCAGCCTCGCCTTTGATCTACTGTATGCCACCGGCGCTCAGCTGAGCCGCGTCTTCATGTTTTCACTATCGATCGGATTAGTGATGGCCGAAGGCAACTGGGCCATCAATTACTGGCATAGCAATGTCTTCATCGCCGCCGTGGCGCAGCTGCTGGCCTTCTACGCGCTGATCGGTCTGGCGGGACAACACTTGCTCGATCGCATCAACCGGCGGGTGTTGATCGAATTTGGAGTGGTCATGGTGATCGCGCTGTTTTTGCTGCTGTGGGGGCGTGTGTAAAAAAACCTCCCGGAGGGTCTTACCCTCCGGGAGGTTTCGTTCACGGCGCCGGTGTGATGGCGATCACGGTCGGCTGCGGCTGGTTGCTGGTCACGGGGGGCGTTGGCGTGGAAAAGCTCCACACCAGGCTCACGATCATGCTGAGGATCACCAGGAGCGCAAAGATGCTCATGGTGATTTGCAGCCGCCGCTGCGAACGTTGTTTGGATCGATTGGCCATGCTTCAACTCCTTTAGACTGCACTGCGCGGCGATTATACCAGCTTCACGGCAATTCCAACACTCGTTTCGCGGCCGCCCCGCTAGGCCCTTCCGGCTCCAGCGTGACCGCGCGTTCATATTCCAGGCGGCCCGCCTCCGTCTCGCGTCCAAACAGTCGGCCCAGGTAGAAATGCGCCAGCGCCGACTGCGGATCGAGCCGCACCGCTTCATTCAATTCGCGCTCGGCCCCGCCGCGATCCCCGCTCCGCAGATAAGCGCGTCCCAGCCACACATGCGCCTCGGCATCGGCCGGCGCCAGCGCCGTGATTTGCTGCGCCGTTGCCACGCCCTGATCAGGCGTGCCGTACGAGCGGCCCACGTACAATTCTGCCAGCGATTTCCAGATCGCCGCATCTTGCGGTTTGAGATCGCGCGCCTGGGTCAGCCACTTCTCCGCACTGGCAAAGTCGCTGCGCTGCGCATACACCCGGCCGATCTCGGCGGCGATCAAGGCATTCGCCGGATCGCGTTCAGCCGCGTAACGCAGATCGTCGAGTGCGCCGTCCAGATCGGCCCGTTCCCACAAATGCCGCGCGCGGAAGTAGCGCGCCACAATGAGATCGGGGTCGAGCTCCACCGCCTGATCGAGCCACGTTTTTCCATCGGCGCCGCGTTGATCGCGCACGAAACCCGCCAAGGCCTGGGCCTCGGCATAACCGGGATTGATCGCGACCGCTTCATCAAACGCGCGTTGAGCCAGCGCGAGATCGTTCTGCGCCAGGTAGGCGCGCCCCAATAACGTCAATTGCAACGTTCGATCGGGCTGCTGCAAGGCCTGCAGAAAGGGCTGGGCTTGATCGTTGTTACTCGCCTGCCATTCTGTCTGCGCCGCAGCCGGGTTATCGAAGGCCGCGAGCTTGGCCAGCGTGAAGTGTGCGTCCGGCGAATTGAGCGCCGTTAGCCAGCGCTCGGCTGTGCTGCGCGCAGCTGCCCATTGTTCAGCCTGCAGGGCGGTCGCAACGGCGTGGCGATAGGCCGTTTCGTCCAGCGGGCGTCGTTCGCTGACCAGCTGCCAGCGCCGTGCGGCTTCGGCATACCGCTGGTTCTTCTCCGCCCAGGCAGCGCGCAGTCGCTCCGCGGTTATGGCGTCTGCACCCAGCTGCTCCGCCTCGGCGAGCGCCTGCTGCGCTTCAACTTCGCGGTGCTGCAACGCCAATGCTTCGGCCAACTTCACGTGCAGCGCAGCATTCCAGGGCTGTCGCACGAGTGCCACGCGCAGATAATCGGCCGCCAGCCCGTAATCGATCGACGCGCGGAATTCAGCGGCGCGCTGCACGAACGACTGCGTAATCGCATCGTCTGGCCGCACGAGCAGCAGCAATCCGATCAGAATCAACAGGAATAAGGCCCCGCGCAATACCTTCATTGTTGGTGTATTATAGCATCCGCACAACCGTCAATCACGCGCCAGCTTCTGCGCCTGACGAGTCACCTATCGCTTCCAAGGAGCCTCGCATGGATTTCACCCTCACCCCCGAACAGTTGTTGGTTCAAAAAATGGTGCGCGACTTCGCTCAGAAAGAAGTGCAGCCCGCCATCAAGAAGTGGGATCGCCTGCAGCAGATGAACCCGGACACCCTGCCGCGCCTGGCCGAGTTAGGCATTCTGGGCATTTGCATCCCCATGAAATACGGTGGCCAGGGCTTTGACTACATTTCACTGGGCCTGGTCTGCGAGGAGCTGGAAGCGGTCGATACTTCGCTGCGCGTGGTGATGTCCGTACATCTGGGCTTGAACAGCCTCGCCGTGTTGCAGTGGGGCACGGAGGAGCAGAAGCAGCGCTTTCTGGCGCCGCAAGCGCGGGGCGAGAAAGTCGCGATGTTCGGCCTGACCGAACCCGGCGCGGGCAGCGATGTGGCGAATATGGCTTCCACCGCCAGGCGCGACGGCAGCGACTACCTCGTCAACGGCGAGAAGATGTGGATCAGCCTCGCCACCAAAGCGCATCACATTCTATGGTTCGCCAGGACCGATCCGAATGCCACCGATCCGCACGAAGGCCTCACCGCGTTCATGATCGACACGAGCATGCCGGGCGTCACGCGCGGCGATCTGCACGGCAAGCTCGGCGTGCGCGCCGGATCGACGGGCTGGGTGAATTGCAGCGAGGTGCGCGTGCCGCAGGAAAACCGCCTCGGCGAGGAAGGCGAGGGCTTCAAGATCGCGATGTCGGCGCTGGATAATGGCCGCTACACGGTCGGAGCGGGAGCGGCCGGCCTTATTCGCGCTGCGCTCGAAGCGAGTGTGAAGTATGCCAGGGAGCGCAGGACCTTCGGCAAAGAGATCGGCAGACATCAGTTGATCCAGCAAAAGATCGCCTACATGGTGCAGCGCTACGAGATCGCACGCTTGCTCTATTGGCGCGCGGGGTGGCTGAAGAACCTGGGCCTGCGCAACACGCGCGAGACGTCGCTCGCCAAATGGTACATCACCGATGCCTCGTTCGAATCCGCTAACGACGCCATCCAGATTCACGGCGCGTACGGTTACAGCGACGAGTACGACGTCGAGCGCTACCTGCGAAATAGCCGAGGCGCGATTATCTACGAAGGGACGAGCGAGATTCACCAACTGATGCAGGCCGGCTACGCGCTGGGTTATCGCGAAGACGGTGAGCTGCGCTGCGAACTGCCGAAGTATGACCTGCAGGTCTGGCAGGAGGAATAAGACGCTCTGCGTCAAATCCTTGACGCAGTGTGTTATAATAATTCTGGACGATACCAACACGCACGGTCAAACCCCAATCAGCATTCAGCAGTCTAAAATCCACATTCCGAGGAGGCCATCTTGAACATCGTCGTCTGCATCAAACAGGTGCCCGACTCTGCGGCAACGCTCAAAGTCGACGAGCAGTCGACCGTGAGTTGGGGCGACGCCGCACTCGTCATCAATCCATGGGACGAGTATGTCATCGAAGAAGCGATCCGGCTGAAGGAGAAGTTCGGCGGCAAGGTCGCGGTTCTGACCGTGGGGCCGGAACAATCGAAGGAAGCGCTGAAGCAGGCCGTGGCGATGGGCTGCGATGAAGCCTTCTTGATCTCAGATCCGGCTTTCGAGGGCAGCGATGCGCTGGCGATCACGCACATCCTCGCGCAAGCGATCAAGAAGCTGGGCGACGTCGATCTGGTAGCCTTTGGCAAGCAGGCCATCGACAGCGATACGGGGCTCGTGCCCGCTGGCGTTGCTCGTCGTTTGGGCTGGCCGCTCCTCTCATACGTCGCCAGGATCGACGAACTTGATCCCGGCAGCAAATCGATCAAGGTCACGCGCCTGCTGGAACAAGGCCGCCAGGGCGTCAGCAGCCAACTTCCGGCCGTGTTGACCGCTGTGAAGGAAATCAACGAGCCGCGCTATCCATCGTTCATGAACATTCGCAAGGCCAGCAAGTTGCAGATTCCCGTACTGGATGCCGTCGGCATTGGCGCAGCGGCGGACAAGGTGGGCAAGGCAAATGCCGCCGCGCAGTGGACCAAGGTCTTCCCTTTGCCCGCGCGCACCGGCACGTGCGAGGTGATCACGGGCGATTCGCCGCAAGCGATTGCCGCGTCACTGGCCGATAAGTTGATGGCGGAGAAGGTGGTCTGATCATGGCACACAACATTCTCGTCTGGATTGAAACCTTCAAAGGTCAGGCTGTTCCGGTATCGTACGAATGTCTTGGCGAAGCGCAGAAACTCGCCAACGGCGGCCAGGTGACGGCGGCCGTGTTCGGTGAAAAGGCCGCGGCCATCGCCGCCGAAGCGATCACCTTCGGGGCCGATCACGCGATCGTGTGCGAAGATGCTACTCTCACTGAATATCGCGCCGAGCCGTACATCGCGCTGTTAGCAAAAGTGGCGGCCGATCTCAAACCCGCGGTGATCATGGCGGGCGCCTCCACGCGCGGGCGCGATGTCAGCAGCGGCCTCGCCGTGGAATTGGAGGCCGGCGCCATGGCAGATTGCATCGCCATCGAAGAGCAAGGCGATCAATTGATCGCCACCCGGCCGGTCTATGCGGGCAAGCTGCTGTCGCACGTGGTCGTGAAGAAAGCGCCGGTGATCATCACTACCCGCTCGCGCGCTTTCCCGATGCCGGAGGCCATGGCGGGCAAGACGGGCGAGGTGACGGTCGTCGCGCCCGTGTTAAGCGAAGATCAGATCGCCACCAAGCCGGCCGGCTTTGCGGTGGAAGGCGAAGGCGAAGTGAGCCTCAACGATGCGCGCATCATCGTGTCCGGCGGGCGCGGCGTGGGCGGACCGGAAGGCTTCGCGCCAATCGTCGAACTGGCCAGGACGCTGGGCGCAGCGGTCGGGGCGAGCCGTGCCGCCGTCGACGCCGGTTGGATTCCGTACGTGTATCAAGTCGGCCAAACCGGCAAGACCGTCGCGCCCGATCTGTACATTGCCAACGGCATCAGTGGCGCGATTCAACACCAGGCCGGCATGCGCACCGCCAAAGTGATCGTCGCCGTCAACAAAGATCCGGAAGCGCCCATTTTCAAGCTGGCGCGCTACGGCGTAGTGGGCGATCTGTTCCAGATTGTGCCCGCGCTGAATGCCGAGTTCAAGAAGCGACTGGGGAAGTAGTTCTTCGTATATTGAGAAACCGGGTTTCGCCATTCCGGACGCATCAGACGACCGGCGCGGAGAAACCCGGTTTCTTGGTTGTTTACTCGTTTGTTTTCTTGTCTACTGGTTTACTTCGCTACTTGCCTACTTACCTCAAATCGGGCATAATGTGCGGCAATGACTGCCAACCCCACTCCGCCCAAATGGACGCCACCGTCCCCGACGCCTGAGGTCAAGCCTGTCGTTCACCGCAGCATCACCCTGCGCGTCGATCTGCGCGCGCTGGCCGCGCTGGGCGGCGCGTTGATCATCATCGGCTCGTTCCTGCCCTGGGTCGCGCCGCAGTTTCAACCCGTCGTGCGCGTGTTTGGCCCGGCCACATCGGGCGGCTGGCCGATTTTGGTGTTTGGCGTGCTGGCGATTGTGCTGCAATTCTGGCCGCAGTTTCGCGCCCCGCGCGTGAGCTTGCCCGCGGCGGCACTAGGCTTCGCGGCCGGGATCATGGCGCTGGCCAGTGCGCTCAATACGATCGGTTTGGGGCGCACCCTGCTGGGCGAGCAAACGATCTCGCCGTTGACCGGCGTCGGCATTGGCGTATATCTCACGCTGGCCGGATCGCTCATTGCCGTGTTGGCGGGTCTGGCGCCTATGCCGCCCACCCACGAGCCGGCGCGCGCCGAGCTGCATTTGTGGAAAGCGTCCACTGCCATCTTGGGAGCTAGCGTGGTGATGTGCGGCCTGGGCGCGGTGCTGTTTGGATCGTGGATCGGCAGTGGCGGTCTGGCCGGCAGCGGCACGCCCACGCCCTCACCGCTCAATGCGGGCATTTTGGCGACACCCTTGATCAACGTGCAGGTCGATCCAGTAGAGGCCAGCCCGGGCATCGAGGCGGTGCAGACACCCACGGTCGAGAGTCCGGCTGAGACGCTCCCGGCAACACCGCTGATTCAACCTGAGCCTTCCAACACGCCGGAGCTTCCGCCCACCGAGATTCCGACGCTGATTCCCACGCGCGTGCCGCCCGACACGGCCACGCCGACGCCATCGCTCACGGCGACATTGACACCGACGCCGACGCCATCGGCGACGCCGCAGTCCTCCCCGCTCGATACGCCGACGCCCACGCCGACGGAAACAGAAACGCCGTAATTCGTGGGGCACGACATGTCGTACGTCGATCACTTGCGCGCGGCCCTGGCTGAACCCGATTGGATCCTCCTGCAGCGTTTGGCCGAAATCGCCGCGCAGGCAGGAAACTCGTTGTACATCGTGGGCGGGCCGGTGCGCGACTGCCTGCTGCGTCGATCCGTGACCGATCTCGATCTCACCACCGAAGGCGACGCGCACACTCTGGCGCGCACGCTGGCGCGCGAATTGGGCGGCGCGTGGAAGAAATTTGAGCGGTTTGGCACGGCGAAATTGATCCTGCCGGAGCGTGCCCGCTTCGCGCCGATCGATCTGGCCACCACTCGCACGGAGACATACGCCTATCCGGGCGCGCTGCCCGCTGTCACGCGCGGCACGATCGAGACGGACCTGTTCCGCCGCGACTTCACGATCAACGCCATGGCGATCCGGCTGGACGGCGAGCAGCAGGGCACGCTGCTCGATCGGCACGGCGGCGAAAGTGATCTGTACTCCGGGATGCTGCGAGTCTTGCACAAGCGCAGCTTTGCAGATGATCCCACGCGCCTGTTTCGCGGCGTGCGTTTTGAGCAGCGGTTCAATTTTGCCTTTGCCGCCGACACGCAGCCGCTCATGGCGCCGGCCCTGCCCCTGATCGATCAGGTCAGCGGCGATCGCATCCGGCACGAACTGGAATTGATCTTTTGCGAAGCGCAACCGTTGAAGGCGCTGGCACGCCTGGACGAGTTGAGCCTGCTGCAGCAGATCGATCCCGATCTTCACGTGGACGGCTGGATCGCCGAACGGTTTCAAGCGCAGGCCGCGCCCTTCGATCCGTTTACATGCTGGGTCTGGCTGGCCTGCCGCCTGAGTGAGAGCAGCTTGACGCACTTCAGCCAGCGTGTAAACTTAGCCCGCGCTGACGTAATCGATCTGGCGCAGGTGCGCGCCCTGCGGGACGCCGCGGAAACGATCGGGCGACTGAATAGCCGCAGCGGCATTTATCACGCCCTGAAAAACTATCACGAGCGATCTTTGCGGGCGGCGCTGACCGGGATCGACCAACCGGCGGCGCGAGCGGCGATTGTGCTGTATCTGAACGAACTGTGCGAGATCAGGACCGCGCTGGACGGGACACGGCTGCAAGAGTTGGGGGTGCCGCGCGGCCCCCTGATCGGCCGTATTCTGGTTGAAGTGCAGGCGGCTGTGCTGGATGGGGTCATCGCCACGCCGCAGCAAGAGGAAGAGTACGCGCAGCAGATTATGGCGCGTGAAGGATACGGAGCATGAACGGGCTTAGACGCGAAAGGCTGCAAGGGCCGCCGCTGCAGGTGGGTGATCGCGAGATCGTGCCGGAGGCCGAAATATGGTCATTTCAAGCCAAACAGATCGGCCTGAAAGAGAACGGCGCTTCGGGCGGCGGGGCGTGGTGGTCGTGGTCGCGCCCGACGGCGCTGATCGAGCGCGGACCCGACGGCGAACGGCGCGTGCGGATCGACGATTTTAATCTGCAGCTGGAAATCGTGCTGATCGTCGCGGCCATCGTGCTGCCGGTGTTGTTAACGATCTTCGCGCGCTGGGCCAATCGATCGTCCGAGGCGCAGCGTGTCTCGAGAATTTCGCCAGAACGCTGAGGCAGCCGCCAGCAGCACACAGGCGCTGCCCTATCCAGGAGAACAGCATGTCAGAACAACCTCCCGCTAATACGCTGCTTGAGGACAGCCTGAACGAATTCTTTGCGACCTTCGAGCGCGCCCAGAGCAGCGCGTCGATCGACAATGTCTACGGCCAGCCGATCACGTACGGTGATTCAGTCGTAGTGCCGGTGGCGAGCGTGTCACAATTTTTTGGCCTGGGCCTGGGCGTGGGAACCGATCAACACGCCGCAGGGCAGGATGGCGGCCTGGGCGGCGGCGGCACAGCACGCGTCAAAGCGCGGCCCATCGCTCTGGCCGAGATCATGCCGGAAGGCGTTGACGTTCATCCGATTATCGACGAGAATCGCGCGTTAACCGCCGGCTTATTGTTCGCGGCCTGGGCGGTGTTCTGGGCGGCCCGCACGCTGGTCAAGCTCTTCAAGTGAGCCGTCCCGCGTGATCGGTTCTTGATTGCCTGTTATTGATCGTTGGGTGCTATGTCATTGCGTCTGTTGCGGTGGGGTTCCCTGATCGGCGGCTCGCTGCTGGTCGCCTTAGGTGTATGGTTGTTGATCGATCAGGCTCAGGCTTTACCCCTGATCGTGCGGCAGTATTGGCCCCTCGTGCTGATCGCGTGGGGCCTGTGGAAGTGGTTCGATCGGGTGCGCGTGCGAGAAGATCGCTGGGCCGGGCCGGATTATGGCACAGGTCTGTACGTTATCCGCCGCCGCCGCCGTCAGGCAGGCGGTTGGCTGCCCGGCCTGTTCTTAATCGTCCTGGGCGGCCTCCTGTTATGGACAACGCTTAACCCGCTCTCCGGGTTCACCTTTGGCCCGATCGTGTTGATCGTGTTCGGCGTGTTTCAAGTCTGGCGGGGATTTCGTCCGCCGCCGCGCACCGATTTCTACGCCGCGCGCTAGGCCGGACATTCATTCTGTCACGCTGGAGAGGAGACTGGCATGCCCTGTGATTTGGGACTTCAGCCCGGTTTCTGCATCGGCCCGCTGCCGGTGCGGTTTTACGGGATCATCATTGTGACGGCGGCTCTGATCGGCGGCTTCATCGCCGCGCGGGAAGCGCGCCGGCTGGGTGAAAACACCGAGCACATCTGGGATGCGCTGATCTTTGTCGTCGTCGCGGGCATACTCGGCGCGCGGCTGTATCACGTCCTTTCTACGCCGGCCGGCTGCAGCGAGAACGTGCCCATGTGCGGCTGGCCGTGGTATCGCAATCACCCCATTGACGCCCTGTTCATCTGGAACGGCGGCCTGGGCATCTTCGGCGCCATTCTGGGCGGCTTGATCGTCGTGCTGCTTTACGTGCGGCACTACAAATTGTCGCTGGCTCGTTATCTCGACATTGCCGCGCCGGCGCTGCTGATGGCGCAAGCGATCGGGCGCTGGGGCAACTTCGTCAATCAGGAATTGTACGGCCCGCCCACCAATCTCCCGTGGGGCATCTCGATTGACGAGCTGCACCGTTACGGGGACTTCCGCGACTTCACGCGCTATCCGCTGGACACGACCCGCTTCCATCCGTTGTTTCTGTACGAGTCGCTTATCAATGTCATCGGTTTTATCTTCCTGGTACTCGTCGCGCGCAAGTGGCGGCGGGTGCGCGAAGGCGATCTGATTTTGATCTACATGATCTGGTACGGCGTGAATCGCATGCTGGTCGAATCGCTGCGGCCCGATGCCTGGACGCTGGCCGGCGGACTGCCCACGGCGCAGCTGATCTCGATCGGGCTGGTGATCGCAGGCGCCGGGTTATTGATCGCGCGGCATGTGCGCAAGCAGGCAGAAATCAAACCGGAATAAAGCGGATAGACGGGCTGACACTTATCCCCTTCATCTCCGTTGATGTCACACCGGGTTGTTGCTTGACGAAAGCCGGTGATACAGGTAAAATCCGCGCCGCCATAAGAAGGTCGATGAAGGGCGGGTCGCCGCAGCAAAGGCCGCGCCCTTTTGTTTGCCCAGGACATGGACGGGAGGAAGCAGCATGAGCGTCGAACCAATCGAAATCGAACAGCAGCAGCTTAACGACGTCAGCGGGCAAACCGTCAACCTGACGCAGTCGAACGCGGCCCGCGTCGACGCCGATCACGTGGAGCTGACCCAATCGGCGGCCCGCGTGATCGATGCGGATGCCGTCGAGCTGAACAGTTCGATCGCGCAGATGGTGGAAGCCGAAACGGCCCGGCTCAGCGGCAGCGCCCTGCTGGGCGCGCGCACTGAAACGCTGGCCGTCGAGCAGTCGGTGCTGGGCCTGGTGCGCACCACCGATGCGACGGTAGCCGACAGCGCGGTGCTGTTGCTGGC
The DNA here is from genome assembly GCA_963844815.1 of uncultured Chloroflexia bacterium. GTDB lineage: Bacteria > Chloroflexota > Anaerolineae > Fen-1058 > Fen-1058 > Fen-1058. The sequence continues at coordinate 211,055 of CAWJPR010000009.1, forward strand.
CGGCGATGAAATCCAGGCGGCTAACGTCACCGCCTTCTTCGTGTATGCCGGCAACGCCGAAGGCGAAGTAAAAGCGGTGCTGGACTGGCGCGGCGCGGCCGTCATCGGCGCGGTGGCGGGTGTGGTCTTATTCGTGTTGAGTCTGCTCGGTCGTTCACGACGGGCTTAAAATTCTGAGGTGCAGGGACGGCGCGCAAGGGCCAACCCTCAAAGGAGACGAAGTGATGGAAGAAATCGTATTGAACGTCCAGCTGCGCACGGTGGTTGGCAAGCAGGTCAAGGCGCTGCGCCGCGAGGGCCAGGTGCCGGCGGTGCTGTACAGCCGCCGCGGCGAGCCGGTGATCTTGCAGGCCAACAACCGCGAACTGCTGCGCATGCTGGCGCGGGCGGGCGGCAGCCGCCTGGTCAGGCTGAATATTGCCGGCGGCAAGGAAGTGCCCATGGCGCTGGTGCGCGAAGTGCAGCGCGAGCCGATCAAAGGCTCCGTGCTCCACGTGGACTTTTTCGGCGTGTCGATGACCGAAGCCATCAAGGTGGAAGTGCCCATCCGCTACGAAGGCGCTGCGCCCGCTGTGGTGCGCGGCGAGGGCGTATTGATTCACGCCATGGACTCGATCGAGATCGAGTGCTTGCCCGGCGACTTGATCGACGCCATCGCGATCGATGTGAGCATCCTGGATAAGGTTGGCGACGTGATCCGCGTCAGCGATCTGAAGGTGCCCGCCGCCATCAAACTGCTGGCCGACGGCGAAGCGACGATTGCGCGTGTCACGTACCTGGCTGGTGAAGAAGTGGAAGCACTCGCCGGCGCCGAGGCCGTGGTGGCCGAACCGGAAGTGATCAAGAAGGGCAAGGCCGAAGAAGAAGCGGAAGAAGCGAAAGAATAGTTCTTTCTCAGGCGTCAACGAAAATCGCCGAGTGGAGGTGCTCCATTCGGCGATTTTGTTTGAGCCGGACCGGGTTGAACCACAGCGGGCTGCGCTCAACCGCCTGGTTCCGGCTCTTCGTCGCTTTCCGCAGCCGCGGCCTCTTCCTCGATGATGGCGCGCTCGAACTTGCGCGCGAAGAGCAGGTAGCCGGTGTGGCCGATCATCCGATCGAGCGGGCGCAGGCGCTCCGGCACGGTCTTGTAGCCGCGCAGCATTAGCTCCTCCACTTCAATCAGGCCGAAGGGATAGGCGCTGATCCGATCGAGCAGGCGTGAAATTTGATTGGTGGTCGGGACCAGCGTGCCCAGGTAACCGCCGCTGCGCAGCGCCGCCGCCGCCACGCCGAGATAGTTCGCGGGCTCCGGCACGTCGAGAAAGACCGCGTCGACGCCGTCTTCGTCAAATCCTTCTGCAATATCCTTGAGTTTGAATTCCACGCGATCGGCCAGCCCCACTCGATCGAGATTCTTGCGGGCCAGATGCTGCATTTCCGGCCGCACTTCGTAGGAAATCACGCGCCCGCCGGGCAGCGCCGCGCGCGCCAGCGCCAGCGTCAGAGCGCCGGAACCGCTGCCCGCTTCGACGACGGTGACGCCCGGCTGAATCGACAATCGCAGCAGGATGTACCCGACATCTTTCGGGAAGATGATCTGCGTAGTGCGCTTGATGTCTTGAATCAGATCGGCGGTGGACGGGTCGAGCAGCAGGAACGGGTAGCCCAGGTGGGTCTTCATCTCGCGGCCCCACACCCCGCCGATGCAGTCGTCGTGCTGGATCACACCGCGATGCGTCTGCAGCGTGTCGCCGGGTTGCAGCCGCACCAGGTAACGCTTGTGGTCGCGGCTGATGAACAAGGCAGTCTCGTTGGGTTGAACAAGTCGATCGGTCATGCGCCGCATTATAATGCGTAATGCGTAAGACGTGAAGACAGGCTGAGACGGCGCGCTTCACTTCTGGTATACTTTCTGCATGTCCACTTCACTTGACTGGCCAGCCATCACCACCGAAGCCGTCCGCCATTTGCAGAACCTGCTGCGCATCGATACCACCAATCCGCCGGGCAATGAACTCGCCGCCGCAGAATATCTGGCCGGCGTGCTGCGGGCGGAGGGCTACGATCCGCTCGTGCTGGAGGCCGCCCCGGGGCGCGGCAACCTGATCGCGCGCTGGCAGGGCGATGGATCGCTGCCGCCCCTGCTGCTCTACACGCACCTGGATGTCGTTCCGGCCGAACCTGAGCACTGGACTCATCCGCCTTTTGCGGGCGAAACCGCCGACGGGTTCGTGTGGGGACGCGGCGCGCTGGATATGAAGAGCGTGGCAGCCATGCAGTTGATGACCATGCTGCTGCTGCAGCGCGGCCAGCAGGCGCTGCGCCGCGACGTGATCTTTGCGGCCACGGCCGACGAAGAGATCGACAGCGATGTGGGCGCCGACTGGCTGGTGTCGCACCATCCCGATCTGGTGCGCGCCGAGTACGGCCTCAGCGAGATGGGCGGCTATACGCTGTATTTGGAAGGCAAGAAGTTCTACCCGATCATGTGCGCGGAGAAAGGCACGTGCTGGTTGAAGATTCGCGCGCGCGGCAAACCGGGCCACGGCTCGGTGCCGCACGCCGATCATGCCGTGCTGCATCTGGTGCGCGCGATCGAGCGCGTCACGTCGCACCCGCTCCCGCTGCACCTGACAGCCACGGCTTCGACGTACGTGCAGCGCCTCGCTCGATCGGTGGGCGGCACAGCCGGGATGCTTTTGTCGGCGGTGCTCAATCCAATCCTGCACGATGCGGCGCTGAAAGCCATCCCCGATCGAGCACTGGCCGATGCGCTGCACGCGATCTTTCACAACACCGTCTCGCCCAATCAACTGCGCGCCGGGTACAAGGCGAACGTCATTCCTTCGGAGGCCGAAGCGATTCTTGATGGGCGCATGCTGCCGGGCTTCGACGTGGAAGCGTTTCTGGCTGAAGTCCGGCCGCGCCTGGGCGAAGAGATCGAGATTGTGATCGAGCACACCTCGCCGCCACTGGAAGTCTCGGCCGAGACGCCGCTGTTCAGACTGATCGAGCAGCAGCTGGCCCGGGCGGACCCCGGCGCGATGGCCGTCCCCTATATGATGGCTGGCGCGACGGATGCCAAGCTCTTCGCCAGGCTCGGCACGCAGTGCTATGGCTTTGCGCCGCTCCAGCTGCAGCCGGACACGCCGTTTGACGGGCTGATTCACGGCCACGACGAGCGGGTCAGTCTCGACGCGTTTGCGTTTGGTGTCAAGGTGCTGTACGAGACGGTCCGCGATTTCTGCGGGCAGCGTTGAGCGCAACAGCCGGGTCACAATCGAGGATTAGCGGCGCGGCTGGAATTCGTGCTATAATCGGCCCTGTAATTTTCACCAGACCGGGGTCGAATTGACGAACCGGGTGGGAATGAGGTAAACTCACTCCCAGAGCACGTCACAGGAGAACCCACTCATGTCCGAGATTAAGAAGAAGGTCGTCTGCGTCGAAGACGAATCCGAAATCATCGACTTAATTCGCTTGATCCTGGGCCGCAAAGGCTTTGATCTCACGGGCGCCACCGGCGGACTGGAAGGGCTGGAGACGATTCGGCGCGTGAAGCCGGACCTGGTGCTGCTCGACCTGATGATGCCGGATATGGACGGTTGGGAAGTGTACCAGCAGATGAAGGCCGATCCGGAGTTGAAGAACATCCCCGTCATCGTCGTGACGGCGAAGGCCCAGAGCATCGATAAGATTCTGGGACTGCACATCGCCAAAGTCGACGACTACGTGACGAAGCCCTTTGGCCCGCAGGAACTGCTGCAAAGCGTGGAGCGCGTGCTGTCGGCAAAGGAGCAGGCCGCCTGAGCCTGGCAAGTCATTGATCCAGCACGGCCCGATCGCGAAGTTCCGATCGGGCCGTTTGCGTTTCCCGGCCTACTGCTTCACGATGGCTACGGCTAACCAGCCATCCCCCAGCGGATCGGGCCTGGCGACGACGGTAACCGTATCGCCCACTTGCGGCTTGCGGTTGGCGTCCGGCAGACTCTGCAGCGTCTGATCGACCCGGAAGGTGGTCGTTTCGCCCTGCTGTCCCACCACGTCGATCTTGTCGCCGTTCAAAGTGCCAATCAAGCCCACGTAGTGAATGCGGGTCGGGCTCTGCGGGATGACGACGATCTTCGTCACGACATTGTGCCCCTGGATAGTCTGCGTCCACACCGCCACCTTGTCGCCGGCCCGCAGCTGGTTGAGCGCCGACGCGTCGCTGCCCAGGCTGGCGCCGTTGATGGTCAGCAGCCGCATACCCTCTGTCGTCTGCACGCTCAAGCCTCTGCGAACCGACCGCCTGCAGCACGCCCACCAGCCCCACCGGCGCGGGGGCCGCTTCCTGAGCCGCCTGCTGAGGCGCGGCCGGGGGCTGCGCGACCGCCGCCTGCTGCGGCACATCGGCCTGCAGGCCGGAACCGGCGAGCCGAATGCCCAGCACGCCACCCAAGACTAATACGAGCGCCACGATGACGAGCATCTTAACGAGTTTCATGTCTATTCCTCCTGAGTTTAGAGTTGATAGGGGGATCATACCGCAGACCCTCTTGCATGTCGATATGACCCTGGTTCAAAGCGGGTACGGGATACGGCCGGGGACCGCTGCGGTGCCGATTGCCAGTTGCCGAAATTTGGCTATAATCTAGCCAGATATGCTCTACACGATTGTCTTATCACCCGAAGCCGTTGACGATTTGGCCCATCTCAAGGCGAATGTGCGCGCCCGGGTGCGCGACGCGCTGGAAACGCATCTGAGGCACACCCCGGCGAAGGTGAGTAAAAGCCGCATCAAACGGCTGCGCGGGTTGAAACGGCCGCAATACCGGCTGCGCGTTGACGATATCCGCGTCTATTACGATGTGATCGAAACCAAGGTTGAAATAGTCGCCATCATCGGCAAGTCGGAAGCGGACGATTGGCTGGCAAGGGAAGGAGCGAAAGAATGAAGCACGTGGCACTTTCTGAAGTGAAAGATGATCTGTCCAAGTATCTCAGGCTGGCCGAGAAAGAAGAAGTGATTATCACCCGGCATGGCAAGCCCGCCGGCATTCTCATCGGCTTTGAATCAGAGGACGAGTGGTTTGAATACCGGCTCGAACATGATCCGGTGTTCCTGCAGCGCGTCGAGCGCGCCCGACACAGCCTGCGCGCCGGCCGCGGCGTCAAGCTAGAGGACGTCAAAGCCTAACAACGGCTTGTTTTTTGTAGCCTGTGTTCACTGCTGAGTTGAAAGTCAGGCGAAAAGTTCAGTCTGACGTATAGACCTCGAAGGTTTTTGTTATTCATCTGGCCGTACCTGCCATCGATCCGATCGATGATCTGGCCCGGTTTGCCCGCGAATGAACACCTTCGAGGTCTTGCGTTGACATGAAGAGCGACGCGGCTTGCTAAATCGCCTCGCCTTTAAAGACGTACAGATGCTGATAAAACCCGCGCCGATCGAGCAGTGCTGGTGCGTGCCGCGCTTGGCGCCTTGCGGCAGCGCTACGCGTCCCTCTTCCAGAATTGGCGAACGGGTCGATCGTCTGGATAGATGGTCGAAGCAGCACTCTCGATGTCGAATTCGAACAGGATGTAACGATCCGCTGGCGCATAGCTGGCCAGGCTGACCGCCACAGTCCGCAGCTCCGCGTTATCGATCACATGCGCCCGGCCGGTAACGCTAAACTCCCCACTTGCCCCGCTGTTGTCGCTCACCGCACAATGAATGGCGTAACGCCCATCGCGCTGCAAGTCGTGCCCTTTCGGTGAGGTCGGTTCCATGAACACAAACAAATGGCCCTCTCCGATGATGGGCGTCATGGGATGGACGCGCGGCGAGCCATCCTTGCGTATTGTCGCCAGATATGCCACTCGGCCGTTCAGCCGTTCCGCGCCAAACGCGGCCAGTTCAGGTTGTTGCTCTTCGAGGATTTTCCAGGTCATGGTGGGTCTCTAACATTGTCATTGCGATCCGCCGCAGGCGGCGAAACAATCTCTACTGGAACGTGGGGATTACTTCGGGCGCTGCGCGCCCTCGCAACATTACTTTGCTGTTTGCGTTGGTTCGATGAGCACCCCATTTTTCGAGACCTCGGGGTCGGTGCATAGGTTACGATTGAAGCAACAGGGCCTTCGTTCGCCAGCCTTGAGGTTCGATAAAGCTACCTCGATGCGCCGGCTGCGCGTTTCCTGGTTGTTGGTGGCGCGTATCCAGCGGAGCCAGTCCCAGCGTGCCAGCGGTGTGATTATCACCCATAGGGCGTTTGCCTGTGGGTCGGCTGCCAGAGCCTTCTTCAAATCCGCTGGCACCTCGGGCTCCGACCACTCTTTAGACGGCTCAACCATCACCGTTACTGTACCGCCTGCGTCTATACCGGCAGCCTCACGCAGGCCAGAGTCGACTCTAAACCAGTGACTTCCCTTGCCGTCTGGTTCGAGCACGATCTTAGAACGGAAACCATTAATCGTTCCCTCGACCAATGTCATACCACGCGATGGAAGCTTTGCGCTCGCGCTCTCGGGCAGCCTAAGAATGGTCCAGTCACCGATGTTGAATGGGGTAGTTTCAAAACGGATTGTCGACATTTCTCTGCTCTTTAGAGCAAGTTCCAGTTTGGTTTACGACATGATCGCATCCTTCGACTGCGCGTCGAGCGCGCATTCTGAGCGGAACGCAGCGAAGTCGAAGAACGCGCTCGACGCTCCGCTCGGGATGCGATCGTAAATCAACTTGGAAACTGCTTTAGGTTACGGCTTTCTTCACGAGCGCGCCGATCTTGGCCTCTGCGGCGGCGGTCAACTCCTTCAGTGCGAAGGAGGTCGGCCACAGGGCGCCTTCGTCGAGGTTCGCCGTGTCGTTGAAGCCGAACGTCGCATATCTCGAGTTGAACTTCGACGCAGCTGTGAAGAAGCAGACGACCTTGCCGTCCTTGTTGGCATACGCGGGCATGCCGTACCAGGTTTTCGGTGACAGGGCCGGCGCGCTGGCTTTGATGATCGCATGGAGCCGCTGGGCCATGGCGCGATCCGGTTCCGGCATCGCGGCGATCGCCGCGAGCACGTCGCTTTCCCCTTCCGCCTTGTTCTTGTTAACGCGCGCTTCCGCTTTCAGCTCTTGGGCGCGATTTCTCATCGCGGCTTTTTCCTCGTCCGAGAATCCCTTGGACTTCTTGTTGATCGCGGTGGTGCTCTGGGCGGACTTTTGCGTGTCTTTCTTGGTGCTCATCGAAACCTCCTCATGGTGAACGTTTAGGGTAATTCAGCATTTCATCGCGCCGACGTTGCAGGTAAGCGCGCTCGGCGCTGTTGCTGCACAGGGCCAGCGCTCGCTCATAGGCCTCAGCGGCCGCCTCGCGCTGATGGGTGCGACGCAGCAGATCGGCGCGCGCGGCGTGATAGGGATAGTAGCCATCCGCTTGACCCTCAAGGTCTAGCAGCATCTGCAAGCCTACGTCGGCGCCCCACGCCATCGCCACCGCTACCGCGCGGTTCACTTCGACCACCATCGACGGCGTCATCGTCGCCAGCGTGTCATACAGCGCGGCGATCTGTCGCCAGTCGGTCGCTTCGGCCGTTGGCGCTTCGGCATGCAGCGCGCTGATCGCCGCTTGTACCTGATAAGGCCCTGAATCGTGAAGAGCGAGCGCCTTGTCGAGAACTGCAATCCCTTCGCGGATTTTTTCCTGATCCCAGCGGGTGCGATCCTGCTCGTCGAGCAAGACAAGTTCGCCTGCCGCGTTGAGCCGCGCCTCACGCCGTGAATCGTGCAGCAGCATCAACGCCAACAAGCCGTGCGCCTCGGCGCTATCGGGTAACAACGAGACCAGCACGCGCCCCAGTCGGATCGCTTCTTCACACAATTCGCGACGAGTAAGCGTGTCACTCCTCGTCGCGACGTAGCCTTCGTTGAAGATCAGATAGATGACGGTCAGCAGCGCGTCGAGTCGTTCGGGCAGCAGATCGGCGGGCGGCACACGATAGGGGATGCCCGCGTCGCGGATTTTCTTCCGCGCCCGCGCCAGCCGCTGTGCCATCGTTGATTCCGAGACGAGGAACGCGCGTGCCACTTCGGGTGTCGATAAGCCGCCGAGCGTGTGCAGCGTCAGCGCGACTTGCGCCTCCAGCGCCAGCGCGGGATGGCAGCAGGTGAACATCAACTTCAAGCGCTCATCGGGAAATGAGTCGTCCATCTCGGGTTCGTCTTCGGTTTCGAGGGAGTCGCGGCTGACGGCATGGCGCTCCTGCGTTGCGGCGCGGCGCAGCCGATCGATGGCGCGGCGCCTGGCGGCGGTCAGCAGCCAGGCGCCGGGGTTGCGCGGAACGCCGTCGATAGCCCAGCGTTCCAGCGCATTGACCAGCGCATCTTGCAGCGCATCCTCCGCCAGCGTGAAATCACCCAACTGGCTGATGAGGGCCGCCAGGACACGTCCGTGTTCTTCACGGAAGGTTGTTTCGATCTGGGTGGCTGCCGTCATCCTTGACCTGATAGGGTTATCCCGGCGCCCACAAGGGGCAAATCTGAATCGAGCCGTACTTTGACGGTGGGAATCTTCTCCGCCCAACGCATCGCTTCATCGAGGTCTTTGCACTCGATCACGGAGTATCCGCCTAATTGCTCGTGCGTTTCGGCGAATGGGCCATCGGTGATCAACGGCTTGCCATTCCGCACGCGCACGGTCGTCGCGTTGGCGCCGGGAGCAACTCCACCGTTCGACAGCAGCACTCCGGCGGCTTGTGCTTCCTGCATATAGGCATACCAGGCAGGCTGCCAAAGCCTGCAGTTCTTCCTGGGTCTGTGGCGCTTCAGATTCGTTCGCGTACATCAGCAGTAGGTATTTCATGATTTTATTCTCCTCTTGACTGGATTTTTGACTGATTAGATTATCCGCTGTTTCTGGATTTCTATAAATACGTCGCACAAGGAAGCGCCAAAATGACAGGTTGAGGGGAATTCTCATCAGTTACTCATAATTCGGGGGGTGTAGTCTCTCCCCTCTCCTATCGGTGTTTTTTCGATAGGAGAGGGGCAGGGGGTGAGGTTAAATCGCCTCGCCCTTAAACTGGCTGACATACAAATGATGATAAAACCCGCGCCTATCGAGCAGCTGCTGGTGCGTGCCGCGCTCCACGATCTCGCCGTGGTGGATGACCACCACCTCATCGGCATCGCGGATGGTGCTGAGGCGGTGCGCGATCACAAAGCTGGTGCGGCCCTGCATCAGCCGCAGCAGCGATTTCTGAATGCGGGCTTCGGTGCGCGTATCGACACTGCTCGTCGCTTCGTCCAGAATCAGGATGCGGGGATCCGCCAGGATGGCGCGCGCAATCGAGAGCAGCTGCCGCTGCCCCTGGCTCAGGTTGCTGGCCCGTTCCGAGAGCGGCGTCTGATAGCCGTGCGGCAGCTGGCGGATGAAGTGATCGGCATCGGCCAGCTGCGCGGCCTGGATACACTCCTCGTCGGTCGCAGCGAGCCGTCCGTAGCGGATGTTCTCCAGCACGGTGTCGGCGAACAGGAACGTATCCTGCAAGACCAATCCCAACTGCCTGCGCAGATCGGCTTTGCGCATATCGCGGATGTCGGCGCCATCGATCGTGATCTGTCCCCCGTCGATCTCGTAGAAGCGCGTCAACAGGTTGATGATCGTCGTCTTGCCCGCGCCCGTCGGGCCGACGAGGGCAATCGTTTGTCCGGCGCACGCTTCCAGTGTCATGTCTTTGATGATCGGCTGATCAGGCTGGTAACCGAACCGGACATGATCGAATTTCACATCGCCGTGCAGCGCCTCGCGTAATGACGTCGCGGGTGTAATTGCCGTCGTAGTCGACGCCTCGTCAATCTCTCCTGGTGTATCGATGATCTCAAACACGCGCTCGGCTCCGGCCAGCGCCGCCTGAATGGTGTTGTACATGTTCGCCAACTGGCGCAGCGGCTGGATGAAGTTCTGTCCGTAGATGATAAACGTCGCGATGAGGCCCACGCTCACCAAGCCCTGCAGCGCCAGCCAGCCGCCCAGCCCCGCCAGCACGATCACGAAGAAATTGCCCAGCACGTTCGTCAGCGGCATCAGCAGCAGCGCGTAACTGTTGGCATACACGCCCGCCTGGTACACGGCCTGATTGCGCTCGCGAAAAGCGTCCACCACCGAGTCGTTGCGGCGAAACGCCTTGACGACCTTCTGCCCGCTGATGGCTTCTTCCATCACGCTGTTCATCTCGCCGAGATATTTCTGCAAATCACGGAAGCCGCGCCGCGTATAGCGCGCGACGAAATTGGTGAACCACAGCATGATGGGCACCACCAGCACCGCCGCCAGCGCCAGCCAGCGATCCAACACAAACATGGCGATCACGATGCCGGCCATGCTCAACACGCTGGCGAGCAGCGCCGTCACATTTTGCGAGACGGCCTGGTTGATGACGTCGATGTCGTTGGTCATGCGGCTCATCAACTCGCCAGCCGGATGTCGATCGAAGAAACGGATCGGCAGGCGCTGCAAATGCGCGAACAGATCGCGCCGCATATCTTTCAACGCGCGCTGCGACACCGAGGCCATCAGCCAGTCGGCCAGGGCGCGAAACAGATTGTTGAACAGATACGTGACCAGCATCAACAGCGCGATCAGCCCCAAGCCCTCCGGCTGCTTCGGCGTGATGAAGCGATCGATCGCCACTCCCATCAAATAGGGTCCCACCAGACCTAGCAGCGTGTAGATCACCACGCACGCCAAGACGACGGCCAGCCGCACTTTGAAAGGCGTCAGATACGGCAGCAGGCGGATCAACGCGTTGCGCGGATCGCGCGCTTTCTCGATCTTGCCGACGTGAGCCGGCCGGCGGGGATTCATACTCGCGCGGACGCTGCTGGTATCGGTCGGTGAAGGTTGACTGCTCATGCGGCCACCTCCCTCCGATTCGAGTTCGGCTTCTTCCGGTTTGAAGCCGTTGCCCAGCTGCGAATCGTAAATCTCCTGATAAATGGGACTGGTCTGCAGCAGCTCCCGATGGGTTCCCTCGGCGGCGATGCGGCCTTCGTCGATGACGACGATCTTATCGGCTTTCAAGACCGTGCTGATGCGCTGCGCCACGACGAGGCTGGTGTGCTGACCATGGTGCTGCCCTTCCAGCGCATCCTGAATCTTCGTCTCCGTTTCCACGTCGACCGAGCTGGTGCTGTCGTCGAGAATCAAGATGCGAGGATGGGTCAACAGCGCGCGGGCGATGGCGAGGCGCTGCTTTTGCCCGCCCGACAGGTTGACGCCGCGCTCCTCGACGTGCGTGTCATAGCCGCGCGGCAGCCCAAGGATAAACTCATGCGCCTGCGCGGCCCTGGCCGCGGCGATCACCTCGTCGTCAGTCGCAGTGGGGCTGCCATAGCGGATGTTGTCGCGCACGCTGCCCGAGAACAACACGGTGTCCTGCGGCACGATCGCGATATGCGCCAGCAGCGAAGCCTGCTGGATTTGCCGCACGTCCTGCCCGTCGATCAGCACGCGCCCGCTCGACGTGTCGTAGAAGCGCGGCACCAGGTTGATCAGCGTCGACTTGCCCGCGCCGGTCGCGCCCAGGATGGCCACGGTCTGTCCCGGCTCCGCGACGAGATTGATGCCATCCAGCACCACTTCAGCCGTGTTGCCGTTGTAGTGAAACGCGACGTTCTCAAAGGTGATCTGGCCGGGCGTGGTCGCGGGCAAGGTCTGCGCGTGCGGATCGTCTTGAACGTCCGGCACGGTCTCCAGCACGCCGTCGATGCGTTTGGCGGCGGCGATGCCGTCGGCCCACGTGTTGGACAACATCGTCATCATGATCAGCGGCGTCATCGTCGTCAGCAGGTAATTCGTGAAGGCCACGATCTGCCCCACCTGCAAGTTGCCCGCAATCGCCTGCTGGCCGCCGACAGTAGATCACGACGACCATGCCGATGTTGACGCACATCGTCAGCGCGGGTGACATCGTCGCCATGAATTCCATCACCCGCACCGATCGCTCGGTAAAAGCCTCGTTGGCCGTCTCGAACCGATCGGCTTCGAAATCCGCGCGCACGAACGACTTCACCAGCCGCACGCCCGCGACGTTTTCCTGCAGGATGTTGTTGAGCCAATCGAGTTTCTGCCGCACCGATCGGAACAGCGGCTCCATCTTGACGATGAAGAACACGATCAAGATCGAGGTGACGATCAACAGGGGTAATAACGTCAGCGCGAGCGCGGGGGCGGTCACAAACATCAGGATCAGGCTGCCCAGCATCAGCAGCGGCGCGCGCGTGCCGATGCGCAGCGAGACCTGCACGAAGCGCTGGAAGGCAGTGGTGTCGCTGCTGAGGCGCACCAGCAGCTGCCCGGTCTGCAGCTGATCGAGGTTGGCGAAGGACAGCGTCTGGATTTTCAGGAACAGCGCCTCGCGCACATCGCGCGCGGTGGCTTCGCCCACCTGCACCGAGAGATTGTTGTTGCCGATGGCGATCAGCGTGCTCACGGCCGAGATGATGAGCATCACGATCGAGGTCTGGATCACCACCTGCTGATTCTGCTGGTTGATGCCCTGATCGATGAGGCGCTGGATCAGGCGCGGGATCGATAGATCCAGAAACACCAGCGTCGTCAGGAGCACCAGCGAGGCGGCGGCGCGCTTCCAGTAAGGTTTGACAAAGTTCAGAAGTTTACGAGTTTCGTGCATAGATAGATTCAGTTTGATCCAGCGACGCCCAGCGCGCCGCCGACTCTCCACGGGGGAGTCGGGTACGGCGAGGGCACGGAGGAACACGGAATTTTTTCGTGTAGATTCGTGTGATTCGTGGATCAGAGTATTACGGCATCTTCCGCACCTGCGGCACCAGCAGGATCACCATCGCGGCGAGGACAAAGCGCGCAGGCCGCGCTCAACGTGATGATCACACTCATGCCCCAGCGTTCCGCTAAAGACCCGATCGCCAGATTGCCAAACGGCGCAAAGCCAAAGAACGTCAGCGTGTACAAGTCCCATCACGCGCCCGCGCATCTGATCGTCGACATTCGTCTGCAGCAGCGTGTTGATGCAGGTGAACACCAGCATGAAGCCCACGCCCAGGCCCACGGCCAGCCCCAGCGCCAGAACGAAATGCGTGTTCAAGGCAAACAGCAGCAGCACGAACGGAAAGGCCAGAATCATCCACACCAGCCAGCGGCCGCGCTGGCCGCGATCGCCATAGCGCGCCATGATGAACGCGCCAATCACGGCGCCCACGCCGATGAAGGCGTTCACCGTGCCGTAGCCGGTGGCGCCGGCTCGCAGCACCTGATCGACAAAGGCCGGCAGCAGCGTGTTGTACGAAATGCCGAACACACTGAAGATCAACGCCAGCATCAACAGCGCGAAGATTTCGCGGTGCATCAGCACGTAACGCAGCCCGTGCTTGAAATCCGTCCACGGTGAACCGATTTCCAGGACTCGCAGGCGCGGCGTCAGACGCATCAGCAGCAGGCAGCCAATGACGGCCAGAAAGGAAAGGCCATTGATGAAGAAGCACCAGGCGGTGCCCACCGTGGCCAGCAGCAGGCCGCCCAGCGCCGGGCCGATGACGCGCGCGCCGTTGAACATCATCGAGTTGAGGGCGATGGCATTGGGCAAATCTTCGCGCCCCACCATCTCGACGACGAAGGCCTGCCGGGCCGGGCCATCGAACGCGTTGACCACGCCCATCAGCGCGGCCAGCGCGACAATCTCCCACACCTGTACCAGACCGGTAAAGGTCAGCACGGCAAGGATGAACGCCAGCACCATAGCCGCGGACTGCGTAACGACGAGCAGGTTGCGCTTGTTCACCCGATCGACCACCACGCCGGCCCAGGGTGAAATGAGCAGCGCCGGAATGGCCGACGCAAATCCGACGACGCCCAACATCAACTCCGAGTGGCTGAGCTGATAGACCAGCCACGCCTGCGCGACGATCTGCATCCAGGTGCCGGCGACGGAGATCAACTGCCCGGCGAAATACAACTGATAATTGCGATGTTGTAGAGCGCGAAACGTTTTCGGCACGCGTGCCGGCCGCGCGCGCGACGGAGCACCGCCCTCGCCGGATTCGACAGCCCGCGCTGTTTCCAAAGCAACAGATTTTTTCAACGTTCATCATCTCCCTGAGCGAGGCGTTTCTCCCTGCGGCGTGAAAGCCGGTCGCAAAATCTCCAGGGCCTGCGTAATCATTTCCCGCTGGCGATCGCTCAACGCCGCCAGATCCTCAGCCAGGCAGGCCCGGGTGGCTGCGCGTGACGATTGCAGCGCCGTCTGCCCGCGCGCTGTGAGGGTTAATGTCATCCGGCGGCGATCGGTGGGGTGCGTCTGGCGCGTGACCAGTTTGCGGGTCACCAGCCCCTCGACGATCTTGGATATCGACGGCAGCGTCAGCCCGATGTGCTCGGCCACGTCGGACAGCGACGCGTCCGCATTGCGATCGATGAACGCCAGCGTGCGGAATTGCGGCACCGACAAATCCGCCGTGCGATGGCGGCGCAGCTCGGCGCGGATCGTCCGCATCACAGCCGGTACCACTTCCAGGATTTCCTGAGCGCAAGCATCGGGCGAGGTGGTCATTTGATTTCACCTTCTAATAGTTTCATTATCTAAGTATATCTGCCTGGGGCAAATCGCGCAAGCGGGGTGGGGTTGTAGACCTCGGGGGTGACGCGAAGCGAGGCGTGGCTTATGCGGAATTCATGCGCCCATTCGATCACGCCACCGCCGAAGACATCCTGCTCACCGTGGCGATCGCGTCCTGAATCAACTGAGCATCAGAAACACAAACACCCCGACCGTCATCAAGCGGTCAGGGTGCTGTGTCGTGTCGATTGAGGTTTAGCGCCGCTGGCGCGGCACTGCCAGCACCTCGCGCGGCGTGATCGACCACGCCGAAGTGCTGACACCCAGCGGCATGATCACCAGCCCCTGCTCCTGCGCCAGCCGATCGATGCGGCGCTGCAGGTAGGGCGAGAAATAGCCCGCATACTTGGCCCATAGCTCGGGCAGTTTCCAGTCATCGCCGCGCACCGTGCCCCGGCACGCTGCCGTGCCGCAGCGGCATTCGAATTCGTCGTAGGGCGTGCAATCCGTCATAGCGTAGTCGAAGCATACCTCTTCGCCCACGTCGATGTCGCGCAGGGCCACCAGCGTGATTTGCCCGCGCAGTCCCAGGTTGGGATCACACGAGTGATTGATGAAGTCGGCGGTTTCCGCGCCGCCGATCGTGGCTAAATACAGGCCCTCTTCAATCTGCACCGTATGTTGCTGCACTTCATGCGGCAGCGTGTCCAGTTGTTCCGCGTCGACGATATAGCCGCCCCACACCGACACGATTTCGCCGGCGGCCACGGCTTCCATGGCGTAAACGCCAAACCCGCCCTTCTCGGGCTCTGCCCGTACTTCGAGTTTGGGTGAAAGAAAATGTTTCCCCACGTTCATGTTTGTCTCCTTTGTGACAAAGATGAACGGCACACCTGCCGTCTTTCACGCCGACAGGTATGCCGCTTTTTCTAAGTGTAGCGTGGCGCGCAATATACACCGGATTACCCCGGGGCGCAATGCTCCGAAGGGAAGTTTCACCGAGATTTCACATATTCTTCCAGCCCGCGCCGGTATTCAAACACACGATTTTCTCATGCGGTTTTAACCAGCCCTGATCACGCAGCTCACGCGCCGCGACGAGCGTGGCTGCGCCCTCGTAGGCCAGCGAGAGGCCTTCGACGCGCAGCGTGGTTTCAGTCATCTTCACGATCGCTTCGTCGCTCACTGCGAGCGCTGTGCCGCCGCTGGCGCGGATCGCGCGCAGCAGCATGCGATCCCCCAGCGGCTTGGGCACACGCAAGCCGGCTGCGATGGTGTGGGCGTTTTGATGCAGTTCGCTGGCGAGCTGTTCGCGCTCGAAAGCCGTGACGATCGGCTGACAACCGATCGCCTGCACGGCCACCAGGCGCGGGCGCTGCGGCCCGATCCAGCCGAGCGCCTCCATTTCCTCGAACGCTTTCCAGATGCCGATCAGGCCTGTGCCGCCGCCCGTCGGATACACGACCACGTCGGGCAATTTCCACTCCAGGTCCTGCGCCATCTCATAGCCCATCGTCTTCTTGCCCTCGACGCGATAGGGCTCCTTCAGCGTGGCAAGATCAAACCAGCCGTACTCTTTCGCAGCGGCGGCGGCGCTGCGGCCCGCGTCGTTGATCAGGCCGTCGATCAGATGCACGTCAGCGCCCGCGGCGCGGCATTCGTTGAGGTTGGCGGGCGGCGCATCTTTCGGCAGGTAGACGTGAACGGTCAGGCCCGCGCGCGCGGCGTAAGCGGCGGCCGCGCCGCCGGCGTTGCCTGCCGTGGGCACGACGAATTCCTTGACACCCAGCGCCTTGGCGCGTGTCACGGCCGCGGCCATGCCGCGCGCCTTGAACGTGCCGGTGGGATTGCGGCCTTCGTCCTTCAGCCAGACTTCACGCAAGCCCAGCTGGGCCGCCAGCCGATCGATGCGCAGCAACGGCGTGCCGCCCTCGCCCAGATCGATCCGCCGGGCGAGATCGTCGATCGGGAGGAGTTCATGCCAGCGCCACAGACTGGCCGGGCGAGCAGCACAGCGATCGCGATCGAGTCCACGCCGGGCCGACACCAGATCGTAGCGCGCCCACAACGGCGCGCCGCACTGCCGGCAGAGGTTGTGCAATTCATGCGCGCTGTATGTCTGGCTGCATTCAGAGCATTCGAGGTGAGAGAGATAGGTCATGTTCATGGGGTGGGGGCGAGGCTGGCCCTCGTCCCTGGAGGGCAGGCGCAAGGCCAGCCCCTACAGTCAATCAAACATCACCACTTCTTTGCCTTCCAATCGCCTGAGGATGATTGAAGTCACAATGTCCAGATGCCCGTTTTCATGCACGTAGTCGAGTTGATCAGCAGGAATGGTGAGGATCGGACACAGCCTGAAGTTCTCGATCCATTCGTCGTACAAGGCGTTGAGCCGCGCCAGGTAATCGGCCGAGATGTCCCGCTCGTACTCGCGCCCGCGCAGGGTGATACGCTTGATCAGCGTGTCGGTGCCGGCGCGCAGATAGACGACGAGATCAGGCGGGGGCAGATACAACGTCAGGACTTCGTACAACTCGCGGTAGGTGCCGTAATCCCGATCGGACATGTTGCCCTGCCGGTAAAGGTTCTTGGCAAAGATCTCGGCATCTTCGTAGATGCTGCGATCTTGAATGACACTGCCGGGATGGTCGAGCAGGGCGCGATGGTGGCGCAAGCGCTTCGACAGGAAGAACACCTGCGAATGGAAACTCCACGATCGCATGTCTTGATAGAAATCGGACAGGTACGGGTTCTCGTCAACTGCCTCGTAGAAGGGGGTCCACTGCAGCCGATCGGCCAACAGCCCCACGAGCGAGGATTTACCGACTCCGATATTACCGGCAATAGCAATGAAGTGTTTGGTCATGATTTATTCTTCCAGCTTAACCCCGGCGGCTTCGGCGACCTCCGCCAGGCGGCGCAGACAAACAGACAGAGCGTCGCGCAGCGGGGCGCGCTCGACGCCATCAGACAGGATGGCGCCCAGGTTGCCAATCGCTTGCGTCAGCGCGGCAAAGTCGCGCAGCGTGCGCGCGTCGCGTGTCAGGGGCGCGGGCTCAACCATCCGCGGCGCGGCCGGCGCCGGGGCCGGAACTGGCAGCAGCGCCTGCTGGAATGTGCCGCCCAACACCGAGCGAATGCGCTCCCGCACGTCAGCATAGGCGCGCGGATCGGTCACGATGTTGAGATTGTTGGTGTCGATGACGAGCACGGGCGAGGCAGTGTACGCCGTGAAGAAGCCTTCATAGGCCAGGCGCAGGCTGTCGATATAGTTGCGATCCATGCCGCGCTCGTAAGGCCGATCGCGCATGGCGATGCGGGCCAGCAGCGTGTCCAGATCGGCGCGGAGGTAGACCAGCAAATCGGGCGTGGGAATTTTCTCGGCCATGGCGGTGTGCAGCTTGTCGTACACGGCCAATTCATCGCCGCCCAGGTTGAGGTGCGCAAACAGCGAGTCTTTGGCAAAGGTGTAATCGCTGAACAACGGGCCGTGCATCAGCGCGGCGGGCACGGCTTGATGCTGCTGGCGATACCGGCTGAGCAAGAAGAAGATCTGCGTCTGAAAAGCGTAGCGGGCGCGATCGGCGTAGAAGTCGCTGAGGAAGGGATTTTCCTCAAAGACTTCCAGCAGCGTTTCGCCGCCCAGATCGGGCGCGAGCAGGCGCGCTAACGTAGTCTTGCCGACGCCGATGACGCCTTCGATGGCAATGAAGGGGAAACGAGCCACGGAACCTCCTGACCATGAACCATGAAGAGCGGGGATATAGCCTGAGCTTAATGGGCTTGCGGGGAAATGTCAAGCGCTTGCGATTGCCCCATTTCGCTGGTATCATCACGCCGCTTCACCCATTACGCATTACATTTCACGCGTCACTTTTCACTCGTCACCCAATATGATCCACAAACCTCTCATTCTCGTCACCAACGACGACGGCATCGCTTCCAAGGGCTTGCGCGGCGCGGCCGAGGCGTGCGAGCCGCTGGGCGAAGTATTGATCTGCGCGCCGACGATGCAGCAATCGGGCACCGGCCGATCCATGCCGCCCACTTCCGAAGGGCGCATCTTTCCACAGGATTTCCTGATCAACGGGCGCACCCTCACGGGCTATGCCGTCGAGGGCACACCCGCGCAGGTGGTGCAGCACGGGATGTTTGAGATCGCCGAGCGGCCGGTGGACCTCGTCGTATCGGGCATCAACTACGGTGAAAACCTGGGCGAAGGCGTCACCGTCTCCGGCACCATCGGCGCGGTGCTGGAGTCCGCTTCGTTTAAAGTGCCCTCCCTTGCCATTTCGCTGGAAACCTCCAAAGAATACCATTACAGCCTCTCGGACGAGATCGATTTTTCCAGCGCGGCGCATTTTCTGCGCCATTTTGTGCGCCGCACGCTGGAGCAGGGGCTGCCCCCGCACACGGGCATCCTGAAGATCGAAATCCCCAGCTCAGCCACGCCGCAGACGGGATGGCGCTGGACACGGCTGAGTCAGGTGCGCTATTTCCTGCCCGTCAAGCCGCATCGCCGCCGCCCGGATGATCCCGGCCCGATGGGTTATGAGGCCATCACTTCGTTTGAGCACGTCGAGCGCGATTCGGACGTGTGGGCCGTGCGCATCGACCGGGTGGTGGCTGTGACGCCGCTCACTACCGACTTCACCGCGCCGGTCGATCTGGCGGCCTTGCCCAGGTGATTGGTAGCGAGGCGGGATAGGGGTATAATCAGCAACGAAGCAGCTATTCGCCGCAATCAACCGGCGGCATCACTTTCGAGGTTTCACTCTTCAATTATGCGTAACATTTTTCCCTTTACGGCGATCGTGGGGCAGGAACGAATGAAACGGGCGTTGGTTCTCAACGCCGTCTATCCGCAGATCGGCGGCGTGCTGATTCGCGGCGAGCGCGGCACGGCCAAGTCCACCGCAGCCCGCGCGCTGTCCGCGCTGCTGCCCGACATCGACGTGGTCCAGGACTGCCGCTTCGGCTGCGATCCCGCTCAACCGGCGGCCTGGTGCACGGAATGCCGCGAGCGCGGCACTAAAACCAACGGCCAGAACTTGCCGCACTCCAAGCGCCGCACGCAGTTTGTCGACCTGCCCGTGAGCGCCACGGAAGATCGCGTGGTAGGCACGCTCGATATCGAGCAGGCCATCCAGAAGGGTATTCGCCGCTTCGAACCAGGGGTGCTGGCCTCGGCCAATCGCGGCCTGCTTTACGTGGACGAAGTCAACCTGCTCGACGATCACGTCGTGGACCTGCTGCTCGACTCGGCGGCGATGGGCGTCAATGTGGTCGAGCGCGAAGGCATCTCCTTCAGCCATCCCGCGCGTTTCATCCTTGTCGGCACCATGAATCCCGAAGAAGGCGATCTGCGGCCGCAGCTGCTCGATCGGTTTGCGTTTGCCGTCGATATTACGGGCATTCATGATCAGATGGCGCGCATGCAGATCCTGGAGCGCAACCTGCAATTCGAAACCGATCCCGAAGGCTTCCGCGAAGAGTGGGAACCGCACGAGCAGCAGATAAGCCGCGAAATCGATCGGGCGCGGAGACTCCTCGCCGAGGTGAACTACCGCCAGAGCGATCTCGCCGCCATCGCGGGCCTGGTGGGCGGACTGGGCGTGGACGGGCACCGCGCCGACCTCGTCATCCTCAAAGGCGCGCGCGCGCATGCCGCGCTGCAGGGCCGCACGTACATTACCCGCGAAGATATTTTGCTGGCCGCCGAACTGGCGCTGCCCCACCGGTTGAAGCGTCAGCCGTTCCAGGAAGACGGAGCGATCTCCGCGCAGGATTTGAGCGAACGGCTGGAGAAAGCCGAAAGCGAATTCCCCGGCGGCGACGAAGCCGAACTGGATGAGGCCGGCGAAGAAGGCGCTACGAAAAAAAAACGGTAAGCCCCGAAGGCGAGGTTAAAGAGACCGCGGACTTCGGGCAAAGCGACGCGCGCACCAAGACGCAGACCACGGGCCAGCAGGACGCTTATTGGTGGGAAGGCGGCGATCAGGTCTCGATCGGCGAGACGTTTGACGTCCGCAAGTTGGACACGCCGCTCGATAAACTGGCGCGCCGCGCCTCTGGCCGCCGTTCCACCAGCAAGACCGAGCGCAAACGCGGGCGTTACATCCAGGCCCGGCCATCCCCCGGCGACCCCCAGGACCTCGCTTTTGACGCCACGCTGCGCGCAGCCGCGCCGTTTCAGAAACAGCGCAAATCGACCGAGGCGCACGGCCCCGCGCTGCGCGTCAAACGCAACGACTATCAAAAGAAAGTGCGCGTCCGCAAGACGGCGAATCTGATCCTGTTCGTCGTCGATGCTTCATGGTCGATGGCTGTGGCCGAACGGATGCAAGCGACGAAGGGCGCGATCATGTCGCTGCTAACGGATGCCTATCAACGCCGCGATCGGGTGGGCCTGATCGTCTTTCAGAAAGATCAGGCGCGGCTGGTGCTGCCGCCGACGAACTCCATTGATCTAGCCCAGCGGGCCTTGCGCGATATTCCGGTGGGCGGCAAGACGCCGTTGTCGGCGGGACTGACATTGACGCATCTGGTTCTGCAGCAGGAAATGCGCCTCCATCCCGATGTTGCGCCGCTGGTCATCATCCTCACCGATGGAGCGGGCAACGTCTCGCAGAGCGGCCTGCCGGCGCAGGAAGAAGCCTATCGGGTGTGCGAGGAGATCTGCAAATTGAAGGTGCGCACCGTGGTGATCAACATGGAGCATCCCGCGTTCGATCAGGGGCTGGCGCAGAAACTGGCCGATCATCTGGAGTCACCCTGTTATTCGCTGAAGGAGTTGAAGGC
The DNA here is from genome assembly GCA_963844815.1 of uncultured Chloroflexia bacterium. Taxonomy (GTDB): domain Bacteria; phylum Chloroflexota; class Anaerolineae; order Fen-1058; family Fen-1058; genus Fen-1058. The sequence goes on from CAWJPR010000009.1 coordinate 232,382, forward strand.
CGAGTCGTTGTACCGCACGGTGCGGGATGAGCTGGACAGCGCGAAAGTGCCATAGTGCGACACCTGCACTGCACCCGCCTGGCGCGCCCCCGCCGCATAGCGGCGGACAGGGCGAAGCGCAGTGCGGTGCAAGTGTAGTACGATCGTGAAGGGCCTGTCGGATAGGCTGAATCTGACAGGCTTTTTTGTCCGGTGTGCCTGGCGTTGGAATCAGGCTGAGAATTGCAATGCGATTGCAATGTTCAGCCGATTGACCGCGGCTGATCGTTGCGTTACACTTGATACGGTAATTTCGCAGCAATTTTGGAGCAACATGGAAGCCTTAAATCCGGCAGTAAAACCCGTGCCGCCGCGCGAGACGGCGCAGGTGCGCTTCACCAATGGCAAGGGGGCGTTTGAAGCGCCGCTGGAGTCGATTTTGGAAGAGTACGTGCGGGCCGCGTATCCCGATCGGTGGCGGATGATCGTGGGCGCGGTGATCGACGGCAAACTGTGCGAACTGACCACCCCCATCCGATCGGACTGCAGCGTCGAGCCGATCGATGTGTCGTCGCGCGACGGGATGCGCATCTATCGGCGCTCGCTGACTTTCCTGCTCATCGTCGCCGCGCGTGAGTTGTTCCCCGGCGCGACGATTGAAATCGACCATTCGCTGCCCTACGGCGGCTACTACTGCCAGATCACAGGACGCGAGCCGCTCAGCCTCGAAGAATTGCAGGCCTTGCAGGTGCGCATGCGCGAAATCGTCAATCTCAATGAGCCGATCATGAAGGCGCGCGTCCCGCTGGCTGAGGCCAGAGCGATCTTTGAGAAGCAGGGCTACGATGACAAGCTGCGCCTGTTGAACTATCGCACCAAGGACTACCTCACGGTGTACACGCTGCGCGGCCTGACCGATTACTTCTACGGCTACATGGTGCCCTCGACCGGGTATTTGCGAACTTTTGCGCTGGCGCCGTTATCGACCGGTTTTGTCCTGCAATTCCCGCGCCGCGCGCATCCCGATCAACTGGAGAAAGCCGATCGGCCTTCCAAGCTGGCCGCCGTATTTCAGCGCCATGCCGAATACATGCGCGTGCTGGAAGTGGAAGATGTCGGTTCGTTGAACCAGGCCATCGAGTCTCGTCGCATCCGCGAGGTGATGCTGGTGGCCGAGGCGCTGCACGAGCAGCGCATCGCCGAGATTGCGCGCGCGCTGGTGGTGAAGCGTGACGAAGTGCGGCTGATCCTGATCGCGGGGCCGTCGTCGTCGGGCAAGACGACGTTTTCCAAGCGGCTGGCAGTGCAGCTGCTGGCTTACGGCCTGCGCCCGATGGCGATCGAGATGGATAACTACTTCGTCGATCGCGACCAGACGCCGCGCGGACCGGACGGCGAGTACGACTTTGAATCTTTCGAGGCGCTGGATCACGCCTTGTTCAGCCGGCAGATCAAAGAGCTGACCGAAGGCCGCCCCGTGTCGATGCCGAGCTTCGATTTTAAGCTGGGGCGGCGCGTCGCCGGCACAACCGTGCAGATCTCGCGCGATCACATTGTCATTGCAGAAGGCATTCACGCGCTAAACCCCAACCTGCTGCCGGACGTTTCCCCCGACCGGGTGTATCGCGTCTACGTGTCGGCGCTGACGCAGTTGAACATCGATCATCACAATCGCGTAGCCACGTCGGATACGCGGCTGCTGCGGCGCATCGTGCGCGATGCGCGCGATCGCGGCCACACCGCGCGGGACACGATCCAGCGTTGGGACAAAGTGCGCGATGGCGAGAATCGCAATATCTTTCCGTATCAGGAAAACGCCGATGCGATGTTTAACTCGGCCCTGGTCTACGAACAGGCCGCGCTGAAATCGGTGGCCGAGCCGCTGCTGCGCCAGATTCGGCCCGGCACATTGGAATACAGCGAAGCCCAACGGCTGCTGGCGGCGCTCGATTGGTTCCTGCCCGCCCCGCTGGAGTTCATCCCCGAAAACTCGATCCTGCGCGAATTCGTCGGCAGTTCGAGTTTGAAGGACTTCAAACTGTGGGAAGCAAGAAGACAATGAGAAATTAGCAATGAACAATGATCAATGTGCCAGGCAAACATGCTCCGCCTACTCATAGCATCCCTGCCCGCCGCGCCGAGGACGGCGCGGGCCATTGTGGGCCGCATGACTAACCCGGTCTTGGTCTACCCGGCATTGATCATGGGGAGCTGAAGGTCAGGCCGCATTGCGGACGTGCTGGATATGCCGAAACGTCAGCCAACTGCCCAGCGCGCCGCTGAAGCCGCCCGCCAATCCAAAATGCAGGCCCAGGCTCGACTCCTGAAATGAAGGGGTGTTCACGACTACACCGAGATAGAGACAGGCCAGCGCGCCCGCCAGCGCCCAGCTGAGCGCAACGGTTCGAACACTGAGACCAGCCTCGGTACTCTTCAAGACAGTGCCAGTAACCCAGCCATTGACGAGGCCCGCTACCAAGCCAAAAATTCCACTAATAATCGGGTTGCATAAGCTGCCACTGCTGAAAGAGCAACTCCTGCCCAGCATGCTAACCAGTACAAAGCCGAAGACACCTCCGGCGACCACACCACCCAACCAGCCAAACGTCAGAGCGATGATGTTCGGCCAGGTGATTTTGACGGTTAACTGCCGCGCGGCAAAACCGAACGCGCCAGCGGCAAGAAACATGCCTAGCAGCGCCAAGGGCAGCGCCTGGATCGGTCCGTCGGTTGAAGACATGCCCGGGTCAAGGACGGCCGGCACGAGTGCAAATGCCGCCGTCGTAATCACGACGGGCATCACCAGTTGCTCCGAACTCAGCCGTTCGGCATTTGCCCGTTCTGCCGCCAGCCGATCGGCTTCGGCGCGCTCGCGCGCCAGTCGTTCTTGCGCTGCCTTTGCCCGCGCGCGTCGATCGGCTTCGGCTTTCTCGGCGGCCATGCGCTGCGCTTCCGCTCGCTCATGCGCCAGGCGGTCTTGCTCGGCCTGTCCGCGTGCCAGACGTTCTGCCTCGGCTTTCTCGGCGGCGACACGCTGCGCTTCGGCCTGTTGCTCGGCCAGCCGATCCGGCTCATTGCGCGCCTGCTTCTCCGCGTAGGTGCTTAATACAGCATCGGCGGCGGCCGAAACCTTGCGGCTGTCATCCTGAGCGAGATGGCGCAGCGCTTCAAGCGCCGTGAGCGCCAAATCCGCGTTAGAACCATTGAGCAATCGATCGAGTTCGCGCACAACGCCTTCGCGCACACTGGCCAGCGGGCTTTCTATGGCCGTCTTCAGCTCGGCCCGGCAGCTCAATCGGTTTGACGATCGGGTGCGGATTCTTCGCGATGACGATATCGCCCCGCTGTTTGTAGGACCACTTATTGGGCGTCTGCTTGGGCGTGCGTGTGACGACCTGCTCGTAAACGTAGTTGTACAGTTCGTCAAGCGTGATGCGGCCGTCGCCATTGGTATCGGCCTGGCCGGTCTGCAGACCTTGAATCATGAAATGCGTAAAGACCGAGTTCTCGGCCTGCCCGATGACTTGATCGCCCTCCCAGGCGTACTGCGTCGCGTCGGTGGCTGTCAATACGACGCGCCCGTAACCGACGCCTTCGAAGGCCGACGCTGTGCCGACGCTCGCGCCGACGACGCCCTTGGAGCCGCGCGCGAACGCGCCGCTGTGGCAGCAATCGAGGATCAGTACCTGCCGCTGCGACCGGCTGCGATCCATCTCGCGGGTGATAAAACCAGCCGGAATGGCCGTGCCGCTGAGAAGGTCGCGCTCGGTGTCTTTCACCGCCAGATACGAGCTGGCCCTGATCGTCGAGAACCCCGTGGCCGGAGAAGTACAGCAACAGCAGATCGTCGGGGCTTTTTTCCTTGAACAACCGCGCGATGGCCTTGCGCACGTTCGTGGCCGATTCATTGACCAGCGCACCGACTTCAGCGAAGTCACCAATATCACTGGATTTCAGCAGACGGGCGAGATCGTTCACATCCTCGGATGGCGTGATGAGCTGTGCGAGGCTGCGGTCGTCGTATTCGCTGTTGCCGATGACAAGAGCGACCTTCCGGCTCATGGCTGCTTCCACCGTGAGACGATCTGACTGCAACAGATGCGGCAATGGATGCTCGGAAAATGTGCGGAGAATGGCTACATAGATTGTAGCCTCGTGTGGGAAAAAGTCAACACCAGCGCCATGCACTCAAACGCTTCGCGTGTCAGGCAGCTAGCGGTTCGGGCTCCGAGCGCAGCCCCCTTTTGGGCACGCCCCGCGAAGCGTGACGGCGGCGTGGGAGCCGCCTTTGCTGACACATTTTGCCTTCACACCGAGCGGCTTGTCGGCTGTGAAGTGGTCCAGTTCGGCGTGCTGACGACGCCACGGTCTTTCCATCGCCAGCATAGCCCGCATCATGACCGGATAAATCTTTTCTAGTCAGACGACGAGCCAGTCATACTTGCGTCTAGTCCGTAGCCACTCTCCAGGTGTTCCTTCAAGCGCTGCGCAAAGCGGGCCGCGGGCGCGCCATCCACGACGTCGTGATCGAAGGTGATCGTCAAGTTGAGATACTCGCGAATCTCAATGCGGCCCTCGATCACGCCCGGCTTCGGCGCGATGCCGCCCACCGTCAGGCCCAGCGTGTGCAGGGGCAGAAAGCCCCAGCCCCAGCCGCTGCCCTGTCCAAACATGCCCACCGAAGTCACGAGGCACGTTCCGCTATAGCGCTTCAGGCGCTGCGGGCTTTTCAGAAGCAGCCCATAGAATATCCGGCGAAAGAAGGCTGGCACGCGCGGCGCCAGGCGCATGAGGAGGGATGAGCGCTGCTCGCTGCGCATGGGTTTCGTTTGAACGGCGCGAATCTCGGCGTGAATCTCGCGGAACGATTTGCGATTCGCGGCGCGGATAATGTGCGGCAGCGCCACGCCGCCGCGTTCAGTTTCGATCAGCGTCACCACATCCACGTCGTCAAAGACGATCAGTTGATTGCGCCAGTTGCGGTATGCCTGCACGCGCCGGTCCGCATCGATCGCGCGCGCCAGGCAGGCCACCATAAAAGCAGTGAACGACAGCGCCTCCCCGGTGCGCGCCTTGTGCTCGCGCAGCACCGTGCGGGCGCGTGTCACGTCGATTTCCAGCAGACCGTGAATCAAAGGACGGCGCGACCCCAGGCGCCCTGCCTCGACGATGATTTGCCGGGCAGCCGGAAAAGGTTCGATCGTGTAACTCGCGGTTTGTTTCGTCATGGCTCATGTCACGCTTTCGCTGGCGGCCGAATGGCGACCAGCGCCTTGCAGGCGGCCAGGCGTTCCAGATCGGCGCGCCGGTACCGCCATTGTCCTCAGCCCATTCAGCATGACGGCGCATCAGCATAAATCCGCGGCGATCGTCTGTCAACTGACAAACGTCACCCGCCCGCCGTCGCATACTCACTCCAAACGGTCGGCAGCCTCTGGCTAGTTTCTGTCCGAAAAGCAGTAGACCGGGTTCCCACACCGCACTGCACGCAGTGGGTGCATGTGTGCCCGGCAAATTCGCGGCGTGGGAGCCGCTCCCGCTAGGTTTTCAGACAAGAACTAGCTTATGGGCGGTCTCTACGCGGAACAATCAGCGTAACAAATCGGTTGGAGGAAACATGTCCGCCGCAACGATCCGCGCTGCTCCTGGCTGACGATCATGATGATGTGGTTTTTGCGACTTTAGCCGGAGGCTTCTCAGTAGGAGGTTGGTGATGAATGAACCCGCATACTGCATAATGAGGGCACCACGACATGGCGGAGACCACGAGGCAGTCTCTGCCATGCCGCACAGTGACGAAATCGGTGTCGTTACAGCGCGCTATGCTTTGCGCCGGATGCGCACGGCCAATCCGGTCGCCAACATGCTCGCGCCGGCGATCATCAGCACCAGCGGCCACGGCGAAGAGGGCTGCTCGCCGCCCGCAACTGGCAGCGTAGTGGGCACGGCGCTGGAGGCGCTCACTTCATTGAGCCGGACTTGCAGATAGGCAGCAATCTGCGCGGCTTCCTCGTCGGTGACCTGTGTGGCGCTGAACGCCGGCATACTCTTGGCCGGGGTGCGCAGCTGTTTGATCACTGTGGCTGCATCGACGATCGTCCGGTTCTGTGCCACAAAGCGGAACTTGAGCACAGGTGTGAAATCGCCGTGGCAGGCTACACAGCGCATTTGATGAACCAGCACCAGCCCCGGCGAATCGCCTGGCGCCGGGGTATAAACCTTAGGCGTGAACCCGGCGGGCTTTGGCAAAGTCTGCACGTACTCCCACATATCGGCAATTTCCTGATCGCTGACCTGGGTATCGTTGAAACTGGGCATATTGGCGCGCGGGGTGCGCACCTGCTTGATCCAGTCCGCCAGGCTCTTGCCATCTCCCGCGCGCGGTGCGGCATACAAGCCTTCACCATGCAGGCCGTGGCAGGCCTTGCACAGCTGGACATCGACCCATAAGTGCTCGCCGCGCACGGGGTCGCCGGCATCAGCATAGGCAATGCTGGTGACCATTCCCAATGCGACCAACAGCGTTCCAATCAGTAACCACATTTTCCGTAACATCTTTGGCCTCCTTCCTCGAAATGGCTTGATCGAATCGGCCTGGTAATCCGATCGGGATGACAGACACCGGCGATCTCCCCGTAAGATCGTACGGTGTCCTCTCAGACCCCCGATTCGGTTTCCGCGCCGTTAGTACACAATACGTTCAGGAGGCGGCCGTTGGATTCATAGGGTTGAACAGTTATGTCTGAGCATGAAACCAAACCGTCCCCGCGTATCGTATAGTCTGATATATCCTGCCGTACACGCGAGGTGGTCATGAATATTTTGGAGCAAATCGTCAACGCCATCGTCAACGTCCATCCGTGGCATAGCATGGTGGTGCATTTCCCCATCGCCTTTACCGGAGGAGCACTGTTGTTTCTGGTGTTGGCTCGCTGGCGGCGCAATGAATCGCTGGAGCAGGCGGCCTTCTTTGTCATGACGCTGGCGGCGGCGGGCACCATCTTGGCGGGCGTGACCGGTCTGCGCGACAATGCCGTGCGCTTTGAAGGCGACGCGCCCTTCGTGCCAGTCAAAGTCTTTCTGGCTTTGACACTGCTGATCCTGACCGGCGGGCTGTCTATCAGTCGTTGGCGCAAGCGCGAAGTCCTGTGGAATCCGGCGACGACCGTGGTGTATCTGGCCGGCTTCGCTGCGAGCTTTGCGCTGGCCCTCACACTGGCCTTTCTGGGTGGTGTGATTTTGTACGGTGTTTAAGGAGGGAAACATGCCGCATGAAGAATGGCGCACCGGCCCGCCGCGCAAACATCAGTCGCCCGTCGTCAAACCAGCGGGGCGGCAGATCATCCGCCAGGTGCTGATCTTGCTGCTCATGGTGATCGTCTGGGGCGGAATGCTGGCCATCTGGGCTGGCGCTACCGCCTCGTCCGATCCGGCCGTAGCCAGCGTCGTGACGCCAACGCCCTTGTCGACTGTCTTTCCGTCGCCGACGGTGATCGCTCTTCCGGCAACGGCAACGGCTACCACAGCACCCGCCACAGCCACGCCTCAGACCGCCAGCACGCGGCCAGCGGCAACGGCAACGGCGACCACAACAGCACCTGCCACAGCCACGCCTGAGGCTGCCAGCACGCAGCCAGCGGCGACCGCGACATCTACGGCGACCTCAACGCCGACGGTCTCGCCCGCCGATACGCCTGTGCCAATTGAACCTCCGGCTACACCTTCACAGGCAGGCAGCAACACGGTTAGTTTTGCGCGCGACGTTCAGCCGATTTTCAATCGCGTATGCGTGAAGTGCCACGGCGGCGACGAAGTGAAGGAAGGGTTGGTGCTGAAGACCTATGTCGAGATCATGGCTGGCTCAGATAATGGCCCTGTGATTGCGCCGGGCGATCCCGCCAACAGTTTGTTGATTGATCTGATCACACGGGGCGAGATGCCGAAGCAGGGGCCCAAGCTGCTGCCTGGCCAAATTCGCATCATAACCGATTGGGTGGCCGCGGGTGCAGTCAACAATTAGTCTGGCGGAGCGCTTTGCCGCCCGTCAGCTCATCATCGATCGCCGGTCTGTGGTTGAGCGTGAGAGGTGCGCGGTCGTCTGTGTTAGAATACTCGATGTGGATTATTCGGAACTGGACGACTTTGCGCTAATTTCGCTGGTTGCCCGGCGCGATGAGACCGCCTTGAGCACGTTGTATGATCGCTACAGCCGGCTGGTCTTCAGCCTGGCGCTGCGCATCGTCGGCGAGCGCACCCTGGCCGAAGAGATTGCGGCCGACGCGTTTGTCAACGTGTGGCGGGCGGCTTCGTCGTTTGCGGAAGAGCGCGGCCGCGTCGTGGCATGGCTGATGGGCATCACGCGGCATCGAGCCATCGACGAACTGCGGCGGTTGAACGTGCGGCCCGAAGGCAGCGCGGTCGATCTGGATGAGGCGGTTAGCGCGGCCCAGTCAGACAGCATAGACGATCTGGTTGGCGTGAGACGGCAACGCGAGTTGGTGCGCACGGCTCTGGCGGCGCTGCCGCCGCCGCAGCGCGAAGCGCTGGAACTGGCCTACTTTGGCGGGTTGACGCAGCAGGAGATCGCCGACAAGACTGGCCAGCCGCTGGGAACTATCAAGACCCGTATGCGGCTGGGCTTGCAGAAACTGCGCGATGAGCTGCGCCGCCTTGATGCCGATTTTGGATAAACATGGGCGCAGGTCGACGTCAGGCACTGGGGTAATCCAACCCCCGCCATCAGCGTAATGATTGCCAAAGGTCTAGATGTGAACATCGATTGTCAAACCGCTCAAGAACTGATTCCGGCATTTCTGCTGGGCGTGCTGGAGGCCGACGAGCAGACGGCGCTGCGCGATCATTTGCGCAGCTGCGCGGCCTGCCGCGCCGAGGCGGACTCGCTGCGCGCCGTGACGGACTTGCTGGGTCTGGCCGCGCCGGATGCCGGCGAGCCTGCCTCCCGGGTGAAGCAACGCATGCTGGCTGCCGTTCACGAGACGGCCAAACCGCGCGCCGCGGTACACCTATCCTCCAGGCCGCGCCGCGCGATCACGTGGCGTTGGGCGGCGGTGTTCGCTTCAGCGGCTGTGGCGCTGCTGCTGATCGTCGGGCTGGGCTCGGCCATCATGACGCTGCAAAACCAGATGAATCAGCAGCAAGCCCGGCTGGATCGCCTGACGCGGATTCAGGTTGCGTTGCAGCAGTTCATGCTGAACGACAACATCCAGACTGTGCCGGTCACCATGGCCGACGCTGCGAGCTCGGCAACTGCCGCGCTCTATGTGTCCGAAGACAAAGTCGCCATGTCCGTGACAGGGCTGCCGCCGTTGGAGGACAACGGTGTCTATCAATGCTGGTGGAGCGATCCGCAGACGGGCGAGATGGTGCCAGGCAGCACGTTCAAAGTCGATGAGAATGGCGCCGGGGTGTGGGTGTGGCCGATACCGCCGGGCGGTGAATACAGGCACATGACGATTACCCAAGAAAGCCAGCCCGATCATCCTCAGCCCGCAGGGCCGGTGATCTTAACCGTGGATCTGTAGCTCGACGCCGTCCAACTTTCCGGTGAACCTCTTGATCGTGCTGTGCCGATCGAGAGGTTTTTGTTTTCACGCCGGGCGTGAGAACTATGCCACAGCGCCACCCGGTGCGCGCCTTGGGCTCGTGCAGCGCCGTGCAGGCGCGTGTCACGCTTTCTCTGGCGGTCGAATGGCGACCAGCACCTTGCGGGCGGCCAAACGTTCCAGATCACGCCCTGCTCTTCTTCGTACTGCAGCGGCGTCACACGCAGCCGGCCCGACTTCCGTCCGATCGTCGTGAGCAGCAGCACCACGCCGCGCGGCCCGCGTCCGCGCCCGATCGTAGGGGTAGCCATCCGCCGATTCAATTTACGCATGATGCGCCAGATGATCGGTGTGGCGGATTTGTGGGTAGTGGTGCACAGTGTGTTCACTTGTGAATCGCATCCAGCGTGATCTTGCGCGGCTTGATGCGGCAGATGATGCGCGTCTCCCGCGCCTGACGTTCCACAGGAAAGATGCCGCCGTAGTAATGTTCGTGCCGCGTGTACTGCCGTGTCAGTTCATCGACATGCTCCAGCGCGCCTGCTTCGCTGATCTCCACCTCGCCGCGCACTTCGATCCAGCGGCTGGCATCGCCAGGATCGACGATCAGCAGGTTCACTCGAGGATTCGCCTGCATGTTCCTGCCTTTTTGCCGCTGGCGCGTGGTGTTGACGCGCAGGCACTGCCCATCGTAGTCCAGCCACACCAGGCTGGACTGCGGCTGACCGTCGGGCATCATCGTCGTCAGCACGCCGTGCAAAGGCCGCGCCACCAGATCGAGATGGGAGTCAGGAATGAAGCCAGCGGCGGGCACAGCGCGCAGCGGCTTGGAGAAATTCACATTGTCGGCGGCGCTGCCGGCATTGAGCGTGACGACGCGCAGTAGGCGCGATGCGGCACAACACGGGAATTTCACGTTCCTTCAATTCGGCTGGCACACACGCGCCAAAATAAGGGCGCGCGCCCGGTGTACTTGACCGACAGGCGATCCAGATGTTCCAGTGCGCCGGCCTCGGTCATCTCGATCGACTGTGCCGCGCACTTCCAGCGAGCGCAGCGGATTGCGCTGCTCGTAGGCCAGCAGTGTCACGCGCGGATGGGCGCGCATATTCTTCTCTTTGCGAAAGCCGCGCATGGTGTTGATCAATAGGCAGTCGCCGTCGACGTCACACCACACCACGGTGGACTGTGGTTGGCCGTCCGGCATGACGGTGGACAGCGCCGCACAGGCGCGGCCTTCCAGCAAATCGCGAAAGGCGTGGGGGATGGAACAGACCTCGCGCACGTTACTCATGTGGCCTCCTGAAGTTTTGCATTCTGAGTGTAAGCGCACAGGCTGTCAACTGTCAACTGATGAATGTCACTTTGTACTTCGCCGGCGTGCTCACAAAGTGATGGCCTGGTCGGGCGGATTGCCCACCCGGGCCGCTTACAAACCGAACGTACAAGACCTCGACGGTCATCAATGTCGAGGTCTTGTTTCGTCCATCTGCAGTCCGTAACAGGCAGCCGCTTCAGCCGCCCAGCGCGGCAATCACCATGTGCGCGTGGTGAACCAGATGCTCGGCATGCATCGGATCGATGTGCTCGCCCGATTGCTCTTCAACCGTCTCGACAAAGTCTTCCAGTTTGTCGATCGCGTTGTCACTTTGCCGCTATCGAGACTGGCTTGCGCTTTATCGAGTTTCTTGAGCAGGTTCTGTGCCACACGGTCACTATCGATGTGCCCCATCTCGCGCGCGTGTACCACGCACTCGCGCAGCGACGCAATCGTCGTCTCATCGTGCGCGCAGCCCATATCCTCGTGCGCCAGCGCCGGACTGACGGCCAACAAACTCAAAGCCACCACCATGAATACAAACAGCCATCGCTTCATCGTTATTTCCTCCCCTGGATGTATATGCTGCGGAAAGACTTGATTCGTCAGCGTGTCAACTTCGCGCGATAGCCTCACCTCCTTTCAAGCATCCAGCCGGGCGTTCTTCAACAACACCGCATTGACAGCCACCAGGATCGACGAGCCTGACATCGCCAGCGCGCCGATAGCAGGCTGCAAGTACAGCCCGAACGATGGATACAGCAGGCCCGCCGCGATCGGGATCGCCAGCCCGTTGTAGCCCACTGCCCACGCCAGATTCTGCTTCATCTTGTTGACGGTGGCGCGCCCCAGCCGCACCGCCCGCGCGACATCGATCGGATCGGAGCGCATCAACACCACGTCGGCGGTTTCGACGGCCACATCGGTCCCCGCGCCAATCGCGATACCGAGATCGGCTTGTGCCAGCGCGGGTGCGTCGTTGATGCCGTCGCCGACCATCGCCACTTTTTTACCTTGCGCTTGCAGTTCTTTCACTTTATCGGCCTTCTGGCCTGGCAGCACTTCCGCAAAAATCGTGTCGATGCCGAGATCGCGCGCGATACGCTCGGCGGTGGCGCGATTGTCGCCCGTCAGCATCACGACTTCGACGCCAAGCGCGCGCAGTTGTTGCACGGCCTCGTGTGAGGTCTCGCGCGGCGCATCGGCCACGGCGATCAAGCCCGCGACCCGCTGGTCGATCGCAACGTGAATGACCGTGCGGCCGCCGCTCGCCAACTCAGTGGCTTTCGACTCAAGCCCGTCGAGCGCGATGTCACGATCAGCCAGCAACTTGTAATTGCCGATCAGAATCGACTGACCGTCGACGTGCGCCAGCAGGCCGTGACCGGGCACGGCTTCAAAGTGGTGCGCTTCGCTCAGCGCGAGTTGCTTCGCCTGTGCGGCTCTGACGATCGCCTGCGCCAGCGGATGTTCGCTCGATCTCTCGGCGGACGCGGCGAGCCGCAGCAACTGATCGGGGCTGGCCACCACCCGATCGGCGATCATGACCTCGACGACCTCCGGTTCGCCCTTCGTCAGCGTGCCGGTCTTGTCGAAAATCACCGCGTCGATCTTAGCCGCACCTTCGAGCGCCGCCGCATCCTTGAACAAGATGCCGTGCTGCGCGCCAAGGCCCGTGCCCACCATGATGGCCGTCGGCGTCGCCAGACCCAGTGCATCGGGACAGGTGATCACGACGACGGTGATCGCAAATGTCAGCGAGAAGACCAGGCGGTCTTCGCCCGGCGGCATGAATTGCGCTGCCAGGACGAAGTACCACAACAAGAATGTGCCGAGGCCCGCGAACACGGCGACGAGCACCAGGTAGTGCGCGGCCCGATCGGCCAGGCGCTGCGCCGGGGCTTTGGAATTCTGCGCGGCCTGCACCAGTTTCACGATCTGCGCCAAGGCCGTGTCGGCGCCGATCTTCGTCGCGCGGAACTTGAACGCGCCGGTCTTGTTGAGCGTCGCGCCGATCACCAGGTCGCCGGTCTTCTTCTTCACGGGCAGACTCTCGCCGGTGATCATCGACTCGTCGAGGCTGGATTCCCCTTCGATGACAACGCCATCCACAGCCACCTTCGCGCCGGGTTTGACGATCACGACATCGCCGACGATGATCTGATCGGTAGGCAGTTCCACTTCGCGCCCGTCCCGGATCACGATCGCCGCCGGCGGCGTGAGCTGCAGCAGGCGCTGAATCGATTGGCTGGTGCTGCGCCGCGATCGCATCTCCATCCAGTGGCCGAACAGCACAAACGTTACCAACATCGCCGCAGGCTTCGTAGAATACTTCGCCGTCGAACAGGAACGTGGCCGCTACCGAGAAGAGATAGCCGGTCAGCACGCTCAGCGAAACGAGCACGCTCATGTTCAGCACACCCTGCCGCAAGCCATTGCGCGCGCCGACGTAAAACGGCCACGCCCCGTAGATCACCACCGGCGTCGTGAGGATGAAGCCGAGCCATTTGTCGTTGAGGCCGAAGGGCAGCATCAGGTGCAGACCCAGAATCTGGGTGGCCAGATGCGAGAACAGAAACACCGGCACGGTCAGGATCAGCGACACGAAGAAGCGCTTGCGCAGGTCGCGTTCCATGTCGGCTGCCGTCATGCCCGGCTGGCCGCCGTGCGCCGCGTGATCTTCAAGCGGTCCGGCTGCGGCATGCGCGGCCTGCTCCTGCGGCATGGCGTGTCCCGCGTGCGCAGTGTGATCGATCAGGTGGGGCGGAGCCGCCGAGGGTGTCAGCGGCATGGCATGGCCCGTGTGCCGTGAGTGATCCAGCGGCGCAGCCGGTGACGTATGCGCCATGTGGTCAGGCAAGGCTTCACCCGCGCAGACGTAACCGCAATCGGCTACTGCGACTTGCAGTTGCGCCAGCGTGACCTGCATTTCGTCGTAGTGCACGGTGGCAGTGCTGTTCAGACAGTTGGCGACGGCGTGCTGCACGCCCGGCATTTTCAGCAGCGCCTTCTCGACGTTACGCGCGCACAGAGCCGTTAACAGGCCATCGACCTGGATGGTGCTTTCCACCATGGTGACCTCCTTAATCACGAGTTGCGAGTCGCAAGCAGATGCGTTTCGGCAGGTTGTCGATCACTTGACGATCAACTTGCCCTCCATGCCGGCTTCGCGATGACCGGCGATGGTGCAGTAGAATGTGGTGGTGCCAGGCTGTGTGGCTTTGAACTCCAGTGTGCTCTGCTGCCCGGCCTCAATGGCGGCGTGCATATGGGTCTGCATCCCAGCCATGTCATGCTCAGCCCCGTGTTCTTCCATGACTTCGACCATGGCATCGGTGCTGACGAAGTCATGCAGCACTGTGCCGTTATTCTTCAGCACCAGCTTGATCGGCTGGCCGACGTCGGTGGTGATTTCGGCTGGCTGGAATTGAAACTCGTTCAGGGTGACTGTCACCGTCTTGGGCGTGGTCGCAGGGGACGCAGCGCTGCCGCACGCGGCGAGCGTGAACGTCAAAATCAGCGCCAGCACAAACGGGCGCGAAGTGGCATGCCACATGATATGCTCCTTGGCGAATGGAATATCAGATTGGCCGGGTTGCGGTGCGCCTCAACGCCCTGCAACCGGCAGTAATAACTGAGTACCGTAAACGAACAGGACGGATGAACGGCCTAAGGGAGAAGCGCGACGGGGCGCGGAGGCGGAACCCAACGAATGAGATGGCTGGTGAGTCGCACCGGCTTCAAGTGGAGCGCCGCGCGGGCAACCGTCAACCAACGCAGTGGAAGAATGGTCACGCCGACAAGAGCCGTGAAGCAGAGGAGCACACAACACGCCTCGGCGAGTGGCGTCGAGGTGTGCCCCTGGTCGTCATGCATGATCTGGCAGTGCAGCACGCCCATGAAGGGCAGCGCCAGCAAGGCGAGGACGACACACGCGGTGACGATCGTGTGTCGAGTTGAACGATCGGCTGCAATGATAGTCATGGCTCAAACGGGGGGAGCGGCCTGGCTGTCACGCTCCACACGCTAAATCATAGCAGACTCGGCCGCCGCTGTCTACCTGAGACTCTGTGAATTCTCGCGCGAACACTGTTTCCTGAACGCCCGTTTGCTGGTAAACTATTTCTTAGCCAACGATTGAAGTCGCTGATTAATCTTGAATTTACAGCCGCTTTCGTTTGAATGAGGAAGCCATGTCCACTGATGGCTTCACTGTCTTCACTCCATGTGGCCCGCTGAGAAGAACCTGTGCCTCTCGCCCGTGCTGGCCATCCCGTCGATTGGATGCTTGCCCGTGCCAATTCGATCAGATATCAGATACAATCTCTACCATGAACGCCGTGAGTAGGGCCTGCGACTTTGCCTGCGTTCACGCACGGTGTTGGCGCCGAGGCGTTTGCCTCGCTCGAGAACGCGTAAGAGGAGGAACGTCATGCCAGGATTACTACGCGCCGCCGCCACCGCCGCAGCCGCAGCCGGTGGCCGCGCTGAGCAACGAAGACGTGGTTTCGGAGAAGGAGAAGTTCCCATGTCTACATCGAAACCTGCGGCTGCTGCCGCAGTCGCATCAGACACCGACGCACCTAAGCAAGCTGGACTTGTGCTGGGTACGTTAATCATCGTGGCGGCGGTCGCTAATCTGCCGTTGGCGATGGCGAATGTGGCACTGCCATCCATTGGCGCATACTTTGATGCCTCGCAGACGCAGCTCAACCTCGTCGCGGTGAGCTATTCGCTGGGGCTGGCCTGCTCGGTGCTCTGGCTGGGCGCGCTGGGCGATCGGTATGGGCGCAAGCTGCTGGCCATGATCGGCGTGACACTGGCGATCCCGGCTGCGCTCATCAGCGGACTGGCTCCCTCCATCGAAGTGCTGATCTTCGGACGGCTCTTCGGTGGCTTTGCGGCCGGCATGGCTTATCCCACCACCCTCGCCTTGATTGCGGCGTTGTGGGGGCCGGGGCCGGGCCGCACCCGCTCCATCGCGTTGTGGGCGGCCATCGGCGGCGCGATCTCGGTGAGTGGTCCGCTGTTGTCCGGCTTGCTCCTGCAATTCACCACCTGGCCCTGGGTCTTCTTCATCGTTGTACCGCTGGCCCTTGTGGCGCTGTTTCTGGCGTGGAAATTCATCCCCGCGCATATCAACGAGGCGACCGAGCCAGTGGATAATCTCGGGGGTATCCTCTCGGTCGTGCTCGTGGGGACGTTCGTCCTCTCGATCAACTTCCTGCCTGTGGCCGGTTACCAACAACTGGCGGTGGGCTTGCTCGTCGTCGCGCTCATGGCCGGGGTGCTGTTTGTGCTTCGGCAACGCCGCGCCCAGAATCCTTTGTATGACCTCAAGGTGGCCGCGCGGCCCACGTTCTGGGTAGCCGCAGTGGCCGGCATCATCGTCTTCGGCGCGCTGATGGGCGCCATGTTCATCGGGCAGCAGTACATGCAGGATGTGCTGGGCTTCGGCACGGTGCAGGCCGCCCTGCCGGCGCTGTTTGCAGGCGCCTTCATGATCCTCGCCGCGCCGCGCTCGGCCAAAATCGTCGAGACGCGCGGTTCCCGCTTCACTCTGCTGGCTGGCTATGTCTTCGTCCTGCTCGGGTTCCTGACGATGCTGTTGTTGTGGCAAGAGAATGCTTCGTTCTGGGTGGTGGCACTGGCGTTTGTGTTTGTCGGCATCGGCATCGGCTTGTCCGGCACACCCGCTTCGCGCTCGCTGACCGGGTCAGTCCCGGTGACACGGGTGGGGATGGCGTCGGGCACGGCGGACTTGCAGCGCGATCTGGGTGGCGCGATCTTCAATTCGCTTTTCGGCGCACTGCTGGCGGCGGGTTACGCGGCCGCGATGGCAGCCGCGCTGGCCACCTATCCCAATGCGGCTGAAGTTCCAGCCTCGGTCGTGAGCGGAGTGGAAATGTCGTATGCGGGCGCGCAGACGGTGGCGCAGCAGTATCCGCAGTATGCGACGCAGATCACGGCGGCGGCTAAAGAGGCATTTCTGGCGGGTGATCAATCCGCTTACATCGCAGGTATCATCGCGGTGTTGATTGGCGCAGCGCTGGTGTTCTTCATCTTTCCAGAGCGGGATGAGGAGCGCAAGGTGCTAACGGAATATCACCAGCAGGATATGACCGCCTTGCAGGAGACGATGGCCAAGCAGCCAGCGGTGCCCGCGCCGGCCGGCGGAACATGACTGATTCACCTTACGCACCGTGACACCTGCGGGAGCGGATGTTTATCTCAAACAGTGCTGGATTCTCGCTTGCTCGGGAGTGACAAGCGTAGCGAACTGCGTAAGTTGCGTGAAGTAAATATTTGCACAAGGAGACTGACATGAGTGTCTCGACATCTGAAAGCAAACCGACACGAAGCCTACCTGTTTTGCAAGGCATCCTGCCGATTGTGGGATCGCAAATCCCTACAGAGATCATCGCCGGGATCACGTTGGCCGCGCTGGCGATTCCTGAGGTAATGGGTTACGCCAAGATCGCGGGAACGCCGGTGGTCACCGGCTTGTACACCATCTTAATCCCGATGGCGTTGTTTGCACTCTTCGGTTCGTCGCGCCACCTGGTGGTGGGCGCGGATTCAGCCACTGCGGCAATTATGGCAGCAGGGTTGGCCGGATTGGCCACACAAGGATCAGCTGAATACATAGCGTATGCCGGGGTGCTGGCTTTCCTGGCCGGACTGTTCCTCATTATAGCCCGCGTAATCCGACTCGGCTTCCTCGCCGACTTTTTGTCGCGTACCGTGCTAATCGGTTTTCTGACGGGTGTCGGTGTACAGGTCGCTATTGGACAGATCTCAGGTGTGCTCGGCATTCCCGGTGGTGGGAACACCACCATGGAAAAGCTCGTCCATGACATCCAGAATCTGAATCAGATCAACTGGCCCACGTTTATTATCTCACTCGCGGT
The DNA here is from genome assembly GCA_963844815.1 of uncultured Chloroflexia bacterium. GTDB lineage: Bacteria > Chloroflexota > Anaerolineae > Fen-1058 > Fen-1058 > Fen-1058. The sequence goes on from CAWJPR010000009.1 coordinate 250,153, forward strand.
GCTGGCGATTATCATCGGGTTCCGCAAAGTCAATCGGAAGATACCGGGCGCATTGATCGCTGTAGTCGGTGCGATTATTTTGAGCTACCTGGTGCCTCTCGCGAACTATGGCGTGACCCTACTGGGATCCGTGCCCGGTGGCTTGCCGCAAATTGGTCTGCCCAAAGCTGATCTGAACCCACAAGTTTTGCAGCAACTACTCGGCATTGCGTTCTCGATGTTCATCGTGATTCTGGCGCAAAGCGCGGCTACCTCGCGAGCTTATGCCGCTCGTTACAGCGAGCGCTTCAATGAAAATGTTGACCTGGTTGGCCTCAGCCTGGCAAACATTGGCGCGACGTTTTCCGGCACGTTCGTCGTGAATGGCAGCCCGACTAAGACACAGATGGTCGATAGTGCTGGTGGCCGCAGCCAGCTGGCGCAGATCACCACGACAATTGTTGTGCTGATCGTGTTGCTCTTCCTAACGGTACCCCTGTCGTACATGCCCAACGCCGTACTCGCGGCTGTCGTCTTTCTGATCGGTGTTGAGCTGGTCGATGTGAAGGGCATGCGCCGCATTCTGGCGGAGCGTCCGGTGGAGTTCTGGGTGGCGCTAATTGCGGCGGCGGTGGTCATCTTCATCGGCGTCGAGCAGGGCATTATCCTGGCGTTGGTGCTCTCGCTGCTGGCGCATACCCGGCATGGCTACAAAGCTCGGAATGTTGTCCTTGAAGCGAAGGGCGGTCACTTCTATGCCGTTCCGCTGGATAAAGCCGTCAGGACTTTGCCGGGGTTGGTCGTGTACCGCTTCAATCATGGGATGTACTATGCCAACACCGAGCAGCTTTCTGAGGAGATTCGGCGGCTGGCTACGTTAGGCCCCACGCCAGTGCAATGGCTCTGTCTTGACCTGGTAGCAGTCGATGACGTGGACTTTTCGGCGGCGGCAGCTTTGCGCGAAATTTGCAAGGAACTGAAAGAAAAGCAGATTCGCCTGGTATTGTCCGACGCAAATGATCATGTGCGGCACGAGCTGAGACGTGTCCGGGGTCACCGAGCTGGTCGGGCAGGATGCGTACTATCTTGATTTGCAGGCAGTCCTGGAGACTTATCAACGACAAATGCGCGCGGCCGCGCCTCAAGCATGACGGGCACGCATCACCAGGAGTGTGGAGTCGAAACATGGCCGCTGCTGATACTGTTACATCCGGCGGCGTGATCTCTGGAAAGTCGCTAATGAGGTGAGTCGGATATGCCTGCCAGTAAAAACACACTCGTGAGGAGGCAGAGTTGACCCCGCCAGCAACGGCGACGGAGCAAACGTTGTCAGCGCGATCCAAAGCGACGCCGCATCTGACGGTTGAAGAACGTGTGAAACTGGGCAAAGCAGCGCGCACTCACTGTCCCCGGTCGGATCACGCGGCCTGGGAGCCGCCAAAAGATCGGCCGGATCCAATCGCTCTGCTTGAAGCCCAGGTGGCAACGCGCATTCCCGAGTTGATCCCCATTCGCTACGGGCGGATGCTGGCTTCGCCGTTTGCCTTCTACCGGGGCGCGGCGGCCGTCATGGCCTGGGACCTGGCGCACACCCCCAATTCAGGGCTAGAAGTTCAGTTGTGCGGTGATGCTCACCTGTCCAACTTCGGTGGCTTCGCTTCGCCAGAACGGGACATGGTGTTTGACATCAACGATTTCGATGAGACGCTGCCCGGGCCGTGGGAATGGGATGTCAAACGACTGGCGGCCAGCGTTGAGATGGTGGGGCGCGAACGAGACTTTGCGGCCAAGCTGCGCCGATCGATTGTCCTGGCGACCGTGGCCGAGTATCGGCGTGCCATGCGCGAGTTTGCCGCCATGCACAACCTCGACGTGTGGTATGCGCTGCTGGATGCGGTCAGGATCAAGGCGCGGTGGGGGATGACCGCCAATCCGAAGGGGCTGAAGAAGATCGAGGCCGACTTCACGCAATCACATCTTCGGGATAACCAGCGCGCCTTTGAAAAGCTGACCCAGCGGGTGGACGGCCAGCGGCGGATCGTCAGTCATCCGCCTTTGATCGTTCCGTTTGAAGAACTTTATCCGGAGATAGCCGATCGGGCACAGGCCGAAGACTTCTTTCGAGATTATCTGGTGGCGTATCACAAAACCTTGCCCGATGATCGCCGGTACTTGTTCGAGAAATTCCACTACGTTCATATGGCGCGCAAAGTCGTGGGCGTGGGTAGCGTCGGCACGCGCGCCTATGTAGTTCTGCTGCTGGGCCGCGACGACGAAGACCCGCTCTTTCTCCAATTCAAGGAGGCTCAGGCGTCGGTACTTGAACCTTATGCCGGCAAGAGCAAGTTTGCCGATCACGGCAAGCGCGTGGTCGAAGGCCAGCGCTTGATGCAGGCGGCGAGCGATATTTTCCTGGGATGGGAAAATGTGCCGATCGGGTTCGATGGCAAGCCTCACGATTACTATGCGCGGCAGTTGTGGGATTGGAAACTGTCGGCGGATATTGAAACCATGCCGCCGAAAGAGTTGCTGCTCTATGGCGAGATGTGCGGCTGGACACTGGCCCGTGCCCACGCCCGATCGGGTGACCGGATCGCCATCGGCGCTTACCTGGGGAAGAATGAATCCTTTGATCAGGCCGTGGCTGAGTTTGCAGTCGCTTATGCTGATCAGAACGAACGTGATTACGAGACGCTCGTTAAGGCGGTCAAGGCTAAACATGTCAAAGCCCAGACTGGAGTATAGGCGCAGTTGGCCGGCGTCAGTCCGGTGTACGGCCTGTATTCAGGCATGGTTGCGACCATCGTCTCGTCGCTGAGCGCCGGCACGGTCTTGATGATGAGCACATTGACGAGCGCTTGAACCTGGCGATGATGCGTCAGTGAGAGCGCTACACGTGGTGCAAGAGGCTGGAACGGGTGCAAGTCACTTATGCTTGACCTGCACCTCAATCAGGACGGCGCATCGTTCTACGCAAAAATAACCGATAGGTTAAGGAGAATATACAACGTCTAACAACACTCCTCAGGATGCTCGTAAGGGGCGACTGAAGCAACGAAAGCAGCGAACGCGGCGTGAGCACCTTGTGAGGGTTGCGTAGGGCGCAACCCTCACAAGGATCAACAACAGGAAAATATCATGTTGGCGTTTCTTCTATTGTTTGTGACCTTGGGCCGTCTGTATCGCGACATGATCAAGCAGCCGGAGACCCGCGCGCTGCTGGTGTTGGCAGTGATCGTACTGGCGATCGGCGTGGTGTTTTACGTGAATGTCGAACACTGGAGCTTCCTCAACGCGCTGTATTTTTGCGTGGTGACGTTGGGCACAGTGGGCTACGGCGACATCACGCCGACGACGGATGTGGGCAAACTCTTCACGGTGATTTACATCATCGTCGGGCTGAGCGTCATTGGCGGTTTCTTTGTCACGCTGGGGAAACTCATTGATCCGCAGAGGATGCTCTCGCTGCGAGGAATAACACCCGATTTGTCCAAACAGATCGAGGCGCTGGCACAAGAACGTGAACGGCTGGCTCAACTAATCCATCGCGCAGAAACTACTGATGAGGCCACACTGGATCAACAGCACCTGTCAAACGAACTCCACGTTGATCAACGATGAATGGGCGGGATTTTCAAAGAACACAACTTCCTCGTGAGATTAGCATCGACGGCCCGCGTGAGATGCACCATGTGTATCGGCAGGACAAAGGCGGCGCGCCCGATGTACTTGACCGACAAACGATCCAGATGTTCCAGTGCCCCGGCCTCTGTCATCTCGACGACTATGCCGCGCACCTCCAGCGAGCGGAGCAGATTGCGCTGCTCGTAGGCCAGCAGCGTCACGCGCGGATTGGCGCGCATGTTCTTCTCTTTGCGAAAGCCGCGCATGGTGTTGATTAAAACGCAATCGCCCGTCGACGTCACACCACACCACGGTGGACTGTGGCTGGCCGTCCGGCATGACGGTGGACAGCGCCGCACAGGTGCGGCCTTCCAGCAGATCGCGATAGGCGTGGGGGATGGAACAGACCTCAGGCGCGATGCTCATGCTCACTCCAAACGGTCGGCGGCTCCTGGCTCTCGGCGGTCTATGCGGTACAATCAGCGTGATAAATCAGTTGGAGGAAACATGTCCGCCGAAACGATCCACGTGCTCCTGGCTGACGATCACGCCGTCGTGCGCAAGGGCATCCGCGAATTCCTGACGGAACCCGGCGACATCGAAGTGGTGGCCGAAGCGGCTGATGGCGCTGAAGCCATCGCGCTGTTGGAGCGGGAACGGCCCGATGTGGCTGTGCTCGATATTCAAATGCCCAAACGCAGCGGCATCGACGTGTGCCGCCACGTGCGGGCCCAGCGCTGGCCGATCGGCGTCCTCATCCTTACCGCCTATGATGACGATCCCTATGTGCTGGCGGTGTTGCAGGCCGGCGCCAACGGCTACGTGCTGAAGACCGCCGACGCCGACGACATCATTCAGGCCGTGCGCGACGTGCACGAAGGCAAGTCGGCGCTCGATCCCGTCATCGCGCGCAAGCTCATGGCGCAGCTGGCCGGTCGGGCTGAAAACAAGCCGATCGAGACGTTGACGCCCCGCGAAACCGATGTGCTCAAACTGGCGGCGCGCGGCTACACCAACAAGGCGATCGGCGCGCAGCTGCACCTCAGCGATCGCACGGTGCAGGGCCATCTGGCCAACATCTACGGCAAGCTGCATGTGGCGACCCGCACCGAGGCGGTGATGCGCGCCGTATCGCTGGGCTGGCTCTCACCGGAAGAGGCGAGCGAATAATGCTGCGTCTGCGGGGACTGCTGCCCGGGGTCTTGATCGTCGTGGTGCTGCCGCTGACGCTGGCGCTGATCGCCATCGCGCTCGGCGCGACGACGCTGCACCAGAACGAGATGCGTAATCTGATCGCGCAGCGCGACGAGCGCACCGTGCGCGAAGCGGCCCACAACCTGGCCGAGCGCGTGAGCCATCAAGTGCAGCTGGCGCAGGCCGTGGCCGAGCTGGTGCAGGCGGGCGTGCCGCTGGCTGCAGCGCAGCAGCGCCTGGGTGCTTCAACCGGCAGCTTCGAGATTCTCTCTGATGCTTCGCTCACCTCGACTCTTCCTGCGGGTATGACCACCACGCTCGACGGCCAGGTGCTGATCACGGGCCGTTCCGCGGATGGGCGCACCACGGTGCGCGGCACGTTCACGCCGGAGGCGCTGGGTCTGCCAGACTTTGCTGACAATTTGCGCGGTTCGTCGGACATGCACGTGACGCTGCTCGATCACGAAACGCGCACCGTCTTTCACGGCGATACCGCTCACGTGAATTTCGATCCGGCGGCGGTCTTCGCGCGGGGCGAGGGCGGATCGCTGCGCGACGCGAGCAGTTCCGTATTCGTCACCGATCCCGATCGGGTCGAGTGGGTCGTCGCGTATGCGCCCGTGCCGCAGACCGGCTGGGAACTGATCATCGCGGAGCCGTGGGAGCATGTCGGCGATCCGGCGCTGCGCACATCGCTGTTGACGCCGCTGGTGTTGATCCCGGCCGTTGTGATCGCCGTGATCGTGGTGATCTTCGGCGCGCGCCGCGTCATTCGACCGCTGCAGCAGTTGGACGCGCAGGCCGCGCGCGCCGGGCAAGGCGATTACGCCGCGCTGGCCCAGCCCATCAGCGGCATCAGTGAGATTCAAACGCTGCACGCGACGCTGGCGCACATGGCCGATCAACTGCGCAGCTATCAGCGCAGCCTGCAATCGTATGCGGCCGATGTGCTGCGCGGGCAGGAGGATGAGCGCTCGCGGCTGGCGCACGAGCTGCACGATGAAACGGTGCAGGCGCTTATCGCGCTCGATCAACGCTTGCAGCTGATCGAGCGCACCGCGCGGCGCGATCCGCAGGCGGCGTTGATCAAGTTGACTGAATTGCGCGCCATGACGGCCGCCACCATCGAAGAGGTGCGGCGCGTGATCCGCGATCTGCGGCCGATCTATCTGGAAGATTTGGGACTGGTCCCCGCCATCGAGATGTTGACGCAGTCGCTGAACCAATCCGAACGGTTGCAGGCCGCCTGCACGATCGCAGGCGAGGTGCGCCGCCTCACACCCGAGCGCGAACTGGCCGTGTATCGCATCGTGCAGGAAGCGCTGAACAATGTGCTCAAGCACGCGCAGGCCAAGCACGTCGACGTGCAGGTGCGCTTTAGCGAGACGCTGTCTGTTTCGATCCGCGATGACGGTCTGGGGTTCGCCATGCCCGATCGGGTGGACGCGCTGACCGATCGGGGTCACTTCGGTCTGATCGGCATGCGCGAACGCGCGGAGTTGATCGGCGCGCGCCTCGTCATTCATTCCTCGCCCGGACAGGGCACGACTGTCGAAGTGACGCTGCCGCAATCGTCAATTTAGCAACCGGGTCTCTCCGCGCTCGACCTTCGATTCCACTTGGAAGGGAGGAACCCGGTTTCTTCTGCCTTTGTCTTTCTTCGTGACCTTCGTGGGTCGTTCTGTTTTGACCCCCGCCAAATGGCTTACGGCAAATCGCGCTAGATCAGCTCTGCCCCGCGCAGGTTTCCGGCGCTAGACTGGTGAACGAGGAAGGATCCATGGACTATCACCAGTCAATCGCCGCGACGTGCGAGCAAACCGTGACGGCGTTGTCCCACGCGTTGCATGCGCACGGCTACCGTTTGGAGCGCAGCTTCGATCTGCGCAGCGCGCGGCCCGCTGCGCCAACGGCTTGCGATCAGTACGTGGTGCTGCTGGCGTACGAGCAGGGCGCGTCCGCGCCGCCGGTGGTGATCACCGCGCATGAAGGCGCGGGCCTGACACACCTCAGCGCCTCGACCGTTCTGCCCGGCGATCCGCTGGCCCGCTCGGTAGTGGCGGCCCTTGACGAAATCTGGGAGTGCCTCCCGCCAGACTGATCACGCGATCCCCCGCGCCGGGGTGCCACTCACCACCGCTATTTGGCGGGGATCAAAATACGCCATTCTACGCTACGCGGCTCCCTCGTTTCTTGCTACGATGATGGCCGTCACGCAAGACTCACCCTGCGGACAACTCAATTCCATTTCAAGCAAGGAGAATGTATCGTGAACCCGAATTATTCCAGGACCGGCCTGCTGATCGGCGCGCTGGTGGTATTGGCGTTCACCATGGCGGGCTGCGCCAGTGCAACGCCCGCTCCCACGCCCACAGCGGCGATGAGTGGTATGGAGGGCATGGGGCCGCTCGGTTTTCAGCCGGACGTGTTCGACAACCCGCCCGGTACCGGGGCTATCGTCCGCTGCGCCGTTTGATTCTGCTGACGTGGAAAGATGAAGCCGCGGCGCGCGAATTGAAGGCCGTGTCTGAGGTAAAAGCGGCGCTGGATAAGGGCGAGTTGACGGCTGAACAACCCGGCGTGGTGGTCAACATGCCGTTCGTCACATGGCCGGGTGGCAGCCGCTGATGACACTTGACCCCCGCCAAATGGCGGGGGTCATTTCACGCCGATTCACGCTGGTTGACAACGGGCCAATCCGGTAAGATGAAGGTGTTGGTGAAACTTCTAACTTGCGAGGCAGGGCACATGTTACGACGAATGATGTGGGTCATTTTCATCTTGAGTCTGGCGGCCGGCTTATTGAGCGGCTGCGGTAGCACATCGACCGCCGCCTCCACAGCTGCGCACGACATGCCAATGGCCCCGCTGTCGGAGATGCCCGCTGAAGTGCAGAGTGCGCCCGTCGTGACGCAGCAAGCCTATCAATTCGCCGTGGCCAATCCCGACGTGACGCAGCACATCCCCTGCTACTGCGGCTGCGGCGCGATGGGTCACACCTCCAACTATTCGTGCTACGTCGAGAGCGTCGACGCGGCGGGCAACGTCAAGTTCGACGGGCACGCGCTGGGCTGCTCGATTTGCGTGGACATCACGCAGGATGCGATGCGCCTGATCGAAAGAGGGCAAGAGCCGCAGGACATCAAAGCCTACGTCGACAAGACCTACAGCCGTTTTGGCCCGACGAACATGCCGTAGGATGAAGTTAATTGAGCAGGCCGGGCTCGCACGCCCGGCAACGAGCCGGGCGTGGGAGCCGGCCTGCTGAAGAACGCTACTCCGACAAATCATGCCTCGACCTCACCTCTCTGCGCGTTGGATCGTGATCGGACTGCTGGCCCTGGCGATCGTGGTGGTGCCCAACCCGATCGCTTTGGCGGCCTGCGCCGGCGCCCGCCGAGCGGCATTTCCGCATCGAGGCGAGCAGTTTCCAGTACACGCCCGAAGCCATCCACGTGAACCCCGGCGATCACGTCACGATTGATCTAGTGTCCACCGATGTGGTGCACGGCCTGTACATCGACGGTTATGATCTCAACGTCACGGCTGATCCCGGTCAAACAGCCACGCTCTCTTTCGTCGCCAATCAATCGGGAGCGTTTCGCTTTCGCTGTTCGGTGACATGCGGTGCCATGCATCCCTTCATGATTGGCAAACTCAACGTCGGCTCGAACGATCTGCTGTGGCGCGCAATTGGCCTGGGCGTGCTGGTCGTGATCGCCGGTGTATGGGCAGTGCGTCGATGACGCCGATCGAGCTCACCCGCAATCCGCTTGTGAAAGCGACGCTGCGCGCGCGCTGGCCGCAGTTTGTCATTCGCGTCATCGCGCTGGCCGGCTTCGTCTTCGCCATCCTCTCCGGCTTCATCGGTACTCCAGTGGGCAATCACAACTTCAGCATCGTCTTCGTGTGGATCGTGTGGTGGGCGCTGTTGATGTTGATCGTCGTGCCGTTTCTGGGGCGCGGCTGGTGCGCGGTGTGTCCCATTCCGATGCCGGGCGAATGGCTGCAAAACGGCGCGCTGTTGAAACCGCGCGGCAAGGGCTTCGGCCTCAATCGCAAGTGGCCCCGACGTTTCCGAAACATCTGGCTGCAGAACATCGCCTTCACGCTGTTGGCCCTGTTCAGCGCCGTCGTCTTGACGCAGCCCGGCGTGACCGGCCTCGTTCTGCTGCTCTTCTTAATCGTCGCGTTAGCCACCAGCCTCATCTTCGAGCGGCGCGCCTTCTGCCGTTATCTCTGTCCGGTCGGCGGCTTCATCGGTTTGTATTCGCAAGTCGCGCCCGTGGAAGTGCGCGTGAAAGACCCGACGGTCTGCGCCGTGCACACCGAGAAGTCGTGCTACACCGGCAGCAAAGACGGCTATGGTTGTCCGTGGCTGGTGTATCCCGGCACGCTAACCAAGAACATCAATTGCGGGCTGTGCCTGGAATGCCTGCGCACTTGCACGCAGGACAACGTCGCGTTCAATCTGCGATCGTTTGGCGCTGATCTCAAACAACCGGGCGGCCGCAAACTCGACGAAGCCTTCAAGGCCTTCATCATGCTGGGCGCGGCACTGATCTACTCGGCGGTGATGCTGGGACCGTGGGGTGCGCTGAAATCGGCCGCTTACTCCATCGGCACGCCGCAGTGGCTGGTGTATGCGCTCTCGCTGCTGGGTTTGATCTATGTCGTTCTGCCCGGCACGTTCTTGATCGCTGTCGCGTTGGGTCGCACCTTGACCAAATCGAAAGAAACACTGAAGAAGTCCTTCAGCGCTTTCGCCTATGCGCTGGTGCCGCTGGGCCTGATGGCGTGGATCGCGTTCAGTCTCTCATTCGTGTTCGCCAGCCTGTCGTACCTGTGGCCCGCGTTGAGCGATCCGCTGGGCGCGGGGTGGAATCTGTTTGGCACGGCTCACGTGGCATGGCAGCCGTATCTCATGTCGATCGTGCCGTTCTTGCAGGCGGGTGTGTTGATCGGCGGCCTGTGGTGGGCCTGTATTACGGCGCGCCGTATCGCCGCTGAACAGCAAACAGGACGCGCCATCACGTTGCAGGCGCTGCCGGTGATGGGCTTCTGCTTCATCATCACCACCGGCTTGCTGGGATTGTTGATCGGATGAAAGCGGAACGATTGGCCTTACTCTTCGTGATCGTGCTGGTGATCGGCGTGCCGCTGGCGGCGGTGCTGGCCCGATCGAATTCGGACACGATCGAGATTCACGCGCAGATGGCGGACAACGGCGGCTGGACGCCGAGCGATCTTAAAGCGCAAGTGGGCCAACCGCTGCACCTGCGCTTGACCTCCGACGATGTGATGCACGGGTTCGCGGTGGGACAGAGCGACGCACCGGCGCTCGATGTGCTGCCCGGCCAGTGGACGACGACCACGCTGGTCTTCAATCAACCGGGCAAGTACACGTTTTACTGCACGCGCTGGTGCGGGCCGAATCACTGGCGCATGCGCGGCACGATCGAAGTGACGGGCGACGGCGACGGAAACGATCACTGCAACACCGCCGTTGTATGTGGCGCTGAATCTCGATCTCGACGCGCCGCATCCAGTGACGTCGTGCCGAGCGAGAAACCTTCGGCGGCGCGTGGGGCCGCGCTCGGCCTCGACCCCGATCGGCTTGCGACGCCCGCTCGGACGCAGAGTCCCGCGCAGGTATGGCACGCATTGCGATCGTCTCCAGTCACGCGGGGCTTGAACGATACACAGGTATGGGACCTGGTCGCGCTGACCTGGCGAACCAACACGACTCCAGAGACGATTGGCGAAAGGCCAGCAGTTGTATGCGCAGAACTGCGCGGCCTGCCACGGCGAGACGGGCAAAGGCGATGGGGTCATCGCACCCGTCGTTGCAGAAAACGCCCGGCATGACATGCCGGCTATGGAAATGACGGGCCACGAAACTGTCGCGCCCGATCGATTTCACGGATGCGAAGAACATGCTCGGCGCGAGTGATGCGATTTTGGAGGGCAAGATCATTCGCGGCGGCATGGGTACGGGCATGCCGTATTGGGGGCCGATTTTCACAGCAGAACAAATTCAGTCGCTGGTCGATTATCTGTGGACGTTTCAATTCGATCAGTGATTATCCAAGCAAGGAGAAGAGATGAGCACGAAAGCATCAAAGAAAGATCGCACCACCCCGACGGAAGAAGTTCCCGTTGTGGCTGCCGCTGATCATCGTGGCGGGCGTGGCATTGATCGGCGTGGCGCTGATCAGCAGCAGTCGGCGGCCAATCGGCCTCTCCCACCAGCGCCGCAAGTCAGCGGTGCGCCCGCGCTGCAAGTCGATAAAGAGAAAGTCGATTTCGGCGATGTGCCGCTGGGGCAGACCGTCGAGGTCAAGTTCGAAGTGCCAATGTCGGCGATCAGCCGCTGCGCTTCACAGAGAAGCCCTACGTCGAAGTCGTCGAGGGCTGTTGACCGCCCGTGCCGGCCATCGGTTCGATGGTCCTCAATCCCGGTCAAAAGACCACGCTGTCGATGCAGTTCATGATGCACGGCGATATGGGTGGCCAGCACGATTTCCGCGTGCATGTGCGCACAAACGATCCTGCTCAGCCTGACAAGACTTTGACGGTTCTCTCGAACTGGAAGTAGTCGCAAGGCAAGTCTGAAGGAGCGCGTTAAACTGCCGGCCGATGGTATAATCGCCGCCAGGATGGCGACGATGTTACCCCGCGCGGAATTTGAACGGCTGGTGGCGGCGGCGTTGGATGAGCTGCCGCCGTTTTTTCACGAGAAGATGAGCAACGTCGAGGTGATCATCGAGGCGTGGCCCACGCGCGACGATTTGCGCCTGGCAGGCGTGCCGTTCGGCCAGACGCTGCTGGGCCTGTATCAGGGTGTGCCGCTGACGCAGCGGGGGGCGCACTATCAACTGGCGCTGCCCGATCGCATCGCGATCTTCCAGGGGCCGATCGAGCAGGCGTATCAGACGCCGGAAGCGATTCGCGCCGGAGTCAGGCGCACCGTCATTCACGAACTGGCCCACCATTTCGGCATCAGCGACGATCGCCTGCGGGAGTTGGGAGCGTATTGATCAACCGGGTTTCGTTGAGAAATCCGGTTTTTCTTTTGTGCAAGCCGGTGTAGAATTGCGCCATTCATATTGGGAGAATAAGCACACTCATGACTCAGAATGGCACGCGCGTGGTCGTCACCGGGATGGGCACGGTGAATTGCACCGGTTCAACCGTGGAAGAATCGTGGGCGAATGTGGTGGCCGGCCGATCGGGCATTGCGGACATCACGCTGTTCGATCACCGCGAGTGCGGGGTGCACTTTGCGGGTGAAGTGAAGAACTTCGATCCGGCGAAGTATATGGATTTCAAGGAGGCCCGGCGGCGCGATCGGTTCTGCCAGATGGGGGTGGCGGCAGCCCGCCTGGCCCTCGATCAAGCCGCGCTGGTGATCACGGAAGACAATGCCGATGAAGTGGGCTGCATCTTTGGCACCGGCACCGGCGGCATGGAAAGCTACTATCAGTTCGTGTTCAACTATTATCAAGGCGAGGGCCCGCGCCGCATTCATCCCTTTGCCATTCCAATGGTGATTTGCGACAGCGCTGCGGGCGCCATGGCGATCGATTGGAATTTACGCGGCCCGAACTTCGCGCCGGTGTCGGCGTGCGCGGCCGCGGCCGATGCGATCGGACTGGCGTACCAGGCGATCAAGCTCGGCCAGGCGAAAGCCTTTGTGGCCGGCGGCAGTGAAGCGACGGTCCACCTGGTCGGCATCCTGGCTTTCGATCGCCTGGGCGCGATGAGCCACCACACCGGCGATCCCGCCGGGGCGTGCAAGCCATTTGATAAGAATCGTGACGGCATCGTGATGGGTGAAGGGGCGGCCGCCCTGATCGTGGAAGATCTGGAATTTGCGCAGGCGCGCGGCGCAAAGATCCTGGCCGAAATCGTCGGTTACGGGGCGACGTCGGATGCGTTCCATGTGATTGCGCCCGCCGAAAATGGCGCGGGCGCAACGCGGGCGATGCAGCGCGCGCTGCGCAGCGCGCAGCTGCGGCCGCAGGACATTGATTGGATCAGCGCGCATGGCACGGCGACCCAGTTGAACGACAAGTACGAAACCACAGCCATCAAAGAAGTCTTCGGCGAGTACGCTTATCAAATTCCGATCACTTCGACGAAGCCCATGACCGGCCACATGATGGGCGCGACCGGCGCCCTGGAGGTCATTTTCGGCATCAAAGCCATCGAAACCGGGATGATCCCGCCCACGATCAACTATGCCGTGCCCGATCCGGAATGTGATCTGGACTACGCGCCCAACATGGCGCGCGAGAAGCGCGTGGACATCTTCATGAGCAACGCCTTTGGTTTTGGCGGGCACAATGCCGTATTGATCTTGAAACGCTTTGCCGATTAACCGCGGGCATCGACGACGTAGCGGGGATAATGCCTCTTTTACTGGAGCGAATATGTCTCGACGATCTTTCCCCTGGAGCAGGACGTTTATCCTCGGTTTTGGCTTCTTCGGCATCAGTATCGTGTGGCCCGTCTTCAATTCGTTCATTCCGCCCATGCTGGAGCAATTGGGCCTGACGAGCCTGGTCATCGGCTTCATCATGACGTGGGACAACATCATCAATGTGTGTTAGACGATAAACTAGGGCGAAACCAGCCTTTTATATCCGGTTCTCCGTTCTTTGCCATCAACACCTTGACGTGTAGCATCTGCAAAACCTGCCGCCGCTTTTCGGGTGATGGGTCTACCTTCTCTGCCAGCGCCCGCCTGATTTCAGCCATAAACTTATCAAACGTCTCTAAACTCACGGGCGCATGTACCTTGGCAAGTTCTGCCTGTGCCGTTTCGATCCGCGTTTCAAGGTCTTTCCGCTCTGCGTCTATATCGCCCTTTTGTTTCAGGTAGTCGTCTTTGGTCATCTCCAGATCGGGATCAGAATACATCCGATCAAGTTTCACCTTGCGCGCCCCTACCTTATCAAGATTAGCCTGTAAGCGGGCAATGTGATCACGCTGCCGCCGCGTGAGTGCATCATACTCCGCTTTGGCGTCAGCATAGCCTTGACGTGTCTGATCGGGATTGTTGATTGCCGTCACAATATCAGCCCATACCTTAGCCTCTAATTTAGTGGCGGATAGTTGATGATTACGGCAAGCCCCATCACGCGCCCGATGGTAATAGACGCGATACCCCTCGCCGTCAGTTTGGGCGACATAGGCCCGCTCACAATCCGCGCATTGAATCATGCCGCTCAATAGGTAAAAGCGTTTAGTCTGGCGTCGTTTCAAACTGGCATTGTCGTCTAGTTGATGTTGCGCTGCCGCCCACAGTTTGTTCGATCAATGATCGGCGTAACCTTGATCGGTATCCAGTCATTTCGATCTCGCACTACAATTTGCTTGTTCTTAAGTCGTTTCCTGACGTTGTAATAGCACGTGCCTGCATATACCTCATTGCGAAGAATGACACTGACAGAAGCGAATGACCATTCTTTGCCCCGTGGTGATGGTATCCCCTTGCGGTTTAGCGCCAGTGCTACCCCTCGCAATGATTGCCCATGATTCACAATCTGATCAAACATCCAGCGCACAATATCGGCCTCGCCATGTTGTACCGCTAATCCCCCTTGCGCGTCCTCGTCTGGCGTGTAGCCATACGGCCCGCCGCCTGTGACATATAGCCCGTCTTGCGCCTTGCCAATCTTGCCCCGGTTAGATCGTTCTACTCGTTTCGCGTTCTCCCATTTGCCGAAAGTGGCGTCAAGGTCTTTTCTGACTTCGCCCTCTGCGCTTTCATCGTATTGCCTAGAACAAATTCAACCTTGACGCCATGTGCCGTAAATTCATGCTCTAACGTCTGGCGGATGTAGGGATCACGCGCCAATCGATCAAGGGCATGCACGATCAACACGTCAAACCCGACCCGCTCGGCAAACGATAGCGCCGCGTTAAGGCAGGGCGTGAGATTTCACGGGATGAGTAGTCATCGACATAGGCCCGCATCGCGCCCGGCGCGTCCGATTGTGCATCTTGACCCGTGGTAGCATCGACAAAATGATCACCGACAATAGAGTACCTGTCACGCGCATAATCGCAGCATGCGGCTATTTGAGTAGGGATGCTGTAATTGCTGCGTTGATCGTCAGTGGAAACCCTCCCATAAATCGCCGCTCGTTTAGTAGTCATGGTTGCGCCCCCTGAAAGTGGGCAGGGACTATAACGCCCCTGCCCCTGCTGGTGTGCCTTAGTGTTTGGTATCATTCGGCTTGATCGGCTCATCTTCAACGCTGGACACAAAAGCCGCTGCGCTCTTGCCCAAAACCTCGCGCCGCCGCTCATCCGACAAGCCGATAAACTTGGCACACGTCGTCAAGAAACAGCGCCGCGTTGATCTCAACGGTTTGAATCTGTGCACCTGTGCCCTTTTCGACTTCCTGCCGAAAGTGTTTTAGCGCCGTCGTGAGTGAGAAGTATTCGACGCCCCGGATATGCTGCGGGTACTGCGGTTGTACGGTAGACATGGCTTGATTCCTTTCGTTTTGTGGTGGGCGGGGTGCATGTGGTGGTAAGCCCACATACACCGCCGCCCGTAGAAAACGAAAACGGCATGACCGATAACGATCATGCCGTTGATGCTGTGCTATAATTTCGCACAGCCAGCACGCCCGCTTACCCGGTCGTTCTGGTCAGGGCGTCGTGAGTGTCTCACCACTTGCGCCGCCCGTTTCTTAGGTTCTGAATTGTCAGAACCTATGACAATTATATCACACTTGTCAAGTCCCCTGGCTTTGGCCCCCGCCGTCCCCCAATTTTCTCGGCAGATTTCAGGTAGGACAATAGCGAATCACGATCAACCAGCCAAACGAACTAACCTTCCGCGCATGATCGCTTTGTCTGATCAGCCGCCGAATGTGATCGCCCGTGTAACCCGCGAAGTTATGCGGCTTCTCTTACTGTTATCCATTCCGGCTGTTTTTTCGGCATACTGTCACCTCACAGGCATTGTATAACATGCTGCGCTCGTGTGCAATTCACGATCTAACCTCGATTCAGTTGTTAAGGTTCAATGCTGCCCGCCGCCGATACTCTCACTGCCAAGAGGTGATCAGCGCAATCAGTTTATCCAACTGTAGATTGACAATGCTTGGATCAGGCACATGATGCAATAGATTGTGATCAATCTGCAAGCCGTTGCTGAATTTGATCCCATGCCCGCCCGCCTTCAAGCGTGCGCACCAGATTCATAGATCGCTTTCAGCCGCGCCGCCTGCGTCGTTTCGACTTCGTTGTACTCACTGACGACGTGTTTGTAAGTCGCTCATACCGTCACCGCCTCCGCTGGTTCTGTAATTTCGATGCTAGTTTCCCAACCGCCGCGATCTTCGTTGTACTGTGTGTGAACATGCGCCCGGCCCAACTCTCGATACATATCACCGCTTACGCCGATCTCTTGGGCGATGCTGCCGATCTCAGTTTGCAGATCAACGATTCTCTTGGTTGCTTCGCTGCCCTTTTCCAGCGCCGCGATGATCTCCGGCGTCGTTTGCATCGCTTCGGCCTTGCGGCTTGCTTCCACGGCTAGACGATGGGCAGGTAATCGATCCTCACGAAACTTGTTTGACGCGCCGCTGAATACTTCGGCAAAGG
The DNA here is from genome assembly GCA_963844815.1 of uncultured Chloroflexia bacterium. GTDB lineage: Bacteria > Chloroflexota > Anaerolineae > Fen-1058 > Fen-1058 > Fen-1058. Next base: position 266,578 of record CAWJPR010000009.1, read on the forward strand.
CGCGAATCTTGACGGCATCGCTGCTATCCAGCGCCCGCTGATATTCTGCCTGTGCCTCTTGAACGGTTTGACTCCGATCAAAAGCCAGCCGCGCTAATTGCAGTTCACCGGATAGCCGCTGTAAATCCCATCGCTGCGCTTCCTTCCGCCGTGCTGCATCAACCGCCGCCGCCGCGTTTTTGTGCGCCCCGATCGCGGCGTGCCAGTCGGTTAGCGCACCTTGCACAATCAGCGGGCGTGATCGGCTGATCTCATTCTCGATTGCCCCTTCGATGCGCTGCCGTTCGTACTGCGACATGATCATATAGTTGGTATTCAGTTCCTTCTTCATCGCCCGGATTTTTGCTACACTGTCACGATAAGTAGTCATCGCCTGTCATCCTTTCAAATTGAATTTTTGCATGAAACTTTTATAGTGATCTTCCGGTTCGCTCGGCAAATAGCGCCGCCGATCATGCTGGTACTCGGAGTGTCCAGAATCTTGTAACTTTGCGCGTGCTTCTTCTTCCTGCCGCTGATACTCTCCCGACTCCTCAAAATACCGGATGCACGTCGCGCACCCATGCACCCGCCGCCGACATTTTTGTACTGCCTCTGCCGTCAAGCGGATGGGCGTCAACCGTTTCCTTGCCGACTTTGATCATGCGTGATCCAATTTGCTGCCATGACCACCCCTGCGGAAAACGTTCATCGTCGGGCAGATAGTCAGAGTAAAAAGGATTCTCGGAATAGATCACGACTTCGCCAGTCGCCTTTTGAATCTGCAATGCGCCATGATGACTCATACTCAGTGCCACGGCCAATCGATCTTCTTGCTGGTCTTTTTCTTTCACTAATCGTCAAACCTCTGCGGCGTCTCTAAGGCAACAGCCGATAAGAACATGATCGGTTAGGGTTTTGTCGTTCGTGTGAACAATGCCGCCTATGTCTATCGCATCGAATAGGGCTTGATCGGCTTCCACGCGCCCGGATGTTTGAGGGAGTTCTATAACGCGAATACCTTTTTTCTCCCAACTGATCGCAAGGCTGTGCAACTGATAGGGATCGATGACAACCGCATCGACTAGGCCCGCATCATGCAAGCGCAATACCTCAGCGCCTATCGTTGCTTCAAGATCGACCGTAGGTTTGCCGCCGCGCAGTATGCCGCGCTTAGGTGTCCACGCACGGCTATAAAGCGTTTCAACTTTTCCGGTTGCGCCGTTGTAGTGCGTGCCGACTAGCGCAGTAAGATCGCGGGATGTACTCGCATCCGCGCCTAACACTAACCGCCGCCTGTCGCCCTCGGCTAGTCGCTGCACTTCCAGTGAGAGACACGCGGCCCATTGTTCCGGCGTCACAAACTGGGATTCATTCGATACCCATTCATTCAGCCACAGCCGCCGAAACGTGTTCGGGCGTTCGGTTGCCTGTACCTCGCGCATGTACTGCGCGCCTGCTTCGCCGCGATGTCCACGGCATGCGCCACGACTCAGACCCTACGTCAATCAACGCCAGTATTGACGCCTCGGCATTGTGGAAGATGGGCAAGTCATCATGCACACGCGGCCCTGTGAGGGCCTTCTGCCAGACATCCCACAAAAGATTCGATTCGCCGCTGTAGCCCGCGTAGGATGCAATCCAGCGCACGCCATGCGGCATGGTGGGCGGTATCGTCAACTCGTCAAACATGCGCCTGTGCTGCTCTAGCGTCCATGCGTGCAGTTCATCGAAGATGACCGCCGCATAGTTACCGCCCGCCGCGCCGCGCCAGTCGAAGGGCAAAGCCTGAATGATGCTGCCGTTATCAAATTCGATGGTGTCCCTGAATACCTTAGCATGCGCGCTTAGCGGCCCATTGTCTATGGCAAACTTGACGGCCCTTAGCACCCTGTCTTTCGCCTGATCTTGATCCGCCGCCGCTATCACGACCTCGGCATACCTCTGCCGCGTCGCCATGTATAGCGCCACTGCCGCCGCCGTTGCGCTCTTACCCTGCTTCTTGGTACGGGCGTCGAGGATGTTACGGGCAGAGGGATTGCCAGCAGGCAGAGGGAAGGCGGTATACAGCCACGTCGAAAGATGGGGCGGTATCACCGCCTGCGGCCCGTATGAACCTTCTACCGGCACAAGATCACGAACAAACGATACAAAGTCGGCTGAATAGTCAATCGTCATCGTCGCCGCCTGTAATCAAGTCGGTAATGTCCAGTGCGCCCCGACCGTCTGATTTACCCTGCAATTGCGATACCGCCAACAGCGCCCGCCGCGCCGACTCTGCCGCCGTGAAGTAGCGGCTTAGAATGGGATGGGCAAACACGACCGCGCCGACCGTCTGTGCCTGTTCCCTCAAAAATGCCGCGCCCCATTCGCGTATCAATTCAGCATCAGCCGCTTGACGCACTGCTACGGCTTGCACCCCTTCCGGCATTTCTATTTCGCGGCGCAACTCGATCAGCCTTGACCGCTGTGGCGCGGATAGCGCGGTATCATCTGCGCCCCTGCTGCGGGCAAATTTGGAGCGTTGACCATGCTGTAATGATGCTTGATTACCCGGTTCAAATCTGCCGTCATTCGCCATTGTCTAACCTTTGTACAGTAAAGCCTCGTCTAACACACACTGATGTGTTATACAAAAAACCAGTTCCGATGGGCGAGTATCAACGACCGCCGCCGACGCGGGCGGGGCGTTGTGTCAGGTGTAGCAGGTGTAGCAACTTGCCCTATTGTTAGTTGTGTAAATATCTTATCTGCCTCAAATCTTTACGCGATGTAGAATGTACTAACCTGCTACACCTGCTACAGTTGCGTCTCTGGCATGGCAGAATCGACCAAACCGACCCCCCGCCAGAAGGTCTTACCCGCCGCCCGGTATCGTTCAAAGCCTAGCCGTTTCCAGTCATCAGCCAGCGAAGTGCTAGACTGCGGCTTGTGCCCGGTATCCATGCACCAATTTTTATAGGCTGTGTATAGCGTGCTGCCCTGCGTGCGATAGTCCGGCCCGGTCAAGCACATCTCATTGACGAACATCAGCGGTATATCGTTCGTCGCCTTGAATTCTGCGGTTGCTTCCTGTACGCATGGCGGGATTTCAAAATGCCCGCGCTCGCGTAACCGATCTAGTCCGACTAGCGCCCAATTGAGGATACCCGCCGCCTCTTGCTTGACCCGCTCTTTGATGCTGGGATCGCGCTGATCTTCATCACGCGGCGGGAAGTGAATGATCTTCGACCCGACGAAACAAGCCGCTATTGACTTCGCTGATACGCGGTAGGTCATTCATGGCCCACAGAATTTTTGCACGCGGGATGATCTGATACGGATGCTCATATTTGCGTTCAACGATCAACGGCTCGCCGCTGATAATGGCGTTCAGGATATGCGAAGATCGGATGAATAGATTGGGTTGCTCTGTGGAAGTGACCAGCGTCTTACCCGGCAGATTCGTTAGCGCAAATTGACTGCGCTCGATTGCAGCCAACCCTAACACGCCTGCGCGGTTGCCTAGCATCGCTTCAATACCGCCGATGACGGTAGAACGTCCCCCACCCGGCAAACCGTAAAGCCATAGCGCGGTTTCTAAACTGGTATCAGTGGTCAGGCATAGCCCCGCATATTCCTGTAGCAGATTGGCCGACTCCGGGATCGTAGACTCTAATACATACCGCCACGTCGGAGCATCAGCATCAGGATCGAAGTCAAACGGTAACGACTCTGTGACGTGATACGCGGGGTCATGCGATAACAATTCGCGTGTTGAGATTTTCAGCGCACCATTGCGGCATACTAGAATATCGTGATCCGCGTCCCATTGTTCACTAGGGATTGAGACAGTCAGCCGCGCCATCTCTGCCACGGATGACAACACATAGCGCGAAGGTCTAACGCCCTCACCCTTCGCCGCGATCAAGACCTCTCTGATCTCGCGGTTGATCTCATCTTCCGGCACGACCGGCCATACACCTATCGCATAGCGTCGCCAATCGCCCAAACCGTAAGCCGTGAGCGGATGATCATCTATCCAGCGTTGCGCTAACTCGTCATCCGTGGGCGTGCGCTTCTTGCCAGTCGCCGCCTGCGGCTCATACCGCGTTGCGCTGCGCGCAATGCCCTTGACCTCATCCTCTGGCAGTGGGGGATCGCATCGTTTCTGATTCTCAGTGAGTAGCGCGGCCTCAATCGCTTCCGGCGTCATACCGCGCCGCCGCATTGAACCTGCTAAGCTCGTCAGGGTGGTATTGCGTGCGCCTGCGCTAATCGTTGCCGTGGTAATTGGGGGGGATGTATCGTGCGGCTCAATCGCTTCTGATGTGTGCCCGTTCAATCGTTCGCGCCAAAACTCCGGTAACGGTCGGCCTTGGCGGTTTCATCTTCCCACCGGTAGACGTTGCCCGATTCATGCACACTCGGCGGGGCGACGATATAACCACCCTTGCCGCGTGAATCAATGCCCTTGCCGATCTTGCCTGTCGTGTTCGGTATGCTGCCCTCAAATACCAGATGTGCGCCGCCGCCCCCCGTGCGACTGATCAGCGTGTCAACGCACAGGGGATCAAGCCCCGTGAATTGATCAAGCGTTACCATGCCGCCCGACTTCGCGTCAATGTCGATGACGGCTAATCCTGAAGGTTCACAAGCAATGCCGATATTCGCCTCCGGCAAGCGTTGCCACCATGCGCGAATAGTCGCGGCGTCTTGCGTCGCATCTTTCAAGCCGTGCGGCGTCAAGGGCGTTTTACCGCGTGCTTTTAGGGGCAGAACATGCCAACCGCGCCCGGCGTAGGAAAGCGCCGCGTCAAGCATTGTCATCAGTCACGCCCTCGGCTTGCGGCTCGGCTTGCTCGTCGTCGTCGTCGGCTTGTTCATCGTCGCTTAATGACAATAGCCAACGATAGAGCGCCGTCAATGCCGCCTCATCTATGACGATGGTGCAATCACCGGGCGGCATGTTCTGCCCCTTGCGCCTGCGCCGTCACGTTGACCGGCTGTAACAAACCCTCGCGCTCTAGTTCGCGCCGAACGATTAGCGCCGCTTGATCTCGTGGATCGCGCCGTTCGCGTTGCGAAAGTTCGATCAATGCATCGCGCTCAGTGTTTTCAAGCCTGATTGTGATTCTCGCCATTCTCATCACCTCAAAACAAAACCGGGCTATCCTTGTGGATAGTCCGGTTAATCGTGACCGGACTGATTTAAGAATAGCCCGGTTAACAGGTAATGAGAGATAATCTTAGGATAATTGCTTTACCCTCTCTCTACGTTTTAACCCCATTTCAAGCCGTATCTTCTTAACCATCTCTGGGCCTAACGCCACAGCATGCCCGATCTCTATATCGGATTTCCCCTTGTCGAATAAATCGGCTATTTGTATTGCGCGCTCATCCTCGGCTGATAGTTTCGCGCCATATTCTTTCAGTAGTTCGTGCCATAGTCTATAAAGTATTGCCGCAAATCAGGTATATCTCGGCATTTAGCAGTTACTTTTGTTTGCCACTCGGCTACCTGAATGGTTCGGAATTGCATTACCTTACTGTATTCACGATACACTGGCCCGGTCGCATCGATTATCAGAGTATCACCGATACTGTAAGGCCCTTGCAGTTTAAGGTCTCCTATCGGATAAATAATATCGAATTGACCATGCCCGTATAATTTGCTCATGAGTAGCTTAATAAACAAATCGGGCTGTGTTGGCAGTGTTTTTTCACGTTCTATCATATCATCACCTCACAAAGCAAAAGCCGCCCGGTTGACTTGGGCGGCTTGGCGTTGTAAGATGTAATTGTCAGCCGCCCATCACGGCTTGACCATGCGCCCGGATGCTGCAAACATCGCGGGCGCGTTAATTCTAGCATCGTTGAAGCGATGAATCAAGACTCAAATCGCATCTTCAGAAAAAACGATCCGCGCTGCCCGGTTGCCATTCGACAACATGACCCGAAACAGTATGGTTTTTTGTATATCACATGAATGTGTTCTTTCAGCCGTGGGTCGGAGCGCGATCCGATCGGACGCGCACGCGCTTCGGGCGGCGCAAACCGTGGTTGATGATGGGCGCGCCCATCGCGGCGCTGTTCTTCATGCTGGTGCCGTTTGTGCGCGAGAACTTTGTGTTGATCGCCCTGGCCATCTTGGGGACCAACATCGGCATGGCCTTGTTCCGATCGCCCACCATCGCCTACCTGGGCGACCTTTTTCAGCCCGGCGAGCGCAGCAAAGCCAACGGCGTGATCAACCTGATGGGCGGGCTGGGCGGCGCCGCCGCGCTGTTTGCCGGTGGAACGCTGTACAAGATCGGCGTGCCGCTGCCGTTCATCGTCGGCGCGGGCGTGATGCTGCTGGCCATCGTCATCGTGCTGCTCTTCGTGCGCGAACCCGATTTGAGCGATCAACCGGTGACGCGGGAAGTGTCCCAGGGGGCAGTGGCGAACCTGCGCGAAGTGGCGGCGCGTCCAGACAAAAGCGGCCTGTTTTTGCTCGGCGCGATCTTCGCCTGGTTCGTCGGCTGGAATGCGATGGAAGCGTTCTTCACGTTGTATGGCCAGAATGTGCTGGGGATGAATCCCGGGGACGGTTCGCGCATGTTGACGGCGTTCGCGGCAACGTTGATCTTGTTCGCCATTCCCAGCGGTCTCATCGCCACGCGCATCGGACGGAAGCCGACGATTCTGATCGGATTGGGCGGCATGGCGGCCGGGCTCATCATCGGTTTCTTCCTGCGGCAACCCGCCGCCTTGTTGATCGTCCTGGCGGTCATGGGCGCGTTCTGGGCGCTGGTCAACATCAACTCGCTGCCGATGGTGTACGACCTGGGGGGCGCAGAGCGCATCGGGGCGTTTACGGGGCTGTATTATCTCGCTTCGTCGGCGGCCGCGATCACCGGGCCGATTGTCGCGGGCGGCCTGATCGATCTGACGGGCAAGAATTACACGACACTGTGGTTATTCAGCGCGATCTTCATGGCAGTGGCGATCTACATGATGACGCGCGTGCGGGCACAGCCCTCAGCGCAGGCCGCCTACCCCGCCGCCGGATCTTGAGCTGGAAGATTGAGGCAGGACTGCCAAGCCGGGCTTCTAAGTGGAGTCCGGCTTATTTGATCTGAGCCAGCGGTACAGCGCCTGCCGGGTTGAGGCGAAGGCCAGGTTCCCGGGCAGTTCTTCGGGCGTGAAGAAGCGCACTTCTTCGGCGTCATCGCCTGCTTGCATTTCTCCGCCCACAATTTGTGCGTGATAAAGAATGGTGACGATCGGGCCGCGCGGATCGGATCGGATGTGATACGTGCCGACGATTCCGCGAATCCGGCCGATCAAGCCGGTTTCCTCAGTCAGTTCACGCAGAGCCGCCTGCACCGGCCCCTCGTCGATCTCCACAAAGCCGGCGGGCAAGGCCCAATCGCCCTGCCGCGGTTCGTAGAGGCGTTTGACTAATAAGACTTTGCCGTCTTGTTCGGCCAGCACCCCCGCAGCCACTTTGGGATCGCGGAAGAAGACAAAGCCGCAGTCCGGGCATTTGCGGCGCACGCGCCCGAAGAGAAATTTGTCGACGAGTGCGTGCCCGCAGCAGGGGCAGTAATTCATTTCCAGGGGTTTGGTCATAGATCCTCTCTGTCACGACGCGTCCTGTCACACCAGAATTCTACCGTAAAATGCCGAGCTAGCGAGGACGTCCAGACTCAACAAGAAACCTGCCGGGGCGTCAAGACTCGGCAGGTTCCCTGTTTCAGGCGCAAGAGGCCATGGCCTGTTCTCTAGCGCCTTTGTGCTCAGTATTCCGGCTTATGGTGTCACCACCGGGCACGCGGTCGCACCGCTCGTGGTGCAGACGATGCGTCCCTGAATGGCCGGGTTGATTGGGGTTTGAGCCATGATGTAATCGGCGACCACCTGGTCCATGATGGCCTGGGTAGTGCCGCGGGCATAGACGTTCGGATAGCCGTCGCCGCCCGTCGCCATGAAGTCGTTCTCGGCGATCTTGTAGGTCGATGCCGCCGTCAGGTCGATGGGCGCGCCGGTGCACGATCCATCGTCGGCTTGCCGGACCGCGCTGACCACGCGGCTCCCGGCCGGCAGTGAGATGTCATAGGTGAAGCACAGACCGGAAACCTGCGGGAAGCGCCCCTGCGCCGATGGCATCAGCGAAACGCCGTTCTCCAGGAAGGTTTTGAGTTCGGCCCCGTTGATGCTGACCGTGAACACGACGTTGCCAAACGGCAGCACTGCATTGACCTGGCCGCGGCTGATCAGGAAGGGCGGCGATGTGTAGGCCGGGCAGAAGTCACCGGCGATGTCGGTCGTCGGGCAGGTCATGTCGGCGCGCAGACCGCCGGCGTTCTCGATCGCGAAGTCAGTGTTGTAGGTCTTGCGCAGCGCATCGGTCGTCACATTGCCGATCAACGACTCGCACAAGCGGCCATCACCCCGGCCGCAGGCATCGGCGCGCGGGATGTACACGCTCGAGTTGCCGATGACTGTGCCCATGATCGGGGCCAGCTCGACGTTGAGCTCATCGATCAACGCCTGGATGGCCGGATCCGGCGTTACGCCGATGTCCCACGGTTTGTGGTAGTCCGCCGTTTTGTAGATCACAGCCTTGGTGTTCGTGTCTACTGTGAGGCGGATGCGGTTGAAGCGCTGGCCCGCGTTAGGGGCCTCTGTAACCAGCTTGCCGTCGGGCCGGTAGGTGATGTATTCGGAATGCGTATGGCCGCCGAACACCGCATCGACGCCCTTGAGGCTGTCAGCCAGATCGACCAGTGCACCGGTAGGATTGGCGATAACCGTTCCATCTCCGCCCATGTGCCCGACGGCGATGACGGCATTCAACTTGTCCTTCGAGCGTAGTTTCGCAACTTCTGCGTTGATTGCCGTTGCCGGATCAATTACCTTGAACGGATCCAGGTAACCGGGGAAGATCAGCGTAGCCAGCTCAGGCAGCGTGTAGCCTACCACGCCCAGCTTGAAACCATTGAAATCAAACACCTGAGAGGCTTTCCATTCCGGCGGCAGCTTGCCAGTGTCAAAGAAAACCGTATTGACACTCAGGTAGGGGAAGTTGGCGAGTGGGATCAACACGGTGCGGAGATATTGCGAGCCGCGATCGAAGCTATGGTTGCCCAGCGTGTCGGCGCTCATTCCCAGCATGTTGAAGATCGTCATAGTCGGCTCATCGCCGAAGAAGTTGGAGATCGGCGGGCTGGCGCCTACGGCGTCACCGCCGGACAGCGTTATCACTCCATCCTTCGCCTCCGCCCGGTACACATCGAACCATGGCTTCAGGTAGGCCGCTCCACCGATTCCAAACGAGGGGCTGTTGAAAGTATCCGCCGTCTGAGACAACGGTGTCAACTGGCCATGAAAGTCGCTGATGTACAGAAGCGTGGCTTCCTTGTACTGGCCTGGAGTCGGAAGCAAATTGTAGAGAATCTTGCCGCGCGCGTTGATGGGGCCGGGGATGTTCAGCAGGAACGAGATGGTCGGCGCCAGGTCGATCGCCCGGACGCCCGCGACAGGACCCTGGTGGCGGATGCCCGGGCCGGCTGCGACAAACGTCGCGTGCATGTTCACGCCACTGGCGAGGTCAACCGTCTCGGGCAGATAGCCGTGCTGGCCAAAGAACTGCGAGAAGTAGATGGTCTGGCCGAAGGTAGCTGCATCAAACTGGTACGGCGGCTTGAGCACCACGACCACATCGCCGCTGCGATTAGGATGCAGCGAGTCGCTGCCGTCCACGTTGCGCAGCTCTTCCTTCTTCATGATCTTGAGCACGACCTGCGCACCCGGGTTGGCCGGATCAGTCAGGTTCTGGAAGGCATCAATGACGGCCGTCCTGACCTGCTCATATGTCGTCCCGGCAGGCAGTGTTGAGTTCACGTAGATCTGGGCCGTACCACCTGCCCAGCAGGCTTTAGCGTTGTTGATGGCGCCCGCACCCGCCCCGGCACGACAGTTGCTGAACACCTCGGTGCCGTCGCCGTTCTTCTGGATGTTGGCATCCGCCAGCACTTTGCCGGCGTTCACCGCCAGCCACTGCGAGCCGAAACCATGGTCAGAGGTGGCGAACATGGTCGGGTTCCCGCCCACCAACTTCTTGCCGAGCGCCAGAGTCGCGTCTGCCTCTGCATAAGCTGCCCGGATGAAGCTGTCGGCCCTGGCGGGAGTAATGACCTCGCCGTAGGACTTGTAGGTGTTGTAGTAGGGGTTCGCCAGGCCATTGACCATCGGCACCGTGAGACCCAGGAACATGTGTGAGAACTCGTCGGTAACTGGGTTGCCCATCATCAACAGATCGGGCTTGTACCCCACGCCCGCTACGCTCTCGCCATCCACGGTGGGAACCGGGTCCGTGCCGAGGATGTAGCGCAGGTAGGCAAAGTGGGCATTGCTCCACATCAGACCTTGCTCGACATAGGTGTCCGCATCCACCAGGCCAGACTCAAAAATCGCGTAGTCTGCTGCCGTGGAGCTGGGGAACAACCTGTTCAGATCATCTTCGAAGTCGCCCGGGTAACCACATCCATTGCAGGTAGCAACGGAGCGAGCGACAGAGGTGAAGAACAGGCTGAACTTGGAGAGATCCGGGGCGAACAGCATGGCTTTCACATAGAAGCCGCCGGTCTTGCCCGCCGGATTCGCCAACACCACCTTTACGTCAGCCCATTTCTTGTCCATGAGGTTGGCAACAGCTTTGCTGCCGTCCTTGCCATTGGCGTTGGGAACGACCAAGACATGGTCGTAGTTGACAGTGGCGTCATTGGTCGAATCGTAAACGTAGAAATCGTACTGGTCATTGGTGATGACCAGCGTCGGCGGTGTGCCGCTTGTATACGAGCCCAGATCAAAAGTTCCCTGCTTCGCCGGGCTGAAGGTAGCAGGCACGTTGGTCCACCCTAAGGCATCAGCCAGGTCATAGCGCTGGTACTGCACGCCAAAGGCATTTGCGCCGGCCGGCTGCCCGGGCACATTCCAGTTGGTCCACAGACCGCGGTTGGAGTAGAAGTTCCGGTAGTCGACTACTGGGCCCTTGAGGGGAGTCATCGTTCTAGACCCGCCGGACCACTCCATCGAAACGACCTTCTTGCCGGCCCGTTCGGTCGATTCGGCGATGGTGTCGGCCTGTAGGACGCCGCCAGAGAAGGCCGCCGTGCGGTTACTAAAGCTGTCTCCGGTGCGGAAGAAGGTGTTATTCGTCGAACCGTGTTCGCTCGGGTAGTTTCCCGTTGCAAGCGTGTACCAGCCTACGCCCGTGTTGGGTGGAAAGGCCTGCACCAGGCCGTTGACACCTTTGACGCCGTTACGCATCAGATCGGCGTAAGTGGGCATGACACCCTGAGACGCATACTTCTCCATCAAATCGGGGCGCATACCGTCGGCGGCGAAGAAGATTACTTTTTCGGCGCTCGGCTTGCTCGAGGGGCCCTGTACCGGAGCGGCGAGCAGACTCAATGGGGACAACAGCAGGGCAACGACGACGAGAAACGGGATCACACGATTCATTCGCGCCGTCACACGATTTGTAGTGCGCATACGCTTTCTCCTTCAGCTTGAGTGAGGGATTTGCGTAGAACCGCAATGCGCGTCGCAACGACCGATGAGCGTGCGTCAAAAGGAATACGGCGTCGATCACCTCCTTGATGCTGATAGGAGTTACGCAGTTGATGGTTTTCACCGTAAGGCGCGACCAGCAACACGACCACTCCCGCGATCTACAGCGTGGCATCTCATTGTCACCCCGATTGCGCGTGCACCGTTAGTGGAGGACTTCGCCCAATGCATATGACAAATGTAACCGCCCAGGTATGAGTTTTGTCTAAAATGTAAGAATGTCTAACCGTTCAGGAAGCAATCGCTCATTTCTGGTGGTTTGAGCCTGCCTCACACGACAACGCGGGAAACAAAGAGGGAAGAGCGTTAAGCCCTTCCCTCTTTCTCAGCGATCCCAATCGGTTACTTGTGATGAATTGGGACGTCACCTGCGTGAATCAGCGGATCTTCTTCAGCGTATCAGCAGAAACACATTCGTCACTTGGGATTAGCAATCACCCACCTGGCATCTGCGATAAGCAAGTCGGCCGCATAAGCAGTGATGTGGTTCCCACGCTGCGCCTGCACTGCGTTGATGAAAGCCCGCAGTGCATTCTGGGCCGCCTTGATATTGCCCTTGTTCAGGTAGGCCTGGGCGGTGTTCAGCTTGTCGAGCAGGCTGTCACGGATGCCCGCATTGTCGATCTGGCCTTCCTGATAGAAGCGATAAACGCTCGCCTTCAGGCTCTGGACAGTGGCTGTCACGTTGAACGTCACAGACTGAGTGGTCGCGTTGCCATAGAAGTCGGCAGCGACCACTGTGAGACTTGTGGCTGCCCAGCGACAGCGTGTACAGGTCGATCACGTCTCCGCTCTTCACGGCCTTACCATCTAGGTCAGCCGTGATGCTCTTCACGCCCGAAGGCGCTGCGAATGACGGAGTAGTGCCGTCGGAGCCATCCACCGCACTGAAGTCGAGGGTCAGGAAGTTCGGGTGCAGATAAGTCGTCGCCGTTGGTGCGTTGATCGTGATCACCGGCGCGGCGGTATCGCCGAACAGCAGCCGGCCCTCGATGGCGGGTGAGACAGTACCCATTGCTGTGATGTAGTCGATCACCGCGTCGCGCACGTAGTATTGCGTGTCGTGCACGATCTGGCTGAGCGGCCACAGGCTGACACCGCCGTCGTTGAAGTTGCACGAGCCGGCCGCCAGGTAGTTCACGGTCGACACGTTGTAGTACTTTGTGGCGTCCGTGAAGTCCACCGGCTTGCCGTTGATGATCAGGCCCGTGACGTTGTTGCCGTCCGGCAGGGCAGGCGCGGTGTCCTTGTAGTAGATGCGGCCCATCGAGTTGGTGTCAAGCATGCAGGTGGTGTAGTAGGAGTAACCACCGTAACCGGGAACGTACTTGTAGTAGTAGTAGTTCCGGTACCCGCGCTCCAGCACGGCCTTGAGCTGCGGCCCGTTCATGCTCAGCACCACGAGCGAATTCTCGTACGGCATCAGGGTGAACATGTCGGATACCTTCAGGCTGACAGGGTACGGGCCAGTGGTAGCGACTGCCCGATTAGTCATCGCGCCCGAGATGTGGACGTCGACGTCCGTAATGCCGTTCTTCGCCAGCTCATATACCGAGGCGTCCGCCTGCAGATTAGCGGCGTTGGTCTCTTCGGTAAAAGCCTTCAGAGCATCGATCGCCACTGTGGTCTGGCCGATGACCTTGTTGTTGTAGGCATTCAACTGTGTGACGTAAGGATCCACGATAGCTTTGGTCGCAGCATCTTCCGGGGTGCTCGACGTCACCGAGAGATACTGTCCGGCGCGGCTCACGACTTCGTAGCCGCCGCCCGCCTTGGCGCGGACGCCGATGATGATCTCGCCCAGGGTGTTGTTGTAGCGATAAGCCTGGTTGATGATCACCGGTGTGTTGGCTGGGCCGCCGACGTAGGTCGGCAGTTGCTTGTATGGCACCTCTGGGCTGGCCGGGTTGGTGTGGCTGTGGCTGCCGATAATGGCGTCCACGCCAGGCACATCCTTCGCGAAGTTCGTGTCGACGTTGTTGTCGACCTCGACGCTCTTCGGATTCGTGGTGAAGCCGATGTGCGTCAGGGCGATGACCACGTCATTATTGGCCTTGAGCGTCGGGGCAAGCTCCTGGCCTTTCACGATCGGATTCGTGAAGGTCAGGCCTAGGATGTTGCTGGGCAGCTCGTAGTTAGGCACGCGGTGATTGGTGATGCCCAGGACGGCAACCTTGATGTCCCCCAGCGTCTTCTCGATGTAGGGCTTGACACCCTGACCGCCCTGCGCCTCCGTGAGGCCATAGGCGCCAGTATCGCTGACATTCGCGCCCAGGACGGGGAAGTTGGTCTGCGCCATGACGCCCTTGAAGACATCGCTGCCGAAGTTGAACTCGTGGTTGCCGAGATCCATCGCGTCATAGTTCATCGAGTTGAACGCGGCGATCAGAGGCTGCGTCTGCAGCCCGGCCGGCAGTGGGGTCCCATCGCTGGCGAACCCGGAGTATGACGACTTAAAGTAGTACATCATCGAGTCGCCCTGGATGTTGTCGCCGCCGCTGAGCAGCAGGGTGCGGTCCGGGTTGTGGAGGCGCTCCTGCTTGATCAGCGTGGCCAACTGGGTATAGCCAACAAAGCTGCCCTTGGCCAGGTTGCCGTGCGAGTCGTTGTGGTGCAGGATGGTGATCGGGATGATGCTTCCGCTCGTATTGTCGCCATCGCGGATGATGCGACCATCGAGCGTGCCATCACCATTCGGGCCCATGTAAGCGGTGGCTTCCGTGCCGTAGTTCGCATTGACGTAGGCGTTCACGGCATTCAGCATATCACCCCAGTAGGTGATGGAGGTCATGTACTTGAAGCCGTTGTAACCATCACCACCGGCTGGCGCCAGGAACTCGTTGGTGCCAACCTGATAGGGTTTGTTCAGATCCAGCGGCTCACAAACATGAGTGACCTTGTTCACCACGCAGTAATCAAAAGCGCCCCACGCATATGGCTGGGGTCCGGGGTTTGAATCCGTGTACTTGTAGTATTTGTATTTAAGCCCGGCGGGTTGGATCACGCCATTGGATACCTGGGGACCTTTGTTAAGTACCTCCAGGATCTGCGCGCCGGTCATGGTACCCACCACGGTGGCATTGCCGAACGGCAGGACGGTAAACATGTCCCCATAGGTCAAGAGTCCCGGCGCGTGTGTGCCGGAGACACAGCCTGTGTTGGTCCAATCGGAGCCGTTCCAGCACCAATCGGCCCGGAGGCCGCCGGCATTGTTGAAGAAGATGTCGACATCGTTGGTCGTGATCGGGAAGCCATTCACATCGACGTCAGAATTTAGATAGTTGTAGATGGCGTCATCGATGAACGTGGCCATCATGTTGTCGACCACGCCGCCAAGGCGCGGCAGATCGACCGCCGAGTAACCGACCGGTGTGTTGATCAGCGCCAGGTAGTCTGGATCGGTGGCATATGAGGTGATGAGCGCGTCGATCGTTGGATCCTTCGCGCCGCTGGTCGAAATGACGTTTGTTTTCCAGGTTACGGTGACAGCCCCGGTTCCCGGGTCGAATGTCAAGTCAGCCTGGCCAAGCTGGCGTCCGTTGTAGTAAGCCTGGGCAACGGTCGTCTTTCCGCCTATCACGGTCGCGCCCGTCGACGCCATATTTGTATGGCTGTGACCGCCGATAATCAGGTTAACCGGCTTGCCATCCGTGATTAACGACTGAGCAAGGGTTTTGTCTCCAATTACCGGGATGCCATAGCCGTAACCACCGTCGTTGAACCCAAGGTGGCTCAGCACCACGATTACATCGGCGCCGGCTGCTTTCATTGCATCATAGTAGTGTTCGATTGAAGCAAGCGGGTCCTTGAAGCACAGCCCGGCCGTGGCTGTAGCGACGGTGATGATCGGAGTCTCCGTGGTGGACACGCCAATAAAGCCCACGTCCACTGTGTCTGGAGCAGTGCCCACCGTCTTGATGAAATACGGCGCATCTGCGAAGGATGGGGTGGTCCAGCCAGCCGTGGCGCAGTTTCCGGTGTCATTGACCACGATGTTGGCCGTGACATAGGGGTACTGAGCCTCGAACGTACGGTTGCCCAGGTTAATCTGGCCCCAGTCAAACTCATGGTTGCCAAAGGTGGCTACATCATAAAACATGTTGTTATATACATCGATGGTCGGTATACCTTTTCCGGTCGGGGTGCCATCGCCCAGGTTTGAGAGCAGGCTGCCCTGCATCTCGTCGCCAGCATCCACGAGTAGGACGTTGGCGGCGCCGACAGCCGTGCGGATGTCATTGACCACTGTGGCCACCCGCGCCATGCCCGGGTTGCTGCCAGCAGGTTCCAGTTGGCCGTGGAAGTCGTTGGTGTGCAAAATTGTAAATGTTACGGGGGTCGCGACTTGCGCTTGAACTGAGACAGGGACTAGGCTGAGGGCAAGGGCCAGGATTACTACGAGATGCAACAACTTGGTTCTCATCGTTTACGCTCCTGTTGGAATGGTTGGAGTCTTCCCCCCGATGAGCTTGGGCCGAATATGCTTGATGGCGATTGAACTGACCTGTTCTGCCAGCACCCCGCTCGCAGTGGCCATCGTTGTACTGATTCTTGTGTGCCGAAATCACCTCCTGTCACACGAACGTTAAGACACGCAGGGTCGTTTTCTGACTGTCAGACAAAGCATGGCTTATTATAAGTACTTCTGACGACATAGTTGATGACAGGACGGTTAGAATTTGTTCTTAGTTTTGTGACAAATTATCTGAACGCCGTGTGAAGGATCTCTTTTGTAACTCACTCACCTCAAGGCCGTTAGTGGAGGATGTCTCTTTCATCCTATGATAGATGTAATCAGTTCATGTGAAGCCGCTGAGCATGATAAACAGATGACGATCTTGCTTAAGGAGGCAAATGGGGCTATTCAACAAAGGCTATGGACTGATCGACACGATCTCTGTCCGGTCGGGCGCCGCATTGTGATGGTGCAGCATCAGCTCCCCGATCGATCCATTTGTCCTGTAAGCGGCTGCGTCGAACGTCACCGGAATCGCCGCATTGGGTAGATCAGGCCAAATGGGAACGCCGGATGCTCGCGGGCGAGGTGATACGAAAGCCATCCAGCGCCACGGCGCCGTCGTCGGAACCGGCCACGCTGATGGCGCACGCGGCGCAACACCGGGGCCGATCTTGAAGGCGCTGAAATCCAACCGGGAGTGATATGTTCCGGTGTAAGGCAGGCCGGCCAGGGTGACGCCATTACCGGCCGCTGTTCCGGCGACGTGCGTGCCATGATTGGCGGTATTGGTATGGGTGTAACAGGGCGCGGGGTCAGGGCCGGGTTGCCCCCGTCGGCGGCGTAGTCATCGCGCGTGACATTTGCACGGCAGCCGCCGCGTACCACGGCCGGCGCTACACGGCCTGGTAAATGATGACGGCGGGTTCATCTTCCAGCTCGATGACGATCTTGATCGCTGCTGCCGGTGAGGGTGCGCTCTCCGCCTGGGCGGGCAGTATCCCCGGCGTGCCCGGCCACAACAGCCCGATCAGCCAGCACCGCAGCAGCGTCGCCTTTCGAGCGCTAATAACCCCAATCGCGCAAGTACAGGAAGTCAATGCCCACCGTCCGTTTGCTTAGTTTCGCGATCAGCGGGCCGCGTCGCTTGAACTGCATCGTGCGGATCAATTTCCACACGCGTTCCACGTAGGATCGATCAAACCCCGCCTCAATGGCTTCTTCCGGTGAATAGCGCTCGTCCACCAGGAGATACAAGAGCTGATCGACCTCGGCGTAGGTCAAGCCCATTTCGCCTTCGTCGGTCTGGCCGATCCATAAATCAGCGGACGGCGGTTTATCCACGATCGGTTGGGGCACCCCGATCGCCTGGGCCAGTTGGCGCACCTGCGTCTTGTATAGATCGCCGATCGGATTGAGGGCCGACGCCATGTCGCCAAAGAGTGTGCCATAACCCAGCAGCAGACTCGGTCTTGTTGCTGGTGCCGATCACCAGGCCCCGCTGCGCCGCCGATCGATCATATAAGACGATCATGCGCGCTCGCGCCATGAGGTTACCCTTGCGCAGCGGCGTCATATCCGGCGTGCGCGCGATGAGCGGATCGACCATGTCGGTGATCTCCACGATCTCGCTCTGAACGCCCAGCGCCTCGATGACCAGCCGGGCGTGATCGAGACTGTCCGGCGCTGAGGTGCGGTACGGCATCTGCACGGCATAAACGTTGTGCGCGCCGATGGCCTGCGCCGCCAGATAACACGCCAGCGCCGAATCGATGCCGCCCGACAAGCCGATGACGGCGTGCTCGACGCCCACTTTGCGGATTTCGTCGCGCAGGAACGTCTTCAGGACGGTGCGCGCCAGATCAGTATTGATGCGCAGTTTGTGAGTGAGATCAGGTGGAGCCATGTCTAATGTCCAATGATGCGCTGCAATTCACGCAGCGTCAATTCCGGACGCTCGTCGCGCAGCAGGGGCGTGCGGGCGCGGCTGCGGCGAATCTGCGCCAGATCGATTTCCGCGATGGTCAGCGCCTCTTCAAAGTAGGGCGCCTGCACCACGAGATCGCCATCGGGATTGAAGATGGTCGATCCGCCCCAAAAATTCTGCCCGTCTTCAAAGCCCACGCGATTGGAATGAATCACGTAGTTGCCGAAGATCGCCGCATAGGACTTGTTGATCGTTTCGACAAAACGGGCCGAACTCAGGCGATCGTCTTCGCCGAGGCCGCGCCCGGGACTGGCCGAGGTGAGCAGCAGCACATCTGCGCCGTCAAGCCAGGCCAGGTAAGGCGGGCTGAGATGCCAGAAATCTTCGCAGATCAAGATCGCCATGCGGCCAAAGCGCGTATCGAAGGCGCGCAGGCTGTCGCCCGCATCGAAGAAGCGGCCTTCATCAAACATGCCGTAAGTCGGTAGATAAACCTTGCGGTGCACATGGACGATCTGTCCGCGCGAAAGATACGCTCCAGACGTAAAATAACGCCCGCGTTCGTCAAGTTCGGCAAATCCGACTACCAGATCGAGGCGTTGGCTGGCTTCCAGCATGGAATGCAGCAGGGGATCAGACGGCACCGCCTTGTGGGCGGCATGCGCCATGGCATCCTGCAGCATGTATCCGGTGAGGGAGAGTTCAGGAAAGACCAGCAGATCCGCTTTCTCGCGCGCGGCGCGATCGACAAACATCATATGCGTTTCGCAGTTGGCGCGCACATCGGCCAACTTGGGACTGATCTGAGCAAGACCTACGGTGATCTTCATGGCGCTATCCCGGTGCAGTTGAATTGGTGTCGAGTTTACACTAATAAGTGTACTGCTGACACTTAGTCTTGTCAACCCTGGCCCGCGCCGGCTACGCCGGACGCGTCGGGCCGAAAATCAGGCGGCGGCTTCAAGCGCAGGCGCGCGAGCGCGATCAGCGCAATGCTGAAGAGCAGCGCGTCCAGAATTTGATCGACGCGCCACCCCCCAACGGCGGGGACATCATCGCCGCGCGTGAAACCCAGCAGGAACGCGCCCAGGCTATAGGCCGCGACGAACAACCAGTAACGTGTGCCGCCGCGCCACGTTATCTTGCGCGTCAGCCACAACGACAAAAACAGCAGCAGGGCCCACGCCGCGCCGACGAGCTGCGTAGGCCAACGGGGATTGGTCAGGCCATACCCATCTGGCGCGTCGACGGCCAGAAAGAAGAAAGGCTGCCCAGGGTACAATTCTTTGCCGTAGGCGGTGGCCGAGAGATATGAACCCAGCCAGCCAAAGCACAGGCCCAGAGCTGCGCCGATGGCGAGGAGATCGAGGATGAGCGCGGGGGATGAATGCCGCCGCGCAATCAGCCACGCCCCGATCGAGCCTCCCACCAACCCGGCCTGCCAGTTCAAGCCGCCCAGCCACACGCGCGCGATTTCCGCCGTATGATCCTGGTAGTAGACCCAATTGATCAACACGTAGCCGAGGCGGGCCGCGATCACGCCCAACACCACCGCGGCGAGAATGGCGTCGAGCACGAGGGCCGATCGGATGTGCCGGCGCCGCGCTTCGCTCAGGCTGGCGATCGTGCCCGCCATCAACCCCAGCACCATGCACACGGCATAGGTGCTGATCGTCAATCCGCCCCACTGCCAGAAAACCGGCTGCATGCGCGACAGTATAGCATACCAGGGGCAGCCTGTGTTTGACGCGCCCCAGACGCTCGGTTATACTCAGCGCATCTTATGGCACACGCAACCTTGCGCGGGCGGACTGTGTAATCGGATGACGAACGCTGCCCCGCACGGTTTTTGTCGCAGAAAATAGGCTGGTGCAAGATGTTTCGAAGAGGGCTGTTATTGCTATTGATCGCTGCGGTGCTGACGGCCTGCGCCGCGCCGCCCGCTGCAACCCCGGTGCGCCCCGAGGGGCAAGAGCTGGTCTTATGGCATTCGTATGAAGGGACACTGCGCGATGCATTGTTAGCGCAGGTCGATGAGTTCAATGCCGCCAATCCGTGGCAAATTGTGGTGGTACCTGAATATCATGGCAACTCGCAGCAACTAGGCGTCGAGCTGCAGGCCGCCGTCAAGGCCGGTACCGCACCCGATCTGGCCGTTCGCAGCCCGTCGGATGTGTGGGCGCTGGACGAGGCTGTCGTGCCGGTTCAAACCTACTTAGACGATAAGCGGTTTGGGCTGACGCCGGATGATTTGAAGGACATCTATCCGTCCATGCTCGACATGGCCCGTGATCCCACCGACAAGAAACTGATCAGTTTTCCGCTGGGCGGCGAGGGCGTGGTGCTGGTCTACAACGCCGATCGCCTTGCCGCGCAAAACTATTTCGCGCCGCCCACGTCGTGGCCGCTGTTCAAGGAGATGTGTGAAGCGACCACGCGCGATATCTCGGGCGACAACCGCGTAGATGTTTACGGCTTCGGCTTCGATCCACGCGCCGATTTTGCCACCGCCTGGCTGAACAGCCGCGGCGGTTCGATCTTGAGTGAAGACGGAGCACACACCACGTTCAACAGCGATGAGGGCGTGCGCACCTTGACCACTTTGCAAGACACGGCCAAGAGCGGCTGTTTTTTGCGCAGCGGTGACGGCAGCATTCGGGATTTTGCGCGCGGCAAAGCGGCGATGATTTTTGCGCAGACGACGCAGCTGCCCGAGATTTTTGAGGCGGTGGAAGCGCGCGGCGGTTTTCGCTGGAACGTATCGCCGGTGCCCTATGGCCGGCGCGATCCCACGTTGACGATTAGCGGCCCTGCCTGGGTGATGCTGAAAAGCACACCGGCCAAACAGACTCGCCGCCTGGTTGTTCATTCGCTGGTTTGCCGAGACTCCGCAGGCAGTGCGCTGGTCACAGCTGACGGGCCTGCTGCCGCTGCGCCGATCGGCCGGCGCGGGATTAGCCACTGAATTTGCGGCCAATGCCGGGCTGAAGGTGGCTTTCGATCTGCTGTCAGTGGCGCGGGCCCAGCCGGACGTTCCTCAGTGGGATGCCATCGCCGAGCTGCTGGTGCATGCGGTAACATCGTCGGTGGAAGGCAACGATCCCACGCAGCTGCTGAACGAAGCCTCCCAGGCCGCCGACAACTTGTTGAATCAGTGAGTGAAGGGACCATGTCCGACCGCCTCCAATTTGCCCTGCACGTGGCCCGCACCGGCGGCCAGGTGCTGCGCGAGCGCTTTCTGGCGCCGCGCGAAATTCACGCCAAAGGCTGGCGCGATTTCTACACCGACGCCGACACGGCTGCCCAGCAGACCGTCGTCGATCTGATCCGATCACATGATTCACACGCGGCGATTCAGGCCGAAGAAGGCCTGGAACCTGCGCCGGGCGCTGTGGCGTTGTGGGTGATCGATCCGCTGGACGGCACCAGCAATTACGCGCGGCACTTCCCGGTATTTTCGGTTTCCATTGCCTATGTGGAGCGGGGCCAGCCGCAGGTCGGCGTCGTGTACGATCCCCTGCACGAGCGCGCTTTCTTCGCCGAGCGCGAGCAGGGGGCGTGGCTCAATACCGACCGGCTTCAGGCGGCCAGCACGGCTGACATCGCGTCGGCCATCGTCGCGCTCGATTGGGGGCACGGCGAGCAGCCGCGCGCCCAGGCGCTGGAATGGCTGGCGCGCACGGGACGTGACTGCCGCACAATTCGTGCCCTGGGCTCGGCCGCGCTGGGGTTGAGTTACCTGGCCGCCGGCTGGATCGACGTGTATTTCCATCCGATGCTGGCGCCGTGGGATGGAGCTGCCGGGCAGGTGATCGCCGAAGAAGCCGGCGCGTCGCTGTTCAACTTTGCGGGCGGCCCGTGGAACTACACCCAGCCCGATTGCATGGGCTGCACGCCGCAGCTGGCCGGATGGGCGCGGCAGGCTGTGCGCCGGGAATAGCACCTCTTAAGGACACGGTCCTATGTAAGGGCCGTGTCTTTTTGATGAAACTTGACAGGCGAGCCGGCCATATGCTATACTCCCCTACAGTATACAACCGGGCGTGGTCGCAGCACCGCGCCCCCGGAGGAACAGCGTGCCAATCTACGAGTATTACTGTCCCGATTGTGACGTGGAATTTGAAAAGCTGGTGAGGCTGGCAGAAGCGAATGCCGCGCAGGACTGCCCCGAATGCGGCGGGCGGCACACGCAAAAGAAACTTTCAGTTTTTGCGACCAGCGGCGGCTCGACCGGCGCCGGCGCGGCCGCCAGCAGCTGCGGAGGCGGCGGACGTTTTTCTTGAGCGGGCTGAGCACATCAGCCGTGGGCTGATACAAAGGAACGAGTTATGAAGGTGGAAGGTGCGGCGACCAAGGAAGAACTGCACAAGCGCCTGAAGCGCATCGAGGGACAGGTGCGCGGCGTGCAGCGCATGGTGGATGAAGATCGTGACTGTCACGAGATCGTCCAGCAGTTAGCCGCCATCCGATCGGCGGTGCAGGGCGCCAGCGTGATGTTCATGCGGCAATATGCGTCCGATTGCCTGATGAGCTCAGACAAGACCGATCGGGCTTCGCGCGAAGTGTTAATCGATGATCTATTGCAGTTGTTGGGTAAAGCGCCGTAGAAAGAATTGAAATCATGAGCGAGAATACCAAGTCAGGACATGTGGTGTGGGAAGGGCAAGGGCTGGCCTTTCGGGCCATCGGCGGTTCAGGCTATCAGATCCGATTTGACAACCCGGCCGGGCCGCAGGGCGGCAGCCCCATGGAGTTAGTCGCCCTGGCGTCGGCGGCCTGCACGGCCAGCGACGTGATCTCGATCCTGCAGAAGAAACAGCAGCAAGTCACCGAGTTTGAGGTGAACATTGTGGGCCTCCGCGCCGCCGATCATCCCAAGGTGTTTACCGAGATCGATCTGGAATACGTGGTGACCGGGCAGCACATCGATCCGAAGGCGGTGGAACGGGCCATCGAGTTGTCGCTGACCAGATACTGCTCGGTGAACAAGATGCTGGAGCACTCGGTCAAGATCAATCAGCGTTATCGCCTCGTCGAAGTGGAGCCGGCGTAACATGGGCGCTAGCACGACGACAATTCAGTGGTTGTCCGGCAAGCGCTTCGTCGGGATCGATTCGACGAATCATGCGGTGGTCTTGTCGTCGAAGGATGAAGGGGTCGGCGTCAAGCCCTCGGATATGCTGCTGATCGCGCTGGCGAGCTGCGCGGCGGTTGATGTGGTGGAGATCCTCTCGAAGAAGCGCCTGCCGCTGGATTCGCTAGAGATCATCACCACGGGCGAGCAGGATGCCGATCCACCGTGGACGTTTCGCAAGATTCACCTGAAATACCGCCTGGGCGGACACGGCCTGACCGACAAGGCGGTGGAGCAGGCGATTCAATTGTCCGAAGAAAAATACTGTTCGGTGGCGGCCACCGTGCGCGCTACCGCGGAAATTACTAGTGAGTTTGAAATCATATGTGAAGGAGACCAAGGAAAATGAAAGAGCCAATTCACGTTGCTGATGCGAACTTTGAGAAGGCGGTGCTGCAGTCGAAGGTGCCGGTGGTAGTGGACTTCTGGGCGCCGTGGTGCGGGCCGTGCCGCATGGTTGCGCCGGTGCTGGAGAAGCTGGCCGGCGAATATGAAAACAAGATCATCGTGGCCAAAGTCAACACCGACGACAATCCCGAGTGGGCGATGAAGTACGGCGTGCAGGGCATTCCCACCATGCTGTTTGTCCGCGACGGGCAGATCGTCGATCGGATTGTGGGCGCGCAGCCCTACCCCGTGATCAAGGGCCGCATCGACAAACTGGTTGCGCCGGTCACGGCGTAGACGTCCCGGCTTCGAACTCCCGCCGCCCGCGCGGCCGCGGGAGTTTTTTGCCCCTTGACACATAGACAAACTTCGATATAATAATCCATAGATGGATGTCGATATGAAAAAGACCAACTCGGTATCGTTTGCCAAGGCCCTGGCCGACGAAACGCGGCAGCAAATCATGAAGTCTGTGCTGCTGCCGGGAACTGTCGGTGAACGAGATTGCGGAGCAGACCGGCGTCTCGCAGCCCACGGTCTCGCATCACCTGGCGATTCTGCGCGACGCCGATCTGGTGTCACTGCGCAGCGCAGGCCGGCAGACGTACTACACGCTGAACCAGGAGCGCATCGCCGTCTGCTGCGGGCAGCTGCTGCAGGTCTTTGCGCCGGAAAGCGAAGTGACGGAGGTCGTGAAGACCGTCTGCGAGTGCTGAGAGCCGATCGGGGCCGGTGAGCGCCCCGTTCTTTTGGGCGAAATCCATAGACAATCATCGATGTGAAATAGCGCGAGCCGCGCGGCCGCCGGCCTGCGCCTCAATTTACTTCAGGAGAAATATCATGGAAGCGACGACGATTCACGAAGCGGTGCGCGAGCACTATGGCGAACTGGCGCGCACGTCAAATTCATGTTGCGCGAGCGGCAGCAGCACGTTGTACGATGAAACTCTGATTCAAGCGGTTCCCACGGAAGTCAGCGACTTCTCGCTGGGCTGTGGCGATCCGATCACGCTGGCGAAGCTGCAACCCGGCGAGACGGTACTCGATCTGGGTTCCGGCGGCGGGCTCGATTGTTTCCTCGCGGCCAGGCAGGTTGGCGAGACGGGCCGCGCTATCGGCGTGGACATGACGCAGGATATGCTGGCCAAGGCCCGATCGAATGCGGAACGCCTGAAGGTGCAGAACGTCGAATTTCGCGAAGGCTATCTGGAAGCACTGCCGATCGAGGATCACAGCGTCGACGTGGTGATCTCCAACTGCGTGATCAACCTCTCGCCCGATAAGCCGCAGGTCTTCCGCGAAATCTTTCGGGTGCTGCGGCCCGGTGGGCGCGTGGCCGTGTCGGACATCGTGACCAATGGCGCGCTGCCGGAGGCCGTGCAGAAGAGCATGGACTCGTGGGGCGCGTGCGTGGCAGGCGCGCTCGATCAGCGCGAGTACGTGCGGGGCCTGCGCGAGGCGGGCTTCGTCGCTGTGCAGGTACAGCCCAAAGGCCAGACCGATCAGGCGTTGGCCGCCCTGCCGATCGGTGTGCCGTTCTCCGCGACGATCACGGCGACTAAACCTGCTGGCGCGCAGGCGGCAGAATTTGAGGTAATGCCCCTTGAAGCGGTGCAACCGTCATCGGGAAGGTTCGATCAACTGCTGAGCCAGGTCGATGCCTTGGACACGTTCGACAACGGCTACGATCTGCGCGTGCAGGGCGATGTCGCCGCCATCCGCGCGCTGGTCGACGAGTTGAGCGCGGCCGCCTCGTGCTGCTCGCCGTTGAGCTTCAGCGTGCGCGAAGCGCCCGACGGCATTCACGTGCGCATCGTCAACACGGCGGCGAACCAGCCCGTTGCCGCGAAGGGATCAGGCTGCTGCAATTGATTGTCGCGCATCGCGCTATCGCGTTTAGTGCCCGAAAAATATGTCTTCCAGTGTCACCCCGAACGCAGTGAGGGGTCTCCCGGGCCAGGCAAGGAGATTCCTCGCTACGCTCGGAACACCTGCACCCACCGCAGGTGCGGTGTGACACTTCGGGAATTTATTTTTCTGAGGAGTTGCCACATGGCTAACGCGCCTTCCAATCCATACTTTGCCGAAGTCGCCGAGCAGTGGGATGAAATCCGATCGGATTACTTCACCGAGCACCTGCGTGACGCGGCGATCGATAAAGCGCGCTTGCCCGCCAAGGCCGTCGTCGCCGATGTGGGCACCGGCACGGGCTTTGTCGCGGCCGGCCTGGCTTCGCGCGCGACACGCGTTATCGGCTTCGATGCCAGCCCGGAGATGCTCGCCGTGGCGCGGCGCAATCTGGCACAGTTCGATAACGTGGAATTCCGCGAGGCCGTGGGCGATCAACTCCCCGCCGCGAGTGAGACGTTCGACGGGGTGTTCGCCAACATGTACCTGCATCACGCGCCCGATCCGCTGGCGGCGATCAAAGAAATGGCGCGCATTTTAAAGCCCGGTGGCGTGCTGTGCATCACCGATCTCGACGCGCATGATCACGAATGGCAGCGCGAGCAGATGGCTGATCTATGGCTGGGCTTCGAGCGGGATGATATTCGCCGCTGGTTCGCGGAGGCGGGACTGCACGACGTCGACGTGGACTGCGCCGAAGGCACGTGCAATGCCTGCGGGCCGGACGGCGAGGTGCAGCCGTTAAGCATCTTCGTGGCGATCGGGCGAAAGTAATCGCTTCAAAATATAACGGAGCCGATCGAGGCGAGATGTCTCGATCGGCTCCGTTCGATATCGGCGCTAGGTCAATGCGACATCGCCACCACAAACGCCACGGCGTATTCCTTCTCGTGCGTCAGGCTCACCGACCATTCCGTCAGGCCGAGCTCCTGCGCGCGCTGCGCGGCCCAGCCGTGCAGATGCACGTGCGGCTTGCCGAAGCGATCGGGCAGAATTTCCACGTCGTGGAACTTGACGCCCAGCGGGGACATGAGGCGCAGGCCCACGCCCAGCGCTTTGCTGACGGCTTCTTTGGCCGCATAACGCGCGGCGAACTCTTCGGCAAAGCCGCGGCATGATTTGATTTCAGCCGCGGTGAAACAGCGATCGAGCAAACGCTGGCCGTAACGCTCGATCGCTGTTTTCATGCGAGGCACGTGGAGAATATCAACGCCGGTGGATAACATAGATAATTATCAATTAACAATGATCAATGATCAATTCGGCCCCGCGACCGCTAACGCAAAATTCTGGGCGTCGAGATACTTCTGCGCGGCAGCCTGCACACTGGCGGCGTTGATGGCGTTGATGCGCGCGGGATAGTTGACGAGATAGTCCAGGCCGAGACCGTACAGTTCCATATCCAGGATGACGCCCGCCACGCCGTCGTTGGTCTCCAGCCCGATGGGCATGGAGCCGATCATGTACGATTTGTTGTCCTTCAACTCCCGCGCCGTGACTTTCGTCTCGATCAGGCGCTTGATCTCGGCTTGAATCAATGGAATGGCTTTGTCGACGTTGGCCGGATCGACGCCGGCGATGACCTGCCACGCGCCCGGGCCGAGTCCGCCCTCCAGCTGGCTGTACGAATAGTAAGCCATGCCGCCCTTTTCGCGGACGCGCGCGCCCAACCGGCCATACAGGCCAAACACGCCCAGGATCGAATTGGCCATGCGCGCGTCGAGGTAGTCGGGAGCCGATCGGGCCGGCCCGACAAAGCCCAGCACCAGATCGGACTGCGATTTACCGGGAATATCCACGCGCTTCTCGCGCCGCTCGGTCAGGCGCGGCGCGGCTGGCGGCGCGCCGCGATCGACCTGCGCGCCGGTCCACGCGGCGAACTTGTCTTCCCAGATGCGCAGGGCCTCCGCCGCTTTCACGGCGCCGGCGATGGTCACGATCAACCCGTTCGCGCCGTAGGCCGATCGGTAGTAATTGATCAACTCGTCACGCGCGATGGCCGCCACAGTTTCCGCATACCCCTGCACACTGCGGCGATAGGGGTGATCGGCCGGATAGAGCAGCTCGCGCAGGGCCAGGCCCGCCATGCGGCGCGTGTTGTTGGCGCGCTCCTGCAGATCGGTCAGGATTTCGCCGCGCTCTTTCTCGACCTCGGCCTCGGGAAAAGCCGGATGCTGCAGCACATCGGCCAGAATATCGGCGATCAGGGGCAAGTCCTCGGCCAGGGACTTGGCGCCGAACGATGTGACGTTGATGCCGGAGTTGACGTCGACGGTGGCGCCCACGGCTTCGATCTCTTCGTAGATCTGCGCGAACGTGCGGCGCGCGGTGCCGCGCATCACCATGTGCGAGGTGAACGCGCTGACGCCTTCTTTCCCGGCCGGATCGTCGGCGGCCCCCGCGCGCAGCAGCCCGTCGATCACCACCGAGGGGCTGGAGAAATTCTCTTTGACCAGCACGGTCATGCCGTTAGGATAAGTTTGACGCACGATGTTGTGAGAGCCGGGAATGGCCGCTGTGTCTAAGGGCATGAGTTCCTCACTTGGGCAAGTAGTGGCCTGCCACGCGATTGCCGCGCCGCAAGGTTTTCTGCGCCACACGTTGAACATCTGCTACGGTCACGGCCGCCAGCCGATCAAGATACGTTTCGAACCATACATAATCGGCAAAGACTTCGCTCCAGCCGTACCAGAACCCTTGATTGGTCACCGATTCGCTGCCGTACGCAAAGGAAGCGCGCGCCTGCTTGAGAGCCTTCGCCAGTTCGGCCTCCTGCACCGGTTCGTTCACCATCCGATCGATTTCCTGATCGAACGCGGCCTCCACTTCCTGCGGCGCATGTCCCTGCCGCACGGTGGCGCTGAGGCCGTAGAGATAGGGATCCATCGTCGGGAGACGAGCTGCCGCCGGCGTCGGTGGCGAGTTCGGTTTCGACCAGCGCTTTGTACAGGCGCGATGAGGCATTGGTCGTGCCGCCGCCAAAGATCGACAACGACGAAGCGCCCGCCAGGATCGCATCCAGGGCCACCATCGCCGGGAAGTCGGGATCTTTCGCCGCCGGGGCGTGATAGGCCAGTTCGACGTAGGAGGTTGTTCCCGGGCCTTCGACAGTCACGCGCCGTTCGCCGCGCTGCTCCGGCTCGACGGCGGTATTGGCCGGAATGGCCGGGCCAGGCTTGATCTTGCCAAAGGCTTTCTCGATCTTTTTCAGCATGTCCTGCGCATTGAAGGCGCCGACGGCCACCGCCACCGCGTTGTTGGGCGCATAGTACGTGCGATAGTGAGTGTAGAGATCGTCGCGCGTCATCGTCTGCAAGTCACACAGATGCCCGATCGTCTCGTGGCCATAGCCATGCACGCGAAACGCCGCGGCTTGCACTTCTTCACCCAATAATTGGCGGGGATTGTTTTCGCCGCCCTGCTTCTCGCTGATAATCACGGTGCGCTCGGAGGCCACCTCGCGCGGGCGGAAAGGGGCGTTCGCCATCCGATCGGCTTCCAACTCCAACGCCAGATCGATCTTCTCGGCGGGCAGCGTCTCGAAATAGGTGGTGGAGTCCAGCGACGTGAAGCCGTTCCACTGTCCGCCTTCGCGCGAGACCGCTTGATCGGCGGCGCGGCCGGGAAACTTCGCGGTGCCCTTGAACAGCATGTGCTCCACCCAGTGGCTGATGCCGGTGATGCCGGTGCGCTCGCGTCCCGAACCCACGCGATACCACACCCAGAACGTGGCGACCGGGGCGTTGTGATTTTCCTTCAGCACCACCGTCAGGCCGTTGGGCAGCACTGTTTTCAAAATGCCATTGCCCCCAGGGGCCAGCACCCTGGGGCGCTTCGCCGTCGATCGGCGGGTGGTGGTTTTGGGCATGTGATCTCCTTATAATAAAGCAATGCGTACTGCGTCATCTTCTGAGCGCAGTACGCATTACGCAGTACGCATCAGGGATTTGGCTTACCGGTAATTATACCCGCGTCCGATGCCCCTGTAACTGAAGCCCATGTCGGCCATCATGCTCGGGTTCGTAAACGTTGCGGGCGTCGACGACGATGGGGCTCTTCATCAGGTTCTTCAGGCGGCGCAGATCGAGCTGCTTGAATTCGTTCCACTCGGTCATTAAGATCACCGCATCGCAGCCCGCGCCGCACTCGTACGCATTCACCGTCAGCGCCAGGTTGGGCTTAATCTGGCGCGCCCCCGGCATCGCCACGGGGTCGTAAGCCTGCACGCAGCCGCCCCCGGCTTCGATCAGATCGATCACTTCCAGGGCCGGAGCGTCGCGCATGTCGTCGGTGTTGGGTTTGAAGGCCAGTCCCAGCACGCCGATCTTCTTGCCCTCCAGGCTGCCGCCCAGCAGTTCGCGCAGCTTGTCCACGGTCTGCTTGCGCCGATCGGCGTTGAT
The DNA here is from genome assembly GCA_963844815.1 of uncultured Chloroflexia bacterium. Lineage (GTDB taxonomy): Bacteria > Chloroflexota > Anaerolineae > Fen-1058 > Fen-1058 > Fen-1058. Next base: position 296,370 of record CAWJPR010000009.1, read on the forward strand.
GTCCATCACCGCCTGAATCAACTGCGGGTGGCGTCCGCGCTCTTTCGCCATGTGCGCCAGCGCCAGCACGTCTTTAGGGAAGCACGATCCGCCATAGCCGATGCCGGCATCGAGGAAGGCGCGGCCGATGCGCTTGTCGTAGCCCATGCCCGTCGCCACTTCCTTCACGTCGGCGCCCAGCGCTTCGCAGATGTTGGCGATCTCGTTGATGAAACTGATCTTGGTGGCGAGGAACGCGTTGGAGGCGTACTTGATCATTTCGGCGGTGCGCAGATCGGTGAGCATGATCGTGGCGCGCAGCGGCAAGTAGAGCTGCGCCACCTTCTCGGCCGCTTCGCGCTCCAGCGAGCCCAGCACGATCCGATCGGGATACATGAAATCGTAGATGGCGTTGCCTTCGCGCAGAAATTCCGGGTTGGAGACGACGTTGAATTTGATGGGGCGTTTCTGCTTGGACTTGATGATGTCGGCGGTCCAGTCGCCCGTGCCCACCGGCACCGTCGATTTGTTGACGACGATGATGGGATGGTCCATCACTTCGGCGATCGATTCGGCCGCGCGCCGCACGTAATCCAGATCGGCTTTGCCGTCCACCGCGCTGGGTGTGCCCACGGCAATGAAGACGTACTCGGCGGCCAGCTCAGGGCTGGTGCCGTTGACCGCCCCGACGTAATTGGTGGTGAACGACAAGCGCCCCGCGGTGACGTTGCGGCGCACGACTTCTTCCAGGCCCGGTTCGTAGATGGGCAAAATACCCTGGTTGAGATTGGCGATGCGTTCTTCGTTCACGTCCAGGCAGACGACCCGATGGCCCAGATCGGCCAGGCAGGTGCCGGTGACCAATCCCACGTATCCGACGCCAATCACGGCGATGTTTTTCATAGCGACGTTCCTTCCTTCTTTCCAGAGTTTGACAAGATTTCGCCGGAGGCAGCACCGGCGGTGAGCGGCCCGATTCTACCCGGGATTGGCGTCGCTCGCAATCAGCCGGGCGGCGCGGCGGCCGATCTCGACCGCATAGTTGGTGCCGCGGTCCCAGGGATACACCTGCGACATCGAGGCGAAATACAAGCCCGGGAAGCGGCGTGCGAATGTCCGGGATGTGCTGCGAGTGCTGGAGCGGCGGGATGGGCTGGGCATACGTTTCGCGGAACAGCCACACCTGCTTGATCCACGCGCGCTCGAAGCGGGGATTGAAGCGCGGCAGGGCCGCGGCATAGCGCTCGAGCAGTTCGCCCTCCGTCAGGCGGAAGTACTCGTGGTCGGGCGGCAGGTAATCGCCGCAGTAGATCAAGTGGTCGCCGCCGAAGTGCTCGGGCGAGACGAAGTTGGTATGCTCGCACATCGCCAGGAAGGGGAAGCCCGCCTCCTTGGGCAGGTTGTGCCAGTAGTAGCCTTTTTCGCTGAGTTGCTGCGTGAGCGACAGCACCATCACCACCGCGCCCATCGATTGGAGGCCGTTGAGCTGCGCCAGATACTCGGGCGGCAGGGCGGGCGTGAGGCGCGTCATCAAGCGCGGCGAAGTCGTCGAGAGCACGGCGTCGTAATCGACTCGCGCCCTGCGGCGTGTGCAGCGTGAAGCCGCCGGTTGTCTTTCGGCGCAATCTCGCGCACGGCGGTGCTGAGGTGCAGCGTCGCGCCGCGCTGCTGCACGGCGGCCGCCAGCGTGTCGAAGAAGGCCTGGAAGCCGCCCACGAAGGTGCCCAGGCGCGTGGTGCGCGAATGCAGCCGCGCCCAGAACCAGGCCATGTTCACCTCGCGGTAATGCTCCTCGCCGAACTTGCCCACCAGCAGCGGTTTCCACAGCGCTTCATACACGCGCCGGCCCATGTGCTCCCGCAGCCACTGATCGGCGGTGACCTGCTCCAGGGCCGGCCAGTTGGCGCTGAACTTGAGCTGCAGGCCGGCCCGCCCGAACCGGATCACATCGGCTGGCGGGAAATGCCGCAGCAAAAAGAGCGGCATGTTGGTGAACATCGAATCGAAGGGATGAAATTGGCCGTCGTAGTAAATGGCCGTGACCGGGCGCGGGAACAGCACCTGGTCGCGCGCGCCGAGCTCGTCGATGAGGCCCAGCACGGCCCGGTCGGACTGGAACCAGTGATGGTAGAACTTCTCCAGGGTCCAGTCCCAGTGCGGTTCTTTGAAACCGGCGGCCAGCCCGCCCGTGTTGGGCGCGGCTTCATAGATGGTCACTTGATGACCGAGCCCGGCCAGGTCATAGGCGGCGGAGAGGCCGGCCGCGCCGGCGCCCAGGATGGCGATGTTCATGGGGCGGATTCACTTTCCCGCAACTGGGCGGCTTTGGTCAGGTCGCCCCAGCGCAGCCCTTCGCGGATCATGTAGAAGAAGCCCAGCAGCGTGATGGGCAGCCACAGCGCGGCGTGCAAGACCAGCGTGTAGGCTGTCGCCAGTTCGCGCACGACGTTGAACGCCACCAGCACGGCGATGCCCGGCGTGTCGAAGGTGCCGATGTAGCCGGGCGCGGCCGGCAGGGTCGTCGACAGGTTGACAATGCCGTTCATCAGCATCAGGGTGAAGAAACTGAGCTGCAGGTCGAAGGCGTGCATGACGAACCAATACTTCACCGTTTCCAGCAGCCAGATCAAGACCGAGGTGAAGAAGATCATGAACACCTGGCGCACATCGCGCAGCGCCGCCAGGCCCAGCAGGAAGCGCTCGAGGAACCCGCGCAGTTTGACGCCGTAGCGCTGGGGCAGCAGATGATCGATGAGCGGGTTATACAGCCGCGCGGCGGCCGCCGGTCGGGCCGCCAGGAACAAGAAGACGACCAGCGCCCCCAGGAAGAGCACGCCGCCCACGATGACAATGTAGCGCAGACCATCCGGCAGCGAGGGCACGGTCGGCAGGGCGATGAACACGAAGAGCAGCATCGTCAGGCCGTCGAAGATGCGCTCCACCACGATCGTCGCCAGCGAGGAACTGATGCTGACTTCTTCGTTGCGCTTCAGGACGTAGGCGCGCAGCAACTCGCCGATGCGGAAGGGGAAGATGTTGTTGCCCATGTAGCCGATGACGACCACCGGGAACAGGCGCCGCACCGGGATGCGCTTCAGCGGGCGCAGCAGATAATCCCAGCGCCAGGTGCGCACGAGCACCGCCAGGAAGTAGACCGCCACACTGGGGATCAGCCACAGGTACTGGCCCTGCTGCAGATAGGCCCAGACCTGCCGCAGGTCCAGCCCTTGCAGCGCCCACAGCAGGAACACCGCGCTGACGGCGATGCCCAACCAGAATTGCCAACGTCTCACACTCGATCTCCCCATGAAAAATCCGCCGCGCGCCACATTATACCTTACTCAAGTTCGGAGAAGTCACTTAACAAACTCTTGCAAAGCAATTCATCCTAACCTGAGCAAGTCACCAACGTGACGAATAGCCCTTCGCGAGCAAGTGATCAGCCCTGACTTCACCAATGGCCAAGTTGAATGCAACATAACCATCGTAATGGCATGGGGTTTGCAAGCCGTTAGGGCTGACGAGCATCGGACACTGTCGTCGGTATGGCCTTCGTCAGAATCTATAGCCTTTGGCCATGATTTTTGCCGGTTTTATCTCTCTGGCGTTAGAGTTGTTAGAATTTGACACGTGGTGAGCAGTCGGCGCGTTGGTTGCCAGAGATTCGCATCCCAGCTTGAACTGTTCATTGATCATTGAACATTGTTCATTGTATAATCACAACATGCGAACCCCTTACGGACAGGAATGCAGCTACTACTACGCTGATTTTAACCGCGGCCGCAGCGAACAGATCTGCCAGCTGGTTCAGGCGAACCCGGCCAGTGAGCCGTGGATTCCCGACGTTTGCAAAGATTGCCCCGTGCCCGACATCGCGCGCGCCAATGCCTGCGAGCACATGCAGCTGCGCGGCCGGGTGGTCAAGGGCTTTCTCGGCTTCGGACGCAAAATGATCGTCGATGCCTACTGCACCAAAGCTCAGCGCAAGGTCGCCGAGCCGCATATCGGCTGCGGAGAATGCCACGGCGACTCGCAAATCGCCAGACTCTTCAACGAGTAACAAGCGCGGAGGAACGCGCTAATGGCGCAAACGATTCTGGGTGGTGATTCTTCCTCACGAGCGCTATTAGCGGATCACTTGCAGGACGTAGTCCGGTTCAGCATACTCCACCTCAGGCTGAGTCCGCAGCTGATCGATCACCTGCCATTCGTCGCCAACAGGCACGCGCAGCACTCGGGCATCCACGACCGGGATCAACTTGCCCGCTGCCGTGTCCGGCAACGCGCCCCCTACCCTGGAGGCTGACTGCTCGCTGGCGGACTCCTTGAATTTGACGATGATCCGCCCCGGCGCGATGGGCGCTGCCCGTTGATCGGCGCTGGGCGCTTGCGCCGCCTTAGCCAGATTGGCTTCCGGCAGATTCGCCTGCAGCGCCGTCAGACCCAGCGCTTGCCGCACGTCAATGCGCCCCGCGCCGAACGAAGCATCAACGCCGGCGGCGCCCAGGTCGACTGCCGTCGCAGTGATGCGGCTCCACACCTCCGCCGCGGTGTAACCGGAGTTTTGAGCCCACACGAGCGCTGCCAGCCCGGCGACATGCGGCGCAGCCTGAGACGTGCCGCTCACATACGCGTAGGTGTTCCCGTAGTAAGTGTTGTAGATGGAAGAGCCGGGAGCCGCGATGTCGACGTAGGCGCCCTTGTTGGAAAAGCTCGCGCGCGCATCCGACGGCGTGGTGGCGGCAACGGCCATGACATTCGAGTACGCCGCCGGATACAGGGGTTGATTCAAGTACGAACAGCCATTGTAAGAGTAATAGCCGTCACCGCAATTCCCGGCGGCCGCTACGACCAGGCGTCCTTGAGTATTGACGGCGTAATTGATCGCATTCAACATCGTTTGTGAACTGCTCGCGCCGCCCAGGCTGAGGTTCAGCACTTCGGCGCGATCAGCCGCGTACACAATCCCCGCGGCGATATCCGAGAGATAACCGCTGCCGCTGTCGTCGAGCACGCGCACGGGCAGCAGCCTCGCGGTCGGCGCAACGCCGGCCACGCCAATCCCGTTGAGTGCCGCGGCGGCAATGCCTGCGACGTTGGTGCCGTGTCCGTTGCCATCCTCCGGCACGCTGTCGCCGTCCACGTAATCATAACCGGAAAGCAAATTAGCCTGCAGGTCAGGATGATCCAGGTCGACGCCGGTATCGATGATGGCGATGGTTACCTCTCCCGCGTCGACACCGCATAGCCCCCAGGCCTCGTCGGCATTGATGAGGCTCATATCGGATTGATAACTGAAATAGGGATCCGGTCCCGGCTGCGGGTAACAATTCATCATGAGAGGCAGGCGTGTGGTGTAAGTAAACGCGCTGGTAGACTCCCAGGGCGCTGTCGGGCCGGACGCGGCGTGGGCCGCAGGGACTGGAGTTGCCGTGGCCGCCAACAGGCCGGCGCCTGACAAACTCACGCCCAAGAATAGGAACAGCATGGCCACGCGAGCTTTCACGATATTCTCCTTGGCTTAGCCGGTGCGCCGATAGTTTATTCTCCCCGCAGCTCAAACAACTCGACCTCCGGCGGGCACAGGAAGCGCATGCGCGGCGCGCCCTTCCCCTCCAGGCCGATGCCCCGGCTGACGTAGAGGGTGGTGCTGTCTTCTTGATAGCGTCCCATCTCATATCGCTTGCCGTATTTGGAACTCGTCACCACGGCCCCCCACAGCGGCAGGCGAATCTGCCCACCGTGCGTGTGGCCGCATAAATACAGATCGATTCCGGCGCGGCGGGCTTCCGGCATCAGATCGGGCGAGTGATACAGCAGCAGCGTGTATTTCTCCGGCGGCACAGCGGCGCGGGCTCGATCGAGCTTGGGCGCATCCAGCTCGGAATCGTGCGTGCAGGTCAACCCGATGATCTGCACCTGCGGATAACCTTCAATCTCGATCGCTTCGTTCTTCAACAGACGGATGTGAGGCGTTTGGGGATAGATCGCGGCTTGCACAGCGGGCGTATCGATCAACGGCGTGCCGGGGACGGCGTACACCCCCAGCGGCGCGTGAATCTGCGCAAGCAGCTGCACGCAGTCGGCGCGGGCCCGTTCGTCGTCAAGATACGAAAAGTTCAACAGGTCGCCCGTGTACACGATCAAGTCCGGGCGCAGCTCGTCGATCCATTTCAACACCTTCTCTTCGCGCCGGGTCAGGCGCTCAACGTGAAAATCACTCAGATGCAGCACGCGCAGCGGCGGCGCGCCTTTGAGCTTGGGCGACTTCAGGGTGAGTGTCGTCAGTGTCAGGCGGAACGGTTCGCCCCACAGACTATCGAGCACGTAGCCGGTCAGCGCGAAGTTGCTGATCTCGACGATCGTCGCCGTCCACAGCGGGCTCAACGGCAGCAGCACCGGCACGCTGGTAATGACCGCGCGGAGGGGAACCAGCACCAGCAGGGTGGGCGACACCGGCCCATACGAGCGGCGGCGGCGCGGCAGTTGCGACAGCGCCACCCAATCCAGCGTGCTCAAGGTGAGGAAGGCAAGGCCCACCGCCAGGCCGATGTCCAGCGACTCCATGGCGAGCGCCCAGGTGAACAGGACCAGCAGCGTGAAGAACTCAATGTAGACGGCGAGCAGCACGGCGTTGACGTGGCTGAGCCTGACGCTGAGCAGCAGCCCCCGGTGGAACCACGTGCCCGCCACACCTGGAATGCGATTGTGCGTGCCGGCGAGTTCGGACTCAGTCTCCGCCGCTGGGTTGATGATAGGCGCTTCGAGTGATGGTTCGGTCACGAAGGTGATGATACACGGGCGGGGGGCGAATGGCAAGTAAGAACCCGCAAACCGCGTCAATACACCATTTCGCCGTTGATGAACGATCGGGTGCGGGGATCGATCGGGTCGTCGAAAAACCGATCGGCGGGCAGCAGCTCGATCAGCTTGCCGCCGAGCAGCAGCCCCACCCGATCGGCCAGGCGTTTGGCTTGAAAGGTGTTGTGCGTGACCAGCACCACCGTCGTTTCAGCATGCCCGCGAACGATCTCTTCAATCAACCCGACGTTGTACGGATCGAGATTGGCGGTGGGCTCGTCCAGCAGCAAGGCGGCCGGATTCAGCACGAGCGAGCGCGCCAGCGCCACCCGCTGGGCCTCGCCGCCCGAGAGCGTCTTGGCGCGTGTGCGGGCATAGTCGCCCAGCCCCACTCGTTCGAGCGCATTCATGATCGTTTCTGGCACGTGCTGCAGGCCGCGCAGCCGCAGCCCGTAGCCCACATTGTCGAAGACCGATCGATCGAGCAGCGCCGGGTGTTGAAAGACGGTCACGACGCGGCGGCGCACGTCCAGCGGCGCGCTGCCGTTGAGCGTCGTCCCGTCAAAGGTGATCGAACCGCTGCTGGGTGTTTCCAGAAATTGCAGCAGGCGCAATAACGTGCTCTTGCCCGATCCGCTGGGGCCGACGAGAGCCAGGATCTCACCCCGCTCAATGTCCAGCGCGGGCAGATCGAGGATCGTGCGTTCGCCGTAGCGATGTTGAAGGTCGCGCAGTTGATAGAGGGTCATAACATGGGATGGCCGATGCGGCCATGCGTGATAAGCCGCAAGTGCCACCAGAAATGCAAACGAGATCAAGATCAAGATGGCCGCAATGGCCATGGCCGATTCGAGATCCGTTTCCAGCGCTTGATAGATCGCCAGCGGCATGGTCTGCGTGCGCCCGATAAAACTGCCGGCAAATAAGATCGTCGCGCCGAACTCGCCCAGCGCGCGCGCCCAACTCAGAATGGCGCCGGACAACAGCGCTGTTCCAGCCAGCGGCAGCGTCACGCGTTGGAAGACCTGCCAGTTGCTGGCCCCTAGATCGCTGGCGCTTTCTTCTATTTGGTGTGCGACACTGGCAAAGCCGGTCTGCGCCGAGCGAATGTAAAACGGCGCGGCGACGAAGGTCTCGGCCATGATGACGGCTGCCGTGGTAAACGGCAGACTGGATGCCCAGCGTGGCCAGCACCGGCCCGAAGAAACCGCGCCGCCCGAAGGTCAACAGCAGCGCCAGACCGGCCACGGCCGGCGGCAGCACGATCGGAAGGTCCAGCAGGGTTTCGATCACCGGTCGGGCGGGCACCTTGCGCCGCGCCAGCGAATAGGCCAGCGGCGTGCCAAATGTAACCGTAATCAACATGCTGAGGATCGAAGTCAGCAGGCTCAGCCGCAGGGCCTGCGCGACGGTGGGCTGCGTCAGCTGTTGCAGCAGATCCGCCTCAATCGCCCGCACCAGCAGGACGAGCAGCGGAATCAGGAGGAACAACAGCATCACGCCACTGGCGCTGATAATGACGACTTGGCCCAAACGGGCGCGAATCGGTGTCACGTCCGAAGTATACCCGATTTCGGCCATGGCTTCCGCGATCGATTATGCGCTACTTCCCTTGCAGCCTCATCAGCCCGAACCGACATCAATTATAAGCGTCTAAAGCGTTTTCCAAGTTGATTTACGACATCACGGCGTATCGTCATTCCCGTGCATTTTCGGCGGCTTGTGGATCGGCCTTACGGCCCCGCTTTGCGGGAGTCAAGCCTTGCAGTTCGCCGCGAGCGCGTTGGTGTCGCCAAGTGTTCAGGTGTGACGAGTACAGTCCTTCGCGGCGTAACAACGCCCCAATTTCGCCGGACTGCGTACACGCATCGGCTTCTTGCAAGATGCGACGCTTGTACTCCGCCGTGAAGTGCCGACGTTGGGCTTTCACGACAACTTCCGGGTCGGGCACGGTCCGAGATACTGGACCGCCATCCGCACGGGGACTAACTTGGGTGTGAGACATGGTGCATTAATTTCTTTCTCCGCCCCTACTCTAATTTGTCGATGATCATTGTCTCACACATTGTGGCACAAAGGGAACTCTACCTGTTCAATTAAGTACTCGAATTCGCGAATATGCGCGAGGTCATCTAGTACGAAATCAGCACCCGCATTCTGAAGTTCGTCCGCCTCATATCTACCCGTCGCTACACCAATAATGCGGAGATTGTTCTCCTTAGCGCAGAGGACATCTCCTGGTGTATCACCAACGATAAGGATCTCGGCAGAGCAAAACCGCTGCCCCGTTAATTTCTCTATTCTTTGGATAGCAATCTTGACTAGATCGGCGCGTCGTTCTGACTCATTGCCAAACCCGCCGGCCAAGAAGAATTCTCTTAAGCCAGCCTTCTCCAATCGATGCCAGGCAGCTCGCTCCTCGTTACCAGTGACTACTCCTAGAAGAAAGCGCTTCTTCAAAATTGCCAGAAGACGATCCACTCCGGGCAGAACATCATGAACTTGGGGATCCTGCATGTTTAGTACGAGATATTCGTACCGTGACGAAAACAGTTCGATACAATGTTGTCGAGCGACTGTATGAGAAATACCTCGGTGTTGGAGAATTTCCAGAAATATCTGACTATCAACTTTGCCGTCAGGGACAATGTCATAGAGATGCCCTTCAATCCCACAGACCTTAGCAATAGCGTAACTATAGGACTCAACATGGATGCTATTGTTACTCCTTAAAAGCGTTCCATCTATATCGAAAAGAATTAGCTTCATCTTCTCCTCTTTTTTACGGGACTTTGGCAAAATAATCTGACTTGATTTGGCACGGGACTTCTCGTGAAGTGTGGGTTGCCGCCACAACACTTTGGAGAGAGTCCCATGCCACTTTGGATTGTCGCGCATTCAGAGGCTTTATGCAACTTCCTGCTACCGCTCCTGGTCGAACTGAACAGTTCACAACAGCGCCATGCGCTGAATGTCGTAGCGGCGCTGTTGGTCTGCACCCGGCTGAAGCACCGGACGCTAACCGCCCTGACGCGGGTGCTGCGCGTGCCCCACGCCGATCACTTTGCCTGCGCCGATTTCTTTCGCGACAGTGCGTGGTCGGCCGAGCGCGTGCAACAGGCTTTGATGCTCTTTCTCCTTCAAACGGTAGCGCAGATTCAACGCGTCACCGGCTGGCGCGTGCTGTTTCTGAGCCTCGACGATGCCTTAGCCCCCAAGGATGTGGCGACCACGGCGCTGGAGGCCGTGACCTTTCATCACGATCATGTCGAGCAACGTCGCCAGAAGAAGCACTACACCAACGCCTCGCGCTATGTGACCCTCCATTTGCAACTCGGCTCCGTCCAGTTCACCCTGGCCTGGCGTTTGTATCTCAGCCGCAAACAAGTGCACCGCCTCAATCGCGCCCGCCACGGCACCGACCAGCCGCGCCTGACCTATCACAGTTTGGTCGAGTTAGCCGAGGCGATGCTGGCCGAGATTGCGCCGGACTTGCCGCCTGCTTGTCGCGTCTATGTGCTGTTCGACAGTTGGTACGACGGGCGGCATCTCGAACACTTCATCCAGTCACACGGCTGGCATTGGATCTGTGCCACCAAATCCAACCGGGTTGTCAACGACCGCGCCCTGCGTTAATGGTGGACCCATCTTGGTCATCAGCGCATCACGTCTATTGTCGTGCGTTCGGCCACGCGCTCCCGCAGGTACGCCACACGCTCTGTGGTCGGTCGGGTGCGCCGCTACCCCGAACCCGTGGTAGCGATCATTTCCAAACGGGCCCGGCGGGATCGCCATCCCGCCTACTTCTTGTGCTCGGACACGGCCTTGAGTGTCCGCACCATCTTGAAGTACTACGGCTACCGTTGGCAAGCAGAGGTCGACAACTGGTATCTCAAGGAACGCTTCGGGCTAGCCGATTATCGGGTGCAGTCCTACGAAGCGATCCTGCGCTGGCACACCCTCGTGTTCGCGGCCTATGCCTTCGTGCAGTATCGGCGCGTGCTGCCCTTGCTGACCAACCCCAAGGCCACACTGCCCGAACTGCCCGACGTCCTCGCCGCGCATCAACACGAGCATCTGCGCCAGACCGTGTGTCACATCGCGACGCTGGCACGCCGCGGACAGTCCGATGCGAAGATCTTGGCCGACCTGACGCCAACGTAATCGCATTCATTCAGCTCAGCCACGTCCAGCCGCTCGTCATTGACCTTCTGCGTGAAGTTCCTTTCAGCACGTCAATTGCCGGGTCAGAGCAATTTCACGCAGAGGGGTTTTTGCCAAAGTCCAGTTCATAAGAAATGTTTGGCATTTTTGTCTCATCCTATCCGCGCATTTCTTGCTTTATACCACTGGTGTGGCAACTGAGCAAATATCGATCAATATTTCCCTGCGGGCAAACCCTCTGTGACACAAGCAAGATGCAATAGTTCGAAAGTCCCATTTGTGAGTTGCGCAATCAATAACTGGAACGCCCATCGATTGACGGGCGTTAAGTGGTGCTGGTGCTGTCGGCTAGTCGTCATCTAAGTCTATTCCATCATTGGCGATTCTGCTGAGCTTCAATATAGCGCAATGGCATTGCAGGACTATTCCAACCTCCAGCATTCATAAGCTTGTCGATTGGTGTTTTATCACTCGCTAACTTTGTTGCCCAATAATGGCGTAAGTCATGGGGCGATAATCCATTTTACTATTTCTGCAGCCGCATCAGCCCGACATTGATCAGGAAAGTGATGGTGAGCAGAATCACGCCCAGCGCCAGGGCGAGGCTGAAATCGCCCTGCCGGGTGTCGAGCACAATGGACGTGGTCAGCACGCGCGTCTGCCCGGCGATGTTGCCGCCGACCAGCATCACCGCACCCACTTCGGAGATAATCGCGCCAAAGGCAGCTACCACCGCGGCCGTGACGCCGATGCGCGCTTCGCGCAAAACGGTCCACGCCAGTTGCGAGCGAGTGGCGCCCAACGCCAGCACCTGACGCCGCAGGCTCGGGACTGACGCTTTCCACCGACGTCATGGTCAAGGCCACCATCATGGGCAGCGCAATCAGCACCTGAGCAAAGATCATGGCATAGGGTGTAAACAGCCAGCCCAATGATCCCAGCGGACCACTCCGCGACATCAGCAGATAAACAGTAAGTCCTACGACCACCGGAGGCAAGCCCATGCCCGTATACAGCACGGCGCGTGTAGCGCCTTTGCCCGTGTAACGCGCCAGGCCAATCAGCGCCCCGAGCGGCACGCCGATCAGCGCGCTGATGAGCAGGGCAATGCCCGACACGCGCAGCGTCAGCGCGACGATTTCGGCCAGATCGGGGCGGGTGAAAGCGCGCAGTAAGTCTTCGATGGTTCAATCCTTGAAGATGGAGATTGGAAGTTGGACGTTGGAGTATAGGCCAGTGAGTTCTACGGCATCGTCATTCGGCGCGGGTAGCGCGTCCTGCGTGCCGCCAGGCCCCAGTGGCCGGGTACGGCAGGCGGGAATCTCACAGGACGATCAGCCTGACTCGCCGACACCACGCCTGCGGCGGATGCAGTACTCTCCTCGTCTACCTGGATACCCGACACCGCTTCGCAGGCACTCGGGCATGACGCTTCAGGCACGGTATTGCAGGCTGACGCCTCGCTCGCGGCAGTCGTCCATAACCGATTACAGAATTTGACCGCTGAACTCTAATTCGGATGAGCCGCTTGCCATTCTGCAGAAGATGGATAGAACAGCGATTGGCCGAATTTGTCTTTGCCAAAATCGCCGATCTTCTGCTGCTCGTCCACCGAGGTGATCCACTTCACAAACTGCATCGCCAGATCATACTTGACGCCCGGGTGCTTATCAGGGTTAACGGCCAGCACGCCATACGGATTCAGCAGCGACTTGTCCTTGTTTTCAGCCAGCGTGTTGCCACCCACGACCACGGCCAGGTCGGGCAGCTTATCCTTCATCGCGAGATAGGTGCCGCGATCGGCCAGCGTGTACGCCTTCTGCTCATTCGCAAAGGTCAGTGTCTCGCCCATGCCCTGTCCCAACGCCTTATACCACGGCATGTCTTTGGTCGGCGTGATGCCCGCCGATGACCAGATGCTCAACTCTTTCGTGTTGGTGCCCGACTTATCACCCCGGCTGGCGAACGCCGCCTGGGCAGCCATGATCGCCTTGAAAGCATCCTTCACTGAAGCCGCGCTGCCGGCTTTGGCGGGATCATCCTGGGGGCCGAGGAGGATGAAATCGTTGTACATCACGTCGAAGCGCTCTTTGGCATCCTGGTCTGTGACAAACTGGTCTTCAGACTTGCGGGCGTGCACCAGCAGAACGTCGGCATCGCCTTTCTGGCCAATCGCGATCGCCTGCCCGGTGCCGACGGCCACCACATCCACGCGGCAGTTGCATAGCTTCTCGAACTCGGGCAGGATGTTATCGAGCAGGCCGGAGTCGGCGGTGCTGGTGGTGGTGGCGAGTTTGAGCACCTGCTCGCCGGACGGGGCAGGCGCTGCTCTCGGTGGGCTAGCGGCCGTGGGCGCCGGTGCGGCAGGCGGGCGCGCAGGCGCTCAAAACCATGGCAACGATCATCAAACCTGTGAAAACAATGGACAACGGGCGAAGCTTCATCTGGGGGCCTCCTGTTTTGGACCGCTATATCGGTCGGGGATAGCCTCGTTATACTACATTAAGATAGCGATGTCAATTGAAAAACCTCACGTGCGTGAGGTGCTGATCAACCGGACTATTGGCCGAAAGCGCCGGCAAAGCGCTGCTCGATCTCGTCGCTGAGGCCCTGATCGAAGGCGCGGAACTTCTTGATCAGATCGCGGCCCTGCGCGGTCAGCTCGGCTCCGCCGCCGTGCACGCCGCCCACCTGCGCATCGACCAGCTTGAAGCCGAAACCCTCTTCCATCTCGTGCAGTTTCTCCCACGCGCGATGATAGGTGACGTTCATCTTCTCGGCAGCGCGGCTGATGGAGCCGGTTTGATCGATCATGTCCAGCAGCTTCACGCGCCACTCGCTGAGCACCACTACGCCATTGTGTTCGATCCAGACGTTGAAATGCGGTTCCATGATCCGTTTACCTTTCTTCCAATCGCAGGGAGATGACGCTGAGGACGATCAACGCGCCGCCGACCAGCTGCGAGCGGCGACAACGATTCGTTCAGCAGCAGATAGGCCAGAATGGTGGTCAGCACCGGCTCCAAAGTCGCCAGCAAGTTGGCCGTGCCGGCGGGCAAATAGCCCAGGCTGGCCGTATAGAATCCGAAGCCGCCCAGCGTGGGCACGACGGCGAGAATGAGCAGGATCAGCCAGCCGCTCCATTGTGTGCCCAGCGAGAACAGGCTATAGGACGCCGCCTCGCCGACGGGGCGGCGGCCTGGCCGAGCGCCAGCGTGATCAGCGTGGTGGGTAATAAGAAGATCGTCGCCACGCTGAACGCGCTCAACGTCGCCGTCCACGAATTGATGCGGCGCTGCGAGACGGCTTTGCCCATCAAACTGTAGAACGCAAAGCCAAAGGCCGACAACACGCCGATGATGATGCCGCGCCGCGTTCGACGTTCCATTGCGCGGGATCGTTGGCTTTGGCGACGAAGAAAGCGCCGAGCAAGCGCGCCGATGAAAAGCCAGCCACGCGAATGGGGCTGATCCGTTCTTTGAAAAAGAAGTGCGCGGCAATGGCGGTGATGCCGGGCGAGGCGTAGACCATGACGGTGGAGACCGCCGCGCCGTTCAGCGCCACGGACAGCGTCCACGAGATGTTCATCAGGGTGAGCGAGAAGCCGTAAGCGATCAGGAAGCGGCGCTGGCTGCGGGGCGATGCGCAGCGCGCTGCGGCGGAAGACGGCCAACCCGATCGCGAGCGCGCCGACGACAAAGAGATCGCGCCAGAAGGCCAGCGTCAACGGCTGCAGCGGGATAGTTCTTCAGCAGATAACTGATGAAGATAGCGGTGGTCGACCAGAAGGCGATGCCGATCAGGCCGAGGGTGTAGCCGCGATTGAGACGCGCGCGATCGGCTGCGGTTGATCTGAGATTCGAGTGGAAGTTCCATGATGATGAGTGACAAGTGAAAAGTGAAATGCGATGCGGATCACACTTCACTCGTCACTACGTCAGTGACAGTCATCGCTACAACCTTTCTGAAGACCAATTTGATGATTTGCTGCGTTTCATCTGCGCACGAGAAACGGCTGTCCCACGCGGAAGCCCGGCACCCACACGATCTGATCGCCGGAGATCAGAGCGGCAGGCGATCGCGGATGGCGCGCGGGACTTTGGCGTTGATCATCCAATCCTTCAGGCGCACGGGCGACGGGCATGCCCTGCGGATGAAAGCGATCGGCGCTGGTGCGCGGGCGCATGACCAGCGGGCCGGGCAGCGCATCCGCGTCGAAGCAGGCGGCGAAGCCGGCCAGGGGTTCAACTGTGATCGCAGGCCTCAAAGGTTTGGCTTCCAGATGCCACGGTCGATTCCGGCAGCGGTGTGACGCCGGGCACGTTGATCGTCAGCGACGCAGTTCGATCGGGCAGCTGCGGCCAATCGGGCAGGAGCAAATTCCTCGCGCGGCGAGATCGTGAAAGTGCCGTAGCTCACTTCGATCAAGAGATTCTGCGGCAGCGTGACTTGATCGCCGGTGTGGGCGCGCTGCAAAATTTCGATCGCCGCTTCGATGTGCCCGAAATCGATGTCGCGCAGCGGCGGGCGCAGTTGCTGGATCGCTTTGCGCAGCAGGGCGCGCCGCACGCCGAGCGGATGTTCGCGCCACAGCAGCAGATCGAAGGTGACGGCGGTGGCCGATTCCTCGACGACGGTCATGTCCCAGGCGAAGTTGGTGTGCGCCTGCAAGACTTCATAGCTCGGCGGCGACGACGTCTGCCGTGCGCCGCAGGATCGATCGGATGTTGCGGGTTGTACGTTTCCAGCATCGGCAGCAATTCGTGGCGCAGCCGATTGCGGAAAATAGGTGGTGTCGGCGTTGGTCGCATCGACGCGCGGCTGAAGATGGTGCTGCTGGCAATACTCGTCAATGGCTGAGCGGGGAGTCTCCAGCAAAGGACGCACTAAGCAGATGTCCGTCAATGTGGAATTCGGGACGCGGACTGCGGAATCCCAATTCAGAATTCGTAATTCCGCAATCCGCATTTTGGGCTGCATGCCGCGCAGGCCGGCCAGGCCGCTGCCGCGCAGCAAGTGCATGAGCACCGATTCGGTTTGATCGTCGGCGTTGATGCGCGACGGCGATGGTCTGCGCTGTGTTGCGCGAGCGCCACTTCCAGCAGGAAGCCGTAGCGCACTTGACGCGCCGCTTCTTCCAGCGAGAGTTTGTGGTGACGGGCAAAGCCGGCGACGTCGCGCGATTCGATCGTGTAGGGCAGAGTTCCACTGTCGCGCGATGTCGCGCACAAAGTCTGCATCGGCCTGCGCTTCGTCGCCGCGCAGTTGATGATTGAGATGGGCGACGTGCAGGCGCAGATCAAGTTCCGGCGGCGAGCGTGTGCAGGGCGTGAAGCAGGCACAGCGAATCGGCCCCGCCCGAGACGCCGACGATCACCGTCGCGCCGCGCGGAAGCAGATCGTGGCGGAGATGAAGCGGTGAAGATTCGTCAGGAAATCCATGCTGAATTGGATTATAATGACAAGCAGCGCGCAGACTGCGCCGCAACTGTCAGCACGCGCGCGAGTGGAATGCCTCGTCAAGTCCATCATTGCCGGAGAGAATCTCTATGACCCTGCCCATCGTTCACTCCGAAACGTATCAGCGGCACCATCCCGCGTTTGAGATTGGGCGGGCGGTCGCCTCATGCCTTACTATCGAATCGCCGCAGCGTGCCGAGATCATGCTGGAGGCGCTGCGGGCCACGTCATGGGCGAAAATCGTGACGCCGGAAGAAGGCCGCCACTGAGAGTCTGCCGCTGCTGGTGCATGACGGGCGACTACGTGTGGTTCATTCGCAACGGCTTCAAGGAATGGCTGGCCACCGAATCCGCCTCTGCCCGCAGGTTATCCGCCGACTTATTATCCTCGTCATTTCCGCCGCCGCGCGCGCGCCGCAAACTGGCAAGGGCGAGGCGCGTTTGAATGCCGCCGAAGGTTACGGCTATTACACCTTCGATCTCACTGCGCCGCTGATGGAAGGCACGTACGAAGCGGCTTTGGGCGCGGCGCAAGCTGCGCGATGACGGCCGCCAACCTGGTGCTGTATGGCGATCCGATCGGCGTATGCGCTGTGCCGTCCGCCGGGTCATCATGCCGGGCGCGATTTCAGCGGCGGTTACTGCTACTTCAACAACACCGCGATTGCCGCCAGGATTCTCAGCGTGCGCGGCCCGGTGGCCGTGATCGACATCGACTATCATCACGGCAACGGCACGCAGGATATTTTCTGGGAAGACGATCGGGTGCTGACGATCTCAATCCACTGCGATCCGCGCATGGACTATCCGTACTTTGCAGGCTTTGCGGATGAGATCGGCGGCGGGCGCGGGCGAAGGCTACAACCTCAACCTTCCGCTGCCGCCGCGCACCAACGGCGAGTGGTATCTGAAGGCATTGGATCTGGCGCTCGATCGGATTCGCCAGTTCGATCCCTGGGCGCTGGTGATCGCGGTCGGGTTTGACACGTACGGCGGCGATCCGATCAGCAAATTCGATCTGATCACCGCTGATTATGCCGACATGGCGCGGCGTCTGCACGCCCTGAATCTGCCGGCGGTGATTGTGCAGGAAGGCGGTTACAACACTGGAAGCGCTGGGGAAGAATGTCGTGGCGTTTTTGAGCCGTTTGCAGAATGACACGATGACAAGAAGACAGAGAGACGGAGGGACTATGTAGTAGATCCTTGTCTTCCCTCCTCTTGTCCCTTCTTCTGGTCAGCTGCCGCTGCTTCAACTGCAGATGCAATCCGGAATTACTTCACCGACTGCTGGGCCGCCCGCAGCGTGTTCTTCATCAACATCGCAATGGTCATGGGGCCGACACCGCCGGGCACCGGCGTAATGGCCGAGGCCACTTCTTTCACCGCGTCAAAATCACAGTCGCCCACCAGCCTGGTCCTGGGCTTGCCGGTCTTTTCGCTGATGGCTTGCGTGCCATCGGGGTTCAGCACCGGGAGGCTGTTCACGCCCACGTCGATCACCACCGCGCCGGGCTTGACCCACTCCGCCTTGACGAACTTCGCCTTCCCGATGGCGGCCACCAGAATATCGGCCTGCCGGACCACCGCGGCAATGTCCTTGGTGCGCGAATGGCAGACGGTCAACGGTCGCATTGCGGCCCAGCAGCAAGCAGCGACACGGGCAGGCCGACGATGTTGCTGCGGCCCAGCACCACGGCATTCGCGCCTTCGATCTTGGCGCCGATCCGATCGAGCAATTCAATCACCCCGGCGGGCGTGCAGGGCTCAAACGACGGCTCGCGGTTCTTCATGCCCAGCTTGCCGATGTTGACCGGATGGAAACCATCCACGTCTTTGGTGATGGGCACGGCGTTGAGCACGGCTTCTTCGTTGATGTGATTGGGCATGGGCAGCTGCACCAGAATGCCGTGCACCATGGGGTCCTCGCTGAGTCTGTTTGACCAGCGCCAGCACTTCGTCCTGCGTGGCGTCGGCGGGCAGTTCATTCGGAAACGATTCAGTCCGTCTTCGGCGCAGGCCTGGCGCTTGGCCTTGACGTAGGAGTGCGAGGCCGGGTTATCGCCGACCAGCACCGTGGCGAGGCCGGGCGTGATGCCGTGCTTGGCTTTGAATTCCGCGGCGGCCACGCGCACTTCTTCGTGAATCGCGGCGGCAATCGCTTTTCCATCGATCAGTTGGGCGGTCATAGGTTGCTCCTGTATGGGATATGGAGATTGGGATGTGCAGATTGGCTGCTGGATGCGCTTTCAGTTTACCATGAGATGAAATGCCGGGGAGTGGCGAATGTCATCGGCGCGCGGGATGATGCTCATCCGATCGGATGAGCGTCAGCCCCGCTCAGCCGGCGGCGGTTTTCGGTCCCGTTTGGTGGACAAAAAAATGGGCATCGTCTATAATCCCGCGCGATCCTCAATTTTGGCACTCGGCGGAGAGGCAGCATGGCGCTGATCAAGTTCACCCGCAATTATCGTGACGACAGCACCGACCGCGGTTTTCAATTCGAGTTTTATTGCGATCGCTGCGGCAGCGGCTATCAGAGCACGTTTCGCGGCTCAAGCACGAACGCGCTCAATGACGCGCTCGACGTCGCCAGCGGCCTGTTTGGCGGGTTGTTTGGCAATGCGGCCGATGCCAGCCATCGCATGCATTCCGCCGCGTGGGAGAAGCAGCACGACGCCGAATTCCAGACAGGCGATCGAAGAGGTCAAGCCCTATTTCAAGCAGTGCAAGCGCTGCGCCAAATGGGTGGACGACACGTGCTGGAATCCGCAGCGCGGACTGTGTTTAGACTGCGCGCCCGATCTGGAGGCGGAATACTCGGCGGCGCAAACGGAAGCGGCGGTGCAGCAGGCGCGCCAGGTGGCGCAGGAGGCCACTTACGTGACCAAAGAAAAATTCGAGAAGACCGTCGTCGGGGGTTGCCCCAACTGTGGGGCCAGCGTTATGCCCGGCGCCAAGTTCTGCGGCGAGTGCGGCCAGCCCATCAAGCGCGAGAAGTTCTGCTCGCAATGCGGCACCAAGATCGAGGGGAGTCCCAAGTTTTGCCCGGAGTGCGGGGCCAAAATGTGAGTCTGCCTGTCAAGGGTGGACGAAAGGCCGTGGTAAGATTGACAGCAGGTGGCCAGCAGCTGGCCACCTGCTTTTTATGCGAGAGGAAATTCTATGACGGCACTGGCTGATCTGGCAAAAGAGGTGTCTGGCTGCAACCGCTGTCTATTGGCGCAAGGGCGTACCCGGGCTGTGCCCGGTGACGGCCCGGAGAACGCCGCGATCATGTTCATCGGCGAGGGACCCGGCTTCCATGAAGATCAGCAGGGCCGGCCATTTGTCGGCGCAGCGGGCCAGTTTCTGGATGAACTGCTGCAATCGATCGGGCTGCAACGCGCGGATGTTTACATCACGAATGTGGTGAAGTGCCGCCCGCCGGGCAACCGCGATCCGCAGCCGGAAGAGATCGCGGCGTGCCAACCCTATCTCGATCGGCAGATCGCGCTGATCAAGCCGCAGGTGATCGTGACGCTGGGCCGCTATTCCATGGCGCGCGCCTTTCCCTATGAAAAGATCAGCGCGATTCATGGCAAACCGCGCAAAGTGAGTGAGATTGTGTACGTGCCCATGTTCCATCCGGCGGCAGCGCTGCACCAGCCATCGCTGCGGAAGACCGTGGAGGAAGACTTTGCCAGGCTGCCGGGGATTCTGGCTGAACTCAGTCAGGTGGAGGAGGCGGCTGCCCCGCCTGATGAGCCGCAGCAGCTGAGCTTATTTTGAATGTGAACGGGCTTGAATCATTAGAGGAGCAGGGATGAAACAAACTATCTGGCGGGCAGGATTGGCGCTCAGTTTTGCCCTCGGCGTGGTCCTGGCAGCCCTTGGGTCAACGACGAGCGGCTTTCCAGCGGGTTCGACCGGCTATGGTGCGGTACAGGCGGCTGGTGTTGATTTTCCGAATTGCCGGCTGGGAGTGGGGCTCACAAGAAATCCTGTTATCAGCGTGTACAACTATACTTCCACTCGTGTCGGGTGGTTTCACAATTGGAAAGCTGTTCCTGAGCCCGACAGAACCCTGGAATATGGAGTTCTATCAGGCCGTTCATATCCGGCAGGATAAAAACGGCAGTGGTTTCTTGCCCACCGTCAGCATTAATCCGCCTTTGACCATGGCGGCGAACGGGCTTGGCCCCATCGTTCAGGCCAATCCAGGGAGTGTTTGGATGCTCGGCAATGAAATCGATCGCCGCGCGCAGGGCGAGACGATGCCTGACAAATACGCCGAGGCGTATCACGACACCTATCAGTTTATTAAGGGTATTGACCCAACAGCCCGCATCGCAACCGGTTCAATCGTGCAGCCCACCCCGCTTCGCCTGGAGTACCTTGACAAAATACTAACGGCTTATCGCAGTAAATATGGCGGCCCCATGCCAATTGATGTCTGGAATATTCATTTGTACATCCTCCCGGAACTCAAGGGCTCTTGGGGAGCAGAAGTTCCACCTGGTAGCGCTGCTACCCAGGGCCGACTCTATACTGCCGCGGACAACGTGAATCTCAATATTTTCAAGTCTTTGATCTACGAAATGCGCGCCTGGATGAAGAGCCGTGGTTATCAAGAGACGCCCTTGATTATCACCGAGTTTGGCGCACTGTTGCCATTGTGGTGGATGGATGACAATGGTGTAACACAAGAGCAGATGAACCAGTTCAATCGCGATACAGCGAGTCTTCGTAAATACGACGGCCGACGTGAACCTGGGTTATGCTGCAGACGGATATCGCCTGGTGCAGCGCTCAGCGCTGTACAGCCTGGATGATGATTCATCCTATCCCGGCGGAGATCCCGGTGATTTTGCGTGGGGCACTTTCTTGTTTCGATCGACCGCGCCTTACACGCTCACGTCAATGGGTCAATACTATATCGGTCAAATTGCTTCGCCTCTCACACCCACTGTCGATCTGCACCCCTATCGTTACCAGCCCAATCCAGCCAGTATGATTGCCGCAGTGGGCGAGACAGTGACGACGACCTTGCGCGTATCAATTGCCAATGCGGGAAACACCCTGACCATGGATGGCACACCACGGTCGACGACTGTGCGGGTGACTGATGTGACTGCCGGCGGAAACACGCTTCTGGGCGAGTATTCTATTTCGCCCATTGGCGGATGTGCCAATACGGTGGAAATCAGCGCGGTGTGGCCAGATTTGACATTGGGACTTCATGCCGCTCGAATTGAGGTCGATCCCGGCAACACCATCCTGGAAACGATCAAGTCTAACAATGTCATGACTGCCACGGTTCTCGTCGGGAGTTACGGCGTATATCTTCCGCTCACGAGCCGCTAAGTCGTGGTCGAGGAACATCACAGACCGGGTTGGCCACGGAGAAAGGTCGGGCAGTTAGAGTTGCGCTGGCGAAAAACTATCGTAACGGCTCTGTGTGTGGTGCTCTCCCTGGCTGGCGTTGTGCTTCAAACCACGGCCACGACGGACGCGTTCAAGAGCAACACGCTTGACCATTCGTGGATCGTCAGCCTGGCAGCCTCAATCCAGCAAGGCCAGATCAGCGGCCGCGACTTCTTTTTTAATTACGGCGTTCTATCGCAGGCAGTGGCTCGCCTGGGGACGCGGTTGAATGCCGGAGGATCGGCCGTAGACGGTTTTTTTGCGATCGTCCTGGTTTTTCAAATAAGCAGTCTTGTCTTGTTAGGAACTGTCCTGCTGCTGATCAGGCAAATTGGCTGGAAGTTTGTATTCTTCGTATTTCTGGCAACCGCGTTGTTGCATCTCTTATCTGACATTGCGGCGCTGCGGATGGTCTGGATGATTCTGTGCGGCGTGTTGGTGTCGCGGGCCATGTCTGCCTCGACATGGCGTCGTCAAGTGGCATTGGCGGCGGTAGCAGGCAGCCTGTGTTTCACCGCGCAGCTCCTCACGGCGGAATTGGGATTGCTGACGCTGGCGGCGGCGGCGCTCGTGCTGGGGATTTACGCTGTCTTGGCGCATTTTCGGCCTAGATCAAACTACGCCGGCCTGGATTCAGCGCGCCATTACGTGCTGTTGCTCAGTGTGATGGTCGGAACCTTCGTGCTGGGCAACGTGCTGATCAGCGTGGTGTTCAAGTGGACCTCGCCGAATTACGTGCAACTGTTTGACTATCAGTATTACAATCTGGAAATTATTCGGGGACACAATAATACCATGGGCACCGCGTGGCGGCCGGGAACTTCGGTTTCGCTCGGCCTCCTCATGTTGTTGCTGTACGCGATCGGGTTCGTTGTGTTTTATTGGCGGCGGCTGAGTCGTCAGGACGGTTATCTGCTGGTCAGTTTGCTGATTTCGTCGCTGGTAGCCTTGAAGGGATTGACCCTGCGCAGCGACTGGTCGCACGTCACGATTGCCAGCATTCCCTTGGTGTTCTTGCTGTTGGTGCTGGGGCATGATTGGCTGGGCACGCAGAAGATACGGGCCGGCTGGGTCGGTTCGATGTTGCTGCTCTTTGCAATCTGGCCCGGCGCCAGCTTCTCAGCGCTGGCTCAGCTGCCGCGCTCACTGGATGGCAAGCCATCGTTGGCGGCGCAGTGGCAGGCTATCACAACTTACCGCGCGCCAACCGAGCAGCTGGTTCCCGCCGGACTGGCGGACGCGGTCGAGAGGACCGCGCAGCCGCTGTTGATCTTTCCGTATCAGAATTACATTGCGACCCAGCGCAAGCGTGCCTTAAGCGCACCAGTTCTTCTGGCTTTCGTGGCGCATACCGAAACGTTGCAGCACAAATATGTTGAGATGCTTGAGCGGACCGGCGGTGTTCCCCAAGTGATATATGGCTTGGACGGGTCAGCTCCTGGCCAATCGACAATGTTCAACAGATTGCGCGCGTTCCGGTGATCTTCGAGTATCTGTATCGCAATTTCGAACTGCAATCCGCGCAGTCCTACGGTGATGGCTATTATTTATTGCAGCGTCGTTCAACGCCGGCCGAATTTCAGGCCGCTGAACTTGCCTATCATGTCGATCAGACCGAACCGGCTAAACTGTCCCTGCGCCTTGACCAACCGGCTGCTTGCAGCCTGGTGCGGCTGGGATTGAGGCTCACCTATCCCCCGACCGCTTTGCTCGGACGCCCCAGCCCCGTGCATGCGCAGTTTCTGCGGGACGGTGATGTCCAGGGTGAGTCCAACTTGCTGGCGCTCGAAACGGGCCGGGATTTTACAACCGATGTGAGTTTGATCGAGCCGGCTCAGTTCTATCACGTGTTTGACTCGGACCCGGTTCAGACCAAGACCTGGGACACCCTGGCAATCGCGCCAGTCTCCACTGGCCTCTTGGAAGTCTTCCCGGATCTACTTGAGGTGAATCGAGTTGAGTGCCTTACCTTTCCACCGCAGCGTTAGATAATCTGGGGGAACAGGTTGGCGCGGTCAGGTTTCAACGGTAGGCGGGCACAATCACGGCGATGATCAGATAGAGGTTAACGATCACCAATAGAGCAAGCGGTAACCCGACGGCGAACACGTCTTTGCGAGTAAAACGCCGGGCCACCCGAAGCCAGCCCGCCGCTGCAAACGTGCATACAATCGGCAGCAGGGGAAAAGCAAAGCGGAATTGCGGTTGGAAGCGGTTCGCGTTCAAGCGCAGGTAAATGGCCAGGACACCGGCCGTCCAAATGAAGAGCGTAATCAAGAGAAGTTTCTGACGGCGATCGCGCGCACCTTTCAGAATAATCTGCAGGCCCAGGAGCGCGGTGACAACGATGCCCCCCCACCAGGCATAAGCCTGCCATTCAGGGGCCGGGAGATTCATCCAGCCGAAGCGGGCAAAACCCGAACTGATCGACAGTTTCAAAACATCCAGCCAGTAAGCGACCGTCGCCGCTTGCGGCAGGGTGCCGCCGAATCCGCGTTGATCGGCGATAAGGTGATGGTTGATCGTCGGCTGAAAGATGAGCAACACAGCCAACAGGCCCGTTATTCCCAGGCACACCAGGGCCGCCGTCAGGTAATTCTTGCGTGGTGTGCGGAAAGTAAACCATTCCAGTCCGAATGCCAGTGCCACCACCACCAGGGTGAAGGACATGGTGAGTTTAGCTGAACTGCCAGACAGGCCAGGCCGGTGGCCCAGATAAAACGGTACGGGCGCCCGACCTTCAACAACACGATGAGAACGCCAGAGGCCAAAGCGGTCGCCAGGATGTCATTGTTTATGGCGCGCTGCATGTAGAGGAATTGAGGCCAGCCGGCGCACAGGACTGCGGCGATGATCGGCAGCGCAGCATCATCTGGCAAGACGGCCCGGGCGGTCTGATAACAGGCCCACACGGTAATCAGTCCCAGCAAGATTGACAGGATCCGTACAGCCACCACGGTGCGTGGCTCTGGAATCATGAAGAAAGAGGTCTTGTCCGTGTGAAGAAACATAGCGGGCGCGCCGCTAGTCCACCCGGGATTGTTGGGCGGCAGCTCAAAATGCTGCGGCGCATCACCGATCCCCTGCGCAATTTTTTGCGTGGCGCCGGCTGCCAGGTAATATAGCGGGAGATGATGACACAAGTAGCCAGACACGGTAGCGGTGCGTTCCCACCACAAGCCGCCGGGCTTGGGATCGACTTCCGGCAAACGGTTTTCGATGGAGACTTGCTCAATGCAGCGCAAATGGGAGGGCTCGTCGGGAGACTCACCGCTGGGCACCGCAAACAGGTAGAGAAGCGATAAGCAAAGATATAATCCTATCGGGATTAGAATCCGGGGCGAGCAGCGCGCAGCTTTGGACATGAAGCCGACTTAACCATGAGCGGTATTTTGCCGATAACTACGGCGCGATTCTACCACATGTTCTACAGGACTTATGCGCTGCTGGCGCTCCGCGCAGAGAAACTATGAAACTCATCGTTCAGATTCCAGCCTATAACGAAGAAGTTTACCATCGCGTCTGTGATACGTCACGTGCCCCGGTCCATCTCCGGCATCGAGCGGGTGGAGGTGCTGGTCATCAATGACGGCTCGACTCGATCGGACGGTCGAGTACGCGCAGAGCGCCGGCGCCGATCACATTTGGTCGCTGCCGCACAATCGCGGTTTGGCGTTTGCTTTCCAGGCCGGCCTGGATGCGTGTCTGCGGCAGGGCGCCGACATTATTGTGAACACGGACGGCGACAATCAATACCCCGGCGAGCAGATCCCGCAGCTGATCGAGCCCATTCTGCAGGGACAGGCCGATGTGGTCATCGGCGATCGGCAGGTTGATCAAGTCAAACACTTCTCGACGCGGAAACGCTTGCTGGAGCGGTTTGGCAGTTGGGTGGCGCGGGCGGCCTCTGGCACCACTGTGCCGGACGCCCCCAGCGGCTTTCGAGCGTACGACCGGGAGGCGGCCCTGCGCCTGTTCGTCACGAGTGACTTTTCCTATACGCTCGACAATTTGATTCAAGCCGGCAAGCGCGGTCTGAAAGTGGCGCACATCCCGATCATGACCAACCCGACGCGGCCCTCAAAATTGCATCGCGGCAGCTGGCATTTCATCAAACGGCAGGGGGCCACGATTGTGCGAGCCTACGCCACCTATGAGCCGCTGAAGACGTTCTTTTATCTGTCGGTGCCGTTCTGGCTGATCGCATTTTTGTTGTTTGCCCGGCTGCTGATTATCTTTGTCCGGCAGGATTTTGCCTTGCCGGGTAATGTGCAGTCGTTGATCATTGCCGTGATGGCCTTGATCGTCGGGTTTCTGGTGATGATCTTCGGACTGCTCGCCGATCGGATCGGCGACACGCGGCGCCTGATGGAGGAAGTGTTGTACCGCCTGCGCCGCGAAGAGTTGGCGCGTCTGGCTCAGGAGCAGGGGAATCATCCACCGCCTGAGGAGCCGGATCGGCCGCAGTAGGACCCGCACGGCGCCAAGCCCGCCCCCGGTGGCGTCGCAGCGTGAATGGGAAGCCGGGCCGGCGGAGCAAAGGTAATATGCGATGAGTATTTTCATCACCGGCGGTGCCGGTTTCATCGGCTGCAACCTGGCTGATCATCATCTGAGGCGCGGCGATCATGTAATCGTCTTCGACAATTTATCGCGGCGCGGGACGGAAATCAACCTGGATTGGCTGCGCGCCCGGCACGGCGAGCACCTGACATTTATCCAGGGCGACATTCGCGCTCCGGCGGCCCTGCTCGCGGCTCTGCCCGCCGACGCAGAGCGCGTGTATCACATGGCCGGGCAGGTGGCAGTCACGACCTCGGTCGTGAATCCGCGCGAAGACTTTGAGATCAATGCCCTGGGCACGTTCAATGTGCTGGAAGCCGTGCGCGCCAAGGCGCCCCGGGCCATGACCTTCTATGCGTCCACGAACAAGGTCTTTGGCAGCATGGAGCGAATTGCCGTCGTAGAAGCAGCTGGACGCTATCGCTATCGCGACTTGCCATTCGGCATTTCGGAAAACGAGCCGCTGGACTTTCACTCGCCCTACGGCTGCTCCAAGGGCGCGGGCGATCAATATGTGCGCGACTATGCGCGCATTTACGGCCTGCGCACGGTGGTCTTTCGGCAGTCGTGCATATATGGCCCGCGTCAATTCGGCGTGGAAGATCAGGGTTGGGTGGCGCACTTTTGCATTGCGGCGCGGCTGGGACGCCCCATCACCGTCTATGGCAACGGGAAACAGGTGCGTGATGTGTTATGGATCGACGATCTGGTAGCGGCTTATAACGCCGCGGCCGCCCACATTGACGTGGCTACCGGCCAGATTTACAATATTGGCGGCGGACCTGACAACACCATGTCTATCTGGGTGGAGTTTCGGGCGCTGCTGGAGAAACTGGCGCGGCATCCCATTCCGGCAAGTTACGGCGACTGGCGGCCCGGCGATCAACCCGTGTTCATCAGCGACATCCGCAAGGCCCAACGCGAATTCGGCTGGCAGCCACAGGTCTCCATGCCGGCCGGGGTGGAGCGCCTATGGCAGTGGATCGATGCGAATCCGCGCCTGTTTAGTTGAAGTGGTGTACCGCCTGCGCCGCGAAGAGTTGGCGCGTCTGGCTCAGGAACAGGTAATCATCCGCTGCCTGAGGAGCCGGATCGGCCGCAGTCGGAACCGCACAGCGCCGATTTGAAGGTACCTTTTTCGTGCCGGTTATTCAATTCTCGCACGTCTCGAAAAAATATCTGTTAGGCAGCGAACGTCCGCGCTCGCTTCAAGAGGTCTTTGTGCAGCGGCGGTTGCGCGGTGAGCGTCAGGCTTTCTGGGCTTTGCACGACGCGTCGTTTAGCATCGAAGCGGGCGAACGGGTGGCGCTCATCGGCGCGAACGGCTCGGGCAAGAGCACGATCCTCAAACTGATGAGCCGGGTGATCGATCCGACCGGCGGCAGCATCGCGGCGCGCGGCCGGATCGCCGGGCTGTTGGAATTAGGCACCGGCTTTCATCCCGATTTGACCGGGCGGGAAAACATCTTCCTGAACGGGTCGATCCTGGGCATCTCGCGCCTCGACATCCAGCGGCAGCTGGAGGCGATTATCGCTTTCGCCGACATTGGTCCGTTCATCAATGTACAGGTGCGCAACTACTCCTCGGGCATGGTCGTCCGTTTGGGTTTTGCTGTGACCACGCTGTTACAGCCTGATATCCTGTTGATTGACGAGGTGTTGGCCGTAGGGGATCAGAACTTCCAGCGCAAGTGCATGGATCGCCTCGCTGAATTGCAGTCGGCAGGAGTCACCCTGGTGTTTGTCTCACACAGCATGGAGCAAGTGCGACGCTTATGCCAGCGCGCCATCTGGCTCGATCACGGGGTAGTGCGGGCCGACGGGGACGCCGAGGAAGTGGCGGGCGCCTATCTTGACGAGCAGGGGCCTCTCGACCACCACTTTAGCCCATTGGCCATCCCAACGTTGGGGAACATTTCAAGCGGAAATCACACAGGTCGAATCGTGAATCCAAGATGGTCGGCGACGGTATTCAAAACCGGCGATTTTTCCGGCTGCGCATACATTACGTCGCTCATACCCGCGTGGAGACGCCGACTTTCGGTCTGGCCTTCTATCGCAGCGACGGAGTTCATGTCAACGGCCCGAACTGCGTGAAGGAGGGGTTTGAGATTCCTTATATCGACGGCACAGGCTATGTTGATTATCTCATTGAGCGGTTGCCATTAAATGAGGGAGTTTATAACTCACCACCGCCATCTACGATCGGGACTCAACGCATGCGTATGATCATCATCACCGCCAGCATAGAGTTGAGGTGCGGGCACGCGGCTTGTGGCGCGAGGAGGGCCTTGTTCACATTCCCGCACACTGGGAACATCGCCCCCTGACTTAGTCGGGCAGGCCCGGGCATATCACGCATGAGCAATGGAATCAGTTGGTTGGACCTGGTGGTGTTTAGCACTGGCTGTGGTGCCTAGTGTCGCCGGTTTGGTACTATGGAGTAAATCCTCCCAGCCTCCGCTCGATTGGCTGGAGGCATTTTTTCTGTCGGGCGTTGGTACGGTCGTGGCCCTGGGCTGGGTTGGTGTGGTATTGGCCACGCTGGGTCACTTTTCAGTGACGGCGCTGGGGGTGATAGGCTGTGTCACAGCCACCGTAGTCGTGCTACTGAACCGTCCCATCCGCTTGCCCCGCTTTAGGCGATTAACCCGCTACGAGTGGGCCTTGTTGATTCTATTGGCCGGCTGCGCCATGGTCTTTTTTCGTCCACATGAGTACGTTTTAGGCGGAAGCGACGCCGGGACCTACATGAATATTAGCGCTACAGTTGCCCGCACTGGGCGCTTCGTACTGGACGATTCTTGGACTCGTTTTCTGGCTGAGTTTGCCCCCGTGACGCTGCGCCAGCAGCCTGCCCCGGCACAGACACACTACCTTCAGTTCGTCGGCTATTATCTCGACAATGCCGATCCTGGACGCGTCATTCCGCAGTTTTTTCCCTTTCACCCAATTCTAATTGCGATAGGCACAGCGCTAGGCGGTCTCTCGTTAGGACTCCTGGTGACCCCTCTGTGGGGGGTCTTGGGAATCGCGGCGGTTTACCTCGCGGCACGAAAATGGTTTGGCGCGCAAGTCGCCTTGCTGGCGGCCACGCTGCTCGCGCTGACACCTACGACCATTTACTTTGTACGCTATCCTACAACTGAACCCTTGACCTTGTTGTTGATATTTAGCGGCTTATTGGCTTTTCAAACGTTATACGATGATGCGCAGGCCAGTGTGTGGTGGGGGGTCTGGGGTGGCGCAGCTTTTGGTGCAGCCTTCTTGACACGTATCGATCTCCCGATCTTGCTGGTCGTGTTGATCTTTGCGCTGGTGTGGCTGAGGGTGCAGGGCCGCTGGTCGCGCGGCTGGACGTTCTTTACCCTCGTGCTGGGCGCGCTGGTAGTACACACAGTCTTCAATATGGTTCTTATCAATTGGCCCTATGTGTGGAACACTTATTATGCTGCGTTTAGGCTGGTAGGGCGTCTCTGGCCATTGGCCATACTCATTGCGTTGAGTTTAGTCGCGATTGTCGTGTTTGGGATCAGGCGACGCCGGCAGCACTCAAAACTCACACAGATCTCAGCCCGACCGGCCCGGCTGTTTCGCCTGCTGCTGATCGTCGTGCTGGTGGGCTTGAGCGTGTACGCCTATGCTGTGCGCCCAATAGTGGAACCGGTTCAGGTGTTCACCGCCTGGCCCGGCAACGTGGAAGTCCCCGTGCTGAATAGCCAGAACTGGGTGCGCCTCGGTTGGTATTTGACGCCGCTCGGCCTGGCGTTAGCACTATCGGGGCGGCCTGGATCATCTGGCGTGAATCGTTGGAACGTCTGATGTTGTTCCTGCTGGTGGGGGTTTTAACGACGGTCCAGTATGTGTACAACATCATGAATATGCCCTATCTCATTTACGCCATGCGGCGATATGTGCCCATTGTTATTCCGATGCTTCTCATTTATGCCGCGTATGCGTTGGTACAGATGTACCGGGCGCGCCCCCAGCGGGGAATACGCTTCAGCGCAGGCGTATTGACGATCGCGCTGCTGATTGGGCTGGGCTATCAATCCCGCCTGGTCGTGCTGCCCCGAGATTTCTTTGGCGCGGTAACACAATTGGCGGAGCTCAACGGACGCTTGAGACCAGATGCCATCGTGTTAATGGCTGAGCCCTCCGAGTCAGCCCTCTCTGACAACTTTGGTGTTCCGTTGCGCTTTATCTTTGGTCATGACATTGCTACGCTGCATGCCGACAATGCCTCGGCTGCGCCGTTTCTTGATCGCTTGCTGACTCGTGCGGCGGAATTGAATCGTCCTGTGCAGGTGTTGGCCCTGAATCCCATCCCGAGCGCGATAAATTCGCTATTGAGCTGCAGCCGGCTGGAGAGATCTCGCTGCACTTGCCTGTGCTCGAAACCAGCTACTATAAGAACCCTTCAACCGTTTTACCAGCGGTTTACAATTTCGACATCTATGATGTCGTGGGTAAACGATCCCAGGCGCCGATCAGCGCAGATGCAATCGACGTAGGCTCCGCCGATTTGCGCTATATCCGAACAGGGTTCTACGATAAAGAGTTCCTGCCAGATGGCACGACCGCTCGCTGGACAACCAATCAGGCCACGATCGAGTGCCCCTGGCAAATACGGATCCTCTCGCCATTGAAGTCAAGGCGATGACCTTCCGGCCAGGCGAAATTCCGCCTGCCGAGGTGGTGGTTGAATTGGATGGCGTCGAAATTGGCCGCTTCGTCCCCACCCCGGCGTGGCAGACTTATTCTTTCACGGCCAGACCGCGGCCAGTGAACGGCCTCTCGACCCTGCAGTTCAAGACTCGCACGTTTAATCCCGCCGAATTGCAGTTGAGCGCCGACAATCGCAATCTGGGCTTCCTCCTCGACGGAATCAAGGTAAACCCTGCACAGTAGGATGGGTCGTATCCTGTGTGACTTTAGTACGAGGGACTATTGACCTATTGTCAGTGCTGTGCTGCGCGGCTAAACTTTGGCGTGAAACATGAGGGTTTTTTACAAGACTTTCATGAACGTACTCAGGAAAGGGATAACCGTGCAAGAAGCCATGCAATCATTAACAAATGTTCGATTGTCAATAAGTGTTGTACTCATCGTGATCAGCCTGCTGGCCAGTATGGTCGCCGCCCCTGCCACGCTTGTTGCGCAGAGTGGCATGGGCACTATTCGCGTTGCGCCAACTGGGAGCGATGGAGCAAGCTGTGGATCAGCCGCAGCGCCGTGCCGTACGATACAGGGCGGAATTAGAAACTCCTCAAGCGGCGGCACCGTCCTGGTGGCCCAGGGCACTTACACTTATGATCCCAACCAGACTCCTTGCTTAAACATTGGCGTAACGACAGCCGTTGTCTGTGTGCACAACAAGAATCTGACTATTCTCGGTGGCTATTCTGTTACAAACTGGAATGTGCCTGATCCAATCCGCCATCCCACGATTATCGACGGCGAGCAAGCCCACCGCGGCATCCTCACATGGGATATTTCGTCGCTTCGAGTGGAAGGCTTCACCGTTCAAAATGGCTTGTCACAGGGTGCGGCCAGTGGAAGTCATTCTGAGACTTTCGCTTACGGTGGAGGAATGCAGGCTGTGGGTGTGTCTGTGATATTGCGCAACATGATCTTTCGAAACAATCAAGCCATCGGCGGCAATACGGCTTCAACCTATGGGGGCAACGCCATGGGCGGCGGCGTTTCCATTAACGGCGCTGATAATGGTGCCGTCGTGTACGCTACCCTCGAGAATGTCACATTTGATGGCAATCGCGCCGTGGGCGGACAGGGTACTCAGCTCGGCGGAGTCGGAATTGGCGGTGGGCTGCACCTCTCGAATATTGCGTTTTCAGGTAATAACTTAACTTTTACGAACAATACCGCCCAGGGCGGTTCCACCAGCGGAAGTGGCTACATCTCCGGACGTGCCTATTCAGATGCACAGGGTGGCGGCGCCGCTATATATACTGGGTCGCAAGGTACGATTCAATCGGTGGTGGCCACCGGTAATCGAGCTTTAGGCGGAAATGCTCCAAATGGCGACGCGGGTGGCGCCTTCGGCGGCGCCCTCTATCTTGAGCACGCTCAAGCGGCGATATCGGATGCAAATATCCGGAGCAACCTGGCACAAGGTGGCGCTGGTCGTAATCCGACCAGCGGTGCGGCAATGGCCGAAGGTGGCGCAATGCAAACCGATGATTCCGACGTTACGCTGCAACGCGTGTCCGTGATCGCCAACACCGCGCGAGGCGGCAATGGCACGATCTACCGTGGTCCCGTCGGCGGCGGCGGCGCAGCCTTTACTCACCTCCAGGACCTGAATGGTCGCCTTGATATTGAAGACAGTGTCTTTGCCGACAATCGCGCGGAGT
This sequence comes from uncultured Chloroflexia bacterium, assembly GCA_963844815.1. Taxonomy (GTDB): domain Bacteria; phylum Chloroflexota; class Anaerolineae; order Fen-1058; family Fen-1058; genus Fen-1058. Next base: position 329,120 of record CAWJPR010000009.1, read on the forward strand.
TTGGCACGACCGGGCAAAAGGTGGGCGGCGGTGGCGGCGGACTCTGGCTCCAGGGTGTTACCGCGACCATTAACCAAACGACCATCGCGCGGAATACGGTCAACGACAGTTGGTTGTACGGACCGGCCGTGATTCTCATTGCGCCGTATTATTCCGGCGCTCCCAACACCTCGGCCACGCTTGCACATAGCATTATTTCGGATCATGCGGGAGGCGAGGGCGCAGTCCATGTGCAGTCCAGCGCGAATGGGGCGGCAGTGTTGTCGCTGAACACCGGGCTGTTCAACAATAATACTCCTGCCAATACAAACGCAAACGGCTATCAACCTGGGATCATCAATGGCCTCAGTACGATGAGGAGTGGCTCGCCCGATTATGTGTCACCGGGCGCACCTCAGTATGATTATCATATCAAAGGCTCGTCAGCAGCGCGCAATCAGGCAAGCGGTGGCACAACGCCAACCGATATCGACGATGAGTCGCGCAGCCTGTTTGCGCCTGCCGACATTGGCGCAGACGAATACCTGCCGATTGTGCTGAGTGTTGCGCCGACGGGTGTCTCCCGATTGACTTTGTCGTGGAAGACCAATCAGGCGCTGGCTGCCACCACGCATCATTATCAAGTGAACGTCACCCCGGGCGCTGGCGCGGCGCCGCCTGCGCAGGGGACTTCCATCAATGTGGGGACAGCAACCAGTTTCACATTGTCGGGTCTGACGATAGGCAAACGCTATACGATTGTCGTACAGGCGCGCAATGCTTCGAACGGGGTGATCGACGCCTCGAACACCGTTAGTGCTCTGGCAGTTGACAGGTTTGTTTACCTGCCCACGATGATGCGTTAGGCGATACAGTTGTAACCTCACCTAGATCCTCGGTTCCAGAGCAACCGAGGATTTTTGTTTAAGGCGGACTGAGGTAAAATTGTGTCGCGCGGCGCCAGGTACTACCGTGCAATTGAATATCGCCCGGGTGACGTGCGTGATCTTGATCGTATGGATGAGGGATTCGATCTGAGCGTGTTTGCCGGGATCCTCCTTTAACAAGAGCGGGCTATGCTTGATGATCAAATCAGTGTTATGGGCAAGCCTTCCAGGCGAACAGGCCCTCCATGCGGCGCGTGGTTGTCCTCGCGAGTATGCCAGTTCGGGATAATCGTCACGCTGTCGATCGCGGTGCGGTTGGTCCTGTTCATGAACTTTCCAGTGGCGCTTACTGCCGACTCGTGGGACTACCTCTCAGCAGCCGAAGGGCTCTTTCATCGTGCCGATTTCAACAGCTTCGCTTTTCGAGATATACGCCTGCCAGCATATCCCGCGTTTTTGGCTGTGACTTACCCATTGACTGGAATGCGGGCGGATCTGATTGTTTTGTCGCAGATCGTCATCGGGGTATTCAGCGTTGTACTGGGTATGATCATCGGTTACCGGCTTGGTTCGAAGTTGGCAGCGGTTGGGCTAGGGCTGTGGCTGGGTTTGAGCCCGGTTTATTTACTCAATGAGCACATGGTTATGACCGAGACGTTGTGCCTCTTGGGGCTGCTGCTCTTCACGATCATCGCCATATCTTACGTTAACGGCGAGCTCAACTGGCGCAAAGGTCTGGCCGGCGGACTGACGCTGGCGCTGTGTACCTTGATCCGTGTAAATGCGCTGCCGTTTTGTCTGGTTCTTCTCTGTGGTGCACTGGTGTATCGCAGAATGACTCTGCGTGCCTCGGGTCAAGTTATCGCCAGGCATGTCCCGCTGACCTTTTTGCTCGCCTTGCTAGCGGGCGTCAGCCTCTTGATGGGTCCCTGGTTGTGGCGAAATTTCACGCTTTATCATAATATTTCACTGGCTAACTTTAACAATCGCAATGCGCTGATTTTCAAGGTGATGCACAACCGGTTGGATATGACACTGCCCAAGATGCAACAGATCAGCGAGTCGCTAGGGAGTTCAACGGTCGATTTTGCCTGGTTGTTGAAGTCTGTCGAGCACCTACCGTACTAACGAAGCGGAGAGCATTGCAGGTGAATTGTTCTGGGAGCAGGTTACAGCGCATCCCCGGTGGTATCTTCTAGATGTTGCCGAAAGCGCCATAGACTTTGGCGGCTTCTCTGAATTTACGGGTAACGACCGAACCGCTATGCTATACTGGTTCATGGCGGTCGTGAATAATCCCCAGCAGTGGAACCAGATCAACACGCCAGCGTGGGCATCGTCGAGATCTCCTGATTTCAAGAATGTACTCGTAACAGGCGCCGCGTTTTGGGGAGAGCTCTGGAGCATCACCGGTCAGTTTTATTTGCGAGTGATGCGGCCGGTACTGTATGTGATATTTGTGGCGCTGATCGTGGCCTATTTCGGCCGACAACGACGGAAGGCATTTAAGGTTCTCCGTCTGCCAGAGCAGTTCATCGTCGTGCTAACCAGTGCTTATCTTGTGACGGTCTTGGCTCACGCTGTTACCCTGCTAGACGGTGATCGTTATTCGAGCCTGTTCGATTGGGTAGCAGCCCTGGTCGTAATCCTGATTGGAGAGTCGTACTATCGCTCGCGGGCTAGTCGTCTTCGGCCTGCGTAGTTGTCAGACTGGCGGCCTGTCACCACATCGCACACTGCAGTTGGAGCCACTATGCCGATTCTCGAAAACTTGTGCCGCGCTCTCGGCCTTCGCAATCTCAGCGTGATGCCCGCCAATGCCAACGCGCTCAACCTCCATATGCCGCTCAGCGTCGATGAACACTGGGGGGCCGAACCGCCCAATCCGCCCTCGCGTGAAGACGCTGAAGCGTTTGTCAAGGCGCAGCCGTTTTGGTATCATCGCATATACCTGGGCAACGGCATTTACACGATAGCCGGCCACGTATCCCGAATCGGTGTGGCAATGTCAACCCGGCATTCCCTGCCGATCTGTACGGCGCCGAGTGGATGTGGGGTGCAACGCCGGCTTTTTTTCGATTCTTGCCAGCTGCGCGGTGCAGGCCGCGTGGTAGGTGTTGAATCCGTTGATTTCTTTTTTGATCAGCCTGAATACATCCGCCAGATCTGGCAGCTGGATATCAAATACCACTTGATGGATGCACATGACGTTGGCCAGATTCACGAGCAGTTCGACCTCGTCATGTATGCTGCATTCTTTACCACTTAAAGAACCCACTACTTGTCTGAGGAAGCTGGCCGGCGCTGGCGTGAAGCCATTGTGTAGAATCGGCAGCAACCTGAAGATCCGGATCGTGCGTCGCGCAATTGGCCGCGTGGCAAAGCGGCACTTCAACCGACCACGAAGGTCATCGAGTCTGAGCCGATAATTAATGAAGATGGCACAAACTGGTGGGCCCGATACATTGCTGCAGGGCATGCTGGAGACGCCGGAAGCACTTCCCGCGCCCGATCTATACCAGCCGGGTCGCGTACTGCGATTGCCGCAAAGAATGAAACCTCATTGCTCAACTGGCAGGCGCTGTAAAGACGCTGCTACAAACGAGTATCTATCATCCCGGCGCGGTCACCCGTCTACGAGCAGCTGGGGGCGATACAGAGCACCTGGCGTCTACGATCTACCGATTCGACCCGTCCAGGCCGCATCCCATTCGGACGATATCCTGACTCCGCCCGCTATCAGCCACTCCGACGATCGCGCTGCGTAATTCTCTGGGACCTCGATCTGGCAGTGCGCGCGGCAAGCGTTGAGCACTGTCGCCGGCAACCTTCTGCGCGGCTGCACCCTATTTAACCGCGGCCTATCTCGAAATCACAGCAGGGCGGCTATGAAGATGTGAAATCGGGCGCGCCCGCGCTGCGCATTGCATACCCGTTTGGTGAATGACGGGACATAGTGATCCCCGTCTTGCATCCTCTTGGGAGACGGACTTTGGTTTAAGCCGGACTGGTGTAAAATTGCAGCGTGCTGGCTGGATCATGTCCCTCAATTCTGGTAAATCTATTTCGAGTCTAATCTTGGGGGAGGACTGCTTCGTGAGCAAATGACCGTTTGCGGCTCGGCGCAACTCGTGGCGCTTGAATCAAACACAGTGCGGGCGGCAACAGCCAGATGTTAAGGCCGGCCTGTGCCGGAGATATTAACTTGGCTGACCTGCAGATTGTTCAGTATGCTTGCCACGCATGCTGCGTCGTCGCCAGTTTCAAGTATTTTTCGCGTCTAATCTATCATCAGCCGGGTGCATATTGCTGATCGCAACAAAGAATGAGACCCCACTACTCAACGGCAGGCGCCGAAAAGCAGGGGTAATGCAGGCTAGTATCATCATTCCCGTCTGGAACGGCGAGTCCGTCATCGCCGATTGTCTCGCCGCCGTCTTCGCGCATTCGGGCGAGCGCTTGTTGGAAGTCATCTGCGTCGATAACGCTTCGCCGGATGACGCGGCGGCCATCATCGCCGAGCGGTTTCCTCAAGTCCGCTTGATCTCCCAGCCCATCAATCTGGGCTTTGCGGGCGGTGTCAATGCCGGGCTGCGCGCCGCGCACGGCGACGTGAGCGTGCTGCTCAATCAAGATTGCCTGGTGCAGGCGGGCTGGCTGGATGCGCTGCTCGACGCGCTGGACGCGCATCCTGAATTTGGCATTGCGGGCTGCACCATCTTCAACGCCGATGGTTCGATCAATCACGCGGGCGCGCAGCTGCGTAAGCCCATCGCGGTGGGGCAGCACCTCACCGAGCGGGGCAGCGATCAGCCGCGCGCGGTGGATTACGTGACGGGCGCGGCGATGGCGATCCGCCGGTCCACGTGGGACACGATCGGCCCGTTCGACGAGGGCTTTTATCCCGCTTACTACGAAGAAGTCGATTACTGCTATCGCGCGCGGCGGCACGGCCTTGAAATTGGCTACGTGCCGGCGGCCACGGTGCAGCATCTCTTCACCAGCCGCGAATGGCAGCACGATCCGATCAAGCACTGGGCCACGCATCAGCACAACCGCTATCGCTTTGTGTGCAAGCATTTTGCGGCGACGAGTTGACGCGGTTCTTTGAACTTGAGGCCGGCGAGATCGAAGCGGAGTCATCGTTTGAAATGAACGCCGCGCGCCTGTTGGGCAGCCGCGACACGCTGCGCAACCTGGCCGAGATTGTGGCGCGGCGCGCAGCCGATCTGGCCGATCCACTTACGATCGATCAGGTGCGGTTGCTGCACGCGGGCTTCACCCAGATCACGCGGCAGGCGTTCGCGGCCATCGAGCGGCAGGCGCGGGCGCACGATTATATGCCGCCGCGCTGGCTGGACACTGTGCCGCTGCCAGGCTGTCAGCCGCTGACCAGCAGGTCCTGCAGTGATCGGCTGCGCGTCATCGAGCAACGCGAGCAGGCCATTTTGGCGCAGGCGTTTTTTACGGCTGAGTCATCGGCGTTGAAGCGCGCGGGCAAACGGCTGCTGAGCCTGGTGACGGGCCGCGAACACCGCCTGCTGACCGAGTTGAATGTGCTGCATACGGAGCGGCTAGACGGTGCTGGAGCAATTGCTGCACGCTCGGCACGATCGAGCCGCGCAGCAGATCGATCGGCGGTTGGCGCTGCTGGAAACTTTGCTGGACTACGATTACCGATGATGAAATTCAGCCTCGTGATCCCGGTGTGGAATGGCGCGGAAGTGATTGCGCAATGTCTCAACACCCTCGCTGCGCAGCGGGACGATCAGCCATTTGAGATCATTTGCGTGGACAACGATTCGCGCGACGATTCGGCGGCTATCATCGGCGGGCAGTTCCCGGCGGTGAAATTGCTGCGCCAGCCGGTGAATCTGGGCTTTGCAGGCGGCGTCAATGCGGGCATCCGCGCCGCGCAAGGCGCTGCCGTAGTGCTGCTGAATCAGGACTGTCTGCCGCAAGCCGGCTGGCTGACGGCGCTCGCGGCGGCGTTTGAACAGCACCCGGACTATGGCGTGGCCGGCTGCACGATCTATTTTAGCGACGGCAAACTCGATCACGCGGGCGCGCGGATGACGCGGCCTGCGGCATTTGGCGAACATCTGACGGAGGTCAGTGCCGGGCCGCGCGTGGTGGATTACGTCACCGGCGCGGCCATGGCGATCCGGCGCAGCGCCTTTGACGCGATCGGCTGGTTCGACGAAGGGTTCTATCCGGCCTATTACGAAGAATGCGACTATTGCTATCGCGCCCGTGAGCATGGATTCCAGATCGCTTATGTGCCCGCCGCCAAGATCACCCATTTGCGCAGCAGCCGCGAGGCGCAGGCCGACTGGATCAAGCATTGGGCCAATCAGCAAAGAGCGCGCTACCGCTTCATCGTCAAGCAGTTCACGCCGCGTGAAATGGGCGAGTTCATCGCGTTTGAGACGACGGCGCTGGACGCTGAAGCCAACTTTGAGCGCGCGATCGGTTCGGCCATTGGCGCGCGGGACACGCTGCGCGCGCTGCCCGACATCATCGAGCGGCGGCGGCGCGATCGCGGCGACGAACTCCCGGCGGCGATCCGGCGTCAATTGGAAGTGGGATTCACGGCTATTTTGCGGCGCGGTTTTGCCCGCGCCGAAGCGTTGAGTGGAGCGGGCCGGAGTGGCGCAGGAGGCCAGGCGGGCGGGGTAAAAGCGCAGTTAGCGCACTTATTGAAACGATCTGATCCGGCGAATGAGATCGATCAACTGCGGCAGCAAGTCGCCGAACTGCGCGGCGAGTTTGATCGGCGGCTGCGCGTGCTGGAAATTCTAGCCGACTATGACTACCGCTGATCTGACGTTCTCTTTGATCGTCAATACGGTCGATCGGGCGGAGCCGCTGCGCACGCTGCTGCGCAGCCTGGAGCACCAATCGTATCCGCACTTTGAAGTGGTCGTGGTCGTCGGGCCGACGCATGACCATACGCTGGCCGTCTTGCAGGAATATGCAGCGCGGGTGCGTGTGCTGCCTTGTCCCCAGGCCAACTTGAGCCAGTCGCGCAACATTGGGCTGCTGGCGGCCCGCGGTGATATTGTCGCTTATATTGACGATGATGCAGTACCCTGTCGCACCTGGCTGGAACAGCTGGCCTGCCTGTTTGATAATCCGCGTCTCGCCGGCACGGGCGGCGTCGTGTACAATGTGCATCCCAACACCCCGGTGATTCAGCAGCGCCTGGGCATTGTGTCGTCACTGGCAGAGCAGATCGACGTCTGTGAATCATGGCTGCAACACCTGGTGCCGCCGGGGGCGGCTGCGCAGTGGGTGGCCCGGCCGATGGGTGCGAACATGGCCTTTCGGCGGCAGGCGCTGCTCGAAATTGGCGGCTTTGATGAATTCTACAAGTATATCGCTGAGGAAACCGACGTGGCTGTGCGTCTGGCACAGCGCGGCGAGCTCCTGCATCCGGTGCGCGAGGCCGCCGTGTATCACGTGCCAGCGTCGAGCCGCAATCGGATCATCTTTCAAGCCGTCAATCGCATTTGGCGATTGGCCACGCGGTCACAGACGTACTTCAGTATCAAAAACGGTCCAGGTGCAGGCGATTCGCGTCGAGCTGATTTTGGCGCGCTGCTTGCACATCGCGCACGGTCACTGGTTAGTGTTCGGTCAACTTCACAGTGAGGGCCGCCTCACAGTTAGCCAGTTCTTGAGCATGAGTGTGGCTGAACTGCAGGGCATGGCCGCCGGCGTTTTCGGCGGCCTGTTTAGAACGCGAGGGTTGATCACGCCGGCGACGGCTCAATCGAGATTGAATATGACTGAACCGATGGTTGAATTCCAAACCGATCGTTCGGCCTTACAACCGGCGGTCGATCCGGTTAGCGGCGCGCGGCCCTCGATCACCTTGAACGATCCACCGCTGCGCATCTGCCTGTTGAGCAAATCGTACCCGCCCGCTGAGTACGATGGCGTAGGCCGCCTGACCAATCTGATGGCGCGCGGCCTGTTTGAGTTGGGTCATACGGTACACGTCATTACTGGCGGCGAAACCGAACGCGTGGCTTTCTACGACGGCGCGTACGTGCATGCCATGCCCTACGCGCTTGATCGCTATCCTGATTACAAGCGCTACGTGAATCTATTCCATACGCTCAATCGCAATCATGCGGTGTACGAGACCGTGCAGCGGCTGCGGCTGAATGACGGCGTTCAATTAGTTGATTCGCCATTGTGGCTATATGAAGGCTTAGTCACGGCGCTGAGCGGCCTGACGCCCGTCGTCGTCCGGCTGGTCACGGCGCATCGACAGGTCACGGCGCTGCATGGTCAGCGCGCTGACGATCATCAGCTCGTCGGGGAGATGGAGAAATTGTTGATCGAGCGCTCGGCGCATGTGCTGCCGAATACCCGGGCAACCCTGCAGGCCGTGGAGAGGGCCTATGGGCTCAGTCTGCCAACCGACCGGTATACGATCGTCCCCTACGGCCTGGTGCCTGCGCCTGAAGAAACACTCCGGCCCTTTGACACCCGGCGGCGAGATGATGAATTGACGGTGCTGTTCGTCGGCCGGCTCGAGAAGCGCAAGGGCATTCAAGACTTGTTTGAAGCCATTCCCCAGGTGTTGCAGCGGGTACCGCGAGCCAAGTTTGTCATCGCGGGAGGTGACAATAGTTATTGGGACGGCTTCCTCAAGCGCACCGGAATGGACTATCCGACGTACTTCGCACGCCAATATGCTCCGTATGCCGCGCGAGTCACGTTTACCGGCAGCATCAGCGATAACGACTTGCAGAAGCTATATGCCGCCTGCGATCTGTTTGTCGCGCCGTCATTGTATGAATCGTTCGGCCTGATCTATTTAGAGGCCATGAACTATGCCAAACCCGTCATCGGCTGCCGGGCCGGCGGGATCCCCGAAGTCATTGATGATCAGCAGACAGGTTTATTGGTCGATCCCAATGCGCCACGGCAGCTGGCGGATGCCCTGGTGTCACTGTTGACGTCACCGGAGAAGCTGCGCGAGATGGGCCTGGCCGGCCGCCAGCAGATCATGCAGCGGTTTCACTATCTCACGATGGCGCGCAACTTCGAGCGCGTATACCGGCAAACAATTGCGGTGTTCGAACGGGAGCAGGCCCCGGCCAAGGAGTGAGCATGAAGCACGCAATGACGACCGAAGACATTATCAAGAGTATCGAGTTTGAGCTGGCACAGAGTGCGCTTAGCCAGACCGACCTCGGTGCAGGCCTGGCCGCCATGCGCCAATATCAGAATAAGGCGCGCGCGGAGATCTTTGAGTCAGACAAGCTGCTGAAGGACACGCGGGCACTCGTCAACCAGCAGTATCAGATCAACGATATGCACCTCGCCTTGCTCCAACAAATGACGCTGGCAATTCGGGCAATGGAGCTGGATGTGCGCCGGCTGGGGCAGGCGGCACCTCGTCCAGAAAAGGCACCCCGCGGGACGGCTGCGCCAAGCCCATCGCCCGCGCAAGGCGCCACCTTCGAGTCACCTCCTGCCGGGCGAGGCGTGCTGCCGCCAGGAGACGAGCCGCTCCAGGATGAGGATGTGTTCGGTTGGTCCGACGAGGCAATCGACCTGGCGATGAAGTCGAATGCCTTGACCATCAAGATGGATGTTCGTCCGTCGACGACGCCGCTGATTGGCGGCCTGCTTCATCGGGTGCGCACTGCGCTGCATGACTTAACACTGTTTTACGTCCGTCAACTTGCGCAGAAACAAACGGGCATTAATCAAACCTACGGCGAACGCTTGATACAGCTGAGCCGGCAAGTTGAAGATCAGCAGCAGCAGATTGAAGAGCTCACGGCTCAAGTGCTAGCCTTGCAGACTCGACGCTCTGCCGATTCCTAATCAGATGAAAGTCGGCATCTACGATCGCTGGTTAACGGCGTTGGGCGGCGGCGAGCGCATGGCGCTGGCGCTGGCCGAAACGCTAGCCGCCGATCATGAAGTGGACGTGATCGCCCATCACGCCATCGATCTCGATCAGGCCGCGGCCAAGCTGAACGTCGATACGAGCCGCCTGCGCCTGCGTTGTGTGCCGGAACGGTCCGACGACGATCGACTGGCACCGCTGACCTCTGCTTACGATCTCTTCATTGCAGCTTCACAAGCGACATTTATTCCGGCCTGCGCCAGGCACAACTGGATGCTGGTTTTCTTTCCTTATCCGACCGAGCTGTCGCCCGCGGCGCGCTTTCGACGCCGGGTCGCGTTGTGGCTGCGGCGTTGGCTGATGGTGCCGGTATTTGCGGATGGCTTCTACGGTGCTGAACGCGACGGCGAACAGCTGCTGCGCTGGACTGACGGTCGGGCCAGGCTGCAGATTCCCCTGTCGTCTCGCCGGGTCCCTGTGTGCTTGCTGGTCAACGCGCCAACTGCCTCTGAGCCGGTGCACCTGGCTGTGCGGCTAAACGGCCAGGCGCTCGGCACATTTGAGGTGCCGCCTGATGGACAGAGTCTGCCGATCGAGATTACAGCGCAAGCCGAGCAGACGGGTATGGCGACGATCGAACTGATCAGCGGCACGCATACTCAACCGATCGGGGCGCGTGATGCCCGATCGGTTGGCGTCGCTCTGCAGCGGGTCGTGATCGATGACGGGTCGGTATCGCTGGTATCAGCGAGTGTTCGAGCAGCGTTTCAAGCATTGGGGACTGCGCCTGTTGAGCATTCCCTCCGATCGGGGTGCTGAAGCCCTGCGCACGTATTCAACCGTGGTGGCGATTTCGCGCTTTACGCAGACGTGGATTCAAACATATTGGTCGCGCAGCAGTGAACTGCTCTACCCGCCAGTGGATGTCGCGGCCTTTCAGCCGGGTGACAAACAACCGATCATTTTGACGGTAGGACGCATCTTTGCGGGCGGCCACAACAAGAAACACCTGCCGATGATCGAGACGTTCAAGCGCTTGATCGACGACGGCTTGCGCGATTGGGAGTTTCACATTGTCGGCAGTGTGGACGAGGGCGCGGCGCATCAAGCCTATTTTCAGCAGGTGACGCAGGCGGCGCGCGGCTACCCCATTCGCCTGCACCGGGACGCGTCGCGGGCAGAGCTGCAGACCCTGTACGGCGCAGCCAAAATCTACTGGCATGCCAGCGGCTACGGCGAAGACGCGCGGCGTGATCCGATCAAGTTCGAGCATTTTGGCATTACCACCGTGGAAGCGATGGCCGCGGGAGCAGTGCCCATCGTACTGGGGCAGGCCGGGCAACTTGAAGTCGTCGAACATGAACGCAGCGGCTTGCAGTGGCACACCCTGGAAGAACTCGCCGCACAGACCCGCCACGTGATTGATGATCAGGCGTTGTGGTCCCGGTTAAGCGCAGGCGCTATCGAGCGCAGCCGGGCTTTCAGTCGTGCGGCGTTCGATCGGCGCGTAAGACAATTGATCGATATGACCCTGTCAGCGCCATCATGATCAGCGACGCGCAGGTTACGATCATCGTCGTTAACTGGAATGGCCGCCACCATCTTGAGCCATGTCTCAGCGCGTTAAAGGCGCAGAGCTATCAACCGCGCGAGATCATCGTGGTCGACAATGGTTCGACCGATGGCTCAGTTGAGTACATGGCCGCCAATTTCCCGGATGTGCGAGTCATTGGCCTGAAGACCAACCTGGGATTTGCAGCGGCAAATAACGTGGCCATTCGCGCGTCGAGCGGCGAATACGTCGCCTTGATCAATAACGATGCGTATGCCGAAGCCGATTGGCTCGCCAATATGATCGCCGCCGCCGAAGCCGATCGCTCGATTGGCCTGGTTGCCTGCAAAATGCTATTCGCCGATCAACCCGCGATCATTAACTCAACGGGCGTGTGTGTGGATCGCGCAGGAATTGCCTGGGATCGTGCGGGCGGTCTGCCGGACACCGATCCGGCCGCTACCCCGGTTGAAGTTTTTGGGCCCTGTGGCGGCGCGGCGTTGTATCGACGGTCTATGCTCGACGCCATCGACTTGTTTGATGAAGATTTCTTCATGTATCTGGAAGACGTCGATCTGGACTGGCGCGCACGACGAGCGGGCTGGCGCTGCTTCTATGTGCCGACGGCCCGCGTGCTGCATCATCATTCCGCCTCGGCTGGCGAAGGTTCGCCGTTCAAAAGCTTCCAGCTGGGCCGCAACAAACTCTGGCTGATCGCAAAGAATTACCCTTTTCGTGCGCTCTGGAGATACATCCCGCTGATTGTTGCATATGATGCAGCCGCTGTGGGGTACGCCCTCATCGCCCGGCGCGACGCTCACGCATTGCGCGGGCGGGTCGCCGCTATGGCTGGGCTGCGTCGTATGTGGCGGAAGCGATCCAGTAACACGACGGCCGTGCGACATGATGTTTCATGGCTGTTGCCGTTGACTGCGCCGTGGCGCGTCACGCAGCGTTATCGGCACCTCGCTGCGCACAGGCCGCGGGATTGAGGAAACAATCCGTGCTCGCTTCGCATCGGGCAGTCGAGCCTGCTACGCGTTTGCACAGTTTTGAGAGGTTCAGCCGCCGCGCTATGGGCGGGATGAAAAGGAGCAAGGTATGGCGAAAATACTGGTTACAGGCGGCGCGGGGTTCATCGGTTCGCATATTGTCGACGAGCTTGTCACGCGCGGTCACGCGGTGCGCGTGCTCGACAGTCTGGTCGAGCAGGTCCATGGCCCGGCAGCCGATCGCCCGGCGTACTTGCATCCGGCGGCCGAATTTGTCCGTGGCGATGTGCGCGACAGGGAGATTCTGCGCCGCGCCCTGGACGGCGTTGAAGTCGTATTCCACGAGGCCGCCGAAGTGGGCGTCGGGCAGTCGATGTATGAGGTCACCCGCTACGTCGGCGGCAATACCTATGCCACAGCGGTTTTGCTTGAGGTGCTCGCCAATGAGAAGCATAGCGTCAAGCGCTTGATGGTGGCGTCGTCAATGTCGATCTATGGCGAAGGGGCGTATCTGTGCCCGCAGCATGGCCAAATTCATCCCTGGTTGCGGCCGGACGAGCAGCTCAGCCGCAAGGAGTGGGAGATGCGGTGCCCCTTGTGCGGTCAAATGTCGGCGCCGCTTGGAACGCCGGAAGACAAGCCGCTGTTCCCCACGTCCATCTATGCCGTTTCCAAGATGGATCAGGAATTGATGTGTCTGGCGATTGGCCGCGCTTATCACATTCCCACCGTGGCGCTGCGGTATTTCAATGTCTATGGGCCGCGCCAGGCCCTGTCAAATCCATACACTGGTGTGGCAGCGATTTTCAGCGGACGCTTGTTGAACGGCAGGCCGCCGGTGATTTTTGAAGACGGCCTGCAGAGCCGCGACTTTATTCATGTGACAGACATTGCGCGCGCCAATGTGCTGGCCATGGAACACACGGAAGTGGCGTACGAAGTGCTTCAATATCGGCACGGGGCGCGCCACGACGATTCGGGGCGTGGCTGTAGGGCTTAAGCCGCGCGCTGCAGCTCGATATTCAACCCGACATCGTGGGCGGCTTCCGCGCGGGCGATATCCGCCATTGCGTAGCGGATATTCGCAAGGCCCGGCAGCTGTTGGATTTTGAGCCGCGTATCAGTTTCGAAGACGGCCTGGCCGAGCTGGCGACCTGGGTCAAGCAACAGGCGGCGGTCGATCGCGTGGAGCAGGCGCGGGCGGATTTGCACGGCGCGGCCTTATTCGAGCCTAATGGCGGTGCGGCGTTGCGTACTACCTGACTTCATGCCGCGCGTTGACAGCCTTTTTACTCAACCCTATAATTGCCGCGCAGTTGTTCAGGGTGCTTAGACGTTGCAAGTGCAATACTGGATGGGCTAGCACAAAGGGAAGGCCATTTTGCGTGTATGCTATTTTGGCACATACCGGGCCGGATACAATCGCAATCGGTTTATGATTAACGGACTGCGACAGGCCGGTGTGGAAGTTGTCGAGTGCAATGTTAAACTATGGAAAGGCATTGAAGACCGCGTTTCGGCTGCCAGTGGTGGCTGGGCTAATCCTCGCTTCATAACTCGCGTCATCAAAACCTACGTACTACTCTTGCGACAGTATCGTGCCGTTGGTCATTATGATATTATGATTGTAGGATATCCCGGTCAGTTTGATGTCTATTTGGCACGGGTCTTGACGTGGCTGCGCCGCAAGCCGCTGGCATGGGACATTCTCATGTCGATTTATCTTGTGGCCGTGGAGCGCGATCTGGAGCGACGCAGCCGCTTTACTGTGAATCTTATTCGCCGGATTGAGTATTGGGCCTTTCGTTTGCCCGATCGCCTCATTTCCGATACGCGCGAGTATGTCCGCTGGTTTGGCCAATTTTATGCGGTAGATCCTGCGCGCTTCTGTATTGCCCCCATCGGAACCGACGAACAAGTTTTTCGGCCCCTGGCAGTGGCGCGGCCTCCGGACCAGCCCTTCACGCTGCTGTATTACGGCACATTTATTCGCAACCATGGCGTTCCGACGATTATCGAAGCGGCGCGCTTGCTGAGGGATTATCCCGACATTCGCTTTGTGCTAATCGGCGACGGCCCGGACAAGAACATCTCCACGGCGCTCGCTCGGAAATATGGACTGAGCAATGTCGAGTTTATTGACTGGGTGGAGCAGAGCGAGCTGCCCGGGCACATCGCGGCGGCGGATGTATGCCTGGGTGTCTTTAGCACGACGCAACAGTCGCTGATTACGGTTCATAACAAAATCTATGAAGCCTTGGCCATGCGTAAGCCGTTGATTACAGGTGATTCGGCCGCCGTGCGGGATAATTTTGTCGATGGCGAGCACCTGATGCTAGTCGAACGCGCCAATCCGCAGGCGCTGGCCGAGGCCATCGTTCGCCTGCAGCATGATCCAGCTCTGCGAGAGCGCCTGGCAGCGCAGGGTTATCAATTCTTCTGCGAGCACTTTACATCCTCGAAATTGGGCGAAGGTCTACGGGCGCACCTGGAAGCGCTTGCAGCCAAGCGGAAATGATAGAGATGATACACCCCGCACGTCAACAGGTGAGTCAGTGGACCAAAGCGCATCGTGCCGCTTTGGTGCTGGGTGTCATTCTACTCGTGGCCCTGGGTTTGCGATTATGGGGGATTGACTTCGGCTTGCCGTACACCTTGCAGGTGGACGAGGGTGCGCTGGTCATGCCCGCCTTGAGAATCCTTCAAACCGGCGATCTCAATCCGCATCGCTTTGATTATGGCTCACTACACATTTACCTTCTATCCCTGGTGGATATTGTGGATTTTCTGGCGGGTGCGCGATCTGGCGTCTATCAAACGGTGCAGGATATTCCGGTCATTCCGGACTATCACTCGATAGCAGCGTACCCCTTTCCTCGAGTGTTTCTGGTTGGGCGGGTCCTTTCAGCATTACTGGGGGTGGCAACCGTCTATTGGGCTTACCGTGTAGGCACGCGGGTGTGGGGGCGGCGTACCGGTCTCATCGCCGCAGGTCTGCTCGCAGTGCTGCCCGCCGCCGTGAGACAATCCCATTTCATTGTCAGCGATACGTCGATGAATTTGTTGTTGCTGGTGGCGCTGGAAGCGATCGTCATCGCTTACCAGTCCGATCAGACCTGGCCGGTGTTGGTGGCAGGGCTATTCACCGGGCTGGCCGCATCGAGCAAGCAGACCGCCGCGCAGTTGAGCGTTGCCGTCGCGCTGCTCGCCATAGTGCGCCCTGTCTCTGCGCTGCGGCGAGTCCTCGTGATGGGCCTGGGGCTGCTCAGCATCGCCTTAGGCTTCTTAATGGGCACGCCTTACGCAATCTTTGATTTGCCCACTTTCCTCAACTGGCAGGCGTATGATCTGCGGTTATATGCCCAATTGGGTACTGACTTCTTCGAAGGACCCAGGCTGGCTGTGGCACGTGCGGTTCCTGTTGCTCAGCGAAAATGGCGTGCTGCTGATTCTGGCGGTGTTCGGTGCGATTTTGGCCGTGAAGCGGCTGCGCTGGCTGGGGATTCTCCTGGTCAGCTTTCCCGTATTGCATGCGATGAGCATGAGCCTGCAAGGCACGCGGTACGATCGAACATGGCTGCCGATGGCGCCGTTCATGTGCCTTTTGGCAGCGGTGGCCGTGGTGTACGCCGCCGACTGGCTGAGCGCGCATCAGAGGAATTTAGCCGGCCGCTCGACTTGGGTTGCAGCAGCCTTGTCGCTGGTGTTGATCATTCCGCTGGGTCTCGGCTCGGCCGCCATGGACATTCTGTTCACCGAAAAAGAAGTGCGGGTCCGCGCTCTCGAATGGATCGAGCAGAACCTGCCGCACGGGTCACATGTGGCGGTAGAGATGTCAGCGCCGCCGTTATCCGCAGCCGACTGGCGCATCACGCGCACCGTGTCCCTGGCTCAACACGACCTGGATTGGTACCGATCGCAGGGCGTTGATTACCTGGCAGTCAGCGCCACCGGGGCGTGGAATCCCAACCGCAGCGTGGCGTACGAGCAGTGGTATCAGCACATCCTCACCACCTGCCAGCCATTGGCGGTGCTTGAGGGGCCAGGGCTGGGTTTGCCCGGGCGGTATTTCTGGATCTACGAATTGAAATCGTGCCCGAGCCAGTGAGGGATGCCGGCGCTGCGCGGCGGGCAGGCAGAGATGAGGTCTATAGCGTGAAAATCGAGAATAGCGGTCGCGTGTTAGTGATTGGGCTGGACAGCGCCACGTTTGATCTCATCGAACCCTGGGCGGCGCAAGGCTATCTGCCGAATCTCGCGCGCCTCATGAACGAAGGGGCGCGCAGCCAGTTGGCTTCCACCTTGCAGCCGACGACGGCCCCAGCCTGGACAACGTTCATGACGGGTCTAAATCAGGGGCAGCATGGCCTGTATGATTTTGTGCGCCGCCGGGCTGACAGTTACGGCGTGGAAGTGACAAACTCGACGCACATCTACGCGCCGACGCTGTTTGAGATCGCCAGCCACGCCGGCAAGCAGGTCATCAGCGTGAATATGCCCTATACTTTTCCGCCCCGGGCGGTGAACGGGGTGATGGTGGGCGGGCCATTTGCCCCGGCGTTCACGCGCGAGACAGTTTATCCGCCCGAAATGTTCGACGCCCTCAAGTCGCTGGCGCCCGACTATTTCATTCTCACCGAATATGATCCCCACGCGGCCGAGCCCCTGGCCGCCTATCGGCAAGCGCTGCTGAAAGAAGTAGAGCTGCGCGAGACATTTGCCATGCATCTGATGCGCACGCAGCCGTGGGACGTGTGCGCGGTCGTCACCATGGCAACCGACGAAGTGCAGCATACCTATTGGCAATGCATGACTGCCGCCGCCGGCGATCCGTTGGCGAAGTATCGCGACACGATCCGCGACGTGTATCAACGCATCGATCAGCTGATCGGCAGGCTGATTGATCTGGCCGCGCACGACGGCACCGGGCGTGAGACGACCGTCATCATTCTGTCAGACCACGGAGCGGGGCCGCTGCGCTGGATGATCAATGTCAACCAGTGGCTGGCCGAAAACCACTATCTGGCCTTCCAAACGGAAGGCCTGGGCGCGATGAAGAATGCGCGCGCCCAGGCAATGCAGCGGCTGATGTATGCTTACAAGCGCGTCATACCGGCGGCCGTGCGAACCACGATCCGCACCCGGTTAGGCGCCCGGCGCTTTCACCGCATCAGGGGCGAATTTGAGTCGGTGCTGGCGACGTCGGCGGTTGACTGGTCGAGAACGCAAGCCTACTCGCTGGGCGCAGGCGGCAACATCTACATTAATTTGAAGGGCCGCGAGCCGAACGGCATTGTCGAACCAGGCGCAGATTATGAAAATGTACGCAATCAGATTGTCGAGCAGTTCGGCCAATTACGCGATCCCGACTCAGGCGATCGGATCGTCGAGCGCGTGCACAAGCGCGAAGATATCTATCATGGGAGCCAGTTGGAGCGCGCTCCGGATTTGATCGTCGAGTGGCGGGACTACAGTTGCTGGGGGCGCGGGCTGTACGGCAATCAAACGCCTGTCTTTGAGGCGCATCGCAAATTTGATTTTAGCGATCAGCCCCAAACAGGGACGCACCGGCCCAACGGCATCCTGATCCTGCAGGGGGCGCGCATCCGATCGGGCCTGCACTTTGGCGCAGCGCGGTTGATCGATCTGGCGCCAACGATCTTGACCCTGCTGGGTCTGCCCGTGCCGGCCGGGCTGGACGGCGCCGTTCTGGCAAGCGGCGCTGACCGCCGAGGCCGATTTGGCGGCCAGCCCGGCGATCAATTCTATGGCGCCTCAGGCCGAGCACGTCTTTGCCCCGGAGGATGCTGAGAAGATTATGCAGCGGTTGCGAGACTTGGGGTATTTTTAGGGTGAAGCGAGCGGCCAGGCCCATGCAACGAACCCGGTGGACTACGCCCCCCCTGGTGTATATCATCCTGTTGACCTGGAACCAGCGTCAAGATACGCTGGCGTGCCTGGCTTCATTGGAGCAGTTGACCTACCCGAAGTTCCAGGTCCTGGTGGTGGACAATGGCTCACAGGACGGCACGTCCGAGGTTATTCGCAGGCAATTTCCCGCCGTCGATCTGTTAGTGAATGAGCATAATCTGGGCTTTCAGGGCGGTTTTAATCTGGGTATGCGCTACGCGCTGGCGCATGGCGCGGATTTCTTGCTGGTGATGAATAACGACACAACGGTACAACCCGATATGTTGGATGAGTTGATGGCGTATGCGGCCACGCCAGAGGTGGGGATGCTCGCGCCGAAGATCTATTATTTTGACGAACCGGAACGCATCTGGTCGGTGGGCGGCGACTGCCATCCGATTACCTTCGAGATGACGCACAAGGGAGACCATCAGATCGATCACGGCCAATGGAGTGAGGTGATCGAACGCGATTTCCTGGTGGGTTGTGCGATGTTGATGCCGCGCGCCCTGCCGGAAAAAATCGGCTTGTTTGATACAGGATATCATCCGATCTACTATGAGGATGTCGATTTGTGCGTGCGAGCGCGGCAGGCGGGCTTTCGCCTGTTGTTAGTGCCCAGCGCCAGGATGTGGCATCGCGTTTCGGCTAGCGGCGGCGGATCGGGCTCCCCGCGAGAACGATATCTCATGGCCCGGCATAGCGTGCGCTACTTACGAAAATACGTGCATGGTTGGAAGTGGTTGATCGTCGTGCCTTATCGCTTCGGCAGCGCGCTCAAGACATCGCTGCGCCTGGCGCGCCAGAAACGCTTTGAATCAATCCGCGCCTACTGGCGCGGCCTGCGCGACGGTTGGAAGATGCCGCTGGAAACCAGGGTTGACTCATCGTGAAGATTTTGATGTTGTGTTACAACGTCGCCGGCAAGGGCACCTATTGGCGCGCTTTGCAGCTGGCCCGCGGGCTGGCGCAGAGTGGACACGCCGTCACAGTCATGTCGACGTCGCGCGATCACTATTGGCGCTTTACCGACAAGCCGGATGCGCAAGCAGGAGTCACACTCGTCGAGTCGCCTGATCTGATGCGCGGCCCGCTGCGATCAGGTTGGGACCCTTATAATACATTGGCGCGGTTACGCTGGGGACGCGGGCAGCGTTTTGATCTCGTGCACGCCTTTGAAGCGCGCCCGATTGTGGTTTATCCTGCTTTGGCGTGGCAGCGACGCGGCGCGAAGCTGGTGCTGGACTGGTGTGATTGGTTTGGCAAAGGCGGCTCGGTGGAAGAACGTCCCAATCGAGTGGTTCGCACGCTATTGCGCCCGGTTGAAACCTACTATGAAGATCACTTTCGCACCCGTGCTGACGGCACGACGGTCATCAATTCTTTCCTGCACAAGCGGGCCAGGAAATTGGGCGTCAAGCCGGAAACGATTATGTTATTCCCCAACGGCTGCGATGTCGAGACATTTGCGGCCGCTTCCGCTGGCTGAGGCGCGGCGACAGATTGGGCTGCCGCTCGATACCCCGCTCGTCGGCTACATGGGCGCGCTTTTTCAGCGCGACGCGATCTTGATGGCGCAAGCGTTTGATCGCCTGAAGCAGCAAGAACCGCGCGCCCGTTTGCTGCTGGCCGGTTATGCAATATCGAAGTGGAGCGGCTGGTGGCCGACCTCAGGACGTGATTCGCACCGGACGACTAAACCTATGATCAAGTCAATATATACTGTCAGCATGCGACGTGTTCTGGTTGCCGTTGCGCAACAGCGGAGCTGAATCGCGGGCGGTTTCCGCTTAAACTCAGCGATTATATGGCGGTGGGCAAGCCCGTGGTAGCGACGGCAGTCGGTGATGTCGTCGACGCTGCTGCAGCGTGGCGAATTTGGTCTGCTGTGCCAGGACAACCCACAGGATCTGGCTGAAAAAACACTGATTCTGCTGCGCGATCCCCGTCGGGGCGAATTGATGGGCCAGCGCGGCCGTGAATTGGCTGAGCGCGAATTTCGCTGGGAGCAGATCTCCGCTCGATTGAGTGAGTTCTATCAGCGCACACTGCAGCGCAATTGAAGGTGTTTCAGTCTTCTACTGAACGGCCTGATTCGCCCCTTGTTTGTTAGTTCTCAAGACTATTTTTATATTTCCATAAATTTCTTGGCGGCTATTTATCATTATGTAACTCCATTGATGCTCTTGTTGGCGGAAACAATCATGAGACATGATATTTCAGTCAATGTCAACAAGCAGATATCAGAGGATAAAACATAATTCGAAAATGAGACAGTGTGAATATGCTAATCTTGAAAGTTAATCCAGACGGGCTATTGCTCAAAAAGGCGCTTTGCTTTATAGTATCCGCAATTGAATGAATGATTCTGGCACTTGTACATAAGATATGTGTCAGAGTGATGCAGACCCCAGACGGGTCCGTTCAGCAAAACATCCAAATTCATTAATCGGAGGGAAACCATGAAGAAAAGATTCATCGTGCTTGTTGCGGTAGGCATCATGTTGGCCGTTGGTGTTGGCGTCGTCGCGGCCCAGACCGGCATCCCGGGTTCAGGTTGGTGGACGGGCGAGACGATACAGAACGTCGGTTCGGGGACAGCCACCATTGTCGTGACGGCTTATGACAAGAATGGCTCGCTCACTTACACGGCATCTCAGACGATTACGTCTGGTTCTGCCATCGACTTGACGCCAAGCAATTTCCCTGGAATGCCCAGCGGGTTCATTGGCTCGGCAGTCATCAGCTCTGATCAGCCAGTGAAGGTTGCGGTGAATGTGACGAACGTTGGAATGGGGCGTTTGGTATTGCGAATGGCAAGGGTCAGGCGCTGTATCAGGGTACTGAAGACGTCGATACCGCTCTCTATTTCCCGATGGTAAAGAACAACCGCTATGGCAGCTCGACGGCGTTTTACATTCAAAACGCCGGCTCGTCGGCTGCCGACGGTGACAGCCGTGTTCAAGATGGACACTGGCACTCCCGGGGTATACACTACCGTTGTGCTTCAGTTCCCCTAATAAGATGGTGGTTATCAACCCGATCGACGCCGGAGTCCCAAGCACGGCGGGTACCGGGGGCCGTAATAACATCGGAAGCCTTAACAGTTACCTCTGCTCAGCCCCTGGCCGGCACAGTGTTTGAGTACCTCAGGGCGAGGCTGTGGCGACGGTATTGAAAGGCACCCGCGGCTTTACCGCGCGGACTTTGCCACAAAGGCCTATGCGCCGATTACCAAGAACACCCGCTATGGCCATTTCACTGGTATCCAGGTTCAGAATGCAGGTGCGAGCCCAATCAATATCACGATCACTTACGTGGGCACGGCCGGGGCTTGCACAGGAAACACTTACCAGCGATTCGCGCGACCGGTACGTAGTGGAGCGTCGAAGACATTCAATCAGACTACCGGCCAGAGCAATCTGCCTTCCAACTGCATTGCCTCGGCTACAATTCAGGCGACGGGGAACATTATTGCTCGGTGAACGAGGACAATGTGAGCGGTTTTCCAGCCTCTGGGACCACCTATTCGGCTATGTCTAGACGCCGGCAAGACCGCCAAGGTTAAGCGTTCCGCAATTCAAGGATCGCCGTTTTGGTGCGACCACCGGTTTGCGAATTGAAAATGTAGGCTCGGCGACAGGCTAACAACATCGTGGCGACATTTCGCGTGCCGTGGCGGCGCAACGTTTCACGGCTGTCTCA
The DNA here is from genome assembly GCA_963844815.1 of uncultured Chloroflexia bacterium. GTDB lineage: Bacteria > Chloroflexota > Anaerolineae > Fen-1058 > Fen-1058 > Fen-1058. Next base: position 351,020 of record CAWJPR010000009.1, read on the forward strand.
TGGCCTCGAACGGTTCCGGTCGGGCGGCGCGGTCCAGTTCTATCAACCGTCGGACAACCCGACGTATGTTCGCAACCCGCTCCCTTTGCCGCGAAGAATGTGACTATGCGGCGTGACAGTGACTGCCGATCAGCCGATGGTCGCCATCGACAATGAGTCGGCCACGACTTCCGGCGCGTTTGACGACAACAACTACGAAGGCTTCAACTTAACGCCGTAAGTTCTTCCCAGCCGTCGATTTGTAATGAACATGACACATCCCGAAGATGAGATCTCGGGGTGTGTCATGTTTGTAGCTGCGCCGGGCCTTGAATAATCTGCACTTGCTTTCAGACCGCGCGCGCTCCCGAGGATTGAATCCGGGGCGATCGTAATCCGGGGTGCCGTGTGTTTGCAGCCTTGGTTGTTGTGTGGCATAATCCCGCCGCTTTGGAATCCCATCATCAGTAACTCATAAAAGGAAAAATGACTATTCGGAACATCTCTCTATTCTTTATCGCCGTCGTCCTGGCAGCGGCCTGTGCAGCGCCTGCTCCGGTTGTCCAGCCGCAGCGAAGTCCGGTTCAAATGAGTCCCCTGGCTTCGCCTCTGCCTACGACGGAGAGTGCGGGTATGCCGTTCAAACTTGAGCGCCCCATTCTGACTGGCGCGACGGAAGTGCGTGGAACGGGCCCGGCCGGGGTCCCGGTGTTCCTGGCCGACGTGACATTTATGGGTGAATCGCTTGGCACCGGCACGATCGGCTCCGACGGGAAATTCGCGGTCGCCGTCCAAGCCGCTTGAAGCAAATCACCGCCTGGGCCTGGCGTTGGGTAATCTGGAAGGTACAGCCTGGAAGCCCGAGGACTTCTACCAGAAGCATTCTACGGGCCGGAGGCCATGCAGGTGCCGCAGGTCGGTTTCTTTCAAGATACAGTGTTAGTCGGTAATCAGTAGAGCCTGTGCCATGCGGCGCTTCGCGAGATTTCTCATCTTCTTCGCCCTAGCAGCCGGATTGCCTGCATGCGGATCGCAAGTACCAGCAGCGAGCGACTTCAAACTCCCCGCCATCGGCACGCCCATGCCTGGAGGGCATGAAGAGTCCATTCGTCCCGACCTGTCCCCCGACCAAAGCGGCGCCCTGGTGATCAATCAAACCGGGCTCTCAATTCAAGTCGCTGTCAGCAACACGCTTACCACCTTGCCGATCGGGCAGGACTTTCTCTTTGTGCTGCCGCCAGCCGCCTATGAGTTCTATATCTACGAACCCAACAGCGCGCCGCGTGTTCACAAGGAAACACTTGAGAGCGGCAAGCTGCGTTATATCTACCTCACACATATTGGGCCGGGCGGTTGAGCCACGCCATCTGCCGCTTTCGCATTTTGACGATCTATCCATTCGCTGGTAAAATAGGTCCGTTTAACCCAGTCTAAAAAAGGAATTCACCTGATGAATCAGAATCAGACGCCCCTTGCGGGCGTTTTTATTGCCAACGCGGATCAGCGGGAGGCGGCGCTGCAAGAAGCCCAAAGCCTCCCGCGAATTGTGCTCAGCCCTCTCTCCGTCAGCGATGTCGAATTGCTGGCCATTGGCGCAGTCGCGCCTCTGACAGGCTTCCTCACCCAGGCCGACTATGAGGGCGTCGTCGCCGAGATGCGCCTGACCAGCGGCCAGGTATGGAGCATTCCGATTACGCTGCCGGCCGATCGGGAGTTCGCCGATTCGATCAAAGACGGCCAGCGGGTGGCCCTGCAGGAACCCGACGGGCACATCCTGGCGATCATCACCGTTCAGGAGAAATTCACTTACGATAAGCAGCGCGAGGCGCGCGAAGTCTTCCGCACCGAAGAAGACAAACACCCGGGCGTGGCGCGTCTGTACAAACAGGACGAGGTGCTGTTGGGCGGCCCTGTCGAAGTGGTCGATCTGCCGCACAATCGCCCCTTTATGGAACACCGTCTGACCCCGACCGAAACCCGGCAGTATTTCGCCGACAAGGGCTGGAAAACAGTCGTCGGTTTTCAGACGCGCAACCCGGTGCACCGCTCGCATGAATACCTGCAGAAGGTGGCGCTGGAAATGGTCGATGGCCTGCTGCTGCATCCGCTCGTCGGCGAGACGCAGGCCGAAGACATTCCCGCCGATGTGCGCATGGCTTCTTACAAAGTCCTGCTGGACAATTACTATCCGCCCGATCGCACCTTGCTCAGCGTCTTCCCCGCGGCGATGCGCTATGCCGGTCCGCGCGAAGCGATCTTCCACGCGTTGTGCCGCAAGAACTACGGCTGCACGCATTTCATCGTCGGGCGCGATCACGCGGGCGTCGGCAACTACTACGGCACCTACGACGCCCAGCGCATCTTCGACAATTTCACTTACGCGGAACTGGGCATTACGCCCCTGATGTTCGAGCACACGTTCTACTGCGTGAGGTGTGAGTCGATCGTCTCCTCCAAGACCTGCCCGCATGACAAATCGAATCATCTTGTCTTCAGCGGCACCGAAGTACGCCGCCGGCTGCGCGCAGGCGAGCCGCTGCCGCACGAATTCACCCGCCCCGAAGTTGGGCAAGTCCTTATCGACGGCCTGCGCGAGAACGGCCAGTAACTCACGCGTCGCCATTGCAGGGCGCGCTGCGCGTCCCGATCTGCCGCAGTGTGGCGGTGCTCGGCGTGGCAGCTGGCCCTGCGGTCTGCCATTCGCACTCTTTTCTGAAGGAAGAATTATGAACTTAGAACACGGTTGTACAGTCTGGTTTACGGGTTTGTCCGGCGCAGGCAAATCCACAGTGTCGAGCATCGTCGAAGCCGAAATGCGCCAGCGCGATCTGCGCGTGGAAGTGCTGGACGGCGACGTGATCCGCACGCATCTGTCGAAGGGCCTGGGGTTCAGCAAGGCCGATCGGGACACCAACATCCGCCGCATCGGCTGGGTGTGCGAGGTGCTTGCGCGCAACGGCGTTGTCGCGCTTGCCGCCGCCATCTCGCCCTATCGCGAAATTCGCGACGAAGTGCGCGGCAAGGTCGGACGCTTTGTGGAAGTGTACATGGAATGCCCTGTTCCCATCCTGGCCGAGCGAGATGTGAAGGGCCTCTACAAGAAGGCGTTGGCAGGCGAGATCAAAAACTTCACCGGTGTCGACGATCCTTACGAGCCGCCGCTCAATCCCGAAGTCGTCTGTCATACTGACGGGCGCGAAACACCGGAGCAGAGCGCAGCGAAAATCATCGACAAATTGGAAAAACTGGGCTACATTCCCGCCGCCTAGAGCAGTTTCGCAAATGATATGTGCTTGGAGTCGAGGCTTCAGCCGGAATCCGCCTACGCCCAGCGGCCCGCCGCCGCAAAGCGGCGGGTACGGGCAAGGCTCGACTCCAGAATGGCGTAAACCGAGCTGGAATTCGCTATAGTCAAGCCCGCCTAACGCAAGAGTCCGGTTGTGACAGAGTGTCCAACCGGACTCTTTTTACGCGGCGCTGATCGCGATCGGTTTCTTCAGCAATTCGACCAACAGCCTCACCGCATTCTCCACATCCCCGAGATCGACCATCTCGGCCTGGCTGTGGACGTAACGCGCGGGAATAAGCACACCGCCGCTGGGCACGCCTTCACGCACGGCCTGCACGACCTGCGCATCGGTCGTGCCGAGCCGGAAGATTTCCAGTTGATAGGGGATCTTCGCCGCCTCCGCGCGCTGCACCATCCAATTCTTTACGCGCGGATCGGCAATCATGCCGGCGTCGCGCACCTTGATCGCGGGACCTTTGCCCACTTCGACCGCCATGGGCAGCGCCTTGGGCGTGTCGCCGGTCCCCGTCACATCGACCGCGATCGCCACATCAGGATCGATACTGTAGGCTGCCGTGCGCGCCCCAACCGAAGTGGTTTCTTCTTGCACGCTGAACACGAAATAAGCCTCGTGCGGCGTCTGTTTGAGGCGGCGCAGCGTCTCGACGAGAACCGCGCAGCCGATCCGATCGTCCATCGACTTGGCGATCAGCCGTTCGCCCACGTTTTCCAAGCCCTGATGAAAGATGGCGACATCGCCCACTTTCACCGGGCAGTCGTCCTTGCTGGTGGCCCCCACGTCAATGTAGAGCTGATCCAGCGCCGGGGCTTTGCTGGCATCCTCCCGGCGATCGACTTCCAACACTCCCAGGCAGCCATCGGCGAAGCGCACGCGCGCGCCCACACTGTACAGCGGAAAGACGCCGCCCAGCGGGGCTACGCGCGCGTAGCCGCGCTTGTCCACGTGCGTGACCATCAGGCCAATCTCGTCCATGTGCGCGACGAGCATGATTTTCTGGCCGCCGCCGCTCCCCCTCTTGATCGCGATGAGATCGCCCAATTTGCCGACGCGCAGATCGTCGGCCAGGCCCGTGACCTCGCGGCGGATGATGGCGCGCACCTCGTCTTCAAAGCCGGCCGGCCCAAAACTCTCCACCAGCTTGCGAATAAGTTCTTTCAAGATTCTGCCTCGTTCCCTTACCTTCTTGTCAAGACTTGAGACGTCAAGCGCGCCACGCTTTCGCGCACCAGGGCGACCGTGGAACGCGCGTCCTTCAAGTAGATTAACGATGCGGGCGAATGCAGATAGCGCGCCGGGACCGAGACCGAAACCGTCGGCACACCCGAGCGGGCGGGGATGATGCCGCCGGCATTGGTGCCGCCGCCGCCCGGCTGTCGAACCTGGTACGGAATTTTCAGCGCGTTGCCCGTCGTCATGAAATGCTTCACCAGGCGCGGATCAGACAGGTCGTAGCGGGTCATGACGTAGATGGCCGGCCCATGACCCAGGCGGGTATTGGGACTGACATCCTGTTCGATCGCCGGCGGCAGATCGTTGGCCGGCGTCGCGTCGATGGCGACGGCCGCGTCCGGATCGAAGGCATGCGCTGCCACCTGTGCGCCGCGCAGCCCCACTTCCTCCTGCACGGTAAATGCCGCCAGCAGGTCCACCGGCAAACGCGGCCCGCGCAAAATCTCGATCAGCACGGCGCAGCCCGCGCGATCATCCAGCGCCTTGCCGCTGGCCGCGCCGTTCCACGCGCGGAATTCCGTGGCAAAGGTCGCGGTCTGACCGATGGTTACGGCGCTGTTCGCTTCGCTTTCACTGGCCGCGCCGATGTCGATGGCGAGGTCTTCGATCTTCAGGACACTCAAGTCGCCATCGAGCAGGTGTATAGGCTTCACGCCGATGACGCCCGGGATCCGCCCCGGGCCGACGAGCACCGCCTTGCCCGGCAGGATGCGATCGTCGATGCCGCCCACGGCGCGGAACTTCAGCGAGCCATCACTGTTCGCGCCGAAGATCATGAACCCGACTTCATCCAGGTGCGCGTCCAGCATGACGCGCACGCGGCGCGCGCGGCGCGCGGCCGGGCCCTGTGCGCGTTTTACGGCCAGCACGTTACCCAACGTGTCCACGCGCAGATCATCGACGTGATCTTTGATCAGACCGATCACGATGCTGCGCACGGCGCTTTCATCGCCCGAGACGCCGTTGGCGTTGGAGAGATGTTTGAGGTTCGTGAGTAAGCTGGGCATGACGGCTTTCAGTCATGACCAGATGACAAGATGAAGGGCTGGCCAGCTGATCGCGCGAGGTGATCACCTGGTCGGCGTGTCATCATGTCACCTTGTCAGGGTAATCCACAAGTGATTGATAAAACTCTTCATTCAGCCCGCGAATGAACTCTGCCAGCAAGCGCCCGGTGCGCTCGATATCTTTGACCGATACGACCTCTACCGGCGTGTGCATGGAACGGATGGGAATCGCAACGATGCCGGTGGGAATGCCTTCGCGCGCCACTTGAATGGCCCAGCCGTCGGTGCCGCTATCCCCCGGCAACGGTTCCAACCGCGCGTCCAGTTCGAGTCGTTTGGCGGCATCGCACAGCCCCTGCCTCAGGCGGGGATGGATGTTGGGGCCCACGTTGATGGTCGGGCCTTTATCCAGTGCAAACGTTTCCACATCGGCGGCGTTGTGCTGCGTGGCATAGGTCACATCAATCGCAATGGCCACAGCGGGCCGCAGGGCAAAGGCGCTGGTGGCTGCGCCCAGCAAGCTGACCTCTTCCTGCACAGTCGCCACGGCCAGCAGATCCCAGTGATGTTGCGCCGGCTTCAACTGCTCCAGGCATACCGCCACAGCGGCCACCGACGCGCGATTGTCAAAGGCTTTTCCGGCCAGCCGGCCGTTCTTTAATTCGATGACGGATCGCCGCAGCGAAATCAAATCGCCGACGCGCACCAGCCGCTCCACCTGCCGTGCGGGCAGACCCACATCCACCCACAGGTGGTCGAGGGGGGTGACCTTTTTGCGCTCGGCGGCTTTCAGCAGATGCGGCGGCGTGCTGGCTACCAGGCCCGGCAGGTCGCGGCGGCCATGAACGATGACTTCCTGTCCGGGTAGAATGCGGGCGTCAACGCCGCCCAGCGCTGTGAGGTGAATGAAGCCGTGCCGGACACCGGCAGCCATCAGGCCGATTTCGTCCATGTGCGTTGCCAGCATGATCGAGCGGCGGGACGCCGATTTTCGACCGGTTCCACGGCAGATCGCGAGCGCGTTGCCCATTTTGTCCACGCGTGTTTCATCGGCCCAGCGCCCCCATTCCCGCAGCACGACCGATCGAATCTCTGTTTCGTGCCCGGAGATGCCGGGGGTCTGGGAGAGCTGCGTAAGCAGGGCGGCAATATCCATAACGGTTATCCGCCCGTGCCAGTCACAGTCGGTGTGGGCGTGTCCGTGGGGGTAGCAGTCTCGGTGGGCGGCGCCGTCGTCGGCGTGTCGGCTGGCGCGGGTGTAGCTGTCGGCGTTTCCGTTGGCGGTGGCGGAACCGGCGACGGTGTAAACGTCGCCGTTGGCTCAGGCGTGTTGGTGACCACGGTCGGCGTAGCCGTCGGAATAGCGGTCGTGGTCGGAGTTGGCGTATCGGTCGGAGTGGGTGTATAGGTCGGCGTGAGCGTATCGGTGGCCGTCGACGTGGGGCCAGGCGTGGGCGTGTCCGTGATCGTCGGCGGGACCCAGTTGGTGGGCGTCGGCTCTAATGTGGTGTTGGCCGGCAAAGTCGCCGTGGCTATGTTAACCTCAGGTGTTGGTGTAGGGGTTCCCCCGACCACCGCGGGCGTGCGTCCGCTGGGCGCCAAGACCAGGGCCGCAATACCGATGCAGTAACAGGGCAGCGTCAGAGCGATGATGCCGATGAAGGTAAGATACAGTCGTCGTTGCCTCGGCGGCAAGCCGTCGAACCAGCCCATGCAGGCACTCCTGTGGGGATGCGCACAACCGATCGGCCCGGGGGCGACCGCGCGTGGATGATAGCATTATCGATCGGGCTTGTCAAACGTGGGACGGATAAAAATCTCTTCATTTGACGGTTTTGAAGAATTCGGTACAATTGCCTCCGGCGTCGGCTGGCGGCGCCACGCTATTCGCAAGGAGAGAAGTATGCTGTTCAAACGATTGTTCGCCGTGATGTTCTTGACGTTCGCGTTTCTGGCGCTGTTGCCGCTCGGCAGCACGTTGGCCTCCCGCAGCGTGGCCGATGACGCGCCACAGGTCAAGCTGGAAGCGGTCGGCCCGAATTTGTTGACGAACCCCGGCATGGATGGCAAGTTCGTCAAGCAGTGCTCGCTGCGCAACGGCGGACAACCCTGGGTGCAGGTGCCGTGCCCGGCCGACTACAACGCCGAAGTGGGCGACATCAAGCAGTGGGAAACGACGCAGGTGCCGTCGGGCTGGTCGGCCTGGTGGCAGCAGCCTAATACCAACTTCGACGATCCCAACTACTTCAACACTTATCCACATTTTTGCCCGGATCGGAAGTCAACGCCAACCAACTGCAAGGCGTGGCACAACCCGGAATATCGCGATACGCTGGGCGGCCCGCAGGAAACCGGCCCGGAGCGCAAGGTCGCAGGCGACAACTCCCAGAAGTATTTCACGTTCTACTCGGTGCACGAAGCCGGTTTGTACCAGGTGGTCAGCGGCGTGAAGCCCGGCGATCTCTTGCGCTTCAGCGTGTTCCAGGAAGCCTGGTCGACCAGCAACGATGATCCCTACCATTCCGATCTGGGCCAGCGCATGAATTTGCAGGTGGGCATTGATCCCACCGGCGGCAACAATCCGTGGAGTCCCAACATCATCTGGTCGGCTCCGGCAGAGAGCTTCGACACGTTTAGCCAGTTCGCGGTGGAGGCGGTGGCGAAGAACAATATCGTGTCGGTGTGGACCAGGTCCAGGCCGGAAATGGCGTTGGAGCATGTGGATGTGTATGTGGACGAGGCGAGCCTGAATGTGGTGCAGCCCACGCGGACGACCAAGGCGCCCGCCCGATCAACCCGCGCGACGAAAGTGGTTACTTCGACTAAGATCGTCAGCAGCACACGCTTCGCTACAGACGCCAACGGTGTTTTCTCCGGAGCGGTGGTGACGCGGTCGGTGATTGTCACCCGGACTGTTCCTGTGACAACGACTTCCACCAGGCCCGTCACGACCACAGCCACGGCTAAAGCGGTGACGTCGACGGCCAGGTCGACCACCAGCACCCAGCCCGTCACCTCGACGGCGACCACCGGGCCGCTCAGCGGCACGCTGCCCGCCTCGGGCACCTACACCGTGGCCAAGGGTGATACGCTCATCGCCATCGCGCGGCGCTTCGGCATTACGCCCTGGCGGCGGCTGGCGGAACTGAACAATTTGCAGGAACCCTATGTCCTCGAGCCCGGGCAGGTGCTCAAGCTGAGGTAATGTCTGCTGAGATTTGATTTTGATAAGGAAAGGCCAGAGCGAAAAACTCTGGCCTTTCGTTTTTAGATCAGTTACCCCAATAGTTTACGCCAAGCGTCCTGAGCGGAGCGGCGGGCGGCATTCTGAGCTGACCGTAGTGGAGTCGAAGAACGCCCGCCGCACAGTCGAAGGATACGGCTCAGTGGCGTAAATCAAAGCGGGAAATGCTCCAGAAGTCACGTCGTGGATGTGATCGTGTCGGCGTCCATCAGCGCGGCGACGGCCATGATGGCGATGATCAGCCCCAGGTAGTTGTCGTTGAAGATGCGCGAGAAGAACTGCAGGATGAACAGCAGAGCGGCGTAACCCGCGATGGCCGCGGGCAGCTGCGGCTCACGCCACTGCCGCCGCAGGAGCCAGAAGGCCACCGGCAGCCCGATCGCGAGCTGCAGCACCCCGAAGGGAAACTGCGCCATGTGCGACGGCAGCCAGCCCAGCGACACTAGCAGCACACCCAAGCTGAAGCCGCTGATCGGATAGCTCACCGCCGCTGTGCCATTGAGATAGCTTACCGTATCGTCGAGAAAGGCGCCGGGACTCATCGAGAACCACGGCATGATGATCAAGGCCGTTAGCCCCGCCCAGATCAAGGCCGGTTTTTGCACACGCCGCGCACGCTCGCGCCAGGTTCCCCGCTGGCTGAGATAGACGAGGTAAAACGGCACAAACACCACCGCCGGATGCTTCGTGCCGCAAGCCAGCGCCAGCGTGATGGCCGAAGCCGTGGTCCGGCCGCGCTGCATTAGCGCCCACGTGAAGATCAGCCAACTCAACACCATCACGTCGTTGCGGCCTTCCACCAGCGGGCCAACGAACAACGGATTCAAACCCAGCGCCATAACCAGCAGCAAGCGCTTCTGCGGATTCTGCGTCAACCTCGTCGCGACGATGAGCATGAGCAGGAAGAAGATCAAATGCACGTAGCGCAAATCAAAACTGCGGCCAAGCAGGGCCTGCCAGGGCGCGGGCAGTAAGAACGCCAGCGGCAGATAGGTAAAATGCTCCAGCGCCGGATTGACGGTAAGGCCCTTCACGTCGAAGGGCGCCAGCGCCAGCGGCGTCTGATGGTAATTTTCGGCGTAGGGGTTCTTGCCGGTCAACACAAACTGCACGGCCGCTTCGGTCTGTATCAGGCCATCGTGCGCGTGCAGATAGGGCGCGGATTGCTGCCGCACGAGAATATTCATCATCAGCGGCGCGAGGGTGATCCAGCTGATCGCACAGACGACCAGCAGCCATTTGAGGCGGAGTACCCACCGGCGCGCGCGCACCGCCCGGGCCCCGATCAGGTCCAGCGCAAAGTAGCCCATCACGCCGGCAATGAGCAGCACGGTGGCCGGCGCGCTGCCGGGAATGACGGGCGGCGCGGGAATGATGAAGCGCATGGGCAGATAAGCGGCGCACAACAGCGCAAAGACCAGCGCGTCGATCGAGACGGGCGGCCTCACCTCAGGCGCGGGGGGAGGTCGATCGTTCACGGGATGTAATCCTCAGCGGCGCGCGGGGTTTCCGCCGCCAGGGAGGCGCCCGACGGCCAAATCTTGCGGAAGAGCATCACGCCCACGACGGCGAACAGCGCCGTGCGGCCGAGGATCGCGGCGGCGATCAGCGGCGGCCACTGCAGCACAGCGGACAGCGGCCACTCAACGAAGAGCAGCAGCGTGAAGATCAACACCAGCCCCAGCCCGCGCTGATTCGGGAATGACAGCAGGAGGAAGGGAATGATCAACATGGCCCACTGCGGACTCCAGCCTTTGGACCAGAGATGGAACAGCAGCAGCGTCAGCGTGGTGAACCAGATGAAGTGATTAGGGCTGCGCTGATCGAGCGGGCGGCGGAACAGCCATAGAAAGATCAGCCCGAAGGCGGCCAGCACGATGATCGGCGGGATGACGGGCGGGTTGCCATAGACCCAATAGGCCAGATCCAACTGCGTGCGCGCGGGGATGTCGCCCACGTCGCCAACGCCCCAATTGCCGTCGATCAGCGCCCACGGCGTCGACCACGAAGCGCGCACGACGTTGGAAGCCAGCGAAGCGATCGTCCACGAAGCGCCGCCCAGCAGCACGAATGGCACACAGACCACGGCAAACACCACGGCAACGATGAGGAGGTAGCGAGCGAGCGGCCTGCGGCTGGGCCATAAGAAGCGCGCAACCGATCCGAGCAGAAAGACGGGCGTCAACTTGATCAACATGCCGAGGGCCAGTGCCACGGCCGAGGCGGCGCGCTTATTTGTCATGAACCAGTACACGGCCAGCAGCGTGAAGAACACGAAGTTGGAGGTCTGGCTGGCATTCCAATAAAACAGCGGCACACTCAGCGCCGAGTAGACCCAGCCCAGCCAGTTGGCGCGTTCCATGTCCCACGCTTTGGCGGCGATACGATGCAGCAGGATGAGCGATCCCGTTTCGAAGATCAGCATGATCGCGCCGAGCAGCCGCGCGAAGACCTGGTAACTGAAATCGCTCAGGCCGCCCATCGGCATGACGGCCTGCACAGCGTCATAGACGGCCTGGGTCGTGTAGCTCAACAGCGGCGGGTATTCCGACCAGGAGTTCACGTAGGGGAAGAAACCCTGATCGGACAGCTGCGCGGTGCGGTAGTAGTGGTGGAAATCGGTGTAGGCGTTGAGCAGGCCCTGCGGCGTGTACAGCAGCAGGATCGTCACGCGCAGGATCACAAACAGCGTGACGATGGTTTTCAACTGCGAAGGCTGCGCAGAGGCAGGTGCGGCGCTCATGAGCGTGATTATAGCATCGCCGCGCACAAACTATCCTCCCGGAGGCTTGAAGCCTCCGGGAGTTTTGAATGTTACTTCGTGGGCAATGCTTTCGTCCGCGGCATCCAGAACGCCATCAGCGCGGCGGCGATCAACGCCAGCGTGCCGCCGAAGATGAACGGCGCCGACGGTCCGAAGCCGCTCCACGCGCCCGCGCCCTGCCACAACACGCCGGCGATGACCGAGGCCGGAAAAGCCAGCAGGCCGATGATAGCATTGTAACTGCCATAGGCCGTGCCGCGCAGTTCCGCCGGCACCAGATCGGCGACGAGCGCATTCGCCGTGCCGTAAGCCAGGCCGTAATAGCCGCCGTACAACGCGTACAGCACCCACACCTGCCAGCCAGTCTGCGCCAGCCCGAAGCCCAGGTAGATCAACGCATAGACCAGCCAGCCGCCGACGATTAACTTGCGCCGCCCGATGCGATCGGATAGCGATCCGGCGGGCGTGGAGATCAAGGCGTAGATCAGGTTGAACGTGGCCACCATCGCCAATATGCCGATGACGTTCACGCCCAGGTCTTGCGCGCGCAGCACCAGGAACGCATCCGACGAATTGCCCAGCGTGAAGATGCCGACGATGACCATGAAGATCATGAAGGGGCGGCCCAAGGCGCGAAAGGCGAATTTTGGCGCGGCACGCTGGCCTTTCACCTCCACATCCTTCGCGCCGAAGGCCAGTGAAATCACGGCCAACACGGCAGGGATCAAACTCACGACGACGACGGTGCGAAAGGTCTGCTCGCCGAGATCGGCGCTGCCGGCCTGCGCCAGCCACACAACGAGCAGTGCGATCACCAGTCCGACAAAAGCGCCAGCGGTGTCGGCCGCCCGATGGAAGCCGAACGCGAGTCCGCGCTGCTTCGGATCGATCGAATCGGCGACCAGCGCATCGCGCGGAGCAGTGCGGATGCCCTTGCCCACCCGATCGACCCAGCGCACCGCCGCGACCGCTTCCCACGTCGCCGCAAAATAGAAGAACGGCTTAGACAGCGCGGATAAGCCATAGCCTACCACGGCCAACCACTTGCGTTGATGCAAGCGATCCGACAACCAGCCGGAGAATAACTTCAACACGCTCGCGGTCGCTTCGGCCACGCCTTCGATCACGCCGATGATGCTGGTCTTCACGCCGAGCACATTCGCCAAAAACAGCGGCAGAATGTTCAACACCATCTCGCTGGAAACGTCCATGAAAAAACTTGCCGCGCTGACGGCCCACACGTTGCGCGGCAAGTTGCGAATCGAGGCTTTCTTTTCGGGGTGTGCTTCGGGAGTCGCTTCGGCCTCAGAGATCATCGAATTCAACTTTCTTGCAGCTGCTTGACCGTCGCTGCGGTGTGACAGCGCGATCGGGGACGGTGGTCCGATCGGGTTTAGGCGGCAACGGCGGCTTTCTCGATCAACTCACGGCGGCGGCGGCGATACTTGATGATCGGGCCATCGCCGGGAATCAACTTCTCGCCGATGTCGAGGTCGGCGCGCTTGGGCTCCTGCGTGATTACCACGCGCTTGTCCTGCCGCTCGATGACGAGGTTGCCCACGGTTCCCAGGAAATTAAAGGCCTGACGCAGCACCGGCGCTTTCACGATGCGCTGGTAGTAGCGCAAATACAGCAGAGTGTTCGCGTCGTCGATCGGGACGAAGGCCACCACGATGTGCATGTCGTCGCTGATCCAGTTGTGCCAGATGTTTGGAAAGCGAAATTGGATAGAGGCATGCCGCTGTGGTTCGGGTAGAGCGCTGGCCCGCTTAGGCGTCTGGCCCGTATCGACTTCGTTAAACACCCACACGTCGAGGATGTCGCTTTCGCCGGGACACGAGATCAGGCGGCTGAGCGGCCCATTCACGATCGTTTTGTTGCCGCGCCCGATAGTGGTGCGGTGAATGAACGGCAGATGCACCACGTCGAGTTGATTTTCGATGGCGCGCGAGTAGTGCGTGGCCCAGTGATCCTTCAGCGTCTTGAACGAGAAGGAATCGTCGATCATGTCGAAGTAGGGCAGCGGCGGATACTCGATCTGCGGTTCGCCATACCACGCGTACACGAAGCCATGCGCCTCTTGCGCGGGAAATGAGCGGACGCGCATGGCCCGAGGCGGCTCAGCAGTGCGGCCATTGGCTGGAATCAGCGTGCAGCGCCCGGACGTGTCGAATTGAAAGCCGTGGAAGGGGCACTCGAGGCAGTCGCCGCGAATGTCACCGGCACTCAATGCCACGCCGCGATGCGGACAGTGATCGCGCATAACGCTGACGACGCCGCGCGCATCGCGCCACGCCACAATCTGCTCGCCGAAGCGCGTAAAGCCGATCGGTTTGCCGGGTTTCACTTCTTTGGATTCAAGAATCACATACCACTGATTAGGGATCATGCGTTTGTCCTCTTATTATCCGGCGACACTGACGCCGATCAGGCGCCCGATCAAGAAGGTCACGGCGGCGGCGGCCAGGCCGAACAACATCTGCCGCGTGCCGGAGAAGAGCACCGATCGGCCGGTGAAGAGCGTAATCGCCGTGCCGATGCCGAACAGGCCGATGGCGCTGAAGATGGCGCTGATGACGATGGCGGTGCCGCCACTGGTGAAGAAGAATGGGACCAGCGGGATGATCGCGCCTGCAGCAAACAAGAAGAACGACGTGATAGCCGCTTCCCAGGCCGAGCCGCCCAGCTCTTGGGGATCGATGCCGAGCTCGTCGCGGCTTAAGGCTTCGAGCGCGGTCTCTTCATTGCTCATGATCTGCTGCGCCAACTGCCGCGCCACGCTTTCTTCCAGTCCGCGGGCCTGATAGATCAACGAGAGTTCTTCCGCTTCTTCGGCGGGATTCGTGGCGATTTCCTCTTTCTCCGTGCGAATCTGCTTCTGATAGAGTTCGCGCGAGCTTTGCACCGAAACCCATTCGCCCAACGCCATGGAGATGGCGCCCGCCAGCAATCCGGCCACGCCGGTGAGAACGATCGTGCTGTTGACGACTTCGGCCCCGGCGACGCCCATGACCAGACTGAAATTGGAAACGAGACCATCATTTGCGCCGAGCACAGCGGCACGCAGGGCATTGCCGCCTGCCGATCGATGGCGGCCCTCCAACTGCGCCAGCGCGGAGCCTTCCATGCCGCCGCGCGCGGTTTGGCTGATGGTCCGCATCAGCATCGCATGCGACTTTTCTTGCGCCACCATATCGGCAGGCGCGCCTTGTTCATGATAAGTTCGATCGCCGCGTTGTTCCATGGCGGCCATCGAGGGCAGTACCGCGCTGGGGCCGAAGCGGTGGGCGGACCAGATCAAGGCGCGCGTGCGCCAGTCTAAACGAGGAGGCGGCACCGGCGCGTTCGCCGCTTTCAACTTTTCGGCCCACGTTGCCGCATGCGCTTCTTCGGTCGTCGCCAGCCGCCGATAGACCTCGGCGACTTTCGGGTTCTTCTCGATCTCAGCCAGCGTGCGATACAGCGCTGCGCTGTTGCGTTCGTCGATGAGAAATTCAAGATATTGTTTGGTGGGAGAGGCCGTCATGGAGTTTATCCTGTCGGTGATGCGGTTGTGTGAAACGTAAGCGAAGAATAGGGCGCGTTGCCTTCGTCGTCGTCAAACTCGGGCACGCCCAGCATGGCGCGGCGCGAACAGGCTTGATCGGGCGGCAGATCTTCAGCGGGATCGGCAAAGATCGGCTCGTCATCGTCCGCACGGTACGGCTCGTCGTGGAGCAGGCGCCCGACGAGGTCGTCAGCGTCAAATAGATCGAACCCTTGGGCGTCGAGATCGTCCAGTTCGTCGATGTCGAGAGCATCCAGTTCATCGTCGTCGCTCTCGTCATCAAACGGGGAGCCAGCGTCAGGTTTTCGGGGAGGCATCGCCGGTCCTTGCGTGCCGCGAGGTTGGACGCATTGTACACCCAATGCCAGAGGTTGTCAGCCAGATTCACGCTCACCAACCGCGTCTTCGCGGGTGGGCGCCGGCGGGGACGCGGACGATGAGCAAACTGAGAGTCGCCAGTTTGTCAGTTCCGCGGTGCGCTTTCGTTGACGCCCCCCTACCCGCATGCTACAATCGTTTCACGAGGAAGGAAATGACACACAACCATCATCGAATCTATCTCGATCACGCGGCGACCACGCCGGTGGACGTACGCGTGCTGGAAGCGATGCAGCCCTATTGGTCGGAGCATTTCGGCAATACCTCCTCCATCCACTCGATCGGTCGCGAAGCGCAGCAAGGGCTGGATCAGGCGCGCCTCACGGTCGCCGGGGTGCTGGGCTGTTCACCGCGCGAGATCGTCTTCACGGGCTGCGGAACCGAGAGCGACAATCTGGCCATTCGCGGCGCGGCCTTTGCCGCGCGCGAGGCGAAACGCGGCCAGCATATCGTCACCCTCCCGATCGAGCATCACGCCGTCGGCGCCACGGTCGAACAGCTGCGCGATCTGCACGGTTTTGAGGTGACGTTCGTCGAAGTCGATCCCTACGGCATGGTCGATCCGGATGCGATCGGGCGGGCGATTCGTCCCGACACGATCTTGATCAGCGTGATGTATGCCAATAACGAGGTGGGCACGGTGCAGCCGCTGGCGGAGATTGGGGCCCTGGCACAGGCGCGCGGCATTCCCTTCCATACCGATGCGGTGCAGGCCGGCGGCCAGCTGAGCCTCAACGTCGATCGCTTGAAGGTCGATCTGCTGGCGCTGTCGGCGCACAAGTTTTACGGGCCCAAGGGTGTAGGGGCGTTGTACATCCGATCGGGCACGGAACTGATCTCGGCGTTGACGGGCGGCGGGCACGAGCGCGGGCGGCGGCCCGGCACGGTGAACGTCGCAGGCATCGTCGGCCTGGCGACGGCTTTGAAATTGGCGCAGGAGCGGCGCGAAAGCGAAAACGCGCGCGTGGCGGCCCTGCGCGATCAACTGGTGGCAGGCGTGTTCGAGCGAATTCCCGAAGTGCAGCTCACGGGACATCCCACGCGGCGTCTGCCCAACAGCGCGTCGTTTGCCATCAAAGGCGTGGAAGGTGAAATGCTGTTGATGGCGCTGGATCTGGAAGGCATCTGCGTCAGCACGGGTTCGGCTTGCACGACGGGCGAAGCGGAACCCTCGCACGTGCTTCTGTCGCTGGGCTTCGAACGCGAGTGGGCGTTGGGCTCGCTGCGCATGACCCTGGGACATTTGACGACACCGGAGGATATGGCGACCGTGTTGGATGTGCTGCCGAGAGTCGTAGAACAGCTGCGGAATGCGCAAGCATAATGCATAACGTGTGATGAGTGACGAGTGAACAGTCATCCAGTTTCTAACGCCCACGCCCGCGAAGCGGGCAGTCCGACGTCCAACCCCCGCGTCGTCGTGGCGATGAGCGGCGGAGTGGACAGCTCGGTCGCGGCAGCCATGCTGAAAGAGCAGGGCTACGACGTCGTGGGCCTCATGCTGAAACTATGGAGTGACGGCGAAAGCGGCCGGGCCAATCGGTGCTGCACGCCCGCCGATGTCGATGCGGCGCGCGCGGTGGCCAGCCAACTGGACATGCCGTTCTACCTGGTCAATATCGCCGATTCGTTTAAGGCGGTGGTGGTCGATTACTTCATCGCCGAGTACACGGCGGGGCGCACGCCCAATCCGTGCCTGATGTGCAATCGGCACATTCGTTACGAACTGCTGCTGAACAAGGCGTTGAGCCTGGGCGCGTCGTATCTGGCGACAGGCCATTACGCGCGTGTGCGGCACGCCGCCGGCCGGTACCAATTGCTGCGCGGCGTCGATCCGCAAAAAGACCAATCGTACGTGCTGAGCGTGCTGGGGCAACAGGAACTGGCGCACGCGTTGTGGCCGCTGGGCGAGATGACCAAGCCGCAGGTGCGCGAACGGGCGGCGCGCTTCAATTTGCCTGTGGCAGAGAAAGTTGAGAGCCAGGATTTGTGCTTTCTGGCCGATGGCGACTATCGCGACTTTCTCGCGCGGCACGCGCCCGCCGGGGCGATCCATCCCGGCCAGATTCGAGATCGGTCCGGCAAAGTGCTGGGCGAACATCGCGGCCTGCCGTTTTACACGATCGGGCAGCGCAGAGGCATCGGCCTGGCCGCCAGCGAGCCGCTGTACGTGATCGCGCTCGACGCGGCGGACAACGCGCTAATCGTCGGCACACAGAATGAGCTGGGCCGGCGAGAGTGTTCGGCGCGCCACCTGCACTACGTGAGCGGCGTAACGCCGATCGAGCCGTTCAGAGCCAGCGCCAAAATCCGCTATAAGGCGCGTGACGCGGCTGTCACCGTATATCCCCACGGGGCGCTGGCGCGCGTGGAATTTGACGAGCCGCAGCGCGACATTACGCCGGGCCAGGGCCTGGTCTTGTTTGACGGCGAGGTGGTGATCGGACAGGGTTTCATCGAATAAGGAGCAGGCATGAATCCGCTCAATCTCACGCTGCCCAATTTGCCGTTGAATCTCATCATCTCGCTGGTGATTTCCATCCTCATCGGCTTCGTGTTCAGTTTTTTTCGGGGCGCTTCACTGGGCCGCTTGATCATGTCGGTCGCGGCCTCGATTGCCGGGTTCTACCTCGGCCAGTTTATCGCCACGGTCTTCCACTGGAACTTTGTCATGTGGAACGGCGTGCATTTGATCGAGGGGATAGTGGGCAGTATGCTGGCCGTGTGGATCGTCAACTCATGAGCGGGTGTGGTGACACGCCCCGAAGCATGTTATAATGCGGCTGAGGCCGTCATGAACGAAGATCAACCAATTACGCTGACCGCAGCCGAACGGCAGATGCGCCGCCGCATGGTGTTGATTGGCATTGGCATCGCCGTTATCGCGGTGCTGATTTTGCTGGGCTTCGCCGCCATGATCGCCGCGGGCGTGATCGACGAAGTCCGCGATATCCTGATCATCCTGCTGGCGACCGAGTCGCTGGTGATTGGCGGCGTGACGTTGTTCCTGCTCTACCAGATGATCATGCTGGTCACGCTGCTGCGCGAAGATTTGATCCCGCTGATCCAGTCGGCGCAGGAGACGGTGAATTCAGCGCGCGGCACGACGGTGTACGTCAGCCGGAAGATCATCGTGCCCTCGGCCAAAGCGGCCACGACGGTGGCGCGCCTGCAGGCCATGGCACGCGTCTTGTTCAAAGGCAAATAGTCCATCCCCGACGATTCAGAAAGGAGCAGACATCATGAACGACTACGATTCGCGTCTCAATTATCTGGGGACTTTCCTGGCCGGACTGGTGCTGGGCAGTTTGGTGGGCGTTGCAGTGGCAATGCTGATGGCACCGTCTTCCGGTCCGGAGACCCGCCGCCAGATTCGAGAGAAGGGCCTGGAGCTGCGCACACAGGCCGAACAGCAGATGGAAGAGGCACGCCGCCAGGCCCTGGACATGCAGGAGCGCGGCCGCGTGGTCCTGGAAGAGCAGAAGGCGCGCTTGAACAAGGCCATCGAAGATGCCAAGCAGCGCGGTGCCCAGCAGACCCCGGCGGACCTGACTCCGCCGGATTCGGCCGAACTGCCAGCGGCATAACAATCCATGCGGTTTTCGGGTGAAACTCTGAAGCAGCTGTCGGGCTTCAGAGTTTTTGTTTTGACTGTCACCACTCATGAGGCACTGCAGCCTTCTCACGCAACTTCAACCAGCCTTAATGCAGGCGCAGTAAAATTGCAATACGCTATGTAGCCAGGGGGAAATAGATGGACATCGGGCCAACTGAACTTCTGATCGTGCTGGTGATTGTGGTCATTTTGTTTGGCAGCGGGCGGATTGCCAGACTGGGCGGCGAGCTGGGCCAGGGGCTGCGCGAATTCCGCAAAGGATTATCCGGGGAGGATGAAGCGCTTGCCAAGGCGCTGCCGGCGACGACCAATCCTGCCGCTGATTCTGCCGCTCAGACCGACGCTCCGGCTAAATCATAACGGGATCAGCGCAGCGCCCGCAACACTTGCGGCAGTCGTGTGAGCAGGTCGCCGGCCAACACTCCCGCCGCTCCAATTTCACGGTGTGCGATTTCACCGGCCGCGCCATGCAAATACGCCCCGCACAGTGCCGCTTCATACGCAGCCAGACCTTGCGCACGCAAAGCGACGATGGTCCCGGCCAACACATCCCCACTGCCCGCCGTGGCCAGCGCCGGATTGGCGAAGGGTAACAGGATCGATCGCCCATCCGGCGCGGCGACCACCGTGAAAGCGCCTTTCAACACGACCACGTGCCCCCAGCGCTGCGCATACTTAAGCGCCACGCTCTCCCGATCGGCCTCAATCTCTTTCAGGCTCAACTCCGTCAGCCGCGCCATCTCGCCGGGATGCGGCGTGAGAATGGCCGGCGACGGCACACGCGCCCACCAGTGATCGATCTGCGCCAGAATGTTCAAGGCATCCGCGTCCAGCACCAGGGCGCTGCGGCCGGCCGGGTGCGCCAACAGTTGCTCGATGAAGGATCGCGCGTTGGTGGTTAACCCCGGCCCGATCAGCGTGGCCGTGTAGTTCGTGATCGCGCCGCGCACTTGATCAAACGCGGCGGCGCTCAACGCGCCGTTCTGATCGGGCAGCGGCAGGAAAGTCGCCTCGTTGATCTTGCTCGCCATAATCGCATGAATCGACTGCGGCGTCGCCAGCGTGACAAGACCCGCGCCCGATCGATACGCGGCTTCAGCGGCAAGGATGGGCGCGCCGGTGTACAGCGTGGAACCGGACACGATGAGCACTTTGCCGAAGGTGCCTTTGTGCGCGTCGCGCGGGCGAAGCGGCACAAGCGAGCGGATTAACGCCGGATCGGCCACGGCGCGAGTGATCTCCTGCGCCAACTGCGGATCGGTTCCGATGTCGGCCACGATCAACTCGCCGCACCGGCCGGCGCCGGGGAAGCGCGTGTGGCCGATCTTGGGATAGGCAAAGGTCACACTGATGTCAGCGGGCAAGGTGAGCGGATCGATCTCGCCGGTGTCGTAGTTCAGGCCCGTCGGCCCATCGACAGCGATGAGCGCCGGTTTTGGAATAGAGGCTTCAGCCGGATGGGCCGTCCGGTCAGCGTGAAAACCGGCTAAAGCCTCTACTCCTTGCAGTGAAGATGGCCACGCAGGATCGACGAGATCCGGCACAGCCGAGCGGCGGGCCCACACCGCTTGCTTCACGGTCATTAACAGATTCGCCAGATCGCCATCGATGGGGCGGGCCGTCCCTGTACCCAGCAGCGCATCGATGATCACCGCGCAAGAGTCGAGCCATTCGCGCAAGCGGTCATTCGACCAGGCTGCGATGCTGACACCGCGCTCGCGCAAGGCCGCCACATGAACGTCATCACGCGGTTTCAACACGAACAGGCCCATTTCGGCCCCGGCGTCATGCAGCTGACGCGCTACCACCAGCCCATCGCCGCCATTGTTGCCGGGTCCGACGAGCACCAGGATGCGCTGGCCGCGCACGTCCAACCGGGTCTGGATGACGCGCGCCACCGCCGATCCGGCGTGCTCCATCATCGCCGCGTAAGTGTGGCCCTGGGCGTCGGAAGCCGCTTCGATGCGGCGCATTTGATCGACCGTGACAAGTTTCATAGGATTGCGGAATGTGGATTGCTGACTGCGGATTGATTCGACGTCGCCCACCGTCTTGATTATAGCCCTCAAAGCGCAATGGCGTTAAGTTAGCAAATCGGGCACGTCATGCCCGCGTGCTTTAAGCGGGCATCCAGAATTGTTCGTGCGACTCGATTGTCGTGAAACTGGATGCCCGATACAGGCACTCGGGCATGACATCATTCAATCAACCGTCAGCGTCTTGCTCAAGTTGCGCGGAAAATCCGGATCATAGCCGCGGGCCACGCTTAGCCGATAGGATAACAATTGCAGCGGCAGCACCGACAAGATCGGACTCAGCAGCGGTCCGCCCGGCGGCAAGACGATGAGCGTCCGCGCGTTGGCGCGCAGGCGATCGTCCTCTGCGCCGATCGCAATCGTGTGCCCGCCGCGACAGGCCGTCTCGTTGATGCCGCTGACCAACAGCGGCACATCGTCCGGCCCGCTGATGAAAATCACCGGGTAACCCTCGCGCACGGCAGACAGCGGCCCGTGCTTGAACTCGGTCGAGAGCATGCCTTCGCAGTGCGCATACGTGATCTCTTTCAGCTTAAGCGCGCCTTCCAGCGCAATGGCATACGTCGCGCCGTAACCGAGACAGTATAGATCGTCCCACGACGCCAGTTCCGGCGCAAGGGCGTTGATCTGCGGCTCGACGACCGCCAGTGTCGCTTGAATGAGTTCGGGCAGTTGGGCCAACTCGCTCGTGGAATGTTTTCCCAGGCGCAGCGCCAGATAGAGAAAGGCCAGCACCTGATTGGTAAAGGTCTTGGTCGCCGGCACGCTGATCTCATAGCCGCACGCCATGGGCAGAGAAATCTCGCACTCTTTCATCAGCGTCGAGCCGATCACGTTCACCAGACCCAGGGCCGTCATCCCGCGTTGGCGCGCGGCGTGCAAAGCGTTCAATACATCTTTCGTCTCACCGCTCTGGCTGACGAACACGCCCACATCGTCCGGGCCGATCGTGGGCAAAGACTGCGGGATGAACTGGGGGGCAAGCATCGGAATGGCCGGGCGGCCCGCGCGCTGCGCCAGATACACCGCCCCCAGCAGGCACGCGTGATAACTCGTGCCACAACCGATCAAATACAACTGCCGCGCCTGGGAAATCCGCTCGAGGAAGGGCGCCACCTGAGACGAAGCCGCAAGCAGGTGCAGCAACTCGCGCGCGACCCGGGGCTGCTCGTGAATCTCTTTCAGCATGAAATGAGCATAACCGCCCTTTTGCGCCGCCGTCATGCTCTCGGTAACCTCTTCGGCTTCCCGCGCAATGACGGCGCCGTCGGCTGCGCGGCGCAGCTCGACCCGATCGGAATGGAGAATGACGATCTCGCCATCGGCGACGCGCACGATGCGGTTGGTCAGCGGCAAGATCGATGGCAGATCGGACGAAACACAGGTGGCGCCAGCGGCGAGGCCCACGACCAGCCCGGAACCTTTCTTGATGGCATACAGCCGATCGTCGTCGGCGCGTCCGATCACAAAGGCATAGTCGCCTTCCAAATCGTCGTAGGCGCGGCGGATGGCTTCCACCATGTCATAGCCGCGCCGCACATAACGCTCTACGGCATGCACACATGACTCGCCATCGTTGAGCGAGCGCACCGTCATGCCTTCGGCGCTGAACTGCTGCCGCAGCTCGACGTTATTGACGACGTTGCCGTTGTGCGCGCCGACCATACCGCCGTCCGAATCGAGATGCGGCTGCGCGTTGATCTGCGAAGGCACGCCGAAGGTCGCCCAGCGCAGCTGCACCATGCCGCGCCGGCCCGTCATGGCGGCGAAATCCAGGCGAGCGGCGACGTCGTCGACTTTGCCGACATCCTTGCGCAGATCGATGGTGCGATCGGCATGCAGGGTGGCGCACCCGACTGAGTCGTACCCCCGATATGACAAGCGCCGCGCCGCGTCGATCAAAATGGGGCCGAGAGGTTGTTCACGATCGGTGATGATGCCGAAGATGCCGCACACAGAGAGCCTCAGGGTGGTGGGGTGGGTTACAAAGAAGATTATAGCCTGAAAAACACGCAAAGCGTGCGTGGCACGCGGGGCGTAACATTCGATTACGCTTCACGCGCCACGCAGCGCTTCATCCGCGATCTGCCAGCGACAATCGCTTAGTTCTCTTCGCCCTGCGGCAGCAGGATATCGAACCAGAAGCGCGTTTTGCGATCCGGGCTGAGATTGACGTGGATGTGTTTGACCTCGGTGTACGCTTCCAGCCCCCACGAGCCCAACTCCCGCCCGATACCGCTCTGCTTGTAGCCGCCAAACGGCGCTTCGGCGCTGATGAGATGATAGTCGTTGATCCAGACCGTGCCCGCGCGGATGCGATTGGCCACCTTGACCGCGCGCTCCACATCCCTGCTCCACACGCCGGCCGCGAGACCGTAGATCGTGTCATTGGCTTGTCTGATCGCTTCGTCGAGGCTGTCATACTTAATGACGGACAGCACCGGCCCAAAGATCTCTTCCTGCGCGATGCGCATGTCGTTGCGCACGTCGGTGAAGATCGTCGGCGTGATGAAGTGGCCGTGAGCCAGCTCCGGATCGGTCGGGCGGTGACCCAGCAGCGCCGGCGTCGCGCCTTCTTCCAATCCGATGCGGATGTAATCCTCCACGGTCTTCAATTGACCCGCGCTGATCAGCGGACCCAGATCGGTGGTACCGTCGGCGGGCAGGCCGACTTTGATGCGGCGGGTGCGATCGAGCAGGCGCTCCATGAATTCGTCGTAGATGCTGGCCGGCACGAACAGGCGCGAGCCGCTCTCGCACGCTTGCCCGTTATGCATGAACGTCGACCACAAGCAGCCGTCGATCGTAACGTCGAGATCGGCATCGTCGAGCACGATGCTGGGACTCTTGCCGCCGAGCTCGAGTGTGACCTTCTTGATGGTGCTGGCCGCCATCTTCATGACTTCACGGCCGGTTTCGGTGCTGCCCGTCAGGGCCACCTTGTCGACCATGGGGCTGAGGCACAACTCCGGACCGACCACGCTGCCCGGCCCGGTAACCAGATTGATGACGCCCGGCGGCAGCAGGCCCGTCTCGTGAATGATCTCGAACATCTTCAGCGCGCTGAGCGGAGTATAGCTGGCAGGTTTCAACACGAGGCAGTTGCCGGCCGCCATCGCCGGAGCAATCTTCCACACGGCCATGAGCAGCGGGAAGTTCCATGGAATGATCTGGCCGCACACGCCAATCGGCTCGCGGCGCACGAAATTGTACGACAGCGCGGGGAAGGTGATCTGCGGCACCGGCTCCAATGGTTCGAAGTCGGCCAGCTTGGCGAAGTGCCGGAAGTGGACGACACCGAGCAGCATATCCACCAAGAAGGCCTTGCGCCACGTGCAGCCGCCGTTGCGCATCTCAACATCGCCCAGTTCATCCTGCCGCGCTTCCAGCGCATCGACGAGCTTGTGCATCAGGCGCGATCGTTCGCCGGGTGACATCTGCGGCCACGGACCTTCGTCGAAGGCTTTGCGCGCGGCGAGGATCGCGTCGCGGGTGTCTTCGGCATTCGCTTTGGCGACGCAGGCTAAGGCTTCGCCCGTCGCCGGATCAACCGTTTGATCGTATTGTTCACTGCGCGGGGCGCGCCACTGACCGTTGATGTACAGGTTGTGATAGGGCAATCCATTGTCTGACATGCTTATGGCCTCCGGGCATTATTCATCTGAGGGGATGGCGACATCTGCCGGCACGGGCAGTCCCAGTTCGGCCAGCCGGATAATGGCGTCATACGACGTGACCTGAAAGATTTCGCCAACAGCATCGGGGGTTCGATCGGGCTGGGGCAGCGCGCGGATCCAGCCTTCAGGCATCAAGAAACAGCGCGCGAAATATTTGATGGCGCGGCGTGAAACAGGCCAGGGCGCATCCAACCCGGCCTCGCGCGCAGCGGCGTTATCCGACAACATGCGATACAGCAGACGGGCTTCGGCCAGACGCGGCGCATAGCGATAGATGCCATGTCCCAGGATGAAACTGATCTGGCTGGGGTGTGCCTCCCACAGGCCGTCAAGCGGCTGTTTCAACATACGCTCGATCGGCACCGGCGGTGCGCCAACGTGATAGCGCTCAAGCAGCGCGTTGGCCAGCCGGTTAATGCGGGCGCGGGTCTCAGGCGGAATCGCGGAAGTGGGTTCCGCGTTGGGTGTTGAGTCCATTTTAGCTCAACGTAAGAATGTGACGCGTTGCACAAGGATTATACCATAGCCCCCCGCTGAGTTTGGTATAATCCCTCGGCGATACCTCCGCTGTGAGAAAAGGACGCATGGCAAAATCATTCAACCCCATCAGCCTGTATATACGACGTCAGGCCACCAACCCCTGGCGCTATCTGTGGGAGCAAGTCTGGCTGTTTTTGCTGGGCTGGATTCCAACCGTTGCGGGAATTGCGATCCGCGGGGTACTCTATCGGCTGATCTTGAAGATGGACGGCATGGCGGCGATCGAGAGCCACGTCCGCCTGCGCTTTGCTTCCAACATCCGCCTGGGCCAGCGTGTTTACCTCGATTGCAACACTTACCTGCACGCCTGCCCCAACGGCATCACCATCGGCGACGATACCCTGGTGATGCACGGCTCGGTGCTGCACGTGTACAACTTCCGCGGGATGAAGCAGTCGGGCATTCGCATCGGCCAGAAGAGCCTCATCGGCGAGTACAACGTCATTCGCGGTCAGGGCGGCGTGACGATCGGGGATCGCGTCTATACCTCGCCGTTCGTGCAGATCGTCGCGGTCAATCACGTCTTCGACGATCCCGGCGTGCCGTTTGTCGATCAAGGTATCACGGCGGAAGGCATCGTCATCGAAGATGATGTGTGGATCGGCTCAGGCGCAGTCATCACCGACGGAGTGCGCATCGGCAAGGGGGCCGTGGTCGCGGGCGGCGCGGTGGTGACGAAAGATGTGCCGCCGCTGACCATCGTGGGCGGCGTGCCGGCGAAGGAAATCCGCAAGATCACGGGCGAGAAAACGACGGGCGACAAGGCGATCTACCATCTATAGCCAGTTGTATGGAGTTTTCGCGGGAGTGATCAACTGAAAGTCATGCGCCCACTCTCTCGACGTGCCTGGCTGATTATCGGCGCGATCACAGTCGCTTACGTGATGGCGCTGATTGCTGATCTCTCGCCGTACGTGCGCGGGCCGGAAGAATGGCGCTGGCAGCGCTGGGCCGTTTCGCACTGGGACCGCGTGTGGCCGCTGGCAGCGCTGTTGATCGCCGTCGCGTTGTTAGTGCGCTGGATCGATCGCCGCGCACAGCGTGAACCCGCGCGGCGCTGGCTGGCGATTGGCGTGCTGCTGCTCAGCGCGGCCGCGCCGCTCGTGCAGCTGGCTGCTCTGCAAGCGGTGAAGCCCAACCCATTCGAGGCGCTGTTCGATCGCGCCGTGGATGTGGCTGCGAACAGCTATTTCACGGCGAGCCTGCGCCTGGACGATGTCCATGAGGCGCTGCGCACTTATCCGCAGTTGATGCCGGCGTTGGACATTCACGCGCAAGTTCATCCGCCGGGATTGCCATTGATCTATTGGGCCGCCGGCCGCGCGTTTGAGGCCGTGCCGGCGCTGGCCCGCCCGGTGAGTCTGTGGTTCCGGCAGTTGGAATGCAACGACATCAATTTGATGTTGTTGGGCGATGCGCCCCTGGCCAGCGCGCTGGCCGGCATGGTGCTGCCCTTGGCTGCCAATATGCTCACCGTGTGGGGTGTGTTTCAGCTGGCGAAAGATCGGTTTGGCCAGCGGGCAGGATGGTATGCCGCAGCGCTGTGGGTGATCGTCCCGTCGGCAGTGCTGTTCCCCGGATCGTGGTCGCTGGTCTATCCGTGTATCGCGTGCCTGACGTGGCTGGCCGTCGATGCGGGTCTGCGGCGGCGCCACGTGCTGTGGTTTCTGGGCGCAGGGCTTTTGTTGTCAGTCGGCACGTTTTTAGAATTAGGCACGGCGGCGCTGGGCCTATTTCTCGCGCTGTACATTCTGCTGCGCTATGTGCTGGCCCGGCGTAATCCGTTGGCCGATTGGCGTTTTCTGCTGCCGGCGTTGATCTTCACGCTGCTGGGCGTGTTTTCGATCTGGATCGCGTATCAACTCATCTACGGGGTCAGCCTGAAGCAGATCGTCGAAGCGATGTACCCTATTCACGTCGGCTACGAGTTCGATCGGGCGACATGGATCATCAATCACCCTTACGAGTTTGCGGTGTTTGTCGGCCTGCCAGTGTTCTGCCTGGCGATCATCGCGTTCGGACGAAATATCCAGGCGGCGCGGTCAGGCGGCGGCGACGCCATGTCGATCTCGTTCCTGCTCGCCGTGATCGGCCTGGCCTTGTTCGATCCGGCTCGTGATGAGACGGCGCGCACCTGGATGCTGTTCATGCCGCTGGCGGTCGTCGTGGCTTCGCAGTTTTTTGCCGAGGCGCAAGCCCAGCCCGATCGCTTTGGCTGGCTCTGGGGCTTGCTGACGCTTCAGGTGGTCAGCATGCTGGCCGTTTTGGAAGTGGTGGGCGTTGGGCTCTACGGATTGCCACCGCGCGCGACAACGGACGCCGTGCCGGCCAGATCAAAGACGACGTCCGCCGATTTTGGCGGCATGGCCCGCCTGCTGGGATATGAGGTGCAACAGGCAGATCGACAAATGACGGTCGAGTGGTACTGGCAGCGGGAAGCTCAGATCGATCATCCTTACGTGGTGTTCAATCACCTCGTTGACTCGCAGGGGCAGATTGTGGCGCAGCAAGATAGCCGCCCGCAAGCCGGCCAGCCTTTGATGACCTGCTGGCAGTCCGATGAGATCTATGCCGATCGGCACGTGCTGGAACTGCCGGCCGATCTGCCGGCTGGTGCTTATCGATTGCAGATGGGATTGTACAATGCGGTGACCGGCCAACGCCCGCCGGTGAGCGGATCGGGACAAGCTGCAGTCGATCAAATAGAGATTGGGCCGATTGAGCTCCGGTAACGTGACGATGCGCTGGCGCAGTGTGATCCCTTACTTCGCAGCCGGGTTAGGCTACCTGGCCATAACCGCGGCCGTATTGTATGCCCTGATAGCCAACTTCACGACGGCCACACCCGGTATTGCCGGTGAAAATGCTGACTTTGCACAGTTTCACTGGAATATCTGGTGGTTTCAGCATGCGATCTTTCAACTGGGCCGCGATCCCTACTTCACCAACTATATTCTATTTCCTTATAACATCAATTTAGCCTATCACACCTTTACGCCGTTGCTGGACGTATTCGCTCTGCCGATTTACGCGACGCTGGGTTTAACCGCAGCGCTGAACAGTTGGATCGTCGGCTCACTGGTGTTCAACGGCCTGGCGATGTTTGCCTTCCTGCGGCATCATCGTGTGTCACCCGGTCTGGCCTTTCTGAGTGGCGCGCTCTTTGCGTTTACTTCGGCCACGATGTCGCGTGTCTCGTATGTCCATTTGAGCATGACCCCGAATGGCTGGCTGCCCCTCAGTTTGCTGGCGTGGGACTGGGTGGTTGAGCGGCGGCGGTGGCCGTGGGCCGTGTTATTGGGTGCGGTGCTGTATGCCACGCTGTTAACCGATATTCAGTTCATCGTGTGGCTGGCACTGCTGCTGCCGTTATACGCGCTGTATACGTTGATCAGAGCCGAAAGGCAGACACGCCGGCGTATTGTCGTGCTGGGGGTGCTGGCCATAACAGTATTCATCGGCTTGTCGCTGATCGCGCCGCTGCCCCAGTTGGCAGCCGGTATGGGCAACCAATACGGCGAGGAGTTTCAGGGCATCATCGAAGATTGGTATTCGACCCACCTGGAGGATCTGATCGCTTTTCCGCCGCGCTATCTGATTGGCGAGCGTGCGACTTTGGGTGTGCTGCTCCCCATCGGCCTGGTCGTCGCGCTGGTGGCAGGCCGTGGAGTGCGCGGGCGCTGGTTCTGGCTGGCCGTCGGCCTGTTGTTTTTAGTGCTGGCCTTTGGACCGACATTGAAGCCGCCAGGCATTCCGCTGCCGTTCCGTTTGTTCTATGCGCTGGCTGGCGGCACGTATCGCGTGGCAGCGCGTTTCTTACTGCCGGCCGTCATGTGTTTTATTGTATTTGCGGCGCTGTCCCTGCAACCCTGGTATCAGCGCCTGGGCCGCCGGGGATCGATCGGATTGGTGACTGGCGCGTTGCTCTTTTTGGCGATCGAGAATCATTGGTATGAGCCGCTGCCGGTATTTACCATGCCAGACTACTCGATTTATCATCAGATTGGGGCTGAGCCGGGCGAGTTCTTAATCCTGGAAGTGCCGGTCGGCCCGCATAATTTATTCCGGGGCGTGTTCGGCAAGGGCGGCGTGCTACAATACTATGCGCCGATTCACCATAAGCAGACTCATCAATGGCGCGGTATCGCGCGCGCCGGAGGGTCTAACGGAATCCTATCGGCAGTGGCCGCTCATCGCGGCGTTGGCAGAGGAAGCCCCCCTGCCCGATCTGACAGCCGCCCGTGCGGAGTTCGCACGCTTGAGCGATGAGTGGAACATGCAGTATGTGCTCATTCATCGGGACATGCTGGAATCGGAAACGGCGACCTTTGCGGCGGGGCTGTTGAATACGCAGGCGAACTGGTGCCTGGCTGGGGAGGAAGGCCCAATCTTGATCTATACCCGCAGCGGTCGCGCCACATGCGCGCAACCCGATCTGCTGAGTCTGCCTCCGGACGGCAAGATCGATCTGGGCAGCGACCATGAACGGTATCTGGGGCCGGGCTGGTATTACACGGAAAACATCGGCGGATCTTCTGCGCGCTGGCTGGGGCGCGAAGTGACGACGACGCTGCGCGTCAACCTGCCGGCGCGCGACTATCAGGTCAAACTCATGGCGACGACCATCGTGCCGGATCAGATCGTGGCGGTGTACGTGAACAATCAGCGAGTCGCCGATCTGCCGGTCGGCAGCGGCTGGAACGACTATACGTTCGATCTACCCGCTGCCGCACTCTCCGCCGGCCAGCCTGCCACCATCGATTTCATTCCGGCTAAACGTCTTTCGCCGCAGGAATTGACGAACGGTGAAAGCGGCGATCGCCGTTTGTTGGCGGCGGCTGTATCTGCGCTTCAATTTGAAGCGCGCTGAAAGTCATTCAATGCCAGGGCTCTTAACGCTTGTTACACCGCGCCGCGCGCTGGTGGGCGCCGTGCTGCTGGTCCTGCTGCTGCAAGCAGCCTTCTGGATTCCGGCCGCGCGCACGCGCGGCTTTGCTTCGAGCGATGCCGGTGTGAAACTGTGGCAAACGCAAAGTGTAGCACGTACCGGCCGTCTTGACGCGCCCATCGACTATCCCGGCGCAGTGGTACGATCCGGAGCATCTCTACTCGCCATTTGTGTCGCCCTGGTTTTTCTGGCACGAGGGTCAGCCCTATTCTGAGTATGCATCGCCGTTTATCTGGTCCAGCGCACCACTGTATGCGGCGCTGGGGCATAAAGGATTACTGCTGCTGCCCGGGCTGAGTGGGGCGCTGCTCGTCGTCTTGGCGGCGTGGCTGATGTGGCGCATTCGACAGGATTACTGGGCAGTGCTTGCGCCGCTCATGGCTGGCTTGAGCAGCCCGCTGTTGATCTATTCGATCGAGTTCTGGGAACATACCCCAGGGACGGCTCTGGCTGCGCTGTCCCTGGTGGGCATCGTCAAAGCGATCGACAGTCGCCGCCGCGCCCTGTGGTTGATGAGTGCTGGTGCGGCCATCGGTCTGGGTCTGACGATGCGCGCCGAGCTGTATATATATCCCGTCTCCATCATGCTGGGATTGGTCTGGCTGCGATCGTTGCTGCCGTTCCTACGCTCGATCTTCTTTTTCATGCTGGGCGGCCTGTTGACAGCCGGGCCGTGGTGGGTGTATCAAGCGGTTCGCTGGGGCAATCCACTGGGACCGCGCGTGGCGCAGAATGTGCCCGGCCTCGGCGGCACCGAAATGCTTCTGCGCCTGGGTGATACGACCGGGCGCAATTGGACCATGGCCTGGCCAGGCGGCGGTAGTGGAATCGAGTGGCTGAGTGTGCTCGGCGTGACATTGGTGGTATTGGCCGTGGCGGCGTTGGTATTCCAACGAGCGCGGCTGGGACGAGCACTTTTCTGGATTTCGGCGTTGACGATCGTGGCGTTGGCGGCGATCCTCATGTGGCGCCTGGCTCATTGGCAAGCTGAAATCGAGCTGCGCCCCGACGATCTACTGACGACGTTTCCGGCAGCGCTGTTGTTGTTCCTGCTGCTGCCCTATTCGTTTGCACGCCAGCGCGCCACTCCGGCATCATCACATCGTCTGGTGGTTGACTTCTTACTGGTGGTCGCCGTCTCGTTTCTGGTGTTGGTGTTGGTGTTCAGCCCGTTTCAAGGCGGCGTACAATGGGGGCCGCGTTTCCTGCTGCCCGTACTGGTGCCGCTGTCTGTCGTGCTCACCGAGACCATTGCCCAGATGTGGAAGCAGTTGGAATACGCGCCGCTCAGGCGTCTGCAGCGCTTAGGGCTGGCCGCAGTCGTGGGCGTGCTGTTGGGGGTGGGCTGCTATTCCACCTACCTGGGGGCACAGTTCATTCGCAATGGGCAAAACGGCGGCGCCGAATATCAACAAGCGATTGACGCGCTGCCCGAGCGCGTGGTCGTGGCAGACGCGTGGTTCATTCCGCAGGGCGCGCCGTACACGTTCGAGGATAAAATCTGGCTATTGGCCGAAGATGAACAGAAGATGTTCCAGCTCATCCAGAATTTGCGCAAACAAACGGATGAGCCGGGCATGATCTATCTCTCGTCGCTGACGTGGACACACATCGATCCGCAGATCTTAATGGGCCCGCGCATTGCCTCTAACGGCGAACCGCGCGACTTCGACTGGCCCGGAATGTATTTGCGGCTGGCGCGCTATTTCCTCTACAAATAACCCGACGGCGTGTTGCTTCTTTCACGCGATCCAATACCCCTTCGTAAACAGCAGCGCCAGCACGCCCTGCAGCAGCAGCGACGGGATCAGGATCAAGCGATCGGCCCACTCGCGTCTGCCCATCTGCGCCAGCGCGATGAAGGCCGGGAACATCGGCACCACGAAGCGCGGCATGGAGATCAAATCGCCGCCCACGAGTTGGAAGAGCAGCACGGTGAGCATGTACACGCCGTAAACGCGCGGCAGGCGCGCCCACACTTCCACCGTCATGATCAACAAGAAGATCGTCGCGGCCATCACGACGGCGCTTTCGGTCGAAGGGACGCCGTTCAAAAAGCCGAAGAGATAATTCGCCAGCGTCGTGCCGGGAAAGGCGGGAAATGCCTCGGCGCGAATACCTTTGAAAAACAGTGTTTGAATATGAAAGTACGGCGAGAAGTAGCCCGCCGGCTGGCCGAACTGCGCATTGAGATACAGATTGAAGGCCAGCACGCCCAGCGGCGCGCCGAATACCGCCAGGATGCTCGCCCGCGCTGGACGAGAGTCCGCCGCCTTGCCGGGCGCTCGTCCGGCTTGAGCCATGCTCTGCCGCAGCCATTCGTACCCCAGCGGCACGATCAGCAATGCGCCATGCAAGCGCGCCAGTCCGGCCAGAAACGCGACGGCGCCACTCCACCCCCATTGACCGCGCCGCGCAAAATAGAACGCGCCCAGCACGCACAATAGATACAATGCCTCGCTGTAGCCAATTGCCAGATAATACGCCGCCGGAAAAGCGATGAGGTACAACACGCTCCGCCGGGCGACGCCCGGATCATCCGTTTCGCCGATCGTCAGTTTATACAGCACGAGGCAAGCAAAGAACGTGAGCAGCGTAGACACCAGCGCGCCGCTCACCTCCACGGGTAAGCCCGTCACCCGCATGATCAGGCCATTGACCAGCGGGAACAGCGGGAAGAATCCCACGTTGGCCGCTTCACGCTCGCCCGCGTATTGGTAGCCGTGCTCCGCAATGCTGCTGTACCACAACGCATCCCAGCGATGCCACGTGCCGAAAGCCGCTTGTGACCAGGACGTGACAGGCTGTGGCAGGACCTCCGGGCAGCATTCGCGCGTGCCTTCGACGTCATTGCCGAGGATGGGAATCAGCACCAGCACGATGCGCCACATGAGCACGAGGGCCAGAATGTAGGTAATGGCCGAT
The DNA here is from genome assembly GCA_963844815.1 of uncultured Chloroflexia bacterium. Taxonomy (GTDB): domain Bacteria; phylum Chloroflexota; class Anaerolineae; order Fen-1058; family Fen-1058; genus Fen-1058. The sequence goes on from CAWJPR010000009.1 coordinate 384,222, forward strand.
GGTTGAGTGCCGAGTGCCGATGGCTGAGTGAGCAGCGTGCTGCTGGCGCGCGGAGCGTGCCTCCTGCTTTTCTTCAGGCGCAGTGCGATCAACCATGCTCCGCTGAGGGTGGCCGCGATCCACGGGCTGTTGTGCGCGATCCACAGGCGGAAGCCGATCACGCCGCTGGCTTCCGCGATCAGCAAGATCATGGCAAGCACGCAGCTAACACGCGACCTCAGCCCGATCGTTTTACTCAGCCCGTACGCGCTGATCACGCTGGCAATCAACAGTGCATACACCAGCAACGGCGGTATGATCAAACCTGCGCCAGAATCAAGTTTGATCTGATCGACGAAGAGGCCCAGGTCGCGCTCGTCGGTACTGTCGGGCAGAGTATCCTGCGGGCGGAAGGTATCCGAGCGCAGATCGATAACGGCATCGCCGCGCAGATCGGACGCCGGCAGATCAAGGTCGTAGGCAGCCAGATCGCGGGAGGGAGTGAATGAGGCGACCTGGCGGCCATTAAGCGAGATGGTCACTGGCGTGGGCGAGAGCGGCGCAGGGCGAAACTCATGGAGTTGCAGATGAAGTTTCAGCGGCACACCGCCGCCCACTCCGGGCAGCGTTAACTGCGCCTCGCCGCTGGTCCAGCGGAAGGTCACCCCGGCGGTCTCTTCATTCGGATAAAAGCCGCGTGTCAAATAAATCTCTTCCGCGGGCGCATCCATCTCGAATACAACTGGCGCGCGGAATTGATACGCGACCGCTAGCGTGACGGCGGCGATAATCAGCAGTGCTATCCACGGTTTGCGAATTGCTTCACTCCGCATCACGTTCCACGTTTTACGGCTTCACTTCCATCGTGCCTAACAACAAACGATCTGCTCCAGCCTGCGTCTTGAACCGGCTCAACGTATCGGGATTATACAGCCCGATGGCAATCTGATAGGTTCCCGGCTTCAATGGCGTTGCGCTTTGGATGGGATGCCGCTGCACGATCAAATCGCCCGGCTCCAGCATGCGCGCCGCCGCGCCGAAGCGATCGTCTTGCGCCACGATATTACCGTCTTGGTCGAGCAGATGAACGAAAACGGTGACTGGCGGTTGAAGATCGCCCGTCACGCGCCAGTAGGTGTTGATCGCCAACCCTCCCGGAGGTTCAGAACCTCCGGGAGGTTGAACCTCGTAACCCGCCAACGCCAGCCCGTTTTCGAACGTGATCGGATATGTCAGGCTGAGGCTGGCCGCCGCGACCTGCAGTTGCTGGAGTTTTTCTTCAATCAGCGCAGCCGCATCGAGTTGATAGACCCGGTAACTGCCAGCCGGTGACGGCACAGCGACGGCTGCCCCTTTTACAAAGTCCGGCACAGCGGGCGTGATGTAGCGGGCCGGATGCGGCGTCAGGATGAAGCACGAGCCGGGCTCGCAATACTTGGCGCGCAGCGGATGATCCGCGCGATAGCCCAGATCCTCCGGCGCGACTTCGGCCGCCAGCGGCCCGACGATCACGGCGCGATCGACTTCGGCTTGTGGAGGATACTGCACCTCGTAGATCAACAGCGACGGCGCGGGCTGATCGACCGGCGTCATGGACGCGAAGGCGCGATAAGCGTCGAACAGGCGCGAGACCAGACCTACCCGCAGCGATGTGGCGCTGATGGCATACTGGCCCGGCTCAAGACTATAGGACGTGAACGCATCGGCTTCGCGGCCAAAGGCGCTGTTGGGGTAGCCCGGAATCCCGATAGCATTGATGCCGTAGCGATCGGGATAAGCAGCGCCGAAGAAGGCCAGATGCAGTCGCTCGGGCTGCCGGTGATCGACCCAGTTTTTCAGCGCAGGCAGGTCTTGCCCCCAATCGACGTTGGAGTCGGTCAGGTAACGGTAACCGTTATTTGGCCCGCCGGCGAGTTCGTTGAAGTAGGAGAGGTGATTCGGGAAAGTGACACGGCAGCTGACCATCAGCCAAACAGCCAGCGCGACGCTCGATGATGATTTCAAGCCGGGCCACGCGTGGTTTACCGCGCTCAGTGAGATTCCTCGCTTCGCTCGGAATGACACTGATAGCGCGGCCCGCCATGAGGAACAGGAAAGTCAGCGCGGGCAAAATGTAGCGATAGCCGAGCTGCAGATTGCTGAGCGACGCGCTAACGAAGAAGAACAAGGCGGGCAGGTAGAGAACGCTCGACGTGCGCCATTCGCGCCGCCACGGCCAGCGCACCAGCGCGAACAGGATGGCGATGATCGTGGGCAGCGGCGTCTTCAGGAAGAACGCCACGCTGAAGTAATACCACCAGCCCGCCGTCGAGACTTGCCCCAGCAAATAGTTGGCGCGGCCTTCGCTGCTTTTCAAGAACATGCCGATGAAAGATTCGAAATACTGCGGGGCGGGGACCGGCACGCTGCGCGCAGCGCCGTTGATCGGGCCAAATTGAAAGAGATACGTGGCCCACAGGACAAGCCAGGCGACCAGGAGCATGAAGCCGAAAGCGAGAAGACGCTTGATGAAGGATGAGGGATGCGCCAAGCGGCCTGCCCTGCCTCTGGCAGGGACAGTGGCAGGGATGAAGGTTGAAGAAAACGGATAGATGAGCAAGATCAGCAGGAAGCTAGGCAGCAGCATGACGCTGAGATACTTAGTGGCTAACGCGAAGCCAAGCGCCAAGCCAGCGAGAATCACGGTGAGCGCAGTTGGACGGCGGAGGTAGCGCCACAGGCAGTACATCGCGAGTGTGACGGTGAAGGCCAGGGGCAGATCGAGCGTAGGCATGGCGCCGGCGACGAAGTTGGGATCGAAGACAAAGAGAAAGAGCGCGATCCAGCCGGCGACTTCGCCGAACATCTGCTTGCCCCACACAAACAACAGCAAGCCCAACAGGGTCCCAGTCAGCGCGGCCATCACCCGGCCGGCATGGACCATGCCATCCGGATCATTGCCGCTGTGCCAGAAGAAGGCGTCCGAAAACAGGTAGACGTCGCTCCACAGTTGATAAGCGGGATGGTCGATCGGGAGGTGAAGGTCCGAGCGAGCCAGCAAGGGCGCGGTTAAGATCGCTTCATACAGCGGCGGATTCTGGTCGTGATGAAAGCGAAGATCACGCTGCGTCAGATAAACGTAGCCCGGCGTGAGGTGATACTGCTCGTCAAAGGTGACGCTGTGCCACGGTGACGCGGCAACGGATTGCGCGAAATACAGGCCCAGCAGAACGACCAGGCCGAGATAGCGCCAGCGTGAGGTGCGGAACGGAAAAAGGTCAGAGCGGCTCAAAGTGCAAACAGGGATGCGACTCAGACAGACAGAGGCGAGGCCGCGGGTGCGCCTGGCCCCTGCGGAGATCACTTGATTTACGCGGCTCTGTTGCGCGAACGCAGGCCGAAGAACAAGGCCACACCCGACAGCAGAATCAAAGCACCGCCACCCAACAAAGCGAGTGGCGTTGAGTCTGTCGTTGCTGGCCGCCGTGGCAGCCACCGTGGGAGCAGGCGTCGGCGCCAGGGTTGGCTCAGCCGTGGGCGGCGCATTCACGCGTGTGCCCAGCATAATGCTGACGTTAGTGCCTGCCAGCAGCGACATCTGCCAGGCCGAATCGGTGGTCGCCATGCGATCGGCGGGCAGCTGCGTGTTGACAGCATAGCGGCCATCGGGCAGGTTTGCAAAGCAGTACGGCTCTTGTGTTCCGTTCGTCGTGTAGTCAGCGGAGGTCTTGCCATCCACGCTCTTCACATCAAAAGCCACACCCGCCACAAGCGGCTCGTCCGCTTCACGCATCAGATTGTTGTTGAGATCGTCAAAGGCTTGCACGCACAATCCCGAGCTGGCGGCAACCACCAGGGGTGTGGCCGTGGGCGAGGTTGAAGTGACCGCAGGGGTGGCCGTGGCCGCCGGGACGGGCGTCGCAGTTGGCGCGAGCGTCGGCGAGGGCTGCGGCGTCTCCGTTGGCGCGGACGCAGTGGCCGGAGTCGGCGCCTGGCCGGAGACATTGACCACTTGCCCCACTTGAATGACGCTCTCGCGCGTCAAGCTGGAGTTGAGCGCCAATAATTGATCAAGTGTGAGGTTAAACCGCTGCGCAATAAGCGACAGCGTGTCGCCGGCTACCACCGTGTAAGTGGTGGCATCGGGCGAAATCGTCGCGGTGGGGCCAGGCGTGCCGGCTGGTTGTGTAGGCTGCGCGGCTTCAGGCGATGCTGCGGTAGGCGCGGGGCCTTGCCCGGTCACCACCAGGCTGGCGTTGTCGACAAAGGTCTCGACGTGTTTTTGAGAATACTGAGGCGCCGACCAGACAAACACTGTCGCCTTATCGCTCTGGGCTACCGCTTCAACAGCCTGCTGCGTAAAGGCATCCAGCGGATTAGCATACGACGACCACACGATATTGGAACTGAAGGGATCGGTGCCGCCGGTGGGATCAATGCCCACGCGTAAAGAATTCTCGCCAGCTTCATACGAGTAACCCAGGCGCCCGGCCGGGCCAAAGCAGCCTTGATCGTTGCTGCAATTGAAAGCCTGCGTGAAGGCCGAGAACTGCAGACGCGCTCCCGGCGCGACGCCGCTGACCTGCTGATAAACGCCGGCGATATAGACGTAGTAAGCTGAGCCCCATTTCTGGGCATCACCTGAGATCGAGCGCGGCGGGACACGCGGGTCCTGCGGCTGGGCGGGAGAATAGCCGGGGATGCCGTAGGGCTTGCACGTTTCCGGAGCGTTGTCACCGCACGAGGTGGGATAATTCACGCCATCAGGGGTCAGGTACCAGGGCTGCCAACCGGTGGCCACACCCTGCCCCTCAAACGGCGCTTCAAAACCGGGATTGGTCAGCAGCTCGCCAGATTGCGGTTGGAGCGATCGGGCGGTTACCAGGCCAATCGGCATGACAACGATCAAAGCGCTTACCGACATCCACACGAGGGAATGCGAAATCGAACGAAGCATATTCTCCTCCACAGCAGGTGCCCCCGGCGGGACTTGAACCCACAACCTGCGGATTAGAAGTCCGTCGCTCTATCCTATTGAGCTACGGGGGCGGTGACAACGGTGCTGGTTCTGAACGCTGTCCGACAGCCGAGCGCAGCGAACGCTCAAAATCGCCGCTGGCAACAAACGCGCAGAACTCTTCGATGCCGGTAAACATCCGGGTTGCCAGGCAACGGACAACCCAATTATAGCGCAGAGGCGAGATGGCAAAGATTGGCTTTCCGCCTCGATAAGCTTCCCACATTTCAAGCGCAGTGCCCATGCTGGCCTCCGGCACAAACACAACCGCGGCATCAGCCTGGCCTGCGGTCTGTGCCATGGCGATCAGAGTGCGCCGCGCTTCGTCAGTGTCATAGGCCACGCTGTTGGGATGAAGCTCATAGGGATCGATCACTTCGACGTCAAACAGATGGCTGCGCAGGCATTGGCCGATGAGCCGCCGATAGTCCTGCGCGTCAATCGTATTCTCGCGCCGCGAGCCCTGCATGACGCCGCCAATGAAAATCCGCCACGGCTCACCGCCCGCCCGGTCGGATCCTCCCACCACCGGCGGAAACAAGCGCACATGATCGCCGTCATGCACTGGAGTTTCCAGGCTGGCCTCTTCGCCATTGACGAAGACGGCGTGCACTCGCCTGGCTGGAATGCCAAAAAACTCGGCCGCCTGGCGCGCCACCGCCGCGTCGTCCACATCGATCTCAAATTGATCGATCTTCGCTCCTGGGGGACGATAGTCGCGCAGGATCCCGTGCAGTTTGACGATAATCTTCATCCGGAGGCAGGTCGAAGGCCCTGGTAGACCTGCTTCCCGCCGATTGTTCTGAGGATGGTCTCGGCATCCCGATCGATCCGCTCGGCGAGATCACGCGGGGTCAAGGGCTGATTGTCATTGGTCAGGAAAACACGGAAGGCTGCATCCACGATGCTGGAATGTTCGTTGATGAAGCCCGGCTGCCGGGCACAGTGGGCCTGCATCAACAGCACCAGCGCGTCTACGCGTTTCACTTCGGCCGTCAGAGGATCGAGCCAGTCGATCAGGTCGCCCTCCCAGTCGGCTTCCGCCAACTGCTCGCGATGCTCGGCGCACAAATGGCTGCGCAGGTAGACGCGCAGATCGCGATCTCCCTTGTTCCACCATTCATAGTCGATGTGAAACAGTGTGTTCAGTGTCGGTCGCAGTGACCGGATGGGTTTGGTAGGTAAAGTCATGAGCCACTCAGCCACACAAAGAAATCGGCGGCTCCGCTGAGGATGCCGCCGCTGATTATACCACTTAACGCCCTAGACAATTGCTGCCGCAGGCCGCCACCTTCATCGTCAGCGGGCCAGCCAGTAGCCGTCACCCATGGCACGAAACTTGGATTGACTGATCAACGCGGCAAACAACGGGCCGGGCGGTGTGCGCCTGAGCAAGTTGATGGCTGCGTACAATGTCCGGGCGTGGACGTTGCCCTGCGGGCTGAGTTTGGCTAACTCCGGCAGCAGCTGCTCCAGCACATCGGGCATGGTGGTGTTGCGATCGTTGACCTGCTGCCAGACCTTGTCGATGCTCAGCGGGTCGTCCACGAACACAATCATCTGCTCGTCGTAGTCGCACGGGATGGGGCGCTTGAGCATTTCGAACGTCAGACGGCCGTCTTTGGGAACGGCGACGCGCACCCACTCGCGCCGCACGCGGTTGCCCTGCAGACCCACGATCACCACGCCGGGTTCCGATCCACGCCGCAGCTCGATGTACGCCCCGGCAGGCACATCGTTGGCGCTATACCACGTATCCAGGCCAAAGGCATAATCTCGTTCACGCACGACCCAGCCCGGCCAGCGTCTGCCGGTGCGGGCATCTTCAAATTGGAAGCGGATGCGATGCGTGCGGCCCGAGGGGAACAGATGGGCCAGCGTCGGCGAAAGCGGCACGGTGCCGCTGCGGCGATGCGGATACGTCAGCGTGAAGGTCACTTCGCTGACCGGCTCATCGGGAGCGGGCAGCTGCGACAGCTCATCATCAATCAAGCGCTCAGCGCGCAGAAGATCGGGGGTCAGCGCAGCAGACGGGACATTCAGCGGCGCACATTTCAGCCACGCTGGGGCAGTAATCACGTCCACTGGCTCAAGGCGATTCAGAAACCAGAGGATTTCGCCAGTCGGGCCGACTTCGTCAAAGCGATCGTCGGTGTATAGCGCAGAGTTGAGCGAGAAGATTTGCAGCGCGCGATTGACTTCGGCCGGCAGACCCAATTCAGGCAGCAATGCCTCGGTCGGCAGCGGACCGCCGCCATTCATATCCAGAATCGCTTCGGCAATGTTGAGCTGGCCCTCGTTAATCTGCACCAGCAGACTGCGCGGAAACCACTTGCCGGCCAGCCACACAAACTCGGGGCTGTTCTGCAGCAAGGTGCGCAGATGCGGGACGAAAGTGCTTTTGTACCGGGCGTAGATTTCCTCGGGTGGCACCAGCTCATCGGTGGGAGACAGCAAGACGGCGTCATCGTTCAGCCGGTGATCACCGGAAAATTCGGCGGCAAATTCGCGTACGCCGCCGCCTTCCATGGCGACTTGAATGACCTTGAAGACAACGGGCACATCAGGATTATGGCCGGGGCGCACAGCGGCCACGCGGCCGACGGCAAAATCGAGCGCCGGAAATACCACCTGCTCGTCTACCTGGAACGCGCGCTTGGGTTGATACAATATGCCCTGCGCCTGCCGCTTACGGCGAATGGCTGCTTCTTCACGCTCGATGCGATGGCGAATGAGCGCCTGCGCCAATTCGTCACTGCTGCGAGGTTGCTCGTCTTCCACGAAGAGGTTAAGTAGTAATTCGCGATCGTCGCCGCTGAGGGTGAATCGACTGCCCCAATAGTCGGGGCTCTGTGTTGCGCGGGTTGACACTGAAATTGGGCTCCTGCTGCCAAACGTTAAAGTATATGCGGGCGCGATTATACCATGAAACAATGAACAATGGACAAATGACAAATGCCTAACGACCAATGTGCTATACTGAGGGCAGAGCGTTGAAGGCTGGCGCATGATTCAAAGGAGGCGGCGATGTTTGGCAAAGAGCTGAACGTGAAGCGCGAAGGTCTCGAGTTGGTGTACCGCGCGCAGGGGTCGATGGAGGCCGAGGTGATCAAGGGCCGTTTGGAGGCCTCAGGCATCCCGGCGCTGTTGGATTCCGAGTCGCATATGCTGCCATTCACCGTATCGAATATGGGTGAGGTGCGCATACTGGTACCCAGCGAGCGGGCCGCTGAGGCGCGGGAGCTGCTGGGGGCGGAGGGCAGCGAAGATGAATTTGAGGATCTTGACGGGGGCGACGCAGCGACGTGAGAGCGGGCTGTTGATCAGCCTGGTCGCGGTCGGCGCCGCAAAGACGGGTCGTCGTGCAGCCTGCGCGCAACGACCCGTTTGTTTGACCTCATGACCGGCAGCCTCCTTATCTCTACCCTCCCAGCAGCGCCAATACTGCATCCAGCGTGGTGCTGGTGATTAAGGCTGTGGCGATGATCACTCCCGCCAGCACTGCGGCAATTGCCACGTTGCCGCGTCCGATCTCGGCCCATTCGTCGATGCTGCCCGTCAACCGCGTGAAGAGCCATACCGAGAGCCCGAGACTCACGACCGCCAACACAAGGCCGACCAGCACCTGTAAGCCGTGCAGCAAGATACGATAAGCCACCGCATCCACTGGCGCCGCATCGAGGTTCAACCCTAGCGGAGCCAGGGCCGGCCGCAGCACCAGGCCCACGCCAATGATTGTTGCGCCCAGGACCACGCCCACGGCGAGGTTTCCCTTGCGCAGTTCATTCCATTCGTCCAGGCCGCGCGTGGCCTTGTTAAACAGCCATACGCTGAGATACGCCACGATCGCGGCGACGATAATCGCAACGACAAACTGCACACCGGAGAAAAACAGGTTAGCCATGCTGGAAGCTCCTGAGTGAGATGACAAGATGACAAGATGACAGGATGACAGGGAGAGATAGGCAGTTGGGTGCTATAGTGCTAGGCGGCGACTCGCGACCGGAGGTCCGCAACCGCGTCATGCCATTTCTTATTTTCATCCTCCTTCTCCCAAAGTTCCAGTAACTTGGATGGTCCGGTAAGTATACGATCGATTACAGCGAGGGCCTGATTGACAAGGTCAATCGGTGGCTGTATCGAATGCTCTTCCACTCGCAGGCTGTATCATTGTCAAACGTGTTTACTCCCCGGGCGCCCATTGTGTCCTCCGGTTGTTTCTACAACCACCTGATAACTGATTAACCGATCCCTAATCCCTGATTGACTGATCCCTGCCTTCAGGGGAACACCTGCTGTGTGAACTGCATGGGATCGACGTTGAGGCCGAGCACGCGCATATCCCAATGCAAATGCGCGCCGGTCGACAGGCCGGTATTGCCTGACAGCGCGATCAGGCCGCCCTGCCTCACCTGTTGCCCCGGCGTCACCTTGAATTCCGACAAATGCCAGTAGCCGCTGTACAATCCCCGGCCGTGATCGATCACGATGGCATTGCCGCGCACGGCCAGCGGCTCTGCAATCATGACCACGCCATCGGCTGGAGCATAGACCGGCGTGCCGCTGGAAAGGGCGAAGTCGGTGCCTTCGTGATAGCTGGTCATCGGGCCGCCATCATACGAGCGGCGTGTGCCAAACGGCGAGCTGATCCGGATGAATTGATCGACCGGCACACGGAAGAGGCCGTTCCAGTAGCGCTGCGGATTGAACACGCTCCACGTCGCATTGAGTTTCTCGCGTTCGGCGGCCACCAACGCCGGATCGAGCAGCTGCTGCCGATCGGCTGAAAGGCGGATGTATTCCGAGTTGAAATGCCCGGGGCGAATCTCGACGTTCGACGCCACCACCACCGGCACGGCGGTGTCCCGCGTCGCAGTGAGGACGATGCTGTGCAAGCCCGGACTGACACCGCTTACCGGATGCGCGCCCACGCCGACCAGCCCGGTGTAATGATCGCCCTCCAGGGCAAAGGACATACTCTGATCGCCGAATTGCCCGGTGAGCGAAACGGGTTGTGAGGCGCGCACCGTCACTTCCATCACGCTGCCCTGATACAGGGGCAGCGGCCCAACGGCGATGGAGGTGAAAGGCGCGGGCAAAGGCGTGCCGGGCTGCGCCACGCCGGCCTGATTCGATCGAGCATCGGCGGGAATGATCAACTGCTGGCCGGGGACCACGAAGCCTGCCCGATCAAGCCGATTCGTTTCTATCAGCGAGCGCACCGTCGTGCCATATTTCAGCGCGATGCCGAACAGCGTCTCACCCGCCTGTACAGGGTGAAGGCGATTGACGACCGTGGCGGGATTGCCCGCCGCTGCAGCGGCGGGCGCGGCCCCAGATGAAGCGGGAATCATCAACTGCAGGCCGACGTAAATCAAGTTCGGATTGATCAGGCCGTTGGCCTGGGCGAGATCGGCGGTGGTCAGATCATAGCGCAGCGCGATGCTCGATAGCGTATCGCCCGGCTGAACGACGTAGATCGTCTGAGCGGCTTGTTGCGCAGCGGCCAGCGGCAGCCCGCTCGGGCTGCCCCATCCGATCGAGAGGGCCACCATGCCGCTTAACACCCCACGGCCCAACCATTTTCGCACGCGATCATTCCTCAAGGCGCAGCGTTTCGCCCAGCGTGATCCGATCCAACAAAGCCGGGGGCCCTTCGAGCACATATTTGGCCGGCCGGGGCGCGGCGTAATAAGGCCGCCACGCTTTAGCGCATACTTTATGCACCACCCGCCAGTCTTCGTCCAGCCAGATGGCGGCAATGTCGAATGGCACACACAACATATGAATCGAAGTGGCGGCAATGCTCGATCGAGTTTCTGCCAGGATCAAGCCCTCGTCGGCCGCGATCGATCGGCGAAACATCAGCCCGCGCAATTTTGATCCAAACGTCGCGCACCATGTCACCCGGCTGAGCAGCGGCTGCCCCTGCGCGTTCACAATTTTCATCATATCCGCCGCCCTCGATTATACCTGACTGGCGCCAACAAGTCAGGCCAACTACCCGATCGGGCGCAAAGCGGTTTGACCAATTTGCCAGTCAGGGCTAGAATGTCGCCGCGATCCCTATCTATTTCAGAGAGAGAAGAGCACCTTGAACAACTATCAAATCACATCCCCGGCTTTTTCACTGCCCAAGCCACTCGCTGAATTGGGCCACCTGGCTTACAACCTGTGGTGGTCGTGGAATCCCGAAGCCCTGCGATTGTATCGCCAGATCGATCCGGTGTTATGGGAAAGGGTGGAACATAACCCGGTGCGTTTCCTGCAACAGGTGGCGCGCAAGAATCTGAACGCGGCCGCGCAGGGCAACGCGTACCTGGAAAGTTATCGGCGCGTGATGGCCGCCTTCAACGCGTACATCAACGCCGATACGACCTGGACCCGGTCGACCTATCCCCAGTTGAACGGTCACCCGATTGCTTACTTTTCCACCGAATTCGGCCTGCACGAAGCGCTGCCCATGTACGCGGGCGGCCTCGGCGTGCTGAGCGGCGATCACCTGAAAGAGGCCAGCGATCTGGGCCTGCCGCTGGTGGCCGTGGGCTTTCTCTACCGGCAAGGCTACTTCCGCCAGCACATCACGGAAGACGGCTGGCAGGAGGCTATCAACGAAAATCTTAACCTGGCCGAGTCGGCCATTTTGCCCGTGCTGGATGAGGACAAGCGCCCGCTGACCGTGCAGGTGGAAATGTCCGATCGGGTGGTGTCCGCGCGCCTGTGGCACATCCAGGTGGGCCGCGTGCCGCTGTTCCTGATCGATACCGACGTCGAGGGCAATACGCCGACGGATCGAGAACTCACCACGCGTCTGTACTACAGCGATCTGGAACGCCGGCTGCAGCAAGAGATCATTCTGGGCATTGGCGGCGTGCGCGCGCTGCGCGCGTTGGGCTACAATCCGGAAGTGTGGCACATGAATGAAGGCCACTCGGCTTTCAGCAGCCTGGAGCGCCTGGCGGAACTCACGCAGGCCGGCGACTCCTTCGAGCAGGCGCTGCAGAAGATCCGCACCACGACGGTTTTCACCACCCACACGCCGGTGCCGGCCGGCCACGATATGTTCCCGGTCTGGATGATGGAGAAGTACTTCGCGCACTACTGGCCCACGCTGGGGCTGGATCGCGATCAGTTCATGGCGCTGGCTCCCGAGCAGCAGCCGTGGGGCGAGGTCTTCAGCATGTCGCTGCTGGCGATCAAAGCGTCGGAGCGCGTCAACGGCGTGAGTGAACTGCACGGGCAGGTCTCGCGCAAAATGTTCGCACACCTGTGGTCTAGTCGGCCGGTTGAGCAAGTGCCGATCGGACACATCACGAATGGCGTGCACACGGGCACGTGGCTGGCGCGGCGTATGGGCCTCCTGTTCAATCGCTATCTGCCGGATGACTGGCGCGCGCGCATCGACGATCGTGAAATGTGGGACGCGGTGCTGGATATCCCCGACATGGAGCTGGTGGAAGTGCGCCGCCACCTCAAACGCCAGCTGGTGAGCTTTGCGCGGGAACGAGCACGCGCCATGTGGACCAGCGGCGAGGCGCGGGCTGTGCAGATCGTGGCCGGCGGCGTGCTGCTCGATCCGTATGCACTAACGATCGGTTTTGCGCGGCGCTTTGCCACGTATAAACGCGCGGCGCTGGTGTTGCGCGATGCGAAACGGCTGGTGCGCCTGGTCAACGATCCGGCTCGCCCACTGCAGATCATTTTTGCAGGCAAGGCGCATCCGTCAGATGAGCCCGGCAAGCGCGTGATTCAGGAATTGTATCGTTTCGTCAAAGAATCGGCGCACAGCGGCCGCATCGTCTTCCTGGAAGACTATGATATGGACGTGGCGCGCCATATGGTGCAGGGCGTCGATGTGTGGTTGAACACGCCGCGCCGTCCCCTGGAAGCCAGCGGCACCAGCGGCGAGAAGGCCGGCCTGAACGGCGTCCTGAACTTCTCGGTGCTCGACGGGTGGTGGCGCGAAGGCTATAACGGCGAGAACGGCTGGGCTATCGGCGGTGATGCGGACTACGATGATCCCGAAGCGCAGGATGCGGCGGATGCCGAGGTCTTGTTCGACACGCTCGAACAGTCGATCGTGCCGTTGTACTACGACGTCGACGCGCGCACGGGCATTTCGTCCGGCTGGATGCGCATGGTGAAGGAGTCGATTCGGACCATCGCGCCCATGTTCAGCGCGGCGCGCATGTTGAAAGAATACACCACCGAGATGTATCTGCCGGCGGCGACGGGCAAAGTCGCCAAAGTTTAGCGGCGACGCCGGCTGACACCACGGAGGCCTGGGGCACGGAGTCGTTGTTGCAACTCTGTGACACTGTGCCTCCGTGTTTGCTTTTCAAGTGATGACCATGCCACCTTTACTTGCCATTGGCACGGCCGCGCTCGACATCAAAGCGCGGCTCACCCGCGCGCCGCTGCCCACCACGGATGTGCCCGGCCGGATCACGCTACAGCCCGGCGGGGTGGCGCGCAACATCGCCGAGAATCTGGCGCGCCTCGGCGTGCCGATCGTGTTTGCGGGGATCATGGGCGATGATCCGCAGGCGCGCCTGCTGATCGAATTTTCGCGCGCGGCGGGCCTGAGGGTGCGCCCTCTCACCCGAACGACTCCCGCGCCTGACGATCTGGTTCGCCTCAGACTGGCGGCTGAGCTTCCCACGGCAACACTCAACGCCGTGCTCGGCGCCGATGGCCGGCAGATTGCGGGAGCGTTCAGCGGCGAACTCCTCGACGCGCTGCAGCCCGGCGATCTCGATCAACTTCAAGAACCGATCGCAGCCGCTCCGGCCATCATCTGCGATGGCGGCCTGCCGGCCGATGTGCTGCTGCGCCTGCGCGAAATGCTGCCTGAAGAGGCGTTCCTCTACGGCAATCCCGGCTCGGCGGCGCTGGCGCCGCGGCTCGTGCCGCTGCTCGATCGGCTGGACCTGATTACGTGCAATCACCTCGAAGCGCAGGTTTTGACGCAGACCAAAGTGGACAGCCCGGCCAAGTTGATTTCGGCGGCCCTGATTCTGGTGAAGCAGGGTGTGCGGCGGGCGGTGGTCACCTTTGGCGCGCGCGGCCTGGCCTACGCCGACGAAGAACGAAGTCTGTATCAACCCGCCCGGCCGGCCCGCCTCGTCGATGCCACCGGCGCGGGCGATGCCCTGGCGGCCGCGCTGATCGAAGCGCTGCTGCGCGACGAACCGATCGGCGCCTGCCTGCAGCGCGGCCTCGCCGCCGCCGCCCTCACCTGCGAAGCGGAAGACACCGTCGCGCCGTCCATGTCGCTGGACAGTGCTTCAACAGCGAATGAAGTCGATCCACGAATGTACACGAATGATCACGAATCTTTTCGTTACTGGAGGAGTGGCTATGACCGACTTGCTTTTCAAGGACGAAGTTTATGCTATCGTTGGCGCGGCGATGGAGGTCTACAACCAATTGGTTCAGGGTTTCTTGGAGGCAGTTTATCAAGAGGCGCTTGAAATTGAACTGGCCGAGCGGGGCATTCCGTTTGTATCGCAGAAGGAATTGCGCATCCTATACAAAGGGCAACCACTCAAGAAGACTTACATCTCTGATCTGACCTGCTACGAGAAGATCATTGTGGAACTCAAAGCGATCGATCGCCTGACCGGAAAAGACACGGCGCAACTGCTCAACTACCTCAAAGCGACGGGCCTACACTTGGGATTGCTGATCAATTTCGGCAACGCCGAAAAACTGGAATGGGAGCGCCGAATAAAATGAATTCGTGCAGATTCGTGTTAATTCGTGGATCAGTCCATGCCTGATTACGAACTTCGCCCGGATAACTGGCGCACCTGGCCGGCCGAACTGTTCGATCGGGAAGACCCTGCGCCCGACGAGCAGTTTTACCGGGAGCCGCGCAAAGTCGTGCACCTCGATCTGGTACGCGCTTCAGGCCGTCACCGATCTCTATCGCGAACTTGTGCCGCCCAACAGCACGCTTCTCGATCTGATGAGCGCGTGGCGCTCCCATCTGCCTACCGAGGTGAAGTATCAGCGCGTGGTGGGGCTGGGGATGAACGAAGAGGAACTGGCCGACAATCCCGAGTTGGGCGAGTTCGTTGTGCATAACCTCAACTCGGGCGAGCCGCTGCCCTTTGAAGACAATACCTTCGATGCCGTTTTATGCGCCGTCTCCGTGCAATACCTCACGCGCCCGGTCGAAACGTTCCAGGAAGTGGCGCGCGTCCTGAAACCTGGCGCGCCCTTCGTCATCACTTTCTCCAATCGCTGCTTTCCGACGAAGGCGGTCAACCTCTGGCTGCACACGGACGATCAGGCTCACCTGCAGATCGCCGCGCTGTACTTTCTCGCCAGCGGCCAATTCACCGGCATCGTCCATCAAGATCGCTCACCCGGCCCGCAGTTCGATCCGCTCTATGCCGTGTGGGGCAGAAAGCCGCGACGTAAGCAGGGCAGACCATCAGCCGGCTCGCCCTCATACCAAATCCGGCTACATCGTTTGCGTCCGAAAATTCTTGAAATATGCGACGAAAGCATCCTGAGCGGAATTTCGCGCCTTTTGCGAAATGGAGTCGAAGGATGCGCCCGATCGAAATCTGTCTGATCGCATCCTTCACTACGCGGGGGCTTCTTCGACTCCACTGCGTTCCGCTCGAACGCGCCCGCCGCTCAGGATGCAACAAGTAATCAACCGGATTTGGTTTCACTGTCACCCACATCCGCAGCACCTCCGCCACGCCCCAGGCTTGAGCGACGCAGCCGCGCGGCAGGTGCGGAGCATCGCCGTAAAACACTTCGCCGATGCTGCCCAGGCCCAGATCGTGAAGATGCTGCTCGAAGGGACGCAGGTAACTCAGCGCCATCTCGCGATCGTGATAGACGTTATAGTGGGCTTCCACAAACGGGCCGATCAGCCAGCTCCAGGCCGTGCCTTGATGATAGGCGCCGTCCCGGGCATATCGATCGCCCGTGAAGATGCCCTTATAATCCTCGTGGGTCGGCGCAAGTGAACGCATCCCGTACGAAGTCAATAACTGCTGCGCGCAAACATCGATCACGGATCGGGCCGCTTCCGGCGCAAGCAAATCGGGTTCCAGCGACAGCGCCAGGAGTTGGTTGGGCCGCAGCGAGGCGTCATTGCCGTTTGGCCCGTCAATGACATCGTACAGATAGCCTTCCTCCTCGCACCAGTAGCGCTCCCGGAAACTCTGCGCCGCTGCGGCGGCATATTGGAGATAAACAGAGGCATCTTCGGTGTGCCCCAATTCCTGTGCGAACTTTGCCATCAAGCGCAGCGCGTGAATCCACAACGCATTGATCTCCACCGGCTTGCCGATGCGCGGCGTCACCACCCAATCGTCCACCCTGGCATCCATCCACGTCAACTGCACCCCGGGTTCGCCGGCATACAACAGGCCGTCGGCCTCGACATGAATCTGATAGCGGGTGCCCTTCTGATGCCACGTGATGATGTCCTTCAGCACTGGATACAACTCGCGCACCAGCGTCCAGTCGCCCGTGGCCCCGGTCACGGCCTGGATGGCATGGAAATACCACAGCGTCGCATCCACCGTGTTGTACTCGGGCGGCTCGCCCTGATCGGGAAAGCGATTGGGCAGCATGCCCTTGTCGACAAAGGCGGCGAACGTTTTGAGGATGGTCTTCGCCACCTCGAAACGTTTGGTCGTGAGGCACAGGCCGGGCAAGGCGATCATCGTATCGCGGCCCCAGTCGCTGAACCAGGGATAGCCTGCGATGACCGTTTTGCCGGAACAGTTGGATCGAGGCTTCCTCGTAGCCGGAGTGAAGGATTGGCCTGCAATACCGGCTGAAGCCTCGACTCCTGAGAAATGGCGATCGACGATGAATTGATCGGCGGCCAGCACCAGTCTGCTGAATCCATGGCGGCTGATCCGCCAGCCCGGATTGTTCGATCAACGCCTGTTCGCGCTTGACTTCCGCGCCCAACGCCGTCTGCCAATCGAGCGCCGCATCTTCTTCCCTGGTCGCCGCCAGCGCGATCGTCTCACCGGGCTGCAAAGTCACGCGAAACGTGCCCGTCTCAAAATAATCTTCGGTGTCCGGCAGGCCGCGTTCAGTTTCGACGCGGTGCTTGAAGCCGCGCCGCCAGCGATCGATCGGCGTGTAGGCGCCGCGCGTGATCTTGATGAAGTACGGGGCCGCGCCGTCAAAGGCTTCGACGCGCACTCCCTGGGGCACGGTCGTCACGGCGGGCGTCCAGTCACCCTGCGTCTCGTCGTGGTGATCGCGATACGTGCACAACGCTTTCAGATCGAGCGTGATGGGATCGGCGCCGCGCGCGTGAGTGTAGGTCACCAGCGTCGTGTCGTGCTCGTGCCTCATCCACACCCGTTTCACCAGGTGCGCTTCGGCCAGCGCAAACGTCCACACCGGCATGAGGCCGTCGAGTTGGAAAGTCTCCAGCCATTGATAGCCGCGCGGCTCGAGCGAGCCGCCGGCCCACTCGTGCGTGTCGAGCGGATACGCCGTGCCGCGCAGGTGCGCCGTCGCCTCGATCTTGGCCACGAGCAGCGTGCGCGCGACCGGAGCATCCAGCGCCGCGATCAGCAAACCATGATAGCAGCGGGTGTTCGCACCGGAGAGGGTGCCACAAGCATAGCTGCCCGTGCCGTTCGTGACCAGCCACTCGCGCCGCAGGGCGCTTTCCGCGTCGCCGCAGATGTCGCGTCCGAAGATGATCATGAGTATGCCTCGCTCAAAAATAAACCACGGAGGCACGAAAACACAGCATCACTCCGTGTCTTCGTGCCTCCGTGGCCGGCGTGGAATCTCGATCGGTCTCAGGTGCGCAAGACCGAATTGTCGCCGCCAAAGCCGCTGGGCACGTAGTCGTCGGCTGCCCAATCGTTTTCCCAGCGTTCGCCGTCGAGCCAGTATTTGAACTGGTAATTCTGGCCGACGGGCAGGTTCAACGATACCGACCACACACCGTCTTTCTTGCGTTTCTTCAGCGGCGTGGCTTCTTTGTCCCAGCCGTTGAAGTCGCCTACCACGACCACCGATTCGGCGCCGTTGGCCGGCAGCTCAAAAGTGACCTTCACCTTCTTGCCGCTGGCTAGAGTTGTCTTCTTCAACATCGTTTGCTCCTCCAAAAAGATATCGCTCAGGCAGACCGCAATTATAACCGATTTTGCGCGCGGCCCGATGACAAACCAGGAGGAGGGAAGAATGACAGACTAGGCCGCCTGGTTGACCAGGCGGTGAATATGCTCAACCAGGGTGGGTGTATCAATGCTCTTTTCGAGCACGATATCTGCGCCGGCGGTGCGGGCCTGTAAGACATCGTCCGGGGTGTCCACATAGGAGGGCAGCATGATAACCCGCACACTCGGTGCGGTTTGCCGCAGGGCCTCGACGATGATCTTGTTGAAGTGCGTGATGCGGCTGATGCCCAGAATGACGATGTGGGGGTGGTGAGCCAGGGCGGCGGGCACTGCGTCGATGGTGCAGTCGTGCGCGCCGACCACCAGCAGCGC
The DNA here is from genome assembly GCA_963844815.1 of uncultured Chloroflexia bacterium. GTDB lineage: Bacteria > Chloroflexota > Anaerolineae > Fen-1058 > Fen-1058 > Fen-1058. The sequence goes on from CAWJPR010000009.1 coordinate 402,696, forward strand.
TCGATCCGCGCTGAGGCGCGGCCCGAGCGTCTGGTAGACGATCGGGCTTTCACACATCAGCGCAATGCGAATTGAGGCGGCGGCAGGTGACACAGGCCCGTTCATGGCAGACAGAATACAAAAATCTGTGATCCACGGGCAGTGGCAGATTGCACGTAGGCGGGGTGATCAATGACACAGATTAGGCGAGCGCAGCCTGATCGACCAGCCAGATCAGCTGGCCTGCCGTGGGCTTAATGATCTGAGCCGGAAACTGGTCAGGGTCATGCGGGCCGCGCCAGACCGCCTGGAGCGCGGCGGCCTTATCGCGGCCGGTAACTAAGAAGGTCACGTTTGCGGCCTGATTGAGGATCAACGGGGTCAGCGTCAGCCGCGCCGCTTGCAGCTGGTCCACGTATTGAGCGACGACCCACCGCTGTTGTTCGTGCAGGGCCGGTGTGCGGGGAAACAGCGAAGCCGTGTGGGCATCGGCGCCCATTCCCAACCAGACCAAATCGAAGCGCGGCAGTGTTCCCAAGATGGCGCGCAGTTCGTCTTCGTACTGCCGGGCGGCTTGCGCCGGATCGAGCTCGCCCTGCAGGCGATGCACGTTCTGCGCCGGGATGTTGATGTGCGCCAGCCACGCGCGCTGGGCCAGGCCGTAATTGCTGTCGGGATGCACCGGCGGGACGCAGCGCTCGTCACCCCAGAAAACGTGAACATGCTGCCAGTCGATCGGCGGCGTGACCAGTCTGCTCATACACTGACTTCGGCGTTGAGCCGCCCGACAGCGCCACACTAAAGCGTCCCCGAGCCGCCAGCGCCGATCGGGCGAGCGCCACAAACCGATCGGCTGCCTCGCGCATCACGGCTGCCGGATTGGGCAGCACGACGATCTCAGGCTGCATCGAAATCACCACAGTGGCCGCGCCAGCTGCGGCCTTCGCCCGGAAACCGGGTGGCTTCGTACGGTCCCCACGACCCGGTTTCGTAGAAGAAGAGCGGCGTCTCGCCGCTTTCCCAGGCCCTGATCACCGGATCGATCGCTTCCCAGGCCAACTCAATTTCGTCGGCGCGCGCGAACAACGAAGCATCGCCCTGCAAAGCATCGAGCAGCAGGCGCTCGTAAGCCTCCGGCAGAGAGGCGCTGTTGAAGCCCTGCGCGTAATTCATGTTCATATCCACAGTCTGGCACTGCATGCCGGCGCCGGGCAGTTTGGCTTCAAAGCGCAGATGCATGCCCTCGTCGGGCTGAATGCAGAGTGTCAGCGCATTGGGCGCCAGCATCTCGCCCGGGCCAAGCGGAAACAGCGAATGCGGCGGGCACTTGAACACGATCGATATTTCCGTGGTTTTGTCGGCCAGCTGCTTGCCGGATCGCAGGAAGAACGGCACGCCCTGCCAGCGCCAATTGTCGATGTACAGTCTTGCGGCGGCAAACGTGGGAGTATGTGATTTAGGCGCAACGCCCTTTTCGTTGCGATAACCGAGGTACTGCCCCGGCAGGGTATCAGCCGCCGGAATGGGCCGCAGGGCCTGCAGCACTTTTACTTTCTCATCGCGCAGCGCGCGAGCATCAAACGCATAAGGCGGTTCCATCGCCGTGAGGGTCAGCAGCTGCAGCAGATGATTTTGCAGCATGTCGCGGCCCACGCCGTCGGTATCGTAATAGCCGGCGCGCGATTCCACGCCCACCGTTTCGGCCACCGTAATCTGTACGTGATCGATGTAATTGCGATTCCAGATCGGCTCAAAGATGGCGTTGGCAAAGCGGAAGACGATGAGATTCTGCACGGTTTCTTTACCCAGATAGTGGTCGATGCGATAGATTTGTTCTTCCGCAAAGACCTCATGCACTTGTTGATTCAACGCCACGGCCGATGGCAGATCGCGCCCAAAGGGTTTCTCGACGATGAGGCGCGTCCAGCCCTGTTCGCTGTGATTCAGACCCGCTTCGCCGAGATGGCGCACGATGGTGGGATTGGCTTCCGGCGGTGTAGCGAGATAAAACAGGCGATTATCGGCGGCGGGCGGGCCCCATTGATCGAGCAACTCGCCCAGACGCGGATAGCCGTCGGCCTGGTCAAATTCTGATCGGTGGTAGCGCAGGTTCGCAGCAAACTTGTCCCACGCCGCGGGATCGAACGGAATGCGACTGAATTGCTCCACGCTTTGCCGCATTTCGGCGCGAAAAGTTTCGTCGGTCCAGTCGCGCCGCGCAAAGCCGATGATGCAGTACTGCTCTGGCAGCAGGCCTTGCCGGGCCAGCGCGTAGAATGCCGGCAAGATCTTGCGATGGGCCAGATCGCCGGTCGCGCCAAAGATTATGATGGAAAATGGTGAAAGAGGCTTGCGTAAATTATACATAATTGTCGTCAATGACGTCATATTGAGTTATAGCGGACAAGACAGACTGGGCTGAAGTGAGTATATCTCACGCACCGGCTCGTGACAACCCGATTAAACACCTTGCTTTTCTAGCTTATTCCCGGGTTGGAAGGTTTAAAGTTAGAATATCCTGGATGGGAAGAGCAAGCAGGACTTGAATCGACGTAACGCTCGCGCCACGTCATGCAAGCGTATGACAATCGTCAGGGAAACAGGTAAATTCAAGGGTTGACACAAACGGTGCTTCTGGCCTATACTCTTAATAAGAACGGAGGGTAGACTGCCTTGCACACCGCAAGCCGCCAAATCGCCGCAGTTGTTCGCGTGATCGTCAAAGCACGATGGCCTTAACGGGCGTCGTGCTTTTTTGTTTCGGACTATCTCACTCTTCCAAGGAGGCAGCACATGAATTCAGAAATGGCCGTGAAGATCGAGAAGGGCATTAAGTATTCCTACGAGCCAGAGCGCTTTGAATTTACGCAGTTCAAAGTCAATGTGCGGGGCGCCCATCGTGTCCACCCGGTGGAGTTTGACGAAGGCCAGTGGAAATGCAATTGCGAGTTCTTCATTACCCATCAGCAGTGCAGCCATACCATTGCGGTCGAAAAACTGCTAGGCCGCACGGTGCCCGGTGCTATTCCCCGGATCAGCTAACTGACCATCAGACACAAAAACGGACGAGGCGCGTAGCGTGCCTCGTCCGTTTTCCATTTCAAAACCTCCCGGGGCCTACCGCCTTCGGGAGGTTTGTCGATCTACACCCGCGTCAGATATTCGCCCGAGCGCGTGTCGATGCGAATCGAATCACCTTCGTTGACGAAGAGCGGAACCTGCACACGATAGCCCGTCTCAACCGTGACGTACTTGTTGGCGCCGGCGGCCGTATCGCCCCGCACGGCGATGTCGGCCTGTGTCACTTTCAGATCGACCGTGATGGGCAGGTCCACGCCCAGCGCCTCGCCATTGTAGTCCTGCACGATGACGCTCATCCCGTCCATCAAATAATTCGTCGCATCGTCCAGCATTTTGGCGTCCAGCGCGATCTGATCGTAAGTGGCGGTATCCATGAAGTGATACAGCGTGCCGTCGTGATAGAGATACTGCATCTGCCGGTTCTCAATGCGAATGTCCTGCACGCGGTCGCCTGACTGGAAGGTCTTTTCAAACGTCGCGCCCGTGCGGATGTCGCGCACCTTGGTGCGGATGGTAGCGTTGCCCCGGCCCGGCTTGTTGTGCGAGTATTCCAGCACGCGGAAGAGCCGGCCGTCCAATTCAAACGTCGTGCCTTTGCGGAGATCGTTAACGTCGATCATAGTGCCACAACTGCTCCTGATTCTGTTTAAGATTGCGGAACGATTATACCAATCAGTTCAAGGCGGGTCAACCAGCGATCAGCGGCATGGCTCCGGTGAAGCGCCGAGCGTCACCTGCCCGATCCGCACCGTCCGATCCTCGGGCTTTTCGCCGTTGCGCAGCGTGGGCGCCAGCCGCTCGCCGTTGCCGGCATCATACAACCCAACCGCAATCGTATATTGTCGATCGCGCGGCAGTGGCGACAGATCGATCGGATGCACATCTTCCACCCGGTCGCCCTGCGACCATTGCCAGAACGGCCGAAGCCCCAGCAGGGGTGGACTGTCGTGCTGTGCCGCAAGGGAGCCGTCGGGATTGAGGACATGGACAAAGACGTGCTGTCCGGCGCCGCCAGGCGCGCCGAACCAATCGAGTTTCACCTGCAATCGATCGCGGCATATCGACCAGCTGGCCCTTTCAAGTATGGCTGCGTCACCAAACACGGCCAGGGCATCCTGGGCAGACGCTGCCGCATGGGTCACGCGCCCGGCCTCGACAAGTTCAATCTTGTCAGGCCCATAGACTGTGAAGTACACTTGACTGGCCTGATCCACGCGCTGCGCCAACTCCTCCCACCCCAAGGCCGAGCCGTACACGCCGAAGTAATAAGGCTCAGGCATCGAGAGACTATTGAACTCGATGCCCAGCGCTTGGGAGGGCTGATTCAAGTTGGTCGAGATGAAGTCGGCCAGGCTGGAATATTTGGGCATGAACAGGGCGCCCTCGTGGCCGATGGGATACCACAACTGCGGCGTGCTGACCCAGGCCGGCAGGTTGACGAACAGCAAATTGGCGTCCCAATCGGCCTGCCGCGCGACATCGAGCGCCTGATTCAGCGGCGCGGCGTTGAGGTGATGCAGATCCAGGCGCTGGCGAATGAAGATGAACGAAGGCACGAGAATGCCCAGCGCCAACGCCACGGCCAGCCCTTGCCGCAGGCGCGCGCGGGATCCAGTTGGTTTAGCGACGAGTCCGACCGCGTTGGCCCACAAGCACGCCGCGCCGATCGAGCCCAGGTAGAATACGCGCGGCGCATCGAGGAAATAGGTGTGAGACAGCAGAAGCACCGGCGCGGTCAGGCACACAGCATACCAACCTGCGCCGAAAACGAACTGACGCAGCTGCTGGCTGCGATAATACAGCACGGCGAGGGCAATGAGCGCGGGTATGCCTAACGCCAGCACGGCGGCTTGATCGTTGAAACCCCACTGCATCAATATGCGGCCTAACGGCTGAACCGGAAAGGTCAAGCCCTGCAGCGCGTAAACGGCGTTTTGAAAAATGGTTTCCAGGGAGTGCAGACTGAGCGTCTGTGAGCCGGCACTGGGACGCGAGCGATACCAGAGGAAGTACAACGCGCCCAACACGGCGAACGCCCCGGCCCAGCGCCATTGCCGGCGTGGATAGGCGCCCACAAACTCGGTAAGCCCGATCAGACTGAACAACAGCAGTGTCCCCTCATTGCTGCCGAAAGCGAGCACAGCACAGACCAGTGAGAACGATAACCAGCGCGCGCGATTGCCGGCGCGGAACCGGTCATAGCCTAACACGGCCAGCAGCGTGAACAAGGCCGCCATCGAATGGGTGAATGAGGCAGGCAGCGTGACGACTTGATATGAAAACGGAAAGAGCGCGAAGATCAGTCCGGCGAGAATGGCGGGCCACCAGCGGTCTTTGTCGCGCGTCAGCCGCCGGGCCAGCAGCACTACCAGCGTGGCGTTGACGACCTGCACGATCAACGTCAACGCGTGATACCCTACCACCGAGTCCTGCCCGGCGAGCGTTTCGTACAACTTCCACAGAAAGTACTGCATGGGCCGATAGTAGGGGCGGCCGGCCGCGGTGAGGAAGATCGAGACCAGGGTGTGGCCGCGCAGCCACACGTAGTGAGTCATGTCGTCAAAGAAGAATGGCAGGCGCAGTGCATCGCCGTAAGCCAACAGGGTGGTCAGGAGCATCAGTCCCGCGACAAACCACCCGCGATGCCGCTGAATGAAAGCCGCGAAGCGTCTGATAAGATGTGGCGGATGAGCGGTTGTCACTGCCATTAAGTCTAACTCGATTTGATCACGCGATAGGATGGCGCGCCGATGATCACCTTCGGCGCGAAGCGAGGCCACGAGCGCTCAATCACAGGCAGTCTGTGCCCGTTCGAGTGAGAACTGCCCGATTCGCACGGCGCGATCGGCCGGCTGCTCTCCAGCGCCAGTCAGCGGCACTAAGCGCTGCCCATTGCCGGGATCATAGAGACCGACGGCAAGTGTGTAAGCGCGATCGCGCGAGAGTTGGGAGACATCGATCGGGTGCACATCCTCCACCTGATCACCTTGCGACCATTGCCAGAATGGATACAGACCCAGCAGTGGCGGGCTGTCGTGCTGTGCGGCCAGTGTACCGTCGGGGTTGAGCACGTGCACAAACACGTGCCAATCACTGCCAGGAGCGGCCGACCAATTCAAGCGCACTGTCAGCTGGTTATCGCAGGTGGTCCAGGTAGCCTCTTCCAGCACTACGGCATCACCGAACGTGGCCACGCCTGACTGCGCAGACTCGGCAGTGTTGGCCACACGCCCGGCCTCCACCAGTTCGATGTGCTCGGGCGCATAGCGAGTGAGATAAACGCGATCCGCCTGACGAATCTCAGCGCTCAAGGCCTCCCAATTTAGAGAAGGCCCGTAAATGCCGTAGTAGTAGGCCTGCGGTTCAGACACGTTATCGAACTGCACCGCCCCGGCCGGCAGGGTATGACCCGTATTCGCCTGAAGAAAATCATCCAGCGAGATGTCACGGTAGAGCAGCAGCACGCCTTCGTGCCCGATCGGATACCAATTGCGCGCCGGCCCGGCCCAGGCCGGCAAATTGACAAACAACAGCCGGTCAGTTGGCGGCGCGCCATCAGCCGCGGCGATGATCGATTGGAATGGCGCGGTCGTCAGCGTATATAAATCCATGCGCTGGCGCACAAACACAAACGACGGAATAAGGATAGCGGCTGCTAAGATGACGGCTGCCAGGCGGCGCAGCGGCCGGAATGAGTCGCGCCCCCACACGGCTTCGACGACGCTGGCCCACATCAAGGCCGCGCCGACTGATCCGAGATACATCAGGCGCGGCGAATTGATCAAGTAGTTGTGAGACAGCAGCACCACGGCCGGAGCGAGGCAGAGCCCATACCAGACAACTCCGAACACAAAACGGCGAAATAATCTGGCGCGGAAAAGCAGCACGGCCAGCACCGCCAGCGTGATCGCGGCGACCAGCACGACTGCCTGCTGGTCTCCCAGCCCGCGATCCATGAGCAGCTGCCCCAGCGGCTGCGAGGGAAATGTCAGGCCTTCCAGCACATAGATTGAATTTTGCAAGACAGGTTCCAGGCCGCGCATGGCAACCGTCCCGGAACTATCGGCCTGCTGGTTGTGATACCACAGATAGTAAATGGCAGCGAGCAGGACAAATAATCCGATCCAGAGCCAGCGGCGGTCGCGCGGCGAGCGCATGAACACAAACACAGCAATCAACCCGGCCAGCAGAAAACTGCTCTCATTGCTCAGGAAGGCCAGCAGGGCACAGCCCAGCGCGGCCATCAACCAGCGGTAACGACCGGTCGTCTGAAAGCGATCGTACGCCAGCAGCGCCAGTAACACGCCCAGGGTCGCCATGGGATGCGTCAACGAGGCGGGCAGCGGCACCACTTGATAGGCAAAGGGAAAAACCACAAAGATCAAACCCGCCAGCGCCGCCGGCCACCAGCGATCTTTCTGGTCCGACAAGCGGCGGGCGAGCAGCATCACGAGGCACGCATTGGCCAGGTGGAGGAACACATTCAGGGCATGATAGGCCAGTGCGGAATCATTTCCAAAAATCGTCTCGTACACCTTCCATGCCAGGAATTGGAGGGGGCGATAATAGGGCCGCCCCGCTTCGCTCACCAGAATCGATCCCAGCGTCTGGCCGCGCAGCCAGACCAGGTGCTGCAAGTCGTCGAAGAAAAATGGCAGGCGCAGTGCCGCGCCATAGGCCAGCAACGTCGCAGCGGCAATGAGGCCAATCGCGATCAGAGGTTTAAAGCGCGCCGGGTAACGCATGGGTACAGGCGGGGCTACGGTTTCACCCACGCGGCGGCAGCCCTGGCCAGATCGGCTGAAGGTCCGCGCCGCACCGTGCAGTCGGGCAGCGATTCCAAGAATTGCTGTCCATACTGCTTCGTCAGCAGGCGTTTGTCGAACACGGCCACCACGCCGCGATCATTCCTGGTGCGGATGAGACGGCCAAAGCCCTGGCGAAATTTCAGAATCGCATCCGGCACGGAGTACTGCAGGAAGGGCTCGTCAAACGTCTCGGAGCGCGCGGCAAAAATCGGATCGGTAGGCACGGCAAAAGGCAGGCGCGTCAAAGCCAGGCAAGAGAGTGTTTCACCGGGCAAGTCCACGCCCTCCCAGAACGATCGCGTTCCCAGTAACACAGCGCGCTCGGCATTCTTGAAATTCTCCATCAACTGCCGGCGCGATGATCCATCGCCTTGCTCGTACACGAAAATATCGGCCTGGGTCAGCGCCGGCGTAATGCCTCGGGAGGTGGCTTTCAAGGACGCGTAAGACGTGAACAGCGCCATCGTGCGCCCCTGCATGGCCGTGGTCAGCGCAATCAAACCCCGGTCCAATGACTGTTGGAAGCCGGGTTGGCCGGGTTCGGGTATGTCGGTCACCAGATACAACAGGGTCGATGATTTGTAATCGAAGGGCGAACCGACCGCGAGCTCGTCCATATCTTCCGCGGACAAGCGGCTGCGCACGAAATCGAAAGTCCGGGCCGTGCGCAACGTCGCCGAAGTGAGCACGATCGATTTCTTGACATGCCACAGATGCTTCTGGATCAGCGGCCCCACGTGCAGCGGCGCAGAGTTGAGGCTCAAGAAAGTGCGCTCACCGCCGCGCCCCGATCGATTTTCTTCCAATCCGATCCAGTAGATGTCGGCCGCTTGCGGCTCAGTCAGGATCGCCTTCATGTTGCGGCGGGTCTCGTCCAGCGATCGCGCATACGCGCCCACACGCGCCGTCACTTCATCGTAGTCGGGAATATCGTACTCAGCCATGTCGCGCAGTCCGCCATTGAGGCGCGCCAGGCCATCGGCCACGGCCAGCAGCGGAGCGCCCAGATTCTCCCACGCAATCTCGATGCTGCTCCACGCCGGCTGGGTGCGCAGGCCGGAGGTGACCCGCACACGCTGCGCATAATCGCTTTTGCCTTCAACGTTTTGCCTGGCAAAGTCGATCAATTGGTCGAACAGCTCTTCGGCAAACACCCCCGCCCGATCGACCCCGTCGGCGATCTTGATCGCAAACTCGTCCACCTTGTCCGCGACCTGCGGCGGCGTGCTGGCGCGGATGCGGCCCACCACATCGGCCAGCATCCCATCGGTTTTGTTGCGATCCAGACGGCCAATCTCCTGCAGCAGGCGTTTTAACTGCGTGCGGCTGATCGAGAAGCTCAATTGATCGGTAGCGGCATCTTCCAGATGGTGCGCTTCGTCGACGATCAGATAGTCGTATTCGGGCAGCGCGCGATTCTCGACGGCGACATCGGCCAGCAGCAGCGCGTGGTTGACGATCAACACGTGCGCGGCTTCGGCTTCCTGCCGGGCGCGGTGGAAGAAGCAGTCAGTGGCGGCGCACCGCTCGGAAGTGCAGCCTTCGCTATCGGCGCTGAGGCGCGTCCATACGGCACGCTCGGCCGCAGTGGGGATGAACAACTCGTCGCCATCGCCGTTGACCGTGGAGGGCAGCCACAGCAGCACCTTGGTCAACACGCGCAACTCGTCGGCGTTGGCGGGACCCTGCCGCCGCATCAATTGCAGCCGCGAGGGGCACAGGTAATGCGATCGGCCTTTGAGCACCGCCGCGCGGAATTCAAACGGGAGAATCTTTTGCAGATCGGGCACATCCTTCGCCGCCAGTTGCTCCTGCAGGTTGATCGTATTGGTGGAGACCAGCACGCGCTGGCCGTTCTGCACTGCCCAATGAATTGCCGGCAGCAAATAGGCGATCGATTTGCCGGTGCCTGTGCCCGCCTCCGCCAGCAAATGCTGACCGGCGTTGAAAGCAGCGGAGACGGCGCGCAGCATTTGCACTTGCTGCGGGCGGTGCTCGAAATGCGGGAAGGTCTGCTCAAACGCGCCGCCGTCTTCGAGCAGAGCGGCGATGGCCGGCGTGTCGATCGGCGCGATGTCCTCGTTGGGACGCAGCGGTTTCTCGGCGGTCCTGGGCTTGAAGATGGGCGCCTGGCCTTTGGGCGCGAGTCCCTTGGCCTTCAACTGCGCGCCGATGCTGCCCGCCGAAAATGCGCCCCGGCTGGAGGCTTTCAACGCGTCGACGAAAAAGAGGTACGGCGGCCAGTCAACCTTCTGGGCGTGCCTGACGATCTCTTCCAGAATCTTGGCGGGAATATCGCAGGCCCGATCGAACATCTTCAGGTACAGCGCTTGCGCCACCCGGGCATCGTCCAGCGCGCGATGCGTGGCAGGCAGGGTAATGCCGACTTCCTTGGCCAACGATCCCAGACTGTAGCGTCCCGCGTGCGGGATCAGCATGCCGGCCAATTCAAACGTGTCGAGGCCCAGATTGTCCAACAGCACGCGCTGCTTATGGAGAAAACTCAAATCGAAGCTGACGTTGTGGGCAATCACCGGCAAATCGCGCACGAAGGATGACAGACGCGGCAGCACTTCGAATAAACGCGGCGCGGCGGCCACATCCTGATCGGCAATGCCGGTCAGGTCCGTGATCTTCGGCGGAATCGATCGGGCTGGATTGACAAGCGCCGAGAAGGTGTCCAGAACTTCATCGCCTCGAAACTTGACCGCGCCAATCTCAATGATCGCATCACGCTGCGGATCGAGGCCGGTCGTTTCAAGGTCCAGCGAGACAAGAATGCGTGACAAGGGGAAATCCAATCTAGGCGCCGGTGGTCGGCTTGGCGCGCGGCGATTATACCATAGGACCTGTCTCGACCGGCGCTGGGCGTGTTCTGTTTGACTTGTTTTTTTGCCTGTGGTATATTGGGCGCAACTGTCCAGCATTTTGTCGTTTCACAAAGGAGCTCCCTCTATGCCGAAGTCACGCACCGAGCAGATGGTTGATCGCTTGCGAGATTTGCAGGCCGGCACGCCGGACTGCGAAGCATCGGCGGTGGTGTCGGTTGATGGTCTGATCATGGCGTCATCGCTGCCGGCGGGCGTGGAGGAAGATCGGGTGTCGGCGATGTCCGCCGCGATGCTCTCGCTGGGCGAGCGCATCGCCAGCGAACTGGGACGCGGCCAATTGGACCAGGTGTACATTCACGGCAGCGACGGGTACGTGATCCTGATGTCGGTCGGCATGGATGCGGTGTTGACGGTGTTGGCGCGTGAGCATGCGAAGCTGGGCCTGATCATGTTGGATATGCGCCGCGCCGCCAGCGATTTGGAAAAACTGATCTAAGGAGCAGGATGCCAGCACGGGCATCACAGCGCAACTGAATCTTCGTAACCGACGGTGGGGAGAGTCGCCCGCAAAGTGACCCTCCCCACCGACTTTTTTTGACCCCCACCCGCACCCTCCCCCGTCGTGACGGGGGCCCCCAAGGGGGCAGGTGGCTGGGGAGGGGGTATTTACAGGAGAAGTCTTATGCCCAAATATATCTTTTGCACAGGCGGCGTGGTGTCGAGCGTTGGAAAAGGCGTGGCGGCCGCGTCCATCGGCCGGGTGCTGAAAAGCCGCGGCGTCAGTGTCACCATGCAGAAGCTCGATCCGTACATCAACGTCGATCCCGGCACCATGAGTCCGTACCAGCACGGCGAGGTATTCGTCACCGAGGATGGCGCAGAGACCGACCTCGACCTGGGGCATTACGAGCGCTTCATCGACGAGAACTTGAGCCGGGCCAGCAACACCACCACGGGGCAGATTTATGCCGAAGTGATCGCCAAAGAACGGCGCGGCGATTATCTGGGCGGCACGATCCAGGTCATTCCCCATATCACGAATGAGATCAAGCGGCGCATCGGTCTGGCGGCAAAACCCACCAACCCCGACGTCGTGATTGTGGAAGTCGGCGGCACCGTGGGCGATATCGAGAGCCTGCCCTTTCTGGAGGCCATCCGGCAGATGCGCAAAGACGTGGGACGTGATCATGTGGCGTATATTCATGTGACGTGGCTGCCGCACATCGGCGCAACGAACGAATTGAAAACCAAGCCCACGCAGCATTCAGTCCATGAATTGCGCGGCATCGGCATCAGCCCCGACATGATCGTGCTGCGCTCCAACCATCCCATTAGCGATGCCCTCCGTGAAAAGATCGCGCTGTTTACCGACGTGGACACCCGCGCCGTGATCCCGGTGGCCGACGCCGACGTGTTATACGAAGTGCCGCTGTTGTTGGAAGACAGCGGCGTGGCCGATTTCTTGATCGAGCGGCTGAGCCTGAACGCCTCAGCCGCGCCCGATCTGAATGACTGGCGCATGATGGTCGACGAGATGAAGAAGGAAAAGGAACCCCTGTCGATCGCCATCGTGGGCAAGTACGTGGAATTGGAAGACGCTTACATCAGCGTGCGTGAAAGCCTGTATCACGCGGGCGTGGCGCACGACGTGGACGTGCAGATCGATTGGATTTCGTCGGAGGAGCTGGAGAAGGGACGCGGGCTCGAGCGGCTGGAGCAGGTCGCGGGCATCGTCGTGCCGGGCGGCTTCGGCTATCGCGGCATTGAAGGCAAAATCATTGCGGCCCGGTTCGCGCGGGAGAACAACGTGCCGTATTTGGGCCTGTGCCTGGGCATGCAAGTGATGTGCATTGAGAAGATGCGTTCCATCGTGCACAGCGACGATCCGAACAGCACCGAGTTCGATCACACCACGCGCTACCCCGTCATCGATTTGATGCCGGAGCAGCGCGACATCTCCGACATGGGCGGCACGATGCGGCTGGGGAGTTATCCCTGCGCGCTGGTGCCGGGCACGCAGGCCGCCCGCGCGTATGGCACCGCCATGGTGCACGAGCGGCATCGCCATCGCTTTGAGTTCAACAACGCTTACCGCGATCAGCTGACGCGAAACGGCCTGGTGATCAGCGGCCTGTCCCCTGACGGGCGGCTGGTGGAAATCGCCGAACTGGCCGATCATCCGTTCATGGTTGGCTCGCAGTTTCATCCGGAATTCAAGAGCCGGCCCAACCGGCCGCATCCGTTATTCAAAGCGTTCGTGGAAGCGGCGGCGGCGCAGCTGGACCGGGCCGAGAAGTGACCTGCATCGTCGCGCTTCGTGCCGCGCGCTTCCCGCGGGAATCCAGGCCCGCTTCGCCGGCACGCTGCGCGGGGCACACTTGCGTCCGCGGCGTGCAGTGCAGTGTGACGGTTGAGCAGTCACGAATTGAAAAACAAGCGAGGCAGATGACAGGACAATCATCTGCCTCGCTGTTTAGACTCAGCGCGTTAGAGGCTGGTTACACCTGCTTGCGACGCGCGACGAGCGTGGCAAGGCCGAGCACAACGGCCAAAGCCAGCACGGCGATTTCGATGACGCGCAGCGGCTCGATCGCCGGAGCGGACGCAACGCGATTCTCCTGGGCGGGTGGTTCTGCCGCGGGCGCGGCCGGTTGATCGAGCGTTGGCTCAGTGGGTGTAGGCGTTGCCTTAACCCTCTTCTGCATTTGTAGGGCACTATCGGCTGAGGCGGTTACCGCCAGTGTGCCGGTGGGCAGGCTCGTCGCAGATAATTCGCTCATGACCGCGGTGGCACTCAGCTGTGGGGCAGCTCCGGCGGGCGCTGCCGATCTGGCAGGCGCCGCGGCCGCTTCGCCAGGTGTGGCAACCGCTGCGGGTTCCTGAGTGGGTGCAACTTGACGCGCCGCTTCAGGCGCTTGCATGGCAGCGGGAGCCGGAGCCTCGGCCGGGATAGACGGCGGCGCGCTGGCACCGCTCGATTGGCTGATCAACAAGTCACCGGCGAAGAGGACGACGAAGGCCATGGCCGCGACGACGGTGGCCAGTCGCAGTGCGGGATACAAAGACAAGAACGATCGCCTGGGCTGTCTGGCCATCTCGCGCGGCAGCACAAAAGAGCGCGGGGCTTTCACCGCCGGCATAGCCCGCAGGGCCGCCACCATCGATCGGGTGGTTTCCAGCTGCACACGGCACTCGGCGCACGACGCGATGTGCCGCTCGAAGAAATCCTGCTCTTCGGCGGACACTCGCTTATCCAGATAGGCTGAGATCAACTCTTCAGCCCGCGTGTGATCGTTTTGCCGTGCCATGTGTGTGCTTCCTACGCTTCAGACTTCGAAAGTTGACAAAACTCTCGAAGTCTTACATTCCGTCACCTTCAAGACGATACTGCGCCGGTAAAAGTTCCCCGCGCGCTTGCAAATATTCTCTTAATTTTCCACGGGCCCGGCTTAAGCGCGATTTGACCGTACCCAGATTGCTGCGGGTAATTTCGGCGATTTCTTCGTAACTCATCCCCTGCACATCACTCAAGACCAGCACCATGCGCTGATCGTCGGGCAGCGTGATAATAGCCTGCTGCAGCAGGGCCGCCATCTCGTGCCGCTGCACAACCGTTTCGGGGCCCTCGGCGGTGGAGGGTATATCGAATTCGCCTTCGCCGTTTTCATCGCTTACCAGATCTTCCAGGGAAGTGGCCGGGCGGCGCTTGCGCTTGCGGAGATCGTCGTAGCAGGCATTCGTCACAATGCGCAGCAGCCAGCTCTTAAACGAACCGCCGCGAAAGCTCTTCAGGTGATGGTACGCCGAGATGAAGGCTTCCTGTGTGGCATCGGCCGCCGCCGCCTCTTCGCCCATAATGCGATAGGCAAGGTTGTAGACCTGATGCTGGTAGGCCAGCACCAGCCGGTTGAAGGCGTCGACGTCGCCTTTCTGGGCAGAGTGGATGAGAGCAGGTTCGTCCATGCGTACCACAGCGGGACCGGGTTCTACAACTTGACGAATGAAACAGCCTCGACTATACTAATGTCACTTCGCCGGAGTGGCGGAACTGGCAGACGCGCACGACTCAAAATCGTGTACCCTTTGGGTATGTGGGTTCGATTCCCACCTTCGGCACTGTGCGATACACCGCGTTGGATTATACCAAACATCAGCGGACGGGCGTAATGCCCGTTTTTGCTTTATTGACACTCACATGATGCGCAAGCTGCTCCTCACCCTGATCGCTCTGGCCGCCGGTATCGGATTGGGCTTGCTGGCGGGCTGGTACGTCTGGCCGGTCACCTATACCGAGTCAGCGCCCGCCCGCCTGCGGCAGGACTGGAAAGACGAAGCCATCTGGATGGCCGCGCAGGCCTTTGCTTACGATCGCGATCTGGAAGCGGCCCAGACCCGACTGCGGGCGCTCGGTTCCGGCGATCCGGGCAGCCTGGTGTTGGAGCGTGCTGACCAAGCCATCGAGCAAAATTTGCCCACGCAGCACATCACCCATCTGGTCCGGCTCGCCGCCGCGCTGGGCGCGCGATCGGAGCGCACCGATCCTTATCTCAGTCCATGACGACGCGCATCCTGGTAGTGATAGTCTCTGGTCGCCGGCGCGGCGATGGGTCTGGCTTATGCCTGGCTGATCGAGCCGGTGACTTTTGTCGAATCGTCGCCGGCGCAAGTGATGAAGTCATATCGCGAAGCGTGGTTGATTATGGCGGCTGAAGCGTATGCCCAGGACGGCGACGGGGAGCGCACGCAGGCCCGCGTCAACGCGCTGCGCGACGAGCATCTGTCGCAGACCCTCGCCGATCTCTTTGAGCGCTATCAGGCGAACGGACCGAACCCGACCGCGCGCGCTTTAGCTCGATTGGCCGATCGGTTGAATATGCGCACGCCCGCCATGCAAGTCTATCTGGCGGCGATCGCTGCGCCCACGCCAGAGCCAGCTCCCACGATCGGCGCTGCAGCCAGCCCGCGCCCGATCAACACCGCCACCCCAACGGCCACACCAGAGCCGCAGCCCACGCTGACGCCCACGGCCACGCCGCTTCCCGATTATCAACTGATCGAGCGGACGGCAGAATGCGCCCCGGGCAAGCAGCCTCCGCAGATTCGTGTGATCGTGCGGGATCAGTTTGGGCAGGGCGTGCCGGGCAAGGAAATCTGGATCACCTGGGAAGACGGCGGAATGGATCGGTTTGTTACCGGCCTCAAGCCCGAGATCGATCCAGGCTACGGCGACTTCGACATGCAGCTCGATCAGTCGTACAATGTAGGCGTCGATAAACCCACGTCGGCCATCGTATCCGGCCTGCGCGCGGATTCTTGCGAAACGGATGGCCGCACCTCCTGGAACTTAGTCCTCGCGCCGCGCATACCCTAATTCGAAGAGGCTGCCCATGAGCCATGCCCCTGCCCCGCTCATTCTTATCGCCGACGACGAAGTGGATCTGCGCGCCATGCTGTGCATTCTGCTGGAGCGCGACGGCTACCGCATCGTGGAAGCACGCAATGGCGCAGAAGCGGTGGAACTGTGCCGGCAGCAGCTGCCTGATGTGGTGCTGCTGGACATCTTGATGCCGATGATGGATGGCGCGGAGGCGTGCGCGGCCATTCAGGCGCTGCCGGGCGGTGACCGTGTTCCGGTGCTGATGATCACCGCGTTGAACGACCAGGAGTCGATCGACCGCTGCTTCGACGCCGGCGCCACCGATTACCTGACCAAGCCCATCAGCAATCAAGTGCTGCGGCGGCGGGTGCGGCGCATGCTGCGCACGCGCCAGGCCGAAGAAGCGCTGCGCGCCAACGAGGCGCGTCTGGCCAGCATCATTCGCACGGCCACGGACGCGATCGTGCTGGCTGACAGCCAGCTGCGCATCAACCTGTTCAATTCAGCCGCGGAGCGCCTATTCGGCTGGCGCGCCGTCGATCTCGCCGGCGGCCCACTGGAGACCGTCATTCCCCGTTTTTCTGCCGACGCCTGCGCCGAACTCATCCAACCGGAACAGCTCATGGCGCGGGCCGCCGCCGGCGAGTATTTGCAGTGTAACGGACGCCGGCGGGACGGAACCGAGTTCCCCATTGAAGTATCGCTAGGTAACTTCGAGCAGGACGGGCAGCAAATGCTGACCGTCACCATCCGCGACATTACCCGGCGCAAGCAGGCCGAAGCAGAGGTTGAGCGGCGCGTGCAGCAGCTGGCTTCACTCGCGCAGATCGGCCAGGCCGTGACCATGCGGCTGGAACTGGACGAAGTGCTGAAAACCGTGATCGATCAGGTGATGCTGCGCCTGCAAGCCGAGGGGGTCTCGACGCTGCTGCTAGACAATCCGGCGGAACTGGTATTTGCCGCCGTCAACGGAGCCAGCGCCGATAAGCTGCGCGGTGTGCGCATGCCGGCTTCGGCCGGCATTGCGGGCGAGGTGCTGCGCACCGGACAGGCGCTGCGCATCCGCACGGCGGAAGATCGCGAGCGGATTTATCGTGAGGTCGAGAACGTGTCGCAGTACCACGCGCTGGATGTCGTGGCCGTGCCGCTGAAACTGGGCAACGAAGTACTCGGCGTCATGGAAGCCGTGCACCGCCAGGCCCATTCGTTCAGCGACGACGATCTGCGGCTGCTGGAATCGGCGGGCAGCTGGGCGGCCATCGCCCTCGGCAACGCGCGGCAGCACCAGCGCTTGCAGCGGCGCCTGCGCGAGAGCGAAGTCATGGCCGCCATCGGCCGCGCCCTGAACGAGACGCTCGATCTCGACCAGGTCTTGCAGCTGATTGTGTCTTCGGCCCGGCAGATCATCTCCAAAGCCAACATGGCCAGCACGCTCTTTCTGGATGAAACCAGGCACACGGCTCGCCCGGAGCGCTCGCCGGGCGAAGAGCACGCCCCGGCGCACGACAATCCAATCGGCGAGATGATCGCGGCCGGGCGAGTCGTCAACATTCCTGATTTGCAGCAGTTTGACGGGCCGTGGCCGCAGGGCATCCCGGCCGAAACTCGCGCGCTGCTCGCCGCGCCCGTGCAGAGCGGCGCGCAACGCTTTGGCGCTTTGAGCGTGCAAAGCGTGGAGCCGCAGGCGTTTGACGCCGATGACGAACGCCTGTTGACCATGCTCAGCGTCGAAGCGGCCATCGCCATCCAGAATGCGCGGCTGTACCAATCGGAGCATCTGCAGCGGGAATTGGCGGAAGCGCTGCGCGATACGGCAGCGGCCATCAGCGGCTCATTCGATCTGGACGATGTGCTCGATCAGCTGCTGGATAATGTCGGGCGGGTGGTGCCGAACGACGCGGCCAATATCATGCTGGTGGATTCAGGTGTGGCGCGGGTGGTCCGCTGGCGCGGTTACGATCGAGTCGCGCATGATCAGCTGCGGGCGCGGCGCTTTTCTGTGGCAGACACACTGCCCCTGCGCCAGGCGGCGGAGTCCCATCAGCCCTTGATCATCGCACAGACCAGCGGCTATTCCGGCTGGCTCACGCTGCCAGGATCGCGCGCGGTGCAGTCCTTCCTGGGCGCTCCGATTCACTTCAAACGCAAACTGCTGGGCTTCATCAACCTGGAGAGCACGACCGCCGGCTTCTTCAAAGCCGAGCAGGCCGATCGGCTGCAGGTGTTCGCGAATCAAGCCGCCGCGGCGCTGGAGAACGCCCGCCTGTATCAATTGGAACAGGAAGAGTTTCAACGGCTGCAGCAGACGCAGGCGGCCGCCATGCAATCGGAAAAAATGGAGGCACTGGGGCGGCTGGCCGCGTCGGTGGCCCACGCCATTGAAAAGCCGCTGGAAACCATGCGCCACGCCGTGCAGCAAGCCAGCGATCCGGCGCAGGACCCGGCGCAATATCAGGCCAACTGGCAGACTGTCGAGCGCGAAATTGGACGGTTGGATCAGATTACACGCAGTGCTTTAAGTTTAACCCGCGCCGAGCCGGAAGAGCGGCGCGAGACACAAGTGCGTGAATTGATCGAGCAGGCTGTGGGTCAGGCGCGCTCACGGCTCGATCAGTATCGCATTCAGGTGACGACCGACCTGCCAGCCGTGCCACCGGTCTTGGTGGCGCCCCGCCAGGTGGCGCAGGTCTTCTTCTACTTGATTGAAAACGCTGTCGAAGCGGCGGGAGAGCGCGGCCAGATCCACATTGTCACCCAGGCCAACAATCAACACGTGCTGGTGATGTTTATCGACGACGGCCCGGCCATTTCGCTGGAAGACATGCCGCACATCTTCGAGCCGTTTTACACCACCAAGCAGCACGGCAGCGGGCTGGGTCTACCCATCAGCCACAACATTATTCAGCAGCAGGGCGGCGCACTCACCGCGGAGAATGTGACGAACGATCGCGGCGTCATGTTCGTCGTAAAACTGCCGCTGGCACACACCAGCCAGACCCCTCTGTGACGCCAACTGTTGGGGCGCCGCCGGCATTCAACGAACAACGGGATGAGACTTCGAGACCCAGGGCGAGATCGGTGAACACCCGGTCTCGTTGTTTGTTTCTCCCTCCAACCGGGGGTGAGGCGTTGACCGCAGGCCGGGCAGCGTTAAAATGTCAAGGAACCTTCAGGCAGCGGACAGCGTCCTATCAAGCAGTCCAATTGTTCATTGCATATGCGCCGTCACTGGAAACTCGCTCTGCTCATCCTGCTGGCCGCCAGCCTCGCGTGCTCGGTTGGAGTTTACGCTTGGCTGTTGGTCGATCTGCCCTCGCTCGACACGCTGTATGAGCGCGCCTCGGCGCCGTCCACGCGCCTTCTTGATCGGCACGGGCGCGTCTTGTATGAGATCAGCGATCCCCATCAGGGTCGCCACACGCCGATCAAGTTCGACGACATTCCAGCCGCCTGCCGCGAAGCCACCATCGCCACCGAAGACGCCAATTACTATGCGCATCCCGGCGTCGACGTGACCGGCATTGCGCGCGCGCTCTGGATCAACCTGCAGGGCGGTGAAGTGCTGTCGGGCGGCAGCACCATCACGCAGCAGCTGGCGCGCAACTTGCTGCTCTCTCCCGACGAGCGAATCCAGCGCACGCTGACGCGCAAACTGCGCGAAAGCATTCTGGCGTGGCGCATGACGCAGCATTTCAGCAAAGACGACATCCTGGCTTTGTATCTCAACGAGGCCTACTACGGCAATCTCGCCATCGGCCTCGAGGCGGCGGCGCAGGTGTACTTTGGCAAGTCCGCCGGCGAGCTCGATCTGGCCGAGTGCGCGCTGCTCGCCGGCCTGCCGCAATCCACGGCGCTGTACGATCCGCTGACGAATCTCGCCGCAGCCAAACAACGCCAGGCCGTGGTGCTCGATTTGATGGCGAAGCAAGGGTACGTCACGCCCGAGCGGGCCGAGCTGGCGAAAGCGGAGGATTTGCAGTTTGCCGCCGCGCCTTTCCCGATCGAAGCGCCGCACTTTGTCGCGTATGTGCGGCAGTGGCTCGAAGATCGCTACGGCCTGGAAGCGATCTACACGCAGGGTCTGGTCGTCACCACCACGCTCGATCTCGACTGGCAGACTGCCGCCCAGTCGATCGCCCGGCGGCAAATTGCCGAGCTGCAGCAGGACAAACCCGATCAACCCGGCAAGAACGTCAACAACGCCGCCGTCGTCGCCATCGACCCGCGCTCGGGCGAAGTGCTGGTCATGCTGGGCAGCCCTGATTACTTCGACAAACAGATCGACGGGGCCGTGAACGCCGCCATCGCACTGCGCCAGCCCGGATCGAGCATCAAGCCGATCACGTATGCCGCCGCCTTCGATCCGCAAGCGCCCGCGCCGTTGACGCCGGCTTCAATGATCCTCGACGTGCGCTCATCCTTCCCAACCAAAGAAGGGGATCCGTACGTGCCGAAGAATTACGACCGGTTGTATCACGGGCCGGTTTCGGCGCGTGAGGCCCTGGCCTCGTCGTACAACATCCCGGCGGTGAAAGTGCTGCAGCACGTCGGGCTGGATCGCATGATTGCGCTGGCGCGAGCGCTGGGCATTTCGACGTTCGGCCAGCCCGATCGCTACGGCCTGTCCCTCACGCTGGGCGGCGGCGAAGTGCGCCTGCTGGACATGGCGCTGGCGTACAGCGCTTTTGCCAACGGCGGGCTCAAGGTCGATCCGGTGGCGGTGCTGCAAGTCGGCGACGCGCAGGGGCGGGTGCTGTACCGGCAGACGCCGCAGCCGGGCCAGCGGGTGCTCGATCCGCGCGTAGCCTATTTGATCACGAGCATCCTCGGCGACAACACCGCGCGCGCGCCCGCCTTCGGCGAATACAGCGTGCTGCGCTTGAACCGGCCGGCCGCGGCCAAGACCGGCACCACCACCGACTGGCGCGACAACTGGACCATCGGTTACACGCCTGACCTGGTCACGGGGGTATGGGTGGGCAACGCCGACAATAAACCGATGGAGCGCGTCAGCGGCATTGCCGGCGCAGGCCCGATCTGGCACGACTTCATGCAGGAAGCGCTAAAAGGCCAGCCGGTCCAGGACTTCGCGCGCCCCGCCGGTTTGATCGATCACGAGGTGTGCGCCACGTCGGGCTTGCTGCCCACGCCCTATTGCCCCTACACCAAGCGCGAGGTGTTCATCGCGGGCACCCAGCCCACGCAGCCCGATAATCTGTATCGCCCCGTGGACATTGACGTGGCCACCGGCCTGCCGGCCACGCCGGACACGCCGCGCGATCGCGTCGAAACGCGCGTGTTCTTGCTGCTGCCCGCCGAAGCGCGCGAATGGGCGCGAGACAACGGGATACCGCAATTAACAATGAACAACACTGCCCCACTGCCCGGCAGTGCGGGTGAACAAATGACAAACACCGCCTTACTGCCCGGCAGCGCGAATGAGCAATCGGCAATCAACACTCAGCAATCAGCAATCCGGATTACGCGGCCGGACAGCGGCACGATCTATCGCCTTACGCCGCAGACGCCGATCGAGACGCAGCAGATTCCGGTGCAGGCCATCGCCGCCGATGGCGTGACGCTGCGGAGTTTGACGCTGCTGGTCGACGGCCAGTCGATTGGCGAGTTCACGGTTTCGCCGGCGCGGGCTTTCTGGCGCTTGCGGCCCGGCGCGCACACGATCACGGCCCGGCTGGTCGACGAGCAGGGGCAGACGTTTGAAAGCGACCCGGTGCGGATTGCGGTGACGCAGTAAGCACTTAGCGGGTATTGATCGTCGCGGAGTATAATAGCGACAATATGAAGAACTTCATCATCCTGATCTTGCTGGGCATCGTTGCCTATCTGTTGTACACCAGCGGCATTCTCGACCGCGCGGTGCAGTCGGTGCCGCAGCTGATTGTCCAGTACGCCCAATCCCAACGAGACGCCGCGCATCAGCGTCACGGTGTATTCGCCGTATGGCACGGGCACGAAAACGCCCGCTCCCAACGTCACGCCCGCGCCGAGCCTGGGGCCGCGAGCGGCGATCACGCTGATTCCTCAGCCCACTGCGGTCCCCGATGTGCCGATCTTCGTGCCGCCGACGCCGGTCATCATCGTGCCCGATGTGCCGCCGACGCTGCCGCTGCCCAACACACCCACGCCCGCCGCGGCTTTTCAAGTTACGCTGGACGCGCCGCATGACGGCGATACGGCGAATATCTCGCCGCTGCCGGTCAAGGGTGTGACCGTGCCCAACGCCGTCGTCAGCGTGAACGACGTGGTGGGCATGGCGGACGGCGAGGGCCGCTTTTATCTGGCGGTTCCCCTGCAGGCCGGCCCGAATGTCCTGGAAGTCATTGCCAGCCAGCCGAACGGGCAGCAGGCCTTCGTCATCGTGACGGTGATGTATCAGCCGTGATACCCGCCAACCTATTCCGTGTAATCGCCCAGCCACAGCACCCACTTTAATTTCAGATGGACCGCATTGTACAGGCGCTCATCGGCGGTGATCAGCGATTCTCCCTGTCGGTCTGCCAACGCGAGATAGGCCGCGTCGCAGGCGCTGCGCGCGAAGCGGTGCGCCAGGGGCAGGCTTTCACCCCACTGCAACGAGAGTAATTCCACGTCCAGCCCCGCCGTGACGTGCAGGATCTCATCTGCCTGCGCGCTGGAGATCCGTCCGCGTCGTTCCGCCTGCCAGACGGCGTTGGTCACCTCATACACGATCAACGTGGGCGCCTTCAGCCGTTCCCGCCCCGCGGCGTGCCGGCGCAGAACCGCCTGCGCCTGGGCCTGGGCTTCGTCGGGAAAGAACGCGCTCAAGAGGACGCTGGCATCGACGATCAAGGCCGGCCCTCCTGCTCATCACGCGCGGCGCGCGCCAGCTCGGCGGCGCTCACCCCGCTCTCGCGCAAGGAGTGGGACAGCCGCACCACCTGGCTGTAGGCCTCGAACTGGCGCAGGCGCTCGTACTCCTCGGGGGAAAGAAGCACGCCCACGGGCTTGCCGCGGCGGGTGAGCGTGATGGGGCCCTTCTGAACACGTTTGAGCAGGGCCGAAAGCCGATTGTGCGCCTCGGCAATGGGAACGTTCATCATCGCGCCTCCAACTGTCTATGATGATAGACATCATACACGACAATTCACTTCAGCCCCTGCACAAAATCGATCACCAACCGGTTGAACTCCTCCGGCTTTTCCTCGTGCGGAACGTGACCCGCAGCCCGGATGATCGCCAGCTGCGATCCGGCGATGTCCTGCTTTAACTTCGGCGCGTTCGACGGTGAGATCCACGTGTCGTGCTCGCCCCACACGATCAGTGTTGGCACGTTCAAGTCCTTCAGGCGCGGGCCGAGGTTATTGCGCAGGCCGTCGCGCAGCAGCGCCAACAGGCCCAGGTCCCAGTCGGGCGTTTGCAGCGCGCGGCGATAACCGCGCAGCACCTCGGGTGTCACCTGCGACGGATCGAACCAGGCGCTCTTGATCGTGGCGGCGTTGCGCTCGTCGTCCGCCAGGGCGAAGCGCACCAGATGCTGTCCCCAACGCTGAATGCCTGGCAGGCCCACCAGCGCCGAGGCCGCGCCACCGTTCGTGCCGCCGTAGATGGCTGGATCGACCAGCACCAGGCCGCGCACGCGGTCGGGATAGCGCAGCGCGAAGTTGGCGACGATGCCGCCGCCCATCGAGTTGCCGGCCAGCACCGCGCGCTCGATCCCCACGGCATCCAGGAAGGCCTTCAGCCGGTCGGCCTGCGCGTCCTGCGACAGCGATTTGTCCCAGCCCTTGTCGCTGAGGCCGAAGCCGCGCATGTCGGGCGCATAGGCCGTGAAGCCGGCCTGCGCGAGCGGGTCCAGGTTCTCGCGCCACGAAAAAGACGACGCGCCGAAGCCATGTACCAGCACCAGCGGCACGTCGCCCGTCCCCGCCTTCTGATAGTACATCTGCGTGTCGCCCGCCGTCACGAACGCGCCGGCCGGATCGGCTAATGTCGCAGGATCGACCGTCGCCGGCCCGCTCAGCGGCAGCAGGTAGGGCAGCACAGAGAGGATGAAAAGCAGAAGGCCCAGCAGGCTGAGCAGAATCTTAATGCGACTGGACATGGCGGCTCCGTAATAAAGTAGCGAGTAATGCGTAATAAAGTGAAGAGTGACGAGTGATGAGTGAAGTGCGAATAATCACGGCTCGCCATTCACTCGTCAGTGCGAAGCCTCCCTGTGGGACTCGTCAATAGATGGAATTCCATTATTAACGCAAAGGCGCTAAGGCACAGAGACGCAAAGTTTCCTCATTTTCCTGGCGTCTTTGCGTTAAGAAATACCCGTTTCAAGCAAAGGGTTGGCTCCAGTGCTCGCGATAAGCGACTTCTGAGAGCGCTTTTCGGCGCTTCCTGCCCTGGCGTTTCGTCTCGTCGCTGGGGTAGCCGATGGGCAGCACGGCAAAAACTTCCTCTGCGGCCGGAATGCCGAGGAGGGATTTGATAGGGTCGAGACCGCCGAAGCCCACCCAATTTGAGCCCAGACCGTCCGCCCAGGCCGTGAGCAGCATGGATTGGATCGCGCGGCTGGCATCGGAGATCGCGTAGGGGGTGTGGTCAAGCGCGACGACGATAGCCAGCGGCGCCTGAGCCACGTAAGAGCCCGTGCGCAGTGACAACCCGAGCTGGCGGAGCGTATCGCGGTTCTGGACGACGACGAAGTGCCAGGGCTGGCCATTCATGCTGCTGCCGGTGAGCCGCCCGGCCTCGAGAATCCGCCGCAGGCTGGCTTCCGGCACGGGCTTGTCCTGGTAAGCTCTGACGGCGAGCAAGGTGCGAGCTGCCTCGAAAGCATCCATCACGACCTCCTGCTAATGACTTGATGGCCGCATATGTTTTCCCTGTTGCGCCTGTGCGGGGTCACTGGTCATGTTCCGCGCGCTCCACCTTCAGGGCCAGCAGCCCTGCCATCAATGTATCCGCGCCGGGGATGAGCATGATACCACCCGTGATCACGCCGCTGTTGGCAAACACGACGGCGATCCAGCCACATTGCTGAAGGAGCGCGTCGATATTTTGGCGGGCGAGTTGTTCGGGGGTGGGCATAGAGAATCGGTGTCACTCACAGAGAGATAACACCGATTATAGGCTATCGCGGCGAGAGAGGCAAAGAACACTCCCCACCGCCGAAAACTATTGACATCGCGGCAGGAAACTCCTAGAATGGTGCTGCAGTGTTGCTTGCGGGAACGGATGCGTCAATCACTGGCCGCGTCGGACTGCACTCTCTGCAGCCCCCGATGAACACCCACGATTAACACCCAAAGGAGCGGAAACGCTATGTACCAGCTTCACAAACGGAAATTTGACCTTTCGCTTCGCCTGATTGTCGTAGCCAGCCTGATCTGCCTGGTCCTGGCTGCCAGCGTGAGCGTAGCCGGGGCAGCCCCCACCTCCGCGCCGACCAAACCTCTCGCCAAGAACATCATCGTGATGATCGCCGACGGCTCCGGCTATAATCAGAACATCGCAGCCGACCTGTACCAGTACGGCAAGGTCGGCCTCCAGCCCTGGGAGCAGTTCCCATTCCAGTTCGCGATGAGCACCTACTCCTCGGACGGGTGGGGATATGACCCGGCCCTGGCCTGGAGCGACTTCAACTACGTCAAGACGAGGTACACAGACTCGGCGGCGGCCGCCACAGCGATGGCGTGCGGCGTCAAGACTTACGACGCGGCCATCGGCGTGGACGCTGACGGCAAGCCCGTCGAGAACGCGCTTGAGAAAGCCGAGAAGCAGGGCATGTCCACCGGCGTGGTGACGAGCGTCGAGTTCAGCCACGCGACCCCGGCCGGCTTTGTGGCGCACAACGTGCACCGGAATAACTACGCTCAGATTGCCCAGGAGATGGTCCTCCAGAGCGCAACGGATGTGATCATGGGCGCGGGCAACCCGTTTTACGACAAGGATGGCCTGCCCGTGACGCCGGGGCCAACCAGCTTCCGGTATGTCGGCGGCCAGCCTACCTGGGACGCGCTGGTAGCCGGCACGGCAGGCGGTGACGCCAATGGCGACGGCAATCCCGACCCGTGGACGCTGATCCAGGACCGCAGCGAGTTTCAGTCACTCATGTCCGGTCCTCATCCCGCGCGCGTCATCGGCGTGCCGCGCGTCTGGGAGACCCTGCAGCAGGCGCGCTCCGGCGACGCCTTTGCGGCGCCCTATGCGGTCCCCTTCATCCAGTCAGTTCCCACTCTGGTGGAGATGACCAATGCCGCTTTGAACGTGCTGGACGACGACCCGGACGGCTTCTTCCTGATGGTAGAAGGGGGCGCGGTGGACTGGGCAGCGCACGCCAACCAGTCAGGCCGGACAATCGAGGAGCGGATCGAGTTCAACGACGCGATCGAAGCCGTGCTGGACTGGGTCCAAATGAACAGCAACTGGGGCGAGACGCTCCTCGTCGTCACCGGAGACCATGAAACCGGCTACTTGTGGGGAACCGGCTCGAATCCTACCTGGGAGCCGCTGGTGAACAACGGCGCCGGGAACCAGCCCGGCATGGCCTGGTTCACCCCCAACCACACGAACAGCCTGGTGCCGCTCTGGGCCAAGGGTGACGCCGGTCGATTCTTCAGGGGCTACGCGGACCAGATGGATCCGGTGCGCGGGATCTACCTGGACAACACAGAGCTCGCCCAGGTGCTATTCCGCGCGTTGCAACCTGTCAAGCCATAAGGTAACGGCGGCAAGGGAGGATGGGCGCGGTTGAGTGCCTCTGGTTCCCGCAAGCAACAGCCCAGAGCGCGAACACCGGTCGTCCCGGACCTTGGGCAGACAGCGTGCAGAAAAAAAGACTTCTCACCAGCGTCGGTCAACTGGGGAGTGGGTGTATGCCGCGCCAGCCCGGCAACCGAAGATGCCGCATGTGCCAGGCGCCGGACTACCACCGGCTACTGAGCGATAGGAAATCCCTGCTGGCCAGGACTCAGGCTGTTGGTTTCAAGGTCAGTCCATACAGCACGCCCAGCAGCAGGCTCGTAGTTGAAGAGGTGCTGATAATGCCCGACGGGATCACCGGACATCCAACGCGTTTCGGGGGTCGGCAGGCGAAAGAAATACTCGATGAAGAGATCGAGGTTCCACGTCTTGAAGGTTTGATCGATGATCCACTGCCCTTCTGGGGTCAGATTCAGTTCATGTTGTAGGGAGCATTTCGCCACGTCACCGATCTACACAAGACACGCCAGGCGCGCCGTTGGATTTGTTGCTCGATTACCAATATAGAGAATTTGACAGGAGCGCGTCAACAAAAAACGCCTTGAATTTGGCTTGACGGTGGTTTCAGTATCCATGATTACTGACCTCCTGCCCGCCTTTCAAGTGGCCGGCCGCCCCACGGGGCGCGACTTTCACACCTATGTCGCGGGTTGCAGCGCCAGTCCATAAAGTAGGCCAAGAATCAGCATCTCACCCAACCCGGCCAGGAGGGTATATAACAAGGCTTTCACTGGCACTTTGAACATCATCCACTGCGAAGCAGCGCTCATGACTACGCGGAAAAACCACACCAGGACAGCAAAACTTACCCCTTTGAGCAGTCCGGTCTCGCCTGGCAGGCTGTTGTAGAGAAGCAGAAACACACCGGCCATGATGAATCCATACACGAGGTCAATCACTATACCGGCGAGGGGATTGATGGATGTTTTTGCGATGGGCTGGTAGACCGCGTATAGTCGTTGGGCCAGAGGATTGGCGTTTATCACTCCGTCCAGGATAGCGAACAGGATTCCACTGACAATGCTGACGAGGATGTAGCCCAGCATGTTAATATACGGTCTTTCAGCGACTTAACCTTGCCGCAGCCAATCACAGTATAGAACGGCCTCCGGGCCAAGTCAATTGAAGGCAATCCGGGGCAATCGCAGTTCAGGCGTGAAATCCCTGGCTCGCCACGCAGCGAGTCGCTTCGAACGGCCGACGCCGCTCAAGCCGCCGTCCTCGGCGGCGTCAGTGCTTGCGCCGAACTAAAGTGGGCTTCGCACCGTAGGCGGAATTGGTTGGTCAGGACGAGACGGGAGCACTGCACCGCAGGTGCGGTGTGACACACTGCATGCGCTACGCCATGACCGGCCGCGGCTTCATCATCGGCAGCACCTTCAACCCTTCCAGATGATGATCGTCGGCGTGCTTCACCAGGCGCTCTTCAATCTCCGCGTGATTGTCCACCACCGCCGCCACTTGCCCGTCGCGCATCTGAATCACGCGATCGACGTACTGCGTCAGGCGCAGGTCGTGCGTTACCATGATGCCCGCGCGATTCTGTTCGTGGATCAGATTTGCAAACGTCTCCACCACCTGGAAAGCGCGCTCGGTGTCGAGGCTCGCCGTCGGCTCGTCGGCCAGCACCAGGCTGGGATTGTGGATCAGCGCCCGCGCGATGGCGACGCGCTGCTGCTGACCGCCCGACAGCTGCGAGGGCAGATTCTTCAAGCGCTCGCCCAGGCCCAACCGCGCCAGCAATTCCTTCGATCGTTCTTTGCCCTTGCGATCGAGCTGGCCGTTCAGGCGCAGCATCAATTCCACGTTCTCCTGCGCGGTGAGATAGGGCACCAGGTTGTTGGCCTGGAACGTGAAGCCGATTTTCTCGCGGCGGAATCTGGCGCGCGCCCCTTCGTCCATGGTGGTCAGGTCGTGCCCGTCGATGAAGATGCCGCCGCTCGTCGGGCGCAGCAGCGCCGCCAGCATGGCCAGCATCGTCGTCTTGCCCGAGCCGCTGGGGCCCACCAGCGCCACAAACTCGCCCGCCTTAACACTCAGCGATACGCCGTCCACGGCGTGAATCACGCCGTTGTCGATTTTATAAGTCTTGGTAACGTCTTGGGTTTCCAATGCGTTAGTCATGTTGATCTCCTATGAATGCCTCAGCGCCCCGTGAACAACCTCTCCCCCTCTCCTCAAGCCGGTTTTCTGACTTGAGGAGAGGGGGCTGGGGGGTGAGGTTACCCGCCCAATCCCAGCGCCTTCAAGGGTTCAATCCGCAGCGAATATCTGACGGACACCAGGCCGCCGATCGGGCCGATGAGCAACAGCGAAGCAATCGCGATGGCGGTCGAATTCGCGCGGAACACGATCGGCACCGAGACCGGGAAGTTCGCCGCCAGCAGGAGCGTCAGCGCCGTGCCAATCGCCACGCCGATGCAGGTCACCAGCGTGACCTGCAAGATCACCGCGCCCGCCACCGTGCGATTGCGCGCGCCGATCGCTTTAAGCATGCCGATCTGCGGCACTTTTTGCAGCATCTGAATCTGGAAGAAGCCGCCCACCACCAGCACGCCGATGATCAGGGTGAAGATGCGCTGCGTTTCCAGCGTCGCCTGTTGTTCCGTATAGCCCGGTGTCTTCTTGTAAGCCGTCGCCACGTCGGCCGCTTCGACGCGATCGATCGTCTGTGGCAGCGACTGCACCAGCTCCGTGGTGCGCGCCGGATCGGCCAGCTTCACCGCGAACACGTTGTAGGTAATATCATTAGATAACGGCCCGCTGCGCGGCCGTACTTTGTCCCACGTGATGTCGGGCACGAACACCGACGGCCGCAGCGAATACTGCTGCCCATCGCTGATGCCCACCACCGTCAGCGGATAGAATTCTTCGTTGGTGCCCTGCACGGCTTTCAGAGTAACGATGTCGCCCACTTTCAAACCGGTGCGCAGCGCCGTGTTGCGGTCGATCACGGCTTCATTGGCGCGGCGGCTGACAAACGACTGGCCTTCGCGCACCGGCACTTCGCCCGGCTTGCCCGGCTCGACGCCGATCAGCGAGACATCCAGCGGCTTGCGGCCGTCGGGCAGCACGATCGTCGCGCTGCTGAAGGCCAGCGGCCCCACGGCCTGCACGCCGTCGATGCGGGCGACGTCCGGCAGCTTGGACCGATCGAGCCGGCTGGCCCCGATCGATAATTGCGAATTCTCCTGGTACACAATGAGGTCGGCGTTGAGCTTCGACAGATACTCGATATTGCCCGCGCCCAACCCTTCGGCCAGCCCGGCCACGAACAGGACCAACAGCGTGATCAACGCGATGACCAGGCTGATCAACAAAAATCGCCCGCGTCCGCGCCACAGTTCTTTCAAAGATAAGTAGATGGCCATGATTTCTCCTGATGAGTAACGAGTGAAAATGGGATGTTACTCGTTTCACTCGTTACTTGTTACTCTGTCATCGCTTCATGACTCCCGGTATTCAACGATCCACGTCTATTCCGATAATGCCGCAGCGCCCGATCGCGCGCGAAAGCGTGATCGATGATCGGGGCCGGATAATCGCGGCCGCTGACGACGCCGTACTTTTCGCTGGTCAGCCGCGCTCATCTTCCACGGCTCGTGGACAAATTCGAGCGGCGCACTCGCCAATTCCGGCAGCCACTGCTTCACAAACACGCCGTCCGGATCGAAGCGCTGGCCTTGCAGGGTGGGATTGAATACGCGGAAGAACGGCTGCGCATCCGCGCCCACGCCCGCAGCCCACTGCCAGCCGCCCACGTTGGAGGCGCTGTCGCCGTCGATCAACTGCTGCATGAAATACTGCTCGCCGGCGCGCCAGTCGATCAGCAGGTCCTTGGTCAGGAACGACGCCACGATCATGCGCGCGCGATTGTGCATCCAGCCGGTGGCGTTCAACATCCGCATCGCCGCATCGACCACCGGATAACCGGTGCGGCCCTCGCACCACGCGCGAAAAGATTCCTGGTCGTCCAGCCACTCAAACCCGGCGAACTGCTCGCGCAGCGGCTGCGCGATCGTCTGCGGGAAGTGATACAGCAGCGCCATATAAAACTCGCGCCAGATCAATTCATTCAGCCACGCTTCTGCGCCTTGCGTGCGGGCTTATTGCTGGCGGCCAGATCGATCGCGGCCTTCGCGCCCCAGTATGCCTGGCGGATGCTCAAGCGCCCCGAAGCGCAGATAGGGCGACAAGAACGACGTGGCGGCTCTATCCAGCTGGTTGCGGCCCGCGCCGTAGCCGTAAATCGTCTCTTCCAGAAATTCATTCAGCCGATCGAGCGCGGCGGCTTCGCCGGCTGCGGGCAACTCGATGCTCA
Source organism: uncultured Chloroflexia bacterium (assembly GCA_963844815.1). GTDB lineage: Bacteria > Chloroflexota > Anaerolineae > Fen-1058 > Fen-1058 > Fen-1058. Next base: position 433,830 of record CAWJPR010000009.1, read on the forward strand.
CGTCATTGCGACCCCGCTGATAAGCGCGGGGCAGGTGAGCGATTTCTGCGACGAAGCAATCTCCCTCGGCGAGATCGAAATTGCTTCGCGAAAAGCGCTCGCAATCCCACAGGGACGCTGCGCGGTGACCAAGTTCCTCAGGCAGCGGCATTTGCTCAGGCAGCGATTCGGCTTCATCCGCCGGCGGCTTGGGCAGCGCCAGCCACGCCTTCTTGAAGGCCGTGAACACCTGGTAAGGCCGCCCGGTCAGCGTGACCACCTCTTCGGGATGGTGCACCGTCATGTCGTCGAACGATTCGACCGTGACGCCGTTCTGCTCCAAGGCCAGCGCCACGCGCTGATCGCGCCGCCGCGCATACGGCGTCAGATCGAGATTGAAGACCACGTTCGTCGCGCGAGCCTCGCCCGCCAACTTGACGAGTTCCGCCGCCGGTTCGCCGCGCCGCACGACGAGCTGCGATCCGCGTTGCGCGCAGCGAACGATCCAGTTCACGCAGATTGGCCGCCAGCCACGCCACGCGCTTCGGCCCCACCCGCCTGGAGTTCAGCAGCGCCGGATCGAGCACAAACGCCGGGATCACCTCGCCCTGCCGGATCGCCGCCGCCAGCGCCGCGTTATCGGCCAGTCTCAAATCTCGCCTGAAACCAGACTAATCGAACGTGTCATTGTGCTTTTACCCTATTAACGCTATCATCGATCATTAACATTATCGCTTCGCCAACTGCTTCATTGATCACCGCCTGAAGTTTCTTCATCTCCGGATGATCGCCCATAAACTTGTTGTAATGCGCCAGTAAAACTTTCCCATCGGTGCCGATAATGAACGTCGCCCCCAACTGCTGCGCATCCTGCTCACCCGGCGCATCCCGGCTTGAAACCCGCCCCATCACCGTCACCCACGCCGACCACGAACCGGGTTGATCACATCCTGCGCGTCAATCTTGCCGATAGTTAAGCTTGATACGCGCTTTGATCCGGATTCGATAGACACACCACATCCGGCGAGCGCTGCGCGCAGAACATCTTCGCCTCGTACGGTTTGCCCATCGTGACGGCGGCCACCCGCACGCCGCGCTCGTTGAACCATCCCGTGTTCTGGGCCAACTGGTCCAGCATTTCCTGGCACATCGGTCAGCCAAAGTGCCGCAGAAAACTCAACACCACCGGCTTGTCCGCCCACAGCGACGACAACTCAATCGTGTCTCCGTCGGCATTAACTACTGGAATGTTGGGGGCGAAATCGCCAGACTGTAATTTGCTGTCAGACATCACGTTCATGTCCTGATAACGCAATACGTAATGAGTAAACGGATTACGCAGTTACTTGTTATCGTTATTCATTAATCGTTACTGTCGCATACGCGGGCTGCGCATTCGCCGGCAAATTCTGCATCCGGCCGCGCAGTCGCACTGCTAAAGCGATCGGGATGACCAGGATAGCCGCGCCCATCAGCGAAGGCAGCCCACTGCCAAAGGCCAGCAGCGCGTTGCCCAGAATCGGGGCGGCCACACGGCTCAGGCTGTCCACTGAAGTGGAGATGCCCAGCATCCCGCCGACTTCAGCGCGATCCACCGACTTACTGATCAAACTGGTCAAGACCGGGCTGGTGACGCCGCCGCCAAAGGACAGAATCGGCATCACCACGATGAGCATCCATGGATTCTGCACGGCCGCCATCAGCACCAACCCCAGCGCCAGCGACGCCATCGTCACCATAATCGACCGATTCTCGCCCAGCCGTTTCACCACGCGCTTCACGACGACCAACTGCATGATGACACTCAATACACCGACGTAGGTCAGCACCAGCGCCGTCTGCTGCACATCAAAGCCGAAGCGCGCCGAGGCAAACAGCGCGAACGATGTTTGGAACATCGCAAAGGCCAGGCCAAAGGTGAACACCATCGTCAGCAGGATGCCAATCGTGGGATGGGCAAACGCGCGCTTCAAAGCCTTCACAGAAAATTCGCGGCTGGCCGTCGCCTTGCGCTCAGGCTCGTGCAGCAGGAAGAACGTCAACGCCATCGATAGAAATGACAGACCGGCTGCCGCAAACGCCGGAACCTGATAACCAAACTGGCTCAAGAAACCGCCGATGGCCGGCCCCATGATAAAGCCCAATCCAAAGGCCGCGCCGATCAAACCGAAGTTCCTGGCGCGATTCTTCTCATCGCTGATGTCGGCAATATAAGCCTGCGCCGTCGAAATGTTCCCGCCGGAAACACCGTCGACAATGCGCGACGCGAACAACATTCCCAACCCGTTGGCAAAGCCCAGCATAATAAAGCCTACAAACGTGCCCAATTGGCTGATCAACAAAATCGGGCGGCGGCCATACCGATCGGACAGGCGCCCCAACACCGGCGCGCCGATGAACTGCATCAGCGAATAAGACGCGAGCAGCAAGCCGATGGTCAGCTCATTCGCCCCGAAAGACTTGGCGTAGAACGGCAGCAATGGCAGGATCAAGCCAAAGCCCAGCAAGTCAATGAACACAATCAAGAAAATGGGCAGCAGCGGTGATTTCTTCATGGTTTTTCTCCTCAAGTGACTATTTCCTGAGTCAATACTATACCATTTTGAATATATCTTGTCAAGTATTTGTACAACTTTTATCGAATTTCTAATTTTTCTTTATGTAAAAACAAGGGCCGATCAACGGTATTTGATCGACCCTGGCTTTCCTGCACGCTCTGCCCTACCCGATCGGCATTTCGCCCTTCGCCGCCACTCGACGCTGTTGGGCCGCCGGCATCGCCCGTTCGATTTCGCGGGCGACGCGCAGCGCGCCGAGCGTGACTCCGGCGGTGGATTGCCCCGGAAAGACACTATCGCCCACCAGCCACACTGCCCGATCGCGCGAAGCGTGCGGCGCCCAGGCGGACCACAAATTCTTCTGGGGAAAACCGCCCACCATGCCGCTCACGCGGCGAGTGAAACGCTCGAACGTCAAGGGTGTGCCGGGCATGGCCAGCCGGATATGTCCTTTCAGATTCGGCAGCGCGATCAGCGCCGCGTCGATCAATTTCTCAAGATACCGCTGCTTGCGTTCCTCAAATGCCGGCTCGTCGTCAGCCAGCGCATACCAGGCGGCTGCCCGCGTATGGGTCGAGATCGTGATGGCGCGTTGACCGCGCGGCGCGCGGCCGGCATCCCACCGCGGCGAGATCGAAATGAAGATCGAATTCCCCTCGCCCAGCGGCTGTGCCGGATCGACGATCACCTGATGATGATCGATGTATCCTCCGACCTCCCGGAGGCTAACTCAGGAAGCCTCCGGGAGGTTCAATCGCTTCTTCGTCGACACCCAGATACGCCATGAACGCGCCGGAGATCGGCTTCAGGTCTTTCACACGCCGCTGCAGCCCCGCCGGCGCTTCATCGCCCATCAATTTCACCAGCGCCCACGGCGTGAGGTTCGCCACCACGACATCGGCTTCAAATGATCCGCGTTTCGTTTCCACACTGTATGGGCGGGCCGCAAACAACGCGCCTCTTCGCCCTCGCGCCTACGAATAGATGTGACTTCATGCCGATACAACACCTGCCCGCCCTGCGCCCTCACCGCGCTGGCCAGCGTCTCGGCAATGTTGCCTACGCCGCCTGCCACGTGCGCCACGCCGCGCCGATAGAGATCGAGCGCCACCGCGCCGTACAGGCCGTTCGTTTCGCGCGCAATGCCCTGCGCGGCGATCAACAATTGTCCATCGAGGAACGCCAGCAGATCGCGGCCGCGCGCGCCCAGAGCACTCGCCCACGCGCGCACGTTCGTGACGGCCAGCGGCGCGATCGGGATCAGATCAGGCCGCACGGTCGAGATCAAATGCCGCGCATCGTCCAGCGAGGCCACCGGCCACGCCGGCACGCGCGCGGAGAAATTCCACACGGCGTCGGCCGCCCGTTCCTGCATCGACCAGAAGTTCTCGGCTTGCGATCCAAAGGCGCGCCGCCGTTCTTCACGCCAGCGATCGGCATCGCTCCAGCGGGTGATGGACCGATCGGGCAAATGGACTTGCATCGCCGGCTCCACCGGCCGGATGGGCCACGTAATCCCCAGCTGGTCTCCGGCGATCTGATGCGGCCCGCCCGGATGAAATCCGCCGACGAGCGTCGCGCCCACGTCGAAGCGATAGCCCTTGTGGAAGAACGTTGCCGCGCAGCCGCCCGGCTCGACGTGCGCTTCCAGCACCGTCACGTCAAAGCCGCGCTTTGCCAGCAGCGCTGCTGCCGTCAAGCCGCCCACGCCCGCGCCAATCACCACTATTTTTTGCGTCACCATCATCCTCTCAATGCAGCCAATTAGCCCGTGCCATCGTCACGCTTCGCGCCGCGCGCTGATGGTCGAGACATCCAGAAACCTTGCCAGCGCCGAACCTGTGATGCCCGATACGCTTCGCAGACAGTTGGCATGACGTTGTCATCAAGACATAAAAACGTGATGCGTGATCGACCACCGACCACGATCAGTGCAAAGCCTCCCCTGGAACGCTTCACATACCCACCATATTCTACCGATAAGCCGCGTTCTGCCCGAGCGCCTGTCTGCCCTGCTCCAATATTTCGCGTGTCTTCCTGGCCCGATAATTGAACATGTACGCTAAGGACGGTCTTACCACGAGATGGATCTAGCAACTTCCCAATCAAACCGAAAGGCGGCTCATACTCCACCCGATCGCTCACCCGCGTCCCGGCGCCGTCTGCCGTGAACGAATGGGTGTGACTCCACGCGCCAAAGGGGCCGGTGTTCTGCACATCACGGAAATACGACTGATCGACATACTCGGCGATGGCCCCGTCCCATGTCACGCCGAACGGCCCGACGCCCAAGCCGAAAGATCACGCGGCTGCCCGCGCGCACCGGTTTGTCGAAGCGCCGAATCGTCACCCGCACCGGCGGCGGGGTGATCGCCGCAAGTGCAGCCGGATCGTCGTGAAACGCGGCAACTTCAGACAATGGCGCATTGACCTTGAATGAACGCTCAAAGATGGGCATCTTGATTCACCTTTAGCGCCTGACAGGCACTCTCACCGGAACGGGCTCGGGTGACTTACCCTTCAGCGCGCCCTCGATCAACTTCCCGATATTTTTCAGCCATTCACCAAACTGTTTCAATGTAACTTATTCCTCAGCGCGGGTTAGAGACTGGTTTTCCAAAGAATTGTCGCAGCGTATCGCCCAGCTTGAACTGGCGCATATAAGGCGCAGCGTTCTCGGCCGTGAAAGGTCTGGGCTGCGCGACAAAGCGTCCGAGCGCATTGTTCCGCGTCGTGTTGTCGACCGCCAGCAAATCCAATAGGCTGGTAGTCACCGGTGGCGCTGGTAACACGCCCATCAACGCGACCACTACCCGCAGCAGCGGAACGGGGGTGCGGATCATCGTGCGCCGCGCGCCGATTGCTTGCAGCGTGCGCTTTTCGATCTCGGCGATGGTCAGCACTTCCGGCCCGCCGATTTCCAAATCCTCGTGAATGGTCGCTGGATCGCCCAATGACTTGACGACAGCAGTGGCGAGATCCTCCACCCACACGGGTTGAAACCTGGCCTGCCCATCGCCGATGATAGGATAGATCAGCGGCGAGATCGGCGCGAGCTTGGCAAACGTGTTGGCGAATTCGTCTTCCGGCCCCCAGATCACCGAGGGCCGCAAGGCTGTCCAGGCCAGGCCGGAAACTGCCACATATTCCTGCGCCTTGCCCTTTGAGGCCAGGAAACGATAGGGCAGTTTGGCATCCGCGCCCAGCTGACAAATGTTGATGAAGCGCTTGACGCCCGCCGCCTTGGCCGCATCCACGACGTTGACGGTGCCCTGATAGTTGATTGTTTCATATTCACGCCCGCCCTTCTCAATGGCAATCGCCACGGTGTGAATCACAGACTCCACGCCTTGCATGGCAATTGCCAACGTTTCAGGCTGTGTGACATCCCCTTCAGCCCACTCAATCTTGAGGTTCGCCAGACGGCCCTCGGCTTGCGCCCAGGTTCGATTGCGCACCAGCGCCCGTACCGGCTGACCCGCTTCGACTAATCGCTTGACGATGTGGCTGCCGACGTATCCGGCAGCACCAGTGACCAGAATCATGTTGCCTCCTCAGAGTACCGCATTCCTATTTCTTTCGCTCGTTCAGCAGCCGCTCGATCGTATCGATGCCGGACTGAATGGTTTCGCCCAGGAATATGCCGGGCATTTCGGCCACGAATTCAGGCTGATCGTTGAACGCCGGGCCGCCAAAGGCAAAGGCGGGCCGTTGAGCCGCCGGGATCCGATCGAGCAACACTTGAATCCCGCGCAGCGCTTGAGCCGAGTCGGCTACCGTCGCAGCCAGCACCAGCACGTCGGCATTCACCATGGGCAGCGACTTCGGCAGATCCTCCAGCGGAACGGCCTGGCCTAGATACACCACGTGCCAGCCGCGCCGCCGCAGAAAGATCGACAGCAGCAGTATGCCCATCTCGTGCATGTCCGCCGGGGCTGCGCCGATGGCGATGGTGCCCGGCCGCGTGCTCGGGCCGGTATCGATCAAGGCCAGCAGTTTGCGCCGCAGATAATTGGAGGCGAAGTGCTCGTGGGCGACGGTGATCTTGCCTTGCGTCCAATCGTGGCCCAACTGCGCCAGCGCGACTTGAATCACGTTGACGCACACGGCTTCGATCGAATGCAGCGAGTACGCTTCGCTGAGAACCTCATCGGCCGCGGCTTCATCAAAGTCGATCAACGCCTCATAGAGATCGGTGCGGATCGACTCCAACGAGCGAGCCGGTTGAGGCGCTTCAGTCAGCACCTGCACCTGCGGAATAACCCCGGCGCGGCCCAGTTGATGCTGCAGCAGCACCACCGCCCGGCTGATGGTCATGCCCTCATCGATGTGCTGCCGCAGCCACTTGATGGCGGCAATGTCACGCGCCGAGTAGAGCCGGTGACCGCCGGCGGTCCGATCGGGTAATAACACGCCGTAACGTCGCTCCCACGCCCGCAATGTCGCAGGTGTCACGCCGGTCTGCCGCGTCACAGCTTTCGCGTTGTAAATCGGCTCATCTGAAATTGCCAGGAGCGCACTTGAATCTGTCATTACTTGTACCCCAATCTTATTCATATTTTACCATTTTGAAAAGTTTTTGTCAAGTATTTGTATAATAAAAATTCGCATAATTCGTTCTTGACAGACAAAAATATATAAATTACAATCGTAACTAACCGACCGGTCGGTAACTAAATATAAGGATTAAGGAATCATGGAGACAGTGGACAATCGTACGCGCAATCGGATCTTGCTAGTGCTGTTTTTCGGCGTGCTCATGGGTGCGCTTGACATCGCCATCGTAGGCCCGGCATTGCACTCAATCCAAAGAAGTTTTGGCGTCGATGATCGCGCCATCGCCTGGGTGTTCAGCATCTATGTGCTGTTTAGTTTGATTGGCACACCGCTCATGGCGAAATTATCCGACATCTTTGGGCGGCGCGCGATCTACGTTTTAGATGTCACCATCTTTGCGGCCGGTTCCCTGCTGGTCGCTCTCTCGTCTGAGCTTCACGCTGCTGCTGATTGGGCGTGCCGTGCAGGGACTGGGCGCAGGCGGTATCTTCCCGGTCGCGAGCGCCGTGATCGGTGATACCTTTCCACCGGAGAAGCGCGGTGGGGCGCTGGGGTTGATCGGCGCGGTATTTGGCATCGCTTTCGTCATCGGCCCAATTCTCGGCGGCATTCTGCTGCTGTTTGGCTGGCAATGGCTTTTCGTCGTCAATTTGCCCATTGCGGTGGCGGTCATTGTGATGAGCCTGCGCATCCTGCCGACCTCGCATCCGGCGCAGCGCAAAGCCTTCGACTGGGCAGGCATGCTCACGCTGGGCGTGCTGCTGGCTTCGCTGGCCTTTGGCCTCAGCCAGATCGATACGATGAATTTCGGTGCCAGCATTGCTCGGCCCGAGGTGTGGGGATTCCTGCTGCTCACGATTGTGCTGCTGCCGGTCTTCTGGTTCATCGAGCGCAGAGCACCGGATCCCATCTTGCACCTGAAGGTATTTAGCAGCCGGCAGGCCGTGCTGGCAAGTGTGTTGTCGGCCGGGGCCCTTTTCAATATTATACCGCAATGAACAAGTCTTGTCAAGTATTTGTATAACTTTTATATAAGTGGATTTATGTACAATAAAGCCGATCGAACGACTGATCGGCCCTGGGAAAGTGGAAAAGACAGCCGTAGAGCAAGTTCCAGTTTGGTTTACGACAGGATCGCATCCTTCGACTGCGCATCGAGCGCGCATTCTGAGCGGAACGCAGTGAAGTCGAAGAACGCGCTCGACGCTCCGCTCGGGATGCGATCGTAAATCAACTTGGAAACTGCTTTAGTTCGACGGTTTGTCGGGCGCGGGCAGCGTGGTATGAAAGTCGGTGTAGAAGCGCGGCAGGTAACTGTCGAGCAAGTCCTGCACCCGCTGCGGATTGTCGGCGCGCACGGCAAGGCCGGCATGATTCTTGCGCGTCATGCGCCAGGCAATTTCGGGATCAGTGTAAGCCGACAGATCCGGCCATTCCTGCCTGGCCAGGGAAATGATGAGGCCGCCGTAATCCGATCGGTGCGGCGGCAGCTCGTACGGCACATCTTCGCCGCCGATTTCGATCTTGGCCCACTCGGCCCACAGGTTCAAGCCGGTGGACGCTTCCACCAGCTCGACGATGTTGGCCCCGCCCACGCGCGCGGCGCACTCGAGGAAATAGAACTGGCCATCCGCTTGTCCTTTGATAAACTCGGCATGCGTCACACCGCGCACGAAACCCAACGCTTCGAGCAGCTGCTGGTTGAACGCGCGCAGCGCCTGCACCTCTTCCGCATCACGCGGCAGGGTGCGCGTCACGAAGATGCCGCCGCCGTGCATCACGTCAAACGGCGGCTTAGCATAGCCGTGCACTTCCGCAAAGACCACTTCCTTTTCAGACACGATCGAGTCGACGTGGAAGACGCTGCCGGGTACGAATTGTTCCAGCACGTAATACGACTGCCGATCGCCCAGCGTGTCGATGGCGGGCCAGAACTCGTCGGCCGAGTTGATCTTCTTGATGCCGAGCGAGGAGGCTTCCGAGCGCGGCTTCAACACCCACGGCGGCGGCACGCGCCCCATGAAGGCGCGGATGCGATCGGTGTTGAGCACGTGCACGAACTCCGGCACGCGCATGCCGCGATCTTGGGCGCGCACGCGCATGGCCAGCTTGTCACGAAAATAGCGCGCAGTGGTGTCGCCCATGCCCGGGATGCGCAGGTGCTCGCGCAGCGCGGCGGCCATCTCCACATCGTAATCGTCGAGCGCCACAATCCGGTCGAGCGGGCGCGTGCGCGCCACGTAGCTCACCGCATTGATCATCTCCTGCTCGTTGAACAGCGAGGGCATGTAGAAAACCTCGTCGAGCTGATCGCGCGGCCAGTCGGCGTCGCGCAGTTTCTCGACGGTGAGCAGATAGACGGTGCTGCCCTGCCGCTTGGCCTCGCGCATGAAGGCCTGCCCTTTTTCGTAACTGGTGATGCAGAGCATGGTGCGCGGCGGTAATGAAACCATGATTCCTCCCGGTTGACTGTGATCCTGTCTGTAAATTATCGCCCGGTGCGGCGATGAGTCAGGTTAGTTCGCACCCGCGCGACGCGCAGCACGCGTAGCGCCTGCACATCCTTGCGGCGCTGCTTGGCCTGCGAGGGGAGGCTCGCCCTGCCCTGCATGGGCAGCGACAGGAAAGCGTGCCCGTCGCGCGGATGCTGCTGCACGTAGGCGATCGTGGGGAACGTCCAGCGCAAGAAATGCGGCAGGATGTAGCCCCACGTGCGCTGATCGTGTCCGCCGCCCTCCACCTGCACATAGATCATATCGAGGCCGCGCCGGAAGCCTTTCCGCTCGAGCTCGTCCATCAACTCGGTGGTATCCTGGATCGCGTCGATGACGCCGTTGGCGTCGCGATCTTCCTTCTCGTCGCGCGTGCCGGCCTCGAACCACATCCGCAGACAGCCGGGCGATTCCGTGTCGCGCACGCGGCGGTGCATGATGCGCGATTCCTGCCGCGCATGAGTATCCGCGTCGTCGGTGCGCCACCAGAACGATCCGGAAAACACCCCGGCTGCGCCAAAGACATCCGGGTGAGTCCACGCCAGATCGAACGCCATGAGGCCGCCCAGCGAGAATCCCATGATGGCCGTGTTGGCCGGGCCGGTCAGCGTATGATAGCGGCGATTGATGTAGGGCAGTACTTCGTCGAGAACGAAGAAGGAATACTTGCGAGCTTTCCGGCCCAGGCCGCGCGCGTTGGGTATGCCCGCCGTCCCGTATTCCTGCAAGCGATCGCGCGTCGCGTGCAGCGCCACCACGATGATCGGCTCGATCTCGCCCTGCGCCATCAGGGCTGCCAGCGTGTCGGCCATTTTAATGGCGGGCATATCCTGCCCGTCGTTGACGTACAGCACTTTGTAGCGGCGATCCGCGTTCGCATGCTGATCGTAATCAGGCGGCAGAAAAACGGTGATAACACGCTGATTGTGCAGCTGTCTGGATCGAAAACGCTCGACAGTTTTGACAGTGACGGGGGGACCCTTGGCTATCATGAGGCGCAAGTATAGCCGAAGTTGCCACCCGGGACAATAGGTAAGAGAATCGACCAGAGATCCGAAGGCAGTGCATTTGAGTTTGAAGGCAAATCATCCTTCGACTACGCGGCGGCGCGTGTCCTTCGACTTCACTGCGTTCCGCTCAGGACGCGCGCCGCTCCGCTGGGAATGTAGAACATGCCTAAGTATTGAAGTACACGCGGTCAAAAATTCGGTCTTGACAAAACTAATTATATTAGTTATTATACTAATAATACTAGTAAATGGAGTGCATCACCATGACAACCAACTACTTTATTCAGCAAAATGGCACGATTGCTTATGACAGCACCGGCACTGGCCCCGTGGTGGTCTGCGCGCCCTCGATGGGCGATCTGCGCCAGGAGTACCGCTTTTTGTCGCCGCAACTTGCGGACGCCGGTTATCGCGCCGTCAGCATGGATGTGCGGGGGCACGGCGAAACCAGCACCGGCTGGGAAGACTACTCGGTGGCCGGAGTCGGCGCAGACATGGTGGCGCTGATCCAGCACCTGGACGCCGGTCCGGCCGTCATCGTCGGCGAGTCGATGGCGGCGGGCGCGGCGATCTGGGCAGCCGCCGAAGCGCCAGAGTGGGTCAAGGGCCTGGTGCTCATTGGGCCGTTCGTGCGCGGCGAAGGCATGCCCCTGCTCCAGCTGGTATTTCGAGTGATGCTGGCCCGGCCATGGGGGCCGTCGCTGTGGCTGCGCTATTTCAAGACGCTGTATCCCACGCGCCAGCCTGCCGATTTTGCCGAATACTGCGCCGCGCTGTACGCCAACTTGAAACAGCCGGGACGATTGGAAGCGCTGCAGAAGATGATGGACGCTTCAAAACGGGCTTCCGAGGAGCGCATCCCGCGCGTCACCGCGCCGGCGCTGGTATTAATGGGCAGCAAAGACCCTGATTTCAAGCCGCCGGAAGCCGAGGCAAAGTGGGTGGCGAGCGCCTTGCGCGGCGACTATCATCTGATCGATGGCGCGGGGCACTATCCGCAGACCGAAATGCCCGAAGTCACTGCCCCGCTGATCCTGGCGTTTCTGCAATCCCTGAGCGAAAGGAAGTAAGACATGCCGCGCGTTGGATTGCACAAAGATACAGTTGTCGAGGCCGCCGCCAGCCTCTTGAATACGGAAGGCGCCGAAGCGCTGACACTCAACCGGTTGGCGCAGGAACTCGGCGTCAAGACGCCATCGCTGTACAACCACGTGGATGGCCTGCCGGGGCTGTATCGTGAACTGGCGCTGCTGAATGCGCGGACGCTGGGCGAACGCTTCACGCAAGCGGCGATCGGCAAGTCTGGCCCGGCGGCGTTGATCGCCGTCGCCACAGCGTACCGCGCCTACATCAAGGAAGCGCCGGGGGTATACCTGGCCGGCCTGCGATCGTCGGGCGCACAGCAGCCGGTCGATGCCGACTTGAGCGCCGCGGAAGAGGCAAGCCTGCGTGTCACGGTGGCCGTCGTTGCCTCGTTCGGTTTGACCGGCGAAGACGCGCTGCATGCCGTGCGCGGCCTGCGGAGCCTGGTGCACGGCTTTGCCACGCTGGAGATTGCCGGAGGCTTTGGCCTGCCGCTCAGTTTGGAGGAGAGCTTTGACCGGCTGCTGCAGATGTTCGTGCGCGCCTTACAGACTGCCGGAGACATATCATGAGGTCGGTCAAAATGATCAATCTCGCCGCGCATTTTCTGCTGGAGTTGTGTGGGTTAGCCGCGCTGATCTATTGGGGTTTCCAAACTGGCGAAGGGCTGATGAAGATCGTGTTGGGCGTCGTGCTGCCGCTGCTAGCCGCCGTGGCCTGGGGCACCTTCAGAGTTCCCAACGATCCGGGCAAAGCGCCGGTAGCCGTGCGGGGGCCGGCGCGCCTGTTATTGGAAGCGGTCTTCTTCGGTTTAGCCGTGGCGGCCTTGAGCAGCGCCGGCCAGCCAACACTGGCGGCGCTGCTGGGCATCGCCGTGATCATCAATTACGCCATCATGGTTGAGCGGGTGATCTGGTTGCTGAAGCAATGATCGATCACGGCGTTGCCGTCCAATCGACCACGAAATCCGCGGGACAGTCATTGGTGTCCTTCCACGGCGGCGCGCGCATGATCGACGGGTTGGGCGTGTTGGGCGGATACAGGCTGCATGTCGATAAAGGGGCATGACACGTGGCCGGGCAGCGTCCCCACACCCCACGCCACGCCGTCGATCAGCTGATCACCCGGGCCAAGCAGCAGCACCTCATCACCCGTGTTGGCCAGCGCAAAACTGATGTTGTGGGTATACGCGAGATAAGGCGTCATCAGCGGCACTTGATTGACGCTGTCGAAGAACGCAGCCTGCGGATAGCGCTTGTACTTGTCAAAGAAGCCTTTGCCCGTCGTCGCCACATGGATGACCTGCCCGGGCGGAATCATCGCCCCCGCCGGGAACTGCCACATGCCGTCGACGGTGAAACCGGTGGGGCCGGGCGCCGCCTGATCGCCGAGTTTGTAGGCGCTCAGCGAAACGGTGATCGCCGTCGGGTTATAGATCTGCACCCACTCGCTGCCGGTGACCGGGCTGGTCGAGCCAAAATAGAACACTTTGCTGATCAACAGGTGATCGGGCGGCGCAATGTAGTTCTGCGCCACCAGCGGCAGCAGCACCCGGGGTTGAAAAGCCCAGTCGTATTCGAACATCGAGCGCAGATAGCCATACGCAGCGCTCGACTCGACTTGCAGCGCCACTTCACGGTTGGCCTTATTGGACGTTTCGGTGCCGTTCAGAGCTGCCGGCGTGCACAACCTTCCGGCCGCCAAGGTTGAACAGGAACATCTTGTTGTGCAGGCCATAGAAGGCCGGGTCGCCCAGACGCGCGTCGAGGTTGGCGTGCAGCGTGGGGCTGACGGCGCGCAGCGACTCGATATAGTGCACGGTCGCGGCATTGCTCATCGTCCTGGTCGGGACGTCGAAGTAGCGATCAAGCAGCAGGCGCACCTGCGCGCCGCGCCCGGCCGCCGCAATCAATGCTTCCAGGCGGAGATTGGGATCGTCGATCGCGTTGCCGGCCGAATCGCCCCAGTGCGGCGGCTCGTCGAGCTGCTCCACGTCGATTGAATCACCCGCACCCGATCGGTTAATCAGGCTCAACAGCGCGTCACTGGCGCGCAGGGCGTTCTCCGGCGCAGTCAACAGCTCAAAGGTTAGCGGCGCCGTGACGGCCAACGGCGCGGGATAACGAATGCGATAGCCGCTGGCTTCGAGGCTGTCGTCGGGCGCAAAACCAATCGGCGGCGGGCCGTACTTCGCGTCGGCGATCGACCAGCGATAGAGATCGCGGTGATGCGCCGGATCGAAATCGGCATTCCAGATTTCCAGCGCGCGAGAGACAACGCCGCCCGCAGTGGTAATCAGAAACACGCCGCGATGCCCCACTGTGCCGTCGGCGGGATTGTCGTACGTCAGGCTGCGCGGGCTGAGATTCTCGGAGCCGATCGCCACGACGCGATCATCGACAATGATCAGCTTGGCGTGCAGGTAATCATAGCGGGCGTGAATGGTATTGCCACTCGCGGTATTGGTGATCATGAACCAGCACTGGCCGCCCGCCGCTTCGATCTGCTGGCACACCCACCGCTCCTGATCGTCGATGCCGCCTGGCGGGCTGCCTTCCAGCAGGATCGTCACGCTCACCCCGCGCTTGAGCGTCCTCGTCACCACTTCGAGCAGGCCCGGGTTGTCGAACGTGTGCAGCTCCATTTTGATGGACGACCGCGCCGAGCCGAGCACGTCCGAGATGACCCGATAAGCATTATCGGGCGCGATGGCGACCGTGAGCGTTGCCGTCCCCGTCACTTTAGCCGTTTGCCAGAACTTCTCCAAATCCCAGCCGGGTTGCTGCGTCTTGCGGCCTGAAACGGGATCGGTGCGATCGTTGGCCCAATCTTGCGCTGTGTTGGTATCGGCGATGATCTGGCCCGTCGCTTCGTCGAGTTTGCGGTAGAGGATCTGCCCGCTGGTGGACACATCGCCGCCGCCGTAGCGCTGCACGTTCGACCCCGCCCAGCCGGTGATCCAATCGGTATCGGTAATTTCGCCCGTGCCCCATACCACCGCGTCGATCCAATTTCCCGCGCCCTCACGGATAGCCAGGACATCGTCCGCGCTAAGCGCGGGTCTCGTACCCGCCGCTGGCAAATTCGGCACGGTGGGATCACTATCGCCTTCGTATTCGTAGTTCGGCTTAAAACCAAATTGCTGCGTAAACGTCACGGCTTGCTGCGCCAACCAGACCGATTGGCCGGGCTGAAGCACGCCTGACAATTGGTAGTGCATAGAGATTGTCACGCGCGAACCAGCCCGTCAATGTGATAGCGTTCGTGCTAACGTTGGTCAGGCGAAAGCTTTCGTCGTCTTGACCGAGTGCGTAAGCATCAAAATGCACCGCGCTGATCAGCACGCTGCCAGGCCGGGCCGGGGGGGAGGCGGCGGCTCGGCTGTAGTTGTGAGCACGGTGCAGTTGTTGGGCGTAGGCGAAGATTGGACACGCCAGGTGCCGGTGATGTCGATGCGTTCATTGCTTTTGACCTTGCGGCGAATCGCCAACATCGGGTGGATTGACTGTGCCAGTTTCATCGATCAAGTTACTGGCATTACTGCCGGCCGTAAACACCGCATCGATCGGAATGGTCTGTGATGTGATCGAAATTGCCTTGACGCTGAATAAGGCAATGCCGTCCGCGTCGGATCCGCCATTTTGAAAGTCAGGACTGAAATTGACGCTTTGATCGAAGATCGGCAAGGAGTTGGTGATGTTACTGGCCGGCCCGCCGATGACCCAGCATGAACTGGGCGCCAGTGTGCCTGTCAACTGCACGCGGCTGTAGAGGTAATTGTCGCCGCCGTTGCCAAGGCTGTAGTCACTCAGATCGATCGCGCTGCTCGTCGGATTGTAGAGTTCGACCCATTCCAAACCATTGTCACTGCTGCCAGCAGCATCGTAGAACACTTCGCTCAAGATGACATGGTCACCCACCGCAGCCGATCGCGCCCGCGCCGGATCAACCGGGCGCAGCACCGCCAGCAGCCCCAGCACCGCCAGCGCGCTCAGCGTCAAAACCAGAAATCCTCGCAAGATATTCATGGTTTACTCCCTTCCAGCAAAATGCAGATTGAGTATACCGCATCCCTCAATCCGCATTTGCCTTGCCCTTAAGTATTGCGGATTTCAACATGAAATCTGCAATCAGAAATCGACAATCCGCAATCTAAAATCTCTAGACCTCGGTTTCTTTGAGTTCCGCCACGATATCCGCTTGCTGGGCGGTGGCGCGCGGCACGTGTTGTCGACGCCGTTCCCGGGCGTACACGCCGATCAGGACCAACGCGGGCAGGAACAGCATCGCGCCAAAATAGATCAGCGGATCGAACAGCGGCGCGCGGTTCTGCACAGGCGCGGAGAACCGATCGAGGTTGAAGAGGATCAGCACCAGCGCCGTCCACACGGCCAGAAAATTCGGAATCGCATCGCCGGAATGCAGCAGCCGCGCGCCTGCCGAGCGTTCTTTCGTGATCGGCCAAAACAGGTTGCTGCCCAGGTAGCCAAGTTGATCTTCGACGACGTGCGCCGACAGGCCGAGGAACGCCACCAGCCCCGCCTGAATCGATCCGAGTAATACGCCGGTGATCAGGCCCAACCCCGCGGCCAGCGTGAACGAATGACTCCAGGCGCGATGCCACGGCAGAAACTGCACCTCCACCGCCTGCTTCCCGGGCACAAAAGCAAACGACGGGCCGTTGAAAAAATCGATGGTCAGGTCACCTTCGTAGGTATAGTCGATCCTGGCCCTGGTCTTCACGCGCGAAACACACTGACCGCTTTCGTCCAGCGGCGCGAGCGCCGAATTCACGATGGGCCCAATGCCCACGACGACTTCGCTGCGTTCCGAATCGAAGTGGATGCGATACTGCCGCCAGCGGTTGGGGCCGAGCGGGATGTTGTGCAGCTGCACGCGGATCGCCTGGCCGGTCTCCGCCGCCCGATCGATCTCGGCGGCCACCGCGCTCGCGATCATCTGCGGATCGAGGTTGCCCGGATCAGGATCGATGTTGAGGTAGCGCTCGAAGTAGCGCACGAACTTGAAATCGAGCGTGTCCGGCAGCAGGCCGAACAACCCGCCCAGTACGATCAAATACGAGCCCTGCGCGGCGCTTTCCACCACGCCGGGCACAAAGGTCGCCGCGGCAATACCCGCCAGGAAATGTGAGATGCCTTTCATCGTGACCTCACGCCAACCCTAGCCATCTGGCGATATCCGGCCCCACGCCGGCCATGTTCAAGGTGATGGGAACCAGCACCACGCCCAGACAGTTCATGTGCCGCGAGCCGAACAGCGAGGGGATCAGGCCGATGGCCGTGGCCGGAATGGCGATCAGCAGGCCGCTGAGCCCCGTCGTGATCAGCAGCAGCGCGACGATCACGATCAGCGTGCCGATGTTGACGGTGCGATAATCAAGCCTGGTCAGGAAGCGCACGGCAAAGCGCGCATAGGGAATCAGCAGGAGAAAACTCACGGCGCCGGAGACCGCCAACGCCGCTACCGCCACGTAATACAGCTGCGGCGTGCCCGGCAGGTAGACCGTGCTGACCATCGCAGCCAGTCCGCCGCGCACCAGTTGCAAACCCGGCAGAAAGAGCAGCAGGAAGCCGCCCGCGTAATACACCAACTTCGACACGCCTTGCGACACAATGAAGGAACGCTCGTCACGCTGCGCGGTGGCATGTCCGGCCAGAAACGCCCCGATGCCGCCCGTCACCACGGGAAAGAACGCGGCGAACAATCCGCCCAGCGATCCGGCGAAGGTGCCGCGCAATAACAGAGAAGGCGAAATGTGGATCGAGGCGCTGGGGTGCTGCGGCGGCACGCGCGTGCCCATGATCAAATTGGTCAGCACCATAGAGATGGCAAACAGACCGATAAACGCCGGCAGCAAATTGACGGAAGCCGCCGACACCGGCAGGAAGCTGCGATACATCAAGATGATGCCCAGCAGGCCGGACAGGAAGAACGTCAACAGGCCCGCACCCAGCTGCGACCAGGCCGCGCGAAAACGCGCCCAATTCGTCGGGCCGCGATCGCCGGCCCGGGGCCATTCCGACATCAGCATGAACAGGCTAATCGCCGCCAGAATCCAGCCGAAGTGCGGCGTGAGCACGATGCGCAGGACACGCGCCACTTCGGTGAGGAACGGGCTCAACACCACCAGCACGATCACGCCGCACAGCGATCCCACGCCCGTCAAAATGGCCGCTTCGTAACCGCGCCGTTCCAGCAGCCACTTTTGCCCCGGCAGCACGATGAAGGCCGACGTCTCATCGGGCGCGGCCAGATAGATGGAAGGGATGACTGACAGGACCGCATAGCCTGTCACCATCCCCAGCAGCAGCATGGCAAATTGATCGGGAGGCAGCCACGCCTGCCAGCCGCCGACAAACAGAAACGCCAGCGTGATCACATTATAGATGTGCAGCGCGGGAATCAAGGCCAGAAACGACGCGAGCACTGCGCCGAGGACGGCCACCAGGACGTAGGGGAGCAAGTCCATGTTCACGGCTCATTCGAATATGACATCGTACCCCAGAGCGGGTATGATCTCCAGCGCGCCGCCGAAGGCGCCCACCTTGCCATAGACGCGCACCACGGCACCCGGCACCAGCCGATCACGCGGCAGGTAAGCCAGCACGTTGTTGAACAGGGTCACACGGATGTTGCCCGTGCCATCGTCGACAAACATGTTCTGGCCGGCGGAGAAGCCGCTGACATTGGTAATTTTGCCCGCGAGCGCCACCAGTTGGCCGGGTTTGCTCAATTGATTGATGGGCGTGACCGGCACACCCGCCGACGAACCTGGCGTCAGGATCTGCACGTCGCGGCCCGATCCGGGCTGCAGTTCCCGCACGCCCTGAAACTCGGCTACCCTGGCCATCACTTGCACGTCGGCCTCCAGATTCAGGCCCGCGCGATTCGGCACGAATTTATAGTTGCTTTCGAAAAGCGTGAGTTGAATGCGGCCGGTGCCGTCGTCAAGCAGGAACTTGAAGCCCGCCGAGAAACTGGACGTATCCACCACTTTGCCGCGCACCGTCACCGTCTCTCCCACGCTGTCGGCGGTTACCGCACTGATCGGCACAACATCGCCTGACACGACCGGCGCTTCCGTAGGTTCCGGCGTGTTCGCCGCCTCCGGGGTTTCCGCCGGCCCGGCAGTAGCGGTTGCTTCGGCAGCGGCTGTTGGCGCTGCCGTCACGGTGGGCGTTGCGGTCGCTTCGGGCGCACTTGTGGCGGCGGGTTCAGGCGTTACGGCTGGCGCGGCAAGCACGACGACATCGTCCGGCGAGCGCGGCACGATCTCCAGTTGTTGGTTGAACTCGTCGATCTGGCCCGTGACGGACAGGGTTGCGCCGACGGCCAGCAGTTCCTGCTGCTGCTGCGGATCGATCGCATCATTCCAGACCAGCAGGATGATCGAGCCGGAGGGATCGCCGAATTCATAGCGCGTGCCCAGGCTGAAGGGGTCGGCTTTCTCGATCGCGCCCTGCGTGACGATCAGGGACTTCACGTCGTCAGGCGTGATCGAGCCGATCGATTTGACCTGCGCCTCGACGGGCGCGGCGCGCGCCAGAACTTCCACATCAGAGGGCAGTTCGGTGACGATTTCCAGATCGCCGTTAAAAAGGTTGACTTCACCCCGCACCGTCAGCTTCGCGCCGGGCTGAAAATCGGCTTGAGGCAGCCTGGCCCAGGTGTCGGGCCAGATCAACACCGTGAGGCGCCGGTCCCTGTCGCTCAAGGTGAGTTTGGTATTCTTGTCGCCGGGCGTGACGTCGACGATCTCGCCCTGCGTGCGCGCCCACCTGCCGGCATACGCCTCCGTAATCTCCGGCAGCGGCACGAACTTCGCCGGTTCCACGGCATCTTTCAGCGGCGTGATATCCGCGCCGCGCCGCACCGAAATCTGCGGCGTATCTTCGAACAGGGTCACCGCTCCGACGACCTGGATCGATTGGCCGATCGTCAGCGGCGGGGCCGCGCCGAAGGCGGCGGCAAAATCAGTGGGGATCGCCACGTCGATCGCCCCGGTGGCATCGCGCAGCGTGATCAGGCGCAGGCCGGTGTAGGGCTCGGCGATCTTCCGCACCACGCCCACCACCCGCACGCCCTGGCGCTCGTCGGCGGGCGTGATCGAGCCGATCGGGCGGTCGGCGGCCGCGGCGGTGGCGCGCGTCAGCTTCACGGAGTCCGCCGAATCGATCGTCAACGCGGGCGATTCCATCGCGCACCCGCAGCGTGCCCTGCAGCGTGATCGCATCGCCGGGCGCGGGAACCCGATCGGCGGCCAGGAGTCCCTGCGTTTGATCGCGGAACGCGCTGACCATGATCTCGCCGGTGTCATCGCGCACCCAGAACGTAATCGATTGGGAATCGGGATTGTAGTTGGGACCGCGCGACACCACGCCGTCGAGCTGCACGTAAGCGTAGTTGGAAGTCGATACGATGTCGCCGACCTTGACGACCGGAACCGGCGCGCGCGCGGCGAAGAACAGCAAGGCGGCCACGCCCGCCACCGCCACCACGATGGCGATGATACCAAACGTGCGCACTTTCACGCGGCGTTTGAGATCGGCGCCGCAGTGCGGGCAAATCTCGCTGGTTCCGGCGTCGCGTCCGCAGCTGGGACAGGTGGACATGAGTACTCCTGGCTATCCTCCCGGAGGTTTCGAAACCTCCGGGAGGATGAACAACTCAATCAAACAGGTAGGCATGCAGCCTCGTTTGTGATTGTTCAGTGTCCTGCCAATCGCTAACAAAACGTCGATAATCCTCAGCATTCAGAAAGTGGGCTTGAATAAACGACCGATCGATCAGAGTACCAGCGCGCAGCCCAATCCAATCCTGATAGTTGGAGTACGGCCAATCTTCAGGCCGCTGAACCAATCGGGCCTTCACCGGATTCAAATGAACATAGCGGCAGAGCTGGGTCAGGTATTCTTCGCGATCAATCCGGCGATGCCGAAACCGCCCTTCAAACAAACTGCCGCTACGCTCCTGCTGTTTGTTGACCGCCTGCGCATAGGCATTGAATAACACGCCGATGAATTTCGACAGCGGCAAGTCACTGTCTTGCCGTAACAGGAAATGATAGTGATTGGGCATAAAGCAATAAGCAATCACCGATACAGCGTACTGCGTCAGATAGCGCTTGACCAGGCGCAGGCAATACTCGTAGTTGGCAGGCGTGAAGAAAATCGAATTGCGGCCAGCGCCTCGATTGTAGACGTGATAGTACTCGCCTGCGGCAAAGACCGCGCCACGCTGAGGCATGCGCCCTCCAGTATCCATCCAT
Source organism: uncultured Chloroflexia bacterium (assembly GCA_963844815.1). Taxonomy (GTDB): domain Bacteria; phylum Chloroflexota; class Anaerolineae; order Fen-1058; family Fen-1058; genus Fen-1058. The sequence goes on from CAWJPR010000009.1 coordinate 454,798, forward strand.
ATCCTCCCGGAGGCTTAGAGCCTCCGGGAGGATCACTAGGATCAAGCGAATTATACTATCAGTTGAAGCAATCGCGTGACTATGCTACACTTCCCAACCTCCCGGAGGCGCTTCGCGAAACCTCCGGGAGGTTAAGGGATCGTCTATCGATGAGACGCACAGCGTGCTGGGCGAGAACCAACACTGAAGAAGGGTGAGATTGCTTCAGTGTGGTGAGCAGTCTGGATGCACGACAATCGACGCGAAGTGTCTCGGGAGGAATCAAGAGGAGTGATAAGCCATGCCCAGCTGGCAAAGCCGTTTGGTCAATTTTGCCTTGAGGAACCGTCATCTACTGAAGTTTCACCTCCGCCGGGAAACCTGGGATTGGAATACCTCGATTCCCGCCTTTCGCGAAGCCTGTGAAAAAGGCGCGGCAAAGACCAGGCTGCCGGCAGAGATCGACGTCTCGCCGGTCGCCATCGATGGCTTACCTGCCGGCCTCGCGGCGGAATGGATTCGCCTTTCCGGAGCGCCTGAGGAAGCGCGGAACGATCCGGTCATTTTTTACACGCTCGGGGGCGGGTATGTCTCAGGCAGCTGTTCAGATCACCGCGGCTTCGTGGCAAAATTCGTCCAGGGCAGCGGTGTGCGTGCGCTGCTGTATGAGTATCGACTGGCCCCCGAACATCCTTACCCGGCTGCACTTGAGGACACGTTGACGGCCTATCGGTGGCTGCTGAACCAGGGCACTCCGCCTGCCCGGATCGTCATCGCCGGCGAATCGGCCGGTGGGGGATTGTGCCTGGCCACGCTGCTTGCCCTGCGTGATCAAGGCCTCCCGCTGCCCGCCGCCGCCGTGGCTCTCTCGCCCTGGACTGATCTTAATCTGACCGGCGAGTCAGTACGGTCAAGGGCCAGGGTCTCCATCGATCCGCCCGGGATGTCGACCGTGTGCTGCAAATATTATGCCGGAGATCATGACCCCGCCTCTCCAGGGATATCGCCGCTCTACGGGGATCTGCACGGCCTGCCGCCCCTCCTTATCGTTGTCGGCAATGACGAAATGATGCGAGATGATTCGACGCGCTTCGCCGAAAAAGCGCAAGCCGCCGGAGTTAACGTCACGCTGCGCATCGGCGAGGGCATGGTTCATTGCTATCCCCTGTTTGCTCCGCTCTTTCCAGAAGCGACCGAGGCGATGCAGGAAATCGGCGCTTTCATCAAAGCGCACGCTCGCTAGAAACTTCCAGGCACAGTTGATGCAATCTCGCGGCTGTGCTACACTCTAACAATTGTTGATTGTCGATTGCAGATTGACGAATGGCTCAATCCGCAATCAGAAATCATCCAGCAACAATCCTGTGCAGCATTCACCTCCCGGAGGGCGCTCTCGCATCCTCCCGGAGGTTGGGGAACCTCCGGGAGGATCGTCCCGCATGCTCGCCAAAGTCTACACCTGCGCCGTCATCGGACTGGACGCCCAGATCGTGGAAGTGGAAGTGGACACCGGGCGCGGCCTGCCCGCGTTCTTCATCGTAGGCTTGCCGGACGCGGCCGTGAAAGAATCCAGCGAGCGCGTCCGCTCGGCGATCAAGAACAGCGGCCTGCGCATGCACGATGGGCGCATCACCGTCAACCTCGCGCCCGCCGATCTGCGCAAAGCCGGGCCGTCGTATGACCTGCCGATCGCGATCGGCATCCTCGCCGCGACCGATCAGATTCCCGACGTCGATCTGGATCAAGCCCTGTTCGTCGGCGAACTCGGCCTCGACGGAGTGGTGCGCCATGTGCGCGGCGTGCTGCCCGTGGCCGCCTTTGCGGCCAGCCACGGCTATCACCGCATCTTCGCCCCCCGGGATGATGCGACTGAGGCGGCGTTGATCGCCGGCGTGGAAGTGATCCCGGTCGCGTCGTTGAGCGAGGTGGTGAATCACCTGTACGGCGTTGACGTGATCGCGCCGCAGCCTGTCACGCACCTCGAAGCGATCGGCCCCTCCTTTACCTATACCGACTTCCGCGAGATCAAGGGGCAGGAACACGTGAAGCGCGCCATGGAAGTGGCGGCGGCGGGCGGGCACAATGTGATCATGACCGGGCCGCCCGGATCGGGCAAGACGTTGATCGCGCGGGCGCTGCCGGGCATCCTGCCGCCGCTTACAGTCGAAGAAGCGCTCGGCGTGACGCACATCTATTCGATAGCGGGCGCGCTGCCCGCCGACACGCCGATGATCCGCGAGCGGCCCTTTCGCGCGCCCCATCACACGATCAGCCACGCGGGCCTGGTGGGCGGCGGCAAGAATCCCGCGCCCCGGCGAAATCAGCCTGGCCCATCACGGCGTGTTGTTCCTCGACGAACTGCCCGAATTCGACGAGCGATCGCTGGAAGCCATGCGCCAGCCGTTGGAAGATCACATCGTGACGATCAGCCGCGCCAGCGGCACACTGACCTTCCCGGCCAACTTCCAACTGATCGCCGCGATGAATCCCTGCCCGTGCGGCTACTGGGGCGATCCCACGCATAACTGCTCGTGCTCGCCCGCGATCGTCACGCGCTATCAGAAGAGAATTTCCGGGCCGCTGCTCGATCGCTTCGATATTCATATCGACGTGCCGCGCGTCGATTACGAAAAACTCGCCTCTGATCGCGCCGGCGAATCGAGCGAGGCCGTTCGCCAACGCGTGCTGTCCGCGCGCGAGAAGCAGCTCGCACGCCTCGACGGCAGCGGCCTCACCTGCAATGCTGACATGGGCCCGGCGCACATCCGCGAATACTGCGAGTTGGACGAGACGAGCAAAGCCTTGATGCGCAGCGCCATGAATCAGCTCGGCATGAGCGCGCGGGCGTTTCATCGCGTGTTGAAGTTGGGGCGGACGATCGCGGATTTGGCGGGGGTAGAAAAAATTCAAGCCGCGCATCTGGCCGAGGCGATACAGTATCGGCCGAGAAGGCAGAGCTGACCGCGGTGCAACTCCGGACCTCTGAGGCCGGCAGTCCCTGGGAGAATGGCTATATTGAGACTTCAATGGTCTCTTTTTTGTTTGCATCTCTTAAGCGTTGCATATGTTGTGGTGTCAGAAGCGCGCTACGCGTCACATCTTGACCCACCATCACACTTTCATGAAATCCTGCATGAAATACAATTTCAGCGGCTTCAGCATCATTTGTGATGTTTGCAGTTGAAAGTGGGGCGACATTACCCGGGACAGTGAGGGCACCACCCATGAAAATGACTCTTTTTACATTCTCTGCCCAAGTTGGTTCAATTAATGAGGCCAGTGCCAGATTGGTGAGCGGTCCAAGGGCTAATATCTCGATTTGTTTTGGTGATTTCAGGACCGTATTTACCATCCAAATGATGGCACTTCCATGTGTAGTCGTTGTTTTTAAGTCAGGAATTTCGAAATTGCCTAATCCTTTCTCACCATGGGGTGATTTATACAGATATCACGAGTCTTACCACCTCTTCTCTCCCTGCGAACATCCTCAAGTTGGATTTTTAGAGACTCCATTCCGAAATTATTCTGAGTAACATTAGTTGCTTTACGATGATCACGCGAAAATGCTTATTATCAAGGTGCTCCACGCATCAAAGTGTTAAGCATGTTTGGTTACTCTGAATAACTTCGCGGAGCAAGGGCTTTGCAGATCCTTTGTGAACCGGGATATTACTTTTCCCCAGAAGATCGAGGACATAGAGAACGTTTTTAGTACAAAAGTCGACATCGGCATTCCCATAGACTGTTGTAATCCCTTTGATCTTAAGTTCTTTTGGTTTCAATGCCATAATCACTGCATGGGCATCGTCTACACCTAAATCTGTATCGATGATAACTTGTTTGGTCATCCCAATGATCCTCTTCGCGTAGGATTACTTGACTCAGTGGCCCTTCATCAAATCAAACTACGTAATTCGGTCATGGCCACCGGGCAATTCGGAGCATGCCCATCGCGAGGGGAAGAAAAAGAACTAGTGAAGAAATCATACTTCCGATTTTTGGCCGAGACATGATGGTGAATCACTCTCATAAAATTGTGCAAATCCATTTATTCAATGTGCGAATCGTAATTCGCTTCGGCGATGTAATCAAATCGCAAACCACTCGATCCTTGTTTATCACTCAGTTTCTTATTCCTTCCTAACCAAACCATTGGCGATTTCGATTTAGATTTCGATTTAATTCTGTTAGCGTCCACCCCTTTATCACCCCCTATAAGACTCCATGTCTCCTGGCCAACGGCAATTAATTGCTATCTTCCTGGTCAATTCGAGTGGTATCGCCTGGATTTCTTCTTCGTTGATCTTGTCCGATTCAGCCAGGATTACCCCTGTATATTGCGGGTTCTCTTTTGTGGCTTTCTCATCCGAGCGCCCTCTTCTCAGGATAATATCCCTTTTTTGCGATTTCTGTCTTGGTACATAAGGAATCCAATTGCGTGGCAAATAACTCTTCAACCGATATAGAGGTATTTTTTTGTAGGCTCTACTTTCTTAGTATTCGCTTTCTCGTCATCCCTATTTACGACCTCACTATTCCCTATCTCGTCATCCCTATTTCTCCGACACCTTCATTACTGGTGTACTTGTGCTCAATAGCCCACACGATGTTCGTTAACTCATCTCTGTAGAAAGATACTTGTTCTGCTGCGCTCGACTTGAGAGAACTAACGACAGTGTTTGGCAGAAAGAACAATTGAGAACCCGCTGAGGCATAATTTTCCGCCAGCCTGAACGGGTGGACTCTTTTTTACCACCTGAAAGGGTGTACATCGTCCACAAATGTTCGTCTTGACTGGTATCAACAATTGGATTGATTTGATCATAAGCACCAAAAGTGTCTATGATGACCAATTTTTTGACCTCGCACAAGCTCCCAACTTTTTGTTTTATAGGTACAACAAACCAATCATTTGAATATACCAGCGCAAATTCAATTAAAAGCATGGATAAAAAATTACAGTTAGGGCGGCGGATATCTCCCAAGTCTGTCCTACCCTCCTCAAATTCCCACCATCTGGCATTAGGCATTCCTGGGAATGACACTGGCATCGGATTTAAAGAATGATATTGCTCAACACGAGTAAGGCTTATCTCGCTTTTGGCCTGAAAATCGTACCAATCTAGATTATCTCCACAATAGTCTTGCGCCTCCAGAGTAGTGTTTCCAGCCTTAATGGCAAAACTGTATTCTAATCGCTGTGAATTCCATGCTGGCGGCACATCCCGTGGGGAATCCCCCGAATGCTCTAATTCTTGCTCAACAATCGGTTCAAGAGGCAGTTCAGTAATTTGATTTTCTATCTTCCTAACCCCAGATTCTCCACAGATTTCAATTTGATCTACATCTTGTTCTTGCGTTGAAACCTCAGCGCGCACAGGGGGCGAATTCTTTATTTTTCATTAAATAGCTCTGAATTCTCCCAATTGCCATTGTCGGCTGAGAAACCGGAGCGACCTTGACTCTCGCTTGGACGCCATCTTCTACTGCGTGAGAAATGCTTCTAGGAATCAGTCTTGACCACCCATCATAATTCGGCGATGGAAAAATTACTATTCCATTTCCTGGACTCATATCAACATCTCCTTGCGCAATGATCTTCTACCTTCCTGGTACAGATGGAGCATCAGCCTCATAGTGAAAACCGCCTTTTATTACGCCAGTCGTTGAAGCCTTAGCGGTGGCGGAGATCGGCATTCAAATTCCTGATCAGTCGGCCTATTGTCAAAGACTAAACATGGCAAGAACAATCCCAAAATGCTTCCGGTTACTTGATCGCTTGAGACAGAACGGACACGTATTAAATCGATGGTGGCGGCGATTATGTCAGCCAGTTCTTCATCTTTCCATGACGTATCGGTTATCTTAGGAGGAACAGCAAGCAGAATCGCTTGTGGAGCCTGGGCTTGGGGGGTGGTATATTGAAATGCCAGCCCTCTCGTTCTTCGGTACTCGGAATGAAATCTGTCCATTCATCAATTTTGAGACCAACAATAAACTGTTTCGGTCCAATATTCAAATTCCCTTGGGGAAGAATAAGATGAGTATCCACGCTTGATTGACGCCAAGGCGTGGGGAATGTTATTTTGCCTCTATCTACTGAATCGGGGGTGAGCCCGATCGACAATAAACCTTGAACGAGCGCTTCTACCCTGCTTTTCTGGAACACAAGATCGCTATACGTTCTTGTTTCACTTTTGTTCGATATAATCCTCATTATCCTTGCAACATTTTTTCTAACCTGGCCATAATATTTTAAAATATCTGAATCTGTGAAATATTGATCGTTACTCCGGTCAGGTATATTTAAATCGCTTTTCACACAAAAAGGCGGAAGCACAGGCATAGCCCTTCCTCCTGTTTTTGTTTGAAGCGAAAAAGACATATCTTCTACCAACTTATCAATACCTGCGTCTTGAATACCAATCTCTGTAACTTCAACGAGGATGTCATCGTTCTCAATTTTTATTTTACGAGCGTCATCTACACATATTTTCTTTTTACTGCCGCCTATTTCAAGCGTGGTCTCTGCTAACTCATCCATCAATTCTTTCCCAGCGGAATATTTGTCCAACGCAGTTATCCGCCGTTTGAGAATCAAATATCCGCTTATTTTTTGTTCAACGATTACCTCCCTATCCAACTATTCAGGGATAACCATATCTTCGGGACTCAGCGCCCGTAACATTGGTCTAAGCCACTCGTGTAAATTATTAGATTTCTTATGGATAGATTCTAAGGATTCGCTGTTTGGCCCAGTTCATCTATAATCGAAGTCAAGATAGAAGTTGTTGTCAAAATCTGCTTGTGTTGACGGCGTTTCCAGGCCGTTACTCCACTTTGTCCGCGTATCCCATATATATTCTCTTGCTCTTTTTCAAGCTCAGCCAAATCGCCAACTACTAGATCGATTGGCTCCATTCCCAATTCTTTTTGGGGCGAATTATTAGCGGGGCCCTGCCCCGTTATTTCTTGCATCGCGCCGCTTAATTGCAACCTGAAAGGCAATATTCTCAAAGCCGGTTAAATAATTCCTACAATAGTCTGCAACAAAAGGGTCAGCGATAGTCCGTGGATTTTTTGCCTCATCATTTTCAATTTTCTATCTGTATCATACAGAAATGGATACAGTACCCGTTGTACTTGAGGGCGTCCGTTCTGATCGTTTTCATGACCTCAGGTGTTGGAGGTGTGTTTTTCCCTTCCACAGCATTTAACCACGCTGCTGTCTTTGCAGTATTTCCCTGCACGGTTTGATAAAGTGTCTCTGCAATATATCGGTCTGTTCGGAATAGCGTATCTGGGCCTCCTGGACCTGATTGATTGATCATCTATTCATCTTGACTGGAGGAATATTGTTATCCTTGCCACCTTCGATAAACTTTTCTCCGTCAATTACTCTGGAATTCTTTATTATTTCGTTTTCTGCCTGCCCTGAAAGCGGATAACTTTGCCGAAGGTCCAGCAAATACCTATCCATTTGTTTGTCATGCAATTTTCTCTCAACCTCATAACCGAGCAGTTCGGCAGGTGTGAAACCATTCTGCAGCCCCTCTGTAAACCACATTGCCTTTTTGACCCGCTGCGAGGACATATTGATCTCAAACGGCCCTGGTTCATTGTCCTTTTCGCTCAAAGCGGCACTACGCAGATCGCTCCTGTGACAGGCTTGATTGAGAGACGGCGCCTGGAAATAACCTTCCGATTTCTGCTCCACACCTTGGGCACCCGGTTTTTCCAACCACCCATAAACGCCAGTGAAGGTAATATTCTTTTGCGTTTGATCGAATAACCGCTCGATGGCTTGTTTATCTGCTTCCTCAGCACACCGTTCCAACAAAATACCTTTTTCCGTTTCACTCATAATACCATTGAAGACTAGAGCCTGTGTGCCAGGGTCATATTTACATTTTCTTCGGAACGGCAAAGCATTCGATGTGAGATCTGTTTTAATTGAAATAGAACATGACATCATTTCTTCTAGACGCAGTGAAGCGATAGATGTAAGCCAGGCATCAAGGCGGTAACTCAGACTGTCTAGAACCTCCCGCATCAATATTTCAATCCCTTCAACCGAAATAACATTTTTGTCGATTAAGCTCAGAAGCAGTTCAATGGCCAGACTCATATCGCCAAGTTCTATTGCTTGTTCCGTTTGCTTTTTCGTTTGAATGGCGGAATAGGAAAGCAATCGCTGTAAAAGGGGGGTTTCTGCATGCTTTGTAGCAGTGGCTACAGGTAATTCTGAATTTTGGTTGGGGTCAAGAAAGTCTTTGGCTGCTTTTAAGTAGTTTTTTACTTCCGCAAGCTTTCTGCGTTTGTTTCTTTGTTCGAAACCAAAGGACAACCAAGAAGCCGCGGATCCTTCCCTCGACCCCCATCCCTCGAATGGAGATCTGTGTTTGTGAAAACTTGAACATCGACTCGCTGTGAAACAGGGTTGGATTGTAAAATCTGAATAAGGGTATCAAAAATATTCTTCGAATCAGTAAATCAATCCGAGGCGAACTTTCTGAAAGCCTTAAATATGCCTCTTTCAAACTGTTACAGTATTTGATTATTGTTTCAATAGGCTTCTGATCTACTGCAACACTCGTCCATTTTTCCAGGTCTGTAGCCAAGACAATCCCGTAAGGGTTTTGACCAATTTGAATCGCAGGAACCGCCCCACGGCCAAGAACATGGGTCACAAAATGTTTCGCTAATTGTTTCCACGTTGCGGGATTCTTTTTCGCAAAATCACCTGAATAGGCCGTCGTACAGGCTTCCCAAAGTAACTTGTTCATCGCTCGGGCAGCCTCTTGTTCAAAGGCGTGAGCATTCTTGAGCCCGGCAAATACTTTTTCATTCAACCCCAGGCTGATTTCCAAAATGTCCGCATTAGTCAGGTAAACAGTATCTGCACTTGTCGGATTATTATCTGGGATTTCATTCTCGAACTCTGTCCCACTTTCATTAGCAACAAAGGGGCTCTTTTCCTCTTCCGTGTTGTTGGTAGGTGTATCTTGGGGCAGCACGTTAAACCTGCCCAAAGCTTTATGTCTGAGCAGTAATTCCTCAAGGATTTTTCCACTATCATCGTTATGACCAACAGCAATGAGCCAATCCGCATTTTCTACTTGGGAACACAAAGCGGGGTCTGTAATTTTTATCCCCATACCTTTCTCAACAGCTTTTTCAAAATCTGTGATCCAGCGTGCAAATGGGATATCATTTCCCGAGAATACGATATTTGGATCGATTGGTTTCGCTACCAAAAATGTTGTAGCCCTATCTTTAATAGTGTATAAATTTATTGTTTTAGGAAGTACCTTTAACTTAGCACCCTTTGACAGGAACTGAGAAAGACCATCATCAAGATACTCATTAGTACCTTGGGATGAATCGCTGTCTGTGGAGTGCTCAACTCCTGCATCAATGAATTCGCCTCCAAAAAAATCGGTAAGAAATCTTGCCCTATGCAATCCTATGGACTTGACGAATGAATTCAAAGCACTTTCTTTCTTGTCACTTTCTATGTATAAGTTATATGCCTCAATTTCAGCAGTAGATTCTCCCCCAAGAAAATCAAGAAGAAATCTTGCCCTATGCAATCCTATGGAATTGACGAATGTATTCCAAGCACTTGCTTTCTTGTCCCTTTTTATGTACAGGTTATATGCGTCAATTTCAGTTTCCGTAATCCTGCCCACAGGCGGGAAAACCTGGCAATCATCCGGGTACCAGCGAATCCATATCTCTCGTTTTGGCTTTGTATTTTCCTTCTTAGTCTCTGCGCCCCGAAATGAATATTCTTTTCCATGGGGATATACCTTCTCGATGTATGTATATTTCGCTAGCGAGACAGAGTTCTTGATATGCCTGATTTCCAGGCGCAAAGGCAGCAGTGCAATGGGTCTTCTGGAAGCTGGCATAAATTAACTCCCTTCCTTATTGAAGCTCTAAAAATTTACTCGCTGGAACGATAACCCGAACTGGTTTTTGGTAAGTAATCGAAGCAATTGCTGCCGAATTACTTCCCCAAGCCGGCGTAGTGGGGATATGCTCTACTCCACTCTTTAAGTTTTCGGCATTTACCCATTGAGAGTTAGGCTCGATTTCAGCAAAATCCCATGAGAGATAATCCCATTTACCATCTAGATCGAACAAAATAATTTTCATGCCGGCTTTTATAACATTTCCTGGTGCCCCCCCATTAAGATCAATTTCTTTTGTTCCGCCAGCCGTTGCTGCACCGCTATGAATGAAAATTCGGTACTCCGATGTAGTATCCGGTAAAATGGTCCAGGCACCATCTACCATCGCCAATTTTGCTCTACCATCATAATCACTTATAATACGAATTTGTCCAATCCCCTTCCCTCGAATTATTTCGAGTTTTTTTCCATTATATTCATCATCGGTTGCAGATGCATCAGACGCTAATGTTACCTGTGAATCTTCTGCCTGATCAACTCGTCCTTCCACTACTACATGATAGTAGGTTCCGCGCTCAGGTATTCTTGTCCAATCCTTCTCCATAACAGCCTGATTCTTCACTGTGTCATAGTGCTCTATCCTATTGCTCTCCTCTACATCCATACCAAAGCGCGGAAGAGAAGGGTGTTCCATGATCACAAAATAGTAGCTGCTTCCTTCTTGTTTAGCAACAGCAACATCCCCCTTGGAGAACGGAAAGCCAATAAACAGAATGTCAACACTGGGATTTGCAGAAAATATCGGGGGAATAACGCGGAAAGAATTATCTTTGGCCTGCGACTGATTGTTCTCAAGGTGTTCTATCTCCGCAGAGTTATCGTTATCGATTATCTCAAAAACATGTTCCCAATCTTGGCTGCTATCTTTCTTTTTGACGGCAAATATGATGGTATTGGGGTAGCGCCTGACAAGATCGGCTTTGATAGCGAATACCAGATTGTTTTCGCCTTTTTTGCTTGCGGGATTTCCAACATTATCCCCAAGCTCACCATCCCAGGTGTGTATGTCGGAGATATCTTGAGGCGCATTGTCGCTTTGTTGGGGATCCCAGAAGTAGTTAAAGATAGTACCTCGTTGATCTGTTGGAAACTCTCGCCAAACGATACTCCCGGCTCATCTCGTGACTCAAGCCAGCCATATAGGCAGCAATAAATTTCTTATTTTCTTCCAAGAGGATCGCTGTATTATTTTCCAGATCCTTCAAACCGGGGACCATCAAATCAACAGAACGTTCACTTAGATGTTTGTACATGGGCAAATTGATCTTGGGCGATATCATGATGGGATCAAAACTGGTTATCTTCTTGTTCAGCCAGGGAACCTTGATAGTAGTGTTGAGTCTCTCCAGCAAATCTCCCTTGACATTAAAGCACGGGCGCAGTGCGTCTTTAATATTTATCGGTGCTACAGTAATAATTTCGGATTTCAAAGGTAAAATATCGGGTAAATCTGTTGATAATCCCAAAATATCTAAACCAGTAGTATCCCGATCGGGTTGCCTGGGCACCTCATTGACTGCGGGAACCTTCAGGTAATACAACAGGCTTATTGAGTAGCGGAACCATACGGTTGAGTCGGGAATCCCGTCTACAAAACGCACTAAGAGGTGCAGCAATAATTTCAATAAGATAAATAGATACCTGAGTATCCTACGCCACAAGCTGTTATTCTCTTCTGCAATCTTCCAGGGTCTTAAGAGTTTCTCGTGCTTGAACCCGGCTTTCTGGCTGACCATCCGCTTGAACGTGTATGAAGTCGTTCCTGGGGGAAGCCCGGAGCGGCTAAAACGCGATTTGAAACTCTCCTGGTTCTTGCCATTATTATGGATATAGTAGTGATGGAATGGTTGGGTGATGAGAGCAAATCTTGCATCACTCAGTGGATCAAAGTGCCGTGCTTTCAAACTGTCCCCAATAAGCTTCCCAACTGCTCCCAGACGTAGATATTCATTCGCCTCGCGGATGGCTCCCACCTGTTCCCAACATTCTTGCATGTATTCTTCTTGATTCACTTGAACTACTTCGGTTGCGAACGAGGCAGGGATGCGATAACGCCTGTCGAGGTTTAGCTCATGGACCCAGGAATTCGGAATAACCCAGTTTCCTGCTTCCGTAGGCAACTCAATCTCTTCAGTTCTTTGGAAATACCTCCCATAGACGGGGATCGATACTAATGGATCAATATCGTCATTTTCACTCACAGGAGCCTCTTCGAGTGCGATGTTCAATTCAGGTCTAATTTTCTCTGTAAAACCTGATGGCGTTAAGCTTTTCTTGTTTCGGCTGGTTTTTCGTTGGCGTCATGATTCTCTCCAAAAAATCCGCGGGGAACAAGGGCCCCCTCCAATTTGAAGGTGTCATCGGGGAATTTAAGAGGTGTAGTGAGAAAGCCTGGATTCGAACCATCAATTGGGCGAATGCCAACAAGGCAATTATTTTGAGCGTCAAATGGAACATCTTTATATTGAATAATATCAATCAATTTTTCAAAATCACCCGGTTCCGAAGTCTGGAAATACCACTTGCGATAAACTGGCAGTTCAATATCGCGCGCTGCTGCTGTACCGTTATCGCTATCCTTATCCCACAAATCGTTCTTTAGCCCTGCAGAAAACGAATCTAATCCAGCGAGCCTGCCCATATTACTCGTTGGCACAACGAATGCATAATATTCGGTTAATGGCTCCAATTTTCGCAGGCACATTAGGCGAGAACAATTCAGCTCCGGATTTTCGGCAATATATGCTCCAATGGCCTCCTTGTACTTTTCATCATCACTAATTTCATCTCGTCTTGGTATAGCGCCAGCAAGTTGAACATGCGCCCAGGCCCAGGACTGGCGCAAATCCGGTAAAGGGATGTTTTGGGCTGCATTCTTTTTTACCACTATTGAAGGGAATTCTGGGCTGCTGCGTGGCCCATCCTTAAATTCGTCCTTTTTTAGCACAACAAGAACGATCCAGGGCAGCAATCTTGCTCCACCGGCGTCCTGAATAAAATAACGCCAGGGATAGTCAGGATCATCGAATTCTATAAACGGGAAATAATTGGGTTCAAAATCATTTGCCCCATTTTGTGGTTCTGTTCGCGCTCTCATGTCTGGAATGAATCCGACCACTTCCCCCGGGCCTTTCAGGGTAAAAACCTGGCTTATCGGTTCAAGGCAGCGATCGTTCTCATCTACAAGTTGTACCGAGATAGATACCGTTCTGCGAACACCATCACCAGATTGGCTCATAGCGCCCAGTCCGCTTCGGAGCCAGGGCAAAAAGTCGCAGTGAAGATTCAGACATATCCACCACCTCTTGACAACCAACGAGTCTGATACGTTCTCATAATGTCGTTGCCTTTGCGGTATGCAGGATCTCTGACTCTGGGATATCAAGTTGACTTCTCATTTGTCGCGCCTGAGCGTATGTCAGATTCTCAACTTTGGTCGCGCCATTTTGATCATAGGCAGCCCGGTTGAATTTATTCAAGGTCGCGCTACCGGTGACAACAGTAAATTTCTGCTCCGAGACAGATATCCTTCTCGATTTTGCAGAGCAGCTTTCACATTGAGCTTGTTGTGCACTCTACTTCCCCCCAACCTTTGGGCATTAATCAGGGCGCGCGGTATTATGGGCCCGGTTGATATTGGTGTTGGCGGAGATTTTTCTAGCGGCGTTTTCATAACTTTTGTTTCGTAGGCGATTTGCTTCGATTCGATTGGGGGGGGGTATCTCAATCCGTTCACTTGCAATCTGCAGGCCTGACTTCATCTTCTCAAAAGGTGGCCCCGATACCTTATCATGGTCTGACAAGTAGACAAATTCTCCAGGGGCGAACGAGTCTTCGGTTGGCTTGACAATAGCACCTGGCAGGGTGAGGTCGAAGTAATCCTCGCCTGCCGGTATCGCGGCTTGTCCAAACTTTTGAAGTGTATATTTCAAGGGCACCGATCTTTGCCGAAAACTAATGCCTCCCAGTGGATCTACCAAATCTTCGGTATCATCGCTTTTCCGGAACACCACTCGATTTGCCCCCCAGGAGGGCAATGCTGCCGCCCAATTTTTCTTATTGCTGAGTTCACCCTTGAGTGCTTCTAATGGGGATTTCGTTTCCGGCGGTAGTTCCGGCTTCTTTGTCGCCAAAAGTCTTGTCAAATTCGACTTCAACACCAATACCGCAGATCTTTGCTTTTGCGCATCCCATGCGGCGTGATAGTTGTTTGGCCCTGTCAGAGCGAGGCGAATGTCAATACTAAGAATACTGTCGCCATTTCTCTTTAGGTCCAACCAGGCGCACATATTGACTTCAAAATAAAACGGGTTGAACTTGAACAAGGCATCGAAGGATAATCCGCCGTCCTCCCTCCACCTCGATTAATCCAGATTAATTTCAAAAAGACCCAGGTTAATTGTTCCCAGATCTTTTTGCCAGTGGAATAGCAGCGCCGCCCCAAACTGTACAGAATTCTCGGTCAATGCTAGATACATGAAAAGGCCGATGCGAGGATTGCCTGTACCAAGCGTGATCGAGAGCCTCGCTAATTGTGGAAAACCAGCCGGGGGCCGATAAGACGGATGGAAACCTCCCGCAGAAAAAGCAAAGCGCGCAGGATCCTCCCCAACATGATCGCAGAGCAATATCGCCATCAAGCGTCCATTCGAGCAGCCTGGATTCAGTCAAAGATGCATCAATTGCAAGGGTTTTGTTGCCAAAATCCAGCAGGCCTAAAACCTGCAGTTTAAGGACGATGGTTGGCACATCGGGACGAGGCAGTTTTGCCTGGATCATGCCTGCCAGAGCGATCTTAAGGCCCCCCGAACTCGAGAAATAGGCCGATATCCGCCTCTACCAGTGGAGTTGCTCCGCCCCAGCCTAGTTTCAGCATAGCCCCAAAAACATAGTAATTAGGCTTGGGCGGGAAGAACTTCAGGTCCTCGAGAATAGTTGGCTGGGCATGCTTGACGGGGTCTGGAGGAAATAAAAGCGAACTCAACCGGCCGGATACACCGCGGCGCGGAGCGCCTCCTCGTTCATACAACATTCGATTGCGCTGCAAATCCAATGCCTGTAAGGATAAAACCGAACCCCAATTGAATGGGCGGAAATACAGCCATTCCAAACAGGCGCTTCAGAGAAAATAGGTGAGAACCATCTGGCCTGCGCGGGGTAAGAATGCCGATTACGGTAAGGCCAATTTTTTTCTGGATTTCCAACTTCAAGTGACCGGCATAATCTCCCCCTTTGATTTCGAGGAACCCACCCCCATTCACTCCCGAAGCGTTAATAGTAAGTCCGATGGCGCTGGGAGGTTTAAAACCCAGCGAGAGATCTGCGGGGCCAAGAATTCCCCGCTTGCCCGTATCCAGGGTCGTCTCTAAGCCAATTTTCTCCACCACCGCCGTTACCGGCCCAATTGACGCTCCGCCGGATATTCCAGTGATTAATTCTGATTTGGCTGTCAATAATCTCGAGTTCCACATTGATCGGATCTACGAAATGGGCCAAAGGTCTCTATTGACCGGGAAAGTGTAGGCTAAACCTGCACCACCCTTAAAATAGAACCTTTTGTTTTGTGATAGACCCAGGGAAAGATCAAAATCCACCTTGATAGGATCAGAAGGAAGTAGTTTTTGAAGAAAACTGTCGCCATCCCCGGCAGTAATGATCAAATTCAAATCGCAGAGACTATATTCCCAGTAAAGATCCGGATCATTGGACGCGTTGATGCGTATGCCAACCGTCGCATAAAACTCTTTACAATCTAGGCGAGTACCGCCAGGGCTCCCCAAAATGACCACCCGATTTTCCGATGCGGAATTTCTGACAGTGGCTTCAATCGAGCTGTTTAACTGAGTAGAAGCGCCTAACAGATTATTCCTAGCCCCCAAGATACCCGGACGGAGAACAACAGTACACCCGTGGATAAATCTCCTTCGATGTTCATCTGGGTATTCGCACCCAGGTCAACGCTGCTTCCGCGCTTCCGTTGAAAAATGGAATAATGGCAATTCCTGGTAACTGATTACCCGTACCAGGAAGCGGATAAAGGCTTAGTCCGGCTTCTGTGTAGCCCCAGTCCAAAAGGGATGCTTCAAAAATCGTGATCCGAAGTTCTTTTCCGATCTCAGCAAAAGTTGGCGAGGCGATGTTCCAGCAAGTTCGTGGCGATTGTTGGATGAGCCAGATACATTCCTGCCGCACACCCAAGGATACAAATGTATCTTCTATCAATTCAAGCAGTTCATCTACTTGGAAGTCGGGTTCTCCCCATCGATATGCGGTCTTTGCAATCAATCCGGGGTTTGACAGCAAGATTGCTAATTGGCGTGGCTCCACATTGTATTTTAGATAAGTGGTCGCCCATTACTGGTACTGGCAGCCACGGGTAATAAGTTGAAGATGCCTGATAACCTGAAGAGAATAAATAACCAGGAATGATAGTCCCGAACGCAATCAATGATAAGATAGTTGAAAAGTTGCTGGGGAAGTTCCTCCATATCTGGAGGAGGAAATTTTAAAGTAGCAATCTTATCCAGATCATCTTTAATGTTTCGTAGATCAGTAATCAGTTGAAGGATCCTCTCGGGTTTTGCAACTCATCGGACTCATCGAAGAAATTGACCAAATCACTCTCGAGCCTGGAGATGTGCGTTTTGATGCTTGCCCAATCGGGCACTTCATCACCCGAATAATCCCACCCAAGTTGATGCAAAAATAATTTGAATCGTTCGGGCGAATCAAGATCGCTGATCAGGGCATTGAGAGACTTCTGGATAAGCTCTGGACTTATTTGATCAACCAGAGTATTAGTCATGGTGAGCCTTGATAACTATATTTTGACAGGAATAGACATATCCAACGGTCGGAGGTAATTAAGAGAGCCGTCAGCAGGGGGATCCTTCTTGTATTGCTGCCAAGATTCCCATACTGGGTTGAATACATCTTTAGAATAGATTGGGAATTTTACCTGGGTGGTTTTATTATATTCATCAGGTTTATCTGGCCCTACAAACTGGCAATTGTCGCCATAATGTGCATTTTGAATGATCTTGATATTTTCATTTACCGTATACTTATAGTTATACTCACCCTCTGGGTCAGTGCATTCAGTTCAGGCCACTCAATGTTATTATTGCCAATCGAACCCTTTTGCATCCAATATTCATAGATGTAGTTCGATAACTCAAGCGGCGTACCCAAAAATCCTCGTACAATTTGCTGATTTCTGAAAGGTAGTCTTTCACCGAGTGGGGTTTGGTAAAAAACGTTAGAGTCCTGATCGGGATCAGGTGAAGATACTCCTGTAATACCATCGACGCGATACAAATTATAGAATGTTGGATCGCAGATGATACCCCGATAATAAACGGAAACATGGCCAGGAACTATATTCAATAAGACGTCAAGTGGGCAAGGCACGGTTCTGCAAGATAACAGATAGCAACGAATTGAGGCAGCGTCACAATAACTTCCTACTGTAGACAACTCATTCCCGGGCTTTTCATTCTGGAGATCAAGATCTGTTCAATCGAGGCATGATCTCGTCGTAGAAAACAGCTTCCAGCTTGTCCCGATCAATTCCTCGTAACGCCGAAGTATTTGTAACCTGTGATACTACTTCGTATCTGGTGATTACATACCCGGCAAAACTCCGGGGAACCATATACCTCTTTACCTTCCGGTGTCAATTGTTTGTACGTTTTTGCGACTTCTAAATCATTACGGTCACGAAAGATCGCGTGCCGCATCCTGCATTCAAAGTTTGAACGAAATAGGTTGAATTGGTATGTCGCACCTTCAATAAGATATATCTGGCTCCAGTGCAGGTTCTTATCATCGTAAATCTTTATCTCTTTACCACCCGCCGAATCATAATAATCGCTATGTTTGTCCTGCAGTGCTTTACGTGTAAAAATAGCAGACCCGTTTTTGATATTATTAAGTTCACCTGAAGTTAATAACTCTTTCCATTTGAGACTGTTAGCGGAATCCTGGAGGGTTTCCATTTCGGTGGAACTTGAATAATCAAAATACTCAACATTTTGGTATGGTCCAGTGCCGTTGAAGGAATTCGTAGGTGGAGTATATTCATCTGGTATAGTGTATTCATCCAGTAAGTCCAGGGAATGCGCCAATTCATGTGCAAACTTTTCGGCGTAGCCACCACCCCAGCCCCGCCAGAATCTGGCTCGAAGCCTTTCATCGAAATAATGAAATAACGGAAAGTCGGTTTGGCTATGAATCTCCTTTCATCATTTGGGATAGGAGGGTCAAAGATAACTGTGTTCTCGTTAAGACAATCATCCTTTTTATTATTAGCGATTATACATATTGCACCATGACTTTTACTTAGTGGATTGATCCAAATACTGGAAAGTTTTTTTATCGGGAAAACCATCGGGCAACTCTAATTTATTGATAACTACATAGAGTCTAAATTCTTGCAACTTAAACGGGTCAACTTTTCTACCCCAGGAGTCGAGCATGCTTACTATCAATGTGGGTTCCAAAGACCGTTTTCCAAGCATCAGACGGTGGAGATATCTCCTTCGAAATCCCACTTGTATTGGAAAGAGTAAAACAAGACATGATGTTGATATAGGGCTCACAGAAATTGAAAGGAGGAATTTTAAAGAATTCCGTCACTAGTGATTTAGTAAACCTTGTGTAAAGTTCCCGGTCTTCTGTAAACGATTCATGAAGCCATCGCCAAGTAAAAGGATGTAAAATCATTGGCTCGACGTCCGCGCAACACCGTTATCGGGTCGCAATGCTTCATTACTTCATCTTCATCGGGCATCGCTATTCTGTCCTTTTTCCGTCGAGTGATTGAGCAGTCTTGTGATTTATCCGGCTGATCAGTTAGTGCACTTTACAACGCGAATATTCTGCTAACAGGAATAGACATATCTAACGGTCGGAGGTAATTAAGAGAGCCGTCAGCAGGGGGACGCTTCATGCGCAAGATTCCCATGCTGGGTTGAATACATCTTTAGAATAGATTGGGAATTTTACCTGGGTGGTTTTAATATATTCATCAGGTCTATCTGGCCCTACAAACTGACAGTTATCCCCTCCATAATTATCAGCCATAATAAGTTGGACAACTTCTCTTACTGACGCTTCATAATCATATTGTTGAGACCAAGTCGGCTTACCTGGAACAAGGTTAGGCTGAGGCCAGGGATACCCAATATTCCCAAACGAGCCATTTTGCATTCGATGTTCATAAATATAATCTAATAACTCGCTCAATGTTCCCAAAAAAACCGCGTACAACCTGCCCATTTTTAAATGGCTTTGGTTCTCCAGATGGAGTTTGGTAATATATGTTAGAATTCTCATCCGGTTTATCTGAAGAGACCCCGTTCTCCTGCTGAGGTAGGCGATATAAGTTATAGAAAGTTGGATCGCAGATAACCCCCCGATGAGAGACCAAACATGTCCCACAGTTATGTTCAATAACGCGTTGAGCGGGTTAGGTATAGTCTTAAACATAATATAGCAACGAATTGATGCAGCATCGCCAAAATTCCCTACGGAAGAACAGTTTTGAGTTGTTTTCTTTGTTTTGGAGATCAAAGGATTTATTCAATCTGAGCATGATCTCATCATAAACGGCCTCTAACCTACTCCGATCGCCTCCACCAGCGCCGAACGAAGTATAGCCTGTAATACGACTTCGTATCTGGTGATTATAATATAATGGCAAAAGTCGGGTGATCCGAATTCGGAAGCGCCATCGCTTCGCTTAGTAAGCATTTTGTATTTATCAAGTATTTCATATCTCTTATTGGACGCCAGTAATCGGCGCAGGTCCATAGACATAACTTCTCATCTTACACTCGAAATTTGATCGAAATATCTCCTTGTAGTGGCAAGTGAGCGGAAACCCACTTCAATAGCAAGGCAATCATCCGAATCGACTACCTTTTCTGTTGGCGCAAGATGATCTGCGTCTAAGTTGTAAAGGATATAACGCCCTTCATTATCTAGATTCAGTTTATCGTTGAGAAAAAAACCAGTTCCCTCTACATCACTGATTCTGGCTCTTTCTTCTTTAGTCAGTAGCGATTTCCACTGAAGATCATTGATGAGACTACTACGAAACCCTGCGTTCTTATACAAAGCCGTCTGCTGCGTTATTCCGTTCGCACGCATGAAGTCTTCATAAAGTACTGCTGTCAGATTTTTCGGGTATCCGAGCTTCTATAATATCCTTGTCAATATCAAACTCATAGGCTGGATATTCATCCCTAAAATTTAAGGAATGTGCTAATTCATGCGCGAAAGCATGAATGTATCGTCCCGTAAGAAAGATGGGCTTTTTGGGATTATTAGTCTCATATCGTGCAGGCTTATAACTGTGCAAGTCTATCCAGAAATATCTGTAGTCGGGCTTGTAGTCTAGGGCGGCCCCAGGGGGAGAAAAATAATTCCGATAATTGAACTCTTCATTGTTTTTTGGATCAGCATCGTTGTTCTGATTTATGATTATGCATATCGCTCCGAAGCTTTTACCACTATTGTCTAACAGTACGTTGTTTGCACTTCCGATTCCTGGCAACTCAACCAGTTCAACAAGTTTTTTAGGTACTTCTTCGTCAATCAAGAAATAACAGGGCAATTTAGCTTCGCCTGCATTTCCAGGAATTCTGTAGAATCCGAAGCTGGTATTCACTGTTACCTGAATCCAAAAACCGTTGTGAATATCTGGCTGCTTATTGATATTTCCACTTGCCGCGCTTGAGCGGTATACGTTCTTGTGATACACAATCATCTGATTATTTATATATTCTTGACCCAGTGCCACTCAACTGGCAACGTGTTGCTGTCGATTCCATGAAACAGCGAAATATATTGATATATGGCCTACAGAATCCAAAAGGTGGTATCCGAAATAGTCCTTCGGCCAGTTCATTTGTGAATTTGTCGAATAGTTCCTTGTCAGCGGCGGTAAATGCCTCTGGCAGGAGTAAAATATTGAAGGGGTGAGGCATCGTCGCCCTTGCTATTGGCAGCAATTCAGCCTTATATGGGTCTGGCATAGTCTACCAACTCCGGAATTAGAGGAGAATGCAAGTGAATCATCATATCCTTTTCACAATATCGGAGGTGAGGCATATGACAGTAGAGAACGTACGTCCTACATAATATCCCAGTGAGCAGTTGAAACCGGAAGCGCATCCAGGCTAAAGAACCGATCGCCAGAGCCTCTCTAGAGAAGTTGTCAGCAGGGAAGCAGACAGGCCGAGAAAAAACAACCTATCGCGGAACAGCTGTAAAAATACCGCCCCCAAACACCGATTACGTTGACAATGTCAAGTTACGAATGCGCTTTCTCGTCGTTTCCGCAAGCGAGATTTGCGGGAACGTGTTCGATTGGTCAAATGCTTCACGACCAATGCGGCTGCTTCCTGGGTAGACAATTTCGGTAAAGGGATTGCCGGCGTAGCAGTTCTCGTACATTACCAACTGATAAGAAGGGCAAGACATCGATTTCGAATTGTTCGAGCAAGGCAGGATCGCGTTCAAAACGTTTCATCCACTCCCAGCGTGTTTCAGCGATGAACCAACTGGCCAGGATGGTGAGCGCCAGTTGGTGTCCCAGGTTACAGAATAGACCGTTTAGGTCAATGTTGTTGCTCATTTGGGTGAATTCTGATTTGGTATGGCCGAACGTCAACTGTCGCACATAGCACAAGACTCGGCTCGCGGCCTATCGTCCGTCCGCGCAACCTTCCCTGGCTAATTCAATTGCCTGCAGCTCTGTCGAGTGCGAACTACTATTTCCTGTGTTTCTTAGTTGTGCAATGATGGGCTTCAAATGATCGGACTTCAACGATTGTGTCGTTTCTCGGTTGAGTTAGATGATTCCGTTAGTTCAGCGATGACCCTCTCCCTTTTGAAGAAAGCCCTCGCTACAGTGACCGTGCCGATCGATTGCGGGGAAGCGACTATACAGCCGCCTGGCTGGTGAGGATACGTGATTTGTCGAATTGAGCCTCCTCTGATGACAACTGGCATATCAACTGAATAGAGGTCGACAATTTCATTAAGCACATTGTGCGCCTGTATTCCCGGAATGTCAATAAGCAATCTTTTTATAGGTCTAAGCGAGTGAAACTCATCGCAGTGGCCGAAAAAGATGGCGCAAACAAAAGCGCCCGACCTCGGTGAAAGTCCAGCGCGAGTGCTGCGTGACGACATGCCGCGACAGGCGGCCCAGTGTCGTGCTACATGAACGTGAGGCCGGGATAGCGAAACCGGTGGTTCATTGTGCCGATCCCGAGCCATTGCAATACAGCACACCGTCAAGGCCGCACGGCAAAACGCCCGGCCCCTCTCAGGGTCGGGCGTCGTGCTTCAATGTGACATTATGGCGCGTCTTTTGTCGGTTGTGTTTATCGCTTCACGCTGCTCAGAGAAGAAACCGCCCCGGCGCGTGCTTCGCTGCGCTCGTTTGCTGTAAAGACTACGCGAGATGGTTGATTACCGTGCGAAAGAATCAACCGGAATATACGGTTTGTTGTTCACAATGTGATCATGACCGGGCCGCCCGGCTCGGGCAAGACGCTGCATCGCGCGAGCGCTGCCGGGCATCTTGCCGCCGCTCACAGTGGAAGAAGCGCTCGGCGTGACGCACATCTATTCGGTGGCGGGCGCGCTGCCCGCCGACACGCCGATGATTCGCGAGCGGCCCTTTCGCGCGCCCCATCACACGATCAGCCACGCGGGACTGGTGGGCGGCGGCAAGATCCCGCGCCCGGGCGAAATCTCGCTGGCTCATCACGGCGTGTTGTTCCTCGACGAACTGCCCGAATTTGACGAGCGATCGCTGGAAGCGATGCGCCAGCCGTTGGAAGATCACATCGTGACGATCAGCCGCGCCAGCGGCACGCTGACCTTCCCGGCCAACTTCCAACTGATCGCCGCGATGAATCCGTGCCCGTGCGGCTACTGGGGCGATCCCACGCACAACTGCTCTTGCTCGCCCGCGATCGTCACGCGCTATCAGAAGAGAATTTCCGGGCCGCTGCTCGATCGCTTCGACATTCACATCGACGTGCCGCGCGTCGATTACGAAAAATTAGCCTCCGATCGCGCCGGCGAGTCGAGCGAGGCCGTTCGTCAACGCGTGCTGTCCGCGCGCGAGAAGCAGCTCGCTCGCCTCGACGGCAGCGGCCTCACCTGCAACGCCGACATACCTCACTTCAGCGCACGCCTCCGCCGCTGCGGTGGGCCCGGCGCACATCCGCGAATATTGCGAGTTGGACGAGACGAGCAAAGCCTTGATGCGCAGCGCGATGAATCAGCTCGGCATGAGCGCGCGCGTTTCATCGGGTGTTGTACAGATACGGTCAACAGTGACAGAGAGACGCCCGGCTTCGGAGAAGGAGCGGGCGTCTGCCTGTTGTGGACTTCTGGTTGTTCATTCAGTTGCCTTTCTGGAAATGGCTTGTATACTTTTAGTGCAGCAACTAAACGCCTCAAGAAGGAGACAACCATGGTTGAGCTACAACGCCATCTCATGCAATTGGCGACGACTTATCCTTCCGGCGCCGAAGAGTGGTCCTGTCCGACTTGCGGGCGGCGCCTGGTCATGGATGGCCTGCCGGGCTATGAGCAATTAACGTTAGAACGGGGTGAGAAGCATGTGCTGGCCTGGGGCCGGACGATCGGAACGGCGGTGGCTGCCAAGATCGTTCTCGATCCGGGTGACGACGCGGCGTTTCACACCGGGAGCAAGCGTCATTCAGAGGCATTCGCGACTGACGATGCAGCGCTCGACGACCACGAGCTGCAAGCAAGATTGAGCAGCTGGTCGGAGGGGCTGGCTGATGTCGATTTCGGCGATCAGGGCGCCGAACCCTCCGCTGATCCTGGGTAGTCAGCCGGTTCTGGCGATATCGACACCCAGCGCATCCAGCACCAATGGCATATCCAGCGCCAGGGCGCGCTCAGGCAGATTGGTACCTGCGAAGTGCAAACCGATCGCCTCTCTCGTTTCCGCATTGAGCCACCATGATCCTGAGTCTCCCGGCCTGCTGACTTCGCCGCCATTCAACGGCTCGATGCTCATCACATCACGGATAATGCGTTCCAGGTAACCATAGCGGATGCGAGCGGTACTATCGATCTCGACGATTCTTCCATACGTGATGCGGCTCTTGCGGCCCGACTTCACGACCTGCAGGCCGAGCTGCCCGCTGCCTGCGCCCGTCACCGTCCCCACCCCGAGCTGCTCGCCCGTTAATGGACGGCTGCCCGTCAGCGTGGCGACGGCCGCATCGAGGTTGACGGCCATCGCATCGCGCGTCAAGCGGGCCACTGCATTCATGGCCGTGCCCCCGTCCAGCCGTCCGGGCTGGTAAATGAGCTGTCCGCGCCGCGCCTGCCAATCTGCCGCCAGCACGTGCCAATTGCTGAGAATCATCTCGGCGCCCGTCATCCGATCGTGCACTTTGCCTCCCAGCGTGCCGCAGGCCACGTGGAATTCATCGGAGATGCTGATGCCGCCTTGCATCGGATTGGACCGTGCTGCCCGAACATCCACTTCCGTCGATGGCTGCCACGGCCTCCAGGAGCGCCAGGGGTGCAGCTGGTAGGTTCCTTGAAGAACATCGGTTGGAAAGCCGTTAATTTCGGGTGGAATAAAGGCCGTGCGGCCGGCCTCCGTTGCCGCTTCCAACGCCGGGCCGGCCAGCTTCTGCTTGACATGGACGCGGATAGCTAACTCGGTCTCGGCGATCTGCCCGGCATGCTCTGGATATCCCATGCCAATCAGGTTGACGTTGGGGTCAAACAGAAAAGTGCGGATCGCGTCGCGGAGTGCCAGCCGGGCGCGGGCCAGAGTCATCGCATCGAAATTCATGGTATCCCCCTTGATGAAAGCGTTTCGACGGCCTGCCGTTGAAACGGAAAAGGCGACGCCGGCCCGGTGTGACCCGGGCCGGCGTGGCGTGCGTGAGGCATGTTGGCACCCGGGCTATTCGTAGACCTGGAAGCGGATCGGCTGGTCAAACTGCAGGCCAGGTGCGGGGCTGATGAACAGATCAGGATCGATGTCGATCACGGCCCGTGCATAGCCGGCGAACTGCGGGGCGTTGACGAAGGGCGGTGTCGCGCCGAGGATGCGCGCCGAGACATTCATCTCGTACAACCCCGGCGTGTCAGCCACGAAGCCCAGAACGTCGACGTAGAAATTCACCTGGGGCACCAGGTTATAGCCGGCGCCGGAATTCACGACGTTCATGTCGGCCTGGCCGAGCGTCCATGTGGTCAGGTTGCCGGTCTGATAGCGCACTTCGTAAGGCAGCGCGAAGTTCGACAGCACGTCGGCAGCCGTGGTGCCGGGAGCAAGGATCAGGAAATCGTTGAGGAACAGGATCGTCGCCACAAAAGCCGTCTCGCCGACTTTGATCACCTGGTGCGGCAGAAGCGGCGCCGGGATGCCCGTTACCTGAATCGGGCCGATGGCGTACATATTCCACCAACCTTCCGGCTCGGCGATCTCTGCCGCCGGCTGCGCGGCGCGGCGCAGCATGGCCTCGTCAAGCGCGCTCTTCACATGCGCTTCCATCTGGGCCTTCACGTCAGCCGCGGCCTTGCGCAGGGCCTCATTCTCTCCAACCGTTGCTCGGGAAACTAAAGTTGCAGTAGCCATTTCAGGTTCTCCTTTGGATTTGTAGAGTTGTTTGTTCGAGTGACTCTGCGAGCCACCAGGCAGGTTCTCGTGCTGTGGATTGAGGGGCCCACTCGATCTCAAGCATCTCAAACCTTACATCTAAATAAACGCAGCGCCCGGTCTTTTTCCAGCACCGACGCCGCGCGCCGGAAACATTCCGCTCCGCTTACGCTGCTCCGAAGCGGCGGCGAAACTCGGCAGCCAGGCCGTCGCCGGCCGCCTCCACGAGTTTTCCAACGATCGGATGAATGATCACGCCGGTCACTGCGCCGGCCAGCTCCGGCAAGTACCGGGCGAACCAACGCTTCACATACTCCATCGTGGTGAGATCGGGCTTTTCAGCGGTGATCGCCTCTTCCAACTCATCCATCCGTTCCAGGGCAGCATCTTTCTTCTCAGGTGCTGCAGCGGACTCCAGTTGCGCCTTCACCCTGGCCAGCGCGTGGTGCAATTCATCCAGATCAGCCTGCGTCACTTGAGGGCCAGCCCCGCCAGTCACGTTCACTTGATGGATTCCACTGCCAATGGCGACCTGGCCGCTGACAGAACCTGAAATGGTGGCGTTAATGACATCGCCGGCTCTTTGCTCATCGGTGTTCATCGTTTTCTCCTTATTCAGCTGCCGTGATGTTTAACCACACGGCACACTTGCATGCCTGTCAGTGTCAGATCAGCCTAGTTGGGGCGGCACCGTCAATGGCACCGCGTATGTTGGTGTGAGCAACGGCTCCAGCGTTGGCACTGGCATTGTCGTCGGTGTATCCGGAATGATCGTCGGTTTATCCGGTATGACCGTCGGTTTATCCGGTATGACCGTCGGCGTATCTGGTATCGGTGTCGGCGGCAGCGTGACACGTATGGCGACATTGCGAGACGCTACATTGCCGTCGAGAAGCTGAACCTGCAAGGTGTATGTGGCTGTTTCTCTCGGGCACGCATCCAGTGTGCCGGCGAGGCCTGGGAGGGCCCGCATCTTGAATTCGCCTCCGCTCAAGTAGGCAGCTCCCACGTTGCTAAGTTCCCAACGCAGTATGGTGCAGCGTCCAAGCTCGATCTCGTAGGCATCTGCCCAGAAGTTGATCACGGCCGGATCCGATCTCGGCGTCGGGCTGGGTATGAAAGTCGGCGTCGGCGTGAACGTTATCGTCGGCGGTACGACAGGCAGACGCGGCACAAAGAGAGCTTGACCGGCGTAAATGGTGCCGCTCGTCAGGCAGTTGGCTCGCATCAATTCGTACACGGCTGCGCCAGTACGAAACGCAATGGAAGTTAAGGCATCGCCGAATTGAACGATGTAGATCGGCCAACCATAGCGCGGAATACACGGCACGGGCGATGGCGTCCACGTCGGTGTGGACGTTGGGGTCGCTGGTGACGTCGCCGATGGCGTAGAACTCGCCGTTGGAGTCGGGGTGGCCGTCGCCGTGGCCGCCGGCACAGCCGTCGCTGATGGCGCCGCGGTTAGGCTTGGAGCCAACTCTGACGGAGTTGCCAGCGGCAATGCCTGAGCCGGCGCCTGGTCTTCGCGGCCGGCTTGAACCGCACCCAGAGCCACCACAGCAATCACGATGACCGCGAGCAACGCGCTGGAAAACAGGGTTACACCAGGTATAGGCAAGTGCGGTGAAGGCGGTTGTCGCGGTGGTTCCCCGGGCGGTGCCGGTGGGCCAAGCAGGATATTCAAGTTGTGACGAGTGACTGCCGCACCCTTAAGGTCGTCGATCGACTCGCGCAGACGGAGCGCCATGATGAAACTGCTGCGGGCGGCTGCCACTTGTTCCAGGCACTGCGCGCGCGTGCCGATCTGGTGGAGCGCCCAGGCCTCGGCAGGCCGATCACGCAGGGCCCGCGCCGCATCAAGTCCAATGCGCAAGACGCGATCCCACGCGCCCCAGCGCCGGCCCAGCGCCAACGCACCTTCGATCGACATGACCAGGCGCAGCGCCTCGCGCCAACGCTGCGTCTTAACAGCGCTGTCCAACACACGGTCGAGCACGTCGCTTTCCGACGCGACACGATCGAAGCGGTCACGCTGCTTTTCGGCCCAATCTATAAAATACGCCACGGCCTTCCCGATCCAATCGCCCGCATCCGGTTGCTGCTGCAACTCCTGCGTCAGTGCGGCATCAAGTCGATAGCCTCCATTCTCGGCGCGGATCACGGCGCGCTGTGCGAGACTGTCCAGGATCGGCTCGCTATTCGAGAGGCCGGTCATGCCAGCCAGATGCTCGGTGCGGACGCTCGCGTCGCTTAGCGCCGTCAATGACATGAGAATTTGTCGTTCCGGTTCCGACAGCGACGTAATCAGATGCCCGGCCAGCGCCTGGGCCGGCGTGCTCGTTTCTGGCGACATCATCAGAGCAACACTGCGCCGCTCGCCGCGAAAGATCGCTGCGGCCTGAATCAGCCGCAATGGATGACCCTCCAGCGCAAGGCACAGCAGCTTGGCTTCGGGACGCTCATCCTCAGTGAGCGGGCGCCCCAGTTCGCGTTCGAACAGGGTCATGGCATCGTCGAGCGGTAGACCCGCTAAGGGCAGCGTGCTGCCTTCAGCCCACAGCTGCCGCTCGGCAGACGCTATCACAAACGTGCAGCCGGGCGCAGCATCCATGATAGACTTCTAGTTCCTCACGAGCCAGGTCGACGTCGTCAAACAGAATGAGCGCCTGCTTGTCCTGCAATGCAAAGCGGATTTGCACGTCAGTCGGCTTGAGGTTGAAAGGATTGCCCAATTCATAGAACGCTTCGAACAGAGATTGCAGCACATCCGACGCCGACTGCCGGCGCAGCGAAAGTTGCACAATGCCATCCGGATAGCGCGTGTCAAAGGCATAATACGCCAGATAGCGGAGCAGGCTTGTTTTGCCCGAACCGGCTTCGCCGCAGAGCTCAATCGGTTCTGCCGAACGAAGTGCGGCAGCGACGCGGTCAGTTTCTGCATGCCGATCGAGCAAACCGGGAAATGAGCGCGGCCGTAGAAAGACGGGCTTGGGGCGCGGAGTCGGTGGCGTCAGCGTGCCCGGCATGGCGATGTTGACCACACCGCCGTGGACGGAACCGATCTGGAGAATGTGGCTGCCGATGGCGACCTGGCCTTTAACCTCGCCGCTAATCAGGGCTTCGATATTGACCTTATCAGTTGCAACCTGGTTCATGACTGCCTCGCTTGGGTCGATATGACAGAGAAGGATGCCTGCTCATATTAAACGCCATTGAAGATGCTTTTCGTGCATAGAATGCCGGCAGCCCCTCATCACCCGATCAGAGGGCTGCCTCGCCGCTCCAAATCGTCGCCATTGTCACTCGCTTCATCCATATGAACGCAGGGTTGGCTGATTTTCGGGCGATGCCACCGGAGGCGCGTCGATTTTTCTGCGCGGCCCAGCCGCCATAGCAAAAGCCCCCGGCTTTCTATGCCAGGGGCTTGATACGTGCGAGCCGCTCAATCGATTCGGGTAATTCTACAGTCTCAGACAGCGCAGGATAGTCACGGGCACATTGATGACGCCGTCTGAGGTTGCGGCTCCGCACTTAATGGCCCGGGCAACATTGCCTGGAGAGATTAGTCCCATTCTCTGCTGCCTCCCGGCCTCAAGGACCAGCGCTGCCAGGCCGCTCACCAGCGGTGTCGCGAAGGACGTGCCATTCCAATAGGCGTAACCTTGAGGATACTGACCTGTTTTGTTCGTGACCACGCTGACCAGTGGCAGATTCAGGCTGGCCGCGCAGGTAACAGGCGTGGTTGACGTGATAGTGCCGGAGACGATGGTAACCTCACCGGGTGCACCATCACCAGCCGGGGCGGATACGTCTCCCCAGTTCGAAAAACACGATCGCTGGCGGCCGGCATTACTGCCCGCCACGCCGATGACAAATGGATAGGCCGCCGGATATTGCGGTGGACGCGGCTGACCTTGATATTCATCGCGCCACGAGTCGTTACCGGCGGCGGCGACGACGACGATGCCTTGCTGATAGGCGATTTGCATGGTCATGGCCAACGACTGGATATCGTCTGTCTTTAGGAGAGCGTCCGCTTCGTTAAGCTGTTGGGGCAGTAATTCGGCCGGTGCCTGGTGCCTGCTGAAGTTCGGCTGGGGCTGGGGCGGCCGGCTTTCCGATCACGTCGGTGTTCTTCGGTTTCAGGACGCCCAGACTCAAATTGATGACTGCGCCGTTCAAGCGACCGTCCTGCCTGTCCACTTCGGCCTGGCTAATAAAGGTGTGAAGCCGGGTGATCAGGGTGTACAAGTTGCCACAGCCATATTGATCCAACACCGGGTACAACTGAACTTCGCTGTCCGGCGCTACGGCGTGAATCAGACCGGACACAAACAAGCCATGATCGCTGACGTCCGTCATCACGTGTGTGAGTGAGACACCCGGTGAGCTGGCCATGACTGCGCTTTGGAGCGGCGGCATGAATACCGTCAAAGTCAAAGCCGGCGTCACCCAGTTAACGGGCTCGACGACGGGCGCCCAGGTGTTGGCGCCCCGCGCTTGAGCTTGCGCCGCAGTTTCCCCAAAGGGCGAAGTATCGAACACGCCGACACGAATCCCATTCCCCTGGTAGTTGACACGGGCTGCCTCGTATGAAGTGTGAAGTACTGATCCCAGGCCGATGTGCTCAAAGGCCCACTGCTTCGAGTACGTGTCGAAAGAGGCGGGCAATCTGGCTGTTCCCCCGGTGCTGCCGCCGGTTGAATTGGGGCTGCCGCCGGTCGAGTTGGGACTACCTCCGGTTGAGTTGGGACTACCTCCGGTCGAGTTGGGATTGCCGCATGCTTCAGCATTGACCATGCCGGCTGTCAGATAATTCGGATCCGCGTAAACGCGCGTACCCAGCCGCGCGCTTTCAGCGTTGACGATCTCAATGGCCTGGGTGACGGTCGTGCTCGAGTCAATTTGATACAGATTGACCTGCAGCGTTTGCAGTTCATCCCGTTGGTAAACTGTATTTTCCAGCGTGCGATCGGGTGAGTGATAGATTTTCCCCAGGTAACTGAGATCGCAACCCGGCACGACCGGCGACAAGATAGCCGTCATCGTCGGCTGGCCGGTTACGGCCGTGATCTGGTCCCGCGGCCCCATCAGGATCAACTGCTGATCGACATAGTGCCCGTCGGTTGATTGCGGCGCATTAGACGGCGCCGGGAGACAGTCGACCACTGGGATGGTCGGCGTGATCAGCGCATAGATCGACGAGCAGAGCAACAGCAGCGCTAGAGCCACAACGCTGATGATTGCCCAGCGCTTGTCCGGGTACTCGCCTTTTTGTCGCATGTTCCCTCCCGCAAACGAATGAATGCGCGATTTCAGGCTGAATCTGCCGCTGAAGCCGTGTCAATAGAATAAACGAAGCATGGAACGGCTTTTCAGCGTCACGAATTGGCCGGCGAACCGGCCGGTACATCACAGGACACCCGCATCGCCCACCAGGAAAAAGGGCGCCCAGTAATAAGGATGGGTGTACCGTGCCGTGTCTGCCTCGACCGGGGCTCCTTGAATGAATTTCCGTTGGGCGTGGCGAAGAGCTGCAGCCTTTGTGTCGCCCTCAGCCATCCGCTCGTAAAAAGCCTTCATCAGTTGCGCCGTCGAGCGATCCTCGACCGCCCACAGGCTCAACACCAGGGAAGCGGCCCCGGCCGAGAGAAAGGCGCGCATCAAACCCAGCAGCTCGTCCCCGGCGCCGACGGCACTGCGCCCCGTCTGGCAGGCGCTGAGCGTCACCAGCGAAGCATTCAATTGCAGATTGAAAATATCGAGGGTTGTCAGCCAGCCATCGGCCAGCGCCAGGCCAGAAAAGAGCGGATTGTCGGGCCGAAAATCGCCGTGCGCAGCGACATGGAGGATGCGGCACTCGGCAGCCATCTCTCGAATGCGCGCCACTGTTGCCTCCCGTTCGATGAACACCCGGCCGTGCATCAATCCGGCAACCGACTGAGCTTCCTCGACGACGTGAGGCAGCCGGCCAGAGACCGAGTGCCCCAAGGCAATCAGTCCCGTCCCGTCGTGCGGCGCTTCCCGGCAATACCGCAGAAAACTCCCGGCAGGCAGATAGCTGATCTCGTGATGTTGCACCAGATACGATTGCCCGTCATACAACGCATGGAACGGTAGATAGTGCAGTGGCCCATGCGGCACAATGATCAAACGCGGATATTCGGAAATCTGGCTGGCGAGCGGCGCCATCAGCAGTTCGTAAAGCTCTTTCAGCAAACTGCGGGCATTGCCCTCCAGCTGCGACAGCTGCAGAGGTGCGCTGCGCGGCGCTGTGCCAAAATTGAGCCAGAGTCGCTGCATGAGCTGTTGGACGGCAACCAGCTCGACAGGGAGTTGAACCACCCGCACAGCAGTCGCGGTGACCAGAAAGGCGATGAGCCGATGATGAGCGACAAAATACTCCAGCAGCACAGTATCGGGCGCAAGATACGGTTGGATTGGCTCCGTGCGGACTTGCCACAGGGCTGCGTCGCGGGCATAATCGGCATTGTGAACCAGCAGTTTGTGCCAGCCTTCTGTGATTTGATTCTCAAGCTCCAGCACTTCTTGTTGGGCCTGCTGCCGGTCGCTGCTTGACGAGATCCACCCTCGCTCGGTGAATTTCTCATCTCCCTCCCAGGTGCGATACAGTTGATCGCGCTTCATGCGCAAACGGGTGAGCTCCGCAACCAGCGCGCGATCGCCCTCCGCACGGGCCTGAATATTCAGGTTGATGCGTTGCGCCAGCAGGTCAACCAGTGCGCGCGATTTGGCCCGCTCGGCATAGTCTAGTGCGCGCTCGGGCAGATCGAGATCGACACACAGCCCGACGGCTTCTTGATAGATTTCTTCCTTGTCTTCCAGGAAGCCGACGCGAAACTCAACCATCAACTTGCCGCGCAGGCGATCCAGGGCCTCGATCGTCTGATCGTACTCCTTCAGAGCTTCCTGCGCGCTTCCCTGAGCGGCCGCCAGCGCACCGCGTAGTCGGTGTCCCTGATAGATCAGCGTCGGAAGATTCCGTGCCTGGCCGATTGCCAGCACCTCATTCGTCAGGCTCTGAGCTTGCGAATGCCGTCCCAAAGCGAGCGCCGTGCGCGCCGCTACCAGCCAGGCCTGCGCCTCCTCGACAGGCGAGTCGTGGGCTTCGAATACGTCCGCGCAAGACAGCGCCAGGGCCAGGCATTCCTCAAATCGGCCTTGACGCAGCAGCACGGCGGCCGTCTCCAAATCGGTTGAGGCCACCCAGACGGCATTATTGCCCTGCTCGAAGATGTGGCGTGCTTCAGCCAGAGAAGTCAGCGCTTCGGCATGGCGGCCCAGCTCGGCGTAAGCAGCCGCCTCATTGACGATGGCCTGCGCCGCCACGTAGCGCGCGCCCAGTTCGGTGAACAGCTGGCGCACCCGCTGGCACTTGTCGAGCACGTCCGTAAAGCGGCGCAATTGCAGCAAGCAATCGCTGATGAATAGTTCCACCAGCATGGCATCACGCTGCCGACCGTCACCGGCAAAAACATCGCGCACCTCGTCCAGGCATTCCAGCGCCTCGTTATAACGACCCAGCACAAAATAAGTCAACGCCAGATTCTGCTGGGCGCGCGCCGCCTCGACCTTTTCGCCTTGCTCGGTCAAGATCGCCCGCGCGGCATTGCTCGCCTGGATGGACTCTTCGAAGCGGCCCAACTTACGCAGCACAATCGATCGGTTCACCTGAACCCAGCCGAGGCCGGAATCGCCCGGCTGACCTATCTGCCGATAGATCTCCCCGGCCCGATCGTGCATCTCCAACGCCTTAGCCAGATCGCCCAGGCGCTCGTACGTGATGCCCATGTTCATGATCAAGGTCGCTTGCGCGCGAAATTCCGAGCGCGCCGCCAAGATCGCATCAGCCCAGCGGCCGATGTCCAGCGCTTCCCGATAGCGGCCCAGGTTTCCCAGGGCCGCAATCTTGCCGATCTGGGATCTAGCCTGGCCTACGAGATCGCCTTGCGTGTGATAGATGGTTGCCGCCCGATCGTAAAGCTCCACGCCACGCTGATACTGGCCCAATCCGATTGAAACGGCATTGGCTTCAGCCAGCAGGCTAAGCGCGGAGTAGGAGAGATTGCCGGTGACTTCGGCTAACTGGTGAAGGAGCTGGGCGGTCTGGAGTGAGCGCTGAATGTCTGCGCGCAGAAACTGATCGGCCCGCGCTTTCAACGCCTGTGCCACCTGCTCGTCAAGCACGGCGGCGTGCTCTTGGAAGAATAGTTTTTGAGCTGCCGGGTCAGGAAGTTCCAGTATCTGCCCGACGAATCGTTGGGCGTCCAATAACAGCCTCCCCGCGACG
Organism: uncultured Chloroflexia bacterium; assembly: GCA_963844815.1. Lineage (GTDB taxonomy): Bacteria > Chloroflexota > Anaerolineae > Fen-1058 > Fen-1058 > Fen-1058. Next base: position 488,744 of record CAWJPR010000009.1, read on the forward strand.
CCTGTTCGATACCACCAGAGTAGAACAGCGTAAGCGATGAACCCCCGCTAGAATTCTAACGACTCCACGTGGATTTCCACTTCAGGCCGGGTTAGGATTAATTGGTAATGACCGCGATTTCACTGCGCAAAGGCAAAGTTGCCGACATGGTCCACCGCGGTCGTCGCAACGATCTGATCGGCCTGCCGCAGCGTTACACGTAACCCGGTAGAGTCCAGACCGGTGACCAATCCCAACACGACTTTGCGGTCCGGCGACCCCGCATCATCCTGGATCTCGAGCGCCAGCTGCACACCGTCGACTTGATAGATGCGTGGTCCCTCGTCGTCGCCTCGAATACCCACCATACCGGGAACGGACGACGGTTGCCCCCAACCTTGTCCGCCGCGAACCAGCCGGGCGATCATGACTTTCGCGCGTTTTACGAGACTGGCTGGCAAGCCAGGCTCTATTGCACCATTCAAGTATTCTCGCAACACTGACACTTCGCGCTTGCAGTGCGGACATTCATTCACGTGTTGAGCGATAGCGACTGCCTGGGCGGTCGACAATAGGCCCAGCTGATAGTCTCCCAGCTCGAGTGACGACGGGCAGCTGATCCGATACAGCCGGGCAGTCAACTGGTCCTGTAAGTGAGCCAGGCGGCGGGCATTCTCACGGCAATGCGAGCACTGGTCCAGATGATGGGCCACCTGGCTGTCAGTCTCTCCATCCAGGTAGGCTAATAGCTGTCGGTCATCCAATTCGGGTGGGATTACGCAACTCATAGCGGCCTTCTGTCTCTCAAATTAGTTCGCTGCTCCCTCACAGATGTTGCCGACCTGTGGGCAATGACGCAGTGGGCGTCATTGGACTCCGCTGTAGCCTTGCGCCAAACTTGGTAAATGCTCAACGTCTACTCAATAAACGAGAATCGGCGCTCTTTTCAAGCATAATTGTCTCGGATTTTCTTGAATTCAGGGTTACGGCGAAATCGAGCCAGTACGTTCTGCTTAATATGATAAACTTCATCCACGTCGGTAAACATAAGTTGAGCTCGGTCATACAGCTCGCGAGGTTTAAGCGCCAGGACAAAGGAGCCATGGATTACCACGCGCTCCTTCTCGTCGTGCAGCTGCGAGTTTATCCACTCCCAGAATTGCTGCCGATACACTTGCGCCATGACCTGATCTTCCGGAACCGCTTCGTATGCGACGCTTTCAGGTATGGGTTCTTCCGACTGGGTATTCCAGACAAACTGTTCAGCCAACCGGTTGTGGTCCACGATCACACTGTGAACACACATCTTCAGATAGAGCAGTAGCGGCTTTAGATCCGTAAATCGGTTGAATTTGTCAGGTGTCAAAGCCACCCATATCTTCTCGAAGGCGCGATTAACGAAATACTGGACCTCCTCGCCACTCGATTCGAAGGCCGGATGGCGCTGTATCCATCCCGACACCAACGATTGATACTGGACATGGATCATCTCCCAGGCAGACTGGTCATGTTCCAGGATGGCCCGCCGGAACAACTCAAAACAGTAGCGAGAATCGTGATCCTGGCGCTGAAAGAAGAGCTCAGTCTCTTGTGTGCAGCGCTGCACGATATCGACGAGAGTCAGCAACCGGGGATCAGTATCGTTGGGCATGACAATGCGCCTCGACTGTTATGCTCGATGTGAGTGAACGGAATAGACGTAAGCACGAAACAGCAGATTTAGCGTGTTACCGATAGTCGGCGTCCTCAATTGTCATGACGACGGAGTTGATTTTCAGTATAACATCAATTGCGGGAAAATCAATAGCGCTTCATGAGGAATGGTTCCTTCTTGAAGCGGTTTGAGCCCGAGCCGTTGGCTTCCTTTCAGGCAATCTGGCCGCACCACAACATCGTCAAAATGACAGTGATGCCGCGCTTGAATAACCAGGATGCGCGTGGGGCAATCAGGCTCGGCGGCGCGTTCAGGGTCATTCACTGCGATAAGGCACAGGGCCGACAGAATACATAAGCGCCGGACGCAGATAGCGACGCGAATTTTGATTCTTGACCTGAGGATAAATTACGTAGTATGCTATAGCAGCTAAAACCCGTTGTAGGAAATGGACTCCGCATCATCTAACGGTTGGGCTTAGAAAGGCGAGTCCAGGGATAACCTGAATTCAAGAGTCGTTCGTGAGTAGTATGCCTATTCCAGATTAGGAGGACAACATGAGCTCAGACGAAAGCGTGCGTCGGGAACACGAGCTGATCGAAGTTGAGCGTGAAAGGATACAATTGGAGAGAGAAAAACTGAAAGCGGCTCAACGCAGAGCATTCTGGATATCTATCCTGATTTTTATCCCGCTTATGATTGCTGCTGTATCAATTGCCTATGGCACTTTTAGCCAGGTGCAGCAGGAGAAGAGCCGGCTGCGACTTACAGCTGCCGAGGAAGTTCTTAACTCGAGCGGGTTTACTGAAGCACAGAATAGAGCAGGCGCTCTCGTGACGTTAATCCCCGATGTCCTGCCCGCCGATTTTGTCAGCTCTTTGGATCCAAAAGTGTTTAGCGGACCGAAAGCCGACTACGAGCTAGTGCTGCTTCAGCTGCTTCTGGCCTACCCCGAACGGAGACAGGAGATTATCGACTCATGGAAACAACTCTTCAATGAAGAACGGTGGAACGCCGTTCTTGAAGCTTTACCGACCGTTACCCCGACACCAACACCTACCGAAACATCGACTCCGACACCGACACCTACCAAAACATCTACTCCGACGTCAACACCTACCGAGACATCGACTCCGACTCCGACGCCAACGCCTACCGAAACGTCTACGCCGACCCCGACGCCAACGCCGACCGAAACACCTACTCCGACTGCGACGCCGATACCCACTACGACCCCGACACCCACGCGCACACTAACGCCTACCAGGACCCCGACGATGACTGTCACACCATCAAGAACAGCCACACTCGGCCCCGCCAAATCAAGTGCAATTATTCTGGGATGCAACACAGGAGTTGATATGGCCATGGCGTGGGTAAAGTTGCCAGTATATTCGCGGTTATTCAGAACTCAGGGTTTTCAGCTGTTAGCGGCGTGCCAGCAATAGCCGGTGCGTCCGATGGTGAGGTGGGCCACCTCTTGATCAGGAGGAACAACTGAAGAGAGTGAGTCTACAGCGGTGACCACTTGCCGGCAGACGGCGCAAGCTGCCGCAGCAAGTTGCCAGATAATCTGTTTTTGCTTGCGTCTAAATTTGCCGATTGCCGTATTCGGTCATACAATGACCGCCGTATGAAACAGGCTGACACACTCATCCGCACGAAGCTACGTCTGCCCTTCACCCGGCCAGAGCTGGTCCCCCGGCCGCGGCTCCAGGAGCAGATCGCGCAGGGGCTGCGCGGCCCGCTTACCCAGATTACCGCCCCCGCTGGTTTTGGTAAGACTACCCTGGTCGCATCTTGTGTTGCAAGTTGTGGAATGCCTATCGCCTGGCTGTCTCTCGATAAGGATGACAATCAGGCGGAGCGTTTCCTGAACTATCTGGTCGCTGCCTTGCATGGGGCTGACCATACGATCGGAAGCGAGGCCGCACAACTCCTGGCGGCGTCACAGCAAGCGCCGCTTGAAGCGGTCGTGACCAGTCTCATCAATGACCTGGATGCCGCCAGCGGAGAGATGGTCCTGGTGTTGGATGACTACCAGTTTATTAAAAGCCAGGCTGTGCACGAGGCAGTGGCTTTTTTGCTCGAGCACTGTCCCAGAACACTCCATCTGGTGATCGCCAGTCGCTCTGACCCCCCGCTTCCTTTAGCCCGTTTGCGAGCGCGCAACCAGACGGTTGAGCTCCGGGCCGCTGATCTTCGCTTTACCGAGCCCGAGGCAGCCCGGTTCCTGAACGACGTCATGGGCCTCCACCTGGATGCGGGATCGGTCGCCGCGCTCGCTGAGCGGACGGAAGGCTGGGTTGCCGGCTTGCAGATGGCGGCTCTCTCGATGCGCGACCGTGAAGACGTACGCGGGTTTATCGAAGGGTTCTCAGGCACCAACCGCTACATCCTGGACTACCTGCTGGAGGAGGTCCTGGCCAGCCAGCCGCCAGAAATCCAGCGTTTTCTTCTGTACACGTCGATTTTGGAGCGCCTGACTGCTCCACTGTGCGATGCTCTTCTGAAGGATGAAGGCGGAACAATGAAGGATGAGGCAGGAGAGCCTTCTTTCATCCTTCATCCTTCATCCATCATCCTGGATTACCTGGAACGGGCAAATCTCTTTCTGGTGCCCCTGGATGATGAGCGGCAATGGTACCGCTATCACCACCTGTTCGCCGACTTGCTGCGGACCCAGCTGCAGAGATCCCTCGGGGACCAGGGTGTTGCACGATTACACCTCCGCGCCGCGGCCTGGCATGAACAAAACGGCCTAATACTGGAGGCGATCCATCATGCGTCCATGGCCTCGGATGATGAACTGGTTGAGCGTTTGATCAAACAGAATTATATGGAGATGATGAATCGCGGCGAAATGTCCTGGATCCGTTCCTGGATGGGTAATTTGAGCAGGGAATTGGTCTATCGACGGCCCTGGTTATGTCTGTACGAAGCTCTAAATCGCTCCTGGTTTGGACAACTTGAAGAAGCCAATTTATTGCTCGATGAGGCTGAAAAGCGCATTCGGGCTGAAGGCTCGGCGCCCGGCGCTCAGTCCATGCTGGGTTATCACGCCTACGTCAAAAGCCGTGTTACCGCCATGCAAGGGGATACTCGTCGAGCCATTGAGCTTTGCCTTACCGCACGCGAAAATGTTCCTGCGGACAGCCTGGACTTGCAAATTGATTTTAGCATCACGCTCGGATATGAATACTTCCTGTATGGTGATTTTATCAATGCCGACAAGATATTGAACGAGACGATACGATCAGGCTATAGCGCCAGGGCTATTAATAACCCCGTTGCCGCCTATTGCCTTCTGGCCAGGTCGCAAGTTTATCAGGGCCGGCTGCACGAGGCGGATGATCTTCTTCAAAAGGCTGCGCAGCTGATCCACGAGGCGGGCGGCCAATATCTTGGCGCGGTCGGCCTCGTCGAGGTTGAAACAGCCGCTTTATTGTGTGAATGGAATGACGTGGAGGCGGCTCTCGTCCGCGTTGAAGAGAGGCCTGGATTGCCTCCCCTGGTGGGGCAAAGCGGATGATTTTTGCCTGGCCTACATCACCCTGGCGCGAATTCAGCTCGCCCGAGGGGACCGGACTGAGGCGGCAGGCGCGATAGAAAAAGCTGCCCAGCTGGTGCAAACTTGCGGCGTTTTCTCAGAAGCTCGCAGCGTGGTGGAGGCGGCCCAGGTAAAATCGTGGCTGGCACAAGGAGATTGGTTGGCAGTCGACCGCTGGGCCGCTGCACTTGAAAAGCGCTTTGGCTCGCACGATCCATTTCGATATGAAGATGAGTTGACTCATATCACGCAGGCACGGGTATTGATTGCTCAGAACAAACCGGATGAAGCAATCCGTTTATTGTCTGGTTTGGAAGAATCGGCCCGGTCAGGCGGAAGGCAGGGCCGGCTCATCGATATCATGCTCCTTAAAGCATTGGCGCTGCAGGGGGTGGGGAGTAACGCGCAAGCGGGTCTGGCAGTGACGAAAAGCCTGACGCTGGCCGAACCCAGCGGTTATGTGCGGGTCTTCCTGGACGAGGGCCGGCCAATGCAGTTGCTGCTTGCTCAGTGGCTGGCCCATGCCGGCGCCGGCCCCTTACGGGATTACGCCATCCATTTGCTCTCCCAATTCGATGCCGAACCGCATGCGGTTACGGCGGCGCAGGAAAAAGCCTCCCCGGCCGGTGATCCCTCGGCACGGCCTCGCCAGTCGGGACAGGCTCTGGTCGAGCCATTGAGCCAGCGTGAGCTGGAAGTACTCCATCTCATGGCCCTGGGCAGAACCAATCCAGGAGATCGCCCGGCAGCTCATTGTCGCCCCGGGCACCGTCAAAGCCCACACGGCCAGTATCTATCGCAAGCTGGACGTCGCCAACCGGACCGAGGCAGTCGCCCGGGCCCGGCAGCTCGGCATCCTCCCTAAGATTCCCCCACCCATCCCTGTAGATCAATCTGCTGCACAGGCAGGTAAACCCTGCAAATAAACCCCGAATATCCCCTTTGGCAGATGCGGGCTTCCTCGCCGCGCGCTAAACTATAGCCAGATCCTGATTGAGGAGAGCTGCCATGCCGGAATACTACGAGATCAAAATCAAGGGACATCTGGATCGATACTGGTCGGATTGGTTTGCAGGCTTGAAGTTGACCTATACCTGGAAGGGGATGAGACCCTGCTTTCCGGCTCGCTGCCCGACCAGGCTGCACTCCACGGGCTGCTCGAGCGCATCCGCGATCTCAATCTGACCTTGATCTCGGTTACCTGCGGCGGTCCACCTACCCAGGATTCCGATAAGGAATAGTGGGGAGCGCTTCCCGGCGCTGATCGTTTGATTATTTTGAACTTCACATCATGAAAGGAACTCACCATGAAAACCAACCGTACGCCCTCAGCAGAAAAGACTTTCGCTTGCGAAACCTGCCCCATGCGGAAAAAGGCTGAAGCCAATCCCAAATCCTTGATGGCACGGCTGTGGCGCTGGCACACCGGCTGGTGCCCGGGCTGGAAAGCTTACCAGGCACACCTGGCTGAACAAAAGTCCGCTGGCCCCACGGCATGAAGCGGCTGCAAGCCGCCGCGAACCCGCGGTTCGGCCAGATCGATGGCAACACGTACCAGTCGCCCGATTACGACGGTGCCGCCGATAAAGTCGAGATCATGGTCCAACAGCGGCGCCGGCAATGTGGAAGTCAACACGAAGTAGAACCCGGACTGCGATCTGTCCGGCGTAACAAAAGGAGATGCTATCATGGCTAAGAACATACTCACCCATAACCTGTCGGAGCCCCTTGGCGATGCAACGGTCGCGAAGGTCGATATCGACAACGGCGACGGTAACCTGGCGATTGACGGGCTTGCTGGCGGCGAGCAATTGCTGGCCAGCGGCACGCTGCAGTACCTCGAGAACCAGGGTCTGCCTACCCGGACCCTGAACACGAGCAACGGCCAGGCCACCCTCAAGCTGAAGGCCAGCGGTGGCGGGCAACCCTGGTTCCATTTCCCCTGGCAAGCCTGCAACGGGGCAACCGAATGGCAGATCCATCTCAACCCCGAGGTGAAGTCTGACATCACTGCCCACAGCGGCGGCGGTAACGTCAAGCTTGACCTGGCTGGCATGGCCGTCACCCGCGTCGCAGCCGACACCGGTGGGGGTAACATGGACGTGGTCCTGCCTGAGGACGCTGCTAACCTTAGCGTTACTGCCAAGACGGGCGCGGGCAATGTGGTCGTGCGCATCCCGAGCGGCGTCGCGGCTCGCATTCACGCTACCACTGGGCTGGGCAAAGCGACCGTGGACCCGCGGTTCAGCAAGACTGACAAGAACACGTACCAGTCGTCCGACTTCGATAGTGCCGCCAATAAGGTCGAGATCACGGTCCACAGCGGCGCGGGCAACGTGAGAGTCAACACCAAGTAGATGTTGGGCGGCTGACTTCGCTCCACGAATATGTCCAGAAGGTGTTGGCAAATGCTCCGGCACCCTCCTGACGAATGAAATGTTAGCTGTGTCATCACAGGAGAAATCATGAACAAAATCCTCTTAAGAAAGGGGAGCGGGATGGTCAGTGTCGTGCCCGCTCGTGGTGGAGGGGTTCGCGACTGGCAGCGCTGGGCGCCCTACGCGGCAGTCGCATGGTCGCTCATCTACGCCGCGCTGGGGGTCTACTGGGCGGTGAGCGGGCGCGGGTTCCCTTACACCTACACCCCCGAAACCGTGTCCGACATTATGGGGCCGCTGCTTGGACGGTTCGGACCGGGCGTGGCCTGGATCGTCGTGATGATGGCAGGGATTCCTGCGGCGGCGATGGGAGTGGCGATGCTGCGCGGGGTGCGAAGCAGGGCGCTCCGGCCTCTCCTCATAACTGCCGGAGCACTGCTCGCCGGGGTCCTTCTGCTGCTCATGACCGGCCTCAACCTGCTGGTCAAGTTTGGTTATATCCCCGCTGTCATCCTCGGCCCCGTCACTGCCGAGAGGGGCCAGGCCTACCTGGAGTCTTGGACTCAATGGGCGACGATCCACCAGTTGCTGTGTCTTATCGGCGGGTTTCTCTGGCTGGCAGCAACCGTCTGCTATGCCCGCCGGAGCGGGGACGCCTGCTTGTATTGCGGACGCCGGGATGGCCTGGAAGGGTGGAATAGCCCTGACAACGCCGCACGCTGGGGCCGGATCGCCGTGGTTGTGGCGATGGCGGCGCCCGTCTTCTACGCCCTCACCCGTTACGCCTGGGCGCTGGGGTTCCCGCTGGGGATGAGCGAGGAGTACCTGCGTCGCGGTCAAGAGAGTGGGACGTGGACCTCGGGACTCTTCCTGGCGACCTTCGGCCTGGTGGGAGCGGTACTCATGCTCGGATTAGTGCAGCGCTGGGGTGAGGTATTCCCGCGCTGGATGATCGGCCTGGCAGGACGCCGGGTCCCCATCGCGCTGGCGGTGGTCCCAGCCTCGATCGTGTCGGTGTTGCTGATCGTGGGTGGCATCGGGATTTGGTCCGGCTTAGACCAGATGGCCGCTAATTTGGTGGCCGGTGGGGGAGAGGATGTAGGACTCATCGATGGAATAATCTTCCATGTCGGTCCCACCTTGCTGTTCCCAGTTTGGGGTGTAGCGCTTGCGGTGGCGACGTTGGGCTACTATTACCGGCGGCGCGGCCCGTGCAGGGTGTGTGGTCGTGGCGCATCGCCCCAAGCCATTCAACAACGAGCCAAAAGTGTTGTTTGAATGGGCACGGTGCTGCATCATCCTTTTGATGAAGAAGCAAAAGTGGTCCACCCGTCCAGGATTCAGATAAGGAAAGGAGACGCATCATGTTAAACATCTTGAAAAAGCAAAACGGAATGAGCATCATCGGGCAGGGCGGGAAAATCATCCTGTTTATGCTGCCGTCTTTGCTTGCAGCCATATGGGTCCATGCCTATTTCCCCCAAATCGCAGCGTTGCCCGAGAGTATCAGTTTTATCCAGCCCGTGGGATATGTATTACTACCTCTTGGGCTAATCCTGTGGGGGACTGCGGTCATCCAATTGTTGACGGGCTTTCCCAAAGGTAAACTGGTAACCACTGGGGCATACGGCGTTGTCCGCAATCCCATCTACTCCAGCGTGACGTTCTTCGTCCTTCCCGCCGTCGCGCTGCTGTCGTTAACCTGGGTCTATTTTGTTCCTTCAGTCTTTTTGTATGCCGGTGTCATGATTTTCATCGGCAAAGAGGAGGAGCAACTCACGCGGGCCTTCGGCAAGGAGTATGAAGATTATATGGCAAGGGTTGATCGGCTGGTTCCATTCAAGAAACCTTGATGGCGCGGCTGTCGCGTCCCGGCTGGAAAGCTCGCCAGGCACACCGGGCTGAAGATGCGAAACCATCAGAAAGAGGTTGAAATGTCCCAAACAACACAAACACCATCTGTCCCTCCCTTCGTCACTCAAACCATGAAACTCGTGTTGCGCTCGCCTGTGCACGGGATGGTCAGCAAAACCGTCCTGTTGATCACTTTCACCGGGCGCAAGAGCGGGAAGACCTACACGACCCCGGTCGACTACTCTCAAGACGGCGATCAGGTGACCATATTTACCCATGCGAACTGGTGGAAAAACCTGCGCGGCGAGGCGCCGGTCACGTTACGCATTCGGGGACGGGAGCTCCAGGGACTGGCAGAACCGGTCGCCGAGGACAAGCAGGCCGTCGCAGCCGGGCTGAGCCAGCATCTGCGGAAGGTGCCGAGTGACGCCAGGTATTACGGTGTGACCTTCGACGACCACAATAACCCAAGAGCAGAAGAAGTAGAGAAAGCTGCTCAGAATGTGGTGATGATCCGCGTCCGGCTCTGCTGATCCCTAATGTGGCGTTGTTTCACGCTGAATATAGAAAGGCGAGTAGAAAATGACAAACATGCATATTCGAGACGTGTCCCTCTTCGTGAAAGTCATGGGACAGGGATATCCACTGGTCCTCATGCATGGCGGCCCTGGCCTGGATCACACATCCCTGCTAGCCTTACAGCCTTTGGCGGATCAATTCACCCTGATCTTTTATGACCACCGCTGCAATGGCCGCTCGGAAGGGGCAGAAGTCTCATCCATGACGTTTGAGAACCTGACCGCGGATGCCGACGCGCTGCGCCAGACGCTGGGGTTCGACCAGTGGGCGGTGCTCGGGCACTCCTTTGGCGGTAATGTAGCCCTGGAGTATGCGCTGCGTTATCCGCAAAGTCTCTCGCACCTGGTATTGATGGATACCTGCGGCGACACATGGTGGGCGCAACAGAATGCGCCCGAAATTCTCGCCAAACGAGGCTACAGCGCCGCTGCCGTGGGAGCGGCTCGTCGTTTCTTTAACGGTCAGCTGACACCCGGCGAGTTCCTTCCTACCTCTATGAAGTTTGTAAGCGCGTACTTCTACCGCAACTTCCTTCTGGAGATGGCTCACGAGGTTTTTTCTCCGGGACCCCGTCCCAAGATGCGACCCGAAGCCCTTATCTTTGGTGGCACCCAGCCGCTCAAGGGCTGGACGGTGATGAACCGGCTGGGCGAGATCCAGGTGCCAACCCTGGTTATGGCGGGGCGCTACGACTTTCTGTTCCCGCCGGAACATCAAGCGATCCTCGCGGATCGACTACCGAACGCGGAACTGGTGCTTATCGAGCGCGCCGGTCATAATCCACAGATGGAACGGACTGCTGAAGTCATCCAGGCAGTCAGAGACTTTATGGCTGCCGCGAATGTATCTGAAAGTCGCTGTTTCTCGCGGGACTGAGCATGACAGTTGAAAAGACAATTCATCACGAATGGAGGTACCAATGAGCACTACCTTTGAGGCACGGTTACAAATCGCAAGAGATGAGGTTTCGATTGGCATGGTTCGATCGGTGCCCAGGTCAGTAAGCCAGGTCGGGTTCTGGTCGGCTGTTCTCGCAACGCTATTCAGCATCGGGTATGGCATCACTTTGATTGTCACGATGATTTCTATGTCGGCGACCGCAACCGGCACGTCGCCCGGGTGGCGCGGCATCGAATCATTTGTTGCGTCTTTCCAGCCCATCCAAATGTTGTCGCTGATCCCATCCTTATTGCTTGCGCCGACGTTTGTCGTATTGATGGTCAGCCTCCATTACTACGCTTCGCCGGATAAGAAAATTTGGAGTCACCTGGGAGTTGCATTCGCGCTCATCTATGCGGCGATGGCGAGCATCAATTACCTCCTGCAATTGACAGTCGTGCGGCTGAGCATTGTGAACAAAGAGATCGATGGTCTGGCGATGTTCGTGATGGGCAACCCCCACTCCATCTTCTGGGCGCTCGCCTCTGCCTATATCTTTATGAACCTGGCGATGCTGTTCGCCGCGCCGGTCTTCGGGGGTGGAAAGCTAGAGCGTTGGATCCGATGGCTCTTCCTGGCTAATGGCGCTTCGGTTGTCATCACTATCTTTGGCATTGCGGTGGACAGTCCGGCGATCTACTTGCTGGGAAGTCTTGTGCCGTGGTGTGTCATCTTCTCAGCAGCAACAGTTTTGCTGGCCGTGTTGTTTAGACGTATGGGGCAGATCAACGAAACCGTTCTTCGTTAGACAAGGAAGTCATCATTAGCCGCTGTTGCGCGGCAAGAAGGAAAAATGAAAACTCTAATCGCTGGTTCTAATGGCATGGTTGGATCGGCCGTGACCCGCCGCTTGATTGCATGCGGTCACGAAGTCATTCGCCTGGTCAGGCATACACCCGGCCCAGGCGAAGTATGGTGGGATCCTGACGCCGGTGAAATTGACAATGCCGGTCTGGATGGCTTCGACGGTGTCGTCCATCTGGCCAGTGTGCCATGGCCTATGCGCTGGACTGCCAAAGCCAAACAAATGATACGCGCCAATCGTTTGGGAACCAACCGCCTGCTGGCCGAGTCGCTGGCTGCTTGCGCACACAAACCCCAAGTGCTCATCTGTGCTTCAGGGATGGGCTATTACCCTTCATCCGGTGATGCGGTTCTGACAGAGAATAGCCCCGCCGGAACGAGTTTTCTTGCCCGCCTTCAGCAGGATGGCGAGGCGGCCACCGCTCCGGCAAGCAAAGCCGGCATCCGGGTTGTGCACCTGCGTATCCCACCGGTCCTGGGCGAAGCCGCCTTGCAGCGCGTGGGTTTTCGGGCAGGTGATGGGCAGCAGTGGGCGAGCTGGGTCGGGCGAGACGAACTGGCTTCCATCATTGAGTTTGCCCTGACAACTGAGGCCCTGACTGGACCGGTCAACGCTGTCAGTCCCAACCCAATGCGCAATGCCGAGTTTGCTAAGGCCGCCTCCCAGGCTTTGGGGCAAAAACCGGGGGGCACCATGCCCGCTTTCCTGGTGCGCCTGGTGATGGGTGAGATGGGCGAGGAGTTCCTCCTTGCCAGCCGTCGCATCCAACCAGCCAAACTGCTTGCCGCAGGCTACCAATTTCGCTTCCCGGAACTTGAACAGGCATTGCGGCATGAGATGGGAAGGTTGAATGCGGGTTTGGATTCTAAACCGGCTTTACCCGTCAAGGAATTACAACCATGAATATCAAGAAATTCCTCTTCCCATCATTACTCGTTGGCACCGTGCTGGCGTTTATCCTTCGGGCATTCGCTAAACCAGCTTCTGGAAAACCTGCCTCCAGTGGTACTTCCTATGAGGCGATCGACGCCTACATCGTAGAGCAAATGCGTCACCTGAACATCCCTGGCGCAGCGCTGGTTATCGTGGAGGGTGATCAGATCGTGCACCTGCGCGGCTTTGGCCGGGCACGCCCCGGCGGTGAAGCGCCAACCCCGCAGACGCCCTTCTTTATCGGCTCGCTCACCAAATCCTTCACCGCCCTGGCGGTGATGCAGCTGGTCGAGGCCGGTAAGGTCGAGCTGGATGCCCCGGTCCAGCGCTACCTGCCCTGGTTCCGCGTGGCAGATCCCCAGGCGTCTGCCCAGATCACAGTGCGCCACCTGCTGAACCAGACCAGCGGCCTGCCAGGGTTGCTCGGGATGGCTAACCTTGCCGATCTCGACAGCCGTCCTGACGCCACTGAGCGCCAGGTGCGCGCCTTGTCCACACTCAAGCTCACCCGTCCGGTCGGCTCGAAGTTCGAGTACGACAACACAAATTATAACGTGCTGGGGCTGATCGTCGAGGCTGCCAGCGATGAATCGTACGCCGACTACATTCAAAACCATATCTTTAACCCGCTGGGGATGAGCCACAGCTATACTTCAAAGGCTGTCGCGCAGCAAAACGGCCTGGCTATGGGCCACCGCTACTGGTTTGGTCATCCCTTCCCTGCCCCCCATCTCTCCATTCCGCCTAGTTCGCTTCCCTCCGGCCAGCTGATCTCCAGCGCGGAAGACATGGCGCACTACTTGATCGCTCATCTGAACGAGGGCCGCTACGACGGCGTGCAAATCCTCTCGGGCGCGGGCATCGATGAGATGCACCGCCCGGCGGCAGAGATCAACGAGATGGGCTTGTCGCTTGGATACTATGGCATGGGCTGGATCAGCCAGGAAATCGGCGAGTCAAGGATCGTCTCGCACAGCGGCATCGTCCCCGACTTTGGCGCTTTTATGGCTCTGGTGCCGGAACAAAACAAAGGCATGGTCCTGCTCGTCAATGCCAACCACGCGATGATGAAGATGACCCTGGACGAGGTGGGGATGGGTGCGGCACAACGGCTCGCCGGACAGCACCCCTACACCAACTCGATTTGACGCATCCCTTGGACGATGCGCGGCATGCTGCTCATACCGCTTCTCCAAATCGCCGGTGTCGCCGCCACCTTGCTGCTGTTACGCCGCTGGCGGCTGGATCCGGAGCGCCGCCCGAGCCGTGAGCGCATGTGGGGGCAGCATATCCTGCTTCCGCTGATCCCTAACCTGTTGGTTGCCCTCACCCTGATCTCCCATGCTGAGCAAAATGCGCGGCTTTCTGACGCTCTTCATGCCCGACTTTTCCTGGATCGCTATGGTCTGCGGCAGTTTTGCGGTGATATGGGCCTTTCTGCGCACCGGGCTGGTCCTCCGAGCCCTCCGGGAGCCCCGGGCATCAAAAGAACCTCGTTGAACGGCTCAGCGCAGATTCTTAGTTCAAATGGAGACCCTACCATGAATGAAAAAATCGGACCCTACCATGTCGTCGATCTCACACCGGGACGCCGCGTGTGGGTGAACACGCTCGACCTGACCTGGCCGGCACATAGCATGTACGGCTTGCTGGAAGTGGACGTGACGGTCGCGCGGCAGTTCATTGCAGAGCACGAAGCGCGCACCGGTGAGACGCTCTCCTTCACCGGCTTCCTGACCTACTGCCTGGCCCGCGCGGTGGATGAGGACAAGACGATCCAGGCTTACCGGAAGGCCGACAGACGACTCGTCATGTTTGACGATGTGAACGTTGGGTTGATGGTCGAAGCGGAAGGTTGGCGAGAAGCGCGCCTTGATGGGACATGTCATCCGGGCCGCCAACCGGAAGACATACCGGGAGATCCACGACGAGATCCGCAAGGTACAGTCCGAGCCGGTGCCGCCGGGCAGAGGGATGGCTAACTGGTTCCGTTCTGCCATGTTGTTCCGTGGCCATTGTCCAGGCTGGCTATCGCCTTGCTCCGTATGAACGGCCGTCGTGACCCGGCGATCGGCGTATCCATGGCGGGCACGGTTGCCCTCACTTCGGTTGGTATGTTCGGCGGGGGCCATAGCGGCTGGGGGCTAAGCCCCACACTCCACCCCCTCGGCCTGGTGGTGGGAGGCATTGCCTGGAAGCCAGCCGTCGTCGAGGGGCGAATCGAGCCGCGCGAGATCCTCAACTTGACGGTGATGTTCGACCACGACATTGTCGACGGGGCGCCGGCGACGCGCTTTGTGCGCCGGCTGGTGGAGCTGGTCGAGAGCGGGTATGGGCTGGATGAGACGGGTGACCGGTGAATGATGACCACCCACTGATAAGGAGGGCCATCCAATGCCAGAGACAATTACCAACCATGATGCCCACTATGCCTTTGATATCGTTAAGACGATTTGCACGGAGGTGGGTCCTGGTCTGCCGGGCAGTCCCCAGGAACGGGAACGGGCTGCCATCATCAAAAAGGAATTGGAATCGCACCTGGGCGCCGGAAATGTCCTCGTCGAGGAATTTGCCGTTGCGCCGGGGGCCTTCTTGGGTTGGACGCCCATCAGTGCGCTCTTGACGCTCATTGCCGCCCTGCTGAATACTTCCATGGGGCGCTTCACGGGAGTCTCACCCTGGCTAACCTCCAGTGCTGCCCTGGCCTTCTCCATCATCGCGGTATTGCCGGTCATTTTTGAGTTCATCTTCTACTTTGAGTTCGTTGATCCACTCTTTAAAAAGAAACGGTCAGTGAATGTGATCGGCACGCTGCGTAAGCCCGGAACCGAAAACGTGAAGCGATTACTCATCCTGAGTGGCCACCATGACAGCGCTTTGGAAAACACCTGGCTTCGTTTCCTTGGTTACGGATTCTTTATCGTCACAGTGACCCTGGTTATCGGACCCATCGCCATGTTGACGATGAGCATCATCCAGGTGACGGGTGTGATCACTGGCGATGCCGGCATGGTCCGCATCGGAACACTGGGATGGGTCATGCTGGCCTATCCGATAGTGCCTTATATTGTCTTTGCAATGTTCTTTAACATGGGCAGGAGAAACGGAGGAACCGTGCCGGGCGCGGCGGATAATCTCGCAGCCAGCGCGCTTGCGGTGGCGATGTGCAGGTTCCTGGTGAAGAACCCTTCCTACATTCCCGATGACACGGAAATCCGGTTCGTATCCTTCGGCAGCGAGGAAGCAGGACTGCGGGGCTCGCGGCGTTACGTAGAGCGCCACCGGGACGAGCTGAAACGCCTGGACGCGCGGCTGCTCAATTTCGAGACGGTCGCTCATCCAGAAATTGCCATCCTCACCTCGGATGTGAATGGCACCGTGAAGCATTCCCCCGAGATGGTGAAAAGCGTGGTCGCGGCGGCGGAGCGCGCCGGGGTCCCTTACAAGGTGAAACCCGGCCTCGTCGGTACAGGCGGGAGCGACGCGGGTTCCTTTAGCCAGGCCGGTCTCAAGGCTACGACACTGATGCCTTTCAAGTTGCCTCAACAGATGGTGGCCTTCTATCACCAGAAGTGGGATACCCCGGAAGTCTTGACCATCGAGCCGTTGTTGAACGTGTTGAAGCTCACTTTCGAGTGGGTGCGCCACGGCGGGGAGTAGGCAAAATGGAGGAATCAATACGATGAACAAGAAAGCCGGAGCCTATCATGTCAACGAGTACCCAGGAGAGCGCCGTGATTATGCCTTTCAATCAACGAGCTGAACTCGCGCAAGCACTTCATGACGGCCTGCTGGAAGTCGATGCCACTGTCGCCAGGCGGTTCAGAGAGGATAAGAGGGCGCAGACCGGTGAATGACTGTCTTTTACCGGTTTCACTGGCCTTCTGCCTGGCCCGTGCCGTGGATGAGAACAAGACCGTGCAGGCTTGCATAGAAAGGCCGTAAGCACCTCGTCGTGTTTGACGACGTGGACGTCGGGTTAATGATCGAAAAGAAAATCGGAGATGAAGGTATGCCCCGGTGGGTCAGGTCATCCGAGGCGCCAACCACAAGATATACCGGGAGATCCACCAGGAGATCCGCTCTGAACAGTCCAAGCCGGCGCCGCCGCGCAGCGGGACGGAACAGTGGTTCAGCTCCGCCATGTCGCTTCGATGGCCGCTGTCGGGGCTGTTGAATGCTTTGTTCCGTGTGGCCGTGCGCCGAGACCCGACGATTTCCGCTTCACTAATAGGCACAGTTGGCATTACATGCAGTAGGGATCTTTGCTAAAGGCATCAGCGGCTGCGGTTTTGCTCCCATCATGTATGGGCTCGACCTGATCGTGGGGAGTATTGCCCGGAAGCCAGACGGAAGTGGAGGGGCGGATCGAGCCGCGCGAGATCCTTAACCTGACAGTGATGTTTGACCACGACGTGATCGACGGGGCTCCGGCAGCCCGCTTTGCGCGCAGATTGGTGGAGTCTGATCGAGGGCGGATATGGGCTGGACGAGGATCAGACCATGGCGGCTATTGACACCGAACCAGGGGCAGCGGCGGACTATCGCGCGTAATCATGACTGAATAAAAGGAGTCATCTCCCGGGCCTCAACTACGAGCCAAATGACGAATGGGTGGAACGAGCAAGGGATTTTGACGGGTCGGTATAAAGCCGCTGCCCAAACTACGTCACGTCGCACGGCCCACCGGGCGAGCAATCACGCCCGGCACAACCTCTTGCCCTCGAAACAGCAGCCAGTGCAGAGGAACAAACGTGAGGATAACCAGAAGCGCCAACGCCTACAAACGGCGTGCGCTTGGCTTTCGCGGTGCTGATGTGGTAAGGCTAGGGGCTGTTTCGGACATGACTCCGAACCTTGGAGGGAGTTCACACTGAAACGCCCCGTTGAGCAAACCGCCCGGCCTCGGTCAAGGGTCGAGCGGCTCTAGCTGTATGAGTCGGATGACATTAGAGGCGAGAGGATTTGAACCCACGACCCCTACGCAGTCAGATTACATCTATGTCGCATACAGGTTTCGAAACGTCATCTGACAACTTTGTGGCGTGCACCCAACGGCGGAGTTCACGCGCCACCGTGACGCACCAATGGCCTTCGTGCGCAGGCGCGACAGCACGAGACGAAAGACCGACGGCAAGACCCGACCGATTCACGCGCCACATACCAGCGAGTCCACCTCGACAACCTGAACCTCTGATCCGCGGCATGGTAGGCGGTCGCATGCAACGACTTGTTGAGCAACCTGACCACAACAATTCCCAAGAACGTTCTTATTGTGACGGAGTGAAAAGAACTTCAAGGACAACCTCGCCGGGATTGTCTGAGTAAGTATGGCCGTCGATCTACGGCCACAAGAATCAGATAATCACCTTGTAGTAGCGAGATTGTTAACCCCTGTCCCTGTACCTTCGATTCCGCCTCGCTGGAATTTGAACTATAGGTTGCGTCCGCTACATTGAAGTCCGAGGCGCCGATAGCAACTCCATCCCACGTCACCTGTCGATTCCAGAATACCCTTACTGCTGTAAGCGATGTCGCTTCTCCAGAGGGGATTCTGTCACTGGGATAAGTCGAATATGATCCTCGCAGGTATCTAAAGATATACAGCCCTGGCTGGGTTGCAGTGAACTTAATGCCTTCGCTCGAGTTGCCTGGCACTATAAATGTTCCCAACGAAATAGGTATCGGCGTTGGCTGAATCTGTGGAACGGAAGTCGCCAATACTATTGGTGTGGCTTGTGAAGTCACGATTGCACCACTCTGGCAATTTAAAGTCTGTGATCCTTGCTGCTCTAACGTCATAGAGTTGAGTACAGAGAAAGGTATTACACCAACGTAACTTCCACCAGGTTGGCTTACAGCGATGTTCCCCTTGACCGAAGTTTCTTTCCATTGCACTGTAGTCATCGTTCTTGTGCAAGGGGGCGTTGTAACGTGGATAGTGAACTTCGCCTCAGTCGCGGCGCTATTCTGAGACCAAGTGCCACGCCTATTTCATCGCGAAGAGAAGCTCTTGCTACTCCTACATCGCCTCCAAATTCGGCAGCTATTTTGTTTGATACATCCATCTTCAGATCGACAATGTATTTCTGTGTTCGCTCCTCGTCTTTCACCGAAGCGGCCGCTCCAGCGCAGTTGTCTGCAGCCACATCATAAGGGCTTCCAGTTATTTGCACTTGATAATATCTCTAGAAACTCATACTTGAGAGAAGTGCTTGATGGTGTAGGTATCGCATTAGTGGGAGATCAACAAGCGACAAGCGTCACTGAACCAATGAATATACTGATGATGAAAGTAGTTATCGACTTCATCTTTTCCTCGCCTTTTTTTGAAACAAGGATGTGTTTAACAGCATTACCTAAGTGGTTCCGCAGATATATATTGACAAACCGCACGCGAAAACGCCTGAAAAATAGGTGAGATTGCCACTTTGGATGTCAGAAAACATAGCCGTACCCACTTAGTTCGTATTTGACCTGACAAGCAGAGGCAGATAAACGTTATGATTCTCGATCTGGATGGGACGGTGCGCCATGTAATGGGGTGGGCCGTTCTTAACCCCATGTGCATATACAAGTATCGAATCGCTACGGTCGTATCGTCTGTGTCTTGAGTCGTGCTGATTAGCGTTGGATAATAATACCAACTATCACCGTCATTGAGGTGGTTCCAGTAGGTTAAAGCGGGAACCTCCCAGAAGAGCGTCGGCGTATTCCAATTAATACCGTCGACTGATGATGTGTGGTAGAAGCTGTTATGGCCAACGACTATAAGCTAAGTATCTCCTGAGTAATAAATTGTAAGTAACACTAGAGATGACTGCATAACCTGCTATTTCATTAGCACGTTGAATTACGGCATCACTTGCTCCACCCAAGCCTGGCTCATTGAAATTGCCATTGTGGTATTTGAACCAAGAACCAGGAATACCATCACTTGTTCTTGCAGCACGTGCAAGACTGATCGAGTCGGGTCGCGTTGAGAGCCATTCCATGTAGTACATATAAATGTACTGACTATCCTGGCTAACAAAGACGGAAGGGTTGCCTGCGCCTCTGAAACCACTGTAATTGCAATCAGTAGGCACTTGGGGACTGCTGATGATTTGCCCTTGTTTAGTCCAGGTTGCGCCACCATCCGAAGATCGGGCTAGGCCAATTCCAACTTTCGCGTTATCGCCGCCACAGGTTTGATCTTCTGCATGGTAGAACATCAACAAGTCCGAACCATTTGCTGCGCGAATGACAGACGCTGAACCAGCATAATCCCTATCAAAGTCGGAACCGCTTGGCAAGAGCACAGGCACAGCATTTCCGTTAACATCCACTTGATGAGGCTGCAAACTTTCAATAGTTGGGCCGCGAAGATAATAGGATTCCTTTCTGGCCGCAAACCAAACGTGCACATTGCCGCCGGACTTGATAAAGGAGATATTCTCGTCGGGTAGCCAGTTGAGTCCCCATTGTCCATTGGATATCACGGTTTCTTCAGGGCCAGTGAAGCCAAGAGCGAAAGGATCAGTACTCGAAGGATCGTCCGACATCTTAGCACACGAGTGAACAGGAGAGAGGACGAGTAGGATGGCGATAATTCCAATTTGAATTACGCGTTTCATAGTGATGCTCATGCAGTAACACGTACAAGGCATCCTACCGACCTCAGCTCGGGCACCTGCGCCTAGTCGACTTTCGACAAGCACAGGCTGTGGCGCCATCAGTATAGACCAGCCTGCTCTCATCGGCAAGCCTTTGCTCCATCAAGAATGACTCTGGCTCCTCGCCAAAAAGATTCTCGTCTAGCCGTAGCATTGCGCCGACGCAAAGCAGCCTCAAACCTACTTTCGAGGTAGAATACACTGCGCCCTGCCGCGAAGAGCAACAGCCAAGTCGAAGGAACAATCATGGCGGATAATGGCGAGCCACTCGTGGATGTCGTCCACAAAGTCATGTGCAAGGCGCTGGAGTATCAAGCGGAACTGAGCAGGTTGAAATCGAAAGAGCCGCCTCGCCCGGAGCCGCCGCACAGATACGGTCAACTGTGACAGAGAGACGCCCGGCCCCGCTTTCAGAGTCGGGATCGAGCGGTTTCAACGTCGTCAGGCGAAAGCAATGCCCAGCTACGACGAGTTAGGCGGCGTGTTTAGAGCTCAGCAGCCATATTTCTCCAATGCGATTACGTAAGCATGATAGCCGATGTACCACACACCTTGATCAAATCGCAACGGAGATATACCTCGTTCTCGGCCCTTATCAACTATTGCCGCTTGATGGATTTGCATTAACTGTAGATGGATTGGTATCAACTCGTTCTGCCGTAATGTAAACAAACTCCTCTTTGCGGATTAAGTAGTCCGCGATTACTATGAGGAATCCGACCAATGCAAACCCAATCAATGGGACGTATATGGCTATTCCAGCAAGAAGAGGTAACGCAACAAAAACGACTAGACCAAGCCGGTCTCCATTGTCTCGGCTTTTAAGTGGCTGAATTATCGGTTCGATTGAGGATTATCCAACCTTGTCGAGTGCGCTCTTCGAGCTTCTTGTTAAAACTCACCAGATCAACGGCTGAACCTGGGTGAGCGTCTGTTGCACTTGGCAATGAAACTTGACCCATCTGCAAATCTCGTCCGCAAAATCTACATACAATCGCCTCCGCCTTGATCATCTCGGCACAGAACGGGCATTTCTTGGTTGCTTCAATTTGATCATTCATGCGTTCACCTCATCGGTCGAAACGTGCGCCGTTAGTCGATTGAAGATAGGCAAAGTCCCAATATCCTAGACGGGCGATAACTCGATCAGTTGGGGCCAGTTGCATAGCCTGTCCACGACATAGAAGAGAGACGCCGTTCATCAATCGTAGGCAAGCTCCATCCGGCGAGTTAAAAAATGGCTCCCCACTATGCCGCCACACAAGGAGAGTGATGCCTTCCGGCAGTGCGCCGATAGGTTGCACCGTGTAGAAGCCAACTTGCGTGTATAGAATTGCCAGAACAGCCACGATTACAACGAGCAGAATGATCAAGCCTTTCCGTGACTTTCGCGGTCGGGCGGCAGGAAGTGATAACGTTGGTGGAATGGAAGATGGCTTAGCCAAATCCCTCCCACAACAGCTGCATTTAGTTGCTTCATCTTGGATTTCCTCAGCACAATACGGACATTTCTTCATTTTACTTTTTCTCCGTTCGCTGCAATCTCCCCGCACTATCAGAACAAGGCAAGAATGCACCAACTTTGTTTAGTGTACGCTGGATACGGTTTGCTAAAAGTAGGGCTTTGGTAAGAATCCGGGCAGACAATGCTGCTTGAGACCAGTCAAATTGGAGTTTTGATGCTTCGCATTTTCTTTATTACCGACAATCTGCGTTGCCTTTTGCCAACAACGGCGCCGCATGTCAGTCGCGTAGGCTCAAAAAACCGCCCGGCCTCGGTCAAGGGTCGGGCGTTGTTTTAAGCCTGCGTTCAATTGACAGGCGCAAATGCTGTGCTAACCTGAAAGCCAGGCGGCGCAGTGATTTAGTCTGATCAGCGCCGGTTGATAGGCGCGAACCAGTCCAGTGGAAGCTGCCAAGCCAATGGTTCGGATTGAGCCGGCGTGATTCTCTGTTCGATCTGTTCTTGATCTAAACCGGCCGGCTGCAAAATCGTTGCCATCGCGCGCAGCAGGTACTCCGCGTACTTTTCGACATCGTAGCCGCAAGAGGCATCCATGTGATCGATTGGCCGGGCGCGAGCGCGAGGATCGCGCGCTTTCGCGTCGGTGATGACATAGCGGATGGATTCTCCGGGATGCAGACTCACCCCCGCCTGGTTCAGCTGCTGCGCCACGACCGCATTCAGGGTGTTGTGCCGATATTCCTGAGGGTCACGCGTCAAACGATAGGTCAGGACCAGGTCGCGGTAATCCACTTGACGGGATCGCAACCAGGCCAGGCTATCCGAGATGAAATCCACAACTTGCGGCACTTGATCGAAGAACTCTTGGCGAGTGTGTGCGGCGGCCAGAAGATCGATAGCTTGCTGCTGCACAGCCTTGATCCACGGCGCCGTATCGCCACGGCGCAGTTCGATCCCGCGTGTCTTGATTTCCCCATCCCGAAAGACGCCGAAGTAGCGATTCGGCACGCCTATCTTTTCATGCTCCCGCGCGGGCAGAAAAGCAATCCAGTCATAGACGCCTTCCAGGGCGATGGGCAGGCCGGTTCTCGCGGTAATCTCCGCCAGCAATGGCGGATACTCGTCATCACTGGCATTTTTCTTCTTGATCCAGAGCGAGTCGATCAGCAAGTGCAGAACTTCAAAGCGGTGGTCTTCGACAATCTCTTTGGCATGAATGAGCGCCGCGCGACCGTAGGCGGTGATGGCCTCATGCGCTTCGATCTTGCCAAAGCGCGCGTTCTTATAGCCCGTGTAGCCAAAACAGGTCACGAGCAGCCCTTTGATGGCTTGCGAGCGCTGGCGGTAGGTTTCCCGGCGCGTCCCCGCCGATAGCTCTTTCGCTCCCATTTTGTAGCGAATGCGCTTGGCGACGAGCGGCTCCAGCGCTTCAGGGATCAGCCCCTTATGCTGGGTGCAGATCGAATAGCCGATTTCGGGCACCACCTGATTGTGACAGCAGGGACAGTTGATGGTTTCGGGGCTAATGTTGAATTTCGCCATGATGAACGGATACATCGAGACAAAGTCTATCTCGGCTACGTTTTCATGCAGGCCCACAATCGGCCTATACGTCAGTCCGCCTTTATCGGTGACGATGAGTTCTCCCGCGCTCTTGAAATCCTCGGCTTCACGCTTGTGGTACGGGATCAGGATTTTCCGGTGGTAGGCCGTGGCCGCTTCGATGGCCGAGATGCCGGTGCCGGTTGAAGTGCGCGCGACTTTCTGCACGTTGAGGCCGGTGAGCCGCGCCAACTCGAAGATCCCATCCAGCCAGTAGTCACCCATGCGAAAGGCATTGTGCAGATCGATGTGCCAACGCCCGAAAAGGATGTGCGCTGCCGAGCGATAGACCACGCGTCCATAGGAGGTGTAGGAGTATGCTTTCTTAAACAGGGGCGTCTGCCTGGGATCGCGATTGAAGGGAAGGGGAATGCCGTAGCGCGTGGACAGCTGCAGCAGCTGGGGGAGAATGAACGAATCCCCGTATTCCGAAACCAGGAGATCGGGATCATACTTCTGCAAAAGTTTACTCAGGGTCAGGAGCAGTTCGCGCGGGTCGTTCGGATCCAGGACACAAACTCGATCTTCAGTTTGTATCTCCAGCTCACCGCGAAACCCATGATTCGGATTCTCGGATTGTCCGGCGAGGCGCACGGACATCGTTCTTAAGGGCGGCAGCCGGTAATCCAAATCCCAACGCGAATCCTTGACCTCCAGGTCGGTAATCCACCCGGCAGCATCCGCTTGAATCTCGCAGTACGCCAGGGGAAACAGGCCCTTCTCGAAATAGTAGAACTGGGCGGGTGTGAGATCCGCGTCATAGTAGGTCAGTGCTGGCCGGAAGGTTCGCACACGCGCGAAAATCGAGGCGAACAGCAGCGGGCGCAGGACCTGGACTTCGAGCAGGATGAGATCGCGGCGCAAGAAAAGATCATGCCGCTCCGCGCGGCGCAAGCGGACTGGCAGGTGCGCTGAGGACAACATGCCACAGACGGCGTGCAAGTCCGCGTGAGAGCCAAAGACAAAGAACGACGGCGCGTGCGTATCGTGCAACTGATGCGCCACTCCTTCGGCGTCAATGACCCACACCGCCATCCCTTGCTCATCGGCATAAACGTCAAAGATCCAACCATTGATCCGATTCAAGGCCTTGTTGCTCCAAGAGAAACTTAATCACGTTTTGCATATGCAGAATCAGTTTGTGTTGTTCCAGCAACATCGCAAAGAAAATGATCGTCTGTGGCTCAGCCGAGCCCGAATAGGCCAACGGCGCAATGTGAAATTGCGCGAGGGCAAATAGATCCTCAAACGCCTCCTGATCGGCTTTGCGCAACGCGCTAAAGAACCTCGCCAGTTCCTGCTGCTGGAACCGAATCAGTTGCGTTGCGGTTTCATTCGTTCGTCCCATGTCATTTCCCTGAACTGAGCCTTAACGGGATTTGAACTGATCGCTCGTAACGCGGATCGGGTTGCAGGATCCGGACAACATCGGCCTGCTGCATGAGCACATGGATCAGTCCCAGGCGGTTTGGTGCTTTTGACGGCGGAGGGCGGACGGTCACTAAGACCAGCCACCGTTCCGCTAACGGCTTGAGGTGTGCCATCACTTCTTGGAGCAGCCGTTGCGCTTCGGGCCAAGCCACGTCTTCGTCGTAGAACGTTCCGAGCAGCCCCAGGCAGACGATACCGGCGCAGTTGATCGTATCAGCGCGCCGGCTCAAGCGCTCCACGATCTCCGCTAATTGATAACAGGTAAACGCGCGCGCTACCTGTACCTGTGCCAGGGCGCGGCGTGGATCGAGACTCATTTCTCGCGCGTAGCGCGCAATGAGATAGGAACGAAACGAGTTATCGCCGTCTACGACGTCAACGGGCCGGCCTGATCCTGCCAGCTGCGCGATCGGCTTGAAGATGAGTCCACTTGGAATCTCAGCGCCGCAGAGGAGCGCGATACCGTTTTCCACACAAGCAATCTAGCACAGACCCGGTCTGCGCACACTCAGCTTGAGTAGGGAAAAGGTGGGAATGCTGCCTGTATAAAGGTAGGGGGAGTCGAGGAAAGAAAGCGCGGAAGACGAACTACCGCTGATCGAGGAAGTCATAGCCCGGCTGAGGTTCAGAACTATTCAAGAATCGTCCATTCGCGAGAATCGTCAGCGGCTTGCGTGGCTAACAACGCAATCAGCTGCTTGCTCGATTGAACTTCAAACTTGGCCAGGATGTTGGTCATGTTCCACTTGACCGTTGTTACGGCAATCCCTAGCTCTTGAGCGATTTCTTTGTTAGAGTAGCCCTTGCGGATCAGGCGCACGATTTCTGCCTCGCGCGGCGTTAGGGCGGGGAGCGACTTGATTAATTTGATTTCATGTCGCGTAGTCGTCGCATTGAGGGTAAGTGTACGTGTCGAGTTTGTGGGTTCTTCGTGCGACCGTTTATGCTGGCTGCCCGGAAGCAGACTCTGAAGCCACTGGCGTAGTGACACAGCGCACCTCGTTTCTGCGCAGTATTATATACGAACAAATGTTCTATGTCAATAGTTGGAATTTGGTTTGAGAACAGGTTCGCAGCAAAACTTTCGTACTTGCGGAAGGTGATAATAGACCGATTCGGTCGACCAGGGCGGCAGATATGAGAAGCGGGATGACAACTGAGGCCCGTTTGAGCAGGCCTCAGTTCGTTTGGAGGCAGCTTCCGGCCGCCGAGGGTGGCCGGAGCTGCGGATACGCGAAGCGTTGTGGGCCATCACGCCATCACGTGACACCAGCCCACGCTTACACGGTCACGGGTAGCTCACCACGGTGACCGGGACACTCGGGTTGGCGATGGTCGACGACCCGCCGGTGTCATTGACCACGTTCAAGATGCCACCCTTACCGACGCTGGGGTCGAGGAATATCGTGAGCAGGTTATGGAGGCTTCCCATCGGCAGGGTTTCGGGGACCTCAAACGCGTTGGCGGCGTAGATGTCCACGCCCTGGTTGAAGAAGCTCATAGCTGCCCATTCCGTATCCGCTGAAGCTGGTCACCGTGTCGGCAACCTTGAAGGCCGCCCAGCCCTTGACGTCGGGAGCCTCCATCCACGCCGCCTGGCTGGGCGGATCGTAGGGCATCTCGTTCTGGAAGAAGATGACCGTGCCGCCATTCCCGTTCCAGATCGTCTCGGTCTTCTGGTAGTGCTCGACGAACAGGCCGTACGCGGTCACGTCGTCGCCGTTAACGATCGCGCCGGTGTCGGCGGTGTTGATGTCCCAGCCCACGCCATTGCCATGGTCGGCCCGCCAGGACCAGATGTTGTCCAGCAGGACGTTGTCGCTGTTGACGACCAGGGCGACCGTGGCCTTGCCCGCGGCCGCGCCGCCGATGCGGAAGAACACGTCCGCCAGCAAGGTCGGGGCGGCCGGATCGCTCCACTGGTTGTGCTCGCGCGCCTGGCCATTCCAGGCGCGCTGCGTTCCGACCCGCAGCAGCATCGGCGAGTTCACCGGGCCGGCGTCGATCATGAACCCGGCGAGCTTGGTTCCCTTCACGTCGGCCACCGTCATCGGCACGATCCCGTTGTCGGGCACGAGCGTCGGGAGGCCCAGGCCGAGCACGATCGTGTCAGGGCGTTTGACCGCGATTGTGTCGTTCAGGTGGTAGATGCCGGGGGTGAAGATCAAGTTCTTACCGCTGGCGAGGGCCGTGTTGATCACCCTCACAGAGTCTGCCGGGGTGGCAACGAAGAAGTCGCTGATGGGGATGGAAGCGCCGGCTGCCGGCCCGCCGGCCCAGGTGGTGCCCACGGAGTCATGGCGCAGCGCCGGGACGAAAACGTTGTAGCCGCCGGACGAATCGACGTACAGGAACGGTTTTTCCTGCGTGACCGGGCTGGTCGCCAGCGTTGTGTATGGGCCGCCGCATGACGCATTGCTGGGGAAACACTGGGCGGGTGCGCCTTCGACGCCGGAGAAGACCTGGTTCCAGACGCCGTTGGACCAGCCGCCGATGCTGCTGTCCCTCACGAGCCATTGCTGCTGCGACCCATTGATGATGAAGGCGGTCTGGGAGTCGGCGATGAAGCCGCCGCTGGCGTAGGCCGGGCCGCTGCAGTAGTCCATCAGCGTAAGGTTGCCGCCGGTAACCTTGACCCGACGCATCGGGGCGGCCTGCGAGACCGCCCAGAAATTACCTGAGGAGTAACAGCCAGACTGGCCCATGACATTGATCGTCAGGTTCGACAGCGAGCGCCAGAAGTTGTTGAGAGCGACGCAGTAGCCGGGGGCCAGGCACCGGTTGTACACGTCCACGTGGCCGTTGATGGTGACGTCGGTAGGTGACGCGCCCAGGCCGGCCACCTCGGTGTAGTAGCCCACCTTGACGATGAGCGGCTCCGCCGCGCTGCCATAGACGCCGGGCTTGAACAGCAGCGCGTAGCGCTGCGCGCCCATCTCGTTGTCCACCTGCTGGGTGTAGATGGCGTCGACGGCGGCCTGGATCTGGCTCGTCGGCATGCTCGGGTCGAAGATCAGCACGTTCGGGCCGAAGTTGGGTGGCGACGAGACTGGAGGCGCGGCGCTCACTGGCAAGACGGGCAGCGCGCTCAGCAGCAGGGCCAGAATCAACACGACGCTGAATACTGTGTGGGATTTCATGTTTTCCTCTCCTGACCGCACATTGGGTGTGGGGATGTGCAGCGAACAGATTTACTGACCGAGAAATCGTTTGGCTAAGCACAAATCAGCATGACAGTTCTCTTTTCACCTCCTTCACAAATAGAGTACAGGCGCGAAAAGCGCGCCGCGTTCAGCGCGATAAGCATTCAAGAACTGCCGGGTCATAACAGTAAGTAGATTGAGCGTCTCGACGACAATTGAGGAAAGCGGATAGGCTGCATCTATTATACCGTCTGAAGGCAGCCCAGGACACGATCGCGAGGTAAGAGTTTTGTGCAAGGATTCGCATCAATTGGCGGATCGTCTGCGCCGGGCCAACTTCTGAATCTCGATCGCCCAGAACACCACGCTGCTGGCCGCGATGGCGATGATCAGGTCGACGATGGGCAGCGGCAGCGTGTAAACGAAGTTATTCATAAACGGCACATAGATGGCCGCGAGCTGCGCCAGCGCCACGGCCCCTGCCATGCCCAGCAGCAGGCGATTGCTCAGCAGCTTCATCTTGAAGAACGACTCGGTGCTCGAACGGGTGGCAAAGACCTGGCCGATCTGCGAGAAGCACAGCACCGTGAAGATCATCGTTTGCCAGTACGGGCTGCCGCTGTGGTAGTAAGTCACACCCACCGCCAGCGCGATCGCGCCGGTCAGCAAGCCCACCAGCGCAATGTAGCTCACCATGCCGCCCGCAAAGATACTTTCGCTGGGCCGCACCGGCGGACGCTGCATCACATTCTTCTCGGCCGGTTCGACGCCCATGCCCAACCCCAGCAAACCGTCTGTCAACAGATTCAACCACAGCAATTGCAGCGGCTGTAGAGGCAGCGGCAAGCCGAACACCGGCAGCGGCCCCAGCAGCGCCACCATGATCTTGCCCACATTGCCCGCGATCGAAAACTTCACAAACTTCTTGATGTTGTCGAAGATGACGCGGCCTTCCTCCACCGCCGCCACAATCGTCGCGAAGTTGTCGTCCAGCAGCACCATGTCCGCCGCTTCCTTGGACACGTCCGTGCCGGTGATGCCCATCGCCACGCCGATGTCGGCCTTCTTCAACGCGGGCGCATCATTCACGCCGTCGCCCGTCATCGACGCGATCTCGCCGCGCGCTTGCAGCGCGCCGACGATCTTCAGCTTGTGCTCCGGCGATACGCGCGCAAACACCGACACCTCGGCCACCGCGTTCTGCAGTTCTTCTTCCGACAGGCGCTCAACTTCCTGTCCGGTCAGCACGCGCCCGTTGCTGGCGATGCCCAGCTCCGTGGCGATCTGCCGCGCCGTCAACGGATGATCGCCTGTGATCATGATCGGCCGGATGCCCGCGTTGAGGCAGGTCTGCACCGCGTCTTTCACCTCGGCGCGCGGCGGATCGATCAGGCCGTACAGCCCGACGAAGATCAGATCGTTTTCGATCGATGCGCCGGCGGTGGGAGCGTCAACCGATCGGACGGCGACGCCCAGCACGCGCATGCCGTTCTGCGCCAGTTCATTGTTCGACTGCATGATCCGATCGCGCCACTCGCCGGACATCGGCTCCACCTGATCGTTGACCCACACCCGATCGGAAATCGCGATCAACCCGTCGGGCGATCCTTTGGTGAACGCCGCATAGCGCGGCCGGCCGAATCGCCTCAAACGCCGACTGCCACACGCCCTGGAACTCCACCGGCTCGATCGTGCCGCGCACCTCGTTGATCGTCGTCATGCGCTTGCGATCGGAATCGAACGGCGCTTCGCCCGCGCGCGGGAACTGCCGATCGAGATCGGGCTTTAACAGCCCGGCGTGCGCGGCCATCACGATCATCGCGCCCTCGGTGGGATCGCCGATCGTGCGGAAGCGGCCCTCGTCGCTCATCTTCAGCGCAGCATCGTTGCACAACGATCCGCCGATCAACAGCAGCGCCAGCGACGGCTGCACCTGTTGCGGAATCTTCGTCACCACTTCGCCCACCGGCATGCCGCGCCGCAATTCTTCCGTCTCCTGCTCCAGTCGATGACCGGCCACATCCAGCACCATCACCGTCATGCGATTCTCGGTAAGCGTGCCGGTCTTGTCCGAGCAGATCACCGTCACGGAACCCAGCGTTTCAACGGCCGGCAGCTTGCGAATCAGCGCCTGCCGCTTCAACATGCGCTTCGCGCCCAGGGCCAGCGTGATCGTCACCACCGCCGGCAGGCCTTCCGGCACCGCCGCCACCGCAATGCTGACCGCCGTCATGAACATCAACTCGATCGGCTCGCCATCGATAAGGCCCAGCACAAAGATCAGCGCGGCGATCACGAGCGCCACCACGCCCAGCGCCTTGCCCAATTGATCGAGTCGCTTCTGCAGCGGCGTCATCTCGTTATCGACTTCTTGAATCAACGTGGCGATGTGGCCCAGTTCGGTATTCATGCCCGTCTCGACCACCACGGCCACGCCGCGGCCGTAAGTGACATTCGTTCCCATGAAACCCATATTGCGCCGGTCGCCCAACGGCAGATTGTCGCCGCTCAATGCGCCGGTCTCTTTTTCGATCGGTTCCGACTCGCCCGTGAGCGCCGCTTCCTGAATGCGCAGGTTGTTGCTTTCCACGATGCGCGCATCGGCCGGCACCACATTGCCTGCTTCCAGCAGCACGCTGTCGCCCGGCACGAGTTGCGACGCCGCCACCTCGCGCACCTCGCCGTCGCGCCGCACGCGCACGTTGGGCACCGCCATCTTGCGCAGCGCCGCCATCGCTTTCTCGGCACGATATTCCTGCGTAAAACCCAGGACGCCAAATAGGACCACAATCGCCAGGATCGCCACGGCATCCTTGAGATCGCCGACGAGCAATGAAATGACCGCCGCCGCAATCAGGATCAGCACCATCACCGACTTGAACTGCTCGAACAGAATCTTCCACGGGTTCTTCGTGCCGCGATCGACCAACTCGTTCAGCCCGTACTTTCTGCAAGCGCTGTTCGGCCTCGCTTTGCGTCAGGCCGCGCTCGACGGTGGTATTCAGCTGTTTCAGCACATCAGCCGTTGAAGTCTTGTGCCATTCCATATCGCGCTCCTCAACATGAATTGCACGGAAGCAACCCCTCGTTGTCCTCCGTGCAATCAGTCTTTACGCAGTACGCCGGCATTACATCTCACGTCGTCCGCATCATGCTAATCTTATCACCACTCACATTCTTTTCCAAAGCCGCCTGCAGCCTGGCGTACTCGTGGACGTTTTCCAGCATCAACAGTCCGGCCAGTTGACCGTCGCGCAGCACGAACATCGACCGCGCCTGTCCGGTCTGCAGTTTTTCTGCCGCCGCAGCCAGCGGCGCACTGGCGTCGATTGTGGCAAAATCGCGGCGCATGGCCTGCGCTGCCCATCCCAGCGGCCCGTGCAGCGCCAGCGCGTTGAACAGATCCGCGCGCGTCACCAGCCCAATCGGGCGCCCGCCCTCGACGACCGGAAATTCCTGCTGGGATCCAGCGAGCATCACGTGCGATACATAGCGCAGAGAATTGATCGGCGCGAGCGTCTCAAACTGCGTCAGCATCGCGCGCTCCACCGGCACGCCGGCCAACCTCGACTGAGTCTGCGCCACCTGCGACTCGCCCGCCGCGCCAAACCAGATGAACACGGCGATTAAGATCAGGAACGGATTGGTGAACAACCCGGCCAGGCCGAACAGCACCGCGAAACCCTGTCCGATCGTCGCCGCAGTGCGGGTGGCTCCGGCATAGTTCATTTTCAGCGCCAGTCCCGCGCGCAGCACGCGCCCGCCGTCCATCGGGAACGCCGGGATCAAGTTAAACGCCACCAGGAACAGATTCGCCGAGAACAATCGCTCGAAGAACGGCAACTCCGAGACGGCGATAATCGGCAGCAGCGCCAGGGCGATCACGACGTTCACCGCCGGCCCCGCCAGCGCCACCACCAGTTCCTGCTGCGGGTCGGTCGGCATCCGTTCGAGCCGGGCGACACCGCCAATCGGCAGCAGCGTAATGTCCTTCGTCGGAATGCCGTAGCGCCGCGCCGCCAGCGCGTGACCAAACTCGTGCAGCAGCACACACAGGAACAGCGCCAGCATGAAGCCGATATTGCCCGCCACCGCGCCCGCATTGCGCGTCGCCGCGAAACCCGTCAACGCCAGAAACCCAATCAGCAGCAAAAACGTCACGTGTAAATTGACTTCTATTCCAAACCACTTGCCTAATTTCAATGACCAGCCCATGTCAAACCCCCTTCGCATTGCGTAGTGCGTGATTCCTTGTTATCCATTGACGGGAGCACTTGTCCGCATGTGTTCCCCCCTAAAACAAGAGACCACCGCGACAAAGCCTGTCGTGGTGGTCTCGCCAATTTCGCTAGAACCCGATCAACCGGAGGCGTTTCACAGCCTCGTCTTGACGATCGATCGGCCCTGTGGGTGGCTACTCCCCAACCTTGTCCTAGTTGTACCCGATCTTGAACGATTTGTCTACGATTTCGTCCGACACTTCGCTGACAAAATCACTGCCTGCTTTTCATCTGCCCTTAAGGGTTGACACCCTCCGTTTCTATTCCCAATTGACGAATTGCATTGATCGCGGTATTCTAACGTCACTTACCGCGCCCCAGCAGGCGCGCCCTCCGTGAGGATCGAACATCGACACGCCACCACTGCTGTCCATTATCATCCCGGCGTACAACGAAGCGAGCCGCCTGCCGACGAGCCTGGAACAGGTCGATCGGTTCGTGGCAGCCCAAGCATACCCCGTCGAAGTCATCGTCGTGAATAACAACAGCCGCGACGCCACGCCGCAGATCGCCCAGGAGTTTGCGGCCGCGCACGCGTATGCGCGGGTGCTGCACCAGCCGCGCCAGGGCAAAGGCGCGGCTGTGCAGATGGGCATGCTCCACGGTCAAGGCGACTATCTCTTCATCTGTGACGCCGACTTCTCGATGCCGGTCGAAGAGATCAGCAAATTCATGCCGCCCGCAGCCGATTCCTACGATGTCGCGATCGCCTCGCGCGAAGTGCCCGGCGCGCGCCGCGTGGGCGAACCGCAGTATCGGCATCTCATGGGCCGCGTCTTCAATTTCATCGTGCGCCTGTTGGCCATCCCCAGGATTCAGGACACGCAGTGCGGCTTCAAAGTCTTCCGGCGCGAGGTAGCCCGCGAGGTATTCTCGCTGCAAACCATCGACGGCTGGGGCTTTGACGTGGAAGTACTCTTCATCGCGCTGAAGCACGGCTGCAAACTGATCGAAGTGCCCATCACATGGTATTATCGCCCGCAGAGCCGCATCAGCCCGCTGAAAGATTCGATCAACATGCTGCTGGAAGTGCTCAAAGTCCAGCGCAACGGCTGGCGCGGAGTGTATGACCGGAAGGCGTAACCCGGCTCCGTCCGATCGGCCCACGCTCGATCGCGAATACCAGTTGATCCGCGCTGGTCATCCGCTCGTCGCCGGGATCGATGAGGCCGGACGCGGCGCGTGGGCGGGGCCGGTCGTCGCGGCTGCGGTCATATTGAACCTCCCGGAGGCTCGCGAGCCTCCGGGAGGTTAATGACTCCAAGCAACTCTCGCCGCGCCAACGCGGCAAACTATTTCAGGTGATTATTGATCACTGCCAAGCGCACGGGATTGGTCAAGGCAGCGTAGAGGAGATCGATTCGCTCGGCATTCTGCCGGCGACGCGCCTGGCCATGCAGCGCGCGGTTGAAGCCCTGTGGCCGCAGCCTGCTGCGCTGATCATCGACGCGGTGCGTCTGCCGCAGGTGAACAAGCCGCAGGTCGTCTTCAACTTTGCGGACTCGATCTCGTTATCGGTGGCCGCCGCCTCGATCCTCGCCAAAGTCACCCGCGATCGCCTGCTGATCGAACTTGACGCGCAGTACCCGGCCTACCAATTCGCGCGCCACAAGGGATACGGCACACAAATTCACCGAGCCGCGCTACAATCGGTCGGGCCGTGTGAGGCCCATCGTTGCTCATTCAAGCCCATCAGGGCTCTGCTCACTGAACGTCTAATCTGATTTCACTCGTCACTTACACCTGCACTGCACCAAACGCAGTGCGGTGCAAGTGTCACTCGTCACTCGCCATGGAAGTTGCTCTCGTTCACGATTGGCTCAACCAAATGGGCGGCGCCGAGGCCGTTCTGGAAAACCTTGTCCAGCTGTTTCCCCGCGCGCCGATATACACCAGCATCTACTGGCGCGATGAAATGCCTCCCGCTTATATGGGCTGGGACATCCGCCCCTCGTGGCTGAATCACGCGCCCGGCATTTACGAACATCATCAACATTACTTCGCGCTCTATCCGGCGGCGTGGTCTTCCTTGAATCTGGCGCGCTATGATGTGGTGGTGAGCAACAAGAGCGGCTTCTGCCATGGCGTTCACACGCAGCGCCGGAAAAAACTGGCGCTGCACATCTGTTACTGCCTCGCCCCCACGCGCTACGTCTGGACCTTCGACGATTATGCGCGCAGCGAGGGCCTGAGCGCCTCCTTCCGGCTGGCATCGGCACCGCTGGTAGCCGCGCTGCGCCGCTGGGACTATCAGGCCGCGCAGCGCGTCGATCACTTCATCGCCATCAGCAGCGAGATTCAGCAGCGCATTAAGCGCTACTACAAACGCGAGGCTGACGTCATTTATCCGCCTGTCGATATTCGCCGCTTTGCGCCGCAGCGCCAGCCTGGCGATTACTATCTCATCGTGTCACGGCTCATCCCCTACAAGCGGATCGATCTGGCGATTGAGGTGTTCAACCGTTTGGGGCTGCCGCTCGTCATCGCCGGCGGAGGGCGTGACGCGGCCCGCCTGGAAAAGCTGGCCAAACCGAACGTTCAATTTCTGGGCCGCGTGCCCGACGCCGACCTGCCCGATTTGATGGCACGCTGCAAAGCCTTCATCTTTCCGGGCCGCGAAGACTTCGGCATCACACCCGTCGAGGCGCAGGCCAGCGGACGCCCCGTCATTGCCTATGGTGCAGGCGGCGTGCTGGACACGGTCGTCGACGGCGAAACGGGCGTGTTGTTTGAAGAACAAACTGCCGCGTCGTTCAGCGCGGCGGTCAAGCGCTTCAACACCTTGAGGTTTAACCCCAACGCCATTCGCCGCCACGCGGAAACATTCAGCACCGAGACTTTCAAGCAGAAGTTGACGGCGTTCATTGAAGAAAAGTATGCCGATCACGTCAGGCGCACGGCGTAATGCGTAAAACGCACTTTACGCCATGCTCGTTGTTCATTACTCGTTAGGATTTCCCATGGAACTTCGCACCCTGCTCAGAATCCTGAGACGCTACTGGTATCTGATTATCATCCCGCCCCTGCTGGTCGGCCTGTTCACGCTGATCACCTATCGCGCCCCCGCGCCGGCTTATACCGCGACGCTGCGCTTCTCCGTGGGCTACGCGCCGGAACAGCAGACTACGTCACTGTACGATCGCCAGTATCCGGCGTGGTTGACTTCCGAATACATCGCCGGCGGGTTGAGCGACTGGGCCAAGACCGGCGATTTTGCGCAGGCCGTGGCGGACGCGGCCGGCGGCGGCCTCACGGCTGGCGAGGTAGCCGGGGCGCTCGTGTCCGATCATCTCCGCAGCATCGTCGTGCTCTATCTCAACGGCAGTGATCCCGATCGACTCACGGCCATCGGCAGCGCCGCCATCCAGGTCCTGCAGGAGCGCAATCACGTCGTCTTTCCGCAGAACGGCGCGGGCGCTACCGTCACCGCGCTCGACGGCGTGAGCGTCGCGCCCGCTCCGCCTTCATTGCGCGCTCGTCTCGACGTTCCCATCCGCATCGGACTGGGTTTCGCGCTGGGTGTCGTGCTGGCCTTTTTGGCCTGGTACCTGGATCCGCGCATCCGCGATCGGGCCGATGCCGAAGCGATCGGGTTGAACATCATCGCCGAGATTCCCAAGAAGTGATCAGGGATCAGTCAATCAGAGATCAGGCAGCAGGGCATACAGCGTTGCAAAGTCCGTTGACGCCGAATGAGTCTTATGGCGCTGGATGCTCACGCCGCCGTCCTCGCAGACGGGAGCACTGCACCCGCCGCAGGCGTGTGTGTGCCGGGCGCTTTCCCCAGCCCGGCGGCGAATCGGCCAGGAAACAGCGGCGAGGACGGCGCTCGCCCAGCGCGTCGCCGGCGTACAGCGCCGGGTACGACGTGAGCGACTTTGTGAGAGCCGTGAGTGGGGCAGTGTTGCTCATTGTTAATTGCTCATTGTTCAGGTAGAATGACGCCCGGAGGTTAACCCGTTCATGGAATTACGCGATTACTTACGCATTCTGCGCAAGCGCGGCTGGATCATCATCCTGACCACTGTGCTAACCGCAGCGGCTGCCTGGGGTTTCAGCCAGATGCAGACGGTGGAATGGAAAAGCACCATCAGCGTCTTCGTCCGGCCGGAACGCATTGACAACGGCACCTTGCTGGCCACCAAGCAAATTCTGCGCGGCTTCGTGCGCTACATCGACAGTCTGAATTTCTCGCAGCGCGTGATCAACCAGTTGGGCCTGGACATGAAGCCCGACACCTTGAAGGGCAAAGTGACGATCGCGTCGAAGGACGAAGACTATATTATTCAGATTGACGTGGTGGACACCGACCCGGCACAGTCAGAGCGCGTCGCGCTGGAATGGGCCAATCAGTTTGTGCAGTGGCGCGATCAGGACAACCTGAAACAGCGCAAAGAGGATCGCGTCGATGCCAACATCGTGCAGAATCCCACCACCGGCAAGTTCCGCCCGCAGACCACGTTGAATGTGGCGGCCGGCGCGATTATGGGCTTGCTGCTCGGCGTGCTCATCGTTTTCTTTCTCGAAGCGATCGAGTCCAATATCCTGCGCTCGCCCGACGATGTGGAACGCGTGCTGGGCACGACCGTCATCGGCGCGATTCCGTCCGCAGGGACAGACGCAGCACGTTCGCGAAAGAAGATAACTTCCTAACAGGTAACGCGTAATAAGTAAAGAAGAGCTTGTTCTTACTCGTTACTTATTACTCATCATTCATCAGGATGCTCTATGTCCCAAATATCATCTCCGCTCATCACACTCTCCGAACCGCGCTCGCCGGCCGCGGAAGCCTATCGCACGCTGCGCACGAACATCGACTTCTTTAGCCTCGATCGATCGATCCACACGCTGCTGGTCACCTCCGTGGCGCCCAACGAAAACAAATCGATCACCGTGGCCAACCTGGCGGTCTCCATGGCGCAGGGCGACAAGCAAACGATCCTCGTCGATGCCGATGTGCGCCGCCCGGCTTTGCACACGCTGTTCGGTCTGAACAACGACCTGGGGCTGACCTCGCTCTTCATCGACGCGAAGGGGCCGATCGAGCCGGCCCTGCAAGCCGTGAATGTGCCCAACCTGCAAGTGCTCACCAGCGGGCCGCTGCCGCCCAACCCGGCTGAACTGCTCGGCTCGCAGCGCATGCTGGACGTGATTGAAGCACTGAAGTCACGGGCGGATATCGTCTTGTTCGACGCGCCGCCCGTCATCGCCGTAACCGATGCCTCGGTCCTGGGCACGCGTGTCGACGGCGCGCTGCTCGTCGTGCACGCCGGGCAGACCCGCCGTGAACAAGCCCGGCGCGCCAGGCAGCAACTGGAGAAACTCCACATCCGTGTCATCGGCGCGGTGTTGTCAGGCGCGTCGCTGGACAGCGGGATGGGTGGATATTAGAGGGAGCACAGCATGAAAGGTCTCATTCTCTCCGGCGGCAAGGGCACCCGCCTGCGCCCGTTCACTTACACGGGCGCCAAGCAGCTCGTGCCCCTGGCCAATAAGCCCGTGCTGTTTTACGCCATCGAAGATCTGGTCGAGGCCGGCATCACCACGATCGGCATTGTGATCAGCCCCGAAACCGGGGATCAGGTCAGCGCCACCGTCGGTGACGGATCGCAGTTCGGCGCCCGGATCACGTACATCCTGCAGGATGCGCCGCGCGGCATTGCGCACGGC
Organism: uncultured Chloroflexia bacterium; assembly: GCA_963844815.1. Classification (GTDB taxonomy): domain Bacteria; phylum Chloroflexota; class Anaerolineae; order Fen-1058; family Fen-1058; genus Fen-1058. The sequence continues at coordinate 526,661 of CAWJPR010000009.1, forward strand.
ATCAAGATCGCGCAGGACTTCGTCGGCGCCGATCCGTTCGTGCTGTTTCTGGGCGATAATTTCCTGCGCGAAGGCATCGTGCCGCAGGTGAAAGCTTTTCGTGATGGCGCGATGAATGCCCAGATCATCCTGTATCCGATGGACGATCCCAGCTCGATGGGCGTGGCCGTGCTGGACGGCGACGGGCGCGTGACGCGGCTGGTGGAGAAGCCCAAGCAGTTCATCTCGCCGTATGCCGTCATCGGCATCTACATGTTCGATCACCACGTCTTCGAAGCCGTCAACGCGATCAAGCCCTCCGCGCGCGGCGAGCTGGAGATCACCGAGACGATTCAATACCTGATCGATCACGGCTTCAATGTCGGCGCGCAGCCGCTGACCGGCTGGTGGATCGACACGGGCAAGACCTCGGACATCCTGGAAGCCAACCGCTTGATCCTCGACATTCTCGAAAGGAAGATCGCCGGACAGGTCACCGGTGATTCACACCTTGAAGGCCGCGTGGTGCTGGAGCCGGGCGCGGTGGTGATTAACAGCACCATCCGCGGGCCGGCCATCATCGGCGCGCGGACCCGCATTGAAAACGCCTACGTCGGGCCGTACACCTCCATCCAGCACGACTGTGTCGTGCAGAACTGCGAGATCGAGCACAGCGTGGTGCTGGAAGACACGCGCATCCTGGATGTTTCAGCCCGCATCGCCGACAGCCTGATCGGGCGCAACGTCGAGATCGGGCGGGCCGGCGGCCAGAATAAAGCACTGAAGATCATGCTGGGCGACTACAGCAAGGTGGGAATTCTCTAGCGAAGGTGTCGTGCGCCGTGGCTTACCGCCGGCGTCCTCGCGGCGGGCGCGCGTGAATTTAGCGCTTTTGACACTGCTTTGATTATGCGGTACACTCTCTAGTGATTTGCGCTACGGCTTCAACCACATCATAAGGAACACCGCCGGGGGGCTTCTGACACTGGCGGTGTTTTGTTTATCGGCGGCGCATCAGGAGCTGCACATGGCTACACCTCTACGCATCATCCCGCTGGGCGGTTACGGGGAAATCGGCAAGAACATGACCGCCTTCGAGTACGGTCAGAATATCCTGCTGGTCGACTGCGGGATCATGTTCCCCGAGAACGACATGCTCGGGATCGATTTCATCATCCCCGATTGGAAGTACCTGCGCGACAAGCGCGATCAAATTCGCGGCATCGTCGTTACGCACGGCCACGAGGATCACACCGGCGGGCTGCCGTATCTGTTGAAAGACATGCCCGACCTGCCCGTGTACGCCACCAAGCTGACGCGCGGCCTGATCGAAGTCAAGCTGCGCAATCATAAGGTGCTCGATCAGGCGCGCCTGCACACGATCGAAGCAGGCGGACACCTGGACCTCGGGCCGTTCGGGCTGGAGTTCTTCCGGGTGGCGCATTCCATTCCCGATGGGGTAGGCGTCGGCCTGACCACTCCCGCCGGGCTCGTCGTGCACACGGGTGATTTCAAATTCGATCACACGCCGGTCGACGGCAAACCGACCGACTTCGCCAAGCTGGCCGAATTCGGCGGGCGCGGCGTGCTGGCGCTGATGTCGGATTCCACCAATGCCGATCAGCCCGGCACCACGCCGTCGGAGCGCGTGGTGGATGCCGCCTTCACACAGGTCTTCAGCGAAGCGAAAGGGCGCATCCTCGTCGGCACGTTTGCCTCGTTGATTTCGCGCGTGCAGCAAGTGGCCAACGCCGCCGCGCGGCACAATCGCAGGCTGGCCTTTGCCGGAACCAGCATGCTGGAAAACGTGAAAATGGCGCAGAAGCTGGGCTATCTCGATCTGCCCAGTGATTTGATCGTGCGGCTGGAAGACACCAAGCGGATGCCGCCCGAGCGGGTGGTGATCATGACCACCGGCACACAGGGCGAACCGTCTTCCGTTCTGGCACGGGCCTCGATCGGGCAGCACTCGCAAATTCAAATCGAGCGCGGCGATACCATCGTCATGTCGTCGCATCCCATTCCCGGCAACGAAGAGCTGGTTAACCGCACGATCAATCGCCTGTTCCAGCGCGGCGCCAATGTGCTCTACGATCCGATCGCGCAGGTGCACGTTTCCGGCCACGCCTCGCAGGAAGAACAGAAGTTGATGCTCAACCTGGTGCGGCCCGAGTACTTCATCCCGGTCCACGGCGAGCTGCGTCACTTGCGCGCTCACGAAGCGCTGGCCCGGCAGGTGGGCGTCGCGCCCCAAAACATCTTTGTCGTCGAGAATGGCTACGCCGTCGAATTCGACGAAGGCGAGGGCCGCATCGGCGAGCGCGTGGCCGGCGGCTATGTGTATATTGACGGATCGGGCGTGGGTGACGTGGGCCCGGCGGTGCTGCGCGAGCGCGAGGTGCTGGGCCGCGACGGGTTCGTCATCGCCATTCTGCACCGCGATCCCGACACGGGTGAATTGATCGACCAGCCGGAGATCATGAGCAAAGGCTTCATCCATCCCGAAGACGGCGAAGACATCCTGAGCGGCGCGGCCGAAGTGGTGATGCGCCTCAGCAGCGACGCTTCACTCAGCGACAAGGCCCTGCAGGATCGCATCAAGGACAAGCTCAGCGAGTACGTGTATCACGAGACCAAGCGCCGCCCGATGATCATTCCGGTGCTTTCTTAATTGTCATTGCGAGCGACGCGAAGCAATGACAGATTTCTGTGTCACGCGATTGCTTCGTCGGCCTCCGGCCTCCTCGCAATGACGTTTTGTATATGAAGATCTCCCTCATCATCACCGTCCTCAATGAAGCGCGCAGCCTGCCCGTGCTGCTCGATTCGATTGCGGCGCAGACCCGCCCGCCCGACGAAGTGATCATCTGCGACGGCGGCTCCAGCGACAACACGATCGAGGTGCTGCGCGCCGAGCAGCGCTTCCCCGTGCGCGTGATCGAACGCCCCGGCAGCAACATCTCGCAGGGACGCAATGCCGCGATCGCGGCGGCAACGGCGACGTGATCGCCTCGACGGATGCCGGCGTGCGGCTTGAGCCGCAGTGGCTGGAAAAGCTCGTGGAGCCGATGGCGCCCTCCCCGACCCGTGCGTCAGCCCACTTGAGTGTCCCCCGTTCTAGCGAACAGCGGAGAGAGGTGTGCGCCGGCTTCTTCCTGCCCGACGTGCACACGCCCTTTGAAGTGGCGATGGGCGCGACGGTTCTGCCGCAGCTCGACGACGTGCAGCCGGAGAAGTTCCTGCCGTCCAGCCGCAGTGCGGCCTTTACGAAGGCCGCCTGGCAAGCCGTGGGCGGCTATCCCGAATGGCTGGACTACTGCGAAGATCTGGTCTTCGACTTCGCGCTGCTCGAAAAATACCGGCCGTTTGCTTTTGCGCCGGAAGCGATCGCGCACTTCAAGCCGCGCGGCTCGCTGAAGTCTTTCTTCAGGCAATACTATCTCTACGCGCGCGGCGACGGCAAAGCGAACCTGTGGCTGAAGCGCCATTTCATCCGCTACGGCACGTATCTCGCCGGCATTCCAGGCCTCGCCCTCCTCAGCGCGATCAGTCCCTGGTTCTTGCTGCTGGTTGTCATCGGCGCAGCGTTATACCTTAAGCGGCCTTATCAAAGGCTGATCCCCATGCTGCGCAGCCTGAACCGATCCACAAGCGCGCAGCTCGAGGCGATCGGTTGGGTGCCCGTCATCCGCGTGACGGGCGACATCGCCAAGATGTTCGGCTACCCGGCCGGCGTCTGGTGGCGTCTCAAACATAAATCTGGCAGGTCTTGAAGACCTGCCAGGTTTCTCGTTTTGTGATAGACTATTACGCTATGAAACCAGGTTTACGGGTCACGTTAGCCATTTTGATCGTGACGACGGTGGCGGGTTTAGCCAACCCATTCCCCGTGCAGGCCGAGACCTCCGCGCTGTGTGCCTACTGGCAGTCCAACATCACCCAGTGGGCGGACCTCATCACGAAATACTCGGCGGACAACGGCCTCGATCCGAATTTTGTGGCGGCCCTCATCGAAGAAGAATCCAAAGGCAATCCGCGCTTGATCAGCCCGGCGGGCGCCGTGGGCTTGATGCAGATCATGCCGTACGAGAGGGGTTTCACGTGGCGGCCGCGCACGCGCACCCTGTTGAAGCCGGAAGCGAACCTGGAATGGGGCACGAATACGCTGAACGAGGTGATCCGCCAGGCGCAGGGACGCCTGACGCTGGCGGTGCTGGCCTACAACAGCGGCTGGGATCGTATCCAACTGCGCTCGACGCGCCTGTTTACCGCCAAGGTCTTCGATCATTACGCGCGCTGCATCGCCTCACAGCACGGGCTTGATCCCAAACAACTCAACGATTACACCGTCACCATCGTCGCGCACAGCAGCGCCGGGCCGGCGTACGCGGACCGCTTCAAGTCGGACGGCACGTTCGAGCCGCTCGCTGCTTTCGATCCGGAGCAGATCTCCCCCGATGCGCCGCATGCCGTGGCGTTCTCACTCCTCGACGAGAATCACATCGCGTGGTGGGTGGACGTGTGGGTCACCACCCCAGCCATTCAACCCAGCAGCAATGCAGCCAAAACCGCAAATCTCCGATCAACGGAATAAGAGTGTGTCTTAAAAGCCCGCCGACGTGTCATTCCGACGAGCGCAGCGAGGAGGAATCTCTGACACGGCCTAGCTGGGCCGCTGGGCTTAAGAGATTCCGCGCCCCTGTCGGGAGTGCAATCACAGGCACAGGTACGATGACATAGGCCCTGCCTGAAGGGCATATCTCTTAATTTCCAAAACCACGTGTCTCGCCCGGCTTAGTTCAACTCGGGATTATGCGGCGGCTCTCAACGCAATGGGGGTCTAAGACTGGCAGTGGTGCGGTTCGTTGTGGGTGGCGCCGCTGACCCGCGCCGCATCAATCCTTATTCGTTTCGTTAGGCATCAGGCTACATAGCATCGTGGCCGAGGAAAAAGATTACCGATGTTCACACTGTTAGAGGCCAAAGAAGAAATTGCCAAGGCGCAAAGCAGGCTAGAAGCGACCCTTCGACGCGAGTTCAACAAGAAAGTTATCAAGAATATTGGCTACCCTGGCGGGACGACTTACGATGCAAAAGTATTGACCGACAACCACTACTGGTTTTGGTCGTCAAATCACATGGATTCCGATGCTCCCAATCCACGACGCCTGAATTGGTTCGGCCTCTTTCAGCAAGGCATTGATTTACAGATTACCGTCGAGATCAACACGACATACGAGGGGCGCAACGACCAAGTTGCAGGTTTCTTCGCTCGAAACAACGACACAGGCTCAATCTACCTCATGCATTCAGGACGTGTTGGCGGTGGCGCGAAAGGCGTTGGCAAGGCTGCCTTCTTGGCCTGGAGCAATCAGCGCCTTGTTACCGTGACTGACTCTTCCGGTGGCATGAGAGAGGGTGTATTGGTGATGCCCACTGAAGGAATGGCAGCCAGCCGTTCCGCTATTCGCTATATCGACTCTATTGCCCGCTTTAAGAAGGCCGTACGGGCCGGTGCAGTAGACACATCTGAGTTTCGGCACAGGCAGAAGGAGTTTGATGACTTCTATGCTGAGTCACGCGGCAGGCGTAAAGGTCGGCGATCAGGTGAGATCGATTACCTCTCGCGACATGGTGACATTGTTGATGCTCTGCATGCTTGGCGAAACTCAAGCGCACTGCCGAAGGGAGGCCGCTTGGTCAAGGGTGTTCTATTCGATATGGGCATTGCCATTGGTCATGAGCTGGTCGAGGTTTTCGAGGTCAAAACCAGCGCAGCACGATCCAACATCTATGCAGCTATTGGTCAGCTAATGGTTCATGGAACTGCGCATAATTGTCGAAGAGTTATGGTCATTCCACATAAGGAGCCACTTGCCTCAGACCTAAAGGATGCTCTGCAAAGGCTTGGCATTGAGCTACTGAAATTCAAGCTAGACAAAGAGAAGACCACAGTAATTTGATGCCCAACACCGTGTTGCACCCGACTCGCCTCCGCTGGCGCTCCGGCTAGTGGGCGAGCACGCCCATTAGGCTTGTATGGTTCAGCGTCCCTCTCGATTTCACCCCAACGCACTTCTCAGCACCCTCACCCAATTCCCGTTCATGATCAACTCCACATCCGCTGCCGAATAGCCGCGCTTTGCCAGGGCCGGCGCGATGATCTGCAAGTCAGCCACCGTATCGAAGCCCGCCGGCGTTGACTTCATGCCGAACCCGCCGTCGAAGTCCGTGCCGATGGCGGCGTGCCGCGCATCACCGGCGATCTGGCAGACATGATCGATCGCCGTCACCACCGTCTCGACCATGGCCGCGTCTCGCGGATGCCCGTGTTCCCAGCCTTTGAGCAGAAACTTGTTGAAGATCAACGTCCCGATGACGCCTTCGTGCTGAATCAGCGCCCTGATCATCTCGTCGGTCAGGTGGCGGTTGGAGTTGTTGGTCAAGGCGCGCGGGTTCGAGTGGCTGGCGATGACCGGCCCGTCGTACCGATCGAGCGCCTGGAGAAAGGCCGCATCGTCCATGTGGCTGAGATCGAGCACCAGGTTGAACGGGCGCATGTGCTTGAGCAGCTCAACGCCCGCCGCCGTCAACGGCCCCGGCTCGTCGGTGCCGCCGCAGTACTGGGTGCCGGCCCACGCCGGACCGATCAGCCTGACGCCGCGCTCGTACCACCATTCCACTTCGGCAGGCTCGCGGATCGAATCGCCGCCTTCGATGAGATACGCCAATCCGATCTGCCGTTCGTCGCGCCGCGGATCTTCGGGCCAGGAGGGATCGAAGCCCTCCCACGTTTTCAACACCGCCTCCAGGTCCATACGCGTGCGGATCAACTTGATCTGGCCACTCTGCCGCGCCATGCGCTCGTAAATTTCGATCTGGCGCAGGGCCAGCGCATGGGCCTCGTCCCCATCGCTGTAGTGCTGCTCCAACAGGCTGGTGCGCCTGCGCTCGGGCGGCGTGAACAACGTCGCGCCGATGACGGCGATGCCGCCTCGCAGCCATTCGGGCAGGCCCAGCATGGCCACGCCCGTCACGGCTTCGACCGGCCCGTTCTCTTCGTGGCGACGAATGTCGTACGCGCTGTTCAAGTAGTCGCGCCCGAAACACAGGGTATTCCAGGCGATGTCTTCGTGAGCGTCAACAATGATTGGCAAGATAACCTTCCTATCTAACAAATGAAGCGGCATGATCATGAGATACGAAAGCATCCTGAGCGGAGTTCTGCCTGCTTTTCGCAGGCTGCGGCCCGGGCCAAACGCCAAGAAGGGTCACATGGCCGCATTATTCGACTCCGCTCAGAATGCCTGACGGTTTCGCACTGGAGCGATTATAGCAAAATAAAACGTAAAGCGTAACTTGCTCGTCACGCTTTACGTTTTACGTCTTGCGCTGAGGGCGGCAACTTCCCCAATAAATGCCACACGCCGCCCGTGAAACCTGATTTCACGCCTTCGCAACCGGCTTTTCGCTGATGCTGAGATAGCCGAAAGCGCGCCACATCTTGCGCATGAGCGCGTGAAAGAAATCGGGCTTCAGGAACTGATTGGGACACGTGCCGGGGATCACCGCGATCCCGTTTTCGTAGCACACCCGCACCGCGTCGGGCGAGACGCTGGTCGAGCGGCCTCCGGCGCCGGGCTTCGTCCCCATCATGCAGTGCATCCAGACGTGCTTGACGCCCAGCTCAACGCACTGCTGGACGATCACGTCGGTGATTTTGGGATTAGCCAAAATGAACACAGCGTCCGGCTTGTCGGGAATCGACTTCAGATCCGGGTAACACGGCGCGCCCTCAAAAGTGGTGATGCGCGGATTGACCGCATACACTGCGTAGCCGGCTTCCTTGAATCGCTTGTAGCCCGCGTTGCAGCCTGTCTCGCGTTGATCGGAAACGCCCACCACGGCAATCTTCTTCTGCGCCAGAAAATCCTTCACCATCTCATCAACTTTGGACATGAGAATTCCTTTCGCCCTGCAAGTTTCGATTTCCAGTCCGGCCGCACTACACCCAGCGTCACTTTAAGAACCGGCGGGCTCGCTCACTCACTTCGGCAGCTTGCCAAACAGCTTCCACGCGCCGCGATGCCAGCGGTGGAACGAGCCCACCGGCGGCGCGAACATCATGATGCACTCGCCGTGCACCTCGTTCAAGCCGTGCTCCCGGCAGTATTGAATGGCCTCGTTCGATTCTGCGCCCTGCTGCATCCACACATTCTTGATGCCCGCCGCGTCGGCTTCGCGCACCACTTTCTCGGTTTCCGTGGGCGGCACGACGATCACGACACCGTCCACCTTCTCCGGCAGCACGCCGAGGCTGGCATAGCACCGATCGCCCTCGATGGCTTCGATGTTGCGATTGATCGGATACACCTGATAGCCTTTGTCTTTCAACGCCCTATAAGCAGCGTTGCCGAATTTCTTGGCATCGCGCGACACGCCCACTACCGCGAGTCTGCGCTGCCCGATAAAATTCTCCACATCTGCTTTGGTCGATTGAGTCGTCATGTTGGAATCCTCCTTAAAAGATGCAAGCGCCCACCACAGAACTGGCGGGCGCTTGCTGGTCCCGACAGGGTTTCCCCCGGCGCTGAGTTGGTCGAAATGCGGCTCAAAGTATATCCCGATCCGCCCAAAACGCAAAAACGCTTTGCGGCGCGCTCGTCCCGAGCTCCGGCAGTATAGACCAGAGTTGTCTGCCGCGCCTGACGACTGGCTAACAATTTCCTACCAGTTTCGGGTTACGATAAGCCGACGCCATACACCTGATCGGGCGTGAGAATCTCCGGGAACCGATCGCGCAGCACGCGGCGCGCTTCGTAACAGAGGTGGCAGGCATCCGCATAAGCGGCGCGATGCGGCAGGCCGTAGTCCTGCACCAACTCGATCGGCCCGCCGCGCAACAGCGGCCCGGTGATCGGATGCGCCTCAGGATCGTAGCGCGCGCAGATTTCCTTCAACGGCGTCTGAAAGAGGTTGCCGATCACAAGGCCCTGGCAAATGTGCAGATTCCCCAGGGGATCGACATGCACGCGGCCGGGATCGCGCAAGTCCTCGTGGGGACAAGCCGTGAACTGCGACCAGGGATGCTGCCGCGCCTTACCGCTGAGTTTCTCCGCCGCGCGGCCGCGATACATCACGCCCGATTCACTCTCCGGCAGTTGGCCCACCACCAGAGCCGGATCAGCCGTTTCCGGCGGCGCGATGCAGATCGTCCCGATCGCGATGCCGAGGCGCTCGGCCGCGGCACAGGCATTCCGCGCCTGCTGGCTCAGCTGCTCCTCGTAGTGATATTCATCGCTGCTCACCGAGAGATCGTCGATCAGCCCGGCGAAGGGCCGCAGCCACTCGATCGCATCGTCGACACTGGTGGCCCAGTAGCTATTCGAGACAAGGCCGACTTCAAAGCCCGCCGCTCTGGCCAGCCGCACACCCGCCAGCAGCGTGGCGTAATACAGAAACGGCTCGCCACCCTCGAAGTATAGCGACGTGATCGTGCCGAGGTCCTGCGCCTCACGCACGATGTGCCGGATGTTCTCCAGCGTCATTGTTCCTGTTTGCCATGGGCTGCCCCACACAAAGCAGTGATCGCATTCGAACGTACATTGATACGTCAAGAGCAAATGCAGTCCAGATAGTTTCATATTGGCCTCCCGGCATAGATATGGGCGTGATAGATCTTCCACAGATAGAACGGAACAAGCGGAAGTCGCTGCCACATGGTTGCCGATCACACCTTATACAGTAAATCGATGTAGCGCTTTAACAGTTCATTCACCAGGCCGCGAAACGGAATCGTCGCGGCCATGCCGTAGATCGGAGCAAGACCACCGTGCGAAGCAGGCTGAGTTTTCACGTGCTCCACCGCTGCTTTCAGATCAACGAGGAAACGATCGGCTACACCGGGCTGCGTGTGCCGCAGCGTGACACACAGATGTACCGCCGACGGTTTGTGCAGGCCGTTCAGACTCCACTGGCGATCGGTCAGGCAGTCCATCACACGATAAATATCCAGCGTGTCCGACGTAAAAGCGATCGTCCACAACGGATCGCCCAACACGCGCAGTTCGGGAATGGCTTCGATGCCCTGCCGAATCCGTGCGGCGGTCTCCAGAATCTTCTGCGTGGCGTCCAGGTAACCCTGCTCGCCGATCGCGATCAGCGCGGCCCAACAGGCCGCGCTTAAGGCACCTGGCCGGCTTCCGGCAAAGGTTGGCGAGAAGTACAAGCCGCCTGGCCAATCGGCAGTGGTGTAATACTGATAGTGCCGCAGCTCCGCGCCGCGATACAACACTACCGAAGTTCCTTTGGCCGCGTAGCCGTACTTGTGCGTGTCCACCGACAAGGACGTGACGCCCGGCAGGCGAAAATCAAACGGCGGGATGGCGTAACCCAGCTTCTCGGCAAAAGGCAGGATGAAACCGCCGAGGCACGCGTCGGTGTGAAAGCCGATTTGATGCTGCCGCGCGATTTCAGACAGCTCGGCGATCGGATCAAGCATGCCATGCGGGAACGAGGGCGCGGAACCGACGACGACGATCGTGTTGCGGGTGACCGCCCGGCGCGCGGCTTCCACCTCGGCCCGATAATTCTGATCGACCGGAATGCGGATCGGCCTGATGTTGAAGTACTGCGCTGCTTTTTCAAAGGCCGCATGGGCCGTGACCGGCATGATCATCTCGGGCTGAGTGATGCCCTTCCGATCGCGCGCCCGATCGCGATAGGCTTTCATCGCCAGCAGAATGCTCTCTGTGCCGCCCGACGAGACCGTGCCGCCAATCTCGTCCGGCAGTCGCATCGGCGCCCAGCAGGTGCGCGACCATCGACACAATCTCGGCCTCGTACTTCGCCGCGCTGGGCCACAGATCGGAGTGCAGCGGATTGCTCTGCGAGTTGAGCGCGTACACGCGATTGAGAAAATCGATGTGCTCCGCGTCGCCGTGATAGACTGCGCCGGAAGCATAGCCTGCCTGCCAGCGCGGCTGTTCGATCGCGCACAACGCCTCCATCTCGGCGAGGATTTCGCTGCGGGGCGACCGGCGGCGGGCAGGCGTGTGAAAGCGGCGAACTCTGCGCCATATGGCTTCACGGACGCTTCAAGATCGTGCAGCAGATCGTCGTACTGCTCTGCGAGCTTGCCCTGCACCTGCGGGATGGCTGATGCGCCGCCGTTCCAACAGCGCCGCCAACGTGGATTAAGATGACGTAAGCGGTCGCCAGTTTCATGAAGTCCATACTGATCTCCGGTTGTAAGACCTGGCAGGTTTTCTTTGCAGGCTAGCGCAGCCGGTCGCCTCTAGACGCGGTCAACCGCTTGAGCCTGACAGCATGGAAAAATCTGCCAGGTCTAGCGCACCCGATTCAAGCGCGCATAGATCGGCTTGTTGCGCTGATAAACGTTCACGAATTCCGCCGACAACTCATCATAGAGGCGGCGATGATCGGGATTCGGTTCATACGTGTGCGCGATCGGCGTGTGCTTCACGATGTCGTCGATCGACGGCGTCACCCAGCGCCAGCGCAGCCAGCCACGCCGCGCCGCGCAGGCTGGTCAGCCAGGGATCTTTCACCTGCCGGATCGTGCGATTCAACACATCGGCGTGAATCTGACACCACACGTTCGACTTCGCTCCGCCGCCCACGGCGTTGATCGCGGTCACTCGCCGCCCGATGAGCTGCTCCACGTACTTCAACAGCCAGCGCGAGTTATAGGCCACGCCCTCAAACACCGCGCGCACCAACTGCTCGCGTGTCGTGTGCAATGATAGATTGAAGAAGCCGCCGCGCACCAGGGGATCATCTACCGGCGCGCGCTCACCATACAACCACGGCAGGAAGATGACCTTGCCGCTGCCCGGTGCGGTTCTCTCCGCAATCCGATCGAAGCGCTGATAGACATCGGCAGGTGATGCCCCGTTCGTCAACTCGTCGTCGGGATAAAACACGTTATCGCGCAAATAATTCAAGCAGTTGCCGGCGCATTCCTGTTCGGCAACCAACAGGTAACGCCCTGGAAGGGCTGATGGCAATGAAGCCATGTTGTGCAGCAAGTCGACTTTCTTGAACGGCACATGACACTCCAGCCACGACGACGTGCCCAGGTATAGATGGGTTTCATAATCGCGGACTGCGCCCGAGCCGATTGCCGCCGAAAAAACATCGGGAGTGCCGCCAATCACGGGAAGATGATGCGGCAAACCCAGCTCGCCGGCGACTTCCGGCTTGATCGGGCCGAGGAGATCGATCGCGCGGCAGAGATCCGGCAGCTGCTCTCGATCAATCTGCGCTAACCTCAGCAGGCGTGGATCGTAGTCAATGCGATCGATGCGACGAATGTCGGTGACCCAATGCAGCGTGATCGAATCATGGGTCGCCGCGCAGCGCCCGGTCAGGCACGCATTCAGATAGTCTTTGGGTTCGAGAAATTTGTAGGCAGCCCGATAAACGTCAGGGACTTCGTGCTTGAGGTACAAGATGTGCGCGATGGCGTCTTTGCCTGAATGCGTCGGCGCGCCGCCGGCCAGGCGAATCCACGTAAACAACTTGGCCAGATCGTAGCCCTGAATGGCGAGCACACCGGCGACCATCCGATCGATGTAGGGCGCGCCGCGCGCATCCAGCCACACGATGGCGTTCATCAGCGGCTGCAGATTTTGATCGATCGCCACCGTGCCCGCCCACTGTGTCGTGCAGCTGATCGCGGCGAGGTCGTCAAGCGGAATCAGTCGCCGATCGAGCAGGCGCGCCAGCGCGATCTTGATCCCCTGCCACCAATCATCCGGGCGCTGTTCGGCTCCGCCATTGGGTAATAGCAACGTCGGTGTCGCCTCGAATTCATAAGCGATCACCTCGCCCTGCGTGGTCACCAGTGCCACCTTGGGGCCGGATGTGCCCAGATCAATGGCAAGAATGCTTTCATGTCGGCCCCGCAATCTTCCTCAGCGCTGCTCGACCTCTTGGATTACCTTCTTCACGCGCGCCGCCGGCGAACCCGACAGATCAACCAGGCGCTTCTCCAACACGGCCAGGCGCGCCGCCGCCGCCTATAGCGGCGGAAAAGGCGAGGTCGAGGATCTCGGCCCCAGCGGAAATATCACTTGCGCAGAGAGTTCCTCGCCGCGTGTCTCGGAATGACACATCGGGCAATTTGCGCAATTACATTCCACCGTTGACGGCCACCACACTTCCCGATCGTTCAAGGCCCAGGCAGGATACGGCTCGTGCTCGATGAAGCGCCGCGCATACAACGCCGCGAGTTTGGCATAGCGCTCACCCGCGTGCTGCGCCAGATCGTAGAGCAGCGCCACTTGCGCTGCATCGGCCAGTGAGGTCAGCGCATCCTTGCTGAACCACTGCGCATCCTCCACAGCCAGTGAGGCCAGATGCGTCAACGTCTCCTGCAAGCGCTGCCGCGCTCGATCGGCTTCCGGTGTGCCCGCGCGTTTCAACAGCGGCAGCATCTCGTCGAGAAAATCCTCGTGCGCGTTCTTCTTGCGCATCGCTTCCAGCAGGTCCAGCGCTTGAATGTTGCTGGTGCCCTCCCAGATCAACGTCACCAGCGCCTCGCGATGCAAGCGCGCAATGCCGAAGTCGTCGAGGAAACCCAGCCCGCCAAAAATCTCCATCGCCAGACTGCGTGGCCGCCGCTCCATGCTGGGCGGTGCGATTCTTGGCAAGATGCGAGAGAAAGCGCGCGTAGTGATACCGATCGGAATAAGGCGGCGTTTCGTGACCACGCCCGATCGAACATTTCGACGGCGTGGAACAGCAGCGCCGATCCCGCCGCCGTGCGCACCGCCAGATCGGTGAGGTCGTAACGCACCAGCGGATGATCGACGATGGGCCGGCCAAAAGCCGATCGGGCCTGCGCGCGAAACAGCGATTCCAGATGGGCCTTGCGCGCCAACCCCAGCGCGCCGGCCGCATTCGCCAGCCGTGATACCGTAAGAGTTCTCCAGCGTGTAGTAAATGCCCAGCGCCGCATCGCCGATGAGAAATGCCTGCGCGCCGTCGAACTCGACTTCGCCGCTGGGCACGGCGCGCGTAGCGCTCTTGTCTTTGAAACGCCGCACGCCATAGTTCAACTGCCCTCGATCATTCAGCCGGGGCACGAGAAATAATGCGATGCCCCTTCGGGCCGGGCGGCGCGCCTGCGGGCCGGGCCGTGACGATCGCCACATCGGCCAGCCCGGCGTTGCTCGCGAAATATTTGTCCTCGCCATACAGTCTCCAGCCGCCGTCTTGCAACTTCGCCAGCGTCCTGTTCGCGCCGAGGTCGCTGCCGCCGTGCGTTTCGGTCATCCACGTCGCGCCCCACGCTGCGCCGGACAACAGCGGTTCAAGCCACTGCTTTTGATCGGGCAGATATTTGTAGATCGCGTACGCCGTTTGATTGGTGACGATCAACGAACAGTACAGACCCGGATCGGCCAGCAAGAACCCATAGGCAAAATGCTGATGCCACGAACCGCCCGCATACGGCGGACGATTGATGAAGGCGAGGCGCTTCAGCAGGTCGGCGTGCGCCGGGCTGAGCTGCGCCCGATCGATCCGGCGGCCGTCGACATCGTGCATCACCAGGATCGGCGCCGCGCCGCGATCGACGTGCTCGGCCACTTCGTAGGCGCGGCCGCCGGCCAGTGCGCCAAACTCAATCAGCGACGGTTCATGCCGGGGCAAATCCGGCCAGTACTTGCTCAGGATCGCGTTGAGATCAGGCTCCAGCAGCCAGTGATTCTTGCCGCAGATGTAAGATTGGTGCTCCATGTCAGCGTCCTTTCACGCCGCAGCAGCGAAGACCAGGTACCCATACAGGTTGAGTTCCCTGTCACTCAATCCGATGCACCAACTCGGCCAGCGCGCGGCGCGAGCGATGTTCCGGGGTTTCAGCAGCATAGCCAATTGGCAGAAAGGCCACCGGGCGCAAGTCCGATCCCACGCCAATCGCCGCACGCACGGCGTCCTCGTTAAAGGCGCCCACCCACACACTTGCCAGGCCCAGCGCCGTGACGGCCAGCTGCGCATAGGCGCACGCGATGGTCGCATCTTGCACGCAATACAAGGTCGTGCCGCGCTGGGCGTATTTCCTGGCCGAGCGCCCCGGATGCGCGCAGAAGACCAGCGCCAGCGGCGCCTGCGTGATGAAGTCCTGCCCGTTGGTCGAACGCGCCAGGGCTTGCAGGACATCGCGCTTGGTCACGAGATACACTTCGTAACCCTGCAAGTTGCCCGCGGAGGGCGCGCGATTGATCGTATCGAGAATCTGCTGCACCTGCTCTCGTTCGATCGCTTTGTCTTGAAACGCCCGAATCGACTGCCGCGTCTTGACGACTTCGAAGAAATCCATAGTCATGGCCTCTCATGATTTGGCGTGCGACTCAATCAACTTGATGATCTCGTCGGCGCTGGTTTCGATAGGTTTATCGGTGACGTCGATCACGGCGAAACGCCCGCGGCGAAAGACCCGCAGCGCGGCTTGCACCTCAATCCCGCCCGCTTGTTTGGCCTGCGCGATCACGCGTTTGATCTGCGTCACTTGACGCACATTGCCCACCGTGATCACCGGCAGGTTGTTGTCGGGGAATTGCGCCAGCACGGTCTGCACCAGCTGCTCCCCGCTGGCACCCACACCGCCGGACACGACATAGAGGGGAGGAGGCGCTGTCGCGCGCCGTTTGCGTGAAGTCGTCATCGCCGTGTCTCCGTTATGGCCACACGCCCGCCAGGGCACGCTGACACCACGGGCACTTGCCCTGATCCAGGCCGTTGTAGATGACCTCGAACCCGCGCCGTTCGATCAAGAGCGTTGAGCACTGCGGACAATAGGTGTTGTCGTAGCGATGGCCGGGCACATTGCCGACATAGACGAACTCCAGTCCGGCCTCGCGGCCAATGTGCCACGCGCGCTCCAACGCGCGCAGCGGCGTTGGCGAAGCGGTGAATTGATAAGCCGGGTAGTAACCGCTGACATGCCACGGCACCTCCGGTCCCAACTCGGCGGCAATGCGCGCGGCGAGGTCATGCAGCACGGCTGGCGCATCGTTCACCGTCGGCACGACCAGCGTGGTGATCTCGACATGGACGCCGCGCGCGCGGGCCAGGCGGCAGGCCGCCCACACGTGTTCGACGTCGATACCTTTGCAATACTTCCGCACACCGGCCGCGTCGCCCTTCATGTCGACGTTCATTGCGTCAAGGCCGGCATCGATCAGCACATCCAGCGCTTCCGGAGTCAGGTAACCGTTAGTGACATACGTGTTGTAGAGGCCGCGAGCCCGTGCCAGGCGAAAGACATCCAGCGCCCATTCCAACGACAAAGTCGGCTCATTGAACGAGATGGATGTTCCGCTGCAGCCGGAACGCTCGGTGAGCTCGAGCATGCGCCGCGGCGAGAGGAACTCGCCGCCGCCCGGCCCCGCTTTGCTGATGTCCCAGTTCTGGCACCAGGGGCAGCCAAAGTTGCACGACCAACTACCCACCGTGTAGCACCACGAGCCGGGATAAAAATGAAAGAGCGGCTTCTTCTCGATCGGATTGGCCGCCTGCGAGGAGACAGCGCCGTAGATCAGAGTCAGCAGTGTGCCGCCACGATTCTCGCGTGTGCGGCACCAACCCTGCCCGCCGGTTGGAATCCTGCAGCGCCGCGCGCAGATATTACACTGAGCCTTGTTGCCGGCCCGTTCCTGCAGCAAAGATTCGCGCACAAACGCGTCTGGCATGCTGCACCTCCGGTCGCTCTGCCGACCCGGTCACCCGCCGCTGCACCCTTCGCCAGATTTAGTATAGGCCCATTTTTGCGAAAAGCAATATGCTACAATGCTCACAGGGGCGTCGCCAGCATGAACACGTCACCGTCTGCGCCTCACCGCCTGGGGCTGATCCTCGCCATCGCCTGTTCCGCGGCCGCGGCCTTGATTTTCGAGATCGCGCTCACCCGTGTTTTCGCCGTCACGCAGTTCTACCATTTCGCCTTCATGGCCGTCAGCCTGGCGCTGCTGGGTTATGGCGCCAGCGGTTCGATCCTGGCAGTCTTTCCCGCGCTGGCCCAGCCGCGCGGCTGGGCCAGCTTTGCCCTCGCGCAGTCACTCGCCACGCTTTTCGCCTATTTGCTCTCCAACGCCCTGCCCTTCGATTCGTACAGCATCGCCTGGGACGCGCGGCAGGTGGTGTATCTGGCGCTGTCGTATGCGGCGCTGGTGACGCCGTTCTTCTGCGCCGGGCTGGTGATGGGGGCGGTGCTGGCGGGTGGACAACGCAACTCAGCCGTGCGGGCTTTCACGCCTCGACTTCGCTAGCCGAGCGAAGCGATTCCGCAATTCCGCCGCCGATCCCTTCCCATCACGCCTACGCCGCCAACTTAATCGGATCGGGCGCGGGATGTCTGCTGGCGCTGGCGGGATTGAGTTGGTGGGGCGGTGTCGGCGTGATCATCTTCGCGGCGCTCATCGCCATGTTGGCCGCCCTGGGATTTCAACTCGCCTCCGATCGGAAATCGATCGGCTTCACGGCGTTCACGCTCGGCGCGATCGGGCTGTTCACCTTCTGGGTCTTTCAACCGCCGGATCAGTTTGAGATGCGCCTCTCGCCCTACAAAGACCTTAGCGCGGCGCTGCGTTATCCGGGCGCGCAGATCGTGTCCACCCAATGGAACGCCTCGGCGCGCGTCGATCACGTGCAGAGCGAGGGCATTCGCTCGCTGCCCGGCTTGAGTTTCACCTTTCGCGGCAGTCCGCCCAAACAGGACGGCCTCACCTTCGACGGCGACGATCTCACGCCTATCCCGCTGGCTGCTCAAGCGCAGGCCACTTTCGCGCCCTACCTGCTGATGTCGCTGCCGTTCCAGCTGCGCCCCGGCGGCGAGGCCCTGGTCCTCGAACCGCGCGGCGGGTTGGATGTATTTCTGGCCCGCGTCAACGGCGCGCAATCGATCACCGCCGTCGAGCCGAACGAACTCGCTCTGGCTGCGGCGACTGCGGCTTACGCTGATCCGCGCATACGGGTGGTGGCCGATGAACCACGCGCCTATGTCGAACGCGCCGCCGATCAGTTTGACGTGATCGATCTGGCCTTGACCGCGCCCTATCGACCGGTCACGTCGGGCGCATACAGCCTGGCCGAAGATTACAGGCTCACGGTCGAGGCGCTGGAGCAATATCTCGCGCGCCTGAAACCGGATGGCATCTTTACCGCCCTGCGTTGGCTGCAAACACCGCCGAGTGAAGAGACACGCCTCATCGCCCTGGCCGCCGAGGCCGCGCGCCGCAGCGGCGCTGATCCGCGGCGATCGATCGTCGCGCTGCGCGGCTACTCCACCGTGCTGCTGCTGGTCAAGCGCGGCGAGTTCACCTCCGGCGAATTACAGGCGATCCGCTCATTTGCCGACGCCCGCCAGTTCGATCTCATCACCGCGCCCGATCTGCAGCCCGGCGAGAGCAATCGCTACAACGTCCTGCCCGTCGATCAGTACGCTCGCCTGGCTCAACAGGTCCTCGCCGATCCGGCGCGCGCTTACGACGCTTACGCGTTCGACATCACGCCGCCCACCGACGATCATCCCTTCTTCTCGCATTTCTTCAACGCTCTTCCGGTGTTTCAAGGAGATGGCCGAAACTGCGGTAAGATTGCCATCATCCCTGTCAATCGGTGAATTGCCTATGCTCGTAAACATTCAGACGTTGATCGATGACGCCAAGTGCTATGAAGTGGTCCGCCAGTTACGTTGGCCCACGGGTGTCAGATGTCCGGCCTGTGGCAGCTTCTGCGATTGTGAAACGCGGGCACCACACCCATCAGGCCCATCGCCAACGGTATGTCTGCCGGACGTGTGGTCGCCAGTTTGACGATTTGAGCGGGACGATCTTTGAAGGTCATCATCAGCCCTTACGCGTGTGGGTGTTGTGCTTGTATTTCATGGGACTCAACTTGTCCAATGAACAGATCGCTGCTGAATTAGAGGTAGACGCAGACACCGTGCAGGGCATGGCCACACAGTTGCGAGAAGGCGTGGTGGTCAAAAAAAGCCTGCCTGCTTGAGCGGCGAAATCGAAGCCGATGAAGTCTACCTCGTGGCTGGGCATAAGGGCCACCCGGAAATTGTCGCGGAATTGGGCCGTAAGGGTCGGCGGCGGCGCTTGAAAGGGAAACGTGGGCGCGGCACCTTGGCGGATGAGAAACCACCGATCTTGGGTCTGTTGCAACGCTCGGGTGAAGTGATGATTCGGATGTTGCCGAACGTCCAACAAGTAACGATCAAACCGGTGCTGATGCAGGTGATTCAACCGGGTAGCCTGCTGTACACGGACGAGTACGATATTTACACGCGCCTTGAAGAATGGGGCTATCAGCACAAGACCGTCAATCATTCGGCGGGCGAATATGCACGTGATGAAGATGGCGATGGCTTTCATGAAGTGCATGTCAATACCCTGGAAGGGTTCTGGTCACTGTTGCGTTCATGGTTGCGGCCCCATCGCGGCATCTCGCAAGAGAAATTGCCGTTGTATCTGGGGTTCTTTGAGTTCGTGCACAACGCTCGCCGGCGCGGCAAGGCGTTGTTAAGCGCGCTCTTAGCCGTGCTGGTACACTCCTTGATTCACCGGAAGAGCGTTCTTCAAATGGTCGCAAGCGCCAGAAGTGCTCGCCACGCTCGGCCTGACCTGGCAGCCCTTTGGCGGCGCGGGATATTTTGTGTTGATTGTGCTGCTGGCGTTTTCACTCATGGCCGCGCTGGTCTTGATCGTCGTGCCGCTTGCAAGGCTTCGCCCTCCGGCCACGTCATTGCGAGCGCAGTTCGCGAAGCAATCACCTGCGTGGCGGGAGGAGATTGCTTCGTCGCAATCCTTCGACTCCGCTGCGCTTCGCTCACGCCCTGTCCGCGCAGCGGGGGCGCGCCAGGCGGAATCGCTCCTCGCAATGACGGGCTTCCGCCGGTGGACCTTCGCCTACTTCGGCCTGCTGGGCATCGGCTTCCTGTGCGTGGAGATCCCGCTGATTCAGGCCTTCATCCTGCTGGTGGGCCGGCCGACGGTCGCGTTTGCGGTGGTGTTGTTCGCGCTGTTGATCGCCTCAGGTTTGGGCAGTCTCGCTTCGCCGCGCGTGCCGTGGCTGGGCGGCGCAGCGGTGTTGACGGTACTTATTGCCCTGTATCCAACGTTGATGCGCGCCCTGGCGAACGCCATCCTCCTCGCGCCCAGCGAGGTGAGAGTGATCGTCGGGGCGCTGGCGCTGTTTCCGCTGGGTTTTCTCATGGGAACGATGTTCCCGAAGGGGATCGCCCGTCTCGAAGAGCGCGCG
This sequence comes from uncultured Chloroflexia bacterium, assembly GCA_963844815.1. Taxonomy (GTDB): domain Bacteria; phylum Chloroflexota; class Anaerolineae; order Fen-1058; family Fen-1058; genus Fen-1058. Next base: position 546,932 of record CAWJPR010000009.1, read on the forward strand.
CCCGCGCTGATTCCGTGGGCGTGGGGCATCAACGGCGCGACCTCGGTGATCAGCGCCATCGGGTCGGCGCTGCTGGCGCTGACATTTGGCTTCGCCTTCGTCATCGCGTGCGGCGCAGTTTGTTACGGTGTCTGCGCGCTTCTGGTGAACGGCACAAAGCGCACGTCGCCCAGATTGAGCGCCTTCAAGTGATCGCCTGCTTCGAGCGTGAACTGCCACAAGGTCTGAATCGCGCCCACCGGCCCGATCGGGACGACCAGCCGCCCGCCCAGCTGCAGTTGTTGGAGCAAGCGGCAGCGGCACGTGATCGGGCGCGGCGGTGACGATGATCGCATCAAACGGCGCGGCTTCCGGCCAGCCGTCGTAACCGTCGCCTGCGCGCACCTGCGCCTCGTAACCCAGACGTTTCAGGCGCGCCTCGGCCTCGGCGGCCAGGTCCGGAATGATCTCGATCGAGTAAACTTCCATCCCCATAGCGGCGAGGACCGCCGCCTGATAGCCGGATCCGGTGCCGATCTCCAACACCCGATCGCCCGGCTTCAATGCCAGATTCTCGCTCATGTACGCCACGATGAACGGCTGCGAGATAGTCTGCCCGTAACCAATGGGCAGCGGATGATTCTCATAAGACTGGCCGAGATATTCCGGCGGCACGAATTCATGCCGGGGCACGCGGCGCATCGCCTGCAGCACGATCGGATCCGTCACGTCTCGCGGGATGATTTGATCGTCGACCATACGCTCACGCTCCTCGGCAAACTGATCGGCTGGCGAGGCCGGCGGCGTGGCGGCGGGGGTCGGCGTCGCGGCGCTGCACGCGCTCAACCAGACGATCAGCATGACACACCATTGCCTGTGCATTTTCTCAATCCTTTGGCAACTGTTCAGTTCTGTGTCATTCCGAACGAAGTGAGGAATCTCTACCACTGATCGGCAACCGGGGTGGCCAAAACAGAGATCCCTCGCCGCACCCTTCGACTCCGCTCAGGATGCTCCTCGGGATGACACTATAGCGAATTCCAGTTTGGTTTACGGTTCTGTCATGCCCGAGTGCTTCTATCGGGCATCCAGACCAATCAGCAGCAGAGCCGCTGGATTCCCGCCAAAAGCACGCGGGAATGACGGTGCGGCGCGAGGTCGTAAATCAATCTGGAAACTGCTCTAGAGCAAATTCCAAGTTGATTTATGGCAAAAACCAGTTAGACTTGGGTACATGAAACCTTACTCGCAAGACTTACGTGAACGTGTCATCGCTGCGCTTGAAGCGGGCGATGGAACCCAAGCCGAAATCGCGGACCGGTTCCGCCTCAGCAAATCCACGGTCGAAAAGTGGTGGGCGCGCTGGCAGGCGACCCAGAGATGTGCCGCCTTGCCCTCGTCGCATGGGCCGGCGCGCACGCTCCAAGTGTGCGAAGCGTTCATCCGCACGGAAGTGGCTCGCCAACCCGATGTCAGCTGAGCCGAATTATGTGAGCGTGTTGCTGAGCAGCAGGCCATTGAAGCGAGTCCCAGCATGATGTGCCGCACCTTACAGCACTTGAAGTTGCGGCGAAAAAAAGTCACTGCATGACAGTCAACGGGACACCCCGCGGGTGCAAGCGTTGCGCCGGGACTTTAGCGAACAGATTCAACCGGCATTGACCGACGTCCTCACCCACCTGAAATTCATCGATGAAATGGGAGTGCACTTGGGACTGACTCGCTTGTATGGCCGCGCCACACCCGGTGAACGAGTGTCCGAAGGAACGCCGGACTATTCGGGTCCGCACTACACCACGATTGCGGCAATCGGTTTGTTGGGTGTGGAAGCGCCCTGGCTGTTCGAAGGCGCGATGACGACCTTGGCGTTCGAAACCTACCTCCAATGTGAATTGATCCCGACCTTGCGACGCGGGGACATTGTGCTGCTGGATAATTTGTCGGCGCATAAGAGTGCCGAGGCGCAGCGACTGATTGAAGCCCGTGGAGCGCGGCTCCTGTTCCTGCCGCCCTATTCGTCTGACTTGAACCCGATCGAATTGTGTTGGTCGAAAGTCAAAGCCGCCTTGCGCACAGCGAAAGCACGCACTTTCGATGCATTGCTGGAGGCGTTGGCCGCCGCTTTGCGCTCGGTCTCGCCAGCCGACGTTGAAGCTTGGTTTGCACATTGTGGCTACGCTCGATCGTAAATCAACCTGGGAACTGCACTGGCGAGGGAGTTTCTGCCCTCACGCATCCCGCTTGAGGGATGGTCATCCCGCAACACTTGCACCCGTTTCGTGCAGTGCAGTGCAGTGTGACGATTGAGTAGTCATGTCTTTGTGCGAAACAAAAAACCTGAGGTGCACGGTTCACACTGTGCTCAACACGTGACATGAAACAAGCCAATCACAGCACCCTACGCCTCGTTCCAGGCGCGGATGGCCTGGGGCGTGGGCAGCAGCTGCACCTTGCACTGCGCTTGTTTGAAGTAACTTGCCGCTTCGTCGGATAATGTGACGTTGCCTCCCTGCCCGGTGCCGACGATCAGGCGCTGCGCGCCGGGTTCGTAGACGTATTGGGCCTCGGCCAGCGAAACAATGTGCGAGGTGCCGTAGATCGCTTTGGACAGTTTCTTCTTGCGCTTCTCCACGCCGCCATTCAAGCGGATGATCACATCATGCTCATAATCATCGTGCGCGATGGTGATCGAGCCGAAGGCCGTTCCATCGATGTAGGGTTTCATTTTTACCGTCCTCCTGATCGCGCCCTGGTCTTCCTCACAAAAAGCGCAACGCCCACCTCACCGTATTGGTGGGCGGGCGACTCAGACCTCCCCACCAGGACACCCCTCCGCCCTGGCTGTACTTCGACTATAGTATAAGGCCGTTTTTGGAGAAATCAACCTGTCAAAAGGGCTGGCAGTGAATTATTCCAAACCCGCTGCAACAACGCCCAAGGCCGACCTTGACAACCTGGTTTACAATGTTTATGGAGTATGCCGTGCCAGCCCGTGCCGCCAGCGATCGTTTTCTCATCCCCGCCCGCGAATTCGAGCCAGCCTATCTGGCGCTGTATCGATCGGGCGAGCTGCAGCGCCGCGCCCGGCAGGCAATCGAGTCAGCTGGCTGAGTGCCGCCTGTGCCCGCGCAACTGCGGCATCGACCGGCTGTCCGACCGCAGGGCCGCCTGCAAGACCGGACGATACGCCGTGACCAGCAGCTCTTTCGCGCATCGCGGCGAGGAAGATTGCCTGCGCGGCTGGAACGGCAGCGGCACGATCTTCTTCGCATGGTGCAACCTGCGCTGCGTCTTCTGCCAGAACTTCGAGACCAGCCAGGCTCGGCGAGGGCGCGACCACCTCCCCGCAACCGCTCGCCGACATGATGCTGCGCTTGCAGGACAGCGGCTGCCACAACATCAACTTCGTCACGCCGGAACACGTGGTGCCGCAAGTGCTGGAGGCGCTGGTCAGCGCCGTCGAGCGCGGGCTGCGACTGCCGATCGTGTACAACACCTCCGCCTATGATTCCGCCGCAAGCCTGCGCCTGCTCGACGGCGTGATCGACATCTACCTGCCGGACTTCAAGTTCTGGGACGCGCAGGCTCGCGCTGAAATACCTCAAGGCCAAAGACTATCCCGCAGCCGCGCGGCACGCGATCACCGAGATGCATCGCCAGGTCGGCGCGTTGAAGTTCGACGAGCAGGGCCTCGCGCTGCGCGGCGTGCTGGTGCGCCACCTGGTCATGCCCGGCTGCCTCGACGACACGAAGTCGATCCTGCGCTTTCTCGCGGAACAAGTATCACCCGATACCTACGTGAATCTGATGGCGCAGTACTACCCGTCAAATAAAGTTGCTTTCGACCGGTACCCCGAACTCAATCGCCGCATCACGCTCGACGAATATCACGGCGCAATCGCGTACGCGCAGCTGATCGGTTTGCAGCGCCTTGACGACCGGCATCGCATCAAACAGGCGTGGTTTTGACGGCGGAGGAGCAATCCCATTTCAGTATACACCTGTTGGCACGTGGGAGGCGCTTGACCTGAGAGAGGGTTGTGTTGTATCCTGTTCGAGCAGCAGCTGAGATCCGGTTGCCAACGGGTAGACCTCGGAGGTTTTCATAGATCGGCCAGCGTGACAAGATAATCGATCTGTATCCGATAATCAGGCCAGGCTATCCAGCCAATCAAAACCTCCGAGGTCTTTGTATGCAGCCCGCCCTTCCACTCGAACCAGGTAAGTACTATCACATCTACCATCGCGGCAACAACGGCGAAAACATCTTCATTGAAGCGCGCAACTACACGTACTTCATGAACCTGTACACGAGGTACATCGATCCCATTGCCGACACCTTTGCCTATTGCCTGCTCCGCAATCACTTCCATTTTGGCGTGAGGATCAAAGAAGACCTCGGAGGCCAAGAAAACCTCGGAGGTTTTGGAAACCTCCGAGGTTTAATAAGCCCTGGTCAACAATTCTCCAATTTCTTCAATGCTTACAGCAAAGGCTTCAATCACGCCTATGGACGCACAGGAAGTCTGTTCGAGAATCGTTATCGATGCAAGGAAGTGACCACCGATGGCTATTTCCAGCGGTTGATTCATTACATCCACTGGAATCCTCAGAAACATGGCTTCGTGTCAGACTTCCGCGATTATCCCTATTCTTCGTATCATCTCTTCCTCACGGACAAGCCGACGTTCGTGAAGCGTGTTGAAGTCTTGGACTGGTTTGGCGGACAGGATGGCTTTGTCAGACAACATCGAGACTATGCCGACGAAAAGGATCGGCAGGACGTGCTGCTGGACGAGGATGAATAAAGACCTCGGAGGTTTTAACGTGCTGTCTAGCTGAGTTTGTCTGTCATTCTGATCGATCATCTATTCTTGCCGGCCAATCTATGAAAACCTCCGAGGTCTGCACATGCTCACCACCATCCTCTTGCGCGACGTGATCGCCAGCGACCTCCCTATCTTCTTCGAGCAGCAGCTCGATCCGGTCGCCACCCAGATGGCCGCTTTCCGGCCAGAGATCGGGAAGCGTTCATGGCGCATTGGACCAAGATTCTGGCCGACGAAACCAACATCCTCAAGACCATCCTCTTTGACGGACAGGTGGCGGGCAACATCGTGAGTTGGGAGCACTCGACGAGGGGAGCGAGCAAGAAGTGGGCTACTGGCTGGGCCGGGAATACTGGGGCAAAGGAATCGCCACGCGAGCGCTCTCGCTGTTTCTGGATCAAGTCACGGCGCGCCCGCTGTATGCTTATGTGGCTAAGCACAACCTCGCTTCAATTCGCGTGTTGCAAAAGTGCGGCTTCACCATTACGAGCGAGGAAGCCGAAGAGGTGATCCTGCTCCTTCGCGAATAAACGCCAATCAGCGCGAAAAAACAACCTTACGCAGCCCACCCTGTACGCCACCGCCTCGCGGGTATGGCGTGAGCGGAGTGCAGCGCAGTCAAGGGCACATTCTGCCCATGCCCATAAGTAATTGATTCGCGTCCCTTCGCGTTGATTCGTGGTCAGATGTATTCCGCTAGAATGGTCACAACGCCAGCCCCATCACAATCGCCAGCCCCTCGCCCACGGCATCGAGCCCGCCATGCGCGATGGTGCAGGCGACAACATCATCGGTCTTCTCGCGCAGCAGGCCGAAGAAGAAGCCGCCCGCCAGCGTGAACAGCGCCCACGGCCAAGCAAAGTCGTACTGGCCGAGCAGCGGATTGAAACTCTGCGTGGCGTGGACCAATCCAAACAAGATCGACGAGACGATCAGGCCCGGCCCGAAGCGGACGCCCATAATCTGATACGGCTGGCCGAATTCCTGATTCACGCGCGATTGGTAATAGCCCCGATAGCGAATCTCCTCCCCGAAGCCCGAAACGATCAACTGCCACAACACGGTCGAGGTCACCAGCAGCGTCGCACTGCCTGTGACGATGCTCAGCACGATGGGGAGCAATAACAAGCCGCCGAGCAGGATGACGTTGTTCTTCACTTTCGATCGGCGCACACTACCCGACGGATCTTTCGCGTCCTGCCGTTTGAGCATCGTCAGTAACAACCAGATGCCGGCGATCTCCGCCACAAAGACGATCGCACCGCCGAGCCACGACCGGTAAGTCTCGCCCAGCAGGATCACCGCCAACAGCACGCCCATGGGAACCAAGCGCGCCACGTAGCCCGTCATGCCCATGTCGAAGCTCAAACGCCAGTCTTTCAGCGTCAGGCCATACTCGCGCCACGGACGCCGCGTCAGCGCCATGATGATCAGCGAGATGCGCGATGAAGATGAAGCCGCTCATCCAGCGCCGCATTTCAAAACCCAATGACTGCAGCTGCGCGCCAAGCCACCACGACAACAGCGAGGTGAGCACAAAGACGGCTGATGACTTCGAGGATGGATTTGCCTTTCATAGCCTTTCTCACCGCGACCTCCACCTCTCAATCACTCTTCAAAACCAGCGGCAAGTAGAGGCGCTGCTCGGCGACAGCGCTAAACCAAAATCCGCCTGGTAAGCGTGTATGCGCCGTCGATGAGCGTACTCGCATCGGGCTGGCCGATCGTACCCCAGAGCGTGTAACCTGACGTGGACTAATCGCGCCGCCGCCGTTGTCGATGGTGTTCCAGGTGAGATCATAGCCGCTGCCGATCTGCGCCACGGCAGACCAACTCACCACAAAGGCTGCCATGCAAGGCCGCGAGCGCGACGACGTGCGCGCGCTTCATTTTGTCACCTCCTGCCTCAGCCGGCGTCGCTGCTTCCAGCCGCAGCGTCTCATAACACAACCGGCTGGCGACGATGCGATAATCGAAGCCGATGCTGCACGTTTGCCCGTCCATCGCTCTCACGTGAACGAAGCGGAAGTCTTGGCGGCGATGTACAAGGCGCAATCGCCCAATGGCGTGAGAAAGACGTGATAGGTCTCGGTCGAGTTGACGGTCTGCGCAAAGATAGGTTCGATTAGCACTATCGCCTGGCCATTCACCAGCTTGCGCCGAACCGAAATCTTCAAACCAGTTTTGCGGGCTTTCCATGGCGTACAGCTTGCGCTGCCCGTAATCCTGTGTCGTGACGAGGGCGTTTTTGGTGCCGATGGCGGTCATATCGCCGCTTTCGTTGACCGCAAAGACGGTGGTACCCGCGCCATTCACGACCGACAAGTTGCCGGATTCGTCGTTGTTGCTGTCTAGGTTGATTTGGACGGCGTCGTTGCTGGTCAGAAGAATGTCGCTGCGGGGTATGTCGGGTCAGAGTAAATGCGCCCATCGTCACTTGTAGAACTGTCACCGCCTAAGACGAGATCGGGGGCAGAGTTGCTGCCTCCCTGCGCGTATAGACCCGCGCCGCCAGCCGCACTGTTGGCAAACCGCCCGCCAAAGGCAGAAGCGTTGGTGGACGTGGCGTCCAAGCTGTCCTCCGCCTGCCGAGTGCACATGTACGCCGTCGAAGTCCGCGGAGTACACGATCACGCCGTGCCAGCCCGCCTGGCCAACAAACAGCCCGTATCCTTCAGCGCCGGCAACCTCGAAGCCGTTGTTCCCGGATGAGTTGATCATTGCGGCGGGGCTGCCGGCCCGGCGCACGTACACACCGACCCCACCCGCCGAACGCACACTGAGTCCAGTCGTAGCCGAATACACCTGTACGCCTGTAATGGCTGAACACACGTACAGGCCATTGCGACCCGCTTGTCCGACGTGAACGCCGTCGTCGTCAATGTTATCGAGTTCGACGCCATGATGTCCGCCGCTCGTCGTGCGCCCCACCCCCTGGAATGTTGGTACAGACTTGGACGCCATCTTGACCGGGAGGAAAAACATATACACCTGCGCGTGTCGCCGAATACACACTAAAGCCGTTAAAGTCGGCGTGATTCACGTGTACGCCGTTATCCGCTTGGCCCACATAAACGCCGTCGGTACCTGCCCGGTACACCCTCACACCACGCCGGCTCGCTGAGTCTACGCGCAGGCCGTCGCCTTCGGCATGGATGTTTCTCAATACGAGGGGCGCGTAGTATGGCGCGCCAAACGTGCCGGTGATAACGAAGGGATTGTTGCTGCCGGTCCAGGTCTGGCCCAGATGGGCATGAGTGGCGCCGGCAAAGGCACTGGCATGTTGACCATCGAGTAGATCGGCGTTCGTTGCATTGGCGACCGGCAGAGGTAATATCACTGCCCGGATGAGTGTGACCGACTAGGTGAATACACGCCGCTGTGAGTATGATCTGATCGGGCCAGCGGTGGTTGATGTGCCCGATCCAGCAAACGCCACGGTCAGCGTGACTTCACCGGTGGTGCCGCCGCCCGATAGGCCAGTGCCGCGTAATCACGGCGCTGATATCACCGCTGCCCGGCGGGCCGATCGCATCGTCGGCGGGCGACCAGGCACTGCCATTCCACTTGAGAACTTGTCCGTTACCCGGTGAGGTTGATCGCAACCGATCGGCCTTGCAAGGCGCCGGTTGAGATGGAATACAACGCATAAGGCGCGGCGGTCAGCGCTTGCCGCCCAAGATCGACGTAAGCGGCATCAGCCGGACACTGTAATTGAATGGCCAACCAGCGCGCTTCACCTGCAAAAACGACTCGCGCCAAAATCAAGTCTGCACGGTGAACAGGCCGTTCGTGATCGGCACTGTCATCGTGATCGGGCTGCCGATCAGATTGCCGGTGGTGGCTTGATCGTATAGACGAAAAGCCATTAAGCAGTTAGCCGGTGATTGGCACACCGTTCTTCTTCAACTGCCCTTGATAAGTGAAGGCCGTCCCAAGCGGGTGACTGGCGGCTGCTCGGTATTTTGTGGAGGTTGTTCCTGCGCTTGACTAAGATGAGTGGTCGCAACAAACAGCGTAAACGTCAAGCCAACGCCCAGCGCGCTGGCGATTAACAGTGGTCCAGAATCGGCGTTGCATGTTAAAGCCTCCTGTGTGGCTTAAGAAGACCCTTCCCCGGCTGCGCGGTCGACTTATCCCCCACTGATACGGTTGTCAACTTGCGATGATACCTCAAACGCGCCCTGCCGCCTTCAACACGCGCAGCGCATTCAACGTGATCATCTCATTCGGCCCGCGCCGGCCCCAATCGACGACTTCGACATTCGAGGTGCGCTTGCCCAGGGGAACCCAGTAGAACCCTTCGGCCTTCCAACAGCCATCGGGCTGGCGCTTCGCCTCGACGAGGTCCAATGCTTCGTGCAGCGTGTGTCTTGCATCTTGCATCTGGCATCCTGCATCCTGTTCAGCATCACCAGCGCTTGCAAGATATCGTAGTGCCAGTACAACGGATAGTGCAGCTTCAACCATTCCGGATCGATCACATCGCCGGTCGTGGTCGAACGGAACAGGCGATGACGCAGGAACATCTCGGCGGTGCGCTGCGCGGCGTGCAGCGCGGCCTCGTCGCCCGTGGCGCGGTGATATTCGATCAAGCCCCACATCGGCGCAAGGCTTTCGTAGAACGAGGAATGATTCGCTTCGGTTTCTAGTCGCAGTTCCAGCCGCCATCGGGCCACTGCCACTTGATCAACGATTCGGCGAGATACTGCACGCGCGGATCATCGATCAGCCCCAGCCGGCTGCACACGGCCAGCGCATTGCCTTCCTGCGATCCGCAGCGCCGCACGCGGCCATCGATCGCTTTGATCTTGCTGCGATGGAATTCGCTCGTCAGCCACTGCAAGACTTGATCGGCGGCGGCCACGGCGCGCGGTTCCTTGCGCAGGAATACCCAATTCGACCAGCGAAACCAGGCGCCAGTGCGCACCATCCCATTTCTTATAGGGATGCACGCCGAAGCCGCCGGGGTGAACGCCGAACGAATCCTTCGATTTCTGCTGGCCGATATGCTGACCGGCGAGCAAGGCCTTCACGCGCGGCCCGTCCAGAATTTGATCGCGCGCGGCTTTCACTTCACGCGATCGATTGGTCTTATCGAGCAGATCGATCAGCGTGAAATAGCGAATCGATGGATCCGCGGAGTTGAGCAGCAATTGAATCGCAGGATTATCACGCTGCATGTGTCACCGCCGCGCATCGCGCCAACGCACGAGTTGCTTGACGGTCGCCAAGTTCCAGGGATCGCGCAGAGTCACGATGATGTGGCCGGCGCCGGCCTCAACCAGCCGGTCGAGTCCGCGCGCGGTGTGCGTTCCAGTCAGGATCGAGCGTTCGATCGTCTTGGGATCACGTCCAAGTTCAGCGCACCAGCGATCGAGCACTTCACTCTTGCGCTTGAAGTTGCCGGGCGGGCCAAAGCTATTCCAAATGTCGGCGTGCTGCGCGGCCAGCTGGAGTGTCAACTGCTTGCCCTCGCGCGGCAATTTGCCGAAGAGTCGGCCAATCGGTAGAAACTTTCGCTGCCCCCGTAAGCGTCGTCGGCTACCATCCTCCTTGCCCATCAGGCATGTTCTGTATGGTTAGCCCGCAACGCGTCTTCGCTCCCTGGGCCTATCTCGAAACCGCAGATGCGCAGTTGTTCCAGCAGCTCGTCCGCCGAGCGGAACCACTGTCCCCATTTTCGCGACATGTGCTCGGTCCAGGAATAGTTGTCATACGTGTACGTCTCCTCCTGACCTCCTTCCAATTCCACCATGGCGTCGAGCTTTCGATAGTAATCTTGCTTCAGATACCCTTCGTCCATCGCTTTCATGGCCTGCGCCACCAGCTCTTCGCTCAATTCGGGATAGGCATCTTCAAACAGCGCGTACTCCAACGGATACCGAGGCCGCGGTGGCGGATCCTCGGCGGGATAACCCATGGCCAATTGGACCAGGGGAAACACTCGCTTCGGCAAGCGGTATTCCTTGACAATCCGATCGGCCTCATAAGGCGCCCCGCCCAGAAAGCAGCTCCCCAACCCCAGACTCTCGGCGGCAATCACCATGTTCTCGGCCATCAGGGCGGCATCTTGTATGCCAAAGAAGAGGATTGACAGATCGTTCATCACTAACTTCCAGCCTCGCCGCGCCATGATCAATTCCAGCCGGTGCAGATCGACGCAGATCGTAAACAGCAATGGCGCGTTCAACGGGTTGGGTTTGTTCCGCGCCAGGAGCACACTGCCCATCTGCCCGGCAAATGGGGCTTGCTGCCCGGCCCTGACAATGGTTTCGACGATCTCGCCGGGCGGTAACTCAGGGGTGTAACGACGAATCGACTTACGGTTGAGCATGGTCGTGACTACCGGGTTCAGTATCATGGTGAATGCCCCTGTTTGCTGGAGTCGGGCGTTCAGGATGCGCTGCGGCACGCCCGCCCAGTCGCCCGCGTGTTCCTGCAAGATGATGCTCAAGCACCCGATTTCCAGATGCAGCTCGTTGTCATCCCACCGATCGCCGATGCCCGCCACGAAATCGAATTTCTCGCGCAATTCCCTGGCAAGCGCCAGCCGTTCTGCCTGTGTTTCTCCCAGGCAGACGGGGCCGGGTGGAAATCCCGATCTCGCCGCCATGGTGCAAATCATGGCCGGACTTACAATTTCCGCGCGATCTCTTCAAACTCATCCCGGGACAACGCTTTCATCGTCGTGGTGCGCACATCGCCGGCCGAACCCAGGGCCATCAGGAAGCGCATCACCACGGCCTCATTCGGCGCTTCCACACAGGCCACGTAGTCATACTCGCCCAGCGTGGCATAGAAGCCGGCCACTTTGCCGCCCAGCGTTTCCAGGCTCTTGATGCCGGCCTCAATCCGATCGGGCGCGTCTTTCGCCGCGCGAATGCCCTGATCGGTCAGTTTCATAAGGACAATGTAGGTGTGCATCGCATGTGCCTCCTGGATTACACAGTTCGTCTCAATATCCCCCATGCCATCAGCGTCAGCCACGCCGACGGTTCGCGCTTCTGCCCAAAGTCCCACGCACGCCACGCCTGCCAGATCGACTCCGGCGTAAAACGGCCTTCGTCGTCAGCCTTCGCCTTCACGATTGACACCATCTCGTTCACACGTTTGTCCGCACGCAGCCACTCGAACTGCGTCAGCACTTCCGTCACGTGCAGGATGTCGTACCAGATCAGCGGTGCTTTGAGTTTGGCGAAGTCGGCGCCCATCGCGAAGAGATACGGGCGTTGTTCCTGGCGCCGCTGCCACAAACCCAACGCTGCCTCCGCCCCGATGTGACATACTTCGTCAGCGTGCCATTCGCGCGTCTGCGCCAGCGCTTTGAGCGTAATCAGATTGGCATACGGGCACGGGTCGCTGCGGCGGCCCGGCCCGTGGAACTTGCCTAATTCCGGAGTGGCCGCACACGGCCAGCCGTTGTCGCGGATCAAACTGGCGAGATGTTTCGCGGCGATCTTCGCCCGCCGATCCTTCACGCCGAGCTTCACCAGCGCATACACAATCGAGGGGGCATCGCACAACATCCACGCGAATTGATCTTTGCCCGCGCCGCCAAAACGCGCGGGGATGTTGACCTTCACCTGAAACACGCCCTCCGCCGATTGATGATCGAGCACGCGATCGACGATCCGATCGACACCAGGATCAGTTGCGCGCAAGCCCAGATCGGCGCTGAAGACCAGCTTGTGTAACAGGTGATGCGCGTCGTTGTGACGATTGAGCGCCGGGCCAGGCCACTCGCGCAGTTCGCCAATCAGCGCTTGCACCTGCGGGTGATTAAGCATCATCTGGCGCGCGGCTTTCACTGCTTTGCTGCGTTCTGTTTCGCCGAGCAGATCCAAGCGAGTGCGATACCGCACCCACGGCGAACTACCCAACAACCACTCGATCGGCTCGTTCATAAGCTACTTTCTCCGTGGTCGAGTTCTTGGACGTTGCCTATTCTTCGCTTCCTCGCCCTTGAGAACGACTTCATATTTCGCCAACCGATCGGCCACGGCGCGATGCACGCTGCCTTTCAGATACACACCTTGCTGGTTGAGTTCGCCCGGCTCGCGGCCAGTCAACAACGCCAATCCTTCATCGACTGTCTCCGCCGTCCAGATGTGGAACTGTCCCGCGCGCACCGCTGCGACCACATCATTGCGCAGCATCAGGTGGCGGCGATTGCTGGCCGGAATCAACACGCCCTGCTGGCCGGTCAGCCCTGTTCCTGGCACACATCGAAGAAGCCTTCGATCTTTTCGGTGGCGCCGCCGATCGGCTGCACCTGCCCGTGCTGATTCACCGAGCCCGTCATGGCAATGTCCTGCCGCAGTGGAATCTCCGACAGCGCGGAAATCAACGCAAATAACTCGGCCAGCGAAGCGCTGTCGCCTTCGACCATGCCATAGGATTGCTCGAAGACCAGGCTCGCACTGAGGTTCAACGATCGCGACTGCCCGTACTTCTGCAGCAAGTAGCCGCTCGAGGATCAACACGCCCTTGCCGTGAATCGGGCCGCTGAGTTCCACCTCGCGCTCGATGCTGATCACGCCCTTGCGCCCCGGCCCGACGGTGGCGGTGATGCGCGCCGGATGGCCGAAGGCATAATCGCCGCTGTCCAGAACCGACAGGCCATTCACCCGCCCGATGGCGCTGCCCGTCGTCTCGATCAGCAGCGTGCCTTTTGCCATCGCTTCCTGCAAACGCTCTTGAATCAAATCGACGCGGAAGCGGCGCGCGTCTTCGGCGGTCTGCACATCATCGGCGGTGACGGTCGTGTGCGTGTTTTGCGCCGCCCGCTGGGCCGCCTCGCGGATGAGATCGGCGATCTCGCCAAAGCGCGTCGAGAGTTTATCCTGATCGCCCGCCAGCCGCGATCCGTACTCGATCACGCGCGCCACCGCGCCGCGATCGAACGGCAGCGACTGGTCCTGATGCGTGATCGTGCTGACGAACAGCGCGTACGATCGCTCGGCCTCCGGCGTGCGATCCATCTGCGTCGTGAAATCGGCTTTGACCTTGAAAAGTTTCTGGAAGTCTTCATCGTAGGCGTTGAGCAGGTAATAGATGCATCGGGTGGCCGATGAGAATGACTTTCACGTCCAGCGGCACCGGCTGCGGATCGAGCGTGACGGTGCTGACCAGGCTCAACTGCGCGCCCAACTCTTCGATGCGCACCGCGCGATCCTTTCAAGGCGCGCTTCAGGCCCTCCCAGGCAAAGGGGCTGAGCAGACAGTCACGCGCCGGAATGATCAGGTAGCCGCCGTTGGCCTTGTGCAGCGCGCCGGGTTTGATCATGGTGTAGTCGGTGACCATCGCGCCCAGCAGCGCTTTGTGCTCGATGCGGCCGATCAGGTTGTGATAGGTGGGGTTCGTCTCGACGATCACGGGCGCGCCTTTCAATCGCGATTGTCCACCAGCACGTTCACTTGATAGCGCGCAAACGGGCTTTCGCCGGAAGCGGCCAGCGCTTGCAGCACATTTTGCCCCGCGCCCTCCGGCCCTTTGCGAAACAGATCGACGTGCTCGATCACGTCGCTTTGCAGCGCGTCAAGGTAGGTCTGCACTTCGGCGTGATCTTTGTAGCGCTCGCGGACTTCGTTGGCGATGCGCTGCGTGGCGAACGTCGCCGTTTCGGTATCCAGCTGATGCAAGCCCTCGCGCGCCGCCTTCTCCAACTCGCGCTTGCGCTGCAGGCTGTTCTCGACGTCTTCGCCCAGACGCTCGCGCACTTGAATGAGTTTGGTTGCGCTGCTCTTCGTTCAACGCCTCGAGTTCAGCTTCGGACACGGGCCGGCCGTTGATCGCCGGGACCAGCAGCATGCCGCCCGGCGTCTGCACCAGCTGAAAGCCGCCCTGCTTGACGTGCTGTTCCAGCTGTGCGAATTCTTCGGCGAGCCTTCGTTTCCATCTCGTGCACGATCTCGTCGCGCCGATTTTCGTACTCTTGTGCTTCAAACGCCTTCGGGATCGCGGCCCGCAGTTCGTCGATCAAGGCCGTCGACGTCGCGCCTCAATTCGTGGGCGTGACCGGCGGGGAGGCTCAGCGCGATCGGGCGGCGGGCATCTTTGAAGTTGTTGACGTAGCACAGATCGGGCGGGACAGGCTGATCGATCGGCGCGGCGCTCAAGATATTCGCGGATCAGCGTGGTCTTGCCGGAGCCGGGCAGCCCCAGCGCGAACAAGTTGAAACCGTGACTGGCCATGCCCACGCCGAATTCCAGCGCGGCCACGGCGCGCGGCTGGCCCAGCACCTCTTGCAGGTCGGGCAGCGACGGCGGTCGTTTCAAAATCAAGGGCGTTCGGGATCGCAGACGCGGCGCAGAGCTTCCGGGGACAGTGCATTCACCATGACAAACCTCCTTTCAGCGGAGACGGTGCGTGAGCACCACACCACGTGGCACAAAACGATAGGCCGGACAACGCCGAGCGACGCATCGGGCAGGGTGTTATGAGAAACCTCTTCTCATTACACTGCCCCCGCTCAGTGTCCGGCCTGCACCAATTGGCTAATTTCAGTATACACCCATTGGCAAGCTACAAAAAAACCACCCGGAGGCCATGGCCTCCGGGTGGTTAAATGACGTCAAAAAGGTTACTGCTTTACATCTGGGCTAGAGCGACCTGCTCTTCCAGCGGCTCTGCTCAACAGAACCAATTCTCGCTGAGGCGCGGCACGGGCTGGCGGGAATATGCCGGCAGCTCGCGCTGCTCGCCCGCCGTATCACAGGCGACCCGCCACACCCGATCGAAGACCTCGCTGCGCGACTGCTCTTTGTCTTGCCCATCCTTGATGATAGTGAGGATCGCTTCACACAATTGATCGACGCGCGGATCGAGGTGCGCCCAGCGATAGGCCAACGCCGCCTCGTCGAACTCACCCGCCGCCGATCGGACTTCTTCCCGTTCTAGCACCTTCGATCCGGCAGGGATCAACAGGCGCACGCCCCATTGGATGGGCGCGACGTTCTCCACGAGATCGAGCTGCGCAATCGTCTGCAAGAGATCGAGATAGCCGCTTAACGTCGTCCACGGATGGAACGCCACGAAGGTAGGCTGCAGCACCAGCCCGGTTTCTTTGAACAAGGCCGCGACCTTGAAGAAATCCTCGCGCGTATGGCCCTTGGCCAGAATCTCCAGCACCCGATCGTCGATCGACTCGACCGCGCTGGTGACGAACAGGCAGCCGGTATCGCGCAGCAGCGGCAGCCAGCGCCGCTGCTTCAGCAAATGCTCGATCTTGATCGTCACATCATAGGTGAGGTGCGGCCACAAGTGATGCACCTTCTCTACGATCGGGACGACGTGCCCCGGCCCGTTGAAGAAATCAGGATCGCCAAAGGTGATGTGTCCCGCCCCGGAATTGACCTGCTGCTCGATGTCCTCGATCACGATCTCGCTCTGCACCAAACGGAATTGTCCGCCGTACACCGGCACCACCGGGCAGTGGCGGCAGTGATGCTTGCAGCCGCGCGAGGCTTCAGTGTAGCCGCCCACTTTGGGGCACTGCCCGTCGGTGCGGATGAGGTACGCATACTTGCTCAGGTGGGGCAGCGTGTGCCGATCGGGCAGAATGAATTCCTGCCGGGCGAGGGAGATGAGCGGTTCGGGTTGGACTGTCATTGCGAGCGATCCCGAGCGGAGCGCAGCGGAGTCGTAGGATCGCGAAGCAATCTCCTTGCCAACCGGTGGGATTGCTTCGTCGCGCCCTTCGACTTCGCGGCGAACAGATGCCGCTTCGCTCAGGGTGCTCCTCGCAACGACGGAGAGCCGTCGACACAACGCCGCCAGCCCCGCTTCAAACTCGCCGCCGAGGATCGTATCGACGCCGAGCTGGCGCAGGTACGCCTCGTTCAGCGGCGCGTAGAGGCCAAAGCACGCCACATGCGCGCGCGGATTGTGCGCCTTGATCGTAGGGATGAACTGCGCCGCCAGGCGCGTGGCCGTGTGCATCGGCACGTAATAACCGATGAGATCGGCCTGGGCCAGCGCGGCCTTGTCCAGATGCTGCACGGCCGCATCCTGGCAAGTGACCTCCGCGCCTTCGCGCTTCAGCCACGCGGCGGCCGACGTGAGGCCGAAGGACTGATGACCCAATTCGTAAGTGGAAATCAAGACGACGTTCATAAGCGGCTTGCACAACGAACAAAAATGCCACTCCGCGTTACTCGTTGGCCACGATTAGACCCATGATCAACGCGGAGGCCTATGCGGCGACGCCAATTACCCCCAAGAGCAGGAGCAAGATGGCCTCGCCCCTGCCGTTACTTCTTGGCGCCGAAGTGCTGCCGGGCTTGTTCCAGCCAGTCGTTCAGCTGCACCTTGGCGCGCAGGCGCGGAATGGGGCCTTGCAATTTGGCGCGCAGCCCTTGCGGCTGGATGTTGACGTCGATCGAGACGCGCGTCCGGGCGTCGCCAATCGCCTCGAAGCGAATGTCGTAGCGCGTGCGCGCCCGCTTCTGCTGATACTCGCTTTCCAGATAGTGCGGCGGCGCCTGGGTCACGTACTTCACTGCCCCGTGCCTGGTTTTGAACCCGGCCACGCGGCCGTTGTCTTGCGTCACATTCACCACATCGCGCGCGTGAGAGACCAGCGGGCCAGTGGCAGGCTCGGCAACGTAGGCGTAGACCTCGGCGGGTTTGGCCGGCAGATCGACGGAGGTGCGGATCAGGTCGGGCATACAGACTCCTCGGCTAGAAAATTGAGTGCGCCTCGAAGTTTACCAGCGCACGGCGGATTGTGCAAAGCCTATTGGCGCGCGCCGGCTACCGCAGCGCCTGCTGCGCGTCACGCCAGATTGCCTCGCCAGGCGTTTCCTGGCCGGCTCGTTTCTTCACAAACGCATACAGTCCGTAGCCCCGCTTGTTCTTGAACGGCCCGCCCGCCCGCTCAAACCCCATCTTTTCGGCAAAGTGCAGCGAGGCATCGAACTGTGGAATCAACAGTGTGCCGATACGCGTCACTTCCGGATCGCCGAAGATATAATCCTCCACCGTCCGATAGGCTTCCGCGCCGTAACCTTCCAGCCGATCGTGCTCCTGAATCATCAGCGACGACAGCCAGGCGTAATCGCGTTGGCCGCGAAACGAATGCGGCACGAAGCTGATCACGCCGATCGGCTGCCCGGTATCCCGCCGGAAGATGCCGCAGGTTACGCTATTATTTGCGGCGGCCAACGCCAGATCCGATCGCACCATCTCGAGCGACGGCTCGTCCGGCGTCTGCGTGTCGAGATAATCCGCCGAGCCGAGATAGACCGGCAGAACAATATCGGCGTCCGCTTCATCGAGTGCCCTGATGATCAATCGCTCGGTTTCAAGTGGCAACGAAAGCATATCAGTTGAAAGATCACCCTGGTGTCATTCCGAGCGAACGCAGTGAGCGAGGAATCTCCGCCGCTTCAATCCCGCAACCCCAGAAGCCAAGCGATTCCTCTCCGCTGCGCGCCTGCTCAGACACTCACATGCTCACCGCACCGGGGACGGCGCGGATCGCCGCCGCAGACGGCGGCTAGAGCGTTTCTGCCGGGACACGCCACGCCGCGACGTGGTGAACTTTTCGGAATGACACATCTCACTCATCACTTATCACTTTTCACTCGTCAGCATCCCCGCCAACTTCCCCGCATCGATGTTTCCGCCTGACAGCACGACGCCGATCTTCCGGCCCTGCGCCTGCGGAATCTTGCCCGCCAGCAGCGCCGCGATCGGCGCCGCGCCGCTCGGCTCGACGAGCAGCTTCAGGCGCATCAACAGAAAACGCACCGCCTCCCGCGCCTCTTCATCGGTGACCAGCGCCACGCCGGCCAGATGCTGCCGCATGATCGAGAAGGTCAGTTCTCCCGGCGCAGTGGGCAGCAGGCCGTCCATGATCGAATGCGATTGCGGCGTCGCCACGATCTCACCCTGCTGCAGCGACAGGAACGTATCGTTCGCCGTGTCCGGTTCAACGCCGAAGACGCGCATCTCCGGCTGCAGCGCGTGCGCCGCGAGGCTGCACCCGCTGATCAAGCCGCCGCCGCCGATGGGCACGATCAGCACGTCGAGATCGGGCACATCCGTCAGGAGTTCCAGCGCGGCCGTGCCCTGCCCGGCAATGATGTGCGGATGCTCGAACGGCGGGATCAGCGCCAGCCCGCGCTCTTCGCCCAGCTGCCGGGCGATCACTTCGCGCTTCTGCTCCACCCGATCGTACAACACCACCTCCGCGCCATAGCCGCGCGTCGCGGCAAGCTTCACCGCCGGCGCATCGTCGGGCATGACGATGACCGTCGGCGTGTGGAGCAGTTTCCCGACCAGGGCCAGGGCCTGCGCGTGATTGCCCGACGAGAACGACACCACGCCGCGCCGCTGCTGCTCGGCGCCGAGCTGGCTCACCGCGTTGTACGCGCCGCGAAACTTGAACGCGCCCGCGCGCTGCAAGTTCTCGCACTTGCAGTACACTTCCGCGCCGGCGAGACCGTTCAACGTGCGCGACGTGGCGATCGGCGTGCGATGGGCCTGCGCTGCAATCGCTCCGCAGCAGCTTGAATGTCGCTGAAGCTCACCATCTCTTCGTCTCCCCTTCACTCATTCACCAGCACTCCCGTCCGATACGACCTCAACGCCAACTCGGCCGGCTCAAAAATCGGAGAGGGCAGTTCATCGATCGGGAACCACGCCCACTCCGCCAGTTCGTCCGGCGCGGCAGTCTGCGGCTCGCCCGAAACGATGTCACCCAGAAATTCGACGTCGATCCAGTGTTGATCTTCGACGATGATCGACGAAATGCACAGCAAGCGCAGGTTCGTCACGTCCACGCCGGCTTCTTCTTGTGCTTCACGCCTGGCGCAGTCTTGCAGCGTCTCGCCGAATTCCAGTTTACCGCCAATCCAGCCCCACCAGCCGGGGCGTTGACCGCTCACACGCCGCGCCATCAGCACGCGCCCGTCTTGCACGATCATCACTCCTACGCCGACACGCGGTGTTGTCATATGTATCCCTCCACCTGATGGCGCGCATTATCGCACTGAGTCACAGCCAGGTCAATTGACACGCCCTACAATCACTCCTATAATGCCGCCTACCCAGCGCCCCCGGAAAATATATCGACAGGAGAAACTCATCGTGACGCAATATGCCTTCTTCAAAGGGGCCATCGTCCCCATCGACCAGGCCAAAATCAGCATCATGACGCATGCCTTCAATTACGGCACCGGCTGTTTTGAAGGCATCCGGGGTTACTGGAATGAGGGCGATCGGCAGTTGTACGTCTTCCGGCTGCTGGAGCATTATCAGCGCCTGCTGCAATCGGCCAGAATTCTGCTGATGTCGCCGCGCTACACCGCCGCGCAGCTGTGCGACATCACCGTGGAACTGCTGCGCCGCGAAGGCTTTCAGAGCGACGCCTACATCCGCCCGGTGGCCTACAAGACCAACGAGCAGATCGGCGTGCGGCTGCACGACCTCGACGACGATCTGTGTATCTTTGCCACGCCGTACGGGCGTTACGTGGAGAACGAAGAAGGCGCGCACGCCGGCTTTTCCTCATGGCAGCGCATCAGCGACAACAACATTCCACCGCGCGGCAAGATCACCGGCGCCTACGTAAACTCAGCCTTCATGAAGACCGAGGCGGTGCTGAACGGCTACGACGAGGCGCTGGTCATCAACGCGAGCGGCCACGTCTGCGAAGGCAGCGCCGAAAATATCTTCATCCTGCGCGGCGGCCAGCTGATCACGCCGCCGGTCTACGAGGACATTCTGGAAGGCATCACACGCAGCACCGTGATCGAACTGGCCAGGAACGAGCTGGGTCTGGAAACGATCGAGCGGCCGATCAGCCGCACCGAGTTGTACGCGGCGGACGCGGCTTTCTACTGCGGCACCGGCGTGCAGGTGGTCAATATCGCCACAGTCGATCATCGCCCGGTGGGTGACGGCCAGCTCGGGCCGGTGGTCAAAGCCATCCGCGATCTGTACTTTGACGTGGTGCGCGGCAAGCTGGCGAAATACCAGCACTGGTGCACGCCCGTGTTTGTGGCGGACAAAACGGCGGTTTAGCCCTGCCGGCAACTGGGTTTCTCGGACGCATAGAAAAACAAAACCGGGTACAATTACGCCCGGTTTTTGTGCGGAGTTGCCTATGGAATGGTTGACTGACAAACGCACTGGCACCCAGACCGGCCTGCTCTTCATTGTCGGCCTGGTGGTGCTGGACATTTTCTGCCTGGTCGTGCTGACCACGCAGCCGATCGGCCCGCTCACGTTCAGCCTGGCCCTGATCATCCTGGGCAGCATCCCTGTGCTGGCCCTGATTGGCTATCAGCTGTACGGGCTGGCGCGATCGGGCTATGACGTCGATCGCAATGCCGTGACCATTCAGTGGGGGCCGGTCAAGCAGATCGTGCCGGTGGAATCGATCCAGCGCATTATGCTGGGCACGGAAATAGAAGGCGGCGTGAAGGGTTTTCGCGGCTGGCGCTGGCCGGGGCTGATGCAGGGACAGGGTGAATTGCCTGAAGCGGACTTGACGGTGTTCTATGCCTCCACCTCGCTGCCGCAGCAGCTGATCCTGGTGACACCCGCCATCTCTTACGCCATCTCGCCCGCGGATGCGGCGGGCTTCATCGAATCGATCAAAGCACGCTACGAACTCGGCCCGACGCAGGCCGTGGAGCAGACGACAGAACACCCGGCCTTTTTCGACTGGCCGTTGTGGAACGATCGGGTGGCGCATTACCTGTTGATCACGGGCGCCACGATGTGTCTGCTGCTCTTCGGGCTGGTGAGTCTTCGTTTTCCCAATCTGCCGCCAGTGCTGCCTCTGCACTACAACGCGCTCGGCCTGCCCGATCGCGCCGGCCCGGCGACCCAGGTCTTCATCCTGCCCCTCATCGGACTGTTGTCACTGGGCGCCAATACGCTGCTGGGCGGCGTATTCTACCGGCGCGAGCAGGTGGCTTCCTATTTGTTGTGGGGCGGCATCATCGTCGTGCAGGTGCTGTTGTGGATCGCTACGGTGAATTTGTTGCGGGTGTGAGCAGCCGACAGCCTATCCGCGAAAGAGCAGCCACAGGCCGCAGATCAGCGCCAGCCCAAAGGCGACGAGACTGAAAACGGTCTGGCCGATCGCCAGCAGCAGCACCGAACCCAGAAATAACCCCATCGCCAGAATCGCCCACGGGATGCGCGCGGCCGACTGATTCAAGCGCGTGAGTTCGTACAGCAGGCGATCCTGTTCGTTGATCGTCACGCGCAGATCGCCGCTCGCCAGCAAATCAGCCATCCGATCGAACTGGCGCGGCATCCGCACCAGGGCCAGGCCGGTATCCACCACTTGCTGCAGGATTTCCTGGCGCAGTGTGCCGCTTTCGTCGGCCAGCAGTTTCTGGGCGAACGGCGCGGCCGCCTCGAAGATGTTGAAGTTCGCATCGATCTGCATGGCAAGGCCGGAGAGAATACCCAGCGCCCGTCCGAGAAACAACAAGTCCGACGGAATCTGGAACGGCATTTGATAGATCAACGAGCGGAACTCGCTCATGAAGCCGCGCATTTCTTCGACATCCAAGTTCTGGATGTCGCTCAGACTAATGCCCCAGTAGCGCGCAAAGACCTTCGTCGCCGCGCGTTCGATCTCGCTGCGATTGGCCCACGGCAGCAGCCAACCCGCATTATCGATGGCGCGCACCACGCGTGGCGCGTCGCGTGTCGCAATCCCCAGGAACATCTCGCGCAGCTGGGTGCGCGTCTGCGTAGACAGCGTCCCCACCATGCCGAAGTCCACCACATTGATGGTAAAGTCGCCGTCCTCCAGCGGCTCCACGAACATATTGCCCGGGTGCGGATCGGCGTGGAAGAAACCGTTGATAAAGACTTGCTGTAGATAAAAATCGTACAGCGCCAGCGCCACTTCGGAGGCCAACACCCCTTGGGCTTGATAGGCGCGGACATCGCTTACTTTGATCGCCCCGATGTCTTCCATCACTAGAACGCGGCGGGTGGTCAACTCCCAATGCAGTTGCGGAATGCGGATGCTCTCCCAGTCTTTGAAATCGGCGGCAAAACGCTCGATGTTGCGGCCCTCCGCGAGGTAATCGAGTCTCTTGATACAGCGTGCGGCTAAACTCGTCGACCAGCGCATCCACATCGACGCGGCGGCGAATAGGACCGTAGCGCTTCACCCAACCGGCCGCCGTGCGCAGCGCCTGCAGATCGATCGCCACCAACGTCTCAATGCCAGGGCGCTGCACTTTCACGATCGCCCGCTCGCCGCTGTTCAACACCACGTGATGCACCTGGCCCAGCGAGGCGGCCGCCGTGGGCACGGGATTGATCGAGGAGAAGATCTCGCCGATCGGGCGGTTAAGTTCACGCTCCAGCATCGCACGAATGTCGTCGAACGATTCGGGCGGCACTTCGTCCTGCAGGCCGGACAGTTCGTCGATGATCTCCTTGGGCAGCATATCCACGCGGCTGGCGAAGAATTGGCCCAGCTTGATCAGCACGCCGCCCAGTTCGATAGCCATGACGCGGAAGCGGCGGGCGTGATTGAGGTAACGCTTCAGCGCCGTTCGATTGGCCCACTTCCGCCCGCCGAAATTGCGGATGAAGACGTCCCACCAAAACGCGGAGATGAGGACGCGCAGCCAAAAGAAGATGATGCGGTTGCGGCGTTGGCGGAGTTGCATGGGGCGACGAGTGGGCATGGCAGTGAATGAGAAAATGAGCACGGGCTGTCGTAACCGCGTAAACCAGAGGTGATTATAGCGGATATTTGTCTATCGGGTAGGAGCGGGCAGGACGCTGTGAAATTGACCGGGCAATTTACGCATCGTCTTCATTTTATTTTCTCGCCGGGCCGGGCATGGCCCTCACCAACATGGGACTAACATCACCTCAAAAACAGGCAGTGCATCATTGACTTAGTCAGCACTTTCAGGCACCATAGAGCTGCGCGGGTTATGATCCCGGCGCAGCCAAGCGAGCCAGGCGCTGCCCGGCCAAAGCGCTTCACTCGTTGTCGTCGTTTCCACACTTCTGAAACAACCAAGGAGCGTTCCATGCGCACCATGCCCTTCCGTCTCGCTGTCATTGCCGGTGCCTGTCTGGCGTTCGTATTGATCCTGGTGCCAGCCGCTGCGCAAGCCGAAACGCAGCCGTGCCCACCCGAAGTCGGCTGTATCGATCTGACTCTGCTGCCCAGCACGCTGGTTGGTGATGTGCTGGTCGATGGCGCACCCGTCGCCGGGCAAGTGAACACCGTCCGCTTGAACGTCGCGCCGAACGTCCCGCACACGATCGAGGTCACCAACTTCAACGCTGCCGCGCCGGGCTTCAACGATCTCTTCAACTACAATCCGGCTGGCCAGAAGAACGTCAGCGTAGGTGCGGGCAAAGTCAGGGCCCTCACGCTAAAACCCACCCTCAACTATCTGAAAGGCTTTGTCAGATTCACCTGCGACATCAAAGGCGTGGAGGCCGGACAAGCGGTGGCCTGCCAGCCCAACGTGGACGGCAATCCGCTGCCGCCCGTCAACCCGCGCGAGACCGCCCAGTTCGCCATTCCCAACGGCGACCACAACTTTCACGTCGATCTCGTCGGTCCCAACGCCGACCTCTGGGCGCCGCCCAACGCCGACAAACCGGTCAAGATCACGGGCAACCGCACCACGCCGCTGGCTCTCTCGTTCAACCGCAAAGGCCAGCTGGTGATCAACGTCGGGCCGCCGGGCACGCTGGCGGACATTTTCGTCGATGATCAGCCGATCGCGGGTCAGGCTCCCACCGGATCGATCTTCGTCGCGCCGGGCAGCCACACGATCAGGGCCGCAACTTCAACGATCCGGCGGCCAATGGCGTCTATCGCTGGGCCGATGTCAAAAGCACCGGAACTGTCGGACCCAACCAAACCCGATCGGTTACGCTCAATCCCCGGAAAGAATTCCTGCTGGGCTTCGCCGATGTGACTTGCAAGATCAACGGCTTCGAGCCGGGCCGCGATGTGCGCTGCAACGTGACCGTCGACGGGCAGGGCCTGGGCGCCATCG
This sequence comes from uncultured Chloroflexia bacterium, assembly GCA_963844815.1. GTDB lineage: Bacteria > Chloroflexota > Anaerolineae > Fen-1058 > Fen-1058 > Fen-1058. The sequence continues at coordinate 571,760 of CAWJPR010000009.1, forward strand.
AGGCCGGGCAGAAACAGACTTACAACCTCACGCCCGGCCCGCACACAGTGAACGTGGCTGTGGTCGGCGGCCAGGCCGATTTGTGGGCGCCCACCGCGCCAGGAGTTGCCCCTGACGATCACGGCCGGCCGGTCGAGCCGCCTCACCCCCACGTTCAATCGCAAAGGCATCCTCAACATCACTTTGAGTGATCCGAAAGTGGTGGGCGATATCTTCGTCGATGGCGCGCAGGTGGCCGGCCAGGTCAACGCCGCGCAAGTGCCGGTCGCGCCCAACACCTCGCACGTCATCGAAGCACGCGCGCTGGTGAACACCGCCGCCCCCGACGCCTTTGAATATGATCCAGTATCCAGCAAAGTCACGGTGGCGGCCAATCAGACCAGGGCCGCGCCGCTGAGGTTAGGCGCGCCGCGCGAGAAGTGCACTGAAGGCATGGCCTACATGCAGATTTACAACTTCATCCGCGTCACGTTGACGCTGTCCTTTGCGGGGCCGGAACAGTTCAGGGTGCGCGTCCCGGCCAACGGCAACATCACCGTGTGCTTTATCCCCGGCACCTACACGGTCTCGTCGTCAGCCCCGGCTTCAGATTCAAGTCTGACACGCACGACCTGCAAGCCGGCGGCTGTTACTGGAGCGTGCATTATCGGGACAACGAGGCTCCGCCAAACGTGAACTGTTCCACAAATCACGGCGAGTACAAGCGGCCAGCCGCGTTTAAATAGTTGCGCACCCTGCCACGCTCCGCCGCTTGCGTGCGGCAGAAGTCGAGTGGCCAGTTTGAAGACAGTCATCAGGCGGCCGGGCGGGTGGGTTCACTCGCCCGCTGCTAATTGTCCGATGCTTCAATCACCACCTGCGTGCCTCCGCCCGATCGATCTTCCACGCTCAACGTGCCGCCGATGACGGCCAGCATGGCGCCGTGAAACCGCAGGCCACTGCCCGACTCGCCTGCGGCTGGATCGGTTTTGCGGCCTACGCCATCATCGCCGATGATGATCTTTAAACCTGAGCTGTCTTGCAGCGCCACGTCCAAATACAGGGGACGCTGCACAGCGCCGCCGCGCCCGTGTTGGGCCGCATTGCGAATGGCTTCCTGCGCGGCAGAGAAGATCACTTCGCTGGCAAAGAGCGGCAGATGCCTGGCGCGCTCCACCGCCGCCGGATCGGCGCGCCACTCCACCCGATCGAAGTCTGTCGCGAAAATCGTGATCGAGCGCGCTCTTCAAAGCTGCGGCCAGGCCTTCGCTTTCCAGGCGCGTGGGCACGGCGTTGCTCATCTCGCGCACCAGGCCGGATACCCGGCGATGAGCCTGCGTCAGCGCCGTGGTCGCATCGTCGAGCTGGCCTCGTCAGGCGAGGCTGCATCCTGCCCACTGGCACGCAGCGCTTCCACTTTGAGCAGCGCCAGGTGAATCTGTGGCAGCACTTCGTCATGCAAAATGCGTTTGTGCTGCGCGCTCATCACCTGGACCTGCGCGATGCGCTGCCGCAGCAGGCTCACCACCACGTCGGCCAGCTGCTCGCCCGCCAGCGCATCCAGAATGCGCTCGGCGCAGGCCGAGGCCACCTGCAGTTCCTGCACGTCGTATTCGTTGCCGTCGAGCTTGGGCCCCAGGATCAAGCGCCCGATCGCGCCGCGCGAATCCGAGAGCGGATAAGCCCAATGATCGACGTCGAGACGCGACCAGTCGATCGAGTTGGAGAGGGGCGCCTGAAGCAGCGCGTCCTGCTCGGCCGGCCAGCGATAATCGATGCGCTGCCGTTCGTGCGGCCCGCCGATCGAGCCTTCAAATAACAGACTGGCGTGATCGGTTCGCAGGGCATCGCGGCACAGCGCCGTGAAGAGCTCGCGCGACTCCTGCTCGCTGTCGGCGTTGCTGGTCAGCAGGCGTTCGTGCAGGTGCAGACTGGTCACAAACGGATTCAAGCGCCGCATGAATTCCTCATGCTCCACCGACTGCCGCCAGTTGAAGAGCGCATACGCCATCACGGCCAGGATCACGGTCAACAATACGCTGTAGATGGGGCGGATATTCAGGTTGTACAACAGCGCCACGAACAGCGAGCCGACAATCGCCACGCCGACCACGTTGCGCCAGCGGGCAAACAGCCCCGGCCCCGCCTGCAGCCGCTCGGTCAGTACGCTGTTGGACAGGACGGCGCGCCCCAGGAAAATGATCGCCAGGCCGATGAAGCCCGCCACCAGTTCATCGGCAAAGTAGAGTTCGCGCAGCTCATTCTCGCTAATCGTGTACACGGGGATGGCGCGCGGCACGATGGCATAGGCCGTGTAGGCAAAGGCCACCATGGCCAGGGTCAACATCATGGCGGCGGCGATCAACCAGGGACGCGCGCGGCGGAAAGGATCGCGCCACAGGGCATTGCGGGTGGGCGGCCGCCGCAGCGCCATCAGGGGCAGCACAAAGCACAAGAACAGGTAAGGCACATACAGCCAGGCGATGACGGGCGCCAGCGCGGGGGCGAGCACAAATTCCAGAAAAGACGGCAGCGGAAAGATCAGGAACACCGCCAGGACCATGAAGAGCATGGCGGCGGTCAGGATGCGCCGCACCCAGCGGCCGGCCGTCGGATCGCCGGAGTAGTAATACAGCGCCAGCCCCCAGAAGTAGGGGGCGATCACGGCCACAAACCACATGACGCGCCAGACAATATTGACGCCGCCGCCAAAGAAATCGACGGTGTGGGCGATGAGCAGCGTGTGCCCCATGAAAAACAACGCGCCCAGCAGCAGGCCCGCGCCGCCCGCAATGGTCGCCGGCCTGCGCCGGTTGCCTGTCAGCAGGACGGTGAGGCCCAGCCACAGCAGCAGCACCGTGTTGAACAGCGACACGGCCTGCGCGCCGATGAAGATGGCAGCATCAATCCAACGGAGCATAAGCAATTAGCAATGAACAATGAATCAATGACAAATGGTTAATGCGCCAGTGACCTGTTGCGCACTGGCAGACGAACCAATCGATAGGCGAGCAACAACGGGATGATCCCGATCACCCCAAATGAACAATCGAGCAGCTGCCAAAGAAATGGCAGGCCGCGCAGTGAGCCGAAGATCAGCGCAGCGGGGATAACCAGCGCGCAGGCGATCATCCCGAACTCAATGACCCACACGTTGCGCACCGGATCGCGCAGCGGGCCGATGAAGGCAATGGCGATGACGATATGCGCGAAAGCCAGCCAATCGGTGCCGACGACGATAAACGAATAGGTCTGATAGGTAGCCGTCAATCCCGCGTGAACGTAGATCAACCAATCGACCAATCCCGGCGCGATGTCATGCAGCCACGGCGTTGTGTCGATGATGCGCTTGATCTGATCGATCTCCCACTGGATGGGAAGGGCCGTAAGACCGCTGATGATCAACCCCGCGATGAAGATCAGCAGCCAGAAACGCACTTGCTTCAATTGCCGGTCAGGCATCATCAACGATCCTCGCTTGCTCCCGGACGTTAGCAAATTATGGAATCGAGGCTTCAGCCGGTTTGGTCCACTGTCCTATCTCCGGCTAAAGCCTCGACTCCAGTCGCAGATATGGGCACTTGCCAGAGTCCAGATTGTTACTACTTAGCGCATATATCACCAATAACCAAAACGACCGGCCACTAAAACAACGGCTGCCACTTCCCCTGCGCGTCGCGCACGCGCGGCGTCCCGTCATCATCCCAGATGATCATGCGGCCGGTGTTGTAGATCAACGTCGCCCGCGCCCGCGCAGTTTTTTCATCTTCGGTGGAATTGTCCAGACCCCACGCCGCGTAGATCTGGCCGTTGGTGCGGCTCACCGCGCGCCGATCGCGAAAGCTCAAGCGGGTCGCGATCTGTTCGTTGGTCATGCCCTGCGCCAGCAGCTTCACCACGTCGCGCTCGTTAGGCTCCAGCAGATCGAGCGGCGCATCTTCGTCTTTCAAACGCACGGCCTGCACCCGCTGCTCGATGTCGGGATCGATGAAGCTGCGCCCCGCGATCGCGTCGCGCAACAGAGGCACCACCATCGCGGGCAGCAGATAGTTGCTCTTGCGGACATAGGCATAGTGCGTCAAGATGCCCGACGCGAGGAAGTCGCGGTAGAAGCGCTCGTCGTCTTGAATCGAGTAGAAGACCACCGGCAGGCGGGCAATCTCACGGCGGATGGCGACGGCGGCCTGCACGCCGTTCAGTCTGTCCGGCCAGCTGCACGTCCATCAGGATCACGTCCGGCGGGTTAATCAGCGCCAGCCCGATCGCATCTTCGCCCCGTTCAGTTTCGGCGATGACGGTAACCCGGCCGGTATTCTCCAGGCCGGATTTCAGCGCCGCGCGCAGTGAGACGTTATCTTCGACAAGCAGGAGACGAATCGTCAAGGTCATCTGTGTTTTGCACTCTACGCCTGGCTGTTTCAAGCAGTGACCATTATCAAGTCAACCTGAGCCAGTGTCAAGCACTCAGGTGCGGTACGGTGCATTTCAATTGGAGGTAAAACTGCTCCGTGCCCCCCTCCTGTGCGAAGCCCACTTTGCGCAGCGCCCTTTCAGGGTTAGTGCGAGCGCGTTACGCAGCATGCCGGTCGCCCCGCACTAAAGTGGGCTTCGCACACAGGGACACGGCTCTCACAAAGTCGCTCAAAGCGCCGTCCCCGGCGCGGATTCGCGGGTGACACGCCGCCGAGGACGGCGGCTTGAGCACTGCACACCACAAAACTCGTTAGGCGTCAATGGACTTTGTTTGAACCCTGGCACAAGGACGAGGGCGGAGAGAAAAGGCACAATGCCTATTTCACTTTGCGGTGAAATGCACTCACGTGCATCGAATTGAACACCTAAACCCTTCATTTTGACGGGCATTTCGGCTACGCTATCCCGGCAGCGCCCGTCCGCCGGTTCGGTGGGCCGATCGAGCCAGCGGGCCGGCGGTGCATATCCTTTTGCAAGGTCCGGCACATGAAAGTCAAAATGATTCTGCCCGCATTGACCGAAGCGACCAGCCCATTCTGGCGACCGATCAAATACTCGCTGTTTCCGCCCCTCGGTTTAGCCACACTGGCCGGTTATCTGAACGCCGACGACGAGATTGAGATTCAGGACGAGCACGTCGAGAAACTGCGCCTCGACGACGAACCCGATCTGGTAGTGCTTCAAGTGTATATCACCTCGGCATATCGCGCCTATGCGCTGGCCGATCATTATCGCCGTAACGGCGCGCACGTGGCGCTGGGCGGGCTGCACGTCACTTCGCTGCCGAACGAAGCCGCGCAGCACGCCGACACGATCTTTCTCGGTCCCGGCGAAGATACATGGCCGCAGTTTCTGGCCGACTTTCGCGCCGGTCATCCAGGCCAGCGTTACGAATCGAAAGTGCGCACGCTGATCGATCTACCGCCCGTGCGGCGCGATCTGATCAAGCGCCGCTTGTACCTCGTGCCGAATTCGATCGTCGTGTCGCGCGGCTGTCCGCATGCGTGTGACTTCTGCTACAAGGAAGCTTTCTTTGCGGGCGGCAAATCGTTTTACACGCAGACTGTGGACGCCGCACTGGCCGAGATCGAACGGCTGCCCGGCCGCCATCTCTATTTTCTTGACGATCATCTCTTCGGTCATCCGCAATACACGGCGGCCTTGTTCGCCGGGATGCACGGCATGAATCGCTTGTGGCAAGCCGCTGCCACCGTGAAATCGATCCTGATGCCAGACTTGCTGGAGAAAGCCGTGCAGAGTGGCCTGCGCAGCCTGTTTGTGGGCTTCGAAACACTCAGCCCGCACAACCTCGCGCGCGCAGCACAAAACTCAGAATCTCAATCATGACTACCGCGCCGCGATCCGCCGCCTGCATGATCTGGGCGTGATGGTCAACGCCAGTTTCGTGTTCGGCATGGACGACGACGATGAGACGGTGTTCGTTCGGACAGTAGAATGGGCGATTCAGCAGGGCATCGAGACCGCCACCTTTCACATCCTCACACCTTATCCCGGCACAGCCTTGCATCGGCGCTTGTTGGCTGAAGGCCGCATCACCAGCCGCCATTGGGATCTATACGACACGCGGCACGTTGTTTTTCAACCGGCACGACTTTCGCCAGAGCGTCTGGAAACAGGTTACTGGCGAGCCTATCGCGAGTTCTATCACTGGGGATCGATCTTCACCAGCGCGTCGGCCCACGCCCGCCCGATCGATCGCTGCGCCACATCGCCTATGCGGGCGGCTGGAAGAAGTTCGAGCCGTTGTGGGACGTGATCATTCGCGCCAAACACGTGCCGCAGATGCTGCCGCTGCTGGAAAACGTCCTGGCCGGATTTGGCGCGCAGGGCACATCACGATCAGGTACGGCGCGGCGGGCAACCGTGCGGGAAGCGTAGCCCGATCGTCAAGCAGGACGTCCGCCACGCGGCAAGCCGCGACCTGTCAAGCACTCAAGTGCAGCAGGTCCAACACGCAGAGCCTTCGCTTGGCGATGCATTTCCGCTAAGATGAGCACAGATGAAAACGGAGGTGCAGCCGTGAACTTGTGGGTCTTGATCCTGTTTGCAGTTCTGATCTTCGCGCCGAAGAGTTCGTCCGATCAATCCCGCCGCTTCGACTACCGCGCGCTGGCCTTGCTGCTGTGTGTCATCGCTCTTATCGCGCAAGTCTAACGTAATGAGTGACGAGTAATGAGTAAGCACTTTCACTCATCACTCGTTACTCGTTGCTCGTTCGATTCATCCAGGTGATCATGCCGCATACAACCAGACTGGCCCTCTCGCTTTTACTCACCGCGCTGATCCTCGGCGTGGTGGGTGATGTCCTGCTGCGCCACACGCCGTGAGGTATCAACATCCTGCTCTGGGTGACGGCGTCGAGCTTCAGTCTCGTCGCCGTGGCGCAGTGGAATCACCTGCGTTTGACCGGCGGGGGCCGCTGGCTGAGCGGGCCGGCAGTGATCTTCGCGGCGCTGTTCGCCCGGCGCGATTCCATCCTGCTCAACTCAGCCAACCTGCTGGCAATTTTGATCTGCCTGGCGCTGATGGCCTATCGGGCCAAGCAGGGCCGCATCCGGGTGGCCGCGCTGGCGCTGCCTTTTTTGTTGCTTATGCACTGGCTGCTGAAAAAAGAGGATCCGCGCCGTGAGCGGCTTTTCCGCCGGTTGTCCGGCGGTGTGATCGCGCTGCTGTCCGTCATCATGTTCTCGGCGGCGTACCGCATGCGGTTATACCAGATCGAGTTTGGTCTGACCGAACTGCGGCTGTACACCACGGTCTTCATGGGCTGGCTGGCGATCGTCTTCGTGTGGTTTGTGATCACTGTGGGGCGCGGCCAGGCCAATCGGTTTGCGTCTGGCGCGCTGGCTGCGGCCTGCGGCGTGCTGCTGATCTTGAACGCGCTCAATCCCGACGATTTCATCGTGCGCGTCAATGCCGGCCGTGTGGAGGCCGCTAACCCGCTTGACACGAGTTACGTAGCGAGCCTCTCCGCCGATGCCGTGCCCGCGCTGATCGCGGTGCTGCCGAAGATGAACGCTCACGACGAATGTGTTACGGCCGCCCGCCTTCTCGATCGCTGGACGCCCCCTGAAAGGGGGGCGCCGCCCCAACATTTGGACGTGCTCACATGGAACCTCGCTCGAGCGCTGGCATGGCAGGCCGTCGGCGCGAACTGGAATTACCTGCAGGGCGTGGCCTGCCCGCAGCAGAACCGTCGTGGATCCCTGACAATTGCGGCTCAACCATCCGGTCGTTTCCGACCGAGCGGGATTCGCTGAAGCGCGTGCGGGTGATTGTGACGGAATTGACGCCACTCGGTTGAAATATGGTATAGCTGAAAGGTATGCCGAGAATCGACAGGGTTGCCACTCAATTGCAGCACGCCGCATTGCTCACTTTTGCGGCGAGCCTGATCTTCTGGGCGTTTTTCCAGATCGGCCAATCGCCGAATTTTGTCACGGCGAATCCATTCGCTAATGATCCCGTGGATGCGATCGGCTCGATCGCAGTGCAGATGGCGCTGGCCATCAGCATCTTAACGTTGGCGCGTGCCGCACAGGTCGGCCATGCGCCAGTCGTCGAGTTGGCCGCAGTGCTCATCGGCTTCCTGCTATTGGGCGGATTCCTGGGGTTGCGTCCGCCATTGAGGTCTCGCCGTGAATGATCCTGGGCAAATGAGGAGAAGGCATATGGCACCTGCCCGCTACGAGGGGCAATGGGAGGTGTTGTATACGGCTATCGCGTTGATTGGTGCAGCCACGGCGGGGGCGGTGGACTTCAACATAGCCGTTTACGCACTACGCTTTTCGCTTCTCCGCACGAAGAACTTGCTGATCTCCGCCACCGCCGCCGGGATGACGATCAACGGCAGGATGATGAGCCAGTCGTTCGGCGTCAGCGCTACCGTGTCAAACGCTTGTTGCAGGAACGGCACATAGATCACCGCGAGGGTCAATACGACTGACAACCAGACCGCGCGCTGCATCCATTTGTTGCTGAACACGCCCAGCTTGACGAGCGGATACCGCTCCGATCGGGACGGTGTACGCGATCGGCAGCTCGGACAGCGCCAGCGTCACAAACGCCATCGTTTCCGCCAACGGGATCGAAGTGCGCAGGCCGATCTGATAAGCCGTCAACACGACCACCGTCAACGCCACCGTCATCACGCCGATGCGGCCCACCATGAGGCGATTGATGATCGGCTCGTGCTTGGGACGCGGCTGCTGCTGCATGATGTCGGGATCGCCCTTTTCGGCCGCCAGCGCCAACGCCGGCGCGCCATCGGTCAACAGGTTGAGCCACAACAATTGAATGGCCGTCAACGGCGGCGCCCAACCCGCCAGCGCCGCGATGAAGATGATGGCGATCTCCGCGACGTTGCACGACAGCAGGTAGAACACAAACTTGCGGATGTTGCTATAGATGATGCGGCCTTGCTCCACCGCGCTCACGATGGAGACGTAGTTGTCGTCGGTCAGCACCATGTCCGCCGTTTCCTTGCTGACGTCAGTGCCGGTGATGCCCATCGCCACGCCGATGTCCGAGCGTTTCAGCGCGGGCGCGTCGTTGACGCCGTCGCCCGTCATCGCCACGATCTCGTCGCGCGCCTTGAACGCCTCCACAATGCGGACTTTGTGGGCCGGGCTGACGCGCGCAAAGACGTCGGTGTGCTCAACCGCCGTGATGAGATCGCCGTCGCTCATCTGCTCCAGCTCGACGCCGGTGCGCACCTGCGCCGCCGGGGCGCAGCAAGCCGATCTGGCCGGCAATGGCCCGCGCCGTGTCGGGGTGATCGCCGGTGATCATCACGGTGCGGATGCCCGCGTGCCGCGCCTTGTCGATGGCGGGTTTCACCTCGGGCCGCGCCGGATCGATCATGCCGATCAGCCCGACGAAGATCAGATCGTGCTCGATCTCGTCCGCCGTGATCTGCTCCGGCAGCGCGATCGAGTTTGCGATAAGCGACGCCCAGCACGCGCAGCGCCTGACTCGCCATGCGCCGGCTGGCCTCGACGGATCTCCTGACGGTCGTGTTCCTCAATCGGCAGCGGGCCTTTGCGGTGCAGGATATGCGTCGAGCATTCCAGCAAGCCGACCCGCCGCGCCTTTCACGCAGACCACGTAGCCCTGCTCGCCTGGCTGCAAGGGGCTGGCATCGTCCATCGTGACGTGCTTGAGGCGTGAATGGTGCTCATGCGCTTGCGATCGGAATCAAACGGCACTTCGGCCACGCGCGGATAACTCTGTTCCAGATTTCCGATCGCCACAGTCCGGCTTTGGCGGCGGCGACGATCAACGCGCCCTCCGTCGGATCGCCCACCATCCGATAGGTGATCCTGCTCTCCGCTTCACCCGTCTCTTCCAGCGCCGCATCGTTGGCCAGCGCGGCAGCCCACAGCAGGCCGGCCGCTTCCACATCGGACTGCACGTCGAGTTCGCGGTTCGCTTTGCTGTGCATGAAGCGCCCTTCGGGTTGATAGCCCTGCCCGGATCACCTCGACCTCGGTGTGATGCACCCACAACTTCACCACGGTCATCTCGTTTTGCGTCAGCGTGCCGGTCTTGTCCGAGCAGATCATGGTGGCCGAGCCCAGCGTTTCCACCGCCGGCGAGCTTGCGGATCAGCGCGTGGCGCTTGATCATCTCGCGCATGCCCGATGGCGAGCGTGATCGTGACGATGGCGGGCAGGCCTTCCGGCACCGCGGCAATGGCCAGACTGACGGAGATCAAGAACGGCATCGGCAATGGCCGTCGCCCAGTTCAGACCGTTGGGATTGGCCAGATGGCGCGCAGCACGTAAACGCCAAACACCAGGGCGCAGATGACCAGCGCTGCCGATGCCCAGCGTCTTGCCCAATTGATCGAGCTTCTTCTGCAGCGGCGTCTGTTCTTCTTCCACCGATTGCAGCATCTCGGCGATCATGCCCATCTGCGTGTTCATGCCGGTGCCCACCACGATGCCCTTGCCGCGCCCGTAAGTCACCAGCGTGCCCATGTAGGCCGCGTTGCGCCGATCGCTGAGCGGCACGTCGGGGTTCACAGTGTCGGTGGCGTGCTTCTCCACTGCCACCGATTCGCCCGTCAGCGACGCCTCGTCGATCTTGAGATTGACGCTCTCGATCAGCCGCAGATCGGCGGGAATGTAGTTGCCCGCTTCGAGCAGCACCACATCGCCCGGCACCAGTTCGCGGCTGGACACCCGCACGCGGTGCCCGTCACGGATCGTCTCGGCTTCCGGCGCGGCCATCTTCTTCAAGGCGGCCAGCGCTTTCTCGGCGCGGCTTTCCTGCACCACGCCCAGCACCGCATTCAGCACCACAATCGCCATGATGACGACGGCTTCGATCGTGTCGCCCAGCAGCGCGGAGATGACGGCCGCGACGATCAACAGGATGACGATAAAACTGTTGAGCTGTTCAACGACCAGTTTCCAGAATGGCGTGGGCGGCTTCTCGCGCAGCTCGTTGGGGCCGTGCTCGGCCAATCGGGTTTGGGCTTCCGCCGCCGACAGCCCGGCATCGAGACGGGTTTTGAGCTGTGTGGCGACTTCGGTAATTTCCTGGCTGTGCCACGGAACCTGGGGAAGGGTAGCGGACATCGCGTTTCTCCAGAAATACAAATTGCAAGTGAGTCAACACATCCGCGATCGATTATAGCATCAGCGGAGTGCGGACAGGCCAAGTATAGATTGCATCGATCGCCTGACCCATGTGGCGGTGCGGCGAGCTTGAACCGTGCGAACAAAAAGGTGAGCAGGAACATTCCCCTCACCCGTCAGTTAGTTTACCTCAGTGGCGCATGCCAGGATTATAGCACTCCCGGTGAGGCTCTGGCAGAGCCGAGTGAACCGCTCTTTCCCGTGACATCGATCACGCTGCAGTTCGATTTCGAGTCAGAGTATTTTATTCATTATTGACTTTCGATTTCTGCGGATGTAAACTCTGACGCACCTGGATATAGCCATGGAGACTGAGCGTTACTTCCGTTCGATCACCATCGGCTGCTGGCGCTGTGCGCTGCGACTTTACGCGCCGATTGATTCCGCTGGCTGATCGTCACGCGCTGGAGCGTGCTCGTCTCCGCGCCGGCCCTGGCGCGGAGACTTTCGTTGACTGTTTCGCAAAGGAGGGGCTGTGCGCCGCTATGGACTGGCTTTGAACCTTAATCTGCCCGCGTTCAGCGCCGGGGATGCCTTCATCGTCTTGATTGTCGCCGTCGTGCTCTACATCGGCGTGCGGCTGGCAATCCATGCGCCGGCGGTGATCACCGGCCCGGATATCACACTCGCCCCGGCGAGCCCTGCCATGGTATGCGTTGGTGTCCACCGGCCGCATGGCGATCGCGTATCTGTTCTCGTTGTCCTTCACCATCGCTTACGCATACACCGCGGCGCGGAATCGGCGGGCGCGCATAGTCATGCTCCCGCTCCTGGACATTCTGCAAAGCGTGCCGATTCTGTCGTTCCTGCCAGTGGTGTTGTTGAGCATGACGGCGATCCTGCCCGAACGCAGGGGCGTGGAAGTGGCCGCGATCGTTTTGATCGTCACGAGCCAGGTCTGGAACATGACGTTCAGTTTCTATCAATCGCTGACGACGATTCCCACCGAACTGCGCGAAGCCTCGGCGATCTTTCGCTTGAATCCGTGGCTGCGCTTCAAGACGCTGGAACTGCCCTTTGGAGCCAACGGTTTGATCTGGAACTCGATGGTCTCATGGGCGGGCGGCTGGTTCTTCTTGATGGCTGCCGAATCCTTCAACGTGGGCAATCGTGACTTTCGTTTGCCGGGACTGGGCAGCTATCTGCAAGCGGCTGCCAATGCCGGCAATACCACGGCGATCTTGCTGGGGCTCGGCACGTTGGTTCTCGTCATCGTGCTGCTCGATCAACTGGTATGGCGGCCAATGCTGGTGTGGGCCGATCGGTTCAAAGTGGAAATGTCGACCGGCGACGCTCCACCCGCCTCGTGGTTTTACGACATCCTCAATCGATCATGGTTGATGCAGCAGTTTACCCGGCGGGTCTCCCAGCCCGGCGCCGAGCGGATCGATCAGCGCATGGTGCATTTTTTCGATAAGCGCGCGGCCGCCCGATCGGCTGAGCCGGCCCGCACACGACCGTCGATCATCGCCATCGGGGCGGGCGTGATCGTCGTCGCGCTCCTGGGCTATGCAGCGGTGCAAGCGTTTGGCATGTTGATCACGCTGCCGCTGAATGAATGGGGCCTGGTGCTGCAAGGCGTGATCGCCACATTCCTGCGCGTGGCGGCGGCCTTAATCATCGGCGTCGCATGGACCATTCCAGTCGGGGTGCTGGTCGGTTCCAACCGGCGGGCCGCCAATTTTTTGCAGCCTGTTATTCAGATCTTTGCCTCGATCCCGGCCACGGCGCTGTTCCCGGTGATCGTGCTGGCGTTGGTCGGCATCACGGGCAGCCTGAATACGCCCGCAATTATTCTGATGTTGCTCGGCACGCAGTGGTACATCCTGTTCAATGTGATCGCCGGCACGTCGGCCATTCCACAAGACTTGAAATACACCACGTCGCTGCTGCAGGTTAAAGGCTGGGCGCGCTGGCGCACGTTGATTTTGCCCGCCCTCTTTCCCTATTTGATCACAGGCCTGGTGACGGCGGGCGGCGGCGCGTGGAACGCCAGCATCGTGGCGGAGTACGTCACGTTTGGCGGAAAGACTTATAGCGTGACCGGCATCGGGGCCGTCATCGCGGAAGCGACGGCAACCGGCAATTACGCGTTGCTGCTGGCCGCCACGCTGGCGCTGATCATCAGCGTCGTCACGATCAATCGCACAGTCTGGCGCAGGCTGTATAAGATTGCAGAAGAACGTTACAAGATGGAATAAACAATCAGCAAGGCCTATAAGCACGGCAGTACGGAGGTTTTCATGGCGATCAATACCAGCAAAACCACGAGCCACATCCCGGCAGCGACGCCGTTGCTGGAACTCAAGAATGTGTCGCGCTTGTATGGAAAGCCGCCCAAGCAATTTATGGCGGTGCAAGAGGTGAACCTAACCATTTACCCCGGTGAATTCGTGTGTCTGCTCGGCCCGTCGGGCTGCGGCAAATCGACGCTGCTGCGCATGATTACGGGGCTGAATCCAGCTTCAGCTGGGCAGGTACTCTACAAAGGCCAACCGCAGCGCGGCGTCAATCCGCACGCCACAATCGTGTTTCAAACGTTCGCCTTGTATCCGTGGTTGACGGTGCAGCAAAACGTGGAGGTTGCCTTGAAGGCGCGGGGGGTGGCCGAGGCCGATCGGCGCAAGATTGCCGTGCAGCTGCTCGATAAGGTGGGTCTGGATGGTTTTGAGAAGGCCTATCCGCGCGAGCTGTCGGGCGGCATGCGGCAGAAAGTGGGCTTCGCGCGCGCGATGGCGGTGGAGCCGCAGTTATTCTGCCTCGACGAACCATTCAGTGCGCTGGACGTGTTAAGCGCCGAAGCGCTGCGCGGGGAACTGCTGGAATTGTGGATCAGCAAATCGATCCCGACGGAAGCGGTTTTGATGGTCACGCACAATATCGAGGAAGCCGTCTTCCTCGCGGATCGCATCATCGTGATGGAGAAGGATCCCGGCCGGGTGTTGGCCGAGGTCAACGTGACGCTGCATCATCCACGCAACCGCAAAGACACGGCGTTTCAAGCGCTGGTCGATAAAGTGTATGCGCTCGTCGCAGGCCGTACCGAACCGGAACCAGAAGCGTTAGGCACTGCGCCGGGCGCACCCGGCCAAACAAAGGCGCTGCCGGTTGCCACCTTCAACCGGCTGGCCGGCCTGCTGGAAGCAGTCGATGTCGAACAAGGCCATGAGGTCGATCTGTATCGACTGGCAGAAGATCTAAAACTGGATCTGGATGATATTTTGCCCATTGTCGAAGGGGCAGAAACGTTGGGCTTCGCCTCGGTCGATCAGGGTGACATCCGCCTCACGCCGCTGGGCGAGACATTCGCCACAGCCAGCATTGTGGCGCGCAAGGAAATCCTGGCCGGCCGCGTCATGCGCCTGCCCATGATTCGTTGGATCTATGAAACTCTGCAGCAAGATGATAATCAACGCATCGCCGAGGATTACTTCATCGAGAAGCTCACAGGCTGACTTCGGCGAGTATGCCAAGGACCAACTCGACATCGCGGTCGATTGGGGGCGCTACGCAGAATTGTTTGCTTACGACGAAGGAGCCGGCGAGCTGTATCTGGAGGAAGACGAGGCGACCAAAGCTTGAAAGGGTCGCGAGTGACGAGTAACGACTGAGGAGCGCGTTACTCGTCACCTTTTACTGTCCCAGAAAATACGGTCCGGCTTCCAGCAACAGCTGCGGATGCGCCTTCAGCACAATGAAGAAGAGGTCTTTGAGCGACATGTGGCGTGAATCCAGCTGAGCCGCATCGTGAATCATCCTGCTCATTTTCTCTTCCGGCACTTTCAGCACCGCGTGGCGAATGCGATGCAAGCGGCGGTAAAGTTTGCCAAACTCCGCATCCCACTGCGCTTCATATCTGTGCAGGAACTTCCGTGAAACGTCACCCGCCTGAAGCGCTGCAATGGCGGTCTGCGCCGCAAACAGCCCCCCGTGCATGCCATTGGTAATGCCGCCGGCCGTCAGCGGATCGCTTTGATGGGCGGCATCGCCAATCGCCAGATAGCCGCCGGTCACCATCTCGGGCAAGACGTTCGTGACCGGGATGCCGCCGACGATCTGCGCTAATATCGATCGGCTCGGAAAACGCTGCGCGACGAAATCATTCAAGTAATCGATCGCGCTGCGCCGCTCTTGGGGATCGACCCACATCACCAGGCCGATGTTGGCTTTCTGATTGCCTTTGGGAAAGACCCACGCGTAACCCCCCGGCGCCAGCGACCAACCGATGTGATACTGGCAGATGCGCGGATCCACCTCAACATCCGTCAGCAAGTATTGGGCAGCGGTGTAGTAATCTCTCAGCTGGGGAATCGACTTGAGCCCCGCCCAGCGTGTGCTCTGCGCTTCCGTGCCGTCCGCGCCGATGACAATCGGCGCTCGCACTTCGTGCGGCTGGCCCTGCACGATCAGATTCACGCCGGCTACCCCTCGCTCGTTCGTGATCAAGCCCGTCGCGCGGGCTTTGACGATCACTTCCGCACCGGCCTGCGCCGCCGAAAACGCCAGCTCCCGATCAAAGATCTTACGCTCTAGAATCAGGGTGTGTTCCAGCGGCGGCATCACCACCGTGTCACCCTGCGGATTGGAGACACTGAAAGTATCGATCTCGGCAGCGATCCATTTGGAATCGGCCGGGATGAACTTCTCGACTGTCTCGCGCCCCACCGCCTCGCCGCAGCGCACGGGCGAACCGATCTCCTGCCGTTTCTCAGCCAGCAGGACGCGCAGCCCGGCCTGGGCGCAGGTGCGCGCCGCAATCGACCCGGCCGGCCCCGCGCCAATGACGACGACGTCGTAAGCAGCGCGAATCATGCTTTGGCCTCCTGGAGGGTCAGCGCGCCGGTGGGACAGGCGGGGAGGCAGCGCCGGCAGAGAGTACAGCTATCCGTATCGATCAATAAGGTGGCGTCGTGCAGGGTGATACAATCGGGCGGGCAGACGGCAACACACGCGCCGCAGTAGGAGCAATGATCATAATCGATCACGACGCGGGAAGGAGCTT
Organism: uncultured Chloroflexia bacterium; assembly: GCA_963844815.1. Taxonomy (GTDB): domain Bacteria; phylum Chloroflexota; class Anaerolineae; order Fen-1058; family Fen-1058; genus Fen-1058. The sequence goes on from CAWJPR010000009.1 coordinate 587,879, forward strand.
GAGATTTCGCAGGCACAGCCATCTTCACCTCCATCATAGGGTGTTGTCTGGTCTCCTGTCAGGGGAAGGCAATAGGTTACATTATAACCCAACCAGCAACATCGGCTGCGCTGCGTTGACTGCGCTGGATGCTCAGAGTATAATCGGCGGTGTTTCCAATCGGTTTCCAACCGATGCGCCGCAGCAGAAAGGACGCCCTGCCCATGTCCAAAGATGAACCGCTGTTTGCCAAAGGCAAAGCTCAATGGCTGCTGGAAAACGCCCGCAAGCTCACTCCCGATGAGCGCGCCTTGCTGCTGGCTCTCACCGATCTGGATGTCGCGGCCGGACATCCACTCACCCCCGAGGAACGTGCCGCGCTGGAAGAACTCTCGGCTCAAGTGGAAGGTTACGATGCCGCCGAGATTCGACAGGCCATGAAACACATGGTTGAAGCCCAGACGAAGCGCAAAGTGGTCGACTGGCCTAAAGACTTGAAGCGCAAGACTCAACCCAAGAAGCCGGAAGCGTAGCCTGGACCGCATGACTGGGTTTTGTCTAGACAACGAACTATCGACAACGGCAGGCAGAATCTATCCTTCAGGAGAAAGAACGATGGCACAAAGACCTTTGGGGATCACTATTCTAGCGATTTTGGGCATCATTGGCGGCGTATTGGGCCTGCTGGGCGGTTGTGGCGCGATCGCGGGCGGGGCACTGGTAGGCGCCTTGGGCGCTCAGGCCGGGGTTGGCGCAGTCGCAGCAGGTGGCGGGCTGCTCGGTCTGTTAGGCATCGCTGCGCTGGCGATGGCTGTCGGATGGATCGCATTTGGCATCGGCGCGTGGACGCTGAAGCCGTGGGCATGGATGCTTGGCCTGATTCTCGTGGGGGTGAGCATCGTCGTTGCTCTGGTCACAGTGCTGACGAGCGGAGATTTTGGCAGCCAGATCATCAACCTGGCAATCGACGCCGTGATAGTCTACTACCTGATGACGCCCGAGGTGAAGCAGGCCTTTGGCCGCGCTTAAGTCCTGACTGAGTATGGCAACAAAAAACGCGCCCTTCACCGGCCGCGTTTTTTGTTAGGGAGAGGCAAGACTCAATTCGAAAGTTGCAGGTAGGGCAGGCTGGCTTTGATCGCTCCGAGGTTGGGCAGTTCCAGGCTGAACAGCGGCGGTTGAGGCAGCGCGCGCAACATCTCCAGGGTCTCCGGGAAGTCGATCACACCGTCGCCGAACGCCAGATGCAGATCGGTATCGCCGTGATTGTTGTGCAGGTGGGTGTACACCAGGTTATTGCCCAGGGCCTTGATCCACGCGCTCAAGGGCAACCGTGAATACAAAGCAGCATGCCCCACATCCAGACACGCTTTCAAGTACGGCGAGCGAATCCGATCGAGAATGTTGTTGATGATCGCCGGATCGGGCTCCCACATATTCTCCAGCAGCAGCACAATGCCGTACTTCTCCGCCTGCCCGGCCATCGGCATCCAGAACGCAACCTGCCGCTCCAACCAGCCCGGCAAATAACTGGGATGATCGACCAGCGGCAGGTAATTGGCGTGAAAGTCGATGTACTGCACGCCCAGCTCGCGCGCGATATCCAGGTTGTGCAGATATCGCTCGCGCGTCAACGCCACCAGACGCATGTCCGGGCTGCCGCTGGCCAGATCGATGTAGGGGCCATGCATGCTCAGCATCCCCGCGAAACCGTCCAGGGCCTGCCGGTAACTATTCAGCAAGCTGCGCCAGTCGTTATCCAGCACGCCCGGCTCGGAAAATTCCTGCAATTCCAGGCCCACACCGTACTGTCTGGCTACCGGCAGATATTCGGCCAAGTCACCGAAATGTTCGACGGAAACGAGAGCACGATCCATGCGATCTCATCCATGAAATGTTAAGCGGATTGTACAACAGATTCGCGCCAAAGCCAAACCTGTTTCCAACCGATGCCTACACCGCTGCGATTTCACTGGTGATGGTACGGGCGGTGACGTGCAACAGGCCGACCTGCGGTCCGGGCGTATTGTAGAAATCCGGCGCGATGGGGCCTGGATTGAACAATAGAACGCCCGAGCGCTCATCTTGATAAAAGCGGTGGGTGTGCCCAAACACGATCGCATCCACCGGCCCGAACGACTCCTGCACAATCTTCAAATAATGCTCTTCAACGTAGCTAAATTGGTCGCGCACCTTGCTGCGCAGATAGCGCAACCAGCCGCCATGCCCATGCACCAATCCGATGCGCCGTTCCTCAACTTCGATCACGCGCGTTAACGGCAAACCGTGCCTGAACAGATCAGCATTGCCCGCCACCGCGTCGACGGGCGCAATCTCCGCCAGTTGATCCAGCACCTGCCGCGAGTTGATATCGCCCGCGTGCAAGATCCGGTCGGCGCCGCGAAAAACCTCAAACACGCGCGGCGGCAGAGCTTCAATGCGCTGCGGGATGTGGGTGTCGGTGATGATGCCGAGTGTAGGCATGCACGGTTAGGAGCGGCTGGCAGGCGGCTGGCCATTGAGCAGGGCGCGGATGTCCCGCTGTGCCTGCGCGCTCGACTGGAAGTGGATGCCGATCAGACCCAGCGCATTTGCCGCGTGAATGTTTTCGATAAAGTCGTCGAGGAAGATCGCTTCGCCAGCCTGCACGCCCAGCCGCTCGAGCGCACGGCGATAGATGCGCGGATCAGGCTTGGCGATTTTTTCTTCGGCGGAGATCACCAGCACATCAAACGCATCCGCAATCGGCACGCGCGTGTGCAGCACCTCGCGCAGGCCGCTCCACGCATTGCTGATGAGTCCGGTCTTCAGGCCGGGTCGCGCGCCGCGAATGAGCGCCATCAACTCCTCGTCGAGAAAATCCTCGGCAAAGAATTCGCCTTGAAATTGCTGCCACGTCAGGCCACAACGAGGCAGGTCGAGCTCGCGTTCCAGGGCGCGCCCTAGCTCGTCTTCGCTGATCTCGCCGCACATCGCCTGCAGCGAGAGATCGCCGTTGAAGACCCGGGCCTCGATCGTGTGGGGCGCCAAACCCAGGCGCTGCTCTAAAGCCCGGCGCGAGCCGTCGGCACGAGTGCGCATCAACACACCGCCAAAGTCGGAAATCAAAGCTTTAAGCATGTGGCTCCTTGCGGCCTGAGGCGTGAATCTTTTCCCCTCGTCTCCCATCACGGATCACGCCTGATTTCTTTCAGCGCTGCAATATGAGCGGGCGTGGTGCCGCAGCAGCCGCCGACGATGGCCGCGCCCTGCTGCAGCCAGCGCCGCGCGTGCTGCGCATAAGCGGCGGGCTGCACGTCGTCGGTCAATGTCCAACCAACCTCATCATCGGCATGGCCGACGTTGGCATACAAGCCGATCGGGCCGCGGTAAGCCGCGCGGAGTTCGCCAAAGACGCGATCGATGTAAGCCAGCGGCACACAGTTGATCAAGATCGCGGCAGGCCGCAGGTGCTGCACTGCTCGCACGGCTTCTGTAATAGATTCGCCGCTGAGCAACGTCACGCGGGCCGGCATCTCATCGACAGGGCCGGTTCGCTTGATCCGGCGGCAGGCCGTTCAGCCCCGCGACGAAACTCACACACACCGGCAGGCCCGTCGCCGCCGCGCAGCGCGCCGCGATCACCGCTTCACGGATCGTGTTCATCGTTTCGACCAACAGCAGATCGCAGCCGGCCTGCGCCAGATCGCGCGCCATTTCCGCGTGTTCGATCCACAGCTCGCCGTCGGGCGGCACGAGCTGCGGCGAATAGCAGTCCTCCAGCGGCGACATCGATCCGGCCACGAAGATTTCGCGATCGGCCTGCTGCGCTGCCTCACGGGCAATCTGCACGGCCAGTTGGGTCAACGCGCGCGCGCGTTCGCCCAGGCCCGCGCGGGTCAACGTGCGGCCATGCGTGCGGAACGTGTTCGTCGTGATGATGTCGGCCCCGGCAGCGGCGTAGTCCGCGTGGATTGCGCGCAGCACATCCGGCGCTTCGACCAGCGCGCGCGCCGACCATAACGGCAGGCTGGTATCCACACCGCGCCGCTGCAATTCGGTGCCGGTCGCGCCGTCCAGCAGCAGCACACGTCCCGCGGCCAGGCGAACAAGCAAGGGACTATCGGTTATGATGTAAATGTGACAACTGAGAGGAGAGCCTCCAAGTACATACCACTGCGTTGTAATATTGTATATGATTGTGGTGATTACATTGTTGATATAGTATTAGCACGAGCCACAAGTATAACCCGCGCGCTTTGGTGCGTATTGGATGCGATGATGTTGCTGTAAGCGTGGCGTCACCTCCAGTAGCATAGTCACGCGCGGTTGGTGGTACTAGAGGAGATGGTATTGCTATAGAGATAGCAGAACTGTATTGCATCTGCGCTACGTAACAGTAGTATTGAGATGATGCTGTTTAATGAGATAGGGACTTCTGATAGATATACAGTCACGCAGCAACAGCGGAGTTATTAGAATGAGATTTTACTTATGTGGTATATTAGAGATAAAGCCTCCATATGAGCATATTTGTAACACTACATTATATTATGGTAGTGGGGATTGAAAATATATCCACTTGTTATATATGCTGCACTAGGGGTAGCATGCACGTATAGCAGCTGATAGCGGGTTATGTTTGTGATGTATAAGCTCGATTGCGCAGCGTAGCGTGGAAGGTGAATAGGTTAGGTAGATATTGTGTGTGTAGCACTGATTGTACTGTTTTGCGATATAGAGGGTGAATGTGGTGAGGGTGTAGGGGGGTGGGTGTTAGTGGGGGGTGTGAGGGAGTGTGGGTGTGGGTGGGTGGAGGGTGTGGGTGTAGGGTTGAGTGGGGAGTAGGTGTGGTTGATAAGTAATAGTGTGGTGTGTGAGAGAGGATGAGAATGTGTGGGATGAGTGTGTGGTGGGTTGTGGGTGAGGTGTGTATGGTGTGAGGGGTTAATAAGTAGGGGTGGGGTGGGGTGTGAATGAGGGGTGGAAGTGATTAGTGTTAGTTATATGGTAGGGTAGGTGAGTGTAGGTGAGGAGGTGTAGGGTGGGGTTGTAGGGATTGCGTGGGGTGTAGGAGTGTGTGAAGTTGGGAGCAGGTGAGGGGGGGTGGATGGTGAGTGAGGTGTAGGTGTATTGTGGCAGTGAATAGGTGTATGGTAGAGATAGAATGAGGGTTAGGTGAGGTGTGTGCAATTTGGTATTGTAATAAGAAGAGGATGGTAATGGGGAAGTGGAAGCGGAAATTGGTGGAAGGAAGCAGGTAGCAGGAGTAGAGAGCGAGGATAGGATGGGAGTATGAGAGTAGAGTATAGGTATAGAAAGGTGAGTGTGAGGGAAGAGGGAATAGGTGTGTATGTGTAGAGCAGCTAGCGGAGATGTGTGGTATGTAAATGGTAGGAGAGTGAAGTTGTAGAGGCATGTAGGAGGAGGGTGGAATAAAAGAAGGGGATAGTAGATGATATGAGGTGAGATGATGTGCAAGAAAAAAAAAAAAAAAAAAAAAAAAAAAAAAAAAAAAAAAAAAAAAAAAAAAAAAAAAAAAAAAAAAAAAAAAAAAAAAAAAAAAAAAAAAAAAAAAAAAAAAAAAAAAAAAAAAAAAAAAAAAAAAAAAAAAAAAAAAAAAAAAAAAAAAAAAAAAAAAAAAAAAAAAAAAAAAAAAAAAAAAAAAAAAAAAAAAAAAAAAAAAAAAAAAAAAAAAAAAAAAAAAAAAAAAAAAAAAAAAAAAAAAAAAAAAAAAAAAAAAAAAAAAAAAAAAAAAAAAAAAAAAAAAAAAAAAAAAAAAAAAAAAAAAAAAAAAAAAAAAAAAAAAAAAAAAAAAAAAAAAAAAAAAAAAAAAAAAAAAAAAAAAAAAAAAAAAAAAAAAAAAAAAAAAAAAAAAAAAAAAAAAAAAAAAAAAAAAAAAAAAAAAAAAAAAAAAAAAAAAAAAAAAAAAAAAAAAAAAAAAAAAAAAAAAAAAAAAAAAAAAAAAAAAAAAAAAAAAAAAAAAAAAAAAAAAAAAAAAAAAAAAAAAAAAAAAAAAAAAAAAAAAAAAAATGACAGAGATTCTTGGCCTCCGTTTTTCTCCGCTCAGTGACATTCTCGATACTGGATCTGACAGGGCAGTGCTGCGAGTATAATCAAGGTATGCTGCCTCTAAAGAATCTGGCACTGCTCTTGCGCCAGGCGGTCGATCGCTGGAACGCCGATCGCGCGCCGCGGTTGGCCGCAGCGCTGGCCTATTATGCCACGTTCTCGCTCGCGCCGCTGGCGCTGGTGACGATCTGGATCGCCGGGCTGATCTTCGGCGACGCGATCGCGCAGCGCCACCTCGTCGAACTCATCGCCCAGAATTTTGGAGCCGACAGCGCCGCTTTCGTGCAAAGCATGATCGGTTCCGTCTATCGCAACCCGGCCAGCCCCTGGTTTGGACTCGTCGCCTTAATCGGGTTGCTGTTCGGCGCGACGGGCCTGTTCTTCGGCATGCAGGACGCGCTCAACACCATCTGGGATGTGCCGCCTCGGCCGCCGCGCAATGTGTGGCGCAGTATCCTGGGCATCTTTCAAGATCGCACCTTGTCGTTTGTGATGGTAGTGGCCAGCGGCGCTATCCTGACAGTCTCGCTGGCAATCAGCACGCTGCTCACCGCGCTCGATCCGCTGCTGCGGCTGGCGCAGCCACGTTCTGCCGCGCTGCTGAGTATCGTCGATTTGCTCATCTCATTCGCCATCATCACTGTCCTGTTTGCCGTGCTCTACCGCATCCTGCCGGAGGCGCGCGTGAAGTGGCGCGAGGTGTGGCTGGGCGCATTGAGCGCGGCTTTACTCTTCACCGTGGGCAAATTCGCCCTGAGTTTCTATCTGACGTACAGCAACGTCCGCACGGTCTTCGGCGCGGCCAGCTCGTTTGTGGTGGTGCTGATCTGGATTTATTACTCGGCGCAGATCTTTTTGTTCGGAGCAGAGGTGTGCCGCGTGTATGCCGGCGACGTGAAACGACAGAGCCTTCCGGAGACTTAAATCTTCCGGGAGGCTGCGCTACGGCGATTTCCTCACAACCGGCAGATACGCCCTGAAGGGCAACACCTGCACATAACTTCCCGCCTGCCGCACCTCTTGATCTGTCGCAGCCGTGGCGCTGCCATACAGCCACACCGGCGCCAGCACCCACGGCGCCGTCATGCGATAGGTCACCGTCAACGCTTGATCACTGCCCAACGTTCCGATCCAACCCAGTCGATCGCCGCGATTAATCAACAGCCCGGTGTTCCAGTGCAGCGAACCGTCGATCCATGTCTGGCCAAAAGGCGCGTTCAAAGTCACCGTCACAGGCGCAGTGAGCGCGCCGTTATTGCGCGCGGTCAGCGTCCAGGTGACAATGCGGCCCGACCAAACGGCAGGCATGCCAGGCGCATAGTCTAAAGCGAGGAGCGGGCCAGCCACGGATAGGCGCGCCGCGCGCGTGAAACCAAGCGCCTGGTCGTCGTCACGAAACTCGACAGGCAGCGTGATGATCGTTCCAGCATTGAGGGTGTCAGCCAGCTTCAGCAGCAGGTGACGCGTCACGATCTGGCCCACACTCAGCGCGCCTGACCACGTCAACGCACTGCCGCCGAGGTAGCTGACGCCGGAAGGCAAGGTCAACGTCAGCGCGGCGCGCTCGATCGGCGCCACGCCGTCATTCAGGACGGCAATCGTCGCGGTGATCACATCGCCGGGCCGCGCCAACACCCGATCGGTTGTCACGCTCGAGCGGCCCAGGCGCGACAGATAACCGATCGCGCGATCCATCACTTCCGTTTGGGTGGCCGCCGGCAGCCCTTCAAATCCGAAAGCCAGGTACAACGTTTTGCTGATCCCCATATCGTGCGCCAGCGCCACAGGCCAGCCATGATCTCCGACTAGCTCAACCTGCGCATCCGGCTGCGGAACGAGCGCGTCGGCGTAATTGGGGTACGGATAGTTCAAGGGCTGGTGAACCAGGCCATCAAACAGGCCCCCCTGCACACCGCTAACCAGCGCCGTGGTGATGTCTGTCGCCGTGGTCATGACGCCCAAGGTGTTGCGCTTGAAATCCTCCATGCCCACAGTACTCAGGTATTCCTGCGAAGACAGCAGCAGACGCCCGCCCCGCTGCAAATAGGTTTGCAGGGTCCGCGTATCGTACGGTGTCAAGGTCTGATACCAATCGTAGCCGGTGAACCAGATCACCTGCGGATACCAGCTCAGGCGATCGGTAGAGGGAATGGCCGGCTCGAACCCGGCCCACGACGTGGCCACGGGCCAGACGTCAAAAGACACGCCGTTGGCGGCCAGCGCCGAGCGGTAGGCGCCATCCACCGGATACCAGCGATCGTCATCCACCACTAGCACACTGGCCGGGGCTTTCACACTCAACACGGCGGAGGCGGCAAGACTCGGCGCTGCCATGGAGCGCGCCGTGATGGTGATCGGCCGAGAGACGTCGCGAGCCGTATCAGGCGGAATGCGCACGGTGATCGTGATCGCGCGAGATGCGCACGACTGCAATGATACCTGCGTGGGCGTCACAGTGGCATTCCAGGCGCTGTAGGCCGACAGCGTAAAAGTCAGCGGCGAGACCTCATCAAAACTGGTCAACATGAGCATGCTCGTGGTGATCGAGCCGGGGGGCGCAATGAGCCGATCGGACGTGAGATCAAGCGCAAAGACGTTCCGCACCGGGGCGCGCCCGAGAACACTGAACGTGCGCGACAGCACTTCGGCCCGCGTCACGCGATCGTTAATCGCTTCAAAGCCGAAGGGGAAGTACACCGCCCGATAAGGCCGGCACAGCCCGGCGCTCTGCCCGCCGTTCTCAGCGGGCGCGTAATTGAAGGCCGGCTCTGTCAATGCCGGGGCGTCCGATCGAATCACATCGGGATAGAGTTGATTGTCCGCTCCGCCTGTGCCGCTGATATGGAGCGTCACTCCGGCGAAAGAATGCGTGCCTGTCAACTGACGGCTTGACGCCGCATCGGCCACCATCTGGGCCATGAGCTGCGCGTGATAGTACGGCTCATAATGCCACCAGTCGTCGTAGAAACCCACGTCTTGCCCGCTCAGCAGCAAATGCCCGCCGGCGCCTAGAAAATCGCTGATAACACGACCGCGGCCGATCAGGCCGGGTGAATCCAACGGCGCCGACCAGATGACGACGTTGTAAGCGCGCAAGGTCGCGGTGGCAGGCAGATCGACAGCCAGATCGCGAACCGGCCATTCGGCATAGAGATAATTGAGATCGTCCAGCGCCTGACGGTAGTAGTGAATGGCGCTGCCGTTATACCAGCGCCCGCTGTCCAGCAAGAGAATAGTCGGCGCATCCGGCAGAGCGAAGTTCTGCGTTACCGTCTGTCCGGCAGTAATCGTGACTTCAGCCGTGACGATGCGATGTGCGCCGGCTTGCGCCCGCAGCACGTGGGTGCCGATCGGCAGCGCCAGCGAATAAACGCCGCGCGCCGTTATCGTCACCGGCGCATTTTGAATGAGCAAGCTCGCCGTCAGCGCCTGCGTCCCGGTGAGGTCCGTCACGCGGCCGCTTACCCAGCCTGCGGGCAAAGGCGTCAGCGTTACATCGCGCGGCGTGATCGCATCGGTCACGATGGGCACGGCGAAGAGGGTGTGCGAGGCATAGCCAAAAGCAGACGCAGTCAGCGTGTACAGCGATGTCGCGCCGTACACCCGGTAGCGCCCGGCCTCATCGGCGATCACGTTGCTCCACGTTCCGAGGCGGGAATCCGCCTGGATTGACGCATAGGGAATGGGCCTGCCCGTATCGCCGCGGAGCACGACACCGCTAATCGATCCCGTGTGCAGCACGGACACGACGGCGTTAAGAGCGTCGACTCGTCCCCAGCCATAATCATGGTTGGGATAGTTGGGGACCATGACATGCGCCGCCGTAGTCGTCAAGGCATAGCGGGTCTGTGTAATGGTCAAGCCCGGCACAGCCGATCGCAGCAGCGCGGCGATACCAGCCGCTTGCGGCGCGGCCATCGACGTGCCGCTCGCTTTCTGATAACCGCCCCCCGGCACGCTCGACAGGATCGCCATCCCGGGTGCAACCACCTGAGGCTTGAGATCGCCCCACGGCGACGGGCCGCGGCTGGAGAAACGCGCTATCAACTCGGTATCGTCCACCGCGCCCACGCCGAACGCCTCCGGAAATGAAGCGGGCGATCCCACCGTTTCGAATTCGGGGCCGGCATTTCCGTTGCTGAAGTAGGCGTCAATGCCAGCCGCAACCAACAGGCGCACGTCAGGTTGAAACTGCATCTCAGCGCCATCATCGCTGCCCCACGAATTGCTCAAAACATCCGGCGCCCGATCGGGATCACCGCCCGGCGCTAATATCCACTGGAACCCGGCGTGTATCCAGTCTGTCATAAGCATAACCCTGGCTGTCAAAGATGCGCGCGGCGATCCACTTTGCGCCCGGCGCCACGCCGATCCCCGCGGCGCCGGCGAGCGTGCCCATGGTGTGTGTGCCGTGGCCGTACCCATCATAAGGATACGAGGCTCGCTCATCCGTGGCATCGAACCAGCTGTAGAGATGATCGGGCAGTCCCTTGGGATTCGCCCCGCGATACGATCCGCTCACCGCCGGATGCTGCCAGTCCACGCCGGTGTCCATATTCCCCACGACGACGCCTGTGCCGCTGACATTCAAAACCGACCAGACTTGATCGGCGCGGATGCGCTGGATGTGCCATTCGAGAGAAGCTGGAAGCGGGAGGCTGGAGATTCGATCGATATCGACGTCGATCCACTGCCGATACCGATCGGGCTGGATGAAAGCCACATCATCCCTGACAGCAATCTGCAGCAGCACGTCGCGATCGACGTGCGCGGCAATCGAATTGTTGATCCATAGCATTCTGATCTCAGACGCCTGACCGGCTTGCCGCGCCTCGTCGAGCAGCGCGAGCACCCCGGCTTGCGATCCGGCCGCGGTCGCCTGCAGTTCGTTGACCAGCGCCCTGCGGCGTTCGGCGGCGGAAGGCGCGGGGGCCAGCGGCGAACGGGTCAAGTCTGCCTGAGCGCGCAACTGGATCAAGACCGGCAGCTGCTTGCGCGCGCCATTCAGCCACTGCTTCAGCAAAGTCGGGTGCAGCTTAAGGGACAACTTCGGGGTCAAGGTCAAGGGAGGCTGCGCCGCGATCGAACCGGCAAAGTGATCCGCCGCCGTGGCGGGAGTGTGCGGCAATCTGTCGGAGGTCTCCAGCAAACGGCGATGCCCGGCCGCAGCTGCAGACGAGCCTGCGCTCTCACCGGCAGACACAGCATTCTCACGGGCGGCCAGTACCGGCGGCAGCAGTGCCAGCACCAGACTCGTCAGTGCCATGGCCAGCAGAAATCGACAGAGAGCAATTGCCCGTGGAGGCATAGGGAGATTATAGCGCATGTGCCGACTTGATCTGCGCCATGGTCACATCCTTGAGGGCGAATCGTTTGACACCGTCTTGGATACATGATAACGTGAGGCGGGCGCGTTCCACGGCATCCGGCGCGTTACGACTACACTGGATTGGTGTCGATGAAGAAAATTCTCTTCGCTCTCCTTCTGCCAGGGCTGCTGCTGACGGCGTGTGGCGCGAACATGCCGCAGATCCCGCCCGCCGAGGCAATCACCCGCGCGGGCGATGCCATGCTGCAAGCGCCCTCGTTCCACTTCAAGATCGACATCAGCGGCAAGCCGGTGGTGCTCAACCAGGCCACGCAGTTGTCGCTGCGCAGCGCTGAGGGCGATTTTGCCCGGCCTGACCAGATGGGCGTGCATCTCAAGGTGCTGCTGGCCATAGCCGCCGCCGAGCTCGATATGATCGCGCTGGGCAACGAGCAATACCTGACGAATGTTTTGACCAGGCAGTGGGAAGTGCTGCCGCCGGAATTCGGCTTCAACCCCGCCGTCATGTTCGATCCGCAAATGGGGTTGGAACAGATCTTGAAGGGCGGACTGGACGAGGCGCGCTTGATCGGCACGGAAACGGTCGACGGCAAGAATCTGTGGCACCTGCAGGGCAGCCTCAGCGGCGAGCGGTTGCAGGGCATGAGCGGCGGTCTGATCAGCCAAGGGCCGATCGCTGTCGATCTGTGGCTCGAGCCCGAGACCTATCTGCCGCGCAAAGCCGTCATCGTGGACAAAGACAGCGATCCCGAAAAGCCCACGACGTGGACGATGACCTTCTCGTCGTATGGCAAAGACGTGAATATCACGGCGCCTGAACTGCAATAGTGAGATAGTGGCTTAGTGCGACCGTTGGGTAGCTACGCAGGCGCAAGCGGACTAGCGCACTAATCAACCCTCATGATCTCCTCCCGCACCCTTTCTCCCAATCGCATCATCGCCCTGGTTTGCATCGCCATCTTCATCGGCGCGATGGACCTGACGGTGGCCTCGGCGTTTCTGCCGCAGGTCGTCGTCGATTTTGAATTGAGCACGCAGCAATTTGCGCTGGCCGGCTGGGTCGTCACCATGTATCTGGCCGCCTACGCGGTAAGCATGACCTTTGCCGGACGCTTGAGCGATTTGTATGGCCGCCGTCCGGCCTATCTCGTCTGCCTGGTCATCTTCATTGCCGGATCGATTCTCGTGGCGCTCACCCGCACCCCGGGTCTGTCGCCTTCATTTTCGCTGGAGTGGCTGGTCATCAGCCGCGTGATACAAGCCCTGGGCGCCGGCGCGATGGTGCCCGTCTCGATGGCCCTCGTCGGCGATCTGTTTCCACCCGATCGGCGCGCCACGCCGTTAGGGATGATTGCGGCCGTCGATACGGCCGGCTGGGTTGTGGGCCATCTGTACGGCGGCATCATGATCCGCCTGTTCACCGATTGGCGGCTGATCTTCTGGCTCAACGTTCCGATCGGCGTGCTGGCTTTCGCGTTGTGCTGGCGCGCTCTACGGGATGTGCCGCAGCAGAGACACCCGGGGAGACTCGACCTGATCGGCGCCGTGTTGATCGGATTGGCCCTGGCCGCGTTCAACATTGCCGTGGGCAGCGGCGCAGAAGCCGGCACGACCTCGCAGTTCGTCGAACAGGCCGCGCCGGCTTATCAAGGCCCGCTGTTGATCGTCGCCATCAGCGCCTTCCTCGGTTTCATTTTTCGCGAGCTGCGCGCGGAACAGCCGCTGCTCGACCTGCGTCTCTTCAAGCAGAAGACGTTCAGCGGTGCGTCGCTGGTGAACCTCGGCGTTGGCTTCGCGCTGATTGTGGCGCTGGGTGTCGTGCCCCTGTTCATCAACGCCGTCGTCGCCTCGAGCACGCCCAACGCCTCCGCGGCGCAGATTCTCAGCGATGGGGCGTGGTACACCGGATGGGTTTTGTCCGCGCTTACCGTGACAATGGCGCTCACCTCGGTCTTTATCGGGCGGATCGTCAACCGGTTTGGCTACCGCGCGCCGACCGTGATCGGATTGCTCATTGCGGCGCTCGGGTTCTTCATCACCAGCCGGTGGGATGTGAACACGACGTACTGGCAGATGGTGCCGGGCCTGCTCATCGCGGGGTTAGGCTTCGGCCTGGTGCTCGCCCCGATCGCCACTGCGGTCGTCAATAGCGCGCCCGACGCAGAGCGCGGAACCGCCTCGGCGCTGGTCATCATTTTGCGGCTGGTGGGCATGAGTCTGGGTGGATCGATCGCGTTGAGTTGGGGCACGCAGCGCGTGCAGACGCTCAGCGCGGAATTCGCCGCCGGACAGAGCCAGTTCGCCATGGATACGCTGGCGATATTCCGCCACGCGACAGCGCAGGCCGTGGCCGACTCGTTCCTGTTGTTTGCCGTCGTGGCCTGTCTCGTCGCCGTGCTGCCGGCACTGTGGATGCGCCCCGCGCCGGTCGAGCCGCACCCCGCCACCTAGACCGCCCCAGATTGTCCGGCACCTGTCGGGCGCGTGTCATTCACCCGGCCGCATTTGGCGGTATAAACAGATCAGCACCTGAGTGCTTGTGCCTGCACCCTGCCGGGTGGATAATACAAGCAGGAGTGACGCCGTTGGCAGTTTGCAGCATAGTTGGACTGCGGCGGCGGCAGTGCAACTGCCTTTGAACTGCGCTAAACCTGTTGCAAACCCTGTGCCACTACAATGGTTGTGCTGCACTCAACTTGCCCGTTGTGGAGTACATCTTTGGTCTGAGTTTGAGCAAGGAGGAATCCCATGAACGAAGTTCCTGAAACCACGCAGCAGGATGTGAATCTGCCCGGACCGCGCAAGCACAAGGTTTTGATCGGGGTGCTGGTGGCCGTGTTGGTGCTGGGCGTCGCCGGCGTGGCCGCCGCAGTGATTGCCAATCGCACCGCGCAGTCGCCAGGCGAGGCAACCGCCACCGTCATGCCCGCCAATACCATGCTGTACGTGTCGTTGAACACTCAGGCTGATCAGCTGCCCAACTTCGACGCCATCGCCAATGCCTGGAAAGATTCCAAAGAGGCCAGGATGCTGGCGAGCGCGCTGCAGCTCGGTGTGACGCAGGCCGGACTGAACTGGGAAGAAGACATTCAACCGTGGCTGGGCCAGCGGGCCGCGCTCGGCATTGTCGATATCGGCGGCACCGACCAGGTCTCAGCGGACGCCCTCAAGTATCGGGCGCCGTTCATCGTCATCGCGGCGCAAACAAAAGATCGCGCCAAGTCGGATGCGGTGCTGGCGAATGTCTTCAAGCAGATCGGCCAGGGTTCCAATCGATCGATCGAGACGGAGACTTACCGCGGTATTCCCATCACCTACGTGAAAGCGGGCAGTGACGCCGGTCCGGAGAGCGGCGCGTTCGCCACCCTCGACGATCTGGTCGTGGTGACCGTTACTCCCGCTCAGTTGAAGACCGTGATCGACACTGCGCTCGACGGCCAGAACCTCTCCACTCAGGCCAACTACACGACCGTGATGAACGCCCTGCCCGGCCAAACGGCTGCGGCGCTGTATCTCGACTACAACCGGTATTTCGAACTGATCATGGAGATGAACCAGAATCTCGCTGGCTCGTTCGGCTACTTCGCCCCGGATCTCGATCCGCAGCGAGCCGAGGAATTCAAGCAGCAGCGCGAGAAACTGCAGAGCCAGCAGGAAGCGCAGCTGGCGCAGCTGCGCGAGATGATGAAAGCCGTGGGCGGCATGGGCGCGGCGATGAGTTACGAGCCAACCGGCATCCGTTTCGACACGGCCATGCAATATGATCCGGCGCAGCTGCCAGCCGAACAGCGCCAACTCTATGAAGCCGCGTTAAGTCCGGCCAGCGGGCGCGTGTTTGCTGCGCTGCCGGCTTCGGCCATCATAGCGGCGGACTTTAGCCTGAAGGGCGGCTTCTTGAGCACGATGTTGAATCCCGAGCGGCTGGCAGCGCAGTTCGACCCGCTCGGCGTGTCGCAAGACGAGATCGCGACGAAGCTCGACGAATTTCAGAAGGCCGCCGGCGTGAATCTTCAATCCGATGTCCTGGATTTGCTCAACGGCGACGCCGGGTTCGCCATCCTGGCGCGCGATCAGCAGAAGTCCGACGCCCTGTCGTACTCCCTGCCGATCGAGTTTGCGCTGCTGCTCGATGCGAGCGATCCTGGCAAGTTGATGAGCAGCTTCGACAAGCTTTTCCAGAGCCTCAGCGCGTTGAGCAGTAAAGGCAATGCTGCCTGGCAGAGCCTGAGCGGACTGCCTTACAGCGTCATCCTGATCGACGATGAGCCGGCGCTCACCTACGGCGTCGTGGACGGCCGGGTCGTCTTCGGCACTGATTCTGCCACGCTGCTCGGCATCGACAACGCCGATCAAGCGCCGCTTGCCAATGACGCCACCTTCAAGCAGGCAACCGGTTTGCTGCCGGGCAATCGCCTGAACACCGCCTACCTGAACCTCCAGCCGCTGTGGAATCTGATCGAGGCGCAAGCTAAGGGTGACGACGCCGCGACCAGCATTGGAGCGGTGCTCAATTATCTGGGGCATTTCAAATGGATGTCCACCGGCGCTGAAGCGCCGTCCAACGGCCTCTCGCGCGGCTCGCTGCATATCGGAGTTGCGCAGTAGTTTAGGGCGATAGTAACAGGCCGATCGGGAGGAATGCCTTCCGATCGGCCTGTTGTTTCTCGCTACCGCACTGCTGCACCATCGCACTACACTTGCACCGCACTGCGCTTGGTGCAGTGCGGGCGTCGCACTACTTCTTCACCAGCGCCAGCGCCAGCGCCTCTTGCAGGCTGCGCGCCATGACAATTTCGATCTTATCCTTGGGCAGTTCAGACGCCCGATGGGTCTTGGGAATCAAGGCGCGGGCAAAACCCAGTTTCGCCGCCTCGTTCAAGCGGGCGGGCAAGTGGCTCACCGTGCGCAGTTCGCCGCTCAAGCCCACTTCGCCGATGACTGCCAGATCGACCGCCACCGGCACATCGCGCATCGACGACGCGATGGAACAGGCCGCCGCCAGGTCGGCTGCCGGTTCGGTGATGTGCAGCCCGCCAATCACATTCGCAAAAATGTCCTGATCGCCCAGCCTCAAGCCGATGCGCTTGCTCAACACCGCCGTCAGCAGCAGCAGCCGGTTTATGTCCAGGCCGTTCGCGGTGCGGCGCGGCAGACCAAAGGCGCTGGTGCTGCACAGCGCCTGCACCTCCACCAGCAGCGGGCGTGTGCCTTCCATGGTCACGGCAATCGACGAGCCCGGCGCATTGGGCAGGCGCTCCGCCAAAAACGCCTCGCTCGGATTCAGCACCTCGGCCATGCCGCTGCCCCGCATCTCGAAGACGCCGACTTCGTTCGTCGCGCCAAAGCGATTCTTGGTCGAGCGCAGCAGCCGGTAGGTGTGAAAGCGATCGCCTTCGAGATACAGCACCGTATCGACGATGTGCTCCAGCACCTTCGGCCCGGCGATCGAACCCGACTTGGTCACGTGCCCCACGATGAACACACTCGTCCCGCTCGACTTGGCCGCGCCCTGCAAGCGCGACGCGCACTCGCGCACCTGCGAGATCGACCCGGCCGCCGAGGTGAGCTCGCTGACCGTCATCGTCTGGATCGAATCGATGATGGCCAGGCGCGGCTTGAGGTTCGCGATATGGAGCGTGATTTCATCCAGATCGGTCTCGGTCAACAAATACAACTGCTGGCCATTATCGCCCAGCCGTTCGGCCCGCATCTTGATCTGCTGCACGCTCTCTTCGCCGGAAACATACAACACCGGCCCGTGCGCCGCGGCGACCTGCGTCGCCACCTGCATCAGCAGAGTCGATTTGCCGATGCCCGGATCGCCGCTGACCAGCACGACGCAGCCCGGCACAATGCCGCCGCCCAGCACCCGGCTGAATTCCTCCATCGCCAGCGGGATGCGATCGAGCCCGTCGGTCTTCACGTCGCTCAAGCGCACGGGCGCCGCGCGCGGCTGTCCCCCCGCGATCGGCCGGCCTGGCCCGATCGTTCCTCGATCACCTCGACGAGGGAATTCCATTCACCACAATCGGGACAGCGCCCCATCCACTTCAGTTGGGCCGAGCCGCATTGCTGACAAACGAATTGCGTGTGTGTTTTGGTCTTGGTCTTAGCCATGTTCACCATCCCCTCCCAGTATAGCCCGATCCGCCCGCCGCAACAATGCGACGGTTTCAATGTGATAGGTGTGGGGGAACAGATCGATCGGCTGCGCCTCGATCAGGTCGTAACCGCCGTCGATCAGCCGCCGCACATCGCGGGCCAGCGTGGCCGGATCGCAACTGACAACCACCACCCGCTCGATGGCTCGCGCGAGGACGGCTTCGATCACGCGCGGCCCGCATCCGGCGCGCGGCGGATCCAGCACCGCCGCGTGAAGCGGCTCCGCCAGCTGCGCCAGCGCCTCCTCGACCCGCGCGTGACGGACTTCGACCTGATCAAAACCTGCCAGATTCACGCGGAAATCGCCGACCGCGCTGGCGCTCGACTCGACGCCGATGACGCGGCCGGCGCGCGGCGCGAGAAACCGGCTGAAGAGACCTACGCCGCAGTAGGCGTCCAGGATCGTCTCAGCAGGTTGCGGCTCCAGCCCGGCTAAGACCTGATCGATCAAGGTCTCAATCAGAGCGGTGTTGACCTGAAAGAAACTCTCGCCGGACACGCGCAGCACGGCGTCCTTGATGGAAAACTCTGCCGCGCCGCTCAACCGCTCGGCGCGAAGCGTGCCAGACCGCACACTCACGCGATCGGCCTGCGCCGTGGCGCGCCGGTTCAACCTCAACCATTCGGCCAGCGGCGGCTCGACGACGTGACACTCCTCGAGCGCCACGACGCGATGACTGCGCGCGGCCTGAAAGCCGGGCCGCCCGGCGGCAGTCAGGTGAAATTGCGCGTGGTTGCGATACTGCCAGATCGCCGGGCTGGGGATGATGTCGCGCACCGGCGGATCGAGCACGCGGCCCAGGCGCTGCAGCTGCTCGCGCACGATGGCTGTCTTGTAGCGCAGCTGCGCCGCATAGTCAATGTGCTGCCACTGGCAGCCGCCGCACGCCGCCGAGTCGAAGCCAAAGTGCGGGCAGCGCGGCACTACGCGATCGGGCGAAGGCTCGATCACTTCAAGCACGCGGCCGCGCGCAAAACGCGCGCGATCGTCCTCGACGGCGATGCGCACGACTTCGCCCGGCAGGCCGCCCGTCACGAAGACCGCCTGGCCCGCATGGCGGCCCAGCGCCTCGCCGCCATAAGTCATGGAGTCGAGTCGAAGTGTGATTTCGCGAACCAGGTCAGATCGGGCGGGCATAAAATGAATTATACTCACGTTTGGTCAACGTACCGTGTTTATGCTATAGTATGCAGCACTATGAAAAAGCGTCGACGGCCCTCGGCAGGGCGATTCATCATTATCGTCCTGTTGGTCCTGCTCACTCTCTACGGCCTTTTCATCGGTCCCTTGCGCGCGCTGACAAACGATATCGTGTTGGGCGGGCTGCTCAACCTGGCCATTGCCTTCGCCATCATGGCGGTGTTTTTCTACGTGACGCTGTGGCTGGCCGGGCCGCACGTGCTGCCGGTGAACCCGCGTGACCGGCATGAGAATGCAGCCGCGCGCAGCCTGCTGCGCCGCTTTGCCACGGGAGGCACTGTGGCCATGGCCGTGGTGCGTGATGGCGCGGTAGAGCCCGGCCCCCACGGCGAGTCGCGCGAGCAGATCGGGGGCTACGGTGTCATCGATGTGGACAGCACCAGCGTCGTGGATCTGCACACCGCTGTTGGCCCCAGCCGCATCAAAGGCACCGGCCTGGTCTTCCCGCACGAATCGGAGCACCTGGCTAACATCGTCGATTTGAGAGTTCAGGTCCGTTCGCAGGAATTTGAATACATGACCCGCGACGGCATTCCCCTCAAGGCGCGCCTGTCGATGCGCTTCCAGATCGATCAGGCCAACTTTAACAAGAATCTGCACGCGCACGATCCCAAGATCCCGTTGCCCGCGCCCATCAGCTGGTCGATGCGTCCGATCGCGCGCGCCCTGGCAAATCTGCAGGTCGTCGACGGCGGCGGCCCTGTGACAAGATGGAGCGATCTCCCGCTGCTGTATGCCAACGGCATGCTGCGCCCTGTCATCTCCGAGTACCGCCTCGACGACCTGCTGTGGCCGGCGGAACCCGCGCGCGATCCACGCAAAGAAATCCGCGAACAGATCTCCGCCCGGCTGAAGCCGGTCTTAATGCAGCAAGGCGTCAAGATGCTCGGCCTCGGCATCGGCCTGTTCCTGCCACAGGGCTTTGACGCCGACAAAGCTTTCGATCCAGAGAAGCCAGTGCTGGACGATGTCACGGCCCAGCGCATCAAGGCCTGGAGGGCCGAGTGGGAAAGCCGCCGATTCAAGCTGAACGCCGGGGCGCAGGCCGAGGCCGATCGGCAACTCGAAAGCGCTCGATCGCTGGCTCGCTTAGAGAGTCTCCGGAGTTTAATACAGGCTCTGGAGGAAGATCTGCCGCCAAGCGGCAATCAAGATCAAATAACTCAGCAGTTTTGGGAAATCGTTAGAAACATGACGGACCTTTCCGACACACGCACCTTGCTGGAAGAAGAAAGGTTGCGCTCTCTCACAAAGTCGCAACAGGCGGGCGAGCTGCCGCCATCGTCTGGTTGATTAAGCCGTCTCTTATGGACTTTCATCCGCGCTTAAAAGATCTGATCTCAACACTGGCCTACTCGCTGAGCCACGACGAGCAAGTGCGCGCTATGGGCCGGCTGCTCCTCGTCGTGACGGCCGTCATCGCCATCGGATTCGCCGGCGGCCTGATCGTGCAGGGCATCACGCCGCCTTCCGAACGCTACGTGGAACGCGAACCGGGCAAGGAGTGCATTTATAACGCCGCTTCAGCTGAAGCCGGGGCTCTCGCGGCGCAACCGGAAGGCGGCCAGCCTCCCTCGCCCGCGCTAAATATCATGGCGCCGCCGGGCGCCGAGGTTTTCGCGCAGTGGTTCATTCGCAATACCAGCACGTGCGCCTGGGACGCGGCCGTGCAGTTCCGCTTGATTGATGATGCCCGGGTGCAGGTGTTGACCGATACGCTGTCCGTCCCGCCGTATCAGATTCCCAATAACACTCTGCCCAGCATCTCCCCTGACGGCGTCCTGGCGCCGGTCGTGCCGATGATCGCGCCGTCCAGCCCCGGTTCCTATGTGACCCGGTGGCGCCTGTTCGCGTCCGATGGCGTTCACTGGTTCGGCCCGGAATTCACCTTCACCATCGACGTCGCCACCGGCATTGAAGGGGTCGTGCCCGCCGGCCGCAAGCTGCTTTTCGATTGGTGGTTCGTCATTCCCGCCCTGATCGGCATCGTCATCGCGCTGATTCGCGCCGGCGCCTTTGTGGCGCAGATGTACAGTCTCAAGTCACTCTGGCATGGCTTTACTTTTGCAGTGAATACGACGCTGGGTCTCGCGCTGAGCAGTGGATCAATTGCCGTGCGTCACGGTGATTACGAAGGCCAGATTACGGACGATCACGAAGTCCTGTTGAAGATCGGCGGACCGGGCGTGCTGTCGATCAAAGATCACACCGCCGTCCTGACCGAACGCGGCGCGCGTTACTCGCGCGTGCTCGGCCCGGAAGATCACACCCTGATGCCGTTTGAGCGCATTCGCGCCATCACCGATCTGCGCACACAGAGTTTTGAAAGTGTGGAAACGAGCGTGACCAGGGACGGCATTCCCGTGCGCGCCAAGGTGGGCGCCATGTTCAGATTCATGAAGCGCATGCCGGATGAGCCGGCTTCCTCCCCGCAGCATCCGCGCTTCCTGAGCGTTTTGAGCCACTATGTGAGGCGCACGCCGCCCGGCTCGGTGACGGAGCCGCCCGTTTCACCGGAAGCGCTGCGCATGGCGTGCTATGAAGTGCCCCGCCCTCTCAGTCCCCTCACCTGGCATCAAGCGGCTTTCGGCGCGGCGAAAGGCGAAGTAGCCGAAGAACTGAGCCGCCGCACGCTCGACGAGGTATTCGCGCCTGACGATCCCAGCCGCAGCCCGCGCCGCGAGATTGCCGCCCAGCTCGACAGTGCCGGCCGGGCAGCACTTGCCGCGCGCGGCATCGAGCTGGTCGACAGCACCTTTGGCAATCTGCAGCTGCCGCGCGAAGTGACGGCGCAGCGCACCAGCATGTGGCAGGCCGGTTTGGAAAATGAATCGACTATTTCCCGCGCAACCAGCGAAGCGGACAGCCTGCTGCAAATTCAGACGGTGTACGCAGAAGCGCATGCCGATGTCATCAAAGCCATTGCACAGGCGGCCCGCATGATGGACGAAAATAACTACCTTTCACAACCCGTCATCAAAGCTCTGGCCCATGTCATTGAGCGCACTTTGCAGCGCGAGGCGGCGCTGCCTTTGTTATCGGTTGACACACGCAAAGAAGTAGAGCAGTCATTAGAGCAGTTGCGCCAGTCCATGCTATCGTCGGGAAGTCAGGCCAATGGTGTCGTTGAGTATTCCGCGCCTGTTACGCTTGATTGATACCAGCCGTGTTGACTCAGAAATCATCGCGCGTTGTAGAGAGTCACTCCACTGGCTGCGCCGCGGCGATACGTATAAAGCTCTGGATTTGGCCCAGACTTCCGTGCGCCTCGCCGCGCGCCTGCAGAGCATTGATAAGCGTGACATTACGGATGAATCTTTGCGCCGCACTTCGACCGGCGTCGCACTACTCTTCCTGGCCTACTTGCGCCACCTCTCCAATGAACCCTTCGAGCGCACTCGCGCACTGCTGACCGGTCAGACGGCATTGACCTGGCTGGCGCGCGACGATTACCATTATGCGCTGGCCGCGTTGGTGCTGGCCAATATCGCGTGGGAAGAAGACCAGTTTGAGGCGGCTTCTGCTAAATTTCAAGCGGCTCTGCCGCGTCTCGACAAGCTCATCGCTTTATGGCGCCGCAAAAACGATCAACTGACCGCCGACCGATACCTCCATCTCCGGCAATCCGTCCAACAGGCCATGCGCCGTGTGCCGCTGGCGGAGCGGTCGGCCGCGCCATCTTTGCCGCCGGCCCTTGAAGAAAGCGCCGAGCGTGACTGGCTTGCTCAGATCAAGCTGCCCGCCGAGCTCGTCTGGACCAACATCGATCTGGCCGGCCTGCAGCTGCTGCCGGCGCGCAGCGCCGAGCGCAACGTGACCATCCTGTCCGAACACGTCAAGATGCTGCCGGACAAGCTGGACTATCTTGAGATTGAACGGCTTTCAATCGGGGGGCAGGATTATCAGATTCTGGCTCCTCCGCCGGCGCAGGGCAAGTTCCGAATGCAGACGAGCCAGCCTTATTACGCCTTTCAGTTCGCGGCGCGCGGGCAACCGCAGCCGGGCCAGCCTCAATTTGTGCTGGTTCGCCCGCACGATCGAGAGCTGCCGGCCGAGTGGCCGATCGTGATTCTGATCCCCGCCGAGCAGCGCGCGCTGCTGGTGCGCAGCCAGCCGCCGGCTTCGCCATTAATCATTGGCGAACGGGTATGGTCTATTCAAGACGGCACAGAGGCCAAAACTTACAGTGAAGACGATGTGCAGATTGCCGGCGCGGTCGTCGCCCTGTTGGCGCCGTTGGAATCATCAGCAACCGAGTGAAGGTTGTTGAGACTTACCTGCTGCTCCCCCTGAGATCACGCTGAACTTTCGCCGTGACCTGATGGCGCATGTTTTTCAGCGCCATCTCGCGCCGGGCGATCGTGCGCTACGTAGTCGATATGCTGCCACTGGCATCCGCCACACGCAGGAGAGTCGAAGCCAAAGAGCGGGCAGCGCGGCTTGATCTGATCGGGCGACGGTTCGATCACTTCAACCGTGCGCCCACGAGCAAAGCGTGTTTGATTCTCCTCAACGACGATACGCACGAGCTCACCCGGCAAGCCGCTCCCCTCGAAGATCGCCTTACCCTCGTGGCGGCCCAGTGCCTCGCTGCCAAAGGTCATGGCCTCCACACGAAGATTGCGCTCCGTGGCAGGAGACGGGAGCACAGCAGGAAGGGGATTCCTCAGGCTTTGATTTACAATCTTCGTGGAATTCGGCAGGGATATAGGGTATTTTCGTCAGTAGATCAATGCTTCACCTTTATGCTATA
Organism: uncultured Chloroflexia bacterium; assembly: GCA_963844815.1. Lineage (GTDB taxonomy): Bacteria > Chloroflexota > Anaerolineae > Fen-1058 > Fen-1058 > Fen-1058. The sequence continues at coordinate 611,354 of CAWJPR010000009.1, forward strand.
TTGGTAGTCACATTCTGCTGTTTTCGCGACATCTCTCCGCATGAAAAAGACCTCACGTCCGCGACCTTCTACCCGATACCTCGGTCTGGCCATTGGGTTTATCATGGTCGTGCTGTCTGCCTGTGCCGTCTGGAATACCAGCTCTTTTGATTTATGGTGGACGTTGGGCACGTTCGCTGCTGCAGGCCTGATAACCTTTGCCGTCATTGCGCCTAAACTGCTGCCGATCGAGGATGCGGCAGCAGAGCACCCCGAGGCTTATCGTGTGTTCGGAAGCTCATCCTTGGGCAGGATTCGTTCATCGCACTGGTCCGTGACGGCCAGGTTGTGGCACACTCGAAACCGAATTCGAATCGGGGCGTCATCGTCACGGACAGCACCAGTGTTGTCGCGCTGCGCACTAGCACGGGCATTTCGCGTGTGGCGGGCGCTCACCTTGACGAACAGGGCCAATCTCGTTCGGGTGTCATTTTTACCCTGCCAGAGGAAGAGATCGACGCGGTCATCGATCTGCGGCCACAGTTGCGCCGCAAGCCGACAACTGCCCAGACTCGCGACGGCATTACGGTCGAGGTAGTGATAGCCGCCGTCTTTGCACCGAAATACACACGGGCACGCAAGCTAAATGAGTTACATCAGTTGAAACATCGACCACGTACGCAGATGCGCTACCCATCCCCGTTTTCCTGGCGTCGCGCAAGTATTATCCAGGCCCTCAGCACACGCCGTGTCGAACTCGATGGTGAACATGCCAAGAAGACTGATTGGTATGAGCGGATCATGGAGATTGCCGCTCCGCGGCTTAGAGATCTCATCAGCGAATACACCGTGGACGAATTAACGGCGTGGACGACTACGGACAAGTTCCTCAAGCATCCACGCTTCGTCATTCGTGATGAACTGGTCAAGCTCGTAAGGCGGGAACTAGATGCTGATGATGCGACGCACCACCCTACAGGCATCGACGTCCGCGCTATGTCACTCGACTCTCCGAAACCGCCGGATGGCGTCATCGAACGTCGCATTCAAGCATGGACGGAGGAGTGGCACAAGAAGGAATCTGACATCTTCGCGCGAGCCGACGCCGAAGCGATCCGCACGCGCGAACTGGCGCGCGCCCAGGTTCAAGGCGAGATGACCGCGCGCATCAACGATATTTTACAGGAAGCTCGAGTCCTCCAATGCCGCCCGAGGTGATTTGGTCATGCTGCGCTTTTTGGAAGCCCTAGAAAAGATGTCCAAAGATCCTACGACGCGAACGCTCTTGACCTTTGATGCATTGAAGATGCTGAAGCGACTGCGCGAGCTACTGACGAGCAATTAGTCAGGAGCATGAATGAGCAAGAGCGATAACACGTCGCCCAAACAGCCCGCCGGCACATTGCACGATTGGGCCAGGCATAATCCGCACCAGATAGGTTTTCTGCGGCTGGTGTTGTTCGCTGCCGGACTGGCGGCAGCGGGCATACTCGGTGCCATGTGGGCTAATCCAGCACCGCCAGAAGTTTATAATGAGACAGAGCAATGTACCTATGCCGCCGCTAGATATGATCCACCGGCCGAGGCGTTGTATGCCGTGGTGAGTCAGACATTTCGAATCGACTGGACGATCCAGAACATCGGTTCCTGCCATGTGTGGGGTAAAGATATTCTATTCGTCCGCCGCAACGACGATATCCTTGGCCAAACAAATGCTTACCCGGCTCCTTCGCAACCAATCATCACGACCGGCGATAATCCCACACCGATCATCGTGGCCTACGTGACGACGGTGATGACTGCGCCGCCGACCAGCGGTGTGTACGTGACCGAGTGGTACATGCGCGCCCCGAATGGCAGGCGCTTTGGCCCGATCATGCAGCAGCGAGTGCAGGTCGTGGAAGCCAACGCGCCCATCCCGCCAGCCTATTCCCAATGAACCACCTACTTCGCCAGGCACGGTGCTGCTCGTCGGCCTGCTATCGTTCATTTACCATATGTTGCCGGCACTGCTGGGCATTATCTTTATCCTGTGGCGCGCCAATGCGTTTTTGGTCAAAGTGTTCCACCTGCCTTCGGCAGCCAATGGCTGGCCGCACGTCATAGGGATGATGTTTGGCTACATTTCGGCGGAGTTATCGGTCCATCACGGCAAAGTCGACCCAGAGGAATCCAGCAAGGCCGCGCAAATCATCGGGGGACCGGCTTTCCTCACCGTGGGAGAAAGCAATGCCGTTTTGTTGGAACATGGCGCAGGGTTCTCGCGCATCGTCGGAACCGGAGTCTATCAGCTGCGCCCGCACGAACAAGTGCGCGGTGTGGTGGATCTACAGACGCACTATCGTAAATTTCCCCACAATATTCTGACGAAAGACGGTATTCCGATCAAGATAGAAGTCGATCTCACCTTCCGCGTAACGGAGAAAGATCTCCCGGAAGACTCGCCTTTGGTTCCGCCACCATTAGGCCCGCTTAATCGGCTGCGCCGGCGGCTGGGCCTGCTTGTGCGGCATGACGTCCTGGAAACCACGCAGCCCCATCGCTTCTCGCGTGAAACGATCCGGCGCCTCGTCTACGAAACGGCGATCATGTCGCCCGATCAAACGCCCGATTGGGCAACCATGTTCTATAACGCACACTCCGGCTATATCGTCGATCAGGTTGCCGACTGCCGCCTTGACGAGATCAGTGCGCCCGAGGATATACAAGCTCACTCCCGCGCCGAGATCGCCCGCAAAGGACTGGAAGATGCGCGCGCCGCCGCCTCGCCGCTGGGCATTGAGATTTTGGACATGACGTTGGGCGTGATCGAGCCGCAGGACCGGTATCAATATATTACTACCCAGATGATTACTAACTGGAAGATCGAATGGGAGCGCCGCGCCAGGCTTCTGGAAGCTCAGGCTGAGGCGAAACGCACTCAGTCTTTGGAAGAAGCCCGCGCCGAAGCGCAGGCCAATATGATTCAAGCGCTCACCGAAGGCTACCGCATCGCGATGGGCGATGGTCATGATCCCCAGGTCTCAAGAGATGTCATCGCACTGCGCTTTATTGACACACTCGAAACGCTGCTCGCCCGACAAACGCCAGGCACGCAGATTGATCTAGCGGCGCTGTTGCACCTGCTACGCGGAGAGTCTTAGTCTTTCACAGGGAGGCCGATCGTGCCGGACAAATTTTCCATCCCCGATCTATTGAGCCTGTTGCAAGTCGATCGTCAAAACGCTGCTATCAGAATGGCCGTGGAGTCTGAACGCTTATGCCGACGGCAACGCTACGAAGACTCCATCACAGTTGCCAACAATGCAGTGCTAATTGCGGGCCATAAGTCGGAACTACAAGGTGTTGCGCTACTATATTTAAGTACGGCTCGATTTGCCACCGCAATGCCGGATGAACGCCAAAAGTCGATACGCGATTGCACGCGGGCTATTAGAGCATTAGCTGTCCACTCTCATAACCGTGCTATCGCACAAATCGTTAGAGCAAAATTCGAATTAGAGTCCGATGGTATGCACAATAAAGTCAGCGCTATGAAACATTTAAATGATGCGACAAAAACATTGCAGGCACTGATCGCTGACTCATACGAACATCAACGATTAAACGAAACAAAACTATATCAGGATCTGCTAGTCTTCGTAAAAGACAAAACCGAGCAACTGCATTCTTCGCTAACCGAAATCGAACTATCAGACCGCACGCTGCCCACTCAGCCAATTCCAGCATCATCAATACCGGTCGAACAACCCGTAGTCAAACCGACTCAGCCACAAGAGGTTCCGCCACAACAAACCGCCAGCTGGTCTCAACGTGAGAAAATTCAAGGCAAATTGCCGGTTCCGACCCGCCTGTTATGGCCAACCCCTGCGCCAACAAAAGTCGAACTATTCCCAATAGGGAATGGCGCAAGACTTGATTACATTGATGCCAGTCGACTTTCCATTGATGGCCAGCCTTTTTCACTAGAACCAGTATATCCGGTTTCCAGCCATGATAAGGCAGTTCGGCTATTCGCTGGACAGCAGTACCTGGCCTATCACATTGACGGTAGTCCAAACCAGCGCGTGCTAGTTCGCAGCCAAGATCGTCCTGATCAAGTGCGGCAGTTTGTCGTCGTGTCTGATCCGACAGAGCCCAGAGTCTGGATTGATGATGCTGAATCCGATCCTCTTTTTTCCAATATTCATATTCTAGGTATTAACAGATCTTGGAGTACCGAGGATGCACCTGAAGTAAAGCCTCATATTATTGGTATAGTTGAAGCACTAATGACAGCCGTTAAGCTTGCCTAAACCTTTTAGATCCGTGAGGGGTGTGCTATAACACCGAGGGCTGGTGAACAATGTCCAAAAGACCTCAAGCTTCCCAAAGAATCAAAATACGCAACAAATCGCGCATTATTTATCGCGATTTGGAGGGCAAGTTCATTTCCAAAGCTCAATACGAAGAATTGAGGAAACGTTTGCAAGGGGATCTGGCTCAAACACCTCAGGGAACCACTGAGCCCAGCAGTATCACTGAATCAAACGCCGCCGCAAAGCGCAAAGTGTCACCAAGTTCAGAAGCATCTTTTACCAATACCGTCGAAGATACAACTTCCAAACGTACTCGACCTAAAGAATCGACAGGTACTGAAGCGCTTCATACCGCTGGCAATATGCGCAGTGGTGGCACCGACATTAAAGGCCAAGATGTCAAGATAGGAGGCGATGCCGTTGGCCGCGACAAAAAGTCTGTCCACAAAGGAGACATCCACCATTTTAGAAATCTGCTTGTTAATACCAAGCCGAACGATTTCTCCGAGAAGGTACGTGCAAAGTTCTTGCGATTACTAGGCGATAATGCTGTCCGACGCGAGATGCAGAAGGACATAGATAGTGAACGGCAAACTGGCCGGAGGTTGTCTTTCAATAGCAGCAATCTGAACGATCTCCCTTTGAACAAAATGGTTTTGCATGATGCCGATTTTGTGGGCGCGAAACTACGCAACTGTAAGTTGACACAAGCGGACCTGCGAAATGCTGACTTTCGGGATGCTGATCTAACGCAGGCCCAGCTACAGGGTGCAATCTTAGACGGGGCGAACCTGAGTAACGCAATTATGATCGATGCCGACCTCAGCGATGCAACGTTGAGGGGAACAAGACTGCACGGAACAAATCTCGAAGACAGTATCTTAAATCAGTCTGACTTGAGTGAAGCAGTGGCCTCTAGCGCGACGTCATTTGATCGACTAAAATGGCAAAAGCGAAATTGTTTAGGGCAAATTTGCAGTCTGTCAATCTTCGAGCAGCGGAGCTTTACGATGCTAACTTACAGGGAGCCGATCTTCAGCATGCCGATCTCAGCGGGGTGCACGCCCAAGGCGCAGACTTTCGCATGACTAACCTTCAAGGAGCACTCCTCACTGAGGCCGTACTTAGCAGAGCCAGTTTTGACGGGGCTGATTTGACTGGTGCCGATTTGTGTGGAGCAAAATTCGACAACTGTCGTCTCCAAAACGCAAGATTGCATAAAACACGACGTGATTCTAAGACCATATTCGAGCCAGATTCTCTCCGCGTTTGGAATGCAGTCAACCCTGGCTTGACCGGCCAGCCTGACCCATCGGTTGCGTTAGGCTCATTTGAGCATGCATTCCTACATCAAGTCAATTTCTCCGGATTTGATCTCACACGCAGTAATTTCAATCAGACAGATTTGACGCTTGCCAACTTAAGTGTTGCAAAACTGACGGGAGTCAACTTAATTCAAGTCAATCTTGATCATGGCATCTTGCAAGGTGCACACTTGCAGTATGCAAAACTAAACAACGCATATTTAGGCCATGCTAAGCTAAGGCGTGCTCACTTATATGGTGCCAACCTCCAAAATGCTGACCTGCGACATGCAGATCTGCGCGGATCCGATCTGCGAATTGCTGATCTAAGTGGTGCCGATCTTAGGAATGCTGACTTTATCGATGCCAATTTGGCTGGAGCCGACCTCGCGCTTGCAAATTTAACTGGAGCAACAATAAGCAGCCGACAACTGGCAGACGCACGTAACCTCACTGGCGCGACAATGCCCGACGGTTCGATTCATCCTTAGGTAGGTGACTCATGGCTCCACGTTCCTCTCGCCGATCAACGGCACGCACAACCAAGCAAAGCACACTCAGCCAAAAACCCACACGTACGTTTACTACAACCGCAGTGACCAGGAACTTAGGTCAGTCGCCTAGCGATCTAAAGCAATTAATTGAAAATCGACGAGAATTCCCCCATTCGGCTTCATTAGCCAGTCTGGTACGCTTAGACTGGCCCCGTCGCCAAGAACTATTTCCGCATGGACCCGGGGTGACCAAACCGGAACGCTTCGGCTTCAAAGGACGAGCCTATGATGTAGAATCCCTTGAACCGGGCGCCACAGGCAACAAGTTTGTCTATTTGTATCCTGAAAAGCGCTACTATGTGGTGCCGATCCATGAAGAAGGGCAGTCGCCCGACGCACCACATCGCTTTCTGTTGGTGAGAAGGCGGGAAGTCCGAGAAGGGCCCGGCCCGCACATCGGTGTCATCGAACCGCCTGAGCCGTCAGGCGAACCTTTTGCGCATCTTCATATCATCGCTGGCGAAGATGACAGCGCAATCGCTGAACCTGTACCACATACGGCTGGCATTGTCGAAGCGATCTTGACAGCCACAGACTCATCGCTTTCGACGACTCCACAAGCCAAGCAACCGGCAGTTGCGTCTCAGGTATTTAGCGAACCAGTTCCACAGAGCGAACAGCTGATCATGCAGCGTCTGGTGTGGCCTCCCACTGAGCCGCTGCTGGTCATCGACGCACCGGCCGGTATGAAGGGCTTAATGCCCGATTTCTTGAGTATCCGGCAGTTGTCCGTGCAAAACCGCCTTTACGACGTCAAGCCACTTGTTGGAAACGAAGCAGTCCAGTTGCGTTTGCGTCAGAAATATTGGATTACCCCACTGGAAGATGCACCACATGGCGAACTGGCGTTAGTGCGTGAGCAATCACAGCCCGATCAAACCGAGCAATTCGTAGTTGTTAGCGAACCGACACAGCGCAGAGTCTGGATCGACAAAGCGGAGGCTCTCAAAGATTCCGGGCATCTCCACATCATTGGGGCAGAACGCGAATGGACCACCCACGATTTCTCGCTTGCGCATTTGGACATGACCGAACCACGCATTATCGGCATCATCGAAGCCGTTTTAGTTCCAGAGCCCGAAGCGATCTCTCCTCAAATCACAACTGAGCCAGTTCTACCTGAGCCCCAAATCATCAAACTGGCAAGCGGCAAAACGCGTTGGATGTACCGCAACTTTGATGGACAATTCATCTCCAAAGCAAGGTATGAAGCACTAAAGGGCAAAAGGCTCGGCCAGCCGCCCAAACCACGCAAGCGTGCTGCGTCCTTCAGTATCCCGCCTTCACCGATAGAACCTACACCTGCATATCCCAATCGGATCGAAATGATTGCGCCTGATCTATTGCGCATGACCATCGAGTCACCATCTCTGATTCCGGTGCGTGAGTTCCTGGAACGATATACCTCGCAGACTGGAATCTATTGACGCGCTTTACTTATTCTTTTCATTCATTGCAACTGGCGAAACAGAAGCGGTTAGAGAACTAACTCTTGAATTGGCGGAAGATAAAAGTGCCTTCGCAGTAATTAACTCGGTTTTGCAGAAGTATGAATTGAACCGAGGCGTTAAGCCGCTTCAGTTAGTCCGTTTTCATTATGGCTCCGATGTTGTAACTGATCTGCTCGGAATCGGTAAGATCGTTGAAGTTATCGTCTCATTCTGGGAAAGATTGAGGAAGGGTAAGTTCGAGGAAGATCTGCTCAAGGAGGAAATCCTTAAGAAGCGTGCTGAACGCCAGAAAGAAGAAGAATCACTCAAGCGAGATATCGAACAGAAGGACCAAGATGCTGAACTCAAAGACGAGGAGGTCCTTATTAGACGTGCTGAACGCAAGAAAATCGAGAACCAGAATGTTCGTGACTTTTTTGCAGCTGTGAGAGAAGGTCGAGAGTGGGCCTGTCGGATGAAGAAATCGGACGAGCATACGAATTCTTAGAGTCCACAGCTATGCCGCTCATGATCTCCTCGCCCCGTAAGCAGCACCAACCTCTTGCTTTGCCACCAAGGAAAGGGCCTGCAAGCGAACCCAAAGTTTTAACCGCCCCAAAATCCAAGTCTACCGACCGCAAGGGGAAAGCAAAACGCCAGAGACGCTGATTATTACCGTGGGAAGATCGAGTCTCCATAAGGAGAAATATCATGCGTGTTAAGTTGTTTCTCTCCCAATCCGTCCGCGCCGCGCTCGCCGATCGTCAGCCCATCGTCGCGCTCGAATCGACGTTGATCACGCACGGCCTGCCGCGCCCGGTCAATCTCGAGGTGGCGCTGCGGCTGGAAGCCGTGGTGCGCGAGAACGGCGCCACGCCCGCGACGATCGCGATCCTCGACGGCGAGTTGTACGCCGGGCTTGAGCCCGATCAACTCGAGCGGCTGGCAAACGCCGACGATGTCCGCAAAGTCAGCCGCCGCGATCTGCCCATCGTCGTCGCGCAGAAAGGCCACGGCGCGACCACCGTCGCCGCCACGATGTGGGTCGCCGCGCAGGCCGGCATCCAGGTCTTTGCCACGGGCGGCATCGGCGGCGTGCATCGAGGGCAGCCGTTCGACGTGTCGGCGGATTTGCCCGAACTCGCGCAGACGCCCGTCGTCGTCGTGTGCGCGGGCGCAAAGGCCATCCTCGATCTGCCGCTCACGCTCGAATGGCTGGAGACGCACGGCGTGCCCGTGCTGGGCTTCGGCACGGAGACTTTCCCCGCGTTCTACTCGCGCAGCAGCGGCCTGCCCGTCGATGCGCGCTGCGACACGGCGGAAGACGCCGCGCACATCATCCGCGCCAAGTTCGAGCTGGGCCTGCCGGGCGGGGTGCTGATCGGCGTGCCGGTGCCGGAAGAGTACGCCGTGGCGCCCGAAGACATCGAACCGGCGATTCAGCAGGCCCTGAAAATGGCCGAGGCCGAAAACATACGCGGCAAGGCCATCTCCCCGTTTTTGCTGAAGCACGTCAGCGAATTGACCGGGGGCGAGAGCCTGAAGGCCAACATCGCCCTGCTGGAAAACAATGCCCGCGTTGCCGCGCAGATTGCCAGAGCGTTGTAAGGGAACATCTTTCAAGCAGCCTTCAACTCTCCTTCATGTGCGCTTAAGCTGCCGCAGGCATACTGAGTGCTGTAGCAAATCCTTCCTCCAAATCTATTTCGCCCGACCCTTAGGCAAGGTCGGGCGATTTAGATCAAGCGGCTGCGCCGCATCTTTCAAACAACCCTCAGCTTCGTTTCATCTGGGTTTAAGCCAACTCTTGCATACTCTCAATAGTAAACGGAGGGGTGCAAAATGTCGGAAGTACAGCCACAAATTCCAGAACAACCACAGACGCAAGAACAGCCACAAACACAGACGCCGGTTGAACCGGCGGTTCAGCCGCAGCCGAAACACGGCTTCAGCGGCAAGCAAGTTTTCGCGATCATTGCCGGCGTGCTCGTGCTGCTCGCCGTCGGCCTGGCGATTGGCGGCGCGATCGGTTATCGCCTGGGCACGACGGAAGGCGCGCAGCAGGCGCTGGCCAATCAACCGGCGGCGCAGGCCCCGGCGCCCAATCAGCAAACGCCGCAGGATCAGCCAGCGCCGCGCGGTTTTAGCCTGCCGTTTGGTCAGCAATTGCCCGCCCTCAATCCCGGCGGCCCCTATCTGGGCGTCACGTTCCAGATGATCACGCCGGAAATTGCGGCGCAAGAGGGTATCACCGGCACCACCGGCGCGCTGGTGCGGGAAGTGCCGGCCGGGGGACCGGCGGCGCAAGCCGGCCTGAAGCAGGGTGATGTCGTCATCGCCGTGAACGGCCAGGCGGTTGATGAGCAGAACGATCTGCGGGCGCGTGTCGCCAATTTCAAGCCGAATGACGAAATTACGCTCACCGTCGTGAAGGGCACCGCGAATGGCCCGGCCGATCAACGCGACGTCAAGGTCAAACTGGGCGAGCGCCCCGCCGAGCAGTCGTTCGAGTTCCAACTGCCGTTCGGCGAAAACGGCCTGCCGGAGCTGCCCTTTGGCGACAACGGCCAGCCGGCGCAACCAGATACTGCGCCTGCGGCAAATGGCCCCTTCCTGGGCGTCGAATACGAACTGATCACAGCCGACGTTGCCGCGCGCGAAAACATCACCGGCACACAGGGCGCCTTGATCAAGACCGTGGTGGCCGACAGCCCTGCCGCGAAAGCGGGACTGAAAGCCGGCGATGTGATCAGCGCGGTTGACGGCAAAGCGATTGACGAGACGAACAACCTGCGCGCGATCGTGTCGAATCACAAGCCGGGCGATGAAATCACGCTGACGATCGTGAAGGGCACGGCTACCGGCCCGACCGGCCAGCACGAAGTCAAGGTCACTCTGGCGGCGCGTCCCGCCCAGCGGCAATTCCAAATGCCGCCCGGTTTCCAGCCGGGTGTTCCCAGCCCAGATTCACGCGAGGGCTGATCACATCCTTCCTCCACTCCAGGTCGCCCGACCTTAGCCAAGGTCGGGCGATTTAAGTGCTCAAGTAAGTCTTGCGGAATCAGCGCCGCTCAACCGTCACACCGCACTGCACGCAGTGGGTGCAAGTGTGCCCGAGTGCTTTCGCCTTGCCCGCCGCAATGCGGTCGTAGCGTAGCGAAGATGCGCGCTGGGCGTGTCGGGCATCCACTGGATTCCCGCCATGCCGTACCCAGGCCCCACCGGGGCCTGGCGGCACGCATGAGCGAAGCACGCGGGAATGACGATCCCGCAGACCTTTCTGGACTGCACTTAGATCGAGGGCAGAGTGCCGCGTGATATAATCGCAGCGCTATCGCTTCCGAAGCCGATCCGCTTCGGAAGTTTTGTGTAGCAGGAATCATTCCGTAGGAGCTATGTGTCATGAAATATTTCGCCCGCCTCTTGCCTGTCCTGGTTGTTGTGGCGCTCGCCCTGGGCGGCTGTCTCAATCCAGTCTCAGTGCTGACCGGTACACGCGCGACGCCCGCTGCCGACAGCGGGCGCGTGCGCGAATTGCCCGGCCCCACCACCCCGCCGAAATCCGATCAGCCTAACATCGCCGGCGCAGCCGATCGATACATCGGATCTGATCCGCGAGCCGGTGACTCCGGCCGATCAAACGAATGCGCAAATCATCGGCCAGACCGACATCCCGATCGGCGATCTGCGCGAACTCGCCATCCGCTTCAAGGGAGTGCCCGCCGACACGCCGCTGAAGAACTGCGCCGCCGCCCCCGTTTACAACGTCGGCGACGTCGAACAGTTCGACGTCGTGAACGGCACGACGCTGGAAAATTTTATGGTGGATGCCACCCTGGTCGCCAAAACCGATCGGGCGTATATGTGGCTGGACAATCACTGGCTCCAGCGTGTGAACCAGGACATCCTCACGCAAGCGCTGCAGCTCTTTAGCGAAAAAATCATCCCGCGCGATCGCGCCCTCTTTGGCCAGGAAGAATCGCCCGGTATCGATTGCGATCCGCGCCTTCACATTCTCAACACGTCCAATACCGACGCGGGCGGCTACTTCTCCAGTGTCGATCAGGTAACAAAGCAGGTTCGCTCTGACTCCAACGAAAAGGACATGTTCTTCATTGACATTGAAGGCAGCGGCGGCCCGCGCGCGCTGGGCGGCAGCTACTACAACGGCACCATGGCGCACGAATTTCAGCACATGATCCTGAACAAACAAGACTCCAACGAAGACACCTGGATCAACGAAGGCATGTCGGAACTTGCGATGTTCCTCAACGGCTAGGATTCCGCCGTCGACGCCGTGGCCGCGCAAATCCCGGACATCCAACTCAATTCATGGCCGGATGGCGGCACGGCCGAGGCCGACACCTATGGCACGGCCTTCTCGTTCATGTTGTACTTCTGGGAGCGTTACGGCGACACGGGCGTGCAGGCGTTGGCGGCCGAACCGATGCCAACGGCCTGGCCGGGATTCAGAAACACTGAACAAGATCGATCCCGGCAAGCAGGCGGATGATCTGGTGGCCGATTGGCTGGTCGCCCGCCTGCTGGACGATCCGTCGATCGACGCCGGCCGCTACGGCTACGGCCAATCCGATCGGGCCAGGGTGGAACCGCGCCAGACGATCGATCAGTATCCCTTCGGCGAGCAGGCCCGGATTCATCAATACGCCGGCGACTACACCGAGCTGAGAGGCGGCCGTGACCTCACGATCGATTTTGCCGGTTCCACGAAAGCGCAGTTGATCGACGCGCAGCCGCACAGCGGCAAGTATTTCATGTGGAGCAATCGCGCCGACACGGCCGATTTGCGCCTGCAGCGTGAATTCGATCTGAGTGGTGTCAAGAATGCCACGCTGAAATACTGGGCATGGTACGACCTGGAAAAAGACTGGGACTATGCCTACTCAGCGTATCCGAGGATGGCGGCCAGACGTGGAAATTGCTGAAGGCGCCGTCGATGACGGACAGCAATCCGACGAACGCCAATTACGGTTGGGGCTATACCGGCAAATCGGGCGGAGGCGATCGGGCGGAGTGGATTCAGGAGAACATCGATTTAACGCCGTATGCCGGAAAGAAAATCGTCGTCGCCTTCGACGTGATCAACGATATGGCCGTGAATCGCCCGGGCCTGGCGGTCGACGATGTGGAAGTTCCGGAGATCAACTATCACACGGATTTCGAGCAGGACGATGGCGGCTGGCAGTCCGCCGGCTGGATTCACACGAACAATTTTGTGCCGCAAAAGTACGTGGTGCAGCTGGTCAGCTTCGGCCAGGATGGTCAGGTGCAGGTGTCACGCTTGCCCGTGAATGAGGACAATACCGCGCGCTGGGACGTTCCGCTGAGCCGACTGGAGAAAGCGATTGTCGTGGTCAGCCCCATGGCGTCCAAGACCACCGAGGTGGCGCGCTACAGTTGGGCGGCGCAAGAGAAGTGATCGAGATCATTCTGATCGGGATAAATGAAAACCGGGGGGCAGGTGATCGTCTCCCGGTTCTTCATGAATAGATGTTACATCAAGCATTCTGAGCGGAACGCAGTGAAGTCGAAGAATGCGCCTTCGACTGCGCTTCGCTCCGCTCAGGCTGCGCGAAGCGACTTTTTTAATCCTTGGGGAAGATCTGCACTTCGCCGCGCTTCATCGCTTCGTACTCGTTAATGAGTTGCTGCTTGCGCTGGTCGGCAGCTGTGCGCCCGGCCTCCCGCGCATCTTGATAGCGCTGCCGCGCCTGACCGCGCAGGCTCTCGCCGCTTTGCGGTGTCATCAACAGGGCCGCTGCCCCGCCCAGGATTGCCCCGGCGATCACACCACCCATAAAGACCAAGACTTTGCCCATCGGTTTGTCTCCTGCTAGAATGTGTACAACGATTATACACCGATCTAATGCGCAACGAGTAATGCGTCAAGCGTAACATACCCGGTGCCGTCTCCCCGCTCAGAGCGGCTTAAGGAGGATCATGACTCAACAACGTATTGCCCAACTGCTGCAGCTCGCCGCGGAGTCCCGGCTGGACGCCATGGCGATCATGCCCGGTCCGAACATGCAGTATTTCACCGGCTTGCACTTTCACCTCTCCGAACGGCCCACGCTGGCGATCTTCCCGGTCGCCGGGCAGCCGGCCTTGATCTGCCCGGCCTTTGAGGCGACCAAGACGCAGCGCAGTCCGATCGCCTGGCAGTTGTTCACCTATGTCGATGGGCAGGATCCGGCGGAGGTTTTTCACGCCGCGTGCCATGCGCTGCAGCTCGATCAGAAACGGCTGGGCCTTGAGGCGTATAAGATGCGCGTGCTGGAACTGCGCCTGCTGGAGAAAGCGGCCCAGGCGCTGGCGTGCGAGCCTGCCGATGCGCTCGTCGCGCAGCTGCGCCTGATCAAGGATGCGGACGAAATCGCCGCGATGCGCCGCGCCGTTCAAATCGCCGAGCAGGCGCTGGACGATGTGATCGATGCCGTGCGCGTCGGCCTGACAGAACGCCAGATCGCGAACCTGCTCACGCAGGCGCTGCTCCAGCGCGGCGCGGAGGGACTGGCCTTTGACCCCTTAATCCAGTCCGGACCGAACACGGCGCTGCCGCATGCCACCGCCGGGGAGCGGGTCGTCCAATCAGGCGACGCGCTGCTGCTCGACTTCGGCGTCACCGTCGCCGGTTACAACAGCGACATCACGCGCACGTTTGGGGTGGGACAGACTACCGCGGAGTTCAAGAAGATCTACGAGTTGGTAAAGCAGGCCAATCTTGCCGGCCGCGCGGCAGCCAGGCCGGGTGTAAGCGGGCAAGATGTCGATCGGGCGGCGCGGAAGGTGATTGCCGATAGCGGATACGGACCATACTTCACGCACCGCACCGGGCACGGTCTGGGACTGGAAGGGCACGAGCCGCCCTACATGGTCGAGGGCAATACCGTTCCCCTGGAACCGGGCAACACCTTCACGATCGAGCCTGGCATCTACGTGCCGGAACTCGGCGGCGTGCGGATTGAAGACGATATGCTGATTACCGAGAATGGCGCGGAGAGTCTGACCACGGCCGATCGGGAGTTGAGGGTAATCGGTTAATCGCCGGCATGCCAAATCTTGTGTAAATTCGTTCGCCCGCAGTTAAACTGCGGGGAAACTACACAATCTTCGGCACACTGCCAGTTAATCAGTGGTCAATTGAACAGGGATCGGGAAGCCTGTGGCAGGAAAAGAATCAGGGGCGGCAATCATGGATTGCCGCCCCTGACTAACTGATCCCTGATCCCCGCTTAACTGATCTCTACCCAATCGCCGCGAGTTCGGGTTCGGCGTCTACCGCAGCGCCGAACAGATCAAGTTCCTTGCCCACCTGATAGAATGTTTCCAGCACGAAGTCCAACTGCGCGTCCGTGTGCGTCGCCATATACGACGTGCGCAGCAGGCTCTTGCTGGGCGGCACGGCGGGCGGAAAGACCGCGTTGGTGTACAGGCCGGCTTCAAACAACATCTTCCACGCCACCTGCGTCTTGAGCTCGTCGCCGATGATAATCGGGATCACCGGCGTCTGGCTGGGCCCGATGTTGAAGCCCATCGAGCGATAGCCTTCGTGCATCTTGCGCGTGATTTGCCACAGCCGCTCGATGCGCTCGGGCTCGCTCTGCATGATCTCCATCGCCGCCAGCGCCGCCGCCAATTGCGAGGGCGTAATCGACGCGGAGAACATGAAAGAGCGCGCGCCGTGCTTGACCCATTCCATAATGTCGGCGTCCCCAGCCACAAAGCCGCCAATCGAGGCGAAGGACTTGCTGAACGTCCCCATGATCATATCCACATCGTCGGTCAGACCGAAGTGCGCCGCCGTGCCGCGCCCCTGCGGGCCCAGCACGCCCAGCGAGTGCGCATCGTCCACATACAGCCGCGCGCCGCACCGCTTGCATAGGCTGACGATTTCCGGCAAGGGCGCGATGTCGCCGCCCATGCTGTACACGCCGTCGACGATGACGAGAACCCCGGACGTCGCCGGAATGGCTTTAAGTTGGCGATCCAGCGATGACAGATCGTTGTGGATGAAGCGCACCATCCTGCCGAAGCCCAGGCGGCACGCGTCGACGATGCTGGCGTGATCATCTTTGTCGATCACCACCACATCATCGCGGCCCACCACGGCCGAAATGGCGCCCAGATTGGTCTGCATGCCGGTGGAGAACACGAGCGCGGCTTCCTTGCCCACAAACGCCGCGAATTTCTCTTCGGCCTCCAGGTGCATCTTCAACGTCCCATTCAGAAAGCGCGAGCCGGTGCACGACGGGCCATATTGCTTGATCGCCGCAATGGCGGCTTCGCGCACTTTGGGATGGGTGGTCAGGCCCAGGTAGTTGTTGGAGCCGATCATGACGATCTTGCGCCCCTCCATCGTTACCTCGGTGCCCTCGGAATCTTCCAACGGCAGAAAATAGGGATACAGCCCCATCTCCTTGGCGGCCTTGACCCGTACCATGTTCTCGTCATTCGCAATCTTCGCAAAGATATCCATGGCTCGACTCCTGTGTGTTAAGGATGGCCGGGCAACCGCGGCCGCCCGACAGGCTGACTGCGCGGGACAAAAATTTCTTGACAGTGCGGTTGATTCTAGACCCGTTTTCCAGATCGGTCAAGCCGCGGGGGACAGAATTATCTTGACATTTCAGGTTGATAGGTTTATCCTGTTACCGACACCAGGAGGATAACCATGGGGCTCATCCGGCTCGCCAAGCGCTCGCGCGATCGGCTGATGCGCATGGCGCGTTCACCGTCCAATACGCGCCACGCCAAACGCGCCAAAGCGCTGCTCGGTCTGCACCACGGCAAGAGCGTGCAGCAGGTGGCCGACGAAACCGGCCTCAGCCGCCAGGCCGTGTACAATCTGCAGAAGCGCTTTTTGGAACGGCGCGATCAACGCGCGCACGAACGCGTGCAGGATGCCCAGCATACCGGCCGCCCGCCCAAGAAGCAGCGCATGGTGATCCGGGTCATCAACAAACTGCTGCGCCGCAAGCCGCGCCAGTATGGCTACGAAGCCGAAGAATGGACCGTCGCGATGCTGCACGAGCAGGTCGAGAAAGAGACCGGCACCAGTGTCAGCCGCCGCACGATTCGGCGCGCGCTGAACGTGCTGAATCCGCGCCGCCGGAAATCGTCCAAGGACAAACTCAAAGACAACCCCGCAGCGTGATTCGCAACGGAGGTGGGCATGTCGGAACAAGCGGTTCAACACGCGCTGGACGTTAAACGCCGTCACGAAAGCGAACTGCTGCGCAAGCCGAATGTGGTCGCCGTGGGAGTGGGCTTTCGCACCCACGGCGGACAGTCCACCTCGGAGGTATGCATCATCGTCTCAGTCACTCGCAAAATTCCAGCGGCAGATTTGAAGCACCATGAGGCTCTGCCCAGGGCGCTGGAAGGTGTGCCGATCGATGTGATTGAAACCGGCGTCATCCGGGCCTGGTAGGCGCACCACACTGCCCCACAGGGGCCGATGGGCACGCACGAAGTCCCCGCAGCACACCTGGCGGCCCACCAACGCAAAGCGTCGGGATGGGCAAGCGGAGCGGGAAGGGGAGGCTGTCATGGACGCATTCGGTCAGATACTGCTGGCGGTGCAGGAAGTGAAGCGGCTGTATGAAGAGCAGTTAATGGGACTCAGCAACGTCGTCGCCGCCGGCGTCGGTTATAAGATCGCTGGCGACACGCTCACCGACGAAGTTTCCATTGTCGTTTCGGTGACTAAGAAACTCCCGCTGGCGCAGCTAACCGAATCGACCGCCGTGCCCCCGGCGATTAACGGGATGAAAACTGACGTGATCGAAACCGGGCCCATCGTGGCGTTTCAGGATCCCCAACAGCGCCTGCGCCCGGCACCCCCCGGCTGCAGTGTTGGACATTACCTGATCACTTCGGGTACGCTGGGCTGCCTGGTCACACGGGATGATCAGGTCTACATCTTGAGCAACAATCACGTGCTGGCCAATTCCAACGCTGCACAGCCGGGCGATCCGATCTGGCAGCCGGGCAAGTATGATGGCGGGAGCAGCGCCGATCAAATTGCCACGTTGGAGCAATTCATCCCGATCGGCTTTTCCGGCGACACCCCGCCGCCGCCCGCGCCAGGCGGATGTTCACCGCTGGCCTCGCTGCTGGAATACTTCCAATCCCAGCCGGCGCAGGCTCCCGAAATCCAGATCAACGAACCGGGCAACAATACGGTGGACTGCGCCTTAGCGAAACCGTTGTCGCCCGATCTGGTCTCGCCGGATATTCTCAATATCGGCGTGCCGAGCGGCGTGGGCGCGGCCACGCTGGGCACGCCGCTGCAAAAGACGGGCCGCACCACGGGTCACACCACGGGACAGATTACCCAGCTGGATGTCACCGTCTCGATCGATTACGGCGGCAGGCTGGCCACGTTCCGCAATCAGTTGATGGCCGGCGCGATGAGCCAGGGCGGCGATTCCGGCTCGGTCGTGCTGGATATGAACAAGCGTGCGGTGGGCCTGCTGTTTGCCGGCTCCAACACCGCCACCGTCATGAATCCCCTGCCGCTCGTGCTGGACGCGCTGCAGGTGCAATTGGTCACCGCTTGATGCTTCACAAATTGCGCAAGTGTGTTAGAATCGCAGCGCATTTCGTAGTCCTGTGGAGATCGCCATGACGCAACGTGAAACGCATACGGTAAAAATCGCCGGACTGACCCGGCATCTGCCGCTCTTTCAAGTCGCCCCCGGCGTGAAGATCGCCATCTTCAACATGCTGGGCGACACGGAAGTGATCGAAGTGGCGGCCAAAGCGCTGGCCAAGCGCCTGCCCAAAGACGCGCAGGTCCTGCTCACCGCCGAGGCCAAGAGCATTCCGCTGGCGCACGCGCTGTCCGTCGAAAGCCAGCTGCCCTACGTGGTGCTGCGCAAGAGACTACAAGCCGTACATGGGCGAGACCATCAGCGCCGAGACGCTCTCCATCACCACCGGCCAGCCGCAGACTTTATACCTCGACGAAAAGGACATTGCCTTGATTCGCGGCAGGAAAGTGGTCATCGTCGACGACGTGATCAGCACCGGCAGCACGCTGCAAGGGATGCGCCTGATCATCGAAAAGGCCGGCGGCGCCATCACCGCCACGACGGCCGTCTTCACGGAAGGCGAACGCGCCAAGTGGAAAGACATTATCGCCCTGGGACATCTGCCGATTTTCACTGCCGATAGCAAGTGACGCCATGGCCCAACTGACGCGCGACGACGTAGTGCGCCTGATCGCCGATCGGCAGGCGCGCGGCATCCTTGACCTGTACCTCAAGGGCGCCGATTTATCCGGGCTCGATCTCTCGGGACTCGACCTGCACAACGTGCGGCTGCGGCAGGCCAACCTGCACGCCGCCGATCTGCACGAAGCCAACCTCAGCGGCGCGGACCTGGTGGAAGCCGATCTCTCGCTGTGCGATCTGCGCAAAGCCGATTTGTATCAAGCCAATCTCACCGGCGCGGATCTCAACGGGGCCAACCTGACCTTCGCGCACCTGGGGCAAGCCAACTTGACGGCCGCGCTGGTCTGTGAAGCCAACCTCACCTTTGCCGATGCCCGCCGCGCCAACTTCACCCTGGCCGATCTGGGCCGCAGCAATTTGCGCGAAGCCAGGCTGAACAATGCGATCCTCGATCAGGCTGATCTGACCGGCACCCGGCTGCAGGGCACCATCATGCCGGACGGCTCCAGACACGAATGATCTTCTGCATCCATAATTCCACTTCGCCCTCAGCCGGGGACGCGCACGTCCTCGGCTGTTTTCTTGTAATCAATTCGTAAGCACCACATGGTATAATTTTTCCAGAAGCAAACAGGGGCGAGACGCGGTCTCGCCCCTCCTGTGTCATACCGGGAGGACAGCATGTTCAATCTATTCGGAAATCGCAAGGAGCAGGAAGAACAAGTCAAGAGCGCCGGGCGTCTGCCGCCGGGGCAGGCCTTGACGCAGAAATTTCCGGTGCTGCACTACGGGCCGGTGCCGCCGTTCAATCCCGACACGTGGGATTTTCGCGTCTTCGGCCTGGTGGAAGAAGAGAAGCGCTGGACGTGGGACGAATTCAATCGCCTGCCCCGCCGCCAGATGAATCTGGACATTCACTGCGTCACGCGCTGGAGCAAGTTTGATACCGTGTGGGAAGGCGTGCACCTGAAAGACCTGATCGATCAGGGCTTCATCCGCCTCAAGCCGGAAGCAACGTTCGTGATGCAGCATTGCGAATACGGCTTTACCGTGAATGTACCGCTGGAAGTGGCGCTGAGCGATGTGTTCCTGATGGCCACGCACTACGACGGCCAACCGCTCGATCCCGATCACGGCTATCCGCTGCGCGGCGTGGCCGGCGCAATGGCCGGACAGCACTCGGAAGACGATCGCTACTTCTGGAAGGGCGGCAAGTGGCTGCGCGGACTGGAGTTCATGGCAGCCGATCGCCCCGGCTTCTGGGAACAGGCCGGTTATTCCATGACGGCCAACGTCTGGAAAGAAGAACGGTTTGGCTGGTAAATCAAACCCTCCCGGAAGCAATGAAGCTTCGGGAGGGTTTCTCGACCTCAGAATCACCGGCCGTCTGCGTTTTCGACGGCTGATCCAGCCGGCGGCGCAACCTCGGCCGCGCCTTCAATCGGCCGGCTGCCCACAAACCGCCAGCCAAAGTTAAACTTCATGGGCGACCAACTGCCGGGCAGCGGCGCACCCGTCTGTTGATAGTCTTCCTGGATACTGCTTTGCACGCCCGCTCTGGCCACGCGCCGGATAAGCAGCACCATGAGGATCACCGGGAGAATGATCAGCAGACCGACCAGGCACACGAGCAGCACATTCAGCGTGAAGGCGCTGAGCCCCACCGCGATTCCAACAAAAGCCATCGTTAGCGCGCAGGCGTTCCACAGGCCGTGCATGATCACCGCCCGCCCATAGCCCCGCCACAACTGGCTGCGCTGTTGTGTTTGCAGATAGCGCGCGTAACCGAAGCCCGTGAGGCTGGTGGCCAGCCCATGCAACAGCAGTGCGGCCAGCCGCACCCAGCCGCCCAAAAACCAGTTCTCAGTCGTATCCAGATTAAACGCGCCTTCCAAAAAACCAAAGCCCAATCCGATGGCAAAACCCAGCAGCCAGCCGTCTGCCGGGCGCTGGATCGAGCGCCGCAAGCCGCGCAGGCCCGCGGCCTTCACGGCTTCTTCAATCAGCGGCGCACCGATCACCGCGCCTGCCAGGATCGCCACCAGCAGCGCCGGGTTTTGGAGGGCCCGCTCGAGGCCCTGGTACGAACTCAGCCTCGTCTGCGGCACTTCGTCGAAAGCGGTTCCAGACAGAATGGCTATCGCCAGCACGGGAGCCGCCTCGAGCGCGATCGCGAGAAGCGTGCTGATCGCGCCCCACACACCGGCCCACAGCACCGTCCACGCCGGCGCCCAGCGCAGCAGCAGTTCCGAATTGGCCGGCCAGAGTTTCACACGCTGCCCGCTCAGCCAGCGCAGCGCCCACACACTGCCCGCGACCATCAAGCTCAAAGACAACGCCAGCATGATCAGCTGCTCGACAACTTCCGGCAGCCCGAGCAGCGCTAGAAACACAGCCACCGCGATGCCCGCGCCCCACGTCAACACGAACCACATGCGCGGATTCAGGATGGGCCGGGGCAGGAAAGATTGATCGGGCGCGAGGCCGCGCGTGCGCGCCGCCGCCACGATCAGCACCAGCCCCACGATCAACAGCGTCAGCCCGCTGCTGGACATCAGATTATTGGTGATGGTGCTCCGCGCTTCTCCGGCGGCAAACAAGACGGCGCCAAACACCACCGCCAGCAATCCCATCCCCCGCGCCCGTGTCAAACGCTGCAGCGCCCGAGCGGACCAGTGCGCAGCCTCCGCATGGGACTGCGCTCCGCCGGCCGCCTCGCCGGTTCCTGTAGACTCAATTGCACCTGAAGTCTCAACGTCCATATCACTCTTCACGCTTTACTTTTCACTTCCTCTTTCTCCGGCGTGTCTTCGTTTCTTCCTCTTCCTTTTTTTTCTGATCTTCATCGCCCGGCTCTTCGCGTTCCTTGTGGCCGCCGTCGAGTTGTTCCGCAATCAACTTCAACTTCGCGGCGGCGCGCGCGTGCACGCTGTTTCTGGTAAATTCGCCATGCTTGCCGCGCCGCCCCGCCTTCACACCGGTCAGCAATTCCAGGCCTTCATCAATCGTATCCACCGCCCAGATGTGGAACTTTCCGGCGCGGCAGGCCGCCACCACGTCTTCGCGCAGCATCAGATTCTTGACATTACTCGCCGGAATCATCACGCCCTGCTCGCCCGTCAGCCCGCGCGCCTGGCAGATGTCGAAGTACCCTTCGATCTTGTATTGCACGCCGCCCACCGGCTGCACGCGTCCCTGCTGATCGACCGACCCTGTCACGGCGATGCTCTGCTTGATCGGCAGATCGACCAGCGCCGACAGCAGCACGTACAGCTCCGCGCTCGACGCGCTGTCCCCTTCGATCTCGGAGTAGTTCTGCTCAAAGCTCAGGCTCGCCGCCAGTGACAACGGTTCTTTCGCCGCGTACTGCCCGTGCAGGTAGCCTTCCAGCGTCAGCACCCCTTTGTTGTGAATGCGCCCGCTCAAATGTACTTCGCGCTCGATCACCATCACGCCGCTGCGGCCCACCGAGATGCGCGCCGAAATGCGCGCCGGATGCCCGAATTGATATTCGCCGTACTCGATCACCGTCAGGCCGTTGATCTGCCCCACCACTTCGCCCTCCACCTCAACCTTGATCGTGCCGTCGGCGATGGGCTGCTGTGTCTCCTCCTCGATCAGGTTCGATCGATAACGCCACTCGTTCAGCGCGGTGCGCACATCGGCGGCAGTCACCACCGCCCGGCCGGCCTTCCGCGCCCAATGAGCCGCTTCGATGATCACATCGGCGATGTCGCCAAACTGCGTGGACAGCTTCTTTTGATCTTCGACTAGCCGTGAACCATACTCCACGATCTGGGCCACCGCGCCGGCATCGAACGGCGGCAGATGGTGCTCGGCGCAGCGCGCCCGCACAAACAACGCATAGGCCTGCTGGTTCTCCGGCGTGTGCGCCATCTCGGACGCGAACTCCGCCTTGACCTTGAACAGCCGCGCGAATTCCTCGTCATACTGATAGAGATCGTAGTACAAGTGGGGCGTGCCCAGCAGCATCACCTTCACATCCAGCGGGATCGCCTCTGATTCCAGCGTGCGCGTGGAGAACATCTGCAAATGCGTGCCCGGGTCTTCGATGACGATCTGGTTCGTCAGGACAGCGCGCTTCAAGGCATCCCAGGCGTTGGCGTCTTTCAGCACATCGGCCGCCCGCAGCACCAGATAGCCGCCGTTGGCGCGGTGCAGGGCTCCGGCGCGCAGCATGGTAAAGTCCAGCACGTTCTCGCCCAGCTGCACGTCCCGCTCGATGCGGCCCAGCAAATTCATGAACGTGGGATTCGTCTCAAACACGATCGGCGCTCCGCGGGTCTGGCTGTGATCGACCAGCAGGTTCACTTGAAAACGCAGCAGCGGATCGAGCGCTGGTTCGTCGCCGGATGCTTCGGCCGGCTCGATCGAGCCAGCGCGGAAGTCGGCGGCGTGGGTGATGACATCAGCGCGCACTTCCTTCAGATACTCGGCCGCTTCCGGGCACTCAGGCTGGTAACGCGCCAGCAATTGATCGAGCAGCGGATCGATCGCATGCGCTGCCGTCTGCCGCTCGAGTTCCTGCAGTTTCGCGCGCGCGGCCAATTCCAGATCGTGCACGCGGCGCAGCACGGCATTGAAATCGTCCTCAACCGCCGGCTGGGCCTGTTCCAGGGCGGCCCGCTGCTCGTCGGACAGGGCCGCCAGATCTTCAGCCGTCGCCGGCTCGCCCTGTGGGCCGAGCGGGGTTACGAACAGCCCCTGTTGTTCGGACTGCGCCAGCGCAAACCCCTGCGGCCGCGCGCGTTGATCGAATTCCTGCAAGATCGCCGCGCGTTGATTTTCCAATTCACGCAGCAGCTGCGCCGCCGCGCGTTGATAGGCTTCACCCTCAAACGTGCGGCGCAGATCGGATGTAAGGAAGTTCACCAGGCCAATCATATCTTGCTGGAAGGGGTGCGCGCGCCCCGCGGGCAGGCGCATGGCGCGCGGGCGCAGCGGCTCTTTGAAGTTATGCACATAGACCCAGTCGCGGGGCGTCGGCTGTCCGGCCGCGTGCTCGACCAGCGCGCGCTCGGCGGTCGTCATCCGCCCCGATCCGCCATAGCCCAGCACGAAGATGTTGAAGCCTGGTCCGCGCACGTCGAGGCCGAAATCGATCGCGCGCAGGGCGCGCGGCTGGCCGATGATGTCGTCGACGAGCGGCAGATCGTCGGTGGTTTTGAACTTCAGCGCCGACGGCCGGCACACACGGCGCAGCTTTGAAATGGGCAGTGGTTTGGTAGGCATCGGCATTCATTTCGCAACGTCATGGCGAGGAGCGTCTCTCAGCGACGAAGCAATCTCCTTGTCTGGCGCAGACTGCTTTGCACACGACGCTCGCAGTGACGCCGCATCTTCAGATTAAAAATCGCCCTCAGAGCGATCTCTAAGGGCGATCCACAGCTCGGCATCCAGTGATCGCAGCGCTCCTGGCTCAGCGCCTATTTTCCGCCGATGTGCATCGGCATGATGACGTGCGTAAAGCTATCATTGCCAATCGGGCGCAGCAAGCCCGGCTGCGAAGCGCTGTTAGTCTCCAGGGAGATTTGCGGCGCGTTTGCCACATTCAACACGTCGATGAGATACTTCACGTTGAAGGCGATCTCCATGGGATTGCCGGTCACCGCCGCATCCAGGTCGCCCGCGTTCTCGCCCGTTTCCGCACTTTGCGCGCCGATCTTGATATGGCCTGGCGTGATCTCGTCGCCCGGCACGATGTTGAGCCGCACGATATTGGCGGCTTCGCGCGCAAAGACGTTGGCCGCTTTGCAAGCCTTGAGCAGCTGCAGGGTATCGATGACAGATTTGGTCCCCGCCGACTTGGGAATGATCGCGTTGTAGTCCGGGAAGCGGCCGTCAATTAACTGCGAAACGAGATCGATGTTGGCGAGATGGAACAGGATCTGGCTCTTCTGCGGCGTGACCATGAGACTGATCGGATCGGTCTGATCGCCGCAGATGCGGCTCAACTCGGCCAGGGCACGCGCCGGAATGATCACGTCCAGCGGCTCATCCACGCCTTCGTCCAACTGCGCCGTGCGCACCGACAGGCGGAAGCCGTCGGCGGCGGCCAGCGTCAGAGTCTTGCCGCTGAACCGGGCATACACGCCCGTCAAAATGGGGCGGCTCTCGTCGGCCGCGGCGGCAAACACGACCTGATCGATCATCAGGCGCAGCACGTCCGGCGCAATGCGGATCGCGTCGGCCTCGTCGGCCTTGGGAATGATCGGGAACTCCTGCGCGTCGACACCTTTAACATTATTGGTGAAGCGCCCGCTGGTCACGGTCAGGGTCTGCGTGCGCACGGCCAGGTCCATGTCCACCGTGCCTTGCGGCAAAGCATTAACCAGATCGACGAAGGTGCGGGCGGGCACCGTGGTGGCGCCGTCTTCTTCGATCTTGGCGCCGATCCAACAGGTGATGCCGATCTCCAGATTTGTCGCGGCCAGCTTCAAGCGCCCTTGATCCGTTCCGACGTAGATGTTGCCCAGCACTGGCAAAGTCGATCGGGCGGCAACGGCGCGGCTGACAATGCCGAGGCCCTTGGCGAGATTCTCTTGCAGGCAGGAGATTTTCATGAATGCGACCTCCGCGTGAGGTGAATATGTGGTGGGCCGTATTTTATCACAGGCAAGACACAATTGACAGTGGATAAAGTGACGAGTGATGAGTGACGAGTGAAGGCGATTCACTCATCAGCCGGGGATCTTGAAATCGTAGATGTCGTCGCGCACTGGCCAACGGTGCCCGCTGGGGCAGCTGAGTTCGTCATGACTGGGCTGGGCCGGCAGAGGAGCGCGGCAAGTGGGACAGGCAAAGACACCCCGCCCTTGTCCCGCCGCCGCACCCGTGTCCTCGCGAAGCGAGGTGGGCCGCTGGGCGTGTGGGACGGGGGTGGGTGTGCACAGCGTGAACATGCTGGGCGCAACGGCCAGCGGAGCGAGCGGACGCTGTAACGCGCCATCGATCGCGGCCAACCGCTGCGCGCCAAAGAGCCGCTTCAATGCGCCCAGGCGAAACGTCGAGACGGCGCGCGTCTGCTGAACGGCGAAATCTGCCTCGCGCAAGCGCTGCTTCATCCACGCCGGATGGAAGTCGAAGTTGAGCGGCGCGAATTCGATCGGCATTTGATCGAACGGCGACCACTTCTGCTTCCGCAGGCTATAGCGCGCGATGGCTTTGAGGTTGCGCTTATTGGCGAACTCGAACACGAACACGCCGCCCGGCTTCAATACGGCGCGGATGTTACCCAGGGCGCGCGGCACAGCGACGATGTGATGGATGACGCGGATCATCACCACGCTGTCAAACGCGCCGTCTACAAACGGCAGCGCGTACAGATCGGCGGCGACGAACTTGAAGCGCGGATCGCGCCCCCAGCGAGCGCGCGCCTCCACGATGGTGGAGCGGGCGTAATCCATCAAGATCACTTCGTCGTAGCCCAGGTAGAGATCGCCCAGCCGGCCCGCGCCCGCGCCGATGTCGATCAGCCGTCTGCCTTGCGGCGGCAGCAGCGCGCGGATGGCCATCCGCTCGGCGCGATCTTCGTACTCGCGCGCGGGATTCCAGAACTCGGTGCTGTACTGCGAGCCTTCGTAGTCGATGACGGGAAGGGGATTACTCATTACTCGTTACTCGTGACGTGATAAGTATTGCGTAATGCGTAGTGCGTAATGCGTGAAACCGTCTGTTACGCAATACGTTTTATGCAATACACTTTACGCCTTACTTGATCGGGCACATATCATCCGACGTGTACATCCGATTGGCGTAGCCGAACAGGCCCAGATCGTCGACAATTTGATACTCTTCGTTGGCAAACAGATTGACCGCCGCGCAGGTCTCGGCCCAGTTCTGTGTGGCCTGATACCTGTCCCACAGCAATTGCGCCATCTGCTGCGTCCGGTGCACGGGCGAGCCCGCGGGGTACTCCGCCGTCAGGGCGCCGAGCTGATCACCGGCATTCGCATCGCCGCGCAGCAAGCCGATGAGCAGCAGGCGAAAACGCGCATAGGCTTTCAGCGTATCCCGGTCGTGGGCATTGACTCTCCCGCTTTCGGTCAGCCAATCCTTCAGCGACTCGTCGGTGATGGCGCGGCTGTACCAGTCGATGGCTTTCCGGTAGTCGCCTGCGTTGAAGGCATCGTCGGCTTCATAGATCGCGTGAATGCGGTATTCGACCGGCGATAGTTCCGTCTTCATCTTCACATACTGCGCGCCATTCCAGTCCCACTCTTGTGTCTCGGTGCGCTGCGGCCCGGCCCCGATCGAACCGTTCACGCCTTTATGAGCCTGAATTTCGATGGGCGCATCGCCATCCGCCTGCACGAGTTGATATTGGCCCGCCGGCAATTCCAGCGGCCCGGCCAACAGGCTCACCAGCGCCTGCCCGTCCCAGCCCAGCACATCCAGTCGCTCAAAACAGGTGCTCGCGCCGCAAGACTCGGTCTGCACGGCGACCTGATTGCCGCGCGGCGCGCCGATGAAGTTGCCGGTCTGCGCGATGCGCGGCAGCGGATTGGGGCGCGCAGCCACGTTCGAATACGACAACACGACCTGCCGGTTCTCGCAACCATAGATCAGCAGCATGCCGCTGGGTCCGGACGTTTGATCCGCGCTGAACGGATCGACGATCGACACGATCGTCTCCGGCTCGCCATCGCCGGACAGATCGATCGAGAACACGCCGCCCCGCTGGTCGTCGATCGAACTGGCCTGGCGCAGGATGGTCAGCAAATTGGCCGTCGTGCCGCCTTGCGCGAGATAAGCGCGAATCGCCTGCGGGTAGCCGTCAAATTGGTCGGGCGGCACCCACACCGCTGCCAGATTCTGCGGTGGACAGATCGACACAGGCGTCGGCATGGCTGTCGGGCGCGGTGTCACGGTCGGGCGCGGCGTGGCCGTGGGAGTGAGAGTCGGCGCCGGCGTGCCCGGCGCGCCGCAAGCAGCCAGCGTCAGCAGCATTGCTAAAGTTATCACAACCTTTCTGATCATAACGGGACGATTTTACCATAGGGCCTCTCATTACTCATCACTCGTCACTCATGCCGTTTCACGTTATACTTTCTGTATGCAGTACTTCATCCCGTCGGATAGCGCTCCGCGCCTGCGCGTGCTGCCCACGGCCTTCAATGCCGTGCCGCCGGCCGTGGCACGCGCCGCCATCGAGCAGCACACGCAGCCCGGCGACGTGATCCTCGATCCATTCGCCGGCGGCCTGGGCGTGCTCCAGGCTGCGCTCGATCTGGGCCGCAAAGTCATCGCGACCTCGTTCAATCCGATCAATGCGCTGGCACTGCGCGCCACGCTGTGGCCCGCCGACGCCCGATCGGCTTTCACGCACCTCGAAGATGCGCTCAAAGCAGCGCACCGCCTGAATGAAAACATCCTGAAGCTCTACACGGCCCACTGCCCCACGTGCGGAAAGGCAGCGCTCGCGCAGCACTTCATCTGGGATCGCGAGCGCCAGCAGCCCGTCGAGAAGCACGTGCGCTGCGCGGTATGCGGTGAAAACGCCGGCCCCAGCGAAGACGAAGATTTCAAGGAACTCAAGAAGCTCGACGGGCGCGGCCTGCCGTTCTGGCGGCTGCACGGCCGCGTTATCGATCGGGAGCACGAAGACGCCGATCGGGTGAGCGATGTGCTGGATGCTTACACGCCGCGCGCGCAGGCGGCGCTCAGCGACATCCTGCTGAAGGTCGAAGCGCTGAGCGAGGAAGATCAAGCCGCGCTGCGGCCCGCGCTGCTCGCCACGCTCGACGCCTGCACATCGCTGCACACCCCCGACGAAGCGCGTTATCCCAGCAGCCTCAAACCGCCCGCGCGCTTTGTCGAAAAGAACGTATGGCTTGAACTCGAACGGCAGGTCTCCCGCTTGCTCTCTGTCCCGCCAGATCTCCCGCGCGTTGCAACGATTGAAGAACTGCTCGCCTCCCAGACGCCTGCCGTTTGCCTGTTGGTCCTGCCCGCCCGCGAACTTGCCAGGCGGCTGCCCGAACGATCGATCCGGCTCGTCGTCACGCATCCGCCGCTGCCGCGCCCGGGCTTCTGGTCGTTGAGCGCCGTGTGGGCGGCGTGGTTGTGGGGCAAGCAGAGCCGCCTCGTCGATCATTTGCTGCCGCTGCTCTCGCGCAAGCGCACGAGTTGGGACTGGCAGTGGCGCGCCACTGGATCGGCGCTGAACGTGCTGAATCCGGCGCTGCGCGCAGAAGCGCGTGTGGTAATGAGTTTCCCGGCGGAAGAAGCCATCCTCGACAGCGTGACCCTGGCGGCGGCCTCGGCGCAGTGCCGCGTCGAGTCGATGACCTGCGATCCGCACGACGGTGTGCGCGCCACGTGGCGCGCGGAGCCGGTCGACCCCTTGCCCGCGCCGGAAGACACGCTGCGCATCATCCTGCAGGAACGCGGCGAGCCGACGCAGGCGGTGATCCTGCGCGCGGGCCTGCTGGCCGCGTTGGGGCAAACCCCGGCGTTGACGGAGGTCGCGCAGCAGTCCGAAGGAGAGCAAATGCCGCTGGCGGTGCTGCGCGGCCAGATCGATCGAGCGTGGAGTGCCGCTTCCATTCGTGAGATCGAGCCGCATCGCTGGTGGTTGATGCTCTCCCGCTCGCTGCCGGCGCCGCTGGCCGATCGAGTGGAGCAGCGCG
Source organism: uncultured Chloroflexia bacterium (assembly GCA_963844815.1). Lineage (GTDB taxonomy): Bacteria > Chloroflexota > Anaerolineae > Fen-1058 > Fen-1058 > Fen-1058. The sequence goes on from CAWJPR010000009.1 coordinate 640,769, forward strand.
CCCGCACTTTGCTGCACGAACGCGGGGAGTGGCACGCCGACGCATTGCTGCAGCAGCTCTATCGGGACTTTCCGGGCCATCTCACGCCCGATCGCGCTCTGGCGGCGACGGTGATGCATTCGTATGCAGAAGACAGCCACTTCGAGCGCATCCGGCTGCGCGCTGAAGATCACAGCGAGGCGCGCCGGGCTGAGGTGGACGAAGCGTGTCTGTTGTTGCAGCACAGCGGGGAAAAGCTCGGGGTGGACGTCAGCGCGGTCATGCGCCCGGAAGCGCGGCGGCAGATCGTGTGGTCAAAATCGGGAGAAGCGGTCTATACTTTTGTAGTTCAAACGACGGCGGAGATCGCGCCCATGCTGAGCGCAGATTCCGGCGTGCTGGTCATTCCCGGCGGCCGCGCCACGCTGTTGCAGCACAAGATCGCCCGCGATGCGCGCCTGCGAAAGACTCAGTGGCAGGTGCTCAAGTTCAGTTCGCTGCGCCGCGCCGCGCAGCAGAGCGATCTGTCCCTCGCGACCTTCCCGCTGGCCTTTGGGCTGGAGCCCCCGATCGAGCAGCCGGCGATGCAGATTCAACTCTTGTGAGTGCTCGGATTCATGACAAAATGAAGGGATGACAAGACGAAGGGAAGACAGGATGAAGGGAAGAAGGGAGGATAAGATGATCTTTAGTCGAGATCACCTTGTCCTCTTGTCCTCCTGTCTTCTTGTCCTCTTGTCCTCCTGCTCTTGTCCTCCTGTCACCCTGTCAGTACCTTGCCTGATCCCCGCCCTGCCGCTCCTCCGGCGGCTCCATATGAATAGTCACGTGCTCCAGTTGCGGCAGTTCGGCGCGCAGTTGCCGTTCTACTTTCTCCGCGATCCGATGGGCTTCCGGCAGCGAGGTGTCGCCCGGCACAGCGCAGTGCATCGACACGTCGATCCGATCGGGCCAATGACTATGCCGCAAGATGAGGGAGTGGGTGGCACCCGGGCCGCAGACTTCGTCGGCCAGTTGAGTGATCTGCGCGCGCAGCGCTTCGCCCTCGGCGCCTTCGATCGGCCTGGGGTGATCCCCCGGTTCCGCCGGCTCCAGATGCGTCACAATCTCCAACAGGCGCGGAATCTCGGCCCGCGCGCGCGACTCGAATTCGGTCACGATCTGATGCGACGTTTCAAGTGACAGCGACGCATCGATCTCGACGTCGACATCCACGATGGTGCCGCCTTCCAGCACGTCGATGTGCACGTTGTGAACGCCCAGGCCCAGGCCGTCGGCCAGCGCGCGCAGGTGCACAGCCAGAGTCTCCCATTCCGAAGCGGGTAAATCCTGCCCCGGCTCGATGTGCACCACCGCGTCGACCACGCCGGAAATTTGATCTTTCAGCCGACGCTCCACTTCGCTCGCGATGGCGTGCGCGTGCTCGGTGGCCATCGCCGGATCGACCTTCACATGCAGATCGAGATGCACATCATCTTCGCGGCCGCGGCTGCGGACCCGCGCCGCGAGCCACACCCCGGGGACCTGGCGCGCGATGTCTTCCACCACGTGCGGATCGATCATGGCGCCATCGGTCAACACGCTGGACGTGTCTCGAATGATGCGATAAGCGGCTACCGCGATGTAGGCCACGATACCCAGTGCGACGACGATGTCGAGCCACGGCAGCCCGAGGGATGATCCCAACAGGCCGACCAGTGCGGCCAGCGACACAAAGATATTGATGCGGGTGCTGGTGGCGTCGGCCTGCAGCACGTCGCTGCCCAGCTCGCGCCCGCGCCGCCCTTCATACCACACGACGAAGATATTGATCGGCAGGGTGAACAGGATCAAGGCTAACGACAGCGGTGTGACGGTAGGCGGCTGGCCGCTCCCTAAGCGCTCGAAGACATCCCGCAGCACTTCCCAGCCGGCCAGCAGCATCAGGCCGCCGATACCGAGTGTGGCGATGGTCTCGTATTTGCGATACCCGTAAGGGTGATCGGGGTCGGGCGGGTCGGAGGCGGCGCGCATGCCCATCAGGCCGATGACGTTGGACGAGGCGTCGACCAGCGCGTTGAAGGCGTCGGCCAGCACCGCGATCGATCCCGTCAGCGCGCCGACGGCAAACTTGATCGCCGTGACGAGCAGGTTGAGGATCATAATGCCGATCAAGACGCGCTTGACCGAGCGGTGGTAGTGAGCTAAACCGTGTGGCGTTGGCGAAGACATGCTGAGTCCACCTGAATAGAAAACACCGCGCTCGCGCATCTGTCGGCCAGCCAGGCAGATAGCCGCCGACGGGTATCGGCCTGACGCCCGCCCGGAGCGACCGCGAGGGAGTGCTGCGATTATAAGGGAATGAGCCGCGCCCTGCAATGGCAGTTTATCACACGGCTTTGATGACGGATTATCCATTGTCTCTGATGGTAAGCCGGACTATAATGCTCATACTTCACATTCGGAGATCGACTATGCGGCATTGCGAAGGTCGCTTCACCACGTCCGACGGAGCCGGCATCTACACGCAGGCCTGGCTGCCGGACAGCACACCGCAAGCGGTCATTCTCATCGTGCACGGCCTGGGCGAGCACAGCGGGCGCTACGGCAACTACGTGAACTATTTCGTGCCGCGCGGCTATGCGCTGTACAGTTTCGACACGCGCGGCCACGGCCGATCGAGCGGGCCGCGCGGCCATGTCGATTGCTTCGATTGCTACGTTGAGGACATCGAGCGGCGAGCGGCCGAGGCCCGCTCAGACTGGCCGGGTACCCCGCTGTTTATCCTCGGCCACAGCCTGGGATCGCTCATGGTGTTGAGCTACGGCGCGCACCATCCCGATCAATTAGCGGGCCTTGTCGTCACCGGGACGGCGCTGCAAGACGCGCTGGAGCTGCCGGCGTGGAAGCGCAACCTGGCCACGCTGCTCAGCCGCGTGACACCCTCACTGAAGATGAGCAACGGCGTGGCGCTGTCCGGCCTGTCGCACGATCCGGCAGTGCTCGCCGCTTTTGAGGCCGATGCGCTGACGCACGGGTGGGGCACGCCGCGCCTCTCCACGGAAGTGGACGCGACGCGCGCGCAGGTGTGGCAGAGCGCCGCCGCGTGGCGCGTGCCGCTCCTTATGCTGCACGGCGGGGCCGATCCCGTCTGCCTGCCGGAAGGCGCGCGGCAGTTTGCGGCTCGGACTCCCGCGGGCCTGGTGGACTATCGCGAATATCCCGGGGCGTATCACGAGATTCACAACGAGCCGGAGAAAGAGCAGGTCTTCTGCGACATCGAAGCGTGGCTGCAGGCCCAGCTGCGCGCGGTTTAAGCGTGGCTGCCGAATAGGAAATATGGGGGATAGACGCGGATTGAGCTTTGAATCTATGATCAAGAGCGGCTGGGCTCCTGCTCAACAGGGCTGGCCGACTCTCGGGGAAAGGAGGTGAGACAGATGATCTATCTGCCAAGCGAGAAGGGGCAAGGGATTGTCGAGTACGCCTTGATTTTGGTCCTGGTGGCAATCATTGTGATTATTGTGCTCGCCCTGATTGGACCGGCGATCGGCAACGTTTTCTCCAATATCTATAACAACGTCTGAGCTCTGCGACAAAGAAACCGGGCCCCGGCTGGGTGACCCGGTTTCTGTTTCACTTCTTCAAGACCTCGCGATACAGGTTGGCGGACTGGCCGCCATCCCGCGCTTGCTTTCTGCGCTCGCGCCAGCGATCTTTGTAATCGCTGATCTCGCGGTTGAGCGTCATCCAGTCCTCCACCCACAACACCAGCGCCCGGTTGTCTGAGGAGAAGACCAGGTTGCCCAGCCAGAAGCGCATCCAGCGCATGGACATGGGCCAGCTGTTCATCTCCACAATCACGGCCGTCTGCCCGCCGTACTTGTCGTCCAGCGCGAACTTGCGCTCGCCGCGCGACAGCCCGCCCTTGTCAAAAACGTAGAACAGGGTATTGGGCCGCGTCTCGCGCACGCGCTTGTAAGAAAAGACCACCTGATAGAGGGGGCCCTGAATTTTGATGTTGCGCTCGCTGCACTGCACGTACGGAACGGAGGCGGCGATGACGCGAAAGACAGCCATGACCAGCACGACGATTCCGACGAGCAGCAGCAGCCAATCGAGATCATGTACCCACGGCACGTTGACCCATGTCTCCGCGGGCAGCAGCTGGATAGCCGCAACCAGCGCCAGCACCGCGAGCGCGACGCCGAAATACAAACCGCGCTGGCGGCGATAACGAAGGCGAAAAGCTAACAGCGGATGTTTCCGGCCTGTCTCCATCGGTGCTCCTCCCGCCCGCCTGAGCTGCGCGCGCTACCCTTTCCGGGCTTGAAAGGTGTCGCAGTGTTTCTGCAGGACACACTGCTCACACCGCGGGCGCTGCGCCTTGCACACCTGCCGCCCATGCTCGATCACGTTCAGATGAAACGAGTGATACCATTCCGGCGGCACCAGGGCTTCCAGGATGTCGTGCGCCTTATCCGCCGAGGTCCCGGGCGGAATCAGCCCCAGCCGCCCGGTAACACGCTGAATGTGCGTGTCCACCGGAAAAGCCGGCTTGCCCAGCGCAAACAACAGCACAATCGAGGCGGTCTTCGGGCCGACGCCCTCCAGCGACATGAGCCACGCCTTCGCTTCGTCAGCCGGCCAGTCGCGCAGAAAATTTAGATCGAGTTCGCCGCGCTCGGCCGTGATCCGGCGCAGCACCTTCTGAATGCGCGGCCCTTTTTGATTTGCCAGGCCCGCCGGTCTGATCGCCGCGATCACCTGCGCCGCGGGCGCATCGCGCACGGCCTCCCACGCAGGGAATTTCGCCCGCAGCGCGTGATAAGCCCGATCGCGATTGAGATCGTTCGTGTTCTGGCTGAGAATGGTATTGATCAATTCGTCGAGCGGATCAATCGGCTCCCACCGGGCGGGCGCCTCGGCCCGATCGAGCGGGCGCACCGTGCCGGCCCAGGCCGGGCGCGGCGGTTCGCCGTAAGCCGCGATCAACAGGCGCTGCACGGCGCGGACTTTGGCGGTAAGTTGACGTCGATCGGCGGCAGCGGTTGTCATCGTAGTTTGATTATAGGCCAGTCGGCGCGCAATGACAAACGTCACCGCAAAAATCCGCGTAGTGGCGATGGTCTCTCGCCGCGTCGAGTGTTATACTCGATTCTGCCCCAACCCGATCGGCCTGCCCGGCCGATCTCAATTTCAGCGCGGAGAGAATGCCCATGACCCACACCATGAAAGCCCTCGTCAAGACCGAACGCAAAGCCGGCCTGACTCTGCTGCAGCGCGATGTTCCCCACCTGGGCCCCTATGATGTGCTGATCAAAGTGCGCGCCACCTCCATCTGCGGCACCGATCTGCACATCTACAACTGGGACCCGTGGTCGCAGGGGCGCGTTAAAGCCGTGCCGCTGATTCAAGGCCATGAAGTGTGCGGCGACATTGTCGAGATCGGCAGCAAGGTCACTGAGCGCAAGGTCGGCGACTTTGTCTCATGCGAAAGCCACATCGTCAACTATCAAGGTGAGTATTACAAGCGCGGCCTCGGCCACGTGGCGCCGGAAACCAAGATCATCGGCGTCGATTGCGACGGCACGTTTGCGGAGTACCTTGCCATGCCGTGGCAGAATGCGTGGGTTAATCCGCCCGATATGCCCACGCAGGTGGCAGTGCTGCGCGAGAACTTCGGCAACGCCATCCACACCGCATTTGCCGCCGACGTCAAGGACAAGACCGTGCTGATCACCGGCTGCGGACCGGTGGGCTTGATGACGCTGCTGGCGGTGCGGGGCCGCGGCGCCAAGACCATCATCTGCAGCGACATCAGCGATTATCGCCGCAAGTTTGCCAAGCGTCTGGGCGCCGATTACACCAACAATCCGCGTGAAAACGATCTGGTGCAGCTGGTCAGGCACGTCACAGCCAATGAAGGCGTGGACGTGCTGCTGGAGATGTCGGGCGCGGCCACGGCCATTCAGCAGGGCTTCTCGCTGGTGCGCTACGCGGGTGACGTCGTCGCCTTCGGCCTGCCCACGCGCCCCATCGAATTCGACATTGCCAATTCCGTCATCTTCAAAGGCATCACCGTCCACGGCATCGTGGGCCGCAAGATGTGGAGCACGTGGGAACACAGCGACGAGCTGCTGCTCGGCAAAGCCGTCGATCTCCTGCCCATCGTCACGCACCAGTACAAACTGGAAGAGTTCGATCGGGCGTTTGCGACGATGGAGAGCGGCGAAAGCGGCAAGGTAATGATGTGGGTGGCGTAACGAGTAACAAGTAACGAGTAATTTTACTCATTACTCGTTACTCATCATCTCCAACCGGAGGAAACAATGAGCGAGAACAAACTCACCTGGCTCGAAAACGAACTACAAGCCCTCAAGGATCAGGGCCTGTTCAACACCATCCGCACCATCGGCAGCGCGCAGGGCGCGTGGATTATCGTCGACGGCCAGCGCGTGCTGAACTTCTGCTCGAACAACTATCTGGGCATTGCCGACCATCCGCGCCTGAAAGAGGCGGCGCAGCAGGCGATCGGCAAATACGGCGTGGGCCCGGCCGCTGTCCGATCGATCGCGGGCACGCTCGACCTGCACGTCGAGTTCGAGCGGCGCATGGCGCGGTTCAAAGGCGTCGAGGATGCGCTGTACGTCCAATCGGGCTTCTGCGCCAACCAGGCCGCCATCCCGCCGCTGGTCGGCAAAGAGGACGTCATCTTCACCGATCGGCTTAATCACGCCAGCATCATCGACGGCTGCCGCCTGAGCAGCGCCAAGATCATCGTCTACGAGCACTGCGATCCCGCCGATGCCGAGGCGAAGATCAAAGAGCATCTGCCGCAATACCGGCGCGGCTTGCTGGTGAGCGACGGCGTGTTCAGCATGGATGGCGACATCGCGCCGCTGGATCAGCTGTACGAAGTCTGCGAGAGATATGGCGTGATCACGATGGTGGACGACGCGCACGGCGAGGGCGTGGTAGGACGCGGCGGGCGCGGCATCGTCGATCACTTTGGCCTGCACGGCAAGTTTGACGTGGAGATCGGCACGCTGAGCAAGGCCTTCGGCGTGGTGGGCGGCGTCATCGCCGGGAAGAAAGTGCTGGTCGATTGGATGCGGCAGCGCGGCCGGCCCTTCCTCTTTTCCAGCGCCGCCACTGCTGCCGATACCGCCGCGTGTCTGGCCGCCGTCGACCTGCTCGAAGAATCGACCGAGCTGGTCGACCGGTTGTGGGCTAATGCGAAATTGTTCAAGGCCGAGATGAAGAAGTTGGGCTTCAACACCGGCAAGAGCGAAACGCCGATCACGCCCGTCATTCTGGGCGAAAACCAGATCGCGCAGCAATTCAGCCGCAAGCTGTTCGAGCGCGGCATCTTCGCCATGCCGATCGTGTTCCCCACCGTGCCCAAAGGCACGGCGCGCATCCGCGTGATGATCAGCGCCGCGCACACGTCGAGCGATCTGGAGCAGGGATTGGAAGCGTTCCAGACGGTGGGGAAAGAGTTGGGTGTGATCTGACGAGTAACACTTGCACCGCACTGCATTTGGTGCAGTGCAGGTGTGAGTAACGAGTAAAACGTAACGAGGCCGCTCAATTGAGTGGCCTCGTTTCTTTTCACTCAAGCGATGATCTTCACTTCGCCCGTATCGAGGTTGTAGCGCGCGCCGACGATCTGGATGTGCCCCGCTGCTCGCGCCTGTGCCAGCACCGGCTCGCTGGCGTGCAGCGCCAGGACCGCCTGCTGCACGTTCACATCGATGGCGTTAGATATGAGATCACCCTCTTGGGCGCGGGCGCTCTCAACCGCAGGCCGCAGCGCTTCAGCCAGCGACTGGATATGATTGCGCACTTCGACACCCTGGACCGCGGCCGTGACCGCACCACACTTGTCGTGGCCCAGGACCATAATCACCGGCACGTGCATATGTTCAACGGCATACTCGATCGTGCCGAGAATAATGTCGTCCAACACATTGCCCGCCACGCGAATGACGAACAGATCGCCCAGCCCTTGATCGAAAATGATCTCCGGCGGCACGCGCGAATCGGCGCACGACAGGATAATGGCAAACGGCTGCTGCCCGCTGTCAGACACTTCGCGCCGCCGCCGCGCCGATTGATGGGGATGATCGGGCCGACCGGCGACGAACCGTTCATTGCCGCACTGGAGTTGAGTCAAAGCCTGATCGGGTGTGAGTTGTCCGGACATGATGTGCCTCGCTGTTTACTTGATCCCCACGTGAATGGCCACCGTGCTCAGCATCAGCCGCTGGTATTTCACTTCGCGCAGACCCGCGCGTTCCATGATGGCCTTCAATTCATCGGGCGTGAGGAATTCGTTGACCGACTGCGGCAGGTAGGTGTACGCATCGCGCTGCCCGCTGATCAGCCCGCCGGCCAAGGGCACGATCCTGGCGAAGAAGAAGAGGAAAAACGGGCGCAGTAGATTCTTCGGTGGCTTGCTGATTTCGAGGCAGATCACGCGCCCGCCGGGTTTCAACACGCGGCGCTGCTCGCGGAAAGCCTGCTCCCGATCGATGAAGTTGCGCACGCCGAAGCCGCTGGTGACGGCATCGAACGTGTTGTCGGGGAAGGGCAAGCGCAGCGCATCGGCGGTATTCCAGCGGATTGCTTGCGCGCCTGCTTTTGTTTTCCCCGTGGCCATCATCTCAAACGTGAAATCGCTGCCGATGGCCAGCACCGCGGGCTGCTGCCGCAGCGCCTCGATCAGAATATCGCCCGTGCCGGTCGCCACGTCGAGCAGGCGCGCGTGGGGGCCAGGCTGCGCCAGGCGAATGACCTCACGCCGCCAGGCCATGTCGCGCCCGCCGGTCATCAAGCGATTCATCAAATCGTAGCGCGCGCTGATGCGGGCAAACATGCCCTGCACGTACTGCGCGCGTTCGGGTCCTTGTAAATGGGTCATGTATATCCTAATCGTAGGGGCGAGGCATTCGCACAGAATAGCTGGCTCATCGGTCTCGCGTGCACATCGAAGATCCTTATCAACCTGCATTCCTTGGCGAATGCCTCGCCCCTACCTCATGTCGCAAATTTCCACGGGCAGAGCCGTTTCTCCAGCCAGTCGACGAAGAAGTACAACACCAGGCCCAGCACGCCCATCGCGATGGCGCCCGCATACGTCGCCGCGTAATCGAACACCGTGCCCGACATGAGGAAGATGTAATAGCCCAGCCCCAGATAGGTCGCGGTGACTTCCGTAAAGTACAACACCGCCACCGCCGTGCCCACGCTGAGGCGCACGGTCGTCAGCACGATGGGCAGCGAGGAGGGCAGATAGACGAACCGGAACAAAGCTCGCCGCCCGGCCCCCAGCGACTTCACGGAGTTCAACAGCTCAGGCCGCAGATTCAGCGCTTCGTCGCGCACCGGCACCAGGATCTGAAAGAACAGTATCAGCACGATCGTGAGAATCTTGGCCGCTTCGGTCGGCCCCAGAAACAACAGGATGATCGGAAAGAACACGATCTTGGGGATGGGATAGGTGATGTAGACCAGCGGCGAAAAGATCCGATTGAGCGCCGGGATCTGCCCCATGCCCAGGCCCGCCGGCACGGCCAGGAATACCGCAATCACGATGCTGGCGATCACGCGGAAGCCGCTGGCGACGAAATGCTTGGCAATCTCGCCGAGGTTGGCCACGAACGCCTGCGCCACCGCGATCGGCGTCGGCAGGATGTCGCGCTGCAGCAGCATGGCGAGGGCCTGCCAGATCAGCAGCACCACCAGCGTCGTGATAATCAGATCGCGCTTAGGCATGGGCGGCCGCAGCGATGAGGGCGTAGTGCGTGAGAGACTCGCGCACGCGCGCGCACATTTCAAAGAAGGCGGATTCGGAGCGATAGGCGAGCGCGCCGGCCTGCGGGTTCTCGATCACGACGGGCGCGGTGTGCGGCGGCTGGCCCAGCACCAGGATTTTCCGGCCCAGGAACACGGCGTCCTCGAGGTTGTGCGTGACGAAGACCAGCGTCAGGTTTTGCTCGCGCTGCAATTCAACCGTGAGGTTCTGCAAGTCCTCGCGCGTGGGCGCGTCGAGCGCGGCGAAGGGCTCATCCATCAAGAGCACATCCGGCTCCAGCAGCAGCGTGCGCGCGATGGCCGCGCGCTGCCGCTGCCCCCCGGAGACTTGCGCCGGGAACCGATCGCGCATCGCTTCGATCCCCAGGCGCTTCAGCCACTTTTCGACCAGCGCCTCGATCGGTCCGACGACGTGCTCCACGGGCGCGTGACGGCCATCGGGCCCGTAGAAGTTGCGCACGCGCAGACCCAGCGCCACGTTCTGCTTGATCGTCGCCCACGGCAGCAGGCCGTACTCTTGCAGCACCAGCCCCGTGCGCGGGCGCGGCCGATCGATCACCTGGTCTTCCACGACGATTTCGCCGGAAGTGGGCACGCGCAGCCCGGCCAGCAGCATCAGCAGCGTCGTCTTGCCGTTGCCCGATCCGCCGATGACGGCCCACGCCTCGCCCCGCCCGATCGACCAGTTGAAGCGATCGAAGACGGGCTGGGCGCTGGCGTAGGCGAAGGTAACTTCGCGGAACTCGATCATGTTGAGTGAAGAGTGAAGAGTGAAGAGTGAAAAGTGATATGTCACTCTTCACTCTTCATGTGTCATTTCGGCAAGTAACTTGAATCGACCAGCTGGCTGTACGGCACTTCCGCCTTGATCAGCCCCCTGGCGATCATCCACGCCAGCACGTCTTTCACCTGCGCCTCGCTGGGCACCGAGGCCGTGGGGAACTTGGGCAGCGCATATTTGCCCAGCAGCGGGGCCGGGATCAATTTCTTGTCGCTCAGCAGCGTGCCCCACCGGCCGGGATCGGCATTGACATCGGCGGTCCCTTTTTCAAGCGCGGCCAGGAACTTCTTCACCGTTTCCGGCTTGCTCTTCAGCGTATTGACGTTGAACGAAATCTCGCTGGTGCCGACCGACGGCAGGCTGCGATCGTCGACCACGCGGACCGCGCCGCTTTGCTCGGCCAGTGACGCAAAGGGTTCAGGCAGGTTGGCCGCTTTCAGCTGGCCCTCGGCCAGCAGCTGCAGCCGATCAGGAATCTTGGGGACATTGGTCGTCTTGATGTCGGCAGCCTGCAACCCGGCATTTTCCAGCAAGCGCTGGGTCGTATAATCGATCACCGTGCCCTGCGAGATGCCAATCTCGACGCCCTTCAGATCTGCGGGTTGAGTGATGCCACTGTCCTTCGCCGCCAGGATGGAATATTCCGCATCCGTGGGCGAAGCATTACGCGCCAGGCGCACCACAGCGATCTTCTGCCCGTCCTTGTTGTAGAACACCGTCGAAATCAAATCGTTGATCATGCCGTCGGCCTGCCCGGCCTGCATAATCTGATCGCGCTCGGCGGCTGAAGCGACCGGCACGAATTCAACCTTAATCCCGGCGTCCTTGAAGTAGCCCTGCGCGTCGGCCGCATACATCGGCAGCGCGTCGAGAATGGGCAGCACGGCTATCTTCAGCGTGGGGTCTTCCTGCGCCGCCGGCGCTGCGCCCCCGCAGGCGCTCAACAGCACGGTGAACAGGACGAGAACGATAACGGGTTTGCGAAACATATGACTCCTTTGGCTTGCCGCGAATCCTAGCGCGGAATGGTTAAGGCCAACTAGCGTGGCCACAAAGATCGTAATGCTGATATAGCCATTGACATTGAAAAAAGCGATGTTGACTTTGGAGAGATCGGTGGGCCTGACCAGAGAATGCTCGTAGATCAGCAGCGCGGCGACAATGCCGACGCCGATCAGATACACGAAGCCGAGATTCATCACCAACCCGATCGCCCCCAGCAGCCCGACGGTCAGCGCGTGGCACATCTGCGCCACACGCAGGGCCGTCGCGTTGCCCCATTTGGCCGGAATGCTATGGAGGTTTTCTTTGCGATCGAACTCCGTGTCCTGGCAGGCATAGATCACGTCGAAGCCGCCGATCCAAAAAGTGACGGTGAACAACAACAGCCAGGCCGGCAGATCGCCGGGCGCGAACAGCGAGCCGCGCACCGCCGCCCACGCGCCCATCGGGGCGAGGCCGTCGGTGAAGCCCAGGATGAAATGGGACAGCCACGTGAAGCGTTTGGCATAGGCGTAGCCCAGCAAAAACACGATCGCGCCCGGCAGCAGCCGCAGCGTCAGCGGCCCCAACTGCCAGGCCGCGAAGGTCAGCACGATCAACGACACGATCGATCCGGCGATGACCGTGCGCACGCTGATCTTGCCGGTTTGAAGCGGCCGATTGGCCGTGCGCGGGTTGAGCGCGTCGATGTGCCGATCGGCTAAGCGGTTGAAACTCATCGCCAGCGTGCGCGCCGCGGCCATCGCCACCGTGATCCAGAAGAACTGCTGGAACGTCGGCAGCCCGCCCGCCGCCAGCACCATGCCCAGATAGGCAAAAGGCAGCGCGAAGATGGTGTGCTCGAATTTGATAAGATCGAGAAAAGCGCGAACTTGCTTCATACTTCGCAATGACGTAATGCGCAATGGCGTAAATCATGTTACGCAATACGCACTACGAATTACTCATTCCCTTCCACTTCGTATACCATTCATTGTCAATCCCCAGCCGCAGCAAAATGCGCCCGATTGTACCATCGATAATCTCGTCCAGGGAGGACGGGTTGCCATAGAACGCCGGAACCGGCGGCATGATGATCGCGCCGCTCTCCGCCGCCTGCGTCATGAGGCGCAGATGGCCCACGTGCAGCGGCGTCTCGCGCACGCACAGAATCAACGGGCGGCCTTCCTTCAAACACACGTCCGCCGCCCGCGACAGGAGATCGGCGGAGTAGCAGGCCGCCACCGCCGCGAGCGTCTTGATCGAACACGGCACGACCACCATCCCCATCGTCACGAACGAACCCGACGCGATGCTCGCGCCGATGTCGTTGGGGTTGTGCACCACCGACGCCAGGGCCTCGACTTCGCTGACCTTCCAGTTCGTCTCCTGCGCGATCGTCGCCCTGGCGGCCGCGCTCAGCACCAGATGTGTCTCGATCTCGCCGCCCTGCTGCAAGACCTGCAGCAAACGGATGCCGTATATCACGCCCGATGCGCCGCTGATGCCGACGATAAGACGGCGAAGGATGAGGGATGAGGGATGAGGGATGAAGAAGTCAGTCATTTTCGGTTCTTGACGTTCTTCGCCATAGTGACAAACATGGCAATGAGCTCTTCACACTCGTCCAATCAATGGCTTCAGCCGTTCTGCGCTGTTGACGATACCGGATTCTGAGAGCAATTCCAGCCAATAGACCGTCTCGTCCAATTCCTGCAATGCGCCCTTCCATTTTGCTGATGAAGTCAGCATCGGACTTGGCACGCCGTGCTTCACGGTAATGTGCGCCTACGGAAGTGCCGGAGCGCAACAGCTGCTTTCCAATCACCTGCGCTTCCGTCGTTTTCGGCAAAGCCGCATACAACCGAATGATCCGCAAGGCGAAATCCTTAGTGCGCTTTCCCAAGTCTTGGCGTTGTGCATTCTTGCTCATCCCTCAATCCCTCCGCCCTCATCCCTTACAGGCCGTATTCTTTCCACCGCCGGTCGACCAACTCTTTCACCGCCGCGTCCATCTCCAACTCCCCGGGCCAGCCGCGCGGATGCCCGTCTTGAGGTCCCTTGGCCGTGGCGTCGATGCCGATCTTGCCGCCCAACGAATCGCGCACGGCCGAATGATCCAGTTGGTCCACCGCGCCTTCTACAATCGTCACGTCGCGCTTCCAATCGACGTTGCCCAGCACGCGCCACATGACATCGCGCAGGTCATGCACGTTCACGTCGGCATCGACCACGACGATGGCCTTGGTCAGCATCATCAACCCCAGCCCCCAGATGCCGAACATCGTCTTTTGCGGATGACCGGGGAAGCGCTTCTTGATCGACACGATGACCAGGTTGTGAAACACGCCCTCGGCGGGCATATGGTAATCGACCACCTCGCCCAGGAAGAGCTGGAGCAGCGGCAGGAACAGGCGCTCGGTCGCCTTGCCCATCCAGTAATCTTCCATCGGCGGCTTGCCGACCACTGTCGCCGGATAGATGGCCTCCTTGCGGTGGGTGATGGCGGTGACGTGAAAGACCGGGAACTGATCGGCGGGCGTGTAGAATCCGGTGTGATCGCCGAACGGGCCTTCGACGTCGTGCTCGTTCGGATCGACGTAGCCTTCGATCACGATCTCGGCATTCGCCGGCGCTTCGACGGGCTGCGTCACGCACTTCACGAACTCCACCGGCTGGCCGCGCAGATAACCCGCCAGCAGGTACTCGTCGATGTTGGGCGGCAGCGGCGCGGAGGCGCACCACATCGCCGCCGGATCACCGCCCAGGACGATGGCGCACGGGATGAGCGGCTTTACGCTGTTCTTGCGCCACGCGCTCGTGTTCTGCGCCGCCCTTGTGGCGCTGCCAGTGCATCATCAAGGTGCGATCGTCTTTCACTTGCAGGCGATACATGCCCACGTTGCGGATGTTGCTCAGCGGATCGCGCGTGATGACCTGCATCAACGTGATGTATTTGCCGCCGTCGAGCGGCCAGCATTTGAGGATGGGCAATTGCGAGAGAGCGATCTGATCGCCGGTGAGGACAACCTCCTGCACGGGCGCGCTGCCCACGATCTTCGGTCCCAGCCCGATCGATTTCAGCACCCCGAACAGATCGCGCCCGCGATTGAGCGCGGCTTTCAAGCCCTGCGGCAGTTTCAGATCGATCGTCCGGGCGAGGTTGTGGTTGAGTTCTTCCAGATCGTCCACGCCCAGCGCCCAGGCCATGCGTGAAGCGCTGCCGAAGGCGTTGATCAACACCGGCAGGGCTGAACCCTTGACGTTCTCAAACAGCAGCGCCTTATTTTGATCCGCCGGGCCTTTGCTGATCCGATCGGTGATTTCGGTGATCTCCAGTTCGGGATCGACCTGGGTCGTGATGCGGATTAACTCGCCGCGTTGTTCCAGCAGTTGGATGAACTCGCGCAAATCGCGGAAGGCCATGTTTTTCTCCCAGATACAACAAACGCGCCCCCTCGTAACGGGGCGCGTTCGCTTCGTGAAGGCTATAACAAAATGTACCACATCATTCACCGTGCTGCAACACGTACCAGTTATGCGCCGCCCGCGCCGGCCCCCACACTTCCCCCGCGCGCACAAAATCGACGGCCTCGTAGCCGCGCGCCAGGTACGCCTCAAACAGGTCACGCGTCTTTGTACGCCAGTCCTGCGCCAGCGCCATGTTGATTTTCTTGATCGCCTGCAAGTCGTTGGGAATTTCCACGCGGATGATCGGCGCGTCGAGATCAAGGTCGAGCGCCGTGATGCGCCGGTCGCCGGTAACGCCGCTGCAGGCATTCGCAATCGGGCTGTCCACTCCGATCGGTTCCGCCGCCCGATCGTGCCGCTGCTGCACGCGATCGGATTTGATCCACCATTCGACCAGGAAGCGATCCGTCGGCAGGCCCTTGCCCAGGGCGCCGAAGTTTTCGCCGTAGATGTTCTGCCGGTACACGCGCGCCACGCCGCCGAGGGTGCGCAGATTCAGGCGGGCGTTGGGCGCTTCCAGCGGATCGTAAGTCCACGTGATGAGGTCAATGTCATTCGCCAGCACGCGCTCGCGCTGCGCCCATTTGAGCGTGGCCGCCACGCCTTTGTTGCGATACTCCGGCAGGATGCCCATGGTTTGCGAGCACAGCTTGAGGCGCCGATCGGTATGCAGGCCGAGGAAGCCGAAGAGAAAGCCAATCAGCCTGGCCCCGTCAAAGGCGCCGATGATGGTGCCGCCATTTTCAGCCGCCGTCTTGAGCATGGGCGGATACAGGCCCTCGCCCTGCGTGAAGCCCCAGATCTGCTGCTGCACTTCGCGCACCTGCAGGAATTCATCGTATTGGGTGAGATCGCGCACGGCAAAGACCATGTTACACCTCGCGGGCATGACAGCGTAAGCCGGGTCTATTATATTACGGCTGGCGGATCAGGCCGCCGGCCCACTTGCCAGCCGCGCCAAACTTCATTACAATCAATCTGCCATGACTCGATCACTCAAGTCCCGGACCTCGCGCCTGGCGCCGCGGCTCGTTATCGAAAACGGGCTGAACAAAGGCGACGAGTACATCGTGCACAAGCCCGTGACGCTGATCGGCCGCAACGAATCGTGCGATCTGATCGTCAGCGATCCGCTGGTGTCGCGCCGCCACTGCCACATCTTGTGGGACGGCGTGTACTGCACGGTCGAGGACCTGGGCAGCACCAATGGCACGTACGTCAACGGCCAGCCGCTGACGGCGGCCTATGTCCTGCGGCCCGGCGATCGCCTGCAAATCGCCGACGTGATCTTCAGCTTCGCCGATCCGCAGGCGACGTTGATCGGGCAGAAGTGGCCCAACCTCAAGATCGAGCGGGCGGCCCGGCAGGTCACCGTCAACGGCGAAGCAATCGAACTTTCCGCCAAGGAATACGCGCTGCTATCCTACCTGGATGAGCATTCCGGCCGGATCTGCAGCAAAGAAGAACTGTCGAAAGCGGTCTGGCCGGAATACAAAGGCGATGTGTTTGACTACCAGGTGGAGAGTTTGATCAAGCGCCTGCGCCAGAAGTTGGAGCCGGAGGCCGAAGAACCGCATCTGGTCGTGACGATCCGCGGGCGCGGCTACCGGCTGATCAAACCTTAATAAAGCTGCGCTTCTTCGACGCGTTTCACTCCGCTCACGCCATGTCCGCGAAGCGGGTGTGTGCGGTCGAGGTGTTGTTCCACCCACCATTACTCATCTGCTCGACCGCGCCCATCATCTTGAGCGTCAGTTTTTGTGCATCGGTCAAGCCCTTGATGCCGGTGATGTTGAGCCGTTCATACGGGCGGTCGCGGCGCAGCGTCGTCACGTGATCGCCGCTCTCCATCTCCCAAATCTGGATCGCTCCATCATCCCCGCAGCTGGCGAGGAGGCGACCGTCGGGACTGGCGCGCAGCGATTGCACCGGTCCTTCGTGCGCTTGTCGTGACAGGATGCACTCGCCATTTTGCGGATTCCACCAGCGGAGAATGCCGTCACTGCCCGCGCTGACCAGGCGTTCGCCGTCCGCGCTCCAGGCAACGCCAAAGACTAATTCGTTCGGATCATCAAGTGCGCGAATCCGTTTCCAACTCTGGGTGTCCCAAATAAACAATTGGTCACTCCCATGTCCCCAGCTGCCCGAAGCAAGCCGCGTGCCGTCGGTACTCCAGGCGAGGGCTACCACCATGCCGCGATGTCCCTCAAGCGTGGCGCGCAAGGAATAATCATTGCTGTTCCAGATAAGAATCATACCCTCCCTCGCTTGAAGCAGCGAGATACTTGCCATCCAGGACTCCATTCCACGCGGCGGATTCTGGAGAGGCGCATCGGAGCGCCCAACGCGTTGGAAGGTTTGAGTGCGCATGTCGTAAACAAGCACGCCCTGGCGGTGAGTTGCCACCGCCAGGCGTTCGCCATCCGGACTCCACGCCGACGCGAAAAGATGAGCGTCCACCAGCGCGGATATCCGTCAAAACCCGCTCGCTCACGGCTCTGGCGACATCCCAAATTCGGATCGTGTTGTCCTCGCTGCAGCTCGCCAGCCAGCGACCATCGGGGCTCCACGAGACGCCCCAAATGATCGCCTTGTGACCACGCAGCAGATGCAGCGGAACATGCTGGGCGACATCCCAAATCGTCACCAGCTTATCATTGCCCCCGCTGGCAATTTGCGCGCCGTTCTGGACTCCACGCCACATCGGACACGGTGCACGCAAAGCCCTGCCATTTGCGGATGCACTGACCAGTGGTCATATCCCAGACTTGCATGCTGCCATCTTCATGCGCGGTATCCAAAGTGCTGGCTATCCGGCGAAAAGGCAAGCGCGCGCACGGGCGCCAGCGTTCCATAGAACGTCGTGCGCTGCTTGTGTTGTTCTACATCCCAGACCCAGAACGAACGGTCCAATTCGCCCGACGCCAGATAGCGACCATCCGGACTCCACACAAGACCCTCGAAAGGCGCGAGGAAACGGGAATGGTTTCCCTTTGCGTTCCGCTCTGCGACGTCCCACAATTTAACGGTTCTATCCCAACTCGCGCTGGCGAGCGTTCGACCATCCGGCGAAAATGCCAGTCCCCGCACCGGACTGCTGTGCCCGTCGAGTGTCTTGACCGGCGTGAGCTTGAGCCCTGGCGAAGTCATCTTTCGCCATCTCCCAAAGGCGGATCTGCGCGTCATGTCCCGCACTGGCCAGAAATTTCCCATTAGGACTCCAGGTAACACAAAACACTGGACCGGCATGTTCGTTCAGGGTTTGGAGCAATGCACCGCTGGCCACATCCCACAGGCGAATTTGACCATCTGTCCCGCCGCTGGCGAGGGCGCGTCCATCGGGTGAAAATGCCAATCCCATGATGTGCATCCACCACGGGACTTGTCCAGAGCAGAGCGCCGTTTGCTGCATTCCACATCTTGATAACACCATCCCAACTGCCCGTGGCAAGGCACTGCTCGTCCGGGCTGAACGCAAGGGCGGTTACCACGCTGTGATGCGCTCTCCAGGTGAACTGCAATCGTCGTTTCGTGTACAACCATATCTGAACTTGTCCTTGCCTGTCGCCTCCTGCCCAATACGTTCCATTCCTGCTGAAAGCCATGACCGAAATCGTGTCGGACACCATCGTGAACACCGCGTCGCGCAGGGTTGCCTCAGCCAGACTCGTGTCGTGCAGGTTCACGCCGCGCAAATCGGCGTTCCGAATGGAGAGCTGATGCAAATCAAGCCCGGATAAATCGCCGCGCAAGGTGCGCAGCAGCGCCAGCAGGTTGGCAGGCGCATAGCCTTGATACTCGTCACTCTGCCCTCGTAACGGCTCCAGCAGCGCGAGCAAGCGCGCTTCTAGGGCCGAAGGTTCTGGGAACGAGGAATGCAAGCGTGCGAGCAGCGGAGTCACGATCAACCGTACCTGCGCCTCCCGAATATATTCTTTGCTGTTTGCCAGTTCCAGTCCGTGATCAATCAAGAGCTGCAAGTGCCCGCGTTCAATTTCGCTCACCGCCGCTCCGATGAGGCGCGTCGTGGCATATTCCAGCACGACCGATTGGAGGGTAAAACTGCCTTTCACCTGGCCGCGCTCAATCAGCGAGCGGCCACGCAGCGTATCCAACGCTTCCAAAACCTGCGCGCCGGGCAGCGGATGAACCAGCACGTTGGCGAGTTGTGGCACCGTCACCGGCTCGCGCAGAATCGCCAGCCACAGCATGATGCTTTCTTCCACGGCCGAGAGCCGCGCAAACTGCTCTTGCAGCAAATAACGCACGCTGCCAAAAATCAACTCGCCCTGTTCCAAAAAGGCAGCAATCTCACCCCCAAACAAATCCGCAATCGTCGGCGCCACGATTTTCAACGCGAGCGGGTTGCCGCCATAGCGCTCAATCAAGCGTTCGCGCTCTGCCGTGCTGCCCGTCACTTCTTTTTCGTGCAGTAACAATTCGCACGCGTCGGCGTCGAGCTGCCCGAGGTGCAGCGAGCGAACCGGGGTTCGATTGCCTTCGAGCGGCGCGAGCTCCATTGGTTTTTCACGGCTCGTGAGCAGTAGGCAGCTGCGTGTGTTTGGTTTCGGCCGCGCGGCGCAGCATGCGTCCATAGCCCTCATAGCCGGGGAGCATGCGTCCGCTGCCTTCTGCCTCATCCATGATGCTTTCAAGGTTATCAAGCACCAGCAGGACGCGCTGTGTCCGCAGATATTCAAACAAGAGAGTGAGCCGTCGTTCGAGGCTGTCCAGCACGATGGTCAGCGGTTCGCCCGCCAAGATGCGCAGCATTTCATCGAGCAGGGGTTCGCAGGGTGGGGCGTCCCGCAGCGAGCGCCAAATCACGGCATCGAATTGATCCGCGACGCGGTGCATGAGCGTGACGGCCAGCGTGGACTTGCCGATGCCGCCCATGCCCAAAATGCTCACCACACGACAGTGCTGTTCCAGTAACCAATCGGTCAAGAGCGCGAGCTCGGATTCGCGTCCGTAAAAGGTCGAGACCTCGGGGGCATCGCCCCAGTCCACTGACCGGACCCGGCTTGGGCAACTCCGCGCCAGCGATAAGTGAGTGCGGCAAAGGAGTGGGAGCAGGCAAGTGACTCAGGTGGCTTTTCCAGCAGGCGTGTGAGCCACGTTTCATCCAGGGGCACACGGACGCGCGAGTTCTGCCACAAGGCGCGGATTTCCTCGGCTTCTTGTCCGCTGTGAAAGGCGTTGCGCTGTAAACAGAGCTCGATCAAGTGCTTGAGATGGTGCGGGGAGGGACGACTGGAGCCGGCTTCCCAACCGACCACGGCCTGGCGTGAGACGCCCAGCAGTTCGGCCAGCCCGGACTGGGTCAAATTGCTTGCGGTGCGGAGGACCAGGATTTGCTGACCGAAACTATAGTCGTGATCTGGATACGAAGAGCGGCGACATTGAAACGGCTGCGTCTTTCACCGGTCCTAAAGGCGCAGCAAGATGACAAGTCGATGACAAGCGAGCTGTCAAGTCTTGCAGAGTGACTTTCAGGCATGTTCTCGCTATGATCGTTCTTGAAGAAATGCGCCCAAGCGGGTTCACAGTCGTTCAGGTAGCCCAGTGAAAGAATCGGCGCCGACGGACGGCTGTGATGCATGATAGCACACAGCACCCGCTGGGACAAGATGGAGTTAAGGATCAACGCAGGAAACTGCGAAATTATACATCCTAATGAAAAGGAGAAATACAATGTCAACTCTAATCGTCGTAGGTTTCAAGAAGGACATGTACCGGGCTTCGAAAGTGCTGAACGAGCTCGTGGACATGAACTATGACTGGACCATTGATCTGGACGATGCCGTCGCGGCCTATCGCGACAACAACGGCAAACTGCGGATCGATGCCAGTTATCAGATGACAACGGGCGAAGGCGCTGCCCTCGGCGGCTTGTTCGGCTCGTTGATCGGACTCACGTTGGGCGCGATTGCTGCGCCGGTGACCGCAGGCGCCAGCGCCGCCGCTGCGGCGGGCGTCGTCGCGGCCGGGGCCGCGGGTGGGGCACTCGGCGCTGCGGGCGGCGCCCTGGATGCGAAGTGGTGGAAAGATGACTTTGGCATCCCGGAGGATTTCGTCAAAGAGGTCGGCACGCTGGTGCAGCCCGGCGACTCGGCGATTTTCGCACTGCTGCGTTCGGCCGATCCCACCGTGGTCGCCGCGGAGTTTAGCAACTATGGCGGTGTCGTGCTGTCGACCACGCTCACCCCGGAGCAAGCGCGAAAAGTGGAAGAGACTCTGAACGGCAAGAAGTAATGTGAACGTGGCAGGTTCCAAGGTCTGTTTCGTGCGAAACAACCTTGACGCTCGATAGCAAAAATCAAATCAAAAGATCAAATCAAAAGGAGAAACAAAATGAAAACCTGGACCGAAATGGAAGCAGAGATCGAACCGGAAGCTGCGCAAGGCAGCGCAAGAGACTGGATCAGATGGAAGCGGAAGAAGCCGCCAAGGAAGCGGAGTTTGAGGCCAAAATCAAGGCCGCCACGGGGGACGCGAAAGCCAAACTGCAGGCAGAGAAAGCCAAGATGCATGCCGACTTTGAAGCCAAGCGCACCAAGCTCCAGCAAGACCTGGACGAGGTGGATCGCAAGCTCGATGCCGAGGCGGATCGCCTGGATGCGGACATGGCGAAGGCGGAAGGCAAGGCCAAGACCGACCTGGAAGCGCAGCGCGCCAAGCTGAACGCGACCCGCGAAAAGGTCAACGCGCAGCTCAAGGCGACCTACGAAGCACAGGTCAAGCACATCAAGAGCCAGATTGCCGAAATGCAGGCTCGGGCGAAAACCACGGACGAGAAGATTCGCGCCAAGATCAATGCCGATCTCGAAGCCCTGCGCAAGCAAGGCGGCCGAGGTCGAGCAGCGCATCCAGACGCTTCACGCCGAGCACGTGGCGACGGTGGAACGAGAACAAGGCCAAAGTGGAACGCGCGATGGCAGACCTCAAGGCAGGGCGTGATAAGGCCAGCGCGGATCTCAAAGAAGGACGCGAAAAGGCCAAGGCAGAGTTCAAGAAGACTGCCTGATTCTGAAGCGCGACTGTACTGAAAACCGATTGCAGGAAAGATATGTTCGGCGGGATGCGAGTGGCGTCCCGCCGGACCAATAAAAAATTCTACGGAGGTGTAGCATGTTAGACGTATTGACTCAGAAATGGTGGGCGGTGGCGCTGCGCGGCATTCTCGCCATCGTGTTCGGCATCGTGGCGTTGGCGTTTCCGGGCGCGACGCTGGTCTCGCTCGCGGTGGTGTTCGGCGCGTATGCCTTGGTCAGCGGCGTGTTCGCGATCGTCGCGGCGTTTGGGAGCCGGGGCCGGGACGCCGTGTGGTATGTGCTCGACGGGATTCTCGGGATTGCCGTCGGCCTGGCGACGTTCTTCTTTCCCGGCATTACCGCCCAGGCCCTGGTCTTTCTCATCGGCGTGTGGGCGATCCTGACGGGGATCTTTGAAGTCATCGCCGGCTTTGAACTGCCCGTCAAGCGGAGACTGGCTGTTGGTGATCGCCGGGATTGCCTCCATCATCTTTGGCGTGCTGGTGTTTGTCTATCCGGCCAGCGGCGCGCTGGCGATTGCCTGGATAATTGGGATCTATGCCTTGGTGTATGGTGGCACGATGCTCGTGTTCGGCATCCGCTTGCGCGGGATGAAGGGCAAGCTGACGACCCAAACCGCATGAGACCGAAGTCCAACCACGTCTTCCCTGACACGTCAACACGCACCACCTTACTCGATAAAACCTGGCGTGTTGACGTGTCAGCAAGAATGTCGTCTGATGAGGCATTGTTCGCGGAGATCATTTCATGAAGACATCGTCAAATGAAGCCGTTAGGAGGCCCGCATGCTGTGGCGCTCGTTGTTGATCCGTGTTCTGGTGAACTTCGCCGCGATCTTCCTGACCGTACTGTTCATGCCGGGTTTCACTATTATCGATCCGTGGTTGGGCAGCCCGGTGCTGGATTTGCTGGCCGCGGGGTTCTTTCTGGCATTGCTCAACGCCTCCGTCAAACCGGTGCTGCAAATCCTGACCGGGCGGCTGACCATTGCGACGCTGGGCTTGTTTGGGTTCGTCATCGATGCTATCGTTTTATGGATATTGGTGGCGCTGTCCTACCAACATTGGGAAGCCCAGTATGGCTTCATCACCTTGCTGATCGCCGGGGCGCTGATTGCGATTGCCTCGACCATCCTGGAGGCGATCCTGGGCGTGGACAAGCCCATCATCGATACCAGCGAAGACAGTCGCACCTACTGGCGCCTCATCAGCCGGCTGCCGTTGAAACGCCGCAACTGGCTCATCGAGAACATCCGGTTGCAGCAGACCTACAACACCATCTATCGCTACGTCGCCGATATTACCGTCAGCCGCACCCCCTTGATCAGTTTCCGGCATGCCGTACAGCGCTGGATTTACGGCCAGAAGAAGCATGACGATTTGACCACGCCGCAAAAGGTGCGCATCCTGCTGCAAGACCTGGGGCCAACCTACGTGAAGATCGGCCAGATGGCCTCCAGCCGACCGGAATTGCTACCCCAAGAATATACGGAAGAGCTGGCCAAGTTGCAAAGCACCGCGCGTCCGTTTCCGTACGCGCAAGTCGTGGAAGTCATCACGCGCGAATTGAAGATGTCGCCGGAAGAGGCCTTCAAGGAATTTGACAAGGAACCGCTGGCGGCGGCCTCCATGGCGCAGGTGCATCGCGCGGTCTTGCACACGGGTGAAGAAGTCGTCGTGAAAGTGCAGCGTCCCGACATCATTCCGCAGGTGCAGGCGGACCTGGGCGTGATGTACGAGATCGCCGGGACTTTGCAGAAGCGGCACATGGTCGGTCCCGGTATCGATGCGGTAGGCGCCATCGACGAGCTTGGGGCGAACATGATGCGCGAGTTGGACTATCAGAACGAAGCGTACAACACGCGGCGCATCGCCTCCAACATGCAGTCCATCCTCGGCGTGCACCTGGCCAAGATTTACAGCCAGCAGACCACATCGAAAGTGATGACCGAGGAGTTCATTCGCGGCGTCAAGACTGATCGAAGTGGATCAGATCGAGGCGGCTGGGATCGATCGGAAACAACTGGCCCGCACGTTTATCCGCGCCATCATGAAGCAGGTGTTGGTGGACGGCTTCTTCCACGCCGATCCGCATCCGGCAACTTAATGATCAACTTGAGTACCGGCGTGATCCAGTTCCTCGATCTGGGCATGGTGGGCGAGCTGGATCTACCGCAGCGCATCAGTCTGGGCGATCTACTGTTCTCGCTGCAGACCCCCGATCCCGATGGGATTGCCTCGGCCCTGCTGGGCGTCAGCTTGCCGTTCCGCGCTGATGTCGATCAAGTCGCGTTCAAGAAAGACATCGAGCGCATCATTAGCCGCTACATGATCTATGCAGAAGAAGGCGCGTCGCTGTCGGAAGTGCTGTCCGCCGTGATGAAAAGCCTGAGCGATAACGGCTATCGGCTGAATCCCAACATGACCCTGGCCCTCAAAGTGATCGTTCAAGTAGAAGAAGTGATGCGCACCTTGAACCCTGAAGAATCGATGATTTTCAGCGCGATTGAGGAAATGCAGGTGGTGCTGAAGCAGGAGATCACGCTGGAAAAGATCGGCGACCTGAGCGAAGAAAGAAGTCAACAACTTCGTGCGTGAAGCAGTGAAGCGCCTACCGGAATTGCAGGGCGCGACGATCAAGTGGCTGGACAACTATCAGAAGGGCCGCTTTGAAGTAGTTGTGGACACCAGCGATCTGGGCCAGCACGTCGATCGCTTTAATGCGAGTACTGAACGGCTGATGCTGGGCATGATCCTGACCGGCATGTTGATCGGCGGCGCGATCGCGCTGGCCGTGCCCACGGCGACTATCGTCGGTGAATACATTAAGCTGGCCGTGCTCCTCATTTTCGTCTTTGCGGCAGGGATTGGCCTTTGGCTGATTTATCGTATCCTGTGGCGCTCGTTCCGCGAAGAGCAGCGGCTCGATCGCAGCCAGAACCCGTGGCAGTAAGAGAGATACTTGGAATCGCGAGGGCGAAGTGCTAGACCCCTATTGGAGTCAAACGACAACCGGCCTTGTGACGCAGCGGCAATCCACCGACAGGGGGTTAAGCCGCAGCGACGCTGCGGCGCGCCTCAAGCAGCGCGGTCTGAATAGCTTGAAAGCCGCGCGGCGGGCGAGCGCGTTCGGATTGCTGCTGAATCAATTCAAAAGCCCGCTCGTTCTCATTCTCGTTGTCGCGACAATCATCTCCGCGTTTGCCGGCGCATACATGGACGCGCTGATCACGCTCGTGATTTTGTTAATGGGCGAAACATCCGCCGCTGCGGCGTTGGCCGATCGCACCAACTGCGTCATTATGGGCACGAGCGTCAGCACGGGCACCGGATATACGCTTATTGTGCAAGCGGGCACATCGACCGAGTTTGGAAAGATTTCGGAAAAATTGACGTTGCGTCCGCCCGAAACGGAATTTGAACGCGGCACGCGTCAATTCGGCGCAGGCCAAGAGGCAGGGCAGTGTTATCCGCCATCATCATCCAGCGCTTGCTCGTCTCAACTGTTAATGTCCGGCACGCCGGCAGGTGGCTCAAGGGCGCTGTCGTTAAGGTCTTCTGGAAAACCTAAGCCAGCGGGTTGGCCGCCGCGACCTCGTCGTAGAGATCGGCCGCCGTGTGAGTCGGCACACCGGGGATCGCTTTGCCTTTGCCGCATCTGGCCGCGCACAGCGCTTCGCGAAACTCCGGGCCCAGATCGATGCCGGTGCCCTGCCTGACCAGGTGGACGGCGCACGCGGCCTGCGCGATCACATAGCGCGGCTCGGGCCGGTCGAGTTTCTCGAAGAACCAGCCGCAGCTGGTGAACATGCGCTGGCGGTGCAGCTGCGCCTGCACCAGCTTGCCGATGCGCAAGTTCTGCCCGGTCGTCAATTTGGCCGAGGTGTTTTCGCGGATCAACATCCCCGTGTCAGCCACGCCCAGCACGACGTCAATGTATTGATCCACCAGCAGCCACGGATTGCTGAACAAGCGCCGCAGTTCGTACAAATAGATCGCGTCGATCTCGTCGGCCAGCAGATCGAGCGCCGAGCGCAGGATGGGCTTCCAACTGTGATCGCCCGGGGTGCAGCCACAGCCGCGATCCCAGCGGTCCAGATGATGGCTGCACTCCACGCCGTGCGCTCGATGATCTCAATCTCGCGCGTGGGCGCATGCGTGCGCAGATAATCGGTCAGCGTCACCATCTCGTACGGCGCCGCCGGCTCGTCGCGCAGCATGTCCGCCAGCAGCTGCACGCCGCGCCGCTGATGATGCCCGAAGGTTTCGCCGTCGGTGGCAATCAACGTCAAGCCCGGCCGCCCGCGCACCTGATCGGCCAGCCAGTCACGGCCGGCGGCGATCTGATCGGTGGCAAACGAGAGTTGATTGGACAGACTGTCGATCGCGCACGAAGACGGCAAAGAAGCCGCCGCCCGGCAGCCGCACACGATACGGCCCCGCATCGCCCCGCACTTCGCCCTGCACCTGCTCTTCACTCAAGATCGTGAAGGACAGTCCGCGCCGCGAGAGGATTTCCAGTGTGACCAGATCGACGGCCATTTCCGGCAGCCACATGCCGCGCGGCTGGCGCCCGAAACGATGAATGAACGAGGCCATGCCCCATTTGATCTGCGTGATCTTGTCGCGGCGGCGGGCGAGCGGCAGGATCGTATGATGCGCGGGCTGCGCGATGGCATTCCCGACGCCGCAGGTCTGCCGGTGGATCCGATCGGCTTCCTGGATGCGGCGATACGTCTCGTGGTCGTGCCGGTCGAGCCAGCCGATCAACGTGGGCCCGATGTTGAAACTGATCCGATCGAAGTTGCCGGCAAAGGCGTTGGGCCGGTAACTTTCGGCGGTGATCTTGGCGTTGTAATCGTGATACGGCTCGGCCCCCTGTTCAGCCGGGACTTCACCCGTGAACGGATTTTCACGCGGCGGCTGATAGAAGTGGCCGTGTATCGCAACCGGCTGTGTCACTTCGCGCTCTTGACTAATTCAAAGTGAATCTTGCACTTCCACGCTGCGCCCGGCTCCAATTCTAGCAGCCAGTGCGCCATCAGCGTCGTGCCCTGATAGTTGCGCTCGAAACCGGCTTCGGACAGCGAGATCGTTTCCAGCGGGAACTGCCACCAGTCAGCCACCTCGCTCGATCGAATCAGGCCGCGCCCCACGCGCTCCACCACGACGGCGACGTCCTTCGAGCCGTTGACTGCTTCGTTCGCATTCAGGCGTTGCAGCACTCCGCCTGCGTAGAGCGTGTACGCTCCTTCGGCTTCGTCGCCGCCGGAGATGCCCCAGTTGGTCTCCATGCCAAAGCGCGCGGCGATCTTCTCCGCGCCGGTATTGGTCACCGCGTAGAACACGTCGAAGGCTGCGCTGCCCGCTTCCACGACGATCTTCTTCTCCACGTGCAGCGGATGGCGCGCGCCGTCGATCCATGCGCCGCCGTCGCGCTCCAGCGTGATCGTCGCTTTCCTGGCCGTGCGCGTAACCTTAGCCTGATAAGGCTGAGTGACGAAGTCGCCCCACTCGCGGTACTGGCTGCGATAGAAGTTATCCAGCGTTTCCGCCGGGTCAAAGACGTGATCGACCAGGCTGGCGCGGCGATACCAATCGACAAAGAGTTTCTTTTCCAGCTCCGGTTCTTTGGCGCGAGTGGCGGCCATGTGAATGCTTTCTAATTTTGTCCGCTGTCCGGCCACGATCAATGAGCCATTCGCCGCGGCGTCGATCAGATCCTGATGATACCCTTCGCGCCAGCGGGACAGCGTATCGACCAGGTTCAGCTGGCGCGCGCGCCAATCCCACTCGATGAGCGTGCCGCCCACGAACGGATCGAGCAGTAACCACTGCGCGTCGGTCGAGACAACGACATCCGGGCGCGAGTCGCAGTCGACGTCGGTCACCTCGACGGCGAGCCATTCTTCCGTGGTATGCGCGGCCTGCTCGGCCTGCGTCTGCGCCGCGATCAAGTGCGCATAGTTGGCCTCGCGCTCGTGGAACAAATAGATGCCGCCGAACAGGCCGTGCCAGTAGGGCGAGCTGCACTGCCCGGCCCACAGCTGATCCAGCGCGGCGCTGCGCGCGCCGACCCGTTTCATGCGGTGCACCAGGCTGCTGGCCCACAACATGCGCTTGTGCAGCGTGTTGATTTCCGGGTATTTCACCATGAACGAGCGCCACATGCCGCCTTTGACGAAGCGCAGCACGTCGAAACGCTGCTCGGCCTGCAGCTGCTTCTTGATCTGGACCAGATCGTGCGAAGGCTGCGCGGGCAGCGACCACACGTTCATCTCGTCATACGAGGCCGCGGGCAGATAGGCGCGCCCGATCGGCTGCACCTGCTTCAACACATCGCCCGGCGGGCAGGTGATCAGCCAATCGGCGTTTTGTTCCAGCGCGGTGAAGAACTCTTCCACCCAGCCGCCCGTCCAGCAGTGATCGTACGTGGTGGGCCACAGGCCGAACTTCTCGCCGTCATCGCCCATTACCGCCACGCGCGGCGGCGCGCCGGCCGCCACCGGTTTCGCCGCTTGCTGCCGCAGCCACTCGATGATGTCGCCGACTTTGCCCCACGGT
Source organism: uncultured Chloroflexia bacterium (assembly GCA_963844815.1). Classification (GTDB taxonomy): domain Bacteria; phylum Chloroflexota; class Anaerolineae; order Fen-1058; family Fen-1058; genus Fen-1058. Next base: position 669,397 of record CAWJPR010000009.1, read on the forward strand.
GTGTTGAAGCGCAGGAATTGCAATGAGCTGAACAGGTTGAGGGGGTGGCCCTGCTCTTCGGTCACGTAATGGCCAAAGAGATCGTCGTCGACGTAGCCGCCATATTTGAAGTGCGTATCGTCGAGGATGGTGTAGCGCAGGCCGGCTTCGTGCAGCACCTTGGGCAGATGCGGCTCCCACACGCGCTCGGCCAGCCACATGCCGGTTGGTTCCACGCCGAAATCCTTGAGGACCGCTTCGCTCATCTTGGTGATCTGCCCCTGTTTGTCGGCGTCGGGCAGCGCGGCCAGCACCGGCTCGTAGTAGCCGCCGGTCAGGATCTCGACCTGCTTGCGGCCCACCAGCGTGCGCACGCGCTGGATGAAATCGGGCTGGGCCTTCGTCAGCCAGTCGCGCAGCGGGCCGCTGTAGTGCAGCGCCGCGCGCACCGCCGGATGTTTCTCCAGCGCCGCCAGCATCGGCTCGTACGCCTTCTGATACGCATCGGCAATCACAAAGTCGTAGTTGCCCACCGGTTGGTGATTGTGCAGAATGAAAGAGAGATAGATTTTGTTCATGGTGAGTAGAATAAGAGACAATAGGAACGGCCACCAGCAGACAATTCCCAACGATCATTGTTAATTGATCATTGATCATGGTTCACTAGCCTTGGGGCGCATGGCCGACGGTCGTGCCGCTGGGCACCATGCTGCCGGTGAAATCGTCCGGCCGGCTGTCGCCGGCAATGACGCAGTTGCGGCCCACGCGCACGTTCTCCGGCACGACGGCATTCTTGCCCATCAGCGAAATGCCGGACGTGAGATCAGCCACCGAGTTGGGGCTGTAATCGACGCCGTAGCCCACGTGCGCGTTCTGCCGGATGCGGCACTGCTTGTCGATGATGGCGCGATCGACGATGGCGCCATTCTCGATGACCGTGTCGGTGAGGACGATCGAGTTGCGCACCACCGCGCCCCGCCCGACTTTCACGCCCGGCGAGAGCACGCTGTACTCGACGGTGCCTTCGATCACGCAGCCGTCGGTGATCATGCTGTGCGCCACCACCGCGCCCGTGCGGATGTTCACCGGGGGGCGTTCTTCCGATCGGGTGTGGATGACCCAGTCGCGATCGAGCAGATCGAGCTGCGGTGTGTCGGCCAGCAAATCCATGTGCGCTTCCCAGTAGGCCTGCACGGTTCCCACATCGACCCAGTAGCCGCTGAACGGAAAGGCGTACACTTTATGGGTTTGGATCATCTTGGGGATGATGTTCTTGCCGAAGTCGTGCGACGACTTCGGATCGGCATCGTCTTCGCGCAGCATCTGATCCAGCACGGTGGTGCTGAAAACGTAAATGCCCATCGAGCCCAGGTTGCTCTTGGGCTGCAGCGGCTTCTCTTCAAAATCGATCACGCGGTAGGTGTCGTCGGTCTGCAAAATGCCAAAGCGCGACGCTTCGTCGGGCGAGACCGTCAGGGTGGCCACCGTCAGATCGGCGCGCTTCTCCTGATGGAAGGTGATCAGGTCGTCATAGTTCATCTTGTAGATGTGATCGGCCGCCAGGATCACGGTGTAGTCCGGCTTGTGCCGCCGGATGAAGTCCCAGTTGCGCTGAATGGCATTGGCCGTGCCGCTATAGCGCTCCATCGTGTCTTCGGCGCGCTCGATCGGCTGCAGCAGCCACACGCCGCCATACATGCGGTCCAGGTCCCAGGGGCCGCCCGTGCGGATGTGCTCGTGCAGCGAATGCGGGCGATACTGCGTGAGAACGCCCACGGTGGTAATGCCGGAGTTCGTGCAGTTGGATAAGGGGAAATCGACGATGCGATATTTCCCGGCAAAGGGCACGGCGGGCTTGGCGCGCTTCTGCGAGAGGATGCTGAGCCGGCGGCCTCGCCCGCCAGCAAGGATCATGGCGAGTGCGTGCATGGTTCATCCTTGTGGAGTGGGTTGTCGATGCACACGAATCACACGAAAATGATGCGTTTCAACCGGGTGAGGTTCGTGTACCGGAATTATTTGCTGGTGTGATGCAGCTGGATCGCCCGGCGATACAGTTCCACGTACTGCTGCGCCGAGGCGTTCCACGAAAAATCGGCGGCCATGCCGCGGCGCTGCACGGCCTGCCAGCGATCGGGTTCCGCGTAGGCCGCCAGGGCCCGATCGAGCGCGCCGACCAACGCCCTGGCCGTATACGCCGTGAACGTGAAACCCGTGCCGCGCTTTTCCGATCGATCCGCATCGATCACCGTGTCGGCCAGGCCGCCGGTCGCGCGCACCACCGGCACCGCGCCGTAACGCATGGCGATCATCTGCCCCAGTCCGCACGGCTCAAAGTGCGAGGGCATCAGGAACACATCGCAGCCGCCGTAAATCTTGCGCGCCAGCGGCTCGTTGAAGTCGTGATCGAATCCGACGCGGCCCGGATACTGCCCGGCCAGCGCCTGCAAGGCGGCGTGGTATTTTTCGTCGCCGCTGCCCAGAATGGCGAGCTGCACGTCGCGCTGCAAGAGCTGCGAAGCCGCTTCCACCAAAATGTCGAGGCCCTTCTGCTCGAACAGGCGCGAGACCATGCCGATCAGCAGCGTGCGCGGCTTGCGCTTCAACTTCAATTCGTCCTGCACCGCGCGCTTGTTCGCCGCGCGCTTCTGCAGCGCGGCGGCCGCGAATTGCCCGGCCAACAGCCGATCGGTCTGCGGGTTCCATTCGCGCAGATCGAGCCCGTTGAGGACGCCGCCGAGTTGATCGCGCCGCGTGCGGAGCAGTTCCGACAGTCCTTCGCCGAATTCGCGCGTGAGGATTTGTTTGGCATAGGTGGGACTGACGGTGTTGATCGCGTCGGCATAGGCGATGCCGCGCGCCAGCCAGTTGACGCCGCCCGGCGCTTCGCCGATGAGGCGCGGCGGCGTTTGATTGAATCCGGCAAAACGGAACAGCGCATTGCCGCCCGCGCCCTGCCAGTAAAGGTTGTGAATGGTGAGCAGGCTGGCGATGGATTTGAACTTCGCCTCGCGGCGGCCCCGCGTGGCGAGGTACATCAGCGCCGGGCCGGTGTGCCAATCGTGGGCGTGCAGCACGTCCGGCGTCCAATCGAGGACGCGCAAGAATTCGATCACGGCGCGGCTGAAGAAGACGTAGGCCATCAATTCGTCGGGCTGGCCGTAGACCTTGTCGCGCCCGAAGAAACGCTCGTCCCACACGAAGTACGTCGGCACGCCCGTGAAGTTCGATTCGACCACTTCGGTCGTGCGCGCCGTGTCGGCGGCGGGCACGTCGACGAAACGATCGACGCGCTTGACGGCGTACTTCTTCGCGTCGATGGGGCGATAGCGCGGAATGATCACGCGCACGTCGTGGCCCAGCGCCTGCAGCGCCTGCGGCAGCGAGCCGATCACGTCGGCCAGGCCGCCGACTTTGTAGAACGGCGCGCACTCCGCCGCGACGAAGAGAATTTTGAGAGCGGCTGGTTGTTGGTGATTGGTCGTTGACCGGGCCATGATGTGCTCGTATGAAAACAGGTGTGGGATGGGCTTATACTAGCACAGGCCGGGGTGCGCGTCAAAGGTGGGCGAATGCGGAACGGGGAATGTGGAATGCGGAATTCTTCATTCCCCATTCCGCAATCCGAATTCCGAATTTACTCCAGTTGCGCCAGCACCACCCGCACAAGTTCCGCCGCTTCGGGCGGCAGGCCGCGCACGGCCTCGTCGCCGCGGAGACCTTCGAGGACGTTCTGCAGCCCTTTGCCCAGCGCGCGAATTTCCGGCGGCGCGCTGCGTTCCTGCTGCAGCGCCTGCGCGATTTGATACGCCTGTCCGCCCGCCTGCTGATCGCCCTTCGCGCCTGCGACGACGAGGTTGAGGATGTCTTCGACGGTGATGCCCTCGCCAGATCCGCCGCCGGGCGTGTCACCCTGAGCCGCTTCGCGGCGAAGGGTCTCGGCCTGGTCGGGACGAGATTCTTCGCCGCCTGACGGCGACGGCTCAGAATGACCTGCGAGCAACTGCAATATCCGCCGCACGATGGTCGCATCGACTACATCCAATCCCTCCATCAATTCCACGCCGCGCTCCCCGCGCATGATGCGCCGAATGGCGAGCACCAGATTGCGCCAGTCGTCTTCTTTCTCCACGTCATTCAAGTACGGCTCAAGTTCTTGCGCGGCGCGAGCGTTGCCATGGCACGCGGCGACGACGGCTCGAATGACCGGATCCCACTGCTGCATGGCTTGAGTGATGGCGTCACCCTCACGTGATTCACCCTCACCCCGGCCCTCTCCCACAGGAGAGGGAGGCGCTGCGCTCCCTTCCCCTGTCGGTGCTTTTTCCGACGGGGGAAGGGTTGGGGATGGGGGTTGATTCAACAACCCCAATATCCGCCGCACGATGGCGGCATCTGTGCGATCCAGTTCCTCCGTCAATTCAATGTCACGTTCACCTGTCATGATGCGGCGAATGATGGGAATCAACTTGCGCCAATCATCTTCTACTTCCATATGCTGCAAGAATGGCTCAAGTTGCTGCGCAATCTGTGTGTTACCTTGGCAAAAAGTAACGACCTCTTGAATTCTTGGCTCCCATTCTCTGACATTTTGATTTGCCTGCCCACCCGACCGATCGACATACGCCGCATACGTTTCCTGCTGCCTTCCTTCGCCACTGCCGAGCCTCTTCCGCACGACCGCGCTTCTCCGCAATTTCGGCGAGGATGCTGTACGTCTTCCACGGCTCCGACGACAGATCAAGCGTCTCATTGATCTCCCGCGCGCGGTGAGCATACTGCTCCGCCTCGTCCAGCCGGTTCTGCGCGAGGTAGAGGTTGGCGAGGTTGCTTGATGCAGTGGCTTCATAGCGAGTTTGCGCCGTTTCTTTGAACCCTTCAATCGCCCGCTTGTACCACCGTTCCGCCTCGTCCAGCCGGCCCGCCCCCTTGGCGACGATGGCGAGTTGGTTGCAGGTCTCCGCCGCGCCTACAGCATCATTCAAGCGCTCTTTAAGCGCCAGGCTCTCTTTGTAGCACCGTTCGGCCTCGGCCCAGTCTTTGGCCTCTTCCGCGACCATGCCCAACTGGTGCCACGCCACGGCCTCCATTTGCGCTTCGCCCATGTTGCGGAAGATCGCCAGCGCTTCCAGATAACGGCGGCGGGCTTCGTTCAGATCGTTCTGCCTCAGCGCCAGCGTGCCCAGTTGGCCGAGTATGACCGCGGCTACCGCGCTCATCGCCTAGTACTCTTGTCATACTTCAAGCGCTGCCTCATACTCCTTCCGCGCCGCGTCGAACTGCCCCATGTCCGCCAGCACATCGGCCAGGTCGGTGTGGGCCACGCCAGTCTGCCGTTTCACATCTTTCGTCTTGCTCCAACTGTGCCAGCACGGCCAGTTCTTGTCGGTAGCATCTTCTGCTGCCGCGTCCTGCTGCCCCTGCGCCCTCAGACAGCGGCCCAATCTTGCCAAGCGTCACCGCCCGTTCGTAACTCGGCGCTTCGCCCAAGCGTGCCAGCAAATCACGAAAGACCCGCTCCGCCTCCGCCGCGCGGCCCATCTGCAAAAGACGCTCGCCCTGTTGCGAGGCCATCAAGTATTCGGCCTGCGTGACCGTGGACGACGGACCACCCGACGACAGTTGATTGCTGATCGCTGATTGCTGAATGCTGATTACTGACTACTGCCATCTGACGACTGACTACTTCCATCATCGCATCCCGTTCGCTCCAGCGGCCAAAGAAGTCCAAGAACATCGCAATGCTGTTGGCGAAATCTGCCGCTGTGTCCATGTCACCCGCGGCCAGCGTGAGATCGAGCGCGCGGCGGAAGTTGGGCAGTTCGCGTAAGACGATGGCGCGAGTGGGCAAAGGATTCTTGTTGTCTTCATGGTATTCGTAGTTTGCCAGCTGCGTAATACGCCTGCGCGTAACGCGCTTCCAACTCGGCGCGGCGCGCGGGCGCGAGTTGCGGCTCAAGGTAGGGCAGCAGCGTAGGATGGAAGCGGACGTAGTAGCCGCTGAAATCGCCTTCGTCTGTGTGATTGCCCATTAAGCCTGCGCCTTGATCGATGGAGAGTAATGCGGCGCGGGCTAATTCATCGCGCACCTGTCGCCATTGTTGAATCTTGAAGCCAGTGATCTGCAAGATTTGCAGCTTCCATGCCGCCGCCTTGAAACACGGCGAGGTCGGGCAGCACTTTGCGTGTCTCTTCGCCCAAACGCCGCAAAGAAAAGTCCAGGCTGACGCGCAGGCTTTCGTTGCGCTCCTTGCCCGCGCCTGTGGTGAAGCCGGGTAATAGTTCGTCGAACTCGGCGATCAGTTTCTCCGGCGTGTTGTCCCGCAGATGCGGCACGACGAGTTGAATCGACAGCGGGTGGCAGCCCAGGAAGTCGAGCAGTTCGGCCAGTTTCTCGCGCGGTGGACGCGCGATGCCGCGATCTTTCAGGATTTGTCCGGCCAGTTCCAGCGCATCCAGTCGACCGAGGCCGGGCAGTTCGGTGTGGGCGGTTATTACGCCGGGCTCGAAGTCGGCGTGGGGGAGGGAGGGGTCGCGGGTGGTAATGATGAGGGATGAGGGATGAGGGCGGAGGGATGAAGAGCGATTGCTGATTTTTGATTGCTGAATGCCGATTGCAAACCAGCGGGCAGCCAGCATTCAGCAGATCCTGTAGGTCCTTGTCTGACAAGCGGCGCGCTGCCGTTGGGCAGGATGGATTCGAAGTTGTCCCAGACGACGAGGGTGGGCGTGCTGCGCAATGTGGCCGCAATGGCGTCGATGGGATCGCCTTGATGGATGGCGAAGTCGTCGCCGATCAGGGCGTTGCCCATTTCGCTCAGCGCCCATTCCAGTCCGCCGCCGTTTTCAAAGGACACAAAGACGGCGCGCTCGAAGCGATGCGTGCGCGTGAACCAGCGCGCGGCGTGGGCGGCCAGCGTGGTCTTGCCCTGCCCGCCGTAGCCGTGTAAAACGACGATCGGTTTACCGGCCAGCGTGCGCTGCAGGTGGAATAATTCGCGCGCTCGTCCGTGGAAGCCGTGGCGCGGTTCGGCGGGGAAGCCGCCGCGCTTTGGATAAGCAGGGACGCACTCTTTCTCTCCTTCCCCCTTTCCCTCGGTCGATGGAGGGACGGCGGGATGGAGCGACGGTGAGAATGGAGCGGGATCAATTGACTGTTGGTACAGCGCAGGCAGGAACCAGTCGCGTAACAGGATCGCTTCTTCTTTCTCATTGCGATACAACTTGAAGCGCTCCGGCTCCATCAACAGGGCGAAGCGCGCGGCGTCCACCGCCTGCCCGATCGTGTTGCCCACAGCCAACGCGCCGTAGAACGCGGCGGTCAACAGGCGCGTGGCTTCGACGAAGACGCTGTAGTTCATCGCCAGCACACTGCCTATCCCGGCCTCGATCAATTTCGACGCGACGCTGCCAAAGGGATTGGCCTTGTCGGTCTGCGCCGTCTGGCAGGCGTCGAGGATCATCAGCGGCACGCCGGTGTCGTTGAGCAGCGTGCCCAGATCGTCGGCGTTGACCAGCTGCGCTTCGTGCGCGTCGTTCTCGAACAGCAGATAGCCCAGGCCGGTCTGCGGCACGTAGACGCCGTGCCCGTCGAAGTGGACGACATGGACGGGCGGCAGGTTCTGATCGCGCACGCGCTGCGTCAGCGCCTTCAACGTGGGCGGATACAGGAACTCGACGATGACCTGATCGCCCAACGGCTCGATCGCGTCCAATAGAGCCTGCGCGCTCGAACGCGGATCGAGGAAGCCCGCGCCTTCGGGCCGGCTCACCACGAACAGGATGCGCATCGGCAGCGTGAAAGGTTTGACCGGCACGGTTTGGCTGCGCTGCATGCGCCGCCGGATACTAATGGGGGGCTGCTTGGAAAAGACGTGACTTTGCTCGTCGGCCAGCAACTCCCAGGGCAATTGCAGGACGCGAGGATCGATCGAATGAATTGCGATCAAGCGATTTGAGTTCTTTTCCTTGCGAAAGTCGCTGTACACACTGCGCGCATCGGGATGAGCAAACACGGCATCGAACAACGCTTTGCCCCACGGGCGAAGGTTCGCTTCGACCTGTTGTGCTCGCTCGTAATCCGGCCCGACTGGCCATTGGGGATAGAGTTCCAGATACCAGCGGAGGTCGTTCAGTACCGCAGCATCAAACGGCAGCAAGAAGGGAAACGGCCCTTTCTCCAAGTCGAGGTCTTTAACGCTGACGCTGACCTGCAACGAAGCATCAGGAGTTTGCGCCATGGCGGTGATGCGGATCGTTAGTTCCAACGGCGGCGCGGACGACACGATCGGCACAGGCACACTGCTCAGCGGCTGGAGTCGTGCCACTGCCGCCCGCGTTGATCTTGTCGCGGCCTACCATATCGCCGTGAACGATCACGTTGTCGGCGTGCTCGATGGTGATACCACCGGATTGATTGACGGTCGTGTTCTTCTCAGAAGATTCGTCGGACAAGGGGCGCGTCCTTGTGAAGCAGATGAGGGCGCGCATAGCATAGCACAAGATCGGCGGGGGGACAAAAAGACCCCGCGTCACAGCATCATTCCCGCGCGCTTTCGCTCACGTCGTACCCGGCACGCCGTGCCGGCGACGCGCCAGGCGTGCGTGCCGCCAGGCCCCAGTGGGGCCAGGGTACGGCATGGCGGGAATCCAAGGTCCAACGCTACACTCGCCAATCGTGTGCCTGGATGCCCGATACGCCCAGCGCGCCTCCGCCGCAACGCGGCGGGCAAGGCGAAGGCACTCGGGCACAGCTTGCACCCGACTGCGTGCAGTGCGGTGTGACGGCGCGAGATCGTAAACCAGACAATGAACCCGCTCTAGGCGAGGCCGATCGGGCAGTCACATGGGACTGCCCCAACAATAACAAAGCCCCGCTGGCGCGAGGCTCAATCCACAATCCCGCAGGGACGCTGCGCAGTCAGAATCAGCAAATCAGCAATCTACTGTGTTGCTCCGCCCGTGCCCACCTTGTAGATCGCCTGCCACGGCTGGTAGCGCGTGAAGACGCGATCTTCCGAGACGACCTGCCCGCCGCGCGTGACGGTGCGCTTCACGGTGACATCCGCGCCGTCGGCGGCGTAGTCCACTTGCTGGCGCGTGCCGGCGGGCAGCGCGGGATCCTCTTCGATCTTGTCCTCGGGATGCGGAATGACGTTCTCGACGGTGGGCTCAGAGATCGTCACCTGCCGCCCGTCGCCGGTGCTGTAGAACTTGAACGACAGGCGGCCCGCCGCATCGTTGGCGTACGCCTCGATCAAGATGTGATACGGCGTGTCATTCTTGAACTTGAAATCGACGTAGGGGCTGAACACCGTCGCGTCGAGGCCGGGGCCGAAGCCGCGCTCGTACCAGCCCACCCGATAAGCATGCGGCCAGCGCTCGATGATGGGATAGCCGCCGTTGAAGGCGGCGCGGAAGGCCGTGGTCGAAACCTGGCACACGCCGCCGCCCACGCCCTTCACCGTCTTGCCGTTGAAAATGATCAGCGCTTCGGCATAGCCGTTATCCAGGCTCACATCGCCCAGATTGCCATTGAACGAATAGACTTCACCCGGCTTGACGATGACACCGTGCTGTGAGCCCGCGGCCGCATTGATGTTTTTCATGCGTTCCGCGCTGGAACCGGCATAGAACGTCTGCCCGGTCGACACCAGCTCGGTAATGCCCAGGTCGGCGGCTTTCACGTCGTCGTAAAAATCGGGGCGCTGCTCGGCGACGGCCAGCGTCACCTGTTGATCGCCGCGTCCCAGCGCCTCCAGCATGCGCGTCGACGTCGTGGTGATGTCGAGCGCGCGGCCGATCTTGCCCGGCTTGATCACTTCCAGCTGGCGGGTCTCGTCGTTGAAGACGAAGCGCGCATTCTCCGGCGCCCGATCGATCTGGTGCGCGAGATCGGCCAGGCCGGCGCGCAGCGCCTCTTCGTTGAACTTGACCTCGATGGCTTTGCCGTCCGCCGCCTTGTCTACCATCAGGAACGACAGCAGCTGCTGGGGCGTCAAATCCCAACTGGCCGGCTCGCCGGGCGCAGGATTCGCCAGCACCAGCGTCATGTTGCGATTGAGCACCTGCTGCAGCTGCGCGGCCACGGCGGACACATCGGTGAGGCGCGGCTGCTCCGTGTCGATCGGCAGCACGAGGCGCTTCGGTCCCTCGGTCCGGGCCAGGTCCGGCAGCAGCTTCAGCGCCGCTTCCACGTTCAACGCGCGCCCGACCTGGGCGGGCGTGGTGATCACGGTCGTGCCGTTCAGCTGCAAACCGGCATCGAGCGGCGGGCGATCGATCTGCGCGGCCATCTGCTCGAAGTAAGCGCGCGCCAGGTTGGGACTGAAGACGATGCGGGGCGCGAGATCGGCGCCGTTGAACAGCACCTGCGTCTGCCCATCCACGCCGCGCTGCGAGAGATCGAGCGCAGCCTGCGCGGTGGCGCGCGCGTCGAAGTAGATGCCGAGGTCGATCGGGTTGGCGATCCACGCCTGCTGCCCGTCGCTCAGATCGACGCGCGCCGTGTTGAACTTCGCCTTGAACGCAGTATCCAGCGCGGCCGCCGCCTCATCCACTGACTTGCCGCTGAGATCGACGTTCCACACGGACACGCCGGGCAGCACGCGCGCGGAGAAATAGATTTGAAACGCGATGAAGCCGAAGGCCAGCACCAGCAGCAGAGCCGCCAGCGCGATCAGCACAACAAAAGCCCACGGCAAGCGCGTCGTGGGTTTGGATTTGCGGGCTTGAGACAGCGCAGCGGCACTCATAGCGTTATATTACCATAGCACAGCGGACTCCCGCAATAGGTAATGAATACTCATACCCGGAGTGGGAACTTTAGCCGGTGCCTGCCAATCAATCCGGCTCAAGTTTCCACTCCCGATCAGGCCGGGCCACATCTGGATTCGAGGCTTTAGCCGGTATGTGTGCCAGTCAATCCGGCTCAAGCCTCCACTCCCGATCAAGCGGGGCCACATCTGGATTCGAGGCTTTAGCCGGTATGTGTGCCAGTCAATCCGGCTCAAGCCTCCATTCCCGATCAGGCCGGACCACATCTGGATTCGAGGCTTTAGCCGGTGTCCTCATGATCTGTTCGATGAGGTCAGAAGTCATCGTCAGCATCAGAGAAGTCAACAATTCGATACCGGCGAAATGCATCCATCAGCCAATCGTTGCCCTAGAGGTGTTTATGGTGAACCGATGCAGTGATAAAGTACCAAGTATTATCGAGGTAAATATGAGGCGGATGATGGTTAGACATGGGATGAGTGATGTCCGCGGGACATTAACATAGAGTATAAGAGGGCCTCAGCCAATTTGCAAGAGTTAATCCGGCTAAAGCCTCCACTCCCGATCAGGCGGGGCCACGTCTGGAGTCGAAGCTTTAGCCGGTGCCTGCCGACCAAGCCGGCTAAAGCCTCGACTCCGGGGCCGCCCGGTGTGTGGAGGGCTTCACTCCCACGCCGGTGTGATCGTCCCCTGCGCGTCCTTCCAGTACGGCGCCCACGCCAGCGCGCACAACTGCACGGCGATGTTGGTCTTCTTCGGCTTGATCGTGACCGTGTCGAAGACCTCGGTCTGCGGATCGACCGCCGACATGAGTTCCTGCGTCTGCTCTTCGATCTCGGCGTTCAAATCGTCCAACTTCTGCTGCAAGACCTCGACGTTGTCTTCGGCGCGGCCCACGTCCTGGCCTTCCTTCATCGCGCGGCTCGCGCCGCGCGCGGCCGTGGTCGCCTTGCCGACGTTGCCGCTGCTGTTGATCTTGCGCCCGCCCAGCGCGCCGAGCAGCGTCGCGCCGATGGAGATGGCCGTCTGCATCTTCTGCTGATCGGCCTGCGCCTTCTCGCGCGCCACGGCTTCCTGCGCCTTGCGGATGCGCTCTTGCAGCGCGGCCAGCTTGGGCGCGTATTTCTTCCGCAGCTGCTCCACCAGATCGTCGCGCTTTTCGCGCGTGCTCTGTGACAGGCGGATGCGGAAGTCGCGCTCGTCTTCGCCGGGATTGGAGACGGTCTTGGTGCCGGGGCTGAGGAACAGCTCGATCTGCTGTGTGCCGTACAGCCACGTCACGAAGTCCTTCTGCCACGCGGCATAGTTCTTCACCTTGCTTGCGGCGGGTGGCAGGTCGGCAAACTGCGCGCCGTCGATCGGGTTGCGCTCCAGGTCACTCGCCGGCACGTCGAGCGCTTTCGCATCTTCCCAGTTCACCGGGATCGCATTGTCCGTAATCTCGGCCGCATAGATCGCGTCCCGGGTCACATCGATCCTGGTCTTGGTATCGGCGAAGTTGATCCGGGCCGCGCCGAAGATCACGGGCCGGTAGAGCACGCCGGCGCCACGGCCGCGCACCGGGATGAAGAACTGCTGGATGTCGGCGGGCAGCGCGGGGCGTTGTCCGATCAGCGCCGCAGGCACTGCGGCGGGAGGTGCTGAGGCCGCGGGCGCCGGCGCCGAAGCCACAGCGCCTGCCAGAGCAGCCGGCGCGATCGGAGGCTGAGCCGCGACAGTCGTTACCGGCGCAGCAGCCTTAATCGGGTCCATCAGCGCCTTAATCTGATTGCGCGTCAGCGGGCCGCGCAAATACGACATCACCCAGCGCGTTTGAAACACCACCGGCGCATCTTCGTGCACATTATTCATCAAGAACACGCGGCTGCCCAGCCCGGCCAGCGTCTGCTCCATCTTCGCCCGATCGAAACCGCCGCTGCTGGATACGGCCGCGCCTTCCAGACCGTCGAGCACGCGCTGCTTGTCTCGATCGGTCTGCAGCCGCCCGATGAACCACGTGCCCGCATTGCTGAGCCCCTTGTAATCCAGATCGACCGGGTTCTGCGTGGCCAGCACGACGCCCAGGCCAAAAGCGCGCGCCTGCTTGAGCAGCGTCAACAGCGGCTGCTTGGAAGGCGGATTGGCGGTCGGCGGGAAGTAGCCGAAGATTTCATCCATATACAAGATCGCGCGCAGGCTGGTGGTGCCCGATTGCTGCCGCATCCAGCCGAGGGTCTGATTGAGTAATAACGACACAAAGAACATGCGCTCGGCGTCGCCGAGATGCGCAATCGAGATGATGGACATCCGGGGCTTGCCGCTCGGCGCATACAACAGGCGGCCCACGTCGAGCGGTTCGCCTTCCAGCCACGCGCTGAAGCCGGGCGAGGCCAGCAAATTGTTCAGCGCCATGACCAGCGCAAAGCGATCTTTCGCCGGATAAAACGCGTCCATATCCAGGACGCCGATCTTCGTCATGGGCGGCGTCTGAATCAGGCTGATCAGCGCGGCGAGATCAAGGTCCTGGCCGTTCTGCCACGCGCGATCAAGAATATTGGAGATGAGGATGTGCTCGCGGCTCTGGATCGGATCGGCTGCAATGCCCAGCAGGCCGAGCAGCCCGGTGACGGTAGTGTTGATGCGCTCGCGCAGCAGTTCGCCGTCTTCAAGCGTGGCGCGATCGGGCGCGGCAAAGGATTTGAGAATCGACACGGAGATGCCCGCGTTGCTGCCGGGCGTGTAGATCGCCATGTCGACTTTGTCGCGCAGCAGCTTGATCCGCTCGGGTGTCTGACCCCAATCGGCCAGACCCTTGGTCCAGGATTCCGCCTGTTTGGCGGCATAGTCCTGCGGCGAGAGGCCCTTCTTCGCGGCATCCTCTTCGTTGATCCACGGCAGGAAGTCTTCGCCGCGCAAGTTTGGGAACGTCAGCAGCAAGTTCCCCAGATCGCCCTTGGGATCGATCATGATCGCCGGGACGCCGTCGATGGCCGCTTCTTCGAGCAGGGCCAGGCACAGGCCGGTCTTGCCGCTGCCCGTCATGCCCACGCACACCGCGTGCGTGACCAGGTCTTTTGAATCGTACAGGAGCAGATCGTCGCGCAGCTGCTGGCTGGTCAGATCGTATTCCTTACCGAGATAAAACACGCCGAGCTTTTCGTAGTCTGGCATGGCAGATTTCCTCCGGGGTGATGACACACGCGCACCAGGCGTATTGTACCGCAAAGCGCGCGCGTCTCAAACGCCAGCAGGAGCGATTCACCGCGCGCTTGGTCCGTGCCCGTTGTGCGCCGGCTTACTTCTTGAAGATATCGTCGAGCAGGTCGCGGATGCGCTGCTGGCTGGCGGCGGTATCCTCGGCCTGGACTTCGACGGATGGGGCGGCTGACGCAGCCGCAAACGACTGCGCCGAGGCGTCTGCCGCGCCGGCAGCAGGCAGGCGCACCGTGACGACATCGCCGCTGCGCGCATTGGCCGGCAGCGTCTGCCGCGCCACGACCAGCCGCTCATTGTCGTCAAATACGATCGTGACCAGATCGCCGTCAATCTGATCGATCACGCCGCGCTTGCCGGCAGGTTGGCTTGCTGGGGGAGTAGAAGGGTTTGAACTTGGCATGGGGGACTCCTCAAAAGAAAACTGACGGCTGATGGCCTTGCACTGATTCGCGATCATCTCTGGCTGGTCACCTGCAGCTGCGATCCATCGCTCGTGACCGTAATCGTGCCGTGCTCGTCGGTGCGAATGGTGGGAATGCCGAGCTGGTTGAGTGCTCTGATGACTTCCGCGTGCGGGTGGCCGTACGGGTTGTCCTTGCCCGCGCTGATGATGCCCAGCTGCGGCTGCACGGCGCGCAGCCAGTTCTCGTCGGTGCTGGTCGAACTGCCGTGGTGGCCCAGCTTGAGCACCGTGCTGCGCACATCCGCGCCGCGCCGCAGAATGGACAGGTTCTCGGCGAATTCCGCGTCACCCGTCAACAGGAACGACGATTGCCCGTGCGTCAGTTTGATCACGATCGAGCCGTCGTTGGTGTTGTCCTGATTCACAAGGGCATCATCGGGGCCAAGCACTTCCAACTTCACGGCCGGATCGAAGGGAATGACAGTGCCGGTGCGGACTTGCAGTGCTTTCACATTCTTGTCCCGGATATCGAGCAGCAGCCGCTCGTAAATTTGCGTGGCGTGTTGATCGCCCGTTAGAGCGACCAGCGCCACGGGAAATTTCTCCAGCACGCCGACCAGCCCGCTGATGTGATCGGCGTCGGGATGCGTCACGACGAGGACATCCACCCGCTGTGCGCCCCACGCTCTCAGCTGCGGCAGAATCACCCGATCGGCCATCTCAATGGTGCGGCCGCCGTCGACCAGCATCGTCTGGCCGTTGGGCGCCTGAACCAGGATCGAATCGCCCTGCCCGACATCCAGGAAGACAACTTTCAGCGTGCCCTGCCCCGGCGCGGGCGTCGCCTGCGGCGCAGATCCGACCGGATCGACGTTGCAGCCCGCCAGCGCCAGCCCGACGATAAGCAGCAACAGCCAAGAACGTTTGAGCATGAATTTCTCCGCAGACGAGGTGTAACGTGATTGTACACCATCGCGGCAGAGAACCGCCGGCAATTATCCGGCAGTCTGCCCTTCACGCCTTACGCATTACTTATTACGCATCACGTTACAGCAGCACCTGCCGCACATCGACGATCGTCGACAGCGCCCGCAGTTCGCGCATCACGGCGTCGCTCACCGGAGAATCGATGTTGATGAACGACACCGCCTCGCCGCCGGGACCCGAGCGGCCCATCTGCCACTCCGCGATGTTGATGTTGTGCGCGCCCAGCAGCGTGCCGACTCTGCCGATCACGCCGGGCACGTCGCGATTGGCCAGGATCAACGCCGGGCCGTGCGGCTGCGCGTCGATGCGGAAATCATCCAGCAGGACGATGCGCGGCTGCTGATGCAGGAAGAGTGCCCCGCCTACCAGTCGTGTTTCCTTGCTGGAATGCGCGCGGCACAGAATCACGTTGGAATAGTCTTCCGCCGCCGGATGGCGGGTCTGCGACACCCGGATGCCGCGCTCTTCCGCCAGGCGCGGCGCATTGACGTAGTTGACGGCATCGCTCAAAATCGGCGCGAGCATCCCCTTCAACAGCGCCACGGTCAGCGGCTTGACGTGCTCTTCCACTTCCTCGCCGCGGAATTCCACCTCCACCCGATCGATGCGCCCGTGAATCAACTGCATCTGCAGCGATCCGATCTTTTCGGCCAGCGTCATGTACGGCGCCAGCGAGCGATAGTCCACGCCCTCGGCAAACGGCAGGTTGACCACGTTGCGGAAGTTGAGGCCGCGCAGCGCATCGATCACCTGCTGCACGATCTGCACCGCCACGTCGCGCTGCGCCTCCGCCGTGTTCGCGCCGATATGCGGCGTGGCAATCACGCTGTCCAGCGCCAGCAGTTTCGTCAAGTGCGGCTCATGCCCGGGCGGCTCGCTGCTGTACACGTCGAGGCCGGCACCCGCCACTTTGCCGGACACCAGCGCATCGTACAGCGCCTGCTCGTCGTAGATGCCGCCCCGCGCGCAGTTGATCAGGATCACGCGATCTTTCATCTGCGCGATCTCAGGCGCGCCGATCATGCCGCGCGTCTCTTCGGTCAGCGGCGTGTGAACGGTGAGGATATCCGATCGGGTCAGCAGCTCTTCCAGATCGCCCACCAGCCGCACGTGAATGCGCTCGGCCACTTCTTCGGCAATGTACGGATCGTAAGCGATAACCTTCATGCCAAAGGCCTGGCAGCGCGTGGCCACCCGCGAGCCGATGCGCCCCAGCCCGATGACGCCCAGCGTCTTCTCACTCAGTTGCGTGCCCAGGAACCGGGCGCGCGTCCACTCGCCGTTTTTGACGGACGCATTTGCCGCTGGCAAATGGCGGCACGCCGCCAGCAGCAAGGCCAGCGTAAGTTCCACCGCGGCCAGCGTGTTGGCTTCGGGCGTGTTCATCACCAGCACGCCGCGCAGCGTCGCCGCGTCGATATCGACGCTGTCCATGCCCACACCCGCGCGTCCGGCCACCTTCAACTTCTTCGCGGCCTCGAACGTCTTGGCCGTCAGGGGCGTGCCGGAGCGTGTAATGACTGCCTCGTACTCGCCGATGATCTCGACGAGCTTCTCGCGCGACGGCAGCGTGACCACGTCGTACTGCACGTCGTTCGCCGCATCCAGCAGCGCCAGCCCCGCCGGGCCGATGTCGTCAGTAATCAGAATTCGGTGCATGTGTCTCCTCACGTCACAAGGCGTGATACCGTGCTGCGCTTCACCCGGAATATGCCAGGCTGCCTGATCTCTGTGCCGGCTGTCCCGCGCTGACCCTGGCGCCCATCTGATGCCTCATCGGATGTGAAAGTGAACCTGCTGTTGCTCGATCAACTGCAAGCCGCGGCGCAGCACTGCGGCGTGGTCGCTCTGGCGCAGCTGCTCGGCATCCTCCGGCGACAGGGCCAGCGGCACGATGGGGGCCAGGCTGTTGGCCGCGATGTAAACGGCGGCCTCGGCCATCACCCGATCGCGCTGCACCGCCCCGCCGAATCCGACAAACAATCTGACGGCGTCGCGCGCTTCCAGATCGGTAACGCCGTCGCCCACCAGCATCGTCCGGTTTTCCGCGCCGCTGAGCTCGGCGATGATCTGGCGCTTGCCCTGCGTCTCGATCAGCGGCGAGGGCGGCAAACTCAAGTAGCGCTCGTCCGGGTTGCCGCCATAGCGATCGAGTTCATAGCGCCACCACTGCCCGGAAAGCTGGTCGAACTGGATCGGCACGGCGCGCACGTAACGGCCCGGCAAGCCCAGCGATCGGGCGAACTCCTGCACGGCTGGCAGCAGGCCGCCACTGACGATGTACACCTCGCAGCCGCTGGCGCGCAGCGCAGCAATGGTCTCTTGAGCCTCCGGCACCATGGTCTCGCGATAGGCCTGCGCGACACGGTGCAGATCGGCGCGCGTGGGGCGCAGCCGATCCAGCCGGGCAGCGAAGACCTCCTCCAATTTGATCTCGCCGTCCATCGCGCGGCGGGTCAGCTCGGCGATATGATCGTACTGGCCTTTCAGCCGCGCTAACTCGTCGATGCCTTCAATCGTCGTCAGCGTGCTGTCGCAGTCGAAGAAGATCACGCGGAATGAGGCGGCAGGAGGTCGAAACATTGCCCGCGATCATAGCAAAGGCGGCCCGAACCGACAAGGGCCGGCAGCACAACCCGGGCCCGGGCCAGTTCGCGCAACCTTCTTCTGCCCGCCCCCGCCTTGTCGAGGCGTTGAGAACAGGTTATACTCAGAGCATTCCGCCATCTCTGCTCCGTGTCGTACTGCGAGGAAAATCGTGATCAAGATTGTCACCGACACCACCGCGGTGCTGTCCCGCGAGTACTGCCAGCAGCACAACGTCGACGTCGTGCCGCAAATCATCCGTTTTGGCGAGGAGACGTTTCTGGAAGGCCTGGAGATGGACGAGCCGGAGTTCTTGCGGCGCTTGAAGTCGTCGGCGCAGCTGCCGGCCACTGCCGCGCCCGCGCCCGGCCTGTTTGACGATGCCTATCGACAGGCGGCCGAGCAGGGTTATCCCGTTCTTTCGATCCATCCATCGACTGAAGTCAGCGGGACGGTGGCTTCTGCCACTGCGGCGCGCAGTCTATACGCCACGGCCGACATCCGTGTCATCGACATGCGAACGGTCGCGGGCTGCCTGGGCGAGGCGGTGAAGCTGGCCGTCGAGTGGCGCGACGCCGGCCGATCAGCCGATCAGATCGAGGCCGATCTGCGCCGCTTGATTCCGCGCAGCCGCACGTATTTTCTGGTGGCGACGCTGGAATATCTGCGGCGCAACGGGCGCATCGGCGGCGCGTCGAGCCTGATTGGCAGCGTGCTGCAGATTAAGCCGATCCTGCAGATCAGCAACGGGCGCGTGGAGCCGCTGGACAAAGTGCGCACGCATCAAAAGGCGCTGGAGCACTTGAAGGAACTGATTTTGGCGGAATGCCCGCGCACGCCGGAGGCGCGCTTGAGCGTGATGCACGCCGATGCGTTGGAGGATGCCGAGCGGCTGCGGGCTGAGCTCAGCGCGGCGCTGAACGTCGACGACATTCCGCTCTATCCCGTGGGGCCGGCCATCACCACGCATGGCGGGCCGGGCATCCTGGCCGTGGGGTTCTTTGCCGCGCCGTAAGATCAGCCATCAGCATGTCTGACACACCCGACCTCAAAAAGATCGAGCAGGCCCTGAGGCGCATGACGCCGGAGCAGTTCAGCGCCGTGTGCGCAGAGTTGGGCCTGGCCGAGGATTTATTGGGCAAGACGCGTGACGAGCAGGTCAAGACGCTGCTGGGGTTGTCGTCTTCCAACCTGAATCACGTCACACGCGCCGTGCGGCGCGTATGGCCGGAGGCGTTTGAGCCGCCGCCAGCCAGGCCCCGGCGGGAGTTTAAGCTGCCGATCGGGCCGGCGGTTGGCCTTATCGGATTGATCGCCATCATCGCCGCCGGCATCTGGATTGTCAGCAGCGCCCTCAACGTCAATTCGACGGAGATCGTGGACTATCGCGTCACGTCGTCGCCCGTTCCCACCCAGGCGGTGCTCATCGGCCTGCGCACGGCCACGTTCACCCCCACACCGTCGAACACACCCACTCGCACGCCGACGAACACGCCCGATATTCCCGGCACTTTGACGGCGACCTACGCGCCATCGGCCACGCCCACGCGGACGCCGACCCGCACGCCGCGGGCGACGATCACCGGCACGCGTGTGACACGCACGCCAACGCCCACGCCGCAGCCCTCGCCCGCCGTGCGCATCGTATACCCGGTAGCGCTTTTAAACAGGCCGGCCTCTGGCACCACGCTTGATTCCGGCAGTTCTTTTCAAATGCGCTGGATCGTGCCAGGGCTGGTCGAACTCAATCCCGACGAGCGCTATCGCTTGCGCGTCCGTCAGGATCAGCAGGTGGTGGCGGATCGCGTGACGGCCAATAATTGGTGGGACTGGGGCGGCGCGCCGAACGGGGTGCCCGGCACTTACAACTGGTCGGTCGCGGTGGTGAAAGTGGATGAAGCCGGTAATGTCGTCGGCGTGATCAGCCCCGAAAGCGAGCGCTGGACGATTACGTGGCAGTAATAGTCTTCCGATACATCCGGTGCACTTTGTAGAAGTCGATCCCCAGGCCGGCTATCTCGCGCTGCATCTTGTCGTTCTCCGCGCCGATCTGCACGACGTCGGCCTGCCGGTAGCGGTGGTTGTCGCGCACGCTCTTGTACATTTCCGCAAACAGCAGCGCCGTGCCGCCGCTGCCGCGATACTGCTCCAGCAGGCCCGCGCCGTTCAAGTTGATCCACCGGGTGCGCCTCAACTCAATCAGGATAGCCAGCCAGCCGAAGGGGAACAGCCTGGCCTTTGCAGCGCTGAACGGCCGCCGAGGGATCTGGATAGCCGAACAGGAAGCCGACGATCTCATCGCCCTTCATGACGGTCTTGATCAAGCGCGGATCGGCAAAGTTGATTAATTGCCTGGCCATGAGGTCCGCCTCTTCGTCGGTAATCGGAAACGTATCGGTGGTGCCGACGAGCGCGCTGTTGTACAGGTTCTTCATCGGCGCGACGAGCTGCTTCAAATCGCCGCGCGTCTTATACGTCGCAATGCGCAATCCGCGCCGCCGCTGCACCAGCTCGGCCACCTTCATGATCTTCTCAGGCATCACAAAATCGGGACCCAGATAACCGGAGACCACATCGCCGTCGCTTTTAAACCCGGCCTCCTCCCACAAGGCAGCGTAATACTCCGGATTGTACGCAATCCCCAACGCGGGCCGATGCTCAAAGCCTTTAACCAGCAGGCCCATGCCATCCAGCGCGGAGAACCCCTTGGGGCCGTAGACCTGCGTCAGGCCGCGCGCGCGCGCCCACTTGAACGCCGCGTCGAACAGGCCGCGCGACACTTCGCGACCGTTTTCGGCCTCGAAGAGATAGATGAACGCCGTCTGCGAATGATTCCACTCGTTGTACGGGCGATGATCCAGCACGGCCAGCCGCCCCACCACCCGATCAGCCTGCCTGGCGATGAAAAACTCCGCCGTGGAATGCCGGTAGAACGGGTGCTTTTTCCGATCGAGCATCCGCTGCGCATCGGACGCAAAGGGCGGCACCCATTGCGGAGTATGACGATACAGGTGAAAGGGGAAATCGAGAAAGCGCTTCACCTCGCGGCGGTTGTTGGTATCAATCGTCAGGATGTCCATGGGGCCTCCAGGCTGCTGTCATTGTAGAATGTTTTGGCGCACGCGCAAAATGCTCCCGCTTGCCCAATCCCGCCGATCCATCTACAATCCGGCCAGTTTCCACCCGCAAAGGAGCAGCATGCTGGACGACGCCATCGAACGAGTCCTCATCGACGCCGACACGATCGCCGCCAAGGTGAAGCACCTGGCCGCGCAAATCTCGGCCACCTATCAGGGCGTGGACGAATTGGTCATGGTCTGCATCCTCAACGGCGCATTCCGCTTCACCGCCGATCTGGAGGAGCACCTGACCGTGCCCTACAACATCGACTTCATGTCGTTGAGCAGGCTATCCGACGGCGGATACCAGAGCCACCGGCGAGGTGCGCGTGCTGCTGGACGTGAAGAACAGCCTGCACAGCAAGCACGTCCTCATCGTCGAAGACATCATCGACAGCGGGCACACGCTGAACTATCTGTATCAGATGCTGGGAACGAAGCATCCTGCCACGCTGCGATCGTGCGCGCTGGTAAGCAAGACCGAAGTGCGCGAAGTGGACGTGAAAGTAGACTGGATCGGCTTCCACGTCCCGAACGAGTGGCTGGTGGGTTACGGCCTGGACTGGCACAACAAGTACCGCACGCTGCCATACGTCGGCGTGCTGAAGCCGTCGGTATATCGGAAGAAGTGATCGCTATTCTTTTCTTCCCCGCGACTTGAGATACAGTTCGTAGGCTTTGTACAACAGCGGATCGTAAACGCGATCGAACGCGCCCGCGAAGCGTATCACTTTGCCGCCAAAGCCGCGCTTGAAGCGATAGACGCCCCACAGATCAGCGTGGCGTTCAAGGTACTGCGCTTCCAGCGTGGCCTCGTCATCGTCAGGCACGCCCCACAGATCGTACTCCCTACAGCCCAGCGATTTGGCCCATTGAATGCCGGCCCATTGCAGCGCATAATTAGGCATGCGCTGGCGCTCCGCTTCGCCGGATGCGCCGTAGAAGTACCAGGCCCGATCGCCCTGCGCGAACACGAAGATACCCGCAATGATCTGCTCCTGATATGTCGCCACGAACAGCTTCGCCAGTCCAGCCGGCACAAACAAGCGGAACGCCGCTTCGTAGTATTCCGCTGAATGCGCTGCAAAGCCGTCGCGCTCGCCGGTAGTCTGCATCAGCGCATTGAAGGCCGGGAGATCACTTGCCTGCGCCTCGCGCACGGTCACGTCTTTCTTGGCGGCCAGACGAAGGTTGTAACGCGTCTTCTGGTGCATCGCCGCCAGAATCTCGTCATCACTGCGCGTGATGTCAATCACGATAGTGCGCGGCGGCTGGATGGTTTGCGGGCTGGGGCGAAAACCGAGTCCGGCCAGCTGATCGACAAAGGCCGCCTCATCCGGCCGGTCCGGTTCGATTTTCAACAGGATCGAACGGCGGCGCTTCAACAAGCGATCGAGCCCCTGCAGCAGCTCGCCCGTCGTATCGTCGTCGTCGAAGTTGAGCAGCGGGCCTTTGGGAATGTAGGCCAGCGTTCCCAGGCGCAGCGGCAGCGACCGGAACAGCACCAGCGCGCCGGCGGTGATGTGATCCGAGTGTGTCACCGCAATCTGATCGGCGCTCCAGCCAAAACGGGATTTGAGCTCGCCCCACGCGAAGGTCTGCAAGATGTGGCTGTGCAGTTGGGACGTGACGAAGGCACTCCACTGTTCAGAGGTCGGTTGAATGATCATCGGTGCGATTATACCCGATTGCCTGTGTAGAAACAGGGGATCACATCATGCTCGAAGCCCTCGTCTCGAGGGCGCAGTGAGTCCGTGTTCGCCGCCGGGCCGGGGAAAGCGCCCGGCATCTTCGAGGACGGCGGCTGGAGCGGGTAATCATCTGCAGAACTTAGACGGCCTCCGCGTCTCGTTCCAGGCCGGCACGGTACTTTTCCAGCAGTGTCTGCGTGATCGGCCCCGGCTGCCCCGCGCCGATGATCTGTTCGTCGATCTGGATCACCGGCATCACTTCGCGGCTGGAGCTGGTGATGAACGCCTCGCTGACGTGCCGCAGGTCGCTCACCCGGACGGGATGATAGTCGATCGGGATGACCTCCGCTGCTTCTTGCAGCACGATGTGACGCGTGATGCCTTCCAGGACGCCCTCACCCGCCGTGCGCAGTACGCCCTTGAGGACCGCATAGAAGTTGCTGGAAATGCCCTCCAGGATTTGTCCTGGCGCATCCACCATCAACAATTCGTGAAGGCCGGGATCGAGCGCAGCCTTGCTTTCACGCGACGGCGCGATAAAGTCGGTAGCCTTCGCTTGGGGCGTATGCCGGAACAGCCGGGTGGTGGCGCAGCGCACGCCGCGCTGATAGAACTCCGGCGGGTACACTTTGAACGGCTCGACGCTGATCAAGATCTCATCGACATCCAGCGGCGCGGTGAGGCGCAGGCGCAGCGCGGGCTGCCGTTCACGCGCGATCACGTCGCGCAGGGCCGATCGGATCGCCGCCGGATCGATCGGATACGGGCGCTGCAGCAGCTGGCTCGATTCGATCAACCGCTGCAAGTGCGCGCCGAGGCCGATGACGCGATCAGTATAGTAGGTGCGCAGCGTGGTGTAGGCGCCGTTGGGCAAGCGCAGCGAAACGGCATCGAGCGTCGGCCCGGTCTGATCGGTCAGACGCAGTTCTCGTGAGGTGAGGCAATAGACGCGAGCACTCAAAGGACACTTCCGGCAAGAGAAAAACAACACAGGGGACTCTCGCGTCTACGGGAGTCCCGGCGATCGCCTACTGCGCTGAGCCTGAGTGTGATCAGTTGAGCGCTGCCACTGGCTGCAACAGGCTAACCGCATTGACGATCAGGCGCGCGGCCGGCTCGATGCCCCAGCGGCCTGTGTTGAGGATCAAATGATACAGCAGCGAATCGGACCAGTCAACGCCGCTTGTCCGCCACGCCCCACGATCACGAAATTGCCCTGTCGATGCGCAGCACGAATCACGGTCTGGACGAGGGTAACCGACTCGGGCCGGTTGACGATCGATGGGCATCGGGCTCGGACAACGCTTTATGGTCAGTATATACCCGTTGGCAAGTGTTCGATTCAGGCCAAGCGCCAAAAAAGCCGGGACGCCACATAGGTGTCCCGGCTTTTTATTTCAGTCATCGTCGTCATCGTCGTCATGGTCGTCATCGTCGTCATCGCCGCCGCTGTCACAGGGACCGAGTTTGTCACCGTGCGCCAGGTGAGCGCTGACCGCCGCCTGGCCCACGCTGAGCGTGTGCCCTTTGTTCTTGTCGCCGCCCGGATAATGACAGATCGTGACCTGCCCGCCACCAGACGGCGGAGGCGCTGGCGCAGGTGGAGGTGGCAGCGTCGGTGTGAGGATCACGATGATATTGACGATGACGAGTGTGCCGTCGGCGCGGACACATAACCGGATGATCACCACGGCCGAAATCTGGAGTTGTCCTTCGATCTCGATCTGGTCTGTCAGATCGACTGTTTGTCCGTCGCTCAGCACCAGCTGCTTGCCGTTGATGGCGATAATCTTCACTCTGATGTCAGTACAGCCCAGTTCCTCGTCGACCAGTTCGATCCGTCGAGCTAACAGCGAACCGTCGGGTTGAACGATACCCGTCACGCGCACCCGATCGCCAACCACGATGCCACGCTCGATCGTCGTGGAACTGTTCACGGTGAAGGTGATACCGGAGACGACCCAGGGATCGATGCGGGTGACCTGGCCAATGAATTCAAAGGTCAGCGATTGATCGTCGAGCAGCCGGACCTCTTCGGCCAGCCACGTGCCGTCGGCCAGGATGCGGCCTTCCACGTTCACCCGATCGCCGATCTCGATGCCGGCGTCAATCTCGGTTTGTTCCGTCGTCGTGAAAGTGATGCCCGACACCAGCCACGGCGCCATGCTCTGCACGATGCCGCTGAACTCAAACCTGTTCTCGAGTTCAGGAACGCGCTTGATCTCGTCGGCCAGCCGCGTGCCATCGGTCAGGATATGGCCTTCCACTTTGACCACGCTGCCGACCTGCAGGCCCGCTTCGATCTCGGTGGTACTCGTCACGGTCACCGTGATGCCTGAGATTGTCCAGGCGGCAGCGCCGATCTGCTGGACCAGCCCGGTGAACTCGAACGGCAGGCCGGTCTCAGTCAACAGGCGGATGTTGTCAGCCAGCAGCGTCCCATCGGGCTTGATCACGCCAGCGGCCCTGACGAGATCGCCCACGCTGATGCCGTCGTCAATGTGCGTTGTTTGACTGATCTCCATGGTGCGTCCGGCGATCCTCCACTGATCGCCGCCAATGGCTTCGACCGGGCCGCTGAACTCAAACCGATTTTGCGACGCGCGGCTCAGCAATACAATCACGTCCGCGATCCGTGTGCCATCAGGCGCGAGATGCCCGTCGACTGCAACGCGATCGCCCAGCTGCGGGTTGCCCACGACCACCGTCGTGTCCGTCGTATGAAAGTCCAGGCCGCCAATCCGCCATACTTCGCCCATTTGCGTGACGATACCTTCGCCCGTAATATGGAAGGCGGGGGGTGTGGGCGGTGCGCCTGGTTGGATCGTCGTGACCTGGCCGGCCGTGACCTGCACCGTGACATTGACATTAATCACTGCCACGATTCCTTCTTCGACGTCGACCCGCGTGACCAGCGCCGGTGAGAGGGACACCCGAAAGCGGGTCCCTTTGGCCTGGCTCGTGCCGTTCGGCGTGTGCACTTCGTAACGTGAAGCCGGATCGCTGGACGAAGCGACTTGATGGTCGGTGCTCCCGCTGAGCTGTGCTAGCAAGATCGTACGTGGGCCGGTGGTCTGGGCATTGATCTCTTCAAGCGCCACTTCGGTCGCCGGGCCAAGCTGCGCCCGGCTGCCATCGTAAAAGAGCAGCGCAGCGCTGGAGAGATTTTGGGTGCGCAGATGCTGCCCGGCTGACAGGGCCTGACCCGTTGAGATCGGCGCCCATTGCCCGCCGTCGGTTTGCAGTTCCACCAGGCCGCGCGCCTCGGTGACGACTGCGCCGCCAGGATCGGCAGCAGTCAGGTCCGCTGAGCTGATTACAGGGATGAACTGCGTATAGGGCCCAGCTGTTGGATTCAGCGGCGCATTCTGGACCACAGCAGCGGCCGGAGCGGCCGAAGGGACGGGAGCCGCGGGGCGCAGCAGCAGCAGACCGGCAACGATCACGACGAGCACTGCTCCCAACATCGCAACCCCGGTTAGTTTAGGCAGGGGAGTCAACCGGCTCCGTCGCGCGTATGAGAAAAGCAGGGTGCTAAGCCGCAGCCACGGCGTGCCGCGCTGCTCTGCCGCAGCTCCCAGCAGAGCTGCCCGCTGGGCGGCAATGCTCTCGGCTGTCTGGGCCGGATAGACCATCGACTGCAGGGCCATGGCGACTCTGAGCAGGCTCGACTTCGTCGGCAGGAAGATCAGCCGCGCAGGATTCAAGCGATGCGCCATTCTCCAGGCGGGACAATCGATCTTGAAGTTGTTCTTCTGGGTTCATGCTGTGACCGGCTCTTCCTGCGGTTCCAACGCCTGGCGCAAGCCGCTGAGACCGCGATGCTGCAAGGCTTTGATCGCTGCTTCCGTTTTTCCCAGAGTCTGCGCGGTCTCTTGCAGCGAGAGGCCGGCTAAAAAGCGCAGGACGACGACTTCACATTGTGTCGGTTCCAGGCGCCTCAGCGCCGCCCGCAGGCGCTCGGACAGCAGTATCTGTTCAATCGTGCGGTCTGGATCGTCCTCCGCGCTCTTGCTCTTCGACGGCGTCAAGCGGCACCGTGGCTTGATGATTCATCTTGCGAAAGTAATCGACCAGCAGATTGTGGGCAATGCGATACAGCCACGCGCGAAACGGCTAGTCCCTGCGCTCGATAGCGCGGCAGCGCATCAAGCATGCGCATGAAGACATCGCCAGTCAAGTCTTCCGCCAGTGGGCGATCGTCAAGCCGTATCCACAAGTAACGGAAGATGCTTTCCCGGTGGCGATCGTACAGCCGGCCGATGGCGTTCACCTCGCCGCGCTGGGCGCGAGTGATGAGTTCGGCATCGCCGCTATCCTGCATCGCCGCGCCTCGCGCAGATATTTGCGATCCTTCTGCAAAGATTAACGGATTCATTTTCCAAAAGATTCATCACATTATGGACAGTTTCACATAGGATGGCAGACGTGTCAACCATCGTGATGGAACGCACGAACTGGCCCGGTCTGTGCAGTATCCATCAATGCCTATCAATAAAACGAAACAGCGGCGCAAAAGATTCGCGCCGCTGCGGGAGGATTTTCCTGTTGACCCGCCCGTCTGATTAACACTGAAATCCACCGCTGGCCAGGGCTAATTGCCTGAGCCCGGGTCAGCGTCTTTCACAAGAGCAAGGTCGGATTGGGCCTTTGTCTTTCTCTTGATTGTCATCCGCTTACCAGCGCCAGCTGCGTCGCCGGCTGAGCAGGCCGATACTCAAGGCCAACAGCGCCGAACCGACGATCGACCAGACGATGGGGAAAACTTCGCCGCCAATCCGGACAGTCAATATTTCTGGCAGCCCTAGCTGTCGAGCCAGCCACACGCCCACTACTGCGCCGATAAAACCAACGACGATCGACACCAGGCAGCCTCCCAGTGAATACCCTGCCAAAGTTTGACCAATAGCGCCGCAGATGGCCGCCACCACAACCAGTAAGATGAACTGAAGAATTGTCATGATCAACCTCCTTGTCTCCAGTATTCACCCGGCCCGCTTTCAATGCGAACCATGTTCCGCTTCGATCTTGGCCAAGATTTTGTTCTTGACCTGGGCGTCGTAGACTTGCCACTTCAAATCGGTGTAACGATCGGGACCGCTGCCCTTCAAAAACTCGATCGAGATCTGGAATCCGCCTGCCGTTGGTTTTCCGCCGCCGAAGTAACACCCCGCCGCATCCTTGCCAAGCACATCTTTGATGAACTGATCGGGATCGAGCACCAATTTTGAGGTGCGCAGCGAACCGATCAGCTGTTCCTCGCCGTTGTCTCCCGTGACAATGCCGTACGCGATGGCGGTGTGAACGTTCTCTTCGCTGATGAGGAAGTCGGCCGTTTGCGGAATCGCATCCCGGTTTTCACTGCGCACATAGCCCACGCCGGCGATGGAGAAGTTGGCTACGACCGTGCGGCTGGCCAGGGCGCGGCTGATGATTTCCAGCGTGGGTTTGGAGCGCGATTGGCTCATGACCTGGCTCAGCAAATTCGCGTCGCTGAACTGGCTCAAGAAACCGGCGGCATGAAAATCTTCAGTGCTGGCGCGCACAAAGTTGCCGGTATCCGCCATGATGCCGTGCAGCAACGCCGTGGCCGCTGTCACATGTTCGTTGACGGTCTTGCTGAACCTCACGGGCCCGTTCTCCAGATATTCGGCATAGATCGTGGCCGTTGCGCCAGTCCGCCGGACGTCGCTGAAAGCGGGCTGCAACCGTCCTTGCGTTTCGTGGTGATCGACAACGATTAAGGCTGGCACATTGGCAGCCTGCAGCGCTTCGTTCAGATTGCTGCAGGTTGTGCCTTGATTGTCAACGTACACTGCTCCAGCATATTGTTTAAGATCGAGCCCAGGATGATAAGCCGTGAGATCGAGCTTGAGCAGGCGGATGAGCGCAATGTTTTGCCCATGGCTCACAGCCCCGCAGTATACGATATCCGTCTCCACGCCGTAATGCGCGCTAATCAAGCGATGCGCGTAAGCCGAAGAGATCGCGTCGGGATCAGGATAAGCATGGAGCACGATGACGTGCCGTTCCCCCCGGCGTGCGCTCAACAGATCGAGCAGCTGGTCGTGGGCCGTCAGCATCGGCTCCGGCTCGCGATAGTACAGCATGATCTGAGAATGATTCGTCTCCATAGTCATCTTCCTCCCATCTTATGAAGTCCGCCCCTGTCAAATCCTGGGCGGTCCCCAGCAGCGCTACTTCTTGTGTGGCAGCACCCGCGCGGATGAACGGTTCGAGTCTGTCTGACGCTCTTGCTCGCGCAAGCGCCGAGCCGGCCAGTTTTGAAACCCTGGCAGCAAACTTATGAAATATCTCGCTCAGCATGTTGTGACCGGTGACGCCTATAAAATGAAGTAGCCGCTGCAGCAGCGGCGGCTACTTCTTTCGCTGGCCCTTGAATCTCCTCTCCTTGTCTGCCGGTAGCCGCACCTGCCAGTAAGCCCGCCTCCCCGCGTAGTGCCTTCAAAGGCTGCTCTGGTTCAAGGGCCATGGTAGTTGAAGCATACTCTGTGTCCGCTCAAAATGTCCCAAACGGCATCTAAAAAAACTCTCAAAAAAGTCGGATTTTGAGGAAAAGACACTAGTCACGCGCCCGGCAAACCGTTATAATGAAGATAAGTGTTGGCGGGCCAAGGGGGAAAATTTCGCCATGAGCGAGACGCCATCCGATCAGGCGCAGCAGCTGTCGCGCACTCAACTGGCGATCATTTTGGAGGGCATTGCCGACGGCATTACGGTTCTAAACCCGGACGGCCAATTGATCTACTGCAATGACGCTGCTGCGCGCCTGATGGGCCTGCCTGATGCGCAGGTCCTGTTAACGGCGCCGGTGGAAGAGATGCTGCGCCAGTTCGAGACCTTCGACGAGTCAGGGCGACCTTTGAACGCAGACGACCTGCCAGGCTGCCTGGCCTTACGCGGGATATCCAGTCCGCCGCAGGTGATTCGTTTTCGAGTCCGCGCAACGGGTGAAGAACACTGGTCGCGGGTGACGGCGCGCACGGTCTTTGACGGAGCCGGGGCGCCCATACTCGTCGTCGGCATCTTTCGCGAGATGACCGACCTCAAGCGGGGTGAATTGAGTCAACGCCTGTTGGCGCAAGCGGGCATGGCTTTGGCCATGCCGCTCGACTTTGAAACGCGGCTCAGCAATGTGGCGCAGCTGGTTGTGCCCGACCTGGCCGACTGGTGCGCCGTCGATATGCTGGAGGCCGATGGCACGTTGCGGCGGCTGAAGGTCGTGCATATCGATCCAGCCAAGGTCGCGCTGGCGCATGAACTTTATCAGCGTTATCCCCCCCGGCCCGACGATCCCGTCGGCCTGTATGCCGTCCTGCGCAGCGGACAGTCACAGTTCTATCCCGATTTGCCCGACTCGTTTCTGGAGGCGACGATTACCGATCGCGAACAGCTGGCCATTGCGCGGCAGCTCCAGACTGCGGTCGATGATGATCGTCCCGCTGGTAGCGCGCGATCGGACGCTGGGCGCACTCACGTTCGTGGCGGCGGAATCGGGGCGGCGTTACACTCCAAGCGATCTGACACTGGCCGAAGAACTGGCGCGGCGCGCCGCGCTTGAGCTGGATAATGCCTGGCTGTATGCCGAAGCGCAGAGGCTCAACGCCGAGTTGGAACAGCGCGTGACTGCTCGCGCGGCACAAATCGAAACCGCCTATGCCCGCCTGAGAGATGAAATCGCCGAACGCCGCCAGGCCGAAGAGCAAATCCATCTCTTGAATACCCAACTGGAACAGCGGGTCGCCGATCGCACCGAGCAACTGGCCCGCTTGAATCGCGATCTACAAAGAGAAATTGGCGAACGGCAGCAGACGAGCAAAACGCTGCGCGCGGTGCTCCAACGCACCCGCGAACTGTATCGCATCAGTCAAACCATCGGCTCAGCGCGCACCCCGGACGAGATCCTGGCCGCCCTGTTATCCAGCAGCTATCTCACTACAGTCAGCCGCGCCTCGATTGCCATCTTCACGGCGCCGTTTGACGAGACTCAGCCGCCGCGGTGTGACATACTGGCCGCGTGGAACAAAGAAGCCGGACTGCCGAATTTCATCGGCGAACGGTTGGCCTTGGAAGACGTGGGAGTGCTGCCGCCCTACCTCCATGACAAACCGATCGTGATCGAACATGTTCAGACCAAAAAGGAATTCTCGCAGAGCGTGCGCCGCCGGTTTGAGCTATTGAAAACGCATAGCCTGATAGTCTTTCCGCTAATGGCCAGAGGCGTATGGTATGGCGTATTGTCTTTGCACTTCCCGCTGCGGAGCGCCATTAAGGTCGACGACTTGCGGCACATCCGGGGCCTGGTCGATCAAACGGCCATCGCCATTGACAATATCCGCTTGCTGGCGGCCGAAGCGAAAGCCCGCCACGAGGCCGAGCAGGCGAATGAGTTGAAACTGAAGTTTCTCGCCATGATCTCGCACGAGCTGCGCACGCCGCTGACTTCCATCAAAGGCTTTGCCACTACGCTGCTGGCCGATGACGTCCAGTGGCATCCGGCCAACCAGCATGATTTCCTGCGGACGATTGACGAAGAGACCGATAAACTGAGTGACTTAATCGAGCAGCTGTTGGACCTCTCGCGGCTGGAGGCTGGCACCCTGCGCATCGCGCCGAAGCCGCAAACGCTGGAGCGCGTGATCGCGACGGCGCTGGCTCAGCTGCAGACCATCACGAGCGATCATCAATTGAGGCTGAACGTACCGCGCGACCTGCCCCTCATCCGCGTCGATGCGGAGCGCATCAGCCAGGTGCTGACTAATCTCGTCGGCAATGCCGCCCGGTATTCACCGGCCCAGACGACGATTACAGTGACCGCGCAGCCCGCCAACGGCATGGTTCAGATCGACGTGACGGATCAAGGCCCGGGCATACCGCGTCAGGCGCGCGCGCGTATCTTTGAACCTTTTGAGCAAGTGGACAGACCGCCCACCAACCGAATGGGAGGCGCCGGGCTGGGGTTAGCCATCTGCAAAGGGCTGATCGAAGCGCACGGCGGACGCATCTGGATACAGGATGGATCGGAGCCGGGCACGACGATTTCTTTCACCTTGCCGGTGGCAGGAGAACGCACGCTATGAGCGAGCAGCTGTCCGTCTCAATTGGCCGGTGGAAACGAAGGGAGCCTGGCGACATGACAACCGTGCTCGTCATCGAAGACGAACCGAATGTGCGCAAACTGGTCACCGTCAACTTAATCAGTCGGGGCTATACCGTTCTGGAAGCTGCAAACGTGCCGCAGGCCCTGGATCATCTGAATGCCGCGACGCCTGATCTCATGATCCTGGACATTAAGCTGCCCGAAATAACCGGTTGGGATTTGCTGACACAGATTTCCGCCGATCCGAACATGACGGGGAAATTCCCCGTGCTGGTGATGACGGCGTCGATCATGGAAGCACAGGTCGATCGTCATCGATACCCGAACGTCGTCGATGTCTTGATCAAGCCGTTCAGCGCAACCCGCTTGATGGCGGCCATTGAGCGCGCACTCCATCCCTCAGCCGCCCGGTAGGAGCCCATGGAACGTTTTCTAGTCGTAGATGATAATCTATCCATTCAGAAGCTGCTCAGCGTCAATCTCCAGGCGCGGGGTTATGCGGTGGATGTGGCCGGCACCGGCGAGGAAGCGCTGCGTTTATTCAAAGAAGGCGCATACGATCTGGTGATCCTCGATCTCATTTTGCCCGGCCTGAGCGGCATCGACGTGTGCGCGCTCATGCGCCAGTTATCGGACATCCCGATTGTCGTGTTGAGCGCGCGTGAAGATGAGGAATTGAAAGTGCACGCGCTGGATACCGGCGCCGACGATTACGTGACCAAGCCGTTCTCGCCCAAGGAGCTGCTGGCGCGAGTGCGGGCGGTGCTGCGGCGCGCGAAAGCTGACCCTGCGACAAAGCTGCCGGAAATCCGCATCCAGGCGCTCACCATCGATCTGCAGGGACGGCGCGCTTTCGTGGGCGGAGCGGACCTGCACCTCACGCGGACGGAATTCGCACTGCTGGC
Source organism: uncultured Chloroflexia bacterium (assembly GCA_963844815.1). Classification (GTDB taxonomy): domain Bacteria; phylum Chloroflexota; class Anaerolineae; order Fen-1058; family Fen-1058; genus Fen-1058. The sequence goes on from CAWJPR010000009.1 coordinate 702,159, forward strand.
CGAGCTGGCTCAGAATCAAGAGGCCGTCTTGACGCACGAGGCGCTGCTTGCCAAAGTCTGGGGACCGGAATATCGCGATTCCAATCATTACCTGCATGTGTACCTCGGCCGCATTCGCAAAAAGCTGGGCCCCGAATTGGATGCACTGCTTGAGACTGTTCCTGGCATCGGGTATATTCTCCACTCGGCTGTTGAGTAGTATCTCCCTCTCTAATTACAGGCACCCTACGTAACGCTCATGATGAGTTGTGTCTTTGTCCAGGCGCTTTGATTTTTTAGGCTTTTTTGAGCGCGATTTGGGACTTTTTTACACGCACTGTGATAACTTAGAGGGCGCGGCGGTGTAGTGCAGCTCAGGCCGATTCTTATTCAGGAGACAAGCACATGTTTACCAAGAAGAAGCAACCAAGCCTGCGTGAAAGTATCCAGCAGCAGGGGCAGGTGCTGGATGAGAACTGGGAAACGGTCAAAGTCGAAGCAAATCAGCTCATGACAGATCTCCAGGCAACCTATGACGATCTCATGCATGCGTTCAAGGAGATCATCGATCGGCGGCGCGAGCGCAACCAGAAACCCGCCGTGCGCTTTGTGCGGCATTATCCGTGGGTGCCGCTGGTAGCCGTTGGAGCGATTACGGCTTTCGTGATCGCCGCCAAATCGCGGTAAGGCGGGTACAGGTCCAGTGCCTCACGTGTGGCCCGGCGCCGGACGAAAACGAGTAGGGCCGCACGGTCTATCTTAGAATAAGGAGAGTCAAACATGAACGAGGATATTCTGAAAAGCCAGTGGACGCAGATCCGCGGCCAGATCAAGGAATGGTGGAGCGTGCTCACGGATGAAGATCTGGACAAGATCAACGGCCGGCGCGATCGGCTGATCGGCATGCTGCAAAAGAAATATGGTTTTACCCAAGAAGAGGCCGCGCGCGAGCTCGACGATCACCTGGCCCAACTGAAGCTGGCTCCGACAATGACCCGCTGACTTTGATTGCACATTCGGAGTACGGGTACGCGAGGGGATCACGGCCAATCCCCTCGCGTGTGTTCGTCACTGAGAGGTCTTCAAACACGTCTGGGCCTGTCTCTGACTCCCGTCAAGGTAAGCCGCCGTAAGAGATTTTGCAGGCGCTCGAATGAGCCTGGGAGCTGAAAAGCGGAATGGCCGTGATTAGATTGATTCATTTTCCTCCCCGAGGAGGAGGTCGTGGTTGGCCTGCACGTTTTCCAGGAACTGGCGCCGCAAGGCTTCATCAGGAATGGCCGCCGCCCGTTCCAGCAACGCGGCGCGGGCCTGTGCCAGCAGCGAACGGGCGCGCTGTCTTTGCGCGGGGCTGCTCTGAGCGGTGGTCGTGATGGTTTGATAACACGTCAGACAGACTTCACTGGGATATTCGATGCCGTCGAGGCCATGCGCTGCGACCCAGTCCAGGATCTCCTGGCTGTAGCCAAGCGCCTGTGAGGTATTGCCGCTGGCCTGCGTGGCACGCGCCAGTCCAGCCAGATCGTCAAGGGCTAAACTATTTTGACCTAACTCGCGACGCAGACTGAGGGCCCGGGCATAAGCAGCGGCCCCGGCGTCCCATTGCTGCAGGCCCGTCAGCGCATGGCCCAGATACGTCAGGCTGTAGCCTTCGCCGCGCCGATCGCCAATCGCAGATTGAATGCGCAGCGCACGTTCACAATCGGCGCGCGCAGTGGCATGCTCATTCAAACGCTGATGGACTAATCCCAGGTTGACCAGGCTGGTCGCTTCGCCCCAGCGATCGCCGATCGCTTGATGAATTTCCAGCGCCTGGCGATGATAAGCGCGCGCCGCGGCGTAATCCCCCAGATCACAATACACCGTGCCGAGATTGCCCAGCGCGATCGTTTCGCCGCGCCGATCGCCCGTTGTGCGGTAGATGATCAAGGCTTCTTCGTCGTAGTCCCGCGCGGCCGCATAATCGCCGGACACGTAAAAGATGATCCCCAGGTTCATCAGATTGTCGGCCTCGCCCTGGCGGCGGCCGGCCGCTTGATAGATGGTCAGCGCGTTCTCATAATACTCCCGCGCAGCCGGGTAATTGTCGTGATAGAACACGACATTGCCGAGCGCCTGCAGCGCCTCTGCTTCGCTGGATTGATCGGATGTCTGTCGAGCGAGTGCCAGCGCGCGCTCCAAAGGCCCGTGCGCGGCGTCATACTCTCCCTGCCGCCACAGGATGCGGCCCCACGCCACGAGCCCCTTGATTTCGGCCAGGGCATCGTGGTCACCTGCGGCGTGCCTGCACAGCGCGCTCTGCGCCGCTTGCAGAGCCGCGGCATAGTTGCTGGTGGCTTCATAGTAGTTGACATGCCGCAGCGCAACTTCGCCGCGGCGGTGGTCATCGCCAATCACGCCCATCAACTCTGATAACAACTGGAGATCGCGCGCCTGCTCATTGCGCGCGCCGCGCAGATCGTCGACGGCTTCCCTCGACAGCAGCAGATCGTAACGCGTGGCCGTGTCGGCGGCGGGTGTCAGGTCAATGGCCCGGCTGAAGTAACCTGCAGATTCGGCATTGGCAAAATGCGCCGCCGCCCACTGGCCGGCCAGGCGCGCATAATATCGTTCGCGCTCGTGGTCTTCGGCCTGATGCCAGTGATAGACGAGCAGCGGGTAAAAGGGCGCCAGCGGCGCTTCCAGTTCCTGTCCCGGCGCCAGCGGGTGATCGCCAAAGGTCTGTTCGTACCAGTGCGCCACCGTGCGGTGCAGCTGCCGCCGCTGCGCAAACAACAGCGTCTCGTAAGCGACTTCTTGCGTGACGATGTGCTTGAACACGTAAGTCAATTCTGGCTCCGGCGCGTCGAGCAGCGTCAACTCGCGCTGAACCAGTTGCTCCAGATGGGCTTTTAACAGCCGATCGGAGATTTCCATATGCTCGCCCAGCGTCGCGCGCAGCGGGGCATACGCAAAAGTGCGCCCGATCACGGCAGCGATCTTGAGCGCCAGCTGCTCTTCCGGTTGCAGGCGATCGATGCGCGACAGCACCACCCCTTGAACCGTATCCGGCAGAGCCTGCATCACCCGGTCGAGATCGCCGTTGACCACGCAGCGGGCCTGCCCCGCTTCCTGCGTGACCGAGATAATCTCGCTATCACGCAAGGCATAGATGATTTCTTCGGCAAAAAAAGGATTGCCGCCCGGGCGCGTCTGGATCAGCTGCGCCACGGCGGCAGGCAGATCAGCCTCGGACACACCCAGGCGGGCAGCCGCCAAAGTCACTAATTCTTCCGGCGGCAGCGAGTTCAGCACCAGCCGCTCGGTTTCAGACAAGGCCGCCAGGATTTGCGGCTCGGCGTGCGTGGTCTCTTCCTCCAGCGGGCGCATCACCACCACCAGCAGCAGCGGCACGCGCGCGACAGCCAGCGCGCGCGCCGCCTGCACGGTCAAATTCCACGACAGCGAGTCGAGCCACTGGGCGTCTTCCAAAATCAGCGCCAAAGGTCTTTCCTGCGCCCAGGCGCGCAGCAAGGCGAGCAGCAACGAGACCAGACTTTCGTGGCGCAGGTTGGCGTCCAGCGAAGCGGTGAGCGGCGTTTCCGGCAGGTTCAGGATCAACACATCGTTGAGCAGCGGCGCGCGCTCGACGAGCTCGGGCACGATATCCCTCAAGTGCGCCTGCGCACGGCTTTGCCGCTCGGCCACATCGTCGACGCCGTCCAGATCGAAGAACGAAGTGAAAATGTCGCGCCAGGCCCGGTAAGGTGTGCGCTGCTCAATGCTGTGGCCCGCGCCGCGCAGGCCGGCGATCCCTGCTTCGCGCAACAGCCGGATCAACTCTTCGGCCAGCCGTGACTTGCCGATGCCTGCTTCGCCCTCGATCATCAGCGTGCGGCTGTGTCCAGCCTGCACCTCGCGCAAGTTCGCTTGCAGCCGCGCGACTTCAGCACGACGTCCCACCAGGGCCCGATCAGTCAGTGGTTGCGCCCCGGCCTCTCCCGCCGGCTGGTAGACACGAATCAATCCCGCTTTCCCTTTGACCGCGATGGGCGCGAGGAACTCAAAGGCCAATTTGCTGCGCGCCATGTGGTAAGTTTCGTAGTCACAGCGGATTTGTCCTGGCCCGGCTGCGACCATGAGCCGCGACGCCAGATTCACCGTGTCGCCCATCACCGTGTATTCGCGGCGCGTCGTACTGCCTACCGGCCCGGCAAACACCCGGCCGGTCGTCACGCCGATCGCCAGTCGCAGTCCTGATGGGGGGATGAGTGTCTGCAGATCGAGCGCGCAGCGCAGCGCCCGCTCCGGATCGTCGGGATGCGCGTGCGGCGGCGCGCCAAACAGGGCGAGAGCGATGGTGCCTTTGTCATCTACCGCCAATTTGTTGATGTCGCCTTCGTAACGATAAACCATTTCCTGCAAGGCGCGCAGAAACTCATGCAGGACCGCCGCCGCGTCGGGCCGCGTGTAGTCAATGCCTTCCACGCCGATGAAAAGGACACTCATGGGACGCAAAACGGCCAGCCAGTCCTGCAAGCCGCCCGTAAGCCAGGTCATGACCGTGCCGGGGACATACACACGCAAGGCGGCCGCGACCAGGTCAGGATTCTTGACGGCCGACCAATCCGGTTGAAGCAGCGGGCAAGGCGAGATGGCCTGTGGCGCAATAAGCTGTGCGGCTTCCGGGCTGAGAATGATTTCGCCACGCTGCGCGCGATGTTCGGCCTGCGCCACCTGGCGGAGCGGATCGCCGGCGATGACGTGCTCCCAGCGATCGTGCCGGCCCCCGACCTGCGCTGCGACGATCTCGCCCGAGCCGATGCCAATCTTCATGCCGAGCGCCACCGGGCCGGCGCTCGTGGGCAGCATGGCAAAATCGGCCATGGCAGCCTGCATGGCTTCGGCGGCCTGTTGGGCGCGGCGCGTGGCAATGCTTAGACTCTCGTCGATGGCTGGAAAGACGACCGTCACGGCGTCGCCACTGAACTTGACGATCTCGCCGCCCTGCGCTTCGACGAGCTCGATCATGCGGCTGAAATAACCATTGAGCAGGCGCGTGAGTTCTTCGGGGCCTTCAGAACCCTGGCGGGCCAGCGCTTCGGTCAGTGGCGTGAAGCCGGAGACGTCGGCAAACAGAATGGCCGCCGCGAAACGTCTGACCTGAGCTGTCTGCGGCGGCGCGGGTTCCACAGCCTGCAGTGCCGCCCGGGTGAGGCCGGGCGGCACGTAAGCAGCCAGTGTCTGTAATAAATCAGGCATCGTCGTCAATTGATGGATTCTCCCAGCGGCCCATCGCTGCCGGCAGAAAGCGTGATATTACTTGCGCACCAGCGGCAGGTAAACATATTTGAAGACGAAGGTTGTGCCGCCAGTCAAGCGTAAAGATGCGCGCGTGCCGTGCATGCCTCTTTGGGTGCCGGGCAGACTCCATTGCAGGAATTCGTCCCACCGTCCGTCGGCGCTCATCCGGTAAATGGAGCCGGACGTGTAAGGAGCAAACGCCGCTGAATACCGCGTGGCCGGGTAGTAAATCGACAGGCCGTGCGCGCCGCTGTGATCCCAGATAATCCCGTCCACTCCGCCGCTGGCATGCCGCTCGACGATCGCCGCCGAGCTCACGGCCGATTTGACGGCATTGGCGATCGAGCTGGACACCAGCCCGGCGCTTCTGGCCCGATCGGCCAGGCTCCACAGATCGATGTAATCGGCGCGGCCTGAATCGGTTGCCTCTGCGTCGGCGGCGAAAGCCTGTGAATTCGCACGCGCCGCTACTGCAGCAGTGTAATTCCCTGTAGCCATTAGCGTATTGGCAAAGTTATCGATGGCCATGCTCACTGTAGCCAAGTGAGCGGTATCGATCAGGGCCATGGTATGCGGGTAGCCCGCCGCTGCAGCTGTGGCGGAGTAGCGCGTGACGATACGCTGGCCAACGGTGAGGGGTAACGTGTTGGCCGTAAGATCCCTGAAGTACGTGGGGTAGGTGTCGATGCCCCAACTGATCTGCTCGGACGCGACGAGATAGCGGACCAGGCTCTTCACATCGTAGGCATTCTCGGCCAGACCCATCAGGCAGGCCTCATAATCAAGGATATCGATCTTGCGCGCTCCGTTCTGCGTGGCCGCTTTCAAGGCCGAATAGACCTCGGGCGGCGTGAGCGGATCGTTCAACGATGTAGCATCGAAGCTGACGCCATACGCGCCGTTGCCATGATCGTCAATAGCCAGGTAATAATTATCGGCGGGGAACTGATCCATCGACCAGCTGACGAAATTGTTCAGCGTATCGGGATCGCCCATGTTGGCTTCGGCCAGGTTCCAGCGATTGACGCCATTCGTGTAATTGCCGTTGGGCTGCACGAGATAGCGAGTCATGCCCGTGCTGCCGGGCGCATCGTAGAGGACCGTCACCGTGAGGAACGACTGTTTGCCGCCGATGAACGATTCAATATCCGTTCGATACTTGGTCAGAATGCTGGCGAAGCTCGAGTCCTCGGCGTTAAGATAGAGCATCACCGTCCAGGTGCCTGTGATGCCGGGGGTAGTAGTCGTGCCGCCGTGCTGCTCGCCCTGGGTATTGCAGGCCGCTTTAATCGCGTAAAACGAGCTGGGACCGCCCTCGCCTGTGTAGGAACTTACCCGCGCATAATAGGTGGCTCCTGCTGCGGTGTTGGTGTAACCGACGTAACTGTCAAGCGTAATACCATCGTCGTCATTGTAAGCCACGACATTGTGATTGTTGTCGTAAAGATACACGACGGAGTCCAAATCCGATTGCGGCGCTTGCGTGCGAGCATCGATGTCGATGTTCAGGCGGCCTGCCGGCACATTGGCGAGCCTGAACCAATCGACGTCGGCGCCGCCCACCGCATCGCCAATGATGCCACTGGTGATGGTCTGGCTGCACGCCAGCGTTGCTGCTGTGCTGAAATCGTTGTTGGGCTCATTCGGATCGATCGAGGCAACTGTGCCGCCTGTAGCATAAACACGCACGAAGTCTACCAGGCCGTATGAGCCAAGTGAGCTGTCGTTGTACAGATCGAAGACGATTCTTACAGCTCCGGCCGCGGACGTTCGCCAGCTCGCTTGAATTAAGGCTGTATACGGCCTCGTGCCAGTATGCATCGGTGTCCACTGCATCCATGCAGCCCAAATCGACCAGGATAGTTTCATCGGGCTTTTGAAGCGATGCGCAGAAGAAGTCGTACCCCGGAACGGTTTCGTCAGTGGTCACGGCATACCAATAGTTCACGGTAACGCTAGAGACGGTGGAGGACAGATAGAATTGTTGGTAAAGGCTGTCACGGGCGGGAGACCCTGACCAGGACATTAACGCGTGAAAAGTTCCCTCGGCTGGCGCCAGGTTCGTGATTTCGACCGAGTTAGTATGCTCCACAGTGTCTGGGCCGGGCTGGTCAGATCTTGATTGGACGCCCGGCAGGACGGATTGTTTACTGCTATCCGGCTGGAGCGATAAAGTGGAGGCTATTGCCTGGTAAGGACCGCTGGTGATGCCCCAGTAGGTGGCATTGCCCGTCTCAAAGCCGCAGTTTTGAATAAGTTGACCATCCAGGGTGCAGCTTTGGACGGGCGGGGTTGGAGGTGCGTCATCGCCCCAGATGTAGATGTCGTCGATGTACGGGCCGAAATAATAGTCGCTGTTGCTAAAGTCGCTATAAAACTCCCAGGCAAACCACACCCGGGTATAGCCGGCATAGGAGGTCAACCAATATGAGTGGTCGGCCCAAGAAGAATAACCCGACCAGGAATCACAACTGTAGTTAATGTGATCGGTCGAGATGCAGAAGTAGACCCAGTCCCAATCAGGCTCAGTGTCGTAATACATCTCGAAGCTGACAAAAGCATCATACATGCTGCTCAGGTTAACGGGCCCGTACTCCATTCGAGTATAGAGGTTGTCGGTGTACCAGAGTGTCACCGCAGGATCCAAATAGTCGTCGCCGCCGGCAGCAGGCCAGGCCGACCAGTCGCCGGTCCACGCAAAGAAGTTGGTGTCGTTCCACTTTCGGTCATACCCATCATAAGGGTTAAGGTCGGTGACAGTCCATGGGGCCAGGGGAAATATCCCTTCAAAATCCTCAGAGCCTAAGATTTGCCAATCCTGGGCTTTCAGGAGCCCGGCTATGTCGGCGGCCTGAGGATCAGCCGCTGGCTGCGGTTGCTGGTTCACCTGGTCAGGCGTTCTGGCAGGGCGATTGGGTTTGGAAGCACTTGGGTGTATGTTGGGCGGCGTTGCGCCCAGCTGCTTGTGAACTTTCGGCTGGAAGGGGACGACGTTGATGCTATTGGTGTGCGTTGGCGGCTGCCCACTGAACTGTGTCGCTGCCGGTTGGGATGAGCCGATGGGCACCACGGGATGCACCAGGGGGATTGTAATGGGATCGGTTGCCGATAACCCGGCCGGAGTATTCACAGTTTTACCGGCACGGGCCAACGTCTGATTCGCTGCGGGCAGGATTAACGCCATCAAAATCAGCAGCGAAAGCGTTACCAGGCCAACGGCCGCCAGTAGACGCTTCATGTGAGCAGGTGTCATGGCATCATTCTCCGTTCAGGCAGCTCTCTGCCAGGAGGGGGGCCGGACCACGCAGCGGTGTTCCGACATCAAAGTACCAACAGACAAACGAGTCGAGCGAGGAGGACGACGATTTACAGTTAACAGTATAGCACTACTCAAATCGCAAGGTCAATAGGCGGAAAATCTTTGTAACGCAAATGTATCTCAGACAACGCGGGCAAGGTATACCGCGATACCTGAAACCGCTCTGGTCGGTGTCCTCGCCCTGGCAGTGAGCCGCGCCGTTTGAGCAGTACGGGACTGGGCCGATCTGAAGGGTGCGCTAGCGACACGAGAATTGGTGAGCCTGAGGGCCGGGAGAATAGTATCGGGTCCCATTAGCCGATCCACAGCGGGCCGAAGCATGCCAGGAATAGGTGCCGCTTGGGAAGGTGCCGTAGAGGCTTTGCCCTGACGACGAATAACACCGGTTGCCAATGCCACTGCCGTAAATCTCGTAACACAACTGGCCGCCAGTGTCGTTTTGCACGTACACTATGGCTGCGGGCGGAACGACTTGAACGGACTGAATATTACTCCAACCACTATCACCATAGATATTATGGCCCTGCACGCGATAATAGTAGGTCCCAGTCGCCTTGCTGCTGGCACTCCAGCTTGTTCCGCTTCCAGAGTAGGCAGTGGTGGGATTGGAGAAGGACGGGTCGGTGGCTTCTTGCAGTGTGTAGGTATCAGCCAACTGTTCAGGTGATTCTGACCAACTCACGGTGTAAGACCCGCCACCGGCATTGGCAATGGGATTCAGTACAGGTGTATAGGGTATCGGTGGCCATCTTCGCATGACCAGCGGCAGGAACACAAAGCTGCCTACCTTCACGGTGGCACTGGTGTTGAACACGGCTCCGGCTCCGTTATCGACCGCGAGCGGATTAGTCACCAGCGTCCCAGCCGGAATAGCATTCGCCAGTCTCGCTGCGTACGTGATGAGCACCGTTTGACTGCTATTGATCGCACCCGCCCATGTGATCACCTGGCCCTGAATACCGAGACCGCCGGCGCTAGCCGTCAGCGATCCGTTGACCAGCGACAAGTTGGTCGGGAGTGTGTCAGTCAGGTGGACTGATGCGGCGTCGATTGTGGCGTTGTTCTGTACGGAGATGGTGTAGGTAACCACATCACCCCCCACCGCTGTCGCTCGGCTGGCTGTCTTCTGCCCAACTATATTCGTCTCGGACAGGTCCTTCGTTAGCACCAAGTCGTCCACAAATGCTCCTTCGCTGTTAACGATACTGCTGTCGCTTTTCCATAAGAATGCAATCCAAACATTTGGTTGGCCCATGTGGGTGGTTGTGATGTCGAACGTTTCATCAAGCCAGCCGCCCGAGTTTCCTGACACCCCATATCCCCAGAAGTCTGTACCGTTGATGGACGAGCCCCAGTACAGATAATCGTAGTATTTTTCACTCGAGAGCCAATAAGAGAAAGACAATCGGGCGGCGGCAGCATCGCCCAGACTGAAAGGTCCGTAGATAATCCGCGATTCCTCGCTGGTTTCGTAGTCGCTCCCACATGCCAGGCCAAACGTGACCTCAATCCAGGCACTCTGCATCCCGGCATGCTGCTCGCAAGTGCTGGCCCCCCAATGGTTCGGTGTGCCAGACAGCGACCACCCGGTACCGGGGAACGTCCCTTCGAAGTCTTCGGTCATAATCGTCACAGCACCTTGAGCGCCGACATCTGAATTGGCGCCCACGCGCTTGCTGGATGGCGTCCACCCGCTGATGTGCTGCACACTCGCTTCCTTGTGCACATGAGGTTGCTGCGACTGGTCGTGGCGGGACACATTTCCAGGTTGGGCCAATACACTGGTGGCAAATGCTGCGGTCAGCAAAGCCATGCTCGACAATACGACGACGGCAAGCATAGAACGACGTACACGCATCACAATGCCTCCTGGTAGAAGATGGATGCATCTCTGAAACTGTGAGTTCAATCGATCTGGCAAAAAGGGGGCCTTCGCGCAAAGTGTTGATTTTGTCGCGAATTCACTTTGCACGGAGGCTGCCCGATGGAATTGTGCCATGCGGATTTGGCGACCGCCGCTCGCGCAAGTGGCTTATGGATTTCTCTGCTAACTTAGCGTGCTGATGTTTTCACCCCAGGCGTAGCAGTCGACACGGCTTCCGTAATTTGATGCTGAATTGTCGGTTGTTCTTGCCATTCTGGAATGCGGATGGGGGAGGTGGCGGATCCTACCATGATGGCACCCGAGTCTGCTCGGAACTCTTCCAGATTGTTGCGATCCAAAATATGGGCAACCGTGCCTGGAAATACAAACAAATCCAGATCGTTTCCGCTGGCACCGAGACCGCTGTTACTGTGACCATTTCCGGCAGGTTCAATAACCACGATGTGATTTCCTACCACGGTACGAATCTCTTGATATCGAGTGAGTTGGCTTCAACCGGCCACAAGCTCAACATTGAATCTTTGATCTGCGCTTCGATTAAAAGTACATCGCCGGAGAAAGCATCCGCGCCGCGACAGTGATTGCATCGTGTATATTTTCGATTCCTCCGGGAAGCGATTGGATAGAGACCAGGTGTTGTACGAGCGATTCAGATCGTGCTGCCTGGGTGGAAGCGAAACTAGAGTTCCCACAAGCGTGAAGGTAAGCCACGCCGCCTGGATAAATTTATGCGTCCGGCAATGCCGCGAGGCCGCCGCGTCCTTCGGGTGTGACCAGCGGCCACCTGATACCGGTATTGAGATTTGGTCAGTACCGTCACAGGCACGCTGCTAGACACCGCACGGCCTACGTGGAGCGCCACTGTGCGAGGTGCGGTTTAGCGTTGGCGATGAGGTTGGTGTTGCCGGCGGCGGGTCACATTTCCAGGGGCGCGGCTGGCAAAAAGTTGCTGTAATGAGCTTAGTCTTGCTGAGAAAGACCGCGGCAAGCATAGAACCACGTACACGGATCACATGGTAGAAGTCGATGATGGATAAATGGATCTTCACGCGCTAGAGCGGCTGCTAAGACAAGAGGGAAACGCAGTACATTCACGATCGTACATCCTGTCCCCCGCAAGTCTATATGTGCAATGTCAGTTTATACGCATCGACATCTTTTGTCAATACTTTGTATCGTCGGAATCATTTAACGCGAACCGTGCAAGGTCCGCTGCGATCAGGTACAACGTCTCTTTGCCCTTGAAACTGCCGTAGGCTTCGGCTTCGTTAATGGCTTGCTGCACTGCGTCGCGCGCAGCCTGGTACTGGCTTGTTTTGCGGTACACCAAAGCCTGCGTGAATCTGATCAGGATATTGGCGCGCCGTTGAAGCGCCGCATTGACCCCGCTCTTGTATGTCGAGCACCTCAGCCGGAGAATTGAAAGGGGTACTCCAGCTGCTGCTGGCCGGTGCCGATCATCTCGGCGGCATCATTCTGCAACGCATCATACACCCAGAATTTAGGAGTGATCGATGCATCTTCACCTAATACTGACACCGTGCCGTAAATCACCAGATTTGCCTTGACCTGCTTAGCCAGGTCATCGGCTTCGGCAGGACTGTGAACGACCGGGATCTTGTCGTGTCCGACTTGAACCTTCAATCCTAAAGGGTCTGCTTTGTAAACGCTGTCGAGATAGTTACCAGCCCACTCCTGAAAAGGCGCTATGGTCGGTCTGTCAGATGCCGGCACCTCTTCAAATTGAGCCACGGCGATGTTGAAATCGCCGGTCATTGGGGAAGGCAGCGAGGCACGGTATGCGACGTAGGCCACGATGGCCACAACCGCGATGATGATCAGGAGAAACGCGATGACCTGTTGAACGCTGCGGAAAACAGTGAGGTATCTTTTGACCGTCACTTCCTCGGCCACGATCGCTCCCGCCGAATCGGAGACGGGAGCGAATTGTCGTCTCGCCCTACAAAGTTACCTTGACCTTCGACCGTGATTTTCCGGCAATGTAAGCTCCGCCGCCCGTATCGACGCGCTGATCGACGTTTGTCACCTTATCACGCCCGACGACATCGCCGCCAATGCTGACTTGGTCAGCATTGACATCAGCACCGCCAGTTCGTTGAGCACCCGCAGATTCGGGGCTGTGGTCAGAAGTTGGATACTCGTCCACGAGTCGCTAACCTTCATCAGGATAGCACATTTGCCCGGCGACTTGGGGTATAAAACGTGCATCAAAATTCAAACGCACTTCAAACGCGCCGATCCATGGCCCGGATCATCACGGACACCAGTGTATTACATCATTAGACAAAGTGCAATGGACTGGACGGCTGCGGTGGGCGATCTCGAAGCGGGCCGTATAGATGAGACACTGACAGCAGGCTACGATTGTACCTTCACTTTGAACAAAATGACCCGATCACCGGCCAGGCTGCCATCGCGCCCGATGATCGGCACGCGGCGCTGGCTGGTCATGCCGTAGATGCCGGTTTCAACGAAATACTCGCCCGGCGGCAGATCATCCGGCACCTTGATCTGGTACGGATCGTTCACCGACTGCCCTGCAATCCATTTGGGAATCCACAACTGTGTGGGGAATGCGCCGCCCATCGGCGTATAGTCGCGCTGCGCGATCAGGCGATTGCCGCCGTCGATGAGGTGCACGAAGATCGTGTACGACTCGTCCACCTGCTGCTGCGCCAGCCAATTCAACCCCACCCCGATCGTTTCTCCCGGCTTCACAGTGATGGCGGGCAGTTCGGCCTGGTGCGCCGCGCCATTCGCGGTCGCGCCCAGCAAAGCGATCTGCGCGCTGAAGTTCGCCAGCGCAGCCGGCGGCACGTCGGCGTGGGGACGCGTTGATTCGGTCACGCTGAGTGATTGCAGCGGCACAGGTTGCAGCACGTCTTGTCCGGTTGTGAGATCGCTGAAACCCAATTTCAAATCGTAATCGCCCGCTGGGGAATCAAACGCGATTGGAATTTCATAGCGTTCGACGATCACTTCATGGGGCTGCCACTCCGGCGTCAACAAACGCGAATCGGTCGTCCAGCGAAATTCGCGGTCGCCGAGGGTGGCATACGGCATGAGGATATGCGTCGGCGTGATCGGCGCGCGCATGGCAAGCGTCAGATAGGCCGTCTGTCCCGCTTCGACGGCAGCGTGATCGAGCGAGTAACCCAACACCTCAAGCGTGTTTTCACCCTCGCCGGCCTTCACGCTTAACGTGTGATCGAGCGGCGGCACGCTCGTATCGCCCGGCGGCGCCACGCGCCACAACCGTCCTTCGGGACGCAGCCGAAACAGGCGGCCTTCCACCACCGGGCGGCGATAATCGGCCAGATAGACCGGCCCTTCGTCGAGGTGCGCGAAGACGTTGTCGAGCCACGGGTTTTGCGAGGCGGTCGTGACATAGACAGGCTTCACGTCCGCCTCGTTCAGCGTGCGCCCTTCGGTATACTGCGCCACCCACAGGGGCGTGTTCGCCTCCCACGGCGCGAGCAGCACGGCATGCTCGCCTTTGCCGGCAAAGCGATCGAAGACCGTGTTGACCCAATCGCCGCCGGCGGTGTAGCCACGCAGCGACACACGCGGATACGTCGAGACGAGTTGGGCGAGCGGGATCAGCAGCAGCGCCGCGAGGATCACTGCCCCGACAGGCTTTCTGGACGCCACGGGTTTCCACGTCGCCAGCGCCCACGCGCCCAATCCGCTGAAGACCGCTACCAGCATGAACGGCAGCATCAGGTACGCCATCACGTCCTGCACGGTGTTGATGATGAACAGGTATAGCGACAGGAAGAACACTGCGCACAGCACAAAAGGCTTCCACGCCCGGCGCGCCAGCCAGATCACGCCCGGGATCACCAGCAAGATGCCGGCGATTGAATACTGCAGCTTCAGCAGCTCGAAAAATACGCTAAAGCGCGTCGGTTGATCGCCCGGGCCATAGTAGAACAGGTTGACGCGCAGGCCCTCAGCACTGACGAAATGGATAAAAGCGTCCAACGACGTGATGTTGGCCGGGCCGAACGGCGCACTGGGACTGCGCAGCGGATAGTACAGGAAGACACTCAATCCCAGCACGAAGCAGGCGATCAGGCCGAGGACCTTTTTCGGCCGGAGAAACAAGCGGGGTTTCACTAGAACGATAAAGATCGCGTAAGCCGGAAAGGCAAAGACCAGCAGCAGATGATGCGGCAGGCTGAAGCCTGCGATCAGGGCGAAGACGTACAGCCAGCGATCCTGCCCGGAGCGCCACCACTGAATCAGCAGGAATACGCTGGCTGTCGCCAGCAGCAGCGTGATGATATGCGCGTTGGCGTGAATACTATGCTGCCAGATGTCCGTGGCGGCGGCGAGCGAGAGTCCGGCAAACACCGCAGGCAAGTGCAGAGTAATTTTTGATTGCTGATTGCTCACTGCTGATTGCTGAATCAAGCGGAGCACGATCAGGTAGACCAGCGTCGCCGACAGAGCGCCCGCCGTGGAGGCCAGGAGATGGGTGCGAAACGCGACCGATCCGATCGGGACGAGACGCTGCCACAGGGCGGCCAACACGGTGTAGAAAGCGTAGCCGGGCGGGTGCGCGATGCCCAGTATCCAGGGGATAAAGGTGTATTCGCTGGGATCGCCAAAGACCTGCACCGGCGGGACGGTCGAGGCATACGTCAGGAACGCAACGGCGAAGATCGACAAGCTCCACAGCGCGGTAGGATACCGGCCAAGAAAATGAATAAAGCGCTGCGATCGCGTCATGCCAGAAATTCTGCCAGAGTCTGCCGAAAGAGATCACGCTCTTCCGTGAACGGATAATGGCCGCTGTGCTCAAAAATGACGAGCCGTGCGCCCGGAATGCCCTGTGCTAATTCTTCGCTGCAGCCCACTGGCGCTTGCGGATCGTGGCGGCCCACGCCGATCAGCGCGGGGACGAAAATCTCGTTCAGGCGGGTGCGGTAATCCAGCCGTTGAGCGAAGATCGTGCGCGGCCAGACATCGCGCACCGGCGCCGGGCGATGTCGATCGCCCTTCTCAATCGCTACGCGAGGGACCAGGCTTTTGTCCGCGTACGAGGCGTACGTGAGCAGTTGCAGCATCTGCTTGTGCAGCGCCAGATTGCCGCCCAGTCCCCAACTCAAGCGGAAACCCCAGTAGAGGTAATGCCACCGATCGCGCCCGGTGAGCCAGCTGCCCCACGGCAGCCCTTTGGCGCGTTGAATGGCGGAAGCGCTCGCCAGGCTGCCGATGATGATCAGGCGCTTCACGCGCCCGGGATAAGCCAGCGCATAAGCAATGGCGCAAAACCCGCCCATACTGTGCCCGATCAGCGTGAGCGGCCCGGTAATGCCCAGCGTGTCCAGCGTCTCTTCGGCACAGCTCAACATCTCCGGCATACCGACCTGCGCCGCGCGCCGGGTGTTGAACATGCCTGGCGGATCAAACGAGACGACCTGCTGATTCAATTCGCGCAGCACGCCGGCGAGCGGCTCGTGCACGATCGGGGCACGGCCAAAGCCATGCGGATAGGGCATGAGGAACACGGGCTCGCCCGCGCCCGCGGCATAACAGGCCAGGCCATCAGGCCCGGCCAGGGGAGTCAAGCTGCTCGCTTCGTCGATCATGGCGGCTCGAACTGGGCTGAAAAAGGCCGATCTTTCGGTCGGCCTTCGAACGAGCGCGATTATAGCACAGCCGCCGGCCGCGGTTTGTCACCTCTCGCCAGTTGCGCGCATCTAATCTTTGGAGCAGTTGCCAATTGACTTTGCTCCGGTGACTGGCTACAATTTCTATGTTTCTCGCACTCAGTGCAGTACCATTTTATACCCAAGGAGACCATTATGCCCGCCAACACGCTGACCATTACCGACAATCGCACCGGCAAGACCTATGAAGCCCCGATCGAGCACGACACGATCAAAGCGGATGCCCTGCGCCAGATCAAAGTCAACCCGAGCGACTTCGGGATGATGACGTACGATCCGGCCTTCATGAACACTGCGTCGTGCAAGAGCGCCATCACCTACATCGACGGCGATGCCGGCATTCTGCAATATCGCGGCATCCCGATCGAGCAGCTGGCCGGGCAGAGCACCTACCTGGAAACGGCCTACCTGATCATGTATGGCGAACTGCCGAACAAGGAACAGCTGGCCGCCTGGACCCACGAGATTACGCATCACACCTTCCTGCACGAGAACATCAAGCAGTTGATGCAGGCCTTCCGCTACGACGCGCATCCCATGGGCATGTTCATCAGCATCGTGGCCGCCATGTCCACCTTCTATCCTGAAGCGCGCGATGTCAAGGACCCGGACGTGCGTCTGAAGCAGATCTACCGCCTCATCGCCAAAGTCCCGACCGTCGCCGCTTTCACCTATCGCCATCATCGCGGCCTGCCCTACGTCTATCCCGATAACGATTTGAGCTATCCCGGCAACTTTCTGAATATGCTGGACAAGATGGCCGAGGCAAAGTATACGCCCGATCCGGTGAAGGAACGGGCGCTGGACGTTCTCTTCATCCTGCACGCCGATCACGAGCAGAACTGCGGCACCAACGCCATGCGCGCCATCGGCTCGTCGCTGACCGATCCCTATTCGGCCATGGCGGGCGCGGCCGCGGCGCTCTATGGCCCGCTGCACGGCGGCGCCAACGAGGAAGTGCTGCGCATGTTGACGGCCATCGGCAACGTGAAGAACGTGCCAGCCTTTATCGAGAAGGTGAAAAAGGGCGAAGGCCGCCTGATGGGCTTCGGCCACCGCGTCTACAAGAATTACGACCCGCGCGCCAAGATCATCAAGAAGACGGCCGACGAAGTCTTCGCGGTGACGGGCGTCAATCCGCTGCTGGAGATCGCGCTGGAGCTGGAACACATTGCGCTGCAGGACGACTACTTCGTGTCGCGCAAGCTGTATCCCAACGTCGATTTCTACTCCGGCCTGATCTATCAGGCGCTGGGCTTCCCGGTGGAGATGTTCCCGGTGCTGTTTGCCATTCCGCGCACCGTGGGCTGGCTGGCGCAATGGGTCGAGATGGTCAACGACCCCGATCAGAAGATCGCGCGCCCGCGCCAGATCTATCTGGGCTACGACCAGCGCGACTACGTGCCGCTTGACAAGCGTTAGTCACTGTTTGACCACAGAAACCGGGTTTCTCCGGGATGAGCGATCATTTTATCCCGATTGGAGAAACCCGGTTTCTTTTTTGCCGTTTCACGACCGCAATCGCGGCCAGTAGGCTCGCGCGAGCAGGAACAAGCCCAGCCCGATCAAGACGGCCGGCCCGACGAGCGCCGCCGCCTGCGGCCCGGTGATCAACACCAGCACGCCGATGACGGCCAGGCTGGCGGCCACCCAGGTGGCCCAGCCCATGTAGGCGCTTGACCGGGTAACGAAGCGCAGCACCGCAAATACCGCCGCCAGCCCGAAGAGCATGATCGCCGCAATGACCTGGCCGGACACCTTGCCGCCGCTCACAAACGTGATCAGCGCGATGACGGTCAGCACCCCGCCGGGAATCAACGCCCACCACATCCGCCGATCGGCCAGATAAATCAACAGGAACGGCAGGCCGACGCTGAATAGAAACAGCGCGCCCGCCTGCTGATCAGGGATGAATTCGTTTTCACTGTTGATGATCATCGCGGCCACGCCCAGCAGGACACAGCCTGGAATCAGCGCCCACCACTGGCGGCGATCGGCCACGAAAGTCACCAGGAAGACCACGCCCAGCAGGCCAAAAGCAAAGGCCCAGAAGGGCAGCTGCACGGCGCCCAACAGGCCCACCTGCTGTGCCAGAAAGAACGCGCCCATGGCGATGAGCGTCACACCCCAGATCAATCGGCTACGCATGGTTGCCTCCTCGGCAGGTTAATAACTTGCCCGACTTCAAAGCGTCTTCCTTACAACTTAGTCCTGGCTGAACGTCTGCAAGGTTTCGAGGTAATGCTCCGGCAGGCCGATGTCGTAGCGCTTGCCGTCGACAATCAACCCGTGGAAGCCGTCCTCCTGCCGCAGCCGATCGAGCGCGGAAGTCAGCTGGAACTCGCCGCGTTCACGCACGTTGTTCTTGATGTACTCGTCCAGGTAGTCAAAGATCTGCGGCTTGATGATGTACTGCCCGAACAGCGTCAAGTATTCATTCGCGGGCAAGCCCGGCACCAGCAGGCGGCTGCGCGCGTAGTCAATCGTGGGCTTCTCGGCGAACTCGGTGATGTTGAGCAGTTCGCCTCCCTCCAGCCACACGCCCGCCACCGTGCCAAATGCGGCGATCTGATCTTCCGGCGTGCGGCGCAGGCCGACGAGACTGGTGCCATGTTGATGATACGCTTCCAACAGCTGCTGGGCGCACGAGCGCTCGTTGTTGGAACGATAGAGGTGATCACCCAGCATCAGCAGGAACGGCTCGCCGCCGATGGCGTCCTTAGCGCAGTAGACGGCATGGCCGAAGCCTTCCTGCGCGGTCTGCGTGATGAACTTGACGTGCCGCCCGATCTCCAACAGGCGGCGCGCGTAGTCCTGGAAGTGGCGCGGCAGCTTGTTGTAGTTCTCGATCGAGATCTGCTCGTTGAAGAATGATTTGAAATCGGCCAGATCGTCTTCCTGCACGATGATGATCACTTCTTCGATCCCGGCCTGCAGCACCTCTTCGACGATCAACAGGATGGCGGGTTTCGCCACGCCGTCGCGATCGATGACGGGGAACAATTCTTTCTTGGTCGCTTTCGTGGCCGGGAACAAGCGGGTTCCATAACCCGCCGCCGGGATCAGCGCCTTGCGCACTTTGCGCGCCGGCTGCAGCGTCAGCTTCAGCGGCGACAGGCCCAGATCGCGCTCGATGATCTCGATCACGGCCTGCTGATCGGCGGCGCTGCGCGCCAAAAACTGCGCGGTGCCGTCGCCCTGCGAACCGACGCCTTTGCCGCCGTAGATGTGAGGCTTCAACGGCTCGTCAGCTCAGCACCTTGTGCAGCACCGGCGAGGTCAGCTCTTCCGGGCAGGCGGGCGCGGCGTAGCGATCGAAGAAGGCCTGCGCTTCGACCATTAACGCGCCCAATCGCTCGGCGTCCCCGGCGCGCAGGGCCGCGATCGATTGCTGGACGATGCGCTTATTGATCGGGCCCAACAATTCCTGCACGCCGCGTTCGATATCATTCTCGGCAGTGGGATAGCAGCGATTGAGTTTCTTGAGGATTTCCAGCGTATCCTTTTGGGCGTGCAGATCGACGACGACGTAGTGCAGCTCCCGGCTGACCTGCAGCTCCTCGGTATCGAGCCGATCGCCGTCGAACATCATCAGCACGGGGCGATTGCCAAACGCGCAGCCCTGATCCATGCGGCCGCAGCGCGAGGGCGTGGTGATCTCGCCCTGATAGGCCAGCTCCATCTCGCCGCGCACCGTCAGCTTGAGGTCGTACACGCGATTGAAGGCGCGGGCCGTCAGCACACAGATGGCAGCGCTGGACGACAGGCCCTTCTTCATCGGCAGGTCCATTTTACGGCTGTCGATGGCCAGGCCGCGCACACGATAGTTGGTGATCACTTGATACGCGACACCCGCCGCATAGCTCCAGAAGCCGCCCCGGCCCGCTTCTTCCAGCAGCGCCTTCGGCTCCATCGGGATTTCGTAGGGGCCCAGGCGCTCGCCGTCCGGCGTGGTGGTCGTAAGCATCAGCGACGTGGGATGCGGCGCGACATCGGCATAAATGCCTTGATCGGTCCCGCAGATCAGCGTGTAGCCTTTTTCGATGTCGGCGTTGATGCGGCGGTAACCGCCCGCCCAGTCGGAATGCTCGCCAAACAGGCAGATGCGTCCAGGCACGAAGATTTTCATGAAGGCCGTCCTTGCCGAAGATTGCGGCAAGTGTAGCCGTGTCGCATGAGGATGTCAAACAGTTCGCCCGTTTGTTCTGGGGGGTGGCCGGATTCAGTTGACAAACTTCTAACCTCGTGTATGATTCTGGACGCGCCAAGCCTGGGCGCCATTCTTGTACAAAAGGATTCCGCATGTTTGGCAAAGAAAAAACCGCCACGTCCTCAGCCAGCCTGCCGGCCATCACCGCCGCACCCGGCGGCGGAGGCGCGGCCGCCAAGATCGAGACTGTCATTGGGCCCACGGCCAACTTCAAAGGCACGGTGCAGAGCGATGGCGGCTTGCGCATCGACGGCGTGTTCGAGGGCACTATTCAGATTGCCGGCAATTTGATCATCGGCGACAGCGGCAAGGTCATCGCCGACGTGACCGCCCAGAACGTCTCTGTGGCCGGCGCGCTGAAGGGCACGGTGAAAGCTGCCGGCCGTCTGGAAATTCTTTCGAGCGGCCGCGTGTGGGGCGATATCTCCGTGGCGTCATTCCTGATCGACGAAGGCGGTTTCTTCCGCGGCCAGAGCATCATGCCGGGCGAGCCGGATATGCCGATGTTGGAAGCGCCCGCTCCCAGCGCGCCCACCTACACCAACGGCAACGGCCAGTAAGCTGCATTACCAATCTAAAGCAAAAGACGCCGATCGGGGTTCAGCCGATGGGCGTCTTTTTTGGCCCCCTGAAATTCATTTCTGCTCCTGCGCCTGCGGCACGCGCGGTTTCAGGCCGGCCCACTTTGGCAGGCCCGCCCCCAGCGTTCCCCACCCGGCCAGCGCAAACCCGATTGAGTAGATCAGCAGCACGCCGGTCGAGATCGCCTCGCCCGCCTGCCACATCAGCGCTGCGGTAATCAGCGTATAAAACGACAGGCCAATCTCCAGGACCGCCTGCCAGGCCTGGCGCGGATCGGTGCTGAGCAGCGCTTTGCCCGCGCCGCGCTTGGGCGTGCGCTTGAACTCGCCCGATCGATTGATCAGCCCTTCCAGAACGTTCAAGCCGTTGTTGAAGGCCATGCCGAAACCCACCGCCATGAGGAAGGGCAGGAACAGCAATTTGCGGAAGCCGCCCCTGCCGTGCAGCGCGAACTGCGAAGCGACGTACTCGATCGGCAGGCCGAGGCCGCCGAAACCCAGAAAGGCCAGCGGCATCTGCTTGAACAACTCAGGCCGCAGCGCCAGCGGCAGCCACAGCACGATCACGATCAGCATCATCAGATGCGCGGCATAACCGCTCAGATACATCAGGCCGCCCAGCTTCTGCGCGGGCGACAACTTCGAGCGCAGCAGCGGCAGCGACAGCTTCTTCAAGCACTGCGCGCCGCCTTTGGCCCAGCGGCCATGCTGGCTCTTGATGTGCGCAATGTGCTCCGGCTCTTCCTGCGGCACGGCCACCTCCGGCACAAAGACACACCGCCAGCCCTGCATCGCCGCGCGCAGGCTCAGGTCCATATCCTCGCACAACGTATCACCCGCCCAGCCGCCGCTCGCCTCGATGCACGACTTGCGCCAGATGCCCGCCGAGCCGTTGAAGATCATCGGCAGGCCCGAGCGATTGCGCGCCGTCTGTTCGACGATAAAGTGCCCGTCGACGCCGATGGCCAGTCCGCGCGCGAAAGGGGAGGAGGTGGGCAGATGCTCCCAGCGGGCCTGCACAAACCCGATCGAGTTGTCCACGAAATGCGGCATCATCCGCCGCAGGAAATCCGGCGCCGGGGTGAAGTCCGCGTCAAAGATCGCCACGAACTCGCCCCGGGCTGAGCGCAGTCCATTCGCCAGCGCGCCCGCCTTGAAGCCGCTGCGATCGCTGCGGTGGACCAGCTCGAGATCCACGCCGCGCGCGCGCTGAAACTCCACCCGCGCGCGGGCCAGCGCCGTGGTGCGATCGGTCGAATCGTCCAGCACCTGAATCTGCAAGCGATCAGCCGGCCAGTCCAGGTTCGCGGCTGCGTCGATGATCCGCTCGACGACGCTCGGCTCGTTATACAACGGAAGCTGCACGGTGATGATCGGGGCATCGCCGAGATCGATCGTGCGGGGTCGATCGCGCCGGTGACGCCAGTATTGCACAACCAGCAGCAGCACGTGAATGCCGTAAATCGCCAGGTACGTCGCGGCGAGAGAATAGAGAATGACGAGTAACATACGAATCCTTGATTTCCTCAACAACACGCAGGCCAGCAGATGCGTAGCGGAAACAGCCGCATCCTTCGACTACGCAGCGGGCGCATGTTGAGCGGAACGCAGTGAAGTCGAAACACGCCCGCTGCTCCGCTCAGGATGCTCGCGCCTAAACAAAATAGCGGATAAACAAAACCGCGACGGGGGTCGCGGTCCGGGTCAAGTGGAGGTGATTATATCAGGCTGGGGGGAGTTGGCAACCGGTCAGGGAGGCGGCTATCTCATTCTGAGGAATCCCGGGCCAGCTCGGCCATCCGGCCACGATGATCTGCGCCGCTCAAGCCGCCGTCCGCGTAGATGCCGGCGCTTTTCCGGCCCGGCGAGCAGGAATCCATGAGCAGCTCGGCCATTCGGCGCGACAAGATTTGAGTTGGGCTGTCTTGAAAATTGGAGGGTAGAGCCTGTTAAATCGAGGATGTTTGTCATTCAATAAAAGGATAACTTGCTGATTGTATATCAGCGCACTCGTCATATAATGCTTCAGTATGAAAGCCCTGTTGCCGACCGCCTTGCACCGCCCCAAAGCCACAGCGGCTTATTTGCTTAAGATCCTCGCCCTGGCCGTGATCTACCACCTCGCCGCGCGCGTGGGATTAGCGATGGCGTATGTGCAGATCAATGTTTCACCGGTCTGGCCTCCCACCGGCATCGCCTTAGCCGCCCTGCTGATTTTCGGCTATAGCCTGTGGCCCGGCATCAGCCTGGGCGTTTTGCTAGGCTCACTCTTCACGGGCGCCGATCTCTCTGTGGCGGCGGGGATGGCCCTGGGCAATACCCTGGAAGCGCTGGCCGGCGCTTACCTGCTGAAGCGTTTCGTCCACTTCCACAACGACCTGGATCGTGTTCAGGATGTGGCGGGACTGGGGCTTGTCGCCGTCTTCAGCACAGCCATCAGCGCGACTATCGGAACCATGACCCTGCTGGTGGCCGGGCGCGGTCAATGGTCAGGTTTTGCAGCGCTATGGATGACGTGGTGGATCGGGGATTTGTTGGGGGCGTTGGTGGTCGCACCACTCCTGCTGGTTTGGGTCTCACCACCTTCTTTCCAGAGACATCGTCGCCACTATGCCGAGGGAGTGAGTCTGCTGACCCTGCTCACCCTGGTGACGTGGTATGTCTTCGGCGGCGTGCCACCCGATGGGATTCTGCATCAAGCTTTGATCTATTTGATTTTCCCGTTCGTCATTTGGGCGGCGATCCGTTTGGGTCAGCATGGCGCTACACTCGCCGTCTGTGTGGTTTCGGGAATTGCCATCTGGAATACGGTTCAGGGCCTGGGGCCGTTTTCGCTGGAATCGAAAAACGACAGCCTGGTCTTGTTACAGACTTTTATGGCCGTCGTCTCGCTGACCGCGCTGATACTGGCCGCGGCGACGCTTGAACGGCGCAAGGCCGCTCAAGCCTTGCAGCAACATGCCGAGGATCTGGCGACTTTAAACGATTCATCCCGGACCTTTTTGGACAATTTCGAAATCACCAGCATCTACCGCACCATCTGCCGCCTGACGGTGACACGCCTGGGGGTCGATGTGGCCTGGATCGAAGCGCCCGGCTACGAGGGTGGAGAGACGCGCCCGCCGGCCATCCATGGTTTGCCCGCTGAAGCCATTGCCGCCCAAAAGACCACATGGGAACGCGGCTCACTGTCCGAGGCGCAGAACGCCTGCCTGGTCGAAACGAGTGACGACATACCAGCAGCGGAGGCTGTCGATTTGACCTATAACGCTTACGCGGTCTTTCCGCTGACTTTCAGCAATCGGCCGATTGGCGCGCTCAAGATGCTCAGCAAACGCAGGGATTTCTTTTCCGAGGACAAGCGCATCCTCATTCAATCCTATGCCAATCTGGCGGCGGTGGCAATTCAAAATGCCTGGCTGTTCGATGAAGTGCGGATGAGCAACCGCCAATTGCACGCGCTCTCCCAGCGTTTGATGAAAGCCCAGGAGGACGAGCGCCTCCATCTTTCCCGCGAACTGCACGATGAATCCGGCCAGCTGCTGGCGGCGCTGACCGTCCAACTCGGCCTGCTGGAACGCGCTGCCGGGAACCCGGAAATCATCCACAGCCGCATCGTAGAATTGAAGAGCACGGCCAAAGCGATCCAGGATAATCTCCACCGGCTGGCGATCAACCTGCGCCCCGCCAGCCTGGATCATCTGGGCCTGGTGACCGCTTTGCAGCAAGTCATTCAGGAGTTCAGCCGCCAATACGCGATCGCCGTGGAATTCGAGGCCGTGGGCATGCAGGATAAGCGCCTCCCGCTCGAGGTTGAAACGGCGCTGTTCCGCATCGTCCAGGAATCGCTGACCAACGTGGCGCTCCACGCCCAGGCCACGCGTGTCGACGTGCTGCTCAGCCTGACGGATAAGCGCGTGAGCGCCATCGTGGAAGACGACGGCGTGGGCTTCGTCCCCGCCCTCACCGTGACGGAAGAACAACTGGGTCTGTTCGGGATGCGTGAACGGATCGAGATGTTGGGCGGAACCCTGACCATCGAAAGTTCCCCTGGCAAAGGGACGACGGTCAAGGCGGAGGCGCCCAGCCATGATTAAAGTCCTGATTGTCGACGACCATGCCATCGTCCGCGCCGGCCTGCGGGCGCTGATTCATTCCGAGTCGACCATGGAATTAGCGGGAGAGGCCAGCGGCGGTTACGAGGCGATCGATCTGGTCGAGAAGATCCAGCCGGATGTGCTCGTGCTTGATCTCAGCATGCCCGACCTGGACGGCATTGCCGTCACCAGGCAGATCAAACCACGTTTTCCCAACGTGCATATTTTGATTTTGACCATTCACGAGGATCAAGCCTTGCTGCGCGAGGCCATCAAAGCCGGCGCGTCCGGCTATATTTTGAAACATGCTGCCGAGTCCGAGTTGATCGCTGCCATCCAGCGCATTGTGCACGGCGACTTATATGTTGATCCGGCCATGGTACGCCTGCTCTTGCAGGAGCCAGCCGCCCCGCCTGCCGCGCCGCCCCAATCCACGGAAACACTGACGCCGCGCGAAATCGAAGTGCTCAAACTGATCGTGCAGGGCTACACCAATCGCCAGATCGGCGAAGAACTCAACATCAGCTTTCGCACGGCGGAAAGTCATCGGGCGAGTTTGTCCGAAAAACTGGGGATGCACAGCCGGGTGGAGCTGGTGCGGTATGCCCGCGAGCATGGGTTAATTAAATAGGTGGAGAACAAGCCTGACCCTCACCGACCTCGTATTTTCTACGAGGTCGGTTTACGTATGAAGTCCGCAGACGCCCCGGCGCAAAAATCCCCGCTTTCTACGCTTACAAAACTCAATCGAAACATCTATGATATGAAGTATGAGGAGCGGCAGCCTGCCCATGGGCTGTCAATCATGTCATGCCCGCTCAACCCACAGACCAGCCACCCCTGATCGCCTTGCGCGGCATCACGAAAGCTTTCCCCGGCGTGCAGGCAAACGATCAGATCGATCTCGATATTTACCCGGCCGAAATTCACGCCTTGCTCGGGGAAAACGGCGCCGGTAAAAGCACGCTGATGAAAATCCTGTTCGGCTTCTATCGCGCCGACGCCGGCGAGATTCAGTTGAACGGAACACCCATCGTCATCCACTCGCCGCGCGACGCGCGGGCGGCGCGCATTGGGATGGTTTTTCAAGACCTTAATCTGATCCCGGCTTTCACCGTGGCGGAGAATATCGCCCTGTTTCTGCCGGACTTGAAGGCCGTGTTGAATCGCCAGGAGATCGACCGGCGCATCGACGACATCTCGAAGCGCTACGGCCTGGAGGTCAATCCACAGGCGCTGGTCTCACAGCTGTCCATCGGCGAACAGCAGAAGGTGGAAATCCTGAAGTTACTGCTCTCCGATGCGCGCCTGCTCATCTTGGATGAGCCGACGCGCGTGCTGGCTCCGCATGAAGTGAAAGCCTTGTTTGGCGTGCTGGATAACCTGCGAAAAGACGGCTATGCCATTGTCCTGATCACGCACAAGATGAAGGAAGTGCTGGAATGCGCCGACCGCATCACCGTGTTGCGCGGGGGACGCGTGGCGGGATCGCTGGCGCGCGCCGGCGCCACCGAAGAAAAACTGGTGACGTTGATGTTCGAGAAGGAACTGGCGGGATTGAAGATCGGCGCTGAATCCCACCCAGCTGAATCGTCACCGCCTGTGCTGGAACTGCGTCGTGTGGATACCCGGGCCGAAGGCGCAGGCACGAGCCTCAAGGGAATTGATCTGAGAATCCAGCCGGGTGAGATCGTGGGCATTGCCGGGGTATCCGGCAACGGGCAGAAGGAACTGTGTGACGTCGTGCTGGGTATGGAGACCTGTGTCAAAGGGGAAAAACTCCTGTTCGGCAAGAACCTCACCAATCAACCCGTGCGAACGATGCGCCAGAACGGAGTCAGTTTCATCCCCGAGAATCCGCTGCTGATGGCTTCGGTGCCGTTCATGACCGTGCTGGAAAACATGGCCCTGACCGATACCCGGCGTTACGCGCGGCGCGGCGGTTTCTCGATGGATTGGCGGGCGGTCAAGGCCGATGTTGATGAGACCGTAAAACGGTTGGGGTTCAACGTCAATTTTTATACCATCGCCAAAGCGCTGTCGGGTGGGAACCTGCAGCGCATGGTCATCCTGCGGGAAATGACGCACGATCCGCGCCTGATCATCGCCTCTTATCTGACGCGCGGGCTGGATGTGCAAAGCGCGCTGGCTGCGCGGCAGGCCCTGATCCAGGCGCGCACGAGCGGCGCGGGTGTCCTGCTCGTCTCCGAGGACCTGGACGAATTGTTCACCCTCAGCGACCGCCTGCTGGTGTTGTATGGCGGCAGAATTGTCGGAGAGTTCAAGCCCTCGGAAACGGATATCTACGAAGTGGGTCATCTGATGACCGGCGCAAAGGTCGAACATGGCACCAACCGCTAAATCTTTTCCGCGCAGCGCGCTGACCAGCCTCCGCTTGAATTCTCTCGGCCGCTATGTATTGATGACGCTGCTGGCGCTGTTACTCTTTGGGGTCATCTTGCTCCTGTCGGGCAAAAACCCCATCCAATCGTACAAGGATATCTTCACGGCCACGCTCGGCAGCGCCTATGGATTTTCCGAGGTGCTGGTCGCCATGATCCCCATGCTGATCACGGCCCTGGCCGTCGCACTGCCCGCGCGCGTCGGGTTGATCAATGTGGGCGGAGAAGGGCAGTTGTATATCGGCGCGGCGTTTGCGACCTGGGGGGCGCTCGCCTTTCAAGATCTGCCGGCCTGGATTCTTTTGCCCTTGATGACGCTGTTAAGCATGATCGGCGGCGCGCTGTGGGCGTTTATTCCGGGCTACCTCAAAGCGATCGGGCTGGTGAACGAAACGATCACGACCCTGCTGCTGAATTCCATCGCGCCCAAGATCGTCGGCTTTCTCATTTTTGGATTCTGGCACTCGGCGCTGGATACCGTGAAGACGGCGAACTTTGTCGCCGCGGCGCGCCTGCCGGCTTTCTTCGGCACGCGCGTTCATCTCGGCCTGGTCTTCGCCCTGGTGCTCTTGCTCCTGTTCTGGTTCATCATGAAGTCCACCCGCTGGGGCCTGGAAATGCGCGCGATCGGCGGCAACCCCCAGGCCGCGCGGCGCAATGGGATTCCGCTCAAAGGTTACTTGATCGCGATCATGTGCCTCGGCGGAGCTATCGCCGGGCTGGCCGGCATGGCGCAAGTCTCCGGCTTCTATGGCATGCTGCTGCTGAATTTTTCCACGGGCCTGGGCTTCATGGGCTTCCTGATTTGCTGGCTGGCAGGCGGCGAACCCCTCGGCATCTTGCTGATGTCTTTCGTGGTCGCCGTCATCACCACAGGCGGGAACCTGCTGCAACTGACCCGCGATCTGCCTTATGCGTCCATCAATATCCTGCTGGCTTTGACGTTGTTTGCAGTGCTGGCGCGCCCCGCCTTCTTCAAAAAAGGGGGGAAAGCATGAGCCTGTTACCACTTCTGGGAATCTTATCCAGCGCTATTTTTTCCGGCACATCGCTGCTCTACGTCACGCTCGGCGAAATCATCGACGAACGCTCCGGGATCGTCAACCTTGGCCTGGAAGGCGTGCTGCTGGTCAGCGCTTCTTCAGGTTTTGCGGTCACGGTCACGTCTGGCAACCCCTACCTCGGTGTGCTGGTCGCCATGCTGGTCGGCGGACTGATGAACATGATTCTGGCTTACCTGGTGATTCACCGTCAGGCGAATCAGTTGGCCAGCGGCCTGGCGCTGATGTTCTTCGGCTTTGGCTTGAGCGCCTTGATCGGCAAGGCGTATGTGGGCGCCAAGATTAACAGTCTGCCCCGGATTGTATTGCCGGGACTTTCCGAACTGCCGCGCTCATACACTTCTTTGTTTAGTTTCGACCCCCTGATTTACCTGGTTATCCCGATGGCGATTTTAGTCTGGTGGGTGCTCTTCCGCACACGCTGGGGGCTTGGCTTGCGGGCCGTCGGTGAGAATGCCGATACCGCCTTCGCTTCCGGCCGGAACCCGCGCCTGATGCGCTATCAGGCGCTGTTCCTCGGCGGACTGTTAGCCGGACTCGGCGCGGCGCATTTGTCCATTGCCTACACCATGAACTGGACCGAATACATGACCGGCGGCCGCGGCTTCATCGCGATCGCGTTGGTAATCTTCTCAAGATGGCATCCCTTGCGCGCGATTGTCGGCGCGCTCCTGTTCAGCGGAGCAGTAGCGTTTCAACTGTTGCTGCAATCCAGCGGCGTGCAAATTTCGCCGTTCCTGTTGGATACCATTCCCTATGTATTGACCTTGCTCGTCCTCATCGCCTGGGGCGGCAATCGCAAACAATCCGCTCCCGCCAGCCTCGGCCGCGTTTATCACGGCACGGAATGAAGGAGGTGTTCACCTGCCCCGCGCAGTTCAGCGGGGTCGAAATGCCGACCTATCGTGTCAACCTTCCGATCTATCCGTCCCGCCAAATTCAGAAAGGATGAAGAAAATGAATAAGAAGCTGCTCTACACCCTCTCGGTTCTCGTGATCAGCCTCGCGCTGATCCTCAGCGCCTGCGCTCCCACGCCGGCTGCACCGCCGCCCGCGCCGACTCAACCGCCGGCCGCACCGACCGAGCCGCCACCCGCACCGACTGAACCACCGCCCCCGCCAACGACCGCCCCAACGGAAGCTCCCGCGGCGGTCGCGACCGAGGCAGGTCCGTGCTTGACCATCGGCTCGCTGTACGGCGGCCCGATCACGGATGCGGGATACAATCAAGCCATGCACGAAGCGGTCATGGCCATCAAGAGCAAGATCGACTGCGTCAAGATCATCGAAGCCGAGAACGTGCCTGATGAAGCCGGCGCGACCACGACGATGGAAAACATGATCCAGCAGGGCGCAAAACTGATCTTCGCCACCGCTTTCAACCATCAGTATCCGGCGCTGGAACTCTCGAAGAAATATCCCGATGTCAAATTCGAGCACGCCGGCGGCTGGGAGATGGGGCCGAACTTCGCCAACTTCTTCGGCAAACCGCCGGATGGTTGGTACCTGATGGGCCAGGCCGCAGGCAAGATGACCAAATCGAACAAACTGGGTTTCGTGGCGGCTTTCCCGTTGGGTTGGACTTCGACCTTCATCAACGCGTTCGAAGAGGGCGCGAAATCGGTCAACCCCAAGGCCGAGACCACCGTGGCGTACACCTTCGCCTGGGGCGACCGCGCCAAGGAAGCCGACACCACTAACTCGCTCATCAATCAGGGCGTGGACGTGGTCACCATGCACGTGGATTCGCCTTCCACCGTCATTTCCACGGCGGAATCGCGCGGCGCCTATTCCATCGGTTACCAGAATCTCGCCGCCCAGCAATTCGCGCCTGAGTATTGGATCAGCGGCACGGGCTTCACCCTCGGCGATAAGCTGACCTGGCTCGCGTCTACCGTGCTTGACGGCACCTGGAAGCCGATCTTCCTGCGCTGCGGCATCGCCGATGGCTGCATGGCGATTGCGCCGTTCGGCCCCAACGTGCCTAAGGAAGTTCAAGATCTCGTCGCGCAGACCAAAGCCGATCTTGAATCCGGCAAGGTCGTCGTCTTCAAAGGCCCCACTCAAAGATCAAGACTGGGAACATCAAGGTCGCTGCCGGTCGAAGTCCTGACCGACGATGCCATGAGTTCAGTCGATTGGTTTGTCGAGGGCGTGATCGGCAGTCCCAAGTAGAATTCAACTGGCAGCACAGGGCATCGGCGGACAGGTTCCGCCGATGCCCCAGTACCTATTTTCGATCCGAGAAGTAGCAGGCCGGGCTCCCACACCGCACTGCACGCAGTGGGTGCAGGTGCGCCCGGCAAATTCGCCGGGTTTTCGGACTGCCTATGAAACCGTCAGCTGGCTATTCGCAAGCGCACATCATGCACACGGGAGCCGTGGCCCGCGCCTGCCTCGCGTCCGGTCAGCGGGGAAAAGTGCTGGCTGCCTTTTCGCAAGCGGTTTATCTTCTCACGGAGGCTGGCAAACTTTTCTGGATAGGAATGGACGACATCCCCATGCACCAGCGCTGCGCACAAGTAGCCGCGCCTCTTCTGAGACTGTCAGCCGGGTCGCCGTTTCACGTCGCGGATCAGCGCCTGACGATCGATCCCGGTTTCATCTTCGACATGGGTCAGGCCTCGCCGTGGAGTGCGCCGCGCCTCGATCCGAATCAGACTTTGGAGATCGCCCAACTTCCCGCGCGCCTTCAGGCTTTTTTCTCGAATCTCGATTTTTCGCAGGCCAAAGGGTTCGGAACATTCATTCCGCACATCCTGTCTCTCGCGCAAAACGCACAATCGACCCGGCATCGGCCTTTACTGACCCAGTCCTGCTCTTCGCCTAACCATTTGTTTTGGGCATGGCGCGCGCCTGCCTGGACCAGCAACCCGGTCTTCTTGCCCAAAACGCGGACGCGCTTATCGGGCTTGGCGCGGGCCTCACACCTTCCGGCGATGACTTCTTGGGTGGCTGCTTGTTTGCCGTGACAAGCCTGCAAGCCGCCTATCCCGGCGTGAATTTCATCAAGCACGCCATCCCGGTTGAAACTTATCATGCCCGGACTCATGTGATCAGTTTTACCTTATTGCAGGACCTCGCCAGCGGGCAGGCCATCGAGCCCCTGCATCACATCAGCAACCATCTGCTCACCGGAGAGTCTTTCAAAAGCATTGATCCTTTCATGGCGCAATTGACCCGCGTCGGACATTCCACCGGCTGGGATTTGCTGGCCGGACTGCTGACAGGATTGCTGATCACGTTTCAAGACCGTCATGGCGAACCGCCTAGCGGCGAAGCCATCCCCAACACGGGCAAGAGGAGATTGCTTCCCGCAGTCTTGCGACACTGGTACCTGACGCACACTGCCCTGGCAGGCAGTTCCGGGAGTGCAGGTGTGACGAAGTTGAGCATAGAAAGGAAACACCATGGACATCAAACAGAAGATCGAGAAAGCCAACGAGGAAGCGGCGCGGCGTCTGACCAGCGGCGAACCCGTGCTCGTGGACATTGCGCCTGCGCATGAAGTGATTCCCGGCCTGCAGGACAAAATGATCACCCACGCCGGCCCGCCGATTGACTGGCCGCGCATGTGCGGCGCGCAGCAGGGCGCCATCATCGGTATGGTGATCTACGAAGGCTGGGCGAAGACTCCCGATGAAGCCAGAAAAATGCTCGATAAAGGCACAATCCGTCTTGAACCGAATCACCATCATCAAACCGTCGGTCCCATGGCCGGGACGATTTCACCGTCCGCGCCGGTCTGGGTGGTGGAGAACAAAGCCTTCGGCAATCGCGCCTTCTGCCGCCAGGTGGAAGGGAATCAACAATTCGGCGATTACAGCGAGCAGGCTTTGCAGGGTTTGCGCCTGTGGCGTGATGTGTGGGCGCCGACCTTGAGGAAGGCTTTGCACACCATGGGCGGATTGGATTTGAAGCCCATCATTACCAAAGCGCTGCAAATGGGCGATGAACTGCATAACCGTCACAGCGCCTCGTCGAGTTTGTTTGCCAACGCCATGGCCGTTGCCATGGCCCAGACGGAATTCGCCAACAAAGGCGAAATGATTGGCACGCTCAAGTATGTCACCCATCACGAGTTGATCTTCCTTGGTTTGGCAATGGCGGCTGGCAAAGCGATTGCCGACCCGGCCAGAGACATCGAATACAGCACGGTCGTCACTGCCATGTGCCGCAACGGGGTCGAATTCGGCCTCCGCGTCAGCGGACTGGGCGACGAGTGGTTTACCGCTCCCGCTCCGGTGGTGGATGGGTTGTATTTGCCCGGCTACTCGGCTGAAGACGCAGGCCTGGATATGGGCGACTCCGCTATCACCGAGACCGTCGGCTGGGGCGGGTTCGTGATCGGCGGCGCGCCGGGCATTCTCAGTCTGGTGGGTGGCACGCCCGACGAAGCGCTGAATTATTCGCGCGAGATGAAGAAGATCACGGTCGCAACCCATCCGACCTATCGCCTGCCCGCTTTGGGATTCGTTGGTACATCTATCGGCATTGACATCCGCCTCGTGGTGCAGACCAACATCACGCCGATCATTGATACGGCTATCGCGCACAAAGACCCTGGCTATCCCAAGATCGGCGCGGGCTTACTGCGCGCCCCGGCGGAATGTTTCAAGAAGGCGTTGATTGCCTTCGGGAAAAAATACAGTGCAAGTTGAGGACGAATCATGGCATCTGGCTTTGTCATTCGCAGGAACCAGTATTACGACTCCGTTTTTCTGATGGGCATCAGCAAGCGCCTCTCGGACATTTCTGGCGTCCGGCAAAACGCGGTGTTGATGGGCAGTGAGACCAACAAGGGACTGCTCTCCAGCATCGGCATCCG
Source organism: uncultured Chloroflexia bacterium (assembly GCA_963844815.1). Lineage (GTDB taxonomy): Bacteria > Chloroflexota > Anaerolineae > Fen-1058 > Fen-1058 > Fen-1058. The sequence continues at coordinate 735,503 of CAWJPR010000009.1, forward strand.
CGACGCGCAGATCGACTCCGCCCAGCCCAACGACTTGATTGTCGCTGTGGTTGCGGATACGCCACAAATCGTCAACGAAGTTTTGGGCAAGTTGGATGAGTACTTGCTGGGCGGCGTACAAGTTGCTGCAACTTCCAACCCGCATTCGCTGGAGGAGGGGTTGGCTCACAAGCCCCAGGCCAATCTCGCCGTGATTTCCGTCCCCGGCGAATATGCGGCGCGCGAAGCGCGGAAAGCCCTCGCAGCGGGACTGAATGTTTTCCTGTTCAGCGATAACGTTTCGATTGAGGACGAACTCGAATTGAAGCAATTTGCCGCCGAGAAAAGCCTGCTGGTCATGGGACCAGGCTGCGGCACGAGTCTGATCGGAGGCGTCGGTTTCGGTTTTTCGGACTTCGTTCGCACAGGCTCCATCGGGGCAATTGCCGCGGCTGGCTCGGGTCTGCAGGAATTCACCTGCCAGGTCCATAACGCTGGCTTGGGCATCTCTCACGCCATCGGCACGGGCGGGCGTGACCTATCCGACCCGATTGGTGGACTGACGACGTTTGTGGCTCTGGACGCGCTCGAAGCGGATTCGCAAACGAAGGTGATCGCCGTCATCTCCAAACCGCCGGGGGCGAAAACGCTGGCGCGGCTTGTCGAGCGTCTCAAGGCGTGTGCGAAACCGGTGATTGGCTGTTTTCTGGGCACCAGCGCCGAATCGCAAAAAGCGGACGCGGTCTTCCAGCGCGCTTCCACCATTGACCAGGCGGTGCGAATCGCAATCAAGTCGGCGGGTGGAGAATCCGCTTCCGACGAATGGGCGTTTACCGCCGAAGAACGGGAATGGCTGTCAAGCGAAAAGGCCGCCTGGGGTTCCGGGCAAAAATATGTGCGCGGCTTGTTTGCGGGCGGCACCTTCTGTTATCAGTCCCAGCAAATTTTTCGGGAGGCCCATCTCGTCGTTCATTCCAACGCCCCCTTCGACCCGAAATACAAACTTCAGGATTCCAACCGCAGTTTCGAACACGCCCTCGTGGACATGGGCGCTGACGAATATACGCTGGGCAAGCCGCATCCGATGATTGACGGGACGCTGCGCAGGCAACGTATCCTGGCCGAAGCACGCGATCCGCAAATGGCCATCCTGCTCCTCGACTTTATCCTCGGCTACAACGCTTCCATGGATCCCGTCGGCGAGCTGCTGGATGCCATTAGCGAGGCCAAACACACTGCGAAAAAACGCGGCGGGGCTTTGACGGTTGTGGCTTCCGTGTGTGGAACGGAAGGCGACCCGCAGGATTTGAACGTGCAAACCAGATTGCTCAAGGAATCCGGCGTGCTCGTCTTCCGCAGCAATGCCAGAGCAGCCGCTTTTTGCTGCGCCTTGTTAAAGTAAGCAGGAGGATGTCATGCCTTCTAGCATCGACGACTTATTGCACAGGCCAATCACCGTGATCAATCTGGGCTTGAAGAAATTTGCCGAAAGTCTGGAGGAGCAACAGGTCGAAGTCGTGCAGGTGGATTGGGTTCCGCCAGCCGGAGGGGATCAGGAGATGATCGATCTGTTGGATCAATTGCTTTAGAGCAAATTCCGGTACGCCCGGGCTTAATGCCAACGTTAACTACTTCACGAAGATCCGATAGTCCCACGGCTGCAATCCCAGCGAGGTGGAACCCGCTAATTTGATCGACTCCCGGCTGAAGGTATCAGTGTACTTTCCATGATAAAGGCTCTCGGCGAAGGTCACGGCCTGGGGCTGGTTTGAAAAATTGAGCACGGCGAAGACTTTATCGCTCTCATTCTGGCGCACAAAGCTCAAGACTTTTGCCGGAACGCTGTTGAGCACGTTGATCATCCGCGCGCCCCATTTGCCGTTCCATAGGGCGGTGTTGGCCTTTTTCAGCGCGAACAACTTTCTGTACAGATCGCCAAGGGGATGCGCGCGCCACTCAATCGGGTCTTTTTCAAAGAAGGCAAGGCGCCTGGGGTTGCCGGCTTCCTGTCCATTGTAGATCAAGGGCAGCCCTTCGCTGACCACGGAGAGAACGATGGCCGCCTCGAGGCCGTCGCCGAACTGCTCAAACTCGGTACCCTCCCAGGCATTTTTGTCGTGATTGCTGACAAATAACATGCGCAATGTCGAAGGGGAACGCTTTTTCATTCCAGGAGTAATAGACGTACAGGCTGTTGACATCGGCCTTGCCCTTGGTGATGCGGTGAACGGCGTCATTCCAGGTCCAGGCGTAGGTCATATCAAAAGCCTCCGCATGCAGATCGCGGTTTTCCCACTCCGCCAGCATGAAGACGGGTTTGATCGCATCGAGTTCTTTGCGCGCGTTATTCCAGAATTCGGTCGGGACAAAACCGGCTACGTCGCAGCGATAGCCATCGATATCTGCGTCGGAGACCCAGTATTTCAGCGCCCCGGTCATGTAGTCGCGGATGCCGGCCTGCTCGTAGTCAAAATCGATGATATCGGGCCAGTCCCACCAGGGTGTGGGACGAAAATCACCCTTCCAATCGCGGGTATACCACTCAGGGTGTTCTTCGACCAGGTTGTTATCCCAGGCAGAATGATTGGCGACCCAATCGAGGATGACGTGCATCCCCAGCGCATGGACTGAATTGACAAAATGCTTGAGATCCTCCAGCGTCCCAAATTCGGGGTTGACGCTGTAGTAATCTTTGACCGAGTACGGACTGCCCAGGCTGCCCTTGCGGTTTTTCTCGCCGATCTTTTGCACAGGCATCAGCCAGAAGATACCATGCCTAATTCTTTCAGCCGCGGAAGATGCTTTTCTGCTGCCTGGAAGGTGCCTTCCTGCGTAAACTGGCGGGTATTGATCTGGTAGATGGCGGCGTTCTTGCTCCATTCAGGATGTGCAATCTTAACAAGGGGCGTTGGTTGGTATGGATCCAGGCTGCGTGTTGGGGCTGCTTGAGGCATGTCATTCTCCTCATGGACGCCAATGGGTTTCAACATCTGGCGCGGATTCCAGCGGCGAGCTGAGGCCGAATTTGACGACATCCGCCTCGTCGGCATCTCGAAACGGCCAATGCTTCGACGTGTCTATCTGTGCTCGCGCTGCTCATGGCAGTAACCTGACTCGTGTACACCAGTTCCCTATCACCCTGGACTCTTATCCTCCCGGAGGTTATGTACCTCCGGGAGGGTAAGACCACTGGGTAGGTCCTTCGGCACTTCACGCTTGCCGTATGGCATCGACCATCTCGCGGATAGTGTCAATTACGATCTCTGGCTGATCAAAAGGGATCATGTGTCCACTTTGTTCGGCAAAGCGGTGCGTGCTGCGCGACGAGAGCCGCGCCAGATCCTGCTGAAGTTCTACCCAGACCCGCTCTTGCAGGGCCAAGATGTCCTCAGGCAGGTTCATGGAGTTGACTGTTTTTGTGGCCGTGATCACCGCCAGCGGAAGACTTCCCAGTTCACCACAGGCGCGTGATTGTTCATAGCAGGCAGCCGCATCGGCCCACTGCGGTGACAACCTGGTCGGGCTCAGCGAATTCTTTCGCAAGGCACGCACGCTTGGCTGCTCATCAGCCTTTTCGGGGGGAAGCACAGCCAGGAAACGTGAACCTCCATCGGGATGCGACGAATCAACCAGCACGAGACCAGCCACTTCCGTTGGATAGGTGTGAGCATACAATCGCACCAATTCTCCGCCGATCGAATGCCCTACCAGCACGTAAGGCGCAGGCAGCGCAAGCCGTTCTAACAGGACATGCAAATCTCCTACTGAATCCTGAAACGTGCGAGGTTGCGAAACGGGTTCGCTCCAGCCCAGACCGGCCCGATCATAACTGCACACTGTCGCAAACTGAGCGATATCATCTTGAACCTTGGACCACGTCTCACAACCCCTGCTGTCCCCGGCCTCCAGCACAACCACCGGCTTTCCCTTTCCTGTAACATGGGCTGACAACTGATGACCGCCCACGTCGATCATCTGGCCGCGGCGGCAGCCCATCTCGGCCACCACTTGTTCCGAAATCTCTAGTGGCACACCAGCGCGCAGGGCCACCGAGACAACATCGCTGGGCAAGGCATCGATCGTCGCACTTGCGCCGTCGCCGGATTGCAGATGCAGATGAGCATACAGCAATCCTGCACGCAGCTCGTCAATCGTCGCGCGGCGCACGCTGACATCGAAATGTTTGAGCGCGTCGATTAACATTACTTGCGTCGGGGGACGTTTCGCGGGAGTTTGTCGAAGGCCAGCCAGGATCGCTTCGCCGCCGGCATAGGTTGTGAAGAACATCAGCCGGACTTGCCGGGTATCTTCGACAAGGAAAACACAGGCAGACTGATCAGTCGGAAAGGTCACATCTACGACCTGCATAGTGAGCATGATACACCTCCTCGTATCACAGGCTGCCATCTAATCCGCTCCCGGCGATTAATCCAAATCCCGTGATATTCCGCCAAAAGCGCTAACAAGCAGACGGGATCGAGATAACCGCCAACCGCGGATTAGATGGACTATATTCGCATTCAGACGGGTCTTTTAGTCGCACAAATCCTGAAACGGATCAACCCGAAATCTCCGTCCCCAGCACCTTGAGGAACTGCGCGATCCACGCGGGATGCGCGGGCCACGCCGGGGCTGTGACCAGGTTGCCATCGGTCACGGCTTCGGTGACTTTGATGTCGGCATACGTGCCGCCCGCCACGGTGACATCAGGTCCAACGGCAGGATACGCCGAAACCGTGCGGCCCTTGACCACCCCGGCGGCCACCAGCACCTGCGCGCCGTGGCAGACCGAGGCGACGGGCTTGTTGGCCTCGAAGAAGTGGCGCACGATTTCCAGCACGCGCGCATTCAGGCGAATGTACTCCGGCGCGCGCCCGCCCGAAATCACCAGCGCATCGTACTCCTCCGGCTTCACGTTGGCGAAGGTCGCATTCAGCGTGAAGTTGTGGCCGGGCTTCTCGCTGTACGTCTGATCGCCTTCAAAGTCGTGAATGGCGGTGCGGACATTGATCGCCCGCTTTTTTGTCCGGGCACACGGCATGCACCGTGTGGCCGACCGCTTGCAGCGCCTGGAACGGCACCATCACTTCGTAGTCCTCGACATAGTCGCCGACGAGATGCAGGATTTTCTTGGGCATGACCATTTCCTCCGTTTTGTAAGGTGACTTCAGTATAGGACGATCTCACCGCGCAAGTCAATTGGCAAAACACGACCTTAAACAAACAACCGCCAGCGGAACCTTCTCCGCTGACGGCCGCCTTTGTCATTGTTCATTGATCAAGCACCTGCGCTGTGCTGGTGCAGGCAGGTTTGTTCATTGATCATCATTCTAGAAGCCCCACCACCTCGTACACGATCTCCGGCGTCGAGCGCCCCTTCACTTGCAGCGGCGGCAGTTCGACGACCTCCACGAAATCTTCCACGTGCCGATAAGCGGCCTGGCTGATGAGAATCTGCCCGCCCTTCGCATTCTCCTGCAGGCGCTTGGCGTAATTCACGGCATCGCCAATCGCCGTGTAGTTGCGCTGCTGCTCCGTGCCGATGTTGCCGACCACCGCCTCGCCCGCGTTGATGCCCACGCCGAAATTCAAATGGCGATCGTCACTCGTGCGCGCGTGATACGCCCGGATGTCGGCCTGCATCTTCAAGGCCGCTTTCACCGCGCGCCGCGTGTAGTAAGTCTGATCGAGCGGCACGTTGAACAGGCCCATCACGGCATCGCCGACGAACTTATCCAGCACCCCTTCGTACTCCAGCACGGCGTCGGCCGCCAGCGCCAGATAAGCGTTCAGCACTTCCACCAGTTGTTCGGGCGCCAGGCGCTCGCTGAAAGCCGTGAAGCCGCGAATGTCACAGAACAAGATCGTAATCGGCTTGCGGATGCCGCCCAGTTTCAACTGCGACGGATCGCGCAGCAACTGCTCCACCACGGCCGGCGGCGCATACCGCTTGAACGTGTCCTTGATGAAGCGCTGTTCCGCCTCCATCCGGCGCTTCTCGGTCAGGTCTTCCACCACCAGCGCCACGCCGGACATCTCGCCTTCGCCCTCGCCGCGCAGGGGCGCAAAGTTCACGCTCAACTCGACCTTGCCGCGCTCGGGCAGAACGCGTTCCACTTCGCGCGACACCACCGAATGGTTCTGTTTCACCTCGTCAATCCCGGGCTGCAGATCCGAGGCCAGCGGCAGCGTCTCGTGATAGAGGTGCTCCAACGCCTGCTGCGACGGCACGCCCAGGATCAATTCAGCGGCCCGATTGAACAACGTGACCCGATCGGCCATGTCGGTCGTGATGACGCCCGAGGTGATGGAGGCGAAGACATTGTCCATCAGGTTCTTCATCTGCGTGATCGCCGCGAGCTGCTGCTTCACCCGATCGAACAAGCGCGCATTCTCGATGGCCAGCGCCGCCTGCGTGGCAAAGGCCGCCAGCAGATCGCGCTCTTTGTCGCCGAATAGGCCCGTGCGGATGCGGTTATCCGCGTAGATCACGCCCGTCACCCGGTCGCGCACGATCAGCGGCACGCACAGGATGCTGCGCAGGGCGTACGCGACCACGCTCTCCTGCGCGGCGAAACGCGGATCGGCTTGCGCGTTCGTCGTGGCGATCGCTTTGCCTTCCGCCGCCACCTGCTGCACGATCGTGCGGCTCACCGCAAAATCCGCCTGGGTCATCACCGCCCGATCGACATTGCGCGCCACGCGCACTTCCATCTCGCCGGTGGCCTCATCCTTCAGCATCAAGAAGCTGCGCTCCGCCCCCGTCAATTGAATGATGCGATCCATGACCTGGTTGAGCACTTCTGCTAATTCCAGCGTGGAGTTGACGGACTGGCCCACCTCATACAGCGCATGCAGCGACTGCCGCTCATGCACCAGGGCATCCACCGACGTTTGAAAGCGCGGCATCAGGCTTTGCATCTTCAGCAGGGATTGCTGGGCCTTCAATACCTCGGGCGAAGCCGGCAGCTTGGTCAGCGCGGCAGCCTGCTGATGCAGCTGACGGCTCAGCTCGGCCAACAGCGCCGTCAAATCACCCTGCGCGATCGCGGTGCGCAGCAGCAGCGTCGAATCAGTCGTCGTCATGAGGGCCGGGTTGGAAGTTGAAGTAGCGGTCACGGCTGTCTCTCCCCACGGTGACACACACGTCGTGAATTCCGGCTGTGACACGGTTCGTTCGCCAACGATTATACAACACCCGCCACACAAAAGAAACCGGGTTCGCGCGGCTGCGGAACCCGGTCGATCGCTGCACCTGCCTGGGGGGGGTGCGGGGGGGTCTGGGGGGGGAGTGGGGAAGGATTCAGCGTTTGAGGCGTTGGAGCAGCGCGCGCGGCGCGGACAGCCAGCGCGGCAGACGCCGTTTGAGGCCCGCGCCCCACAGCGACCAGTGGATGCGCTGCCAGATCGATCGGGCTTGATTGAGATCCACCTCGGCGCGGCCATAGCGCTCGCGGACGTATAGATCGGCCAGGTGATCGATCTCCTCCTGACGCCCGGGCACCGCCGACCCGATCGTTTTAGCCTGCTCATAGGGCGTATCGGCCGCCGACAACCTGAGCCGCAGCCAGCGGGTCATGCGCGCCAGCCGCGCGAAGGCCCACGCGCCGCCCGTGGACACAGCACGCGCGCCGCCGCCGCCTTCATACGCCCGAGTTCCAAACCAAACGGAGCCAGCCAGCACCGCCAGTGCCAGCGCCGCGCCGATGAGGACCACCGCGATCGCGGCAAGGCGCGCCGAAGCCGCCGATTGAAACGTGCCGTCTCCCACGGGCGTATCAATATCTTCAGGCGATCGATTGGGCCGCTCACGCGGATTGAGTTTTCCGGCGTCATCTGCCGGATTCTGTTCCTTATCGGACGCATTGGGATTCGCTTGACCAACTGTGGGGCGCGCGATCGCCGGCTGACTGGCCGTGGGCTCAAACTGAATCCAGCCATATTTCGGGAAATAGATTTCCGGCCAGGTATGCGCGTTGTTCTGGTAGACTTCATAAGCATTGAGCTTGGCATCGAATTGACCCTGCGCATAGCCGGTGGCAATGCGGGCAGGAATCCCCAGCGCGCGCGCCATCACGGCCATGGCCGAAGCATAGTAATCGCAGAAACCCTGCCGTGTCACAAACAGGACGTAATCCACACCATCCTGCCCCTGGGCCGGGGCCGGAATCTGATCGTTGTAGGTGATGTTCGCGCGCAGCCAGGCTTCCAACGCCGCAGCTTGATCGTAGGGGTTGGTCGCTTTGGCATCCGTCACGATTTTTTGCGCCAATTCCCGCACGCGATCGGGCAGCGTGTCTGGCAGCTGCAAATAGCGATCGCGAACCGCCGCCGGATAGTTGGTTCCGGCGGTGCGCAGCACCTCGACCGGGGCGCGGCTGACCGACGAAACAACCCGGTACGTGTCGCCCGCCGCGAGCGGCGTCAGCGTGGTCCACATGCCTGGATCGCCTCCGGGCAGCGCATCGATCCAGGCAGTTTGATTCACAGCCGCCGGCTGCGGCGCGGCAAAGATCAAGGTATTGTTTGGAAAATAGACGGACACCGTCTGCGTCATCAATTCGCGTCTTTCGAATTTTTGAGGCAGCGCCAGCTCATCGGCGCCGACCGAGGTCCGCTCGGCGCTGGAGCTTTGGAAAGCGGCGCCGGTATAGTGATCGTAAATGACGCCCTGCCAGTAGCGGCCTTCGGGCGAGCGCACTTCCAGCACCAGCTCATTGCCCAAACTGCGCTGGCCGAGCAAAGCCAGCGTGCGCCCAAACGGATTGGTATACGGCAGGCCGTGCGGCTGCAAGCCGGAAAACATGCGGCTGAACGTGTCTTCAAGTGAGCGGACAGGGCGGCTGATTTCACGCCACAGGCCAGAGACTTGCGGCGCGCCTGCAAAGGCGGGCGCCACCATTCCAAAGACCACGGCGGCCACGGCGATGACGGCGCCCAATTGCAGGAAGTCACGCTCGATTTCCGGCTTGAAACGCACCCGGCCAAACTGCCAGCGCTGTTCCTGGCGCAGGGTGTAGGAACGGGCCGCGTACAACAGCGCTGCAAACAGATACACGACCAGCCAGAAACCCAGCCCCTGTTGGCCGCCATAGTAGTACATGTTAATCAGCAGGATGACCCCGGCCGGCGCAACCGCCCGCCACAAGTGCGGCTGCCGGATGGTATTCCAGACGGCCAGATAGGTAATGAGCCAGAAGCCGGCGGCCAACAGCAGCAGGAAAATGGTGTTGTCCTTGCCCACCCCGCCGGTCGAGATGGCCTCCAGCCACAGATAGATGTGTTCGCCCAGCCGAACGATCAAATGCCGGACGCTATCCAGCCAGGTGAAGCCGTATACCTTGTCGGGCATTTCCTGCACGACGATGAAAGTCACCCAGATGACGCCATAGAGGATCATGCAGAGGTGCGCGGTGCGCCCGCGCCAGGTGCGTGTCGCGACCAGACTGCTGAGCGCCCAACAGACCAGCACGGTCGCTTCCAGCACGTCGAGGCGGGGCATCCAGTCCGCCATGGAGATGCTGGCCGCCGCGCAGAAAACGACGAGACCCGCCAGGATCACAGCTACTCGATCGAAGCGGTAAGCTGCCGGACTGCGCTTGCCAATCTCAGATGATGCGCCCATAGTTCCCCTGGCTGTTACGCTGATAAGACGTATTGAATACTCGGACTGCTAACAAGAGGTTCACTTATGATTCTATTCTGCGTCAGTCACTTCGTCAAAGCCCTGCAAGCAGGGGCGCTGCCGCCGCGCGGAACGTGCGGGCGCCTGCCCGCCGGCCGCCGGTAAATTCGTTGCGCGGCGCAACAAACAATCTGGCTCCGATCGGTTCGATTTGCTTAAAAATCCGCTTCACTGCTTATTTTCACTATTGACTAGCAAACCGGTTTGTGCTACATTAGGAGCGTACTCCTGAAACTGTCCAAACCCAGGAATGCCCAGCGTGACACCACGCAAAGCGAAGCCACGCCCCACCATCAACGAAGTTGCCCGGCGCGCCGGCGTTGCCAAGACGACCGTCTCGCACGCCATCAGCGGCAAACGGCCGGTGGCGCCCGCCACACGCGAGCGCATCTTCAAGGCGATGGACGAGCTCCAGTACTCGCCCAGCCCCATTGCCCGCCGTCTGGCGGGCAGCCCCAGCCATGCCATCGCGCTGGTGCTGCCGCTCGCCTCGTCCACTTTTGCGGATGTCGAGGTGCGCTACATCGCCAGCATCGGCGCAGTGGTTAATCAGCACGGCTACACCTTTCTGACGCTGACGGCCCCGCAGGTCAACGTCGACGACTTGCGCCAGATTGTTTATTCGGGACTCGTCGACGGCGTGGTGCTGATGCGCATCCAGCAAAAAGACGAGCGCGTGAGACTATTGCGCGAAACCGACATTCCTTTTGTGATGATTGGCCGCACGCGTGACAACAAAGGCTTGACCTACGTCGATCTGAACGGCGAAGCGGCCATCGGGCTGGCGGTGGATTACCTGGTCGAACTCGGGCATCATGCGATTGGTTTCATTTGTCCCGAAGATCTCAACTTCGCTTTCGCGCAGCGCATCGTCAAGGGCTTTGAGAAGAGTTGCGAAAAGCAGCAGCTGCCGATCATCATGTCGCCCGCCATCTGGTCGGCCGATGCCGGCTACCGCGCCACCCTGGCCCTGCTCGATCAGCATCCGGAAGTCACGGCCATCGTCGTCTGGTCGGAAGTCGTCACCGTCGGCGTGATCAGCGCGCTGCGCGATCTGGGCCGCAAAGTCCCGGGAGATATTTCGGTGATCTCGTTCGATCGATCGGAGCATCTGCATCTGGCCTCGGCCGATCTCACGGTGATCGATACCCGTGCTGAAGCGGTCGGCGAGCAAGCCGCACAAATGCTGATCAGCCTGCTGGAAGGTCAGCCGCTCGAGTGCGAACAGATTTTGATGCCGCCGCTGTTGATCAGCGGCAAGAGCACCGCGCGCTGCGCGAACGGACAGGCTGTCTTGAATGTCGCGTAAGGTGTGCACCACTGTGCCGGAGATGAATTCCTGACCACTGCCGCAGTCGAGAGACCCGCTGCGCGTTTGGCGCGTGAATTAGCCCGCCGCTTCCAGGAGTTTCCAGCGGTGGAAGCAGTGGCCTGGGGCGGATCGCAGGCGGCTACCGGCGGCGATCGGCTCTCGGACATCGACCTGTACGTCTACACGACGGCGGTCATCCCGCTCGCGGCCCGGGAGGCTCTGGTCGCGGAGCTGCGGTCGAGCCGCGCCGATCTGAATCTGCAGTTATGGGATCTGGGCGACGAGTGGTATGATGCGGATACCGGCCTTGAAGTGGATGTCATCTATTGGGAACCCGCCTGGATTGAAAGCCAGTTAGATCGGGTTTGGCGGCAGTATCAGGCGAGCCTGGGTTACACCACTTGTTTCTGGCACACGATTTATCACTCGCAAGCGCTGTATGATCGACGGGGCTGGTTTGCCGATTTGCAGCGGCAGAGCGAACAGCCCTACCCGGAAGCGCTGCGGCGTGCTATTATCGCGAAGAATCACGCGGCGCTGCGCCGGGTGATCCCGAGCTATGCTCATCAGATTGAGAAGGCCTGCCAACGGAACGATCTGGTCAGCCTGAATCACCGTGTGGCGGCGCTGTTGGCCAGCTATTTTGACGTGGTCTTTGCGCTGAATAGGGTATTACATCCGGGAGAAAAGCGGTTAATCGAGCGGGCCCAGGCGCATTGCGCGCGCTTGCCGCTTGACATGGCGGCCCAGCTGAGCGCCCTCCTTCAAGCCGCCTGCTCGATGGGCGATGTGTTACAGCAGACTAACACCCTGCTGGACAATCTTGACGATTTGCTGCGCCAGGAAGGGTTTGATCCGGCGACATCGTTGCCGCAAGAATAATTCTGGAATGATGCTAAGCCCACGACTTAGAAAGTCATCGCGAAGTGTCATTCCGCGCGCGTAGCGGCGAGGAATCTCGACCTTCACCGGTAACTGGCTGACGTGAACTGAGATTCCTCGGCCTCCAGCCTCGGAATGACGCATGGAATTTGAGTAAGGAGGTGATGAGCGGCGCCGATCCAAAATATCACTTGAGACTCAATATCGTTTCGACCCGGACTTCCTCGCAGGCTCCAGAGACCCAGCCGCGAGCAAGTCCCCAGCACAGGATCCCAAAATCAAGACATTTCCAAGGAGTGAAAGAAAATGAAGACCCGTTATTCGCTCGTCGTGTTGTTCGTCATCGCCGGCACGCTGCTCGCGGCCTGCGGCGGCGCTGCGACCCCGGCCCCGACGCAACCGCCCGCGGCTGCGCCGACACAACCACCCGCAGCTGCGCCAACACAACCGCCTGCAGCCCAGCCGACCGAACCCCCCGCAGCCCAGCCGACCGAGGCCCCCGCTGCCGCACCCGTCAAATTGACCCTGTGGACCAAAGAAGGCGGCAATCAGCTGGACCTGGCGAAAGCCGTCATAGCGGACTGCGCTAAGACCATTCCCGGCCTCACGGTTGATGTCGCCAACTACGACGTCGAGAAACTGCGCGAGAATTTCCAGACGTCTGCGCTGGCCGGCACCGGCCCCGATTTGCTGTGGACCGTCAACGACCATGCCGGCCCGTTCACCACGGCTGACCTGATCGATCCCGTCGACAACCTGGGCATCGATCTCGGCCAGTTCGTGCCCGGCGCGCTGGAACCCGTGGCGCTCAACGGCCAGCACTGGGGCATTCCCCTGTCCTATGGCAATAACCTGATGCTCCTGTACAACAAGAAGCTCGTCGACAAGGCCCCGGCCGACACCGCCGAGCTGGTCAAGATGGCCAAGGACTTCCAGGCGAAGAACCCTGGTTCCGTCGGCTTTGCCTGGAATCTGGAAGAACCGTTCTGGCTGGTGCCGTGGCTGGGTGGCTTTGGCGGCAAAGTGTTTGGGGAAGATGGTAAGACCCCAACCCTCAACACGCCCGAAATGGTGAAAACGCTGGCGCTCATGTCTGAGTTCAAGAACACGGACCAGATCACGCCGAAGGCCTGCGACTACGCCTGCGCCGATACCCTATTCAAGGATGGCAAAGCCGCCATGATCATCAATGGCGACTGGTCGCTGGGTGAATATACCGGCAGCACGGCGGGTGTCACCGCCACCAAGAACATCGATCTGGGCACGGCGCCGTTCCCGAAGATCACCGGCGCGGACTTCCCCAAGCCGTACACCGCCGGGATGTACATCATGTTCCCGAAGGGTCAGGCGGGACAAGCGGCGGCCGCGCTCAAGCTGACCCAGTGCTTCATCTCCGACCAGGTGCAGCTGCGTTGGCTCAAGGAGCAGAAGCGCCTGCCGGCTGTGCAGAAGCTGTTTGATGATCCCTCGGTCAAGAGCGATCCGATCCTGGCCGGTTCGGCCGCCGACCTGCTGAACGGCACCGGCATGCCCCCGGCCACCGAGATGCGCTGCAACTGGGACGCCATGAAGCCGAACCTGCAGGAAGTGCTGGCGGGCAAGATGACGCCCGAAGATGCGGCAGCCGCCATGCAAGTCGCCGCTGAAACGTGCGTGAAAGATCTCCAGTAGTAGGTAACAGGAGTGATGAGGGGATAGGTTCGACATGAACCCATCCCCTCAATGTTTAATGACTCGCTACCGCAGTCTGAGTCGCAGGTCATCCCGTGAACTGGAAGGCGAGCGAGAGCGTCTGTTCCGCTGCGTGTCATGCCGCGTGCAGAGCAGGAATTTCTTACTGAAGGGTGCGATTCCTCGCCGCTGCGCGGCTCGAAGCTGCACCCGCTGCAGGTGCGGGATGACACCGTTAGGAACTTTTAAGACGTAATGAAAGGTGATCATAATACGGCTGATCAAACAAAGGAGGCAGTGATGGGTGGCCTGACGGTCGAGATCATCGTCAACAGTTTGAAACAAGTCGTGCCGATTGCGCTCGCGGTAATCGGGCTGGGGTTGCTCATCGGCTTTGCAACCTACGGCTTGATGGCCAAAGTCTTCCACAACAAGAATGCCCTGGCCTATGCGCTGGTATCGCCGGCGGCCGTGGGCCTGGTGATTTTTGTGCTGTTTCCGTTCGTGTTCAACATCGCCATCGCTTTCTCCAACTGGCGGCTGGCGAACCTGAGGAATCCATCCTTCGGGCTGGAGTATGGCATTCAGAATCTCACCCGCGTTTTTTCTGATACCCTGTTGAACACCCCCGATTCGACCTTCCTGAATCTGTTTATCCGTACCATACTCTGGACGTTCATTAACCTGTTCTTCCACGTGCTCGGCGGGATGGGGTTGGCGCTGCTGCTCAATCGCCCGCTGAAACTGAAGGGCGTCTACCGCACCCTGTTGATCATCCCGTGGGCGATTCCGCAGGTGATTGCGGCGCTGGCCTGGCGCAGCGAGTTTCACCAGCAATACGGCTTTATCAACATCGTGCTCGCCCAGCTCGGCATTCAAGGGCCGGCCTGGCTGCAGGACGGTACCTGGGCCTTCGTGGCCGTGCTGCTCACCAACATCTGGCTGGGCATTCCCTTCATGATGATCGTCATCCTGGGAGGGCTGCAGAGCATTGCCGGCGATTACTATGAAGCCGCCGAGATCGACGGCGCGTCGCGCTGGCAGCAGTTCCGGTCGGTGACGCTGCCCATGCTGCGGCCAGTGATCGGCCCGGCGGTCACGCTCGGCGCGATCTGGACTTTCAACAATTTCAACGTCATCTTCCTGGTGACCAATGGCGGCGGCCCGGCCGAAAAGACCAATATCCTCGTGACGGCGCTCTACAACGCGGCCTTTGGCTTCTCGCGCTACGGCTTTGCCGCGATGTTCTCGCTGTTGATCTTCGCGATTCTGTTCACCTTCTGCTTCTTCTGGATTCGCTGGAGCGGCGCACTGAAGGGAGTGTACGACTAATGGCTGCCATCACTTCAACTCACGACTCACCCGACGCGCCCGATGCAGCCGCAGCCCGGCCGCATCTACCGGTTTTTTCACAGCGGGCGCGGCGATAGTCCCTTCCGCCGCCTGTGGATCAATGCGCTCCTGATCCTGGCGTGCGTCATCGCGATTTACCCGGTGCTGCGCGTGCTCTCGGTCAGCCTGCGGCCGGGTAACCAGCTGCTGTCCACGTCGCTGGACATCATTCCTGCGAATGCGACGCTCGACAATTACATCAAGCTGTTTACTGAGAAGGCCTTCCTGGTCTGGATCTGGAACAGCATCATCATCACCGCCGTCGTTGCGACCATCGGCGTGGTGCTGGCCGCCACCAGCGCCTATGCCTTCTCGCGCTGGAAGTTCCGCATGCGCAGCGCGGGACTGGTGTTCCTGTTGACGACGCAGATGATCCCCGGCGCCATGCTGCTGATCCCGATCTATCTGCTGCTGGCGCAGCTGCAAATGATCAACACGTATACCGGCCTGGTGCTGGCTTATATTGTCTCGTCGATTCCCTTCAGCGTCTGGATCCTCAAGGGCTACTACGATACGATCCCGGTCGATCTGGAGGAGGCCGCCATGATCGACGGCGCCCGCCGGCTGGGAACTTTCACCCGCATGGTCCTGCCGCTGTCGACGCCCGCGCTGGCGATCGTGTTCCTGTTCAACTTCATGCAGGCCTGGCAGGAATTCCCGGTGGCGTATCGCGTCGTGACCAAGGAAACGATGTGGACCTGGACGCTGGGCATCAATGCCATGCAGGGCCAGTTCCAGACCGAATGGGGCATGTACGCGGCCGGCTCGGTCCTGATCATGCTGCCGGTCGTCCTCTTGTTCCTGTATTCGGCCAAGTGGCTGGTCAGCGGCCTGACGCTGGGCAGCGTCAAGGGCTAATGAATTGCTGACTACGTGCTAACCGCGGATTGAGGATGCGCAGTCCGCGCGGCGCAGCTCATCGCGTCTCTGCATTGGCGCCGGATGGAAGAAGGTTCGATCGGCATATCAGGTCGCCCGGAAATGAAGTTCCGGGCTAAGGTGCCGCGCCGGATCACCGGCGCTCAGTCCGATTGATCGGGCGCAGCGGTGTAGCCCGATGATTCAGCGTCGGGCAAGCCCGCGATCCTTGATTGATGGTTGAGCCAGTTTTCGGGGAAGGGCGAAGCCTTCTGTCGGCGCCTGGCCGCGCTCGGCGCAAAAGACTGCGCTCTTCCCCGTTGCATTCACCGGCCGCGCATGGCGCTGCACAGTCGCTGCTCAACCGTCATTGCTTGGCGCTTCCTGAGCGGAAAGCGACGCACGCAAGCGCGTTGGTTGAAGTCGAAGGCTGCGACGAAGCAATCCGCGTTCGACTCCGCCGCAGATTAAAACGCGTTCTGACTCCGCTCAGAACGCTCGCAACACACGCCTGCGGCGAGTGCAGTGCTCTCGGGATGGTGGTTAAGCAGTTACGTCGCTCGAATTGAAATGGACTTGTCGAAGAGCGAGGCCTGAAATTGAAGCGAACTTTCAGCCTGTTGCTTTTGATAAGCGTGATTGGTGGGGCGTGTATTCCAACGCCCGCCACCCCCACGCTGCCGCCAGCCTCAGATGCGGCTGTTCCCACATCACCAGCAGGGACGCCCGCTGCAGCTGCGTTGCTGCCGTGGCAGGAACTCGATCGGCGCTGGGGCGCGTATCTGCCGGAGCGCGAGTGGGGCAATCCGCGCGAGGCGCTCAACGGCGACGGCTGGGGCGTGGACTGGATCAAAGCCGATCTCGACCCGGTATCGCTTTGGTGAAGATGGCATCGCCGGCATCTCAGACGATCAGGGCGAACGGCAGTTTGCCTGGGCGTTTTGGGACGGCAAAGCGGGGCCTATCACCGAGCGTTTGAATGGCGCGACGAACCCCGCCGGCGAGTACGGCGAAACGGTCTATGAAGATCGCCTCTTCAAAGAAGCCACGCCCACGCACAGTTATCTGCGCTATATCTATCGCTATCCGTATCAGTCGCCTCAATTTGAGATTGAACTCGTCACGGCCAAAGTCGATTCGCGATCGCTGATCGCGCAGGCTGCGATCAAGCGGCTGGGGGACGGTGGCGCGGCCCGCCTGTGTCCTGCTGCCCAAAGCGTGGTTTCACACCGGCGGCGCAGTCACGCGATTTGAATGACAGGGCGTTCGATCTGGCGGGCGACGATTCACATCTGGTCTTGTTGGCCGAGCAGCCCGCGCAGCACTGGCAGATCGCTCAAAATCAGGACACTGCTAAAGCGCAATTCAATTTGTCGCTCGTCAAACAGCAGGCGCTGTCCGATGGCGGCGCGGGCAACATGGGGATGTTCGAGTACGACCTCGATCTGGCGCCCGGCCAAACGGCGACGTTGAAGTTTGCGCTGGCCGAAGCGGACACCACCGATCAGGCGCTGGCGAATGCTCAAGCCGCCCTCGATCGATTTGATGAAGTGCTGGCCTTGCGCCAGTCCGAAGCGCAGGCCATGTATCGCACTGAAGTGTCTCAGCATCAAGACCTGTACCAGTCGGCGCTGCAGAACTTGTTGTGGAACGAGATGTTCTACGCCTACGATGGATCGTTTGAACCCGCGTGGCAGGGCAAGATCGACTTCCAGCACGTGTTGATCGTGCCGGATAAGTGGGAGTTCCCGTGGCTGGCGGGCTGGGATACCGGCTTTCAGGCGGTCGCCGCGATCCACGCCGATCTGGATCTCGCCAAACAGCAGACTGCGGCTGGTTCTCGGCGATGGCTGGCAGACCTCGACCGGCCACGTGCCCTGCACCGAATGGTCGTTGATCACCGAATGTCCGCCGGTGTTCGCGTGGGCGGCCAGGCAGATCTTTCAGGCCGATGGCGACAAGGATTACCTGGCCGAGATCTTCCCGCGACTCGAACAGCTCTACATCTATTGGACCAAAGCCGTTCAGGTCCGCAGGCAAAACCTGTACGCCGGCGGCTTCATGGGCATGGACAACATCCCGCGCGGTGCGGCAGGCAGCCCGCAAGCCGATGCGTCGGCGTGGATGGCGTGGTTCGCGCGCGACATGGCGAGCCTGGCGGATGCGCTGGGCAAGGCCGATCGGGCTGAGTATTACCGGACACAGTTCAACGCCATCGCGCAGGCCATTAATGACAGGCTGTGGGATCCCGCCACGCAGTTTTATTACGACTGCGCCGACAGAGACTGCTCTGCGCTGCTCAAAGTCAAATCGTTCACGGGGTTAGTTCCGTTGATCGCGGGCGTGGTGCCGCCCGACCGGCTGGAAGAAGTGATGGCGCACTTGACGAGCGAGACAGAGTTCTGGTCGAGCCGCGGGGTGCGCAGCCTGTCGGCCGACGAAGCGATCTACGAGCCGGGCTACTCACCTTCGGGCTTCAAGAATTCCAACTGGCGCGGGCCGATCTGGATTCCGATCAATTATCTGCTCGTGCAGACCTTGAACGGTATCGACCCTAACGTGTCCGATCAGCTGCGCGCGAATCTTGATCAAGACCGTCGAAGATCAATGGCAGGCCGACGGGCGCTTTCATGAATACTACGACGCCGAGACCGGTGCGGGGCTGGGCGCTGATCATCAGACCGGCTGGACGGCGCTGATCGCTAATCTGATTTACGAGAAATACAAACAACCTTAGCGCGAATTCCAGTTTGGTTATGACTTCTGGCGTATCGAGCAACTGACGCCCGGTGATTTTGCCATCATTCCGCTGTTGAACGCGCAGTGAACAGGAGCGATCCGTGAGTAGGCCGACTAAGAACAGCGCGCGTCAAGCGCCGACGATTCCGCTCAGTGTCTTCGGGCGCGCCTCCCGGCTGCTCTGGGAAGAACTGTTCTTGCTGCTGGTCATTGGCTACACATGGATGCTGCTGGGCGCGTCGGTGGTGCTGCTGCCGCCGCTGACCGTGGGGCTGGTTTACGTGACCAATCAGGTTGCCCGCGGCAATGCCATCAGCTACACCATGTTGTTCTCCGGCGCGCGGCGTTTCCTGAGCCGCAGTTACATCTGGGGGGTGATCAACGCCTTCGCCATTGCGTTCGTTCTGGCCGACCTGACGTATTACCAGCAAATTCAGGGAGATATCGGCATTGCAGCGGTCACTCTGGCGCTCCTGCTGGCGCTGGCCTGGAGCGTGGTGCAGCTCTTGACGCTGCCGCTGCTGATCGAGCTCGGCCCGAAAAGCCTGCGGGCGGCGTTCCGGCAGGCGCTGGTGCTGGCCATCTCGCAGCCGGCCTTTGTTGTCGGGCTGGTCATCGCCACCGCACTCCTGGCGCTGCTGTGCTGGTTCTTCTGGATCATGATCGGGTTTGCCTTTGCCTATCTGGCTCTGGTCGTCAACATCGCCATTATCAAGTTGCGCGAACCCGAAGTTGCCGAAAAGCGGAAGTGATGATGGACGGACGCGCGGCGTTAATTCCGCAGTCCGAATTCCACATTTCACAGTGGAGAGCGTATGACTATCATCACACCCGACTGGGTTAAAGACGCCGTTTTCTATCAGATCTTTCCCGATCGCTTCGCCAAGAGCGAGCATCTGCACCGCCCCGGCCTGCACCTGGAAGATTGGGATTCGCCCCCGACTCCCTATGGCTTCAAAGGCGGCGATCTCGTCGGCGTAACCGAGAAGCTGGATTACTTGCAAGACCTGGGCATCACGGCCATCTACTTCAATCCCATCTTTGCTTCGGCTGCGAACCACCGCTATCACACCTACGATTACACCAGCGTTGATCCGATCCTGGGCGGCAATGGCGCGTTTCGCCGCCTGCTCGACGAGGCGCACGCGCGCGGCATCCGCGTGATGCCCGATGGCGTCTTCAATCATGCCAGCCGCGGCTTCTGGCAGTTTCATCACACGCTCGAAAATGGCGCGGCCTCGCCGTATCTCGATTGGTTTCATTTTGACGCGGATCGCTTGATGGGCGCGCGGCACTTTGGCGCGTATCCTGATCCCGAGGCGCTTGACGCGCTGCGCAACGGCCGGGGCAGTCTCACAGCCATCGGTTATCAAGCGTGGTGGGACCTGCCCGCGCTGCCCAAATTCAACACCAGCACGCCCGCCGTGCGCGAGTTCATCTGGAATGTGGCGGCGCAGTGGGTTGAATTTGGCATCGACGGCTGGCGGCTGGATGTGCCGGCGGAAATCGACGACGACGAGTTCTGGCGCGAATTTCGCCGCCGCGTGAAGGGCCTCAATCCCGAGGCCTACATTGTGGGCGAAATCTGGCACGAGTCCAGGCGCTGGCTGCAAGGCGATCAATTCGACGCCGTGATGAACTATCCGGTGACGCTGGCCTGCCTGGGATTCTTCGGCGGGCCCAATCTCGACCTGGAGGAGACGCGCAAAGCGGGCGGCTATCGCGGGGCCCGGCCGATGGACGGCGTCGATTTCGCGGATGCGATCGACACGGTGCTGGGCTGGTACGATCCGCAGATCACCATGGCGCAGTTGAACTTGCTGGACAGTCACGACACGCCGCGCTTCATCACGAGCGTGCGCGAAGACTGGTCGGCGCTGAAGCTGGCTTATCTGTTCCTCTTCACTTATCCCGGCGCGCCCTGCGTCTATTACGGCGACGAGATCGGCCTGACGGGCGGGCAGGATCCGGAATGCCGCCGCTCGTTTCCGTGGGACGAGGCGCGGTGGAATCTTGATATCCGGGCGCACGTCAAAAGACTCGTCGCGCTGCGCGCAGCTTACCCGGCGCTGCGGCGCGGCTCGTATCACCGCCTGTATGCGGATCGGGAGGTGTACGCCTTCGGGCGCTGGCTCGGTCAAGACCGGCTGGTCGTCGCGCTGAACGCGGCGGCGGAAACCAAAACGATCGACATCCCCGTGCAGCCGATCGGGCTGGCCGAGGGCGCGCTGAGCGATGCCTTCACCGTCGATCGCCGCTGGCCGATCGTGTCGGGCGTCCTGCGCGAAGTCAAACTTCCGCCCCGATCGGGCCTGGTATTGATCTGATATCCAATCGATCGGCGTCGGCTGATCGACTTGGCGAGAAAATGTGACAGTTGCCACTTGCACAGAACGGGCATTGTGCGGTAAACTTGCCCGTAATGAAAACCATGCCCAGAGCGGGCTACACTCTACCGGAGGTAGGATCCCATGGCATCAGTGACCTTTGAGAATGTCGTGAAGCGGTACGGCAATGTCACCGCCGTCAGCAACCTGAACCTGGAGATTCCCGACAAGGAATTCCTGGTGTTTGTCGGCCCCTCGGGCTGCGGCAAGTCCACCAGTCTGCGCATGCTGGCCGGGCTGGAAGACATCAGCGAAGGCACCATCTACATCGGCGATCGCCCGGTCAACGATGTGCCGCCCAAAGACCGCGACATCGCCATGGTCTTCCAGTCTTACGCGCTGTATCCCCACATGAGTGTCTACGAGAACATGGCCTTCGCCCTGCGCCTGCGCGCCAAGACCGGCCGCCTGCGCAAGATGTTTACCGCCGTGTTCGCGCGCGGGGCCTACCAGAAGATCAAAGAAGAAGAAAAGGACATCGACGACCGCGTGCAGAACGCCGCCAAGATCCTGGGCATCCAACAGTTGCTGCCGCGCAAGCCCCGCCAGTTGTCGGGCGGCCAGCGCCAGCGCGTGGCGGTCGGCCGCGCCATCGTGCGCGAGCCCAAGGTCTTCCTGTTCGACGAGCCGCTCTCCAACCTCGACGCGAAACTGCGCGTGCAGACCCGCGCCGAGATCACCAAGTTGCATCAGCAACTCGCCACCACCTTCATCTACGTCACCCACGACCAGACCGAGGCCATGACCATGGGCACCCGCATCGCCGTGATGAAGGACGGCCTCCTGCAGCAGGTCGATTCGCCGCAAATGCTGTACGACCATCCCGACAACATGTTCGTGGCCGGCTTCATCGGCAGCCCCAGCATGAACTTCTTCGACGTGACCGTGCAGGGCACGCCCGATGCCATTGAAGTGGCGGGCGAGGGCTTCAAATTGCCCATCCCGGCCGAGCGCGCCCCGGGCCTGAAGGCGTTCATCGGCAAGCAGGTCTTCATGGGCCTGCGGCCGGAGGACATCTACGATGCCGACTACATCGCCCCCAACATTCACCCCGGCAATATCGATGCCAAGGTGGAAGTGACCGAGTTGATGGGCAACGAAGTGTTCCTCTACCTGTTGACCGGCGGGAATTCGTACATCGCCCGCGTCGACCCCCGCACCAAGGCCAAGGTGGGCCAGGACGTGCGCATGGTGGCCAACCTGGACAACGTCCACTTCTTCGAGAAGGACACACCCGATAACCGCGCCCTGCGTTAACCCAGCGACCCATCCACACGAGACCCTCGACCCCCGAGGGTCTCGTTTTGTTTCCCTCAAATTGGCCGGGCTATTGACAACCATGATATCCTTAAACTAGGAAGGTTATCCGCTGCAGCGGGCGCTGACGCGGGGGACGCGCGCATCAGCAGTCCGAAAGGAGTCCTATATGGCCGCAACCGATCTGGTCATCGAAACGCACGGTCTAAGCAAGACTTACAAAGAAGTGTCGGCGCTCAAGTCGCTCGATCTCGCCGTTTCCCGCAACTCCATCTTCGGCTTCCTCGGCCCCAACGGCGCGGGCAAGACCACCACGATCAAGCTGCTGCTGGGGCTGGCCAAACCCACGGCGGGCAGCGCCACTGTCTTCGGGCATGACATCGCGCGCGACAGCGTGGAGATCCGCAAACGCGTGGGCTACCTGGCGCAGGATCCGCGCTTCTACGAATACATGACCGCGCGCCAGACGCTGCGCTACATCGCGCACTTCTTCTTCACCGGCCCGGAAAAGGGAATTGAAGCGCGCGTGGCCGAAACGCTCGAACTCGTCGGCTTAAGCGATAAAGCCGATCGGCCCATCAAAGGCTTCTCGGGCGGCGAGCGGCAGCGGCTGGGCATCGCGCAGGCGCAGATCAACTACCCTGATCTGTTGATCCTCGACGAGCCGGCCGCCTCGCTTGATCCCCAGGGCCGCCGCGATGTGCTGGAAGTGATGGAGCGGCTGCGCAAGCACACCACCGTCTTCTACTCCACGCACATCCTCGGCGACGTGCAGCGGGTCAGCGACACGGTGGCGATTCTGAACAAGGGTCAGCTGGTCGCTCAAGCCCCGATCGAGCAGCTGCTGGCCGGCGGCAGCGGATCGACGATCTACGTCCTGGCGGTGAAAGGCGATCCGGCGCAGGCGCAGCAGCGTGTAGCCGCGCAACCGTGGGTCGCGGCGATCGCCGTGAAAACGGAGCAAGCCCATACCGCTTGGCAGGTGACCGTCACCGACGAGGCCGCCGCCGAAGAGCAGCTGCTGCGTCTCGTGCTGGCCGACGCTCAGGTAAACGTGCTGGAGTTCGGCCGCAAGAAGTACGAACTGGAAGAAGTCTTTCTGGGTCTGGTGGAGGGCAACAACGATGGCAAGTAACAGCGTTCTGCAGCCTGTTACGGCGCGCGGCTGGCGCGCCGGCTACAATAACTTATTTCGCAAAGAGAATCGCGACTGGTGGGGCACCAGGTCGTGGCTGGTGCAGGCCATCATCTGGACGGCGATCCTGATCGGCGTTTTGGCGGCGGTGTTGTTCGCGCCGATGGACGACGACGCCTCACTGCTCCTGCCGGGCGGACGAGCGGCGTTGGGGCTGACAGTCTTCTTCGCCGTGGCCGGCACGGCCCTGCCCATTGGCGCCATCATCATGGGGCAGGAGGAAGTGCTGGATGAGAAACGCTCGGGGACAGCCGCGTGGATTTTGTCCAAGCCGGTGTCGCGCGTCGCGTTCATCGTCGCCAAGGTCACCGCCAACGCGATCGGAATTCTGATCATCCTGGTACTGCTGGAAGGCGCGCTGGCGTATGGCTTGATCGCCATCGTCACCGGGCGCGCCTTTCCGGTGCTGCCGTACCTGGGCGCGCTGGGCGTTTTGTATCTGGATGTGATGTTTTACTTCCTGCTGTCACTCATGTTTAGCGCTGCTTCCAACAGCCGGGGCGCGGCCATCGGCATTCCGATGGCGGTGCTGTTTAGTTATCAATTCATCGTGAGCCTTGCGCCGTGGACGCTGGAGATCATGCCGTGGGGATTGACGAATGCCGGAACGGGCAGCCAGGGTAGTTCCATCACTGTGGCGATCGCCTTGGGCCAATCCTATTCCGCGCTGCCCATTATCGCCACGCTGCTATGGTGTGTGCTGTTCATGGTAGTCGCGGTGTGGAGGTTCAACCGGGACGAATTCTAAGATGTGATGCATCCCCCCCAAGAGGCTCCGCACGGCTGAGTGAGGCGTGATCAAGTCACGTATCGGTGCGAAGCCTTCCTGTGGGACGCGTCAGTTTGAAGTTCGCCCGCACCTCGCCTACTTCCATCCCGCGATGATTGGTGATCTTCCACGTGTGGTAGTTTTTCAAGGCGCGCAGCGCCGCAGCGTCCAAGGCACCTATCTGCCGCAGCGTTTCAATCACCGCCGGATGCACGCCGCGCTTGCCATCACCGTCGCCGATCTTGATCGCGATGCCAAGCGCGGGGCCGTTTTCGGCCACAATCCCCATGCCGTGATAGCCTTCCGCACCGCCTTTGCTCACCACGCGGCCGGGCGCGGCGCGCATGAGATCGGTATCCAATCTTCCTTCGCCCGCCACCATCTCGGGGTACTCCCTCATCACGCGCGCCACGCGCGCTAATCCGGCCTCCCGTATCCCGCGAAGCGCCCCGGTGGGGTCGCGTCCCGCTTCCGCCAGTCTGGCAAATGCCAGCGCCGCCGCCTGCAGCGGCAGGGCAAAACACGGCGCCGAGCAGCCATCCACGCCAACACCGATCTCCTCAAAGGCGATTCCGCCTAATTCTGCCAGACGCTGGCGAATCGCCACTTGCACCGGATGCTGCGGATCGAGATAATCTTGCGTGCTCAAACCCCGATCGACCGCCTGCGCCAGCATGCCCGCATGCTTGCCGGAGCAATTGTTATGCAACGTCGTCGGTTTGTGGCCTGCCGCCTGCAAGGCTTTGGCCGCCCCGGCATTGAATGGCACGTGGATACCGCACTGCAGCGCGTCTTCGCCCAGGCCGATCTTATGCAAGATCGACTGCACGGCAGCCACGTGACGCGGCTCGCCGGAATGCGATCCCGCTATCACGGCGAGCTCGACGTCGGTAAAGCCCAGGCGATCCGCGGCGCCGCTCTCCACCAGCGGCAGCAGTTGAAACGGCTTCGCGCTCGAACGCAGATAGGAGACCAGGCCCACATCACCGCTGTGCGCGATCAGCACTCCGTTCGCATCCACCACGGCAATCGCGCCGCGATGTTCGGATTCCACTCGCCCGCCGCGCATCACTTCGACCAGCGCTTCAGTTTGAAAAGCCATCGTCCTCGTCCTTTCATCGGCCACAGACGACAAACGGCAGACTACCGAACACGTATGGTCAGTGGTCTGCCGTCCGCGGTCCGTCGTCTCTACTTTTTCTTCCGGTGCTTCTCTGCCTTCAGTTCTTCGTAGACTCGCTCCAGGCCGGTGCGAACGCGGCGCTGTACCCGCTCGTGCTCGTCGTTGGGAATCGGAAACCGATGGAGAAATTCCGGCACTAATTCGGACGCGTCAAACTTGCCGCGCCGCTCTGTCATGATCTGCCGCACGCGCGCGCGCATATCCGCCAGGTAGTGAACCGCCTTCTGCGTGTCCGCGCGTTTGTAGCCTCCGCCGCGCCCGGGTACGATCTTCGTCGCCAAGTAATTCGGCTCGCGCAGCTCGGCCAGCCTCTCCAGCCAGACCGTCGTGTTGGCTTCCGACATGAACGGATGCGTGTTCTGCGTGACCACATCGCCGGCGAAGACCACGCCTTGATCGGGCAGCTCCACCCACAGGCTGCCCGGTGTGGCGCCGCCCACCGGCCGCACGACGATCTTCGGTTTGCCCAGATGCAGCGTCAGCGCGCCGCCGTTGCTCACCGTCAGCTGCGGCAGTCCCAGCTGCAAATGGCGCGACAACTCCTCGGCCGCTTCCGGCGTGCCGTGATGCAGCAGGAACTCGATCGCCTGCTGCCGCATCGCATCGCCATAGCTGCGCAGCTTTTCCCAGGTGGCCTCGTGGGCCACCACCAGGCCGCCCAGCCACTGCTGCCCCAACACGCGATCGCGATGGCCATCGGTGTAGATGGTGTACACGATCGGTTGACTGGACAATTCGGCCAGGCGCGCGCGCCAGCGCCGCGCATCGGCCGGAAGCAGCGGTGTATCGACACACACGATGCCCAGCGGCGTCACGACCGCGCCCACCGTGCAGCCGCGATAACCAGATTCGACGAAGACCTGCGGTGTTAGTTTGTCCATGAGCCGTCCAGTTGCAAATAAGGTTGAAGTTATGCCAATTGTTCTCGCGCCCAGCGGATGGTCGCGGCGAGCTGCTCTTCACTCACGGCCGGGCCGCCAGCCTGCGCAAAATCCGGCGTGCCGCCGCCCCTGCTGCCCAGGCGCGCCGCCGCCGTCTTCAAAAGCGCGGCCAGATCGATCGACAGATCTTTGGAGCGCGCAAAGACCAGCGCCAGCGACTGGCCGGTCGCGCCCAGCAGCGCCACGGTTCCCGGCTGAGCGGCGAGCAGGCTCCCCATGCGCTTGAGATAAGCGGCATCGCGATTCAGCCACGTCTGCGCAATCAGGCCGAAGTCGCCGCGCGGCTCGATCGAGTTGAGGAGCTCGCGCGCCTCGACCTGTTGCAGGCGCGCCTCGGCGTCCATCAATTGCTTGCGCGCGGCCCTGGCTTCCGCCTGCATCCGCCCGATCGCTTGATTGAGCTCCCAGAAGCCGATCGACAGATCAGACGCCGCCTGGCTGATCAGACTGGTGTTTGCGGCGATAGTCGATCAGCGCGCGATGCCCGCAGCGAAACTCGACGCGCGTTTCAGCGCCGCGTTTTTCCGCTTTCACGATCTTGATGATGCCGACTTCACCGGTGCGCGCCACGTGCGTGCCGCCGCAGGCCGACCAGTCGAAGCCTTCAATTTCCACAATGCGAATAGCCTGGTCAAGCTGGGGCGGCTTGCGCAGGGGCAGGGCGGGCAGTTCTTCAGTGCTGACAAAGCGCGCGCGCACGGCGCGGTTCTCAACCACGACGGTGTTGGCGAATTCCTCAGCTCGATCGATCTCCGCCGGCGTCAGGGCCGCCTGGTTGAGATCGATCGTCAGCGCGCCCTCGTTCGGATCAGGGTTGAGGTGAAACGAAACAGTCTCGGCATTGGCCGTGTGAATGAAAGCCTGCGACAGAATATGCTGGCCGGTATGCTGCTGCATCAGGTCAAAACGGCGCGTGTGATCCACCACGCCCGTCACGGCCTCTTCGGCCAGCGGCGCGGACAGGATGTGCAGCACCTCGCCGTCCGTCTCACGCGTTTGCACCTCCACCACCTCGACGCGGTTCAACACGCCGCGATCAGAAGGCTGCCCCCCGCCCTCGGGATAGAACGCTGTCCGGTTCAGGATGACAGCCGGCTGGCCGTGCGCTTCCAGTCGGGCGATAACCCGGGCCTCAAAGGTTCTTAGATACGAATCTGAATAATACAAACGCTCGGTCATGTGCCCGGTTCCATTTCCTCCGCGCAGCGCGGCAGCAGCACGGTGAACGTGCTGCCTCGGCCTAACTCGCTCCGCACCCACACGCGGCCCGCATGTTTCTTGACGATCGCTCTCACGACGGACAGGCCCAGTCCGGTGCCGCCGATTGTCTCGGCGGCTTCCGACTCGATCCGGTAGAACCTATCAAAGACGCGGCGTTGATCTTCCAGTGAAATGCCGATGCCAGTGTCGCTCACTTGCAGCACCAGGAAGCCATCGTCCTCGCGCAGCGCCACGTCAATGCTGCCGTGATCCGGGGTGTATTTAATGGCATTGCCGATGAGGTTCGCGGCCACCTGTTCCAGCCGTCGCCGGTTGCCCAGGACAGGCGGCAAGTCGGGCGCGTATACGCCGAGTGTCTGTCGATGCAGGTCGGCATTAGGCTGCAGGCGCTCCGTCACCTCGCGCACCACCGTGTGCAGCGGCACCACGGTCATCTCCCAGTCGACGCCGGCCTCAATCTTGCCGATGTCCAGCAAATCGGCAATGAGATCGACGATGCTGTCCGTGCTGCGCTCAACGCGCGCGACAAAGTCCTGCTGCGTGTCGTTGAGCGGCCCCACGCGCGGCAGCAGGCTGACGTAGCCGCGAATGGCCGTCAAGGGCGTGCGCAGATCGTGTGAAACGATCGAGACAAACTCGCTCTTGATGCGATCCAGTTCCTTCAGCCGGGTGATGTCGCGCAGCACGGCGCCATAGCCCACCCCCGGCAGCTGGGATAGCTGTCCCTGCAGCACGCGGCCATCCGGCAGCGGGATGTCGGCGCGCCACACCGACTCTTCCGTATGCCGCTGCTCAAACAGTCCGATCAGCGGCTGCACCGTCACGACCCTGGGCAGGGGCTGGCCAACCGCCAGGTCGTCCAGCTGCAGCGCCTGACGCGCCGCCGCATTGATCAGCAGCACATGCAGATTATCGTCGGTGACGATGACCACGTCCTGCAGCTCGCGCAGGATCGTCTCCAGTTTGGCGCGTTCGCGTTCGGCGGCAGCCGCCAGGCGCGCATTCTCGATGGCCGCGGCCGCCGAGCCGGCCAGCTGGGTCAGCAGCTGCACATCATGTTTGCCGAAGGCGCGCGGCGAGAGTTGATTGTCCACGGTCAGCACACCGATGACCTTGTCGCCCGCGGCCAGCGGCACGCCCAGGAACGCTCTGGCCAACAGCGAGGACTGCGCTGTCAGCAAATCGCTGCCACTCAACATGACGGGGCGACCGCTCTGCGCCACGCGCTCGATCACGCCGTCGCTGACCTTGACACGCATCCGCTGCGCCATTTTGGCTAACAGGTTGTACTGTGCCCGCAGAACCAGCTCGCCCGAGGCCGGATCGCGCAGCAGCAGCGAACCCTGCTCGGCGTTGGTCAGATTCACGGCGGCCATCACCACCAGGGTCAGAATCTCGTCGACGCTCGGCAGGCTGCTGATCGTTTTGCCGACGGTGACCAGCGCGTTGAAGTCCTGCGCCTGCCGATCGACCTGTTCCCGCAGCGCATCCCGTTCACGCTGCGTGCTGGCCATGCGCAGCGCCCGCGCCATAGCCGAGGCCAGGCGCTGGGGCTCAAACGGCTTCACCAGCACGTCGCGCGCGCCGGCATCCAGCGCCGCAGACAGCTGATCAACCGAACGGTGCGGGGTGGTAACGATGATTGGCACAGCCGGCGCGTATTCGCTCAGCAGGTGCAGGCCGTCTTCGTCACCCAGCTGCGCGGCGACAATAACCAGCTGCGGCAGCGACGCCTTGAGGCGCGCCCGCGCTTCGGCCAGACTGCCCGCCTCAAGCCAGGCATAATCACCGAAAGAGCGCACACTGTCAATCAGTCCCGCGCGCGCTTCGACGCTATCGTCAACCACCAGAATCGTCTCGCCCGCCATGATGGTGGATGATAGCACAAAACTTTCAAATTAGGATGAAACGGGCAATGATCAGGCCGGCCTGCCGCCTTATCCGTTTCCTGCCGGGGAGGACAATAAGTCCAGATCGTCAGGCGTGTTCAAATTCGCCAGCGAGCGGCCGGCCGGATCGAGCACGCGCCACTCGGGTTCCGGTACGGGCCGCAGCCGCACATCGGCAAAGAAACTGATGACGCGCCGCTCGCCGCGCTCGATACGCCGCACCATCGGGCTATAGCACTCCCGCCGATACACGGCGTGCAGCGGCTCAAACTCATCACCCGTTTGCGGCACGACCGCGTCATAACCATCCGCCAGATCGATCAGCCAGCGCAGCAGCGTCGCATTTAAGAACGGCATGTCGCACGCCACGACCACGGCCAGCGGATGCTGCGCGGCTTGCAGTCCCACGGCGATGCCGCCCAATGGCCCGCACGGCGGCTCGTAGTCCGGCACGACGCGCGTCCCGAACGGGCTATAGAGATCCGGCCGGTTGGAGACCACCACGATATCATCCGACAAGGCGCGCAGCGTGTCGACGACATGCGCGATGATCGGCCGGCCCTGATAATCGATCAGCGCCTTGTCGCGCCCCATACGGCGGCTTTGTCCGCCTGCCAGGACCACGGCGCTCACAACCGGCTTTATCTGGTTCATGCCGCGATCATACTCTGCCCAACGGCGTACGTCAAACCTGTGAAACGCTGGCCAGGCGTTATCTCACGCGCGCATAACGCGGGTGACAATGATCACCTGAAAAACAAGTGCTTCTTGGGTTCAAACTTGTTTACACTTATGATAGGATAGCGACGCTATTCCTCTTATGATTTCTCTTTGCCTCATGATCAGATTCTGTTCCTTCAACAAGGGAGGTCGCAACGGCAAGTTAAGAATCGGCGGGGTTCCGCAGCTTAGGCAACTGACGACAGTTTACATCCCAAACTTACGATGGAGGATAACATGGCACTTGGAGGATATGCTGATCACGTTGGTCACATCGACCTGACAACAGGGAAGGTAACATACGACGCCATTCCCGAAGAGTGGAAGTTGAAGTACATCGGCGCGCGCGGCGTGGGCGTGAAGTATGTGTTTGACAACGGCCCCCAAGTCGATCCGCTGTCGCCGGACAACATCCTGTGCTTCATGAACGGCCCGTTGACTGGTTCAGGAGGCCAACATGAGCGGGCGCATGGCGATCGTCACCAAGTCGCCGCTGACCGGCACCGTGACCGATTCGCATCACGGCGGCTGGTCGGCCGCCCGCTTGCGCTGGGCCGGCTTCGATGGCCTCGTCTTCAAGGGCAAGGCCGCCAAGCCAACCTACGCCTACGTGCACGACGGCGTGGTGGAACTGCTGGACGCTTCGGAAGTGTGGGGCAAGGGTACGCATGACACCATCAAGTTCTTCAAGGAAAAGTATGGCGAGAAGGATCTGACCGTCATCGCCATCGGCCAGGCCGGCGAAAACCTGGTAAAGTTTGCCTGCTGGATCAATGAGAACGATCGCGCCAGCGGCCGTGGCGGCACCGGCTGTGTGGGCGGCAGCAAGAACTTGAAGGCCGTCGTCATCAAGTCCGAGAAGAAGATGGTGAAAGCCGCTGATCGCGACAAATGGAAAGCGGCGCACCAGAAGGCGCTGGCCGAGATCATGGACGAGCGTGTCGTGACCTCGCCGCGCAAAGGCGGCCTGTCGGTCTATGGCACCAACGTGCTGACGAACATGTGCCAACGTCATCGGCGGCTATGCCCACCAAGAACAGCCAGTTCACGGCCTTCGGCGATCAGGCCGAACTCCTCAGCGGCGAGTACGTGAAGCAGAATATCCTCGTTGACGATCCCACCTGCCACGCCTGCCCGGTGGCCTGCAAGAAGGAAGTGGAGATCAAGGAAGGCCCGTGGAAGGGTCTGCGCATGGAAAGCGTGGAGTACGAGCCAGCCTGGTCCGTGGGCTCGAACTGTGGCAACAGCGACATCAACACCGTCGCCAAGATGATCGATCTGTGCAACGACTACGGCATGGATGCGATCGAGATCGGCCACCCGCTCTCCATCTGGATGGAAGCCACCGAGAAAGGCTATACCAACGGCGAGGGCGGTCTGCAGTGGGGCGACATCTACGGGATGACCGACGCGGCCCGCAAGATCGCCTTCCGCGAAGGCTTCGGGAATGTCATGGCCGACGGCGCAAATCCTACGGCCAAGCATTTTGGCCATCCTGAACTGGCCATGACCGTCAAGGGCCAGGGCATTCCGGCTTACGATCCGCGCGGCATCAAAGGGATGGGCATCGGCTATGCCACCAGCAATCGCGGTGCGTGCCACCTGCGCGGCTACACTCCGGCGGCCGAAGTCGTGGGCAACGTGCTTGGCCCGTCTACCGTTACCGATCCGCTGGCCTGGAAGGGCAAAGGCGAACTGAGCGATGATCTTCCAGAACGTGCACACCATGACCGACTGCCTGGACGTGTGCAAGTTTGCCACCTTTGCCGAATCGCTCGATTCATTTGCGGCACAGTATGAGGCCATCACGGGCGTGCCGTCCAGCGCATCCCATCTGCTGCAGGTCGGCGAGCGCGTCTACAATCTGGAGCGCTACTACAATAACCTGGCCGGCCTGGGCGAAGGCAGCGACTACCTGCCGGAGCGCTTCACGAAAGAGCCGTCCACGATGCCGGGCAGCATGGGCCACGTCTGCGAGTTGGACGACATGCTGAAGGAATACTACGAGAAGCGCGGCTGGGTCAACGGCGTCGTGCCTGAAGCGAAGTTGAAGGAGTTGGAGATCATCTAAATCCGATCGATGATCTCGATCCGCCACACAATGCAGGGGTGAGGCAATCTCGCCCCTGTATTTTTGTCTATGCGCCCAAGCCGCGCCGCCTTCGCTGACACTTTTAAGTTCATTCAATCACTAGCGTTCGATCGAAATGATCGAACGCGTTGATCAAATGATCTATTGATTTACGCTTAAACATATGTTAGTATGAAAGTAGTTCCTCAGAACGTCGATCAACATCTTCACTCAGTTGTTCACACCAACGAGCCGGCTCTGCTCAACGGGTTAGGAGGTGTCAGACAGTCGATCGCCTTCGCACATTCGCAGTTTACCGAGAACGGCGTTACCCCATATCTCACGTCTTCTTAGGGAGGAGACCATGGCACTTGGAGGATATGCTGACAAAGTTGGTCGTATCGACCTGACGACGGGAAAGGTTGCCTATGAAGCCATTCCCGAAGAGTGGAAGTTGAAATACGTTGGCGCGCGCGGCGTGGGCGTGAAGTACGTGTTTGACAACGGCCCCCAAGTTGATCCCCTTTCCCCCGAGAACATTCTGTGTTTCATGAATGGTCCGCTCACGGGCAGTGAAGCGAATATGAGCGGGCGCATGGCGATCGTCACCAAGTCGCCGCTGACCGGCACTGTCACCGATTCGCATCACGGCGGCTGGTCGGCCGCCCGCCTGCGCTGGGCCGGCTTCGATGGCCTGATCTTCAAGGGCAAGGCTGCCAGGCCGACCTATGCGTATGTGCACGACGGCGTGGTCGAATTGCTGGACGCTTCGGAAGTGTGGGGCCAAGGCACGCATGACACCATCAAGTTCTTCAAGGAAAAGTATGGCGAGAAGGATTTGACGGTCATCACCATCGGCCCGGCTGGCGAGCACCTGGTGAAGTTCGCCTGCTGGATCAATGAGAACGATCGCGCCAGCGGGCGCGGCGGCACGGGCTGCGTGGGCGGCAGCAAGAACCTGAAAGCCGTCGTCGTCAAGGCCGAGAAGAAGATAGTGAAGGCGGCCGATCGAGAGAAGTGGAAGGAAGCGCATCAGAAGGCGCTGGCCGAAATCATGGACGAGCGCGTGGTCACCTCGCCGCGCAAGGGCGGCCTGTCGGTCTATGGCACCAACGTGCTGATGAACATGACCAACGTCATCGGCGGGTTGCCTGCCAGGAATAGCCAGTTCACGGCCTTTGGCGATCAGGCGGAGTTGATCAGCGGCGAGTACGTCAAGCAAAATCTCCTCGTCGACGACCCTACCTGCCATGCTTGCCCGGTAGCCTGCAAGAAAGAAGTCGAGATCAAAGAAGGCCCGTGGAAGGGTCTCCACATGGAGAGCCTTGAATACGAGCCGGCCTGGTCGGTGGGCGCCAACTGCGGCAACAGCGACGCGAATACCGTCGCCAAGATGATCGACCTGTGCAACGATTATGGTATGGACGCGATCGAGATCGGTCACCCGCTGTCCATCTGGATGGAGGCCACCGAGAAAGGCTATACCAACGGCGAGGGCGGCCTGAAATGGGGCGACATCTATGGAATGACCGACACCGTCCGCAAGATCGCCTCCCGCGAAGGGATCGGGAATGTGATGGCCGAGGGCGCCAATGCCACGGCCAAACACTTTGGCCATCCTGAACTGGCCATGACCGTCAAAGGCCAGGGCGTCCCGGCCTACGATCCGCGCGGCATCAAGGGCATGGGCCTGGGTTATGCCACCAGCAATCGCGGCGCGTGCCACCTGCGCGGCTATACTCCCGCGGCGGAAGTCGTGGGCAACGTGCTTGGCCCGTCTACCATTACCGATCCGCTGGCGTGGAAGGGTAAGGGCGAGTTGACCATGATCTTCCAGAATGTGCACACCATGACCGACTGCCTGGACGTGTGCAAGTTTGCCACGTTCGCCGAGTCGCTCGATTCATTCGCGGCACAATACGAAGCGATTACAGGCGTGCCTGCCGACGCTGCGCACCTGCTCAAAGTGGGCGAGCGCGTCTACAACCTGGAGCGCTACTACAACAACCTGAACGGCTTCGGCGAAGGCAGCGACTACCTGCCCGACCGCTTCACCAAGGAAGCGTCCACGATGACGGGCAGCATGGGCCAGGTCTGCGAACTGGACGACATGCTGAAGGAATACTACGAGAAGCGCGGCTGGGTCAACGGCGTGGTGCCCGAAGCGAAGTTGAAGGAGTTGGAGATCATCTAAACCCGCTTGATGATCTCGAATAGATAAAGCGCGCCGGGGCGAGCACCAGACTCGCCCCGGTATTTTATCCGGGCAGTGTGCCGAAGATTGTGTAGTTTCCCCGCAGTTGAACTGCGGGCGAACGAATTTACACAAGATTTGGCATGCTGCCTATTTTATCCGCCACCCACCGGCGGGAAGATGTTCAAGATGTCGTCGGCTTGCAACACGGTATCCAACTTCCGCTCGAGCAGGACCGAATCGCGCCCGTTGACGAAGATGTGGACGTGCGAGTAAAGATTGCCGTCGTCGTCCAGCATTTCACGCTGCATGGCCGGGAAGCGCGCGATGATGGCCTGTACCAACTGGCGCAGGGTACTGTCCTGATCGAGATCGAATTCGACCGTCTTGCCGCCGATGATGGGCCGATAGGTGGCGTAGAAGTTGACTTTCATCGTTTCCTTTCCCGTTCTCACGCTTCCATGGCGCGTTTGATATCTTCGACGTTCAGCCGCCCGCTCGCCAGCGGCGTAAAAATCGCCAGCACATCGTCCGGCTGAAGAATACTGTCCACACCGTTAGCCAGTAGACGCGGATTGCGCCCGTTGAGGGCCAGCGGAATCCAGGGGTAGAGCTGCCCCTGCGGATCGAGCAGCTCAGCTCGCAGCGGCGGGAAGCGCGTCACAATGGCCTCCAGCAAGTCGCGCACGGTGGCGCCGTGTGCGATCTCAAACTCCACCGTCTTGCCCCCGACGATTTCCCGATAAGCCGCAAAGAACTGGACCTTCATTCCCCGTGCCCCTCTTTGGCCTTGTAGTACTGGATCAGGACCACGATCAGGATGCCGGTCGCCGCGCCGAACAGCAGCGTATCCACGGGGTTCTTCCAGTCCACCAGCACCTTCACGTACGCAATCGCCACAAACAGAATCACGACGCTGGCGAGTTTGGCCTTGAGCTCATCCACCGTCTCGATGCTGAGCCAGGGCGGCACATTCAATTTGCCGATGAAGAGTTCGTATAGGCCCAGCGCAAAAATGTACAGCACCATCGAGAGCAGGAACACATCGATGACGGAAAAGAACAGCGGGGCCAGCACCGTGACCTCCCGGTATTCAGGCTTGGTGAAAAACTTGACGGCATCCTCGATGGCCAGGTAAGTGCCATACACCCCAAACAACACCGCACTAATGAACAGCGTGATGACCGGCAGAATAACAACCAACCCGCCGCGTTCGAGCAGTTTTTTGAGCATAGACCTTGACCTGCCAAAGATGAATCTAGCGCGGGGGTTCAACGGCGACCGCTTCCACTGGGGTTCATCCCGCGCCAGGCCAATTCTACCAGCTTCAGGCCGGTGAACCAATAGCCCAATCTGGTAAAATTCAGCCCAGCCGGCATACTCATCAAGACAGGTCACATGCAACCTCAAGAACTCTCGCTGTTTCACCGAATCTTCGACAAGCTCTTTCCCACCATCCGCTTCATCTACGAGCGCATCCAGCGGCACAACTGGTTCGACCGGATCACGCCCGCCGAGCGGGTCCCGGCCGAGTTGTGGCTGGGCGGCGCGCCGCACTACCGGCGCGATTACGATTTCCTGGTGAAGAACAACATCCGCGCGGTGATCAATATCCGATCCGAGCGCGCCGACGACGAAGCGTTCTATGCCGCGCACGACATCGCGCATCTGCGCCTGCTCGTGCCCGACGTGTGGGTGCCGGATGAGGAAGCCATTACCGAGGGCGTGGATTGGATCCAACAGCAGGCTGCCGATCAGCGATCGGTATTGATCCACTGCGCCAAAGGGCGCGGCCGCTCGGCGACCATCCTCGCCGCGTACCTGATGCGCGAAGCGGGTTACACCTATGATGAAGCCCGAGATCTGTTGAAATCCAGGCGCAAATTATCGAAGTTGGAAGATCGCCATCAGGTAGTGCTAGAAGATTGGATCGCAAAGAACAGAGCTTCAGCGACGTAGGAGATTGCTTCGCACCTTCGACTCTGCCGCGAAAAGACGGGAGCACTGCACCGCATGTGTGCGGCTCCGCTCAGGATGCTCGCCATGACGCTAAAACAAACCGCCCGGCCTCGTGATGAGATCGGGCGGTTCTTACGAGAGTCAAGCGCCGCTGGTCTATGGATTAATCACAAACAACCACGGCGTGCCGATGACCAGCAGCGCAATCAGGAAGATCGCGCCAAACACTGTGCCCAGTATCCAGAAGTGCTTGCGCGAGATGTAGCCGCTGCCAAAGTACACCGGGCTGGGGCCGGTGGCGTAGGGCGTGATGATGCCCATGATGCCCAACGTAAAGCACAACAGTAGAGCATAGATATTGACCGGCAGACCCGGCACGGCCATGCCCGCCGCCAGGAACACCGGCAGAATCGCCGTGACGTGCGCGGTGACGCTGGCAAACATGTAGTGGATCACGAAGAACAACACCACCAGCAGGATCATCACCACCAGGGCGGACATGCCCGTCAAGGCGTTGGCCGCGCTCTCCGCAACCCAAGCGATGAACCCCACGGTGCTTAAGCCGCCGGCCAGCGTGACCAGCGTGGCAAACCACACCAGCACATTCCACGCCGCCTTGTTGCCGATGATGTCGTTCCACTGCACGACCCCGGTGAGCACCATCAGCGAGATGACCACCAGCGCCACCGTCGTCGCATCGATGAACGCACCGCCGAAGATCCACAACGCCAGCGCCAGGATCACCAGCACGCCCATGATCAGTTCGTTGCGCGACAGGCCGCCCATCTTGCCCAGTTCCTGCCCGGCCCAGGCGGGAACTTCGGTGCCCGCCTTGATCTCGGGCGGATAGAGTTTGTAGATGATGAAGGGCAGCGTGGCGATGAGCAGCACGCCCACCGGCAGAAAGCCCGTAAACCACTGCATCCACGAAATATCGAGCTGCGCGGTCTTCTTCACCAGTTCGACCGCCAGCAAGTTAGGCGCGAGCGCAGTGAGGAACATCGAGCTGGTGACGCAGGTCGCCGCCAGCGCCGTCCACATCAGATACGATCCAATTTTGCGCGAGGTCTCACCCGGCTCGGAACCGTACAGGCCGGGGATGTTGCGGATCACGGGGAAGATGGTGCCGCCGCTGCGCGCCGTGTTCGACGGCGTGAACGGGGCCAGGATCAAATCGGCCAGGGTGACGGCATAGCCCAGACCCAGCGTGCGTCTGCCCAACAGCTTCACGAGCAGGAGCGCGATGCGCTTGCCGAGGCCGGTCTTCTCATACCCCAGCGCAAACATGAACGCGCCGAAGATCAGCCACACCGTGGTGTTGGAAAAACCGCTGAGCGCCCACTTGATGGCTTCCGAAGGCATTTTGAATTTTGGATCGGCCAGCTGCTCCGGGCTGAACACCAACCCCAGCACCGCCGCCACCGTCACACCGATCAGGCCCACGGCAGCGGCCGGCACCGGCTCCAGAATCAAGCCGACGATGACGGCCGCAAACAACGCAAAGTAAGTCCACGCATATGGAGCCAGGCCCGCCGGCGGCGGGATCAACGCGATGACTACACCCACCAAAACCGTAATCGCCAGTTTCACCCACGGAGACTTCATCGGAATCCTCCTAACCTAAGATGTGTTGTCAGGTTCGATGTGATTCGGATTCCCCGCTGACGGTGCTGCCGGTCCCCTCGTTATTCGATTGGCATCAGTTCGAGATAAGGAGTTCGCGCCTGTGTGCGATACGCTCAAGGCGGCGTCCTCGCCGCCGGGGACGGCGGCTTGAGCATCGCTGGGCAGCCTCAATACAGTCTGCTCGAATTCATATTGATTAGTGATCGACTCGCTCCACCTTCACCGCCGAAATCTTGTACTCTGGAATCTTCGCCACCGGATCGAGCGCGCCCAGTGTCAGCTCATTCGCGTTCGCTTCGGGGAAGTGGAAGTTGGCGTACACCATGCCCGGCGGCACGCGGTCGGTGACCCACGCTTCGGCTTCGATACTGCCGCGCCGCGAAGTCACACGCACGCGCTTGCTGCCATTCAACCCCAGCTTGATCGCGTCGTCGGGATTCACTTCGATCAACGCCTGGCCATACACCGCCATCAGACCTTCCGCGCGCCGCGTCATCTCGCCGCCGTGCCAGTGATACAACACGCGGCCCGTGCTGAGCAGCCACGGATAATCGTCGTCGGGCAGTTCGGCGGGCGGCACATGATCGATCGGGGCGAACTTGCCCTTGCCGCGCGTGAACTGGCCGATGTGCAAGATGGGCGTGCCGCCGTGCTCGAGCGATTTCACCGGCCAGTGCAGGCGATCGCCCTGCTCCAGGCGATCGTGCGTGACTCCGGCGTAACTCGGCGTGAGCGCATTGATCTCGGTCATGATGTCCGAGGTCGAGGCGTACGACCAGGCGGCATGAGTGCCGCCGATCGGCTGGCGCGGCCCCAGCGCGATGATCCGCCGCGCCAGATCAGCCGTGATCGCCCAATCCTCGCGCGCTCCGTCAGGACCCGCAGGCTCGATCGCCTTGCGCACCATCTGGATGCGGCGCTCGGTGTTGGTCACCGTGCCCGTTTTCTCGGCAAAGGTGACGCCGGGCAGGAGCACATCGGCGAACTTCGAGGTTTCCGACGGGAAGATTTCCTGCAGCACCATGAAGTCGCACGCTTCCAGGCACTCGCGGATGTGGGCGCTGTTCGGGTCGCTCATCACGGGGTCTTCGCCCAAAATGTACAGCGCATGGACTTTGCCCTCCAGAATGCCGGGCATCATCTCGGTGACGGTGAGGCCGACCTTATTGCTGAGCGGTATGCCCCACGCGGCTTCGAATTTCTTCTGCGCATCTTCGACGGTAACGTTCTGATAGCCGGGATACACGTTGGGCAGCGCGCCCATATCGCACGCGCCCTGCACGTTGTTCTGCCCGCGCAGCGGATTCACGCCGCCGCCCGGCACGCCGAGGTTGCCCAGCAGCATTTGCAGGTTTGCCAGGTCCATGACGTTGCGCACGC
Source organism: uncultured Chloroflexia bacterium (assembly GCA_963844815.1). Taxonomy (GTDB): domain Bacteria; phylum Chloroflexota; class Anaerolineae; order Fen-1058; family Fen-1058; genus Fen-1058. The sequence continues at coordinate 774,813 of CAWJPR010000009.1, forward strand.
CGACGATGTGCTGCGTGATGCCCATGGCCCACATCACGGCCATCGGCTTGTTGGTCGCCAGAATCTCGGCCGCTTCGTAGAGCTGCTCGATCGGCACGCGCGTGATCTGCGCGACCTTCTCCGGCGGATATTGCAGCACCGTCGCTTTGAATTCCTCGAAGCCTTCGGTGCGCTCGGCGACGAACTTCTGATCTTCCCAGCCCTTTTCCAGGATGATGTACATCAAGCCGTTGATCAGTGCGATGTCGGTGCCGGGCTTGTGGCGCAGATGCAGCGTCGCGAACTCGGTGATGTCGATGCGGCGCGGATCGGCCACCACCAGCTTGACCTTGCGCTTCAAGACTGCCTGTCGAATCTTCGTGCCAAACACGGGATGCTGCTCGGTCGTGTTGGAGCCGATGATGAGCATGGACTGCGCGTTCGCGACGATGTCGTCAAACGGATTGGTCATCGCGCCCGAACCAAATGATGCCGCCAGACCGGCGACCGTGCTGCTGTGTCAAAGACGGGCGCAGTGGTCTATCCCGTTGGTGCCGATGACCTGCCGCGCGAATTTGTTCATCAAGTAGTTTTCTTCGTTCAGGCACTTGGCCGACGCCAGCACGCCGACCGAATCCGCTCCGAAGTGATCACGCGGCTCCGCCAGTTTCTTTGCGGTGATGTTGAGCGCGGTGTCCCAATCGGTCTCGACCCACTCGCCGCGATCGTGAGCGCGCGGCTGATCCGTCAAGCAGATACTTGCGCACCTGGGGCTTCGTCAACCGATCGGCATGATGCACGAAGTCGTAGCCATAGCGGCCCTTCACGCACAGGTGCATGCCGTTGACGGGCGCGTTGGGATTCGACGTGACGCGAATGATCTTGTTGTCCTTCACGTTCAGATCGAACTGGCAGCCGACGCCGCAGTAGGTGCAGGTGGTCGTCACTTTCTTGTCGGGCTGGCCCGACGTCCATCGACATCTTGTTGTCGAGCGCGCCCGTGGGGCAGTAGGCCACGCACGCGCCGCACGATTCACAGCGCGCCTCGAGCATGGTCATGTCCGCGCCCGCCACGATGTGCGCGTCGAAGCCGCGATCGGACAGGCCCCACACGAAGCGGCCCTGCACTTCGGCGCAGGCGCGCACGCAGCGCGTGCACAGGATGCACTTGTTGAGATCGACGAACACGAACGGGTTGGGATCGCTGTTGACGTCGTAGCGCGGCTGCTTCGGCTTGAGGCTTTCCGGCAATTGCACATCGTAATGCTGCACCCAATGGGCGAGCTCGTTCAGCGCCGGGTCTTTGCTCGGGGTGTAGCCGCTGTCGTAGGTAGTCGCTGAGCAGCAATTCCAATATCGTCTTGCGGCTCTGCGTCAGCGCGGGCGATTCGGTGCGGACCTTCATGCCGTTGGCCGCCGGCAGCGTGCACGCCGCCTGCGGCACGCGCGCCCCTTCCACCTCGACCACGCACAGGCGGCAGCCGCCATACGGCGTGAGATCGGGATGATCGCACAGCGTGGGGATGGTGATCCCGTTCGCGCGCGCGGCCTGCAAGACCGTCGTGCCGTCGGGGACTTCGAGTTCCTGGTTGTTGAGGGTGAATTTGATCATTATCGTCACCTTCCGTTAATTCCATCGAATGAATTCAATGTCTGCTGCATCAAACTCGTTGAAACGAGTTGAGCGGATTGCCACGCCAGATCTGTCAGGTTTTGGGCCTCTCGCTCATCTAACACATGCGGTGCAGTGCTCCCGTCCGCCATCAACGATTTTCTCAACCCCAGCCGCTTCTACTTCCTCCCAACGATCTCAAGTGCGGATCAACTGCCGGGTTCAGTACCATCGTCGGACGCGGATTAGATTTCGTTTCATCCGCGTTAATCCGTTCGATCCGTGTTATCCGTGTCCAAAATCCATTTCACGATCGCCTCAGCGGCCTGTTGGGCGAGTTCTGCCGTCAGCGGCGACAACGTCCGCTCAAATCCGAACTGATACCCGCGCACCGAGACCAGGATCGCCTCGGGCCGCGCGTTGTACAACGTCTGCGCGAACGTCAGCAGCGACTGCGGCGTGAGGTGATGCGTCAGCGGCGAAGCCTGAAACTCGGCGGCGATCGCGCTCACGTTCACGTCGTGCGGCACCGCGCCGGTGTGCGCATCGACGAAGCACACGCGCTCGTACTGCGCGATCGTCTCCGCCAGTTCCGGCGTCAATTGCAATTCAAACAGGAAATCGGGCGCACCGTCGTTCGCGGGAAATTCCTCTTCGGGAGAAAGCGGAACGGCGCAGCCCAGCCGTCTGGCGACCTCTGCCAGCACGTGCCACGCCACGCCGTCGTCTTGTCGATCGAAATTGCCGTAACCGATAATCAGGGTGCGTTTCATTTTCTTCCACGAATTAACACGAACCTTCACGAATTCATGGATACAGTTATGGCATTGAGACGCCGCAACTGCGGTCTTCTACCTCGCTTCTTAGTGTTAATTCGTGTAGACGATAGCACTGCGCAGCACGTGTTCGTGGATCACTAATCCCTTCGCAACGTCTGCATCACATTCCCGTCGGGATCGACCACATCGACGATCATCGGCATCTGGCCGATGGCGTGCGTCGAGCAGCTCAGGCACGGATCGTGCGCGCGCACCGCCGCCTCGACGCGATTGAGCATCCCTTCCTGCACAGGCTGGCCGGGCTTGATGTACGTCTTGGCCACGCTGTCCACCGCTTCCGTCATCGCCCAGTTGTTGTGGCCCGTCGAGACGATCAGATTGACCTTGAGCAGCTTGCCGTTCTCATCCGCCGTGTAATCGTGGAACAACGTGCCGCGCGGCGCTTCGAGCACGCCCACGCCGCGGCCCTTGAATTCCTTCTTGGTGTTGAGGATGTCCGTGCTCATAATGTCGGGATCGTCCAGCAGCACGCCCACGCGCTCGATGGCGAACAGCACCTCAATCAAGCGCGCGTAGTGGTAGTACAGCGTGTGCTCGACCGGCTTGCCGTTGCCCAGCGCCTTGAACTGCTTCAACTCTTCGTTCGCCAGCGGCGTCTCGATCAGGTCCGAGGCATTGCAGCGTCCCAGCGGGCCGACGCGATACACGCCGTTGGGCCAGCCGAGTTTCTTATAATACGGGAACTTCAGGTACGACCAATCCTCGACGTGCTCCGCGATGTGATCAAGATAGTTGCGCCCGTCGAACTTCTCCAGTTGCTGTCCCGCCCGATCGATCAACCGCACGTCGCCGTCATACAATTCCAGTCCGTTGTTCGGCGTGACCAAGCCAAAGTAGCCCGTGGTCAGCACCGCGAACTTGTTGATGTCCTCTTGATTCTTCGCGGCCCAGTCCTTCATGATCTGGATGCCGGCCTGCGTCGTCGCGATGGCGTCCGCCATGCCCGATCGGATATACTCGCGCTCTTCGGCCTTCAGCGATTTGTTCACGCCGCCCGGCACGGCAAACACCGGATGCAGTCGGCGGCCGCCCAGCGTCTTGATGATCTCCTGCCCGAACTTGCGCAGCTGCACGGCCTTCAACGTCAACGCCGGATCCGCGCCGATGAGGCCCACCACATTCCGATAGGCCGGATCGGCGTCGAAGCCCAGCAGCAGATCGGGGCCGGACAGTTCGAAGAAGTGCATGCCGTGGCTCTGGATGATCTGCCCCATGTGCATCAACTCGCGCAGCAGATTGGCCGGGCGCGGCGGCGGGCAGCCCATCAGGTCGTCGCCGGCTTTGGCCGCCGCCAGGTGATGGCTCACCGGGCAGATGCCGCAGATGCGCGGCGTGATCGACGGCATCTCGAAATACAGGCGGCCTTCGCAGAACTTCTCGAAGCCGCGAAATTCGTTGATGTGCAGGTACGCGTGATCGACCGAGCCGTCGTCCTTCAGGCGGATGGTGACCTTGGCGTGGCCTTCGATGCGGGTTACGGGTTCGATGGTGATTTTTTGGGTCATGTCTATTCCTCTCGTCGTCATTGCGAGGAGCACTCTGAGCGGAGCCGCACACATGCGGTGCAGTGCACCCGTCTTTTCGCGGCGTAGTCGCAGAGCGCGACGAAGCAATCTCATTCCATTACTACGAGATTGCTTCGCATCCTTCGACTTCGTTCCGCTGCGCTTCACTCCGCTCAGGATGCTCGCAATGACGTACTTTCTTTAATGCCAATGTAACAACTCATCTTTGAGTTCCGGCAGGCGGCCCTGCGCCAGTTCGCTCAACACGTGATAGATCACATCCGCGTCCGGCGGGCAGCCGGGCACGAATAGATCCACCGGCACCACTTCGTGTACCGCGCGGACTTTCGTCATCGTCGCCAGTTCCGGATCGCTGGGGATCTTGCCGCTCTCGTCGACGCTCTCCGCTTCGACGTAGGCGCGCTGCAGCGCTTCCTGAATGCCGCAGAAATTCCGCAGCGCGGGCACACCGCCGAACACCGCGCAGTCGCCCAGCGCCACCAGGATTTTGCTGCGCGTCGCGCATGCGATGCGCCACTTCTTCATTCGCCGTGTTGTTGATGCCGCCTTCCAGCACGCCCACATCCACGCCGCTTTCGTCCGGCTCTTTCAAATCCGTGATCGGCGTCGCGCGCAGATCGGCCAATTCCGCGATCTTGATGATGCGCTCGTCCATGTCCAGCAGCGACATGTGGCAGCCCGCGCAGCCCGCCATCCAGTCTGAGGCAATCTTGGGTTTTGTCATTTTGTATCCCCCGTTCCTTATCGCGCGTCATTGCGAGGAGCGCAGTTTGCGACGAAGCAATCTCATTCCAGCCCAGCGAGATTGCTTCGCAACGCCCTGTCCGCAAAGCGGGGCGCGCATGGCGAAAGCGCTCGCAATGACGGATTAACTAATCTCTACCACCGACTTCCGCTGGAACAAGGCTTCCTTCCAGTTATCTTTCGTCGTCACGCCCAGCGACTGCGCCACGGCTTGCAGCGCCTCCGCATTCGAGCGCACACCTTCCCGGCCTGCAATGCCGCCGTCGCTTCCTGCACGCGACCTTCCAGGTTCACGTAGTGACCGCTCTGCTCGGCCCACGTCGTCACCGGCAGCACCACGTCGGCCATCTCCGTCAACTTCGACGCATAGCTGGCCTGCGCCACGAGGAACGGCGCTTTCTCCAGCCGCTGCAGCAAACGCTCGGTCACGTAATCGTCGCCGATCGCCACGTAAGCGGCTTGATGTCCGTTCAGCGCGAAAGGCCGATCGAGTTGATACTGCGACGCGGCGAGGCTGTTCGCTTCGCCCTTCACGCCGATCAAACTCGCGCCGATGGCCCTGGCATACTCGACCAATTTTTCCAGCACGCCCGGATCGTTGAACGCGATCAGGCCCTTGCCATACACGATCACCGGCTTCTGCGCTTTCTTGATCGAGCTGCGCCGCTTCGTCAATCTTCGGGATCGCCGACGGCTTCGCCACGCGTTGCGGCGGCAGCCAACAACGCCCCGATCGTTTCCGCGTCCTGACCGGCCTCCGGCTTCAGCGCGACATCCGCGATCGGATCGAGGCCGTTCTCGTTCGGATCGATCACAATCAGCGGCACGCCCTGCGGGCGGATGCGCTTGGCGAAGAACCCGGCCACCTGATGGTTGCGCGACAGATCGACGCCGATAGTGATGACGGCATCCGCGGTCTTGAGCGCGTCAAGCTTCGCCTCAAACGAGCCAACCGTCTGGGCCAGCTCCGCCGATCGGGCGGTGGGGCGACCTTCTTCCACGCTCGTCACGACGGTGCTGCCCAGGCCAGCGCCAAACAGCTGCTTGAAGATCGACAGGGCTTCGGCCGGCAAGCGGGTGGAGGCAATCGCCGCCACGCTGTGATCGCCCTTGCCCGCGAGCGGCTTCACGCGATCGGCAATCGCCTTGAGCGCCTCATCCCACGAAGCCGGTTCGAGCCGGCCGTTCTTCTTGATCATGGGCTGCGTGACACGTTCACGTGTGTCCGTCATCGGATAGTAGCGGCCATGCTCGCATAGGACGCCGCCGTTGACCGCGCCGTTCCAGTCGCCTTCGATGCGCACGAGGCGATTGTCGCGCGTGACGACGTTGATGTTGCAGCCCACGCTGCAGCCCACGCATACCGTCGAGGTGTAGGCCACGTTCTTGTCGAGGCCTTGATACGCGCTGGTGCGATCGATCAACGCGCCGGTCGGGCAGATCTGCACGCAGGTGCCGCACTTGATGCAGGTGCTCTCGCCCAGCGGCACGCCCACGTCGGCGATGAGCAGGTTGCTCGAGCCGCGCTCTTCGATGGCGAGCGTGAAGTTGCCGACGAGCTCGCCGCAGGCGCGCACGCAGCGGCGGCACAGGATGCAGCGATTGTTGTCGAGCACGTAATACGGATGCGAAGTGTCCACCGGGAAGTTCGACCATTGCGGTTGAATGGGCCAGTGGGTCATGCCTTCGTCGTAGGCCGAGTTCTGCAGTTCGCAGTCGCCGCCGCTGACCTGGCAGAACGGGCAGAAGTGGTTGCGCTCGCTGAAGAGCATGGACAGCACGAACTGCCGCGATTCCTGCAGCGCGGGCGTGTTGGTGCGCACCACCATGCCGTTGCCGGCCGGCAGCGTGCACGACGCCTGGATCGTGCGGAAGCCTTCGACCTCGACCACGCACAGGCGGCAGCTGCCGTACGGCGTCACCGCCGGGTGATGGCACAACTTCGGGATGCGGATGTTGATCTTCTCCGCCGCTTCTAACACAGTGGTGCCTTCCGGCACTTCGACGGTTTGACCGTCAATTGTTAATTTAACCATCGACACACCTTTGTCAATGAATTTTGTTTGGGACACGGACGCTTCCGCGGATCAACGGATGAGCACAGATATTAAAAAGCGAACCGCCAACCCCGCTTCTTTTAAGCATCTTTTTCTCTTGGTTCGTAAGCACAACTATGAAGCCAGTCTGATCGAAAGGCTTATACAGTTCAAATCGCACGTTCGTTTTATCAATGAGCTTGTTGAACTGTGGCAACACGCTCAAGTCAATATAATCCTCTACATATTCCAGGGACAGTATCGCAGGCTTACCATTGAGAGTAAATGAAATTTCGATTGGTCCTTCTTCAGTCTCCCAATGCTCCTTAACTTCCTCGGGCAAGAATGCACCGCGAGATATCCTTTTCCACGCTTGCAAAGTTTCCACGTAAACTGCATTTTCACTGCATACATCGGCTTCTGTGTCGTCCCACCATACTCTGTCTTCACAAATGCAAGAAGCAACAAATCTGACAGATTGTAAGTGGGATCGAGTTCATTTACCCCATTTTTGTTCAAACCAACCGTTAATGATGCCTGCCAGCTCAGCAGTCGAGACCAGTTTCTGTCTTTCGAAGAAGCCGAGAGTTCTGAAGAATTCAATTGTTTCCGCAAGCCAGTTTTTCTCAGAGCGATTAAACAATTTCATCATCTTACCTCTCAGTGCAAACCCAACGGCGAAAAGCAAATTTCATTCGCGTTGATTCGCATGCATTCGCGGCAGAGATGCTTCGTCCCTTCGGGACCCTCAGCATGACACCATCAAACAATCCGTATAAATCTGTGTAATCCGTGCAATCCGTGTCCAATAATTCTTAAACCGCAACGGCCTCTTCCACCACCATCGGACATACACCCGCCGGGCAGACCTTCAGCGCGATGTGCGCATCGACCTCGGCGCGGAAATGTTTGAGAATATCCTTGATCGGCACCGCCGCCGTCTGCCCCAAGCCGCAGTTCGACATCGCCACCAGCGTATCTGCCAGTGAGAGCAGTTGCTCGACATCGCCCTTCTCACCCTGCCCCTCGCTGATCTTCGTCAGCAGATCATACGCGCGATGAGTGCCAATGCGGCACGGCGTGCACTTGCCGCAGCTCTCGTTCTTGAAGAAGTTCAACAGCACGCGCGCCAGATCGACCACGCACGTGTCTTCATCGCAGATCAGCAGCGCGCCCGAGCCCAGCGACACGCCCGCCTTGCCGAACGACTCAAAATCCATCGGCGTGTCCTGCAGGCTCGCCGGAATCACCGAGCCGCTCGATCCGCCCGTCTGCGCCAGCTTGAACGTCGAGCCGGGCTGCAGGCCCTTGCCGTACAGCGCGATCACTTCGCGCAGCGTGATGCCCATCGGCACTTCGATCACGCCTGTCACATTGACGTTGCCCAGGATCGTGTAAACCTTCGTCCCCGGGCTCTTCGGCGTGCCAAACGATCGATACCACTCCGCGCCGCGCCGCAGAATCGCGGGCACATTCGCCAGCGTCTCGACGTTGTTGACCAGCGTGGGCTTGCCCCACAGGCCGTGCGTCGTCGGGTACGGCGGACGCGATCGAGGTTCGCCGCGCTTGCCCTCGATCGATTCGATCAGCGCGGTCTCTTCGCCGCAGATGTACGCGCCCGCGCCCGTGTGAATGTGCAGATCGAAATTGAACGCCGTGCCGAAAATATTCCGGCCCAACAGGCCCAGCTCGCGGGCCTGCTCGATGGCTGTGTGCACGCGCCGCTGCGCCAGTTCGTATTCGCCGCGAATGTAAAGGTAGCCTTCGTCCGCGCCCACGGCATAGGCCGCCAGCGCCAGCGCCTCGACAATCACATGCGGATCGCCTTCCAGCACCAATCGATCTTTGAACGTGCCCGGCTCGCTTTCGTCGGCGTTGCAGATGACGTACTTCTTGTCGCCCGGCGCGTTGCGCACGAACTTCCACTTCAAGCCCGCGGGAAAGCCTGCGCCGCCGCGTCCCTGCAAACCCGATCGCTCCAGCTCGGCGATCACGTCCTGCGGCTGCATCTCGGTCAGCGCCTTGCCCAGCGCCGCATATCCGTCGTGCGCGATGGCGTCCTCGATGCTCTCCGGATCGATCAGCCCGGCGCGCTCCAGCACGATGCGCTGCTCGGCGGGCAGCGTGCCCTTGCGCGCGTACAGCCACGCGATCCGGCCGCTCAACTCGCGCCGCGCGGCCAGCAGCGCGGTCGCGATTCTTCCCTTGTAAAGGTGCTCTTCCACTAAGTGCGCCACATTTTCCGGCTTGACCGGCCCGTAAATCGCCGCTTCGGGATACACCACGACCAACGGCAGCGCGTCATGCCGGCCAAGATCGCCCACCAGCATCACGTCGATCTCGCCGCTCAGGCCATACGCCGCGATCGTCTTCAGCAGTTCGTCGCAGACCTGCTGCGCGCCGCGCTCCAGACTGACCGGATCGCCTGACACCAACACCATCGACCGAACGGTTTTCATGGCGTATCCCCTTGTTAATCCGCGAATTGACCGGAATGTCTCATGCGAATAAGGATGGTCAGACGGAGTGCAGATTCCGTGTTCCGAATTCGCCTCCGGATGTCATTCATAGCGTGCCAGAATCTCCGAGACTTGCCCCGGCTCGACATTGCCGTACACATCGTCGTCGATCACCACCACCGGCCCCACGGCGCAGATGCCGAGGCAGCTCGTGGTCAGCAGCGTAAAACGATCGTCGGCCGTCGTCTCGCCGGATTTCACCTTTAATTCGTCGCGCAGTGTTTGCCACACCTGCCGCCCGCCCACCACGTGGCACGGCGCATTTTCGCAAAACTTGATGACGTGCCGCCCGCGCGGCCGCAGCGACAGCATCTCGTAGAAACTGGCGACGGAGAACAACTGCGTCTGCGGCATCCCGATCAGGCGGCTCACTTCTGCGACGGCCTCGTGCGGGATGTAGCCCAGCTCGTGATTCACGTCCGTCAGGATCGGAATCAGCTCGTCGCGCGTCGCGCCATGGTGGGCCACTGCCGCGCGCGCGACCTGCATCACATCCTGGCCGTTTTTTGTCGCCGCCGTCATCGGCTGCCCCCTACCCGACGCGCTGCAAACATCGCAGGTAATGCGGAGCGCGCCCAGATTGGCAGGACCTTCTCAGCCTTCTCGGCGCCCGCGGCAGTGAATCGCATCATGAAGTAACCGCCACCGCATTGAAGTTGCACACCTGCATGCAGATGCCGCACTTGATGCACACGTTCGGATCGATCACGTGCACCGATCGGCGCTGGCCGCTGATGGCTTCCACCGGGCAGTTGCGCGCGCAGACCATGCAGCCCGTGCAGTTGCTTTCGATCGTGTACTGGATCAACGATCGGCAGACCCTGGCCGGGCAGCGCTTCTCGTAAATGTGCGCCTCGTATTCGTGGCGGAACAGCTTCAGCGTGCTGATCACCGGATTCGGCGCGCCCTGCCCCAGACCGCACAGGCTGGTCTTGATGATCTGCTTGCTCAAATACTCCAACTGCTCGATGTCGCCGTCTTTACCTGCGCCGTTGCAGATGCGCTGCAAGATTTCCAGCATGCGCTTGGTGCCCACGCGGCACGGCGTGCACTTGCCGCACGATTCGTCCTGCGTGAACTCCATGAAGAAGCGGGCAATGTCCACCATGCAAGTCTCGTCGTCCATCACCACCAGGCCGCCCGAGCCCATCATCGCGCCCGCCGCCGTCAGCGATTCGTAATCGATCGGCAGATCGAGATGATCCTTGGTCAGGCACCCGCCCATCGGGCCGCCGATCTGCACCGCTTTGAAGTCCTTGCCGTCGCGGATGCCGCCCGCCACGTCGTACACCACTTCGCGGATCGACATCCCGATCGGTACCTCGATCAAACCGGCGTTGTTGACATCGCCGCCGATGGCAAAGGTCTTGGTGCCCTTGCTCTTCTCCGTGCCCATCGACGCATACCAGTCCGCGCCCTTCAAAATAATCTGCGGCACGACGGCATACGTCTCGACGTTGTTGTTGTTGGTTGGCTTGCCCCACACGCCCTTGACCGCCGGGAAAGGCGGCCGGGGTTTGGGCTCGCCGCGCTTGCCTTCAATCGACGCGATCAGCGCCGTCTCTTCGCCGCACACAAACGCGCCCGCGCCCACGCGCACTTCCAGATCGAACGAAAAGCCGCTGTCCATGATGTTCTGGCCCAGCAGGCCGAATTCGCGCGCCTGTTGAATGGCAATGTTGAGCGTCTTCACCGCCAGCGGATATTCCGCGCGGCAGTAGACGTAGCCGTAGCTGGCCCCGATGGCGTACGCCGCGATGATCATGCCCTCGATCACCGAATGCGGATCGCCTTCCAGCACGCGGCGATTCATGAAAGCGCCGGGGTCGCCTTCGTCGGCGTTACAGGTCAGGTATTTGGGCGCGTCGTTGACGTTGCGGCACAGCTGCCACTTCCTGGCCGCGGGGAAGCCGGCGCCGCCGCGCCCGCGCAAACCCGAACGCATCACCTCGTCGATCACGCCGTCGGGCGTCATTTCGCCCAGCACCCTGGCCAGGGCGCCATAACCGTCCTCGGCGATGTAATCCTCGATGTTGTTGGGGTCGATCTGGCCGCAGTTGCGCAGGACCACGCGCACTTCCTTGGGCTTGGGTGCGCCGAGCTCTCTGATCGCTCACCACCGTGACCTGTTCCATGAATTTCTTAACGGGGCGGCCTTTGAGGAAGTGTTCTTCGACGAGGTATGGCATATCGTCGACGGTGAGGCCCACGTAGTGGATGCCTTCGGGGTAGACCATCAATTCCGGGCCGTTGCTGCACCCGCCGATGCGCGAAGTGTCCAGCACCTGAATCTCGTCGATCAGGCCCTGCGCCACCAGTTCGTCTTGCAGCGCATCTTCGACGTCGTGCGCGCCCTTGGCCAGGCAGACCGGATCAGTGCAGACCAAAACATGCGAACGGAAATATTTCATCGCTTCACCTCGGAAAAAGTAGGCACGGAAACAAGTCAGCAGGTAGACCAGGGCGATTGCCCTTATCTACTGGTTTCCTGGTTTGCTTGTTTCCTGACAAAACTAAGCGGGAACCACGAGGCTCTTGACCACCTGCCCGCCTACCACGTGTTCCTTCAAAATCTGCTGGGCGCGCTCGGGCGTGACCTTGCCATAGGTCACCTTGGGCTGATCGCCGATCGTCACCTGCACGATCGGTTCCCACTCGCACAGGCCGATGCAGCCGGTCTGCGTCACGACGATGCCCTGCAGCCCGCCGGTCTCGATCGTTTCGAGCACGGCCTTCATGGTATCGCGCGCGCCGGCGGCGATGCCGCAGGTGCCCATCGCCACGGTCACCTGGGCTTGCCCGCTGGCCGTTTTGATGTCGCGCTTCTGCGTGGCCTGTTCCTTGATCTTCTTCAGATCGTCGAGTGACTTCACGGTTGGCATGTGGTTGCTCCTTAGCCGCTCTTGGTAAGCGGACTGATGAATTCGTAACGAGTAATTGTTGTGTAGAAACGGCATCCCCATGCCGTTTCGTCAGGCGGGCATAGGGATGCCGCGCCTACGATTTCGGGATTATCCTTCGGTCACCTTCACGTAGTCGCCGCGCGTGCGCTTGGTGACATCCGCAATGCCTTCACGCAGCGCGCCGCGCAAAAAACCGATGACTTCCGGATCGCTCAAGGGCAGATCGCCCAACTCCTCTTTGATCGGCGCATCGTCGAACACAAACTCCTCATCGTCGACGCGATAGCGCAGCACCCAGTGCACCTGCGGCCAGCCCACCAGCAGCGCGAGCAGCGTGCCGACGACATCGCCCAGCGGCATCCGATCGATGTGACTGCGTTGAAAGTCCACATTGACCGTCGTGCCGACGTTCGGAGTGGATTCCACGGTCAAGCGGCCATCACACATCTCGGCGGCCAGCTTCAACAACGGAATGCCCAGGCCCACTTTGCGCGTCGTGCGCGTGGTGATGAAGGGGTTCGTCACCTGCTCCACCATCGCCGCATCCATGCCGCGCCCGTCATCTTCTACGGCCAGCTGCAGCCGATCGGTGCGCAGATCTTCCACAATCGTGATCGTGATGTTCTGCGCGCCCGCCGACACACCGTTCTCGGCAATATCAAGCAGATGCAGGGACAATTCGCGCATGGCCGTTCAATACCGTCATTGCGAGCGTTTTTTGCGCAGCAATCTCAGTGACCATCAGCGCGAGATTGCTTCGTCGCATCCTTCGACTACACTACGTTCCGCTCAGGACGCTCCTCGCAATGACACCTATTCTTTACTGCGCCTCACACTTGCGAATGAGCTGCGGCAGCTTGTTGGGCTTGACGCGCCCCACCGCTTCTTCGTCCACGACAATGACCGGGGCCTGGCTGCACGCCCCCACGCAGCGGCATACTTCCAGCGTAATCGCGCCATCCTTCGTCGTCTGCCCCATCTCGATGCCCAGCTGCTGCTTCGCCTTCTCGATCAGCTGCGGCATCCCGCCCACATAGCACGCCGTGCCCATGCAGAACTTCAACGTATGGCGGCCGCGCGGCTGCGTGGTAAAAAACGAATAGAACGACACCACGCCGTGCACCGCGCCATACGGCACTTTTAATACTTGTGCCACATAAGCCTGCATCGACAGCGAAATGTGCCCGATCTGGCTTTGCAGTTCGTTGAGAATGACCATCGTCGCGCCGGGCACGCTCTTATTGGCCGCGATGATTTGATCGATCAGGACTCTTTGCGCCGGGTTGACCAACGGATCGGTTTCGGGGATGTGCTCCAGTACATTCAGGGTCATGCTTCTACTCCGTGCGAATTAAATAGATCATCGTTTGTGAATTTTATCACTTGGCGTCAGTTCGGCAACCGCCGTTTGTCACGTGATCTGGCGTTAAGTGTCAACTCAGGCCGATCGGAAGCGGTGCGCCCGCCCATTTTCGCGGCGCAGCGCCATCTTAAGTTCAGCCACCGTGGGGCTTTCCACTTGAAACTCGTTCACCCCCAGGAATTCGCTCAAGCGATGCGCATCGCCGTCGCGGATGAGCGGATAGCCGCGGATTTGTGGATAGCGCAGCGGCGCCAGATCGACGGAGATATGCCGCGAAATCTCCAGAGCTTCGATCGCGGCATTCACCGGAACAAAGCCGAGAATCTCCAGCAGGCCATTCACCTTGCGATCGATATGCGCCGGGATCGCCAGGCCCTCGAGTGCGGTGACGGCCCCGATCGCCTCTTCCAGCGCTAGATCGGCAGAAGTCAGCAACAGACTGCGTCTCGCGTCGAACAAACTCGCCGGTCTCATCGACGACGAACTGTTCGCCAAAATACTCGATGTCGTTCTCCAGCGGCGGCAGATGCTGCTGCACCAGGCTCTGCCACGCCGCCAGCTGTTCCAGCGTGTCGAACAGGCACAGCACATGGACTTCTTCGCGCGTTTGCAGCTCCATGCCGGGCAGCACGATCAAGCCGGTATCCTGCGCGGCCTTTTGCACGGCGATCACATTCGCGCTGGCATTGTGATCCGTCACAGCCAGCAGGTTGATGCCCTTCTCGATCGCGGCCTGCACGATCAGGGGGGGAATCATTTCCACCTCGGCGCAGGGTGACAGGACGGTATGCGAGTGCAGCTCGGCAATGTAGGTTTTCACGATGGGCCACCCGCCATGCACAGCGCTCCGCCCCTAGCGCAAGCCCAGCTCCCACAAGCGGCCCACGATCTCGAAGGACTGCTTGTCCGTCGCCAGCAAAACAATGCCTTCTGCGTTAGCCTTGTCGATGGTCGCCGTTTCGGGCTGCGCGCCTTCGGTGATGATCACGGCGCTCATGTCCAGCAGCGCGGCCACCGCCACAATGTTCAGGTGCGCCTGCAGCGTAACCCACAGCGCGCCCTTTTGGGCGCCGGCCATGACACAGCTCAACAGGTCGGAAGTGTAGCCGCCGGCCGGCGTCACTCCGGCAAAATCAGCCGGCTGCGTCAAAACCGTCAGGTTCAGTTGATCGATCACGTCTTGCAGCGTCATGTTTGAGCCTCTTCTAGCAGTCATCACGAGCCGGTTTCACGGAAGCTTTCTTCGGGCAGCAGAATAATCTTCATGTCCAGCCGGGTGCCCTCGCCGACTTTGGATTCAAGGGTCATTTCGTCGACACAACGCTCGATGTTCTTCAAGCCCATGCCTGCGCCGAAGCCCATCTCGCGCACTTCCGCCGTCGCCGTGGACCAGCCGGCTTTGCGCGCCAGATTGACATCGGCGATGCCGGGGCCATCGTCGATGGTGGCCATTGAGATCTGATTGGGCTCGATCTCGGCCCAGATCACGCCGCCGTTGGTGGTGTGAATGATCAGGTTTATCTCCGCTTCGTAGATGGCAATACCGCAGCGCCGCGCCAGCTGCGCATTGGCGCCCAGCCGCAGCAGCGCCCGCTTGATGTGACTGGAGGCCTGGCCGCCACGCGTGAAGTCGCGCGGCTTGATATGATAGCGCAGGATCAGGCTGGTCCGATCGGACACAATATCTTCAAACAGATGGCTGACGCGATAGCGGCGGACTTCTTCTTCCTGATAATCACGCTGCAGGGCTTTCAGCGTGCCGCTGGTGATGTCGCCCTTCGTCAGCATACCCACCAGCTGATCATTCTCATCGACAACCGGGAATCGCCCCACATGCGTGCGCGCAAAGGTTTCAAGCGCGGTGACCACCGAATCATACGAATGCACTGTCATGACGTCGGTCGTCATGTAGCTGCGCGCGCGGGCGTGGCCGTTGCCGCGTTCCATCGCGCGGATCAAGTCCTCAAGGCTGATGATGCCGATCATCTTGCCGTCGGCAATGACCGGCGCGCCGGAAATCCGGCTGCGGCGGAACAGGTCCAGTATCTCCACGATCTGCATGTCGGGCGTGACCGTATAGATATTGCGCGTCATCACATCCGCGATCTTCAGCTCATACGATAGCTCCTCGACGCGGCTAATGCTGTGCGCATCGGCATCGGTGACGACTCGTCGCGGCTCTTTGCCCGTACCCATCGATCACTCTCCACGACCGGCGGATCGGTCCGGCGCAACTCCGCCCGCATCATTCGTTCCCGGCCGGCTTGCTTCACTCATCCAACGCGCTCGCAATCCGCCGCTCCAGGCTGGGCAGGCCGGCTTTATACAACCGCCCGCAGAGCTCAAACATGCCGTAGGGTGTGGTGATTAGCGGGATCTGTTCCTCGCTCGCCAGATCGATGACGTCCTGCGCCGGCATTTTCCCGCGCACAAAGACGATCGCGGCCACGTCGGCCATCTGCGCCGTGCGCACCACCTGCGGGTTGCACAGGCCGGTCAACAGCACCGCCTGCGGCTGCACCGAAGCCAGCACATCGCTCATCAAGTCCGCGCCGCAGCCGCCCTCGACTTCCGCGCTTAAATCGACATTGTCCGTTAGCACCTGGCCGTAAATCAATTTGACGACTTCTTCTAATCGCATAACAACCTCTTGTTCCCCTGGCTCTTAAGCCTGCCGAGCTGGATAGCAACGTCTTCCCGGCGCTTAGTTGTTCGCCGGATTTGAGCCGATCGATTTCCCATCGCCCGCCGGCTGGGGCGCCCGATTCTGGCGTAGGTAAATGAACCAATACACCACGCCCACCATCACGGCGCCGCCGATGATGTTGCCGATCGTTACCGGGATCAGATTATTGACGAACATGTTGGTCACGTCAAGGCTGGCAAAATCCTTGCCGGTCTTGGCCACCGCCTGCACATAAAAAGCCGGATCGCCGTACTTGATCGCCAGGCCCATCGGAATGAAATACATGTTGGCGACGCTGTGCTCAAAGCCGGCGGCGACAAAGGCGGCAATGGGTGGAATGATCGCCATGATCCGGTCGGTCGTGCTGCGCGCGCTGAAGGTGAGCCAGACCGCCATACAGACCAGGGCGTTGCACATGATGCCCAAAGCAATGGCCTGCATGAAATCCAGGCCAGACTTGGTGTTGGCGACCGTCAGGGCCTGCAGGCCAATGGCGCCGCTGTTGAAGGTGTATTGCCGCGAGAAGAACATGATCACCACCGTCGCCAGCGCGCCGACAAAATTGCCCACATACACAATGGTCCAATTCTTCAACAACATGCCGGTGCTCACCTTGCGATTGGCCCAGGCCATGACGATCAGGTTATTGCCTGTGAACAGTTCCGCCCCGCCGACCAGGACCAGAATCAGGCCCAGCGTAAACGCGACCCCGCTGAGCAAGCGCACAAAACCTGCCGGCCAGGCTGTGGAAATCGCGCCCTGCGCGTCGGGCACTGTGGAAGCGAAACTGCCCGCGCCTACCGTGGTGGCAAAAATCGCGCCCAAGGCAATGAACGCGCCCGCCAACACGGCCAATGCGAACATGCTGGCCGATTTCAGATTCGCCTTGCGCACGCCTACCTGCTCGGCCTTTGCCGCCATGTCGGCCGGCAACAATGCGTCGATTTGGAATTCACCTGCCATCGCCCATGCTCCTGTAGTCTCGAAGATTTTGCCGCTCGCTTATCTTACTCGCTCAGCTGACTGAACGGGAGTGGCAAACGTCAATGTGAGTTATGACACTTGTCACAAGGGCTTATTTAACGCCGGCTCGCCTCAGACTGCGGCGGCGACACCTCTAGTATGCCGGATTTCGTTGAAAAAAGGCAGAGTGATTTGTCACGTCTGTATCGTGCAAATTCTCAGATCATTGTGACGACCGGGAGGCGGTATTACCCGATTGGGCCACAAAACAAACGCGGACTTTCTCATTTGCCGAGAAAGTCCGCGTCAGGCGATTGACTTCAAAGCCGCTCACTCAGAGGGATCGGGGGGCCTCGTCTTCTTCGGCGGCAGCCCGGGCGCGCCAGACAGGCAGGGACAGAATGAAGATCACGGTGATGATGGTCTGCGAAGCGATGCACCAGTAACAGTAGGCCTGCAGCACGGCCACTTCAATGTAGAACAAATACCACTGAAACATCACGCCAATCAGCGCGAGGCCGAAGCGCAGCACGTCCGGCCACTGGCGGTCGTCGCGCGGCGGGATCAAGCTCAACGCCAGGATGGCGAGATAGGCCAGCAGGCCCAGCAGCGCCACCGGGATATTGCCCAGGTAAGCGAAACGGCTGCTGTTCACCAGATCGCAGGAACTGGCGCCGCCGCAGTAGACGGCTTCGCCGCTGAAGTGTGACCATGACAGGTAGCCGGAGACAAAGATGCCCAGCAGCGACAGAAGAATGATCCACGTCCGACGGTTCTTCATGGCTGAATAGCCTTACTGGCGGAGCAGCGTTCCAGCGATCGATTCAAATGTCGCCAGCGAGATCGCGCCGCGCACCAACTGCCCGTTGACAAACAGCGTGGGCGTGCTGTTGACTCCGCGCTGCGTGCCGTTTTGGGTGGAGGTCTGGATTTTGTTCAGGTGTGTGCGGTCGGTCATGCACTTCTTGAATTGCTCCATGTTGAGGCCCAGCTGCTGGGCAAAGCCGTCCAGATTGGCGTCGCTGAACGCGCCCACGTTCTCACCGCCCTGATTGTTGTACAACGTATCGGCATATTCCCAGAACTTGCCCTGGTCGTTGGCGCACTCGCTGGCCTCTGCCGCCCGCGTGGATTCGTCGCCAATAAAAGCATAGTGATTGAAAACGACTTTCAGCTTGCCATTCTGCACGTACTTGTCTTCAATCTCTTTAAGCGTGGTACGGTCGAACTGCCCGCAGGCCGGGCACTGAAAATCGGCGTAGACTTCCAGAGTCACGGGCGCATTGGCCTCACCCAGCGTATTGCCGGTGGCCTTGGCGCGGTCAGTGGCCGCAGCGGGCAGGCCCACCAGCACGATAAGGGCCAGCGCGATCATCACGGCCACAATGCCGATGAGCCAGTAGGTGGCTGAAATGGACGACAGGCCGGTCTGCTTCTTCTTGACAGGACGGGATGTTGACTTCATTTTCTCTGCTTCTCCTCATGATTTTGATCAGTGCTGCGGGTGCTGATTATGGCCTGTTCCGGCCAATTCGTCAATCAGGTCGGTATCGTGTATCGTTGGAATCCACCCAGATGCCCGCGCTTGGATCGAGCGCCACCAAACGGCCGCCGCGCGCGTCGACGATCAGCGTGCCGGCTGCGGTGATGACCGATCGCACACTGCCCGGCAAGGTCAACAGGCGCGTGCCGTCCAGGACGCGCTGCGCCTCGCCCAACCCTTGATCGATCCACCACACGTCGCCTTCCTGGGTCACGGCAACCACTTCGCCCTTGATCAAGCGCAAGTGCGGCGCGCCGCCGGTCAGGCTGTGGAGCGATCGGTCCCAGCGCAGCGAACCGTCAGGCCGCAGCGCGATAAGCCGCAGGTCATTCACGCCGTGATGCGCGACGATCACGCCGCCATCAGGCGTAACGATCAGGCTGCCCTGGTTGGTGCCCGTCCGATCGAGCTGCTTCAGCAGCTGAGGCGTTTCGCTCAAACGATACAGCGCGGTCGGAGCGTAGACGAAAAGATGATCGCCCGAGGCGGCGAGCCGCCCGCTCAACGCAGCGAGATGCGTGAGCGCGCCTGATCGATCAACACGATAGAGCGCGGGTTGATCGCCGCCGACGGTAAAGAGCAGATCGCCGTTGTCCCGCAGCCAATCGATCGGGGGCGGCAGATTCTCCACCCGCCACAGTTGATCGCCAAGCGACGACCAGCCGATCAGCTGGCGGCCATCGTGCGCGATCGCGCCGCCGCCTGGCAAGGGCAGCAGTGCCGATTGAGTAGTGGTTGTGAAAGGCATCTGCCACAGCGGATCGCCGCGCGCATCGATGGCTTCCAGGGTGTTGCTGACTGTCGTCAAGTAAATCACCGTGCGGGTGTCGTCGACGATCGCTTGCCGCACAGGTGCTGAGATCAGTCGCGACCACTGGACGCGCCCGGTTTCCGCGTCGAGCGCCAGGAGTTGATCGCGATCGCCGACGGCCAGCGTGCCGGAAATGAGCAGCCCGGCCAGTGTTGAATTCGGCGAAGTGAAGGGACGTGTCCACTTCACGCCGGGCGAGGTGCTGACGCGTTGATCCCAGATGTATTCGGTGGGCGGCTTCCAGCCGGCCAGGGCAGGGTCGGACGACCAGTATCCGGGGCCGGGCTGATCGGGAAAGATGCTGCGGATCTCAAAGTGCAGATGTGGACGACCGCGTGGCTTGCCAATGAGTCCGATTCGCTGGCCGCGCGTGACGCACTCGCCCGGGCGCAGCGTCACGCTGTCCGGCTGCAAATGACCGTAGAAAGAGAGGATCGAATGTCCAGCGGTGAAGACGTGACGCACGATGATGGTCCCTTGATCGACGCCCCAGCCCAAAGGCTGCGCATACAAGACCGTGCCATGCCCGATGCTGTAGACAGGCCGGCCCAGACTATCCCCCACGTCATAGACCCAATCTTCGCCGGCGTGAATGCCGGAGTAGCGTTCACTATAGCGGCCAAATGACCAGCGCGCATTTGCCGCCCCGCCCTCCGGCGCGTCGAGCGGGAAATCAAAGAAGTCAACGCTGCCGCACGGCGCGCCGCGTTGAGATTCCGGTGTAACAAAGCGGCGGGAGCGCAGGCCGTCGAACACAAACAAGGGGGGCGCGGTCGGCGTGGGCGTGTTGGTAGGCGCCAGGGTGGGCAGAGGCGTCGAGGTGGCCGTTGGAGCTCGTGTCTCGATCGGGCGCGGCGTGGCCTCTGGTCCTGGCGGTGTGCTGACACACGCCGCCAGGCCAAGCGACAGAAGAATAAGCCAGAACCACTTCGGAATTTTCACGGTGCACACCCGCTTACCAGATTAGGATTTTTGAGTCTTTCAGGGTAGACTTAAGCCTGTTTTAACGTTACCTGACTCAATCTTCTTCGTCAAGGAATCTGGTACACGTGCTCCTCCTCTTCACATCGCTACGCTGCCCGCTGAACTCGGCGAGGCGCTGCGCACGGCGCGGGCGTCTACAAAGCCAGGACCATGATCGGCCAGGAAACAGCGCGTTGATGTCGTTAGCATAGCGAGTCGGTGGCGTACAGCGCCGGGTAGCGACGTGAGCGATTCAAAGCCAGGACCATGATCGGCCAGGAAACAGCGCCGAGGACGGCGCTCGCCCAGCGCGTCGCCGGCGTACAGCGCCGGGTACGACGTGAGCGACTTTGTAAGAGCCGTGGCTTAGGGATTGACAGGGGTCGGGGCCGTGCCCTGATCGGCGAATCATTGACCTCCGCGCTGTAAACCCGCCAGGCCAGATTGGCCGGCGAGGCGCAGTGATCAGCGTGACATCTGGTTGGGCTGGAATGACAACCGGAGAGTGGGCGTTGGCAACTGCTCCCAGAGTAACCAGGCGCTCATGGCGCGCTACAGAGTGACGCCTATCGTCACCCGTGATGACATTCGCCACTTTGGAGCAGAGGGATTGACGAGTAGGATATAGTGCAACTAAGGTGTTCCACCTCACCTGAAACCCATTCCTAAGGAGAGATACTATGGCTGTCAAGACTGCGAAACCCGTCCGGGCCAAGGCAAAGGCGAAAGCCAAGTCGCCTGCCGGCAAGAACGCCAAAACCGCCAAGAAAGCCGTCAAGTTCACCCCCACCAAGCTGAAACTCCTTACGCCCGTCCCCAGCGACATCGACATTGCACAGGCCGGAAAACTCAAGCCGGTTTTGCAGATCGCGGAAGAAGTCGGCCTGAAGCCCAGCGAACTGGAACTTTTCGGCCCGTATAAGGCCAAGGTACACCTCGATGTACGCGAGCGGCTCGCCAACCGCCCGAATGGCAAGTACATTGATGTGACGGCGATCACGCCGACGCCGTTGGGCGAAGGCAAATCGACCACCATGGTCGGCCTGTCGCAGGCGCTCGGCGCGCACCTGGGGCAGAGAGTCTTTACCTGCATCCGGCAGCCCTCGCAGGGCCCCACGTTCGGCATCAAGGGCGGCGCAGCGGGCGGCGGTTATTCACAGGTAGTCCCGATGGAAGATTTCAACCTGCACTTGACTGGCGACATTCACGCTGTCAGCGCAGCCAACAATCTGCTGGCCGCTGCGATCGATGCGCGTATGCTGCACGAGCGCGCGCAGCCCGACGACGACAAGCTGGGCAAGGCCATGTGCAAGGATGGCGAATTCGCCGAAGGGCAGCGCCGCCGCCTGGCTAAACTGGGCATCCAGGCCAACACGCTGGCCGACTTGTCGACCGCCGACAAGCGGCGAATGTTCCGCCTCGACATTGACCCGGCCAGCATCACCTGGCAGCGCGTGGTCGATACCAACGATCGTTTCTTGCGCGGCATTCAGATCGGCCTGGGTGACGAAGAGAAAGGGAACGAGCGCTTCACCGGCTACGACATCGCGGTAGCCAGTGAAATCATGGCGATCCTGGGCCTGACGACCGGTCTGCAGGATATGCGCGAGCGGCTGGGCCGCATTGTGTTCGGCACCAACAAGGCGGGTGAAGCGCTTACGGCCGAAGATCTGGGCGTGGCGGGCGCGTTGACGGTCTTGATGAAAGACGCGATCATGCCGAACCTGATGCAGACGCTGGAAGGCACGCCGGCGTTCGTGCACGCCGGGCCATTCGCCAACATCGCGCACGGCAACTCGTCGATCGTGGCGGATCAGATCGCCTTGAAATTGGTGGGCAAGGACGGCTACGTGGTGACCGAGTCCGGCTTCGGCGCGGACATCGGCATGGAGAAATTCCTCGACATCAAGTGCCGCAATTCAGGCCTGATTCCGAACGTGATCGTGATCGTGGCGACGATCCGCGCGCTGAAGATGCACGGCGGCGGCCCCCGGGTCGTGGCCGGCCGGCCGCTCGACAAGGCCTACACCGAAGAGAATCTGGCGCTGCTCGAAGCGGGCGCGGGCAACCTGGCCAAGCACATCGAGAATGCGAGACTATTCGGCGTGCCGGTCGTCGTGGCCGTCAACTCGTTTAAGTATGATACCGCCGAGGAAATCAAGCTGGTGCAGAAGATCGCGTTGGGAGCCGGTGCCGAGGGTGCTTTCAAGTGCACCCACTGGATGCACGGCGGCAAAGGCGCGCTCGAGCTGGGTGAAGCCGTCATGGCGGCCGCGAAGAAGACCAACCACTTCGAGTTCCTGTATCCGCTCGATATGCCCATCAAGCAGAAGATCGAAACCATCGCCACTAAGATCTATGGCGCAGACGGTGTGGACTACACGCCGGAGGCCGAAGCGAAAGTTGAGCTCTACACACGCCTGGGCTTCGCCGAGTTGCCGATCTGCATGGCGAAGACGCACCTCAGCCTGACGCACGATCCAAACGTCAAGGGTCGCCCGACCGGCTGGCGCTTGCCCATCCGCGACATCCGCGCGAGTGTGGGCGCAGGCTTCCTCTATCCGCTGTGCGGCGCGATGCGGACGATGCCCGGCCTGCCCACTCGCCCCGTGTTCTATGATGTGGATCTGAACCTGCAGACGGGCAAGGTGGTTGGATTGTTCTAAGTTTTTAGGACACGGCTGAACACAGATTACACGGATTGAAGAATCCTCCCGGAAGTTGCGGACTTCCGGGAGGATTTACTTTGTGATGTGAGTACGGAAATCAATTTGAACGTTACAGCACACCCGCCCGAATGGGATAATGATCAGCGTTCCGACATGACATTTACCACTAGAGCCCGAGAGACTGGTCGGGTACGATAAGTATCGTTTAACCAAATAGCCGTAGTCGTCCGTAGGCGAGGGCCAAACTTCTTGGGTCCTCGCCTTTTTGATAACTTCGGCCTTGCCCGGCCAACACTAATCCTGGAGGTTGCCGTGAAAAAGAATCAAGCGCGTCTCACGGCGGCAGGCTTTGCCTTCGCCCGTGTTGAATGACGGACAAGCGGAGGTGGCTGGATTCAAGGCCAACGGGCTTCGGGCGTGCCACAATTATGGGGGTTTTTCGGGAGGTTCTTGACATTCGGTAGTTTTGATGCGTGGGTGATGTCACTTGACAATCAAATCAGCTTCGGCTAGAATATTTCATATCTGAATAATTGTTCAATAATCAAGATATGGCAAAGCCGTCGCCCGGGGTGGCAAGTCTTTTACGGTTTGGACGATCACAGCGCCAAAAGGTTCTGATACGGACTGGATCACGTGGAACATGGCTAGTATAGCGTTTAGCTCCTTGCGAGCCCCCGGTTCGCGAGGCTTTGCCGGATAGTTATTTTGTCGAACCTGGTAACACCTTTGCTTGTCAGCGTGAGTTGCAACTCACCTGAGCCTGTCGCCGTGGGTAGCAGCATCAGCGAGGCCAGTTTCGGGGATCTGCTAACTGAACTATATGACCATTTGGGGGACTGAGCGCAGCCCGCGATGACTGGCACTCCGCAATTGCAGCCGGTAGTTTTTCCGTTGGACGACGCCACCCCCATCCGGTTATTCAGCATGTCCCCATCATTGTTGCGCCCTCCCATTTGCGGTTGATCGTCGATCATTTTGCTATTACGCTGTGTGGCAGTCCTGTCCACAGGATTGTCGCGATCGGTTTCATAGGACGCGTGTTAAAGCAGGTCAGGTTTCATTTGCAAGGTATCAGAACACCTGAGGAAGTTACCATGGAATGCCCAGTTCGCGGGGAGCGCCTCCGCACGCTAGAGCAACATGGCGCTGAGCAGGAACCTTATCATGTTCAAAGGGAGAATGCAAACCGTGGGAAACGATCTTGATCTCACAACGATTGGCGGCCTATCCGACGAAGAAGCGGCGACCCGGCTGAAAACCGAAGGCTACAACGAACTGTCTTCTGCCAAACCCCGCACCATTTTCGATACCGCGTGGGATGTCGTTCGCGAGCCGATGTTTCTCTTATTGGTCGCGTGCGGCCTGATCTATTTGCTGCTCGGCGATCATGTTGAAGCGCTCATGCTCATGGGCTTCGTCTTCGTCGTCATGGGCATCACCTTGTTTCAAGAACGCCGCACCGAACGCGCCCTCGAAGCCCTGCGCGATCTCTCCAGTCCGCGCGCGCTTGTCATTCGCAGCGGCGAAGAAAAACGCATCGCCGGACGCGAGGTCGTACGCGGTGACATTCTCGTCTTAAACGAAGGCGATCGGGTGCCCGCCGATGCGGCGCTGCTCTCCAGCGTCAACCTCACCGCCGATGAATCATTGCTCACCGGCGAATCGGTACCCGTGCGCAAACTGACGTGGGATGGCGCGCAGGAGATGGGCCGTCCCGGCGGCGACGATCTGCCCTTCGTGTATTCGGGCACGCTGCTGGTGCAGGGTCATGGCGTGGGCGAAGTGCGCGCGACCGGCGCTAACACCGAGCTGGGCAAGATCGGCAAGGCGCTGCAAACAGCCGAACAGGAAGACACCCCCTTGCAGCGTGAAACCGGCCGCCTGGTGCGCAACCTCGCCATCTTCGGTGTAGCGATGTGTGCGCTGGTTATCGTCGCTTACGGGTTGACGCGCGGCGATTGGCTCAACGGCTTCCTCGCAGGCATTGCGCTGGCCATGGCTTTGCTGCCCGAAGAATTCCCCGTCGTGTTGACGATCTTCCTGGCGCTGGGCGCGTGGCGCATCGCGCAAAAGCAAGTGCTCACGCGCCGCATGCCCGCCATTGAAACGCTGGGCGCGGCCACCGTCCTGTGCACCGACAAGACCGGCACGCTGACGCTCAACAAAATGACGATGGCGCAGTTGTCGGTCGCTGGTGACTTTTGCGATCTACGCCAGCCGATCGGCGAACTGCCCGAAAAATTCCATACGCTGGCCGAGTTCAGCATCCTCGCCAGCCAGCGCGATCCGTTCGATCCGATGGAGAAAGCGATCCTTCAGGTTGGCGATCAATATCTAACCGCCACCGAGCATCTCCACAATGACTGGAAGCTGATCCAGGAATATCCGCTGTCCAAGAAGTTGCTGGCGCTGTCGCACGTGTGGCGGTCGCCCGATGGGCAGGACTACGTCATCGCCTCCAAAGGCGCGCCGGAAGCCATTGCCGATCTGTGTCACTTCACCCCGGCGCAATTGCAGGAGCTCATGCCGCGCATCACGCCCATGGCAAACAACGGCCTGCGCGTTTTGGGCGTGGCGCGCGCGCGGTTTCAACACACCGACTTACCGAAAGAACAGCATGATTTCGCCTTCGAGTTCATCGGCTTGATCGGGTTGGCCGATCCCATTCGCCCCACCGTGCCGGCGGCGATCAAACTCTGCCAAGCAGCCGGGGTGCGCGTGGTGATGATCACCGGCGACTATCCCGGCACGGCGCAGAACATCGCACGGCAGATCGGCCTCACGCCACACGATCAATTTATCACCGGCCCCGAACTTGATCAACTGGACGACGTGGAACTGCGCCGGCGCATTGCGCACGCCAACATTTTCGCGCGCGTCGTGCCCGAGCAGAAATTGCGCATCGTCAATGCCCTGAAAGCGAACGGCGAAGTGGTGGCGATGACGGGCGACGGTGTCAACGACGCCCCGGCGCTCAAAGCGGCGCACATCGGCGTGGCGATGGGGGCGCGCGGCACCGACGTGGCACGCGAATCATCCGCGCTGGTCCTGCTCGATGACGACTTCTCGTCGATCGTACAAGCCGTGCGCCTGGGCCGCCGCATTTTCGACAACATCAAGAAAGCCGTGGCCTACATCTTTGCCATTCACGTTCCCATCGCGGGTCTCACGCTGATCCCGGTGCTCTTCAAGCTGACCGTTGATCCTGACCCCGGTGCACATCTTGTTCCTGGAGCTGATCATCGACCCGGCGTGTTCCACAATCTTCGAAGGCGAACCGGAAGAGAGCAATGTCATGCAGCGCCCGCCGCGCAGTCCGCACGAACCGCTGTTTAGCAAACGCACCATCATCTTGAGTGTGCTGCAAGGCTTGGGCGTATTAGCCGTAACCCTGGCCGTATACGTGATTGCCCTGCAGCGCGGTCAGGACGAGAGTGAAGCGCGCGCCTTGACGTTCACTACGCTGATCGTCGCGAACCTCGGCCTGATTTTGGCCAATCGTTCGTGGTCACGCACCATCCCGGAGACATTGCATACCCCGAACAAAGCGCTGTGGTGGGTATTGGGCAGCGCGCTGCTCTTCATGGGTCTGGTACTCTTTGTGCCGGTCCTGCGCGATCTGTTCAAATTCACCTATCTCCATCCGAACGATCTGATGCTCTGCCTGACAGCCGGCATCTTGAGCATCGCCTGGTTTGAAATACTGAAGTATTTCACGCGCCGCAAATCTCCGCTAGCCGCGCAAGCCAAAATCGAACCCAATTGATCGGCCGCCCCTCCCGGAGGTTGCACAATCTCCGGGAGGATTTTTGTTGTGAGTGCGCTATAATTCGCTATCACTCACCTCGCGGCACAGTAAGTCGCGCGCCTTTAATCGAGGAGACTATCATGCAACTGCGACTCGGTTTTGAACTTGACGCCAGCGTGGCCCATTCGCGGGGCGAGGCGGTCATCGACCTCGATTTTTCCGCCGTTAACGGCCAGGCGGTGGTCAAGGTTACCAACATCAACATCGATTCCACCAACGTCATGCTGGACGTGGCCAGCCGGATGTTGTCGCAGCCGCTGCGCGACATGCTGGGCCAGGAATTGAGCCAGGCCATTAACCAGGCCATTGCCGACTTGCCCAACCAGGTTCCCGTGCTGAAAACAGTAGAAATAATGGATGTGCAAGGCTGAGCCGCCCCTCCCGCCGTGATGAGTATCACTCTGCCCCGTGACATTTGCCACTATGGAAGTCCGGCTTGACCGGGTAGCATATAGATGCAGCACCAGATCCCGACAAGTCCTGGGGAGGAAAATTATGGAAGAAGAAGTCGTCGTCAAGCAGCAGTACTGCGCCGCAGTCCGCAAGCAAGTGCAATTGGTCGAGACCCGCGTCTTTCCGGAAAGCGATTTTCTGTCGATGGACGAGTATCGCGTGAGGAAGACCGAATGCGCGCTGGGCCTGGAGTGCAGCATGGACGACCACGTGCACTGCGTGTGGGCAGGCGGCGGCGGCACCGATCCGTTTGCAAACACCTAGAGCAACGCCCACCGTGGAAGTCGTCGCCGCTACAAGCGCAGCCAGCGCTGGCCGGCAAACTTGCGGCGTGTGAAGCGCCGCGATCACGCCGCGCCCCGTGGGGGCGCTGAATGAACGAATCTGCCGCCCGCACCGCCGCCAATCTGGCCGCGGCTCGCGCCAGGCCGGCCGCAGCAAATTGAACCGGCACCTGCTGTGCGCTGCTTCACGGAAACCTGGTGGATTGGCACGCAAGACCAGGTTTTTGAAACTATGAGACCAGGAGGCTGGCATGCACCCCTTTACAAACATTCTGGTCGCGTACGATGGCTCCGAGCATAGCCGCAAAGCGCTGGATCTGGCGGTCACGGTGGCGCAGTGTTCGAACTGCAAGCTCAAGGTGTTGTACGCCTTCGACAAAGTGCCCCTCGTTCTGGGCGACGACGAGACCGAGCGCTTCATCGAACGTGCCATGAACAAAGGCCGCGAGAAGCTGGCCGAAGCAGCCCTGCACCTGCACGACTCCGGGATTGAATTCAGCACGGACACGGTCGAGGGCCCCGCCGCCGAAGCCATCTTGCGTATTGCCGAACTGGAAGACTGCGATCTCATCGTCATGGGTTCGCGTGGACTGGGCATGGTGCAGGGCTTGCTGCTGGGCAGCGTCAGTTACCGTGTGCTGCATCACGCCACCCTTCCCGTGCTGGTTGTGCATTAGACGATGATCGCGCAGGGCCGCTGGCACGCCACCTCTTACGCCATCAGTCTCAAGGACTCGTCGTTGAGCGTGGCGATCAATGGGGATCACATTGTGGTGTGCGATCGGGCCGGGCGGCTGTACAGTGTTTATCGCGCCGGGCTTCATTATCGCCGCAGCCTGAACGGATCGATCCTGCAAAAGTGGACGGCGGACGAGCGTCACCGCCGCTGGCTGGATCACGCCACAGCCGATCAGCTGATCGACGACGCGGCCGGGCAGTTTCGACAATTGGGGGCGGCCCTGGGCGCGCCCGATTGGGAGTGGGTAACCCCGCCCGATCGATCTTCGGCGCTGGACGATCTGTTGCAGGTGATCGAGCGGGCCGCGCGCTTCGACAGGGTCACCGCTCGCCTGGATGCGGCGCGTTTTGCGGAAGTCTATGCGCCGATCGGCATTCTGCCACCCGATCAATATCTGGCCCTGGTGCTGCAAGCCACCGTGGGCTGTTCTTTCAACACCTGCACGTTCTGCGATCTTTACCACCAGCCGTATCGCGTTAAGACACCCGACGAATTCCGCCGGCACGTTCGCGAAGTACGGGAGTACCTTGGCGAATCGCTCTTGCTGCGGCAGCGCTCCATTTTTCTGGGCGCGGCCAATGCGCTGGCGATTCCCATGCCGCGCTTGCTGCCGCTGCTGGACATCCTGCAGGAAGAATTGGGGCGTCATGGCAAAATCTACGCCTTTCTCGACGCCTTCACCGGCACGCGCAAAAGCGTGGCAGATTACCGGGCGCTGGCCGCGCGCGGCTTGCAGCGCGTCTACATCGGGCTGGAATCCGGGCACGATCCGCTGCTGGAATTTGTGCGCAAGCCCGGCCGCGCGCGCGATGCGATCGAAACGGTGCGCGCCATTAAAGCTGCCGGGATCAATGCCGGCCTCATCGTGCTGATCGGTTTAGGGGGCGCGCGTTTTGCCGCCGGCCACGCCGCCGACACGATCTCTGTGCTGAACCACATGCAGTTGGATAGCGGCGACTTGCTGTACTTCAGTGATCTGGTCGAAGAACCCGGCACGCCCTATCCGGTGATGGCAGAGCAGCAGGGCCTCCAGGCCTTAACCCGATCGGAGCGCGCCGCGCAGCGCAACCTGATTCGCAGCGGCCTGTCGCCGGGCGGCGTGAAGATTTCAAACTACGACGTGCGAGAGTTTGTGTATTGACAACCGCGCGGGGCGAACTCGATAGGAGTTTGCCCCTTTTTAACCCAAATCCTCCCGGAGGCGCTTCGCGTAACCTCCGGGAGGATAAAGAACCCAACTCACACCCATTCAAGAGGACAGGTTATGCCCCAAGACGATCCCCGCATTCTTGAATTGCGCCGCATGCGCGAGCAGGCCCGCATCGGCGGCGGCGCCGATCGAGTCGCCAAACAGCACGCCAAAGGCAAGCTTACAGCGCGTGAGCGATTGGAACGGCTGCTCGATCATGGCACGTTCAACGAACTCGAGCCGTTCATCACCCATCAAGGCGACGAGATGGGCCTGGCGTCCGAGAAGTATCTGGGCGACGGCGTGATCACCGGCTATGGCCAGATTGACGGGCGCACGGTGTATGTGTACGCGCAGGACTTCACCATCTACGGCGGCACGCTCAGCGAAATGCAGAGCCACAAGATCTGCCGCGTCATGGACCTGGCGCTGCGCAACGGCGTGCCCATCATCGGCCTCATCGATTCCGGCGGCGCGCGCATTCAGGAAGGCGTGCGCAGCCTGGGCGGTTACGCCGAAATCTTCCGCCGCAATTCGCAGTCTGTCGGGCGTGATCCCGCAGATCAGCATCATGCTGGGACCGTGCGCGGGCGGCGCGGCTTACTCGCCGGCCTTGACCGATCTCATCATCATGGTCGAGAAGCATTCGTACATGTTTCTCACCGGCCCGCAGGTCATCAAAGCGGTGACCGGCGAGCAGATCGATACCGAATCACTCGGCGGCGCAGAGGTGCATATGACGATCAGCGGCACGGCGCACCTTTCGACCACAACGGAACAGGAGGCCTTGGACTTGTGCCGCCGCTACCTGGGCTACCTGCCGTCCAACAATGTGGAAAACCCGCCGTATTACCTGCCCAGCGACGATCCGCTACGCATGGACGAAGACCTCAACTCGATCATCCCGGTCGATCCCTCCGTCCCCTACGCGATGCACGACGTGATCGAGCGCATCATCGATACCGGCTCATTTCTGGAGATCCAGCCGACGTTCGCACGCAACGCCATCGTGGGATTGGCACGCATCGGCGGGCACAGCGTGGGCCTCGTGGCGCAGGAGCCCATGGTGATGGCGGGCGTGATCGACATTGACGCCAGCGACAAGATCACCCGCCACGTCCGCATGTGCGACTGCTACAACATTCCGCTGGTGACTTTTGTGGACTCGCCCGGTTTCTTGCCCGGCATCAATCAGGAACATGGCGGCATCATCCGGCACGGCGCCAAAGTGCTGTACGCTTACTCGGAAGCCACCGTGCCCAAGGTCAGCATCATCACGCGCAAGGCGTACGGCGGCGCGTACGTGGTCATGAGCAGCAAGTATCTGGGCACCGATGTGAACTATGCCTGGCCCAGCGCCGAGATCGCCGTGCTGGGCGCGGAAGGCGCGGTGAATATTCTTTTCAAAGAAGAGATCGACACTTCACCCGATCCGGCGGCGATGCGCGCCAAGCTCGCCGAAGACTACCGGCAGAAGTTCAACAACCCGTATCACGCCGCCAGCGCCGGCTACGTGGACGATGTGATCGAGCCGCGCGAAACCCGCGCCAAGATCATCGCGTCCCTGGCGGCTCTGCGCGACAAGTATGCGCCCGCGCCGCCGCGCAAGCACGGGAACATTCCAGTTTAACGAGTAATGAGTAACGAGTAACCGGCCAGAGCAATTACTCAGCACTCGTTACTCATTACAAAACACGGATGCAAACTATGAGCGAGAATTTACTCATTGCCCTGCAAATTACCCTCATCGGCATGTCGCTGGTCTTCGGCGTCATCGTCGTGCTGTGGATTGTGATGTCGCTGCTGGTGCGCCTCACCACGCCGCGCACAGGGCCAATTGAGGAAGCTGCCGCGCCCGGCCCGGTCGATCAATCCGACGTGAAACGCGCGCGCCGCCATCGCTGCCGTGAGTGTGGCGCTGGCTCACGAATTGACGCCGCAGCTGCACGAATTTCCTGAGCCGCCCACCTCCATCGTCAGCGCGTGGCAGGCCGTGCAGCGCAGTCGCTACCTGACCCAGCGCGCCTTGCAGCGCCGTTTGCGAAGATAATGGACAAGGCCCACACCTATGAAACTCATCGTCAAAGTTGAAAATCAATCGTTTGAAGTCGAGGTCGGCGACATTCATGCCCGGCCTATCGTCGCCACCATCGACGGCGAACCGTTTGAAGTCTGGCCAGAGGATGTGCAGCTGGTCAAACCCACAATCCAGATGGGGCAAGTTGCCAGCTTGTCCAGCGCACCCCAACCCGCAGCCAGCAAAGCGGCGCCGGCAGCGTCTGCGCCCGCCGCGCCGACGTCAGGCGCCAAGCGCGTGCCGGCACCTCTGCCGGGCGCAGTTGTCGTGATCAGCGTCAAGCCCGGCGACGTCGTCGAGTACGGCCAGGAGCTGTGCACCATCGAAGCGATGAAGATGAAGAACGTCATCCGCGCGAGCCGCGCCGGAACCATCGAGGCGGTGCACGTGACGGTGAATCAGCACGTGAAGCACCACGACACGCTGCTAGAATTCACCGACTAAGCGCGAGAGGACAACCAGCATGGATCTGTCACAGGTCTTCACCGAACTCAGCAAAGGCTTCGCCAACCTCTCGATCGGTAATGTGATCATGATCGCGGCAGGCTGCGTGCTGATCTATCTGGCGATTGCGAAAGAATACGAGCCGGTGCTGCTGCTCCCGATCGGCATGGGCTGCGTTATCGCGAACATTCCCATGACGGGCATGACCGGGCCCGAAGGACTGTTCACCGTTTTGTACGACGCCGGCATCCAGAACGAACTGTTCCCATTGATCATCTTCATTGGCGTCGGCGCGATGATCGACTTCAGCCCGCTGCTGTCGCAGCCCAAGATGGTGCTGCTGGGCGCGGCGGGGCAGTTCGGCATCTTCGGCACGCTGCTCCTCGCCACGCTGCTGGGCTTCCCGCTGAACGAGGCCGCCTCCATCGGCGTGATTGGCGCGATCGACGGACCGACCTCGATTTTCGTGGCGAGCAAACTTGCGCCGAATTTGCTCGCGCCGATCGCCGTAGCCGCTTACTCGTATATGAGTCTGATCCCGATCATTCAGCCGCCGATCATGAGGCTCATGACGACGAAGAAGGAACGCCTGGTGCGCATGGAATACGCGCCGCGCCCCATTTCCAGGCGCGCGCTGATCATTTTTCCGATTGCCGTGACGCTGGCCGTGGGCCTCATTGTGCCGGATGCCGTGCCGCTGATCAGCATGTTGATGCTGGGCAATTTGCTGCGCGAAAGCGGCGTGGTCGATCGGTTGAACAAAGCCGCGCAGAATGAATTGATCAACATTGCCACGTTGTTCCTGGCGCTCACCATCGGCTCCACCATGACCGCCAGCAGTTTTCTCACCGTCAGCACGTTAGCGGTGCTGGGATTGGGGCTGGTCGCTTTTGTGCTGGACACCGTGGCCGGTTTGTTTTTTGGCAAGTTGATGTGCTGGGCTAGCGGGCAGCAAGATCAATCCGCTCATCGGCGCAGCGGGCATCAGCGCCTTCCCGATGGCGGGCCGTTTAGCGGCGCGCCTGGCGCAGGAGGAAGACTTCGACAACTTTGTCCTGATGCACGCCATGGGCGCGAACACGGCGGGACAACTCGGCAGTGTGGCGGCGGGCGGCGTGCTGCTAGCGTTAGTCAGCGGCGTGTTGATGTAGATCATTCACGCAGGCTGAAGTCCGCAGCATGAACGGTCTTACAGTCACAGCGATAGCCGATCCACGAAATACACGTCACACCGCACTGCCCCACAGGGGCCTACACACGCCTACGGCGTGTGCAGTGCTCCCGTCGGCACGCACGAAGTCCCCGAAGCGCAGCGGAGCGGGAGTGGGTGCAAGTGTGCGCAAAGCGTGCCTTCGCCTTCCCCAGGACGCCCCCGACTCCCCGGTGGGGAGTCGGACAGGGTGTACCCGCCGCTGTGCGGTCGTAGCGGTGCGAAGATGCGCGCCTGGCGGGATGCACTGTGACTTGCTCGATACATTCACTCAACACCGTTATCCTCAAATCAGTTCTCAGAAAACCCGCTAGGCTGCCGATACCCATTGGTTTTTTGCCCCTTTACAATCAGAACATATGTTCTATAATATCTTGGGGCGTTTTGTTCGTCGAGGCAAGCATGATCGATCCCACTCCTCCCAAGAAATCTACGCGCAAGACGCAACGCGAGACGCGTCGTAAGAAAACGCGCCGCCACGTTTGGTTCGAAGCGACGGTGCAAAACGATTACGTCCACCTGCAGGCTAGCGCGCCAACGCAGTGGTTTCGCGTCTTGCGCTGGGTTGCCCTCATCATCGTCATCGCCCTGATCATCCATTTCCTGCCGGAGGTCTGGCAGGCCATTCAAGTCGCCATTCAGGTCGTGCCGAAGTAGAAGATCGACAAGCTCAGATAGGCGTCAAGCGATTGTGCTATACTTTTACCAGGTTGACTTGAGTGCGTCCCGACTCCGGAGCGCGCTGAGGCAGCACGCATGATCAAACTCTACACCATCGGCCACAGCCATCACAGCCTCGATCAATTCATCCGTCTGCTGGAAGAGAACGGCATCATGACGCTGGTGGACGTGCGCAGCGCGCCCTACAGCCGCTACAATCCGCACTTCAATAAAGAGCCGCTGGAAGCAGCGCTGCGCGAGCGCGACATTCAATATGCCTATGCCGGCAAGTTCCTCGGCGGGCGTCCCACCGACCCGGCCTGCTACAAAAGCCGCACCCTGCCCGCCGAAGGCGCAGATTACTTGCATGAAGTAGACTATCCGGAGGTCATGCAGCGCGACTGGTTTCTCAAAGGCATTGAGCGCCTGCTCGAACTGGCCGACGAACAAACCACCGCCATCCTGTGCAGCGAAGAGAATCCGGCGCAGTGCCATCGCCACCACTTGATCGCGAAGCATCTCATGGCCGATCACCCGGAAGTCAAAGTGATGCATATTCGCGGCGACGGAACGGCCTATGGCGCGGGGTCGATCACCGAGACGGTGGAGGCGCCGACCGGCGAGCAGCTCTCTCTGTTCTGAAGAACATGCAACTCTACACCATCGGCTTCACGCAAAAACGCGCCGAGACTTTTTTCGAACTGCTGCGGCGCAACGGCATTCAGCGGCTGGTAGATATTCGCGTCAGCCCGGACGGACAATTGTCAGGCTTTGCGCGCAAAGACGATCTACCCTACTTCCTCGATCGGCTGGCGGAGGGCTGCACCTATCTGCATCTGCCGGAACTGGCCCCCACGAAAGAAATCCTCAAAGACTATCGCGCCGAGGGCGATTGGGACCGCTATGTGCGGCGCTTTGAAGCTTTGCTGGACGAGCGCGGCATTCCTGCTCAACTGCAACGCGCAGACTTCGAGGCGCAGGTTTCATGCCTGTTGTGCAGTGAAGCCACGCCCGAACAGTGCCACCGGCGCCTGGTGGCCGAACGGTTGGCAGCCTACTGGCCTGACGTGGAGATCATTCACCTATGAAGAAACCCATCGTCATCACCGAGGTGACACGCATGCAGGCCGGGCGCGTGTGCATTGCGGGTTACGATCAACACGGCCATTGTCTGCGCCCCGTCCTGCCGCCGCCCGGCATTCACGAAACCACGTTGCACTCCGGCGTGCACGCAATCATCTTTCCTTCCGCCAAAGTCGAGTTTGAATTCACGCAGCCCACGCCGCAGCCGCCGCACACCGAAGACATCGATTATGATCCCGCCGCTGTTCGCTTCGTCGAACGGCAGCCGGAAGAGCGCTGGCACAAGATGCTGGAAGCAACCCTTTCCAGGAACGTGAGCAGCATTTTTGAACAGCCTATTCATTCAGAACATGGACATTACATCATGGATGGGCAAGGCTTGCGCTCGCTTGGCACGATCCGCCCGGCGCGCATTCTGAAAATCATTCACGAATTCAGTCAAGACAGCCAGAAATGGAAATACCGCATTGGGTTCATCGATAACGAGCAGGCGACTTACTGGCTGACCGTGACTGATCTGACCTGGCGTTACTTTCACGACCACCAGCGCCAGAACGGCCGCGCCCCGGCGGATATTGCGAGCGAAATGACAGGGCTGCTCAAAACCAACGAAGTCCTGTTGCGCATTGGATTGGCCCGCGGCTGGGAGAAACACCCCGATCGCTGCTATCTCCAACTGACGGGCGTATATACTTTTCCCGACTATCTCGCCGGAAAGACTTTCGCGGATTTCGCGCCGAAGGATAAATAGTTGCGCCATGTCCTCCCTTCAAGACTTCGCCACGCGCATCATCGATAACGTCGAACGGGTCATCCTCGGCAAGCGCGAAGCAATCGAGTTGCTGCTGGTCGCCTTGTTGTGCGAGGGCCACGTCTTGATCGAGGACGTGCCCGGCGTGGGCAAGACTATGCTGGCCCGCGCGATCGCGATCAGCCTCGGCGGGCAGTTCAAGCGCCTGCAATGCACCCCCGATTTACTGCCCAACGACGTCACGGGCGTCTCCGTCTTCAATCAACAGAGCGGCGAGTTTGAGTTTCGCCCGGGGCCGCTCTTCGTCAACGTGCTGCTGGCCGACGAGATCAATCGCGCCACGCCCCGCACCCAATCGGCTTTGCTGGAAGCGATGCAAGAGCAGCAGGTCACGGTGGATGGCGTGAGCCGAGCGCTGCCGCGGCCGTTCCTGGTGCTCGCCACGCAGAACCCGATCGAATACGAAGGCACGTTCCCGCTGCCCGAAGCGCAGCTCGATCGGTTTTTGATGCGCCTCGCCGTGGGCTATCCGTCGGCCGCGCAGGAAAAGCAATTGCTGCTGCACTTGCAGCGCGAGCATCCCATCAACCAGCTGCTGCAGGTTACCGACGAAGCGCAGCTGCTGGTGTTTCAGAAGCAGGTGTGGGAAGTGCACGTCGACGAGACGCTGCAAGATTACATCGTGGCGCTGGTCACGGCCACGCGCGCGCACGGCGATGTCGCGCTCGGCGCCAGTCCGCGCGCCGCGCTGGCGCTCTTCAAAAGCGCGCAGGCGCTGGCTGCCGTGCGCGGGCGCGATCACGCCCTTCCCGACGACGTGAAATATCTTGCGCTGTCCACGCTGGCGCACCGCCTCATCGTCAAACCGGAAGCCGAACTGCGCGGGCAGACGGCGGTAAAGATCGTCGGGGACATTCTGGAACGGACTCCTCTGAGCTTAGAAGTGTGAACAAACAGGCAACCCGTAACGAGTAATGAGTAAAACGCCCACAACAACGCCTTACTCATTACGCCTTACTCATTACGGTTTACTCGTTACTTTTCATGGGCAACGCGTTCTTCCTTTTTCTCAGCCTGCTGACGGCACTCGCCATCCTCCTGCGTGAAGACGCCATCTTGACGCTGGTCTATTTCCTCGTGGGCACGTACGCGTTGAGCCGCTGGTGGAGCCGCCGGGCGTTGAAAACCGTGGAGTACAGCCGCACCTTTCGACAGCGCGCCTTTCTGTACGAAAAAGTGCCGGTGCGGCTGGAACTCGTCAATCGCCACTGGCTGCCGGTGCCGTGGCTGCAGCTCACCGAGACGCTGCCGCTGGAATTGATCGTGCCCAGCACGTATCGCAGCGTCGCTTCGCTCGGGCCGTATGATCGCCAGCAGTTCACGTACACGCTGCACGCCGATCGGCGCGGCTACTACACGATCGGGCCGCTGCATCTCCGTTCAGGCGATTTGATCGGCTTGCATGAGGAGCTCGATACGGAAGGCGCGCCCGATCACCTGATTGTCTACCCCAAGATCATTCCCTTGGCGAAGGTGCGGCTGCCTTCGCGCTCCCCGCTCGGCACGCTGCCTCACACGCAGCCGATCTTCGAAGATCCCAGCCGCGTGCGCGGCAAACGCGATTACGTGGCGGGCGATTCGCTGCGCCGCGTCGATTGGAAAGCGACCGCCGTGCTGGGACGCCTGCAGGTCAAACAATTCGAGCCGTCGATCGCGCTGGAAACGGCGATCCTACTGAATCTCAACGCGGATGAATACGAACAGCGCACGCGCCTCGACGCGACCGAACTCGCGATCGTGATCGCGGCGTCATTAGCCAACTGGATCATCGGCCAGCGCCAGTCGGCAGGGTTGAGCGTGAACGGCGCAGATCCGATCGGGGCGGAGGAAAAGCCGCAGGCCCTGCCACCGCGCAAGGGCCGCGCGCATCTCACGCGCATCCTCGAGGTGCTGGCGCGCATCCGCTCAGTCCCCGCCGCGCCGTTCGTGCAGCTGCTCCAGAGCGAAACAGCGCGTCTGCCGTGGGGCACGACCGTCATCTTGATCACCGGCTCAGTGGACGATGTGCTGTTCGACGAAATCTTCCGCGCGCGCCGCGCCGGGTTGAACGTGGTCCTGATCTTATGCGGCACTGTGAAAAACGCCGCCGAGATTCAACGGCGCGCGGAGCACTTCGGCATTCCGGTGCAGCATTTCACACGCGAGCGGGATCTGGAGGTGTGGCGAGGATGACCCCCATCCCTGACCCTGTCCCCGTTCCGCGAGCAACGCCAGACGGGGAGAGGGAAACTCGGCCCGGGCACGACAGCGCCCTGACTGCGCTGCCGAATTATCTGATCGTCGGCGGGATGCTGGCCTGCGCGGCGATCGGCGCAGTGCAGCTGGGCCTGCAGCTCTCACCGGCGTGGAACGCATGGTACGTGCCGCTGGTGTGTTTCTTCATCGCGCTGGAATCGGCGTACCTGACACGCTACACGCGCCACGGAAAACTGCCGGCGCCGTGGTATGTGCTGCGCGGCGTCGAGGTGGTAGTGTTATTCATGATGCTGCGCTCGCTGCTGGGGGTGCTGCG
Source organism: uncultured Chloroflexia bacterium (assembly GCA_963844815.1). Classification (GTDB taxonomy): domain Bacteria; phylum Chloroflexota; class Anaerolineae; order Fen-1058; family Fen-1058; genus Fen-1058. The sequence continues at coordinate 813,242 of CAWJPR010000009.1, forward strand.
CGGCCCGCAGCCGGCGCCAGACGTTGATGCCGGCAAACTCGACTGGGAATTGCTGGCGCTGGTGATCATTGCACTGCTGACCTGGATCGCCAGTTGGCGCATCACCTCCGACCTGCTGGACCTGGATACGCTTGAACCCGCGCTGGAGCGTGAAGTGATCCATGCGGCCGCGCAGGCGCAGGTCGAGAGTCGACAAAGCCTCATCTCGTTCGTCGTCATGCTCGGCGTGGCATTGACTTTCCTGGCCGGTTTGCTCCGTGTTCATTTGCGCTCCAGCAGCCAGATCGAACCGTCTGCGCTGTACGGGGTGTGGCACGTGGTGATCTATTTCTTTCTGGCGCTGGTGCTCTTCAGCCGCACACGCTTGAGCCTGCTGCGCTCGGGCTGGGTATGGGAGAAGGTACCGATCGGGCGCAGGGTGGGCACGCGGTGGATCACCTACACGGTGCTGCTGCTAGCCGCCGCTGTGATCATCGCACTGCTGCTGCCGACGCGCTATTCGCTGGGTCTGCTGGGCACGCTGGGTTACTTGCTGAACTTCATCATTGCGCTGGTTCAAACGGTTTTTTACGGGATCCTCGCCCTCATCCTCAATTTGCTCAGCCGGCTGTTCCCCGACTGGCCGCAACAACCGCCACGACCAACCGAAGATTCCTGGCCGCGCCTGCCTGCCAACGTACCACCTCCCACTGCGGCAGACTTTATCCAGTCGCTGATCTTCTGGGGCGTCTTCTTCATCATCGCCGGCTATGTGGTAATTCAGTTTCTGCAGCAGCACCCGGGCCTGCTGAACGAGCTGCTACGGCTGCCCGGAATCTCGTTCGTGGCACGCCTGTGGCGCAGGCTGCGCGCCTGGTTCGGCGGATTAAATCAGCAGATCGAGGATTTGCTGGAAGCGCGGCGCAGAGCGCGGCGGCCCGCCTCCCCCCGACCGGCTTCCGCGCCCCGCCGCTGGATCAATCTGCGCAAACTCTCGCCGCGCCAGCAGGTGCAGTTCTACTACTTGGCCATGCTGCGCCGGGGAAGCGAGCATGGCCATGCCCGGCGGCCGGTGCAGACGCCCTACGAATATGCGCGCACGCTGGAGAGCCAGATTCCAGAGATCGATCGAGACATAGACGGCCTCACCGAGGAATTCATCGAAGCGCGCTACACACGGCACGATATTCCGGCGGAGCACGTAGGCTTAGTGCGCCGTTATTGGGAGCGCATCAAGCGGGCATTGAAGAAATAGGGACGCTACGCCGGCGTCCGCCGGCCTCTGTCTACAGGAGCGCGGCCTTGCCAGTGCCCGTTGACGAGCCGCTGCCCCCTACCGCCAGAGCAGCGGCAGGAACACGCGTTGCCCGCCCGCCGCGCGCCGCAGAATCGTTCCCGCCCCGTCGTCGATCGTAACGCTGTTCATGACAGAGTCGCTTGCCACATTCAGCGCTGCTTTGAAGCGCAGGATGGCCGCGCGGCCTGCCGCCACTGCACCCGTCCATACGAGGCTATTTGTGGCGGCATCGTACAACTCGATCGGCACGCCGTCCACAGTGCTGCTGCCGTCGAGATAAGTAACGCCGCCGGGGAGTGGATCGGCGATCGTCGCGGCAGCTGTGAAGGTCCCCGTGTTGCTGAGCGAGATGGTATATGTCACCACATCGCCCGCCGCAGCGGTGGCCGGCTCAATTGTCTTGGTAGAGGTACTGAGATCGACAGTGTTGATCAGTGTGCCCGCCGAGCGTTGATGAAACGGCCCATAGAGATTCGTCAGAATAGCCGTGTTCGTAATCCAGGTGCTCGTCGTCGGAACAGCCTGCAACTGCACGCGGAACGAGACATCGGCGTCATGCACCAGATGCTCCATGCTCTGCCCCGGCGGCAAGAACAAGATGGCCAATTCGTTGGAGAGCGCGGGCGTGTCGCGCGAGTATTGCACGCCCTGCGTGGGCGAGTTCTGAATGCCCACTGTCGCGCTGGCGCCAAAGTCGACCTGCGGATTATCGAAGTCCACGTCCTTGTACTGCAGCTTGATCACACTGCTGCCTTCATAGAGAATGATCTCGAAATCTCCCGTGTCGCCGGGCTGAGTTTCGCTTTCCAGCCGCGAGAAGCGCGCATACTCGATCACAACGCGGCGATCAGGCGCAGTGCCCAGCACCTGATAGTACAGGCCGCCCGGCCAGAGATAGAGATCGTCCCACAACGGCGCAATAAAGCGATCGATATAGAAATTATCGTGAGGAATGGGTTGATTGTTGGGACCGGGATAAACACCGGCCTCGATGGCCTCCGGGAAATACAGCGAGCCATCGACCTGCACACCGGCCTGGGTGTAATATGTGCCGTAGAAATTGAATCCGAACGGAATCGGAACAGGATAACACTTGCTGCTGTTCGGGCCGTAGAATCCCATCTGAATGCCGGTCTCGCTGATCTCGAGCCAGTCGTACTTGACGCCGGGCAGCACACCGCCCCCCAGACTATCGCCCCATTCATAATCGCCGCTGGTGTTGGTGTGCGTCGTCGTGTAAGGGAGATCGCCCACCCATTCGATGCGATCGGCCGCCGTGTAGACCGTGCCGGAGGTGGCGATCACACTCCCCGGCACATAGCTCGTGTGCGGCGGAACATCATCACGCACGGAAGCCACGTATGTTTGATCGGACGCGTTACGCACGTGGATGGTGTAAGTCAGCATATCCCCGCCGGCAGCCTGCGGTTTATCGACCGACTTGGTCGAGGCCGAAAGATCGAAGACCCGCAAAGTGGAAACAGCCGATCGGCTGAAGCTGTGCCCCAGGCCATCGTCGAAGATCGCCGTATTCGTGATCGTCTGGCCGTCGCGCCAGCCTTCCAGCGGAGCATACACTGAGAAACTGAAACGGATCGGATCACGGTGCGAGATGATCTCGCCCTTCCATTTGACCTGCCGCAGGCCGTTATCGTAGGTCGCACCGCTGGCGCTGCCGATAAAGCCATCAAACGAGGTGCCCGCCGGGATGGTGTCGATCACCTGCGCGAAGTCCAGCGCGGTGATGTCGCTGTGCAGTTCGATCGTATAGACGAGGTGCGTGCCCGGAAAAATCGCAGACGGGTCAGTGTTTACCGTCGAGTTGCAGAAATCGTCGCGCAGGCGATAGCCTTCGACCTTGTTGGAGTTGAGGTTGTACACTTTGCTGGTTCCACCAGCCAGCACCAGCCGGCCGGCCACGTACGCGAGGCCGCTGCCCGCGCGCTGATAGTCGGAAAAAGCATCGGGATGGACGGTTCAAACTGCCAGGCCGTTGAGCTGGCGTTGTTCGATCGAGCTGCCAATGGGACGCACAGGCAGACCGCGTCTGGATGGAGAGGAACGATCGGCTCCGGAAGCGAAATCGGGCTTATGGCGATCAGCAATGCGACCAACGTGCAGACAGAGAAGAACCGATGTGCCATGGTTTACCTCCATGCTTCTAGCATACACCCAATTCTTAGATTTTGGTTTGAGAAAACACCGATGACGCCTGTAATCCTAATCCCGAGACACCTCGCACTTCATAAAAGTCTGGGAATGCGGCATTGTCCGCAGAATATTCACATATTCGGATATAATTGGGGTATCCTACCGGGAGGCAATCGCCATGCAACAGCCACAAGAAGCCGAAATTCAACTGTTCCACGCCCAAATCTGCCAGGCGCTCGCCGACCCAACCCGCATCTTGCTACTCTATCGCCTGGCCGAGGGGCCGCAGAGCGTAGGCGAACTGGCGAGCGGATTGAACATCAGCCAGCCAACCGTATCGCGTCACCTGAAAGTGTTACGCGAGCGCGGAATGGTCACTTCGACCCGCTATGGCGCCACGGTGGAATATCGTCTCATCGATGACCGCCCGATTCAGGCGCTGGACCTGCTGCGCTCCGTGCTGCGCGACAGCCTTTCGCGCAGTGCCGAACTGGCCGGCGTGCTGAGTGAATCAAATGAGGGTAAAGAAGTCTAGAGGCACGTGCTGGAAGCCGATCAACAGCACGAGTCGAATTCGTGCCTCGAGCGTGAATTCGACTCTTGAGTGATGGTTAGGCGTAGATTACTGCACAGGCTCAACAGCCACCACATCACCCAGTGCGTTCACCTTCAACTTCCAGCGGCTGCCCACCGCGTATTTCAGCAACTCACTGGCATTGGCCACTGCCATCCGATACTCTTTGCCGTCCGAAGAAAAGAGCACGACGTAGGATTCTGCGCGATCGCCCTCGCGTTGATCAGGGCTCAGATTGACCGCCGGCCACTGCGGATTGGCATCCGCTCCTTTGGCTACGAGGGAATCGATCACCATCCATTGAGGCTGAGTGTAAGCGCACCAGTCATCCTTCACTTCATACTGGCAATCCTGCACCACTTTGCCCACGCCCGTGCCGGTATCGAGCGTGTAGGGCGTGCCGCAGATTTTCTCGGAATTGGGCGCGGGCTGATCCTGCACGCCGCGCACGCGCAACTCGCATGATCCCATGGCCGCGCCGGGCGGGATCTGATCACGCCACGTTTCGCGCTCTACCGGCCGCTGCTCCATGATCTCGATTGCCCGCTGCCACTGCACGCCCTGCACCGCCGCCGAGGTATCGCTGGTGCGGAAGAACAACAGCCCGCACACGATGGCCGCCACGATCAACACGCCGATGCCGATCAGCAGCGGCAGGCGATTCGTTGCAGCCGGTGCGGCAGCGGGCGGCGCCTGGGGTTGATCGACCGGGCGTTGAGCCACGCGGAGCGTGCCCGCGCACTTGCTGCACTTCAACGCCGTGGCCGGGTTCATGGCCCCGCAGTAGGGACATTTCACATCGGGTTTCTTCTCGGCGGAAAAAGCGCCCAGCACCTCGCCCGCCTGGCGCACGGCGGCCCCGGTCAGATCGGCGCTGCACTGCGAGCAGGTCTTGGCATCGGCCGCGTTGCGCGCGCCGCAATACTTGCAGGTCACGTCGGGGCCGCGTTCTGCTGTGGCGATCACGGCTTCATCTTTGACCAGCTCCTGCTGCGCGGGCATCTCAAACTTGTCCGTCTCGCTCATCACGTTGCCGCAGCCGGCGCAGATCTTGGTGGTGCCGGGATTCTTGGAGCCACAGCGCTTGCACGTCCATTCCAGGTTGACAAAGCCGACCGTTTCTTGTGGCATCCGCTATCCTCCGCTTTCGGGCTAAAGTCAGCCGCCGGGGATTTTCCTGCGCTTAGTTTAGCACGAGCCGCCAACCAGGTCAAAGATTTTACGCACTGCGGCAAGCCTGTCCCCCGGCCGCATTTCGAGCACGGAGGATAAACGTCATACAAAACACATTTTTAGAAGATGACATTTGGACCGTTCAGATAGTGAATCTTCACGCGTCAGAGATGACATCATGCACTCCCCAGCCCCCTGCAATAGCTTTATGCTAAAGATGCCCAATATCCGATTCGGAGGATCTATGGCTGCCAAGGGCCGTATCGAAATCGACGCGGAACACTGCAAGGGGTGCGAGCTGTGCACCACCGTCTGCCCGCAGAACGTAATCAAGATGTCCGATTGGTTCAACGCCAAGGGATATCGTCCCGCCGCGCTGGTTGATCCCAACGGCGAATGCACCGGCTGCGCTGTGTGCGCCGTCATCTGCCCGGATGCCGTGATCACCGTTTATCGCACCGTCACCGGACGCGCTTCCGTCGCGGCGTTAGCATAGGGGGAGAGTGCCATGGCTAAAGAGCTGCTCAAAGGCAATGTCGCCATTGCCGAGGCCGCCGTACGCGCCGGCCTGGAGGCCTATTTCGGCTACCCCATCACTCCGCAGACCGAGCTGCTGGAGCACATGTCCAAGCGTATGCCGGAACTGGGCCGCGCTTTCGTGCAGGCTGAAAGCGAAGTCGCCGCCATCAACATGGTGTACGGCGCCGCCTCGACCGGCAAACGCGTGATGACGTCTTCGTCGAGCCCCGGCGTCAGCCTGATGCAAGAGGGCTTGAGCTACATCGCCGGGTCGGAAGTGCCGGCCGTCGTTGTCGACGTGATGCGCGGCGGGCCGGGCCTGGGCAATATCGCGCCCAGCCAGTCCGATTATTTCCAGATGGTGAAGACGGCAGGCCACGGCGACTACAAGCAGATCGTGCTCGCCCCCGCCACCGTGCAGGAAGCCATCGATCTGACCCTGCTGGCCTTTGATCTGGCGGATAAATACCGCACGATCGCCACGGTGCTGCTCGACGGCAACATCGGGCAGCTGATGGAACCGGCGGAATTGCCGCCCATGCGCCCGCTGCGCCAGACGCTGCCCGAATGGGCCGTGTCGGGCGCTAAAGGCCGCAAGAAGAATATCATCTCGTCCATCCACCTGCAGCCGGAAGTGCTGGAGGCCTTCAACCGCAAGCTGCAAGCGAAGCTCAAGACCATCGCCGCCAACGAAGTGCGCTACAAGGAATACATGCTCGAAGGCGCGGAGTTGATCGTCGCGGGCTTTGGCACCGCCGGTCGAGTGGCCCAGACCGCGGTGAAGCTGGCGCGCGCGCAAGGCATCCCGGTGGGGCTGCTCCGGCCGATCACGTTGTGGCCGTTTCCCGAAGAACGCCTCTCGCAGTTGGCCGACGAAGCGCGCGGCTTCCTCGTGGTGGAGATGAACGCCGGCCAGATGATCGACGACGTGAAGATCGCCGTGGCCGGTCAATGCCCGGTGGAGTTCTACGGCCGCACTGGCGGCATGGTGCCGCTGCCCGACGAAGTCCTGGCGGCCATCGCCAAACTCGATCAAGCCACACTGCCCGCCAGCCGGATTCCGGTGCTGAATGGATAGGCATCGACCGTTAAGGGAGAGCATTCGAACATGACCACCACACCCGTTGAACAACTTGTTTACCAGCGGCCTGAAGCCCTGAGCGATGTGCACACGCATTACTGCCCCGGCTGCACACACGGCGTGGCGCATCGCCTCATCGCCGAAGTCATCGATGAGCTGGGCATCCGCGAGAACACCATCGGCGTCGCGCCGGTCGGCTGCTCGGTGTTTTGCTACAACTATCTTGAAGTCGATTTCGTGGAGGCGGCGCACGGCCGCGCCCCGGCCATGGCCACCGGCATCAAGCGCGTGCTGCCCGATCGGGTTGTTTTCACCTACCAGGGCGATGGCGACCTGGCCTCGATCGGGTTGGCCGAAATCATGCACGCCGCGCTGCGCGGCGAGAATCTCACCGTGATCTTCATCAACAACGCCATCTACGGCATGACCGGCGGACAGATGGCGCCCACCACGCTGCCGGGCATGAAGACGACCTCGTCGCCCATGGGCCGCGATGTGGAAACCTCCGGCTTCCCGATCCGGATCTGTGAACTGCTGGCCACGATGGACGGCGCAACTTACCTCGCGCGGCGCAGCCTGCACAACCCCACGGAGATCCGCAAGGCGAAAAAAGCCATCAAGCAGGCCTTCGAGAATCAGCTGCACGGTTACGGCCTTTCGCTGGTGGAGCTGTTGTCGAGCTGCCCCACCAACTGGGACATCCCGCCGGCTGAAGCGTTGAAGTGGATCGAAACGCAGATGGTGCCGGTCTATCCGTTGGGCGACTTCAAGAATGTGAAGAGACTAACGAGTCAACCACTGCTACACAGTCGTATTCGCAGGAGTACGACATGTCTTACGATATTATCTTCAGCGGCTTTGGCGGACAGGGCGCGTTATTCGCCGGTCAACTGCTGGCCTATGCGGCGATGGACGCTGGCCGCTTTGTGACGTGGATTCCATCCTACGGCCCGGAGATGCGCGGCGGCACGGCCCACTGCACCGTCATCATCTCCGATGAAGAGATCGGCTCGCCGCTGGTGCGCAATCCCTCGACCGTGATCGCCTTGAACAATCCTTCGGCAGAAAAGTATGAGCCGCAGCTGGCGACCAACGGCTATCTCTTCTACAACTCGTCGCTGGTCTCGCATCAATTCACGCGGCGCAACATTCACGCCATCGCGATTCCGGGCAGCGCCGCCGCCGCCGAGTTGGGCCATGCCAAGCTGCTCAACATGGTGATGCTCGGCGCGGTGCTGGCCCACGTGCCGGTGCTTCCCCTCGAAGTGGTGGAGCAGGCGCTGGACAATCACATTCCGGCCCGCCGCCGCGATTTGCTGGAGGCCAATAAACTAGCCTTACGCAAGGGGATCGAACTGGCGCAGCAGGCCGTTTTGATCCCCACCTAATCGCACTGGACAAGAAACGCGAAAGACACGATCATATCACTGCCCAAACCCGATCGTGTCTTTTGTCTCTCTCAGACCCACATCACCCAGGAGGAAAATCGAGAATGACTACACCATGGGCCCAGCGTTACGCGCTCCGCACGCACAGCATGAGCAGTTCCGCCATCCGCGAATTGCTCAAGCTGACAGAGCAGCCCGACATCATCTCCTTTGGCGGTGGTTTGCCGGCCCCCGAATTGTTCCCCATTGAAGAAATGAAAGCCGCCTGCGACGTGGTGCTCACCGAGATGGGACCGCGCGCCTTGCAGTACAGCACCACTGAAGGCTATGCGCCCTTGCGCGAAATGCTGGCGCGGAACATGGCCCGCTACGGCATCAACGTCGACGCCGATAACATCATTATCACTTCGGGATCACAGCAGGCGCTGGATTTGATCGGCAAACTGTTGATCAATCCCGGCGATCGCATCCTGACCGAGAACCCGTCGTATCTCGGCGCCATTCAAGCCTTCACGGCCTATCAGGCGCAGTACGTCACGGTGCCCATCGACGACGATGGGCTGCAGGTCGCGAAACTGGAAGCCGCGCTGCGCACCGGGCCCAAGTTCATGTACATCCTGCCCAACTTTCAGAATCCGACGGGCGTGACGCTATCGCTCACCCGCCGCTACGATCTGATCGCGCTGGCGGAGGAGTACGGCATCCCGATCGTCGAAGATGATCCCTACGGCCAGCTGCGCTTCGAGGGTGAACACCTCAAGCCGCTGGTCACGCTCGACGCGGAATACGAAGGCTGCGACGGCAGCGGCGGCTATACCGGCAACGTGATCTACACCAGTACCTTCAGCAAGACGTTGGCGCCCGGCCTGCGCCTGGGCTGGATCGTTGCGCCCAAGGACGTGGTCTTCAAGCTGGTGCAGATGAAACAGGGCACCGATCTGCACACCAGCTCATTCGATCAGATGGTGGCCTATGAAGTGGCGCGCGGCGGCTTCCTGGATCAGCACGTGCGCCGCATCCGCGAGGTCTATCGCCAGCGCCGCGATGTGATGCTGCGCACGATGGAAGATTACTTCCCGCCGGAAGTGCGCTGGACGCATCCGCAGGGCGGCTTGTTCCTGTGGGCCACCACGCCGGAATCGATCGACACGACCGATCTGTTGAAAGAGGCCATTCAGCAGAAGGTGGCCTTTGTGCCCGGTTATTCCTTCCATCCCACCGGCGGCGGGCGTAACACCATGCGGCTCAACTTCAGCAACGCCAGTGAAGAGATGATCGTGGAAGGCATCCGCCGCCTGTCGGTGGCGATCAAGCAGCGGTTGGCGCAGCAGGCGCCGGTGTTCTCCATTAATTGAGTCGGCCTCCGCCGGAACCGTGCCAGGCAGGAGAGCGAGCGCGCGGGCGCTCGCTCTCTTTTGCGTTCGAAAAAGGATAGCATGATCCCCATCGTCTCCATCGTCGGAAAGTCGGATGCCGGGAAGACCACGTTGATCGAAAAACTCATTCCCGAGCTCAAGCGGCGCGGCTATCGCGTGGCGACCATCAAGCACGACGCGCATCGCTTCGAGATCGATCACCCCGGCAAGGATTCGTATCGTCACTTCCACGCGGGGGCCGACTGGACCATCATCGGTTCACCGGACAAAATCGCCCATGTGCGGCGGCTCGATCGGGAGCTCACGCTGGACGAGATTGCCGCGCAGATCAGCGGCGTGGACATCATCCTCACCGAAGGCTACAAGCGTGAAGCCCGCTGCCGCATCGAAGTCTCGCGCCGCGCCCCCACCGCCGGGCTGATCAGCCGGCCGGATGAATTGTTGGCCATTGCCGCCGATTATCCGATCGAATTGGGTGTGCCGGCGTATGACCTTGACGATGCGGCCGGGCTGGTCGATCTGATCGAACGCGAGGTCTTGAGGAAGTAACGCCTCCAGGAAGTTTGTTTTTCACGCCGTCCTCAGGTACAATGCCCGCCGAAGCCACCTTCGCCCGGAGTACCCGTATGGATCGCCGACCGCTGCTGCCCGGCGCAGTAGTTGCCATGCTGGCCATTGCGCTTGCCATCTACTTGATCGAGAAGATCGGGCAAGCGCTGTTGGCGATCAGCAATGTCATCCTGCTGGTGGCGCTGGCCTGGATCCTCACCTTGATGCTGCGCCCGGCCGTGAACTGGATTCATAGCCTCACGCTGCCCGACCGGTTGATCCAGCCGCTGCGCCAGCGTTGGGGATCACGCGTGGCCGATCGGTTGGTGCACCCGTCTCTACGGCTATTCGATCTTAATCGTCTATCTCCTGCTGCTGGCCGTGGTCTCCGTCATCGTGCTGGCCCTCATCCCGCTGGTGATTGAGCAAACACGCCAGCTCGTGATCACGTTGCAGCAGCAGGCCAATGCCCTGCCCGATCTCATCCAGCGCATCACCGAAATGGTCACCAACACGCGCGATTTTCTGGTCACGCGCCTGAACATTGATCCGGCGCTCATCGTCCTGCCCCGGGCTGAAGAAATTGCCAGCCAGATCACCGGGTTCGCCAGCAATCTGCTGCAAATCGGCTTCAGCATCGTGGGCACCATTGCCGCGACGCTGGGCCAGGTCATGCTGGTGGTTTTCCTCAGCGCCTTCATCATGATCGACGGCAAAGAAACCACGCGCTCCGTCATGCGGCTGGTGCCGCGCCAGTATGAGCCTGACGCTAAAGCATTTCTGAAAACCAGCGAGCTGGCCTTCACCGGGTTCATTCGCGGCACGGCGCTGCAGGGCCTCATCTACGGCCTGGGTGTGACGATCTTCATGACGCTCTTCGGCATCGGCTCGCCCATCGCGGTGGGCGTGATCACGGGTGTGCTGATGGTGATCCCCGTGGTGGGTGGCGTGCTCGGTTTGATCATCCCGCTGCTGGCCGCCCTGCTGCAATCATCACCCAACACGGTCTGGCTGATGATCTGCCTGAGCGTGTTTGAGGTGGTGCTGTTCAACTTCGTCGCGCCACGGCTGATCAGCCAATCGGTGAAGATTCCAGCGCTGCTGGTCATCGTGGGAATTTTGATCGGCTGGCAGTTGATGGGCTTCTGGGGCTTCGTCTTCGCAGTGCCCGTCGTGGCCGTGGTGTACTCGATCGGGCTGGTGCTCCTCGAACGCGTCGTGCGCCAGCACGAGCAGGAAACCACGTCTCCGCCTCCCGGAGACCTCCCATGACCGGGCCATCAAGCAGTCTATGCCGTGCGCGGCGCCAGGATCGATCAAGTGCAGCCCTTCGCGTTTGACCGCGGCCCCATCGGTTGTGTGTTGCTCCACGGTTTTACGGCTGCCCCCAAAGAAATGCGGCCGCTGGGCGACTATCTGGCGGCGCGCAACTACACCGTGCGCGGTGTGCGCTATGCCGGGCACGGCACTTCACCGCAAGATCTGGCGCGCACCACGCGGCGGGATTGGGTCGCCTCGGCCGAAGAAGCCGTAGCGGAACTGCGCGGACGCTGCACCCAGGTATGGTCGATTGGCCTGTCGCTGGGCGGCCTGATCGGCCTGCACCTGGCCGAGCAGCACCTGGTCGATGGCGTGTGTGCCATTGCGCCAGCCATCTTCCCGCCCGATCGGCGCATGGCCATCGCGCGCCTGCTCACACCCTTCAGGCCTTATACGCGCAAAGATTTGGCCGATCTGCAAGACCCGATCGCGCTGGCCGAGCACGCCGATTACGAACAATTCCCCACGCGCGCGGTGGCCGAACTCAACGCGTTGATGCGGCACGCGCGACGGCATCTGGCCCAGATCGATGTTCCGCTGTTGTTGATCTTCGCGCGGCACGATCGCGTCGTCCCGCTCGACACGCTGGACTACATCTGGCCGCGCGTCGCTTCCGCCGACAAACAGCAGCTCATTCTGGACCGCGGCGGCCATATTGTGACCGAAGACTACGACAAAGACATCGCCTTTGCGGCGATTGAGCGATTTCTGCAACAGCGCTCACCCAACGTGAAACGCAGCACGTAACATCCGGCTGGGCGTTTTACGCCTTACGCATCACTCGTTACTGATGACTCCTCATGTCCCGCGATCTCAAGCTCGTCACCCTGGCTCTGTTTCTCTGGGGCAGCGGCGAAGGTCTGTTCTATTACATCCTGCCGCTGTACATGGAACAGTTAGGCGCTGCGCCGCAGGAAGTGGGCGCCGTGCTGGGGCTGGCCGCGTTTCTCACCGCCTGCTCGTTCATCCCCGGCGGCCTGTTGGCCGATCGCTTTGACGCAAAGAAAGTCATGGTCTGGGGCTGGGCCCTCGGCGCGGTGGCTTCGCTGGGCATGGGCCTGGCCTCGACGTGGCAATGGTTCGTGCCGTGGATCCTGATCTACAACGTCTCGGCGTATTGCATTCCCGCCATCAACACCTACATCGCCGAAGCCAGCGGCGATATTCCGCTGGAGCACACCATCACCGTCACCTTCGCCGGTTACGCGGCAGGCAGCATCGTGTCGCCCTTCATCGGCGGGCGGTTGTCCGCCGCGCTGGGCACGCCGCCGCTTTTCATCATCGGCGCCATCATCTTTGGGCTGTCGTTCTTCATTGCGCTGAGCGTCAGCAGCCATGCCCCGCATTTGAACTACGCCAAACTGCGCGATCAATCGCTGCGCCGGCAGTTCACGCGGCTGCGCCCGCTGACGGCGACTTATGCGCGGTTGTTTTTTGTCTTCTTCACCGTCCTCGTCGGCACGATACTGCCCGCCAATTACCTGGGAACCTTGAACTGGGACATCAGCGATGTGAACTCGTTGGGCGGAACTGCCAACGCGATCGGCGCGCTGATCCTGTCGTTGGTTCTGGGGCGCGTGGCCGCAGGCCGGCGCCGTCGCGGACTATTGCTGGGCCAGGCTCTGGCGTTCGCCGCGATGCTCCTGTTTGCCCTCAGCACTCCGTCGCTGCGTTTCCTGCCGGTGGCGGCCTACTTCCTGCTGGGCGCAGTGCCGACTCTGCGCGAGTTGTCCAACGCCCAGCTGGCCACACAAGTCGATCACGATCTGCGCGGCACGGTGCTGGGCATGAACGAAACGATCTTTGCACTGGCACGCAGCCTGGCCGCGCTGCTGGCCGGGGCGCTGTTTGCGCTGAATCCGCGCGGTCCGTTCATCGCCGGCATCGTGCTGATCCCGATCGGGATGGTGTTGATCGCGCGGCTGCGTCCCAGGCCGGCGCGTGAGGAGTTTGTCGCCATGGCCTCCACCAGCAATGTGATCCTGGAAACCGTTGACGATGATTGAGGCGTGTTACAATTTTGGAGGTTGGAGATGAGAGGCTGGAGGGTAGAGCGTGAAGGATAAGCGGTTGTTATTGGCGTTTCCCCATCCTGACGATGAATCATTCGGCCCCGGCGGCACGATTGCAAAGTACGCGCGCGAAGGCGTGGACGTGCATTACGTGTGCGCCACGCGCGGCGAGGTGGGCACCGTCGATCCGGAACTGTTGAAACCGTATGAGCATCTGCCCGAAGATCAACGGCTGGGCGCGCTGCGTGGCCAGGAACTGCGCAGCGCCGCCGATATTCTGAAACTCACGGGCTTGCACTACCTGGGTTATCGCGATTCGGGCATGCCGGGGACAGAAGCCAACCGCGATCCGCGCGCCTTTATCAACGCCGATCCCGAGCGGGTGACGGGGCAGCTCGTGAAGATCCTCCGATCGGTGCGGCCGCAGGTCGTCGTCACGTTCGATCCCTTCGGCGGCTACGGCCATCCCGATCATATCTTCATCCATCAGTGCGCGACGAAAGCCTTTCACGCGGCCGGCGCTGCGGCCAGCTATCCGGAAGCCGGCCCGCCCTATCGCCCCCAGAAACTGTACTGGACCGTTTTTCCCAAAGGTCTGCTAAAATTCTTTGTGATGGTCATGCGCCTGACCGGGCGCGATCCGACGAAGTTCGGGCGCAACGGCGACATTGACCTCAAAGCGATCGCCGCGCACGATTATCCGCCCACGACGCGCATTGACGTGTGGCCCTACTATGCCATCAAACAGCAGGCCGCGGCCTGTCACACCAGCCAGCTGGCTGGCGGACCGGGGATGTTCGACCGGTTGCCGCGTCTCCTCCAGCGCCGTCTAAACGGCTATGAAACATTTCGCCGGGTGGAACCCAACGTCGCCGGGCAGCGTCTTAAGGAACGCGACCTATTTGAAGGCGTCACAACGTGAAGCCGAAGCGATCAACGAAAACGAGCGGGGCACTGAAACTCAGGAGGTAAACATCATGAAGAAAATAGGTTTGATCCTGTTGGCCGGCGTGCTGCTGCTCACGCTGGCGAGCCCGGCCGCCGCGAGTGGGCCGACCGGCATGATCGGCATTTATAGCGTGGCCGCCTGCCAGGACACGACGACGGTGGCCGTGTCTGGCACGGCGAGCGCTGCCACCAATCGCATCAAAGCCAAGATCTATGAGCAAAACGACAAGGGCGAATGGATCGAGCTGGCCAGCACGGTGTCATCCAATTTCGACAGCGGCGACTTCTTGATGCCGCTGGTGCTCGATTACTCTGGCAACGCGGTGGAGGGCGGAGCGCCGCTGCAAGTGGTGGCAGACTGCAGAGCCGCAGCGGCAATAGCTGGGTCGACGTGGGCAGCGCCTCTACGATCCTGAACGCATCGGACAGGAACTGCCGGGACAGATGCTCGACCACCATCAGCACCACCGACAGAGCACCCGCCAATGGCGTGATCACCGTGCGCAGCCACTACGGATCGTTCTTCCGGCCGGAAGGCCGGCTGCACAGCGCCACACCCGTCAAGGCGGGACAGCGCGCGTTCTACTCCGTGGTGGCCTTGCCCTGCAACTGGACAGTGCGCGCCTGGTACTATCCGGCGACCGGCAAAGATCGCACACCCCGGCTGCTGCCCGCGCAGTACTGGCCGTACGAATTTGGAGCCGCCTCGGAGGACGGCGCCATTCCCTATGCCACCAGTTTCGCGAAAGGGATCAAGGCGACGGCGCCGCTGGAGTACGGCGATCCTTACGCGCCAAAGTGAGAACTATAGCGAATTTCGATTGGTTTACGGTCCTGTCATGCCCGAGTGCCTGCGAAGCGTGTCGGGCATCCAGGCCAATCATTGACGATCTATCCTGATAGGGCCGCTGGATTCCCGCTAAAGGCGCGCGGGAATGACGATGCAGCGTGACGGTCAGGCCGAAAGCCGCGCCCGCATCGAATCGCTTCTGGTCACTTCCTGATCCAGGCCGAGCGTTTCAAACAATTCAATCGCCGTGTAGATACCCCGCAGTTGAACTGCGGGCAGAGGCCGTTCACGTCGACTAAAGCGCAAGCGTGTCCCCACGCTCGTTTGGAGATAAGCGTCGGGCAATTGACGCGCTAATTCGTGCGTCGCTTTCCAGCCCGTACAATGCCCCGGCACAATCACCTGCGGCCCGATGGCAGCCAACTCGCCAATCGTGCGCGGAATGATCGGCTCAAACAAACCTCCGGTTAAGTGCAGGCCGCCGACAAAGGCGTGGACCGTCTCGACGCCCGTGATGCGTTGCGCGTGCTTCAACACGTTAATCACTCCGGCATGGCTGCAACTCGACAACACGACGAGGCCCTTGCCCTTCACGTGGCACACCACGGCCTGATCGTCCCAGATCCAGGTATCAGGTTCCCAGCCATGCTCGGTCTTGACGTGCTGCAACGGAAAGCCCTTCTCGAAGTCAGTCACGCGATCGATCTGGCCGGTGACCAGCACGCGATTCTCCAACAGTAGCGACGGGCCGCGCTCTTCGACGACCTCCCAGCCTTCTCGATCGAGATCGCTGTGGCTGGGCGGCGGCATGCGAATTTCAACGCCGGTCGGAAAGACCACGCGCCGCTCGCGCCACGCGTCGGGGTGCAGCACCAGCGGCATGCCGCGCCGGCTCACACGGCGATAGAAACCTTCCAGGCCGCCGTGATGGTCGGCGTGGCCGTGCGACAGTACCACCGTGCGCAGATCGCGCGGATTGAGGCCGAGCACATCCATGTTGTGCAGCGCCGTGTTGCGGCCCAGCCCGGCATCGTATAGCAGCGATTCTGTGTGATTGCCGTATTGAATGGTCAACAACAGCGAATAGCCATGCTCGGCAATCAACTGATCGCGCTCGGACCAGTTGGAGTGCAGGGGCGCGCGCTGCGCGGCCCGCTCGTTGGTCAGCAAAAGATCCACGGAGTTATCGACGAGGATGGTGACCTCGGCGGCCTCAACAGGCTCCAGCGTGACGTGATCGCTCATCGGCTGTCTCCTAACTTACGGTTCGCTTTAGCGCCCCGTAGGATTTGATCAATTCTTCTTCTTCCTGCTTCAGGCGCGGATCGTGTGGGTCGCGCTCACTCAACACCCACGCGTCGGAATACACCATCGCCAACGCGCGATGATAGGCCGCTTCGCGCACCACTGCCGGATCGACGCGATAGGCCGCGGCATAAGCGCAGGCCACCGCGTCGACCACTTCAGGCTGATCGCTGTGCCCGAAGAACTTGCGATGCACCACCCACCAACTCACTTCAGCCAGCGCCGCTTCGTGTGGATCGAGATCCTCGCCGTGCCTGTCTTTGATGTAAGTGAAGAACTGCTGCATGTATGCGATCGCTTTAGGCACGTCGTTGTCTTGCGGCGCAAAGGCCATCTGTGCGCGTGTCAAGGGAATCCCAACGCGGATCGCTTGCAGCAGCGACAAACCATAGGTCGAGCGAACTAATTCGATGAGCAAACGCAGCAGCGTGATCCATTTGCGCCGGTAGTAAGCGACCCAGCTGTCCTTTTCGTACCGTGCAACGAGGCTCGGATCGAAATTGCGCATGGGATTGGGACGAACGTAAGAGGCGGTGAGTATCGTAGACATCGATGCCTTTCTGAACAGCAGTAAAGATCACGCAGTCGCAGCGGCGAAGGACATAGCGGGCGCCGACGATCGAGTCTGGCCAATCAAACGGGCCAGCCGATCGAACTCTTGATCGATGCCGAAGACTTTCAGAGCGAAGCGGCCGGCCGAGCGTAGCAGCGCCTTTGGCATTGGCATTCTGGTCTGGACGTAAACCGTCAGGCGCGTGCACGTGCCGTCGGCCAGCGACTCCAGCTGGTAGGTTATGACGAAATCGATCGGCATGGTTTTCACGCGGCTGTCTTTATCCACCGTGTAATACTCAAACGGTCGCCAGTCGAGAACGGTCTCGACCATCGATACGGTCTTGCCGTGCATGCAGTGATTGGTCGCGCCGGCCGCGGTGCGGCCGCCCGGGCGCAGGGCGGGCTGAATATGCAGATTTTCCCATTCCAGCCGGCGGCGCGGCTCATTGAGCCATTCCCACACCACCGGCGGCGGCGCATCGCATTCGACCACATAGACCTGGTGCGCCTGCTCCGGCGTTACGACGACATGCCGCACCTCGGTCAATTCGCGGTAACGCGGATGGAGATCGGAACTGTGCGTCTGCACCTGCCCCAGATCGTATTCCTCAATTTGCGTATGCAGGTTGGCAGGCCGACAGCCCATATGATCGAATACCGCGTCGGTGAACAACGCGTACGCGCGCCAGCCGGTGCTCTCTTTGACGTGGTTCTTCAACAAGCGGTGCGCCAGGTTGATGTCGGTGCCGACCAGCTTGGTGACGCCCGCCATATCCTGCAGGATGTCACTGCCATGATGAGTGATGAATTTCAAATCCAGGGTGGGCAAACCCTGGCAGGCGCGGCAGGTGCAGGTGGTGCGGCGGCGTATGGCTTCCACCTGATCGCGAAAGGCGACGTAGGTCGCTTCGATCAATTCCAGCAGCGTTTCGCCGCGCGGCACGCGAGACAACGGCGCATAGGCAAACACGGCGTCGCCTTCGAGCTCGGCGATGGTCAGCAGCGGCTTGAAGCGCGCCACAATCAGCTCGAATCGCTCTTTGAGAATCTCGTGCGCATGATCGAGCTCGACGCTGGCCAGATAGGCGCTGTAACCGGAGATGTCGGCCAACATCAGATAGCCATGTTGAATCTGCGTGCTCATGGCACACTCGATCCTCTCATCACCGAGCTAACAGCCGAAAGGTCGGCTGTGGCGCCGTCGGAATGCGGGCGCGTTCTTCTGGGGTAGGTGCGTGCCGCCGCGCCAGTTCCAATTGCAGACTCTCCAAGCCCTTTTGCATCGCCCAGCGATGATTGGCCGAGAAGATTGGCTTCATGATGAACAACAAATAGCGCAGCAGCGGCTTGTCGGCGCGGATGCTCCAGTCGTAGGAGATGATCACATCCTTGCCGTCCGGCTCGAACGTCCAGATGCCGCGCCCTACAAAATCGCCCCAGGTCTCCAGCGTGAAACCATAGGGATGTCGTGATTCGATCACGCGGAACTGCCAGCGCAGCGTATAAGGCAGCCAGCCTTTGGTGTACAGATCGATCACTCTGCCGACGCCGCGCTCGTCGCCTTTTTCCAGTTCCTTGACTTCCAGATAGACGGACGGCCACCAGCGCGGCAAATCCGGCGCGTTGCCGATGATGTCGTTGACTTCCGCCAGAGTCGCTTTGACGCGCCACATGGTCATGAAGTGATATGCGTTACCGTTCATGACCACTCCTAGCACATCGACCAGTAGGTGTAATCCCCGCCCAGGGTGAGCGAAGGGATGTGCGTGTTCGACTGAAAGTTCCACTTCATGGCGCATTCGACATTACCCAGCACGGTGAGTGACCCGTCCCGATCGACCAGCGGCTCGACGCGCTCGTCCAACTCCTCAAAGAGCACGCCTGTCGTCTTGTAGAGCCAGCGGGCGATGACTCCGCCCAGCGGCAAGCGCTGCACCTCGCCCGCCTCCAACAGGCCCGGCCAGATTTCCGGCGACTGCTCTGCTTCCGGCACATAAGTAAACAGGCGCTCCAGCGAACCGTTTACGACCACGCGTTTCTCAATTTTGGACATAGGTTCCTCCCTAAGCCGGACGGGCTTCTGACAGAACTCCAAAGCGAAGAGCACTCAGCGGGTCAGTCAAACGCAGCAGGCCGCCTGCGCGAATTCGCAGACGGCCTGAAAGGCAGCGTGATCAAAAATGGGGTTCACATCGCTGCGCGCCCCCGCACGCGAGCCATGACCCTGCCTAGCGCTACTAAAGTGTGCAAGACAGTGTAAGCCCGATTACCGTCCAAGTCAATTAGAATTTGGTTACAATTTTCGCCGCGCCATTTGTGAAGGATCATGCAAAGTGTAGCACACTAGATCAAGCCCGAAGTAATGCGCGTTCCTCTCGTATTGGAAGCCGAGGTGCTCCATCACCCGCCGTGAGGCGATGTTCTCCGGCGCGGCCAGCGCAATGAGGCGCGCCAGATCAGCCTGCTCAAAGCCAAAGCGCACACTGGCTCGGGCCGCTTCCGTCGCCAGGCCCTGCCCCCAGCGATCCTGGCGCAGCGCGTAGAGCACCTCAACCTCCCCCGCTTCAGTTACGAAGTTCAATCCGCAGTGACCGATGAGCTGCCCGGTAATCTTGTCCGCCAGCGCCCAGACGCCATAGCCGCGCTGCGACCAGTGATCGGCGAAGACCGCGATGGTTCGCTCGGCGCGTGCGCGGGGCGTCAGATCGCGCCTGGGCAAATAGCGCATCACGTCTGCGTCGGCAAAGATATGCTCCACGTAATCGTCAAGATCAGCGACAGTGAATTGCCGCAGCAACAGCCGTGCCGTCTCGATCCTGGGAATGCTGCCTAGTGCTTCATCCTTCATCCCTCAGCCCTCAGCTTGCTCTGCCAGCCACTCCTCAAACTCCGCATACGAACTCACCACCGCGTCCGGCTCGACGGAGCGATTGGCATCGTCATAGTTGGCCGTCAAGCGCACGGCCTGCATGCCCAGCGCTTTCGCTCCGGCGATATCGCTGTGGGTGAGATCGCCGAGATGAACGGCTTCATTCGGCCGCGCGCCCAACCGATCGAGTGTCATCTGAAAGATGCGCGCGTGCGGCTTGCTCACGCCGGCTTCATCGGAGAACGTGGTGCAGGTGAAGCAGTCGAGCAGGCTATCGCGCTTGAGGAAGTGACGCAGCGTCCTGCCGGTCGAAAGGCCCGAGTCGGAAATGACGCCCAATTTGTAGCGCTGCGCCAGTCGCTGCACCGTCTCCGCCGCGCCTTCAATCAACGTCGGGCCGGGATCGGCGTCGAGCAGCGATCGATCGAAGTAGTCGGCTAACGCGTTGAAGTCGCCGGCTGGCAGTTGAATCAGCAGCTCGTCCAGCATCCAGCGCACCCACTCGGCGGCGGACGGCGTGCGATACTCGTCGCGCCAGACGCGATTCCAGTTCCGGCGCGCGACGTCTTCGGCCTCGTCCACCTGTTCCACGCTGACGTCGACGTGATTCCCGGCCAGGACCTCAAACAAGAACTTGCGCCGCAGCGCAAAGGCATACGGCGCGGCTTTGTACAGGGTATTCCAGAAATCGAAAGTGATGGCTTTGAGCATGATGAGTGATAAGTGACGAGTGATGAGTGATCCACGAGTCCTCACGAAGGTTCACGAATAGGTCTTTCCTGTCGATTCGTGTTGATTCGTGTGAATTCGTGGATCAAGTTTTAACGCGCAGCGAGCTGATACACGGCCCCGCCGTGATCGACGACATACAATTCGCCGTTCACATCTTCGCCAAACGAACTGATGTTCACGCCGGACTCCAGCTGTTTGGTCATCTGCCACTGATCGCCGTCGCGCTGCAGCGACCAGATGATGCCCGAACAGTAATCGCCAAAGAAGAACGCGCCCTGCAGCGCCGGATATTTTAACCCACGATAGACGTAGCCGCCCGTCACCGAACAACCGCCCGCATCGTGACTGTATTCGGCCACCGGCAGCACCAGGCTCGACTGATCACAGCCTTGTCGTGGATCGAAGCAATGCATGCCCTCCATGATGCGCCAGCCGTAGTTCTCTCCGCCCTGCTCGCTGCCGGCTGGAAGTTCACTTCTTCGTAAGTGTTTTGCCCCACATCGGCTATATACAGATCGCCGGTCGATCGATCGAACGAGAAGCGCCACGGGTTGCGCACGCCGCTGGCCCAGATTTCATTGCCCGCCGGGTTCGAAGCCGGAACTGTGTACGTGTCTTGACTCGTGACGTCGATACGCAGCATTTTGCCGAGCAGCGCCTGCGGGTCCTGCCCGTTGCCGATCGGGCCGTGCTGATCCCCCGCGCCGCCGCCATCCCCCATGCCGATGTACAGATAGCCATCCGGCCCGAACTTGATCAATCCGCCATTGTGATTCGATTCCGGCTGCGCGATGACGAGAATCACTTGCCCCGATTGAGCATCCGCGCGATCCGGATCATCTGGCGAAACGGTGTAACGCTCGATCACCGTCGCGCCATCTGGCTGACGCGTGTAATTGACAAAGAATTGTCCATTTGCGGCGTAGTCAGGATGAAACGCCACGCTCAACAGGCCGCGCTCATTGCCGCTGGTTGAAACCTTCTCCACAATATCGAGAAAAGGCCGATCGAGGAGCTGATCATCCTTCACGATGCGGATGCGTCCCGGCTGCTCGACCACAAACAAGCGATCATCGCCCGCGTGTGTTACATAATCCGGCCGTACCAGGCCGTCCTCGATCACCGGCTCGAGCGCCAGGGTGAATTTACCGCCGGTCTGCGCTGGCATCGTCGCCGTCGGTTCCGGCTCCGCCGTGGGCGATGGGGCGATCGTGGGGGAAGGCGGAATCGCCGTCGGCTCGATGGTGGGTGGAACACTCGTCGGTTGGCGACTCGCCGGAGCCGATGTCGCTACGGTCGTACGCGCAGGTGAGGTGGCGGGTGCGGCGCACGCGGCCAACAGCAGGCTTGCGCACAACACCTTGATCACAGTCAATTTCATGATGTTCTCCTATCCATCGCAGGCTGAAGGAGATTCTATCAGCAAAACATGAAACCCTCCTAAATAAAGAAAGACCCGGCCGGTCGTCATGACCGGCCGGGTCTTCACGGCAAACAGCCCGTGATCAGCGGGCAGATTGCAGGAAGGCAATCAACCGCGCGGTCTTCGACGACGGCAACTGCTGTTGATGTCGCGATAACCGGGGGTGTGGGCGAAGCGCTCGCGCATGAGCAGTGAAACGGGCGTGGGCGGCGCGGCACAGCCCATCAAGAGCGCCAGCCTGAAGATCCAGTTGATGAGGCGGGCAAGCATGACTTTTCCTCCACATTGACCTAGAGCATATACCGCGCCCGCGCCCGATCGGTTCCCCCGGCTCCTTCGGGAAACAAAAAACCCCGCTGCGCGCGGGGCTCAGTCGCCGCTGACCATCAACTCAGCAGATACAGCGCCGCCATCGCGCCCAGATACATGACGACCAACGCTGCGCCATCCCAACTGACCCGCCACGGCGTCTTGGGCGAAGCGCGATACATCAGGCTGACAATCACCACCGCCGTCATCATCATGGCGATAATCAGGCCCAGCGCATTAGCATTGCTCATCACCGCCCAGAGATTCGCGCCGCCGTCAAACACGTCGTACACGGCCAGCAGCGTGACGTTGAACAGATTGCTGCCCAGCACGTTGCCAATCGCCAGATCGATCGCGCCGATGCGCACCGCCGTGAGGCTGGCGGTGATTTCCGGCAGGGAAGTGCTGACGCCCAGCAGCAGCGCGCCGACGAAACTCCGGCCCAGCCCGGTCTCCGCTGAAATCTGATCGGCCAGAGCAGACAGCCACACTCCCGCCGCCACCACCACCAGCGCGGCGCCGAGGAAGGTAAGATACGCGCGGCGCCGGCTGATGCGATCGTAGTGCAGCACGTCAGCTTCCTGCTCCAGCACTTCGGCGGCGCGTTTGCTCTGAAAGGTGGATAGCAGGCGCGCGCCGATTAAGTACAGCACGACGATGCCGAGGCTGATCACGCTGACGCCGAAAATGCCGAAGCCGTTGATGGCCGGACCTACCAGCGGCGCGATAGCGATCAGCCCCATCAGCAGGATGCCCAGTCCGCCCGACAGGATGTGCCCGTCCTGCGCGCGGGACAGGATTGAACCGGGCTGATATGCCACATCCATGATGGCGATTAGCGTGAGGTTGAACAGGTTGCTGCCCACGATGCCGCCGATGGCGAGATTGGGGGCATTCAGCACCGTGACGGCCGTCACGCCGGAGACCAGTTCAGGCAGTGAGGTGACACCCGCCAGTAGAATCGCGCCGACCCAGGCGCGGCCCAGGCCGGTCTTTTCGGCGATGACATCCGCATAGCGTGACAACACGCTGGACGCCGCGACGACGACAATCACGCAGAGGAGGAATTGAATCCAGAGCACGAACCATCTCCCGGGTCGGATTTCAGCTGCGACCCATTCTATCACGAGTTCACGAGCGTTTCCCGATTGGGCAATTGAACCTTTGACCCAGGCTGCAAGTAGTCTGATCGCTCGATCATCTCGGGATGTGGTTGGCACAACCCTGCACCTGGGTTATACTCAGCCTGAATCCCGGTCGACACCTTACCTTATCCGCCCCGACTACGACAAGAACCTACATGGCAACCGACACTTTGTCCCCCGCCGATTCCGTCACTCAAGCGCCAGATGGGCATTCACACCGTCATGAGGTGCTGAGACAAATCGCGAAGATCGCCCCCGCGCATCTGCTCAAGATGGCCATCACGCTGCTGGTGATCGTCTTCCTCACGCAGTTCCTGCTGATTATGGCCGAGCGCGGGCGCAACGGCCTGCCCGCCGCGCCGGAAACGGCCAGCGTTGAAGCGGCGGCGCAGACCTTCAACTACCTGTTTAATCATCCGGCCACGTACTACCTGCACAAAGCCGATATCCCGACCGGCAAGGTTGTCGCCGAAGCTTTTGTGAACAGCGCCGAACTATTGTTATTCTCACTGGGACTGGCTACGTTGTTAGGCGTGCCGCTCGGCGTTTTCATGGCTCTCTCCAGGCGGCGCGGCGGGCGCGTCGTCATGCTGCTCGTCTCGGTGCTGGGCACCTCGATACCCAGTTTCCTGCTGGCCATGCTGCTCTGGATCGTCAACATTCAACTGCACAATCGCTTCGATACGCCGCTGCTGCCCCTGACCGGGTCAGGCCTGGATGCGCACATCATCCTGCCGGCGCTGGTCTTGATGGCCCGCCCGCTGGCGCAGATCGCGCAGATGACTTACGTGACGCTGCAGGATATCATGCGGCACGACTTCATTCGCGTGGCCTATGCCAAAGGCCGATCGCGCTCTGGCGTCATCACCGGCCACGCCTTGAAAAACGCGGCCATTCCCATCATGACTACCATGGGCGCGTCGCTGCGCTACTCGCTGGCCAGCCTGCCCATCGTCGAATCGTTCTTTCTGTGGCCGGGCGTCGGCTTGCTGCTGCTGGAAGCGATTCGTCTGGGCAACGCGCCGCTGGCCACCGATCTCATCGTTTCCCTCGGCTTCCTGTTCCTGCTGTTGAATTTATTGCTGGACTTCATGTACCCGTGGATCGATGCGCGGCTGCGCGACAACGGCGCGCATCAAGAATCCGGCGAGCACACCGGCTGGCGCGATCGGCTGCGCGACTGGCGCGCCGGCGCCGCGGATTGGCGGGACGGCCTGCGCGATCGCCTGCGGCGCGTAATGCGCCGCCAACCCCGGGCGAGCCTGCCGCCCCTGCCGATCAAGCCTGAGGCGATCCAGGACACCCTGGACAGCAAACCGATCGAATCGCACCGGCGGGGCTGGCTGCTCAGAACGGCTTTTCACAACGGGCCGCTGCTGATCGGGCTGTGCCTGTTGATCGTCATGCTGCTGGTGGTCTTCTGGGGCGATCGGCTGACGCTCAACAATCCTTACCAGACGCACGGCGTGCTGATGATCGACGGCAAGATTGCCGCGCCGCCCTTCAAGCCGGGTATTCGTTTCCCCTGGGGCAGCGATCTGGTGGGGCGTGACATTCAGGCGTTGGTGCTGTGGGGCGCGCGGCAGACGTTAGCGCTGGCGTTTTTCTCCATGGTTGCGCGTATTTTGCTCGGCACGCTGTTGGGAGCCATCGCCGGCTGGACACAGAACAGCAAGTTCGATCGCCTGGTGACCAGCGGCATTGACGTGTGGGCCGCCTTCCCGGTAACCATCTTTGCGATGCTGCTGATTCAAGCCATCGGCATTCAGCAGGGCACCTGGGTCTTCATTGTGTCGCTGGCCCTGGTGGGCTGGGGTGAAGTGGCGCAATTCGTGCGCAGCAAAGTCCTCGCCATCAAGCCCCAGCCCTACATCGAAGCCGCCCGATCGATCGGCGCGCAGTCAGGCCGCATGCTCTCACGCCATGTGTTTCCCAATCTATTGTCGTCACTCGTGGTGCTGGCCGCGCTGGAGATGGGCAGCGTCTTGATGCTGCTGGCCGAACTGGGCTTTCTCAACATCTTTCTGGGCGGCGGCTTCCGCGCCGAGATCGGCGAAGCCGGCCGGATGCAGCCCATCGTCTATTACTTCTCCGACATTCCTGAATGGGGCGCGCTCCTCTCCAACATCCGCAACTGGTGGCGCAGTAATCCGTGGTTGGTGTGGTACGCCGGCGTGGCATTCTTCGCAACCATTATGACCTTCAATCTGCTGGCCGAAGGCTTGCGCCGTTTTCTGGACGAGAGCCGCCTCAACGTGGGCCGGGTACTCAATCGCTACACGGCGCTGGCTGCGGCGGCAGCCGGGCTGGTGTGGGTATTGTGGACCACCGCGCCCGTGGGGCAGTATAGTGATACAGCGCTGCAATTTGATGCTTCACGCGCGGTCGCAGACATCAAGGCTCTCTCGCTGAGCGATATGGCCAGCCGGGAGACAGGCACACCCGGCGCGAAAGACGCCGCGCAATACATAGAACAGCGCATGAAGGAGATCGGCTTGCAACCAGCCGGCAGTGATCCCGGTTACATTCAGGAGTTTCCCTGCCCGCGCCTGCATCTGACCGAAACACCGGTGCTGGAGATCGTCGATGGCCAGGGCATCACGCAATCCCTCCAGTATCGCCGCGATTTTGCCGAGTACGTGTACATGACCAGCACCAGCCTGACGCTCGGCGAGCTGACCGGCCCCATCGTCGGCCTGGCGCTTGGCCCCGCGCCCGATAAACCTGGCTCCGATCCCTACAGCCTGCGCAAGCTGGGCCTCGACGACAAGATTGTCGTCATCCGCGAATCGCAAGCGGACAATTTCAACCCGATCATGGCGGGCGGCACGCTGGTGGTCACAGATGATCCGCGCACACTTCAGCGCCGGCATCTTTACGCTCAAACCGGGTTTATCAGGCCGTCGGGACAACCCACGCTGTACATCACACCGGAAGTGGCCGAGCAGCTCCTGGCGACGGCGGGCAGCAGCCTGGCGGATCTCGATCGCCGGATCGAACAGCTCGGCGTCGGCGAAACGGCCACGACGAATACAGGCACAGTGGTCCACCTCAAGACTTCGGCTCAAATGAATGATGAGGATCTGTGCTACAACATTACCGGATCCATTCCTGGCACAGGCGCGCGCACCACGACCGGCGTCACGCAGGCTCTGGACAGCCAGGTAATTTTGATCAGCGCCTATTACGACGGATTGGGCACGGGGCCGGACGGCACGCTGTATCCCGGCGCCAATGACAATGCCAGCGGCGTGGCGGCCATGCTGGAAATGGCGCGCGTGCTGAAGGAGAGTCCCTACGCACCCAAGAAGACCATTGTGTTTTCGGCCTGGACCAACGGTGAGCGCACCGAAGGCTTCAGCGTCAAAAACGTGATGAATGCCAAAAAAGGATTTGGCTTGCTGACTGTGGAAGCCGTGCTGGAACTCAGCGGTATGGGCGCAGGGACAGGCGACGCGATTCAACTCAGCGAGGGCAGCAGCTACCGCCTGGTGCAGCTGCTATCAAACGGCTGCCTCACGCTTAGGCAATGCCGTCACCACGCGCGGGCGCGATCCGCATTTTGGCCTGCCCAGTCAGGCGGGCTTCGGCGGGCGCAGCGGCCTGACACTCAACGTGAGTTGGGACGGATCGGACGCGACGGCGCATACGCCCCAGGATACCAGTGAAACGATCGATCCGGAGAAGCTGCGCAAGTCCGGCCAGACGACGCTGCTGGCATTGATGGTGCTGAGCCGGGAAACAGACTATTAGTGGCAGCGGGGAACTGCCGATTCACCACCATTGTTACGGGGAGCAAAGGGAGGCTTGAATGCTCGCGCGCAAGATCCTCTGGTTGTGCATGTGTGTGATGCTGCTGGCAGGCTGCAGCACGCCTGCTGCGCCCGCCCCTTCGCCTATGCCCGCCCTGCCATCGGCAACTCCGACATTGGCGCGCTCGTTGACCATCAGCTTGCTATATCCGAAAGCGGACACCGAAGCAGAAATGGGGCAGTCCGCCAAATTCATCGTGCGTGTGACTGACGCGCAAGGTCAAGCCTTGCCTGATGCGCAGGTCATGCTCACGCTGCACGATGCCAGTGGTCAGAAGGTTGCAACCATTCCGGCCGCAGCAGGCGCTGGCCAGGTTTATCGCACGGAGGCAGTTCCTATACCACATCGCACCGCAGAAGGCCGCTGGCAGATCGATATCGAAGCCAGAGCTGCTGGCGCGCAGGGCCATCAGGCGGGCAGCTTCAAGGTTAAGAACGGGACGAGTGAAGTCCTGCTGAACAAATACGGCTTCTGGCTGGATGCGCCCACGCTCAAAGGCATCGTGCCGCAGCTCGCCGCCGAAAGAGGTGATGCGCGGAATGGGATGATCCGCTGGGGCGGCGTTATTCCGGCACAACACGTCCTGCCCGAAAACTGGATCGAACTGCACTGGAAAGAAGGGGACTATCGGCTGGACAGCCCCGCCGCGGCAAGACAATTCCTGCTGAAGGATGTCGGCGATCTGGGATTCACTCCAGTGCGCGAGATCGGCCCTTTTCAAGCGACCCGGTTCAAGCAGTGGGATGCCTGGCGGGCAACGGCGCGCGGCCAGCTCGGGGTTACCCAAATGGAATGGCTGGTCTTCTACGCGCCGGAGGTCGATCGAACGTATGCGCTGGCCACCACAGTCGTGCAGCCGCCGGTTGGCATTGATCCCCACGCGGCGCTGCGCGACAGTTTCGCCGTCATGCCCGAGGTTCATGCGGCCGGCGCAGCACCCGAGCCGCTGCTCACCAAACCGTGGCCCGGGCCCGAGCTGCTCGGTCCGCCGCTGGGCGCTCTCTTTCAAGGCGCGGATCGGCCGATCGTATTGCGATGGAAGCCGTTGAAAGAACTGGCTCCAGACGAATACTATGAGATCGACGTCGACTATAATTACAAAGAGACGAATCGGTTGTTCAGGTTTACCACGCGCGAAACCCAAGCGACGCTGCCAGCCGCGCTTTACCAGGAGCCCAATTGCGGCGTCTTCAACTGGCAGGTAACGCTCAAGCGGCAAACCGGGACGGCTGAGGATGGGCCGCAGGGCGAAGCGATCAGCTACAACAGCCTGTACTGGTATGTGCGCTGGATCTATCCGCCGGGCACTGAGCCTTTCAAAGTGCAGTGCCCCAATCAACAATTCTAAAGGAGCTTCCCATGCCCTCTTCACTCGCGCAGAAACTGCAAATCAAGTCCGGCAAGTTGATCGTGATGAATGCGCCCCAAGGCTACGCCGGGCACTTGGCGCAGGAGTTGAAAGACCTCACCGTGTCCACGCGCGCCGCCGGGCAGGCTGAGGCTGTGCTGCTCTTCGTCAACTCGCTGGCCGAGGTCGACAAACTGACACTCAAAGCCGCCAAGTTGGTTAAACCGGAGGGCATGTTGTGGGTCGCTTACGCCAAGGGCGCGTCGAAAGTGAAGACCGATGTGAACCGCGATCGGCTGTGGGCGGCGGTACAGCCGATCGGTTGGCAGCCCGTTCGGCAAATCGCGCTGGACGAGGTGTGGTCGGCTATGCGCTTCAAGCCCATGGTAGAATAGCCATCTACGCCCCAAACACCCGCACCGGAGGATCACCATGGAAAAATATGGATACCGCTTTTCATTCGGACCGTGGAACATTCACGAAGGGGACGATCCGTTTGGCCCGGCGGTGCGCCCGTCCCGCACCTTCGACGAAAAACTGGTCGTGTACCAGCAGTTGGGTTTTGATCTGGTGCAGCTTCACGACGACGACGCGGTGCCCAACCTCGACGAGCTGCCACCCGCGCAGATCCGCGCGGCGGCGCGCGCGCTGCGCCGGAAGATCGCCGATCACGGCCTGGCTGTCGAGTTTGTCGCGCCGCGCCTGTGGGAACATCCCCAGACCATCGACGGGGCGTACACGGCGAATGATCCCGCGGCCCGCGCGTATGCCCTCGAGCGCTCGAAGAAAGCGGCGGACATCGCGCAGGAACTGGGCGCCGATCTCATGGTGTTGTGGCTGGCGCGCGAGGGCACCTATCTGCGTGAGGCAAAAAATGCGGGGCGAGCCGCGCACCAATTACTGGAAGCCATCAATACCCTGCTGGCCTACGATGCCCAATTGCGCATTGCCGTGGAGCCTAAGCCCAACGAACCGATGGACCTGGCCTACATTCCCACCATGGGGCACGCGCTGGCCCTCGGCTTTCAGTCGAGCGATCCCAAACGGGTGGGCGTGTTGATGGAGACGGCGCATTCGCTGTTGGCCGGCCTCGATCCCGCCGACGAGATCGGGTTTGCCATGGCCTTCGGCAAATTGTGGAGCGTGCACCTGAACGATCAGAACGGGCTGAAGTTCGACCAGGATCGGTCTTTCGGGGCGGTGAACCTGCGCGGCGCGTTCAACCAGGTGCGCGTGCTGGACGAGAATCGCTTCTGGGAAGTAGGCGTGGTGGGCCTGGACGTGAAAGCGCTGCGCACGCAGCCCGCCGAGCTGGCCACCAAGCATCTGCGCAACAGCCTGCACATGTTCCTGCGCCTGGTGGAACTCTCCCGCTCGCTGGATCGCCGGGCCGTCGAGCAGCTGATCGCCAACCGGGACTACGAAGAACTGGACTGGTTGATCCTCGATCACTTGATGGGAAAGTAGGACAGGACTCCCCGGCCTGATCGGCCGCCGGGCGGCTGCGCGGCGATATATGGTCGAAATCGTCCCTTATCAGGAAAATTGGCCGTCTGAGTTCCAGGCGATCGCCGCGAGCCTGCGCGGGGCACTGGGCGAGTTGGCCCTGCGCATCGATCACATCGGCTCGACCTCGGTGCCGGGCTTGCCCGCCAAAGACGTGATCGACATTCAGATCACGGTCGCCGCGCTTGACGATCGAGTCAGATCGGCCATGGCGGCCCATGGTTACACCCCGCTGGAAGGCTGGCGCGACCACCGCCCGCCCCATGTCCCTGGGCCGGAAACCGAATGGGATAAATTGCTGTTCCTTCCGCCTGCGGGTCAGCGCCGCACCCATATCCACGCGCGGGTGCAGGGGCGCGCCAATCAACGCTATCCGCTCCTGTTTCGCGACTATCTGCGCGCGCACCCTGCGACCGCCGAGGCCTATGCCGAACTCAAGCGCCGCCTGGCGCAACATCTGGCAGACCCAGAAACGTATCCATACGTGAAAGACCCGGCAGTCGATCTCATCTACCTGGCCGCCGAGGACTGGGCCGCGGCCACGCACTGGCAGGCGGGGCCGCCGGATGCGTGAAGGCGATGTGAAAAACAGCAAAGATGAAGATCGGACCCACTGAAGGTTGGTCGGCAGATTTTGATGGAGTATAATCTGGCCAGGGGAAATGGGGAGGTCAGATATGAGAATTGTCACTTATGAGGGCCGCGTCGAAAAGGGGCAAATCCGTTTGAAAGACGCCGTGGCGTTGCCGGAAGGCGCACAGGTGTATGTGGTGGTGACATCGTTGGCTGACACAGCTCTCGATCCGGAACCGGCGCAGATTGCAGCCGACGTGCGGGCGGGCCTCGCTGATTTCGTCGCCGGGCGTGTCGTCGAGATCGAGGCGGCGAATGATTTGGCACGGCTGGTAGCCAAAGGAAATTCGTCATGATTGGCGAAGTTGAGCGACAACAGAACGAAGTAGCGGCGTTATGCCGACAATATCGCGTGCGCAAGTTGCGTCTATTCGGCTCAGCGGCAACCGGCGCATTTGTTCCCGCCACCAGTGACCTGGACTTTGTGGCCGAGTTTGCCAACACGCAAAGCCGCGATTACCCTGATCGCTATTTGGATTTTGCCGAAGCGTTGGAGAAACTATTCAATCGCCGCGTCGATGTGATCACCGAACGTGCCATTCGAAATCCCTATTTCCGCGCCGAAGTGGAGCGCACGGCCCAAGTGATCTATGAAACCTACACTGAAGAAACGCCTGCTTGACGCGCTCGAGCCTGCCACGCCATTCAGGGCTTTGTGGCTGGCCGCACCTTTGTCGAATACGAGGGCGACCTGATGCTGCGCTCCGCCGTCGAGCGGCAGTTTGAAATTATCGGCGAAGCCCTGAATCACGCCGAACTAGAGCA
Organism: uncultured Chloroflexia bacterium; assembly: GCA_963844815.1. Taxonomy (GTDB): domain Bacteria; phylum Chloroflexota; class Anaerolineae; order Fen-1058; family Fen-1058; genus Fen-1058. The sequence goes on from CAWJPR010000009.1 coordinate 844,802, forward strand.
GCCTGAACTGACGACATTGATCCCAGACCTGCGGCGGATCGTCGGCCTCCGCAATCGCATCATTCATGGCTACGATAGCGTGGACGATCAACTGCTCTGGCAAACAGTTCAGGCGCACGTCCCCTCGTTGGCGCAGCAGTTGGAACAACTGCTAGCCTCAGACTGAGTATTTCTGCGAAAAGTGGGCGGAGGCTATATCTTCATCCACCGCAGGTTGATGAAGTATTTTTCATCAGGTGTCACCGCCCAGCCGTAGGCGGGGAGACGGCGCGAGTGAAGCGAAGGGTCTTGATGACCATATTCCATGAGCGACGCGAGCGATCTCATCCTGCAATTGCACAATAGCGAGTGGGTTTCGCGGGTTCTGAGGCGGACAGGCGCGAAACCGCTTGGCGTTATCCTGGTCGTCATCACCTGCAATCTCCTCACTGGCGTCATCCTCGCTGCCTCCTCTCAAATCTGGCTGCCGGGTCGGGCACGGGAAATTTGGTTGTCTGGCTTGCTGCTGCAAGCGGCCATACTGGTATTTCAAGCGGCGGTGATTGGCGCTTACTGCTGGTCGCAATCAGCCATGCAGCAGTTGTTTGGGCAAATCGTCAGTGAAGGTGTGCTGGCGTCCGAAGCGGATTGGCAGACTTTCGCTGGTCACCTTGCGCAATCGCCTCCACAGCAAATGGCTTCCACCCGCGGCGATCTTCGTCGGCGTGATATCTTGCGCGATTAGCCTGGTCGTCTACGCGCAGCCGCTGACGTTATGGCAGGCGGCTGCGCAGCCACTGGCGCTTGCGGCGCGCTTGCCAGTGGATTTTCTCGCGTTCTACCTCCTGGCCATTGCAGTCTACGACCTGGTCGTGGTCACGCTGGCCATCAACGACTTGTTCAGAAATCAACGGATTCAGGTGCAGCCCTTTCACCCCGACAAAGCCGGGGGCCTGGGCGCTGTCGGCCGCTTCGTCGCCAATATCGGCTACGGCATTGGCGCGATGGGGTTGTTCCTGCTGCTGGTCTGGCTCCAGAGTTCCATCAACTCAACGACCCTGAATAACCTCTTGCTGATCGCGATGTTCAGCGTTTACGTGCTGCTGGCGCCTGCGAGTTTCTTCATCCCGCTCTGGTCGGCGCATACCGCCATGCGGGCCTACCGGAATCGACTGAGCAAAGCCGTCTCACAGGAATTTGACAGCGTCTTCGCGCGGCTGCACACTCCGCGAGTCGAGGATGCCGATCAAGCTGAGCTGCTCCTGAAACGCATCCGGCAGCTTGACGAAGAGCGCGAGCTGCTCGAGCGGTTCCCGGTCTGGCCGTTTGCTGCCTCAAGCGTTAGAAAGTTCTTCGGCCTGGCCTTATCACCGCTGATACCCATTGTAACTACACTTGTGCTGGATTTGCTTGCCCGGCTCTTTTGACATACAGCCAAAGCTGGCGCATATATCGGTAGAAGCCAGGGCGGCCATCATCCTTGCCGAGAACACAAAACTCCCCTGCCCGCCTCTTGAGCAAGGGAGTTTTCATTGACACATGGTATAAATAAATCTATACGGATAGCATCACAGCCAAGGGAGTTTCTGCGACGTTACGATTATTCCACAGCCATCAGGAGGAGCCATGTCAAAGTCTCACTCGTGTTCGATGTCGCAAAGCATAGACGTACGCAAATGGATCACTGGAAGAAAGATGCGGCGAATTGGGGGCAGCGCGCACTCTGCGTCGTGGGCGTCATCGCCATCTTGGCTGCGCTGGGCGGGCCGCCCATTGACGCGGCGAGCGCCAAAAGCAGCACGCCGCAGAATGTGGACGTAAGCCAGCGTCCTGGCAACGAGTCTGAAGAGGCCATCGCGGTTAATCCCACGAATCCCAAAAATATCGTCATTTTCACGAACATCGCCGAAGGCGCCAACGGGATGTTCCTGGCCGTCACCTTTGACGGTGGCCGGACCTGGACCCGGCGGATCGTCGGCGAGGGCAACGATGTCCTGGGCGATACGTGCTGCGACCCGAGCCTGTCTTTCGACGAGTACGGGAATCTCTTCATGACTTACCTGTACAACGTGGATAATGTCGTGCCAGTCGCACTCAGCACCGATGGCGGACTCACGTTCAATGTCATTGCCAAAATCGCCCAACCTGCAGGTCTTGCAACGACCAGGGCCGCGCGCGACGAACGCGGCTTGTTCCGCTTCGTCGATCAGCCGACCATCATCGCCGGGCATGGCGAGGTGTGGGTGATCTTCAACGCGGGCGGGCCGATGTTCGCAACGGGCGCGCCGGTGACCGGCCTCGGTCAGGTGGGATCGTTCTTCGCCGGTGAAGTCGTCCCGGGGTCGAATAACTGCACCTATGGCGACATTTCAATCGGACCCGCCGGGCAGATCATGCAGGTCTGCACCCTTACAGAAAGTGGACAAGGCGGCGGCAAGCTCTTTGTCAACGTCGATTCGGACGGGCTTGGCCCGGCCGGCTTTGGTGACCGCATTTCCGTCGTCGATACCCATGTCGGCGGGTTCGATTTCATCGCGTCTCAGCCCGATCGTTCTGTGGATGCAGAACCCGGTCTGGCCTGGGATCGAACCGGTGGCGCGCATAATGGCCGCGTCTATCTTGTCTATAGCATCGAACGCCCTAATGAGAGCGATGACCTCGATATTGCCGTGCGCTACTCCGACGACAACGGCGCGACCTGGAGCAACGGCGTGCGCGTGAACGATGATCATACCAGGAACAGCCAGTTCATGCCGAAAATCTCGCTGGATCAGACGACGGGCAACATCGCGGTGACTTGGTACGATTCCCGCGCCGACCTCGGCACCGGTGGACTAGGAGACACGGACGGCATCCCCAACGACGACGCGCAGTTCTGGGGTGCTTTCAGCACGGACGGAGGCCTGTCGTTTACGCCGAATATTCAAATCAGCGCCGGGACGTCGAACTCGCACGACTCGGGCAACGGGATTGACTACGGGGACTATTCCGGGCTATCCTTCTTTGGCGGGGTGGCTCATCCGGCCTGGTCGGATAACTCCAACAGCACTCGAGACAATCCAAATGGCATGTTGCACAAACTGGACATCTACACTGCCGCAGTCCGCGTTCCTCGCTGATCCGCCGATGTCACAGGCACAATAAACAAAACTCCCTTGCTCAACACACAAGCAAGGGAGTCTTCATTTACGCATTACGCATTACGCACTACTTCACCCCGCGCCGGCGATCAGCCACTGCGCCGCATTCTGCACCAGCGTCAGCACGAAGCCGGGCAGGATGCCCAGCACCAGCACGGCCAGCGCAGCAAAGCCCACGGTTAAGTTCAACACGCGGTACGGCGCAGGCTGCACTTCGTGCCCGGGTTCGGCGTCGCGCATGAACATATCCACGATCACGCGCAGATAGAAGAAGGCCGCGATCACGCTGGTCACGACGGCGATGATCGCCAGGCCGTTCAGTCCCGCCTGAATGGCCGCCACGAACAACAAGTACTTGCCGATGAAGCCGCCCGTCAACGGAATGCCCGCCAGGCTCAGCATGAAGATCATCATCATGATCGCCAGACCGGGGCTGCGCTGGTACAGGCCGCGATAGGTCGGGTAGGTCTGATCCTCGGCCTGCGGAGCGCGCCGGGCCATCGCGGTGAGCACGGCGAACGCGCCGAGATTGGTGAAGAGATAGGCCACCAGATAGAACAGCGCGCCGTACACGCCCGCCTGGTTGCCCGCCGCCACGCCGATGAGAATGTAGCCCGCGCTGGCAATGCTGGAGTAGGCCAGCATGCGCTTGAGGTTGGTCTGCGAAATCGCCACGATGCTGCCCAGGATCATCGTGACGGCCGAGATGATCGAGACGAGCGGGACCCAATCGGCTTGAATAGAGCCCAGCGCATACACAAACACACGGAGCAAAGCCGCAAAGCCGGCCGCCTTCGCGCCCACCGACATGAAGCCCGCGATGGGTGTCGGCGCGCCTTCGTACACATCCGGCGTCCACATGTGAAACGGCACCACGGCCACTTTGAAGCCCAGGCCGACGAGGATGAGGGCCGCGCCAAACAGGAGCATGGGCGAAGAGCCCCCGGCGGCGACCTTCGCGGCGATCTGCGCCAGATCGGTAGTGCCCAGGGCGCCGTACGTCATGGCAACGCCAAATAGCAGGAAGCCGGAAGCAAAGGCGCCGAGCAGGAAATACTTCAACGCCGCCTCTTCCGAGGCTGTGTCGGGCCGCGCGAAACCGGCCAGCACGTACAGCGGAATCGACAGCAGTTCCAGCGCGATGAAGACGATGATCAGATTGTGGGCCGCGGCCATCATGACCATGCCGCCCACGCTGAACAGCAGCAGCACGTAGTATTCATTGCGCGCGATGCCGCGATCGCGCAGGTAATTGATCGAGGTGAGCACCGTCAACGCGCCCGCGCCGATCGCGACCAGCCCCAGCACCTGCGCGTACGAATCGACCACCAGCATGCCGGAGAAGGCGATGCCCTGCTGGCCGAGCAGTGCCCACGACGCTGCGCCCGCCGCCGCAAAGGCCAGCAGCGCCAGCCAGGCCCCGTATTTTTTATGCTGTGGCTTGAGCACCAGATCGATCAGCATCAGCGCCATGCCGCCGGCCGCCAGGATCAGCATGGGCAGCATCGTGTAAAAATCGAGCAGCGTCACTTCGAGTGTGTACATAGTCTTAGACCCAGTTCAGAGTGACGCTCAGACACCACGGCATCGTCATTCCCGCGTGCTTCGCTCACGTCGTACCCGGCACGTTGTGCCGGCGACGCGCTAGGCGTGCGATGCCGCCAGGCTCCGGGGGAGCCTGGGTACGGCAAAGCGGGAATCCAGAAACCCTATCAGCGCAGCGCCACCGCGCCACTCGCCATGCTCTGCAGCAGCTGATTCACCGAGGCCGTCATGGTGTTGAAGAACGGCTGCGGGAAAATGCCGATGATGAAGACGAAGATCACCAGCGGCACAATCACCCACAATTCACGGCGCGAGAGATCGAACAGGTGCTTGTTCTCTTCGTGGTGCGTCTCGCCCATGAACATCTTCTGGAACATCGTCAGGATGTAGATCGCGGCCAGGATGACGCCCAGCGCGGCGAACGCCGCCCACCACGGATTGGCCGCCCACGTGCCGAGCAGGATGGTAAACTCGCCGACGAAGCCATTGAGACCCGGCAGGCCCATGCTGCTCAGCGCGACGATCAGCATGATCGAGCCATAGACCGGCACGATCTTCCACAACCCGCCGAACTCGGCCATCTCGCGCGTGTGGCGGCGCTCATAAATGAAGCCCACCAGCAAGAACAAGGCGCCCGTGCTGATGCCGTGATTGATCATCTGCAACAACGCGCCCTGAATACCCTGCTGATTCAGCGCGAAGATGCCCAGCATCACAAAACCGAGATGGCTCACCGACGAGTACGCGACCAACTTCTTCACGTCCGTTTGCGCGAACGACACGATCGCGCCGTAGATGATGCCAATGATCGCCAGCGATCGCGATGAAGGGCGCGGCCTCCCGGCTGGCATTCGGGAACAGCGGCAGGTTGAAGCGCAGGAAGCCGTAGGTGCCCATCTTCAGCAGGACACCGGCCAGGATGACGGAGCCGGCGGTCGGAGCTTCGACGTGCGCGTCGGGCAGCCACGAATGGAACGGCCACATCGGCACTTTGATCGCAAAGGCGATCCCGAAGAAAATGAACAGCAGCATTTCCGGTGCGCCCCGCAGCCAGGCATTGTTTTGCAGCAAAGTCGGCAGCGAGAAGGTGCCGCCGTTGATACCCAGATACAAGATCGCCAGCAGCATCAGCAGCGAGCCGGCCATGGTGTAGAGGAAGAACTTCACGGCGGCATACACGCGCCGCTTGCCGCCCCAGATGCCAATCAGGAAATACATCGGCACCAGCGTCACTTCCCAGAACACGTAGAACAGGAAGAGATCGAGGCTGACGAAGACGCCCAGCATGCCCACTTCGAGCAGCAGCATGAAGATGTAGTATTCCTTTACCCGATCGGTGATCGCCTTGAACGACGACAGCACCGCCAGCGGCATCAGGCTCGTGGTCAGGATGATCAACAGCAGGCTGATGCCGTCCAGTCCCACCTGGTAGCCGATGCCCAGCTGCGGAATCCACGGCAGGCTTTCGGTGAACTGGAAGCCGGGATCGCCGTACTGGAAACCGATCAAAAAGCCCAGCGACAGCACAAAGGTGATGATGGTCCACACCAGTGTGAAACGCTTGATCAGTTCGGCATCCTCTTTCTTCACAAAGAGCAGGATCACTGCGCCGACCAGCGGGAGGAACAAGACGATGCTAATCAATGGAAGTTGCTGTAAGTTCATGTTATGGGTTACCTCAAGAGATGACTCTTGTGTGTTATCGTCCCAGCATCGCGATCAACGTGAACCACGCTACCGCCAACACGACGCCCGCCAGCATGACCAGGGCATACTGCCGCACGTAGCCAGACTGCCATTTGCGCAGCCCGGCGGAGGTCCACGCCACCAGCCGGCCCGTGCCATTCACCGCGCCGTCGATGACCAGTTTATCGATCGGGTTGGCGAGGAAGTCCGTGATCTTCAAGAAGGTATCGCGGAGGGCGCGATCGTGGAACCAGTCGTGCCAGAAGCGCCAATCGATCACCCACGCCAGGAAATTGCTGAGCCACACATACGGCCTCACAAACAGCCGATCGTACAACTCGTCGATCCAGTACTTGTGGTTCAGCAGCTTGAAGACGAAGCCGGTCTTGCGCAGCGGATCATCCACGCCCGCTTGCTGCGCCTTAGGTCGATACATGAAATAACGCCAGTCCCACCGACGCCAACGAGATCAGCGTGGCAAAGAGCGCCAACGGAATGCTGAACTCCGGCTCGACCCTGTCACCCTCCAGCCAGCGTCCAAAGTACAAGATGAACGGCGCATTGAGCAAGCCGATGAAGATGGAAAAGATCGCCAGCACGATCAAAGGCCGCGTCATGATCCGGGGACTTTCCACGGCATGCGCCGCGGCGGCGGTCTTGGGCTGGCCGAAGAACACCATGATCAACTGCCGCGTCATGTAGAACGAAGTGAAGGCCGCCGCCAGCAGCAGCATGACAAAAGCGATCGGCGCCTGTTCCGATTCTTTCAGCAGAATCTCGTCTTTGCTCCAGAACCCGGCCAGCGGGAAGATGCCCATCAAGGCCAGCGCGCCGATCAGATACACGATCGCCGTCGTGCGTTGCCGATTCCACAGGCCGCCCATATTGCGCATGTCCTGCGGATCGAAGGCCGGCTCTGCCGGGTGGTCATCCCGCTGACCACTGGCCTCCGCCTGCGCGGCGTGATCAGCGGGCGCATGCGCCTGATGTGCCACGTGCTGATGTCCATGTTCCATGCCATGGATCACCGAGCCGGAAGCGAGGAACAACAGCGCCTTGAAGAAGGCGTGCGTCATCAGGTGGAAGATACCGGCGGCCACTGCGCCCAAGCCTACGGCACTGACCATGAAACCGAGCTGCGACACGGTGGAATAAGCCAGCACTTTCTTGATATCGAACTGCGCCACCGCGATGGTGCCGGCCAAGAGCGCCGTGACCGCGCCCAGGATCGCCACAAAGATCCGCACATCGGGCACCAGGTGATACAGCGCTTCCGATCGGGCAATGAGATAGACGCCGGCGGTGACCATCGTGGCAGCATGGATCAACGCGGAGACCGGCGTCGGGCCAGCCATCGCATCGGGCAGCCACACATACAGCGGAATCTGCGCCGATTTGCCGGTCACGCCAACCAACAGCAGCAGCGTAATTAAAACTGCCAGGCCCTGCGCTACTTCGCCGGTTTCGGCCTTTTCAAACACGCCGCTGAACTGCAGCGTGCCGATACCGACAAACATGGCGAACATCGCCAGCAGCACTCCCCAGTCGCCTACGCGATTGGCGATCATCGCTTTCTTGGCCGCATTGCCGTTGGCGTCCTTCTCGAACCAGAAACCGATCAGCAGGAATGAGCACAGGCCCACGCCTTCCCAGCCCACGAACAACATCAAGTAGTTGTTCGCCAGCACGAGGATCAGCATCATCGCCATGAAGAGGTTCATGTAGACGAAGAAGCGCTGGAAGCGCGGATCGCCGTGCATGTAGCCGATGGCGTAGATGTGGATCAGGGTGCCGACCAGCGTCACCACCATCAACATCACGGCGGTCAGCTCGTCGATGTGCAGCCCGAACTCCACCACAGCCCGGTCGATGGCAAAGAAGGTATAGCCGGGCACATTGACCCCGTGCCAAGCGCTCGGCTTCCGAAAGGGTTCCGAGTGCGAACACGATCACGAGCGCCACGGCAAAGGCCGCCGCCGAAAAGAACACCGCCGTCCAGCCGATGGTCCTCTCGCTGCGCCGCTTGCCGCCGAAGATGTTGATCAACACGCCGGCGAACGGCAGGATGATGATCAACCAGGCATACTGAAAAATCTGAGGTGCTTCACTCTGGACTTCGTGCATAGGATCTCCAACTTATCGGCTGGTCACGCCGCGACCTCAACCCTTCAACTGGTTGATGTCGTCCACGTTGATGCTGCGCTTGGTGCGGAAGATCGCCACGATCAGCGCCAGCCCGACCGCCACTTCGGCGGCGGCCACCACCATCACAAAGAACACGAACACCTGCCCGTCGATCTGATTGAAGGATCGGGCAAAGGCGATAAACGCCAGGTTGGCGGCGTTGAGCATCAACTCCACCGACATGAAAATAATGATGGCATTGCGGCGGACGAGCACGCCGACCACGCCGAGTGAAAACAGCACCACGCTCAAGCCGATGATCAGAGGATATAGAGTGACGAAACCTTCATTGCTCATGCCGACTTCTTCTTCCTTTCGTCGCGCGTCATCACCACGGCGCCGATCATCGCCACCAGCAGCAGAATCGACACGGCTTCAAAGGGGAACAGCCACACGCTGTACAAAGCCAGCCCGATCGCTTCCGCCGATCCCATGACGATCTCGGCGGCGGGCAGATCGGCCACTTCGATCGGCGCGGTATTCAGCAGCAGCAGCGCGCCCAGCAGCACCACGGCGGCCGCCAGGCCGATCGCCAGCGGGGTTTGCCAGGAGCGCAGCATGCGCGCGCCGGTCTTTTCCGCGCCCAGCAGCATGATCACGAAGAGGAACAGCACCATGATCGCGCCGGCGTAGACCGCCACCTGCACCATCGCTATGAACGGCGCCCACAGGCCCAGAAAGAACACGGCCAGCGACGCCATGACGACGACCAGGAACAGCGCGCTGTGCACCGCGTTGCGCGTGGTAATCATCATCACGGCTGACACCACGGCGATCAGCGCCAGAGCTCCGAAGATGATCATCTCTAGTCCAGGCAAAGCACACCTCGCTCTAACAAGTAACGAGTAATCCGTAACGGTCACTCGTTACTCATTACTTGTTACGCCATACAATCTACGGCTCGCTTACCAGCCCGTCCGGCAGAATGGCCCGCGGATACGATCCTTCTTTGACCGTCTGCGGCGTGCCGGGCTTGCCGGGCGGCGGAGGCAGAATCAGCATATCTTTGGTAAAGATCAAATCGCGGCGCTGGCCCGCCGACAACTCGTACACATCGGTCAGGACGATGGCGTCCGTGGGGCAGGCGTCTTCACAGTAGCCGCAGAAAATGCAGCGCAGCATGTTGATCTCATACGTTTTGGCGTAGCGCTCGCCGGGCGAATAGCGCTCGGCATCCGTGTTCTCGGCCGGCTCCACATAGATCGCGTCGGCCGGGCAGGCCGCCGCGCACAGGGCGCAGCCGATGCAGCGCTCCAGCCCGTCTGCATAGCGGCGCAATTCGTGCCGGCCGCGGAACCGCTGCCGCACCGGGCGCTTGACTTCCGGGTATTGAATCGTCACCGGCGGCTTGAACAGCTCGCGCAGTGTAATGCTCAGCCCTCTAAATATTTCCGTTAGCATGCTTCACTTCCCTCGTCTACTTGCTCACTTGTTTCCTGGCAGACTTCAGTTACCCGCGCAGTATCACCGCCAAGGCCGTCACCATCACCCACGCCAGCGAAATCGGCAGCAGCACCAGCCAGCCGAACTTCATCAAGCGGTCGTAGCGGAAGCGCGGCAGCGTCGCGCGGATCCAGACCATCCCGACCAGCAGCACGATGACCTTCAGCGTCAGATACACCGGTCCCAGCAGCGGCGAGTTGTCGACGCTGAGAAACGGCAGCGCCTGCGTCATGAACAACGGCAGCGGCTCGCGATAACCGCCAAAGAAGAACGTCACGGCCAGCGCCGCAATCACGATCATCTTGATATACTCGGCCATGTAAAACAGCGCGAACTTCATGCCGCTGTATTCGGTGTTATAGCCGGACACCAATTCCTGTTCCGCTTCCGGCATATCGAACGGCGCGCGATTGACTTCAGCCAGCATCGTGGTCATGAAAATGATCGCGCCAATCGGCTGCAGGAAGAAAAACCACACCTGCTTCTGCTGCTCGACGATCGTGTTCAAGTCCAGCGTCCCCGCCACCACCACCAGCGCCACCAGTGACAGGCCCATCGCCAATTCATAGGAGATCATCTGCGCCGACGAGCGCAGGCCGCCCAGCATCGAATACTTGCTGTTGCTGGCCCAGCCCGCCAGCACGATGCCGTACACGCTGATCGACGTGATGGCCAGAACGTACAGGACGCCCACGTTCAGATTGGGCGCCAGCGTCAGCGGGACTTTCAACCCAAACAGTTCAAACGAACTGCCGAACGGGATGACCGCAAACACCACCAGCGCCGGAATCATCGCCAGCATCGGCGCCAGAATGAAGGTCCACTTGTCGGCGCCGGCTGGCACAAGTTCTTCCTTGAAAATCAGCTTGACGCCGTCGGCCAGCGGCTGCAGCAGGCCCTGCGGCCCGGCGCGGTTCGGCCCTATGCGCGACTGAAAGCGCGCGATCACGCGGCGCTCCAGCAGCGTCGTGTACGCAAAACCGGTCACCAGGACCAAGATCAAAATGACCGACCAGACCAGCCAAACAATGATGCTGATGCCCAGGTCCATAACTAAGCCTCTGCCGTGACGAGTTCCGCTTCGCGCAAGCGGACTTCGTACACACTCGATTGATCAATGAGCGTGCCGTGCCGATTGAGCCGGCGCACCTGCACCGGCTGATCAGTCGGCGGCGGCGGCTCGAGCCACTTCAACTCCGCTTGCCCATCGATCTCGAAGAGTGACTTCGTCTGCGCGCCCACGCCGCCCCGATTGTCATACGCCGTTCCGCCGAAATACAAATCGCTCGACGTGCCGACGGGCGGCCATTCTTCTTTTGTTTCCGCTAATCTGGCGTAATCCAATCCGGCATACGCGGCTACCTGCGCCGCGATGTCGTTCATCACGCTTTCAGCGCCAAAGGACATCCACTTCAAGCCCAGCTGCTCTGCAACCAAACGGAAGATGTCCCAATCGGCTTTGGCCTGACCGGTGGGCGGCAGCGCCTTATAGTAACGCTGCACGCGGCGTTCCGCGTTGGTAAACGTCCCATCGCGCTCAGCCCATGACAAGGCGGGCAGGACGACGTCCGCCTGCTGCGCCGTTTCAGTCAGGAACAATTCTTGCACGACGACGAAGTCCGCCCCGGGCCAGCTCTGCCCGGCCCCGATCGGGTCGGCGCCGACGGCATAGAGCGCCTTCACTTCGCCGCCAGACGGCCACGCCACGCTGTGCGCGCTCAGCATGTCATACACGCCTTGCGTATTGTTGTGCGGCCACAGCGGCAGCAGCCCGTTATTCGCTTTGCCGATGTGCGCCGTCGCTACGGCAAGGTTCGCGCACGCCTGCGCCAATGCAACATCATCCGCTGGTCGTTCATCGCCGAAGATCACGATCAGGTTCTGCGCCTCGGCGATCAACTTGCCCGCGTTCTTGATCTTCTCATCAGACGATGCGAACCTCGCAGCCTGATCCCCGATCCCTGAGCCCTGATCAACCGCATTCAGCAACCCGTACACCGTCTGCGCGTCCGCGCCCGGCTGATACCGGATCGAGATGGCCGCATAGCGATCCATCTTCGTTTCACGCGCATTCGCCACGATCAACTTCACCCCGCGCTCGGCGGCCGCTTTCAGGCGCAGCATGGTGACCGGCGCAGTTTCTTCCACGTCGGCGGCGACGATCAACACCACGTCGCCCCGGCCCAACTCGCCGAGATTCGTTCCCACGCCTACGCCGTAACGCGCCGCCAGATCGAGGCCCGCCGCCTGCGGCCAGTTCGCCACCTGCGTGGAGCTGAAGCCCTCGCGGAACAACCTGCCAAACAGCCACGCATCTTCGTTCGAGACGCGATCGCCGATCAGGCCGCCCACTTTCCCGTTCGCCGCGCGGAACCGATCGGCAACGAGAGCAACCGCCTCATCCCACGTCGCTTCCACCAGCTGGCCGGCCTTCTTGATCAACGGCTTCTGCAGGCGCTCCTTGCTGCGCGCGTAGTGATAGCCGAAGCGGCCTTTGTCGCAAATCCAGATTTCGTTCACGGCCTCGTTCTGGCGCGGCATGACGCGCAGAATCTCCCAGTCGCCGCCACCCCTGGCGGAACGCCGTGTGCCCAATGAAAGATTGCAGCCCACCGCGCAGTGCGTGCAGATCGACGGCACACTGGTGATCTCCCATGGCCGCGCCCGGAAGCGGAAGTCTTTGGTGGTCAGCGCGCCGACGGGGCAGATGTCCGTCGTGTTGCCGGAGAACTTGGAATCGAAGCCAGGAATGGACATCGTCTCGATCTGCATCTTGCGCCCGCGCTCGTAGAAGCCCAGCACGTGATCGTCGGCAATCTCATCCTGGAAGCGGATGCAGCGCGCGCACTGGATGCAGCGCTCTTTGTCGAGGAAGATCAACTCGCCCAGCGGATAATGCTTTTCAAGATGCTGCTTGTCGGCGTAATCGAAGCGCGTGACACCCGGACCATAGCTCAACGTCAGATTTTGCAGCGGGCACTCACCGCCCTTGTCGCAGATCGGGCAATCGAGCGGGTGCGAGGTGAGCAGAAATTCCAGCACGTCCTTCTGCGCCGCCTTCACCATCTCGTTCCTGGTGTTGACGCGCATGCCCGACTCGACGGGCGTCGTGCACGACGTCTCGAGCTTCGGTCCCCACGCAATTTCGGGATTGCCGTGGGCGTCCAGCACCGGCTGGCCCGTGCCGCGATCGATCTTCACGCGCCCCACCTGCACCAGGCACATGCGGCACATACCCACCGGCTTCAACTTGGGGTGATAACAGAACACCGGAATGTCGATGCCGGCCTGCTTGGCCGCGTCGACAATCAGCGTCCCCTTCGGCACCGCAACGGCTATATCGTCAATGAACAGGTTGATCAAATCAGCCATTACACGCTATCCTTGCCGCTCTAAACGTTCGCATCTGTGTCATTCCGAGCGCAGCGAGGAATCTCCTGCTAATCCGCTGAGATTCTTCGCCACCGCCTGGCTCACACCCCGCCCGACGCTCGCGTCAGGGGTGCGCCAGGCGGAAATGACAGGTGGTTGAGATTATTTCTTGGCCGCGGCCTTCGCCGGAGCCGGTTTCCTGGCATCCGTCGCGCGCGACTCGTATTCGGCCTGGAAATGTTTGAAGCTCGACAGCACCGGGCTGGTGGCGAATTCGCCCAGCGGGCACAGGCACTTGCCGATCATCTGGTTCGCCACTTCTTGCAGCAGCTGCACATCGGCCAGCGTGGCCTTGCCGCCTAGAATGCGGTGGTACTGCTTCTCCATCCAGAAGGTGCCCTCGCGGCACGGTGTGCACTTGCCGCACGACTCGTGCCGGAAGAAGTGCATCACTTTGCCCGCGGCCCACACCATGTCGATCGAATCGTCCATCACGATCACGGACGCCGATCCCAGGATCGATCCCGCCGCCGCCACCGATTCGTAATCGAGCGGCACGTCGAGGGCCGCCTCCGTCACGATCGGGCCGGAGGCGCCCGACGGCAAAATCGCTTTGACCTGGCGGCCCTCGGTCATCATGCCCTGCCCGAATTCTTCGCCGTAGATCAAATCGCGGAAGGTAATCTTGCCCAACTCGGCTTCGTAGTTGGCCGGGCGCTTGACCATGCCCGACAAACAGAAGACCTTGGTGCCCGGGCTTTTCTCGGTGCCGAGTTTCTTGTAGGCCTCCGCGCCGTGGTTGAGAATGTAAGGCACATTCGCCATCGTCTCGGTGTTATTGATCACCGTCGGCTGGCCGTAGAGACCGACCACGGCCGGGAACGGCGGGCGCAGACGCGGCTGGCCGCGCTTGCCTTCCAGCGATTCCAGCAAGGCCGATTCTTCACCACAGATGTAAGCGCCCGCGCCCAGATGCACGAACATCTGAATCTCGACGCTGGTGCCGAACACGTTTCGGCCCAGATAACCGGCCGCATACGCCTCGTCGAGCGCGGCCTGCATCTTGCGCGCCACCGGCTTGAACTCGCCGCGCAGGTAGTGATAGACACGCGTCGCGCCCACGGCATACGCCGCAATCGCCGCGCCTTCGATCACTTGATGCGGATTGAACTCCATCAACTCGCGATCTTTGAACGTGCCCGGCTCGGACTCGTCGGCATTCACCGTCACATAGTGCGGCAGGCGATCCTTGGGCACGAACGACCACTTCACGCCCGCTGGGAAGCCCGCGCCGCCGCGTCCACGCAAGCCCGACGCCTTGACTTCGTTGATTACCTGATCGGGTGTCAGCGTCGTGACGGCTTTCTTGAGCGCGGTATACTCGCCGTAAACCGGCAACTGGTGGATGTCAGGCGTGTCTCGATGTCGAAGCAGAACGTGCTTATCCATATCTCACCGTAGTGCGTACTGCGTGGTGCGTAACTTTGTTCTACGCCTTACGCAATACTTCGTTACGCTTCATTCGAATCTCGTTTACTCACGTAATAGATGTTCGGATGCACCGCGTAGCCCAATTTCTCAAACAGCATCAGCGACGCAGCATTGCCTTCTTCGATGAACGCGGCGATGAGTTTCATCCCTGCGGCGCGTAACGCCTCTTCGGCAGCGCGCACCAACTGCTCGCCATAACCCTGGCGGCGATAATCGGGATCGATCGCCAGGCGGTTAATCCAGCCCTTGCGCGTGTCGTTCGTCGCCAACACCACGCCAATTAACCTGCCGTTCTCTTCCAACCCGATCGCCATCTGACCTCCGGCGAGCTGCTTGTCAAATTCCGCCCGGCTGTCGCGACCCTCCGGCCGGATCGAATGCAGACCCGCGCGCTGCCACAGCGCCAGAATGGCCGCATGATCGTCAATTGTTAAACGGCGCAGCGCGGCCACTTAGAACAACCCGCGAATGATCAGCAAGAAACCGAAGATCGCCAGCGGCACGCCGAGACAGGCCAGAATCCCCGTGGCGCTCAATAGCACGCCGACGATCAACAGCACTACGCCCAGGATCAGGGCCGCCACCCGGCCGGTAAGATTCAGAATCCCCGCCAGCAAATTCCACAACAGCCGAAACGGCGCAAGGAGAATGTCCATGTTACAGTCACCCGCACCCTGAGCGGAACGCAGTGGAGTCGAAGGGCGCACTCTTCGACTTCGTTTCACTCCGCTCAGAGTGCTTATTTAGCCTTATACTCCTCAATCAACCGATCGAACTCTTCCGGCGTCAAGCGCTCGAAGTATTCCAGATCGATCTGCAGCAGCGGCGCTTTGTCGCAGGCGGCCAGGCACACCACCGCTTCAAGCGTGAACTGCCCGTCGGCCGTCGTCGCGCCGCCGTGCTCCACCTGCTGCTTGTTCACGCCCAACTTCTGGCAGGCATGATCGAGAAATTGATCGGAGCCGCGCAGCGCGCAGGGCAGATCGTTGCACACCTGCACCACGTGCTTGCCTACCGGATGATCGAAGAACAGCGTATAGAACCCCACCACCGCATCGACCTCGGTCGGTTCCACCTCGGCGATCGCGGCCACTTCTCGGATCGCATCCGGCGTGCAGTAACCGTACTCCTGCTGCGCGATGTACAACAACGGCAGCACGGCTGAGCGCCTGCGATCAGCCGGGTACTTGCTCAAAATCTTCTCGATCTCTGCCTGGTGCTTTTCAAAAAGTTGAGTCATGGGCACATTCATTCATTGCAAATTGATCACACTTGCACCGGCGCTTGGTGCAGCGCCGGTGTTGATCATGGTTAGTTGTTCATAGTTCAGCGGTCGACGTCGCCCAACACAATGTCGATCGAACCAATGATGGCGACGAGGTCGGCGATGAACACGCCCTTGGTCATGATGGGCATCGCCGACAAATTGGCAAACGACGGCGTGCGGAAGTGCACGCGGCGCGGTTTGGGCGAGCCATCGCTGCTGAGATAGCAGCCAAATTCGCCGCGCGGCGACTCGATCCGCACATAAACTTCGCCGGGCGGCGGCGCGAAGCCTTCCGTCCATAGCTTGAAGTGATGGATCAACGACTCCATCGAATAGGCCAGCTCTTCCTTGGGCGGCGGCACCACTTTGCGGTTGCTGCTGATATGCGGGCCTTTGGGCAGTTTCTTCAGCGCTTGATCGATGATGCGCAGCGACTGGCGCATCTCCTGCACCCGGCACCAGTAACGCGCATACACATCGCCTTCAGTCCGCACCGGCACGTCGAACTCAAAATGATCGTAGGACGAATACGGAAGCGCTTTGCGGATGTCCCAGTTGACACCGGAACCCCGCAGACTAGAGCCCGTGACGCCCCAGGCCAGCGCCTCCTGCGCGGAAATGACGCCAATGCTGCGCGTGCGATCGATCCACAGCGGGTTCTTCTTGAGCAGCCCCTCATACTCGTCGATCTCGGAGGGGAAGTGGTCCATGAAGGCGCGCACCGCTTCTTCAAAACCGGCGGGCAGGTCGCGCCACAGGCCGCCAGGCCGGAAGTACGACACCATCATGCGCTGGCCGGATACCATCTCGAAGATGTCCAGAATCTTCTCGCGCTCGCGGAAGCAATACAGGAACATGCTCATGGCGCCGATATCCATGGCGTGGGTGCCCAGCCATACCAGGTGGCTTGACAAGCGCTGGAGCTCGCACAAAATCACGCGCACGTACTGTGCGCGCAGCGGCACATCCACCTCCATCAATTTCTCGACGGCCAGCACGTAGCCGAGGTTGTTGCTCATCGGCGCGAGATAATCCATGCGATCGGTCAGCGGAATGACCTTCATGTACGTCTTCTCTTCCGCTGACTTCTCGATGCCAGTGTGCAGGTAGCCCACATCCGGCACGCACGACACCACGTTCTCGCCGTCGAGCTCCAACAGCAAGCGCAGCACGCCGTGCGTCGACGGGTGTTGCGGCCCCATATTCAAGAGGACCGTCTCGCCAGAGAGGGCGCGCTCGGAAACCAGCCCGCGCATCTCTTTCAGATCGTCGACGGTCAATTCCATCAATTGAGTTTCATTCTGTGCCATCGGAAACCCCATCCAATAACGAGTGATAAGTAATGAGTAAACGGCTTACTCGTTACTCGTTACTCTTTCGCATACGGCTTCTGACTCTCAATCAAATCAAAGTTGTGCGTGAACTGCGGCTCTTCATAGAACTGCGCGGCGTCCTTGCGCAGCGGATGCCCCAGGAAGTCTTCCGGCAGGAAAATGCGGCGCGGATCGGGATGGCCGTCGAACTTGATGCCCATCAAGTCCCACACTTCGCGCTCGTGCCAGTTGGCGCCCGGCCACACACCGGTCACACTGGGCACCTGCGGCTGCTCGCCGTCGAGCCATACCTTCAGGCGCAGCTGCGAGTTATTCTCCAGCGAGTACAAATGATAGTTCACCGCAAAGCGCGGGCTGGCTGGAAAGTGATCGACGGCGCTCACGTCCGAAAGGAGATCGAATTTCAGCGCCGGATCGTCGCGCAGGAACGTGCAGACCTCGATCAACCGATCGGGCTGGACGACGATCGTCGTTTCGCCGCGGAACTCGATCAGGCCGGAAACAGCTTCAGGGAATTTGTTTTTGATCAAATCGATCATACGAGTCTCACACACTCGCATCCTCCCGGAGGCCATGGCCTCCGGGAGGGTCTGCGGCTCAAACTACACTTTAATCGGATCTCTGTTCGGCTTTGATGGGGTGACTGCGCCTGATCTTCTCGTGCAGCTTCACGATGCCGTCAATCAACGCTTCGGGACGCGGCGGACAGCCGGCCACGTACACATCCACCGGAACGATCTCGTCGACCCCCTGCACGACGGCGTAGTTGTTGAACACGCCGCCGCACGAGGCGCAGTCGCCCATGGAGAGCACCCACTTGGGATCGGGCATCTGATCGTACAGGCGGCGCAGCACCGGCGCCATCTTGCGCGACACGCGGCCCGCCACAATCATCAAATCGGCCTGGCGCGGGCTGGCGCGCATCAACTCCATGCCAAAGCGCGAGAGATCATAGTTGCTGGCCTGCGCCGACATCATTTCGATCGCGCAGCAAGCCAGACCAAAGCCAAGAGGCCACATCGCATTGGTGCGGCCCCAGTTGACCACGTCTTCCAGACGGGCGGTTACCACGCCCATATTGCCCAGTTTGCTTTCTAGTCCCATTCAAACGCCCCCTTTCTCCACACATAGACATAACCTACCAGCAAGATTCCTACAAAGACCAGCATCTCGATAAAGCCAAATAAGCCAAGGGCGCGGAAATTCACCGCCCACGGGTAGAAGAAAATGATTTCCACGTCAAACAAAATGAAGAGCACGGCCACGAGGTAGTAGCGCACATTCATGCGGCGCGCGCCCGGCCCGATTGGCTGCATGCCGGACTCATACGGCGCCGACTTGCGGAAGGTCCTGCGGCGCGGTCCGAAAACCACGCCGATGATGACGACCAGAACGGCGACCGCCGCTGCGAGAATAAACAGAATGGCGATAGGAATGTATGATTCTAACATGGTGACTCTTTCAGGCTTGCCTGACGCGGGGATGCGTCAACTGGAGTGCTTGTTAATTTTAGCACAGGCACTAGGGCATGTCAAAGCCATGAACATTATTCAATAGCGCTCAGGCCACCTCAATCTGCGATCCCTGCGCCGTCTTGGTCACCTCGATCCGCACCGGGAAAGCGTCCCGCAGTTCGTCCAGGTGCGTGATGACCAGGATGCGCTGGAAATCATCCTGCACGGCGTTGATGGCTTCCACCAACTTGTCGCGCCCGGTGCTGTCCAGCGCGCCGAAGCCTTCGTCGATCACCAGCGTCTGCAATTGCGCGCCCGCGCGCCGCGCCAGCAGCTTGCTCAACGCGATGCGAATGGCGAAGTTGATGCGGAACTGCTCGCCGCCGGAATAGTTTTCGTAAGGGCGCGTGCCCAGCTCGTCGGCGATCTTGATCTCCAGCGTCTCGACGGTATCGCCTTTCACAGTCTCGCGCTGCGTGTCGAAGCGCACGTGCATGCGCCCGCTGGTCATCCTGGTCAACAGCGCATTCGCTTCGTCTTCGATTTCGGGAATGGCCGCTTCGATGATCATCGCGGGCACGCCCTTCTTGCCAAACGCCAGGCGCAGTTCTTCGTAGAGGCCCTTCTCCGCGGCCCGCTGCTGGCGCTCAGCCAGCTTCACCTCGCGTTGTTTGAGCATGGCCTCGCACGCCGCGAGTTTCTGCTCGGCGGCGCCCAACTGCTGGCGCGCGCGCGCTTCGTCGGCGCGGGTGCGATCGTATTCGGCCTGAATGGCTGCCAGGTCTCCCAATCCCGCGCGCGCTGCGCCGATCTGCGCGGCGATCTCGGCCTGCTTGCGCTGATCGGTGTCCAACGCGCTCTGCCATTCCAAGCGGCGCTGCTCCAGCGCCGCAATCGACTTGGCGGCCACCCGCGCAGCCTCGATCGCGGCCTGCAGTTCTGCGGCGCGGCGATGCAACGTAGGCAGCAGGCGCAGCTCGGACTCCAGGGCAGCGAGCTCGCCATCGACGGCGGCGAGTTCGGGCTTGATGGCTTCCAGCCGCGCTTTGTTGTCCCGGAACAACTGCCGCCGCGCTTCGACCTCGGCGTTGAGTTCAGCCACGACCTGCCGGCGATGTTCCGGCGTCAGGGGTTGGCCGCAGGTCGGGCACAGCGGCTCAGTTGAAGATTCCAGCAAGGCGACGCGCGCCTTGAACGGTTCCACTTCCGGCACCAGCCGCTCGTTTTGCCCGCGCAGCGCGGCGGCCTCTTCGTTCAGGTCGCTTTTGCGTTGGCGCAGTTCATCGCGCCTGGACTCACGTTGCGAGAGTGCTTCGATCCGGGCCTGCGTGTCGCTATGCTCCTTTGCCAGTGCGGCATCGTCGGCTTTCTCCCGGGCGGAGTTGAGATCATGTTCGACAGAAGCCAGTTCACGCTCAGCCTGAGCGATGCGCCGGGCGAGATCGGCCAACTGGGCGTCGAGCACTCCGATCGAGCGTTGAGCTTGCTGCGCCTGCTGATGCCTGGCCTCGGCCTCGCGCAGCTGATTACCCAATTCGATGACGGCCTTCTGCGCAGCGGCGACCTCGGCTTCGAACTGCGGTTTTCGCGCGGCTTCGGCGTCGATCTCGTTGAGGCGCTGATCGAGCAGGCGCAGCTCATTCTCGATCGACGCGATCTTCTCTTTAGCGCGCGCTTCGTATTCGTCCCAGATGTCCAGTCCCAGAATATCGGCCAACACCTTCTTGCGCTCGGTCGCGGTCTTGACGGTGAACTCGTCGGCGCGGCCCTGCAGCAGGAAGGCCGAGTTAATGAACGTGTCGTAATCCAGCCGCAGCACGTCGACGATCTTCTGCTGAGTGGCATTCATCTGCGGTTCGGCAAGGGTGCGCCACGCGCTCTGCGCGCCCCCACCCCGGCCACCGGCCGCTGCCACAGGGGCGGGAGCAACCTGAAAGTCCAGCATGCCCGCGCCGCTCTTCTTGCCCGTTTTGCGCGCCCGGATCACGCGATAGGCATTGTCGCCCAGTGCAAACGTGAACTCGACCTGCATCTCGGTCTGGCCCTGATGCACCAGCTCGTCGTCGCGTTTCGAGCGCGAACGGCCCCACAACGCCCACGTGATCGCGTCGAGGAGGGAGGATTTGCCCGCGCCGTTATCCCCTGTCAGACAGCCGATGTGAATGCCGCTGAAGTTCAATTCGGCGCTGCGGTAGGGCATGAAGTTGGTGAGTTTGAGATAGAGAGGAATCATTTTTCATTATTCATTGGTCATTTCGAATATTCGTTCCGCGTGCTTGACCAGCAGCTCAATCCGATCATCGTCCACGTTCTTGGCAAACAGATATTTGTGCAGCAGTTCCTGGGGCGTCAGACCTTCCGGCGAGAGGCCGCCCAGGCGTTCGCGCACTTCGCGATCGGCCTGGCGGTTGATGGCGGCAATGGTGTCGGCGTCGCGCAGCGCGGCGCGCAGGTCCTTCTCGCGCAGGCTGGCATCCTGCTCGGGGCGCATTCGTATGTTGACCCGCACGATGGCGTCGGCGAGATCGTAGTGCGCCAGCGCCGCCTGCGCCGCCAGCGTCGGATCATCTTCCTCGCGCACGTCGACGTTGATCGTCACGAAGGGCCGCGCTTTAACCTCGACGAACTGCCACGTCGTGTTGCCTTTCTCCAACTCCACCCAGCAGAAGCCCTTGGCTTCTTTCTCTTCGCCGAAGTCGATGCGTTCCAGGCTGCCGGAATACACCATCGCCGGATAGCGGCCTGCATTCAAGTTCTGATGCTTGTGGATGTGGCCGAGCGCCACGTAATCCCACGGCCCGTCGCCGAGCACGCTTTTCAACACGGCCACGTCGCGCCCGATCATCACGCTGCGCTCCGAGCCATAGGTCGCGCCGGAAACCGTGAAGTGTCCAGTGAGGATCGTGGGCACTTCGGGATCGAGCTGTTCCGCCAGCGCGCGGAGGCTATCGCCGACGATGTCTTGCAGCGACTTGTCCAATTCCTCGATCGATTTGCCGCGATGCTCGGCCTGCGCCAGCAGGCGATTGCGCATGGGATACGGCGCAGTGGCCACTTGCACCTTGCCGCGCTTGGTATCGATGACATGCACATCCTCGGCCCAACCGATGATCACATTCGGCACGCCCAGCGTGCGATAGATGTCGATGCTGCTGGCTTTCTTCTCCATCGCGGGCAGATCGTGATTGCCCACCAGCATCACCACCGGCACCCCGGCGTCGACGAAGCGCTTGACGCGCCGCGCGAATTCGCGCTGCAAGGTGGGGCTGGGATCGCGCGTCTTGAAGGCATCGCCCGCGAAGATCACCAGATCGACGTCGTGACTCAGGCCGTAGTCGATCACCTCGTCGAAGCGGCGCAGAAAATCGATCACGCGGCTGTTGATGCCGGTGCTGGAATCGATGTGCCCGTAGTTTTCCATGCCGATGTGGATGTCGGCGAAATGCAGGACGTTGATTTTGTCGGTCATGCTGGCTCACTCTGACAAGACGAAAAGAAGAAGGGCAGACAAGAGAGTTCATCTTGTCCTCTGGTCCGCGTGTCATGCTTGTCACATAAAAGATTCACCCGACTGATAAGTCTTCACACCATCCGCCAGCACTTCAACCGCCGCCCCCGGTCCCCAGACGTTCCATTTCGATCCATCCCAGATCGCGGAAGTCCCTTCGGCGATGCCGAAGAGGCGCGTGGCTCGATCGAGTTGTCCGCGCAGCGCCCGCGCCCAATCGATCCGCTCGGCCCGGAAATGCGGCAGCGTGACGATCGGGATCAGGCCCAGGCCGTCGATCAGGCCGCCTGTGCGCGGATTCCACATCTTGCGGCCCAGCGCCATCGCGCCGGCGCTGGCTCCGCCGAGCGAGACGCCGCGCTCGGTGGCTTTCACGATCGCCTGCCAGGCTGGCGAGCCGCGCAGGGTTTCGACCAACAAGACCGGATCGCCGCCGGGCAAATAGATCAGCGTGGCCAAGTCAATTGCAGCAACCAGCGTGGCATCTTGGGCAGAGCGGGCATCCACCACCATGACGGCCTCGGCCTGTGCGCCAATCTGCTTGAACCACTGGACGCCGTGCTGCGCCGCCATTTCAGGATGTTCGCGCGCCGCCGCTGCAGGCACGACGATCACGCGCGCATCGGCGCCGCCCGCCGCAACGACCAGCCGTCGATCGCCGATCTCTGATCCGCGTTGAAACTCTCCCCCGCCGTGCAGCGCGAGCCAGCCCGTCATCACCGCCCCTTCCAGATCGCGGGCAGGAACAGCGGCGCTCCGTGCTCGACGCCGGGCGCTGGCACTGGCGTGGAAACGAGGCATGTCACCGAATACAACGGGCCGCCGCGCCGGGTGTGATCATCGTGATTGCCCAACGCGGGGAAGAGGGGCACGCGTCGGGCTAAAGATTGGTAAGGCTTGAAGAAAAACGGAGCGTATCCGTCGGCTTGACCAGCGGGATAGATCACATGCGCTTCAGCCATCGATAATCTCATCAGAAGCGCTGGAGCGGGTCTGATCAGAATCGTGTGGCTGGCCGCCAGTCACAGTCCATCCCCCACCCGGCGGCCGGCCTTCGATCTCGGCGCGGATGCGCTCGACGATGTCTTTGGGCGACATGGCGATGAAGAGTTTGGTTGCCAGCAGGAAAATCGCTATGTCGTCGAGTTGGCCCAGGCCCAGCAACACGTCCGGCACCAGATCGATGGGAGACAGGATGTACAGGACCGTCAGAATGGGCACGAGCTTGGCACTAAAGGGCACCCGGCCGTCCCACATCAGCTGCCAGGCGACTCGAAATGAGTTGAAGAGATTCAACCAAAAACCGGGTGAATTGCGGTCGGAATTGTCGGTTGTCATGCTTAACCTCCTTGGTGCACTGATCGCATTATACTCGAAAAACCCCTGAATGTTCTTGACATCTATCTCCCAACAATAGTCCAATACCGTCCGTGCGATCTTGGTGTATTTGTGTGAAATCTGACCTTTACTCTCCTAAAGCAGCACGCCCCGGTCGATTGGCCAGGGCGTGGTGTTCAGATAAGATGTCTTGAATGTCAGGGCGCTACTTTCAGCTCGGCCAGCTGCTTGTCCACCCGCCGCAGATCCACCGCCGCTCCCAATTGTTCCAGCATTGTCCGGCTGGTTTCCAAATCTTGCCGGGCCTCATCGGGGTGGTTCTGTTTCAGCGACACACGAGCACGCCAGTACAGAGCGCGGGCGGCTTCAATGGCGTGGCGGCCTTCCTGTAAAATGGTGACCGCGCGATCCAGATGGTGATAAGCATCCGCCACATCGCGCCTGGCCAGACTGATGCGGCCCATCAGCACTTCGTAGTTGCCCCATTCCGGCGAGCTGCCCTGTTCAGTGCGCGTCGCCTCGCGCAGCAGGTCCAGATTGCGTTTAGCCCAGTGCAGGGCGACCTCAATCTGACCCTGCTCCAGCGCCAGCACGCCTTGCAGATAATAGGCATCTTTCAATTTGAAGTTCTCGCCAGCACCCGCTCCTGCGTAGAGACTCACCGCCGCGTTCAAATGCTGCGCGCTGTCCGGCCAGCGCTCCTGGAAGAGATAGAGCCACCCCAAATTCATGTGTGAGTTTGCCAGCTCATAGGGATGCGCGATCCGCTGCGCAATCGCCAGACTGCGCTGCAGCACGGCCTCCGCCTGCGCCCACTCACCTCGATCGGTATAGAGCCGGCCCAGGTTTGTTCCAGCCTGCACCAGACCTTCGGCATCGCCGATGCTTTCGTGCATCTCGACCGCTCGCTGATAGTCGGACTGCGCGCCATCCCAGTCGCCACTGGCACACTTAAGAATGCCCAGGTTATTCAGCGAGCGGGCGTAGCCGACCACGTCCCCCAACCGTTCGCGGAGCGTCAGGGCCTGTCCCACGTAAAAGACCGCTTCCGTCCATTGGCCGCGATTGTAATAGACTGCACCCAGCCGATTCAACACGGAAGACTGAACGCCATAATACGGCGTCTTATTGACCGCAGCCAGGCCCTGCTCCAACCATTGCTGGGCGGCCGTCAAATCCCCGCGTCGCAAGTTCAGCCAACCCAGCTCAGAATACACCTGCCCGCGCAGCTCAGGCACCGTGCCGCGCACTTTGTCCAATTGCTTCAGAGCCTGCTGCAGCCAATTGTCAGCCTCATGCAGATCGCCGCGCTTATCCCAGACCTGGCCCAGCTTCAACATGACCCAGGCGCGATCTTCTGCCGTCGCACCGGTCCACTCTTCCAGCATCGCTTGATAGAAAGCGTCCGCTTCCTCGTACTCGCCAATGAGCTGTTCCACATCTCCCAGGCCAATGGCCGCGTGCCAGCGCGCCGATTCATGACCGCTCAGGTGCTGCGCCAGCTGCAGGGCGCGGCTGTAGTGCTCGATCGCCTCATGGTTGGCAAGACGGGCCTTGGCGCGATTGCCCGCCAGCACGGAATACAACATCGCGCGGTCGCGCACACGGGCCCGATCGTAATGGATCGCCAATGCCTCAGCCTGATTCATCGCGTCTTCCGAGTACAGGAACTCGATGCTCTCGGCAACCGTGCGATGCAGGCTCGGCCGTTGACTGTGCAACAGGCTGTTGTAGATGGTTTCCTGCGTCAGAACGTGCGCAAAGGCATAAGTCGGCTCGTTGGCCGCCGGGCGAGAGGTCAGCATGCCCGACTCCACCAGGCGCTCCAGCATGGGCGCCACCGCCGTGGTGCCGTGCAGCCGCCGTTCCACTTCCTCCAACAGGCGCGCTGGAAACTCCAGGCCGATCACGGAAGCGTCTCGCAAGACCTGTTGCAGATCCTTGGGCAGCCGATCAAAGCGCGCGAGCATCAATCCGCCCAGGCTGGTGGGCACATCGACTGTCCGCAATTCCAGCGTGGAAGCAACGCGCCACTTGTCGTCGCCGGGTTTCAGCGCATCCTTTTCGATCAGCATCCGCACGAATTCTTCGATGTAGAAAGGATTGCCTTCGGCGCGCGCCAGAATGGTGCCGACGATGTGTTCGGGCAGATCGCCCGGTTTCACCAGATCGTTCAACAGGGCGCGGCTGTGCGCGGCAGACAACGGCTTCAGATCGATGTCGAGGCGCACCGGCGCCTCCAGCGGCCGCTGGCCCGAACCCAAGTCGAGGCGCAGGGGACGTTTGGGCGTGGGGCGGGTCATGACACACAACAGCAGCGGCGCTTCTTCGATGACGCCGATCACGGCCTGCAGCAGCTCGCGCGTCAGATCATCGGCCCAATGAAAATCGTCCATGACGACAATGAGCGGCTGTTGACGGGCCTCGTTGACCAGCCACTCGCGCACCGCCAGGGCCGACAACTGCTTCACGCGCTCCGGCTCCAGGTTACGCAACGCCAGGTTCTCGCGCGAAGTCAGCGGCAGCCCCGCCACCTGCCGCAAGAAGGGACGCAAGGCCGGGGTGACATGCGCCTCCCATGCTTCAGGCTCTTTCTTCAGCCGCAGCGCATCTTCCACCAGCGAACGGAACGGCGCATAGCCGACACTCTCGAAGTGAGGCAGCCCGCGCCCGCGCCAGACGGTCGCCGCCGCCGGAAGCGGCGCAGACAGCCACTCTTGCACCAGGCGCGACTTGCCCAGGCCCGCCTCGCCTTGAACGACGATCAGGCGGCCACACCGATCGCCGAGGAAAGCCGACAGCATTTGCTGCAGATGTTCCAGCTCGTCGTCGCGGCCCAGCAGCGTCGTGGTGAGACCGGCAATGCCGCGCGCCGGCAGCGGCTCGGCGCGATCGCTCACCACTTCATACGCCGGAATCGGTTGGTCAAAGCCCTTAATGTGCGTGTTGCCCGAAGTCTGAAAATCAAACAGCGCCCGCGTTTGCTGGTAGACCTGCGAGCTGACGAGGATGCCGCCCGGCCGGGCCGCCGACTGGAGGCGCGCGGCCAGGTTGACTGTTTCGCCAATCACCGTGTAAGCAGCCTGCTGCTCGGTGTCGATGATGCCCGCCACGGCCGGACCGCTGTGGATGCCGATGCGGATTTGCAGCGGCGCGCCGACCTGCGCGCGCGCCACCGGCTCAAACTCGGCGGCGGCGCGCTGCATATCCAGCGCGGCGCGCACCGCCAGTTCGGCATCGTTTTCGTGTGCGATCGGGGCGCCGAACACCGCCATCAGGCCGTCGCCCACAAACTTATCGACCATGCCGTCGTAGCGGTGAATGCACTCGACCATGCGGCGGAATAAGCCGTTGATCAAGTTAAAGACCGCTTCAGCGTCCAGGGATACCGAGAGTTCGGTGAAGTTGACAACGTCGGCAAACAGGATGCTGGTCACGCGCCGCTCGCCGCGCAAACGTTCCTGATCAGACAGCACACCGTCCGCCACCACCGCCGGCACATAGCGGCGCAGCCGGCTGATGGCAGCTTGCGCCGCGACGAGCTGCGCCGCGGCATCCGGGCTGAGCGCCGCGTTGCAGCGCGCGCACTGGCCGGCCGTCACTTCGTTGTCAAATCCACATTGAGGACAGAGCATGGGGTGTCCGTTGGCCCGGAATAGGTCTGGTTGATCCCCTGTTGAGCGACAGGATGCGTCAAGTTTACCACTTTTTTGGCAAAAGGGCATAACAATTTGGTTACCGTGCGTTACAATTTTGGCAGTGGCGCAATTTCCAGAAACGCGTTATAAATCGACATTCCCGCAGCACGAACAGGAACCCATGCTAACCGTCGAGCAAGTTAACCTTCAGAGCAAGCATCACGTCCGTCGTTTCGTCGACATCCCTTATCGCCTCTATCAGAATTATCCGCAGTGGGTCCCGCCGCTGCGCACGGACGTGGAGTTGATGCTGAACAAACATAAACATCCGTTCTACGAGCACTCCGACGCCGATTTCTTCATCGCCGTGCGAGACGGCCGCGACGTGGGGCGCATCGCCGTGCTGGTCAACACCCGCTTCAACGCCTATCACCAGACCCGGCAAGCGCAGTTCTACTTGTTCGAATGTGAAGAGGATCAAGCAGCGGCCGGCGCCCTGCTCGAACAGGCCTTTGCCTGGGCGCGCGCCCGGGGGTTGAACAAACTCATCGGCCCCAAGGGTTTCGGCGCGCTCGACGGGTATGGCCTGCTGGTCGAGGGTTTTGAGCACCGGCAGATGATGACCATGATGAACTACAACTATCCCTACTATCCGCGCCTGCTGGAAAGCCTGGGATTTCACAAGGAAGTCGATTTCATTTCGTGCTATCTGAGCGCCGAGGCGTTCAATCTGCCCGACCGGGTGCACAGCATTGCCGACCGGGTGCAGCGGCGCGGCACGCTGCAGGTAAAAGCCTTCAAGGACAAGCAGGAACTCAGGGACTGGGCCGATCGCATCGGCCAGGCGTACAACGCCGCCTTCGTCAACAACTGGGAATACTATCCGCTGACGGAACGCGAGATCAAGTTCATTCTCGACAACCTCCTCGTCATTGCCGATCCGAAATTGATCAAGATCATCATCCACGAAGATCAGGTGGTGGGTTTCCTGTTTGGCTTTCACGACGTGTCGGCAGGCTTGCAGCGCGCCCGGGGGCATTTGTTTCCGTTTGGCCTGCTGCGCATCCTGTGGGAGTTGCGCCGCACCACGTGGGTGGCCTTAAACGGCGCGGGGATTCTGCCGGAGTTTCAAGGCCGCGGCGGCAATGCGCTGCTGTATGCCGAGATGGAGCGGACCGTCAAGGACTTTGGCTTCGAGCACGCCGATCTCACGCAGGTGGCGGATACCGCCGTGCAGATGCGCAGCGATCTGGTGAACCTGGGCGGCAAGCTCTACAAGACGCATCGCGTCTATGTGAGGGAGTCTGTAAAACGGAGAGTGAACGGCATATGTGGGCATGGGATGATCACCGCCCGCCGTGATCATCAGCAAGCCTCCTGCAGGAATTCCCGCGCCAACTGCGTGCACGCCTCGCGCGTCTCGCGCTGGTCGTGCAGCGAGTGGCCGCCGTCGGGATAGATCACCAGGCGGGCGCGGGGGATGCGCCGCGCGAGCTCTTCCATCTCCGAAACGGGCGTATGCTCGTCGTGCGCGCCGTGCAGGATCAAGACCGGGCAGCGGATCTCGGCCAGGCGCTGGCGGTACAAATCCCCATCGCGCTGATACAACTCAAGCCACGCGCCGGCCCAATTGCGAATGACCTGCGGCCAGTAGGCGGCGCCGTGATAGCGCGCCAATTTCACCCGCGCGGCTTCGGGCAGCCGCCCGGGATCGGCGTACACCTGCTGCATTTGAAGTTCCGATTCCGTCTTGCGATTGTAGAGATGCCCGCCTTCAAAGACGAGGGCGCGCACGCGATCGGGCGCGAGGATCGCCAGGATGGCGCCGATAATGGCGCCATCGCTGTGCCCCCATACCCGCGCCCGTTCGACCGGCAGCGCGTCCAGGAGCTGCGCCAGATCGCCGGCATGCTGCCAGTGGAAGCCGGCAGTGAAGCCATGGACGCGTGTTGATCGACCGTAGCCGCGCCGATCGGGTACGATCAGGCGGAAGTCGCGCGCCAGCGTCTTCTCCTGAAAGTGAAAACCGTTGACGCCCAGCCCCCAGCCGCCGTGAATCAGCAGCAGCGGCTCGCCGTGACCGTGCGCGGTGTAATGCAGCGTGATGTCGTTCACGGTAACTTGAGGCATGGCCCAACGCTGCTACGCCATGGCTTGTTGATACGCAGCCTGCGCGGCCGCCACGCCTGCGCCGGCCGTGAAGGCGTAGCCGCACTGCTGCAGCGCCGTCTCGACGGCGCCGATGGTCGCCAGCACGTCGCCGCTGGTGGCCGGCCCCATGTGCCCGATGCGAAAATACTCGGCTCTGATCGCGGGATGCAGGCCGCCGGCCAGGGTGGCCCCGGCCTTCTGAACCTTCGGCAGCAGATCGGCTGGCGTGACACCCCTGGGATAACGCGGCGCGCTCAAGGTGTGCGCGGCGAATTCTTCCTTCAGGGGCACTTGCTCCAACTCCAGCGCTTTCAGCGCGGCCTGCACCGCCGCCCCCAGTGCGAGATGCCGCTTGAAGCGCGCCGCGAGCCCTTCTTTCTGAATCTGATCCAGGCTCACGTTGAGCGCGAAGACCAGATTCACGGCGGGCGTGCCGAAGTAAGCCGGCCGGCGCGCTTCGTACGCCTCCATGATCGGCAGCCAGTTCGCCCAATCGGAGTAGTAGCTCAGCACGGGCGTCTTGCGCCGCTTGAAGGCTTGCAGGGCGCGCGGACTCGCCACCACGAGCGCCAACCCCGGCGGCACGCTGATCGCTTTTTGCGAGGCGGTTAAGGCCACGTCCACGCCCCATTCGCTCATGCGCAGTTCTTCACCGGCCACGGAGCACACGCCATCGACGATACTCAACGCGCCGTATTGCTGTGCCAGCCCGGCCAGCGCCTTGACATCGGCGATGACGGCCGTCGAGGTATCGACATGGGTGATCGTCAGCACCTTGAAGTGATCCTGCTGCAGCGCGGCTTCCACTTCCTCGATCGCGGGCCGCCCCCCGACAGGTGCTGTGACGTGTGTCACCTGCGCGCCGTAGCGTTCCAGAATCGCCGCCAGGCGATCGCTGAAGAAGCCGGTGTTGACCACCAGCGCCCTGTCACCCGGCTCGATCACATTCGCCACCGCCGTGTCCATCGCCAGCGTGCCCGACCCGGCCAGCACGAACGGCTGACCATCGTCGGAGAGAAAAACCTGGCGCGTCTTTTCCAACGCCTGCCCAAACGCTTCGATGAAGTCGGGCGCGAGATGGCTCGTCGTCGGCGCACCCAACGCCGCCAGCACCGCCGGCTCAAACTCGATCGGTCCGGGGATCATCAACAGGGTTCGATCTTTCATGGAGGAATCCTCTCTTCGCTTCACCCGGCCCCACTCGGCCTTCTCCCTGATGAACTTTGACAACCAAAGCCGGTAATGTCCGCTCCCTGGAGTGGAGGCTTTAGCCGGTGAAGTTTGCAGAATAGGGCGCAGGTGAGGTTATTGCGGGCAGTGTGCCGAAGATTGTGTAGTTTCCCCGCAGTTAGAGCGAATTCCAGTTTGGTTTACGGCCTCTGGAGTCGAGCCTTTAGGCGGTTTCCGGCTAAAGCCTCGAATCCAGATCGTATATCAACTTGGAATCTGCTCTAAACTGCGGGCGAACGAATTTACACAAGATTTGGCATGCCGCCTTATTGCGGCCGCTTGAAGTACGCTTGCAGGCGATCCATCGTGCCATACAGCGGCTCGCTCTTCACCACGTTGATCAACTCCCAGCCGTCTCCACCGAGTTGATCGAGCACATCGTGCAGCTGCGGGCCGCGCTGCCAGTTTTCCATTTCGCGCCCGTTGACGAAGCGCGCGTGCCAGCCGTTCTGCTCGTGAAACGATACGATCAGATATTCCCAGCTGGTCTGGCGGGCCGCAGACGCGCGCGGCGCTCGTTCCGCGCGCGCGATTGGCGGCGGCGCGGCGGGTGCGACCTGCGCAGCCGGCGGCGCCGTAACCGGTGGAGGCGCAGAAGGTTGGCCGGGCGGAGTCGCACCGCTCAAAATGGCGCCAAGAATATCAGGGGTTTGCTTGCGTTCCGTCATCGTGCTTGATCCTTTCTACCAGCGCGGCATAGTCTTCTGCGCCGATGGAGGCGGGCGCATACTCGTAGATCGTCTGCCCGTAACCGGGCGCTTCGGACAAACGCACGTTGTAGCGAATGGGCGAACACACCTGCGCGGGATAGTACGCCTGCAATTGCGTGAATATCTCTGCGGACTTCTTCACGCGCCGGTCGTAGAACGTGGGCACGACGTAGCGCAATTGCAGATCGGTGTGATAGCGTTGAATGGACGCGAGGTTCTGCGCAAAGTCCGACAGCCCTTGCAGCGTCATTACCTCCAGTGAGGCCGGCGAGAGCACTTCGCGCGCGTAGAACAGCACATTCACCGACAGCGCATCCCAGCCCGGCGCCGAGTCGAGGATCACGTAATCATACTGATCGTCCAGCGGGGCCAGCGCTTCGCTCAAGGTGCGCTCCGCGCCGAATTCCTTGCGCGTGATCAACATCTTCAAGCCGGCCAGCGACTTGCCGCCGCCCAGCAGCCACAAGCGATCGCGCGCGGAGGTGATGGCCTGATCGGGCGTGGCGCTGCCCGTGGCGAGCTCGGCTAACCCGATCGAGGGCGCGCAGCCCAGCATTCTTCCGGCCTGCCCCTGCGCGTCGACGTCGATCAGCAGCACGCGTTGGCCCGCCACTGCCAGCCCGGCGGCCAGGTTGACCGCCGTGGTCGTCTTGCCGACTCCACCCTTTGTAAGCGCTACGGCGATTTTCCGCATCATGGTGTCCTTGCCTATCGTTTCCTGGTCTACCTGCAAAATACTCCCGCAGCGCTTCCGTATGCGTCGAGAACGCCAGCTCCTGCGGCGCAGCCAGCACACAGATTTCCTGCGTCTCCTCGTTCGGCGCAAACGGCGGCAAATCAGACGCGCGCAGGCGGTGCGCCAGCCCGAATACGATCAGCGTATTATAGCCCGGCGCGCTCTTCACGCAAAACTCGCGCAGGTCTTCCGGCGGGATCACGATGCCCGTTTCTTCCAGCAGCTCGCGCGCCCCGGCTTGCTGCCACGATTCGCCGCGATTGATGTAACCGCCCGGCAGCGCCAGCTGGCCAATTTGCGGCGCGATGTTGCGCCGCACGACAAGCAGGCCATCGTCCACGGGCAGCAAGACAACGGAAACGGGCAAGGGATTCACGAACGAAGTATGGCCGCAGGCAGCACACAGGCGCGGCCAGGCCTGATTGGCCTCAAACGGATGTCCGCAATACGAGCAATGCGAATGCTGAGTGAACATGCGTGGCTCGCGCCTGGAGGATGAGTGCAAGTATACAGCAATTCTCAATATGGCAGCAGAGGCGGCTCCCACGCCGCCGATTTCGCGGGCGTGGGAGCCCGCGCGGCTAGTGTTGTCGCTCCGCGAATCTCAAAATGAGAATTGCTGGCAAGTATAGGCGCAAGTGGGCGAAGAAGCAAATGATGAAAACCGTCGACTGCGCAACAAGGGGTGAGTTGCCTTACGACCTCACGCCCGCCCGGCGAGCAGGCCATCGTCCACGGGCAGCAAGACAACGGATACGGGCAAGGGATTCACGAACGAAGTATGGCCGCAGGCAGCACACAGGCGCGGCCAGGCCTGATTGGCCTCAAACGGATGTCCGCAATACGAGCAATGCGAATGCTGAGTGAACATGCGTGGCTCGCGCCTGGAGGATGAGTGCAAGTATACAGCAATTCTCAATATAGCAGCAGAGGCGGCTCCCACGCCGCCGATTTCGCGGGCGTGGGAGCCCGCGCGGCTAGTGTTGTCGCTCCGCGAATCTCAAAATGAGAATTGCTGGCAAGTATAGGCGCAAGTGGGCGAAGAAGCAAATGGTGAAAACCGTCAACTGTGCAACAAGGGGTGAGTTGCCTGACG
This sequence comes from uncultured Chloroflexia bacterium, assembly GCA_963844815.1. Classification (GTDB taxonomy): domain Bacteria; phylum Chloroflexota; class Anaerolineae; order Fen-1058; family Fen-1058; genus Fen-1058. The sequence continues at coordinate 878,104 of CAWJPR010000009.1, forward strand.
ACCTCACGCCCGCCCGGCGAGCAGGCCGGCGTCCACGGACAGCAAAACGATGGAGACGGGCAAGGGATTCACGAACGAGGTGTGGCCGCAGGCGGTACACAGGCGCGGCCAGGCCGGATCGGCCTCAAACGGATGGGCATTCAGTTCCGGTATTGGACGCTCAGCACCTATCGTGAGAAGAATGCCTTACTTGATCATTGGCGAGAACAGTGGGGGCTACCGCCGATGGAATGGGAGCCTGTTGACTCGCCGAGGACGGCACACATCGCCACCTACCATCTGCGAAGAGAATGAGATCTATCGCAGCGTTGCCACGCTGATCAGAAGTGAGCTTCCAGAAGCGCGGGTAAGTTTGTGCAAAGAGACGCATGAAGTACGAGAAGCCCTTATTCTCTGCAACGCCGATTGCAATTGCCTGCGATAGAAGCTTCGACAATTGACTGCCCTAGTCGATGTTCTTCTTAGAAAGAATTAGCTTCCTCAGGTATGAGTAATTTGTCTGATAGCGCAGATCGCCATTCGCCAGATCTAGCGCCTTATCGATCATTCTTAAGGCGTCAACTCGATCCCACTTATTAAAGTAACATTGAGCAAGTCGATAGTATACTTCGTGAGTCTTGTCTTGAATCTGATTCAGAATACCCAGAGCTCGATCTGCTAGTTCCTTGTAGCTCTGCTGGCGCAACATCTCCTCTATTGGATCCGGATTGATATCGCGATTCATCTTTGTGGAGATCGACCACCTAACGTAGAAATCACCAATTTCAAATCGAAGAGCGTTGTCAGAAGCCACTGACTCCAGCTGCGTGACATAGGTACTTGCATGTTCAAAATTAGGCACATCAAGGCACAAATAGCACGCGACGAGTATCCGTAAGATACTCGGGTGATTGTTGCTGGGCTCGCGGATTTCCTCTAGAAGATGAATAGCAGCCTCGATGTCGCGTTTCTCTTCTTTTAAGTATTTTGCGTAGTGGTACCTGAGTAGAACAGAATCAGGTTTCTCTTCCAATACTTTTATCACGAACGATTCGGCTTCAAGCACTTGTTGCTGAGATAGCAAGGTGTTGAATATATCAAGAATACTACGCTCTTCGCTCGAGTAGTCCATTTGTTTCTCAAGCGTGAAATTGGCAGTAATTTTCTGTCGAATGGCCTGAGCCATCTCGGCGTTCCCTTGCATCAATTGCTTCGTTATGACACGAATATCATCGTTCACCGAATATTTCTCGTCACGCCCCTGATTCACTTTGCGAATACATTGAAAGTTAACAAGCAATGGCATCTTGCGAGTGACTAACGCTTCATCCTTGTCCAAGATGTCGGAGATTTGCCTTATCATAAGTGGACAACTGATCAGTTCCAATAGAAGCACAATCTCCAATTGTAGCTTGTCGCGCTTGAGCATCTTGAATATCTCTGCAAAACTGAATGCGACGGCCTTGTTCTCATCAGACGCTAAACTGCTACAGACTTGGTCGAATGGCACGTTAAACTCATATAGTTGCCCAAAGCAGTGCTTAATGATTATTGGAATCCCGAATGTCGCTGCATGTAGCAGGCCCTTTTGCTCATCAGACAACTCTGGATTCGCCGCCTCATACGGTTTGTATAGACTTGTCATTAGTTGCTTCGACTCACGTAAGTCTAACCCTTTTAGATGAACTTGGTGAAAACCTGACGGTATTCGAACACGTGAGGTAAGAATAACCTTAAAGTTCAGTGGCAGCTTGCGCAAGTGATATTTGACTTCGATTCCAAAAAAGTCGACGATTTTCTGAGCCTCGTTTTCATTAAATGTCTCACAGTTATCCAGAACTAGTAACACTCGTTTTTCCTCTAGCAATTCGAGCAAGAGAGCCTTTTTGTCATCGAAACTGTAGCCATCAAGGTCTTCGAATTCAAAAAAATCAAGAATGGCAGAAATGATTTGATCGAGGTTCTCAACTTGCTGTTCCTTCTTCTCAACCGAATCACGCCTTGGGTTGTAGAGCGTTCGTTTGGCCAGCACCCACACAATATTGTCAAACAACACATTGTCGATGTTTGCTTCTTCGAATAATTCGCGGCAGATCTGTATGATGAGAGCCGTTTTACCTATACCGCCAAGGCCAAATATGATACCGTCTTGATTAGGGATCTCGATAATCTGTTGTCTAATGGTTGCAATCTCCTGCCGTCGTCCAACAAACTTCACGGGACCTTCTGTTGGGATATTGGCTTTAATGCCATTTTGTTTGTTGATTGTTGGTAGCGATTCCGCCCAGAACAGATTTTGCTGTGCTGCACCTTGGGCCGTTCGCTTGAATGCTGCACGATTGAATTTCTGTTTAGTAGGAATTATATGAGGGTAGCAGCAGTCAATGACTCATTCCGCTTAAGCCAGATCGCCGTCGTTCTTTAGATCTGCAGCGCGCCGCCAAAACGGAATCAGTCAGTGACTCATTCCGCTGTCCGTCACGGATGTTCTTGGGCATAGAATGGAATTAGCCGATTCCATTTTTCGCCCAAGGAGGCCTTCCCATGACGGACGCCGCTATTGTAACGCAGTTACCGCTTTGGATCTTTTCGCTTCGACCCTCGGAAACCCTTGAAAAACAGCCTGATTTGCATACGCTCAGTCAATACCCCGACCATCTCCCGGTCTGTGTCACGGCCTCGCCGACGATCATGCGTTGTTTCGAGTTGTTGGGCCCGTTAGATTGGGCGCACTTCCCAGAACGCAATCTGCAACGCAACTGGGGCCAGGTGACGATTCCTTATGCGGCGCTCGTGGCCGCAGAATTGATTCGCCTCAATGAAGCGCTGCCCTCGATGGGGCATCTCCGACGTTACTTGATCGAACATCCCGGTTTCATATGGCTGCTCGGTTTTCCGGTGCAATTGGACCCGGCCCAACGCCTGCGGTTTCAATGCCCGCGCCAGTCTCCCCACTCGGCAACACTTGAACCAGATGCTGCGCCAGATGCCCAATGCCGTCCTGCAATTCTTGTTGGCCGACAGCGTGCGGCTGATCCGCGACGAACTTCAGGCCCAACAAGCGCCGGCTATCGACTGCATCTCCCTCGACACGAAGCACATCCTCGCCTGGGTGAAAGAGAACAATCCCAAAGCCTATGTGTCCGATCGCTACAACAAAGCCCAGCAACCTCCGGGCGATCCCGATTGTCGGCTCGGCTGCAAGCGCCGCCACAACCGTGCCGCCCCATCAGCCACGCCCACGCGTAATCCCGTGCCCGCTAAACTGGTTCAGGCGGGTGAATACTATTGGGGCTACGGTTCGGGCGTCGTCGTGGCGAAAGTTCCCGCGTGGGGCGAATTCGTCATCGCCGAACTGACCCAGACTTTCGACCACGGCGACGTCACCTACTTCTTTCCCCTGATGCAGCAGACCGACGCGCGGCTGGGCGCATCGCCCGCGCTATGCCACCTTCGATGCGGCCTTCGATGCCTGGTACGTTTATGCCTATTTTTACCGCGAAAATGACCCCGACTTCGGCTTCGCGGCGGTTCCCTACTCCGAAAAGGGCAACTACAAAGCCAAACAACGGAAGTTCGCACCGACGGGTGAACCGCTCTGTGCGGCGGGCTTGGTGATGCCGTTGAAATTCACCTACACCGATCGCACGACCTGCATCGTGGAGCATGAGCGCGGCAAATATGTCTGTCCGCTCAAGGCTGCGACTTCTACACGGCGCGTCTGCCCGATCCATCATGCCAATTGGAAGGGCCCAGGCTGCACCGCGATGATGCCGACCAGCATCGGCGCGCGCCTGCGCCACACCCTCGATCGGGACAGCGAACTCTACAAACAAATGCTATCGCCAGCGCACCGCCGTCGAACGCATCAACTCGCAAGCCGTGGCACTCGGCATCGAACGCCCGCATCTGCGCCATGGCTCAGCCATCGCCAACCAGAACACGCTGATCTATCTGCTGATCAACCTGCGCTTCTTGCACCGGCTGTGCGAGAGGCACGCCGAAGGCGCATAAATTGTTAAAGAACAATCCATCCAGCTCTCCAGCGGAATCAGTCATTTGACTGATTCCGCTTTTTATCGGACTTGGTCTTTCTTAATGCGGAAGCAGTCAGGACTGCTGCTACCCTCATTATATGAACATTGTTGCTGTGCAGTGAACGATATTCATAGCCTGCAAATCGTGTGCGAGCATAGAAGAATAGTCTATCATCTTTTATTACTAAGAATGGGAACAGGCGGAGTAGCATCGGCCCCTGAGCACTTGCTAGCGCAACTGCCGATGTATTTGTATCATAAGCATCCAAGCTATTAAATGACACCTGCCTAGTCGATGCCCCAATCCGCCCATCTCCATATGTTTTGGTAACAATCAAGTATTCTTGACCAGCAGACGTCTGTTGTTCTACGGTCTCCAGGACAAATGTTTGAGAAAAGATCGGCTCTAATACCGACACCAATTGTCTCAAGGCTTCCACCCACCGATGTGACTCAGCCACAAAATCAGAATCCATAGATTCGATAGTTCTCTGAACGTCATTTGCTCGCGTGGCAAATTTGGAAAGCTCATGCAGCGTGTATGTGAAAAACGGTTTGATTATTGACGGCTTGTTTATTGTCCTTGGCTTGGATCCCTCCGGTGGAAATATCACCTCCAAGTCACTGAGTAATTCCCCAATAGGTCCTAAAGTGAACGTTGTCTCCAAGCACTGGCGCATCTTCCTTAGCCCATCTGGTGCTTTTGCGTCTACAAGATAGTAGCAGTGCCGCGCGAGCTCGTATATTGTTGGCAAAGATGGCGAGGCGAATTTATCTCGTAAGACCTGGGCAATCGGCTCTACTTTCTTCGTATACTCATTAGGAGTAGCAATGATAAGATCTTCATATGTTCGGATTGTGCAGACGGCGAACAGTTCTAATGCCATCTGCGTTGTTTGCACGATCTTCTCAAGCACGAGGGAAAACTTCTCCGCCGTTGGCACTCTATCAACATCTCGTGTAAAACTGTTCAAGTCAGGCAGGCTAACAGACCACGTGGTGTTGTCTGATGCAAAATCGCAGCAACCAGATCGAATATTTTTCGGAATTCTTCAACTTGAAATTCGCCAAACGGATGGACGTCGTTCAAAACATATTCGGCGAAATTGTCCTTTGACAATGCAATGTTGGCATCTCCATGAAATACATCGCTGTCGATAATTTTGGCATTTTCGGGAGCCGCATAACCTTTTACCCGACCAGCATTTCCAAGATGTATAGATGGATTCCCAATGAGATTACCGGAAGTTTCTTTGAATTCTGAAGATAGATACAACCGTCTTCCGTTCTGATCAAGAGTAGTAATTTCCTTGTCTGTGTAGTACATCTCAATACAAGTATTATTCTGGCCCTGGCGGTGGCTTGGCACAGGAATAGCCATTGAGAATACGTTGTTGCCCCAATCCTTGAACGAACCATCTGGACTCAACACTGCCTTAACAATTGAAGGTTTGTCTCGATCAAATACGAAAATAAGCGGCGTTGTTTGAAAGGTTTGCGCGAATATTTGACATTTATTAAGCAATGCCTCTCCACCCATATCACGATCTTCATTTTCGTGATATTCGATGTTAAGACACAATCCCAATTTGCCTGCAGCACGGCGCAAATGCTTCCAATCTGTCTTGCCTTCAGTCCAGATGATTGCGTCAAACCGGTTCACAGGTGATACTGGCATGTTGTTTCCTCGCAGGGTTAGGGCAGGGATAATTGTAGCAAGATAGTTTAAGCGCACTACTCAACTGTATGGTGAATTTCTCGTGGTGTCAACAAGTTTTTACATGTTGTAACCAAATTGTATCTAATCGAGGCCAATCGTCACCCGTCTTACCTGACACTTGTCGACGATTTCAACCAGGCGCAAACCCATCGCGACTCCGGTAGATCCACCCCACACGCCTGGCGCGCCATCTTCGCGGCTCCTCCGTCCGTAGCGCGGCCCTGTGGCGGGGCAGGCGGCCACGAAATTCCCACCTTTTTGGGGGGCCCTGCGGGAGGCCGCGAACTGCCCCCGTCAGAGCCGCATTGGCGCTCATCGCACACTCAAACGGAAGAATCCAACAATGTAGTTCTACCTGAACCACGCCGCAGAGGAAATTGACCTGCGGCGCGCTCAATCAACCAATGACCTCGACACCCTTCCCGCCGAACTATGATGAACAACCCTGCTTCGCAGATCGAACTCACACAGCCCTCTCCGCTCTTGCCCGCCGTGACGCCCGCCGGCTTGGTGCAACTTTACCCCTCAAACTGAAACGCTCGCGGAACGCGGGAAAGGTTTGACATCCTCTGCATACAGATTGGGGGGAGTCCCACGGAAGACTCACATGCGGTGCTCCCGTCGCACTGCCCCCCGTCTGAACCAAAGGCATGGAATTTTGGTATAATCTCTATAGGGTCGATGCCAACGACTGCCCCATTGGCCATCTGAGCAGGCCGATGAGAAAGGCGGCTTACCGTGTCGGTACTTCAACCTTCCCTGCCCCCTTCCATCACGCTGGAGGGCGTCCGCAAGCTCAATGCCAGCATTGCGGCGCGCGAGCAATTCCTGCGCCAGACCATCGCCGGTTTTGAGCGCAAATACGCTTGCTCGTTGGCCGAACTGAACCGCCGCCTCGACACCCGTGAAATCGCCGAGCATCCCGCCTGGGAAGACGCCATCGAGCTGGGCAGCGCGCTCATTTAGGCTGGCACAGGTGCAACTCAATCAGAAGCATCGTCACGTGGCTGACCCACTTACTGACGCGCTCGGGGTCCTGATTGCGCACTGTCCCTACATCCGCTCCACTCGTGATCTGGTGACGAAAATCCGTGTCGAGTTGGAGCGCGGCTATGCGTTGGAGTGTATTTTCGCGAAGCGACCGGGCAGAATCCGGATACCTTGCTGCAAGGTAATCGGCGCGTCCTGGGTTGGGATAATGCCCGCCATCACCCCGAACTACCGAACGCCCCACATCATTTTCACCGCGAAGACGGCGAGGTCGAAGACTCGCCACTGGCTGGCGATCCTGTACAGGATATGCCCATTGTCGCGGAGCGCATCAATGCGCTGTTTCGATTGTAGGTTCAACGCCGCAGCCCGCCATTGACCTGCAACGCGCTCGATCAACCAA
>CAWJPR010000010.1:0-657802 GCA_963844815.1 uncultured Chloroflexia bacterium
CGCGTCCAGTCGACTGTGCTTGTGTCTCATACCACGTAACCACTACATTATGCTCGGCAGGTGGTAGCGCGCGGTAGTCACCGCCCAGTTCATCGCGCTCTGTGAGAATCAGCGAGCCGTAAGGCACTGGATCTTCGCGCAGGGTGTAAGATTCAGCGATATGAACAGTTGACGCGCTCGGGGCAGTCGTGTGATTAGCCAGGGCTCGATCACGTCGTAGAGGAATTCCCGCAAGTCGTCTATGCCCTCGGCGGTGCCGTCTTGTCGCGGACGGATTGCGAATGCGCCGGAGGCCAGGCAGAGTCCCGTGAAAGCCACCAAACTCCTCAAAGCGTTTGCTGTCGCCGGCATTTCCCGGATAAAGCACATAGGCTCCTCCAGTGCGCCTAATGGCATCGCGGTATGCATGCATCTTGAGCAAGTCACTATACTTCGCCGCAGTGGACGTCTCGTTCTGGGATTCGGCGCGGTCATGAATTACCTCATCGTTGCTCTCATCGCCGAAACCGCTTTCGTCGAAGAAAATCCACGCGATACTCAGCATCGAAATCAATATGCACCATCACCTCGTTCTCCTCAGCCTCCTCTTTGGTGAAATCAGCCGGCAAGATGCTGATTGTGTAGTCGGGTTGCACACCTTCGCATATTCCAGCTGCCGGACTGACTGTGATCGCGATCTGGTCGTCGCGTGAATTTGCGGTTGAAGTGGAACTCGGCTGCAAGACGGCGACCTGCCGTATGCGACCAGACGCCGCCGGAATTACGGGCGTCCTGGCAGACCTACACCGCGCTGGAGTTTCAGTCGCGGCAGGCCTGCGTCGCTTTCGATGAGTACCGAGTGGAGCGGCTCTGTGCACGCAAACTTGGCACGAAACAGCGCCTTGAGATGAAAGAAACAACGACCAATACTCGTATAACGTCGCCACATTGCGCGCGCCGCCCTGCCACACATCCAGCCCACCCTCCCACGCGGACCTGCGCGCCGACGTGAAACTGCAGCCATAGATGGAGGAGTTCGTGGTAACCGGCCTTGCGTTGGAGCACAGGGCTACCGAGCGGGAGCATTTCGGGACGCGAGATGTCCGGCAAGAAACCGCGCCCGAGGGAAGCCGTCCAACAAACCGCGCAGTCGGGTCACTTCGCGGATCAGGCGGGTATTGTCCGGCTTGGCGGCCTCGCGCGGGTCGCGCCCGAGCAAAGCGCCGACTTCGGGCCAGGAAGTCACGAAATTCGACCAGCACCATCTTGGCGAAACGATTCTCTGGCGTGTCGAGGGAATCGGCGCGCGCGGTCACTTCCGCGTGGGTTGGCAACGACGTGACTTGTCGTTGGGCAACCCAGAAGCGGATCCGTAGGTGGCACGCCGATGCGGCCTCCTGCACGGGCGATTTGGCGGGCGAAATCCTTGCAGACTTTGAACGGGTGGCTGATGGAACGAACCTCGCGCTCATCCTCCAGGCGCCGGTGCATTGCGGAGCACCTCATCCACCGCGCCGCGAAAGTTTGGTGACTCCAAAGTCTGGCGGAGGAATTCAGTTGCTGTTCCAGTGCCGCGCGATCCGTGCGCCGGGTGGACAGGAACCGGAGGCGCGTCGGTGCACGACTATCGAGCAGCAAGCCCGCGCATCGTGTGGCGATGTAGTCGAGCATACCGCGATAATGATCGTGGTAGCCCATCTTCATTGACCGCACTTCTACCGCAGCGTGAGCGAGTGGAATAAGATCGTTACCCCGTATTACGATAAGCGGGAGCACGCCGCACTGATCGCCGGGTTCGATAAACCTTCGTCGCCACCTACCGCGGCGGGGCTGCGAGTCACGCCGCGGTCTTCGCGTAACAAGAGGTTGCTCGTGCCATCGAGCGATTCGAGCCGATAGATGTAGCGGCATCGCTCACGGAGTTGCACCGGTTCCTCACCGCGGGCGTGTGCTTCAGCCTGGGGCCCGCGCGCTCGCGGGCATTCATCGCGCGGGTCAGCCCGATGTCGCGCATCGGCCATAGTACGATGCGGGCGGGGATGCACCATCCAAAGTGCGGCAATCTATATGTGCCGGGTTCTGCGGTTTGGCGGCCATCTCACGCCTCAGAGAAGGTGACGAATTGGTCGCGCACAAGCTTGCGCCACATCCGCATTAATATCGAGACTCAACGGGTAGAGCGCATCATTCCCGACCAGAGCCTTTTCCACTGCCTCAGGGCTAAACTTTGTTTACCTGCTGAGAGCGCTCCCGGCCTCGCGGCAGCGGGCGAGGACAGCAGAAGTATCGAGGCCTGTTCGGTCACCGCCACACGCCCCATGCGAGCGCCCATAGCAGCCCTTCAAGTCTTGGTCGAGAGCCGTGGAGCTGCGGCAGCAGACTTCTGCACAACGCTATGGCATCCATCGCCGCGTCGAACCAATCCACGTTGTCCTCAGAGTGACCGCCGAGCAAGCAATAGAAATGGAGGAATCGAGCGGCCTCATTCACCACGCGGGATCCGAACTCCGCGTTGTGGTCGCGCGGCAGACGTTGAGAAGAACAGCAGCGCCTCGGCTTCAAAGCGTTCGCGCACCGCGACAGGAGTGGACACAGACTTGCCAACTTCTGCGACAAATGCTGCGCCAAAGCCGCTTCCGCGGCCCGGGTGAGCTCATCCATCGCGGGCGAGCGAGGCGAGGCGAGGAAGGTTGCTAGTTCCTCATGAGTCATGCGAAACTCAATGACATTGGCGCGATCAAGTACCTTGGGCGAAAACGTATCGGTCGTCTCGTCCACGTTCACGGTGCCAATGATGAAGAGATTGAGTGGCGGGTGCGAGATTGTGGGTCCACATTGCTGCGTAGTTGCTTGACGCCATCTTCGCCTACGATAGGGCGGTAAAGACTCGGTGACCTCGCCCCCGACTCAATAAGCAAGAGGAGGTCAGCGAAATACCGTTCAACGTGCGAGAGGTTCATTTAGTCGAGAATGAGGAAGTGCGGCGCGCCTGCGTTCTCCGGTTGCGCGGCCCGCTGAAATGAGTTCGAGGGCCGGACGCATAACGTAGTGTCCAGAGTCTGGTCCGTCCGGATATCCAAGGATGTTGTCGTTGCCCGTCCAGTCTGCACCTACAGGAATCACCGCGTAGGCAGCAGGTTGACCCTCCTCAGTGGCGGGCGTAATCGAGCGGGCAAACGCTTGCGCGAGTTTTGTCTTTCCGGAACCGGCAGCAGCCAGCTCAATATGGGAAAGACGTTTTGCGCCGAGTGCAGCGATGAAGCGCAAAACGGCGGCAGTTCGGGGCATCCGGAGCTCGGCACAGTTCGCTAGAGTTTCAAACGCGGCAAGCATTTCGGCGACTTCGCCGGATCTGCTGCCAAGATCGGGGAGATAGGCCTGTGGGTCGGCAACAGCGTTGCACAGCACATTGCCGAGTGGTTGACCGCTCAGGGGCTGCGCGGTCGCATCAAACAGTCAGGCAATCTCGTCATCCGTCGGGCCCAACTGCGTAATGAGTGACGCGCGCAGATGCCCAGTGAGTTGCTCGCTGTCCGCCAAGGCTCCGAAACGCTCTTCAAGGTTATCGGCTCTGTGATACCAAATAGCAGCGTCGGTTAGCGTGGGCAATTAATCCCCCGCCTTGAGAAGAAGAGCGGCTTAATGCCACTCGTAGTCAACCCTCAAAGACCCACGCCGCGGTTTGCTTCCTTCGATCTGCACAACCGAATTCCACTTCAGGACCGGAGAGGGTATCAGCAGGGCCATTCGTGAGCCATTTTCTCGTGACATATTTCTCTGCCCCGGCTGTCCCGAACACCTTAACAAACGGGCTAAAATTCGCCGGCTGAGCAAATCCGATCCCAGGTGGATAGGTCGCCGCCAAATCAACCATCGCGCCGGTGGGGAGCATCGGTACTCGAAAAAGGAATTTCGTTGGTGCCAACACGACAAAGCGCGCTTGAGCACAAGGAAATCAACGAGCCCACTCTTTGCTCGCGAGTCGATCAATCGTTGAACAGACGCCTTGATAGTCTCTGGGGTTAGGTACGTAGCCATAAGCCTGACGGTACGCACGAAGCGTGCCGAATTGAATCGCGCATCACCTCGCAATACTCCTCTTTGATGTCGATGCCGATCGAACGCAGGCCATTCCGTTTGGCAAAAAGAAGTGAAGTGCCGCTGGCCTGCAAACGGGTCAAGAACAACACCTCCAGGTGGCGTGGTTGCGAGGATCGGAATCTTCACGAGTTCTTCGGAAAACGACGCTTTGTGGAGAGTGCCGCCTTTAGAGATGGGTACATCCCATGTGTCAGTCGGAGGCATGTATGTCCCCCGTGTACTCTTACGGCCCACAGCAATCCGGTTGTAGTAATAGAATCGCTGCGTGACGAAGTGAAAAACATATTCGTGGGACATGCTGCTCCGGTGGCGACCTGATCTGGAATGGGGTTCGGTTTCACCCACACGTTGTCGTTGCGGACAATCCAATCTTTGTCCTGCATTGCAATTGCGAAGCGGTGCGGGATTAGGAGTAGCTGCTTATTTTTGCAGAGTTTGCCATCGCCACGACGGTCTTGCGGGCGCAAACCAAAGCGTCGGGCCTGCTGCTTGTGGTCGCGGCCTTTGTGCTCGCCGCGTCCGTTCCAGTAGGTGTCGCCGAGGTTAACCCATAGGCTGCCCGTGGAATTAAGTATTTCGCGCATCGCAAAATACATCCACGAGCTTTGCGATGATTCCTGGGGCTGTTGCTCCAGGCCAATCTGGCCAGCGACGCCGTAATCGCGCTGCCCATAGAACGGCGGCGAGGTAACGATGCAATCGACGAAAATCCCGGCGTCGCGCAGCCATCCGAGCACTTCGCGCACTTCGCCGCAAAAGATGAGGCAGTCCTTGTCGCCGTAAAACGCTTTGCGCCGCAAGGCACGCGACTCGAACACGTCCTGAGCCAGGACAATAGGATGCTTCGCGCGAGCCTGCTGCTCCTTGGCCGAGAGACCGCGCTTGCGTCGGAGTGCCTCACCGGGATGTAACGACCATTTCTCGGAATATGAGACCGAACCATCGACTGCAACGTTGTTGTGCGGCGCGCCATCACTAGCACCGCTATTCTTTACCTGTGACTTCTTCGTCATTATGAGTCTCTCAAAATAGGTTATCATGAGTGGTCATGCACGCCACTTTGATACATGGTTCAATTCGCGGCTGGAGCCGACTATTGCGTTATTTTACCGATGATTCCGAAATTTGATCCGAATATTGAATTTCTCGGATACGAAGACTGATTCGGGCTAGATTCGATAGAGTTTCGTCGTCTCTATGCTTGATTATGTGCCAGAGCATATGTAGTCGCCTAATATGCATGTTAGTGGAAAAATTCCGTACACATGCAGTGTTCCTGTAGTATCCCCTGCCGGATGTTTCGGCGAAACGTGTTTGTCTCATGCCTTATAGTTCAAAATCCGTGCATCACAGTATAGCCTGATTCAATCTGTAGTCAAACAAGTCAATCACCCATTTGACTTGCGATACACGCCCTTCATTTGCCGGTAAATCTCCACGAAGATTTCGTAGCCCTCCTCAGCCAGAACTTTGGCCTGCGGATTGACTCGCCCACGATTGTAACGGGTACTGGGGTAGTTGTTGGGTAGCTTCTCGACGCAACAGTGGAATCATGCAGTGTATGGGCCGATTTTCCACCGTGAGCCGTTCTAGCAGCCGGACAGCGTGCGCCGGCCCTGGCAGCGCAGCAAACTCGTCTCGGATGCGTTCGGCGGCCCATCGATAGCGGTGGTCTGCGAATACATCAGAAACCGCATCACGCACGTTGTCTGGCGTGGCCCCAATTGGATCAAGCACCTGTGCGACCCCAAGTTGTACGCAACGCGCCGCGTTCAAGGGTTGATCGGCTCCCATGGGGATCAACACCGCTGGCCGCCCGTGTGCCAGGGCGCCGATCACGCTGCCCGATCCGCCGTGCGTGACAACCAGGTGGCAATGTGGCAAGATCGATTCCTGCGCGATGTAACGCTCAATCTGGACATTGGCTGGTTGCGGGCCAAATTCTCCGGGATCAATGTGATGCCCGACGGTGACGACGACGTTGACGGACAGGTCGCGCAGCCCAGCGAGCACCCGTGTGAACAGGTCGCCGGACTCCATGTTGAAGACCGTGCCAAGGGTGAAGTACACGGTCGGCACTCCGGGCCGCCTCGACGGCCAAGCCGGTGCCGGATCTCCAGCTTCCTCAGACATTGGCGGACGGAAGCTGTGCGCTGTAGCGGGGAGCGGATAGGCCGGGTCTCGAAAGCTGGGCGGGAAGGGCGCCAGCACAAGGTAGCGGTGGAGCATGTCTAGCTCGGGGTCGGATGGCAGGCCATGTTCGGCGCGCAACTCGTTGAGTACCTCGCCAACTAATTCAGTCCGCACGAATGATCCGGCGGCCATGACGAGCACGGTCGCGTATGGCAGTCCGAGGCGCTCGGCCGCGACCATACCGCCGAAGTCGGTCTCGTCGCACACCAGGATGTCGGGCTGCCACGCGGTGCACAACGCGATGGTGTACGGTGCGCGGTATTGGGCTCCCTGGCGGGCGAAGCGGTCTCGGAACTCCTGGTCCTCGCGCGCGGCGTCGAGCGGGCGGAGTGGGAGCCGTTCCGGCGGGCTGGCGGTGGCTGTACCCAGGGAAAACACGGTGAAGCCGGCGGCCTCGACCGTCGAGATCATGGACGGCCCGCAGCCGAAGGCGACGGTGTGGCCCGCAGCCGAGGCCGCGCGGGCGACGGGGATTAGTGGGACGAAATGTCCATTACCGCCAATGAAGGTGAACAGTATTCGCACCACGATGTCCTTACACAGGGCCACCCTACATGACTGTCAGTGGAAAATTCCGTCCACGAGCCTACGGCGGGTGCCGTGCTCCCGCTGGACAACCCTCTCTACTTCGTTCCGAGGGCGGGCAGTCCAGCGGTTAGGAACGGCGGACTCCCACAGGGACTCTGTGTCGTCCGCCTTGAGCGTAAACCATTCAGGAATTTGCTCTATTCATCAAAAATCATAGTCGCCAAAACAAACCGAGCGCCTTCAAGTGAGGGCGCTCGGTTCACTCTTCACTCTTTACTTTTCACTTACAGCCCGCCAATGCTCCGGCGGATGATCGCGTAATTCTCCAGCGCCTTGCCCGCGCCCATCGCCACGCACGCCATCGGCGCTTCGGCCACGTAGGCGGCGACGCCCGTTTCCTTGGTGATGAGCTGATCGATCCGGCGGAGCAGCGCACCGCCGCCCACCAAGGCCATCCCGCGATCGATGATGTCCGACGCGAGTTCGGGCGGCGTTTTCTCCAGCACGCTCTTCACCACGCCGACAATGGCCGATAGCGGTTCTTGCAGCGCCTCGGTAATCTCGGCAGATCGAATGCGAATCGTGCGCGGCAGACCGGCTACCTGGTCGCGGCCCTGAATCTCCATGTCGGCATCTTCGTCCAGCGGGATCGCCGCACCCAGCCGGTACTTGATCTCTTCGGCGGTGGGTTCGCCGATGGCCAGGCTGTACTTCTTGCGGATGTAAGCGACGATCGCTTCGTCCATGCGCACGCCGCCCACGCGCACCGAGTTCGCCACGACGATACCGTTCATCGAGACCACGGCGGCCTCGGTGGTGCCGCCGCCCAGATCGAGCACCATGTTGCCGGTGGGGGTGTTGACGGGCATGCCCGCGCCGATCGCCGCGGCGATGGGCTCAGGAATCAGGTGGACATCGCGCGGCGCGCCGCCGGCGGCGACGGCCGCTTCGTGCACGGCGCGGCTCTCCACGCTCGTCACGCCAAACGGCACGCTGATCATCACCTTGGGTTTGAACAGGCGCACGCCGCCGGTGGCCTTCTTGATGAAGTAACGCAGCATCGCTTCGGTGATCTGATAGTCGGCGATGACGCCGTCGCGCATGGGGCGCACCACTTCGATCGCGTCCGGGGTGCGGCCCAGCATCGATCGGGCTTCTTCGCCCACCGCCACGATGCGGCTCTCGTTCACCGTCAGCGCCACCACCGACGGTTCTTGCAGCACGATCCCGGCTCCGCGCACGTACACGAGCACGTTCACCGTGCCGAGATCGATTCCGATTTCCCTTTGCAGCATTCAACAATCCTTGCAGCGGGGCGAATTCACCTCGCCCCGCCGGTAATTAAACCGCGTGTCATTTTACCTGATAATTGGAAAATGTGCGTAATCCACTCATAAAACATCCTGAGCAGAGCCAGGAAGGCGATGCTCAGGATGTTCAATTCGTTCACGATCCACAGCCAATGGCGATGTGCCAATCACTGCTCCCGGCGCATCTCCGGCAAGCCCGCGTGGCGGCCGCGTTTCTGCGCCACGGCCAGGCGAATCTGCGCGCGGCGCAGCGAGGCCAGCGCGGCATCGATGTCCACACCCGCCGGTCGATCTTTCAGCATCTGCTCGGCGCGGCGCTTGGCTTCTTCGGCGCGGGCGATGTCGATGTCGTCGGCTTTCTCGGCTGCGTCGGCCAGCACGATGACATGATCGGGCTGCACTTCCATAAAGCCGCCGCCGATGCTGAAGTATTCTTCGCCGCCGCCCTGCTTCACGCGCAGCGCGCCTTCCTTCAGCGTGGTCAAGAGCGGCGCGTGATGCGGCAGAATGCCCAGCTCGCCTTCGCCGCCCGGCGCGACGACCATATCCACGTCGCCGGAGAACAGGCGCTTTTCCTGCGTGACAATCTCCAGATGGAGCGTAGCCATGTTACGCCTCTTGCTTCATGCGTTCGCCGATTTCCACGGCTTCGTCGATCGTGCCCACCATGTAGAAGGCCTGCTCCGGCAGATCGTCGTGCTTGCCTTCCAGGATTTCGCGGAAGCCGCGCACGGTCTCGCGCAGGGAGACATAACGGCCTTCGCGGCCGGTGAACTGCGCCGCCGTGAAGAACGGCTGCGACAGGAAGCGCTCAATCTTGCGGGCGCGCGCTACCAGCAGTTTGTCGTCTTCCGACAGTTCTTCCACGCCCAGAATGGCGATGATGTCTTGCAGGTCCTTGTAGCGCTGCAAGACGCGCTGCACTTCGCGGGCGACGGCATAGTGATCTTCGCCGACGATATTGGGATCGAGAATGCGCGAGGTGGAGGCCAGCGGATCGACCGCCGGGAACAACGCGCGGGCCGCGATCGCGCGATCGAGCGCGATGGTCGCGTCGAGGTGGGCAAAGGTCGCCACCGGGGCCGGATCGGAGTAATCGTCGGCGGGCACGTACACCGCCTGCATCGACGTGATCGATCCCTTCTTGGTCGAGGTGATGCGCTCTTGCAGCTCGCCCATCTCATTCGAGAGCGTGGGCTGATAACCCACGGCGCTGGGCAAGCGACCCAGCAGCGCCGACACTTCCGAACCGCTCATCGAGAAGCGGAAGATGTTGTCGATGAACAACAGCACGTCGCGGCCTTCATCGCGGAAGTATTCGGCCATCGTCAACCCGGACAGCGCCACGCGCAGGCGCACACCCGAGGGCTCATTCATCTGCCCGAAGACCATGACGGTCTTCTCCATGACGCCCGCTTCGGTCATTTCGCCGTACAGCGCCGTGCCTTCACGCGTGCGCTCGCCCACGCCGGCGAACACGGAATAACCGCCGTGCTCCGCCGCGATGGAGCGAATGAGTTCGGTGATAATGACGGTCTTGCCCACGCCCGCGCCGCCGAACACGCCCGTCTTGCCGCCCTTCGTAAACGGCGCGACCAGATCGATGACCTTGATGCCCGTCTCGAAGACTTCGGTGCGGATGGTCTGCTCGTCAAAGGCGGGGGCCAAACGGTGGATCGGATATTTGATCTCCGCTCGTCACCGGACCTTTGTTATCCACCGGGCGGCCCAGCGCGTTGAAGATGCGGCCCAGTGTAATGGGTCCGACCGGCACGCTGATCGGCGCGCCGGTGTTGACGACGGTCACGCCGCGGCTCAGGCCGTCGGTGGTGTCCATCGCTACGCAGCGCACGCGATCGTGTCCCATGTGCTGCTGCACTTCCAGCACCAGCGGCTCCTGATCGTCGCGCGCAATCTCGAGCGCGTCGTAGATGTTGGGCAGATTATCCGGGGGGAACAGCACGTCGACCACACCACCCAGAACCTGAACGACCTTACCTTCATTGGGCATTGAATTCCTCCGCGTGAGAGTGAAAGCTGTCCACGAATCTTCACGAACAAACACGAATCAAATGAATGCTTGGTGCAGATTCGTGCTTATTCGTGGATGAGATCAATTATCTGGCCTGCTTCAGCGCTTCCGCGCCGCCGGCGATGTCGAGCAGCTCGCCGGTGATGGCGGTCTGGCGGGCCTTGTTGCGCGCCAGCGTCAGCGAATCGACCAGCGCCTTGGCGTTATCGGTGGCATTGCGCATCGCCACCATGCGCGCGCTGTGCTCGCTGGCCAGCGATTCGAGTATGGCCTGATACACTTGCAGCTCGGTGAAGCGCGGCACCAGGTTGTCGAGAATCGCGTTAATGTTCGGCTCGTACAGATAAACGTAGGGCGCCGATCGGGCGGGCTCGAGGCTGCCTACCGCTTTCGCTGCGATGGTCTCTTCGGAAACACCCAGGCTCAGCGGCAGCAGCGGCCGCACGTGCGCTTTCTGGCTCAGGGTATTGACAAAGTCGGTGTAGGCCACGTACACCGCATCGCTGCGAGTGCTCAGAAAGTCGTCGACCGCGGTACGCCCGATCGGGCTGACGTCCAACAGCGACGGCGACGCGGGCAGGCCGCTAAACTCTGCGATGATGTGCTGTCCGGCGCGATACAACAACTCGCGCCCCTTGCGGCCCACGCTGATCACGTTGACGGGCACGGGCTGCTGCTTGATGAATTCCAGCGCGTGGCGAATCACGTTGTAGTTGAACGCGCCGCACAAACCGCGATCGCTGGTAATCACGATCAGATCGATCGAGTTCACCGGGCGGCTGGTGAGCAGCGGATGCAAGTTCGGCCCGGCCCCGGCCTGCCGGGTCAAGTCGGCCAGAACGCGCCAGGCCTCGGTGGCATACGGCCGCGTGTTCATCACGGCATTCTGGGCGCGGCGCACTTTGGAGGCCGACACCGCTTCCAGCGCGCGCGTCACCTGCGCGATGTTCGTCACGCTGCGAATTCGGCGTTCGATTTCTCGTACGGTTGCCATGAATTAGTTCCTTAAAACCACTAACTCCACGACTTCTTGAACTCTTCGCACGCCTGCTTCAGCGTCGGCAGCGTCTCGTCGGAGATGCGCTTGTCGGCGTCGACGGCCTGCAGCACGCCGGCATACTGCGTGCCAATGAACTTGGTGAGCGCTGCTTCCCAATCCTTCATGCGGGCGACCGGCACACTATCTGCATAACCGTTGGTCGCCGCGAAGATCGTCACGACTTGATGCGCGAGGGGCACGGGCGCATACTGCGGCTGCTTCAATATCTCCGTCAGGCGCTGGCCGCGCTCGAGTTGGCGGCGCGTCGTCGCGTCGAGATCGGAACCAAACGCGGCGAACGCGGCCAGGTCGCGATACTGCGCCATGTCGCCCTTCAAGCGGCCGGCCACTTGCTTCATCGCTTTGGTCTGCGCATCGCCGCCCACGCGCGACACCGAGATGCCGACGTTCATGGCGGGGCGAATACCGGCGTTGAACAAGTCGGTCTCCAGATAAATCTGGCCGTCGGTGATCGAGATGACGTTCGTGGGGATGTAAGCCGAGACGTCGCCGAGCAGCGTCTCGATGATGGGCAGGGCGGTGAGCGAGCCGCCGCCGCGCGCCTTGGAGAGCTGCGCCGCGCGCTCGAGCAGCCGCGAGTGCAGATAGAACACATCGCCGGGATACGCCTCACGGGCCGGGGGCCGGCGCATGAGCAGCGAAACTTGCCGATATGCCCAGGCGTGCTTGCTGAGATCGTCGTAGACCACCAGCGCATCTTTGACCAGCTTGCCGCCGACGGTCACGCCCGTCTCCATGACTTCTTCGCCGATGGCGCAGCCCGCGTAGGGAGCGATGTATTGGAGCGACGCCGGGTCAGACGCCGAGGCGACGACGATGATCGAATACTCCAGCGCGCCGAATTTTTCGAGGGTGGCGACCAGGCGGGCAATGGCCGATCGCTTCTGGCCGATCGCCACGTACACGCAGACCAGATCCTGGCCTTTTTGATTGATGATCGTATCGACGCAGATGGCGCTCTTGCCGGTCTGGCGATCGCCGATGATCAATTCGCGCTGCCCGCGCCCGATGGGGATCATCGCGTCGATCGGTTTGATGCCGGTCTGCACGGGGCGGCTCACGTTGCTGCGCTCGATCACGCCCGGCGCGATGCGCTCGATGTTGCGGAACTTCGCCGTCACGATCGGCCCTTTGCCGTCCAGCGGCCGGCCCAGCGGGTCGACCACGCGGCCCAGCAGGGCATCGCCCACGGGAATGGAGGCAATCCGCTGCGTGCGGCGCACCAATTGGCCTTCTTCAATCTCGGCGTACTCGCCCAGGATGATCACGCCCACGCGGTCTTCTTCCAGGTTGAACGCCACGCCCAGCACGCCGTTGGGAAACTCCACCAACTCGTTCAGCTGCACATTGGTCAACCCGCTGACGCGCGCAATACCGTCGCCGACCTCGAGCACTTCGCCGACATCCACCGCTTCCACCTGTGGCTTGAACGCGTTGATCTGCGAGGTCAAATCCTTGATCAATGACTCAATTTCGGCAGCCATCCAGCCTCCTCACACGGTAGGGGTTTTGAACAGGGTAGTTGTCACACAGTATACCAGAACTCATACGGCAAGCCAACCGCATTATTAAATGAAGAGCGCTTGCTCAAGTGGCCCGGTGGATTGACGCTTAAGACGCGATCTGGCCGGGCCTGCGCAATTAAGAAGATGAGACGCTACACAGCAACGACCCACAAGAGGTGTGGGTCGCGCCTGGCCGCAATCATACCTGAATCGAAAGGTTTTGTCCAGAGGTTCACAAGCGAAAATCAGGGATCAGGAATTGGGGATCAGGGAACAGGAAAGCCGCTAACGCATCTCTCTCCCTCAATCTCTCTGTCCCTCTATCCCGCTTTCTCGCACCCACCGCGCAAACAGCCCCACCGTGATCAAAGCCGCTATGGCCGAGACGGCGGCGGCGGCGGAAAAGCCCGCCCCGCTTGCCAGGGCGCTGCCTGTCCAGTCGGCGATCATGCGGCCCAGGCCGCCGGCGGTCATTACGAGCGCGATCAGCGTGCCGCGGGCCGCCGGGACTTGCTCACCCATAATCGGCACGCCGGACACCACGCTGAACTCGAAGCCCAGAAACGTGATGCTGATCGCACCCAGGCCCAACCATAGCGCCGACGATCCCAGGGCCGCCAATATCACATATCCGATCAAGACGACGATCAAGCCGCCCGTCACGCCGCGTTTCTTCCCGATGCGATCCAGGAACAACGCGCTGCTCAGCGAGGCCGTAATCTCAAAAACGCCAAAGAGAATCTGCACCGTGCCGCGTGCGGCGGTGTTCAAGCCGAATTGTGATTCCAGCCAGGAGGCGTAACCAACTTGAATGTTCTCGAAGGCAAAGAACATCAGGAACCACGTGACAATGAAAGCCATGGCGCTGCGATTCTGCCGCAGCGCGGCCAGCTTGAGCGTCTGGCGCAGGATGTGCTGGTCGCGCGATTCTTCGAGCAGCAGTATCAACCCGCCGCCGCCGAAAGCCGCGAGACCCAAAATAATAAAAGGCGCGCGCCAGCCGATCGCCGTGATGATTAACCCCGCGATCGGCACGCCGATCATTCCCGCCAAGCCCCACGTCATCTCAATCGCGCCGGTCACGCGCCCGCGCCGCGCATACGGTACGCGATCGCTCACGTACGCCAGCAGTGTCGGGATAAAGATGGCTGATCCGATGCCCGTTAAGATGAATCCGACCGCGGCCAATCCCATGCCATTGGCCAGACCGGTGATCAGCAAGCCGGCGCCGAGAACCATCAATCCCAGCATGGCGCTGCGGCGGTGCCCTATCCGATCGGACATGGCGCCGAAGGCGGGCGCGATCACGACCACTCCGTTCCGCAGCGAAATCAACAGGCCCACTTGCGCCAAGGATACGCCCAGCCCTGCGGCGATCTCCGGCACGAAGGGGTAGACCATGCGCATGGCGATGTCGTGCACCGCGCGCGTCAACATCGAAATGCTGATCAGACGCCGCTCAGAATGCGGAATGAGGAATTCGGATTGTGGAATCGAATCTTCGCTTATGGTCATAGCCTGTTGTTCTCGTCGATTTGAGCAGCCAGCTGCAAGTCAGTGCCTTGCCGGATAGTGAATTCTACCATTCCAGCACTGCCTCACGAGTCGCCCGGTTTGCCAGACGATTTTGTTTTGCACAACCCGCTGCTCCGGCATATAATCTCTTTAACAACCTTTCAGGAGATGATCATGCGCTATCGAACCTTTGGACGAACGGGCTGGTCGGTCGGCGACGTAGGCTATGGCATGTGGGGCATGGGCGGCTGGACCGGTTCCGATGACGACGAGTCCCTGCAAGCCCTGCAGCGCTCGGTCGAGCTGGGCTGCAATTTCTTCGACACGGCGTGGGCCTATGGCGCCGGCCGCAGTGAGAAATTACTGGGCCAGTTGGTGCGCGCTTATCCCGATCGGAAGTTGTACACCGCCACCAAGATTCCCCCCAAGAGCAACAAGTGGCCCTCGCGGCGCGGTTACACGCTGGACGACAACTATCCGGCCGATCACATCCGGCAGTACACCGAGATGAGTCTGCAGAACCTGGGACTGGACAGCGTCGATCTGACGCAGTTCCACACGTGGGAAGACGACTGGGCGGAGGATGAGCGCTGGCAGAAAGCCGTAAGCGATCTCAAACGCGAGGGGCTGATCAAGGCGATCGGGGTGAGCCTCAATCGCTGGGAGCCCAACAATGTCCTCCGCACCCTGCGCACCGGTTTGATCGACGCGGTGCAGGTGATCTACAACATCTTCGATCAAAATCCGGAAGATCAGCTGTTCCCCCTGTGCCGCGAATTGAAGGTGGCCGTCATCGCCCGCGTGCCGTTTGACGAGGGGACGTTGACCGGCACCCTGACGCTCGACAGCCAGTGGCCGGAAGGCGATTGGCGCAACACCTACTTCGTCGCCGAGAATCTGAAATCGAGCGTGGAACATGCGGAAGCCCTGCGCCCGATCATTCCGCCGGGCATGACGATGCCCGACATGGCCATGCGCTTCATCCTGTCGAATCCCGACGTGAGCACCGTGATTCCCGGCATGCGCAAGATCAGACACGTGGATAATAATATCGCCGCGAGCGAGGCAGGCGCGCTGGACCAGGGCCTCCTGGCGGAGCTGCGCCAGCATCGCTGGGATCGCACGCCGACTGACTGGTCGCAATAGGAGCAGCCATGCCTACCCTCAGCCGCCTCGACGATTGTCTGTCCAAGCGCAGCGGCCAGCTCTTCGTCGATGAGTGCGACGCGATCGAGCTGGTGCACGAATTTGGCTCGCCCCTCTTTGTGCTGTCCGAAGATCAGATTCGCCGCAATGTGCGCCGCTTTCAGCGGGCTTTTCAAGCGGGCTGGCCGGATGGCGTGGTGAAAGTCCTGCCGGCGGCCAAGGCGAATTGGGCGCTACGAGCATCACCTGCACGATTACGTCTTCGCCAATAAGGCGGACGCTCAGCCCATCGAAAAAGCGGACATCATCGGGCGCAGCTGCTATGGCGATCGCCTGTATCCGTTCGTGCCGGTTCCGCAGGTCGAAGTCGGCGACGTGCTGGCGATGCTCGACACGGGCGCCTATCAAGAAGTCTCGATGAGCAACTTCAACGCGCTGCCCAGACCGGCCACGGTGCTGGTGACGGGCGATCGGGCAGAGATCATCCGCCGGGCCGAGACGCAGGAAGATGTGTTCCGGCGCGATATCGTGCTGGAGCGCTTGCGGCGCGCGGCTGTCACGACGACGAACGAACCATTAGCGGTTTGAGGGGCCGTCATGGGGCTGTGAGCGGATTCATAAGACGACGGAGCAGTTCGCCAACGACGATGCGATCGCGCTGCGCGTGACGCCGGAGAAGGTCAGGGGCCACTAGCAGACCCTATTATAGCCTATCCAAAACAAACCTCCCCGTGATCGAAGCCGATCACGGGGAGGTTGTTGATACGGGTAAGCAGCAAAGCGATCGCTTTACTGGCAGCCGGGGAACTTAAACGAGGCGATACGGGTGCTCCAATTCCAGGTGCCGCTGGCTTTCAGGTATTCGTTGGTGTACCAGAACGTGCAGTCATCGACTGGATCAACGGTCATTGCGCTGTAATCGCCCCAGCGGTGCAGGGTGCTCGTCTGAGAGCCGTTGCCGGCCTGGATGATATTCTCCGCCTGCATCGTGCCGGGCGCATCGGTGACCAGCCGGCCCGTATAGCGGATGCTCGGCCTGACCGTGCTGCTGGATGCGCTGTAGCCCAGCGCGATGTTGCCCTGCTTATCCGTGGCGATGCTGCCCATCCAGCGATGAAGGCCATCGCTGGTGCCGAGCGTGCCTTGCTGGTACACGGACGGGGTGGCATTGGGATTGCGGATTTCGTACCAGCGGACGCTGGTGACCTGGTTCTTCTTATTGGTGCCCACTGCGACGGAGTGATTGACGACGAGTGACTCCACACCGCCCCGATTGCGGTAGGCCAGACGGTACATCAAGCGATCGGCGAGAGAGTCCAGCTTGTTCGAAGTGCTAGGCTGAGGGATGCACGCCCCGCCACCAGAGCAGGCCGCGTTAAACGCCGCCACCGGGATGCTGGTTGGTCCGATAAAGGTGGTGTTGGCCGAGTTGGCAAAGTCGGCATGGAACTTCCACAGCCTGAGAGAGTTGGAGCCGAAGTTCATGAAAAAGTTCGGCGAACCGGCCGGAGGCGCGGTGGTGCCGTCGAGATCGGATGGCAGCAGGCCGCCAAAGCTACTGCTGAGCTGGAAACATTGCTGGGTGGCCGTCGGATCGCCGACGAGCATCTTGGCTCGATCAAACGCACAGACTTTGGCGCCGACAAAAGTATTGGTAAACATGTTATAGGAGACGTAATAGCCGTCGGGCCACACACCCAGTTTGGGGTAATCGTTAAATTGAGTATACGAAAAGGCGTAGCGATAGTATGAACCGGTCGCATCGGACGTGGCTGAAACGGCGACGCACTGCAAATATGGCGTGGTGGATACGGAGAACTGTGTCAATATCCAGCGGTTGGCCAGCTTGTCGTATTGCACGATCGGGTCGCCATCATTGTTGTTCTGGCACCCGCCGCCAAAGCCGGCCCAAATGGAGTTGCCTGGCTTGGGGAAACCCGAGGCAATGGCGCCCGTGGCCTTGTCAAACACTGCAAAATAGGTGTTGACCCACTGCACGTATTGGGTCGCGCCCACTGCGCCGACGGTATCGGGCGGGGCGTATTGCTCCGAGAAGCCATAGTCTCCCTGGCCAACCCCCGCGAAGTTCAGACCACTGTCGTCGAAACGAGCGGCCCGACAGTCGTCTGTTCCGCGCCATCGGTCTTGATTGAGCGCATTGCCCATGTTGGGCAGGACGCGCAAGGGCTTTTCCTTTTTCTCCTTTTCGTCAGGCGCAGCCGGAGCCACGCCCGTCAGATCGCGCACTGGCGCAGACACATCTGAATAGACTGCCGAAGAGACTTCCACCGGACCGATGGGGTCCTTGGGCGCGGCAGCCGAACTCTGTCCGAAGGCGGCGGCTGGCAGCAGCGCCAGGGCCATCACCAACACCAACAACCCGATTGTCAATCGACGTAACATGGCACTCCTCCTGATTTTAGTGAAAGTGGATTGTGACGATCTGCCTGACTGGGGGCAGATTCAACACTGAAGTGGGGAACAACTGATGGGTCGAGAGTGTACTGTAATGTAGTAACGCTGTCAATACAAATATTCAATCTCCGCCAGTTTCTAAGCGGGCTCTTATTCGTTCTGGATTTCACACGCAAACGGCGGACCGCTTGTCACGAGGCCCAAAACAAAACTGTCTTGCGATCCGGAGCGATCACAAGACAGTTCATGTCTACCCCGAACACACGCCCCGGCAGAAGCAGTCCCAAGGGAGGCGTGTGCTCGCGGTCGAGCAGTTACGCATTACTTATTACGCATTACTTGTCACGCATTACGGTTACGGATACAGACGATTGATCAGGCGCGGGAACGGGCTGACTTCGCGGATGTGCTCCAACCCGCAAATCCATCCGACCGTTCTCTCCACGCCCAGGCCAAAGCCGCTGTGCGGCACGCTGCCGTACTTGCGCAGATCGACGTACCACTGATAGGGCTCCATCGGCAGGCCGTGCTCGTGAATGCGCTGGATCAGCAGATTGGGATCGGACATGCGCTCGGAACCGCCGATGATCTCGCCGTACCCTTCAGGCGCGAGCAGGTCCGCGCTCTTGCAGACTTCCGGCCGGCCCGGCCACGGCTCCATGTAGAAGGCTTTGATGGCCGTGGGATAACCGACGACGAAGACGGGCTTGTCGAACTGCTGCGTCAACGCCGTCTCGTGCGGCGATCCGAAATCGTCACCCCACTCGATGTTCAGGAGTTCCTTCTGCTCGGGATCGTCGGTGTCGGCTTGCAGCTGCTTAATCCGCTCGACCGCTTCGTCGTAGCGGATGCGCGGGAACGGCGGCATGATGTTTGCCAGCTTGCTGAACTCCCGACCGAGGTACTTCAACTCGACGGCGCGCTCTTTCAGGCAGGTCTGCACGATGTGGCTCACGAACTGCTCCTCGATCTCCAGCAGTTGATCGAGATCGCAGTAGGCGATCTCCGGCTCGATCATCCAGAACTCGGTCAGGTGGCGGCGGGTCTTGCTCTTCTCCGCGCGGAACGTCGGCCCGAAGCAGTACACGCCTTTGAAAGCGAAGATGTTGGCCTCGTTGTACAACTGGCCGGTCTGCGCCAGGTAGGCCTGCTGCTCGAAGTATTCCACCGGGAACAGCGTCGTCGTGCCTTCGGCGGCGGCGGGCGTGATGATGGGCGTGGAGACTTCCATGCAGCCGTGATCGTCCAGCCACGCGCGCATGGCGCGCATCGCGGTGGAGCGCACGCGCTGAATGGCCCACTGCCGCGACGAGCGCAGCCACAGGTGCCGGTTGTCCATCAGGAACTCGACGCCGTGCTCCTTGGGCGTGATGGGATACTCCTGCGCGATCTGCACCACCTGCAGATCGCTCACGCCGATCTCGAAGCCGCCGGGGATGCCGGGCGCGCGCTCGTCGGCGCGAATCGTGCCGGTGACGATGAGGCTCGATTCCTGCGTCAGGTGCCGCGCCTGCTCAAACACTTCCGGCGGGACGTCCTTCTTGAAGACCACGGCCTGCGCGATGCCGGTGCCGTCGCGGACTTGCAGGAACTGCAGCTTGCCCTTGTCGGTCTTGTCGTACAGCCAGCCTTCGACGGTGACGGTTTGCCCGACGTACTGCGCGATGTTTTCCAGTCGAATGATCATGGGGAACAGACTCCGTGTAGGTTCGATGAGGTCGAACGTGATTCTACCACAAGTGACGAGTAACGAGTGACGAGTGACGAGTGAAAAGTTGGCTCGTGCTGTTGTGCTTTGGCTAACCGACCGGGGAAGAGAAGGAACAGGAATAGTTCCATCACGGGGGAGGCCGGGAGGGGGCCGTATTTCACTTGCCTCGCACACCGCTTCATTCTATACTATTCGCATCTTCTTCAAGCGAATTCCCATGAACTCCACAACTCCCCGCTGGCGGGCATCCAAAGAAATGCAACAGCGTGCCCGCGAGTTACGCAAGGGCATGACGTTTGCCGAAAAAAGGCTATGGCAGTATTTGCGCAACGGCCAACTCGATGGGGCACAATTCCGAAAACAGCATGCTGTCGATACTTACATCGTCGATTTCTTCTGCGCCAAATCCAAGTTGGTAATCGAAGTGGACGGCGATTCACATGCGGAGCAGATGGAGTACGATGCTGCGCGGACGGAGTGGTTGAGTGAACAACACCATTACCGCGTGCTGCGCTTTACCAATCATGACGTGCTGACGAATATCGAGGCTGTGGTGGACACGATTCGCGCTGCATTGTGATGATGGTGGCCCCCCTCTAACTCCCCCGTCGATGAACAGCACATCGACAGGGGGAGAACGTGATCTCCTCCCCTGTCGAACGCTGTTGTTTTTCGTTCGACGGGGGAGGCTGGGAGGGGGGCGCTTGCGCAACCCGCAAAACGGGACTTTCGAACTATTGCATCTTGTTTGCGGAGCGTCGCTGTTTGCTTGCATACACAAGACAACCGCCAATAGATGCGCGACAATTTCCTCTGGCTTGACGCTGTATGGCACAATCGTGACGCCTTCCGGTGTTATATCATGGCCATACAAGTTTGTCAGGATGATAGTTGACTTTCATGGTGTCGGACTCTATACTAGTGATAGGTCAGTCGGTGTTGCCCACACGCTTCTTCTCGCTGACTATCATTCTCATATGGAGCAGAATAATGAAGAAGTACTTTGAGCGGCTTGAGAAGGCTGGTTTCATAAGAAGAGGGAAGTTGCAAGAAAGTGCCGTCATAAACGCCTCATTTCCTAAGGTGCTGGATTTGCTAGATTATATTGCATCTGATACTGCCGAGATTGACAGTCTCATTCGACCTTCGGTACACACGCATTGTGCGTCACTGGGCTTAGGTGGTGCGCGTGATGAATGCTGGGAGAGTAGTTGCAGGATAAAAGAGATTGATGAACTGGCGCGTTTTGCAGCACTGTATAGCGACAGGGTATTCATTCATAATTTCTTGACCGATAATGCACCGATTCTAGGCCATGCCCCTGAAGAAGATTCAGGTGAGTTCCGCCAAGAGTTATGGGATGATATCCTGATTCTACTAAGAATTCGCCCGCTGATCGAGAAGGACGTAATTGTGCCGTACACTCCTGCGAGTGGTATATGTCCATGGTGCTACGCCAAACGTGTGTTTGGATCAGGGGCGGATCGTCGTCTTGATCGTGCGATGAAGTCCTTGTCTCACACTCTTTTCGAGCAAATGTCTGTCAATGCCATATTGGATGATTATGGATTCGGCTTATCTTTTGACACTCCAGCAGATCTATTTAGACACGACACCCACGTACAGGATAGAGATCAAATCCCGCCCATTATCTCATCAAAGCCACGCCTAATGAGCAGACTCCGAGCAGGAGAGAGTGTACCCTTATCTCTTGAAACCAGGCGGAAACTCGGACTTCATAAGATAGAGGCAAATGCGGTTCTTGCAAGCATTCGTTACCAAATGTCCGTAGCTGCTGCGTTGCAAACGTCATTTCTAATCGATCGCGACGTAGATATGAACATTCTCAAATACATCTCACGTAATGACGAGTTAGAGCAACGAAACAGGATAGCAGCACGACATCTTCAATCTATGGTTCCCTTTGTAGGCGACGTACCAGTTTCCAAACTTATTCAACTTCGTCAACGTGAAGAAGAATCATTCATACGGTTTCGTTCTGCCTTAGATACCGCAATGAAGGAGGTCACAGCACAGAAGAGTTCATTTACTGAACGAGACGCCCGATCGATTTATTCTGATGTAATCGCACCTGAAATCGCCAGGCTTGATCAGAAAGTCCGCGAAGCAAAGCGCGATTTGGTCAAGGTGCCTGTTACTTCAGCAATCGCGACAGTGGCGGTGATTATTTTTGGGCTATATTCAGGAATGGTTCCCTCAGAACTAAAGGAAATTACAAGCATACTCGGATTAACAAAAGTTATGTATGATACTGTATCGAAGACGGTTGAATACGTGGACGCCGAGAAGTCGATTAGGCCAGAAAAATTCTACTTCTTGTGGAAAGTGAAACATCAAGCAAGAATTCCACAATAGCCGCGCTAAGTACAGCCCAGAAAGTTCTGCGGCACCGTCACGCTTTGCGCCGCGCGCTGTTGGCGAGAATCCAAGGTCCAGCAGTGACACTCGCCAGTCGTCAGTCTGGATGCCCGACAAAAGCACTCGGGCATGACGGTTAAGCGGCGCTGATTTCACAAGACTTGCTTGAACGTACTTAGAGTGCATTCCTAATGGAAAACTGTATGCAGCAAGAATGTATTTCTATCACGTAGGGGTCGTGAGCCGTGGTCTCACCGCCCCGATAAAGATGCCACTCGGAAGAATTTGCGAGTGGCATTTGTTTTTTGCGGATTCAAGCATCATATTCGCCTTCACGGCCATCTCACTCTCAACGCTCTTTCGCTATTTGAAGGGCCGCCCTTAACGGCAGCCCATTGGGATCAACATCAACCGTTGGGTGCGGATTAGATTAATGCCCTTTACCCGTCGGCACAGGCGGCAGCAACTCGCTGCTCCTCAAACCACCGCTCTCTCCACCCAGTGTCGTCTCACTGTGCATCGCTCGTCGTCGAGTTGACACCCGCCATCTCCCCGTCTACACTTGCCCCTGCTGATCGTTCACGCCGTGGCCGTGTCCGGCGCGGTTGAGCGGTGGGCGCGCCTATTCCAACCCAGGAGCACAAGCATGGAAAAATCCGCCGAGGAAAAAGAACTGGTCGTCAACATCAACTACGAGATGTTTGTGCTGGCGCTGGTCGTGCTGTCGCTGGTCAACTGGATGCTCATCGTGATTGGGCGGCTCGCCACCGGAGCAGGCCCAGGCCGTGTGGATCATGAACACTCGGGCTGAGCGTCTTCTTGCTGCTGGACTTTGTTTCCCGCCTGTGGCGTCAGCCGTACCGCTGGAGTTTTCTGGGGCCGTGGCGCGGCTGGATGCTCTTGCTGGGCAGCCTGCCGCTGCCGTTTGCGGGCGCCCTCAGGCTGATCTGGGCGTGGCTGGCGATGCGCTTATTGCGCCGCGGCGACTATGCGGCAGATGAGCAACATCGTCGTGCGGCGGCGCGCGCAGAGCACGCTGCTCGGCGCCGCGCTGGCCGCCATCGTCATGCTGGAAGTCGGCGCGCTGCTGATACTGGACGCCGAAAGCGCGTCCGCGCAGGCCAACATCATCACCGGCATTGACGCCCTGTGGTGGAGCATCGTGACGCTGGCGACGGTGGGCTACGGCGACAAGTATCCGGTGACCACCGCCGGGCGGGTGGTGGGTGTCATCGTGATCGTCGTCGGCGTCGGGTTGTTCTCGGCGTTGACCAGTTTCCTGGCGCACTGGTTTTTGCGGCCCCGCTCCGCAGGCGTCAACCTCAGGCGTCAAACACTGCCGAGATTCAGGACTTGAACCGGCTCAGCGTGCTGCTGCGCACGTACGACGTCCAGCGGCTGCTGGCCGACACGCAGCGCCCCCCGGCCGAGGTGCTGGCGGAGTTGCGGCAGAAGGTGGCGGAGATCAAAGCGCGGGGAGAGTGAGGGCTGCTTGCGGCTTTACATCCGTCGCGCCTCGCGCTACAATCAAGCCAGAGGTAGGCCATGGAAACGCCCAGCGTAACCGTCGAACTTCCGGTAAATCTCTACTCCGAACTCCAATCATTGACCGAGCAGGAAAATGCCAGCGATCCGGTCGAGATGATCGCGCGTCTGGTCGCCGAGGCCAAAGAAAAGCATGCCTATCCGCAGCCGACGCCTGCCTTTCAACGTATTCTGGATCGCGCCACAGATCTGGGTGTTGACGATCTCTCGGCGCAGCATGATCACTATCTCTACGGAACTGACAAGCGGTGAGCACACCGATCTTCATTGACACCGGCTACATCCTTGCGCTGGCCAACACCGCCGATAAGTACCACGAGCGGGCGCGCGCCACAGCGCTCGCGACTCCTCCGCCGTTCATCACGACCGAAGCCGTTCTGATCGAAATCGGTAATGCGCTGTCCAGCCAACGTTGGCGTCAGTCTAGGCATCGCCGCTCTAGACGATTTGCGCAGCGATCCGAACATTGCCGATCATCTTCGATCGACACGGAATTTATTGGAAAGCGCTATTGACGATTCGCCGCACGTTCCGACAAAGAATGGGGACTTACCGACTGTCTGTCCTTCGTCGTTATGGGCGGCCACGGCATTACCCGCGCACTGACCACTGATCGACATTTTGAGCAAGCAGGATTTCAAATCGTGCTCGCCGCCGATTGAGCACGCGCTTCTTCTCCAGCCAACCCGCACCAGGCCCAACTCAGTTCCCACAACCGCCGCGCCCTGGCTTCGTCGTAAGATTCGTCGCTCGAGCGCCGCTCCTTGCCATCCACGATGAACTTGCCGCCCACGCCTTCCCAGCGGGGA
The DNA here is from genome assembly GCA_963844815.1 of uncultured Chloroflexia bacterium. Taxonomy (GTDB): domain Bacteria; phylum Chloroflexota; class Anaerolineae; order Fen-1058; family Fen-1058; genus Fen-1058. Next base: position 24,229 of record CAWJPR010000010.1, read on the forward strand.
TCGGTGGCGGCCAGCAGGTACGAGGCCGAGGCCTGATCGAGCGATCGCGCAAAGGGCATGCGCGGCAGGATCTTCCGGTACAACAACCGATCAAACGACGATGTCCGGCGGTCGCCAATCGCCTCCGGCACGAAGCCCGGGCACACCGCATTCGACGTCACGCCGCTGCCCGTCAAGCTGCGCTGCAACTCATACGTGAACCACATATTCGCCAGCTTGGAATTATTATAGAAGGCCGCGGAGTCGTAGAACTTCTCCCCTTTCAAATTATCGTAATCGAACTTCGCCCCCGGCCCGCCCGCATAACCGGGAATGTGCCGCTGCGACGACACCGTGATCACACGCGCCGGGGCCGATCGCTTCAACTCGTCGAGCAGCAAATTGGTCAGCAGGAAATGCCCCAGGTGATTCGTGCCGAACGTCATCTCGAAGCCGTCGGCGGTGAAACTGGCTTGCTTGCCCTTTGATCGATCCGCCCGCGTTGTTGATCAACACGTGCAGCGGAGTGCCCTGCGCCTGAAACGCCGCCGCGCACTGCCGGACGGACGCGAAAGAGGCCAGGTCCAGCGGGATCGACTCGACGCTGGCGTCGGGCTGGCCGGCGCGGATCCGCGCGATGGCCTGCGCGCTGGTCTGCTGGTTGCGCGAGGCCAGGATCACGTGAAAGCCCCGCGCCGCCAGTTTGCGGGCGGTGGCAAAGCCAATGCCGCTGTTCCCGCCGGTGATCATTGCGACGCGTGATGGTGTATTTGACATGTGCCGTCCTTGTTCACGGGAAATAGCGTTCGTTCGCTGGTCGCTCTGACCCAACTTTACAACTTGTCATCAGCGCGCTACAATCAAGCCGAGGAAAACAATCCATGCCCACCGTGCTGAAAGTCGGCCGCCATCGTTTCTTCTTTTTCAGCCGCGAAGACTAAGAGCCGCTGCATATTCATGTCGAGTCTGCCGAAAACGCCGCCAAGTTTTGGCTGCGTCCGGTGACCCGGGACTGGGCCGTCGGGTACAATTCTAGAGAGATCCGACAGATCAGGCAAATTGTGGAAGAACACGCCGAGTTCTTCCTGGAGAAATGGTATGAGCACCTTAAGCAGAGTTAGTCCTACGGCGGTCCTGGCGGTGAATGTCCGCTTCACCACGGACGCACTGATCGCGTCGCTGTCGGATGGCCGCGAAGTCTCCACCCCGCTGGAATGGTTTCCGCGTCTGCGTGATGCGACCCCCAAGCAGCGCAAGAACTGGCGGCTCATTGCCAAGGGCATCGGCATTCATTGGGAACAAGTGGACGAAGATATCGCCGTGTCCACCCTGTTGCGAACGTCGTAACATCGTCAGATCGTGCTCGCCGCCGATTCCTCCAGCCGCTCGTTCTCTTCCGCGCCGCGTGATCCCCGCAGCCGCTCGAGCATACGCCTCTCCTCCGGACCGATCGCTTTCAGCGCGACCAACGCGCCAAGATAAACGATCGGCCCGACGATCACTCCCGCGACCGGATGCCAGGCCCACGCCAGGCCCATCAGCACGAACATCGCCGCCGCCGCCGCGAACAGGCGCCACAGCAGGCGAATCCAGCGGATCGATCCGAGCGACCGTTCGAGGTAGAACATGAACACCAGACCCTCGACCAGTTCTGAAAAGATGGTGACGAAGGCCGCGCCCACATACGAGAAATACGGAATCAAAATCAGGTTGGCAGTGATGTTGAACGATAGGCCGATCACAAAGGCGCGCGTCAATTTGCTTTGCTGGCCGAGCGCGATGAGGATGTAATTGACGATGCTGTTGATCCACCCGAACGGGATCGACCAGATCATGATTTGCAGCGCGATGGCGGCGTGCGGCAGATACGACCGGCCGCCCAGCACCAGCACCAGCAGCGGCGCGAGAAAGGTCGTCATCACCGCGATGGGCAAGGCCAGCATCACCAGGAACTTGACCGCAAAGCGCGTCGAGCGCCTCAACGCCTCTTTGTCTTCCACGGCCTGGCGCGACATCACCGGGAACAGCGCCATCGTCGAATAGGCGGGAATGATGTTCAGCGCGTCGATCCACTTGTAAGCCGTGCTGTACCACCCGACGACCGTCGGCCCCTGCATGGCTTGCAGCATGGGCACATCGACCTTGAAGAACAGCGTCGCCAGCAGGTGATTGAGCATCAGCGGGAACGACTCGCGCAGCATGCCGCGCCGCAGCGTTCGGATCGTTCTCGTACCGCGGCTTCATGATCAACCGCGCCAGCAAGATGGTCAGCACCCCGAACGTGATGCAGTTGACGATCAAGCTCACCAGACCCAGGCCGATGATGCCCCACCCCGCCAGCAGCGCGGGCACGCCGAAGAACACCTTCAACAGCACCGTCACCACGCCCAGCGCCGCGGGATATTCGGCCTTTTCGTAGGCATAGAACATCGCCGTCATCCCCGTCGAGAGGCTGCTGGGAATCTGCGCCAGCGCCAACAGCACGATCGTGATCGCCGTTTCCTGCGTCAGTTGAAACAGTCCAGTACCGACGAGCAGCGCGACGATCAACACGGGCAGGGCGATGCCGCCCAGGATGAGCCGCAAGATCGAGGTGTTGGCAAAAAACCGGTTGGCGCCCGATCGATCGCGCGACACCTCGCGGGTGAGGAAAGTGTTCAGCCCGAAGTTGGTGAAAATCTCCATCCACCCCACGATGACCACGGCGAAGTAGTAATTGCCCGCGTTTTCCGGCTGCAGGATGCGCAGCATCAACGCCGCAAAAGCGAAGTCAATGACGCGGTTGAACAGGTTCAGCGCCATCGGCGCGAGCGAATTCTTGGCCACGCGCTGCGTGGTCGTGCCGGCGTGTTTCTCTTCGCGATACGCCAGCCGCCACAGCCAGATCGCCAGCAGGAAGATGACGATCATCCACGCCATGAACGAAATGAACAGTCCCAGCTTGAACGACATCGGGCTGTATTTGAAGTGGAGGGTGTGCTCGCCCGCCCCGATCGGCACCGCGCGGAAATTGCCGTAGGCGCGTGAAATCGGGATTTCCTTCTCCGTCCCATCGCGCTGCACGTCAAAGGCCATCCAGCCGGTGAAGTAGGTATCATTCAACACCAGCCAACTCGGCTGAGCGACTTGCGTCTTGATCACAACGTCGTTGATCTGATAGTCGATCACCGCGGCGGGAGCCAGCGCGCACGGCGCGGCAGCGTCACGCTCTGCGCCGCGCACGCCTTGTCCGCCGCTTTGCGGCGGAGGCGCGCTGGGCGGGCGGGAATCCAGTGGTGGAGCATCTAAGATCACAGTGGTGCGCGGATCGTGCTGCTTCAACGCCGTCAAGGGATCGGTGGTAATCGTCTCGCACCCGATCGGCAGCGTAAACGCGCGCGGCACGCTCCGCGCCCCGAGGTTTTCGTACACTTTCACTTCGGCATCGTAGACCAGCTGGTACTTGGGGCTGTCGATCGTCACGTCCGGATCGGTCAGGACGTACTTCACGTTCAGCAAATCGAGCATGGGCGAATCGAGGCCGCCGTACGTGGTGATCGGCTGGATGCGGTTGAACTGCGTCTCGTTCTGATCTTCGATCACGCCCATGTAATCGGCGTACTGCTTGAGGATGATCGAATCGTAGCCGCGCACGTCCTGCAAGCCATACGGCCAGCCGCCGTTGGCGTTGAAGGTCTTGCGCCCGTGCGGATCGAACGTGGTGAAGCGCCAGGGCGCTTGATCCTGCTTGAGGAAGCCAATCACGGGCGGCGTGTAGTCGAGCAGCTGCGGATCGACGGATGGATTGAAGCCAAGGGCGCCGACGAAGAGATCGAGCGCCACGACGAGGAGCAGCAGCGGCTTCCAGATCGCCACCTGCCAACCTCCCGGAGGTTCTGAACCTCCGGGAGGTTTCAAATAGATCGGGCATAAGGACACCCGCAGCACGACGCCGCTCATCGTCAGGAACGAGGCAAACAGCAGCACATTGCGCCACAGGTGGGAATAAAACAACTGCGGATCATCAAACGCCGTGTTGGCCAGCGCCATCGACTGCAGCAGCCTGCCGGCAAAAGCAATCGACTGGGTTGGGAAGATCAAGCGGGAGGCACACAAACCGGCGAGGACGATCACGCCCGGCCAGAACGCCGACCCGGCGAGGATCGTGCGAAAAGAGACCGGGCCGTTGAGGCAGAACCAGGTGAGCGGTGCGCGCAGCACACGCCGGGGCCGCGCATACCGATCGCGCTGATAGTGGATCATCAACGCATCGACGCCGCTGGCCGCGAGCACGGCAATCGAGATCGTGAACGGCCAAATCCAGCGGAACGGCGAATGCAGTTGATTGATGCCCGGCAGGCCGTAATACAAAATCGCGTACAGCGGCGTGCCGAACATGAACGCCAGCGAAATGACCGCGAGGAACACGAAGAACCAACGGTGTGATCGAGTCTGTGGATAGCCGCCGCGCACCAGGCCGTAGATCGCCAGCAGCAGAGGCAAAACGCCCAGGTACGCCCCGCCCTCGACGTAGTTCTTGATGCCCCACATGGTGCTGTACGCGCCCTGCGGATTCTGCGCGTTGAAGGGACTGTTGAGCAGCACGTTCTGCCCCGTCATGATGTCGAAGACGGTGTGCTCCGCCGGATTGCCGAAGAAGTTGGGCATCAACATCGCCAGCACGTGACGCGGCGGCAGCGCCCAACTGCGCACCTGTTCGAGCGTAGCCGATCCCACGCGGAAATTCTGCGGCAGAACCTCCATGTAGGGCAGCAGCTGAATCGCCGCCAGCCCTACGCCGAGCAGTACGAGCACCATCAGCGCGAGAACGGGACGGCGCAAAACGCGAAAGTAATGAGTAATGAGTAATGAGTCATTCGCTTTGCCGCTGACGCGCTGATCCACTGACTTGCGGCGTGCAGCTTGTGTCTGGCGTCTTGCCACCGCCACCAGCCGCCACAGCGCATACAGCGCCATGATCAACAGCGTGTAGTACGTGATCTCGATGTGCCCCGCCGTGATCTGGCAGGCCAGCGCGACCGCGCCGAGGACGACCCACGGCACCGTGGACGGGCGCCCGAAGATCGATCGCTGCCGGATAATCAACTCGATCGCGGCGAGCAGCAACGGCAGCCACGCCGCCGCCGCGATGATCATCGTGAAGACCACGCTCACGATGGTGAAGCCGCTGAGCTGATAAATAATCGCGGCCGTCAGGCCGGCTAAGCGCCCCATCCCCAGGACGCGCGTGAAGACATACATGAACGCGCCCGCCAGGAACAACTGCGAAACGGTGAACCAGCCGTAAGCCACAGTGAGCGGCAGGAAGTAGAAGAGAACGCTAAAGGGGTAGTACGCCGAGTGCTGCCCGTTCGCGAGAAACGGCGCACCCGCAAAGAGGTACGGATTCCACAGTGGAATCTGCCCCTTCGAAATCGATTCGACGATGAAGTGCTTCCACGCGTAGTTTTCGAGGATCAGGTCGCTGACCAGCTGGTTCTGCGGAATCTGCGCGTTGAATTGATCGGCGGCGGCCTTCCACGGCTGCCACTGGTAGAGATTGTCGGCGGGCAATAGGGTCTTGCCGCCCAGCGTCACCGGCCAGAACAGCAGCAGCGGCAGCAGCAACAAAACGGCCAGAATAAGCAGATCAGCGCGGCGACGGCGAAGCATAGAAATTGGAAGTTAGAGGTTGGAAACTAGATGTTGGACGTTGGAAATCGGATGTTGGAGACACCGCATCCATGTTTGGTCATTGGTCATTGAACATTGTTCATTGCTCATTTGACTTTGCGGTGCCGCCAGCCGACCTGCCACGTGCGCCACGCGGCTTCGAGCTTCACCGGAATGCTCATCTTGGAGTGGCCGATGCGGCGATCTTCAAAATGGATGGGCATCTCCACCACGCGCAAGTTGAGCTTCTGGCACAGGTAGGCCATCTCCACTTGAAAGACGTAGCCGTTGGAGCGCACGCGGTCGAGCTGAATGACTTCCAGCGCGTCTTGCGTCCAGCACTTGAAACCGGCGGTGGCGTCGTGGACCTGCATGCGCAGAATGCTGCGCGCGTAGATGTTGGCCCAGGCGCTGAGGAAGACTCGCCCCGCTTCCCACTCTTGATCCAGCGACCCGCCGGGCACGTAGCGTGATCCGACCACGACGTCGCATTCGTTCGATTTCTCCAGCATGGCCGGGATGTAATTGGGCGAGTGAGAAAAGTCCGCATCCATCTGAACGATGCGATCGAAACCGTGATCCAGCGCCCAGCGGAAGCCGTCCACATAGGCGCGGCCCAGACCGCGCAGGCCGGTGCGGTGCATCACGTGCAGCCGATCGGTCTGGGCGGCGAGATCGTCCGCAATTTTTCCCGTGCCGTCCGGCGACTCGTCGTCAACCACCAGCATGCTGATCTCGGGCACGTCCAGGGCCAACACGGCCGCCGCAAAGGCGGCGATGTTGTCGGCTTCATTGTAGGTTGGCACTACCACAATCGGTTTCATGGTCGCTCCGCGCGCCGATTATACCATCCCTGTCTCGCCGAGAAACAAAATCGCCCACGGAACGTGGGCGATTCAAGCGCAGCGATCGGCCGGTCACAAGACCGGCTGCATCGACTGCAGCCCCGCGGCCTTTAACGCTTCACCGTCCGCGTATGGGCCGTTCTCAGCCGTGATCACGCCCAGCATAAACGCCATCTGTGGCCGCTCGTCGGCGGAGGGCTGCTCCTTGGCCGGGTAGAAGAAATGCGTCGACTGCTTGATGCGCGCTGTCAACCGGTGGCCCACTTCTTGGGCGCGCCCGGCCTCGACAATGATGATGAAACTGTTGTCGTTCAATTGGCCGACGAAGGAACTATCGGGATCCGCCTGGCCCTCGTTGACCGAGTTGTTCATCAGCAGCGCCAGCGCGCGCAGCGCATCATCGCGCGCGACAAAGCCATAGCGATCGGCAAAAGCATCCAAGCCAATCGCCTGAATCGTCAGCAGCGCCCAATGGTGCTGGCCCAGCAGGCTGTCCAGGCGCTCGTCTACCAGCACCTGATCGGGCAACCCGGTCACCGGGTGCACCAGCGTGTGATACCTCGAGCGCCGGAGAATGTTGCGCACGCGCAGCCGCAAATCCTGCACGTCGAACGGCTTGGTGATGTAATCCACCGCACCTAACTCCAGACCCGACAGGCGATCGCCTCGTTCGCGCTTTTCGGTCAGAAAAATGATGGGGACGTACTGCGTGCGGCGGTGCGAGCGCAGACGCTTGCAGACTTCAAAGCCGTCGATATCGGGCAGGCGGATGTCCAACAGAATCAGATCGGGCGTGGCGCCTTCCTGCGCCTGGCGCACCGCATCGACCCCCCAGGCTACCGGTGTCACGGTGTAACCCTGCGCTTCGAAGTAGGCGGCTAACATCTCGGCGGTGTCACGGTCATCTTCAACGATCAGCATGCGAGGACGGTCCGTCATGAAAACATCTCCGTACACTGCATTTGAGGATTCAGGCCAGGAGATCCAGTTGGAATTCACCAACCGTCACCAGAAAACGCAAAACCCGCAACGCGGCCGCGGGTCTTGTAGGCTGGCAGAGCGATTCAACCGGCGCACCCCGCCGGGATCGGGTGCTTCGCTCTAGCCGATCGGTTCCTTGTACACGTGGAATACGCACGCTGGATTACCCATCGCAATGCACGCGACCTCGTCGACACGAAATTCCTTGCCGCCGCTCACCCAGCGCAGACCTTCCTGCAGCAGGCCTGTCGCCACGTGGCACACCGGCTTGTCCGCTTTGCGTCCCCAGCACACCGGGCAGCGATCGATGAAATACTCGAAGTGATCGTCCTTCTCTTCCACCCGGCTGATCTGATCGCTCACCTGCGTGAAGATACCCGCCATGGCCGGCAGGCCCATCTTTAACTTGGCGCCCAGCGGCAACACCTTGAAAGCCAGATCGCCCACGCCGGCCAGCGCGCCGAAGCCCTGCAGACCGCGCGCAAACGAAGCGCGCCCGCCGCGCAATGCCAGACCGCGTCCCCCGCGCGGACCGTACATCTCTTCCAACGCGGCATTCAGCGATGTGAATTTGGCAAAATCAAACCCTTTATCCAAATTATCGGGGGGGTAATTGTCGATCAAGTCAGGCAGCCGGGCCATATTCAAGACCGCATTCAAGCCGTTCTTGCCCATGATCTCTTCCATGGCCAGCAAGAAAATGCGCGTCATCTTGTTAGGATAATAAAAACCGCTGGGTGGGATGGTATCCATGTACCCTCCTGCGAACCCCTGAACACCATGGCAGTGATTCGCCGATTGAGACGAGTGGCAAAAACTGAGTGCGGTTAGGTTATCACATCACCAATCCATTGTCAAGCGAAATGGCGTCTCGGACGTGTTGCCAACCTGATCAATCGCCGCCGCTCGACCATTCGGGCTGTCGAGTATGTTATAATCTCGGCGGATTTTTCAGGCAGGTCTCAGTCGATGCTCACCGATCACCGGGTACGCCAACGCGAATATCTGCTGCAGATCAGCCGGGCCATGACCGCCCGGCTGGATCTGGAAGCCGTGCTGCGCCTGATTCTGGACGCGGCTTGTGAACTTCTGACCAGCAACGTCGGCTTGATCGTTCTGCGCCGCGAAGACGGCTCATTCATGCCGCGCGCCGTTCACGGCATTCTGCCGTCGATGCTGCCTTTCTTCGCTCCGCTGTGGGCTGATGCGCCCGAACGCGATCGCGCCGGGAACTGGATTGTGCCGCAGCTCGATCGCAAGGTGGCCCTCATCGCGCGCAGTGGCGACTTCGGCCTGCGGCAGACCGTCGCCATCCCGATGGTGGTTGGCAGCGATCTCGCCGGGCTGATTTATGTCTTTCGCGGTTACAGCGATGTCTTCTCATCCAATGATCGGCAGATGCTGCAATCCTTTGCCGATCAGGCCGCCATCGCGGTGCACAATGCGCAGTTGTACCGGCAGACCCTGCGCGAGAAGCAGCGCCTGGACGCCATTATCGAAGCGAGCGCCGACGGTGTGTTGATTCTGGACAGCGCGCAGCGCATCACCGTCTTCAATCGCGCCCTGGCCCGGATGTCAGGCATCGACGCCGACGTCGCGATCGGCCTGCCTCACGACGACGTGATCGCCATCGACGACCGGCGCACCGGGCTGACTTTGAGCGAGGCCGAGGCGGGCGGCTGGCCGCTGCGCGACAACAGCAGTTTCTTCGTCGAAGGCGATCTGCGCCGCCAGGATGGCTCGCATACGCCGGTCAGCATCACGTATTCGGCGCTATTCGATCAAGAGGATCGGCTGCTAAATATCATCGCCAACGTGCGCGATATGACGCGCCTGCGCGAAGCGGACGAACTGAAGAATACCTTTATCTCGATCATCTCGCACGAACTCAAGACGCCCGTCGCCTTGATCAAAGGTTATGCGGGCACGCTGCGCCGCGAGGACGCCCGCTGGGATGCCGCCACCGTGCGCGACGGCGCCGCCGTGATCGAAGAAGAAGCCGATCACCTGACGGAACTCATCGACAACCTGCTCGACGCTTCGCGCCTGCAGGCCGGCAGCTTGAAGCTGAGTCTGAGCGATGTGGCGCTCGATCAACTGGCGCAGCACATGGTGGAGAAGTACAGCGTGGAAGCCGCTCACCACCCGATCGTCCGCCAATTCCCGGCGCGCTTTCCGACGGTGCCCGGCGACAGCACGCGCCTGGAGAATGTGCTCAGCAACCTGATCAACAATGCCATCAAGTATTCGCCCGCCGGAACGCCGATCAGATTATCCGGGCGGGTGACGCCGCAGGAAGTGATCGTGACCATCGCCGATCAAGGCATCGGCATTCCGCTCGAGGAGCAGGGCCGCATCTTCGAGCGCTTTTATCGCGTCGACGATCAACTCTCGCGGCAGACGCAGGGCAGCGGCCTGGGGCTGTATCTGGCTAAATCCATTATCGACGCGCATCGCGGCCGCATGTGGGTCGAGAGTGCGCCCGGCCAAGGATCGGCGTTTTCGTTTGCGCTACCGCGAGACTAGCGCCAGTCCCGGAATCGAGGCTTCAGCCGGTTTCTTCACCCGCGATATCTCCGGCTAAAGCCTCGACTCCTGACGAAAGCAATCACGCTAAAAATCCGTAATCTAAAATCAGAAATGAGGTTTCAATGCCCTTTCCATCTGCCAACACCTCGATTGCCTGCCCGGTCTGCCGGCAGCCGATCACCATTCAAGTGCACCAGATTGTCGACGTCGGCGAACAGCCGGAGCTGAAGCAGTCTGCTGCTGGCCGGGCGCTTGAATTCATTCACGTGCCCGTACTGCCACAATGCGGGCGCGCTGGCCACGCCGTTCTTCTATCACGATCCCGACAAGGAACTGGCGCTGCTGTTCCTCCCCATGGACCTTAACGTGAAAGAAGCCGATCAGCAAAAGATGATTGGCCGCCTGACGCAGCAGGTGCTGAATAACCTGCCGCCGGAAAAGCGGCGGGCCTATCTCCTGCAGCCGCAGCAGTTCTTCAATTTGAAGACCCTGATCGAAACGATCCTGCAAGCCGACGGCATCACGCCGGAGATGCTGGCGAAGGAGGAAGCGCGGCTGAACTTCTTGCAGGAACTGGTCGACGCGACGGACGATGCCCAGCTGGATGATTTGATCCGGCTGCACGATGCCGATTTCGATCCGACGATGTTCCAGCTGCTGAGCTCGGCCCTGGCGGCCTCGGCAGCCGATCGCCAGCGCGAGGAATTCGAGCGGGTGCAGCATATCCGCGATCGGGCGTTGGAGTTGACGACGCTGGGCCGGAAGCTGCAGCAGCAGCAGGTCGTCATCGACGCCTTCGCCGCCAATCCCACGCGCGAGAACCTGCTCGAGCAGCTCAGCGCCGCCCAGGACCTCGAGTTACGCGAGGCGCTGCTGACGGTGGGACGCTCCCTGCTGGATTATCCCTTCTTCCAGGCGCTGACCGGCAGGATCGATGCAGCCAAGAAAGACGGCCAGGCGGAAGAAGAAGCGCGCCTGACCGCGCTGCGCAAGGAAATTCTGTCCACCCGCGACAAGATTGACGCGCAGGCACAGGCGGTGATGGACGGCAAAGTCGCGCTGCTCCGCGAATTGCTCGGCACGCCCGAGGCCGATCTGGACAAGACCATCACGGCCCGGCTGAACGAGCTTGACGATCTGTTTTTCGAAGTGTTGACGCAGAACCTGCAGGCCGCGCAGCAGAGCGATCCGCAGGCCTTTGCGCAATTGCAGAATATCGGCAATGCGGCCATGCGCGCGATTCAGGGCACGCAGCCGCCCGAAGTGCGCTTTGTCAACACGCTGCTGCAGATCGAGTATCCGGCTCAGACGAAGGAGCTGCTGGAGCGCAACCGGCAGGTGCTGGGGCCGGAATTCATCACGTGGATGGAAGGGCTGGCCGGCGACCTGCGCCAGAACGGCCGCGCCGAAACGGCCGAGAAGCTGGCGCTGGTGATCGATCAGGCCAAGGAGATTGCAGGGTTGAAGGTGTCGCTGAAGTAAACGCGGTCACGCAGGAACCGGGTTTCTCCGCCATGAAGAGAAACCCGGTTTCGTTTGTCATTGTTAATTGTTCATTGCTTCAGGGTCGATTGTCCAGCCTGAACCCGTGCCCGCGCACCGTCACCAGGTACTCGTGCTCGGCATCGACTTCTGCCAGCCGATCGCGCAGGCGGCGCACCAGCGCGTCGATCGCCTGCTCGGTGATGCCGGCCTCGTCCGACTCCGGCCACACCGCCGCAATGACTTCCTCGCGCGTGACGATCTTGCCTTTGTGCTCCCACAGAATCTCCAGCAGGCGATACTGCGACAGCGACAGCGGCGGATCGAGCGCCACGCCGTTGACCCACACCTGCCGCTGGCTCTTGTTCAGGCGCAGGCCCGGTTGCGCGACGCGCAGCATCTCCTGCGTCAACGGCAGGGTCGCCTCGGCGCCGACAAACAACAGGCGCACGCTCAAGGCCACTTGAATCTCATCGCCGTCTTGCAGCTGCATGCTGCCGCGCACGGGCGCGCCGTTGATGTACGTGCCGTTCTTGCTGCCCAGGTCTTCCACGTTGTACCCGTCGTCGTCGCGCAGCACGCGAAAATGATGGCGGCTCACCTGCCGGTCGGGCAGCACGATGTCACAGTCTTCGCCGCGTCCGATCGTGAGCTCCGATTTATTGAGCGGCCAGCGCTTGCCGGCCAGCTGTCCTTCCTGCACCACCAAGATGGGAACGGCACTCTCTTGCATGAAAACCTCCGTCCTTGACGTGGTATCGCGTTTGCTTGACAACCCGTGCGTTGTCAGTTAAGCTCTGGCCCAAGGAGAAGAAGAGCGATGCTGCGAACCGGCACCGTCCTGCGATCACGCTATAAAATCGTCCAGGCCATCGGCCAGGGCGGCATGGGCGCCGTCTACGAAGCCCAGGATGCGGTGCTGGCGGGACGCATCTGCGCTATCAAGGAAGTGCGGCTCGATCCCGACATGACGCTGGAAGCCCGCCGCCAGGCGCAGGAACAATTCTACCGCGAAGCCAGCGTCCTGGCGCGTCTCGATCATCCCACCCTGCCCAAAGTCTCCGACTACTTCTCCGAAGCCGATCTCGATTATCTGGTCATGGACTACGTGCCCGGGCGCGATCTCAAGGACATCATGAATGAGGCCCGCCGCGCCGGCATGTTCCTTGACGAGGCCGACGTGCTCAACTGGACGGCGCAGCTGTGCGATGCGCTCATTTACCTGCACAGCCAGGATCCGGCCATCTTGCATCGCGACATCAAACCCTCCAACATCAAGCTCACACCCGACGGGCGCATCAAGCTGGTCGATTTTGGACTGGTCAAAGTGTTGGCCGACGACGACTCCAATCGCACGCTCACCGTCGTGCAGGGCCGCGGCACGGCGGCTTTCACGCCGCTGGAACAGTACGGCGGCGACACGGGCGGCACCGACATTCGCAGCGATATCTACTCGCTGGGCGCCACAGTCTACAACCTGCTCACGAACCAGCCGCCGCTCGACGCCAAGCGCCGCTTCCTCAACCCGAGCGCGCTGCAAATGCCGCGCGCTGTCAACTCCGAGATTTCCAGCACCACGGAACGCGCCGTCCTGGCCGCGCTGGCCATGCATCCCGATCAACGCCCGCCCTCCGTGGCCGAATTTCGAGCGATCTTGTTCCCCACCGGCGCCGTCCCGCCTCCGGCGGTTTATGACCCGGCCGCTTCTCTGCGCCCGGCGGTTGTTGAAGATTGGCCGCGCGCGATGCGGCGCAATCGGGGTTTGATTGCCGCCGTTGCCGGCCTGATCGCGCTGGCGATCTTCGTCACAATCGCCGTCGCGCCGCTTGAACCGCCGACTGCCACCGCCACGCCTGCGCCGACCCCTACCGCGGCGACGCGCTAGATCACCCGCGACGCAGCCAATACACCATCGGCAGCACCCCGCCCAGCACCACGATCAACAACGCGCCCCAACTGCTTAACAAAGCACGGAGCAGATCGCTGCCGGGCAAACCCAACGTGAAGTACACATAGCCCGTCAAGCCGCCGATGGCGCACCACAGCCCCACGCGCAGCGCATGGGATAGATTGCCGCGCCGCTGGCGCATGGCCCAATAACCGCCGAAGCCGATCGCCACCGCGCCGATCAGCGCCAGGATCAACTCGCCCCATTGCGCGTTCTGCGGCTTATGCGTGAAAAAGGCCTCCACCAGCCCAGGCCGCGGTGTCGCCGTGGAAGTTGGCGTAGTGGTGGGCGTACGGGTGGGTGTAGGAATGCGCGTGGCAGTCGGCAGCGGTGTCGGCGCTACGGTTGCCACTATCGCGCCACCGCTCTCCCGGATCGTAATCGCCAGTACCGTCGAACCCAGCGCCGGCTCGCTGCTGGCGCGAATGAGCAAGCGCCCGACTTTGTCCAACACAAACTCAGCGCGCGCCATGCCGTCCAGCGTCATGGTCTCTTGGATCTTGGGCGCCGGATCGCCGTCATACTGGAAGAAGAATTTCACCGGCGTGTTGTCCGGCACGGGATGGCCATTGCGATCGAGAATGGGGCCAGCGCGGATGACGGCCTTGTCGCCGACTCGCAAGGTCACGGGCGCTGGCGTTGGCTGACCCGGCACGACGGCTTCTCCCACCATCAAGGGAATCGTCTGCGCCGGGTCTGGCTCGGTCTGCACGGTGAGATCATAACCCAACGCGGGTATGTTTACCGGTGAACGGCCCGGAAAGGTTTGCTGATCCAACGCCTGGACCGCCGCGTCGATATTGGGCGCGAGTTTGCCGTACAAGGCATAGAGCGCGGTGAACCGTTCGATCTGCTGTGTGGTGAACCCATAGGGCGGGCCAAACATGAACCCGACCAGCTGCTTGCCATTCAAGAGGTCGGCGCGCTGATCGATCAGCAGCTGGGCTGCATCGGATTCGGGGTCGGCCGGGCTGATGGCCTGCTGCGCGACGATCACCCACGTCACCGCGTTGAACGTCGGCGCCAGATCGGGCGCATTGGCCGCACCGGTCACAAAGGCTTTCAGTTCCGTGTAGGTCGTCGTCGTGATATTCGCGGTTGGCACGCCATAGCTCTGGCTAATCGCCTGCGCCAGATCGGCCGGGTTCAGAGTTTGCACGGCGGAGCAGGTGGGACATTCTCGCACCGGGCGGGTGTCGACTGCCACGAGCAGCGTATCCGCCGGCGTGGGCGGCGACAGCGCCTGCTGGTCAGCCGCCCTCAGCAGCGTGACTGCCTCTTGCGCGACCTGCGCCGCGGCCGCCCCGCCCAAATTCATTTTGCCGCGGACTTGATCGATCGGCACCACCACCTGAGCCACATCGTAGTTCGGATACAGCCGATACTTCAGCCGCAAAATTCGCTGCACCGCGCTGTCCACGCGCTGCTGAAAGGCCGGATCGGTGGAATACTTCTGACGGAAGGCCGCAATGACTTCGCGGATCACCTGGGCATCCGCGCCAGGGTGCAGGTTGTCCAACAACAGCATATCGTTCCCCGCTTGAAACGCTTCCAGCGCCGCCTGCGTCACCGAGATCGTTCCGCTGCTGGCCGTGGCCGAGTAGTACTCACGCACGAACACCGACCCCGGCGCGTCGCTGATCAGCAGGCCGCCTCGATCACGCCACGCTTTCACTTCCGGCTCATTGAGCAGCGTCTGCAGCGCCGTGCTGTCCAGGCTCAGCGGCGCGGTGCGCTCGCGAATGTTGCCGTTGAAGCCGCGATAGCGGGCGTTCGTCGTCAACAGCGCATCCGCCAGAGGCCGCCCCTGATCGTCGGGGTTGAGCATCAGCCGCTCGAATGGCACCAAATCGAGCTTCTTCAGATCGTCCAACGACCGGTCGATCGTAAACGAGGCGTCGTTCAGGCTGCCCTGACCGGGGAAGTGCTTGCCGGTCACGGCCAGCCGCGCCCCCGAGCCTGCCTGCAAGCCGCGCGCATAAGCCTCGCCCATCACGCCGGTCCAATGCGGATCGCCGCCGAAGACATTCACGCCCGGATCGAGTACCGACGTCGAAGGTTCTATGCGCACATCCAGCGCAGGGCCGAGCAACAGATTCACGCCTATTGCCGACAATTCCTCCCCCACAATCTGGCCAATGGCTTCCGGGTTAGCCGGATTCCAGGTCGCGCCGAGCGCCATGTAACTGGGGGCGGGCGTCAACCCGTTGAGGATTTCGCTATTGGGCGGGCCGTCGCCATCCTGCTGCAAGGCCATGAACAGCGGCAGAAACGGCGCGGCATCCGCGGCGCGCGCCGTGCGCGCGAAGTTTTGCAGGCGCGCCGTCAACGCGGCCACCTGCACACTCGTATCCGGGCTGTTGGTGATATTGCCGTTGTCGGTCGAGAGGATCACGCCGCCTATTTGATCGTCACGGATCAGCGCGGCGATATCGCTGCCGGGCGGTACTTCCGTGCCCTGAAACCCGGCGATGAACAGCTGGCCCACCTTGGCCTCCGGTGACAACTTGGGCAGCAAGCCGGCGATGAACGCTTCCTCGCCGCCTTCCTGTGCCAGCGCGGGCACAGCGGCATTGAGGAGGCAGGCTAGAATGATGAGGAGGCTGATGAGGCGGGACACACGCTGCATGGCTGAAGTATAAAGCGTAATGCGCAATGCGTAAAGCGAGAAAGCGCAGTGTCGATCACAACAGTTCGATTACACCATCGGTCCCGATCGGATAAGGCCGCCCGCACGATCGGCACGTCAGCGCTGCCGCGGCTCGATCGAGCGGGGCATGGCACTGCGGGCAGCGCAGCAGGTCAACGGGTCCTGGACCTTCGAGGTTGGTGACAATCTCGGGGGTTTTGTCGTCGTCCGGCTTGATCGACCACACCAGATCGTAATCGTACTGCCACACTTGCGTGGTGATGTCGATCTGGCCGAGTGACTGCAGTAACGACACGAAAGCCTCTGAACTGTAGGTCTTGCCGAACAGCAGCCAGCGTCCGCTGCCCACCCGGTTAGTCACCAGCAGCAGCCCGCCCGGTTTCAACACGCGCCGGCATTCGCGCAGCGCGTCGCGCGTGCTGGGCATGAACTCGAACGCCTCCAGGCACGTCACCAGATCGAAGGTGTTGTCGTCAAACGGCAGCGGCACGGCAGGCTGCCATACCCAGGTGATGCGATCGCGATAGGCATGCACGTATTCCGTGGCGGCCTGCAGCATGCGCCGCGCGTTGTCCAGCGCGATGATCTGCCCGCGAAACAAAGGCTGCTTGCACAGGGCCAGGGGCAAACGCGAAGTTCCCGTCGCCACATCGAGTACCAGCGGCTGAAGAGTGCCTTGCAGTGAAAGGGCCAACGGCTCGCCCAGGAAGCGGGCATCGTCCTCATCCGTGTATTGCTTGATGGCGTTGTAGCGGTGCGCGACGGTGTTGTACAACCACGCGACCGGGCGCTTGCCCAGATAAGATCCCTCAGCCCAGACGAGCTGCCAGTAGAGGAACAGTGCAATGAGCGCGAGGAGAGGAAGGATCAGCAGGAGTGGCATGAGGTGCGTGACGAGTGACAAGTGATGAGTGAAAGGTGAAGGGTAATGAGTAACAAGTAACGAGTCATTCAGCGGATGCCCAGCGCTGCGACGAGCATCGCCAACATCAGCCACCCCTGCGCCGCCCGTGCGAAGTCCAGGCTGTGCATGACCGTCGCCAGCAGTGCCTGTGCCACGAGCACCGCCAGCAGCGCCAGCACGGCGCTGGGTTGCTGCAGCCAGATCAAGACAATGACCAGAATGAGCTGCGGCAATAGCCAGCGGCGCGGCGTCGCCGCGCCCTCTGCCAGATCGAGCATGGCCGCATAGGCAAACGAGAAGATCACGGCTGCCAACGCCGACAGCAAGGTGAGCGCGCCAAACGCCGCATGGCCCAACATCCACGCCAGACCCACTGCGACGATGCCGTGCAGCCAGTGATGTGCGCGACCATGCAGGCGCAAGATCAAGGCGATCTGCGTCAGGGCAAGCGCCGCCAGGGTCAGTGCCAGAGCCTGCCAGCCGATGACGGCGCTCAACAACAGGCCCAGCGCGAGCGCGGCGAGCGCGCTGAACAGCGGCGTGCCCGCCCGTTCGCGCCCGCCCGATCGCCACCAGGCGCGCAGGCGGGCCAGGTTGTGCTGCGAGCGATCGGCCGGCGAGCCGCGCAGCGCCAGTGGCGATTCGGACCGCTCCATGGCGATGGCATTCCAATTCGCAAAGAGCTGCCGCCAGTCCGTGTCGATCAGACCCCACCATTGCGTCGCCCACGCCCCATCGGCGATGACCACGGCCAGCGCAGCGATCAGCACATCGCGGCCCGTCCACCCGAACGCGCTTGACGCGATGAGGCCGCACAGCACCGCCCACGCGGAACTCAGCCACAACGTGTGCGCGCGCGCCGGAATTTGAAAACGAAGGAATTGACCGGTTTCAATATTCATTTGGTAGTTGGCAATGATCAATTTTCAATGATCGATGTTCAATAGCGAGTCGCTGGCCTTCTCATTGGTCATGGATCATTTTGATTTGCCGCAGCCAGATTTCTGTCTGCCGCAGACCTTCATCTAACGAGACGCGCGGCGACCAGCCCAGCAGGCGTCTGGCTTTGTCGGTGCTGTAGCGGCAGCGGCCAGTCACAAAGCCGAGCTGCGCGCGCGATATGGCGGGTGGACGGCGGGTAATCTTCGCGCCGAGTTCTGCGCCTAAGGCCCCACACCACGCCAGCCAGACCGGGATCGATCGGGCGCGTTTGCCTGCCATGGAGGCGTAGCGTCCATAGAAATCGCGCCATGGCACATCCGCATCGCAGATGGTGAAAGCTTCGCCGATCGCTTCGCCACGCTGCGCCGCCAGCAAGTACGCTTCGACGAGGTTCTCAACGTACACCGGGTGCGCCAGGCCATGTCCGCCGCCGATAAGCGCTGGCATGCCCCGCTGCACTAACTTGACGGGCAGGGTGGTCCACGCTCCACCGCGCGGGCCATAGACCTCGGCCGGGCGAATGACCGTTACCTCAAACCGATCGGTCTGGGCTGCAAATGCGGCTCGCTCGCCCAGGGATTTCGTCTCGCCGTACAGGTACACCGCGGAGTGCGGCCACGTCTCGTCGACAACACCTTCGAGTACAGGCCCGTACACCGCGATGCTGCTGGTGCTGACGAAGCGCCGCACGCCTGCTGCACGGGCGGCTTCGGCCAATTGCTGCGTGGCCCCCACGTTGATGGCATGCGCCGTCTCGCGTCGATTGGGTTGGCCCAGCCACGCGGCTACGTGAAAGACGAACTCACAATCCTTTATCGCCGCCGCAAAACAATCAGGTTGAAGCAGATCGCCGCGCACCACCTCGATCCGGCCGCGCAAAGACGGAAGCAACTTCTGCGGATCGCGCGCCAGCACGCGCAGGCACGCGCCCTCGGCAACTAAGCGCTCTGCCAGATGACTGCCGATGAAGCCGGTTGAGCCTGTGACCAGGACCGTGCGTGTGTGCCAAAACGGCATGATGCGAAACCTGATCTCCGACACCTGCGCTGCACCGCAGGCGGTGGCGTGCGGTGCAGGTGTCAACTGATCTCTGATCACTCATAAACTTGCGGATTCACACAGTTCGGCAAACGCTCGCCCTTCAGTCCGGCCAGCAAATTCGCCGCAGCCATGGCCGCCATCTTGTTGCGCGTCTGGAAACTGGCGCTGGCGATGTGCGGCGCGATGATGATGTTATCCAAGGTCAACAGTGGATCGTCCAGCCGGATGGGCTCGGGTTCCGTCACGTCGAGCGCGGCGTAAGCGATCGTGCCGTTGGAGAGCGCGCGATACAGCGCCGCCGGATCAACCACCGGGCCGCGAGCAGAGTTGATCAAAATGCCGGACGGCTTCATCCTCTTCAGGCGCTCGTCGTCCATCAAGTGATAGGTCTCCTGGGAGAGCACTGTGTGCAGCGTCACAAAATCCGACTCGCGCAGCAGCGTATCCAGGTCCGCATACTGCGCGCCGTATTTCTCTTCGGCTTCCGGATTGCGCTGCGTGTCGAAGTAGAGAAGGCGCATATCGAAGCCCTGCGCGCGTTTGGCCATGCCCTGCCCGATGCGGCCAAAGCCCACAATGCCCAGCGTCGCGCCTGTGACGTCGGGGCCAAGAAAATCGATCGGGCCCCACGTTTTCCACTTGCCCGCGCGTGTAAACTTGTCACCTTCCACGACACGCCGCGCTGCCGACATCAACAGCGACCAGGCAAAATCGGCGGTGGTCTCCGTCAGCACGCCCGGGGTATTGCCCACCGGAATGCCGCGCGCGGTCGCCGCCGGAATGTCAATGTTGTCAAAACCCACAGCCATCTGGCTGATCACCTTCACCTGCGGGCCGATGGCATCCATCAAATTCGCGTCGATCCTGTCGGTTAGCAGACAATACAAGCCGGCCAGGCCCTGAACTTTTTGCAGCAGCGCGTCATAGGCCGGCGGCAGCGGATCCGGCCACACCTCGATGCTATAGTCGGCGGCGAGGCCGCGCACGATTTCCAGGCCTTTTTCGGGAATCAGGCGCGTGACGAAGATGCGGGGTTTGGTCATGAAGCTCCTCGTAGCAAAAGGATGAGGGATGAGGGATGAAGCCCGCCAATGAATGGCATCCTGGCCCGCGCCCTCGCTGCAGGCGAGGCGGACCACCAGGCGCATCCTTCCGCCCGCATCCCTACAAAGTGATCAGGCCGCGCTCAATGGCGCGCATGACGGCTTCGGTGCGATTGGCCGCTTCCAGCTTAGCCAGGATGGCCGCCACGTGATATTTCACGGTGCGCTCGTTGATGGACAGGCACTCGCCAATTTTGCGGTTGGACCAGCCCTGCGCCAGCAGCCGCAGCACGTCCATCTCGCGCGGAGTGAGTTCGTCAATTCCCCCAGATCGGGTCGCCACGGCGTCGCTCCTTGACAGGTCCACGTGCCACCGGACGATGTATCCAGATTATAGCCCAGGGATGGGGCCTTGTCCATGACCACGGCGCCGTCACGAGGCGCGCTTGTAGGCGGCTTCCACCGTGATCGCAATGCCGCCGCGCACTTTGAAATTGCCGACGACTTCGCACGAGAGCGGATCGAGCGCCTCGACCAGATCGTCCAGGATGCGATTGGTGACATGCTCGTGAAAGTGGCCTTCGTCGCGGAACGACCACAGGTACAGCTTCAACGATTTTGATTCGACGATGCGCTGATCGGGGATGTAGCGGATCGTGATCGTCGCAAAATCGGGTTGGCCGGTGGCGGCGCACAGGCAGGTGAATTCGTCACACGTCAGCGTCACCACGTAGGGCCGGCCCGGATGTTGATTGGGAAACGTCTCCAGCTTGCGAATGGGCTGGCGCACGTTCTGGCCTAACAGGGTGAGGCCGCTCAGCAGCTCTTCACGGCTAATCTCTTGAGTCATATGCATTGCCCCCTAATCTGTTTCGACTCTACTGAGTCTTGACATTCAAATTCGGTAGCCTCGACTCCAGAAATCAATTGTTAACCATTTTGATTGTCGAAGCTCACATACGATAAGTGTACAACAAGAAACCACCCGCTGCGGCGGGTGGCTTTCTTAATTTTACCACTGTGACAGCACCTGCTGTGCACAAGCGAGCTCTATCCGCCGGAAATGATGGCAATCAACTTGACTTCGTCGTCCTCGTCCAGCAGTTCCGCATCCAACACGAGCTGGCCATGGCGCACGGCGAGTATCGTGGCCGGGTCAAGCCCGACGGCGAGAATGACCTCGCGCGCGGTTTGCCCGCCTGGCACTTCCCATACCTGGTCGCGATAAGTCACTTTGATCATGCGCCGATTCTAGCAGAACGAGGTTGAGCGTCAAGGCAAAAGAAACGGGCGGACTGGTTCCGCCCGTCACAAAAGATTGGCCAGTGTCACCGCCGGGCCGGCCCGATAGTGCTTCAAGGCTTTGATCCACCGCGCGGGCAACTCGGGCCGATTGTGTTGCTGCACGTCCGGGCCTGCGACGGGATCAATTTCGACCAGCGCGACGATCCACGTCCCATGCCCGTATACCGCGATCGGCGATTCTTCAATATCGATATCCCGCGCGAAGACTTGCGCCTCCTTGCCGCGGACGTCACGGCCGAAGACTTCCGAGCGCGGCATGCGATAGCAGCCTTCCACCAGCCAATCGAACACGGCTTCGCCCTCGATCGACTGCTGCCGTTCGGTGATGAGGCGCGTCAGGCGTGAAGATGAAGGGCCGATCGAACAGCGCCACGCCCAGATGCAGGTTGATCTCACCCTGTGCGGCGATCGGCCACTTCGATCGCGTCGCCGCCTCCGCGGCGCCCGCGCCGGTGACGATCAACGCGCGGAAATCATATTCGAGACAGATGCCATTGAGAGTCGCTCGATCATTTTGCATTTACAATATATGGAAATCACAGTGTCCACAGCAGCCGCCTTGAAGGGCAGCCGGCTGTAACGCCATGAGTATAAACCAGCCGACTCTCACCGGCAAGCCGGTACTCCATCAATACAGTCTGGCCCCGCGCGCCGTAGCCGTTCTCGGCGTACCACGCCATTGGGCCGGCGCAAAGCAGCCCTCAGGCCTGCTGTCGAGCGTGTTTCGTTGTGGGTACGAGCGCGGCGATCCAATCGGAGACCGGACGATTCCTGAGCCTACGTTCAATTGACAGGCGCAATTGCGGTGCTACCTGAAAGCTCAGGCGGCGCCGCGATGAGCTATCAATACATGACCGATCGCTTGGTCGCGGTGATCCAGGAATTGCGCGACTACGTAGGGCCCGAGACGTATGGCTTATCCTTTGTGCCAACGCGTTTGACGCTGCAACTCATTGGTGGTTGGGCCACGGCCTTGAAGATCTCGTCCGTGGGCCTATGGAGTCAGCCGACTAAGTAGCGCCGCTAGCACAAACATGATAGAGGCCCGCCAGGTGGGCGAGCCTCTATAATGTCTTGCCAACTTCTGATGGATCAGCGGGTCTTCGCTACCCAAGAGCAAGTGGTTGGTAAGGGACGGAGTGCCGGATCACGGTGTCATCTCCGTCCCTGCACCTCAACTAATGCACGACCAGGTTGCCCCCGTCGATCTGCTTCTCGAGCGTCTTTGCACCAGTCCACTCAGACGAGAACACGAGCGTGTTACCGTTCCAGAGCGTGATCCCGATCGTGTCATTCGAACCGGGCTCGCCCTTGTCGGTCATCGTCACCTGCAAGGTGAGGTTCCCGCCGAGCGAGACCGGGGCCAGCGGGTTCGTTACGTCCGTCAGGTTAGCCTTCGATCGGCGACAAATGCGGCGACTCCGCCAGGGGTTTCGGTGTGATCCCCAATGAATCGATCGCCGTGCTCTTGATCTGATAGACCTTGCCACCCTTCCGGAAGACGATGTTGACATGGCCCTGGAGGCTCTTCAGGTTCTTGTAGTTGACATTGAACCCGAAGTTCATCCGTGAGCCGGTGTCGGCCTTGTACGTGCCGCCGGAGGTTCCGATTACCGGTAGCCGCCACCGGTGACAAAGCTGCCGTTCGGCTGGGCGACTTCGACGATGCCCAACGTCGTGCCGATGTAGTAGTTGTTGACGTAGACGTCGATCTGATGTGCGCCGAGACCAAGCGACTGTGGTGCAGCTCGCCGTCCCAGTCGTCGTGTCGCCATTGATCAGCGCGGCCGGCAGCGGCCCGCAGAGCGTCGTCGCACCTTCCTTGAAAGTCACGGTCGCCTTGCGGATGTCGCCCGGCTGCGTGTCGCCGAACGATGGGACGACCGAGCTGTCACGCACCGTCGCGCGCAGCAGCACGTTGGCCGAAGTGCCGCCGGAGGCCGTGAACGCCAGCATGTCGCCGGTGTAGGTGGCTTCGGCGTCCTCCTTCGTCACGACGATCGTGAACGACGTCGTCTCGCTGCCGCCTGTCTCGTCGGTCACGATGACGGTTACCGGGTAGGAGCCGGGCGCCGCCGTCGTCGCGCCGGCGACCTTCCACGTGCGGCTGCCGGGCAGGGTCGAGTCGTCGGTCGTGGCCGTGATCGACAGAGACATGCCCGCCGGAAGCCCGGTGGCCTCCGCGCTCAGATTCTTGCCGAGCGAATCCGGATCGGTGGCAGTGACCGTCACGTCCGGCGAGAGCGAGTCACTGTACTGCACCGACTGGCTGCCGCCCTCACCGAGCGAGTTGCTGACGACCGGCACAGCCTGGATCGTGAAGTCCGCGTTCGAGAGGTCGAAGAAGATGTTCCCGACCGCCTCGATCTTGACTCGCGCCTTCGTCGTGCCGACATTGGGCAGCGTCACCGGCTCGGAGCCGTCGTTCGCCGTGCTCGCTGCCAGGATGTAGGGATACGTATAGCCGCCGTCCGTCGACAGCGAGATCTTCACGTTGGCCGCGCTGACCGGCGCGACGTTTGTATTGGCTGGGTTCCAGGTCACTGTCTGTGTCGAGCCGCCCTGGTAGGTGACGGCCGTGTTCGGCGAGGTGACGAGGAATGGGCCCGCGTTGTTGGCCAGCAGCAGGGTCGTATCGCCGCTGTTCGTTCCGCCCTTGCCGTCGCGGGCGGTGAGGCGGAAGTGGAGTGAGAGCGGGCTCGCATTCACGCCCGCGAAGCCGACATAGTCGGATCGTGGGGAGGAACTCCGCGAAGCACTCGGTGATGCTCTGAAGCACCAGCGGCGCGATCGGCCCGGTCGGGCACGCGCCCGTCTCGGCGTTCGTGTTGTTGTCCAGGATCTGCTGGAGGTCCGGGAACACGCGCGTCGGATCGGTGGTGAGGTGGTTCTCACCCGGCGAGTTGTACTGGAGCGAGTCGCTCAGGCTGATCTGCCCGGACTTCGGGAACATCGCGAACAGCGGGCCGTTCGTCTTGGTGTTGTTCAGCAGCGATGTCCCGCCGCTGCCGCCGCGGTCGTTCTGCTCCCAGCAGTAGAGCAGCGGGTCATTGTCCGCATCGGTCGCGCTGCCCGTCAGGGCGAACGGCGTCCGCAGCGGGATCGTGTACTCCGGCCGGCGCTGTAACGGCCGGGATGGCGTTGCCGGTGGGCGTGATGGTCCCGCCTTTGTTGTCCACCGCGCCGCCCTTGTCGGTCTCGCCGACGAAGCCGGACGGCGCCGGCACTCAAGTCGTCAGCGACAGCAGGACAGGGCACGTTGGTAGCGGCAAGTGTGCCGGCGAACGTTACCTGGAAGCCGTTGTTGTTGGGGCGCCGCCTCCGCCGAAGTTGGCGACGGTCACCGTCGCCCCGGCCGGGAGGATCGGCATCAGCGCGGCCTGGATGCCGGCGGCCGAGTAGTTCACGCCGTTCGTGATCAGGACGGAGTCAGTCCCGTTGTATTTGAGCGTGAACGAGTCGTTCGCACCGCCGTGGTTGGTCTCCTCAACCGAGGCGAAGCAGCCGCCGCAGTTCAGGTTGACGAGCTCGATGTTCGGCACGTCGAGCCGGCCGACGCGCCGCCGTAGGTGACCGTAAAGCCGGTCGAGGCGGCGCCGGTGACAGTGACGGTGCCCGCGAAACCGGGGATGGCGTTGATCGCCGACTGGATGTTCGCGGCTGTGTACGGGAGGCCGCTCCCGCCGATCACGGCCGAGTCGTTCCCGCCGATCCGGACCTGGAAGGGCGAGAAGTACGTCGCCGTGCCGCCGCCCGAGTTGGCGAGGCCGGAGGCGGCGGCGGTGTATTGGAAGGTGCGCGGCGTCGGCACCGCCGTGATCGTGACTGTGCCGTTATAGCCGGCGACGCCGACGCCGGCGATCGTGACGACGTCACCCACCGACCGGCCGTGCGGCGCCGCGGTGCTGATCGTAACCGTGGTGCCGGACTCGGTCGCGCCCGGGCGCGGCGAGCGTGACCGTGCCGCCGCCCGAAGTGGCGAGCCCTGTGGTCGGGTTCGTGTACTGGAACGATCGCGAGGTGGGCACCGCCGTGACCGTCCAGGTGCCGTTGTAGCCGGCGACGCCGACGCCGGCGATCGTCACCGTGTCTCCAACCTGGAGCGTGTGCGCGTTCCCGGTCGCGATCGTGACGGTGTTGCCGTTCTCCTCGGCGCCGCCGACGCGAGGTCGCGCTCGGCGCGGCGTTGATGGCGAGGCTCAGCGGCTGGACCGTGGCGGCCTGCGAGTAGCCGGGGCCGAAGGTCACGACCTGGACCTCGTTGCCGCCGCCGAAGTGCCGCAGCGAGGCCGTCTGCACCTCGTTGATCGCCGCCTGATTCCCAGGAGGTGTAGGTCGATATCTCCTGCTGGCTCCGCTGCGAGAAGTACGGGTCGCTGTGGGCCTGCAGGTCGTCCGTGAGGCAGATGCCCGCGTAGGCCATGACCGAGGAGCCGCTGCCGGGCTCGACCGAGGTGGAGGCATTGCGGTTGCCGCCGGAGCAGTTGAGCTGGTTGCCGTTGAAGGGGTGGTTGCCGCTGAACTGGTGGCCCATCTCGTGCGCCACGTAGTCCACGGCGTAGAAGTCGCCGACCGGCGTCGGGATGCCGGTGCAGCCGCCGGCCTTGTTCGAGCGGCCGACGACGCCGAGGTTGGCGACGCCGCCGCCCGGCTGGCCGAGCGCGAGGTGGCCGATGTCGTAGTTCGACGCGCCGATGATCTGCCCGATCACGTACCGGGCGCGCGTCGTGCTGGAGCAGCCGGTGACCTGCGACTGCGTGAAGCAGCCCGCGGCGCCGCAGGGCCCGTTCGGGCCGATCGCCTGCGCCCACGTGTCGAGGTTGAGCAGGTCGTTGTTAGCGACCAGCACCATCGGATCGAGAGGTCATCCTCGTAGATCTGGTCGACCCGGTTCATCAGCGTGACCTTCGCCGCGGTCACATTCGCGGAGCCGCCGAAGAAGGTGGCGTAGCCCGGGTCGGTGATCAGGGCGAGCCGGTACGTCCGCAGGACATCGCCGGTGGGCGGGTCGGTGG
Organism: uncultured Chloroflexia bacterium; assembly: GCA_963844815.1. Taxonomy (GTDB): domain Bacteria; phylum Chloroflexota; class Anaerolineae; order Fen-1058; family Fen-1058; genus Fen-1058. The sequence goes on from CAWJPR010000010.1 coordinate 50,545, forward strand.
TCGGGTCGTCGTCGCGCACAACCTGGTAGCTCGCCCAGGCGGAGGCGTTCCCGTCACTCGCTTCGACGAGGTGCGTGTCGAGGTTGCCGTCGGGATCGGCGACGAAGTTCGCGTTGAAGGAGCCAAGCTCGTCTGAGTTGGCGCTCAAGGTGCGCGAGGCGAAGTGCTCTTCAGGGTCCGAAATTGTGATCGTGATGTCAACGTTTGGCGCGAACCCGCTGCCATGAAAACGGTCACGGTATCGGCGGCGTGATAGTAACCGTGGTCGACGGAGAGCTCGGCGGCGTCCGCCTCGCGCTCGGCGAAGCCCCCGTGCGGGTCTTCCTTCAGGTCTCGCCCGAAGTAGGTGACATAGAGGCTATCGTCGAGATGGTAGTAGGGGTCGATATACCACGCCCCTGCGGGCGACCGGACCGAAGCATGGAAGCCGAGCGGGGTCAGGTCGAAGCGGATCGTGGCCGCGGGATCGTCGATGCCGCGTCCGCTGTAGGTCTTGATCTCCGGATGCTTCGCGGCCAGTCCGGGCTCCATGATCGGCGACTCCTGAACCGCGAAGTTCTCGAACCCGCCGCAGGGGTTCGGCAGCGACAGCACGAGCGGGTTCTTACGCGCGGCCTCGCTGTGCTCATTAGGGGCGGTGGCGAGGAGCGCGGCCATGCCGCCGCGGTTCAGCGTGTAGGAGTCGAAGGACGGGGTTTGACCGCCGGCTGGGCGCCGGCGCGGGCAGGCGGTGGCGTGCCGGGGACGTGCTGCCACAGGTTCTTTCCCTGAGCCGTTCCGCCGGCGTGATCGGAGTGCCCTGCGAGATGGGCCGTCAGCCGGCAGCGCAAGCGCCCCCGGAACGCCTTGCAGCATAAACGCCGCGATGACGGCGATGATGGTCAGACCAGATAACATGGCACGGAACTGCTTCATCGAAGTCTCCTTAATTGGTTATGAAAGTGCAGTTCGAAGTCTATAAGTCTGTTGCGCGGCGAGGTGGCGCGCACGTCGCTAGGAATCGAATCAGGGATTCAGGTGGCATCATGGTAATTTCTCCTTGTTCGGTGTACGCGTCAGGCCGCAATGCGTGGATGGCTGCTGCTTTGCCAGACGGGATTTTGCCGCGCGGCAGCACCAGACGATGGCACAGATCACAGTCAGTCGTTGCCGCCAATCAAAAAGCAACTCGCGGCCAAGAAATATTCTCCTGTTGCGAGACGACGTCAGCAGGGTCACTGCGCGGGATGGGCACACGGGCGCGGCCCAACTTTGGTTGCCCGCAGTATGCACTTAATCGGAGGAGAAGTCAACATTGGGAAAAATCGATCAAGTTCACAAGACGCCGTCTTATCATCGGGCACACAGGCTGAATCAAGCCGTTCGCCCGAGGCCAAACAAAACCGCCCGGCCCGGGTCAACCCCTAAGGGGGCTACGTTACAACAAATTCCAGGTTGATATACGATCTGGACTTGGGCCTTGCCCGTACCCGCCGCCGGGCGTAGACGGATTTTCGGCGTAAAGCCTCGACTCTGGATACCGGAGACTTGCGCAGGAATTCGCTCCAGGTCGGACGGCAAACGTTGTACTGTGGATCACACTTTAGGGCCAGCCGCGACAATCTTCTTCATATCGAACGCGTCTTGAATCCTTACGAACTGCTCAAAATTCTTCACGAACAACGCGGCTACTTCCCGCGCCTTCCGGTCGTAGGCGGCTTTGTCGGCCCACGTGTTGCGCGGATTGAGCACTTCGTCCGGCACCGCCGGGCAGGCGACGGGCATGGACGCCCGAAGACCGGATCGAGCACGGTGGGCACTTCGTCCAGTTCGCCGTCGAGGGCGGCGTGCACCATGGCGCGCGTGTGGCGATCTGCATGCGCTGGCCCGACGCCGTACGGGCCGCCGCTCCAGCCGGTGTTGACCAGCCAGCACGTGCGCTTTGTGCGCTGCGAGCTTCTCGCCCAGCAGCTTGGCGTACACCTTCGGGTGATGCAGCCATGAACGGCGCGCCAAAGCAGGTGCTGAAGGTGGCCTGCGGCTCGGTCACGCCGCGTTCGGTGCCGGCGAGCTTGGCGGTGTAGCCGCTGACAGGAAGTGGTACAGGCCTGCTCGGGCGTCAGCTTGCTGATCGGCGGCAGCACGCCGAAGGCGTCGGCCGTCAGGAACATGCACATTCGTCGGGTGGCCGCCCATGCCGGTGGCTGACGCATTGCCGATGTAGTCGATCGGATAGGCGGCGCGCGTGTTCTCGGTGATCGTGTCGTTGTCGAGGTCGAGGCGCGCGTGGTTGCCGGGTCCATGACCACGTTTTCCAGCACCGTGCCGAAGCGGCTGGTCGTGGCATAGATCTCCGGCTCGGCCGTCGGGCGAGAGCCGGATCACTTTGGCATAGCAGCCGCCCTCGAAGTTGAAGACGCCGTCGTCGCTCCAGCCGTGCTCGTCGTCGCCGATCAGGCCGCGGTTGGGGGTCGGCGCGAGAGGGTGGTCTTGCCGGTGCCGGACAGGCCGAAGAAGAGGGCCGTGTCGCCCTTGGGCCCGATGTTGGCCGAGCAGTGCATGGGGAACACGCCCTGCCCGGCAGCAGGTAGTTCAGCATCGGTGAAGATCGATCTTCTTGATCTCGCCGGCGTAACGCGTGCCGATGATCAAGATCATGCGCCTGGCGAAGTGGATAGTGATGACGGTTTCGGTGCGCGTCTTATCCGCGGCCGGATCGGCTTTCAGTTCGGGCGCGTGCAGAATAGTGAAATCGGGTTGGAAGTCCGGCAGGTCTGCGGCAGGCGGACGGATGAACAAGTTGTTGGCAAATAGATTCGTCCAGGCCATCTCGTCGATGAGGCGCACCCGCAGGCGATTGGCTGGATCGGCGCAGGCATACAGATCGCGCACGAAAAGTTCACGCTCGCTCAGATACTGCAGCGCCCGCTGATGCAGCCGATCGAACTGCTCTTCGCTCAGTTCGCCATTTTTGGCCCACCAGATTTCAGCAGCGCTGGACGGTTCGCGCACGATGTATTTGTCGTTGGGCGAACGGCCGGTGTGCGGTCGGGTGATCACGACGATCGGGCCGTCCTGCGTCAGCCGGCCTTCACCGCGACGAATGGCTTGCTCTACCAGCTCGGCCGGTGACAAATTCCAGTGCACGGTTTGCAACGGCTTAAGGCCATGCTGCTCGAGTCCGTGACTGCCGGGTGTACCCATGTTGATCTCCTTGGCAAGATTGCGCGCCGTGGCGGCGATCGCCGCTACGCGCGCAGTGTGATGCTGGGCAGAGTCTGCATCGGGTGGGGTAGATAAAGCACTTGGGCTGCTGCGCCCAGCCGCCGGCGGGCATGTTCGATGGCATCTCTGTCTCTCAACCACTTCGCGGCCGAGTTTGGCGATTTTCTCCGTGCGCGTGCTGGGCCGATGCAATCCGTTAGCACACAACAAGGTAATGTGATCGTCGGGCACACCGGCGTGATCGAGCTCGCGCAGAATCGCCGGCACCAGAATGTGATCGGGACAGGCGCGCGTGGCATCCGTGAAGACGAGACAGACTCGCGTCACCGGAAAGGCCAGCTGGCTCAAGCGCGGAGAATGCAGCGGCTGCGCCAGAGCGCCCTCCACCGCCGCGCGCAAATCGGGCAGCGGCGTGGAGGGATTGGGCTCGAGGGTGGTGAGAGACCAACCGGAAGGGAGATTGAAACGATGACGAGTGAAAAGTGAAAACGTAACATCGTTGCCCGTTACCCTTCACTCATCACTCATCACTCATTACTTTAACGCCTTCATCGTCTCGCGGATGATGCCCACCGACTTGTCGGCCATGGCCTTCTCTTCGTCGGTGAGTTTCAGTTCGATGATCTGCTCGATGCCGTGGGCGCCCAGTTTCACCGGCACGCCGAAGCAGATGTCGTTGAGGCCGTATTCGCCTTCGAGGTAGGCCGAGCACGGCACGATCAACTTCGAATCGTTCAGCACGGCGATTGCCATCTTGGCCAGCGCCGCGCCGGGCGCGTAATAGGCGCTGGTCTTCAACAGGTTGACGATCTCGCCGCCGCCCTTGCGGGTGCGATCGACGATGGCATTCAATTTGTCCGTGGGCAGCCATTCAGTCAGCGGCACGCCGAAGACGGTAGAGTAGCGCGTGAGCGGCACCATTTCATCGCCGTGGCCGCCCAGCACCACGGTCTGCACGTTCTCGATCGCCACGTTGAGTTCCTGCGCCACAAAGGCGGCAAAGCGCGCGCTGTCCAGGATGCCGGCCTGCCCGATGACGCGCTGCTTGGGCAGTTTGGACCGCTGGTAGGCCAGATACGTCATCGTATCCAGCGGATTGGTCACGACGATGATGATGGCCTGCGGCGAGCGGGGCAGCGCATTGTCGATGATGTTGGTGATGACCTGCTGGTTCGCGCCGACGAGTTCTTCACGGCTCATGCCAGGCTTGCGCGGCAGGCCGCCCGTGATGATGATGATGTCGGAGTTTTCGGTGCCGTCGTACGAGCCGTTGGCTGTGCCGACGACGCGCGAGTTGTAGCCGATGATGGGGCCGGCCTGCAGCAGGTCCAGCGACTTGCCCACCGGCATCGTCTCGGCCTGCGGAATGTCCACCAGTACCAGATCGGCCACATTCGCCTGCGCCAGCCACAGCGCGCACGACGCGCCGACATTTCCTGCTCCGATGATCGAAATCTTATTACGCATGTTGTCTCCTTGAGGTGGATAATAGTGAGCAAGTGAGCCGCTTGCTCGATGCGACAAAAAAGGGCTTGAGATACGCTGCGCGCCTCAAGCCCGTGGGCTTATGGAATTAGATATTCGGGATTGAGCGGATGATTCTGCTCGGCGTCCAGCACTTTCTTCAGTGCTTCGATCGCCACTTGCACCATCGTATCGTCGGGTTCGCGCGTGGTCAACTTCTGCATCGCCAGGTTGGGTACGGTGATCGCATGGATGATCGGATTGTCCAGATGCCGCGCCGAGAAGCGAATGTACTCATAGGCCAGCATCGCCACTACCGGCAGCAGCGCAATACGCAGGATCAGGCCCAGGCCGTAAGGAAACAGCACATTCAGCGGCGCAAACAAAAAGATCGAAATGATCACCACCGTCAACAGAAAGGCGGTGCCGCAGCGCGGATGCAGCACGGTCTGGCGCTGCACCTCGGGCACCGTCAAATCGGCGCCAGCCTCATACGCATTGATCGTCTTGTGCTCCGCGCCGTGATAGGCAAACACGCGCTTGATGTCTTCCATGCGCGCAATCAGCCAGATGTAGCCGATGAAGAGCAGCAGCCGGACCACGCCTTCCGCAAGGGCGCTGACCCACGGCCCGAACGCCGGCTCGAGCAGACTCGCCAGTCCGCGCGGCAGCAGCAGGAAAGCGAGCAGCGCGATGAGCAAAGCCGCGGCGGTGGTGCCCCACGCGATCGGGCCTTTGAACTCCACGCCGATTTCGCCCGTCGCCACGTTGGCGGAATACATCAGCGCGCGCATGCCCAGTCCCAGCGAATCCCACAACATCGCCAGCCCGCGCAGAAACGGCGTGCGCGAGATGCGGCCATTGTAGAGCGACGCGCTGATCGGTTCGGTGTGAATGACGATGTGTCCCTTGGGATCGCGCACGGCGACGGCTAGCGCCTTGGAGCCGCGCATCATCACGCCTTCGATGACGGCTTGCCCGCCGTAGTTGAAACGAGGTTGAGGTGCTGTTGGTGAATATGCCATGTCTTGATTCTACAACGTGCCCCCTAGGTGTCAAGACAAAAACTCCACAAGACCTGTCAGGTGAGCCGCCCCATTCTCTGCAACCCGGGAATCCCTTGGCTCACCTGACAGGTCTCCGATTGCGCGCTATACTACTCCCTGGATCGGTTTCCCGGTCGCTTTACGCCTCGGAGGCGAGGCTTGCCCGTCCCCGCCGCACTGTCGCAGCGGGTTGCTCACCCAGTGCGCCGGGTACGACGGGGCGCAGCTGGAATCTGCCTGGCCCTGAGGGGCGCTTCACAAAGGCTCGATTCCAGATCGGCGTAAGCCAAGGCGGAAACCACCCTGAGGAGGACAAAAGATGAAGGGCCCCTGCTTGTTGCTGCTTGCCGCGGTGTTGGTTTTGTCTGCCTGCTCGCCCGCTGCCTCACCTGCCCCACAGGCTCCTGCGCAAAAACCGGCTGAAGCAAAGCCAACGACGGCGCAGGCTGCCGCGCAGCCTGCGCCAGCTCAGCCCACTCAGGCGGCATTGCCCACGCAGGCGCCGGCGCCGGCGATTCAACCGACGCGGCAGCCTCTCGCCACGGCCTTGCCTGAGTTCAAGCCGCCTCAATCCGGCGGCGTGTTGAATCCACCGACGATCATTCCTACCTTGCCGGGCAACTCCTCGGTGACCTCGGGCCAACAGCCTCTTGTGTGGACTACGTATCGCGATCAGGTGACAGGGTTGACGTTCCAATATCCGCGCGACTGGCAGACGGCGGTCGGACGAAACAGCAAAGGCACGCTCGCCAGCATTGTAGTGGCGCGCCCCGGCCAGCCGATCACCAACGCCGTCTCGATCGTGATCGACGTGCGGAAGAAGCAGGGGGATTTGCTGACGTGGCTGAGCCAACAATTGCCCACCGGCTCGCTGCTCATCGATGCGAAGGCGCTGGAAAGCCCGGACAGTGCCAGGTCCTACACTGCGCGCGTCGGAAACAATCAAGCCGCGTTCATGTATGCGCCAGCCCACGGCAAGCTCGCCGATGTGGCGGAACTGCACACCGGCGACAATCAGTACTTCTATCAAGTGACCTATCTGGGGAGCACGCCGGACAACCTCGATAGCCGCGCGGCGTTTTTGCATTTGCTCAATACGTTGACGTTGACGGGGACAACTTCGAGCGGAGTGACATTGCCGGCGACGGCGTTCAGCAGCGGGATCGATCCGGCGAAGTGGAAGCAATAATCCCCACCCCAGCCCGTGCGAAGCCCACTTCAGTGCTCCCCGTTCGCGCTTCGCGAAGCGTGAACGGGGGAGGGAACTACATGAATCTTCCGCCTTCAGGATATTTCAACGCTTCTTCCAGCGCGTGCCGATGACGCTGGACCATCGGCGGCAGATCGTTCACATCGAACCAGCGCACGTCGAGGGTTTCGTAGCCGTCGGGGTTGAGATCGCCGCCGATCACGTCGGCCAGGAAGCGCGCGCCCGCCACTTGAATCTGATTGCCATCGGGATAAGTATGAAACGCATCCGGCCCGGTGTACACGCCCATCAATTTTGTCACGCGTATCTGCAGGCCGATCTCTTCAAACGTTTCACGAATGGCCGTGCCGGCGGGAGTTTCGCCTAACTCCATCTGCCCGGCGGGGATGCCCCACAGCCGATTATCTCCCCGCAGCCCCAGCAGCACGCGTTGCCGATCGTCGACGATCAACGCGCCAGCGCCCATCGTGATCAAGGGCGCGGCGCCGACTTGCTGCCGCAGCTCCAGCACGTAGTTGTTGCTTGAATCGCCAAGCACGGGCGGATCGAAATAGGCATCCGATCGGGTTTGGAGATCGCGCACCATCGCCGCATACCAGGGCGGCAACTGCTCGGGCGCATCATTCAGATCGAAGAAGCCCTGATGAATGATCTCCGACTCATCGATCCGGGGCTGGCCGCCGACGATGCGGCATTCCAGCGCGAGAGTGAACTGCTGCACCTCGTCGCCGTTGGGATAGCGCACGTCGAACTCGGGCGAGGCATACAAACCGATCATTCTGACCGGCTCGACGTGATAACCGGTTTCCTCCAACGCCTCGCGTTTCGCGCAGGCTGTGAACGACTCGCCTAGTTCCAGCAGGCCGCCGGGCAGCCCCCACCACTCGTCTTTGAAATCGGCGCGCTGTTGAAACAGGGCGCGGCCTTGCTCGTCGCGAATCAGGGCGGTGGCATAGGCAAGCAAGGTTTTACGCGAGCCGATGCGAGAGCGCAGCCAGGTGAGGTAGTCGGTCAAGAGCAATCTCCATGTCAACTGAAAAGTGAAGAGTGAAAAGTGAGACTGTCGGCGCATCCCTCTTCACCTTTCACTCTTCAGGTAACTCCAGCAGCCACAAATTCCGATCGGCGCTGTTCACAAACACGACGTACCGGCCATCCGGCGAGATGCGCCAGTCGCCGTTAAGGATGTTGAGCGGCGTTACGGCGGCATCGGTTAACTGTCGTTTCTCGCCGGTGGCTGCATCGATTTCCCAGATCTCAAACGCCTGGTCGGGCGAAGGGCGCGCGGGAATCACCAGCAGATGGGAATCATCGCGCCACTGATACGCGCCCCACACGTCGAGCTGGCGTGCGCCCGTTCCGTCGGCACGCTGCACCCAGATTCCATTCCGCTCAGCGTCGGAATCAAACGAGATGTAGTAGGCCACCCACGATCCGTCACGCGAGGCGCCGACGCCGCTGATTCGTTCGGCCGTCACCAGGTCGATGGCCTCATTGGTGCGCAGGTCGAGCGTCGTCAAAGTGCGGTCACGCGTGCTCAGCGCAGGCCGCCCCAGGAACAAGAGGCTCAAGCCGCGCGGCAGCCAGCCCACCAATCCGCCGCCATACACCCGCGCCACTTTGACCGCATCCGTGCCGTCGTAGTTCGCCATGAAGATTTCGGTCTGGCGCTCGTCGTATGGGCCGGAGATCGCTTCGATCTCCCACGCCACGCGGCGATTGTCCGGCGAGAATTCCAATGCTTGCCCATCGTTCGGAATCACCCAGCGATCGCCGGTGCTGAGTTTATCGACGATGGTGCGCACGTCGACTGGATAAGCGACCAGGCTGCGATCCGGCGAATAGATCCCCACCGGCCCGCTCAGCTGCGGCTCCTGCGCGCGATCAATATCCACAGCATACACACCCGCCTCAGCCTCTGCTGCGGGTTTGTCGATGAATAACACCTGTCTCGAGTCCGGCGACCAGGAGGGCATCACGCAGCAGCCGCCTGTCGTCAACTGGCGCAGCTCAGGCGTGGAAGTCGGCGTGATCGTCGGAGTGGGTTCCGGCGTTTTCGTCGGCCGCTCGGTGGGAAATGCCACAACCGTCGGCGTCACGACAGACTCAACCGTCGTGACGGCCACCGGCACATTCGATGTGCACGCCGCTAGCAACATCAATCCCATTACGCAATACGCAATACGCATTACGCTTTTCGTTTCATCCTTCACACCGCACTGCAACCACGCAGCGGGTGCACGTGTCCTGCCGCCCTCACCCTTATCGTCTGCGATACCAGTCCGGCGGCCATGGCACACGATAGTTATTCAGCAACGGCCCGCCAAACTTCGTGTCCGGTTGATCGCCGGGATACTGCCAGCGGCGTGGATCGTCCAGGTCGCGCTCGAAGCCGCGTTGAAATGCGCCGACCAGCGCCAGCGCATCCCAATCGGCGTCGATGAGATTGATCGGGTTGTAGGCGGTCAAATAGTCGGGGCTGCGAATTTCGAGATGCAGGTGCGGCGCGGAATGACACGTGCCAAATGAATCGCCGCTGAGGCCGACCACCTGCCCCTTTGTCACTCGATCACCCACATTCAACTTCGATCGTTCCACGAGATGGCCATACAACGCCGCATATCCCGCGTCGAGTTGGAGCATCAAGTTATGCGGACGCGAACCGTGCTCGAACGCATCGACCTTGGCGACGACGCCAGCGCCGATGGCGACAACAGGCGTGCCGCACGGCGCGGCGAGGTCCAATCCAAAGTGCAAACCCTGTCCGGCCCGATAGGTGGTATCACGCTGAAAGTACGCGCCGATGGTGTTGCCGTAACCTTGGCCGAGATACCACGTGTTCGGTCCCGATGGTTCGGCAAAGGGCAAACCGAACGGTTTATCCACCGGGGCTTGAGCATCGATCGGGCGGGCCGCCACCGCCACCAGCATCATCACGCAAAAACCGAACCATTTCTTCATCACGCTTTCCTCGTGCGATCGATTGGGCTGATTCTATCATATCGGCCAAGTCCCTTGGTCAATTCTTTCCTCCTACGCTCCCTGAGCCGTAAAGTGAAAATCTCATTAAAATCTTTACAAAACACTAACAATATATTGACAAAACACATCTTTGATGATATAACCTAAACATCTGAGGCCAAATCAAGAAACTCTACTGGTTTCAGTAACTTTACTGGAAAACAAGGAGAATAAGGAAATGAAGAAGTCGTTCGTTGTACCCGTGTTACTGGCGCTGGCCATCACTGTGGCGGCCTGCGCTCCCGCCGCCGCCCCGGCTCCGGCCCCCGCGCCGACGCTGGCCCCGGCGAAAGTCGAGCCGACTCCCGTGCCGGAGATGAAGGAAGAAGCCAAGAAGGACATCGTCGATACCGCCGTGGCCGCCGGCAGTTTCAAGACACTGGCGACCGCGTTGCAAGCCGCCGGGTTGGTCGATGTGCTGAAGGGCGCTGGCCCGTTCACAGTCTTCGCCCCGACCGATGAGGCTTTTGCCAAGCCTGCCCGCTGGTACGCTTGAGGCGCTGCTGAAGGATCCCAAAGCGCTGGGCGAAGTGCTGAAGTATCACGTCGTGAGCGGCGCGGTGAAGGCCGCCGATGTGGTGAAGCTGAGCGAGGCCAAGTCGCTGCAAGGCGAGCCTATCGCGATCAAAGTTGACGGTGGCAAGGTCATGGTCAACGGCGCGAACGTGGTTAGCACCGATATCGAAACGTCGAACGGCGTGATTCACATCATCGATGCGGTGATTCTGCCGCCTAGCATGGCCAAGGCCGAAGAGAAGATGGAAGCCAAGGACATCGTCGATACCGCCGTGGCCGCGGGCAGTTTCAAGACGCTGGCCGCCGCGCTGGAAGCCGCCGGTTTGGTGGAAGCACTGAAGGGTGAGGGTCCGTTCACTGTCTTTGCTCCGACCGATGAAGCGTTCGCTGCTCTGCCCGCAGGAACCGTGGAAGGCCTGCTGAAGGATCCCGAGGCGCTGGCCGAGATTCTGAAGTATCACGTCGTGGCGGGCAAGGTGCTGGCTGCCGATGCCGCCAAGTTGACCGAAGCCGAAACCCTGCAAGGCGCGCCGATTGCGATCAGCGCCAAGGACGGCAAGGTGATGATCAACGACGCGGAAGTAATTTCCGCCGACGTGATGGCGAAGAACGGCGTGATTCACGTGATCAACAAGGTCATTCTGCCGCCTGCTGAAGGCGCGATGATGGACGAGAAGAAGGACATCGTGGATACCGCTGTGGCAGCAGGCACCTTCAAGACGCTGGCTGCGGCACTGGAAGCCGCTGGTCTGGTTGAGACGCTGAAGGGTGCTGGCCCGTTCACGGTCTTTGCCCCCACGGATGAAGCATTTGCCAAACTGCCCGCGGGCACGGTGGAGGCGCTGCTGAAAGATCCCAAGGCGCTGGGCGAGATTCTGAAGTATCACGTGGTCGCTGGCAAGGTCATGGCGGCCGATGCGGCCAAGTTGACCGAAGCCAAGACGGTGCAAGGTTCGCCGATCAAGATCAGCGTTAAGGACGGCAAGGTTTACATCAATGATGCGCAGGTAACCACCGCCGACATCGAAACGTCCAACGGCGTGATTCACGTCATCGATACCGTGATTCTGCCGCCGCAATAGTCAACGACCTAAGCTTTACTGGACAATACTTAGATTCACTGGAACGACAACTGAATAACACGAGCGGGTTGAGCGTAGCTCGTTCAACCCGTTTCGTGTTTAGCGTGAGATACGTGGATCAAAAGAGTGCGCCAGGCTCATCACCTGGCGCGCCTCACTATCGTGCTATCCAACTATTGCACCATCTCACTCTTTCACTTTCCCAACGCTTGCTTCATCTCCTCCACGCTCGTAAACTTCACGCGCGGCCGGCCGCAGGCTTTGCCGTTGGCTTGCTCCAGTTCGTCGAGGCGCTTCCAATCGGCGTAGGAGAAATAATCGGGTTTGCGCTCGGCGATGAGTTTCTCGGCACTGGCGGCCGCGGCAATCGACGGCTGCCAGATTGATCCTGTGGAAAAGTCTTCCAGCATGCACGTCACCGTCTCCACCGAGTCGGGCTTGTTAGTGCCCACCACGCCGCTGGGGCCGCGCTTGATCCAACCGGAGGTGTACAGCCCCACGATCGGATGTTTGCTTTCCGGATCGATCACGCGGCCGCGCTCGTTGAGGATGACGCCCCACCGATCGTGAAACGGCACCTCCGGCAGCGGCACGCCGCGATAACCCACCGAGCGGAAGACCAGGCCCGCCTCGATCTCTTCAAATTGATCGGTGGCCTTGGCACTCAGCGATCCGGTTTCTGAAGCGACCAGGGTGTTGCGCACCAACTTCATCTTCGCCACGCGGCCGTCGGCATCGCCGAACAATTCCACCGGCGAAACGAGGAAGCGCAAGTTTAAGCGGCGCGGCTTGGTCAACGCGCGCTCCCGCGCATAGCTCTGCAGAATTTCCACCTTGGCTTTGCCGGCGCGATCATCCGCAATGGAGGCCGCGCTGAGATCGTCCAACTGCGTTTCGTCGGCGCGCGTCGCGATGTCGGCTTCGGCCATTTCGCCCACTTCTTTGATCTCGGGATTGGAGAAAGCGGCTTGCGCCGGGCCGCGCCGCCCCAGCAGATAGACCGTCTTGATCTGGCTGTGGCTCAACGCCTCCACGGCATAATCGGCGGCGTCGCTGGCCAGCAGCTCTTCGCGCGTCAGGCACAACAGGCGCGCCACGTCGATGGCGACATTGCCGATGCCGACGACCGCCGCGCTCGCGACGTTGAGATTCCACTGCCGATCGCGATAATCGGGATGGCCGTTGTACCACGCGACGAATTCCGTGGCGGGAAAACTGCCCTGCAGGTCTTCGCCGGGAATGCCCATGCGCCGATCGGTCTGCGCGCCCGTCGCAAAGAGAACCTGGTGATAGTACTCCTTGAGCTCAGCCAGCGTCACATCTTTGCCGAACTCCACGTTGCCGAAGAAGCGAAACCGCGGATTCGCGGCGATGCCGTCGAAGACTTTGGTCACCTGCTTGATCTTCAAGTGATCAGGGGCCACGCCATAGCGCACCAGCCCGAACGGCACCGGCAGCCGATCGAACATATCCACTTCGATGACAAACTGCTTCTGTTTGAACAGGTGCTCGGCGGCATAAAACGCCGCGGGGCCTGATCCAAAAATTGCCACGCGCAGCGGTTGAGATTCAGTTCCGGCGGTCATGACGCCTAGCCCTTCTCGACACGCGTTTGCAGCGTTTCGATTTCGCCCTCGTACTCGTCAAGCTGCGCTTTGACCACGTCGCCGATCGAGACGATGCCGACCAGCTCGTGGTGATCCATCACGGGCAAATGCCGGAAGCGTTTGACCGTCATGGTTTTGGAGACGGCACTGGTGTCATCACCGGGACGGGCGATGATCACGTCGCCGGTCATGACGCGGCTGACCGGCTCATTCAGAACGTTTTCGTTCTTGGCCAGTTCGCGCACGACGTCGCGCTCGGACAAGATGCCCACCGGGCGACCTGTCACTTCGACAACGACCACCGCGCCGATGCGCTTGTCCACCAGCAGCGCCACTGCTTCGCGCACGGTTTGATCGGGCTTGACGGTGAAGACGGCACTGCCTTTCTTGGCGAGGATGGTACTGATTTGCATCGATGGTGCCTCCGTGAATAGGGATTGGGTAAGCGCACTATACTGCGCTCATTGGCTTAAGTCAAGTGACAATAATCACAACGCAGGCACACCGGCACGGTCGATTCCCATGACGGTTGAGCCTGCGGGGATGGCCGTTCACCTCATCAACTCGCGCATGATGATGGTGCGCTGAATCTGCGAGGTGCCTTCATAAATCTGGAAGACCTTGCAGTCGCGCATCAACTTCTCCACGGGATATTCCTTCATGTAGCCGTAGCCGCCCAGGACCTGCACGGCATCGGTGGCCGCCTTCATCGCCGAATCGGCTGCAAACGCTTTGGCGAACGCCGCGAACTTGGTATTGGGCTGCCCCTGATCGACCAGCCACGCCGCCTTGTACGCCAATAGCCGCGCCGCCTCCACGTTCATCGCCATGTCGGCCAGCATGAAGCCGATGCCTTGATGCTGGATAATCGGCACCCCCATCGTCGTGCGCTCTTTAGCGTACTTCACGCTCTCGTCCAGAGCGCGCTGCGCCAGGCCGACGGCCGAGGCCGCCACCGTCGGCCTGGAACGATCGAACACCTTCATCGCGATCATGAACCCATCGCCTTCTTTGCCCAGCCGATTGGCTTCCGGCACGGCGACCTCATCCAGCGTAATCTCTGCCGTGTCCGAGGCGCGCTGGCCCAGCTTATCGAACTTCTTGCTGACGCTGAAGCCGGGTCGATCGCGCTCGACGATGAAAGCGCTCATGCCTTTGTACCGGGCGGCCTTGTCGGTGTAGGCAAACACCACAAAGAACTGCGAATGCGAGGCATTGCTGATGAAGGTCTTGCTGCCTCTGATGACGTACTCGCCGTCCTTCTTCACCGCCGTGGACAACATGCCCGCCACGTCCGATCCGGCGGCGGGTTCGGTCACCGCATATGCGCCGAGCTGCCCGCCCGTCATGCGGCCCAGCCATTCCTTCTTCTGCTCGTCGGTGCCGGCCACGATGATGGGGATGGCCGCCAGATTGTTGATCAAGATCGACGTGCTGATGCCGGTGCAGCCCCACGCCAGTTCTTCGCACACCACGGCCTCTTCCACCAGCGACGCGCCGGCGCCGCCGTACTCCATGGGGATATTCGTGTTGATCAGGCCGGCCTGCCGCGCCTTCTCGATGACAGGCAGCGGGAACTCGCCGGTCTGATCGTAGTGCTCGGCCACCGGGGCGATCTCGTTCCGCGCGAAATCGCGGGCCAGCGCTTGCAGCATCTTCTGTTCTTCACTCAGGGCAAAGTTGAACCCGTCGCTCATGGCAGTCTCCTTGGGGGCGATTTATTTGAGGGCTCCCTTAGTGTATGACAAGATGCGTCACAAGACAATTGACGAATGTCACGTTTGGAGCGGTTCCAACCCCAGTACCTGCCGCAGATCGAGCGTGATCAGCAGCCGGAACTGCTCGGCCATGTACTCCGGCGGATGCGGCAGGTCGTGCTCCAGCCACCAGATCAGCACGCCGAGCAGCGACCAGCTCAGCGAGTTGGCGACGATCTCGAGCGGCACCCGGCTCTGGCGCGGGTGAGGTTGCAGCGCTGTGAGCCAGCGCAGAGTGACCTCGGCCATGTAATCACGCACCCCGGCGCTGAAGGCCGGCACACCCTCGGCGCTCAACATCACGCGATAGAAGTGCGCGTGCTGCGCCACGTGCTCGAACACCGCCTTAATCGGGCGCGGCGATTCGTCGATGGCCAGCTGGCTCTGCTCGTCGGGGGGCGCGCCGAGGTCAGCCGTCAATTCGTCGATGGCGTCGCGCAGGCTTTTTTCCAGCAAGTCTTGTTTGTCCCGGTAATGCAGATAAAACGTGGCGCGGTTCAACTCCGCCCGATCGGTGATGTCCTGCACCGTCAGCGCGTCGACCCCGCTTTCTTCGATAAGCGACACCAGGGCAGCGCGCAGCTGCTGCCGGGTGCGGACCACACGCGGATCAAGTTTCCTGGTTTTTTTCGACATGCCGTATCATCCTGTCGCTTACTCGACACGGTTAAGGATTCTTCATTTATCCCTAACCTTTTGTGCATTGACGCCACGCCAATGTCGGTTATACTTAGCACAGTTTATCGACAAAGTGTCGATAAGTCAATCGGCCGCCGCCCGCGAGGCGGCGCTTGATTTGTATAGGCAGGCCATGAACAATCAGCAACTCTCACCAATTTCCAATTCGGCGGCCAATGGGCAGCCCGATTATGCGATCCAGACCCAACAGCTGGTGAAGGTGTACAAGACGGCTGCCGGCGATTATACCGCGCTGAAAGGCATCGATCTGCAGGTGCAGCACGGCGAGTTCGCCGCCGTGCTGGGCAAATCGGGCGCGGGCAAATCCACGATGGTCAATCTGATCACCGGCATCGATCGCCCCACATCGGGCGAGATTGTCGTCAATGGCACCGCCATTCACCATCTCCACGAAGATCAACGCTCGCGCTGGCGCGGCCTCAACCTGGGCGTCGTGTTTCAGTTCTTTCAATTGCTGCCCTCGCTCACGTTGATCGAGAACATCACGCTGGTCATGGATTTCAACCACACCTATCCGCTGCGCGAGCGCAAAGAGCGCGCCCTGCAATTGCTCGATCGAGTGGGCATCGTTGAGCACGCCTACAAAATCCCGTCGCGCATCTCCGGCGGGCAGCAACAGCGCGTGGCGATCGCGCGCGCCCTGGCCAACGATCCGCCCGTCATCGTCGCCGACGAGCCGACGGGCAATCTTGATTCAAAGACGGCGCACGAAATCTTCGATCTGTTTTCGAGCCTGGTGGAGCACGGCAAAACCCTGCTGGTGGTGACGCACGATAAAGAGATCGCCGCGCGCGCCCCGCGCGTGATCGAAATGGCCGACGGGCAGATTGTAAAACATTAATGGAACTGCCAACTCGCTGGATCAAAATCCTTAAAGACATCTGGGATCATAAAACCCGATCGCTGCTGGTGATCCTCTCCATCGCCGTCGGCGTGGCCGCCGTCGGCATGATCAATAACGCCAAGAGCATGGTCGAGCGCGATCTGTTCGAGCCCTACCTTGCGGGGAATCCGGCGCTGGTGCAGATCTACGTCACGCCTTTCGACAAGAATCTGGCCGATGCGGTCGCCGGTTTGCGGGAAGTGGAAACTGCGCAGGCGCGCCGTACCGCAGCGGCTACCGTCTTCGACAAGGACGGTGTCGAACGCGACATCACCCTGATGGCGGTGCCGGACTTCAACGACATCCAGATCAATCGGCTGCTGGTGGAACAAGGATCAGGCGTGCCAGGCGTGCGCGAGATATTGCTCGAACGGCAATCCGCGCGCGGCCTGGGCGTCACCGTGGGCGATAAGGTGACGGTGGAGATCGACAATCAACGCCGCTATGAATTAACCGTGGCGGGAGTTCTGCACGACATCTACATCCGCCCTTACAATCTGGGCAAGCAGGCCAACGGTTACGTCTCGATGCCGACGCTGACCTGGATGGGCCTGCCGCCTTACTACAATCGCATCGATGTGGTCACCACCGAGAACAGGTACGACCGCGAGCACGTTCTAGAAGTGGCAGCCCTGGCGCGCGATCGCGTGATCCAGCCGGCCGGTTACACCGTGTCCCGCATCCAAGTGCCGGGCTACAGTTCCGATCCCGGCCAGCACTGGGCCCAGAACCAGGTCAACGGGTTGCTGCTGGTGCTGCAAGTGATGGGCATTCTGACGATCTTCTTGACCGGCGGGCTGGTGGTCAATACCATTTCGGCCATCATGACGCAGCAGATCAAGCAGATCGGCATCATGCGCGCGGTGGGCGCGGTGCGCCGCCAGTTGATCGGCATGTATGTGCTGAATGTGTTGATCCTGAGCGCCATCGGTTTGGTGATCGGCCTGCCGTTTGGCCTCCTGGGGGCGGCCGGCCTGGCGACCGTGGCGGCCAGCTTCTTGAACTTCACCATCAGCCAGGTCGATCTGCCCGCGCCTGTCTGGCTGGTGCAGGCGGCCGTGGGGCTGCTGATGCCGATCGGGGTGGCGCTGTACCCGATCGTTTCCGGCACGCGCCTCTCGGTTCACGATGCCATCTACGAATACGGCCTCGATGACGAAGATCGCAAAGGTCTGATTGACAAGATCCTGGTGAAGGTACGCCGCCTCAGCCCGCCCACTTTGTTGTCGCTGCGCAATACGTTCCGCAACAAGGCGCGCCTCGCTTTTACGGTGATCACGCTGACATTGGCCGGGGCCATGTTCATGGCGGCGTTTAGCACGCGCGCATCGTTGACAGCCCAGATCAATGAAGTAGGCCGCTATCTCGCCTTCGATGCAGCGCTGGGCGTTCCCTATGGCACCAATCGCCTGGCCGCTGAACGAGAAGCACTGCGCATTCCAGGCGTGACTATCGCCGAAGGCTGGTCGGCGGCCAGCGGCATCGTGATGCACGGCGACGGCAGCGAAGGCGACGAGATCGATATCAGCGGCGTGCCGGTTGACACTAGGACGATCGAGCCGAATCTGCTGAGCGGCCGCTGGCTGCGCAGCGACGATACGCGCCAGGTGGTCATCAACGACGATTTTCTGGAACGCGAGCCGGATGTGAAAGTGGGCAGCGAGATCACGCTTAAAGTCGGCAATACCGAACGCACCTACCAGGTGGCCGGCATTCTATCGAAGCATTTATCCGGCGCGCGCGTCTACCTGAATTTCGATATGTTCGCCAAGCTGACCGGCCGCCAGAATCAAGCCGACTCGGTGCGTGTGCGCGCCAGTGCCGATCACATCAGCGACAATGTCACGCAGGACAAAATCGGGGCGCAGTTAGAGCAACACTTCAAGGATGCCGGCCTGAGCAACAGCCTCAGCCAGACACGCCGCAATTCATATGAGATGTTCACCAGCGCGTTCGACATCATTCTGATCGTGCTGGTGGTGATGGCCGGTCTGCTGGCGGTGGTGGGCGGATTGAGCCTGGCCGGCACGATGGGCATGAACGTGCTGGAGCGCACACGCGAGATCGGCGTGCTGCGCGCGGTGGGCGCGGCCAATTCGGCCGTGCGCCAGGTCGTGGTGGTCGAGGGTATTGTGGTGGGGTTGATGAGCTGGGTGTTCGCGACCCTGCTCTCCGCACCCGTGGGACGGGTATTGGCGGGAGCAGTGGTCGAATCGGTGCTGAAGGCGCAGGCGAATTTTCAATACTCGGTGATCGGTGTGATCGTCTGGCTGGCGATCGTGGTGGTGATCGGCATCCTGTCGAGCCTGGGGCCGGCCCGCAAGGCCGTGAGTTTGAGTGTGCGCGAAGTGCTGGACTACGAGTGATTTTTCTCCACGAATCACACGAATTTTCGCGCATATTCTCGTGAGAATTCGCGTAATTCGTGACCCAGGTCCCGCTGCGGCCTGGCGGCACGCGCGCCTAGCGCGTCGCCGGCCAAACGTGCCGGGTACGACGTGAGCGACAGCACGCGGGAATGACGTTGAATGGGCAAAACAACAGGGATAACAGATGTTCCGAAACAAGACGATAAAACCGAACGGCAGCAGCGCCAACGGCAAATTGAACGATGACGGCTCGTTGATCAAGTTGCACGGTGTCCACAAGGTGTACGAGACACCGGCGGGCAAGTTCACGGCGCTCAATGGCGTCGATCTGAAGATCGATCGCGGCGAGTTCGTGTCCATCATCGGCAAGTCGGGCAGCGGCAAGACGACGTTGATCAACATGCTGACAGGCATCGATCGCCCGACGAAGGGCGAGATCTTCATCGGCGGCACGCCCGTCCACCGGCTCGATGAAAGCCAGACGGCCACCTGGCGCGGCACGCACCTGGGCGTGGTGTTTCAATTCTTTCAGCTGCTGCCCGCGCTGACGATCCTGGAAAACGTGCGCCTGCCGATGGACTTCTGCGACATCTATCCGCGACAGGAACGCAACGATCGCGCGCTGACGCTGCTGGAACTCGTCGGGGTGGCCGAGCACGCGGATAAGCTGCCCAATCACCTGGCAGGCGGGCAGCAGCAGCGTGCTGCCATTGCGCGCTCGCTGGCTAACGATCCGCCCATCATCGCCACCGACGAGCCGACGGGCAACCTCGATTGGAACACGGCGGAATCGGTGATGAGCCTGTTCGAGAACCTGGTGGCGCAGGGCAAGACGATCCTGATGGTGACGCACGACAGCGATCTGGCCCAGCGCGCCAAGAGGACGATCGTGCTTGCCGATGGGGAGATTGTGGACGAAGTTCATCGATAGTTTTGGTCTAGGACACAACAAGACATGAAACAACGCAAGAATTTTTCGCAAGGGATCATCAGCGCACTTATCCTGGCTCTGGCGCTCAGCGGCTGCGCGGGTCAGCCGGCGGCGACGATCACACTCACCCCGGGCGCACAGGCAGCGGCGGCGCCCGTCATCAACGCCAGCGGCGAAGTAGTACCCGCGCAGTGGACGACGTTGAGCTTTGCGCAGGCCGGCAATGTGGACGAATTGTCGATCACAGAAGGCGATGCAATAAAAGCGGGCGATGTGATTGCGCGCATGAGCGCGCCCGAACTGGAAGCGAATCTGGCGCAAAAGCAGGCCGCTGTGAAGGTGGCCGAGGCCAGCCTGGCGCAGGCTAACTGCTCCCGCACGCGAAGAAGATGTCCGCGCCGCGCAGGAAGCTGTCAACTCGGCGCAGGCGCGGGTGGCCGAAGCGGCCGCCCAGCGCGATCTGCTGTACAACGCCGTGACCAAGGCCGATATCATGCAGGCAGAGACGCAGGTCTATGCCATCCGGACGCAGAAGGACGACCTGGACGAAGCGATGCGGAAAATCCTGAAAAAGGGCGGCTTTGCGTTAGCCGCGGGTGAGCCGGTAGGCAATCAGCAGAAGTACGCCGAGTTGGAATTGACCGCGGCGCAGCAAGTGCTGGACGATCTGCTGGCCGGCCCCACGAGCGATCAACGCCGCATCGCGGAAGCGCGCGTGGGCGTGGCGCAGGCGCAGATGAAAGTGGCGCAGGCGCGGCTCGATCTGCTGAAAGCCGGAGCGGCGGCGGAGGATATTGCGATCGCGCAGGCGAAGATCGAGCAGGCGCAAGCGGAGGCGGCCCAGTTGGCGGCGCAGCTGGCGCAAACACAGATCGTCGCGCCGTTTGACGGCGTCGCGGCGAAAGTTTTGATCGACGCACATCAATTCGTCGGGCCGGGCACGCCGATCGCGCAGGTGGCCGATCTCAAGAGCCTCCGCGTCGAAACGAACGACCTCAGCGAGAACGACGTGGCGCGTATCCAAATTGGCGATGAGGCGCAAGTGAGTTTTGACGCCCTGCCTGATGTCAAAGTCGCCGGCCAGGTGGCGCGCATCGATCCCAAGGCCACCGACGGCGCGGGCGTGAATTATACGGCCGTCATTCAACTCGATCAGATTCCCGACGCGCTGCGCTGGGGCATGACGGCCAATGCCGACATCAATGCGAGCGCAGCAAGCGTAGCAAGGAGAGCGTAGCGAGCGTAGCGAAGGCCGCCAGCCCGGCAGTTGCCGCGGACGATGGACTGCGCCACGTCAGTGCCACGGGCAAAGTACTGCCTGCTGACAAAGCCGTGTTGAGTGCGGCTTTGCCGGGTCAGGTGGTGGAACTGAACGCCGACCCGGGCACGCCCGTGAAGCAGGGCGATGTGATCGCGCGGCTCGATACGTCGGTGCTCGATACGGAAGTAGCCAAGGCCGAAGCAGGACTGGCGCTGGCGCAAGCCAATCTTGACCGGGTGAAAGCCGGCCCACGGCCCGCACAAGTTCTCGAAGCCCGCAGCGCCGTATCGGCTACGCAAGCGGCGGTGACACAAGCTGCGGCGAATCGCGACGAAGTGAAGAAAGGCGCGACACAGGCCGAGATCGATCAGGCGCGCGCGGCGGTGCAGCAAGCGTATATCGAGATGGTGAACGCCCGCAACAGGCGGGACGTGCTCGATCACGATCACGAGCAGGGCAAAGCCACTCGCAAACAGGTGGACGATGCCAATGAATTGTACGTCATTGCGAATCGCCAGTATGAAGCGGCGCAGTTACGATTGGACAAGCTGCTGGCAGGCGCAGAACCGGCCGCCGCGCGCGCGGCACAGGCCGGGGTCAGCGCCAGCAATGCAGAATTGGCCGCGCAGCAAGCGCAGCTCGATCGGCTGTTGGCCGGAGCGTCGCCGGAAGACATCGCCGTGCTGGAAGCGAGTGTGGCGCAGGCGCAGGCGGGACTCGATCGGGCGAAGGCCGCACGCCGGCAAGCGGAAATCGCCGCGCCGTTCGACGGAACGATCGGCGATGAGTTAATCCGCAGCGGGCAGTACGTGAATGCAGGACAACCGATCGTGTTATTGGGCGACCTCGGCCAGCTGCAGGTCGAGACGACGGATTTGAACGAGAAGGACATCGCGGAACTGAGTGTCGGTGATCAAGCGGTGATCACTTTTGACGCGCTGCCCGGCGTTCAAGTCGCTGGCACGATCGCGAAGATCGCGCCGAAGTCGAGCAAGACCACGGGCGTGAATTACACCGTCACGATCGATCTGGCGCAGGTTCCCGAGGGCTTGCGCTGGGGCATGACGGCGCTGGTGGATATTGCGAAATAGAGGGTGGAAGTTGGTAAATTGGTGATTGGTAATCGGCGGAGGCTCGAGCGGGCTTCCGCCGTCGTGGTTGCTATGACGTGCGAAGCCCACATAGCCAAACGCTAAATGCTTGCTGAGGGCAATGGTATAGAGTTCATCACAAATAAGCCGTAATTTGAAGCGGTAAGCGGATGTATGACAAATTTCACGAGGGCGAATTCTTGATCGGGGGTACAATCGCAGACGAGGGAGACGGCTAAGTTCAACAACATCACGAACAAAGGTTGTCACATGTCTAGACACATATTCCCCGCCCACTCCACTCAATTCCTCGCACTGCTCTGCCTGCTCACTCTGCTGCTAGCTGGCTGTGCAAGTTCTCCCGCCACAGTTGTAGCGCCATTTGTTCCAACCTCGACAGCAGGGACCCGTGCCTACTGGCCCACCGTAGATTGGCGCACTTCGTCCCCGGAAGCGCAGGGCATGGATTCGCAGAAGCTGACGCAGATGCTGGCCGCGATCCAGGAACAGCGCCTGAACCTGCACAGCCTCCTGATCATTCGGCGCGGTTATCTGGTCAGCGAAACGTATTTCGGACCGTACCAGCCAGACACCCGTCACGAGCTCTATTCCTGCACCAAGAGCTTCGTAGCCACGCTCGTCGGCATCGCCCTGGATAAAGGATACATTGACGGGACGGAGCAGCGCATCGTGGACTTCTTCCCGGAACGCACCTTTGCCAATCTTGACGAGCAAAAGGCCGCCATGACACTGGAAGACACGCTTACGATGCGGACCGGCCTGGATTGGCAGGAAGGAGATCCGGCCTATCGCGCCCTGTATCTTAGTGCGGATTGGGTCGAATATGTGCTTGATAAGTCGATGGCCGCAGCACCCGGAAGCCAGTTCAATTATTGTTCGGGCTGCTCGCACGTGTTATCTGCCGTCCTGCGCCAGACAACGGGCATGAGTCCTCGCGACTTTGCCGATCAATACTTGTTCAAGCCGCTCGGCATTACGAATGTGAAGTGGGATACCGACGCCGAAGGGACACCCATCGGCGGCTGGGGATTGCAGATGACGCCGCGCGACATGGCAAAACTGGGCTACTTGTATCTCCGGCATGGACAGTGGGAGGAACAACTAATCGTCTCTGCCAGGTGGGTGGAGGATGCCACGCGCACCCACACGGAGACTGATGGTGAATTGGGCTACGGGTATCAGTGGTGGACGTATCCACCGCTGGCGGCGTATACAGCATTGGGACGCGGCGGACAGACGATCTTTGTGATTCCAGAGTTGGATCTGGTTATCGTCACGACCGCCGCGATGAACGGCCACGACGAAATTATTCGGTTAATCGGGCAATACATTATTCCCGCGGTACAGGAATCACAGTAGTGCCGGAATCCGCGCGCAACAGACTGCCGTAGCGCTCAGCCTGCGGGGCCTGTCACTGTTCCGCCGAAATCGATAGATACACCACTCACTCTTCGCCATCACGTTCACGGCAGGCGATTGTAGATCGACGGCAGGTAAGTCCGATAGCCATCAAGGCCTTTGACCCTCATCACCATTATTCTCTTCATTCTGATGGTCGGCGCGTCGTTCGCGGTGCTGGAACACAGCGGCGTAATCAAAGAAGTGCTGGTGCGCTTTGTCATAAATGGAGCAGCCGGACACACGATGCCGCGCGGCTTATGTGCGGCGGCGAACGCCGGCCAAGATGACGGCTGAACGTGACTTTCCGGACAATTCTGCGACTATAAAACTGATTTGACCCGACAAGCGTAATGGATAGCAGGGAGGCGCGGGTGATTAACAAGTATCAAGCGAGTGAGCTGCTGGCGGCTTATCCTGCGTTGCGGGCGCTGCCGCCGGCGCTCTGGCACAGCGTAGTATTCAACGGACAAAGCATAGGCGTCGCGGCCAATACTCTGGCTTTTGAGGAGGGAGATTCGTGTCACTCCTACCTTATGGTAACATCGGGTGGGATTCGGATCGTCAAGCCGACCAGCCTGGGGCGCGAGTTGCTGCTGTACCGGGTTATGCGGGGCGACAACTGTATCTTAACCGTGAGCTGCCTGTTAGGCGACTGTTCCTATCAGGCCCGCGGCATCGTCGAAGCCGATCTGGCAGGCGTGTCGATCTCGCGTGAGGTGTTCCTGCAGCTGGTCGAACAGTCGCCAGAGTTTCGCATCAATATCTTTCATTTCTTTGGCGAGCGGGTCACGCGGTTAATGGAGCTCATCGATGCCGTGGCCTTCCGCCGGCTGGATCAACGGCTGGCCGCGCTGCTGTTACTGCATGGTCCCGTGATTGCCGCGACGCACCAGAGTCTGGCCGATGAACTGGGCAGCGTGCGCGAAGTGGTCAGCCGGATCCTGGGGAACTTTCAGGCGCAGAACATCCTCCGGCTGGATCGCGGCCAGATTTTCGTCCTGGATCGGGAGGCGCTGCGCCAACGGGCGCACCGCAGCTCGTCGGTGACCTGAGTCACAGACAGACCCGCCTGACTCGATTATGATTAATGTGACCATGGCCGGGCATGGTCAGATCCATTTCTTGCCTCAAGACCAACTGGTTGACACATACAATCGATGACCAACTTTGCCAATAGCGTGCTCCGCTGGCGATTGCCAGTCCAGCTGCGTCAGTTGAGATCAGTCTCACTCAAGATCATCGATCAGCGCACGCTCCTGGCCTTCGGCCTGCCGTTCGTGCTGTATCTGCTCACACTGGCGCCGACCATCTACAACCTGGACAGCGCCGAGTTGACGACCGCGACTGCCACGGGCGGCATCGTGCGCGCCACCGGTTACCCGCTCTACCTGCTGCTAGGCCGCGTCTGGTCGTGGCTGCCGATTGGCGATGTGGGTTTCCGCATGAATTTGTTTTCGGCGTTTTGCGGCGCACTCACCATTGCGCTGGCCGAGCGGATTCTCCGGCGCATGCAGGTCAGCGCCTGGGCCAGGTTTGCGGCGCTGGGCCTGCTGGCCTGCGCGCCGTTCTTCTGGGCGATGTCACTCATCGCGGAGGTTTATACGCTTCATACGGCGTTGATGGCCGGCATCATCCTGCTGCTGCTGCGCTGGGCCGAGTCGCCCACGCCGCGCCGCCTGGCCCTGGTCGGCCTGACGGTGGGCCTGAGTTTGGGACATCATGCGGCGGCGGTCTTGCTGCTTCCGGGCTGTGCCTGGTACATCCTGAGCGTGGCGCCCAGACGCGCGCTTGCGCCGCGCGCGCTGATTCCGGCGGTCGCGGCGCTGTTCTTGGGCGTAAGCGTGTACCTGTATTTGCCGCTGTTATACCTGGCGCAGCCGGCATTTAATTACGCGGGACACTATAACGCCGCAGGGCAGTTCAGGCCGGACGATCTGCTCTCTGCGGATGGCCTGTGGAAGTTGGTGACAGGCCGGGCTTTCGCCGGGCAAATGCTGGCCTACCAGGGCGCGGAGTTGTGGCAGGAAATTGCCGAATTTGCCGGCCAACTATCCCAGGCGTTTTTCATCGTCGGCGTCGGGCCGGCCCTGGTCGGGCTGGTAGTGCTGCTGCGGCGCGACCGGCGGCTGGCCGGGATGCTGCTGCTGATGTTCGCTTTCAGCGCGGGCTTCTACATCGATTACCGCGTCGTCGATAAGAACACCATGTTCCTGCCGGCCTTTCTGATCTGGGCGCTGTGGCTGGCCGTGGGTTACGACTGGCTGCAGCAGTGGCTCAGCCGTACGCGCGACCACGTCACGCGCACGTGGGGAACCAGGCTGCTGCGAATGGCACTGGTTGGCGTGGTGCTCATTGCGGTGGCCTGGAACTGGCGGCTGACAGATTTATCGCGCGACCGCAGCGCGCGCCAGCGCGGGGAGGCGATCTTGCAGGCGGCCGAACCCAATGCGCTGATCTTCGGCTGGTGGGACACCGTGCCCGTGGTTGAGTACCTGCAATTGGTGGAAGGGCAGCGCCCCGATGTGCAGGCGATCAATCGCTTTCTGATCGCGCCCGATGACATACGCCAGCTGGTCGAGCGCAACCTTGGCCGGCGTCCGATCTATATCGACAGCGTGCCGGACGATCTGTCGCACGTGGCCCGCGTTCGGCGGACAGGACTGGTGTATGAGTTGCGGCCGCGAAACTGATTGGCGCGTTCACTGCCAGCGCTGGGCGCCTCTGGCAGCTGTGATTTGGAATTGAACACATTCAAGGAGAATAACCATGCATCGCTTATCTCGCATCCTGTTGGTCGTAGCCGTCTTGCTGTGTGGGGCCGCGATTGCCCCCAGCCTCGCGCTGCCGTCGCAATCATTCAACTGGCAGCAGTATGCCAGCGCCTATCAACAGCCAGAGCCGGTCGAGATTCGTGACTTCGTCTTTGCGCCCAATGTCATTATCATCCCCGTGGGTACCAGCGTCCGGTGGGTAAATGGAAGTGCTGTTAATGATCATACGGTGACCAGCAACACGGCGGGGTTGTTCGACTCTGGAGCACTTAGCCCCGGTGAAAGCTTTGAGCATCGCTTCGACGCACCCGGCACCTACGCCTATCACTGCGCGCTGCATCCGGATATGACCGGCAAGGTCATCGTCGCCAACCAGGTTTTCGACCTGTACCTGCCGGTCATTCACAAGAGCGCGCCTTGAGCCGGCGCTGCGCTGAGATCAAGCTGGACTGCCGACGCGCTCGCGCTGTGGTAATATCAGCCGTATGCGATTCGGTCTGAAGGCGGAGCAGGTGGCCCGGCTGCGCGCGGCGCGCTGGCTGTGGCTGCCGCTGATCTCGTTCGTGATCACGCGCTGCGGCATCGCGCTGATCGCCTACGTGGCGGTGCCGCTGGTGGCTGACTCGAGCGTGCCGCCCTACCACATCCGGCCCGATCACGTGCTGCTCGACGTGTTCGGTAGTCGTTGGGATACAGGCTTCTATCTGGATATCGCCACACAGGGGTATCGGTTCGAAGGCGCTCGACTGCCGTCGGTCGCCTTCTTTCCGTTGCTGCCGCTGCTCATTCGCGCCGTGACGCCGCTCGCCGGCGATCCGCTCGTCGCCGGAGTGGTGATAGCCAACGCGGCTCTGCTGGGCGCGAGCATGTTGGTGTATCGACTGGCTGAAGAAGCGTGGGGCGGCGCTGTCGCCGATCGAGCGGTGTGGTATCTGCTCATCTTCCCCACTTCCTTCTTTGGGTCGGCCATCTACTCCGAGTCGCTCTTTCTGCTGGGGGCGGCCGGGGCCTTGTACGCTGCACGCCGCAATCGCTGGGCGATAGCGGCCATGTTGGGCCTGCTCACCGGGCTCTCCCGGTTGATGGGCCTGATCGCTGCGCCCATGCTGGCCGTCGAATGGTGGATGCAGCGCAGGCGCGCGCCATCGGGTGCAGGGCCTTCTGCGGCCGCGCTGCTGGCTCCCCTGGCGGTCGTCATCGGCATGGCTGTTTTCATGCTGTATTTGCAATGGAACTTTGGCGATCCGCTGGCTTTCGCGCATGCTTCAGAAGCGTGGGGGCGGCAGCCCAGCTTCGCCCGTCGAAACGATTGTCGAGTTGCTGCGGCCACCCGTCGAAGGTTGGGGATCGGCCATCCTGGCCGGGCGACTCCCGCTGGACAACTGGATCGATCTGTTGGTGTCTCTGACGACGTTGACTTTGGGCGGGGTGCTGCTGCGGCAGCGGCGCTGGAGCGAAGGACTGTTCGTCGTGCTGGGAGCGCTGATCCCACTGAGCCTCGGGCCTGTTGATGAGCCAGCGGCGGTATGTATGGACGTTGTTTCCCATCTTCTTCGTGCTGGCACGCTGGGGCGAGCGTCCCTGGTTGGATCGTGTGATCACGGCACTATCACTGCTCGGCCTCGGCCTCTTCACCGCCCTGTTCGCCAACTGGTACTGGGTCGGCTGATTGGAGATACGCACCATGGTGTCACGCCGGTTTTCCGCCTGGCCGCGGGAGGATTACTTCATCCTGGCAGGCGGCATCGCGTTAGCGATTGCCTTGCGGGTGAGCCTCCTGAATTTCACCACGCTGGATTTCCGCGACTTCCACGGCGCCTGGTACGACTTCATCCGGAACAACGGCGGCGTGTGGGCTTTGCGAAGTTCCTTCTCAAACAACACGCCGCTTTATCAATATCTGCTCGTGGCAGCCAACACTGCGGGATTGTCTGCCCTTCAAGCAGTCAAGTTGATCCCCAGCTGCTTTGATTTCGTCACGGCGTATTTCGCCTATCGAATTGTCCGGCTGAGGTATCCGGCAGGCTCGATCGCCTTGTACGCATTCCTGGTAGTGCTGTTCGTGCCGACGGTGGTGTTGAACGGCTCTTTCTGGGGAGAAACCGACATGCTGTACACGAGCTGCCTCGTGGCCTGTCTGTACTTTCTCCTCGCGAAGAAAAACGCGCTGGGGCTGATCGCCTTCGGCCTGGCCTTCTCTTTCAAACTGCAGGCCATGTTCCTGGCGCCGTTCCTGCTGATTCTGCTATTTAAGCGGATTGTTCCCTGGAAGTATTTCCTGCTGGTGCCGGCGGTGTACGTCGTGACGCTCATCCCGGCCTGGGTGGTGGGCCGGCCGCTGCCTGAATTGCTGCAAATCTACCTGGGGCAGACCGACACCTATCGCGCCTTGACGATGAACGCGCCCACGTTGTACCAGTGGTTCCCGAACGATCTCTACGATATCCTCTACCCGGCAGGCATGATCTGGGGCGCAGCCATGGTGTTCTTCTGCGTGGTGCTGGGGAGCAAGAGCCGCGCGCCGCTGACCGGCGAGCGGCTGATCGCGTGGGCCACGCTGTCGGTGCTGATCGTGCCTTACGTGCTGCCCAAAATGCACGATCGGTTCTTTTTCCCGGCCGATGTCTTCTCGGTCTTGCTGGCTTTCTACGTTCCCCGGCTTTTCGTGGTGCCGGTTGTG
Organism: uncultured Chloroflexia bacterium; assembly: GCA_963844815.1. Taxonomy (GTDB): domain Bacteria; phylum Chloroflexota; class Anaerolineae; order Fen-1058; family Fen-1058; genus Fen-1058. Next base: position 79,559 of record CAWJPR010000010.1, read on the forward strand.
GTCTGCGCCGTGTCGTTCTTCAGCTATTTCCCCTTCCTGTTTGGCTACGAGGTGATTCCGCTGCGGGTTCTGGCGATCGTGCTGCTGGCACCGATCGTGCTGCTCGCTCGCCATCTGTTTCAGGCCGAGAGCGCTTAACCGGCGCACCTTGAAAGCCCTTTGATGTTGGAGAATGCACTGCCGGCTGTGGCGCAGTGAATGACCGGGCGCGCCAGCCGGTGCTGCGCGAGTTCGCGGAGTTGTTCATGCCCGCTGACGCGGCCTGGCAGGCCAAGGCGCACGCCGACGCGCGGCAGGCAGTAACGGGGATTTTACGCGCGGAGGGGTTTGGGTGACAACGTGCCCAACTGGCTTGACCCAGGACTGACGGACTTCGCGGGTCGCTCAGGATGTGGCTGCGTCAGCGCTTGCTCCCGCTCTGATAAGCCTGTTGTCGAGCTTGTTTGTCTATCTCGCGCCGCAGCGCGTAAGGCAAAGCTTTCCATTCGGCCGGCGTGAGGACGTGCCCGAACTGGGCCAGGCAAATCTTATTGAGGTTTTGATCGATCCGGCGCGCCAGGTTGGCTGCTTCGCGCGCGTCTTGCGATGTCATGATGCGCCCCTCACTTTCGCTGATCAGATCTTTCATTCGTGCAGGCTACTGTAGCACAGAATTAACCCGGGCAACGCGCGCGACCCCTGCGCAGCGCACTTCGGGGTTGACCGAGGACCGGGCGTTCTTGTTTGTGATTGTCTGCCGCTTGCGCTACCCGCAAACGGGACTTTCGAACTATTGCATCTTGTTGGCGGATTCGCAACGCTTGCCCTATTCAAGAACAAACCATATAATGCATTACGAAAAACCACTGCGGTTGATTAACCATGCCCCGGAAAATCATCTGGAAAGAACTCACCGCGCTTGATTGGTTCGGCTTAATATCAGGAATTGTAGGTTTTGTGGTTGATATTGTTGCACTGTCCAAAATATCCACTTTTCAGAGTAGTTCACAGGGTAGTTCGCAAAGCATTTCAATTATCGGTTGGATTTTCCTCTTTGTTGTCATGGCGTATACGATTTTCATCTGCGGCTTTTATGCTCGAAGAGTTCTTGCAGCGAGAAATTACGGTGCTTCGCGCACGTTGTCATTTGGGCAATATGAAAGGGTTGAAAAAGGCGCACAGGTCTTTGTCTATTTAGTCGGAATCACTTTATCGGTCTTTTTCTTCACAATCTTATTCTTAGGATCGACAGGAAATGCACCCGCGGCAGCGAACAACATGCCTGCGGCAACTGTCACACCAGTGCCGACAATATCACCAGTACCAAGTGCAACAGGGACGGCAAGACCGATATCAAAAGAGGAGTCCGAGGCATTCGGAAATTTTCTCCTGTTGACTCTTGCGATAGGGGTTGGTATTGGAGTTGGCGCAATTCTATGCCTTGTACTAGGTGAAGCCGCCAGGGCTCTGTATACTGCCTTTGATCCCGAATATGAACCATGACTAGGATTTAGCCAGTAGTGTGTATTGCATAGATGTGATACGCTTTCGTAGGGGTCGGCGGTTCAAACCCATGCTGCGCAGGGCTATAGTCTTCTCGCCCTAATGCAATCCAACTCAGCACAGCAGAAAGACGCCCGACCTTCACACAAGGTCGGACTTTTTGTTGTTACCTCATGTCTTGATTCTACCGATCAATAGGCGTACAATAGAAACGCCCCACGATGCTTGTAACATCTGGGGCGAGGGTCAACGCGGTGCGGCGCTGACAACTGAATTATCGGGCAAATGAGCCGCCCGCGTCAATAGACGTGAGCGGCTTTTTGCTTAGACAGGTGATCGACATGATAGAACGCGAGATGATTTTACCCATTGGCCGGGAAGCGATTTTCCAGGAGTTGCATGAAGGGCATCTTCTTCAAGGCAATAAGTATCAGTTTGCCGATGCTGAGATTCAACTTAGTTCGAGTGGCGGCCATTTCCCTGCTTCGCTTTCCTTTCAGACACTACGGATGACCCCGGACGGCCCACGCGCTGAAAGGGCGGGTGGGGGGGCCGCTTTGACTTTCTATTTTAGCGAACTCCCAGGCGGGCGTACCGAATTGATCGGGTATTGCGACGATGAGCGGCTGATCCCTGAATTTGATCGTGTGTGGGACGTGCTAGCCAAAAGGTACGAAGCGGAACATGAGGAAACGGCGAAGACGAGCGGGACCGCCAACGGTGTTGCATAATCCTGTGGTGAAGAGGCGAAAACTGTATGCCGCATAGATGTGATATGACTCCGCAGGGGTCGTGAGCCGTGGTCTCACCGCCCATTCCACAGCCACTCACGAGACACTGCGAGTGGCTGTGTGTTTTATGCGGTGCGGCCGACCCGGCGATCAAACCCCGCCGTCCCCGGCGGCGCATCCGCCACGAATCCGCGCCGAGGACGGCGCTGTGAGCGACTTTGTGAGAGCCGTGGCCTTTGTGAGGCCAGGATTGACTACTGAATGCCGCTCGATTCGCTGCTCTTAGCCATCACGTTCACGGCAGGCGACTGTAGATCGACGGCAGGTACGTCCGATAGCCAGGATACATCAGCGTGATGGGGGTAGTTGCAGTGATTGAAATGGAAACGCGGCTCTTAAGTTGGCAGAACCCGTTGCTGGGAGGGTTATAGTCGGGATCGCCGTGACCTTCCGCAAGCTTGCCCTGGCCCTTGATTGCTATCATCGCCCAACTGCCCCAGTACCCGACATGTCGAATCTGCGTGCTGCCAAGAGTCTCCAGGGCTCGATATCCTATTTCAACCTCTGGAATTGCCCAGGGAACATGGCAATCGGACTCGGGTGGGCCGTACCGAATGAACCCTCCCTCATCGGCAATGGCGGCCAGGACGATCCTGCCTGGCGAAATGGTATCGGAAATATAGTTAGCCATCGTTACGAACATTCGTTTGTCGTACCATGTGTCAAAATTCCGGCAATCGTCTATCGCGCCCGTCTTGGGATCGACGACGGCCATGTTCACTCCGCGTCCGCCTCCGCCGCCGCCCATTTTGTAACAAAAGCCAGCCTCGTTCTTGAAGAACTGACTGTACAACCCGGAATAGGCAGAAAGTGTGATCCGGTTGGTGGTCGTGAGTACGGCGTTGCTGAAGAAATTTCTTCGCAGACCGTCAAACACCTGTCGGCGCTGCCGATCAATGTTGACGATGCCAAACCAGTCTTCGTCATTGTATCCATCGGGTTGGCCGGGGTTTGTTTCGCCCGTAATATCCTGCGCACAGGCATTGCCATTCTTCCACCATTCGTCATTCCACTCAAAGATTAGACCGCCGAGGCCGGGCTGATCGGGCCAGCGTGATGAGAGATGGAGAAAGATCTCCTTCCACAATTGATCGTCAAAATCGCTCTGCATCGGCTGATTCTGAGCGCCGATCCGATGGTCGTAGGCATCGGCTCCAAACTCTGCCACGAACACCGGTTTGGCGCTGATCTGCTGCCATTGTCCAAACAGCCCTCCGAATGTGGCGCCCCGATAGATGCCGAGTCCCCATACGTCCACACTGGGCGCAAGGTCACCGACGATCTGCTGCGTCGAAGTGATGCCCAGCGACCAGGGCAGAGGCAGCAGCGGTTGCTGTGCACCGCGATCAATATCCGCCAGGATAGAAGCGACGGGGTGATTCGGATCGAGGCTATGGATCACCTGCGCCGCCCACTCGGTGAATGCCGCTGACTGGAGCGTAGTGGAGAGAGGATGATAGTAATGGTTGAGATCCCATTCGTTCCCAATGGCCCACATGAGAATAGCCGGATGGTTCTTGTAGGCATTCACCGTCGGCGTAATGTTCGCCGAGTTCGCCACTGCCCTGTCCACCGTCATGATCACCATGATGTTGTTCCGGTATAGCTCGTCCAGAATCTGAGTGGCGGTCGGCGCCGGTCCAAAGTCTATGAAAGTGCGGATGGTGTTGGCGCCCATTGCTGCCATCAAGGGCACGTCGCGCGTGTACCAGGTGGTGAATTGGCCCGCCAATTGGGGTTGAGTGACACACGGCGCGGCAGGTGACCAGTTGACTCCCTTAATAGTGTAGGGCCGAGGAGCATCAAGTGTGCTATCAGGTTTTCGTCTGCTGAACGATGAGCTGCCTGCCGCTCACGGAGACGAGGCTCGGCTGGGAAGGCACAGCTAGGGCCGCTGGTTGCGTGGGTGCGGCGACGCTTACGGCAGTGATGATAAGCAGCAGCGATGCTATCGCCAACACAACAACCAAGGCAATTCGATGCTGAAGATGGGCCGAGAAAGTGGGTGTCATCTCCGCCTCCAACGCAGTGCCGAAAATGTGAAACTGCAATTGCTACAACAGATCGCCTACGTCACTTGCGGACCAGCGGAAGATACACCAACTTCGTTGGCCCAATCGTGTTCGTCACGACGTTGGTGTTGATGACCGCCTCCGTGTCGAAGATGATGGCGGCCTGGTTAGTGATGCACCGTGCCCCACGCCAATCCCGCTTTGGGCTTGACGCTGAACGATACATGCCCCTCGCCGCGATGAGTGGCATCATTAGGCGGCAGGAAACCAGCCAGCGCATCATCAGGCAGATGGTTAGTCAGCGGATCAAGCGTGGTCAACGTCCAGGTGATGACACCGGTCTGGTAGTTGATCTGCGCGTTGATGTCCAATTGCCACGTGCGGGTGATGGCCGGGCGATAATCCGGGATGGTGAGGCGCGCATGGTAGCCGCCCGTCTGGGCCGAGACGGCGATGACCTGATTGCCGAACGCGATCTCGGTGGGATGGAAGGTCGTCCAATCCAGATCGGAATCGAGTTGATCCACGACGACAACTTGCTGGGCCGGCGCGGTGGCCGTGATCACGTTTTCAAAGAAGATGGTGTAGCCCAATTTCTGATAAACGGCAACGTTATGATTTGGCCCGACACCAAGAGAGCCTGATTTCTCATTTGGATCGATTGGAGCGGTGCTTTGACCATGACCATTATCTCTTTCTTGCGATGGTGGCGTAGGAGGTTCCGGAATGAATTCCCAGCCACAGAATAGACCACTTGCCAGACCTTTGGCGTACCCAAGTGAGTATCCGTATCCAATGCCAGGACCGAAGTCGAGATTAAGCGACGGAATCAGAGGGATACCAACACTAAAGCCTAGTCCTTGACTTATACTGAGTCCAAGATCCATAGAGTTTGCCCACGCTCCGGCCGTAAACCCAATTGTGTGGCTGGAAGTATCAGGAGTGATACCTCCACATCTCCACACCCATGTACCTGATGTTTTAGGTGGTGAAGTGTAATTGCTCAGCAAGCGTCCCGGGGAATTTGTAGCCGCCTGCTGGGACATCCAGGCGGATGGCGGAACCAATAGTCCAAGTGGATCGATTAGGTTGATGGCGTTATTGGCAGCATATGAATAAAGGTTGACATCTCCGCCGGCCAGCCTTAGAGGATCAGCGCTTGTGAATCGTCCAGTGTCTGGCAGATAGAACCTGGCGCGCATGAGGTGTAACCCGTTCGTTTCCACCAGCACTCCAAACCGTCCTACATATCGGAATGGATTGGGTATGCCCTCAGTTATCTGTAACTCAATGCCGAAGGGATCATAGTCATACGTGTTAGCGACAGCCCCATTTGCGTTCGTCATCTGCCGCGTATGTCCCGTGCCGTCAAAGGAGTAGTACGCCGCACTGCCACCCGCGTTGATCCGCGCGGCGAGGCCCAGGCCGTGCACATATCGGGCAATCAACGCCCCACCACCATCATACTCGGCTGCCACATCTACCAGACCAATAGGATCGTGAAGGTAACGGGTGGCGACGCCGTCATGCGTGGAGGCAATTCGATTGCCCAGCGCATCATAGGTGTATTGCCACGTGCCGCTGAGCGGCGTCGTTACGGTGATCAGGCGGTTCTCAATGTCATAGCCGTAATTGGTCGTGCCGCCCGGCTCGGCCTTGCTGGTCAAGTTACCATCGGCGTCGTAGCCGTAGAGCGTGTTCCCGACCAACGTATACTGATTCAGGTTGTTGGTGGTGTATTGGGTCGGGACGCCGTCATCAGTGACGGTGATGCGGTTGCCGAGGGCGTCATAGACATACGTCACCTGGCGGCCATTGGGATACGTCACACCCGTCAACTGTCCGGTGCCGTCGTAGGCATAAGTTGTCGTCCCGGCCAGCGTCGTCATTGACGTGCGGTTGCCGTTGGCGTCGTAGGTGTAGTCAAAACGCGATTGGATGCTGTTGTCTGGCGCGTAGTTGATCAGACTGGTCAGTTGGCCTGCCGCATCATAAGCGTAGGTGCTGTGCGTAGCATTGCCTTTGTCCTCGCGGATCAGGCGGCCTACGCCGTCATAGGTGTACTTCACAATCTCGGCGTTCAAGCCATCGGTTAACCGCAGCAATCGCCCAACGGCATCATATTGGTAATTAAGGACATAGCCATCGTGTCCGGTGCGTTTGGTGCGCTGCCCGGCATTGTTGTACTCGAAGGTGAACCAGCGCCCACCTGGATACGCGATGCGCGTGAGGAAATTCCGCGCATCATACTGCAGCGTGATCGCGCCCTGAACGGAATCCGTTACCGAAGTCAGATTGCCGCGAGTGTCGTAGGCGTAGTCGATCGTTCGGCCATCCGCGTATGTCTTGCGCGTCATCCGGCCCAGCGTGTTGTAGGTAAACGAGATGGTCTGCCCGCGCCGGTTGATGATGCTCGTCAGGCTGCCATTGGAATCGTAACCGTAGGCCTCGGCGCTGGTATCCGGGTAAATCAGGCGGTTGAGGTTGCCGCGCGCGTCGTAGGTGAAGTCGGTGTAATTGCGGCGCGCGTCGCGCAGCCAATCCAACCGGCTCAAATCGCTGGTGTAGGCGGTGGTCGCGGTGTTGGCGAGCGGATCAATACTTTGGGTCGCGTTGCCCGCGTCGTCGTAGGCGAGTGCATACGCGCCGCCGTCAGGCTGAGTCAGGCGGATCAGGTTGAAGTCCGCGTCGTACTGGAAGCGCACGCGATTACCCAATGGGTCCTGCGACTCCAATGGTTGGCCGCGTGAGCCGAGGCGCATGATCGTCACCGCGTTGGCCGCATCCCGAATAGAAATAGAGCCTAAATCGTCGTAGGTGAACGTGATCCGCTCAGCATTACCATCGCGCCACTCCGCGGCTAAACGCCCCTGCGAGTCATAAGCATAGTATTGGTGAGTGTTGTCGGGATAGGTAATCGTTTGCAAGGCATGGTTGGCGGCAGTGCTAGTCGAGGTGTAAGCATAAGTGGTGGTGATCGGCCCCGGCGCGATCACGCTTAGAAGATGCTCGCCGCCTGCGTCGTAGTTGAACCGCGTCACCTGGCCGGCGTGATCGGTGATCTGGCTGATGCGGCCTGGCCCGTTGTAGGCGAGCGTGAAACTCTGGCCGTTGGAATGCGTGAGTCCCGTCAGCCGGCCCGATGTGTAACCCAACGTGATGCGATTGCCGTTCGGTTCTTCGATGTAAGACAGGCGGCCCGCCGCATCGAACAGCCAGATCAGGCCATCCGTCTCGCGCAGGCGATACACCCCGCCGCCTATGTGGCTCGAGTCTCGCAAAGTCCCCGGCGGTGGAACGCCATGTCCCCGTGCCATCTTTGACGAAGGATCGGCTCCCGCCGCCCGGCCCTTTGATGACAATGGTATCGGTGATCGGCTGGGTCAGCGCATACTCCCAGTTGTGCGACCAGCCTCGACCCAACGGGCCAACGGTGAAGCGTTGAGCGAAGGTATCGAAGGCTGCACGCGAAAAAGCAAGCGGCAAACCGCGTGCTGGCGTGTAGGCATCCACGCTGGCGGCCAGGGTCTGGCGCAGATATGCGCCGGACGCCCGGCCCAGAATCGCCGAGAATAGTTCGGACACGTCGTAGGTCAGGCTGCTGTATTGCGCCAGATAAGTGGCCTGAGCGTCGAGCACGCTCAGGTAATCGGCCCAGGTGGTTCCCACGCGCGTAATGAAGTTGGCCCAGATCACATCCCACAATTCATCGGGAATGTCCGGCGGGCGAACTTCCGGCTCGATGGCGTTCCAATTGATGGGCGTTGCATCGGCCGCCATCTCCGAGAGGATGAACTCGATCTGGCCTGCCAGATTCGGAATGAAATAGATCGGGATGCGATACGTCGCGCCGGGCGACAACGTCCCGGCAGGTTGATCGAAATTGACGCCCAGGGCCTGAACCGGTTCGGCAGTGTATGCCCCCTCAGGCGACAGGCTCAGCAGCACACTCGACGTGGCCGAGATGACAAATAGCGGCGCAGGCATATTGGCATCGCCGGTGTTCGTATACTCCACCCACGCCACGGCCTGGCGTCCCCGGCGCACAGTCTCCGGCACGATCAATTGCGCCTCCAGGCGCGGGCCGATGCCAGTAGTGATGGTGAATGCGTTGGTGATGCTCGTCTCGACGTTGCCCGGCCAAACCCCGACGACGTTATACCGGCCCGTTGCGGTCCCGCTCAAGTTGAAGTGCGCCCAGAGCGTGGTGGGCGAGGCCACGGTCACGCTATCGGCGACGAGGGTCGGCGAGCCTGTCTTGCGCAGCTGCACCTGCATCCCGTTTGTAAATCCCAGGCCGGAGAGGTTGAACGTGACTTCGCCCTTGTTTCCCGCAGAGCGGGGATTGAAATCAGAGAGATGCTGCGGAGCGATACGCGCCGTGATCTGGTATGCGCCATCAGGCATCGTTACGTCCGCGCCGAATAGGCTGAAGTAGTACGTCCCGGCTTGCGTTGGCACGATCAGTAATTCATAGGTTCCACGCGCCGTGCGTGAGAGAGTCTGGAAATCATAACGCCCGCCGATAGGCAGGCCTCCAAAGCGCCCCTGCACCCAGAGCTGGTTGGTGCGGGTCAGCGGCTTGATCTCGACCAGCAGCGGCTGGCCTGCGTCTTCGACCGCGACGGCATAAAACAGGATTTCATATTTGTGGATTAGGCCGGTAGCCGTCTTCCCCAGCGCCAACGGCGTGGCCCCCAGCAAGGTGAGGGTGAGGGTATAGACTCCGGTCTGCGTACCGCCGTAATCTCCGATTAGTAAGGTCTGCTGCCCAGTGAAAGTGGTAACAGTGTCCGTGATTTCAACACGCGAAGCGTTCCAGCGCGAGGTCAGCAGCTCGCCATTCGGAGAATGCAGGCGAGCCTCAGGCTGCATGCCGCCGGAAACGCGCTGCACGCGAATGTGCAGTGCCTCGTCTTCGTCGGCGTGGAACACGTAAGCATCCATCCCGGCCATGTGCGCAATCGTCCCCGTGTGTGTTTGGCCGGAGTAAATAGGTGTAGCATTGGCCGGGCCGTTGAGGCGTTGGAGGTACAGGCCATAGGAGGCGGTGTTGGTGCCGCTCGCGTCATCGACCAGCAGCAGGTATGTGCCTGGCACTGATACGGTGCGTGTGAGTTCAACGTGATTGATGTAGCCCGCCGCCCCCACCGACGTGACCAGACTGCCATCGGGTGCGTACAAGCGCACTTCCGGCCCAAAGGCGCCGCTATTGTCACTCAGCCCGACCAGGATCGCATCACCGGCGCTGGCCGCGAAGGTGTAAGTATCCGCCTCGCTCAGCAGCGCAACAGTGCCCGTCAGCAGTTGCCCGTAGGCGAAGGGCGTGGCGTTGGCTGGGCCGTTGAGGCGTTGGAGGTACAGGCCATAGGAGGCGGTGTTGGTGCCGCTCGCGTCATCAACCAGCAGCAGGTATGTGCCTGGCACCGATACGGTGCGTGTAAGTTCAACGTGATTGATGTAGCCCGCCGCCCCCACCGACGTGACCAGACTGCCATCGGGTGCGTACAAACGTACTTCCGGCCCAAAGGCGCCGCTGTTGTCACTCAGCCCGACCAGGATCGCATCACCGGCGCTGGCTGCGAAGGTGTAGGTATCCGCCTCGCTCAGCAGCGCAACAGTGCCCGTCAGCAGTTGCCCGTAGGCGAAGGGCGTGGCGTTGGCCGGGCCGTTGAGGCGTTGGAGGTACAGGCCATAGGAGGCGGTGTTGGTGCCGCTCGCGTCATCGACCAGCAGCAGGTATGTGCCTGGCACCGATACGGTGCGTGTGAGTTCAACGTGATTGATGTAGCCCGCCGCCCCCACCGACGTGACCAGACTGCCATCGGGTGCGTACAAACGCACTTCCGGCCCAAAGGCGCCGCTGTTGTCACTCAGCCCGACCAGGATCGCATCACCGGCGCTGGCCGCGAAGGTGTAAGTATCCGCCTCGCTCAGCAGCGCAACAGTGCCCGTCAGCAGTTGCCCGTAGGCAAAGGGCGTGGCGTTGGCTGGGCCGTTGAGGCGTTGGAGGTACAGGCCATAGGAGGCGGTGTTGGTGCCGCTCGCGTCATCGACCAGCAGCAGGTATGTGCCTGGCACCGATAAGGTGCGTGTGAGTTCAACGTGATTGATGTAGCCCGCCGCCCCCACCGACGTGACCAGACTGCCATCGGGTGCGTACAAGCGCATTTCCGGCCCAAAGGCGCCGCTGTTGTCACTCAGCCCGACCAGGATCGCATCACCGGCGCTGGCCGCGAAGGTGTAGGTATCCGCCTCGCTCAGCAGCGCAACAGTGCCCGTCAGCAGTTGCCCGTAGGCAAAGGGCGTGGCGTTGGCCGGGCCGTTGAGGCGTTGGAGGTACAGGCCATAGGAGGCGGTGTTGGTGCCGCTCGCGTCATCAACCAGCAGCAGGTATGTGCCTGGCACCGATACGGTGTGTGTAAGTTCAACGTGATTGATGTAGCCCGCCGCCCCCACCGACGTGACCAGACTGCCATCGGGTGCGTACAAGCGCACTTCCGGCCCAAAGGCGCCGCTGTTGTCACTCAGCCCGACCAGGATCGCATCACCGGCGCTGGCCGCGAAGGTGTAGGTATCCGCCTCGCTCAGCAGCGCAACAGTGCCCGTCAGCAGTTGCCCGTAGGCGAAGGGCGTGGCGTTGGCTGGGCCGTTGAGGCGTTGGAGGTACAGGCCATAGGAGGCGGTGTTGGTGCCGCTCGCGTCATCAACCAGCAGCAGGTATGTGCCTGGCACCGATACGGTGCGTGTAAGTTCAACGTGATTGATGTAGCCCGCCGCCCCCACCGACGTGACCAGACTGCCATCGGGTGCGTACAAGCGCACTTCCGGCCCAAAGGCGCCGCTGTTGTCACTCAGCCCGACCAGGATCGCATCACCGGCGCTGGCCGCGAAGGTGTAGGTATCCGCCTCGCTCAGCAGCGCAACAGTGCCCGTCAGCAGTTGCCCGTAGGCGAAGGGCGTGGCGTTGGCTGGGCCGTTGAGGCGTTGGAGGTACAGGCCATAGGAGGCGGTGTTGGTGCCGCTCGCGTCATCGACCAGCAGCAGGTATGTGCCTGGCACCGATACGGTGCGTGTGAGTTCAACGTGATTGATGTAGCCTGCTGCCCCCACCGACGTGACCAGACTGCCATCGGGTGCGTACAAGCGCACTTCCGGCCCAAAGGCGCCGCTGTTGTCACTCAGCCCGACCAGGATCGCATCGCCCGCGCTGGCCGTGAAAGTGTACGTCACAACTTGCCCAATTGCGGTAATCGCTCCAGTCACAATCTGCCCGTATGACAATAATTCTGCCTGGGGGGCATTGGCATCAGAGTAGACTCCGTGTGCTTCGCGATAATCCAGGGACTGGCGACTACGCTCATTTGACGAGCCAACAGACTGAGGTGAAGTATGTTTGACGAGGCGGCGCGAACTGAGGTTCATTGAATGGCTGGCAGGTTCGGTCTGAACTGGAACAGGAGCCGGCAGAGATTGAGGAGATTCTTGTTCAGGAGGCGAATCCACAACCATCGTCATGGCCGTTGCCAGCTCAACTGTCGGCGAGGTCGCGCGCGTCTCAACCCGAGCCGTGGCCCGGCTGTGGCCACGCTCAAGGACGGCAGCGCTGGTGTTGATAGAGGATGGTGGGAGTAGACCGGCGAGCAATGCGAGGCACACGAGCAGATTCAAGCCTCGGCCCCACAATCGCGACGCGCGCAATCCACGCAACATACGCCACCTCCTGATTATCGAGACTGGAAAGGCATGGGGCACAGCGAAGCAAACGGAATAATGAACAAGGTAACATTCGCAGAAACGCGCGATGCCGCGCAGTTCTGCGTAATGGTCAAAGGAAGAGAACCGCGCAAGGCTGCTACTTTTGTATCAGTATAAGGGCGAAACGGGCGGCGTCAAGAGGCAATTTTTCAATGACTTCGACGGCGTGTCCCACGGGAGGTCGCACGCGGAGCCGCCCGGCGCTTGTTCAACGCGCCAATAAGGCCAAGAGCGGCACTCCCACGGCCGAGCTGATCAGCGAAACAGTTAGCGCGAGTTTAGTCTCAATCCCCAACAGCCGCCGCAGCCCGATGACTTGCAGCGCCAGCGACCACACCAGGTCCACCACGCCATGCAGGCCGACGATGACCTCAGAATCGAAGGCGTTCAGCGCGATGGCGGTCCAATCGATTAGGAACGTGTAGGGCATGACCACCAGATAGATCACGCCGGCGATATTCAGGATCTGGTCCATGTTGCTGGGTTTGCCCGCCAGGCGGATGCCCAGGTGGATGATCGCCGCGCTCAACAGCCACTGCGCCATGCGCACCACCGGCAGGAAGAAGATCTGGGCCAGCAGATAATGCTCATCAGGCAGGAAGGTCAAAGCCGAGGGCATCAGCACACTTTGCCCCAGCAGGTAGCGGGCCAGCGTGCTGGTCGCCGAAATGAGCAGGTTGAAGAACAACAGGACCTTGAAAGCCCACAGCGGGGCAGGCCTGGAGCGGATTTCGTCGAAGGCGCGCGCCGGATGAAACACCCCTGCCAGGTAGAGTTGGAAGTAGTTCATGCTACGAATCCCTTTTGACCGCCAGCAGGGTGATGTCGTCAAACGGGTCGGCCGTGCCGACAAATTGGCGCAGCCGTTCCTCGATAGCCTTGAGAAGCGCGGCGGGGGCTGTCTCGCCGCACTTGAGCAATTCGAGCAAGCGCTCACTGCCAAAAAAGTCGTTCTCTGTGTTGCGGGCATCAGGGATCCCATCGGTAAAGGCCAGCAGCAGATCGTTCTTTTGCAGCGCGATTTCCCTGGTGGAAAAATCGGCGTACGGTAACATCCCGACCACCGGGCCGGTCGGCTGGAGCTCAGTTACAGCGCTTCCTTTTCTCAACAAAAGCGGCGGTTCATTTCCGCAGTTGATGAACGTGAGCGCGCCCTCTTGAAGATTGAAGATGCCGATAAACACCGTCGCGAACATGTTGGCATCGCCGTGTGTTTCAACCAGGTAGTGGTTCGTAAAAGAAATGACATGGCGCAAACGCTCTGCCGGCGCCAGGGCCTGCATATCTTCCCCGCTCCGGGAAACATCGCTGGTGGCTGTCGCCCGGATCAGGCTGCGAAAGAGGGTCATGAACAGCGCCGCGCCCACGCCCTTGCCGCACACATCGCCGATGACGCAGGCCAGGTTCCCATCGGGGAGCAGAAACGCATCGTAAAAATCACCAGCCACTTCGCGCGCGGCTTTGAAGTAGGCGGCGATTTCCCAGCCAGGCACTTGTGGCAACGCGGCGGGCAGAAAGCCCATTTGGATCTCGCGGCCAATTTCCAGTTCGCGCTCCAGGCTCTTCAGATACAGCTGCTGCAAATCGCGCAGGCGTTTCTTTTCCAGGCTGGATGAAATGCGGGCGTGCAGCAGGGTCGGCTCAAAGGGCTTGGGGAGGTAATCCTCGGCTCCCAACTGGATGCCCCGCACCACGCTGCGCAGATCGTTGTTGGCCGAGATGACGATCACGGGGATGTCGCGCGTCGCTGGATTGGCCTTCAGGCGCGACAGCACTTCAAAGCCATCCATCACGGGCATCATAATATCCAGCAAAATCAGATCGGGCGCCTCGCCTTGCACTTTGTCGAGCGCCTCGCGTCCGTTGGCGGCGGCGATCGTTTCGTAGTCCGTTTCCTCAAGTTCCTGCTCAAGGTAGTCCACGTTGAAAGGTTCATCGTCCACGATGAGGATTTTTGGCCTGGTCATGACGTGTTTATCCCAAGTAGTCTTTCAATTTCCTGAGCAGCAGATCTTCATCCACCGGCTTGGTCAGGTAATCGGTGCAGCCCGCCGCGAGGGCTTTTTCGGCATCGCCCTGCATGGCGTGGGCCGACAGGCCGATGATGGGCAGGGCTTGAAAGGTCTCGCGGATGCGGCGCGTGGCTTCGTAGCCATCCATGCCGGGCAGGGAAATATCCATCAGCACCAGGTCGGGGCTGGTCTGCCGGGTGAGCGCTACGCCCTCCGCGCCGTCTTTGGCGACAAGCAGACGGTAATCATCCTCGAGGATCTGGGTCAGCAGGTCGATGTTCAGATCCACGTCTTCGACGATCAGGATGGTCTTCATGCGTGCCTCCTCTCAGGTTTGCGAGAGCGCGTGAGACATGTCAGCCTTCAGAATGTTGTTGATTTCATCCACCAACTTCTCGCCCTGGAAGCCCTGCTTCTTCATGACCAGGGCCACCGTTTCTTTCAGCCGGCGGGCTTCGCTTTCGGTCAGGTCTTTGGCGCTGATGACGATGATGGGCAGGTCGCGGGTTTGGGGGTTGGCGCGCAGACGGTCGATCACGCCGAAGCCGTCGAGGCGCGGCATGATGAGGTCCAGCAGCAGGATATCGGGACGACTGGCCTCGATGGCTTGCAGTCCGGCCACGCCGTCGAGCGCGGAATCCAGCCTGAATTCCGCTTCGGGCAGGAACTGGCGCAGCATGTCCGCGACATTGGGATCGTCGTCCACCACGAGGACGTGTTTTTGCCGGGGAAGCCCGGCGCCGATGACGCGGTTGAGCGCATCCCTGACCGCAACGGGATCGAGCGGCTTGAGCAGGTAGGCTGCCGCGCCCAGGCGAAAACCGAGGGCTTTTTTATCCACAATCGTGAGCAGGATGACAGGGATGTGGGCCGTGGCCGGATCTTCTTTCAGATCGTGCAGGACCTGCCAGCCATCCATGCCGGGCATGAGGACGTCGAGCAGGATGGCCTGCGGCTGTTGTTCCCGGGCGAGGCGCAAGCCATCCCGTCCATTGCGCGTGCCGGTGATTTCAAATTCCTGCTGGTTGAGGTTCTCCTGCAGAAGGTAGACCGCATCGGGATCATCGTCGATGACCAGGACGCGTTTTCTGACTGAGACAGGCTCAGTCTGCGGCGCGGCGTCTTGAACGGAAGCAGGCTCCTGAACCGATGCTGCCGCCAGGGAAGCGTCCGGCGGCAGAGATTTCGCGTGGTATTGAGCCGGGATGGTGAGCGTGAAAGTCGATCCTTTACCCAATTCGCTTTCCACGGTGATATCTCCGCCAAGCAGGCGCGCCAGATTGCGGCTGATGGACAATCCCAGCCCGGTGCCGCCGTATTGACGGGTGGTGCTGGTATCGGCCTGCTGGAATTCCTTAAAAATGCGCGGAAGGGCTTCGTCGCTGATGCCGATGCCGGTATCGGCGACGGCAATGCGCAGGTTATCTCCGTCCCGGTTGGCGGCGAGGAGGATCCTGCCTGCATGCGTGAACTTGGCGGCATTGCTCAACAAGTTGAGGACGATCTGGCGGATCTTGTCCTGATCGGAGTAGATGAGGTTGAGGCGTTCATCCACCTGTTTTTCAAGCACCACGTTAGGGCGGAGCAAGGGCTGGGTCGTGTTGGCGCACAGGTCAATCAGGGCGCCGATTCTGAAGTTGGCGGCCAGCACATCCATGCGGCCGGCTTCGATCTTGGCGATGTCGAGCACGGTGTTGATCAGGTTGAGCAGGTGATCGGCGCTGAGGAGGACTTTGTCGAGGTTCTCAGTCTGCTTTTCGGGAAGCACGCCTTCGGCTTTGCGGCGGACGATGCGGGTAAAGCCGATGATGGCATTGAGCGGCGTGCGCAGCTCGTGGCTCATGTTGGCCAGGAAGGCGCTCTTGGCGGCGTTAGCCTGTTCGGCGTCAGCGCGAGCCTTCTTCAGTTCCTCTTCGGCGTGCTTGCGATCGCTAATATCGCGGATGGTTTCGATAGCGCCCACGATGTTTCCCTGAGCGTCGTGCAAGGGCGAGGCAGTGCCGTACAGAAAGTGTCCTCCACCTTGCAAGGCAGGAGTATAGGTCTCGCCCGCCAGAATCTCGCCCGTCCTGTGGATGTGCGCATATTTTTCCTCGAACACTTCACTCGGCAAGAGCACCAGATCAACCAGGATCGGGCGGCGCTCGCCGTAGAAGGGGATGGCATAGGCGTAATTGTCCTGGCCAAGCATGACCTCCGCAGGGATCCCCGTCATCTCCTCCATAGCGCGATTCCAGGCGATCACCTTGCCTTCGCGATCAATCACGAGGGTGGCGTCCGGCAGGAAACTGATGATATCGGCCAAACGGTGCTGCGCCTCCTGGGAAGACCGCTGTTCGCGCTTCAACTCGTCAAAGAGTTGGGCGTTGTGCAGGGCTGTGCCGACGCCGGAGGCAATGGTGCTGAGCAGACGGGCGTCGACCTCGTGGAAGATGCCTTCCTGCGAGGTGCTCTGGACGCTCAACACGCCGACAGCCTGGCCGCTGACGCTGATGGGAACGCCGAGGTAGGACAGCGATTTCCTGCCTACGACCGTCGCGCCAATTTCCAGGACTCTGCCGGTCCAGTTCCTGGTTGATCAGCAAGGGCTGGTTCGTCTCGATGACTTTGCTGGTCAGGCCTTCGCCATAATTGATGGAAGCGAGATCTTCACCGTACGTGTAAACGAAATCAATCCTGGCGTCGGTTTCGTCCAGCAGGGCCACATAGGCGATATCGGCCTTGAAGAGCGATCGGGTCTGTTCGCCGACAAGGTGAATCAGGGCGTTCAGATCCAGTTCGCCGGCGAGGGCGGCGCTCACGGTGTTGACGGCAGCGAGTTCGGCGGCGCGCTGCTGCTCGGCCTGGAACAGGTGCGCGTTTTCGATGGCGACGCTCATCGCGTTGGCCAGCGTTTGCAGCAGGCGCACATCAGAAGCGCTAAAGGCATTCTCCTGTTCAAGGTCCTGGATGGAGATGACGCCCTTTACTTTTCCAGCCACCAACAGCGGCACGAACAAGGCTGATTGGGGCCAGTCCCCGGTGAGCACCGGATTGTTGTATTGCGCGGCCAGCTCCGCGAAATGCTCGTTGATCAAGAGAGGCGCGCCGCTGTTAATGACCTGCAGCCGGAAGCCATACGGCTCTCGGGGGGAGATGACACTGCGATCGCCTTTTTCATAAGAGTAGGGCATGGCGATCAGGTGGGCGGCGGCATCATAGATCACAATGTCCACCACTTGCACATTGAACACTTCACGCACTTCTTCGCCGATCAATTCGTAGATGGCCAGCAGATCCAGCTGGGAGGCCAAGGCTTCCTGCACGCGGTTGATGATCGCCAGTTCGGTGTTGCGCTGTTCGGTCTCGTCGAGCAGGCGCTGGGTCTCGTCGAAGAGGCGCGCGTTTTCGAGAGCGGCGCCAACGTTGGCGGAAAGCGTCTGCAACAAGCGCAGCTGATTCTCATTGAAAGCATGCGGGCGGGCATCCGACAAGGCAATCAGCCCCAACGTCTGTTCATTGGCCATGATGGGCACACCCAGCCATGATTGGCTGAGAGAACCCGTTCCTCTTTCGATGATCTCCGGCGGGAAGTACGCGCCGTTGGCCATCTCATCTTCGAGCGTGCCCAATATCAGCGGCTGGCCGGAAATGATGACCTTGGATGACAGCCCGGTGCCCAGGGGGAATGGCTCGACGTAGTCGATATAGCCGCCCTCGTTCCTGTCATATTCATAAGGGACGTGAATGAGGTTGGTGAGCCTGTCCAGCAGCATGATGAGCGCAGACTCGGCATCAAAGAGCTGGCGCACCTGGTCGCCGACGAGACGCGCCATGGTTTTCACGTCGATCGTTTCGACCATCGCTTGGCCGACGCTGCTGAGCATGGCGAGTTCCTCATTGCGTTGTTCCAAATTGAGATTGGAAGCTTGCAGTTCACTGGTGCGTTCCTGAATCTTTTGCTCCAGGGTCACGTTCTGCTGCTCCAGCAACGACTGCGCGTGAAGTAAGTCAGCATGGGTGCGGCGCTCTTGGGCGATCAAACGCTCTTGGAAACCGTAGAAGAGGATGAGCAGGGTCATGACCGCGATCAAGAACAACAGCAGGGTGCTGAGGCCCATCGCTTGAGAGACGGACAGCGGGCCTAGAACCAAGAGGCCGCGGTCAATCAAAGTAACAAACACGGTCGCCAGAATCGTGCTGAGAACTGAGGCCAGGATACCGGCGCGCCTGCCCATCAGAATGAGAGCGAGGACAGGGATGGTCAGGAGATAGAGTGGACCGGCGCCAACCAGACCCCTAGTTAGCAGGTTGACGATAGCGGCGGCGTAGCCGATCAATACCACACCGAACAAACGGATCCGGATGTCAACGCGGCGTAACGCGGCCAGCGCAATCAAGGCTAGACCGCCGGCGGCAAATAGCAGGGCGACGGGCCACAGGTCTGGCGCGGACACAGCACTGACGACGATCGTGACCCACGCCGGCACGGCCGCAATCGCTATGATCACGAGAAAATTGTTCGTGATTCTGATGCGCCACTGCTGCAGCACTTCCGCCGGATCGATGCTAGTCTGCGTATCCATATCTTTCCCTCATCGTCGGAACACACGCTCGCCTCACCGCCAGACCCGCCCGGTGCCGAGCAGCCACGCCGCCGACAGCACCACCATGCCCACAGCTTTCTGTGAGGCCCGCAGCGGCTTCCTGCTGGAGATGCCGCCATTGTAGCCCAACTTTCCCGCAAAAGCACGACCGGTATGAGCGATTAAAAATGGGACCAGCGCCCAGCTTAGACCTCGATGATCAACTGATCCACTGCTGTCAATACTTCAGGGCAAGCCGATGGCCTGTGCGTTACAGGACTCGATCAGTGTACGGCAACTTGCGAATCAAGTTGCCCAGCACAAAACTCAGCGGAACGGCGATCACCACGGCCAGGCCAAACTTGAGCAGCGGATACAGATCGACATTGCGCAGCACCAGCGCCGTGGCCATAATCACTTGCGCGTGGATGATGTAGGCGATGTAGGCATTGGGCGAGAGGAATTTCGCCAGCCGGCCCTGTCGATTCAGGTAGCGGCGGAAGAGATAGATCAGGCCGATGCACATGCCCATACACATGAACGCCTCCCACTGCGCATAAGCCATCGCCTGCCAGTTCAATCCGCCCTTGAAGGGCAGGTCATTTTCCATCGCGCCGCCGATCAACGCCAGCGGCACGAACAGCAGAATGAACGCAATCGCGATGCCCAGCCACAACTTGCCTTTCGTGTCGGGCAGGCTCAGCAGCCAGTTGCGGCGATAGGCGATCGAGCCCGACGATGAACATTGCGATATACAGCACGAAGAAAGGGAACTGCAAGTTCAGGAGGGAAAAGTTCCAGTCGACGGGAAACACCAGGCGGACCAGAAACGCCCCCACTCCCGTCAGCAGGGCAAACACGGCAATGACCGCGTTGCCAGGGAACTGGCTTTGAGTATCCACGGGCGGCGCGGGTGGATTGGACTGGAAGAGCCGCCGCCACAGCGTATACACCAGCGAAAGGATGAGCAGGACCTCCACGAACCACAGCGGCCCGGCGCCGATGACTGCATCCCCGACTCCGGGGAGGTAGGTCCACCAGGGCCGGGTCTGGCCTTGCGTCACACTGGTGATGACAACCCATGTGAGCGGACTGATGATCCAGCTATAGATAATTAGCGGGATGCCCAGCCGGATCAAGCGATCTTTGAGGAAATGGCTCGCCCCTTTTCGATCGTAAGACCCCGGCACAAAGTAGGCCGAGATGAGCAGGAAGAGGCTCATGAAATAGGCTTGATTCACTGTACAGAACCAGTCGCCGAGCACACTCGTAATCGTATCCTGCCGGCCTTCGGTATACAGAAATGATCCGGTCCCGGCATAGATGATCATCGTGTGGTGCAGGAGTACCAGGATCGTCAGAAAGACGCGCATATTGTCGACGAACAGCAGGCGGGCGGCAGCTTTAGGCTGAACAGAATCGGCCATGGCTGCCGGACGGCTTGAATCGAGCGTTGCGGTTGACATTGGACTTGCCCTCCTTTCAGGGGATCAATAGCCCATTTCACAGGACGCTTCTGACGAACGGGACTTTGCGGACGAGGTACGCTACCAGATAACACAGCGTCACCGCCAGCGGCGCGACCAGCGCGAACTTAAGACTGAGGTTCAGCGGGGTTCCACTCAACGCCAACGCCAGCGGCACGATGACGATCGGGTGCAGGATGTACACAGCGAAGCAGTTATCGGACATCACTTTGGCCAGCCGGCCCTGGTGATCGAATCGCTGGCGGAACCAGGCCAGGACGACGATCGTCATCGACACGCACATGAAGCCTTCCCACAGCGAGTAGGCCAGTGACAACCAATTCAGGCCGCCCGCGCCTCGCGGGTCGAGCTGGCCCGTCAATGCTCCAGCAGCCACGGCCAAGGCGGGCAGCAGCAGGATGAAGACCAGCGCGATCCAGCGCCACGGCCTGGCCTGCGCTTCGGTAAATCTGACGAGCCAGTTGCGCCGATACGCCATCAGCCCGACGACAAACAGGGCGATGTACTGCGGCGCGTGGGCGGGCTCCAGATGCCACGGCTCAAAGTACACACCTGCCAGCGCCCAGAGGCGCACGACGAAGGTCACCACGCCGAGGCCCAGCGCAAAAGCCGCAATCGCCCGGTTGCCGGGTGGGTTGGTCTCGCCAGACCGATCGAGCGGGGTATCCTTCCTGGCCCGATCGGCCACCAGCCGCCATAGCGCATAACCCATGGAAAAGATCAGCAGTTCCATTAGAAACCACACCGGCCCATCGGCCAGGCTTTGCACCCCCCGCCAATAATCGACCAGCCACTGCCCCAGCGACCCTTGAAAGCCCTCATGCACGTCGAGCAGGTAATTGAGGATCGGCAGGATGACCACTCCGTAGAATAACAGCGGCAGGCCAAGCCGCTTGAGCCGGTCGACCAGAAAACGCCCGGCGCCTCTGCGATCGTAAGCGCGCGGTGTGAAGTAACCCGCAACCAGGAAGAGCAGCCCCATCACAAAGGCCGTGCCGATGCCGCCCAGCAGCATCATGAACACGAAGGTCAGGGTGTCCTTCTCCCCTGCTTCGTGGTAGTACCACGCCCCTTCCGCGCCGTACATGATCGCCGTGTGCATCAAGACCACCAGCGTGATGACCGCCATGCGCAGATTATATCCAGATCACACCAAAAAACACCGCCCTGGTTGTCCGGTGCTGTTAAGGCGCCAACCGCTGCATCCGTGAAAAGAGCCATAGGCGAGATTGGCCAAGTCCCGGTCACCGGCTTGCTGGCATAATAGAAACGGTTCGCTGCACCGTCGTTATTAGAGAAAACAAGGTGAACCGTGCGATCGTTATCAACTGCCAAGTGAGGATAGAATGCGCTCCAAGGGGATTGATAAATACTCTGTGGTGCGCTGAGTGCGAACGGCGTGCCTAGTTTTACAGTCTGGCATTCCGGTGTGTTTGACGGAACGAATCAGCTCTGGTGATGGGAGCCCGAAAACTTGCCAATTGTCTGCAAGAGCCGCTGATTCGAAATCACCATCCCGGATCAGATTATCGATCGGCGGCAAAACGTGATAGGGAAAGACATCAGCAGTCAGGTTGAGGGTCATGGCAGGGGTCGCGCCATAACCGCCCTGTGTCACTGTGAGCGTGTGAGTGTCTACATCGGCAAAATAGACCGCATAGTTACCGCCCGTCTCAGATTGAGCGATGTTCAGTGCGGAAGGCGATGCTGAGATCATGGCGTCGGACACAGGTCGATGCCGCGTGTCGTACACCATGCCACTGATTTCGCGCTGGTAGAATGTAGTCGAAGAGCCGGCACTGGTTGGTGACCAGGCCCCAATATTCTGAGCCCGATCAATCGCCCGTGAGCGAAAGTCGTAGGTATGGCCGACGATGCCAATGCTGAAGGTGGCAGTGGGCACGCTCGTTCCCATCTGCCAGCCAATCCAAGTTCCTGACAGCGTATCGCGATACTGAATATCGTACCGTTCGACCCCCGAGCCACCCAGATCATCGCCGCTCCAATTTACCGTCAGAGCCCCGCGTTGGAAAGCAGGCAGACGACCTAATTGGCTCGTTGGCGGCAGTGCTTCGACGGTTGTGGTCGCATCGGGTGTTCCCGGCCATGCTTCCGTATTGCAGGATTGGTCCCAAGCCCGGCTTCGGAAGTAATACGTATGTCCCCCAATGCCTGGATAACCCCCGCTGGTGGCGGCCGTCCGCGTCAGCCACCTCGTCCACGCGCCCGCGCCGTCCTTGACCTGGACGTCGTAACCCAGAATGCCGGATGGCCCGGCGTCTGTGCCGCTCCACCGTACTGCGATCGGGCTGGGCGAGGTAGCCGGCAGGGCGGTCATGCTGGAAGTGGGCGGCAATAGATCAGTCGATTGCCAATCGGGATTCCAGTCCGCATCGGACCCGCCCAGCGCATCTATGCCGTGTGTCAAGATATCGGCGGCTCTGAGATACGCGGCTGTCCAATACCAGTTCCCTTGGTAGGAGACATAGTGGATTTCTGTGAATGTCACCTTGCGGCCATCGGGCGACCAGCCGCGTGCCCACATGTCGGCCGTCGTGTTCGGATCGCCGATCGGGTGCACATTCGAACCTTCGGCGTTCACCACTATCAATGCTTTGCCAGTAGTCATGTCCACATCGGCATCCTATGCGAACTGAGTTCCGTCCGGCGACCAGGCCGGATCTTCGCTGTAGGGCTGCGTGGTTAGTTGTACGGCGCCGCTACCGTTCGCGTTCATGACCCAGATCGCAGCTGCCGCCCGATCGCTCTGACAGGAACGCGATCTTGCTGCCGTCCGGTGACCACACGGGCTGACCATCATACGCCGCATCGAACGTCAGCCGCACAGGATTGCTCCCATTGGCGTTCATCACGTAGACCTCTGACTGCCCGTCGCGGTACGAGTTGAAGGCGATCTTTGTCCCGTCAGGCGACCAGGCTGGATTGTAGTCATTGGCGGCATTATTCGTTAGCCGTGCGCGCGCGGAGCCATCGGGGTTCATCGCGTAAATCTCGTAGTTGCCCGGCTCGTTGGAGACATAAACCAGCCGTGTAGCACCCCGATTCAGGCGTGGTGTGATCTCTGCTCCTGCGGAAATGGTGAGGCGGGTCGGATTGGAACCATCGCCGTTCATCACGTAGATGTCCCAGTTACCCGCGTAATGCTGATAGACGATCTTGCTCCACGTGCCCAAAATGTTGTTGGGCGCGGCTGGCACCCTCGACCGAGTGCTCTGGAGCCGATCGAGATCAGCGTGCGCTTGATAGACCCACCCGGCGGACGCGTCAAGCGCTTCACGTTCAGGCCGAGAACGTTGCTCTGGGGCTTGAGCCACCAGCGGCTGGGCCCCCACGTATCCAATCAAAGCGGCAGCCAAACAAATGAGAAATGCGATCTTCTTCATGGTAATGAACTCCTGGCCTGAAAATTGAGGTCTTCCTCAAGAGAGCGTTCCAACTCAGTGTGGTCTGGAAAGCCTCATCGTGAACGGGCGGCGGGCTGTTTGCGCAAGGGCTTCAACCCGAATAAGAAACGCATCACGTTGAAGCGCCGGATCAGGAACTCGTAGATCATCATGATGATGGCGAGCGAGGCCGGCAGGATGATGGCCCACTTGAGCAAGTCCGGGATGGGCCACTGCACGACAAAGTAGCCGACGCTCAACAGCACCGTCTGGTGAAGGATGTAGAAGGGCAGCACCGCTTCGCTGGCATAGGTCAAGAATGGAGTGCTGAAGTTCAAAATCCACGTCCCGGCGAACACGTTCCAGACCTCCACCGCGGGATACCAGGTGGGGTTTTTGACATGCCAGTCTTCCAGGTTGAAAAAGCGGGTGGAGTGATAGACGAACACCGTCAGAATCGCCAGCACGCGCAGCCAATCGAGGTAGTACAGGCGCACCGCGCCCCGGGCAGTAGTGGTCTCACCGCCCGCCGGAACAACCTGGGTCTTCATGGCAGTCTTCCTGCAGCCTTGCCTGCTGCTGACTCCGACGCAAGAAAAACACAACGCCCGGCCTGCCGTGGCCGAGCGTCGAGTGTCACACTTGTGTGGCACGGGTCATCGGTTCGCGGCCTGCTATCAAACCACGAAACCTCCCTTGCCTATTCTAAGTGTATACCCGGTGTCAAGTACCTCCCATGCCGTGCGCCAGTTCTCGCCAAACACAGCGTGCGCCTCTTCTCTAGCGCAGCATCTCATTTGTCCACACCTCTAGCCAGCGATCGCGATTCCTGGCAATTGCTTTAAGCGCGAGGTTGGCCGGCGCCTGTGCGGTCGCCGACCACTCCACAAACACGTCCGGCAGCTTCGCCTGCGGATTCACCGGATACACAAACTGATTCAGCGGCAGGTCTTCCTGATACGGCGCGCTCAACATGAAGTCGATCCACTTCCCGGCGAGGTCGCGATTCTACGTCCCCTGCAAGATACCCGCAAACTCGATCTGTGACGGAAGCAGGTCTTGGGCGCGGTAATCGCAGTCGTTGGCGCTTTTGCGGCGCCGGGGCCGGCGATGATCGGTTGACGGGCGTGGGAACTTGGAGTATCCTCTCAAAGGTGGGGTTGTAATTCCTGGACCCAGACCCTGAGCCCATCAGATAAGTCGAGGAGCGTGAGAGCGATGCGCGTGATCGTTGATTTTGACGTCTGTGCTTCTACCGGGTCCTGCATGCAGGTGTGCCCGGAAGTGTTCGAGGTTCGTAGCGACGGTTACCTCTACATCCTGCAGGAGGAGCCGGGAGAAGAGTTGCGCGATAAGGTGACCCAGGCCGCCGACCTCTGCCCAACCGGGGCCATCACGATCGAGGACTGAGCCTGCCACTCGCTCCCCTTAGCCACCAACACCCCATTTCTTACCGCAGCACCTCGTTCGTCCATTCCTCTATCCAGCGCTCGCGATTCCTGGCAATCACGTCCGGCGCGAGGTTGGCCGGCGCCTGTGCGGTCGCCGACCACTTCGCAAACACGTCCGGCAACTTCGCCTGCGGATTCACCGGATAGACAAACTGATTCAACGGCAGGTCTTCCTGATACGGCACGCTCAACATGAAGTCGATCCACTTCTCGGCGAGGTCGCGATTCTTCGTTCCCTTCAGAATTCCCGCAAACTCGATCTGGCGGAAACAGGTCTTGGGCGCCGTGATCGCCGCGGTCGGCGCTGTATCGATCGGCGGCTCGGCGAACACCACTTCGGCGGGCGGGCTGGAGGCGTAGCTCGCCACGATCGGGCGCGGGCCTTTGCCGCTCGATCCGCTGAATTCCGTGTAGTAAGCCGTGTTCCAATCCTCCACCACTTTCACGCCATTCTCCTTGAGATCGGCCCAGAAGCCCAGCCAGCGATCTTCTCCAAATGCGGATATCGTCGCCAGCATGAAAGCCAGGCCGGGTGATGAACCCGCCGGGTTCTCGACCACCAGCATGTCCTTGTATTCGGGCTTTGTCAGGTCTGCCAGCGACTGCGGCGGCTGCAGCTTCTTCTGCGCGAAATAAGCCTTGTCGTAGTTCAAGCACACATCGCCAAAATCGATCGGCGCCAACTGAAAGGTGGAATCCAGCTGGTATGCGCGCGGGATAGATGACAATCGGCCTGATCGATACGGTTCCAGAATCCCGGCCCCCAACGCGCGGCTCATGAACGTGTTATCCACGCCAAAGATCACATCGGCCTCAGGATTGTCCGCGGTGAGAATCGCGCGTGTCAACGCCTGGCCCGCATCACCCTGCTTGATGAATTGTACCCGGGCATTATTCTCTTGCTCGAACCGCTGCAGCACGGCGTCACTCAACGCAAATGACGCGTGGGTTAAAACCGTCAAAGTGCGCGACTCACTGCTCGGCGCTGCGAGCGTCGGGCGCTGTACTTCAGCCGTGGGTGTCGAAAGGGGCGACTCCACCACAGGGGTCGGCAGTGGCGAGGTCGAGGCCGGTTCGGACGTCGGCTCTGGTTCTAAAGTGGGCGGCGGCAGCGTCGGCGTTTCCGGCCTGGTGATTGGCGCGGCTCCCAACGGCGTCACCGTAGGCCGCATATCCGGAGTCGGCGCAGGGGTTTCGACTGGCGCGGCGCAGGCCGCCACCCACAGCGCCGCCAGGAGTAATAACAGAACTGCCTTCTTCATCGACATCCTCCCTCATTCATTCTTCACGCCTGGTGTGCAGCGCGAGGATGAGTCCTTGTCTTACCGTGATTTTTGCGGCCGGTTGAGCGAATACATTGCTGATGCCCAGCGTTGCCCCCAAGGGCAGGGCGGCCTCGTGCAGCGGATATTCGCAGCCTTCGATCGTCACGCCGTGCGCGTCGCCGCTGAGCGCGATCAGTGAGAGCGTATCGCCGACCCGCCCGGCAATCTCGGCTCGATCGCGGATCACTTGAATGGACAGGGCGTGATCGACCAGGCGGGTTGGAACGTGCGCCAACTCCGGCGCTGCCAGCAGCATCACATTCGCCAGGGATTGATCCCACCTTCCACCCAGCGCGCTGAAGATGATGATGTCTGTCGCCTGTTGTCGCTCGCGCATACCGCACGGCGAGTTCGAGATCGGTGTAATCCTTGTGGGTGGGATACACGATCAGCTGCACACCTGATCGGTCCAGCCGCTCCCGATCGGCATCCGCCAGCGAATCGAGATCGCCGATCACCACCTGCGGCAGCACGCCGGCCGACAGCGCATGGCGTGTGCCGCCGTCGGCGGCAATGATCAGATCCGCCTGTGCGGTCCAGTGTTTGACGCTGTTGGGATCGGACGCATCGCCATTGGCGAAAATGACTGCGCGCATGGTGTGCTCATTCGTCCTGTATCCTCCCGGAGGTTTCAAAACCTCCGGGAGGATCAAGGATTGAAAAATAAAAGCCGCCCGGCAATGGGTGGCTTGGTGAGTGAAGTCTCCCTCCGCCGGCATTATCCGGATCAGGTTCGCGGGTCGGCGATGAATTGATCGCCCTCTCAGCCCGCCTTCGCGAGCTCCCCTGTGCAATTGTCATTTTGATTATACCACTTCTAAGCGCGCCCTTGTCGAAGGGGTGTGAGCGTGTTACACTTTATAACCACACAGGGAGCGATTATGGCGCAGGCGCTGTACCGCAAGTGGCGGCCCCAAACATTCGACGAAGTCTCAGGGCAGGAACACGTGTTGCATACGCTGCGGAATGCGATCGGCAGCGGGCGCATTGCGCATGCCTATCTCTTTTCCGGGCCGCGCGGCACCGGCAAGACGACGATGGCGCGCCTGTTGGCGAAAGCCGTCAACTGCCTGAATCCTGATCCCGCCGCGCGCCCCGATAACACCTGCCCGATCTGCACGGCCATTGCCGAAGGCCGCCTGCTCGATCTGATCGAGCTCGACGCGGCCTCCAATCGCGGCATTGACGAGATCCGCGACCTGCGCGACAAGATCAACTTCGCGCCGGGGCAGGCTCGCTACAAAGTCTACATCATCGACGAAGTGCACATGCTGACGGAACCGGCGTTCAATGCGCTGCTCAAAACGCTGGAAGAACCGCCCGCGCACGCCATCTTTGTGCTGGCCACCACCGATCCGCAGAAGGTCCCGGCGACGATCGTTTCGCGCTGCCAGCCGTTTGCCTTTCGACGTTTGACGGTGGCCGAGATCATCGCGCGCTTGCAGGAACTGGTGGCCGCCGAGGGCCTCACGGCCGAAGCGGAAGCGCTCACCCTCATTGCGCGGCAGGCGACCGGCGCGATGCGCGACGCGGTGAGCCTGCTCGATCAGCTGGCGGCGGGCGGCGAGGAAATCACCGTCGCGCGCGCCCAGGCCGCTTTGGGGGCAGGGGCGCTGCGGTGGGTCAGCGACGTGGTCAGCGCGTTGTGTGAGGCCAGGGCCGCACCCGGCCTCGACGCGATCAATCAGGCGATGGACAGCGGCGCGGATGCGCGGCAGTTCGCGCGGCAGATCGTGGAACATCTCCGCGCGGTCATGCTGATCAAGCTGGGCGATCCGGATCTCGTCGATCTCCCCGCCGAGCAGCGCGCCACGTTCAACTCGCAGGCCGAACGCCTTGAACTCGATCGGCTGACGCGCGCGATCAAGTTGTTCAATCAAGCTGCCCTGGATCTGCGCGGCGGCTGGCAGCCGCAGCTGCCGCTGGAATTGGCGCTCGTCGAAGCGCTGCAACAGCCAGCGGCCGGCGTGCCGCTCGCGGCCGCCACGCGCCCAGCGGCGCCGGCTGTGGTTCAATCTCAATCTGCTGCCAAAGCGCCGGCTGCCAATCCCGTGAAGGCTCAGCCTGCGGCGAAACCCATCCAGCCTGCCGCTGCTGCTTCCGAAGCGCCCCCGGCGGCGTCACTCGAATCAACGCCGTCTCTGACCGCCGAGCAGGTGCTGGCGGCGTGGAATGGAGTTTTGAGCAGTATCAAGACGCGCAGCATTCCGACCGAGGCGCTGCTGAAGAACTGCCACGTGACCAGCGTCGAGCACGGCACCGTCGTCCTCGAGCTGGCCCACGGATAGTTTGAAGAGCCGGTTTGAAAGCAGCAAGCATCAGCGCTTGTTGGAGGACATGCTGAGCAGCACGCTCGAACAAAAGGTGCTGGTCCGATCGATCGTCGAAGATCCGATGCTGCAAACGGCATTAAAGCTCGGGGCAAAAGTCACGCCCGTCAACCGGTAAGTGCAGTCCGGTAAGTTCTGCGGCAACGTCATTCCCGCGTGCTTTTGGCGGGAATCCAGCGTGGATGCCCGATAAAGGCACTCGGGCATGACGACGCGGCAGTCTTATCTTAATGCCATGCGCTAGAGCCTCGACGCCAGATACAATTTTGGAAAACTTGAGCGGTAACACCCAAAGCGTCAACTCATCCCGCAAGGAGAGAAACTCGATGAGCAAGAACAGAATGCAAATGGGCGGCGGCATGCTGGGCCAGATTCAGAAATTGCAGCAGGAAATGATCAAGGCTCAAGAAGCATTAGCCGAGGAAACGATCGAGGTCACCGCCGGAGGTGGGGCGATCACCATCGTGGTCACCGGCCAGCAGCGCGTGAAGTCGATCCGGCTGCAGCCGGAAGTCGTCGATCCGAACGACATCGAGATGCTGCAAGACTTGCTGGTGGCGGCTGTCAACGAAGCGATTGAACGCTCACAGGCCTATGCGGCGGAGAAGCTGCAAGGTTTGACGGGCGGCCTGGGCATTCCCGGGTTCTAAGCGGCGCCAAGATGGATACTACACCGCAACCTGTGCGGCGTCTCATCGAAGCCTTCGCGCGCCTGCCCGGCATCGGGCCCCGGTCGGCGTCGCGCCTGACGTACTATCTGATTCGATCGCAATCGGATGAGGCGCTGGAGTTGTCCGAGGCTCTGCGCGAGCTGCGCGAGAAGATTCAGTTCTGCTCGATCTGCTTCAATATCACGGAACACAGCCCGTGTCCGATCTGCGAGAGCGAAGAGCGTGATCGCAGCGTGATCTGCGTGGTCGAAGAGCCGCTGGATGTGATGGCGATCGAGCGCACGCGCGAGTATCGCGGGTTGTATCACGTGCTGCATGGCGTCATCTCGCCGATGGACGGCATCGGCCCGGAGGATTTGCGGATTCGCGAACTGGCCGATCGCGTGGCGAGCGGGCCAGTGAAAGAGATCATCCTGGCGACGAATCCCAGCCTCGAAGGTGAAAACACCGCGATGTACCTCCAGCGAAAATTGGCTGGCGGGAATCTCAAAATCACCCGCCTGGCCCGGGGGCTCCCGATGGGCGGTGATCTCGAGTATGCCGATGAAGTGACACTCGCGCGCGCCTTTGAAGGACGCCGTGAGTTGTAAAATGGCGGCTGAATTTTTAAGGTAGAATGAGCTTGACACGGAAGCGATCTTGCATATAATGATATGCGCGATGCAGTACGGTTTCGTCCGGCCGAGCCGGAAAAACCCAACAACTGAAGTGTAGGAGGCGAGACGCAAACAACCCCACATGGAGTTGTAGTGACCACCTTAATCAAGGGGTGTGCGTCTCGCGCTGATGTGCCCGCAGGGCACCAGCGCTTTTTCTTCGCAAGCGGAAAAAGAATGTGAAATTTGCCTCTTGACAGGCAGTAGGCAGCGTGGTAAACTCTGCCCGCTCTGCTGAAGGGCAGACAGCACCTTAACAACTGAAAAGTGATAGGAAGTATTCGATGCTCGGGTTCAAGCGTCAAACCTTACAGTCTTCGGACTGTTCTTTACTTGACGGAGAGTTTGATCCTGGCTCAGGATGAACGCTGGCGGCGTGCCTAACACATGCAAGTCGAACGAAGAGGCCCCTTCGGGGGTACTTCAGTGGCGGACGGGTGAGTAACACGTAGGTGACCTGCCCCGAAGTGTGGAATAACAGTCCGAAAGGATTGCTAATACCGCATGTGGTCTGTGAGGTTAGAGTCTTGCAGACTAAAGCAGTAATGTGCTTCGGGAGGGGCCTGCGCCCCATCAGCTAGTTGGTAGGGTAATGGCCTACCAAGGCAACAACGGGTAGGGGGCCTGAGAGGGTGACCCCCCACATTGGCACTGACACACGGGCCAAACTCCTACGGGAGGCAGCAGTGAGGAATATTGCTCAATGGGCGAAAGCCTGAAGCAGCAACGCCGCGTGCGCGATGAAGGCCTTCGGGTCGTAAAGCGCTTTTGAGAGGGACGAGATAGGACGGTACCTCTGGAATAAGTCACGGCTAACTACGTGCCAGCAGCCGCGGTAAAACGTAGGTGGCAAGCGTTATCCGGATTCATTGGGCGTAAAGCGCGTGCAGGTGGCTTCGTAAGTTGGACGTTAAATCTCCCGGCCTAACCGGGAGGGGTCGTTCAATACTGCGGGGCTAGAGGGTAGAAGAGGGGGGTGGAATTGCTGGTGTAGTGGTGAAATGCGTAGATATCAGCAGGAACACCTGTGGCGAAAGCGGCCCCCTGGTCTGCTCCTGACACTCAGACGCGAAAGCTAGGGGAGTGAACGGGATTAGAAACCCCGGTAATCCTAGCCGTAAACGATGGATGCTAGGTGTGGGTGGTATTGACCCCATCCGTGCCGAAGCCAACGCGTTAAGCATCCCGCCTGGGGACTACGGCCGCAAGGTTAAAACTCAAAGGAATTGACGGGGACCCGCACAAGCAGCGGAGCGTGTGGTTTAATTCGATGCTACACGAAGAACCTTACCCAGGTTTGACATGCAGGTAGTAGTGAAGCGAAAGCGGAACGATCCTTCGGGAAGCCTGCACAGGTGCTGCATGGCTGTCGTCAGCTCGTGCCGTGAGGTGTTTGGTTAAGTCCACTAACGAGCGCAACCCCTGTCGTCAGTTACATGTGTCTGGCGAGACTGCCGGTCTTAAACCGGAGGAAGGTGGGGATGACGTCAAGTCAGCATGGCCTTTATATCTGGGGCTACACACACGCTACAATGGCCGGTACAATGGGTTGCCAACCCGCGAGGGGGAGCTAATCCTAAAAAGCCGGTCTCAGTTCGGATTGTAGGCTGCAACCCGCCTGCATGAAGCCGGAGTTGCTAGTAAACGCGCGTCAGCTATAGTGCGTTGAATACGTTCCCGGGTCTTGTACACACCGCCCGTCACGTCATGGGAGCTGGCAACACCTGAAGCCGGTGCGCTAACCGCAAGGAGGCAGCCGTCGAGGGTGGGGCTGGTGACTGGGACGAAGTCGTAACAAGGTAGCTGTACCGGAAGGTGCGGCTGGATCACCTCCTTTCTAGGGAGTCTGACTGAAAGCCATTCGGCTGGAAGTCTACACCCCAGGTCAATCGCGAGTAACGGTGTTATTCGCGTCCCCGAGCAAACGGACTTCCTATCACTTTTCAGCAGTTAAGGGCTGGCGCACTTTACAACACTGGGCCTTTAGCTCAGCTGGTTAGAGCATCCCTCTGATAAGGGGAAGGTCTCTGGTTCGAGTCCAGAAAGGCCCACACTAACCGGCGATCAGGCGGGGCCGTAACTTCAGCCTGGGAGAGCGCCTCCCTTGCACGGAGGAGGTCAGGGGTTCGAATCCCCTCGGCTCCACTCCAGAGGGACACTTTCCTGAACGAGGAACTCTCACAATTTGATGCAGACGCAGACAGTACAGACAGACTAACAGAAGTCTGAAGGCATATTCTCCAACGAGCGATGACAGCCTGGGAATGTGCCAGGCTGTTTCGTCTCTAGCGCAGTGAGTGTGACATTGATGACTGAAACCCGGTGGTCGGGCGGCAGTCATCAGCGGCACAGTCTGCTGAGCGGAACGCAGTGTGTTCCAGCGGCACTTTAACAACTGAATAGAATGTAGAACTTCAATTTCTCCGCATCACGTGTAAGCTACTAAGGGCGTACGGTGGATGCCTTGGCGCCAAGAGCCTAAGAAGGACGCGGTACACTGCGATAAACCTCGGGGAGTCGTGTGCAGACGCTATATCCGGGGGTGTCCGAATGGGGAAACCCGCCTGAACGATCTTCAGGCACCGGCTGCTGAATTCATAGGCAGCACGGAGGGAACCAGGGGAACTGAAACATCTTAGTACCCTGAGGAAAAGAGATTATTCCCTGAGTAGTGGCGAGCGAAAGGGGAACAGCCCAAACCAGAGCGGCTTGCCGTTCTGGGGTTGTAAGGCCCGCATATGGAAGTTACCAATCTGATCTCTAGCCGAACGGCACTGGAAAGGCCGACCATAGCAGGTGACAGTCCTGTAGGCAAAAGAGACTAGACTTCCGCGGTGTCCTTGAGTACCACGGGGCACGCTAATCCTGTGGGAATCCGGGAGGTCCACCTCCCAAGGCTAAATACTCTTGGCGACCGATAGTGAACAAGTACCATGAGGGAAAGGTGAAAAGTACGGCTGTGAGCCGAGTGAAATAGAACCTGAAACCGTATGCTTACAAACAGTCGGAGGGCTATAGCAGGTCTTCGGATCTGCCAGGCCTGACGGCGTGCCTTTCGGAGAATGATCCGGCGAGTTATTCTGTGTCGCAAGGTTAAGGGAGTCACACCCGAAGCCGTAGCGAAAGCGAGTTTTAATAGAGCGTATAGTGGCACAGAGTAGACCCGAAACCAGGTGATCTACCCATGGGCAGGGTGAAGCGAGGCTAATCCCTCGTGGAGGCCCGAACCTACTAATGTTGCAAAATTAGGGGATGACCTGTGGGTAGGGGTGATATGCCAAACGAACCTGGATATAGCTGGTTCTCCTCGAAATAGCTTTAGGGCTAGCCTCGTGCGTTCAGTTACGGAGGTAGAGCACTGGATTGGCTAGGGGGCTTACTGCTTACCAAACCAAACCAAACTCCGAATGCCGTAACTCCAGAGCACGGGAGTCGGACTGCGAATGATGAGATCCGTAGTCGAGAGGGAAACAACCCAGACCGCCGGCTAAGGTCCCTAAGTTCAAGACTAAGTGGGAAACGATGTGGGATTACTCAGACAGCCAGGAGGTTGGCTTAGAAGCAGCCACCCTTTAAAGAGTGCGTAACAGCTCACTGGTCAAGTGATCCTGCGCGGAAAATGTAACGGGGCTCAAGCTTGACACCGAAGCCACGGAATTCCTCGTAAGAGGGATTGGTAGAGGAGCGTTCTGCACCGCGTCGAAGGTCGATCGTAAAGGACGGCTGGAGCGTGCAGAAGTGAGAATGCCGGAATGAGTAGCGTAAAACACGTGAGAACCGTGTTCACCGTAAGTCTAAGGTTTCCGACGCAAGGTCAATCCGCGTTGGGTTAGTCGGGCCTAAGCCGAGGCCGTCAGGCGTAGGCGATGGACAACAGGTCAATATTCCTGTACCACCAAAGATGAGCGATGAGGGGACGCAGTGGGGTAGGCCAGCCTCCTATTGGATGGAGGTGCTAAGCCTGTAGGCGTTGAGGTGCGTAGGTAAGTCCGCGCGCTGAGCCGAGGGGTGATGGCGGTGCCTTGAGCCGGAAGTGGCTGAGCCCTGCTGCCCAGAAAATCCTCTAAGCTTTGATTCGAGGTGCCCGTACCGCAAACCGACACTGGTAGACGGGTAGAATATACCAAGGTGACCGGGAGAACCTATGCCAAGGAATTAGGCAACATGACCTCGTAACTTCGGGAGAAGAGGTGCCCTCTGACGTGAGGAAACTCCAATGAGCGTCGGAGGGTCGCAGAGAAATGGCTCTAGCGACTGGTTAACAAAACCACAGGTCTCTGCCAAGCCGCAAGGCGATGTATAGGGGCTGACACCTGCCCAGTGCCGGAAGGTTAAAGGGAGATGTTCGGCGCAAGCCAAAGCATTGAACTGAAGCCCCGGTGAACGGCGGCCGTAACTATAACGGTCCTAAGGTAGCGAAATTCCTTGTCGGGTAAGTTCCGACCCGCACGAAAGGTGTAACGACTGGAGCACTGTCTCGGCATGGGACCCGGCGAAATTGAAATACGTGTAAAGATGCGCGTTACCCGCAGCAGGACAAAAAGACCCCGTGGAGCTTTACTGCAACTTGGCATTGCGTTAGGGCTTGGTCTGTGTAGCATAGGTGGGAGGCTTTGAAGCTGGGGCGCTAGCCTCGGTGGAGCCGCAATGTGAAATACCACCCTGATTAAGCTTTGACCCTAACCCCGCGCCGTTATCCGGCCGGGGAACCGTGCCAGGCGGGCAGTTTGACTGGGGCGGTCGCCTCCTAAAAGGTAGCGGAGGCGCCCAAAGGTTCTCTCAGGCTGAATGGAAACCAGCCATAGAGTGTAAAGGCACAAGAGAGCTTGACTGCAAGGCGAACATGCCGAGCAGATGCGAAAGCAGGGCTTAGTGATCCCACGGTACTGAGTGGAAGGGCCGTGGCTTACCGGATAAAAGCTACCCCGGGGATAACAGGCTGGTGAAGTCCAAGAGTCCATATCGACGACTTCGCTCGGCACCTCGATGTCGGCTCATCGCATCCTGGGGCTGAATAAGGTCCCAAGGGTCGGGCTGTTCGCCCGTTAAAGCGGTACGTGAGCTGGGTTCAGACCGTCGTGAGACAGGTCGGTCTCTATCCGCTGTGGGCGCAGGAGATTTGAGGGGAGCTGCTCTTAGTACGAGAGGACCGGAGTGGACAGACCTCTGGTGTGCCAGTTGTTCCGCCAGGAGCATCGCTGGGTAGCCACGTCTGGCAGAGATAACCGCTGAATGCATCTAAGTGGGAAACTCGCCCCAAGATGAGATCTCCCTTCCTTAATTGGAGAAAGACCGCCAGAAGACTACTGGTTTGATAGGCGGCAGGTGTAAGTGCAGCAATGCATTAAGCTTAGCCGATGCTAATGGTCGAGGGCTTTAAACGTGATGCGGAGAACTTGGAGTTCTGACATTCTATTTGGTCAGTGCCTTAACAATCTATCGTTCGTAAACAAAGTCTCTTGGTGATTTGAGCGGCGCGGGTACACCCGGTCCCATCCCGAACCCGGCAGTTAAGCGCGCCAGCGCCGATGGTACTTGGAGGGCGACCTCCCGGGAGAGTAGGTCATCGCCAAGGGGCTTTTGTTTTTCATCATCACGACCAGCGTTCAGTACGCTGGTCGTTTTGTTTTGATCCACGAATTGCCTGAATGGAGATCGATATGTGGCCCAAGTTCGCTATCGTCAGTCTGTGAACAGAAAAACGTCGCCGCTGCCGCACGGCCAATTCACGTGGATTGGATTGCACAGATCAATCCGTCAGAAGGCCGGGGTTTCTTTGCATGTCGATTTTCGTTTAGGCGGGACGGGCATGGCCGCGATCAGCGCCCGCAGGGCAGTATTGACGGCTATCCGGTATGGTGAACACTTCCGCTAGATCGGTGATCAAGGCGACGACGAGCGTCTTGTGCCAGACGTCCGGCGAAGCGATTGGGCCAGGCGGGCTTACGTTTGTTGGACAAACGCACAGGGGCGAGTCTGGCACTCGCCCCTGTCGGTTACTGCGCTGCGAAACTCTCTGATCGCCTGCGCCACTGTGCCGACATCCTTCTCGCTCAACTCCGGGTACATCGGCAGCGAGACGATCTCCCGCGCGGCTCGCTCCGTTTCCGGCAGCGAACCTACATCGCCCAGGCGGCCGCGGTAAGCCGGCTGCAGGTGAATGGGCACCGGGTAATGAATCGCCGTGCCGATGCCGCGTTCGAGCAGGAACTGCATCAGAGCGTCGCGCTGCGGATGGCGGATGACGTAGAGGTGATAAACATGGCGGGTGTTCACCGGCTCGATCGGGAGCGTGACGACCCCGGCGAGTTGTTCAGCGTAGATGGCGGCCAGTTTGCGGCGCTTGTCGTTGTCTTCGTCGAGATGACGCAGCTTTACCCGCAGGATCGCGGCCTGCAGCTCGTCGAGGCGCGTGTTCCAGCCGGCGATCTCGCTGACGTAGCGCTCGCGCCAGCCGTACTGCCGCAGCAGATTCAGATTCTCGGCGATGGCCGGATCGTTCGTGGCGACGAGTCCGCCATCGCCGATCGCGCCGAGGTTCTTGGTGGGATAGAAACTGAAGCACGAGACATCGCCGTAGCTGCCCACCACCCGATCGCGCGCAGCATACCGCGCCCCGTGGGCCTGCGCGCAGTCCTCGATCACCCTGAGGTTGTGCCGCCGGGCGAGATCGACGATGGGGTTGAGGTCGGCCGCCGCGCCGTACAGATGCACCGGAATGATCGCCTTCGTGCGCGGCGTGATCGCCGCTTCGATCTGGTCCGGATCGATCGTGTAGGTGACGGGATCGATGTCGACCAGCACCGGCGTCGCGCCTGCCAGCTCGATCGCGGCCACCGTGGCCACGGCGGTGTGCGCCACGGTAATGATCTCATCGCCGGGACCGAGACCGCAGGCGCGGATGGCAACGTGCAGCGCCTCCGTGCCCGAGCCGACTCCGCTGGCGTAGCGCACGCCCAGATAGGCGGCGAATTCCTGCTCAAACGCCTGCGTCTGCGGGCCGAGGATGTAGCGATTGCCGCCGAGGGCGGCGGCAATCGCTGCATCGATTTCGGCCTGGTGGCTCAAGTATTGAGCCTGCGGATTGGCGGCTGGAATCATCAACGATCTTTGACGGCGATGTTGTCCGCGAAGAACTCGAACGGGCCATTGTCGCCGTTGCTGCCGCGCACATCGATGTACAGGCCAAAGCGCCGCCGCCCGTCACCCCAGTCCGAATCATAGGTGACGGACCGGATAAACTGGCCGTTGAGATAGAACGACAGAGTCGTGTCCTGCTGGACCACCTTCACATTGTGCCATTGCCCCTGATTGATAGAGACGGGTAGATTGGCGCTGGCCAATGTATTACGCGAGCCGTTTACTACCTTCACAAATTGCCACTTGGCGACTCTGGTGCGCGTGGCGGTATCCATGTGTAATTCCAGCAGGTAGAAGTTCACGTACGGATCCATGGGCGGATCGCCTGAGTCGGGGAAAGTTCCACTGGAGGCGTTGAACGCCAGGCCATAGCGCGCGTCGAGCTGGCCATTGTATACATAGAAGTCGGCGCTGTACTCGAAGTTAGTCGCCGTAGTCAGGCTGACGCCATTGTTGACGCGGTCCGGCGCCGCCCCTGCCATTGATACCTTGCATCCACAATGTAAGAGCACCGTTCGGGATTGCCGATATTGGCCGACCTTGGCTTGATAGTAGTCGCAGTCAGTCCCGCAGCTGGTTTGCCTGTCGCCGCCCCATCGATTGAAGTCGGGATTGTTGGTTGAGCTCTCGTCGGTGAAGGTGTAGAAGTAACGATAGTTTGCTCCGGGGGTAGGCGTCCGCGTAGGAGTTGTCGTCGGTGTCGGCGTCGGATCGAGACGAACGATCGGCAGGTAGATCTTGTAGGCCGGTATGGCGCGCAGGATGACTTCGTCGACATACACGCCCAGGGCGTCGATGTTGTTTCGGTCCTGGCTGGTAAAGACGAGCGCGATCCACACCCGATTTTGCCGCATCACGCTGGGGGGGATGGGATAGTAGTCGGTGTGCCTGATCGCCAGAGATGGATCGCGGCCTGAAGTTGCCGCCAGCCAGGTGAAATCCGTCCCGTCCGTGGAGTAGGCCACACCAAACGGATCACCGGCGAGCGTATCCAGCGCATAGGTCATACTGATGAACGCGCTGGTGTAGTCTGTCAAGTCGATCGGACCGTAGATCGCGTAGGACTGCATATTCTTGGTATACGGTTGGCCGGCCACGATTTGCGGTGCGCCGAGGCGGAGGTGTGGTGGCATTCCACAAGGTATTGGCTACTGGCAGTGCCGGCGACGCGCCCCCAGGTGAAGCTGCTGTCGACGCACGCCGCTGGCGTTAACCAGATGCCACGGCACACTCGAGTCGGTGACGTCGTAGTTGTAGCGAACGTTGAACTGCGAAGCCGCTATCAAAGGTCTCGCTCATGACGATCGGAGCGTTGAGCGGCAGAGGCGGCACGCCGCTGAGCGGCGCCGGCAGGTTGGCGGGCCGGGTGAGCTTGAACGGCGGCTGCAGGCCGCCACGGTCCTGTGCGGCGACTTGTTGAATCACCACGGCGCTGATTAACAACAGGCCAAGCACAATCACGACGGCGGGGATGACGCGGCGCGTGCGCCGCTGCGACGGCAAAGTGTTAGTCATGCTTCCTCCTTCATGCACTAGAATATGGCCGATGGCTACACGTAATGTGGCAGATGCTGGCGGAAATAGTCGAGCGACCGGCGCAGCCCCTCGGCCAGGGGGATCCGCGGTGTCCAACCCAACTCGCGCCGGATCTTGCTAAAGTCCGCGTAGTAGTCGCCGATGTCGATCGATTTGCGATCGGGCGGAAAGGGGATGCGGCGATACTCGCCGGCGGCGTTGATCTCGATGACCAGCTGAGCGAGATCGTTCAGGCTGATGGGCAGCTCCGCGCTGCCCAGATTGTACACCTGCCCATCGGCGCGCGCGTCCAGCGCCGCCATCAGCAGCGCCTCGATCACATCGTCGACGTAGTTAAAATCGCGCAGCTGCTGCCCGTCGCCATAGACCAGAATCGGCTCGCCGGACAGCACCTGCTTCAGCCAGATGCCCAGAAAAGTCTGGCGCGCATCCTTCACGCGCATGCGCGGGCCGTAAGTGTTGGTCAGGCGCAGGCTGGTGGCCCGGATGCCATGGACATTATTATAAACGATATGGTACCACTCCCCCGCCATTTTGTTGATGCCATTCACGTCGGTGGGGTGCAAGCGATGCCGCTCATCCACCGGCAGATAGTCGGGCTTGCCGTAGAACTGGCGCGTGCTGGCGTAGACGATCTTGATGCCCGGATTCTTCTTGCGGCAGGCCTCCAGGATCGAGAGCTGGCTGCGCACATTGATTTCCAGATCGGTGTACGGATCGCGCATCGAATCCAGGTGGCTGGTCTGCCCGGCCAGGTTGAACAAGAGGTCCTGCCCCTGCACCAGATAATCCATGCTGTACTCGTCGCGCACATCGGCAATGTTGACGGTGACGCGGTCGGCGTAACCGTCGAGGTTGAAGAGGTTCCCGCCGTAATCGGGAATCAGCGAATCGACCAGGATGAGGCGGGCGCCGGCATCGGCCAGGCGGCGGGCCAGATTGCTGCCGATGAAGCCGAGGCCGCCGGTGATCAGCACGCGCTTGCCGGCGAAATTCCGTTCCAGTGCAGAGAGGGGATGGTCAGCCATTAGGGCACCCGGTAGATGTCGATGCGCGGCCCAGCATAACACAAATTCCACAAATCGATGGCGGGCCCGTACAGCGCGTCAAAGATAAAAGCCGGCTCGCCGCCGTCGCAGCGCGGGTTGAAGGACTGCACGAGCGGAAAGACTTCGGGCAACCGCGCGTAGAAGTGCTGCCGCTGCGCCTCCTGCTGCGGATCAATCACCGGAATGCTGCGGATGTAACTGGTCGCGATGAGATACTGCGTGCCGTCGGTCTGGTATTGCTCGAGGGGCCGGTCGGCCAGGCCGAAGCCGTACACGCGATCGGTCCAGTATTCGCGCGCGGATTCCGGCGGAACTTCAAAGCCGTTGGAGAGCGGCGGGGTGTGGTACGGCCATTCGACGGCGATGCGGCTGCCGGCCTCGAGGTTCGATTCAATCCAGCGCTTGGCCAGGGTGCGCGTGTCTGCCTGCGCGAGCACCCAGTCGAACCGCAGCGAATTCAGCAGGTTGGGAACAAAGACCAGCAGCAGCACGGCCAGCCCAATCGGCTGCGCCGCCTTCACCGCGAAAGGTGTTTGCCGCCGGCGGAGGAGTTGCGGCAAGACATGCCAGCCGGCGTCCGCGATTAAGACCGTCGTCACGGGCAGGATGGGCAGCAAATAGCGGCCGAAATGCCCCTGCGACAGGCTTATCACCACAAGATAGGTCAGGGGAAAAGAGATGAGGATCAGATCTTCGGCGCGATGCCGCACCAGCGCAGCGATCAGCCCCGCACCGGTCAAGATCACCGCGGCCAGGCCTGTGCTCCATACTAATGTATCCAGATAAAAGACGGCGCTGTTGTCAGGCACGATACGCCAGCCTTCGAAGCCCTCGCCCACGCGCGCAAACAGGAAGGAGATGTCTTTGATGAAGACGCCGGGATTCAGAAGCAGATTGGGATAGCCGATGATGAAACCCGCCGCCACGCCCAGCGCCGCTACGCTCAGCAGCTGCACGCGCTGCCGCCACGTGGTTCCCGTCAACAGCGCGGCGACGATCACCGCGACCGTCACCACGACTGTCGTATACTTGGCCCCGGTCGCCAGGCCGGCAAACAGGCCCGCGCCCAGCAGATCGCGCGAGTGACGCGTCTGGCGGGCGCGCAGGGACAGCCAAACCGCAGCCGCTGCACACAGGGTGGTCAGCGTGTCCGGCACGCCAAAATGGGAATCGCGCACGTGGAAATACAGCACCGTCAGCAACGCCGCGGCGGCGATGCCTGCGCCTCGGTCGCGATACCGTTTGGCGAGCAGGTACACGATCGGGATGGTCAGCGCGCCCAGCAGCGCACTGATG
Source organism: uncultured Chloroflexia bacterium (assembly GCA_963844815.1). Lineage (GTDB taxonomy): Bacteria > Chloroflexota > Anaerolineae > Fen-1058 > Fen-1058 > Fen-1058. Next base: position 120,524 of record CAWJPR010000010.1, read on the forward strand.
AGGCGGGCCGACAGCAGATAAGGCCACGGGTTCGTCTCGCGCAGCGCTCCGAAATCGGCATCCGATAAGTGGGGGAAAAAGGCCGCTTGCATGGACTTCTGCCCGATCAGCAGCAAGCCCAGATAGAGGCTGGGCCCGTGGGCCTGATCGGGTAGAACGAGTTGGCCCTGCCCCATCGACCAGGCATGCGGATAGTAGAAGTGCTCGTCGATGTGATATTCCTGCGGCAGGCCAAAACCGACTCCCCACAGGCGCAGCAGGAGCGCAGCGCCGGTCAACGCCAAGACGACAAGAATGAATTTCCTGTGCATCATCGCCCTCACAGCGAGGGCCATTCTAACATGAAATAATCCCCCTCGTTGGGCGGGATCGGGATCACGGCGGTCAAGCGCGCGGGACACTCGACAGCGTATGCTATAATACGCCGCGCTTGCTTACCGCGCGCCAGCCTGTTGCGCGCGACTTCGACGTGACCTCTATGGCGTGGCATCGATCCAACCTCATCCATTGGCTGAGCAATCACTGGTTGCAGTTAGGCGCGGTGGTGTTCCTTGCCGCCGTGCTGCGCTTCGTCAATCTAGCCGCTGTGCCGCAAGGCATCTTTCACGACGAAGCCTGGTCGGGCGCAAAGGCGCTGGACATTCTCAACGGCACGGCCCCGGCGCAAGTCTATTTCCCCGAAAACAACGGCATGGACGCGCTCCACGTCTATCTCATCGCGCTGTTGTTTCAATTCACCGGACCGCTGGCGCTGGGCAGCCGCCTCATCTCGGCGTTGATGGGCACCCTCGCCGTGCTCGCCACTTACTGGCTGGCCTGGGAGCTGCCTGCCGATGATCGCCAACGGCATGCCGCCGCGATCATGGCCGCTGCGGTGTACGGCATCATGCTCACGGCCATCGCCACGGCCCGATCGGGTTGGCATACGCCTTCGTTCGCGTTGCTGGCGATGCTGTGTCTCGCGGCGCTGGCGCGCGGCCGGCGGCTGGGACGCCACCGCTGGTTTATCCTGGCCGGCGCGTTAGCGGGATTGGCGCAATACACGTATCCATCGGCGCGGTTGCTGCCCGTGTGGCTGATCGTGATTGCGTTGTTGGATCTGGCCGTTCGACGTGGACAGCGCCGCGCGGTGTTGATCGATTACGCGCTGGCAGTGTTGACTGCCGCCATTGTTTTCCTGCCATTAGGCGCGTTCTTCTTTCAGAATCCCCAATGGTTATTTGAGCGTGCTCAGCAAACCAGTGCCGCCATCGATCTGGGGCAGAACATGCTGAAGACACTGCTGGGCTTTGTGGTGCAGGGCAGTAGCGAGAACCTGCACAATTTGCCAGGACGGCCGCTGCTCGATCCGGTGCTGGGGTTTTTCTTCATCGCCGGCCTGGGCGTGTGCGTGATCAAACATCGCGCCACTCATCTGATTTTGTTAAGCGGGGTAGTGATTCTGTCGCTGGCCGTCGTCTTAACCGAAGCAGCGCCGCTGACCCGCCGGTGGACTGCGGTCTTCCCGCTGGTGGCCATCATCGTCGCGATCGGATTGATGGCAGTCGCAGGCTGGATCGCGAAGCGGATGCCGGCACGCCGGGGCCAGGCCGCCGGCGCAGTGCTGGCGGCCGTGGTGATCGGCATTGGGGCAGGCTGGTCCATCGCCGCTTACTTCGGCCCTTACGCGGCGAATCCCCAACTCTTCTGGGAATACGACAGCGGCATCACCCAAGCGGCCAATCACATGCGCGGCCAACCAGAAACGAAATTCTTCCTGACGCCCTACGATCGTTTCTATGAAGTGGTCATGCTTACGTTGGCTGAACAACCACGTGAACCGATTCAGAGCTACAATGGCATGGCCTGCGCCCTGTTTCCGGCCAAGACCGATCGCGTGACCGAGTGGTTAGTGATCACGGAGAAAGATCAACACACGCTGCCCCTGTTGAAGCAGATCTATCCGGCGGGCCAGGTCGTGTGGCGGCTCAATTCGCCCGTGGGAGCCTATGCGCGCGCGTGGCAGGTGCCGGCCGGTGAAACGGCGCGCTTCCAACTCGATCGGAGTGCGGCGGCCAACTTTGGAGGTCGCGCCGAGCTCGATCGGCGTTGAGCTGCCCGCCGAGGCCAAGCCGGGCGATACCATAAAAATGCGTCTGGCGTTTGAAAATCGGCAGGCATTCGCTCAAGTCACCAAAGTCTTTGTGCATCTGCGCAGCCCGGACAATTCCGTCGTAGCCCAGGCCGATCGCGTGCTGTGCGACACGACCTTGAACGAAGCGGATTGGCGCCCCGGCGATATTCTGGTGGATGAGTATGAGTTGGCCCTGCCAGCGGAGACACCGCCCGGCGATTATCCGGTGGCGATTGGATTCTATCAAGAGGCAACCGGCGCGCGTCTGCCGGTGGTGGCGTCGGACCTGGAGCACGACGGGGACAGTGTCACGATCGGGACAGTGCGTGTCCGTTGATGCTCAACGGGCAGAACCACGCGTCTTGACTACTCTGGCTTAGCTTCGTCTGCCGGGTGGGCCGCTGCCCGTGTTTTGAGATGTTCCTTGCGCACGACCAGCCGCCACCACCAGACTGCCAGTGCGATGAGGGTCCTGCCCACGCGCTGGAAGTTAAAGAATTGGGATTGCCCATATTGCCGATACCAGTGATGTACCGGCACCTCCACGATGGTGTAGCCCGCGTCTTGAATCTTCTTCACCAGTTCGAACGTAATGGTGCCGGTGGTCGATTCGAGCTGCACATGATCGAAAATGTCGCGGCGCATCAGCCGGAAATCGCAATCGACATCGCGAATGACGAGACCAAAAGCCAGTTTGACGAAGTATTGATAAGCCAGCCCGATGACGACACGGTGGAAGGGATCGTGCCGCTTGATCTTGTAGCCGTTAACCATGTCCACGCCGTCGACCACGGCTTCGGCCAGCACGGTCAGTTCGCGCGGATCATATTGCGCGTCGCCATCGGTGTAGAAGATCCAGTCTTTGCGCGCTGCCGCAAAGCCTCCGCGCAGCACGCCGCCATAGCCGCTGGGCTGCGCGCGATGAATAATCCGCACGTGTTGCGGATACAAACGCGCCATCTCGTCCAGCACCAGCGCGGAATCATCCTGGCTGCCGTCGTTAATGACGACCACTTCGTAGTCATCCGTCAGCTGCGGCAGGGTCTGGATGGCGCGCAAGAGCATCGCGGGGATCGTGCCCGCGTCGTTGTAACAGGGGAAGAACACGGTGATGCTGGATAGTTTCATGTCAGGCGTCTTTGCGGGCTACCGCGACCACGGTCAGTCCGAAAGGCAAGCCAACTTTGCCGACCAGCGGAGCCTCCGCGCTTAGAATGGCACACAAGATACCGTTCAGCGGGCCCGGATCGAGCGTCAGATCCGAGCCGGTCTGCTGGGGTGACAGGAGCCGCTCGCTCAACCGTTTCGCGAGGGCGACCGGGAAGAGAAACATATTGGCATAGCTCAGGCGCAGCGGTGTGAAACCGCTGCGCCTGAGCTTGGCGCCGATCTCACCTCGCGTATAGCGATGCAGGATGTGCGTGGCGACATCGTGCCGGCCGCGCAGCCAATCATAGGCCGGCAGGCGCAGCATGACCAGGCCGCCCGGCTTGAGGATCCGCGCAAACTCGTCCAGGGCCTGTTCGTCGCGCACGCCTCTTTCGCAGATGACATCGAACGAAACGATCAGATCGAACCGCTCGCAGGCAAACGGAATGTCTAATACAGAAGCCTGGGCCAGGCGGGTGTGCCCGCGTTTCTGAGAAAAGCGCAGCGCTTCCGCCGCGTAATCGAAACCCGTGACTTCACCATACCGGCACAGGTATTTCATCACGGCGCCCGTACCGCAGCCGCCATCCAGGATCTTCAAAGCGGGTTCCGCGTGCGGCAGGTAGCGATCCAGCAGATGGCGCGTGATATGCTCCATGCCGAGGTACCACCAGTGGTGCTCCTCGACCTGGTACATCACGGCATATTCTTCGTGATCCATGCGCTTCAGGGCTGATAGACTTTAATATTGTCGAAATCGATCTGCATCTCATACCCGGCCAGCGGGTCCTGAGTGGCATTTTGGGTCCACGAGAAGATGAACACGCCATACTTCCCATGCGACGCGCCAGTGTAAGTGGTGTCGGTCGCCGTGATGAGGAGGGTGCCATTCACGTAGACTTTGATATTGCCCGAACCGCTCGCGCGCCGCTGAATATGTACGGTATCGAAGCCGCCGGCGCTGCCGATGAAGCTGCCCGGCAGAGAGCTGGTCCCCAGGCTATAGCAGGTATTGCTCCCGGAGATCGAGCCGCCGTCGCAGCGTTCCAGCTTGATCGCGATGGGTTTCACCGAATCGACGTTATAGAAATAGAGTCGATAGTATGTTTGGTTGTATTGGAACTGCGATGGATTGGCTCCAAAAGTGTCATTACTGGCATTGAAGATGATGCCATACCAGTCGCCCAAATCATTGGACGGGCACCCATACGGGCTGCACGCGCCTTTGGGATAAATTATCCATGGGGACATGTCCACATAGAGATCATAGTTGTCGGGCGCAATGTCATTGGGTGATGAAGCAACGAAACTGTACAAGCCATTCGTGAACAGGCGCAAGGTGTTAGCCGGATTACCACGTGCGGTCGTAGAGTGAATCGTGCATTGCCCTGGTATACACTGCCCAGACTTGGGGGACCCAGTAGTAGGCTCATAGGCTCCGCCCCACTGGGCGAGATCCGTCGTATTGCCTTGATCGAAGGTATAGCCGAAGAGCGGCGGGATCGGCGTCGGCGTGGGCTGCGGCATAATTGTTCATCACGATCGGCATGTATCCGAACCGCAATGGCTCACCGGTCAAAACCACATTGCGCACGAAGGCGCCTGCGCCCTGCGGATTGGCGTGACTTTGGAACGCAAACGCCAGGTACACCGTCTGGAACGAGGCGGCGGCGCGGAACGAAAACGCATTGCTGATCCACTCGCCCGAGGGACCGCTCTGGCTGTTGCCGTGGAAGGTCTGACCGTCGGTCGAGTAGCCCCACAACAGGGTGTCCCCGGCGCGTGAATCCAGGTAGTATTCAAAGCTGAGATGGCCATACGCGAACTTGCTGAGATCGATCGGGCCGTAGATCAACCAGCTATCCTGCCCCGCCGGATAGGTGCTTACACCGGGCGTCAACACCTGCGTGGCAGTCACCCTGCGCGCGGCGCTCCACGCGCTGTTCCTGAAGGCGATCGGCGTGCCGGCTCCCACCTTGTCCCACAAGTAACCGGCGGTGTCATCCGGATTGGCTATGATACGCCACTGCGGCGCAGTGCCGGTCGTGTCGGTGACCGGCTCAAACGACGCGCCAAAGGTCTCCGTCATCAGCACGGTGCTGCCGGGCGGCGGAGTTTCCATCTCCAGGGCAGCCGGGCGCTCTGCGAATTTGAAGGGCGGCTTCAGTTCGCGCACCGCCGGCTGCGCGCTGACGACCTGGCCGGCCAGCGCGATGAGCGCCAGGCCGCAGCCCAGCAGCGCGGTCACGATCCATAAGGTTGTTGAGTGTTGTTTGTTGTCCATAGGGTTCTCACCTGACGGCAATACGATCGATGGGCTGCATCGATCGTATTGCGAAAGTTTAAATCTCTTCGGCTTCCTCCTCGCCCTCGGCCGATTCTACCACGGCGCTGGGCGGGCTCAATAACTCGATAAGTTGTTCGCGTGCCTCGGCTCCCAGGCTGCCCGACTTGCCTGGCCCGCGCAGCCAGTCCTTGATCTTCTTGTAATGGAGCGCCGGAATCGGGCTCTCACCGGCCTCCACCTCGGCCGCCGAGTTGCCAAAGACAATGACCGGTTGAATCGGAACTTCTACTCCCGGAAGTTTCTTCGCCAGATAGCGCCGCAGCGTCTCAACTTCTCCCTCGGCTTCTCTAGAGGGATTGCCCAGGCTGTCGCCGGCCAGCCAGAAGAAGATACCCCGCCAGCCCATGGCATGTCGCCACCTGCCGGTGCGATATTGAATGCTCCCGCCCTGCATTTTAATCGTAAACGCCAAACATGCATTGGGGGTTACCAGGACATTGCCGGCAGGGCCGGTGAACTGAAACAAGTAGTACCGGCTGTCAAAGCCTTTCAGCGCTCTCACCGAGAACCTGATCGGGACGGTCGGGCCGGCCGAAGCGGAGCGTGTAATGCATGCCGACCTGATACAGCGCGAAGCCGGCAATCAAAGCCAGCATCGACAGCAACAACCCTTCCGTTTGCATGGATAGGTTGATAATCAAGCCAAAGAGCAAAATGCCCATGCCGCCCAGGTTGGCATAGCGGCCAAACTTAGCGCGGCGTTGAATGAATTGATCGTTGCGATAGATTTGCATGTGATTTAGCGTTGTCCGTCGAAGTATTTGGCCAGCACCAGGCAGGCATTGTTGCCGCCCAGCCCGAAGGAATTTGACAGCACCACGCGCACGTCGGCCTGGCGCGGCAGGTTGGGCACATAATCCAGATCGCACTCCGGATCAGGGTTCTCGTAATTGATGGTGGGGTGAATGATGCCCGTCTCGATGGTCTTGGCGCACGCGATAGCCTCCAGCGCGCCCGCGCCGCCCATGGAATGGCCGATCATTGACTTGGTGGAGCTGATCGGCACGTTGTAGGCCTGTTCGCCGAAGACTGTCTTGATCGCCAGCGTTTCGGTGAAATCATTCAGCGGGGTTGACGTGCCATGGGCGTTGATGTAACTCACGGCCGTGATATCGACCCCGGCGTCACGCAAGGCGCGCTTCATGGCGCGCACTGCGCCAGCGCCTTTGGGATCAGGCGCGGCCACGTGATACGCATCAGCTGACGAGGCGCCCCCCAGCACTTCCGCATAGATGCGCGCTCCGCGAGCTAACGCGTGCTCCAGGCTTTCCAGCACGACCAACCCGGCGCCCTCGCTGAGAATGAAGCCGTTGCGCAGCTTGTCGAAGGGGCGGCTGGCGCGTTCGGGTTCCTCGTTGCGCGTGGACAGGGCGCGCATGGCGCTGAAGCCAGCGATGCCGTAGCGATTGATCAGCCCTTCGACGCCGCCGCAGATCATCACCTGCGCGTGACCGCGCCGGATGTACTCGGAAGATTCGACAATGGCCTGCGTGCCAGCGGCGCAGGCGTTGATGGGCGTGCCGATGGGGCCTTTGGCCTGCGCCAGGAGACTGACGTGAAAGGCGGGCATGCTGGTCAGCGCCGAGGAGAGAGCAAACGGGCTGACACCCCGCCAGCCTTTTTTCATGAAGGACTGCAGTTCCTCATCGGCTTTGTCAAACGGACCATAAGCCGTGCCGATGTACACGCCCGCTTCCTCTTGCACATCCTCCGGCAGCACCGAGTCAAACCCGGCATCGGCCAGCGCCTCGAAGGCTGCCACGACCGCCATCTGGGTGGCTCGTCCCATGCGGCGTGCTTCTTTGAAATTGATCCATTTGGTGGCGTCAAAACCTTTTACTTCGCCGGCGATGCGCGTGGGCATATCTTCGGGATCGAACTGCGTAATCGGGGCAATGCCCGATCGTCCGGCCACCAGCCCCTCCCACAGTTCGTTGACATTCAAGCCCAGCGGCGACAGCGCGCCGAGGCCGGTGACCACCACACGCTGCGAATCAGGTCGTCCTTCCATGTTTCACTGCCTCACTTACACTCTGTGACAGAGTCGAATTTACGCTTGCGCCGATGGCGAACCACTACTCGTTGGCGGCCGGGACTCGCTGAGATTGCCCTTGATGGCTTCCACAATGCGGCCCTCGGCAGCGCGAATGGTTGAGCGAATGGCTCCCCGGATAGCGGCAGCATCCGATCGGCCGTGCGCAATTAATACAACCCCATCGACCCCCAACAGTGGCGCGGCGCCCAGTTCGCGATAGTCCACCCGTTTCCGCAGACGCTGCACGGCGGGCAGCAGGAATAACATGCCGGGCAGCATTAAAATCAGGCCGGGGATCATCAATACCAGCCCGATCTTGTTCAATATTCCGCCGGTCAGCGAATCCTTCACAGTCCTGACCAGGAAAGACACCAGGCCTTCCGTCAGTTTGATGATTACATTGCCCGTGAACCCATCGGTCACGATCACATCGGTCAGTCCCCAGGGAACGTCTTTGCCTTCAATACTGCCAATGAAGTTCAGGCCGCTCGCCTGCAGCAAGGGGAAGGCCGCCTTCACGCGCTCACTGCCCTTCTCGGCCTCTTCGCCATTGGAGACGATGGCGACGCGCGGCTTGCTCACGCCCAGGGCGCGCTCGGCGTAGATGCTGCCCATCATGGCGAACTGCATCAGATTCTGCGGCGTGGGGTCTGTATTCGCCCCCAGGTCGATCAGGATGGCTGGCGTCTTGCTGGCGGGAAAGATCGAAGCCAGAGCAGGGCGGTCGATCCCGCGAATGCGTCCCACGCCAAACAGTGCCGCCGCCATCACCGCGCCGGAATTGCCCGCCGACACGAAAGCGTCGGCCCGGCCTTCTTTTATGAGGCGCATGCCCACGTTCAGCGAGTTGTCCTTCTTGGCGCGCACGGCGCTGACGTGATCGTCCATCTCGACCACTTCGCTGGCGTGCACCACCGAAATGGCCAGGCCGGCAGTCGTGTGCCGGGCCAGCTCGCGCCGCACGTCTTCTTCACGCCCAACCAGGATAATCTCCACGCCAAACTCGCGCGCTGCCAGCACCGCGCCTTCCACGACAACAGCAGGAGCGTGGTCACCTCCCATTGCGTCGACCACAATTTTCATGTGTTATTCACCTCAAGAGCCCTGGACAAAGCTGCCGCATTGTACCAGAAACCTCGCGGTTTCAAAAGCCGCGGGGCGGCCATCAATTCAGGGAGAAAGAAGAGGTTTCGTCGGGAGACAACTGGCGGCTGGCCTGCACAATTTGCCAGGCGCGCAATTCACGCTGCAACAGATCGGCCACGTCGATCAGCATAGCGCTGATCGACGGCGTTGCGAGCAAATGCTGCTTCTCGCTGAGTTCCACCTGCAGCACCGAGGCCGCGAGATTGGCCAGCGCAGCAGGTTCAGTCGGCAGGCTCACATCCAGCGGGCTGTCTGCCATTTCTGCCAGCAGGTGCAAATACCGATCGAGCTGGCGGCGGATCCGCTCAAGGTCCGCGCTGCCTTCCAGGTAGGGTTCCCACGGCCACAACTCCACGTGGCCGGACAAATACGCCTTGTCGCGCAAGAGCTGCGCAATCCGGAAGCGCGCGTTGCCGACGCACAGGAGGTTCATGCGGCCGTCGGCCTCGCTCTCAACCTGCACGATGTGCGCGGTCGTGCCGACGTCGTAAGGCTCGGCAGCTTCGCCCACTTCTTCGCCCGATCGGATCAGCACCACGCCAAAAGCCTGCCCGTGCTGAATGCATTCGCCGATCATCTGGCGATAACGCGGCTCAAAGATGTGCAGCGGCAGCAGGCTGTCCGGGAAAAAGCACGGTATTGAGTGGAAAAAGCCGCAGCGTCTCCATGCCGTCATTGTACCTGATTCGTTGCGGCCTGCAACCTCGCCGGCCGGGTGGCTGCCGCGCGAAAACAGGGGATGACTTTTCACCCGAATGATCGTATACTAACGCCAGATCCAGAGAAGGCACCTTTGACCAGGAGGCAACCCCATGTCCAACGCTTTTTCCGGAATCAAGCCCGATCTCAGCGGTATGCCGGTCGATGCGCCGGAAGCCGATCGCATGCGCGCGCTGCTCGAGACCATCAGCGCCTACATCGAGTACTTTCACGGCGGCTCGGTCAAGATGGAATCGTATGCCGATGGCGTTTTGAAGATCAAGATGGCTGGCGCTTGCCTGGGCTGCCCCCTCTCGGCTGAAACACTGCACGGCTGGGTGGAAGGCACGGTCAAGCAATTCTTCCCCGATCTGAAGAGTGTCGTCGCCGTGTAGCGCTGCCAACGGGCGACCGCTGCGGCCATTTTCGTTGACAAGTCACTTGTTCTGGTTATAATACGCGCAGTCTTGCCCGCGTGGCGGAATTGGCATACGCAGCAGGTTGAGGGCCTGTGCCGCAAGGCGTGGAGGTTCGAGTCCTCTCGCGGGCACTTAAGACAAGCAGGCGGCAGTACCGGAGCCCCGCACATCGCGGGGCTCCCGTTTTGTATTACAATTGCGGCGCTGCAAGGCGAACATTATGCACAGGCAATTCAAGCAGCAGAAGATGAACCAATTGAAGGGCATGAGTGCGATCGGATTCCTGGTCGCGCTTTTGATGCTGAGCGGCTGCGCGGGGCAGGGCGCGTCGGCGGGCACAAACGCGGCTCGATCGGCTGCGCCAGCCACGGCAGCTGCGACGACAGCGGCGGCTGCCCGGCCCGCGGCGACCAAAGCGGGGCCAGCCACCGGCCTGACGATCATGCACACTGTGCAAGAAGGCGAGAACTTGTATCGCATCGGGCGGAAGTACGGCACGTCGGTGCAGGCCATCGCGCACGCCAACGGCATCACGGATGTGACACGCATCACGGTCGGGCAGAAGATCGCCATTCCCAACATCCAGGCGACGACCGAGCCTGAGCCGACGGCAACACCGACGCTGACGCCCACACCTGTCCCGGCCACCGCTACCGCGATTGTCGTGACGGCGACTCCACGCGGTCCTACGCCAACACTCGATCCCAATGTGACGCCGACGGCGACACCGCTGCCGCCGGATAACGTGAACGGCATCCCGCTCGATCAATTTGTGATCATGCCGCCCGCCGTGCGAGAGAACGTGAAGCAGATCTTTGCCACAGGCCAAACGCTGGGCAACGATCCGCACCGCTTCTCCAAGGTCGGCGATAGTATCATCGAGCAGCCGCATTACATGGTGAAGTTCGACACGCCCGACTACAATCTGGGGCAGTACGCGTATTTGCAGGCTGTGTTGAATTACTATCGCGGATCGTACGGGCGCGACAGTTTATCGGTGCGGCGCGGCCTGCATTCGTGGTCGTGGAACAATCCCACCTGGGCCGACAAAGATCAATGTCTCCCCGACGAAGGTCCCATCGCCTGCGAGTATCGAGTGAACAAACCCAGCGTCTCTTTCATCGTGCTCGGCTCAAACGATGTGGGCGTGCCCGACTATTTCCGCAAGAGCATGGCAGGGCTGGTGCAGTTCACGATCGATCAGGGTGTGATTCCCGTCATCGTCACCAAGGCCGATCGGCACGAGGGCGACAGCAACATCAATAACATCATCTTGAGGGAAACGGCGGCCAAGTTCAACGTGCCCTTGCTGGACTTCGACGCGGTGGCCGGCACCCTGCCCAACCGCGGCATCGATCCGGTGGATGGCACGCATTTGACGTTCTATTTCGCGCACGATTACTCGGTACCCGCGGCCTTTACCAAGGGACATGCCATTCATGACCTGACGTCCGTCATTATGCTGGACGAAGTGTGGCGGCTGCTGGGCTTGAAGCAATAACCCATCTCTTCCGGGAGTTGAAATCACGATCATGCTCAAAAAATTAGTCCTTACCGTGGCGCTGGCAGCTCTCGTTCTCACCGCGTGCGGCGGAACGCTAGGCGGCGCGCCGGGCGGCAGTGATGCGGCAGCGCAGGCCGTGGAGGCTTATCTCACCGCCAAGGTCAAAGTCGATCAGGATGGTGTGCGCCGGCTGCTGTGCTCTGAAAAGGAAAAAGACGCCGAGACGGAAGCGACCACTTTCCTGGGCGTAACCGAGCCAAAGATCGAAGGCATGCAGTGCGCGTCCAGTGGTGACAACAAAGTGAAATGTGACGGCAAGATCACCGCGCAGTACGGCACCGAAAAGAACGAGTTCCCGCTGGTTACCTATCGCGTCGTGCAGGAAGACGGCGAGTGGAAGTGGTGCGGGGAAACGAAGTAAGGAGACCTGCCAGGCGGCACACAGCATGCTTGTTATCAGATGTTTTCTGCGCCACCTGGCAGGCCTGGAGTTTTGAAGTGCAGAATTTACGGCGTGAATTCCTCATTGCACTGGCGCTGTGCCTGATCATCATCCTGTTGATCATCGTCACGACGGACAGCGCGCCGCAGTGGATCTATCAAGGATTCTAGTGTAGGGGCAGGCCTCGCGTCTGCCCTGGTCGAGGGCAAGCCTCGCCCCTACGTATGACTTTCGATCTCCGGGCTATTTTCATCTTTGTCGCCGCGGCCCTGTTGTATGCCGGCCTGCTGCCCCAGCGTGCTCGCGCCTGGGCTTTGCTGGCCGGCAGCGTCGTCGCCATTTACTGGCTGCAGCCCAACGCGCCGATTCGCTTCAGCACGTTCATCTTTCCGACCACCACACTGATCCTGACCGTTGCGATGTGGTGGTTCTCCCGCGATCCGCAGCAGCCCGCTCAGATCTGCTTCGCTCAAAGAAGATCGCCTTACGTTGATCGTTATCGCCGCGATCGTGCTGCTGCTCTCGCTGGAACGCCTGCTGCCGCCCGAATGGCGCTTCATCTCGGCGGCGCGCCCGCCCGATCCGTTCGCGGTGTTGATCGCATTGGCTGCGGCGTTTCTGATCGTCGCCGCGATCGACCGGCTGACGCGCCGGCGCAGCCGGCGGCATGTGTTGACCGGCTGCATCCTGTTGCTCGTCGCCATCTTTGCCGTGCTCAATACCGCATCGCCGGCGACGCAGATCAGCCGCGTGTGGCGCACGCTGACCGGACAGGATTCCGCGGTAGCCAGCCTGGTCGATCTCTCGTGGCTGGGCTTCTCCTATGTGGCGTTTCGCCTGATTCACACGCTGCGCGATCGGCAGACGGGGATATTGCCGGTCTTGTCTTTGCGCGAGTACGCGACCTACGTGATCTTCGCGCCCTCGTTCGTGTCCGGTCCGATCGATCGGGCCGAGCGCTTTGTGACGGATTACCGCGCGCTGCCTGCCCTGCGCGGACTGGAAGCCTCGCGCTTCATGACCGGCGGGACGCGCATCGCGATCGGGCTGTTGAAGAAATTTGTGATCGCCGACAGCCTGGCGCTGGGCCTGTCGCTCTCGGCGCAAAATGCCGCGCAGACCCAGTCGACCCTGTGGTTGTGGGTGCTGCTCTACGGTTACGCGCTGCGACTCTACTTTGACTTCAGCGGCTACACCGACATCGCTATCGGCCTCGGCATTCTGTTCGGCATTACGCTGCCGGAGAACTTCAAGCGCCCCTATTTGAAGACGACCCTCACGGCGTTCTGGCAGAGCTGGCACATGACGCTGAGCAATTGGGCGCGTTTCTACGTGTTCACGCCCTTCTCGCGCTGGATGCTGATGCGCCGGCACCGGCCGTCTGCGACCTTGATCGTGCTCATCGCGCAGCTGGCGACGATGACCACCATCGGCTTGTGGCACGGCGTGACGTGGAACTTCCTGGTGTGGGGCGTATGGCACGGCGCGGGCCTGTGGATTCACAAGCAGTGGAGCGATCGCACGCGCAAATGGTATCGGGGCCTGAACGACAAGCCGGGACAAAAGCGCGCGTGGGCGATCTTCTCGTGGTTCATTACGCTGCAGTTTGTGATGCTGGGGTGGGTGTGGTTTGCGCTGCCGATCGAGCTGGCCATTCCGACGTTTGGCAAGTTATTTGGATTGGGATGGTAAAGGAGATTGCTGCCGCGAATCAACACGAATTCACACGAATTGATCGGCGTCTATTTGCGCTGATTCGCGGTCGAAGCGTTTCATAGCATGACAGCTGCCAAAGAATCTCGTCAACAAAATACATGGCTGACCATCGCGCGCGTGTTAATCATTGCCGTTGTGATGTTTGCGGCGTGCAATGTGATCTTTGCGGCGCTGAGTCCGCTGGAAGCGCTGGGCCGTGTGTCGTTGTACAACGCCGTCGTGCCCGGACGTGAGCGGCTGCCTTACGGCGAAGACTCGGCCAGGTCGTACAACCTCAGCACCACCAACCTGCCGGCGATGTTCGCGAGCCACGTCATCGCCCGCTCCAAAGCGGCCGATGAATTCCGCGTGATCGTCATCGGCGATTCGGGGACGTGGGGCTGGCTGCTGGATAATGAAGATACGCTGGCCGGGCAGATCAACGCGCAGAACCTCACGACGGCGGATGGCAAGCGTGTCGTCGCGTACAACCTCGGCTATCCCGTGATGGCGCTGACCAAGGACGTTCTGGTCCTGGAGGAGGCGCTGAAATACCAGCCCGATCTCATCGTGTGGCCGGTGACGCTCGAATCATTTCCGCGCTCCAAGCAGCTGTTTCCGTCGATCGTGCAGAATAACGCGGCGCGGGTGCGTGCGCTGATCGAGCGTTATCAGTTGAACCTCGATCCCGACGATCCGCGCCTGGTCGATCCCGATTTTCTTGGCAAGACCATCGTCGGGCAGCGGCGTAATCTGGCGGACTGGCTGCGCCTGCAGGCGTTGGGCTTCTCATGGGCGGCCACGCGAATCGATCAGGCGCTGCCCGCTGAGATCAAGCTGCGCCAGGCGGATTTTGAGCAGGATGTGAGCTGGCAGGATTTCAAAGAACCAACAACGCTGACCGAAAATGATCTGGCTTTCGACGTGCTCGGCGCGGGGCTGAAAATGGCGGGCGACGTCCCCGTGCTGATCATCAACGAGCCGATGTTCATCAGCCGCGGCCAGAATAGCGATCTGCGCTACAATTCGTTTTATCCGCGCTGGGCGTATGATCAATATCGAGAATTGCTGGGCAAGCAAGTCGTGGCGAACAACTGGCAGTATCTCGATCTGTGGGCTAGTATTGCGCCCGATGAGTTCACCGATACGCCGGTGCATTTGACGCCGCAGGGCATGGCGCAGTTTGCGCATGCCGTGGGTGAAGAGATCCTCCGGTTGGGCGATACAAGATGATCCGCGAATTCACACGAATCTTCACCAATTTTTCGTGATTATGCGCGTGATTCACGGATCAAGATGGGAGTGAAATGGTAGACGAAAAAGCGCTGCGCGAGAAACTGCGCGCGTATATCTGCAAGGAATTGATCCGCGATGCGAGTTATCCGCTGACCGACACCGAGGGCATCATCAGCGGCGGGCTGATGGATTCGTTCTCGCTGGCGGAGTTCGCCGTGCATGTCGAGAAGGAATTCGGCGTGTACATCCCCGACGCCGATCTGACCGTGGCGAAGATGGACACGCTCGATCAGCTGGTGGCGCGGGTGCTGCGAGATGCGTGACGAGTCCCACTGGGAGGCTTCGCTCTGATGAGTGAAATCTCGCCTCGCGAATGATCATGTTAACGCTTTCTAATCGCGCTCAATTCCATACGCTCCTCGACGCCGTCGCTCTGCACAGCGAGCACGACGATCGCCCGGCAATCATCTACCTCGAAACGGATCGCGCGCCGATCACGATCTCGCGGCGTGAGTTCCGTGAGGCCGTCATGGCGCACGCGGCGGGCCTGCAGCACATGGGCCTTCGACCGCGCGACCTGGTCATCATCGCGCACACGCAGAACCTGGAAAGCATCTACGCTTTCTGGGGCGCGCTGTGGTGCGGAGCGATCCCGTCGCTGTTCCCCACGCTGACGGAGAAACTCGATCCGGACATCTACATGCACAGCATGGCCGAGCTGGCGCGGCTGTCGGAAGTGCGCGCCGTCTTCACAACGGATGAGTTCGAGCCGCAGTTGGCTGTACGCATGCCGTGCCAGGTCTTTGGCTCTGAGCATCTGGCGCGGTCGGTGGCAATTGCCAACGGTAGTAAGCGTCCTGAGCGGAACGAAGTGGAGTCGAAGGACGCGCATCCTTCGACTACGCCCCCACGGGGCTCCGCTCACGCCCTGTCCGCGGAGCGGGGGCGCGCTGGGCGGAATGCTAGCGAAGTTGCTTTCCTGCAGCACAGCAGCGGCACGACCGGCCTGCAAAAAGGCGTGGCGCTGTCGCACGAAGCCGTGCTGAATCAAGTGGCGAGTTACAGCGAGGCCATCGCGCTGAACGATGAAGACGTGATCGTCAGCTGGCTGCCGCTGTATCACGACATGGGCCTCATCGCGGGCTTCATCCTGCCGCTGGTGCAGGGCGTGCCGCTGGTGATGATGTCGCCCTTCGATTGGGTGGCGCATCCCGCACTCTTATTGCACGCCATCCACGATTATCGCGGCACGCTGTGCTGGCTGCCGAACTTTGCCTACAATCACTGCGCGCGCCGCATCCGCCAGCGGGACAGCGAGGGCGTATCGCTGGCCTCGATGCGGATGTTCATTAATTGCTCCGAGCCGGTGCGTTACGAGAGTCATCAGATGTTCCTCGAACGCTTCGCGGCCAACGGCGTGACGAACGAAATGCTGGCGGTGAGTTACGCGATGGCGGAGAATACCTTCGCGGTGACGCAGACACCGCTGGGGCAGACGGCGCACCTGGATGTCGTCGATCGGATCGAGTTGGAGCAGAAGCGTTTCGCCCAACCGGTCGAGCGCGATCATCCCCATGCTCAAATCCGCGTCTCATGCGGCCCGGCGATCGCCAACACGGCGGCGAAGATCATCGACGATGCCGGAAACACGCTGCCTGATCGACAGGTGGGACAGGTCGCCGTGCAGAGCGACTGCATGTTGAGCGAGTACTACAAACGCCCCGATTTGCAGCCGTTTCAAGACGGCTGGTATCGCACGGGCGATATGGGTTACATGGCCGGCGGGGAAGTGGTCATCGTCGGGCGTCTGAAGGACCTGATCATCAATGCGGGCAAGAACATCTATCCGCAGGACATTGAAGCGATCGTCAACACCGTGCCCGGTGTGTATCCGGGCCGGGCGGTGGCCTTTGGGGTGTCCGATGAGCGCGAAGGGACGGAATTGATCGGCGTGGTGGCCGAGGTGACGACGAACGATGCGCAGGAGCGCCAGCATATCGCCTCCCAGATTCGTGCCACGGTGGCAAAGCAGAGCATGGTCACCGTGACGTATGTGCACCTGGTGGGTGAGCGGTGGCTGATCAAGACCTCCAGCGGCAAGATCGCGCGTGCGGCGAATCGGGAGAAGTGGCTGGCGGAGACGCGGCGGTGACAACCCAAGACCTCACGGGTTTCGCGAAGCGCCCGTGAGGCCTACTTTTCCAGCGGCAAGATCGCCCGCGCGGCGATCCGTCGGCCATGATGATCGGCATGTTGGCCGATTTCTTGAGCGCGAATCGTATGAGCCTGGAATTGACTAACCGGCGTTGATTGGATTTGTCAATTAGCAATCCTGTGGATACCGCTCACAGCTATACCACATAAACGAGGCTGTTCCGTCGGCCGATCGGTAAGGCTGCTGCCCTCCATCAGTTTGATCTTGAGTTGCCCAGGTGCCCACCCCGGGTACATTGAACGGTTGGTAGTTCTGACCACCACCAGGCGGCGATGCGTCGACCACGCGCCTGGCATTGTCGGGCGTCACGTTTTCCAGGAACTGCAATGAGCCTCCGTGACTCACGTTCTTCCTGTCTTTGGGGACGCGCGCCTCGGCCGGTTCCACCGTCCAATAATCACCTCCCGCGCCTGTTGTGATCCATTCAGATTGGAACCACCGCGTATCCTGCGTCAGCCGTTGGCCCTGGTAGAATGAACTGACGAGGTATATCTGGTCGCCATAGCGCAAGGGTTGGTCGGTATTGGCCAGCTTCTGGATAACCCACTTTTCCTTCGTGGCGTTATCGCCAGCAAGGTATTCATCATAATAGTAACAATCGTGCGAATCATCCCAGGCGCCCAGTATGTTTCGCTCGCCCAGTCCGGGTTCTCGTGACACCAACATGACCTGTGTGTTGTGGTTTATCTGGGCGGCCGGGTCAGGGGATTGCGTGACGAAGGCGAGCACGGCCTTTTGGTCGCCGCCCAACCTGGGGAAGTACGCGGCGATCTCGAGATCCACGCAAATGCCCAGCAGCGAATCGGGTATCACCGCTCCTCCCCCGGCAACCTTCATCGTGCAGTAGAAGGTGCTCAGATACTGACCGTTCTGATTCTTCAGCACGAACGAATCGCCATACTGAACCAGGTCGCCGGTCTGGCGGGGGGTGTCGAGGAAGCTCAGCTCCTTTTCGTCGGTGCGCGGCTGATGGAGGGTGAGCACTTGTTCGAAGGTCGGCGCCGCCGCGGCGCGCGCGCCGAAAGCGGCCAGGCGGCCGCTTTGGCCGAGCCATTTGAGCGTGGTGGCGATGACCGAAGTGTGGTCGTAGGGAACGCTGCCCGTCGAACGAAAGACGGTTCCTTTTTGCACGTAAGGCGAGACGAGGATCGTCGGGACGCGGGCGCCCAGACGATCGAACTTGAAGTTCGTGGGGCTCTTGAAGATGGGCTGGCCATTCGGCCCCCACGGCGGCGTGACGACCCCTGGCTTCAAGGGATCGGTCACGTGATCGAACGAGCCGACGAACTCGTCGAAGGTGATAATCAACAGGGTCCTGCACCACGCGTCCCGGTTGGCGATCAGGCTGGTGTAGACCTCTTTGACGAATTCCTCACCGATCAACATATTGCAGGGCGGGTGATAATCATTGCCCAGGACTGAGATTAATTTTTCGAAGGTCGGATTGTCATTGGTGGTATGTGAAATCGACCAGAACGGCTCAATGTAGCTGAACTTTGGCAGCTGCCCGCTCCGGGCGAGGCGATGGAAGTCCTCGAGTTTCTGGAAGTGTTGGGCGGCGTCAGGAATTTGACGCTGGATCTGCGGGAAAAGGCGCCACGTGTAGCACGACGTCAGATCGCCGGACGTCAGTTGTTTCAAATAGGCGGTGTAGGGCGACAACAAAGCGAGCGCCGCAGCCGCTACGACCGCGGCCGGGGGATAGGCGGCGAGCAAGGGTATAAGAATGGGCAGGCCGGTCAGCAGGGTGGAGATCTTCTGCGGGAGATAGACTGGTCTGCCAGAACACCTTCCAGTCGATTCCCGCCTCGCTGAGCGCGTTGAAGATCGTCGGGGCGTCGACTCGATCGTCGCCGATCGCCATCTTGATTACGGCTTTGAGCGCGCGGGCCTGTGGATCGGTCTCGAGGTCTCCGTTGTTCACCATCCCGTTCGAGGTCCCGCACATGAGGAACGCGCGATTGGGGTTCGTCTGAGAGGGAACGGAAGCGAACCAGTCGTCACTCACCGCGTAATGTTTGGCGAGCTGGTTCAGGACGGGCAGCTGCCCGGGCGTGAAGCTTTCCAGGCTCATCTTGGCGAGCCGCCTGATATCCGCGTCTGTGTACTTGCGTTCTTGCAAGATTTCGACAAAATCCGCCAGCACGCCCGTCATCGTGATCGGGGCGTCGGGAGCAGGAGTCGGCGTGCCGTAGAATTGGGTGTTGATGTGGGCGAATTCTTCACCCGGATCGACATCAGGAACGGTGAAACCCTGGACCCCCCGCGTAGGTTTGGCGCTCAAGCTTCCGTTCAGGGCCGTATTGATGAATTTGTCGGGATTGACGGATTGAAGCCCCCTGAACAGATCACCCGGAACGTGCGGAATATAGTGCGCATTTGGCGCGTCGTGTTCATAAAGCCACCCCAGCAGACTGTCGAACGAACGGTTCTCCAGCATCAACACGACGACATGTTCGATATTTTCGAAGGACATGCGATGCCTCCCATAGTCACTTTGTAGTGCCGGCAATAGCGGCCCTGTGCTTGCGGCGGTTAGCCTGCGTTTTTACTGTCTATTCCGCTCTCCATGGGGTTTGGACTGTACCCGTCTTGGCGACAAAATGCCGCGTGACTCAGGTCATACTCATCCTCCGTGATCAACTCTGTCATCACCACGCACTGACCCGAACCAGGTGTGTGATGGCCCAGAGCGGACGATCGATGTCGCGACGACCCGGCGGCGGCCTGGGTGGCTGCCCGACGAGAAGTCAAGAAGGAGGTAAACGGTTTACGTTCGTGCAAATCGAGACTACCCTTAGCTGTGTCCGATTTCGACGAGGGGAACCACTCCTCATATTATGCACAATGCGTGCTGACAAGTCAACACTGGAGTTAAAAGCACACATCCCTCAAAATGCGCGCGGCGTTTGGTTTGCCCCATTCGCGTTGCGGAGTTCCGCAGGAGCGCAAACATATCGCCGCGCAGATTCGCAACACGGTGGCGAAGCAGAGCCTGGTCACGGCGACGTATGTACACCTGGTGGGCGAACGCTGACTGATCAAAACGTCCAGCGGCAAGATCGCCCGCGCGGCGAATCGGGAGAAGTGGCTGGCGGAGACGCAGCGATGACAACTAAAGACCTCACGGGTTTTGGAAACCCGTGAGGTCTGCTCACGGATTCGCAACACGGTGGCGAAGCAGAGCCTGGTCACGGCGACGTATGTACACCTGGTGGGCGAACGCTGGCTGATCAAAACGTCCAGCGGCAAGATCGCCCGCGCGGCGAATCGGGAGAAGTGGCGGGCGGAGGCAGTGTCGAGGGCCGCGCCACAAAACTAAATATTGTGAACGCTAGAGTTACTTGCGATATTCCGTGAGAGGCTTTGTCGGAAATACCTCAACGGGTCGCACAGCGGCTATTCTTTCGCCCTTGAAATATCGTCCAGTGTTTTCCGGATGATCTCGAACCACTTGACTTGAACAGCCATAATTTCGGCTATTTTGAGATTGCGTGCCCTTGATCCCTGCTTTACTTTCACTGTCCACGTGAAGCGCTCTCGGGCCGCTGAGTCGACAACTCCATTGTCGAATAGCTCGGCTACTTCACGAAGATAACCTTCGCCAATATGGGGCAGCCCCATGTCCTGTGTAGTCGAGGCTATTCCGCGATTATAAAACTCGCCATTGACGGTGAATATGCCCAGGTTCAGTTCGTACAATTCAGATTTCAACATCAGCGAATTGTCGCCTGGCTGAGCGTAAACTCCAACGTTCTGAATCTTTTCAAGGAAAGTTTTTAAATCGGCTTTGGTGTTCTCGCCAGTCTTTAGATTTTCAAAAAACACCTGCTCGCTAATTCTTGTCCGTTTTCTGGGTGACGTGGCTTTTTCCGCAACAGGCGTCAAAGCTGATATCCGATCGTCATCAATCCTGACAACGGCGCGCTCAATTTCGACCGTTTGCGTGACCAATCGCGGTTGGACAAAAAACTCGTCATCTTGGGCGGGTAATTTGAATACGGCAAACTCAACCAACGCAAAGCTAAAATTGAGATGGGCGTATTCTTGCAGAAATTCCGCTATCTGCTGTACGTTTTCTTTGATCCCGTTGCCTGCAATGAGCAAAAGGAAGCGCCCTTTATGCAAGTTGCGGGACACTTTATCGACGAAATCGCCCTCGTCGATTTCCTGTGTATGCTGACAAACTAATTGATATAGCGAGAAGCGGGTGTTGTTTAGCGCCCGACCAGCAGTTTCCTGCAAAGTTTCATAAGGCCACTGACTGATTTCTTTGGCGTAGTCAAGAATTTGGCCGACTACTTCTCGGCGCGCCTCCGGGTTATTCCACAACTTGCACTCTACCAGCGTAAGTAGGCCTGTCCGGCTTATAAACAACACATCAATGGGCCCTGCTTTAGTTGGCAATTCGCGGCAAACAGGAATGAGCGGGCCAAAAGCCGGTTCAATTTCATCGATTGGAATTGAAGCAGAATGTGTAAACACAAACCCCTGCAGCCAATCTTCATTAAATTGGTCAGTTACCGGCTCCAACCGATGAACCTGGTTGTCTCGAACGATATAAGGGGTAACGTGTTGTCGGCGCATTGTGCCCTCGTTAATGTTTCATCCAGTAGCGTGGATAATAGCATATCTCCGACATGGCGCAAAACGGTGCAACGGATCTGCAACGGATAAACGGATAGCGCGCTGGCGTGCATCCGTTTGTCCGTTGCCTATCTGTTGCCTCTTTCTTCTAATCCGCGCCCAGCGGTCATCACAAGTCCGGCGATCTGCCGTTATCGATGAGACGCGCAGTGTGCGGGGGTCAGACGTCAGCCCGCTTGAAGATGGCATATTCGAAGCGATCGTCATGGGTCCTGCGGTAGGGATAGATCAAGACTTGAAAGGGCGCACGTGTCATTGTTCTCTTTAGAGACCTCGGAGGTTTTCATAGACTCGCAGGTATACGCTCGATCATCGTTCCGATTGATCGACAAGCCGAGATAGGCGGAGCGTAAAAACCTCCGAGGTCTTTGGTGCTCACTCCCGCAACGACCCTTGCAGCGTTTCAACCTCACGCAACGGAACACCACACTTTGCCAGATACGCCGTCAATTCGCTGTGACGGGAGACCTTGCAGGTTCTACCAGATGATCAGGCTCGAAGTGATCGTCAAAAGAAGGTTTGATCTGGTCTTGCTTTCAAGAACGTCCCCACTCCGCTTGCCTATACCCAGCTTCCACCGGAAGCTGGTGGGCCGCTGGGCGCGCTGCGGTTCAGGCGGTAGCGCTGAGCGAGGTGCCACGATCTGGAGGCCATAACGCTCTTCTCCCGGGGTTGCAAAATCGATTCCTGGCTTCAATAGGCCAGTCGAATCCGTTCAGCCTACCGCCAGGCTTGTTTGGGCATAAATCTTCTCGCGTTGGCCGGGAGGCGCACCGGCCCCTCTTCCCATGTGCCGATTAGTACGAACCCGCTCAAACTCATAGTGCTGCAACAGCTTCAGCGCTTCCCGATTCACGGCTGGAACAACCACTGAAACCGATTCTTCATAAGACAGCGCCAGCGCAGATTGCAAGAGCACTTCGGCATGGCGCGGCTGAAGCATAACCCACGGCCCGATCCGGTTTTTTTGCGCAAAGAGAAAACCCTCTAGCCGCCCCCGCTCATCCCGCAGCAGGAAAGCGCGTTCGGGGAAAATATCCAGCAAGGCCTGAAATGCTTTGCGCCGATTGGCCCCAAAAACAGGTGCATCCCCCCGCACCAATTCGTCAAGGTCTCGAACGGATATGGCTTGAACGTGGGGCGGTCGCGCCTGCCCGGTCGCGCTGCTGTGGCGCTGAAACACATACGTTTCATCATAGGCGACAAACCCCAGCTTGTCATACAGCGGGCGACCGGCTTCGCTGGCATCGAGCAAGACAAGGGGAACCTGTCGCCGATCAAGTTCAGCGAGTAAGAACTGCATCAGAGTAAACCGACGCCTTGCCGCTGGACAGCTGGATGAACTGCCATTAGCCCCACGTGGGCCAAGGCCCCGTAATGGGTTGCTCCGACCATGCCGATGGGATGTTCATGTTGGGCAGGCAAAGAACCATCCGTCGGGTTGTATGCGGCGGTACAGCCATAGATCGTCAAGCCGACTGACTGAACTCCGAAAGGCCAATTTCAGAATGGCATCGGCGGCCTCCAGATCAGCATCTGCTAAAGCACGAATGGAAATAGTCATAGAATGGCGAATCGGTTCAGCCACCGAAATGCATGAAAGCCGCCGACCTGAAAGCACATCTTCTCACTCCAGCAACAACCCGCGCAGCGTTTCAATTTCGCGCGCTGTGATGCCGCATTTCGCCAGATATGCCGTCATGCCGCCGTGCTGCTGATCGATCTGATCGAGCGCGGCTTGCAGGTATTCCTCGCGGGCGCTGAGCGAGGCGCGGACATTTTCCATCTGCAGGCGGCCGAACGAGAAGATCTTCATCAGGCGCACCATGCGCGGGGTCAACACCCCAAAGTGGTCATTCGTCTTGAGGTAGTCTTGAAACACGGCGGCGCGCTCCACGCCTACAGCCTGCTGCACCAGCGCGCACAGGAAACCGGTGCGATCCTTGCCGGCGCGACAGTGAATCAGCACCGGATAGGCGTCGGCGCTCAGTAGAACCTGGAAGAGTTGACCCGCCTGCGGCCACGCTTCGTCGGCCAGATCGCGATACATCTGCTTGAGGATGTCCACGACTTCGCCTTCAGCGCCGCGTTTGGTCATCAACGGTTGGATTTTCTCTCGCACGCGGTTTTCCAGTTCGATCGGCACATCGATCCGGCGCGCGCCAGCGAGGTACGGCAGTTCCTTCTTTTTCTCTCTGGGGGCGCGCAGATCGACGATGGTCTTGAGGCCAATGGCTTGCAGGGCGTGAAGATCAGCTGCACGTGCGTCGTCCAGGGTGCCCGAACGGTACAGGCGGCCTGTTCGCATGCGCAGGCCGTCGGCGGTCGCATATCCGCCGCAGTCACGGAAGTTGTTGACGGTTTTCATAAAGTGTCGTGGCTCTCGACGGTGTGTCAGGATTTCGCCGCCACCATCAGAAAGATGGGGAAGTCCTTGCCGACACCGTTAATCTCTTTGATCATGTGAAACACGGTCGTGAACTGGATACTCTGAAATCCTGCCTGTCTGGCCTTGGCGTCCAGCTCGTCCCGGTCAAATCCCAGGTGCCCGTGGAATTCGCCCTCGTGAAAGGTGCCGTCTTCTTTATCCAGATCGGCCACGCATAAATGGCCGGGCGCGTCGAGCAGTTGATAGAAGGCGCGCAGCATGCGGTCGGTGTCCGGGATGTGATGCAGCGTCATCAACGTGTAGATCAATTGAAAACGCTCGGCGGGCAGCGGATCGGCGCTCAAATCCAGCTGCAGCGGCATCATGTCCCGAATATTCGTCGCGGCGATCTTTTCACGCAGCACGGCCAGCATGCCGGCCGAACTATCGGCCAGCGTGATGTGTCCCAGCTGCGGCTGCAAAGTGAAACTCAGCAGCCCGGTGCCGCAGCCATATTCCAGCGCCGTCAGCTGCGGCGACAACGGCAGCGCGGCCCTGATGCCGGCGGCCACGGCCTGCGCGCGTTCGACCCTTACGGCCTTGGCATCCCATTGAGATGCCTTCTGATCGAATTCGTTCACGTGTTGCTCCTGGCCGCCGCAGTATATACTGACTTGCCGGCAAGTCAAATCCCTGCCTGGCGTTCAGGCATTACGCGCTACGCATCAGGCCTCACAGCAAAGCCTCCCTGGAGACGTTTTGCGTTTCACTTTTCCCGGGCAATCACCGTATAATACGCTCATCTGGCTGCGGAGGTGCGCGCATGGATCTGGAACTGGCCGGCAAGGTGGTGTTGATTACGGGCGCCAGCGGCGGATTGGGCCGCGAGATGGCGGTCGATTTTGCGCGCGAAGAGGCGCGCGTGGTGGCGCACTACCGCTCGGGCGTGGAGGCCGCCGAAGTGGTGGCCGAATCGATCGAGAACATGGGCGGCGAGGCCATCACGGCGCAGGCCGATCTCACCGATCGCGCTTCCGTGCAGCACATGCTCAACCTGATCAAAGGCGAGTACGGCGGCGTCGACGTGCTGATTCACGGCGCGGTGGCTTTCGAGGGACCGGGGCCGATCGAGCAGATGGCGCCCGAGACGTGGCACAAGATGATCGAGGTCACGCTGACCGGCACGTACCATCTCGTCAACATGATCGTGCCGTACATGAAGCAGCAGCGCTGGGGCCGCATCGTCAACATCGCTTCCCGCACGGGGATCGTCGGCGCCGCCAAGCAGGCGCATTACAGCGCGGCCAAAGCGGGCCTCATCGGCCTGACCAAAGCGCTGGCAAAGGAATTGGGACCGAGCGGCATCCTGGTGAACGCCATCGCCCCGACGACGATTCTCACCCCCAAAGAGCGCGAACGGATGACGCCCGATCGGCAGGAGAAACTCGTCGCGCAGATTCCGCTGGGGCGCATCGCCGCGCCGGACGATATTTCGCGCGTGGCGCTGTTTCTGGGCTCGGGCATGAACACCTTCGTCAACGGCGAAGTGATCACGGTGGGGGGCGGGGCGCAGAGCTGATGAGTGAAAAGTCCCATAGGGAGGCTTCGCACTGACGAGTGAAGTGCCTAAGATCGCTGCGTGCTATTCACTCGTCACCCATCACTGCCACAACGTACTGACTAATTCCCAGTTCAGGCTCAAGTCATAGAGCCCGATCCCCACCAGCATCAATCCCCCGATCAAGTTGATCGCCCGCGCGTTCGCCGAGTTGGTCGTGCACCGCCTTCACTTCCTTCTGTTGGCGCAGGCACGTGGGGCACCATATCGCTATCGTTTCGGCCAGCACCACCTTGCCCTTGAAATTTTGTAATAATCTTGTAAGACTTGCTTTAAGTGGACTTAAGAGTTTGCAGGTATGCTTTTGAGGAGGAGGCTGCCATGCGCAGGCTGATTCTGATGTTGAGTTCCGTCGTGCTGGGAGCGTGCGCCGGATCGATCGGGCCGCCGAACAGCCCGCTCGGTTCACCGCCCCACGAATCCACGGCGGCCGATCGCGTCGGGTCCACGGCGGCTGCTGCTTCACCGATCGCGGCGACAAACGCGCCCGGCTTACGCGCGGATTTGCCCGATCTGGGAGAAGCGCCGGAATTGAATAACGAAGTCTGGTTGAACACCGATCGGCCTCTGCGGCTGAGCGATCTGCGGGGCAAGGTGGTGCTGATCGATATGTGGACCTTCGGCTGAATCAACTGCCGCAACGTGATTCCCTCGTTGAGGGAATGGCACACGAAATATGAAGAGCAGGGTCTGGTGGTCATCGGCAATCACTTTCCGGAGTTTGCTTACGAGCACGAGTTGAACAATCTGAAGGACGCTACGCAGCGCCTGAAAGTCCCGTATGCCGTGGCGCAGGACAATGATGGTGCGACGTGGCGAGCCTATCGGACGCGTTACTGGCCGACTTTGTTTTTGATCGACAAGCGCGGCCATCTGCGATACACTCATATCGGCGAGGGCGCTTACGCCGAAACCGAACAGGTCATACAAGATTTACTGAAAGAGACTTACTGACAGACGTTTGTCTGGAGTCGAGGCTTTAGGCGGATATATGGCGGCTGATCACTCCGGCTGAAGCCTCGATTCCGGAATTTGCCAAAGTCCAGTTACTGATAGACGTTTGTCTGGAGTCGAGGCTTTAGCCGGTTATTCAGCGGATTGACGTTTCCGGCTGCGCCCAGCGGCCCACCGCCGCTATGCGGCGGGTATGAGCAAGTCTCGACTCCGAGCTCACAGAAGTTTAATGAATGAGGGAGCAGATTGAGATGAACAAATGGCATTCACCCAAGATTCGATCGTCGGAGATTACGCCGGAAGCGGTATATCTGAATCGCCGGCAGTTCATGACAGGGGCGGCGGTTGTGGCGGGTGGCGCGCTGTTGGCGGCCTGCGCGCCGCGGACGACGCCTGCACCGGCAGCGACTTCAGCAGCGACGTCCGCTCCGGCCGCAGCGGCGACTTCAGCCACCGCCGGTTCGGCGGCGGGCCAGCAGGATGAGCTGGGTGATCCGCTGACGGCGTATGAGGCGGTGATCGGCTACAACAACTATTACGAGTTCACCACTGATAAGGAAGGCGTCGCGCCGATGTCCAAGGATTTCAAGACGCGCCCGTGGACGGTGGAAGTGAGCGGGCTGGTGAACAAGCCGCGCACGTATGACATTGACGAATTGATGAAGCGCTTCCCGATCGAGGAACGCATCTATCGCCTGCGCTGTGTCGAGGCGTGGTCGATGGTGATTCCGTGGCGCGGCTTCGCGTTAAATCAATTGTTGAAGGAAGTAGAGCCGACGGGCGCAGCGAAGTACGTCCACTTCGTGTCGATTCTTGATCCCAAGCAGATGCCGGGGCAGAACAGTCCATTCTACACCTGGCCGTATAGCGAAGGTCTTCGCCTCGACGAGGCCAGGCACGATTTGACGCTCATGTCCACCGGACTGTACGGCAAAGATTTGCTGCCGCAGAACGGCGCGCCGCTGCGCGTGGTGGTGCCGTGGAAGTACGGTTTCAAGAGCGCCAAGGGCATCGTCAAGATCGAACTGGTGGCCGAGCAGCCGCGCACGTTGTGGTCGGATGCCGCGCCCGGCGAATACGGCTTCTACTCCAACGTCAATCCCGACGTGCCGCATCCGCGCTGGTCGCAGGCCAGCGAGCGGCGCATCGGCGAAGCGGGCCGCCGGCCGACGCTGATGTTTAACGGTTATGCCGATCAAGTCGCGTCGTTGTACACGGGCATGGACTTGCGAGCGAATTACTGATGGAGGTTGATCCACGAATTCACACGAATCAACTCTGATTCGTGTGAATTCGCTGGATCGCTTGTTGGTGGCTATGACCTTCCTTAAATCTCACTTTAATCAAATTCGTTGGGCGGTACACATCGCTGCCTGGATACCGCTCGTCGTGCTGATCGTCGATGCGGTCAACAACAACCTGACGTTCAATCCCATCCAGGCTGCGACGCAGCGTACAGGCGACACCGCCATCATCTTGCTAGGCCTTTCGCTGGCGTGTTCGCCGCTGAGCACCTATGCCGGTTGGAAAGACGCCATCAAATTGCGCCGCGCGCTGGGGCTATATGCCTTCCTGTACGCCGCCATTCACTTCTATTTGTTTATCGGCGTGGACTTCGGCTTTCAATTCAACCTTATCGTGCCTGAATTCCTTCAAAAATATTATCTCTGGGTCGGCTTGCCGGCCTTTATCGTCCTGTTGGCCCTGGCGGCCACCTCGTTCCGCTGGGCGATGCGGCGGATGGGCAAGAATTGGAAACGGCTGCATCGCTACATCTATCTTGGCGCGATTCTCGTGGTGCTGCATCTGGCCTTAGTCATCAAAGGCGATTTCTTTCGATTGGGCGGCGACGTTTGGAAACCGATCGTGGCGGCGATCGTGATCGGCACCCTGCTGATCGTGCGCATTCCGCCGATTCGGCGTGCGCTGTTATCGCTGAAAAATCTGGGTGCTCGCGCTAAACCCCGAACGGCTGTTCCCCCGACTTCGTCCAAACTCGTGGAGGATTGATGCCCGACGTCTCCATCCTGGTGGTCGAAGATGAACCGGCGGTCGCCGAGGTCGTCAGTCTCTATCTGCGCCGCGCCGGTTACGCCGTGCGCGTGGTCTCCGGGTCAGGCCGCGCTGCGGGAAATCGATCACCAACCGCCGACCTTGATCATTCTCGATTTGATGCTGCCCGGGCTCGATGGCTGGGCGCTTACGCGTTACGTACGTGGACGCGGCGATACGCCCATCATCATGCTCACCGCGCGCAGCCAGGAAACCGATCGGATTGCGGGGCTGGAGATGGGCGCGGACGATTACGTGACCAAGCCGTTCAGTCCGCAGGAATTGGTCAGCCGCGTGCGCGCCGTGCTGCGGCGCAGTAAGCCGTCGGGCGAGGGTGAGCCGATCGAGCGGGCGTTGATCTTCGGCGATCTCAGCATCGATCCGCAGACGCGCCTCGTCACGATCCACGGCGCAGAAAAAGCCTTGACGGCCAAAGAGTTCGATCTGTTATGGCTGCTGGCGCGCCATCCCCGCCAGGTCTTCACGCGCGATCAACTGCTGGAGCGCGTGTGGGGCATGGCCGAGTACATCGATCCGGGCACGGTCACCGTGCACGTGCGCCGCTTACGCGAAAAGATCGAAGACGATCCCTCCAATCCGCAGTATCTGCAAACCGCCTGGGGCGTGGGCTACAAATTCGAGCCGTGAGGATTTTCTTTTTTCGTAGTTGGCGCATCCCCGCACGCCGATCGGGCATACCGCACTGCGCCACCCCTTGCGGGTCAGGGGGTGCAAGTGCAGGAATGCTTGAGCGACTCTGAACAGAGGTGAAACATGTCGATCGTGCGCCAGCAATCTTCCATCGGGCTGGGGCGGTTCATCGCCGCCGTGCTGCTGCCGTTGATCATCGGGCTGGGTCTGTTTTACCTCACGATGAATCCGCCGATGAGCGACTTCAGCGCGATGATGGAGTTGATGCTGCTGACGACGCTGCTGTCGCTGGTGGTGGCCTTTGCCGCGTATCGACTGGGCTGGTTCACGCGCTCGCCGCGTCTGCGCTGGTCGCTGCTGGCGGTGTATCTGCTGGCGGGCGTGGTGGTCTTTCTCAATGTGTGGATCATCGCACGCATGATGTTTGCCAGCCGGCACGACTTGCTGTTAGCGACCATCCTGCTGGTCTTTGCGACGGGCATGGCGGCGGCAGTAGGGGTCTTTCTATCGGCGGCGTTGACCGATCGGATCGTGACGCTCAATCGGGCGGCGGAACACATCGCGCGCGGCGAGTTGAACACGCGCGTCGACGTCGTCGGCCGTGACGAGTTGGCGCAACTGACGCGATCGTTCAACGCGATGGCCGCGCAGTTGGAACTCGCGCAGCAGAAGCAGCAGGAACTCGACACGCTGCGCCGCGAGTTGGTGGCGTGGGTCAGCCACGATCTGCGCACGCCGCTCACGTCGATGCGCGCCGTGCTGGAAGCGCTGGCCGACGGCATGGTCGATGATCCGGAAACGGTGCAGCGTTACTATCGCGTGGCGCAGCAGGATATTCGATCGTTGTCGCACCTGATCGACGATCTCTTCGATGTCTCGCAGATCGATGCGGGCGGCCTGCAACTGGATGTGGCCCCCAACTCGATCGGCGATCTCATCTCGGACACGATCGAGCGTTTTTCCGAGACCTCGCGACGGCAGATTGTGCAACTGACTGGCGAAGTGTCACCCGGAACTGATCCGGTTCGGCTGGACGCGCAGCGCATTGGCCGCGTCTTGGCGAATCTTACCTCGAATGCGCTGCGTCACACGCCGGCGGGCGGGCAAGTTCATCTCTCGGCGCGGCGCACAGCGGGCGGCGTCGAAGTGGAAGTGCTCGATACCGGCGAGGGGATTCGCCCCGAAGATTTACCCTATGTGTTCGATCGCTTCTATCGCGGCGAGAAATCGCGCAGTCGCGCCACGGGTGGCGCAGGGTTGGGCTTGGCCATCGCGCGCGGCATCGTCGAAGCGCACGGCGGATCGATTCGCGTGGAAAGCGAAGCGGGGCATGGCGCGCGGTTTGTGTTCGTGCTGCCTGCGTAATGAGTAACGAGTAACGAGTAAAACGCACGCCGCTGTTACTCGTTACTTTCTCGCCACCACAATCTCTACTGGCATTCCCCACATCGATCGGGTTTGATGGACAGCGCAGTGCAGTCCCGCCGACTCTACCGCGCTTTGCAGATAGATCGGGCGGCAGTCAATCAATTTGGGCAGCCAGCGATGGCAGCGTTCATAGACTTTCACCACCACGTTGCCTGCGCACGCCTTCGACATCGACGCGAGGCCCAGGCGGCCGCCGGGCTTCAGTACACGCCGCATCTCGCCGAGCACGATCGGGATGCCGGGCGTGTCGATGAGGTCGAGCATGAAGGTGGAGAAGACCGCATTGAATGAAGCCGTCGCGTAGGGCAGATGCAGCGCGCTACCGCGATGGAGTGTCACGACGTCATTCCCGCGTGTAGTCGCCTTGTCCGCCGAATTGCGGCGGAGGCGCGCTGGGCGTTTCGGGGATCCAGTGCTGCTTTCAACACGATTACCCATTCGGCTAACTGGATGCCCGCTTACAGCACTCGGGCATGACGACAGCAGAGTAGCATCTGTTTGCTGCTGCTCGCGCGCTACCGCGATCATGCCCGGCGACAGATCGATGCCGTACACTCGCCCGGTTGAACCGACTGCGTGCGCCAAGGCGATCAGACTACGCCCGGTGCCGAATCCCACTTCCAACACGTGCTCGCCTGGCTGCACATTGAGCAGACGTAATCCCTCGGCGATGTGCGGCTCTTCGCTGCCGCCCAGCCGGTCGTACCATCTGCTCAGGCGGGTGTATGAAGCTGCGGCCTCTCGTTCGGTGCGGAGGACGCGTTCGATGGTTTCGTTCATGGCTTATTGGTTGCCTCTGACGTGCTACCAACCACGCACAACCGCTGCAGGTCGTTGCGGGCTGTGCCCTCGACCACGGCGACCAAGACATCACCGGCGCGTAGAACGGTATCGCCGTGCGGCAGCAACGTCTGGCCTCCTCGCCGCACCGAAGCGAGCACACAGTCGTGCGGCCAGGCCACGGCCTTGACCGGCTGATTGACGCAAGGCGCAGTCGGCGCGATGGTCAATTCGATCACCTGCGCCCCGCTGAAGACTCCCAGCCGCACTTGCTGCGCGGCTGTGGCGCATCGTGGTGCGGCGGGTTAGGGCGATGTCATAGGCGCGCACCAGATCGGTGCGGCGCAAAACACCCAACAGGTGGCGGCGATTGCTTCGCGCCACCACCGGCAAGCGCCCGATGTCGCGGGTGCTCATGCGGCGCAACGCCGTGCCGATGGTCTCATCGGGAAAGGCCGTGAGCACTTCGCGGGTGCAGGCTTGCCCGATTGTGGTGCTGTCACTGACCGGCTGCAGGCGCTCAACGTCTTGAACGGTCAGGATGCCGTAGAGTTCGCCGCGCGCATCGACGACGGGCAAGCCGTGATGCCGCGACTGCGCAAGGACTTCGGCCGCCGCTGACAACGGATCGGACTCCAGCAAAGTGTCCGTCTCCTCCTGCATCACTTCACTCACGGTAATCGTATCCAATACTTCCACGTCGCGTCCGCGCTGCAAGCGAATGCCCTTGCGCGCCAGTCCGAGGGCATAGACCGAGTCATGCTGCAGTCGCTGCGATACGATCAAACTCACCACGACCGCAAACATCAAGGGCAGAATGATCCGATAATCGTTCGTCATCTCGAAAAGCAGAATGATGGCCGTCAACGGCGCGTGCACCGCTCCGGCCAGCACGGCGGCCATGCCCACCGTCGCGAAAGCCGCGGGGACGATCGGGTAACCCGGGATCGCCAACTGCACGATCGTGCCAAAGGCCGCCCCCAGCGTCGCGCCGAGAAACAGCGAGGGCGCGAACACGCCCCCCGGAAATCCGCCGCCGATGCTGACCGGGGTGAGGATCAACTTGGCAATCAGCAGCGCGATCAACAGGCCGAGCGAGAATGTCTGCCCATTGAGAATCTGTTCGATCGTGCTGTAACCCACGCCGAAGATTTGGGGCAGAAAGATGCCAACCACACCAACGATGAGGCCGGCAATGGCGGGCTTGGCCCAGCGTGGCGCTTTCAATTCATGAAAGACATCATGCGCTTTGTAGATAGCGCGAATGTACAGTGCCGCCACGCCGCCGGCTAACACGCCCAACACCAGATACAGGGGCAATTCCAGCGGCGAATTGAACTGATAAGTGGGGACATGAAACGCCGGTTCAGCGCCAGACACGGCTTGCGTAAAGACCGCCGAGATCACGGCAGCCAGCGCCACGCTGCCAAAGAGGCCGCCGCTCAGTTCACCGATGATCAATTCCAGTGCAAAGAAAATGCCGGCAATGGGCGCATTGAAGGCTGCGGAAATCGCGCCGGCCGCACCGGCCGCCACTAACGTGCGTGTGCGATCATCGGACTGGCGCAGCACTTGCCCGAAGAACGATCCCAGTTCGCGCCGATCTGCACCGAGGGATCCTCCGGCCCGACTGACGCCCCCGCGCCGATCGAGATCGACGCCGCTACGGTTTTGATCGGAATGCGTTTGTAGCGCAATCGACCACCCGCCAGCGCCACAGCTTCCATGATCCCTGCTACGCCGTGATGCCGCTCTTCGCCGACGAACAGGACTATCAAGACGCCTACGATCAATCCGCCAATCGTCGGGATCAACAATACAGACCAGCCGCCCAGTGGACTCAAGGCGCCGCCTAACACGCCAAAGAACAAATGGTTGGCGATCTCGATCAACTGCTTGAATAGCCAGACCCCTGCGCCGGTGGTTACCCCCACAACGATCGCCAGGGCGAACATGACCACGGTTTCCGACGGCTGCACGCGATCGATCCAGCGTGCAAGGGATTTGATTGAGTTCATCTTTCTTGCCTTGTCTTCTTCATCCATTTTCGGCAGTCCGCCACTTCGATCATGGGCGGGCGTTCACGTTCGGCAATTTCCTCGATCTGAATTCTTCGTAAACGCTGCTCAGCAATCCTGTCCCTGCACCGTGGCCGGAATAGAACGGCAGCTCCTCGGCAGTGCAAGGAATCGAAGGCGCGTAGGGACTCGGCCGACTGCCTGTCATCTGCGAATAACTAACTTGCCTTGCGCCGCGCCAGTCGGATCGGGAAAGCGGCGCGCGCGTGCGGGAAAGATGCCTTCACGTGTGGAGCGCACTTCTTCCACGGAGGTGAAGGCCTTGGGGTACGTGTTCTGGATAATGGTCATCACGTCGTACAGGTCTTTGCGCTTGACGACGGTGTAGATCAAAGTGACCTGGCCCGTGGAGCCGTGCGCGTCGATGCTGGTGACGCCGTAGCCCGCGTCGTGCAGCCGCGTCATGAGCTGTGACGCTTCCTGCGGCACGATGACGCGCACGATCAGGGTGCCGATCGCCAGCTTGTCTTCAATCCACATGCCCACGTAGTTGCCGGTGGCAAACCCGGCGGCGTAAGCGATGAAGGCCAACGGGCTGTGCAGGTTCTGAATCACCTGGCTGACCACGACGATCCAGATGAGCACTTCGAAGAAGCCGAGCAGCGGCGCGAGTCTGCGCTTGCCCCGCGCGATGAAGATGATGCGCAGCGTGCCCAGCGAGACGTCCAGCACGCGCGCTCCGAACACCAGCAGCGGCAGGATGATCCAGGCATACGCGTCAGAATTGACCAGTTGTTCCAGCGGCATACTTTCACCTTCAGGAGCCGGATTTCTCAGTTGTGCCCGGCCGTTGTGCAGTGCAGCGTCACACCGCACCTGCGGTGGGTGCAGGTGTTCCCGCGTGCTCGCGTAGCGGGCGGGAATCAACAGCCTGGTTTCTCTTTCATAGACTGCGGCTGTGCCCCATCGTCGGAAAGATGTGATCGTCTTGATACGACTCGCGCAGGATGCGATAGTAGTACAACGCTTCTTTATTCGCCAGATGGTAGTTCCACGTCTGTGCCAGACGAGTGCGCTCCGCGGCGAACTCCGCGTCCCCGATCGTTTCCTCGGCCACTCGCGCGATGAGGTCCGACGAGCCGGCACCTTGGGAGAATTTCTCTTTGGGCCGGTTGACGATAGGCGCGGGCAGGGCGTCGGCAAAGGCGCGCCGCAGCAGCGCTTTCGCCGGGCGGCCTTCGCCTCGCAGCTTCCACAGGGCGGGCAGGCCCAGCGCCAGCGCGATCGAACGCATGTCCAGAAACGGCACGCGCGCCTCCAGCCCGTGGGCCATCGACATGCGGTCGGCGCGCTGCAAGTTGGTGTTGTGCAGCGTGCTCACGATGTGCACCAGCTCGTCATGCAGGGCGTCCGGTTCTTCAAACCGCTCCAGGTAATCGTAGCCGGCGTACAACTCATCTGCGCCTTCGCCAGTGAGAAACACTTTGACGTACTCGGCCGAGAGCTGCGCCAAAAAGTAGTTGGGCATGGCGCTGCGCACCAGGGCCGGATCGAAGGATTCAAGAAAGTGCAGCACGTGCGGCAGCACGCGCAGCATGTCCTGCTGATCGTAGACGCGCTCGTGATGCCGGGTGCCCAGAAACTGCGCCACCTCTCGCGCGGCGGCCAGATCGCTGCTGCCGGCCACGCCCACGGCGAAGGTCTCCAGCCGCTCAGGCCCGTCGCGCGCCAGCAGGGCGACAATGCTGCTGTCCAGCCCGCCGCTTAAACTGATGCCCAGGGGCACCTCCGACATCAGGCGCTTGTGGACCGCGTCGCGCAGCGTGCGGACGATGACGGGCAGCACTTGATCTTCATGCTCAAAGTGCGTCAGCTCCTGCACGATATTGCCATCCAACGCGGACAAATCCTGCCCCACCGTGTAGTAGCGCGACAACCCCAGCCGCGAGTGATACCAGTGGCCGGGCGGGAATTCGCGGATGTCGGCAGCCACATCTTTCAAAGCCTTGATCTCCGAAGCGAAGTACAGCGTGTCGCCGCGATGCGCGGTGTAGAGCGGCTTGATGCCGATCGGATCGCGCGCCAGAAACAACCCGTCGGGGCCGGCAATCGCCAGCGCAAACATCCCGTCGAGCAGTTCCACGCAGCGCGGCCCGTAGCGCTGATACAGATGCAGAATCACCTCGGTGTCCGTGCGCGTGTGCAAAGGCCGATCGGACAAGTGGCGCTGCCGCAGCGCCTGGTGATTGTAGACTTCGCCGTTGAACGTAATCGCGTGCTGCTCGCTGAAAATCGGCTGATGGCCGCCGGCAACGTCGATGATGGCCAGCCGCGTGTGTCCCAGCGTGCAGCCTGCGGCGCTGTCCAGGCCCGATCCGTCCGGGCCGCGATGCCGCAGTTGATTCAACATCTGCTCCACTTCACGCCGAGCTTCGGATCGATCGATTCCCGCAATGCCACACATGCATCGGCTCCTTACACGCCCACGCCTTCGTTGACGTAGCGCGTGAGTTCGCTGACGCTGAGCTGCGTGATGCCCAATTTTTCCAGCGTGCGGCCGCGCCGCCAGTAATCGGTGCGATGAATGATGCACGCCAGCCGGATGATGGCGTCGATTCCGGCCGTGGACACGCCGTAGCGCTGTCCCAACGCGGCGATGGGCACCAGGCTCATGGGAATGTCTTCAAACAGATAACGATGATTCAAGGTGGCGGGCGCTTTGATGCCGTAATAACCGGGTTGATTGTGAATGGCTTCGTTCAGATCGCTGCCGGTGGCATCATAAGCCATCTTCAACCATTCCTGTGCGGTCTGCGCGCGAATCCCCAGGGACGATGCCACCGTCACGCGCTCGCGATCGATCACTTCCAGCACCCGCGCCACCGAGGGCGTGACCCCGTCGATGTAAAACTCGAAGTCGCCGCGCGTCGATTCGATGCGGCCCGCGTTGAGCAGCGTCAATGCCGGATGGAACACGGCCCCCATGTTGTCAAGGCCGGTGTGCAGCACATTGATCCCGTCGATGAACTGCGGGTAAGCCGGACGGATGGTCTCGAGTACGCGGGCCGTGCTGGTGGCGGGCAGGGCGGCCAGCGGCAGCGCTTCTTTGATGCGGAAAATGCGCGATTGGGCCGGACCGTCCGTCCGGCTGGCGTAGATAAACGTGCCCGCTTCGGCCACGGTGACGTCGGCGGTGCAACCCGCATCGCTCAAGGCCTTACGGACTTCGATCGCGCCGCAGGTGCGGCCCGGATGCAGCACGATGATCTGCCCGTCGTGCAGGTGGGGAGCCATGGCATGCGCCACATCGGCGTGCGCGGATGACGGCACGACGACCATCAGGACATCGGCGTGCTGCACGGCTTCGCACATGTCCGAGGTGACGCTGGCCAGGCAGCCAAAGCCGCGCGGCCCGCCGTCGTAGCTTTCAAGATCGATGCCGCCGCGCGCCTTAATGGCCGCGACATGCTCGGGCGTGCGGTTGTACAGCACGGCCGGAAAACCCATGAGCGCGAGGTGCGCCGCCATCGCTCGCCCGCCGTTGCCAGCGCCAATGATCGTGTAGCGAGTAGTCGGTGACATGCCTCAATGTCCTTTCAAGAAATGTGCCAGGCGGGCTTGCTCCGGCCAGGGCCGCCCGGCAGAATCGACGGCGACGCACGCGCCCGCCGCGTAACGCGAGTTGATGGCGCCGGGGGCAAAGCGATTGTTGCGCAGTTGCGGCGCGTCCAGGATGCCGGCTTGCACTGCGCGCGCCAGCGTGCCGGGATCGGTGAACGGATCTTCCACCTCCTGCTCGGCGAGCGCGGCTATGGCGGCGAGCGTGATCTGTGCTTGCTGCACCAGCTCGGCGCGGCGCGCCTGCACGCGGGGATCAGCCGTGAGGTCGGGCGCGCCGCGCAGCGCATTCTCGATCGCGCGCCGCGCCAGCTGGCACGACTCGATCACATCGCCGGCGGTGGCGGCATGATCGGCTTCGGTATAACTGACCACGTGCACGATGTGCGGCCGCACGGCCATCTGCACGTAGACGCTGGCGGCCAGATGTGCGCGGGCCGCATCGATTTGCAGCGGATAGCTCAACAGGCCCGTGCGCGTCTGCCGCCAGATGCGAAAGTCCTCCCCGGCCAATGGTTCGATGATGTCCAGCATCGCCAGCATCTTGGCCAGGTCCATGGCATCGGACAGGCCGGGCGGGCTGTTGAACATCAATTGCGCGATGTAATCGCGCACGCCAAAAGCGCGCGCGTTGTAAGCCGACAGATAGGCGGACACCACGCAGATGACGTCAGGCGCATCGCGCATGCCCCAGTGATGCGGCTCGTTGAGTTCAACCGGAATGCCGCGCTCGCCATACCACTTCATCACCGCTTGATGCTCGCTGATCGATCCGGCCACATCCCACGGCCCGCGGCCATCCATCTGATTGAACCAGAACAGCGGAATGGCGCACCAGGCGATATTGATCGTGTCGATATACAGCTCGGCAAGGCGAATGAAATCATCGGTGCCGGAATAGGTGCGCAGCAAGGGGTAGTTGCCCCGGCGGCTGGCCTCGTACAGGGCGCGATAATCGTCGGCGCTGCGCACGGGCACGCCGCCCGCACCGCGGCGGCGGGGATCCTGGCGTTCGGGATGGAAGAAGTTGGCCTGCGCGTCCTGATCGATGCCCAGTGAAATCACGTCGAGGGCGCGTGATTCGGCAATTTGGGCGATTCCCGCGCGGGTGGCTTCCAACGTGGGCAGCCCAAAGTGATGGCGCAGCAGCGGCAGCGGCGCTTTCCAGCGCAGGCGCTCGACGGTGGCCTGCGGATAATCGGCGGCGGTCCGTTCTGCGCTGGTCCGTCCCTTAAGATAGGCGATGACATCCTCTGTCATTTCACTGCCGTCAAAGATCTGCTCAAAGAACCCCAGTTGGCGGGCGCGTTCGGCTACGGGCGGCGTGCCGCCGAAGGCAAAGCGCACGCCGCGTTCGCGCAGGGTGTCGGCGGCTTCGGCAAATTCGCCCAGCAGGCGCTCGCCGGTTTCAGGCGTCAGGCGATAAGACACGCCGACCAGCTCCGCTTGTTCTTCGGCGGCGGCCTGCAGCAGTTGCGCGATCGAGACGGCGGGGCCAAGAAACACGGTGTGCCAGCCGGCCGACTCGGCCAGACGCAGAAAATTCATGATTCCGGCTACATGGACGCACTCACCTAAAGCGCCTGCGACGACAGTTTTCATTTTTACCTCCGGGTAGGTGGCTGAATCCAACGCCGGCAACAGAAGAAACCACCTGCGCCGCCAGAGATCGATACGGTTGAAAGCAGGGCAATTGGAGAAGTTCGGCGGCTGGACCGTCTGATGCAATCAATGTCCGGTCTGGGCGAAAGCGCGGACAGGACCTTCACGCACACGCCAGCCGCCGGGTGACGGGACACAATGACGTACGAGCAGGATGCACACGGCGCACCTCCCTCGACACAGAGGTACACCCAGTATAGCCAATTTAGCGGAGATTGTCGACCGCTGTCATGCGCGGAAGCAGTCAGTTGTGCGTGTGTCGGCGCAGACCGCGCACTTGCAGCACGGGTGTCACGAACAACAGGCCCGTATGCTCCGCTTCGAAATCGCCCACTAGTTCTTCCGTGCGGCGAATGAGTTCGTCCACGTCGAACTCGTCAGGCACGACGCTGAAGATTGTGCGGTGATTGAATTCTTCCTGCTCCAGGATCGAACGCAGCGAAGGGATCAAGGGCAGATCATCGCGGTGGGCGTGGCGCTCTTGGAGATGGCGCATGCCGATGCTGTCCAGGATCGTCGCGCCGGGCACGCCCAGTTTTTCCCAGAGATGAATCACGTCGTGACACGTCTGCAAATTGGTCAAGATGGCAACGATCAACTTCGGCATGTTAACGCTCCTTGATAGTCGCGGTCGAACGAGGGGGCGCGGGTGGCGCGATCGGGCGGGGGAAGACGTAGCGCAGCAACAGCGGCGTGACCAGCGTCGTCAGCAGCACCAGCACCACCACGACCGTGAACACTTCTTGAGATATGATGCCTTCGCGCACGCCGATCCCGGCGACGATGAGGCCCACTTCGCCGCGCGAGATCATGCCCGTGCCCACGCGCAGCGCTGCGGCATTGTTCAGCCCCGCCAGGCGCGCACCCAGCCCGGCGCCGATCACTTTCGATAGGACGGCGACGATGAACAGGACGATCAAGAATGGCAGCAGCAGCCCGGTGATCGCGCGCAGGTTCGCTTCCAGCCCGATGCTCACGAAGAAGATCGGCACCAGAAAGCCGTAGGTGATGACGCGCATCTTGGACTCGATCTTGTCGCGCAAGTGACTGCGGCCCAGCCCCACGCCCGCGATGAATGCGCCTGTGATCGCGGCCAGCCCGCCCATCACTTCCGCCGACCAGGCGAAGACCAGCGTGATGAACAGCACGATCGCGGTCAGCCCTTCGCTGATCGGCTGCCGATCGGTCCACTTGACGATGCCGGGCAGCACGAACCAGCCCAGCGCCGCCGACAGGGCGAGGTAGCCGATCATCTTGGCGATAACGACGATGACCGATCCTTCGCCGGCGGCCGAGCCGCCCAACGCCAGGAAGATCGACAGCACGATCAAGACCAGCACATCGTCGACGACGGCTGCACCCAGCAGCGTGATTCCCTCGCGCGTT
Organism: uncultured Chloroflexia bacterium; assembly: GCA_963844815.1. GTDB lineage: Bacteria > Chloroflexota > Anaerolineae > Fen-1058 > Fen-1058 > Fen-1058. The sequence continues at coordinate 160,706 of CAWJPR010000010.1, forward strand.
TTGAGCACGCCCAGTTCCAGCAGCGTCTGTGCGGAGATGCTCACGCTGGTTGCGGTGAGAATAATGCCGATAAACCATGCTGCTTGATCGGTATAGCCAAAGGGCAGCACGGCGATCGCGCCCAGCAGCAGCGGCGCGACGACGCCCAGCGTGCCGCTCCACAATGACGCGCGGCCGGAAAGCAGCATCTCGTCGAGTTCGACTTCCAGCCCGGCCGTGAACATCAGGAACACGACGCCCAACGAAGCGAGAGCAGTGATTTCCTCATGCAGCAGTTCGGGATCGCTGACAAAGGGCAAATGCACCAGATCGATAAAAGTCGGACCCAGGATCAAGCCGGCCAGCAACTCGCCTAACACGGCGGGCTGCCGCAGGCGCACGGCGACGTAACCGCCTGCCTTGGCGAAGAGGATGATGATGGCGAGTGAAAGAGTGAGTTGAAGGAAAGCACTCAACGAATGATCTCCTGCACGGGCTGCATTATCACCCGGAATGCAGGCGAAGACAACGGTGCGTGATCGCTGTGGTGCGGTTTCTCATTCATGAACCGTGCGCAAATGGTGCGTGTCGTTGAGTGACACCAACACGAAGTCGTCGCCTTCCGTCTCGAAGACGTTGATCGCGCAAGTATCCTGTCGAATGTGCCAGAACCGATCGGTGTTCAGTCCCACAATCCCCAACAGGATGGCGCGGTTGATCACGGTGTGGCCGACGAGGACGATGGTCTGATCGGTGTGCCGCTCTGCCAGCATCCGTACCGTCGCGACGCCGCGGGCGCGGACTTGCTCCAAGGTTTCACCGCCGGGGATGTGAGCGCGTGGCGGGGCATGATACCAGGCCTCGACAATCTCCGGCCAACGAGCACGAGCTTCATCCGGCGTTAAGCCCTGCCACTCCCCATAGTCGATGTCGGTCAGGCCCGGTTCAGCCTGCACGGGCAGGCCGAAATGTTGGGCAACGGCCTCGGCCGTCTGGACGGCGCGTGACAATGGGCTGGAGTAGACGGCGACCGGACGCCACTCAGCGGCGATGCGCCGGCCGGTAGCGGCAGCTTGCGCCAGCCCGGTCTCATTCAGCGGCACGTCAAACCTGCCGCGAAACCGCTCGACGCGATTCCATTCGGTTTGACCATGGCGTACCAGTATGATTTGTGTCATGAGGAAGCCGTCTTGCGGATATGCTCGAAAAACTCGCTGCGCGTGCGCGCGTCGGTTTGGAAGCCGCCGAGCACGGCGCTGGTGACCATGCGCGCATTGGCCTTGCGCACGCCGCGCATCATGGAGCAGAGGTGCGCGCCCTCCACGACCACGGCCACGCCGCGCGGATGCAGCGCGTCATCCAAGAAGTCGGCGATCTGGCACGTCATGCGTTCCTGCACCTGCAGACGGCGCGCGAACATATCGACCACGCGCGGGATCTTGCTGAGGCCCAGCACTTTTCCGTGCGGAAGGTAAGCCACGTGCGCCACACCATAGAACGGCAGCAGGTGATGCTCGCACAGGCTGTAGTACTCGATGTCCTTGACGACGACCATTTCATCGTAAGCGACATCGAACAGCGCGCCGTTGATCAACGTCGTGGGATCGGTGTGGTAGCCTTGCAGGATTTCTTCGTACATGCGCGCCACACGCAGGGGCGTGTTCTGCAGGCCATCGCGATCAGGATCTTCGCCGACACTTTCCAGGATCGATCGGACGGCGCGCTTGATCTGCTCGCGGACTGGCGAGAGCGTGCCGGACTGCGCTGCTTGATTTCCAGTGAAATCGTCATCATCATACATGCTATGTCTCCGAGGTGTTGAGCTGCAGGGACGAGACCGTAGACGCCGCGTCGCTCGCGCCTGCGCCGGGTGGTGTGCCGTGTGCTGATTATAACGCAGGCCGCGCCGCTTACGCTTCAAAGACCGCCTTGCACTTCGGGCAACTCGTGGCGCTGGCTGCCACGTCTGCGCCACATTCCGGGCAGGCGAAGGTAAACTGCGCGCCGCAGACGGCGCATTGAACGGCCGCCTCGCTGGTGGCCGAGCCGCATTCCGGGCAGACAGGCTGATCGCAGATGGGGCAGCGATCGGCGCCGTCGGGCAGCTGGGCGCGGCACTGCGGGCATGTGCCGGAGAGGTCCAGTCCGCAGTTGGGACAGGCTTCCGCCTCAGCGCCGACCTCGGCGCTGCACTTGGGGCAGGTGAAGATCATGATCGGCAGTTCTGTGCCGCAGTATATACAGACGTTTTCGTTTTCCAACGCGAGCCGATGGCACTTGGGGCACACGATCGAATCGCACGTGGGGCACGGACCGGCCGCCGCGTCGAAGCGCGTTTCGCAGTTGGGGCACTTCACCAATTTCGGAACGACGATGGCCGCGCCGACTTCGCCGAGCGCTGGCCGGGCGAGCGCGGCTTTCTCGGCGGGCAGGGCATTATGGCAGCCGGGACACTCGATCGGGGCGGCATAGATCGCGCGCTGGCAGTGCGGGCACGATCGGGCGAACAACCGATCACACGCGGGGCAGATCGACGCAGAAGCCAGCAATTCGAAGCCGCAATCGGGACAATGGAAGAAGAGGTCCAGATCGCACTTAGGGCACGCGCGATCTTCTTCTCGAGTGGGCATCAGGCAGCGCGGACAGAAGGTTACATGGCAGGCACTGCATATGCCGTCCTCGGCGACGATCGACGCGCCGCAGGCGGGGCAGTGATCGCCCTCGCCGGGTGGCGTGTCGCTGAAGACCATACCGCAGTGGGGGCATTTCGTTGCGCCGTCGGGAATTTCGTGCTGGCATTCCGGGCAATGCAAGACAAACGTCGTGCCGCACTGCGAGCAAACGAGCGTGTGGGATTGCAGAGCCGCGCCGCAGGTCGGGCAGCGCTCGCCTTTGCAGTGCGGGCAGACATCGGCGATGTCAGGCATGAGCTGGCCGCAGTGCGGGCACGGCTCGAGTTCTTCTTCGAAGGACAGGCCGCAGTGTGGACATTTTGTATCGATTGCGCTGATTTCGTGTCCACATTCGGGACAGGCCAGCGACCAGGTTTCGCCGCAGTTGAGGCAGGCCGTGGCGCGGGCCGGCACCGGTGCATGACAGTGAGGGCAAAATTCCTGGCCGCAGTGATCACACACCTCGGCATCGCGGGGCAGTTCGGCAAGGCAGTTGGGGCATTCCATAGTCGCGCTCCTCATGGGCGTGGGGCTGGGGTTTACCGCAGAGAACGCAGAGTTCGCGGAGAATTCAGAGTAGCGCCGCGTTCTTGCGATCTCGGCGGTGAAACAACCTCATTCTAGCACGAAACGCCAATCAGTTGACAACCGGCCGCAGGCTGATATACTCTCGCGAGCTGCCTCGCAACCTTTGCCAACCCTCGGTGTTTATTTTCACAGCGCACCGATCGCGCAGGGCGAGCCAGCAGGTGGAGCAGCCCGGTGAGCGAACCTGAAAGCGATCTGGAACTGGTGAAGCGGGTCAAGAAAGATCCCTCCGCGTTCGGAGCGGTGTATGAACGCTACGTGACCCGCATCTACAACTATGTCTATTACCGCGTCGGCAACCATCACGATGCCGAGGATTTGACCAGCCGCGTCTTTCATCGAGCGCTGACGCACATCAAGGACTACGCCGATCGCGGCGTGCCGTTTTCGGCGTGGCTCTATCGGATCGCGCACAATCTGGTGGCCAACTGGCATCGCGATCGCGCGCGGCGGCAGGACCTGGCGCTGGAAGATGTGACGCTCGTCGGCGATGTCGTGGAGATGCCGGAGTGGGTGGCAGAAAACCAGGAAGAGCGGCGCTGGCTGCTGGCCGCCATTCGGCATTTGCCGGAAGAACGCCAGGAATTGTTGATTCTGAAATTCGTGGAACAACTGTCGAACGCCGAAGTCGGGCAGATTATGGGGCGCACCGAAGGCGCGATCAAGTCGTTGTACCATCGCACCTTGCTCGCGCTGCGTGATGAGTTGACCCAGAGCGCGGAGGCCCGCTCCACCCGATCGGCTGGGGTGACTCCTGCAGGAGATGAAGTCGAACGATGACAGACGCGGAACGATCGAGACAGATCCCGATCGACGAAGCGGAGTTGGAAGCCTGGCTGGCGGAGACACTCAACTTCCCGACCGAGCTGCCGCGCCTGCTGCTCGATCCGCGCACCGAGTCGCTGCGCCACTTGATGCAGAATATGCGTGAAACGCTGGTCCCGATTGAGCCGTCGCCCAACTTCGTGCGCGATCTGGGCCGCTCCCTGACGCTGCTGGCCAGCCAGCAGCCCCTGTCGTTTCGCCAACGCTATGGCCGCGTGATCGTGTTCGGCCTCGCGGCTGCGGGATCAGTCGTGTCGGTCGTCAGTGTCGGCGCATACTGGTATTTGCGGCATGAGCAGCACCAGTCGCGTCAGCTGTAAAGCCAAGGACAGAAGACTATGCTTTATGGGCGTATCGTTGGTTGGGGCAAAGCCGTTCCCGACAATATTTTGACGAACTTCGATCTGGAGAAGCTGGTCGATACGTCGGATGAGTGGATTGTCACACGCTCGGGAATTCGCGAGCGGCGCATTGCGCCCGAGGGCGTCAACACCTCGACGTTGTCGGTGGAGGCCGGCCAGGCTGCGCTGGAAAAGGCCGGGCTGATTGCCGCCGATCTTGATCTGATCATTGTGGCTTCTTCTTCGCCTGATCATTTGCTGCCCGCCGTTTCATCCGAAATTCAATATCAACTTGGCGCGAATTGCGGGGCATTCACGCTGGTGGCCGGGTGCACGGGCTTCGCGTATGCGCTGGTCACGGCGCAGCAGTTTATCGCCACGGGCGCGTATCGCACCATCCTCGTCATCGGCGCCGAAGTGATCAGTCGCAACATCGACTGGACCGATCGCAACACCTGCGTATTGTTCGGCGACGGCGCGGGCGCAGTGATCGTGCAGGCCTGCGAAGAACCGACCGGCGTGTTGTCCTTCGAGTTGGGATCAGATGGTGAAGGCGCGCCGCATTTGATGATGCCGCTGGGCATCGCTAATCCGCCTACCCACGAGGCGCTGGACAAGAAGTATCAGTACATCCACATGAATGGGCGCGAAGTGTTCAAGTTTGCCACGCGCACGCTGGCGCGCTCGGCCGCGGAGACGATCGGGCGCAGCGGCCTGTCGATCCACGACATCGATCTGATGATCCCGCATCAGGCCAATGCGCGCATCATCGAGCTCGCCGCGCGGCAGCTGGGCCTGCCGATGGAGAAAGTCTTCGTCAACATCGACAAGTATGGCAACACTTCGGCGGCTTCCATCCCGATCGCGTTGACCGAAGCGATTGAAGAAGGCCGCGTGAAAGAAGGCGACAAGCTGGTGTTGGTGGGCTTCGGCGCGGGGTTGACGTGGGCTTCGGCGGTGGTGCAGTTTGGATTAGCGGAGAAGCCTGTCGCCACGGGCTGGCTCGCCACGCCGACGCGCACGGTGAAAGCCGCGCAGAACAAGATCGGCGTGGCCGCCCGCACCGCCGGCCTGCGCGCGAGTCTGATGCTGGTGCCGCTGTATACGCGGGTGTCACGCAGGCAGCGGAAAGAAGCAGACGGCAACAGCCAGCAGCCGAAATAGAGCAGGGCGCTGGAATGAGAAGGTTTCGACGCTACCGGTACCAAGCACCAAATGGGCCCCAATACCCCTGAAACAGTGCCGCCTCGCAGCAGTTCTCCGGCCAAAAGAAAAGTCAAAAATTTAGCTATTGACAGAAGTCCACCTGGCCTATATAATCATCTTTTGCTACGTCATCAAAATGTGTAAAACCTAGATATATCCGACCGAGCTGGGGGATACGATCCCCCTTTGTGCGTTTAGGCACTGATTTATCCTGAGGAGATAGCGAATGGCCGAGAAGTTAGCCGCGAAATCATACGCTCGTATCCCCGACATCTACGCCCTGCCGAATCTGATTGAAGTTCAGTTGAATTCCTTCAACTGGTTTATCGAAGAGGGGCTGCGCGAACTCTTTGACGAAGTGTCGCCGATTGAGAGTTTCAACGGCGCCTTGAAGTCTGTATTTCCCCGGTGATGGCCCGGAGGCGCGCCAGTTCGGCCTGTCATTCTGGTTTGAAGACCCCAAGTTCAACCAGAAGGAATGCCTGGAACGCGATCTCACCTACGCGCGCGGCCTCTACATTAAAGTTGCGCTGGTCAACAGCGAAACCAACGAGCACGTTGTCAATGATATCTTCCTCGGCGAATTCCCGTGGATGACGGAGAACGGCACGTTCATCTATAACGGCACGGAGCGCGTCGTGGTGTCGCAGTTGATCCGTTCGCCCGGCGTGTATTTCGATGCCGACGTCGATCCCACATCGGGGCGCGTGCTGGCCAGTTCCAAGGTCATTCCCGATCGCGGCGCCTGGATGGAATTTGAGACGCGGAAGAGCGATTACATTACGTTGAAGTTCAACCGCAAGCGCACCATTCCGGTAACGATTTTGTTGCGCGCCATGGCCGCCGTCGATGACGGCTCGGGCAGCGATCTGCTCAAGGCCGGTTCCGACGAAGAGATTTTGCGCCTCTTCGAACATGTGGACAACAATCCCGATCATCAATACATCCTGACGACGATCCGGCAGGAGGGCAACCTGTCGCCGCGCGACAAGCGCTCGCTGGCGGAAGAAGCGCTGCTGGAGTTCTATCGCAAGATGCGCCCCGGCGATCCGCCCACCATGGACAATGCGCGCAGTTATCTGATCGAGCAGCTGATCGATCGGCGGCGCTATGACCTGGAGCGGGTGGGGCGCTACAAGTTGAATCAGCGCCTGGGCCTCAGCACGCCCTTGCGCACCATCACCAAAGCCGACCTGGTCAAATTGGTCGAGCACATGATCAAGATCAACAATGGCCTGGAGCAGGGCGACGATATCGATCACCTGGGCAATCGTCGCGTCAAGACCGTGGGTGAATTGATCCAGAACAAGTTGCGGATTGGGTTGCGCCGCATGGAGCGCGTGGTCAAGGAGCGCATGAGCATCCGCGAAGCCGGCGCCATGACCCCGATTGCTCTGGTGAACATCCGGCCGGTCGTCGCGGCGATCCGTGAATTCTTCGGTTCGTCGCAGTTGTCGCAGTTCATGGATCAAACCAACCCGCTGGCCGAGCTGCGCCACAAGCGCACCCTGTCTGCCCTGGGCCCGGGCGGCCTGCGCCGTGAGCGCGCGGGCTTTGACGTGCGCGACGTGCACCACTCGCACTATGGCCGCATCTGCCCGATCGAGACGCCGGAAGGCCCTAACATCGGTCTCATTGGCCGTCTGGCGACCTATGGCCGTGTGAATCAGTATGGTTTCATCGAGACGCCGTATCGCCGCGTGGTCAAGTCAATGCCGAATCAGTCGGACCTGCTGGTCGGGCAGACACTGCGCGCCGATGTGACGCATCCAGATACTAGCGAGAAGATCGCCGCAGCCGGCACGGATGTCGATGAAACACTGGCCAAGATGATAGCCGCCCTGCCGGCAATGGAGATCGCGATTGTGCCCTTCGTCAGCGACGACATGGAATACATGTCGGCGGACGTTGAGGATCGTTACATCATCGGGCAGGCCAATGCGCCGCTGGATGAAAAGAAACGCTTCAAGGATCGGCGCATCTCGGCGCGCTACGGTGACAAGTTTGTCTTCGAAGCGCCGGAGCGGCTGGATTTCATGGACATTGCTCCGCGGCAGATCGTCGGCATTTCGGCGGCGTTGATCCCGTTCCTGGAACACGACGACGCCAACCGCGCATTGATGGGCTCGAATATGCAGGCGCAGGCTGTGCCGCTGTTGCTGCCGGAGATTCCGCTGGTGGCCACCGGCATGGAATGGCAGGCTGCGGTTGACTCCGGGCAGGTGGTGACGGCGGAAGAAGATGGCGAGATCGCCAGCGTCACGGGCCGCCTGGTGGAACTGCAGACCAAGAAGGGCAAGAAGACTTATAAGCTGCGCAAGTTTAATCGCAGCAATCAGAGCACCTGCATCGATCAGCGCCCGATTGTGCGCAAAGGCCAACGCGTGAAGAAGGGCGACGTGCTGGCCGATTCATCGAGCACGTCGGAAGGGCAGTTGGCGCTGGGGCAGAATGTGTTGTGCGCGTTCGTGTCGTGGGAAGGCGGAAACTACGAAGACGCGATTCTGATCAGCGAACGCCTGGTGCGTGACGACAAGTTCACCTCGATCCACATCGAGAAGCACGAAGTCGAAGCGCGCGACACCAAGCTGGGGCCGGAAGAAATCACCCACGATATTCCCAACGTGGGCGAAGAGGCGCTGAAGGACCTGGACGAATTCGGCATTGTCCGCATCGGCGCGGAAGTGGGCCCGAATGATATTCTCGTCGGCAAGATCACGCCGAAGGGCGAGAAGGAATTGTCGCCGGAAGAGAAACTGCTGCGCGCCATCTTCGGCGAGAAGGCGCGCGAAGTGAAGGACTCCTCGCTGCGTTTGCCGCACGGCGAGCATGGCAAGGTCGTCGATGTCAAGGTCTTCACTCGCGATGAATACCGCGATCTGCCGGCCGGCGTCGATAAGATGGTGCGCGTGTCGGTGGCGCAAAAGCGCAAGTTGACCGAGGGCGACAAGATGGCTGGCCGGCATGGTAATAAGGGCGTCATTTCGCGCATCGTTCCGGTTGAGGACATGCCGTTCCTCGAAGACGGTACGCCGGTCGATATCATTCTCAATCCGCTGGGCGTGCCGGGCCGCATGAACATCGGCCAAATCCTGGAAGTCCATCTGGGTTGGGCGTCTGATCGCCTGGGTTTCCGCGCCATCACGCCGGTGTTTGACGGTGCCGATGAAGTGGAAATCGAGGCGGAACTGGCCCGCGCCTGGATGATTGATCAAGCGTGGCGCAATTACACCACGCGCGCCTGGAATTGGCTGAACGAGCAGAGCACTGAAGACCTGGAGGAATTTGAGGACGACGACGAGGTGCGCAGCCTGTATCTGGCGTCCTTGCTGGATGGCGGCGAGTATGATCTCGATCTGCTGGCCACCGACCAGGTGCTGGCCCGCCGTGTGGTGCTGCGCGAATGGTTGCGCGAGAACGGTTTCGATCCCGATCAGATCCTGATTTTTGAAAATGACGGCCGCGCGTACGAGATCTTGACGCAGGTCAATAAGAATGCGGTCGATGCCTGTCTGCGGCTGTGGCTCATGGAGCACGGCGAGGACGCGAGGCAGGCGCCGGCGGACGAGGTTAAAACGCGCGCCAATCAATTGAGCCTGCAGCTGCGCGATCCGCTGCCGACACTGGGCAAGATGACCGCCTATGACGGCAAGACCGGCGATGCCTTTGATCAGCCGATGACCGTCGGCGTCATCACGATCATGAAGCTGGCGCATCTGGTCGAAGACAAAGTGCACGCCCGCTCGACGGGACCCTACTCGCTGGTGACGCAGCAGCCGCTGGGCGGCAAGGCCCAGTTCGGTGGTCAGCGCTTCGGCGAGATGGAAGTGTGGGCGCTGGAAGCCTATGGCGCGGCGCATACGTTGCAAGAGATGCTGACCGTTAAATCAGACGATGTCCAGGGCCGGGTGAAGACCTACGAATCGATCGTGAAAGGTGAGCGCATCGAAGAGCCTGGCATCCCGGCCTCGTTCCGGGTGCTGGTCAAGGAAATGCAATCGCTGGGTCTGGCGGTGGAAGCGATTACGGACACGGGTGAAGTTCTGCGCTTCGGCAAGGATGAAGAAAAGCAGAAGATGCCCAGGTTGAGCATGGGCTTACTCGGCGGTCTGGGCGGCGACGACTCGTTGTAGCGCGATGGAGAGCTAGCGGGATTGAGAGACACGGGGAATCGCAAGGTTCTCCGTGTTTTTGTGTAGATCGGTTTTCGAATGGATTGGCCTGGCTGCTCCCGCTGGGCTTTGTGCCAGCCGGCCGGCAACCAAGCCTGCTTGACAAATAGCCGTGTGTGAAAGGCTTGACACGATTCGTACTACATGGTATTATCACGCGCCGCTGACCGATAGATGTCGGCTAAAAGCCCCCGACTCTATCTACAACTCAAGCGCAGCATCGCTTTGTTTTGAACGAGGAAGGGCCATCATAATCATTGAGATGGCCTTTCTTCACGGAGGAAATATCAGTGCCAACCATAAACCAACTGATTCGCAAAGGCCGCAAGTTCAAGAAGGGCAAGAGCAAGGCGCCTGCGTTCCAGTATACGTGGAATTCGTTCGATCAGCGCCGCGAGCACCGCACGATGGGCGCGCCGCAGAAGCGCGGCGTGTGCACCGTGGTCCGCACGCAGACGCCCAAAAAACCGAACTCGGCTTTGCGCAAGGTGGCCCGCGTGCGCCTGTCAAACGGTATTGAAGTGTCGGCCTACATTCCGGGCGAAGGGCACAACCTGCAAGAGCACTCGGTGGTGTTAGTGCGCGGCGGCCGCGTGAAGGACTTGCCCGGCGTGCGCTATCACGTCGTGCGCGGCAGCCTGGACACCGCCGGCGTCGAGAAGCGCTCGCAAGGTCGATCGAAGTACGGCGCCAAGCGGCCCAAGCAGAAGGCCTCGGTGTAAGGTTCAGGAGAAAAGCACATGTCACGTCGCAACCGTGCAATCAAGCGCGAAATTCAACCGGATATTCGCTATAACAGCCTGATGGTGCAGATGTTTATCAATCGCATGATGCTGAGCGGCAAGAAGAGCACCGCCCAGCATATCATGTATGACGCGCTGGCGCTGATTGAGGAGCGCAGCAAGCGCCCCGGCCTGGAAGTCTTCGAGCAGGCGATGAAGAATGCCACACCGCAGATCGAAGTGAAGCCGCGCCGCGTCGGCGGCGCCACGTATCAGGTTCCGGTGGAAGTGCCGGCCGATCGCCGCAATACGCTGGCCATGCGCTGGCTGTTGGGCGCTGCTCGCTCGCGTGGCGGCAAGTCGATGGTGGACAAACTGGCGAATGAATTGATGGACGCGGCGGCCAGCAATGGCGCGGCGATTAAGAAGCGCGAAGAAACTCATAAAATGGCGGAAGCCAATCGGGCGTTTGCCCACTTCCGCTGGTAGTGACTTGGCCCCTTCCGGGGCACACAATCCGCAGTAACGGTTGTGTGTGACGGCGCGTCGGGTTCAAATAAGAATCGAAACCCGTCACCCTGCAAACCTAGGTGTGTTTAGAATCATGACACGGGAATACCCGCTCGCACTCATGCGTAATATTGGCATTATTGCCCATATCGACGCCGGTAAGACTACGACTACCGAGCGGGTTCTGTTTTATACTGGCAAAACCCATCGTATCGGCAGTGTGGACGATGGCACCACCGTGACGGACTGGATGGAGCAGGAGCGCGAACGCGGCATCACCATCACGGCGGCGGCCATTACCGCCAACTGGGGCGAATACCAGATCAACATCATCGACACGCCCGGGCATATCGACTTCACCGCCGAAGTGCAGCGCTCGCTGCGCGTGCTGGATGGCGGTGTGGTGGTGTTCGACGGTGTGCAGGGCGTGGAGCCGCAATCGGAAACGGTGTGGCGGCAAGCCGATCGGTATCAGGTCCCCCGTATTTGTTTCATCAACAAACTCGATCGGGTCGGCGCGGATTTTTATCGGGCGGTCGATTCGATCAAGGAGCGTCTCGGCGCGAATGCGGTGCCGTTGCAGCTGCCAATCGGGCACGAGGCCGACTTCAATGCCATCATCGATCTCTTTAAGATGAAGGCGATTTACTGGGTAGACGACCTCGGCCTCACGATGGAAGAGCGCGACATCCCCGCTGAGATGCTGGACGAAGCCAAGGCGGCGCATGATACGCTGGTTGAGCGCATCGCCGAAACCGATGATGAGCTGACGCATCGTTTCCTCGAAGGCCAGGCGATCTCCGTAGACGAACTCAAAAAAGCGCTTCGCAAAGCCACGATCGCCGGTACGATTGTTCCGGTGTTGTGCGGCTCGAGTTTGAAGAACAAGGGCGTGCAGCCCGTGCTCGATGCCGTGATTGATTTCCTTCCATCGCCGGCTGAAGTTCCCGCGGTCAACGGCACGAATCCCGATACTGGCGGAATTGAACCGCGCCACACGGACGATGATGAGCCGTTTTGCGCGCTGGTCTTCAAGATCGTGGCCGATCCGTATGTCGGTCGCTTGGCGTATTTCCGTGTGTATTCCGGCATAGTCGAAGTGGGTGAAACCGTGCAGAATTCGACCAAGCCCCGCAAGGAACGCCTGGGTCGTGTCCTGCGGATGTATGCCGATCGCCGCGAAGAATTGACCGAAGTGCGCGCAGGCGACATCGGTGCGACGCTCGGCTTGAAGGATTCATTCACGGGCGACACGCTCTGTGATCCCAATCATCCGATCATCCTCGAAGCAATTTCGTTCCCCGATCCGGTCATCGAGATTGCCATCGAACCCAAGAGCGCTTCCGATCAAGACAAGATGGGTGAAGCGCTGCGCCGCCTGGCTGAAGAAGACCCCACGTTCCGCGTGCGCTCAGACGAGAATACCGGCCAAACGTTGATCGCCGGCATGGGCGAGCTGCATCTGGAAGTGTTGGTCGATCGCATGCTGCGCGAATACCGCGTGCAGGCGAATGTCGGCCGCCCCAAGGTGGCTTACCGCGAAACCATCACCAAGCCCGTGAAGATTCAGGGGCGCTTTGTGCGCCAATCGGGCGGGCGCGGCCAGTACGGCGACGTGTGGCTGGAACTCGAGCCGCGTGAGAAGGGGGCGGGCTTTGAGTTCGAAAACGCCATCGTCGGCGGCACGGTCCCCAAGGAATACATCCCGGCGATTCAGAAGGGCGCCAGAGAAGCGATGGAAGCCGGGGTGCTGGCTGGATATCCCATGGTCGATGTGCTGGTGCGCCTCGTCGATGGCTCGTACCATGAAGTGGACTCGAACGAAATGGCGTTCAAGATCGCGGCCTCGATGGCGGTGAAAGACGGCGCCCTGAAGGCCAGGCCGATCTTGCTCGAGCCGATCATGCAAGTGGAAGTGACCGTGCCGGATGAGTACACCGGCGACGTGATTGGCAATCTCTCGTCACGCCGCGGCCAGATCGAAGGCATGGAACCGCGGACGGGCGGCGTGCAGGCCATTCGCTCGCACGTGCCGCTGGCGAATATGTTCGGATATGCGACGGACTTGCGCTCGACAACTCAAGGGCGCGGGACGTTTACGATGGAACTGGAACACTACGCTGAGGTGCCCGACAGTGTGGCACAGGAAATTCTCAATGGGGGCAGGCGCGAACCGGCGCGTGCTCGATAAGTTTTCAGGAGGAATCAACCATGTCGAAGCAGCATTATGATCGCACGAAACCGCACGTGAATGTGGGGACGATGGGGCACATCGACCACGGCAAGACGACGCTGACGGCGGCCATCACGAAAGTGCTGGGCTTCAAGAAGATGGCGCAGTTTCGCTCGTTCGACTCGATTGACAACGCGCCGGAAGAGAAAGAGCGCGGGATCACGATCAACATCGCGCACGTGGAATATGAGACGGAGAAGCGGCACTACGCGCACGTGGACATGCCGGGGCACCGGGACTACATCAAGAACATGATCACGGGGGCGGCGCAGGTGGACGGGGCGATCCTGGTGGTGGCGGCGCCGGACGGGCCGATGCCGCAGACGCGGGAGCACGTGCTGCTGGCGCGGCAGGTGGAAGTGCCGGCGATCGTGGTGTACCTGAACAAGGTGGACATGATGGACGACCCGGAACTGCTGGAGTTGGTGGAGTTGGAGTTGCGGGAACTGCTGACGGGGCAGGGATTTCCTGGGGATGAGACGCCGATCGTGCGGGGGAGTGCGCTGGCGGCGTTGAATGAAGCCAGCACGGATCCGAGCCATGCGAACTACGCCTCGATCAATGAATTGATGCGGGTGGTGGACGAGTACATTCCGACGCCGAAGCGGGAGACGGACAAGCCGTTCATGATGTCGATTGAGGACGTGTTCTCGATCAAGGGGCGCGGGACGGTGGTGACGGGGCGAGTGGACCGGGGGGTGGTGCGGCCGGGAGAAGACGTGGAGATCGTGGGCTTGCGGGATGAGACGCGCAAGACGGTGGTGACGTCGATGGAGATGTTCCACCGGACGCTGGACGACGCGGAAGCGGGCGACAACGCGGGCCTGCTGCTGCGCGGGATTGAGCGGGACGAGGTGGAGCGCGGCATGGTGCTGGCCAAGCCGGGGTCGATCAAGCCGCACCGGAAGTTTGAGGCGGAAGTGTACGTGCTGCGCAAGGACGAAGGCGGGCGGCACAAGGCGTTCGTGTCGGGGTACCGGCCGCAGTTCTACATTCGGACGATGGACGTGACGGGCGAGATCACGCTGCCGGAAGGCGTGGAGATGGTGATGCCGGGGGACAACATCAAGATGCAGGTGGAGTTGATCACGCCGGTGGCGCTGGAGCAGGGCAGCCGCTTCGCGATTCGCGAGGGCGGGTTGACGGTCGGCGCCGGCGTCATCACCAAGGTCGCCAGCTAAGCCGCATGGAAGCAGGGCGGACTGCCAATTCGCCCCGCCCATAGCAGCAACGATTCACAGTATTTGGGACGCAAGGAAACAATAGTATGGCCAAACAGAGAATTCGCATTCGCCTCAAGGCTTACGATCATCGTGTGCTCGATCAGTCGGCGCAACGCATCGTGGAAACGGCGGAGCGCACCGGCGCGACCGTGGTCGGTCCGGTTCCGCTACCCTCGAAGATCGAGAAGTTCACCGTGCAGCGTGGTTCGTTCATCGACAAGAATAGCCAGGAGCATTTCGAGATCCGCACGCACAAGCGTCTGATCGACGTGGTCGATCCAGATTCAAAGACGATCGACACGCTGATGCGCCTGAATTTGCCGGCGGGCGTGGACATCGAGATCAATCTCTAATTGGCTCGACAAGCCGATCGTTTGAGCGGCGCCCGATCGGATGCGCTGGCTCACTCGGCTTGGGGGATGATGCACGCAGAACGCCTGCGCTGACAGTCCCTATTTATCGGAGGAATCATGAAGGGTTTAATCGGGCGTAAGCTGGGCATGACCCAGATTTTCACGGAGAGCGGCGAAGCCGTGCCTGTCACCGTGATCGAAGCCGGGCCATGCTACGTGACGCAAGTCCGCACTGCCGAGAACGATGGTTATTCGGCTATTCAGATCGGCTTTGAACCGGTGAAAAAGGCCACGCGTTTGTCGAAACCGGAACGCGGACACCTGGGGTTGTTGAAGGCCGACGACAAACATCCCAAGCGTAAATCGCTGGAGGGTGAAGTCCCGGCTGTGAAGACCTTGCGCGAACTGCGCGTCAAAGCCGATGAAGGCTATACCGCAGGCCAGAAGCTGACGGTGGAACTCTTTCAGCTGGGCGAGCGCGTGGATGTCGTCGGCACCTCGAAGGGCCGCGGTTTCGCGGGTCACGTGAAGCGCCACGGTTTCAGCGGCGGGCCGCGCACGCACGGCCAGTCGGATCGCCTGCGCCGATCGGGTTCGATCGGGTCGGGCACGACGCCGGGCAAGGTTCACAAGAACATGCGCATGGCCGGTCATATGGGTGTGGAACGCGTGACCACGCAGAATTTGCAGGTCGTGCTGGTGGATGCCGAGCGCAACCTGATTGGCGTGAAAGGTCCTGTGCCGGGCGCCACTGGCGGGCTGGTGATAGTGACCGAGACGCGGAAGAAGTAGGAGCGAATGGCGATGAAAGTTCCAGTCATTAACATGTCCGGCGACACTGTCGGCGAAATTGAACTGAATCCAGCCGTCTTTGAAGCCCCGGTGAATGTGCCGCTGATGCACCAGGCACTGACCCGCCAGTTGGCCAATGCTCGCCAGGGCAATGCCAAGACCAAGAATCGCAGCGAGGTCAACGGCAGCACGCGCAAGATGTGGAAGCAGAAGGGCACCGGCCGGGCGCGCCAGGGCAGCCGCAAGGCTCCGCACTGGAAGGGCGGCGGCAATGTGTTCGGTCCGCGGCCGCGCAAGTACACGCAGAAGATGCCGCTGCAGATGCGCCATGCGGCGCTGCGCTCGGCCTTGAGCGTGAAGGCGGCGGATAACAGCATTGTGGTGCTTGATCAATTGACGATGGATAAGCCCAGCGCCAAGACGATGGCTGCCGTGCTGACCAACGCCAAGACGGGCCGCAAGACGCTGGTCCTGCTGCCGGAGCGCGACGAGAACGTCGAGCTGTCGATTCGCAACCTGGGCAACGCGACGTATCTGCGCGCGCAGTACTTGAACATCCGCGATCTGCTGGGCTACGAGACGGTGCTGCTCCCCAAGAGCGCGTTGGATACGATTGACATTCTGCTGGGTTAATGAGGTGAATGATGCATATCTATGAGGTTCTCAAGCGCCCGTTGCAGACTGAGAAGATGATGTACCTGCGCGATCTGCGCCAGTACGCGTTTGAGGTAGACGAGCGCGCCAACAAGACGCAGGTTAAAGAAGCGGTCGAGACGATCTTTAAGGTCAACGTGGTGTCCGTGCACGTGATGAATCAACCGGCCAAGCGCCGCCGCAATCCGCGCAGCCGCCAGGTGGGCAAAAAGGCGCAGCAGAAGATCAGAGCGTCGGGCTGGAAGAAGGCCATCGTGACCGTGCAGGCCGGCCAGCAGATCGAGATGTTTGAGGGCGTGTAACGTTACCGGGGTGTCGTTCCGAGCGCAGCGAGGAATCTCGTAGGGGTGAAAAGAGATTCTTCGGCGCGGACCGATGCGCCTTACGCCCTGTCCGACGCAAAGCGTCGGGGGCGCGCTAGGCGGAATGACCTGCGGTCAATTAGGAGCAGTTATCGTGCCGATTAAAAAGTATAAACCCACTTCGCCGGGCCGTCGCGGCATGACCGGCGATACCTTTGAAGATATTACCAGGACCAAGCCGGAGCGCTCGCTGCTGACGGATAAGCGCAAGAAGGCGGGTCGTAATGCGTATGGCAAGATCACGGTGCGGCATCGCGGCGGCGGCGTCAAACAGGCCTATCGCATCGTCGATTTCAAGCGTGATAAGCACAACATTCCCGCCAAGGTCGCGACGATCGAGTACGATCCCAACCGCACAGCGCGCATCGCGCTGCTGTTCTACGCCGACGGCGAGAAGCGCTACATTATTGCGCCAGTGGAATTGAAGGTGGGCGATACCGTCGTTAGTGGTCCCGCCGCCGAAGTCCGACCGGGCAACTGCCTGCCACTGGCGAACATGCCGCTCGGCACGACGGTGCACAACGTCGAACTGCAGCCGGGCAAGGGCGCGCAGATGGTGCGCTCGGCGGGCACCTCGGCGCAGCTGCTGGCGAAGGAAGGCGACTACGCCACCTTGCGTCTGCCGTCCGGTGAGATGCGCAAAGTGCTCCAGACGTGCTACGCGGTGGTGGGCCAGGTCAGCAACATCGACCATGGAAATGTGAAGCTGGGCAAGGCTGGCCGCAAGCGCTTGAAGGGCATCCGCCCGACGGTGCGCGGCACGGCGATGAGTCCACGTGATCACCCGCACGGTGGCGGTGAGGGCCGCTCCCCGATTGGTCTGCCCGGCCCGAAGAGCCCGTGGGGCAAGCCGACGCTGGGTTACAAGACCCGCCGCAACAAAGTGAGTGATCCATTGATCGTCCGGCGTCGTGGTAAGAAGCGGCGCTAACCGCGGAGGTTGAGATGTCACGTTCGTTGAAGAAGGGGCCGTTCGTCGCGCCCAAGCTGTTGAAGAAAATCGAAACGATGAACCAGTTGGGTGACAAGAAAGTCATCCGCACCTGGTCGCGCGCCTCTACCATCTTCCCGCAGATGGTGGGCCACACGATCGCGGTGCATGACGGCCGCCGCCACGTTCCGATCTACATCACCGAGAACATGGTCGGCCACAAGCTGGGCGAATTCGCGCCGACGCGCACGTATCGCGGTCACTCCACCCGGGAGAAGGCCGAGGCTGCGGCGACGAAGGCCGAAGGGAAGTAAGGGGTGAGTCATGGCTGCTGCTAATCAATCACGCGCCGTGCTGCGCTTTGCTGCCGTTTCGCCGCGCAAGACCCGTCTGGTCATCGATCAGGTGCGCGGCTTGCAGGCCGACAAGGCCATCGCCGTGTTGAAGTTCCTGCCGAACAAGCCGGCGGAAGTGGTGCGTAAGACCATCGTTTCGGCGGTAGCGAATGCGGAAGAGAACCTGGGCCTGTCGCGGGACGATTTGTTTGTGACGGAAATCCGGGCCGATGAAGGTCCGCGCCGCCAGTGGCGACGCTTCGGAGCGCGCGGGCGCTTCAAGCCGATTACGCGCAAGACGTCGCACATTACCGTCGTGCTGACGGAAAAGATTTAGGAGATCAGGCCGGCAGGCTTGGATAGGGGGCCAACTTGGGTCGCAAGATTAATCCTTACGGTTTTCGCTTAGGCGTCATCTACGATTGGAAGTCGCGCTGGTATGCCAAGAAGGGCAAGCAGTACGCCCAGCTGCTGGCCGAAGACTTTGAGCTGCGCCACTTCATTCGCGGCAAGGTCGGTCAGGCGGGCGTGTCCAAGATCGGCATCGAGCGCTTTCCTAATCAGGTGATCGTCACCATCTTCACGGCCAAGCCGGGCATCATCATCGGCCGCAAGGGCGCGGCGGTGAAGGAGCTGCGCGAGGCCATCGAGAAGATGACGGGCAAGAAGGTGAAGTTGGAAATCACCGAGATCGAGAAGCCCGATCTGGAAGCGCAGCTCGTGGCCGAGAACATTACCGGCCAGATTGAGCGCCGCATCAGCCACAGCCGCGCCATGAAGCGCGCGGTGCAGCAGGCCATGCGCATGGGTGCCGAAGGCGTAAAAATTACAGCAGCCGGCCGTCTGTCCGGTTCGGAAATGGCGCGCCGCGAGACCGTGATGGAAGGCCGTGTGCCACGCAGCACGCTCCGGGCCGACATCGATTTTGCGAAAGCGGAAGCGCTGACCACCTACGGCCGCATCGGCGTCAAGGTATGGATTTATAAGGGCGAGATATTGCCCGAAGCGAAGACGGAACCTGCGGCGCAGCCGGCGGCTGCGCCCGGCGCATAATTTGTCACGCTCTAGCCCGCGTCCGCGCGGGCCATTCGCGAGGACGCGGATGGCAGAGCGATAGTGATTGAGTGGGAGTGTGATGCTATGTTGATGCCAAAGCGCGTGAAGTGGCGCAAACAACAACGTGGGCGCATGTCAGGCAAGGAACTACGCGGCGTTGAGGTGGCCTTCGGTGATCTGGGCTTGCAGGCGTTGGAGCCGTGCTGGATGACACAGCGCCAGATCGAAGCCGCCCGCCGCACCATTGTCCGCTATGTGAAGCGCAAGGGCAAGATGTGGGTGCGCGTCTTTCCCGACAAGCCGGTAACCAAGAAAGCCGCCGAGACCCGCATGGGCAAAGGCAAAGGTGCGGTCGATCACTACGTGGCCGTTATCAAGCCGGGCCGTATCATTCTGGAAATTGGCGGTTTGGAAGAAGATCAGGCGCGGGAAGCGCTGCGTCTGGCGGCCTATAAGCTGCCCATCAAGACGCAGATCATCGGCCGGCGCGATTTGACTGCCGCGGCGAGTGCTAGCAGCGCAGGAGAATCAGCATGAAGACCAAAGATGTCCGAGCGCTGGAGACGAAAGAGATCGAGCACAAGCTTGATGAGTCTTACAAGGAATTATTCAATTTGCGATTCCAGTGGGAAGCCGGCCAGCTGGTTGACAACAACCGGATTACGGCTGTGCGCCGCGATATTGCCCGCCTGAAGACCATCCTGCGTGAGCGTGAAATCGCTGCGCTGGCGGCCGGACAGCGGTAAGGAGAAGCGAAATGAGGGAACAGCGCAAGCGCCTCGTCGGTCGCGTAACCAGCGACAAGATGCAGAAGACAGTGGTGGTGTCGGTGGAGAACCTGAAGCGCCATCCGCTGTACAACAAAGTCATCCGCCAGACGACCAAATACAAGGCGCACAATCCGAATGACACGGCCAGGCTGGGCGACCTGGTGCAGATCGTGGAAAGCCAGCCCATGAGCCGGGAGAAACGCTGGTCCGTCGAGAAGGTGCTGCAGAAGGCGGAGGCGTAACATGATTCAGCAGGAGACCCGTCTGATCGTGGCCGACAATACCGGCGCAAAAGAAATCCTGTGCATCCACGTCATGGGCGGTTCGACGCGCCGCTATGGCTACGTGGGCGACGTGATCGTGGCCACGGTGAAGAAGGCCACGCCCAACAGCAGCGTCAAGAAGGGCGATGTGGTGAAAGCCGTGATTGTGCGCACGGCCAAGGAATACAAGCGGCCGGATGGCAGCCACATTCGCTTCGACGATAACGCGGCCGTGATCATCGATCCGGAAACGTTGAATCCCAAGGGCACGCGCATCTTCGGCCCCGTGGCGCGCGAGCTGCGCGACAAGGGTTTTATGAAGATTGTCTCGCTGGCTACCGAGACATTGTAAGGAGTAGTGACCGTGGCGAGCAAGATTCTCAAAGGCGATACAGTCGAAGTAATCACCGGTGAACACAAAGGCGAACGCGGAGAAGTCAAGCGCGTGGATGGCAAAGGTCAGCGGGTGGTGGTGCAGAACGTCAACATGGTGAAAAAGCACCAGAAGCCCACGCAGGGCCGCGCCGCCCGTACCCAGGTGGGCATCATCGAATTTGAAGCCCCCATTGACCTGTCGAATGTGATGCTGGTCTGCCCTAAGTGCAGCGAGGCCGTGCGCGTGGGGTTCCGCACGGACGGCGGCCAGAAGGTGCGCGTGTGCAAGAATTGCGGCGAAGATCTCAAATAGCCGCCGGTGACCGCAGATGCGCATCCAGCACGTGACGTGAGCGGACGCCGCTCAGGCCACCAGGATGAAGACCTGCGCAACAACATGGAGTAGTTGGATGCCTAATATTCAGCAGCGATACAAAAACGAAGTCGTTCCGGCCTTGATGAAGGAATTCAATTTTAGCACCGTCATGCGGGCGCCGCGTGATCCAGAAGGTCGTGCTCAATATCGGCGCGGGTGACGCGATCGATAACCCGAAGATCCTGGATGGGGCCGTCGCTGACTTGCAGCTCATCACGGGTCAGAAGCCCGTGCTGACCAAAGCGCGCAAATCGATCGCCAACTTCAAGCTGCGCGAAGGCCGCCAGATCGGCGTGAAGGTCACGCTGCGCGGCGCGCGGATGTGGGCCTTTCTCGATCGGCTGTGCAACGTGGCGCTGCCGCGCATCCGCGATTTCCGCGGCATTTCCGGCAAGGGCTTTGACGGCCGCGGCAACTTCACGCTGGGTCTGAAAGAGCAGCTGGTGTTCCCGGAAATTCAGTATGACAAGATCGACATGCTGCGCGGCATGGAGATCACCATTGTGACGACGAGCTCAAAACGATGCCGAAGGCCATCGCCTGCTGGAGCTGCTCGGCATGCCGTTCAGGAGAGACTAAGATATGGCGAAGACGTCCATTATCCATCGCGAGTACAACCGGAAGTATGACGTTCGTGTGCGCCACCGCTGCCGCATCTGCGGTCGCCCGCGCGGCTACATGCGCCGTTTCGATATGTGCCGCATTTGCTTCCGTGCCGCCGCGCTGAAGGGCGAACTGCCCGGTGTAGTGAAATCGAGCTGGTAGGCGATTATATTAGCCCACCAGAAGATGGGGACTGTTTCGTCTCGCGTGTCTTAGGGGCTGTGCCGTCCCGCCCCACGATGGGGACTGTTTCGTCCCCCCAGAAGATGGGGACTGTTTCGTAACCGGATGTAGAGGAGTGTGACGAATGAGCGTTTCAGATCCGATCGGCGATATGCTGACCCGTGTGCGCAATGCTTCCATGATCGGCCACAGTGTGGTGGTCATGCCGAGCAGCAACTTGAAGGTTGCCATTGCCAATATCCTGAAAGACGAAGGGTACATTCAGGATTTTGAAGTAACCCAGGAAGAAGGTCGTGCGCATGCCAACCTGCGCTTGTGGCTGAAGTACGCGGGTGATCGGCGCCATCGCGTGCCGGCCATTACCGGCATCAAGCGGGTCAGCAAGCCCGGCTGCCGGGTATACACCTCCAAGGTGGATGTGCCGCGCGTGTTGTCGGGTATGGGTATCTCGATCTTATCGACGCCGAAGGGCGTGATCACCGGCCAGCAGGCCAAGCGCCTGGGCGTGGGCGGCGAAGTGTTGTGCCACGTCTGGTAGGCACCAAGAGTTCCGTGTTTCGGAGGATGTGATGTCGCGTATTGGAAAGAAACCGGTCTCGATTCCGGCCGGTGTACAAGTTAAAATCGACGGTACTGAAGTGACCGTGAAGGGCCCCAGGGGCGAATTGAAACGCACGTTCGTTGAGTCCATTACTGTGGCTCAGGAAGGGGCGGAGCTCCAGGTGACCCGACCGGATGATCTGCGTGAAACGCGCGCGCTGCACGGCCTGACCCGCGCCCTGCTCAACAACATGGTGGAAGGCGTGACCAAAGGCTTCAAGAAGACCATGGTGGTCGAGGGCGTAGGCTATCGTGCAGAACTGGCGGGCAAGAACCTGATGCTGTATCTGGGTTACTCACACCCGATCATGATCGTGCCGCCCGAGGGCATTGCCATCGGCGCCGATCCGAAGGCCAAGACCATCTCCGTGGAAGGCATTGACAAGGAGAAGGTCGGCGAGATCTCGGCCGAGATTCGCGCGCTGCGCCCGCCAGAGCCGTACAAGGGCAAGGGCATCCGCTATGACAACGAGATCGTGCGCCGCAAGGCGGGCAAGGCCGGCAAGGTCGGAGGGTAGAGGGAATTAGTATGGCACACTCACGCAATCAAGCACGACAACGGCGCCACACCCGTGTGCGCGGCACAGTTATTGGCACGCCAGAGCGCCCGCGGTTGAACGTCTTCCGCAGCCTGGCGAACATCTACGCCCAGATCATCGACGATTCCAAGGGGCACACCCTGGTCTCGGCTTCGACGGTGGATCACGAAGTGGCTGGTCAGGCCGACGGCAAGAAGGGTGTTGATCGGGCCAAGCTGGTCGGCCAGGTCTTAGCCGAGCGCGCCAAGGCGGCCGGCATCAAGCAAGTGGTCTTCGATCGCGGCGGTTACAGGTATCACGGTCAGATCAAAGCATTGGCGGATGCCAGCCGCGAAAATGGGCTGGAGTTCTAGGAGAGGCACATGGTAAAGCAGCAGCGATCTCAACCTCAGCACGGTGGCAAGCGATCTGAGTCGGGACCCAAACAACGCTCAGACCGGCGAAACGATCTTGAGCCGCGTGAAGAACTCGACGAGCGTGTCGTCAGCATCGCCCGCGTAGCCAAGGTGATCAAGGGCGGCCGCCGCTTCGCGTTTCGTGTCGTGGTCGTCGCCGGCGACAATCGGGGCAACGTGGGTGTGGGCATCGGCAAGAGCCGCGGTGTGCCTGAGGCCATCCGCAAGGCCACCGAGCGCGCCCGCCGTGCGATGCGTCCGGTAACCCTGTCGGGCACGACGATCCCGCACGAGATTACTGTTAAGTATGGCGGTTCGCGCATTCTGTTAAAGCCTGCCTCTCCCGGCACTGGAGTCATCGCCGGCGGCGGTGTGCGTGCTGTGCTGGAAGCGGCCGGCGTGCGCGACATCCTGACCAAGTCGCTGGGCAGCAGCAATCAACTCAACATGATCCGCGCCACGCTGGCCGGCCTGGAGTCGATGAAGAATCCGGAAGCGCTGGCGAAGATCCGCGGCAAGACCGTGGAAGAAGTGCAACCGGTGTGGAGGCGTCAACGTGTCCAGCAACAAGCCTGAAATGAACGGTCCGCGTCTGCGCGTGACCCTGGTCAAAAGTCCGACTAAATTCAACGAACGGCAGAAGCGCACCATTCGCGCGCTGGGCTTGAAGCGCATGCATCAGACGGTGGAGCACGCCGATGGTCCAGTGGCGCGCGGCATGGTTGCCAGGGTAGCGCATCTGGTGGAAGTCGAGGAAGTGAAATGAAACTGCACGATTTGCAACCCGCAGTAGGCGCGCGCAAGTCGAAGAAGCGCGTGGGCCGCGGCCTTGGTTCCGGGCAGGGGACTTACGCCGGCCGCGGTAAGAAGGGCCAGCACGCTCGATCGGGCGGTACGAAGGCTCCTTATCACGAAGGCGGCAATCTGCCGACCGTGCGTAAATTGCCCTTTGTGCGCGGCGTCGGGTTCACCTCGCGCAACAAGGTGTATTACGCGCCGGTAAATGTGGATGATCTGGCGCAGGAATTTGAAGCCGGCAAGGAAGTGAATCCCATGACGCTGGTGGAAGCCGGTCTGGTGCATTCCGTACGCGAGCCAGTGGTCGTGCTCGGTCGGGGCGAGATCGATAAAGCGCTGACGGTGAAGGCTCATCGGGTGTCTGGAACGGCGCGTGAGAAAATTGAGCAGGCGGGCGGCTCGATCGAACTGCTGCCGCTCGACTGAGTCATCAGTAAGTCGGAGAAACTCGCGCGCAGCGCGGCGCGGAGTCAGGAGACCTGACGGATGTTACAAGTCTTCAAGAATGCTTTTGCACTGCCCGATTTGCGGAAGAGAATTCTCTTCACGCTGGGAATTCTGGTGCTCTATCAATTGGCGGCGCACGTGCCGGTGCCGGGCGTGAATCAGGCCGCGCTGAAGAGCCTGCTGGAAGGCCAGGGCGCGACGAGCGCACTGGCAAACATTCTGAACCTCTTGTCGGGCGGCGCGTTGTCGAACTTCTCGGTGCTGGCGATGGGCGTGTATCCGTACATCACGGCGCAGATTATCATTCAGCTGCTGGCCGGTGTAATTCCATCGCTGGAGCGAATGCTGCGTGAAGAGGGCACGGCGGGCCGCAAGAAACTGGAGACCTACACGTTCATTTTTGCCATTCCGATGGCGCTGCTGTCGGCCATCGGCCAGATCCGCATTTTCAGCAGCAGCGGCGGCGGCGAGATCATTCCGGGCTTTGGGACTGAGTTTCTGCCGACGGTGGCAGTGCTGGCGACGATGACGGCTGGTACTTTCTTTGCCATCTGGCTGGGCCAATTGATTACCGAGGAAGGCATCGGGCAGGGTATCTCGATCATCATCTTTGGCGGTATTGTGGCGCGTATTCCGCAGAATATAGCGCAGCTGCTGGCTGATCCGACCAAGGCGCCGGTTGCGCTGGCCGCCTTTATCCTGGTGATCGTGCTGACGGTGTTCGTGATTGTGTACGTTCAGGAAGGCGAGCGTCGCATTCCGGTACAGTATGGCAAACGCGTGCGCGGGCGGCGCGTGTTCGGCGGCGGTTCCACGTTTATTCCGTTGAAGGTGAACACGGCGGGCATGATTCCGCTGATCTTCGCGCAGTCGTTGCTGGTCCTGCCGGCGATTATCTTCCAGATTCTGGCAGGCTCGCCCAATCCGCAGATCGCGAGTTTTTTCAACAATTTGGCGGCAGCCTTTAGCGGCGGAAAACATGAGCTGTCCTTCTTGTACTGGCTGATGTACTTTTTGCTGGTGGTCGGCTTCACGTTCTTCTACACCGACGTGCTGATGCAGCAGCAGAACATGGCCGACACGCTGCAAAAACAGGGCGGTTTTATTCCGGGCATTCGTCCCGGCCAGCGCACCCAGGAGTACATTATGGCGGTGTCGCGCCGCATTACGCTGGTGGGCGCGCTGTTCCTGGGTGGCATCGCGGTGCTGCCGTTCTTCCTGACGATACTGGACATCATTCCGAACGCGATGAATATGTCGATTCTGA
This sequence comes from uncultured Chloroflexia bacterium, assembly GCA_963844815.1. Taxonomy (GTDB): domain Bacteria; phylum Chloroflexota; class Anaerolineae; order Fen-1058; family Fen-1058; genus Fen-1058. Next base: position 186,276 of record CAWJPR010000010.1, read on the forward strand.
GCACCGGTATGCTGATCGTGGTGGGCGTGGTGCTGGATACGATCCGGCAGTTGGAAGCGCAGTTGACGATGCGCCACTACGAAGGATTCTTGAAATAGGACTCGGCTGCGCTCAAGCCGCCGAGGCTCGGTGAGGCAGCATGGCAAAGTATCTCGTGTTGTTTGGCCCGCCGGGAGTTGGCAAAGGCACACAGGCTGAGCGCTTGAAGGATGAATTGCGGATCGCGCACGTCGCCACCGGCGATCTGTTCCGCGACAACCTGAAGCGCGAAACGGAATTGGGCCAGCTCGCCAGGAGCTACATGGATCGCGGCGCGCTCGTTCCGGACGAAGTGACCATCGGCATGGTGCGGGAGCGCCTGAAGGAAGCCGATACGCAGAACGGCGTGTTGTTCGACGGTTTCCCGCGCACCGTGGCGCAGGCTGAAGCGCTCGACAAATTGCTGAGCGAGCGCGGCGGACGGATTGAGAAAGTGTTGTTCATCCACGCGCCGGATGCAGTGCTGCTCGATCGGTTGGGCAACCGCTGGACGTGCAAGAAGTGCGGCGCGGTGTATAACCTGAATAGCAAACCGCCCCAAGTGGCGGGCGTGTGCGATGTGTGCGGCGGCGAGTTGTATCAGCGCCCGGACGACAATCTGGAAACGCAGAAAAAGCGCATCGAGGTGTACGCTGCGCAGACTGCGCCACTGATTGAATACTTTGACCAGAAGGGCATGTTGGCTCGCATCGACGGGCAACAGGCGATCGAGAAAGTGACTGCTGACGTCAAGGCAGCGATCGGGTAGAATAGACTGCTCGCGCCGGGTGAAATCTGGCGGGGTGTGTGGCGGATCAGTTCCGCCGGTAGCATAGAGACAGGAGTTTTCGAGATGAAAGTATCACCATCTGTGCGGCGCATTTGCCCCAAGTGCAAGATCATCCGGCGCAAAGGCAAGGTGCGTGTGATCTGCGAAAACCCCAAGCACAAGCAAGTGCAGGGTTAGTGGAGGGAACATTATGGCACGTATTGCAGGCGTTGACCTGCCCCGCAACAAGCGGGTGGAAGTCGGTTTGACGTATATTTACGGCATCGGCCTGCCGACCAGCCAGAATATTCTGGCGCGGGCGCATGTCAATCCCGACACGCGCATCAAGGATCTGACCGAAGCCGAAGTGAACGTGCTGCGTGAACTGGTCGAGAAGCAGCACACCGTGGAAGGCGATCTGCGCCGCGAGGTGTCGTTGAACATCAAGCGTCTGACGGAAATTGGCGCGTATCGCGGCCTGCGGCATCGCCGCAGCCTGCCGACGCGCGGACAGCGCTCGCGCACGAATGCCCGCACCCGCAAAGGTATCAAGAAGACGGTACCCGGACGCGGCCGCCGCCGTGGCGCAAAGAAGAAGTAATCGTGATTGGAGGAACCGGGTTTCTCCGCAGAAACCCGGTTCCTATCGACCCCTGTGGGTCTCACTTAGAGTTACGGAGAAGGAAGCACTATGGGTCGCACTCAACGAGTCAAGCGCGCCACGGGCCCCAAGAAGACTAAGCGTGTTGCTGCGCACGGTCAGGCCCACATTCATTCGAGTTTCAACAACACGATCGTCACCATCACCGACGCCAATGGCAATACGGTGGCGTGGGGGAGCGCAGGGCAGGCCGGCTTCAAGGGCAGCCGCAAATCGACGCCCTACGCCGCGCGCCTGGCCGGGCAGAATGCCGCCAAGATTGCCGCCGACATGGGTGTGATGGAAGTGGACGTGTTCGTGAAAGGCCCCGGCCCTGGCCGTGAAGCCGCCATCCGCGCGCTGCAGGCCAGCGGGCTGCGCGTGCGCTCGATTACGGACGTGACGCCGATTCCGCACAATGGCTGCCGGCCGCCGAAGAAACGAAGAGTATAGTGCGATAGTGCAATAGTTGGATAGTGCGGTAGTTGAGAGAATCTTTCCCCGAGTGATCGCGCACCATCTGGCTAAATAACTATCTCTTCTCACTGAGAAACTACAACACTTAGGAAAGGTGCAGGAAGAAGCATGGCAAGGACAATTGGCCCTGTGTGTAAACTGTGCCGCCGCGAGGGCGAGAAGCTGTTCTTGAAAGGCGCGCGGTGCTTGTCACCCAAGTGCGCCATCGAACGGCGCGGCTACGCCCCTGGTCAGCACGGGAAGACCAGTCAATTCAAGCGCGGGCGGTCCACAGACTATCTGAATCAGCTGCGCGAGAAGCAGAAGGCGCGCCGCATTTACGGCGTGCTGGAAGCGCAGTTCCGGCGCTACTATCAAGTGGCGCAGCGCAGCAAGGGTGTGACCGGCGCGATGCTGTTGTCGCTGCTGGAGAGCCGCCTGGACAACGTGGTGTTCCGGCTGGGCCTGGCGACCTCGCGCGCGCAGGCGCGGCAGTTGGTGGCGCACGGCCACATCGATGTGAACGGCCGCCGCACCAAGGCGCCGTCGTATCTGTGCAAGGCCGGCGATGCGATCTCGGTCCACGCGGCCAGCCTGAAGTCGCCGTACTTCAAGAACGTGCAGAAGGAAGTCGAGGAGTACGTTCCGCCCAAGTGGCTGAGTTTTGACTCGTCGCAATTGAGCGGCAAGGTGATCAACCGCCCGTCACGCGAAGAGATCGATCTCACGCTGAGCGAGCAGCTGATTGTCGAGTATTATTCGCGCTAATTGAAAGTTGGAAGTTGGGGGTTGGAAGTGGGAGGACGGTTGCTGGCCGGCCAGCGTGGCTGCCAACATCCGACCTCCAGGCTCTAACCTCCAAGCTCTGACGCGGTCGAGCGGTTGGCCAGATGGTTCGATCGCACCAGGAGGATTCCAGTGTCTACCTTAAGCATGGTCTTGCCGAAAATCGAGACTGATGCGACATCAAAGAATTATGGCCGGTATATCATCGGCCCGTTGGAACGCGGTTACGGCGTGACGTTGGGCAATGCACTGCGGCGCGTGCTGTTGAGCAGCCTGCCCGGCGCAGCCGTCACCTCCATACGCGTCAGTGACGTGCATCATGAATTCTCGGACATTCCGTATGTCCGCGAAGACATGACGATGGTGATCCTGCAGATCAAACAGCTGCGTGTGAAGCTGCACGGCGAAGAGCCGGTGCGCCTGCGCCTGGAAGTGCGCGGCGAGGGCACCGTGACCGCGGGCGACATTCAGTGCCCGCCGGAAGTCGAGATCATCAATCCCGACTTGTACCTCTTCACGGTGGACAGCGACAAGGCGCGGCTGGAGATGGAGATGACGGTCGAGCCGGGGCGCGGCTACAGTCCGGCTGAAGAGCGCGGCCGCCTGCCGATCGGCGAGCTGCCCGTCGACGCGATCTACAGCCCGGTCAAGCGCGTGAACTACGACGTGGAGCGCGCGCGCGTGGGCCAGATGACCAATTACGACAAGTTGATCATCGAGGTGTGGACCGACGGCACGATGCGCCCGCAGGAGGCGCTGAGCCAATCGGCGCGCATCCTGGTGCAGCACTTCTCGCTGGTGGCCGGCGTGACCGAAGAAGTCCGCATGGAAGAGATCACGCAATCGACGTCGGCGATCCCGCAAGAGATCTACGAAACGCCGATCGAGCAGCTCGATCTGTCGGTGCGCGTCTTTAACTCGCTCAAGCGCACGGGCATCACCAACGTGGGTGAGGTGTTGGAGATGCTGGGCCGCGGTGACGAGGCCATGCTGACCATCCGCAACTTCGGCGCGAAGTCGCTGACTGAACTGCGTGAGAAGTTGATGGCGAAGGGCTTGTTGAAGCCGGGCGATCTGCCGGAATTAGACTTGCCCGAAGAAGAAGAAGAAGAAGAGGGCGAAGAATAGTCCCCGGAAGAAGGATGTTTGAGACATGCGACATCGTGCAGCAGGCAAGCAACTGAATCGAAATACGTCCCAGCGCAAGGCTTTGCGGCGCGGACTGTTGACGGAGCTGTTCCGCCACGGCGCGATCCAGACGACCGAGGCGAAGGCCGACTCCATTCGCAATGAGGCCGAGAAGATGATCACCAAGGCGAAGCGCAGCCTCGCAGCGGGCGATCCGATCAAGGTCGTGAATGCGCGGCGGCAGGCGGCGTCGGTGCTGTACGGTAACGACATCGTCAAGAAGCTGTTTGACGAGATCGCGCCGAAGTTTGCCACACGCAACGGCGGTTACACGCGCACGTACAAGTTGGGAATGCGCCGCGGTGACGCCGCCGAGATGGTGCAGATCGAGTTGGTGGACGAGGAGTAGATTGCGCATCAGAGCCGTGATCGCCTACGATGGCACGGATTATCACGGCTTTCAGCGCCAGTCACCCGCTCGGGAGCCGTCGATCCAGGGCACACTGGAAGGCGCGTTGAGCAAGATCGGCCAGCCGGGTGCGGTGCTGGGCGCAGGGCGCACCGACGCGGGGGTGCACGCCAGCGGACAGGTCGTCGCTTTCAATGTCGATTGGCGGCACACCCTGAATGATTTACAGCGGGCGCTGAATGCCACACTGCCCGCCGACATTGCAATACTTGAACTTGAACAAGCAGCAGACACTTTTCACCCGCGCTACGATGCGGTGAGCCGGGTGTATCGCTACAGCATCAGCAACATGCGCGTGCGGAATCCGTTGACAGTGCGTTACACACTGCACGTGCCGCAAGTGTTGGACGTCGATGCGATACGGCGGGCGCTGGCCTACACAATCGGTGAGCACGATTTTGCGGCTTTCGGCCAGCCGACGGTGGGTGAGTCCACCGTCCGAACCATGTACCGGGCTGAAGTGATGGCCGGAGGGCCAGCGATCGCAATCGAACTGCAGGCCAATGGCTTTCTGTATCGCATGGTGAGGCGGATCGTCGGGACGCTGATCTCGATCGGGCGCGGAGAACGGACGCCCGCGGATTTCCTGGAGATATTGGAGTCTGCGGATCCTAATCGCGCCGGGCCGGCAGTCGCACCGAATGGTTTGTGTCTGATCGCAGTGAATTATTGATTTAGAGGATGGAAGTTGGAGATTGGAAGTTGGAGAGAATCCGTCGGGTTGCAGGCGTTCACTCCAATCTTTAATCTCAAATATCCAGCCTCCAGGAGCGGAAGCGTGAAAACATACACCCTGAAAGAAAATGACATCACGCGCGAGTGGTACGTGGTGGATGCGGCCGGGCAGAACCTGGGCCGGTTGTCGTCGCAGGTAGCGGCCGTGCTGCGCGGCAAGCACAAGCCGACCTTTACGCCGTGGCTGGACAACGGCGATTTCGTCATCATTCTGAATGCGGATAAGATCGCAGTGACGGGCAATCGCGAAGCCGCGAAGATGTACTACAACTTCACGGGTTACGCGGGCGGCCTGAAGGAAACGAACCTGCGCGGCTTGATGGCGAAGCATCCGACGCGCGCCGTGGAACTGGCGATCAAGGGCATGCTGCCGCATAACCGCCTGGGCCGCCAGATGTTCAAGAAGCTGCACGTGTACGCGGGCGATGAGCATCCGCACGCCGCGCAGAAGCCGAAGAAGTTGGAATTCTGAGATAATCCCCCGCTTGTGGTGGGATAGGAGAGTGAAGATGGCAGGTCAATATTACGAAGGCATCGGACGGCGCAAGACCTCGACGGCGCGCGTGCGTCTGCATACCGGCGGCACCGGCGCGATCACGGTGAATGACAAGCCGGTTGGCGAGTACTTTGGCCGCCAGACCGACGCGCAGAATGTAGCCGCGCCGCTGAAGTTGGCGGGCGTCGACCAGCGCTTCGACGTGACGGTGAAGGTGAGCGGCGGCGGCGATACCGGCCAGGCTGATGCGGCGGCGATGGGCGTGGCCCGGGCGCTGCTGGAAGTCGATGCGGAGTTGAAGCCGATGCTGCGCAAGGCGGGTTATCTGACACGCGATGCGCGTGCCAAGGAACGCAAGAAGCCCGGTCTCAAGCGCGCCCGCAAGGCTCCGCAGTACACCAAGCGCTAGACGATTGTTGATGGTAGATTTCTGACACCTGCACTTGAACCGCTGGCGGTTACGTGTGGTGCAAGTGTTGCCGATTTGGCGTTGGCTGGATCGGTTGATGAGGGGTAAGGCCGCAAGGTCTTACCCCTTTTTGGTTTATCAGTGAGATGGTGCAATCGTGAGATAGTGCGATAGTTGGGTAGCAAGGTATAATTTACCACGAGGAACCATCATGACGATTGCGATTGTTGGTTTAGGCCCTGGCGATCCGGCGCTGCTCACGCGGCGAGCATGGGACATCCTTAGCAGCGCGTCTGACATCTACGTGCGCACGGCGCGGCATCCGACGTTGGAAGGACTGCCGGCGTCAGTGACGGTGCACAGTTTCGATCACATCTACGAACAGACGGAAAAGTTCGCGGAAGTGTACGCGCAGGTCGCCGAGGAAGTGCTGCGGCTCGGCGGGCAGGGCGCTGTGATCTATGGCGTGCCCGGTCACCCGCTGGTGGGCGAAGCGACCGTGACGATGATCTTGCAGCGCGCGCCAGAGTTGGGCGTCGCCGTAGAGGTAGTCGACGGGTTGAGTTTCATCGGGCCGGTGTTGACGGCCCTGCAGCTCGATGCGCTGGATGGCGTGCAGATCGTCGACGCGCTGGAGGTGGCGGCCGCGCATCATCCTCCGATCGATCCGGACAGGCCCGCGCTGCTGGCGCAGTTGTACAGCCGCGCGGTGGCCGGTGACGTGAAACTGACATTGTTAAATCAGTATCCGCCGGAGCATGAAGTCGCCGTCGTGCAGGCGGCCGGCACGCAGTATCAGCAGGTGATCCGTTTGCCGCTGGCGGAGATCGATCGGCGCGATGATCTGGCGCATCTTTCGACGTTGTACGTTCCGCCCCTGCCGCAGCCGAGCAGTTATCTCACCTTCCAGGAAACCATCGCGCATCTGCGCGCGCCCGAGGGCTGCCCGTGGGATCGCGAGCAGACGCATCAAACGCTGCGGCGGCATTTGCTGGAAGAAACCTACGAGGTGCTGGAAGCGCTCGACGCAGGCGATCCCGAGCGCGCTGCGCGAGGAACTGGGCGATCTACTGTTGCAGGTGGTATTGCAAACACAGATCGCCGTCGACGAAGAAGAATTTCGCATGCCTGATGTGATCGCGGGCATCGACGCGAAGATCAAGCGGCGGCATCCGCATGTCTTTGGCGATGTGAAGGTCAATGGCGCGGAGGACGTGACTCGCAACTGGGACGCGATCAAGAAGGCGGAGAAGGAAGCGGCCGGCAGGGCCGAAGAACGCCAATCGGCGCTGGACGGCATTCCGCGCGGCTTGCCTGCGCTAGCCGAAGCGGAGGCGATCGGCGGGAAGGCAGCGCGGCAGAACTTCGACTGGCGCTCGATCGACGGCGTGCTGGCGAAAGTCGTCGAAGAGATTGACGAATTGCAGCACGTGGCGGATGAGATTGAGCGCGAGGAGGAATTCGGCGATGTGCTCTTCGCGCTGGCGAATGTGGCGCGCTGGTTGAAGATCGATCCGGAGGCGGCGCTGCGCGCGGCGAATCACAAGTTCCGCGCCCGCTTCCGCGAGGTGGAGCGGCGGGCCCGCGAGCAGGATCGTTCGTTGAGCGAGATGAGTGATCGAGAATTGGATGATCTGTGGAACGCGGCGAAGCGGCAGATCGGATGAGGCGGTCACGAATCAGCGCGAAGCGCTGCGAATCAGCCGGATGTCAGGCGTCGTGAGGGAGCAGTGGCGATGTCGCTAGAAAATGCCTTGACGGTTGCGCTCGGCACGCATGTTGAAGTGGAACTGATTGACGAGAATGGCGCGAGTGAGCCTCTGGCGTTTGATCTCGTGCCGGATGAGCAGGCTGACTTTGCGAGCGGATTCCTGGGCGCGGGCACGCCGCTGGCTCAAGCGCTCTGGGGCAAACGCGCGGATGAAAGCGTGCCTTATCGGCGGGGCGGTGTGGCCAGGGTGCGCGTGGTCAACGTGATGACTGCGGCGCGCGTTCAGGCGGAAGACGTCGCCGCGAAACGCCAGGCCGTGATCCAGCAAGCCGTGGCGGAATCGGAGCGCATCAGCGACATGGTGTTCGCCCTGGCGGTCGGTTCCAAGTGGGGCGATTACGATCCGGGTGAGGCGCCGGCGTAGCGGCTGTCAGCGCACGCTGCGCTGAAGATGGCTGCGCCGATCGTTTGACCAATCTATGCGCTAGAAATCCCCTTGTATGGACAATTCTCGGAAAAGTCGTTAAACTTGGAGCTGATCATCCGCAGGCGTTAAGGAGCATTCGTGTGGACATTCTTGCACCTGTAGCTTTGCTGGCGGCAGTCGCAACGGCCATCGGCGCAGGATTCTTGATGTGGTCTGGGCAGGGTGCCAGCCGATCGGGGCGGGGCGCACTGTTCAATACCGAGCGGCAGGTTGCCTACGAGCGAGCCAAGCGATCGCGCTACAGCGCCATGGCCCTGGGCGCAGTCTCGATCTTCTTGTTTGTGATCTATTTTGTCACCAGCGGCTCGGCAGGCATTGCCCTGGAGCCGACTCCCACCCCCACGCGCACACCGCGTCCAACTGCGACCATGGCGCCCGAAAAGCGCGAAACCTTGATTGCCACAATCGAGCCCTCGCCCACGCCGACACCGCCCTTGGCGAAAGCGGTCGTGACAAACGCCGGCGAATTTGGCCTGCGCCTGCGTGAGGCGCCGGGTGGTAACGAGATTGACTTCCTGCAGGATGGCACGGTGTTGGAAGTCATTCCAGAACCGCAAGTGCAGACTGACGACGGTATTACCTGGCAAAAAGTGCGCGACCCGCAGGGCCGTGTCGGCTGGGTATCGACGGAATACGTCGTTATTCAGTGAACCCCGTGTGTTCGGGGCCGGGCGCATCGCTTGATTTGCAAGTGGTGCGCTTTTTGTTGGAGGAAATTGTCACCGGTTGAGCGGCGGGACAACCTCATCCCCAGGACGACTTTGACCAGTTACTTACCGAATCGCAAGGATGCTGCCAGTACCCTGCAAACATTTCGCAAACCGAAGTCACATAAAATGGTAATAGCCCCGCAGTTGATCAGAGGCGACGCGGCGTGTTACCAGCCAGTCCATTGGACGGATCGGTTATTTCAGCATGGCTATTGTCCGGCAACTGCGTAATCGCTATTTCTTTGCGTTAGACATCGTGCTGCTTATCACCGCGGTCGTCTTAAGCTACGTACTGCGGTTGGACACTTTCTCCTTTAACGTGTCAGGCTCTGGTTTTCTCTTCTTCACCGGGATCGTCATCGTTGTGATTCCCCTGACGTTCTACCTGTGTGGCATTTATTCCCGTTACTGGATCTATGCTTCCGTGGAGGAACTGTTGTTGTTGACCGGCGCGACGACGCTGGGTGCGGCCATCAGTGGGGCTATCGGCCTGGTGGCGGCGTGGACCATTCCCGATATGGCGCTGCCGCGTTCCATCCCTTTCATCTTCTGGCCGCTCGCGCTGTTGGTCACGGGCGCACCACGCTTCGCAGTGCGGCTGTCCGCGCAATACGCGCGCCGCCGCCCGGAGCCCAGACACGTTGCGGCGAACCGGCCACAACGCGTCCTGGTCGTTGGCGCCGCCAATGCTGGCACTATCGTCGTGCGCGAGATGCTTAACAATCCGTCGTTGGGGATGGAGGTCATCGGCTTTGTCGACGACGATCCGCGCAAACGTTCGGCGCGGATTGCCGGCCTGCCGGTGTTGGGAAATCGCCGCGCCATTCCGCAGTTAGTGGCGGACTACGCAATCGACCTGGTCGTCATCGCCATTCCGGGGGCGCCGGGCCGCGAGGTGCGCGACATCGTCACGTATTGCGAACGGGCGGGTGTGCCGACCAAGACGATGCCGGGCCTGTACGAAATGCTGGGCGGCACCGTCAGTGTCAATCAACTTCGCGATGTGCAGATTGAAGATTTGCTGCGCCGTGAACCGGTGCAGACCGACACCGAAGCAGTGCGGCGTTTGATTGTGGGGAAGCGTGTGCTGGTGACGGGCGGCGGCGGCTCGATCGGGAGTGAGATTTGCCGTCAGATTCTGCACTTCAGGCCAAGCGATTTGATAGTGCTGGGGCACGGCGAAAACTCGATCTTCGATAGCTGTGCTCAACTAGACCAGCAGCTGACGGCCATGACCCGCGCACCGGGCGGCCCGCTTCAGACAGCGCCGCGTGTGCATCCCGTCATTGCGGACATCCGTTTTCCCGATCGCATCCGAGCCGTGTTCGAGCAATACCAGCCCCAGATCGTTTTTCATGCCGCGGCCCACAAACATGTGCCTTTGATGGAGATCAATCCTATCGAAGCGATCAGCAACAACGTCCTGGGCGCACGCAACTTGCTCGATGCTGCGGCGCTGGCGGGCGTTGAGCGCTTCGTCATGATCTCCACCGATAAGGCCGTGCGCCCCAAGAGCGTCATGGGCGCCTCCAAGCGCGTCGCCGAGTCTGTTGGTGCATCAGACCGCGTGGGAGATTGGCAAGCCGTACGTGGCCGTGCGCTTTGGGAACGTGCTCGGTTCGCGAGGCAGCGTGCTGCAAACGTTCAAACGGCAAATCGCTGCCGGCGGTCCAGTTACGATCACCCATCCCGACATGAAGCGCTACTTTATGACCATTCCGGAGGCGGTGCTGCTGGTGTTGCAGGCCGCCGTGCTGGGGAAGGGCGGCGAAGTTTTCATGTTGGACATGGGCGAGCCGGTGAAGATCCTGAATCTCGCGCGGGACTTGATCGAGCTGTCGGGCCTGGAGGTCGGACGGGATATTGAGATCGTCTTTACGGGGATGCGTCCCGGTGAGAAATTGCACGAGGAGTTGTTCATTCCCGGTGAGTCCTATCGGCGCACGGAGCACCAGAAGATATTCGTGATCGAAAGCGCCACCGGCACCGTCCTGCCTTCGCAGACTGAATCAAGAGGTCGCACGGCTGGAGAACGCGACCTACACGAATAACATCGCCGAACTGATGGAGACGCTCCTGCGACTCCTCCCAGACTATTGTCCAGATGACGAAGCCCCGGCCAGTGATCTCGCGCCGGCAGACAACCGGGTGGCCGCCGGCTTGCCCACGGTCGATGCGCCGTCCTTAGACGCATCCGCTGAGCAGCCCTGACGACTATGCGCACAGCACAACGCCTCGTGTGGTGGAAGTGGGGCAGCCTGTTCTTGCTGCTGATGACAGCGCCGCTGCTGTTGTTTCCCGGCGGTTGGCGATCGCTGGCGCTGTTGGTTCTGCCGCTGATCTGGTTCGGCAATCGCCTCTGGACGGGTCACTTCGTGCCGCGCACTCCTTACGACGGCGTGATCGTGGGCCTGCTGGCAATGGTATTGGTCAGTCTTTACGCCACCTATGATGTCGCCGTCAGTCTGCCCAAAATAACCGGAGTTTTGCTGGGCGTCAGCACCTTTTATGCCGTTGTCAACATGGCCGGCACACCCCGGCACTTGCGCTGGATAGTGACAGCCACCCTGATGCTGATTGCAGCCTTCGGTGGAGTGGCCCTCATTGGTACCGATTGGGGACGCAAGGCTCCGTTGCTGGAACAGATCGGCGCTTCGCTGCCAGCGCTGTTGCGCGGGTTACCCGGCGCTAATGCCGGCTTTCATCCCGCCGAAGTGGGCGGCACTCTGACGTGGATCATTTTCCTGCCGGTCGTCGTCTTCATCGGCCTGTGGTCACAACGCCGCTCTCCGCGTGGGGCGGTGTTACTGATTGGGTTGGGTGGATTGAGCAGCCTGCTGCTCGTTGTGCTCGTGTTAACCCAGTCACGCAGCGCATGGCTGGGATTTGCCGGAGGTGCTGCGCTGGTACTCTGGCTGGTGGGGCGTTGGGGGCGAGTCATTCTGATCGGAGCCGCAGCGGCCGGGTTAATTGCCAGCGTGCTGCTCGGGCGCGATCAGTTGTGGCCCGGCAACTTCGTTCAACCCGCCGGAGGCGAACTGGGCACGGTCTTCAACGCCGGCTTGCCCGATCGAGTTGAGATCTGGTCGCGCGCCGTCTATGGCATTCAAGATTATGCCTTCACCGGCATGGGTCTGGGAACGTTTCGCTACGTCTTGCCCGCGCTATATCCCTTATTCACGGCCAATCCCGATGTGGATCTGGGCCACGCGCATAATGAATGGCTGCAAACTGGAGTTGATCTGGGGTTGACAGGTCTGGCTGCGTTTGTCGCACTGCAAGGCTTATCGTTCGTGCTGGCGTATCGAGCTTTTCGTCAACCGCTGCCGGCATTGATCCGCTGGCTGATGGCGGGTGTACTGGCGGGGTTGGTGGCCCATGGCATCTTTGGCTTGACCGATGCAGTGGCGCTGGGCGCCAAGCCGGGCGTTTTCTTCTGGCTGCTGTTGGCCTTGACAGCCGTCGTGTGGCGTTTGATGGCCGACTCGGCGTTCAGGCCGTGGTCACAAAACCCGGCAAACGTTTGAATCCGATAGTAGCGAAAATGCAAAATGTCGTTATAATCACCATACACCTTTCCCGGTCAGTTGAGGGACGGTAGGCGGACGGCACAGTGGAAAACGAACTAAAGAAATACGGAACCATTTTGTGGCATTGGGCCTGGCTGATTGTGTTGGGGACTTTGCTGGGCGCGGGAATCGCGTTTGTTTCCAGCCGATTGACCACGCCAGTCTACTCTGCCTCGACGACTCTGTTCGTTAATGAAGCCCCCAGCGGTGGCAAAACGGCCGATTACACTTCGATCCTCACGAGCGAGCGGCTGGCACGCACCTACTCGGAGATGATGATCAAACAACCGGTCGTGAAAGCCGCGCTGGAGAGCCTGAACCTTGACCCTTCCCCTGAAAAACTGCCGGCGCGGATCAACGTCGATCTGGTGCGTGACACGCAGCTGCTGGTGTTGCAAGTGGAGAGCGAAGATCCGCAGCTGGCGATGAATCTGGCGAATGCCATTCCGACTGCCTTCAGCCGCCAAAATGCAGCGGTGCAAACTGAACGCTACGTGGACTCAAAAGCCAATCTTGCCAAGGAGATCGACACGCTCAAGGAGCAGATCGCGGTTAAACAGGCCGAGATCAATGCCATCGGCACGCCGGCTGATGCCACCCAAGAGGTTGAGCTGGCCCGACTGCAGACCGAGCTGACGCAGCTGCGCCAGAGTCTGGCCTATTTGCTGCAGAGCTATGAGAGCATTCGACTAGCCGAAGCGCAATCAACCAGCAACATCGTCGTGGTCGAACCGGCGCTGCAGCCACTCAACCCCATCCGGCCGCGCGTGGTTCAAAACACACTGCTGGGCGCGCTGGTCGGGCTGCTATTGTCGATCGGGCTCGTGTTCTTGATCGAGTATCTGGACGATCGGATTCGCTCGCCTGAGCAGATCGACACGGTGTTGAAGCTGCCGGTCGTCGGCCTGATCGCGAAGATGGGCAATGGCTATCACGGCACGGGCAGGCAGCGGCTCATTGCCGTGCGCGAGCCGCGCTCGCCGGTGGTTGAGGCCTTCCGTTCGTTGCGCACCAACATTCAATTCGCCGGCGTCGACCAGCCCATCCGTACTTTGTTGGTGACCAGCGCCGGGCCCTCAGAAGGTAAATCGACCGTGGCGGCTAACCTGGCCATCGTCATGGCGCAGGCCGGTCTCAAGGTGACGCTGATCGATGGTGACCTGCGCCGCCCGACGATGCACAAACTGTTCAATCAAGTTAACCGAGCCGGCCTGACCGACGTCATTCTGCGCGATCCTGGCCAATGGAGCGGGCTGACCATTGCCAGCGGCGTGCCTAATTTGTCGTTGTTGCTCAGCGGGTCACTGCCGCCTAACCCATCGGAATTGTTGGGCTCGAAGCGCATGCGTCAGCTCGTGGAATACTTGCATCAATTCAACGACGTAGTCATTATGGATGTGCCTCCGCTGCTGCCCGTGACCGATGCGCTGGTGCTGTCCTCGCTGACTGACGGCGTCTTGATGGTCATCGATTATGGCCGCACGCGCATCGGCGAGGCGGCGCAGGGCAAGATCCAACTCGATCAGTCCGGTGCGCGCATTCTGGGCGTGGTGATGAACAAGATTCCCACCGGGCGGCGCGGATATTCGTACTATTATCGCCATTACTATACGTACGAAGGTGAAGGCAATACGAAACGACGCAATTCCAAAGGGGGCGCTGGCACGTCAGCCGTGCCGGCTGATTCCATGCTGGAGCCATCCAAGGGCAGCAGTAAGTCATGAATGATCAGATTGCGCCCAGGTCAGTGCTGTTTGTGTGCACAGCCAATCAGTGTCGATCGCCCATGGCGGAGGCGCTGCTGAAGTCGCTGGCAGCCCGGCGTGGTGAAGCAGATCGCTGGCAGATTCAGTCCGCGGGCACGTGGACTGAGCCGGGACGGCCTGCGACGCAACTTTCGCAGGCGGTGATGCGGCGGCGCAGCATCAACTTGTCCGGTCATCGTTCACACCTGATCGATGCGGATATGCTGGGGAAAGCAGCCGTGATTTTGGTCATGACGCGCCACCACCAGGAAGCGGTTCAAGCCGAGTTTCCGGAAATACGACATAAGGTCTACTTATTGAGTCAACTGATCGATCGCAGTTTTGATATCGAAGATCCTTATGGCGGCACCTTGGACGACTATGAGTCTGTGTGCCACAGATCTGCAGAACATCTTGACCGATGGTTATGACCGCCTGGTGGAGTTGGCCGGTCGAGCAGCGCCTGAACGGCGCTAGGCAGTGTGCAGCGGGTTGGACGACTGTCTGGCGTTAGTACCGAATGATGCTTGACTTTCGTCTGGACTTGTTGTACTCTTGGCATAGATTATGAAAGTTGCGACAGACCGAGCCGACACTCGCGCAGGCGAATTGAGAGGAGTGATCATGACCGATAATCTACAGCCGATCACCGCTGCCGAATCAACGGAACGCAAAACTTACAGGGCCCCGGCGATTGTGCATGAGCTGAAGCTGGAGACGCGCGCCGGTTCGCCGCTGCGAGTTGAACCGACCGATCCACTCGGTATCGATCCGACTAAGCCCCAGGCCAACTAAACAGCGTGGCGGCCGGCAATCAAATAGTCGTATCCTGATGCTGTCTCTGCGGCGGGTTTCGCTTGTCTGGCGAAGTCCGCCGCTTTGTCTGTGCCCCATGTGTGAGATCTCCTCACCTGCTTCCAAGGTGTGCTTAAGGTAAGTCACGTACGATGGGCCTGCTCGTGAATCCGCGGCGGGGTGCCTGAGATGATCAATCGCTTCTCAATCGCTTCTCGAATCTGGTTTCTGGTTCTGCTGGCCGGCCTGGCTGCCGGACTGAGCCTGACCGTGCTCAATCAACCTGCGTCCGCACGCGCGGCAGAGACGGCTGTGCTTTCGCCCGGCCTGCGGATCGTCCAGTCGGACGAGGACCGACTGGTGGTGGAACTTGACGTGCCCGCTTACGATCTGCAGGCGGTCGATGTGGCGCAGGAGACTCTCCACCGCGTCGCCGTCGACGGTGCGCTGACACTGAATGCCCCGGGGAAGCCGGAGCTCCCCAAGTTCAGCGCGCTGCTTGGCATACCACCGCAAGGCCGCGTGTCTGTTCGGGTGCTGCAGGATTCAGCGGAAACATTGCCGGGCCGTTACCGGCTTCTGCCCTCAGCGGCGCCGGCGTCGATGGCCGGTGATCTGCAACCCGGCGCTACACAGCGTGTGCCCGATCGCGCTGCCTATGCCAGCGTTGAGCTGCTATCCGGCGGAGATCGCGCGTGTGGTGGAGATTGCCTGGCTGCGTGATCAACGCCTGGCGCGACTTGAGATTTATCCCTTCCAATATCTCGCCGCAACAGGTGGGCTGCGGTGGCACCGCCATTTGCGGATCGAGGTCAGGTTCGAAGGGGGCGGCACCGCTGCCGATCGGTTAGTCATGGCGCCCGCGGCGGCTGGCCCGTTTGAGCAGATCCTGCACGACAATCTTGTGAACTATGCTGTCGCGCTCAGGTGGCGCGCGAATCGTTCCGCGCCGCAGGTGGCATCACGAACTGCAGCAGCCGCGCCGCGGTACAAAATTGTCGTCGATCATGACGGCCTGTATCGCGTGACCTATAACGACTTATCGGCTGCCGGAATGGCAATGACGTCGTTTGATCCCCGCCAGCTGCACCTGACCAATCAAGGGTTGGATGTCGCAGTGGAGCTGGTGGGCGAAGGTGACGGGCAGTTTAATCCCGGTGACTACCTGTTGTTCTATGGTCAGCGCTTGCGCGGCGATTTGCTGGCCTCCAAACATGCGGAGGAAGCAAACGACTGGCCCGCGCTGAATGGCTGGCAGCCACAGTTCAACGCTAAAATGGTGGAGAAGTACACGGATGATAATGTGTATTGGCTGGATGTAGGTGCAACGCCCGGCTTGCGCATGGCCTTTATGGCTGGAACGCCAAGCGGTGCACCAGCGATCGATTATTACACGGCGACCGTCCACGCTGAGCAATCTCGATTGTGGAAGACCACACACTTCAATGACGAAGATACCTGGTTCTGGGATGAAATCAGAACGCTGTTTACCGGCCAGGCCGTCACCCGCACTTACACGACGACACTAACGGCCATTGCTGATCTACCGCTCAGCGCCACGGTTCACGCTGAACTCACCACGATTACGCCAAACGCGCCGCCCAATCCAACTTACCGCACAATCTTCCGCTTGAACGCTATCAATAATGTGCTAGAGGATTCCGTGTGGACAGGCCTGGTGCGGCATCGTCTACAGACGTCCGTGCCCTTGACGACGTTAGTGGAAGGCCAGAATGCGCTAACACTCACGGTAGTGGCGCAACCCCAGGCACCGGCTGCCGATCTATTCTTCGATTGGTTCGAGATACAATATGCCCGGCGTTTTGTAGCCGACGGCAACCAACTGACGTTCTCTGATAGTCGCGGCGGCGCGCGCCAGTATGCGATCGGGAACTTCACCGCGAAACCGCTGCACGTGCTGAACGTGTCCAATCCCTGGCAGCCCCAACGCGTCGTGTCGAGCAGCATCACGTCTGCTGCCGGATTGTATACCGCGACCTTTCAGATCACGGCGAGTGTCCCGGTCACTTACTTTGTCACCGCTGCGGATCAAATTCAGTCGCCCCAACAGATCAGCCGCTACGTGCCGCCGGACCTCGGGAGCAGCAACGGGGCTGATTACCTGATCATCACGCATCGCGACTTCATCACGTCCATGCAGACGCTGGCGGCGCATCGGGCGGCGGAAGGTCTGCGCGTCAAGGTCATCGATGTGGACGACCTCTACAACCAGTTCAACGATGGGCTGTACCACCCCATCGCCATCAAGAACTTCCTGAAGGTTGCGTATGCCAACTGGGAGCCGCCTGCGCCGGCGTACGTGCTGCTGGTGGGCGACGGTCACTGGAATTTCAAGAATTTCAACCCGGCCAGCTACGGCACGCCGCCCAACTTCATGCCGCCTAACCTGGGCTGGGTCGATCCCTGGCAGGGCGAAGTCGACACGGCCAATGAATTGGTCACGATCGTTGGAAATGATCCGCTGCCCGATATGCTGGTGGGGCGCCTGCCGGTGAACACCGCCGCCGAAGCCGACGTTGTGGTGAATAAGATCATCACCTATGAAGCGCAAGCCCAATCTTTGCCATACCGGCAGCGCATGATGTTTGTGGCCGACAATACTCCGGATGCCGCAGGCGATTTCGTCCAGACGTCGAACGATCTCATTCGCGATACGCTGCCGCCGACCTATGTGCCCGACCGGGTGTACGCCAACGATTATGGTTGCCCGCCAGGCATTGGTTCATGTCCGCAAGTCAACACTGCCATCACCTCGGCCTTGAACTTGACCGGCGCGCTGTTCGTTAACTACATCGGTCATGCCTCGGTCGATTCTTGGGGCGATGAAAGTTACCTGGTCAACGCCAATGTGCCGACGCTCGACAACCTGGATCGGATGCCCATCATCCTGTCGATGACGTGCCTGGATGGTTACTGGATTCACCCTATCCGCTCCAGCCTGATGGAAACCATGCTGCGCGCCGCCAACGGCGGATCCGTGGCTTCCTTCTCGCCCACGGGGCTGGGCTTTGCCACCGGGCACGATCAACTGGAGCGTGGCTTGCTGTATGCCGCGTTCCGACAGGGAGTATCACGCCTGGGCATGGCGGCGCTGGCCGGAAAAGTTGCCCTGTACAGCGCGGGGCAAGACTTCGACCTGATCGACACCTTCACGGTGTTTGGCGATCCCGCGCTGCGGCTGCCGATCGTGCAGAACGAGCCTGTTTATTTGCCGCTGCTGCGTCGCTAAAGCGAACTCGCTACCACCCGGACTGGAGTATAATGAAGCGTGAGGCTGCATCTGGCGACGCCGCCGGGCATGACGCGACAGTTTACCAATCTGCGGCACGTGACGTGTGGCGCGCCGCCGGGGAAACCGAACTTGTGCGGCTGACGGTGACCAGTGGCAGCATGCGGCCTGTGCTGCGGGTGGGTGATGGTGTGGTGGTACAGCCGATCGATCCCCAGGCCTTGCAGCCCGGCGACGTGATCGTGGTGCAGCGTGGGGGTGAGTGGATCACTCACCGGTTGGTGGCGGTCGACGAGCACGGCTGGCACACGCATGGCGACAATACCCGCTACGGCGACGAAGCGGCGAGTGCGTCCCAGATCATGGGGCGCGTGATTGCGATCGAACGGAACGGCCAAACGATCGATCTCCTGCAGCCGCGCTGGCGGGCGCTCGATCGCAGGATCAACCGGGTGCAGCGCGCGCAGCTGCGAGTGCTCGCCGCCGCGCGGGCCATCGGCGGAACGCGATCACCCGGTATCAGGCACGGCCTGGCGGCGTTGATCAACTGGCCGTTCCAATGCCTGGTGCGCATGTTGACCCGGTTCTAAAGCGATAGGAGCAGCTCAGCGATGGAGTTGACGTTGAATTCGTACCCCGCTCCGGCCGAGCACGCGCGGAGCCGCCAATTGGAGCAGGAAGCGGTGGTCGTGCTGCCTGACAAAGGCGAAGTGAAGGTATTGAATGAAGTCGGCGCGCGGATCTGGGCGCTGGCCGACGGCTCCCGGACCGTGCGTGACATCGTCGCGGCGTTGTGCGCCGAATTCGAGGCGCCGCCCGTCTTGGTCGAAGCGGATACCCTGAAGTTCCTGGCCGAGTTGCAGCAAAAGGGCCTGATTACGGTACGAGCGTGATTAAGCGGCACCGGCTTCTTCTACTCATCTGTGGATTCATCTTTGCCGCCGGGCTGGCACACCATTCGGGCCCCCGGGTGTCACCTGTCTATGCCAACGTGACATTGCGCAGTTTCACGGCGACCTCAACGTCGGGACAGCCGGAAGTCAGCGTCGACTGGGAAACGGCCACCCAGTTTGGCACGCTCGGCTTCTACATCCTGCGCAGCGATAGCGCCACCGGCCCATGGGCGCGCGTCAGTGACTTCATTTACAGTACAGGTGATGACTTAACCGGTGGGCAATATCAGTGGCTTGACACTACCACGGCACTGAACCACTTCTATTCATATAAGCTGGAAGAGATCACCCCGAATCAATCCGAGTTCTATGGCCCGATAACGGTCATTGCCGGAGTTCTTGCCACCAACACGCCCACGCCGACACGCACGCGCACACCCACAGCCACGTCCACGCCGACCCGCACGCCCACCTCCACGGCCACGCCGACCGAAACGGAAGTCGTCGATCCGCCGGCGACACCCAGAAGCAGAACTGTGGTAACGCCGCGTGTGGCGACCGGCGCGACGATCACACCGCGGCCACCTTCGGCGAGTGGTTCGTCAGGCCCGGCGGAGTTTACGGCTACACCAGCCGTAGCAGTCAGTACGACGGATTTGCAGTTGCTCACGCCAGCTGTCACAGCGGCGCCATCTCTTTCGACTGCGCCGCTGGCGGCGGCCAACGTATCGCCACTGCCCACCGCCGCCAATGTGGCGCAAGCACCGGCGCCGACTCTCGCGCCTACGGAAGCCGGTCCGGCTGTCATCGCGCCGGGCGTCGTCGCGCCGGCCGTCGTTGTCACGGAAGCCGCGCCGCTGGCAGCGTCGGCGAACTCCTCTCCTGGCGGCGCATTGATGCTGATCATAGCCGCCATGCTGTTCCTCAGTCTTGCCTTCGTCATCTTGCGCCAGGCTCGTCAATGATGTCGCTTCTCCGTTTATCAAGGCGCACGGCGTGGGTGCTGGCAGCGGGCTGTGGCGCGCTGGCCGTCGTCGCGCTGGGATTGGCCGTGGCGCTCAGCCGATCGCCTTCTGCCGCCACGCCCAGCGTGGGTGCGCGTGTGGTCAAACTCCTGGCGGCCGGCGAAGGAATCCTATCGGTAAAACTCGCCGATCTCGGCTGGGGCGACGTCGATCAGGCGACACTGCAGGTGAAGCACGACGGCACTGCGCAGCCCACCTGGATCGACGGCGATACCGTGCGTTTCTACGCGCCGATCAGTCCCACGCGCTATATGAGCGAAACCGTCTTCTGGCTGGAGCGCGGTGATCAACCCGGCCCGCGCATCTCGGAACAAGCGGCTGCGCCGCGCGGTGATCTCGGCCTGCTCAATCATTACACGGCCACGCTGCACCTGGAAGAAAATCACGTTTACTCGCCGCAAGTGAAAGACGGCGATCACTGGTTCTGGGCGCAGCTGCCCGCGCCGATGACTAGGACGGTGCCCTTTACCCTCACGGCGCTGGCCGACGGCCCGGCACGCCTGGTGATCGACGTGTGGGCCAGCACCGAAGCGCCAACACCGGCCGATCACCTGTATCGCATCGTGTTGAACGATCACTTGCTGGGCGAGTTTCCCTGGGACGGGCAGGGGCCTCACACCATCGAGGCGGACGTGCCGGCGGGTGTGCTGCGCGAGGGCGCAAACGCGGCGACGCTCATTCTGCCGGGTGTCAAAGGTGTGACGGCGGACATCACCTTCTTGAACTGGCTCGAGTTAAATTATCCGCGCGCTTTCGCGGCACAGGACGATCGGCTGGTGTTTGAGAGCCCCGGCGGTCTGCAGCAGCTCAGCGGCTTCTCCGGCCCCGTCGACGTCTTCGACGTCACCCGGCCCGATCGGATCACGCGCGCCCGTTTGAAGGCCGATGCGATCTTCGCGGGAGAAGCAGGACATCGCTATTGGGCCGTGGGGCCGCAGGGGTATCACTCGGCGCGAAGCGAGGCGGCACAGTTGACGCCCGATCTGCGCGCTGCAAACAATGCCGCGCAGTATCTGGTCATCGGCCCGATCGATCTGCTGGATCCGCTGCAGCCGCTGCTGGAGTGGCGCGCGGCGCAGGGCTTGCAGACCATGGCCGTGCCGATCGGAGCCATCACCGATCAATTCAGCGCCGGGCGCGCCGATCCCGAGGCAATACGCTCGTTCTTGCGCTACGCGGCGCAACATTGGACGGTAAAGCCGCAGTACGTGCTGCTGGCGGGCGATGCGAGTTACGACACGTTGAACTACACGGCCCCCCGGCAGGCTAACGGCGTGCCGACCTTTCTAGTGCAGACGGTCTACGGCGGCGAGACGGCCAGCGACGTGGGCTTTGCGCAATTAGATGAGGACGAGAAACCCGATGTGGCGATCGGGCGTGTGCCGGCGCGCGACGCCGGGCAGGTGCGCGCGTTTGTGGAGAAGACGCTGGCTTACGAGAAGAATGCGCCCGCGGGCGAGTGGCGATCGCGCGTGCTGGCTGTGGCCGACGGGCAGGACGCCGCGTTCCGGGCCGAAGCGCAGCGCTTTCTCGATCAATTCCCGGCGGACTATCAGAGGGACCTGATCAATCCACCGGCGGGCGCGCCGCAGGCCGGCGTCGAGATCGCGGGCGATCTCAATGAAGGCAGCGCGCTGGTCGGCTATTTCGGGCACGGCAGCGTGACGCAGTGGGGCAAGGACAACTTGTTCACCGTCAAAGATGTGGCTGCACTGCAGAATGGCGATCGTCTGCCGCTGGTCATCAACATGACCTGCCTCACCGGCCTGTTCACGCATCCCAGGGTGCAGTCTCTGGCTGAGACCTTGTTGTGGAAGTCTGGCGGTGGAGCCGTGGCCGTGCTCGCGCCGACGAGCTTGACCCTGCCCGGCGATCAGAGTTTATTGAGCGACGCCCTGGTGCAGCATCTGTTGAAGGATCGCGCGGCGCGGCTGGGCGATGTGTTCTTGCAGGCTCAGCGCGCGGTGCCCGCGCAGGGTCCCGGCACACAGGATGTGCTGCGGACGTTCCTGCTGTTCGGCGATCCGGCGTTGAAGTTGGTGCAGCCGTAGAAGAGAAATTACCTGCAGGTCTGGCGCACAAAAGAGAAACCGGATGCCGTTCATGACATCCGGTTTCTTGTTCGAGCGAATTTAAACTACGCGGTCTTCCTGCGGCGGATCAGGAACACAACGCCAATCAGCGCCGCTGCACTGACGCCGACCAGGGCCACTGGCAGAACAGGCGAAGTCGTCGGCTGCGCCTGCAGCGAACTTAACGTGACGGCCGTCGTGCCGCCGCAGCTAACAGCGGTGGGGGTAGTATCCGGCACATTGTCATCCGGATCTGTGATGCCGTTGTCAAAATAGATCGCGGCCGGGATATTTCCGGGACATGTGCCCGGCCCAAATCCAAAGAGACTGAGGGGGACCGAGACTTCGGTAATCATATTTTGAGTTGCGCGGGTACCCGGGCCGAGGACTGTGCCTCCCGGAGCGCCATCGAAAACCGTAACGCCGGCAGCACTAATCGTCACTGAGCGATCGATGCCGGTCATGTTGTTGCAGTTGGCATAGGCGGCGCCTGTGCCGGTGTTGTTATCCGTGTTAAAGCAAATGACAATCGTCGGTGCAGGGAAGCCGGTGTAAATCGTATTCGCGTAAGTCTGAAATAGAAAGTAGATGTTCGTCTGATCGTTGGTCCATTTAAACGTTTCAATGTCATAGCCATCTGTAATTGCGGCCTCATTGGGGTCATTCACCGTTCCCGGGGTTTGCCCGCCGCTCCCCGTCCAGGCTGCTTCTTGGACCCCATCGACCACGATCGTGATGGCGCCGGCCACACCGACTATCATCAGCGAGAGAATTATGGCAAACGTGAAGGCTGTGGTTGTCTTGCGTAACATGTTCTTCCTCCTGAGCAGAAGTTGAATTCTCTACGAAGAATAGTCGATAACTGGCTCTAATATGTTCAATCCAGGTCGGAATTTCGTTAAGGTTGTATTTTGGTTTGATCAAACCGCTTTCCAACGCGCGGGTTTGTGCAGCGTTGCCATTTCCCGCAACAGGTAGGCTCCGCTGATGCCAATCAGCAGGCTGCTTAAGACAATGGCCAGCTGCGCAGGCAGCACTTCTGCGCCGTTGGCCGCGATGGTGGCGCTGGCCACCCGATCATTCACAGCCTCCACGCGATATTGATACACCTGCCCCGGCCACAAAGCTGTATCGACATAAGAGTAGTCCATGATGCCCGACTGCGCCGGAATCTCGCGCAGGATCTCGAAGTGATCACTGCCGGCGGGCGCGCGATACACACGAAAGGCCGTAGGCACTGCGCCATTCACCGACCACTGCAGGCCGATGCCCGGCTGCACAACATTCCATAACAACAGCAGCGCCAGCACAGCGAAGACCGCTCCGGCTAACTGGGGCAGCCCGCGCGGCATCCGCCTGGCCCGTCCCGCCGCTTGCGTCTGCGCCAGCACGCGCTGCCGCACCGCGGCCGGCGGCAAACGCGAAGGCTGGCTCAGCGCCGTCGATCGCACAGCCTGCCAGGCGCTCAACGTTTGTGAAAAGCGCCGCGCCTGCTCGTCTGCCGCTGGCCGGTCGGCCGCCGGCAATGAGCGGTTGAGATACCACGGCAGCAAATCGGCGCTCGGGTGTGAAATGCGTTTCTTGAACATTGATCGTTCCCTTGCGGGTGGCGGGTCAGCAACCCGCCCTACACCGCCTCGTCATTCAACAGATCGTTCAGACGGCGCAGCGCATAGCTCATGCGGCTCTTCACCGTGCCGATCGGGCAGTTCATCACTTCCGCAATCTCCGCGTCAGCTCAAGCCCTGCACAAACGTCAATTCGATCACGGCGCGATGCTTGGGCGTCAAGCGCGCCAGGGCGGCGCGGACCCGATCGATCTGCCAGCTGCGCGCCAGGTGCTCCTCGATGGGATCGTGATCATCGGCTTCGAGTTCTTCGTTAGCCCACGCGGTCGACCGCACGCGCCGGAGCCACGAGACGGCCTGATGATGCGCGATGCGCAGCAGCCACGTTTTGACTTTGGCCTCATTCCGAAAGCGATGCGCGCCCTGCCACATGGCCAGAAAGACTTCCTGCAGAATCTCCTCGGCCACCGCCGGTTCGTTGACCAGCCGCAGTAGATAGTTATAGACCGACGGCGCGTATAGATCGTACAGCTCGGCAAAAGCGACTCCATCGCCGGCCGCGACCTGGCGCAGCAACTCGGCATCGGTGGGAAAAAGGGCGGCCGCCACGACATTCATTGCAGAGTGATCGCTGGTGCTTCGCATACTCTCATTGTAAGCCAGAACCTTCGCCGCGGCAATAGCACAATGCTCTCAACATTGGTCAGGGTGGAACGACGGCCCAGAACGAGGGATCGGGAAGGAAGTGCAGGCGCTGCACCGGCACCGTGCTGACAAGATGCTCGGCCAAGGCGAGCAAGGCCAGGGCCCGATCGGGATCGGCGCTGACGATGGGGCTGCAGGCGATCACTTCCGCGATGGCCGCCGCGGGCGCGATGGGTTCCACGAACACCCGCCGATCTTGCACCAGCCGATAGAGCGCGGCGAGGGGCACACACTGCGGGCCGGCCGTGGTCACCTGCGTCGGGTTGGAAAACGGCGTGGCGTAGATGTTCCAGCGTGAACCTTCCGGCAGCAAAACGACGAGATCGTCGTTGAGGATCTGCGCTTCGGATGAGACGCGCGCCACAGTGGTTTTGCCGCTGCCGGAATAGCCGAAGAAGGCATAGCCATTTCCATGCCGCGCCAATCCGGCGGCATGAAAAAGCAAGCCGCCTGCTTCAAAAGCCAGCAGCGCGACGGCCGCGCGCACAGTGTAATCGATCGATTCAAAGGGATGCGGAGCGATGACGTTGAGGTGAGCGCGCTGCGCGATCAGGTCAAGCGAGCCGGTGCAATGCGCGGCCGTGAAGCGCAGCACACCGCGATCGAAAGTGAAAGGCCACTCAGCGGGAGCCGGGCCGGATGTGTACATCAACTTGCGCGGTCAGCGAATAGGGCGCGGGCGAATCCCCAACGGCAAAGGCGCGATAGGCCGATCGGAGAGCGGTGTGCACGGCGGGATCGGGCGCGGCGATGATCACGCGCAGCGGGCCGATGGTCAGCGCAGTCGTATCAGGGGTCATGGCTGAGACGCCGGGGGCGCGGGCGCTCGATCCATAACAGCGCGGCGATGATCACGACGGCGAGGCCGACGGCAGCGATGATCAGGATCGGCTCTGTGCCCGGCTGAGCGGTGACGACCACTGTGCCCTGCGGCACAGTGCCTCCGCCGGATTCGACCTCTTCCAGCTGATAGTAGTAAGTCCGGCCGGGGGTGACGTTGGTGTCGGTATAAACGTAGCTGCCGCCGACGAGCGGATCGGGCGAGGCCGGAATGACTGCGGGATTGAGACGCGCAAAAGGGCCAGCGGGGCTATCACTGCGCAAGACGTTGAAGCCCGCCGTGTTGAGTTCGCTGGCCGTGCTCCATTCCACGGTGACGCCGGGCGGCGTGGCGGCGCTGATGAGAAAGATCACCAGCGCCGCCACGATCAAACCGATAGCCAGCAGCAGGGTTACGCGCCGCGAGTCGAGTCTCACGACAGGCGGCTCCGGCGGATGATAACAGCCGCGATACCGATTGTTCCCAGGACAATCAGTGGCCAGATTGCTGTTGAATTGTCAGGGTGTGCAGATAAGCTCAAGACCTTCACAGCGGTGGGTAATGTACCTGGCGCAAAAGCGACCCCGCGAAAGGCAGTGTTGGCAGCGGCAGTGGCCAGTACATTTTGGGTGGCTACAGGCGCAGCATTGTAGCCGGAAGTATCGACAATGCCCACAAGGCTGTTGATGCTGGTGACATATAGCGTGACAGTTCCTCCAGTATGGATGCCGGTTAAGCCGCGAGCGCCTGTAAGCGCTATCGACCCATTGGCAATCCAATTACCACCTGCCAGCGAGAATTTTTGAACGGTGCCGCCTTCGTCCGCTACGTATAATGTATCGAAGCCAGTAACACCAGCATCCAGGTCTGCAAAGTAGAAGCTATTGGGCGCCCCGCTGGTTGGAAAACCGGGCAAGTTTGTTACAGTCTGCCCTGCTGCAGTGGGCAAGCCTGTGCCGACTGTGCCCAGACGGATAGCTGTTCCGCTGCCCGTGGTCACATACAACTGCCCGCCTCCGATTTTCAGTTGCCTTCCATTGTCGAGTACCGCCACTGCTGTCAAACGAGTTGTGGTGGCCGATCCGAGTGTTGTATAACGGACGCCGCCCGCGCCCCCGGCAACCCAAAGATCAACGCCGTTGGTGCTGGCCACGCTGCGAGGATTACTGCCAGATGCAAAATCGGAAAGTGCCGTAGAGGTGTCGACATTGCCAGAGGTGTCCACACGCCCGACTACACGATTGATGGTGGATGCGGTGGATGCAATGATACCCGCTGTCCCCACCGCCGCATCATAGCCAGTCAGCATGACGTATTGTCGATCTTCAGTGAGCGTTAGAAGCCCTTCGGAAGTTGCCGTGCCGCTAGCCGTCAAGCGCCGTTGATTGCCGGCGACTGCAGTTGGCATGGGAATCGATTGCACCAAAGTACCGCCGGTGGTGTATTCATCCACGAACACAGCGGTGGCATTCGAGCTTAGTGCTGCGCTGCCATCGCCAACACGATAAATCATGAGGTTGCCAGGAACGGGCGGGGCCAGGGTCGGCATGTTGAGCGACGCATCTGCTTGTACCGGCTGCCGCGTCGAAAGGTAACAGGCCAGTCCCACGGCCAGCGCAAGGATAACCTTGACCCATAATGAGGTAGATTGGCGATGCATGACTTCCTCCCTGCGGAAAGAATTACTGTGAAGCAACCGATAGGTTCTTCGAGGCCAGCTCGAATTATACACTGGGAACACTACGCCAAACTGGCAAAGCAGCAGGTGTCATAACTGCTGCATTTTCATGCTTTGTTGTCGTCTTAATAGTCGCAGTTGACCGTGGTATGGTTCAGTCATACAATGCGGTAGACATTATGCGCGGGGAGGCAGTCGCTGAACTGCACTCCGCTCAGGCCGCGCCGGGGAAGCGCGCCTGACGGTTCACCTGCGCTATAGGGGCATCGCATGATGGCTGAGGGGGGACACGATGAGCCAGTCTGTTTTCAACGCTATGGCTGGCCCTGGCGGCGCGCGATGCTGATCGATTGGAGCGGACAGCCGGGGAGTGCCGCCAGCGCGGTGGACGCGCGCTCGCCGTGAAGACCGACGTGGCGATCGAAAGTGAGTGCCGCAACTTGATTGAGCGGACGGCGGCTGAATATGGCCGCCTCGACACGCTGATCTATCCGGCTTCGTCACGTCGGAGATCCGCGCGCGGGCCATTGGGGCAGACGGCCAGCCGCTGGGTAAATGCCTCGTGCGCGAGGCCGAGGTGATGACGGCGGAAGAGTGCGCGCGGATCATGATCAACGCCATCGCGCGGCGCCAGCGCGAAGAGGTGATGACCCTGCGCGGCAAGCTGGGCCAATGGCTGAAGTTGTTCGCGCCGGGCGCCGTCGATCGTGTGGCGCGCAGAGCAATCGAGCAGGGAAGATGAGAATCGAGAAAGGCAGGGACATGGGACGCAAGGCCAACAAGCAGGAATTTGCCGTCATCGGATTGGGGCGCTTTGGAACAGCCCTGGCGCGGACGCTGCTGGCGCGCGGGCATACGGTGCTGGGCATCGACCGCAGCCGGGAGGTAGTGCAGCCGCTGAGCGACGAATTGACTGAGGCGCTGATCCTGGATGCGACGGACGAGGATGCCCTGCGCAGCGTCGATATCGCGCTGTATGATGCCGTGGTGGTGGCGATCAACGACGATTTTGAAGACGAGCTGCTGACGACGCTGACGTTGAAGAGCCTGGGCGTGAAACGAGTGGTGGGCGTCGCTTCGGACGAGCGGCAGAAGACCATCCTGTTGAAGGTCGGCGCAGACGAGGTGGTGATGCCGGAGCATGATTCGGGCCAGCGGCTGGGCTTGCTGCTGTCTCTGCCCCGCCTGGTGGAGCGCCTGGCGCTGGGCCGGGAACACTCCATTGCGGAGATGCGCATGCCGCAGGCCCTGGCCGATCGCACCGTGGAAGAGGTAAATTTCACCGCGACTTATCACGTGACTCTGCTGGCGATCAAGCGCGGGGAGGAATTGATCATGCCGCCGGGCAAGGATTTGCTGCTGTACAGCGATGATCTGATGATGGTCATTGGCCAGGACGACGACGTGCGGCAAGTTGCCGAGGTGGAGTGATGACTGTGCAGCCGACGAGGCCGCCGCGAGCGAGCGGATGGGCCAAGCGAGCGCTGCACCAACGCCGGATATCGGCCGTCGTGCGCGTCATCGGCGGCCTGTTGGTGCTGGTCTCGGTCGGCACCGCGCTGTTGTGGGTGTCGGGCGTCGGCACGCCACAGAGGCTGACGCTTCAGGAAGCATTGTTTACAGCGGTGTCAGCCCTGGCGGTGACTGGCCTGTCCACGATCACGCCTGGCACTGATTTGACGTTCTTCGGGCAGGTCGTGCTGATGGCGCTGATCCAGATCGGCGGCATCGGCTTCATGGTGATGGCGGTGGGCGTGCTGCGCGTGCTGCGGCGGCAAGTGTCATTGTTCGATCGGCAGGCGATGCGCGATTCGCTGGGGCTGAGCGAGACGATGGAGTTCCGAGCCGTGCTGCGGCGCGTGCTGGTGTCGATGATGGCGGTGGAAAGCATCGGCGCGGTGCTGTTGTGGCTGCACTGGCGCGGCACGCTGGGCGATGAAACGGCAGCGTTTTACGGGCTGTTTCATTCCGTCTCGGCTTTCTGCAATGCGGGCTTTTCGTTGTTTCCCCCGGCGCAGTATCCCGTCGGGCATCCCACGCGATACGCTGTCGCTGGCAATCATCGGGCGGGCTGATTGTGGTGGGCGGACTGGGCTTTCCCGTGTTGGCCGATCTGGTGGAGTGGCCGGCGCGGCGTCGGCTGTCGCTGCACGCGCGCCTGACGATTATCACGGCGGTGATCTTGATCGCCGGGGGCGCGATCGGGTTGATGCTGGCCGAGAACCGGCCGGGCGGACGCTGGATCGGCGTGCCGTGGCATCAGCAGATCGTGCTGAGCGTGTTCCAATCAATCGCAGCGCGCACAGCGGGTTTTTCGGTGATGGCGAATATGCAGCAGTTGACGGCCGGCCAGCCAGGTGCTGATGATCGCGCTGATGTTCATCGGCACGGCGCCCGCTTCGATGGGCGGCGGCATCACGACGGGCACGCTCATCGTGCTGACGCTGGCGATGTGGAGTTATGCGCGCCGGCTGCGATCGGTGCAGGTGCGGAAGCGAACGATTCCGGCCGACGCGGTGCGGCGGGCGTGCGGCGGTGCTGCTGGTGGCGCTGCTGGTGGTGCTAGGGGCGACGTGGCTGATTTTGCTGGAGCAGCCCGGCGCCGCTGGACAGCGTGGTGTTTCAGGTGGTGTCGGCGTTTTCCACCACGGGCCTGTCGCTTGAATTACACGACGCAGATGACGAGCTTCGGGTTGCTCATCATCATGTTGTGCATGTTGTGGGGGCGGCTGGGCGCGCTGACGATTGTGGTGGCGCTGGGTCGAGCAGCGTCCGCCGGAGCGCGTGGAGTATCCGGAGGAGCGGTTGTTGTTGGGGTGAGCGTGATAATACTTCGCGGCAACTTAACTTTTCCCTTGAGGTCTGCGGGTACCGGTGACATGGAAAAGACGGTTGCGATCATCGGGTTGGGATACGTGGGATTGCCGCTGGCGGTGGCGTTTGGACGGGCCGGCGTGCCGGTGGTGGGCGTCGATCTGAGCCGCGCGAAGGTGGACGAGCTGAACGCGGGGCGCAGTTACATCCCCGACGTGCCGTCGATCGATATTGCGGCGCTGGTGAAGCAGAATTTGCTGCGCGCCACCACCGATTACGCCGCGGTGCGCGAAGCCGAGGCGATCTTCATCTGTGTGCCCACGCCGTACGACGCGGCCAAAGCGCCCGATCTGTCGTTCATCATCAGCGCGGCGGAAGGCATCGTGCCGCATTTGCAGCAGGGCCACCTGGTGGTGCTGCAAAGCACGACGTATCCCGGCACCACCGATGAAGTGGTGCTGCCGATCCTGGAACGATCGGGTTTGAAGTTGGACGTCGATTTCGATCTGGCCTTCAGCCCCGAACGGATCGATCCCGGCAACACGAAGTTCAACGCCGATCAATACGCCCAAGGTGGTGGGCGGCGTGAACGAGCGCGCCACGCAGCGCGCGGCCGAACTGCTGAAGCGCATCGGCGCGCCGGTGGAGATCGTGTCGAGCGCGCGGGCGGCGGAGATGACCAAGCTGCTGGAGAATATTTTCCGCAGCGTGAACATCGCGCTGGTGAACGAGATCGCGCTGTTGTGCGAGCGGATGAACATGGATGTGTGGGAAGTGATCCGCGCGGCGAGCACGAAGCCGTTCGGGTTCATGCCGTTCTACTCCGGGCGCGGGCGTGGGCGGCCACTGCATCCCGATCGATCCGCTGTACCTGTCGTGGAAAGCGCGCGAGTACGACTTCCATACCAACTTCATCGATCTGGCGGCGGAAGTGAACGAGAGCATGCCCTATCACGTGGTCGATCTGGTGATGCAGGGCCTGTCGCAGCGCGGGCGCGGGATTAAGGACAGCCAGGTGCTGGTGCTGGGCGTGGCCTTCAAGCGCGACATCGACGATCCGCGCAACAGCCCGGCGGAACGCGTGATCGAACTGCTGCTGCAGCGCGGGGCGCAGGTGCAGTATCACGACCAGTACGTGCCGCAGTATACGATCGGGCCGGATGTCTTCTGCCGTGAGCAGACTGACGCTGACTTCCGTTCCGCTGGATGAGGCGGTGGTGCAAGCAGCGACTGCGTGGTGATCGTGACCGGGCATCGCAACGTGGATTATCAGCACGTGATCGATCGCGTGCCGCGGTGGTGGATTGCTGCAATGCTGCGGTGGGGTTGCAGGATGCAGAAGAGAGAGTGGTGAAGTTAGGGAGCGGGGCAGCGCGCTAGTTGTGTAAAGCGACGACGGTCGCTGCTGCGCGCCGCGAAGAGATCCAATCCAGCGGATGGCAGACACGGGTGAGCCGGGGCTGTAGTCCGTTTTTGTTGGCAGGGCGCGCTTCACCGGATAAGGTGAGGCTGCGCCGGTATGTAACACGTTGGCGACAAACGGGCGAAATCGACTTATAATTTGCCTCAAGCAATGCAGGGCAGGTGCCGCAGTATTCCGTTCACGCCATGCCCCGGGTTTCGACGGTGGGCCGGGTGGTGTGCCGCAATTTCATCTCTGGCGCAGGAGCAAATAAACTCATGATCAAGGTGGCCGTGATTGGCGTGGGTGCGATGGGCCGCAACCACGTGCGCGTTTATTCCGACATGCCCAACGTGGAAGTGGTGGCGGTGGCTGATGCGCAGGCCCAGCAGGCCGAGGTCGTTGGGCGGCGGTTTGGCGTGCCAGCCTATACCGACTATCGCGCGATGCTGGACGAGCAGCAGCCGGACGCCGTAACGGTTGCCGTGCCGACGACGATGCATCGCGAGGTCGCCTGCGAGGTAATCCGGCGCGGGGCGCACCTGCTGATCGAGAAACCGATCGCGTTCAGCGTGGAAGAAGGACAGGCGATCATCGCCGCGGCGCAGCAGGCCGCCGTGCACCTGATGGTCGGCCACGTCGAGCGCTTCAATCCGGCCGTGATTGACTTAAAGCGCAGACTGACCGAAGGCGCGCTGGGGCGCGTGTTCCAGATCGACGCGCACCGGCAGGGGCCGTTCCCGAGCCGCATCGCCGACGTGGGCGTGGTGATCGATCTGGCCGTGCACGATCTGGACGTGATGCGCTACATCAGCGGGGCCGAGCTGGTGCGGGTCTACGCGGAAACCGAGCGGCGCATCCACAGCCTGCACGAGGATTTGTTGACGGGCATGGCGCGCTTGAGCGACGGCACCATCGGGACGTTGACGATCAACTGGCTGACGCCCACCAAGATTCGCGAGCTGTATGTGACGGGCGAGCAGGGCATGTTTCGCGTGGATTATCTGACGCAGGACTTGTATTTCTACGAAAACGCGACGGCGCACGGTTACGACTGGGACACGCTGCGCGTGCTGCGCGGTGTGAGCGAAGGCCAGATGATCCGCTACGTGGTGCCCAAGAAGGAACCCCTGCGCGCTGAACAGGAGGCCTTTCTGGCTGCCGTGCGCGGTGAAGCCCCGGTGGCGGTGACGGGACTGGACGGCTTGAAGGCGCTGGAGTTGGCGCAGGCCGTCATGACTTCGGGCTGCGAGCATCGGCCGGTGGCACTGATGTAGCAGGTGTGCCGGGCGGTGGCGTCAGCACTTTGACTCTAGCCCATAACTGGGACCATTCAGATGTGACGACATGCAAACCAGAAGAGGCTGGATGATTGCCGGCCTAGTGACCTGCGTCCTGTTGGCGGTATTTCTGCGCGCCAGCACGGCCCTGCCGACGGTGTGGCTTAATCTGGCGAATCGTGATGCCGCTGGAATTATCTTGGCCCATGACAGTGTCTTCGGCGCGCCCTGCGGCATCGCGCAGTCAGATCTGAATCAGGCGCAATCCTGGATAGAACAAGCACTCCGATTACAGCCACAGGATAGCCATGCTACCAGAACAGCAGGACAGATTGAATGGCTGCGAGGTGATTGTGCTGGAGCATTGCAGACGTGGCGCGCCGGTCTGACAGAACCGGCCCCATCACAAGAGTGGATACGTTTTGACCTGGCCCGGGCGTACTATCAGACGGGGGACCTGCCAGGCGCCGCGGCTGCCTTCAGAGACCTGGGTACTGCTGACTATATCCGCAGGGCAGCTGACCTTCAGTTACAACAGGGCGAGATCGACAAAGCACAAGATCTGTATGAGTTTGCACTGGCCATACGGCCCTCGGCGGCAGACTGCGGATGCGTTGAGCGAGACTTATGCCCGGCAGAGTCAAGCTGCCAAGGCGCTGGAAGTATGGCAGCGCCTGAGCTGGCAGTACAGCCGACCATGAGGCCCTGCATTGGACCGCGGTAGGTGAGATAGCGCGGCGCCAGGACAAACTACCTGAAGCTCGACAGGCCTTTCAAACGGGGCTAACCCTCGCCGCTGAACCGTACGATCTCTATCTGCGTTTAGGCAATCTGCTGCTGCAAATGGAAGAATGGGCGGAGGCGGCCGCCGCTTACGGGCAGGCAGCTGCCTGGGAACCGCGTGCTTCTTCAGCGCCATATCGACAAGCTGCCCTGGCAGAACTTAAGCTGGGTCATTATGCTGCCGCCATGGAGTGGTATGACCGGGCCAATGCCGCCATCCCGACAGGCGATCCGTGGCCGAACATCGAGGCGGGCAGGGCTGCGCTTGAGCACAACGATGTTACAGAAGCGGAGCGCAGGTATCGCAGAGCCCTGATTCAGAGTCCCAATCATGCTGCCGCGTTGTACTATCTGGCGCAGCTGCTGTATCAAGGAGGCCGGATGACTGAGGCCATCCCGCTCATGGAATTGGTGAATGATCACGACTTCAGATGCGAAGGCTTGGCCCAGCTGGTTGGCTGGTATCTTGAAGCCGGCAATCTGATGCGGTCGCAAGCCGCTGACGCGCAGCAGGCGCGTGAGTGCCAACCCTAGCAAAGAATTCCGTTAGCATGTTACCTGGCCGCTGAAGCAAGCTGGGTTCTGTAGCCAGCGTATCTTGAAACGGATGGACGATAGAAACCTTCTCGATGACCGTTGTGAATAAATTTCCGGCAAGACTACAGGCTGTTTTCCGTCGAGGTTGGGCCAGTTCAAGGTCATTTGGCAGTCAGGTATTACTTACGACTGGCACTAATCTTGTGCTCGCGGCAATGGCGCTGGTCACGGGCAGCCTGGCCGCGCGTTTCTTAGGACCGGCAGGCCGGGGCGAGTTGGCAGCCATGCAGACCTGGGCTGTTATGGTTGCCTTGCTGGCTGCTTTGGGATTACCGGACGCCGTGGTGTACTTTACCAGCCGGATGCCGCAACGCGGCGGTCAGTATCTCGCTTCGGCTGTGTGCCTGCACTTGATCAGTGCGGTCCCTTTCATCCTGGTCAGTTGGCTGGTGCTGCCACTGCTTCTGAAGGCGCAAACTCCAGAAGTGGTCGCGGCAGCACAGTGGTACACGGCCGCGTTCGTCCTGCTGCAAGCCACGCAGGGAATGCTGCTGCATCCGCTGCGTGGCCGGAATGACTTCGTGCCCTGGAATTTGCTCAGAATCCTGTATATGGTTGGCTGGCTGATGGTCCTGCTGCTGGCGGGGATACTGCAGCGCGCCACGCCGCAATTTCTCGCCGTTGGATTCCTTCTTTCACTCGTGATTGTTGCCGTGCCGACCTTGTTGGTGGTCGTGCGGCGTGTGCCTGGCCCCCTGGCCAATGATACGAGGGTGTGGCGCCCTATGTTGTCTTACGGCTTGCCCCTGGCCCTGGGCAGTGTCCCACAAATGTTTAATCTGCGCCTCGATCAATTGATGATGGCCGCCTTGCTGCCGCCAACATTACTCGGTTATTATGCGGTGGCCGTGGCGTGGGGCAGCGCCGCCGGCCCCCTGCTGAACGGCATTGGGGCCGTGCTTTTTCCCCGCGTGGCCAATGCCTCGACCTCTTCCGAACAGATTTCTCAGTTGGGGCGCGTCATGCGCCTGAGCAGCGTGTGTGCCTTTGGATTCAGCCTCGCGCTGCTGCTCATCACGCCGCTGGCGATCATCACCCTGTTTGGCATGGCATTTGCACCGGCTGTGTCGGCGGCGATGATCCTGGTGGTCGCCAGCGGCGTCAACGGGTTTAATCTGATCCTGGAAGAAGGTGTGCGTGGATTAGGCGCAACCAGGGTAGTCATGTGGGCTGAGATAACCGGTCTGGTTGTGACCGTTGTTGCTTTGGGATTCCTGCTGCGCCCATTTGAAATC
Source organism: uncultured Chloroflexia bacterium (assembly GCA_963844815.1). Taxonomy (GTDB): domain Bacteria; phylum Chloroflexota; class Anaerolineae; order Fen-1058; family Fen-1058; genus Fen-1058. Next base: position 221,321 of record CAWJPR010000010.1, read on the forward strand.
ATCGGCGCGGCCGTAGCATCGGTCCTGGGCTATCTGACGATTATGATCGCTCTGCTGGCGCAAGTGAGGCAAATTACCCGCCAGCCGATCTTATTCTTCTTGTGGCCCAAACGTACGGATTGGGCAGCTGCCTTAGTGCAGGTACGGGCGTTAGTTCATTGAGTTCATCGACCGGGGCGCACATTCCGGATGGTCTGCACGGTTGATGCGGCAAGCCATGCATGATTAGCGGCACGTAGATGCCGCTGAGTGAATGACGATGCGCATTCTATTGGTCGGAAATGGTCAAGCCCATCAGGTGGGCGCCTTCTTTCATAGAGCATTAGGCTCAGGAGAGCATGAATATGCGTTCGTCGACGAGTCAAGATACTTTGGCAAGATTACTGCTTCGTGGTTTCATCGGCTGGCGTTTCACTTGTTAGGGCGGCCCCTGAATTACCGGCAATTCAATCACGATATACTGGGCCTGGGCCTGCGCTTTAAGCCGCAGATCATCATCGTGATCAAAGGCGCGTACTTGTCGCCGGAGGTTCTGGCGCGGCTAAGACAGGCGACACCTTCAGTTCTGATAAATTATGCGACGGATGATCCATTCAATCCCGTGGTTGCCACGCGTGACATGTTGTCTGGAATTCCAGAATATACCCTCTATGCCTGTACGAAACGAAACATGATCAATGACGTGGTGCGAGCAGGGTGCCGGCAGACTGTGTTTGTTCCATTCGGTTATGATCCGAGTTTCCACTTTTGGGAACCGCCTCTGACGGCAGAGGAAAAAAAACGTTTTGCGAGCGATGTCGTGTTTATTGGGGGGGCGGATGCAGATCGTGCGCCAATCTTCAGAATGTTAATCAAGACGTACACCATGGATCTACGCCTGTATGGTGGCTACTGGAATAGGGAGGCCCAATTGCGCCAGTATTATCACGGTTGGGCGGTTGGACGTGATTATCGGCTGGCACTCAGTGGCACAAAAATAGCGCTGGGCCTGGTGAGACGCGCCAATCGGGACGGACATTCGATGCGGACTTTTGAGATACCGGCCTGTGGCGCTTTCATGCTGGCCGAGCGAACCGACGAGCATTTGGAGTTTTTCGAGGAAGATAAGGAAGCAGGATATTTTGGATCAAACGAAGAGCTGCTTGAAAAGACACAGTATTATCTGAAACACGACGCGGAACGGCAGCGCATGGCTGAAGCCGCCCACACACGATTAAGGCAGGGACACCATACTTATCGGGATCGCCTGCTGACCATTCTCGCAGCGGCGAGCTCACTGCGCTGAATTGCATGAGATGCGATCGGCTAAACGCCAGAGTAACACTCACATGACAGTCGCTCATCGACACACTTCATTTCTGTTTCTCGCGGGCCTGGCCTTTGGCCTGGCGTTGGTTATCCTGGCGATCATGCTGGTCAATCCCCAAACACTGGGCGAAGCGCACAGCTGGGTTACTGCTACAGCCTCACTGGGATTGTTAGGGTTGTTGTGGTGGGCCGGCAGCCGTTGGCTGGCCGCGAACTACCCGGGAGAACTGATCTGGCTGCATCCGCCGTTTTTGATCACGGCCTGGGTGTTCATTTCAATGGCTGTGCCAGGCTGGTATAGCTTTGTGGATCAGACCATATTGCTCGAAACTCCTGCCATTATCGACTATTCATTTGCCGCCTGGGGTTCGCTATTGGTCGTCGTGGGATGTCTGTGCCTGTGGATCGGCTATGCTCTTGGGTCCCAGTTCTTTGCTCCAAGCGCATTTGTCAAGCGTTTAGCACAGCGGCCCATCCATTTGAAGATCCTGCTCCTCTTCTACGGCATTGCAGTGGTGGCACAGATTGTTCAGATTCGTGTGGTGGGCATTGCCTACGGTGCTGACCAGGCTGGCTGGGGAGGGGCCACTATCATCCAACAGACTGTTGGCTACCTGCAAGCTATCTGGCCCTTAATTCTGGCGATATTGGCAGTCAGGGTTTTTCGACGTGAGTGGCCAGCCTGGCCGCTGGTCATGGTGATCGCGGTTCAAACGTTATTCGGATACGCCTCGGGCTTCATGAAACCGGTTTTCTGGATGAGCATTGTCTTGCTGTTAGCTGCCCTGGCTAACAAGGTAAGGCTGAAGCGGATCGTCATACCGGCCCTGGGCCTGCTCATGATCGGCTTCATCATTGTGCCTGTCGCAGAAAACATGCGCTCCACGATCACCGAGTATGATACCCGTGATTTGACCGAGGTCACCAACGCCACGGGCGAAGCGGTTCAATCTGCCTTGTCGAGCGACATGCGTGCCAATTGGAGCCTGGTGATCGACCGATTCTTATTTCGACAGGCGTTGATAGCACACACGCCGGGCATTATTATGCTGCGCACGCCTGCGCTGTATCCCTATCTTGGAATTGAACAGTTCCTGGCGATCCCCACCTATTTGATCCCCCGCTCACTTTGGCCCGACAAGCCAGAATTAACCAAAGGAGTGTGGTTCGCAATCAATTATCTGAATCAGCCGTCATCCAACACCAGTTCTGCGGCAATCACTGTCTTCGGCGAAGGTTACATGCTGGCGGGCTGGGTTGGAACAGTGCTGGCCTGCGCACTACTGGGCCTATTTCTCGCTTTTACGTATCAAAAGACCATGCAGTCTGGCCTGCTGCCGGTGTTTTTGGCATTGGCGCCCACCTTCATGGATATTGAGGGCCAGTTTACCGGCCTGGTGGTAGCGCTCATCCAGCGCCTACTCATATTCATGTTTATCTATTGGCTGATGGCGGTTTTGTCCCGACGTCCAGATGACAACCTGCTTCCGGCAGCCCGTGACACGCTGCGCTACCGCTCATGATTCCAAGCACCTGCGCCGGGCTCCGCCGATCTTTGATGATGGTCACAGGAATCTTCCAATCCGCTGGCGGCCTGGCGGCCGTCAATCGTCTTGTTATTCATGCCCTGGGGAAGGCCGGCTATCAGATTGATCTGTATGTGTTGAATGAAATTGATTCTGAGCCTGATACGCGCTATATTGATCCGGCTATTGTCGCGTGCCGTGGTTTTCAGGGGAACAAGCCAGCGTATGCGCTGGCGGTCTGGTGGAGCGTTCTTAAGACCCGCTACGATCTGATTATTGTCGATCATGTGAATGTGGCTTCAGTACTGGCCCCGCTGAGCATGCTCGGTATTGGGCACTATGTGGTGTGGTTGTGTGGAGTTGAAGTATTCCCACCCCGTCCAGACTTTGAGGGCAGAATTGGGTTGAAACATGCCTGGCGTCGACTGGCGATTTCCGATTTCACTCGCCAGTCCGTACAAACCGGTTTCTCTGATTTGCCGATTGAAGTATGTGAGCTCAGCACTTGATCCTGTTCAACATCGGCTGGCCTCTGGAGAGGAATTGGCGGCTGGCGGGCCTGCCCCGGTATGGCTTGAAGCAGTAAACGGCGCGCAGCATCGCTTAGGACATTTGATCATTCTGACTGTGGGCAGGATGTCGACCGCCGAGCAGTACAAAGGGCAAGACACGTTGCTCAGGGCGTTTCCAGCGATTCGACAGCGCTTCTCGGAAGCACAACTGGTGCTGATCGGAAGCGGCGATGACCTGCCGCGCCTATTGGCTCTGGCACGCTCCTTACCAGAAGCAGCACAGCAGGCAGTCTTTATGCCAGGCTTGGTTAACGACGGAACGCTAGATGCGCTGTATCGGCAGAGCTTTGTGTTTGCTATGCCAAGCACAGGCGAGGGCTTTGGCCTGGTGTACCTGGAGGCCATGAGCAGAGGCAAACCCTGTGTCGGCGGAAAGCTGGATGCCACTCCCGGCGTGGTGCAGGATGGCATAACGGGCGCGCTGGTCGACGATCCCAAATCCGGCGAGCAATTAGCTGCAGCCATCATGGGGCTGATGGCCGACCCTGAGCGTGCCAGACAAATGGGCCAGGCTGGTTATCGGCGTGTACAGTCAACCTATTTGTTTACCCACTTTCAGAAGCGATTTTGGGAGGCGCTGGGCGTATCACCATGACAGGACTTGATTTAACATGAAAGGTTATTGGTTTTAATGTGCGGCATATGTGGAGCAGTAGGGTTTGAACAGCCTCTGGATTTTGTGCGTCAAATGACACGAGCGATGGTGCATCGCGGCCCGGACAGCGACGGTTTTCTGGAGCGCAGCCAAGCCGCATTGGGTATGCGGCGCCTGAAAATCATTGATCTGGCTACAGGTGATCAGCCGATTTTCAACGAAGACCGGCGGGTTGTGATCGTCTTTAACGGCGAAATCTATAACTTTGCTGAACTCTGCCGGCACTTACAGGCAGGTGGTCACCGGTTTACAACGCGCAGTGATACTGAGGCCATTATCCATGCTTACGAAGAGTGGGGACCGGACTGCGTGTCACATCTGCGCGGGATGTTTGCTTTTGCCATATACGATGAGCGCGAGGCAGGCCGGCCGCGCCTGTTTATCGCACGCGACCGGCTGGGCATAAAGCCCTTGTATGTATGGCAAACTGCTACCCAATTGATCTTTGCGTCGGAAGTGCGGGCTTTAATGGCCAGCGGGCAGGTGCCACGGCGGCTGTCTGCCGCTGGCTTGCATACCTATCTGGCTTTTGGCAGCGTCCAGGAGCCACTGACGCTGGTGGATGGTGTGACGTCTCTGCCGCCGGGCACCTGGTTACGGGGTGAATGGGAAACGGGCCAGCTCACCGTAACAACACACACCTATTGGCTGCCTCCAGCACCACAGCCCAAAACTCCATCCACTGAAGAAGTCTACGGGTGGGTTCAGGATGCTGTGTCAAGCCATTTAATCAGTGACGTGCCGCTCGGCGCATTCTTAAGCGGGGGGTTGGATTCGGGCACAATTGTTGCTTTGGGCAGCACGGCATTGCACCGGCCGATGCGAACATTCACACTGGGTTTTGATCAGTGGCCCAACGATGAACGGACTGCGGCAAGTGAGACGGCGCACCGCTGGCAGACAGACCACCAAGTGCGTGTCATTGCAGAAGCAGAGGTTATGGCCGACCTGCCCCAGGCGATTCGCAGCCTGGATCAGCCCTCCATTGACGGCATAAACACCTGGTATGTCGCCCGCGAAGCAAAACGGGCCGGCCTGACCGTGGCGTTGTCGGGTGTCGGTGGCGATGAACTATTCGCAGGTTATCCGAGTTTCCGGCGCGTGCCGCAGCTGAAGCGCATGGCACACCTCCCGGCAGCGTGGCTGGCGCATCTGGCAGAAGACGCCCTGGTCAAAGTATCGGGACGCGGTGACGCAGCTCGTAAACTCGGCGCCTACCTGACCGGAGACGTGCCCTTTCATCACCCCTATTTTGCCGTGCGCGGCCTGTTCACCATAAATCAGGTACAGCGCTTACTGTCTGCGAACGCTTTAGACGAGTTAGGCGATGCACAAGCCCTATCGCCCTGGCGTGACGCAGTCGAAACACAGGTGCGGCTTGCCGCTCAGTACGATGAAGTAGGCGAAGTGTCCTGGCTGGAACTGAGCCAATACATGCGCTCGACCTTGCTGCGAGATACGGATGCCATGAGCATGGCCCATTCACTTGAAGTGCGAGTGCCGTTTGTAGACCATAGGCTGGTGGATCACATGCTGCCTGTCAGCGGCGATCTGAAATTGGATGATGAGCAGCCCAAGCCCATGCTGGCTAATGCGATGGCAAAGCACCTTCCGTCCTCCATAGCCGGAGCAAAGAAACGGACATTTACTTTTCCATTTGAGGTTTGGCTAAGGCAGGGTCTATCCAGACAGGTGGCGGCGCGGCTCAATCATGCATCTGATTGTTTAGAATCCGGGCTAAACCCCAAGACCGCAGCCCACATCTGGCATGAATTTGAGGCAGCGCGCACGAATTGGGCGCGGCCTTGGGCCTTGTATATTCTGGTTGAATGGGTCAATCTAAATCTCTGCGTGAGCGCGTAGCGAGGCCCTGGCTGTGCGAATTCTGTGTGCAACCGGCTACTATAAGCCGGCTTATGTCTATGGCGGCCCTGTGAAGAGTGTGGCGACATTATGCGAGGGCCTGGCGCGGATGGGGAATCAAGTTACTGTCTTCACGACCAACGCGAATGGCCCAGGCAGGACCCTCTCAGTTTCCAGCGCTCAACCGCAAGACGTTAATGGCGTCCGGGTGTTTTATTACCCGATATCGCGCGCGCGCGCGCGCATCTTTCCATTTTGTTCGCCTGCTCTGGGAAACGCCTGTGCTGCGTCTGTGGCGGACTATGACATCCTCTATATCCCCGCGACGTGGACATACGTGATGTACGCCGCTGGGCGTCATGCTCACCGCCGAGGTGTGCCCTATATCGTGAGTCCGCGGGGGAGCTTCATGACCTGGTCGATGGCACAGAAAGCCCTGAAGAAACGAATATATCTGGAACTGGTCGAGCGGCGCATCGTCAACGCGGCCGCGGCGATTCACTGCACCAGCTGGCTGGAGAGCGAACAGCTTCGCCGGTGGGGATTTCGATCCAGGGTTGCGATTATCCCCAACGCCATTGAGGCGGCCACCTTTCAGGAGATGCCCGAGCGTGGGGCGCTGCGCGCCAAATTGGCGATTCCTGCCAGCGCGACGGTGTCTCTCTATGTTGGACGCCTGCATAAAATGAAACGCATCGACCTCCTTGTGGAAGGGTTTGCCCGGGTAGCCCGCGATACCGGCAACGCTCATCTGGTCGTGGTGGGGCCAGACGAAGATGGAACTGGTCTTAGTGCTCAAGCGCGTGTGGCAGAATTAGGTCTCTCAGCGCAAGTGCATTTTCTTGGATTGCTTACGGGCCATGATCTGCTGCAAGCGTATCGTGATGCTGATCTGTTGACCTTATTGTCTCACCGTGAGAATTTCGGCATGGCTGCCGTCGAAGCGATGGCTGCCGGGCTGCCAGTGTTGCTAACCCAAGAGGTTGGCCTGGCTGAAGAGATTGCACGAGCCCGGGCGGGCTATGCGGTGCAGGCACAGCCGGATCAGGTTGCGGAGATGTGGGTACGAATGCTCAATGCACCGGAACTCCGGCATGAAATGGGACTGAGTGGCAAAGCAATCGTGCGCCAAAAATTCGAATTATCGATGGTGGCGTCTCAAATGCTGAAGCTGTTTACGGATAGCGTGGGCGGTGATTGAGTCACAACTGTAGGAGTCGTGAAGAAATGAGGACGGTGTGCTGTTCGGCCTGTGGTTCATGCTGCCAAAAAGTATACTTGCAAGAAGGCCGGTTCACGGTGGTTGCCTGCCTGGAATGTGGGCACCTTTACACTTCGCCACTGGCTGAACCCGAGATGTTCGCTGCAAGTTACGAGGCTTCTGGTGACTGGATCAAGCAGGCGGATGTGACTGCATATTCGGGTGCTGATGGGCGGTTCCAGCGTTACGCAGCGACTCTTGAACGTCTCATACCGCCAAAAGCGCGAATTCTGGAAATTGGCTGTTCAAAAGGGCGTTTCCTCTATCAATTACAGCAGCATGGCTTTGATTGCTACGGCGTGGAGCCCAGCCGCGACGCCGAATTTGCACTCGCCTGATTGGCACGGATAGGATATGGCACTCTTCCTACACTCGACTTCTGCCGGTGACGGTTGAGATGGTGCTCATGTTCGAAGTACTGGAACATATTCCGGAACCGCATTTAACGGTTGCCACAATCTTTGAGCAACTTCTGCCGGGCGGCTACCTGATGGGCAGTTTGCCAAATGGCAAGTTCATCCGCATGAAGGTTTGGCCTCGCCGGGCAGTGGGAGTCCGTTCCTTGATAGTGCCGTTGACGATGGACGCGGGGAACCACCTTAACTACTTTTCCCCTCGGGGCCTCCAACAGATGCTTGAGCGTGCGGGGTTTGAGTTTTTGTGGGTTAAGAATGCGCCGTTGGATTTCAACTATACTGCTCATCGTTTGTCTCCGCTTCTGAAACGGGTGTGGTCGGTGTTGGCGCACACCTCTCAGATGCTTTCGGGCAATTTGATAGGGTCGAACATCTGGTTTCTGGCGCGGAGGCCGGACTAGATGAATATCCTGGTGGTAACTCCGCATTATCTTCCGGATGCAGGGCCAAGCGCGCTGCTTTATGCTCTGCTCAGTGAGGCACTGGTGCGGCGCGGGCATGAGGTGACGGTCATTGCGGCGGTGCCTCATTACCCGTCCGGGCGTGTGCCGCCAGCATTTCGTGGGTTACAGACCAGGCAGGCCGTCGAAAACGGAGTGCGGGTCATTCGTGTGCCCGTGCCATCTGTTGACCGCTCGCAGATGTTGCTGCGCCTGGCTCAGTTGGCGGTGTTTCAGTTGCGGGCAGCGTGGGCGGGGCGGGCGCGGTCGTATGATGTGGCCTTGTTCAGCAATCCGTGGTTGTCGACCGGGCTGCCTCTGGCGGTATCAGCTCTGATTCACCGCAAACCGCTCGTGTTCTCGATTCATGATGTTTATCCCAATGTCGGCGTGACGCTGAATGTATTCAGACAGCCGTGGATCGTAAAACTCGTGGCCGCCGGCGAGCGGTTCTGCCTGAAACGCGCCAAATATGTGCGGATCTTATCCGAGTCGTTTGGGCCGAGCCTGCGGGCATTAGGGGTGCCGGAAGACAAACTGGCATTGATCTATGACTGGGCGGATACCGATCTCATTCAACCTTTACCGCGTGACAATGCCTTTGCCCGCGAACACAACCTGGCGGACAAGTTTGTCGTGATGTATGCTGGGAACATAGGCCTGTCACAAGGCCTGGAGCATGTGCTGTCGGCGGCCCAGGCACTCTCGGAGCACGCCGACATCCAGTTTGTGTTTGTGGGTGATGGCATCGGGCGGGCGCGCCTGATGGCGCAAGCGGAGCAGCGTCGTCTGACCAACGTGCGGCTTATTCCATTCCAACCCCGGGGACGCTTGCCCGAGGTCCTGGCAACGGCAGATGTGTCGCTAGTTGTTCTGCAACGTGGTGTTGGGGCGCAGTCTCTGCCCTCCAAGAGTTTCTCCATTCTCGCGAGCGGGCGGCCAATCATTGCCAGTGTGGATGGGGATAGCGACATGGCTAAACTGGTGGCACGCAGCCAGACAGGACGCTGCATTCCACCGGAAGACCCGGCCCAACTAGCCGAGGCAATTTTGGCGCTGCGCGCTGATAAGACTGGCCGGTGGCGTATGGGCCGGGCTGGGCGAGAGTATGCGGTGAGACATCATTCGCCCGGAGCTGCAGCAGAAAAATTCGAACTTTTGCTGGCAGCAGCCCAAGACGGCGCACCATTTGATCTCGCGCGCCTTACGGCCTGTCCGGATCAGTCCCGTGACACAGACGATGGAACGCTCATTCACTCAATCGATTCGCGTGATGCAGCTTGATGACCTCGAACAGGTTGTTGAGGTGCATCTACAGAGCTTTCCCGGTTTCTTCTTGACCTTTCTAGGCCGCGATTTCCTGACTCTGCTGTATGATCAGCTGCGTCGTGAAGGCGTTGTGCTGGTGGCCTGCCCCAACGGGCGCGTAGATGGTTTTGTGGCAGGCGTTCTCCAGCAGCAGGGGTTCTATCGGCGGCTGGTCGAGCATCAGAAATGGGCGTTTGCGCGAGCGGCCGCGGCGGCGGTGGTGCGCCGCCCGGCAATCAGTCCGCGCCTGCTGCGCGCACTGCGGCGTCCCGCAGAGGCGCAGCAGGCCGCTGCCGAAGCCTGTCTCATGTCCATCGCCGTGCGGCCTGAAGCAGCCGGGCGAGGTCTTGGCCAACAATTGGTGCGCGCCTTTTGTGATGAACTGGCACGGCGCGGAGCGCCAGCGGTGTGTTTGACCACTGACCGGACCAATAATGAGCGCCCCAATCGCTTCTACCAACAATTGGGGTTTCAACTGAGCTCGACGTTTGCAACGCCGGAAGGCCGCGCAATGAACGAGTACGTGATCTCTTTGCCGTTAAAGGGTTAGCATGCGATCTTCTTTTCTCCCGTTCTCTCCTCCCAGCCTGGGTAACGAAGAGATCGACGAAGTCGTCGACACTCTGCGCTCCGACTGGATTACCACCGGCCCCAAAGTCAAGCGCTTTGAGCAGGAATTTGCGCAGTATCTGGGCGCCTCAGCGGCAGTGGCCGTGAGTTCAGCCACTGATGCGATGTTGGTTGCGCTGGCGGCCTTGGGCGTCGGCCCGGGCGACGAGGTGATCACCACGCCCATGACCTTCTGTTCCACCGTGCACGTGATTGAACATCTCGGCGCGCGGCCCGTGCTGGCCGATATTGAGCCGGACACGCTGACGATCGATCCGGAGCAGGTGGAGCGGGCGATCACTCCGCACACCAAGGCGATCATGCCGGTTCACCTCTACGGGCACCCCTGCGCAATGGATCGCCTGTTGGAATTGGCCCGGCTGCATCGCTCAGCGCTGGTGGAAGATGCGGCGCACGCCTTTCCCGCCCGCTATAAGGGGCGCCTGATCGGATCGGCGGGTTCCAACCTCCCCCCATCGACCTTTAGCCGCCAATTGACGGCCTTTAGTTTCTATGCCACCAAGAATCTCACCACTGCCGAAGGCGGCATGCTGACCGGCGATCCGGACTTGATCGAACAAGCGCACTTGTGGAGCCTGCACGGCATGAGCCGTGATGCGTATACGCGCTACAGCGCGGAAGGCTCGTGGTATTATGAAGTGGTGCTGCCCGGTTATAAGTGCAACATGACCGATATCCAGGCGGCGTTGGGCCTGCAGCAGCTGCGCAAGCTGGCGGGCTTTCAGGCAAGGCGGCGCGCGATCGTGCAGCAGTACGAGGCTGCCCTGGCGGCGCTGCCCGAGTTGCAAGTGCCTGTGGAGCGCGCAGAAGCCGAACACGCGTGGCACATCTATGCGTTACGGTTGAACCTGGAGCGGCTCACCATCAACCGGGCGCGCTTCATCGAAGAATTGAAGCAGCGCAACATCGGTACCAGCGTGCATTTCATACCGATTCACCTCCAGCCGTACTATCGAGATAAATACGGCTGGCGGCCGGAAGACTTCCCGATCGCCTATCACGAGTACCGGCGGTTGATTTCGCTGCCGCTGTATCCGCGCCTGTGCGATCAAGACGTCGCCGATGTGATTGAGGCGGTCAGAGATGTGGTGGAGAAGTATCGTAAAGGATGAAGCATGAAGCGGGTGTTTGATGTGGTCGTGGCAGCGCTGGGCCTGATTGTCCTCGCACCGGTCTTGGTGATCATCGGCGCGTGGATCAAAGCCACGTCGCCCGGCCCTGTCCTCCATCGCGCGCGGCGCGTAGGACGGAATGGCAGCTTGTTCGATCTCCACAAATTCCGCTCGATGGTCGCAGATGCCGATCACCGCGGAGCCGGCATAACGGCGAGCGACGATCCACGCATTACGCGGGCGGGACGCTGCCTGCGGCGCACCAAGCTCGACGAACTGCCGCAGTTGATCAATGTCGTGCAGGGCGACATGAGCCTGGTCGGTCCGCGGCCCGAAGACCCGCGCTACGTGGCGGACTACACGCCCGAACAGCGGCGCGTGCTGACGGTCCGGCCGGGCATCACCAGTTGGGCTTCCATCCAGTATCGACACGAGGAGCAGTTGCTCTCCGCTGCCACGGTTGACGATGTTTACCGGCGCGAGATTATGCCCCGAAAATTGGCGCTGGATTTGCAGTACATCGATCGGCAGTCGTTGAGACTGGATCTCCACATCTTGTGGCGCACCTTCTGCGCGCTATTTGAACCCTCGCCGGGCGGTAAATGACTGGTTCTTCCTGGCTGACCGCCACTTCTCCTGCTCCACGCGAAATTGCCTTAGCCCGGCAAGTCCTGTCCGCTTTAGTGTCTCGCGTGCCTGTGCCTGCCTATGAAGCGGCCCATGTGCTGGGCGTCGATTGGCTGCGACGGCAGGGCCTGGCAACGCTGGCATATCATTGCTGGAGGCAGGCGACGCAACTGCCGCCCGGTTTGAAGCAGGAACTACAGGCCGCCTACTACGCGGGCGTAGCTCAATCCAGTCTACAGCGGCATGAGTTAGCGACTGTCCTTGGCTTGCTCAACGGACAACGCCTGCAAGTGGTAGCCTTCAAAGGCGCCGCGCTGGCCTATGCTGTCTACTCTGACCCTGCCTGTCGTCCGATGGGCGATATCGATCTGTGGCTCAAGGCCGGGCAGCTGGAGGAAGCTGCCGCGGCGCTGGAGCAGCTGGGCTATCAGGCGCGGCTCAAGCCTACTCGACCTCTGGCCTTGATGATCCGCGCGCGCAACGAATTGCCACTGTACGGCACTCGCTCGGGCAGCGGGTTGGTAGAACTGCATTGGGGCGTCTTTCCCGGCGAATGGCTGCAGCGTACCACACGCATCGATGATGCCGAGCTGTGGGCGCGGGCTGTGCCTGCTACACTCGCAGACCAGCCGGCCTTAATCCTGTCGCCGGAAGATAATCTGCTGCAAGTGGCAGTGCACCTGGCGATCAACCACAACATGAGCGCGCCGTGGTTGCGCGGCCTTGTGGACATCGCGCTGCTGGTGCGGCACACTCCCATCGACTGGACCGTCATCGTGCAGCGGGCGCGGACGTGGCGTGTCGCCACGGCGGTCTGGCTGGTGTTGGGCCTGGCAGTCGACCTGGCGGGGCTGCAGGAAGCGGCTGAGGCGGCTCGAGAACTTCAACCCCCCGCACTGCGCCGCGGGCTAATCGGGCGCTTTGCGAATGCCGGAGCGCTGGTAATGATGCGTGATCTCAGCGCCAGCAAGTGGCGCTACGTGTTCCTGCTGCTGCTGATCGATCGCGAGCGGGATGCGCTGCGCCTGGTCTATCGCGCGTTGTGGCCGGAACGCGAGTGGTTAATCGCGCGCTACGAGCGTTACACCATCACGACGCGCCTGCGCCATCTCTTCGACGCGGCGCGGGGAAAGATTTGAACTGTGTGGGCTGCGGCACTGCAACGGCGCATAGCCCGGCCCGGTACGGCGTTGTGCTATAATCGCCGCGATAAGTCATGACACACGTCTACTTGATTCGCCACGCGCAGCAATTCAGTGCGCATAATGATCTTGGTTCGCTGCTGGTTGACCAGGAGGATGGCTTGACAGAAAAGGGCCATGCCCAGGCCCGGCGGCTGGCTGAACGGGTGGCAAATGAAATCCAACCTGATGTGTTGTACTGCAGCCCGCTGCTGCGAGCGCGGCAGACGGCGCGTCACGTGAACGATGCCACTGGCCTGCCGCTCAACATCGATCCCAGCCTGGCCGAGCTCCATCTCGACTGCCCGTCCGATGTCCCAGCCTCCGTCGAATTCGATGGCTGGGTGCGCGCCCGGCGCTATCCTTATACGCCCGCCTTCCCGGGCGGCGAAGCGCTGGCCGACCTGCAGCGGCGCGGCGCGCAGGCTTTCGAACAGATTGCGCAGACTCATCAGAATAAGTCGATTGTCATTATCACGCACGGCGGCCTGGTCGAAATGGTGTTCTATTATCTGCTGGGCATCCCGATCGAACGCAATCTGGTGTCGTTCGTGCATTGCGACCACACCAGCCTCTTTCACTGGCGCTGGCTGGAGGTCACGGACCTCAACCTGGCCGGCTGGGATCTGATGGGTGTCAACGATACTCGCCACCTGGAGGGTCTGGGATGAGACTGCGCCTGGACAAAGTGGTGCGCGTCGTGGCCCCGGGTGTGAAGCGCGTCTATTCGCTGGTGCTGATCGACGATGGCCTGTATTTGATCCTGACCGGGCACGCCGGAGCGCTGAGGCATTATCGGCTGGATGACAACCGCCAGTCTGTCTATCGATCGGCCGGACGATCGCGGCGTCAAGGATTTGCAGGCCAACGAAAGCCGGATCGAGTCGACGCCGCTCGACGAGCTGGCGAAGATCAAGGACAACTTCTTCATCCGGCTGGAAGCGATCGAAGATGTGGAGCTGCGGCCCAAGAAAAAGGAGCCGGAAATGTGGATCGGCGTCACGGGCAGCGAGCACCATCTGTTCTTCCCGTTCGCGCTGGAAGAGGAAGTGCAAGCTTTTCAGCGCGCCCTCAGCAAATGGCTTGCGCCTCGCTGAATGCTGCGCAACTCGAAAATAGCAGGCTGGGCCTGCAGGCACAGGAACTTGCAGCGCGGGAGCCCTCTGTGCCTGGTGTGGATTTCGCAAACATCTTGCCTGGCTGAGAAAACAAGGAGATTCATGAAGCGTTGGTTGATGTGCACAAGTTTGTTGATGGCGGCGTTGAGCGTGACGGCGTGCAGCGCGGCGCCTGCCGCCCCCTCGGCAGCAAACGAGGGAGGCAATTTGATCACGACGCCGTCCGGCTTGAAGTATGAAGATCTCGTCGTGGGGACAGGGGTATCGCCAGCGCCCACGGATATGGTGACCGTGCATTATACGGGCACGCTGCCCAGCGGCGCCGTGTTCGATGCGTCGCGTATGCACGGCGGCCCGATCAGCTTTCCGCTCAACGGCGTGATCAAAGGCTGGACGGAAGGCGTCGGCTCAATGAAGGTCGGCGGCACGCGCAAGCTGGTCATTCCGCCCGAGCTGGGCTATGGCAACCGTGCGCAGGGTTCCATTCCGGCGAATTCCACATTGACGTTCATCGTGGAACTGCTGGATGTTCCGAAGGTGAAGATTGAGGATACGCAAGTGGGGACTGGTGCCGAGGCCGTGCCGGGCAAGACGTTAAGTGTGCACTACACCGGCAAATTGGAAAACGGCAAAGTGTTTGACAGTTCGGTGGGCAAGGATCCGCTGACATTTACGCTGGGCGCAGGGCAGATGATCCCCGGCTTCGAGCAGGGCGTGACGGGCATGAAAGTCGGCGGCAAGCGCGTGGTCACCATTCCTCCTTCGCTGGGTTACGGCGAGCAGGGCGCAGGCGATGCCGTCCCGCCCAATTCCACCCTCATCTTTGAGCTTGAATTGGTTGACGTGAAGTAGACGGCCGCCAGATTGCCAGAGCGGTAACGACTTCGGCCGTCTTAATAAACTGACCTTACACAATCCATAAGCGGGGCATCCCCATGCCCGCCTTGCGTAAGGTGAGTGAATACATGCGAAGAATCGCTTACCTGGCTTGTCCGCTGTCGTGAGGCAGCGCATCGAGTGGGTGGTTACAAAACAATTGAGGAGAATCATGAAACGTTTAGCAGTGAGTATGTTGTTTGTCGCGAGTGTGTTAGTGATAGCCGCCTGTGGCGGCGGGGCGGCGACGCCTGCGCCGACAGCGGCTCCGACGGTGGCCGCAGCGCCGACATCTGTTCCAACGACGGCTTCTGCCCAGGCCACCGAGCCGGCAGCGCCAAAAGCCCCGCCCATCGTTGCGCTGGATGATCCCAGCCTGAAGACTACCGCCTCCGGCCTGAAGTATGCCGATGTCGTCGCAGGCGCTGGCGCGACGCCTGCCGCCGACGATTGGGTGACCGTGCAGTTTACGGCCACGTTACAGGATGGTACGCTCTTCGGCGCATCCCGCATGAGGGGTGAGCCTATGTCCTTCGGCTTGACCGACATGGCCAAGGAAGTTCCTGGTTTGGCGGAAGGCACGAGCACGATGAAAGTGGGCGGAATCCGTGAACTGGTTATTCCGCCGAATCTGGCTTATGGCGATCAGGGCGCTGGCAATGTGATTCCCCCCAACGCGACTTTGATTTTCATCGTGGAACTGATCGATACCAAGCCCGCTCCCAAGGTCGACATTAAAGATCTCGTGGTGGGCAGCGGGGCCGAGGCCACAGCTGGAATGACAGTGAAAGTCGATTACACGGGCACCTTGACGAATAGCACCGTGTTTGGATCGTCTGCTGGCAAACAGCCAGTTGAATTTGTGTTGGGCGCTCAGCAAGGGGGGCCAGGCTGGGATGAGGGCCTGCCAGGGATGAAGGTCGGTGGCAAGCGTACGCTCACCGTTCCGCCCGAGTTGGCGTATGGTGCGCAGGGCAATGGCAGCACGATTCCACCCAATGCCGCGTTGATTTTCGAAATCGCATTGCTGGATGTGCGGCCTGCGCCGCAAGTGGAGATTGAAGATATCCAAGTGGGTACAGGTGCAGAAGCCGTGCCCGGCAAGTCGGTTGTGGTCAATTACACGGGCACGTTAACCAACGGTGTGGTGTTTGATAGTTCGTTCAAGCGCAACGAGCCCATTACACTCACCCTGGGCGCAGGACAGGTCATCCCGGGTTGGGAGCAGGGCCTACAGGGTATGAAGGTGGGCGGTACGCGCGTGCTAACGATTCCGTCCGAACTGGCTTATGGCCCGGACGGTGCTGGCGATGTTATTCCGCCCAACGCTACGCTCGTTTTTCAGATTGAGCTTGTCGATGTGAAGTAGACGATCTCAAGACTGTCGGAGCCGCCACGACTTCGGCAGTCTCCGTATACATATTCTTCCCGGCAGAGGCGGCGCCGGCGCCGCCTCTGCCGGGAACCTTGATCCACCGTCTTGTCGAAACATGACCGAGCGAGCCCATTCCAACTTTGCGGATCGGCGTGCCCCGATCGGCCTGTGCGCCGCCTGTCGCCACGCGCGCGTCGTTCACAGCTCGCATGGCAGCACTTTCTATCTGTGCCGGCTGGCCGAAATCGATCCGCGCTTCGATAAATATCCGCGCCTGCCGGTGCTGCGCTGCGCGGGCTACGAACAGAGCGAAAAGGCAGAAGACTCATGATCGGCGCTGTCATTCTGGCTGCCGGACAATCGCGTCGCATGGGCCGCAACAAAATGTTATTAGCCTTCGGCACTTCCACCGTGCTGGAAACCGTTGTGACGGAGGTGGCAGTCTGCCCGGCGGTTACCGATCTGGTGGTGGTCACCGGCCATGAATCCGATCGGATTGCGGCGCTGCTCGCAGCGTATCCCGTGCGCTGCGTCGTCAATCCCGCGTATGTCCGCGCCGAGATGCTCGTCTCACTGCAAGTGGGCCTGCGGGCCCTGGCCGCCGGCGTGCAGGCGGCGCTCGTCGTGCCGGGCGATCATCCCCGCCTGCGGCGGGAGGTGATCCAGCGCGTCAGCGAGGCTTATCAGCCGGGCGCGTTAGTGATCCCATCCTATCAGATGAAGCGCGGTCACCCCATCTTGATCGATCGGGCGTGGTGGGATGAGCTGTTGGCGCTGCCGGATACCGCCACCCTGCGCGGGTTCATTCGCGCGCATGAAGAGCACATTCGATACGTGGTCGTAGAGACGGACAGCGTGCTGCAGGACATGGACACGCCTGATGAGTATGATGCTCTGCTCAAGGGGTGATTCATCCACGAAGACAATGCCAGTGCCGTCACACCGCACTGCCCCACAGGGGCCAACACCCGCCTACGGCGGGTGCAGTGCTCCCGTCGGCACGCACGAAGTCCCCGGCGCGCAGCGGAGTGGGAGTGGGCGCAAGTGTGCCCCGCGAAGCGTGCCGTCGCCTTCCCCAGGACGCCCCCGACTCCCCGGTGGGGAGTCGGACAGGGTGTGCCCGCCGCTTTGCGGTCGTAGCGTAGCGAAGATGCGCGCTGGGCGTGTCGGGCCTCCAGATCGATCGGGCTGCTGGATTCCCGCTGACTATGCGCGGGAATGACATCCTCCAACACCTTTGTGCAACTTCGTACTTCGTGGATCAGATAGTAAACGCCTTCCATGTCACTGAAGAGGTGGGGGGTATTTCTCTTTCTGTGAGCCCGTTCGAATCATTCTCCAGGACCCGCAGCCCCATTTCACGCGATAAGGGGAACACGGGTTCGAGCGCTGTGATCTGCCCGGCGTCGAAGAACTCCGCCGCGCTGATCTCGTAATCATCTGCTGTGGGTTCGCCGGCCGCCAACGTGCAGCGAAAGATCACCAGCACCGCGCCGTGCTTCTCCGTGTAGCGTGTCCGCACGCCGACCACGCCCCGCACTTCGACCTCGATTCCGGTCTCCTCGCGCAGCTCGCGCTTCACGGCCTCCTCCAGCGTCTCGGTGTGTTCGGCAAACCCCCCGGGCAATGTCCATGTGCCTTTGCCCGGCTCGTAGTTGCGGCGCACGAACAAGACTCGGCCGTCGCGGACCACCGCGCCCGTGACGCCGACATCCCAATGTTTGGAGTAATCACGAGGCATATTTCACCCACCCTCCGGCGTTGTTCACCACGCCCGGCACACCAACCCCTTCAAATACTCGCCTTCGGGGAAGCTCAACAACACCGGATGATCGCTGGCCTGCGTCAGCCGTTCGACGATCTGCGCGTCGCGTTTCGCATCGACCGCCGCGCTGAAGACGATTTTCTGGAAGAGGTCGGGCGAGATGAGACCGGAACACGAAAAGGTAATCAGATAACCCCCCGGCTTCAGCAACTGCAGCGCGACGAGATTCAGATCCTTGTAAGCCCGCGCGGCTCGCTCGATCTGAGTCTGGGTCTGCGCCAGCTCGGGCGGATCGGCAATGATGACATCGAAGGTGCGCTGCTCGGCGCGCAGCTGCCGGACATACGAGAACACGTCGGCTTCGACCAGGTCAGTCTCATTCACAGGCAGCCCGTTGAGACGCAGATTATCTTTTGCCAGCCGCAAGGCGTCTGCGGACGAATCGACATTCACGACGGACTTTGCGCCGGCTTTCAAGGCCGAGATGGCAAATCCGCCGCTGAACGAAAACAAATTGAGCACTTGGGCCCGGTCGACATAGGCCTGGATTTTCTTGCGGTTTTCGCGCTGATCGAGATAGAAGCCGGTCTTGTGGCCGCGCTTGACATCCACCAGACAGCGATAGCCGTTCTCTTCAATCTCCACCCGATCGGGCGGCTCATCACCGGCCAGCACACCGCTGGTCTGCGGCAGTCCTTCCTTCTTGCGCACATCCACGTCGCTGCGCTCGTAAATTCCGCGGGGCTGCAGCATCGACTGCAGCTGCTGCACGATGACAGGCTTGAATTTCTCGATGCCCAGCGTCAACGCCTGCACGATCAGCCACTCGCCGTAGCGATCGACGATCAGGCCGGGCAGGCCATCGGACTCGGCATTCACCAGACGGCGCGCTTCGTGAGGGCCCAGCACGCGCCACGCGCTGGCCAGCCTCAGACGCCGCGCCCAGAAGTCTTCGTCGATGGTCTCCCCTTCATCCCAGGTCAACACCCGCACGGCGATCTGCGAGCGGCGATTCAAATACCCGCGCGCCAGGAATTCGTCCCGGGGTGTGACCACGTCGATCACGTCGCCGTCCGTGCTGGCTGGATCGATCCGATCGAGAGCGCCGGAAAACACCCAGGGATGCTTTTGGCGCAGCGGCTTGTCGCGATTGGCTTTGAGGATGACCCGGTTGGACATAGCGCGGCCTCGCCAGATGCGGATAACAAGGGGAAGACTTATTGGGACAACACCCGGTTCAACGCGGCTTCGTCCAGAATGGTGACGCCCAACTGCTGCGCCTTGGTCAACTTGCTGCCCGGCGCTTCGCCCGCCACCACGTAATCCGTCTTCTTGCTCACGCTGTCCGTCACCTTGCCGCCCGCGGCTTTGATCCGATCGGCAATCTCGTCACGCGGCTTCGACAGCGTCCCGGTGATGACAAAGGTCTTGCCGGCTAGCAGTCCGCCCGATTGATCGATCGCCGCCTTCTCAGCCTTCGTCGTCAAGCCGGCTTTCTTCAAGCGCGCCACCAGTTCGACGTGGTCCTTGCGCCGCGTCCACTCCACGATGCTGGCAGCAATCGTCGGGCCGATGCCCTCAATCTGCGTCAGGTCATCTTCGTCGGCCTGCATGAACTGTTCGATCGACCGGAAGTGCGCAGCCAGCGCTTCGGCGGCCACGCTGCCGACGTGCGGAATCCCCAGAGCCGCGATCAGCCGGTCGAGCGGGCGCGATTTTGAAGTCTCGATGGAAGCCAGCAGCTTGTCGGCTTTCTTCTCGGCGAAGCCTTCCAGCTCCAATAACTGGTCGCGCGTGATCGAGTAGATGTCCGCGACGTCTTCGATCAAGCCTGCTTCAATCAACTGCGACGCGATCTTGTCGCCCAGCCCGTCGATGTCCATGGCGCCTTTGCTGACGAAGAACTGCACGGCCCGATCGAGCCGGCCCGGACATTCACGATTGGGGCAGTAGATCGCCACTTCACCCTGCCGGCGGATCGTGGGTGTATCACAAAACGGGCAATGCTTGGGCGGCGCGATGATCTGTTCGCGGCCCGTGCGCGCGGCTGCCACCGGACCGCTGACGTAGGGAATGACATCGCCCGACCGTTTGACGACGACCCGATCGCCGCGGCGGATATCCTTGCGCGCGATATCGTCGTAGTTGTGCAGCGTGGCGCGCTCGATGGTCACGCCGCCAACGTTTACCGGTTGCAGGATGGCATACGGCGCCATGATGCCCGTGCGCCCGATGTTCACGCCCACGTCGATCAGGATCGTCGTCGCTTCGCGCGCGGGGAATTTCAGCGCGATCGCGCCGCGCGGGTCTTTGCCCACGATGCCTAATTCCTGCTGCAAGTCCAGATCGTCGATCTTGATCACCACGCCGTCGGCCTCAAAGGGCAGCGTGTTGCGCTTGTCGATCCACGCTTCGGCGTAGGTAATGGCCTGGTCGAGCGAGTCGAAGCGCCTGGCGACGTCGGTGGTGGGGAACCCTATGGTGTTGAGGTAGCCCAGCAGTTCGAGCTGCGATCGAGGCGTGTCGCCGTCAGCCGCCACGATCTGATAGCACAACAAAGTGATGGGGCGGGTAGCCGTCACGCGCGAATCAAGTTGGCGCAGAAAGCCGGCGGCGGCGTTGCGCGGATTAGCGAAGGTCTTGCCGCCGTCTTTTTCGATCTGCGCGTTCATCGCCTCAAAGGCTTGCAGTTCGATGAACGCTTCGCCGCGCACGACGAGGGTAGAGGGCACAGTGACGACAGCGGGGGCGGCTCCTCGCGCAGCATCCCGAGCGAAGCGAGTGGACACGCCACCCCGTCGGGCACGGGAGCCCGGCTTGCTGGCTGCCACCGGAATCTTCAAGGGCACTGCTTTGACTGTGCGCAGGTTGGGCGTGATGTCTTCGCCTATCGTCCCGTCGCCGCGTGTGGCGCCCTGCACGAAGACGCCGTCGCGATAGTGCAGCACGACCGACAGCCCATCGATCTTCGGCTCGACGGTGAACTGGACCTGGCGTCCTTCTGGAATCAGCTTGGAGATGCGCGTGTACCAGTCGCGCACGTCGTCGCCGCTGAAGGCATTCGCCAGCGAGAGGATGGGCGCGGGATGGGGCACTTTGGCAAAGCGCTCGCTGACCTGGCCGCCCACGCGCTGTGTCGGCGAATCGGGCGTGATCCATTCGGGATGCTCGGCTTCGATGCGCTTGAGTTCATTCAGCAGACGATCGTACTCGGCGTCGCTGATGACCGGATCGTCGAGGACATGATAGCGATAGTTGTGGAAGTTGACCTGCTCGCGCAGTTCGGACAGGCGCTGCCGTAAGTCAGACATGGTGCTCCGCTCATTATTCCTTGCTCAGGACTTGTTACCGGCCCTAACAAGTCCTGAGCAAGGATTGCGCTACAACGACGCTTTAATCGTGCCGCCATCCACCGGGAGGACGATGCCGTGGACATACGAAGCGCGCGGCGAGGCCAGCCACACCAGCGCATCGGCAAATTCGTCGGGCTCGCCCATGCGCCCGAAAGGAATGGCTGCGGCCTGCTTCTTCAATTCTTCTTCCGGCGTAGTGCCATTGGCTTTGGCGCGCGCGGCCATCAGTTCTTCTACCCGCTCGGTGCGTGTCCAGCCGGGGGCGATGGCGTTGACGCGGATGCCTTGCGGGCCGAGCTCGTTTGCTAATGTCTTCAACAGCCCGATCACGGCCATGCGCACCGAGTTCGACAGCATCAGGTTATCGACCGGCTGTTTCACGGACAACGATGTAATTGCCACGATCGATCCACGCTGCGGCGGATCGTTCTTCAGCATGTGGGGCAGGGCGGCGTAGCACAGGCGCACCACGCTCATCAGGCTCAACTGCACGGCGGCCTCCCACTGCTCGATCTTGAGATCGAGGAACTTGCCAGCCGCCGGGCCGCCGGCATTGGTTACGAGGATGTCGAGCCGTCCCCACCGATCGATGGCGGTCTGTACCGTGCGCTCGATGTCACTGGCGTCAGTCACATCGCCGCTAATCGGCAGTACCTCAGCGCCGGTCGCCTGCGCAAGGGTTTGTGCCAGCGCAGATAGCTTTTCGCCATGGCGCGCCGTAATCGCCACCCGCGCGCCTTCTTCGGCGAAACGCCGCGCCGTGGCCGCGCCCAATCCGCGCGAGGCAGCGGTGACCAGGACCACTTTGTCTTTCAAGCCTAGATCCATTGATTCCCTCCAGGTTACTTTGTCCGGGTTTCGGCGGTTTCCGACGCGGCCAGATCGCAATACTCGAACCTGAGCTGCATCTGCCCGATGCCGATCACGTCGCCATGGCTGATGATCAGCGGCGTATCCACCGGGGTGTCGTTGAGCAGCGTGCCGTTACGGCTGTCGCGATCCTCCAGCCACCATTGTCCGTTGCGCCAGGTCAACAGGGCATGCTCGCCGGACGCGTACGGATCGGTAATCGTGATGGCGTTGGAGTCCGAGCGGCCAATCGTCGTGAATGGCGTCAGGGACAACAGCGTGCCTTCACCGAGACCGTTATGCCCGCGTAACACGCGCAGTTGGCCCGGCCGCTCGCGGACTGCCGGCGCGATCGGATGACGCGTCGCCAGCCTGATATCGCGCCACAGGTAGATGAACAGCGCGCCGAGAAATACGTAGAGCAGGGCGCTGAAGAGCAGGCGGACGAGGAGGATCAAAATATCCATAGAAAATTAACAATGAGCAATGAACAATGAGCGAGCCGAGTCCACTAGCATTGTTACTTGTTCATGGTTCACTTGCCCAGAGGCAACGTATCATCCGCCTTGATCGCCGGCTGCGGCGGAGTAGGCAGGTCTTCGCCAAAGATAATCTGTGCCCCGGCCAGCGAGATGACGTCACCGGCGTTGAGCACGACTTCAGAGACCGGCTGATTGTTGACCAGCGTCCCGCTGCTCGAACCGGTGTCATACAGCACGTAGCACCCCTGCCGGAGGCGCAGCTGCGCATGATGGCGTGAGACACGCGGATCGTCGATGACGACGTCATTATCCAGGGCTCGGCCCAGCGTGACCACGGGCCTGGCAAGCGGCACATGGCGGCGGCCCTCCAGGATCAAGAAACTCTGCACGCTGGAGGCATCCAACGCCTGGCGAACCGTGTTGAGCTGCTCGATCGCGATCTCGGCGGTTTGCCCGATGGGGGCAGTGGTCTGCGCCACGTACTGCGCAGCTACCGACACCTGCTTGCGCGGGATGCGCTCGTCCGATCGGATTTCCACGATGGGCTGATCAGGCATGCGCAGATTGGCGCGTGCCGCCAGTTCGATCAACGACCGGGCCAGCTCGACGGGCAAATCCGGCTGCGCCTCGCGCAGCGCTTCATAATCAGCCGGATTGAGATAGACCCAGTAGAGATTGGGCGCAAAGTGTTCGCCGTTCTCGGCGGTAAACTGTTCATCCTCCATGGCGCGAGCCAGCGCGCCGGCTACTTCCATCGGCTGCAGACGCCCGCCGAACAGGCGCCCAAAAGTGCCTTCAACCCATTGCTCTGCTTTTGATTCGAATTTTGCCAGTTTGCCCACGAATGCCTCGCCTGTCGTTTGCTGGTGCCGATTATACAGCGAAGTCGAATCGACAAGCAATGCACAGTAGGGAAGTTGGGATTCTCCATTGTAGTCCGCATTACGGCAAACGGATTTGAACGACTGGCCGATAACTTCTTTGCGGTTGCCAAGAGCCGCACAAAAGTCACAACGTAAGGCACACACGCACATGACGCCCGACCTTAGTCAAGGGTCGGGCGTCTTCTTTTTGTTTGCCTCCATCGCCTAAGCGATCCATATACTTTCTTCAGTCCTTCTATCATCGGAGATCACCCATGCCGCGCACTCGATCGACCAAGCACGTCGCCAAGAAGCCGGAACGCAAGAAGCCCATCGAGCAGTACGATCACAAGGGTAAGGAGCGGGTGAACAATCCGCCTGTGGGATTGGTGGCGCCTGAAACGGACGCGGAATCGCCGAACAAGACCTACGCTTACGATCCGCACCTCACGGAATCGATGGTAGTTCTAGCGTAAACAACTTCCCCTTCGCAAGTCAATCACAACCGCCGGATTGAATTGAAGCGGGCCATCGCTACGGCCGATTTATTCCTTCAACGCGCGCCAGAGGCGATCGATACTGAACAACGCGAGGAGCACTAACAACACGATGATGATGAACGGGACCTGTACCTGGATCGTTCGACCGACGAAGACGATCAGTAAACCAAGGCCCAGTGCCAACGCCAGACTGCGGTAATGTCTGTTCTGGAACAGGGCGCGCGTTGCAGCCGATGAAATCGGGTTATCGGACAGGCTGTGATCGAACAGCACTAGATCCCAACTCGCTAACGCAAAGGTTGCGCTCAGGATCATCAGCAGCGCCGGAGCGCTAGCCAATAACCCAGCGGCACTCCACGCCGTTGAGATGACAAACGCGGCTAATGGTAATGGGGTGGTTGGCCATTTATAGGCCAGCCACCAGGTTAACCCGATGCTTGCACCAGTCAACGCAACAAGGCCCCAGCCGTACATGGCATATCCGGCCGCCAGGCATAGCGTGCACATGAGCGGACACGCCAGACGAATAGTTCTCTGCAATAGCATCGATTTTCCCCTAACTTTCACGCCGAATGCGGGTGGGCCTGAGCGCATTGCGCACCAAGGGAGCCAGATGCTGACTGACCTGCCAATCGATAACGGGAATCCACAGTTGCCTGATCTGATTGATTTCTATTTGGCGCTTCAAGCGCGTGAGGCGAATGGCCAACTGGCTATCGCGGTCGGCGGGTAAAATCGACCGGGCATAAGCAAGCGAATCAGGGCTAATCAGCAGCACCTGATAGCCGTAGGCACACAGACGACGGAAAAATTGCCAGTCGCCTGACAGGAGCGGGCTGATGACCACAATCAGCGAGTGGCTGGCAAACATGCGAATCGGTAAAAAATTCAGACTGTTGAGGCTGCTATCCGATTCGGGTGTAATGCGTGCGAGAGTATGAAGGATCCGATTGAGCTGTTGCTTGCCGTAGCCCGGAAACACGCTGGCGTAACGCCGTTGATAGACGAGCATACTTACTCGATTGCCTTGTCGCAAAAACATCTCGGCCAGCGAGGCGGTCGCACGCGCCGCATGCTCAAACAGACTATCCTCGCCGATGCGCAGATTGGTTTTCTGGCGGGCATCCAGGATAAGGCCAATATCGGCGATCTCTTCCTGCTCGAATTCTTTGGTGAAGAACTTGTGCGGATGCCGGGCCGTCAAACGCCAGTCAAGGTGGCGCAGTGGATCCCCAGGATGATATTCGCGCACGCCCCAGAAGTCCGTACCGCTTCCGCCCAGGCGAGCCGGAATTGAACCGGCCGAATGCAAGGTGCGCTGAGAGCGCAAGGGAAAGGGGCGAAACTTGTTGAGTTCAGGATGGACTTGAATCTTTGCTTCGGCTGGTAATTCGAGTTTGGTGTCTAGCAGGCCGAAAGAATCACTTAGCCTGGCCCGGATAGTCTTCCACGCAAAGTTCCCCCGCTCTGACTGAAAAGTATATTTGAAGACGGCGCTTTCGCCGGCCTGCAACAGCGCTGTTTGCGTCGTTTGACCCTCGGTGATGCTCATGCCGAATTGGAGTGGATCAGACAGAACCAGTCGAACCAAGTCCGTTCCCTGATTGGTGATCTCAACGCTTGCGTCTATGGTGGCAAGCGCGTTGGTCGTGTTTTTTTCCAACGATCGGGTGGCGCTTAGCTTGACCTTGCGTGTGGACAGCGACTGTAGAAAGCCGATTCCCAAATAAGCGCAGCACAGCAACGCCAACCAGATCAGGTCGGCATTGGTGGTGACTAATGCCGCCAGCAGCAGGCTGAAGATAATGACCAGCAGGATCACAACTTTATTCATGGGCACCTTGAATGACGGGCACACGGACCGAAGACAGCACTTGATCGATTACGGCGTTTTCGGTCTTGTTCGATCCCCACAAGTTGGGATCTAAAACCAATCGATGGGCCAGAGCCGGTCGGGCAAAGATCTTAATATCATCCGGCACCACGAAGTCGCGGCCTTGAATAGCAGCCCAGGCTCGCGCCAGCTTGAGCAGAGCCAGCGATCCGCGCGGGCTTGCTCCGACCACAACTTGCTGATGACGCCGGGTACTGGCCGCCAGCTCGACCATGTAGCGCCGCACATCGGGGTCGATGTAAACTTCTTCGACGGCAGCGCGCATGGCCAGAAAAACATCCGGCGTGATCACGGCTTGCAAAGCAACGTTGTCTTGCTTGCGCTCGGCTCGCCGTTTCAGAATCTCCTCTTCCTCTTCGGGTCGCGGATAGCCGATCGAGAGTTTCACCATGAACCGATCGAGCTGGGCCTCGGGCAGCGGAAAGGTTCCTTCGTACTCAATCGGATTTTGCGTAGCAATGACAATAAAGGGATTGGGCAACGCTAGGCTTTCACCTTCCAGCGTGACCTGATATTCCTGCATCGCTTCCAGCAGAGCCGATTGGGTTTTGGGTGAAGCCCGATTGATCTCGTCGGCTAACACGATGTTGGTGAACAGCGGGCCTTTGCGCAGTTGAAACGAATTCTGGTTGCTATCAAACACATAGCCGCCGGTGATGTCGCCGGGCAGCAGATCGGGAGTGAACTGAATGCGATTGAAGCCCAGCCCCAGAGCCGAAGCGAAACTATTCGCAATCAAAGTTTTGGCCAGACCCGGATAGTCTTCCAGCAGAATGTGGCCGCCTGAAGAGAGGAAGGCGGCCATCATCTGCGTCAGCACCTGCCGTTTTCCGACGACGGCCTTTTCAACTTCCTGGATAATCTGAGCCGAGAGAGTGGCAACTTGGTCAATCGTGATGGACGTCGAAATGTTGGGTGTCATCTTCATTCTCCATGACCGCTTCCATAAATTTGAGCACTTGCTCAAGCATTTGGTAATATTCAGCCTTTTCGCGGCCGGTCCAGCGGCGGATTTGCCTGCGAGGCACATCACGCCAGCGGCGTAACAGCTGTTTGATGGAAAGCTTTGCACCGGAAGGTTTGGCTGGAAACAAAAAAGTGTAAACGGGTTCGGGCAACGGTATCTGGCGTTGCTCCAAAGCGCCGTAGACTTCGTAAGGCATGGCACGGAACTGTTTCGAAGCGTATATAGCAGCCAGCATATTTATCAGGTTGCGTTTCAGACTATCCGATTGATCGAGATTGAAATCAGTTAAGCGGATCGAAGTCCGCCAATGGCTGATTTGTTCCACCGTGGAGTTGGAGTCCGGTGATTGAGTCTGCTCAAACGTGTCCGGCGCTTGGAACAGGCGATACAGGCGGATGAGGGCATAGACCATCACCCCACAGACCAGCGCGAACCAATAAATTTGTTGGTCAATGCTCTGCAATATGCGCCAGCCCAACAACAGCACCAAGGCAATCGGTTTGACGAAGTTGTCCTGGACGAAGTCCGGAAATGAAAAACTTATCAGCAAAAACGGACCCAGGATCAGGGCGATGATCAAGACTGCGCGTCGGGAAATCTTCACGTGAGATCAGGTTTCCTTTCACGGCTGAAGTGCACGATCGTGTTCAAACACTCGAAAGCAGTTTGTTCTTCTACCAGAGTGAATTGCCGTAAGTTATAGCGGGCCGCTTCAAAGAGTTGAGTCAGTTGATGAACCGGATCACGCGGGAGACCTTTCGCTTCCAACAGACTGTTCAAACTCGCGCGCCGTCATGCTATTTTCCAATTCGATTCCCTGTTCCTTTTGCAACGCCGCACTCATCTGCTGATAACACTGCACGATCACATTCCTAAAGTCCAGGCCCTTCAACAGAGCCTGCATGGCATATTCCGCTTCGACAGTTACCGGATCGCCCAGGCGCCGATCTTGAGTTCGCCGTTTACTAAACCATACTCCCAACACAACGAGCATGATCCCCAGACCAATCCAGACCAGCCAGACGAGAAATGCAGGTGGCGAGCCTAATGGTGGTCCTTCTTCGAATTTCAGTTCCGGCGGAAGAAAGTCTGCCGTCGGCGACCCGGGCGTGATGTTTAAATTGGTGAAAGCAAACAGGATGACGATGACCAGCGAGGTCAGTAGCGCAATGCGCAGCGCCGGGCCAAGAATTTCTTTCCAGGGAACTCCTTTGAGGAATTTGTAGAGGCAGTAAAGCGCGACGATGATGCCCACCACTTCCAGCAACGCTTTGAAAAACGTACTCAAAGAGATCGTCACATCCGGCTGGCTAGCGGTTGGAGTCGGCATTGTGCCGCCTTCCCATGTGGGAAGCGGAATGCCGGGTTTGAGATCGAGGTGCGGCAAGGTCGCTGCGATCAAGACCATGAAGCTGGCGACCAACAGCAGGAAAATTAAACCCTTGCGCTTGGCATCGTCTGACATGTTTCGCTCACTGTATGGCTAGCGCTCTTGGGCAATATTCTACTCCATTCTGCCAGTTTGTATGGTACGCTGATATTATCCCGGCACACCACGCCAGATACACTTCAGCCAAGTTCACGCCACAGGAGGTTTGACCGTGTTGAAACTACGCACCTATCAGTTGGGCACAGCGCGTCAGCGCAGCGAGGGACTGCGGATAGGCGTTGTGCGGCATCTGCCGCGCGGCGTGCGCAAAGAGGATTATGCGCGATTGGACTACTTTGATGTCTGGTTTCCCAATGTCGCGCCTAGCGCCGAATTATTGCACTGGGTGCACGAGGACCAAGAAACGCGCTGGGGCAGGTTCGTCGAACGCTACATGCGCGAGATGAAACAACCTGACAGCCGCCACGCCATCGAACTGCTCGCTGCCATGGCGAAGCGCACGCCGATCAGCATCGGCTGTTTCTGCGCTGGCGAAAGCCATTGCCACCGATCTGTTCTGCGAAGATTGATCGAGCAGGCGGCGAAAGAATGAGGCCGGATGTCCAGTTACGACGAGTTGGCTTAGCACTCACTACGGAGGAGAGTCGATGACGAAAAAGAAAGTGAAAATCAATCGTGCCCCAGTCTTGACCCTCTGGGCTGCCGTGGTTGCTGAGCGGCTTGGCTTCGATCATGATGCTGCTTTGACATGGCTCATCCCTAAACTAATTGCAGCCTAGTTGACACCTTATGGCCAAGCTGATAAGCTCCAGATATGGACTTTCCACTTCTTGAAATATGTGACGATGAACTGGGCGAGGTTTGGCTGCGCAAGTACTTTCATCCGCGCGGGTTGCACTGTCCCCAGTGAGGCAGCAGCGTGAAGCACGCGCGGGACTTCGGGCACACCCGCCGGAGTCACGTCTGCCGGTATCGGTGTCGAGACTGTCAGACAGTGTACACGGTCTATACCGACACGATGTTTGTGCACAAGCATCTGCGCCCGGCCCAAGTGATTCTGTTGTTGCGCGGCGTCTGTAAGGGCGAATCGACCGCGAGCCTGTCGCGTGAATTGCAGGTAGCGTATGATACGGTCCACCATCTTCGTCAGCAGCTTCACGCCAACGCCCGGCGCTTGCAACCGAATACTCCGTTACCCGATGCTGTGACTGAAACCGATGAGATGTTTCAGAATGCGGGGGAAAAAGGCGAAAAACACCGCGATCCGACCGATCCCCCGCGACGGCGCGCCAACAAACAAAGAGAGCACGGGACCTATGAGAATGATCGCCCGCCGATCATTGGCACCGTCGGGCGCGAGAGTGACCAAGTGTGCCTCGCCGGTTGGTTGCTGGTGCCGACTATACAGCCAAGTTGGATCGACAAGCAATCGTGAATCAGGTAGAATGCCCGGTGGAGGTGCGTATGACACGCGAAGAAATTCGCCTGACGTCGCTCGCGGCCTGCGCGGGTTGAGCCAGCAAAATCGGGCCTTCCGATCTGGCGCAGGTGCTGCGTCCGCTGCAAAACATCTTCGATGCGCGCGACTTCCCGCAAGTCCTGGTGGGGCTTGACGGGCCGGACGATGCTGCCGTCTACCAGTTGAACGACGAGCAGGCCATCGTCAGCACGATCGATTTCTTTCCGCCCGTCGTGGACGATCCGTACACGTTCGGTTCGATTGCGGCTGCCAATGCGCTGAGCGACGTGTACGCCATGGGCGGCGAGGTGTTGTTCGCGCTGAATCTGGCGGCGTTTCCCGATGATCTTGATCGCGCGATCCTGGGCGAGATTCTGCGCGGCGGCGCGGAGAAAGTGCGCGAAGCCGGAGCCATCATCACTGGCGGGCATACGGTCAGCGACAAAGAACCGAAGTACGGTCTGGCCGTGACGGGCATCGTGCATCCGGCGCACATTCTGGCGAAGGGCGGCGCGCAGCCGGGCGACCTGCTGGTGCTGACCAAACCGCTGGGCGTGGGACTGATCACGACGGCGCTCAAACGACAAGCGGCTGATCCGGCGCACGTCGAAGCTGCCGTGAAAAGCATGAGCCTGCTTAACCGCCACGCTTCGCATCTGGCGCAGCGCTTCCAGGCACATGCCTGCACGGACATCACGGGCTTCGGCATTTTGGGACACGGGCTCGAGATGACGAGCGCGTCGCACGTGATGTTTCGCCTGCGTTTTGCCGACATTCCGCTGCTGCCCGGCGCGCGCCTCTACTCCGAGCGAGAGATGTACCCCGGCGGCTTGAATCGCAACCGCGATTTTGTTCTGCCGCACGTCCGCTTTGCGGATTCCATCGACGCGGCCAATCGCGGCATCTTGTTCGAGCCGGAAACATCGGGCGGGTTGCTGATCGCGCTCGATCCCGCGCAAGCCCGATGGTATGTCGCACAGGCTGAGGTGGACGGTATCGCCGCGCGCATCATCGGCGAGGTGGCAGGCGGTTCCGGTATCAGCGTGGAGTGAATTCCTGGACACGGATGGACACGTGCGGGTGAACACGGGTACGAGTAACACTCCGTGAAATCCGTGTTTATCCGTGTCCGATTCATTTTTGGAGGGCCGGCATGATCGAAAGACGACGCGCGGTAATTACGGGGATAGGCGCAGTGACGCCGTTGGGCCTGACGTGGGATGAGACGTGGGAAGGATTGCTGCAGGCCCGATCGGGTATCGGCTCGATTACGCTTTTTGATGCGAGCGATCTACCGGTGCGCGTGGCCGGCGAGATCAAAGGCTTTGACGCGACTCGCTTCATCGAGCGCAAACAAGTGCGGCGCACCTCGCGCACCACGCATCTGGCGATGGCCGCGGCGACAATGGCATTACAGGATGCCGGGCTGGATGTCACGCAGGTCGATCCCTATTGCATCGGCGTAAGTTTGGGTGCGGGCGTGGCCGGTCTCGATAAGACTGTGGAAGGGGTTATGTCGATCGCGGGCGGCGGCACGCGGGTGAATCCATTAGGCGTGGTGAGTTCACTGGCGAATATGCCCGCGGCATTGACGGCGGCGCAGTTCAACTTGCAGGGACCGAATGCCACCACCGTCACCGCGTGCGCGTCGGGTGTGCAAAGCATCGGCGAGGGTGCGGAGATGATCCGCCGAGGTTGGGCGGAAGTGATGCTGGCCGGCGGCAGCGATGCGCCGATTCTGCGCATTGGGATCCTGGGCTTTAACGCGATGGGTGCTCTGGCCCAGCGTAACGATGCGACTGCCTGCCGCCCGTTCGATGCGACGCGGGATGGCACGGTCCTGGGCGAGGGCAGTGCCATCCTGATTCTGGAAGAACTGAGGCACGCTCAACGACGGGGCGCGCACATTTACGCCGAAGTGATGGGCCACGCTACGAACCTCGACACGAACAACATCGTCGAGCCAGACATGACTGGACAGAGCGCGGCGAACACCATGCGGGCGGCCATCACCCGCTCGGGATTGCAAGCGAATGAGATTTCCTACATCCACGCGCACGGCACGGCGACCAGGGCGAATGACCTGGCGGAAACGCGCGGGATCAAGATCGTGTTCGGGGAGCAAGCCCCGCCCGTCAGTTCAATCAAGTCAATGCTGGGGCACACCCTGGGCGCGGCCGGGGCCATCGGGGCGGCGGTGAGTGCCAAAGCGATCACGACAGGCTGTATCCCGCCGACCACCAATTACACGACGCCTGATCCTGAATGCGAGCTGGACTATGTGCCAAACGAGGCGCGGCACATGGAAGTGAACGCGGTGCTGATCAATGCCTTCGGCTTTGGCGGGCAGAATGCGTGCCTGGTGATTGCCAAAACAAACCTCCCGGAGGCCATGGCCTCCGGGAGGTTCCTGGTGGAGATGGCGGGAATCGAACCCGCGTCCGAAAAGGGTGACGCCGAATGCCTACAAGCTTAGTCGCTGTTTGGTTGTCGTCGATCGGCCACGCAGCGACGCGTGGACTCGATCAACCAGCCGATAGTCTTTGGCCCACTTTATCGGCGTTAAGTGGACCGCACGCCGGCATTGTGACGCCGGGTCCTCGACCTGCCGGCACGAGGCCGAGGCCGACGGATCATCCGTAGATGATCATGCGCTTGACTCAGGCTTATGCAGCGAGAGGCATAGCAGCATAGCTAGTGCGGTTGGCACTTAAAGGTCGCTCCATTGTTAACGGGGCTAGAGCGCCCCGGCTTGCCACTCGACATCGACCGCTCCCCGTCGAAGCCAGTGCATCCCCAAGTAATGATATTATATCACTCTTTGCCTAATGCGTCGTTTTTTATGTTGAAGTGCGGCGCTGCCCTATTTGTGTTGGGCTATCAATTTGTGCTTCTGGAAGAGAAAACTAGGTCGGCTGTTTCAAAATGAATCTGAGAAGGTTCGCGGAGGCCCGAGGACGGAAAAATTGGATATTGACACGCAGCGCAAATCTGTGGTATAAAATTGCATGTAAACGTTTACATGGCCATTTTTGATGTTCGGTAGATCGTGGCGAAGTGCTTGACATTTTCGCCATTTATATTGAATGATATTGTAAACGTTTACAAGACGCGCCTTGTTTTTGCCTTCATAAGTTGTTCTGCTGGAATTACCAGTTTGGTTACGGGGAGTTCAGCGTGGCTCGCGTTAGTCGTTCCTCTGGAAACGTCACCATCATCGATGTAGCGCAGGAGGCAGGTGTCTCCTATGCCACCGTGTCCCGTGTCCTCAATAACGATCCCCATGTAAAACCTACAACCCGCGAGCGCGTCATCCACTCAATTACGCGCTTGGGTTATACGGTGAATCAGCAGGCTCGCAACTTAGCCGGCGGACGCTCGCATGTGATCGGGCTACTGGTGCCTGATCTTGGTACCGGCTACATCGGCGAGATCATTCGAGGCATTGACGAGGCGCTGGCGGCGGCTCAATACGATCTGATGCTGTACACCACTCACCGCCGCAAGACCAAAGAGTCGGCTTATGTGACCTCGCTGACGCAGGGCATGACCGACGGTTTGCTGCTGGTTCTGCCGCGTGACCCGGAGGAATATCTGGTGTCTTTGCGACAGCGGCACTTCCCCTACGTGCTCATCGATCATCAAGGCATTGGCGATGTGGAATCGGCGGTCGGCGCAACCAACTGGCAGGGTGGTTATGAAGCGACGAAGTATTTGATCGAATTGGGGCACCATCGCATCGGGTTCATTACCGGCACGATGGATCTGGGCTGCTCGCGCGATCGGTTAGAAGGTTATCGATCTGCTCTGCAGAATGGCGGCCTGCCGATCGATCCGCAGCTGATTCACGAGGGCGATTTTTGGCAGCCGAGTGGCTTTACCGCGGCACACAGCTTGTTGGCGCTGCCCGAGCCTCCGACGGCAATTTTCGCCTCGAACGACGTCATGGCATTTGGCGTGATGGAAGCCGTGCGCGATCGGGGTTTGCGCATTCCCGAAGAGATTTCCATCGTGGGGTTTGACAACATTCCGCAGGCAGAGCATGTGAGCCCGCAGTTGACGACTATCGAGCAGCCGCTGGCAGACATGGGGCGCGAAGCGGCCCGCATGTTGCTGGCGATGATTCAAGATCCAGCGTGCCCATATCACCGTGTGGAACTGCCGACCAGCCTGGTCGTCCGCGGCTCGACGCGTCGCAGTCAATGACGGGGATAAACCAGCTGATCTGTCAGCCGTTTTGACCCAATCACAATCCACGGGCACATCGTCCCAGTTAGATCGAAAGGAGGCCAACGCACCACAAACCTATTCCAGACTATCAGCATCCGCCACCATTGAATTCCGTGCAATGTCTGACTCGTGTCTCCCACATTCAACTCTCTCAAGAAGGAGAAGATTCCATGAATTCCCGACGTGTGTTTAGTGTTTTGGCAGTGCTGGTCGTGTTTGCGATGTTGTTAGCGGCTTGTGCGCCCGCGGCATGCTCCAGCCACGCAGGCCCCGCAGCCGACCCAACCTCCCGCGGCGCAGCCAACGCAGCCGCCAGCCGCGCAGCCGACAGAAGCCCCCAAGCCGACTGAGGCTCCTACCGCAGCTCCCAAGGTCAATGTCACGTGGTGGCATATCACCACCAAGGATCCGGGCCTGTCAGATTGGCAGAAGATGGCCGATGATTACATGGCCGCGCATCCGAACGTGAACATCGAAATCACTGTCCTTGAAAACGAAGCCTTTCAAGACTAAACTCACCACTGTGATGCAATCCGGTGAACCCCCTGACATTTTCCAGAGCTGGGGCGGCGGCACGTTCAATTCGCAGGTCCAAGCCGGGCTGTTGAAGGACATCACGGCTGACCTCGCTGCCGATAGCGCCTGGAAGGATAGCTTTGCGCCCGGTGCTCTGGGTGTGTACAGCTACGAAGGCAAGAACTACGGCGTGCCGTGGGACATGGGCATGGTCGGTTGGTGGTACAACAAAGCCCTCTTCAAGAAGGCCGGCATTGATACTCCGCCCGCCACCTGGCCTGATTTCCTCGACGCCGTGGAGAAACTGAAGGCCGCTGGCATCACCCCCATCGCTCTTGGCGAGGGCGATAAGTGGCCCGGCATGCACATTTGGTCCTATCTAGCCACTCGTCTCTGCGGGCAGGAAAAATTTGTGGCCGCTGTCGCTCGGACGGGTTCCTTCACTGATCCTTGCTTCGTCGAGGCTGGCACGAAGCTCCAGGAATTGATCGCCCTCAAGCCCTTCCAGGACGGTTATCTGGGCGCGGTCCACGATGACATGCAGGCCGCCTTCGGCAATGCCAAGGCTGCGATGGAACTGTCGGGCCAATGGGCTCCCTCCACGTCGAAGGCCAACAGCGCGGATCAAAAGGGTCTTGGCGATGACCTTGGCCTGTTCGGCTTCCCGGCGGTCCAGGGAGGTGCTGGCAGTGCGGCTGACGTCATCGGTGGCGGTAACGGCTTTGCCATCGGCAAGAATGCCTCGCCGGAAGCTGTCGACTTCGTCAAGTACTTGACCAACGTGGCCAACCAGACGATCATAGCCAAAAATGGATCGGGCATCCCGGTGGTTAAAGGCGCCGAGGCAGGCCTGACGGATCCCAATATGCTCATGGTCCAGAAGACCTTTGCTGCTGCGCCGTACTTCCAACTGTACTACGATCAGTTCC
Source organism: uncultured Chloroflexia bacterium (assembly GCA_963844815.1). Taxonomy (GTDB): domain Bacteria; phylum Chloroflexota; class Anaerolineae; order Fen-1058; family Fen-1058; genus Fen-1058. The sequence goes on from CAWJPR010000010.1 coordinate 256,786, forward strand.
TGCCCCCGGCCTCAGGTTCCGCCCTGAACGACGCCGTGCAGGGCCTTTTCGCCGGCACGCTGACGCCTGAGCAGGTGGCACAGGCTCTCGAAGATTCTGTTGCAGCAGAGTCGAAGTAACTCGCGCTGGTAGCGACAGGTGCGCGGCTGGTTCGCAAGACCCATCCCGCACCTGTCCCTTGAAACAGATCTGTTCCACAGGCCGAACCAGGATCTGTGACAAGCTCACCGCTCATGCGGCAAGCAGAACGGTGTGAAACGGCAGAGCCGTGCCTGCGGAACAGCCTTCGGAATCTCTTTCAGCAACTTTGCACCTGGAATTTTCACAAGAGAAAGAGACTTTTCGTGCAACAACTTTCTGCCATTCCAGATACCCGAAAATCGAAACCCACCTCAGGTTTGTCGCGCCGGGTTCAAGACAATTTAATGATTGCCTTGTTTCTGGCGCCTGCTCTTATTCTCTTTCTGATTTTCGTCATTTATCCCATTTTTCGCTCCATGTATTTCAGTTTGTTCAATTGGAATGGCATGGGACCTGCGGTAAATTACGTAGGGCTGGATAACTTCAAAGCCATCCTCAACGATAAAGTGTTTATCAAAGCGATATGGAACGTCCTCTTAATCATCGTGTTCTCAGTGGGATTGCAGTTGCCCCTGGCGATGGCCATGGCGGTACTCGTGGGACGTGACTTGCCGGGGCGGGCCTTTTTCCGCACTATTTTTTTCCTGCCTTACGTTCTTTCCGAAGTCAATGTTGCGATTATGTGGATGTTGCTCTTCAATGCCGATCCGGAGCGTGGCTTTCTCAATGCGATCCTGACTTCTTTGGGCGCCGAGCCCGTGGCCTGGCTGGGCGATATGAATATTGCTCTGCTAGCAGTCTTCATTGCTCTGACGTGGAAATACTTCGGCTTTCACATGCTGTTGTATTTGACGGGCCTCCAAAATATCCCTGCCGAGCTCGAAGAAGCGGCCAGTATCGATGGCGCCAGTAGTTTTCAGAGATTTTTTTCGATCACGCTGCCGCTGCTGAGCGGCACGATTCGCACGTCTGTCTATTTGTCTGTGCTGGGCTCGATCCAACAGTTCATTCTGGTCTGGATCATGACCAAGGGCGGACCGGTCAACGCCAGTGAGACATTGGCGACCTACATGTATCGCTTTGGCTTTGTGCGTTTCCAACTGGGTTATGGTTCTGCGGTAGCGCTCTATATGTTCCTGCTCTGCCTGATCTTTTCTTTGATCTATCTGCGCCTGACGCGCCGGCCTGACTATCTCAGTGGTTTGTAGAAAGGACACGCTCATGGCTACTTCCTATGCGCGCCCACGTTGGAATAAGCGGAAAATCTTGTCGAGATTCTTTCAATATCTCATTCTTTTTGTAGTTGTCGCGATCATGTTTGTACCGATTGTGATCCTGGTCTTTGGCAGTCTTAAGACAACGGGTGAGATGTATTCACACCCTTACGCAATTCCCAACCCTCCACATTGGGAAAACATCGTGACCATCTTGACCACGCCCACGTTCTGGACGATGTTGCGGAATAGCCTCCTGGTTATGGTGGGAACCACGACCGGTGTGGTCCTGGTTTGCAGTATGGCTGCTTTTGTTTTTGCGCGCCTGGAGTTCCGTGGCAAGGGCGGCTTTTTTAACCTGTTTACCCTGGGTCTCATGTTTCCCATCACCGTGGCCATTTTGCCCGTCTATTTCGTACTGCGCCAAATGAACGAGCTGGGCATCAAGATGATTGATAGTCTATGGGGTGTTATCGCGGTGCAGATGGCCTTCCAGCTAGCCTGCCAACATCATGATTCTGCGCGGCTTTTTCACGGCCATCCCGGCCGAATTGCAGGATGCTTCGTACATCGATGGCTGTAACAACTTTGATTTCTTCTGGCGCGTCCTGCTGCCGCTGGCGAAACCGGCGCTGGCGGCCGTTGCGGCTTTGACCATGATTGTCAGTTGGAATGATTTGCTTACTCCCCTGGTCATCTTGAACAGCGATGAACTTTGGACGCTGCCTCTCGGCACGATGCAATTTCAGGGCCAATATGGGCAGGACCTGGCCCTGGTCTCGGCTTTTGTTTTGATATCGGCCATACCCACTCTGATCTTCTACTTGTTTGCTGAACGTCAGATCGTTGCTGGTCTGACAGCCGGTGCCGTGAAGGGATAGTCTGCACATCATGCCCAGAACTTTTCGCAACCCCATCCTTTCAGGTTTTTATCCAGACCCTTCGATTTGCCGGGTTGGCGATGATTACTATCTGGTCACTTCGACCTTCGAATACTTTCCCGGCCTGCCGATCTTTCACAGCCGCGATCTGGTGCACTGGCGGCAGATCGGCCACGTGCTCGATCGGCCTTCGCAACTCCCGTTGGATGGCGTGCGCCCCTCGGGCGGCCTGTACGCGCCGACGATCCGTTATTCCCGAGGCGTGTTCTATGTGATCAATACGCTGGTTGACGGCACTACGAAATCCGGCAACTTCATCGTCACCGCCACCGATCCCGCCGGGCCGTGGTCAGAGCCGTACTGGCTGGACGCTGCGCCGGGCTTTGATCCGTCGTTGTTCTTTGACGACGACGGCCGCGTGTGGACCACGGGTAATTGGATGGCACGGAACAGCCGCTTTGAGGGGCACACGGAAATCTGGCTGCAAGAATTGGACTTGAGCACCTTGCGTCTCATGGGCGAGCCGCAAGTTATTTGGGATGGAGCCGTCAAGGGTGCGGTGTGGTCGGAAGCGTCTCACATCTACAAAGTTCAGGGGCGTTACTATCTGCTGACCGCCGAAGGCGGCACGGCACATCACCACGCCGTGTCGATTGCCCGCAGCGATGGGATCACCGGCCCGTATGAGGGCAATCGCGGCAATCCGATTTTGACGCATCGTCACCTGGGGCTGGATTATCCCATCGTGGGGACCGGCCACGCCGATCTGGTGGACACGCCCTCGGGCGAATGGTGGTTGGTGCTGCTGGCAATGCGGCCCTATGGCGGCTATTACTATAACCTGGGTCGCGAAACATTTCTGGCACCCGTGCGCTGGGAGGAGGGTTGGCCGATTGTGAGTCCCGGAACCGGGCGCGTGGAGCTGACTTATCCGGCTCCCGATCTGCCCGAGCGCGCTTGGCCTTCTGCTCCCGCTCGCGATGAATTTGATCAGCCGACGCTGGCCCCGTCGTGGTTCTTTCTGCGCACGCCGCGTGATGATTTTTGGAGCCTGAATGACCGATCGGGTTATTTGAGATTGCGCCTGCGCCCCGAGCGCTTATCCGAGCGAGTGAATCCCAGTTTTGTCGGACGGCGACAGCAACACATCCACTTTAGTGCGCAGACCGCGTTGGAGTTTACGCCGCAAGTCGAGCATGAGTGCGCGGGCTTAGCGCTGGTGCAGAACGATCAGTTTCATTTCTGCTTCGTCGTTACACGCACCGCTCAGCCGGTGATCCGTTTAATAAAACGGGCGGCGGGCGTGGAAGAAATCCTGGCCGAGCAACCGATCGCAGCCGGGCGCTGTTATCTGAAAGTCGAGGCGCATGAGCAAGCCTATCACTTCTATGCTGCCGCTGAGCCGGACCAGTGGCAGCCGGTCGCCGAAGGCGTTGACGGGCGCATCTTGAGCACACCGGTTGCGGGTGGCTTTGTGGGCGCGGTCATTGCCCTGTATGCCAGCAGTAATGGGCAGGCCAGCACGAACCGGGCCGACTTCGATTGGTTCGAATATGTTGGACTTGACGAAGCTTGAGGTGCGACTTCAGGAGAACATTCTGTCTATGAACGAACCTACTGCCACTCTCCAGAACCCAATCTACCTTGATTCGTCCCGCTCTTTTGAGGAACGGGTGAATGACCTGATCAGCCGCATGACGGTTGAAGAAAAGGTCTCGCAAATGGGCAGTGTCGCGCCGGCCATCGAACGGCTGGGCATTCCCCAGTATAACTGGTGGAACGAAGGTCTGCACGGCATAGCGCGGGCCGGTATCGCTACGGTGTTCCCGCAAAGCATCGGCCTGGCCAGCACCTGGAACACCGATCTAATCTATCGCATGGCCCAGGTGATTTCGGATGAAGGCCGCGCCAAGCATCATGAAGCGGTGCGGCAGGGCGTGCGCGATCTGTATACCGGACTGACATTGTGGTGTCCGAATGTCAACATCTTTCGCGATCCGCGCTGGGGGCGCGGCCAGGAAACTTACGGTGAAGATCCTTATCTCACCTCGCGGCTGGCCGTCCAATACATCCAAGGCTTGCAAGGCGACGATCCGTGTTATCTCAAGACGGTAGCGACGCCCAAGCATTTTGCGGTGCACAGCGGGCCTGAAGATAAACGCCACTATTTCAATGCCGAAGTTTCCCAGCGCGATCTGGAGATGACATACCTGCCGGCGTTCAAGGCCAGCATCGTGGAAGCGAAGGCCTATTCGATCATGGGCGCGTACAACCGCGTGAACGGCGAGGCCTGCTGCGCCAGTCCCACGCTGCTGCAGAAGATCTTGCGCGACGCCTGGGGTTTTGACGGGTTCGTCGTCTCTGACTGCGGCGCGGTGGACGATATTTACAGCAATCACAAGATCGTGAAGACCTCGGCCGAGGCCGCGGCGCTGGCGGTGATCAATGGCTGCGATCTGGAATGCGGCTGCACGTACGGCATCCCGTGCGATTACTGGGAACTCAGCGAGGCCGTGAAGCAGGGGCTGCTGACCGAAGCCGATCTGGATCGCTCGGTCAAGCGGTTGTTCCTGGCGCGCTTCCGCCTGGGCATGTTCGATCCCGGCGAGCAGGTTCCGTATGCCCAGATTCCCTACAGCGTGGTCAATTCGCCTGAGCATCGCGGGTTGGCGCTGGAAGCGGCGCGCCAATCGCTGGTCCTGCTGAAGAATCAGGATCAACAGCTGCCGCTGGACAGGGCGGCGCTCAAGTCGATTGCCGTCATCGGGCCTAATGCCGCCGAGACGGTGGTGTTGTTGGGCAACTATATGGGCACGCCGGCTGAGCCCGTTTCGGTGCTGGACGGCATCCGCGCCCTGGTTTCTTCCACAACACGGGTCAACTACGCGCGCGGCTGCGAGCTGGTGGGCGACGACCGGGGCGGTTTTGCCGAGGCCGTTCAGGCGGCGCAGCAGTCCGACGTGGCGGTAGTGGTGCTGGGCCTGTCGCAACTGCTGGAGGGCGAGCAAGCTGCAGGAGAGGGCCTGCCACCCGGTGTGCACAGCCAGGGCGACCGCCAGTATATCGAACTATCCAACGTGCAGGAAGAGCTGCTGTACGCGATTCATGCCACAGGCACGCCCGTCATCCTGGTGCTCATCAATGGCAGCGCGCTGGCCGTCAATTGGGCTGACGAGCATGTGCCTGCGATTTTGGAAGCGTGGTATCCCGGCCAGGCGGGCGGCACGGCCATTGCCGAAGCGCTCTTTGGGTTGACCAATCCCGGCGGTCGGCTGCCGGTTACGTTCTATCGCGCCACCTCGGATCTGCCACCCATCGACGACTACACGATGAAGCAGTGGACCTACCGGTATTTCACCGGCCAACCGCTGTATGCGTTTGGTTTTGGCTTGAGTTACACGACCTTCGCCTATCGCGATTTGCAGATCACGCCGGCTGCAAGTTAAGCCCGGCGAGGCGGTTGCCATTCAAGTGGAGGTTGAAAACACGGGAGAGCGGCTGGGCGATGAAGTCGTTCAGCTCTACGTGCAGGATGTTGAGGCTTCACTCCCTGTGCCGCGACTTCAGTTGCAGGGTTTCACGCGCCTTCGCCTGGCGCCGGGTGAAAAACAGACGATCTGCTTCACCTTGACTGCCGAGCAGTTATCGGTGGTCGATGAAGCCGGGACATGGCGCCTGGAACCTGGCGATTTCAGAGTGTGGGTTGGCGGACAGCAGCCCGACTTGCGATCCGATCGACAACCGGCCAATGTGCTGGGCGGGCGGTTTACCGTTCAGGCCTGAAGCTTTACCCGATCAGGCCAGCGACACTAGCGAAACGGCGGCATGGGGCGGCAGGATGCCCGTGCCGCTGTTTTCAACAGAACTCAATCTGCTGCGGGGATGCTCTATGTCACGGTCATGCGCCTATCGCCCAATCGGTTTTTGGCTGGTGATGCTCTTCTTCACCGCTTGTAGCACGGCGCCTGCCCCACCCTCAACGCTCGCACCGAGCACTGCCACAGCGACGCTGCCAACGCCCACTCCGCAGCCGGCAGAGTCGCCCCAAGCGATCGGGGCGTTTGAGTCCGGGCAGTATCGCAATCTCTTCGCCGAGCTGCTGGGCAAGAGCGACGCCGAGATCCAGCAGAAGATCGATCGGGCCTGGCAGCAGTTGTTCTACGGTGACGATGACACGCAGCGCGTCTATTATCCTGCCGGCCGGGACATGGCATACATCAAAGACATCGGCAACGACGACATTCGCACCGAAGGCATGTCCTACGGCATGATGCTGGCCGTGCAACTCGACCAGCAGGCAGAGTTCGATAAATTGTGGAAGTGGGCGCACACGTACCTGCTGCAGAAGGACGGCCCCTATAAAGGCTACTTTGCCTGGCACGCCACCGACGCTGGCGAGCAGATCGACGCGAACCCGGCGTCTGATGGCGAAGAATGGTTTGCCATGGCGCTGCTGTTCGCGGCCAATCGCTGGGGCAGCGGTGAGGGGATTTTCAACTATCAGGCCGAGGCGCAGAAGATTCTGGATGTGATGCTGCACAAGAACGACGAAGACAGCGGCTTCGCCACCAACATGTTCGATCCGGACACCAAGCAAGTCGTGTTCGTGCCTGCCGGGCGCAATGCCACCTTCACTGATCCATCGTATCATCTGCCGGCCTTCTATGAATTATGGGCCCGCTGGGCCGACAAGGACCATGACTTCTGGCACCAGGCCGCGCAGGCCAGCCGCGCGTTCTGGAAAACAGCAGCGCATCCTCAAACAGGCTTGATGCCCGACTACGCTGAGTTTGATGGCAGGCCCAACGACGATCCAGTTCACAAAGATTTCCGCTTCGATGCGTTCCGCAATGCGTCTAATGTGGCGCTCGATTGGGCGTGGTTCGCGGCCGATCCGTGGGAAGTGGAGCAGAGCAATCGGCTGCTGGATTTCTTCCGCGCGACAGGGACTGGATAGCTACGTCAATCAATATGCGCTGGATGGCAAGCCGCTGTCCGGCGAGCGATCAGCCGGTCTTGATTGCGATGAATGCGGTGGCAGGTCTGGCCGCCGATCCGGACAAGAGCAAGGATTTTGTGCAGGCGCTGTGGGATCTGGGAATCCCAGGCGGGCAGGGGCGCTACTACGATGGGCTGCTGTATTTTCTGGCGCTGCTCCAGGTCAGCGGCAATTATCGTATCTACGCCCCCGCTTGACCCGGCGCCGCGCGTCCCAGGCCTGCACCCGATCCGATCACGCAGTCAGAGTCTGCACCACGCGACGATCAGACTTTGTTCAGCAGAGACGGACCTGAAGACTGGGAAAGAGCACGCCAGGGCAGTGGGCGTCGATCCGGGCGGCTGACATTTGACGCTCACCCGAGTGAAGCGTGGCAGCGGTAAGGAGAGCCGCATGAATTTGTTTCCACATCATCGACGCGCGGTCGACCGGTTGACCGATCGTTTCAAAGATGATCCCCGCTACCTGGCGCTGCTCATCGGCGGATCGCTCGTCAAGGGTTACGGCAGCGAAAGTTCGGATGTCGATTTCGTGCTCATTGCCACTGTCGAGGAATATGTGCGCTGCCAGCTCGAGCACGCCTTGACCTATTACGCTGCCGATCTATGCGACTACCCCGGCGGATACGTCGATGGCAAGATCGTCAACATGGCCTTTCTCGAGGAGGTGTCCGAACGCGGGAGTGAACCCGCGCGGGCGGCGTTCGAGAAAGTGATCGTGGCCTATTCGCATCTGCCGCAGTTGACTGATCTGCTCCAGCGCATCACCGCGTACCCGGAGGCAGGGCGTGCCGAGAAGATTCGCTCGTTCTACGCGCAGCTGCTGGCGATGCAGTGGTATGTGGGCGAAGCAGAAAAGCACGATAACTCATACTTGCTGATGCACGCCGTGTCGGATCTGGTGTTGTTCGGCGGGCGTTTGATTCTCGCGCATAACCGGATGTTGTATCCGTATCACAAGTGGTTTTTGCGCGCGCTGCAGGACGCGCCGCAGAAGCCGGCTGATTTGATGGTGTTGATCGATCAACTGCTGAACGAGCCGAGCAAAGCTAACGGCGATCGTTTTTGCGAAGCGATTCTTGATTTCACCGCCTGGGATACTCCACCCGGAGGCTGGCCGGCACGCTTCATGGAAGATACGGAGTGGGCGTGGCGCAAAGGCAGCGCGGCCGTTGGAGATTGGTGAGCAAAGGTCCCCGCAGACTATACAGGTTGTCGGGGATTTCCATTGACTTGCCCATGCCCCGCACTCGATGGCGTATGCAGAGTGAATTGTTAACATTTGCACGACATGCTGCCCAAGGTTGGGGCGTGTGGTAGAATGGCCTCGCTTCGCACTCGCGTGCCTATGATGAATCTTCCTCTGACAGACTTTGAATTCGAAACGGTAACCATCAATGCCTGCGGCGAGATCATCGCCCGTGCTCGACACACCGCCCGGCAATTTCGGGAGGACCTGGGGAATGGCGTTTCGCTGGAGATGGTCGAAGTTCCGGGCGGCGTGTTCCTGATGGGCTCGCGCGCCGGAATGGGCTATGCGGACGAACGCCCGCAGCACAGCGTCAAGGTTAATCGCTTCTTCCTGGGAAAATATCCTGTCACGCAGGCGCAGTGGCAGGCGATCATGGGACGCCTGCCCGATTGTCGTGGCCAGGGCGCCGGGCGCCCCGTGGATCGAGTGTCATGGAATGCCGCCGGTGACTTCTGCCGTCGATTGTCCCAAAAGACCGGGCACGCTTACCGGTTGCCCGGCGAAGCGGAATGGGAATATGCCTGCCGCGCGCGCACCACTACGCCGTTCTATTGCGGTGAGACGCTCACGACCGATTTCGCCAACTATGTGGGCGAGCACCTGTATCGATCCGAGCCGAAGGGCGTGTACCGTCACGATACAACCGACGTGGGGAGTTTCCCGCCCAATGCTTTTGGGCTCTACGATATGCACGGCAATATCTGGGAATGGTGTGCTGATGCGTGGCACGACGATTACGCCGGCGCGCCGCCAGACGGCAGCATCTGGCAGAGCGGCAAATCCTCGACGCGCGTCCTGCGCGGCGGCGGCTGGCACGAGCCGCCCGATCTTTGCCGGTGCGCGGCGCGGCTCAGACAGGAAGCTGGCGAGGGCGAAGATTTCTTTGGCTTGCGAGCAGCATGCACTCTCTATGATGACTGACACCCCCGCTGCTAAACAGCGATTGCGAATCACGTTCACGCGCGACGAGAGGCTGAAGTACATCGGTCATCTGGACATGGCGCGCACCTGGCAGCGCATCGCCCGGCGCGCCAATCTGCCGCTGGCTTATTCCGAAGGCTTCAATCCACAGCCCAGGATGTCGTTTGCGGCGGCGCTGCCCGTCGGCTGCACCAGCGATCACGAAGAGTTGGATTTGGTGCTGTCACCGCCGCGCGCGATCGATGAGGTGAAGGCGCAGCTCGCTCGAGCCTTGCCGCCGGGGATGGAGCTGATCTCGATTGCCGAGATGCCGCTGAGCGCGCCTGCCTTGCAAATGCAGTTGGCGGCGGCGGAATTCGAGATCGCCGTTGCGGGTGAAGAAACGATCGATCAGCTGCGTGAGCGCGTGGCGCAGTTCAACGCCGCAGCCGAGGTGCTGCGTGATCGGCGCGGCAAGGTGTACAATCTGCGCCCTTTGGTGCAGGCGCTGTCGATCGATCCGGCTCACGCCCTGTCTGCAGAGCAGGGGCGCGCCGGGCGAGCCGATCGGGCTGTAATCATCCGAGCGCGCTTGCAGGCCACGCCGGAAGGCACCGGCCGGCCCGACGAGCTGGCGGCCGCCCTGGGGCTCGATCCGGCGGTAGTCAAAATCAAACGCACGAAATTGCTGTTTCTTGACAAAACGAGTTGAAACGGTATAATTCGAGGGCTTGCGCGGCCAGTAATTCAGGCCGCGAATTGTTGTCTAAATGTGGAGGTCGCTCGTGTACGCAGTGTTCGAGGTAGCAGGCAATCAATATCGGGCCGAGGTCGGCGAGAAGGTGCAAGTGGAGCGCCTGCCGCAGGAAGTCGGCGCGAAGGTCGAGATCGATAAGGTGTTGATGGTGGCCGACGGCGAGAACGTGACGGTCGGCAGGCCCACGGTGAGCGGCGCGAAGGTGCTGGCGAGCGTGGCTGAGCAGGGCAAGGGCAAGCGCACGCTGGTCTTCCAGTATCGCATCGGCGGCAAGCGCCATCGCACGCAGGCGACGCATCGCCAGAATTACACGTGGCTGCAGATCGAAGAGATCGTCGGCGCGTAAGAGAAGAGGTCAGACATGGCTCATAAGAAGGGCGGCGGGTCAGCCCGCAACGGCAAGGATTCTCGTTCGCAGCGCCTGGGCGTCAAACGCTATGGCGGCGAGGCCGTGCGCTCCGGCAATATCATCGTGCGCCAGCGCGGCATGCACTTCAAGCCGGGCGAGAATGTGAAACTGGGCAAGGACTATACGTTGTTTGCCACCGCCGATGGGGTGGTGGTGTTTGAGCCGCTCCCCGGCGATCGCAAGCGTATCAGCGTGCAGCCGGTGGCCGAGCAGGCTGTGGAAGGGCAGGGTTGATCATGCGCGAAGGTATTCATCCCAAGTGGTATCCGGCAGCCAAAGTGATCTGCGCGTGCGGCAATACGTGGACCGTGGGCGCGGCGGTGGCGGAGATTCGCACCGACGTGTGCTATAACTGCCATCCGTTCTTTACGGGCGAGCAGCGCATCGTGGACACCGAAGGCCAGGTCGATCGCTTCATCAAGCGTTTGGAGAAGCGCCAGGAAACCGTGGTCCCCACTGCCAAGAAGGCCAAGCGCCGCAAGGAAAAGCAGGCCATCGTGGAACTGGTGGACGAAACGGCGGAAGCCGAGGCATAACCGCCTGCGTCAAAACCAATCAGCAAGGGGCAGAGTTGACAACGACATCTGCCCTTTTGTTTTTACTTGAAAAGACCTCGCAGGTTTTGATCGATTGCAGTAAAATCCTCGTTGAGATGCGGAGCTGGCCGACAGGCAGCCCAGCGGCCTGGTGAAAACCTGCAAGGTCTCATGGAGGCAAACCATGCACGATCGACAACCCCGTTTAGGCTGGCTGGAAGTGATCTGCGGCAGCATGTTCAGTGGCAAGACGGAAGAGATGATCCGCCGCGTGCGCCGCGCCCGCATTGCCAAGCAGAACGTCCAGGTCTTCAAACCGGCCATCGATAACCGGTACGCAGTCGAGGAAGTGAAATCGCACAACGGTCTGGGCGTTGAGGCTATTCCCGTAGGGAATACCGAGGAACTGTTATCCAAGGTGAAGCCGGACACCGAAGTGATCGGCATCGACGAGATCCAGTTCTTCGATGTGCCGATCGTGCAGGCGGTGCAAGACCTGGCGAATCGCGGTGTGCGCGTGATCGCGGCGGGGTTGGACATGGATTTTCGCGGCGAACCGTTTGGCACCATGCCGCAATTGATGTCGTCGGCGGAACACATCGACAAGCTGCATGCGATCTGCGTGGTATGCGGAGCGGAAGCCAGCCGCACGCAGCGGCTGATCGACGGCCGTCCGGCGGCTTACGACGACCCGATCATTCTGGTGGGCGGCAGCGAGTCGTATGAGGCACGCTGCCGGCACTGCCACGAAGTGCCGCGCCGAGTGTGAATGTCATTGCGAGGAGCGCTGTCGCCATGCGCGCCCCCGCGCGTAGCGCGGATAGGGCGTGCGACGATGCTATCTTCTGCTAGTCGGTTGAGGATGAGATTGCTTCGCAACAAGCGCTCGCAATAACGGTATCTCAAAGGAGTTCCATGTCTGAAACCGTCCTTGGCTACGCTTCGCCAGCAAAAGACATTTTGATTGACCCCGGGGTGCTGCAGGGCCGCATTGCCGAACTGGGTAAACAGATCGAAGGGGATTATGCTGGAAAAGACCTGGTGCTGGTGTGCATTCTGAAAGGCGGCGTGTTGTTCCTCACCGACCTGATGCGCGCCATCCACATTCCGCACGCGATCGATTTCATGGCGGTCAGCAGCTATGGCGTCGGCGCGCGTGAATCGACCGGCGTTGTGCGCATTATCATGGACCTGGAGCAGGACATTCGCGGCAAGTACGTGCTGATTGTGGAGGACATCATCGACTCCGGGCGGACGCTGCACTACATATGCGAGGTGTTGAATGCGCGCCAGCCAGCCAGTCTGAAGGTTTGCACCCTGCTCGACAAGTACGAACGCCGCGAAGTGGAAGTGCCGCTCGACTACGTGGGCTTTCACATCCCGAATGAATTTGTGTTTGGCTACGGGCTGGATTTGGACGAGCTATATCGCAATCTGCCATTTATTGGGGCAGTGCGGGACTGACGCGCGGAGCATGCAAGAAGCAGGACGCAAAAATCGCGCCGATTGGTGAGTGGGCCAATCGGCGCGATTTTTCGCTTGAACGTCCTTCACTCAATCACGACCTTATCCCCCCGATTGGGAATCGCCACATCCTTCAAGCCGATGCCCTGCAGGGCGCTCTGCAATTTGTCCGCCGCGTCGCCTTCCGCGTGCACGATAAACGTCCGCGCCGGCTTGCTCACCATGTTGTGCGCGAAGCCGACCAGGTCGTTGTGATCGGCGTGGCCGCTGTAGCCGCCGAGGCGCTTGATCTGCGCACGCACGTCGTATTCGTCGCCGAAGATCTTGACGATCTCATTGCCGTCCAGAATCTTGCGGCCCAGCGTGTACTCGGCCTGATAGCCGACGAACAGGACGGTGGCGCGCGGGTCGCCGATGTGGTGCTTCAGGTGATGCAGCACGCGCCCCGCTTCACACATGCCGGACGCGGCAATAATCACGCACGTCTGCTTGCTTTCATTCAGCGCTTTGGATTCGTCGGTGGTGCGGACGTAGCGCAGGCGCGGCCAGCCAAAGGCGTTGCCATCCGGATCGGTGTTGATATACTCCAGGATTTCCTCATCGTAGCATTCGGGATGCAGGCGGAAAATCTCGGTGACGTTGGTGGCCAGCGGGCTGTCGACATAAACCGGGATGTCGGGGATGCGATTCTCGGCGACCAGGCGCTGCATGTCGTAGACGAGGTCCTGCGTGCGGCCCACGGCAAAAGCGGGAATGATCAGCACGCCCTGGCGCTCAACCGTGTCGACGATGAGCTGCGCCAGCTGGTTGCGCGTATCCTCGATCGGATCATGGAAGCGGCCGCCGTAGGTGCCCTCGGTGATCAGGATGTCGGCGCGATCGATCTCTTCCGGATCGCGCAGAATGGGTAGATGCCGGCGGCCCAGGTCGCCCGTGAAGACCAGGCGGCGCTTCTGCTTGTTCTCTTCGAAATCGACGACGACTTCCGCCGAGCCGAGGATATGGCCGGCATCGCGAAACGTGACGCGCACGCCGGGGATGGGTTCAAAGGCCCGCTGGTACTCATACGCGACAAAGTGCTGTAAACATTTCACCACGTCGGCCTCAACGTAGATGGGCTTGATGAAGGGCAGACCGCGTTCAGCGTTGCGCTTGTTCAGGTAGCGCGCGTCGCTTTCCTGGATGTGCGCCGAGTCACGCAGCATCACCGACGCCAGGTCGCGCGAGGCCGAGGTGCAGTAGATCGGCCCGTCAAAGCCGGACTTGGTCAAGACGGGCAGCGTGCCGGCGTGATCCATGTGCGCGTGCGACAGCACGCAGGCATCGATCGATTTGGCGTCGAAGGGCAGCTGGCTGTTGCGCTCGTTGGCGATAGCGCGCTTGCCCTGGAACAGGCCGCAGTCCAGCAGCAGCCGCTTACCGCTGATGGTGAGCAAATGCATGGAGCCGGTGACGGTCCTGGCTGCGCCCCAGAATTGGATTTGCATGTTGGCCTCCGAAGTAAGGGATCAGTAAATAGTAGTCAGACGTCAGTCGTCAGTCGTCAGATCGGCGTCAGGGATTCGCGATGACCTGGAGTAGCGCCGGGCCGTAGGTGCGGCGGCGCCATGCGCCGAACCAGGGCCGGTCGGGCAGCTGCTCCAGCGTGCGCGGCCGGCGCTCCGCGATCTCCATCAAGACGGCGTTGTTGACAATCACATCCGGTTCCACGCCGCGCTGCGCCGCGACCTGCTTGCGCCAGGCGCGCAGCGCTTCGTAACGCGCCGACACCGCCGGATCGATCTGGGTGCGGCGCGGCGGCGCGGGGACGGCATCTTTGCGGCCGCGGGCCACGGCTTCCAGGAGCGCCGCCCCGTAGCGCTGCTGCTGACCGGCGGTCATGCCGTCGATGCCGCGCATTTCATCCAGCGTCCGCGGTGCGCGTGCGGCGATTTGCAGCAAGGTTCTGTCGCCGATGACCTTAAAGGCTGGACGGTTCTGCCGGCGCGCTTCACGATCGCGTAAGATGGCGAGCTGGCGCAGAATCGCGTGCGCGCGGCCATCCAGATCCCAGACGCCTTTGATCGACCAGATGTTGTCGGGCGTGAATTCGTGGCCGTTGTATCTGGCGGTGGATAGGTCGGAGAAGACTTCGCGGGCCTCGGCCAGCCGGTCGAGCTGCTGCAGTTCGCGCAGCTGCACATCGCGCAGGCGGAGCAGGTAATGCGTGTCAAACTGTGCGTAGGCCAGGGCCGCCGGCTCGATCGGGCGTTTGCCCCAATTGTGGCGCTGCCATTTCTTGTCGAGCGTGATGCCGAACTGTTCCTGCAAAATATCGCCCAGGCCCACGCGCTTCCAGCCGAGGATGCGCGCGGCCCACATCGTGTCGAAAAGATTGCAGAACGTGAAATTAAAGTCACGCCGCAGGCACATCACGTCATATTCGGAGGCGTGGAAAACCTTCTGGACTTTTTCGTCGGCTATAAGCGGCGCCAGCGGCTGAAGATCGATCGGGCCAAGCGGATCGATCAAGAAATCGGCGCCGGGGATCGAGATCTGAATCAGACAGACTTTTTCGCGGTAGGCGTACAGGCTGTCTGATTCGGTATCGACGGCCACCGAATCATGATCGCGCAGCTGGGCGCACAGCGCGTCCAGCTGCGGAGTTTGCGTGATGAGGACAGGCGACTTAACGTGAACCATAGACAGCCATGAGTCAGCGCTAGGCATTATTATCAGCGTGAGCAGGACGAAAGTCAAGGCAGGTTCGAGTGAGAAGCGCGCGCCGCGCGGCCAATATTGATGTTGACAGGGCGAAACGATTGTGATATATGTAACGCTGCGGGTTAGTGGGCGCAAGCCCATATTTTTGCGCTCGAAAGAGCCTGCCTCGTTGTTTCCCTAAGGACCAATGACATAGCATCACCAGGAGGACTGAACTGAATGGCTGATTCAGGAATGCAGTTCCGCAACGTCTCACGTCGAGAATTCTTGAACTACGTGTGGGCCGGTTCGCTGGCGATTTTCATGGCCGCGTCGGGTGGGGCCATGCTGGCCTTTGCCATGCCCCGCTTCAAAGAAGGCGAGTTCGGCGGCACGTTTACGGTGGGCACCGTGGCTGAGAAGCTGCCCGCGCCGGATTCTCCGCCCGTCAATTACCCCGATCTGAAATTCTGGCTGGTCAACGTGGGGCCGACAGAAGCGGCTAAAGGCGGCGGGATTGAAGGGCCTGGTGGCTCTCTACAAAGTGTGCGTGCACCTGGGCTGCTTGTATGCCTGGGTCGATTCCACTGTCCGCTTTGAATGCCCGTGCCACGGCTCCAAGTATCAGGTAGACGGCACGTACATCGAAGGCCCGGCGCCCCGCGATCTGGATCGGTTCCGCCTGGTGATCACCGACGGGCAGGGCAACCTGGTGGACGAAACAGTCACGACGAAGACCAGCCCGGGTTTTGGCGCGCCCATTCCGGCGCCGGCTGATGGTACGCTGGTCATCAAAGTGGATACGGGCATGAAGCTCGATCTGGGCAAGCGCAATTACTATCAGGGAGGTCAGCCGACATGACGCCTGAGCCATTTGCGACTTGGCGAAGAATGATCAAGGAACACGGTCTGATCAAGACGGTGTTCCTGCGCGTCGACGATACGGTGACGCGCATCACGACCGGCCTGAACATCAACGACCTGCGATCGGTGCTGCGCGGCGATCCGCCCGGCAAACCCAATCCGCGCGTCAAGCCGCACACCGAAAGCGCGATCTTCCACATCTGGCCCTCGTTCTATCACGAGGCCGTCACCAAGTTCTACCCCACCTTCCGGCTGGGCATGCTCAGCACCCTGCTGTTCTTTGTGGAGATCATGACCGGCCTGTTTCTGATGATCTATTACACGCCGGCGCCCGGCGTGGCGTACGACAACATGCTCAAGATTTTGAGCAATGTGCCCATGGGCCAGTTCATCCGCGACATCCACCGTCTGGCCGCGGAATTTATGGTGGTCGCCGTGTGGCTGCATATGGGGCGCACGTTTCTGACCGGTTCGTACAAGAAGCCGCGCCAGTTTACGTGGGCGACCGGCGTCATCCTGCTGATCGTCACGATCGGCCTGTCATATACTGGTTACTTGCTGCCGTGGGATCAGCTGGCGTACTGGGCTGTGACGATCGGCGCGTCGATGGCCGATGCGGCTCCTCCGCCGGAAGTGGGCCAGGCAGTAGCCTTGCTGTTGAAAGGCGGGCCCGATCTTGGCGCGGCGGGACTGCTGCGCTTCTACTTGCTGCACGTCTTTGCGCTGCCGCTGGTGGCGATCCTGTTTATCTTCGTGCATTACTATAAAGTGGTGCGGCACGGCCACTCGCTGCCTCCGGAGTTGGAGCAGGTGGGTGAGGATACGGCCCGCAAAGTCTCGCAGGACAAGCGTGTGCCGTTCCTGCCGGATGTCCTCACCAACGAGTTGGTGTGGTTCGGCATCCTGATGGTCGCGCTGGTCGTGCCGGTGGCGCTGAATATCTATAACGCGCCGTTGGAGCACGCGGCCAATCCCAGCAGCACGCCCTTGCACACCGTGGCGCCGTGGTACTTCTTGTTCATTCAGGGCTGGTTGAAACTGGGCGACAAGACCTTCTGGGGCGTCATCTTCCCGACGATCCTGGTGGGCCTGTTGCTGCTGTGGCCGTACCTTGATTACAACCCCAGCCGCCGCTTCGGCGATCGCCGCAGCGCGCTGGCGGCCATGTTCGTCGTTATCGCCATCATGGTGATCTCGTCGTACATGGGCACGCCGGGCTTTGCCGTGACGACCGCGCCGCAGATCGAAATCGGGCATGAGTTCATGCCGGGCGAACAGGTCGGGCCGATCCGCGCGATCCCCTTCGATCAGATGCTGGTGGGCACGTGGCGCACCGATGAGCTGGAATCCATCCCCGACGATGCGCCACAATTAAGACAGGTGATGGAAGATCTGGCTGCTACTGTGGCGGCGGTGCCACCGGTGCAGGTCATCAACGGGCAAGAAGTCCGGTACACCAACATGTACGGCGAGCTTGACGATCAGCGATGCGCAGACCAGCGGCGGCGTGCCGGTATTGAGGGAACTGATCCTGGGTATTCACTGGGATGAAGAACCGATCGATCCGGTGAACGGCCAGCCAGGTTACTTTGTGTACACCTACGTCAGCGCCGATTCAAACTATTCGGCCGGCGGCGAATAACAAAGCGAGAGCGTGACCATGCAAAGCAAAATCTTTCTCGGCACCTTGCTGTTCATCATCCTGTTTGTGGCCACGGGCGTAGTACTGCTAAACGAAGGCATCCTGCCTGAACAACAGACTACGCCCTCCAACCCGGGTACGGGCCGCATGCAGATCGAGCAGCGGGCCATTCTGGGCGGCTCGACGGAGCAGGGCGCGCTGCTGTTTCTGGGCAACTGTGCCACCTGCCATGGGCGCAGCGGCGAAGGCGTTCCGGGCAAGGGTCCCACGCTCAATCCCGATCTGTTCACCAAGCATTTCCCGCAAATCAAGTCGACGCTGGGTGGGTTCGGCGGGACGGTGAAGGATTTCATCCGCCTGACGGTGGCCGCCGGGCGCCCGATCGAATCGGCGTGGGCCATCGAGCAGGGCGGGTTCCCGCAGCGCATGCCCACCTGGGGCAAGGATTACGGCGGCCCGATGACATTCCAGCAAGTCGAGGACATCACCAATTTCATCATGGGCTGGGAACGAAGCCGATGCCGGCGCAGTGCAAGTGATTGAATTCGACGCCGCTGGTTCGGATACGGCCATCGAACTGCCGGCCGGCGATGCGGCGCATGGCGAGCAGCTCTTTGCGCAGCAGGTCAAACAGGCCAGCGGAACAAATGCTTCGTGCACGGCGTGCCACTCATTGGTGCCGGGCGAGGTAAAGACCGGCCCGTCGTTGGCGGGAGTCGCCATGCGCGCTGCGACGCGCGTCGCCGGGGAAGACCGCTGAACAATACATTCGTCAGAGCATTCAGCAGCCCAACACCTTTATCGTGCCGGACAATCCGGCCTACAAGGGCGCCAACGGCAAATCGCTGATGCCGGAGGGGCTGGGCGAACCTGATGTCGCCAACAGGACCTGGCCGACCTGATCGCGTATCTGCAAACGCTGAAGTAACGAGCAGTGAACAACAAGTCAACTGCCCGATCTCGACAGAGATCGGGCAGTTTTGTTTTGACAGCCCGGATCGATCCGCTTATACTTCGCTTACCCTGCCAGACTCGATCGGACCTCTCATGACGAACACTCCACTCGAACTGCCTGCGCACCTTGATCTGGGCCAATTGATCTTCGATCAGGCGCACGATCTGCGCTCGCCCTTTAACCAGGTGGTCGGCTTCAGCAAAGTGCTGCTGAACGATCTCAGCGCTGATCCGGCCCCCATCGCGCGGAAAGAAGACCTCGAGGCCATCTACCGCAGCGGCCAGCGCGCGCTGCTGCTGATGAACGGCCTGATCGACATTGCCCGGCTCAATCGGCGCGAGAAAGAATTGAATCCGGCCGAGATTGAGATCAGGGCGCTGTTGGAGCAAAGCCTCGCGTACTGGCGCAAATTCAACCCCGCCTCGAAGCTCCGCACAGCGTACCGGATTTCGACGACGGCGTCGCACCTCTATGCGGACGAATTGTGGCTGCGACAAATCTTGTCCGGGTTCATCATGGTCGTGGCGCAATATGTCGATCGGCACGCGGAAGTGACACTCAGCGTCGAAGAAGAGCCCGGCTGGTTTGTTCTCAGAGTGAGCAGCGCCGGGAAAAAGGCCCGGCCCTTTTCGCAGCTGGACGTGCAGATGCAGGGCTATGCCGGCCGGGCGATGATCGAATTGCAGGGAGGTGAGATTCGGCGGGCCGAAGAAGTCGATAACGGAGCGTCGATCGAGTTTGCCCTGCCCAAACACTGAGCGCATCTCGTTCCCGGCTTCATGATCTGCATCATACTTGCTTTGCCCGGCGCGTGCTACCATGACAGGCGAGGTGCGTGCATGAAACTTCTCCGTATCCCGATCGTCGCGTGTGTGATCGTCGCTTTGTTTGCGGCGCTGTGGGCAGCCCTGGTGCGCGTGGGCTGGAAGATGCCGGCCTTGCCGGTCCCCCTCGCCGGTCAGCATGGCGCGCTCATGATTTCCGCGTTTCTCGGCACGCTGATCAGCCTGGAGCGCGCCGTGGCGCTGCAAAAGAAATGGGCCTACGCTGCCCCGGCGCTGTCGGCAGCGGGCGGACTCGCCTTGATCCTGGGCCTGCCCGCCGAAATCGGGCGCGGCCTGATCGCGCTGGGTTCACTGGGATTGGTCTTCGTCTTTGGCTTCATGTACCGTCGGCATCCCACCACCGACGTCATGACGATGGCGCTTGGCGCGGTCATGTGGCTGACGGGCAACCTGCTTTGGTTGTCCGGCGAATCGATCTACCGCGCGGTACCGTGGTGGGCCGGGTTCCTCATCCTGACGATCTGCGGCGAGCGTTTGGAATTATCGCGCGTGCTGTGGCTGAAGCAGTCCAGCCGCACCTACTTCAAGATCGCCGTCGGCGTCTTTACGCTGGGCCTGATCATGTCCCTGTTTGCGCTGGACAGCGGCCTGCGCGTCGCGGGTGCCGGCCTGATCCTGCTGGGCGCCTGGCTGCTGCGTTTCGATATTGCGCGGCACACCATCAAGAAGACCGGCCTGGCGCGCTATATCGCCGCGTGCCTGCTGCCGGGGTACGTGTGGCTCGTGATCGCGGGAGGCTTGTGGGTGCTTGCGGGTCTACCGCCCAACAACCTGACCATCGATGCGATGCTGCACGCGATTTTCCTGGGTTTTGTCTTCTCGATGATCTTCGGCCACGCGCCGATCATTTTACCGGCGCTGCTGCCGGTGGACATCACCTATCGATCGGCGTTCTACGCGCCGCTGGTCCTGCTGCAAGGCGCACTGGTCGTGCGCGTCATCGCCGATCTCACGCTCAATCTAACACTGCGACAGTGGGCGGGATTGTTCAACGTGCTGGCTATCCTGCTGTTCCTGGCGACGATGGTATTGTCAGCCAAACGCCGCCCGCGTGATGTTCCGCATGCGGCGTGACGTCTAGACCCGCCAGGCGCCCACCTGGCGCGCCGGCGGCGTGCAGGAGTTGATAGGTTTGCTCGAAGGACGCATCGGCCATGCCTCGTTTGACACGCTACTTCATCAAAACAGCGCTGATCTATCTGGCGCTCTCGCTCATGTTGGGCGCGGTGCTGGCGGCGCGGTCTGCCCTCGCTTTGCCCGATGAGATCGCTGCTTTTTCGCCCGTGTTTTTTCACTTGTTCATGGTCGGCTGGGTGACGCAGTTGATCTTTGGCATGTTGTTCTGGATGCTCCCCAAGTATTCCAGGGAACTGCCGCGCGGCCACGAGAAAGTCGCGTGGGCTGCTTACTGGCTCATCAACAGTGGCTTGGTGCTGCGTATTGTTGGCGAACCACTCACGGCGCTGCAACCTGAATGGGGACTAGGTTGGCTACTGGCACTATCGGCGCTGCTCCAGCTGGGCGGCGGCTGGGCGTTTATTTTCAACGCCTGGCCGCGCGTGAGGGAACGCTGAAATGACACGCCTGAGCGTGTGGACGGTTCGAACCGCTCTGCTGTATCTGGGCGCCGGATTCTTTCTTGGCGCGTTGATGCTCACGCAGAAAGGGCTGCCTTTTGATCCGGCGATGCTTCGCCTGCTGCCCCTGCACATAGAGATTGTGTTGTTGGGGTGGACCGTGCAATTGGCGATGGGAATCGCCTTCTGGATTCTGCCGCGTTTCAGCCATGAACCGCGTTACGGCAACCAGACCTTCGGTTGGCTCGCCTTTGTGCTGCTGAACGTGGGCGTTCTGTGTGCCGGCTTAGGGCAGTCGCTGGGTGTCGATCCCTCCGTGGCTTTGCTGGGACGCCTGGCTGAGGTCTGCGCAGTGATCTTCTTCCTGGGACACGCGTGGCCGCGCGTTAGGCCCGTCGGGTTGTAGGTGCCGTGCGCGGCAAAGGTTCACTCGTCTTCTGGCCTTGACGAAAAGCGCGGCGTGCGTTTCAGAGCGCGTGATCGGGGTCCAACGCGCCAGTGCCCTTCGGTGCGGCTTGGGCTTCTGTGTACAATTGCGCGTTGGCGATCGCCACCGCGATCTGATCGGCCAGTATCTCCATCACTTTGACGTCGCTCTCGTCAAAGGCGTTCAGCCGGGGGCTTTGGATGTCCAGCACGCCGATGGTCTGATCGCCGCTGCGGATGGGCACGCTAAGTTCCGATCGCGTCGGGATGAGATCGGGATAGAAGTTAGTGTAGTGCGGCTCGCTTGCCACATCGGCGGCCAACAGCCGCTGGCCATGTTCACCTGCCCAGCCCACCATGCCCCGATCGAGCGGCACGCGGTGATTGGGCGGGAAGAGCTTCACGAATTCGCCGGCGATGGCTCTCATTTCCAGTTCCCGGCGCTCGCGATCCATGATGAACAGCGCCACGTGATGATAGCCGAAGGTGTCGCGGACCAGCTGCGCTGCGCGTTCCAGCACCTGCTCCAAGCCCAGAATCCCGGCGATCTGGCGACCCACATCGCTGAGCAGCGCCAGCTGCGCTGCCCAGCGCGCCAGCGCTTCCTCGCCGCGTTTGCGCTCGGTGATGTCGCGCGCAATGCTCAACACGGCCGGTCCGCCGGCGTAGTCGATGATGCGGCTGTTCAATTCCATGGGCAGCGTCGTGCCGTCGCGCCGCCGCACCTCCATTTCAAAACAGACATGATCTTCGTGCTGCAGCTGCACCTTCAGCACGGGCAGCCTGGCAACCAGCTCCGGCACGGACAAGTCGGCCGGGGTCATGCGCAGCAGCTCCTCGCGCGTGTAGCCCAGGAACTCACAGGCGACCCGGTTGACCTCCAGAAAACGGCCTGTCAGGTTGTGGATGAAGATTGCATCGCCGGCATTGTCGAACAACGTGCGATAGTGATAGTCGCGCTCGCGCAGCGCCTGCTCGGTGCGGGCGCTTTCCGAGAGATCACGCAGCATCCAGCGCAGCCCGACGATGCGGTCGTGCTCGTCCCGCGTCGGGCTGATGGCGTACCCGGCGGGAAAAGCTGCGCCTTTGTACACGCGGAGCTGAATCTGTCCGCGCACGATCGGCTGCCGCCAACTCTTCTGGGCCCTTTCGGCGTCGCGCCACTGGGCCAGCATGGCTTCCAAGCCGGCGCGGGATTCTTCGCTGACGAAGAGCAGAAGGGATTTGCTGATGAGAAAGTCCTGCCGCACGCCCAGCACGGCCGCCGCCACGCGGTTGGCTTCGAGGACGACGCCGCCCAGCGTGGTGAGCAAGTAGCCGTCGGGCGCGGACTCGAACATTTCACGATAGCGGCGGCGCTCGGCTTCAAAGGCCTGGCGGATGGAAACCAGTTCGGCGTTCTGGCGCTGCAGCACTTCCACCGCCGTGTGCAGGCGCGCGACTTCGCGCTGGAGATCGGCCAGAGCATCAGATGTGAACAGCGCCTGCGCCGCAACGGAATCGGCCAGAGGAGATTTTTCGTAAGCGAGTTCTGGGGAGGGCATGGGTGTCTTAGCAGGCACGGAGCTCCTTTGTGTGCGAGGTATTCAGCAGTGCAACTGATACCTATTGTAAGATCGAATCGCGAAGCGGGCAATGATCTGGGGGACGCGCGTAGGCGCCGTGCCCGGCCGCGGGTTGCCCCCTGCTTTCTTTCACGCTATACTTGGTTCATTCCACTTGAAAGGATCAGATCATGACTGACGAGCCAACTTCTTCCCAGGATGAAGCCCAGCCGCAAGCTGAGACGCCCCCGCAGGCCGGGCCGGCGCCGCGCGTTGATGAATTCAGCGTCACGGGCGACCAGGTGCTGGAGTCCCTCAAGAGGATTTTGCATGAAGGCAACATCCGGCGCATCGTCTTGCGCGATGAATCGGGCAAGACGTTGTTGGAGATCCCGGTGACAATTGGCGTGGTGGGCGTGATTTTATTGCCCGTGTGGGCTGCCATCGGCGCGGCGGCGGCGCTGGTGGCCAAGATGACTATCGTCATCGAGCGCACTGATAGCAGCAATTAAACAAATCGCGCCTGAAATAAAGGCGGATTGCTTTGGCGGCAGTCCGTCCCTGTCCTACCGGCTCTTATGATCCAGATCATACGTCGCTCCGGCTGTGTCGATTAAACTTGACTTGATGCCGGAGCCTGCTCATGCTGACGCCTGATCTGCAGCGACCCTTTCCAGATTACGTGACCTGCCCGCACTGCACCGAGCCCGAGGTCGAGGTGTGGTGTTACGACGAATCGGCGCGGTGTCATGCCTGCGGACAATCTTTTACGCACGCCTTGCCCGCCAGGTGTGAGGATCACTGCGATCGACTGCAGTGTGAAGCAGGGCAGCCTCTCTCAACTCATTTCCAGCCTGCTGAGCGACTGAACGATGCGTGAGAACAAACTAACCCGCCTGAGCATACTGCTGCCCAAAGAGCATGGCTCGTGGGCGATGTTTGCCGTGCCATTGATCATCGGCTTTGCCGTGGCGGCGCAGTGGCAGTGGCGATCGATCGGATTGATCGGGGCGGCGCTGGGCCTGTTTCTGGTGCGCTTCCCGATCGATACGCTGATCAAAACGCGAAAGCGGCCCACGGCTGATCGGGCGCGGCTGATCCGCTGGGCGATTGCCTATGCAGCGATCGCGGCGATCTGCGGCGGCTGGCTGATCGTGATCGATCAGTTGTACGCGCTGATCGAGCTGGGTCTGATCGGGGCGGCGCTGTTGATCTATCACTGGTGGCTGGTCGAGCGGCGGCGGGAGATGTCGGCGCAGGGCGAATTGGCGGGCATCATTGGATTAGCGCTCGGCGCGCCGCTGGCTTACTACGTCTCGACGGGCGCGCTCAACGGCACGGCGCTGGGCCTGTGGGTGGTCAATGCCCTGTATTTTGGCGGCACGGTGTTCTACATCAAGTTGAAAGTACGCCAGCAGCCCAAGGAACCGGCGCCCGATCGTGTGAGCGAGCGGCTGGTGAAGGCCAAAGCCTGCCTGTCGTATCAGAGCGCCGTGCTGACGCTGGTGATCTTGCTGGTGGCCTTCCAGCGTCTGCCAGCACTGGCGGTGCTGGCGTTCGTGCCCATGACGTTGAAGGTGCTGCGCGGCGCGGCGCGGTGGCAGGATCGCAAGTCCTTGAGCCTGCCGCGCCTGGGCATGATCGAGATGGCGCATTCCGCGTTGTTTGCCGCGTTGATCATCGCGGCCTTTTAGCCGCACGATTTCCACACAAGGAGGTTACATGAGTCAACCGCCGGCCACTGCCGGGCCACCCGCCGGGCGGAAGCGCGCTGTGCCCCTGAAGGTGTGGGCCTTGCTGGCCCTGCTGTTCGGCGGCGTCGCCGGACTGAGCCTGTACACCTTTGCCTACGCCGAAGGAACCTCGTATCTGTCGGACGATCCCGCCGCCTGCCGCAACTGTCACATCATGAACGACGTGTACGATGCCTGGGAGCGCGGGTCGCATCATGCCGTGGCGACGTGCAACGACTGCCACATTCCACACACGATCCCGGACAAATACGTAGTTAAGGCGCTCAACGGTTTCAATCACAGCATGGCCTTCACGCTGCAGAACTTCCACGAGCCGATCGCAATCACGCCGTTCAATAAGACGGTCGCGTTGAACAACTGCCAGTACTGCCACAGCGACTTCGTGTCGCAGATCAACCACGCCGGGCAGGCCGAACTGGAGGACTGCACGCGCTGCCACGCGACCGCCGGCCACGATCAAAACAATGCGGGCAAACCGTAACTCATCTCGGAGGATTTGCTATGACGGATTCCACTCAGCAACCCAAAGCACGGCGCAGCCGGACGGTGATCTTCGTCGTCGCCGCGTTTGTCATCGGCTTCGCGGCGCTCATCGGCATCAGCGCGCTGCTGATCAACATCAACACCCGCAAGCAGGAAGCCGTGGCGCCGATTGTCCAGGTCGTCGACATTCAGGACGGCGAAACCGATCCGGCGGTGTGGGGCCAGAATTATCCGCATGAATACAGCCGCTTCATGCTGATGGAGGATGACACCGTCCCCACGGCGTACGGCGGCAGCCAGCAGTACGACAAGCTGGCGCGCTTCCCGGCCATGAAACGCCTGTGGAACGGCTACGCCTTTGCCGTCGATTTCAACGAGGAGCGCAGCCACTTCTACTCGCTGATCGATCAGAAGGAGACGCAGCGCCAGGTAGTGGTGAAGCAGCCCGGCGCGTGCGCCAACTGCCACAGCGGCGATGCGCCCAACTTGATCAAGAGCATGGGCTGGGAGGCGTTCAACAAAGGCCCGTATGAAGCCATCACCGACACGCTGCACTCGGCCATTACGTGCAACGACTGCCACGATCCGGACACCATGGCGCTGCGCATCACGCGCCCGGCGTTCCAGCAGGCCATGGAGAAGCGCGGCATCGACGTGACCAAGGCCACGCGCCAGGAGATGCGCTCATACGTGTG
Organism: uncultured Chloroflexia bacterium; assembly: GCA_963844815.1. Lineage (GTDB taxonomy): Bacteria > Chloroflexota > Anaerolineae > Fen-1058 > Fen-1058 > Fen-1058. Next base: position 282,745 of record CAWJPR010000010.1, read on the forward strand.
CGGCCAGTGCCACGTGGAGTATTACTTCCTGGGCGACAACAAGCTGCTCACCTTCCCGTGGGAAAAAGGCCTGAACATCGACAACATCAACGAGTATTACGACGAATACGCTTTCAAGGATTGGACGCACAAGGAAACCGGCGCGCCGATGTTGAAGGTGCAGCACCCCGAGTTCGAGTTGTACAGCACCAGCATTCACAATCAATCGGGGGTGGCGTGCGCCGACTGCCACATGCCCTACATCCGCGAGGGCGCGCTGAAGGTGTCCGATCACTGGGTGCGCAGCCCGTTGACCAACGTGGCCAATGCGTGCCAGTCGTGCCACAAGCTGGACGAGGACAAACTCACCGAGCGCATCGTAACCATTCAGACGCGTACGGCCAAGCAGCTGCGCGAAACCGAGACGGCCATTATCGCCGCCATCGACGCCATCAATGCCGCCAAGCTCGCCGGCGCGAAGGATGAGGACCTGAAGGAAGCGTGGGATTTCCAGCGCAAGGCCAACCTCCGCTGGGACTTCATCTCGTCGGAGAACAGCACCGGCTTCCACAGTCCGCAGGAAGCGGCGCGCGTGCTGGGCGATGCGCTGAACTTTGCGCGCATGTCGCAGATTTCGGCCGAGCGTCTGACGGCCAATCTGACCGGCAAGCCCGCCACCGATCCGCTGCTGCAGATCAATGCCGATGAAGTCATCGGCACGACGCCTGCCGAGGTGCAGGAGCAGGTGGCGCCCACCGAGCAGCCGAAGTAACGTGTGAATTCAACACGCAGAGCGGACGCAACCACCGGCGTCCGCTCTGTTTGTTCAGGCCGGTTTTTCACTTCAGCAACGCGCTTAGTGTGCCCAGGCCAGCGCGGTTGAACTATAGCTGGTAATCGCCAGAGGCTTCCGGTTGATAGAGGACTTGCTTCACCTGCAAGCGCCGCACACCGTCGGGGACTCGCCACGTGAACGTGTCCCCGACACGATACCCCAACATAGCGGTCCCGATGGGAGCCAGGACAGAAATCTTGGACTGGCTGATGTCGGCCTCCTGAGGGAATACGAGCGTGTAGACCATTTCTTCGCCGGTATCCTGGTCTACTAAATGCACCCTGGAATTCATCGTGACCACATCGGGGGGAACCTCTGCGGGAGCGACCACCTTGCCGCGCGAGAGTTCGACGTCCAGGCTGTCCAAATACTCGTTCCCGCGCGGTTCGACGCGCTTGGCATCTGCAATGAGTTGCCGCAAACGCTTCAAATCATATTCTGTGATATAGATGGTGCGTTCTTCCATGGTTTACCGCTTGTGCAACACAGTTCATTTGGCCGCTGCGATTGAGGCGATGAGGCTCTGGGTTAGCTCAGCCGTTGTGTCCGGAGTTCCATTGGCTCTTTCCCGCTGCGGACAACTGCCGGAAGTAATGATATTCCCGTCTTGAACGACTCCGATGCCATTATAGATGCCTGTGGCAATATGATCCTTTTTGTCCGCTCCGGTGGCAAATTGCTTTCCTTCCAATACATCCGCTACGGACAGAATGAGCACCGCGCTGTCTTGAGCGGCAACGGGCTTGCCCTGCGTCACTGCCTGCTGCACGATCTCGACAGACTGCGGGAGGGATGGACACTGAATCGAAGGCAACGCCCACCGCCATGCACGGCAGAATGATGCCCGCATAATCAACCATATTGACATCGGACAGTTTCACATCCGGCACCAGGGTTATTGCGCCGCCTACAATGGGCTTGCCTGTTGCCGAAGCCACTTCGACGTTCAACCCTGCCGCCTGCAGTTGGCATTCCATCACGCCGACTTCACTGCTGAGCGTGCGTTCCATACTCAGGGAATGTTCGCGTGCGATGAGGAGGACTTTAGGCGCCCCCGCTGCAGGAGGCGGCGCAGGGCAGGGTACAGGCGTGGCGGCTGGAGCAGGTGTGCAGCCCACGATGAAGAGCAGCAGGATTGCGAGCCATCCGAGGGATCGATAGTGAGACATGTTAACCTCCGTCCGGGTAACCTGGAAAAGTTGTGACGACGTCCATTGACGGTATTCCGGCTACAGAATTTGACTGGCGTCCGCCTGAACACACCTCCTTTCATCAATCGCCACCCTGCCAATGCAACGGTTTGGCGGTCACTGCTTGCTCTGCGATTCAGCATACACCTTAATCTTGCGGCATGTCAATACTGATGCAAAACTCCGTCAGGCTGGCCGCAATTTGACGGAGTTTTCACGATCGCCATTTTGTTTACTTGCCTTCGCCTGCCTGACATCTTTCTGTTCTTCCAGTGTGACGGTTGTGCCGTCAGGCAAATTCAAAACGTCGGGCGGACGTGATCACTCACGCCCGCCCGTATTCTTCCGGTAGGTTTTTCGTTTCGACATCGCTGGCTTACCGGAACGGTGTGACGTCCAGCAGCAGCCGGGTTCACCCGCCGGTTGTGAGGCGCGGTGCGGGTGAACGTTGGCTGCCTGCCGTGTTGGGCGGCGGCGTCACACTTTACTTGCGCTATTCCTGCTCAATCACATCATCCCAAGAAATATCAGGTCGCCTGTGCAGAAGATTCACGAGTTCAGATGGCCCAGTGTAAAACGCTCAGTTGCCAGGTGGTACACTGCACTATGCAAGACAGCGGTGAGCACGCTCTCTTTCGGAAGACCCGCAGTTCCCGCACCCAGCAATGGCAAAACTATGTGGTCCACGTTGAGAGCAGTCCCCAGTTCAAGTATGCGCCGCATGATGCGGGCAATCAAGGCCTCTGCGGGTAGGCGTGTCACAAAATCGAGGGTGGCTGCATGGAAGACATATCTGGCCTTCAATTTGCCAGAGGTTGTCACTGCAACGGTCCCGATTGTTAGAGGCAAAGGTTGCTTGCCTACATCCTCGCGCAGACTATCACCAGCGGCCGACCTGATAGTGTAGGACACACCACCACTCATGGATAGATAAACGTCGTCGGAGCTGAACGATCGCATCAGCTTCAACTTGTGTTATATCACCCTCGACAATGTATAGAGTTGTTTGGTTTACCTGCAACGTATAGACAGGACTTGGATTCACTTGAACACCTCGTTGTATTGCCTCACCTGCGCTGAAGCTCACTGCCTAACGGATTCAGGATTGATGCGGCGCGGATCAGCCGACTGACCCGAACGGAAGCAGCCGAGATCCGTCGCATCATCCCGAGTTTCAGTATAGACACCCCATCCACCTCCTCAGACCAGCAGAATTCGGCCACTTCATAGTCTGCCGCTATTGGAGCCGGCGGCAGCCGAGCGCTATATCAAATCCAGCATCAGTCAGGTACCGGCTGGCCCATAATTGATTGGGCGGTAGAAATGTCGCGGTGGGCCAGTGGAAATTCGTAAAGCTGACTTCCTCGATGTCGGGCTTGTAAGCCCAGGTGCCGGTGACAATTCCGCCGTAAGGCAGATCATAGGCACTGCTGCCGTCGACACTGAGCGTGATGGCTTCCGCCATCCAGATCAAGCCGAATTCCCATTCGTAGCAGAAATAGGCGCCAGCTGGATTTATCGCCCCGGCAATCATCGGCAGGTAAAGATAGACCTCCTTCGCCGGTGCGGAGGAGGAGGTGAGCGCCACGTCCGAGTCTGTGATGTTCAGCACGGCGAAAAGTGCCATACAGGCCACTGCCGTCGCAAGTGCCGCTCGAAAAAGATGATTCATGGCTGCGCCTTCACTTCCCCGCGCGCTCCAGATTCGATGACAGCAGGCGCGCGAATTTCATCATCGTATAGAATGAATCAGAGCGCGAGGCAACCGCCAAGTGTCAGTCCTCGCAGGAATGAGTGGCCGGTTCACAGCTCAATAGCAATGCGATAAGAAAAGCACAGTTGTTCATCCGTCACACCGCGCTGCACGCAGTGGGTGCAAGTGTGCACGAATGCTGAACAGCGTGTCGGTCATCCAGGCTGCTAATGGGCAATCTGAGCCGGTTGGGCTGCTGGATTCCCGCCAAAAGCACGCGGGAATGACGTGGTCGACACGCGAACTCAATGCCACTGAGCTCACGGCCACAAGTCTGTGCTCAGATACTTCAGCCCCGAGTCGCACAACAGCACGGCCACCGTTTGGCCCGCGCAAGTGGTCTGGAGCAACTGCAGCGCCGCCGCGACGTTGGCCCCCGAGGAGAATCCGGCAAAGACGCCTTCTTCCTTCGCCAGGCGGCGGGCCATGTCCATCGCGGCTTCGTCGGTCACCTGCAGGTAGCCGTCGATCTGCTCCGGCCGGAGCAGCGGCAGTGCCGCCATCGAATACCCGCCCCCTTGAACGCGATGGTTGGGCTGCGTGACGGGTTGACCCGCCAGGATCGCGGCGCCGGCCGGTTCGACCACAAAGCACCGGATGGACGGGTTGTGCTCCTTCAGGGCGGCGGCGCAGCCCGCAAAGGAACCGCCTGTGCCGGCGAAATCGCAAAAGGCGTCCACGCTGCCGCCAGACTGGCGAATAATCTCCGGCCCGGTGTGCAGATAATGCGCGCGCGCATTGCTCGCGAGGTGGAACTGATCCGCTCGAAACGCCTGGCGCTCTCTCACGAGACGCTGCGCTTCGCGCTCGACAAGTTCCAAGTCGCCGCCGGAGACCTGGCCGGGCGTGGAGTCAGGCAGCTGATCGACCAGGACAACTTCCGCGCCGAGGGCTTTCATCATGCGCGCTCGTTCGATGGAATTACCTTTGGACATCACCGCGACGAAGGGATAGCCCTTGACGCTGCACACAATGGACAGGCCGGTGCCGGTGTTGCCGCTGGTCAACTCGACGACCGTTTGACCGGGCTGGAGCGTTCCAGCGGCTTCTGCCTCTTCGATCATTTGCAGAGCAATACGGTCTTTCTTGGAAAAGCCGGGGTTGAGATACTCCAGCTTGGCCAGGATGCGGCCCTTCACGCCGCGTGTGATGCGCGAGAGTTCAATCAGCGGTGTATTGCCAATCGCTCCCAATACCGAATCGAGCCGGGTGGCTTCTCGTGGATTATCCATAAGACCTCCCTATGGCGCTGTCATGCCCTACGAAGCGCTCCGGGCACAGCGAGTTCGTGGCCGCCCAGGGTCGGCGCAAGGCCGACCCCTACAGCGGCACTCCGCCTACCTCAACTGCGGACGCGTTAGGCATCCAGGGAAGCCAGATAGCGGTGATAAGCCGCGATCAAGTTGCGCTCGATGTGCTGGTGCAGCTCGTCGTCGGGGCGGGGCGTGGCCTCATAGATGCCCTGCGCGCACTGGCTGCACAGCAGGTAACCGATCAACACGCCGCGCTCGCGATAGATGAAGCTGTTGACGGCCAGCCCTTCCTTGCCTTTGTACTTCATGAAGTCGATCGGCCGCTTCAGGCAGCCGGGGCACAGGTCGCCGGCGTAGACCCAGTAAGCCTTGACTGCGTCGCCGAACTGCGCCTGCCCATAAGACATCATCATCTCGACGATCTGCGCGGCGAGCGCTTCTCCCTCGTCGGGCGGCATTGCTTTTCTGGATGGTTTAGCCATGCTGGGCCTCCTGGCCGGCGGGATGCTCGAGTATCCCCACCACTTGCAGCCAGGGCGGATCGGGGAAGGGATTCCTCTCGATGCGCAGGCCGAGCTTGCGCATCACGCCGATCGAGGCGGTGTTGTCGTGCTCCGTCGTGGCGATGAGCCGCTTGACGCGCAGCTGCTGAAAGGCGAAATCGATCAACGCCTGGGCTGCCTCGGTGGCGCAACCCTGGCGCTGGTGCTCCGGATCGATGGCCCAGAACAGGCCGACCTCGGCCACCCGATACGCCCTGTCCGCGCTAAGCGCGGGGGCGCGCGTGGCGGCGCTCGGCGGCCCGCCGCGACCCAAGCCGGGGATTTGCTCGAACACGTCGAAACACGGCACCAGGCCCACGGCGCCGATCACTTCGTTCGTGCGCTTCAACACCACCGCTCGATCGCCATACGGCGGCTGGAACATCCTGGGCAGCCACTCGGCGCTGAGGCGCGACCACTCCAGCCACGAACGCCGTTCGTTCATCGCTTCTTCGTCGGCGATCTTTGATCCATCGCCAAAGGTCTGTTCGAGGATGCGATGGATCGCGCGGAGATCATCGGGCGCGAACGGGCGTATGATCAGACGTGATGTTTCAAGAATGAAAGGTGTCATGGCCCCGCCGATCTCACATCCTCCCGGAGGCTCGCAGCCTCCGGGAGGATTGAGCTCAAATTTCCTCAAACGCCTTGCGCAGCGCCTCTTTCATCACGGCTTCCGGCGCAGCCTGCCCCGTCCACAACTCGAAGCCGATGGTGCCTTGATGTACCAGCATTGACAGGCCGTTAAGCGTGCGCAGCCCGCGCGCGCGGGCCAGCTGCATCAGGCGCGTGTCCGGCGGATTGGGGATCACGTCGCACACGAACAGATCCGCTTGCGCCCGGTCGAGTGAGATGTCGGGCAGCGCTTCCACGTCGGGGTACAACCCGATCGACGTGGCGTTGACCAGAATATCGATTTCTGGCGGCACCACGTACGTGTTGGTCCAAGGCACAACCTGCACGGCGGCAGCCGTGTCCTTGCGCAGGGCATTGACCAACTGCCGGCCGCGTTCCTCGTCGCGGTTGATCACGGTCAACCCGCTCGCGCCCGCGAAAGCCAGTTCGAAGGTGATGGCACGCGCCGCGCCGCCCGCGCCCAGCACGGCCACCCGCTTCCCTTTTGGATCGAGCTGCGCCTCGTCGCGCAGGCCGCGCAGAAATCCTTTGCCGTCTGTATTCGCGCCGATCAGCCGATCGCCTTCACGGTAGACCGTGTTCACCGCGCCGATGATCTGCGCGTCCGTGGCGATGTCGTCCAGCAGCGGCATCACGGCGATCTTGTGCGGAATCGTGAGGTTGATGCCGCGCATGCCCAGCGCGCGCACGCCGCGCATGGCATCCGCCAGGTCTTTTGGCTTGACTTCCATGGTGAGGTAGCGCCAGTTCAAGCCCAGCGCCGCGAAGGCAGCCTCTTGCATGACGCACGTGGGGTTTTCCGCGACTGGATAGCCCAACACACCGACGAGTTCTGCTTTGTAGTTGACAGCCATGATGGTCCTTTCAAAGGTGATAAACAGGAGTCGAGGCTTCAGCCGGTGATTTGCCGCGAACTCCGGCTACGCCTGGCGGCCCGCCGTCGCAACGCGACGGAGTCGGGCTTGCCCGACTCCGGGGAAAAGCCAGTATCATTGCGATCGAGCAGGTGGGTGACGAACCACTCCACCGCGTCGCGTTCCATCTGCGGCGTGACGGCATGTCCCGCCGGATAGATGTTGAGTTTCAGGTGATCCGGCTGGGCCGCATAGCTGGCTCGCAACTCGCGATAACAATCGACGGCATAGCGCTTGGGTTGATCGCTGTCGAAGTCATTGTTCATGATCAAAAGCGCGCGCGGCGCCGCGCTCTGTAACTTCTCGACGGGATCGATTGCCGCCACGAAGGCAGTGTTCTCCTGCGTTTGGCCGGCTGCCCGATCGAGCGCGGCGGCCCAGGCGGGATTGGAGAAGGCGCACTCGTCGAGCAGATCGAGCCAGCGGCGGGTGAACGCCGGCACGCCGATCATGGGCACGGCGGCCAGCATCTGCGGCAGGTGCGCAAAGACCGAGTAACTGGCATAACCGCCCATCGAAAGGCCGGTAATTCCGCAGCGCGCGGCGTCCAGGCGCGGATCATCGGCAAAATGATCGAGCAGCGTCTGCACGTCGGCCCGGCACTGATCGATCACGCGGTAGAACAGCAGGAAAGTGTCGAGCCCGCTGTCGGGCGGATACAGCGCGCCGCGTTCGGGCCGGGCGGCCTGTTCGAGCAGAGCGTCGTAGCGCTCACCGTGCAGCCACGCGTCGAAACTGATGAAGCCGAACCCGCGCTGCGCCAGTTGATAGCCGAGGCTCAGCCCCGCTTCCTTGCTGCCGCCGAAGCCATGCACGAAAAAGATCGCCGGGCGGTGTTGGGCCGCCACGGGCATGAGCGTGAGCACAGGGACGTTGTGTATGATCGCAGTGTCGAGTAGAATGGTCATCGGTTGCTTCAGCCAGGGGATGAGGTGCGCCGCCGGGTGCGGCGGCATCAAGTATAAACCGTTCACGACGAGAGTCAAACGACCAGCGAGGCTATCTCCGTGGCCTATATCGACGCGTTCTCCAAAGTGCTGCCCATCCTCCTGCTGTTTGCGCTGGGCCTGTTCCTGCAGCAGCGGCAATTCTTCAAGCCCGATGCGCTGGATGGCCTGAAGAAGATCGTCCTCAACCTGGCGCTGCCGTCGGCGCTGTTCCTGGCCTTCTCCAGGGTCAGCTTTGAAGCGCGTTACCTGCTCATCGCGGCGATCATGTTTGCCGCGTGTTGCGGCGTGCTGCTGATCGGGCGGCTCATACAACCGGCCACGCGTCTGAAATCGCCGTACTTCCCGGCGCTGCTGACGGGCTTCGAAGCGGGTATGCTGGGCTATGCGCTGTATAACTCGGTGTATGGCGCGGACAACCTGTACAAGTTCGGCGTAATTGATCTGGGGCAGGTGGTGTTCGTCTTCTTCGTGCTGGTGAACTGGCTGCGGCGGCGCGAGAGTCAGGCGCAGCCGGTCGCCACGATTGTGCGCGGCTTTCTCACCACACCGCCTATCACGGGGATTTTACTGGGTATTGCGGCGAATGCGCTGGGCGTGACGGCGCTGCTCAACAGCGGCTCGCTCGGGCAGAGCGTGCTCAGGACGCTGGAGATGCTGGGGGCGCTGACTTCGCCGTTGATCGCGCTGTTGATCGGTTACGAGATGCGCCTGGAGTTTGGCCGGCTCAGTGCGCCGCTGCGCACGGTGGTGGTCCGCCTGGCGATCTGGATTCCGCTGGGCGTGATCTTCAGCATGCTCGTGATCGATCGGGTGTTGGGACTCGATCGGGGTTTTCAGGCCGCCGTCCTGACGATGGTCATTCTGCCGCCGCCGTTCGTCATCCCGCTGTACCTGCGGCACGCCGATCAGGACGATCGAACCTACGTGGTTAATACGTTATCCCTGTCCACGCTGGTGACGCTATTTGCGTTTGCTATCGTCAGCGTGCTGTTCGCCGGGTAAGCGCGCAGCACTAGCACGCGTTTTTGTACTTCCGGCTGCGGTCAGCGGGGCGCCGTTCGCGGACGAGTGTCATTACAGGCACGCCGTAACCGCAGCTGGTCATCGTCTGTTCGATTTCGATCTCGATCACCTGGCGCGGCGCTTTCAGCTCGGCGGTCGATTGCTGCGCGAGCAGCTCGCCCAGCGGTGACTCGGCGAAGGGGGTGACGTGCGCCCTGCCGAACAATCGCACGATTGCCGCGTCTTCGGCGTCGAAGGCGCACACCATGATCGTGATCGGCCCGCCGGCCAGCGCGTGCCGCGCGGTTTCATTGCCGCTGCCGGGATAATCGAGATAAGCGACGCGCGTGGGGTTGATGACGTGCAGCCGCACGCCGCCTTTAGGCGAGAGATTGACCGGCCCAACGCCGCCGGGACCTTTGGCTGAGATCCGGAGCGACAGAAGCGACAAAGAACAGCGGTGCACTTTGAATCAAAGCCGCTTGTTCGTCCGTAATCGAAGAGTAGTAGTCTGCCATTCATTCCTCCTGGTTGTTTACCACTCCAAAGCATTCGCGCGCGCGATCTCGCCTAACAGCGCGCGCTCGGTTTCACGGAGCGCTGCTGCGTCGAGCGATCGACCGCGATGAGACCGAACGTCGGCCGATACCCCATCATCCATTCGAAGTTGTCCAGCGCCGACCAGTAGGTGTAGCCGCGCACGTCGATGCCGTCCTTGAGGCAGTTCGCCACGCCCCGCACGGCGCGCCGAATGTCTTCCACGCGGCGCGTGTCATCCGCCGTGCCGATGCCGTTTTCGGTCACGATGACGGGAATCTGCGCCACGGCCGCCGCTTCGCGGATCGTCGCTTCCAGCGACTCCGGCCAGAACTCATAGCCCATCTGCGTCAACTCCGCTCCTTCTTCGGGCGACAATGTACCGTCCGGGCCGACGCGCTGCCGCGAGTAGGTCTGCACGCCGACGAAGTCATCGCCGCGCACCGCTTCGAGGAAGAACGTGTTGAGATCATACCGCAGCCGATCGGCTTGAGCTCCCCCGCCATTCGCCGCTTGAATGTCTTGCAGCGCCAGCGTGATACCCACCGGAAAATCGCCGGCGGATTTGATTGCTTCCACGGCGCGGTTGTGGGCTGCCATGATCGTGTCGCGGGCGCGCGTTGACGTCGCCAGGATGAACGGCGCGAACTCGTGCGGCGCGAGGCCCAGCGCTTTGGCTGCGGCCGACCACCACGGCATTTGCTGCAAGACTTGCGGCGACGGCAGAAACCCCGAATGGGTGAGCAGCGGCCCGATGTTCGCCCCGTTGATGGTGCAGGCCGCGCCGATCAGATCGCCCAGGTGCCGCGTGGCGCGCTCGCAATAGCGCGCGAACTTGGCGGGCGTGGCCTCGGCTTCCCAGCCGCCCTGCGCTGCCAGCCAGCGCGGCGAGGTGAAATGCTGGAACGTGACCAGCGGTGTGATGTGATGCTCGTGACAGAAAGCCTGCCGGAAAATCGAAGTGGGTCATGGTTCATCCTTTGGAAGTGTGTGGTGTCGAGGGCCGAGTATAGATGGTTTGCCAGACGCGTCAAGTGGCGTCGTGAAAAAGACGATGTGTGAAAAATAGGATTAAATTGACAGGCAACACATTACGGACTATTCTATACCTCGTTCAACTGAATAGCGTCGCAGGAACGACATCGTCGGGATGCGTGGGAACGTCGCTGTTCACGCCGGCGGGGGCCGAGCGTGAATGGAGAAACCGGGGTTCTCCGGCTTAGCGCGCCACACGCATCCAGTCGAAGAAATCCGATTTCTGCCACGTGCTCAAGGGAGGAGCCCATGCGTCTGTCTTCACCGATCGAGGACCTCAAACCTCATTACACCGTCGTCGTGATCGGATCGGGTTACGGCGGCGGCATTGCGGCTTCGCGGCTGGCGCGGGCCGGTCAACAGGTGGCCGTGCTGGAACGCGGCAAAGAATTCCTGCCCGGCGAATATCCCGACACCGAACTCGAAGCGCTGCCCGAAGTGCAGGTGCGGCTGCCCGATCAAGTCCTCGGCCTGCGCACCGGCCTGTACGACATCCGCATGAACGACGACATGAGCGTGCTCGTCGGCTGCGGACTGGGCGGCACCTCGTTGATCAATGCGAACGTCGCCTCGCGTCCCGAACGCCGCTTCTTCGACGATCCGATCTGGCCCCGGGCCTTTCGCGCGGATGTCGATACCGTTCTCGCGCAGTGCTACGATCGGGCCGAAGAGATGCTCGGATCGAATCCGTATCCCGCCGATCTCCCGGCCACGCCCAAGATGCTGGCGCACGAAAAATCGAACACCGCCCTCAACGGCCAGTTCTACCGGCTGCCCATCAACGTGACCTTCAAAGACGGCGTGAACAAGGCGGGCGTGCAGCAGCACGCGTGCACCCTGTGCGGCGATTGCATGTCGGGCTGCAATCACAGCGCAAAGAATACCGTGATCATGAATTACCTGCCCGATGCCAGGCGGCACGGCGCAGAGATCTTCACGCTGATTGAAGTGCGCTACCTCGAGCGGCAGGGCCAGCGCTGGCTGGTGCACTATCAGTACCTTGAAACAGGACAAGAGGGCTTCGATGCGCCGACCGCAGTGGTGAGCGCCGATCTGGTGATTCTGGCCGCGGGCACGCTGGGCACCAATGAGATCCTGCTGCGATCAAAAGCCGCGGGGCTGCCGCTGTCCGATCGGCTGGGTGAGCGCTACTCCGGCAATGGCGACATCCTCGGCTTTGCGTACAACAACGACACTGACATCAACATGGTGGGCTTCGGCCCGCGTCCTGCCCAGGACCGGGATCCCGTCGGCCCGACGATCATCACGGCGATCGATCTGCGCGAGCAGCCCAACCTCGACGACGGCCTGATCATCGAAGAGGGCGGGGTCTGCGCGCCGCTGGCGGCGCTGCTGCCCAAGACCTTAGCGCTCGCGGCGAAGCTGGTTGGCCGCGACACCGACGAAGGTCTGCCGGATGCGATCCGCGAGAAGACGCGCGAACTCAACAGTCTGATTCGCGGCGCGTATTACGGCGCGGTGCGCAACACGCAGGTCTATCTGGTGATGACGCATGACAACAGCGGCGGAAAAATGTCGCTGCACGACGATCGCGTGGTGATCAAATGGCCGGGTTCGGGCGAGCAGCCTTTCGTGAAGAAGGTTCAGGAGAAACTGCTGCAGGCGACCCGGCCGCTCGGCGGCACGTTTGTGGAGAATCCCATCTGGAGCAAGTTGCAGCCCAACAACATGGTGGCGGCGCATCCATTGGGCGGCTGCAGCATCGCCGAAGACGCGGCCCGGGGCGTGACCAATCACCAGGGGCAGGTGTTTTCCGGCGCGGCGGGCACCGACGTGTATGACAACTTGATCGTCAACGACGGCGCGCTGCTGCCGCGCTCAGTGGGCACGAATCCGCACATCACGATCAGCGCGATGGCCGAGCGCAACATGCTGCTGCTGGCGCAGGAGCGCGGCTGGACGATTGACTATAGCTGGAAGCCGGTGGATAAACCGATCGTGCTCGGCGCCACAACAGCCAAACCGGGCCTGCAATTCTCCGAGGCGATGGCAGGCTGGTTCTCCACCAAAATAAAGGACGACTACGCTCTCGCCGCGCGGCAAGGCCAGGCCGATGGATCGTCGTTCCGCTTGATTGCGACCATCATTTCCGGTGATATCGAGTTGATGATGTCCGAACCGGATCACGCGGCCAGGCTCATCGGCACGGTGATCGCCCCGGCGTTATCGCCCGAACCGTTGACGGTGTCGGGCGGCTGGTTTTACCTGTTCAGCCAGGACCCGCAGCAATTCAACGTGCGCACCATGCGCTACACCGGCACGCTGACGGCGGAAGATGGCGCCACCTACACCTTTGAGGGGCACAAGACCATCCACAACGATCCGGGCTTCGACGTGTGGTCGGACACGACAACGTTGTTCATCACGGTGTATACCGGCCAAGATAACACTGGCGCGATCGCCGGCCAGGGCATCATCGAGATTCACCTGAAAGACCTGGCGCATCAGCTCACGACGATGAAAGTGCTGAACGCGCCGAACCTGGGCCAGCGGCTTTCGATCATGGCGCGCTTTGGCCGCTTCTTCAGCGATGAGATTTTCGACATCTACGGCGGCGTTTTCGCGCGGCCCAACGTGTTCAATCCCGCCGCGCTGCCGCGCAAGAAACGCGCGCTGCGCACCAGCGCTCCCGAAGTGCATTACTTCAACACGGAAGATAACGTGCGCCTGCGTTTGACGCGCTATCAGGGCGGCCAGAAAGGGCCGGTGATTCTGGCGCACGGGCTGGGCGTGTCGAGTCTGGCGTTCTCGACCGATCTGATCGAAACCAACATGACCGAGTATCTCTTTGCGCACGGCTACGACGTGTGGCTGCTCGATTATCGATCGAGTATTGAATTGCCTTATGCGGCCACGCCGTACACGGCCGACGACGTGGCTGTGTACGACTGGCCTGCGGCCGTGAAGACCGTGATCGATCTAACGGGCGCGCCGTCCGTGCAAGCCGTGGTGCACTGCTACGGCGCGATCACGTTCAACATGGCGATGTGCGCGGGCTTACAGGGCGTGCGCTCGGCGGTGTGCTCGCAGGTGGGCGTCGCACCTGTCGGTGATCCCGCTCAATCGCATCAAGGCCGGGCATCTACCTCGACGAGTTCATCGGCGATCTGGGCGTGCAAGTCGCTGACGATGTACACTGACACGCACGACAACTGGCTCGAGCAACTGTACAACGCCGCGCTGAATCTGTATCCGTATGAGTACGAGGAATACTGCAAGAGCCCGGTGTGCCATCGCATCACGTTCCTGTACGCGCCGCTGTACGAGCACGATCAACTCAACACGGCCACGCACGACAACCTGCACGAATTGTTCGGCATCGCGTCGGTCAGCAACTTCGAGCATATCGGCGTGATGTCGCGCGCGGGGCACATCGTCAACCATAAAGGCGAAGAGGTCTATCTGCCGCACATCGATCGGATGAAGATCCCCATTGCCTTCGTGCACGGCGAGGAGAATCAGACGTGGCTGCCGCAGAGCACGAGCGACACATTCGATCTATTATGTCAAGACCAACGGGCCCGATCTGTACAGCCGCTATCTGATTCCGCACTACGGCCACATCGACTGCATTTTCGGGCAGAACGCGCATCGCGATGTGTATCCGGTGATTTTGAAGCATCTGGAGGCGACGCAGTAGAACACCCGTCATGGCGAGGCGCGTTCTGAGCGGAGCACAGCGGAGTCGAAGAACGCGACGAAGCAATCTTCCACTGACCATGCTTGAGATTGCTTCGCTGGGAAGCGCTCGCAATGACGGCCAATGCCGAATCTGATCATGACACAAGAACAATCCCGCCAACTTGATGAATCGAATGACATGCCGCCCGTGCAGGGCACGGTGGATATCGACGTGCCGGCCTGATGTCTTGTGGCAGTGCTTCCGCAACGCCAGTCTGTGGCCGCGCTGGAATCCGTGCATGTTCTGGGCCAACAATCGCGATCTGGTGCTGGGCCAGAAATTGATCTGGGCCTTTGAACCACTGCGCTGGTGGTATCTGTATCGATTGCCGGGTGTCGCCAACGCTGATCGAGGTGGAAGAGAACCGCAAGGTGACGTGGGAGGTCACGCTGATGCCCGGCTTCTATGCGCGCCACACCTACTCGATCGAAGATCTGGGCGACGGACCGCTCGCGCTTCGGGTCATGGGAAAAAGCGATGGGGCCGATGTTCCGCGCCTTGAAGTTCTTCTGGGTGGCGCACTTCATCTTCGTCAAGGATCGATCGCTGCAGGGCGCGCGCCTGCTCGAATCGATCTATCAGCGCACCGGCCAGCTCGACGAAACCACGCTGCCCAAACGGCGCGGACTGCTGCTGTTCCAGAACTTCAAGGCGCTGGCGGGCGGGTCCGACATCCTGAATTTCGAGATTGTGCCGCTCGCGCCAGACGTGTGGGCCGTGCTGGGAGGCGGAGGAAATTCGCTGGTCGTGAAGAACGGCGGCGAAGTGCTCGTCGTCGATCCCAAGATGTCGGTGTATGCCCGCCGCTTGCGGCGCTGGATCGAGCGCGACTTGCAGGCCAAAGTCACGACCATTATCGACACGCACTATCACTTCGATCACACGCGCGGCAACAAACTGTACCCCGGGGCGCGCATCATCGCGCACCGCAGCGTGCCGGAGGCCATGCGCGCCCGCGATCCAGGCGATTGGCGCGATCAGCCTGAAGTCGTGCCGCAGCCCGACAACTTGATCGATCAATCCCTCACGCTGCATTTTGGCTCGCATGAGATCGAGATCAATTACGCGGGGCAGGCGCACACGACCGGGGATATGTGGGTGCGCCTGCGCGCGGGTAATCGCGACCTCATCGCCACGGGCGACTTCGCCACGCTCGAGCACTATGCCTTCTTCGACACGAGCGAATATGGCGCCAGTGTGCAGGGGTGGATTCGCGCTGCGCGCGACCTGGCGGCGAGGTTCCCGGATGCCCTGTTCATTCCGGGACACGGACCGATCGCCACGGCGCAGGACTTGCTGCGTCACGCGGCCTACGTGACTTTCCTCGACAGGTCGGTGGCGGGATCGCGCCACGACGGCCTCGACGAAAGCGGCACGGCGCGCAATGTCGATCTCTCCTCGTGGAATCTGTCGCTCGCGCCGATCTTCCATTATGGCCTGTGGTTCCTGAGCGGCAATACGAACGTGCGGAGTGTGTATCGCTTGCAGACGAAGCAGCGCTAGATGTCGAAAAGTTCGGCAGGCTGTGCCACCAAGTTGTCCGCGCGAAGTAATCATTCGTTCATCGTCGTGCGGGTAAATCCCAGGCCAGCGATCTATTTCACCTGCATGGTACGAGCAGAGGAGCAAACGCCGTGCAACCCAGGAGGATGTTATGCTAATGTCAATATTGGGGAACGTCTACTACATTGCGCACCTCCTGGTTGCGCTTTTATAGGTCCTCCAAGAATTCTTCGATATGTTCCAAAACGCGCACAGGCTGATCCCATTGGAGTAAATGACCAGCATCTTTGATTTGTATGGCGGTCCCATTGGGAATGTAGTCAAGAAAGAACTCGACATCCCTGTCGCGAACAACGGCCCCTCTTTGAATTTCGCCGTACAGCATGAGCGTTGGACAGGTCACTTCTTCCAACATGGCCAGCACATCCAAACCTTCAAAAGATCGATCCTCCAGCAGCGCTTTGATATACTCCGGATCAACCTGGTGAATCATGTCGTTAAGGTACTGAATTCCAGCTTCATCCATCTCAGGGAAAATCTCGGAAAAGACTGCGTGCGTTGTCTGCTGTTGCGTTAAGATGTTATACACACCGAGAAAATAATTGTAAGGGGAACTCGACCTGAGGCTTTCCTCCCGCAAGAAAAGCGGCGGATCGAGAACGATCACCGCTCGGATCAGCTCAGGAATTTGTGCGGCAACGCCCAGCGCGACAATCGCTCCGCCAGAATGGCCTAACAGCACAGTCGGGGCGCCGATGTGGTATTTGATGAACGCTACCGTATCCGGGAAAAAGTCCACTACGCGATAGGATGCGGCGCGGTCGGATTTGCCGTGCCCGCGTTTGTCACAGGCATACACGTGCCAGTGATGTTCCAACTCGGTAATCAGCGGGTTAAGTTCCTGCCAACGTGCCGTGCCGCCGTGAAGTAACACCAGCGGCGAGCCGTTCGCCGGTCCTTCCGCGTAGTTGATGGTCAGTGTGCCGGTGTCGAATCGTTTTTCGGTGAGCATCTTGCCCTCTCCATTCAGTTCGCTATCCAGCGCAGCGCGTCGCGCACCTGCTGGTTGCGGACTGTCACTTCCATCTCCAGACGAGGTCGATCATTTGGATCGTCAGTATGTTTATACCAATAGGCTGAAAAGCAAGTCGAACGCAAGGCATCCACGAGGTACCCCAAATCAACCATGGCTTGCCACTCCGGTCGTCAAAGCGTCGGTTCAAATACTGTTTCCAGGTCGTTCGCGATAAAAGCCGATCGCCTGCACTTGCCCCATGGCCGTCTTGAACAAAACCTTGCTTGGCAAACCAGGCCAGATCGATGGTCATCAACGAGCGGGTGGCTTCCTGCCAGTCGAAGGCGACAGGCCGATCGGGGTGGGCAAGATTCTCTGCACGATAATCGCCATGAAGCAGCGTGTAAGGATAGCGGCTCAGTGCTTCGAAGAGAGGCTGTGGATTTTCGATCAGGCTTTTCAGGTGCGTGAATGCATCAGGATCAAGGAGTTCTCTCCATCACTTCCCAACCGCCTCTGACCCACTCCGGAATCACGCCCATGAGGTTCGTGTGTTTTTGCGCCATCGGGAGGGACGTTTGATCGAGCAGTTGGGCTGGATCACAAAGCCCCAGGCGCGGATCATTCAGGACGGATCATTCCAGAAGGTGGCGTGCAGCCTGGCCAAGCGATCGAGAAAACCGGCACGAGTTCCGGTGCCATCGGCTTGTCCCACGTAAAGACGTGACTCCGTGAGATCATGCATCAGGATGGCCCAGCCTCGTCGTCGCGCGCGCAGGCGATGATCTTGTGCTCCAGATGCGGGCGCAGTTGATCGAGCAAGCCGTATTGCCACAGCCTGCACGGCAGCGGCATTGTTTATCGGCGCTGGCAAACATGATCCAATCGGAGTCGATGGACATCTGCTTGAGCACAAACCGACCAAGGTTGGTGTTCACGTAGCTTAGCCGGCCGCCAGCCAGCCCGGAGTGTCCATTCATCGGTTGGCAGGCCACGCGGGTGACGGATCGTGAGAGCAGCTCACTCAGTGTTTCGGGCGCCAGCATTTCTTCAACGCTATCAAACAGAGTGTATTTGGTTCAAGGTTCGACATCGGATTCCCCCTTTCTAAACGCGGTTTCTGCACGACAGTCAGCAGGGCCGGCCAGGCCAGCGAAATGACGCCATTCACCCGGCGGGCTTCCGCCTCGGTCAGGATGTATTCACGAATGCGTCGTTGAATCGCGGGCGGTTGGTGGTCAATCACCATTTTGGTGCGGACCGACAAGCTATCGATAATCGTGACCACGTCATGTGCCGATTCGTCTGCCATACGATTGGGAGTCTTTTGAAAACAGGTCTGCCAAAGCCCGCGTGCACAGTGATGGCCTGGCAAACTTGCTCGTCGGCAAAGCGCAACTGCGTCCATTGTTTCGGCAGCTCAAAAGATGTGGCGGCCAGCGTGGTCAGGGCATTTTGCACCATCGTGTGGAGTTCATTACCATCCTCCGGGCCAAACCACAAGGTAAAAGCATAACGCCCACCTGCTTTCAAGACACGAAACGCTTCAGCCACCGCAGCCTGAGGATTTTCCATATGGGATAAACCAAAAGCACACGTCACGGCGTCGAATGAACGATCGGCATGGGGGAGGTCTGCCGCATCTGCCACCCGATAGTTTTCTGCAGGATAGTTCGTCCGGCGGCATCAACCATCGGCTGGGCGAAATCGATGCCCTCGACTGATTGCCCCTCGTCGTGAGGCCGCCGCGACCAGATGACCGGTGCCGCAGGCGACATCGAGATGGCGTTTCCCTTGTAGCGTTCCCAGACTATCGAGGATGCCGTCAATCGCCTGCGTGG
This sequence comes from uncultured Chloroflexia bacterium, assembly GCA_963844815.1. Taxonomy (GTDB): domain Bacteria; phylum Chloroflexota; class Anaerolineae; order Fen-1058; family Fen-1058; genus Fen-1058. Next base: position 301,433 of record CAWJPR010000010.1, read on the forward strand.
AAACAGCCGCAAACAACGCATCGTAGTCGCCGGCTCGTTGCGACCAAGCCTCATGCTCGATTTCGTGCAATGTTTTCTCGATCATAGGTGTCTCCTCGTGCCGTATAAGTGCCATCATCTTATTCCATTGCGCACGATCTGTCATCGAGAAGACTATTGATTTTTGTCGACTGGGATTACGCAGGCAGGGAGACGCGTCTACGTAAAATTACGTAGACACGAGATGGTGTTGAATCGCAAAAGCGCTGGCCGCCGTGCGATTTTCGCAGCCCGTCTTGTTGAGAATGTTCGTGATGTGAGTGTTGACGGTGCGGACGCTGATGCGCAGCGCGTCCGCCACCTGTTGATTGGTTGCGCCCCTGGCGACCAGGCGCAGGACTTCGACTTCACGTCCGGTCAAACCTGCGGGATACGTTAGTCTTTCGGGAGTCGGGGCTTGCTCCAATTCTTCGATTTGCTTGACCCACTGGGAGGAAAGGAAAATTTGCTGGAGAGGGGATTGCGCCAGAGAGTGGGCCGCCTGATCGATCAACTCACGCGCTTGCCGGAGGACCGCTACAGGCGATTCACCGGCCTTAATCAGGGCTGCTGCCAGACTCAGTCGTATTTTCCAACGCAGCGATCCATGCTGAATTCCATCCACAATCGCGATCGCCTTTTCCAGATGCTCTAACGCCTCGTCGAAGCGCATCAGGCTGGCCAATGCCTGCCCTTCAAACCAGTGAGACTTGGCGATATTCTTGAGCATCCCTTTGGACTGTGCCAGACTGCGGGCTTCCTGCGCCAGTTCAATCACCTGGTCACATCTATTCTGCATGAAGTAGAATTCACACAGCAGCAATTGATACCGATTGAAATAGCGGAAATTTACGAATTCGACCCCCTCTCTGATGGCTTCAAATTGAGCGATCCTGTCCAGTGCTTCGTCTATCTTGCCAAGATGCAGATAGTCCGTTGCCTGATTGAGCAAACTATACCGACGCATCTCAAGGCTCTGATAATGGGTGTCGCGGATGGCTTCTAACGCTTTTTGATCCCAGACGAGCGCTTCCTGGGCGTCGCCCAGCTCGAGATAGAGATAGCCCATCAGATTCAGCAAACGCGGCTTTTGATGGTGATGGGTTCCAGAGTCTTTGATGGTTTCCAGCGTGGCACGGATATTCTGGTGTGCTTCGTGATATTGTCCCGACTCGATCTGAACGAAACTGAGATTCTGGTAAGCGCCTGCGATGCGTGAGGGGGTCACTGGTTTTTTGGGCGAGTCTAAGCGCTCGGCGCGCATACGTCTCAGCCTCCCGATACTGACCCACCCAGGTGGCCTGGTAAGCGCTTAGTCTGAGCGTATCAAGCAGCGTTCCTGACTCGCCTAACACCTCGGCGTGTTTCAGGACCTCGTTGTAATGGGGTGTGGCTTGATCCAGTTGACCGCGAATGATCAGCAGTCCCCCTAGACAGGCATGGATATTGGTCATCAGCCGTAAATCGCCGGTTTGCTCGCCGATCTTAAGGGCCTCATACGCAGTTTTTTCCGCGAGATCGAGTTGATACAGCCTTGAGCGTACATTTGCCAGGTTGACCAAGGCCTGCCCTTCCGCGATGAGATCGCCACTACTTTGCGTCACATCGCGCATGCGGCTGTAGACAATTTCAGCCCCCTCGCACTGATCGAGCGCCATGTAGGTTCGTCCCAGACGGTTGTAGACGGCGAAGAGAACTGCCGGAGCGAGCGCTTTCCCGGCGTGCTCGGCGGCATGCAAAGCCATTTGGTACGACTGCAGTGCTGAATAACTGGCGAAGCGCCGGGCGGCTTGTTCTCCCGCCGCCATGCAATAGTTCACCGCTTTTTCCCAATTCTCCGCTTCATAGTAATGATGCGCAATCGCGTACACATTCGTCCCCTGCTGTCGCTCGAACTGCGCGGCGATTTGCTCATGGAGCCGCTTGCGACGCCGCGCCAGCTGTCCGTTGTACAGCACCTCCCGGATGAGACCATGCGCAAAGCGATAGATTTCGGCTTTGTCGTCTTCGATGGTGATGAGTTCTGCCCGTAACGCGCTTGCGAGCGCTGCCAGCAATTCCCCCTCCGGCAGGTCTAACAGTTGTTCGACAATCTTTAGATGCCAAGCTTCACCTGCGACTGCGCCAATGGATAACAACTGCTCAACCTGATCGCCCAACCGGCTGACCCGCTGCGCGATCAGTTGTTTGAGAAAGACCGGAACCGGGACAGATTGCTCGGGTGGTAACCAGCAGTCGTCACGATCTTGCGTTAACAAGCGTTGTGCAATCAAATCATTGAGTAATTCCACCGTGAAGAGGGGATGACCTTCCGCGCGCTGATGCAAATACTCAACCAGTTCAGAACTGCACGCTCCCTGATAAGCCGTTACAAGCCGCTCGATGTCGTCTCGGCTCAAAGGGCTCAAATGGATAACGTCAACCTGCCGGTTGCGCCGCAACTTTGGCAGAAAGTCATCCAGCGGCTGGCGGCTGTGTGTTTCCTCACTGCGATACGTGGCGATAAACAGGATCGGGACGTGAACGGGCTGGCTGGTCAGGTAATTCAACACTTCCAATGAGTCCGCATCGGCCCAATGCAGGTCATCCAGCAGAATGACAAACGGTTGCGCCGCCGCACACTGGTTGAGCCAGTCTGCCAGCGCCTGTTTCAGCTGCTGCGAGGACCGGGCTTCTTCCCCGGTACCGATGGGCGCTAACAGAGTCTCAAGCGATATACCCGTTGCAGATGCTGAGCGAGCCACATCCTGCCACAGGGCGTATGACGTACTCTCTTGTTCAGAACAAAGTATCGGGAGGAACTCCGCCCCCAGCTGTTGCATTCGTTCTTGAAAGGCCATCACCAACGAAGTTTTCCCGATCCCGGAAACCCCCGAAACGAGCAACAACGCGCCTTGTCCTTCTGCTAACCCCCGCAAGCGCCTGTCCACGGTTTTCAGCAGGTCGAGACGGCTCCCGTTCAGCACGTATAAGTGCAACAGGTGATGATAGACTGTTTCGTAAATGGGATTCCCGGCTTGTTGCGCCCGCGCGAAATCGATGAGCTGAAGGAAATGGCGTTGCTCTTGGGGTGTTAACGTTTTGGAATAAATGGAACTTCCAAGAAAACCAAGATCGGCTTCCGGTTGATGGCTTCTGGCCAGAGCAAGGAATTTGTCAAAAAGGTTGCTCTTATTGAGCGATTGAAGCGGGGGAAAGTCTTGTTGTAAATCTGGCGCGATGATTTGCCAGAGACGCTCGGGATTGAGCAAGCCTTTGAGACGATGCTCTTGCAGGTCACGCAGCGTGACCTCGGCGGGCAATTGACCATGCAGTAGTTCGGCGGTCGAGTTGGAGAGCAAAACCTGTCCGCCATGAGCGATCGACATCACCCGCTGCGCCCGCGTCAGCGTCAGATAGCCGACATATCCCCCCGCCCGCTCTTCAATCGCGCCGGCCTCCGCCGCACCCGTGTGAACACCCATCCGCACTTTGAGGGGAGCTGGACGCCAGGCTTCGTGCTGCAAGCCGCGCTGCGCAGCCAAAGCAGCCTGGAGCGCATCGCTGGCAGTATGAAACGCCGCGCAAAAGGCGTCACCCGTGATCTGAAAGACGTGTCCATGATGCGCCCGGATGGCTTGATGCAGAATGGCATGATGCTGCGCAAGAAGGATCGGCAGATCGGCGGGGAACTGCTGCGCCAGCGCGGTGCTGCCTTCGATGTCGGTAAACAGAAACGTGACGGTGCCGGTAGGTAATTCAGCCATCAGATTTCTCCAACGCATGCCCAGTCTGTACGGCGAAGCTGATGATGTCGCCGACAGCGATGTATGCCTTCTATTCGATTGGTGTGTTGCCTGTATCAACGAATCCGGGGGATGCTTGGCTTGAGGGAAATTGTAGCACAGTTGAAGCGTTGCTGTGTTAGCGCTGCAAAGCCTGTACCGTGCGCATCAGGTGGATGGCGCGCTCGCCCAGCAGACTGCGCCATGAGCCGATGAAAGGCGAGGGCGGCCTGCGGCTCTTCCAACTCCATCCGTGCTAACGCGTCGCGTGACAGCCGGTAGGTCACACTGGCCTCGTCGGCGATGACGGCGGCCGACCGCGGGGTGTTCAGGTAGAAACCCATCTCGCCCACCGTGCGCCCGCCGCACATCGTTTCCAGCCGCAGCGGCGGCTGGCCGGGGTTTTCGATCTGGCTGGTCACCTGCCCGGATTCGACGAAGAACAGATCGTCGGACTCATCGCCCTGCCGCATCAGATAGTCGCCGGCTGCGAACTCCTGCCGCTGCAGGTAATAAACGATCTGGCGCATTTGTTCGGCGGGCAGGATGCTCGCGAAGTAATCGGCCAGACTCTTTTCCTCGGCTTCCAGCTGCGCGCCCGCCACGATCTGGTCTTCGCACCACTCGAGGCCGTGATCGAGATCGGGAAAGAATCGCAGGGAATCGGCCTGTGTCCTGAAAACCGCCCCGGGTCAGCTGTTCGCGGATCGAGACATGCTGCACGCCGATCTTGGTCAGCCCGGTAAAGATCAGGGTGATACCCTGTTCTTGGGTCAGGGACCGCAGCTTATCGAAGCTGAGCAGGCCGGTCGAGTCCAGGCCGGTCACACGTGCGAAATCCAGGACTACAAAGTGTGCCTGCGGCTGGGATTGATCGAGCACCCGTTTTTTGACTTGCTCGTACAGGCTGTTCGCTGTCCCAAAGAAAATGAATCCTTGCAGTTCCAGGATATACAACTGCTGGCCCTGCGCATCCAAGATGGCGCGCTGATCAAGGCTGCGGTTGAACCGGCTGCGAAAATCGACGCCCGACAGGGTATGCTTGACGACGCTGGTGCGGCTGTAGTTGATCACGAACAATACGATGGCGGCCACCAGTCCCACCGCCACGCCTTCCATAAAGCCGCGCAGCGCGACGACGGCGAGAATGGCGAGGATGATCAGGAAGTCGATGCGCGGGAATTTGAACCAGGCCCGATAGGTCCATTCAAACAACAGGGATAACCCGATGTAGAAGATGACGCCTGCCAGCACCACCTTGGGAACGTAGATCAAGAACGAGGCGCCCGCCAGCACCGTCAGCCCCAGCAGCACGGCGGTCACCAGCGAGACCAGGCGCTTGCCGCCGGTCATTTCCCGGTTGAGCGTGGAAAAGCTGATGTCCGGATACCCCAGCAGGCCGCCCACCAGGCCGGCGGCGATGTTGCCCGCGCCCGTCACCAACAGCTCCCGATTGAGATCGATATCGCGCTTGATGATCAGCTCCAGGGCGTTGACGTTGAGCAGCATAGCGACCACGCTGATGATCAAGATGGGCGCGAGGCTGCCCGCATGCCCAAGGATCACGGACCACTCGGCCTGTGCCAGGAACTCGCCGCTCAAGGGAAAGCGCCACGCACCGCCGGCGGGAAATTGAGCCAGCAGCCAGCCGCCGGCGCGCAGCTGCTCGATCGGCACTTGAGACACCCATACGACGGCGTAGAACAGGATGACGCCGCCAATGATGAAGCCCGGCATGATCAATGGCTGGCGCGATCGTTGATTAACAGCGAGGAGCACCGCGCCAAAGATCAGCGCGGGCAGCCATTGCAGCAGCAGACCGGGCTGCAAGAGTTCGGCGCTCCAGGAAAGATCGACCGCCAGACTCAGCGCGCCCGTGATGAGGAGCCAGCCGGTGCCCGCCAGAAAACCGCCCATCACCGGATAGGGCAGGAAGCGCACCAGTCCGCCCAGTTTGAAATATCCCAGCAGCAGGAAGAATACTCCGGCGCTGATGGTGGTCAGCACGATCACGATCAAGACGGTGGCAAACTTGGTATCAGCCGTTGTCCCGGCCGGCAATGTCCCCAGGACCGCCGTGACCGTCAGCGTCAAGATCGCGACGGGCACATCCTGCTCAATGGCCAACGCGCCGCGATAGGAACTGAAGACGGCGACGATGCCGCAGAGCACGGCATCTCCCAACAGGGTAAATCCCACTGCAAGGGGCAGATAGTTGGCCAGTTCGTTGGTGTAGACGAGGGCGGTAAAGGAGACGGCAAAGACGACTTCCAGCACGTAGATCAAGCCGCCAGACAGCAGGCTGGTCATCAACCGGCTGGGATGGAGTTCTTCCACGCTCCAGGCAGACAGACTGGCTGCGCACCTTTGACACGGCAGGTGGCATATTCATTGAACAATCCCTCGTTGTTCAGAATAGCAGCGCTATAACATGGCCTTGAGCGCTTCGTTGATCGACTGTGCCCAGGCACGCACGTTGGCGCAATAATGGTCCGACCCGCCCGCAACGACATCGGCAGCCGTCATCGGCCACACCACCGAGCGATCATACGATCCGTGCGAGGTTGCTGCGGCTTTGATTTTCCAGTCGCGCCGGCTGGAATCCAGGCGGGCCCGGTTGCGCTGTCTCACCTCGACGGGCGATGCGCCGTCTGCGACGAATTCCACCAATAAGCGGCGCGCTTCCTCCAAGCCCTCTGGCGAGTACAGACTGGGATGCTGCAAGTGATAGCACAACACCATCAGGTGATGGACTTCTGCGCCATCGGCGGGATATTCGGCTTCCCAGAAGAGCATCTGGTGAAAGTACCTTTCGCAGGTTTGACCAGCATCCCAGGCCGCGCCACATTCCGGGCATGTTGCAGGCGTTTCCATGGCTTAACTATTCGTGCGCGTGGGGCGCAGGCTGCTGCGCATCAGTGTGGTGGAAAGCCGCTTGCCGATCGGTGACGATGACGTGGGAAGGAGGCCGGTTCAGCACCGGCGCGCGTGCCACTTCATACAGGCGAAGTCTTCTGTTCAGAGAATAGCTGCTTCAGCAGCTTCAACAACGGCTTCACTTCCACTGGAAGGCTGCCATCGAAGAATTCAAACGCTTGCGATTTGCGGCCCACGCGCGCGATCAGTTCATAGGCATAACCGTCGGGACTCGGCCGCCCGATTGGGCCGGACAACTTCTCCAGGCCGCTGTGCGCGATCGTCTCCTGGAGATTCGCCACTTCCTCGAGGGTGATACGCCGCGCTTCTCCTTTCACACCCAGCTTGCCTTGACGCCGCGAGATCACACGCCCGTCACGGTACACGATCAGGCTGCGCGTGCTGAAGCGCAGCCCGCCGCTCTGCTGGAACGCGATGAACGCGCCGCGCGGCAGCTTCAACTGATCGTCGTCGGCCTTGAGGCGATCGTCACGGGGCCCGTCAGACAGTGTTCCCAAAGGTTGATCGTTCATGGAATATCCACCGTTTTCAAAATGCCGTCCAGCTGCGCACTGGCCGTGTCGAACTCTTCTTCCGGTGCGGCGACGGTGATGTAGTACACGCGATCCTGGCCGACGATAATATATTCGCGCGCCGCTACCACCACGGGCAGCGAGACACGGCGCGGTTGATCGATCGGCTGCACGACGTAGGCGTAAATGATCTGCCGCGCTTGGTTGCCGTCGACCGTGTCATCCTGTTCGCTGATGAAGTGATAGCCGGTCAGATTGCCCTTCTGCGTCACACGGCGATCGACCAACTCCTGCAGCGTGGGCGGATTCTGCGGATCGAGATCGCGCGCCTCGACGACGAGGTTGGTCTTGTACGCCGAGCCGGTGCTGGGATTCTCGGCCTTCAGCATCACGTCCTGCAGCGAATCGGCCATGCCCCACGCCGCCGGGAACGCCAAACGGAAGCCGGTCTCGCTGTCTTGATACGCGAGGGTGCGGCTCAACGTTGCTTCGCGCAATAGCCAGCCCAGCAGCAGCGCCGCGATCACCACGATCGCCACGCCGAGGTCTTTGCCCAGATGCGGCACGCCCAGGAATCTGTCTTCTTGACTTATGTTGGTCGTCATGGCATGTCTCGTTGATTGAACAGGGATAAATGCAATGAAGGGGCGGAAACAAAAGCAGCCCCTTCATCCTGTTCATCCCTGTGGGTTAGCCTTGCGCCGCAGCGTCACTTCCGTCGAGCGGTTCATCAGCCATACCAGCACGCCGAACGTGGCCAGCGCGACCACCAGGCCCAAGATCAACGATCGGAAGGGTTCCACCGCCAGGCCTGTCGCGCTCACTTCGTTGGTCAACCAGCTGAACAATCCATTCAGAATGGCCGCGATCGTAAAGCCCAGCGGCACGAACCACAACGGGCGCTGGGAGAACTTGTCGTCAGCCATGAACCAGCCCATCAGGCCGCCGAACGAAGCCTGCGCCAGCGCGGTAGTCACCGTGGTGACCACCCCCGGCACCAGTGCCACGCCCTGGTTGTCGATGATGTAGTGCAGGTTCAGTAGCGTCGCCACGCCCAGGCCCGCCACCGTGCCGTACACGATGCCGTCCATGCGCTCGTCGAATTCGCTGCCGGCGTACACCAGCCGCACGGCAATGTACATGCACGCCTGCACAATGAACCCGTTGATCAAGATCGAGGCGAACAGTGAAGTCCAGGTATTCGCAGAAGCCCACACGCCCACCTGGAACCAGTCATTGATCACGCGCAACGCCAGAAAATCGGTCAACACCAGCGCCGCCACAAACACCAGCCCGATGTACATCTTGGGTTCCGGCTCCAGGCGGTCTTGCCGGTAGAAGTACCACAACCACAGAGCGCTCGGCACGATGGCAAGAAACAGACCGATGACGAGCTGCGCAGTCCGATCGAGCGGGCCGAGAGTTCCGGCAATGGCGGCGACGATCAGGCTGAAGATCGCCATGCCGATGATCTGGATCACACCCGCGCGCCAGAAGCCGACGTGCGGCTTGTTGACGCTGGCATAGTGTTTGGCGCAGTACAGGCGTCCGCCTAAAACGTTGTAAGGTTCTTCGACCGGTTCGTGGCAAATGCAGCAGATGAGTTTGTCGGCCATCTTACTTGCTCTTCCTCAGCGTCGCATCCACTTGATAGGGGTTTGTCGCGCCGGATGGCACCTCAATGCCGTCATCCGCCACGATCGGGCGATAACCGCGCGCGATGACGATCACGCTGTAAGTCTTGCCGCGCGGAATAGCCGCATCGGTGCGGTACAGGCCGGACGCATCACTCAGGCCGGTGGCGATGACTTCATTGCGCGTGACGGTGTCATCGGCGGCGGCCTGCGTGGCGCTGAGACCCTCTTTGATGATGAACACCTGCGCGCCTTCAATGCCGCGCCCCGTATCGGAGTTGGTGACGTTGCCTTGCAGATACACTTGCTCCTGCGACCTGGTCTGGGGCACGGCCGGGCCGCCGGTGCCCGTGGTGCACGCGGCCAACACCACATCGTCCACAAAGAAACTGCTGATATTGCCTTTGGGATTTTCGGCGTGGAAGGCCAGCCGCACCGTCTTGCCTGCCAGCTGCGACAGATCGAACTGCGCCTGCGACCACGTGTCATCTCCGCGCGAGGAGACCAGCTCTTCGATCGTGCCGAGCACATCGCCTGTGGTGCTGGCGGCGAGCACGCTGAACCGGGCATCGCCGGCAAACAGGCCGGAAAGGCCCGACTTCTCCGCGTGCATCAAGCGATAGTAGGCCAATTGGATCTGTGTCGCATTCGCCGGGATCTTCACGTCCTGATAAATGTACATGATCGATTCTTTATCGGTACCGCCCAGCCACGCACTGCGCGATCCGGTGTGCGGCAGTTCCGTTTCGATCAAGTTGTCCTCGCCCTTGCCCACGATCGAAGTCCAGCCGCCATCGCCTTCAAACGTCCCGTTGGCGATCAGATTGGTGCAGCCGGCGGGCAGATTCTGCGTCGGCACCGGCTGCTTCCTCTGAGAGGACGGCGTGGAAGTGGGCACCGGCACTTCTGATGAGCCTTCCGCGCTGATGCCGACTTTTGTAAAGGCCTGGCGTGCGGCATTGGCCTCGGTCTGACCGTACAAGTCCTGCGCCGCGCGAATGGTCGCGCGGGCCGCGTCGGAAAAATTGGAGTTGGGTGAGAGATACTGCGTCAGCGTGCGATAGGCTATCTGCTCCATCTTCTCCGGCCCGACGGCGCGCGCGATCAAATAGGCCGCCAGGCTGGGGATGCCGCTGTTGATGTGCACGCCGCCATTGTCGCCTTTGCGCGAGTTGGGCAATTTGGCATACTCGCTCATACTGGCCGGCTGGCCCACGCTGCTGAGCGGATCAGAACGGTCATACGCTCCATTGGCGTTGGGGTCCGCCAGACTGCGCAAGAACTTCAAGGGAAACGGCGGTGATTTGACCACGGTTTCCCCGATCGTCCAGTTGCCCCGATCGATCAGCGCGCCGAAGATGTCGGCATACGCTTCATTCAACGCGCCCGATTGGTTCTCGTAGATCAGGTTGGCGGTATTGTCGACGACGCCATGCGTGATTTCATGGCCGGCCACATCCAGGCCGTAGGCCAGCGGCTTGAAAATTCTGCCGCCGTCGCCGTAGATCATCTGCTGCGCCTCGCCAATCCACGCGGCGTTCTCCGCATCTTCCGAGTCGCTGCCATAGTGCACGGTCGATACCATCGGGCTGCCCTGATCGTCGACGCCGTCGCGCTTAAAGGTGTTGAAGTAATAATCGTAGACCTTGCCCGCCGCATCGTGCGCGGCTTGCGCGATGGCATCCCGCGATCGTTCGCCCTCGTCAATCAACTGGCGGCCGGGGAGGTCCGTGGAGTTATCGGCGCTGAACGTCACGCGCCGCTTGCCGTCTGCAATACTGTCAAACTGATGCACCACCTGCGCGCGGCGCGCATTAACAAAGTAGCGCCACTGACCCAGCGGCGAGTTGGTCATGATCGTCACGTACCATGTCAGGCGCGGTTGATCGTCCTGATCGACGTGGATCATCAACTGCGTCTTGTTGCGCAGGATTGTGGCTGTGACGCGCGATCGCTCGTCGGGTTCCAGCTGCACGTTGAGCAGATCGTCCAGCGCCAGCTGCTCGGCGTCGGCTGCCGTGACTCTGGGCGTGGCGTCCAGATCCAGGCCGGGGCGGAAGTGGCCGTTGACCGTGACCACTTGATTCTGCGTGTCGAGGTGGACCACGAGTTGATAACCGAAGACGGGCAGGCCCTGATAGACTTGCGCCAGGCGCACATGCGACCAGCCCAGCTGCTTGTCGGTTTCATTGCGCAGGAACTGCAGTTCCTCTGCGACGCTGCGCAATTTGAAGAGGGCGCGATTTTCAGCCAAAAATCCGCGCGCCACCGCGACGGGGTTGCTGAGTTCCGCCGCCGTAGGTTGATAAGGCAGGCGCGTGGCAGGATCGAGCCCCGTCAGAAAATCCGGGGTTTCCGATCGGGCCTCCCAGTTCACCGTAAGGGCGCTGTTCGATCTTGCTTGCAGCCGATTGAAAGCGGCCTGTGGGCCGGTCTGCTCGGGCCGGGCGGCAACCCCCGGCGCCAGCGGCACCAGCGCGCCCAACAAGGCCAGAGTCAACAATAGACGCAGGAACGCGTGTTTGGGCATGTAGCCACCTCGCAGCACGAAATGGGAAAACGGTGCAGGCACAATCTTACATCACTTTTGTGCAAATTGCATTACCGAACGATGGCGAAATCGTGAGACATTGCCAGTTGACGCTGCGTGCCGGGACGGGTACACTTGCGCCCATGTCCAAGCAGCTGTGCGACATGCCGACTACCACCATGATGACTGCGACGCCCAAGCGGGTAGCCGTTGCTTCGTCGTGAGTGAGCACAGCGCGCCATCAGCGCCAACACAACGCGGAGCCAGACGGCTCCGCGTTTTTTTATCTCGCCTCCCGGAGGTTCCGCGATGCGCCTCCCGGAGGATCAGCGGAGGAAGATATGGGCACACTGGTCATGAAATTCGGCGGCACGTCCGTGGGCAGCGCGGAAGCGATTCGTTCGACCGCTGCGATCGTGCGCGCCGCGCAGGCCAACTGGCCGCGCGTAGTCGTGGTGGCTTCGGCGATGAGCGGCGTGACCGATGCTTTGTTGAACGGCGCGCATACGGCTGCGGGCGGCGATGCCAATACCTTTCGAGCGATCGCGCAGGACCTGCGCGCCAGACACTTCACCACGCTAGGCGATCTGGTCAAACAGCCGGAACAGTCATCAGTGGCGCGCGCGACGGTTGAAGCGTACCTCGGCGAGTTCGAATCGTTGTGCCACGCCGTCAACGTGTTGGGCGAAGCCTCGCCGCGCGCGCTGGATGCGATTAGCTCGCTGGGCGAGCGCATGAGCATTCAGTTGATCGCGGCTTATTCGAAATCGATCGGCGTCGCGGCGGAACCGATCGAGTCTTCCGAACTCGTGGTGACCGACACACATTTTCAGGCCGCTAACCCGATCGCTGATCTCACCCGATCAAAGACGCAGAACCGCCTGCTGCCGCTGCTCGACAAAGGCGTGACGCCCGTCGTGACGGGCTTCATCGGCGCGTCGCTGGATGGCGCGATCACCACGCTGGGCCGGGGCGGCAGCGATTTCAGCGCGGCGATCATGGGCGTGGCGCTGGATGCCGACGAAGTGTGGATCTGGACCGACGTTAACGGCGTGATGACGACTGATCCGCGTATCGATCCAGCGGCGCGAACATTGCCTGCGCTGACTTACCGCGAGATTTCCGAACTGGCTTATTACGGCGCGAAGGTGCTGCATCCCAAAACCATTCGCCCGGTGGTGGAACGTGGCATCGCCCTGTGGATCAAGAACACGTTTGACCCGGCGCACCCCGGCACGCAGATCGTGCGCGACAACGGACTGGTCCATGGCGGCGTCAAAGCGGTGACGGTGATTCGCGGCCAGACGATGATCACGGTGGAAGGGCGCGGTATGCTGGGCGTACCGGGCGTAGCCGCCCGCACGTTCGGCGCAGTGGCGCGCACGCACACCAGCGTGTCATTGATCTCGCAGGCCTCGTCCGAGCAGAGCATTTGCTTCACGGTGCCTGCCAGCCTCACCCGGAGCGTGATCGCCGCCGTGCAGGATGAGTTCAGCCGCGAACTGCAAGATCGCGACATCGACGCGGTCTCGGCGCTGGAAGACGTGGTCATCGTCACCGTGGTGGGCGCGGGCATGCGGCACACGCCGGGCATCGCCGGGCGCGTCTTTGGCGCGCTGGGCGCCCAGAGTATCAACATCATAGCCATCGCGCAGGGATCGAGCGAGTGCAGCATCAGCCTGATCGTGGACAAGCACGATGCGGATGCGGCGGTGAGGGCGATTCACAAATTGATTGTGAATGGCGAAAAATGAAAAGTGATGAGTGACACATGCACCGCACTGCGTTTGGAGCAGTGCGGTGCATGTGTCACTCATCAGGTATTCAAGGAGCAATCATGTCCAAAATCAAAGCCGCCGTCTTGGGCGCAACCGGGGCCGTGGGTCAGCGCTTCGTGCAGTTGCTGGAGAATCACCCGTGGTTTGAGGTGACCGCTCTGACGGGATCGGATCGATCCGTGGGGCAGTTGTATGGCGACGTGTGCCGCTGGGTGTTGGACAAGCCGATGCCGGACTACGCACGCAACCGCCGCGTGGCGCCGACGGAACCCGGCCTGGACGCGGCGGTCGCTTTCTCGGCGCTGCCGTCGGATCAGGCAAAAGCGATCGAGCCGGCGTTCGCGCTGGCCGGGCATGGCGTGTGTTCCAACGCGTCGGCGTACCGCATGGACTCCGATGTGCCGCTGCTCATTCCTGAAGTCAACCCCGGTCACACCGCGCTGATCAAAGTGCAGCAGCAGCAGCGCGGTTGGAGCGGCTTCATCGCGACGAATCCCAACTGTACGTCCACGGGGTTCACCATTGCCTTCCGGCCGCTGTTGAATGCCTTCGGGATCAAGCAAGCGTTCGTTGTCTCCATGCAAGCCCTGTCGGGCGCGGGTTATCCGGGCGTGGCCTCGCTGGACGTGGTGGACAACGTGATCCCGTACATCGGCGGTGAAGAGCCGAAGGTGGAGACGGAGCCGCTCAAGATGTTGGGTAAGTTGAATGCCTCACGCGTGATCGATGCGCCATTCAAGATTTCGGCGCACACCAATCGCGTGGCCGTGATCGATGGGCATACCGTCTGCGTTTCGCTGGAATGCGATCGACCGATCGGGCCGCAGGAGGCCGCGCAGGCCATGCTCGACTACGAATGGGCTGAGATCGTCCGATCGCTGCCGTCGTCGCCCGAGCGCGTGATCGAAGTGCGCTCAGAGCCCGATCGGCCGCAGCCGCGCCGCGACCGAGAGGCGGGCAGGGGCATGACCACCGTCGTGGGTCGCGTGCGCGAAGATCCGCTATTCCATGTGAAGTTCGTGGTGCTGTCGCACAACACCATTCGCGGCGCGGCGGGAGGATCGCTGTTGAATGCGGAGCTGCTGGTGGCGCAAGGGATTGTGAAGTAAGCAAAGACCTGTCAGGTGGGCCACAAAATGCCTGAAAGTTGGGGATCGCTTGGCCCACCAGACAGGTTTGGAATGGCGCCGGGACTGGTAGGTTTCCATGACTGTCCGGCGCGCCCCAAATAGAATTCCAGCAGGTCGGTGCTGTCAGGTTCGTGTCCAAGCTTAGACAGCATGGCCGCAACTTCGCTGCGATGATGGGTGGAATGATTGGCGCAGTGAAGCATCACCTGCCAGCGCGCCAGCGCAAACGGCTGCCCGCGCATGTTCGTCCAGTGCATCAAAGTAAGTCCATCTCTCGTCACTCAACTCCGTCCAGCGCTCGCTCAACGCCTGCACCGTTGGCAATTCGCTTGCGGAAAGTATGGTCTTCGGGGATTGCCCTTGCCACCGTGCAAACCATAGTACCTCTGCGCCCAGGAGATGGACCAACGTGAGGTGCACTGACCCGAAGCCGGGCAGGATCTTTTGAGCGAACTGTTCTGCTGTCAGAGTCGCGACAGTCTCCAAGAGACGTTGGTTAACCCATTCGCCATACTCAAAGAGGGAAACCAGCTGCTCTTTCATCATTTCCCAGTTCCTGTTGAACGCGGATTAGCTGGTGGCGCAGGGCCTGGCGGCGCGAGGCGCAACCGGATGTCGTTGTTACATCGTGGCCACGACCTGGAAGCTTCCTGGCGTTGCTTCTGTACAAAGTGCGCGCAATCTGGCGATGCCGTCTTGGGCTGTTTTATCTTCACGCATGGCTTGAACATCGGCAAGACTATACCAGGGGCCAAATGAGTAAAACAGGGAGGGTTCGGAAAGGCTCTGGATCAGGGCTGCTTTGCCGGACGGCGGCGGCTGTGGAAGCCGCAAGAAGATGGCGCCCAGATCTTTCCAGGCTGCGATAAAGGCGGCTTCATTACCGGCTTTCACACGCCAAACACCGAGAGTATAGACCGATTCAGTCATTGTGATCTCCTGTTAAAACTGACCGAGTTACCAACAGCAGGTATTCAATTGACTTGCATACGGATAAATGATGAGAAGGTGGATACAGCTCGCACCCTAATTTGGCTATATTAAGAGTACCTGGTTTGTAGAGAAAGTCAATTAAAAACAGTTAAGAATTTCAACTGCTTGAGGTGGCTGCGCACGACGGCCGTGGGATGGTCGGATTAAGCCGGCCGAGGGGCAGAGGTATGTCTGCCCGTGACAAGCACGATCAGGAAAACACTGATCAATAGAATGGCAACCACTCCATATGCTGGCTGAATTCCCACCGAATCGGCCAGACGTCCCAGCACCAGCGGCAGAGCCAAAATAGCCGTTCCCGACGCCAGCGTAGCACGCGCACTGGCTTGAATGGTATTGTCGCCGGCCGTGCCGATGGCCAACGAGAGAATCAGCGGATAAAGAGCTGGCTACACCCAGCCCCGTGACAAACAAGCCTGCCAACCCGAGAGCAACAGTGCTGGCCGTCCAGAACATAAGGAATCCGACGCCGGCTACCAGCACCGAGCCGATGATCACGCGCTGTGCCGAGAAACGATGCACGAGACGACTTCCGGCCAGCCGCCCGACGATCATGGCCCCCAGGAAAAGGCTGACGGCTTGCGCGGCATCAACTTTCGACAAGCCCAGGCTTTTTTCCAGATAGTCGGCGCTCCAGGAGATCATGCAGAATTCCACGGACACGGCCAACACGATCGCCACCCAGTACACCCAATACCGGAGGGGTAAAGGTCGCTTGCTGGAAATAACGCCTGCCTGACTGGAAGCCGATGGCGGGAGAGTGACCCGGCCAAAACCCAGGCGCAACAGGATGGGTGTGAAAGCCGCAATGCCCAAAGCGAGCCGCCAGCCGCCGGGCGAAGGCGCAAACCAGCCTACCAGCAGCGGTGCAGCCGTAGCGGCCAGCGACGAAATCACATTGGCTTCCGATAAGGCTACGGCGCGCAGTTCTCCATGCCGATCAGAGAGCAGAGAGGGGACGATCACCAGGATCAGCGAGCCAACCAGCCCCATGCCAAACGCGGCCCCGATGGTGATAGCTGGAGATCGACCGGCCACCAACACGAGAGCGCCCACGCTGAGTCCAAAGGCACCCATCCAGAGAGCCTGCCAGCGGCCAATGCGCCGTATGACGATCTGGCCGCTCAACCCGATGAGCAGAATGCCGGTGGCAAACGCCGTGTAGTGCAGGCTGCTGATCGTGTACGACAGCCCGAGTTCCTCTTTTAGAAAGGGTGTGATGGGGCCGAGGATGTTGATGAAATAGCCGTAGAAAGCCAATAACGAATAAGCCAGCCAGGTGAAGCGATCCCGCTGAAAGGTTTGAGTCACTATCTATGCTCCAGTGTGGTCAACTTCAGTCGCCTACTTCAAATTCCCCAGCACCACTCCGCCGATCATCGCCAGCACACAGCCGATCAGCGTCAACGTCGCGGCGCGGGTCCTGGGCTGCGGGTCTTTGAGCCAGTACACGCCGATCAAGGCATTGACCACCACGGCCAACTGCGCGATGGTAAAGCCGCGCCCCGCGCCGATCTCGTTGACGAGCAGCAGCATCGCATAGTTGCCCACGCCCCACAGCACGCCGCTCAAACTGACGCGCACATAATCGCCGCGCTTTTCTAGGCGAGGCGATTGACGTCCCAGCAGCATCAGCACGGTGCTGCCCGCGAAGATGCCGATCGTCAACGGGAACGTGGCGATCCACAGGGAGACGTCAGACTGCTTGATCGGGATGAAGTACGAGCCCCACAGGATGCCTGCCCCGATTGCGCCCAGCACCCCGATCGTGAGATCGCGCCGATTGCGCGTCCTGTCGCCGCGGCCCTTGGCAAAGATGATCAGCAGCACGCCGGCGATGATGACGGCGACTGAGACGATCAATACGATCACGTCCGCCGGTCCCGGTGTTGAGGAACTCGTCGAAGATCGTCGCGCCCCAGAACAGACTGACGACGATATTGAGCGGCGACCAGATGCCGAAGGCGCGCGCCATGCCGATCTTGCTGGTGGCCGTGAAGGCGCAGTAGCCGCTCACCGCCCAGATCAGCCCGCCCACAAACGGCGGCCAGAAGACCTGCGGCGTGATCTGATCGAAGCCCTGCGGCAGCGTGACGAAAAAAGCCAGCACCAGGCTGGCTATCGCTACGTAGAACGTCTTGATTTGCTGATTCTTGAACGGGATGTTTTGTGAGGGAGCCAGCCACGTGCCCCAGGCCAGCACCGTGATCACTGCGTATAAAATTCCGAGCATGAATTGACTTGAATGATCCTCCCGGAGGCTATCAGCCTCCGGGAGGATAAGCGTTACGGCCCCGGCGGGAACTGCCCCGCGCCGTTGATCGTGCCGTTCTCGACGAAGGGAATGCCGCTATCCGTCAGCCTGTTGCCGTACAGGTCCGTTACGCGGAAGGTGTACGGCCCCACGCCCATGCCGGGATCCGTCTGCACGAAGTAGTTGTAAAACATGCGCGGCACGTTGACCCATTGGCTGCCATTCCAATACTCGAACTTTGCAATCGGATTGCGGTGGTTGCGAACCTGCACCGCCGTCCACCATTGATTGGCGCCGTCCTTGAAGTGATAAGCGATCGGCCCGGTGATGGCGGGGCTGACCACGCGCCACGTAATCGGCACGTGCCCCTTGATCAGATCGTCGATCCTGGCAAATGCTTCGGGGCTCAGATCGAGATGGCCGGTGTGGCATTCCGGGCACCGATTGATGATGCGCACGATCACGCTGCCCTTGGCGCCATTGACCTGCACGTAGGCGCCGCAGTAAGCGGCGTCGTTCCATTCGTCGTTGTTCATGGCGGCTATCATGTGATCATTGGGCGACGTATCGAGCATGCATGTGGGCGTGCGGTCGTCAACGTAGTAGGTGGCGATGCCGGTGTGCAGCGGGTTTTCCCTGGTGCTGGCGATCAACGGGAGGTAGATGTTCCCATCGCTGCGGGGCGCCGCCTGCCCGGTGGGGTGAGCCGGGCCCAGGAGGCTGATCGCGGCGATGATGACGGAGAGCAGGACGCGTTTCATGCGGTGATTCTACCTCAATTGGCATGCTGCGCAAGACTCAAGTGCCAGGGCCTGCGCAATTCAAAGGCCGCTGCACTGCCGCCACTGCCGTCCAGCTGCGGCGAAAACCGTCAAGTGCAACTCGTCGAGCGAGGAATTGAGTCGCTCGCTGGCCTATTATCCGCCGCCACCGCCCGTGCCGTGAATTCCACCTTCCGTCAGCGAGCGCACATCGCCCAGAATCGCATCAATCTCTTCAATGGTCACGGGCTGACCGTTGTCTTTGTTGACCAGCTCGCCCGCCGCGATCTTCTCCAGGCACACTTCACGGATGGTCACGTCGCGCGCCATGGCAGCCTTGGCGATTTCTGCGCCTTTCAAATAGCCAATCACGGGGTTGAGCGCCGTCACCAGGATCGCGTTCTTCGCCAGCCAGCCGGTCGCTTTCTCTGCGTTCGCCTTTAGCCCGATCACGCAGTCCTCCGTGAAAGCGGTCACCGCGCCGATGACGACCTGCATCATCTCGAACAGATCGTGCGCGATAATGGGCATCATCACGTTGAGTTCCAGCTGCCCGGCCTGCGCCGCCAGCGTCACCGTTAGATCGTTACCCAACACGTGGAACATCGCCATATCCAGCATCTCGGCCAGCACGGGATTGACCTTGCCCGGCATGATCGATGAGCCGGGCTGCACAGCGGGCAGGCGGATTTCGTCGAGGCCCGTCGCCGGGCCGGAGGAGAGCAGACGGAAATCGTTGGCGATGCGGATCAGATCCTGCGCCAGCGTGCGCACTGCGCCCGAAAAGAACACCGCATCCGAATGGGCCTGCATCGACTCGAAGAGATCGTCCGATGGCATCAACTCCAGCCCCGTCAACTCGCTTAGACTTCTTGATCATGCGCGCATGATAGTCGGGGTGCGCGTTCAAGCCTGTGCCTGTGGCCGTGCCGCCGATGCCCAAGCGCCGCAGACCATCCGCCGCCAGTTCGATCTTGTCCCGATCGCGTCGCACGGCCTTCGCATACGCGCCGAACTCCTGTCCCAACCGTACTGGCACCGCATCCTGCAGATGCGTGCGTCCCGATTTCACCACGCCGTCGAACTCGACGGCTTTGGCCTCCAGGGCCGCTGCCAGCCGATCGAGCGTGGCGAGCAGCTCGTCCAGCCGCCACAGTACCCCCAGCCGGATTGCCGTGGGGATCGTGTCGTTGGTCGACTGCGCCATGTTGACGTGATCGTTCGGGCTGACCCGTTGGTACTCGCCTTTTTGGCCGCCCAGAAGCTCAATGGCTCGATTGGCGATCACCTCGTTGGTGTTCATGTTGTGGCTGGTGCCCGCGCCCGCCTGAAACGGGTCGACGCGAAATTGGTCGTCCCACTTCCCGTCGATCACCTCTTGCGCGGCCTGCGCGATCGCCGTGGCCCGCTCCGCGTCGAGCAGCCCCAGATCCCGATTGACCTCGGCGGCGGCGCGCTTGATCGTCGCCATGCTCCAGATGAAGGCGCGCCACGGGCGCAGCCCGCTGATGTGGAAGTTATTGATTGCGCGCTGCGTCTGCGCGCCGTAGTAGGCTTCGCTCGGAACCTGCACCTCGCCCAGCGAATCCTTCTCAATGCGATAATCGGTCATGTCTCTCCTCTTGGCAAAATGATGGCTGTGAAAATTGTACCTGATGCCGACAACAAGCAACCGGGTTTCCCAACTGTTCCGACGTCATGCTCGAGTGCTTTCGCTCCTGCGTGCCCAGACCCTGGTGAGGCCTGGGCACGGCATGTCGGGCATCCAGGGTGACGATTGACGCTGACAGGACAAGTGGATTCCCGCTCGCCTGGCACGCCTCCGCCGCACTGCGGCGGGCAAGGCGTAAAGCACGTGGGGGTGTGGGCATGACACTGTATGGCACGCAGTGCGACGTCGCGTAGTTACTGCAATTCAAACAAGACGAGGCCAGCGAGATATTTCGCTGGCCTCGTTCAGACCACAGGATGCGGTATTGCTTAGCCCTTGGCGCTGTAGCCGGGGCCTTCCTTGAAGAAAGCCGCGTTGAGCGGTGTGGCCGGGGTGAGGTCGATGACAAAGCCCGCGCCGGGTGCCTTGGCATTCTCGACCTTGACTTGATGCCCGCCCACATCGCCGTCCAGCGACTTCGCCGTCGGGCAGGTTGGCCTTGGTGTCGGCGAGGTACTGGCCGTCCTTCATGGTATAGGCGCTGGGCACTTCATCTTCAGGGAAGATGGCCTCGTACGGGCATTCCGGCACGCACGCGCCACAATCGATGCAGGTGTCCGGATCGATGTACAGCCACGGCCACTCGTGACTCGGGTTTGCCGGGGATGATACACTCGACCGGGCAGACGTCCACGCACGCGGTGTCGCGCAGGCACAAAGCAGTAATGGTGTGAGTCATTGTCTTTCTCCGTGTATGAGATTTTTGTTATCCGCCGATGGATATCGGCGAAAAATACCGCTGCTAGATGCCGCCCAATGGTTTCGCGTGTCCGCGCCCCGCGCACGCAGTCGCTCTGCCGCTACTTCAACCTGGCGTACCGGGCGGCGACTTCGTCCCAGTTTACCACATTCCACCACGCGCTCAAATAGTCGCCGCGGCGGTTCTGATACTTCAGGTAATAGGCATGTTCCCACACGTCGATGCCCATGATCGGCTTAAGGCCGCTGGACAACGGGCAGTCTTGATTGGCTGTGCTGAGTACTTGCAGCTGGCCTTCTTTGTCTGACACCAGCCAGGCCCAACCGGAACCAAAGCGGGTCAGACCGGCGTTGTTCATCTTCTCGCGCAGACCTTCGTAGCTGCCAAACGCGGCGTCGATGGCCCTGGCCAGCTCACCCTTCGGCTCCCCGCCGCCTTTGGGCCCCATGATCTCCCAGAACATGGTGTGATTGTAATGGCCGCCGCCGTTGTTGATGACGGCCTGCCGTACATTCTCCGGCACGGCGTTCAAATCGGCCAGGATTTCAGCGATGGGTTTGCCCGCCAGGCCGGGAGCGCTTTCCAGCGCCTTGTTCAAATTGGTCACGTACGCCGCATGATGCTTGTCGTGATGAATCTGCATCGTCTGCGTGTCGATGTGCGGCTCCAACGCACCGTACTCATACGGAAGCGACGGTAACTCGAATGACATGGGTCTCCTTACTTGGCTGCTTGGCTAGAGCAATTTGTTTATGAAGTTGTCGCGTGCTAAACTTCTGCGAAGATTGTAGCCTCGATCAAAATCGTTGTCAAGCGACAGGCGATCGATCGGGCGCTGTACGCGAGCGAGGATCAGGCAAAAACCCGTGCAAATCCGCCTGTTTGTGGTGCTGGCCTGCGGCATCTTCGCCGTCTCCACCGCGTCGATCCTGATCCGGTCGGCCCTGGACGACGGCGTGCCGCCGCTGGTCATCGCCGCCTATCGGCTGACCTTCGCGGCGCTCATCCTCACCCCGATCGTCCTGCGCTCCCGCCGTGCCGAGCTGCGCCGCTTGACGGGCCGCGACTGGCGCTGGGCATTGTTCTCCGGTTTTTTCCTGGCGCTGCATTTTGCCAGCGTGGATTTCTTCACTCGACTATACTACGGTGACTTCGTCGGTGGTGCTGGTGACCACCGGCCCCATCTGGGTGGCGCTGGCTTCGTGGTTGATCTGGCGCGAACGGCTGACCCGCCCCATTGTCAGTGGCCTGATCATTGCGGTGTTAGGGGGTGTGCTGGTGGGCTTCTCAGACAGCGGCGGGCTGGGGCTGGGCGGCGCGCAGTTGTGGGGCGATTTCCTGGCGCTGGCGGGCGCGTGGTTTGTGGCAGGCTATCTGCTGATCGGGCGGCAGCTGCGCGATCGGATGTCGCTGCTCGCGTATATCTACATCGTCTATGGCACTGCCGCCATCTGGTTGATCGGGCTGGCGGCGCTCTCGGGTGCATCGTTCACGCAGCAGGCGGATGGGCAGCCCTATCCCGCCAGCGCGTATGTGTGGATGTTGCTGCTGGCGATCCTGCCGCAGCTGGTGGGGCACTCGTCTTACAACTATGCCTTGCGTTTCCTGCCGCCCACCTATGTCGCGGTCGTCTCGCTGGCAGAGCCGATCGGGTCTGCAATCCTCGCCTTCCTGCTGCTGCGTGAAATGCCACCTCCATTGACGATCCTCGGCGCGATCGTGATCCTGATCGGCATCGGCGTTGCTTCGTGGCCCGCGCGTTCACGCACGACGTGATTCAACACCTTGCACAACTTCATGGCGTGCAATATTTTAAGGTCCGCCACTTGATTTCTGATTGAGCGTTGTAATACAATGTGGCACAGTCAATGTAATGAAACCGATTCCCAGTCAAGGGGGACATGGATTTGGCAAGTTCGTGCGCCCTGCGCATGATCACTTGACATTCTTACACTCTGAGGAGGCATTGCCATGTCGCACTATCGTCCCGATGAAACACCGTCGCCCCCGGCTGAATCTGCTCCGGCGGTCGAAGCGCCGGCCGCCAAGCCCACGAAGAAGTCGCCTGTGAAGAAGGTCGAGGCCAAAGTCGGCAAAGAGGTCAAGAAGATCGAGGCCAAGGTAAAGGCCAAGAAGGTCGAGCGCAAGGCCAAGAAGACCGAAAAGAAGCAGGTCAAGGCGACCAAGAAAGCCGCCAAGAAGGCGGCCAAGCCGGCTAAACCGGCCAAGAAACCAGCCAAGAAGTAGTGTGGTGAAGTACGAAAGGCCGTGCGACCTGCACGGCCTTTTTTGTCGGCTGGAGCAGGGAAGCCTGATTCTTAGCCGAGATTTGCATTTTGCCCTGAGATTCAATAGAATATAGGCTTAGGCGAATTGATTCCCAAAGGAGGATGAAGATGTACGAACTACACTGCCCCAATTGTGGCTGGTCGGCCATGCTGGGCGACGACCAAATTGCTGCAGCGCTGGCTGAAGCCGATCGGCTGCAAGCCGCCTATCACGTGGAACACTGCCCGCGTTGCCAATGGGTCATTCGGGTGGCGGTAGACGGTTTGCGGGCGGCCGCGCCAGCCTCGCTCTTGGCGGCTCCTGCCAAGCCAGCACTTCTGCCCGCGGCCAGGAAATCCGCGGCGCGCAAGGCGCCGGCTAAAAAGGCAGCGGCTAAGAAGCCTGCCGCCAAGAAACCGGCTACCAAGAAGCCTGCGGCCAAGAAGGCGGTGGCGAAGAAGCCGCGGCCAAGAAGCCTGCGGCGAAGAAGCCTGCGGCCAAGAAGCCGGCGGCAAAGAAGCCGACAGCGAAGAAACCGGCTGCCAAAAAGCCTGCGGCCAAGAAGACCGGCCGTCAAGCGCGCGAAGTAGCTCTCTCCCAGGGTTGTCTGTTGCGAGACATCACCTGCCACACGGGCAAGGTTGTACAACCTTGCCCATGTGCGTATGTGGAGCCCTCGCTTGGATGCCGCAGATCGCGGGACGGCGTTCAGCGGCTTGGCCAGCGGCGGTTGCTCGAATCGCGCCAGCGCCGTACAATTAGCCGCATTCCGTTACGGAGCGACACGGCATGACGAACTCGTTCAACGATCGATTAAACGCAGGCGAAGTGCTGGTGGCTGATGGGGCGACCGGCACGAACTTGCAGGCGGTAGGACTGCCGCCGGGCACTTCGCCCGAAGAGTGGGTGTTTGATCAGCCCGATCGAATCCGCGCGCTTCAACGCTCCTTCGTCGAGGCTGGATCAGATGTGATCCTGACCTGCACTTTTGGCGGAACGCGCCTCCGCTTGAAAGAGTCGCGCTATGCCGATCAGGCGTCCGAGCTCAACCGGCGCGCGGTGGAGCTGGCGCGCGAAGCAGCCGGTGCTCGCACGTTGATCGGCGGATCGATGGGGCCGCTCGGCTTGCTGCTCAAACCTTTCGGCCCAGTCGAGTATGCTGAGGCTGTGGCGGCCTACGCCGAACAGGCGCAAGCGTTGAGCGGGGGCGGCGTCGACGTGCTGGTGATCGAAACGCACTTTGCCCTGGAGGAAGCACAAGCCGCCGTCGAAGGTGCACGGCAAGTCAGCCATCTGCCGCTGGTGGTGAGTTTCAGCTACGACCGTGGCGTCCGCACGATGATGGGCGTGAAGCCGGCGCAAGTGGCAGAGAAGTTCAAGTTGTTGGACGTGGCAGCCATCGGCGCGAACTGCGGCACGACACTGGAAAACATGGACAAGATCGTGCAGGAGTATGCGGCGGCGGAATCCGGCCTGTTCATCTGGGCCAAGCCCAATGCGGGATTGCCCTCCGTCGATGCTGCCACCGGACGGTCGGTTTACAGTGTGTCGCCGGAGCAGATGGGTGCATTCGCCAAACGCTACGTGGAAATCGGCGCGCGGATCGTGGGTGGCTGCTGCGGATCGACCCCGGCGCATATCAGGGCTATCGCGCAGGCGGTGAAGCAGTAAGCGAACTTCCCGGAGGCTCCGTGCTTGCGGGAAAAGATGGTCGAACCCTCTCAAATTCCTGGACGCTCAACTCGCGGCTGTGCAGAAATAATCCGCAGGTCAGTCCCAGCAGTATCCAGAGGATGACTCCAGGTTTGGCGCCCAGCGCGACCGCATCGGTCAGGCCGTAGATTGCGTGCGCGAGCAGACAGCCTGCCAGCCCCAACGCCAAGTAGCGCGTCTCCTGAGCCGTGGCGCTCTTCCACAGGCTCCACAACATGCCGAATGTTCCGAAATAGATTGCCAGCAGGGCGACCAGCCCGGGTATGCCCAGATCAAGCCCGGTCTGCAGGAGTTCATTGTGCGCGTGGGCAAAATCATAATCAGGCGAAATTGAAAGCGAGTAAAACAGCCGTCCTATCTTGCGAAAAGTGCCCATCCCCATTCCGGTGAACGGAAAATCGGAGATGCCTTTCACGGCAGTCTGCCATACCTCCGTGCGGAAATTCCAGTTGAGCGAGCTCAAGCCTTGTTGAGCAGAGTAGGAAACCGCGCTGTTGGCTTCCGATCCAAACAGCCTTGAACCGACCCGATCAGGGCCGATAACGACTACCACCAGGATCACGACCACGGCCAACCCGGCCATGATCCAGCGCACACGGCGACTGACGAAGGCGAGCATGATCAACATGGCCAATGTCAGGCCGAACCAGCCGCTGCGCGATTGGCTAAGCGCCAGGACGCCCAGCATCCCCAGCGCTGCCAGGCCCGTGATGATCCCCAGCCACTTCCGCCGCGATGACTTGCGAAGCAGCATAAACGCCAGCGCCAGAGCTGAGAGGAATTATCCAGAGCAGAGCGCCGGCGACCTCATTGGGATGAAAGCCCTCAGCGGCACCCGGCAAGCCTGAAATGAAGCGAGGCAGGCTGACGGTGATGGCGGCCAGCGGCCCTACTTTCTCCAGCCATTGCATGCCCACAAGGCCCAGCATGCTCACGCCCAGGCCGAGGACAAGCAGTCCGCCGACGATGAGCGCAGCGCCCCTGGACAGGCGACTGACATCGACGACGGCATACAAGGCCGCCAACCCGAGGAAGAGGCCTGCTGCTTTGGGCAGGGTCAGGGCCATATCGGGTGTGATCAGCAGCGAAACAATCGCCATGCCGGCGATGAACCCGGCGGAAATATTGAGTGGCGTGGAAGGAACGGGGAAACCGCGGATCAACCAGGAGGCAAGCCAGATTGCCGGAATTCCCAGCAGCCACCACCACCGGTCAATCGTGATGAACAGGAGAAACGGAGATAAAAGAATGAGCCAGCCCAGCTGCAGCCAGGGGAACCAGCGGCGGAGTGCGGCAACAATCAAAACGCCCCTTTGCGCCTGATCACGACCCAGAAGGTCTTCCACAGTATCTGCATATCGAGCAGCAGCGAGTAATTCTGGATGTAGTAGAGATCGTCTTCCGTGTGCAGATGCAAGGGCTTGGTGCTGCGGCCGTTGACCTGCCACCAACCCGTCATGCCCTGCGGCACGGCGAAGCGCTTGCGCTGCCAGGGTTCGTAGCGCTCGACCAGCCAGGGCAGTTCCGGCCTCGGCCCGACCAGGCTCATCTCGCCCTTGAGCACGTTGAACAACTGCGGCAGTTCGTCGAGGCTGGTGCGGCGCAGGAAACGGCCCTGGTGTGTGATGCGCGGATCGTCAGGGTTCTTAAACAGAATCTCACCGGCTGCGTCGTGCCGCAGCACATCACTTAGATGCGCCTCAGCGCCATCGACCATCGTGCGGAACTTCAACATCCAGAACAGTCGTCCGTTCTCGCCGACCCGCTGCTGGCGAAAAATGATCGGTCCGGGCGAATCGAGTTTGATCGCCAGGCCAATCAGCGCCATCACCGGCAGCGCCAGAATAATGGTGACGGCGCCGATCATCACATCGAAGCCGCGTTTGACCAGCCGCTGATAGTCATTGAGCGCCGGCGCGCGCAAGTTGATCAAGGGCATGCCTCCCAGCTCTTCGACCGCGGCGCGAAAGAGCGCGAGATTGAAGTAGTCGGGAACTACCCGCACGGTAACTGGATAGCGTTGGAGGTCCAGGCTTAGCTGCACAACCTTCTCATAGGCTGATAACGGCAGAGCCACCACGATCTCATCCACCGCATACTTACGGACAATGTCCACGGTCTCCGCAACTGTTCCCAAAATCGGAAGGCCTGCCACCCCGCCCTGCTGTTTGGCCGAATCATCGTCCACAAACCCGACCGTGTGGAGCCCCATCCACGCATTTTCCAGGATCGTTTCGGCGGTTCGGCAGCCTACCAGACCGGCGCCGACGACGAGTACGTTGCGCGGCGGCACCAGCCGCCCGTTCCCCAGGCGGCGGACAATTCGATACACTACGCGCCAGCCCAGGAGCAGCGCCGCCTCGACGGCAAAGAAATAGAGAAAAAGATAGCGTGACATATCTTTGAACGAAAAGAAGACAAAGCCTGACAGGCATAAGCCTGAAACGACCAGAGCCTGGATGACGCGTTGAAACTCGTCGACGGCGCGCAGCGTGCGGCGCGGATCGTAGACTGACAAGGCGGTGGCGACAAATGTCCAGATGAGCACTGCCGCCAGATAGATGTAGTTCTGAATGAGGGCGCTGTTGCCCAGATCAGGGCCGTACGGAAGCGTTTCCCGCAGGGCAACGGCGGCAGCCATGGCCGACAGGGTCAAGACCGCGTCAAGGAGTAAGGCTAAAAAAGCAAAGTTTAGACTGGAGTGTTTGAACATAGGCGTCCCGCCTCATATTCGCTTTCGGCGTTTCTCTGTCGCAAGATGTGAAAACCGGAGAAAGTGGTTGCAGTTCTTGGCGCCCGCTTCCGATGGGCATTATACAACACCCGCGTCTCTCCGTGCATCTCACTAGAAGGCCTCACAACGGATGCGAATTACAGCCCTAAAGCAATCGGACATGACGCGCCAGGGGCAGCCTCATGGCGTGTCTGCGTCCCGTAATCGCTCGGGCACGGGTCCTCCGCATAACGAGTAAAACAGCCGCTCGTACGCATCGGTAACGGCTTCCCACGAGTAGCAGGTTTGAGCACGTTGACGGGCTAGACGACGATATTCAGGGATCTGCTCAGGGTCAGACAAAAGAGCTTGCAAGACCTCGCGCAAACTGGAGCCTCCGATTTTGCCATCATAAGCTAACCCGGCCTCGCCGATTGTTTCCAGATTCTCGGGCGTATTGTGGACGACGACACAGTTTCCAAAAGCCATGGCTTCGGTCAAGGCCGGATGGGTGCCGCCTACCCCGGAAGTCTCGACGAAAATGCGGGCGTTGGAGCCCAGCTCGTGATAGCCATGGCCGAAAACATAGCCTGTCAGGATGATCCGGGGGTCCCGCAGCGCGCTGAGCTTTGAGCGCGGCAATATAGTCTTCTGCGTAAGGCGCGTCCCCCACGATCACGCAGTGCAGATCGGTTCCCAGTCCCTGAAAAGCCTCAACCAGGTGGTGGGCACAATTCTCCGGCACCAGACGCCCGACAAAGAGAACGTACTGCTGCGGCAGCAGGCCGTAGCGCGCCAGCGTCTCACCGGCGGGCGCCACTTCCACTTCCGATCCATAGGGTATATATGCTGGTTCGCT
Source organism: uncultured Chloroflexia bacterium (assembly GCA_963844815.1). Classification (GTDB taxonomy): domain Bacteria; phylum Chloroflexota; class Anaerolineae; order Fen-1058; family Fen-1058; genus Fen-1058. Next base: position 329,708 of record CAWJPR010000010.1, read on the forward strand.
GCCGAAACGATGGCGATAATAGTCCTGCACGACGCGCGAATCCGTCAGATACGCGTTGGGTAGTTTGGTCGCCAGCCGCTCGGCGAGTTGGATGTATCGTTTCGCGAGCGCCGGCCACTTCTCGCGCTTCCAGTCCAGGCCGTCGACGTTGAGAATGGTCCGTGTGCCCACCAGGCGTGGAATCCAGGTGGCCGGGCTGTTGCCGGCGATGAAATAGAGCGCCACATCGTAATGTTGGGTAAGAGCATGCAGCGAGGAGACAAAGGCGTGGACGATTGTATCCAGATATTTGTTGGTGATGGTGCCCAGCTTGATCAGGCGCATGCCCTTGTAGCAAGGTTCCGGATAGGTAATGTGGTGCGCTCGGCAGTAGACCGTGACGTGATGGCCGCGCTCGACCAGTCGCTGTCCCAACTGCTCGACGCAAGTTTCAAAGCCGCTGTAACTGGCTGGAATGCCGCGCGTGCCGAGAAGGGCGATCTTCATTTCACAAATTCCTATCAACTAGCTGGGGAGGTATTAAGTTTGATCGCAATGCAGTCCATTCGCGTGCGAAAAATGCTTTCTGCAAAAGCGGCACTTGCTTTATGAAAGCCTTTTTCTCGCCATAGTTTAAGAAGCGAAGAGGGTGTTTCGCCTTTGCCAAAGGTCCGAATCTGTTGGATATCAAAACCGGTCCGTTTGAGACATAGGCGTAGCGTTTTGGGTGTAAAACCGAATGTATGTTCGATTCCATCCACAATTCCTGGTATTTTCATCATGAAGTGGCACATGGCATTATAGAGATGATACCCATGATTATCGAGATTAGGTACACCAATGTAGAAGACGCCGCCAGTTTTCAGAACTTGATAGACAATATTCAACGTGCCGATGAGATCGGTGACATGTCCAGCACATGGTTCATGACAACAATATCATAATCTCCATCCTTTAGAGTACCAGGATATAAGCTCTTCTAGACCTCCCAATAGAACATCCTTCATCCCCATTTCCGTCTTTAGGTACGATACCGCATCGTTATCCGCTCAGTTGCTGTCACAGCAAATCCCTTGGACCTGGCAACATAGGAAAGCTGGCCCCTAAGCCTGCCCCCACTTCAAGCCATTTCACTGTTTGGTTAGGGGATGGCAGGTTCTTAAAGAGAAAGGGAGTTACTTCGGAAGTTAATCCTTTATCGAAGTTGTCTTTCCAAATCTGTATTTTATGTTTCCAAGCGCTGAAGTTTCCCTTATCATAGTAGTTTTGATAAAAAATACCCAACTCTTGAGTTGTAGCTTGAGGATTTGATAATATTAGTCCACAATCCGTGCACATAACACGTAATACGTGCGGATAGTTTTTTCGAACTCGAGCGGCATAAGGCTTAAAGTTTGATGTATTGCAGAGAGGACACTGAATTAAGATTAGGCATTTTGCCTACTCCTTATGAGTTGCGCGGGCACACCGCCAACTACTGTGTTAGGCATCACATCTTTTGTAACCACACTGCCGGCTGCTACCACGCAACCCGTATGGATATGAACGCCATCCAGAATGACACTGCCTGCGCCGATCCAGCAATCATCCTCTAGAATTATTCCTTGTCGCGTCACACCTTGGAGACGTATGGGAACACTTGCGGATTGGTAACTATGGTTCTCGGAATGAAGGTTGACGCGCGGCCCCATGATCACATTGCTGCCGATGATAATTCCACCCTGACCGCCGATAAAAGAGTAAGCGCCAACTGCTGAATGTCACCAATGCTCACGCCTACACCCAGGTTCTGAATTACGCCAGTGCATTGGATGGTTGAGAATTTGGCGATGGTCACGTTGTTCCCGAGTTGAATCCCTTCTTTCGATAGTGCGTCCATGAACACGTAGTCTTCTATGATCACGCTGCGGCCGACCGAGATCAATTGTGGATGGCGCAGCGTGACGTGTGAACCAACCAGCAGGGGATTTGCACTTCGACGCAACCGCAGACGATAGAGGTACCCACGCAAGATCGAGGCGCCGCGGAACGATAGAACTTGCAATAAGGCGTGTCCTGTCAAATCAGGATCAAGTTGATAGCCCGGATCACGCTTGAGATGTTGAATGGCTTTCTCGACAAGAGCGCCGAGCGGGTCAGTTCTCATGGTCGATCGCTTTTAGTCCCAACATCGTTCGATTGCATGGATGATGCGGTCGGCCTTGCTTTCCACAAGCACTCTACGGGCAATGGTTGAACTGAATAGATTTTTGACTCCGGATCTGTTCGACAAAGAATCTGAGACCAGCGATGAAATCCTCGTCAGTTTGTGCAACTCTGACTTGCGGATAGTCCTTAAACGCACCTGCGCCGCCAATGGCCGTTGTCACCACCGGTTTCCCCATGGCGAGGTACTCATAGAAGTCTGATGGGATCCACTCCGTGTTGACGCTGCACGCTGTAAGGGATGATACAAATATCGAAAGCGGCCAGATACTCGGGCAGCTGTCGATACGGTTTGTCGCCCAAATAATACGCATTGGGATAGCGCCACACCGGCCGCATCCATTTTTGATCGAGCTGTTGACCGATGAACACAAAGGACATAGCCGGAAACTCGACTAGAACGCGCTCCATCAAATTGGCATCAAACATCTGCTGCATTTTGCCTGCATAACCGATGATCGGGCGGGGAACCGGCGCGAGATCTTCAGGCCGCGCGTACTGGCGAGACGCGTCGAACATGTCCGTGTCCACGCCGTTAGGGATATGCGTCGCATCCGGGCGCTTCTGCGCCAGCCATTGCGTCGTTTCCATTGAATTAGCAAACAGCAGATCGCAATGTCTCTGGCAGTATTCATAGTAATCTCGAAGACCTGGTGTGTCACGATACATGGCGTGTTTGAGCAAATTGTCTTGCGCGTCCAAAACCAGCGGGCGGGAATCAGACTGCTGTACAAGGGGTGCAAACAGCGGCGCTGAAATAAGTGCGGCGTAAGATTTATCGATGCCCAAAAAGCTGAGGGCATACCGTACACTATCAACCACCCGGCGCAGCCCAAAGGCATACGGCGTCCAATGTCGCCGCATCCACAAGGGCCGGACAATTTCCGGAACAATCATATCCAACACAAAAGTCTTGTCGGCGACCTGCGTCACCTGCGCCGTCCCTCTCTTGGATAGTCGCTGGCCCTGCTTGACGCGCCCGCCGCGTCGCAGCACCGCAATCTCTGACAAAGAAGTGGGACGGTCGATCACCAGCAGCTTATCTACTCCTGGATGTCTGCCGAACTCCTGCATGAAATGCGCGTCCCGCGTCCGAAATCCCTCGCGCTCACATTTTTTCCAGTCGTGGAACGGTATCATTATGAGGTTCATCGCCATGCTCTCGGTTGCTTAAGGGTGGGCTGCGACAATATGCCGAGAGCGAGCCAGAAGTAGTAGTTTGGTGGATAAGCATCCAGAACCGGACTGGTCAAGCCCGCGACAAGGAATGCCACGACAACGGCCATCGTCCACTGGAGTAGCTTCGATTTCTTTGACCTGCGTCGGATCAAGCCCGCGCAAGCGGGCATAGCCGCGATACATACTGGCACCCACGATCAGCGCGAATAAAGCCAGGCCAAGGACACCCATCTCCAGGATGACTTTGAACAACTGGTTGTGGCTGTTGAAGTATTGGGCTGGAGTCGTTGCATATCACTCCGCTAATCCCTCACCGGCGCTGCCGGTACCATAGCCGCTGAGCGGGCTCTTGAGGATCGCTGGAATAATCGTTTCTTGCCATCAGCTCCAGGCGAAACTGGACGGTCGGAGCCGCAGCAGGATTAAGGAAGGCGTCGATTGCCTCGCGGAGCACGTTCGTGGAACTCGCTGGTGCAGTCGCCAGGAGCAAGGCAATGATTGCTCCGCCAGCCAAGACACCTACCGCCAGTCTGCGCATATTCCTGAATAAGCGGCGGCGTTGAAGCAAAACTAGCACCACAATGCCGGCAGCTAATCCAACCCAATTGCCCTTCGTGCGTGTCAGAAACAGCGCGACTAGCTCGATTCCCAAGATAAGTAATAGCAGGACTCGATGTCGAGGTTTAGTGGACTTATTCATCAACCACAGAATAACCAGCAGAAGTGAGACAAGCAGATAGAGACCTAAATGAAATGGTCCTGGCAGCGTCGAAAAAGGTCTGAGTTGCCCCCCCATCAGATACGTGATCTCCGAAGCAGTTGCGAGCTGAATCATCCGATAGTCAAGGGGCGATGTGAAAAAGAATTGTTTGATGCCGTAAATTGCGATGGGAACCGAGAGCACAACAATCAGAACTTCGAGGAGACGCGCCTCTCGCAGACGAAAGACGCGCCGGCCGATATAGAACGCGATACTCATCAGCGCGAATTTGCGAAAGCCTTCTATCCCGGCTTGCAAGACTGGGTACATTCGGATTGAACATTTCGACAAAGGCCAGGCTTAGAAAGGCGACCAGGGCCACATCCAGGATATCGATCTTATTTTTATGCCGGAGGAACCCGGCAAAGACGCTCAGAACACAGGCGAGAAGAATACCGATATCGAACGTAAGTGGCGCATAGCGGCTGCCGCTAATCGCTTTCAGAATGCCTGTCAGGGGCACCAATGCCAGCAGCAGTACAATTCCGATGTTCCGGGTCGAGTTGTTCGCAATCATGGCGACACAGGGCAGCCCTACCGCCAGCACCATGATCAAAACAACATCTTGCTCGGGCAACAGCGCCGCGATCACTCCTAATAGAAGAGACAGTCCCACGGCGATCAAATACAGTCGTGGAACACTGGTGATAAGGCGTGGGTATCGATCGGGTTTGAGCTCTGTTCATGGCGGAGACTTTTGCTCAGCGCGTAAACTCGACCAATCGAATTGCGGCGTTGCGATCTTGGTCCGATTTCTGATCGAAGTAGTCATTGCTGTACCAGATATGAAGCCAATGGAAACCCGGTGACAAGTTAATACGATCTGTGCTTAGATACCCCCAGACTCAGGTCGCCTTTATCAAAAACAAAATTGCCCGCGGGCTGCCCATCCAGGGTGAGTCTCAAAATGACGGGAGGCGGACTATCATGCTGCGCCTCGACGGAGATCGCCCATTCCGATTGGTTCAGCACAAATAGACGGGCTTCCAAATAGCCATTGCCCCATAAAGTTACGTGATCGGCACCTGTCACACTGGCCAGCTGATTGACCCGCGAATCTCCGCCTGGGCGCAGATCGGCCAAGGGCAAAATCTGGTTGGTTCCGGTCAACACCACGAGGGTCTTGAGCGGGTGCACATAATTCTTGTCGAAGGCGTTCAATATCGCGACATCTGATAGATGGTTGCTGCCGAGACAGGCCGCCACGGGCAAGGCCCTACAGGCATTCGACCAGGCGTTGCGCAGCATGACAAACCGATCGGCGATAGGTATGTCATGTGTGGAGTAAGCCGTCGCTGCCTGCACGTTCGCGATGTTTGTCAGCAGCGGTCGGGGCAGCACTCCCAGCAGGATTAACAGGCCAGCAACCAGCAGAAGCACCGTCCATAATGCGCTTCTCATAAGATCACCTGGTTTGGTGACAGGCTAAGATAATGGCTTTCTAGCCCGCTAACCTCGCGTTCGATATTGTGCGTCTCCAGTATATGGGCACGTCCAGCCCGGCCCATAGTTGGCCAGGCATCAGGATGAACCAGCAGCCAATCCAATCGTTCAGCCAGGGCATCCACATCTCGTTCAGGCACCAGAAGCCTGTTGTGCCGTCTATGACAATATGGGGAATGTCTGCATGGTGCGTAGACAATACTGGCAGACCTGCGGCTTGCATTTCGAGAAGGGTGGTGGGTGCTCCTCCTTCAGAATCGCCGTTGCGTGCAGTCACGCTTGGTGACATGAAAAGGTGCGCTTGATTAGCCTCTGCGAGATAGGCATCATAATCTTGTGGCCCCAACAGGTGTATCCGTGACGAGAATCCCGAACGCGCAACCGCATCGCGTACTTCTCTGCGCTGTGGCCCGTCGCCAATGATTCGCAGGTGCGCGGCCGGCCATTTCGGCGCGATACGCGCAAAGGCGTCGATGCCGTAGATAAACCCTTTTTTCTCGACAAAGCGACCAGCCATAAGGATGCAAACGGGTTCATAGCCGTCCCAATACCTTGGCGCGAATCGTATGCGGGATAGATCGATCGCGATCGGTACAATACCGATCTTTCCGCGCGGGCAGCCTAGAACTCCAATTGAGCTGTCATGTGCGGCCCTTCAACGATGAACAGATCGCCGGCGTCGAACAAACGGCGATAGGCTCGCTGCCAGGATCTTCGTCGGGGAAGTAATGACATATCAAAACCATAAAAGGTTGTGACTAGCGGCATTCCCGTAGCGCGCTTAAGGGCTAGCGCGCGGTAGCCGACATGCCCAAAATGGGCGTGCAGCACCTTTCCTCCGTACCGCCGACTGATATGCACAGTTTGAGCAGTAAGTGGAAAAAGATCTAGCCCGAACTTCAGCAAGACACGGTGTCGAATCCAGCGCATCAGGTTCGGCTGAGATAACTGGACTACGTCAGTCAAAGGGAACGAAGGGCGATTGATAACATACTGGGCGATCACGACGGGACGCGTCTTGCGCATCTTGGACAGATACTGGTAGATGAAAGTCTCTGATTGGCCGAGATAGTGATCAATCAAATGAATTGTTGTGGGAATCGTCATCTGAGACACCCGCTGCCCTGAGCCTTCCTGAAGTATGTGCAAGTCTGGGCGGACCTGAGCGAATCTGCTCAGCGAACGGCCATCCTGCGCTGCAGCCAACGGAACCTGCCAAATGGCAAGATCTCAGCCACGTCCTGCAAAATAGGCGACCGGCGTAAGATCAATAAACCGCCATAAGTAATGATGCCCAACAGAGTGGAGGAAACCAGAATAATCGCAGGCGTCGTAATACCGATCCACGATTCTAGTATGCGCAGGCCAACCATACTGATCATCATTGCTATGGAATAACGGAACGGGTCCCAAACTGCCTTCAATAGTTCACTGACTCTTAAATTGATCAGTCTGAAGGGAATGGCAAAATTCGGGTAAGCCAACATGGCGGTAACAACCGCGTAAGACACGGCTACCCCGATTATTCCCCAGCGTAAACCAATAACGAACCCCAAGACGGCAAGTAAGCTCGAGCCGACACCCCAGCGAAACATCCAATCCGTACGGCCTTTAACCTGATAGATTGCGCCTACGGTTGTTATGATGGATTGCGCCATACTAACGGGTATAAAGATGATCAGTAGAGCAATGACCGGTGACCATTGTGCTCCGAACAAAGTCAAAACAAACGGCCCCGCGACGACCCACAAGCCTAACATCATTGGAAAGGTGAGTGCCGCGATCACGCGGGCGATTCTGAGATAGACACGTCGGAACCTTGGGTTATCATCCTGCAGTTGGGCATACAGCGGGAATGTCACTCGCCCGATTACAGCTGAGACGCTCTGCAATGGGTAAAGCAGGATTCGGTATGCCAAGGTGTAATAGCCTAAAGCCTGCGCGCCGAGAAAACGTCCGATAAGGAAGTAATCCGCATTGCGCGAAAAGTAGTTGAAAGTATTAAAAGCAGTCAGGTTAAGGCTATAGCTGCTGATCGACCTGACCTCGGCCCAGCTAAGCACAAACCTGGGTATCCAGCGGGCGGACATCCAGAGGAGCACCGTCGTGACTGTCACAACTGTCAACGATTGATACACCAGGCTCCATACGCCAGCCCCGGCCAGCGCCGATCCCACGCCCACGATTGCTCCCAACACCACCGCGCCGATCTCAACTTTGGCGAGAGTACGGAACGCCAGATTCCGCTCCAGCAGGGCCTGCTGCAAGATGCTAAGGCCGGAAAAGAAGAAGGTTAATGATAGCCACTGCAGCATGGGCGTGAGCCTGGGCTCCTGGAAGAGATCAGCGACAAGTGGAGCCAGTGTAAAAAGTGCGGCCATGGCTGCAAGTCCGAAAACAGCATTAATCCAAAAGATACTGCTCAACAGATTCTCAGAGGGTTCCTTGCGCTGGATCACCGCGGCCGCGGTGCCTAAATCCTTGAAAAGGGCCACAAAACCTATCACGACCGTTGCCATCCCCATAAGCCCAAAATCGGAAGGGGAGAGCAGACGTGCCAGAACAATTGTCGTCGCCAGTTGCGTAATCTGCCGGCCAGCCTGGGAGATCGCCGACCATTTTACCCCGGAGGTAGCAGACTGCTTCAGTGTAGTCATAGTCTCCCTGCAAACACTGGATCACTGCGCAGTTTCCTCTGGATGTTTGTCATGCTGATCGAGAACGGGTGCTGTCATACTGGCCCATCCACCAGAGGGAGATCCAACGTGTTTTGACCAGCCTACGCGTACGACGCGACGCAGAAGATTGAAACTCACTGCCTCTATCGGCCCAACCCCGTAAAGGCCGCGTCAGACTGGCGCCGATCAAATATCTCTAAATCTCGATCTGATTCGAACGGCGGGGTTGCCTGCTATCAGCGAATTCTCCTCAAGAATCGACGCGGATACGACGCTGTTGATGGCGACAAAAGAGTCCTTGGCAATAGACACACCGGGCAAGATTATGGCGTTCAAGGCTACTCCCACACTCGTGTCAAGAAACACAGGACCCTCGATGAGGAATTGGCCGTCTTCCTGGACGAGGGGGCTAAAGTAAATGTTACGGTTGGATGGTTGTTCATTGGAGCGATAATGGTGAGAAAAAGAATATATTCTTACACCTGAGGACAAGCCACATTTGTCTGCGATATAAACGCCTCCGATTCCTGAAACTACAGCATACGGAGCGATATGAACGTGTTTGCCGATATAGACTCTGCCTTTTTCGAGTGGAAACTTCGGATTTGCAATGAGATGCCGATGCCTATGGCTTCTATCCCGACCAGCCAGTATGACGACGCCTCGGTCGATCCAGCGATGATCATCTATCGAGATAAATTTTGGGTTCTGGAAGTACACGCCAACATCGATATTGACTTTTTTGCCCAGATGTCCAAGGCGCCTTCTCCAATAGACGTATCTGAGGAATTGACCACCGCGCCCTGGCAGGTAAGTGATGAACATCTGCCAGACGTCAACCGGGAAGTGTAGCACTATCCACACGGCTTTTAGTAAGCTTATGCATTTTGAGGTAGCACTCCAGGAAAATTGACGCATTGCGTGACGGCTATGTCGGCATTTGGGCAGCCATCAATGCGACAGTTGGTGGGGTGGATGTGGCTTACAAACCATACGCCAATTTCTACACCGAGTTCTTTTATTGACCAGGATCTATCTCGTTTCCGGTTTGGCTCCACCAAGACCGGATATCGCAAGAAAACAGGGACCGAACCGTCCACAATGAATGGTTTTTGATATCCGTTTTCATTGCACCATTGCTCCCAGCGTTTGGCTGTGTGTCGTCGGCATTCGTTGTAATGATCGAGTTTCCTGAGCTGGTTGAGACCCAGGGCCGCAATGGGTGCGGGCATTTTTTGCCCATAGTACGCGGGGCGGATCCCGCGCTCTTCTTCGCGTGTGGTGGAAACTAGCTGCTTGTGGCCATAGCGTATTTCTGCCAAGTCGCCTAGCCACCAACGCTGGGGGTGCTTGAACCGGTAATAGTTCAAGAATACATTATGCAGTTGCCTGTCAATCCGATTTCGATCCGGATAGGGCGCATTGTGGTAAAACTCTCTAAGCCCTGCTGCTATCTGATCGTCGTTAGTTATTGCCACGCCACCTTGAATTGTGTTAAACACCTTGGACTGCTCAGCGCTATAAAATGCCACATCGCCAAGGTTGCCCACTTTTTGTCCGCGATAGACTGCGCCCGTTGCATGAGCACAGTCCTCTATGACTTTCAGATGATGCTGTTGTGCGATCTCGATGATAGCCTCGTAATCCCGACACACCAGCCCGTACAGATGATGCAACAGAATCGCCCGCGTCTTGCTGGTGATCTGTGATTTGAGCAGCCTGGCATCTAAGCCGTAAGTTTCAAGTTCAATGTCTGAATAGACAATATTCACGCCCGCAAAGTGGAACGCATTGGGAACGACAACGCAAGTGTAGCCTGGCAAGATCACTTCGTCGCCCGGCCGTAATCCCAGGGCATGGATGCAGGCGCTAAGCGCAACCCTTCCTCCCATAAAACTGAAAGCGTACTTGGAACCATTCCACAGGGCGAAGCGCGAGTTGAACTCATCTCCCTCATCTGTCTGGTACCAGTCCTGTGGCCGCTCCAGCCGCGTCTTAGCTTATCTGCACATCATCTTTGTCTAAGGTCATCGAACCCAAGGATGGCCTGACTACTGGTCGTCGCAGGATCAGTCTGGTTAGATTTCTCAGTCTGATGGTAACCCAATCTTGTAAGGGAGTTTGCAGTACTCATCTGATCCCGATACCCTACTTCACTTCCATAATTGGTGGATGGCGTCAACAATACTGCCTGGCGGTTATTTTCTCAATCCAGAACAGATCGGAAGGCGGAGCAGTGCCGCAGGCACTTCGTCTGTTGCGGGACGTTCATCTTCACATCCCGTCACGTTCCGTCCAAATAGCGAAGAGCGCAGGGGGAATGTAGTGAAACGACACGCTGATCCCTTACGCGTGCAGATTTGCCAGCAGTCTGTTGCGAGCGTTTTCCGTCTGTGTCCGCAGGTAGAATAGCGGATAACTTGAATCAGACCCATAGGGCATAACTGGCAGTGTTCTGACAATACAATGGCGCATAATCCACTTAAACCCGCATTATTCCGGGCGCGAGATGAAATAGTAGTTACCGCTTTCTTTTCTACATTGACTTGTCGTGCATCAATTACAAAAGCGACGATTACGCCTAACATCAACCCCAGCATCCCGCCTAAAATCACATTCAGTAACTTGCGCCCGGACACCGGCTCGCTGGGCAGGCTGGCCTGGCTGGCCAGCTGCACACCGCCCCCGCTGTCTTGCGCGGCCAGGTCGGTTTCATTCACCTTGCGGGTCAAGGTCAGATAGGTATCTTTCGCCACGTCACGCTCGCGCGTCAAACGATCGAATTCGACCTGAGCCGCCTGCTGCTCTTTCTGCAGCGCGAGGATATCCGGTGCCAGGGCCTTGATCTGCTGTTGCATCTCGATCGATTTGTCTTGAAGGACCTTGATCAGGGTGCCCAGCAGCGCGGTTTGTTCTGCCACCGTGCGATTGGACAGCGACCCTTCGCCACTGATCTGCAGCTGGATGGGGACATCCGCCTTGGAATTTAAGGCGTCGACCTGCATATAGAGTGCAGAAAGTTGATCGGATAGGGAACTGGGGCTGTTAACATTCTGCTGCGCCAGCTGCTGCTGCAGGCTGCGGGCATCCTGTATGACCAGCGTGATCGTCTGGGTAGCAGTCAGGTAACCGGCAAATTGGGCCTGTTTTGAATCGAACTGCGCCGTGACAAGGTTAAGCGGATTTCTGGCCTGATAATCGACCAGCGCCTGTTCAGCCGCCGCCAGCCGGTTTTGGGCTTCAGCCGCCTGGGCCTCGAAGAAGGTGGCGCTGCTTGAGCGCTGCTGATACAGATCGTTTGTGTACGTGACGTACAGGGTGGCCCAGGTGTTGGCAACGGTCTGCGCCTGCTGCGGCTGGTCGCTGGTAACGGACAGCCGCACCAGGCTGGGATCTGCCCCGGCCCCAGCCTTTAACTGCTCGCGCAACACCGCCGGCTCGCGTTCCTCGGGCTTGAGTTGATCGCCCAGCGCCGCAATGACCTGCGTCAACAGGTTATCGGTGAGCGCTAATTCCGGGTAGGCCTTGTAGGGCTGCGGATCGACCTGTGTTTGAATGCGGGTGTCAAACTGATACTGATTGCGCAGGCGCGTCACGACGATCAGCGCCGTCGCCTCATAGGCGGGCGGCAGCAGAGAACTGACCACAAACGCTGCCACACTCGCGATAATCGCCATCCCGGCAATCAATTTCCAGTGCCGAGTCAGAACCTTAAGATATTTACTCAGGTCGATTTCGTCTTCCATAATTTCTTTCAGATTGATCTTCTCAAATCTTGTCATGAAGCACAGCGGGATTGGCCATCATTTTCCCGCCCGCGTGCATCCCAAACTATACCACGGAATTGATATAGCTCTATTGGGCGCTGGCGGGCAGCATGAAGTAAAACGCGCTGCCCTGACCCACTTCACTGTCCACGCCCACCGCGCCGCCCAACTTCTGCACGATGCGTTTGACGGCCGACTTATGGGTGCAGCCGCCTGCGCAGCAGCCGGACAAACTCTTTATCCTCCTGGTCTAATCCCAGCAGGATTAAAGTGCTGCCAAACACGCCGACTGAAACCAGGCCCGTAGCCAACAACTGAGCAAAAGCCGAATCAATCGGCAGCTGTTGGAGGACGACCAACGCGCCGATCGTCAACGCCGCGGCAAGCAGGCCCTTGCGATACCGTCGATCGTAAGGCCATAAACCCAGCTTCCGTCTGACGGCGAATAGTCCAAGCAGAAATATGCTGCTGATGGCAATCGCACTGGACAGCGCAGCGCCATTCAGGCCGAACTGCGGCACGAGTGCCACGTTCAGAAGCAGACTGACCGCGAGCATGCTGCCCGTAATTACCAGCCAGATGCGTTGACGGCCGGTCATCACCAAGAGATAGCCCACTGAACCAGTGCCGACATTGACGAGCTGGGCGATCGCCAGGAGGACGAGCGCCTGGCTGCCACTGGCATACTGGCTGCCAAAGATCGCCGTAATCGCCGCGACCGGGGCAAAGACCAGCACCAGGAAAATGGGCAGGCTCAAATACAACACCCATTTGGTGCTGATTTTGAAGAGTTCATTTAGACGGGCCAGCTGCCCCTGATGATATAGGTTGGCAATCATCGGGGCGAAGATGGCGTTCACGGCGCTCAAAGTCAGAGCAAACACGACTGAGAATTGAGCGACCGCTTGATAGATGCCCACCTCAGTCTCCGAGCGGAAGTAGCCTACAAACAGACGATCGACCCAGGTAATGAACAGCCCGAAGATGGCGGCCAGGGCCGTCGGCAGTGAAAAGGCCCACAGCTCTTTGCCGGGAAAAATGGGCTTCGGCTGGGCCGTAAAAGTCATCGGGAACAGCCGGCGCACGAAGTACAGGCTCAAGATCAGCGCGAGCACAAAGGAAAGCACGGCGGCCGCAACCGCTCCGATAATACCCTTGCCCAGGGCGTAGAAAACGACCACCAGAATCAAGTTGAGGGTGGGGCGGCCTGCATCTTCCGCGTACACGGCAAACCGCATGCGCTGCGAGACCCGGGTGCTGGCCGCAGCGACTTTTAGGCCAGTCATAAAGGGAAAGGCAACTGCAAATAATTGCAGAATCGGAGTCAGGTCGGGGTTCTGAAACACTTGACCCGCGAGCCAGGGCGCCAGCACAAACAACAGCCAGCCCCACAGCACGCCCGACGAGAATGCCCCGGCGAGCGCTTGCAGCAGCACACCCTTCACGCGCGCCGGATCGCCAGGCCAATAGCGCGAGGCGAAATGGATGACGCCATTGTCGAGGCCCAATGTGCCAACTACTTCGCCCATACGGAGTAGCGTCCAACCGATCGCGTACAGTCCATAGACCTGCGGACCAAATAGACGCGCGAGCGCCACCTGGGTCAAAACCTGGCTGCCGCTGCCGATGACACGGCCGGCAAACGTGACGCTGGCCCCCGAGGCCAGTTTCGTGATGTCTTGCTCAAGAGGAGTGCTGGCTGATTGAATGGCCGGCTGTTCGATGCTCGCTGGCGGTTGAATAATATTCAGGTCTTCAATAATCTCCGGTTCAATCATGCTGGCTCAACTTCGAAAGGCTGGACTTGATTTGCGCATCCTGCTGCTGATAGAGATCGCTGGTAGACGTAATGCACAATCTGGCCCAGTTGTTAGCAAAGGACTGTGCTTGCTGCGGCGCACCCCAAACTATACCACTGAATTGATTTTGAAAACGCCCTCCAGGCGCAGCGCATCTGCCAGGCCGTTGGGACGCGGCAGGTCCGACCGGATGTGGAGGCGCAGCACACACCCCGGAATCAGGTTGATCACGAACTTGCCGGTTTGCTGATTGGGTGTGGGTGAAACAGTGGATCACCAGTGTAAGATTGGTGTGCGCTGTAAAATAACGCGAGGGACCGCCGGATCAGCTGAGACAAATTTAGACAGACTGGGTATAGGGCTTTTAGGATGAGACGTGGTGGAGATGTCTGCCGTATCCCCACTTGAACGCCTGGAGCGAGTCTGTGTCGCCGCTACGTCTGTTGCAAAACACGTGCCTTAAAGATGCTGCTGCGTTGAAAGCGTAGGTATGATACAGCTAGCTGGCACGATGGCAGGTCGCGGTGGCGGTGGTACTAGTCTGGCTGAGCTTCGCTGAGACGCACTCAGTGAGTGGTCTGACCGTGAGTTTCCTGCATGGTGCTGCGAGCGAACTCTGGCCCTCGGTACACGCGTGTTGGCCTTGATCTGCGACAAAGCCTCGAGGCACATCAGCAACGCTGTGAATGTTGCTGCGCGAGCAGGAGTAACATGCTAAATGCTAGGTGCGGGGGTGAGTAGGCATTGCGCAGCGTGGCTGTGGGATGGCCTATGCGCTGGCCGACGCTGATCCGCACCGGGGGCGGATTGGGTTCCGCCGCGTTGAGGAAAGAAGAATGGCTTATTTTGCGCTGGCGGGCAGCGTGAAGTAAAACGTGCTGCCCTGACCTACTTCACTGTCCACGCCTGCCGTGCCGCCTAACTTCTGCACGATGCGTTTGACGATTGACAGCCCCAGGCCATGCCCGCCGATGTTGGCCTGACTCAAGCGTTCGAAAGGTGTGAACAGGCGCGCCTGTTCTTCCGGAGTCAGGCCGTCTCCGTTATCGCGCACCCAGAAGCGCGCCAGACGCGAGGTGATATCACTGCCCGCGACAGTCGGGAGCAGCTCGCCGCCCAGTTCCAGGCGCGGCGGATGTCCCCCATATTTCAAAGCATTGCTTAAATAGTTAACCCACACTTCTTCAATCCACGGCGCATGGCCCAGCGCCGGCGGCCATTCAGCCGGCAGGCTGATCTCCGGCTGATACTCAGGGATCACGTTCCGCAGGCGATGCAGCGTTTCCTCGATGATCCGGGCCATGTCCAGCGGCTTGAGTTCTACCGCCTGCTTATTGGTGCTGGCCAACAGCAGCAAATTGTTGATAATGCTGATGGCTTTCTGCGCGCTCCGGGCGGCCATGCCGGCGGCCTGCTTCATCTGCTCTGGATCAAGCCGGCCAAAATACAGATCCACAAATTCCGCATAGGTCATTACCACCCCGAGCGGGTTCTTCAGGTCGTGCGCCACGGTGTGCGCAAAAGCATCCAGTTCCGCATTCTGGGCTTCCAGTTCTTCGGTGCGCAGCGCCAGGGAAGCGCGCAGCTGCGCCTGGTGGAGGGCCACCGAAAGCAGCCCGGCCATTTCGGCGGCGATGTTGATATGATCGGCGGTAAACACATCGGCGTGATCGGATTCCAGGATCAGCGCGCCGATGATCTGGGCTTGTTCGCGGAGCGGCACAATCATATAAGTGCGAACACCTTCGGCGTACAGCTCATCCTGCAGCGGTGTGCGGCGAGGCTGCTGGTGCAAATTGGCCACGCCCTGGATGTGCGGTTTTTCCTGCAGCAGGGGATGGAGATGCTTCAGCCAGCTGGTCACGTCCAGGCTAATCTCGCGCGCCGCTTCAATGGCCAACACATCGCCGATCCCGCCCGTATCAAACTCGATCACCGACGCGCGTCTGGCGGGGACCACCTGCGACAGCCTTCCCAGCCCGGCGCGCGCAATAGCCGAAGGCGACTGCGCGCCAAGAATGGCCTGGTCGATCTCGCGCAGAATCTTCAGCCGTTCGTTCAGAAGATACAGCGCCTCCTCGGATTTCTTGCGATCGGTGACATCATCTTTCACGGCGATGTAGTGCGTCACGCGTCCCGCGGCATCGCGCACCGGCATGATGCGGGTGGCTTCGTAGTACAGTTCGCCGTTCTTCTTGCGGTTGATGAATTCGCCGCGCCACACTTCGCCGCGCAACAGCGTGTCCCACAATTCCTGATAGAACTCGAGCGGGTGCCGGCCCGACTTTAGCAGGCGCGGATTTTGCCCGCGCACCTCGTCGAGCGTGTAGCCGGTCGTGCGGGTGAAAGCCGGATTGACGTACTGGATGTGCGGCGTGGTGTCCGTAATCACGATCGTGCTGGCGCTGTGCTCCACCGCGCTGCGCCAATTTGCGCAGTTCGTCTTCAGCCTGGCGCCGCGCGGCCACTTCGCTCTGCAGCTGCGCGTTGATATGTCTGACCTCGGAGACGCGCTCGTCCACCAGCGCTTCCAGGCGCGCGCGGTGCTGTTCCAGCGCTGCAATCAAGCGCGCGTTCTCGACGGCCACAGTGGCCTGCGCGGCGAGCAGCTGCAGCGTGGCCACATCGTCGTCGTCGAAGGGCGCGCCGTCGCGCCTGTTTTGCACTTCCAGCACGCCGGCGCGGTGCTGCTGGTAGTGCAGGGGCACGGCCAGGAGTGATCGGGCCGTGAGGTCGAGCTTCTCTTCGATGCCCTGGTCAAAGCGTGGATCGGCGTTGACGTCATTGACGACAACCGGCTGCCCGGAGGTAAAGGCGGCGCCTGCGATCGACCGATCGATCGGCACGGGGATATTGAGCAGGATGTCGGCGCGCGTCGAAACCGCCACACAGCGCAAGATATTGGCGCCGTGGTCGTGCAGCAGCAAGCTGGCTGTCTCGGCGCCGGCCAGTTCGGCGGCCGCTTCCACAGTGCGGTGGAGCAGGCGCTCCAGTGAGACGCTGGAGGCCAGCTCGTTGAAAAGAGTCAGCAGGCGTTCGCGAGAGGCCGCGCGCACAAGCGAATCGGACGAGTTCATACGGCTTGTTATACCACAATCTGCGCCAGTGCGTTCTGCAGCGCGGTTGCGAATCAACAGCAGGCCGGGGGCTCCCACGCCCGGTTAAGTGGCGGTGTGTCCCCACGGGATGCTGCGCGAGGAGCCGCCCCTGCTGATGTTTGTGCATGCACACCTTCAGCGTGGCGGCGAACGCAAAGGACGGACGCCGAAAGATGTTCTTTCGTGTCCGTCCTTCATTGCGTGCTTCTAAGCCAGTAAGAGATCTAACGGTCAGGCTACGCGGCCGCGGCTGCTGCCGGAACGGCTTCGGGCTGCTGCACGATTTCCAACTCGATGTTGATGTTCACGTCGTCGCCCACCAGCCAGCCGCCGGTTTCCAGGGCCACGTTCCAGTTCAGGTTCCACTCCTTGCGCTTGATGGCGGTTTTGGCGCTGAACCCCGCGCTGGTGGTGCCCCACGGGCTCCTGGCCGAGCCATTGTATTCCACGTCGAGCGCGACTTCCTTCGTCACATCGCGGATCGTCAGGGCGCCGATCAAGCGAGCGTGCGTGGCATCCTTCACTTCCACGCGCTTGCTCTTGAAGGTCAGGTACGGATACTTTTCGGCGTCGAAAAAGTCCGGCGACTTCAGGTGCGCGTCGCGCTTCTCTTCGCGGGTGTTGATGCTGGCCACTTCGATCTGCACGTCGACCCTGGTGTTGGCCGGATTGGCCTCGTCAAACTCGACGGTTCCGGCGACCTTCTGGAACTGGCCGCGCACATTGCTGATCATCATGTGCCGCACGGCAAAATTGGCTTCGGTATGGGCTGAATCGATCATCCACGACATCTTGTCATCTCCTGTAGTGTTTTTGATTTAACTCTGCCCCTATCATACGGCGGGGGCGTGACAGGAGCGTAAACACGGGCGTAAACATCTCGCCCCGCGCGGCTCAGCCGCCGTCCTCGGCGGCGATCCGCGCCGAGGACGGCGCGCAGGAACGCCACGGCATCGGCGCAAAGTGCCTGTTGCGCGCCGCGCCATTCGATCATAGAATAGTAGCCAGCTGATTCGCGTGCCGTCGAGGAGATTTCATGCTTCCACCCTCAGCCGATTGGCTGGCGCTGCTCTATCGGATTTCGCAGGATTTCAACTCGTCGCTCGATCTGGACGAGGTGCTCAACCGCGTCATCGACGAAGTGATCGCGGCGGTGCGGGCCGAGCGCGGTTTCCTGATGCTCCGGGATGCGGCCGGGCAGCTGCGCTTCCGCGTGGCGCGCGGGATCGATCGGCACACGATCGAGCAGCCGCAGTTCCAGGTCTCGCGCAGCGTGATCGTGCGCGTGGCCGAAGAAGGCCGGCCCCTGCTGACCAGCAACGCGCAGGACGACGCGCGGCTCAAGGCGCATCACAGCGTGGCCGTGCTGGGCCTGCGCTCGATCCTGTGTGTGCCGCTGCAGATCAAGGGATCGCTGCTGGGCGTCATCTACGTGGACAACCGTTTGCAGTCCGGCATTTTCCAGCCGGCCGATCTCGATCTGCTCACTGCGATTGCGTCGAGCGCGGCGACCGCGATCGAGAATGCGCGCCTGTATCAGGTGGCGGTGGAGCAGGGGCGCCTGGAGCGCGAGCTGCAAATGGCGCGCGATTTGCAGGCCAGCCTGCTGCCGCGCGAAGCGCCGCGCCTGGCTGGCTGGGACTTCGCCGCGTACTGGCAGCCCGCGCGGCAGGTGTCGGGGGACTTCTACGATTTCATTCCCACGGAGCAGGGCGTGGGGGTGGTCATTGCCGACGTGAGCGACAAGGGCATGCCCGCGGCGCTGTTCATGGCGCTGAGCCGCACCATCGTGCGGGCGAGCTTGATCCGGGCTGATTCTCCGGCCGCGGGCATGACACAGGCCAACCGGTTGATCTGCGCCGATTCGCCCAACAGCATGTTTGTGACCCTGTTCGGCGCACAGATTACCGCCGGCGGCGATCTGACTTACGTTAACGCGGGACACAATCCGCCCTATCTTTATCGGGCCGCAGCCGATCAGCCTCTGCGCCTGGCCCGCACGGGCATGGCGCTGGGCATTGACGACACGCTGCGCTTCGAACAACACACCGCTCACCTCGATCCCGGCGATACGCTCATCCTCTACACCGATGGCATGCTCGACGCCCTGAATGTGCGCGGCGAGGAATTCGGCGATACACGCCTGCGGCGCGTCTGCGCGCGGCACTGCGCTGAACCCGCCGCCCAGATTATCGCCGCGCTGCGCGATGAAGTTTTGACGTTCGTCGGCGATCAACCGCTGGCTGATGATTGCACGGTGGTGATCGTAAAAAGAGTGTAGGTGGCGTCAGGGCGAGCCTCGCAGCGGCGAAGCAATCTCCTGTCGATCTCGGCAGGGCCGCCATGACGCGGGAGCATTGACCTATGATCGGCACTCTCCTGCAGAACCGCTATCGCCTCGACGCCGAGTTGGGTCACGGCGGCATGGGCACGGTGTATCGCGCCCACGACACGCTGCTCGATCGCGATGTAGCGGTCAAAATCCTCAACGATGCCGGCCTTGGCACAGAAGGCCGCGCGCGCCTGCTGCGCGAGGCGCAGGCGGTGGCGAGACTCAATCACCCCAACATCGTGGCCGTGTATGACGCCGGAGAGGTCCGATGCAGGCACGCCCTTCATCGTGATGGAGTTGGTGGAAGGTTCCTCGTTGCGCGAGTGCCCGCCACAAACGCTGGAAGAGACGCTGGGGATTGCTCAGCAACTGTGCGCCGCGCTGGAGCACGCTCACACCCACGGCATCGTCCATCGCGATCTGAAGCCGGAGAATGTGATGATAGTGGAGAACCCTCACCCCGCGCTGCGCGCGTCCCTCTCCCTGGAAGGGAGAGGGGAAGGGGTGAGGGTGAAACTGATGGACTTCGGCCTGGCCCGCACCTTCGATTCGCGCCTCACCACCGAGGGCATGATCGTCGGCACGGTGTCCTACCTCGCGCCAGAGCAGGCGTTAGGGCAGGCCATCGATGGCCGCACTGATCTGTATGCGCTCGGCGTGATGCTGTATGAATTGACTGCCGGACGTTTGCCCTTCACGGCGGATGATCCGATCGCGCGTGATCTCGCAGCATCTGTATGCGCCGGTCGTTCCGCCAAGCACCTATAATTCCGCCATTCTGCCCGCGCTCGATGCGCTCATCGTGCAGTTGATGAGCAAGCAGCCTGAGGATCGCCCGGCATCGGCCACGACGGTCGGTCAAGCCTTGGAGCAGATCGTCAGTTCGGTACAGCAGTTCAACTGCTGTCCGAACAATGACTGAACCGGTGTCGCTGCTGGCGCGCATCGCCCGCGGCCGATTTGTGGCCCGCCAGCACGAAATGGTTGAAGCGCAGCGGCTCTGGCAGCAGGCCGTGCAGGGCGAAGGTCATGTGCTGCTGATCAGCGGCGAACCTGGCGTGGGCAAGACGCGACTGGTGCGCGAACTGCTGGCGCGCGCTCAAATCACTGGCGCCACCGTGCTGGTGGGCGAGTGCTTTGCCGAAGGGGCCGCGCCTTATGCGCCGCTGGCGCAGGTGATTCAAGCGGCATTCACCCTCACCCCGGCCACCCGCCCCCTTCAGGGGTCTCCCAGGGAGAGGGAGACGGCGCTCCCCTCTCCTGGTGGGAGAGGGGTTGGGGGTGAGGGTGAAATCCCTGCCAGCATCCTCGCTGATCTCATCACGATCGCCCCGGCCTTGCGCGCGACCTATCCCGACGTTCCGCCCAACCTGCTGCTCGAGCCGCAGGCCGAGCGCCAGCGCATCTTCGACAACGTCGCGGCTTTCTTTGCGCTGCTCAGCGAACGCGCCCCGATATTGCTGTTCATTGACGACGTGCACTGGGCCGACAGCGGCAGTCTGTTTCTGCTGCATCACCTGGCGCGGCGAGCACGCAGCCTGCGCGTGCTGATCGTGCTGACCTATCGCGAAGTCGAACTGAGCGAAGCGCGTCCCCTCCACGAAATGCTGCTCGACCTCAACCGCGAGCGGCTGGCGACACGACTGAAGTTGTCCGCGCTTCGATCGCGATCAAACGTGCGATCTGCTGGCGGCGCTGTTTCAAGAAGAGATCACGCCGGAATTCCTCGACGGCATCTACGGCGAAACCGATGGCAATCCCTTCTTTGTCGAGGAAGTCTGCAAGGCGTTGATCGAAGTCCGGCAAACTGATCGTGAAGGCGGACGATGGCGGCGGCCCGGCATGGATCAGATCGAGATTCCGCAGAGCGTGCGCGTGGCGATCGAACTGCGCGTCGCCAAGTTGCCCGCGCCCGCGCAAGACACCCTGCGCGCGGCGGCGATTTTGGGCCGCGAATTCGAGTTCGAGGTGCTGCGCGCGATGGACGGCTCTGAGCGAAGACGCGCTGATCGACGCCTTGGAGATCGCCGAGCGCGCGCAACTGATTGGCACGATCAAACGATCCGGTGCTGTTTCTTTTGCGTTCGCGCACGCCTTGATCCCCTTGACGCTGCACGAAGGGTTGAGTGCGCTTGCGGCGTCAGCGCTTGCATCGCCGCGCGGCACAGGCGATCGAACGCGTGCATGCTGACCGGCTCTCTTCGGGCGACTTCGCCGCTGCACTCGGCCGCCACTACGCCGAGGCAGGCGACCTGGAAAAGGCCGTCGAATACTACTTGCAGGCCGCCGAGCGGGCGCGCGGCGTGTATGCCTACCAGGAAGCAATCGATCATTATCGGCACGCGCTGGCTTCTTTGAAAGAGATCGGCCCGGCGGAATTGACACGCGCCGCGCGCACGGCGATGACGCTGGGGCAGTTGTATCACACCGTCTTTGACTTCGAGCATTCACAGCAGGCTTATCAGGAAGGCTTTGCCCTGTGGCAGCGCGTGGAAGAAGAACAGCGCAAGGTCACGCTGCCGCCCGCGCCGCACGCGCTGCGACAATACTCGCCTGATTTTGAAACGCTCGATCTCACTATGACGAATGACTCATATTCGGGACAGCTCATCGATCAACTCTTCAGCGGCCTGGTCGAGTTGACGCCAGACCTGGACCTCGCGCCGGACCTGGCGCGCCGCTGGGAGGTGTTCGAGGACGGGCGCAGGTATGTGTTCCACTTGTGGCCGGACGCGCGCTGGAGCGATGGCGCGCCGGTCACCGCGCACGATTTCGAATATGCCTGGAAACGCGTCTTGAATCCAACCGTCCACTTCGCCGCACGCCGAACTCTTCCTGGGCCTACGTGGCGCCCGGGACTATCACGCAGGCCGGACGCCGGCCGAAGCCGTGGGCGTGAACGCGCTCGACGATGTCACACTCGTCGTCGAACTGGAAGAACCGATCGGTCATTTTTTGTATCTGTTAGCCACTACTGCGAGCTTTGCGATTCCGCGCCACGTGGTGGAGGTTTACGGCGAAGACTGGAGCCTGCCTGAGCACATCGTGACGAATGGCCCGTTTCGGCTGGACACATGGCGGCGCGGCGAAACCGTCGTGCTCGTGCGCAACACCATGTATCATGGCCGCTTTGGCGGCAATCTGGCGCGCATCGAACTCGATCTATGGAAGTGGTTAGGCGACCCCCTGGCGCTGTATGAGCAAGACAACACGATGTTGGCGGGGCCAACCTAGAAACACTCGAACAAACACGGCAGCGCCATCCACATGAATATCTGACAGCACCATCCGCGATTGCGACGTACGTGAGCTTTGACACGACGCGTCCGCCGTTCGACGACGTACGGGTGCGCCAGGCATTCGCGCACGCCCTGGATCGACCGGCACTGGCACAGGCCGTCCTGCACGGCCTCGTTTCGCCGGCTACGGGCGGCCTCGTACCACCGGGCCTGCCGGGCCATGCGGCCGGCATCGGGCTGGTTTACGATCCGGAGCGGGCGCGGCGGCTGTTGGCCGAAGCGGGCTATCTCGACGGTCGCGGCTTCCCAGTCTATCGAAGCCTGGAGAGGTTTCCGCGGATCTTCACCCATCTTTAACTTTCTAACGACCCAGTGGCACGATCAGCTGGGTATTCAGGTCAATTGGAAACACCTGGAGTGGGTTGAATATCCTGAAACATGTGCAGACTGAGACACCGCAGATACTTCCTATGGGCTGGGCTGCCGATTATCCTGACCCGGACAGTGTCCTCCGCGTGGCAGTGCATCAGACCTCTATGCATTGGCGCCACCAGGACTATGAGCAGTTGCTGGAGACCGCGCGGCGCAGCCCCGATCAGGCCGAGCGCCTGAAGTTTTACGCTGCGGCCGATCGGCTGCTCGTGCAGGAAGCGCCCATCATACCGTTGTTTTACGAGCAGTGTGCACTATCTGCTAAAGCCATGGGTCAAGCGGTATCCCATCTCGCCGCTCAGAGCAGACTATTGGAAAGACGTGATCATCGAGGCGCATTAAGCGAAGGATGAAGGATGAGGGATGAAGCAGGGTATCCGTGCTAATTCGTGGATCATTTCTCTTTCCCTTGCAGGGATGAACACGAAGAACCTTCCGGATACGTGTCATTCTGAGGCGCGCTTTTTGCGCCGAAGAATCTCGGTTTGCTGCGCGAGATGCTTCGCTGCGCTCAGCATGACACCCTCCAGATTATTTCCTTGAGATTCAGCACCTCCGACGGACTTGCGTGGGCGTGACCGTGCCACGGCCCGGCAGTGCGGTCGAGGAATAATAGGCATGGCAGTAACTCGCCGCTAGCGTGAGGACGCCAGTTGCGGCTGAACAGAGAGGCGATAATGACCGATGTTGCACTTGATCGCCCAACTATCTTAGCCGATTATCTCGCTGCGCCCGATCGCTTGGCAAAGGTAATCGCCGGCCTTGACACTGCCGCGTTGGGCGTTCGCTTACAGCAGACACGTGGACAATTCGCCAGCTGGTGCATCATATCGTGGATGGCGACGATCTATGGAGCCTAGGCATCAAGGCTGCCATGGGTAATCCCGACGGCGTCTTCACATTGCAATGGTATTGGGATGTGCCGCAGACGACGTGGGCCGAGAAGTGGCGCTATGCCGATCGAGATGTGCAGCCTGCACTTGATCTGTTCCGGCAAATCGACGATACATCGCGCAGCTGCTGGAGGCCGTTCCCGAGGCATGGGACGTGCCATCACAATCCGGTGGGCGGGCCATGAAGATGAGCATGCGTCGGTGGCCGAGATGGTCGAGAGTCAGGCGCGGCATGCCTTAGGGCACATCAAAGAGATCGAAACGATTCTCTCCTGTGAGGTGCCAGCACATTAACTCATGTTAGACAATCTGCGGCATTTCTTCATCGGCCCGCCGCTGCCCACCCAGCGGCTGGCCACCGAGCGCCTCAACAAAGTGCGCGCGCTCGCGGCCTTTTCTCCCGACGCACTCTCCTCCATCGCTTACGCCAATCAAGAAATCTTCCTGGGCCTGGTCGTGGCGGGCTCGATCGGACTGCACTACGCCTGGCCGATCGGCATCGCGATCACGGTGTTGTTGGGCGTGCTGGCGCTCTCGTATTATCAGACGATTCACGCCTATCCCAACGGCGGCGGATCGTACACGGTGGCGCGCGAGAATCTGGGCGCGCTGCCGGGATTGATCGCGGCGGCTGCGCTGCTTGATCGACTACGTGCTGACTGCGGCGGTCAGCCTTACGGCGGGCGTCGCGGCGATTGCTTCGGCTTTTCCCGCGCTGTGGCCCTATCGAGTGGAGATCGCCCTTGTGTTGTTGGCGCTGGTCACTGCTGGCGAATCTGCGCGGGCTTGCGCGAAACCGGCACGTTGATGGCGATCCCCGTCTATTTCTTTCTGATCGCCTATCTTCCGATGCTGGCGATCGGGCTGGTACAAGCGATCGGGAGCGGGCCGGTTCCGATCGAATCGACCGCGCCCGCGCCGCTCGTCGCGGTAACGCCCGTCCTGATCCTGCATACTTTCGCCGCCGGCTGCACGGCCTTGACGGGCATCGAAGCGATCAGCAACGGTGTGCCGGCTTTCAAACGGCCTGAATCCCGGAACGCCGGTATCACGCTGATCGTCATGGCGCGTGTTGATGGGCATCTTGTTTCTGGGCAGCATCGGGTTGACGCAATACTTGGCCGTCGTCGCCGGGCCGGAAGAAACGATCCTGTCGGCATTGGCCCGGCAGATTCTGGGATTTGGCCTGCCGTACTATATCGTGCAGATCGCCACGTTGTTGATCCTGGCGGTGGCGGCCAACACCAGTTTTGCCGATTTCCCGCGCCTGGCTTCGATTCTGGCGCAAGATGGTTATCTGCCGCATCAATTCTCGCAGCTGGGCGATCGGCTGGTGTTCTCCAACGGCATGATCGCGCTGGCGGGCTGGTACGGGCGGCTGATCGTCGCTTTCAGCGGCGACTGCGCACGCGCTGATTCCGTTATTTGCGGTGGGCGTGTTTCTGGCGTTCACGCTGTCGCAGGCCGGCATGGTGGTGCACTGGATCAGACAGCGTGGCCAGCCTGGCAGGCCAAGGCGTTGATCAATGGGCTGGGGATGCTGACGACGCTGGTGACGCTGCTCGTCGTGGGGGTCAGCAAATTCGGCGAGGGCGCCTGGATTGTGGCGGTGTTGATCCCGGTGATCGTGCTGGCCTTCCAAACGGTGCAGCGGTCACTATCAGGAAGTGGCGCGCGAGTTGACGCTGCGCGGTCTGCCGCCGTCGTTGAAGCCGCTGGTTCCGCCGCGCGTGGTGCTGCCCATCTCCGGCGTGCATCGCGGCGTATTGCACGCGCTGCGCTATGCCCGATCGATCTCCGATAATGTGACCGCGGTGTATGTGGAGGTGAATCCCGCTGCAACCGAGAAGGTGCGGCGCGAGTGGGAAACGTGGGCGCCGGATGTGCCCCTGGCCGTGGTGCCCTCGCCGTATCGATCCACGATCGGCCCGCTGCTGGAGTTTCTGGAGAAGACCGATCATGAGCACAACGACGGGCAATATGCCACCGTGGTCCTGCCGGAGTTTATTCCCGCGCGCCGCTGGCAATATTTGCTGCACAATCAAACGGCGGCGCTGTTGAAGCTGGCGCTGATCTATCAGCGCCGCCGCTTCCGTCATCCGCGGGTGGTGGTGGATGTGCCGTTTTATCTGCGCGATTAAAGCGCAACCATCGATGACTTGTGCTCAAGGCCCCTTCGGACGAGAACCTCCCGGAAGTTCCTAACTTCCGGGAGGTTGGACCGTCAGCAGGACGCCATTCTGAAACGGATCGCGCAGCAGCACGCCGTCTGCTCGCTCCTCGATCGATCCGCCGCTCTCCCGTACCCGATCGGCAGTCGCGCCGACTTCGCTCGACTGCGGCAGTTTGATCGTGAAGTAGCGCAGCCCGATCGCATCCGGCGGCTGCGGCGGCGCGCCCGCGCCCGCCCACGTATTGAGTCCCAGATGATGATGATAGCCGCCCGCCGACATGAACAGCGCGGAGTTGCCGAAGCGCGTGATCAGATCGAGGCCGATCACGTCACCGTAGAACGCGTTGGCTTGCGGCAAGTTGCCCACGTGCAAGTGCATGTGGCCCAACACCGTTTGCGGATGCAGCCCCGTCCACGCTTCGTCGTGCCCGTCGAGTTCGGCCATCACGCCGTCGAGATCGAGCGGATCGGTCGCCATGCGGATCTGCCCATCCAGACGCGGCCACTCGCTGCGCGGACGATCGCGATAGATCTCGATGCCGTTGCCGTCGGGATCAGGGCAGGTAGATCGCTTCGCTCACCAGGTGATCGGCGAAGCCCTGCATCGGCCATTGGGTTTCCGCCAGACGCTTAAACGATTTTGCCAACTCCACCCGCGAGGGGACGAGGACCGCAAAGTGATACAGGCCGCTCGTGCCGCGCACGCGCCTGGCCTGCGGATTCTCGTGCAGCACCACGATGTCCTCGCCGCCTGCGCCGAGGTGCGCCGCGCCAGTCTGCGTGGTTACGTACTTGAAAGCCCAGCACGTCGCGATAAAACTCGATCGAGCGATCGAGGTTGGAGACGGTCAGGGCCACATGCCCCAGCGTCATATTGGGATCGATGGAATGGTTGGTCATTTGCTTCCTGCTTATCCACCCTTCACATGCTTGTCAAAGAACTCGATCGTGCGGCGCATCACCGTGCCCCAGTTGTTGAGCAGGTTGTGATTGTCGCCGTTGTACACGTAGTATTCCACCGTCTGCCCCGCCGCCTGCATGGCCCGATCGAGACTGTCTGAAAACTCCAGCGGCACATCAGCATCGTTGGTGCCGTGATGCAGTTGCAGCGGGCCGGAGATGTCGCTCACGTAGGCAATGGGCGAGATCGACGCCCAGAATTCCGGATTCTGTTCCGGCGTGCCGTACGTCTTGTACGAACTCTTCGCGCCAGCGGCGGGCCTGCTGTGGAATCGAAGCCGGAATCGGCCTGCCGCCAGTTGTTGAGCAGATCGGGATACGAGGCCACCACGCCCGCCCAGATCACGCCGGCCTTGATGTCCTTCGTCGTGACCATCGAGCGCAAGGTGATGTGCCCGCCCATCGAGTGGCCGAACATGCCCAGGCGGTTCGGATCGACTTCGGGCAGGGTTTTCACTGCCGAGACGGCATTCAACACGTCGATGGTGTAATTGGGCGCGCCATACCCGCCGCGCGGCTCGCCCTCGGAATTGTCGTGGCCGCGATAGTCGGGCTTGAAGACCACGTAGCCGCTGCGCGCCAGCGATCGTACGTGCGAGATGTAGCTCTCGGTCGTGCTGTACACATCCGGCGGAATGTAGCCGTGATTGAAGATGATCGCCGGCCAGCCCGTCGGCGGTTTTTCGCCGGTCGGGATTGCCAGCAGCCCGTAATTCTGGTTGCCGTCCGATTGATACGACGCGAGGTATAGCCGGTAATTAGGCCCGGGCGCCAACTCCTGCTCGATCGTCAGGGCGCTGCCCGGATAGCTCTGCTGCCGCATCCATTCCACGTCAAGCGGATTGGGCGTCGGTGTCGGCGTAGGCGTGTTCGTCGGCGTGGCGGTGGGCGCCGGCGTGCTCGTCGGCGCAGGCGTGGATGTCGAGGTGGGGCGCGGTGCGGGCGTTGCCGTCGCCTGCGCGATGTTCGTTGCTTCAAGTGCTGGCGCTGGACTGCCGCACGCGGCCAGCACCAGCAGCACAAAACCAATCACGCCCCCGCGTATGATGAAATGTTGCATAGTCTCTCTCCCTTAGGCGTTGACTGACCCTCATCCCCGGCCCTTCTCCCTCAAAGGGAGAAGGGAGCGCCCTCTCCCGTCAAGGGAGACCCCCTGAAGGGGGCGGGTGGTTGGGGTGAGGGTTCACGACACTGCTGTCATCTTCACAAAGTCGCGCACGGCCAGCGCCTGTGCCAATTCGGCTGGCGGCGCATCCACCGGTACGCCGAACAGCCGCGAGAAGTTCCTGGCGCGATCGCGCTGGTACAGCCCGAAGATGCGCTCGCGCTCCGCCAGATCGGTCACGGCCTCCACGCGCACAGCGATCTTCTGCTGCTTAATCTCTATTTGCGCGCGGCCAGCCGCCACCGCATTCTTGTACCAGTTCGAGCCGCGCGACAGCGCGATGATCGTTTCGCCGTCGTGCAGAAAACCAATCGGGGTGGAGTATTGCCGCCCGGTCTTGCGTCCCGTCACGGTGATTACCATGATCTCGTCGGCCAACGATCCCATTAAGCCGTGCCGCAGCAGCCACACTTGAAAGCTCATCGCCGATTTGGCGATCCTGGGTAGTTTGGGCGCTGCCGTGTGAACCTGTGCTTCTGCCATTGTCAAGTCCCTTCGTGTTGTTCCGAGCAGCTGAAAGCCGGCTGACAGTCCTGCTCTCGCCGCGCGAAGCGTGCCAAATCCAGCGGAAAAGTAGCGGATTTGGCCAGCCGCTGCGCGCACGGGTAAACCAATTTAAGCTACTCAGAGTGATTCGACCAGCTGACTGCCGAATAAATCTCCTTCAAAAAGCGGCTGGGCCGCGTCATCAATAGTTGTGTGCGCGTGAAACCGCAGCGCTGCGCCAGATCTTCCCACTGTCGATAAGATACGGGATACGGCACCGCGCTATTGCCCTGTTCGAGGTTGTACTCCACCAGGATGAAGCGTCCCTGCGGACGCAGGTAACTCCTCAGCAGCTGCACGATCGGTTCCTGGCTGCGCTGAAAGTGCAGCGCGTTGGCCATGACGATCCCGTCGAGCGCGGGAACGCTGTCGCGAATCGGGCGGGTGAAGTCCGCCGCGCAATAGTGGACGATCGACGTTGGGAATCGCTCGCGCAGCGAGCGCTCTTGCTGCGCCAGCGCGGATCGATCCCGCTCGATCGAATAGATCACGCCCGCCGGCCCGATCAGATCGGCCAGCGCCAGCGTGAACGCGCCTGTGCCCGATCCGAAATCGGCCCACACCCCGCCGGGTTGATCGATGCCGCCCCGCAGCAGCGCCACGTGATCGCCGTGGTTCATGCGGCTTCTATGTTGACGCTGTCTGTGCTGGCAGGCTGGGCTGAAGGTTGGGGCGCTACCCAGCTGCGCAGAGCGGGCCGGAAGGTGAGAATGACCAGCGCGCCGACGACGATGGCGATGCCGTTGATCAGGATGGCGTCCGCGATGCCGAGGCGTGACGCAAAAAAGCCGATGATGAGCGCCGCCAGCGGCTGGATGCCGAAACTCACGAGAATGATAGGCGCTCAGCAGCCGTCCGCGCATCCGGGGGGGAGCCATCACTTGCAGCAAGCCATTCACGGTGGTCATGACGGTGGGCATGGCCAAAGACACGAGAAAGACGCACAGCATCGTCAGGGGCAGAGTGCGTGAGAATGACACGGCGATCCACCAGCCGCCGACCCAGATGACGGCGAAGCCCAGGGTGCGGCCGATGCGGCGCGCGGTCTGCGCCAGCGGCGCGACGATGGTCGCGCCGACGAAGGCGCCCGCGCCTGACGAGGCCAGCAGGATGCCCAGGGTCTGCGCATCGCCCTGCAAGACATCGGCCGCCAGCGCCGGAAAGAAACTCAGCAAGGAGATGCCGAAGAATGTAACGAGCGTGGCAAACAAGATCAACTCTTGAATGCGCTGCTCGCTCTTGATGAAACGCAATCCATCCAGCACCGCTCCCAATTGATCGCCGCCGCCGGGCAGGCGCACTTGATGCGATCGGACGATGAGCAAACTGATGATCACGGCGATGAAGCTGATGCCGTTCAGGAAGAACGCCATCGCCGCGCCGATCGCGCCGACGACGAACCCGGCCAACGCCGGACCGATCATGCGCCCGATCTGAAAGATCATCGCGTTCAGGACGATCGCTTTACGCACGCTGGTCATGCCCGATAAATCGCCCAGAAAGGCCTGCTGTGCCGGAAAATCGATCGCGCCCACGCAGCCCAACAGGAAACTCAGCACGTAGACGTGCCACAACTGGACCGTGCCTGTCCAGACCAGCGCCGCGAGGATGAACGCCAGCAGCATGGCGGCGGCCTGCGTGCCGATGAGCACCTTGCGCCGATCGAGCCGATCGACCCACACGCCGGCCCACAGGCCGAAGAGCAGCAGCGGCAGCGAGCCCAGCATCGACACGATGCCGAGCGCCACTTCCGACTTGCTGAGTTCCCACACCAGCCAGGCCTGCGCCGTGACCTGCATCCAGGTGCCTAACAGCGAAATAGTCTGCCCGATCAGGTAAGTGCGCAGATTGGGCAGGCGCAGCGGTGTGAAACTGTCACGCAGCGTGCGAACAACGTGGTCATGTAGATGGTTACAAGAAACCGGGTTTCTCGATCTGGCCTGATTGTACCGCCAAATGGAGAAACCCGGTTACTGCTTGAGGCGTAAACTTATTGCGCGGGCAGCGCCACAAACTCGAAAACCAGCTTTGCCTTGTCTTCGGTCTGCAGCATCGCCAGTTGAATCGGCCCCGCATCAAAGTCCGACAGCACAATTTCCGCAGAGGCAGTCCCGGTCAGCTTATCCTGATTGGCCTGCAGCGTCACGTCAAATGTCACGGGCTTGGTGGTTTGCTTCACGGTGAGATCGCCGGTGACTTTCAGGGTCAGTTGATCGCCGGGCTTGGCGCTGGCCGGGAGTCCTTCGATCTTCGTCGGCTTGAAGGTGGCCTGCGGATACTGCGACGACTGCAGGGCATTGTTGCGGATGTAGTTGTCGCGGCGGCCTTCGTCCGAAGTCAACTGGTTGACGTCGATGACGATCGTGCCGATCTGGCTGTTGGCCGGATTGGCAAAGTCTACCAGCACCTCGCCGGCGATGCCCTGGGTGCGGCCCACGGCCAGATTGAAGCGGTTGCCCTGGAAAAACGTTTCGCCCACTTCATAGCGTGCTTCCGACTGCGCAGGCATCGATACGATAGACGACGGCGGCACCCGACGGCGCTGCCGGTGCGGCGGTGTGCGGGCTGCGCCGCCGCGGATGTCGCCGCGGGCGTGCTGGGCCGCTTGAACAGGCGCCTTGGTCGGCGCAGCGATGGTGGGCGCGACCGGCACGGCGGTCGATACGGCCGCGGGAGCGAAAAGCGTGCGATCGAGTATGAACAAACCTACTCCCGCTACGACGGCGATCACGACGACGGCAATCAAGATTTTCTTCAACATAGTCTCCCTCTTTGAAATTGGCTATGAACACAAGCACTCTGGCCGAGCCGAGGGCTTGTGTCATCGATAAGTGTCACAGCTGGCGATCTGACTGTCTGCAAGTGTAAGGCAGGCGCGTCAACAGCCGCGTGAACAACTCCTGTAATTTTGCCGTGAAAAGATGAGAAGATGCTGAGAGTTTTAGCGCGCCGCCCGGCTCTGCTGCCGATCTCCTTATGCGGTCAATTCCCCCAGCCTGGCTTGCGGCTGCCGCAGCGGCGCAAAATCAAACAGGTTATCTTCGCAGATTACTCCCGGGGAATCCTGGCTTCCAGTTGTTGCGCCTCTTCCAGCAGGCGCCGGCGACCACTGCTCTCGGCCAGCGCGCGCACGTCATTGAGCACAGCGCGCGCTTCGCCGGGAGGCAGCAGCGGCACGAGCCACAGGCGAATCTGCGCGGCCAGGTGCGGCAGCCCCAACGCTTCGGCTTTAGCCAGCGCCGTCGATAAACGGTGAATCGCCAGCGCCGTTTCGCCGCGCCGCTGCGCCACGCGTCCCAGGTTGGCCGTCAGTCCCGCGATCCGTTCGGGCATCGCTAATCGTTCGGCCAGCGTCAAGCCTTCACTGAAATGCTTCTCGGCAGCCGTCACATCATACTCTAATTCGATCTCGCCCAGCGTGGAAAGCAGAAACGGCTGCAAGGCCAACATGCCTTGTTCCTGCGCCAACCGCAGCCCCTGCCGCGCGTGATCGATCGCCGTGGGATCGTGCAGCAAGTGCAAATGATATGCCAGGTTGTTGTAACCCAGAACCTGAAAAGCCAGCGCCGCCGGCCCGCCCTGCGCGCCGATGTCGATCGTGTCGCGATACAGCACCACGGCCTGTTCCAGATCGCCCTGTTGCGCGGCCACGCTGCCCTGTTCGAATTTGATCTGCGCCCAGCGCGCGGCATCCGGCTGATCCGCGCCGGCGTGCTGGCGCAATAACGTTTCGGCGGTTTGCAGATGTTCCGCCGCCCCGATCAGATCGGCACCCTCCACGGACAACGTCGTGCCCCATTGCATTTCTGCGCCGACGATCATCTCCGGTCGCCCGGCGGCACGCACCTGCTGCACCAGATCGATCGCTTCGGCGTAACGCGCCTGATTGAGCAGCGCCTGCGCCAGCGCCAACCGCGCTCGATCGGCTTCCAGGCTCTGCGGCGCGCACAACCGCAGGGCGGTGCGATCCGTTTCGGCGGCCTGCGCCGCTTCACCCGCGCGATAATAGGCTTCGCCCAGTTCCAGCAGAATCTCCGCCCGCTCGATGTCCGGCAGATCTGCGCCCAGCGCCTGATTGTAAAACTCGATGGCTTCGCGCCACGCCGCCAGCTGCCCGGCCAGTTGGGCCGCGCGCAGCGCATAAGGCGCCGCGCGCTGAACGTCGCCGCCTTCTTGAAAATGCCACGCCAGGACGCCGGCGATGCCATCGCGGTACTGTTTGCCGTAGATGGCTTCCAGCGCTTCCGCCACGCGGCGATGTAAGCAGGCGGTGGCGCGGCTCGCCCACTTCACGATAGGCCACTTCCATCGTCAGCGAATGATCGAAGGCGTAATTCAATCCGCCTGATCCCTGCGGCTCGATCAGGCGCGCGGCGCGCAGTTCATCCAGCGCATCGAGCGCGGCATTTTCCGAGAGCGCGGCCGCGCGCGCGACCACCTCAAATTCGAAGACGCGCCCCATTGCCACGGCTGCATCCAGAATGCGGCGCGCCGGATCAGACAGGCGCGACAGGCGGGCCTGCACGAGACCGTAGATGTTGGGTGGCAACACGGGCGACGACGACAAAGCGCTGATCTGCACCGCGCCATCGGGGAGCAGCAGGCCGGTTTCACGCGCGTGATCGATCAACTCGCTCAGGAGGTACGGGTTGCCTTCGGACTGCTGCATCAGCCAGGCGGCCAGCGGATAAGCAAAGACGGGACTGATCTGCTGCGCGAGCGCGGTGGTTTCAGACGACGATAAGCGCTCGAGCGTGAGGCGCAGCACGCGGCTTTCGCGCGTCAACGTTTGCAGCAGCACGGCGCTGGGCGTGCGCGGTTCGATCGGGCGCGAGGCCGCTACAAACACCAGCGGATTAGCCGAGTCCGCCGTGACACGCACCAGATAGCCCAGCAGTCCCAGCGTCGAAGCATCCGCCCACTGCGCATCGTCGATAAACAGTGCGATCGGCTGCAAGCGTGACAGCGCGATCAGGAATTGATGCACGCCTTCCCACAGGCGCGATTCATCGGCAGCCGACGATACGGCCTGCGGCATGATTTCCGGCACGAGGCGCGCCAGTTCGTGCCACCACACCACCGGCAATTCCAGGCGGGCTTGCAGTGCAGACCACCCGGGCGTGGCAAACAATCCGCGCAGCGCGGCGATGAACGGCTGATAGGGCAGGGCGTGCTCCAGTTCGTGCGCGGCGCCGCGCAGATGCAGGCCGGGTCGGGCGCGCAAGGATTCCTCGGCTAAACGCGTCTTGCCGATGCCCGGCTCGCCTTCGATGAGCGCCAGCTGGCGAGACGCGGCCGCCTCGTGAAGTTTCTGTAGTTCAGCCTCCCGGCCGATGAACGGCAAATGGCCGGTCGCGACCTGGGGCTGGCTGGTGGCTGCCGCTGGCGCAGCGTCCGGGCGAGGCTGCGCTCTTAACCCTGATCTCCGATCCCCGATCGCCGATCCCTGATCCCTGATAATCTCGTCGTACACCGCGCGCGTTTCGGCCATGGGCGGCACGCCCATCTCTTCGTCCAGTAGTTTGCGCAGCGCTTCGTAGCGGCGAATTGCGCCGGTGCGATCGCCGGCCAGATAATGCACGCGCAGGGCCGATCGCTGCACATCTTCTTGCAGCGGATCAAAGGCCAGCGCGCGATCGAGCGCTTCCAGCGTGGCCGGATAGTCCTGATGTTGTTCGTGCCAACCGGCCAACGCGATATAGCCGCGAATCGCCAGACGCCGATAGTGCTCCTGCTGCGCGGTGAGCCAATCGTCGAATTCGGCTGAATCGCTGAGAGCGAAACCGGCAAGGAAATCGCCGCGATAGAGTCGCAGGGTGGAGGTTAGACGCTCCGCGTGGAGGTCGGGGAGCGGAGGTTGGAAGTTAGCAGTTGGGCGCTGGAGGTTGAGCTCGAACGTGCGGACATCGACGTCAGTGTCCGGTGCGAATGACAGGGTGTTGTCGTCGGTGACGAGGGCCGCGCCCAGCGCTTGCCGCAAGCCGTGCAGCGTGGTGCGCAGGACTTGCTGCGCCGAAACGCGCTCGCTGTCCGGCCAGAAGACTGCCAGCAGCTGCTCGCGCGTCAGCGGCTTGTCGTGCGCGGCCAGGTAGTACAGCAGCGCGCGGCTTTTCTTACGCGTGATGGTCAGGGGCCGACCGTCCTGCAGGATTTGGGGTGTGCCCAGAAGCTGGATGGACAGCATGGGGTAATTGTATGCGTACGTAATACGCAGTACGCAATTCCACGTATCACGCTTTGACCGGCAGCGGCTTGACCTTCCAGATGTCTTCGCAATATTGGCGCACGGCGCGATCGGACGAGAAGAAACCGCAGCGCGCGGTGTTGAGAATGGATTTGCGCGTCCAGCCGTCTGCATCGCGATAGGCCCGATCGACTTCATCCTGGCGCGCGATGAACGCGGCGTAGTCCACCGTGACCAAATAGGGATCGCGCTGAAGCAGGCTGTCCACCAGCGGGCCAAACAGGTCCTGATCACCGCGCGAGAAATAGCCGTCCGCGATTTGCGCGATGGCCTGCTGCAACTCGGGCTGGCGCTGCACGTAGTCTCGCGGCGCAAATCCGCGCGACTTCAGCGCGCTGACTTCCCCGGCGGTCAGCCCGAACAGGAAGAAGTTCTCTGCGCCCACGTGTTCGCGAATCTCGATGTTCGCGCCATCCAATGTCCCGATTGTTACCGCGCCATTCAAGGCGAACTTCATGTTGCCGGTGCCGGACGCTTCCAGGCCGGCCAGCGAGATTTGCTCCGAGAGTTCGGCGGCGGGATAGATCTTTTCGCCCAGCGTCACGTTGAGGTTGGGCATGAAGACCACCTTCAGCCGATCGGCGATCCGCCGATCGTGATTGACCACTTCGCCCACCGCATTGATCAGTTTGATGATCAACTTCGCCATCTGATAGCCGGGCGCGGACTTGGCTCCAAAGATGAAGGCGCGCGGCACAATGTCCAGGTCCGGCTGCGCGCACAGGCGGTTGTACAGCGTGATGATGTGCAGCACTTTGAGCAGCTGGCGCTTGTATTCGTGCAGGCGTTTCACCATGATGTCGAACATCGCCGCGGGCGGGACGGCGACCCCGGTGCGATCGTGAATCGCCCCGGCCAGCGCCGCTTTGTTGTGCGCTTTGACTTCGCGCCACGCCTGGCGTAAATCCGCTTGATCGACCTGAGATTCGAGTTCCTGCAGGCGCGGGAGATCGTTCAGCCAGCCGGCGCCGATATGAGCCGTGATCAATTCGGACAGGCGCGGGTTAGCCAGCCGCATAAAGCGTCGGGGCGTGACGCCATTCGTCTTGTTGTTGAATTTCTCCGGCCACAGATCGGCGAAGTCACGCAGCAGGCTTGCGCGCAGCAAACGCGAGTGCAGTTCGGCCACGCCGTTGACGGAGAAGCTGCCCACGGCGGCCAGGTAGGCCATGCGCACCATGCGCTCCGGCGCTTCTTCGATCAGCGACATGCGCCGCACGCGATCCTCGTCGTGTGGGAAGCGGGCGCGCACTTCCTGCAGGAAGCGCTGATTGATCTCGTAGATGATCTCCAGATGGCGCGGCAGCAGCCGCTCGAACAGACTCACCGGCCATTTTTCCAGCGCTTCGGGCAGCAGCGTGTGGCAGGTATAGGCAAACGATCGGCTCGTGATGCTCCACGCTTCATCCCAGCCCAGCCGGTACTCGTCCAGCAGCACGCGCATCAGTTCAGGAATGGCGACGACAGGATGCGTGTCGTTGAGCTGGATCACGGCTTTCTCCGGGAACTCCTGCCAGCCGGCATTGAACGCCAGAAAACGATGGATGATGTCCTGCAAGGAACAGCACGCAAAGAAGTATTGCTGTTTCAAACGCAGTTCGCGGCCCTGCGGCGTGGCGTCGTTGGGATACAGGACTTTGGTGATGTTCTCGGAGTAAGTCTTTTGCTCGGCGGCGCGCGTGTAATCGCCGACGTCAAACAGCTGCAGGTTCAATTCCTGGCTGGCGCGCGCACGCCAGAGGCGCAACAGGTTGACCGAGCCGGTTTCATAGCCGGGCACCAGCACGTGGCTCGGTTCGCCCAGGATTGCTTCGGCGGGAACCCAGCGGACGTGAAAGCCGCCCTGATCGTCATTCACAGTTTCGGTGCGGCCGCCGAAACCAACGCGCGCCAGATTGTCGGGCTGCGGAAATTCCCAGGGATTGCCGTAATACAGCCAATCGTCGGGACTCTCCGTCTGCCAGCCATCGCGGATCGATTGCTTGAAGATGCCGTAC
Organism: uncultured Chloroflexia bacterium; assembly: GCA_963844815.1. GTDB lineage: Bacteria > Chloroflexota > Anaerolineae > Fen-1058 > Fen-1058 > Fen-1058. Next base: position 366,597 of record CAWJPR010000010.1, read on the forward strand.
TCATAGTGAATGCCGTAGGCGATGCTGGGAATGTCGAGCGTCGCCAGTGAATCCATGTAACATGCGGCCAGCCGCCCCAGGCCGCCATTGCCCAGCGCAGGCTCCGGCTCCAGCTCGAGGAGCTGATCGAGATCGTAGCCCAGCTCGGTCAGGGCCTGACGCGCCAGATCGATGGTGCCGGTGTAGAGCAAATTTTGTGTGATTTGCCGCCCCGGCAAGTACTCGGCGGACAAGTAGTACACGAACTTGGGAGAGCTCTGCGAGTAAGTGGCAACGGTATGCTGCCAGCGATCGACGAGGTAATCGCGCACGGTAAAAGCCAGTGCAGCATACACGTCTTGGGGGCTGGCCGTGGGCGCGGCCTGTCCGCGCGTGTAATACAGGTTGTCGGCCAGGGCCTGTTTGAAAGCCGCGACCGTGCGGAAGTTGCGATCGCTGACGGGCTGAGCAGACAAAGCCAGGTTACGGCGGGTCTTTTCGTCCATGTGGCCTCCATAGTGCAGACCTGGCAGGTTTTCCAATGGCCATCAGCGTATGTTTGCTGCACCGAATCAGATCGAACAGGCTGACCAGATCATCTGGTGGCCCACTTCGCTGCGCTACGGGGCGCTGCGCGAAACCTGCCAGGTCTTGATCGTCTCAGCTAACTCGCCGGGGCGCTGCAGCGGCACATCGTGAATGGTGTCCGTCATCCAGATCGTCTGGCTGTGCTTCAGGCGCTGTTCAGCCACTGCAATGTTGCGGCGCTTATTCTCCAATGTATCGCGTGTTCGCTCGTCGTGCGGTTCAGGCGCGACGGTGGGAATCATGAGCACCGGGCACTGCACCTGCGCCCACAATTCGGAAGGCCGGTGCTCCCAGATGGCGCGCACCACCTGCATGTGGTTCGCTTTGCGCAGGCGCGGCGCGATGGTGCCATCTTCGCGCACGTCGAAATTCTGCAGCGTGATGGCCCCGGCTTCGGGCGACCAGGCTGCGCCCATCCACAGCTTCATCCCGGCGCGAAACTCGTCCAGCGGCGTGCCGATCAAATCCGGCGGCTCCAGGAATTTCTCCACGGTAGGCCAATCCAGGCGATCGCCGATCTGCAGGAAGCCGCCGTCGATCAAGACTAAGCCGCTCACGCGGTCGGGATGATCAACGGCGTATTGCAGCGCGACGTTGCCGCCCCACGAATGACCGGCCAACACCGCCCGATCGATCTTTTGCGCCGTCAAGATCGCGTCGAGGTCAGAAGTAATGGTCGCGAAATCGTAGCCGCTGTCCGGTTTATCGCTCAGGCCGTGCCCGCGTTGATCGACGGCGACGACGTGGAAGGCATCACTCAAGCGCGGCGCGACCAGGTCCCAGATGTGCGCCTGCGAGGCCAGCCCGTGCAAACCCACGAGCCATTTGCCATGCCCGCCCCAGTCAAGCACATGAAAATTGAGGCCGTTGGCGGTGATGAAGATTTCCTGCGCTAGGGTCATGGTCACTTCACTCATTGCTCACTGTCATCTAGATTAGCGAGTCAGCCATGTCACACCGCACCTGCGGTGGGTGCAGGTGTTCCCGCGTGCTTCGCACATGCGTGCCGCCAGGCCCCAGTGGGGCCTGGGTACGGCATGGCGGGAATCAAGTCGTCCAGCCAGCGTGAGTGGACAACCATCAATCTGGATGCCCGACACGCCTAGCGCGCCTCCGCCGCAAAGCGGCGAGTAAGGCGAAAGCGCTCGGGCATGACATTACGCTGGGTCTAACCTACTGATATTGACTCATCACTCATCACTTTTCACTCGTCAGGTGGCCTCGACCGTCCTGGCCTTCGTCAGCGCGATCAGATCCTTCACGCCGATCTGTACGTCCAGTCCGCGCTGCCCGCCGCTGATGTGGATGTGCTCGAAATCGAGCGCCGGCCGATCAAGACAGGCTTCGAACGGCTTGCTCAACAGCGCCAGCGCGCTGATGCCGCCCACCTGCAGGCCGGTTAACTTTTCGGCTTCGTCGTGTTTGGCGATGTGCAGCTTCTTCTCGCCCAGCGACGCGGCCAGCTTTTTCAGCTCGATCTCGCGCGGCGCGGCCACCATCACCAGCAGCGGCTTGCGCGTCTTGTCCTCGCGCAGCACGACAATGGTCTTGTACACTTGCTCGACCGGCACGCCGATCAGCTGCGCCACTTCCTCGGCGGAGTGAAACTGCGAGCCGTCGTATTCGGCGGTGGTGTAGGCGACTTGGCGGGAATCGAGCAGACGGGTGACGTTGTTCTTGACGGGCATGGTGAATATTGTAGCCACACTTTGTTATCAGCACAAGCGGCTATTCCTCCCTTTCTCGCAGCCGCTGCATCACGCCGCGCAGCATCGCCAGCGCCACATCGGGGCGGTCGTGCAGGATGGCGCTCAACGCTTCATCTCCGATGACCAGCGTGCGGACTTCGCCGTCGGCATATACGCTTGAAGTCCGCGGGGCAGCCAGCACAATGGACATCTCGCCCAGGAAGTCGCCGGCGTAACGCGTCGCCAGGTATTTTTCGCCGCCAGGGGCCTGCTTCGTGACCCGCACCTGCCCCTGCGCTACGACGTACATCTCCCGTCCCTGTTCCCCCTCGCGGCAGATCAGCGATCCAGCGCCATGCCATTGTTCGCGGGCAATGGCTGCGATCTGGGTGAGATCGTCAGGTGTCAAGGCCGCGAACAGCGGCACATCGTGCAGCAACAGCACACGCTCCACAGTCGACATCGTTTGCAAGGTTTCCATAGCGTCCACCTCATCCAGCTGGTGCAGCGCATCGCGCGCCGCGCCGCTGACCAAACTATCAGCCTCAGCGCTCAGGGTGCGCAGTTGAGGAATCAATTCGATCGCCATCATCTCGGGGATCGCGCGCGCCGCCACAGCGCGCAGCCACACGTCATGCGATGCGAGGCACTGCTGCAGCGCCATCTCGTTTGAAAGCCGCTCGCCCGGTTGAGCGTCTTCCAGCAGCGGAATGATCTGCTTGACCAGCTGCTTGTCGCCTAATGTATCCAGCGCCTCGACAGCTGCCGCGCGCGAATCTGCCGAGTGCGCACGCAGGCCCCGGCCAACTTGCTGCATGGCGCCGCGATCTCTCAGCAGTCCCAGCGCGGTGATCAGTCTTTGCTCGCAAGCCATGGCACGCTCGGCGAGCAGATCACGCAGGAAGCGGCTGATGCGGCCTCTTTCGGGGATGGCCAGATCCAGCCGGCGCAGCCAGCGCAGCTGCTCAACCTCGCGCTGCACGAAAGCGTGCAGCGGTTGAAGGATCGCGGGATCAGGCGTTAACGCCTCTAGCGCAACCTCTTGAGTTAGATAGTCGGCAGAGTTCAAGGCTGGCAGCACGGCGAGCGTGGCCGCGCTGCCGAAATGCCGCAGGGCCTGCGCGGCGGCAGCACGCACCGCAGAATCGGCATCGCTCAGACGATCGACCAGCGGCTCAATGACCGAAGCAGGCTGGATTTGCGCCAGGGCGTGACAGGCTGCCCGCCGGACGATGGCGGATGAGTCTTGCAGGGCCTGCACGAGAGGGGCCGGATCCAAACCGTAGCCCAGCCTGCCCAGCGCTTCCAATGCTCGAGCGCGCGTCACCGCCTGCGGATCGTGCAACAGCCGATCGAGGATGAGCCTGGCCCGATCGGGCTGCCTGAATTTCAACAGGGCGATGGCCGCCCACAGCCGCACATCAACCTCGTTGTCCATCAGCAGGCCATCCATGGTCTCCATCAGCGGCCGCGTGATCGGCGGGAACAGGCCGGGCAATACCTGCAGAGCTGCCGCGCGCACGTCTGCCTCGTCGTCTTTTAGCAGGGCTACGATCGAGCTGGCCGTTTCACTGGCTTTGAGCTCGCCCAGCGCGCGGATGGCGGCGAGGCGCACATCCCGATCGGGATCGCGCAGGAGCGGCACCGCCCTGGCGGCCATGGCGCGCGCGCGGAGGCGCGCCAGCAGCTCGAGCGCGATCCGGCGCGTGGACGGCCTGGGATCGTGCAGGGCCAGCGTGACCGTGCGCATCGCATTCGCATCACCTTGAACTCCGGCAAACGCTCGCTCGTCAGTCGCAAACACATCGACGCGGCCCGCGCGCAGTGCGGCGAGCAAAGCCTGGCCATAGCTGCGGCGCAAGCGCCATACGAGCGCGCCGCAGACGATCGAGCCGAGCATGCCCATGATAAAAATCTGTGTGGTCGTCAGCACCCGCTGCCCCAGAATGAGCAGCACGCCCGATAACGCCACGCCGATCTGTTCCGGCACGCCCGAATCAAACGAGCGCACTTGTCCGCGTTTGTCGGATGGCACGACGTTGAAGAAAGTGCTGTAGGCCGTGCCCGCGACGCCGCCCAGGACCACGAGTTGCAGCAAGCGCGCGATGCTAGCGTTGATTAGCGAAAAATTGAGCGCAAAGAGCACGAAACCGGCGAGATAGGCCAGGGGCAGGAGCAGCACGGCGTTGACGACGCCGAAGCGCGCGTACAGGCGGCTGGCGACGAACAACGACACGAAGAACGTGATGGCTGTGGCGATGCCAGAGAACACGCCGAGGAAGCCGGCTACCTCGGCCTCAGTGGGGAAGCTGGCCGAGACGGCCGTACTGAAGGGAAACGAAAGCGAGAAGTACAGGATGGAGAAGAGCACCGAGCCGACGGCCATGAGTTTGAACAGGGACGAAGCGCGCACGTAGTCGAATCCGGCGCGGACTTCGGCAATGAAACTGGTCGTCTCGCCGTGCTTCACCAGCGGCTTAAAGAAGCGCCGGATGATCGATCGGGCGAACCACGCGCACACGAACAGCACCGCAGCGTACAGGATGAGCAGATTCTGCGTGCCGAGGACCTGCGCGAGCGGGCCGGTGATGAAGTTGCCGATCACGCTGCCGAGGATGCCGGCGCTGACGAAGATCGAGAAGAGACGCTTGGCCTGCCGCGCATCGCACACTGCGCCCGCGATGTTCCACGACAACAGGCCGACAATCGAGCTGATGATGTTGATCGAAATCCACAGCACCGGATAGAGCGCGGCAATCTCCAGCGCGATGGCCGCGCGCTCGATCAGGATCACGACGGCGAGGGTGATCAACACCAGGACAAAGAAACGGCGCTGATCGAATTTGCCGAGGCTGGCAGCATAGGTGAGCGAGACGGCGAAGTTGGTCGCGCCCAACAGCATGAACATATACGGCAAATACTCGACGCCGAAGCGCGTATAGAACAAAGCATCGGCCGCGTTGCCGCCCAGTCCGCGCCCCGCCTCGATCAAGGCGAACAGGGCGGCGACGAAAGCGACAAGCCGCGCTTCACCCGAGCGGATTTGGAGGAAAGAGGCGAGACGGGTCACAGTGGGTTAGTGCGATAGTGAGAGAGTGCGACACCGGCACTGCAACCGCACGCGGTTTGGTGCGGTGCAAGCGTAGTCGTATAGTCTGGTAGTCGATAGTCACGCATCAGGCGTTATGCTGGTTGATCGAGTAAATGAGCGTCGGATAATTGTCGCCGTCAATGCCATCTACTTTCTTTTCAAGCGTCAGGCCGATCTTCTCGGCGACTCTTTGCGAGGCGACGTTCTCCGGGTCAATCAGGCAAATCAGGCGGGATAGATTCAGTTCGGTGAAGCCATAGTCGAGGATGCCGCGCGCCGCTTCGGTGGCGAGTCCCTGTCCCCAATATTCCTGAACGATCGTGTAGGCCACTTCCACTTCGCGTTGACCGTCAATCGTCCACGGCAGCAAGCCGCAGCGCCCGATGAACTTTCCTGACGCTTTGTGAATGGTGGCCCAGAGTCCCAGCTCGGGATATCGGGGGTGTCCGTGCATGTGCCATTCCAGTTCCTCTCTGGCTGCTTCGCGTGAACGCGGCGCGTCGGGGATGTACTTCGTGATAGCGGAGTCACAATACAGTGCCCAGAGCGCATCCAAGTCTTCGCTGACCTGGCGTCGAAGGAGAAGTCGTTTGGTTTCAAGGATGATCATCGCTATACACGTCCAAAGCTAAAAAGTAGTTTTTCGCGATTGATTGGCATAGGTCCATGAATTGCTATAGTAATTTTGGGTCGCGGCTGGTGCCATGGTTTAAGTGCTGCCGCCTCGCGAGCGGGGTCGCGGGGATCAAAGCCGACTCCAAGCGTCGTGCCTTGATCCCTGCATTCCCACCGCATCATTTCCCACAAGTGTTGGGCAACTTTCAATTGACCGGATTCATACCAAAGCCCAGTGACCGCGATATCGCGCAGGATGAAATCTGGTGGAAGAAGATGTACTACGCTGTTCAAAACACGAAGCGGCGGCGGAGGGTTATTGATCGTGTCAGATTTTAGCATCCCGCGCGCCCACGTCTGCGCTCCGGCCAACAGATTTCCGCGGGCATCCACCGCCACAAAGTAGCGATAAGGCTTTTTCCTATCGGCTGCAACGCCAAGTGCGTTTGCAATAGAAGCCGCGTCACAAGGCGGATAGTGGTTGTGGTCTTCATAGAAGACATTTTGCTTGCTGGCGAATTCCTGATATTCATGAACTTCCATTTCACGCACCGCAATTCCGGCCAGCGGTTTGGGACGCCGTGTCAGCATGGGTACGAGACGAGTCTCAAAGGCTGATTCAACGAATTCCCGGCACCACTTGTTGGCCACCGCATGGGAGGCGTGATTGTCATGCAACATGCCGGTGGCAATCACACCATGCTCACCGAATGCTTCCCTGGCCTGTTGAATGCGCCAGCGGGCAATTTGATAACCAAGCCCGTTGCCGCGGAAATCTTTATGAACTTTGAGGCCATCTAAAAATGCAAACGGCAAGACATCCCCGTTATATTGCATTTCTCCGAAGCGTACGGTCCCCATTCCAACGAAGCCATCGTACCCCGCGCATTCCACGGCAACGCCCGCCGTGCGGTATTCGGTTCCGGAAATAATCGCCGTGTACGGATCCACCTGAAAATGCGTTGTCAGGTCACCGTCGAATTCAGTGATCAGTTTGACTAACGCGGGACTATCGGATGGTTGCAGCGCTCGCAGCATGAATTTGTTATTTGGCATTTGACTGAGCCTCTTCAAACTATTCTGCTAAAACGGTTTAAGCACCATCAACGCTGCAATGACGAGGACGATGATCTCCTCCGCGTGATGCGCCACCCGGTTCTTTTTGTCGTTGAGCGCGGCGCTCAATTCGGGCGTGATGCGCCCCTCGGCCAGCGCAGTCTGCAAAAGCGACTCCACTTTTTTGTTGTGGGGAATGAACACTGTCGGGATCAGCGCCAGCATGATGATCAACAGGATGTTGGACACCAACAGCCAGTTTTGCGAGGCGCCCTGCAGAAAGCCAAAGATCGGCCACTGCTGCATGAGGGCCAAAATAATCCCCAGCAGAAAGATGAGGTTGCTCCAGGGAATGACCATGGTGCGATCGATGCGGAGGGCCACCGGCGTCAGCGAGGCGACCGTTTTGATGTCGGCGCTTCGCCTGGCAAAGCCGCGCACCAACTGCCGCGCAAACATCCCGCCAATAGTAATTGCGACGGCAATGATATGTAGATACTTGACGATGAGATACCAGTTCATTGTGTCTCCTCGGGTCATTGTCTGGCACGGTCATCCGTCCACAGTGTATTCACAATTTGAGTCGCATCATCTGGCCCATGGGTGCCAAGGCTGTTGCTGCGCCTGAGACGACGCAGATCGGGAATGACTGAGGCTGTCCAGCACCTGGCAGTCGATAGCCAGCGCCAACGATTCCAGATAAGCCAGACCTTTCGGCCGGACTTTTCCACGCAGCGCCAATACGCTGATCGCCCAACACCCAGAAACCGACCGCGCTCTGTACCCGCGCCAGGCGATTGAACATCGCATCGATTAGCAGGCGCCCGGGGACGGTCAACGCGGACGCCGTGTGGCTTCGGAGCCGTACATATACACATTTGCCCTGGCTGTGGTGTAACACGATGGACCAATGGATTATCAAGAATCGACCACGGCGAACGCAATCGTTGCCGAGCGTGCTCGCCCAGCGCACCCACCTCCAGTTGAAATCTGAACTGATTTCGACTACGCCGGGATCACAGCCAGCGCCACAGACTGCGCCAAGTCTGCGCCCAGCCGATTTTAGTTCCCTGACCTGCGTACTTGCCGCAATACATAACAGGAGATGATCAGGCCGCTGCCGCGGCCGCTCTGCAAGCGCCTCGTAATACCAGCACCAAATCGAAATGCTCGAGCAGAAGGGACGGACACTGCCGGGCGTATCGGCGAATTGTATTTTGTTCTTCTTTTACTGAATGACTGGCTAAATCAACTCAATGCCAACTGGATCGCCTGCTCCATCGTCATGGATCGTACCCTCCACCCAGAGCGCGTTGAATTCCGTTTCAGCGAGCATGGCGCGCAATTGACTCACGAACTGATCTGTCTTCGGCTTGTTCTTCGTCTGTCGGTTTATGCCCTGTTACCTCGCGCAGGGCCTCCGCCGCGCCGAATAATTTTGCGGCGCGTTGTGGTTCTTCCTCCACAATCGCGATAATCGCAAAACATTCCAGTTGATGCGCAACGGCGGACGATTGCCATATCTTGAAAAACCTTGATGGTTTCCCGATAGATTTTCTTGGCTTCGGTGAAATTGCCCTATGGCGCGTCGCGTATGCGCGATTTCGGACGCCATCACCGTTGATAATGCCTTTGTGCCCAATATGCTTGAATATCCTTAGCCCATCCTCAAAGTGACGCTTGGGCAACCTCGAAGCGACCCTGCCGCGCGCGCCAATCCCCAACGCCATATTGAGAACAAGCGGCTTGAAAAGATATCGGCGTACTCTTTCATCTAGCCTGAGTCAAAACCACATACTTTTCAGCTCTCTTCACAATCGCCGTGCATCAACTCCTAGCTGCCAGATTGCCATAGGCCATGCCAACCCAGCCTATCATCGATCTCTCGTAAAGATTTCAAACCCTTCTTGCGCGGCGGCTAGGGTATCCTCGGCTTTGACGCATGGCTGATGGCTTAGCGTACATTTCCAGAGCTATAGCCTAAAATTGTTTATCGCCGAGTCACGGGCAATGGCGATGGCTTCCTCCAAGATACTGGCGAATGCATGATTTCATCCGTGCCCTTCAGCACCATTCCCGGCAAAAACACGCTGGGCATAAATCTCTTTGTCGGAGGCGGTTTGGCTTCTCCTTCCACGGGCGGCAATGTGCGAAACTTCTCAATTGCCGTTTTGAGCAATTGCCAGCCTTCCAGCTGACCTCCCATCAACTCAAACTCATGGCAATTTCGCCGCCAGATCGCAATGCGTCTTGCGACATCGTTTTCCAAACCCCAGTCCAATGCGGCGCGCAGATTTTCAACTTCTCACTCGCATGGCTGTTCAATCTTTGAATTTTAGATTCTCTCGAAACGAGACGGACATCCCAAATCTTTTCGAAATATCTTTAAAATGGACGAAGTGCCGATCGCGCGCCGCCGCGGCTTGCTTCGCATCAAATAACTTTTCCCTGGCGTATTGGCGGATCGTCTCCAACATGAAATAGCGCATTTCGCTTTCACGTTCTTCGGTCACGACCAGCGATTTATTGACGAGTCCCTCTAGATGCTCAATGGCCTTCGGGTCATCTGATACCGCTTCGAGCGCGTCCAACGTCCACCCGCCGACGAAAACCGAGGCAAATTGCAGCAGGCGTTTCTCCTCGTCGGAGAGCAGGTCGTAACTCCAATCGATCAAGGCGCGCAGGGTCTGCTGGCGCGGCAAGGCGGTGCGACTCCCACCGATGAGCAACCGGAAGCGATCGTCGAGCCGCGCTGCGATTTGTTCGGGCGCAGAGCAACTTGACGCGCGCGGCGGCCAACTCGATCGCCAACGGAATGCCGTCGAGCCGGCGGCAGATTTGTGCGATGGCTGAGGCATTCGTATCCGTCAGACTGAAATTTGGCATTCGCGGCGCGGGCCCGATCCGCAAAGAGTTGCGTCGACTCCGCATCCGCCAGCGAGGGAGTGTGATAGGCTACCTCGCCCGCGATGCCCAATGCCTCGCGGCTGCTGGCGAGGATTTTGAGTCCCGCGCATTGATGCAGCAGATCATCGGCGAGACGCGCACAGGCTTCGATGAGATGCTCGCAGTTATCGAGAATGATCAGAATCTTTTTGTCGCGCAAATAATCCAGCACGAGATTCGCCAGCGGATTGAAGGGCAGTTCCTGCAAGCCAAAGACCTGCGCCAGCGCGGGGATGATCTGCGCCGGGTCGCTGAGCGGCGCGAGTTCGATCAGCCACACGCCGTTGGTGAAGGAAGACAATTCTTCTGCGCCGACCTCCTGCGACAGGCGCGTCTTGCCCGTGCCGCCCGAACCGGTCAGCGTGATCAGCCGCGCCGAGTTGAGCAAACTCTTGATGTCGGCGATCTCCTTTTCACGCCCGACGAACGACGTCAGTTGCAGCGGCAGATTGTTGGGCACGGTGGTCAGTGATTTGAGCGGAGGGAACTCGGCTGCCAAGTCGGGCGCCGACGAGCTGCCACAAGTGCTCGGGATGCGATAGACCTTTCAGCCGATGCTCGTTCATGTCGCGCAGGGAAACACCGGCGGGCAATTGATCGCGCAGCAGTTCGGCGGTCGAATTGGAGAGCAGGACCTGTCCGCCGTAAGCGATCGACATCACGCGCTGCGTGCGCGCCATAGTCGAATAGCCCGCGTAGCCTCCCGCACGCTCTTCACTCGCTCCCGCTTGCGCCGCGCCAGTGTGCAATCCCATGCGCACCTTGATCGGGGTAGGCTGCCACGTTTCGTGCTGCAAGCCGCGCTGCGCGTCGAGCGCGGCATTGAGCGCATCGCTCGCCGTGTGGAACGCCGCGCAGAATGCATCGCCGATGATTTGAAAGACGTGCCCGTGGTGCGCTTGAATAGCGTGCTGCAAGATCGCGTGATGCCGCGCAAGGAGGGCGGGCAGCTCGGCGGGGAACTGCTGCGCCAACGGGGTGCTGCCTTCAACGTCGGTGAACAGAAACGTGACGGTGCCGGTGGGTAATTCAGCCATCAGACTTCTCCAGCGCGTACTCGATCGCCTGATCCATCGTCATCGCGCGGCCCTCAGCCCATGCCGCTTGCATCTCATTTTCGTCCATGCCTGCGCGCAGCGCAGCAATTTCCCTTTCATACTCGACGAGTTCGACGCCATTGATGGTTGAGTTGGTCGTCTTGCGAATCGCTTCCGCCGCGCCGAGCAATCTGGCCGCACGGTATCCATCTTCTTGTGCACTGGCGATATAGCCAAGACATTCCAGCTCATGCGCCACCGCCGCGCGATGACCGAAATCCTGCCAGATCGGTAACACCATTTTATACAGGGCGATCGCCTCGTCAAACTTCCCATGCTGGCGCAAGGCGTGTGCCAGTTCACTGCGGCAGGAGGCATAGATTCTGCGATTTCCCATACGCTGGGCGATTTCGGCAGCCCTGGCAAATTCCTTCCGTGCGCCTTCTAAGTCGCCCAGCCGAGAAGCCAGCCGCCCCAGACCCATGCCGCTCAACGCCGCGCCCCACACAAAGCCGGCTTCTTTCGCAACCGCCATCGCCTCTTCGATATTCCTTTTTGCCTCTACGGGATCGCCGCCTGACAAAAGCAATACACTGGCCTTCATTCCCAAAGACGCGGCAATCCCTTCCTTGAACTGTGCTTCCCGCGCAATCGCTTCCGACTCCTCGGCCGCTTTCATGGCCGCTTCCGGTCCGCTCGTGAACACGCTGGCCATCGCCAGTGAACTCAGCGACCGCGCCAGGGTTGGTTTATCGCCAATCCGTCGGGAGATTTCAATTCCTTGGCTGGCGACCGTCGCGGCTTCGCGCATTTCGCCCAGGATCATCAATGAATAAGCCAGAATGCCCAATGCTTTAGCACGCGGCGTGTCCGTGGTTTTGGGATTCTCGACGATGGCTCGGCACCATAGACGCGCCTCGCTGTTGAGGTCGCGCACATTCCAATAGGGATTCAGGATGTCGATCAATTCCGCTGCGGCGCCCGGGTCGTTTTGAATGGCCCATTCCAGCGCGGCACGCATATTGTCGTATTCCTTATCGATAGCGCGCACCCAGGCGTAAGTTCTCGCTTCCTCATCGACGGCGATCACCGCGGCGAAAATACCTGTCGTTCGATTGTTCTTCAACGCCAGATCCTTGAAATATTTCAAGTGCTGATCGCGCGTTTCGCCGGCTTCATTGGCTTCCACCAATTTCTCCATGGCATACTGGCGGATCGTTTCCAGGAATTGATAACGGGATGCGCCATCCTGCTCTTCGACATTGACCAGCGATTTATTGACCAGCCCCGCCAAACCGTCCAGTGGTTCTGGCTCCCCGATGATGGCTTCGGCGGCCTCGATCGCCCACCCACCTGAGAAGACCGCCAGGCGGCGCAAGGCGCGCTGCTCCATTTCGTTGAGGGTGAGATAACTCCAGTCGATCAATGCGCGCAGCGTTTGCTGGCGCGGCAAGGCCGTGCGACTTCCGCCGGTGAGCAACTTGAAGCGATCGTCAAGCCGTTCCGCGATTTGTTGCGGCGTAAACAATTTGACGCGCGCCGCGGCCAGCTCGATCGCGAGTGGGATGCCGTCGAGCCGGCGGCAGATTTGGACAATGAAAGGGGTGTTTTGCTCCGTCTCTTTGAAACGCGAGTCGGCCTTTGTGGCGCGTTCGATAAAGAGGCGCGCGGCTTCGCCATCCAGGAGAGACGGCACACGATATACCGTCTCGCCGCTGATCCCTAAGGCTTCGCGGCTCGATGCGATGATTTTCAGATTGGGACATTCGTGCAGGAGTTGATCGGCGAGCTGCGCGCACGCCTCGACCAGATGTTCGCAATTATCCAGGATGAGAAGCAGCTGCTTGCCGCGCAAATAATCGGTGACGATGTTGATGAGTGGCACGCCCTGAACTTCGCGCAGGCTGAACGTGGAGGCGATGGTCGAAGTGATGTAAGCCGCATCGGCGAGCGGCGCGAGTTCAACCAGCCAGGCGCCGTCTTTGAATTCAGTCAGTTGCTCTTCCGCCAGTTGAAGAGACTAAGCGTGTCTTGCCCGTCCCGCCGGGACCGATGAAGGTGAAGATGCGCGTATTGGTCATCAATCGGCTGGCTTCGCTGATCTCTTTTTCACGCCCGACGAACGAGGTGAGTTGCAGCGGCAGATTGTTGGGCACGGTGGTTAACGATTTGAGCGGCGGAAACTCCGTCACCAGATCGGGGGCCACGAGTTGCCACAGATGATCCGGCTGAGCCAGACCTTTCAGGCGATGTTCCTCCATGTCACGCAGAGATACATCGGCGGGCAGATCACCGCGCACCAATTCAGCCGTGGCGTTGGAGAGCAAGACTTGCCCACCATAGGCGATCGACATCACGCGCTGCGTGCGCGCCATAGTCGAATAGCCTGCATAACCTCCGGCGCGCTCTTCACTCGCTCCGGCCTGTGCCGCACCGGTGTGCAGTCCCATGCGCACTTTGATCGGAGCAGGGCTCCATGTTTCATGCTGCAAGCTGCGCTGTGCGTCGAGTGCCGCGTTGAGCGCATCGCTCGCGGTAGAGAACGCGGCGCAAAAGGCATCGCCGACGATCTGGAAGACGTGGCCGTGATGCGCCGCGATCGCTTCCTGCAGAATCGCGTGATGGCGCGCGAGGAGGACAGGCAGGGCGACGGAATATTGCTGCGCCAGCGTCGTGCTGCCTTCGATGTCGGTGAAAAGAAATGTGACGGTGCCGGTCGGTAATTCACCCATCGGCCGTCTCCAATGCATGCTTATCTGCACGGCGCAGTTGACGATGTCGCCCACAGCGATGTGTTCTCTATTCGATTGATGTGTTGCCGGTATAACAAGATTGGGAGGATGCTTGGCTTGAGGACAATTGTAGCACAGTTAAGCGTGATCAGCCGCGTGTGAAAGGCTGTCTGTATAGAGGTGCTGCGCCACAAGGTAGTCGATCACCCGCGCCGGCACAAATGGCGCAATGGGCAGGCCGCGCCGCGCTCGCCGCCGGATGTCACTGGCGGAAATATCGATCTCGGCGTGTTCGATCCAATCGATGCGCGCACGGAGATCAGGCAAAACCCGATCGAGCACGGCCCAGTCCGGTTCGTAACCCGGCCGGCGCAGCACGGCTAACCGGGCCAGTTGAATCAGGCGGGCGGGATCGCGCCAGCGCAGCAAATCGCTCAACGAATCTTCACCCATGATGAACCACAACGCCGCACCGGGATATTGCTGCTCAATGATGGCGATGAGATCGACGGTGTAGTGCGGCCCGGGCCGATCGAGATCGGCGCGCGATAAGGCGAAACGCGGATCGCCGGCAATGGCCAGCTCGACCATGCGGGCGCGCTGCTCAGGCGCGGTGGCGGGATGGCCTTGTTTCAACGGCTGCACACCCGCCGGCGCGAACAGCACTTTGTCCAGCGATAATTGCGTCAGCGCGGCTTCGGCCAGGCGCAGATGGCCGAAGTGCGGAGGATCGAAAGTGCCGCCGAGGATGCCAAGTTTCATAACAAGTAACGAGTAACGAGTAATGCGTGACGAGGAGGTTTACTCGTTACGCATTACTCATTATTACGGTAATTACATCGTGTAATGACGCTACGATATGGTCCGCCCGCGAGAGATCAAGCTGCGCCACACCCTTATCCGGAACCGCGAAGCACACCATGCCCGCGGCTTTGGCGGCCTGTACTCCGGCGGGAGCGTCCTCCAACACCAGGCAATCCTGCGGCTCGACGTGGAGGGCGCGCGCCGCGGCGAGAAAGACGTCGGGCGCGGGTTTGCCGTGCGCCACTTGATCGCCCGTGATGATCACGCTGAATCGATCGAGCAGGCCGTTCACGCGCAGCACCGCATCCACGTAGCGGCGAATGCCGCTGGAGGCGATGGCTTTCGGCAAGCCGCGCCGATCGATCTCGTCAAGCAGTTCGAGCAGGCCGGACATGGGCGGAACGTTGCCGTCCAGATGGGCGATCTGATATTCGGTCTTGGCGTCGCTGAGTTCCTGCACGGTATCAGGCAGGTGATACTTGTCGATCAGCGTCCGCGCCGTCGCGTCGATGCGCAGTCCCAGGATGCTGTCGATGGTGAATTGATCGAGCGTGACGCCGCGCTCGTGCAGCACGGCTTCCCACGAAGCCAGCGAATGCGGCTCGCTGTCAAACATCAACCCGTCCAAATCAAAGAGAATGGCTCTAATCATTTTCTTCCACGAATTGACACGAACACCCGCCGCAGGCGGGTGCAGTACTCCCGTCTTTGCGAATAACCACGAAATTGCAGGACTTTGGCGAGCAGCCATTTCTTTGGCTGGAGTCGAGGCTTTAGCCGGACAGATGGCGGTCGATCGAACCGGCTGACACTAAAGTGGGCTCCGCACAGCCTCGATTCCGGGATTTGCTAAAGTCAGAAAATAGGACATGGCTCGTCTATCATTGTCCATTGATCATAGTTCTTGATCATTGTTAATCCTGCCACTCGAGTTCGTAATCTGCGCCAATCCACACGGTGTCGCCCTCGTGCACGCCCGCTGCGCGCAGCGCGCTGAGCACGCCCAGCTTCTCCACGGCGCGCTGAAACGCCATGAGCGATTCCTCCGAATCGAAGCGATGGCGCAAGGCCAGGCGCTCCACTTGTTTGCCGGTGACATGCCAGGCGCCTGCGGCATCGCGTGTGATGGTGAACGGCTCGGCCTCTGCTTCCAGGCGGATGACGGGCAGGGGGCTGGCCGGTTCGAGCGGCTCCGGTCAGTTCTTTCAGCAGCTGCGCGGCGCGATACATCAACTCGCGCGTGTTGGTGTGCGCGGCTGCCGAGAGGGTCATGGCTTCGACGCCGCGCTTTTTCAACACGGCGTGCGCTTTCTTCCAGTTGTCCTGCGCTTCGACGAGATCGATCTTGTTAAAGGCGACGATCTGCGGTTTGCCGGCCAGCCCGTGGCCAAACGCGGCCAGCTCGGCGTTGATGGCGTCGAAATCCGCGATCGGGTCCGGCTGTGATCCGTCGAGCAGGTGAATCAAGATGCGCGTGCGCTCGATGTGGCGCAGAAATTCGTGGCCCAGACCCTTGCCCATGCTCGCACCCTCGATCAGGCCGGGGATGTCGGCGATCACGAACGACGTTTCGCGATCGAGATCGACCACGCCGAGGTTCGGTTCGAGCGTCGTGAACGGGTAGGGCGCGATCTTCGGCCGGGCGGCGGTAGTCGATGCCAGCAGCGTGGATTTTCCGGCGTTGGGCAAGCCGACCAGCCCCACGTCCGCGATCAACTTCAATTCCAGATCGAGCAGGCGCGCCTCGCCGGGCAGGCCGTTGGTGGCCATGCGCGGCGCCTGGTTGGTGGACGTGGCAAAGCGCGCATTGCCTTTGCCCGGCGCGCCGCCGCGCGCGACAATCAATTCAGCCCTGGGCTGGGTCAGGTCGCCGAGGACTTCATGGGTTTTGGCATCGCGCACCACGGTGCCGGGCGGCACGGGAATGCGCGCCGCCCGGCCATTGGCCCCAGTCTGATTCTTGGTGCGGCCGTCGCCGCCGTGCCCCGCCTTGAACTGATGATGATGGCGGAAGTACACCAACGTGTTGACCTTGGGATCGACGAACAAAGTGACATCTCCGCCATGCCCGCCGTCGCCGCCGGACGGCCCGCCGAAGGGGACGTATTTCTCGCGGCGAAAGGCCACGGCGCCATCGCCGCCTTTGCCGGCCGTGACTTGAATCTGAGCTGTGTCAAAAAACATGAGTGTCCTGCTGAAAATATGGTGGGCTAATGCTACCACATTAACGAGTAATGCGTAAAAAACCGATTCCGTTTCAGTGCGAGGCCATCCGTGGGGCGCTTGGCGTTTTACGCGTTTGCGATTATGCTTCCGGCATGAACCAAAAGCCTCAACTTATCCTCGTCATCGGCGACGTTATCATCTTCATGTTCTTTGCCTTCACGGGACGCGAGACGCATGCGCCGGGCGATGCGCATCTGATCGTCAATGCGCTGCCGACGCTGCTCACGTTCTTGAGCGTGTGGTTCGTGATCGCGGCAGCGGGCCGCGTCTTTCGATCGAGTGTGATCGCCGACCCCCGTTCGGCTGTGCTGCATACCCTGATCGCCTGGATCATTGCAGCGCCGATCGCCATCGTCCTGCGCGCCGGCCTGTTGAGCCGCACGGCCATCCCCTGGCAATTCGTCGCAGTAACGATGGGCCTGGTCGGGACGCTGCTGCTGGTGTGGCACGGCGGCCTGGCGTGGTATCTGGCACGACGCCAGACCCCGTAGGACAAATCACCGACCTTGCCCCCCATTGATCAGCGGTTGGCCGATGTGCGCCGCATATTTGACTTGGCTCAGGCGCATATTCTATAATCACTGCTGTTCCACCCTCATCTTCGCCTGCTGTTCGACGGCATTATATATAATAGGAGGCGCCTGACCGCGACTCGCCTGATCACGGCTGCGTCGGTATTGCGTGTGGTCGTCACTGTCTGAACCTGTCAGATTTCAGTCTAAGGAGGATCCTCATGAGCAGCAAAGTTGTCACTTCTACCGTTGATTCCAAGTCGAAACGAGGCAAGGGCGTCGTTCCACAGTGGGATGAGGCCGAAATGCGCAAGCGGACAAGACTGTTTTTCGTCGCGCTGGTCTCCCTCGTGGTCGTGATGTGGGTCGGCTTGATCATCTGGGTGTTCTTTATCGCCGCGGTATTGCCCACGACCGGCGTCACAGCCCCGCCGCCCGGCGCGAGCCTGCTATTGGTTCTGGCTCCCGTCGTCGCGGCGGCGACCGGCGTCGAGCGCCTGTTGGAATCGGTCTTTAACATGCTGGAGAATGTGTGGCGCACGGGTGTGGCGTATCTGGGCTATGGCATGCGCTGGCTGAAACTCGCCGAGACCCGGGTAGCCGATGCCCGCGTGTGGATGCAGAACATCGGCATGGTTGCTAAGGACCTGGAAGCCAAGTACGCGGATGAAATGAACGAGCTGATGCAGCAGGCCGACTTGGCGCAGGTCGCGGCGCAGGCTGGAAAAACTGCGCCAGCGAGCCGATCAGGAGACTGCCAACGTGCAGAAGATGCTGGCCGAGGCCGAAGCGCGCGTGGCTGACGCCGAGAAAAAACTGGCCCAGGCCAGCAGCTCTCCCGACTACGTCAGCGCCAAGGCCGCCGCCGCAGTGGTGTTGGGGTTGATGTTGGGCGTCATCGTCGCGACGGTGGGGCAAATCAAAATGTTTGCGCTGCTGGGCATTGCCATGCCGGCGCGCATCGACGTCTTTGCCACCGGCATTGTGATCGGCAGCGGATCGTATCCGGTGCACTCGCTGGTCGGCATGCTGCAGCAAGGTCGCGATGCGCTCGACGGCCTGGGCAATTTCCTCAACAATCGTGCCGCCCCGTCATCAGTTCAAGCGACGGAACAAAGGATCACGACCGTTCAACCGGGCAGTCCCGGACAACCGCCTGTGGTGGGACAGGCGGTCATTCAAACCACCTCGGCGCAGTCATCCGAACCTGCCGCGGGTGGCTAAGCAGGGTAGGCGATCAAAAAGCCCGGCGACCTGAAGTTGTCGGGCTTTTTGATCAGTGTGGCCGAATCCCTCAGTCGTTGACGCGATCGTGCGGGCACAGCTGATTGAGATCGAAGAGCGCATCGTTGAGCGAGCCGTGGCCGTCGGGGCACTGCAGGTAGCCGTCGAGAAATTTCATGCGCTGGCCGCAGCCCGGGCAGAAGAACCGTCCGCGCGGATTCTGGGTCCGGCGCAGCAGCGGTTCTTCCGAAACGTTCTCCACAAAGCGGGCATTCAAGCGCGCATACAGCGAGTGCGTCAGCAGCATGTTGCCGCGCTCGCAGTACATGCTGTTATTCTTGAAGACCATCTTGTCGCCGCACTTGGGACAATGCATATTTTTAGGAAACAAGCAAGCAAGTAAACCAGGCTAGTGTCCTTGTCTACTTGTTTCCCTTCTCCTTATCTACTTTCTCTTGGGAAAGCGGCTGACCACCGTCGCGCCGTCGGCCACGGGCAAGCGATCGCCGACCTTGAGATTGTGGGCCGCTTTGGCTTCTTTGGCGGCGGCCACAATCCCGATCGGCGTGCCCTCCAGCGCGTACTTCAGTTCCACGAGCGCCTGGCCGGTCATATAGCCCTCGCTGTCCACCGCGCAGGATAACACCCGCCCGATGACACGCCCGCGCTTGTCGACCACGTAGTCCATGTCGCCGCCCATTTCCAGATTGGCCGCGCCCTTGGGCACGCGCACGTTCTTCTCGTTCATGCGGAAGCGCACATTTTCCATCTTGCGGGCCTTGTCATGCGCCACGTAAGGCGCGCGCCCCACAAAGAACGGCTTATACACTTTCAGGTATGACGAGAACCCGGCATCGTTCGGCAGCAAATTGAGCGGCCCAGCCAGTTCGTGGCCGTACAGCGGCAGGCCCGCTTCGGTGCGCAGACTGTCACGCGCGCCCAACCCGATCGGCTTCAGGCCCAACGGCGTGCCCACTTCCATCAGCATATTCCAGAAGGCCGGCGCCTTGTCGGGATGCACAAAGAGCTCGTAGGCGACCGATTCGCCGGTGTAGCCGGTGCGGCTAATAATCACGTCGAAGCCCTTCAGGCTGGTGCGCATCACATCGGTGCGCGGTAGCTTGTTGAGCTTGGCCGCGGCGGCTTTGTCGTCGCAGACCGAAACGAGGATGTCTCTCGACTTGGGCCCTTGCAGGGCGATGTCCACGCGGCACTCGTCACCCCACTTCAGATCGCGCAGGTCGCGCAGCTGGCATGGCGCGGTATTGCGCGCCCAGGGCCGTTGCGCGTCGATGGCGACCCGGCCCTCGTTGACGGCGTTCATCCACGCCCAGTCTTTGTCGTTGTTCGACGCATTGACGACGATAAGGTAGCGCTCTTCTTCAACGCGGTAGATCATCATGTCGTCGATCGGCACGCCGTCGACGCCGAGCAGATAGCTGTAATGCGAGTTGCCGACTTCCAGCGCGCTGACGTCGTTGACGGTGATCAGATCGAGGAAGGCGCAGGCGTTGGGCCCGCTGGCGTCGCAGACGCCCATGTGGCTCACGTCGAACAGACCGGCGGCCTGCCGCGTGGCCTTGTGCTCTTCGATCACGCTGCTGTACCACACCGGCATCTCCCAGCCGGCGAACGGCACCATGCGCGCGCCCAGCGCCTTGTGCGTCTCGTTGAGCGCGGTCTTCTGGATCGGCGCGTTGTGATCTTCGACCCATTCAAACCTGGGCAGAGGCGTTGCCGGCAATGTCTCTACGGCCTGCATGCCGATGAAATAGGCTTTGTGAGGGGCGACCGCCTCCTCAAGCGTGAGGGGCAGGTCGCCAAACTGATTGTGCGCTCCTGCATGGTATTTCACCGAGATCGGCCCGGCTAACTTCATCAAGGGATCATCGTCAAACGCGACGTAACCATCGGAGAGATTGCGCAGCCACGCTGCCACGCGCGCGGCGTTATTGCCCGGCAGGGCCAGCTGGAACGATCGGGCCGACAGGCGGGTGAGAGTGGCCGCGCTCATGATCGCGCCGTTCTTTTCCAGAATGAACGTCGGCTGCGTGTCGCCGTCCTGCAGGGCATCGACATCGTTGGTGGTAACGTTCTGGAGGAAACTGCCGGCTTTGTCGCCGGCGACGTCGAAAGCAACGGTGGCCGCCGGATACGGGTCGTTGAGCGACCAGTAATGCGGATAATCGGACATCTCGGCCTGCATGTCCACGCCGTCCCCGGCGAGCTCGGCCACAATGAGCTTGGTCTTTTCGAGCACGTCGAAATCCACTTTGGATCGATACGCTTCGCTGCCGCCCTTGGTGTCGTAAGCGTAAGGCGTGCACGACTTGAGCAGGGTCGCCACGGCTTCGGCCAGCTTCTCGATCTCGGCTTCCTTGAAGCCGCGCTGCGTGATCCAGTGCGTGCCCATGCGCACGCCGGATGCCGAGCCCGCGCTGGCGTCGCCCGGAATGGTGTTGCGATTCGCCACGATGCCGGCGAGGTCGAGGATGCGCGCGGCGACATCGCCCATCAACGGGGTGCCATCCGGCCCCTTGATTGATTTGCAGTTAATCACGAACAGGTGCGAATTCGTGCCGCCATAGGCCAGACTGAATGCCGCGTTCGGACAGGGCCCGGGCAAAGTGCGCGGCGTTCTTCACCGTTTGATGCTGCAATTGTTTGAACTGATCGGTCTGCGCGAGCTTGAAGGCGATGGCGAGCGCCGCGATGGTATTGATGTGCGGACCGCCCTGTTCGCCGGGGAAGACCGCGCGATCGAGCCGGCGGGAGATCGCTTCGTCAAGCGTGAGCAGGACCGCGCCGCGCGGGCCGCTCAGCGTCTTGTGCGTGGTGAACGAGAGCACGTGCGCCAGGCCCAGCGGGCTGGGATAGGCCCCGGCGATCACCAGGCCGGACACGTGCGAAATGTCGGCCAGCAGATACGCGCCCACCTCGTCGGCGATTTCGCGGAATTTCTTCCAATCGGGCGCGTACGGGTACGACGTGTAACCCGCGATGATCATCTTGGGCTTGTTGGCCAGCGCCAGCTGGCGAATCTGGTCGTAGTCCAGGAGCTCGGTGACCGGATCGACGTTGTACGACACGATCTTGTAGTGCTTGCCCGATCGGTTGATGGGCGAGCCGTGTGTGAGATGCCCGCCGGCAATGAGCGACAGGCCCATCACCACATCGCCGGGTTTGACCAGCGCTTCGTACACGGCATTGTTGGCGGGCGCGCCCGACAGCGGCTGCACGTTGACGAAGATGCGCGAGGCGTCGACCTTGTCGGTGGCGAAGCATTCGGCGCAGCGGCGGCGGGCCAGCGCTTCGATAATGTCGGCATATTCCACGCCTTTGTAGTAGCGCGGATCGCTGTAGCGGCGGTAATAGCCGAGCTGCTCGTCGTAGTCGAGGATCTGCTCCTCGGTCTGCGTGCGCGTGCGCGGATCGGGATAGCCCTCGGCGTACAGGTTATGCAGCGGGGACATCAACGCCTCGCGCACGGCTTCGGGCACGGTCGATTCGCTGGCGATCAGAATCAGCTTGCGAATTTGCCGGGCGGTCTCGTGATTGATCAATTCGGCCACAGCGGGATCAATCGCGCCGAGATCGCCGCGAAAGAGAAAATCCTTGGACATGGCAGCTCCTTAGAGGATGTGAGCCCGCGGGATGCGGGCCTGAGGTTTGGGCAGGCGCACCTATTGTAACACTAGCAGGGCAGAGGGGCAATGGAGAATTGCTGAATGCTGAACGCTGATTGCTGAATGCTAAGAGTGGGCGGTATAGGACTTGAACCTACGACCTCTTCTTTGTAAGAGAAGCGCTCTAACCAGCTGAGCTAACCGCCCGCGCATGGGATTATAAAGGCGCGGGGATGATCGGTCAAGGCGCTTGACGCAGGATGAGCGGCAGATAGGTATCAAATCCTGCTATGGTTGTCGCGGTGCGCGTCATGGTAACCGCCCCGAAACTGAGGTGCATAGCATTCGTCACAACGGCTCCCGACGCCAGACCAAGGCTGGGGGTCACGACGTAAACAAGACGCAAATAGGTGCTGCCGCCCGTGACGATACCTGTCCAATGAACTGTCGCGCCATCGAATGTGGGAGCGGGCCAAGAATTGATGCGCAGTGTATCAGGCACTAATGTCATTGACGCTGGCAATGTATTCGTCAGCGTTAGTGTCGTGCTATGACTTCCTGTACTGTTGATAAAGATCGTGTAGGTCAGTGGAACATTTGGTTTGAAGAAAGGCCACGTCCATATGAACGACGTTTCTAAGATCGGTGCTGGAGTAATTAATACGCTGGTAAAAGTATCGCCCAGTGGATCAGGATTATACTGGCTTTGGTTTCCCCCCAAGTCTCGAGCGCGTACGCGAAAGAAATAAGTGTGCCCATCGTCGCCGGTGAAGTTGCCAGTCGTCTGTGCAGTTGCCGTTAGCCACGGTGTCCATATCCCGTCATAGCCATCTTTCACTTGCACATCATAGGAACGCACGCCGTCAAAGTCTACGGCGTCCCAGGCTATTGGAAAAGTGGGTTGGGTGACGTAAGTAGGAAGCATCACCATCGAGGCACTGGGCGCACGACCATCGTTTGTCATTTTGTAGGCGGCTAATAGCGCGTCATCAGCGGTGAAGATAATCCGTAGGTCTTGCAGTTGGGCAGTGGTTGCCAGCGAACGGACGATCGATGTGTTTGGGCCAATTAGCGCGAGATCCCAACTCGCGATTAGGACACCAATGTCATTCTGCCTCTGATACACAGCCAGCCGGGCGTGATCATGCGGGCGTGTCGAGTGTACCTTCATGTTCAACTGTGTTCCAGTCTGCTCGATGTGCAAGGCCGCTTCGTCCGTGGCGCTGGTCAGATCGTTTAGTCCGCTGATCGGATACCAGGTCTCATCCCACGCTATCGCCTGGTGCGCGCCGATAAAGGCGCTGTCCCAGAACGTCGGCGCGAGGCCGCCGTGCAGTTCCGCGTAGTACGAATCGTTGTCGGTCCACTCGCCCGCGCCGATCGGATGCTGCCAGCCCATGGCGAAGCCTTTCGATCCGTGCGCGATGCTGCGCGGAAAGATGCGCACCACACCTTCTTGTGGGTAACTCCAGGACGCTGACCCAATCCTGTGAAGCGCTAGGCCGCGCGAAGAAGCCCAGCCATTGATCCCAATTCTGCAGGCGGCTCAGGTCACGGTTCTGGTAGATCGGCCACGACATAGCCTGGCCTTCCTGCGGCAGAGCCGGATCGCCGGTGGAGTGCACGGTCACCTGCGATTCGGGGAAGACGAATTTGAGATCGATGCCATGTGGGTTGCTGCCCTGTTTGCCGATCGAGTTGCCCGGCCCCGGCGCGAGCATGGCGTTGATCCACCATTTGAAGTCGAGCGGTACACTGCGATCGTTTTCGATTCGCGGCCGGACGATCAGCACGGCGCGATCGCTAGGCAGAAAGACCGAGATTGCCGCGCGGAGCCGATCGGGTTGAGTAGAATCTCGCAGCGTCACCGTGATGCCAGTGGTTCCGGTGATCACAGCGTACATCCACGAGATCGCGCTTTCGTATCCGTGCTCTTCGACGGGCAATCCCCATTCGATGCCGCCCGCGGCCAGCCACCAGCCTTGCTCGCTCGGTCCCCAGTGCGTGGGCTTGATGACCGTGTTGCGATAGAGTCGTTGTTGCCCGTGGGCTTATAGATCATCTCATACACGCGTCCGCCAAGTTCGGGCAGCAGGCTCACGCGCAGCCATTCATTTTCCAGCGTCAGGCGCGTGTAGGTTTTATCGATGGGCTGCGGATGGCTGCCCTCGTATTCAGCCCAGTTGAGCCACCGATAGGGAATGTTGTAAGTGGTGTTCGTCTCTGTATAGAGATGTGCGGCGTAAGGATAGGTGGGAATCGGGATCGTGTCGGTGGTGATGGTCGTGATTGAAGTCAGCGGGCGCTGAACCGCCCGCCTCCAAGATCGGTGCAGAGGCTGACGAGCCGGGACGGCTCAATAGCACGGCGAGCGCGACGGCGAGGACCAAAGCAATGAATGACAGGAGCCGGCGATGCATGGCACACCCCCGAGTCCATTGTAGAGCTGGTCCGGGGCAGCAGCGCGTTACGAGGGGGTTACGGAGTGTAGGGGCGAGGCATTCGCAATCGATACCGGATTGCTTGGCAACCGAAACAGGTTCAACATGCCGATCAACATGGATTCCCCGGCGAATGCCTCGCCCCTACGTCTGCTCCATCTTCCCCCGCACCTGAGCAATGGACTGTTGCGCCTCTGCTACGTAAGGTGCCATGCCCACCTGCTGGAAAATACCTAATGCTTGCTGATACTTCTCCAACGCGGCAGCATATTCGCCTTGTTGCTCGTGAACTTGGCCCAGAAGCGCCAAAGTAATGCCCATCTTCGGATTGCCCTGTCGCTGATAAATCTCCAGCGCCTCATTGAAGGCCGCAATCGCTTCGCGCAGCATGCCAGTGCCCCCATACAACTTGCCTAGTTCGCCAAGGCTGTCCGCCGCGCCGGACTCATCCCCGATGCGACGCGCAATCTTCAGTCTCTCGCTGAAGCGCTCGAAGGCGTCTTGTTTGCGGTTGAGGCGGTTGAAGATGAGACCCTGCTCGTGAAGCATGGCTGCGAGAAACTGATTATTGCCCAACTTGCGCGCCAGCGCCTCGCCCTGCTGGCTGTGGGCCAGCGCCGCGTCGTAATCTTGTTTGAGCATATAGAAGATCGAGAGTTGGTGCAGGCTGATGGCCTGACCTTCTTCGTCTCCACGCTCGCGATCGATTTGCAGCGCGGCTTGCTGTTTGTCGATGGCGCGGTCGAGGTCACCCATTTTCCACAGGATCGAACTTTGCAGTGATAATGCTGTTGACATTTGCGATTTGGCATTTAGTGCGGCAAAGGTCTGATCCACTTTTTCGTACACTTGCAGCGCCTCGGTCAGTCGCCCTTCGTCTGCAAGCATTGTCGCCAGATTGCTCTGCGCGACGGCGCGATTAAAACCTTCCAGCGTGTCGATGTCGCGGCGCAAGAGGGCCTTAGCCAGATCGCGCTGGCCCCAGCGGGCGAGTACCAACCACACGGCGTTGGCGATTTTAGCCGCCGCATCGACCTGCTCGGCCTGAAAGAGATGGTGCTGCCATTGCAGGGCGCGAGCCATTGACCAGTGGGCGCGATCCATGTCGTCGGTCTGGTGTGTCCACACGCCAACGACGCCTTGACTGGAGCGGGCCATTTCTTCGATTTCTTCGTCGGTCGCGGTTTGACCTTGCTTGGCTAAGAATCGCCGCGCTTCTTCGATAAACGGGGCGCCATAGAAGGCGGCAGCGCGCAGGTGGAGGTCGCGGCGGGCGTCGGCGGTCAGTTGGTGCAGCAGGTAGTCGCGCACGACGGGGTGCAGGGAGTGCCAGGCATTGCCGTCTCTGTCTGTGCCTTGCAGTTGGGTGAGGGAGAGATCAAGAAAAAGCGAGAGAGTAGCCTGTGTCTTGCCGTCAGTCCAGTCACCACTTTGACTTTCATGAAGATGAGTGTTCAGCAGGTCACGCGCCATCTGCCACCAGAAGGGTTCTTCGAGGATCGCTAATGTAGTCAATGCATCGCATTGCGCGGGCCTCAGGCGAGCCAGCAGGTCGTCGAGGAAGTAGGATTCCCATTCATCAACCAGCATCTTGCTCAGTGCGGGATCGTCCAGCAAGGTATGCAAGGATCGCCCCGTGCCGAGCCAACCGTCCAGCAGTTCGAGCGTCTTGGGGTGGCCGCCCACGCGTGCATAAGCTTGTAATTGATCGCTCAACGGTGCGGCCTTCAGGCGCGGCAGCGCGTTCATCAGCAGGATGGTCTGTCGCATCGTGAGGCCGGGCAGATGCACATCCAGGCGGTTCTGCGGCGGCAGCGCCTCAAGGCCCGCCCAGCGATAGCGGCCCGTGAAGATCAACGTGGTGCGCACGTCGTGGGCGGAGAGCAGGCCGCGCATGACATCGCGCATCGTTGAATCGACCACGGGCAACGGACGACTGACCGTGGTCTGTGGTCCTTCGTCTGTCGTCTTCTCCAACCACGATTCGAGATTATCGAAGATGATGACGTAGCGGCGATTGCCGATCATTTGCAGCGCCTCGCGTGCCCGATCGGCGGGATCGAGACGTGAGTCCAGCAGCAGCGCGGCGGCCTCGGCGTGATTGGCTTTGCCCTGCGCTTGCCAGAACGAGGCGATCTTGCTCAGCGCATCGACAGGCTGTGTTAACTCATTGCAACGGATGACCAAAGGATTTGCGTCAAGTTCAATGCCGGGTCTTTCGAGCAGCTTTGCGATCAGCGTGGTCTTGCCGATGCCGCCGATGCCGCACACGTAGATCGGCGTGTGCTCGCGCAAGGCCCGCCGCAGCGATCGCAGTTCCGCGTGCCGCCCGACGAAAATGCGCGGCAGGGTCAATCCGCCCAGCTCGCGTGGTAGAGACGTTGCCTGCAACGTCTCTACGGGGCGCGCGGGATCGATTAACCTCAAACCCGGCGCACGGACGTACAGCGCGGGCACGCCCCAATCAAAACGACGCGCGTCGACCGGGCGGGCCTTGTCGAGAATGCTTAGCGCTTGTCGGGTCTGGTGCATGGCCTCTTCAGGAGTGCGGCCCTGCGCCAATTCCATGTAGAACTTACGCGCCAACTCAATCGCCGACTCATCAAGGATGCTGAATTGCATCGCCAGCACGGCGGGCAGGTCGGCTTGCAGCAGGCCCGTCGCCACGCTGTCGAAGGCGTCCAGTCCGCTGGTTTTCGCGCTCTGGCACGCCGAGAGAACGATCAATCGCAGATCGCGTTGGCCGATCAACAGCGGGCGCAATTCTCCCGGCCCGATCAAGTCCGCTTGGCCCGTCGGATTCTCGAAGCACAGCTTGCCTTCTTTCCCGGTAAATGCGCCGTGTCCGGTGAAGTGCAGCACATGGTAGGGCGTGCGGCTCAATGCGTCTTGCAGCGCGGGCAGCGTGGCATCGTCGAGATAATCGACCTGCGCCTGCCCGTTGCGGCGCAGTTCGTCCAGCGCCTCCTGCATCACGGCCAGTTCACGCTCTACGTCCAATTCGACCTGATCGTCGGGCGAGGCGATGATGACGAGGATGCGCAGCGGCGGCGTCCCTTCGGGTGGATGCAGCTCGGCCATGCCGTGCGGCATGCGATGAACCAGCAAGCGACCGTTGAGGCTCAGAAAGTCTGTGCCGTCGTGCAGATACTCCCACGGCAGACTCCACAGCGCAGCGGCTTCGGGTGCAGGCGCAGCGTGAGGCGGGCCTCGCTGCGATAGGCATCGTTGAATTCAAAGAAGCCGCGCAGCTTCGCGCCATCGCCGAAGAGATAGCCGTACAGCCGCTGCCCGTAATCGATCAGCAATTTGTCATCCGGCGGACGATCGGCGGAGTCAGCTTCGGCCTTCAACGACTCGGCTACGGTGCGCGCCCCGCGCTCCAACATCCACTGCGGCTCGACGTGAATCAACTTTTCGGGGTCATGCTCAAAATCATTCGTGCAGATTTTCTGCGCGTTGTCGCCCCGTTTGGTGTAAGCGCGATATTTGCCTTTATCGATCTGCTCAATTTCGACATGAAGTACGGGCGGAAGCATGATTGCTCCTTTGAACCGCGGGTTGCACAGATGACGCAGGGCTTTCCAGAAGTGTCATTCCGAGCCGTTATGTGGCGAGGAATCTCTGGTACAGTTTGGGTACGTAGTGGATCAGTGGCAGAGATTCCTCACTGTGTTCGGAATGACACATCATCACGTTCTCTGGGTCTCCGTGGTTAGCCTTCCTGCTTTGCCCCCAGCGGATCACAACCGCAGAACCTATCGATCCCGCGCTTGAACAGGATGACGGCGATCAGCGTGGCAGGCGCGACGATGCGGATCGTTGCGTCGTCGACCATGGCCGCCACTGCCAGGATGACGTTCATCGGATCGTCGAAGCGGGCGTCCTGCCGCCGCTCGCACCAGTTGCCTTCGACGCAAATCTTCTGCTTCAGGGCAGGCGTGATCTTCTCCCAGGCCGTGCCCGGCCCTTTCATTGCGCCGGAGGCGCTTTCGGCGTAAAGATCGAATTCCTGCAGCAAATCGTCGAGTGGCTGGTTGAGATAGCGTTGAATCTCGTGTGAAGGATCGGGCATGGCGGCGCCTCAATGCCGGGATGCGTGTATTGTACTTCATGGTCATAACAAAACAAACCCTCCCGGAAGTTCCAAACTTCCGGGAGGGTTTAGAGATCACCGCTTACCTGGCCGCGAAGTCGTGCACGATGGTGTACAGACCGCGGCTGCGCTCGAGACCGGACGACGCGCTGAAGGGCCACAGGCACTGCTGCGTCTGAGGCGTGTCCCACAGAATGGTCACGCGATTGGCTGAAGCGCTGGCGACGATGACGGCCTTAGTGACCGGGTCGAACTTCAGGCCGCGCTCGGGCGACGGCGGCAGATTCACGCCGAGGTAAGGTTGTTCCATGACTGGCCAGTCGCCCGTGAGCGAGATGATGTTGTCCAGCCCGTTGTCTTCGGTGCTGCTGCTGGTGAGCCACAGCCGAATCTTTGAGCCCAGGCCCGGATTGGGATTCACGGCAATCATGCGCAGCGGCACCGGCAGGTTGTCTGACCAGCGCCGCACTTGCAGATAACCCAACTGCGTATCGGTGGCAGCGTCGATGGCGTAAATCACCGCGGCGTTGATCGAGGCAACGTAGAGGCGATTGTGGACGCTATCGGCGGCGAGTGCCGTAGAGCTCGCCCGCCGGATGGAGATAGATGGCGTTCACGATCTGATCGGTGCTGCCGCTGACGACGGTGACCCAGCCGATGGGCCGCCCGTGCGCGTGATTGGTGACATACACCTTGCCGGTGCTGGTGTTGACGGCAATGTACGACGGCTCATAGAGGGAACGCTCCGACGAATTGCCCAGGCGGGCGCGGATTTGCAGCGTGTTCGCGTCGATAATGGTGATCGAGTTGTCGCTGAAGCCGGTCACGTAGATTTTCTGGTTGACCGGATTGTACGCTACGGAGTGCGCGCCGACGCCGCTGCCCAGCGTGACAGTGGCTATCTTGGTGTAGGTGCTGGCGTCCAGCACATTGAGCCAATCCCAACCAACGACATACAGGCGTTGACGCGCCACGTCTTGCACGAGGCCTTGCGCGCTGAGCACCCCCGTGATATTTGCCAGGTGTTGAATGGGACTGAGGTGCGTGACGCTCACACTGCCGCCTGCGATGCCGTCGCGATTGGCGATGAAGAGCCGATCGGTGGGCGCATCATACGCGACATCCATGGGGCTGTACAGCGACATCAGCGATTGCATTGGCACGGGGCAGGGTACATCTTCGATAGTCAACGTCGCGACGCCGGGATATCCGATCCTGGCGTTATCGGATTGATCGCTCAGGATCAGTTCGGCTGTCTCCCAGTATTCGCGCAGCGTGTCATTGATGATGCTCACTGTAAAGGTGAGCATGGTTCGAGTGGGCGTAAAGGTGAGGATGCCCTGCGTGGCGGTGTAATCCAGACCGGCCGTCGCGGAGCCATCTTCAGTGTGGTATTTGACTCTGACTGGCTCGTTCCACGGCTTATCAAGTGTCACGGTGATTAGCGCTGTGGGTTCATCTTCAAAGACGTGGTAAGTGGCGCTGGTGAAGGACACCGCTGGAAGGGTGAAGTCCGCCTGGCGCAGAATCAGCGGCAGGAAGACTTTTACATACGGGATAAGCGGTGTATCTTCGATGTGGCAGTTGTCGTCGGGCGTCCGATCAGACTCGCTGCCAAAGCCGCAGATCGCGTTAATCAGGTCAGGCACGCTCGGTGGGACCGACGTGTAGACCTTCGTGACGAAGTACAGCACGCGGCCTGTGCCGGGATACAGATTGCCCAACGCTTGCGTGTACGTGCGCCCTCCGGCAAAAGTCCAACCATCGGTCACGTGAAGCTGAGTATACAGCGGCAGTGTCTCGGTCAAGATGAAGTTGGTGGAGGTGTAGGCGCTGACGTTGACGACGGCGATGGTGTACGTGACGATATCACCGGGACTCACGTAGGGCCGATGAGCGGACGTCCCATCGAGTTTGCGGGTCTGCTGGATTTCGGCGTAGGCGATCGACTTGTGCCCAATGGCGCGCCGCAGCGAATCGGTCGGACCCACATCGTCGTCTTTCACAACCACGATATCGACGAGGCTGATGATTCGGTAGACGGCTTGCGAGCAGTTGTTGCTCGGATCGCGGTCGAAGAGCGGCATGCTGATACAAGCGGTATTGGTGCTGACCACGTTGTTGTCTGTGCCGGTGTACTTCAGACTCAGCGAAAACGAAGTCGACGCGTGTGGACTCATGGAGACTGGCGACCAAGTCAGCAGGTTGCCGGAAACGGTGATTGGCAGCCCGCTCGTATCAGTGAGATAGACCGTATTGGCGGGCAGCCGATCGGTGATGGTAGCGCCCGAGAGTATCACATCGCTGTTGTTGGTGTAAACCAGAGTGTATTCAATGACCGCGTTGGAGGGGCCGGAGGGCCGCACAGCGCGTTTAGCAATGTCCCAGTCGGCGCAGATCAAATAGAATGAATAGGCGGCCGAGCTATTATCCGTGGTGGTGCTTTCCACTGAGGATGTGCTGATCGTCGCCATATTGGGTCCGAACCAGCGGCAGTTGCTGCTGATAAGTGGAATGCTGGCGGTCAAAATGAAACTGCGTGAAATGTCGGGCATTACGGTGCCAATCGACCAGCTGATTTGATTACCGGTCACGGTGGCCGGGAAGCCGCTGGTATCGCCAACGTAACTCATGCCGGGAGGCAGTACGTCGCTGATCACGACGTTGGCGGCGGCGGCTGTGCTGTTGCGATAAGTAATGGTGTAGGTCACCAGATCGCCGGCATAGACCGGCGCGAGGGTCTTGGTCTTGGTAATCGCCAGGTTTGGACAGATGACGCTGATCGGAGGGGCTACCCTGTTGTTATCCGTGACAGTGCTTTCCAGTGCCGATGTGCTGATCGCGGCTGCGTTGGTCAGCTCTTGGCCGCACAGGGCATTAACCGATGAGACGGCGGTTGTCAGCACGAAACTGCGACTGGCCCCGCTCGGCAGTGTGCCGATGGTCCACGTGATGATGTTGCCGGCGCGGTTGGCCGGATGGCCGCTGGTGTCGCCCGCGTAAGCAAGTTTCGCGTCCAGCACATCGGTGATGACGACGTTAGGCGCGTCGATGCTGCTGGGGTTACTGTACGCCATCGTGTACGTCAACAGACTGCCCGCCGTCGTTTGTGTGACAGGCGAGGTCTTGGCGATGGCGACGTTGGTGTAGGTGATCTCATAGGTGGCGGTGAGCGGATAGTTGCAGAATGCCGTCGCCGTGATCAGGCCCACTCCCACTTGCGGGACGGCGGTCAAGACGGTGGTGACTACCCCGTGATCGTCCACCACGACTTCAGGATTGATGTTGCCGGGCGTGGTCTGCAGGGCAATGCGGCGCGCGTTGGGATCGCCGGGACGATTGGGCCCGGGCACGGTGTTGTTGAGCGAGTCACGCAGAGTCACCGTGACAATCGTGGTGGCGGACGCATCGGCAGGGAGTCGATTGGCACCCAACGTGACCGACAACATGATGTGATTACTCGGTACGACTGGTCCGGTGTAATTATCGCCATCCTGCGGAGTATTCGTCCCCCACCAGTTGTTCGAAGCGTTGACATTCAGGGTGCTGCTGTTGCGGAGTTCGTAGCCTGATGTGGCACACAGTGCGTTCGCATTATTTACCATGGGCGTGTCGTTGAACAGGTTGGCTGTGCTGGTATCAAACGCTACTGCGTCGGAACTGTCATCCAGGATAACATTGTGCTGGATGAAGGGCCGCGAATTGGAACCTGTGATGAAGATACTTCCACGATAAGCCGTGCCTCCGCCATTTGTGTAAATATGGTTGTAAGTCACTGCGACAGAGCTCTGCCGATCGAGGTAGATCGCATCATCGGTGTTCAAGGTTAGCGAATTGGTGAGCACTTGATTCCTGCTCCCGTCCTCCAGGCGTAGGCCCTGCTGCGTCCGATAGATCATGTTGTCGCGAATGGTGTTGTCGCTTCCACCCAACGTGCTGGCTACCTCAGCGAAAATAATCCCATAACCGGTATTATCGTGAATCGCATTGCCGAGGATGGTATTGTAGAATGACTTGTTGAGAGCGATGCCGTTTGAGTTGCTGTAGATATTGTTGTATTTGACCTCGGTCCAATCGGTGATACCGCCGATGCCGCCTTCCAGGCTGCTGGCGTCGCCATTGAAACGGAGAGTATTGGAAAGAATGTGCAGGTACCGCGCTCCCCCGATGAGGATCCCAGTGCGGGCATATTCGATGGTAGAGTACCGAATCACGTTGAAGTTGTCAGGGCTCTTGGTATCAAAGGTGATGCCTTGCCAGGCACGGGGCGTCTGCGCTCCGGCCGAGGTAAACGTGATGAGGTGGGCTGGATCACCCAGCGCTTGCAGGTTGCCGATGACGAGCAGCCGCGCATCAGCCTCAAACTCGATGCGGGTGCCGATCACGGTCGGCGCAATGGTAAGCATCGCCCCCGGTTGAATGGCGACGGTGTCGGTCGTGACGTGATAACAATCGGCCGACCACGTGGTGTTGGTCGTGATGTCGGAACTGATGGGGATGCAGGCATTCGGCGACTGAGCCGGTTCAGCGCGGACGATCGGTGCGGGTAACACCAGTGCTCCGTTTACAACGAGCAGAGCGGCCAGGCCAAGCCCGGCGACGAGTAGAACGGCAAAAGCGCGGCGAGGCATGGGACCTCCTCGACAAGCCCAAGTTTGTGCTGCGTGGTCTTTTCCAGTTTAGCACTCTTGGACAAAAGAGGGGGTAACAGTTGGGTTACAGTCTTGTCGCAAAATCTAACCTTCCGGAGGGGCCGCTGCGCTTCCGGAAGGTCTGTTTCTCAGGTAATGACTTTAGGCGGGACGACGCCGGTCTGCTTGTCGTATTTGCCTTTGCGGTCTTTGTAGGAGGTCTCGCATTCCTGATCGGCGACGAAGAAGAGCACCTGGGCAATGCCTTCGTTCGAGTAGACCTTGGCGGGCAGGGGCGTGGTGTTGCTGATTTCCAGCGTGACGAAGCCTTCCCATTCCGGCTCGAAGGGGGTGACGTTGACGATCAACCCGCAGCGCGCGTAGGTCGATTTGCCCACGCAGACGGTCAGCACGTTGCGCGGGATGCGGAAATACTCGATCGTCCGCGCCAGCACGAAGGAGTTGGGCGGGATGATGCACACGTCGCCTTGGAAGTCCACCATCGATTTGGGATCGAAGTGCTTGGGATCGACAATGGCCGAGAACACGTCCGTGAAGATCTTGTACTCGTCAGCCACGCGGATGTCGTAGCCGTACGACGACACGCCGTACGAGATGACGTGGGTGCTCACCTGCTGTTCCACGAACGGCTCGATCATGCCGTGCGCATGTGCCATTTTGCGAATCCAGCTGTCGGGTTGGATGGTCATGAAGTCTCCTCTCTACATCGCCTCTGGCGCACTCATCCCCATCAGTTCCAGCGTGCGGGCCAGGGTGATCTTCGCCGCGCGGCACAGGGACAGGCGCGCCGCCGTCATGGCCGGCGCTTCCGCGTCGACCACCTTGCAGTCGCGATAGAAGATGCTGAACGTCGACGCGAGGTCCTGCGCGTAATACGTCAGATGGTGCGGCGCCAGATCGCGCACGGCCTGCTCGATGATGACGGGCAGTTCCAGCATCTTGCGGATCAGCGCCAGCTCGGCCGGATGCTGGAGCAGCTGCACGTCCGATTCCTGCGGCAGTTCCAGCGGAGTTTCAGCCGCTTTGCGCAGGATGCTGGCGATGCGCGCGTGCGCGTACTGCACGTAGTACACCGGGTTCTTGTCCGAGTGCTCTTTGGCCAGATCGAGATCGAGCGCGAGCTGGCTGTCCACGGTGCGCGTGAGCAGCATGAAGCGGATCGGATCCGGCCCGATCTCGTCGATCAATTCGTCGAGCGTGATGAAGTCGCCGGTGCGCTTGGACTGGCGCACTTCTGCGCCGTTGCGCAGCAGCGTGACCAGTTGATACAGCACGATAACCAGCTGCTCCGGCTGCAAGTCATACACCTGCCGGATGGCGTGCATGCGCGGCACGTTGCCGTGATGATCGGCGCCCCAGACATAGATGACGCGATTGAAACCTCGCTCGAGGAATTTGTCGTACATGTAGGCACAGTCGCTGCCTAAGTAGGTAGGGCGCTCGTCGGGATCGATCACGATCTTGGACGAGCGAACCAGCACGGCGTCTTTGTCCGCGCCAAACTGCGCCGCCCGGAACCACGTGGCATCGTCTTGCTCGTAGAGCAAGTCTTTAGCGCGCAGTATCTCGATCACGCGATCGAACAAACCGGAGTCGTAGAGCGATTTCTCGTGGAACCAGCGATCGTAGCGGATGTTGACGCGCAGCAGCGTCTGCCGGGCGCTCTCCACCATCCGATCGATCCCGATCTGCCCCAGCGCGCGAATCGCCTGCTGCCGGTCCATTTTCAAGTAAGCGTCAGCGCGTTCCGTGACGATCGCTTCAGCGACGTCTTTGATGTACGCGCCTTGATAGCCATCTTCGGGAAAGGGTTCGTCGTGTCCCAACGCCTGCGCATACCGCGCATATAGCGACTCGCCGAAATGCCGGATCTGCGAACCGGCATCGTTGACGTAGTACTCGCGCTGCACATCGTAACCGGCCGCGTCGAGCAAATTGGCCAGGGTGTCGCCGATGACGACGTTGCGCGCCGAGCCGACGGTGATAGGGCCGGTCGGATTGGCCGAGCCGTGCTCCACCTGCACGCGCACATCGCTGCCGTGCCGCAAGTTGGACCACGTCGATCCCCCGGCGAGGATCGCAGTGATTTGCCGATCCAGCCACGCCTCGGCCAGCGTGAAGTTGATGTAACCCGGCGCAGCCACTTCGACCTTGCCGACGAACTCAGCCGGAGGCAGATGCGCGGCGATGGTTTCCGCGATTTTCAGCGGCGCCATTTTTGCGACCTTGGCCAGGGTCATCGCCGCATTGGCCGAATAATCGCCGTGGGCCGCCCCTTTGGGGCGCGCCAATTCGATCGGCGGCAGCGGAAACTCCGGCAGGGATTGATCGGCCTGCGCGGCTTGCAGGGCGGCGCGCAGCAGATCGGCTAATTGATCGCGAACAAGAGTCGTCATGGTCTCACCTCAAAATATGCGAACCCGCCGAGACGGTTCGGCGGGCGCGCGTATTGTATCGGGTTTGAGGTGATTCGACAAGACGTTTACTTCGACTTCGTGTTCCAGGGTCGGCTCCTTGTTTTGAACAGGGTCGCATTATACCTGCCGGGCAGCCGTTCGGGCGTCACGCGGTCACGGGCACTGAATCAAGCCCTGCGCCCACAGACAGCCGCCGCAAGCCGGGAACACATTGCCGAGGCAGTCCTCCTCGTTGCTCTCCAGCATTTCACAGCCGCCACAGAAGGTGCAGGGCGCAAAGGCAAAGCCCTGCACGTGATCGCGGTAAGCGACGTAGGAGGGATCGTTCCAGATGTCCAGCAGGCTCCGTTGATTCACGTTGCCCACGCTGTGGGCGCGTGACATGCGCCAGCGTCCTTTGATGTAGTGCGTGTGCGAGTGCAGCAGCGGCAGGCACGGGCTGACGCCGCCGTTCCAGGCAATGGCCAGCGCGCCGGATTCGACGAAGTTGCACACATCGTTCGACCCGCTAAAACTGCTGCCGGCAAAGTTCACGTTATAACCGCTGCGGAAAGCCTTGACAAGCGCGTCCCGGGTCTGCTCGGTGAAGGGCAGCTTGGGCAGACTGAGGTGCGGGGTAAAGGCCGACGAGATGAAGGTGATATCGTTGGCGGCGCTCTCGTAGAGCCTCTCGCCGCGCAGCTGGTCTTCGATGGCCAGGACGTTGCTGACGCGGAAGTGCATGGCGCCGTGGCGCTGCGCGATCTTCAGGACCTCGGGCAGATCGTCGATGTTGCGCTCCATCGCCACAAAGGCCACGCCAATCTCCGGCTTAGGAAAGTGGCCGCCGCCGCGCAGCCGGCGCAGGGTCGTCAGATTGTCCAGGACCTTGGGCAGCTCCGCGCCCAGCCGCACGTCGGAGTAACTTTCCGGCGTCAGCTCCATCGATCGAAACCCACACCAGGTCCAAGCCGGCGTCGATCAGCCGGCGTGACAACGCCTCGGTGAGCAGCGTGCCGTTGGTGATCATTTCTACGCGGCAGCCCAGCGCCTTCGCCTGCTTGATCCAGGCGGGCAGGCGGGTGTGCAGTGTGGGCTCGCCGATGCCTCCGAAGAAGATCGTCGGCCTGGGATCGATATCTTTGATCCCGTCGAGGATGCGCGCATAAGTCGCGTCGGTCATGCGGCCCAGCGCTTCGGCCCAGTTGTTGCGATAGCACGTCACGCAATCGAGGTTGCAGTGATCGGTCGGTTCCACGTACAGGCGCGTCAACTGCGACGTGGGGCGGTGCAGGCGCACGACGTTGTTCTCGTTGTCCACGCGCACCTTCGCGCCCGGCGCCAGGCCGTACTGCCGCGCCACCTCCGGCGGCAGAATCAACCGCCCCTGTTCATCCACTTCGGCGAAACTGGCTTGCTTGCCTGGAATCATCAATCTCTCCTCCCGCGTGCAGCGGTTACTCCCTCTTGACTCACCGTGTGCACCTGATCGAGCACACGCAGGATGCGCGGATCGCTCAACTGGTAGTACACGCGCAGCCCGTCTTTGCGGCAGGTCACCAGTCCGGCCTCGCGCAGCGCCATCAAGTGCTGCGAAACGTACGCTTGCCGCTGATTCAGCGCCGCCTGCATGTCGCACACGCACACCTCGCCGTGGCGCAGCAGCTCCACAATCTGCAGGCGGATGGGATGCGCCAGCAGGGCGAGCAGACGGGCTTCGGCTTCAAAAGATGGTTGGGCAGAGGACATGGCCGCCTATATTCAAAAAAGTGAATGAAGAATACACCCGATTGGCCCGGCGGCGGTATGACGAAGATCATCAGGAGTGTCACACCGCACCCCGCCAGGCGCGCATCTTCGCTACGCTACGACCGCTGCGCGGCAGACAAGGCGTGCGGTGGGTGCAGGTGTTCCGGGCCCCGCAAGAGCGAGGAATCTCCCAGTCCGAACGAGATTCCTCCTCGCCGCCCGAAGGTCGCGCGCAGTTTGCGGGATAGCGGCTCGTCGGAACACCTGCACCCACCGCAGGTGCGGTGTGACACACTAGCGACTCGTGAGACGCACTCTGAACGCGGATGTGACCGTTTGAACCTTCGCGCCTTTCGTGATACTCTTGTAACCATCGCACTATCGCACTATCCAACCAAGCGACTACCTATGGGCACACTCAATCCCAATCTTCTCTCCAAACACACCGCGCTGATTCTTAACGAATCTGCCAAAATCATGCCGACGCTGGGCAAGCGCCTGCTCATGCCGGAGATCGTCCTGCTCGGCCTGATTCGCACGCCTGATACTTCGGCGCGGCGCATTCTCGACAAGGTGGCGCAGGAACGCGGCTTCAAGTTGGGCGATCTCGACGCGACCGCCGTGGCGCAGTTGAAAACCCGCGAGGGCCGTCCTGCCGATTTTGTCTTCATGCTCGACAGCGGCGGCAAGGTGGAACTGTCCGACGAACTGCTGCAGACCATCGACGAAGCGCTGACCATCGCGCAGGCCAGCGACGAAGTATGGATCGGCACGGAGCATCTGCTGAGCGCGCTCTCGCAGCGCGGGGTCAGCACGGCGGGCCTGTTGCAGGCGCGCGGCATCACGCCGCAAGCGCTGGAGCCGTATCTGAAAGATCGATCGATCTCCCGGCGCATGACCACGCGCGATTGGGTGGCCGACGCCCGAGCAGGCGAGCTCACCCCGGCGTACTTCCGCGAGAACCTGCTGCGCGAGTTGATCAGCGTGCTTTCGTTAGCGGGCCAGCGCCACGTCCTGCTGATGGGCGCGGCGGGCAGCGGACGCCGATCGCTGGCCTACAGCCTGGCGCTGTTGATCGCGGAAGGGCGCGGGCCGCAGGGGATCGATCGGGTGATCGAGATTGCCGAAAGCGCGCTGCTCGACAATCCGGTGGAGGCGCTGCGCTCGGGCGTGAAACAGGCAATCGGCGGCGCGTTGTTCATCCCCAACGTCGCGCGCTTCTTCGATCGGTTCATGGCCGACAAAGTGAAGAACATCGTGCAGAAGGCGTTCCTCGACAAAGCGCCGATCGTCATCGGCACGGCGACCGAGACCGAGGTCAACGAGTCGCTCAAGCAGCTCAACAACGTGCACGTGTTGAAAGTGCCGTCGACGTCGGTGGAAGAGACGACGTTCGTATTGAATGCCCTGGAAGCGAAGTTCGAGCACGAATATGCGCTCACCATTTCGTCGGGCGCGCCGTCGACGGTGTCCGTGATGGCGTCGCGGTATCTATCGAGCGGAGCGCAACCGGGTGCGGCAGTTCAATTGATGCATCGCGCCTGCGCGCTGGTGCGCATGTCCACGCAAAGCGACCTCGCCTACAAGCCGGAAGCCAAACCCGACGCCACGCTCGATTCCGACGATGTGATGCTGGCGTTGAGCCAGATGACGGGCATCCCGGCGAGCAAACTCGGGCAGGACGAGCGCACCAAGTACGCGCAGATGGCCGAGTTCGTCAAAGGGCGCATCATCGGGCAGGATGAAGCAGTGCTGGCGGTGAGCCGCGCCGTGAAGACCGCGCGCGTGGGCCTGAAAGATCCCAAACGCCCGATCGGCTCCTTTCTGTTCCTCGGCCCCACCGGCGTGGGCAAGACGGAACTCGCCAAGGCGCTGGCCGAGTTCATGTTCGGCAGCGAAGACAACTTGATCACGCTGGACATGACGGAGTATCAACAGGAAGATTCGCTCAATCGCCTGATCGGCGCGGCGCCCGGTTACATAGGCTTTGAAGGCGGCGGGCAGTTGACCGATCGCGTGCGGCAGATGCCGTACTCGATCGTGCTGTTCGACGAATGCGAGAAGGCGCATCCGCGCATCCTCGACGTGCTGCTGCAGATGATGGACGAAGGCCGCCTGACCGACGGGCAGGGGCGCCTGACCTAATTCAGCGACGCGGTGATCATCCTGACCAGCAACCTGGGCGCAACGTATCTGGTCGATCGATCGCTGCGCGAGGATCAGGCGCAAGAGTTGGCCCTGGACGCTGTGAAGCAGCACTTCCGCCCCGAGTTCCTCAATCGCCTCGACGAGATCATCATGTTCAATTCACTGTCCGACGAGGCGCTGCGCAAGATTTTGGACTTGCTGTTGAAGAAGGAAATGAAGTTGGCGGGCGAGCGCGGCCTGGCGCTGGAACTCACCGAAGACGCCAGGACCTGGCTGCTGGCGCAGAACGATCATCCCGAATGGGGCGCGCGGCCGCTGCGCAGGATCATTCAGAAATTCGTGCGCGAGCCGCTGGCGGATTATCTGCTGGAGAAGAATCCAGGCACAGGAGCGAAGATTAAGGTGGATGTAGAAGGAGAGAAGTTGAAGATGGAGGAAGGTTGATAGCGAAGCGTGCAAGCAGGAAACGTTGACTGAGCGAAATGCGGCTCACGCAGTATTGGGTGGCAGCAGTTTTGAAAAGGATGAATAGTGATGCCTTCAAGCCTGCTCCTTAACCCCCCATGATTGTGTGAATGTCGTTGCTTAGATTTGTGAGGTCATCGCTTTCTGTCATCGTCATCATTCGGCCTTCGATCTTGGCCATCATCGTATCGGCTTTTTCGCGCAGCAGCTTATCCCAATCCCGCAATTTTTCTGTAGACCGAGTGCCAGGTTGTGCGCGTCTCGAGCCTGATATCTATAGATCAGATCGCACTAGATCGGATTCCGTTTGGTTTACGCCGCCCCGGATTCGAGCCTTTGCGAAGCACCCTTTAGGGTTAGGCGAATCCGGCTGCGCCCAGCGGTCCGCCGTCGCAAAGCGACGGGAACGGGCAAGCCTCGAATCCGGAGCATAAATCAATTCAGGAATCGCGCTAAGGTCTGCGGTTTAAGTACTTGTTCAGTGTCCCTCGATCGATTTCAATCGGTCTCAAACGCCAGTCGTCCGTCTCGCTTTTGTCCCCAGGCTGCTGATAGAGAAGTTTCTCATCTTTGCAGTTTTCGATCTGCTGAGGAGTAAAAAGGTCATCGTAGCCCGCAGCGCACAGTTCGAATTTGAATCTGTTCCACGCTTTCTGATATGGGGCCTTCAATTCAGGAAATTTCTTAGCGAAAACGACGTAATCGTGAGCGATGTCGAGCCATTGCTTGGGCGTCACCCCGTGCGAAACGGGTTCCTTTGGCAGCGGTATCCCGCGAGCCGCCATCTCCTCGCCTTGTGTAAGATCCTTGAAGACGGGTTGATAGATTACACACTCTTGAACCTCTATATCATTGAGGCGAAACAGAAGCGCATAATTATCCTTCTCCTCAGCTGTTATCTTGATCTCGCTTTTTCGCGGCCATTTGACAACCTTTACGAGTTTGAGCTGGGTATCGATCATCTCGCGGCCAACTTCAGAATTGGCTACCCCTGCTCGGTCAACTGACCATATCATGTGAAACCGTATTTCAAACCAGAACTGATCGAATGGAGCCGCCTCGAAGCGCTTTATATTTTCTGGCAATTTGATTTCCTCGGCCATCCGTGTCTTGATTTCCGGTTCGACTGCCTCAGCGCACGTTCAATAGCATTCTTATTCGGATCGCCGAGGATCAAATCCAGCAAAACCCCGATGGCGGCTCCAATCCAAAACTGTAACACAATCTCAATAGCCATACTCCCTAGAATACGGAAATTTGAGACTCGCGCGCCACCAGCGCGGGGAGTACCCTTCACAGCAGCAGGAAGCGCCTCTTCGGCGAACGGTCGCCCGGTACTGAGCTGTTCTCGCGCGGGTTCGATGTGCGCCTTTGCTCCTCTAGAGGTCAACGCCTCAGGCGCTTTTGCCGCGCTTTCGCGGACGGGCTGTGAGCCAGATCGCTCCTGCAGCGGCCTCGGCTCACTGGCCGTCTCAACGCTTGAAGTCGCCTTTTCAGGGGACACTCGCTGGGTTTTCGATCTGGACTTGGCTGGCGTTTTTTCGCCAGTTACTCCCGCTGGGCGGCCTTCCCGCTTAAATTTGGCATACTCCTCAGTATGGTCTTCGACCGATTTGACATTGCCCTCGGGGTCGACGTAGACTACGATCGCCTCGATTTCACCTGCCATCCAGGCACGTTCGAGCCGGTTCGCCAGCCGGGGATTCGTCTTCCGGATCTCTGCAATCCGATCTTGAAACCACTCGGGGGAAAACTGTTTCACCGTATTCGGCTTGGGCACCACTCGCTCTACTCCGGCCTCACTGGCCTCAAAAACCGTGCGGCCTGTTCTACCCAGTGTGGACTGGTCGTATTTGGCTTCGACAACGACAACGCGACCGTTCTTCAGCTCGTAGCCTCGATCCAGAATCTGGGGCCCCATCGTGCCGCGCACAGGTATCTTTATCTCAGCCTTGATATTGGGTCCGTATTTTCCTCCACATAGCGTCGCGCGCCATATTCACCAACGTGTTCCTTAAGCTTGACCTGTGCACCTTTTCCTGTGAGACGGTCGGCAGGATCAGCGAGACGATCTAAAATGCCGCGAGCCGTGTTCAGCAGTTCTTCAACCGCAGGGGCTTGCGGCTTAACCGGAAACCTACTGCCCGGAGAACCATTGGGAGACATTAGAAAACCTTTCTCTGCACCTGGCGCTAGGTGTCTCCGCCGACATCCACCGTCGTCTCCATATCGGTATTGTTCAAAAAGACCTGCTTGACGGATTCAATGTCGGGGTCTTCGCGTTCGCCTGCTAGGAGCCGCGCAGTCAGCCGGATGTTTTCCAATTCCATTTTTCGAACCTCGGCTTGGACTTTCTTCACGTCAATAGCGCGGTGCTGAGCTTTGAAATCTTCAATGAGCGAATGGGCAGCGGGCAGCGCTTCGATGAACACGGAGTCGGTCGGGATGACGAGAATGTCATCTGTTCGGCGCGGCGCCGCGAGCAGTCGTCCGTATTGTTCGGCCAGTTGTGTTCGAACCGACGCAAATTCCTGCGCCGTCAGCACATCTTTCAGGCAGCAGACATACTGGGAGAACTCTTCCAGCGTCCAATTGTTCGGATCGGCAGGGTCTACGATTTGACCAAAAGCGCGGTCTACATAGGGATCCATCATGTAATCGGTCAAAACATTCGATTCTTGAAGGGGGAAAATCATGTAGTTGC
The DNA here is from genome assembly GCA_963844815.1 of uncultured Chloroflexia bacterium. GTDB lineage: Bacteria > Chloroflexota > Anaerolineae > Fen-1058 > Fen-1058 > Fen-1058. The sequence goes on from CAWJPR010000010.1 coordinate 409,372, forward strand.
CCTTGAAACCCAGGAGGTTATCCAGATCGGCAGCCTGTGACAGCGGCATAAACTCCATTTCGGGATCAATTTCGGTTTTCACTTCAAAGGGATAGACAGCAGCCTGGCGTCCACCAAAACGCGGCAGGCTCTGATGCACGGGCGCGAGCGCGGTCGCCTGTGGGCTGGCAAAGTCCACCTTGAATGAGCGCCTGTTGACTCGGAAAGTTGGTACAGGAACCTCGTGCAGTCGGAAGAAGCGCTGATCTGCCGGTTCGTGACTCCAGATGGCTTGCATATAGTAGAGGAGATTCTGCTTGAGATGAACCTGTAGACGCGCGATTTGGGTGCGCTGGTTGAGATGGGCACTGAGCGCTTTCGAATAGCTTTCCGTGAGCGCATTCAAGGCGGTGACTTCACGCTCCAGGCGGAAAAGCAGATCGCGCGCTTCATCGGCGGAACGCTGCGCGGCGTTTTCCATCGCGTCCAGGCGCGTTTGTCCTGCGGTTGCGTCCGAGCCTCCGAACAGAAAATCCGCCGCTCCTCCCACAACGGCACTGGCCGCATCGGTGGCAACATCCACGACATCGCTGACGACGCCAAATAGGCCGCCACCGTTGCCATCGTCGCCGGTCGCGCCCGCCGACTGGTAAATCGCCCGCTCAAGCAGCGCGCGTTGGAGATTGGCCCGCTGGCGAGCGGCTACCAGTTCTTCCTGCAGTTTGTCCACAATCTCGCGCTGCTGCTCGATATTATGGCGCATCACTTCCAGCGCGATTTCATCGCCAACGATACTCTCTCTCAGATAATTGAGAGCGGGCAAGAACGAGTCATCCAGGAGCACACGCCGCAAAATCCAGTCATAGGTCAAAATCCAGTCTTCATCAATTTCCTGGGGTTCGGGCACTTCCTGCGCGACGAGGACGACCGGCTGCACGCGATGAATCGTCTCAGTCACCCGGTAGCGCCGCTGCAATTCGTAAAAGAGAAATGTCACGGCAATTTCGTCATTCGGGTTACTGATTTCGGTCGTTTCGACCGACTCAAAATCTTCGGTTTCCTCCACGTTGATCTCGGTGGTGTGCTCGTGCTTGAATTCTTGAGCTGCCTTAAAGACCGCCTCATGGAAGGATTTTTTTGTGTCGTCGGAAGATTTATTGGCTTCGCGGCTGAAGGCCGCGGTCACGCTGCTTTCCGGCCCAACCTCGACATCCATCGACTCCTGTGCTGTCACCGAAAAGTTGGTCTTCACGGAGGCGCGCCGCACAATCTCCTGTTCAGCGCGACTGGTTTCGGAAGTCTCTGCACGTACATTAGTCAGGTTCTGTTCCACTTCTTTTTGCGAGCGCTTTTTGCTCAGTTTGCGGGTGATGACGACCTTCTGCATCTGTTTAGGAGCAAGTGGGATGGATTTCACCAGACGCCCGGCCTGATAGGCAAGCGGTGTCCACAGCCGCCGATACGTGACCAGCACAGCGAAATTGACACTGCGTTCTTTGCGGTTCGCAGCATAAACTGTAAAGGCATACTCTTCCTTGAGCCGTTGTTCCAGCGCTTGCAACACTTCCGGCAGATGCTCTGCCGGATCGAAATCGTCATCGGAACTGCTGCCCCCACGACTACGATGGTCACGGACGACATCGCCGGAACTGGTTCGATGATCGCGCACAGTACCCCCCGAACTGGTGCGGTGGTCCCGTACACTACCGCTGGAACTCGTGCGATGGTCGTGTACGGGTCTGCGCCGATGATCGCGAACCGAGATTCCATGCGCCCGCGCGACGACGTGCCCTTCGACCATCAACTTGCGGAGCGGGTCGCTTTCTCCGTCCTGGTCTGCATCCGGGTCGCCGCCCAATTCGACAATGGTTTGATAGGCATCTTCGGCCAGGTCCAGAAGGCCTTCGTCAATAGCCTCCTGCCAGACATGCTCGAAGGCAATTTGCAGGCTATAAAAATCATGAAAGGCCGGGACATCCGCCGGACTTGTTTTGAAGGACAGGGACTTGATATTTTCGAGAACGGTTTCCTGTGTTGCTCTGGGCGTGAGGCCCGTCAAAACCTGCTCTTCAGGCGAGGTCATGGTATCCATCAAGCGCGCCAGGTAATGAGGAATGTCATCCGCTACGATGGTGTCCACCCCGGCGCCAGTCACATTGCCGTTCGATGGCAAAGCTGGCTCTGGCTCTCCATCTGGCTGATTTTGACTGTCATCGGATAAGAGGTCAACACAGTTGCCTTCCCCTGTAACTGCGTCGCGACATACGTGCAGTGGGTCCTCGCGCTGCAAGAAGGTGGTACGTGTTCCGGTTGTCTGGTTGCGCGCCAGTACCCGCTCAAGGGCATTCGCCGGGACGCTGCCATCGCTGCCGGCGGCGGCGCGCAGCTCATCCCGTTCTGCCGTAGTGAGGGTCAGAAATCCCCTGACGGGCGCGCGTTTCCGGGGATCATCACTATTGACGATTTGATTGATATTTCGTCTGGCGACATCGGCGCTTTTCTGAAAAACGCTTTCACCGGGCGCAACAAGGCGCGCTGGGTCGCGGAGTGCTGCGGGGACGCGCGACAGTGTTTTTTGCAGGGCGGGCTTGAAGGCTGCCCGAAATCCTTTGAAACGCGAACGGCTGACTTCGACACGCGTCTTGGCGATGCCGATGATGCCAGCGGCGATTTCTTCGTCGCGCACTTCTACCGCAGTCAGCCGGGCAACCAGACTGGGCGCGGCTTCCACTTCCTCCGGCGCGGTCGTGGGAAGAGCGATACCTGCTTTTTCAAGCTGGGCAGCTTCCAGGCGCACCATAAACTGTTCCGTGCGTCCGGCATTTTGCCGGATGTCGGTCGTCGCAGCGTAAAGCACCCGCGCTTCGAGGCTCTGCCTGTTTTCTTCAGGCGCCAGGACCAGCAGCAGCAGGTCCGGGCGAGCCTCCTGAGCGTTCCTGACCCGAAAGGCATCATCCTCATCACTCAGTTCAAACGCGCCGTTCACGCCGGTCAACACTGACCCGAGGCGATCACCCAAAACGCCGGGCGTGTTGTTACTGGCGCTCGCCGTTACCGAACCGGAAACCAGGTTACTGATTACTTCCTCTGGTTTGGTATGGGGGTCAACATCGTAGAAGACAACCAGTAAATCGGGAATTCCAATACCCGATTCCCGCACCACTATTTTGCCGCTAACTTTGTTCATCGTATGCTCCTTCGGTCACTCTCGGAAGACGGATATGAATCAGAGTTCTCCGCGCGGAGGACGACGATTGCGGAAATCGCCTGTCAGGCAAGCACTATCAACCGCGCAGCACCTTGCGGAGATCCGCGAGTATTCTCCAGTTGTGAGACAAAGTTGATGTGGCTACTTCGTGGGATGGGCACGCGGGCGCGGCCCAACCTTGGCTGCAAGTAGTATGCGCCCAAGTATGGGGAAAGTCAATATTGGGAAAAATCGATCAAGTTGAAGAAGACATAGTCGCGCCTCTTCACAACCTCAAGCGCGCTTCCGCTGCCAGCCAGAATAACTTCGCGCGCACTTCGCGGGCGGGGAACCCTATTCGGTCGAGGCGGGGGGCTGTATAGCTTCGTGGCTAACACGGGCGTAAACATGAACCCATTATACAACGCCCCCGCCGGGCCGGATGACGGCACTTTACACGCAGATGACGACACTGCCCTGCTTCTGCCCTGACTCGACATACCGATGCGCTTCGGCTGTCTGTGCCAGTGGATAGCGTTTGTCGATGATCGCTTTGTACTTCCCCGCTTCGATCAGTTCCTTGATGAACGTGAGGTCTTCGGCCTTTTCGCTCGACAGCGCGCAGATGACTTTCTGATTGCCCGCGATTTTCGTCCACAGCATCTGAACGAGTTGCTTCAGTTTGAAACTGGCGAACAGATACACGCCCTTGGGCTTGAGCGATTTTTTGCCCCGCCCGAACGAACTCTTGCCGAGGATGTCGAAGATCACATCGTAGGCCTCGCCGTTGCGCGTGAAGTCTTCTTTCGTGTAATCGATGACCTTGTCGGCGCCCAACGCCTTGACGAAGCCCAGCCGCGGCGTGCTGCACACCCCGGTCACCTCCGCGCCGAAGTGCTTGGCCAGCTGCACCGCCGCCGCACCGATGCCGCCCGACGCGCCGTTGATGAGCACCTTCTGCCCGGGCTGAAGATTGACCCTCCTGAGCAGGCTCAAGGCCGTCAACGCGCCGTACGGCACGGCCGCGGCTTCTTCATAGGTCATGTTCGCCGGCTTGAGCGCCAGCATGCCGTTCTCGGGCAGGCACAGGTATTCGGCGTAAGCGCCCATGTTCTCGCCGCGATAACCGAAGACCTCATCGCCCGGCTTGAAGCGCGTGACTTGCGCGCCAACCGCGGCTACCTCTCCGGCGAACTCGCTGCCGAGGACGTTCTTCTTCGGCTTCCGCCAGCCGAACGCCATCCGCGCCGGCAGCCAGAAGAAGATCGGCATGTTGAACTTGCGCGGCGTCACGTTCTTGAAATTGCGGGCGAGCAGATCGCCGAAGTTGACGGGCGTGGCGTGGATGCGGACCAGGACTTCATTGTCCTTTGGCGCAGGCTTTGCTATTTCGGCAAGGTGCAGCACCTCCGGCGATCCGTATTCGGTGTAGACTATGGCTTTCATGATTTGACTCCTGAATTAACGTGATAAGACGATGGTTTCATGGCGCGGCGTGAACGCCGCCACCTGCCGCGCGGCGCCGATCGACGGCTGGCGAAGCAGGGCGATGCCCAACCAGACCGACCACACGACCATGCCCGGCCCGAAGATCATGATCAGGTTCTCGAACAGCGCCGGGATGATCGTGAGTGTGCCCGCGACGCCGAGCAGCACGCCGAGGATGTTTAGGGCGCGCGGCAGTGCGCCCGTGCGCAGCGCGGCCACACTCAGCAGCAGCACCCACAGGCTGCCCACCAGCTCGTTCCCGCTGGTGATGCCGTTCTCCACGGCCTGCAAGGCCGTCCAGGCCGTCACGGCCTGCGCCGGATCAGCGCCGTACAGACCGGCGACGACGCCGAGATTGTGCAGCATGAGGTTGCCGCTGGCGATAATCAAGCCCGCCCAGATCAAGCCGAAGGCCGCCGAGGTCTGCGCCAACGCAGGCGAACCGTCCTTCAGCCGTTCAAACAGCGCCAACACCATGATGACCAGCGTGACGGCCGACCCCCAGTAGCTGATCAAGTTCCACGCGTACACCAACGCCTGATTCTCTGCCAGGAACTTCAGGTACTCATTGGGCGCGGCGTCCAGCAAGGGGAAGATCAAGGTGAAGCCCAGGACCATGCCCACTACATACGCCGCGGCGTGAAGCAGCGCCGCACTGCCGCCCGATTTCTGCAAACTGTTCATTTTCATTCTCCTTATGATGTGTGATGTTGATAAGTTCCCAGTGCCGCGTGTGCCAGCACCGAAGGTGTGCGGCAGCCGACGATGGCCGGGGCCTCGTGAACCAGCGCCTCGTTCGTTAGCGCCTCCACCATGAACAGGGCATAGTCCACGCGGCGCGTCATATTGCTCTGAAGGATGGGATCGCCCACGTGCCGGCTCCACACGGGCAAGCCCTGGCTCTCGCCTTCTTCGAGATCGCTGCCGCGCACGACCGTCCACCGGGAGTTGCTGGCAAATATCCGCCGGCACGCTTCCACCTGATCGTCGATGTCCACAGCGCGCAGCAGCCGCCCGATCACTCCACTCACTTTGACGGCGGCCTTGAAGGCCGGCGAATACACGTCCTGGCCGTCGTAGGTGATGTGCCAGCCGCAGGAAAAGATGAGGCGCGCGTCCGGACGCGCATGGTCGAGCACCGCCTGAGCCGTTCCCGACGAATAGTGGCGAACGCCCCAGGGGACCAGCACGGTGAGCACTCCGTCGCACCCGGCGACCGCCCGCTTGATCACCGCGCGGTCATTCGTCGCGCCGGGCATGATGGCGATGCGCCCTTTGAACGCGTCGAGTTTGCTCACGCTGCGCTCCCGGCAGACGCCTACCACCTCGTAGCCCCGGTCGAGCGCGTGCTGCACCATGTACTGGCCGAGTTTCCCGGAAGCCCCGACAATGCAAACTTTCATCACTGACATTCCTTACCTCCATCTGTCTTGCGAGATTCAACGCGATTGACCGAGAGCAAAGGCAGTCCCAGGCTGCGCACTTTTTTGAGCAAGCCATACAGGGCGGCCTGATCGAGGACCGGGCAGGTTAGCAACGTTGTGCCGTTGTCTTCCAGCTCGATGGCCACCGCTTCAAACCAACCCGCCCACCGATTGGCCAGGTGACCCTTGAGGCGAATCTCGTAGAGGGCCGGCTCGTCCTGAATCTCGGTTGATGGGTGTCATGTCGCTCATGTCGCGCCGCGCGCCTGATGTCTCGTCTGTCTTCGGTCACAGGATACCGGCAAATGTGGTGAGACGTCATCACCACATGTGGTGATTGAGGGTGGTGATTGATTCAGGGGAAAGCAAAAAGCCCCGGCACATCGTGTCAGGGCCAAAGGGGTGTTTGAGCATCGCCAGGTTCGGAGTCGAGGCTTGAGCCGGTTTGCCCGCACTCACTGAATCCGGCTAAAGCCTCGATTCCAGTCAGGTGCGTTCAGCCTGTCTCCGTTATAGCAAATCGAGTTCTTCGGCGCGGCGGACGGCCGCCCGGCGGTTGTTCACCCCGAGTTTGCCGTAGATATTCTTGGTGTGAGTCCGCACCGTATTCAGCGACACCGTGAGTTCGCGGGCAATTTCCGGGCCGCTCAACTCGGTGCCGAGCAACTTCAGCACTTCCAGTTCACGTTCGCTCAACGGCTCAACCCATGCGGATTGGTGAGTGCTGAGTGCTGATGGTTGATTGCGGGCCGCTGATTGCGACAGCGCCGCCGGTTGAGAGAAAGCAGCCAGGAGTATATCCACATACCCGGTCATCTTCTGACTTTCGCCGCGCTTTTGCTTTTCACTCAGCAATCTGCAATCCACCATCAGCAATCGCATCGGCTCGCCTTCAGCGACAAACAACTGCACGTAGCCTTCCGGTTGAGCCAGCGTCAAGGCGCGTTCCAGAGATGTGATTGCCGCCGGGATGTCGCCCTGCGCCTGATGCGCCAGCGACTGCAACATCAAGATTTCGATCACGCTTCCGGTTCGGCCGCCTGCCTCCGCCGCTTGCCAGAGACGATCCAGCAGTTGCCTGGCTTCACGGATAGGACCCTCACCCGGATCGTTCCGGTAGCAGGCGATGAGCACTCGCGCTAACGTGAGATGCTCGAACTCGCGCAAGTAACTGAGATCATCGCCGGGCGACAATCCCTGTTCCCGCACCCACGTCAGGGCCGCGCTTAACTGGCCTTGCCTGACCCACACGCGCGCCTTCATCGCTGCGACAGGCTGATCGGGCAAGGGATTCCGCACGTACTGGCGCTCGGCCTCGTCCAGCAGAGTCGAGTGCGCCCGCCAAGTCGCCCTGCGCTTCCTTCAGGCGCGCTTGGGCCACGCCCAGCCGATGCGGCCAGCCGGTTAGCGCCGCTAATTCGCCTACTTTCTGAGCGGTCAGCAAATGCTGCGCCGCAGCTGCCAGATCGCCTTGCTCACAGAGCAGCTCACCGAGACCCCGGTACAAATCTGAAGTGCCAATGGGCGGCGCGTCCCGGTTCACCGCGAGTTGCAAGGCCTGCTGATAGGCGCCGACGGCCTCGCGCAGACGGCCTTGCGCCAGCCAGATATTCGCCAGGATGAAGGTAATACCGAGAGCGTTGGCGATGTCGCCTGCTTGCCACATGCTCGCCTGAAAAGTGAGCAGGGACTGCTCGGCGGCTGACAGGTCACCGCTGGCATATTCGGCCATCCCCAGCAGCGCGGTGGCCTGCGTGCGCCTGATCTGATCATCCTCGGACGCCAGCGTGAGCGCCTGGCGCGCGTACTGAATGGTGCCGGATATGTCCCCCAAAGCCAGCGCACGATAAGCGCGGGCACTGGCGATCGAAGCGGGCAGCGACCGAAACTCTGCTATCGTCCACGACGACCATCTGTGCGGATGAATTCTCCAGCGGTTCCAGCCAACGCTCGGCATCGCGCAGGCGCGACTCGCTGGCTTCCAATTCGCCGCCATTGAGCAGCGCCCACGCATAGCCGAGGCAGAGCACCGGCCGCACGCGGATCAGCTCATCAGGCAGCACCTTCGCCCAGCCCAACCACGTGGCCGACTGATAACTGAGGTCCATCGCCAGCCAGACGCGCTCGAGCAGATAGGCCGCTCGCTCAAAATCTTTGGCGGCCAGCGCATGGCGGATGGCATCGGCCGGCAGATCGTTCTGCTCGTACCACACGCTGGCCCGCTGATGTAATGTGGCAATCCGATCGGGCTGCTCTTCCATCAAGCGCGCCTGCAGCACCTCGGCGAAGAGGTGGTGATAGCGATACCACTGGCGTTGATCGTCGAGCGGCACGACGAAGAGATTGCCCCGTTCCAGCGCAGCGAGCATGCCCCGGCCATCGTCGCGTTCGGTGACGGCGTCACACAGCGAGCCGCTCAATCGCTCAAGAATCGCGGTCTGCAGCAGGAAACTGCGCACGCGTTCAGGCTGGCGCTGCAAGACTTCTTCCATCAAGTAGTCCAGCACAAAGCGATGACTGCCCGTGAACGCCTGAATGAAACTGGCGGTGTCCGATCGGCCTTGCATGGACAGCGCGGCCAATTGCAGTCCGGCAATCCAGCCCTCGGTGCGCGTCTCCAGCGCGGCAACGTCTTCGCGCCGACAGGTTGAGGCCCATCACCTCGTTGAGAAAATCGGCGGCTTCGGACGGAGTGAACCGCAGGTCACTGGCGCGCAGTTCAGTCAATTGGCCGCGCGCGCGCAGCCGGGCCAGCGGGAGCGGGGGATCCTCCCGGGTGGCAATGACCAGCCGCAGCTGCGGCGGCAGATGATCGACGAAGAAGGTGAGCGCCTCATCGATCGGCTGGGACTCGATCACGTGGTAGTCATCGAGGACGAGCACGACAGCGCCCAGCGCAGTGAGATCATTCAGCAGCGCTGTCAGCAGCACGTCGGTGGGCGGCGGCTGAGGGGATTGGAGCGCGCCCAGCATTGCTTCTCCGACCTTTGGCGCAATCGTCCGCAACGCCGCCACGAGGTAGACGAGAAAACGCGCCGGATCGTTATCCCCTTCGTCCAGCGACAGCCAGGCGAATTTTGGATTGGCGACACCTGCACTGCACGCTGTGCGGCAGCGCGGTGCAAGTGTTGTGGATTGCGGATTGGGGCTTGCCTGCCCGCTTGAGGATGACTCACCATCAGCATTCAGAAATCGGCAATCAGCAATCCATTTGCTGACCAGCGTGGTTTTGCCAAAACCGGCGGGGGCCGAGACCAGCGTTACGCCCGGCGTATGTTGCAGCCCCTCATTCAATCGTTCGATCAGGCGAGCGCGCAGGACAATTTCGGGTCGAGGCGAGGGGATGAAAAGTTTCGTGGCGAGAATTGGGGCGGGCATAGGCTAATTATAGAACACACCCCGGAATTCAAACAGCAGCAGAATCCCACGGCTCGCGTTTCAGCCGTGCCAGTGGATTTGAGGATGGTTGAGCTGATCGTTTGAAAACGCGAGAAGCCGCTGAGCAGTGCCAGTCGGCTTCTCGTTTTATTGAGCGAAATGCGTCAACGTGTGACAGTACTGGTTTCGGTCACGGCCAGTTCAGCGGTGCGCCCCAGCAGGCGCAGTTCGCGCCAGTGATCGGCGAACGCCGCGCGCCAGGTGGGCCGGCAATTGTAGCGGATGCCGAACTCCTCGGCGGTCGCGCGCACGATCGGCGCGAGACGCGGGTAGTTCAAGTGGCAGACGTGCGGCAGCAGATGATGCTCAATCTGGTAATTCAACCCGCCGATGTACCAGCTCAGCAGCCGGTTGCGCGGCGCGAAGTCCACCGTCGTCTGCACCTCGTGGATGGCCCACTCATTCTCGATGTGCAGCGGATCGCCCACCGGTTCCGGAAACTCCGCCTCGCCGCTGATGTGCGCCAGCTGGAAGACCACGGCGATCACCAGGCCCACCGTCAGCATCACGAGGAAGAAACCGATCAGCACCTGCCACCAGGGGAAGACCAGCAGCGGCAGCGCGAACATGATCGTGAAATAGAACAGCTTGCCGCCCCAGAACGTGATTTTGTCCGCCGCGCTCATCTTCGGGTAAACATGGTTGGCGTCGGACTTGCCGAAGAAGACCATCATGAAGTCGCGCAGGATGAAGTCGAAGCCGATGAAGCTGTAGATCACCGGGAAGTACCAGGCCTGCGCCCGGTGCAGCGGCTTCCAGGACTCGCGGGGCGTGAGGCGCATGAGTCCGAACGCCTCCACGTCGTCGTCGAAGCCGGCGATGTTGGTGTAGGTGTGATGCCATACATTGTGCTTAACGCGCCAGCGGAACCCGCTCATGCCCAGCATCTCGGCGCTGAGGCTGAACAGCTTGTTGACGCGCGGATGATTGGAGTAGCCGCCGTGGTTGGCGTCGTGCATGACGTTGAAGCCCACCGCGGCGATGGCCAGCGCCCATACCACGCACAGGACGACATTGACCAGCGGCGGGAAACCGCCAAGCAGCAACAGCAGGTACGTTCCCAGCCACCAGGCCAGCATGATCGCCGTCTTGACGTACATGGCCGGCACGTCACGCGCGGGGAGCCCGTTATCTCGCAAATAGGCGTTGACACGCTCGTTGAGCGTTTTGCGGAAATTGCGCTGCTGCGTGAACGGCAGACTTCTCAGGGAAGATTTCTCGACGACATGGGCGGTAGGTGACAATTCAACTCTCCTCTTTCATGACTGTGTTTGCCGGCAAGGACGGATTGCTCTGGCCAAAGGGTTGCGCCGTGCGCGCCGGGCCTGGTCGTCCGCGGTCACACGGGCGATGATTCGAGACCTTCGTAATTCTACCCGATGTATGGATAATAGCATACATCCGACAAGGATACTCACCGACAAGACCTCAAGGGTCGTGGCGGCTCCTATCTGATGATCAGCGGCAAGTAGACCAGCACCCGGATAAAGAAGTTGCCGGCCGAGGCGCCGGCGAGGTTGGCGTAGTTGGAATCGCTGCTGATGAAGTCAGCCGTGACCGCATAGCTGCCGGCATTCGTCGGAACCGTCGCGGAGCCATTGTATTGGATGTTGCCGACCACACCAGCCACCGAGCCGGTAACAACGGCCGCATGGGATAAGCCGTCATAGGTGACCGGCGAGTTTGTCACGGACAGCGTGGGGGTGGCTTTGGCAATCACGAAACTGCCGGCTACACCGGGCAGGAGACTGTTGTAGTTGATCGTGTCCACTGGGGTGAAGACGGCCGTCACGGCATAAGCGCCGGCATTCGTCGGGAGCGTCGCGGAGCCATTATATTGGATGTGGCTGACCACACCGGCTACGGAGCCGCTAACGACGGCCGTGTGGGATAAGCCGTCATAGGTGACGGGCGAGTTGGTCACGGACAGTGTGGGAGTAGCGGCGGTAATGACGCCGGTTGTGTCGGGGATGAAAGTATACGCGTAGTTATTGCCGCCGTTGCCGTCGTTGGCGACACCGGCCGCCGTAAGGGTTTTGCCCGTGCCGACGTTTTTGGTGTCGAACGTCTGCGTAAAGGCCGGTGTGTCGGAGCCAAGCAAGGGCGGCGTGACCAGGGGGATGCCGCTCGAGGAAGTTGTCCCATCGTAAACTTTGCTGTCGGTTTCGGCGGTGACGGTGATAGCCTTTTTATTGATCGTGCCGGTGTTGAATGGCGCATAGGTGTAGGAATAATTGTTCCCGCCGTTGCCGTCGCTGACCAGTCCAGCCGGAATCAGCACCTTGTTGCCTATGCCGGCATGTTTGTTGCTGAAGGTCTGCGTCCAGGAGGCCGTGTCGGAGCCTTGCAGTGCGCCGCCTGTAATGGTGGGGACGCCGCTCGAACCGACTCCGCCATCGTAGGTCTTGGTGTCGGCGACGGCCGAGACGGTGATGGCTCTTTTCGTGATATTGGCTGTGCGCGTGGGCTGGATAAGGGTGTAATTACCGGCTTGCGCGCCGCTCAAAGTCAGCCCCGCTATGTTGACCGTCTTGGCCGTGCCGGCATTTTGATCCACAAAGTTGGCTGCTGCGCCGCCGGTGACAAGCGTGACGACATCCGCGCCGACTACTCCCACCAGGCTGGGGGAGCCAATCGTGAGCGCGGTGGCGGTCGTGCTATCATAGATTTTGCTGGCAGGCGTCAGGCCGGCCGCCGAGACGGTCAAGGTCTTCGGGTTGACCGAGACGGTGGGCGCCGGAGCAGTGATGGGCGTCAGCCCCTGACCGCCTGGCCCGATGTCGGTCCATGTCACGAAGGTGTATGGCGTGATAGAGACGGGGCCGGGTGTCACGTTGGCGTATGTCACCGTGAAAGACGCGTTCGTGGGGCAGCTGGCGATGTCGATTTTAATCGACATGCCGGCAATGGCAACCGGAGGCCCGCCGGATAATGTACACGTCCCGCTATACCAGGAGATATGCCCCGCGCCCGCCGCCAGCGTGGGCGTCGTCCACCCGGCCGGGATATCGATTTTCACCTGCGAACCCGCGCCAAAATCGGCGTTGGCCGTAAAGGTGAAGGTAAAGGTGCCAGTGTTGTCTCCATAAGTGACGCTGGTCGGGGATACGGCCAGCAGGCCGTCCCCGTCCGTGGCCGGCGTCCCCAAAAGAGGCGCGGCGGAAGCGGGACCAACTGCCAACGTTAGCGCGCAGCTAACGGCGAGCAAAATCGAGAACAAACGAGAAATCGATTTCAGGGTGAACATTGGCACTCTCCGGGTGAAACGAATTTGAGCACTTTCATGATCTAAGACTGTCCTGCCCGCTTCAAGTTCAATTCCAGCAGCCGCGCCAGAATGTCATCATCCGTAAGATTGGAAGGCCAGCCATAGGCGGCGAACACGGCCTCATCCAGTTTGCGATGGGCGTTTTGCAGCCACGTCGGATTCTCGTTATAGAGATTGGTCAGCGTGCGCTTCTTCAAGGTGACATCCAGCCCCGCCGGTTGATTTTTGTAGGGATTCAGCCAGTTGTCGCGCAGGTCGTTCAACTCTTTGGCCGCCTGCGCGATGGCGCGCTCTTGGGAGACCTCGGAGGTTTTCACCTGTGCTACCTGCGCCGCGCGTCGATCATCATACCCGCCTGATCATCTCTAAGACCCGCGAGGTCTTGGACGGTTCCTTCCCCGGCGGCCACGGAAAGGGGAAGGTTTCAAAGGCTGGTAGGCGTATAGCGGGGCGATCTCTCTAGTGATAGTGCCTTGTCGCAATGCCCACACTTCATGCAGCTTTGAATGAAGAACGCCGAAGAAGTAATCGTCATCACGAGCAAAAACAATGATTTGATGATCAGGCAATGTAGGCTGAATTTAACACAAATAGCCGATATTTCGCAATGTCAGGGGTTGCAATATATCGTGTCAGATTTCGTATTGCTTCGCGCATATCTGGTCGTGGCGTCTACCATGCATACCACCATGTCTCGATCACGAGATCTACGCCGATTTTGTACGTTCTGGCTTAACGTTTTTGCGAACATATTCAAATGGCATTTCATAAAGTGCTGCTTTCAGACTCGGCATATCCATGCCAAAATCAATAATCCACATATTCCGTGGGCGTCGTGTGATATCTAAGCCCATTAACCCAAGGGCGTAACAACATCACTGTTAGATCGCCTATTCGGGTTTGCGGTGCAGCCTAAGCATACTTTTGTGCAGAGACTTGCATCGATATCAAATGGCCCACCTTTCGTATCGCCCATGTAAGCAATGTCAGATTTTCTTTCAGGCGATTGCGCGTGTAGTGAGATCAGCTAATGCAGTCAAATCGGAATTGATGTTCGAAACAGGTATCATTATCAAGTTCTGCTTGTTTTTTCAGTCCCATCATCAAACCCGACCATAGACACATTCACTGCGGCACCATCTAGAATCCATTCACGATCGGATTGCGCCCAGAAGATGTCGCCGCGTTTCTTTGATGCGCTTCAAGACTTCACGATTAGCGCCGCCGCGAATGCCTTGTGTTGCCAGTAACCCGACGCGTTTCACCTTGCCTTCGGCAATCATTGCTCGGGCTTTCTCGAACCAATAGCAACACAAAATCGGCTTCATGCGGAACGCGGCCTTCATACAACTTGAAGAGCGCCTCAACATAGGCATCGCCTAACTCGGCGCGCATGCGCTTGCCGCCCAGAAACGGCGGATTGCCGACGATGACATCGGCGGCGGGCCAGGAGGTCGGAAAATTCTCCAGATTCCGCTTCGGGTGAGGGGGACTCGCTGCGCTGTGGCGACAACTGACCCGGGTGAGGACTGCTGAGGGCTAAAATCGCGTCCATGCACTGAATATTGTTCAACGGCTGCAAGATGGGCGTCTCGCCCGCCGGTTCGTAGCCATTCTTCAACTTCCACTGGAGGTAGCCAATCCACACCACGATGCTGGCGAGTTGATGCGCGAATTCGTCCTTCTCGATGCCGTAGAGCTGCGCGGGATTGACGCGCGGCTCAAAGTCCGTAATGCCCAGGTTCGCCGCAAAGGCGATGACTTCCTGCTCCAGGTCTTTCAACAGCGTCAGGCTGACGTACAGGAAGTTGCCGCTGCCACAGGCCGGATCGAGCACTTTGAGGGCAGCGAGCATATCGAGGAACTTGCCAAGCAGTTTCCTGATCGCCGCCTTCGGCTTGCCGCTCGCCGCCAGCTTCGACGCCCTGAGTTTCACCTCGCCCCACGCGGCGCGCAGCGGGCGCATCAACACCGGCTCGACGATCGTCTCGATGTCGGGGCGCGAGGTGTAATGCGCGCCCAACTCCGCCCGGCGGCCTTCGATGTCCAACGCGCGCTCGAACAGATTCCCGAAGATGCCGGGATCGACATCCGCCCAATTGAGTTTGGCCGCGCTCAACACGATGCGCGCGTCGATGCCGTCGAGGCCGATGACGTCCTGCTCGGCGTCATTCGCGTAAAACAGGCCGCCGTTGAAATGCGGGATATCCTTGCCCCATATATCGCCGCCGGTGGACATGGCCTTGAACAGATCGCGCAGGTTGCGCGTGAACTTCGCCTCGCTGCCCATCGTCCGCTCGACGATCTCGGCGAATAAGCCTTTCGGCAGCAAGCCCACATCTTCGCAGAACAGACAGAACATGATCTTGATCAAGAAGCGGGCCACTTGCAGCGCTTCCAACTTGGGATTCTTCTTGTGGATCGAGGCGCTGAGTTCGGCGAACTGGCGCGCGGCTTTCACCGTGACCGAGGAAATGGTCTCAGACGGGCGCAGCGCTTCGGGGTCGAAGAAGAGATGATGCAGAATCTGATAAGCGGTGAAGTGCGTGCCGGACACATCGGCGTTGCTGGCGATGTCGGCATTGGTAAAGCGATAGACCTTGCTGACCGCGCCGTTGAAGTTGGCGTGGACCTCGTAGCGCTCAAAATCGCACACCACGAGCAGCGGCGGATTTTCCAGCGCGCCGCCATACTGCTGCAATTGCTTGAACGCTTCCGCCAGGGTCTTGTGCTGCCGCGCCGTCTTGTACTCGACGGCGAAATGATCCTTGTACCACACGTCGGCGAAGCCATTCCCCACGATCTCCCCGGCCTGTTCTTTTAGCGCGCCTTTCTGGTAGGTGAAGGTCTCGCCGGTCTTGTCCATGTGCGCGGGTTTGGGATGTCCCACCAGCGTGCAAAGATCGTCGAAGTGTGTGACGTAGGCGGCGGATTCTTTGAGGTGGACGTTGGCCCAGGTATCGACGAATTGCTGAGGAGTAATGGTCGGCTTCATGCTTTGAAGTATAGAACGAACGCATAGGAGAGGCAAATGAGGTGAGTTAGTAACCTTCATGCCAGGTGTAGTAGCCCGCCAGAGACCACGCGCGCCGCAAGGCTTCCTCGTTCATAAAGGGGAAGGCGTCGGTCATGCGCTTCGCGAACGCCTCGAAAGAGCGGGTCTTCGGCCCGCCCTCTTCAGCCACTTTCCAGATGGCCTGCTCGACCTGGTCGAATTCTTTCATCCATGCCCGGCGCGTGTCCTCGGGTATTTCAGGATAACAATCGGCCAGGCGTTGGTCTCTGGGAATTTGCCGTTGCGGACCCCATTCCGAGTAAATCAGGTACGCCCGGCTTTCGATGTCTGCGAGGGAGGGCTGCTTCGCTGTTCGCATGTCAGGCTGGGACGACGGCTTCCAACGCTTGCTTCAGATTGGTGAACACCTGCTGCGTTTGGGCGCGCACATCGTCAGGGCCGATCAGGTTGCCGGATTGATCCAGGGCGACTTGCCCGGAGATGTAGATGCTTTTCCCGCTCGACGCCTCGGCGACATGCGAGTATCCAAAGGGGTGGGGCATGTCGGGTGGATTAACGAAGCGAAGCGGCTGAGATTGACTGGTCATGTTTTGTCCTCTGCAGATGGCCGTCACTAGCGGCAGCGGCGTAAATCATCACCAAGTAGACCGCAGATTATCCTCTCACAACCCCACACACGCCTCCGCCGCCAGCCAGAACAACTGCTCGCGCACGTCGCGGCGCGATTGCCAGCCGCGATTGTCCCATTCGCTGCCGCTGAGATCATCGCCGCCGTACAGCACTTGTCCCAACATCACGCCGCGAAATTGCGCCACGGCCAGCAAACTGGCCGCTTCCATCTCGACGACAATGCAACCTTCGCTCCTGCGCGCGGCGATCCTGGCGGGTGTCTCGCGATATGGCGCGTCGGTCGTCCACGTCTTACCCACGCGATACGGCACACCGCGCCGTTCCAGGGTTGACTTCAACGCGGTCACGCCCGCGGCCTGCGCCTGCACCTCGCGGCCCGGCGGCAGATAGTGATACGACACGCCCTCATCGCGCACCGCGCCGGACACGACGATCAGATGTCCCACGGCGATGTCTTTCTCCAGCACGCCGCACCCGCCGCACACGATGAACTTGCGGCAGCCGTAGGCGATCGCTTCTTCGAGCAAGCCGGCCGCCAGGGCGCCGCCCACGCCGGGATGAAAGAAGGCCAGGCGTCGATCGTGATACGCGATCTCGTAGATGGGATGCGGGCCATCCTCCCAGCGGCTGTCGACGGCCACGGTGGCCTGCTGCCCGGCCACGACTTGCTCGATCACTTCCTGGAAGAAGCAGATGACGCAGTGCTCGGGCACGTCACGCGGCTCGATGAGGCGCGACGGCTCGACGAGGGCTTCGCGCGCGGGATCGAATTCCAGAATGGGGTAGGGGAGCGCGTCCATGTTACGGCATCGCCCAGCCCAGGCTGCCCGTTTCGGTCGCCGTCGTGTTACCCTCGATCAATTCCGGATCGCCATTGGGAATCGCCGCATAAGTCAACTCCCCGCCTGACACGTAAAACACGCCGGTGGAATCGGGCGACCATGTCGCGAGCGTCACCGGGTCCTGCGTGATCCCGCGCTTGAATTCCCCATCGGGTGTGTAGAGGCGCAAGCCAATCGGGCTGGTGAAGTTTCCGTCGCCCCACGCCAGCAGCCACGCGCCGTCGGGCGAATCGATCGGCAGCGCGCCTTCACCAACGTAAGCAGTGGATGTTCCGTCCAGGGCCACGCTGATCACGCCGCTCTCGCCCTTGGCCAAGAACAACTGCGCGTGAGGCAGCCAGCGCACGGTGTACCAGTTGCCGGGCGCAACCTGCTGCGGCGGCGCTCCCGGCGTGTCCAGGTACAGGCCGCCCGTCAGGCTGTTTTGCTGCGCAGTGTAGTCGTCGACGACCGTTAACTGCACTTGCGATACAGGATCAAACGCCAAAGCCTGCACTGGAAACTCCGGGCCGCTGCGCTGTGCTTCGCCGGTGTCGAGATTGACCAAGCGGATATCCTGCAAGCCGACCGGTGTCCACGAATAAACGAGGAACGACTCAGGCGACACCCAGGCGACAAAAACTTCGTCGCCGCTGGTGGCGGTGTCGTACAATTTGCGATTGCCGCTGCCATCGGGCGCGGCGGCCCACACCGCTTTCACGTTCCAGCCTGCGCCGGTGCCAAACGATTCCACTTCTTCGTGAATGATCCACTTACTGTCCGGCGACCAGAACAGGCGCGCGGCCTGATTGAGTCCGTCGGTCAGCCGATTGATCGTTCCGCTCTCTCTGATCGTAACTGTACACATCCGACGACGGCCCGTCGCTGGCGGCGATGAAAGCCAGATAGCGCCCATCGGGCGACCATTTCAGCGTGTCGGAATTCTCCGCGATGGCGATGCCCGCTTCAGTCGCCGCGGTTCGATCGAACGTGGCCGCAGCCGCCGTGATCGCTTGCTCCATCTCCGGCGAGAACAGCGGCGCGATTGGCTTTTGACTTCCGCTGTGCATGTCGAGCAGATTCAGCATGCAGCGGGCCGCTGCCTTCCCGCTCAGGTGTCATGGGATTGTCGCCGCTGACGAAAGCCACCTGGCCGCCAGAGGGAGCGATGCCAGCGCTCAGGTTGCGGCCAAGTGACAGCTGCGCCTGATCGAAGGTTTGCAGGTGCCGGCCATCAGCGCTGAACGACTGTAGACCGTCAACACCGGGCGCAATGAGCACTGGAACGTCAGCAGTGATGCCGGCAGGTGACACAGTGAAGGCTCCGGCTGGCGTTGTGTTCTGTGGAGTTGGTTGTGCCGCCGGCTCTCTCGTCGGCGTGAGCGCTGCGGTTGATGTGGCCGTCGGGATCTGCCGGGCGCTTACTGAGTTAGCCGTTGGCGTGGATATCGGCGCAGAGATCGGAGCCGCAGGCGCGCCGCCACAGGCCGCGAGCAAAGCCAGCAAGAGCACACTGATGCCGATCACCTTGTTGTTCATGGGTGGTTGTCTCCCAAAAACCTCCCGGAGGTTGAAAACCTCCGGGAGGTTTCTACTTACCTCCCACGCGGATCGTCACTTCGGCGATCACTGCCGGCGCAGCGGCGCAATCGATCCGGGCGCGCACCAGACGCGACTTGGCCGAGTGCTGGCCGACGAACGACGGATCAGCATCGTCGGGCAGCGGCAGATCGATCGGGAAGGGCTGCCCGCCGCTGATCCGTGCCGGATCGATCTCGGCGCGCACGCGCACCTTGTCGAAGTGATCGACAAATTCGCGCGCTTCCGCTTTTTCGCGCGAGACGATTTCCACCGTGGCCGCGGTCAGGGTGGCCGGCCCGGCGCCCGTCACCTGCAGCGCGCCCTGAATGTGATCGCCCGGGTAGAAGCCGTTGGCGTTGAGCGCCAATTCCACCTTCAGGCCCTGCGGTGACTGCGTGGTCGTGCGCACGGGCTTATCGGCCTCCAGCAGCGGCGCGGGCAGCACGGTGAATTGATGTTCGTGATGGATGTCGGCGTGCAGCGGCAGATTGACTTTGGCCGTGACCACATACAGAATGCGCGTGAATTCACCGCTGAAGGTGGGCGGCAGCGCGGTGGGCAGGGTGAATTCGAAGGGAAAGTCATACTCGCCCTGGGGCAGCTTGTCGTCGTGCACCGTGGGCGACCACAGGTTGAACGACAGATCGAATGGATAGGAACGCTGGGTCATCAAGGCGTTAGGCCCCAGCGTGGTGACTTCTTCGCCATAGGTGTGGACGGCCACCCCGCGCGGCCGCAGATCGCTGCGCGCGGTGAGATGCAGCGCGCAGCGCACCCTATCGCCGGGGCGGTAAGCAGGCTGGTCGAGTTGCATGGAGATTTGAGCGGGCATAGTGGACCTCGCGTCACCCTGTCATCTGGTCAGATTCGTCGTCGATGCGAAAGCGCGCCCCGTCGAAGATCACGCTGCGAATGATGCGTTGATCGGACACCGGATAATCGGCGGCGGGGATCGCGCGAATGGTCACGTAGTCTTTCAGCGGCGTGGCGATCAACTTGCGGGCGAAGATTTGATCGACCTGAAAGATGCCCGCCGAATTGCTGAGCGCCACCACGATCTCGATCGGCCGGTCGCTGCCCGCCTGAATCGTGACCGATTCGATCGCCAGCGCCGAGACCGAGTGAATATCGATCGTGCCGCGATCGAAGGCGATCCGCCCGCGCCCTTTGGTCATATCGGCCGCATCGGCCACGGCCACCACCGCGCCTTCCATCGTCAACGGCGCAGGATCGCAGTCGTGACAGGCAATGGCGCTGAGCGTGAAGCCGAGCAGCGCCTGTAATTTGAGCGGGTCATCGCCGTAGACGGGGGCCAAGTGCCGCTCCAGCATGGGCTGGGCCAGCGCCACGCTGAACGCTTCGTGCCCGTGCCGGTGAATCTGGTTGCCGATGTCGTGCAGCAGGATGCCGGCCAGCACCACGGCGTGCGCGTCGTCCAGATCGCCCGCGCCGGATTCGACCACATCCAAACTCACTCCGGCGTGATGCAGCAGCTGCGTCATCTGCATGGCGGCCGCCGTGACGATCTGCGCGTGGATGGGGCCGTGGTCATTGTAACCCAACTTGACTACGGCAATATAGTTGGCCAGGTCCCACTGCGCCATCACGCGCGGATCGCCGAGCAGGCTTTCAAAGAGACGCGCCGTCTTTGGGTAGGCCGCGACAATCTCGCGCGTGGTGCGGTTGGCGATCTGCGCCAGCGTGGTGTAATCCCGTTGCGTCTCGATGTGAAGTTCGTTCTTGCGGAACATGGTAATCCTGATGAGTAACGAGTCATGAGTAAAAAGCAGATTACTTGTTACTCGTTACTCGTTATTCTTTCCAGCGTTCATGCCTGACAATTTCGTCCAGCGGCTTGCGGCGGCGTTTCGGCACGACCGGGATGCTTTGATCGACGGGCCGGGGATAGCCGAACGAGATGATGTGCTGCAAGCGCAGTTCGGGGGGCACGCCCAGCACCGCTTTGCAGTCGTCCTCGCGGTGCATGGAGGCGAGGCACGAGCCGAGGCCGTCGTTCCACGCCGCCAGCATCATGTTCTGGGCCGCGCGGCCCGAATCGAATTCGCCGCGATAGAATCCGGGATCGAAGACGATCGCGACTGCGAAAGCCGCGCCCGCCAGATGCTGCGCGTAATCGCCGGTCCTGGACAGCGCCTGCAGTGTGGCTCGATCTGTGACGACGATGAACCACCACGGCTGCGAGTCTTTGCTGCTGCCGCTCATGCGCCCGGCCTGCAAAACCCGCTGCAGCGCCGCCTCCTCGATCGGGCGGCCGAGATCGAACTGGCGGACGGAGCGCAGCGTAAGAATGGATTGGTAGGTGTCCATGAGAAACTCCCGATAACCGGTAACGAGTAATAAGTATGGCAGTGTGCCGAAGATTGTGTAGTTTTCCCGCAGTTAAACTGCGGGCGAACGAATTTACACAGATACAGTATTGAGTAACGGGCGTTTTACTCGTTACAGCATTTTCTCCCACTGCAAATCGGCGGGCCGTTTCTGGTAGCCCAATTTCTCGTTCAAGCGCAGGATCGGCGGATTGGCCGTGTCGTTGTTGGTGAGCGTCTTCGTAAAGCCGCGCTCCTTCATCAAGCGGAAGGACAGCAGCTTCAACGCCAGGGCCAGGCCCTGGCGGCGATATTCGCGCCGCACGCCCGTCATCATGGTGTGGGCCATACCGTCTTTGCGGAAGCGCACGCTGGTCAAGCCCGCGTAGCGCCCCTGATACTTGGCGATCAGAATGCCGCTGGGATCAGCGTCCGGCGCGTCGAAGTTGCGCTGGCGGTACTGTTCGTACGTCATCTCGCTGCGCGCACCGCCGGGCCAGGGCACCTCGGCGCGCGTCTCCGCGTCGAGCTCGTAGGTCAGCACATCGGCCTCCGGATTGATGGCGCGCTCGGCCACCAGATGGGTGAATTCGAAGCCGGCCTGTTTCGCCTGATCGATCGCCGCGACGAAAGGGACCTCGTCGAAAGTGTTGAGATCGAGCACCGCTTCGAAGCGCAGGCCATAGTTGTGAAAGCCCGCCTTCTCCAGAAAGCGAATCGTATAGTCTTGATCCTCGCGGCAGCCAGTCCACAGCTTGGCTGCGCCTTGCTCGCGCCCATAAGCTTCGAGACGCGGCAGCAGGGCCTGTCCAATGCCGCGCCGCCGCCAATCGGGATCGAGCGTCATCCACATGAAATAGACGCCGGGTGCCCTCATCCAGAACGGACGCAGGCATACGCCCATGCCGATAAACTTGCCTGCGGCATTTTCGACGACCACGCGCAGGCGCGGGTTGTCCGGCGGATACATCTTCTCGTCGTACTCTTCCTCCTCGACCGTGGCCGGATCATCGGGCCAGGTGCGATTGCCGATGTCCACCATGGCGGGAATGTCCTCGAAGCGAAAAGCGCGCAGGCGCACACCTAATTCAGTGAATCGATCAGTCATGTTCAGCCTCGTGTTGGGGTGTCAATGGTTTGGACCACAACAGAATGCCGGGGCGCGGCTGATAGCCCAGCTGCCGATTGAGCGCCAGAATGGCCTGGTTGGCCGAGTCGTTGTGGGTCATCGTTTCGGTGCAGCCGCGTTCCTTCATCAAGCGGAACGAGAGCAGCTTCAACGCCAGGGCCAGGCCGTGCCCTCGATGCTCGCGCCGTACGCCCGTCATGCCCGTGTAGCCGAGGTGCAGCGCACGAAACCTAACAGCCGTAGAGCCGGCGTAGACACCAGCACGTTTGGCGATGAAGATCGCCGCCGGATCGGCTTCGGGATTGTCGAACGTGACGCGGCGGAAATTGTCGTACGTCATACTGGCTTTTAATCCGCCCGGCCACGGGATGTCTTGCGAGACCAGCTCAGCAAGGTCATAGAGATCCCGATCGGCGTTGGGATTGATCAGACGTTCAGCGGCCAGCGTGGTGAGCTCGTAGCCGGCCTCGGCCACCCGATCGATCGCACCAGCGAAACGGGATTCGTCGAAGGCCGTGAGATCGGCCACGGATTCGAAGCGCAGGCCGAACTGCTGAAAGCCCGATCGTTCCAGGAAGCGGATTGCGCCGCTCATGTTTTCGCGGCAGTCGGAGATCAAGCGCGCCGCACCCTGCGCGCCGGCATACTGCTCCAGGCGCGCCAACAGCGACCGGCCGATACCGCGCTCGCGCCAGGCGGGATCGACTATGGCGTAGAAACGATATACGCCCGGCGCGTCGAGCCAGATCGGCACATCGCACACACCCACGCCGACGAGTGCTCCGGCGGCATCCACCGCATACCGGCAGCGCGGATTGTCGGGTGGATACGTGTTTTCGAAATGATTCCATGCGCTCCTGCGAACCGGGATTATCCGGCGAGGTGCGCATGCGAATCTCGACAAGGGCCGGAAGGTCTGCCCGGCGGAACTCGCGCAAGTGAAAGCCTGGCCGCTGCCGAACGATCAGTCATGTCTTATCTCAGCGTCGCTAAAATTTCTCCACGGCAGCAGCCAGGCTAATTCGCCCTGCAATTCGCGGTTCACATTCAGGCGCAAAATCGGCGGATTGGCGTGTCATTCTGCGTGACGGTCTGGGTGCAGCCGTGCTCTTTCATGATGCGGAATGACAGCGACTTCAGCCCCAACGCCAGTCCTTGACCGCGATATTCACGGCGCACGCCCGTCATGGTCGTGTGCGCGGGTCGCCCCGGACTGAACTCCACCATTGTGATGCCGGCGTAACGGTTCTGATGTTTGGCGATGAGAATCGCCGCCGGATCGGCAGTCGGCGATTCCAGGGATCGCTGCCGGAACTGTTCGTAGGTGATTTCCATGCGCGCGCCGCCGGGCCAGGGCACTTCCCCGCCCGTCTCGGCGTCGATTTCGTACAACAGCCAATCGGCCTGCGGATTGACGCGCGCTCGTCGACCAGATTCGTGAATTCAAAACCGGCGGCCTGCAACCGCTCGAGCGTGCCGGCGAAACGGTCTTCGTCGAACGTGGTCAAGTCCAGCATCGACTCAAAGCGCTGGCCTAAGAGATAAAACCCAGCCTTCTCCAGAAAACGGATCGAATAGTCTTGATCTTCATGGCAGCTGGCCGAGAGCTTGTCCATGCCCTGCGCGCGCGCATACGCTTCAAAGCGGGGCAGCAGTGCCTGCGCGATACCCCGCCGCCGATAATCAGGATCGACGATGATCCACATGAAATACATGCCGGGCACACTGATAAACGTCGAGCGCTCGCACGACCCCTGACCGATGCACTTCCCGGCGGCATTCTCGACGATGTAGCGCAGCCGTGGATTATCGGCCGGATACGTCTTTTCGAAGTATTCCATGCGCTCCTGCGAACCGGGATTCTCCGGCGAGGTGCGCGTACGAATCTCGACCAGTGCCGGAATGTCTGCCCAGCGGAATTCGCGGAAGCGGATGCCCTGCGCCGCTAATGGCTCGTCCATGTCTGACCTCAGCGCGCCAAGATTTTGGGCGGCAGCAGCCAGACTAATTCGCCCTGCAATTCGCGGTTGACATCCACCCGCGCCAGCGTCCCCTTCTTCATCTGCACGCGTCCGCCGCCGGTGATCTCCGCGATGACCATACTGAAATTCGGCTCGTGCCCCACCAGCAGCAGCGCCTGGTCGTCGGCAAAAGACCTGGCGATTTCCGCCAGCTTGTCGGAGTTGAAGCCGGGCGCCAGCAGTGGCTCGGTCTTCACTTCCAGGCCTAATTTTCCCGCCACGATGTCGGCGGTCTGATAGGCGCGGGTATAGGGGCTGGACAGTATGGCATCGATCTTCACGCCGAGGTCTGCCAGCGCCCTGGCTTGCTCCTTCATCTTCTTCACGCCATCTTTGGTTAGTGGCCGCTCGTGATCGCGGGCGGGATCCCAATCGGGCCAGTCGGCTATGCCGTGACGCAGAAAGTACAGGCGCATGAGTTGCCTCCGCAACACGATCGTGAACGCACCTAGAAAGTGACGACGCCGCGCGCTACCTCGCCGCTGAGCATGGCGTCGAACGCCGCGTTGATTTCGACCAGCCGATAGGTGCGTGAGATCAGCCGATCGAGCGGGAGCTTGCCGGCCGCGTAAAGATCGAGCAAGAATGGAAAATCGCGCGCAGTGTGTGCCGTGCCGTAATATGATCCTATCACTGTTTTCTCCTGCCGCACAAGCCTGGCGCCCGAGAGGGGCGTGCTCGATCCCATCGCCGATAGACCTACCAGCACCGCTTTCCCGCCGGGCCGGGCCGCTTCCACACAATCGGCTTGCAGCTGCGGCATGCCCACCGCCTCAAACGTCACATCCGCGCCGCGCCCGGCCGTCAAGTCGCGCACCCTCTCAACCACATCAACCTGGCTGGCATCGATAACGTCGGTCGCGCCGAACTGCTGCACCAGGTCCAACTTGGACGGTACACGATCGATGGCGATGATCTGCTGTGCGCCGGCCAGCTGCGCGCCCATGATCACGCTCAGCCCTACGCCGCCACAACCGAACACCGCCACCCGATCGCCCGGCTGCACCTGCGCGGAATACAACACGGCGCCCACGCCGGTGGTGACGGCACAGCCCACCAGCGCGGCGACGCTCAGCAGCACATCGCTGCGCACTACCACGCACGTCTCCTGCGGCACGACGGCATATTCGGCCAACGCGGCGAGCGCGGAGAAATGATAGACGGCCTCTCCCTTCCAACTCAGGCGCGGTGTGCCGTCCAGCAGCACGCCTTCCCAGATCGGCCCCACATAGGTATCGCACAGATTGGGCCTGCCGCGCAGACAGTAGAAGCAGTGGCCGCAGTTGGGCGCCCAGTTCAGCACGACGTGATCGCCGGGCTTGATGCGGGTCACGCCGTCTCCCACGGCCGCTACGACGCCTGCTCCTTCGTGTCCCGGCACCACCGGCAGCGGATGTTTCGTCGCGCCGCTGACCAGGTGATAATCGCTGTGGCACACGCCGCAGGCTTTGATCTGCACCAGCACCTCGCCGGCGCGCGGCGGATCGAGATCGAGTGTTTCGATGCGCATCGGCTGCTGCGGAGCAGTGATAAGAGCTGCCTGGATTTTCATAATTGGCTTACTCCACAATAGAGATAGACAGGCCGTCCAGATTCGTGCGGATGATCGGCAGGATGATCGATTCCAGGCGCGGATGACGCGCCAGGGCGTCGTTGAAGGCTTTCGCGCCGCGCGCCGCTTCGTCTGCCGGTTGATCGTCGATGACGCGGCCATTACGGATCAGGTTGTCGGCCAGAATCACCGTGCCCGGATGCGACAGGCTGCAGCGCCAGATTGAGATAGTCCACGTAGCTGGCCTTATCGGCATCGATGAAGATCAGATCGAAAGGCGCAGCGTGTTGATCGATCAGGTGGCGCAGTGCCTCGGCGGCGCGGCCCACGTGTACCTCCACCCGATCCGCCACTCCGGCCCGAGCGAGATTTCTGCGCGCTACTTCCGCATGTCTCCGATCCAATTCCAACGTGATCACCTGGCCATCGGCTGGCAACGCCCGCGCCAGCCACGTCGTGCTGTAGCCGCCCAGCGTGCCGATCTCCAATACGCGTTTCGCCCCCGCGATCTTCGTCACGAGGTACAACAGCTTGCCCTCGTTGGGCGAGACGTTGATCGTCGGCAACCCGGAGGATTCGGCCTCCTGCAGGTTGTGCGCCAGCGCCTCATCCGGGGGATTCAACAGCGCCTCAATGTATTGATCAACCTTGACCGCCAACTGCTCATTGAACTGTTCCATCTCGCTCTCTCCCTTGAGCCATAGGCTGGCTGCCAGCCGCCAACTTCCCGGTGTCTTCCCTGCTTTCAACTTCCGCGGTAGACGCTTGACCGCTTCATCAGCCTCCGCATAACACGCAGCGGCGATCATTTCGCTGCCCGCCGGGATTGTACTTCATTCAGATTTGTCAGGTTCTTTTAACCCAATAGCTTGATCAACCGATCGAGCACGCGCTCGGCAACCTGCGCCTTGCTCATCAAGGCCAGCGGCTCCACGCCGCCGCCCGCGCCGATGAACGTCACCCGATTGGTGTCGACGGCGAACCCCGCGTCTTTGGCCGCGACATCATTCGCGACGATCAGATCGAGTCCTTTGGCGTTCAGTTTGGCCAGCGCATTGTCGATGAGGTTCTGCGTCTCCGCGGCAAACCCGATCGTGATCCGCGGCTTCCCGATCGATTCTTTCTGCTCTTTCACGGCCTGCAGAATATCCGGCGTGCGCGCCAGGTGGAGGTCGAACTCCACGGTATCTTTAGTCTTTTTGATCTTGTGCTCGGCCAGGTGCGCGGCTTGAAAGTCGGCCACGGCCGCGGCCATGATCAAAGCATCGGCGTCACGGCAGGCTGCCAGCACGGCCTCACACATCTCCTGCGCTGATTCAACGTCGATCCGTGTTGCCCCGTAGGGCGCCGGCAGGGCCGACGCGCCGACGATGAGTGTCACAGCCGCGCCCCGGTCGATGGCCGCCTGCGCGGCGGCAAAACCTTGCTTGCCGCTCGATCGGTTGCCGATGAAGCGCACCGGATCGATCGCTTCGTGAGTGCCGCCCGCGCTGACGACGATCGTGCGCCCGGCCAGCTGGCCCTTTTTGCCCAACACCACCCGCGCAGCGCCCAGAATATCGATCGGCTCCACCAGGCGCCCTGCGCCGATCAAGCCTGAGGCCAGGCGCCCTTGCGCCGGTCCCAGGATGTGGAAGCCGCGCTCGCGCAAAATCGCTACATTCGCCTGTGTCGCTGCGTTCGACCACATGCCGCCATCCATGGCGGGTGCGACGATGATCGGGCAGCGCGCGGCGAGTGCTGTAACCGTGAGCAGATTATCGGCCTGCCCGTGCGCGAGTTTGGCGATCGTGTTGGCCGTGGCGGGGGCGATGATCAGCAGATCGGCTTTCTCACCCAGCTGCACGTGCGGCACATGCTGGTCGTGTCGCCACAGGTCCGCATCCGTCAGCGCCGATCGCCCCGTCACGGCGGCAAACGTCACTGGCCCCACGAACTTCGTCGCTGATTCGGTTAAGATCACATCGACTTGTGCGCCGGCCTGCGTCAGCTTGCTCGCCAGGTCAGCCATCTTGTACGCGGCAATTCCGCCGCACACGCCGAGAACGATGTTCTTGTTGTGGAAAAGAGGAATGGTTTCCATAGTCGTGACGAGTGATAAGTGAGTGAGTAACGAGTAACAAGATCATCTTGTCCTCTTGTCATTCTGCCAGTTTCTGCGCTTTGGCGAACAACGCCAGCCCGCCGAGCTTCGCCTCGATGACGATCTCACCCAACCCGGCAGCCTCAAACATCTCCGCGATCTGCTCCACGTTGAAACGGTAAGCCTGTTCGGCCACGTTGCCCCAGTTGATGAACGAGACACGATTGAGCTCGGTCAAGCCGTGCCGATCGGCGTGTGCCGCTGCTGCGGCCGCGCTCATCTGCGGCGAGGGGTTGAGCATGGCGACAATTCCGTTCGGCCTGCATACGCGCGCCATCCCCTGCACGGCGGCCTGCGGATTGCGCTGCAAGAAAATGACATTTGTCGCCGTGACGGCGTCAAACCGATCGGAGGGGTAGGGCAAATCGGGCAGGGTCCCCACGCGAAATTCCACGTTGCGCAGGCCTTCCTCGTCTGCCAGCTTCTGCGCCTGTTCGATCATGCTGCCATCGGCATCACAGCCATACGCAAAGGCAACCTCGCGCGCCAACTTCCGCGCGAGCGATCCCGGCCCGCAGCCTGCATCCAGCACGTGCGCGCCGTTGTCCAGCGCCACAAATCGCACGAACGATGCCAGCACGCGATCCCAGCCGGAGGTGGCTTGCACGCGCGTGAAGTAATCGACGAATTGAGCGTTCAGTGACATGGAGCATTCTCAAACTGATGAGTGAAAAGTGAAGAGTGAATAGCACACGATGTCAAATTGCTCTTCACTGATCACTGTTCACTATTCACGAATTCAAGTCGTAGATCAATTTGAGACCTTTGAGCGTCAACTGCAAATCCACCACTTCGATCACATCGGTCACAGGCGCGATGACTTCCGCCAAGCCGCCGGTGGCGATGACCTTCGCCGGGCCGAGTTCGGCTGTGAGGCGCTTGACCAGCCCTTCGACCAGGCCCGCGAAACCCAGCACGATACCTGATTGCATCGTCGTGACGGTATTCTTGCCGATCGCTCGGGGCGGCCGCACGAGCTCGACTTGAAAGAGCTGCGCGGCCGATCGGGTGAGCGATTCCAGCGCTGTCACCATGCCGGGCGCGATCGCTCCGCCCAGATATTCGCCCTGCGCCGAGATGCAATCGAACACAGTCGCCGTGCCAAAGGCGATCGCAATCGCCGGGCCGCCATAGAGCCGATAGGTCGCCAGCGAATTGACGACGCGATCCGCGCCGACTTCGCGCGGGTTATCGACGGCGAGTTTGACGCCGGTCTTGATGCCCGGTCCCACCATCACCGGCGGGCGGTGCAGATACTTATGGGCCAGCGCTTCGAAGACCGAGCGCAGCGGCGGCACGACACACGACATGGACACGCCGTCGATCTCGCTGGCTGGAATGCCGGAGGCCTGCAGCAAATTCAGCAGCAGCATGCCGTAATCGTCGGCCAGCTTATGCCGTTCCGTCGCGATGCGCCAGTCGGCGAGCAGCTCGTCGCCGCGAAAGACCCCGGCTTTGATGGAGGTATTGCTGATGTCGAGAGTCAAGAGCATAGTCGATCACTGGTCGGAGAATTGGCAGCCCACGGCTTGCAGCACCGCCGCCGGATCGGTTACCTCGTGCACCACCCAATCGGCGTTGTAGATATCCTGGTGCAGCGCCACGACGATGGCTGGCGGCGCTTTCGGATCGGCGCTGTTGATCTTCACACACCAGAGATCGTTGGGCGGATAGGGCATTGGTTTATAACCCGCATAATCCGGATTAAAGCGGCAGTCTGTCTCGTAATAAGGCGTGTTGCTAAACGACGCCTTGCTCATGCCGGCTTGAAAATTCTGCGGCAGCCGGGCCTGGACGTATTCACCGATCTGCAGCGGCTGCGCATAAGTGGCGCTGCGACAATAAAGGTAGGTCTGCACTTCTTGCCGGCGCGGGTCTGGCTGGTCAGGTCGATTGTTCACCAGCAGCACCGCGACGACTGCCACCGCGGGCAGCAGCACAGCCAATCCGATCTTGATCAGGCTATTCATCCTAGCCTCCTTCATGCCGACGATTGACGGGGATCAGGCGCGGGCCACCTCCCCCGTCAACCACTTTCCATTCTCGTACAGGAAGTTATCGATTAACCTCGGCTTGCCCACACGCACCGCCATCGATAATAGTACACCCTCCCCTGTCGGCGTCGTGTGCGACGGGGGACCCCCTGCAGGGGGCCGGTGGGCGGGGTGGGGGCCCAACTCCTGCAGCGTGGCTGCATCCGCCGCCGACACGTAATCGAGTTGCGCTAATGGTTCAGCCTCGATCACTTCACGCATGATCGATCGCAAACGATCACCATCCCGCTCGCCGCGATCGAAAGCGTCTTTCGCGGCATTCAACGCCCGATAGAGCACCGGCGCGGCGCGGCGATGCTCCGCGTCGAGATAGGTGTTGCGGCTCGACAGCGCCAGCCCGTCGGCTGCGCGGATCGTCGGGCAGATGATGACCTCCACTGGCAGGTTCAGGTCCTGTACCATGCGCCTGATCACAATCGCTTGCTGCGCGTCCTTCTGCCCGAAGTAGGCGCGCTCGGCGCCGGCGATGTTGAACAACTTCGCCACCACCGTTGCCACGCCGCGAAAGTGGCCGGGCCGCGACGCGCCTTCCAGATATTGGGTCACTTCTTCGACGGTGACATACGTCTGAAAGTTCGGAGGATACATCACCTCGGGCGATGGATGGAAGATCAAGTCGACGCCGAGCGGTTCGAGCAGACTCAAATCGCGAGCAAGGTCGCGCGGGTAAGCCGCCAGGTCTTCACGCGGCCCGAACTGCGTAGGATTCACAAAGATGCTCACCGCCACATGATCATTCTCCGCGCGTGCGCGTTTCACCAGCGACAGATGCCCCTCGTGCAGATAGCCCATCGTCGGGACGAGGCCCCACCTTCCGCCGGGCAGGGCGGCTTTCGCTTGGCGGAATTCTTCGATGGTTGTGAGGACTTGCATAATACTCCAAATCTTGGACGGCACATGCCGCTGATCGGTCGGCTTCAGCGACGGCGCGAAGCGCCGTCCGCTGCAAGCCGGTGTTAGACGGCATCTTTCGTTCTAGCCTCTTCAAACGTGACATACTCTGCGGCGTGTTCTTCGAGCCAACCCTTCGCACGCGCTGTGGCATATATGTAGCCGACTCCCAGCGCGCGGAACAAGTCCTCGCCCTGCCACGCACCCGTCAGTAGGTAAATATCGTTTCGCGTGCAGATGCGCTTGGCGCGGTAAACGATCGCGGTCTCGTTCAGGAGCAACTCCCACAACTCGCCCATTTGCTGCGCGGTCGTGACATTGTGATGTTGTCCAAGAATATAGTTCTCAGGCTCGCCGCCTTCAGGATACTCGGATGGGTCCTCGGCGCGTCTGTCCCAAGTGTGCCAGTCGGAATGGACAATCAACTTCTTGATGACTGGCTGGAAACGAAGCCCCGCCAAACCCGATGCCTCCATCTCCCTGCGAAATGCATCAGTGATTACGATATCGTTGATGCCGGGGAGGGAAATGGGCGGCACGAATGGCCCGGTGCGTTCCAACTGAATGATGCCGCCATCGCGACCAAGGTGACAAGACATACCATGCATCAAGCTGTCGTAGTAATCACCCCACGCGTGCTGCTGCTTTTCGAGAATGTAAAACTTGTCCTTGTGCGTCATGCCGCCTAACTTGCTTTATCAGCGTTCATCAACGTGAATCAGCGTCCCATTATTTGAACGGAACTTCAACCACCTTCTCTGCAATCGCATCCAGCAACGCCTTGATCTCCGCCTGCACGCGTGTGATCAGATCGGCTTCGGCTACGATCTCGGCTTTCGGTTGATCGCGCCGCTTCACTTCGACACCGCCCTTTGCCAATGATTTCGCCGCCACCGTCACGCGGATGGGAATACCGATCAGATCAGCATCGTTGAACTTCACGCCGGGGCTTTCCTCGCGATCGTCGTACAACACCTCGATACCTGCTTTGAGCAGCGCTTCATAAACTCGATCGGCGGCTTCGGGTTGACCCAGCGAGACGAGATGCACGTGATAGGGCGCGACCGTGATCGGCCAGATCAAACCTTTATCGTCGTGGTGCTCTTCGGCGATGCAGGCCAGCAGGCGGCCCGATCCGATGCCGTACGATCCCATCACGATCGGTTTCTGCGCGCCGTCGGCGTCGAAGTACGTCGCATTGATCGCCGCCGAATAGCGCGTGCCGAGTTTGAAGATGTTGCCCACCTCGACGCCGCGCGAGGTATACAGCGGCTGTCCGCAGTTGAGGCACGCCTCCCCATCACCCGCCGCCGCGATGTCGGCGATGATCGTCGCTTCGTAATCGCGTCCAAGGTTGGTGTTGAGCAAGTGATAGCCGGCCTCGTTCGCGCCTGCTACCAGATTGGGTGAAGACGGCACGGCGTCGTCGACGATCACGCGCATTCGCGCGTTCTTCAAGCCAATCGGGCTGGCGTAACCCGGCGTCGCTCCTACATCACGGATGTCATCCTCCGTCGCGGGGCGCAGCCAATCGGCTTTGGCGACGTTCGCCAGTTTCGTCTCGTTCACTTCCATATCGCCGCGCACCACGGCAAACAGGAACTCTTCGCGCGTACCGCCTTCTTCTTCGTGACCCGCGATCATGAACACGGCCTTGGCCGTCTTGCTCCTGGGAATGTTCAGCAGATTCGCCAGCGCTTCAATCGATTTGCAATCGGGCGTGGCGACTTTCTCGATCGGCTTCAACTCTTCGGCCACGGGGATCGACTTTGCGAATTTCGCAATCTGCCGGTTCGCCGCATAGCCGCAGGTGCGGCACAGCACCAGTGTATCTTCGCCAATCGGCGTAAGGTACATGTATTCGTGCGCCAGCGAGCCGCCCATCATGCCCACGTCGGAACCCACCGCAATCGCGGGCAGATCACAGCGATTGAAAATGTTAAAGTACGCCTGATAATGCGCGCGATACTGCTTGTCGAGTCCGGCTTCGTCGGCGTCGAGACTGTACGAATCCTTCATCGTAAACTCGCGCACGCGGATGAGTCCTGCGCGCGGGCGCGGATCGTCGCGGAACTTGGTCTGGATGTGATACACCAGCTGCGGCAGCTGCCGGTAGGATCGGATCTCGGTCTTGCACAGATCGGCCACCACTTCTTCGTGCGTCATGGCCAGCACCATGTCGCGCTCCTTGCGATCCTTGAAGCGCGCCATCTCCGGCCCGATGGAATACCAGCGCCCGGTGGCCTGCCAGACTTCGGCGGGATGCGCCACCGGCATCGTCATCTCTTGCCCGCCGATGGCGTTCATCTCGTCGCGCAGGATGTTCTCAATTTTGGTCAGCGATCGCTTCGCCAGCGGCAGATACGAGAACAACCCCTGCCCCAATTGCCGAATGAACCCCGCGCGCACCAGCAGTTGATGGCTGATCGCTTCGACGTTGGCGGGTGGTTCGCGTAAGGTGGATCCGAAGTGGTGTGAAAGTCGCAAGATTAGTCTCCTAATTGGTCGCAATTGCTGGTGGCCCATTTATCCCGCAAATGAGCGCGATCCCCGTCAGATAAATCGAGATATTGCCCCAACGTCAGAAGGTTGGCATAGATGTCGTCGTTGAGATACACCTCCGCATACGGAATGCACAACGATTGTAGCATGCTCTGCGCCTAGCGCGCCGTCCGTCAACTGCCGCTGCAATTCCTGCTCCGCGCTCTCCGCGCTCTCGGCGGTGTAATTCCTTTGAATCGCGCGCATCAACGACGTGAGCAGCTCATTGACAGGCGTCGGGATGCCCAGCGCCTGCCCCTGCTCGACGATTTTACCATTGATGGCGTCGATCTCCGTAGGGCGTTGCCCCAACACATCTTGCAGCATCGACGAGTGATTGGTCGCCGTCAGCGTTGCCACCTGCTTCACGCGCTCGACCGGATCGGGAAACGGCAGCGCCACGCCTCGGGCGCTGGCGACGGCGGCGGCTTCCAGCGCGGCGGCTCTCATCAACCCGATTGTTTCTTCGCTCTCGACGAGCGCGCCGTTGGGCACGCGCAGAATCGCCGTCAGCGGATTGATCGCCGCGTTGATGATCACCTTGCCCCACACCAGCCCCTCGATGTCGGCGGTGACCTGCGACTTCAGGCCCGCCGAGTTGAACAACGCGCTGATTTCATAGGCGCGATGTCCCACGCCAAAATCGCGCGGCGCGGCCAACTCGATCGGGACGTAGCCCAGGTGCGTCGCGCCGCGCCCGCTGGTGCGGATGCGCCCGGGCCCCAGCAGTGTGGCGCCCTGCATCGTCACGCCCTGCAGCGCCCGATCCCGCCCAACGTAGTCCGAGAGGATCTCGATGTTGCCCAGGCCGTTCTGCAGCGTCAGCGCCAGCCCATCGGGCTTGATGGTTTTCGCGGCGACCTCAGACGCTTTGAGCGTCTTATAGGCTTTGGTCAACACCAGCGCCAGATCGGCGGCAGGCGCGTCGTCGGGATGATAGGTGGTGTGAACCTGGTGGCAGCAGCTGTCGCCGTCGATGGTGATGCCGTTTTGCCGGATGGTTTCGAGGGCTTCGGCCCACGACCCGATCATCGAGACCTCGGCCACGCCTGCGAGCCGCGCCGCGAACAGCGTGGCCATAGCGCCGGTGCCGATAATGGAGATTTGCATCTTAGCTCTCCTGCTCTCTTTCTCTCTATCTCTCTTTCACTTCAACGGCAGAGGAATGGAGAGACGGAGAGACTGAGTGAACAAACGCTTCAAACTCGGCATCGTCAATGGCGAAGGAGTTCTCAGCCGTCGGAAAAGCGCGCGTGTGAACTTCGTCCACGTACTGCTGCACGGCATCGACGATGAGCGGGCGAATGTTGGCGTAGCGCTTGTTGTGCCTGGGCGAGAAGCGATCGAAGTAGCCGAGTAGATCGTGGAAGACCAACACCTGCCCATCGCAGCCCGCGCCCGCGCCGATGCCAATGGTGGGAATGTCGACTGCTGCGAGACAAACTCGCTCACGCGTTCGGGTGTCGTCTCCAACACGAGCGCATACGCTCCCGCCTCCTGCAAGGCGAGAGCATCTTCAAGCAGCTGCTGCGCGGCGCGCGCCGTTTTGCCCTGCACGCGATAGCCGCCCAACTTCGACACTGCTTGCGGCGTCAGGCCGATGTGGCCCATGACGGCGATGCCCGCCTCGACGATGGCTTTGACGATCGGGGCCGTGGCTGCACCGCCTTCGAGTTTCACGGAATCCGCGCGACCCTCCTTGAGGAAGCGCCCGGCGTTGCGAATCGCGTCTTTCACATCCGCCTGATAGGACAGGAACGGCATATCGCCGACGAGGTGCGCGTACTGCGTGCCGCGTTTGACGGCGGCGGTGTGGATGATCATCTCGTCCATGGTGACGGGCACGGTGGAGTCGTAGCCCAGCACCACCATGCCCAGTGAATCGCCGACGAGAATCAGGTCGACGCCGGCTTCGTCGACGGCCAGCGCGCCGGGATAATCATAGGCCGTGATCATCGTGATGGGTTCGCCGCGCCGTTTTTTGGCGTGCAGGGCGGGGATGGTGACTTTCTTGCGATCCATATTGACTCTCCTTCAACTCTTAGCCTCCCGGAAGTTCCGCGCAGCGCCTCCGGGAGGATTAAACAGCAACGCCCGATCGAGCTGGATCGCCGATCGGGCGTGAGAACACACAGATCTTCGTGTTGTCTTCGTCTCGGTCGTGTGACGATCCAAGCGGTGAGTTCGTGCGATAGTTCTTTAGTTGTTTAGTCCGAGTGTTGCTCGCTGCTCACAAGAGTCAGCGGCACTTAGATTATACCTCACCTGCCTGCTCGGGTGCTGCTTTCCTCTCCTGTCAACAGTTATGCCCCCGGCGGGAGAAGAGCAAAGGGTGAGGGTCAGCCAAACCTGCCCGTAATGTAGTCTTCCGTCTGTTTCTTTTCGGGCTTCACAAAGATCTTCTTGGTCTCGCCGTGTTCCACCAGCTCGCCCAGCCAGAAGAAGCCGGTGAAGTCGCTGGCGCGCGCCGCCTGCTGCATATTGTGCGTGACGATGACGATGGTGTACTTCTGCTTCAGTTCCTGCATCAAGTCTTCGATCTTCAGCG
Organism: uncultured Chloroflexia bacterium; assembly: GCA_963844815.1. Classification (GTDB taxonomy): domain Bacteria; phylum Chloroflexota; class Anaerolineae; order Fen-1058; family Fen-1058; genus Fen-1058. Next base: position 445,410 of record CAWJPR010000010.1, read on the forward strand.
TGGCAATGGGATCGAGCGCGCTGCACGGCTCGTCCATCAAGATCACCTCCGGCTTCACGGCGAGGACGCGCGCGATGCACAAGCGCTGCTGCTGGCCCAGCGAAAGTTCCAGTGCCGGACCCTTAAGTTTGTCCTTCACATCGTTCCACAGGGCGGCATCGCGCAACGACTGCTCGATCACATGATCGAGACTGGTCACTTTCATTTTCAGGGCGCGCGGCCCAAAGGCGACGTTGTCGTAGATCGATTGCGGAAAGGGGTTGGGCTTCTGGAAAACCATGCCGACCCGCTGGCGCAGATCGACGACATTGAACGCCGGGTCGAGCACATTCTCGCCGTCGAGCTGGATTGAGCCGGCGGCGCGCGTGCCCGGGATCGTGTCATTCATGCGATTGAGGCAGCGCAGAAACGTCGATTTGCCGCAGCCGCTGGGGCCGATCAGCGCTGTGATCTGCCGCTCAGGCACGTTGAGATTGATGTCACGCAGCGCCTGCTTGCCGTTATAGTAGAAATCCAGGTGCTCCACTTCAATCTTGTTGGCCATGTCTTGATCCGTCAACCCGGGTGCGGTGCCAGCTGCATTGTAGCGTGAAGTCGCGCAACTCACAACCTTTGTGCAAGTCATCGCCGCGTGATATAATCCCGCGCGATGCGTAACCTCTGCCTGATCTTCCTCGGTTGTGCGATGGTCTTAACGGCTTGCGGCAGCCCGGCCAGCGCACAGCCTTCAACGGCCGGCAACCAGACAACGATCGAAGACATCGGCTCGGATACGATCGTCAATCTGGCATTGGCCTGGGCCGAAGCTTATCAGAAGGTTAATCCGGCTGTGCGGGTCTCCGTCTCGGGCGGCGGCACGGGCACGGGCCTGGCTGCTCTGATCAATAAGACCACCGACATCGCCAATGCCAGCCGCAAGATCAAGGATGAAGAAACACAGAATGCCCAGAAAAACGGCGTCGCGCCGTACGAGATTGAGATCGCGCGGGATGCCATCGGCGTTATCGTGAACCGCGAGAACCCTGTGCAGCAGTTGACGCTCCAGCAGGTCTCCGACATTTACAGCGGCAAGATCACCAACTGGAAAGCGATCGGCGGGGAAGATCGACCGATCGTGCTGTTGTCGCGCGAATCCAATTCAGGCACGCACGTCTACTTTCTGGAGCAGGTCGTGCGGCTGGGCAATAGCCAGGACAAAACGCTGTTTTCGCCGGACACGCTGTTGCTGCCGTCGAGTGAAGGCATCATGGCAGAAGTGCGCCAGAATCCCAACGCCATCGGCTACGACGGCCTGGGCTACATTACACCGGACGTGAAAACGCTGGCCATTGCACCCCGGGACGGCGGCGAATACGTGCGGCCCAGCATCGAGACCGTTAATAACGCCAAGTATCCCATTGCGCGCCCCCTTTTCATGTACACATCCGGCGAGCCTCAGGGTGAAGTGAAGACTTACCTCGATTGGATTCTCGGCCCTGAAGGCCAACAGATCGTAGGCCAACTGGGTTTTGTTCCACTGCAATAACATGAACGCCTCCATCACCGAACGCCAACGCACTTCATTCACTGAATTCGCCGCCGAGCGCTTGATTAAGGCCAGCGGCGCCGTGGCGATTATCTTCGTTTTTCTGATCTTCGCCTTCCTGTTGCGTGAGGGCCTGCCGGCCTTCACCGAAGTGCAGCTGGACAATCTGCTCTCGACGCGCTGGTACCCCACGGAAAACTACTTCGGTATCTTGCCGCTGCTCTTCGGATCGCTGCTGGTCACGATCGGGGCGGCGGTCATCGCCATGCCGATCGGCCTGTTAACCGCCATCTTCATCGCAGAGATCGCGCCGCGCTGGCTGCGTGAAATCCTCAAGCCGATGATTGAAGTCGTCGCGGGCATTCCCTCGGTGGTCTTGGGGTTCTTCGGCGTGGTGATCTTATCGTCGGCGGTGCGACAGACCCTCAACCTCCCGACCGGCCTGACGGCCTTCACCGGCTCTGTGATTTTGGCTTACATGGCGCTGCCCACCATTGTCAGCGTGGCGGAAGACGCGCTGGACGCCGTGCCGCGCAGCTATCGCGACGCGGCGCTGGCGCTGGGCGCCACGAAATGGCAGACCATCTGGATGGTAACGGTGAAAGCCGGCAAGTCCGGTATTCTCACCGCCATGATGTTGGGCGTGGGCCGCGCCATCGGCGAGACGATGGCCGTGTTGATGGTGACGGGCAACGCGGCGCGCATTTCGCTGGACCTGAATTCGCTGTTCATGCCGGTGCGCACCATGACGGCCACCATTGCGGCCGAGATGGGCGAAGTGGCGCAGGGCAGCACGCATTTCCATGTGTTGTTTGCCATCGGCATCGTGCTGTTTGTCATTACGTTCCTGGTCAACCTGGTCGCGTCGTTTGCCATCTTCCGGCAGAATAAACGCTCGGCGCGCCTCTTGTCTTGATGCACTTGCCATGTCCCGATTTGCGGTTCAGCGCTTAGGAATAGCTCTTCTCGTGCTGGTGACGGTGGCCGTCGTCGTGCCGATCATCTTGGTCATCGGCGTGATTGTCGTGGAGGGCTTGCCAGCCATCAGCGCCGAGTTTTTGTTTGGCGCGCCGCGCAGCGGGATGCGCGAAGGCGGCATCTGGCCGGCGATTGTGGGGACCTTCTGGCTCACCGTGGGCACGGCGATCTTCTCCGTGCCGCTGGGAGTAGCGATTGCGATCTACCTCAGCGAATACGCGCGGGACAGCAAGTTCACGCGCACCATCCGTCTGGCAATCATCAACCTGGCCGGCGTGCCGTCGATCGTGTATGGCCTGTTCGGGCTGGGCTTGTTCGTGCTGGCGCTGGGCTTCGGATCGTCGATCCTGGCCGGATCGCTGACGCTGGCGATCATGACCCTGCCGGTGATCATCAGCACGGCGGAAGAAGCCCTGCGCTCGGTGCCGCAGAGCTTCCGCACGGTCAGCATGAGCCTGGGCGGCACCAAATGGCAGACCATTCGCAAGGTGGTGCTGCCCAATGCACTGCCGGGCATCATCACGGGCGTCATTCTCGGCCTGGAGCGGGCCGCCGGCGAAACCGCGCCGATCTTATTCACCGTGGCTGCGTTTTATTTGCCGACGCTGCCGAAAAGTATCTTTGACAAGACCATGGCGCTGCCTTATCACTTGTTTGTCATCAGCACGCAGGTGCCGGGCATGCCGCTGCAATTGCAGTTTGGCACGGCGTTGGTCTTGATGGCCTTTGTGTTATCGATGACGTTGATCGCCACCGTGATCCGCAGCTATTATCGGCGCAAGCGCGTGTGGTAAAGCGCTCGTCAGATTCAGCAGGAGGCGGCGCGAGCAGGCGGCCGCCGGGCACGCAGGTTTCGCATGGAACGCACCCCGAAGATTGTCGTCGAGAACCTCAATTTCACTTATGACGATGGGACGGAAAGCCTCATCGACATCAACTTCGCGATCTATGCCAACGAGATCACGGTCATCTTCGGCCCCGCGGGTGGCGGCAAATCGACGTTGCTGCGCGTGATCAACCGGTTGAACGATCTGGCCGATGGCAAGTCGATGTCAGGGCGCGTGCTGTTGGACGGACAGGATCTCTATGCCAAAGAGGTGAATGTCACGGCGCTGCGCCGCAAGGTAGGCATCGTCTTCGCGCAGCCGCAGCCGCTGCCGTTGTCTGTGCGCGGCAACATCGAGTATGGTCCGCGCCTGGCCGGCCTGCGCGACAAAGCGAAGCTCGATCAATTGGTGGAGCAGAGTTTGACCCAGGCCGCGTTGTGGGACGAGGTGAAGGATCGCCTGAACGAGTCGGGTTTTGCGCTGTCAGGAGGGCAGCAGCAGCGGCTGTGCCTGGCGCGGGTGCTGGCGCTGGAGCCTGAAGTGATCTTGATGGACGAGCCGATGTCGGGGCTTGATCCGCTCTCGACGGCCAAGATCGAAGATTCAATGCAGAATCTGAAACAGCACTACACCATCGTCATTGCGCCGCACAACATTCAGCAGGCCGCGCGCGTGGCGGATAACGCGGCGTTTTTCTTGCAGGGCCGGCTAGTCGAAGAGGGGGTGGGCAAGCAGTTGTTTACCAAGCCCCGGGACAAACGCACTGAAGATTACATCATGGGGCGGTTTGGGTAGCACCTAGAAAAACCTCCCGGAGGCCGCTAGCCTCCGGGAGGTTCTCTTCACTCAAACCGCAACGTGCTGACGATGTCTCTCAAGATCGGCCGCCACTCTGCCCACAGCGGTTTAGGCGCTTCGATCAGCAAGCCGAAGTTCATGCCCTCGTGCACAAAACCCATCAACTCGCCCTGTACCCCGCAGCCGTCCTCGTAGCCGATGTATTTCCCGTTTTCGCCGCCGATCTCGATCACGCCGCCCGTGGTCAGCGTCACCGGGCAGACCTTCACGGCGAGCGAGGCGACCGCATACGCCTGCTCCCACGCATTGTCATTCGAAATCGGCCCGGCATTGGGCCACTTGTAAAACACAAAGATCGCCGGCTGCGGGGCGGTGCCCGGCGCGCTGAACGCCGCATAGTTCATTTGACGCTCGGCGCCTGCGCCTACCAGCTGCCGCTGCCCGGCTTGCGACGTGAAGTTGGCGGGAATCTTAAGCGTGAAGACGCCATCGGTTGTCGTGAAGATCGCCGAGGCCGCCGGAGTGGCAGCCGGGCCGACGGTGTGAGTGGGACGCGGCGTCCAGGTGGGCGTGGGCGTGATCGGGCGGCCCGGCGTCAAAGTCCACGTCGGCGGAAAGACGGCGGCGCGCTGTGGCGCAGTGGGCGACACGCGCGGCGCGGGAGCCGCGCAAGCGCTCAGCGCGGCGATGGCGATGAATAGCCCGCTAAGCCATTTGATCATCGAAATCATACCGCGGGGGCGCCGGCAGCCGATCAGCTCGCCAGCGCCGATAGGCCAGCGTCCACCGCCAGTGATTCACGCTTTGTCCGCAGGTGCCGGTTCAACGGCCGAGGGACTGGAAGACATCGGCGGCTCAAGCGGAGGGATCGGCTCGAGCGGTGGTGCGACAGGCTGCGGCGCCGGCGCGGCGGGCTGCGCGGGCCTGTTCCATTCCCGATAGGCCAGCGTCCATACGCTGGAGGTAAAGACGTTCGCCAGTGTGCTGAAGAGCAAGCTTAGCAGCACGGCAATCAGCGCCGCCGGGCCGAGAAACACAAAGAGCCCGACCAGAATGTTAGGGTCGTTTTGTCTAAACGCGCCGGCTGAACTGGCAGCTCCCAGTCCCAGTGCGCCACAGAGAATGGGCGCCAGGATGCACGCCAGGATGAGGCCGGCCAGAATCGCAATGCCGATCAACAAGAGCACAATGGTGAAGTAGTCGCCAAATTTGCCCCACAGGAACTTCCAGCCTTTGACGATCGAGGGCCAGATCGGCAGCTCGTCGATCACCACGGCGCGCTCGGCTGAGATGCCAATCGCCATCATCAGCAATCCTACGACAAAGCCTAGCGCGCCCAATCCAGAGATGGCAGTGAAGGTGCGGCTGAAGAACTGCCCTGGGCCGAAGTCTTCAGCCGGGCTGAGGATGATCTGACTCATGACGATGGCGGTGATGATCGCGAGGAGCAGCGCAGGCAGCGCCAGCAAAAAGCGCACGGCCAGCAGCGGCAGAAAGCGCCTGGCTCCGGCACGGAAACCGAACCCCAGGTTGGCCTTCTGCCCGCCGCCAATGGCGTTGACCATGCCCATCAGCGCGCCGTCGGCATAGGTGACCACCAGGAAAGCGATGATGGCCCACACGATGCCGACGATCGCGAGGGCGCCAAAGGTCTGGCTGCTGAAGATTTGATTGAACAGCGTCCTGAACTCCGCCGGCATTTCACCCAGCCGCTGCCCATATAGATTGAAGTAACGATTGAAGAGGTCGGGGTCGAAGTTGTCAGGGTTGAAGTTGAAATTGAAATTGTAGCGCAGGTTGAACCCTCCGCCCAACGCCGCCAGCAACCCAAACAGCCACAACGCCGGGTTGCGCCAGAAGATCCGCCACGATTCTTTGAAGAGATTCCAGTGGTTCATGTCAAACTCCTTTCTGAACTATCGCACTATCTGACTACTCCCATTCGATCGTCGCGGGTGGTTTGGACGAGATGTCGTACACCACGCGATTGACGCCGGGCACTTCATTGACGATGCGGCTGCTGAGGCGCGCCAGCACGTCGTAGGGCAGGCGCGCCCAATCGGCCGTCATGAAATCTTCGGTGGTCACGGCGCGCACGGCGACGACGCTGCCATAGGTGCGGCCATCGCCCATCACGCCGACGCTGCGGATCGGCGTGAGCACGGCAAACGACTGGCCGATGGCGCGGGTCAGCCCCGCCCGATCGATCTCCTCGCGCACGATGGCATCTGCCGCGCGCAGGGTCTGCAAGCGTTCCCACGTGACGTCGCCGATGATGCGCACCGCCAGGCCGGGGCCCGGGAAGGGCTGCCGCCACACGCTGGCTTCGGGCAGCCCCAGCGCGGTGCCGATGGCGCGTGCTTCGTCTTTGAAGAGAAAGCGCAGCGGCTCGATCAGTTCGAACTTCATATCAGGCGGCAGACCGCCCACGTTGTGATGCGTCTTGATCTTGGCCGCCTGCTGGCGCTCCGGCCCGCGCGATTCGATCACGTCGGGATACAGGGTGCCCTGCGCCAGAAAGCGCGGCGTCCGGCCTGCGATCTCGATCGCGTTGGCTTCACGCTCGAACAGGCGGACAAACTTCTCACCGATGATCTTGCGCTTCTGCTCCGGATCGCTGACGCCGTCCAGCGCGGACAGGAATTCTTCCACGGCCTTGACCGCGATCAGGCGCATGCCCAGCGTGCGCTGGAAGGTCTCGACGACTTGTTCCGGTTCGCCTAGTCGCAGCAGGCCGGTATCGATGAAGATGCACGTCAGTTGATCGCCGATGGCCCGGTGCAGCAGCGCCGCCGTCACGGCTGAATCCACGCCGCCCGACAGGCCGCAGACGACTTGATCGCTGCCCACCCGCGCGCAAATCTGGTTGATCGATTCTTCGATGAACGAAGCGGGCGTCCAGGTGGGCCGGCAGTGCGCGATGTCGTAGACGAAGTTGTGAAGGATCTGCGCGCCCTGCGGCGTGTGGCGCACTTCGGGATGGAATTGAATCGCGTAGATTTTGCGCTCGTCGTTCGCCATGGCTGCCACGGGCGAGCTGGCCGACCGGGCGATGAGGCGAAACCCCGGCGGCAGTCGATCGGTGCGATCGCCATGGGACATCCAAACGGGAATGGTTGATTGCTGATTGTTGAGTGCAGATTTGAAAAGTGGCGACTCGTGCTCGATGATTTCTAGATCGGCGTGGCCGTACTCGCGATGAGTGGACGGCGAGACTGTTCCGCCGAGAGATTGCGTCAACAGATGCTGCCCGTAACAGATGCCCAAAATGGGCAGGCGCACGTCGAGCACATAAGCGGGCAGGCTGGGCGCGCCGGCGTCGTAGACGCTGTTGGGGCCGCCGGAGAGAATGAACGCTTTCGGCGCCAGCGCCAATACCCGGTCGGCCGGGGCATCCCACGGAAAGATCTCGCAGTACACGTTGGCCTCGCGCACGCGCCGCGCGATCAACTGCGTGTACTGCGAACCGTAATCGAGAATGGCAATCGAGTCTTGAGGCATGCGGCTAATGAGTCATGCGTAATGAGTCATGCGTAAAAAGCGGATTACTCGTAACTCGTTACTCATTACTCCTTTGGTTTCTTGCTGATCTCCCACACGCAGGTCGGCGCACCCTGCGCGCGGCACTGCACTTCTTCGATCGCCAATTCCTTGCCGGTCTGCCAGTTGAGCAAGCCTTGCAGCACTCCGCCGAAGGTCCAGCAGATGTGGCCGTTGGCTTCTTTGCCGGCGCACAACGAACACGTCTCGGTGATGTAAGCGATTCTATCGCCGCGATCTTCCAGGCTGAGCCGCACGTTGGGCATCAGCCGCCGATAGCCGTTCTGCATCGAGTCCAGACCTTTTTTGATCTGCGTCGGCAGCGGCAGAATCTTGGACGCGATCAACACCGCGATGCCGAAGATCTCGCTCTGCTGCTCGATGCCGTGCCGCGCCGAGATGCGGCCCACGCGCATGGTCATGCTCTTGCCCGCGCGGCCGAAGAATTCCAGCAGGCCGCAGTTGAGGTTGGCGTAATCGGCGTACTTGTAGTTGCCGGTGACCTGCAGCAATTCCGGCGGATAGTTGTCGATCAAGTGGGCCAGGCTGATCTGCCGCAAAATGGCCGACAGGCCCGGCTTGCCCACCACTTCTTCCGCGGCCAGCAGGGCCCAGCGCATGTACGCGTCGACGATAGGCAGATCGGCGACGGGATCGTGAGCCGATCGATTGCGGATTTCCAATGTGGCCATGGCGCCCTCCCTTGGCGTTGACGCCAGCCGCTCCGGCTGGCCTGCTTAGTCGGCAAACACGATACGATCGTCCATCATCGACGTGATGCGCGCCAGCGCTTCCACTTTCATCCCGGCGGCTTCCAGCAGTTCACGGCCGCCCTCAAACGTCTTTTCGATCAACGCGCCCACGCCGATCACGTGCGCGCCGGCGGCCTGCGCCAGCCGCATCAAGCCGAGGATGGTTTGACCACTGGCCAGAAAGTCGTCGATAATCACCACGCGCTCGGTCGCGCCCAGGTACTCCGGCGAAACCATCAGATCGACAGAGTTGCCTTTGGTGTGTGACGGGGCGGTGGTGAGGAACACCGTATCCGGCATGGTGATGGGCTTGTGCTTGCGCGCGTACACCACGCAGACGTTCAGTTCCAGGGCGGTGAGCAGGGCGGGCGCGATGCCGCTGATCTCGGCGGTGAGGACCTTAGTGGGCCGATCGGGCTGGAAACGCCGCGCCAGTTCTCGCGCGCAGTCGCGCATCAACATGGGATCCACTTGATGGTTGACGAAGGAATCGACTTTGAGAATGCCGCGTCCGAGGTTGCGGCCTTCGGCGAGAATGCGCTGCTGCAAGGCTTCCACAGTCACGCTCCACACATGGGATAGCCCATTTTACATCAGCCCGATTGATCACGCCAAGATGGCTTGATTCTGATCCGGCGAATGGGTATAATGAACACGTGTTCGATTGCCCGAAACCTGTCAGGTCCTTCGTGTGGATCGCGTGATCCGGCTGACAGGTGCGCTGTGCTTGCGTCCAGCAGCGTGATCGATGGCAGCAGACCTGACAGGTTGGGGATCGTGACCCTCGAACTTAGCAAAGTCACTTCACAAGTTGTGCAACTCGGCGAGCAGGCTGCGCAGCGCAAGCGCGAACTCGATGCCCTGGCTCCGCAGGTGCGCGAGATTCTGCGCGTGCACCGTGATGACGATCAACTGATCGAATTGGCGCAGCGCGCGACCGAGACCAAGCACTGGCGCGGCGCCATCCCGATCGGCGAGTCGCTCGACAGCGCGATCGATCCACCGGCGCACCCGGCGCGGCTCTCGATCGTGGCCGGTGACGGATCGCAGATCTATCCTGATTCGCACGGTATCGCGCTGTATTACTTCATCAACATCGGTACGATTGTCTTCCGGCATGGCTCTGGACAAGCCCCGATCGTCAATACGTATCCCTCGGTCTCGAGTGAAGCCGAGTCCCAGTCTGATGACGAGATCATCTCAGGCCCGGTGGTCAATGCCCGGCGGGATGTCGGTGAGTTAAAGCACATCGCCGATCAGGCTCTGGCTGAAAGTGCTGACGCGCCGATTGTCGCATTGATGGACGGCACACTGGCTCTATGGGTGCAGACGGCCGCCATACCAGAAGCCGAACAGGACCGGGTACAACGTGACTATCTTCAGCAACTCGATCGGTTGCGCGCAGCCCACTTGCCGATTGGGGCCTTTCTATCCCGGCCGCGCAGCACCAATGTGACGCAGCTCGCCTATCTGGCAACGTTCGAGGATCGCGACAGGGCCCTATCGACTGTAGTGAATGATCGGGGTACAGCCTTCAAAGGGCTGCGCGACGCGACGGTGTTGGCCGCTCTGCTGCAGCCCGGCCAGCGCAGCGCCCTGTTTGAAGTAGCCCCCGCGTGGAACACCACCTACCGCGATCGCGGGCACAGTATTCACTTCTTCTACGTCAATGTCGGCACGGCCGCCAATCCCGAAATCGCGCGCGTCGAAGTGCCGGTGTGGATCGCGCAAGATCAAACAGCCGTGGGAGTGCTGCATGCCGCCCTCGTCGCGCAATGCACAGTGTCAGTCGGCTATCCGTATGTGCTGGCGCGCGCGCACGAGATTGCGGTGGTCACCAATGCTGAGCGCGCCGAGTTTGACAAGATGATCGCGACACAGTTAACGCGTCAGGGATTGGAAGCGCAGCCGTCTGAGAAGGCCCAACAGAAGGCATTGTTGGCCAGTCGCAGATAACAGGAATTTGGCAAGTGCGCGCTGCGCCGGCGCGCGCAAATCCGGCGGCTGAGAACGGTGGACGAAGCCCCGCCTAAAGCTTTCAACGTGAGGTTTGAATGACTGACCATGCTCTTCCCGTGGGCCGCGTGCTGCGATCCAGCACCACAAGTTTGACGCTTGGCACAAAGACACTGGCAGCGGAGGTGCCGCGCTTTGGCGGCTTTGTCAAAGTGGCTGCGCCGGACGATGAGGACATCATTGGCTTGATCTACGACGTGGTGATCGACGACGATCTGTTTGCGCGCCAGTTGATCGGCGCAGAAGTGGGCGCAGAATATATCGCCGATCAGCGCCAGAATCGCCAGGTGCCAATCGAGATCAGCGTGCTGGTCGTGGGGCACGCGCGCCAGGGCAAGATGTATCAATATCTGCCCGCGCAGCCGCCCAGCGCGCTGGACGAGATCGTGACCTGCGAGCGCGCCGAAGTCATTCGCTTCACGGATGACTTCACCTACTTCCGCACCGTGCTGAACGCCAAGGACGCTCCCGCCGATGAACTGTTGGCTGCCTCGCTGCGGCTCGCGGCCGAGGCGCGTGGATCGCAGGGCCGTGATTTTTTGGTGCGAGCGGGGCGCGAGCTTTCGCGTCTGCTCGCATTTGACACCGTGCGGCTGGAAGGATTGCTGCGGCGGATCAAACCGTAGTTCAGAAAACGTCATTGCGAGGAGTCCGCAGGACGACGAAGCAATCTCGTATTCAGACGAGGAGATTGCTTCGCTGGGAAGCGCTCGCAATGACGTCGTTTAGGAACATTGAACCATGACTGATTCCCCATTCCCCACTCCGCATTCCGAATTGGATGACTTCTTTGGCCCGCGCAAATGGGACCTGTCGGCCAGCGCGCCAACCGATAAGGTGCTGGGCGTCGTCGTCGGCGGGTCGTTGAGCAAGGGGCTGGAAGTCAAACTCGATCGAGACACCAGCACCGAGGATACCGCCGTGGGACGCTACGTCGTCGTGCAGGGGCAGTCGCGCCGCTTCTTCTCGATGATCACCGACGTGCTGCTGGACGCCACCGATCCGCGCTGGGCCAAGATTGCGCCGGACATGCGCGACGACTTCATGCGCGACGTGATGATCGGCACCAACACCTTCGGCCTGCTGCACGTCTCGCCGATGCTGATGCTGGAAGAAGGCGCGGACGAAGCGAAGCCCGTAAAGACCGTGCCCGGCCACTTCGCGCGCGTGGTGGAAGCCACCGCCGAGGACGTGAACAAGATCTTTGGCGAAGAGCAGCCCGGCTTCTTCTACGTGGGCGAGCCGCTGGACATGGACGGCATTCGCATCTATCTCAATCTCAAGCGCTTCGTCGAACGATCGAGCGGCGTATTCGGCAAGAGCGGCACGGGCAAGACCTTCCTCACGCGGATGCTGCTGGCGGGCATCATCAAGGAGAACGTCGCGGTCAATCTGGTCTTCGACATGCATAACGAGTATGGCTGGAAGAGCCAGGACGAAGCCAAGACCGAAGTGAAGGGCCTGCGGCAGTTGTTCCCCTCCGGCAAGGTGGCTGTCGTCACGCTCGATCCGGACAGCAGCCGGCGGCGCGGCAGCAAGGTCGATTACGATGTGACGATCGGTTACGACCAACTCGAGCCCGAAGACGTGGCGATGCTGCAATCGATCATGGGCTTGAGCGACGTGCAGGTCGGCGCGTTGTATGCGATTCATCGCCGTTTAGGCCGCAACTGGATCGCGCGCCTGCTCCACGACGAGCGTCCCGAAGAGATGCAGGACATGATCGACTCCGGCCTGATCCACGAAGGCACGCTCGGCGCGATTCAGCGCAAGTTGAGCATGTTCCAACGCTTCAATTTCCTGCGGCCCGCTGTGCAGGACAACGTCGTCGAGAAGCTGCTGGGCTTCATCAATCAGGGCGTCAACGTCGTGCTGGAGTTCGGCCGCTACGGCGGCTCGCTGGAAGCGTACATCCTCGTCGCCAACTACCTCACGCGCCGCATCCATCAAGCCTATGTTGAGCGCCAGGAAGCCGCGCAGGGCGGCGGGCGCGACGAGCCCAAGCCGCTCGTCATCACCATCGAGGAGGCGCACAAGTTCCTCGATCCGGCGATTGCCAGCCAGACGATCTTCGGCACCATCGCGCGCGAGCTGCGTAAGTACAATGTCACGCTGCTCATCGTCGATCAGCGGCCCAGCGGCATCGATCCCGAAGTGATGTCGCAGATCGGATCGCGCGTCACGTGTCTGCTCGACGACGAGAGCGACATCCGCGCGGTCTTCTCCGGCGTCTCGGGCGCGACTGAACTCCGCAACGTGCTGGCGAAGTTGGATACCCGGCAGCAGGCGCTTATCCTTGGCCACGCCGTGCCGATGCCCGTCGTCATTCACACGCGTGATACCACTTCAGCGGCGTATTACGAAGCGCTCGGCTACGCCGAAGGTGATCAGTTGCAGAAGAAACTGGAGAAAAATCGCCGGGCGTTGGGGCGGGATGATAGCGGGTTGTGATCTGTCCTCGTCATTGCGAGCCGCTACAGGCGGCGATGCAATCTGCTATTTACATTGCAGATGTCAATCAAGTATTCGCTGGGCGGCACCGGCAACCACATCATATTTCAGGGAGGAATAGCAGGATGGAAGGTTTTAACCCGGCGACAAGCTTCGGCCCCGAAGTGGCTGCCACCTACGACGACAATCCCCGTGGCGACGAAGCCGCCGCTGCGACGTTTCTGGCGGAACTTGCCCGCGGGCGGCGCGCCCTCGAGTTCGCCATCGGCACTGGCCGTGTTGCACTCCCGCTGGCGGCCAGAGGCATCCAGGTCGATGGCATCGAACTATCTCCCCACATGGCCGAACGGCTCCGCACTCAGCCCGGCGGCGATCAGATCAACGTCACCATCGGCGACATGAGTCGTGTGACAACCGGCCAGCGCTATGGGTTGGTGTATCTGGTCTTTAACACGATCTTCAATCTCCTCACTGCCGACGATCAGATCCGCTGTTTCGAGAACGCCGCGCGTCATCTCACCGCCGATGGATACTTTGTCGTCGAGACCGCGGTGCCACATGCCTGGCTTGCCCTAAGCCAATCAGACTATGTACATGCTGAATATGTGGGCATGGATACCGTCTCATTCGACGTGGCTCGCTACGACCCGGTAACGCAATTACTCGAAGAAAATCATGTCTCCCTCTCAGCCAGCGGCATCACTTTCAGCCCTATCGTGTGCCGTCTGATTACGCCGGGCGAGATGGATTTGATGGCCCGTATCGCGGGACTGCGGCTTGTCGAACGGTTCGCGACTTGGCGGCGGACCGCTTTCGATGCCGACAGCCGTGCGCACATATCAGTCTACGGACTTGATACGCTGCGCTGAGCGAGGGCGTGTGCCATGATTTTGCGGTAGGGTGGCAGCGGCTTCACCCCGAGTTGAAACTCCGGGCTGGTAGTGGAAGTCGGCTTAAGCCGACTTGGGATAGCAGCCATCGAATTCATTCGATGCGATGCAACAAGCGGGCGCTGGGGCGGGACGACAGCGGGCTGGGTTAGTCGAAACGCAGCTTATCATGAAAGAAGGGCGCACGCCACATCACCTTTGGTTGGATTGAGCGAAACAACTGACAGGGCTGCGAGGCTTGGCTATCTTCACAGTGCGGGGGCGAAGGGTTTTGAATTGCCGCGCCTATCTGATTAAGGGAGGATAGTACCATGCAACACAAACTGATCGTGCTGCCGTCGATCGTCGTGATCGTTGTCGTTGCAAGCCTGCTCACTACGGGCCACCTTCTTCAGCGAGCCGTCGCGGACACTTTTGACGATGCCTCAACTCAAGTTGCGGCTGCTTCGCCACATTCGCCGCTCGCAACGACTGCCGTGCTGACCGTGGCCATTGGCTCGGATGTCGACCAATTGGATCCGGCGCTCGCCACTGACGGCCTCTCACTTCTGGTTTCGTCTCAACTGTACGACACCCTGGTTGCTTTTCAGCCAGGCACAGCGGTGCCAACCCCAGGCCTCGCCGACAGTTGGACCGTTTCGCCCGATGGCAAAACGTGGACTTTCAACCTTCGCCCTGGATTGAAGTTTCACGATGACACATCCCTTGACGCCAACGCGGTGGCGTACAACTTCAACTCGCTGGTGGGATCCGGCTCACCCCGCTCACACTGGCAGCTTTGATTGGTTTTACTCGCTCTTCGGCGGCTTCAAAGGCGATGCCAATTGCAAGATTGCAGGCGTGGCTGTGCTCAACCCGACGCAGTTTCAGCTGACGTTGACTTATGCTTATAGCCCGCTGCCCAGCATCCTGGCAATGCCAGCCTTTGCGATTGCCAGCCCCGCGGCCATCCAGGCCGGGACATTGGCCGTCACGCCAGTTGGCTCCGGGCCATTCAAGTTTATGGAATGGATTCCGGGCGATCACGTTCGATTGCAGGCGAACGCCAACTACTGGAGCAGTCCACCCCATGTTTCTACTCTCACCTTCAAAGTGATCGCCAGTGCGGCCGATCAGCTCACAGCGCTGCAATCGAATGCCGTGCATAGTGCTCATAACCTCGGCTCAGGCGAGATATCGGCAGGCTGGCTCTGATCCCCGCTTGCGAGTGTTGTGGCGGCCGTCGGCCAACGTCGGCTATTTGGGCATCAATCGCGCCCATTCGCCTTTGGGCAACCTGCAAGTGCGCCAGGCGATCGCGCACGCGGTGAATCGGGCGCAGATCATCGCCAACTTCTATCCAGGCGGAACCGAATTTGACTCGCACTTTCTGCCCTCTGGCATCTGGGGGCGCGATCCCGGCATCACCAATTACCCATACGATCCTGCGCTGGCCCGCTCACTGTTGACGCAAGCGGGCTTCCCGCACGGCTTCACGACGACCCTGGCATATCGAGATGTCCCGCGCGGCTATTTGCCGCATCCCGCACAAACGGCGCAGGTCATAGCCGCAAATCTTCAGGCGGTTGGGATCACACCCACCATTATCGTATATGAGTCCGGCACGTTTCTCGAAAAAGTCGCCAACGGCGAGCTGGATTTGTATCTGCTGGGCTGGGGCGCGGATTACGTGCACCCTGATCATTTCTTCAATCCCATTCTGTGCGATGGTTACCTGGCCTTTGGGCCGAAAGATAATGCGCTCTGCAGCCAGGTACAGGCGAGTCTGGCGGAATTCAACTTCAACAACCAGCTGGCGCAATATCAGTGGGCCAGCCTGCGGGTGTATGCCACGCTGCCGCTGTTGCCGCTGGCTCACACTCGCACGGCGCTCGTCACGCGGCGCGAGATTGCCGGGTTAAGCGCGTCGCCGATCGCAAACGAGGCTTACAAGGATGCAACTTTTGCGCCGGCGTGGGTGTATTTGCCTCTCGTCCGCAAATAACCCGGTCAAGCACGAAATGTCGTGCAGCCAGTAACTGTTGATCGAATAGGCACTATCCCTGGATAACGTCTATTCTCTTGTCACAGACAACTGCGGATCGTGCCGTGCCCATGCCAGCCGTCATTCGGCTGGTGTTAAGTCTCATCTGATAAACTCATCTGCTCTTAATAGGCTCTGTCGCAAGGCAGAGCCTATTACTTTTCTCACAGACAAGCGGCTCCAGCGTTTAGGCAATTCGTCACGCCTGAATTAATCACAGCCATTTCTTATATCGGTCTTAGTGTTTTTTCATGCCGATGCCTTACAGTAGTGTGAGTCTTTTACGGGAGGATATTCCTATGAAACGACTTCAAGGACTTATCGCCGCCACCTTCATCACGGGCATCGTCGCCCTGGGCATGGTCGGCATCGGCGTTAACGCCGTATCGAATCCCAATAGTGTCGCGGTGAGCAACTCGCCGGCCAAGACCGCGCAAGTCTCGGCAAATACCGCGACTGATCAGACCTCGGCGCAGATCGATCAATTGCAGAATCTGATCAAGCAATATCAAAGCCGCGAGCAGCAATATCAGACCGAAATCAAGTCGCTCTCGCAGAAACTGTCTGATGCCAACGGGACAGCCGATCAGGCCCGGCAGATTCTACAGGCTCTGCAGGAGCGCGGCATCATTCAAATCACCCAGGACGGGCGCATCTTGTTACGCGGCGGATAGCAGGGCTTATACCCGATGGCGTTACGGCACGAGTGCAAGTCTGTCATGCCCGAGTGCTTTTGTCGGGCATCTAGACCACTGATAAGCGATCTACTCCGGTCAAACTGCTGGATTCCCGCCAACAGCGCGCGGGAATGACATGGCCGACGTGCTAACGTGATGTCTATAGATTTCATATCAACGGAATGATCAAACATGAATAAATTTCAACGCAAACTACGGCTGGTGATCGCGGCGGGCAGCGCCGTGGGCTTCTTAAGCGGTTGGGCTTTGCTGGCGCATGCAGGCAAACCAATCGCCGCAGACGCACTCACCGCCAACACGGAGTCGTCGATAACGGTTCCGGTATCGCTGCCGCCGCTCGATTTCAGTGCGCTTGAGGCTTCGGGCAACTCGAGCAATGTGCAATCTTTCGCGCCGCAGCCCATGTTCCAATCGTTTAGCCGGCCGCGGCTCCGCACGGGCGGTTCTTAATGGATTACCAGCAGTATCGCGCGATGAACTCGGACATCATCCTGGCGGCCGAAGGGTTGGCGGATTCGCTCACGCTGGGGTTCAAACTGACGCGCGACTTCATCGCCGCCAGCGAAGCGCGCTTCACCCGCTTCACTGACACGAGCGAACTGTCGCGCCTGAATCGATCAGCAGGCGCGTGGTTTCAAGCCTCACCGGAGTTGTTCGACGTGATGCAGCAGGCCTGCGACTTAGCGGAGGAAACCGACGGCCTGTTCGATCCGACGATGCTCGCCGCTTTGGAAGCAGCCGGTTACGACAAGAGTATGGACGACATCCGCGCGCACGCCCTGTCCGACTCCCCACCGGGGAGTCGGGGGCGTCCTGGGGACGGCGTTGCAGCTCAGCCTCGATCGGGTTACCCCACCGGAGCGGCTTTCCGCGCGATTCAACTCGACGAAATCAATCAAGCGATTCATCTGCCGCTCGGCACACGGATCGATCTCGGCGGTATTGCCAAAGGTTGGATCGCCGAGCGGGCCGCGCTGTTGCTGTCCGAATATGCGGCGGCGTGCGCGGTGAGCGCGGGCGGCGATCTGTTTGCGGTGGGCCTGCCCGCCGACGAGGCTGATTGGCCGATCGGGCTGGAAGATCCGCGCGATCCGGATCGCGATCTGACCACGCTGCACATCGGACCCGGCGCGGTGGCAACGTCGTCGATCACCAAGCGGCGCTGGCAGCAGGGCCGGCGGCAGCAGCATCACATCATCGATCCGCGCACGGGCGTCCCGGCTGAGACGGATTGGCTGAGCGTGAGTGTCATCGCGCCGCACGCGGCCCTGGCCGAGGTCTATGCCAAGGCGCTGTTGATCGGCGGATCGCGCGAGGCTGAGAATATCGCGGCGCGGCGGCCGGAAATCACTTATCTGGCAGTTGATCAAACGGGACAATTATGGGGCTCGGCGCAAGCCGGGGAGGCTACGCATGTCGTCGGTTTCGAATATGCCTGAAGCGAATAACGAATGGTCTACGCGCTGGGTCGCGGCTTTTGTCGGCGTAGCGCTGATCGTGGCGCTCGTCGGCCTGGGCGTGCTGTTGGCAATTCTGGGCTACTCACCTATCGCTTTGATTCGTCAGGCGCTGGATGGATTGTTCGCGGCGAGCAGCGTGCAGGCCATGTGGTATGTGACACGCGCGGCCGGTCTGATCTCGTATCTTTTATTGTGGCTGTCCACGGTGTGGGGGCTGGCTGTCTCCAACAAGATTCTGGATCCCGTGCTGCAGCGCGCGTTCACGTATGACTTCCATCAATTCCTGTCGCTGCTGGCGATTGGCTTCATCTTCCTGCACGTCGGCGTGCTGCTGGCCGATCAGTACCTGCCGTTTTCCGTGGCGCAGATCCTGGTGCCGTTCGCCGCGCCCTATCGGCCGGTGTGGGTGGGCCTCGGCACGATCGGGATGTATTTGACCTTGCTGGTTTCGATCACGTTTTACATCCGCAAGTGGATCGGGCAAAAGACTTTCCGCGTGATCCATCTGGTGAGTTACCTGGCCTTCATTGCGGCGGCGCTGCACGGTTTGTTCGCGGGTACCGATTCGCCGCTGCCGACTGTGCAGGCGATGTATCTGCTCACCACGCTGAGCGTGGTTTTCCTGACAGTGTATCGCATTGTGACGAGCAGGCGCCTGCGCCGCCAGAGTATCGCACCCTAGCGCATGATTTCTCTTCTTCCCGGGTTGACTGGCTCACTGCACACGTGGCTTCTGCGGTGAGCCAGTTGTTGTTTCCGGTTGTCTCTTGGCGGTGATGGCTGTATCATGTCGCCCAGCTCACTGGAGACAAGCGCATGACTCTCAACGACGTTTCTTCATCCTTCCGCCTTCATCCTTCTGCCTTTCTTTTCGACCTCGACGGCGTCTTCTACCATGATACGCAGCCCATTCCTGGCGGCGCAGAGGTCATCGCGCAGATGCGCTCCCGGGGTGTTCCCTTTCGCTTCGTCACCAACACGACGAGCAAAGGCCGTGTCTCGCTCGCCGCGAAGCTGCGGGGCTTCGGCATCGCCGCCGAGCCGCGTGAGATCGTCTGTCCGGCGGTGGCGGCCTCAGCCTTACTGCGCGAAAAGCAGGCCAGCGGCGTATTCTTCACCACCGCCGATACACGCGGCGAGTTCGACGGCGCGCGCGAAGATCGCACTCAACCCGATTATGTGGTGCTGGGCGATCTGGGCGATGACTGGACGTACGAGAAGTTGAATCAGGTGCTGCGCTATCTGCTCAACGGCGCGCGGTTAATCGCCCTGGGAATGTCGCGCTACTGGCGCGCGGACGACGGTCCGCGGCTGGACGTCGGCCCGATCGCTGCCGCGTTCGCCTACGCAACCGGGCAATCCGCGATCGTGCTGGGCAAACCTGCCCGAGACTTCTTCCTGCTCACCGCGCGTGATCTGGACATCGATCCGGCGCAGTGCGCGATGGTGGGCGATGATATCGTCACAGACATCGGCGGGGCGCAGGCGGCGGGCCTGCGGACGATTCTGGTCCGCACCGGCAAGTTCAGGCCGCAAGATTTGGACGGCACGGTGCAGCCGGATGTGATCATCGATTCGATTGCGGATCTCATGCGTGAGACGTGAAACATAATCTGTGCCCATTGCGTTTTGCGCCTTACACTTTACGATGTAGAATTGCCCTTGATGTCCGACCCATACGACGAATACATCGAACAACCCGCCAATACGGAACTCAGCGAGCGTGAACTGGAGATCCTTAAGCTGCTGGCGACCGGCCTGAGCAACAAAGAGATCGCCAGCCAGCTATTCCTCAGCGTCAACACCGTCAAGGTTCACTTGCGCAACATCTTTGCCAAGCTCGGCGTGCAAAGCCGCACCGAAGCGACGCTCATGGCTATTCAGCGCGGCTATGTGACGGTGCCAGGCGCGATTCCCGCGGACGAGGGGGCAGCGATCGAGGGTGAGCGGATCGAGACGGGAGAGCAAGCGGGAGCGGAATCGGCACTTGCTGCGCCTGTGCCCGCGATCGAGATCGAACCGGCGCTGCCCGTCAAGCGGCGCCTCGTTTTGATCGGGCTGGCGATCCTGGCGATCGGGCTGGCGGTGATCGCCGTGCCGCGCGGCTCGGCGCAGAGCAGCGGCAAGGCGCAGCCGTTCAGTGATTCGGCCAGCGCCGGGGCGGCCATTCCGCTGCAAACGGGCGACTCGGTCTGGCAGCAGCTGGCGCCGATTTCGCTGCCGCGTGGCCGCCTGGCCACGGCGGCGATCGGATCGCAAATTGTGGCGATTGGCGGCGAGACGGCCAACGGCGTTACCGGACTGGTCGAGATCTGGGATGCGGATCAACAGGCATGGAGCACCGGACAAAACAAGCCCACGCCTGTGGCAAACGTCGGCGCTGTGGCTTTGGATGATCAAGTGATCGTGCCCGGGGGGTACACGGCCGCCGGCACACCCACGACCGTGGTTGAAGCCTACAACGTGATTTCGGATGAGTGGACTTCGCTGGCCGCCTTGCCCGCGCCGCGCTTCGCGTATGCCATGGCCGCCTACGACAACAAGATTTACGTCTTTGGCGGTTGGGACGGGCAGGGGTATGCGAACTCGACGTTCATCTACGATCCAAAGACCGGGCGCTGGACGACGGGCGCGGCCCTGCCCATCGGGCGCGGGTTCGCGGGCGCGGCCACCCAGGGAGATGCCGTTTACGTGGTGGGCGGTTATGCCGACGATCACGAGTTTGATCGGTGTGATCGCTATTTGCCGAAAGAAGATCGCTGGGAAGCGTGCGCGCCGATGTCGGTGGCGCGCGGCGGATTGAGCCTGATTCCGATTGCCGGGCGCTTGTATGCGATCGGCGGCGGCTGGACGGGTTACCTGACGTTCAACGAACGCTATGATCCCGGCACGAATTCGTGGAGCGTGGTGCCGTCGCCGTTTACGGGACAGTGGCGCGGCATGGGGGCGACGCATCTGGGCAACGACATCTACGCGCTCGGCGGCTGGAATGGGCAATACCTGAACGTGTTCGAAAAGTACAGCCCCTTCCCGTTCAGCATCTATGTTCCGGCGGCGACAAGACAATAACAAGTGAGGCGTAACGCGCAAGAAAATACCCGATGGGCTGAGCAGGCTCATCGGGTATTTTGGTGCAGCGCCAGACGCCTAATGGCTGTGATCTACAGGGTGAACGATTCTCCCGGCTTGATGACGTGCGCTTGCGCGGGAGTGTCGGCTTCTACCCGTCTGGCCCACGCGTCAGGATCGACTGCGATCAGGCCCCACGTGTTGTAATGCACCGGAATGACGTGCCTGGGCTGGAGCAGCTTCACGGCGCGCAGCGCGTCATCCGGCCCCATGGTGTAGTTGTCGCCGATAGGCAGCACGGCCAGATCGATGCCCTCCTCGCCGATGAGCTGCATGTCGCCGAACAGGCCGGTGTCGCAGGCCAGATAGACTTTCTTGCCGTCGGCGGTGAGCAGGAAGCCGGCCGGGTTGCCGCCATTCGATCCGTCCGGCAGGGCCGAACCGTGAATGGCGAAGGTCAACTTCAAGTAGCCGAACGGGTAGTGATAGCCGCCGCCCAGGTGCTGGCCGTGCCCGTTCTCGACGCCCTGGCTCGCGAACCAGTTGATGATCTCATGATTGCTGATCACCTGAGCCTGGGTGCGCTTGGCGATTGCCACGGCGTCGCCCACATGATCGCTGTGGCCGTGCGAGATCAAAATGTAATCGGCCCTCACGTGGTCGGCGGTGGTAGAGGCCGCCGGGTTGCCCGTAAAGAAGGGATCGACCAACAGCTGCGTCCCGTTGACGTCCAGTCCCATCGTCGCGTGACCGTACCAGGTGAGTTTGATCGTCATGATTCGCCTCCAGTGGTTTGTGGTGAAGGAATGATAGCACAGAGTAATGAGTGACGAGTGAAGCAGAAGGTGCGTCAGTGCTCACGCACGCCGTACTACGCATCACGTTTGGCAGACAGCACCTGCCACACAAAGCGCGGCAGAGCCAATTGCCGCCGCCAGCGCCACGGCTCTCTGACCAGCCGATAGAGCCACTCCAGGCCAATGCGCTGCATCCACTGCGGGGCGCGTTTCTGCGTGCCCACGATGAAATCCAGCGATCCACCGATGCCCATCGCGACGGCGGCGCCCGTGTGCTCGATATTGCGATCGATCCATGTGTCTTGCTTCGGTGCGCCGTACGCCACCAGCAGCACGTCGGCCTCACTCGCTCGGATCCGCGCGGCGATGCCGGCCTCTTCCTCGGGCCGCGGCGATCCCGCGTAAGCGCCGACGATGTTGGTCTGTGGATAGCGTTTGCGCAGCATGATCGCGGCCTGTTCGGCCACACCCTCGGCCGCACCGAGCAGGAAGATGCGCCAGCCGGCGTGCTGCGCCCGATCGGCGATCAGGCTCACGAGGTCTGATCCCGCGACGCGCTCGCGCAGCGGATGGCCCTGGCGCCGCGCGGCCCACACCACGCCAATGCCATCGGGCAGATTCAACGCGGAATGATTCAGGACGCGTTTGAACTCGGCATCTTGCTGCGCCATCATGATGAACTCGGTATTGACCGTGCAGAGTTGATGCGGCGCCCGCTCGCGCACGAATTGATCGATCAGCGCGAGCGTCTCCTCAGTCGTGACGTCGTGGACGGGAATGCCGAGAATAGATAGTGTCGTTGGTCAGGCTCATGGCAGAATCAGGAAGACAAGAGGACAAGAGGACAAGAGGACGCGGCACGCCGGATCATCCTGTCCTCTTGTCATCCCTTCTTCTTGTCAAGTTTCAACACACTCTCAAAGACACTCTGCACTACGGCTGCGCACGCCTGCCAGGTGAACTTCGGCGCCTGCTCATAGCCGCGTTCGATCAGCGCCCTCCGCAAGTCGTCATTCGTCGTGATGTCGTGCAATCCGCGCGCGAGGTCGTTCACGTCCAAGGGATTGACCAGCAGCGCCGCCTCGCCCGCCACTTCCGGCAGCGACGAAGTGTTGCTGCATAAGACCGGCACGCCGCAGGCCATCGCTTCCAGCACAGGGAAGCCAAAACCTTCGTAAAGGGATGGAAACACAAAGGCCGTCGAACCGGAGAGCAGAGCGTTTTTGTCGGCGGCATCAATGTAGCCGGCGAACTTGACGCGATCATTCGCTTGTCGGAGCAATTGATCGGAATACCAACCGGGCTGGCCGGCGATTAGAAGTTGGACGATTGGTAGAAGTTGGAAGTTGGAGAAAAGCGGCGATCAAGCGCTGAAGATTCTTACGGGGCTGAATCGTGCCGAGATAGAGCAAGTAATCGCCGTCGATGTGATACCTTGCCTTCACTCGCGCGCTCTCGTCGGGATCATCGACGCGGTGCACGGAGGGATTGAGACCTGGATAAGCTACTGTGATCTTGTCGGGATCAGCACGGTACTTGTCGACGAGATCGCGTTTGGTCGACGCCGAATCGGCCAGCAGGTGCGCCGCGGCGCGCGTGTGCCAGCGCGTGGAGCGATCGAGGTACCAGCGCTGGCGCGGCGGATGCGCTTCGGGAAAGTATAGATAGCCCAAATCGTGAACGGTCACGACGCTGCGGCGCGGATGGACGATCGGCAGGACGTGCGCCGGGACGAAGAGCAGATCGGGACGATGCCAGATCATCTCGGCCGAGAGTCGAAGATGCGTCCAGAGGCGCGGAAAGCTAAGAATGCTGAATTTCGGATTTCGGATTGCGGAACTGCTGATTGCGGCGGTTGATTGAAATAGAGGTGAAAGAAGAAACGATCAGGTGCGCGATCGAGCAGCGCTTCGATCAGATAGCGCGAATACAATTCGGTGCCGGTGGGCTGCGACGGAAACCGATCGACTGGCATCAATGCCGATGATATACCTCCCGGAGGTTGAGACAGGTAGCGCGTTCACGGCGAAAGAAACCTCCGGGAGGCTCGCTCACTTCGAGCGCGGGCGCGTGACCGATTGAATCAGGATGATGATGCCGAAGAAGATCAGCAGCAGCGGCCACCATTGCAGAATGTTCTGGAAGACGGGCACGTTGCCCAGGGTGAAGGCAAAGCCGCCGAAACCGACGAGCAGCAGGATACCGGCGGGGATCAGCACGCCCCAATCGCGGAAGCGGCCCGCGGCCCATAATACGACGAAAGCGATGCCCACGATCAGCGGGAAGGCCGGCCACAGCAAGGCCATGTCGCCCCAATCCACGCGGCCCAGGCCAAGCAAATCGACGTTGAAGGTGAACAGGAAGAAGAACAGGCCGGTGAGTGTGACGATGGTGCCGACAAAGGCCAGGCCGGGATCGTGATCTTTGCCGAAGATGAAACCCAGCCAGAACAGGATGCCCACCAGCACCACAATGCCCGGCCACATCTGCTCAATGGAGTAGGATGGGATGAGATTGAGAGTGGCCAGCAGCAGATAAGTGCCAATTGCGATGAGCACGACGGCGGTAATCAAAGTGCCACGGCGATCCATGATGTGCCTCCTGAGAGGAGTTTTACGAGGTCGAGTGTGATTGTATCACAAAGCGCGCGCGAGAAATTCGCGCACCCCATCCGCCCACGCGCCTTCACGGAGGATAACGGGCGCGGACTGTGTGCAATCTACTACAGTCGACGGCACGCCGCCCGGCGTTTGCCCGCCGTCGACGATTGCATCGATGCGGCCGGCCAGTTGGTCGAGCACTTCCTGCGCCGTGCAGGGATTGGCGCCGGCCGAGCGGTTGGCGCTGGTCACAGCCAGTGGCCCGGTCAGGCGCAGCAGGTCGCGCGCTAACTGGAGATCGGGCATGCGCACCGCCACGGTGCCGGTGGCGCTGACTTCGACCGGGATGTGCGGCTGCCTGGGCACGACGATGGTCAAGGCGCCGGGCCAGAAGGCTTCCATAAGCCGGTATGCGCTCGGCGGAACGTTCAGCGCCACCTGGTCGAGATCGGCGAGGTCGGCGATCAAGATCGGGATCGCTTTTTCGGGCGGGCGCTCTTTGGCGACGTACAGCTTCAGCACGCTCGGCCCAGCGAAGGCCAGCGCGCCGAGTCCATAAACCGTATCGGTCGGGAATGCGACGAGGCGATGTTCGCGCAGCAGCTGCGCGGCGAGATCGAGCTGAGCCGGAGCAAGCAGTTGGGTCATCGCGGTTGATCGACACGCAGCATTTCGACGTTGACCACGGCTTCGCCGTCAAAAGTCAGGCGCGCGCCTTCACAATAGCCGCAGGGCGCGTCATCGGCCAGGCGCGTGCCGGCCGGCAGACAGCCGATGACGCTCGCTTCGACAATGCCGCCGTGGCTGATGATCAGAGCACGGCCCCCGCCGGGCAGGGCGCGCACTGTCGAGCGCAGCACCCCGGCCAGGGCTTGCGTGTACTGCGCAACCACGGGGCTGTTATGCGCGGCTTTCATCCAGGCCGTGTAGCCCGCATTCCACTGAATCGCCGCTGTCACGGCGTCACTCATCATGCCGAGCTGTTCGATCTGTTCGTCGACGGCATAGCCCATGGCGATGGCGGTTTCGTAGGCGCGCGGCACGGTGCTGGTGATCACTCGATCGAAGCCGCCCAGCCCCTCGCCCGTGCGGCGAGCGAGATCGACGCCGATCTGAGAGAGATGCGGCTGCGAAATGTGGCGGTGCGTGTGGCGGCGAATCTCGAGCGTGTGCATGATGTTCTGTAAAAACGTACTCCGTAATGCGTACGGCGTAGACAACACCTTACGTATTACGCCGTACGCATTACTTGTTACAGTCAGACTTCAATGACTGCCAGACGTTCTAAGCCCGCATAATCCGGCTTGATTTCGATGTAGGCGCGCGGGAAATGCTGGCGCGCGATGCCGGTCACGATGTCGCCTTGATAGGCACCGATCTCGAGCAGCACGAGGCTGTCGAGGTGGGTGACGCGCGGGGCGTCGCGCAGCAATCCGCGCACCAGATCAAGTCCATCCGGCCCGCCGAGGAAGGCCATCTTCGGCTCGTGGCCGCGAATCGTCTTCGCCAGGTAGGGCCAATCCTTGTCGTCGATGTAGGGCAGGTTGGCGGCGAGCAGATCGAGCGATTCGGCGATGGGCTCGAGCAGGCTGCCCGCGCGGAATTCAATGCGGTCGGCGACGCCCATGCGCTGGGCGTTTTCGCGAGCGAGTTCAAGCGCCTCAGGCGAAAGATCGGTGGCAATCACTCTGGCCTGCGGCAGATGCCTGGCCAATGTCACGGCAATCGCGCCGCAGCCGGTGCCCACGTCGGCGATAAGGGGCGCTGGATGATCGGCCAGCGCCTTCAAGGCGTGCTCGATCAGGCATTCCGTTTCGGGGCGCGGGATCAGGGCGCGCGCGTCGGTGAGCAGATCGACATCGTAGAATTCGCGATGTCCCACCACATAGGCCAGCGGCTCATGGTTGATCAGCCGTTCGAGATCGCGCTGGGCGCGGGCCAGCTGATCGGGTGTGAGCAGCCCGTCGGGCCGGGCTAACAACTGGGCGCGGCTGATGTCCAGCGCATGCGCCAGCACCACCTCCGCCGTCAGGCGCGGCGCATCGACATCGGCCGCCGTGAGACGCTCGCTGGCGGCTTGGCGGAATGCGGAGAGTGAAGGCGTGGAAGTCATGATCATAACGAGTAATGAGTAACGAGTAACGAGTGAGTAACGTGATTACTCGTTACTCGTCAAAGTCCTGCCGCTTGCAACTGCTCCGCCTGATCGCGCGTCGTCAACTCGTCGATGAACTCATCCAGGTCGCCGTTGAGGACGCTGTCGAGTTGATACGACGTGAGGTTGATGCGGTGATCGGTGACGCGGTTCTGCGGGAAGTTGTAGGTGCGAATCTTTTCGCTGCGCTCGCCGGTGCCCACTTGCGAGCGGCGTGCGGCGCCTTGTTCGTTCTGCTGCTTTTCCTGTTCCAGTTCGTATAAACGCGCGCGCAAAATGGACAGAGCGCGCAAGCGGTTCTGCAATTGCGAGCGCTCGTCCTGGCACTGGACGATGATGCCGGTGGGCAGGTGATGGATGCGCACGGCGGTGGCGTTCTTCTGCACGTTCTGCCCGCCCGCGCCCGCCGACTTGTAGACGTCGATTTCGATGTCTTTGTCGGGAATGTCGATTTCGACTTCGTCCACTTCGGGCAGCACGGCCACGGTGGCCGTGGAGGTGTGAATACGCCCCTGCGATTCGGTGACGGGCACGCGCTGCACGCGATGCACACCGCTCTCGTACTTCATTTTGGAGTAAGCGCCTTTGCCCTTGACCATGAAGATGACTTCTTTGAAGCCGCCTACGCCCGTCTCGCTACTAGACAGCAGTTCGCTTTTCCAGTTGTGGTTCTCGGCGAAGCGCGAATACATGCGGAAGAGATCGGCGGCAAAGATGCCCGCCTCGTCGCCGCCGGTGCCGGCGCGAATCTCTACGATGACATTCTTGTCGTTGCGCGGATCTTTCGGGACGAGCAGCAGCTTGATGTTGCTCTCCATCTGTGCGATCTGCGCGTCGAGCTGGGCCACTTCTTCCTGGGCCATGAGCGCCATGTCCGGATCGGTCTCCGAGGCGGCGAGCGCCCGGGCGCCGTCCCGCTGGCGCAGCGCCTCGCGGTAGTCACGATACGCTTCGACGGTCGGCTGCAGCGCGGTGCGTTCCTGACCCACTTCGCGCAGACGCACGTAGTCGCCGATGACGGCTGGATCGCTCATCAGGTTATTAAGTTCTTCGTAGCGTCCTTCAAGGCCCGCCAGTTTTTCGAGTAAATCCATGTCGTGTCCTGTCAATCAACGAGGCGACCGGAGTGAGGTCGCCTCGCCTGTGTGCAGTTATTATAACAGAGGTGAGAGGGGTGTCAAAGTTTCGGCATCAAAGTGGCTGCGGCTCAAAGGGCCGTCCTACAGTCAAGGTTTGCCGCAGTTCCGGCTGCAAATCCATGAACCAGTCGTCAGGTTCGGCGCCAACTGCATCTAGCACCTTGCTCAGAAAGCTGCGCGCCGCGGCGGTCAGAGCGATGTCGAGAATATCCGCATCCGAAAAGCCGTGAGCGCGCAGGGCATCAATGTCTTCCGGCGTTACCTTATAGGCATTTCGCGCGATCTTTTCGGCGTAGGCCATCATGGCGACTTCGGCGGGTTCCAGACCGGCGTTGCGATAGTCGCGCGTCATCGCTTCCACCTGTTCGGCGCTGAAGAACTTGGAAGCAAGTATTGCTCCGTGCGCCAGCGTGCAGTAACTGCACCGCAAACTGGCCGCTGCCGCCAGCGTCACCAACTCATAGCGGCGCATGTCCATGTGTGATTGGATCGTAACGCGCAGTTGCTGCCATGCTATGTGGGCGGACGGGCGCAGACCGAAAGCGCGTACGCCATTATCCACCACGCCGTTGTCCGCCAGCTCCTTGTCATACACTTGCTTAAGCAGTCCGGTGGCCTCTTCAAGTGGAATGGTCTGGATGAAAGTCATGTGACGATTCTCCCTGACAGCGCTGCGCGATCAGCGCAGCCCCGCGAACAAATCAAGTTCGATCGCGCGTCCGCCGTTCACGGTGCTGAATACCCGATAGAAACCCTGACTGCCCCAGAGTGCCTGGTGCTGCTCCGGCGATAGGTCTTTCAGGCGCTGATATCCGGGCAGTTGCGATCGATGACAGGCGACGGCCTGCCAGACGATTGGCCAGTACGCGCCCGTATCAATGCGCGTGGTGATCGCCCACTCCTGCCAGGGCACCGGGCGGCGTCCGACACCGTCAATCGTCATGACCTGTTCGCCAAAGATCGCTTGATAGACATCGAATTCCGTTTGTGTCCACACTCGATAGTAGAACTTGCTCACCCGATGGGGCATCGATCTCTCGATCGTGTAACCGGGATCCGCCGCGCAGACGATCGCTGTGGCGGTGAACTGTGAGATCGCGATGTGGTCGGGATGGCCGTAGGCGCCATCGGGGCCAAAGGTCACGACGACGTCGGGTCGGATGCGTCTGAGGTGGGTGACGATCTGCGCTACGGCAGCGTGCGGCTTAGCCCGATCGAGCTCGCCGTCGATGTAATCGAGGAAGTGCACTTCACGCAGATGCAGCACTTCGGCAGCAGCGCGCAGTTCGGCCTCGCGGATCTGGCCCAACCCGATCGGCCCCGGATAGTCTGCCGCTTCACCCCACCAACCGTGTTCGCCGCGCGTGGCGGTGATGAGATACGTCTCCACACCTTCGGCCGCGTACTTCGCCAACGTGCCGCCGGTTCCCAGCGATTCGTCGTCAGGATGAGCCTTCACACACAGCAGTTTCATGCCTGCGCTCCGTGCAGCGCGTGGTCTTCGGCGGGATCGAAACGGTTAAGTTTGATTACGCGCGCCTTGTGGCGCACCAGCGGCGGCACGGCCAGGTGCGCCTGCTGCTCGCTCTCGGCTTCGATGATCGCCCAGCCGGAATGCACGCCGGCCTTGCAGCCCCAATCGAAGTGGTAGAGGTAGCCCATGGCGCGCAGCTGTGAAAACAGCATGACGCACTCTTCAACCTCGTGCGGCGTTTCGATGAGGTAACGATCCATGTCGCTCATGTTGGCCTCCTGGCGCCGGCGGCAATAGGTGATTTTTGTAGGCAGGGGAATGTCGCTTGGCTTGTTAATATTGTACCTGACTTGTCAAGCGCCTATTTCATCTTATAATCACTAGAGTGCCTGCAGCGCACCGGTTTGACGGCAGCCAAGGGAACCCACTCCCGGTTCAGATATGCACAGTCGAATAACGCCAACACTTACCAATTCCGGCGCGCAAATTCAAGTCGAGCGGGAAAGCACCACCAAGGATTACGCCAAGGAGGCAGACATGTCTGTGTTAGTGACGATGCGCGTGCGGGTGAATGATTTCGCAGGAGTTAAAGCGGCGATGGCCAAGTATGCCGCCGGGATGAAAGGTCTCGGTTGTCACTGGGCCAAAGTCTATCAGGCGGAAAAAGATCCCAACGATGTCTTGTTCCTGATGGAGTGGGAAAGCCATGACGCTTTCAATGCCTCCGGCGAGCAGGATGGTGACGACTTCAACGACCTCGTGCAGCCGGCGGGCGAGTGGGACGATGTGGTCTGGCAGCTGTCCGATGCCGTCGATGTGAAGTGATCCTTCACTCGCGGTAATGGCAGCCCATGCTCTGGTTGTTTTCCCACGCGGCCATCGTGATGATGACGGCGGCGCGCACGGCGTTGCGCAGCCCGATCAAGCCGTCGGTCAGTTTCGACGATCGATAGAAGCGTTCGATCTCGGTTTCCAGGTGGCGGAGTTCGCGCAGGGCGCGGTTCAAGCGATCGGTGGTGCGCACCAGCCCCACGTAATTCCACATCATGTTTTTGATCACGCTCATGTCCTGGCCGATCAACGCGGGATCAGGTTCCTCATCACCGATGTATTGCCACGCCGGAATGACATCCGGATCGGGCACGGGCTGATCGGGATGTTGCTGAACGATATGCTGTGCTGCGCGCTGGCCCCACACTAAGCCTTCCAGCAACGACGTGCTGGCCAGGCGATTCGCGCCGTGCAGTCCGGTGCAGGCCACTTCGCCGACGGCATACAGCCGCTCGATCGTGCTGAGGCCCCATTCGTCCACCCACACGCCGCCGCAGGAGTAGTGCGCGCCCGGCACCACCGGCACCAGATCACGCGTGAGGTCGATGCCATACGACAGGCATTTCTGATAAATGTTGGGGAAGTGCTCACGGATGCGCGCTTCGGGGATATAGGAGCGCAGATCGAGAAAGACATTGGACACGCCGTTGACCAGCAGCTCGTGATAGATGCTGCGCGAGACCACGTCGCGCGGGGCCAGGTCTTTCCATTCGGCAGCGTAATTCTGCATGAAAGGCTCGCCCGCCGCATTCACCAGCCGCCCCCCGTCGCCGCGCGCCGCTTCGGTGATGAGGAAGCGCGGCGCGCTGGGATGATAGAACGTCGTCGGATGGAACTGCACGAACTCCATGTTGATGACGCGCGCGCCTGCCCGATAAGCCATCGCAATCCCGTCGCCCCGCGCGCCAGCCGGGTTGGTGTTATTCAGATAAATCTGCCCCAGCCCGCCGGTGGCTAGAATCGTGTGACGCGCAATACAGCGCCACACGGTGCCAGCCGCCTGGTTGAGCAGGTAGGCGCCCACGCACGACTGCGGATCATAGACTGTATGCCGATCGAGCGAGTGGTGCGACGGCGTGAGCAGATCGATCGCAGTGTAACCCGTGAGCAAACGGATGCGTGGCTCGGCCTGCAGCGCTTTCATCAACGCGATCTCAATCGCTTGGCCGGTGGCGTCGGCAACGTGAGCAATGCGCGGCACCGAGTGGCCGCCTTCGCGCGCCAGCGACAGCTCGCCGTTGGAACGATCGAACGGCACGCCGACGCGGTCGAGCAGGATGCGCTTAAGCAGCGGCGGTCCTTCCTCCGATAGAATTTGCACGGCGCGGGGATTGCAGTGTCCGGCCCCGGCGTGCAGAATGTCTTTCGCCAGCAACTCCGGAGAATCGTCGACGCTCCGGTAGATGATGCCGCCCTGCGCGTAAAACGTGTTGGTCTCGGCCGGATCAGCGGCGCGCGTCATGACGGTGACGTCCAGCCCGGCCTCGGCCAGTTGCAGGGCGGCCGTCGCGCCGGCAATGCCGCAGCCGACGATCAAGACATCTGTTTGAAGAAGTTCGCTCATTCCATCCTCAACTTGAGCGCCAGGGCAGGCCGGTGTGCCTGCCCTGGCGCGAACACTTGCCGCCAGAAGCATGCGGCATCTTCGAGGCGCGCTCCGGCACTCAGTCCCTCTTTCCTATCCCGCCAATCTGAATCATGCGCTCCACCGCGGTGTAGGCGCGCACGCGAATGTCTTCCGGCACTTCGGTAACGTACTGTGTTTTCAACAGCGCATCGCGCGTCTGTTCCAGCGTGATCTGATTCATGTGCGGACAGCGCACGCTGCACAGGCGCAGCATGTCCTTCTCAGGATGCGCGGCCAGGATGTTGTCGCCCATGGAGCATTCGGTAAGCAGCAAGTAGCGCGGGGCATTGGTCTGTGCCACGTACTTGATCATCGCCGCCGTGCTTCCGGAATAATCGGACGCCGCCACGACTTCCGGGCTGCATTCGGGATGGGTCAGGATCAGCACGTCGGGGAATTGCTCGCGCACATTCCGGATGTCCTGCACGGTAAACTTCTCGTGCACTTCGCAGCGCCCGAGCCAGCCAATCATTTGATAGTCCAGTTCGGTGCTGGCGAAGTCGGGATTCTTTGACGGAAAGATGATGTGCTTGCCGGTTTCACGCGCCACATTGGCGGCCAGATACTCGTCGGGCAGGAAGATGATCGTGTCGGACTTCAGCGACTCAACCACGGCCTGCGCGTTACCCGAGGTGCAGCAGATGTCGCTTTCGGCTTTCACGTCAGCATACGTGTTAATGTAGGTCACGACCGGCACGCCGGGGAAGCGCGCCTTCAATTGCCGCACATCTTCGGCGGTTATGCTGGCCGCCAGCGAACAGCCCGCTTTCAACGATGGAATGAGCACCGTCTTGCCGGGGTTCAGAATCTTGGCGGTTTCAGCCATGAACTTCACGCCGCAGAACACGATGATAGCGGCATTGGTTTTGGCGGCCACGCGGCTCAATTCCAGCGAATCGCCGACGTAATCGGGGATCGAATGGTACAGCGCCGGTTCCATGTAATTGTGGCCGAGGATCACGGCGTGGCGTTCCTGCTTCAAGCGCATGATCTCGTCGGCAATCCCGGCCTTGAGGCGCAGTTCCACATCGGGCACTACGTCGTGCAGCTTGGTTTTCAGTTGTTGATACATTTCTTCGGCAGACATGTTTCTCCTTTTAAGTCTCCCTTTCACTATCCCGTGTCCGCCTGGCGGTCGGCCGCCGGGGAGAGGGTTGGGGTGAGCCTTACAGTGTCAACGAAATATCCAGCGCCTTCACGGAATGGGTCAATGCTCCGCTGGAGATGAAATCGACGCCGGTCGCGGCGATAGCGTTGACGGTCTCCAGCGTCACGTTGCCAGAGGCTTCGAGTGGAACTCGGGGCACGCGCCCTGCCGCGATCTCAACGGCCTCGCGCATCTGATCGAAACTCATATTGTCGAGCAGGATCCGATCGGGCTGCAGCGCCAGCACTTCACGCAGCTCGTCTAAAGTGCGCACTTCCACCTCGATCGGACGATGGCGATCGTCACATTCACGCACGCGGTTGATGGCCGCCGTGATTGATCCGACAGCCGTGATGTGATTGTTCTTGATCAAGACCATATCGAACAATCCAGTGCGATGATTCTGACCGCCGCCCAGTTCCACGGCCCACTTGTCCAGCCGGCGCAGTCCCGGCGCGGTCTTGCGTGTGTCGAGGATGATGGCCTGGTGCGGCTTCACCGCTTCGACGTATTGGCGGGTCAGCGTCGCAATGCCCGACATGCGCTGCAAGAAATTCAACGCCGTGCGCTCCCCCGTCAGCAGCGCCCGGGCAGGGCCGCTAACCCTGCCAAACACTTGTCCCTTGCCGACGGGATCGCCATTGCGAATGGACGATTCGACCCGCACTCGCTCATCGATCAGCGCGAAGGTCAAACGGGCGACCTCCAATCCGGCGATGATCCCGGCGGCCTTGGCGATGAAGCGGCCTTCCAGCGTCGCGTCTTCGGGAATGGTACACAAGGTCGTCACATCGCCGTCGCCGATGTCCTCCTCGAGCGCGCGTTGCACGCTGGGTTTGAGCTGATCAAGGAATTCAGGTGTGACGTTCATGGTAGGGGGCCTGTTTCATCCTGGTAGAAAGTGTACAACAAACACTAAATGGCGTCAAGTGCGAGTCGCTGCGAGTGGGCTCGACCGATTTAGCGGATAGCTGATCAGGAATCACGGCAACCAACCGTAACAGACACGGCTCCCCTGGGATTTCAATCCAGGGAAGCCGCGTCGAGCGTATACCGCAGGTCTGCCTGGCCGACTGGGCCGGCTGATGCTGAGCAAGTCAGGGCAGTCATGAGGGAACCTGCCAGGTCCTAGTTTGCCAGCAACTCCTTCACCACTTCACTGATCATCTTCCCGTCGGCCTGGCCCTTCAGCTGGGGCATGAGCTTGCCCATGACCTTGCCGGTATCCTGCGGTCCCTGTGCCCCAACTCCGGCGATGACCTGCTGCGCCGCCGCAGTGACCTCTTCGCGGCTCATCTGTTTGGGCAGATAACCCAACACGACCTCAAGTTCGGCCTGCTCACGCGCGATCAGATCAGGTCGCCCGGCCTTTTCGGCGTCGGCGATCGTTTCACGGCGGCGCTTGACCTCGGTGGTCAGCACGGCCACTTGTTCTTCGTCGGTGAGCGGTGTCAACCTGGCGATCTCGGCCAGCTGCTTCTCACGCTCGGCCTCGTCGACGATCGGGTTGCCGCTTTCGTCCACTTTGCCGGTCTGCCACAGGCGCGATCGCTCTTTCACCAGCTTCTGCTGCTTGGCCAGCTCGGCGTTTTTCAGGGCCGCTTGCGTGAAACGGATCACGTCGCGGCGCAATTCCTGTTTGCTCAACATCGCCGTTTTGAGATCGGCTTGGAGTTGGTCTCTGATGGACATAGTTGCCTCGTGAGACCTCCCAGGTTTCTAAAACCTGGGAGGTCTGGGTGATAAACGAAAGCGCGCACTGGTGAGAGTGCGCGCTAAAGGGGTGCTACATGTTGTTCGTGCGCAAGAATTTCATGGTCTGGCGGCGGCTCTTGCGAACCTTGGCCGCTTTCTTCCGCTTGCGGACGATGCTCGGCTTTTCAAAGAAACGGCGGCGGCGCACCTCGCTCAAAATGCGGTCGCCCTGCACCACTTTGTTGAACCGCTTCAAGGCCGACTCGAACGACTCATTGTCGTCAACGACTACACGTGTCAAGAAACTCACCCCTCTCTGGTTTGTGATTTGCGAATCATATTATAACCGCCGGACAGGCGGCTGTCAAACACCCCTTGAACTTCAACTGTGGGCCGGCTTACGGTCGATCTTGCGCACGGCCACGTCGATGCGATCGAGCGCCTTGTTGATGTTCTCAACCGAGTTGGCGTACGACAGGCGCAGGAAGCCTTCGCCGTAATGGCCAAAAGCGGTGCCGGCCAGCGTCGCGACACTGGCATCGGCCAGCAAGTAATCGGCCAAATCTTTGGATTTCATTCCGGTTTCGGCCGTGTTGGGGAAGGCGTAGAACGCTCCCTTGGGCATGAGACACTGAAAGCCCGGGATCTGGTTCAAGCCGTTCACGATCAAATCACGGCGTTTTTTGAATTCGGCCACCATCACGTCCACGTCATCCTGGGGCGCAGACAGCGCTTTGACACCCGCAATCTGCGTGGCGGTGCCCGTGCACGAGACCGAATTGGTGATCAAGCGGCTGACGGCCTGTGCGACATCCACCGGCAGTATGCCATAGCCCAGGCGCCAGCCGGTCATGGCATAGGTCTTGGAGAAACCGTCGAGGATGATCGTGCGTTCCAGCATGCCGGGCAGACTGGCAATGCTGTGGAATTCGCCGTCGTACAGGATCCGGCTGTAGATTTCGTCCGACAGCACGATGAGATCGTGGCTGATGGCCAGCTGCGCAATCTGTTCCAAATCTGATCGGCTCAGCACCCCGCCGGTCGGGTTGGCCGGCGAGTTCAAGATCACCATACGCGTCTTGGGCGTGATCAACCGTTCCAGATCGTCGAGGTCGAAGGCGAATTCGCGCTCCATTTTCAGCGGAATCGGCACCGCGTGCGCCCCGATGAAGTTGATCATGCTTTCGTAGATCGGGAAGCCGGGGTTGGGGTAAATGACCTCCTCGCCCTGATTGACCAGGGCCATGATCGCAAAGAAAATGATGGGCTTGCCGCCGGGCACCACCACCACGTTCTCCGGCGAGACGTCGACTTCGCGCGCGCGGTTGATATAGTGCGCGATGGCGGCGCGCAGTTCGGGAATGCCTGCCGACGGCGTGTAATGCGTGCCGTGATTGTTCAGCGCGTGCACGGCCTCGTCGATGATGTGCTGCGGCGTGTCAAAGTCCGGCTCGCCGATTTCGAGATGGATGATGTTGCGACCCAGTTTCTCCAGCGACCTGGCGCGCGAGAGGACTTCAAAAGCAGTTTCCGTGCCAAGGCGGTTCATGCGGTATGCGAGTCTCATCAGGATGCTCCTTGCTGGGTTGTGGCGCTCGATTTTACCATTGTTCAATGATCCGCGATCAATGTAAAATGGGCTGCGATGAAGCCGCCGGCACGCTCGGCCAAACCGATCGATTATTCGCCCTACGCCGGACGCTGGATTGCGATCGTGCGCGATCGAGTGGCAGGCGTTGGGCGCACCGCGACCGAGGCCCGGCAGGCGGCCAAGGTCTCCCGCCCCAAGGATGATCCGCGTGTGGTGTATGTGCCGAAGAATTACCGCCGGGGAGACACGCTACGCGTGACGGGATGACAAAAAGACCGGATGATCGGTGAACATTAATTCCCCATTGATTACGACTGTCAAGGAAATATGCGCCGCGCGCCGCGTTCGCGCCTGGCTCGTCGGCGGCGCCGTGCGCGATGCCTTGCTGGGCCGTGACGTTCACGATTGGGATATCGCCGTCGAGCGCAATGCGATTCCATTGGCGCGGGCCACGGCCGATCGCCTCCATGCCGACGTGTACGTGCTGGACGCCGAGCGGGATGTGGCGCGGGTGCTCGTCGACGATGCGACGATCGATTTCGCGCGGCTGCGTGATGTGGACCTCGATCGCGATCTGGCCAGCCGCGACTTCACGATCAACGCCATGGCAATCGATCTCGATCAACCCGGCCGGGTGATCGATCGCTTTGACGGCCAATCTGATCTGGACGAAGGCATCATCCGCGCCATGGGCGAGGCTGCACTGACCAGCGATCCCGTGCGGATGCTGCGCGCGGTGCGGCAGGCGGCCTCGCTGGCGATGGCGATCGATCCGCAGACAACGGAATGGATCAGGCGCCACGCGGCGCTGATCGCCGGCGCTCCCGCCGAGCGGGTGCGTGATGAACTCAACAGGACGCTGCACGAGGGGGATGCCGCCGATAATCTCTTGCTGCTCGATGCCTTTGGCCTGCTCGTTCACTTGCTGCCGGAATTGATCGCGCTCAAAGGCGTAACGCAATCACTGCCGCATCATTGGGATGTGTACGAGCACACGCGCCGCGTGGTCGACGCGCTCGAACTGCTGGGCACACGCTGGCTGGGCTTCGATCAAGCCGACGAGAGCGCGCTGATGCTGCCGGTGATTCCCGATTTTGTGTGGGACAGCATCTATCTCAACTTAGCGCCGTACAGCGATCCACTGCGTGCGCACCTGAAGGCGTCCCTCAAGCCGCTCCCGGCCCGCGCCCCCGCCGCTGATTTCGATCGCGCGGCTGCGGTCGAACAGCGCGCAGTCAGCCCATCCGCCGGCGTCGGTTCACGCTGGCTGCTCTTGAAGTGGACGGCGCTGCTGCACGACATCGGCAAGCCGTCGACGAAGACGGTGGAAAACGACGGGCGCACGCGTTTCTTCGGCCACGAGGACCTCGGCGCGCGGCTGGCCGGGGAACGCCTGCGCACCCTGCGCTTCAGCAGCGACGAGATCGATCGGGTGACGGGCATCATCGGCGGGCACATGCGCCCGCACTGGCTGGCCGAAGCCCCCCTCACACGCCGCGCCATGTATCGTTTCTTCCGCGATACCAAGGACTACGGCGTCGATATTTTGCTGTTATCAATGGCCGATCATCTGGCAACGCACGGACCGGATGTCGATCGGCAGCGTTGGGCCGAACGCCTGGGCTTGATCGGCCAGATGTTTGAGGTTTACTTCAGCCGGCACGAGGAAGTTGTCGCGCCGCCGCCGCTGATCAACGGCCATGACATCATGCAAGAACTAAACTTGCCGCCGGGCAAGCAGATCGGCGTGGTACTGGAAGCGATCCGAGAAGCGCAGGCGAGCGGCGAGGTGACGACCAGAGAGGACGCGCTGACTGTGGCGCGGCGAGTGCTCGATGGATCTCTGACGAGTGAAGCGTCCCACAGGAAGGCTTCGCACTGACGAGTGCGGTGCAAGCTATCGCGTTTTGCTATTCAATCACCATTACCGTCGGAGAAATCAGTTCTTCACTCAGCACTCGTCACGCTTCACTTTTCACTCAGTGCTTTTCAGAAGTTCCACCAACTCAGCCCGTTCAGCTTCTCGAACATCCACGCTAATCCCCACCAGTTAATCGCAATCGAGACGAGGATCAGGCCCTGCTTGAGTCTTGTGACTTTGGACATGCCGGCGGCCAGCAAGATAATCCACAGCGGCGCGGCATCGAAGAGGTAACGCCAGCCGAATTGCAGCGAGCCGGTGTTGTGATAGAGCCACAATGGAATCAGCGTCGCCAGCAGTCCAAGCCAGGCAGCGAGGACGAGGGGCGCCCGCCCCGTCAGGCGCACCTCCGACGCTGCGCGCCAGACAGGGGGTGAGGGGGGCGAAGGGGAGTCGAAGGATGACGGCGCAGGGAACAGCCGCCGCTTCAGGCTCGCTACTAGAGGCGCAAAGACGATCAACAGCGCCGGCGTGACGAAAAAGATGCTCATCCCCAGCGGATTGGGCGTGATGAGCGTGGAGGCATCTGAGAGATCCACGTTTTCCAGCAAATAGGCGCACGGTTGCGTGATGAACGCCGGCACGGCGCCGTTCACTTCGGGCGGCGCGAGCAGGGACACGGCCAGGTTGCACGGCGCAAAACGCGGATTGAATCCGCCATAGCGCGCATACACACGGGTGATGTTGTCCGCGCCCGTGACGTAGGCATAGCCAAAGTCGGTGAAGGATTTGAACCGCGCGTAGTTGTAAGCGAAGTGCGCGCCAATGCCGATAGCGAGTGCCGCGCCAAACAACACCATGTTGCGCACTACGCCATACGCCATACGTGCCGAGTGACGAGTAACGAGTGATGCGTGATGAGTGACGAGTGGCGAGCACAAGATGATGATCAAGAAAAACGGCGCGAGGAACAATGTCGTGGGTCGAGCGAAGCCTGCACAGGCCAGCCACAGGCCGGCGAGGAACCAGCGCTGCCGGGTCAGGGCTTCGCGCGTGGCGAGCAATGTGAAGAACACGACGACCAGGTGGGCCGTGAACCAATACGTGCCCAATGCAGCCAGGTACCAGAACGGTGTGCCGAGGGCGAAGAGCAGCGTGATCCAGCGGCGTGCGGATTCGGAAATGATTATGGAGTTCGGGGTGTCCTGAGCAGACAGTCGACCTGAGCGAAGCGAAGGCTCACTGGGAGTCGAAGGATGCGGCGTTGCACTCTTCGGCTGCGCCACGCCGGGACTCCGCTCAGAGTGCTGGCCGGCACTTTCAACAAAAATCCCCAATAACGCATACACCAACGCCACATCGATCGCGCCGAGGACGACGCTGAACAACACATCGCTGAAACCAACGCCGAAAATCGCGGCAAAAGGCAGCATCATCAGCGCGGGCAGCGGCGATCCGGCCACGAACCAACGCCCGTTGAAGTGCAGCAGATCGTACGTCGTCGGCGGGAGCTGAATCAGATCGACGCGGCGCTGGAGCAGCGAATACGCAAGGTAGACGTAGTGCGGCGCGAGCGAGACAGCGTGTGCCCAAACTTGCGCGCTGATTGCGTAAGCCACGCCTGCCAGGCAAAACACGCTCAAGGCTGCGGGAAAACGCGACACGCGATGCTACTTCTTCTTACGCGGCCGATACAGCGCCATCACTCCGGCAACAATTGCGACTGCAACACCCAGCACGATTATGCTGGCCGGCAGGCCCCCATCCACCGCAGACGGCAGGGCACGCGCCGGAATCAAAGTCGGCATCGGGTTCTTCTGCGCGATGACTACCGGCGTAGGCGTAAAGGTCGTCGTCGGTTGCGAGGTCGCCGTAGGTGCCGGCGTGTCGCTTGGCCGGTTCGTCGGAGTTGCCGTCGCCGTTTCTGTGGGCGCAGGCGTGGCAGTCGCACCCAGCGTGGCCGCCTCCGCTGGTGAGGTTGTCGTTATGCCGGGAATTGGCGTGGCGGTACTGACCTGAATCGTCGTCGCAGCCGCCGGATCAGCCGCTTCGCCTTCCACCAGCACGATCGGGTGGCCGCTCACCCGGCAGCCGTAATTGGGATCGTCGCACCGGGCCGCGGGCAGGGTGATCTTGTATTGCCCGTTGACGGCCTGGATCGGCTGCGTCGATCCGTCCAGTGCAACCAGCAACCCTGCTGCAGCAAACGCGGGCAGCGTGATTTCGGCGTCGGTCGCGCCGCGCGCCCAGGCGACGCGCGTGGTAGCCGCACCCCGATCGAGCGTGACGACTTCCGCCGAACCGGTGCGCACCAGTTTCGCGGAGCGGGTGTCACGGAAGTAAGTCGTGATGACTTTCATCGCGTCGTAAGCGGGCCGCCGGGTTCCATCGGCGCGCACCAGGCCGAAAGCCGGAAAGCCCTCGGGATACGGCGGATTATCGATCAATTTGTAGACGGCAATGCGCTGCGCTCCCGCGGCCAGGCCCAGCGCAAACGCGTGGATCAGAAAATCGGCCTGCTGATCGAGTGACGTGATGAACGTCGGCGCGCGCCAGGGATTTAACGGATCAGACGAAGGCGGTGAGTTGGTTTCGTTGATCCAGATGGGCTGCTTCAAACCATTGTTGCGCAGGATGCCATACATCGCCCGCAAGATGTCGTACACGGTATCGCTAGTCAGATAGACGTGAAAGGTTCCGACGTCAAAGTAGTCATGATTGGCAGACGCGGTGGGATCTTTCCTGGCTTCGTTGATGAAACGCTGCAAGTAAGGCACCCGCTTATGAACCACGTCGTGGTGCCAGGTGAGGCCGGCCAGATGAATCACGGCGTTGGGATTCTCCTGCTTGGCGACCTGATAGGCCACTTTCACCAGTTGATAGTAATCGGCGACTGTCCCGCCCCACTGAATGCCATCGTCGGGCGGCTCGATGTCCGGCTCGTTCCAGATGATCCAGTGATCGATGCGGCCCGCATAGCGCTTCACGATCTTGCGCACGAAAGCGGCCCACAGGTTGTTGGGATCGTCGATGGGAAGGTCGAGGCCGCGCGGCACGCCGATCTGATTCGCGCCATCGGTGGCCCAGCGCGGCGTGTTCTCCAACAGCCCGATCACCTGCCGGCCGTTGGCGAGCGCCGTCGAAATCCAGCCGTCTTCGACATGAAAGATGTTCCAGTCGTCAGGGCCGGTCGGCTGCAGCTCCGACCAGTAAAACAGGATGCGTTCCCAGCCCAGGCCGAGATCGTGCGCGGAGTTGGGATCACGGAATGCCTCCACCGCGCCGAAGCGCGGATCAGGTGATGATTGTGCCTGCAGTGGAGCGGGACCCGCAAGAGGCAGGAGGCCAGCGGCCAGAATGGCGGCGACCAGGATCAGTCGCGCAAAAACGATCAGCCGTTGTCGAGGTGCCGTTGTGTATACCATGTGTAGAATCCAGCCAGTCCTTCTTCGATCGAAATCTGAGGATGATAGTTGAGCAAGCGCTCGGCTTTCTCGATATTTGCATACGTGATCAGCGGTTCGGTGGGGGGCAGCGGCGCGTGTTGTGTGATCGCTTGGCGCCCGACCAGACCTTCGATGATCGCGACGAAGCGGGACAGCGCGATCGGCTGGCCGCGCCCCAGGTTGAACAGCTCGTAATCGCAGCCGGCGTCGATGGCCGCCAGCACCCCCGTGACGTTGTCGTCGATGAAGGTCCAGTCGCGCTGCGGGCGGCCCTCGGCGAAAAGGCGCAGCGTCTCGCCGGCCAGGATTTTGCGCGTGAATTCATACGGCATCATATCAGGCCGGCCGCGCGGCCCATAGACGTTGAAGAAGCGCAGGCCCGTGCATTTCATCTCAAAGGCGACATGATACGCGTGCGCCATCACTTCACAGGCGAGTTTGGTCGCAGGGTAGGGCGCCAACGGATGCGCCACGGCTTCAGTCTCGACGAAGGGAATGGGCGCATTGCCATAGACCGATGAGGTGGAGGCGAACACAAAGTAGCGCGTGCCGCTCAGACGCGCGGCTTCCAGCAGATTGACCGTGCCGGCGACGTTGACGGCCGTGTACTCCGGCGCATGTTCGACGGAATAGCGCACATTACCCATGGCGGCCAGGTGCATCACCCGCTCAAACTTCTGCGCCTCGAAGAGATCGCGCATGGCCGCCGCGTCGCGGATGTCGGCTTCGATGAAGGTGAAGCGCTCATGCCCGGCATACTCTTGGAGATTGGCCTCTTTGCGAGCGCGGCTGTAATTCGGCGCGAAGTTGTCCAGGCCGACCACTTCATCGCCGCGCTGCAGCAGACGCTGGGCCACATGACTTCCGATAAACCCGGCGGCGCCGGTCACAAGAATTTTCATGCTTCACTTGTCAGCATATTTGATGTCTTTGATGTTCAGTTGATATTTCCGCTCGCCGTTCCACTCATTCTCTTCAAACGTGTAGGCGATGTCGAGCTTGTCGCCGCGCGTAAGCCGCTCGGCCATGGCGCCGAACTTGAAATCCGATGGCGTCGAAGATCGTGCCGCCGTCGCCCACCTTCATTTTGAGGTGCGCGCCATCCAGGCCCACGGTGCGCAGCTCGACGATGCTCACTCCGCGCGAGACAAAGACCGGCGTGGGGTTGGCGTAGCCGTGTGGTTCCAGCTGCCGCAGCGCGTGAAAGAGTTCGGGCTTGAGTTTGTGCAGGTGCAGCACGGCATCGATCGACAACGTGGGCAGCAATTCCTGTCCGCCCAATTCACGCTGGGCGATCGCGGAGAGGCGTCGCGCCAGGAGGTCGAGCCTGGTGGTCTCGATGGTGAACCCGGCCGCGGCGGCGTGCCCGCCGTGGCGCACAAACAACTCGCGGCATTCGTCCAGTGCCTGCGTGATGTGAAATTCGGGAATGCTGCGGCAGGAGCCGCGGCTTTCCTGCGGCCCTTGTTCGATGACCACCGAGGGGCGGTAGAACTCTTCGGTGAGGCGGCTGGCCACCAGCCCGACGACGCCGGAATTAAACGAGGGATCGGCGGCGAACAGCAGCGCCGATCCCTCGGGGTGCGCCATGACGATCTCGCGCGCTTTTTCAAATAGATCGCGCGTTAACACTTGTCGTTCGCGATTGCGTGAATCCAGCTCGAGGGCGATGCGCTCGGACGCCGCCGGGTCCCGGGTCATCAACAAATCATAGGCGTTCAGCGCGTGATCGAGACGGCCGGCGGCGTTCAACCGCGGGCCCAGGGCAAAACCGATGGTGCTGGTGTCGATCGTCTTGGAGCCGCTGACGCTCAGCAAGGCGCGCAGGCCGGGCCGCCGGGTACGGCGCAGCTGCTGCAAGCCGCGCGCGACCAGCAGGCGATTTTCGCCGAGCAGGGGAGCCAGGTCGGCCACGGTGCCCAGTGCCACCAGATCGAGCAGATCGTCTTCGCTCAGATCGACCCGGGTATCGTCGGCCCGGCTGTTGACCAGCAGGAGCGCCTGCGCGATTTTGAAGGCCAGTCCGACTCCGGCAAGTTCTTTGAAGGGGTAGGGACAATCGGGCTGTTTGGGGTTAATCAGCGCGTAGGCATCGGGCAGGTCTTCCGTGGGCATGTGATGATCGCTGACGATCAAATCCAGCCCGATCGCTTTGGCGAAGGCGACTTCCGCCAGCGAGCGCACGCCGCAATCGACGGTAATGACGAGGCGCACACCATCGTCTTTCAAGTGCTGCAGGGCTTCAGGATTGAGACCGTAGCCTTCCTCAGCGCGATGCGGGATGTATGGCCGCACATTCGCGCCAAAGGCGGCGAGCGTTTGCACCAGCAGCGCGGTGGCGGTAACGCCGTCGACGTCGTAGTCGCCGTAGATGGCGATGGGTTCGGCGGTCTTGATCGCGCGGCGGATGCGATCGACGGTGCGGTTCATGCCGGCCATGT
Source organism: uncultured Chloroflexia bacterium (assembly GCA_963844815.1). Lineage (GTDB taxonomy): Bacteria > Chloroflexota > Anaerolineae > Fen-1058 > Fen-1058 > Fen-1058. The sequence continues at coordinate 489,241 of CAWJPR010000010.1, forward strand.
GAAACAGGTCGGCGGTCGCCGTGGGCTGATCGGCCTGCAGGAAAGCGGCCATCTCCTCCGGATCAGTAATGCCGCGATTATAGAGAATTTGCACGACGAGCGGCGTGATATCTGGGAAGCGCTTGAGGTGATCGGTTGGCGCCAGCGGCGCGATCACCCAGCGCTTGTGGCGCAGGCGCGATGTCGAAGCGATCGAAAGGGTCAAGAGTTGATCTCCACGTCTAACCTCACTGGTATGTTAGCATAGTGAGAGGGTCACGTCAACGACCTCACTTTCAGGAGTGGGGACGGCGCATTTCAAATTGGGGCAAAACTGCTCCAAGCCCCCGTCCACGGGAGGAGCACAACGATAACCTGTCCCCTGATATAAAGTGCACGTGCGCGGGGAGAGCGTATTGACCAAATTGCGGAGATGGGTATAATACGCCGCACGGGCGGTTAGCTCGAGCTGGTTAGAGCACACGGTTGACATCCGTGAGGTCACAGGTTCGAGCCCTGCACCGCCCACTGTGCGGCTTGCCGTTCCGGCGAGCCGTTTTTGTTGCGTACGTTGTTGAGTGAGCAGGTTGACAGCCCCATCGAATCGGCTATAATCTCAGTAACTTCATAGTTGAATGCGTTGAGCGGGACGAGTAAGCGCACTGAGCGCGCCAGGGAGAGAGGGTCACCGACTGCAAGCCCTCTTCGTTGCGCAGCCGCCCAAAACCACCCGCGAGTGAAGCGCTGAACGATCAATCTAGTAAGCGATTCCGGGTCAGCCCGTTACAGCGACAAAGTGCAGCACTACTCCCTCGCCCTCTGGGAGAGGGTAGGGGTGAGGGGTGCTGAACCTGGGTGGAACCGCGAGCGCGCCTCTCGTCCCAATCGGATGAGGGGCGTGTTTTATTTTTTGCAGGGAAGTGCGGTAACAAAGGAGGTGATGCCACATGACCGAAGATGGCACTGAGACCATGACCGCGACTTATCGTATCCGCCGCAAGATGTGGCATTGCCCGTCTTGCTGTCCGGCGAGGTGATCAACGCGACCGTGATTGCCTCCGCCGCAAATCAAGGAGGCTGTCATGGACGCCGACGTGATTCGACAACCAGCCGCGGAGTGGGTCGTCGTCGAAGAAGAAGATTGGCCGGGTGTGAACGAGTGCGGCGCGATCTTCGCGCCCGATCGCGACATGCGCTTTGAGGTCGCTCACGAGGAATGGCCCATGTGGGGCAGTTGCTAAATTGATGACGAGTAACAAGTAACGAGTAAAATCTTGTCGGCTTGTTTCCCGGTCTGCTTACCCAGGAGGATAGAATGGAACGCTACGAAGATTCTTATTTGTACAAGATCCGTCACAGCGCGGCGCACGTCATGGCGCAGGCCGTGATGGAGATGTTTCCGCCCGGCGAGGCGCGCATCGCCATCGGGCCGCCCATCGAGAACGGCTTCTACTATGATTTCGAACTGCCGCGCAGCCTGACGCCGGAAGACCTGGAGGTGATCGAGAATCGCATGCGCGAGATCATCAAAGAGAATCAGCCGTTTGTGCGCGAGGAGGTCAGCGCCGAGCAGGCCAAGGCCGAATTCGCCGATCAGCCCTACAAGATCGAACTGATCGACGGATTGGAGAAGGGCGGCTTCGACGAGTATGGCAATCCGCTGAAGGAGAAGCCCGTCATCTCGTTCTACCGCGACGGCGCTTTCGTCGATCTGTGCCGCGGCCCGCACGTCGCAAGCACGGGCCAGATCAACCCCAAGGCTGTCAAGCTGATGAGTGTGGCCGGCGCGTACTGGCGCGGCGACGAGAAGAACAGGATGCTGCAGCGCATCTACGGCACGGCCTGGGAAACGGCCGATGATCTGAAGGGTTACCTCGAACGGCTGGAAGAGGCGAAGAAGCGCGATCATCGCAAGCTGGGCAAAGAACTCGGCCTGTTCCTCTTCTCGGACGAGATTGGCCCCGGCCTGCCGCTGTTCACACCCAAAGGCGAGATCCTGCGCCATGAGATGGAGAGCTACGTCCGCGAGGCGCAGACGCGCTACGGCTATCAGCACGTCTGGACGGGCCACATGGTCAAGGAAGACCTGTACAAGCGATCGGGCCACTACGACAACTACTACGAAGTGATGTTCCCGCCGATGGTGGACGAGGATATCACGCTGCGCCTCAAGCCGATGAACTGCCCCAGCCACATGACGCTGTACAACGAGATGGGACTGCACTCGTACCGCGAACTGCCGCTGCGCTTCTCGGAGTTCGCCACGCTCTATCGGTATGAGAAACGCGGCGAGCTGAACGGCCTGGCGCGCGTGCGCGCCCTGACGCAGGATGACTGCCACATCTTCTGCACGCCCGATCAGATCGAGCAGGAATTCTCGCTGGCGCTGAACTTGATCCAGGAAGTCCTGGAGACCTACAAGTTCACGGACTATCGCGTCCGATTGTCCCTGCGCGGGTCCGAGGGCAAGTATGTACAGGACGACGAGAAATGGGAGAAAGCGACGGCGGCGTTGAAGTCTGCGCTCGATGCGAACGGCGTGGCTTACGAAGCCGTGGAAGGCGAAGCCGCGTTCTACGGGCCGAAAGCCGACTTCCTGGCGAAAGACGTGCTGGGCCGCGAGTGGCAGTTGTCCACGATTCAAGTGGACTTCATCCAGCCCGCGCGCCTGGGCTGCGAGTATATCGGCGAGGACGGCCAGCCGCATACGCCGGTGGTGCTGCATCGCGCGGTGACGGGCACGACGGAGCGTTTTCTCGCCGTGTTGATCGAACACTTTGCAGGCGCATTCCCGGTGTGGCTCAGTCCGGTGCAGGCCATGGTGATCCCGATCGCTGATCGGCATGGCGAGTATGCGCGGAAAGTGCTGGCCGAATTGAAGGCCAACGGCCTCCGCGCGGAGATCGACGATTCGAGCGAGCGCATGCAGGCCAAGATTCGCCACGCGCAGCTGCAAAAGATTCCGTACATGCTGGTCGTCGGCGACAAGGAAGCCGAGGCGGGCGCGGTCGCCATCCGCCTGCGATCGGGCGAGGATCTCAAAGCCAAGCCGCTGGCGGAGTTCATCGCGCTGGCAAAGGAAGCCATCGCGAAGAAAGCATAAGGCAGGTTGGGCAACCCCTGCGATGCAGGGCTACGTTTCAGGGTTCTAACAAAGTTCATTGACGCCTGACGAGTTTTGTGGCGTGCAGCGCTCACGCCGCCGTCCTCGAAGATGCCGGGCGCTTTCCCCGGCCCGGCGGCGCGTCACCCGCAAATCCGCGCCGGGTACGACGTGAGCGACTTTGTGAGAGCCGTGGCTACGTTTGCCTAACCGTTGACGAAACAAATTGAGTGTGTTATGATTTCGCTCGCAACCGCCCGGGCTGTGCGCCGGGCGGTTGTAATGAATCTTAATCAAAAGGTGGACCGTCATCGCTGCCAAAGACCATCGTATCAACGAGCAGATCCGGGCGAAAGAAGTCCGCGTGATCGGCAAAGACCGTCAGCATATCGGCATCATGTCGGTGCCGGAAGCCTTGCGCCTGGCGCATGAGGCTGAACTAGACCTGGTCGAGATCTCGCCGCAAGCCGATCCGCCGGTCGTGCAAATCATGGACTTCGGCAAGTTCCTGTATGAGCAGCACAAGAAGGAACGCGAAGCCAAGAAAGCCCAGAAGGTTATCGAGGTCAAGGAAATCCAGCTGCGCCCCAAGACCGACCCGCACCATCGCGGGTTCAAGGTGCGCGATGCGCGCAAGTGGCTGGAAGAGGGCATGAAGGTCAAAGTGCGTGTCCGGTTCCGCGGGCGGGAAATCGCCTACCCGGCCATCGCGCTGGAAGATTTGAAAAGTGTCGCCGATGAACTGGCCGACGTGGCGGTAGTCGAACAACAGCCGAACATGGAAGGCCGAACAATGCTCATGGTGCTGGCCCCGGCGGGCAAGCCCAAGAAGTCGACTGGAAAGAAGGAACAAGACAGTGGCCAAGACAAAGATCAAAACCCACAAGGCAACTAGCAAGCGCTTCCGCCTGACCGGCAGCGGCCTGCTGCGCCGCACCCGGCTGGGCAAGAGCCACTTGCGCCGCCGCAAGTCGGCCCGCGCCAAAGCGGAGTTTGCCGAACTCAAGACCGTGCAGGCGCATGGCTTGAAAAAGCGCGTGAAGCGCCTGGCTCCGTACTTGAAGCAGAAGTAGTCCGTTTAACCTCCCGGTGGCGCTTCGCGGAACCTCCGGGAGGTTTAACGGGTTGATACTCGATATCGTCACCTCCCCGTAGGCTTTCGGGCCGAGGGTAAACATGAAGAAGGGAAAATAGTAACATGGCACGTGCAAAGAACGGGCCGCATCTGCGGCGCAAGCATAACAAAGTATTGAAGCTGACCAAGGGCCAGAAGGGTGCACGCCATCGCTTGTGGACCAAGGCCAGCGAGGCGCGCCTGCACTCGCTGTATTATTCGTACCGCGATCGCCGCGCGCGCGCCCGCCAGTTCCGCCAATTGTGGATCGCCCGCATCAACGCGGCCTGCCGCCTGAACGGCATGTCCTACAGCCGCTTCATCGCCGGCCTCGAAGAAGGCCGATGTCGCCATCGACCGCAAGGTGCTGGCCGACATCGCCGTGAAGGACAGCGCCGGTTTCGCGCAGTTGGTGAAGGTCGCCCAAGAAGCGTAAATTTTACCCCGCGATCTGCAGAGCGCAGAGAGGTATAATCCACTCTGCGCTTTTTATTTCTTCCCACGCATTGCGAGAGGCGGCAGCCCGATGCAGCGATTTCACGGCTGATGCATGGGGATTGGCCCGCCTCTACGCGGTTAGCAATGACGGATAGTATCATGATCACCAGCCTCACCAACGACAAAGTCAAACTCGTTCGATCGCTGGCCGAGCGGAAGCAGCGCGTCAAAGCGCAGCGCTTTGCGATTGAGGGCGCGCGCCTGATCGACGATGCGCTGGCGGCCGGCCTCACTCCCGAGTGGATCTTCTGCGCCGAACGGCTGCCGTCGCGCTCGCAGGAGACGTTGGGGCGCTTGAAAGAACGCGGGGCCGAGATCATCCCCGTGTCCGAGGCCGTGCTCAAGGCGTGCAGCGAGACCGAAACGCCGCAAGGACTCATCGCTGTCTTGCCTTTTCCGCGCCTGGCCGTGCCATCCGATCCGAAGCTGATCTTGATCGCCGACGCATGGCGCGATCCGGGCAACCTCGGCACACTGCTGCGATCCGCCGCCGCCGCCGATGTGGACGTCGTTCTGCTATCACTGGAAACGGTCGATGCCTACAATCCCAAAGTGGTCCGCGGCGCGATGGGCGCGCATTTCCGTTTGCCGATCATCTCAGCCGCGTGGGCCGAGATCGCCGATCGGGTGAGGGACATGAACGTCTATCTGGCCGCTGCCAATGGCGATCTGCCTTACACGGCGGCTGATTGGACTCGGCCTGCGGCGTTGATTGTCGGCAGTGAAGCGAGCGGTGCAAGCCAGGACGCCACCCAACTCGCGGCGAAGCGCATCTCCATCCCGTTGTCACGCGCAGTGGAATCGCTCAACGCGGCCGTGGCGGCGAGTGTGATCCTGTTTGAGGCGAAGCGGCAGAGAGATCGACGCTGATAAAACGAGCGCGGCGATCGAAACCCTTCGATCGCCGCGCTGCCTGGCCTCTGACCTTACCGCGCCAAGTGTTTCGCCTGTTTGATCCAAGAAGCATAATCGGGTGTGCGCCATTCGGAGTGCTTTAATGATGGCCGCCAGCTGATCGGGCGCGGCCTCTGCCAATTGTTTGAAGGTGCGCACGCCGCCGCGCTTCAGTTTCCTCGCAAACACCGGTCCGATACCGTTGATGATTTCCAGATCATCAGCCGGAACGGCTTTTTGTTTGGGTTTGGCCGCCGGCTGTGCCGGCGCAGTCTCGGTCACAAAGCTCAACTGTTGCGCCGGGGCGGCCAGCGGCTCGGCCGCCTGCTGCGCCTCGAGCCGGGCGCGCAGTGCAGTGTTTTCGCTCTCCAGCGCGTCCACTGCTGCCTGGCGTGTTTCCGCCAATTGCTGTGCTTCAAGCAGGCGAGCCTGCCATTCGGCTTGCTGATCCTTGAGCTGCACAAAGACAGCCTGTTGTTCTAAAGACGTATCCTGCGCTGCTTTAACCTCATTTTTCACACCCTCCAGTTCCGCAGCCAAACGTACCACTTCGCTTTGGTGGGAAGCGAGGAGCGTGTCTTTCTCGATCAACTGCGCTTTCAGCGCGTCGAGTTCGGCGGCCTGCTGCTGCGTTTCAGTGGTGAGGGCTTTCAGCGCTGCCAGTTCGGCGGCCAGGCGCGCCGCTTCGTTTTGCTGGGAACCCAGGAGCTTGTCTTTCTCGGTCAACTGCGGTTTCAGCGCGTCGAGTTCGGCCTGCAGTTGATCGCCGCGCGCCTGCTGCTCGGCGGCCTGCTGCTGCGTTTCCGTGGTGAGGGCTTTCAGCGCTGCCAGTTCGGCCGCCAGGCGCGCCGCTTCGTTTTGCTGGGAACCAAGCATCTTGTCTTTCTCGGTCAACTGCGGTTTCAGCGCATCGAGTTCAGCCTGCAGTTGATCGCCGCGCGTCTGCTGCTCGGCGGCCTGCTGCTGCGTTTCCGTGGTGAGGGCTTTCAGCGCCGCCAGTTCGGCGGCCAGGCGCGCCGCTTCGTTTTGCTGGGAACCAAGGAGCGTGTCTTTCTCGGTCAACTGCGGTTTCAGCGCGTCGAGTTCGGCCTGCAGTTGATCGCCGCGCGTCTGCTGCTCGGCGGCCTGCTGCTGCGTTTCAGTGGTGAGGGCTTTCAGCGCCGCCAGTTCGGCGGCCAGGCGCGCTGCTTCGTTTTGCTGGGAACCAAGGAGCGTGTCTTTCTCGGCCAACTGCGGTTTCAGCGCGTCGAGTTCGGCCTGCAGTTGATCGCCGCGCGTCTGCTGCTCGGCGGCCTGCTGCTGCGTTTCAGTGGTGAGGGCTTTGAGCGCTGCCAGTTCGGCGGCCAGGCGCGCCGCTTCGTTTTGCTGGGAACCAAGAAGCGTGTCTTTCTCGGTCAACTGCGGTTTCAGCGCGTCGAGTTCGGCCTGCAGTTGATCGCCGCGCGTCTGCTGCTCGGCGGCCTGCTGCTGCGTTTCCGTGGTGAGGGCTTTGAGCGCTGCCAGTTCGGCCGCCAGGCGCGCCGCTTCGTTTTGCTGGGAACCAAGGAGCGTGTCCTTCTCGGTCAACTGCGCTTTCGATGCGTCGAGTTCGGCCTGCAGTTGATCGCCGCGCGCCTGCTGCTCGGCGGCCTGCTGCTGCGTTTCCGTGGTGAGGGCTTTGAGCGCTGCCAGTTCGGCGGCCAGGCGCGCCGCTTCGTTTTGCTGGGAACCAAGGAGCGTGTCCTTCTCGGTCAACTGCGCTTTCGATGCATCGAGTTCGGCCTGCAGTTGATCGCCGCGCGCCTGCTGCTCGGCGGCCTGCTGCTGCGTTTCAGTGGTGAGGGCTTTGAGCGCTGCCAGTTCGGCGGCCAGGCGCGCCGCTTCGTTTTGCTGGGAACCAAGGAGCGTGTCCTTCTCGGTCAACTGCGGTTTCAGCGCGTCGAGTTCGGCCTGCAGTTGATCGCCGCGCGTCTGCTGCTCGGCGGCCTGCTGCTGCGTTTCAGTGGTGAGGGCTTTGAGCGCTGCCAGTTCGGCGGCCAGGCGCGCTGCTTCGTTTTGCTGGGAACCAAGCATCTTGTCTTTCTCGGTCAACTGCACTTTCGATGTATCGAGTTCGGCCTGCAGTTGATCGCCGCGCGTCTGCTGCTCGGCGGCCAGCTTATCGGCGGCTTCGAATTTCGACTGCCATTCTTGCTGGCGGGCGGTCAATTGCATGACCTGTTCATTGGCAGCGGTCAGCTCCTGCCGCGAAGTATTGAGGGACTGAGTGAGAGCGTTGCGCTCGTGACTGATTTCTGTATAGGAAGATTGTAATTGTTGCCGCGTGGTCAGGGTTTGATCGTGCTCGGCGCTCAGCTGCTTGAGGCGGCGATGATCTTCATAGTATTTGAGCCACAGCCAGATCAGCACAATGGCGAGAACGGTGATGGTGATTAACGACACCAGCGGGTCCATGTCACGCTCCTTGTGAAAGATGCCACTATTATACAGACAACAGCCGGCTTGTCACATTAAAAAAACACCAACACTGCGCTTGACAAATCACCGCGCTTGCCGATAATTCAGCACACAGGCAGTGACGGAGAAAAGTAAGCGGATAGGTGTCCGCCAGGGATTCGGGGTCGTGGACTGCAAACCCCGATCGGATCACAACCGCCGAAGTTCCCTCCTGAGCCGGGTGGTGAAGCATTGATCAGGAAGCAGTGTCGTTTGATCCATGCGCGTAGCCAACTCCGCAGGCCCAGCGTTAGCGGGGCGGCCGATGATCGTCGGCGCCAAGCGGATTGGCGAACAGCCAATCAATGAGGGTGGTACCACGGGAGATTGCGCTCTCGTCCCTTCTCGGGGCGGGAGCGTTTTGTTATGCTCGTTACTTGTTACTCGTTACGGAGGCATCCATGATTGATCAGCTCAATTCCATCGAGCAAGAAGCACTCACTGCTGTACAAGCACTCAGCAGTATGGAGTCGCTGGAAGACTGGCGCATGCTGTACCTCGGCAAGAAAGCGCCCTTGCTGACCATTCTGGGCGATCTGGGCAAGTTGTCGCGCGAGGAGCGCCCGGCCATCGGCAGGCGTGGCAACGAGGTAAAGAATGCTTTGGAGGCCGCCTACGCCGATCGGCTGGAAGCGATCCGCAAGGCGGAACTGCAGCACAGCCTGACGGCCGGGGCGCTCGACGTGACGCTGCCCGGCCGGCCTTATCCGCGCGGCCGCCTGCATCCTCACACGTTGATCCTGCGCGAGATGTATGCCATCTGGGCTGAGATGGGTTTTCAAGTCTACCGCGCGCGCGATGTGGAAACAGACGAATATAACTTCGAGCTGCTCAATATCCCGCCGCATCATCCGGCGCGCGACATGTGGGACACGTTCTATACGACGACGCCCGGCGTGATTCTGCGCACGCACACCTCGCCCGGCCAGATTCACGCCATGCGCGAATATTGCCCGCAGCCCATCCGCGTGATCCTGCCCGGCATGTGCTATCGCTACGAGCAGATCAGCGCCTCGAAGGGGATCCAGTTCCTGCAGATGGAAGGCCTGGCGGTGGGCAAAAATATCCGCATGAGCGATCTGCTCGGCACGATGAGCGAGTTCAACCGGCGCATCTTCGGTCCCGATCGCAAGACGCGTTTCAGAGCATCGTACTTCCCGTTCACGGAACCCAGCGTGGAAGCCGACGTAAGCTGCGCGAATTGCGGCGGCACGGGCTGCGGGGTGTGCAAGTACACGGGCTGGCTGGAAATTGCCGGCGCGGGCATGGTGCATCCCACGGTGTTGAGGAACGGCGGCTACGATCCGGCGGTATACAGCGGCTTCGCGTTCGGTATGGGCCCGGAACGCATCGCCATGTTGAAATGGGGCATCGGCGATATTCGCTATTTCTGGGCGAATGATTTGAGGTTCCTGGAGCAGTTCTAAATGCCACATTCCAGTTTGGCGCGCGCTGGCGAGCGGCGAGTGAGCGGGCCGGCCCGGCGCATGCTGACCGCGATGGGTGTGTTTGCGCTGCTGGCGACGCTGCTGCTCAACAAATCGCTGCTGCCGGGTCATACGCTGCTGCCCCTCGATCTGGTTCACACGATTGCCCCCTGGGACGAATCCCCAGCGGGGCGGCTGGCTAATCCGTTGCTGTCTGATCCGTTTTACTCGTTTTATCCGCGCCGGCAGCTGCTGACGGAAGCGCTGCGGATGGGGCAGCTGCCGCTGTGGAATCCGTTTATCATGACCGGCACGCCGGAAGTGGCGAATCCGAATTTTCAATTGTTTTACCCGCCTAACTTAAGCGCTGCGCTGTTCTTACCGGCTGAGCGCGCGCTGCCGTGGCTGGCCTGGGGGCATCTGGTCCTGACGGGCAGCCTGATGTATTTGTTTCTGCGGCGGCAGCGCCTGCACGAGCTGGCCTGCGTGCTGGGCGGCGGGCTCTGGCTGTTGAATGGGTACGGGCTGGTCTGGCTGGAGAATCCTCATCGGCTGAGCACGGCAGCCTGGATTCCCGGCATCTTCTGGGCGTTCGAAGCAGCGGTGCAGGATCGCAAAGCCGGTTGGGCGGCGTTGGGCGGGCTGTTCCTGGGTCTGGCCATTCTGGGCGGTCAGATGCAATATGTATTCGCCATCGGCTTGCTGTTTGGCCTGTATGGCCTGCTCAAACTCATCCAGGTGGCCCGTGAACGGCAGGGCGGAGTCGGGCGCACGCTCGGCTATCTGGCGCTCATCGGCGTGATCGGGCTTGGCCTCGGCTCGCTGGCGCTGCTCCCGGCCGGCGAATTTGCCGCGATCAGCCAGCGCAGTCAATTCACCTCTGACACGATCCAGAACACCGGTTGGCCCTTGACTCACCTGGTCACCCTGGCGATGCCCGATTTCTATGGCAATCCGATCGGTAAAGTGGATTACTGGGCCGCGGCCAATTACGCCGAAATGACGGCTTACTTTGGCGTGGTGGCGCTGGTGCTGGCTTTGACGGCCTGGCTGGTGGCGCGGCAGCGGCGCTTTGCGACGGTGGCGCTGATCGAAGCCGGCGCGGTGCTGGCGCTGACGCTGGGCACGCCGCTGGCGCGCGGCATCTTTCTGTTTCCCGGCGCGCAGTTTATTGCGCTGACGCGCTCCTTGTTTCTTATTCCGCTGGTCGGCACATGGCTGGCCGCGGCGGCGTTGGATGGCTGGCTGGCCCAATCCATCACGCTGCGCCGCCGCGTCGCCGCGCTGGGGCTGGCTGTGCTCATCATCGTCGTCATGACCGTTTTGACGATCAGCGCGTTGGGTGACCAATATGCCGCTCACCTCGGCAGCATCAACAACGAGCTGCTGCGCGGCGCGGCCTTGATCATCGCGGCATCGGCGCTGCTCCTGGCGATGCGACGTTGGCCGAGGCCGGCTGGCGTTGTCCTGCTGCTGGTGGCGCTGGGCGAGCTGTGGCTGTGGGGCCGGAACTTCAATCCGATCATTTCCACCGACGATCTGTATCCTGACAACGAGGTCGTTCAGACCCTGAAGCAGGATACCGGTCTTTATCGCGTGCTGCCGCTGCAGACCGGAAAGATGATCTTTGGCCCCAATGTCTTATCGTTGTTTGGCCTGCAGGAGATCGGCGGTTATACGCCGTTGATCACGAAGGACTATCATCAGCTCTTTTGGGGTATCGATCCTACCAGCCGAATTCATTGGATGCAGCCCGGCGGCAACATGCTCATTGCCAACCAGTATCATCCGATCTACGATCTGTTCAATGTGAAATACGTCCTGGCGAGTCGAGACTTGAGCCTGACGGCGCTGCCCGACAGTTCCCAGCTCGAAATGCGCGACACCCGTGCCGCTGACGGCGCTGCCTGTGACACAAACGTTGACGGCGCAGCAAGCGGGTTTCAATCGACTTGATGTTTACGTGGCCGCGGTTGATCCGGCCGGAGGCGGCGAGCTCCATTTCGAATTGCGGCGTGATGCTGCCGGCGGCGATCTGATCGCGCAGTATTCCGTCCCGCTCGCCGATCTCGGCCCCGACAGTTATTATTCGTTTTACTTCGCGCCGGTTTCCGACTCGGCCGGGCAGACATTTGTGTGGAGTGCCAGCGCCACCGGCGCGGTGCAGGCCTGCCGCGACACCGCCGGGACGCTCGCGCACGCCGCCTACGTGACGTGGCTGCAGCCGCAGGGACAGACGGCCGGGGTCCGCATCTACGAAAACGTCAATGCCCAGCCCCGCGCCTTTATCGTGCCGCACGTCGTGCAGGTGTCGGCGAATGAAGTGATCACGCGTGTGTTGTCGTCTGATTTCGACTGGCGCCGCAGCGCTTTATTGACGCAAGCCCTGCCGCCCGAGCAAGCTGCGCAGGCTGTCGGGCCCGCCCGGGAGCGCGCCGGGCCGGGCGAACGTGACCGATTATCAACTCAACTCGGCGGACGTCGAAGTGGAAATGGCGTCGGCCGGTTTTCTGGTGATGAGCGATGCCTATTATCCCGGCTGGGAAGCGCAGCTCGACGGGCAGGCGGTGCCCGTCTATCAGGCCAACGGCGTCATGCGCGGCGTCTTTGTGCCGGCCGGCGCTCACCGCATTCGGTTTCAGTTTAATCCACGCTGGTTACCCGTCGCGGGAATACTGGCCGCGCTCAGCCTGTTGATCATTGGCGGCCTCGCCGCCTATCAAGTGTGGCGCAGTTGGCAGGCGCGCCGCCTGCGATTGTGACGGCCTGGCTCACCCTGCCGATCATCCATGCAAACATGACGCCCGAGGCGTTGAAGGAGAGACCATGAAAGTACCGATTAGTTGGCTTAAAGATTACGTGGATATCACCATCCCGATCGAGGAGCTGGCCGAGCGGCTGACGCTGGCCGGGATGGAAGTGGAGCACAGCGAGTATTACGGCGTGCCCGGTTCCGATCTGGTGTGGGATCGCGAGAAGATCGTGCTCGCGCAGATCGTCGAGGTGCGCGCCCATCCCAATGCCGACCGGCTGGTGCTGGCCGATGTGGATTACGGCGGCGCGGCGCCGCACCAGGTGGTGACGGGCGCGCCGAACATTTTCCATCTCAAAGGGCAGGGGCGTCTGGCGAACGGGCCGAAGGTCGTTTTCGCCAGGGAAGGATCGGTATTGTATGACGGCCACCAGGCGGGCCGCGTGAAGATGACGTTGAAGCCCGCCAAGCTGCGCGGCGTGAAGAGCGATTCGATGGTGTGCTCGGAGAAGGAACTCGGCCTCAGCGAGGAGCACGAGGGGATCATCATTCTCGATGACGACGCGCCAGTGGGTGTGCCGGCCGCCGACACCCTGGGCGATGTCGTTCTCGACATCGCGATCCTGCCGAACATCGCGCGCGCGGCGTCGATTCTGGGTGTGGCGCGTGAAGTCGCGGCGCTGACCGGGCAAGCGTTGAAGCAGCCCGCGTATGAGCTGCATGGCACTGGCCCGGATGTGAGCCGAGGCGTGAAGGTCGAGATTCTCGATCCCGATCTGTGCCGCCGTTTCACGGCGACCATCGTGCGTGATGTGCAAGTTGCGCCGTCGCCTTACTGGGTGCAGCGCCGCCTGCGCCTCGCCGGACAACGGCCCATCAGTAACCTGGTCGACGTGTCCAACTACGTGATGTTCGACGTCGGCCAGCCGATTCACACCTTCGACTACGATAAGTTGTTGAAGCGCGCCCATGAGCACGGTGATGAGCGCCCGACGATCATTGTGAGACGGGCCACAGCGGGCGAACGCATGACTACGCTCGACGGCAACGATCGCGAGTTGAACTCCGAGAACCTGATGATCTGTGACGCCGTCGGCCCGGTGGGTGTGGGCGGCGTCATGGGCGGGCTGGAAACCGAGATCGACGACCACACGACCAGCGTCTTGATCGAAGCGGCGAACTTCAATTTCATCAACATCCGCAAGACGACGCAGCAGATGAAATTGCCGAGCGAGGCCGCGGCGCGCTTCGGGCGCGGCATTCATCCGGACATGGCGCCGCGCGGCAATATCCGTTCGGCCAACCTGATCCAGCAGCTGGCCGGCGGCACGATCGATACGGGCCTGGTCGATAACTATGCCAATCCGGCGGAGACGGTCACCGTCACGCTGCCGGTGGCCGAAGTCAAGCGCCTGCTGGGCTTTGACATCGAAGTTGAAAAAATCGCTCAGATTCTGGAGTCGCTCGAATTCAAATCAGCCACACTTGCACCGCACGCAAGTGCAGCGTGTCAGCCATCAGCAGCACTTGCACCGCGCTGCGGATGCAGTGCAGGTGTCAGCCCTCGTGGTCACTGCGCCTGATCACCGCATCGACATCGCCGGCCCGCACGATCTGATCGAGGAGATCGCGCGCATCTACGGGCTGGATCGCATCCCGTTGACGGCCTTGCACGACGAGATGCCGCCGCAGCGGGGCAATCCCGCCCTGGAGTTCGAAGAGCGCGTGCGCGATCTGCTGGTGGAGATCGGCCTATACGAAGCGGTGACTCAGGCGATGACCACGCCGCAGGCCGAGGCGAAGTTACTGCCGGGTGAACGGCCCGATGATCGACCGTACGTGATGGTCGCGAATCCCATCAGCGCAGAGCGGTCGCATCTGCGGCATACCCTGCTGGCGGGTCTGCTCGACATCGCCTCCGGCAACGCGCGCCATCATGATCACGTGGCGTTGTTCTCGATCGACAAGGTCTATCTCGCCTCCGAGGATGGCCCGCTGCCCGATGAGCCGCGCCGCTTGACGATGGTTATGACGGGTCAGCGCCAGCCGGAGTGGTGGCAGCGCGCCCGTGCGCGCGAAACCGATCGAGGCGGCCGCGGACTTCTACGATCTCAAGGGTGTCGTCGAAGCGCTGCTGGCAGGGCTGCACGTCGCCGGGGCACGCTACGAGCCGGCCGAGCATCCCACTTACTATCCGGGCCGCACGGCGCGGCTGCTGGCCGGCGAGCGCCTTATCGGCACGTTTGGCGAGGTGCATCCGCAGGTGCGCGAGGCGTTTGATTTCCCGGAACAGCCGGTGCTGGCGGGAGAGTTTGACTTTGAGGCGTTGATGGCCGTGACGCCCGGCGCATGGCGCAGCGCCGATGTGCCGCGCTTCCCGGCCGTGACCGAAGACCTGGCGTTGATCGTCGAAGACAAAGTTTCTGCGGAAAAGGTCCAGGCCGCGATCATGGCGGCGGGCGCGGGCACGGTGCTGAAAAGCGCGCAGGTATTCGACGTCTTCAAGGGCGAGCAGATCGGCGCGGGAAAGAAGAGCCTGGCGTATCGCCTGACTTATCAAGCCGATCGCACGCTGACCGATGCCGAAGTGGCCAGGGTGCGCGAGCAGATCGTGAAACGGCTGCGCGAGGAAATGAACGCCGTCCTGCGCGGATAAAAGAATAAAGAAACCTCCCGGAGGTGCTTCGCAAAGCCTCCGGGAGGTTCCTCCATTTACGCTTTTCCGTTCTGGCCCGCGACTGGAATGGTGAGCGTGAAAGTGCTGCCTGCGCCCGGACTGCTGACGACGCTGATGTTGCCGCCGTGCTGCTCCACGGCCTGCTTCGCAATCGGCAGGCCCAATCCCACGCCGCCAAACAGGTGATCCCCCACCGACTCCAGGTGATGGTAACGATCGAAGATGTGATACATCTGATCGGGCGCGATGCCCACGCCGGGGTCTTGAATCGACACGCGCAGCTGCCCGTCTTCCACCCGGGCCGCGATGCTGATCGCTCCGCCGTTGGGGCTGAACTTCACGGCGTTGTCGACCAGCGCGCCGAGCGCCTGCGTGAGACCGTCGAGATCGGCGGACACGGCGGGCAGATCGGACGGGAGATCGAGCTGGAAGATGAGGCCGAGCCGGGCCGCATGCGGGCGCACCATCGTCAGGATCACATTGATCAAAGTCGGGACGTCCACCGGTTCAAAGGCCGGCTCGATCAGCTCCAGTTCCTGCAGGAAGAGAATGTTGTTGATCAAGCGCACGATCGCGTCGGTGTTGTCGACGATGGCCTGCACCGCGTGATCGAGGTTCGCGCCCTGCAGCGTGCCCAGGCGCAGGAAATGGCCGTAGCCCTTGATGGTCGTCAAGGGGGTGCGCAGCTCGTGCGCAATCACGGTGAGAAAATCGCTTTTGCGCTGCACGGTCTCCTGCAGCGTCAGATAAGCCTGCGCCAGTTCTTGATTCTTCTGGCGCAGTTCGTCGAGGGAGCGGCGATCGGCGTCGCGCAGGCGCGCCGCGACCGCGCGCATGATCGGCACCGCCATTTCCGGATTGCTCAACAAGAGTTCCTGAAAGTCGTGCTTGGTCATTACCAGCAGCGTGGTTTCTTCGAGCGCATCCACACTGGCCACGCGCGGCGCGTCTTCCACCAGCGCCAGTTCGCCGAAGAAATTGCCCGGGCGCAGCTCGGTCAGCAAATGCGGCGTGTCGAGCTGCAGCAGCTTGCTGACCTGCACGCGGCCCGACAGGATGACGTAAAACGCGTCGCCGGTTTCGCCTTCTTCACAGATGCGATCACCCGCGGCAACGCGAACCTCGCGCGCGTTCCGAGCCACGTAAGTCAGCGTATCCTCACGCAGTGACGGAAACGCCTTGCCGAGAACTTCAATGCGGCGATCGAGCGTCATGAATCAACCCCGCTTCAGGATAATTGAATTTTAGCATAACCCGGCCTGTGCGGCTGGATGGCGGTGAGGCGGCGATCGAGCGGCGATTACGCGCCGGCTGGCGGGCCGGCAGGCGCGCCGCAGTGGCCGCAGAATTTGGCCTCGGGCCGCAGCGGCGTGTGGCAGCGCGCGCAAACGGGCGGATTGATGACCGGCCGGCCGCACTGCGGGCAGAAGCTGGCCTCAGCCGGCAGGCGATAGCCGCAGGTGCGGCAATCTGACCGATCAACCTGGGGAGCCGCCGCGGACCGATCGGGTTGGGGGGCCGATCGCGCGCGGCGCATCAGGCTGAAACCCAGGCCTGCGCCGATCACCAGAGCTAACCCGATCATGATCACGCCGATCCAGTTTCCGGCGTTGTTAGCCGAAGCTGCAGCCGGCCGGGGCCGCTGCACCGTCGCTAAAACGATCGGGCGTGCCGTGGCGGTGGGCTGCGGCGTTGCCGTCGGCGCGCCGGGTTCGCTCGTCGGTGTGGGCGGAGCAGGCGTGGGCGGCGGAGGAGGATCGGAGAGCACCAGCAGGCCGGCTCCGGTTTCATTGTCCAGGCCACTGGCGCCGAGATCGATGGCATGGTTGATCAAGAAGTCGCGAATCTCGGCGGCGGTGGCTTGCGGATACGCTCCCCAGACCAGCGCCGCTGCGCCCGCGATGTGCGGTGCAGCAGCCGATGTGCCGTAGAATCCCTGCGGCGCATAAACGGCGTTGGACACGCCATCCGGCCCGGCGAGATCCGGTTTCAGGCGGCCATCGGCGGTGGGGCCGCGCGAACTGAATGGCTCCAGTTGATTGTCGCGCCAGTTCACCGCGCCGACGGTCAGCGCTTCCCGGGCATCGCCCGGCGTCGCCAGGCTGCCGATCGGATCGGCCATTTCCAGCAGCGGTGTTTGATGCACGAAGAGGCTCAGCGTGATCGGCTGGGTGACGTTGACGCCGTTGATCGTCACGTAGTAGGTGCGCGCATCGTCGAACTTGTAGACGATCTGCTCCACAGGCGGGCGATCGCCGTCGCGCGCTGCGCGCGTATTGCGCGACGATGCGGTGAGGTTGCCATCTTGATCGAATACGAACAGATCGAGGTCCTGCGTGCCGCCCGGCTGCCAGTCATTCCACGTCAGCACGATCTGGCTGTTGCCGCCGGGATCAGCGCGAAAGGCGAGCAGCGTTTTATCCGGCGCAAATTCGTGCACGCCGTCGTGGTTGGAATCGGTGTAAGCGGCGCGATAATGCTGCGTGCCGTTGTTGCCCGCCGAGTTGATCCACAACACGCCGTTATCCGCGGCCAGCTTGACCAGCTCGTCATCACGGCCGGTGCCATCCATCGGCGCGGCCAGCCCGCCCGCCGAGTGCGAGATGATGTGCACGCCTTGCTGCAGCAGCCACTCGACGGCATTGCCCATGCTCACATCGCCGCCGTCGTAGTACGCCAGAACCAGCTCGGCATCGGGCGCCACGTCGTGAATCACTTCGGCCACCGCCGCGCCGTGCGACACGCCGGCCTGATCGACCTCGATGCCGGGCACGAAGGATTTGACACTGACCCTGGAAGGCAGCTCACGCCCCAGCAAGTCGCGGTAGCCGTCGAAGCCTTGATCGAGAATGCCAATCTTCAGGCCCTGGCCGGTGTATCCGGCGGCCTGCCATTTATCTGCGCCGATGACCTTGACGCCTTCGCTGGTAATGGGAGCAGGCGGCTGTAAAAAGCCCACGAATGAAGTCGTGGGCTGTGTGGCCGGTGTCGCGGAGATTCCTCGTCGCCGCGAAGCGGCTCCTCGGAATGACACCTCAGGAGCGGGGGACACGGTTGGGAGTCCGCCTCCGAGCCCCGCCGGGGCGAGGAATCTCTGCCTGAACAGAGCGGGTTGCCAGTCCAGCACGGAGATTCCTCGTCGCCGCGAAGCGGCTCCTCGGAATGACACCTCAGGACCGTACGCGTTGGGCTTGCCGGGCGAAGGCAGCTGCAGGTTGATGACGTGCTCCAGCTGCGTGATCTGATCGAAGACCTGGCCGGGCTCTGCGGACTGCGCCGTCGTGACGATCAGTTCCAGCGGGATGCCGACGTCGATCAGGTCCTTGTAGGTGCCGCGCACGACGACGCCGAGCCTTTGCAGCTCGCCGACCAGCGCCGTCGAATCCTCCGTATCCAGCACCAGCGTCACGCGGATTTGATTGTCGGCCGTCAACAGGCCGCGCTGCCGCGCCAGCAGCTCGGCGGCTTCTGCGCCGCCGCGTTCGTAAGCCACCAGAAAATCCTTGTAGACCGAATCGAGTTCAGGGTTGTCGAGGATTTTTTCGAGGCGCGGGAATTGCTGCGCCAGGTCACTCAGCGCAGGTGGAGGGGTGAAAGTGATTTGGGGGGCAGGCGCCAGCGTGGCCTGCGGCGCGGCGGGCTGCACGCGGCCCGGCCCAAAGACCCACACCGCGCCGATCACGACGAGCGCGGCGACGATGCCGATGAGGAGGAGACGCGAACGAAGCAGAGATGGATGACGCGCTTTCATGGGTGACAGTCGAAATGATTAGAACAATTTCCGATTTGATTTACGTCATCGAATTGCGGGACGTCATTCCCGCGCGCTGTCGCCTGGCGCGTCGCCGGCACAACGTGCCGGGTACGACGTGGCGGGAATCCAAGCCACAACGGCTACATCGCCAGTCTGAGTTGCGAGCGGCCCGATGCCCGCCGCGAAGCGAGCACTCGGCACTTGCACCCATTCCCAGTCCGCTGCGCTTCGGGGACTTCGTGCGTGCAGTGCGGAGTGACGGTCACGGCGTCACAATTCGCAAGATTCTCGTGAATGCCTTAGCGAGTGAGCGAATTCAAAAACTCCAGCACAATACGATTGAATTCGGCGGGCTGCTCCATGTTGAGATGATGCGCCGTGCCCGGGATGATAGCGCGCCGCGCGCCGGGCACGTTGGCGATGATCAGGTCGCCAATCTTGAGAATGTCTTCCACATCTTGATCGCCGGCGACGAACAACGTGGGCGCTTTGATCTCGGCCAGTCGACCGACAGCGGGCGGCTCGAGCGCCTGCAGCCAGGGCTCGACATCCGGCAGATCGAAGGTGTGAACTGTCATCGCCCGAAGGCGCTCGCGGGCGTCCGGGTCCACCTGATCGGGCGTGCGATGTGGCCCATCGGTCCACATTTGCAGCGACAGTTCAACCGCGCGCTCTTTATCGCCGCGTTCGTAAGCGGCATTCAGCTCATCGCGCACAGCGGTGCTCGCCGTCGCCCGATAGCCGCTCAAGCCGGCAGCGACCGGAATCAAAGCGGCCGCCCGATTGGGATAGGCTAGCGTGAAATCGATTGCAATCGCGCCGCCCATCGACAGGCCCAGCACAGCGGCTCGCGCGATACCGATAAAATCAAGCAGATCCCGGAGATCGCCGTGATTGGAGTAGTAAGACGCGGGCGGCTTCGATTTGCCGTAGCCGCGCACGTCGTAGCGCAGGGTGCGGTATTGTCCGGCAAAGACCTCAAATTGATCATCCCACAGGCCGCTGTTGACCAGTCCGCCGTGAATCAAAACCAGCGGGTGGCCCTCGCCGGCGATCTCGTAGTATAAGCCGTTGAAGAAACCAGTGATAGAGTTCATAATCATTCCTTAGAAATTGCACGTCATAACATTCTGCCCGAGTGCTTTAATCGGGCATCCAGATTGACGACACACAGATCGCGCTAATAGTCCTGTGGATTCCCGCTAAAAGCACGCGGGAATGACACCGCACAGTGCGTGGTGTGGCGTTAAGCCGTGACAATTGAGCAACTTATACTTTGACAATTCCTTATCCGTTTATCCGCTGCCGTTCAGACCAGCGCCCCTGCGCCCGCGCCGTGGCGCCCAACAGCAGCAGCGCAAAGATCATCAACATGAGCCAGCGGCTAAGCAAATAGCCGGCTTGATGTTCGTAGCCCACGGTGAACGTCAACGGTAGTTTATCACTGACCACTACTTCACGCTGAACCTTTTCGCCGGTGGTGGGATCGACCGTATCGACGGTGCGGCGCACTTCGATCTGGCCGAGAGCGTTGAGCGTGGGCATATCGACGGTGCTGCCCAGCGCCTCCACCGCCCAGCGTGTGGGCGTAAAGAACGAGACAACCCCGGTAGTGCCCGGCAGTTCGAAGAACACGCCCGCAAAGATGATCTGCACGAACACGGCCAGCAGCACGAGGTAGATCACGCTGTTGCTGTTGGCGGCGACGGCGCTGATGAACAAACCCAGCAGGATGCCGACGATCGTGGTGAGCAGCAGCGTGATATACAGTTCCAACGGGCCGGGCAGGATGATGCCGTCGAAAGGCACCTGCACCCGCAGCGCCACCACGACCAGCAGCGCCAGCACTTGCAGCGCGGCGAATCCCACCAGCACGGCGATCTTCGATCCCAGGTAGGTGCGCAGGCGCAGGTTCACCATGCGTTCGCGGCGATAGATGGCGCGCTCGCGCACCAGCTCGAACGCGGCGGCGAACAAGCCGACTAAACCGGCGGCCAACGCCAGCATCATGATCACCATCTGGGTCTCAGCGGCGATGCTGTAACTGCCGGACGAAGCCAGAATCTCTTGAATGCGCTGCGCCGATTCGCCGACCAGCGCGGCTGGCCGTGTGATAATAGCGAGCAGCATACCGACCAGCGGCATGACGGCGAGTAATAAGGTCAGCAGCGCTTTGTCGCGCACGACGAGCTCGAAGTAGCGCTGCGTGAGGATGGAGAACTGCCGCCACGGATTCGCGCGCGGCGCAAGCGGCACAGCGCGCCCCGGTTGCTCCGCATCCCCGGCGGGCCGTTTCGCAGTCCGCAGTCCACTTTCCGCATTCGAGATGCGCGGCAGCACATACTGGGCGTAAGCGCTCGAGGCGCGGAAACGCTTTTCCCACGCGGCCGCATCGTCCTCGATGGCTTCGTAGATGTCGGCAAACTCGCTCACGCCGAAGAAATCCAGCGCCACGCCCGGCGGGCCGAAGTAAACCAGCCGGCCTGCGCCGATGAACGCCACGTGATCACATTGCTTGATGTTGGCGGTGGCGTGCGTGACCAGCGCCACG
This sequence comes from uncultured Chloroflexia bacterium, assembly GCA_963844815.1. GTDB lineage: Bacteria > Chloroflexota > Anaerolineae > Fen-1058 > Fen-1058 > Fen-1058. The sequence goes on from CAWJPR010000010.1 coordinate 510,465, forward strand.
GTGCGCCCGCCGTCGGCCAGCCGCCGCAGCGTGTACATCAACTTCTTCTCCAGCCCCGGATCAAGCCCCGAAGTGGCTTCGTCCAAAAAGAACACGCCCGGCTCGGCCAGCAGTTCCATGCTGATCGAGACGCGCTTGCGCTGCCCGCCGCTCAAGCGGCCCACGATCTGCTCGGCCTGCGCGTCCATGTCCACTTCGGCCAGCACGCGCTCGATGCGCGCCTTGATTTCGTCGTCCGACGTGTCGCCGGGCAGCCGCAGCAGGGCCGCGTAGCGCAGCGCCTGGCCCACCGGCAGTTCGCGGTGAATGATATCGTCCTGCGGCACGTAGCCGATGAGGCTGCGGTACAGATCGAAGTTGGCGTAATAGTCGTCGCCGTTGAGCAGGACGCGGCCCTCGGCGGGATCGAAGCCGCTGAGCGCGTTGAGCAGCGTGGTCTTGCCTGATCCCGATCCGCCGACGATGGCGACGAATTCGCGCGGCGCGATCGAGAGTGAAACGTCGCTCAAGATCAAGCGTCCGCCGGCCACGCGGCGCGTAAGGTGCAGCGCGTCCAGCCGCCCGCGCTGCGCCGACATCACCTGGCTGATGGCGCCCGGCTGATACGTGAAGCGATACGGCCCGATCTGAACGACATCGCCCGCCTGCAGCTCGGCCCGATCGATCCGCTGGCTGTTCACGTAGGTGCCGTTGGTGCTGCCCAGATCGATCAAGACGTGCGTGGGGCCGGATCGTTCCAGGCGGGCGTGATGGCGCGAGACCAGCGGCGAATCGAGCACCAGATCACACTCGGCAGCGCGGCCAATCGTCAGGGTGTCGTGCGCGGCCAGATTGAATTGATCGGGCGCGGCGCTCTGCGGCGCCTGCCCGGCCCGGTAAGTCAGCGTCACGGCGCCGCTGCCCATCTCGCCCAGGCGGATCAGATCGCCGTCCTTCAGATCGATGTCGTCGATGCGCTGGCCGTTGACGAAGGTGCCGTTGCGGCTGCCGCGATCGACAAGATGATAGATTCCGGCGCGATATTCGACGACGGCGTGCTCGGACGAAACCGTGGGCACGTCCACCACCAGCTGATTCGTGGGATGCCGCCCGATCGTGAGCGGGTCGCGCGACAACACGAGCGCGCGCACGTGCCCATCGGGCAGGCGCACGGTCAAGCGTGGCGCGTGACGCGGCCAGCAGCTGCGTTCCGGCGGCGGAGGAGGGTGGGCTATTGGCGATCATGGCGTTAAACGTCTCTGCCTGACACGGCATCTTCGGCCAATGTACCACTTGACCCGCCGGGAGTCAAACCGGCGAAAGCGCAGCGCTCGAAGCCCGGCAAAAGGAATCGTGCCGGAAGGCTGATCGGCTCGGGCGGCATGCCAAATCTTGTGTAAATTCGTTCGCCCGCAGTTAAACTGCGGGGAAACTACACAATCTTCGGCACACTGCCTCGGCTCGGCGGATTCGAACAGATGTCTTGCGCAGTTTTGCTTATTTACACGGCGCGGAAATTGTAATAGACTGGAATTGTCCTGCGGGGGCGGAGGTGGGTTAGCCGTCCCCGCTTTTCGTTTGCGGCAGGCAGCCGGCCTGATGTTGGATGCGGCACTCCTTCTCTTGCGGAGTTTGCTTATGAAGAAGCGACTCATCGCGGTTCTGATAATCCAGGTTCTTTGGTTTGGCTTTGTGTCCCAACAGTTACGGCCTGCTAATTCATACCACTTATCGGCCTGGAGTCTCAACGTGTTGCCTTGCGGTTATGATCCACAGATTGATATTCTGCCGGAATTACCAGTAGCGAGTGATCCCATCAGTATCACGGCTTCCAGCACGTGGCCTGATGCATGTTTTCCACACTATCAAGCCCACCAAATGATGAGCAATACGGTCAGAATTGATGCTGTGGTTGGTGCTGGCCCTGGCACGTTGTGTGCTGCTGTGGTGATACCGTGGAAATTCACAATAGGCATAGGCAATCTATCTACAGGTTCGTATCAAGTCGATCTGTATATTGCCGATCATCGGTATTCGCAGACTCCCCGCTGGTGTGTAAGTAAGTCATTCTTTGTTTTTGACCGTCTGCAACGGGTATACTTGCCCATTGTGAGAAAGTAATTGTTCTTTGTGTAGGCCCCAGCCGCAGCCGCCCGATCTCTGGTAAAGATCGGGAGGCTGCGGCTGTATTGAAGTTGTGGCTATCCCGCTCGATACGTCAGCAGCACATTGCCCAGGCGTAATAAATCGCCGTCTTTCAGCGGCGCAGGCCGCTCGGGCGACAGGCGTTGATTGTTGAGGTACGTCCAGTTGACGCTGTTGAGGTCTTCGATCCAGCATTGACCGTCGCGCAGGATCAATCGGGCGTGGCGGCGCGACAGGCCGGCCAGCTCGCCCGTGTAGGGTTCCAGATCGAGATCGGGTGTCACGCCGCTTAAGGCATCCGATCGGCCCACGACGACGGCGGCCTGATCGCCGCTGAAGAGGGGCAGGCGCAGGCCGGTATTCATCACGACCAGATGAGGGCAGGGTGGCAACGCCGCGCCGCACGTCTCGCAGTAAGCGGCGCCGGGCAAATTGATCGCGGCGCACTCGGGGCAGGCTGTGCCAAGCGGCGCGGAGTCGGGGGAGGGCCAGGCCGCAGCTCGGGCAATAACGAGCGCCGGGTTCAAGCGGGGTGTTGCAGCGCGCGCAGGCAGTCCATCGTCCGCGCGGCAGGCTCATCCCAGCGGCTCGCTCATCCGAGCGGCTCCATCTGCACGATAATGGCCGTGATGTTGTCGGGTCCGCCCGCGGCGTTGGCCGCGTCGACGAGCTGGCGGCAGGCATCCTGCGGGGACGCCGCGGCCATCACAATCTGGTGAATCTGCGCATCTTCGACCACGGAGTTCAGGCCGTCGCTGCATAACAACAGCCGATCGCCCGGCTGCAGATCGAGGCGCGTAATGTCCGGCGACACCGCCGCGCGATCGCCCAGGTTCTTGTAGATCACATTGCGCTGCGGGTGGAGGCGCGCTTCTTCGGCGGTCAGCTGCTTGGTGTCCACCAGGCGCTGCACCAGGGAATGATCGACCGTGACCTGCTGGATGCCGGCGTCGTTCAGCACGTAGGCGCGGCTGTCGCCCACGTGCGCCACGTGGGCCTGGCCGCCGGCGACGTAAGCCATCACCAGCGTCGTGCCCATGTTGGTCCCGGCCAGTTTGCGCTGCTCGTGCACGGTGGCGTTGGCCACGTTGATCGCGTCCCGCAGCCAGCTCTCGACTTCCGGCGAAGAGTGATCCATCGTCGACTTCGAACGGCAGCAGCGTGGCGACGGCGTGCTGCGCGAGCGCCTGGATCGCCAGCCCGCTGGCGACGTCGCCCGCCGAATGGCCGCCCATGCCGTCGGCGACCACATATAACCCGATCGGCGTGCCCACCGAGCGGTGCACGCGGCCCAGTTCCAGCGTCAGCAGGCTGTCTTCGTTCAACTGGCGGACGTGCCCCACATCGGTTAAACGGCCCACGCGCAGATCGTAGCTGCTGGGGCGGCGGATCTCCGCGATGACATCGCGCAGCCGTTCAGCCAACTGCGGCGCCGAGGCGATTTCGCCCGTGAAGGTCTCGTGGAACACGGTCTGCAGGCTGGGCGCCTCCAGGCTGAATCTCGGGTGAATAGACCTTGCCGGTCAGCAGCACAAACAGGCTGGCCATCAGCGCCTGCACGTCATCCGTGTAAGCTTTGCGGGTGCGGGTGCCGGGCGTCTGGATGCGCGCCGCCGTGAAATCAAACCAGCGCGCCGCTTTGCCGCTGATCGACATGTGATTCAACTGCGCCGCGCCGAATGAGATGTTGTTCTTGTGCAGGAAAGCCAGCGCATCGGCCAGCTGCACACCCCAGTTGATCACGTCGTTGAGTTCCGGCTGCGACGGCAGCGTTTCGCCGGTAAAGGGCGACGGTTCGGGCAGGACCACGTAAACGCGCCGCGTGCCCAGGATGATCTCGGTAAAGGTCTCAATGGGCAGCAGCGCTCCGCCGTGATGCAATTCCATCTCGGCCAGCTGCCGTTCGATGGCGATGGCATCCGGCGCCAGCGTCTCCTTGACCACAAAGTTGGGGTAGTTCGGCTCAAATCCGGCCAGGCTGGCGCCGCACTGCAAACAGTACTGATCGCCAAAGTTGTTGCGCGTGAAGCCGCACTGCCGGCAGTCCACCAGGGCGCGGCGGCTGACGGCCGAGTAGACGTTGATCAGCGGTGATTCTTCCTGCAGCGAGCGGATCAGGCAGCGGCCTTCGTTGAGGATGGCGCGCTCGGGCAGGGGTTCAAAGAAATTGCGCACGCGCGGCAGGGGGCGTGTGTCTGAAGCGGGAGCCTGCTGTGCATGCAGTGGGCCGCTCTTGGGGCCGGTATTCTCCAGGGGCTTGGTGCCGCTCGCCACCGGTTCTTCATCCAGGGGTTGTGTCTGCTCGGCATCCTCCTCCTCGGGCAGCACCGCGGTGACATCCGGTGACAAAGGCAGCACGGCGCCGCAGCGGCGGCAGTGCCTGGCATCATCCGTGTTCTGCGTGCCGCAGTGAACGCATTTCATGCTGCGCCTCCGGCGGGCTGGTGGAAAACCGCTTCGGCTTCACCAAATTGCAGGCGGTCACCGTCCTGCAGCAGATTCTCGATCGTCTGCCGCCCGTTCACCGCCAGGCCGTTCCGGGAGCCGAGATCGCGCACGATGTAACCGTCTTGATCGCGGCGCAGCCGGGCGTGATGCTGAGAGGCCGAATCGGCCTTGAGAATGGGGGCGGCCAGCACAATATCATTATCGGGAGCGCGTCCGATCGTCAGCGCCGGTTTGTCCAGCGCGAAGCGGGCACGCTGCCCGGACTCGGCGATGAATTCCAGTGAAATGGCGGCGGGCGGCGCAGACGGCGGGACAGCGATCTGCGCCGGCGGTTCGCCAGGTGTCTCCGCTTGCTCGGGCGCTGCGCCGCGCGGCTTGCGGCTCACACGCCATAACAACACCAGCAGCACGAGGAGCAGCAGCACGAGTCCGCCGATGATCAGGGGCGAACTGGCATCGGCTTGCGCGGCGGCGCTGAACGCCGGCCCGGCTAACTGCCTGCCGCGATGCTCGACAAGGTTCATCATGAAGGGTAGTAGGATGGTGGACACGCTGTTATTATAACTGGGCGCGGGTCTGTTGCCAAATGCACTTGTCTAAGGTAAACTGGCGCAGCTGTTCGTGTGCACACAAACGCTTCGCGTGTCAGCAGGGGCGGCTCCCACGCCGCCGTTAGTTCGGGGCGTGGGAGCCCGAACTGCTTATCGCCTGGCAACAATTGCGTGCAGATAGTGTTCCGCAGAGATCAACCCGGCGGGGATCAGTTGATCAGGCGTCAGCCGGCGAGCCGCTCACGATGCAACATGCGCCTCACACGATCATTCTTTGCGCGCCCCACGCGCCAGCTGGCGCAAGCCCTGTTAGGCTGCCGTCTGGTGCGGCGCTGGAATGGGCAGCGGCTCAGCGGCACCATCGTTGAGGCCGAAGCGTACATTGGCGAAAGCGATCTGGCCTGCCATGCCCGCTTTGGGCGCACGCCGCGCAACGCGGTGATGTACGGCAAGCCCGGGCTCGCCTACGTCTACTTCACCTACGGCATGCACTGGATGTTGAATGTGGTCAGTGAGGCCGAGCATTTTCCGGCGGCGGTGCTCATTCGCGCGCTGGAGCCGCAGGAGGGGATCGACGTGATGCTGCAGCATCGGCCGGTTCCCCGCGCGCTGGAGTTGTGCCGCGGCCCGGCCAAATTGACCCAGGCGCTGCGCATCGATCAGGCTCTGAACGGTGTTGATCTGTGCGACCGGCGCTCCGATCTCTGGATCGAGCCCGATGTCCTGGTGCCGGCCCGATCGGTGGTGCGCGGCCCGCGGGTGGGGCTGTTCACCACGCCGGAGCCGTGGAAGAGCAAGCCGTGGCGGTACTGGGTGAAAGATAGTTCGTTTGTATCGCGGTAGCCGCATCACACCATACGCACCAAGTTAGGTGGCATGCCAAATCTTGTGTAAATTCGTTCGCTCGCAGTTAAACTGCGGGGCAACTACACAATCTTCGGCACACTGCCCCAAGTTACGCAAAGGAGACTACGTTATGGGATTACTTGACGGCAAAAAGGCGCTGATTTTTGGCGTGGCGAACGATCATTCCATTGCCTGGGGCATAGCCAGGGCGCTGCACGAGCAGGGGGCCATGCTGGGCTTTTCGTCCATCGCCGAAGTGTCCGAGCGGCGGGTGAAGCCATTGGCCGCCAGCATCGGCTCCACCTTCGTCGAGCCGTGCAACGTGCAGGACGACGACGAGATCGCCGCCGTGTTTGCGAAGTGGAAGGAACAATACGGCACGTTGGACATACTGATCCACTCGCTGGCCTTCGCCGGGCGCGAGGCGCTGACCGGGCGGTTTGTCGATACCACGCGCGATCAATTTCAACTGGCACTCGACATCAGCGCCTACTCACTGGTGGCGCTGACGCACGCTGCTCTGCCGGTGCTGCATCCCGGTTCCAGCGTTCTGGCCATGACGTATTACGCCTCGGAAAAATACGTGCCGAGTTACAACGTGATGGCGGTGGCCAAAGCGGCGCTCGAAACGTCCGCCCGTTACCTCGCCGTCGAGCTTGGCCCGCAGGGCATTCGGGTTAATTGCATCAGCGCCGGACCGATTCGCACGCTGGCCGCCTCCGGAGTAGCGGGTTTCAAGACGATGCACAGCAAGTTCAAGGACGTTGCCCCGCTGCGCCGCCCGATTACCACCGCGGACGTGGGCAATGCCGCCGCCTGGCTGTGCAGCGATCTGGCCTCGGCCACCACCGGCGAAGTGCTCTTCGTCGACGGCGGCGTCAATGTCCTGGCGATTGCTGCGCCGGATGAACCGGGCGCGTGAGGGTGACATTGGCCGTGAAATAGCGCGTTCGCCGGCACAGTTTCCAGTACAGTGTTCGCTTGACTCTGCTGATCAGATATGCTATCCTCTGCACCGGATGAATTGAAGTACGTTTGATCCCAGTAAGGTTTGCGTGCACAAGGAGCAAGTCATATGAAGCAAAACCGCATTTCGCCGTGGTTGATTCTGGTTCTGGCGTTCGCACTGGTCTTGGTTGCCGGGTGCGACCGGCCCGATCCGCAGGTGGCCATCGATACGCCACAGCCGATGAATGTGCCTCAGCAGCCAGGTGAATCGCAGACAGCGGGGACGCCCGTGCCTGGCGGTGAGATAACTGCGCCAGAGGGGACGCCCGTGCCTGGCAGTGAGATTACTGCGCCAGAGGGCGCCGCTACACCGACCTTGCCGGCTGTCATCGTAGCGACGACTGAAGGCGGGGGGGAGGCGGTTCCGGTGGGCACGCCTGCTGCCGGTAGTGGTAGTCAGGAGCAGCCGCAGGTTTTGCCCACGGCGCCGGCGACGCAGCCAACGCCGCAACCGGAATTGCAGGTTCAACCTCCAGCTCAGGCTAACGCGCAAGGCAATGTGACTCATACGGTCAAGGCCGGTGAGACGCTGTTTTCGATCGGGCGGCTGTACGGAGTGAATCCCTATTCGATCGCGGCAGCGAACAACATTCCGTATCCATACGTCATCCATCCGGGCCAGCAGTTGATCGTTCCCACCGGCTCGACGCCGCCGCCCGGCCCTACTACGCCGGTTCCGCCTAAACCGGGCCAATGCCGTGCCTATCATACCGTGCGGCCGGGCGAGAATCTGTATCGCATTTCGCTATCCTATGGCGTGCCCATGTCGGCGATTGCAGCTGCCAATGGCATCGTGAATTACAACTTGATCTTCGCCGGGCAGACGCTGTGCATTCCTTGATTCGACGAGCACCGTGCCAATAAAGCAGTAACCATCCACCGCTGGACTTATCCTGTCCGGCGGTGGTTCGTTTGGGGCCTGCTGGGCGCTGGATGGGTTGATGCACAGGCAGCCCTGTTCGGCGCCAGCTAACGCAACCAGGATGAAGTTCCAGGGGGAGGCATGACGTTTGAAACGGTTCTCGCTTCGGAGCGGGTGTACGAAGGGCGCATCCTCAATCTGCGTGTCGACGAAATCCGCACGCCGGCCGGTGTGGAGGCTGTGCGCGAGATTGTAGAGAACGGCGCCGCCGTGGCGATGGTGGCGCTGGACGATCAGCAGCGCGTGGTGCTGGTCAGGCAATATCGGCATGCCGTGCGCAGCCTGGTCGTCGAGGTTCCTGCCGGCAAGTTGGATGGCGCTGAAGATCCGCTGGAAGGCGCGCAGCGGGAACTGCGCGAAGAGACTGGCTTCCGGGCAGGGCGCTTTAGGCGGCTGGGCACCTTCTATCCGGCGCCGGCATGGAGCACCGAGTTCGTCCATCTCTATCTGGCTACGGAACTGACGCCTGGCCCCGCGCAACTGGAAGTCGACGAAGCGATTGAATTGCTGCACGTCTCGCTGGCCGAAGCCATCGCGATGATTCATTCCGGCGCGATCACAGACGGCAAGACGATGGCGGCGCTGTTGCTGGCGCAGCACCGGCTCAATTCTTGAGGGAGGAACCCGTAGCTCGTCACGCGTCAAACGCAGCGCGCCGGCCTGCGCTTGCGCTGAACGTCCTACGCACTTCGTATGCATCGTTCTTTTCATCGCTGGTATAGTCCCACGTTAAATCGCGATATGGAGCTGCTGGTGCTCGGCCATCACGGCGCTCCGGTGCTGGTGTTTCCCACGTCCAAGGGCAAATTCTACGAATACGAGGATCGCGGCATGGCGGGCGCGCTGAGCGAGCACCTGGAACGCGGCTGGATCCAGCTCTACTGTGTGGACAGCATCGACGCGGAGAGCTGGTATTGCGACTGGGCGCACCCGTCCGGCCGCGTTTATCGCCACGCGCAGTACGATCAATACCTCCTCAACGAAGTGCTGCCCTTCATCCGCGGCCAGAACGACAACACCTTCGTCATGACGACCGGCTGCTCGTTTGGAGCCTATCACGCGGTCAACTTCGCGCTGCGCCATCCGGATGTCATCCGCCGCACGATCGGTTTGAGCGGCCTGTACGACATGCGTTCCTTCGTGGACGGTTACTCGGACGATAATTTCTACTTCAACAACCCGGTCGACTTCACGGCCAACCTGCACGACGGCCACCAGCTCTGGATGCTCAAGCAGCAGGATATTATCCTGGCGATCGGCCGGGACGATCGAGCGCGCTGGTCTAACGAGAAGCTGTCAGAGAATCTGTGGTGTGCGGGCGTGGGCAATGCGCTGCGCCTGTGGGACGGCTGGGCGCACGATTGGCCGTACTGGCGTCAGATGATTCAGTCTGTATATCGGGGGGCACGATTGATCAATGAGCACTGAGGGCGGCATGCCAGATCTTGTGTAAATTCGTTTGCCCGCAGTTTAACTGCGGGGAAACTACACAATCTTCGGCACACTGCCGCACTGAGCGGCGTCTAACGTCCAATTTCCAACAGCTAACATCCAATATCAAATATTCAACCTCCAATTTCCAAAACAGGGGGCACTTATGGCAGACGAAGTGAAGCGCATTGGGGTGATGGTTGGCCGCGAGTGGTCGTGGCCGCCGGCGTTCATCGACGAGGTGAACCAGCGCAACGCCGGAGTGGCGGCCGAGTACGTGAAGCTGGGCGGCACGCGCATGAATGAAGCCAACCCTTACGCCGTGATCGTCGATCGCATCTCGCACGAGATTCCCTATTACCGCACCTATTTGAAGAACGCGGTGCTGCAAGGGACGGTCGTCGTCAATAACCCCTTCTGGTGGAGCGCCGACGACAAATTCTTTGGCGCGTGCCTGTTGGACAAACTGGGGATCAAGCACGCCAAAACCGTGGCGCTGCCGTCGCATTCCTACATCGACGGCGTGGTGACGGAGTCGCTGCGCAATCTGATGTACCCTGTGCCGTGGGACGAGCACGTCGAGTATCTGGGCGGCTTCCCGCTGATCCTCAAGCCGGCGTGGGGCGGCGGCTTCAAGCAGGTCTTCAAGATTACCAATATGCCAGCGTTATGGGATGCCTATAACCAGACCGGCACGGAGTGCATGGTGCTGCAGCAGTTCATCGACTGGGATAACTACGCGCGCTGCCTGTGCATCGGCCAGCAGGACATCCTGCCGATCAAGTTCGACGTGAACCGCCCGTGGCCGAATCGCTATGTCGTCGACGACCAGTTCCTCTCGCCCGAACTGCGCGACTTGATCATCCAGTGGTCGATCCGGATCAACCAGGCGCTGGGCTATGACATGAACACCACCGAATTTGCGATCAAAGACGGCGTGCCCTACGCGATCGACTTCACCAATCCTGCGCCCGATTTTGAAGTGACGTCTCTGACCGATCACTACTTCCCCTTTGCCGTGCAGAAGATGGCCGATTTATGCATCGATCTGGCGCTGGGCAAGCGGCAGCGGACGCAGGCCAGGCCGCAGTGGGACGCGTTGATGTATTCGTAACGAGGAGCGCGTAACGAGTCATGAGTAACAAGTAACGAGTAACAAGTAACGAGTGAAGGAACTACTCAGCCTCCGGTGGGTACGGCATGGCGGGGATCCAGGCGATCACCCAACGCTCCAGCTGGAAGGCCGCTGCGCTTTGCGTTTCTCCACCGTGACGAGGCCGAGCGAGGCAGCAGCGCCTGGCGTGGCGGCTGAGCGGTTGTCAAGTGCGAGTGGATTGCTTGCTACCTGTGCGAGGGACGATCATGCTGACGGAAGCGATTGAGTATTACCACAGTCTGTTGAACGACGATGTCGCGCGCGAGAACGATGCGGCGCTCAGCGCAGCCTTGCAGCGCGAGGGGCTGTTTTTTGGCACGCGGCCCATCTGCATTGTGCTGCGGCCCCGGCTGCTGGGAGCGGAGCATTACGCGCAGCTGCAAGAGGTGTGCGGCCGGGTCGCCGGCGCCGCGCGGCAAGTCGTGAAATTCATGCTGTCCGATCCGCCGGCGCGCGACCTGATGGCGTTCACGGCCGGCGAAGAAGCGCTGCTGGCGCTCCCGGCTGGCTATGCTGAACCCAGCGCAACCTCGCGGCTCGACTCGTTCTTCGACAACCAGACCGGCTCGCTGCAGTTTGTGGAATACAACGCGGAAAGCCCGGCCGGCATGGCGTATGAAGACGGCCTGTCCGATGTGTTTCTCTCGCTGCCGGTGATGCAGGAATTTGGCCGGAAATATCGCGTGACCAAAGTTCCCACCGCTCCGTCCACGGTGCAGACTCTGCTCGAGAAGTTCCGCGAGTGGGGCAAATCCGATGACCCGCGCGCGGCCATTGTCGATTGGAAGGGGCTGCCCACGCAGGCCGAGTTTGTGATGTTCAAGAAGTACCTGGAAGAGCAGGGCGTGCCCGCGGTGATCTGCTCACCCGATGAGCTCACTTACCGCGATCGGACCTTGTACGCGGACGGGCAGCCGGTCAACCTGGTGTATAAGCGCGTATTGACTAGCGAGTTCCTGCAGAAGTACGGGCAGGATCACGCGCTCGATCATCCGCTGGGACAGGCTTACCGCGATGGATCGATCTGCCTGGTCAACAGCTTTCAAGCCAAGCCGCTGCACAAGAAAATGATCTTCGGCTTGCTGAGTGATCCGGCCATCATGGACGCGGCCGGGATCGATCGAGACACCCAGGCGATGCTGGCGCGGCACATCCCGTGGACGCGGCGCGTGCAGAACGCGCGCACCACCTATCAGGGGCAGGCGATCGATCTGTTGACGTTTGCGCGGGACTATCAAGATCGCTTGCTGCTGAAGCCCAACGATGAATACGGCGGGAAGGGCATCACGATCGGGTGGGAAAGCAGCGCCGCTGAATGGGACGAGGCGCTGCGGGCGGCGCTTGAAGCGCCGTTTGTGGTGCAGGAGCGGGTGCACATCGCGTACGAGGATTATCCGCAGTGCGTCGGGGGGCGGTTGCAGATCGGGCGGCGGCTGGTAGATACCGATCCGTATTTGTTTGGCACACGGGTGCAGGGCTGCCTGACGCGCCTCTCGACGGTGACGCTGTTGAACGTGACGGCGGGCGGCGGTTCAACCGTGCCGACGTTTTTGATCGAGTAGGGGCGAGGTATTCGCCCCACCCTAAGGAGGAGACCATGAGCTTCTATGATCCGCTGAGCAAGGACTTCCCGTTTACTGTTGGCATTGAAGAGGAATATCAGATCATCGATCCGCATTCCGGTGAGCTGCGCTCGTATGTGACGCAGATCCTGGAAGAAGGCCGGTTGATCTTGCAGGAGCAGCTCAAGCCGGAGATGATGCAATCGGTCGTGGAGGTGGGCACGCATGTGTGCCGCACGGCCGACGAAGCGCGCCGTGAAATTGTGCGGCTGCGCGGCGTGATTGCCGGGCTGGCTGCCAGGCAGGGCTTGACGATCGCGGCGGCGGGCACGCATCCCTTTTCCTCGTGGCAAACGCAGGAGGTTTATCCGCACGAGCGGTATTACGGCGTGCTGGAAGAAATGCAGGATGCCGCGCGCCAGCTGCTCATCTTTGGCATGCATGTGCATGTGAGCATGCCCGATCTGGAAACCGGCATTCAAATTCAAAACGTCGCGCGCTATTTCCTGCCGCACTTGCTGGCGCTGTCCACCAGCTCGCCGTTCTGGGAAGGGCGCAACACCGGCTTCAAATCGTATCGCTCGATTATCTTCTCCAATTTTCCGCGCACCGGCATTCCCGGCCAGTTTGTGTCCTACGCCGAGTTTCAAGCGTACGTGGACCTGCTCGTCAAGACGGGCTGCATCGATGACGGCAAGAAAATCTGGTGGGACGTCCGCCCGCATCCGAGCTTCCACACCATTGAAGTGCGCATCTGTGACATCTGCACGCGGGTCGACGAAGCCATCGCGCTGGCGGCGCTGATTCAGGCGATCTTTGTGAAGCTGTACTGGCTGTTCGAAAAGAACTTGAGCTTCCGCCTCTACAATCGTTCATGGATCAACGAGAACAAGTGGCGGGCGGTGCGTTACGGCCTGGATGGATCGTTGATCGACTTTGGCAAGCAGCAGGCCATTCCGGCGCGCCAACTGCTGCCCGAACTGGTGGAGTTTGTGGACGAAGTGGTGGACGATCTCGGTTCACGATCCGCTGTGGAGTACGCGCTTAAAATCATCGAGGAGGGCACCAGCGCCGACCGGCAGCTGGCGACCTACCAGCGCACCAACGGCGATCTGAAAGCGGTCGTCGATCAGATCTGCCGCGAGACGCTGGACGGTGTGCCGATCGATCTGCCGGGCTGAGACCGTCCGGCCGGCCTCCGCAGGGGCTTCAGGCGAGCACCCGATCCGCCCCGTTGGGCTGGAGCACAGGTTGTGCGCTGGCCCACAGTTGGCGCGAAAGGGCATCGATGTGTCAAACTCTAACAACTCTAATGCCTGTGAGACGAAACCGGCAAGAATAGCGGCCAAGTGCTACAGACTCTGACGAAGGCCATACCGACGACGGTACCCAATGCTCGTTAGCCCAAACGTCTTGCAAACCCTGTGCCATTACGATGGTTATGCTGCACTCGACACCTTGTTTGATCCGCCCGCGTTTGACGCGCGGCGGCAGACCTTGGCCATAGGGGGTGCGCACCCGAACGAGTGAGTCACTTCGGGGTTTGTCCCCCCAGATCAAAACAGGTATAATGCACCCCGGATGGGGCGTTATACTTATCTTGGCAGTAAGGTAAAGGGATAATGCGGACTCGTATCCTGGTCGTGCTGGCAGGCGGCTCACTGGCGATATTGGTGCTCATGGCGATGGTATTTGCGCCCAATGCACAGGCTCAGCCTGCCTCGCGTGCGCCGTTACAGCAAGCCGCGCTGGCCGCCCCGCTGTCCAGTGGGCTGAGTCAGACCCCGGCGGTTAGTGCACGGTTGCCACCACGCAAACAGTGGGGAAACTGGGCAATCAGACCTTTGACGGCGCTTTGCTCATGAGCAATGTAGGCGGGCTTTCGCTCATTGAATCGATTAACATTCCGCCTGGCACCTCGCAGGTAGTTCCCACCATTCCTGACTATTACTACATCAACGTTTTTGCCGGGAACCACGTATACGCAACTGTATCTCCCGCCAGCGCCGGGGGAAATTACAATTTGGGTCTTGAGGTCTTTGACAGCAATCGAACGCTGATCGCACAAGACGCTGATCCGTCCAACTTCAGCGCCTCAGTCAGCGATCTGATCGCCGGCTATAATGGCGTCATGTATTTCCGCGTGTATCAGCTGAGAGCGGCTGGCACCTGCAGCGGCGGCACCTACAGCATCTCGTTTACGAACACGGCATCCACGGCTACGCCTTCCAAGACGCCGTCCCCGACCAAGACGACCGGCCCGACGACAACGCCTTTCGCGGGAGCGCCCAACGTCGATCGGTTTGAGATCAACAACAACTTTGATCAGGCGACGACCATCGGGCTGAACGTCAAATACGACAATCTCAACTTTGTGCAGTGGGACGTTGACACGGATGAGTGGGACAACGATTTCTTCAAGGTGCGCGTGAAGCCGGGCATGCTCATTACCTGCCGCACGCTCGATTTGAAACCCGGCACGGACACCAACTTAATCCTGTATGATGCCAGCCTGAACGGCATCAATGGCAGTGACGATGTCAATCGCGCGGCCGGCGACCTGAGCAGCAGTGTGACTTACTTCGTCACTTACGAAGGCTGGTTGTACGGGCTGGCGGGCGAAGGCTTCGCGCGCCCGGCGAGCGAACAGGCTGGCACCGGCTACAGCTTTGAATGCACGGTTGTCAATCAGAGCACGCCAACCCCCGCGCCGACGCCGACCGATTCGCCCAATGTGCCCACCCGCACACCCGTGCCCACCGATACGCCGATCCCGTCGCCAACCTTGACGCCGACGCCGCCCTTCATCAAGGTTAATCCGCTGCCCACGGCTACCCCGCCCGGCCTGCCAGCGCAACAAGTGCCGGTGAGCCTGCTGACCTTCTACGACACCAATGGCAACAACAAATACGATCCCGGCGAAGGCATCGTGGGCATCTCGGCCCGCGTCATCGATCTGACGACGGGCAAGTTGTTGGCGCAAGGTCTGACGGATACGACCGGCCGCGTCACGTTTACTGTCAGCGCGCCGGGCGCGGTGCAGTTGGTGGTGCCCTTTCTCAACCGCAGCGAAATCATCCTGCCATCAGGCAAAGCCGTGACGATTCGCGTCAGCCCGAGCGAACTGCCTCGCGCAATTCCATGAGGGTGGAGCGGATCAGGCATGTCTATTTCGCCGGACAGTGGCAACGCGGCCGGCCCCCTGCCGCCTGTGCCGCCTCCTATTTCAATCAATCACCATGATCGATCGCCTGAAATCATCCTGGAATAACCCCTCGAAGCGTCCCATGCTTATTTTTGGCTTTGGCGCTGTGGGCATTGCCGTCATTTTGCTGCTGGTGGCCATCACGCAGCTGATTGGCGGGGCTGCTGCGTCTGTGCCGGCGCCCATCCCGACCCCCACTTGCGTCGGCCCGAACTGCCCCATTGCGCAGCCAGGCCCCCTGGTGCCGAAGAAGCTGTACGTGCGTGATCGGGCCTTCGATATTACGCCGGTCGCCGTTCAAAAGGGCAAATGGCCGGTCGGCGCCAGCGACGGGAATGCCACGTGGGTGTTTGGCACGTTGGTCAACTACTTGATCGGTCTGCCGAACAATTCGGAAAACAAGGACCTGCTGCAGGCCCTGAGTGAAGCCGACCAGATTGCGCTCGAACTGTCGGACGGCCAGCTGGTTGAGTTCAAGTTTGATGCGCAGCAGCTGGTGTCGCCGGACAGTGCAGAGATCTTTGCGCAGCATCATCCTGGCCTGACCTTGCTCTTGCTGGGCGACGATGGCGCGCAGCGCCTGATGGTGACGGCCAACTACGATGTGAATAGTGAAGCGAACCGCACCGTGGCCGGCAATGTGGTCGCCATCAACACGCCCATTGAGATCGGCGGCGTGCGCGTGAAAGCCTTGAATGGCCGCCTGGTGGAGAATGCTCCGGGTATTCCCGTCGGCAGCGCATTCTACCTGGTTGATTTCACGGCTGAGAACACGGGCACGGACGCGTTAAATGCGTCTGACTTTGTGTTTGAACTCATGGACTACGCGCGCCAGAAATACAAACTGTCCGAAACCGCCAGCAAGCTCGGCCCCAATCCGCCGCCCGGCGGCCAGCTGCTGCCGGGACTGAGCGCCACATTTACCACCGGCTTCGAAGTGCCCAGCAACATCACTGGTCCAATATTGACCTGGATCTTCAAGCCCGACACTGCCTTCAAAGGACAAGCCAGCGTCGCGGTGCCTTTGCTAGGGCCAACGCCCACGCCCGATCCACGGTCACAGGCACGCGTGCAGATCTCGCAGGCTTACTACACACCTGATCAATCTCAGATTGTCATCGTCGGCAGCATCGCCAATCCGACAACGGCGCTCATTCCTGTTGGCCCGGCAGACATCGTCCTCAGCACGCCGGAGGGGGTCCTGGCGACCTTGAACAGTGCCGACCCGGTGTTGCCCTGGCGTGTGAGCCCCGGCGACACGTTGAACTTCACTCTGAATTTCAGCCGACTGCCCTCAACTGCGGCAATCCTCAAAATACTTAACAACTCCTTTGAGTTGACCTTGCAGTAAGGCTGCGACCGGGTTTCCACCAGAAACCCGGTTTCTCATCCGCGAGGCGGCGCATGAAATGGCTGGCGGTGATCCTATCGGTCGTGTGGCTGACAGGCTGCGCGGCCGGCAATCGACCTTTGCCTGCGCTCACATCGGCGCCAGGCAGCCTCGCCCCGGTCTCACCTCCAGCCCGATCACTCGAGCTGGCTGCGACGCTCGCTGCTGAAAACACACCGGCCACCTCCTCGATCATCAGCGGACCAATCGAAATAGCTGCTTCGATTGGGCCTACGCCACTCCCAACGCCCCGGACCCAATCACAGGCCACCGCCGCGCCGGCTGTGCCAGAATGTCCACCGCTGCCCGCCGCCAATGAAGTGAAGACATCCGCTGCCGTGCAGCACTTTGAGCACGGCTTGATGTTCTGGCTGCAAGCCAGAGATGAAATCTGGATCTTGATCGATTCGCCGCTGGAAAGTCAATTTTACTGGCGCCTATTGCCTAACGAGTGGGCCGAGGGTCAGCCGGGAGATGATCCGTCTTTACAGCCACCTGCCGGACGCTTTCAGCCTCAGCGGGGCTTCGGTGCGGCATGGCGGCGCGGGGGAGGCTCATACGGTCCGCAGCGTGCGGACCTCGGCTGGGCAATCGATGAAGAAGCTGGCTTTGGCGCCACGCTGATCTACTACCCGCAGGGTTTTTATAGTCCCGATTGCACCTGGATGCCAAAGTCGGGGATCTATGAGTTAACCGATGAAGACGGCACAGTTTATCAGTTTGTTGGAGCCGGCGGCGTTGCCAGGATCGTGGCTCACACCAGGGCTTCAATGGCCGCCGCCAGCGGCGAGTCGGGCTGGCTTAACAGCAGCGGCGCGCCCTGACCCAGCGCGATGTTTTGATTTTCGTCATAAGGCAGCTTGCCCTTGAAGCTATGGCCCAGGGCCTTCTCGATGGCGGACAGCGCCAGCCCCGGGCGGGGCATGTTCTGATTGACGATCAGTTCGACCTTCTCGTCGGGGACTCTAGCCGTCTTCAAAGCGCGCAGCGCCCCCAGGGTCGATTGTAGCGACCCTACTTCGGGAGCCAGCACCAGCCAGATCGTATCGGCGCTGCCGATAGCGGTCTGTGCGACAGAGCCCCAGGTGCTCGGCAGATCGATCACCACACGCACGAACTTGTTCTGCAGGGAGTTGATCATCGTAGTGATCCGATCGAGCGGAGGCCGGGTAATGGCTGGCACGACCGGCGCGGCCATCACTTCCAATCCTGAATCGTGTCTCGTCAGCGCTTTCAAGATGCTGTCGTTGGTGGCTTCGTTGCCGTTGGCCCAATCGACCCAGGTCGTTTTGGCAGTGAGGCGCAGCTGCAGGGCCGCATGCCCCGGCCCGACTTTTAGATCGATCAGGCATGTGGGCAGGTTCTTGGCCTGGAAGGCCAGCGCCAGATTCACTGCGACCGAGGTCACGCCCACCCCGCCGCGCAGCGAGAACACCCCCACCGTCTTTCTTGCCGGACTCTGCGTCGTACCGCGATTGGCCATGAGCTCGTTGACTTTAGCCAGCAATTCATTGGGCGCAAAGGGCTTAGGCATGTAGTCGTCGGCCTGCGCCGCGATGGCGGCTTCGCGATCAACCGGCTGAGCACGCGCAGTCAGGATGAGTATGACCGTGCTCCTCAAATCCAGCTCTTCCCGCATCTTCCGCACCACCTGATAACCGTTCATGCCCGGCATCATCACGTCCACAATGGCCATATCAGGCCTTAAGACTTTGGCTTTAGCCAGGCCGTCTGGCCCGTCGCCCGTGGTCACCACGTTGTAGCCGCCGCGCTGCAGCATCAGCCGCAGCATCTGCTGCAAATCCAGATCATCGTCGATGACTAAGATAGTTGCCATGGCAGTCCCCCGTCAGGTAATCGTGCAGCGCTGGTTGTTAGCCATCCGCGCGGCCCAACGCTCATCAGGTGTTGAGCCGCGCGGATGGCTAACGGCTATTGACTTGACTTGTCGCCGATGCACATGACCTCGACAGAGGTCTTATTGACCAGGATTAATTCGCCGCTGAACTGGATTGCTTGATTCATCGACAGCGAGGCCGTGCCATTGAAGACGGGCACGAAGCGCTCCACGCCGACAGCCATTAACGCGCGCAGATCGATGTTGGTCGGCGCCTCAATCTGACCGGTGATCTCAAAGTAAGGCACGGTGGTAAACACCGGCCACAGGCGGCGATAGGTATAAGTCGCCTGATTCTGCTTGAGCGCCATTTCCAGACCGCTGGCGATGACGACGAAACTCAGGCGATCCTTGCGCACAATGGACAGGGCATAGTCCGCCAGAATCTCGCCCGGATGATCGATGCGCGAAACGTACGCGATGTCCAGCTCCAGATAGGATGTGTTGGTATCGTTCAAAACATCGGACAGCACCCGGCCGCGCAGCGCCAATTGCGTGGAAATGCGATGGGAATCGGCAAAGATATCGGCGGTAAGACGGCGTGAGCCTACTTGGGTCATGATCTGGTCTCCTGTCTCAGGAGGGCATCTTCAAAACGCTCTCCGACTGCTGCCGGATCCAATGCCGGCGGGTGCGGGATTGACCCTGTGCCGCAGCACTTCCATAAGGACACTCAGGCGCTGGTGGGCCGCGCCGTGATCGGCACGCTGTCGTCTGTGCTGGCCGGCGAATAGTCACGCCAGGTGGGCAGGGAGACCGAGAACGTCGATCCTTGCCCGACGACACTCGTAACCCACACGCGTCCGCCATGCTGCTCGACAATGGATTTGACGATCGCTAAACCCAATCCGGTGCCGCGGTCCTCGGCCGCCACCGATGGCGCACGGTAGAACCGTTCAAAAATGCGGGCCTGTGCTTCCGGCGAAATACCCGGCCCGGTGTCGCGCACTTCCAGGCGCACCTGCTCACTGTCACTGCGCAGCGTGACGGTGACCCGTCCGCTCGCCTGGGTGTATTTGATGGCATTGCTGACCAGGTTGCTGGCGACCTGATAGAGTCGCTGCGGGTCACCGCGCACGCTGATAGGGGCGCCCGGATGTTCATACATCAGCTGTTGCTGCCGCTGCTGCGCGGGCAGAGCCAGTTCGGTTACCACCATCTGCGTAATCTCGGCCAGATCGCACTGGCTGAGCCGCAGACCCACCCGGCGTTCAATACGCTCCAGATCGAGCAGGTCTGTGATCAGCGCTTCAATGCGATTCACGCCCAACAGGCTGAGATCGAGCGCCTCCTTTTGCAGCGATGTGAGGTTATCGGCGCGCTTGCCCAGCAAGTCCAGCGCGCCCATGGTCAAGTGCACCGGGTTGCGTAAGTCGTGCGAGGCCGTCAGGATCATATCGCTCTTCATGCGCTCGGTTTCTTTGAAGCGCGTGATGTCCTGCATCACCGCTACCCAGCCGGTCAAGCGGCCTGTCGGATCGGTGATGGGTGAAAGGTTGCAAAACAGATAGGCGTCGTTGGCGAGCTGAACTTCAAAGCCTGACGGGCTGCGCTTGCTGCCCTTTGATGGCATTATCCACGGCCGCGTTTAAAGCCACGTTCAGGGTGACTTCTGGCAGCGGCTTGCCGACCGAATCGATAATGGCAAAGCCCAGGGCGCTTTCGGCAGCGGGGTTGGCGACTTGCACCCGGCCATTGGCGTCGAGCCCGATAATGGCGTCGCCGCTGCTGCTCAAAATGGCCGAGATTTGCTGTTGTTCCGCGCGGATGCGGCTGAACAGTTGGGCGTTGGAAACGCCCAGCGCCAGCTGGCTGGTGATGATGTGCAGCGTATCCAGCTCGCCGGTATCGAAGGTCTTGCCCAGCGGCGCAACGGCTTCCAGCACGCCGACTACTTCATCTTCTGAAATCAAAGGCACGGCCATCAACGCTCCCAGGCGGCGCTCGGTCAGCCAGTGCACGATGGCTTGCGTCCATGGAAAGGCGGCCATGTTCTGCAGCAGAATGGTCTTCCGTACACTGGCACAGTGAGCAGCCACCTGGGCCAGGCCGGGATCATCAGCGGGCAGGTTGTAAGCCGATTGGATGACCAGCGCTTCGCCTTCGTGCTCGCTCAGGAAAATCTTGCCGGCGGCCAGGTGCAGCGCCGCCACGGTGCGCGTCAGCGTTTCGTCGCTCATCTTCTTGAGATCGTGCCCGGCGTTGATGACAGCCGTATTGACGCTGCTGACAGCAGCGCCGCGATCATTGATGATTTCCAGCAGGTTCATGACCTGCTGGCTGCGTTCGAACAGCTGCGCGTGTGAAATGGCCATGGCGGCATACGGCGTGATGAGCTGCAGCAGGGCCACGTCCTTGTTGGTGATCTCGCGCCCGTCATTGTAGAGCACTTCCAGCACGCCCAGCACCTGACGATTGTAAGTGAGGGGAATGGCGGCCGCGCAATTGGCCGTGGGCAAAATGCCGTCGGGAGCGGCGCCGTCAAAGATGTGGGTGCGCTCATCCCAGGCCGAGTAGTTGTCGACGATGAAGGCGCGGCCGGAGCGGGCAGCGCGGCCCACCACGTCTTCGCCCAGCTGTACCATTAGGCCGTGATAAGCGGCCGGGATGCGATAGCCGCCGGCAACGTGCAGCAAACCGGTACCCCGATCGAGCAAGTACACCAGGCTGGCCGAGGCGCGAATGAGCTCGACCGATTTTTCCGCCATGGTGGCCAGCACTTGCTCGATGTTGAGCGAAGCCGTGATGGCCAGCGAGGCCGCGCCGATGGTTTCAATTTCGGCGTGCGTCAATTCGCCGGTCTGGCCGGCGCGCGGATTCAGCACGCCGTGCGCCGGCGTAGCCCGAATGCGATCGATGGTGGTGCGGGTGCGAACCCGCGTGGTGATGGCCATTCTGCCTCTGCGTTATGATGATATCACAACATGGCATGAAAAGTAAAATGGCGGCTCAGGCCGCGCGCCGATCGCGATCAGGATCGGAATCGTCGTACGGCAGATCGTTGACAGGCGACTGTATGTCTGCCGCGCCGCGCGGCAGGGTGGGATCGGACCGTGTCACCGGTCCGATGAGCGGCAGCAAACGCTGCAGCGCATCTGGATCGATGAGGCACAGCGCGCAGATATCGCACGACCAGGCTGGCATGTGGGGCACCACCACATATTGACCCGCATGCCAGTTGGCGTAGTTCACGGATCGCGGATGCAGGTTGCCTGTTCGACAGTTGGGACACGTTTCCATGGCTGAATCTCAGGCCGGGACAGCTGATTCGGCTTCCTGTATGATCTTCACGCTGGCGCTGGCGCCAATCCGATTGGCCCCGGCGTGGATCATGGCCAGAGCGTCGGCATAGGTTTTGATGCCGCCTGCCGCCTTGACACCCACGGCGGGCCCTACCACCTGGCGCATCAAGGCCACATCGTGCACCGTCGCGTCGCCGGCCGAAAAACCGGTGGAAGTCTTGACGAATTCAGCTCCGGCCTCGCAGGCCAACTGGCACGCCATCTTCTTTTCGTCGTCATTCAGCAGTGCTGCTTCGATGATGACTTTGGTGAGGGCATTGCCCGCGCGCGCTGCGCGTACCACCGCCGCAATGTCACGCGTGACCAGCGCGTAGTCTTTGTCCTTCAACGCGCCGATATTGATCACCATATCGACCTCGCGCGCGCCGGCTTCCACGACTTGTTGCGCTTCGAAGGCCTTCACTTCGGGCAGGGACGCGCCCAGCGGAAAACCGGCCACCGTCGCCACACACGTGTCGGTTCCGCTCAACGCTGCCACGCAGCGCTTCACCCAGGTCGGATTCACGCACACGGCCTTGAAATGGTAGCGCCGTGCCTCTTCACACAATTGGACGATCTGTGCTTCAGTCGCTTCGGGCTTGAGCAGAGTATGATCAATATAGTAGGCCAGATCGCGGCTGGACAGCCGCGGCGCGAAGGTAGACATGGTTCACCTGCCAGTATGCATCTCTGAGTATAATTGATTCAGCGGCGGCATAGGTTACTCTTGCGCTACAGTGACATAAACTTGGGTGCACAGGGCCATCGCTGCGCATGATCTCGTGCAAGCCTGTCTCGGCGCGCCCGCCGCCCCGCGCTCAAGGCGTGGCTGACGCGGCGTAGCTGGGGCGCGATAGGATCTGCCAGTCTGCCGGCGGCCAGTAAATGATCAAGGCACGGCCCACAATATCGCCCGCCGGGCGAGCGCCAAAGATCCGCGAATCTTCCGAGTTGTTGCGGTTGTCACCCATGACGAAGTATTGACCGGCCTGTAACTCCTTTGCTTGATAATCACTGGCCATGGGTTGTTTAATGTATGGCTCTGTCAGCGGCTGGCTATTGACATAGACCTGGCCGCCGCGCACATCGATCGTTTCACCGGGCAGACCGATGACACGCTTGATCAGATCGGGCTGGCCCGGGTTGGGGTTCTTGAGCACGACGATCTCGCCGCGCTCCGGCTGGCGAAACGCGTAGGAGACTTTGTCGACGATGACGTATTCGCCTTCGTGCAAGTTCGGCTGCATGCTCACCTGCTCGATGCGGAACCGGCCGATCAAGGCGTTGACGACCAGGAAAGCGATGGTCACCAGCACCATCGTCTCAATGAGATCACGCAGCAGGTTGGGATGCTGAAGGCCCGAGGCGGCGGGCGCTTCAGCAGGCGGGGTCGGCACGACAGTCATTTCGTGTGACACAATGATCCTTTGTCCAACAATCTATGGCGCGGACACGGCCGCGTAAGTGTGATGCGGCACGGTGCCCCAATCGGAGGGCGGCCAGTAGACCAGCCACGCCCGACCCACAATGCTGTGCGGCGCGATCGCGCCGAATGAGCGCGAATCACTCGAGTTGTTGCGATTGTCGCCCATCACGAAGTAGCGGCCTTCTTCCACCCTCTGCGCCGGCATGTCGTTATTAATCAGATTCTTCAGGTAAGGCTCGTCCAATGCGATCCCGTTCACGTAGACCTGGCCGCTTCGGATTTCCACCGTGTCGCCGGGCAGGCCAATGACGCGCTTGATGTAGTCTCGTTCGTTATTGGGCGGCACAAACACAATGACGTCGCCGCGCTCCGGCGCATGCAGCTGGTAAGAGATTTTGTCGATCAGCACATACTCGCCGTCATGCAGATTGGGCTCCATGCTCTGACCTTCGATGCGAAACCGGCCCGTAGCGGCGTTGACCAGCAAAAAAATCGCGGCGGTGAGCAGCACCGTCTCGACGATTTCGCGCAACATATGAGATCGCCGCCCTAGATTGGCGGAGGGCATGCTCGCGGTTGGTGTGACCTCCACTGGCGGTGGCAACTCCTGTGACACTTCAAACTCCTCGCAACACAAGGCTCGACGCGATTATACTCTAACTCGATCGGGGTGACAATTACCAGGGCAGTTGTGAAATTCGATGCGGGTTCCCCCCTCGCGCTGACGCGCACTGCACTGCGCCCACGCCGACGGTGCGCGTGTGGGAATACCTTGACCACGGGCGTATCGATACAGCCTAGTGAAAGCGTTTGAGAGAGAAGAGGTCGATCGGGTAGGGGGTGTTTCCCCGCGTTGCCAGGTCCGCCAGAATACGTCCCACTAAAATTGCGAACTTGAAGCCATGCCCGGAAAATCCTGCGGCCAATACGACATGCGGGTAAGCCGGCAGCCGATCGATAATGAAATGTTGATCGGGCGTATTGGTGTACAGACAGGTTGCGGCTTGCAGCACTTCGCCGTTTGTGGCGGGCAGAGTGGCGCGCGCGTATTCGCTCAACCGCTGCAAGCGTTGTGCATCCACCTCGAACGTGCGGGTGTCAGCCGTCACGACTGGGCCGGCGTGATGTTCACCCACCTTCACTCCCGTGTGCCCGAAGATCGGGAGGCCATAATAGTCGAAGCGCTGCGGTCCGGCGGGACTGCCGTAGTGGATGAACACGGGCAGGCGATCCGGCTGAAATTTCTCGCGCGTCTGCGCGTGGAAAAAGGCGTATTGTTCGAGCGTCACGGCCAGCGGCAGCGAAATGCCCAGGGAGGCCAGCAGCGGCCCCGCCCACGGGCCTGCACTGATGATCAACTTGCGGCAGCGATAGGCTGCCTGATCGGTCTGCACGTCAGCGCCGTGGTCGTCAAGCCGGATCGATCGCACCGGGGAGTGTTCGATCACAACTGCGCCGTAATGCAGCGCGCGGTGGATCATGACGCGCACACACTGCGACGCCGGCAGAATTCCTGCATCGGCCTGGTACAGTCCGATCGTTCCATCGGCGACCCGAAAGACCGGGAAGCGGCGGCGGATCTCATCCGCGGTCAGCACTTCACGCCGGATGCGCAAGGCACTCAGGCTGGCAATGCACGCTTCGAAGATCGGGTTAAAAGGCGCGCTGAGATCCAGGCCGCCAGTGCGCTGCACTAGGGCTGTTCCCGCATCCGCTTCCAGTTCTGCCCACAGGTCATAGGCGGCCTGCGCCAATTGCACGTATGTCGGATGCTCGTATGACAGGCGAATGATCCGGCTTTCGCCGTGCGAGCTGCCGCGCGCGTGGCCGATTTCAAACTGCTCCAGCAGCAGCACCGATCGGCCATCGCGCGCCAGCTGATAGGCGGCGGCGCTGCCCATGCCGCCCGCGCCGATGATGAGGCATTCAAAGTCTGAAGACATGGCTTGTCCGAGCGTAGGCTGCCCTGGCTGGCTATCGTCCCTTGCGGCGACGTTTGCTTGACGCCCCTAATCCCAGATGGTATTATCGCACAACCTCGCAGGGAGTGCATCTCATGGCGAAGAAATCCACCGAGCGCCTGCATGTCATTGTTTTCGGCCGCGTACAGGGTGTGAGTTTTCGTTTCTATACGCGCGATACGGCCGCCGAGTTGAACTTGAACGGCTGGGTCGCCAACCGCTATGATGGCAGTGTGGAAGTGGTAGCCGAAGGATCGCGCCCGGCGCTCGATCAACTGCTGGAATTCCTGCAGCAGGGACCGCCTATGGCGCGCGTCGATCAGGTGCAGCATGAGTTCGGCCCTGCGACCGGCAAATTCAAGCGCTTTACCATTGAGTTAGGTTAAAGCTCCCTGGTTAGGGTGAGTTATGCGCCGCAACCCCGAACGACTGGCCTGGACTGTTCTGCTGATCTCGCTGTTCATGTGCATTGGCCTGGCGGTGTCGGTCCCGCTCGCCGTGGGCAGCATCATCAACGATTCCAGCGAGACGGCCGTGATGACGCTGGATGTGCAGCAGGGCACGGCGTTAGTCAACCGCGCCGGTTCGGCAGAACCGATCGGGGTTACCTCCTCGCTGAGCAACTTGCCTGAAGGGACCTCCATCCGCGCCGATGAGAATGTGCAGGCGCTGCTGACGATCCGCTCGCCGCATGACAACTCGATCCTGGAAACCGTGCAGGTCTACGGCAGTACTGATTTGGACATCACCCGCGCCTGGGTGCCGCGTTTTCAGATGAGCCCGCGCTCGCATCAGATCGATCTGCTCACGAACATCGGCCGAGTGCGCGTCAATGTCGCTGGCGGCGGCGACCGGCCCATCGAGGCGACGTTGACCACGCCGCAGGGGCGCACCCTGTTACAGGAAGGCTCTTACGCCTTTGAGGTCAGCAATGATGAAACGCAGGTGACGGTGCGTGACGGTCTGGCGCAGGTCAGCGCGCAAGGCGCAACGCAAGATGTCGGTCCACAGCAGCGCACGGTTGTGAAGTTGAATGGCCCGCCTTCCGGCATTCTTTCGCCCGAGCGCAACCTGGTCATCAATGGCAACTTCCGTCTGCCGCTCAGCGGCACGTGGGACACCTACAACGACCTGCAGAATGCGCGCGAACAGCCTGGCACGGTAACGATTCAGACTGTAGGCGGCCAGCGCTCGGCGGTATTTGAGCGGCAAGGAGCCTATCACGCGGAGACGGGCATCCGCCAGACAATCAACAAGAACGTGCGTGATTTTGCTGCGCTGCGCCTGCATTTTGTGGCGCGTGTGTTTGATCAGGACGTGCCGGTGTGCGGCCAGGCCGGCAGTGAGTGCCCTTTGATGCTGAGGCTGGACTACAAGGATCAAGACGGCACTGATCGCAGTTTCTTGCAGGGCTTCTACACTCGACAAGATGGCAGCGGGGCTAACCCCACCTATAACACGACCTCAGGCAGCCGCAACGAACATCGGCGGATTCCGCCCAATGTCGCATACACTTATGATTCTGCAAACCTGATGGAAACTTTGAAACCCGCGCAGATTACGGCCATCACCTTCTATGCGTCTGGCCACGCCTATCGCTCATCGGTGGCCGAAGTAGAATTGCTGGGCGAGCAATAATCGATCATGGACTGCTAAACGCCAGTCCCCGTTCCTTCAGGCTCACAAACCGCTGCTGGCCAATCACGACGTGATCCAGCACTTCGATGTCGAGCAGCTGTCCGGCCTGGATGATATTGCGCGTCACGGCGACATCTTCCGGCGAAGGGGTGGGATCACCCGAAGGATGATTGTGCGCGACGATGATGGCGGCGGCGTTGCGGCGGATGGCTTCGCGGAACAACTCTGACACCCGAATGACCGAGGAATTGAGACTGCCCATGTAGACGGTGGACACGGCCAGTACGCGATTGCGCGTATCGAGCACCATGACGCGCAGCTGCTCTTGCTCCAGCGTGCTCATCTCGCCCATCAGCAAGTTGGCCGCATCAGCCGGCGAACGGACCTGGATGCGATCTTCCGGCGAGGCGATGGCCAACCGGCGGCCCAATTCGAACGCCGCTTTCAGGGTCGCGACTTTGGCTCCGCCGCCCAGGCCGTGTTCTTCTTGCAGGTCGGTGAACGGGGCGCGGGCCAGTCCGGCCAGACCACCGTACTTGGCCAGCAGACGCTGCGACAGCGCTATGACATTCTCGCCGTCCACGCCGACACGAAAGATGATCGCCAGGAGTTCTGCCGTGGACAGCGCGGTGGCCCCTTCACGGATCAGCCGCTCACGAGGCCGATCGCTGCTGGGGAGATCTTTGATCTTGGGGTAATAATCGATCGGGTCTGGCGTGCTCATCAGCTGCTCCTGGTCATGGATTGAGCGGCAACGCTGCCCCCTATTGTACCGTAAATCGACCACCTTGATCAGGATTCATTGGTCATGGAGCATTTTTCATTGTATAATTCCGCCCGCTTGGCAAGCGGATTCAAGCGGGCAAAGGACGGATAACGAGCATGGATCTGAGCAACGTTTTATTGGGCTGCCTGGCTGGATTGGGCGCGATGACCGCGGCTTTCTGGCTGGCGCTTATCATCTGGACTTTTCGCGATATGCGCGCGCGATCGCGGGATATTTTTGCACAAATTCTGGCGGCGCTGTTGGTGGGTGTGCTGTTTCTGCCAGGTTGGGTGATCTATTGGATGCTGCGTCCCAAGGAAACATTGGCCGAGGCGTACGAACGATCGCTGGAAGAAGAGGCGTTGTTGCAGGGCATTGAAGAGACGCTGGTCTGCCCGGGCTGCGGGACGCGTGTACAGGGCGAGTTTGTCGTGTGCCCCAACTGCCACACCAAGCTCAAGAAGTCATGCCAGAATTGCGGACGCGCCTTGAATCTGCGCTGGGGGGTGTGCCCTTACTGCGGCGCGCCCTCGCTGGGCGGTGTGCAGCTGCCGGCTCAACCTCAGCAACCCGCACTGCCCGCCGAGACAACCGCCGCTGCTCCGGTTCTGCGCCGCGCCCAGCGCGCGCCTGAGTCTGAGCCGGTGCTCACACCTGAGCCGCCTTCTGAGTCACAGGCGGATGCTTCGTAAAAATGAACCTCCCAGGGGTTTCAATCCTCCGGGAGGTTTTTTTGTCGCTAGTCTTCGACCGTGTGCACGGTTAGCATATTGGTGCGCCGATTCTGCGGTGTGCCGATGCCGGCCGCAATGACTATCAGATCGCCGCGCTGAGCCAGCCCGCTTTTCACAGACAGCGCCGCTGCAGCACGAATTCGTTCGTCTGTAGTGGGATGATGCTTTGTCAGCATGGGCACTACGCCCCACACCAGCGCCAACTGCCGCTGCACTCGCTCAGAACTAGCCGCGGCAAAGATGGGAATGCTGGGACGATACTGCGCGATCAAACGCGCCGTGCGCCCGCTGTGAGTCAACGTGGCAATCGCTTTGGCGCCGAGCTCTTCCGCAATGTCCACTGTGGCCCGGCCGATGGCCGCATCGATGGCATGTTCTTCGATCTTCACGTCGGCCAGCCAGGTGTCATAGGGAAAGTTGGGTTCGGTCATCGAGGCAATGCGGGCCATGGTCTGCACCGCCTGCACCGGATACTGGCCGCTGGCCGTCTCGCCGGACAGCATCACGGCGTCCGTGCCGTCAAGGATCGCATTCGCCACATCACTGGCTTCGGCGCGCGTGGGGCGCGGCGAAGTGATCATCGAATTGAGCATCTGCGTCGCTGTGATGACCGGCAGGCCGCGCCGGTTGCAGCGTCGAATCAAGCGCTTTTGTACCAGCGGCACGCTCTCGGCGGGAGTCTCAACACCCAGGTCGCCGCGCGCGATCATGATGGCATCGCTGCACTGCAGAATATCTTCAAAGTTGTCGATGGCTTCCGCTTTTTCGATCTTGGTCACGATGGGAATGTCGCTGCCCAGATCGTTCAGCAAACTGCGCAGCTCGCACACATCATCGCCGGTGCGCACAAACGACAAGGCCAGATAGTCCAACTGCTGCTCGGCGGCGAAGCGCGCATCTTCACGATCTTTGTCCGACAACGCCGAGAGGTCCAACTGCGCGCCGGGCGCGCTGACCCCTTTGTGTGAACCCAGCGCTCCGCTGGTAATCACCTTGCAGCGGACATCCGGCGGATGGGCCTCCACGACGACGAACTCCAGCTGGCCGTCGTCCAGCAGCAGACGCTGGCCGGGATGCACGGCGTGGATCAACTCGGGGTGCGGCAGAGTCACTTCGCGCGCGTCGCCGGGCACTTCGCGCAGCGTCAGGATGATCTCCTGCCCGGCCAGTACCGCAACCGAGCCGCCTTCGATCTTGCCAACGCGCAGACTTGGGGCCTTGCAGGTCGCCCAATACGGCCAGCACGACGTTCTCTTCTAGAGCGATGCGCCGCGCGCGTTCGATACGCGCGGCATGCGCGGCATGATCGCCGTGCGAGAAATTGATGCGGGCCACGGACATGCCCGCGCGAACCAGGGAGCGCACGATGTCGTCGCTGTCGCAGGCCGGACCCAGTGTACAGACGATTTTCGTTCGAATCATGTTAACCTCGTTAGACATGCTCCCCGCGATATTGTCAGGTGAGTCCTATTTTACCGCAAATCGAAACATGAATTGCTGCCAGATTGACAAACCGCGCCGGTCGGTTGGCCAACGCTCCACGAAAAGCCGCCGAGATTTTCAGCGGCACTCGGCGGCAGGTGGGATCGATGATGCCGTGCGAGGCCGCTATTCTGCGTAGAAGGCCACACCCAGCGCACCTGGCCCGGTGTGCGCCGAGATCGCCGGGCTGATGGTGTACACCGGCACTTCGGTCAGGTGATGGGCCGCGCGGATTTCGTCGGCCAGTTTTTGCGCCTTATCTTTGATGGTGGTGTACATCACCGCCACCTGCACATGCGATTTGCCGTGAATGCCTTCTTCGACAATATGGCGCAGCCGTGCATGCGCCTTGGAGGTGGTGCGGACGCGCTCAGCGCCTTCCACCAGGCCGTTTTCCACTTTCAAGATGGGCTTCATTTGCAGGACAGTGCCAATGAAGGCCTGCGCGTTGCCGACGCGCCCGCCCTTGGCCAGATACTCCAGCGTGTTCACCACAAAATACAAGTGAATCCGGTCGCGCATGAATTCCAGGCGCTGCACAATTTCCGATACCGTCTTCCCGGCCTGTGCCAGGCGCGCAGCCTCGGTGACCAGGATCGACTCGCCCACGGCCACGTTGAGGGTATCGAAGACATAAATGTGCTCATCGCGCAATTGTTCTTTGGCGGCGTTGGCAGACATGACCGTGCCACTCAGTTTGTTCGAAAGCAGCACGCACAGGACATCGTGGTTGGCGGCGCGCAGTTTATTGTACACCTCCAGGAAGTCGCCAGCCGGCGGCTGCGAGGTGGTGGGGAACTGTTTCGAAGTCACCAGCCGCTCGAGAAAAGCTTCGGGTGAAATATCGACACTGTCCCGCAGTGTCTCGATTCCGAAATTGACCCGCAACGGCACAATGGCGACATCAAGTTCCTGCGCGACCTGGGTTGAAATGCCGGTGGATGTTGCGCCAACAATTTTGACTGTCATGGCTCCTCCCGAAAAAAGGTGGGGATTACGAACGCCAGAACATGAATTCGGACAGCCCTTGATTGGCCAGTAAGGGATTGACGTTCAGCGTGTGCAGCATGCTGTCGAGGGTGCTCTGGAAAAATGCACTAAAAGCTGGGCTCGTGCTAAACGCCACGAAAATCAGAATGAGCCCGAACATGCTAAAGGAGTAAATCGTCGCCCGGATCGAAGGGCTCAACAATGGAGCCAGAATGCCAAAGCCATCCAGCGGCGGAATAGGGATGAGATTGAAGATCACGGCTGCGCAGTTCAACAGCACCAGCACAGCCATCGCTTCCCACAGCAGCGGATTCAAGACCAGGCTATCAAGATTGAAGATGCGCAAGGCAAAGGGCAGCGCGAAGAGAATGGCCATCAGCGCCGAAGCGGCCGGCCCGGCAAACGACACGGCGCTTTCCCACTTGGGGCCGCGCAGCCGCTGGGTCTGCACGTACACCGCTCCGCCGGGGAGGCCAATGCCGCCCATCATCATAAAGAGCAGGGGCAGGAGGATACTCAATACCGGATGGGTGTACTTGAGCGGGTTGAAACTCAGATAGCCATTGCCGCGCACACTATGGTCGCCGCCCAGATCGGCCGTAAAGGCGTGCGCGAACTCATGGGCGCACAGGCTCATGATCCAGCCGTCGATCACAAAAACCACCAGCCCGGCGCGCGCCAGATTGTAATCGCCAGCACCCGTGACGATGGCACTGACGATCAAAAGACCGAGCATTACGCCGACCGCCGGCCAGCTAATCAGGCGTGGCAGGATCTTCTTGAAGGGCTGATTTTCCAGGCGCGCCAGCCGTTCGTCGCGAGCGGCTGGCATGGGGGGAATTGGCCTGGGCGCAACGGGTTTGGCAACCGCCGGAGCGGCAACGGGTGGGGTCGCGGCCTGCGGCTGCCGCAGCCAGTGGCGCAGACGCGCCGCATCCAATCCGCTGCGGCGCAGCATTTGCCCGGCAGCGCCGCCTTCATCCAGCAGGCCCAGCAGCATATGGCCGGTGTCGACTTGTTGGTAACCTGCGCGGCGCGCTTCGTCTTCGGCTTCGCTCAAAGTGCGTTTGATGCGAAAGCCATACTCGGGAGGCGTGGCCGCCGAGGCCGGTCCGGTATCGGCCAGCACGATGCGCAGGCCCTCCTGCATGACTGCCGGGTTGCGCACTGTGCCGGCCAGCAGATTCCACGCGGTTCCTGATTCCGGCGATAGCAGCGACAGCAACAGATGCTCCGGCTGCACCTGAGCATGCTGCATCGATTCCGCTTCGCGTGTGGCATTGATCAGACAGGACTGCGCGTTGGCGGTGTAGTTGGCAAAAGAGAGTTCAGCACTCATGCGTTTCCAGGCGGTTCAAAGTGGTCAGATTGTAGCACACTTCGCGCGCTTCTGAGGCCGCACCCATCCGCACAGGCTGGACTACCGGCTGCGGCGAATATGAGCGCACCGAATAACTGCCCGCTGGCCACCGTACGTTCGACATCGACCGGGCCTCCTGGCTTTGCGGTATAATGTCCAACAACAAAAAACTTCGGAAGTCAACCGACTTCCGAAGTTTGATTAGAGCGGGTGATGGGATTCGAACCCACGGCCCAGTGCTTGGGAAGCACTTGCGCTACCACTGCGCTACACCCGCAACCGCTATGATTATAGCCCATCCAGTGAAGTAGTCAAACCGTGCGCCGGTGGGTTCGTTTAATAGGTGAGCCTGATGAAACTGTCCGTCATTATTCCCGTATACAACGAGAAAGCCACGATTCAGGAAATCTTGAAACAGGTGCGCGCCGTCAACCTGGCCCGCGAAATCATCGTCGTGGACGATGGTTCGACGGACGGGACGCGCCAGCTGCTCAAGCAGGAAGAGAACCAGCCGGGGACGATCGTGCTCTACCATGATCACAATCAGGGCAAGGGCGCGGCGGTCCGCACCGGGTTCGATCATGCCACGGGCGACATTCTGCTGATTCAAGACGCCGACCTGGAATACGATCCGCGTGATTACCCCATGCTCGTCCGCCCGATTGAAGAAGGGCGCGTCAAGGTAGTGTATGGCAGCCGCTTCCTCGGCCCGCGCAAAGCCATGATGTTCTGGCACATGCTGGGCAACAAGTTTCTGACGCTGCTGACGAATGTGCTATACAACGCCATTCTCAGCGACATGGAAACGTGCTACAAGGTCTTTCGCACGGATGTCGTCAAGGGCATTCCGCTGCGCTCCCGGCGCTTCGAGTTCGAGCCAGAGATCACTGCCAAGGTGCTCAAGCGTGGACACCGCATTTTTGAAGTGCCCATATCCTACTACGGGCGCGAGTACGATGAAGGCAAGAAGATCTCGTGGCGCGATGGCCCCAAAGCCATGTGGACATTGATCAAATACCGGTTCGTCGAGTGAGGGAGGTCATGGTCGTGACGAGCGATCGGTGATAGGGGCCCAGCCGCCTGTCACTCCTCGCTCGTCACTGCTCACTGCCATGCGCACCGCCGAGTGGTATGCCAGGCACGACTGGGCGGTAACGCCCCAGGAGGAGGCTCAGCTGCTGCGGCTCATCGAGGCCGTGGCGGCTTTGGGCGCGGCGCGTCCCAGCGATCTGGCGCGCCTGCTGCGTTGCTATCCGCGCGCCAACGGCCAATTCTCCAAAGATCAACTCGTGGCCGCCTATCACCACTTCTGTGAAACGGGACAACTGCGTTTTGACCCGGACGTACTGCACCGGCTGCAGATGAAGCCCACGCGCACGCTGTCCGGTGTGGCGACGGTCACGGTGCTGACCAAGCCATTTCCCTGCCCCGGCGAATGCATCTTCTGCCCCACCGATGTGCGCATGCCCAAGAGTTACCTGCACGACGAGCCGGGCGCGATCCGCGCGGAGTATCATGGCTTTGATCCATACCTGACCACGCTCAGCCGTCTGCGCGCCCTGCGCAACATCGGTCATGCCACCGACAAGATCGAGCTGCTTATTCTGGGCGGCACGTGGTCGTACTATCCTGAAGATTATCAAACGTGGTTCGTGCAGCGCTGCCTCGATGCCTTGAACGGCGTCGAGTCGGCTTCACTGGCAGAAGCGCAGCACGTGAATGAAACAGCGGCGCAGCGCAACGTGGGGTTGGTGATCGAAACGCGGCCTGACTATATTGACGCGGCTGAAGTGAGGCGCCTGCGGCAGCTGGGTGTGACCCGAGTG
This sequence comes from uncultured Chloroflexia bacterium, assembly GCA_963844815.1. Lineage (GTDB taxonomy): Bacteria > Chloroflexota > Anaerolineae > Fen-1058 > Fen-1058 > Fen-1058. The sequence goes on from CAWJPR010000010.1 coordinate 544,469, forward strand.
CAGCTGGGCGCGCAGAGCTGTGATGATCGCATCCTGGAGTTGAATCAGCGCGGCCACACCGTGGAACAGACCCGCCAGGCCATCAAATTGCTGCGCGCCGCCGGTTTCAAGATCCAGCTGCATTGGATGCCCAACTTGTTGGGCGCCACACCGGCGAGCGATCGGGTTGACTATCAGCGTTTGTGGAGTGATCCCGGCCTGCGCCCCGACGAGCTGAAGATTTACCCCAACGCGCTGGTGCAGGAAGCCGAGCTGGTGCAGTGGTACGAACGCGGCGAGTTCACGCCGTACACCACTGACGAGTTGATTGATCTCCTGGCGGACTGCAAAGTGATGACGCCGGAATACGCGCGGCTGAATCGCATCGTGCGCGACATCCCCAAAGATCACATCGTGGCAGGCAGCACCGCTTCCAACCTGCGCGAGGTGATTAAGCGTCAGCTTTCGGCAGAAGGACGCGCGTGCCGCTGTATTCGCTGCCGGGAAGTGCGGGGCGAGTCCGCGCGCGCGCTGGGCGCCGTCGGCGCGATCGAGTACGAGACGTCGGGCGGGCGCGAGTTGTTTTTGAATGTGAACACCGATACCGGCAAGTTGGCAGGCTTCTTGCGGTTGTCATTTCCGACCGCTGAGGCCACGACCCTTACCGGTATCGGCGAGCTGCGCGGCGCGGCCGTCATTCGTGAAGTGCATGTGTACGGGCCGGTGGTGGAGCTGGGCCGATCGGGCGCGGGCGGCTCGGCGCAGCATTCCGGCCTCGGCGCGAAGTTGTTGCGCGAAGCAGAAGAGCGCGCGCGTGCCGCCGGGTATGATCGGTTGGCGGTGATCAGCGCCATCGGCACACGGCGCTACTACTTGAAGCACGACTTTCAACGCGGCGAGCTGTATCTGATCAAAGCGCTGAAGTAGAGAAGCGGTATGCACACAGCGCCGGTTTACACCCTCATGATCGTCCCCCCTTTCCACTCAAAAGATAATCCGTGCAGCCAGCAGATCAGGCAGAGCAGACACCCCGGGAAGCAGATTCTGACCGGCGCCCGCCGCTAAGATCGCTCCGGCGTCCAGACCAGTCGACATGCGCCGCCGAATGGCCGGCAGCGCCCATCGAGACCTGTTGGAAATTCAGCGCCAGACTGATCATTTCTACAGTGCGCGGCTGCGCCGGAGCAGGTATGCTTACGGCACGAGGTGCAGCATGTCAGCCGTGACTGAAACTTCATCTGATCTGGAACTGCTCGATGCGTATTCGCGCGCGGTGATTCAGGCCACCGAGCAAGTCAGCCCGGCCGTTGTGAATATTGAAGTGAGCAAAGGCGCTAACGGGCAGGGGCCCACTCGCGCGCGGTTTCCGGGCGAACGGCGCGGCACCGGTTCCGGCTTCATTTTCACGCCCGACGGCTTCATCCTGACCAATAGCCACGTGGTGCATCACGTGACCCGGTTGGATGTGACGCTGTCAGACGGCCGTGAATTCAGAGCGGAACCCATCGGCGATGATCCGGCGACCGATCTGGCGGTGATTCGCATCAGCGGAGAAAATCTATCGCCGGTGAAGTGGGCGATTCGCAGCAGGTGCGCGTGGGGCAAGTGGCGATTGCGATTGGCAATCCTTACGGGTTTCAGACGACGGTCACGGCGGGCGTGGTGAGCGCATTGGGGCGATCGCTGCGCACCGATTCAGGCCGATTGGTGGACAACGTCATTCAGACGGACGCGGCCCTGAATCCAGGCAATTCCGGCGGGCCGCTGATCAATTCGCGGGGCGAAGTCATTGGCGTCAATACGGCGATGATCCTGCCCGCGCAAGGACTGTGCTTTGCCATTGCCGTTAATACCGCCAAGTTTGTGGCCGGGCAATTAATGCAGCAGGGCCGGGTGAGGCGGAGCGTGATCGGCGTCGGCGGGCAGGATACGCCGCTGCGGCGGCAGCTCGTGCGCTATCACAATCTGCCGAACGAGAGCGGCATCCTCGTCGTCTCGATCGAACCGCACAGCCCCGCGCAGCGCGCCGGATTAATCGAGGGCGATGTAATTGTCGGGTTTGGCGATCAATCGATCGGGGGTATCGACGCGCTGCATCGCCTGCTGACGCTCGAGCAGGTGGACCGCCGCGCGCCGCTCACCATCCTGCGGCGCAATGAAAAACTCACGGTGAATATTGTGCCGGAGGAATCGAAAAACTAGCGAGTTGAGTTTTCAACATCTGATATGAGTTTTCAACAAAAGGAGAGGAACATGGCGGCGCAACGATTTGAGTACAAGGTGGTGTACGTTGATTTTCGCGGGCGGGTGTCGGTGGAAGGCGACGAGACGACGATTCAGGACGGCGAGCGTATGACGGCTTTTGGCCGCCGCGTGCTGAACGGCCTCGGCGTGCAGGGCTGGGAACTGGCGGCAATTCAGCATCAGCCCATGGGCGCGGCGTTCCACATCTTCAAGCGTCCGCTGGCCGAAGGGCAGGACCCGGAACCGGCCAGGCCAATCAAGACGGAAACGACACCGCTGTAGCGCAAGGTGCAAGAAGCAGGAAGCAAGAAGCAGATTTGTTGGCTTCTTGCTTTTTGCGTTTGTCAGGTATCATCATAGTGACTTAAAATACTTACAGTCATGCCCGAGTGCTGTCGCCTTACCCGCCGCGAAGCGGCGGAGGCGCGCTGGGCGTGTCGGGCATCCATGACGACGACTGGCAAGTGTGGCCAATAAGCGTCTGGATTCCCGCCAACGGCACGCGGGAATGACGACAGCGGAGATAGGCATAGAGTGAGACGATAACTCACATTCACACGCAGGATACAGCGTGAAAATTGGTGTTTTAGGGATCGGCATGGTAGGCGAGGCGATTGGCACAAAGCTGGTCCAACTTGGGCACGAAGTCAGCTGGGATTGCGCACGGCGAACAACGACAAGGCTGCCGCGTGGGTCAAGCAGAACGGCGTGAAGGCTTCACACGGCACCTTTGCCGAGAAGGACTGGTTCGGCTGGCAGAGCGTGATCGGTCTAGGCGACATCACCACGGCGCGCGGCACGGAGATGGTGCTGTCCTTGCGGGTGAGCCTGATGGGCAAGATGGGCACGCCCCGGTTCAATTTCAAAATCGTGAAGTAGATGAGCAGACCTGTCAGGTGGCGCAAGTGCCGACTTGATTTCAGGCACTCTCTGCGCCACCTGACAGGTCTTTAACACCAGCATGGACGACATCACACACGAAGCCGTAGACGAAGTCTTGCAGCGCGCGCTCGATCGGATCAAGCACGCGGGGCAGCTGCTGGCCGATCGGCCTGAGGCGGCCCGCGAGCTGGCCGTGGCCCAGCGGCTGATCGAAGCGGCCATCTTCGCCGCGCGCGCGGACAATGCCATCGGCGCGGGCGAGGTCGACGCACTGCGTGAAGTTGACGCACCGCATCGCGCCGCGCCGCACACCGATCTGCTGCCGATGCCGCCGCTGACGCTGCGCGAAGAAGAAGTGCTGAAGCTGATGGCCGAAGGCCTGCGCAATAAGGAAATCGCCGCCCGGCTTGGCATTACCGAACGGACGGCGACGTTTCACGTGGGCAATGTCCTCGCCAACTCGGCGCGGATGGCCGCGTCGAGGCGATTCACTTCGCGCGCAAGCGTGGGTTGATCTGATCCACGAAACGGGACGGACGCAAAACGGCGAGCTCTCGCCCGCCGTTCGACTATCAAACTACTCAACACTCGAACTATTGCACTAATCGTGCACCCACACCCACGTCCCCTCGGTGTTGTTCTTGCGATCCGGCACCATCACAAAACTCTTGTCGGTTGCATCGGGCGTGGTCCAATTCCACAGCCACAGCGCATCAGCAGGCGGCAGGTTCACGCACCCATGCGAGTGTTTGAAGCCGAACTTGTCGTGCCAGTACGCGCCGTGCAGCGCCATGTCGCGGTTGAAGTACATCGCATACGGCACGTCTTCCAGGAAGTAGTAATCGGGCTTGCCCTCGCGGCCGCTCATCTTGGCCTGGCGCACCTTCATGAAGACACGAAACAGGCCGGAGTCGGTGTCCCACTGGGGCAGACCTGACGAGACCAGCGTGGCATACACCAGCTTGTCGCCTTCATACGCCGCCAGCGTCTGCTCGAACTTATTGATGTCGATCCACTTGTCCATTGGGCCGACGCCCTCCGGCCGGGCAGCAGGAAAGACCAGCGCCACCTTCTTCTGATCGACCCACTGATTCTCGCCGATGCGATACCACGTCAGATCGCCGACCTTCACTTCCTCAATCACGGCGATCGGGTCGTAACGCTGCAGCAACTGGCCGTCTTTGGCAGCCGCTTCACCCGCCGCGGACGAGGTCCGCGCCGAATACACCATCCACCCGAACGGTTTATCGGGCGTGGCCGTGAACGTGATGCCCTGAAAGGCCGAAGGCTTGACGATGCGAATATCAGCCGCGTTGATGTACTCGCCCTTGTTGATCTGGTACCACGTCTGATCGCCCACCACGATTGGCCTGGCATCGGGCAGGCTGACGTACAGGAAGCCCGCGCCCAGATCGCGCACGGGCGTCGTGTCGCCGGGGGCCGCGTAGACTTGAACGTTATTCGTCACCACCCAGGCATAGGTCAGCCGCGGACTCGGCTTGGGAACGGTGCTGCCTTGCGACACTGGAGCCGCGCTCGGCTGCGCCGTGGCGACCTGGCTGGTGACGGCCAGCATCATGAACAACCCGATGAACAGTGCTGCTGAAAATTTGACGACCTTCACAACAACCCTCCACAATGTGATGATATTTCTATCCTGTAATACGATCGGATAGGGCATTTAGTTCCGCAATTATAACCCATCCCGCTGGATCGGGTTGCGATCGTCGAGTAGCAGCCCCTCAAACGTAGGGCAAACGTAGCCAAACGCAAGAGTCTACCCTCCCGGAGGCCATGGCCTCCGGGAGGGTTGGGAACAGATCCCGATTGACCCGCGCGGCGCTTCGTCTTATACTGGCAGTCGCACCAGGCTGTTCCGGCCAGCTGCACGCGGGGGCGTTGGGCCGCAGCGTGGCTGGAAGATGCCTGTTGCGAGTGGACTGAAACGCGAGGCCGGTGATGAACGACGACACAACAGTCGGATGCCTGGTCTGCCGCAAGCACCGAGGCGAACTCGCCGTGCCCGGCGGAATAATCTTTGAAGACGGCCTGATCTCCATCTCGCACGCTCAACTCTGGGGTGAAGAGAAAGATCACTACCTGGGGCACGTCTTTGTGGAATCCAAGCGGCACGTCCCCGAACTGGCCGACCTAAACGAGCAGGAAGCCCAGGTTATCGGCATCTACATCAGCCGAATAGCCAAAGCCCTGTTGCAAACTGAGGGCATGGAGCACGTCTATTCGTTCTTCATCGGCGATGGCGTGCCGCATGTGCACATCCATGTGATCGGCCGGAGGCCCGGCGCGCCGCGTGAATACTGGGGACCAAGAGTCGACGACTGGCCGGGCGCCCCGCGCGGCGGTGAGGCTGAAATCGCGCTGGTGGCTGCTCGCTTGCGCGAGTATTTGAGTGAACATTACGACGGTCCAGCGGTCAAGAACGGCGGACTCCCGCTGGGACGATGTGTCGTCCGCCTTAGAGCGTAACTCCCAAGGAGACTTCATCATGACCCTCGATCGATCGTTTGTCGAACTGAATCGCGCGTCCACCGAGCGGATCCGGGCGCTGGCTGCGCGCCTGAGCGACGAGGAAATGCAGCAGCCCGTCGGCGAGCACTGGACCGTCGCCATTGTGTTCGCGCATCTCGCCTTCTGGGATCGGCGGGTAATGTACGTGCTGGATATGACCGAGCGCGACGGCAAGTTGTTCATCCCGGAGATCGACATCTTCGTGAACGATCTGTCGCTGCCGTTGTGGGCCGCCATCCCGCCGCGCGAAGCCGCGCGGATCGCCATCGAAACTGCCGTGACGCTGGACAAACGGCTGGAGGACTTCGCGCCTGCCTTGCTGGAGGAGATCTATGCTTACAACAAGCGCTGGATCGTGCGATCGCTGCATCGCGGCGAACATCTGGACGAGGCCGAGGCGGCGTTGAAGAGGTGAGACGCCCGCGAAGTTCTGTACGGCTTTCTCGTTAACGCGACCGAAGATGCCGCTGTTTTCACCGACGATCAACTTGCAGCCTATCATGTCGTCGTGTTTCTGAGCACCTCCGGCGATATCCTGAATGTGGATCAGCAAGCCGCGCTGGAGCGATTCATCCGAAGTGGCGGCGGCTTTGTGGGCATTCACTCGGCAACAGATACCGAGTATGGCTGGCCGTGGTACGGTCAGTTGGTCGGGGCCTACTTCGCCAATCATCCGGCTATTCAGACGGCGACGGTACAGGTGCTCGACCGGGCACACCTTTCCATGCTGCCATTGCCCGAGCACTGGCCACGCGTTGACGAGTGGTACAACTTTCAAGCGCTACCCGCCCCGACCGTAACCATCCTGGCCGAAGTTGACGAGTCAACCTACACCGGCGGAACCATGGGCGTCCGTCATCCCGTTGTGTGGTGTCATGAATATGATGGCGGCCGGGCGTGGTATACGGCCATGGGGCACACCGAGGACGACTATGCGGACCCGCTGTTTCGCAAGCATTTGCTGGGGGGAATCCTGTGGGCGGCCGGGATAGAACTGTCGAACCACATTTATCTGCCGCTGCTGATTCACTGAGCCCGCTGAGAGACTGGATAAGTGGCTGGAAGAGATTTCACCCGCTTCGCTTGAGGGAATCATCGCTGATAACAAACGCTTACATCAAGTTGGCGTGTCGCTAGCGAACAGCGGGCAGCATGATTCGCTCAGTCCACGGGGCTGACGTCGAGGGTGAGGCTGCTCTTCCTCGGCCACAGCAGCGTGAGGATCGGCGGCACGGTCAGCACTGTCACGCCGATGAGATGTCCCAGCAGCGGATTGCGCAGCAGTTCAGGAAACCACACACGGATCGTTTCGAAGTAGGGAATGATGAACAGCGCCGTGATCGAGAGGACTATAACGGCGTAGAGCGGGCGGCGCTGCGGCAAGAGCAATACTGCCAACGGCAAGCACCACAGCACATACCACGCGTGAAAGATAGGCATCACCAGCAGCAACAACCAGAACAAAGCCAAAAAGGATGACGCCAGCGTCTGCTGGATGATCGCCGCGCCGCGATCGAAAGTTGATCGCCAGAGTGAGCTTTGCCAATCGCCACAGCGCGCAGCCATAAATCAACACATACACCCCCAGCAGCACCCGGCGCGCCACGTCGAAGGCCGCGTCGACTTGCAGGGCGTCTCTCAGCGTCAGCACCAACAGCGCCAGGATCGATCGCCCTGCGGAATCGGCGCCCTGCACGACAGCCCAGGTATCCCAGCCCGGCCACAGCGGCCACATCCCGATGACCACCAGTACGCCGATCAGCACACCAAATCCGATCAGCCGCATGAAGCGATCGGGCCAGCGTTGGCCGCGGCTCAGCAGCGCCAGCAGGAAGAAGGGCGCCACGACGATGGTGATGAACTTCGTCAGGATCGACAGCGCCAGAAACAGGCACACTAACCCATAATAGAGCAGGGACTTTCATCCTGGCGCAGGCCGGGCTTCCACGCCCGGCGAATTCGCGGCGTGCTCCACTCGCTGCGCTCGAGTGCTGCGCAAGGTGTCGCTACTGCTGGGGGCCGTTCGATGCGCGGTGGTCAATGCCCACACCGCCGCCAGCATGAAAAAGATCATGACGATGTCGTTGTGCGCGTTCTGCGCCACTTCGATCAGCACGAGTGGGTTCCAGGCAAAAGCGATCGCGCCAGTGAGCGCCCAGTCCGATCGGGTGCGCTGCAAGATCCGATAGATCAAGATCGTGCAGCCGAGGTAAGCGAGGATTGCCAGGATCTTCAGCGCATAGACTTGCAGCAGGAAATCGCCGCCGCCCGCATAGTATGCGCCCAGCGAGAGCAGCTGCCACACCGGGCCATACGGCGAGGGCGCAGCGATCCATTCGGCGGCCAGGCCCAGCCACGGATCGCCGGCGGGATATTGCGCGGGAGCCGTGGCGAGCGGATTCAAGCCGTGCAGCGCCCAGCCGCGCGTATAGATGGCGTACACAAACACATCGATCGCGCCGAGCGGATAAGAGAGCAGCAGCACGGCGGCCAGCAGCGCGCCGGTCAACAGCACGAAGCGCAGGCTGATCACAGCGCGTGCAGCCCCGCCGCTGGCGCGCATGATCAGACGCAGCGCCCACAGGTACAACGCGAAGGCGAGCGCCAGCCCCGCGAGGTACGAGACGAAGCCCAGCACCGAATACTCGCTGAGCTTGGCGTAATCGACCGGCGGAATCTTGTTGTAATGCTGGCTGAGCGGGTAGGGCAGACTGAAGATCAGCAGATACACCGCCGCGCTGAGACCGGCAATGAGGACGAACTTTCGGCGGAGTAATATCACGTTGATGTCTCGACGGTGATCTCAACGCGCGAGCAGGGCCATCACCACCACGGCCAACACAACTACCACCGCGACTGCCGCGCCGATGATGAGGTAGCGTTCCTGCTGTTTTTGCCGCAATCTCTGCGCCTGCAAATACTCCTGCCGCCGGCGTTCCTGCTCCCACAACTGCCGGCTGCGCGCCTGATCCTGCGCCTTCTGATCGGATTTGGTTTCGATGGCCGCAGCGGCCTGCCGGGTGAAACGATCGGCCAAGCGCACTTCATGCCGGGCGATGATCTGCCCCAGTACATCAAATCGCTGGCCGCAGGCGAAGCACTGTCCGGCCGTGATGGCGTTGACGGCATTGCAGCGCGGGCAGACCACAATCAGCGACTCGCCGCAGTTCACACACGTCCTGCGCTGCGCATCGTTTTCGGTTTCGCACACGGGACAGATCAGGATGTCTTCGCTCATGATCTTGCCTTACCTGATCGCCGTAGGGGCGACTCTTGCAGTCGCCCAGGGCGATCGCGACCCTCTTGCAGAGGGCAGGTGGTCGCGCCTACACATGGGCCCGAATCGCGGTACCGATTGGCGTATCTGGATCAATCAACAAGCGCTCCACGTTGCCGCGCACGGCGCCGGAAAAGATACGCGCCACGATCGCCGGATAATGCTGCACCATGTCGAGCATCTGGTTCACTTTGCCAAGCATGCCGCCGGTGACATCCACGCCATGCGAGCCGCCCAGCGCCGAGGCGTACTGCTCCACGTTGCCCGGCGTGATGACGGGAATGATCGCGCCAGTCGCATCACGATGCTCATATACCCCCGCCACTTCGCCTGCCAGCAAAATGTGCGTCGGTTGAAATTCGCGCACCAGATAGAGGAAGACATCCTCCGTGGACACGATCGTCGCGCCCCGCACGGCGTCCAGCGCCACATCGCCCTGCACCAGCGGCACCAGGCCATGTTCCAGCATCGCGCGCAAAACGAAGGTATCGAGGTAGGACAAGCGGCCGTCATCGCAGCGCGCCGAGGCCGACGGCGGCAGGCTGACGACGGGCACCCCTTCGGCCACGAACAGATCGGCGACGATTTGGTTCAAGCGCGCGGCGGCGGCGGCCACTTCGGCATAGCCCAGCCAACCCGATCGATCTGTCACGCCTTCGCGGGTGCCGTGTTTCTTCGCCGCCACATGTCCGAACGATCCGCTGCCGTGGCCGAGCACCAGCCGCAGATCGGGACGGGCTTCACGCGCCGCTTTGATCTCGCGGGCCAGGCGGCGAATCATCGGCCGGCGCGCGTGCTCGATCCTGGTCTTGTCGGTGATCAGCGATCCGCCGAGTTTCAAGAAGATGGTTGATGGTAGCCGGTGATTGGTCATTATTTGATCTCGGTCACAATCACGTCAACGGCCCCCGCGTCTTTCAGCGCGGCGGTCACCGCCGCGACGCTGCGATCGTCGACCAGCGCGATCATGTTGCCGCCGCGTCCGCCGCCCACCAGTTTAGCACCACTCGCGCCGGCCTGCTTCGCGGCCAAGATCAATCGTTCGAGCTCGACGCTGGACACGTCCAGATCGCGCAGCAGCACTTGGTTCTGGTCCATTAGCGGTCCCAGCCGATCGATCGCGCCGGACTCGATGGCCGATCGGGCCTGCTGCACGATCGCTCCGATCCGATCGAACCACGCTTCATACCGCGCCCGATCGATTTCCCAGCCTGTGCGGACATCGCCTACCGTGATCCGGGTGGAACTTGCGACGCCCGTATTGCCGATCGCAACCGTAAAGGGCTGTGCCACGGCGAAGGTCTGAATGGCCGCGTCTCGAATGAAGTACACCGGCTGCTGATAAGCAATGACGGTGTTGTCGATGCCGCTGGGCGTGCCGTGATGCAGTTTCTCCACTTCGTAGACGAGCGCATTGACTTCGGCGTCGTCCAGCCGCGCGCCGCACCACTGCGCCAGGGCGCGCACGATGGCGGTTGACACCGCCGCGCCGCTGCCCAGTCCGCTGGCGATGGGGATCGTCGAGCGGAGGGTGATCTCCAGATCGGGCCGCGGGCAATTCAGCTGCGCCAGCGTCAGGTTCACGATCGCGGCGAGGGGATCGTCCGAGTTGGCGGAATCAACCGCGACTGATCGATCGATATCCGCCGCGTGGACGATCAGGCCGTGCTCGCCCGGCTCGACGGTCGCCGTGGCCCGCACCTGCGTCACCGGCACGGCAATCGCCGGCCGCCCGTAGACCACCGCGTGTTCGCCAAAGAGAATGATTTTGCCGCACGCCGAAGCGCTAAACCGTTTGTTCATTTGCCATTGATCATTGTTCACCCGCACTGCCGGGCAGTGGGGCAGTGTTGATCATTGTTAATTGTTAATTGTCCCTTGTTCTGGTACAATCTTTCCCCGATGAAAGTAAGACTGTCTCTCATCGTCGTGATCGTGCTCGCGCTGCTCGGCCCGGCATTGCCCGCCGCCGCGCAGGGCGAGCATTTGGTGTTGGGCTTCTACTACAACTGGTACGACGAGAAATCGTTCGGGCCCCGGAAGACCAGCGATCAGCCGGTGACGCCGTACAAGTCGTCGGATCGCGCCACCATCGAGCGGCACGTCGATCAGGCCAAACAGGCCGGGCTCGACGGCTTCGTCGTGTCCTGGTACGGCCCGCGCGACGCGCCCGACAATCAAACCGAAACCAACTTGCGCACTTTGCTGGACGTGGCGCAGGAAAAAGGCTTCCAGGTGGCAGTCGATTTTGAGACCGGCGGGCCGTTTTTCAAGAGCAAGAGCGACGTGCAGAATGCCCTGGCTTCGCTGCTGTCCACGCACGCCGATCATCCCGCGTATCTCAAGGTCAACGGCAAGCCCGTGGTCTTCTTCTGGCAGAACAGCCGCTTCAGCGTCAACGACTGGACGGCGATCCGGCAGGCGGTCGATCCGCTGCACCAGTCGGTCTGGATCAGCGAGGGCACCAACCTCGATTACCTGCGCGTGTTCGACGGGCACTACCTGTACAACATCGCCTGGTCGGCCGATCCGCGCGCCGAGGTGATCAAGTGGGGCCAGCGGGTGCGCGAAAAAGCGATCGAATTGGGCGCGTTCAAATACTTCGCCGGCACGGCCATGCCCGGCTTTGACGATCGGCTCACAGGCCGATCGGGCGCGATCTATCGCCCGCGCAGCGACGGCGAATATTTCCGCCAATCCTTCACCGGCGTCACGCAATCCAACGCCGATTGGGCCGTGGTCACCTCGTTCAACGAATGGGTCGAAGGATCGCAGATCGAGCCGAGCGTGACGTATGGCGATCAGTATCTGAATCTATCGGCGGAACTGGCCAACACCTATCGCACGACGGCGGGCAATTACGTGACCGCGCCCACCGAGACGCCTGTTCCAACCGACACGCCCACGCCGACGGCGACGCCGACCAATACGCCGACGGCGACGCCGACCAATACGCCGACGTTCACGCCCACGCCGACCGATACACCCACGCCGACGTTTACGCCGACACCCACCGACACCCCCGTTCCTACGGATACGCCGGTTCCCACGGATACACCGTCGGCAACGCCCGCGCCCACGGACACGCCCGTGGTCATCGCGCGATCATTGCCGGCCGCCGCGAAGATTGCCGGGGGCACGGATACCAAGCCGACGCCGCAAGCCAGAGCCGCTCAATCGCCAGCCGTCCAGAAATCTGGCGGAGGCGGCGTCTCGCTGGCGTCGATCGTCGTCGGCGCGGGATTGTTTGTAGGCTCGCTGAGTTTGGGCTGGCTCCTCGGCAAACGGCTTAAGCCACGTCGCTTCGAATGAGCCATTGATCATTGAACCTGATCATTGATCACGAAGTCCCTCGCCGTTAGTCAGAGGGATTGTTCATTTCCACGATGACTTTCAGCGTCCCCTTCTGTGCCGCGCGTTCAAAGGCGGCTACGCCGTCATTCAGCGAAAAGCGCGCCTGAATCAGCGACTCCACATCAACTTCCTTATTGGCCAGCAACCGAATCGCCGGCTCGAACGGCCCGCAGCGCGAGCCAATCAAGGTGATCTCGTCGACGACGATGGCCGTCAAATTCACCGGCAGGGCCTCGCCTTGATACGTCGACTTCAGCACGATCGTGCCGCGGGGGCGCACCAGCTGCCGCGCCGCTGCGAACCCGCTCGGCGTGCCCGTGGCCTCTATGACCAGATCCAGTGATCCCGGTTCGACGGTGCTCAGATCGGTCAGGGTGGGGATGCCGCGCCGCTGCAGGATCTGCAACTTCTCCGCGTGACGCCCCGCGGCCGTCAGGTTGCAGCCGGACAGCGCCACCACCTGCGCGCACAACAAGCCCAACTTGCCATCGCCAATCACCGCCACTCGATCGGTGGGGCGAATCCTCACTTGCTCCAGAATCTCGCACGCTGCCGCTAACGGCTCGACGAATACCGCCTGATCGTCGGATATCGCGTCGGGCAGGGGGTGCAGATTCTCGAACGGCAGCGCCAGGTAATCGGCAAAAGCGCCGTCGCGCCGATCGATGCCCAGCGTGGTGCGATGGGGACAGTGCGTGGGACGCTGGGCGCGGCACGTTTCGCACACGCCGCACGCCGCGTTGATCTCGCCGGTCACCCGCCGCCCGATCAGATCTTCATGTCCGACGGCCTGTTCGACCACGCCGACAAATTCGTGTCCGGGCACGCCGGTGAAGTTCATGTAGCCCTTGACGAGTTCCAGATCGGTGTTGCACACGCCCGCCTGCAGCACGCGCACCAGCGCCTCACCTTGGGGTGGCGTGGGTGTGGGATAGTTCTGTTCGAGACGCAGTCCGTTGTCGATGAGTATGGCGCGCATGAATTGTTCCTGGACCGTATGGCGTGATGCGTGAAGGGCCGGTTACGCAACACGCATCACTTCATATCTCCACCACCGGCTGTTCTTCACTCAACATCTTCGTTTCTGCCGGCGCGTTGCCGCAGTACAGGCTGGCCAGCGTCGACAGCTCGCCGCTAATGAGCTCGATATCGGCGCGCGTGACCGGCGGCAGCCCATCGACGTTGATCACCGCCGCCGTAGTCGTGCGCTGCAGCTTGCTGAACTCGCCCTGCCGCCACGTCCAGCGGCGGCACAGCACTGTCGCGGTATTGTAGGTGAAGATGACTTCACCCGGGACAGGGTGCTCCAGCGGCCCGCCGCTGAACGGCACAAAGTCTTCAGCGCCGTGCGCGAAACCCAGGCGCAATTCTCCGTCGGGTGACATCACATCGATCGCATGGCCGCCGATGGGTACCAGGTACTGGAGCGAGGCGCTGTTGCAAATGGCGGCCAGCGTATTGATGTAGGGCAAGCCTCGTCGCCGCGCCGCACGCGCTTCACCAGCGCCTCGATCGAACTGGGATACTCGCTCGGTTTCGCGCCGAAGGCGCGATAAGCCTCGCGCCACGCGGCGATGTGGGGATGCGCGGCGGGCGGCTCCAGATCAGCGCGCTGGCGGATGGCTTTCTGCGCGCCGAGCAGCAGGCGCTGCACTTCGTCGATGGGGCCTGCGATGTTGATCGCGCGGCGCACGATGACCAGGCCGCGCACATAGCCGGGATACTTCTGCAGGAGCAAGGGATCGATGTGATAGAGCATGGCGACGTGTGACCAGTAACGAGTCGTGCGTATTGGGTCAGGCGCAATGCGCGCTTGAATTCTACCCGCTTTGGCGGAAAACAAAAAGAGCCGATCGGATGACCGGCTCTCTGAAATTGTTTCCTGTCACGCGGCGGCTTGCGCCGACTTCGGCTTGCGCCGGAACCACGTGCGCCACTCTTTGTATTCCCACACCACCAGGATCTGCGACGCGTTGAAGATCGACGAATACGTGCCGCTCAACAGGCCGATGAGCATGATCGTGACGAAGTGCCGGATGGTCACGCCGCCGAACAGGATCAGCGCCAGCAGTCGTGAACACCACCGTCAACTGCGTGTTGATCGAGCGGTTGAGGGTCTGGATGATGCTGAAGTTCACCACCTTGTCAAACGGCTCACCGCGCATACGGATCAGATTTTCGCGCACGCGGTCAAACACCACGATCGTATCGTGCACTGAGAAGCCAATGACGGTCAGCAGCGCGGTCAGATACAGCGCATCGGCCTGCCAGTTAAACACCTTGCCGAAAATGGCTGCTACGCCGATAGTGACCAACACGTCGTGCAGCATGGCGATGATGGCCGCTACTCCATACCGGAAAGCGTGTGGCACTTGCCGGAAGGCGAACCACAGATACAACATGATGCCCAGGGCTGCAATGAGCACGGTCTGTGCCGCGCGGGTCACCACTTCGCCGCCGATGGTGGCGCTGACCGTTCCAAACTCCAGCTCGGTGAAGTCGCCGAATTTCTGCCGCAGGGCCACTTCGATTTCTTCCTTCTTGGTGTCGTCCATGGACTGCGTGCGAATCTGCAAGCCGTTGTTCTGAGTGGACTGCACCTGCGCATCCGCATAACCCAGCGCGGCATAAGCCGCTTTCACATCCGCCGGTTGCGGGGCTTGTGCGTTGAATTGCAGATCGAGCAGCGAGCCGCCGGTGAAGTCGATCGCTAAGGGAAAGCCGAAGGCGATGAGCGCCAGCAGGCCGGGCACAATGATCAGCAGCGAAATTCCAAACCAGAGATAGCGTTTACCGACAATATCCCACATAGTCTTATACTCCAAACAAGCGCGGATGCGCCGTGTAGTTCATGCGATCCAGCACCAGGTGCAGCAGCAGGCGCGTGACAAACACGGCGGTGAACAGGCTGACGAGCACGCCCAGCGCCAGCGTTACGGCAAAGCCCTTAACCACACTCGCGCCGAAGGCGTTGCCGAACCAGTACAAAATACCGCAGGTAATCAGCGTGGAGATGTTGCTGTCACGAATTGACGTCCAGGCGCGCTCGAAGCCGACGCTGACGGCTGTCGACAGGCGGCGGCCATTGCGCAGCTCTTCGCTTTAAGCGCTCGAAGATCAAGACGTTGGCGTCGACGGCGACGCCAACGGAGAAGATGAAACCGGCGATGCCTGGCAGGGTGAGCGCGACGCCGAGCAGTCTGAACAACGACAGAAGGATAGTGGCATACAGCGTAAGCGTGATGACGGCGATCACGCCCGGCAAGCGATAGTACAACATCATGAACAATGCCACGACCGAGAGACCGATGAGGCCGGCAATAATGCTGGCGCGGATGGAGTCTTCGCCCAACGTCGGGCCGATGGTCTGACTCTGCGCAATCTCTAAGGCTACGGGTAGCGCGCCGTAACGCAGCAGATTGACCAGCCGGTTTGCCTCATCGAGGCCGCCTTGGCCTACCGTGATGACGCCTTCCCCGTCGGAAGGGGCTGGCGAATAGACGGGCACGACTGCACCACATTGTCCAGCACAATGCACATGAAATACTGCCGTCCCAGGGTCTGTTCGTTGCTAGATTGAGTGAACTGCCCAAAGGTCTGCGCGGCGGTCCCCACGATTTTAAAAGCAACTTCGGGCTCATTATTGCCCACGCCCCCCAGCACGACCTTCAACTGCCGGATCGAGATCGGCGCCGGTCACGATGGAGTTATAGACCTTATCCGGAATTTGCGTTTGACCGCTGGGCAGGCCTGTGGTCACAGCTCCGGTGGATGTCAACACGGTAGTCGGCGTGATGATGCCAGTATCCGCAGCTGCTTTGTTCTTAGGAGATGGATTGCCCGAAGTGCGGATGATTGTGCCGTCTGGATAAAAATCGTTCCCGGCGTCGACAAACTCCAGCTGGCCCGTTTGCTGCACCAGATTGATGGCTTCCGCCGGGTTGTCTACGGCGGGCAATTCGACGAGGATGCGGCAATCACCAGCCAGCTGGACGATCGGCTCGGTGACGCCCAACCCGTTCACGCGGGCCTCGATAATTTTGCGAGCATTTTCCATGCGCTCGGCCAGGTTATCGCCCGAACAGTTGGTGGCTTGCAGCAGCACCTGTGAGCCGCCGCTCAAATCCAAGCCCTGCCGCAAACTGATGTTGCGATTGACAATGCCCAGCGGCTCAAATGTGACAGTCTGCATGGGCATGAAGGCGATCATCATGGCTCCAAAAGCAATGACCACGATGATCGTGAACCATAAGCGTGTCCGTCCTGACATGCGTA
Source organism: uncultured Chloroflexia bacterium (assembly GCA_963844815.1). GTDB lineage: Bacteria > Chloroflexota > Anaerolineae > Fen-1058 > Fen-1058 > Fen-1058. Next base: position 561,009 of record CAWJPR010000010.1, read on the forward strand.
CTCCCTGTCTTCACACAAAAAAGTCGCCGGCGGATGCGGCCGGCGCGACCTACAGCGAGCGGGATTATAGTCTAACAGGGCAGAACCGTCAATCTTTGGGGTCTGCGGTCTGCCTTGTGGCGGAATCAAGAGACATTGTCGGGAATTGCAGGGGCAGCCAGCTGCCCTCGTCAGGGGGGGCGGTCGCCCAGGGTCGGCGCAAGGCCGGCCCCTACCATGGCGCTCCGCCGATCTCGTCAGTTCGCGTATAAGTGCAGTCCAGAAAGTTCTGCGGCAGCGTCGCGCTTCGCGCGGGCCCTCACGTCGTACCCGGCACGTTGTGCCGGCGACGCGCCAGGCGTGCGTGCCGCCAGGCTCCGGGGGGCCTGGGTACGGCATGGCTGGGAATCTAAAGGCCCGGCGGCATCACGTCGCCAGTCGCCGGTGCCCGATGCGCCCTGTCCGCGCACGGCGCGGGGGCGCGCCTGGCGCAAGCACTCGGGCACACTTGCGCCCACTCCCGCTCCGCTGCGCTGCGGGGGCTTCGTGCGTGCCCACGGGAGCACTGCACCCCGCCGTAGGCGTGTGGTGACCCCTGTGGGGCAGTGCGGTGTGACGGCCCAGCGGATGCGATTCCGCAGGGCTTGCTGGATTTCACTTAGAGCGGTGCAGGATGGCAGACCGCCGTGAGGTCTTCACCGGGCGGCTCTTATGCGGCGCATGCGGTGACGGCCAAAGTCACACGTATGCTGCGGTGCTCGCTACGAAACATGCGTGCTAAACAACCGACGACAACGGCCTTCCTTTCCGGTGTTGTGACGTGACATAACTTCTCGTACGGGGATACTTGCGCGCTCAAGGTAGGCATGGTAGACTCAAATTCGTAGCGTCTCGCGTGGGGCGACTCGAACGAACTTAAACCTTGGGATTGAATACAGATCAGGAGGAAATCTAACATGACCGAAGAAATCAAGGCCTACTGCATGAAGTGCAAGGCTGAGCGTACTGTCCAGAACGTGCAAATTGTGACGACGAAGAACGGTCGCCCGGCGGCCAATGGCGCGTGCCCCGTATGCGGCACGAAGATGTTCAAGTTCCTGCCGTCCTCGTACAAGGCGATGGCCACCCCGATGGCTGCGGCACCCGAAGCCCCGGTAGCCCCGGCTGCCGAGCCTCCGGCGGAACCTGCTCCCGAGCAGCCTGCCGCGTAGTTCAAGCGTTCTCCAAGCAAAGCCTCTCAAGTTCACGGACCTGGGAGGCTTTTGCGTTGGTGCGCCTCGCGGTTAAATGGCCTCACGGGGACAGCGGCGATCAGCCACGCCTCAAAACGCTTGTCAGATGCCGCCGCGCGTGATAAAATCGCGACGCTGTTGGGGAGTGGCCAAGTTGGCAAGGCAAGGGACTTTGGATCCCTGATTCGAAGGTTCGAGTCCTTCCTCCCCAGCCAAAAGCCGCCGCCGATCGATTTCCGATCGGCGGCGGTTCTGCTATGTAATTCCCTTCACGGTCACACCACGACGATCGCCTGGCGGATCTTTCCGGCAATTCCGGCAAAACGCTCTTCTTGCAGCAGATGGAGGTCGCGCGGGCGCGGTAGATCGATCGGGATGGCGGCGGCAATCCGCCCGGGCCGATCGGTCATCACCAGCACCCGATCGCTCAGGAAGACGGCCTCCTGAATGCTGTGGGTTACCATCACCACCGTCGTCTTCTGCGTGGACCAGATGCGCGTCAACTCCAGCGCCATGCGTTCGCGCGTCAGCGCGTCGAGCGAGCCAAATGGCTCGTCGAGCAGCAAGACGGTGGGGGCGTGAATGAGCGCCCGGGCAATGGCCACACGCTGTTCCATGCCGCCTGACAGACCGTGTGGATACGATTCTTCGAAGCCCGTCAGCCCGACCAGCTCGATCAAGACTTGTGCTCGCCGCCGGATTTCAGCGGGCGGGAGGTGTTCCATTTCCAGCGGCAGGCCCACGTTGTCGCGCACGGTGCGCCACGGCATCAGGTTAGCCTTCTGAAACACGATGCCGATTGAGGGGCGGGGCGCGGTGACGATCTGACCATCAAGCCACACGCAGCCCTGCTGCGGTTGAATCAGCCCGGCCATGATGCGCAGCAGCGTCGATTTGCCGCTGCCCGACGGCCCGACGATGCACACGAACTCGCCGGGCTTGATTTCGAAGGAGATATTGTCGAGCGCATCAACCTGGCCATGTTGATCATCGTAGACGTGGCCCACGCGCTCGACGCGCAAAGCGGCTTGAGTCATAGGCGCGCTAGACCGTCAGGTGGGACAGCTTGATCCTGGCGGTTCTCGCAGCGGTTGTCCCGCCTGACAGGTCTTCCAGTTTTCACTTCGCTTCGTCCACAAATCGATTGGTGAACAACTGCTCGTCGGGAATCTTCTCCTGGAGCAGCCCCATGTCGATGAGCACCTGCTGCGTCTGATCCCACACGGCCGGGTCTGTGCGGCCCAGCACGGGCGCCTGCCACAGCTTGAGCGTCTCGGCCAGAACCTTCCGCTGGATCTCATCCTTCTGCGGATCACGACCCAGGCCTTCCACATACTTCTTGGAGGTATTGAAAGCCAGTCGGGATCGTCGAGCGCGTCCTTCAACCCGCGCAGCAGGGCGCGCACAAAGCTGCGCACCAACTGCGGATTCTCCTGGATGGTCTTCTCATTGGTAATGATGCCATTGGCCACCAACGACAGATAATCGCTCACCGGAATCACGTTCACATCCAACCCGGCGGCGCGGAGTTGGATCGGCTCGTTGTTGATGTAGACGACGGCGGCATCCACTTTGCCCTGCTGCAAAGCGGCGGCTTGCGTGAAACCGATGTCCTGCACTTTGACGTCCGATTCTTTCAACCCGGCTTGTTCGAGCAGCCCGCGCCAGCCGATGTAACTGGCGCCGAAGAATCCCGGCAAGCCCACGGACTTGCCCACCAGATCGGCCGGCGTCTTAATATTTTTGTCGGCCAGCGAGGCCACCGCCACGGCAAACTTCTGCCACCAGTGCATCACATACACCACCGGCAGGCCCTGCGCACGCGCCAGGGGCACCTGCTCGCCGCTGACCACGGCAAACGGCAATTCGCCTGCGCCGACCAGTTTCATGCCATCGGTTTCGTAGCGATAGTCGAATTCGATGTCTAAGCCTTCCTCGGCAAAATAACCCTTATCGGCCGCAACGTAAAAGGGCGCATACTGCACGTTGGCGATGTACCCCATGGGTACCCGAATCTTGGTCAGCGCCTTACCCGCTGGGGCCGGGGCCGCCGCAGGCGCACAACCCGCCACCAGCATGGCGCCTATGAGCAACCACACCACCGCTCGTTTCATCGTTCTCTCCGAAGGGTTTGAATTTCCGGCTTGGCCAAGTCGATCAATATCTGGCCAGATGCGATGATTATGGTCATTTTCTCCAGGCCAGCCACTTCTGCTCCAGCCAGGCTACGCTGCCATACAGCAGCAAGGCCATGATCATCAGCACGATCAACGCGGCAAACGTGCGCGCCGTGTTGTACTCGCCGTTGCCCTGCTTGATGAGGAAGCCCAACCCCCGATCGGAGTTGACAAACTCCCCGACGATGGCGCCGATCACCGCCAGCGTCGCGCCCACTTTGAAGCCGCTGAGCACCATCGGGAGGGCCGACGGCACTTCCAGCTTCGTGAACATCTGCCAGTGATTGGCCTGCAGATTCCGCATCAGGTCGCGCAGGTTCGGCTCCACCGAGCGGATGCCCGCGACGACGCTGACCAGGATCGGAAAGAACACGATCAGCAGGCTGGTCACGATCTTGGGCGTGATGCCGTAGCCGAACCAGATGGCCAGCAGCGGCGCGATCGCGACGATGGGGATGGCCTGTGAAGCGACGACCAGCGGCGAAACCAGTGAATTGACCAGCGGCGATTTGGCGATGAAGTAGCCCAGCAGGATCGCCAGTGATGCGCCAATGAACAGGCCGCCCAGCACTGCGATCAGCGTCGCAGCGACGTGGCCCCAGAAGGCCGCCGTGGGCAGGATACTGATCAGCTCATCCCCAACTTCGCGCGGCGTGGGCAGAATGAACGAGGGGTACCGGCCGATCACCACAATGAGCTGCCACGCCGCGATCACACTTAGCACGAGCAGCACGATTGCTCCGGCGCGGAGCAGGGGCACATACTTGCGCGGCATGCGCACTTTGCCGAATGGGCTGTGAATCAGAACGACGCGCCTGGATTTGGTTGAGACCGCCATGTTGGCCTCCGTCGACAAGAATCCCCCAAGATCGATCATCTTCGGGGCGAGGCACACCGCGGTCACACGCCTCACGCGCCTGGATCAAAAACCCCCGAAGCCAACCACTGCGGCTCCGGGGCAGATCGGTCAACACGCGCGCGAATACAGCGTGCTACCACCTTCTTCTATCCGGACTGTACCGTCGGCTCCGGAATTCACGTGCACGCTGTTTGACGCCGTGCAGGTGTCACCGGATCATGTCCTCGCGTAGCGGGACTCGTGGGCTATACCACCGATCGGGAATTGGCACGTCTGAAAAGCGACGGCCTCACCCTGCCCCGAAGGTTCAGTAATTCAATTTGAGCTCATTGTATCACAGGGATCGGCCCTGTCAACTGCGGCCTCCCTGCCGATCATCCTGTTTTGGATATGACGAACGCCCTATTCAAGGGGATTCAACGGGCCAGTCTGCCCGGCGTTCAAATCGCCCATCAGCCCGGTCGCCACGAAGATGGTGCGCTCGCACAGATTCGTGGCGCGGTCGCCGATGCGTTCCAGGTTGTGCGCCACCCACAACAGGAAGGTGGCGCGGCTGATGTTCTTGGGATCTTCCAGCATGTAGGTCAGCAGCTCGCGAAACATCTGCTGATAAATCTGATCGACCTCGTCGTCACGCGCGATGGTCTGGCGCGCTAACTCGATATCGCTGTTGATGAACGAATCCAGCCCGCTGCGCGTCATCTCCTTGACAATGTTGGCCATGATCGGCATATCGATCAGCGGCTTGAGCAGCGGCTGATCCAGCATGCGCAGCGTAATGCTGGCAATCCCGGCGGCGTGATCGGCCATGCGCTCCAATTCCACCGCGACGTGCGTCGCCGCCACGATGATGCGCAGGTCGTGCGCGGCGGGCTGCTGCGTGGCGATGACGGTGAGGCATTCATCTTCCACGCGGTAGCGCAGGTCATTGATCAGGCGGTCGTCGTCGACGATTTGCTGCGCCAGGCTGCCGTCGTGCTGCTTCAGCGCGACGATGGAGCGCTCGACGGCCGATTCGACCATGCTGCCCATGCGCAGCAGATCGGCTTTGATGCGGTTCTCCTCGCGGTCGAGGGCACTGCGGATTGAGCTAGTGGTCATGATTCCTCCACTGGGCAGCAGGCTGCCAGCTGCGCAAGTAACCTAAGAGCTGCTGTTGGATCAGGTCGCGCACGGCGCGAAACTGGTGCGCCTGCTGTTCGGGCGCGGCGGCTGCCGGATCGGGAAAGCCGATGTGCACCCGCTGCCCCCGCCCCAGCCATACCGGACAATTTTCGGCGGCAGCGTCGCATACCGTCACAACGACGTCAAACGGCTCCCGCCGAAATTCCTCGGCCGCTTTCGATCGCTGCTGCGAAATGTCGATGCCGATCTCGCGCAACGCCGCGATCGCTTGCGGATGCACCTGTCCGGCGGGCCGCGTCCCGGCGGAAAAGGCCGCAAACCGGTCGGCCAACTGCGCGTTGATGAGCCCTTCGGCCATTTGCGATCGCGCCGAGTTGCCGGTGCACAGCACCAGCACGCGATACTTATCCTCGTTCATGTTCACGCTCATTGTAACACTCTCGATCCACAGGGTCAACGCCGCAGGGCGCGCTCGCTCACATTCACGCAGCGATCGCCGATGCGCTCCAGATTGTGGGACACCCACAGCAGATAGGTGGCAGCTTCGACGACCGTGCTGTCTTCCAGCATGTAGGTCAGCAACATGCGCATGGTCTGCTGATAGAACTCGTCGATCCTGTCGTCCAGCAGCGCCACCCGGCCGGCCTGCTGGAAGTCACCGTAGGCAAATGCGTACAGGCTGCAGCGCAGCATCCGGCGCACCGCCTGTGCCATGCGATCAAGGTTGCCCAGCGGCAGCCGAGTCTGCCGCGGGCTGCCGGAGCACGATACTGCCAATGCCCTTGGCCAGATCGCCCATGCGTTCCAGTTCGCCGGCCACGTGCATGGTGGCGATGACGCGGCGCAGATCGCCGGCTACCGGCTGATGCCGGGCGATGATGGTGAGACACGCATCTTCCAGCTGATACCGCCGGGCGTTGATCGCCTGATCGGCTTCCACTACATTTCGCGCCAGATGCTTGTCGTGATTGAGCAGCGCCGTGATGGCCCGATCGATCGCGGCATCCACCCGATCGCCCAGCCGGAACAGATCGGTGCGAATGGCATCCCACTCGCGATCGAGTTTGGTACGCGGGGTGGCAGGTGAATGAGCCGGGTGGGAGTGCATGGCGTGCTGCACGAGGCGGCGCTCCGCTCAGGCTTGAGCTTGCGACGGCGCAGCGGTCAATGGAATCTGCTGCTCGCTCAGCCAGGCGCGGATGCGCTCGTCAATCAGATCGCGCACTTCGCGAAACTTCGCCAGCTTTTCGGCGTCGGCGCCCTCAAACGCGGCGGGGTCCTCAAACGGCCAGTGCAGCCGCTGGGTGCCGAACGGAAAGATCGGGCAGCGTTCTTCCGCATTCGAGCAGACAGTGATCACGTAGCCCATGTGAACTTTGCCCAAATATTCCATCACGTCGGTGGAACGTCCGCCGCTCACGTCAAGACCCATTTCGTTCATCGCGCGGATCGTATAAGGATTGATGCCCTTCGGCTCAAGACCGGCGCTGAAGACTTCAAACTGATCGGGCGCGTAGTGGCGCAGCAGCGCTTCGGCCATGATGGAGCGCGCCGAATTGCCGGTGCAGAGAAACAGGACGCGTGGTTTAGACATGGTGTTATCCCTGGTGTGCCGGCTTAACCGAAGCGGCCGGTCACGTAATCTTCTGTGCGTTGATCTTTGGGATTGGTGAAAATATGCTTGGTGTCGTCGTATTCCACCAGATAGCCGGCGCGATCCTGTTCCATGTTGAAAAACGCCGTGTAGTCGGACACGCGCGCGGCCTGCTGCATGTTGTGCGTCACGATGATGATGGTGTACTTCTCCACCAGCTCGCGCATCAGGTCTTCGATCTTCAGCGTGGCAATCGGGTCCAGCGCTGAGCACGGCTCGTCCATCAGAATGATCTCCGGCCGCGTGGCGATGGTGCGCGCGATGCACAGGCGCTGCTGCTGCCCGCCCGACAGCGACAGCCCGCCCTGCTTGAGCTTGTCCTTCACCTCGTCCCACAGCGCGGCCTGCCGCAGCGATTGTTCCACCAGATCGTCGGCCCTGCCTTTGAAGCCGTTGATCTTCGCGCCCCACAGCACGTTGTCGTAGATCGACTTGGGGAAGGGGTTGGGCCTCTGGAAGACCATGCCGATCTTGCGGCGCACTTCCACCGGATCGACGTCGCGCGCGTACAGATTGCGGCCATGAAACAACACCTCGCCTTCCAAATGCGCAGTCGGAATCAAATCGTTCATGCGATTGAAGGCGCGCAGCACGGTGCTCTTGCCGCAGCCCGAGGGGCCGATGAGGGCCGTGATCTTGTTCTTCTGAATCTGCAGGCTCACGTCTTTCACAGCCCGGAATTGCCCGTAATAAACGTGCATGCTCCTGGCTTCAATGGCAAACCTGCCGGCGGCCTCGGCCACCGCTTCCGTCTCGCGTATCATCGTTCGCTCCAAAGGTTGGGCTGTCAATTCAATCGTGCTCATGCTATTCTCCTGCGGCTATAGCGGTTGCGCATGATGATGGCCGCCGCATTCAACGTCAACAACAACACCAGCAACACGACGATGGCTGCCGCCGCCAGATTGCGAAATTCAGCCTGCGGGCGCGCGGCCCACTGATAGATCTGCACGGGCAGGGCCGTAAACTTGGAAAATGGTCCGTTGGGATCGACCGTAATAAACGTCGAAGCGCCGATCACGACCAGCGGGGCCGTTTCGCCGATGGCGCGGGAGACGGCCAGAATGGTGCCCGTCAGAATCCCTGGCATGGCATTCGGCAGCACGTGGCTCCACACTGTTTGCCAGCGGGTGGCGCCCAGGCCAAAGCTGGCCTGTCGCAGCGAGCGCGGCACGGCGCGGATGGCTTCCTGAGCGTTGATGATGATGATGGGCAGCACCAGCAGGGCCAGCGTCAACGCCGCCGAGAGAATCGTGCGGCCATTCTGCGATGTCTCGCCGCCGCCGGTCAGGCCAAAGGCCACGCCGCTGGTGATCGGCTCCAGCACGCGCACGAAGACGGCCAGGCCCAACATGCCATAGATGATCGACGGCACGCCCGCCAGGTTGTTGATGTTGGTCTGGATCAAGCGGTTCAGTCGATTGTCTTTGGCGTATTCTTCCAGATAGATCGCCGCACCCACGCCGATGGGAAAAGCCACCAGGATCGTGATCAAGATCATGAGCAGCGATCCCAGAATCGCGGTGCGCACCCCGGCGTTTTCCGGATCGGGCGACTGCGGATTCGTGATGAGGTTCGCGTTGATCCAGCTGCGGAACTCCAGCGTGCCGTTGGGTATTTCCGCCACTTGGGCTTCAATGGCGCTGCGATTGAGAATAGAGTCAAGCAGTCCCCATGTCGCCACGATCTTCGGCTCGACCACGCGCTCTTCCACCAACGCCAGAACCTCTGCCTGCGTGCGCTCGTCAAACTTCTTCTCCCGATCGTAGCGGCGGTATAAACCGGCCGAGACATTGTCCTTGAAGATTGCGGTCAGCGTCTCTTTCGGCAGTTCAGTCAGAGGGGTGTCAGGGGCGGCGTCTGGCGCGTACTTTGCCACCAGAACGGCGGGCTGGATCTTGTTTTGCATCGCCACGTAGCCGAAGGCGTCGTTGACGATCTTGATCAGCAGCGTCATCAGCAGCACCACGCAGATGACCGTCGCCGCCAGAAAGATGATCTGCCAGGCGCTGGCGTTGCGCTTGCGCGCGCTCAGGTCGTATTCAAAGTCTTCATCCGGTTTCTGCCGGAAGTCCATTTGTGTTTCGATGTCGTTCATCAGTCATACACCTCACGGAAGCGCTGCACCACAAACCGGCTGATCAAGTTCAGCACGAAGGTGACGATGAACAGGAACAGCGCAATGCTGAAGATGCTGTTATAGTCGATCGAGTCGTAGCTCAGATCGCCGCCGCTGATGCGCACGATGTGGCCCGTCATCGTCTCGGCGCCCTCAAACGGATTGAAGGTCAATTTAGGCCCGGCGCCCACGGCCAGCGCCACGACCATGGTTTCGCCCACGGCGCGGGAAATGCCCACGATGACGGCGGCGCTGATGCCCGATAAGGCCGCCGGCACCACGATCTTGAGCGAGGTTTCCAGCTTGGTCGCGCCCAGACCATACGCGCCCTCGCGCAGTGAGCGCGGCACGGCGCTCAGCGCGTCTTCGCTCATCGACGCGATGAGCGGGATGATCAAGATGCCGATGACAATGCCGCCCGAGGCCATGTTGTAAATCTGCACGGTGTCGGCGCCGAAGATCGATCGGAGCAGGGGGGTCATGAAGGTCAAAGCAAAGTAGCCGTAAACCACGGTGGGAATGCCGGCCAGCACTTCCAGGATCGGCTTCAAAATGCCGCGCGCGCGAGGCGAAGCGTATTCGCTCAGGTAGACGGCTACGGCCAATCCCAACGGGAGCGCCACCAGCATGCCGATCAGGCTGGTGATGACGGTCGACATGAACAGCGGCAGAATCCCGAACTGGCCGATGGCAGGCTGCCACGTGGTGCCGGACAGGAATTCGATGAGATTCACTTCGCCGGACGTGAAAAAGCGCAGCGATTCCTGCAGCAGTACAAACACAATGCCGAGCGTGACAAAGATCGAGATGATGCCGCAGGCGAAGAGCAGCGCTTGAATAATAATTTCGTGCGGCCGGCGGCGCTTGTGCAGATCGATCTGGGGCAAATCGATCGAAGCGGCGGTTGGCTTGAGTGTCGTTTGCATAGTCACCTCTGCGCTACAGACTACAAGGCGCGTGCGATCAACAGCAGGTCGATCACACGCGCTTCACATCTGGTGAGACCGATCGGGAGGCTTGCACCTCCCGATCGATTTAGCTGATCCAACGGTTTACTGTCCCAACGCTTGCAAGAGGGCCATCTTCGCGCCGTTGAGCACACTTTCGCTGGCGGGGAAGTAGCCGACGGCGTCGATCTCTTCGTTGACGTAGGTCAGGTAGAAGTTGATGAAATCGGCGACCTGGGGCTTCTCGGCCATGATCTTGGCATCGGAGTAGATGAAGAGCGGGCGGGCGAGCGGATAGGTGCCGGCGTCCACCGTGGAGCCGGAAGGCGCGACGCCGTTGATCTTGAGGGCCTTGAGTTTGTCGGCGTTTTCCTGGAAGTAGGCATAGCCGAAGTAGCCAATGGCGTTCTTGTCGCCTTCGACGCCCTGGACGAGGACGTTGTCGTCTTCGGAGAGTTGGAGATTCTCGGCCTTGAGAATCTGCTCTTCGCCCTTGCCCTTGTCGGCGGTGGCGTCCTTGACGAAGGCCTTGTCCATGACGGCTTCGACGAAGTAATCGAAGGTGCCGGAATCGGTGCCGGGGCTGAAGCGCAGGATGGGCTCAGCGGGCCAGGCGGGATTGACATCGGCCCAGGTCTTGGCTTCGGACGAGAAGATCTTGGCGAGTTCGGCCAGAGTCACACCCTCGTCGAGCCAGGTGTTCTCGGGATTGACGACGACGGCCAGGGCATCGGTGCCGACGCGGAACTCGATGGGCGTGCGGCCGATGGCCTGGCACGATTCGACTTCGCTGGACTTGATGGCGCGGCTGGCGTTGGCGATGTCGGTCTCGCCGGTCTTGCAGAAGCGCTCGAGACCCGCACCCGACCCGATCGAGTCGATGGTGATGTTGCCCGTGTAGCCTTCGTCCTGGAAGCGCGCGGCCATGGCTTCGCTCAACGGGAAGACCGTGCTGCTGCCCGCCGACACGATGTCACCCGTCACCGCACCCGCATCAACCATCGGCAGGCCGCCTGCCATTTCCATGGCGGGTTCGGCCGCTGGTTCGGGATCTGTGGTCGGGGCAGCCGCAGCCGGCGGCTGCGTAGGCTGCGCGGGAAGCGCTGTCGGTTGAGCCGCCGCCTGCGTCGAGGCAGGGGCCGGTGTCGCCGTCGGCGCAGCGCAAGCACCAGCCACAATCGCGGCAATCATCAGCAGCGTAACGAACGTACTCATGCGTCTCATTTCTTCTTCTCCTTAAGAAAACTGAAATTGATTTATCTTCTGGTTTGGATTAACGGCCACCAGCGAATTGGACAATTCTGCGCCCCAAGTTACTTTAGCATCGTCATTTCAAGCGACTTTTAAGCCATTGTTAAATTCTCTTAATCTGTTCCGACTTCTGCTATCACTTTATCGTAAGCCGTAACGAACGTAATTCGACTTGCTGTGCCACTTGTCACATCAAACATATGACAAGTGTGCCTTGAGGAGCGGCCTGGCTGGTTGTAAACTTATTCAGGATTTTGAATGAGATATGAGGCACGGCATGAACGCATACGACAATTCGGCCAAATTGTTCAAAGCATTGATGCACCCGGCGCGGCTGGAGATTCTGGACATCCTGCGCGATGGCGAGGCGTGCGTGTGTCACATCGAGGCGGCGCTGGGCCAGCGGCAGGCCTACATCTCGCAGCAGTTGTCGGTGCTGCGCGAGGCCGGTTTGGTGCAGGATCGCCGCGACGGCTGGAACGTGCATTATCGCGTCACGCAGCCACAGGTGTTCGCGCTGCTCGATGTGGCGCTCGCGATGACGGGCGGCCAGCCAAACAAACGGAAGATGGCACATGGCGCGGATCTGGATAACTGCCCGTGCCCGCGCTGTACTTCCGTCGAGACGGTAGCAGCGTAACACCTATTTTTTGCCCGATCATATCCAGAGTTTTGAATACTTTCATGGGGACAAACGGCATGTTATCGGAAGCAGAGGTCAATACTTGGCGGACTGCTGCTCAGCCGGCAGCGTAGGCGATGCGCATTCAGATCGTCGGCGCGGGCTGCCCAGCCTGTCACAACCTCGAGAAAGACGTGCGCGCCTGGCTGGCACAACAGCAGGTGGAAGCACAGGTGGAACGCGTGGACGATCTGGTCGAGATTATGCAGTTAGGCCTGTGGGCTTTACCCGGCCTGTTCATTGACGGCAAGTTGGTGCAGACAGGTTATCCGCCCCACAGTAGATTGGACAAGGTACTGCGTGAAGCGTGTGGCATGTGAGTTAGGCGCGCACTTTGGGCGGTTGCCATCATTATCACCGGCTACCTGTTCAATATCCGTTTGTAACTGAGGCGCAGCATGGAGTACATCATCATTCCAGCCATCCTCTTCGTGCTGTCATTTCTAGCGGGCATGATGGGCCTCGGGGTGGCGTTCATCTTGACGCCGGTGCTGGGCCTGTTCGGCTTCGACTTGAAAGACGTGATCATGCCGTGGGCGTTGTGGCTGAATGGCCTGACTGCCATCGCCGGCGCGATCACGTATGCACGCGCGAAGATGGTCGATTGGCGCACGGCGATTCCGCTGCTGATCATCACGACCCTCGTCGCCCCACTTGGGGTGTGGCTGTTGCAGTTCGTGCCGACCAACATCGTATGGTGGATTTACGTCGGCGTGTTGATCTTTCTGGCTTATCGCATGGCTTTTCCGCCCAAGATGGACGACAGCGTGAAGCCCGTCATCACCGATCGGACGCGCGTGAAGGGTGGTGTGTTCAGCGGATTGATCGGCATCTTTGCCGGCTTTCTGGGCGTCGGCCCGGGTTTCTTGATGATGCCCACCCTGGTGATGCTGGGCTACACGGCTCGCCTGGCAGCGGCGACCAATAGTGTGATCGTGACGCTGCCCTCGTTCTCCGCTTTTGCCAGTCACCTGGGCAGCGCGCAATTTGACTGGTTGATGCTGGGCCTCACGTCGATCACGGCCGTGCTGGGCGCCTGGCTGGGCGCAAGGTTCATGGCAAAGCGCGTGAAGTCGCTGACTTTGAGCCGCATCTTTGCCGCGGCGCTGGCGCTGTTGGCGCTGCAGCGCATGGCGATTCTGCTCACGACGCCGTAATTTACACAGGAGATAGATCATGGCGGAGTTTCTGGAAGTCACCGTGGATAAGTTTACGTTTAAAGTAGCGACCGATCGCTGCTACACGCGCGAAGGCGTGTGGGCGCTCGCGGAAGGCAATCGCGTGCGCATCGGCCTGTCGGACTTTTTGCAGCAGCGCAGCGGCGACATCGCTTTCGCGGAGGTCAAGCCAGTTGGCACGACGCTGGCCACCGGGGAAGAAGTCGCTTCGATCGAGACGATTAAGGTCAATGTGGCGTTGAGTTCGCCTGTCAGCGGCAATGTGATCGAAGTCAATCCCGAAATGGATACTGCACCGGAAGCGATCAATCAAGATCCGTATGGCGCGGGCTGGCTGGCGGTCATGGCTGCATCCAATTGGGCTGCCGATCGGTTGCAGTTGCTCGATGCGGCGGCGTATTTTGAAGTGGTCAAGCGTGAAGCCGAAGAGGAGATGAAGAAACAATGAGCGATCCAAAGCGCGCGAAGCGCGTGGTGATCGTGCCGTGCAGCGGCATCGGCAAGACGTATGGCAGCGTCAGCCGCGAGGCCGCGTACGATGTGACACAAGACCTGCGGCCTGACACGGCACAAGCTGGTGCCGTTGTCGCTGCTGGTGCTGGGCGATGAAGCGGCCCGCGCCGCCGTCGCGGATTCGCAAGCGATCACCATCGACGGCTGCAAGTTGGCCTGCGCGACCAAGATGGTGAAAGAGAGCGGCGGCGAAGTCGCCAAAGATTACGCGGTGCTGGACGTGTATCGTCGCTACAAGCAGTTCAAGCCGCAGGGCATCGCGGAGCTGAACGAAGGCGGGCAGCAACTGGCGCGGGCATTGGCGCAGGAAATTGCGCAAGATGTAGATGCCCTCACCCCTGGCCCCTCCCACCAAAGGATGGGGACTATTTCGTCTCCCAGCGGCCAGCCGTCCCGCCGCTTCGCGGACACGGGAGGGCGAGGGGAAAACGAAGGAGGTCAACATGGTTGATCTGCCGCAGAAGAAAGTGGGCATCGTCGCCTGTTCGGGTGAAGAACTGGCTGAAGGCACGGTGACGCGTCTGGCTGCACTGAAGGTGCTGGAGCAGCTGCGACCCAAAGATACGGTGACGATCTGTTTGCCGCTGTTTCTGGCCGGTGGCGAAGGCGATCGCGCCTTTGCGCGCTTCTATCCGACCATCGCTCTGGATGGCTGCGACAAGCGCTGCGCCGCGAAGGCGACTGAACTGTATTCGGGCAAGCCGGCGGCGAATGTGCTGGTCACGTGATCTGTTGATCGAGCGCGAAATCGGCACCATGCGCCGCTTGAATGACAACGGGCGTGAGTTGGTCAACCTCGTTGCCGATCGAACCGCGTACCTCGTCGATGAACTATTGGGCAAGCAATGGGATCGCCGCGCAGGTGAGTTTGTGGGTGAGACACCGGCCATGGAAGAAGCGGAACCCGTCGAAGCCACCTGCTCATGCGGATCGGGCATCCCGGTGCAGAAGGTCAACGTCGACGGACAAGTGGTGACACTCATCGCGCTGCCCGCAATCTTTGAGCAGTTCCGCGAGCAGGGCAAAGCGCCCGGCGACGGCGTAACGCGCGAGTTGCTGAACCTGGTCAAGGTCTACAATCCAGTACCCGCCGAACAAGAAGCGACCTACTTATCCGTGCTCGAACGCGAATATGCGGCGTTCTGCGCGAAAAATTAAAGGAACTCCCTTATGAGTCGAACGGCAACCTATCACACTACCGTCAATTGGAAGGGCGAGCACTGGGGGCATCATCGTCATGGGCAACGGGCCGGAGATGGACTTCTCTGCACCGCCGGACGCGCAGGGGCACCCCGGCGTCTTCACGCCTGAAGATGCCTTTGTCGCCGCCGCGAATACGTGCGTGATGATGATGTTCATCTGGGCGGCGGAACGTTTCAAATTGAATCTGATCTCGTATGAATGCCGCACCGAAGGCACCAAGTTGATCGAACTGGACCGCACCGAGATTTTCACGCATTTGCGTTTCTGGCCGCAGATCAAAATATCGGCGGGCGCCGAAGACCGATCGGCGGTGGAGGCCCGCACGCGCCGCGCCTTGCAAGCGGCGCAGAAATACAGTTTGGTGGCCAATTCGGTGAAATCACAAATCAGCGTCGAACCGACGATTGAAATCGTCGAATAAACTCTATCCGTGACAAGGAGAAAACAACATGCTTGACATTAAAGTTCTCGGGCCCGGTTGTGACAACTGCAAAAAAGTGGAAGCGATCGCGCGGCAGGCGGCCATGAACCTGGGCGTGGAAGCCCAGTTCGAGAAGGTGACTGATCGGGCCGAGTATCCCAAGTATGGCCTGCTGTATACGCCCGGCCTGGTCATCAACAATAAGCTGGTCTGCGGCGGGCGCATTCCTGCGCCGGAAGAAGTCATGACCTGGGTGGCGGATGCGTTGAACTAGCCGCTGACACGGCGAACGATTGGCGAATGCAGCACGAGACAGTGAGGCTGGCATGAACTCAAAACCTGGCATCCGCACTCGCGTTGAAAAGGATGGGCGGCTCGCGCTGCCGCCTGAGCTGACAGCGCGCTATGGCTTGGCACCAGACACAGAAGTCTGGATTGACGATGACCTCGATACTTTTCGCGTGCGCCGGCCCATCACCCACCTGGCCAAGGTGTACATTGAACCGACGAATAGCTGCAACCTCAACTGCGTCACCTGCGTGCGCAACGTGTGGACGGAGTCTCTCGGCCGCATGCGCAGGGCCACGTTCGCGCGCATCATCGAGGGACTGCGCGCCTTCACGCCGCCGCCCGTGGTGTTCTTCGGCGGCTTCGGGGAACCGCTGGCGCACCGGGACATCGTGTCGATGATCACCCAGGCTAAAGCGCTGGGCGCGCGCGTGGAGCTGATCACCAACGGCACGCTGCTCGATGAAGGGCTGGCCCGCCAGCTGATCGCGGCACAGCTCGACGTGCTCTGGGTGTCGCTCGACGGCACGACGCCGGACAGCTTTGCCGACATCCGCTTGGGCGCGGCGCTGCCGCAGATCCTGGAGAATGTGATGCGTTTCCGCGACCTGCGCAGCCGCGGCTACTATCCCGTGCCGGAGCTGGGCATTGCCTTTGTCGCCATGAAGCGCAACATTGCGCAGCTGCCCGACCTGCTGGCACTGAGTCGTTGGCTGGGCGCGGCGCACTTCAAAGTCACGAATGTCCTGCCTTACACACCTGACTTGCGCGACGAGATATTGTATTGGCGCGTGCTCACGCACAGCGACTGCCCGCCGTCACCGGGCGTCCCTCACGTGATGATGCCGAAGATCGACATCGACGACGTGACCCGGCGCACGCTGTATCACGTCCTGAACAGTCACCGGACAATTACCTATGCCGGCTACAACCTGCAGAGTCTGCACGATCGGTGCCCGTTCGTCGAAGGCGGCACGCTGGCTATCGCCTGGGATGGCGGCGTCAGCCCGTGCCTGCCGCTGATGCACGATCATGTGAGCTACGTCGATCGTTATGAGCGCCATTCGCGGCGCTACACCGTCGGCAACGTGAACGACGATGACTTGATCGATGTGTGGCAGCAGACGGACTACCTGGCTTTCCGCCAGCGTGTGCGCGAGTTCGAGTTCGCGCCGTGCACGTCCTGCGGCGGCTGCCAGTTGTTGGAAGCGAACGAGGAAGACTGTGTTGGCAACACCTTTCCCACCTGCGGCGGCTGCCTGTGGGCGCAGGGCGTGATTCAGTGCCCGTAGGGCCCCGTTTTCGCTTAATTCTATTCAGAAAGCTGAAGGTTCTCATGCCAACCGACTATGTTGAACTGTATCGGCATCTCGAAGGGCGCTTGACGCAGTTTGGGCGCGAGATGCCCGGCCCGATGACAGGCTTTGCGCGCCTGCACAAGAAAGCCGTGGAAGATGGCGCGTTGAGTGCGACAGTGAAAGAGATGATGGCGTTAGCCATCAGTGTTGCCGTGGGCTGTGAGGGCTGCATTGCTTATCATGTTCATGATGCGATCAAGGCTGGTGCAACTCGCCCTGAGTTACTGGAGACGATCGGCGTTGGGTTGATGATGGGTGGTGGCCCCGGTTCGATCTATGCGGCGCACGCGCTGGACGCGGTGGAGCAGTTCTTATCCGTGCCAGAGCCCACACCCGCCGCTACGGGTTGACGTCGCAGGGTCGCCATGGACAAGACGCCTTCCGGTGATGGAGCCTGCTGCCTGCCGAATAGAGAAGGCGTGACCTATCTCAAGGTCGGTCCGCGTGGCGTGACCATCGGGATGTTGAACCTGGACGTGGTCTTCAAGCAGCTCTTCGCGCTGGGCCACCGTCCAGAGGAGACCACCGATGGCGAACTGCTGGGCATGGCCCGCCGGTTCAACTACATCCCCGATCGGCCCAACGTCGCAGCCGACTATGCGGCGGCGCTGCGTCAGGCGTATGCGGCTTTCTGCGCGCGCTAGGAACATAGGCCGGCATCCGCCAAAGCCGGCCCGCCCCTTCGCGCGGTGGACAACATCGACCTCGCAGTCTTTACGCTTATCCTATTTGCGCGGGCTGTGCGCATGATGGCGCGACGCATGGATTAAAGGAGGGGCCTCATGCTGATCGAACACTATGACCTCGACGTATTTACCCCGCCCTGCGAACCGGGCGCCGAGCGCTTTTCAGCCATTGCCCGCCTGACCGTGGACATCTCCGCGGTGCTGCCTTACCTCAACGCCACGCTGCGCGGCGCAATCTATCATCGCTCCGCCAACGCCCTGACGTGGAAGAAGGGCGGGCACACTCTGGCGTTTCACGCTTTTCAGATTGCCGCCAGCAATGTCGAAGACTACGATGCGGCGGTCAAAGAGATCGACGGGTTGATCAAGTTGATCAATCGCACCTGGGAGCGCCGATCGGAGATCGCGCCTGACTCCGAAACGCATCAGCGGCCGCCGTTGATGACGGTGTATAAGCTGCTGCCACAGACCAACTGCAAGCAGTGCGGCGAGCCGACCTGCTATTCGTTCGCCATCAAGTCTGGTGGCCTCACAGCAGAGAATCATTGATTGCCCACCGCTGCATGAACCGCCCTACGCGCAGAAGTTGACGGACTTGCAGGGCATTGTCAGCGATGCGCCCGCAATCGGTTAAGGACAGCGGACATGAAGAAAGCCTTGAGCCTTGCTCTAGAGGATGACGAACTTATCGAGTTAATCCGCATTTTGATGGATGATGACGCCGCTGGCGCACTGGCCTGGCTCAAAGTCTCGATTCAAAGGCCAGGCCCGCGATCTGTTGGAAAGCGGCTGAAAAGTCATGATTGAGGTGCCCGGGGCGGGCATCACTCACGTCGGCGGCAATCTCTTTCACGCATGACTGAACGGCGCTGCTGCGACTTCGACGACTTTGTCAAAGCGATGGCGGACGAGACGCGCCAGCGCATCCTGATGCTCTTGCAGACGGGCGAGATGAGCGTGAGCGAGTTGCACGAGCACTTCACCACGACCCAACCCACTCTGTCGCATCATCTCGCCATACTGCGCCGCGCCAATCTGGTCATTGCCCGGCGTGAGGGACGCTGGGCATTTTACCGCGCCAATCCGGCCTGCGTCGGTGAATGCTGTGGTGAGATTCGCAAGCGCTTCAAAATTCTGTGATGTATCTTGATTCAATCGCCCTTACGCGCACGCTGCCTTGCCTAGCCGAGCCGGGCAAAATCATTGTGATCGGTAAACCGAATCGATCGCTTGACGAGGTGTTGCCGTATCTCGCCACGCTGCCCGGCATCATCGCTTATCATCCTGAGGCGCGCACGTTGACGTTTCGCCGCCCTGCTGGATTCATGACGCTGTATGCCGATCGCGTCTATATCACGCAGGTGAGCAATGCCGCGGAAGGTCTTGAGTTATTGGCGGCGCTCAAAGAGGCCATCAACGCCACATGGGAACATCGCGCGGACCTGATAGCTGTGACAATGGGTCGCCGCGTTCCGCGTCCACTGGATGTGTGGACGCTGCTGCCGCAGACGAATTGCAAGCAATGTGGTGAAGCGACGTGCATGGCCTTTGCCGTGGGCCTGCTGCAACACCGGCGCAGCGTGATCGAATGTCCGCCGCTGCACGCCGACGACGCCCTGACTGATCGACGGGCGACACTGGAAGCGATGTTTTGAAAGGGCAGGTAAGCGATGATTGGCTTAACGGATGTCGCGCTTGAAAAGGCACAAAACATTCTGGGAACGGAATGCAGTCCGATCGGCTTGATGGCGTCCCCGGAAGGTTATCCCCACGTGTGGGCGCGCGACAGCGTGATCACCTCGCTGGGGGCGCTGTTGTCGCCTGGTCATGAGTGTTGTCTGAGCGTCTCACTGCGCACGCTGGCCAGCCAACAATCCGACCTCGGCGCGATTCCCAATAACGTCAGTGTGGCCACGGGCCGACTCGATCACACGAATGCCGGCTCGGTCGATTCCAACTTGTGGTTCATCCTCGGCCATGCGTTTCAATATCATGCTTCGGGCGATGTGGCATTTCTGCGCGAAGCATGGCCGGCACTGGAAAAAGCGCTGCTGTGGCTGCGCTTTCAGGATTCCAACGGCTGCGGCTTACTGGAAGTGCACGAAGCCGCCGACTGGGCCGATCTGCTCGCCAATCGCTTCAACGTGCTGTACGATAACGTGCTGTGGTATGCGGCGCTGCGCGCGCTGGCCGAGATGTCGCGCGCGCTCGACCGCGATGGATCGCACTGCGACGACATGGCCGACGATGTGCGCCACAAAATTCGCATTGTGCTGTGGGTGGGCGAAGAGACCAAGTCTGAATGGGGGCCGGACTGCCCCGGCCACACCGAATGGAAACATACGCTGAGCCAGGTCGATCCGGTGCTGGTCAAGCGACCCTTTTTCTTGCCCTACGTGGCCTTCCGCGACTGCGGCGACTACTGCGATGTCTTCGGTAACTTACTGGCGATCTTGTTCGAGGTCGCCAATCCGGCGCAGGAAAAACGCATCCTCGACTACCTGCATCAAGTCGGCATCGCCGACCCCTATCCGGTGCGTGTGCTGAATCCCGTCATTCATCCGGGCAACAAGGATTGGCGCGAATACTATCGCAACAACAATTTGAATCTGCCGGAGCAGTATCACAACGGCGGCATCTGGCCGTTCGTGGGCGGCTTCTATGTAGCCGCGTTGGTGAAAGCCGGTCGCAGGGACGAAGCGCGCCATCAGTTGGAGAGATTGGCTGAAGTGAACCGGTTAGGCGTTGAAGAAGAATGGGAATTCAATGAGTGGTGTCACGGGCGCACCGGCCGGCCGATGGGCTATCCGCATCAAGCCTGGTCGGCGGGAATGTATGTGTTCGCCTATCATTGTGTGCAGCAGGGCCACGTGCCGATTCTCCTGCCCGAGCACGTCAACACGCTGGAAGCGATAAGGAAGCCATGACAGGCGCGATCCCATTCAGGCGTTAGCTGCAGCGATTGAACAGCGCAGGAAATCGCGGTGGCGATCCTCGCAGAGATCATCGCCGTGCGGCGTGGCGGGCGCGGCGCGTTTCGATCGCGCTGGCCAGACGTCATCCCCAACACCTGACATTTGTCCTTGACGGATTTTCTTATCCTGATATAATTCAACGTAGATTGAACTATTTTCGGAAGGCAATCGCGATGAAAGATCTCCCCCGGCCCCCCACTAATCTGCAAGCCCTGGCCGACCGGCTCAAGGTACTGGCCGAGCCGAAGCGCTTGTTGATCGTGCACCTGCTGATGGAAGGCGTGCAATGCAATTGTGAACTGGGCGACGCGCTGAAACTGCCGCCCAACTTGATCTCGCACCACCTGCGCATGCTGCGCGAGGCCGGCCTGATCGACGTGGAACGTGATGCCGTCGATGCGCGCTGGATCTACTACTCGATCAATCAAGCCGCGCTCAAAGAACTGA
Organism: uncultured Chloroflexia bacterium; assembly: GCA_963844815.1. Lineage (GTDB taxonomy): Bacteria > Chloroflexota > Anaerolineae > Fen-1058 > Fen-1058 > Fen-1058. Next base: position 582,103 of record CAWJPR010000010.1, read on the forward strand.
CTCAGATGTTCGGCGTGTTCTTTGATCCCGGTCGGATCAAGCCGCGCCGCCCGACCTGCGGCCCGCAGAGCAGCATCGTGCGCCTCGGCGACATCACCGTTACCACAGCCTGATTTTATTTTTGCCAAATTGCTTCAATGGAGATTGAAATATCATGACCGATACGATTACCACGTTTGATGTCACACCGACTTACACCCAAACGGTGACTGTCGAATTCTTCGATCCGCCCATGTGCTGCCCGACCGGCCTGTGCGGCCCGACGCTCGATCAGACCTTGCTGGATGTTAACGAGATGATCCTCGCGCTTCAAGCAGAAGGCTTGACGGTGGAGCGTTATCAGATGACAGGCCAACCGCAGGCCTTTCTGAGCAACCCCGACGTGATGCGCCTGGTGCGCGAGCAGCAGATGGCGGCTCTGCCGATTACCGCGGTGCGCGGCCAGATTATCAAGGTCGGGGCGTATCCCACACTTAACGAAATTAAAACCCATTTGAACGGAGCAAGTGCATGACTACCCAGTTTGTATTTTTTTCAGGCAAGGGCGGCGTGGGCAAGACCAGCATGGCCTGCACGCAAGCCGTCCGTTACGCGGACGAAGGCCAACGCACGTTGATCGTCACGACCGATCCCGCGTCGAATCTGGCCGATGTGTTCGAACAAGCGATCGGGCACCAGATCACCCCGATCGCGCACGTGCCGAATCTCTGGGCGATGGAGATCGATCCCGATCGCGCGACGGAAGAATATATCGATCGCGCCATGGCGCCCATCCGCGCGGCGTTCCCGCTGCCGATGGTGCAGGTCATGGAAGAGCAGATGAGCGGGCCGTGTACCGCCGAAGTCGCCGCCTTCGATCGCTTCACTGACTTCCTGGATGTGCCCACCGATAACGGCCAAACCTTTGACGTTGTGATCTTCGACACCGCGCCGACCGGCCACACGCTGCGCCTGCTGGAATTGCCTGCTGCATGGAGCCAATCGATCGATTCGGCCAGCGAGGGCAGCGGGCAAACGTGCATCGGTCCGGCGGCGGCGATTCAAGATGCCAAACACAAGTACGAGCGGGCGCTGGCCATCATGCGCGATCCGGCGCAGACGACGTTTGTCTTCGTGCTGCACCCGGAAGCGATTGCGATCAAAGAGACGCAGCGCGCCGTAACGAACTGGGCAAGCTGGACATTCACACGCATCAATTGATCGTGAATGGCCTCATTCCGCCCGAAGCCCTGGGAAATCCGCTCTTTGCCGCGCGCGCCACAATGCAGGCCCGTTACCTCCAACAGATCGAAACCGAACTGGCACTGCCCACACGCCGCATGGTGCTGTTGTCCGGCGAAATCAAGGGCGTCGAGCGGCTGCGTGAAGTGGGCCAGATGTTCTTCGAGGGTGTCAACGAGTCCGCGAGTCCGCGAGTCCGCGAATCAGCGAATGCGTCGACCATCCGCATTCAGCCGCATGCGTTAACGGCCGATGTCCTGGCACGCGTATCGCCGAATGGCCATAGCCGCGCGGTGTTCTTTGCGGGTAAGGGCGGCGTGGGCAAGACGGTCGCTTCGTGCATCACGGCCGTGTGGCTGGCGCGACAAGGCTACAAGACGCTGCTGCTCACCACCGATCCCGCCGCGCACATTGGCGATGTGCTCGGTAAGCCAGTCGGTGATGACGCCGCGCCCGTTGAAGGCCTGCCCAACCTGTGGGCCGCGAAGATCGATCCGAAAGCAGCGGCCGAGGTCTACAAGCAGCGCATCCTCGACGACGCCCGGCAGCGTGGGCGCCCTGAAGCGTCGATCACGGTGATGGCCGAAGAACTCGACTCGCCCTGCACGGAAGAGATGGCCGCATTTGATAAGTTCATCGACTTTGCCTCGCAGGCTGACTGGCAAGCGATCGTGTTTGACACCGCCCCGACCGGCCATACCATGCGCCTGATCGAACTGCCCATGGATTGGAGCCAGCAGACTCGATGTGAAGGTGTTTGCCTCGGTCGATACCACTGCCGCCGACGATGTGGCCAAGCACCGCTTCGGCGATGTGATCGAGATGATGCGCGATCCGGCCCGCAGCACGTTTGCGTTCGTGATGTATCCCGAATCGACGCCCATCCTGGAAGCCTATCGCGCGTCGGAAGAACTGCGCACGGTCGGCATCACGGCAGGATTGGTCGTCGCCAACCAGGTCATCCCGGCCGAACAGGCCACGACGCCGTTTACGCAGTCTCGACGGGCCATGCAAGAAAAATATCTGCAGGAGATCGCGCAGCGCTTTGCCGTGCCGGTGGTGCAAATCCCGCTGCTGGCGCATGAAGTGAAAGGCATCCCGATGTTGATCGAGTTGGGGCAGCAGGTTTACGGCGATGGTCAACGGCTTGAAAATCAAATTGAGGAGCGCGTTTACGCATGACGCGCAAAGTTCTGTTTCTCTGCACCGGTAACTCATGTCGATCTCACCTGGCAGAAGCGATCGTCAATGCGCGGTTGAGTGATGACTGGTCAGCCGTGAGCGCGGGCACACAACCGGCTGGTTACGTGCATCCGATGGCGATCCGCGTGCTCGCCGAAATCGGCATCGAGCATCAGGGACGATCCAAGTCGGTTGATGAGTTCCGCGACGTGCCGTTCGATCTGGTCGTGACCGTATGCGATTCCGCCGCCGAGGAGTGTCCCAACTGGTTGGGTCAGGGTAGGCGGGTGCATCTGGGTTTCCTCGATCCGGCCAAAGCCGCCGGCACCGCTGAAGAAGTGATGAACGTCTTTCGCGCTGTGCGGGATGACATGCTGGTTAAAATCCCTGATCTGTTGTGCCGCTATCCCGCTTCATGACGGAGGAGAATGAAGATGAGCGATTTTGACTTAAACGAACTGGAACTGGCCCCGCCGGAAGTGGTGCGCCAATCAGCGCGCGACTTTGCCGTTGCCTTAAGCGAGACGCCGCAATTCAAGGCGTACGAAGAAGCGATCGAGCGCCTGAATCATGACACCGTGGCTCAGCGCGCGATCGACGCGTTCCAGGCCAAGCAGCAATCGCTGCAAGCCATGCTGATGCTCAATGCCGTCAGCGCGGCGGACAAGGCGGAACTGCAGCGCCTGCAAAACGCGTTCAGCAGCGCGCCCGCGGTGGTGGCCTACGCCCAGGCACAGGCGGATCTGATGGCGATTTGCCAGGCCTCGGCCGATTGGCTGTCGGAAGCGATCGGGTTGAACTATGCGGCCGCGTGCGGCTCGGGCTGCTGCTAAGGGAGAAACCATGACCAATTCGAATCTTAATCAACTGCCCGATCTGATGGCGGCCACGCAGGCCCTGGCCGAGAACCTGTTAGCCAGTGAACCGTTCGCGGTCTATCAGCAGGCCAGCGCCCGTTTTAATGCCGATCCGCACGCGCGCGGCTTGATTGAACGCCTGTCGCAGACCCAGGCCGATCTGCGGCGGCGTCAGACGAGTCGCGGCGTGACGCAAGCCGACGTCGATCAACTGCGCGCGCTGCAGCGTGAAGTGCAAAGCCATCCGGTGATCATCGACTACGTGGTACACGCAGCAAGGCGCCATCACCTATCTGCGCGAGATCAATCAAGCCATCAGCGAACTCATCGGCACAGATTTTGCCGCGCTGGCTGGCAGATCGAGTTGTTAACATGCTGGTGGGACGAACCGTAGTTGTCGGTATTACGGGCGGCGTCGCCGCGCATTACCTGCCCGAGCTGATCGGTCAGTTGCGCTTTCGCCACATGGCGACCGTGTACGCGCCATGACGCCGGCCGCGACGCGCTTTGTCACGCCGCTGACCATCGCGGCCAGCACCGGTGGTCCGGTGTGGACAGGATGTCTTCGCGGACGCGGAGCGCGATCCGCTGGCGCACATCCATCTGGCGCGATTGGCCGACCTGGTGCTGGTGGCGCCGGCGACTTTCGACTTCATCGGAAAAGCGGCGGCGGGGCTGGCCGACGATCCGGTGACGTTGCTGCTGGCCGCCACGACTGCGCCAGTGCTGCTGGCTCCCGCGATGCACGACACGATGTGGGCCAACCCGATCCTGCAGCGCAACCTGGCGACACTCCAGTCGATCGGTTACCAGGTTGTGCCGCCGGAGACTGGCTTGCAAGCAACGGGCGATGTGGGTATGGGACGCATCGCCAGCATTAGCACGATCCTAACTGCGTTGAATAATCTGAGCGAGACCCTGCCTCGCCGTTCACAGGAGTAAGACATGCCTTTCTATGAGTTTCAATGTAAAGATTGCAAAACGACCTATGATGTGCGTGCTTCCATCAAAGAGAAAGAAGCCGGGCTGCACCCGGAATGTCCTCAAGTGCCATAGCGTACACAGTCACCAGGTCATCAGTGCGGGGCTGGTGATTCGCGGCAGTGATGGCGGCAGCCTGTCGATGTCGGCCTGTGGGCCAAACGCGGGGGCAGGGTGCTGCTGATGGCTGAACCGATCAGCATCCACATCGTCGGCGCACTGACCGCGGCCTGCGGCGAGGGCGTCACTGACACGTGGCGAGAACTGTCCGAGTGGGCCGCGCAGCAACTGGCAGCCCGCTTCGGATCGGCAGTGCGTGTTACTTACTTTGATCTGCTTGATCCAGGTTGCCCGCCGTTGCCGCCCGATGCGCAGCTGCCCCTCGTGTTAGTCGACGGCGAGGTTCTGAGCAGCGGCGATAAGATTTCGATACCTGCTATTCGCAAGCGCATCGAGGCACTTGGCGTCACACCCAATGGCCACCGAGGCTGATGTCCGCGCCGTACTCGACGGGGTGATTCATCCTTCATTCGGGATGTCGTTGATTGCGCTGAATATGGTGCGCGCGGTGCGAGTCAGCGACACTCTAGTCGAAGTCGATCTGGTGATGAATTGTCCTGGTTGCCCGGCAGGTGAAGTTGCGTTGGCTCTGGCGCGCCAGAAGATTGAGGCACTGTGTGTGGGATGCGGTGCGACTGAATTTGCTGCCGCAATACTGGACGCCCCCGTGGGAATAGGCTCGCACCGATCCCTTTCAGGGCTTCTACCTACATTCGCGCCAGTCGCCAGTTAGCCAGGGCCGACCCAAGGACGAGCAGAAACGCTCCGCACACCATCCCCCAGCAGTCTACTTGCTTCCCATTAGAGCCGAATCATGAATCGGCGAATCCTTCTCAAAGCGCAACCTCCCGGAAGTTTGGAACTTCCGGGAGGTTCACGCCTCGCCGTTGGGGCTAAGCGCCCAGTCGTTGTCGCTGATCAGGCGGCGCACCGCTTCGCAGTCCGGCACGCTGAGCAGCGTCGTCATGCGGACCGAGTCGCGGCGCAGCACGAAGTGAAACACCCTGGCGTCTTTGCGCTTCAGGCTCCAATCGCTGCGCACGTAGACGGGCGGCTCGACTCTCCAGCCTCCGTCGAGCGCGGCCAGCAGCATGGTGAAGGCGCGCCAGCGCCGGATCATGGTGGGTAGTCGTGTGGCTGTTGTTCAAGACGGACGATCGATCTTCTGTGTCGATGGCAGGTTCAGGCGGCCCGGCCAGCATGTGCGCCTCCTCGCGATTCGTAACGAGCGTGGTAGCCTCGCAGAGCCATGCGTTGATTTTCCAGCCGTTCCAATTCCGCCAACAGGCGGCGCAGCAGCAATCCGTCTTCGTCGTCCCCTTCACGCACCACGCGCGTCATTTCTGCGCGCAACGTTCGAATCTTGTTATCCAGTTCTTGTGCCATAGTTTGTCCCTCCATTTCTTCCATCTCTATTTGAGTTATAGCCGCTTTCCATGAAGATCGCTTCAAGCGCAGGTAAAATTTGCTTTACATACCCGGCCTTGTCGAACCGGGCATGAATGGTTATACTCGTGCTGGAGCATGAGCGACGAATCATGAGCGACAATAAGCAGAGTGTTCTGGTCGTCGAAGATGAAGCGACCCTGCGCGAGACGCTGGCCTACAACCTCAAGCGCGAGGGCTACGACGTGACCTCGACCGGCGACGGCGGCGAGGCGCTGGAACTGGCGCGCGACAAGCCGTTCGATCTGATCGTGCTGGACGTGATGCTGCCCACGCTGGACGGCCTGTCCATCGTGCGGATCCTGCGCAAGGAGCAGCGGACGCCGATCATTCTGCTGACGGCGCGCAGCGGCGAAGTCGATCGGATCATGGGGCTGGAAACCGGCGCGGACGATTACGTGGTGAAGCCTTTCAGCCTGGGCGAGCTGCTGGCGCGGGTGCGGGCGGTGCTGCGCCGCTCGAGCCCTGAAGCGGCCACGGCGTTACAGGCGGGTGATCTCGCGCTCGATCTGATCGGGCGCAAAGCCACTCGCGGCGAGCAGGAACTGCGGTTGAGCCACAAGGAATTCGATTTGTTGGCGGCGCTCATCCGCAACACGGGCACGGCGCTCAGCCGTGAGCGACTGCTGCAGCAAGTGTGGGGCTACGACTATTCCGGCGATACGCGCACGGTGGATGTGCACATTCGCTGGCTGCGCGAGAAGATCGAAGTGGATGCGGCCGACCCGCAGCGAATCGTAACAGTGCGCGGCGTGGGTTATCGGTTTGAGCAATGATCAATTGGCAATGATCAATGCGAGACACGCGTCGCGCTCCCTGAACGATCACTGCTTTGGACTGGCGCGTGTTGAGCGAGCTTTGCGCAGAATGGCAAACAGAATGCGGACGATCTCATCACATTCAGTATGGAGGTCGGTAACCTCCGTGAAAGTCCGCTCCTGAATGTCAATGTTAGCACGATTCTCCATGCTCCCTCCATTGATCATTGAACATTGATCATGTTGCTTTAGGCAGCGTGAAATAAAACGTCGCGCCTCTGCCTTCCACGCTGTCAGCCCAGATGCGCCCGCCGTGCGCTCCCACCACGTGGCGCGCAATGGCTAACCCCAGCCCCGTGCCGCTCTTGTCGCGCGCCCGATCCACTTTGTAGAACCGTTCGAAGATGCGCGGCAGGTCCTCGGCGGGAATACCCGCGCCGGTATCGGCCACGCTGGCTGTGATCTGGTCGCCGGCCACGACTGCCCCGATCGAGATCCGGCCCCCCTCGGGCGTGAACTTGATCGCGTTGTGCAAGAGATTGCCCAGCACGCGCCCAATCATCTTCCGGTCGACTTCGGCCAGGACGTCGATCGGCACGGTGTCTGCCACGCTCAGGTTCTTCTGCTGCGCGAGCGTTTCATAGTGGATGATCTGTTCGTCCACAATCTCGTGCAGGTTGGCGCGCGTCAGCTGCATGGGCATCTGGCCTGATTCGATCATCGACAGGTCGAGCAGTTCCTGCGCCAGCTGAGTGATCGAATCCACCTCGCTCAGCATTTGATTCAGCATGCGCCCGGCCAGCTCCGGCTCTTCGAGCGCGCCGTTCAGCAGCGTCTCGATGAGCAAACGCACCGAAGCCAGCGGCGTGCGCAGCTCGTGCGAAACATTCGCCACAAAGTCGCGCCGCACGCGTTCCAGCCGCAGCCGATCGGCCTGATCTTCCAGTGCCAGCACCGCGCCGCCGCCGCTGATGGGCACGGCTCGCGCGAAGTATGGCCGGGCGTTCCACGTGACGGGGCGTTCTTCACTGCGTTGTTGGCCGAGCGTGTTCTGCACTACGGCATCAATTTCGTGCGAGCGGGTGGCATCGATGACTGTGCGGCCGATGACCGCCGCGCCCAGCAGCTCCGTGGCCCGGCTGTTGGCGCGCGTGATCGCGCCGTCTTGATCGAGCACCAGCAGTACTTGCGGCGGCGCATCGATCAGGGCGTCCAGGCGCGACTCGGCCGAACGCTGGAAATCCTCCAACCGTTCGGCTTGCTCAGCCTGTTTGGCCAGATTGTCGCGCAGTTGTCGGTTTTGCCGCCGGGCTGCCGCCAGTGATACGGCCAGGCCGAGCGCGATCAGAATGAGCGCCACATCCAGAAAAGTCATAGACGACATTATAAACAATACAAGCGCTCAAGGTCAATAGACCGAATACCTTATCCTGCTGCCGGTCCCCGCGACATCCAACGTGCCAATCGGATGAGATTGACTCTTGCATTGCGCTATTTCAGATGTATACTGCTTTCGTTTACCGGGTAAACTTATTCTCCGTACTCTGATACACATTCGGAGGCGCCATGTCTGCCTACCAGAACGCGATCGGTTCCGTCGCGCGCAGCGCGCTGACCTTCCTGAGCAAGCGTCGTCTGCCGCTGATCGACGGGACGTCCAATGTGCCAGGCCTGACCGCGCCGGTTGAAGTTATCCGTGACCGCTGGGGCATTCCGCACATCTACGCCTCCAACACGCAGGATGTATTCTTTGCGCAAGGTTTCGTCCACGCGCAGGATCGGCTGTGGCAGATGGAAGTCAATCGGCGCACAGCCACCGGGCGACTGAGCGAGATCTTTGGAGCAGTCGCGCTGGACACCGATCGGGCGGTGCGCACCTTTGGCTTCGCGCGCATCGCGCAGATCGATCTGGACCGGGCGGCCGACGATATTCTCGGCGTCGTACGGGCCTACACCGACGGCGTCAATGCGTTCCTGCAGCATCCGTCAGCGCAGCTGCCCGTCGAGTTCACCTTGCTTCGCCACACCCCGGAACCGTGGACGCCGCTCGACACGATGGCGTTCATGCGGGTATTGGTCTGGCAGTTGTCGCACGCGTGGTATGGCGAGATCGCCCGCGCGCAGCTCATCGATGCCGTCGGGCCTGAACACGCGGCCGAATTGGAGATTCATTACCCGGCGGCCAATCCCACCACGCTGCCGCAGGGTGTCGAGTTCAACGCGCTGGAGCCCAACGGACTGCTGCAAGCGCTGCGCGGGCCGTTCCTCGATCACGGCAAAGGCAGCAATGCGTGGTGTGTGACGGGCAGCAAGACGACGACGGGTCAGCCGATCCTGTGCAACGATCCGCATCTGCCGCTGATGCTGCCCTCGCTGTGGTACCAGGTTCATCTCGTCGGAGGGGCGCTCAACACCATCGGTGTTTCGCTGCCCGGCGTGCCGCTGGTGTTGATCGGCCACAACGCGCGCGTGGCCTGGGGCATAACGCTCGCTTACACCGACTGCGAAGACCTGTTCATCGAGAAACTCGATCCGGCGCGGCCCAACAAATACCACTTCCGCGACGAGCTGCGAACGGCGGACGTGGCGCGTGAAGAGATTCGCGTCAAAGGCCGCGCCCAACCGCACGTCGAAGAGGTGATCATCACGCAGCACGGCCCCATCATCTCTGACGTGATCGGTTATCCGGGCCGGCGCGTGGCCGTCAACTCCATGGCGTTGCAACCCAGCCCGGTGGCCCGCGGCTGGTTGTGGCTGAATCAGGCGCAGGGCTGGGATGACTTCGTCAGGGCCATGCGTTTGATCGAAGCGCCGCAGCTCAGCGTGGCTTATGCGGATGCGCTCGGAGAGCGCGGCAACATCGGCTACTGGTGCACAGGCCGCGTTCCGATCCGCGCCCAGGGCAAAGGCGATGTGCCTGTGCCCGGCTGGACCGGCGAGTATGAATGGATCGGCGAAGTGCCATTTGAGGAAATGCCGCACGCGCTCAATCCGCAGCAGGGCTACGTCGTCACCTGCAATCATCGCCTGGTGCCCGCTGATTATCCGCATTTTCTGGGCGAGGTGTGGATGAATGGTTATCGCGCGCGCCGCCTCGTCGAGGTGCTCGAGAGCAAGGACAGATTCTCGATCGACGACATGCGCACACTGCAGCTCGATTTCTGCTGCCTGCCCGGCGTGGAGTTTGCGCAGCGCGCCGGCGATCTTCAATCCGACGATCCGGATGTCGCGCTCGCGCTCGATCTGCTGCGCAACTGGGACGGCGATCTGACCGCCGAGACCGTTGGCGGAACGATCTACGAAGTGGCGCGCTACACACTGGTACGCAACGTGTTTGAGGCGGCGTTGAGCAAATCGCTGATCGATCAGGTGCTGGGCAAGGGTTTTCATCCGCTGTTGATGACGGCCAGCGAGTTTTATGGACACGACACGGTCACGATCCTGCGCCTGTTGGACAATCCGCAATCGTGGTGGATGCAGCAGGCGGGCGGGCGTGATGCCGTGCTCGCGCGCAGGTTGAAAGAAGCGATCGGATGGCTGCGTAACACGCTGGGGCCTGCTCCCGCTCAATGGCAGTGGGGCCGGCTGCATCGCGTCACCTTCCCGCATGCCATGGCGCTTCAGAAGCCGCTGGACAGGGTCTTCAATCGCGGCCCTTATCCGATCGGGGGTGACACCGATACCGTGTGCCAGGTCGCCATGCTGCCCGATGACCCCTACGACAACAAAGCGTGGTCGCCCAGCTACCGGCAGATCGTCGATCTGGGCGATCTGTCCCGCTCGCAGTGGATCTACGCGCCGGGCCAGTCCGGGCAGGTGGGCCACAAGCACTACGACGATCTGATCGAGCCGTGGCGCAGCGGCGAGACGATTCCAATGCTGTGGACGCGCGAGCAAATAGAGGGCGCGGCGGAAGGCCGGCTGATTCTGAATCCGTGATGGAGAGAGAAGGAGTCCCATGACCGCTCAACAACTTATCGTGATCGCCGCGTTCGAGGATGAAGCCGCCGCGGCGGACGCGCTGCAAGTCGTGCAGGAAGCACACCGCGAAGAGCAGTTGGAGTTCAAAGCCTACGCGATGGTGCGGCGGGATGCGGAAAACAATCTGCATGTCAAAGAAAGCGGCGATCCGGGCGGAATAGCGGGTGTTGTGTCGGGCGGCGCGCTGGGTGTGGCTCTGGGGCTGCTCGCCGGGCCGATTGGCTTGGCAGCACTCACCGGAGCGGTGGCCGGCGGGGCGGCGATGAAACTGCGCGACACGGGCGTGAAGAATGACGCAATTCGTGCGGCGGGCGAGAGCCTCAAGCCCGGCATGGCCGCGCTCGTGGTGCTGGCCGAGGAAGGATCGGAGGACCTCGTCGCCGAGAAGCTGAGATTGCACGGCGGTAATGTGATCAGCGTGGCGCTGACTGAAGAAGAGGCGGCGACATCCGAGGAACCTGCATCCGATGTGACGACTTCACCTGCCACAGGTGCCGCAGTGTAAGAGAGTGTCCTCTGCAACGTTCTTGACAAAGTTGAATGTTGCCAGCTGGCCCCATTTCACATACAATCACTTCAGCAGCACATCTCACCACGCAAGGAGACTCTCATGGCGGCAAAGAAGAAAGCGGTTGCCAGGAAACCGGCGGCGAAGAAAGCCGCGCCGAAAACTCGCCAGACTGGCGCGCCCAAAACGACGGCGCGCAAACCTGCCGCGCGCAAACCTGCCGCGCGCAAAGCAAAGCCGCGCGCCTTGAAAAAGACGGCCGCCCGCGCGGAAGAGTTGAGTGTGGCGCAAGGCATCGCCGGAGTGGAGCAGATGTCGGCGGGGCTTGATACCTTGACCGCAGCACGGCAGGCGGCGGACTTTGGGCACACGGCGCTGGCCGAAGGCGCGAGCGATCTGACCCGCGGCGCAGCTCAACTGGAGATGGCAGAGCATGTGTCGCAGCTGAGCGATGTGACGGCCGTCATGGGACAGCGCGACGTGGCGCAGGGCGCCGAGATGCTGAACACCGCCGGTGAGATCGCCACGGTGAGCGACGTGGTGCGCGCCTTGAGCGCCGGCGACATGCAGCACGGTCTATCGCTGGCCGGCCTGGCAGGACAATTGGCCACGGTGAGCGAGGTGCTGGATACGCTGCGCATGCCGGTGTTGTCGGCGTTCCTGGACGACACCAGCGACCAGCTGCGCGATCTGGCCGTGAGCAGTTTGCTGCGCGCGCGTGACACGCGCGATCTGGCCGGACTGCTGCACCGCACGGGCCGGGCTGTCGCCGGTTACGGCACCACCGAGATGGCCGAAGGGTTGGTGCGCCTGGCCGCTTCCGAAGATTTCGCCGCGCAGAGCGCCCAGCTAACCAGTGCTGGCGCCGATCAGGTGGCCGAGGGCCTGGCCGAATTGGCGCTGGCGCAGGGCGCGCGCGATGCCGCGCAAGCGCTGGTGCTGGAAGGCGTCGATCAAATCGCCGGGGGCGCGCAGGCGATCGGGGCCTCTGAGACGTAAACCACAACGGAATTCTCTCCAGAATAGGAAACGCGCCACCCGGTCTGATCGGGCGGCGCGTTTGCCTTGAGGCCATTCAGCCCGATTTACGCTTCAGCGTCAGCACTGGCTTCTTTGCTTTTTCTTGACGTAGAGCATGTGGCTGAAGAAGCCTTCTTCTTGCACGGGCGGCGGCCCTTCACCGGGAAATGGATCGCGCAGCAGGATTTTGTCCAACGCATATTGCATGAAGACGCGCAGGCTCCCGATGATGGGCGTAATCAGCAGCGCGCCCACGATGCCGGCGGCCACAAACCATCATGACGCCGACGACGATGGCGACGGTGGGAACATTAATGGCCGATCCTTTGAGTTTGGGCGATACAATCGTGCCGATGGTCTGGGTCACCACCAGATAAGCGATGATGGTTAATGTCGCAAACGCAAAATTGTCCAACCCGGTGAATCGCGAGAAGAATGGCAAGAATGCGCCCGACGACGGGAATCAGTCTGACGGTGGCCGTGACTACGGCAGAGCAAAGCGCCGTTTATCCCGAACAACACGAACAAACCCAGGCTGGCCGCGCCTGTGATCACGCCAATGATAATCAGCGCCCGGAAGAACTTCAGCCACAACACGTCGAGTTTGCCGAACAGCAGGGCGACCTCATGGCGGTAGGGCGTCGGAATCAAGCCCGTCATCGTGCCGCCGGAGATGGGGAGATCGATCAGGAAGAAGAGCGCCACGATCGAGGCGGTTCCGACGGCGGCGATTAGCCCGGCCACGTTGCCGAACAGGCCGAACATCACATGCATCAGGTTGGTCAACAGGTTCTCGGCGCTGGTCGGCAGGAGCCGCTGCAGGAGCGCGACGAGATCACCAACCGGGATGGCAGCGCCCCCAATCTGCACGGTGGCGCTCAGCGCAGGATTGTCCTGAGGGGCGGCCAGCTGCGCGTAGGCCTGCCGGATCGACGCTGTGATGTTACCCAGCAACAGCCGTAGATCGGGCAAGAGCAGCAGCGCCAGCCCAATGACGATCGCGGCCGCGATCAGGAATGACACCACCACCGACAAGCCATAGGGCAGGCGGGTGCGCCGGGACAGGGCGCGGCTGGGGATGAACATGATGAAGGCGATGAGAAAGCTCAGCAGGAGATCTGCAGCAGGGGCAAGATGAGCAGGCCGGCCATGCAGAAACGGGCATTCAGCCGGTGCAGCGGCCGGCTGCGCGTTGACGACGGGCTGAGCATCAGGCGGGGTCGATGGATCATCGGACATGCTGAGTCCCGGCAAAGTGGATCAAGCGGCTGCGCCATTGTAGCATGAAGGGGGACGCCAAAGAAATAAAGCCGCCAATCGACGCGCCTCCTCTCCTGAAAGCGCGGGCCGATCTCAGGAGAGGAAGCAGGGGTGGGATTACTCAAAGATGATGTTACTTCTTGACCAGCGGCAGATAGACCGAGACGTTGACGACAAAGCGGTACTCCCCGCTCTGGAAGAGATTGCCGCTGCGATCGGTGTGGTTGAACCGATAGTAATAGGTTTTGCCGGTGATGAGCCCGTTGAGCGTGATCTCGTGGAGCTTGTAGTACAGGGTGTCCGTCAGCGTCTGCGTGTAGACGCCCGACTGCGCGCCATAACGGAACCGCGTCTGCGCGAATTCATTGGTTGTCCACGAAATCTTCACGCTCCCCCGGCCCAGCATCGTGACCACCGGCGCCGTGGCCTGGGGCGCGGTGGTGTCGCCGATCATGGCCTGTGGATAGGTAAAGCCGTAGAAGCGATTGGCATTGGCGTACTGAATCACAAAGCGATTGCCGACCTGCGCCATGAGCGACGTCAACGTGCTCGGAAGCGGCGGCAGATTGTAGTAGCGCAGGCCATTCGCATACTGCACGACGAAGCGCGGCGCAACTTCGCCAATGAGCGTGTTCAACGTCGGCGAAGCCTCCGTCGTCACGCAGGCCGAGGCGTCCGCGTTGCTGATAATAAAGCCTGTCGGCACGCAGGTTGCGGCGCCGGCGCTGCTGACGCTGGAATCTGCCGGCTGCCCGCGCGCTGTGGTCGGCAGCAGCAACAACAACGCGCCAAGAAACAGCGCTGCTGATAACAAGGGTGAGAGTAAGCTTCGTGTTCATCATGGTACCCGGTAAACGAGGACTAGAATACCGTAACACTGTCGTCTTATATCAACTGAAACGTGTGAGCGACATCAGGTAACAACCTGTGATGCAGTCATTGTTCCGTAAGCCACATGATATTGCCAGTCCAACTTGCCCTGGATGCATGAGATCCGTCCCACACGTAAAATCGTAATCCAACTTGCGAATCATAAGACGGCCCAACCGCGCTCAAAGTACCCATAAGTTGATGGAACAGTAATAGTTGAAGTAGCATAGCCATTCTTCTCATCTTCGGCAACAAACAACATATTGGTCGCGTTTGGGTATCGAAAGTCGTAATACGTCACATCCGTGAATGGCGCACCGGCTACACCTGCTACAGTCGAAACAACTGCTCTTTAAGTTTTGTGGTACTGATCAGTTTTGCCACGCACGTCAAGAATCTTACTAACCGGATCGACTCGCAGATAATAAGCGAGAATCCAGCCTGTTGTGTGAACATAGACGTGTGCATCAAAATTTTCTTCGGGATAATTCGGCACTGCCACCGACCCGATGATGTAGTCCGCCGTTTCCGTCTCGATGGTGCGGAACTGGCCGCGCACCTGGCTCAGCGTGATGGCGTCGGGCGATTTGTAGTAGGCCGAGATGCCCGCCTCTTGATCGAGATACGCGCCCAGGTCAAAGGCGGTCGAGTTCTCCTGCGCATATGCCGTGCGAATGAACGGCGGCGCTTCAAGGCGCAGCGTCTGCCCGCCGCCTATCTGCGGCGCTGTGGACGATATTGGGCCGGGCATAAACATCAACCCCGCCACTACGGCGACGATCGACAATGTGCGAATCAACGTGTGCGTTTTCATGTCCTACTCTCCTTTTCTTAACTTTGATTGCTTATTGTGTCGAATTTTCCCCGGCTTGTCCATACGCGTTTCACCTTTTTTCTGGGTGACATTCGCCACTTATTGATCTGAAATGTGTCAAAAAAGTGGCGCTGTCCGCCTCAATAGGAAACGCGCCATCCAATGATTCGGGTGGCGCGTTTGCGTTGCGTGAATTCAGCTGCCTCTGATCCAGCCATGCCTCTGCTGGATGAAAACCCGGCAGTAAAGTTGACGGATTGTCACATCACACTGCACGATGATGTTTATCTTGTGGGATATTAGCGTTCTTCGCCGGCCCAAAAGCGCCACGTCGCGAGGCCGAAGAACAAGACCGCGTACCCGATCAAGGCGGCGGCCGGGAGCAGCACCGAATCTATGCCGAGACCGCGCACGATGACATTCTTAAAGCCGTCCATGGCCCACGCGACGGGCGACAGGTGCCCGATCGCCTGGAAGACGGCCCCGGTCACTTCCAGCGATACCCATGCCCCGCCCAGCCCGGCGAGCACGAACATGGGGATGAGCGAGAAGATAATCGCCTGTTCCTCGGAATGAGCCAGGATTCCAATGAGGAGGCCCAGCCCGGCAATGCACAGCGCCGCGCTCACGGCCACCAGCAAGGTGGCGCCCGGCACGCGCAGGTAGCCCACTTTCAACACCAGCGATTCAAACAGGATGAGCACCAGGAACTGGGCGAAAATGAGGGTGAAAATCGCCAGATAATGCCCGAGCAGAATGTGAATCCGGCGCGTGGCCGTGGTCAGCAGGCGCTGCAGGGCGCGCGATTTGCGCTCGACGACGATGATCTGCGCAGCGGTTAGCAGGCCGGCGATGGCAAATTGCAGCATCATGCCGGGCGCCGTGTTTGCCAGCACCGTATTCTGTGCATCGGCCTGTTCACTCCGCAGGGCAGCGCTCGTGGTAGCCGTAATGGCGATGGGCGGCTGTTCCCAGGCTGCCAGGCTCCTCTTAAGAGCGTATTTGAACGGCAGGCTGTCTCCGGCGATCTGTTCCATGCTAAGCGCCATATTCACCGCGCTGTCCAGCCGGTTGGCTGCTGCCAGGATGTCTGCCTGGGCAGTCGTGGCCGCGGTGGTGGCCGTGTCTGCAATCAGCGTAAGGCGCGCATGCTTGCCGGCCAGGCTGGCGCGGCCATAGCCGGCCGGGACGACGATGGCCGCCGCAAACTTCTTCTCGCTCACCAACTGCTCCAGGTCAGCAGCCGAGCGCGCTTGATCCTGATCGAGGCGAATGACCCTGGAGGCAGCCAGCAGGTCATGCAGCTGGCCGCTGATCCGGCTGTGATCCTGATCGAGGTAGCCAACCGGCAGGCGCTCATCCGATCCGCCGCCGCTGAATGCGCCAAAGGCATAGCCGAACATCAAGGTAAAGATCACCGGCATGATCAGCAGGAATAAAAAGGTATTGCGGTCGCGTGCCAGCTGCCGCAGGTCATTCTGGGCAATATCCAGGATGCGCATCACAGTATCCTCCTACGCATACCGCCGGTTGAAACGCCATACGCCGACGGCGAAGAAGACGAGGCCCCACGCCGCCAGCGCCAATACCGTCGGCATAATCTCCATGAACGGCGCGCCATTCATCGTCTGAACCAGTCCCCGCACGGCCCAACCCTGCGGCACCAGCAGCGAAGCAATCCCGATCTGAGAGGCAGTGGGCGATCCCGACGTCATGATGCTGAGCATGCCCAGCATGCCGGTCACCGTGAGTAACGCGCCGAACACCGCGCCGCCCTGCCTGGCGTTCTTGAGAAAAGAGTTGACGCAGATGCCAAACGATGCGGCGCAGAACACAATGGCGGTTGCAGCCAAGATGACCGGCGCGAGTTCGCCCCACTGGATGCGAAAGATCAGCCGCGCCGCCGCGAGCAGCACGGCCACCTGCACTAACACGGTCAGAAAGACAGACAGGAATTTTCCGGTCAGAATGACTGCCCGTGGGGTTGGCGTGGTGAACAGACGCGGCAAAGTGCGCTCCTCTTCTTCCTTGAGAATCGATTCGGCCGTGGACGTGCCGGTGAAAAACGCAAAGAAAATCAGCATGCCGGCCATGATCGGGCCGATAATCCGCAGCAACAGATTATCATCGCGCTGCGGCGCGGCCGCGGCGCTGTGCCGCGTGTCGAGCAGCGCCGCCTCCAGATCCTCCGTTTGCACCAGAGACGTGTCCAGATAGTGCTGGACGACCTGTCCGGCCAGGCTGGCCTCGGCAGGCGCAGCTTCATCCAGGAACACTGTCAAGGCGATTTTGACGCCCGCCATCCCATCCATGAACCGGTTGAGGATCGAGCGGATAATGTCAGGCCCGATGGTCAAGGTTGGATCCTGGTAGAACTCGACAGTCGACCGCTTGTCGGGGTCGGCAAATGTCTTCGAGAAATCAGCCGGGATGATGATGGCCACCTGCGCTGCCTGCTGGTCCACCGCAGCGCGGGCAGATTCGGCGCTGGCAGTCAGCGAGACCTGCACCAGGTCTGCCAATTCATCACTCTGCAGCACGTTGACGATCAGCTCGCCCAGCGTGCGCGCTTGCTTGCCGCCGGGCATGTCTTTGGCGCTTGCCTGAAGCCGAGGGCCGCCCTCGTCCAGGTTGGCGATGATGACTTTCGTCCCGGGCAGGCTCAAATCGCCGCTGGCGCTGTTGCCGAACATGAAATAGAACATCCCGGTCACCAACAGCGGGATGCCAAACATGAACACAATCGCAAACGCGCTGCGGAAAGAACGGGTCAGGTCTTTCAGGGCGATGTCCAGAGCTTTCATGGCAGGCTCCTAGTCGCGCAGCGCTCGTCCGGTCAGGTGCAGGAACACCGCTTCCAGGTTGGGCTCGCGGATATCCACCGAAGTGATGCGCACATGGGCGCGCGCCGCATCTTCAAACAGGCGCGGCAGGACGAGGTTGCTGTCGTCGGCCAGCAGCGCTACGGTGCCATCGGTGCGCGACACTTGATGCACGCCCTCCGCCCTGCGCCACGCTTCGATCACGCCGTCGGGTTCGACGTTGGTCGTCACCTCGATGCGATCCTGCTCTCCGACCAGCTTGATCAGCTCCTCGTGCGTGCCATAGGCAATGACCTCGCCGTGATCCATCACCGCGATGTGATCGGACAGCTCCTGGGCCTCTTCCATGTAGTGCGTGGTGTACAGCACCGTCATGCCCTGTGCGTTCAGCTCTTTGACGTTGTCGAGGATGTTGCGGCGGCTCTGCGGATCGATGCCGACCGTCGGCTCGTCCATGATCACGACCTGCGGCTTGTGCAGCAGCGCAATGCCAATGTTGAGGCGCCGCTTCATGCCGCCGGAGAATTTGCCGCAGGCGCCCTTCTGCCGATCGGTCAGGCCGATGATCTCGAGCACTTCGTCGACGCGCCGTTTCAAGGCCGCGCCGCGCAGGCCATACATCTTGCCCCAGAACACCAGGTTCTCGCGCGCCGAAAGATCGGGATAGATGGCAATCTCCTGCGGAACGACCCCCAGCGCCGCGCGGGCTGCCTGTGCGTCGTGGCGAATCGAATGGCCTTCGATGCGGGCATCGCCGTCGTCGGGACGCAGCAGGCCGCAGAGCAGCGAGATGGTTGTGCTTTTGCCGGCCCCGTTAGGGCCGAGCAAACTCAGAATCTCGCCCTTTGCCGCGCGGAACGACACGTCCTTCACGGCCTGCAGCGCGCCGAAGCTTTTCTTCAAATTCTGCGCCTCGATCGCAAAGCCAGTGGTCATGTGAGACTCCTTATCTATGACTTCATCGACGCCACGGCCAGGCAGAACAGGCCGATGCTCAACAGCGTCATCAGCAGCGGAATGTTCGCCGTGCCCAGCGCGCCCAGCACCATCGCGGCGACGCTCATGCCCACGGCCACGGCTTTGAAGACCAGATTGACGATTTCACTTGTGCTGCGTTGTTCCTGTTTGCTTTCCATGATGACGATCTCCTGAATTTCAGATTTTTAGTTTAGCGCACTTGCGCCCGGATTTCATCGTGCCTACGGCAGATGTCCGCCCTGTCCGATCGGACAATGTCCGCGCGGCCTATACGCGCCCGACTGAGATCAGCGGCAAGCCCAGGTCGCGCACGCGGTTGATCAGCCCGTACAGCGCCGCCTGATCGACCACCGGGCCGGTCAGCACCGTCACGGTGGAACCGTCTCCGGCTGGCTCGAGCGCGATCGACATCCCGTCGAACCAGTGCGCCCAGCGCTCCTCGAGGCGGCCCTGCACTTTGATCTGGTAGGTTGCGGTCTGATCAAATTGAAGCGATTCGAGCCCGGTCATGCTTGTGCCTTTCGTCCGTTTTGCTGCGCACAGCATACACCCCGGGCGGTTATAGCCGCATCTGGCGAAAGATATAACGGGGATATAGCGCGGGAAAAATAAACCACCTCACACGGTGAGGATGGGTGTTGACGGGGCTAGAGCAGCCCCAGCGCCCGCGCCTTGCTGACGGCCTGTGTGCGGCTGCTGACGCCGAGTTTGCTGAAGATGTTGTGGGTGTGGACTTTGACGGTGCCGGTGGACAGCACCAGTTTTGCGGCGATTTCGGCGTTCGATAAACCTTGATCGATCAGGCGGAGGACTTCCAGCTCTCGATCGGATAGCGGCTCGATCAGGTCTTCAGGCTGCTCGCTGGACTGAAGGCTATCAGGTTGAGGAGCCCAATCGGTTTGAGGAAAAGCCGCGAGCAGGCGCCGGGCATAATCGGGCGCGAGATCGTGCTCGATCGCCCGGTACAACAAGCGCGCCGCCGGCAGACCCGCATCGACAAACAAACGCACGTAACCCTCTGGTTCGGCTTGCTTCAGCACCTGCGCCAATGTCTGCCGCGCCTCGCGTGACTTGTCCTGCGCTTCAAGCGCCACGGCGTGCCCCAGCTGCGCGGCCAGGTGCGTCGCCCAGTGCCCGCTGCTTTCAGTGAAAGCGACCAGGCGCTGCAACAGAGCAGTGGCTTCCGGCAGTTTGTTTTGCGCAATCAGCAACCGCGCCAGCAGCAACAGATCGGCTTCATTGCTCATCGTGACGTCCTGCAATGAATTCAAGCCGAGGCCGCGCGCCCAACGTTCCACGCTCTCGAGGCGGCCCTGCCGCAGCCACAGCCACGCGCGCAAACTCTCAGCCAGGCGCGGCGCAGTGGGCACATAACCGCGATTGAGCGCCACCATCTCATCCAGCGCCGCAAACGCGCCGTCCCAATCGCCCTGCGCGGACTTCACGCGAGCCAGATTCAAATAGCCCGGCAGCAGCGCTTCCCAACTGTTCCAG
Organism: uncultured Chloroflexia bacterium; assembly: GCA_963844815.1. Taxonomy (GTDB): domain Bacteria; phylum Chloroflexota; class Anaerolineae; order Fen-1058; family Fen-1058; genus Fen-1058. The sequence continues at coordinate 602,355 of CAWJPR010000010.1, forward strand.
ATTTTGCCCTGCGCAATGCCTTCTTCGACTTGCTGCCGCGCGGCAGCGAGATCGTTCCACTCGTACAACAAGCCGCCGTAACCGGCGTGCGAAATGCCGAAGAACGGCGACGAATAACGCCCCATCTCTTCCGCCAGGCGAAACGCCCGGCGATACGTTTCCGCCGCCGCGCGCAGTTGTCCCTGCTGCGTCTGCATGCTGCCCCAATGCCCCAACGCCAAAGCGACGATGTGCGGATTCTCGGCGCCTTCGGCGACCGTGGCGCGGAACTCACCTTCCGCCGCACCAAGCTCGCCGCGCATTTCGCGCGCCACACCCATCATGAAGCGCACGGGCGGACGCAGATCGGCCGAGGCGTTGTACAACCACACTTGTCGATCATCGGTGAGCTGCGGCAGGATCCGCTGGGCCAACTCCAGCACGCGATCAACTTCGCCCTGATCCATAATGAAGCGCATGCGCAAGACGGTCACTTCCAGCAAGGACGCGCGCGTCTTAGCGGAGAGTCTATCCCAGTGTTTCCAGTCCTCTTCCGTGATGCCGGCAATCTGTTCCATCGTCTGCACGTCACGCAGCGCTTCAGCGGAATGGCCGCTGGCCGTCAGGGCCCAGGCGCGCATAGCCATCAAATGCAGGCGCTGCGCTGCAAAGGCGGGCGGCAGCGCGCCCACGTACTCGGCCAGCGTCTGCAATTCGCTGTGTTGGAACAGCCAGCCCACATGCAGTTCAATCAGGCGGGCAGCGCGATCGTAGTCGCGCGCGCTCAGCGCTAAACCGATCGCCTCGTCGACGAGACCATACTGTTCGAACCACGCGCTGGCGGTTTGATACAATCCGCTCAGTTCCGCCTCTCCGATCGCTTCGCTCAACCGCTGGCGCAAGAGATCGCCGAAGAGATGGTGATAGCGGTACCACTCACGCCGATTGTCCAGCGGCACGATGAAGAGATTCGCCCGATCGAGATCGGCCAGCACCGCGCGGCTGTCGCGGCGATCGAGCACCGTGTCGCACAGCGCGGCGGTGAGGCGCGGCAGGAACGAGGTCTTCACGAGAAAGTCGTGCACGGCCGGCGGCTGGCGTTGAATGACTTCTTCCAGCAGATAATCGGCGATGTAGCGATCGTCTCCGGCAAAGGCCGCGATGAAGTCGTGCTGATCCGATCGGCCTTGCAGCGACAAGGCCGCCATCTGCAGGCCCACGGCCCAGCCTTCCGTGCGCTGCTCCAACGCGGCGATGTCGGCGCTCGTCAATCCCAGGCGCATGATCGAATTGAGCAATTCCGCGGCCTCGCTCAGCGTAAAGCGCAGATCGGCCGCGCGGACTTCGGTCAGTTTCTGCCGGGCGCGGCGGCGCGGCAGCGACAGCGGTGGATCTTCGCGCGTGGTGATGGCGACGTGCAGCTGCGGCGGCGCGTGATCGAGGAAAAAGTCGAGGCTGGTGTGAATGCCGAGATCGGTCACGACGTGATAGTCGTCGACGACGAGGACGAGCGGCGCGGCAGCGGCCGAAGCCGCCAGATCATTGATCAGCGCCGTCACGACTGATTCGAGCGGCGGGACTTGCGGCGCGGCCAACATGGCCAGCGCCGGCGCGCCCCAGCCGGCATCCAGCGTGTGCAGCGCCGCGATGACGTAGCGCCAGAAGCGGATCGGATCGTTGTCGCTCTGGTCTAGTGAAAGCCACGCGGCCCGACGGGAGTTCTGCTGCAACCACGCGCTGATCAACGTCGTCTTGCCAAATCCGGCAGGCGCCGAGATCAAGGTCAAGGTGCGGCCTTCGCGCGCGCCAGTCTCGAGACGCTGAATCAGACGGGCGCGCAGCAAGGCATCGGCGCGCAGCGGCGGCAAGTGCAACTTGGTCGAAAGCGTGGAGAGCGGTTGGTCGATCGGCATGGTTTCAGTGCGGACTAGAATAGCCGCTATTATAGTTGAAACCACTCGAAAGAACACTAGAGCAGATTCCAAGTTGATATACGATCTGGATTCGAGGCTTTAGCCGGAAACCGCCTAAAGGCTCGACTCCGGAGGCCGTAAACCAAACTGGAATTCGCTCTAGCCGGGCGAATCTTCCTTGCGAACGTGGCGCCCTGGACGCAGGCGCTCGAGCGCGGGAGGTGTGCGCCTTAGCATGAAGCATACGCCGCTGAACACGACGAGCGTTGTCGTCAGCCCTGCGGCTGCGCCTAGCGGCCAACCCGGTACAAGCGCGTCTTGTCCAAACGGACACTGTCCGCACGCGCGATGTCACGCGCCGCCGGTCACGGTATAATGGCGGCATGATGTCATCCCGTGCGCCTCTGTCTGCCACTGAAGAAGAACGCCGCTTTGTGCAGCCCTTCTTCGTGCTCGTCGTCGTCAGCTTGCTGGTGGCTTACGGCTATTCAGTGGCCTTCACGCCCGCTCTGCGTGATCCGCTTCGCCTGGCGGTCTTCACCGGTTTGATGCTGCTCACGGGCGTGCTGCACTGGATGTTCACCACCCTGCGGATCGGGCCGCGCCGCCTTATCCTCTACTTTGTCGTCCAGGGCCTGCTGTCTTTTGTGATCACCATTGTCGGCGATAACCTGAGCCTGGCCTTAGGCCTGTACCTGATGCTGATGGGCGAAGCACTCGGCGCGTTCGGCATCAACTGGCGGGGCCTGACGGCCGCAGCCCTGCTCCTCATGCTCTCGGCCATCAACTTCTTCCTGTTCAACGGCCAGCAATTTTCGGTGTGGATTCTGCCGGTCGTGCCCGCTGCCGTATTTGTTCTCATGTTCGTGTGGATGTTCGATCGGCAGAACCGGGCGCGCGAGGACGCTCAGCGCGCGCTGCGCGAACTCGACGCGGCGCATCGCCAGCTGGCCGAATATGCCGCGCAAGTGGAAGACCTGACGCTGGCGAATGAGCGCCAGCGCATGGCGCGCGAATTGCATGACACGCTGGCGCAGGGCCTGGCGGGACTCGTCCTGCAGTTGGAAGCGATTGATTCGCACCTGTCGCGCGGCAACACGGCCAAAGCGCAGGCGATCACCCAACAGGCCATGGATCGCGCCCGATTGACTTTAGCGGACGTGCGCCGGGCGATTGACGATCTGCGTTCCGATGAAATGCCTGAAATCGATCTGGAAACGGCGGTGCGTGAAGAAGCCGGCCGGTTTACGGCGGCTACCGGCATTCCGTGCGAATTATCCTTGGTGCTGCCGCTCGCGCTGCCGGATGACGTGCGCGATAATGCGCTGCGCGTGGTGTCCGAAGCGTTGACCAACATCGCGCGCCATGCGCAGGCACAGCATGCGGCGGTTTCGCTCCACCCGGACCAGCAGGCGCTCGACATCGAAGTGCGCGACGACGGCGTGGGTTTCGATCCGGCGCAGATCGGCGCCGGCCACTACGGGCTGATCGGCCTGCGGGAACGCGCGCGCTTGATCGGCGGCGCGCTGCACCTCGAGAGCGCGCCGGGGCAGGGCACGACGTTGAAGGTCAGTTTGCCTCTGTAGCATGGATAGTGAGTTGACAGCATGTCAGAGCCAATCCGAATTCTCATCGCCGACGATCACGACGTGGTGCGTGACGGCTTGCGGCTGATCCTCGAATCCGAAGAGGACTTCGCCGTCGTGGGCGAAGCCGCCAACGGCGCGGAAGCGGTGCGCCTGTGCGGCGAACTTCAGCCGCAGGTCGTGCTGATGGATCTGCGCATGCCGGGCATGGACGGCCTGACGGCGATCAGGCACATCCGCCAGCAGCAGCCCGGCATCAACGTGGTGATCCTCACCACCTACAATGAAGATGCCCTGCTGATCGAAGGCTTGCGCTCGGGCGCGCGCAGTTACCTGCTGAAAGATACCAAGCGGCAGGTGCTGTTCGATACGCTGCGCGCGGCGTCACGCGGCGAATCGCTGCTGTCGCCGGAAGTCATCGCGAAGGTCGTAGGTCAATCGGGCCGGGCAACAACGGCCGCGCCCAGAGCGGCAGCGCCCGGCGAAATCACGCTGACCGATCGCGAGCAGGAAGTGCTCGCCGGCGTGGCGCGCGGCGAGCGCAGCAAGGAAATCGCGGCGCGGTTGGGCATCACCGAAAGAACGGTCAAAGCGCACCTCGCCAGCATCTACAACAAATTCGGCGTCGATTCGCGCGCGGCGGCGATTGCAGTGGCTTCACAACGAGGCTTGCTGCCAAGGGATTTGTAGGTGATTGTCTTAAAGCCCTCTCAGAAGTGTCATTCCGAGCCCCGCCGGGGCGAGGAATCTTTCCTGGCAGCGACACCGCGCGGTGGAGGCGTACAGACACCAAACTACACGCCGTGGGTGCAGGTCGGGAATACTCTGCCTGCCGCTGAATCAGGGTGGCTTACAACACTTCCGGCGCACTCACGACCGATTCGATCTTCTCCAAATGCCGTGGCTCTTTAACGCGCCGGCTCAACAGGTACAAGCCGCTCACGGCGAAGAATAACGAAGTCGCAAACAAGGCCGGATACCCGATCGACTGCGCGATGAGCCCGCCGATCAGCGGCGCAATGAGCAGCGCCGGTCCGGTCGAGGTGCGGGCTAATCCCACGTAGGTTGGCCGCTCGGCCTCGGGCCCGAACTCCATCGCCAGATTGAAGTCCGATACCACACCTCCCGCATTGCTGGCTCCCAGGAGCGCGAAGACGACATACAGCAGCCACGCTGCCTGTGTCAGCGTTACAACCAACAGCGTGCCCAGCGCGGCAATCCACAGCGCGCCCGCCAACTGCATCACGCGGCGATGCCCCAGTCGATCGCCTAACGCGCCCCCCACGCCATAGCCCACGACACTGGCCGCATACAAAATGCCGGTGTAGATCGCGGCGACGGAATCGGGCAGGTGAAACTGCACGACGGCATATACGGCAATGAACCCCATCGCCATGCTGCCGAAGTAGGCCAGCCAGCGGCTGATGAGATACGTGCGGAAGTTGACGTCCCGGCGCAGGATCACCCGGAGGCGGCGGCCATATTCGCGGTTGATGCGCTGCGAATGCGTGGCCGCCGGGCGGGCCGGCTCGCGCGTCAAGGCGATGAAGCCGTAGGACGCCCAGATTCCCAGCGCGCCCACGGCAAAACTCAGGGCGAAGTTGTAAGGATACGGCACCGTCGCCAGAATCGCCACAGCCAGAGCCGAGCCTCCCACGCCCAACAGCTGCCCCGTCAAATTGGCCAGGCCAAAGAAGCGTCCGCGATGCGACACCGGAATCACCTTGGCCAGCATCTCCTGCCACGGTGCGGCGACGAAGCCGCTGCCGAACGCTTTCCAGGTCCACAAGATCAGGAAGAGCACAACAGCAGTGTTTTGCGGCAGCGTGTCCAACGCGATCACCACAAGCGGGAAGACCAGATACGGCACCCGCTCGATCGCGCCCAATACCATGACCCACGGGTATTTGCGTGGCAGGCGTTCCACGTAGGGCGCCAGAAACAACTGCGGCGCGAACCAGCCGAAGTCCGCCAGGGCGGGAATCAGCCCGAAGATCAGCGGTGACTCCGTCAGGTGTCGCACGTACACGGGCATGATGGCGCTGATCGACATGAAGCTCATGCCCAGCAGCCACGTCACCATGTCCATGCCGTTGGCGAAGAAGTTGCGGCGGAAATGCCGCGCGATGCCGGGATCACTGCCGGGGGGCAGGGTGAGCAGAGAAGGTAAGTCAGACATTTCCCAACTTAGTCGGCTAAAAAAGAAGTGACTGACAGCGCTGTCAGTTTCCAATTTCGATCGATACGAGACACTGGCATTGTAGCACACGCCGGGCAGCGGGCTGGCCGACAAAAATCACCCCGACTTCATTACGAATGACACCGCAGTTTTCCAGAATTCCCTATTGACAAACGCAAAAAGTGATCTATGATAAAGGTGCATTGGGAGCGCTCCCAATTTTTCCCAGAGGGTTGCGCTCTCACGGCCCAAGACCCATCAACTTGACACCTATTGGCCGGAGCCCATTACCGGCCGCCCAAGAATCATCGATGTGGGCAGTGGTGGGTAGTTTGCCGGTCGGTCACGCCTGTTTTTCACCAGGCTGTCTGGCCAGACGCTGTGCCCGACGAGATCACTTCCGATAAAACCCGAACCCGTACTTGGGAGCGCTCCCGCGCTCATGGTGACGATGAACCTGGAACAGATTGCCAAACTCAGCGGCGTTTCACGGTCGACCGTGTCGCGCGTGATCAACAATGATCCCAACGTGAGCGTGGTGACGCGTGAGAAGGTGATGCAGGTCGTCAAGCGGGTGAACTACACCCCCAATGCCGCTGCCCGCGGGTTGGCTGCGGGGCGGACTCATGTAGTAGGTCTGGTCATCCCCATGGGCGTGGCGGCGCTATTCACTGATCCGTATTTCCCCATTCTCATTCAGGGCGTGTCTTCAGCGTGCAACGCGCGCGAGTATTCGGTGATGCTGTGGCTGGCCGAGCCGGAATACGAACGGCGTATGATCCGCCAGATCATGTACAGCGGCCTGGTGGACGGCGTGATCGTCTCATCGATGCTGTTGAACGATTCGCTCGTGCAAGCGTTGTCGGATGGTGATCTGCCGTTCATGCTGGTAGGCCGTCACCCGACGGATACGCACGCCAGTTACGTCGATGCCGACAACATCGGCGGGGCGCGCGAAGCGGTGACCCATCTGCTGCGGCTGGGGCGCGCGCGCGTGGCAACGATTACCGGCCCGCAGAATATGATCGCCGGCACCGATCGGCTGGCCGGCTATCTGGCGGCACTGCACGATCGCGGCGTGATCTCTGATCCCGGCTTGATTGTGGAAGGCGACTTTACGGAGGCGGGAGGTTATCGAGCCATGCAGCAGCTCTTGTCGCGCCGCCTCGATGCCGTGTTTGCCGCCAGCGATATCATGGCGATCGGCGCGCTGCGGGCGCTGCGCGAGGCCGGCCTGCGCGTGCCCGAAGATGTGGCCGTGGTCGGGTTTGACGATTTGCCCCAGTCGGCGCGGACCGAGCCGCCGCTGACCAGTGTGCGGCAGCCCATCTATCGCCTGGGCGCGACCGCCGTTGATTCGCTGCTGGACTTGTTTGAGTACCCGGATTCATCCCCGCGACGCATTGTTCTACCCACCGAGCTGGTCGTGCGTGCCTCATGCGGCTCAGCTCTAAGATAAATCAAGGAGGAAAGAACGCACACTCAAGAATCGTTTCGCCCGCTTATCGTCCGTTGCAGCACCATGAAAAATCCAATCCTCAAAGGAGAGAACGATGAAGCACAATGTGAAGGTCGTACTCGGCGTTTTGTTGATCGTCAGCGTGTTGCTGGCGGCCTGCGCCCCGGCCGCTGCGCCCGCGCCGGTTGTGCAGACGGTCGTCGTGACCAAGGAAGTGGAGAAGATCGTGACGCAAGAAGTGGTAAAGACGGTGGAAGTGCAAGCCACCCCCATGCCGGATCGCATCCCGATCTACTGGTACATCGGCCTGGGCGCCGGTGCGCAGCCGGCACAGATCCCGCTGGAGAAGGCCTTTGTTGAGAAGTTCAACAAGTCGCAGGACAAAGTCCAGCTCATCCCGCAGATCGTGGACAACAAGTATGCGCGCGACAACCTGACCACCCAGCTGGCGGCGGGCAACTCGCCAGACATCGTGGGCCCGGTGGGCACCGCCGGACGCGCGGCCTTCCCCGGCCAGTTTGCCGACCTGGAGCCGCTTATGAAGGCGGCGAACTATGATCCCGGCGATATCGACAAGGCGTTCCTGGACTTCTACAAGGTCGAGGGCAAGCTGGAAGGCCTGCCGTTCGCCATCTTCCCGTCGGCGACGTACTTGAACCTGGACCTGTTCAAGGAAGCCGGTTTGAATCCGCCGCCGCAGAAGGTGGGCGAGAAGTACAAGTGGCCCGATGGCACTGAGGAAGATTGGACCTTCGACACGGTGGCCAAGGTGGCCCGCAAGTTGACCGTGGACAAGAACGGCAACGACGCCACCAGCCCGAACTTCGATAAGAATAACATCGTGCAGTGGGGCTTCAACTCCCAGTGGAACGATGGTCCGGGCCTCCGCTCCATGGCCAGCAACTTCTGCGCGGGTTATCCCGTCGAGGATGGCAAGGCGGTTATTCCCGAATGCTGGACGGAAGCCATGAAGTGGTTCTATGACGCCATGTGGGGCCCGCAGCCCTTCATGCCGAATAAGGCCGCGATCGACAGCGACCTGCTCAAGGGCAATGAATTCAGCTCCGGCAAGGTGGCGATGGCGTTGACGCACCTGTGGTACACGTGCTGCATCGACACCAAGAATGTGAAGAGCCTGGATGTAGCGATCGCGCCGTCGTACAACGGCAAGATCACCTCCAAGATGCACGGCGACACCTTCGCCATCATGGCGCAGTCCAAGAATCCTGAAGCGGCCTTCGAAGTTTACAAGTACATGCTGGGTGAGGGCGCGCAGGATTTGTATGCGATTTACGGTGGTCTGCCCGCCCGCAAGAGCCAGCAGGCCGACTTCCTGAAGGGCCTGGATGAGAAGTTCGCGCCCAGCACGCCCGACTGGCAAGTCTTCCTGGACATGATCCCGTTCCTGGATGCGCCGAACCATGAACTGGGCCTGCCCAATAATGCCAAGGCTAACGATGCCCTGGCTAAGATCTGGAGCGACCTGGCCGCCAGCGGGAAGGTGGATGTGGATCAGCGTATTCAGCAGCTCATCGACGAACTGAACCAGATTTACGCCGAGAAGCCCGCGCCATAGTTTCTAGGCGGGATGTGGGGAGCATCGTGCGCCGCACGGTGCTCCCTCATTAACTTGTCACTCTAAGCCCAGGGCAGAATCGGGCGGCGGCCCGATTGACCCCTGTGCTGAGCGTGACAGGTGTCAGGCGTTTTAGTCGTTGAGCGCCACTTGTCACCCAGGCCGGCTTGTGGTGAAATAGATCTGCCTTACTGACAATTCATTTTGTCGAATCTCATCGCTCACACATCCGAACGCGCAAGGAGAGGACATGACGGCCATTGCACAACCTGCACGCCCGGTATCCCCGCCGAAGAAAAAACCGCGGTATTCCAAATCGGAAAAGCGTGAAATCAAATGGGGGCTGTTCTTCATCAGCCCGTGGATCATCGGCTTCCTGTTGTTCACCGCCTTTCCGATGATCGCCTCGTTCGTTTTCTCTGTGACAGAGTTCAACTTGCTCCAACCGAAAGATTTTAAGTTTGTGGGGTTGAGCAACTATGTCCGCTTGTTCAACGATCCGCAGGTGATGAAGTCACTGCTGATTACCCTGCGCTTTGCGCTGCTCTCCGTCCCGATTGCCATTCTTGTCCCGCTGGGCCTGGCGCTGTTGGTGAACGCCAAGAACCTGTTCGGCAAGAATGTCTTCCGCGCCCTGTTCTTCATGCCACAGATGATTTCGGCGGTCGCCGTCGTCGTGGTCTTCGGCGGGGTGCTGAACAGCCAATCAGGCTGGTTCAACCGCATCCTGGGAGTCTTCGGCATTCAGGGTCCTAATTGGTTTCAAGACGAGCAATGGGTCGTGCCGGCGATGGCGCTGATGACCGTCTGGATTGTGGGCAATACCATGCTCACGATGTTGGCCGGTTTGCAGAATGTACCCACGGAGTTGTATGAAGCCGCTCGCGTCGACGGCGCCGGCCCGTGGCGCTCGTACAGGAACATTACGGTTCCCATGATCTCGCCCATCATCTTCTACAACTTGATTCTGGCGTTCATCGGGTCCCTGCAATACTTCGTCGGCGCCTTCATCATCGGCAACGGCCGCGGCGATCCGAACGGCTCGACGATGTTCTTCAACATGTACCTGTACAAGACCGCTTTCTCCTTCCTGGACATGGGTTATGGCGCTACGTTGGCCTGGGTGCTGTTCTTTATCGGACTGGGCTTGATGATCATTCTCTTCAAAGTCCAGAATCGCTTCGTCTACTACGCGAGCGGAGATCAATCATGACCACTACCACTGCCACATCTCCTGTTCGTGCCCGCCAAAATCCCAATTGGGCTACCCGGCGCCGCTGGCGCAATTTTACGGCGATCGCCTCGGTGACCTTCCTGGGCGTGGTCATCTTGCTCGCCTTCCTGATGCCGCTGGGCTATTTGTTCCTGACGTCGATCAAGGACTTGCAGCAGATCCAGGACCCCAACGCGCCGTTCCTGCCCTCCCGGCCGACGACTTACGCCTACGAGGGCGAAGAATTCCCGCTCATGGAAGTGCCGGTCGACGGCGTGATCAAACAGTGGGCGCTGGTGGAAAAAGGCCGCGAAGCCAGCAAATTCATTGATCCACAAAATCCGGGCGCGGGCCTCATCGATTGGACGGGGCGCTGGCGCACGCTGCAACCCGTCTACCACTTCGAACCCTACTGGGGCAACTTCGCTGCCGCCAACGACGCCATCAACATCTTCCGCCTGCTGCGCAACACGTTCATCATTGCCGCACTGGGCACCATCGGCACGGTGGCCGCCTCCACCAGTGTGGCCTATGGCTTCACGCGGTTCAGAATCCCGGGCAAGAACGTCATCTTCATCATCCTGATGGCGACCATCATTCTGCCCAGCCAGGTCACGCTGATCCCGACGTACGTGTTCTTCCGCTCCATTGGCTGGGGCGGCACGTGGTGGCCGCTCATCGTGCCGCACTTCTTCAGCAACGCCTACAACGTGTTCCTGCTGCGACAGTATTTCATGAGCATTCCCAAGGATCTGGACGAAGCCGCCTGGATCGACGGCGCCAGCCCGTTCCGCACGTTGATCTCGGTGATCGTTCCGCAGGCATGGCCGGCCCTCACTGCGGTGGCCATGTTCCACTTCTTCTTCGCGTGGAATGACTTCTTCGCGCCGCTGGTCTATCTCGTCGGCAATGAAGAACTCTATCCCATCGCCGTGGGCCTGACCCAGTTCAACAATGCTTACGGTTCGCAGCCCGGCCAGTTGATGGCTGCCACGTTAATGGCGATTGCGATTCCGGTGATCATCTTCTTCATGGCGCAGCGCCAGTTCATGCAAGGCATCGTCGTCACCGGAGTGGAAAAATGAAAGCAGGGATGAGGGATGAGGGCGGAGGGAGGAGGCAGTTGTCTTTCTTCATCCCTCACGCGAAGCGCTCATCCCTCATCCTTTTGTTAGTGTTGCTGACTGCCTGTACAACGGTAGCGACAACGCCATCGGCCGCACCCATCCTGATTTCGCCCACGCCCATCCCCGGCGCGCTTTACGTGAACGCCGCCAACCCGATCGGCCCCATCAGCCCCTACGTCTTTGGCACCAACTACGGGCCGTGGACGTTCCTCAACGGGGGCGCGCGCCCCAAAGCCCAAGAGGCCGGCCTGACGCTGATGCGTTATCCCGGCGGCAACTGGGGCGATCTCAACGATTTGATGGAGTATCAGATCGACGAAGCCGTGGCGCTGGCCCGGGAACTCGGCGCTGAACCGCTGATCAGCGTGCGGCTGGCCAACGGCTCGATCGAGAATGCGGTCAACCTGCTGAAGTACGCCAACCAGGTCAAGAATTACAACGTCAAGTATTGGAGCATCGGCAACGAGCCGAACTTGTATGGGAGCGGCACAGCACTTGTCGAAGGTTACGACACCGTGCGCTACAACAAAGAATGGCGGCAGTTTGCCGAAGCCCTGCGCGCCGTCGATCCCAACATCAAACTGGTGGGACCGGACACCAATCAATTCACGGCGAATTTCGCGGCAAACCCTCAAGACCCCAACGGCAGAGACTGGCTGGAGGAATTCCTCAAAGTTAACGGCGATCTGGTCGATGTCGTGGCCGTTCACCGCTATCCATTCCCCAGGAACAAGCAAGACCTCATTCCCACCAAGAATGAATTGCTCGCCAGCGCCGAGGAATGGGATCAGATCATTCCCGCGCTGCGCAAATTGATCAAAGACACGACGGGCCAGGACAAACCGATCGGCGTTCTGGAGATCAATTCCAACTGGGCCAATGTCAGCGGCGGCGAGGCCAGCCCGGAAACCTTCACCAACGCGCTGTGGTGGGGCGATGTGCTGGGCCGTCTGATCAAGCAGCAGGTCGATATGGTGGGGCAGTTCTCGCTGACGAGTGCGCCGGGCAGCGGCGAGCACGGGCTGTTCGCGCGCGACGATCCACGGCTCATTTACTATGTGTATCCAATGTACCGGCGCTTCGGCCGGGAATTGGTGGAGGCATCCACCGACAAGGATCTCGTATCGATCTACGCGGCCAAACGCGACGACGGCGCGCTGACGCTGATGGTGATCAATCGGAGCGATCAAGCACAGCCGCTGCCCGTGCAGCTGCGCGGCTTCACGCCTGAGGGCGCTGCCGAGGTTTATCGGCTGGATGCGACCCACAACGCCGAGAAGATCGAGTCCCAAGAGATTGCCGACGGATCATCGATCACACTGCCGCCGTACTCGATGACGCTCTACGTTCTCCCATAAGAAAATACGGCTACGGAGGCATGGCGGCGCGGAGATATTTCCTTTTGCCCCGTGCCGGCCCGTGCCTGCTGAAAAGCGGCGGGCCACTGGGTGCCGTGTCTCCGCGGCTAAATGACCAAGGACCAATTATGCGCTACGGACACTTCGACGACGCCAACCGCGAATACGTGATCACGCAGCCCGCTACGCCGCTGCCGTGGATCAATTATCTGGGCAGCGAGGAATACTTTGGCCTCATTTCCAACACGGCCGGCGGGTATTCCTTCTATCGCGATGCGCGCCTGCGCCGCCTGACGCGCTATCGCTACAACAATGCGCCGTTCGACATGGGTGGGCGCTACATCTTCCTGCGCGATGACGGTACAGACGTTCCAGGTAACGGTACAGACGTTCCACTGGAACGTCTCTACTGGTCGCCGTCGTGGATGCCCACGCGCCGCTCACTACAGGACTACACCTGCCGCCACGGCCTGGGCTACTCGATCATCGGCTCGACGTATGAAGGCATCAAGGCCGAGACGCTGTATTTTGTGCCGCTGGGCGAAACGCTTGAAGTCTGGCAGTTGACGCTGACCAATCAACGCCAGGAAGCCGCGCAGTTGTCCGTCTTCTCCAGCGTCGAGTTCTGCCTGTGGGACGCGCAGGACGACGCGACCAACTTCCAGCGCAACTTCAACACGGGTCAAGTGGAAGTCGAAATTTCCCCCTGTGATCACGGGGGGGACATAGGGGGGATAATCTACCACAAGACCGAATATCGCGAGCGGCGCGATCACTTTGCGTACTTCGCGTGCAGCGAGCCGCTGGCCGGTTTTGATACGCAGCGCGAGAAATTCCTGGGAGCCTATCGGGGCTGGCACGAGCCGATCGTGGTGGAGCAGGGGGCGTCGACCAACTCGATCGCGTACGGCTGGCAGCCGATCGGATCGCATCACGTCAAGGTCACGCTGCAGCCCGGCGAGTCGCGCACCATCGTCTTCGTGCTGGGTTATCACCAGAATCCGCGCGATCTAAAGTTCGATCCGCCCGAGTCGCAGATCATCAACAAGCGCACGGTCAAGCCCATCATCGCCTACTATCTCAATCCGGCCAATGTGGCCGCGGCCTGGGCGGAATTGAAGAAGTATTGGGACGGCTTGCTCGGCATGCTGCAGGTTAACACACCCGACGAGCACACCAACCGCATGGTCAACATCTGGAACGCGTATCAGTGCCTGATCACGTTCAACCTGTCGCGCTCAGCCTCGTTCTACGAATCGGGCATCGGGCGCGGCATGGGCTTCCGCGATTCCAATCAGGACCTGCTGGGCTTCGTGCACATGATCCCGGCGCGCGCGCGCCAGCGCATTGTGGATCTGGCGGCGACGCAGTTGCCCACGGGCGGCGCGTATCACCAGTATCAGCCGTTGACCAAGCGCGGCAACAACGACGTGGGCGGCAACTTCAACGACGATCCCGCCTGGCTCATCCTGGGCGTGGCGGCCTACCTCAAAGAGAGCGGCGATTGGGGCATTCTCGCTGAGCGGGTGCCGTACGACAACCAACCGGAATTGGCGACGCCGTTGTACGAGCACTTGCAGCGCAGACTTCCAATACACGATCGATCGTCTCGGCCCCCACGGCCTGCCGCTGATCGGCCGCGCCGACTGGAACGACTGCCTGAACCTCAACTGCTTCTCGGAAGAGCCGGGCGAATCGTTCCAGACCACGACGAACCGCGCAGGCACTGTGGCCGAGTCGGTCTTCATCGCGGGACTGTTCGTGCTGGCAGCGCACGAACTGGCCGACATCGCTGATCACTTGCAGAACGCCGGCGAGGCAAAACGTTATCGCGTGGAGGCCGATCGGATGGAGGAGACCGTCAAGACGCACGGGTGGGATGGGGGCTGGTTCCTGCGCGCCTACGATGCGTTCGGCAACAAAGTCGGATCGAAAGCATGCGAAGAGGGCCGCGTCTTCATCGAATCGAACGGCATGTGCGTGATGGCCGGCATCGGCCTGCAGGATAGCCGCGCGGAGCAGGCCCTGGCGGCAGTGAATGAGCACCTTGCGACGCCGCATGGCATTGTCTTGCAGCAGCCTGCCTACGCGCGTTATTACGTGCATCTGGGCGAGATTTCGTCGTATCCGCCGGGCTACAAGGAGAACGCCGGCATCTTCTGCCACACCAATCCGTGGATCATGATCGCGGAGACACTGGTGGGGCATGCCGACCTGGCCTTTGATTATTACTCGCGCATCAATCCCTCCAAACGCGAAGCCATCAGCGAGGTGCATCGCTGCGAGCCGTATGTGTACGCGCAGATGATCGCAGGCAAGGACGCGGCCACGCACGGCGAGGCGAAGAACAGACTGGCTGACCGGCACGGCGGCGTGGAACTTCGCGGCGATTACGCAGTACATTCTGGGGATTCAGCCCACGCTGAACGGATTGAAGATCGCGCCCGTCATCCCAACCGATTGGCCCGGTTTCAGTGCCACGCGGGTGTATCGCAGCGTCACGTATCACATCCAGGTGGTGCGCGCCGGGAAGGGCAATGCCGTGGCGCTGAGAGTGGACGGAAAAGCAGTGGCAGGCAACGTGGTGCCGCCGCCTGCCGCAGGCACAAGCGCAGTGAAGGTAGACGTTGTGGTAGGCTAGATAAGGATTGCGCAGGAGGGCATGCTCAACCGCTTCCGCAAACCACCTCCTCCACCAGCCGCTCCCGAGCGGCTGGTGCGCGTGGGATGTCCCGCGCACAACTGCGGCGGGCGCTGCCTGTTGATCGCTCACGTGCGGGACGGCAAGATCACGCGGCTCGACACCGATGATCGGCCGGACACGATCGCCGCGCCACAGACTGCGCGCCTGCGTGCGGGGCCGGGCCTATCTGCGGCGGCAGTACCATCCCGACCGGTTGACGCAGCCCCTCAAGCGCAGCGGCCGGCGCGGCGAGGGAAAGTTTGAGCCCGTCGCGTGGGATGAGGCCCTCGATCTCGTGGCGCGTGAGATGCAGCGCGTGAAAGGCACCTACGGCAACAGCGCGCTCTTCGTCCCGTACGGCACCGGCAGCTACAGCCAGCTCAACGGATCACAGACGGCGCGCCGTCTGCTGAATCTCTTTGGCGGGTGCCTGGGCATTTACAACAGTTACAGTTGGGCGGCCATCAACATGGCCACGCCCACCGTCTTTGGCACCTTGCAGACGGGCAACCAGCGGCAGGACTGGCTCAACAGCCGGTACATCCTCATGTGGGGCTGGAATCCCGCCGAGATGCGCGACGGCACCAACAGCGATTACTTCGTGAAGCTGGCGCGTCAGAACGGCGCGCGCGTCGTGTGCATCGATCCGCGTCACACCCTCAGCGCGGCCAGCCTCGCCGACGAGTGGATCCCGATCCGGCCCGGCACCGATACGGCCATGATGAGCGCCATGGCCTACGTGATGATCACCGAGCAGCTGGTCGATGCCGAATTCATCCGCACGCACTGCGTCGGCTTCGATCGATCGCAGACTGCCGATCGGGTTGGACGCCAGCGCGCGCGCCGAGAGTTACGCCGATTACATTCTCGGCACGCGTGACGGCATCGCCAAGACGCCCGAGTGGGCCGAAGCCATCACGCTGGTGCCGCGGGAGACCATCGTCCGCATTGCGCGCGAATACGCGACGATTAAACCGGCGGTGCTGTATCAGGGTTACGGGATGCAGCGCCGCGCCTATGGCGAACAAGTGGTGCGCGCGGGCTGCGTGCTCGCCGCGATCACGGGCAATGTCGGTGTCTCCGGCGGCTGGGCCAGCGGCCTCGCCAATCAAGTGCCTGACGCGCCGTTCTGGAATGTCTTCCCAATCGGCGAGAATCCGATCAAGGCGGCGATCCCCGTTTTCCTGTGGACTGAGGCGGTGCTGCGCGGCAAAGAGATGACGCAGGCCGATGGGATCATCGGGGCCGAGCGGTTGGATAACGATATCAAGCTGATCTACGCCGTCGCCAGCAACATCCTGATCAATCAACACGCCAACGTCAATCGCAGCGCGAAGATTCTGCAGGACGAGAGCCGCGTCGAGTTCATCGTCGTGCAGGATCAGTTCATGACGCCCAGCGCGAAGTTCGCGGATGTGATCCTGCCGGCCTGCACGCAGTTCGAGACGTGGGGCGTGGAAGATGGCTGGAAATATGGCGACGAAGTGATCCTCATGCCCCAGCTGGTCGAGCCGCTGGGCCGGACCCGGAGCGACTATCGCATCTGCGCGGAGATCGCCGAGCGATTGGGCATTGGCACAGCGTACACGGAGAGCCGCGACGAACGCGGCTGGGTCGCCTGGTGTCTCGATCACTATCGCGCGACACGCTTCCCTGATCTGCCCACGCTCGACGAATTCGAGCGATCCAACATCGGCGTGTACGCCAGGCCGGCGACGAAGCCCGCCGTCGCGTTTGAAGACTTCCGCGCCGATCCCGCAGCGCATCCGCTCGACACACCATCGGGCAAGATCGAAATCTTTTCGCAGCGCTTGTATGACTTGAACCAGCCCGCTGAAATCCCGGCGGTGCCCAAGTACATCCAGGAATGGGAAAGCCCCTGCGGGCCGGAGGCGGAAAAATATCCGCTGCAAGTGCTGGGCCATCACACGCTGCACCGCGTGCACTCGACGCACGACAACAACGACTGGCTGGAAGAAGCCTTTCCGCAGCGGGTCTTCATCAATCCGATCGATGCAGCCGCGCGCGGCATTGCCGACGGCGATCGGGTCAAAGTCTTCAACGATCGCGGCGCGACGATTCTGCCGTGCCGTTTGACCGGGCGCATCATGCCCGGCGTAATCGATATTCCGCAAGGGGCGTGGTGGTCGCCGGACGAGAACGGGATCGATCGGCGCGGCTGCGTGAACGTGCTGACCTCGGAACGCTGGACGCCGCTGGCGTTTGGCACGGCGCAGCATACCGTCATGGCACAAGTGGAAAAGGGTGGGAACGGCTGACAGGACGCTACGCGTGGATCAACACGGAAAAACTGATGGCTTGTCATTCTGAGCGCAGCGAAGAATCTCTCGCTTTGTTGTCCGCGTAGTGGTCAGTGCTAGATTTCGTCGCTGACCCGCTGAAAGCCGGGTAAGCGTCCGCATCCAGAATTTGTCCAATGACGCAACTTGCTTTCTATTTCGATTCCTCAGCCTGTTCCGGCTGCAAGGCCTGCCAGGCGGCCTGCCAGGACAAGCATCACTTGCCGGTTGGCCTGTTGTGGCGGCGGGTGTATGAGGTGACGGGCGGCGGCTGGACGCGATCGGGCGCGGCCTGGATGAGCGATGTGTTCGCCTACAATCTCTCGATCGCGTGCAACCACTGCGAGCAGCCCATCTGTGTAGAGGTGTGTCCGACGCGCGCTATGCGCAAGCGCGCCGACGGCCTCGTCGTCGTCGATCAGGACAGGTGCATGGGCTGCCAGTATTGCAGCTGGGCCTGTCCCTACGACGCGCCGCAGTACGACGCGGCAAGCGGGCGCATGACCAAGTGCGATTTTTGCGCAGACAACCTTGAAGCCGGTTTGCCGCCCGCGTGTGTGGCAGCTTGCCCGCTGCGCGCCCTGGACTTCGGCGAATGGAACGAGCTTCAGGCGCAGCCTGGGGCGGCAGCCGGCGCGCTGCCGCTGCCCGAAGATCATTTCACCCGGCCGGCGCTGCTGATCAAGCCGCATCAGGCCGCGGGCCGCGCGGCACGGCTCGGCAATACGGAAGAGGTAGGCGGAATGTGAAAGAACGATCGCTCGTCGCATTCACCCTCGGGTCGCAAATGGCGATCGGCGCGTTCTGGCTGCTGGGTGTTTTGAATGGCTTCAGCGGCATGACGCTGCTGGTTCTCACGGCGATCATGCTCAGCGCCCTGGCCGCTTCCTTCCTGCATCTCGGATCGCCGCACCATGCCTGGCGCGCGGTCGGCGGCTGGCGCTCGTCGTGGCTCAGTCGCGAGGTGTTGTGCGCGGCCGTATTCACGGCTTTGCTCGGCGGGCTGACGCTGGCGGCGTGGGCGCAGATCGACCCGGGGGCAGGGGCCTGGCTCGCCGGTCTGTGCGGGCTGGCGTACATGATCAGCATGACGCAGGCGTATCGACTGCGCACGGTTCCCGCGTGGAATCACTGGACGACGACCGCCTCGTTCTTCCTCACGACGCTGCTGTTGGGCGCACTGTTGTGCGGCGTGTTGACTGGCGGGAGGCCAGGGCTGGCCGTATTCGCGATCGGGCTGCTGGGCGCGCAGCAAGCGATCGGGCGGCATGGGCCGCCGGCTGTATCGGCACAGGCCGATCGCCGGCGAGTTCTCATCCTGGCATCGCGCCTGCTGGCCGCCGGCGCTCTCGTGATCGATCTCGTCATACCGTCAGCGTGGCTGGTGTGGCTGACGGCTTTCGTGCTGGCGTCGAGCGGCGAAGTGCTGGCGCGTGTGCTGTTCTACGAAATGAGAAAGCCGCGCAGCGTATGGCGCTTCGCGGCTCATGCTACTCTCTCGTGAACAGTCAGTGAGCTGGCGATGGGCGTGCCGGTGCCGCCGGTGCAGATTGCGCCTGGCTCCGGCGTTTGCGGCCCTTTTTCGTAGCGCGAGACAAATACGGGCAGACGCGGGTCGGACGCATCGTCTGCCGGCAAGCTGCAAGCCCCAGGCGGTCGCCACCACAGCGTGCGGAAGATCGGGGTAGGGCGCTAAAAGCACATGACCGTGGCCGCGCGCCAGGTTGCGCAAAGTCTCGACGGCCGCGGCGGGTAGATCAGGCCGGTAAGCCAGCCACACTGCGCCGTGTTCGAGCGAGTGGACCGCGTTCTCGTTGCGCACGGGCTGATCGTATATGCCGCAGTTCTGCCAGACCGCGCTGTGAACACCGCCGGCGGGCGGCGTCTGCGCGTACTGCTGCGGCGCTTCGCTGTGGTTGCGCGACAGGTTGTTGAACGACAGCATGCCGTCCAACATGCCCGCGGGCGCGGGCGGCGACAACAGGATGAGCACGACGACTACGGTAACGACGGCGCCTCCGCCGAGAATGAGGAACCACCACAGACGGGGTGAAGACGCTGTGGACCGTTTCTGTGACGCGGCGACGCGCGATGAAGATTTGGTCATGCTGAGTCTCCTATGATGACTGAGATAGATTGGCTGCACCGCGCTCTGCCACTCGATTGAGCAGCGAAGCCCCCGCGGCTGTGCCAGAGTAATGATACCCGATCGAACGGCATTTGCCACCTGCCCTTCCCAGGTTGGTGTATACTTTGGCCGGCATGAACCTAAGCCGTAAACCTCAACCTCAGGAGCAAACCATGTCAATCGTCCTCAAACGCAGTGTGCTAACGTTAATTGTGCTGCTGTTGGTCGTGGCGCTCGCCGGCTGTCAGCAGGTATCCGATGCGCGATCGCAGTTCTGCACCGAGCTGCGCGATATCGGCGCGAAGGCCGTGGAGTTAAAGGCGGCCAAAGTCGACGAGCCGATCGCCAAGTACCAGAGCACCATCGACAGCCTGGCTGCCAAGCGGCAGAACGTCAATCGTTTGGCGAGGCTGACGTCCGTCGAGGCGATCGCCAAGCTGGACGCAGCGCTGGATAAGGTAGCGCAAGCCTATGCCTCCGTGCAAGGCAATGTGCTCGGCCCGGCAGCAGACAAGTTGGCGTCCGCCGCTGCAGAATTGCAGCAGGTCTACGACGACATCAACACGGCGGTGTGTGCCGCCAAGTAAGGACACGCTGAAAGTAAAACGACACAGCCCGCTCCTGTAGAGCGGGCTGTGTCGATCCAGGCGCAGCACTTATGATGCGGCCTGGTTGTCTTCATCTTTCTCCGTCAGCATCTCGCGCACGGTGAACGCGCTCAAAATCTCATTCGCCTCCCCCAGCTGCAGCACGGCGCGCGTATTCCCGGCCAGCGCCCGCGAGACTTCCAGCTTCTCGCCCTCCCAGATCCATTTAGCCGCGTTCGGATAATCTTTCAAGCGCTGCTCCAGTTTCGCCAATTTGAATTCTTCGGCTTCGGCTTCCAGCTCCACCAGCTGCTGTCGCAATTTGGCCTCTTGAATCTTCAACTGCAGCAGTTCCTTCTCGCGCTCGATGCGGGCCAGCACTTCCTGGCGCGCCAAATCTTCCAGGTCCTTTTGGCGGCGCTGCGCCAGCGCTTGTTTCTCGCCCTGTTCAGCCTGCTGCACCGACGCCAGTTGGCGCGCCTCCAGCGATTGCATCACCTCGGCCGAGGGCTGCGCAAAGGTCACGGTGATCTTGGAGATCTGCACGCCATACGATTCCATCTCCGCGCCCAGTTCCTCATGGAATCTCGATAAATCTTGCTTGGCCAGATCGGCGACCTGCTCGGCGCCGATACTGCGCACCAGATGCCGCAGCCCGTCCTGGCAGGCTGCCTGAAAGACCTGGTCAAAATCGTCGGCGGAAATGCTGTAGACAAACTTGAACGGATCGACAATGTTGAACGTGACCAGCGTATCGACACTGGCGCGCACGTTATCTTTGGTCGGCGCTTCCACCACCGGCACGTCGAACGGAATCTCGCGGCGCGTCACCAGGTGCGTCACCACGATAATCGGCTGAATGATGTGCGTGCCGCTGCCGATGGTTTTAGTGTAACGGCCGCCTTTCGCCAGCAGCGCATTCGCGCCTTCCGGCACGCGCACAATGAACGAGCGGTAAAGGCCAATGACAATCAGCAAGATCGCCAGCACAACGCCAATCGGAATCATGACCGGCTGATCGTACAGCAGGTGCACCAGGATCGCGCCCAGCAGCACCAACACGCCCGCGATCACCGGCCCGTTGCGAATACGATTCAACTGCTTCGGGATCAGCACGATCGGGATGCGGCCGGAAGCATCGCGCGTGGCAAACGCCTCGCCGGCTTCGTCCAACGGCACGCGCACTTGCGTCAACTGCGTATAACCGGCTTCGGCCTGGTTGGGGGTCGATTCATCTGGCATGCTCACATTCCTCTAGGAAAATTTGAGTGCGATTTCGATTCTGCCTGTAGCTGATCGGCTAGCTCACACCCGATCGGGTGGGCGGCTGCGACGCAGCCGGTTGGCCGGGCCGGCGGCGCGCCACGCGCCGATAGACCAGCGGCTTGCGGGTTGTGACCAGCACCTGCTGCTCCGGGCGGCGCGATGGGCCGCGGATCATCGGGTAACAGACCGGCGGGCCGCGGCGGATCGTTCAATCGCCCGTAGACGTAGCGGAAAATATCGCGTGACAGCACGATGATGGGCACCGAGAACAGCGCATAGACAAACCCGATCTGGCTGAGCATGATGGCGAGCAGCGCCATGACGGCGGCATGCGGCTCTTTCACATACGTCGCCACGCGCGCCTCCACAAATTGGCCCACGAATCTGCGCACGAGGAAGTAAGATCCCAGAATAGGTGATGGTGACCGCCGGTCCGTTCGACACGCCGCTGATCAGCAGAAAAATGTACACGATGATCGGGCC
This sequence comes from uncultured Chloroflexia bacterium, assembly GCA_963844815.1. Classification (GTDB taxonomy): domain Bacteria; phylum Chloroflexota; class Anaerolineae; order Fen-1058; family Fen-1058; genus Fen-1058. Next base: position 624,192 of record CAWJPR010000010.1, read on the forward strand.
GATCTCGGGAATCAACTCAAGCGCGCCGATGATCATCGCGACCGCCAGCGGATACTTCACATCGACAACGCCGAACCGATCGAGCAGCAGTGCCACGAGCCGCCATCGCTGCGGCCACCCAGAAACGCCTGCGTCACCTGCCGCTGCAAGAAAGCGCGCAGCGAGCGATCGCTGATGCGCACGATCGACCAGAAGTCAAGGCGCGCGCGCGCCGGCACGAGCTTGTTGATTTCACGCACGGCCTGTTTGCCGTCTTTGAGCACGATCAGCAGCCAGGTGGGCAGCACCAGCAAGCCCAGCACTGCACTCAAGGTACTCAACAGCCCCAGGCCGGCCTGCACGGTGACCTGGGGCAGCGTCATGATGAACTGATCGATTTGAGCGCGGAACGACAGCCTGGTCTCGTCGAGCATCTGGCGAATCGCCACGCGCAGCGGCTCGGGCAAAGTGGTGAGCGATTGATTGATCTGCGCCGTGCTTTGCTGAAGCTGGTCGGCCTTCGGCAGACTGTTGATCAGCACCAACACTTGCTGCAAAATCAACGGCACCAGCGTGGCGATGAACAGCGCGATGAAGGCCAGCACCCCCACCACCACGATCAACGAGGCAAACCAGCGCGGCATGATCCGATCGAGCCGGTTGACGAACGGCAGCACCGCATAGGCGATGAACCCGCCCACAATAAACGGCACCAGTGACTGCCAGGCGGTATTCGCCAGCCACACCAGCGCGGCCAGCGCGCCGATCACCAGCGCATAACGCGCCACCGTCACCGGCGTCGTGCGCCGGGTACGCTGTCCCAATTGCTGCCAGGCCGAGACTTCCGGCGTTGGCGCAGGCGGCGTAACCACGAGAGTGGATTCAGGTGCAGCGGTCATGTCTTCTGCCATGGGTCTTCCTCCAGTGTGCCTAGTATAACATTAACCGGCGATGCTTGAAACTGACGTAGTTTACTTCGCCGACACTAAGCGGAGGTTAGAGTCATGCTAATGACACATTAACGGCCCCGCCTTCTAAATTACTCTATGATCAAAGTCTATGGTACGATCAGCCGCGTGGAGAATCACATTTTGTACAAGGAGTGAGATCAACATGTCACCGAAAATTGGACTGGCCCTTGGCGGCGGCGGCGCGCGCGGCTTGGCGCACGTCGGCATTCTCAAGGTTCTGCTGCGCGAGCAGATTCCAATCGATGTGATCACAGGCACCAGCATGGGCGGCATCGTCGGCGCAATGCACGCCGTGGGCCTGTCGCCCGAGCAGATGGAAGCCGAAGCGACGAAGCGCGGTGAGATCGGACAGATTTTCAAACTGATCGATCTGCGGCTGGTAGGCAGCGGCCTGCTGGGCGGCAAACGCATCAAGAAGATGCTGGTCGAGATGCTGGGCGCCGACACCACGTTTGCCGATCTGCGGCTGCCCTTCGCAGTGATCTCCGTCGATTACAACAGCGGTCGCGAAGTGGTACTGAAAGACGGCAACCTCGCTGATGCCGTGCGGGCCACGATGTCGGTACCGGGTGTCTTTGAGCCGGTAGAACGGGACGGTTATCAGTTGCTCGACGGCGGTGTGCTGGACAACGTGCCGGTGGGCGTGGCGCGCAGCCTCGGCGCGGACAAAGTGATCGCGGTCGATGTGCTGCCGAACTTCCGCCTGAACGAACCGGGGCAAGACCCGGTCGTGCCGCCGCTGAAGACCAAAAAAATGCCTAAAGCCTACCGGCAATTGTGGCACGTGGAGCTGGTGATGATTGCCGCGCTGACCGAATTCCGCCTGAAAGAAACGCGGCCCGACGTGATCATTCGCCCCGATCTGCCGGTGGACATGGACCTGCTGATGAGTTTCGATCGGCCGCAGGAGGCGATCGCGTGCGGCGAACGCGCCGCCGAGGCGGCCTTGCCGGAGATTCGCGCGCTGCTGTAAATCAGGGCCGTTGTCAGGTATAATGCAGTCGCTCCCGACCCTGGTCAAGGGCTGACGATGTCTGTTTCTGTTCCGGCGGTGCAACCTGAAAAGCGGCTGTATTACCTGGATTGGCTGCGCGTCTTTATCATCGGCGGCGTGTTCGTCGCGCATGCCATTTTGCCGTTTACCGGCGGCAACTGGCTGATCGTCAGCGGCAGCCTCATCCCCATCACCGACGTGATCGCCATCGTCGGCAACCAGTTCGGCATGCCGCTGTTGTTTGTTATCTCCGGCGCGGCGACAGTGTTCTCCATGCGGCGGCGCACGAATAAGCAATTTGTGCGCGAGCGTTTCTTCCGCTTGATCATCCCTTACATCGTCCTGACCCTGATCCTGTCGCCGCTGCAGGCGTATTACCAGGCGCTCGATCACGGCTGGTACAGCGGGTCGTTCATCGGCTATCTGCCGCAGTTCTTCAATCTCAGCGGATTCACCGGCTTCAATCTGCAATGGGCCGGGCACTATGGTTTCCATTTGTGGTTCCTGGTCTTCCTCTTCTTCTACTCCGTGATCACCGTGCCGTTGTTTACCTATCTGCGATCGGAAAAAGGCGCGCGGTTCTTCCACCTGCTCGATCGGCTGTGCCGCATCCCCGGCGCGATCGTCTGGCTGCCGGGTATCGTCATGGGGCTGCTGGCCGGTGTGGCCTACTCGTTCTTCCCCGGTTATCAGAACTGGGGCGATACGGTGTACTGGGGGCTGTTTTTCATCTACGGTTACATCCTCTATTCGGATCCACGCTTGCTCGATCGGGTGCGGCGCGGCGTCAAGGCGAGCGCGGTGTGGATCATCCTATCGGCGCTCGCCGTGATCGGGGTGGCCCTGCTGACCTTGTTGAGCATCGGGCAAATCTCGAACATCGGCAAGATCGGGCTTGCTGCCCACGCTGGGCATTTCGATTTTGGTCTACGTCAGCCTGTGCCTCAACAGACTGGGCATTCATGGTGCTGTTCCTGGCGCTGGGGATGCGCTTCCTCGATTTCACCAATCGGCAGTTGAAGTATTTGGGCGAAGCAGCCATGCCGTTCTACCTGCTGCACCATCCGGTCATCGTGTTCATCGCCTTCTACGTCACGCGGATTGCGATCAGCCCGTGGGCGCAGCTGCTCACAATCGGCATCAGCGCCTTTCTCATCACCGGCTCGCTCTATCATCTCTTCATCCGACGTTGGAATCCGCTGCGCGCCGCCCTGGGCATGTCGCGCTTGAAGCCGGGCGTGCTGCCGACGACTCGCCGGGTGTGGGTGGAGCGCGCCGTGTTTGGCGTGGCGCTGCTGCTCTTCGCCGTCACCATTACGGTGATGCTCCCCCTGCTGGGGCAAACCACTTACTCGGTGAGCGCGGCTTCGCTGCCCCAAGGCTGGGCGGCCATTGCGCCCGGCGGCAACACGATCTGCGCCAATGGCGCGCCCTACGAATTCTTCGTGCGTCCGGTGACGGACTCAAAGAAGCTGATGATCTATTTTCAGGCGGGCGGCGCCTGTTGGGACGGCGTGACCTGCGACGACGATAACTTGCTGTACGCCAAGGGCGTAGACTACGGCGCGCTGGATACCTATCGCGGCATCTTCGATTTCAGCAATCCCGAGAATCCGGTGGCCGATTACAATATTGTTTTCGTCACGTATTGCTCGGCGGACGTGCACACCGGTTCGCGCGATGAAACGTTCACTGATACAATTGGGTTTCAAAAGCGCACGCAGTTTCAGGGATATGTCAACAGCCAGGCGGCGCTGAAGTGGACTTACGCGAGTTTTCCAAATCCCGAAAGAGTGCTCATTACCGGCAGCAGCGCCGGCGCGATGGGATCGATCTTCTTCGCCGCGCCAATCATGAGCCAGTATGCCGCTGCGCCCGTGGTGCAGTTGGGCGATGGCTATGTGGGCGTGATGCCGAAAGAGTGGCCGGGGCTCGAAGTGTGGGGCACGCGCGCCAATCTGCCGGGCGCGGTGCGCCAGGATATGGCCCTGGCGACGCCAGCCAACTTTGCGACAAAGTTGTATGCCAGCTCCGCCGGGCTGTTGCCGGATCGCACATTTGCCCAATTCACCACGGCGGCCGATGTGTTCCAGATTGGTTACTACGCGACAGCCGGCGGGCAGCCGCGCGAGTGGCCGGGTTTGATGTGGGCCGGCCTCGATCAGTTGAACCGGGAAAGCAACTTTCGTTCCTACATCGCCGAAGGGGCTGATCACACGATTTTGCCCTTCGATCGTTTCTATACGACGCAGATCGACGGCGTGCGCTTTCGCGATTGGTTCGCCAACTTGATCAACGGCCAGCCGGTGAGTAACATGGCTTGTCTGCGCGGCGGCAGCTGGACATGTCCATAAGCCCGGCGGTGTCATTCCGAAAACCAGGTGGTGTCATTCCGAGTAGACCAAGACCGGGTCGGTCATGCTGCCTGCAATGACCCGCGCCGCTCAAGCCGCCGTCCTCGCAGACGGGAGCACTGCACCCGCCGAAGGCGTGTGTGCCGGGCGCTTTCCCCGGCCCGGCGGCGTCAGTGCCCGCGCCGCACTAAAGTGGGCTTCGCACAGGACGGCGCGGCGAGCATGGACCAGGCGGTGTCATTCCGAGCGAAGCGAGGAATCTCCCGGCCCGGCCCGGAGACCCCTCACTGCGTTCGGGGTGACACCTTTGGTCCGGATTTACAAGGAGCAAGGCGATGTCTGATTCTTCCGAAGTGAATGAGCCTGTCGATCAGAAACCGACGGCGCTGGTGCCCGCGCCCGATCAGCCGCCGGCGCCCATCGAGCCGTTTGATGCGCTGCGCTCTACCACGCGCCTGCTGGTGGGCCTGGCGCTCATCGGCGGCGATGAACTGTTGAAGCGCGTGCAGCTGTTGGAGCGCGACTTCGACGCGCTGCCACCCGATCCCAGGGAAATGGCCGCGCGCATTCGCACCTCGCCCACGGGCCAGTACATCCCCGACGAGATTCGCCACGCGCTCATCGGCCTGGCGTTTGAGATGCAGGATCAGGTGCGCATCCAAACGCCGCGTTTGCTGGCTGCCGCCGATCAAATCATCAGCGATGTGACGCGGCCGGCGCAAGGTGTTTTGAACCGTATCCCGATCGTTGGATCATTGAGCCGGTCGCTCGGCTTGCAGTATGATACCCTGCAGAAGCGCGGCGAAGATCGCCTGAAGCGCTGGATCGCGATCGGGCAGCGGGAAGAAGCGCGCAGCCGCGTGCTGGCCGATCAGACCACCAATCGCATTGTGGATGACTTCATCAATTACCTGGGTGACAAGCCCGAAGTGCAAGAATTGATTGCAGGCCAGACCACCGGCCTGGCGGGCGAGGTGCTCGACGAAGTGCGCGAGCGCACGGTCAGCGGCGATAGTTTCCTGGAAGGCATCGTGCGCGCCGTGATGCGCAAAGCGCCGCGCGCCGAACTGCCGTCACCTTCCACGGAGATTCGCCGGAGTGCGGTCAAGGTGCCCGAACGCCCGGCGGTGGCGAAGGGAGATCAGTCATGAGCAAAGCGCGTTCGAAAGGCCATCTTTTTTCAACCGGTATGCTGAATGATGAGCCCGATAGTTTGCAGGGCTACTATGCCGGGTTTGCCAGCCGCGCCGTGGCGATCATCGTCGATTATGCCATCATTGCGCTGGTGAACGCCATTGTCGTTGCGTCCCTGTCAGTGTTCTTCAACATTCGCAGCGTCCAGATCTTTATCAACTGGCTAAACGGCGTGCTGCCCGGTATCATCCGTGTGTTCGATGCGCTGACCGGTCCGTTCTTTGGCGTGGTGTTTTTCCTGCTGTTCCAGTATGTATATTTTCTCTTCTTCTTTTCGACGACCGGGCAGACCGTGGGGAAGGCGATCATGGGTCTGCGCGTGGTGACCACCGACGGCAAACGGATGGGCGTCAAACGTTCTTTCATTCGCACGTTGTGCTATACCCTGTCCCTGGCGCCCCTGGGCCTGGGCTTCCTGTGGGTGTTGGGACACGATAAGCGGCAGGCCTGGCACGACAAGATCGCGCGGACCTACGTGCTGTACGTCTGGGATGCGCGCTACGAAGAGAACTTCCTGCGCAATGCCGTGTACCAGTTTACGAAGAAGCGCGAAGCAAAGAAGGCGGGTAAGTCAGCCAAATAGCAGCCGGGGCAATGCTTGCCCTGGACAATTGCCCTAGGGTATAATCGGCACTGACGAGCGTGGTGGCCGATCATCTGGCAAGTTTAAACTTGCCGCACAAGGAGAGCGAACATGGCCAATCTATTCGTGGTGATGTACGACGATCAATTCCGCGCGAAGGAAGTGATGCAGGAACTGAAGACGCTGAAAGAGAACAAGCAGCTGGAGATCGACGACGCCGCGTACGTGACCAAGGACAAGGACGGTCACTTTAAAGTTCATCAAGAGCATTCGCTGACCAAGAGCGGCGCAGTGGCGGGCGGAATGGGCGGCCTGGTGGCGGGTTTGCTGTTCACCATCCCCATTGCCGGCCTGGCGGTGGGCGCGGCGGCCGGCATCATTGCGGGCAAGGCGCAGGATTACGGCATCGACGACAAAGTGATCAAGGCCATCAACGACGACATGCGCCTGAACACCTCGGCCATTTTCGCGCTGGTGCGCGACGTGAATCAAGAGGCCGTGCTGCCAATCTTCACGAAGTATGGCGGCAAGATCGTGCAGACGACCGTTGCCGCTGAGAACGAGGCGAAACTGCAAGCCATGCTGGACGAAGCCAACAAGACCACCTGGGCCGACGCGCGCTAGACACTGCCTGGCCGTGCGACACTTGAACGATTCCGGGGGAGGTTACCCCGGGATCGTTTTTTGTTGCGCCAAGTACGTCACGCCGGCCGCGCAATGCTGCGCCATCACCGGCGGCGCGTACACAGTCACCGGCAATGCCAACACGCCGGACGAAAGCGGCACATGCGCTTTCAAGAATGGCAAGACCTGCGATGCCGGAGATTACTGCGACGGGAAATGCAGTCCCACATGAAAAGGCGTGTCAGAGGACCTGCGGGTCTTTCCACAAGGCTGATGCCAATGTGAACACTAGGCTGGAACTCGCCATCCCGTTGATTCCTCAACTGCTGGACTACAAGGCCGACCTCGATCTGGGCGGCGGTCTCGATCTGCGGCAGCGGTGGTAGAATCTGAATGAAAAACTGCAGCGCGGAGCATAGCAGTAACCGCGAAAGGACTGGGATCATGTCACTGGCATACGCGCTGACGCCGAAGCGGCGCTTTCTGGCGGGAATCCTGGGCGGCCGGGTCGATCGTGTTCCGATCGGCAGCCCCACCTCCGTCGCCACGGTCGAGCAGATGGAGATCACGGGCGCGACCTTTCCCGAGGCGCACTGCGATGGCGAGAAGATGGCGCGCCTGGCGGCGGGCGCTTACGAGATCCTGGGCTACGATGCCATCATGCCCTATTTTAGTGTGCAGGCGGAAGCGGCCGCGCTGGGCTGCGTAGTCGATTGGGGCGACGTCGAGAACATGCCGGTCGAGCGCTCGCATCCCTGGGCGGAGCCCGATCAGGTCTGCATCCCGGACGATTTCCTCAGCCGGCCCTCGATCAAGGCGGTGCTCGACGCGATCCGCCTGCTGCGCGCGCAGTACGGGCATGTCGCGGCCATCGTCGGCAAAGTCATGGGCCCCTGGACCCTGTCGTACCATGTGCATGGCGTGCAGGATTTCCTGCTGGAGACGCTGACCGCCCCGGCGAAGGTGCGCGGCTTTCTCGATCGCCTGAAGGAAGTGACGGTGCTCTTCGGGCAGGCGCAGATTGCCGCCGGGGCCGATGTGCTGTGCATCGCTGATCATGCCACGGGTGATCTCGTCAGCCCCAAAATGTACCGCGACTTTTTATTGCCCTATCATCGGGAACTGACGCAGCGCCTGGGCTGTCCCACGGTACTCCACATCTGCGGCAACACGTTGAGCCGCATCCAGTTCATTCGCGAGTCGGGCTTCGACGCTTTTCATTTCGATTCCAAGGTGGACGCCGCGAAAGCCGTGGAGGCCGCTGCCGGCGGTATCTCGCTGGTCGGGGGCGTGAGCAATATCCAGGCGTTATACAACGGCACACCGGAGGTCGTCCTCGAGCAGGCCCGTTACGCGGCGCAGGCCGGGGTGCGCATCATCGGGCCGGAGTGCGCCGTGCCGTTGAGAACCCCATTAGAGAACCTGAAGGCGATTGCGCGGGTCAGGGATGAGTGACCACATTATGCCGGCGCAGTGCTGGAAGAAGCCATGTTGGCGCGCCAGGTCAGTGTAAAGCTGGCTTGAGGAATTCGCGCAGTTCGGCGCGTGTTGGCAGTGAGGGCTGCGCGCCGGCACGGGTCACGGCGAGCGCGCCCGCGGCGTTGCCCCACTCGGCGGCGGCGCGCGTCGACTTGCCCTCGACGAGCGCGACGGCAAAACCGCCCACAAAGGCGTCGCCGGCCGCCGTCGTGTCCACCACGCTGACGGGATGCGGGGGGAGCTGAAAAGCCTGATCGTCGTCGAAGACCGCGGCGCCGTCCCCGCCCAAGGTGACGACGACTTGCCTGATACCCAGCGCCTTTAAGTTGGCTCACACCTTCTTCCAATGAATCGGTCTGCGTGAGCAGCGCCAGTTCGATCTGATTGGGCACCAGGTAATCCACTTGCGACAGCAATAGAGCATCCAACGGCTGCGAAGGCGCAGGGTTGAGAATGACGCGCACCTGGCGCTGCCTGGCGACTTCAATCGCATGCCGCACCGTCGGCAGCGGACATTCCAGCTGCAGCAGCAGCACTGACGCGCCTTCAAAGGCCGCCGCAGCCGCATCGACGTCGGCGGGCGTGACGCGCGCATTCGCGCCGGAGGCCACCACGATGGTGTTCTGCCCGGCATCTTCAACGGTGATCAAGGCTACGCCGGAGGGCGCGGCGGCATCGCGTTGAACGAAGGTGGTATCAATGCAATCGTCGCGCAGCGTCTGGAGCAATTGCGCGCCAAAGGCGTCGTCGCCCACACGCCCGATCATCTTGACGCGCCCGCCGAGCCGGGCCGCAGCCACAGCCTGATTCGCGCCCTTGCCGCCCGGAAAGGTCTTGAAATCGCTGCCGATGATGGTCTCGCCGGGCTGCGGCAGGTGCGGCGCGCGCACGACCAGGTCCATGTTGATGCTCCCGACGACGACAATGTGGCCGCTCCCGCTGGAAGACGACGGCTGATTTGTCATGCTTCTCCTCCGCAGGTTCACGCGCGATCAAGCGGGTGAGCCGCAATGCCTGCATTTCACTGTCCCAACACTACTTCTTGACATTGTAGTCGATCGCAACCTTGACCAGTTTCACGGCAATGTTGCCGCCGGGAACGATCATGCCGATCGTGTCCGCGCCGATGTCGAAGAGGGCATCCCGCGAAATGGGGAGGTTCATCTGCTGTCGCAGCGATTTAGCGTTGCGCATTTCTCCGGTCACGCCGTCGAATTCAGCGACCGCCGTTTTATCCTTAGTTTTCCAGCGGAACTCAAAGGCGAAGATCGGGCGGTAGTACAGATCGATCGCTTCAATGGTCACGACTTCCTCAAAGATGACGTCGGCCTGCACGGGCTTAAGCATGGCTTGCAGGACCTGGCGCATCACAAACGACGCGCGGATTTCCGGCGGCACCACGATCGTGTTGTCCCCGGCGGCAAAATCAGCCAGATCACTTAACTCACTGCGGGTATTGCCAATCAAATTGGCGAGCTCCTGCGCCTCGCCGGATACGCCGTCAAAGAACCTCTGCTGGCGGTTTTCCTCGCGACAATGTTCGACCGCGGTGAAGGCAATCGAGCGATTCGCAACCGGGTAATCGGTTTCGTGCAGGCTGAGGCTCTGCACCTCTGGCCCGGTCACGGGCACGCTGAATTTGCGGGTGCGATCGTATACCTGGCGGGTCGCGCAGCTGACGTGCCAGAAAGGCTCCCACCGTTTCTGCGTCGCGAGCAGCTCCACTTCTTCCGGCTTGACGCGCTGCAGCAGCACATTGACGCCGCTGCTGAACAGGCCGGCGCGCTTATCCATGGCGCGCAGCCGGGCCTGCTCGGCCGTGATCTTTTCGTTCAAGGCGAAGATCTTTTGTTCGGCGAGTTGAATGTCCATCGGCACTCTCTCCTGAGCTCGGCTCGCGGCGCGAACGACGGCCGATCGCTTACTCGACCAGCTTCACGTTGCCCGCGGCAACAGGCATCAGCGAGGTCGCCGTATCGGCGTTGATGTCGAAGAGGAGGTCGCGCGTGATCGGTTTGTCGCCCCGCGTATGGAGCGCCTGGCCGCTGGTCAGGCTGCCCGTCACCCCGTCGAACTCGGCGACGCCGGTCTTGTTCTTCGCCTTCCAGGCAAACTCAAACGCGTAGATGGGCCGAAAATAGAGGTCGAGCACTTCAATGGTCGCGGTTTCTTCGAGGATCTTATCGGCTTGAATCTGCCTGGCCATCGTGGACAGCACCGACTTCGCGACCCGGGCGGCCGATAGCTGCGGCGGCACGATCAGCGTATTGCCGGCGGCCAGCTCGGAGAGATCGTGGACTTCCGTTTTGTCCTTGCCGGCGTAATCCGGGCCGAGCTGCAGCGCCTGGCCATTGACCGCATCCAGGTAACGCTCCTGCCGGTTCTCGTCGACGCAGTGCTCGACGCCGGGGATGCTGAAGCCGCGCGCTGTGCTGCTCAGGCCAATCTGGTGGCCGATCTGCTGGAAGAGAGCCGGCTGCCCGGGCGATTGCTGCGGCGGCTGTTGGGCAGCCACCTCAAAATCCTGGCCGAGCAGTGTGACGCTCCGCACTTCTGCGCTCGTGATAGGCACGCTGAAGGTCCGGCTGCGCTCGAAGACGTAGCGCACGGTACAGGCGATGTGCCAGAACGACTCCAGGCGGGCTTCGTCATAGACCAGCTCGACATCGTCCGGCTTGGGGCGCGATAAGAGCCCTCCCAAACCGCCGGCGACCACGCCGACGCGTTTGTCGAATGCCTGTTGCTTGGCGCTTTCAAAATCAAGCGACGGATTCAGGGCATAGATGTGCGTCTGGGGCAAACGCAGTTCCATAGTCGGCTCCTCGCAATCGGATTCAACAGCGGCAGCGCCTGCAGCAGGGAAGTGTGTGCCTGCCCGCCGGCAAAAGTATACACCGGATCGATCCAAAAGGGGATTTGATACAGGCTGCAAATATTGACCGTCAGGAATTCGGATGATATGATCAGCAAGTCTGAAATCAGGCGTGTTTACCTCTGCCCTGCCGAGGCAGCCGCGCGAGTCGCGGTACCGGGAACCACTGAGCGCGAGGCGCTGGACGCGAGCCACGCTGAGCTACAGGCATCGGCATGATATATTTCAGGAGGATAGATGAGCATCGTTGATGTGCCAACGCTCAAGAGTTATTTCAGCGCCGGCGCTCAGCCGACTGAAAGCAATTTCGTAGACTTGATCGACACGCTGGCGACGGCAGCGGGCACGACCGTCGATGCGCGCCTGTACGGCGTCGATCCCACGGGCGTCAATGATAGTACGGCTGGGCTGAATAATGCGTGGGCGGCCGTGAGCGCGGGCGACGTGCTGACCATTCCGCCCGGAACGTATGCGGTCACGGATACCGTGTCTTTCACGAGCAAAAGCAACGTGACGATCATGGCGGAAAATGCCTTGATCGTCACGAGGGAGGGCAGCACCTTCACGAACAAAACGATCGTGGACCTATCAGGATCAGATTACCTCACCGTGCGCGGGCTGCGCATCGAGAGCAACGCCCCCAACAAACCAAGCGCCGGACTGGTGCTGGGACGAGTGAGCGCGGGCGATGGCGTGGGACAACTCCTCGATCATGTTTGGGTGTCCGGCGTGTTTGCGTTCAGCGCGGTGTATGACGTGGGTGCGGAGTTGACGACACATCTGCATTGCCGTTACCATACGACTGACGACGTGCCGTGCTATTACACCAGCAACACCGACGACGCTGATCTGGCGGTGCAAAACACGGTGTCTAACGTGTGCAAGAGGTTCTACTCTTGCACGTTCGTCAATTACGGCTCATCTTTCGCACAGGTGATCGAATTGCATGGCATCTCATGGGAAGTGAGCCTGCGCGATTGCTACGTGGGCGTCAAGGGGGGATGTCACGCGGTGCATTTGTCGGGGAAGACGGCGAGCACTTACGGGTTGATCATCGACAACTTGCGCGTGGAAGGCGCGGACCATGCCGATAGCCGGCTGCTGTTCAACGGACAGGACAATCCGTTGTCGCAAGCCACGATCGGGCCGTTCTTCTGGACGATCCAAAGCGATTACGTCATCGACATGGATTCCAACCCCGTCCAGTACAGTAGGTTGCGCTTCAATTCTCACGTGTATGGCAGCACCAAGCTGCTGCGCTGCAACACGGTGGGCAACAGTTACAACCTCATCGAGGGGCGCGGCGCGGGTGCGATCTATGTGGAGCACGGCGGCGGCTTTTACGCGAACTATCTGATCTGGTTCTCGCCTGCCAACCCTATCGCGGGCTATGCCTATGGCGCGGACTATTATCTGCGGCAAGACAACGTGATCAACCGACTCTATGACATGGACACGGAGGTCGGGATTGCGCGCCAGCGCACAGAAGGCGCAGAACTCAACACGGGGACGACTCCGTCAGTCGCGGGGATGGATTGGTTCACTTTGAACTACGACAGCGCGACGACGATCACGAATTTCGCCCATGCGGTGCACGGTCAAAAGATTACGCTCATCACGGTCAACGGCAACGTGATGATCGCGCATGGGGCAACCCTCAAGCTGAACGGATCGACGAATTGGACGATGCCGGCTGGTTCGACCCTGACCCTGCTGTACAACAACTCGGTGGGAGTGTGGTATGAGGTGGGGAGGATGATGCCGTAGAAAGTGGACAGTTATCCGTAAGCAGAGTCGCCCGTTATCGACAGGGCTGGCTCGGCGATGGACGCTGGCGCGAGCTGACGGTTGTAGATGCCGGTGCGATCGCCGATGTCGCGCATAAGGCAAACATCACGGATAGGCGGTGGGCCTATCCGTGATGTTTTTAGTCGGGGCGCGGAGATTTGAACTCCGGACCTCACGGACCCGAACCGTGCGCGCTAGCCGGACTGCGCTACGCCCCGAACTTTCACTTGCGGCTTTCGGGTGATGCCTCAAGCGCGCGGATTATACCTAATTCACCGCAGTTGCGCAAGGGCTTGCCGTATCGGCGGCTTTCGCGCATAATGCGCGCATGACCTTGCCCAGCCTCGCGCTGCTCGTCCTCGCCGCCGTGCTGCACGCGCTCTCCAATGCCCTGATCAAGCTGTCGCGCGACAAACTGGCGTTTACGTGGTGGATGCTGACCGCGTCGGCCATCCTCGGTTTCCCCTTGATCTTTTTTGTCGGCCACCCCCAGCCAATCGGTTGGCTGCTCATCCTGGTCAGCGGCCTGATCGAAGCCGTCTATTTCGTCACGCTCACTCGTGCTTATTCGCTCGGTGATCTTTCACAGGTCTATCCCCTCGCGCGCGGATCAGCGCCGCTATTTGTGCTGCTGTGGGCGCTGATCTTTCTCGGCGAGCGGCCCACGCCGCTCGGGGTGGGCGGTATCTTCATCGTCGTGACCGGATTGTATCTGGTCAACCTGCCCGCGCTGTCCGACTGGAAACGCCCGCTGCTCGGATTTCCGTTCGCCGGCTGCCCGCTGGGCGCTGTTGACCGGTTTGCTGATTTCAATCTATTCGTCGATCGATAAAGTGGGCATGCGCTACGTCGATCCGCTGCCCTACCTCTACCTGTTTCTCGTCGTCACGTGGCTGGCTCTCTCAGCGCAGTGGCTCAGCCCCAACCGGCGATCGGCGCTGCGCGCCGAGTGGCGCGGGGATAAACGGAAAGTGGTGTGGAGTGCGGCAGCGGGGGCGCTGTTGGGCGGGGGCGCCTATGCGCTGGTGTTGGCGGCGCTGCGCCTGAGCCCGGTCAGTTACGTGAGCCCGGTGCGCGAGTTGAGCGTGGTCGTCGGCGCGTGGCTCGGCGTGCGCTTCATGAACGAGCCGGGCGGCCGCTTGCGGATTTTCGCGGCGGCGCTGGTGGCGCTGGGGATCAGCGTGATTGCGCTGGGTGGTTGACAAGCGAAGGAGTTGTGGTAACATATAAGCGTTCGTTTATATATTGAGGTCCTATGGCTGCCCGCTCAACCCGCAAAAAACAAACGCAAGCCCTGACTGATCTGGCGCATACCTTTTATGCCTTGAAGGATGTCGTGCGCCTGGAGATGCTCAGCGTGCTGGCGGAGCGCGAGTGCACGGTGAACGAATTGGCCGAGACCCTGGACAGAAGCCAGCCGCTGATGTCATGGCATTTGCGGCGCTTAAGGGCGGCCGGCATTGTCAAGATCCGCCGATCGGGCCGCGAGGTCTATTGCTCGCTCGATCGCGACGTGGTGCAGCAGCAGCAGCAGGCCTTTCGCGACCTCATCGGCCTGGCGTGAATTCCAAACCTACATTTCTCAAGGAGAGAATCATCGTGGCTAAGACAGTTGGCAAGAAAGCGAAGAAAGTACGCGTAGCGATTATCGGCGTGGGCAACTGCGCCTCATCGCTGGTGCAGGGCGTGGAATATTACAAGGACGCGCCGGATGGCACCGAGATTCCGGGCATCATGCACACCACGCTGGGCGGCTATCACATCGGCGATGTCGAATTCAGCGCGGCGATCGACATCGACGCGGACAAGGTGGGCAAAGACCTGAGCGAGGCGATCTTCTCCGGCCAGAACAACACCTACAAGTTCGCCACGCCGCCCAAGACCGGCATCAAGGTGGCGCGCGGCATGACGCACGACGGCCTGGGCAAGTACCTGTCGCAGGTCATCAAGAAAGCGCCCGGTCCCACGGACGACATTGTGGGGTTGCTCAAGGAAACCAAGACGGACGTGGTGGTGTCGTACCTGCCGGTGGGCAGCGAGGAAGCCACCAAGTGGTATGTGGAGCAGATTCTGCGTGCGGGCTGCGCGTTCGTGAACTGCATCCCGGTCTTCATCGCCAGAGAGAAGTACTGGCAGGGGCGTTTTGAAGAAGCCGGGCTGCCCGTCATCGGCGACGACATCAAGAGCCAGGTCGGCGCGACGATTACGCACCGCATTCTGACGCGCCTGTTTGAAGATCGCGGCGTGCGCCTCGACCGCACCTACCAGTTGAACTTCGGCGGCAATACTGACTTCCTCAACATGCTGGAGCGCGAGCGGCTGGAGTCGAAGAAGATCAGCAAGACCAATGCGGTCACCAGCCAGCTCGATCTGCCGCTGGATCCCAAGAACGTGCACGTGGGTCCCAGCGATTACGTGCCGTGGCTGACCGATCGCAAGTGGTGCTACATCCGCATGGAGGGCACGACGTTCGGCGATGTGCCGTTGAACCTGGAGTCGAAGCTGGAAGTGTGGGACAGCCCCAACTCGGCGGGCGTGGTGATCGATGCAGTGCGCTGCGCGAAGATCGCGCTCGATCGCGGCCTGAAGGGCTCGTTGATTGCGCCGTCTTCCTACTTCATGAAGTCGCCGCCGGTGCAGTTTCACGACGACCAGGCGCGCGACAACGTCGAGAAGTTCATCAAGGGCGAATAATATTCCTAGACCTGTCAGGTGGGTCACAGCGGTTCGTGAAGCGCGGCGTTCTTCGTGACCCACCTGACAGGTCTTTCCTTAATCGGAGACCTATCATGTCCGAGCAACCTTCCAAACCGGCTTCCTTCTCTGAAAGCCTGCGGCCCAAAGCAGCCAAGATTCTGCAGCCGATCGGGCGCATGCTCATTCGATTGCACATCACGGCAAACATGATCACGTTTTTCGGTTTTCTATTGGCCGCAATCTCGGGCTTGCTGGCGGCGACGGGCAACCTGGTCTGGTCCGGCATCTTCCTGCTGATCGCCGCGCCGATGGATGCTTTCGACGGCACGGTGGCGCGCCTGTCGGGCAGTGCGAAAAGCAAGTTCGGCGGCTTCTGGGATTCCACGCTCGATCGGTATTCCGAGAGCCTGGTGCTGCTCGGCGTGTTGATCTACGGGCTTAGCCGGAACAGCGATTGGATCGTCGTGCTGGCCGGCGTGACGATCTTTGGATCGTTACTGGTGAGCTACACTCGATCGCGAGCGGAGACGCTGGGAGTGGAGTGCAAGGTCGGGATCATGACGCGCCTGGAGCGGGTGGTGGTGACGATCCTGATGCTGATGCTGAATCCGCTCTATCCCGATGCGCCGGTGTTGATCGGCCTGGGATTGATGGCGCTGTTCACCAACGTGACGGTGATCATGCGCATCGTCCACGTGCGGCGCGAAATGGATCGGCGCGGGAATTTGATTGGCGCGCAGTGTGCGTTGGGTTGGAAACACGGCAAAAACACTGGCACTCAAGTGCTAGTGTTTTTATTTGCGGTATGGTTATAATTGAAGGGGGAGTCTAGAAGGAGTCTGCTATGCCGCAGGATGAGCGGATCATGATCGAAGCCGAGCGGCTGACCAAGACGTTTGGCAATTTTGTGGCCGTGCGCGACGTCTCGCTGCGCGTGAAAGCCGGCGGCGTGCTGGCGCTGCTGGGGCCCAACGGCGCGGGCAAAACGACGACCGTGCGCATGTTGTCAGGCGTGCTTGTGCCCACGTCGGGCCAGGCGCGCATTGCGGGCTGGGGCGTGGTGACGCACGCCGCCGAGATCCGCCGCCGGGTTGGCGTGCTGACGGAGCTGCCGGGCCTGTACTTGCGATCGACCGCGCGCGAATATCTTGATTTCTTTGGATCGGTCTACGGATTGTCGAAGGCCGATCGGCGGGCGCGCCTCACGGAACTCATGACGCAGTTCGAAATGAGCGAGGTGCTCGATCGGCGGCTGAGTGAATTCTCCAAAGGCATGCGGCAGAAGCTGGCGCTGATCCGCACCATGCTGCACGACCCCGAAGTGCTGCTGCTCGACGAGCCGACCTCGGCGATGGATCCGCAGAGCGCGCGGCTGGTGCACGATGCGCTGCAGCAGCTGCGCGATCAACATCGGCGCAGCATGGTGCTGTGCACGCACAATCTGGTGGAAGCCGAAATGATGGCCGATCACATTGCCATCATCCGGCGCGGGCAGATCGTCGCGGAAGGTTCGCCCGCGGAGTTGAAGGCCCAATTACTGGGCCAGCCGTTGATGGAGCTGCGCCTGGCGCAGCCGCTGAATGGCACTCTGGCCGCCCTGCACGAGCGGTTGGATGTGGAAAGCAGCGGCGACACGTGGGTGCGGTATTGGTCCCATCATCCGGCCAGCGAGAATCCGCCGCTGCTGCACTGGCTGTCCGAGCAGAAGGTGGATGTGGTGACGTTGAGCGAAGTGCCGCGCAGCCTGGAAGAAGTGTATCTGCGGGTGGTCGAACAGCCAATCGGGCAGGGGAGTTGAGGCGTATGGCCGCTATCACGGCACATCGGCGCAGTGTAAGTTGGCTCGGCGGCATGGGGCTGCTCGTGCGGCGCGAGCTGCGCGATACGTTCCGCGACTGGCGCATGATCACGCCGATTGTCTTGTTGACGCTGTTCTTTCCGGTGTTGATGACCTGGACCGCGGGCGTGGCGCAGAACTTCGTCAACCGCTTTGGCACGCCGCTGATCGGCGAGCGGTTGATCCCGTTCCTCCTGTTGATCGTGGGCTTCTTCCCCATGTCGTTTTCGCTGGTCATCGCGCTGGAAGCGTTTGTGGGCGAGCGCGAGCGCAAGAGCCTGGAGCCGCTGCTGTCCACGCCGCTGACCGACGGGCAGTTGTATGTGGGCAAGATGATCGCGTCGCTGGTTCCGGCCTTGCTGGCGGCCTTTCTCGGTATCGGCGTCTATCTCACCGGGCTGTTCGTGTTTCGGGGCTGGGCGCCGCCGCCGATCTTGCTGGCGCAGGTCTTGACCTTGACCACGATGGAAGGCGTGGTCATGGTCGCGGGCGCGGTGGTGATCTCGAGCCGCTCGACCAGCGTGCGCGCGGCGAACCTGCTGGCGTCGTTCATCATCATCCCGATGGCCATCCTGGTGCAGGTGGAAGCCATCATTCTGTTTCAGGCGATCTATGATGCCCTGTGGGGTATCGTGCTGGCGCTGACCGTGGTGGCGTTGATTTTGATCCGCATGGGTGTGCAGTTGTTCAATCGCGAAGAATTGCTGGGACGCGAGATCGATACCATCAGCCTGCGCGGGATCGCGCGGCGGGCGGGGCGCTACTTCGCAGCCGTCGAACCCAATCAGCCGCGCGCTCATTTCAACCTGCCCGGCCTGTATCGCTATCACGTGCCGGCGGCCCTGCGCCGCACGCGGAATGCCAGCCTGGCAGTGCTGCTCGCGCTGGGCGCGGCCCTGGTGGCGGCGTGGATCTGGGGCAGCCAGTTTAGCCTGCCGCCGGGCACGCTCGACTTCAGCCATCTGACCGCCGAGTCATTCGATAACGCCGCGGCCAACTTCCTGCTGCCATCTTTCACGTGGCCGGCCGTGTGGTGGAACAATACGCGCGCCGTGCTCCTGTACTTCGTCACGTCCCTGTTCTCTTTCGGGTCGCTGCCGATGGCGCTGATCGTGCTGCCGGTGGCCCCGATCGGCATTTATCGGCGCGCTGGTCAGCAACAGCGGGTTCAACCCGCTGGTCTTCATCGCCGCATTCATTCTGCCGCACGGCATCTTTGAGCTGCCCGCGGTCGTCATCGGCGCGGCGGCGGCGGTGCGGGTGGGGGCGGCGCTGATCAATCGCGATCGAACGCTGACGCTGGGCGAGGGCTGGTGGTCGGCCATTATGGATTTCTTCAAGCTGCTCATCTTCGTCGTGATTCCGCTGTTATTGATCGCCGCGATCTTCGAGGTGCACGTCACGCCAAGGGTGGTATGCGCGGTGTATGGCTGCGGGGGATGACGCGAGGACAGGAAGAGAAGATAGGAAGACACGCAGACCGGCTGATCTCGCAGGATGAGATCAGCCGGTCTGCGTGTCTTGTATATTCCACGATTCGCTGCGCCTATAGTTTCCAGCGCGTCACGTCTTGAGGAAACTGCTGCCACGCCAGAACCAGCCGAGGGTGAAAGATATGCACTTCGCTCGACTCATACTGCTCGGCTGTCATGCCGTAGCCATACTTTTCAAATGAAGCCGCCGCCAGCCGCACCGCCGTGTCGTGATCGGGTTTGTCCAGGCGCGCCTCGCCCTCCATGATCACGACGTTCAAACCATCCTCCAAATGCACACTCACCGCCGGATTTGTCGCCAGGTTTCGACTGCGCCGTGTCTCCGAGCTGCCGCCGAAATACAACTGGCCATCCAGCCACAGACCATCAACCGGCGTGGCGTGCGGCTGACCGGCGGGGCTGATGGTGCAGATCCAATAATACTTTGCCTTGCTCATACGCTCGTCCACATGTGACCAGGGCAGCAAGCCCTTGTTTCCTTTGGGGACGCCGTACTCTGCTGGCAGACGCGGCCGGCTGGCTACTGGACCTGCTGCCCGCTGCGCTTCTTCCTTACCGGCAACTCGTTTTGTGGTTGGCATGATCTCCCTCCTGACTGATGATTCATTCGCGTGACGTTGGCTGCGTCATCCCGGTCTGCTTCGGCCCCCGCCGGATCGAGCAGACGCTGCATCGGCGCTGCTCGTTACAGCTCGTCAGTCTGTAAAGATCGATATTTCTCGCTGTATTTCACGTAGTGCTCTGCCGCTGCGCGAATCGATTGCACCTCCTCAGTAGTCAACAGGCGCACCACGCGGCCCGGCACGCCCAGCACCATCGATCGCGGCGGGATGACACTGCGCCCGGTGACCAGCGTTCCCGCGCCGATGATGCAATCGTGGCCGATCTGCGCCCCGCTCAGCACGATCGCGCCGATGCCGATCAACACGTCGTCTTCGATCAGCGCGCCATGCACGACGGCGCGATGCCCGATCGTGACGCCCGCGCCGATCAGGCACGGCATGCCGGCATCGACGTGAAGCACGGCGCCGTCCTGCACGTTGGTGCGCGGGCCGATGCTGATCGGTTCCGTGTCGCCGCGCAGGACGGCGTTATACCACACGCTGCTGTGCGCGCCGATCCGCACAGCGCCGAGAATCACCGCGCCCGGCGCGATGAAGACGCTCTCGTCGATCAATTCTGGATGAGGTTGGATGTCCATCAAGCGCTCCTCGCTCACTGAGGTTTTAGCGCGTCGATGGCCGGCAGAAATACGGCTTCGTACCACACCGCGTGATCATTCTTGGGGGCTTGCAGCAGAATCAAGTAGGTCCTGTTCCCCTGCGTGCCCACGGCCAGATCGATGTCGGCGATCGAGATCGATGTCGAGTAGATGTCCCACTCGATGCCGTTCGCCACTCGGGTAGCGGTCTTCTCGAACTTCGCCTTGATATCGCTGCTGGCGAACTGCGATTCGAGCAGGCCTACCAGTGTCTCAGCCGGAATCGGCGCGGCCTGCTGCATGATGGCCGTGCTATCCGTCATCTTGCCGTTGGGGCTGTAAGCGCCCGCGCTGATCTTCTTCCAGCCGTCCGGCACGACGCCGCTGAAGCCCATCTGCGTATCCGTGAATGGCGCCAACTTGATGTCGGCGGCCTGCAGCGGCACGTCAAACTTGCCTCCCTTCAAAGCGGCCAGGCAAGTCATGTCCGGCTGCTGCGCGGGATTATCGAGGAACGCCAGCAGGATGCTGCGCGGGCAGTCTTCGGTGAGAGTGGGACCGTGACCGGCGCGCGGCACGTTGAAATAGAAACTCTTGCTCAACGTCCGGGCTGCGTCTTCTGCCCAGGCCGGCGGCGTCACCGGATCGAATTCGCCGGAGACGACCAGGGTGGGCACATCGCTGCTGACGGGCTGGTTCTCTTGGGGAGCGGCCGGCGAAACGCCCCAGGCCTTGCACAACTCGACGATGCCTCGGCTGGCCAGCGGGGCGTACTCGGGACGCTGCTTCAACGCTTCGTCGATAGCCGCCTGCGTGACAAAGGGCACTTCTTCCTCGCATTGCACGGCGTGCTGCATGCCGACGTTGATCTTGTCGTACTCGCTTAAGAACTCGCCCTGCAGACCTGCGGCCAGATCGGTCTGGCCGGCGCGCAAATCGTAGATTAAGCGCGGCAGCATCGGAATGATCGACGTGGCATACATGGACTGGAACACGAGTCCCATCAGGCCGTCGCCATTCAACAGCATCTCGTGCTTTTCGCCGGAGTTCAACGTCACCGTGAACGTCACCGGCTCCCGGTCCAGTTTCGCTTTCAGATCGAAGAACGTCTGGCGCAGATCGGGATAGTTCGCCGCGCAGGTGGGCTCGGCCTCGCAGGCGGTGAAGATAGCCTCAAAAGCCCGCTGGCCGTTGACGGGAATCTGCGAATAGAGATCGCTCTGCGGAGTGTAAACCGAATCGATCACGACGCTGCGCAGCCGGGCGGGCGCATCACGCAGCGCCGTCAGGGCGAGGCGCGTGCCATACGAAATCCCGTAGAGGTTGACCTGGTCATAGCCCAACGCCTGGCGCAGCGCCTCGATGTCGGCGGCGTTCTGCGCGCTGTTGTACGCGTCGAGATTGACGCCTTCTTTCAGCATCCGATCGCGGCAGGCCAGCAGCGCCTTATTGGCTACGGTCTCGCTTTCAGCGGCGGTCATATCCTTGGGCAGCATGTCGATCACAGCCTGGTTGTATTCCGGGCAGGCCAGCGCTGGCTGCGAATAGCCCGTGCCGCGCTGATCAAACAGGACCACATCGCGCTTTTCCAGCAGCGGCCCAAACAAGAAATCGAACTGGCTGGTGTACGACTTCAGCGCGCTGCCGCCCGGACCGCCTTCCAGATAGATCACCGGGTCAGGTTCCGGCTGAGAGGCATCGCTCTTGAAGCGAGCCACGGCGAGCTTGATCGTCTTGCCCTCCGGTCTGGCATGATCTTCCGGCACGATCACCCAGCCGCACTCAACATCATGACCGGCTGGTTCCTTGAACCAGCACTCGGTCTTCTCGAAGCGCGGCGCACCGGCCGCGGCGGGAGTAGGAGCCGGCGTCGGCGCGGGGGCCGGCAGCGCGTTGCACGCCGACAGCAGCATCGCGATCAACACGCTGAGCCATACCGGTTTGCGAAGTGTCATGAAATCTTCTCCTCTAAGAACGGATCTTACGCAGCCCGTAAGCGCGGCATCCCTATGCCGCGCTGCCTGACAGCAGGGCGCGGAGCGCGCCGATTCTGCGTGAACTAAGAATACGGCTGGGGATTGTACAGAATTGACTGCGCTTTGGCAAACAGGGCAGGGTGTGTTGAACACCAACGAAGTTACGGTTGCCCATAAGGGTGTTCAGTGCGTGGTCTTGGCCTTTAATCTATGGTAGAATCTGCAAGCAGAATAGCAGGAGGTAGTCTATGGGTCTCATCTTCGAGTCACACGAGTCGTCCGATCGGACGCCGGCCGATCTTGAGCGGCTGCGCCGCAGCCCGTTTGAGCCAAGCCGCTGGGCCATGTGGCAGACCGGGCAGACCTGGCGTCCCCCCACCGATGTATTTGAAACGGATGAGGCGGTCGTCGTGCGCGTGGAAATCGCGGGCATGCGTGACGCCGACTTTGTGGTCACCCTGCACGATCAACTGTTGACCGTCAGCGGACAGCGCGCCGACCCGGCGGCCAAGGTGGCTTATCATCAGTTGGAAGTGCGTTACGGCGAGTTTCGCACGGAAGTGTTCCTCCACTGGGCTGTGGAGCAGGCGGATGTTGCCGCGGTCTATCAGGATGGTTTTTTGATCATCACTCTGCCCAAAGCGAAAGTGCGGCAGGTGCGTGTGCTGGATGTGGGTGAATAATTCCTGATTTCTTATGGCTGATCTCGATTATAACACTTTAAGCAATCAACTCTTTCGCCCGGAAACCATCGACGCGATGATGCTGCCGCCGCTGGAAGCGGAGAATAGCAGCGGCGAGCCGTCGCCGGCCTCGCCGCTGCCGGATGAATTGCCGATTCTGCCGCTGCGCGGCGTCGTCGTTTATCCGCTGACGGCCGTTCCATTGACGGTCGGCCAAACCCGATCGATCCAGCTGATTGACGACGCGGTCTTGAACAAGAAGATCGTCGGCCTGGTTGCCAGTAAAGACCCCTCGGTCGAAGAACCCGCGCCGGATCAGTGTTACACCATCGGCACCGCGGCGACGGTGCAGCGCTTGCTGCGTTTGCCCGACGGCACCATCCGCTTGCTGGTGTTGGGGCTGGAACGCATCCGCATCACGGAATACACCACGACGACGCCGTATCTCAAAGCGAAGGTTCAGCCTGCGCCCGAAGCCAGTGAAAGCACCGTCGAGACGGAAGCGCTGCGGCGCAACATCGGCGCGATGTTCGGCCGGCTGGTGGAGTTGGTCCCCGGGTTGCCTGACGAGATTGCGGCGGTGGCGCTGAACATCGAAGACCCGCGCCAGCTGGCGTATGCCATCGCCACCTACATGCGCATCGATCTGCAGGACGCGCAGGAAATCTTGGAACTGGACGACGCCACTGGCAAGCTGCGCAAAGTCACCGCGCTGCTGAGCAAGGAACTGGAGGTCCTGGAGCTGGGCCGCAAGATTCAGACCGAGGCCCATTCCGAGATGGAAAAAGTACAGCGCGAATACTTCCTGCGCGAACAGCTGAAAGCGATCCAAAAAGAACTCGGCGAGCGCGACGAGCAGCAGATCGAAGTGGAAGAACTGCGCAAGAAAATCGAAGAAGTGGGCATGCCCGAAGAGGCGCACAAAGAGGCCCATCGCGAACTCGATCGGCTGTCAAAACTTCCCACGGCCGCGGCCGAGTACGGCGTGATCCGCACCTATCTCGATTGGCTGACCAGCCTGCCGTGGAACAAGACGACGCCGGACAATCTGGATATTCCGCACGCGCGCGCCGTGCTGGACGAAGATCACTATGGCCTGAAAGACATCAAGGAACGCATTCTGGAATATCTGGCCGTGCGGAAGTTGAAGACCGAGCGGGCCGCGCGCGACACTGAAGAGGAAAAGCAGGCCGAAGCAGCCGAGCTGCACGATTACATCCGCCGCGAGCGCGAAGGCGTGATCCTGTGCTTCGTGGGGCCGCCGGGCGTCGGCAAGACGTCGCTGGGCCAGTCGATCGCGCGGGCGATGGGCCGCAAGTTCATTCGCCAGTCGCTGGGCGGGGTGCGCGACGAAGCCGAGATCCGCGGCTTCCGCCGCACCTACATCGGCTCGATGCCGGGGCGCATCATTCAGGCGCTGCGCCGCATCGAGACGCGCAACCCCATCTTCATGCTCGACGAAGTGGACAAACTCACGTCCGACTTTCGCGGCGATCCCTCGTCGGCGCTGCTGGAAGTGCTGGACCCGGAGCAGAACCGCGAGTTCCGTGATCACTACATCGACGTGCCATTCGATCTCTCGCAGGTGATCTTCATCTGCACCGCCAACTACCTGGAAGCGATCCCGGGGCCGCTGCGCGATCGCATGGAAGTGATTCAACTATCGGGCTACACCGATCAGGAAAAGATCGCCATCGCGCAGGGCTACTTGATTCCGCGCCAGATCAAAGAGAACGGCCTGCATCACGACGAGGTGAAATTCACGGACGGCGCGCTGACGCAGTTCATTCGCGATTACACGCGCGAAGCCGGCGTGCGCAGTCTCGAGCGGCAAATCGCTCGCGTGTGCCGCAAGCTGGCGACCAAGATCGCCGAAGGCACAGCCGCGCAGGTCACGATCGATGCGCCAGATGTGCTCTCCTATTTAGGCAAGCCGCGCTTCTATGGCGAGATTGCGGAGCGCACGCAGCTGCCGGGCGTGGCGACGGGGCTGGCGTGGACCCCGGTGGGCGGCGACATCATGTTCATCGAGGCGACGCAAATGCCGGGCAGCCGCGGCTTCCAGTTGACAGGCCAGCTGGGCGATGTGATGCGCGAGAGCGCGCAGGCGGCCATGTCCTACGTGCGTTCACGGGCCGATCGGTTTGGCGTGCCCCCCGAATTCTTCGCCAAGCACGACATTCACTTGCACGTCCCGGCGGGCGCGGTGCCCAAGGACGGCCCATCAGCCGGCGTGACGATGGCGACAGCGCTGGCCTCCCTTTTGACAGGCCGCGTGGTGCGCAACGATCTGGCGATGACGGGCGAAATCACGCTGCGCGGACAAGTGCTGCCCGTGGGCGGCATCAAAGAGAAAGTGCTGGCCGCGCACCGCGCCGGTTTGAAGACGGTCATCCTGCCGAATCGCAACGAGAAGGACCTGGAAGATCTGCCGCAGGAAGTCCGCGATTCGATGAAGTTCGTCCTGGTCGAGAAGGTCGAGCAGGTGTTTGACGCGGCGCTGGCGGCCGCCGTCAAGGCCGGCGGTAACGGCCGCAAACCTGCCCGGACGGCGGCCAAAACCCGGCCAGGCCGGAAGAAATGAACCGGGAGCACACACCTGTGCCGAAAATACTCATTGTCGACGACGATCGCGCCACCTCGACGCTGCTGCGGACCTTGTTTGAGATAGAAGGCTTCGTCGGCGTGGTGTGCCCCAAACCGGAAGACGTGCTGAACACCGCGCGGCGCGAGAAGCCGGATGTGGTTTTGATGGACGTGCATCTGGCCGAAGGCGATTCGTTTCACATCTTGCGAGCGATGCGCGGCGACCGTGAATTGCGGGCGATGCCTGTGGTGATGACCTCCGGGCTGGACATGCGCGAAAAGTGCGAGGCCAACGGCGCCAGCGCTTTCATGCAGAAGCCGTTCAAGCCCGTTGAATTGGTGGCGCTGGTCAGGCAGCAGCTGCTGCCGGCGAAGTTGTAGTCTGGCGCGGTGGCGTGCTCACTCGCTTCGCTCGGAGTGCTGCGCGAGGAGCCACCGCGCAGTCTAGGATTGCGGCAGGCTGTGCGCCTGTCGATATTGTTTTGATTCCCAACAAAGGACTGATTCATGGCGCAACGCAAGCAACGTGACGCGTCGCCGCAGCGGCAGTGGCGGCGGATCGATGTGCACCTGCACACCCCGGCCTCGATTGATTTTCAAGAACCCTCCATTACGTTCCTCGACATTCTCAAGAAAGCCGAAGCGCGGGGCATCGACCTGATCGCGTTTACCGATCACAACAGCGTGGCCGGCTACGCGCGTTTCCTGCAAGAGATCGAGCAGCTCCAGCGGCTGGAAAAACTCAAGCGCATTCTCCCGGAAGAGAAGCGCCAGCTGGAAGAGTACGAACGGCTGCGCGGCAAGATCCTGGTGTTGCCGGGCTTCGAGTTCACCGCGACGTTCGGGTTTCATATTCTGGGCATCTTTCCGGAGACCATGCCTGTGCGCGCGATCGAGCATGTGCTGCTCAACTTGAACGTGCCCGCCGAGAAGCTCGAGCAAGGCGCGACGGAATGCGGCGCGACGGCGGACGTGCTGACCGCTTACCGGCTGATCGACGAAGCGGGCGGGCTGGCGATTGCGGCGCACGTCAACTCCAGCCACGGCGTGGCGATGCGCGGGCTTGACTTCGGCGGACAAACCAAGATCGCGTACACGCAGGACGCGCACCTGCTGGCGCTGGAAGTCACCGATCTGGACAGCAAGAGCAAGCGCAGCACGGCGGCGTTCTTCAATGGCACCAAGCCGGAGTATCCGCGCCGCATGCACTGCATCCAGAGCTCGGACTCGCACCGCCTGAACCGCGACCCTAAGAACTCCAAGAACCTGGGCGCGTTCGATCGGGTGACGGAAGTGCTGCTGCCCGAGGTGAGTTTTGCGGCGCTGAAGCAGGTCTTCCTCGGCAGCGACTTCGCCCTGACGCGGCCCTATCGCGGCAAGACGGGCGAGCCCTATGACGTTGTCAAAGCCGCGCGCGAAGTGGGCGCCAACATCGTGCAGTCGTTCCACGAAGGGCATAGCCAGCGCGGCGGCAAGCTGCGCGCCATCGTGATGGATGTCTGCGCCTTTGCGAACACCAACGGCGGCACGATCTATGTGGGCATCCCGGCGGATCCGCACAAGGCGCCGATTGGCGTAGCGGCGCCGAAGTCGGCCACGGATGCGATCCGCAAAGCGGTGCAGAAGCAGATCACGCCGCCGATCGAAATCACCTTTGCCACGCACGACGCCAACAAGGTGAAAGTGCTTCAAATCAACGTGCCGCGCGGCGACGATCTGCCGTATGCCGTCGACGAGAATAAGATTTACGTGCGGAATGAAAGCGAGACCGTGCAGGCCGTGCGCGACGAGATCGTGAATATCATCCGCCGGCAGACGATCGCCGAGGTCGAGCAGAAGCCGAAGAAGCACGGCAAGCCGGGCGGGGCGCCGCCGCCGATCGAGCCGCCCCCGCCGATCGAGCCGGGCGAGCCGATCGGGCTTGCGCCGCAGCTGTCTGCTGCTGTTCCTCAGACCGCGCCGCCGAAAGTCGGCGTGGAGATCGTGGACAGCGCCACGCGCGGCGGGATCGTTTATCACACCGTGCGCGATCTGCGCAATGGCAGCGTGGTGCGCAACGTCACGCGCAAGTCGGCGCGCAAGTTGTGGCATTACGCCATTACACAGTATGAGCAGCATCCGGCGGAGCAGGCCGACATCCGCTGGCTGGGCGATCTGGGATTGCTAGGCACGTCCAGGCGGGCGGGCGTGCAGCGTTACGATTTTGCGCAGCGCCTGCCTGACGGAAAACTGCGCACGTACTACGGCGTGACGGAAGACGGCATTCACGGCGAATGGCAGCAGGTGGCAGAACTTGCCCCGGCAGCCGTGACGGACGGTCCGGCCGAGGCTGTGGCTGACCCGGCCGAGAATCAAACACCGGCTTGAGCGAGCAGCGGTGAATCTTTTTAAGCGCAGCGGACACGAAGACTCGACGACCGGCGATTCGGCAGCGGCCAAAGCGATCCAGCGTCTGATCGAAATGCCGCGCGCCGAGTTCGAGCAGCTGGTCGCCGATGTCTATTGCGCGCTGGGGCATGATGCCAGGCGGACCGGCGGGCCGGGCGATCGCGACTTCGACATCGTGATCGTGGCGAAATCGGGGCAGCACTGGATCGCGCAGTGCAAGCA
The DNA here is from genome assembly GCA_963844815.1 of uncultured Chloroflexia bacterium. Classification (GTDB taxonomy): domain Bacteria; phylum Chloroflexota; class Anaerolineae; order Fen-1058; family Fen-1058; genus Fen-1058. The sequence goes on from CAWJPR010000010.1 coordinate 652,113, forward strand.
GTGGCGCGGCGCGGTGGGCGAATCGGTTGTGCGCGAGTTCCACGCGGCGATGACGCGCGAGCACGCGGCGCAGGGCGCCATCATCACCACGGCCCACTTCACGCCCAAGGCGGTGGAGTGGGCGCAGGGCAAGTCGATTCACCTCTACGACGGCCCCGGTTTTTTACAGGTCTTGCAGCGGGTTAAAGGTGTGAGCACAGAGACTCTGGCGGGACACGGATCGAACGGATGAACACGGATCAGTCTGCGGAGTGCGTCTTGCCTGAAAGTTCCTTGATGTGTCATTCTGAGGCGCGGAGCGCCGAAGAATCTCTATCTGAAAGAGTTTCAATACTCGCTTGATAGGAAGTCCGTGAATAACCGCATCATCCGTGTAATCCATGTCCAGTGATCGTTATGGCTGACACACCTCGCATTGGAATCCTGACGGTGAGCGATCGCAGCGCGCGCGGCGAGCGGGATGACGCCAGCGGGCCGGTGATTCGATCGTTTGTGGAAGAACGCCTGCGGTGGGTCGTCGCCGAGCAGCACATCGTGCCGGACGAGCGCGGCAGAATCCGCGAGACGCTGATCGATTGGTGCGACGATCTGCGCCTCAACCTGATCTTCACCACGGGCGGCACGGGCTTGGCGCCGCGCGATGTCACGCCCGAGGCGACCCGCGACGTGATCGAGCGCGAAGCGCCGGGCCTGGCGGAAGCGATGCGGGCCGACAGCCTGCAGAAGACGCCGCACGCCATGCTGTCGCGCGCAGTGTGCGGCCTGCGCGGCCTCACCTTAATCGTCAATCTGCCCGGCAGCCCCAAAGCCGTGCGCGAGAACCTGGAAGTGATCGCCCCGGCGCTGGCCCATGCGATCGATCTGCTGCGCGAAGCGCCGGATACGGAAGCGGGACATCTTCGTACTGCGTAGTGCGTGAAACAACCTCATGTCCACGCCTGATCACGCATCCCCACAGGGGCCTACGGTACGCAATAGTGCGACGCCTCCCCGCGGGACGCAGTACGCATCACGCCGCACCCTTGAGATCGTCGCCGTATCCCTTGTCCTTCTCCTTGCCGCTTACCTGCGCCTCAATCACCTCGACTGGACGGAGTTCAAGCAGGACGAGGCAAACCTCTCGCAGATCGCTTACACCATGGCGCGCACCGGTGAGATTCCGCTGCGCAGCATCGGCGCGTCGACGGGCGTGGTGAATTTGCCGCTGGCGGCGTGGCTGCTGGCGATCCCCTACGCGGCCTCGGGCAGCCCGATCGTGGCGACGGCGTTCCTGGCAGGGTTGAATGTGCTGGCGGTGGCGTGCTGCTACGCCATGGCGCGCAGCTGGTTCAAGTCGTGGAGCGATCACTACGTGCCCGGCGCTCTGGCGGCCGCATTGCTGTTCGCCGTCGCGCCGTGGGCCATTGTCTATGCGCGCAAGTTATGGGCCAATGATTTTCTGCCGTTGTTTGTCGTCGGCTGGGCGTGGACGGGCTGGCTGGCCTTGGTGCGGAGGAGGCCGTGGTGGCTGATCGCGCACGCGGCCTTGCTGGGCGCGTGTATTCAACTCCATTACTCGGCGTTGATGCTCGCGCCCGTGTCGGCGGTGTGGCTCATCGCGTTCGTCAGGCGTGTCTCGTGGCGCGCGGCCTTGGTCGCCGCGGCGGTGTTCGTGCTGTTGTTCGCGCCGTTTCTTCTGGCCGATGCGGAACGCGGCTCGCCAAATGTGACGCGCTTCGTCGCTTTGTTTCAGCAGCCGGCCACTGCGGATACCTCGGCGGTAAACAACGCGTGGCTGCTATCGACCGGATTGGAAGTTCACTCGCTGGCCGGCTCGCAGGAATTTGAGAACTTCCGGGCGCTGGTGCCGTGGTCCGACGCGGTGAGCTGGCTCGTCGGGCTGCTGGCGATCGCCGGGTTGATCGTCGCCGCGATCGATGTGCTGCGGGCCGTGCCACAGCGCCGTTGGGACGATCGCTCGGCGGTGGCGCTGCTGCTGACGACGTGGCTGCTCATCCCGGTCGCGGGGCAGTTGAGCCACCGCACGCCGCTGTACGTGCATTACTTCCTGCCGCTGCTGCCCGCGCCGTTTGTGGTGATCGGGTACTTTGTCGCACGGACTCTCGACTGGAGTCGAGGCTTCAGCCGGAGCGCAATTGCGAGTTCCCGCTGAGACCGGCTAAAGCCTAATCTCGGGCATGACGGAGGAGCGGTCTGATCTTAACGCGATTGGGCTAAAGTCTCGACTTCAAAGCCTTGGGGCGTTAATGTTGATCGTCGTACTTCTTGTGGCTGCATCTGCGCAGGCGTACCAGACGATGGCCTTGCAGCAGTTTGTGGCCTCACGGCCCACTCCCGGCGCGATGAGCATTCCGATCGGGTATTACGAGCGCATCGCAGGCGCGGCCAGGCATGCGCTGGCGCAAACCGGCGGCGCAGAGATCGTCGTCAACACCCGCGGATCGAATCCCAACTCCGACGAGTATCCCGCCATCTTCAACTTCCTGTTGAATGAAGTGCCGCACCGCTTTGTCGATGTGGGCCAGGCGGCGCGCGTGTATCCCGCAGCTTCGCATATACAGATTGACTATGCGCCGGATCGCTCCGCACTGCCGGCTGAGGCGGGACGTGATCTCGTGGCAGAGATTCCGCTGCGCGCAGGAGAGCAGCCGGGGCGGGTGTATCGATCGGGCGGTTACACGCATCCGCCCTGTGACGTGGCGACGACTCCGGCGCGCTGGCAAAATGGCGTGTCACTGTTGTCGGCGCAGATCGATCCGTTGAGGCCGGGACAACAGAACGTTATTCACCTGTGCCTCAAGATCGATCAAACCGCGACGGAAGAGGTTCATTGGACGGCGCAGTTGTGGGATAAGAACGGCCGGCGCTGGGCGCAGGTCGACGACAACGGATATCCCGCGCGCTATTGGCGCGCCGGTGATGTCATCACGCAGGATCTGACTACTTGCCGCGCCCGCCGATATCCCTGCCGGCGATTACGTGCTGCGCGTCGGCCAATACACCTGGCCCGACGTGAAACCCGTGCTCGTGATCGACGTCATGGGCAATCCGCAGTCCGATGCCGTTGAAATTCCTGTGCAGTTTCACCGTAGACTGTGAATGGTCAACACGAATCTTTCATCAGACCTTCACTCACGCGCTATCACTCGTACTACTCGTTATTCCCGCGATCTCCTGGCGCTCGGCTTTCTCGGCCTCTTAACGCTTCTCTTCTTCTGGCCCGTCTTCTTTGCCGGTTACTGGATTCCGCATGGCGGCGGCGACCTGGTCTCATTCTTGTGGCCGCAGTATTCGTTTGCAGGCGAGGCGATCCGCAGTGGATCGATCCCGTTGTGGAATCCGCACCTGTATTCCGGCGCGCCGTTCCTGGCCGACAACCAGGCGGGCGTGCTGTATCCGATCAACCTTCTCGCCTTTCTCATCTTTCCGAACCTGTCCTATCAGGTGATGGAAGGTCTGGCGATCTTTCACCTCTGGCTGGCGGGCGCGGCGATGTATGTGGCGCTGCGGATATGGCCCACCCTCACCCCAACCCCCCCGCTCCGCTTCGCTTCGGGGGCCATGGTCTCCCTGGCGGCCAGCCGTCCCGCCGCTACGCGGACACGGGAAGGGAGCGGGGGTGTTGACCGCTGGCCCGCGTTGCTCGGCGCGATTGCGTTCATGTTCAACGATGTGCTGATCACGCATATCGGCAATTTGAATTTGATCGCGGTGGCGGCGTGGCTGCCGTTGATTCTGGCCCTGTATGCGCGCGGCTTGAATGACCGTCGAGTGAGTTGGATCATTGGATCGGGCGTCGTGTTTGCCGTTGCGGTGCTGGCGGGGCACGCGCAGATGACGGCCATCACGCTGGTGGGATTGATCGCCGTAGCAGTGTGGCAGATCATCGTCGCGGCGAGTTGGCGCGAGCGCGGCCAGGTGGCCGGATTGGCGCTGCTGACGCCGCTGATCGCCTTCGGCTTGACGGCGCTGCAATTGCTGCCCTCGCTGGAGATGACGCGCTATTCGCTGCGCGCGGGCCTGTCCTACGAAGAAGCGACGGCCTACAGCTTGCCTCCGGCGGCGCTCGCCGCGACGTTTTCGCCGCTGTTGTTCGGGCGCGGGGCGGTGGAGATTCTGGGGGCCGTGGGAGCGCGTCGAAACGATGGTTGTGGGCGTCGTGCCGCTGATCCTGGCCGGCTTTGCCTTTCGCCGCAAGTGGCGTGACAGCGCCTGGTTCTTTCTGGCGCTGGGGCTGCTGGGTCTGCTCATGGCACTGGGTAAATACACGCCGCTCTACTCGCTGGTGCATTCGCTGCCCGTGCTGGGCGGACTGCGCGTGCCGGCGCGCTTCATCCTGCTGGCGAACTTCTCTCTCGCAGCCCTGGCGGCGATTGGCCTGCAGCGTTTCATGACCGAATCGTTTTCGCTGCGGCGCGTGTTAGGGTGGGGCGCTGCGGTGATGATCGGCGGCGCGCTGGCGTTGATGGTTGCCTATCAATCGACCGGCGCGACTCGATCGCGGCAACAACCTCGCGTCGTCTTTCTCCTTCTTGCTGTTCGCATCCTCGCGGTGGCGGTTTTGTGGCTGAAGATAAAATCAACAATCAGCAGTCAACAGTCAGCAATCTTGTTGATTGGTCTGTTGTCTTTGGAAGTCATTCTTCTCGGTTCCGGCGTCGAGATCGATCGCAACGATCCGACGCTGGGCTACCCGCATCAGGCCGTGGTCGATTTTCTGAAGACCGATGGTGGCGGTGGTACCTTCCGCATCGAGAATGCGTCCAATGCGTGGCAGCCCGACGCGGCCTTGAGGCATGGCTTGAACGACATCGGCGGCATCTTCAATCCGCTGGGGCTGGCGAGTTACGAGACGTATCGCGGCGGGATGGGCAATCGCGGCTCGCCGCTGTACAACTTCCTCGGCGCAAAGTATGTGCTGGCGAACAAAGATCAGCCGCCGGGCGATGCCTCGTTCGTGCCGGTGTTCAACGGCGATTCGCAGATCGATGTGTATCTCAACACGAACGCGCTGCCCCGCGCGCAGTTGATCGACCGGGCGCAGATCGTTCACTCGGGCGAAGAAGCGTGGCAGGCCATTCATGCGCCGGAATTCGAGCCAGGTGGCGAGGTCGTCGTGGAGGGCGGCCCGGCGCTGGAGCCGCAGGCGCAAATCGACGGCGCGCGCCATCTGGCTTTCACGCATCTACTCCAACGAGCGCGTGGAATTGAGCGCGCTGACGCCCATCACGGCCTACGTGGTCTTGAGCGATGTCTTCTATCCCGGCTGGACGGCGACGATCGACGATCAGCCGACGCAGGTATATCCGGCGAACTTCGCCTTTCGCGCGGTGCTCGTGCCGCCGGGTGAACATCGCGTGACTTTCACGTTTGAGCCGACTACATGGCGCGTGGGGTTGGCGATCAGTGCGTTGACGCTAGTGGGGTTGATTGGGTTCGGTGTTTGGTGTTGGTGGCGCCGCAGGCACTAATAGATCTCAGGGCACTTCCGACAAGAGGCCGCAGTACTTGTATAAAGTAACGCTCTATTTTTGGAGAAGTCAGCAATTCTAAACAGCGATACCCTTCGGGCTTCGCTTTCAGAGAATCAATCTGCCCAGGCGCACCTGCGGCGCGGCTTTAGGTTGCGGCGCAGGCTTGACTGGCTTCTCTTTCGCCGGTTTCGGCGGCGTGGGCTGCTCGGACGGGGG
>CAWJPR010000011.1:0-36058 GCA_963844815.1 uncultured Chloroflexia bacterium
CTGACTGGAACCAGCATCCTCTCTCGGTTCTTTTCTGGCGCCTTCAGTCGTTCACCAGGACCTCGCGATGACGATGCTCAAGTTGACCTCTGCCCCAGTACCCGATACAATCGTGGACGAGTCAATCCGCAGGCCAAGAGTTCTGGCTGAGATAGGGAGCGCGTGATGAACGACAAAGGCTTTCGCTTGTACGGCTATCGCTGGGTGGTGCTGGGCGTCTTCATGTTCATCAACCTCACCATCCAGATGTTGTGGATCGCCTACGCGCCCATCACCGGCCCGGCCGCGCAGTTCTACGGCGTGACCGATTTGCAGATCGGGCTGCTGGCGATGACGTTCATGCTGGCCTTCATCCCGCTGTCCATTCCGGCCTCGTGGGCCATCGACACGTATGGCTTTCGCAAAGCGGTGAGCCTCGGCGCGATCCTGATGGGCGTCTTCGGCGTCGCGCGCGGCCTGGCCGGAGCGAACTACACGCTGGTGTTGATCAGCACGATCGGGATTGCGGTGGCCCAGCCGTTCTTGCTCAACGCGTGGACGAAAGTGCCGGCGCGCTGGTTCTCGATCGAGGAGCGCGCCACGGCCGTCGGCCTGGTGACGCTTGCCAATTTGATCGGCACGGCGCTGGGCATGGTTCTCACGCCGATCTTGATCGAGAGCATCTCCATCCCGACGGTGCAGTTGATCTACGGCGGACTCGCCGCGTTCTCGGCGGTACTGTTCGTCGCGCTGGCGCGCGAACAGCCGCCCACGCCGCCCTGCCCGCCGGGGTTGGAAGTGCGCGCCCTCATGCTCGACGGCTTGAAGCACGCCTTCAAGGTCAAAGACTTTCTGTTGTATCTGGCCGTGATCTTCATCGGGCTGGGCCTGTTCAACGGCATCAACACGTGGATCGAAAGCATCATCCGCCCGCGCGGCTTCACGCCGACGGAGGCGGGCACGCTCGGCGCGGTGATGCTGGTGGGCGGCCTGTTCGGCGCGGTGATCATTCCGCCGTTTTCCGATCGGCAGCACAAGCGCAAGCGGTTCCTGCTGTTAGGCATCGTGCTGTCGATTCCGGGCTTGATCGGGCTGACGTTTGCCACCGAGTACTGGCTGCTGCTGGTGTCGGCTTTCGCGTTGGGCTTCTTCCTGATCAGCACCAGCCCGATCGGGATGCAGTACGCCGCCGAGATTACATTCCCCACGCCCGAAGGCACCTCGAACGGCCTCATTCAACTGTTCGGGCAAGCCTCGGTCGATCTTCGTTTACATCATGGAAGCGTTGAAGAGCGGTGATGGCGCATTCACGCCGTCGCTGCTGCTGGCGGTGGGCTTGCTGATCGTCAGCGCGGCGATCATCACGCAGCTGCACGATCCGCAGGTGGGCGAACAGGCCGGTACTCGTGTACAATAAGATCGATGCCCACGCGAACACCTGCCTCGATCTCTGCTGATTTGTTGTACACCAAGCTGGCTCTGCCGCAGCCGCCAGCAGCGCAGGTGTCGCGCCCGATCTTGATGATCGCCTTGAGGCGGGGCTGACGCGAAAGGTCACGCTGATCGCGGCCCCGGCGGGTTCGGGCAAGACGACGTTGATCGGCGAATGGCTGGCGCGGCAAACGCAGCCCGTGGCCTGGGTGGCGCTCGATGCCGGAGACAACGATCCGGTGCGCTTCTGGCGCTACGTCATCACGGCGTGCCGAGTTTTTAACGCCGCCCTGGGCCGATCGGCGCTGGCGGCACTCCGCGCTTCACAGATTTCATCGCTCGAAAATGTGTTGACGACCTTCATCAACGAGTTAGCGCAGTTGCCCGACCAGCAGGTGCTCATCCTGGAAGACTATCACGCTATCACGTCGTCTGAAGTCAACGCTTCACTCACCTTCTTTCTCGATCACTTGCCGATTGCACTTCATCTCGTCTTGCTGGCGCGCCGCGAGCCGGATTTGCCGCTGGCTCGCTGGCGGACGCGCAATGAATTGAGCGAGTTCACGGCTGCCGATCTGCGCTTCACGCTCGCCGAGACCGGGGCCTTTTTGCGCGAAACACTGCAGGCGCCCCTCGCGCTGGAAGTGATCGCCCGTGCGGCAGAACGCACCGAGGGCTGGGCGGCCGGGCTGCGCTTGATCACACTCGCGCTGCACGATCGATCGGATCAGACAGAGATCGAAGAATTTCTGGCGACGTTCAGCGGCGGACATCGCTATGTGCTGGAGTATCTGGTTGGCGAAGTGATCGCCACGCAACCCGCCGCAGTGCAAGAGTTTCTGCTGCACACCAGCGCGCTCAATCGACTGACGGGCTCATTATGCGACACCCTTACCGATCGAACCGATAGCGCCCTGCTCCTAACCCAACTCGAACGTGCCAATCTATTTTTGATCCCGCTGGGTGATGATGGTCGTCAGGCGTGGTATCGCTATCACGCGCTGTTTGCCGAAGCGCTGCGCGCGTACGCGCGGGAACGGCTGGGTGAGGCAGCGATCCATGAGCTGCTGGAGAAGGCCAGCCGGTGGTATGCCGCTCGCGGATTGATCGAAGAAGCGATCGAGACAGCGCTGGCGGCACAGGACTTTGATCGCGCGGCGGAGTTGATCGAACAAGCAATCGAGCAGCGCGGCGTCAGCGAACAGTACACGCTGGGCCGTTGGGCGGCGCAATTGCCCGAGGCTGTGTTGCACGCGCATCCCCTGGTGTGTTTCAGTTACGCGCTCGTCGTGCTGTTCACTTCTGATCGATATGCGCCGGCAACGATGACGCGCGTGGCACAATTGCTGCAGGTGGCCGAAACGGCCTGGCGAGCGGCCTATGACGACGCGCATCTGGGACAGGCGCTGGCGCTACGCGGCACGGCCGCGCTGTGGCAAGGCGATTTAACCCGGGCCTTTGCCTACGCGCGCGAAGCGCTGGAACTGCTGCCTGTGCACGATGTCTTCTGGCGTGGCGTCAGCCTGTTGAACGTAGGGATGGAAGAAGCGCTGAATGGCCGCATCGACACCGCGCTAGAATTATTCATCGAGATGCGCGCCCTGTGCGGCGCAGCGCAGAACATTCAAGGCGTGCTGGCCGCCACTTATTGGCTGGCTGAAACGTGCGCGTGGCGCGGTGAATTCGATCAGGCGGCACAACTGTACGAGCAAGTTTTGGCCGAAGCCGTTGGCGGGGAAGAGATGCTCGACGATCAGGCGGCGGCGGCGCTGGGCCTCGCGCTAATCGCGTATGAGCATGATGATCAGTTACCGCCGAGCAGCAGGCAACACGCGCGCGCGATCTCAGCCAGCAGCGATCCAATGAAGACGAGTATGTGCACGCCTCGGTGTTGCTGGCACTTACCAGCAGACGCGCGGGCAAACCGCAGCCGCGCAAGACACGCTGCGCAGTGTCGCGGCTCGCCTACAACGGCCGCTGTCGTTGCTGGAGATACAACTCTGGCAAGCGCGTCTGGCATGGATGTCCGGCGACATCGAAACGGCGCGGCGCTGGGCAGCCGCGCATGGTCAGCGGCGCGCTGTCCCGCACGTTCAGCAAGAGCAAACCGTTTTGCTGCTGGCCCAACTGCAGCTCTGAACGAGCAAAAGCCGGAAGCGGTGTTGAAACTGCTGGAACCGTGGCGCAGCGCTGCGCGTCACAACGGGCGGCTACGCAGCGAGTTGGAAATCCTGTGCGTGCAAGCACTGGCTTATGCCGGGCAGGAAAACTCGGCACGCGCGCATAAGACGCTGACCCAGGCATTAACCCTGGCACAGCCGAAAGGTTATCGGCGTCTTTTTTTGGATCAGGGCGAGCCGCTGGCGCAATTATTGCAAGCGATCGTGCCTGATCTGGGCAAGCGGCCGATCGCAACCTATGCGACTCTCCTGCTGCGCGCTTTCGCTGCCACTCGATCGGGCCAGCTCAGCGCTCGACGGTTTCATCGCCCCTGCTCGAACCCCTCAGCGCGCAAGAACAGCGTGTGTTGCGCCTGCTCGCCGCCGGCTTCTCCAACCCGAAATCGCCCGCGAGTTGGTGGTATCCACCAACACCATCAAGACGCAAGTGCAGAGCATCTATCGCAGCTCAACGTCAATTCCCGTGCTGAAGCCGCCGACATGGCCCGGCAGTTGAAACTACTGTAATTCAATCAATCACCCGCTCAATCACCCACTCCGGGTGATGTCTGTTCATCCCCTGGCATGATATCCTCTGAGCAACTTCAAACAGGAGATGACCACATGGAACAAATCGGTGCAACGCTACTGTCGTGGTTCAACCCCATCAACGCCGGCTTCTCTTGCTGTGTTTGGGGGGCTTCATCTGGCTGGCAGCACGGGCCGGAGACTACGATCGCCGGAAGTAGACCACGGACTGAGGAGGATATTCAAATGACCATACCTACAGCCAATCCGAGAGTTGCCAAAGCCTACCGGGGCATCGCGATGGAGGGCTTCATTGCCAAAGGATATACCAAGATGGCGCGGGATCCGGTATGCAGGCGCTGGCCCCCAAAGGAACGAACGTTCAAGAGGCGGTCATGGGCTGGAAGTCACGCCGGGGCCGGGCTTCTTGTCTATCGAGATTGCCAAATCAGGCAAGTATCAAAGAAAAGGCCTCGACATAGCAAGACCATCATCGAGACGCCGGACAATGAACCGGCAAGCAGGCGTGCAGAGATTATCGACACGGCAACGCCTCCGGCATGCCGTTTGCGGACGAGATGTTTGGCTTCATTATCTGCACGGCGGCCTTCAAGAACTTTACGCAGCCGGTGCAGGCTATCGCCGAAATGTGCCGTGTCTTGACGCCGGGCGGCCAGGCGCTCATCGCCGATTTGCGCCGCGATGCCTCCCGCGCCGATGTCGATCAGATGGTTAGCGAGATGAACCTGAAGCGCGTGAACGCCTTCATGACGCGCAGCGCGTTTCACGTGATGCTGCTCAAGACCGCGTATACGCCGGATGAAATTCGGCGGTTCGCGGCGCAAACCCCGTTCCGGCAATGTGATATCCACACCAACACCGTCGGCATGGAAATCTGGCTGACCAAATGACCGCTCGTGGTAAGATTGGGACAATAACGGAGCAGAAATCATGATGCAGCGATCCATGCCGGCAGGTCAGACTTCGAACGATCGTCATCCATGGCGGCAGTGTCACCATCGAAGGGTGGAACAGCGATCGGATTCAGGCCACCAACGACGACCGCTGGGGTGTGCAGATCGAGAAACGCAAAGTAGCCGACATCGGGCGCGAGCGCGCGCGAGCCGCGATTGGCGATCGGATTTTGTTCGACATTTCGATCGCCAACCCGTTCAATCAATCCAGGCGCCTGCGAAACAAAGTCAGGGGAGGCCATCGAACTCAGCCTCGTCAGGGGCAGATTTGTGTCCCGCTGGGCAGCAACCTCATCGTGTATGCGGATCGCGATGCCTAAGTGCGGCACACGAGGCCGCGGCTGGCCAGCGTTGGAGCAATCTAGTATAGGATTGCAGACGCTGGTCCATGCCGCGGCAGGCGGCGATCTCAACATCGACTGCGCCACGCTGGGCGGCGACGAATTCAAGTTCAGCGCAGGCCGCGATCTGCGCTTCTGCGTGCGCGATCTCGACGACGCGAAGGTGATGATCAGAGAAGCGGGCACTTATTGGGAAGCGGTGCTGGGCAGCGGGCGGCGCAAGGTCTGGTTGAATGCGGGCGGCGAGGCAACGTTGAAAACCGCTCAAGAACTGAAAGCCCAGGCCACTATGGCCGTGGTAAATCGAGAATTGGCCAGCAACAATAATCGATCAACCGACAGGGACAACGCAGCACGCAAGATCCGAGCGCAGAGTGTCACAGCGGCCCGGCTCCCGGCGCAGCCTGCACCGGATAGACCTTCGGCTCGATCGTCCGTCTCCGCCGCGTACGCGCGCGTCACGTGCTCGGCAAAGGCGTCCACTTGAGGTTGCCGCACCAGCGCCACCAGGCAGCCGCCGAAGCCCGCGCCCGCCTGCCGCGCGGCGACGACGCCCGGCCCGCCGAGCATGGCGCGCATCATCGCCTCCATCGCCGGCGCGCCGATCTCGTACAGATCGCGCGCGCCCGCATACGAGGCCGCAAACAGCTGCTGCAGGCGCGCGGCATCGCCCGCGGTCAAGGCCTGCGCCAGGTCGAGCACGCGCTGATTCTCTTCGATGATGAAGCGGCAGCGTCTGGCGACCACGTCCGGCAGGTCCTTTTCATGCGCGCTGAATTGCGCCGGCGTCACGTCGCGCAGGGCGGTGATGTCGGGAGTCCATTGCTGCAGCAGGCGCACGCCCTGTTCGCACTGCGCGCGACGTTCGCCATACTCCGTTCCGGCCAGCGTCCGTTTGGCCTGCGTATCGCAAATGACGACCTGCAAGCCTTTCGCGATCGGCGTGTTACGGCTGGTGAGATGTTTGCAGTCTAACAGCACAGCGCAGCCAGCCTTCCCCATGGCTGAGCTATACTGATCGAGAATGCCGGAGTTCACACCCACAAATTTGTTCTCGGCCTGCTGGCCGATCAGCGCCAGCTGCACCGGATCGATCCGGAAGCCGCCTACCAGCTGAAACATCACCCCCACGGCCATCTCGATCGCCGCCGAAGAACTGACGCCGCTGCTGAAGGGCACGGTGCTGTGCACCAGGCCGTCGAAGCCGGTCAGGGCGTGTCCGGCGGCTTCCAGATATTTGGCGACCCCGCGCACATAGTTCGTCCAGGGCGTCGTGACATCGCGCCCGATCTGATCGAGATCAAATTCGCTGCCGCCGTCGACGTTGAGCGAGTAGATCGCCACTTGCCGATCGCGGCGCGGCCGGGCGGCGATCCACGTGTCGCGATCGATCGTCATCGTCATGACGTAACCCAGGTTGTAGTCGGTGTGGCTGCCCATCAAGTCGACACGGCCCGGCGCGCGCGACCACAATTCTGGCGCAGCGCCGAAACGCTCGGCGAATTGTCCGGCGACGAAGGATCGACGTTCAGCGAAGTTCATGCCGCGCACTCCCCATAAATTCTCTACAATTCGCGAAATGCGGCGACCATCGCTTCGACGTTGCTCAACGGAATATCCGTCAGCATGCGATGCGACGGGCCGATGAGCAGGCCGGTCTTGTCGGGCGCCAGGTCGCGCGCGCATGTCTGCACAGCGGCCTGCACTTCGGCGGGCGAACCATAGGGCAGCACGGTCTGCGTCGAAACGCCGCCATAGAACGAGAGCCGGTCTTTGAAGTTCTCGCACAACCATTGGTGATCGAGCACTTCCGGCTGCACGGGATTCAGCGTCGTCAACCCGATCTCGACGAGGTCGGGCAGAATCTTCTGAATCTGCCCGTCGCTGTGCATCACCACGGGCAGGCCGCGTTCGACAAAGGGCGCGAACAAACGCGCCAGCCGCGGCTTGATCAATTTGCGCCACTGCGCCGGAGAGAAAAGCAGGTTCCGCTGCGCGCCGTAATCGTCGCCGAAGTAGCCGCCCGCCACGCCCAGATCGATGAAGCGCTGGATCAAGACCAACTGGATCGCCGTAATCCGATCGAGCAGCGCGCCAACAAATTCCTGATCGCGCCCCAGGTCCAGGAAGATTTGCTCGAAACCGCGCAGCGACCACGCCCGCTCGAACAAGGCAAAGCCAAAGTTCGGCGCGATGAAATATTCGTCGCCATAGGTTCTAATCGTCTGTACTGCTTCATCCAGCACATCGGGATCATGCGGATCGGGCCACGGGAACCGGTCGAGGTCCTGGGAATCCTTCAAGGGATTGACGGCGATGTAGTAACCTTCTTCGCCGGTAGCGTGCCCCGCGCCCCACCAATCGAAGCGCACCTTGCCGTCTGCGCTGAGGCGCGCCGGGTAAGTGAGATCGACGCGCACCAAGTGGTTGTCGAGTACCCGCGGCAGATCGGCTGCGGCGACGTCCAAGTGCGCGGCCAGTTTCCGGCCCATGCTGGCCGTGTAATTGATCTGAGTTGGAATCCGATCGATCGGCTGGCGCAGCAGCGCGCGCCGCATCCGTTCTTTATGGGTCAGGGTCATGGCCTGCAATCCTCATCGGCTGCGGCGGCCAGCTCACCACACCTCAAAAGCCGCGCAGATCGGTGCTCTGGCGGCGCGGCAAGCCCTCTTTTGGCGTCCGCTTCAAGACGACATAGTCCAGGCCATGGGCGCGGCAGAACTCGCGCTTCTCCGGCTTGTCACCATCTTCGTTGACGGCGTACAGGTCGGGTTGAATCAGCGCGATCTCCGGCTCCGCATCCATCCAGCCCTGTCCTGAGGAGATCAACGCCTGTGCCACGTAGCGTATCGACTGGACGACGTAGCGGCGCTCGTCTTGTGGGAACAGCGGGTGCCCGGCGCCCTTCAGCAAGGCGAGGTTGGCATCGCTGCCGACCACCACATACAATTCGCCCAGTTCGGACACCTCTTCAAAAAAGCGCACGTGCCCGGAGTGAAACCAATCATAGCAGCCCGTCACCACCACTTTCTTTCGATGGGTCTGCGGCGTCACGGCTGGCGCGGGTGGAAAGCCCGATAGATACTGATCCGTTACGACATGATAACCCAACCCGCGTGAGGAACAGTAGTCGCGCTTCTGCCGGGTATCTTCAACTGCCGGCACCACCCACACGCTCGGCTGCGTTCCATCAATCTGCGGAAGTGTCTGCCGGTCGATCGGGCCTGGCACCGCTGTCACCCGATCGACGTAGCGCAATGCCCGCAGCAGGTAAATGCGTTCTGGCAGCGGGAACCGGGGCGGCTGCCCGGTTGCGGCGCGCACCACCTCATCATCCCACAGCAGCACCTGAACTTGTCCCAGGCGTGCCGCTTCTTCCAGGAAACGAATTTGTTTCGAGCGCACATCGTCAAAACTACCGGCCACCACCACGTTGTGCGTCGTCATTTCGGCAGCCTGACCTTCACTTGAAATGCGCCTGGTACCGGCTCTTCAGAGACCACAAACAGATATCCGCCGCCGCACCCGGAATACATCGCGCCGGCAGACCGGGACTGATAGCACTTCAGCACCGCCAGCAGGTCGAGCTTAATCGTGGGATGCCGCACCGTATGAGGCAGCAGCGCTGACCAGCATGCCATGCATTCATTCAGCGACGCGCCCAAAGCGGCTGTATCCCTGGCAGCAATGGCATTAAAGCAATCTTTGCCTGTCTGTCCCAGGCGCCTGATCCATTCTGCCTCCAGATGTTTCTCGCCCAGCGGGCCATATCCATCCGGCCGCTGCATAATGGGGATCATGTGGATCACGCTTTCCAGCCAACGAGCCACTGCGGGATCGGTGTTGGATTCGACATGCGCCGGAAAGTATCCGCCTTCAACCGTGCAGTCGTAATCTAGCCGGGTGATCCCCGGATAGATCAGGCCAGCCATGTCCTGCGAACCCGAAGGCTCCGGCCGGCCGGCATTCTCGGCGTCATACAGCTCGCGCACGAGAGCGGCCGGAGACCGATCAGGCAGTTGTTTTCCCCACAGCTGCATTGCCACTTTGCGGGTGCTGGTCCCCAGGCCGCAGCGTTCCATGAACGGGAACACCGGTTCCAGCGACACGACCACCATCGAGCCGGGCGGCGTTGGATTCAATCTGGACACGAACGGCTGATCGATCCAGCCGCCGGCGAGGGCGATGCGATAGGGGATGGCGCCGATGAGATCGGTCATGGCGAGCCCGGCCAATCCGAGCGGTTGTAGTGCGCCCATCAGGCTCTCTCCTACCAGGTTTCTTCGACGACGCGCTTGCCAGCCTTGCGATCGAAATACTGCTGCTCGATCCACGCGTAGGTCCTGGCCAGGCCGGTGCGGAACGGCAGAGTCGGCTCCCAGCCCAGCACCTGCCGGATAAACGTGTTGTCGCTGTTGCGCCCGGCCACGCCGCGCGGCGCATCGAGATCGTACTTGCGCTCCAGGGTGACTCCGCCGATCTCCTCGGCCAGGCTGACCAGGGAATTGATCGAGATCAGCTCGCTCGACCCCAGATTGATCGGCGTCGCGATCAATTCATCGCAATGCACGATCGCGTCGATGCCCAGCACACACTCATCAATATACATGAAGCTGCGCGTCTGGCGGCCGTCGCCCCAGATGGTGATTTCGTGCCGGCCCGTGTCCTTGGCTTCGATGACCTTGCGGCAGATAGCAGCGGGCGCTTTTTCCCGTCCGCCATCCCAGGTGCCACACGGACCAAAGACGTTGTGAAAGCGCGCGATGAAGGTTTTCATATGCCGCTCGGCCCAGTATTCCTGGCAGAACATTTCCGACATCAGTTTCTCCCAGCCATAGCCGCGCTCGGCCATCGCCGGATAGGCATCCGACTCTTTGAGCGCGCGCACGTTGGGATCTTGCTGGAGCGTGGTGTTATACGCACACGCCGAGGAAGAGAAGAAGTAGCGGTTCGCGCCCGCCCGATAGGCCGCCTCGACCATGTGGGTATTGATCAAAATACTGCGCAGGCATTCGACGCGAAAGCGCTCGATGAAACCCATGCCACCCATATCGGCCGCCAGATTGTAGACTTCCACAGCGCCTTCGACTGCCCGCAGGCAGTTGTCCTTCTCGCTCAAATCCAGCGAGAGGCACTCAACTCCCGGCACGCGCTGATACCAGTACGGCAGCGGCTTCTTATCGATGGCCCGGATGCGGGTGTAGCCCAGCTCGTGGAAGTAGCGCGTCAACGCACCGGCGATGAAGCCCCCCGCTCCGGCGATGACAATCAGGTCATCCTCGTTGAGGTCGCGTTTGATCGTTTGTGAGGTTAACATGTCAATTCTCCTTGTGATTCAGCCGTGTTAAGTTACTGGTCCACCGTCATGGTGAGCGCTTCTCAGCGAAGCAGTCTCATGGTATCGCTACCACACGATCTCAAAAAAATATATCGATCAGCTGAGCGACGATCCGCTCGATTGGCGCACGATGAGCTCAAAGGGCAGCACAACTTCCTGGCAGTCCTGAGAAGCAGGATTATTCAAGCGGGAAAGCAGCAGCTGCGTGGCTCTGCGCCCCATTTCATACGCCGGTTGAACGGCGACCGTCAAAAACGGAAAGACAAGCAAATTCGCCGGCAGATCGTCAAAAGCAACCATGGCGATGTCTTCCGGCACGCGCAAGCCGGCATCCTGTACCGCTTTGAACGCGCCGATCGCGATCAGGTTGTTCGCAGCAAACACCGCTGTCGGCCGGGGCTGCAGGGCCAGCAGTCGCTGCGCCATCTCGTAGCCGCTCGCCTGTGTGAAGGCGCCGTAATAGACGCTATCCGTCTCGCTAAGTCCCGCGTCCGCCATGGCGCGCCGATAGCCGATCACGCGATCCTCAGCCGTGGAAACAAGGCGCGGGCCGCTGATCACCGCAATGCGCCGGTGTCCCAGATCGATCAGCAGTTTCACCAGCTCGATGCGCTCCCTCAACGCTTTCGCAGCGCACCACGTCCACCTGGGTGCTGGCCGGCATCCGGCGATCGAGCACCACGACGAGAGTATTTTGCTTCTGAATCATTTCGACCGATTCACCCGTGCTGCGCGCCGGCACCAGCAGAACTCCATCGACCTGCTGCTGCAGCACCACCTGCAAGTATTTCTGTTCTTCCGTTTCAGACTCGTCGGTGTTGCAGAAGATCACGGTATAACCTGCATCGCTGGCCGTATCTTCCACGCCGCGCGCCACGGTGGTAAAAAAGGGATTGGTGATGTCGGTGATAACGAGCGCTAAAGTATGAGTCCGTTTGGAACGCAGGCTGCGCGCCAGCCGATTGGGGACATAGCCCAGCTCGGCCACGGCAGCCTCTACCCGCTCGCGCGTCTCCTGGCTGGCATAGCCCGAGTGGTTAATCACGCGGGAGACCGTGATGGGTGAAACGCCTGCGCGTTTGGCAACATCGTGAATAGTAGCCATGAAGACGCAAATCTGCTGGCATGGAAGTCCCGGTAAGTCCAAGTTCGCCAGCGGCGCGGGCTCCCACGCCCGCGAACCCGGCGGCGTGGGAGCCACCTCTGCTTGATTTCCAGGTCTATTGAATCTGCGATCTATTGCACCGGAATGTGGTACGCATACCACAATCTGCTTGAAAAAGGGGGCTGTCCAGAGACGCAGACAGCCCCACTCTTTCAATACTGTGTATCTGATACTCTAGTCGTACAGCACCGCGGCAATCGCCGGATCATCGATGTTGGTCTTGTCGAACCACTTGAAGCCGGTATCGATGTTCTTGTCGAGCTTCTCGCCCTTCATCGCCTTGACGGCCGCTTCCACGCACTTGTAGCCGATGCCGATCGGGTCCTGCGTGATAGCGCCTGCTTCAAAACCGGACTTGATGGCGTCCTTCTGCTGCTTGCCCGAATCGTAGCCGATGATGACCAGCTTGCCGCCCATGTTCAGTTCCTTCGCGGCATTCAACACGCCGATGATCGAGCCTTCATTCGCGCCGAAGTAGCCCTTCAGATTGGGGTGCGCCCCAATGACGGCCTTGGCGATGTCGGTGGACTTGAGCTGGTCGCCGGCGCCATACTGAGTGTCGACGATCGTGACGTTCGGGTACTTGGCCTTGATCTGATCGGTGAAGCCCTTCACACGATCGATGCCGGTGCGGCTGGTCTGGTCGTGGGCGATGATCGCCACTTCGCCGGAACCGCCGATGAGCTCGGCCATCTTATCGGCCGCTGCGGCCGCCGCCGCGATGTTGTCGGTCGCCGCGGTGGCAACCGGGATGTCGCTGTCCACGCCGGAGTCGAAGCCGATGACCGGGATATTCGCAGCCTTAGCCTTCTCGAGCAGCGGGATGAAGGCCTTGGAGTCAACCGCCGCGAGGCAGATCGCCGCCGGCTTCTTGTCGAGCGCCGTCTGGAACATCTCGACCTGCTTGTCGACCTGCGCCTCGGTTTCCGGGCCTTCGAAGGTAATATCGACGTTGAATTCCTTCGCCGCCTTCTCAGAACCGGCCTTCACGGCTTGCCAGAACTGGTGCTGGAAACCCTTGGAAATGACCGGGATGTACGGCTTGGCCGCGGCCGCCGGTGGCTGCGCGGCGGGCTTGCGTCGGTAGCAGGCGCCGCCGTGGGAGCGCAGGCAGCGAGCATGGCGACGACCAGCAACAGGGACACGATAACGAACAGTTTCTTGGACATCTCAGATTCCTCCTTGCAAGGATATGTTATTGAGCTCCGCGCGGAGCTTTACCACCGATGAGATCACGTGATGCTTCAAGTGACAGTGACCAGTTGACGCGTTGAGCATAAACAATTTTGATCGATTTGCCGTGTAGACGCAGGCCCTCCTTTCAACGAGATCGCTGCTTGAGAAAACGATCCAGGAATACCGCAAAGACAAGAACCGTGCCGGTGACCACAATTTGCCATTCCTGCTGGACGCCCAGGATTCGCAGGCCGTTGGCGAGCGTAGCGATGAACAAGGCGCCGATGATGGTCCCCAGGATGCTTCCTTCGCCGCCGCTGAGCGAGGTGCCGCCAATCACCGCCGCCGCAATGGCGTCCAATTCATAGCCGGCGCCCAACGCCGGCTGCGCCGAGTTCAGGCGCGCCCCAATGACGACCCCGGCCAGTCCGGCGAACAGGCCGCAGAGCATGTACACGGCGGTTTGCCAGCGGTCGACGTTGACACCGGAAAGACGAGTCGCCTCGACGTTGCTGCCCATGGCAAAGGTGTAACGCCCTAAGATCGTCTTGCCCAGAATGAAGGCCGCGACGATGGCCGCGCCGAAAAATATCAGCACCACGTTCTTAATCGGATCAAGCGCCGGAATGATGGAACCCAAAATAGAACTCATTGCCACCTGGTTGAAGATCGGCGCATCGTTGAAGTAGATGGGCTTCAATTGAGCGACGACGAGTGACAGGCCCTTGGTGATATACAGCATACCCAGCGTCGCCACGAAGGGCGGTATCTTCATCTTGGTGACCATCAATCCGTTGGCCGTGCCGCACAGCGCGCCTGTAATCAGTCCGGCAATAATACCGACCAGCACTGGTTGCTGCCAGACGATCATCACCTGCGCCGTCATGACGGCTGAGAATGTCATGACCGTGCCTACGGACAGGTCGATGCCGCCGTTGATGATGACAAAGGTGACACCCAGAGCCAGGATGCCGTTCACCGCGGCCGCCAGCAGGATGCCGCCGATATTGTCGCGCGTCAGGAAGAACGGCGAAGCCAGGCTATACACGATGAGAAGTATGATTAGCCCGCCAAAGGCGATGAACTTTTGAAGTGTATCCGATCGAATCAGGGATGGTCGCGCGGCGGTTTTGGCTTCCATGTTCAAGCATCTCCCAGAGGGGCAGCGGTTGGCGCGGACTGATCGACGAGCAGAGCTTCGCCGCGCTGCGTGGCGTACTGCATGATCTTTTCTTGCGTCGCTTCAGCGATGTTGAGCTCGCCGGTGATGCGGCCTTCACACATCACCACGATGCGATGGCTCATGCGCAGAATTTCCGGCAACTCCGAGGAAATCATGATGATGGATTTGCCCTGCTGCGCCAGGTTGTTGAGCAGATGATAAATCTCGCTCTTGGCGCCGACGTCAATGCCGCGCGTCGGTTCGTCGAAGATGAGGATGCCGGTATCGGCGGTTAGCCACTTGCCGATGATGACCTTCTGCTGATTGCCGCCCGACAGGTTCCGCACCTTCTGCTGCAGGCTGGGCGTTTTGATCGCCAGCATCTTGACGTACTGCTCGGCGGTGGATCGTGATCTTCGATCGGTTGACCCACCCGAACGCCCCCAGGAATTTCTTGAAAGCCGCCAGCACCACGTTCTCTTCCACATCCATGCCCAGCGCCAGGCCATAGCGTTTGCGATCCTCAGAGAGATAGCCGATGCCATGCTGCACGGCGTCGCTGGGGCTGCCGATGTGCACCTTGCTACCGCGCACGTAAATCTCGCCGGAATCGATCGGATCTGCGCCAAACACCGCACGCGCCACTTCCGTCCGCCCCGCTCCCACCAGGCCGCTGAATCCCAGAATCTCGCCTTTCTTCAACTTAAAACTGACATCCTTAATCACGTTGCCCCGGTTGAGGTTCTTGACCTCCAGCACCACGTCTTCGCTGGGATTCTCAGGGACCTCCGGAGTGGCCTCGTAGATCGTGCGCCCTACCATCATACTGATGATCTGATCGATCGTGGCGTCGTGCGTCTTGACCGTGTCGATATACTTCCCGTCACGCATCACTGTCACCCGATCGGAGATCAAGCGGAGTTCCTCCAGCCGATGGGAAATGTGCACCACCCCCACGCCCTTAGCGCGCAAATCGCGGATGATGCGGAAGAGTTCGTCAATTTCTGTGTCCGTCAAGGCCGCCGTCGGCTCATCCATGATCAACACTTCGGCGTTGAACGACAGGGCCTTGGCAATCTCCACCATCTGCTGCTTGGCCACCGTCAAATCGGCCACCTTGACGCGCGGATCGAGGTTCAGGCGCATCATGGCAAACACTTGCTCGGCCTGCTTGTTGATGGCCTTATCATCCAGCATGAACTTGACATTTTGGCGCGGCTCGCGCCCGATGAACATGTTCTGCGCCACCGTGAGGTGCGGCATCAGGTTGAGTTCCTGGTGGATCATACTGATGCCCAGATTTTGCGCGGCGCGGGGGTTGTGGATCTCGACGTCTTTGCCCTTGTAGAGAATGCGGCCAGCGTCCTTGGCGTAGACGCCCGCCAGGACTTTCATCAAGGTGGACTTGCCGGCCCCATTTTCGCCGACCAGGGCGTGGACCTCGCCGGGGCGCAGTTCAAACTGACACTGACTGAGGGCATGCACACCGGGGAATGACTTCTCGATCCCTTCCATTAAAACTAAGACATCGTCCATGTCCAGTCCTTAAAATGGCGCCTGTAATTAGCGGGCAAGCGCGGAGTGACCGTAACTGAAGGGAATATCTTGGAGCGTATGGTATGGATACCACACCGCCATGCTATCATGGAACTTTCGGCATGTCAATACTCAATTTGGCATGACCACGCCAATCGTCAGCAGCAGATTGGCATAGACGCGCTGCTCACCCGTGGTGATCACGAGCGCCACGTCGCGCTCACGAGCCGTGTCGTAGAACTCGAAACGGCCCAGCGGCTTGAGTTCCAGCCCCGGCAGCAAGTCACGGAACTCAGAAAAGACAGGCGGCTCCCAGGTGGGTGGCTGCATGACCTCCGCCGCTTCGATAGGGATCGCCTCGATCAACACCTTCAACACATCAGTCACGGTTACCAGGCCGGGCGCCAGGTTCAAGTAAACACGTTTCGCTGCTGGATTCGCACCCGTGCCAAAAGGGAAGTTGCCATCGGCGATGAGCACTTTCGAACCGTGCCCGGCCCCGCCAAGCGCCGCCAGGATTTCGGGATGAAGCAGTTTGGTTTTGAGCATGTCGATTCTTCCTGTGGTGAATTGAGAACTGTGGGGGCCGCCACCCGCCTGATCGGTTGGGGCGGCGGCCCCAAGCGGCTGTTACTGATCAAACCACTGCACAAACTCGATCACATTGTTATCGGGATCGGCGATATACAGCCACGTCACTTTGCCTTCGATCTTCAACGGTCCCTTGATGAGGCGCAAGCCCCGTTCTTGAATCAGGCGCAGCGTGGCGTTCATGTCAGAAGTTGCCAGCGCCAGATGCGGGCAATAGGGCGGCTTGATGTCCGGCTTGTCAAACGGATGCGCCAGGCTCTTGAGCAATTCAAGATTGCCGCCCTCCAGTTCAAAGTAGGCGAAATCTTCTTGCTCCACCGGATCGATTTCGCGGAACATGAACTTCAGGCCCAGCTTCTCACCATAGAATTGCAGGGCGGCCTCCATGTCAGAGACCGGCAATGCAACGTGATCAGTGCGCAACATAGTGATCAAATCTTCCCGCACAGCGTGACTTTGACGCCGAGCTCATTCAGCGCGGCTGCTTTGGCATAGAGCGCCTTGCGCGCACCGGCCTTGTCAGGCGCATAGACCACCTGAATGTGATTGGCCTTGTGGCGCGCCATGAATTGATCGCGCGTGATGCCCTTCATCACCAGGTGCATCATCGGCCACTCCGGACTCGTCAAGCGCCAGCGCTCCTGTGTTTCCTCTTCGGGCAATTCCACGGCTTCACCCAAACCCAGATCGCAGTTGAGTTTGCCGCCCTCGACAAAGACACGGCTCCACACGACCCAGCCAGGCTTGCTGACGCCCTTAATCGAGCCGCCGCCCTTGGGGAAATACATCGCGGGCTGGCGCTCGCTGGTAGCGCCCGCAAACCCACCGCTCAAATGCGCGGGCGGCACGCTGCCGGAGATTTCCAAGACCCATACAAAGTCGTCGATGCCGTGGCCTTTATACCAGCGCCCCCAGCGCACGTCGTGCAAAGTGGTTTCCGGCGAGAAACCCAGTTTCTTCCATAAGCCGTTGGTGATCAGCGCGTCGATGCCGGCGCACTCGTCGACTTCATTAAAGTGGGGCAGCGCTTCTCCCGCATACAACTCGTGCCCGTTGTGCTCAGCCTTCACTGGCGGGCGCTCGACGTTGTTGAGCAGGCCCTCCACCAGGTCGGACGCGGGCGTCAGGTCCTTCAAGCCCTGTTGATACTGGATCCCGATCGTGGCGCAGCCAAATTCGTCGGCGATGCGCAGGGCCGCAATGTACATCTTGCATTGGGTCAAGACCTGCTTCTCGGTCAATTCAGTCGCTTCGCGCTTGCCCAGTTTGAACTGCATGCCTTTTGCCAGCAGCCACTCATACACGGCGCGCGCCTCGGCATCCGAGACGGTCAACATCCTGGCATACAGGGCCGACTGGCTCAAGCGCTCTTTGTAGACGCCCAGCGGGAAGAGCAGTTCGTCAGGAATGATGGCGTTATACATGCCCATGCAGCCCTCGTCGAAGATGCCCATAATCGCCCGTTTCTGCTTGAAATCCCGGGCAAATGTGACGCCGATTCGGGTGGCCGCCGCGGGCGCCACGGCCGGATCGTAGGGATGCACATGCGACAGATCGTGCTTGACGGTGCCCTTCTTCAACCACGAGCGCAGTCCCTTAAGGAAGAATTCGTCGGTGAAGTCTTCGCTCCACAGCGTGCTGTACTTGCGGCCGGCCTTCGTGAGGCCGCCATTAAGGATTCAACATGCCCACCAGGCCGGGCCAGGTGCCGCTCCAGTTGGCCACCGTCAGCACGGGGCCACGATGCTCCAGCAAGCCGGGCAAGACGTGATGGGTGTACTGCCATACCGCCTCCGCCACAATGACCGGCGCATCTTTGGGAATCTGGCGGAACACTTCCAGGCCATACTTCTGGCTGTCGATGAAGCCGTGCTTCTTGACCGGATCATACGGGTGGGCCCGTTTCACCTTATAGCCCTCACGCTCGATCGCGGCGACAAGCTGCCGTTCCATCTCCGCCTGCGCCGCCTCGCACGTCCTGATTGGCGGACAAGCGCAGGTCACCACTTGCAACCAGGTATATCGTTTCCATCTGA
The DNA here is from genome assembly GCA_963844815.1 of uncultured Chloroflexia bacterium. Classification (GTDB taxonomy): domain Bacteria; phylum Chloroflexota; class Anaerolineae; order Fen-1058; family Fen-1058; genus Fen-1058. The sequence goes on from CAWJPR010000011.1 coordinate 18,417, forward strand.
TGCCTCCTTTGTGCGGGGGTTACCCCATGGATAGGTGATGATCAGGAAATGTTCTTCGCCGGGCGGCGCGCCGTTAGACACCCGCACGATCGCCGAATAATCAGTCTGCGGGGCCAGCACGACTTCACGCACTTTGCCGTTCCGCCTGACAGTCAGCCGCTCGACGAGCAGCTGCGCCGCCGACTGGCCCATTTCGTAAGCCGGCTGGGCGGCAACCGTCAGAAAAGGATCGATCGCCGAAAGATACGGAACATCGTCAATGCACACCAGGGCTATATCTTCAGGAACACGCAAACCGGCTTCTTGAAGAGCCTGCAACGCGCCAAGCGCGATAAAGTTGTTCGCCGCGAAAATGGCCGTGGGCCCCGGATCACGCGCCAGCGCCTGCTTCATCAGACGATAGCCGCTTTCCTGCTTGAATTCACCCTGAAAAATCAGATCCTCTTCCACGACGAGGCCATGCGCCTCCAGCGACTCGCGATAGCCGTCTGCTCGATCCTGCGCAGACGAGATCGTGGGCGGGCCGTTGATCAGCGCGATGCGCCGATGCCCCAGCTCAATGAGATGATCGATCAGCAAGCGCGCCCCGGCGCGGCTGTCACTGTACACCCGATCGGCTTTGAAACCTGCGACGCGGCGATCGATCAGCACGCACGGCACCTGCAGCTGCTGCAGCACGGCGAGGCGTTCCCTCTCGCGCGTGGCCGGGGCGATGATCACGCCGTCGACGCGGCGCTCGACGAGCAGGTTCAGGTAGTTCGTTTCCTTAGCGGGATCCTCGTCGGTGTTGCACAGAATAGTCCGGTAATCATTCTCGGCCGCGGTGTCTTCCACGCCGCGCGCCGCCGTGGTCCAAAAGGGATTGGTAATGTCCGGCACGATCAAGGCAATCGTGTGTGATTGGTGGGAGCGGAGACTTCGTGCCAGGGTGTTGGGGACGTAATGCAGCTGATCGATGGCTTGCTGCACGCGTTGGCGGGTATCCTCCGTGACGCTGTCCGCGCCGTTGACGACGCGGGAAACCGTAATGGGCGCGACCCCCGCCAGTTTGGCAACATCCCGGATGTTGGTCATACTCGCCGGCCTGTTGAAGGCACAGATTTGGTACCGTTAACATGGTAACGATACCAAGAACATTATATGAGCAACCGAGAAACGGAAGTCAAGTAGAAATTTTGTGCGAAACCTTAAAAAAACTGTTCACCGGTTGACAGCACCCGGGAAAGCGATCTATAATGGAACCGGTTCCATAAGAGGCCGCCTATGACCGCTACTATCCGCGATGTCGCTAAACGATCTGGAGTTGGATTAGGAACGGTGTCGCGTGTCATCAACGACAGTCCGCAAGTCAGCCAGGCGACGCGCGAGCGGGTCATGTCCGCGATCGCGGCCCTCAATTTTGTACCCAACCCCACAGCCCGCCGCCTCTCGTTGGGCAAGACATTAACGATCGCCGCCATCGTCCCGTGGTTCACGCGCCCCGCCGAAGTAGAGCGATTACGCGGCGTCGAGAACACGCTGGCTGAAAGCGACTATGATCTGGTGCTGTACAACGTGGAAACGCCCGTCAAGCGCGATGCCTATTTTCACGATGTGCCGCGCAGCGAGCAGCGCCGATGGCGTGTTGATCATCTCGCTCTCGCCCCGCGACGATGATGTGGATTGGCTGATGCACAGCACCGTGCCCGTTGTGCTGGTGGACGCCAACCACCCTGCCCTCAGTCACTCAATCAGGTCATCACCGACAATGTGGACGGAGGCCGCGCCGCCACGCAGCATCTCATCGATCTGGGCCACGCGCGCATCGGCTTCATCAGCGACCCGATCGAGACGCCGTTCAACTTCACTTCCAGCCGCGATCGTTTGCAAGGCTATCGGCAGGCATTGCAGGCCGCCGGCATTCCTTTTCGATTAGACTTTCATCGGCAAGGCGAGCACGGGCGCTATGAAGCGCGACGCCTGGCAAACGAGATGCTGCAACAGCCCGATCGACCCACGGCCATCTTTGCGGCCAGCGATACGCAGGCACTGGGTGTGCTGGAAACTGCGCAGGACCTCAACCTGCGGGTGCCGGAAGACCTATCGGTGATTGGCTACGATGATATTGAAATCAGCGAATACATCGGGCTGACGACGATCCGTCAGATGCTCTATGAATCCGGCAAGCGCGGTGTGGAATTACTGCTGGAAGTGCTGGCCGATCCTGACATGAAGCCGCAATGTGAAGTGCTGCCTACCGAGCTGGTCGTGCGGAAGACTACCGCCGCGCCCGTTCGTTAAGACGCAGGGCGGTGTGACTACTGCGTTATTATTAGCGAGGCGTATGGAACCGCTTCCGTTTCAATGAATTTTACGACTCTTGAACGAGGAGGAGATCTATCGAGCTGCAAAACAAGTGCCCAGTACGATGTCACGCTGAATGTCGATCCCAATCAATCTCATTTTGATTCCGCAAGGAGGAAACAATCATGAAATCCAAGAAGAATACGTTGTGGTTAGCCGTGTCTGTTCTGCTGGTGGCGCTCATGGCGTTGAGTGCATGCGCCCCGGCCGCTGTCCCTGCTCCCACGCAAGCACCAGCCGCACAACCTACTCAGCCGCCCGCCGCACAACCTACCCAACCGCCCGCCGCACAACCTACCCAACCGCCCGCGGCACAGCCTACTCAAGCGCCCGCCGCTACGTCTGCGCCTCAGACAGATAATTTGCCCACTGAACTGGCAGACGCGCTAGCGGGTAAATACAAAGGCACACTTGTGACAGCCTTTGGCGCCTTTGCCGACGCCGACGAGGTGAAGTTCAACGAGAACGTCAAGGCCTTCGAAGACGCGACCGGCATTGACATTCAGTACGAGAGCTCCAAGCAGTTCGAAGCCACCATCTCTACGCGAGTTGATGCTGGAAACCCGCCCGACATCGTGGACTTTCCCCAGCCCGGCCTGATGGCCAATATCGCCAAGACCGGCAAGTTGGTGGACCTTCACACCATCATGAGCGACGAGTATCTCAAGGGCCAATACCTCCAAAGCTGGCTGGATATGGCGACCAAGCCCACCAAGGACGGCACTCCGATTATGGCCGGAGTTTGGGAGCGCGTAAACGTCAAGAGCCTGGTGTGGTACCCAAAGAAAGCCTTCGACGCGGCAGGCTACAAGGTCCCGACGACGTGGGAAGAGCTGAGCGCGCTGCAGGACCAGATCGTCGCTGACGGCGACACCCCGTGGTGCATCGGGATCGAGTCTGGCGTTGCCACCGGCTGGCCTGCCACCGACTGGATGGAAGAGGTCATGCTACGCACGACGTCGCTGGATAATTATGACAAGTGGACGTCTGGTGAGCTGAAGTTCACTTCTCCAGAGGTGAAGAACGCCGCCGAGGTCATCGGCAAGATATGGACTGATGACAAGTATGCGTATGGTGGACGCACAGCCATCGTCTCGACTTCCTTCGGCGATGCCCCGGCTCCGATGTTCGCCAACCCGCCCAAGTGCTGGCTGCACAAGCAGGGTAACTTCATCACCAGCTTCTTCCCGCAAGACCAAAACCTCCAGCCCGGCGTGGACTACGACTTCTTCTACCTACCGGGCATTGACATGCAATACGGCAAGCCGGCGCTGGTCGGCGGCGATGTGTGGTCTATGTTCAACGATCGACCGGAGACCCGCGCAGTGATGCAGTGGTTCTCGCGCGCCGACCACCTGAAGACCTGGCTGGCCTCCGGCGGCACGATCGCGCCGCAGAAGGACGTCCAACTGGAGTGGTATGGCAACGACATCGACCGCGGCGTCGCCGAGATTCTGGCCGGCGCCACCAGCGTCCGCTTCGATGGCTCGGACCTGATGCCGGGCGAGGTGGGTGCGGGCTCCTTCTGGAAGGAGATGACCTCCTGGGTGAGCGGTTCGGAAGATTCTGACACAGCCCTGAAGAACATCGACGCGTCCTGGCCGACCAAGTAAGTTTCGTCTGAACGTGGTCAGCGCCCCAGGGATGTCCAGGGGCTTGCCGGCCCGAGATCGGAGGAGCAGGATGGCCCCAGAGCTATCCTGCTCCTCACCGGCGGGCAGTTTTCGCAGCTAGCGCCAGCAATGGAGGTCATTCATGAAATTCTCCATCGAAGATACACCTTCCCGGTCAACCGGGGCGTTCAATTGGCTCGTGGTCAACCTCGGGCGCATCTTAATCTCGCTCTTCGTACCCATCGTCACTTTCGTCGTCCTCTGGCAGGGCTTCCTTTTTCTGAGAGATAGTGACGCCCCCAAGATCGTCGTCGCGCTAGTGGCGATCTTGTGGGGTGGTGGCGGCGTCGCCCTGCTTTACTTCGTATCGAATTGGCTGGTCGAACAGTTCCCCACTCCTTGGGTCCGCCGGCTCCAGCCGTTTGTCTTCGTCGGCCCGGCCATCGCCATCGTTTTCTATTACCTGGCGCTGCCCACCGTGCGGACCTTCATCGCCAGCCTGCAGAATCGCAACGGCACGACATTCGTCGGCCTGGAAAACTACGTTACCGCCTTCACTCAGCCGTTCATGCTCGTGACTTTTCGCAATAACCTGTTATGGATCGTATTTGGCGCCAGCCTGACGATAGTCTTGGGGCTTTTGATTGCCACGCTGGCCGACCGCAGCCGGTTTGAGCGGGTGGCCAAGATAATCATTTTTATGCCCATGGCTATTTCGCTCGTGGGTGCCGGCGTGATCTGGAAATTCGTCTATGCCGTAAAGGACGTTAGCGACACGCAGATCGGCCTGCTCAATGCCGCCCTCGTCGCCCTCGGGGGCCAGCCACAGGCCTGGATCGCACAGAATCAACCGTGGAACAACCTGTTTCTGATCTTTATTGTGATCTGGCTCCAGACGGGCTATGCAATGGTCTTGTTCTCAGCCGCTCTCAAAGGGATCCCAGCCGAAATCCTGGAGGCGGCGCGTGTGGACGGCGCCAATGAGGTGCAGGTTTTCACGCAGATCATGGTCCCGTCCATCCGCGGCACCATCATCGCCGTCTCCACCACAGTCGTCATCTTTACACTCAAGATATTCGACGTGGTCCTGGTCATGACCGGCGGCCAGTACGGCACCGACGTGATCGCCACTCAGTTTTACAACCAGTATTTCGTCAACCGGAATTTCGGGTTAGGATCGACAATCGCGATTATTCTGTTGATCTTGGTGGTGCCAGTCATGATTTACAATGTGCGTCAGTTCAGCCAGAGGGAGGCGTTCAAATGAGCAAATCAAGACGGAAGCGGTCTTCAGCCATCTTCGTTAACGGCACCCTGGCTGTCATCTGCCTGCTGTGGCTAATCCCGACCTTCGGATTGTTCATCTCATCCTTCCGAACGCGCGATGACATTCAGACCACGGGGTGGTGGACCATCTTCCCTCACCAGGAATGGATCAAGACCCAGGAGATTCAGATTGACCCCAGCCTCGACCGCAACCAGCCGATGCAAATTGCCGGGGTCACGGCTACTTTCGACCAATTCCGGGCCGGCGTGGACACACCCGATGGCGATCGGGTGGTTTGGGTTGGCAACAAGCGCGCGGGCGTGGTGCAGATCCAGGAACGCCAGTGGACCACCAACGCCAACTTCACCTTGCAAAACTATAGCAATGTCCTGACCGGCAAACAGTACGAGGTGGTGGACGCCAACGGCAACAAGTTCACCGAACAGGGCGACGATCTTTCGGGTGCGTTCCTGAACACCCTGGCTATCACCATTCCCTCCGTCGTCATCCCCGTCGCCATCGCGACCTTTGCGGCCTATGGTTTCGCCTGGATGCGTTTTCCCGGGCGTAAGCTGGCTTTCATCCTGGTGGTGGCGCTGCTCGTGGTGCCGTTGCAGATTGCCCTCGTCCCAGTCTTAAGCGACTACGTCCAACTCAAATTGAACGGTACGTATCTAGCCATCTGGCTGGCGCATACCGGCTTTGGATTGCCGTTGGCGATCTACCTGCTTTACAACTACATCAGTCAACTGCCGCGGGAAATCCTGGAATCGGCCTTCGTAGATGGCGCCTCCCATTTCACGATTTTCACTCAGTTGATCGTCCCTTTGTCGGTGCCGGTGATCGCCTCATATGCCATCTTCCAATTTCTCTGGGTGTGGAATGACTACCTGGTCGCGCTGATCTTTGTAGGCAGCGCGCCCGGCGTGCAGACGCTCACGATGCGCCTCGCCGAAATCATCGGGTCGCGGGGCAATGATTGGCACTTACTGACAGCCGGGGCGTTTATCTCGATGATCCTGCCGCTGACGGTCTTCGTCACACTCCAACGCTACTTCGTGCGCGGATTGACGGCCGGGTCGGTGAAGGGGTAGGTTTTCCGCCATACGGGAGCGCAGGATGAACTATCGACGATTGGGCAACTCCGGCTTGCTGGTCTCCGAACTCGCCCTCGGGACGATGATCTTTGGCGAGCAGAGCGATCGCGGCGCGGCACCTGACGAAGCTGAGCGCATGATCGGCCGATACCTGGAGGCCGGCGGCAACCATTTCGACCTGGCCAACGTCTACGCGGGGGGCGCCGCGGAAGAGATAGTGGGCAGGGCACTCTGCGGGCGGCACGGGCAAGTCGTCCTGACCACTAAGGTTCGGTGGCCCACAGGCACCGGCCCCAACGATGCCGGTCTGTCGCGTTACCACATCCAGCAGAGCGTTGAAGTTAGCCTGCGCCGCCTGCAAACAGGCACTATCGATGTCCTATACCTGCACGGCTGGGATGCGCTGACGCCTTTGGAAGAGTCCCTCCGCGCATTCGATGATCTGGTGACGGCTGGCAAGGTGCGTTACATCGGCGTGTCCAACTTCAAGGCCTGGCAAGTCATGAAAGCCCTCGGCCTCAGCGATCGGCACGGGTGGGCACGCTTCATCGCGGCTCAATACCAGTATAGCCTGGTGGTGCGGGATATCGAGAGTGAGTTTCTCGACCTGTGTGCCGCCGAAGGATTAGGCCTGGTGCCTTGGGGCCCGCTCGGGGGCGGGTTCCTGAGTGGCAAATACCGCGCGAACCAACGTCCAACCTCCTCGACCGAGGGCCGGCTGGCTGCCACCCCTGACACCTGGGAGGAAGCCTGGGCCCGGCGCGCCATCGAGCAGAATTGGCGCATCCTTGCAATCGTCGAGGCCGTCATAGCCGCGCATCCAGGAAGCACGCCATCTCAAGTGGCCATCGCCTGGCTGCTCACCCGGCCAGCCGTAGCGTCGGTGATCGTGGGCGCACGCACCATGTCACAAATTGAAGACAACTTGGGGGCCGCCGATTTGAGGCTCACCCAGGATGAGGTCGCTCGATTGAATGAAGTCTCGGCGGTCCCCGTGGCTTACCCTTATCGCTCGGTCAACACCACGACTCGCTAGTCGTTCGACAGTGCGATGATCCTGCCGCTGGCCGTGTTCTTGGGGCTGCAACGCTTCTTCATGCGCGGCCTGCTGGCTGGATCGGTCAAGGGCTGGAGCCTGTGGCCGAGGCATGCTTATGCATCAACATGGAAGTCGGCACAGGGCTGCCGACCTACGAGTGGATACTATGTGGTATCAAGACACGATACTCTACGAAGTCTTCGTGCGGGCCTTTGCCGATAGCAACGGCGACGGGATCGGCGATCTGCCGGGGCTGATCGCCAGGCTCGACTATCTGCAGGATCTGGGCATTGATACGGTCTGGCTGCTGCCCATTACCCCGTCGCCGCTGCGCGATCACGGTTACGACGTCAGCGATCACTTCAGCATCCATCCTGATTACGGCGCGCTGGCTGATTTTCGACACTTGGTTGCAGAAGCCCATCGCCGCGGGTTGCGCGTCGTAGTCGAATTGGTTCCGAACCACACGTCGGACCAGCATCCGTGGTTTCAGGCCTCGCGCGATCCGCACCATCCCGAACACGCCGCCTACCGTGATTGGTATGTGTGGAGCGACACCGATCAGAAGTATCAAGACACGCGCATCATCTTCATCGACACCGAGCCGTCCAACTGGACTTTCGATCCGCTGCGCGGGCAATACTTCTGGCATCGCTTTTTTCATCATCAGCCCGATCTGAATTACGACAATCCAGAGGTTCAGAAAGCCATGCTGCGCGTCGTGCAGTTCTGGATCGATCAAGGCGCAGACGGCATTCGCGTCGACGCGCCGCCGTATCTCTATGAGCGCGAAGGCACCAACTGCGAAAACCTGCCAGAAACGCACGCTTATCTCAAACGATTGCGCGCCTTCGTCGACGCCTACGCGCCCGGCACGATGCTGCTCTCCGAAGCGAATCAATGGCCGGAGGACGTGCTGCCCTACTTCGGAGACGGCGACGAAGTTCACATGAACTTCCACTTTCCGTTGATGCCGCGTCTTTTCATGGCTCTGGCAAACGCCGATCGCACGCCGATGGTGGACATCCTCAAGCGCACCCCCACTCTGCCGGCGGGCTGCCAGTGGGCCACCTTTCTGCGCTGTCATGACGAACTCACGCTGGAAATGGTGACGCCTGAAGAGCGCGAGTTCATGTGGAATTTCTATGCGCCCGAACCGCGCATGCGCCTCAACCTGGGCATTCGCCGCCGTCTGGCGCCGTTGCTGGGCAACGATCGACGCCGCATTCGGCAGCCAATTCGCTGCTGTTGACTTTCATCGGTTCGCCCGTCATCTACTATGGCGACGAAATCGGGATGGGCGACAACATCTGGCTGGACGATCGCGATGGCGTGCGCACGCCCATGCAATGGAACGAGCAGCGCAACGCGGGATTTTCCGCGGCGCGAGCCGATCAGTTGTACGCGCCCCTCGCCGCCACCGCGGTCGGCGTAGCGCAACAGCTAGCCGATCCCGATTCGCTGCTCAACGCGCTGCGGCACATGATCGCCGTGCGCAAACAACATCCCGCCTTCGGACGCGGCGAATTCGCCTGGTGCGATCTGGGAACGAACGCCGTTGCCGCTTACTGGCGCACGCTTGATGATGATCGGGTGTTGGCGCTGCACAATCTGGCCGAGCGCTCGCAACCCCTCCAATTGGCCGACTCACCGCGCGGTTGGATTGATCTGCTGACTCAATCACGCATTCCGGGTCGCGTATCACTGGAACCCTATCAATTTCTGTGGCTGGCTGAGGCCTAGCCCGCTGACTGGACTTTCGCTGGAACCCCGACCTGTTTCTTCATTGTGGTGGCGCGACGGCGTCGTCTATCAAATCTATCCGCGCAGCTTACGCCGATTCCAACGGCGACGGCGTGGGCGACCTGCCCGGCATCATTTCCAAACTCGATTACTTGCAGTGGCTCGGCGTCGACGCGATCTGGCTCAGCCCGATCAATCCGTCGCCGATGGCAGACTTCGGCTACGACGTGAGCAACTATCACGACATCGACCCGATCTTCGGATCGCTGGCCGATTTCGACCGGTTGATCAGCGAGGCCCACGCGCGCGGCATTCGCCTCGTGCTGGACATGGTGATGAACCACACCTCCGATCAGCATCCGTGGTTCATCGAATCCCGCTCGAGCCGCGACAACCCCAAGCGCGACTGGTACATCTGGCGCGATCCAAAAAACGGCCGCGAACCCAACAACTGGGAAGCGGTGTTCGGCGGCAAAGCGTGGCAGTTCGACGAGCGCACCGGCCAATACTATTTGCATCTCTTCGTGCCCGAGCAGCCAGATCTGAACTGGCGCAACCCGCAAGTCAAGGCAACGCTGTTTGGCGAATGCGCGTTCTGGCTCGATCGCGGCGTCGACGGCTTCCGGCTCGACGTGGCGCACATGTTTGTCAAGGCGATCGACCTGCCTGACAATCCGCGCAAGTTCGGATGGCGCGGCTACGAACGGCAGGATCATTCGAATCACAGCAACTTGCCCGAGACCCACGCAATCTGGAAAGAGTTTCGCCGGTTACTGAATCGCTATGACGAACGCATGGCCGTGGGTGAAGTCGAGCCGGCCGGCGCGGAAGAGTACTACGGCAGCGGCGAGGACGAATTGCACCTGGTCTTCAACTTCGCCATGCTGCAGCAGCGACGCTGGGACGCATGTGCTTTTCGTGATCTAGTGCAGGCGTGGACTGACAAATTGCCGGATGGCGCATGGCCGTGCTGGGTGCTCAACAATCACGATAACCGCCGCTCGATTAGCCGTTACGCGGCTGGCGCGCTGACCGAAGCGCGAGCGAAAGTGGCCGCGACGATGCTGCTGACCTTGCGCGGCACACCGTTCCTGTACTACGGCGAAGAGTGGGCCTGCGCGAAGGGAACATCCCGCGCGCCGAGATTGTCGATCCGCCGGGCCTAAAATATTGGCCGTTCTACAAAGGCCGCGATGGCTGCCGCACGCCGATGCCCTGGGACACAACACCCCACGCCGGCTTCTCATCCGCCCGGCCGTGGCTGCGTGTGAATTCCGATTACGCCCGTGTCAACGTCGAAAGCGAGCGGCGCGATCCAAATTCGCTGCTGAATTATTACCGGCGGGTGATTGCTTTACGGCGGGCTTCGCCCGCCTTGCAGCAAGGCACGTATCGCGTCCTCGATCCAGCGGGCGATGTTTACGCGTACCAACGCGCCGCTTCCGGCCAATGCCTGCTGATCGCGCTGAATTTTTCTCCGCGCCCGACGCAGGCCGCAGCTGGACGGCGAATGGCAGATGCGCCTGTCATCCGTAGAGCGCACCGTCTCGACGGTTAATCGTCAGTCTGACACTGGCCGCCAATGAAGCCGTGATATTCGAGCAGCGGGCAATCTGACTCAGCGCAGCGAACGCCGCCATGCCGAAGCGATCGGTGCGCTGCCGGCCGGGCCCGCAGTGGAACAAGCTGAGACCCATTTAAGCAAGCAACTATGACTCCCCAACCACTTCCGGATGTTGCCTGGTTTGAAACGCAGAGCCGCCGCACGCTCGAGCGGCTGCTGCCGCGCCTCGAAGAATGCTATCGCGCGGAACGCGGCCGCCTGACCGCCGATCAATGGAGCACCTTTACGCAGCGGCTCGACACCCATTTTCTGCGGTTGTTCAAGCTGCTGTATCGCGTCTACGGTCAGCAGTACGATTTTTTCTACTACCTCGAGGAACTGTTGAGCGTCGCCGCGCGGATGTGGCTGGCCCGTTCGGCTGAGCTCAAAGCGCTGGATGGCGCGCGCGAGCAGGACCCGCAGTGGTTCCAGTCGAATCAGATGCTGGGCGGCGTGTGCTACGTCGATCTGTTCGCGGGCGATCTCAACGGCCTCCGGGCGAAGATTCCCTACTTCAAAGAGCTCGGCCTGACGTACCTGCACCTGATGCCGCTGTTTCGCTGCCCGGAAGGCAACAACGACGGCGGTTACGCCGTGAGCAGTTACCGCGAAGTCGATCCCCAGCTGGGCACCATCGAGCAACTGCGCGATCTGGCGAGCGAGCTGCGCAACACGGGCATCAGCCTGGTGCTGGACTTTGTATTCAACCACACGTCCGATGAGCACCGCTGGGCCTTAAAAGCGCGGTCCAGCGATCGGGAATTTCAGGATTACTATCGCATGTATGCCGATCGCGCCATGCCCGATGCCTACGAGCAAAACCTGCGCGAAATCTTTCCCGACGAGCATCCCGGCGCGTTCACGTACTTTCCCGACATCGAGCGCTGGGTGTGGACGACGTTCCATACCTTTCAATGGGATTTGAACTATGCCAATCCGGCTGTGTTCAACGCGATGGCCGAAGAGATGCTGGCGCTGGCGAACGTGGGGGTGGAAGTGCTCCGGCTCGACGCGGTAGCTTTCATCTGGAAACAGTTGGGCACCAGTGCGAGAATTTGCCGGAAGCCCACGTCTTGATTCAGGCCTTCAACGCCGTGGCGCGCATCGCGGCCCCGGCGATGTTATTCAAGTCCGAGGCGATCGTGCATCCCGACGAGGTGGTGAAGTACATCGGGCCGGATGAATGCCAATTGTCGTATAACCCGTTGTTGATGGCCTTGCTGTGGAATTCGCTGGCCACGCGCAAAACCCGCCTGCTCAGTTACTCTATGCGCTCGCGCTTTAAGATTCGGTCCGGCTGCGCGTGGGTCAACTACGTGCGCTGCCATGACGACATCGGCTGGACGTTTTCCGATGAAGACGCGGCCGTGCTGGGTGTCAACGGCTATGATCACCGCCAGTTCCTCAACGCGTTTTTTACCGGACGCTTCGAAGGGACGTTCGCGCGCGGCTTGCCGTTTCAGGAAAATCCCAGGACCGGCGACTGTCGTATCTCCGGCACAGGCGCATCCCTGGCAGGGCTTGAAAAGGCGCTGCATGAAGAGACTGAAGTCGAAGTGGAACTGGCGCTGCGCCGCATCCTATTAGTTCACGGCGTCATCCTGATGATCGGCGGCATCCCCCTGCTCTACCTCGGCGACGAGATTGGTCAACTCAACGATTACAGTTACTGCGACGATCCTGCCAAGGCCGACGATAGCCGCTGGGTGCATCGGCCTTTTATGAAGTGGGACAAGGCCGATCGGCGCGGAGATGTGGCTACGATTGAAGGTCGCCTGTATCAACGCTTGCGCAAGTTGATTGATCTGCGCCAGCAGTGCCGCGCAGTGGCCGATGGCGACATGGAAGTGATTGAGACGGGGAGCGAGCACGTTTTTGGCTTTGTGCGCTCATGCGGCGGCGACCGCGTGGCCGTGCTGACCAACTTCACCGAGCAGCCGCAGACCATCGCCGCTTATCACGTGCGGCAGCACGGCTTCACGCAGGACTGCGTCGATCTCGTAACGGGATCGACCATCGTGCCCGAACATGCCATGACACTGGAACCATTCCAATTATGGTGTCTGAGTGTGAAGAAGCAAGGTTAAACCGGCGTTACTGCGAGGACCCCCCATCATTCACTCAAGGAGGATAGAGCCATGGCATCAGTGACCTTTGAGAATGTCGTGAAGCGGTACGGCAATGTCACCGCCGTCAGCAACCTGAACCTGGAGATTCCCGACAAGGAATTCCTGGTGTTTGTCGGCCCCTCGGGCTGCGGCAAGTCCACCAGTCTGCGCATGCTGGCCGGGCTGGAAGACATCAGCGAAGGCACCATCTACATCGGCGATCGCCCGGTCAACGATGTGCCGCCCAAAGACCGCGACATCGCCATGGTCTTCCAGTCTTACGCGCTGTATCCCCACATGAGTGTCTACGAGAACATGGCCTTCGCCCTGCGCCTGCGCGCCAAGACCGGCCGCCTGCGCAAGATGTTTACCGCTGTGTTCGCGCGCGGGGCCTACCAGAAGATCAAAGAAGAAGAAAAGGACATCGACGACCGCGTGCAGAACGCCGCCAAGATCCTGGGCATCCAACAGTTGCTGCCGCGCAAGCCCCGCCAGTTGTCGGGCGGCCAGCGCCAGCGCGTGGCGGTCGGCCGCGCCATCGTGCGCGAGCCCAAGGTCTTCCTGTTCGACGAGCCGCTCTCCAACCTCGACGCGAAACTGCGCGTGCAGACCCGCGCCGAGATCACCAAGTTGCATCAGCAACTCGCCACCACCTTCATCTACGTCACCCACGACCAGACCGAGGCCATGACCATGGGCACCCGCATCGCCGTGATGAAGGACGGCCTCCTGCAGCAGGTCGATTCGCCGCAAATGCTGTACGACCATCCCGACAACATGTTCGTGGCCGGCTTCATCGGCAGCCCCAGCATGAACTTCTTCGACGTGACCGTGCAGGGCACGCCCGATGCCATTGAAGTGGCGGGCGAGGGCTTCAAATTGCCCATCCCGGCCGAGCGCGCCCCGGGCCTGAAGGCGTTCATCGGCAAGCAGGTCTTCATGGGCCTGCGGCCGGAGGACATCTACGATGCCGACTACATCGCCCCCAACATTCACCCCGGCAATATCGACGCCCAGGTGGAAGTGACCGAGTTGATGGGCAACGAAGTGTTCCTCTACCTGTTGACCGGCGGGAATTCGTACATCGCCCGCGTCGACCCCCGCACCAAGGCCAAGGTGGGCCAGGACGTGCGCATGGTGGCCAACCTGGACAACGTCCACTTCTTCGAGAAGGACACACCCGATAACCGCGCCCTGCGTTAACCCAGCGACCCATCCACACGAGACCCTCGACCCCCGAGGGTCTCGTGTGGTTATCCCATTTGATTCGCCGGCTTTTTCGGGTAAAATGGTTAAAACCGTTATCCTCAATAGGAATAACGACAGCCTGCAGGTTAATTACCGATGACCGCCGCCAGCCGGGGCGGCATGGATGGGAGCCCACGATGAAGAGCATCTTACCAGACCTGGATCGCTGGTACGCAGATGGAGAAGTGATCGCGCTTGCTACAGTCGTTCAGACGTGGGGATCGTCCCCGCGCCAGGTTGGGTCGAAGATGGCACTGACGGCCAGCGGGCACATCTGCGGCTCGGTGAGCGGCGGCTGCGTGGAAGGCGCTGTCTACGAAACCGGCCTCGACGTGATCAAGACAGGCCAACCGCAGCGGCTGCACTTCGGCGTAGCGAATGAAACGGCGTGGGAAGTGGGTCTGGCTTGCGGCGGATCGATCGACGTGTTCGTGCAGCGGCTCGATCGGGACTGGTATGCAACCCTGCGGCCGATCATCACGAGCGATCGATCCAGCGTCGGCGTTACGGTCATTCGCGGGCCGCTCGATCTGCTTGGCCGGCAACTGATCGTGAAAGATGATGGCCAAACGCTTGGCTCGATCGCGCCGGAAATCGATCAGGCGGCGTTCGCCGCGGCGCAGGACGCGATGTGTTCCGGCCAGTCGCACCGCTTCAAACTGCCCGCGGCCGAACCCCTTGAGGTCTTCCTCGAAGTGATTACGCCGTCCCCGGAAGTGATCACGGTAGGCGGCGTTCATATCGCCATCGCCTTGACTCAATTGGCAAAAGTCATGGGCTATCGCACCACCGTGATCGACCCGCGCGGCGTCTTCGGCACAGACGCGCGCTTTCCGCACGTCGATCGTCTGATTCACGCCTGGCCGGATGAAGCGCTGCGCCAGGTCAATCTATCACGCCTGAGCGCGGTGGTGATGCTCACGCATGATCCCAAGCTCGACGACCCCGCGCTGAAGATCGCCCTGCCCAGCGAGGCGTTCTACATCGGCGCGCTGGGCAGCCGGGCGACACAGGAACAACGCCGTCAACGGATGCTGGCGGCAGGCATTCGTAGAAGCGACCTCGTCAAGCTGCACGGCCCCATCGGGATTGATCTGGGCGGGCAGACCCCGGAAGACATCGCCCTCGCCGTCATGGCTGAAATCGTCGCCGTCCGAAATCGGCGAACCCCTGATATACTCACTCAGTAACTAATGACACACGCTCTCGACTGCCAAAGGTCACTTGCGGAATCGGGTTAGCGTAAGACTTTCATTGGCGAGGAACAGAGGACATGCGCTTGTTCAAACTTCTGGCGATCGGGCTGGCCGTCGGCCTGTTGGCAGCGGCCTGCACAAGTGCCGCGACACCCGCTCCAACCACCACAGCCACGACGGCAGCCCCGGCCACATCGGCTCCGGCGCAGGCCCCGGCCGCCGAACAGAGGCTTACCATATTTGCCGCGGCCTCGTTGACCGATGCCTTCGACGAGATCGGCGACCAATTCAAGCAGCAGCATCCCGGCGCGGCGCTGGACTTCAATTATGCCGGATCGCAGCAGCTGCGCACGCAGTTGGAGCAAGGCGCTGCCGCCGATGTGTTCGCCTCGGCCAACACAAGGGAGATGAACAATGCGATCCAGGCAGAGTTGGTGGTCAGCGGCACACAGCAGACGTTTGTGCGCAACCGCCTGACCGTCATTGTTCCCAAGGACAATCCCGGCGGCATCGCCGAGTTGAAAGACCTCGCCAAACCCGGGCTCAAGATCGTGCTGGCCGCGCCCGGTGTGCCGGTAGGCGGCTATGCGCTGACCGCGCTCGACAAGATGAACGCCGACTTCGGCGCGACGTTCTCGCAGACGGTGTTGTCGAATGTCGTGTCACATGAAGACAACGTCAAACAGGTGGTGGCGAAGATTCAACTCGGCGAAGGCGATGCCGGCATCGTCTACACGTCCGATGTGACGCCAGATGCGGCAGAAATGGTCACCAGAATTGACATTCCCGACAAGTACAACGTGCTGGCGACGTATCCGATCGCCGTGTTGAAGACCGCGCCGCAAGCCGATCTCGCCGCCAGGTTCATGGACTATGTGCTTTCGCCCGATGGTCAAGCGATCCTGAAGAAATGGGGCTTCATCCCGAAGTAATCACTGATGATGCGCAGACGGGCGAGTTTCCATACACTGCAATGGCTCAACCACTCGGTCACCGAGTCATACCGAGTGATCCTCCAGCTGCTGCAAGCGTTGATAATCTTCCGGCGTATCCACGTCGAGCAGCAAGTTCGCATCGTGCCACGGCACATAGGCGATCGGATGCCGGGCAAACACGGCGCGCCCGCCCACATCGCCCGTCAGCAGGAGTAGATCGGCAAAGGTCACGCGATCGAATAACACGGGGTTGCCGCGTCGATCGCCGATCAGCGGCGCGACGATGGGGCTGAGCGTTTGCGCGTGTCGATCTTTGAGGGCCTGCACCAACTCGATCGGGATTTGCGGCTGATCGGCCAGCAGGAAGACCGCCGATCCGATCGTGTCCGGCAGCGCCTGCAATCCGCAGCGCACCGAGGTGCTTTGCCCGGACTCCCAATCGGGATTGTGGACAAGCATCACGGGCAGATCAGCCACTGCCGCGCGAATCTCCGCCGGGTGCGCGCCCGTCACGATCACGACGGGCGATAAGCCCGCGCTCAGCGCAGTGCGCGCAATGTGACGAATGAACGGCTCGCCGCGCCACGTCAACAGCGGCTTCCGCGCCGCAGGTCCCATGCGCGTCGAGCCCCCGGCCGCCAGAATGATGCCCGCCGTGGGTTCATGCACGGCACAGACCTGCTGATACTTCAAGGCCGTGATGCCCACGGCCTGGTAGGCGGACGCGGACAGCAGCTGCCGCGCCAGGCCGTGCGCCTGCGCCTGCAGCTCCGCTGTGTCGGCTTGATTGAGCAAGGCGATCCGGCGCGCCGCTGGCGGCACATTCTTCAACCCGCCGAGCGGATCGCCCAGCACCTTGGCCAGCGCTTCCGGTGTGACAGTGTCGCCGATTGCTAAGCCTGATAGATCGGCAAAGCGTTCGGGGCGATGGACATGTTCGGCATCCAACGGTTGTCCCAGACCCGTTAAGCCGGCCACGCAGATCACGGTATCGACGAAGTCAGGGATGGGCGGCTCGCGGTCGGCCGGCGCTTTCAACGGCAGGCACCTGGAGCCGTCCGCTTCAATGAAGAGCGGCGCATGATGTTGATCGGCCAGATCGCAGACAGCGCGCGCCGTTTCGGGAGTCAGGCCAATCGTCTTGCCCGAGGCGTTCTCTGAGCCGGTGAAGAACGTGATACCTGTCGCAGCAGCTCGCACGAGGCCAGGTCATCAGGCGCATCGACAAAGAAATGCTGATCGGCCAACGCCAGCTGCTCAACGGCCATGTGCGCCGTCGAAGCGACAATCACCGGCGCTGGCCGTTCGCGGGCCAGGGTGAACATCGTCGTCGTCTTGCCGCCGCCGCCTACAATGGCGATACGCGGGCTCGAGCCGATTCGCAGGGCAGTCGTCAAATTCACGCGTAATTTCTCCGGTCGATGATCGTGCGTTTAGCCTTGTTCGGGGG
>CAWJPR010000012.1:0-600842 GCA_963844815.1 uncultured Chloroflexia bacterium
GGAGAAGCAGTATTACAAGGTGTGGGAAGATGGTTACAACGCCAAAGATGTGATCACCGAAGAATTCCTGTTACAGAAAATGGAGTATATTCACAACAATCCTTGCCAACCACATTGGAATCTGAGCGCGGCACCAGCCGAGTACATCTGGTCCAGCGCGCGTTTGTATCTGGCCGATGAGCCGTGCTTATTCCAATTGACGACGTGAGAATGTTGTTGGAGTAGATATTGTGCCGCTCCGCTTGGATGGTACATCCAAGCCAGCACGCGGAGGTACCATCCGCTCGGAGCATCAACCTTGCTCCGCTTGGATGGCACATCCAGGTCAGTACGCGGAGGTACCAAGCGCTGGGAGCACTGACCTTGCTCCGCTCGGATGGCTTATCCAGACCGGTACGCGGACGCTTGCATCGCCCTGCGTTGGTACAGTGCAGGTGTGTATCCATCCGCTTGGCGCATTGATGTTGCTCCGCTTGGATGGTACATCCAAGTCAGCTCGGGGATATACCTTCTTCTCCGAGCACACAGCGAAGAATATGACCACCACACCACTCAATACTACCGGCAGTAACTTCACTTCGTCCGGCCTGCGCCAGAAGGTCGATGAGTTGATGGATATTCTGTGGTCGGGCGGCGTCAACAACCCGATGGATTCCATCGAGCAGTTGTCGTATCTGATCTTCCTGCGGCTGTTGTCCGAGCAGGACGATTTGCTGGCGGTGATGGACAAGAAATACAAGCGCGTCTTCTCCGGCGCGTGGGCGCGCTTCGCGTGGGGCAATTTCGTCACGCTGACGGGCGATCAACTCTTCGATACGATCCGCGACGCGATCGAGAACTTCCACAAACTGCCGGGGCTGTCGAACACCGGCCAACTGCTGTTCAATCGCGCCACGCTCAAGATTTACGATCGGCCCACGCTGCGCGCGGTGGTGCAGGTCGTCAACGATCTGGATCTGGCCGCGCACGAAGGCATCGACATCAAGGGCGACATGTACGAGTATCTGTTGAGCAAGTTGTCGCAGTCGGGCACCAACGGCCAGTTTCGCACCATGCGGCACATCATCGCCATGATCGTCGAACTGGTCGATCCGCAGCCGGGCGAGCGGATGTGCGATCCGGCGGTCGGGACGGCGGGCTTTGCCATCGGTTACTATCAACACATCTTGCGCGATCACACCTCCAAAGCCGAGTTGGCGCGCGGGCGCGTGACGGGCGATCTGTTGAAGCCCGCGCAGTGGAAGTTTCTGGAAGAGCAGGCCATCACCGGCTTCGACAACGACGTCAACATGGTGAAGATCGCCATCCTCAATTTGTATCTGCACCAATTGCAGAAGGCGAACATTCAGCACTTCAATCCGCTGACCACGAATTTGCCCGGGCCGTATCCCGGCCAACTGTATAGCGTGATTCTGGCGAATCCGCCGTTTGCGGGCAAGATTCAGTCGGAAAGCATTCTGGCCGATCTCAACCTGGACACGCGCAGCACGGAATTGCTGTTCTTGAAGTGGTTCATCGATCATCTGGCGCCCGAGGGCCGCGCGGGCGTCATCGTGCCGAATGGCGTGCTGTTCGGCTCGACGAAGGCGGCGCGCAAGGTGCGCGAACTGCTGCTGACCGAGTGCGAGTTGCAGGCGGTGATCAATTTGCCGTCGGGCGTGTTCAAGCCGTATTCGGGCGTGGGCACGGCGGTGTTGATGTTTAGGAAGAGAAGGCGCCCCACATCCCAATCCAGCTCCCCCTTCGCGAAAAGCTCGCGGGGAGAGTCATGCGCTTACCGCTCTCCAACAGGGAGAGGGAGAAGAGTTTGTGTGGTTCTACGATCTCACCGCCGATGGGTTTTCGCTCGACGACAAGCGCACGCCGATTGAGGCCAACGACATTCCCGATGTGATTGCGAAGTGGCCGGGCCGCGAGGAAGGGCCGAATAGTTACCGCGTGCCGCTGGCGAAGATTGTGGAGAATGAGGATTTGAGTCTGGCGGCGGGACGTTATCGGCTGGCGAAAGTGGAAGCCGCGAATCACGATGATCCGGCGGAGATTCTGGAAGAGGTGTTGGCGATAGAGAAGGACATCGCGGCGAAGGCGAAGGCGTTGATAGGAAAGGTCGAAGAATAAGTCACTGCTCGAGCGAGATGGACATCCCGCCGTCAGACGCGGATGTACCATCCGCTGCGAGCAGTTTGGAATACTATGAAGCGTAAAGGCTGGCAGGCATACCACTGGCGAAGTGTGCCAAGTGAATCCAAGGATTGGCGCTGAAGCACCAACGCCAGAAACGTTGGTATCTTTTGTGCCGATGGCCGCGTTGACGAGCAGCGCGGTGCGATTGTACAACATGAGAAACGTGCATACCGTGAAGTTGCAAAAGGTTACACATACTTCCGTGACAACGATGTGCTGTTTGCAAGATTACACCATGCATGGAGAATGGCAAAGCGGCAATTGCGCATGGACTGACCAATGGTATCGGCTTTGGTTCAACTGAATTTCATGTGCTTCGACCAGGCGCGACGGTATTGCCTGAATGGATTTTTGCTTTCATCCGGCAGCCGTCTTTTCGTGCTGTTGCCAAGGCGAATTTCACGGGCACAGCTGGGCACAGCGCGTCCCAACTGATTTTATGAAGGCGGTGGAAATTCCTCTTCCTCCGCTCGATGAGCAACACCGCATCGTCCGCATCCTCGATGAGGCGGAAGCGCTGCGTCAACTGCGCGCCCGCGCCGATGAGCGCATGGCGGAGTTCATCCCGGCGCTGTTCAATCAGATGTTTGGGGATCCGGCGACGAATCCGAAGGGGTGGCCGATATTTCTTTTGGGTGATATTACTTCAATGAGTCTGCGATGGTAGACCCGCGCGACGAGCAGTATCTTGATCTGCCACAATTGGTGGAGACAAAATAGAGAGCAACACGGGCGAATTGCTTCCCGACTCAGACGGCTCGCGAAGATATGTTGATCAGCAGTAAGTTTCTATTTGACGAGCATGATGTGCTCTATTGCAAGATTCGGCCTTACTTGCGAAAGGTTGCACTGCCAACAGGACGAGGACTATGTAGCGCGGATATATATCCCTTAAGGCCGCATGACGAAAAAATGACACGTGAATACTTGTGCATGCTTTTGCTATCAGAAGCATTCACGAGACTACACAGAAAGTTTCTCCAAAAGGGCCAACATGCCCAAGATCAATCGAGAACAACTTGGCGCATATGCAGCGATGCTGCCGCCGCTCGCACTGCAAGGCGAATTCGCGGCGCGGGTGGCCGAAGCGCGGGCGCTGCAAGATCAGCAGGCGCGCAGCCGGGTCAGGTTGGAGGCGGGATTTCAGGCGTTGTTGCACCAAGCGTTCAACGGTGAACTGTAGTGCTCCGGCTGGATGGTACATCCAGCCGGAGCAGGGCAATGCAGGCGCAGCGGGCGCGCGTCGGCGTGCGGTTTGAGGAGGGATTTCAGGCGGTGTTGCAGAGAGCGTTTCAAGGACAACGGTGATGAGCGACGAACTTTCTCATCTAACAATGAGATTCTCCAACAATTTGCTTGAGATTGGCGACGTCGTAAACCGGCATAATGCGGTTGTAACCAAGGCTAAAGATAAATGCGATTGCGCAAGTGAAATGACTAAACTTGGCAATTCGCAGATGGTCACTCAGCCATACCACTTCACAATTCTTTGGTACGTAGTTCATAGGGTACAAAAACTGAGGGGTTGAGATGAACATTCTTGTCGAAATACAGGCGGCTAAAAAACTCATTGCGCAATCAAGATTTCAAGAAGCGGACGACATGCTTGAAAATGTTATCCGCGATGATCCGGCTAATGTGACCGCCTTGCTGTTGTTATCGGATGTAAAAAAAGGATTGGGCCAAAGACTACTCGCCATTGAATGTGCGAAACATACTGGTAGCATTGCGCCGGAAAATGAGATAGCGACCGAAAAGTTGCGCAGTCTCCGTGAGCCTGGTGAAATTGACTGGATAAATACATACTTTGCGCATGCAGGGATATTGGACAGGGGCGAGATTAGTAGCATTCTCAATTTTTCACTGATATGGAGTATATTTGAGGGAGTTGTCTGCGATAAGAATGCTTCCATTCCACGAATGGAGGTTGCCGTGAATCGACTGAAAGATAATCGAAGGTTGCGATTGTCCGACTTTGTGATCTATTTGGATTACTTTAAACATCGTTACATCACAGATAATAAAATCAATGGTAGGTTCGATCGTTTGCGATTTCGCTCAGGGGATCGCAAAAGAGCTGGTTAGTGCTGTTTTAACAGGACAAGAAACTGATCCTGCCCAAATATTATTAGCACTCTTGATCGTTGTTTACCGCTATCGAAATAACCTATTTCACGGCGAGAAATCCGTTTATGAACTTCACGGACAAAAAAAGAATTTCCAAATCGCAAACCGACTACTAATGACTTTTCTTGATAGTTGGCGTGCTTAGGTTTTGTGGTTCACTATAGGCATAACAATGTAAGCGTGGCTTCAAATGGAGCATCTGTCTCAGACTTTGTCGCATCGAGCGTTTTGAGGAGAGGAATCTATGGCTGACCATGAAGTCTATCGTGCGATTGTATCGGCAGTGCGCGATAAGCGCTTGACTGAACCGTTTGGCCAGACAGAATTTCGCATGGCCTGCCCCGGCTTTGCCGAAGCGACATACAGGAATTTTCTGCGCAAGCATCGCAGGGGCAACGACGTTACGTCTGAATTATTCGAGGCTGTTGGCACAAGAAAGTATCGCCTGATTCGGCCACTGCTGTATGGCCTTAGTGACAAACGGTAGCGCGAGTTTGCCACGTAGGTAGCCGAAGCGCGGGAGATGCAGGCGCAGCAGGTGCGCAGTCGGGATCGGTTGGAGGAGGGGTTTCAGGCGTTGTTGCACAAAGCCTTCAACGGCGAACTGTAACGCTCCGGCTGGATGTTTCATCCAGCCGTGAGCGGAGGCGCTGCTGCATCGGGCGTTTGCGGGGGAGTTGTAGTGCTCCCGGCTGGATGGCACATCCAGCCGGGAGCATCGCGCCGCTGGCCATTGACCTGCAACGCGCTCGATCAAACAATGACCTCGACATCCCTGCCTCGCAGATCGAACTCATGCCGCATGGCGCGCCCTCGCCGCTGCTCGCTGTGACGCCCGCCGGCCGGGAGCAAGCTATCTCTCAGTGACTGTCTTAAAACTCATTCAGTCGTGTCACACCGCACCTGCGGTGGGTGCAGGTGTTCCGAGGCCGGAGGCCGAGGAATCTCTGCCCTCACCGGCGAATTTTCTCGACAGTGATAGAGATTCCTCGCCGCTGTGCGGCTCGGAATGACACCCTTATGGGACTTTTAAGACGCACTCTCAAACTGAAACGCTCGCGAAATGCGGGCACGCCCGCAACGACAGGAATACCCACCAGTGGTATACTCCGCCTGACATTACCCAGGGAAGCCATTCATGTCTGATCGTGAGGTGCTGATCCAAAAGGCCAAGTCCTGTCAGACTGGCGATCCTGGTCGGCATGGACTTCTCCACCGCTGACACCGGCCTGCCATCGAGCCAGGAACTGGCGCACGGGCTGGCGCACGAGGGGAACCTGCCTGCTTCCGATTCGCTGGCCGAGGTGGCGCAGGCGGCAAAACTGGCCGGGCAAGATTGGCTGCCGCCCCAATACCTCAAGGCCGCCCTGCCCGCCGCGCAACAACCCGGCCCGCTGCACACAGCGGTTGCCTCGCTGCCAGTGCAGTTCCTGATGACCACCGCTTATGACGACCGGTTGGCGAGCGCATTGACGGCCACCGGGCATTCCCTCAACCTGCTCATCAGCGACAAAGACACCTGGCTGCCCGGCCGCGCTCGCGACCTGATCAAACTGTGCGGCGATCTCAGCCGCCTCGCGCTGCTGGCCACCGCGAAAGAAGACTATATCGGCCTGACCGCCGATCACAGGCGCGCTGATCTATTCCACAGGGCCGGGCGATGGCTGAAGGAAAACACGGTCTTGCTGCTGGGCTGCGACCCGGCGCAGGGCAGCGACTTCGAGCGGCACGTGTATCAAGTGCTCAAGTCATTGGGCGCGTTTGGCGCGCGTGGCTACCTGGTCTGGCCTGATCCTGCCGCTGCCGATGTGACCCGCTGGGCGCAGCGCCATGTCACCGTCGTGGATGCCGAGCCGCGCGCGCTGATCGAATCGCTGGCGGCGGAGCTGCAGGGTGTCACGGTCACGCGCCCGCCCGATCAGGAATTGGCGGCGCTCCAGGCGTTGGTGGAGGTGTTGGGCAAGTCACCCACCCCGGCACAGGTGAACGCGGCCCTGTCCCAGATTCCCGCGACGCAGCGGCCCCAATCAATCGCGATCACCTTCCGCCTCTGGCTCTCGGACGAAGACAGGCTGCAAGCCATCCTCGATGTGAACTACACGCCCAACGTGACTCACTATTACGGCCAACCGGTGAGCACGGACGTTTCGCTACAAACGCTGCAAGACTGGGCGGAAAAGGCCCAGGAAGCCCGCCAGGCATTGAAAAAGCCCGAAGACTCGATCCAGGCTCAGAGCATCCAGCTCTTTCAAAGTATCCTGGCAGCCGACGACCGCCAGGCGTATGAAAACGCGCTGCGGGACAGCCGGCTCCTGGATGCGTCGCCTCACATCGTGTTGGCGGTGCAGGACAAACCGGGGCGGCTCGCCGCCATTCCGTGGGAACTGTTGCACGATGGCCTGATTGACGAACATGGCCGGGGCTTTTTGGGGCTTAAATATCCGGTGTACCGCCTGCCCACTTCAGTGTCCAGCCTGGGGCGAGTGACCGGCCAGATCGAAAAGGCGCTCATCGTCGCGGCCGACCCCACTCGACAACTTGAGCCCGATCAGGAAGCCGGCTGGCTCGAATCGACGCTGGCCCAGGCCGGCGTTGCCGTGGATGTGCGCTTATCGGACGACGCCGATGTGGGCGACCCGGAAAAGATCAAGGACTTGATCCGCGAGGGCGGCTATCAGCTCCTGCACTTTATCGGGCACGGCCAGTTCAATCCCGGCGATCCGGCCCGGAGCAAGTTGATCCTGGGCCGCGCCAAAGAGAAAGGCAAGGCGATCACGGCAACGGCGCTGGCCCAGGTGGCGCGCGAAAGCAATTTGATCCTCGTCTTTCTCAGTGCGTGCGAGGGCGCAGGTGAGGCGGGAGAAAAAATCTTGCCCTGGCAGGAGGCCGGGTTGGTGGAGGCCTTGATCCGCGCGGGCGTCCCGGCCACCGTCGGGATGCGCTGGATCGTCGGCGACGGGAACAGCCGTCTACTCGTCGAGCGGTTTTATGAGACGCTCCTGGGAGGCGACCCGCTCGAACACGCGCTGATGCTCGCCCGGTGGAAACTGAGCGACGCGGGTCAGCCGGACTGGGCCAATCCCATCCTCACCAAGCGGCACGGCGTTCTGGATTAGCCGTCCAGGACGCTGGTGCTCACGGCCTTGTGGGCGATCTCGGCATTCACCAGCCAGGGCGCGTGCTTGTCCCACAGGCCCACTTCTCTGGTCCCCTGGCCGGTAAAGTGGCTGCGGCAGCGCGGACATACTGCGTACTGCTGCCCGGACGAGATCAAGCCCATGGGGACCAGTTGTCCCTGCCCTCGATGCGGGCACGGCTGCCCGCTCCATTCATTCACCAAATCGCATAAGCCATTCGCCAGCGGATCGAACACCGGCGGCTTCTTCTTAGGCACATCTGTCGCCTGATCGATCACCTGGATCACTTCCGCCAGCGAGGCAATCTTTGCCTCGAGGGGCTCGCCGTCCTTGACGCTGGCCCAGAACTCTTGCCAGTGCGTATCCGTGCCGACGTATTTGGTGTTGAGGTCGTTGAGATCAAGCAGCAGGTCAAACCGCTCAATGTCGGGAACCTCTTCCCGTTTGTAATAGGGCACGAGCGTATTGAGCTGCGCGCACACGCGCTCCGCCTCTGCCCGCCCTGCGGCGCGCTGGCCGGCTGGCACACAGGCCAGTAATTGGTCCGCCGAGAAGTTCAAATGCAGCCAGTGGAACCACAGGCGCACGACGAGGTGATAGTCATCCAGAAAGCGAAACGCCTCCACCCCGCACAACCGGGCATCGTGCAGCGGCGGCGCAAGATACCCGGCAATGTGCGCCAGGGGCGTCTTGTCCAGCAAAACGTCTATCTTGCCGCGATCCGCGTCCTGGCCCTGCCGGTGAAACACGATCTTGAGGTCGCTCAAGAACCTGGTCATCGCCGCGTCCACCGGGACATAGTCCACACGACTGGTCGGCCACCAGCGCGAAACGTACAGCGGCAGATAGGCGGGACCATTCCCAGCGCCCCGCAGCGTGATCGTGCTCACGCCCGTGCTGAGGTTCCCCTCCCACTGCATGCGCACCGGGTTGGTCGCCTGAGCGGGCACGGTCAGCTGCACGGTCTTCTCGCCGCGTACCTGACCGTCCGCATCCACGGCCTGCACGGTCAACGATTTCTCTGCCAGGTGATACGCAAAGGGATCAGCGGGCCGGTGAATCAGGTGCAAATAGAGGTAATAGGCGCCATCGTCGTTCAGCGGCGCCGGCACCTTGTTGATCTTGAAGCGATCCTGTGTCTTGGCGCAAAAGCCGCGCTCGTCGCCTGCGCCCCACGCTACCCACAGGTCTGGATCGCCTCCGGCTGTGCCATAGGCGCGCCACTGCACCGGATCGCCTGACTTGGCGTTGGGCCGGACGTAACCCTGTGGAATTAGCCAGATGGGTCCCAAATCAGGCCGGGTGACGGGGTTGCGCCGCACGCGCAGCTTAAGCACCTTGACGCCGAACGGCTGATAGTCTACACTATCCACGTCAGTGACCGTTTGACGATCCACGATCTTGATCTCGACGTCGTCATGCGCCATCGTGACCTCCCTTTGTGCAGCGTTGACATTGTTCCGGGCATTATAGGTCTGAGAGCAGTGTTCGTCAATCGAGGTGAAACATGGCAGCTCAAGCACCCACACCCGGCATGACCGTTCTGTCGGATCAACCCTCTTCCGACGACAGACTCAACTTTGGCCCGTACGCCAAGACCCTGGTGGACATTATTCTCAATACCAGGACTCGCCCTCCGCTGACGATCGGCGTCTTTGGCAGTTGGGGCAGCGGCAAGACCACGTTGATGAATATGGTCGAGCGGGGGATCAAAGAGCGAAAAGAGCGGGCAGAACAAGAGCCGCCGGCCGAAGGCGTGCTCGTCAAAGACGTTTACACGGTCTGGTTCAACGCCTGGCTTTACAGCAAAGAGGCCTCGCTTTGGCGCGCGCTCATCATGCGCGTCTTGTCCAGGCTGCGCAGCGTCCCGGACATTAAAAATGATACAGACGCGATGACGAGCCTCGACAAGCTCGCGCACCAGCTCCATCGGGCCGCCGGGCCGTCGAGCTGGGTGATCTCTCGCTGACTATGGCCGACCTGCTGGACAAAGACCGGGCTGCCCAGGCGCAAATGCGATTGACGCTTCAACACGGCTTGGACCTGCTCGAGAGTGTGACGGCGGCCCGCCAGGAAGCCGCCCAGGCTGCCGTGGACAAGCAGGACGCCAAGCCGAATGCAAAGGCAACCCGCCGGAAAGCGGCACAAGCCGCCGACGACGAGAGCGCCCGGCTGAACGCGATGGCGGCCTTGCGCCAGAACGTGCGGCGCACGACGGCGGCATTTGAGCAAGAACGCATCCAGGCGCTGGAGGAATTCCGCGACACCTTTGAACAGCTCATCCAGCACGTCCTGCCGCGCGGCTACCTGGTGATCTTCGTGGACGATCTCGACCGCTGCCTGCCCGAAAAAGCGGTGGAGGTGCTGGAGGCGATCAAGTTGTTCCTCGACGTGCCCGGCTGCATTTTCATCCTGGGTATTGATCAGGATGTCATCCAGCGCGGCATCCGCCTGCGCTACGGCGAGTTGGGGCGCGCCCGCGACCAGGAAGCGGTGCAGTTGCACGTGGACAGCGAGATCATCAAAGAGGGCAAGGACGGGGCGAACAACTATCGCGCGTTTTTGCAAGAGCTGTACGCCGACGCCGACGACGTGATTGACGGCGCGCGCTACCTGGAAAAGATCATCCAGATCCCGTTCGTCCTGCCGCCCGTTAGCCCGCAGGCGATGGGGCGCTACATCGGCGGCCTGATGCCCGACCTGCCCGATCCCCGCTGCGGGCTGGTGTTTGTGCGCGGCCTGGAGCCGAACCCGCGCCAGGTCAAGCGCGCGCTCAACATCTTTATGCTGCTGTGGACGCTGGCCCGAAACGATGCCTTCCTGGCTGAACGCGTGTCAGCCGCCCGGCTGGCCAAACTCGTCGTCCTCCAACAGCGGCACCCGGACCTGTACGACATACTGCGCGAGAGCCCATCCGCGATTATCGAGTGGGAGCGGTATTTTCGCCTGACGACGAACCTGGGCGAGTACCAGGAATGGGCCGGGCCGGAGGAGAGCAAAGCCGCTGCCGAGCCAGTGATGCCCGAGGACTTGAGCGCCTATCCGGAACGGGATGCCCTGCGCGTGTTGCTCACCATGCAACCCTTGCTCGGCGAAGACGCGCAGGACGCCAACTTTATCGATATGACGCCGCAAGAAATCGGCGAGATGATCTTTTTCGCGCGGACAGTGGAGGGCGGCGCGGAACGCCCAACGCCGGAGGCATCCAAGTCGGCTCAACCCTCTCCGCCGCCCGTGACTCAACAGGCGCCGGACGTCACCAGCGAAACCAAGGTTTCCCTGCCAACGTCGCCAGCTGTGCCCGAAGGTCCGGTCCCGTTGCACAAGCTGGTCCGCTTGCCAGAAGAGCAGGCCGGATTCATCGCGCAGCAGATTCAGAGCCAGGTGGCGGGTCTGATCGAGCCGGCCGCCCGGCGCAGCCTGGACTTTGTCGAACTGTCAATCCTGATCAAATCTGGCCAGGATTTTTACAAACAGATCATGAGTGACGCGCTGCTACCCTTCACGGCAGCCGCGACGGGCGAGGCTCGGACGCTCCAGCTCTTGTTCACTGGCCCGCAGAGCCTGTTGCTGACTCGTCTGCCCTGGGAGATGATCCACGATCCTGAAACAACACTTGAAACAACCGAGCCGGCAGTGACAAGTTTTTGGGGAGGCCGCCATATCCTCGAGCGCCCGCTCGCCCCTGGCGCGACGTCCTCGCAGTCATTCTTGCCATCCGGCTTCGACTTGCGGGACCAGCCTCTTTACCTGAACGCCGTGATCGACGGAGACCTTCCATACGCCGGGCTAGACTCAAAGCATGGTGAAAGCCTGGGTCTCAAACCAAACCTCCGTGCGCATCCTCGATACTCCGGGAAGGTTTCTTGAGTCTCTGCAGGAGAGGGCCGCGCAAGTGTACCTCGTCTATGGAAAAGGCATCCGAGAAGTCGGCGCGAGCCGGATCACGTTCGGCAAGGGAGCGCCACTCAGTGCCCGCGAACTGGCAGACTGGGCAGTGCGCCAGCCGCTTGCGAAGCAAAGAGCCACCAAAGGTGGCGCGAGCTCAACCGAATTGCGCAGGATGCTCGACGCGTCATTCAACGAAGAAGAGTTGCGCACGCTGTGTTTCGATCTGAATGTCAACTATGAAGACTTGCCAGGCGAGGGCAAAAGCAGCAAAGCCCGGGAACTGATCGCCTATCTTGAGCGCCGTGGCCGTATTCGCGAGTTGGTAGAGTATGCGGCAAAGATGCGTCCCAACAGACTGTGGATCGAGGCCCTGCAGGAAACCGAAGACCGCGGCCAAAGACCGCCTCTCCTGTTTTACTTTGTCCTGGAGGGGGATCCGAAACAAGAGCTGGATTGGTCGGGCTGGCACGCAGCGCTGGAGCAACTCGGCGCATACGGCCTTATCGTGCCCCTCCTCTATACCCAGGGCGAATGGCCTTTGCGGCTCGCAGAAATGACGCTACAGCGGTTCCTCACCGGCAAGCCGATCGGCGAAGCGCTGCGCGCTTCGCGCGTTCAGCTTTTCAGCGCCGTCAGCGATCCCAAGTCCAGCTGCAATCCGTTGGGCCTGCTCTATGCCCACTTTGGGCCGCCGGATGTACACCTGGTACCGGATCAGACGACAAAGAGTTCCTGATTTGCGCAGGCAATTTTTCACTGCGCTCAGACGTGGGTCGAAAGCCGCACGCTGAACTCCAGCGCCAGCTTCAATGCGCAGTGCGAAACAGGCCGCGGATAGCCATTGACCTGCGGCGCGCTCGATCAACCAATGACCCCGACACCCCTTCCCGCCGAGGCTATAGATGAACAACCCTGCTTCGCAGATCGAACTTACGCCGCACGGCGTGCCTTCACCTTTGCTCGCCGCCGATGGGCAGTTGACGCAGGTTGGCTGGTCGCGCCGGCCGCTGCTCGACTGCAATCTCGAAAACGCGCGCTTCTATCCTCTGCGTTCCTTGCAGCGCCTGCGCATCAAGCGCTGGGACTACTACGGCGTCACCACGCCCGATCACTTCTTCTCGGCCACGCTGGCCGATCTCGGTTACGCCGGGCAGGTCTTCATCTACCTGATCGACTTCGCCACCGGCGACGTACCACGAAGCCACGCTCACCGTGCCCTTCTCGAAAGGCATCACCCTGCCGCGCAACAGCACCGCGGGCGACAGCACCTTCGATAACGGGAAGGTGCGCCTCGCCTTCCGGCACGAGGCAGAGGCGCGGCACATCTCCGTCGTGTGGCCGGACTTCGCGGGGAAAGACCTGGCCGCCGACGTGACGCTGCGCCAGCAGCCCGGCCACGAAGCCATGGCGATCGTGATCCCGATGAACAGCGCGCGCCGCTTCTACTACAACTGCAAGATCAACTGCCTGCCGGCCGCGGGTCATCTCGCGTGGGGTGATCAGCGCGTCGAGTTCAAGCCCGAGGCCAGCCTCGGCAATCTCGACTGGGGGCGCGGCATCTGGGATTACAACTCGTTCTGGGTATGGGCCAGCGCGTCCGGCTTCCTGCCCGATGGCCGCACCGTCGGGCTGAATCTCGGCTTCGGCTTTGGCGATACCTCCAGGGCGACCGAGAATGCCCTCATCCTCGGCGGTCGTGTGCACAAACTCGCGCAGGTCGATTTCCAGTACAGTGCGCAAAACTTCAAGCAGCCGTGGCGGATGTCGTCGCCGGATGGCCGCCTCGATCTGGAATTCACGCCGTTCGTCGAGCGCGTAGCGCAGACCAATCTGCTGCTGATCGCCAGCGAAGTGCACCAGATGTTTGGCCGCTACTGCGGCGCCATCACCGCCGACGACGGCGAGGTGATCCGGATCGACGGCCTGATCGGCTGGGCCGAAGAGCATCACGCCCGCTGGTGATTTGGAAGTGACATGTCCGGCGCGCGTTGCGGCCCCCCTCGGTTAATGCTATTATAGTTAGGAGTAACGCAGTTGCGAGGCAGTTGCACTGCCGACGCCGCAGTCTAACTGCGGCAAAACACCTTCAACTGCGTAAGGCCAAATAGTGAGGAGTAACGCAGTTGCGAGGCAGTTGCACTGCCGACGCCGCAGTCTGACTGCGGCAAAACACCTTCAACTGCGTAAGGCCAAATAGTGAGGAGTAACGCAGTTGCGAGGCAGTTGCACTGCCGACGCCGCAGTCTGACTGCGGCAAAACACCTTCAACTGCGTAAGTCCTAATAGTTAAAGCAGCTACGCGTGCCTGTGGGCGCGCCCCATGCGCGCGCTGCTGCACTCCTGTGCAGACCGACTGTCAGGAGAATTTGATCGGATACTCGCCTGGCCCGCTGCGCGTTTGGACATGGCGGCGGTGACCGAGGGAACTATGACCGAAGGGATCACGCACACTACGCAACGTCTGGAAGACGACCTCGCTCGACGCCCGCACATGGAGGAGGAGCTGCGCCGCAGCGATGAACTCTATCGCGCGCTGGCGCGGAGTTTTCCCAACGGCGCTGTTTTCGTGTTTGACGCCGATCTGCGCTATACGCTGGCCGATGGCGCCGGCCTGGCTGACGTGAGCCTGTCCAAGGAAATGCTGGAAGGCTTCACGATCTGGGAGACTTTGCCGCCGGACACCATCGAGATCATCGAGCCGCACTATCGAGCCGCGTTGGCCGGCGAGCCGCATGTGTTTGAAGCAGAGTTCGGCGGACACTGGTATCTTTCGCGGACGCTGCCGCTGCGCGACGATCACGGCGCGATCATGGCGGGCCTGGCGGTCACCCAAGACATTACCGAGCGCAAACGCGCCGAGCAGTCGCTGCAGCGCTGGGCGCACATCTTCGAGCACGCGGAGTGGGGCGTGGCGATCGGGAGCGCCGACGGCCGCACGCTGGAGATGATGAATCCCGCCTATGCCCAGATGCACGGCTACACGGTCGAGGAACTGGCGGGCCTGCCTATCGCCAGCGTCTACGCGCCCGGCACCGCTGGCGAGCTGAGCGCTCTCATCCAGGCGGCCAATGAGACCGGCCATGCCGTCATGGAGTCGACGCATGTCCGCAAGGACGGCACCACCTTCCCGGTGATGGTGGATTTGACGGCGGTGAGGGACGAGCACGGCCGGCTGCTGTATCGCGTCGCCAATGTGCAGGATATCACCGAGCGGAAACGGGCCGCCGATGAATTGCGCGCCAATGAGGCGCGGCTGCGGTTGCTGGTGGAACAGATGCCGGCGCTCTTGTGGACCATGGACGCCGAGCTGCGTTTTACCTCGTCGTCGGGCGCCGGGTTGGAGGCGCTGGGCCTGCGCCCGCAGGACGTGGTGGGACGCAGCCTGCTGGACTTTGGCACGCCCGAGGACGCAGAGTTTGCCAAGATCCTGGCTATGCATCAGCGCGCGCTGCGCGGCGAGTCGGTGAGCTATGAATCGCTGCGGCGCGGGCGGAATGTGCAGAATCATGTCGAGCCGCTGCGCGCGGCCGGCGGCGACATCATCGGCTGCATCGGCGTGGGGCTCGACATTACCGAGTACAAGCAATCCGAAGCCGCGCTGCGCCAGTCGCAGCAGCAGTACGAGCAGCTGGTCAACTCGATCGACGGCATCGTATGGGAAGGCGATGCGCAGACCGGGCTGTTTACGTTCGTCAGCCCCGCGGCCGAGCGCATTCTGGGGTACCCGGTGGAACGGTGGCTGACCGAAGCGGCTTTCTGGCGCGATCACCTGCATCCCGACGATCGTGATTGGGTGGTGGACACCTGCGCGTCTGCCACCGCCGCCCTGCGCCCCCACGAATGTGAATACCGCATGCTGGCCGCCGATGGCCGCAGCGTGTGGCTGCGCGAGACGGTAACCGTCATCGCCGAAAACAACCAGCCCAAACTGCTGCGCGGCCTGCTGATCGACATCACGGAGCGCAGGCGGGTGGAAGAAGCGCTGCGCGAGCGCGAAGCTGCAATACCGCAGTATCTTCGAATCCAGCCTGGACGGTTTGTTCATCAACACTCTCGACGGCCAGCTGGTGGACTTCAATCCGGCCGCTGCCCACATGCACGGCTACACCGTCGAGGAGTTTCGCCGGATCCAACCGCCCCAGTTCGTCCACCCCGTCTCGCAGCACTTGTTTGCCGCGTACATGGAGACGGTGAAAACCGGCCGGGAATACCGCTGCCGCGCGGTGGACGTGCGCAAGGATGGCTCGACCTTCCATGTCGACGTCGTCGGCACACCGTTCACGCTGCGCGGCCAGCCGCACGCCTTTGCGATCGTGCGCGACATCAGCATGCAGGTCGAAGCCGAGCGCCTGCTGGAACAGCGCGTCGCCGAGCGCACCCGCGAGCTCTCGACGCTGCTGGACGTCTCGCGCAGCGTGGCCTCGACGCTCGAGATTGAGCCGCTGTTGGGATTGATCCTGGATGCATTGAAGGTCTTCGTCGCTTACACCGGCGCGCGCATCTACACACTGGAGGGGCCGCTGCTGCGGGTGCGCGCCGCGCGTGGACAGAATCGCATGGATCGCCCGATTGGCGCGGAATTCGCCCTCAGCGGACGGATGGCGGAGGAGGTCCTGGTCCGCCGCCGCGTCCTGGTCATTCCCGACCTTGATTCCGAGGCTGATCCGTGGGCCGCCGCTTTCCGTGAGGAGGGCCCCGCCAACATCGGGGCGATCCTGACCCGCGTCCGATCGTGGATGGGCGTGCCGCTCATCGCCCGGGACCGCGTCATTGGCAACCTGTCCCTGGAGCACGACCAGCCGGGCTTTTACGATGCACATCACGCCGAAATCGTTCGGGCGCTGGCCGATCAGGTGGCGGTCGCCCTGGAGAACGCGCGCTTGTTCACCGCAGCTCAGGGCAAAGCCGTCCTGGAAGAACGCCAGCGGCTGGCGCGCGACCTGCACGATTCGGTGACACAGTCGCTCTACAGCCTGACCCTGCTGGCCGAGGCCAGCCGCCGCCTGATCGATCTGGACGTGCCGCAAGCGGCTCGTTACCTGAGCGATATGGGCGAGATCGCGCAGCAAGCGCTCAAAGAGATGCGGCTGCTGGTGTATCAACTGCGGCCACTGGCGCTGGAGCATGAGGGCTTGATCGGGGCTCTGCAGGCCCGGCTCGATTCGGTCGAAAAGCGGGCCGGTATCGAAGCGCGCTTCCTCATCGAGGGCAACCTGGGCAGCCTGGCGCCGCCGGTTGAAGAAGGGCTGTTCCGCATCGCGCAGGAAGCGCTGAACAATGCCTTGAAACATGCCGCGGCCCGATCGGTGACGGTGCGCCTGCGCGGTGGGGACGAGTGTGTCACACTCGAAGTGGCGGATGATGGCCGCGGGTCGGCGCTGCTCACCACCGGCGCGCCAGGCGGGCTGGGATTGACGAGCATGAAAGAGCGCGTGGCGCAGTTGCAGGGCACTTTGATCATCGACTCCGCGCCGGGCGCCGGTACGCGCGTCCGCGTGGAAATTCCGCGGTCGATCGAGGCCGCGGCGTAGAGAGAGGATCACATGACCGAACGTATCCGCATTCTCATTGCCGACGATCATGCCGTGGTGCGCCACGGCCTGCGCGCGCTCATCGCCACAGAACCCGACCTGGAGCTGGCCGGCGAAGCGGCGGACGGGGTGGAAGCGGTGCAGCTGGCCGCCGCGCTCCATCCCGATGTGATCCTGCTCGACATGGCGATGCCGCGCAAGACCGGCCTGGAAGCGATCTACGACATCAAGCGCGATGACCCGCAGGCGCGCATCCTGGTGCTCACCAGTTTCGCCGAAGATGATCAGATCTTTCCAGCCATCAAGGCCGGGGCCACCGGTTACCTGCTCAAAGACGCCTCGCCGCGCGAGCTGCTGCAGGCCATTCGCGACGTGGAGCGCGGCGACGTCTCGCTGCATCCGACCATTGCGCGCAAGCTGGTGAGCGAGTTGAAACGCCCGCCCGATCTGCCGCCCGCTGAAGAACCGCTCACCGAGCGCGAAGTGCAGGTGCTGGCGCTGGTGGCGCGCGGCCTGTCCAATCAAGAGATCGCCGATCAGCTGGTCATCGGTGAGCGCACCGTGCGCACGCACGTCAGCAACATCCTGCGCAAGCTGCACCTGGCCAATCGCACGCAGGCCGCGCTGTACGCGCAGCGCGAGGGATTAGCGCACTTGGAGATGTGATCGGCCATTTGACGTAGACACCTCGGCCGCTTGACGCGCCCCGCCCGTTGCTGCAATTGTCCTCTTTGTCCGATCGAATTTCCCTCTGCTTGACGATGTGAGCAAACCGCAGGCACGGTATGATGCTGCCAGCGTTCGATTGAGGCCGACCATCATCCATGACCACCTTCGCCCTGGCGTTGATCGCCGCGCCGCCTGATTCTTTGCGTTACAGCCTGCAGGCCCTGCTGGCCCGGCTGCCGCAGGTCGATTCGGTTCAGTGCGTCGAAGACGCCCTATCATTGTTAGCCGCGCTGGCGGCCGCACGCCTGGTACTGGTCGTGCTGGACGTCAATTGGCTGGGCGGCGAGGCCGCGTCGGTGCTGGCGCAGATCAAAACG
Organism: uncultured Chloroflexia bacterium; assembly: GCA_963844815.1. Taxonomy (GTDB): domain Bacteria; phylum Chloroflexota; class Anaerolineae; order Fen-1058; family Fen-1058; genus Fen-1058. Next base: position 17,917 of record CAWJPR010000012.1, read on the forward strand.
ATCGCGCCGCGGGCGCGCACCGTAGCGCTGGTCGATCGCATCGAGCAGCAGCAGGCGCTGCAGGCGGCCGCCGCCGATCTGGTGCTGCTGAAGGGCTATCCGGCGGCCGAGTTGTTCAACATCATCGAACGGCTGCTCGCTCAAGACGATCCGGGCGCCAACCCATGATGATGGACAAAGGAGGCGACGTGAACGACGGTCTCGCTGTCGATCGACATTACCGGAATGTTCCGCGCCAGCAATTCGACCAGTTGGTTCGCTTTCGGGCCGACCATCCAGGCCGGATCACGTTGGCGCAGGGTGTCAAATGGGAGTACATCGCCTCGGGCCGCGGCGCGGAAGCACTGCTCATCCTGCCCGGACTGCTGGGCATCGGCGAGATGTCGTTCCAGCATATCCTGGCATTTGAGAACGACTACCGCGTGATCGCGCCGAGCTACCCATGCGAGCTCGCCACCATGAACCAGCTGGCGGACGGCGTTGCTGCGATCCTTGATGCCGAGGGCCTCCAGCAGGCCCACGTGCTGGGCGGATCGTACGGCGGAATGGTGGCGCAGTGCCTGGTGCGGCGCTACCCGCAGCGCGTGGTATCGCTCGTGCTGTCACACACCGGGGGACCCGCGCTTCGCGCCGATCGGGCCGCCGCCAACCGCAGGTTCATTGCCCTGCTGCGACTGCTGCCCATGGGCCTGCTCCGTTTCATGCTCAAGCGCGCCACTCGCAAGTCGTTGAAGGATGCGCCGGAACAGCTCCCGTTCTGGGAAGCTTATTCGAGCGAAATGATTGCGCGTTTGAGCAAAGCCGATCTCATCAGCCGTTATCAGGTGGCCGTCGATTTTGACGCGACTTCAGCCTTTACACTGGACGATCTGAAAGACTGGCCGGGACGCATTCTGATCCTGGAAGGCGATAATGATCCAGTGGCCGACGCCCCGGCGCGCGCCGCGCTCAAGGCGCTGCATCCACAGGCGCGTGTGCACACGTTTCACGGGTCGGGCCATGTGGCGTCAATTGCGAAATTGGACGAGTACGTGGCGGTGATCAAGCATTTTCTGTGGGTTTCCGCCTCACTGCAGAGTCTCCAGGCGGCCGGGACAACCCCGCGCGGCGAGGGAGGTGGATTATGACTTACGCCGTGAATCCTTCGTTCTTTAGCGAAGCCTATGTGCGACACACTCAGACGGGCGAAGAGGCGATCGTTCAGGCGGCGCGCGCGGGCGATCTGGAGGCCTTCAACACGCTGGTGCTGATGCATCAGGACCGTGTCTACAACCTGGCCTATCGTCTCCTGGGCGATCCGTCGAGCGCCGCCGACGCCGCGCAGGACGCCTTTCTCCTGGCTTATCGGCACATTCGCACCTTTCACACCGGTTCCTTTGCCGCGTGGCTGTATCGCATCATCACGAATGTGTGCTATGACGCTCTTCGTTATCAGAAGCGCCGCCCGGCTCTGCCGTTCACGCACTTGAGCAGCGCCGCGGGCGAGGAGCGCGAGTTCGATCTGCCCGCGCCTGAAGACGGCCCGGAAACGCTGCTCCAGCGGCGCGAACTGGCCGCGCTGTTGCAGCAGCACATCAGCGCCCTGCCGCCCGATCAGCGCACGGTGCTGGTCTTGAGTGATGTGCAGGGCCTCAGCGACAAGGAGATCGCCGCGATCATGCGCAGCAGCCTCGGGACGGTGAAATCGCGCCTGAGCCGCGCGCGGGCCAAGCTGCGCCGGAGTTTGAGCGGGGCGCAAGTAACAGCTTGAGGCAAAAACGGCGACATTCACAACAGCGCGGACACTGCCTTCCACTGGTCGCGCTGTTGTAATAGGCATTGTGGAGTGAAGTGGCCTCTAAAGTCCTGCGGAATCAGTCATTCCCGCGGTAGTAAGCGGGAATCCACGCGATATCTTGACAAATCCACGCAGATTGTCGGCAACTCAACCATGCCCTGCGCGGCATCCTCAACGACTACGGGCTTGATCATCCTTTCAAGGACAATCAAGCCCGTGTATTTCACCAATTACCAATAACCAATCACTAACTACTGCGTTTCTACGGCAGCCCCGGCACGCTGATCTGCACATACAATGGCGTCTCGCCCTGCGCCCCCACGCCGCGCAGGCCGCCTTCGTTGACCATGAACATCCACTCGCTGCGCTGCACGCCCGCCATGTTCGGCCCGACCATATCGATGGACAGATCCACCACGCCGCCCGGCGGCACATTCGGCATGTCCAACCTCACTGGCGCGCCAAACGAATTGTTGTTGATATTGGTGATCGAATGCACCACGGCGTTCGGCCCCCAGGCACAGGTGCCATCGTTGCGCAGCCGCCACGTCTTGCGGAACGGCTGCCCCGGCGAGATCAGGCTGTTGTCGGGGATCGTGACATCGCCCAGGAACGTGGCGCGATAGTTGCACGGCGCAGTGTTCGGCACCACGATCTGCACATACAGCGCCGCCTGGCCGCCGGGTCCCACGCCGAACAATTCGCCGGTATCGGCCTTGAATTTCCATTCGGCGCGATACGTGCCGGGCAGGCTCGGCGACACGAGCGGCGCCGTCAACTCGAACGTTTGCCCCGGCTGCACGACGTACGGCAGTTCCAGGCGCGTCTGCGGATTCATCGATGTGCCGCCCACAAAGACCAGCGAATGCAACGCAGTGCCCGGCCCCCACGGGCAGGTGCTGTCATTGCGCACGCTCCAGATCTTGTTGAACGGCGCGTTCGGCGCGATGGGACTGTTGTCTGGCACGGATACGTCGCCCAGGAAAGTCGCGCGATAGTTGCACGGCGCAGTGTTCGGCACGACGATCTGCACGTAGAGCGCCGCCTGGCCGCCGGGTCCCACGCCGAACAACTCGCCGGTATCGGCCTTGAATTTCCATTCGGCGCGATACGTGCCGGGCAGGCTCGGCGACACGAGCGGCGCCGTCAACTCGAACGTTTGCCCCGGCTGCACGACGTACGGCAGCTCCAGGCGCGTCTGCGGATTCATCGACGTGCCACCCACAAAGACCAGCGAATGCAGCGCAGTGCCCGGCCCCCACGGGCAGGTGCTGTCATTGCGCACGCTCCAGATCTTGTTGAACGGCGCGTTCGGCGCGATGGGACTGTTGTCCGGCACGGACACATCGCCCAGGAAAGTCGCGCGATACACGCACGCCGGCTCAGGGATGCCCGGCTGCACGATGATCTGCGCGTACAACGGCGTCTGCCCGTCTGGTCCCACGCCCAGCAGCGGGCCTTCCGCCACCATCAGCATCCACTCGCTGCGATACGTGCCCGCTCGCTGCGGCGCGATCAGATTGATCGAGACATCGACGCTGCCGCCCGGCGGCACGGTCGTGAGCAAGGGCACTTCGCTCGGCGCGCCCATCGGATCGCCGTTGAAGAAGACCAGCGAGCGCACGTATTGATTCGGCCCCCACGCGCAGCTGCCGTCATTGCGCAGCCGCCACGTCTTGATGAACGCGCCGCCCGGGGCCGTGATCGTATTGTCGGGAATGGACACATCGCCCAGAAACGCCGCGCGATAGGTGCAGGCCGCCGAGGTGGTCGCAGGCAGGTCGGTGTAGTCCCAGCCGAAGTTCACGTCGAACTTGTTTTCACCCGGCCCCACATTCACCGTCGTGTAGATCGTTCCGCCGGCGCGGCTGGGATACGTCCACGCGCCGGTCTGCAACTTCGCCAGGCTCGGTTCGACGAGGGGATCGATCGAGACGCAGTACGTGCCGGGTTTGAGTCCGGTGAACGAATACGAAAGATCGGTCAGGCGCGTTTCGGCCTCGGCCAACCCGACCGTCAAACACGGCCCCGCACCGAGTTTGACCTTCACGCCGCCGATGATGGCTTCGGTGCTTTCCTTGATGCCGTTGGCGCGATAGTGATCGCCCTCCTGCACACAGCCCGTCGTTTGTTTGTCCGCCCCGATCGGCTGCGCGCTGACCGCGCACCAATCGTGCCACACCCAGCCGTTGATGGATCCCAGCGCCTCCACGGTCGGCGTCACGGTCGGAACCGCCGGCGCCAGGGTGGGCGTGCTCGTCGGAACGATCACGGGCGTGCTGGCTGCCGTCGTGGCTGCCGGCGTGCTGACCGCTTGAGTGGATTGGCAGGCCGCCAGCAGCAGGACGATGGACAGCATCACTAATCCTATGTGTAAGCGATACGACATGAAAAACCTCCCTGGCTTGATAGGCATATCCTTGTAACGCCGGACCGGCCGATTTCGTTCCGTGAGAACCGTCAGAAGACGGTCAGAGTTTGGTTACGGCGCTGCGTGTGCAGATAAGCCCCGACTCGCTCAGGCAGTGGGTGACTCGGTGCTGCCAGGCACGGAGCCGCCACTGACGGACGCCGCCAACTGTTGCAGTTCTTTTTTATAGATGCGGCGCATGACCGTGGGTGTCGACAAGCGCTCCAGCCAGCCCATCACGCCGGAACGCGTTGCCGCGTCGGTGGCGATGGTCACGCGGCAGCGCTGGCCGCCATCGAGCGGCTCGACGGTGAACGTCGTGGTCACACCCGCTACCGCATCCGCTTCCATCAACACGCGGCCCGGCTGCGGCTCGCTGACGATCTGGCGATACGCGCGCTGCGCGCCCATCACGTTCATGCGCACCCGCACGATCGTGCCGGCGCCCTGTCCGCCCTGCTCGACCGCCACTTCGGTGAAATACGGCTTCGGCAGAATGGCCGGATGGCCGACGCGATAGTCGGCCAGCCGCGCATAAACTTTTTCCGGGCGCGCGTCGATCACGCGGGAAGCTTCGGCGTGTATGGTGCTCATGCCAGTCCTCTGTCTGCTATTGTGAATGGAGATGCGCGAATTACGTGTTGCGCGTCGAACCGGCAACCGCCAGGTCATAGCTGTGGCTGAACCGATTGTCGGGATCGTATTGGGCTTTGACGGCCTGCAAGCGGCGATAAGCTTCGGCTGAAAATGCCTCCCGGGTGCGCGACCGGGCCTCTTCGCCTTCCAGGAAGTTGGGATAGACGCCCAGCACATGCGATTGCAGGTCGCGCTTGAAGCCTTCGACATACTGCTTGAAGGCCGTCTGCGCTTCCGGTGTTGGCGTCGCGCCTATCATCTGCAAGACGTGGGGCGCAGCGCGATGACTGAAAGCGCTGCTGCGCGGATCGACGCGCGCGATGGCGCCGCCCGCGTGGCGCACCTCCGTCACAGTGAGCGGCGTGGGCCCGTGTGCGGCTGAGCCATGCGCGATCAGTTTCTCCAGTGTCTCGTCGCTCAGATCGTTGAGCCAGGCGCTGCTGCTCAGGCTGGGCATGGGATCGACCGGGTCGTTGCTGACCCGCGCGATATCCGAGAACGGTCGCGCAGCGAAATCGTCGATCAACGGCGTCTGCCAGTCACGCCAGAATTTCAGCAGGGCTTCGCCCTGCTCGATCGGGCCGCAGGTCGCGCCGCGGATTTGGGCGAACGTTTTGCCGCGCAGCGGTTCGGGAACGAACGGCAGCGGCGGGTAGTTCATGATCACGATGGCCGAGGTCAATTCGTCGGGCGCCGACGCGATCCACTCGCGATAGCGGGTGAACACCGGCCAGGCTTGATCGATCGGATAATACAGATTGCCGCCATAGAACTCGGTCGCCGGATACAGGCGGATCTCCATGCCCGTGACCACACCGAAGCCGCCGCCACCGCCGCGCAATCCCCAGAACAGATCGCTGTTCTGCGTTTCGCTGGCCTCCACGATGCGGCCTTCGGCCGTGACCACCTCGAAGCAGTTCACACTGTCGGCCGACAGGCCATATTGGCGCGCCAGCCAGCCCAGGCCTCCGCCCAGCGTGTAGCCAATCGCGCCCACGTCGGGCGAAGAGCCCAGCAGCGGCGCCAGCCCAACGGCCTGGGCCTGTTCCAGCACCTTGCCCCACTTCGTGCCGGCGCTGATCCAGGCCGTGCGCGAGTCGGCGTTGATGCGCGCTTGAGCCATGTCCGAAGTGAGAATGAGCAGGCTGTCATCGGCCGGGCGGATGATGCCGTGACCGGTGGTCTGCACGGCCACGGGCAGATTGGCCGCGCGCGCATATTGAACGGCCTCGGCGACGTCGGCGGCGCTCTTGGCGACGACGATGAGCGCCGGATGTTGATCGACGGTCAGGTTCCACGCGGCGCGCAGCTCGTCGTAGCGCGGCTCGCCGGGCGCGATCGCCTGCCCGAGCAGGCTTATTTGCAGGTGCGCGCTGGCGGTTTGGGCTGATGGTTTCAAAACGGCTTCCATGATTTCTCCTTCGATGATGTTTTTGCTATTGTGATGATGATTCGACATTCGGTCATGTTTGCAAACAGCGGTGATCGCCACCGGGGTTCACCCGCCGCCTTACGGCTGCGGAAAGATCACGCCGCGCACGGAATGCCAGAGCTGATGCCAGACCAGGTAGGGCGGCAGGCCGTCGTTGGGATCGTCGTACAGGCACTGCGTGTCGTACACCGCGTCGTAGGCCACGCGCGGATGCCCGCCCGTATCGAGCGACAACACCGGCGCCAGGCTGCTCCACAGGCCCACATTGCAGTGTGATGGTCGCGGGACCGGATATTCCTGGTCCAGCGTGGTGGCCGTTTCCACCACCGAGTTGCGCCAGCCCGCCAGCGCCGTTCTGCAGTTGGCGTTGCACCAGGTGTAACCCAGCCCGTCCCCGAGATTGCGGATGTAGGCAATCCGCGGCTGATCTTGAACGGTGAATTCCAGATCGGGGTGTTTGCCGACACCGGAACCCAATCCCAGGTTGAGCTTCTGCCACGCCGCGCCGTTGAGGCAGTTGCTGTCGCACGACGCGTAATACAGTTGATCGCCGGTGCTGTCGAGCGTCGCGCCTTTGTAGAAAGCGATGCGCGGTCGATCGTTCTTGTCTACCTCGAGGTCCCACGAAATCTTCGGACCGGAGTCGCGCTCGAACAAGTTAACGCGCTGCCACTGATTCACGTCGCCGCAGCTGCTGTCGCAGGCCACGTAGAAGAAGGCGAGTTCGCCGGACAGCGTGTTGATCAGCGCCGCGACGCGCGGCTGGCCGGAGGCGGTGAACGCCAGCGCCGGATACTGAAATACCTCATAGCCGGACGAGCCGTTCGCCTGGCTGATCTGCGTTTCCGTCCAATTCGTCCAGTCGGCACAGCCGGCATCGCAGGCCATGTAGAAGGCACCGATATGATCCGGTTCGATTGGATAGTTGCGATCCTGATAGATGAAACGCGGCCGATCCTGCCGATCCAGCGCGAACGATCGCTGCGGCGAAGTGCCGTCGTTGATGTCGAAAATCGACGTGCCGTAACTGGAACTGACCAGCGCGCCCGCCCACTGGTTGGAATCGGTGCAGGTCTGGTTGCATTCGGCATAGAAGTAATCCCACTCCAGTCCGGCAGTCTGCGCCTGGGCGCGGATCAGTAAGCGCGGCCGGCCGTTGCGCGTGAGCGCCAGCTGCACTTCATTCACGTAATCGGCCAGGGCGACACCCTGCCAGCTGCCGCCGTTGGAACATTGCGCGCCCGGCGCGCAGTACAGGTAAACCGCGGCGGGATGTTCGGCATACGGCAAGTAATCCGCATAGGCCAGGTGTAATCCGCCGAATTCGTCGACGGCGATGCTGGCGCTGCCGGTCTTGGCGCTGGGCTGCACGAAGAATGCGGCTCGCGCTGGCGGCGGCAGCGGCGGGGCCGGCGGCCGGGTGATGATAGGCAAGTAAATGAAGGTGTCGCCCGCCGCGCGCTCGATCGCAGCCGCTGCCGGAAACGCCCTGATGCTCAATGTCCGCGTGATCGCTTGTCGCCGATCAGCCGGCAGCGGATCGGCCGTCCCGCTCGGCTGGGCGAAGGCGGCACTGGCCCGCGCCAACAACGCCCATAGCAGCAGCGCGCCTAACACCATGCCCATGCCCGCTACCCATGAAACGCGCAGCTGCCCGAATCTGTTCGCAATCATCTGTGAGCCTCCTCCACACGATCTTGCTGCACCGTGCCTTGACCAGGGTGACAAGGACATCCGCTCGCCGCGCCAGTCGCTTCCACATGAGGTCTAGGGCGCCATGGCGATGGGCAGGCTGGTTATATAGGCGTACACGGCGGCCAGTTCCTCGTCGTCCATCCGGCCGATATTCGGCCAGGGCATCAGCTTGTTGTTCAGAACGTGGCCGTCCGGATCAACTCCCGTGCGCAGCGTGGTGATGAACTGTTCCTGTGTCCAACCTTTGGCAGCACTCAAGCTTGGCCCGACAGGAGCCAGCTGCCCGGGCGTGCCTCCCGACAAATCCGCGCCGTGGCATAGCACGCAGTCCTGGTAACTCAAGATGTACTGGCCAAACTCTGCGGTGGGGCCCTTGGGCGGCATGGTGATGGCCTCCGTTATCGGCGGCTCGCCTTCCGGGATTATGCCCGCGCCGACAAGCATCAGTGCCAGCGGGTTGAATTGATCGGGCGGCGTCTGAGTTTCATTCGTTACGGCCGGCTGGCTGCGCAGGTAGGCAATCACCGCCTGGATATCCTCATCACTCAGATGGCGGCCGCGCGCGCCCGACATGACAAAGAGCACCTGCCCGTCACGATCGATGCCGTTGCGAATCGCGCGGAATATCTCGCCGTCCGACCAGTCCTTCAGCGGCCCGGCGGGCGTCAGGTTGACCGAGACGTAAGTGCCCAGCGGCATAGGGAAGTCTTTGCCCAGATCGACGCCGCCCGTCAACGGCAGATCATTGGTCGTGGAATGACAGCTGGCGCAGAATGAACCGGCCAGATGCTCGCCCCGCGCGATTTGCTCGGGGGTGCCGGCGACCTGCACCTCAGGAACCGGCGCGCTGCGCGGCGCATAAGCTTTCACCATGCCGCTGAGCATTACGGCGCTCACCAGCGCCAGCACGATCGTGAACAGGCCGCTCACGACGACGCCCCCCCACTTCACGGCTTTATTCTTCGCGCGCCAGGCGCGGAAAGTCAGCCAGCCCAACAGCACGGCGGCCGCGACGATAACGAGCCAGATCAAAATATTGCCCAACATCTTCGTCTCCTCCCGAGATGAGACTGCGTTCCGCCAGCATCTTATATCGGTGGAGGCTGAGACGCATCGGCGGGTTGAGAGAAATTGGGCTCGGACAAAGAGGAGATTGCGGGAAGCGGCAGGCGTGCGTCAAACAGCCGCTGCGCCTACGTCAATAAGCCGAGGGGGGAGGCAGCGGCATTTTCTATTTGTTCACCAGCGGTTGGCCCGTCCGCGCCGATTCGATCACCTCGCGGATGGCATTGCTCACTTGCCGGGCATGCTGCTCGTTGCCTTGAATCGAGCCGTGATCCGCCTCGTCGATCACGCGCACCACCGTATTGGACGAAAAGGCCGGCACAGAATCATGGATAGTTTGCAACAAGGCCCGATCTTCTGGCGCGGTCATCTCCGGATGCCCGGCCCACAAGACGACCACCGGCAGCGAGCCGAGATTTTCCGCAGCCTTCGACTCGTGCGCCAGATCCCACTGCGCCAGCCGGACTTCCGCATCCCACGTGTCGACTGCCTGATGGGTCGATTTCAGCGCCGTGAGCTCAGCGGCGATTGCCGGAGGAAAGCCATATCCCGCGAATTCACGGCCGATGATGAAACGCGCCGCGCCAAAGCGCACCAACGCCGATAGCAGCCAGTAGGCGCTTTCGTTTTGCGCCTTGTATTTTTCGTAGCCGCTGATGTCCGGCCAGGTCTGAGGGACCGCCGAATCAACCGTGACGATGCCGACCACTTCAGCCGGATACTGCGTGGCGTAGATCCGGTTGAGGATGCCGCCCAGCGAATGCCCTGCCATCACATAGGGGGCAGGGATACTGGCCTCGTGCAGCAGATCATGCAGTTCGCGCATCAATGGCAAGCCATCGCGCGGGCCAGACACAGGTTCGCTCCAGCCGTTCCCGGCGCGGTCATAGGAGCAGACGCGATGGGTAGCAGATATCTGGCGCTGCACCCAATACCACTCGGTTGAATAGCTGTACGCGCCAGCTTCCAGAATCACCGTCGGGCGGCCTTCCCCTGTGCAGTAGATGTGCATCATGTGCCCGGCCACATTCACCAGCTGGCCGGGTGGCAGATAGCCGCGCTTGTCGAATTCGACGGACACGGCCTGAAAGCCAAAGCCGAGCACGAGAATGGCGACGATGCCGATGCCAAGCCATTTCAGCCCGCGCCCGAGCCGCCGTAAGATGCGCCGCCTGCGCGCTGCTGATGGCGGCCGCGCTTTCGTATCGCTAGCTGAGGTTGTGGCGTTCATAGCGGTTCAACCTTGCTCTCACACTTTCAAGCGCGGCCATTCGTCGCTCTGTTCGGCCTGTTCAGCCCAATTGCGTTTGCCGCTCCAACTGTCGACGGCGATGGCATAGACGCTGGTGCGCTTTAACTCAGCGTCTGCAATAGGGCGATATTCCCGGCCGGGCCGCAGGTCGGGGAAATACTTGCCGATCAGGCCGTATAGGGCATGGCGTTTTTCGTCCGCGTCCTCAATCACGCGGATGGTGCCAAAGACGACGGCGCTTTGATACTGGATCGAGAACTCCAGCGCCACATTCGACGGCAGGAACTTGCCGTATTCGCTGGCTTCAAAGCACACCTGCGGGTGGCGCTCGCTATTGGCGCGCATCCGCCCGACGATGTTGGAGTGAAAGTAGATCACATGGCGTGACGGGTCATACCAGAAATTGGTGGGCGTGATGAAGGGCTGCTCATCCCAATGGGTGGCGACATGGCCTATCTGTGCGCGCGACAGGAATTCGCGTGTCCACTCATCGCTCATCGCATTCCCCGGGCGGCGCTGTGCGTTGGCCGGGGTCACATCGAGTGCATAGTTTTTGGGCATGGCAGTTTCCTCAACAAGGATGCGCTGATTATACGCCAGACGGATGGGTCAAGTCATGCGCCAGCAGCCAACATTCAACGAGAGCGGGCTCAATCGCCTGCTCCCGTTGAATCTCCACTACGCGTCCGCTGCGCTCAACAATCGCAATCGTAACAACACGTGCCAGTCGGTGTCGGCGTCGGCAGCGGCGAGTCGGGCGGTGTTGGCGTGGGCAGCGGCGAATCAGGCGGAGTTGGCACTTCTCCCATCGGCGTCCCGGGGGGCGTTCGCGACGGTATACGCCCGGTCGGTGTCGGAGTCGTCGAGCCTGTCGGCGTTCTCGTCGGCCCTCGCGTGATAGTTGGCGTGGTGGTCCGCGATGGCCCCCCTGTCGGCGTCATGGGAGGACTCTCCATGGGTGGCAGCGCGCTCGGCGGACGCACCGGCCAATCGGTTGGCGTGGGCAAGGGCGAGTCAGGCGGCGTGGGCAGCGGTGAATCAGGCGGCGTCGGCTCCGGTGAATACGGCGGCGTCGGCAGCGGTGAGTTCGGCGGCGTCGGCCGCGACAAGTTGAATTCGGCCGGGCTTAACGCCGTCGCGGGTTGTTCACCAGCCGGCGCAGCAGCCGGGATAGACAGATCGGTTTCCCGGACTGCCCCGAAGACCATGGCCGGCACTGCGCCTGTGGCCGCCGGACTTGCCGTCCACGTTGGCGTCACGCGGTTCTCGCGCGGAGAACTCTTGAGCGGCGCTTGACTGCCGGTCAGGGCTGGCTCACTGGTCGCGCGGGATTGATCGGGCTCAATTCGCTCGCTCACGAAAGGCTTCACCGGCGCTCGCCCGGCAAAGTCAGCCGGCAGGGCGCAGCCGGCGATCAACAGGCCGCCCAGGATCACAAACAGGACCAGGGAAATGCCTGGTTTCATGATAGCGCCTCCTTCTGATCTGCACACCCAGCAGTGTCGAGTTGAAATCGCGCGTACAAAACCTGCGGTGTTGGCGGAGCCTGGCTGCGCATCAAACGCTTCTCCCTGCTCACTCTAGCACCAAATCGATCCCGTGTAACGACGACCAAAGTACCATCCCGGCAGATTCTGACTCGAACTGCACAGGTTCGCCACGAATCTCATACCGGCGAGCTCGCGATCGGGCGCGACATTCAACCGGCCGCAAGCTTCTCCGCGGGGTGTCTCCGGCACCACGCCGCCAACTGCTGTAGGGGCGAGCTCTGCCCCCGCTATTGCATTTATTCCGCATTTTCACTAGAATGCCGGAGGCTATGAGCAGACCATACCGCAACGGGAGGACATATGCAGACGTATCGATTAGCGATCATCGGCTTCGGCAATGTGGGGCAGGGCTTCACGCAGATTCTGCGCGATGAGGGCGCGGAGTTGGCGCAGCAATACGGCGCGCGTTTTCAGATCGTGGCCGTGTGCGATCTGCTCAAGGGCAGCGTGCACGATCCGAAAGGGCTCGATCCGGCGGCGCTGCTCGACGCGATCGCGGCCACCGCCACGCTGCGCGGCGATCGAGTCGCCGCGCCCGATCGGCGCGCAGCGTGGAACGCCCTCGAGACGATCGAGCGCAGCAACGCCGACATCGTGATTGAACTGAGTTACACCGATCTCAAAACCGGCGAACCGGCCATCACGCACCTGCGCCGCGCGCTGGAATTGGGCAAGCACGTCGTCACGACCAACAAAGGCCCGATCGCCTTGAAATACCCCGAGTTGAAAGCGCTGGCGGAAAAGAACGGCGTGGAAATCGGCGCGGAGGGCACGGTGATGAGCGGCACGCCCTCGCTGCGGATGGCGCAGGAACTGCTCAGCGCGGCACGCATCCGCAAGATTCAGGGCATCGTCAACGGCACGACCAACTACATCCTCACGCAGATGGAAGCGGGAGCAACTTATACCGACGCGCTGCAGGACGCGCAGGCCAAAGGCTACGCCGAAGCGGATCCGACAGGCGATGTGGAAGGCTTCGATGCCGCAGGCAAAGTGGTCATCATGGCCAATCTGCTGATGGGGCAGTCGCTCACGCTGGCCGCGGTCGATCGCCAGGGCATCACGCGCCTGACGCCCGCCGACATTGCCGCAGCGAAGTCGGCCGGTGAGCGCTGGAAGCTGATCGGGCGCGTGGAAGCGATCGGGGGCCAGATCACCGCCAGCGTCAGGCCCACCCGCCTGCCCATCCATCATCCACTCGCTTCGGTCAGCGGCGCGACGAATGCCATCACCTTCTCCACCGAACTATTGGGCGACGTGACGCTGGTCGGGCCGGGCGCAGGCCGCATCGAGACGGGCTACGCAATTGTAGGAGATCTCCTGGCCATCCACCGCAAGCGACAAAAGTAATGAGTCATGAGTCATTTACTCATGACTCGTTGCTCGTCATCCACACCCACACCCTTTAAGGAGAGAGTCCAATGACCACCACCCCCCCAAAAACCATGGGCCAGCAATTTGGCCGCCGATCGTGGGCCGAGCCCTGGAAGATCAAAATGGTCGAGCCGCTGACCATGATCGATCGAGCCGGGCGCGAGCGCGCCGCGCAGGAAGCCGGTTTCAACACGTTCCTGCTGAAATCGGCCGATGTCTACATCGATCTGCTCACCGACAGCGGCACCGGCGCCATGAGCGATCGACAGTGGGCCGGCATCATGCTGGGCGACGAAGCCTATGCCGGCAGCCGTAACTTCTATCATCTGGAAAGCGCCATTCAAACGTATTACGGCTACAAGTACATCGTGCCCACGCATCAGGGGCGCGGCGCCGAGCACTTGATCAGCCAGACGGTGATCAAGAAAGGGCAGTACGTGCCGGGCAATATGTACTTCACCACCACCCGCCTGCATCAGGAGCTGGCGGGCGGCATTTTTGTGGATGTGATCATCGACGAAGCCCACGATCCGACCAACCTGCACCCCTTCAAGGGCAATGTCGATCTCGAACAAGGTCGCAGCGCTGATCCAGCGCGAGGGCGCCGGCCAGATCGCTTACATCAGCCTGGCCGGCACCGTCAATATGGCGGGCGGCCAGCCGGTGAGCATGGAGAACATCCAGGCCCTGCGCGCGCTGTGCGATCGGCACGGCATCAAGATCTTCCTCGACGCCACGCGCCTGATGGAAAATGCCTTCTTCATTCAGGAGCGCGAGCCCGGCTACGCCGATAAGACTATCGCGCAGATTCTGAAGGAGTTTTGCAGCTACAGTGACGGCGCGTGGATGAGCGCCAAGAAGGACAACCTGGTCAACATCGGCGGCTGGCTGGCCGTGAACGATTGGGACATCTTTGAGGAGCTGCGCAACCTGGTGGTGGTTTACGAAGGACTGCACACGTACGGCGGCATGGCCGGGCGCGATATGGAAGCGCTGGCGATCGGCATTGAAGAGTCCGTCAGCGACGACCACATTCGATCACGCATCGGCCAGGTGCGCTATCTGGGCGAGCTGCTGGTGGACTGGGGCATTCCCATCATGCAGCCGGTGGGCGGCCACGCGATCTTCCTGGATGCCCGGCGGTTCTATCCGCATCTGGCGCAGACGGTCTTCCCGGCGCAGACGCTGGCGGCGGAACTGTATCTCGACAGCGGCATTCGCTCGATGGAACGCGGCATTGTCAGCGCGGGGCGCGATTCCAAGACGGGCGATCACTACTACCCCAAGTTGGAATTGACGCGCCTCACCATTCCGCGCCGCGTCTACACGCAGGCGCACATGGACGTCGTCGCGGAGTCGGTCAAAGCGGTGTACGATCAGCGCGAGCAAACGCGCGGCTTGAAGATGGTCTACGAGCCGAAGTATCTGCGGTTCTTCCAGGCCAGATTTGAACGCCTGTAGCAGTCGAAGCATTCTGAGCGAAGTGAAGCGCAGCGGAACGCAGTCGAAGAATGCGGTTGTGTAAGCGAGGATGCTTTGCCTGATCCGCATCCTTCGACTTCATTTCATTCCGCTCAGGATGCTTTCAACTTCAATTCATCATTTGATCAGCACCACCACCGATCGGGCCTTCACGCGATACGACGGGGTCCCGATCGGTTCTTCGTTCTCCGGATCGAGCAGGTCCTGCGGGCCGGGCAAACTCGTATCGACCACGCGCCGCCACCCACGGCCCTCTTGAATCGCGAAGTCCACATCTTCCCAGTAGGCATTGATCATCACGTAGAGATCGCGGTCGTTTTGCGACTGCCCGCGCAGGCAGTAGGCCAGCGTGCGCGCCGCGGGGGAGAAATCGACCGGGCCCGCGACGCCGTACCAGTGCACGTCCTCGCGCCAGAAGGTGTTCCGATGGATCGACGGGTGCGCTTTGCGGAACGCGATCATCTGCTTGAAAAAGCGGAACATGTCGCGGTTGCGATCGAGCCGGTCCCAGTCCAGCCACGCGATCTCATTGTCCTGGTTGTAGGGGTTGTTGTTGCCGCGCTGGGTGTGCAGGAACTCGTCGCCGGCCACGAACAGGGGGGTGCCGTTGCTCAGCATCAGCAGCGCGCAGAAATTCTTGATCTGCTGCCGGCGCAGCTGCAGCACTTCCGGCGGGACGTTCTCATCGCCCTCGTGGCCGCAGTTCCAACTGAGATTCGCGTCGGTGCCATCGCGGTTGCCGTGCCCGTTGGCCTCGTTGTGCTTGGCGTCGTACGCGACCAGATCGTACAGGTTGAACCCGTCATGGCAGTCGAGGAAGTTGACCGTCTGATAAGGGCGGCAGGCATCGAGCAGCGTGTCGGGGAAGAGATCGTCGCTGCCGTACAGGCGGCGCATCAAAGCCGGGACTTTGCCGCCGTCGCTCTTGACGACCGAGCGCAGATCGTCGCGATACTGGCCGTTCCATTGATGCCACGTCAGGCCGGGGAAGCTGCGCCCCAACTGGTACGTCCCGATGTCCCACGCTTCCGCCGTCACGCTCACATCGCGCGCATGCGCCAGCGCGCTGATCTCGGCAATGATGGCCGGATCGTCGTTGTTGATCGAGCCGTCGGCGTTGCGCGTGAAGATCGAGGCCAGATCGAAACGGAAGCCGTCCACATGCATCACGTCGAGGTAGTATTCCAGGCTGCTCAAGACCAGCGAGCGCACGACCGTATTGGCGCAGCGCAGCGTGTTGCCGCAGCCGGTGTCGTTGAGGTAGTCGCGCCGATCGGGCTGCAGCAGATAATAGCTGGCATTGTCGATACCGCGATAAGAATAGGTCGGGCCGGTTTGATCACCCTCGCACGTGTGATTGAAGACGACATCCAGCCACACCTCGATGCCCGCTTCGTGGAAGGCCTTGACCAGCGCACGAAATTCGTCGTGCGGATGGCCGCCGGCGTAAGCGGCATGCGGTGCGAAGAAGTTGAGCGTCATATAGCCCCAGTAGTTGCCCTCCTGCGGATCAAACTGCTGCACCGGCAGCAGCTCGACGACCGTGACGCCCAGCTCTTTCAGGTAAGGGATCTTCTCGCTGAGGCCCGCAAACGTGCCGCGTTTTTCCGGCGAGACGCCGGAATTCGCCCGGGCGGTGAAGCCCTTGACGTGCAGCTCGTAGACGATCGCGTCGTGCGTGTGACGCGGGCGCACGTCGCGCCCCCAGTCGAAGGGCGCCGGCGTGACAGGCAAAACGCCGAGCGGCGCGCGGCCGGCGGTGGAGCCAGGACCCTGGCAGGCTTCGCGGCTGTAATCAGGCGGGAAGAACACCTCGCGCGCAAACGGGTCGAGCAGCACCTTCTGCGGATCGAAGCGCTGCCCGCGAGCGGGGTCGTGCGGGCCGTCGATCTGATAAGCATAATACCTGGCGGCGGGCGCTTGCGCTACAGGCACCCAGCAATGCCACACGCGCCCCGTTTTGTTGACGAGGTAATCGCAGCGGACCTGATAAACGGGATTGACGAAGTCGTGATCGTCGTACAGCAGCAGCGTGACTTCCCAGGCGTCGCGCGAATACAATGCAAAATTGTACGCCTGATACTCCTCGACCAGGGTGGCGCCCAACGGCGAAGGCGCGCCGTAGCGCTGTTCCCACGCGTCGATCGAGCGCAGATTGCCTTCTTCAATATACATGTTCCTCCCAGGTGAGACGTGCTGCCCAGAGTACCCGCCTTGCAATCAGAGATACAGTGATCGCGGTGATAACGAGTAACGCGTAATGCGTAACACTACCGTGTGATCTATCATGTCAGCACCGTATGCCCGGCCTGGCGCAGCACTTCACACGCGCGAGTTAAATTGTACCCTTTGACCAGCAAATAGTCTGTATCGAACGTCGAGACGGCAAACAGGTTGATCTGCGCCTCGGCCAGCGGACCGGCTAAAGCAGCGAGCACGCCGGTCATGGCCAGATCGAGCGGGCCTTCCACCTTCAGCGCCCGCCACTCCCGATCGGCCTTCACGTCCGCCGGCACGTGTTCTTCCGCGCACACGATCGAGAGTTCATCGCCCGTGTGCGTGATCGACACGAACTCGCCGATCATCGCCCATTCGGGCACGTCCTCTTCAGGGCTTAAGCGGCAGATGGCCAGCATGTCAGGCAATACCGTCAGTGTAAGCATGGAATCGTAGTGCGTGGTGCGTATTGCGTAATCCGAATTGTCATCATTCGCTGATCAGCGCCTCAACTTCAATCTCCACCAGCATCTCGGGATCGATCAGCCGTTTCACTTCCACCATCGTCGCCGCCGGGCGGATGTCCCGAAAGAACTCGCCGTGCGCCCGGCCGATGGCTTCCCAGTCGTCGATGTTGATCACGTACATCCGTGTGCGCGCCACATCCTGCAAACTCGCACCCGTGCGCTGTAAAGCCGCCTCAATGTTCTTCAACGTCTGCACGGTCTGCGCGTACGCATCGCCACGCCCGACGATTTTACCCTCGGCATTCGTCGCCGTCGTGCCAGAGACAAATACGTGCTGACCCATTCGCACCGCGCGCGAATAGCCGACGATCGGTTCCCACGGCGTGCCACTGGAAATGTTCTGCCGCGTCACTATAGTCTCCCTTTACGCGCTAGAACCCATTTCAAAACCGTGGAACAGGCATCCCGATGCCCGTTCCACCGCGCATCGGGATGCGCGATCCACGGGTTTTGAAATAGACTCTACGCCACCAGCGCCCTCACGGCTTCTACCAGTTTATGTACTTCCTCAAGCGTGTTGTAGTGCGCCGCGCCCACGCGCACCATGCCGCCTTTGTCTTCCAGCCCCAGTCGTTCGGTCACGGCCAGCGCGTAGTAGTTGCCGTCCCACACGTAAATGTTATGCTGGTCCAGCGCCGCCGCCACGTCGCGCGGATGCCAGCCGTCGAGCGTGAACGACACGGTCGGCACGCGCCGATCGAGTTGGCTGAGATCGGTGATGCCCCAGATATGCAGCCCTTTGATCGACGACAAGCCTTCGATCAGCGCGCGGCTCAGCGACTTCTCGTATTCCTTCAGCGCCGTCATCGCGCTCACGAATCTCTGCCGTCGAGCAGCGCCTTCGCCCAGCGCTTCGAAATACTCCAACGCCCCGTGCACGCCCGCGATCGATTCGAAGCTCTGCGTGCCGGTCTCGAATTTGTGCGGCGGCTCGTCGTGCGCGGGACGCACCTTGTACGCCTTCAATTCTTCCAGCCAGTGATATTTGCCGTACAACATGCCGGTGTGCGGTCCAAAGAATTTATAAGCCGAGCACGCCAGGAAGTCGCAATCGAGCGCCTGCACATCGATCGGGCCGTGGGGCGCGTACTGCACGGCGTCGACGTAGACCAGCGCGCCCGCATCATGCGCGATCTTGATCGCTTCCGCCACCGGGTTGATCGTGCCGACGGCGTTGGACGCATACCCGATCGCCACGATCTTCGTCCGGCCGGTGATCTGCCGCTGCAGCGCGTCGAGGCTCCACGTGCAGTCCTCCGGATCGAACTCGACCCAGCGCACGGTGCAGCCGCGATCTTCGGCGATGAGCAGCCACGGCGCGATGTTGGCGTCGTGATCGAGCCGCGTCACCACGATCTCATCGCCGGCCTGCAGCGTCCGCGCCAGGCTGCGGCTCATGTGCAGCGTCAGCGAGGTCATGTTCTGGCCGAAGATGATCTCCTCGGGCCGCGCCGCGCCGAGGTAATCCGCCACCGCCGATCGCGCCGCGTCCACGATCGCATCCGATTCACGGCTGGTCTTGAACGCGCCCTCGTGATTGGCGTTGGTGCGCACCAGATAATCCGTCATGCGCGCGAGCGACTGCTGCGCCACCTGTGTCCCGCCCGGGTTGTCGAGGAAGATCGCGCCGGATGACAGCGCAGGAAATTGCGCGCGAATGAAATTGAGATCGAGCATGATGCCTCCGGTAGTGGTTGATTGTTAGCGACTGGTTGCCGGCTGATTATACCTCACCCGTTTTGCAGAAATCTGCTATTATTCTGGCAGACACATCACTCAGGCATGTGCATGATGGATGAGAAACCTCAAGAAGCTCTGCATGATCGCTAAACCTGATTTTCTCAAACCCGGAAATCTGGTCAAAGTCAACGGCTATGTGGGCCGTATTGTCGAATTGGCCGAGTCAGAAACCAGCCTGATGGTCAAAGTCGAATCGGCCAAAGGGGCGCGCCGCTTCCAACGGCCAGATTGGCTGGAATACACAATCGCCCCCGAGCTCTGGGAACCGGCCACTTTGCAAGATTTGCTGGCTGATGCGGAAAAAGAAAAGCGCGCCGCATTGAAGAGCCTCGAGGCTGTTGAAAAGTACGTCAGCAAAGTAATGACGGGAACAGCCGCATCGTCATGAGTGTTGAATCGGCTGTCCTCACGGCATTGGATCGCCCCGCCCGGCGATGAACAAGCGATACCACTCGTCGCGCGACAACTCCACGCCATCTGCTTCACACGCCGCCTTGATACGCTCCGGCTTCGTCGTGCCGACGACGACCTGCATCTGCGCCGGGTGCTTCAGCAGCCACGCCAGCGCCACGGCTTCTTTGCTCACGCCTTTAGCCTGCGCCAGCTCGCCGATGAGGCGCGCCACATCCTGCGCGGCTTGGGAGGGCGGATCAGTCACGCCCGTGATCACCGCGCCCTTCTTAAACGGCGCCCACGCCTGAACCGTGATGTGATGCTGGCGGCAGTATTCCAGCGTGCCTTCGCCGCGCAGCACTCGCTCCGGACGATCCTGGTTGAACACGATGCCTTCGTCGATCAGGTGGAGGTGCAGCAAACTCACCTCGAGTTGATTCGCCACAATCGGCTGAGTGAGGAACTTCTTCAGCAGTCTTATTTGCGCGGCCGTGTGATTGCTCACGCCGAAGGCGCGCACCTTGCCGCTGGCGACCAGATCGTCAAAGGCCCGCGCGACTTCTTCCGGCTCCACCAGCGGATCGGGCCGGTGGAGCAGCAGCACGTCGAGGTAATCGGTTTGCAGACGCTTGAGGCTGCCCTCCACCGAGCGCGTGATGTGCTCGTAACTGAAATCGAACTGCCCCACCGTGCTCGCGGGCCGCGCGCCGGCCATCACGATGCCGCACTTCGACTGCACGTAGATCTGCGCGCGCAAATTGGGCGCCTCCGACCAGATCGCCGCGAACGCTTCTTCCGCTTTGCCCCAGCGGTAGATGTCGGCGTGATCGAAGAAGTTGATGCCTTCGTCCAAGGCGGTACGGATGGCTGTCACGGCCTCGCGCTGCGTTGGCTCGCTTAACGGCGTCGATCGATCCCAACTGCCGCCGAGCCCCATGCAGCCGTACGCGATGCGCGATACCTCCAGAGGGGTCCTGCCCAACTGAATGGTCTTCATGTGACGACTCCTGATTTCACTGCCAGGAACGCAGAGGAACACTCTTTAGTTTCCTTTGCGATCTCTGCGCTCCCGGCAGTCAGTCCTTTACTGCAACGTAAACTTCGCCTTCAGCCGAATATCCCGCGACGACGAACCGATGAGCGCCTCAAACTCGCCCGGCTCGGCCACCCACGCCTTCTGATCAGGATCGTAGTAGGCCAGCGCGCGCTCATTCAATTCAAACGCCACGGTCTTTTCTTCGCCGGGTTGCAGCGCGACTTTGGCAAAGCCCTTTAACTCCTTCACGGGGCGCTGCACGGCGGCCTGCACATCGCGCACGTACAGCTGCGCCACTTCCTTGCCCGCGACTGCGCCCGTGTTCTTCACCTTCACATACAACTTCACCGTCTCGCCGCGCTTCACGACTTCCGGCAGCGTCCATTCGCTGTACTCGAACGTCGTGTACGACAGGCCGTGTCCGAACGGGAACAAGGGTTCGACTTCGCGCTGATCGTAGTGGCGATAGCCCACGAAGAGGCCTTCGCCATAGACCACATTGCGCCGGCCCGGATAGTTGTTGAACGCGGGCGTGTCCTTCAACGCGCGCGGATACGTCACCGTCAATTTGCCCGACGGATTCACGTCGCCGCACAGAATGTTGGTCAGCGAGATCGCGCCATCCATGCCCGGATAGTAGGCCAGCACGATCGCGGCCACGTCGTCGGCCCACGGCATGGTCACCGGCGATCCAACGTTCAGCACCACGATTGTCTTCGGATTCGCGGCGACCACGGCGGCGATCAATTCATTCTGCCGCCCGGTCAAATCCATGTGCGGCCGATCGACGCCTTCCGTCTCGAAGTTCTCCGGGTAACCGGCATAGACGATCGCCACATCCGATCGGGCCGCGAGTTCCGCCGCTTGCTGAATCCGATCGTCGGGATCAGGCCGATAGGCCATGCCCACCCGGACCTGGGCAAAGAACAGATCGTCGGCCTTCTTCATTTCCGCCTTGAAAGCATAGTCTTTTCCGGCCTCCAGCTCGACCGTCACATCCGGCTGGCCGCTCGCCACGATCACGCGCCCGTCGAGGAAGACCTGCGCATCGCACGAACTGCCCACGCCGAACGCATACCGCCCCGTCTGCGCCACGTTGAGCGTCGACGACCAGCGCCCCGAATACTGCCTTGACGTCACCGCCGGATCGGGCGTGGCAAACCACCAGCTCCCATTCAGCGTTTTCTCAGCATGCGTCGCCGCCGGCTCGCCTTCCAATGTCGGATTGTCGAAGAACTCGACCTTGAAGGCGCCGCGCAGCGTCGGCAGTTCCACGGTGTTGTCGCAGCCTGCGGCGTATTCGATCTTCACGCGATCGCCCAGTTTGGCCTTCAGCGCCGTCAGCGGATCGATCACGTGCGGCGGGTCGACGCGCGAACTGCCGCCGCCGCTGATCTGCCAGCCGGGCACGCTCGGCCCGATCGCGGCGATCGATTGGATCGTGTTGAGATCGAGCGGCAGCACGGCGGGGTCGTTCTTCAGCAGCACCAGCGCTTCGGCGGCGACATCGCGCGCCAGCTGCTGATGCTCGATCGTGTTTACGGAGCCCGCCGTCTGCCGGCCATCCAGCTTGCCCGTGCGGATGATCAACTTCACCACGCGGCGCGCGGCCTCGTCGATCGCGCTTTCTTCAATCTGCCAGTTAGTGACGGCGTCTTCCAGCAGTTGGCCGTAATACTTGGCCGGGCCGGGCATTTCCAGATCGAGGCCGCCCTGCACCGATTCAAAGATCGTGTGATTCGCCGCCCAGTCGGAGACCACCAGCCCGTCGAAGCCCCACTCGCCGCGCAGCACCTCATTCAGTAAAGTGTTGTGCTGGCTGGCATACGTGCCGTTGATGCGATTGTACGAGCACATCACCGTCCACGGTTTGGCTTCTTTCACGACCATCTCAAATTGCGCGCAGATAGATCTCGCGCAGCGTGCGCTCGTCCACGACGGAGTTGCCGCGAAAGCGCTCGATCTCTTGGTTGTTGCAGGCGAAGTGCTTCAGCGACGCGGCTACGCCCTGGCTCTGCAAGCCCTTCACCCACGCCGTGCCGATGCGCCCCGCCAGATACGGGTCTTCGCCGTACGCCTCAAAGTTGCGCCCGGCCAGCGGATGCCGCACGATGTTGACGCACGGGCCGAGCAGCACTTCGCAGCCCATCGCGCGCGTTTCTTCGGCCATGGCGGCAGCGGCTTTCTCGATCAGGTCGGGATTCCACGTCGAGGCCATTGACACGCCGGTGGGGAAAGCCGTGGTCGGGCCGGCAGGCCGCGCCGCTTCGCGGCGGGTGGCGCGCACGCCGTGCGGGCCGTCCGTCATCGTGATCGAGGGCAGGCCCGCGCGCTCGATCGGCACGGTGCGCCAGATGTCCAGGCCGGACAACAGCGCCACTTTCTCTTTCAACGTCAACTGGCTCACCAGCGCCTCCGCGCGCTGATCGAGCGGCGACAGCTGTTTCAATATTTCTCCGACACGCTCCACGATGTTTGCCATGGTCATTTCTCCAGCGAGTTGTGTTTGCTCAGAGGTGTTACGTCACGATCCCAGGCAGGACGGTTTTTGATTATAGCATTAGACGGGACTTCCGCTTTGCCCTGCGCCAGACCGCGCGGCACTTCAAGCCAGCAGAGGCGGCTCCTCGCGCAGCACCGCAAATTTGCCGGGGCTGCGCACGGCGCCCCATCGGCCTATTGACGTAGGCGCCGCGGCGGCGCCGCGGCCGTTTGGCGCACGCTGGCCGCTTCCGGAAATCTCCTCTTTGTCTGAGCCCGATTTCCTTCAATCCGCCGATGTGTTTCAGCCTCCGGCGCTATAAGATGTTAGCCTGTCGCCTGATCTGTTTTTCTTGATTTCAACTTGAAGGGGCAAGAAAAATGAAGACGCTGACCACGAATGAAGAGGTCTATGCGCTGCTCCATGCCCCGGCCGCAGCGGCGGCGCTGGGCGCGGCCATCACAACGGGACTTCTGTGGATGCTGGCCGAGAAACCCATGAATGGGGAAGAAGTGGTCAGGGCTTTGAACATTGCATGACCCCAATTTCGGTTTCCCCACACTCAATGAGTTCAAAGCGCAATTGACTCAAACGGGCTTTGACGTTGCGGATGGCCATCAGACCCTGGGCAGAGGGCTGCTGGTGGTGCAGGCGCAAAAACGCTGACCCGGCGGGAAGGAAGGGCAAAATGCTTCGATCCGCGCCAGAAAATGAGGCGACACATCTCAAGGAGGCCAAATCATGTCCACAAACAAATAGGAGTTGCGCAGTTGCGAGGCAGTTGCGAGGCAGTTGCACTGCCGACGCCGCAGTCTAACTGCGGCAAAACACCTTCAACTGCGTAAGTCCCAACAAATTTCCGTCTGCACAAAGTTCTCAAGTTCTCGGCGATTCCTTAAGGAGGATTCTCATGAAGACGAACGTGCTCAAACTCATCGTCAGCGGATTCCTGCTTAGCGCGGTATTGACCGCCTGTGGGATCAGTCCTCTCACGCGCATCAGCGGTTCGGGCAATGTGGTGAGCGAGACGCGCGAGGTCAGCGGCTTTGACGGCGTGACCGTGACCGGCGCCGGGAATGTCGTGATTGACCAGACCGGCGCCGAATCGCTCACGATTACGACGGATGACAATCTGCTGCAATACATTACGACGGAGGTCCGTGACGGCCAGCTCGTCATCGAGTTCAAACGCGGCGTGTTGTTCGACCCGGTCAAGGAATTGACGTTCAAGGTCGGCGCGAAGAATCTCAACTCGGTCCAGGTGGATGGGGCGGCAACCGTGCAAGGCCAAAATATTGCGACCGAAAAGCTGTCGGTCAGGCTCAACGGCGCGGGCGTGATTACGCTGTCCGGCACGGCGACCGAGCAGAACGTCGTGTTGGATGGCGTGGGCGCCTATAACGGCGCCGGGCTGATCAGCCGGCGCGCTCAAGTGACGGACAATGGCGCCGGTACGGCCGTCGTACGGGTGAGCGACCGGCTCGAGGCCAGCGTCAACGGCCTGGGCAGCATTGAATATATCGGCAATCCGCAGGTGACGCAACAGGTGAGCGGCATCGGCACGGTGCGGCAGCGTCCGTAAATTTCATTTTCCCGGGGTGTTTGAGTCTGCTCGTAGCGCGCGAAGCGTGCCAAATCCGCTCCATTTCCGCTGGATTTGGCACGCTTCGCGCGCCGAGAGCAAGATTGTCAGCCGGCTTTAGCTACTCGGAATAAAGCGGGTCAAGCGGGAGGAAAGATCAGACCAGCCGGGGAGGGATTCGAGGAGGAAGAAGATCTACCTGAGGTTGAGCCGCGTGTGCGGCAAGCCTCATTGCCGCGCGCCTCATCGCCGCGTGTGGTTGCCCTTGCCTTTCCGCGAAGCGTGACGCGGCACAATTGACACGCGCACATCCGCATTTAGCGCATCGGCGACACGGCGCAGTGTCCGCAGGCTCGCCGTCTTGCCGCTTTCCACGCGCGCCAGAGTCGGCTGCTGCATCCCGGCCCGCCTGGCTAATTCCCGCTGCGACAACCCGCGCTTGATCCGCAGATCGATCAACTCACGGATCAAGGTGTATTCCGGCTCCAAGGCATCATAAGCAGCGCGCACTTCGGGATCGCTTAGGAGTTTTGCCCGCGATTCACTCCACGGCGCACTGGGCGGGTATGCTGTTTCGCTAGTTGTTATCTGTGTCATCAGCAGACTACCTTCCGCATTAACCATCACCAAACAGGCTCATTAAGATACAGATGCTTTCCATTCGCCAATCCATTTCTTCGCTAGATGATGATCTCCCTGACCAGTTATTTGAACCTGTGACTGATGATGAAGCCCCTCCCGGTACATTAAGCTATAGTGCCCTGCCAACCACTTACGTCAAAAAAGAGACGTTTGCCATTTACCAATACTGACTGGCAGCTTATGACTGTGTTTGAGACGAATCCTCCTGGCGTTCAATGGCTGACTTAGAAACGGGCATGGGCACACCGGCCATAGTCGTTACTCGCTCTACAACATGTTCGATTATCGGCAAGCTTGAGACCACGCTTATAGATTTGTTCGACTAAATCAGTGGACGACGTCTGCGTTCTTCAGAGCATCGCTTGGTTTGTCATAGCAATACTGGGAGGCAATTTCTGCCACTAGCGCCGTGTAGTCTTCTTGGCCCAGTATCTCTGTGCAATATGCTTCAAATTCATCTTCAAAGCAGGCATGATAATCATATGCACCCGACGCAGGGAAATCTTCTGTCGGAGCGCCTGGCCAGACCCAGCAAAATACGATTCGTCTTCGCGTTTTTGGGCCCATCAGCCTTATGTAATTTACGCCTCACGTCACCATCAAACATGAGATAGGTTGGGATACCAAAGCCTTTGAAGATGACCACTGCCCGGTCAATTTTGTTCTTCCCCTCAGCGGAGATTAGGGCCACGTTTTTTGCCAGCCAGCCTGCGTGTTTGAGCTCAGCAACCTTGGAGATTGCCGCGACCTCAGTGAGACCTTCGACCACAACAACAACTTCTGCAAAGAAGCCTTCGTTCACTGAAATGGTCATCACCGGCACAGCACGTACTTTGAATGAATCTGCTGTGAAATTTTCGACTGGTTGGCCAGTAACACGAGCCATTTCGTTAGCCGCGTTGCGCAATGTACAGCGCGCTATATGGGCATGCGGTGCCCTCCCATCGTCAGGCTTGGTCTTGCGCACGATACGTAACTGCTCAAATCGGGACAAATCGACGAAGTAGGGGGAGTGAGTGGTATAAAGGACCTGATTTCGTGCTCCACCTTCGCGCACATTTTTCTGTGTCATGTTAAGCAAGACGCTTGCCAGATTCCGCGATCGTAATGGATGTTGGTAAAGTTCTGGTTCTTCGATTCCTGAGTATCAGATCAGGGTCGGTGACTGTAGGTTTGTCATCTTGGACTGGGTGACTTGCAGCTGGCTGCGTCTTAGAATCCAATTGAACCGCTTGGGCGATTTCTGCCGTGGGAGTGTTTGCAGTACTTTGCGCGATAGTCGCTGATATGCTCTCCTCTTGAGAATTTGATGGAGATTGATCAGGTTCGTTTTCCTCTTTAACCTCAACAGGTGTCGATAACGCCAAATATTGGAGCAGGGCAAATACTAATGCCCGCTGCAAGCCGTGGCCTTTGCGATCTATCGCGCCGCGAAAATCATCTTCAATGAGCCTCGGCAATTGGCGCTGGTACGGGAATTTCAGGGATCTTGGCTTCTGACCAATTTAGGTCAAGCACTGCATCAGGAATAAACTGTTGAAGAGTTTCTGGAGATGTCGGCGGCAAGCTCAGGTAATTCTGTAAGGTTATCTCGGCTATAGACTTCTTTGGCGCGTTGCTGAAAGTCCTGCTTGAGTTTACGCACGTCGGCGCGTGCGTTGACTTTCCGATCTACTATCGTGTCGAGTAGCTGATAAAGTGGGCTGCCGCGTTTGTCAGTCAGATCCGCTGCCGCTTCGCGCACCGCTGGAATCCGCACGAATTTGGTGTATTTGTCTAGCTTTCCACCACCTACATTTTTCGGTCCAAAGAACTGTTCTTCGCGCTCCACCCATTGCAGCTGGTCTGCGCGAGCCTGCTCGTAAACCTGCATGAAGGTCTCAACATCGGCTGCGCTCTTCGCTTTTGCAGTGCCAATGTCTGGCAGCTTTTCTTCTGCCACCATACTGTTCCATGCAGTGATTTGCTCTTTCTTGCCCATCGCTCGAATTTTGGCGAACTCAGCCACTTGGCGCGTCGCGGCATAATACTTTTGCTCAACCTTACCGTTCACCCATCGAATCACTTAATAGTAACCGCTAGCTCGTCATTGCTAAGATAAGGCGCAAACTCTTCTTTCTCGCTGCCCGATTGTAGGCATAATAAACTACTCGAATCCTGATTTCGTTCGATTTGTCCTTGTTGTAGAAATCATCCACGGTGATTGAGGCACTAATGTCGTAGAAGACCTCTAGCGCCGAGAGCAACGATGATTTTCCACTCCCGTTGCGTCCCACGATGGCCGTGAGCTTGTCACATTCGAGCGTCTCGTCTCGAAAGCAACGAAAATTCTCAATATGAACGGACTTGATAAGCATGTGAATGTCTCTGACTCGCGGCTAGAATGCTGCAACGAAGCGCTAACTGCGTCACTTCCACCCTCTTCGTCAGATATTCCTTCCGTGTCTCCGTATTTAGGACAGTCGCGCACGATTCCCAGTTGATGCGGATGATCTTGTGATAGCGAATCTCAAACGGGTGCTGGTGCGGCACCATGTCGATGGTTTGCCTGGCCTTCTGAATTTCACCGATAGCCACGTCGATCCACACGTCATCGAGAAAGTCTGGCAGCTGGCCGAAGAGCGCAGTGATGCCTTCCGAGCGCTCCGATAACAGGTCGTGGACGCGATCTTCGACCGAGCCGGCGTAGCGCAGGTTGTACACATCCACTGTGTCACGCCGCTGGCCAATGCGCTGAATCCGGCCTTTGCGCTGTTCGAGCCGCGATGGATTCCACGGCAAGTCGAGGTTGATGAGCGTGCCGAGCCGTTGTAGATTGAGACCTTCGGACGCGGCGTCGGTGCCCAACACCAGCCGAAGTTCGCCGCTTTGAACCATCGCTTTGAGCTTGTCTCGATTGAGCGGCGTGAATTGCCCGTTGGCCATCAGGCCCGATTTCTGAGCACCGGCGTACAGGGCAATGCGCTCGGTCGGCCAGTCCCGGTTAGCTGCCCGGCTAACCACCAGATCGAGTCATAGTACTGGCTGAAGATGATGCAACCCAACTCGAGCCAACCGGCGCGCAATGGCGTCGAATCACGGCATACTTTGGATCGGGCTCTTGATTCGCTTCGATGGCTTTGAGGAAATCCTGCAGCGCTTCCTGTTCCTCTGCGGTCAACGGATCGCGCCTTGTGTCGGCTTCCTCTGCTTCGTCATCCACAATTACAGAATCGCCCAGCAGGTTGTGTGCGCTGATCTTGCCTGCTTCAAGCGAACTGCCCAGGCGCTTGAGCAGCAAGGTCTTGAGGAAACCGGCATTGCTGCGCAGAGCATAGAGCTGGCAGAATACTTCTGCGTGATGATAGGCTTCTTTCATGAAGAGCGGCATCGGAATGGCATCCTGCGGCCGATCGCCATGCAGCCGCACATGGACGGGTTTCAGATAGGGTTCTTGTGTTTCGGGGTTGATGGTTTCTTCCAGATATTGGCGGGTACGGCGAATGATATGGCGAATAAAAGGGTTGTGCTGTTCGAGGTATTCAGGGAACATGCGGCGCAGGCGAGCTCGATCGGGAGGGGTAAGGCGCTCAAAATCCGTGCCAGGCGCATACGTCTGCTCGTCCCCCAGATTCAGCGATCGCCGCAGCAATGCGTAGTCGGGCCCTTCCGAGGCGGGCGCCAGCGGATTGCGCAGCCAGTCCCATTTGCCGATATCATCGTCAGGCCGTTCGCGCTGTCCAAGTAACAGGCCCAAGGCACGTTCCGGATCACGCCACGGGCTGCCCGGCACCCCCAGCACATCCTCAGAGCCACGGCTCAAGATCTCGAGCAGATCCCACGCTTCAATCGGGTGAAGCTGACCGGCGTGGCTGTCGCGAGCAATAGACTTCTGGTATTCAGAGCAACGCGTTGCATGAAACGCAGCAGGTTGTTCGGTTCGCCCGGTCGGTATTCCTGTCCTGGCTGCAGGTTCTTGCGTCGTGCACGATGTGCTTCGTCGAGGATAACGCATTCAAATTTGAGGCCAAGCAACCAGTCACAATATCCGAATCGTGCGTGATCAAGCCCGTTGAGATGATGCCCACCCAACGTGGGCAATATTTGATGGCTTGCAGACCGGTGTTGGGGTATACCAGACCGTTCTCGTCCACCCACTGCTTGCCGTTCCACACAGCCGACGGCATGTCGAGCAAGTTGCGCAGTTCATCCTGCCATTGCCAGATCAGAGCTTTGGGCGCGAGAACCAGCACTGGCTTGTCGCCTGACAAGGCCATGAGTTCTGCTGCCATAGCAAACTGCAACGTTTTCCCAAGACCGACTTGATCGGCCAGGACAAGGCGTGCGCCATGCGGACCACGATGCTGCCTGAACGCCAGGTCGACAAAGTATTTCTGATGCTCCCACAGGCCGCCCTCGCGCCGATAAACCGGGGCTTCAATAATGGGTGCGGCCGCGACCGGCTCTTCGCGCCACACGTCGACAGTGTCGACGACTACGCGTCGGGAGATGCGTTCAATGTCTTCGACGACGAAGTCGGCCAATTTCACGGCATAGGTCGAATTCCATAGTGCGTCGAATTCGGCTTGTACCCAGGCCACCGCTTCCAGCGAATCATCTTCCCAGACGAGTTCATAGTTAAGCCGCCATGCCGTGCGCGATTCGTTGACGCTGCCCAAAAAGGCGATCTGCCGACCATCCGCCAGGGTGATGACACCCGCTTTGCCATGGATCAGGCCGTAGTATTGGTTGGGCAGCACCTTGACTTGTAGCTTGCCTGATTTGAGTAACTGGTAGAGCCGCGCAAACCGATCGGGCGCAGCTGTCCCAGCGGCCTCTGGTTCGCCTGCGCACCATTCATTGCGCATGGCAAGTTCCGCCGCGCGCGCTGTGGCGACGTCCTCGGGTCGCAGGTCCGAATTGCACACGATGCGCACCGGCCCCGTCACCGACTCGAGTTGCTCACCAGCCACTTCGAGGATGGATACCGAAAATAGCCCGCGATGCGATCGTAGCGCCGCGCGCCCTGCAAGCGCGGGGAAAGGAAAAATCGATCGAGGCGTTGTTGTCGAGACGAAAACCGTTGAATGGGCATAATAATCGAACACTCGACTACACAATGTGAAGCCCGCCGAAGATAAATCTTCGGGTTACACAGCAGCGCCGGATAAATCCGGCTCAACCCCGTTTACGGGGTGCGATACAATAGACCGGCGACTTTATCGCCGGTCGAGCAACTATCGAACTGCGTGACTACACCGAATCGTTTTCGACTCTGCCCGCTAGAATGGCCGCTGCATCAGCATCATGCTGCCAGTGGGGGCGATCGAGCCGGCTGAGATAACGCAGAATGGCGAGAATCGCTTCGCGCCTCGGCCAGTAGCCGTCGGGAGTTTCGTCGTGCAGCCAGCGCAGTCCTGCTTCTGCCGACTCAGCATCGGCAGTCTTGTATACGGCGAAGAGCACGGCCCGCACCAGCGACCCGCCAAAACCCGCGCCCCCCAATTCACGCTGCTTGAACTCGCTGGCTGTCTTCAAGCGCGATTCGTTGGCCTTGCCCGACTGCAACAGATGGGTGTATTCCTTCAAACCAAACCCGCGCGCGAATTCCTGATAGACACCCTGACGCTGTTCACCGTGCGCTTCGACTTCCAAGCCCTTCAGGTAGAAGCGTTCTTCGGCGGATAGATTGCGCCAGATGTTTCGCCGTGTGGCTTCGTTGTCATGCAAACCGCGCGGAATGAGGTAATTGCTGGCAATTTTGACCGCGCGCTCGATTACGCCTTCGAGCGGCGAGACTTCGCCTTTCGCCCGCACCTTGGTCAATTCGCGTTCGAGGTCGATCTCTTCGACGCTGGCATAGCGGGTGATGACGCGCAGCGCCGCCGCATACGCTGCCAACTGGTAGTCGCTGTCAGAGAAATTAGGATCTTCCAGATCGTCCAGCGCCAGCATCGCGTCGAGTTGGGCCTTTACCTCAGGGTCGATTTCCTGCATGATCTCGTCGAGGAAGCCCACCTCTTGTGAGGCCTGCTTACGCAGGACCAGCAACACCGTGCCTTGGACGAGTTGCCTTGCTTCAAGGCCGATTCGGTTTCGGTGGCAATAGTCCATGCCGCCGAGACGCACAAGCCTGCTGCCCACAAAATGAGCGCAAGGTCAGCCCACACGCTGGCGTCTTGGTGCGTGAACATGACCACTTGCATGCCATTATCAGGCATGTGCTGAGTGAGATTGCGATAGCAGTCCACCATAGACTTGAGGAACGATTCATCCGTCCCACGCACAGCCAAAACGGCTTTCGAATCCATATACCAGAAGGGCAGCAAATCCTTCGTAGCTTCGATACACAGCGAGAAAGAAATCGCCCAGCTCGTGATAGCCAACGGCATCAGCATACGGCGGATCGGTAATCCAGATAGTGCACGAAGTAGTTACCTCACGAACATCATTTGGCTCAATAACGGATGCACCGCTGACACTCTGAAATTCTAGCTCAGCAAACCAGTTTCCCGAAAGTAGAGGAAAAGCTTTGCAGCCATAGTTGAAAAGAGTGTTCAGTGCTTGGTTAAAGAAAGTTTGCGCGATAGATTCTGGTGCGCCCCCGTTCCCCAACGGCACAATTTACTATCCCAATCTGCTATTCGACCTGTGCTCAACAGAGCATTTACTTTGGCCTCTATAGGGAATGGCATTGAAGTCAGATTTTCAAGTAATGAGCCGATGATCAAATAGTCTGTCTCGGATTAAACAGGTGGTGCCAAGATGTCCAGCCACGCTCCCTAATCAGGCGCGTGGTTTCATCGCCCATTTCGATTGCCCGACTAGGAATAAATCCTTTGTCTTGCCACATTTCAAAACGCTCTACTGAGCGTCTCATAAATAGTAAACTTTTCAGATAGCCAGGCGGGCGTCGCCAAAGAATGATCGCACCAGCCAAGGCTGCCGGCGTAAGCGCACGATGGCCAGCTGAAGTTCATGATAGAGGTCCGCCAAATCCAGACAGCACACGTTACGCAACTCGACATGTTTGAGGTGTTTCCACGTTCCTTCGTCAGGGTTAAGCTCTGGCGCATAACTGGGCAGGCGCTCCAAATGAATGTGTTTGGCCGCGCCATCCGCCAGGTAGGTCTTAACTTCTTGAGCCCGATGAATAGGCGAGCCATCCCAAATCACCAGCAGTTTGCGGTCGAGTTGGGCGCGCAGGTGTTTTAGGAAATGAACACTATCAGGTCCAGCCATCGCCTCATAGCGCGTCATGGTGAACAGATTCCCTTCCAGGGTGATGCCACTCATGACGGACAAGTGATCGCGCGTCTGACAGACACGCAGGATTGGCGTCTGCCCCAGCGGCGCGTACGTTCGGACGCGGGCGGGCAACAGGTAGAAGCCCGATTCATCCACAAAAACCAGGGCACGCCGCTCCGGTCGGGCCTTTTTTTCAACTCGTCCCAGACCGCAGCGCGCCAAGTCGCGATGACGGCTTCATCGCGCTGGCTAGCACGTACCAACGGCATCTGCGGCGTCCATTTCAATTCCTGGAGCAAGCGCGCAACATGGGACTTGTGGTACGCAACACCCCACTCCCATTCAATCACTTTTCCGATCCGTGGACACGTCCACACCTCACCGCGAAACCCATATGCTTCGGCACTATGGGACAGCAGATCCGGCAGCAAATGTTTCTGGTCCGCGGTCAGTTCCGGTGGCCGACCTGGGTGGGGCCTGGCTTGTAGGCCAGACTGGCCGAACTGGCCAGCACGATTTAACCATTGGCTGACCGCACCTTTTGAAACCCCCAAGGCAGATGCGATGTCGTTTTGCTTCCCGCCTTGATGCTTCAATTCATAGGCCCGAAAGCGGCGTTGCTCTTTCCAACCGGTTGAAGATGCTCGTTGCTTTGACATGCCTTGGTTGTAGCATGCCAAAAAAGTTTAGCAAATTATGCGACGCTCTGTAATAGAAGTGGCGCGACTAGATTCTCTCGCTTGATGTCTTGAGCAGTCGGTGCGCGAAAGTGACGGCGAGTTTTTACCTTGCCATCTTCTTCATAGGTCTCTACCCACCGAATGCAATACAACCTTTCCCGGAAGATGTCGTCAGGACGCGGCGTCACATCGTCTTTTGTCCACAATCTCAAGCGATTGAAGGGTCCGCCGTCGGCGCGCCCATCGCCACGGATTGTGGCAATTTCGGCGTGAGCTCCACAGTTTGGATTCGGGCACACCAATTCGGAATCTCGCAATGTGCCCAATTTGGCCTGAGTCATTTGAATTTCATTCGCATCACTAAATATCTCGAATTCAAAACTCTGATGCGCTTCGTCAGGATTAAGTACTGCAACTGTACGTGAATTTACGCCAATCAACCAAGTAAGGTGAAATTGGCACGCGCCACCCGCACTCGGGGCAAGTCGTCTCAGTGCAATACAAATAGGCATCGGCTCGCCACCCAGGCTCATTTTGCTCAATGCCCCACAATGTGATTTGTCTATCTACAGTCTCATACACCGTTTGTTGCGCAGCCTTGACCTGCTCCGCTATCTCTGATCCGCCTCCTACGATGTTTAATGCGCCCCACGTCAGTAATGCTGCCACCGGATTTAGGTCGGAGCCATAAGCTTCACAACCCAGCCGGGCCGCCTCAAACGGAATGCTGCCGCCTCCACAAAACGCGTCGCCGACACGAGGTATGTGCCCAAAACGCCGTTCTCCCAGTTCACGTATTAGGTCAGTGAAGTTGCTCGCGCTAGTACTAAGATGGGCGTTGATATCGGCCCAGGCTTCTTCATCTGGTCCATCGATCTGTTCCGGACGGGCGCAGCATTCCAACTTCTCGTCATACGTCAGCGTGTCAAAAACCTTTAGCTGAAGCGTTTCTTTAACTTCTACATCACGCTTGAAATCCGGCTTGTATCGGATGCTCTCTGTTTCCTCGTCGTAGTCGAAGTACATTTCTCGATCGACGTGCGGCAATCGCCTAAACAGTTCGGCAAGTGTAAAGTTCTTGTTCTTACGGCGCCGTAATCCGGCCTCGTCCATCGTCATCAGCATCAAGAACACTTCGCGATCTCGGCGCGGATCATCGGTGGCTGGTAGCAACAATCCGAGAATGACAGCGCGCGCCAATACCAAGGGCTTTCGTCCCCACCACTTACCAAGCCCGGTGAGTGTTTGCCCTTGATTGGCTTTGCGTTCCTTATAGCTTTCCTTGGAAAGCTTGGAGACTGGGAACTGCGTCTCAATAAAAGTGAGAGCGGAGGTGGACAAGGTTTATTCCTCGTCATCAGTCATCGAGAAGATTGGAATCTCGTCAGGCAGGCGGCGCTGATTCTCGGAGATCGGGTTCTCGGTTAGGGCATAGCGCACGGCCTTACGCCAACCTTTGCCACGCCCGCTGGCCGCGTGGCCGGTCGCGGCGTTGGTCATCGAATACAACCACCAGCGTTCTTCGGGCTGCAGACCCAGCCAGTTGCGAATCGCCGTCGGAATGGTCGCCGGGTCGGCGTCTTCAATCGCCCATGCCAGCAGCACCAACTCCTTGCCCAATAGCCGCGCCACCAGCGTCGCGCCGGTTTTCCAGCGCGTCGTCTTCTGCCCCTCGGCTTTAAGCCGGCGGTTGAATTCGGCGCGTACTTCGTCGGCCAGGGCGTTCCACTTGGTGCGTGATAGAACGACCTTTAGTTGCCCGTCGTGTGTCATCGCCGACAACGATGCTGGTTGTGGCTCTAAGCTTTCGTCGTAGGTGAAATGCTCGGAGATCAGAACGTCGCGCTGACTGCCCGGCGGAATCGTCACCCGAAAATGATGTAGAGATTCGTCGGGGCAAAAGCCAAACCCCAGAACCTTTTTGACTTTCGACATGGCTACTGTACCACCTCATCTGGCTTGATGCTCAACTTGGCCTGGGCCGCGAAATCGAGCAGGCCCTGTCCCGTTTCAAAGTGCAGCCGACTGGCGCTCAAGGTTACCACACCGCTTTCCAAAAAGGAACGTAGCGTGTCCATCACCTGTTCCAGGCGTGCCGGATCAAGTTCAATTTGATCGCCGAAGTTGGCTTCAACCCAACGATCGTCGTCTAGTGTTACATAGACCCGCGCGCCGGACAAAGCGGCTTCGTGTTTCTTCAAATCGCTCAACAAACCGTAAGCGCCCTGGGTATTCCCCCGCTCGATCGGCTTGTGCCACACTGCTGGTTCCAGCGGATTGACCTCAAACGATTTGGTTTCATCCCATGGAATCTCCAGCTTGTGCACATCGGAGATCACGTTCTTGGCTTCCGCCACGGCCTGTACAATTTTAGTACCGGGCGACACCACGAACGGGCCGTCATAGGTACCACCGGACGTTTTGGGATTTGAGCCATCAGTCGTGTAGCGAATAGGCGCTGGCGGCGCAGCGCGCAACTCAACCATCATGTCTTTGCCTTGCCGGTAGGCACGCGACTTGACCGTGATCTTATTATGATACACGATCGGCGCAGTAGGCTTGTGCTCGCCCGATGAATCGATCGCGAGGAACGACAGTTCCAGATCGGTCGTCTTGATGAGACGGTCGGCCAGTTTCTTAGAGGCCGTTGTCGCTTCAGCGCCCACATCCATGTACAAAACATCGGCGTTGAGGGGCGTCAGACGCAGCGTCACCTCGCCGGTGTTCTCATCGCGCGAAATTTCCTGCACGCTGACCATGGCATCAGGCTTGGGGAATGGTCCCTTCTCGACGTAGACGCCAGTTTCGCGCCAGATCTCCTTGCGCGTGCGGTCGGCTTTGAAATCATCCAGCGCCTCGGGATGATGCCATTGCCACAGCGGATTGGTCGCCGCGCGCTTGGTGATCTCGGACCACGGCATTGATTTCTGCGTGAAGAGGCGCTGCTCGATCTTCTTCTGGAACGTGTCACTGCCTACGTCGTCGGTGTATTTCTGTACCTCGCTCAGTGCGGCGATAATCTGCTCTTCGCCGTTGTAGTCATTGTCGGTGTATTTCATGATGAACTCGGTCGTCGCCAGGCTGGTTTTTGTTGGATAATGCAGTGCAGTAAAGGTTTCTTTCACTGCCATCAGAAATTGGCCCTGCAACCGATCTTGCAGCTCGACGGCCTGCACCTGCTGCGGATCATTTTCCGGCACTTTCTCAGCCTTCATCTCATCCACGATCTTCTGTATCGCTTTGAGCTGCTTGGCGACTTCCAGCACCCGATCGAAATTGCGCTGCCCCGCGAGGAACAGAATCCGATTGGGGTACGTCATCTGCTCGTAATACTTACGCAGGTCGGGATGTAGTCCGTCGGGGTGGTACTGCGCAATCACCAGCGTCACGCGATCTTGCGTCACTTTAATGTCATCGACAGCGGGCAGCGTCTGAACATCTTGATAGCACCAGCGCTGCTTGGGCGTGAACAAACCCCGCAGACGTTCCTTCAATTCTTTGCCGGATTGTTCTGGCAAGTAACTATTCGCCATTGTGTTCAGCTTGGCGATCAGATTCTGCACATCCTTGAAGAACAATTTTCCATCGGCCGAGGTATGCAAATACCAGGCAGCGGTGAAGAACTCATTCAACACTTTCGACTTGAGGTGCGAAATATCGCGGCCCGGTTCGCACAGATACCCCACGATCTCGGACTGGGCCAAGCCACGTGTGGCGCCGGGCACATTGGCCAGTGATGAGACTAGCAGTAACTTGGCTACGTCTTGTGCGTCCGTGCTGCCAAGATTCGCGTCCATCAATTCCGCTACCGCTTTACCCTCTGAAGCGATGTCGTGCGAGACAGCAGCCTCAAGCGTAGGATTGATCAACTTGACCTCGGACACGGTCTCACGATGATTCAGATCGAGCGTGTGCGGTGCGATCATGTAGGGATCGGTGTCACTCTCCCACAAATGCGATACAAGCACGCGCATCAGGCGAATCAATCCGCGTGTTTGCTGAAAGCCCTGGTTCTCCTTGAAGCGCGCATAGAGGTCACGGATCGCAGGGTGAAAGGGATAGGATTCGACGACCTGTGCTGCAAATTGCTCCGGCGAGGTGCTGGTAATGTCCATTTGCCTGGCCGCGCTCACGGCTTTGGCGTAAGCCTGCGCCACTTCTTCTACTTGATCCTGCACCGGCAACTTCTCAAAGATGCGCTTGCGCAGAATGTGATAGAACTCGTCGGTGTTCATCCGTACCGGTTCCAGATCCATCGCCACGCGGCCTGACTCGTTGTGCAAATTCGCCAGTGCTTCGTTAATCTGCTGGCTGCCACCCGCGTAAGTCGCCGTTAAATCGGTGATGACAACGCAGACGTTGGGCAGATCTTCGGTCACGGCAATCAATAACTGGACTTTGGCAAAAATCATTCCACGTGAATCGGCCTTGACCCGGCAGTAGACGTGCCGCGAGAAACTTCACCTGGAAGGTCAATGACGAACGGCTGGACGTGGCTGAGCTGAATGAAGGCGATTACGTTGGCATCAGGTCGGCCAAGATCTTCGCATCGGACTGCCCGCGGCGTGCCAGCGCAGCAATGTAGCACACGGTCTGGCGCAGATGCCCGTGTTGATGCGCCGCAAGCACCTCGGGCAAGTCGGTGAGCGTGGCCTTGGGGTTGCTCAGCAAGGGCACCACGCGCCGATATTGCACGAAGGCATAGGCCGCGAACACGAGGGTGTGCCAGCGTAGAATCGCTTCGTAAGATTGCACGCGATAATCGGCCAGCCCGAAGCGTTCCTTGAGATACCAGTTGTCGACCTCCGCTTGCCAACGGTAGCCGTAGTACTTCAAGAGGGTGCGGACGCTCAGGGCCGTGTCCGAACACAAGAAGTAAGCGGGATGACGATCCCGCCGGGCCCGTTTGGAAATGATCGCTATCACAGGTGTGGGATAGCGGCGCACCCGGCCCACCACGAAGCGGGTGGTGTACGTGCGGGAGCGCGTGGCCGAACGCACGACGATAGACGTGATGCGCTGATGGCCAAGATGGGTCCACCATTGACACAGGGGACGGTCGTTGACAACCCGGTTGGATTTGGTGGCACAGATCCAGTGCCAGCCGTGTGACTGGATGAAGCGTTCGAGATGCCGCCCGTCGTACCAACTGTCGAACAGCACATAGACGCGACAAGCCGTCGGCACGTGCGGCGCAATTTCGTCCAGCATCGCCTCGGCTAACTCGACCAAACTGTGATAGGTCAAGTGCGGTTGGTTGGTTTTCCGGCGGGCGCGATTGAGGCGGTGCACTTGTTTGCGGCTGAGATACAAACGCCAGGCCAGGGTGAACTGGATGGACCCGAGTTGCAAATGGAGGGTCACATAGCGCGACGCGTTGGTGTAGTGTTTCTTTTGGCGGCGTGGCTCGACATGATCGTGGTGAAAGGTCACCGCCTCCAGGGCCATGGTCGCCACATCCTTGGGGGCTAAGGCATCGTCGAGGCTCAGAAACAGCAGGCGCCAGCCGGTGCCGCGTTGAATCTGCGCGACCGTCTGAAGGAGAAAGAGCATCACGGCCTGTTGCACGCGCTCGGCCGACCAGGCACTGTCGCGAAAGAAATCGGCGCAGGCAAAGTGATCGGCGTGGGGCACGCGCAGCACCCGCGTCAGAGCGGCCAGCGTGCGGTGCTTCAGCCGGGTGCAGACCAACAACGCTGCCACGACATTCAGCGCATGGCGTTGTTGTGCACTGTTCAGTTCGACCAGCAGCGGTAGCAGGAAGTTGCATAAAGCATCTGAATGCGCGACAATCCAAAGTGGCATGGGACTCTCTCCAAAGTGTTGTGGCGGCAACCCACACTTTACGAGAAGTCCTGTGCCAAATCAAGTCCGATTATTTTGCCAAAGTCCAGTCAATAAGTTTGCTAACGCCGTGCCCGTTACTACCGACAGATCGCTGTTGCCAATGGTCTTGGCCCTGGCATTCACAAAGTAGGGTGGCAGACTCGTCGAGCATAATCAGCAGCGGCTCACCCTGAAGCAAATTTGCCCAGGCGCTTTGTCCCGGCGCAGACAGCGGTCAGTAATAGTCTTTGAAGAATTCCTTCTTGCCCAGTTGCTCGGCGATCGCCCCCCAAATTCCCAGCGGGGCGTCGCTCTCCCGCCCGGAAAATCCCACGACACGAACCTTGTCCAGATGCTTGCCAGACGTGTAAAACTTGCCCATGACCTGCGCGCGAAACTCGGGATGTTTCGCCAGCAGCCCGAATGCGATCAGGTTGTGCGTCTTGCCGCCGCCCATCGACTGTGTCAGGCGGAAGACACCTTGATCCGATCGGCCTTCCAGCCGCCTGAAGCCGTTCTCTAGCAGCAGGCGCATGCCCTGCGTGATTTCGTTTTCTTCAAAGAACTCAGCTGGCTCAATCTGATTGCGGAATAGATTGTTGAGGCTCAGAACAGTGTCACGTTTGGAAGCATCAAAAACGCTGGGACGTGGAGTGCAGGCTTGTTTCAGTGTCTTCATGTTTACGTGTCCTCAATGGATTTGGCAAAAGGAGTTCGGCCAGATGGTAAAGCAAACTGAGTCAGCCATGCTATTGCGCATACGTCTCCAAAGTATTGCAGGACCTTCAATATTGGCGGACTACACTGTACTAGCCATTGCTTTGGCTGCCCGCCTGCGGCGACAGCGCGGAGCGGTCTTGTTGTTAGGCGAAAGTATAGCACTTTTCGTGGGCGTTGTGCCGCGTATGTGTTGGCACAAGCCTTCGCAAAGTGACTTGTCTCAAACCCATCTGCCGGGCCATGCGGCACGCTGCCAGGACCCAAGCAGACAAACTGCGGTGCTTCGCCTATCGAGCAAGGTCAAGCAGTTGAACGGTGCCTGATTTCGTACGCAGACCGTGGGCGGCTGTCACACTCTCCGGGCAGCACTAGCACTCCGTTCAGTGTATGCCGATACCGGTTTGCTCGAGGTAAGAATTCGGTTAGAACGCGGTCAGAGTTCCATTGGGCGGACAAGCGGGCGGCACGTGGATGAAAATCGCGCGGTGCGTGTGGCAAGCGGCACTGGTGACACATTGACGAAAAAACGCCCGGCTCACCTTCGGCCGGGCGCTTTTATCTTGCTCATCTTTCTTCAAGGCGGCCCTACTTTGAAAGACTGGCGTAATTACCCTGGACTTAGCGACGAGGAATATCGTATCAGACTTCGTTATACCTGAAGCAATCGATGGTATGGTCATTGACCATGCCCGTCGCCTGCAGGTGCGCGTACACGATCGTCGAGCCGACGAATTTGAAGCCGCGTTGTTTCAAGTCTTTGCTGATCGCATCCGACAGCGGCGTCCTGGCGGGAATATCCTGCAGCGATTTGAAACCGTTCTTGATCGGCCGGCCCGCGACGAAGCGCCAGATATAGGCGTCAAACGCGCCGAATTCCGCCTGCACCTCCAGGAATCGCCGCGCATTCGTGATCGCCGCCTCGATCTTCAAACGATTGCGGACGATGCCGGCGTCCTTCAACAGCCGGTTCACGTCCCGCTTGACCGCGCAGGGTTATGCTTCAACCTCTAGAGTCAAGGTATGCAAGTTGATGATCGCGCCGGCGCGGATGAGGAAGTCCATGCCGACGCGCCCGCGTGCCGTCGATGTCGAAGCCGTAGTTCATGCCGCCAACCTCGATCTCGAAGTCCGTGATCGTCTGGGCTTCAATCGACACGCCCTCGATCTGGCGCGTGAACACCGCTTCGGTCCCGCCGATGCCGCGCACCGTATAGACGGTGTCGGTCATTTCCGGCAGGATGTCGATGGACGCGACGGCGCGCGCCGCAAAAATACTCGACGCCGAGCCGGTGTCGAGCAACACCTGATCGACGTTAACGGTCTTGCCGCGATAAGCCAGCGTCACCCGCACAAAGGGCAGATCATCTTGGAGCGTAAGCTGCATGGCTCCTCCGAATGCCCAGCCAGCGCCGCTCACGGATATCCAATTCCTCGCGCCCGGTATGCGCAAAATAGAACTCGCGCTGCGGGTAGGCTTGCTGCCAGCGCTCGTAAGCCAGCATCACTGCGGCGTTGTCGTCGCACGCTTCCAGCACCGCAATCTTGTCGAGAATGCGCCGCTCAGCGGCGGTATGCGCTGCCACGGCCTCGATGATCAGCCAGCGGTTTGGATACGCTTGGCGAACTTCGGACCAGATCATTTTGACCTCCTACCGCCTGATCATATCACACACTGCGCCGTGCGCCACAAGTGACGCGGCTAAAATTCGCGCGGCATTGGCGTGATGAAGTGAGTGTCATTGTATTATTAAAGTGTGGTGTGGTCAATCAACCTATCGGTTTAGACTGCGTTATACCTGAAGCAATCGACGGTATGGTCATTGACCATGCCCGTCGCCTGCATGTGCGCGTACACGATGGTCGAGCCGACGAATTTGAAGCCGCGTTGTTTCAAGTCTTTGCTGATGGCATCCGACAGCGGCGTCTTGGCGGGAATCTCCTGCAGCGAGCGAAAGGTGTTTTTGATCGGCTGGCCCGTCGACGAAGCGCCAGATATAGGCGTCAAACGAGCCGAATTCCGCCTGCACCTCCGGAACCGCTGCGCATTAGTGATCGCCGCCTCGATCTTCAGGCGGTTGCGGATGATGCCGGCGTCCTTCAACAGCCGGTTAACGTCCCGCTTCCCGAAGCGCGCCACCCGCGCCACGTCGAATTCCGCAAAAGCCCGCCGGAAATTCTCGCGCTTGTTCAGGATGGTGCTCCACGACAGGCCCGCCTGCATCCCTTCGAGGATCAGAAATTCAAACAGCCGCTGATCGTCATGCAGCGGCACGCCCCATTCCGTGTCGTGATACGCCAGCATCAGTTCGTTCGCGCCCGTCCAGGCACAGCGATTCATCTTGCCTTCCTTTCGATCCACGAATGAACACGAATCGTCACTAAGGTACATCGTCAAGAAAGTTCTTGCCGGTCACGTCACACCGCACTTCCGCCGCAGTCCCCGAGTGCATCATGCGTCGGGAATCCAGTGCTGTCGCGATGCCCGCCGCATTGCGGTCGTAGCTAGCGAAGATGCGCGCTGGGCGTGTCGGGCATCCAGGCCGCGGATAGGCGATGTGTGCGGTGAACTGCTGGATCCCGCTAACAGCCAGAACTGGACATCGTACGGTGGCAATGCCTAAGGATTTCTTTCGTGTTCATTCGTGTAAATTCGTGGATCATCTTTCGTGTAAATTCGTGGATCATCTTTGATCTACCGGAATCACCAGCCGCAACGCCGTGTGCGTCTCCGAGAAACTCACCACCTTGTTGTCCACCAACCCGGCGGCTTTCGCCGCGGCGATCACGTCGATGTCCTTGATCTTCGCGGCTTTGCCTTTCGGCGACACGACCCAGATCGCGCCGTTGCTGACGAGGGTGGACTTCAAGCGCGCCAGGTGCTGAAGTTCCGGCGGGCTGCCGGCCGCGAAGAAGATCAGGTCGCTCTCTTTACGCAGGCGGTCCTGCACCGTGTCGGCGGCCCGATCGATCAACTGCGCCCGGAAGACGTCGTCGTCCACGCCGATCACCGAAATCCGGTGAAACGGCTTCACGCCCAACTTGTCCAACAGTGGCCGCATTGAAGTTTTCTCGTTACTCACTCATCTTACGCAGAATCGCATCCTTCGACTACAAAGCGGGCGCGCGCGCTGAGCGGAACGCAGTGGAGTCGAAGAACGCGCCCGCTCTTCCGCTCAGGATGCTTGCGTAACGTGAGTTACTCATTACGTATTACTCG
Source organism: uncultured Chloroflexia bacterium (assembly GCA_963844815.1). Taxonomy (GTDB): domain Bacteria; phylum Chloroflexota; class Anaerolineae; order Fen-1058; family Fen-1058; genus Fen-1058. Next base: position 60,879 of record CAWJPR010000012.1, read on the forward strand.
TTACCGGTTACGCCATACGTGTCAGATTGTACACCAGATACACCGCGCTGATCCAGATGATCACTGCCGACACGCGATTAAGCCATGTCCTCACCGGCCCGACGCGCGTGCGCGCGATCAACTTCCCGGCCACGGCCAGCAGGAAGAACCAGGCCCACGAATTGACGAGGCACGCCGCCGTGAACGCGATCCGTTCCGGGCCGGCATACGCCAGCGAGTCGTGCCGATCACGCCGATCGTGTCCAGGATCGCGTGCGGATTCAGCAGCGACACCGACAGCGTAAAGACGATCTGCCGCCGCACCGGCCAGTCGTGCGCCAGCTTCGTCGCATCGTCTTCGCGCACTTCCGAGCGCCACGTCACCCAGCCGATGAAGAGCAGGAAGCACACGCCGATCACGCCGAGGACGATCTTCACCCACGGCACGGTCAGCACCACGGCGGACACGCCCAACACCGCGCTGAGAATCAGCAGCGTGTCGGCCAGTGACGCCGTCAATACCACCGGCAGGGCGCGGCGCAGCTTCGGCTGCGTGGCCCCCTGCGAGAACACAAACACGTTCTGCGGCCCCAGCGGCAGAATCAAACCGAACGCGAGCAGATAACCGTGCAGAAAAGCGGAGAGCATATCAAAATTGGACACGGATTTGCACAGATTTCACGGATAAGAAGAAAAATCCGTGTCATCCGTGTTTATCCGTGTCCCATCAAATATTGCAGCACCCACAACGCGATCATCCCCACCCCGATCGTGAGCAGCGCATTCTTCGTGCGCCACGCCACCCCGATGGCGATCAGCCCCGCCAGCAAGCGCAGGTTGGTCAGCGAAACATCGATCTGACTGTTGCGATACAGCAGTTCCGGCACGACGATGGCCGTCAGCACGGCGGGCGGCACGAAGCGCAGCGCCTGCTGCACGACGAGCGGAATCTCGATGCGGCCCAGCAGCACGATCGGGACGAGACGTATCCCGAAGGTGACCAGGCCCATGCCGAGGATAATTAGCCAGAGGTTCATAGCATTCAGCGCTCAGCAATCAGCAATCAGCATCAGCAATCAGTATCAGCATTCAGCCATCAGTGCTTCTGGTTCTCAACCATCAGACCCACAAGAATCCCGGTTATTGCCGCCGCAAACAAGCCCAACTTATACGGCCACGCATAACTGAACGCCGCCATGATGCCGGCCGAAACCGCCGCAGCCACACTCGCGCGATCTTTCAAGTTGGGCACGACCAGCGCAATGAACGTCAGCGCCAGCGTAAAATCCAGGCTCCAACTGGCAGGGATGAGTTGGCCGACGAAGATGCCGATCGCCGTGCTGATCTGCCACGACGACCACAGCGTGAGGCCCGCGCCGAAGTAGTACCAATGCTTGTTGAGAGCGGCAGCGCTATCCGGCTGGGTGAAGCGCGTGATGGTTACCGCGTAGGCTTCGTCGGTCAGCAGGTACGCCAGCAGCACTTTCCAGCGCAGGGGCACGTGCTTGATAAACGGCGCCACCGACGCGCTGTACAGCGCGTGCCGCAGATTCACCACAAAAGTCGTGGCGATGATCACGAAGCCGCCCGCGCCCTGCGCCATTAACTGCGTGCCGATGAACTGCGACGATCCCGCAAACACAATCGACGACATGGCCAGCGCCGGAGCCGGCGGCAGGCCGGCTTGCAGCGCCAGCACGCCGTAGATCATGCCAAACGGCAAAACGCCGAGCAGGATCGGCAGCTCGGCTTTAAGACCATTTAAAAATTCTGTGCGGGGAGAAAGCATATAAATTAGTGTAGTTTCTGTCCGAAACCCCAGCAGGAGCGGCTCCCACGGCGAGCATTTCACTTTTGGGGCAAGTTGAGCATCCCGCCCAGCGCGCCACCCAGCCTACGGCTGGGACATGGCGTGAGCGGAACGCAGTGGAGTCGACACTTGCACCTGCTCGCACCGCAGGTGCAGTGCAGGTGAGGATGCGCCACGGCTGAGCAAGCGTTCTTCGACTGCGCTACGCTTCGCTCAGAATGCTTGCTCAGCCAAGTCTGCCCCCAGATTGAAATGCACCACTCCCACGCCGCGAATGTGCCGGGGGCTGCGCACTGAGCCCGGTCCGCTACTTTTCGGACAGAAACTAGTGTAGCATCCTGAGCGAAGTCCCATAGGGACGCAGTCGAAGGATGCGGCTTTTGCACGAGCCCATCGCCCTTCGACTCCATTCTATTCCACTCACGCCCTGTCCGACGCTTCGCGTCGGGGGCGCGCTAGGCGGGGTGATTGACTCTTTTGCGAATACTCCGCCGGCGCGAAGAAGACCAGCACGATCAGTTCTTCTTCGATGGTATGGAAACGATGCGGCACGTTGGCTGCCACATAGACGACCGAGCCGGGAGCCACCGAGCGATCCTCTTCGCCGACGTGAATCTGCGCTCGACCACTAACCACATAGTACACTTCGTCTTCAGTATGCGGGCTCTGCGGATCGACGCCGCCGGCCGGCAGCTGATACACCCCCATGCTCAACGCCGGCACACGCAGGAATTCGAGATAAGACTTCCCGGATCGCGCTCGTTCTTCCCGCAGCGCGGACACTTCAAAAGCATCCATATCGCTCACCGGCGCTCCTTACTTCGCGGCAGAAGCCATGACGGCTTCAGGCTTCACTGCGGTCTTGACGCGCGGCTTGCGATTCACCACCGCGATGCCGCTCACCACCAGGAGCGATCCCACGATCATGTTCCACGTCAGCGGCTCACTCAAGAAGATGATCCCCAGCACCACGCCGACCACCGGGAACACATACGTCACCAGCGAGGCGCGCGTGGGTCCCACGGCATTGTTGAGATAGAAGAACAACAGGTACGCCACACACAGGCCCAGCACGCCCAGCCAGATCACGGCGATCCACGTCAGCGGCGTCGCCGGAAACACCAGCGGCCGATCGGCGACGGGCATGATCACCCACATGAGCGCGGTAGCCACCACCAGGATCATCGTGGACTGCACCACCGGCTTCGTGCCGCGCAGATACTTGCGCGAGAAAATCAACGCCACGGCGTAACTCACCGTCGCCAGCAGCACCGCCAGTTCGCCCCAGATGTCGCCCTGCAAACCGTCCGGTTTGAGATTTTGAAGCACCAGCACGACCACGCCGGCAAAGCCCATCAGCAGACCGCCCAGCCGCGGCAGGGTGATCTTCTCGTCGTGCAGCCAGAAGTGCGCGATGATGATCACAAACAGCGGCGTCGCGGCATTCAAAATGGAAGCCAGGCTGGAGTCGATCTTGGTCTCGCCCCACGTGATCAACAGAAACGGCACCACCAGGTTGAAGATCCCCATGAATACATACTTTAACAGCGTGCCGCGATCGCGCGGAAATGGCTGGCGCAGCGCGGCCATCACCGCCAGCAGCGCCAGCAAGCCGAACGACACGCGCAGCGTCACCAGCATCATCGGCGTGATGCTCTCCACGCCGATCTTGATCCACAGGAACGACGAGCCCCAGATTAACCCCAGTAAGCCGAACGCAGTCCATTCCTTCAGTTTCATCTCAGTCCCGCCCTTCAAATTACGCCTTACAGTAGTTACCGTTTTGGTTTACGGCGCGGTTCGACCGTCATGCCCGAGCGCCTTCGCCTTACCCGCCGCAAAGCGGCGGAGGCGCACTAGGTGTGTCGGGCATCCACCCTGGATTCCCGCCATGCCGTACCCAGGCTCCACCGGAGCCTGGCGGCACGCATGCGCGAAGCACGCGGGAATGACGATCCTGCAGAACTTTCTGGCCTGCACTTAGCGTGCGCGCCTGGCCGCCGGTTTTTCAGCCCGGGGCAGCACGTTGAGCGGCGCATTTTCTTTCAGCGTGCGCAGCGCGATCATCGTCACGCTGCGCTGCACGGTCAGCCGGCTGCGGATGCGGCCCAGCAAGCTTTCCAGATCGCTCGGACTGCCGCACTTGATCTTCAAGACCAGGCAGTCTTCGCCGGCCACGTTGTAACATTCCAGCACATCCGGGTCTTCGCCGATCGCCTTAACGCCCGCGTCATATCGATCGTCAAACGCGGCGACGAGGCGGATAAAAGCCGTCATGGGCTTGCCCAGCGCGGCGGGATCAATGTTGATGGTGTAACCGCGGATCACACCGCGCTGTTCCAGCTTCCGAATGCGCTCAAACACCGAGGGCCCGGTGAGACCCACTTCGGCGGCAATGGCCGCATTCGTCATGCGCGCCTCGCGCTGCAGCAAGTCGAGTATTTGGCGATCGATGTCGTCCAGTTGAGCCGCCGTCATCGTGTGCTCACCGCCAGGCGTGGATCGACCGTGGGCTGGCGCGGCGCTTCGCCCAACAACTCGATGACCAGCGGCGCGCGCCCCAACGGCGATACCACGGCCGCAGGCTGCCGCCCATCAAGCGCGACTTCGTCGCCGCGTTTCAGCACCAGGTCACGCCCCTGCAGAGTGACCCACGCCCGCCCCGATCGAACGCGCAGTCCCCGATAGTTTGTCTCCACGCGCTGAACTTCGCCCTTCAGCAACATCACCCGCATCTGTAGGCCTGCATTTGGCACTTGAGTGTTCATGTCTAATCTCCTTTGGCGTTTCCCTCTATCTGCCAATCATTATAAGGCTGTTTTTACATTTGTCAATATATATTAGGACTTGTTATCAATTTCTCTAATCCTATTCGGAAAATCCGGGCAGCGAGGCCCCTTCCAGGCGGAGCAGCCAGGCCTTGGTCTGGATGCCGCCGCCGCCCGAATACCCGTGCAGTGATCCATCCGAACCCAGCACGCGGTGGCACGGGATCACGATCGGCACCGGGTTGTGCCCTAGCGCCTGCCCCACGGCCCGTGAAGCCTGCGGTTTTCCGATCGCTCTGGCGACATCGCCATAGGTCAGAACCTTGCCGCGCGGAATCTTCAACGCAATGCCCAGCACCCGCCGCTGGAACTCGCTCATCCTGCTCATATCCAGCGGCAGATCAAACGTCGTGCGTTTGCCGTCGAGATATTCCTGCACTTGCTTCAATGCCTCCGCCGCCTGATCATCCGATCGCACCAGCGTCGCCCCGGTCCGCTGAGCGACCCGCGCCACAAACTCCTGCTCGCTCAACCCAAAATCGAGCGCCACCACACCCCGCTCATTCACCGCCACGTACAGCGGCCCCACGCGCGTCCGGGGTGCGTAACCGTAATAGACCATCTTTCCCCTGGCTGCCATCAATGCTCTCCTTAGCCTGGCCTGTGCCTGCTTTGTCAACTGTGCGCTCGGCGCGGCGTACACCGCCTCGAGCATCTTCGCCACCTTTTCATCCAACTCAAATTCAGGCGTCATGGCGCGCCTCCTTCATTCAAGACAAACTTCGCCTGCAGCTTCTTCACCGCCTGGTACACATTCGCCCGCGCCGCCGCCTCGGTGCATTCCAGCGCCGCCGCGATTTCCGCGTAACTCAACTCTTGATACTTGCGCATGATCAATGCCGCGCGCTGCTGATCGGGCAATTCTTCCACGGCGCGCGTCACCGCGGCCAGCAGCGCCTGTCTCTCCACCCGATCGGCGACCGGCATCTCGTCGGCGCGCTGTTCGGGATCAAGATCGACCGTGCGTAGTTCGCTTCGCTTTCTCCGCTTCCACTGCGAGCGCGCCGTATTCGTCGCGATCTTATACAACCACGCCCGATAATTCGTCCCCGCCCGCACGCGCCCGTACGAGCGGAATGCGCGCAGGAAGGTCTCCTGCAGGCAATCCTCGGCGTCGTGCGCCTCGCGCAGCAGGCGCCACACGTACGCGAAGATTTCCGCGCTGTGCCGTTCCACCAATTCGTCAAAGTCCGGTTTCACGCTGACCCCGCCTGTCCGTCGTCTGTATCAAATATAACCCCATACAGTCGATTTTGTGAAATGGCAAAAATACTGCGAAATAGAACGACCTTACGCAGCCTGTAAGGCGGGCATCCCAATGCCCGCTGTGAGAAACGGCACACTTGCACGCACGCAACTACCATGCGGTGCAGTGCAGGTGTAGGGATGCCGTTTCTGCGTAAGGTGAGATAGCAAGTAAAATGCCCGACCTTATGCAAGGTCGGGCATTGAAGTAGCGAGGTGGCGACGACTGCCAGGCCACCACCATTCTTGACCGGCAGAATCAGGCGGCAAGCCAAATCTTGTGTAAATTCGTTCGCCCGCAGTTTAACTGCGGAGAAACTACACAATCTTCGGCACACTGCACAGAATCAGTAGATAAACGGAATCAATTTACACACCCGCTTCTGATAAGCAACATAACCAGGAAATTTTTCTTTCAGCCACTGTTCTTCACGACGCGCCTTGACGTCAAAAAACGCCAACAAAATCAGCGCATAACTAATGGTTAACCAGCCGTGAACCAAAAAAGCCCAACCCAGGGCCATCAGAATGGCGCCGCCGTACATCGGGTGCCGCACCAGCCGATATGGACCCGTTTCAATCAGCGTGGCCTGTTCTTTGGGTAGGGCACTCGGTAGATTCGCTCCCTCCTGAATATGCCGGTGATCACCACCCAGCGAGTAAGACACCGCCTCCAACGTCCGACTGCGATACCGGGATGTCACTTGCCACCTACCCGTGCGCGGCCCAATCGCCGCCGGGGGCAAGTGTAATCCGTCACTCACGACCACTCCCAGAACAACACCCCAGATCAGATGCATCACCGCGGACACGCCGAACCACTGCAACGTCTGAGCGGCTGTCATCTCCAATAGGATGGGGGATAGAGCGAGAATCGGTTGACTCAGGATCTCAATGTACAGCACCGCGAGCACGACACTTTTTTTCAGCGTGTTGACTCGCAGCGCATCGATCAGGCCGCGGCGGCCCCAAAGATGCGCCGAGCACCAGACCTAACAGATAGTGCACTGCCGCGCCCAGCGGAAAGCCACCGGCCAGAGGGATACCCAGCAAGGCCAAGAAAGCTGCCGCCGTGTCTCCAATGGTGGAAAAGGAAATGACCGCTGGCAATCCGACTGCCGATAACATCCCGATTAAGACCAGGTCCATCACGATCGTACCGGCCAAGCCGCCGATCAACCCCCAGGCCATGCCTCTGGTGAGAGCGGCCCTGCCCGTCTGACCCTCCGTCGCGAATGGTGTAGAAGTTCTTCTGCCATGTTTCTCCTTCCGTAGTCGATCTGATTATCAAACTGGGCCTGCTTGACGAGATAGCGTTGATTCCAACTTTATTCTTGTTTGATCTTAATGTGGACTTCGCTGCGATTCGCTAAACACATCAGCAGGTCGCCGCGCTTCGCTCGGAACCGCTGCAAGAACACGCGGGGGATCCCGGGGCCGGCTGGTCGCCGTCGTTCTGATGATTACACTCGCTTTCCGGGGCTACTTTGGCAGCGATCGCTTCCACTTTCTGTCCGGCCATGTTTTTCACGGCGCGGGCGATGGTCAATGTGGTCTGCACTTGATAGTCAGTCGCACCCATCTGTCGCGCCGCATTGAGGTGGGCCTCCAGGCTGGTGCCACAATTGACGGCGAGCGCTGCGCCTGCCGAAACCAGGTCATCGGTGAGCGACTTCTCCGCCAGGCTACTCGTGCCCGACCCTGGCGCACTGCCCAGGAACTTGTCGGCCAAGCGGGCCATGATCTCGGTCGCGCTATGGCGCACATCCAGCGCGTGGTGTACTGCCTGGCGAATTTCTTCATCACTGGCCCCGGCCGCGCGCGCCGCCTTCAAATGGTAAGCGGTGCACGGTTTACAGCCCGCCGCGATGGAGACTCCGACAGCGATCAGCTCCTGTTGTGTCTCGGTCAACGTTGCGATCCTCGACATGCTCAGCTCCTTTTAGTACGATGGTTTCCAGCATCGGAAACTAAGTGCAATCCAGTAAGTCCTGCGGCATCGTCATTCCCGCGTGCTTTTGGCGGGAATCCAGGTGCTTATAAGCATGATCTGCCAATCGTCGACCTGGATGCCCGACAGAAGCCTTCGGGCATGACGGTGAGCAGGGTTGATTCCGCAAGACTTTCGTGAATGGTTACTACTCAGACCTCGCGGCGCTGTCATTCCCGCGTGCTTCTGGCGGGAATCCAGATGCCTAGCCAACAACAAATCTGGATGCCCGACAGAAGCCTTCGGGCACACTTGCACCCACTGCGTGCAGTGCGGTGTGACGGCTGAGTAGTAACCGTGAATGTACTTAGGGTGTTCCTGCTGATATAGACGAAGGAACCTGCGAAAGAGATACACCTGGACCAAGAAAAATGCCCTCGAATTGAGGGCAAAAGTCGGGGGAATAGGTCAACAAGGGTCTGGCCGGGGCTCGCACACCAGCACATCCTGCTCATTATGTGTGAATGCGCAGCCGGTCCCCAACGCGGCCCGCAATCTCATGCGTGCACGATGCAGCCGTATCTTGACCGTCGCTATCGAGACACCGAGAGTCTCGGCAATTTCCGGTCCCGTTAACCCATGCATATCCTGCAACAAGATCACGGCCCGATAATCATCCGGCAGATCCGCCAGATATTGCTGTACACAGGCGCTCATCTCATTCCGTTCGACGGTTTGTTCCAGCGAGGAGGTGTCGGAATCTGCCGGGATGTCGTCGAGGTCAGTCTCAGATTCCAGGGGTGCGCGGCGCGCGCGCTGGCGCAACCGGTCAAAACACACGTTGGTGGCAATGCGGTACAGCCACGGAAGCAGCACTCCCTGGTTGCGCAGTGAGTCGCGCTGTTGGAAGGCGCGCAGGAAAGCTTCCTGGGTGAGGTCTTCGGCCTCCACAGGATCATGGATCATGCTTGAGATGTACCTGCAAATCCGATCATAGTTGGCCTCAAACAGCAGCGCAGTGTCTGGCACATCGACAGAAAGAGGTTCCATCCCGGTTCTCCTTCTAAATCAAAGACGGCGCTCGTATGCGGATGGCGACAGCCTACATTAAACCATGCATATTTTGCATCCATATTTCCCGCTGTCAATAGACTGAGGCAATATGCTGATCAAATTGAGCAAAACTAACAAAAGCGCCTTTACAATCCATTCATCCGCTTCACACCGCATCCGTTGAAGACTGCTCCTTCGCGCCATGCCCTGCCAGCGCGATGAACACATCCTCCAGCGTCGGCTCCACCTGCTCCACCTGCGCCTCCGCAAAGCCCGCGCTCACCATCGCCGCGCGCAGCGATTCCGCCGTGTGCGCGTCCGGTGCCGTGATCGCCCGCAGGCGGTCGCTCGCCAGCCCGGCGCGCACCACGCCCGGCACATCGTGCAGCGCCGCCAAAGCCGCCACCAGGGATGCCGTGCCATGATCGGGGGTCACGTCCCACGCCGCGCCCCGCAGCGCGCTGCGCTTCAAACCGCCCGGCGTATCCAGCGCCAGCAGCTGCCCGCGAAACATGATGCCCGCCCGGTGGCAGTGCTCGGCCTCGTCCATGTAGTGCGTCGTCACAAAGATCGTTACGCCGCGCTGCGCCAGATCGTAAATCAGATCCCAGAAGGCGCGCCGCGCCGACGGATCGACGCCGCTCGTCGGCTCGTCGAGGAACAGCAGCCGGGGTTGATGCACCAGCGCCGTGCCCAGCGCCAGCCGCTGTCGCCAGCCGCCGGACAGATCGCCGGCTAATTCCTTCTCGCGTCCCTGCAAATGCAGCAGTTCGATGACGCCGCGCACCCGATCGGCCCGTTCGCGGCGCGGCACATCATACACGCCCGCGTAAAATTCCAGATTCTCGCGCATGGTCAATTCATCATACAGCGCGAACTTCTGCGACATGTAACCGACCAGCGGGCGGATCGCTTCGGCTTGCTTGCGAATGTCAAAACCCAGCACGTGCGCATCGCCATCGCTGGGCTGGAGCAGCCCCAGCAGCATGCGGATCGTCGTCGTCTTGCCCGATCCGTTCGGGCCCAGGTAGCCGAGCACTTCACCCTGCTCCACCTGAAACAACACATGATTCACCGCGGTGAAATCGCCGAAGCGTTTGGTCAGGCCCTTAACGTCAATGACTGTCTCTGCCATAGATCACTCGCCTCGCCCACTGCCCATACGACTTTATCCTTGAGTTCCATGTCCCTCTCCTCCTGCCGAACGATCGGCCTCCTCGACCAGTTCGATAAACGCATCCTCCAACGTCGGCGCAATCGATCGGATGCGCTCGACGCTCACGCCGCCGGCTTGCAGCAGCGGCAGCAGCTGCGCCATCACCCGCTCGGCGCGGCCCCCTTTCACGCGCAGGTGCAAGCGATCGCCAAACGACTGCACATCTTCAACATCTTCATGTTTTTGCGCCAGGTGCCGCAGCGCTTCGTGCGGCTCGCCCACCAACTCCAGGATGCGCCCCTCCAGGCGGCTGGCCACCTGCCCCGGCGTGCCTTCGATCATCATCCGCCCGCGATTGACAAAACCCAGGTGGGTGCAGCCGACGCTTCATCCATGTAGGGCGTGCTCACCAAAACCGACAGACCTTCCTGGCTCACCAGCCGGATGATCAACTGCCAGAAATCCTGCCGCGTCACCGGATCGACGCCGCCGGTGGGTTCGTCGAGCAGCAGCACCTGCGGTCGATGCACCAGCGCGGTCGCCAGTCCCAGCTTCTGCTTCATACCGCCCGAAGCTGGTCGGCCAATCGATCGGAAAACTCGGCCAGTCCCACGAATTCCAGGATTTCCAGCGCGCGCCCTTTCCACTCGGTGCTTTTCAGGCTGTGCATCTCGGCAAAGAAGCGCAGGTTCTCCATCACCGTCAGATCGCCGTACAGGCTGAAGCGCTGCGCCAGATAGCCGATCTGCGCGCGAGCCTCTTCGGGATGTTTCGCCACATCGTGGCCCCGGATCGACACGCTGCCCTGATCGGCATGAAATCCGCCGCAGATCAAACGCATCGTCGTCGTCTTGCCGGCGCCGTCGGCTCCAGCCCGTAGATTTCGCCGTCCTGCACGGTCAGGCTCAGCCCATCGATCGCGCGGGTATCGCCGAAGGATTTGTGTAAGTTGTCAGCAGTAATGGCAGTCATAGCATTTCGAGTGTGCGACGTGATCAGCCTGGCGTGTTGAAAGGTGCATTATTACGCATTACTCGTTAAAATACACATCCGCCGGCATCCCCGGCTTCAGCCTGCCCCCGGCATTATCGACTGCCAGCTTCACCGCGAACACGGTGGTGGCGCGGCCCTCAGCCGTCTGCACGTTGCGCGGCGTGAATTCGGCTTGTTCGGCAATGCGCGTCACCTTGGCGGTAAAGGACTCGTCCGGGAACGAATCAACTTTCACGGCGACGGGCTGTCCCAGATTGATCTGCCCGTAACGATCTCCGGAATGTAAACCGTGAGATACAGATTGCCGGTATCGCCCACGGTCATCAAGCTCCGCCGGGCGCGACGTACTCACCCGGCTCGATCGAGCGCTTCAACACGACACCGCTCAACGGCGCATGCAGCGTCAATTTATCGATCTGCGCCTGCAAGGCGTCAGCCTGCGCTTTAGCAGCTTCGATCTGCGCCCCGGCGCCTTCCATCTGCGCGGTCGCGGCGTCGATCTGAGCCTGCGCGGCTGTCAGCTGTTCGGTGCGCGCGCCCTTCTGCACTTGCTCCAGCTGCGCCTGAGCCATTCCCTGCTGCGCCTCTGCCGCCGCAACCCGCGCGCGGGCTTGATTGATTTCGTCCTTCGTCGCGCCCTGCTTAGGCTGAGCGAGTCGCTTTACCGCCACATCATAATTCGCTTGAATGGCCTGCAATTGCGCGCGCATCTTCTCTTCCATCAGGCCCAGGCCGCCGCCCGGCACGCCGTACGCTTTGGCCGTGGCGCGCCCTTCGACCACGCCGTCGTAAGCTTGCTGCGCGAACGTGACATCAGACGTGGCTTTGGCCACGGCCGCCTCAGCGGCGGCAATATCGGCCGCCTTTGGCCCGGCCAGCATCTGCGCCAATTGCGCCTGCGCGCCTGTCACATTCGCTTCGGCCGTCTTCACCGCTTCTTGCGCAGCTTGAATCTGCTCCGCGATGGGGCCCGACTGAGCAGATCATAGTTTGCCTGCGCCGCGTGCTGCTGCGCCTGCGCGGCGCGCTGCTGGGCCTGCACGGCTTGAACGTTGGCTTTCACTTGCTTCAGCCTGCGCCTGCAACAACGTGTCGTCCAACCGCACCATCGCTTGATCTTTGCTCACGGCGTCGCCGTCCGTCGCCAGTACTTCCAGCACGCGCCCGCCAATCTCCGGCGAGATCGTGACGTCGGTCGCCTCGATGGTGCCGCTGGCCTTCAGGCCCTGATTCTGCGCCGAAGCGCGATTGACCAGCCAGTATGCGCCCAGTCCCAGGACGACGACAACGATGACGATGGGGATGAATTGCATGCGAGTTTTCACACGAGCCTCCTGATTCCTCTTTCAGCCTTCTGCTGATTGTTCAAAGTAATGCTGCAGGATGTCCGGCCTGATCAGCTGCGCCGAGCTGGCCTTCTGCGCACACGTGTACCGCGCCGCGATTTGTCCGCGCCGAATTGAATCTTCCAGTGAATAACCGTCCAGCACATCGCTGCTCAGAAATCCCACCGCCAGCCCGTCGCCTGCGCCGTTGGTGTCGATCACCGGCAGGTCCATGGCGACGGGCCCGAAGTGGCGAATCCCTGCCGGTGTGCCCACAGCGCAGCCTTGCGCTCCCCTGCCCGCCACGACGATCAAGCCTGGCCGCCACCGCCGCGCTCTGCGATCAACGGCGTGGGATCAGATTGATTCACCGCCGAGAAAAATACCATATCGGCATATTCGACAAAGTCTTCACGATACCCGTCGCGCAGCGCAACTACGTCCTGCAGATCACACGCGATCGTTACGCCCAGCTCTCTGGCGATGGGGAGCAGGGTGCGCGCCCAATTCGGAATGTTGAAATGCGCCAGGCGGCTCTGCTCTAAAATTGATCGGCATACCGCCCGATCGGGCTGCAGCGACATATGGCGCTTGCCATCATAGAAGTTCCGGCGGCGGCCATCGCGATACATGAAGTTGATGCTGCGGCTGGTGCCCGCCGGATCGACGAACACCGCCGACTGGTCGATGCCGTCGCGCGCCAGCTCTTCGCGGATAAAACGCCCGCTGAAATCGTCGCCCACGTAACCGATGAAGGCCGTATGCTTGCCCACTGCGCATAACCCCGGCTGGCGTAACCGCCCGCCTGTCCCACGGTGTCCAGATTCTCCGTGAAATTCGCTTCGCGGCTGAAGTCGGGCTCGTCGGAATGAAAGTACACATTCGTATCGAGGCCGACATTGCCAATCACGGCAACCTCAAAACGTTTGCCTGTCATGGTATTCACGCTTAGTCCAGGCGTTTGCGGAAGCGCAGCATCGCGCTGCCCATAATCACGATGGCAAAAATCACCAGCGCAAACACCGGGCCTTTGATGGCCTGCAAGTCGGCGCCCTTCAACATGATCGCGCGCACGCACTCGTTGAAGTAACGCAGTGGAATCAAATAACTGACGGCTTGCAAAAAGGGCGGCATGGCGGCAATGGGAAAGAAAATTCCGGCCAGGAACAGGGACGGCAGTTGAATCAACATCCCCAGCATCTGCGCTTCCTGCTGAGTCTTGGCCATCGTCGAAATGAACAAACCAATGCCCAGGACCGCGGCCAAAAACAGCATGGATACGCCGAGCAGCAGCCCGATATCGCCGATCATCGGCACCTTGAACACCACCAGGCCGATAATCAAAACTTCCAGCACGTTGAAGAATGCCAAGCCCACATAGGGCGTGACCTTGCCGACAATCAACTCCCACGATCGGATGGGCGTGATGATCAGCTGCTCGATCGTGCCGCGCTCGCGTTCGCGCACAATCGACGCGGCCGTCAGCATCACAGCCAGCTGCTGCAGGATCGTGCCCACCAGGCCGGGAATCAGGAAGTAGGCGCTAATCAGATCAGGGTTGTACCAGACCTGGGTGCGCACATCGATAGGCGACGCCACTCCGCTGGACTGCCCCCGGGCCTGCAGCTGGGCCCGCATCACCGCCGTCGATTTGGACTGCCCGATCTGTACCGCAGCACCCAGGGCGGTGGCCGCAATAGTGGGATCGGCTCCATCGATCACGAATTCAACCTGAGCTTGCTCACCCGCAGCGAGGCGCTTCCCGTAATCAGGCGGGATGATCAAGGCCGCTTTCACCGCCCCGCTTTCGACCAACTGGCGTATCTCGTCAACTGAACTTACATCGTGATTGAATTGGAAGTAATCGGCCGCTCGATAAGCGTCGAGCAGATCACGTGCTGCTTTAGAATGGTCCTGATCGAACAACGCCGCCGGCACATTGCGGACATCATTCGTCGCCGCGAAGCCCAGCAGGAACAGCATGATAATCGGCTGGATGAACGTGATGATGACAATCCGCCGATCGCGCGTAATCTGGATCAGCTCTTTCCGCATAATAGACAATAGTCGCGAATTTCGCATATCCCATCAACCTTCGGCGAGCACGCCGTGCAAGAAAATTTTGACAAAGTAAGCAAAGTCACCATGGTGGGGATGTTTGGGCGGCTGCCGCTCGACGATCAAGCGCTCCGTCATGTAATAGGAAAAAAACAGCCCAATAAAGGCCCGTAAGAGCACTGGCGGGGGAATCGGGCGCAGCGGTCCCCGCACCTTATTGAGACGTTCCACAAACTCCTTTAGCCCCGGATAGTATTGTTTGATCAGCTGCGAAATATGTTTGCCGTTAAACTCAACTTGTTCGACGAGCATCAGGCCCAGCATATCCTGGCTTTGGCCCAGCGCGGCAATCATGCGAGCCGCCGCGTCGGACACCAGCTCTTCCACCGTCTCGCCACAGGCGGCTTGCAAAGCCGGAACGATGTTGATGAACGGATGCCGCTCGACCAGCATCGCCAGGAAAATATCTTCCTTGGTGGCGAAATGGTTGTAAATTCCGCCCAGCGCAATCCCGGTCGTGTTGGCAATGTCGCGCATGGACGTGCCGTGATAGCCGCGGCTGAGAAACAGGTGATAGCTGGCTTCGATGAGCGCGGCGCGCGTGCGCTCACCTTTGGTCTCCGGTTTGTCGCCCGCGGCCCGTGACGGGTGAGTCAGTGCGGCAGAAGTGGTGCGTGTCGGCATGGTGGTCTACTTAACGAACGCCCGTTCATTTTTGGCGAACCCGCCGGATTATAAGCTGAACGGCGTTCTTGTCAATAGCAAAAAAACCGAGTCAATCCAGGCGCTTGCGGAAACGCAGCACGGCCACGCCCATGACCACGAACCCGAACACGATCAGGGCCAGCACTTCGTTGGTCACGGCGGCCAGCCCCACGCCTTTGATCAGAATGGCGCGCACGATGATCAGAAAGTACCGTAACGGGATGAGATAACTGATGACTTGCAGGAACGGCGGCATGGCCGCCAGCGGAAAGAAGAAGCCCGATAGAAACATCATCGGCAGGGAACTGAAGACGGCCAGCAGCATCGCCTCAAACTGCGTCTTTGCAAACGTCGAAATGAGCAGGCCAATGCCCAGCGTCGTCACGAGAAACAGGCCGGCCAATACCAGCAGCAACGGCACACTGCCATTAATGGGCATGTTGAACACCAGCGTGCCGATAATCAACACCTCCAGCAAGTCGAAGAAGGCGATCAAGTATGTAGGGCAGCAGTTTGCCCAGAAGTAGCTCCCAGGAGCGAATCGGCGTGATGATCAGCTGCTCCATGGTGCCGCGTTCCCGCTCGCGCACGATGGCCGTGGACGTCAGAATGACCGCAATGAACTGCAGAATGACGCCGATCAGGCCCGGGATCATGAAGTAGGCGCTGACCAGATCAGGGTTGTACCAGACCTGCGTCCGCACTTCCAGCGGAGCGGTGGCGGCGTTGCCCAGGGCACGCTGTTCCAGCGTGGCGCGCAGGATGGTCGTCGCCTTCATCTGGCCGATCAGCGTGGCCGCCGACAAAGCCGTGCCGGCAATCGCCGGATCGGAACCATCGATCACGAAAGCCACCTGCGCCTGTTCGCCCCACAGCAGGCGGCGCTGATAATCCGGGGGAATGATCAGCCCGGCGCGCGCCTGGCCGTTGTCGATGAGGCGTTTCATCTCTTCGACCGAAGTCACGTCGAGCAGTAAACTGGAAATAATCGGCGGCGCGAAAAGCGTTGACCAGTTCGCGCGCGGCGGCAGAGCGATCTTGATCGAAAATGGCCGTCGGCACATTGCGCACATCGTTAGTGGCGGAGTAGCCCAGCAGGAACAGCATGACGATGGGCATGACGAACATGATCAGCAACGTGCGCGGGTCGCGGACGATTTGAATAAATTCTTTGCGGACGAGCGACAGCAGTCGTGAATTGAGCATGGCGCCTCAATCGATCGCCGATCGGATGCCGCTACAAAACGAACGATCGTTCATTTATATTTTTTAGCTGAAGCGCCGATCTGTCAAGAGGCAGAATCAAGATGCCGGGAGCAGGGGGCAGGCTGCTGGACTCAGCGGAAGCGGAGACGCACGAGGGGCACGCCAGCGGCTTGATCCAAAACGTGTTGCACTATGGCAAAATCGGCGCGGCGTGGAAACGCCACGAGGTGCGCGGCACAACCCGATCGGCAATCGCTTGATCCGAAGTGTGGAACCGGGATGAACGCGTGAGGAAGCTGCGCCAGCACCTGGCTCCACGCGCATTCGAGCATTCTATCCGTTACCGTGTAGAAGACATCTTGCACTTCGGACACGGCGCGCAGGTAGTCGATGTGCCAATGCAGCGTGCCAGCGCCGCGCAGGTGCCGCCCCACGCGGGCCTGCAAGCCCCCGGCTCCGCGAGCGCTGCCCACGTAGAAGTAATGGCCAACAGGCCAGCTATACTGCCCCAGGCGGCCGATCATGAGAGACTGAGGATGCGGGACGTACAGATGCAGCACATAAACGCCGCGGGAAGCAGGAAGATTCCGAAAGTCAAGCATGCTTATTCTGCCAGGTGGTATTGTGCTAATTGTACCCGTGTCATGTGCGATTGGCGCGGCATCGAGCGGGCCAGCGCAGCGCGTATCCTCGGGGTTGTTCCAGCTAACCCTGCCGCGCGACCTGCTCTTGCTCCTCATAATACTACGGTCGAACAGCGCCTGGAGTTGCGCAACTTTGAGGAGTGGCAGGCATAGTCATGAACTGCGCCAAATCTCTGGTGCGAACACGAGCAGATTTCCATCGAATAGCAGCGCGCTTTCATTATTGGATACATGCGTTTATACGAATACATGCAGGTAACTTGTCGAATTTTGTTGAATCGGCCTTATTGTGCCGTATTGCGCAATATAGTGCTAAATTGCGTAATCAAAACATGACATTTACCAGCGGTAAATTTGGATACACAAGTGTAAGCTTACTATCGGTTGATGTTACATTTTTCGGAGGCAGCACATGCTCGTATTGTTCATCGTGCTTACGTTGGCCATGTTGGCGTGCGCGTTCATGGCGTTCCGCGCCAAGCAATTGATTGTCTCGGCGTTGTGGCTGGCAGGCTGCAGCGCCATTCTGTCCATTCTCATGTATCTGCTGGGCGCGTACGCTGTGGCGGTGATCGAGCTCAGCGTGGGCGCGGGACTCGTGACGGTGCTGTTCGTATTTGCGATCAGCATCGCCGGCGGCGAAGCGGCCGAGGTCAAATCGATCATTCCCCGCCCGCTCGCCCTGATCGTCTCCCTCGCCGCGATCGTTTTACTCGGCTTCATGACCATCTCCTCACTCGTTTCGCTCCCCGCCGCAACTGAACCGTCCTTCTCCGAGGTGCTCTGGCAGCAGCGCGGCCTGGATATGCTGGTGCAAAGCGGTTTGTTGTTCGCGGCGGTTGTTGGGATGCTGGCGCTGTTGTCTGAAGCTAAGATTCCCGCGAAAGAGAAGCAGGCCGTGCCGGCGAAAGAGCCGCAGGCCAGCCAACCCGTAGTGAAACCAGCGGCCACGACGGCGGCAGCACGTGCTACGCACGAGGTGAAAGCATGACCCCACTTCACATCACTGTGATCGGCGTGTTGGGATTGATTGGCATCGGGCTGTATGGACTGTTGATCACGCGCAATCTGATCAAAGTCGTCGTGGCACTGCAGGTGCTGGTGAAAGGCGCGCTGCTCGCGCTGGTAGCGGCCGGCACGGTCAGCGGCAAGATCAACCTGGGGCAGAGCCTGGCCGTGATGGTAATTGTGGTCGATACGGTCGTGGCCGTCATCGGTCTGGCGCTGGCGCTGCAGGTGAAGCGGCGCATGGGAACGCTGGATGTGAAGGAATTAGCGACGTTAAAGAAGTAACGCGCAATACGTGATGGCGCTATTGACGTTTTACACATGCGGTGCAGTGCTCCCGCGTTTCACATTTTATGAGGTGCCCATGATTCAAGCATTGATTCTCCTCACAATTGGTTTACCCTGGCTGGGCGGCCTGGCCGTATGGCTGACGACGAACAAGTATCCGCGCGCACAGCACACCCTGGCCGTCGCGTTTGCGGTGGCCGCCGGTATCGCCGCGTTGTTGATGCTGCCCTACACGTCGGCCACCCCGGCGATCGTGATTCCGCTCGGCGGCATCTTCGGCGCTTTGACCTTCACGCCCGATGGCATGAGCGTGTTCCTGGCGATCATCGCCACGGTCGTCGGCTCGCTGGCCGTCGTCTTCTCGGTGAATTACATGGAGGGCGACAAGCAGCTGGGCCGCTACTACGAACTGGTGCTGCTGTTCATCGGCGCGATGGCGGGGCTGGCCCTGACGGGCAGCCTGCTGTTCCTGTTCTTGTTCTGGGAAATCACGGCGTTCTGCTCATTCGCGCTCATCGCCTTCAATAACGACGATCCCAAAGCGGTGGCGGGCGGCATCAAGGCGTTGATCATTACCTCGCTGGGCGGCGTGGGATTGCTCATCGGAGCGCTGGTCATCTACGCCAACCTCGGCAGTTATCAGATTGCGGATTTCCTCAGGCGCGCCGACGAAATGCCCCCAGATGTGCTGGCCTTCGTCGCCTTTGCGTTCCTCATCGCCGCGGCGGCCAAATCGGCGCAGTTTCCGTTTCAGACCTGGCTGCCCGACGCGATGGAAGCGCCCACGCCGGTCAGCGCCTTGATCCACGCCGCGACGATGGTCAACGCGGGCGTGTATCTGCTGGCGCGTTTCTATCCAGCCTTTGAAGGCGTGCCGGGCTGGACCACCGCGGTTGTGATCGTCGGCGTGTTGTCCGCATTGCTCGCCGGGTTCATGGCAGTGGTGGCAACCGACCTGAAGCGCGCGCTGGCATATTCGACGGTGAGTCAACTGGGAATCATGGTGTATGCGATTGGCGTGGGCGGCGTTTATGCGAGTCAATTCCACCTGCTGAGCCACTCCGTCTTCAAGGCGCTTTTGTTCCTGGGCGCGGGCGCCGTGATTCACGCGGTGGGCACGCGCGACATGCGCTTGATGGGCGGACTCGGATCACGGATGAAGTTCACGCGCAATACGTTCGTGATCGGCGCGCTGGCGCTGGCCGGCATTCCCATTCTCAACGGTTTCTGGAGCAAGGAATTGATTCTGGAAGCGGGTCTGCGCGCAGAACCGCACGGGTGGGCCTATCTCTTCATGCTGTTCGGCGTCGGCCTGACAGCGCTGTACACGGCGCGCATGGTCTACCTGGTCTTCTTTGGCGCAGAGCGCAGCCACTTGCACGCGCACGATGCGCAGACCGCGATGAAAGTGGCGCTGGGCCTGCTGGCTTTTGGCGCCTTGACGACGTGGCTGCTGGCCGGGCCGCTGTATCAACTGCTGACCAGCACGCTGCCGTTCCACCAGTTCCACGAATTGACGACGGTCGACATGGTCAGCGAGGTGCTGACCGCGCCCGCCACGTATGTGGCGTTGCTCGTCGTCGCCCTCGGCGCAGGGTGCTGGTGGAAGCGCGACGCGCTCAGCGGAGTCACGAAGCGACTGCAAGGTTTCGCGCGCCTGGCGACGAACACCTTCGGATTTGAGGCGATCAATCGCGGCGTGGTCCGCGTGACGCAGAACACGGCAGAAGCGCTGCGGGTCACGCAGACCGGCCTGCTCAGTTGGAACGTGGCCGGGATCGCGATCGGCTTGATCGTCGTGTTGATTGTACTCGCATGGGGCAAGTGACATGAGCGATATTCAAATCATACTCGGCAATGGGGTTTATTCGCTGGCGCTGCTGTTTCTGATCGGCCTGCCGCTGATCGCCGCGCCGTTCGTTTACTTCGCCGGCCGCTTATTCAAAGTGGCCCGCTGGGCGGCGCTCATCGCGATCGGGCTGGAATGGATCCCGTTCGTGATCGCCGCGCAGGTGATCGGCGCAGGATCGATGACGGTGGTCATCGGCGGCATGACGCTGCGCATCGACAGCATCAGCCTGGTGCTGGCCGCGATTGCGTTGAGCCTCGGCCTCCTGGTGGTGCTGTACTCCAATCGGTATATTGAGCACGAAGAGAACGAGGACAAGTATTACGCGATGCTCGTCGCCTTGATCGGCGTCATGATCGGCCTGGGCTGCGCGACCGACCTGTTCAACCTGTGGGTGTGGTTCGAAGCGATGGCGATCTCGTCGTATCTGCTGGTCGCCTTTTATCGCGATCAACCCGCGTCACTGGAAGCCGGTGTGAAGTATCTGGTGCAGAGCGCCGTCGGATCGGTGCTGGTGCTGTTGGGCATCGCGCTGGTGCTGGCCCTGACAGGCACCACGAATCTGGCAGAGATTCGCGTGCTGGCCGGGCGAGTAGAAGGCTTGCCCCTGCTGGCAGCAGGCGCTCTTTTCCTGATCGGCTTCGGCGTGAAGGCCGCGCTGGTGCCGATGCACACGTGGCTGCCCGATGCGCACTCGCAGGCGCCCAGCGGCATCAGTGCCATGCTGTCCGGCGTGGTGATTGAAGCGGGCTTGATCGCGCTGCTGCGCGCCGTGGCTTCATTGTCGGGCGTGACGCTCTCGTGGGGCGTGCTGCTGATGGCTTTCGGAGCGTTGAATATGCTGGCCGGCAATTTGCTGGCGCTGCGGCAGAAGCAAGTGAAACGCCTGCTGGCGTTTTCCAGTTTGAGCCACATGGGTTACATGCTGCTGGGATTGGGCATCGCGGTCTATATGGGTCAGAGCGCGGCCGCCTCGGGTAGTTTCTTCCACTTGATCAATCATGGCTTGATGAAGGGCCTCGCCTTCCTCGCCGCCGGCGCGCTGCTGTACGTGCTGTTCATCAAGACCGGCGATCATGACTCGCCGCTGACGATCGCCGATATCGGCGGCGCGGCGCGCAAGTATCCGATCGTGGCGTTAACGTTAAGCGTGGCCGTGCTAGGGTTGGCGGGCCTGCCGCCCTTTGCCGGCTTCATGTCCAAGTGGCAGATCTTCGCCGCGGGCGTCGAGACGCAGAACATCGCGATCGATCTGCTGGTGATCTTCGCCGCGTTGAACAGCATCCTGTCGCTGGCCTACTACGCGCCGATCGTGAACGCGGTGTACCGGCAGGAGCCTTCGGAAGCAGTGACGCGCGGGCAGGCGATGTCGTGGACGATGAGCGTGCCCCTGATCCTGCTGGCCGCGGCGACGGTGATCCTGGGCATCTGGCCGAGCCTGCTGGCGTGGATGACAGGACCGGCAGGCGCGGACCTGGTCAGAGCCTTTGGAGGATAGTGCAACGGATAAGGGATGCAGGACACCTGCACCCACTGCGCGGTTGCAGTGCGGTGTGAAGTAACGACGACCTTCGCCTTTATCTGATTTAACGTTTCGTTTACAAGGAAGACCACCATGCAAGTCATACTTACTCCACCGGTTGCATTCATTCTGTACTTCGCGCTGGTAGCGATCTTGTTCGGCGTGGGACGTTTGCTGGCGGGCAAGGGCCATCCGTCGGAAGAAAAGTCCAGCATCTACGCCAGCGGCGAGGCGTCACCGCTCGCCCGCTCGCTGCCGGGCTACCGCGGCTTCTTCGTCATCGCGCTGTTCTTCGCCGTGCTGCACCTGGGTGTGTTAATGCTGGGCAGCGGCGCGGCTTCCCCGATCGCCGTGGTGTATTTGATCGGGTTAATGCTGGCGTTGGTCGTGTTGATTATCGACTAGGGATGAAGGAGGCGGGATGAGGGCGGAAGCCTGGTTCATCCCGCCTCCCTCCGCCCTCATCTTTTCACTCATAAGGTATTGACATGGCACTGAATATCCCTGAAACCTGGCAACACACCCTCGATTCGATTCGCACCTGGGCGCGCATCAATTCACCGTGGGCCATCCATTACAACAGCGGATCGTGCAACGGCTGCGACATCGAGATTCTGGCGACGCTGACGCCGCGCTACGATCTGGAGCGCTTCGGCGTGAAGCTGCAGGGCAGCCCGCGCCACGCCGACGTCTTGATCTGCACCGGGCCGGTAACGCTGCAGTCGCGCGATCGGTTGAAGCGCATCTACGAGCAGATGCCGGAACCGAAGTTCGTGGTGGCGGTCGGCACGTGCGCCACTTCGGGCGGCGCGTTCCAGGGCTGCTACAACGTGGTCGGCCACATCGACCAGGTGATTCCCGTCAACGCCTACATTCCCGGCTGTCCACCGCGCCCGGAAGCCATCATCGACGGCGTGGTGAAGTTGCTGCAAAGCCTGCAGCCTGCGAAGGCCCCTACCCCGGCGTCACCCTCTGAAGTCGCAGACAGCACGCCGGTTGAGGAGACAGCAGCATGAAAGCAGTCCTCGTGTTTATCGACGGCATCATCTGTGATTACCGCCAGCGGCAGCATTTGAGCGGCACGCCGGATTTCTATAAGCGCGAAGTCGTGATGAAGGATGCGCCGACGCCGGACAGTGTGCGCTGTCTGCAGGAACTGGCGCGACGTTACCATCTGGTTTATTTGACGGCGCGGCCCGAGACGGCGAAGACCGCCGCCGAAGAATGGCTCAACGCGATGAATTTCCCGAAGGGGCCGCTCTTCGTGGGGCAGACGCCCGCCACTCGGCTGGCGCTGGCCCCGGCGCTGCGTCAAGAGTTTGAGTTTGAAGCGGGCCTTGGCGCGCACTGGGAAGACAATGTCCTGCATCTCGAACTGGGCTGCAAGAGCATCATCCTGAAAGAGTTCGAGGTCGATTGGGAGATCGTGCGGAAGCATCTGCTGGGGCAGGAGCACGCCGCGCTGCATCAGGCCATGGCGCTGCTGGACCCGCGCGCCTTGAAGATCACCGAACCGGCGGCTCATCGCGCGGATGTCTACCTCGACGCAGGACGCTTGCTGCCGGCGGTGGAATCGCTGCGCAAAGCGCGCTGGGGATTCTTGACGGCGATTACGGGTCTCGACGATATCAAAGCCGGCGAGATCGAAGTGCTGTACCACTTCGTCAACGGCGCGGCCAACGTGAACTTGCGCGTGCGCATCCCCCGCGACAAGGCTTCGATTCCCAGCGTATGCAGCATCTGCCCGGGAGCGACGTTTTTCGAGCGCGAGCTGAGCGAGATGTTCGGCATCAATGTCATGGACACGCCCAACCCCGATCGGCTGTTCCTGCCCGACGAATGGCCGACGGACGCGCCGCCGCTGCGCAAGGATTTTGTGATGCCGCAGCTGGAGCAGTAGGCCGGAAAACAAGTCGACTAGGATTACGCAGGCTTCACGCCTGATTGTGAAGCGGCTCAGAATGACGGAAGGGAGATCTATGCCTGAACTGGAAAAATTCATCGTTCCGATCGGCCCGCAGCATCCGGCGTTGAAGGAACCGGGCCACTTTGAGTTCGCCGTCGACGGCGAGACCGTGACCACGGCCAATGTGCGCCTGGGCTACGTGCATCGTGGCATCGAGAAGGCCACCGAAGATCGCAATTGGACGCAGAACCTGTATCTGCTGGAGCGGGTCTGTGGCATTTGCTCGCATACGCACGCGCTGTGTTATTCGCTGGGCGTGGAGGCGCTGGCCGAAGTGACCGCGCCGCCGCGCGCGCAGGCCATTCGCTCGCTGGTGGCCGAGCTGGAACGCGTGCACAGCCATTTGTTGTGGCTGGGCGTGGCGGCGCACGAAGGCGGCTTCGATACCTTATTCATGTACAGACTGGCGCGACCGCGAAACGATCATGGACGTGCTGGAAGGCCTGACCGGCAACCGCGTGAATTACTCGGCCAACGTCCTGGGCGGCGTGAAATTCGATTTGGACGAGAAACAGATCGACACCATCCAGCGCGGCCTCGATTATCTCGAAGAGCGTACGCAGCATTATCTAGAAAGTCGTCACGACGGACGCCACCTTTATCCGCCGCACGCGCGGCGTAGGCACGCTGACGATGGAGCAAGCCGATAACATCGGCGTGATTGGCCCATGGCGCGCGCCTCGGGCATTGCGCGCGACGTGCGCGTGGACGCGCCTTACGCGGCGTACAACGCTGTTCCCGGTCAACATGCGTAGTCGAGACAGCCGGTGATCTGGAAGCGCGCTTCGTAGTGCGCTTGAAAGAGTTGTTCGAAAGCTACCGCCTCATCCGCGAGATCGTGGATCACCTGCCGCCGGGCGATTTGACCGTGCGCATGCCGCGCAAGAGTCAAGGAAGGCGAAACCATCAGCCGCGTCGAAGCGCCGCGCGGCGAGGCGTTCTACTTCATCAAAAGCAACGGCGGCGAAAAGCCGGAACGGGTCAAAGTTCGCACGCCCAGCCTGTGCAACTTTATGTCCGTCATCGCCTCCGCGCCGGGCCATCAACTGGCCGATATGCCGATGATTTTAGCGGGCATTGATCCGTGCTTCTCGTGCAATGATCGCTAATGGGTAACGAGTAATGCGTAATAGGTATTGATACGCGTTGCTGGTTACCTCGTTACTCGTCGCTCATCATCCAGGATATTCTTGAGGCACTGTTATGGAGATCATCCAACCCATCGTTACGTTGTTACTCTTTCCCGCCGGGCTGTTCGTCATGGGCAACGGGCTGGCCTACCTGTGGGTCGATCGCAAGCTGGTCGCGCAGTATCAGAACCGCATCGGGCCGCGCTGGTTTCAGCCGCTGGCCGATATCGTGAAGCTGCTGAGCAAAGAAGAGATCGCCCCGGCGGGTATTCAGCCCTGGCTCTTCAACGGCCTGCCGGTGCTGGCGCTGGTCTGCGCGCTGACGGCGGCGCTGTACGTGCCGCTGGTGGGGCTGCAGCCCGCATTCAGTTTTCCGGGCGATCTGATCGTCACCGTGTATCTGCTCAGCGTGGTGACGATGGCCCTGGCGCTGGCGGGCGCCAACACCGCCGATCGTTTCTCGCTCATCGGCGCGGTGCGCACGCTGACCCAGCTCTTCTCGTATGAAGCGCCCTTCCTGTTCGCGCTGTTGGGCCCGGCGATCGTCGCGGGCAGCTGGCAGATCAGCGAAATCAACGCCTTCGCCGGTCAACACTGGATCATCCTCACCCAGCCGATCGGGTTTGTGGTGGCCCTCGTCGGGCTGATGGGCAAGCTGGAGCTGCCGCCTTTCGACGCGCCGGAAGCCGAGACCGAAATCGTCAAGGGCGCGCTGACGGAATACAGCGGGCGCGGGCTGGCGCTGTTCCAACTGGCGAAGGCGGTCGAGCTGGTCGTCGGGCTGACCCTGATCGCCGCGTTTTATTTGCACGGCATCGGCAACCCGATCGATTTCTTTGTCAAGACGCTGCTGATCTTGCTGGTGCTGGCCGGGCTGCAATCGTTATTCGCCCGCTTCCGCATCGAACAGACCGCCAAGTGGTGGCGCTACGCGTCACTGCTGCTGCTGGCGCAGTGGCTAATCATCACGCTGTTGGGAGGCAGGACATTATGAAGTTCCGGTTCGCAGCCATGCTGACTGATATTGTGGAGTCGTTGTTCAAACGGCCGATCACCGAGAAGTACCCGTTCCAGCGGTATCCCGCGCCCGATCGGCTGCGCGGCAAATTGACGTGGAATCCCGAGAAGTGCACGGGCTGCTGCCTGTGCATGAAGGACTGCCCGTCCAACGCCATCGAGCTGATCACGATCGACAAGAAAGCCAAGCGCTTCGTCATGGAGTACCATTCCGATCGCTGCACGTACTGCGCGCAGTGCGTGCAGAACTGCCGCTTCGAATGCCTGAACATGTCGCCCGAGCAGTGGGAGTTGGCGGCGTTAACCAAGCAGCCGTTTGAAGTCTATTACGGGAAGGATGAAGATGTCCAGGTGATTTTGGAAAAGCACGCGGCCGCCAAAGTTCCAGAGCCCGTCGCAACCTGAGAGCGCGGCGCGCGTGGCCGTCGTCGGAGCCGCGCTGAATGGCAGCGATGTCACCGGTATCATGACGGTGTCTATCTGACAGTTGGCAGCAGGGGTGGATCGCGATCTACCCCTGTTTTCTTTATCAATGTGCCGGCCTACCGCGAAATCCAAGATCATCCTCAGCGGCTTCGCCCCTCACCAAACTATCCTCCTCCTGTGCGGTTAATGGATTCGGGCCCAGGGCGCGAATGCGCTCCGTCATCGTCTGCGCGGCGGCGACAAAAGCCTGCGCCTGGCTGCCAGACATGAAGAACATATCCAGGCGGTCTCCGCCTAACCCGATCTCGTCCAGGATCTTTTTTGCGCGCCGCAAGCGCGCCCACCCACGTTCATTACCCCGCACGTGATGGCAGTTGCCGATCGGGCAGGCCACTACATACACACCGTCCGCGCCTTGTTCAAAGGCCTCGAGCAAATAGCGCACATCCGTCTTGCCGCTGCACGGCATCCGCACGAATTTGACGTTGGCCGGATATTGAATTTCCAACGCACCGGCCGTATCGGCCGCCATGTAACCGCAATAGATGCAGTAAAACGCCGTGATTTCTGGCTCGAATGTTGTGTCGATCATCCAGCCACCTCGCGAGTCACCGCCGGTAACCAGCGTCCCAGGCCGCCGATCGTGCTCAACAGCATTTGTTGATCGGTGTAGTTGATCAACTGTATCGCATTGGCCGGGCACTCGCCCGTGCACGTGCCGCAGCCCTGGCATTGCCCCGGATCAATATACGCGGCACCGCCCAAGCTGCCGACCCCCGTTCGGCCTGCTTGTCGAACCACCTGTGGAATCGAGAAAGGACAGGTCCGCGTGCAGGTCAGGCAGCCCACGCATTTCTGCGGATCGACCCACGCGACCACACCACCCAAATACAGCGAGCCCTGTGACAGCAAAGTCAAGGCGCGCGCCGCCGCCGCTAAGGCATGGCTAATGCTCTCCTCGACAAATTTGGGATAGTGCGCCATACCGGCGAGGAAGAGGCCCTCGCGCATGAAGTCCATCGGACGCAGTTTCAACTGAGCATCCTTGAAAAAGCCTTCACCGGTGATCGGCACCCGCAGCACCTTCGCCAAGTCCCGCGTCCCCTCGGCCGGAGCGATAGCCATGCTGAGGGGCACGAGATCGGCCGGCAAGGCGTACCACCGGTTCAGCGCCAGATCGCGCACGCGCACGACCAGCCGATCGTCCTCGACGGCAACCGCGGGCGGTTCGTCGTCAGTGTAGCGGATGAAGATAACGCCGCGCTGGCGGGCTTCGGCATAGTATTCTTCGCGGAAACCATACGTGACGATGTTCTTGTACAGCACGCTGACACGGCACGCCGGATTGAATAACTTGAGGCGGATCGCGTTTTTCATCGTGTTGGTGCAGCACACGCGCGAACAATACTCAGGCATCCCGGCCGGCCGCATGCACTGGATCATCACCACGTCCTGCAAGGCGGCGATCTCGGCGGGATGATGAATAATCTTTTCCTCCAGCGCGCGCTGCGTGATCACGTGCGGCAGATCGAGCAGCGGATGCTCGCCGGTCTCACGTCCGCCCGTGGCGACGATCGTCACACCATGTTCGATTTGGAATAGTTCGCGCGTTCCGTCGAGGTACCTTGTTTGCAGCTCGGATTGGAAGTTGCCGACGTGTCCCACGTGCCGGGTGACTACGGTGCGCGTGTGCACCGTAATGCGTCGATGGGCGCGCACACGATTTACGAGATCGCGCAGCAGGCGCTGCGGATCGTAGCCTTCGGCCACGTAATACAAATTTGCCAGATTTCCGCCCAGCATATCGGTTCGCTCGACGAGCTGCACGTCGTAACCGCTGTCGGCAATCGCCAGCGCCGCCGTCATGCCGGTGACACCGGCGCCGATGATCAACGCGGCAGGTTGGCAGAGATTTTTATCCTTATGCACCGGTTGGGCCGCCAGCACACGGCCTACCGCCATGCGCGTTAATTCCTGCGCTTTGCGATTGGCCAGCGCCCGCTGCCGGGCGTGGACGCGGGCACACTGCTCACGCAGGTTGACTAATTCAAGCAGATACGGATTCAACCCATTCTCGCGCAGCATGCGCTGGAAGAGGGCCTCGTGGGTGCGATTGCTGCACGCGGCAATCACCACCCGATTAAGCCCGGCGGTCTCAATGCGCGACCGGAGGTACGCCACCGTCTCAGGGAAACAGGCGAAGTCCACTGCTTCGGACATGGCCACGCCCGGCCAGTGCGCCGCTTGCTGCGTCAGCGCCGCCAGATCAAGCACCTCTCTGATCGTCGATCCGCACGAACAGACAAAGACGCCGACGCGCGGGGCTTCATTCGTCACGTCGCGCTCGGACGGCAGAGCTTCGGTGGACAGGAACGGCCACTCGCGCGTGTAGACCTGCGCCCGCAAGCGGTCGTTCAACAGCCGCATTACTTCGGCGGCTGCGCCGCTGGCGTCGATGATCGTTTCGACAATTTCCTTCGGCGATGAGAACGCGCCGCACACAAATACGCCGGGCCGCGAAGTTTGCAGAGGAGTAAATTTATCGGTTTCACAAAAGCCATGTGAGTTCAGCTCGATCTGGAGCAGTCCAGCCAATTGCGCTGCGGAGTCAGGCGGTTGCAGCCCGGTCGCCAGCACGACGGCCTCGAAGCGTTCTTCGTGCAACGACCCATCCGGCGCGGCGTACCGCAAAATCAGATCGTGGGTGGCCGGATCTTCACGCACATTTGACACACGACAGCGTATGTAACGGACGCCGTGCTGTTCGCGCGCTTTGGCAAAGTAGGTGTGGTATTCCTTGTTGAAGGCCCGCTCATCCATGATAAAGATGCAACAATCGACTTCGTGACCCAGGCGCTGTTTGGCCAGGATGGCTTCTTTTGTCGCATACATGCAGCAGATGGACGAGCAGAACGCGTGGTGTTGGTCGCGCGAACCGACGCACTGGAGCCAGGCAATCGAGCGAGGCGGCCGCTGATCCGATCGACGCAGCACGATCCCTTCGGTTGGGCCGGAGCGGCTCGCCAGGCGCTCGTACTGCATCGCACTCAGCACATTCGGATAACGCCCGTAACCCAGTTCCTCCAGTTGGGTAGGATCGTAAACTTGAAAACCGAGTGCCAGGAGAATGGCCCCCACTTCGATCGTCAGCAAGCGCGGCTGCATCTCCAGATCGATCGCGCCGGTCGGGCAGGCCGCCGCGCACTTGCCGCATTTATCGCAGTAGGGGCCGCGATCGATCACGTAAGCGTCGGGGACGGCGCGCGCCGCAACTTTGTGAGCCGCTTTGCGCTTCGTCAGGCCCTGTTGATATTCGTCGGGCAGTTCGATCGGACAAGCGTCGGCGCAGCGTCCGCAATCGATGCAGCGATCGACGGCCACGTAGCGCGGCTCCTGGCGTAACGACACGGTAAAATCGCCGGCCTGCCCTTCCACATCGAGGACGTGAGTATTCGTCATGACTTCGATATTCGGATGTTGATTGTGTTGTAGGTAAGCGGGAGAAATGGACGGACGGGTACAACCGTACCCATGATCCGGGGTCCCCCGGCAGAGAACGCAGTCATGCTGCGGAAACATATAGCCGAGTTGAGCGACCCGCCCGCCCAGACAGGGCGTATGCTCAACCAGGTAAACCTTCAGGCCGGCGTCGGCGAGATCCAGGGCGGCACGCATTCCGCCGATGCCGCCGCCAATCACCATGGCGGCAGCCGTGGGTGACTTACGAGTATATCCAGCTCCAAAAGCAGGCATCGCGCTATCCCTTGCTTTCCCAGGTCTGAAGCAGTTCATCAGCGAGCGGTGGGGCTTCATTGGGCGCCTTCCGTTCGCGCAACACCTCCAACAACGGTTGCAGGCGGTTGTGACCAATACCAGGCGCAAGTTGTCGCAGCGTGTGATAGGCAGCCTGGCACACATCTTCCGTTAATACCCTGTGTGCGAGCCGGCGCAGAATTTCGGGTACGGCCAACGCGCCCAACTTCGTCAGTGCCTCAGCCGCAGCCCAACGCACGCTAAAGTCATCATCCCATAACGCCTCTGCCAGGTTACCCGCCGCCTTCACAGCACCAATGTCTCCTAGCAAGCGCACGGCGTGCCAACGCACATGTGGTTTCGGCGCTTTGAGTGTTTGAATCAAAGCCGGGAGCGCCGCCTCCCTTAAGGCAGTGAGTGCCTGCGAAGCCGCCCAATGCACTTCTTCATCATCTGAAGCGAGAGCCGCCGCCAGCGCCATGCCCCCCCGTTCATCTTTGAGGTAACCCAGGGCCGCTACGGCTTTCAACTGGCACTCTCGCTCGCCTGTGCCGGTGGCTTCAATCAGGACGTCGACGGCCCGGACATCACCCTGCAAGCCCAGCAGTGTGGCTGCCGTGTGGCGAATGCCCGGTTCCGGCTCACTCAATCCTGCGGACAAAGCTGCCGATTTTATTTGCATGACCGCCGGGGGATCGTCATCTTTGAGGAAGAGATCGACCAGCGCCGCATACGCACGCCCTAAAGTCCCAGGGTCGGCTGGAGAATGACCGGCAGTACGATCAAGTGATCGGTGCAGGGCAACGTGGTGCAGGAGTCGCTGCCACAACAGCAGATCGGCGTCGTTGCTGATGACTTCCATCACCGACTCGGCGCTTGCCCGATCATTTGAGCCGAGCAATCGGAACAATGAGTGAGCAGCCTCTGGATCGCCGGCGACGAAGCGCGCCAGCAGGGTGGTTTCAGCTGAATGTTGGCGTGCGATGGCAGAGGGAATCAACATATGACCTCCCGCCCTTTGAAGCGTTGAGGCGCTGTGCGTCACGCGGCGAATGGCGAACGGGCCGGATCGTCCCCGGCGCCTCAGGGGCACCTTGGCTCGATCATACTTCCATACGCCGTTGGGGAGATCGGGTCTAGAATCTAGAGCAGGCCGGTTACGCACCCTATTTTGAGATCAAGCTGCCGGGCAATGCTCAATCACGATCGTCAGCGGAGTAACACCTCCATCGGAGAGGCGGCCCCCAGGCACGGAGCCTGGGAGCACCGGAGGATACCTGGGATACCGGAGACCCTGTCAGACCGGCATACGTTAGACGTCGATGATTCTCTTCTGGATGGCGTATTTGATCAAGTCGCCCCGATCGTGCAGATCGAGCTTTTGCATCAGGCTCGTCCGATGCGCTTGCACGGTCTTGACCGACAAACACAGGAGCTCGGCGATTTGTTTGCTGGTGTGGCCCTCGGCAATCAGCTGCAGCACTTCACGTTCCCGCGGCGTCAGATCCGACGGGGTGGCTGCAATCCGGCCGTCCTCACTTCTCAGATAGTCTTCAATCAGCAGGCGCGCCACTGCTGGTGAAAGCGCCGCCTCGCCGCGATGCACCGCCCGTATCGCGGCCACCAATTCGCTGGCCGCGGCTCGTTTCAGGACATAGCCGGAGGCGCCCGCGGCCAGCACCTGCCGCAGATACTCCTCATTGTCGTGCATGGTCAGGATCAGGATCGCGACTTCAGGACAATCATGTTTGATCTGGCGCGTAGCTTCCAGGCCGTTGAGCCGGGGCATCCCGATATCCATGAGCACGACGTTGGGATGAAGTTCATGGGCCAGGTGTACGGCCCAGTGCCCATCTTCGGCTTCGCCGATGACGACGATGTCGGGGTGATCGGTCAGCAGGGCACGAATGCCGTCCCGCAGGATGGCATGATCATCAGCCAGCAGTACTCTTATTCTGTCCATTAGCGCGCGCTTTTTCCAAGCCGTTCAGCGGAATGCGAACTTCGAGCCGGGTGCCATGCCCCGGCACAGAATCGACCATCACTTCACCGCCGACGAGCTCGGCCCGTTCCCTGATCCCCAACAAACCCAAATGCTGCAGCGGCAATGCCTGGGTCGAAATATAGGTAAAGTCAAAGCCGCAGCCATCATCTTCAATCCATAAACAGGCGGCGCCATCTTCTTGCCACAACGCGATGGAAGCAGATTTGGCGTGGGCGTGGCGCACGATATTACTAATCGCCTCCTGCGAGATCCGAAACAGCGTCGTCTCGACTTGCGGAGGCAGCCGCATTGTCTCGTCCAGCGAGTCAAACTTAACCTGGACTCCCACCTCATCCAGACCTGATCGAGCATACCAGCGTATCGCAGAGGCCAAACCCAGATCATCCAGCATCGTAGGGCGCAGGCCGTAGATAACGTTGCGCAGATCCTCCAACGTGCGAGTTGCCAGTTTGCGCGCCGTGGTCACCCGGCGCAGCAGATCGGCGTCCTCCGCCGGAATCAGGCTCTCCATCCGTTCCAGGTTCATGATCAGCATCGACAAAGACTGGCCGGTATCGTCATGGAGGCGGCGGGCAATCCGTTTGCGTTCGTCCTCTTGGGCATTGATGAGTCGTTCGGAGATCGCGCGCAATTGCCGCGTGCGCGTGTCGAGGCGATCGAGCATGGCGTTAACGGTAGCCGCTAGCTGCCGGATGTCAGGATTGGTGTCCTCCGGCAAGCGCATGGGCTCATCCGGCGATTCAGCTTGCACCCGCTTGACCATTTCGCGCAGATCCTGCAGGGGACGCAAGGCTGTTTTGATGACCCAGTAGTTTGCCACGGTGCCGAGCAAAATGCCAAAGCACAAAGACAGGACAATCGGTCCAATGCCTGTTTCGTTAAGAATATGGTCTAAATGACCCGACAACAGGATCCCGATCACCGCGCTGACGATGATGACAATCGAATTGCCGATCAGGAGCCGGTTGACGATCGACAGGCGGCGCAGACGTTGCCGCAAGTCAGAGGCACGATGCGAATTGCTGCCCATCACACCATTCCCCTCCCCGATTGTGAAGATTATAACACACCGGCACACGCATGAAGGCGGGAAGAAGTGCCACTGTTCACACCCTATCAGTATGCTGGAATATGGAACCCCGTGGGGAGTGTCAGCAT
Source organism: uncultured Chloroflexia bacterium (assembly GCA_963844815.1). Classification (GTDB taxonomy): domain Bacteria; phylum Chloroflexota; class Anaerolineae; order Fen-1058; family Fen-1058; genus Fen-1058. The sequence continues at coordinate 93,933 of CAWJPR010000012.1, forward strand.
TCCCCATTTGCGCGGATATTCGTCACTGTCGCGCTATACAGCTAGGGTCACTATCATTTAAAAATAGGGTGTGTACCTCAGGAATCTGGGGCAGGCGGCTGATTATGGTGTGAAGCAAAATGGCGTAGTGTATAGGCGGGCGACTTTGCGCCGTGTTTCACGAGCGGGCGCGTTACGGCAAAACCTCTGCCTGCCGCTGTTCCGGCATGAGCTGGCATCGAAGTGAAACCGCAGGCCATTGCGGTACACGGTTCCCTATCATTTAGGAGGTGCACCTTGGCTCCATCACCCGATAATTCAGACAACGATTTCCTGCCCAGTCTTCCCGAGCCACCTATCGCCGACTTGAGTTTTTTGGACGAAGTTGTCGCCGCCACACCGGGAATCTCACGCCTGGAAATGTGCATTCAGTGCGGGACGTGCGGCGGCTCTTGTCCTTCTGCGGCCGATATGGACAATACACCGCGACAGGTCTTTGCCATGATCCGCGCCGGCATGCGTGATGAAGTGCTGCGCAGCAATACACCCTGGTTCTGCGTGGCGTGCTATTACTGCCTGGTGCGCTGTCCACAGGAAGTTCACATCCCCGACGTGATGTACACCCTCAAGAGCATGGCGATTCGCGCCGGATTGTATGAAGGCGCAGCCGGGCCGCATCTGTCGCAAACCTTCAGCGACTATGTCGAGAAATACGGGCGGAGCTTCGAGGTGGGCCTGGCGACTCGCCATTACTTGCGGCATCATCCGATCAGTATGCGCGGTATGGCGCCGCTGGGCCTGGGCATGCTCACCAAGGAACGCCTGAACTTCACGCCCACCCGCATCAAGGGCCTTAAGGGGCTGAGGGCCGTCCTCGCGCGCGCCAAGGAATTGGAGGCGTCACAATGAAATATATTTTCTATCCCGGTTGCTCGATGGAGCGCAGTGCTCGCGCCTACCTGGATTCCCTCATGGCCATCCGCGAGACACTCGATATCGAGCTGGAAGAAATCGCCGATTGGAATTGCTGCGGGGCGACCGAGTTCATGGCCGTGAGTCCGCTAGGCGGTCACGCTTTGATCGGGCGCAACCTGGCACTCGCCGAACAACAGACCGATGGAACAAATACGGTCATGGCGGGCTGCAGCGCCTGCTATCTCAACCTGGCCAAGACCGACCACTACATGCAGGAGAGTCCGAAGTTGAGTGAAGCGGTCAATGCCGCTCTGGCGGCGGGCGGGCTGCACTATACACCCGGGGCCGTCAAAGTGCGCCATTTGCTGGACGTGCTCATGCATGACATTGGCCTGGACGCTATCCAACGTAACGTCATTCGCCCTCTGCATGGATTGCGGGTGGCGCCTTATTATGGGTGCATGATCCTGCGCCCGGATTTCGATCACCGCTTCAATTATCCAGAGTACCCGGCCCAACTGGATCAGATCCTCGCCGTGTTGGGAGCGGAAGTGATCGACTTCCCGATGAAACTCGATTGCTGCGGCGGGCACATGACCCAGATCAGCAAGCCCGTGGCACTGGAGCTCATCCGCCGGCTGATTCACGCTGCCGCCGAATACAAAGCGGATATGCTCGTCACGCTCTGCCCGATGTGCCAGTTGAACCTCGACGCCTATCAGAGTGAAGTGAACCACTATTTCCACACGAACTACCATGTCGCAGTCACGTACTTCACCCAACTGATCGGCCTGGCCTTTGGCAAAGATGCGAAAGAGTCGGGTTCGGAAAAGAGTTTGTCGACGCCCGTCCGGCTTTGAGTCGTATCGGGGTGCAGGTGCCGGTGAGTGAGCCGGCGGCTACTCCCAAGCCCAAGCGCTCTAAACAGGCGTTACCCATGCCGAGTCTGAGGCGCGATAAAGAGGAGGCGAGCAGATGAGCGAAGAACGCATTGGCGTCTATGTCTGCCACTGTGGCACCAACATTGCCGGCATTGTCGACGTTGAAGAGGTCGCGCAATGGGCCGCCGGGCGCTTGAAACATCGCGGCGTGGTCATCGCCCGTGATTACAAATTCATGTGTTCCAGCCTCGGCCAGGAGATGATTGAGAAGGATATCCATGAGCTGGGTCTCACGCGCGTCGTCGTCGCGGCTTGCTCGCCTCACTTGCATGAGCAGACCTTCCGCACCGCCTGCAAGCGCGCCGGCCTGAACCCCTACCTGTGCGAACTTGTCTCGATCCGCGAACAGGTCTCGTGGGTACATACGAACAAGATAGCGGCGACCAACAAAGCCGAGGCCGTCGTCTCGGGTGGCGTGGAGCGCGTTCTGCAGCAGGTACCCCTTGAACCGCTGCGCGTGCCGATTCATCCGGACACCCTGGTGGTCGGCGGCGGCATCGCCGGGATCCAGGCCGCATTAGAAATTGCCGATGCAGGTTACCACGTGTACCTGGTGGAGCGCGAGCCCTCCATCGGCGGACACATGGCGCAGTTCGATAAGACCTTCCCGACATTGGATTGTGCGGCCTGCATCCTTACTCCCAAGATGGTCTCAATCGGTACCCATCCCAATGTGACCATGCTCACCTGGAGTGAAGTCGAGCGTGTGGATGGTTACGTGGGGAACTTTACCGTCACAGTACGCAAGAAAGCACGCTATGTCACTACTGAGCTATGTACCGGGTGCGGTGTCTGCCAGGAGAAATGCCCCAAGAAGGTCGTAGACGATATCTTTGAAGCAGGTTTAGGGTACCGCAAAGCGGTGTATACCCCCTTCCCGCAAGCTGTACCTAAATATCCGGTGATCGATCGGGAAAATTGCATCTATTTCGAGAAGGGCACGTGTCGCGCCTGTGAGAAGCTTTGCCCGACCGGAGCGATTGACTTCAACCAAAAGGATGAGATCATCACCTTGCCAGTCGGCAACATCGTGTTGGCAACCGGTTACGACCTGTTCGATCCGCGACGAAACCCGCATTACGGTTATGGCCGGCTGGCTAACGTCTTCACCAGCCTGGAGTTCGAGCGCTTGTCCAACGCCGCCGGTCCGACCGATGGCAAGATCGTGCTGCGGGATGGGATCACCGAGCCGCGCACGGTGGGTATCATCCACTGCGTCGGCAGCCGCGATCGTTACTACAACAATTACTGCTCGGCGATCTGCTGCATGCAAAGTTTGAAGTTTGCTCACCTGGTCAAGGAGCGCACGGGCGCGACGGTCTACAACTTCTACATCGACATGCGCACCCCGGCCAAGGCCTATGACGAGTTCTATCAGCGTGTCCTTTCGGAAGGGACCCTGTTCGTCCGCGGCCGTGTGGCTGAAGTGACCGACGCCGCCCGTCTGCGGGGTGAAGAAGGCAAGCTGATCATCCAGGTTGAAGACACCTTAGCCGGCAAGCAGCGGCGCATCCCGGTCGATATGGTCGTTCTCGCGGCTGGGCTGCAGCCGCGCCACGATGCCAAAGATGTCGCCAAGCTGTTCGGCATTTCGTGCAGCGCTGATGGCTGGTTGATCGAGAAGCACCCGAAACTCGATCCGGTGGCGACGATGACCGAGGGCATCTTTATCGCCGGCTGCGTCCAGGGTCCCAAGGACATTCCCGCGAGCGTGTCACAAGGCGCCGCTGCCTCAGCGCGCGTGCTGGGTCGAATCAACCAAAAAGAGATTGCCCTGGAGCCAATTCGTGCCAGCGTTAACCCTGATATGTGTTCAGGCTGCCGCATCTGTAACGACCTGTGCCCGTTCAACGCCATTACCTTCCATGAAGATCGCAGGGTGACCGAGATCAACCCGGCACTCTGCCAGGGTTGCGGCACGTGCGTGGCGGCCTGCCCGGCGGGCGCCATCAGCGGCACCATGTTCAGCAATGAGCAGGTTCTGTCGCAAATCGAGGGCCTGCTGATGCTCAATGTGAGTCTTGAGCGAGCCACAGCCAGCAACCTTGAGACGGTGGCCGCATAACAGGCGAACTGTCCGAAATCGATGACTGAAGTTTGTTTCGCCTACTGGAGGACATTATGAACGAAGCTTTCGAGCCTGTCATTGTCGGCTTCACCTGCAATTGGTGCAGTTATCGCGCGGCCGATCTGGCGGGGACGGCCCGCATGAAGTATCCACCCAACATCCGGCTCATCCGGTTGATGTGCTCCGGCCGGCTGGACCCCACTTTTGTGCTCAAGGCATTTTCGGGCGGCGCCGATGGCGTGTTGATCACGGGCTGCCACCCCGGTGAATGTCACTACATTGAGCAAAACTACAAGGCGCTGCGACGTTTCATGTTGCTGCAGCGAACCCTGGCGCAATTCGGGATTGAGCCACAGCGCGTCCGGCTGGTATGGGCCAGCGCTGCCGAAGGCCACAAGTTGGCCGATGAAATTACCGCCATGGTCGAAGAGATACGCCAGCCTGGGCCCACTGAATTGGGCCTCCACACCGAACGGCGATGGCGCGCGCGTGACCATCTCCGCCGAAGCAGTTTAGATCCTGCGGGAGGTAAAAGCATGACGAGTAACTCTGACGCACATCCTAACAGCAAACCCAAATTCGCCATGTACTGGGCTGCCTCGTGCGGTGGGTGCGAGATTGCGGTCTTAAACATTCACGAGAAGATCCTTGAAGTCGATGCGAACTTCGAGGTGGTCTTCTGGCCCGTCGCGATGGATGCCAAGTACAAAGACGTCGAAGCGATGCCCGACGACTCGATCACACTCACGCTCTTTAACGGCGGGATCCGCAACGACGAAAACGAGCATATGGCGCACCTGCTCCGGCGTAAGTCCAAAATCCTGGTCGCGTTTGGATCATGCGCGTGTGAAGGCTGTATTCCCGGCCTGGCCAACTTTAGCACGACCCAACAAATCTTCGACACGGTCTACACCGGCATCTCGACCGACAATCCCAACAACACGCGGCCGCAGCCTAACTGGAATGCCCCAGAAGGCACGCTTTACATTCCAGAATTCTACCCGGTCTTGAAGACGCTCGATCAGGTCGTGCCGGTCGATTACTACATGCCCGGATGCCCGCCTGAATCGCCTCAGATTGCCGCGGTCATTGATCTGGTGATTCAGGTCCTGCATGGCCAGGCCACACTGCCTCCGCCAGGCGCCGTGATTGGGGCCGGCCAGTCGTCTGTCTGCGATGAATGTCCGCGCGAACGCAACGTCAAAAAGATCAAAAACTTTGTGCGCATTCAAGACGGAATGATCGATCCGTCGGTCTGCCTGCTCGAACAGGGCGTGCTCTGCAACGGGATAGCCACGCGCAGCGGTTGCGGAGCGCTGTGCCCTCAAGCTGGAGCAGCCTGCGTGGGCTGTTATGGCCCGGCCGAAGGCGCGCTGGATTACGGCGCCCGCTTGATGACGGCGATCGCCTCGGTCATTGACAGCACCGACCCCGAAGAAATCAATCACATCTTGGACAGTATCCCGGATCCCGCCGGCGCTTTCTATCGCTTTAACCTGGCCGGTTCGTTACTCCATGCCGGGAAAGCCGCCCGGGCTGCCGATCGGGTGAAAGCGTAAGGATAAGGAGGATTTCTAATGCAGCGTATCACGATTGATCCGATTACGCGGTTGGAAGGCCACGGCAAGATCGAGATCTTCCTCGATCCTGAAGGCGAGGTCGCCGAAGCATACTTCCAGATTCCCGACTGCGCGGTTTTGAGCAGTTCTGCGTAGGCCGGCCGGTTGAGGAAATGCCGATCCTGACGAATCGCATCTGCGGGGTGTGCCCCGAGGCGCATCACATGGCTGCGGCCAAGGCCGCCGATGCCGTTTATCATGTGGACCCGCCGCCGGCGGCTAAGAAATTGCGCGAGCTGCTGTACAGCGCCTTCTACGTCACCGATCACACCACTCACTTTTACGCGCTCGCCGGTCCCGACTTCATCATGGGGCCGACTGCGCCCGTGGCCGAGCGCAATATCCTGGGTGTGATTCATAAAGTTGGGCTGGAGATCGGCGGCCAGGTGATCCAGGCTCGCAAGTACGGCCATACGGTCATCCAAATGATCGGCGGGCGCAAAGTCCATCCCTGCACGTCGATCCCCGGCGGGCTGACCAAAGGCATCACCGAAGAGCAGCGCCAGGAGATCGAGAAGATGGGGCGCTGGGCGATCGACTTCGCGCAGTTCAGTCTCAAGCTGTTCGACGACATCGTGCTGAAGCATTCGGGCTATCTCGATATGATCCTGGATGACACCTTCACGCATCGCACCTATTACATGGGCATGGTCGACGAATTCAATCACGTGAATTTCTATGACGGCAAGATCAGCATCGTCGATCCAGACGGCGAGCGCATTGGCAAGTATATGCCGCACGAGTATACGGATTGGATCGCCGAACACGTCGAACCCTGGACTTACTTGAAGTTCCCCTATCTCAAGAAGATCGGCTGGCGGGGCCTGGTAGATGGCAAGGATTCAGGCGTGTACTGCGCCACGCCGCTGTCCCGGCTCAATGCCGCCGACGGCATGGCGACGCCGCTGGCTCAAGAAGAATACGAGCGTTTCTATGTGACGTTCTTGCAGGGCGAGTCCGACCGCTATACCACGACCTGGCAAGGCAAGGTCGTTCATCATCATCTGGCGACGCATTGGGCGCGGCTCATCGAGTTGCTGTACGCGGCTGAACGCTGGGTGCAGCTGGCCACCGACCCGGAGATCACGTCCGACCAGTTCCGCGTTATTCCGACTGAAAAACCGACCGAAGGCGTTGGCGTCGTCGAGGCCCCCCGCGGCACGCTCACCCATCATTACTGGACCGACGAGCGCGGCATCCTCACGCGCGTCAATCTCATCGTCGGCACGACCAACAACTACGCCCGGATGAGCATGTCGATCAAGAAAGCGGCCAAAAGCTGATCCACGGCGGAACGGTCGTTACCGAGGGGTTGCTGAACCAGGTCGAGATGGCCTTTCGCGCTTACGACCCATGCTTTGGCTGTGCCACGCATGCGCTGCCGGGCCAGATGCCGCTGGAGGTCATTATCCGCGATGCCAGTGGCCATGAGGTGGAGCGTCTGTCACAAAACCTGAAATGAGCACCTTAATCCTGGGTCTGGGCAATCCCATTCTGGGCGATGATAGCGCCGGCCTCAAGGTGGCCGAGATTGTTCGGCAGCGCCTGGCACTCGACCCGTCCATTGAAGTGAGTGAGGATTACGCGGGCGGCTTGCGGCTGATGGAACGGATGATAGGGTACGATCTGGTGATCATCGTCGACGCCATCTGCACCGGTACGCATTCACCCGGCGCGGTGCTGCATCTCACCGCCGGTGATATTGCCACGCAGCACACGTCATCGACGCACGATCTCAACCTGCCGACCGCGCTGCGGTTGGCGGCGACGATGAACCTGAAAATGCCGGAGCGGATCCGCATCATTGCCATTGAAGCGGAAAACGTTCTGGAGTTTAGCGAGCAATGTTCGCCGGCGGTGACACTGGCTTTGCCTCAGGCCGCTGACGCCGTGCTGGCAGAACTGCAGTGAGGAGGCAATATGGTCTCACCCGAACTCTTGCGGCGCTTCGTTTTTTTTGGCGGCTTTTCGGATGAGGAGTTGAAGCAGTTAGCCATGGCCGGACGTGAGCAGGCTGCCTCGGTCGGCGAGGTTTTGTTCACGGAAGGTAAACATGCGCACAACCTTTATTTCCTGACGGAAGGCACGGTAGAGCTGCTAAACGTCGGGAGTGGGAACCAGGAAAGCGTCGCCATATCTTCGCTGCCAGCCGGCGAGCTGCTGGGCTGGTCAGCCGTGATCGAGCCCTATCTTTACACGGCCACGGCGCGCGCCGCCCGGCCAAGCCGCGTGATCGTTTTCGCCGGTGCCGATCTGGAGAAGCTCATGTCCGACGACCGTTTCGCTAGTTTGCTGCTGAAAAAGGTCGCGCAGGTCATCGAACAACGCCTGAAAGATACCCGCATCCAATTGCTGAGCCTGCTCAGTGAGCGGTCGCCCTAACCCAGGACCCGTTCCATCTCGCTTATGCGGGCCTCGGAACAGGAGCAGGCCGGCGACGATCAGGCGACAAACCGAAACGACTAGGTGTTCTACGAGGCGCGGTTCGAGCTGGGCAGAATGGGGGCACGAGGTCGCTGTGCCATCGCGAGCTCAGCGCCTGGAGGCCCTGACGGCTTAGGAAGGTAAGGCCGTGATGATCAATGATTCCGCACAGGGTATTACACGCCTCCGCCGCTACAGCATCGCGAGTGCAGACATGTACTACTGCGAAGTGAATCAACGCGATGTGTGCGTGTGTGTCGACCCGGAGAAAGGCCTCCGTATTTGGGGCGAGATTCCGGGTGGTAGAGCTGTCACCGCCGTAGGGCTATGTCAGATCTTCCTGGAGTACGCCATGTACTGCCAGACATGGCGCGACGGGTCGCAGGCCTGCTGCAACATGCAGGGGTTTGGGGAATGCCTCGGCGTGGCGCTGGCGCGCTACATCCAGGACAACATCCCCCTGGAGCAGACCGCCAATCGAGGCGCCTATGCACTGCAGTGTGTGCTCGCATCGCTGAACGCGCACTTCACCGTCGAACAGGCTGGTCCCGAGCTGCGCTTCGTCGTCGACGGCTGTCAGCTGCAAGAGACTGCCGACCAGACGGGCCTGAGGGAAGTGGAGCTGGCGCACCAGGGGATCAACGCGTTGTGCCAGAGTCTCATCAAAGCCATCGATCCCAATTTGGTGGTGCACGCGCCGCTTGACGCCCGCGCCGATCACATCTTTTCGGTAACGACACTGGCCCATACCTAGTTCTTGTCCGAAAACCCAGCAGGAGCGGCTCCCACGCCGCGAATTTGCCGGGCATGGGAGCCCGGCCCGCTACTTTTCGGACAGAAACTACCTAGCTGGCCCTGCTCCATTTAGAAAGGCCAGTCACGCCTACCGAAGTCTCCAGCGTGGTCTTCATTGGCGCAGTCCGCCATGGGTGAAGTGTAGAGGTCTGTCGGTTTCTGAAGAACTGACAGGCCAGTTTGATTCGTCGGTCCCCGTCGTCCCATATCTTCCACGTGAGTTGACGCTGCGGCCCATTTTCGCGCTGAATTATTTCAAGAACTCCAGCCTCCGCTGGTTGACGACAACCGCGGAGGTCTTTTTGTTGGCTGTGCGTAACTACCCAAGCGTTGTCATTGCGAGCGCTTTTTGCGAAGCAATCTCCCTGCCAATCACCGAAAGTTGCCAGCGGTGCCGGAGATTGCTTCGCATACTGCGCTCCTCACAATGACACTTGCGTCGTTGCGGCTGTGCTATACTTTATCCACTCTACAGTCACGTTACGCCGACGACGTCGCTGTCTAACCCCAAAGGAGAATCATGAAGGTATTGCTCATCGGCACCGGTGGAGTGGGTGAGGCTATCGCCATTATCGCGCAGGACAAGCCCTGGCTCAAAAAGATGGTGCTGGCCGACACCAATACGGCCCGTCTCAAAGAAGTCAGCGCCAAGTTGAACGATCCCAAGAAGTTCCCGGTCGAGCGGTTGGACGCGCGCGACAAGAAAGCGATCGTGAAGCTGGCGCGCGACTATAACGTCGATCTGATCATGAACGCGGTCGATCCGGTCTTCAACGAGACGATCTTCGACGCCGCGTACAAGGCGCGCGTCAATTACATGGACATGGCGATGACGCTCTCCAGGCCGCACAAATTCGATCCCTTCGTCAAGACGGGCGTCAAGCTGGGCGATTATCAGTTCGAGCGGGCGGCCAGGTGGGAAAAGAAGGAACTGCTGGCGCTGGTGGGCATGGGCATCGAGCCGGGCGTGGCCGACGTGTTTGCCCGCTATGCCGAGAAGCAGACTCTTCGACGAGATCGACGAGATCGGCGTGCGCGACGGATCGAACATCGAGGTGCGCGGCTACACCTTCGCGCCCAATTTCTCGATCTGGACGACGATCGAAGAATGCCTGAATCCGCCGGTCATCTGGGAAGCCAAACGCGGCTGGTACACCACCGAGCCGTTCAGCGAGGAAGAATCGTTCGAGTTCCCGGAAGGCATCGGGCCGGTGGACGTGGTCAACGTGGAGCACGAGGAAGTGGTGCTGGTGCCGCGCTGGATCAAGTGCAAGCGCGTCACGTTCAAGTACGGCCTGGGCGATCGCTTCATCAACGTGCTGAAAACGCTGAAGATGCTGGGACTGGACAGCAAGGAAAAGATCCTCGTCAAGGGATCGCTGGTCGCGCCGCGCGACGTGGTGGCCGCCTGCCTGCCGGAGCCTTCGCACCTGGGCGACAAGATGACGGGCAAGACCTGCGCGGGCACGTGGATCACGGGGACGAAGGATGGCCAGCCCAGGCAAGTCTATTTGTATCAGGTGGCCGACAACGAATGGTGTATGAAACATTACGGCGTGCAGGCTGTGGTGTGGCAGACCGCCGTCGGGCCGGTGATCACCATGGAACTGCTGGCGACTGGCAAATGGGAAGGGCACGGCGTGCTGGGGCCGGAAGCGTTCGATCCTGATCCCTTCATGGACTTGATGCCGGAGTATGACTTTCCGTGGGGCATAAACGAGATGAAGCAGACCAGGGAAGGCGTGAAGATCGTGACCGGGAAGAGCCAAGAGTAACGGCAGCGGACGCGTCGCGCAACGGACCCGCGCTTTGCGGGCGATGTAAACGGATGAGTCGCGAGGCTCATCCGTTTCTGTACGTCTTGGAAGTCCGTTGCATCAATCCGCTTCCCGCGATTGTGCTGCTTCCGCCGAGCATTTCGTTATCGACGAGATGATCGCGCGGAGCGGATCGGCAACCATCGCCAAGCGCAGATTAAGTGTGGCATAGGGGCTCTAATCCGCGTCCCGCGATTCTACTGACTCCACCGAGCATTCCGTTATCGATGAGGCGATCATGCAGATCGATGACCATCACCAAGCACGGATTAGATGCAGATTGATCGCTCACGGCTCGCGCCGGGAACGGCGCTATGAGCACGAATCACTGAACAGTTACAACGCAAGGAGTTGGCATGCGCAGCGAAAGGGAAATGTTCGATCTCATTCTCAATTTTGCCCGGGAGCATGACGAGGTGCGCGCCGTGGTGATCAATGGCTCGCGCGTCAATCCGAATGCCAAAAAGGATCCCTTTCAGGATTACGACATCGTTTACTACGTCCGCAGCGTCGATCCATTCCGCCGCAACATGGACGTCGTCAGGTACTTCGGCGAGATCATGATTTTGCAGTTACCCGAAGACATGAGCGATCCCCCCGCGGAAGGGGACGGGCACTACACTTACCTGATGCAATTCATGGATGGCAACCGCATTGATCTGAGTTTCTACGCGCTGAACCAGGTCGATGTGACCCTCAACGATAGCCTGTCGCTGGTGCTTCTCGACAAGGACAACCTGCTTGGGGAACTGCCTCTGCCGGGCAATGCGGGCTATCTGCCTCAACCGCCAACCGCCAAAGCCTTCGACGATTGCTGCAATGAGTTCTGGTGGCTCAATCCCTATGTCGCCAAGAGCTTGTGGCGCGATGAACTGATCTACGCCAAGGTCATGCTCGATGCGCACATGCGAGAGCAGTTGCTGAAAATGCTGACCTGGTTTTTCGGTGTGCAGACGGACTTTCAGAGATCCCCGGGCAAGCTGGGTAAATACCTGAAAGGCCAGATTGATGCTGATCTGTGGACGCTGCTGGAGCGCACCTATTCCGATTCACAGTTGGACCACATCTGGGAAGCGTTATTCAGCATGGGCGATCTTTTTCGGCAGATCGCTACATCCGTGGCCGAGCACTTCGGGTTCAACTACCCAAAGCAGGATGACTTCCGTGTGTCCAATTACGTCAGACACGTCAGAAGGCTGCCAGGAGATGCGACGGAAATCTGATCCGCCCCACGCCTCCGTGCACTCCGCCGGGCGTTCCGTCATCAATGCGATGATCGTGCTGATCAGCAGCCATCGCTGGGCGCGGACCCGACGTTACGGGGCAAGTGCCGGCCTCATTCACAACGACCTCTGAAGTTCCGCGCCGCGCTTCGGAGGTCGTTTCCATTTTCCAAACCTTCACTTTAAACAGATGATATTCGTCATTTGACACGTCGCGTCAATCCGCTTAAGCTTGCCTGCATACGCCTTCATTGCGACTTGCACCGCGCTGCGCGCAGCGCAAAGTGCGGCGGGCAATCTGCAAGTTTGACCAAGGGAGATTGCGTCATTTACAGCGCTGCTCAGAAACCTGCCGCGCTGTGTCATTCCGAACGGGGTGAGGAATCTAGGCCACCGACAGACGACACGGTTGGTCAAAGCTGAGATTCCTCAGTCGCAAAAACGCTCCTTCGGAATGACGCTGACTGGAATAGTTTTTGCGGCAGCGCAACACGCGGCGCGTAGGTTCAACTTGCAACGACGACGAAACAGGAGCCGCATAGTGACTCACGGTCTGGTCTTTGACATCAAGAAGTATTCCATTCACGACGGCCCCGGCATCCGCACGACGGTCTTTTTCAAAGGCTGCCCGCTCAGCTGCTGGTGGTGCCACAATCCGGAAAGCCAGTCGTCCCGGCACGAAGTGATGCTGCACGACAATCGCTGCATTCGCTGCGGCGCGTGCGTGGACGCCTGCCCGCACCACGCCGTCGCCTGGATCGACGGGGAGCCGATCACCGATCGGGCGGTGTGCGAGCGCTGCGGCTCCTGTCTCGACGGCTGTTACGCCGAAGCGCGGCAGATCGTCGGGCGCGAGATGACCGTGGAGCAGGTCATGGCCGAGATCGTGCCGGACACCGCCTTCTACGACGAGTCGCGCGGCGGCGTCACCTTTTCCGGCGGCGAGCCGCTGCTGCAGCGCGATTTTCTGCTGGCGCTGCTGCAAGCCTGCCGGACGCGCGAGCTGCACACGGTGGTCGATACGAGCGGCTTCGCTGCGTGGGACACGATCGACCAGATCCGTTCCCTCACCGATCTCTTTCTCTACGATCTCAAGTTGATCGACGACGAGCGGCACCGCGAATATACCGGCGTCACCAACCAGCCGATCTTGCGCAACCTGCAGGACCTCTCGGCGCTCGGCCACTCGATCGTGATCCGGATCCCGATCGTGCCCGGCCTCAACGACGACGAGGAACCGATCCGGCAAATGGCCGAGTTCATCGCGGCGCTGCCCAACCGCCACCCGATCGAGCTGCTGCCCTATCATCACATCGCCATCGACAAGTATCTGCGCCTGGGCAAGACTTACCGGCTGTTTGAGGTTCGCCGGCCCGATACCGGCCGGATGGAGGAAATTGCGCAGCAGCTACAGCAATTTGACCTGCCTGTGACGATTGGCGGCTAGTCAATCCTCCCGGAGGCTGGCAGCCTCCGGGAGGATCGTGTCACAACGGAGGACAAGCATGATCAGCGAACGTGTGGCCCGCTTGCGCCAGCACAGCCTGGACGCGAAGCCCACTCTCTCACCCGAGCGCGCCGTATTGATGACAGACGCCTATCGGCAGCAGACCGGCCTGATGTCAGCGCCCCTGCGCCGCGCACTGGCGTTTCAATATTTGCTGGAGCACAAAACGATCTTCATCGGCGCGGATGAATTGATCGTCGGCGAGAAAGGCCCGGCGCCCAAGGCCACGCCCACCTACCCCGAACTATGCTGCCACAGCCTGCCGGACCTGGACATCCTCAACGCGCGCGAGAAGATCCCGTTTGCGGTCAGCCCCGAAACGCGCGCGTTGTATCGCGACGAGATCATTCCCTTCTGGCAGGGACGCACCCTGCGCGAGCTGCTCTTTGCCGAAATGACCGGCGAATGGAAAGCCGCGTACGAAGCCGGCATCTTCACTGAATTCATGGAACAGCGCGCGCCCGGCCATACCGTTCTGGACGACAAGATCTATCGCAAAGGCCTGCGCGATTTTCAGAGGGATATCGCGCAAAGTTTGAGCCGGCTCGACTACCTTGGCGATCCGCAGGCGTATGCCCAAGAGCAGGAACTCCGCGCGATGCACCTCTGCGCCGAAGCGCTGATGCGCTTCGCGGAACGCCATGCGGAAAAGGCGCGCGAACTGGCGCGGCACGCGATCGATCCGGATCGCCGGCAGGAACTGGAACGCATCGCCGAGGTCTGCTCGCAGGTGCCCGCGCACGCGCCGCGCAATTTCTGGGAAGCGCTGCAATACTACTGGTTCGTGCATCTGGGCGTCACCACCGAGCTCAACACGTGGGATGCTTTCTGCCCCGGCCATCTCGATCAGCACCTCTATCCCTTCTACAGGCGCGAAGTGGCCGCAGGAACCTTGACGCGCGATCAGGCTGAAGAACTGCTGCACTGCTTCTGGATCAAATTTAACAATCAGCCCGCGCCGCCCAAGGTAGGCGTGACCGCCGCCGAAAGCGGCACCTACACCGACTTCGCGCAGATCAACACCGGCGGCGTGAACCCCGACGGATCGGATGCCGTCAACGACGTGACGTATCTGCTCCTCGACGTGATCGAGGACATGCGCCTGCTCCAGCCCAGTTCGTCGGTGCAGGTGAGCAAGAAGAATCCCGATCGCTTTGTGAAGCGCGCCGCCCGGATCATCCGCACGGGCTTCGGCCAACCTTCGATCTTCAACACCGATTTGATCGTGCAGGAGTTGGTGCGGCAGGGCAAGTCGGTGGCCGACGCGCGCGCGGGCGGATCGAGCGGGTGCGTGGAAGTGGGCGCTTTCGGCAAGGAGAACTACAACCTCACCGGCTACTTCAACCTGCCCAAGATCCTGGAACTCACACTGCACAACGGCGTCGATCCGCGCACGGGCCTGCAGCTGGGCTTAGCCACCGGCGACCCGCTGAAGTTTGCTTCATTCGCCGAGCTGCTGGCCGCCTATGAAAAACAACTGCGCTACTTCATCGAGATCAAGCTGCGCGGCAACAGCGTCATCGAGCGGCTGTACGCCGCCTATATGCCCGCGCCGTTCCTGTCACTGCTCATCGACGACTGCGTCGCGCGCGGCCAGGATTATCACGACGGCGGAGCGCGTTATAACACCTCGTATATTCAAGGCGTCGGCCTCGGCACGATCACGGATGCGTTGACGGCGCTGAAGTTCCACGTCTTCGAACACAAGACACTGTCGCTGGAAGCGCTGCTCACCGCCCTGCAGGACAATTTCGCCGGGCACGAGCGCACGCGGCAGCTGCTGCTCAACCGCACACCGCGCTACGGCAATGACGACGACTATGCCGACGACGTGATGAGAGCGATCTTCGAGATGGTCTTCGACGCCATCGACGGGCGGCCCAACACCAAGGGCGGCGCGTATCACATCAACTTATTACCCACGACGGTGCACGTCTACTTCGGATCGGTGATCGGCGCGACGCCGGACGGGCGCTGCGCGGGCGAGCCGCTGTCCGAGGGTATCTCGCCGGTGCAGGGCGCTGATCGCTTAGGGCCAACCGCTGTGCTCAAGTCGGCCGCCAAGATGGATCACGCGCGCACGGGCGGCACGCTGCTCAATCAGAAATTCACGCCGCAGCTCCTGCACGACGAGGCGGGACTCGACGGGCTGGTGCAGCTGGTGCGCACCTATTTCAAGCTCGACGGGCATCACATCCAGTTCAACGTGGTCGACGCGGCCACCCTCCGCGCCGCCCAGGAACACCCCGAACAATACCGCGACCTGATCGTGCGCGTGGCCGGCTACAGCGACTACTTCTGCGATCTGGGCCGGGCGCTGCAGGATGAAATCATCGCGCGGACGGAGCACCAGGGGTTCTAGGGAGGAAACAAGTCAGCAAGCAGACAAGGAACGGATGGACGCGATCGCTCATCCGTTTTTTGTTGTTAAGGAAACGTTGGGCAGCAAAGCGTGCATGTCACTTTGGATATTGCTCTGAAAATGCTCACAGCCCTCGTCCGGTGCGAAGTCCACTTTAGTGCGAGGGCGTTCCCTGGGGACGGAGAACGAGGCGTTTTCATGGTTCGTGGAGAAACAGGTGAACCAGCTGCTGTCGCGCTACAGCGACGACCCCGCCACGCTGCGGCGTGGCTTGATCGAGGACAAGCTGATGGCGCGCGAGGTGACACAGGGCAGCAGCACATACTGGCGAATCGATCAATAGACCACCCTCCCGGAGGCTGGCAGCCTCCGGGAGGGTAAAAGTGCACATTTCACTTCTCCGCGCACATCACAGTATAATCACTTTACCCCACGTCACCGGAGAAGCGGCATGAATCTCAACAGCGCATTGCGTGAACTCAAACGGCGCGGCACGGCGCAAAATCGCAAAGTCTATCGCCGGCACGGGGTAGGCGAAAATATGTACGGCGTCAGCTTCGCCGATCTGCGCCTGCTGGCGAAGCAAATCAAAACCGACCAGGACCTGGCCGTGCAATTGTGGGCGACCGGGAATCACGATGCGCAGGTTCTGGCCACGCTGGTTGCCGATCCCGCCCGGTTCGACGCCAAGACGCTGGATGCCTGGTCAAAGGACCTGGGCAATTACGTCATTACCGATCAATTTGCAGGGCTGGCCGCGCGGACAGCCTACCGGCAGAAGAAAGCTGAGAAATGGCACACCGCGCGCAGCGAGTGGATCGGCCGGGCCGGCTGGAACCTCATCGGGCTGTTGGCGCTGCGCGAACCCGCCCTGCCCGACAGTTACTTCGAGCCTTATCTGAGCAAAATCGAAACAGGCCTTCACCAGCAAAAAAACCGCGTGCGCGAAGCGATGAACAATGCGCTGATTGCCATTGGGGCGCGCAGCCCGGCTCTGCAGGAGAAAGCGCTGCGCGCCGCCAAAACGATCGGGCCGGTCGAGATCGATCACGGCGAGACCAGACTGCCAGACGCCGGACGCAGCCGAGTACATTTTGCGCACGCGGGCTCATCGGCAGAAAAAAGCCGCACAGGGAAGATGACATGACCGACAAACGCGAAGAACTCATCCAGCGCCTTGACGCAGCGCGCAAAGTGCTGCATGAACTGCTGGCTGAAATTCCGGCGGAAACAGAAATCTACCCCGGCTGGACGCTGCGCCAGTTTTATGCGCATCTCACCGGGTGGGACGCAGTGGTCACGACGTCACTGCGTGAGCACGCTGCGGGGCGAATACCGGCTGCGCCGGTGGTGAATGGCATCGACGCCTACAATGCAGAATCGATTCACACGCGTGAAACGCTGGACGATGAGCGCATCGTCAAAGAATGGGAACTGGCGCGCGAGGAACTCAAGGCGGCCATCCGGGACTTTCCGCCGGAACGATTGAATGTGCCGTTGTTGTTTCCCTGGGGACGCACCGGCAGTGTGCAGCAGTTGGTGGAAGTTCTCGTAGAACACGAGGGCGATGAGCACGCCAATGAGCTGCGCGCCTGGAAAGCCAGACAGGCCTGAAGAAGCATGCGTTCGCTGCGTCAATGCTTACTCGATACCGATGCCGTGGTGCTGCGCATCGTCGCCGAGCGGTGGTCCATCGACCCGATCGGCCTGAAGCCGCGCGACCTGGTCGAGCGCCTCGAGGGAACGATCAGCTCGCCGGCGCAGGCCACGGCGATCCTCGAAGATCTGCCAGGCGCCGAGCGTGAAGCGCTGCGCGCGCTGCTCGGCGCGGGCGGCACGCTGCCCGTGGCGAATTTCTCTCAGCGCTTTGGCTCCATCCGGTCGGTTGGCCCGGCCCGCCTGGAACGCGAGCAATTGTGGCGCAGCCCCATCAGCCCCGCCGAAAATCTGTGGTATCTGGGCCTGCTCTATCGCGGCTTCGAGCAGCTGCCCAATGGCGCGATGCGCGAGGTCTTCTTCGCGCCCGCCGAGCTGACTCCACTGCTGCCGCTGCTGAAAGCGCCCGATCGATCCATCGAACCGTTGGAGATCGCGGCTGCGCCGGCGGGCATCCGCTCGAGCGGCGAAGCGCTGGCTGACGATCTGTGCACCATTCTCAGCCACCTGCACAACAACTTCGTGCGAAGTTCCGACCCCCGGCTGCGCTCGGCGATCGAACCGCTGCGCTCGGCGCTGGCTGCGCAGCTGCGTGACACACAGCCCACCCGCCTGGAATTCTTGCTGCAGCACGCCGAGCGCGCGCGCTTGATCAAGATCGCCGGCCAGCGCCTGCGGCCTGATCCACAGCACAGCACCGACTGGCTGCGCGCGCCCGCGCTCGACCAGCTGCGCGCATTGTTCGAAGCGTGGCGTACCAACGCGGCGTGGAATGATCTGCAGCGCTCCCAGGCGCTGCACGTCGAGAAGGCTGTGTCGCTGCGTAACGATGCCGTGGCCGTGCGCGCGGCGATCCTTGCGACGCTGCCGGCAGCCGTGCCCGGCGCGTGGCATACCTTTGCCGCGCTGCTGGCTCGCCTCAAGGCGCAGTCACCGGATTTTCTGCGCACCGACTTCGACACGGATTACATTCGCGCTGCGGCCAGTGGCGAATATCTGCGGGGCTTTGCCGCGTGGGATCGCGTGGAAGGCGCATTGATTCAGCACGTGCTGACCGGCCCGTTGTCCTGGCTGGGGCTGATCGACGTCGACCCTGGCGCAGCATCTTTCTGTGTGACACCGCGCGGCGCGCAGTTGCTGGGCATCACCCATGAAGCCGCCGAAGCCGCCGAGGCCGATCGACGGTTCAGCGTGCGCCGGGATGCCGTCATTCACGTTTCGCCCACGCGCCGCTACGATCGCTTCCAGGTTGCGCGCGTGGCCGATCTGATCGCCGTCGTGAATGACGAGTATCGCTACCGGCTCACGCCCTCGTCGTTGACGCGCGCCAATTCACAGAAGATTCCCGCGGAGAAGGTGCTGGCCTATCTGGAGCACAGCGCCGATCAAGGCGTGCCGCCAACGCTGGCCAAAGCCATTCAACGCTGGGCGAGCAAAGGCACGGAAGTGAAAGTGGAGCGCGCCGTCATCGTGCAGGTGAAAGACGCGGCCATCTTGAAGCGTTTGCAGGAATCGCCCAGGACGCGCGGTCTGGCGATTGAGCCGTTGGGGCCGACGGCCGCGCGCATCAACGAGAAGGATTGGCCGAAGCTCGTGGCGATACTGGCAGAGGCGGGAGTGTTGGTGGATTAGTGCATAGTGAGGTAGTGCGATAGTTGCCAGCGCCAAGGATTTTTTTGCGCCTTGCCCACCTAGATGGTTCAGTCTGCAGGCCTGACGCCAGTTCGACCAAAGAGGCGCGCTTGAGGTCCCCAGCGCGCAGCAGCCTGCTACGATCCGCCCGAAGGCTCGACTCCGGACGACAATACATCAAAACGGGAATCACTCCAGATACTCAGTGCCAGCCCAGTGATTTATACGCTGCCACAACCATGACGCACACGGGTTCTTTCTTGCATTCCACGCCGGCGACTTCCATGTACACATCGCCATAGTCATAGGGACGGCGTTCCATGAGCGAGCGGATCGTCAGATCCAGGTTGCGGCGCACTTCTTCTTCCGACGAGCCGTGCTGCTCGACAAACAGGCCGCGCAGCGTGTTGGGTTCCTGGGTCCAGGCCAGTCCCGCCCAGGCCCATTGCCCGGCGCGGTTTCCGTCTGCGACGCCAGCACGACGTAAAGGCGATCGCCATAGTCCTTGGGTTCGCCGACGAACGGCGCTTGAATGACGGTGCTGTACGGCGGAATCACCGACGAGAGGTGAACCAGGTTGTAGTTGCCGACATGCGCATCGTACATCGCATTGTCGAAAGCGGCCAGCGGTGTGGGGCCGTCGCCGCGGCCAATGGTCAGATAGATCTTCATGTGAGACTTGCTCCGTTCTGAGGATAACGGCGCGTATTCTATCACAGCGAACGATTTCGGCAACGATCAAAAATCCCGATCGGGTTGAACGCCCGATCGGGATTCTGAAGCTTAAGCGCGGTAGGTGACGTGGTAGCAGCGGCGCAGGGCAAGAATGGCGTTGCCGACGCTGACCAGTGTCACCGCGAGGTCCCTCAACGCTTCGTTTGTGCGACGAGAACGTTGGACATCGGCCCCCGCGCCTCACATTATTCCCGAACACGAAAAAGACACGGCGCCGGACCTACGCAGCCCGGCGCCGTCCGGTCACGGGATCGTGACGCCCTTGATGACGACCGGCCCGAGCGTGTAGTCGAGCTCGATCGATTGGGATACGCCCGACGGGGTGATCACATCCACCGCCTTCGGGACGAGGTTCGGGGCGAAGGTGCAGTGCGGGTCGGCGCTCGATGCGGCGCAGACGCCGAACTGGAAGTCCTGCGGCGTCGGCTGGAAGCCCCGGGCTTGATCGGGGCTGAAGCCGTCCTGGCCAGTGAGGACGACGGTGAAGCCCCAGCCTGGGCCCGGCGTGCCGAGCGACGCCTTCGGGACGCGGACGGTGATGAAGCGTGAGATCTCGTTCGCGCTGATCGTGACCGTGCCGAGGGTCGCCCCGCTCGCGTCCACGTAGCGTTGGCCGAAGCCCTGGACTTCGACCAACCGGCTCCAGGCCGATCCCGCGTCGATCGTGTAGTTACGCTGCGGGAACGACGCCGCCGTCGAGGTCGTGGCCGCGCCGGGGACGTGCACGTAGACGTCGACGAGCTGCGCGCCGAGCGGGCTGCCGAAGGTCGGCGCCAGGTTGCGCGTCTTCAGCCGGAAGATGACGTCGGAGCCGGCGTCGTAGACCTGGAACTGCTGGATGTCGTAGGCGCCCGGCTTGAAGTTGTCCGAGGTCGGATAGGCATAGTTGCCGGGGCCGTTGTCATCGCCGTTCGGGTCGGTAACGTCCAGGAGCAGAGTTCCCGGCACGAAGTCGAAGAGCACGGTGCGCTTCGCATGCGCCGTGCCGCCGGTGGCGCTCACGGCGACGACGTTGAGCACGCTGGTGCCGCCCGTGACCGTGACGTCGACACTGAACGAGCCGCTCGGGCCGGCGGTTGTCGAGGCGAGCGTTGTCGCCGAGTTCGCGTCCGTGTTGGTGGCTGACACGTAGACCTGGTTGCCGGGCGCGGTCGATGCCCGTGACAGTGACCGGCGAGCCGGACACGGACGCGTTGTCCGCCGGGCTCGTCACCATCAGCGCGGTCGTGCCCTGCGTGCGCGCGACGTAACGCGAGAACGTCACCGCCGGCAGAACGACGTTGCGCCCGGCGGCGAGGTCGGCCGTGAGCCGCACGAACGACGCCGCCGACCACGTCAGCGGCGAAGCCGAGCCGGCCGCGCCGCCGTTCGTGAAGCCAATCGAGGCGAGCGTCGGGTCGGTACCGTAAGGCGAGGCCGCCAGATCGGGGAACTCCCAGTTCTGCTCGGGGATCAGCCCGATGCCTGAGGCAAACGCGCTCATGCCCTGGAGCAGCGACGCCGCGCCCGCCGTGTCACCCGATGCGAGCATGTACTCGGCGCGCTCGGCGGAGAGCGCGGGCCAGACGTGCCCCGTGCCCTGGCCGCTCGGCGCCCACGGCCGCCCGTCGGACGCGCGGTCGCCGTAGCCGTCGCCGTTGTAGCGGTGCCAGCCGGGTCCGTTCGCCGTCTGCGACCGGATCGTCGCGTCCACAACCGGCAGCGACTGCACGACGTCTGCGTCGTTCGCGGGCAGCTCCCCGAGCCGCACGAGCTCGAGGAAGCCCGCGTCGATCACGGCGCGCTGGTCGAGCGTCGGGCCACCGTTGCCGACGTTGTAGGAGATCGCCGCATTCGGGTCGCCGGTCTTGGAGAGCCGGATGAAGTACGGGTGCGCCGCGAGCGGCCCGTTGGTCGTGACCGTCCAGCCCTTCACCGAGCGCTGGTAGTCGTCGGCGACGCCGAGCCAGAGCGCGGACGACGCCGTGTCGCCGTTGGCGCGAGCGAGGTCGGCCGCGGCGGCGAGGCCCGCGATCTCGGCCGCGATCGTGGACGGCGAGAAGCCGCCCTGCTCCTCCCAGCGCTCGGACCCGAACGAGGGGCCGTGCGCGATCAGGAAGTTCGCGGCCGGCTTGATATGGTTGGCATAGAGCGAGGCGTCGGTGAGTCCGAGCTGCTGGGCCATCAGGATCGGATAGGCGATCTCGTCGAGCTGCGTCCCGAACGAGTCGGGCGCGGGCTTGCCGTTGACGAGGCTGTTCCGCGGCATCGACCCGTCCGGCAGCTGCTGGCGCTCGAAGAGAAACAGGGTCGCGGCGCGCGCGGTCGCGAGGTCGCCGTCGGCGACGAGGCCCGTCCAGGTCTCGTAGAGGTCGCGTGCGAACACCTCGCGGTACGAGCCGAAGTACGTGTTCGCCGGGTCACCAGCCGAGACCGCCTGGCCCCACGGCGAAGCAAGGCTGGCCACGATTGCGCCGGGGAAGGTCTTGTCCTCGGACGCCTTGAGCACGTTCGCACTCAGGTAGTACTCGTCCTTGAGCCGGCTCCGCTCGGCCGGCGTGAGGCTGCCGAGCTTCTCTGTCTGAGGCTTGTTCAGCAAGTTGTCGTAGCGATTCCACCCCTGCTTGTATTCGGCGAGCACCGTGTCGAATGGCGGGACCAGCGAGGCCTTCGCCGCGCCGACCGCCTCCGCCTGGGTGGCGCCGAAGCCGAGCGCGAGCACGGCCTTGCCGTTGGGCGTGACCGCCACCTGCGCGGTCTGGACGACGTTGCCACCGAGCGCGTCATCGTACGTCGGCGTCAGGACGTGCGACGCGTCGAGCTGCGCGAGCCCGTCGCTCGCAGCGCCGGCGAAGCCGCTCGTGGCATTAATGAAGGCGCCGTCGAGCGCCGCGTAGACCGGTTGCGCGTAATCGCGGTTGGCTGCGTTCGTCGCCGTGTTCGGGTCGGAGGCGACGAGCACCAGGTGCCCTGTCGAGCGGTCGATCGTGGCCGAATCGGCGCCGCCGTTGCCCGCTCCGCCGCCCCCGTTGCCGTTGACGGTCGGATCAAAGCGGACGTAGAGCTGGTAGCCAGCCTGCTTCGGCGCGAACGTGACCCGCATCAGCACCGTATTATGTCCAGGGTCGGTGACGTATTCGGTCTCGATCCTGTACTTGCCGCTCTTCGCCGTCGCGATCACCTTGCACGCCATGCCGCCCGTCTCCGGAATCGCCTCGACAGCGTAGGTCATGTCGCGCATCTGAAGGTCGGTAAACGTCGAGCCGTCGGTGACGACGTACTGGAGCGTCTCGAGGTTCGTGTTGTCGACGGTCGGGTAGTAGACATCGCTCAGGACGCCGTTCGCAACCGTATACCAGACCTTGGAGGTCGTGTTCCGTGCGGTTCCGAGGCAGTCCTTGCGAGCGAGGTCGAAGTGCGAGAGCGCACCCGGCCAGCCGGGGGCCCCGGCTGGCGTCGCGACGGTCACCGTCAGCACGTGCGAAGTGGCGTCGTAGCTGAAGGTCACCTGCGTGTTGTCGACCGGCACGTTGAAGGCGATATTCGGGCCGTTCTGCACGCCGCCCTGTCCATAGTTCACATCCCAACTCTCGTTGAGCGCGACCTTGCCCTCGTAGCTGCCGGCCGGCAGGGCCGTCGTCTCGAACGTGTAGATGCCGTCGCCGTCAGGGTCTTCCAGCCACGATCGCAAACATGACGGATCCCAGTCACCTGAACAGCCCAGTTCAGATTGGAAACTGCCCGGAGCAACCGCGATGACTGAGTTGTGATTGTCGGTAATCCAATGCGACTTGTGGTCATAGTAGAACTTGACTGAAGTATCCGCGCCAAGGTTCAGCGGGATGTTGGCCCCACCGGACACGGCATGCAGGCCGTAGTTCTCGTTCCAGCTATCGTTGAGGGCGGCCTTGTATTCCCAGCTGCCGGCGGGGACCGTCCAGGTTCCCTGCCAGACATCATCATTCGCATCGTAGGTCAGATGCGTGGCAGCACAAGCAGGATCCCAATCACCTGCACAACCGAGTTCGCTTTGCAGGCTGCCCGCGATCGTGACATTGGTGGGGTTGGGGGTATGGCTGGCTACAGCACTCGTCGACAACGGGCGAGCCATCGCGCTCAAAGGCAAGAGGCCGACGATCAGCGAAACGATCGTCAACCAGACAAAGAGGGTGTACTTACGCATGGTATGCTTCTCCTTGCAGAAAGGATGGATACTACAGAATTCATTGATCCTGGGAAATTGGAGAGTAATCGATCACGTCCCAGAGCACCTCCTGCAAACAAAAAGCGCCCGCAGCTGCCGCAATCACGCGTGCAGTGCCGGCGCAAACATAACCCCAATCGTTGATGCAACGATCTGGAGTGGCCCGCATGTCCTGACTCCTCCGCAACGAAGCTCCGTCAAGAGCAAATTCCAGTGACAAGCGCAATCTGATACAAACCGGTTTGCGCTAATCTTATTATAGGACGGCTCGCGAGGCGCTGTCAATGGCCTGAATGTCAATTTCCGGTAAGATATTCGTGGAAACAGCGTTGCGATTTCGAACGAGAAGCCCCGCCTCAGTCATTTTAAAGATGGCGGCCTTCCCCACCGCTCCTGCGCCGCTGATGCTGACGGCATCCATGACCTGTGGCCTGCTTTCCGCAAACCCGCTAGACATCTGGAATCTGCCAATCGATCTCCGGCTTGCCTGCTTCACGCAGGGCAGCATTGATCTTCGAGAAGGGACGGCTGCCGAAGAAGCCGCTGGCCGCCGATAGAGGCGAGGGATGCGCCGACTGAATGATCACGTGGCGCGCCGTATTGACAAGGGGCGCCTTCTTGCGCGCATACGCCCCCCACAACACGAACACGACCCGCTCGGGTTTATCGTTCACCGCCCGGATGATCGCGTCCGTGAAATTCTCCCAGCCTTTGCCCTGATGCGAATTGGCCTGGTGCGCGCGCACGGTCAGCACGGCATTGAGCAGCAGCACGCCCTGCTCGGACCACGGCGTCAAACAGCCATTGTTGGGAATGCGGCAGCCCAGATCGTCGTGCAGTTCTTTATAGATATTCTGCAGTGACGGTGGAATCGCCACATCAGACTGCACCGAAAAACACAGGCCGTGCGCTTGCCCTACTTCGTGATACGGATCCTGCCCCAGAATCAGCACGCTAACCTTTTCATACGGCGTCAGGTGCAGCGCGGCAAAAACTTCTTTGTCGGGCGGGAAGATCGTATACTTTTTGCGTTCCTCTTTGACAAACTGCTGCAAGGGCTTCCAGTAGGGCTTTTCGGTTTCGGCAATCAGGACAGGTCGCCACGTGGTTTCCATATTGACTACACTCCCATGAACCTGGATGGGCGCTTTTCCAGAAAGGCCCTCACCCCTTCATAATGATTGGCGCTGCGATTTCTTGCAGATGCGTTTCGTAATTCAATGCTTCAGCAGGAGCGGGACTGGCTGCAGCTCCAGAGCTAGTGTACCGCGTGGCGCAGTGGGCGTCAACGTCATTTTTGGCGCATTTCGACTCTTCTGCTATACTTTGCTAATGAAATTTCAGGAAGTTTTAACTTGCGCTTGAGGTGCGCGGTTTAAGATAGTCAGGGGAGCCCTAGACGTAGGAGCGTCATCGTGGTCAACGTTCTCTTGCTTAACGCTTCGTTCGAACCGCTGGCCGTCGTGAAGTGCTAAGTCGCGCGATCGGCCTGTTGATGGACGGCAAGGTGGAGGTGATCGAATCCATGCCGGGGCGCGAGCTGCGCTCGGCGCATCTGCGCCAGCCCATGCCCAGCGTGCTGCGCCTGCGCTACTACGTCAATGTGCCGCGGCGCGGCGTGGGCTGGAGCCGGCGCGGCGTGCTGGCCCGCGACCATCACGCCTGCCAGTATTGCGGCAAGAAGATGCCTCCGCACGAAGAGACGGTGGATCACGTGACACCGCAGTGGCAATGCCGCGCGCAAAACATTCCACCCAATACCTGGAGCAATACCGTGGCGTCCTGTCCCAGGTGCCAGCAGCGCAAAGGCGGGCGATCGATGCACGAGGCGGGCATGCGCTTCTTCAACCCGAATTTCGAGCCCAAGATCCCGCGCACCAACTACCTGATCATGACCTCGGACATTCGGCAGGAGTGGAAGCGTTATATCCGCATCTAATGACCAGGCCGTGAAAAAATACGAGGCCGCTGAAGTTCAGCGGCCTCGTCGTGTTAGTTCTTCGGAGACACTCGTTCGGGCAGCACCTTGTACGTGACACGGACTTCGCCGGGATTCCTGGGATAATTGCGATCACCGCGATATTTCAGGCGCAGATCGCAAATGACGTCGTAGGCGCCCTCTTCGGTTTCGTCCACCACCCGCCCGCGAATTTGCAGGTAGCGATAGGGATCATTTGGATCCACGATCGCCAGCGCCACTTTGCCGCCGCGGTGCATCACCTTGTCTTTCACCCGCCCGCGCGCCGTATTGAGGATGATATGCGCCCCATCCCAGCCGAACCAGATGGGCGTGACCTGCGGCGAGCCGTCGGCCAGCGTCAGGGCCAGTGAGGCGAACGCCTTCTTTTCGGGTGACAGGAGATCGTTCAATCGTTCTGGAATCATGGTAAGCCCCCTTCAAGAAAACTGGATAGTCGATCGCTCAACTATCCAGCGCTTCCAAACAGGTAACGCAGCACGTGCTTGCAGGCTAAGCGTACGAACCGGCATCGTCGCTGCCGCTGGCCTCGTCGCCATCCTCTTCGATGATGGCGGCTTCGCGCGGCACGGCGACCCACAGATAGATGAGATCCCCCTCTTCGACGTGGCCGGGCTTGGCGGCCAGCACTTCCACTTCTTGCCGCAAGCCATCCATCTGCGGAAAATCCAGGTGCACCGGCCGGCCTTCTTTCCACGCGCGCCGGCAGCGATCCATCAAGTTCTGCGCGCTGAAAGTGCGCATCTGGCACACCCCCACGGCGCGCGGCATCTGCCCTTCCCACACCGATGTCGACCAGGCATCCTGCGCCAGCATGAACTCCGGCGGCGGTCCCTCGATGATCGTGATCATTTCCGGTTCAGTATAAGTCATGTGCTGCTCCTCTAAAACATAGTCACAAAAATTATACCATATGGGTTTTGCCGGTTGGTTGGCGGATCATGGCAGTCACGTGGCAGGCGGGTGGCTATAGATACCCGTTCGCCTTGAACCACGCCAGGGCATCGCGCAAAGTATCGGCCAGCGGCCGCGAGGGCAGCCCCAGTTCAGTTACCGCTTTGTCGTTGTTCAACGGCTGCCAGAAGCGCATGGTGCGCAGATGGCCGACCATGCCGCCGGGCAAATACCTGCCGATGGCGATGATGGCGTTCAGCAACCCCGGCCCGACATGGATCGACGGTGGCCGGCGGCCTGCGGCCTGCGCGATTAAAGCGAGCCCGTCTCGCAGCGTCAGGTTGTGGTTGCTGAGAATATAGCGCTCGCCCACGCGCCCGCGTTCCACGGCGTTGAGGTGCGCGGCAGCGACGTCGCGCACATCGATCGCGCCGAAGGTCGCATCGAAGTAGAACGGCACGCGGCCCTGAGCGGCCATGATCACGATCTCGCTGACAGCCAGATGCACATCGCCGGGGCCAAACACAGCCGCCGGGTTAAGCGCCACCAGCGGCAGGCCGGAGTTCAGCGCCTCCACTTCCATCGCCCACTTCGCCTCGTAGTAAGCATCGCCCGCAGTGCCTGGCTGATAGAGATCGCGCTCGTCGGCCAGCCGCCGGGGCTCGCCCGGCAAACCAATCGTAGTGAACGAACTGGTGTAGATCAGCCGCTCGAGTCTGGTTTCACGCGCCGCCGCAATCACGTTGCGCAGCTGTTCCAGCGCGCTCTGCACATCCCGATCGATCTGCCGCGTTCCATGGGGATAGGCGCCGGCGCTGTGGAAGACCACGCCGCAGCCGCGCATCGCCTCGCCGAGCGCTGATCGATCGGCAAGATTGCCGGTGACCCATTCCACGTTGACATCTTCGATCGCGCCGACGGAATTCGGATCGCGCCGCAGGGCGCGCACCTGCCAGCCGCGCGCCGCTGCTTCACGCGCGATGTGCCCGCCGATGAAGCCGGTTGCTCCAAGAACGAGACAGGTTTTCATCTGCTCTCCTCAACCCCTGTTGCACAACGTCCACACGGCTGCCCGGGCCCGGCTGAAGACCCGCGCCGCACACCGCTGCTACACCTGCAATTGTTCAATCGTGGTTTCGATCAACTCCACGGCTTCTCGCAGCGTGCCGGCATCCAACGCGAATTTCGCGCCGGCCGCCTGATAGAGTTCAGGCAATGATCTTGTGCCGCCCAGCGACAAAGCCCGGCGGTAATTTGCCAGCGAGGCCGCCTGATCTTTCAACGCATTGCGCCAGACCTGCACCGCGCCCAGCTGCGCCAGGCCGTATTCCACATAGTAAAACGGCGCGGAGTGAATGTGCAGCTTGCGATGCCAGCCGGTCATCAGCTCTGCCTCCAGGCCGCTCCACTCGACGCCGGGCATGAAGCGCTGCTGCAAATCAGCCCACCGGGCATCGCAGGCTGCCGGATCGACGCCGTCAGGCTGGGTGTGCGCCCACTGCTGGAACGCATCGACCACGGCCATGTACGGCCAGAACAGAATAATGCGCTCCAGATGTTCCACCCGGTCGCGCGCGGCTTCCTGATCCGTGTAGAAACCGCCGAACGCTTTGGAGAGATACGGCGCGGCCAGCAATTCCATCGACATCGACGCGACTTCGGCAAACTCCATCGTGACTTGCAGTTGTTGAAGGTACGGCAGGTGATTCGTCTCAAAGACGTGGAAGGCGTGGCCGCTTTCGTGCAGCATCGTGCGCACATCGTCGCGCAGGCCGACAGAATTCATAAAGATGAAAGGCCGCTGCGCGATCGGGAATTCAGTGCAGTAGCCGCCGGGGGCCTTGCCCTTGCGGTTGTCCAGATCGAGCAAGCCTTCACGGCGCATAATCGCATAGTACTCGCCCAACTGCGGGTCGACGTGCTGGAAGATTTTCGCCGACTTTTCCATCAAATCGGCGACATTCTCAAAAGGCCGCAAGGCAGGATAGTCTCAGCGGATTGCGATCGAAATCGCAGTCCCACGGGCGCACCCGGTCCACACCCAGCCGCTGCCGCGCCCGCGCATAAATGCGATTGGCAGCGGGAACAACCACTTCCTCGATCGCGGCGTGGAACGTCTCGCAATCGGCCGGCGTGTAATCGAAGCGCAGCAGTTCACGCCAGCGATACTCGCGATAGTCCGCGCAGCCGGCGTTGAGTGCGATCTGCTTGCGCAGTGGAACCGTCTTCGCCCACAGTTCATTGATGGCCGCCCGATCGGCCAGCCAGCGATGTGAGGCGAGGCGCCAGGCGCGTTCTCTGACCGCCCGATCGGGTTGCTGCGCGATGGGGCGCATCTGCTGCAGCGTCAGTTCCTGCCCTTCCCACTGCACTGTCTGCGCGCCGACGACTTTATCATACTGGGTACCCAGTTTGCGATCCTCGACCAGCAGCGGCAAGTTGATCTCCCGGAACAACGCCGCTTCAGCGCGCATGTTGCGCAAGGGAATCTCAAAGCCCGCCGGTTCCAGGCCGCTCTCCAGCAATTTCTGCTTCAATTTTTGTTCGGCGGCCTGCACGTGCGGAAACACGTCGCTCAGAAACGTGAGATAGCGCTGCTCAGCCTCGGCCTCGGCCGTGTTGAGCGTATTGGCCAGCGACAGGCGCGCTTGAAGTTCGTACACCAGACTTGCCAAGATGCGACCAGTCGGCTAACCACGCAGCGGCGTTGTCGGCGGACAGCGATCGTTCGATCAAGTTCTGGTAATACGGCTCGAGCTGCGGCCAGGTCCAGTGGATGAATTCCGGGTAATGGTCGGGCAGCGTGGAGAACATGGCATGATCCTTGGGTGGAGTTACGGCAGCATAACGGTAACATCGAGCGGGCCGCTTGTCAAACAAAAGAAAACCGCAGAAGGGCTGTGCTCTTCTGCGGTTCAAGTTTAACGCCATTCATCAATCGCCGCCGCCCAGAGTCTGGTGACGGCTTTGGCCGACGCTCACGGTATGCTCGCGATTGAGAAACGCCAGCTGCGCCTCGCCGTCGGTGTGATGCGACTGTCGGTCGAGGCACTCACTTGGCTTTGCGCTTTTCGACAAAAGCCCGCCTCCCTTCCTTTTGATCTTCGGTGGCAAAGGTGAAGTAAAACAACCGCTCCTCCATAGCAAACCTCCCGGAGCCTGGCAGGCCCCGGGAGGTTAATGGTTCACTCGCACCAGCGTTTCTCGTAATCCGCTGTCTGCGTCAACAAGGTCTGCCCGGCCTCATCCTGGATCGTCAGGATAACCTGCTGCGACGTGATCGGCTCCGCGATTGACCCACAGTTGATCGCCACCCCGACGCGCAACACTTGATCGCCCGATCCGACCTGCGCCAGATCCCGGGCGATCACCTGCGGCTCGATGTCGGGCACGGCCATCGACAGAGTGCCGATGACGCCGGAGTCCGCGGGCAGCACCGCAGTACTAAATGTCAGTGCCAATTTGTCGCGCGCTTCGCTGCGCGGTAAAACGAGCGTCAAGGGCGCGATGGACACCGCCGGTCTCGCCGTGAGCGGCACACGAGTCGCTGTGCGAGGGGGCAAGGCCGTCGCCGTTGCGGCAGACGTCACGGTGGCAGCCGGTTCACGGGTCGGCGTCGCAGGCGGAACGGTCGGCGTATTCGATGGCGCTGACGTGTTCGTCGCCGTGGCGATTGGCGCGCGGGTCAGTGTCGGAGCCGGCGTAGCGAGCGGACTGGGAGCAACAGCCGCAGGCGTGCGCGCGAGCAACGCCAGGGCCGCGACGATCACGATCAGCCCGAGCACCGCTCCGCCGATCAATCCGGCGATCTTCCAGCGATTGCCTGTCTCTGGTGCGGCGCGGCGCGCACTCACGCGCCGCACGCGCGAATCTGCCGCAACCGCGATCGCCGCAGCCGCCGCGATCGGGGCGGCTTTCTTGCCCAGGCGCGCCTGCGCGTAAGCGTCCACCAGGTCGCCGGGCATTTGATAGCGCAGGTCGGGATCGACGGCGAGCGCTTTCAACACCACGGCGTCCAGCGCAGCCGGCAGCTTGCTGTTGAGAGTGCTGGGCGCAGGCGGCACCAACCGCCGGTTGGCTCGCTCTTCGTCCGGGGCCGGCGGATCGAGCGGCGGGCGCAAGGTCAGCAGCTCGTAGAGAATCGCGCCGAGGCCATACACGTCAGTGCGCATATCAGGCGCGCCGCCGCGCCAGACCTCGGGCGCGCGGAAAGTCGAGGCCGATCGGCCCAACGCCACAGCCGTGCCGAAATCGGTGACAAAGGCCTGCCCGGCGTGATCGATCAGCACATCGGTGAGTTTGAGATCGCCGTGAATGAGACCGTGGCCGTGGGCATGGTCGAGCGCGCTGGCGATTTGCGGCAAGACCCGGTCGATCTCTTCCAGCGTCAAGCGCTGTTTGCCCAGCCGCGTTTTGAGCGAACCCGCCGGCATGTAGCGCATAACCCAATAGTGACGATCTTGCCAGCGGCCCTGAGCATAAACGGGCAGGATGTGAGTGTGATCGAGTTGCTCGATCTGAGCGTACAGGTCCTTGAGGCGTGCGGCAGTTTCGCGTGACTGCGGCTCAAAGGCCTTGACGGCCACGTAACGCTCGACGGGATGCTGGCGCGCCGTATAGACCGTGGCGGACGGCCCGCGCCCGATTTCCTGCTGCAGTTCGTAGTCGCCGAGGATTTGACCGAGCATAAGGTTAGGGAAATGGCAGGACCGGATGAAATTTCGTTATCTCATTATATGACGATGCGGCTGAAAAGAAAAACCTTGTGAGGGCGCGGCCACACGCTCGCAAGGCTTCTGCTTTTTACTCGTTGCCTGTTACGCGTTCATGGCCTCACTCGCCCAATAGCCTGCAGACGCCGGTTGAACTGATCGCCGGCATAGGTCACCATCCCGGCCACGTCGAGATCAAATGGAATCGCATCGCCGTAAGGGATGAACACATCATCGTGCTATTCGTGTACAAACCTACCTTACGAACTCAAACGAATCGACCATACTCTGGAAGCGCTGCTGCGCGGTGCCGCCCACCGGCCCAAAGTAGGTGAGGGCATAGGCGCGCAGCCCGTTCAGCAGCATGATCATCCGCAGCTGCCGCGCCTCGCCGTTGACGTTGCTGCTCGCCTCGGTTTCCAGCGCATCCAACCCGTTGATCTTCACCGCCTTGGGCGGCGAGAACTTCATCTTGCTGTCGTTGTTCTGCATGTCGGCTACCTGCCGGGCAGCATAGCTGTCCAATGTTTCGGTGTTTGACAACGTCTGCACATACATGATGATGAACGTATTCGGCGGATTCTGGGGCACAAAAGCCACGGCGTCCATGGTCGGCGAGACGCCGCTCAGAATCAGATTCTCGTCTTCCGAGGTCTCCCACACTTCGGGGCGCAGCAGGCGGAACCCCAGCGCCGGGTTGCGGTAGTCGATCAGGCGGCTGTCATCGACCGGGGCCTGCGGCAGGAGGCTCTGCCGGATCAGCAGCGGCGCGGCGATGAGCAGCAGCACGGCAAACAGCAGAATCACGGCGAGCAGCGGGGAACGTTTATTTCTCAAGGAACTCCTTTGGCGCCAAAGGCTACCACATCACTTTGCCGCCATCGACGTGGATGGCCTGGCCGGTGATGTAGCGCGCAGCGTCGGAACACAAGAACAGCACGAGGCCGGTGACATCTTCGGGATCGCCCAGACGCCCCAGTGGAATATCTTCCAGCCACTTCTGCAGCTGCGCTTCGTTCTGGCGCAGGTGCGCTGTCATCTCGGTAATAATTACGCCGGGGCACACGGCATTCACGCGGATGTTGTGCGCGGCGAATTCGCGCGCGCATTCCTTGGTAAAACCGATCAGGCCGGTCTTGCTCGCCACGTAAGCCGATCGATCGCGCAGGCCCGCCGCCCGGCCGGCAATCGAAGCGACGTTGACGATGACGCCGCCGCCCTGCCGCTGCATCATGCGGCCCACACTTTGCGAGCACAGGAAGGCGCCCTTCAAATTCACGTCGAGCGTGCGATTCCAATCCCATTCGTCCAGCTGCAGGATCGGCTGGTGCGGCTCGACGCCCGCGTTGTTGATCAGAATGTCAACGCACCCCCAACGATCCTCAATATCGATCAGCATCGACTGCACGGCCAGCTTGTTGGCCACATCGGCGTGACAGGCCAGGGCCTGTCCGCCGGACGCGCCGATCGCAGCGGCGGTCTGCGCGCACGACTCAGGGTTGATGTCGTTGACGGCCACGCGCGCGCCGGCTCGCGCAAAAGCGATTGCAATCGCTTTGCCAATGCCGCGTCCCGCGCCGGTGACCAGCACGACTCGGTCGATATCGTTCATTTTCGAATTTCATCCTCGTAGGTCTCAGCCACCAGCAGCGTCACAATGTCCTTCGCAAACGAGATCAGGTCCTGCCCGGCAACTTTGTTCTCTTCCGACTTCAGCGCAGTCTGGTAAGTGTCCATGTCGGCGAAGTACATTTCGTACATCATGTAGTAAGGCGCTTCCCCCTGCGGCGAGGCCAGGAAGCGCGTCCATTCGGTCTTGCGCAGGCCGGGGATTTTTTCGACCAGGGGAACATGGACCCGGGCATAATGCTGCTCGAAGGCCTCGACATCGGCGGGTTTTTTGTAGAGGGCGATGAGTTTGACCACGCTGTTCCTCTCATTCTGCAGAAAACTTCACATTCCATTCGCGCGCCCTACGGCTTGCGCCGCACGCGCGCCACGACGACCACGCCCGCGAAGACCAGAACCACGATTTGCAGGCCGATGACGATTGCAAACGTGTTGAGACCGGGGGACTCGGCAAAATCGAACAGAGGCCGTTCGGGCGGTGCGGGGAGCGGCGCGGGCGGCGTCAGACGCGAGGCGGCCGGATACGTCGCCAGGCTGGCCGCGACCAGCTGCCGCGTGGCAGTGGCTGCGGGCGTCGGCGAAGCCAGCCGCGCAGGTGTGAGAGTCGGCTCCATGGTCATGCTGCGGCTGCCAGCGCCGGCTCAACCGTGGGTGTCTCGGGCGGCAGCGGCGTATCCGTCGGAACGGCAGTGGGCGTCTCGGTCGGCTGTGCCGTGGCGGTTGGTGTCGGCGGCAGCGTGCCGGTTGAGGTAGGTGCGGGTGTGCCGGTCGCCGTTGGCGGCGGGCTTGCCGCGGCAGTAGCGGCAGCTGCGTCCGTCGGCGAGGCAGCCGGTGTGGCGGCAGGTGTGTCCGTCGCCGAGGCAGTCGGCGTTGCGGCCGTGCCTAAATCAGAAACATTGAACGCGCGTGAATATTTGGTGCCGCGTCCTAGTTCATCCTGGTACTCGATGGTAATTGTTTTCGATCCCGCCGCATCAGAGAGTTGAAACGGGATCGATGGCGCCCAGGGCTGCCAACTGGCATTCGTCGTGTCTGCGCCTTCGGCGATGCGCACCCGGGTGGCCTGGCCCATGATAGCCACCCCTTCGCCCGTGGTGATGTCATTTTCGTTCGTCAACAGCAGCGTCACCACAGGCGCGCTGCCGGTGACAAAGAACGGCAGCACGTTGGGCTGCGCTCCGAAGTTCAGCGTGTAATAGGTGCCTGTGTCGCTGCGTCCAACGCCAATGCCGATCTCACGATAGCGCGGCTTCAGGATGTTGGCCCGATGGAC
Source organism: uncultured Chloroflexia bacterium (assembly GCA_963844815.1). Classification (GTDB taxonomy): domain Bacteria; phylum Chloroflexota; class Anaerolineae; order Fen-1058; family Fen-1058; genus Fen-1058. Next base: position 128,275 of record CAWJPR010000012.1, read on the forward strand.
CTGGGAGTTGGTCCAGAAGTCCAACGCCGCGTCGACATCGGCCGTCTGCCCGCCGTAGATGTTCTCGCCCCAGATGCCAAAGTCGCGCCAGCGCCCGTAACCGGCATCGCGGATGCGCGACTCGATCGACGAGCCATCCGAGCCGGTATGATCGACGGTGCCGGTGCGGGCCATATCGTCGCTGTGGCGCTGCGCCGCAGCGGTCAGCACACTGTTCAGATCGAGCGGCAGCAGGCCATTCTGCTGGCGCAGCGCATTGACGCGCGCCAGAATTTGCGCCACATCGTCACCTTGCGCGGAAACAGGCGCAAAGGGCAGAGCAGCAAGGCAGGCGAGCAGCAATAACCGGATTCGCATGGGGCGAATTGTAACACGACAAGAGACCGCGGAGGCGCTGGCGCGGAACCTCTGGGGTCCGACCGTTCAAGCCAGCCGCAGTTTAACGAAGATCCACGGCGCGAGCCACGTGGCCCACAACACCATGCTGACATAGCGCGCGTAGCGGAAGACCGCGCCGGCCAATTCCGGCTCGCGGGGAAAGATCGCGCCGAGGCCAAAGCGCAGAATGACAAGGACAATCAACCCCAACGCCAGACGCGCCAGACGCTTGCGCCACGGCCCACGCGCATTGAAGCCACCCGATCGTTTGAGCAGCGCCAGGCCCGCACCTGCCCCGAACACGATGGCCGCATCGGTGATCGGTGTATCGAGGCGGCGCGGATCGATCGAGCCGCCGAGCTGCGCCCACCCGATCGGGTCCGTGATCCCGCCGATCGCCGATACGCACCAGCAGCATGATCACGATCATCGCCAGCGAAGCGAGGAAGGCCGCCGCAATCTGAAAACCGAGCGGCTTCGGCGCGATCCAGCGGGTGACACGCGGCTCGATCAGCACAAAGGCGATCAGCACGAGCAGCCCGGCGATCAAGCCGCCGACCACGTCGCCCAGAAAGTGCATGCCCAGATAGACCCGCGCCAACGCCACGCCGCTGATGACCAGCGCCGAGATCAGCCACATCCACCAGCGATTGATGCGCACCGCCAGATACCCCCAGCCTGCCGTGGCGCTCTGCGTGTGACCGGACGGCAGCCCGTAACTGATTTCGGATTCCAGCGCCTGTCACGCGCGCATCGACCCAGTAAGGGCGCGGCAGGTGAAACGTCCACTTGAGCAGACCATTCACGAAGTCCGACGTGACGACGAGGAACAACAGCCGCGCGCCGAAGCCGCTGTCCACACACCAGAAGATGAATGGCACCAGCAGCAGGAAGAAATCTTCTGATCCGAGGAACGACACGGCGTGCATCACCATGGCAAGCACGGGACCAGACTGCTGCCAGGCGAAGTTGAGATCGGTTTCCACAGGGATTGTCCTCTAACCCGCCGCTTCGCGGAACCACTCAACGAGGCGGCAATTTAGCCTCCAACTTCCAATCTCCAATTTTAACTTCCATCTTCTAATCTCTAGTTTCACAACAACAACGGCACGGGCTGGCGCCTGCAAGTGCAGCAGGGCATACTCCCGCCACATCAGCAACTCGCCGCTTTGAGCAGAATCCATCCGCGCAAAGAGATAGATCAGCACGCCGATGATCACAATCGCCAGCACCACCGCAATCGTCACCTTAATCCAGGAGATAGGCTTCTCGCCTTCCACGCGGCCGGTCTGCCCGTTGATCATGAAGCGGAAGGTCTTGTCGCGGTAGCGATACGACGCCACCCACACCGGCAGCAGCACGTGCTTGAACGTCAGATCGGAGAGCTGCGTGCTGACGTTGAGATTGCGGTGCGTATCGCCGGGCACTTCGCTATCGCACGCGCTGCGCTCGTGCTGATAGATGATGTCGCGCCCGAGCGGCCACGCTTCGGCCAGCGGCACCTGATACGATTCCGCGCTCCACCCGGAGAGATACTGCGGCTGATACGGCATCAACTGCTTCGTATCGTAGGGATAGACTTTATGCAGAATATTCGTGGGGATGCTGCGCGTGGCATAGACCAGCACATCGTCGTAACCGCCGGCGTGATGACCGTTGGTCCAGTACCAGCGAACTTTCTGCACCTGCTGCTGCTCGCGCACCGTCTTGCCGTCGCGCACGACGTTGACCCAGGCCGTCTCGTAATAGTAATCGCCTGACTCGGCGCGCCAGTCACTTTCCGCGTGCGCGTCGAACGTCCAGAACGGCAGATACACACCGCGCAGTTTCTGCCCGCCGCCCGTGCGTTTGAGATCGTTCGGCGTGAACAGGCCGCGCCCCAGCCAGTCTCGAAACAAGTTGTGCGCGCGAGCGTCGTCCACCGCAAACGGCACCACCGATTCGGGCCGGTACAGATTGGGATCGACCTGCTGCTCCAGCACCTGATTCGATCCGCAGAACGAGCACTTGGTCGACGTGATATTCGGCTCCACGTTCAGCACCGCGCCGCAGCTCTGGCACTTGATCGATTTCAGCTGCGTGCCGTAACCGCGCGCCTTGCCCGACGCATCTTTCAAGGCCGCTTCCAGATCGTGCTCGGAAATGGCGGCCGGCTGCGCGGCTTGCGGCACCGGCATGGTATATCCGCAGAAGGGACAAGACAACAGCCCCTGGGCGGCGTCGAAGTTCATCTTGCCCGCGCACTTGGGGCAGGCATAGGATTCAGACTGCGCGGCAACCGGGGTCGGTTCTGCTGTGCTCATAAATCCTCCACTGTGGCGATGTGAGAGTAAGTATATTACAGACCTGGCAGGGTTCCAACACCTGCCAGGTTTCTATTTCAAGCGAATCGTCTGGCCCAAGCGCGCGCCGGTTTCGGGATCATACAAGCCGGCCTCGATCGCAAAATCGTCCGGCGATTTGACCGGAATCACGTACTCGTCGATGACGTATTCGCCCGGCATCCAGTGTGAGGTAGGATAAGTCCCGTTCACCGGCTGATTGTCTTTCCCGGCGATCTGCTGCCCCGCTTGATCCAGCACGTGCGTGAAGACCGTGTAATCTTCGTCGAGAGTCTTCAGCGATTTCCAGACCAGCGTCACGGTGATCGCCTCGCCCGTGCGATCGAGGTTGTAGCCCGCCAGTTCGATCGCATCCGCCAGTGTCACATTCAGGCGCTGCTCGATCGGCGGCTCACTCATGACCCGCTCGCCCCGCCACACGTTCACGGCCCCCAGCACGATCGGCTCACCGTCACCCACCGCGACCTCCAGCGTGTAATCGCCCGCGGCCACATCGAACGGCACCCGCAGCCGATAGCGATCGGCCACGATCTCGCCGGGCTGCCACTGGCTGAAAGGATAAGCGCCGTGCACGGGCAGCGTGGTGGTCAACACCGTGGTTGTCACGGGCTGATTCGCGCAGCCGCACGAAGCAAGCTGCAGCGTGATCGGTTCGTCCGGCAGCGGCGCAGCACTTTGCCAGTATAACGTCACATCGATCGGCGCGCCGGTCCGCGCCTCGCCGGTGGCCTGCGTGTAGCCCAACAGCTTCAAGCCGGGGGCAGCCTGCCAATCGAGGCGCGTGCCAATATTCAATTGCGCATCGTCGGTTGTGATCTGATCGATCGGGATGGGCGACAGCCGCGCCACGGTGCCGCCAAAGCCGCCGCCCGGCGCGACGATGTTGATCCGCTGCTGCGTCTCCGGCGAGAACCAGCCCACGCGCAGTTCGTAATTTCCGGGCGGCGCGCCTGCAGTGATCGGCACGTCCATGCGATCGATGATGATCTCGCCCGGCGTCCATTGCTCGGCCGGATAGCCAAACGAGCCGCCCTTGCCCCATTCAAAGCCCTGCGCATCGCGCAGCTGCGCAAACGTCGCGTAGTCGCCGCGATCGGATTTGTTCAACACGCGCCAGTAGAGGGTGACGGTCGCATCCTTCGACTCCGCCGCTTCGCGGCTCCGCTCAGGATGCTTAGATTCCACATCATAGCCAAGCAGCTCGATGATGTTGCCGAAGTTCACATTCAGCTTCACTTGCGGCGTAACCACCGGCTGCGCGTCGAGGTGGTAAGCGCGATAATTCGTCTCCCCGTCCGGCGCGAGTGGACTCTCGATCAGCGCGGTATCGGACAAGGCGCTGCGCAGCCAGGCGTCGTCGGGCAGGCCCAAACGCGCGAAGAACAAGTAACCTGGCCCGTCAGGCAGCACGACCGTGCGATCTCCCGCGATCCATTTGATGTCGCCGTACTTCTCTGACAGGGCGGCCACGGTGGGATGGCGATAATGCAGCGCCGCGAGGTACACCGGTTCGCCGCCCGTGTCATGCGTGTTCAACCACTGCGCGATGTCGGCCAGATCCCCGTCCGCTTGAACATACAACTCCGGCTCATTGACGTACACGCGGAAGTATGTCCAGGTGGTTTCCACTGCGCTTAACAGCAATGCGCCTGCCATTAATAAACCGACATATCGTCCCTGCCGTCCAGGCAAAAATCCGTGTCTATCCGCGTTTATCCGTGTCCAAAGATATTTTGCACTCCACCACAAACCCAATGCCGGGAACACAAATACCAGCGGCATCATCCCGATGGCGCGCAGGTTGCTGGGCGTGATCTCATTAACGGCCAGCGCCGTTGGCAGCAGCATGATCGACGTCGTGCTGATCAGGCTGAAGTAAGCCGTCTTGCGCCACACGGTTCTGCCGCGAAACACGCCAATCAACGCGGTGATCAAGCCGATGACGAACAGCACGCCCCACGCCAGCGAGAACAACGGACGCCCGGGCAAGTTGAAGCGAACGTAAGGATCTCCACTGAGGAAGAACATGCCCAACGCGCGTCCCGCGTTTTCCAGCAGCGCCGCAGCTTGATCGCCGCGCGGAGCCACCTGCTGAATGCGCGTGAGAAAGGCGTCCGGGTTGTTAAGGAAATACATCCCCAACGGCGCAAAGACGATCAGCGCCGTCAGCGCCACCACGACGAATTGCAGCACGCGCCGTTTGCGTTGTCCGCGATCGAACGCAATGAGGAAGAGGAAGATCGCCGCAATTGCCACGGGGAACAAGCGGGCGGCGAGGTAGGTATACAGGTTCAGGCCGATCAATACCCCGCCGCTGGCGATCCACCCCCAGCGCTTGAGTCGCAAGCCTCGGAACAGCGCCGCCAGTGCCAGCGCTTGAATGAACGGCTCACCGATCGAGCGAAAGCCGAGGCGGCTTAGCAGCACGTGCCAGAACGAGGTGGCGATGAAGATCGTGGCGAGCAGCGCTACCATCTTGCATCCCGCATCTTGCTGCCTGCGGTCAGGATGCCTGAGGCGTGATGCAAATAACTCACGCGTAGTCCAGTACGTCACCGCCACCGTCAACACGCCCAACATGGCCGCCGCCAGCCGCATGGCAAACGCCGACGGGCCGATGAGTTTCATCCACAGCGCGGCCCAATAAAAGAAAAGAACTTCCTTGCCCGTGTACGCTGCCACAAAGATCGGCGCGCTCTCGCCGCGCGCGATCTGCTGCGCGATGATCGTATCGGCGGCTTCGTCGTAGTGCAGGCCGGGCGGCAGCGCGCCGATCTGCCACAGGCGCAGGCCGGCAGCGATCAGCAGCGTCAGGACGAGCAGCCAGAAGAAATGCGGAGTGCGGAATGCGGAGTGTGGCTTCACGTTTCACTCATCACTCGTCACTCATCAGGTAGCACACGCAGGGCCTGCTCCAAATCTGCAATGAGGTCCTCGGCAGCTTCGATGCCCACCGACAGACGCACCAGCCCGTCGCCGATGCCCTGCCGCAAACGTTCCTCGCGGCCCAGCGCGTAATGGCTCGACTGCGCGGGATACAGCAGCAGCGAATAGACATCGCCCAGGCTCGTGCCGGTCTGAATCAATTTCAGCCGCTCCATGAAGCGAAAGACTTCCGGCTCGGCGGCGGCGCGCAGTTCAAACGAGACCATGCCGCCAAAATGATCGGCGCGGAACAACCGCCGCGCCAGATCGTGATCGGGATGATCGGGCAGGCCGGGATAGATCACGCGCGCGATCGACGGTTGAGCGCGCAGCCACTGCGCGACTTGCAGCGCATTCGCGCACTGCTCGCGCAGGCGCAGCGCCAGCGTGCGAATGCCGCGCAGCGTCAGCCAGGCCTCAAACGGTCCAAGATTGGCGCCGAACGATCGCTGCTGAATCCGCAGTTCGTGCGCGCGGAGCGCGGCCGCCGCCGCCACGCCGCCCAGCACATCGCCGTGCCCGCCCAGGTACTTGGTGGCGGAATGAACGACGACGTCGACGCCGTGATCGATCGGCCGATAGAGATACGGCGTGGCAAAAGTGTTATCGACGATGACGATCGCGCCCTGATCGTGCGCCCACTGCGTGATCGCCGGAATGTCGGGAATCTTCAACAGGGGATTGGAGATCGTTTCGAGTACCACGACCCGCGGGTGATGCTGCTCGATCGCGGCCCGCACGGCCTCGCGATCGGAGATCTCGACAAAGTGGAGCGCGCCGTTATCCGCGTATATCTTGTTCAGCAGCGCGTGCGTGGCGCCGTACACATTGCGCGCGGCCACCACGGGCCGATCGGGTGTGATGCCGGCCTGCGCCAACACGCCATGCAGCGCGCCCATGCCGGAGGCATACGCCACGGCATCCTCGGCGCCTTCCAAAGTCGCCACGGCTTTTTCCAGCAGCGCAATCGTCGGGCTGCCGTAACGCGCATAGGAATAGCCGGCGTTCTCGTGCAGCGCCGCCGAGAGATCATCCAGGTTGTCGTAGGTGTAGGTCACGGCTGGATAGATCGCCGGCGAGACGGGATGGCCCTGGGGTGGAGGCACATCGTTTCCGGCGTGAACGGCCTGGGTCGAGAATTGACGATGAGGTGTCATGAGTTCTCTTCTCATGACAAGAGGACAAGAAGACAAGAAGACAAGATGAATCTTTAGCCAGAATCATCTTGTCCTCCCTTCATCATGTCATCCTGTCAAACTCTTCAAAAAAGCATCGAGCTGCCGATCGAGTTCCGCTTCATCGGCATACGTCGCCACAATGAGATTCGGCGCGGGATTGCCGGTGATCATCTTGCTTAAGCGCGCGCCCAATCGATACACGCACAACACCGGCTTGCCCAGCTGCACGGCCAGGCCATATTCGTAGCCCACTCCCAGGGAAGGCGTGCTAACTTCGGCGATCATCGCTTCGCATTCTTTGACCCAGTTCGAGTCGCGCTCAAAGACTTCACGGGGCGGCAGATCTTTTTCGGCCTCGAGCGCGGCCGGATCGGCCACGTGCGCCGAGAGGACGTGATGTCCCTGCGCCTGCAAGTGCGCCACCAGGTGCTGATAGATCGCTTCGTGCTCGCGCCCGCCGGAGATAGAACCGGAAAAGTAAATTTTCATGGGCGTGATTATACTGGAAGTTGGTAGTTAAGAGTTGGCAATTGGTAAATGGTCTGGCCACGCTGTCATCTTTCCACCAATTCCGGGCTGTGCTACAATCTCCTCGCTCTTACTCGTTGCGCATTACTCGTTACTCATCATGCACCTTCGTCACCTCTCACTCACCAACTTCCGGCTGTACTCCCGCCTCGAAGTCGATCTACCGGCGCAGGCGATTTTGCTTTACGGCGACAACGCGCAGGGCAAGACCAGCCTGCTGGAGGCGATCCACGTGCTGGCGACGGGGCGCTCGTCTCACACCGCCAGCGATCGCCAGTTGATCAACTGGCTGGCCGGCGAAGAGGGCCTGACGCCGCATGCCCGCCTCGCGGCGGATGTCGTGCGCGCCGATCGCGCCTTGCACATCGACATGGTGCTGCTGCTGGAACCAGCCAGGACGGAAGATGGCTGGCGTTTCCGCAAGCAGATCAAAGATCAACGGCGCGGTGGTGCGCGCCACCGATCTCATCGGGCAGATCGCGGTGGTGATGTTTTTGCCGGACGATGTGGAGATCGTCGGGGGCGGGCCGGCCAACCGGCGCAAGGTTCTCGACAATGCCTTGTCGCAGGTCGATGCCGAATACGCCCGCACGCTCGATCTGTACACCGACGTCCTATCGCAGCGCAATGCGCTGCTGAAGCAGCTGGCCGAAACCGGCGGCTCGCCGGACTACGGCGCGGACCAACTCATCTACTGGGATGAGCAGCTGGCCTCGGCGGGGACGACGATCACGCTGCGCCGCCACAGCATGATCGCGGAGTTAGAGCGGCTGGCCGATCGGCTGCACCGCGACCTCACGCGCGAGCGGCACACCCTGCGCCTGCGCTATCAGCCCGCCTTCAACGCCGATCAACCGATCGGGCCGGTGTACCAGCCCAGCCTGAACCTCGATCTGCCTGCGCAGTCGCCCGAAGCTACCTTCGAGCAGGCGAAGAAATCCTTCCTCAAGCAATTGGACGCCAGGCGCAAAGAGGAACTGGCGCGCGGCGCCACGCTCGTCGGGCCGCACCGCGACGAGCTGCGTTTCATCGCCGACGAGACCGATCTGGGGGTCTATGGTTCGCGGGGACAACAGCGCACCGCCGTGCTGGCCTTGAAACTGGCCGAAGTGCACTGGATGCGCGCAAAGATCAACGACTGGCCGATTCTGCTGCTGGATGAAGTGATGGCCGAACTGGATGTGCATCGGCGCAGCTTCCTGCTCGGCCAGATTAACGGGGCCAATCAGTGCGTCCTCACCGCGACTGATCCGGAGATGTTCACAGGAGAGTTTCGCGCTCAGGCGAAGATGATGCGCGTGACCAAAGGGCGCGTTGAAACCGGTTGACTTTCCGCGTTGTCGTGCTATGCTAAGTAAGGTCGGTATCGTTGCAGCCAGTGACCCAGATGCGTTCAGAGAACCGGTGCCTCGATGCAGTTGCTGGCAACCAAACTCCACGCTCCACCTGAACCGCCGCACCTCGTTCCGCGCCAGCGCTTGTTGGCGCAGGTTGACGAGGGCGTGTCCCGTCACCTCACGCTGATCTCCGCGCCCGCCGGCTTCGGCAAGACCACGCTGCTGAGCGAATGGCACGCCAGCGCCGCCGGGCAGCACTGGCCGCTGACCTGGCTCTCGCTCGACGAGAGCGACAGCGATCCGGCGCGGTTCCTGGCGTACCTCATCGCCGCCCTGCAACGGATCGATCCGGCCGTCGGTCACGCGGCGCAGGCCATGCTGCAAAGCCCGCAGCCCCCGCCTGAAGCGCTGTTGACGGCGCTGATCAATGATGTTGCCAACGTCGCCTCGCCATTTGTGCTGGTCCTCGACGACTATCACGTCATCGACTCGCCGCCGATTCATCAACACCTGGCTTTCCTGTTGGAACATCAACCGCCGCAGATGCACGTCATGATCCTCACGCGCGAGGACCCGCCGCTGCCGCTCTCACGCCTGCGCGCGCGCGGGCAGGTGGCAGAGATTCGCCAGGCCGATCTGCAATTCACGCTGGAAGAAACGACCGCTTTCCTGCGGCAGGCCGCGCGGCTGGAACTGGATCAGGGCGATGTCGCCGTGCTGCAGCAGCGCACCGAGGGCTGGATCGCCGGGCTGCAGCTGCTGGCCCTGTCGCTGCGCGGTCACGCCGATGCCCGGCAGTTGATTCGATCGTTTGCGGGCAGCGATCGCTATATCCTGGATTACCTCGCCGACGAAGTCTTTCAACGCCAGCCGCCCGCTGTGCAGGACTTCCTGCTGAAGACCTCCATCCTCGATCGTCTCTCGGCGCCCCTGTGTGACGCGGTGGCCGGGCGGGAGGACAGCCGCACCCTGCTGCCGGCGCTGGAGCACGCCAATCTCTTCATCGTCCCGCTCGATCCGGCGCGCGAGTGGTATCGCTATCATCGCCTCTTCGCCGATCTGCTGCAGCATCGCCTGAAAGTCGTAGCGCCGCGCGCCGAGCCGCCGCTGCATCAACGCGCCAGTCAATGGTATGCCGATCACGGCTTCCGGGACGATGCGATCCGGCACGCGCTGGCCGCCGCCGATTGGGAACGCGCCGCCGAATTGATGTCGATCGCCAGCAATGATTTGTTGAAGCGCGGCGAAACCGTGACGCTGTTGAACTGGTATCGCGCTCTGCCTGCGGATTTCATTCAACCCCAAGCGGGCCTGTGCCTTGAATACAGCTGGTTGTTGATCTTTGCCGCTCAGCTTGACGAAGCAGAATTTTATCTGCGGCAGGCCGAGCAGCTCGCGCAGAGCGATCCAACGCTGCTGGGCAAAGCCCTCACGGCGCAGGCGTATGTGGCGCGCACCCGGGGCGATAGCCGCCGGGCCTTCGAACTGTCACAGCGTGCGCTGTCGCTGCTGCAGCCGGACGATGACTCCTCCCGCAGCATTGTGGCGATGAATCTGGGCATGGCTTACTGGTACGCGGGTCATTTAGACGGGCGCGCAGCAGATGCTCGGCGACGCGCGGGAGGCCGCACAACGATCGGGCAACCGCTATGTCGCGGCCATGGCTCAGATTTTTTTGTGCCGCATCGTGGCCGTGCGCGGCCAGCTGCATCAGGCCGCGGCGGCTTATCAACAGCTCATCGCAGCCAGCGGGCCATCGCCAATCGCGGCACTCGCGCTCATCGATCTGGCGCGCCTGCTGTACGAATGGAACGAGCTGGAAGCGGCGGCGCAGCAGGCGCAGCGCGGCATCGAGTTCAGCCAGCGCGGCGGCAATGCGGAGATCGTGCTGGCGAGTTACCGGATGCTGGCGTTGATCAAGCAGGCGCAGGGCGACACCGCAGCCGCACAGGCGGCGCTGCAGGAAAGCATTCAGCTGGCAGAGCAGGCCGGCCTGTCCCCTTCGGCGCGCTGGCACGAATTGGCGTACCGCGTTCTGATCACACTGCTGGGTCACGATCTGACTACCTGCGCCCGTCTGGTCGAGCAATACCCGCCGCTCGATCAAGTGGAGACGCTGCCCGATTACCTCCTGCTGAGTTCAACGCGGGCGCAGTGGCTTCTGACGCAGGGTCAACGCGCCGCCTGCGCCGAGATGCTGGCAGCGCGCTACGAGAAGGCCAGCCGCGCGGGAGTGCAGCAGGCGCTCGTAGAGACGCGCGCGCTGCAGGCGCTGGCGGCGGCCACGCACGCCGAAGCGTTGTCGTTCCTGAGCGAGGCGCTGACGCTGGCCGAGCCTGAAGGCTATGTCCGCACTTTCGTCGATCTGGGCGAGCCGATGAGAGTGTTGATTGCTGATTGTAGATTGCAGATTGAAAAACGGCTGCGAGCCGCACCTGGACAAAACAGACACATGCCTGCTTGACTACACCGCTCGCTTCTGATCGGCCTTTGGTCAGGTCATAGTCGTGCCAGCGGCCTACAATCAACAATCAGAAATCAGAAACACCTGCACTGCACCAAGCGCAGCGCGGTGCAAGTGTCAGCAATTTGGTTGAGCCGCTGACCGAGCGTGAGTTGGAAATCCTCCGCCTGCTCCCGACCGAGCTCTCGACGCGCGAACTGGCCGAGCATCTGGTCGTGTCAATCAACACGATCAAGACCCAACTCAGGAGCATCTACGCCAAGCTCGACGCCCACAGCCGCGAGGAGGCGGTCGAGAAAGCCCGCGCGTTGAATATGCTGTAATATCCCCGAACGGCTGTCATTGCGAGCGCCGTAGGCGCGAAGCAATCTCCTTCACTATTCGGGGGATTGCTTCGTCGGCCTGCGGCCTCCTCGCAACACTTGCACCCACTGCGTGCAGTGCGGTGCGACGGATTCCGGGGTGAGGCCCCCAAAATCACCCCGCCGGGGTGATGACGTATCACCCGCCCGATCGATATACTGATAATCGATCGGGCGGGTTTCGTTTTCGGGCAGCGCGGCACGGGAACGGCAACCAGTCCGTGACAGGAGGTCAAAGTGAACACGTCACGATTGATTTGGGGCGTCGTCTGTCTGGTTCTGGCGGCGGCGCTCGGCGTGCTGTGCATCGTCCTGCCGCCGGAGAACCTGATGTTCCAGATCGGCGATCAAAATCTGCCGTGGATTCCGGCGGTCGCTCTGGGGCTCGTCGGCATCGTGCTGCTGGCTACCGTTGGCAGCAGCGGGCCGGCCACGGCCGAGGCAAGCAGCCGGCGGTCCTTCCCAATCCCGAAAAGGTCGCCCTGAACAAGCGCCTGGAGAACATCGGTTGGGGACTGTTCCTGATCATGTGGGGCGGGTCCGCCCTGGTGCCGAGCAAGACGATCTCCGAAGGCTGGTGGTCGATCGGCGTGGGCCTCATCATGCTGGGGCTGAACGTCGCGCGCTATCGCTACCAGATCAGGATGAGCGGCTTCACGACTTTCCTCGGGATTATGGCCATCATCAGCGGCGTGCTGCAGTTGATGGGTCTGAACGATCTCGGCGGAGCGATCTTCCTCATCATCCTCGGCTCATACCTGCTCGTCAAACCGTGGTTCGACGAGCGGCAGCTGTTCGGCAAGGCCGAAGAGAGTTAGGCACGGTAGAGCGGTTTCCTGTTTGAGTTACGCGATCGCGCTAAGTCGTCATTCCTGCGCGTTTTCAGCGGGAATCCGGCAGCCCTGTGGAAGAAATGCCCCAACCAACAAGGAGAAGTCCCATGCCTGTCATTCTCGAAGCCGAAAATCTGGTCAAAAAATACGGTGAAAACGTGGCCGTCAAAGGCATCAGTTTCACCATGGAGGAGGGCGAAGTCTTCGGCCTGCTCGGCCCCAACGGCGCGGGCAAGAGCACGACCATTTCCATGCTCACCTGCCTGTTCCCGCCCACCGAGGGCCGCATCCGCATCTACGGCCACGACGTGGTCAAAGAGGCCAACCAGGTCAAGCGCCTGATCGGCATCGTGCCGCAGGACCTGGCGTTGTACCCCACCCTCAACGCCCGCACCAATCTGACCTTCTACGGCCAGATGTTCGGGCTGGGCGGCGCCGACCTCAAGCAGCGCGTCGAGACGGTGCTGCAGTACGTGGCAATGACCGACCGCGCCAATGATCCCGTCAAGACCTATTCGGGCGGCATGAAGCGGCGCATCAACCTGGCGGTCGGCCTGGTCCACAGCCCGCGCATCCTGTTTCTGGACGAGCCCACCGTCGGCGTGGACCCGCAAAGCCGCAACCACATCTTCGAAAGCGTCGAGCGCCTCAACCGCGAGCAGGGCATGTCCATCCTCTACACCAGCCACTACATGGAAGAGGTCGAGCGCCTGTGCCACCGCGTCGCCATTGTGGATCGCGGCCAGATCATCGCCCAGGATACGCCCAAGAATCTGGTGGCCATGCTGGGCGGGGGCATCGTCCAGATTGGCCTGCTCAAAGAGGATGAAGCCCTGCGCCAGGCGGTAGAAAAACTCGGCGAGGTCAAAGCCGCCAGCTTCGTGACCACGGCCGCGCCGGAGACCGGCGAGGGCGGGGCCGTCTCGCAGGCCCGCCGGATCATCCTGAAAGTCGAAGCGCGCCGGCAGGCCCATGACGCCCTGGTGCAGGTGATCCAGTTGTTCAACGAGCTGAACGTGCCCATGCTCTCGGTCGAAATGCTCGAACCCAACCTGGAAACGGTCTTCCTGCACCTGACCGGCAAGTCACTGCGGCAGTAGCCGCGCCAATAGGGGGCCGCCATGAAAATCCTCGCGGTTTTTCTGAACGAAAACAAGCGCCTGTTTCGCCAAAAGGGCTTGATCCTGATCTTGCTGCTCATGCCGCTGGCCTTCATCGTTCCGATCGGCATGTCTTACACCGGCGGAGCAGCCGCCAGCAGCGATCAGGACACGCCCCTGCTGGTGATTAATTACGACGGCGGCCAACAGGCGCAGGATTTGATCGAGACGCTTGACGAGAACTTCCGCATCGAGCGCAATCTGCCAGTCGAAGACGCCAGGAAATACCAGCTGGACAGCGATCCCGACTGCGCCACCCCCGGCCCGGCCTGCGATGAAAAGATCGCGCACGCCCAGTTGAAAAGTTCCGCTCGCTCACTGGCGCTGCTGATCCCGGCGGGCCTGTCGGATGCCTACGCGCAGAACAAACAGACGACTGTCACGCTGCTCTACGACCCGACGGGCGATGTCAATCTGCGGGACCAGGTGCAGGGTGTGATCAAAGGCGCGACGATCTCGATCAGCCTGGAAAAGCAGATCATGCAGGGCCAGCAAGACCTGGAGGACTTGACTTCCATTGCCCCCGATACGGTCCAGGATGCTGTCGCCAACGCGGCCGACGAAACGTCTCAAAAAGATCTGAAGTCGGCGATTGCTTTCACGCAAATTGCGCCGTCCAATTACCTTGAGCGCAAGCCGCCCACTCCTTTGCAGCAGGCTATTCCGGGTTATACGGTGATGTTCGCCTTCCTGGTGGCGGGATTCATGGCCGGCTGGAGCATTGAAGAGAAGCAAAACGGCATCCTGCGCCGCCTGCGCTCGTCGCCGGTCAGCACCATGCATCTGCTGGGCGGCAAGCTGTTCTACGGCCTGATGATTTGCCTGGTGCAGGTGCTGGTGCTGTTCCTGGTGAGCAGCACGCTGTTCAAGGTGGATCTCGGCGATGACCCGCTGGCCTTCCTGCTGGTGTGTGTCGCCCTGTCCACCACCGTGGCCTGCCTGGGAATGCTCGCGGCAGCTATCAAGTTCCCCACGGCGGCGATCACCGCCCCGCTGGTGATCGGAGCGCTGCTGGGCGGTTGTCTGTTCTCGTCCGATTTCTTCCCGCCGCTGCTGCGGACCGTCAGCTACTTCATCCCGCACACCTGGGCGATGATGGCTTACCAGGACCTGCTGGTGCGCGGCCAGGGGCTGGCGCAGGTGCTGCCGGAGATCGGCGTGCTGCTGCTGTTCGCGGCGATCTTTTTCGTGGTCGGCGTCCGGCGCTTTGATCCACTGGATTAGGAGCAATACAGTTTAGCTAGCGGGCCGGGCTCCCATGCCCGGCGGCGTGGGAGCCGCCGCGGCTGGCCTTATCGAAACAGTATTGTGAATAGGAGGGATCATGTTAGCCATCAAACAAATCCTGGCCATTGCCACCAAGGAAACGCGCCTGTGGCTGCAAGTCCCGGGCAACTGGCTGACCATCTTGCTGGTTCCCTTTACCTTCATCGCCATCCTGGGCGGCGTCTTCGGCGGCAGCACGCCGGTGTTCACCATCTATGCCGCCAATGAAGATCAGGGCAATCTCGGCAAGGACGTGATCAGGCTGCTGGAAGATTCACCCAACCTGGAGCTGGAAATCCTCGACAGCCAGGCCGAGGCCGACCGGCGGGTAGGTCAGGGCGAGCGCATGGCGGCGGTGGTCATCCCGGCCGATTTCAGCGCAGCCGCCAAAACCGAAACGGGCAGCACTATCTGGCTCATCATCGACCCGGCGCGGCAGAGCAATGCCGGGCTGGTTAACGGACTGGTGAAGGCGGCCTTGAGCAAAATGCTGGTGGACGCCTCCATCGAGCGCGAGATGACGAACATGATCTCAGACATCAACACCGGCGACCTCGGTGGAACCAGCAGCTTCGATTTTGACACCTTCATCCGGGCCGGAGTCAAAGCCGTCGTCGCCAAACAGGTCAATCAGGCCATTGACAACCCGCTGATCGATCTGCAAAAAGAGTGGGTTTCGGACTCGGTCAACCCGATCGAAGCCACGCGCCTCGGCGGGCTGGTTCCCGGCTATACGCTGATGTTCCTGTTTTTCCTGCTCTCGCACATCGCCACGGCCGTGGTGAACGAGCGCAGCCAGGGTTCGCTCCGCCGCTTGCTGGTCACGCCGGCCACTAAGACCGTCATCCTGGCCGGCAAGATGCTGCCCTTCATCTTCATCGCCATCGGGCAAATGCTCTTCGTGCTGCTGGTAAGCAGCTGGGCGTTCAAGATGCCGCTGGGCAACTCACTGCCGGCGTTGATCGTGATCATCGTGGCGACGGCGCTCAGCGCGGCCACGCTGGGCATCCTGGTGGCTGCCATCGTGGAAAACGAAAATCAGGCCGGCGGGTTGACCATCCTGGTGGTGCTGGTGCTGGCCGTGATCAGCGGCTGCATCAGCGAGAGCATCCAGCTGGTGGGGCTCAACCTGCTCACGCCGCATTACTGGGCGCGGCAGGGCCTGCTCAACGTCTTGCAGCGCGGCATGGGGCTGGAAGGCGTGTGGCAGCCCGCCCTGGTGCTGCTGGGGATGTCGGTCCTCTTCTTTGTCATCGGGGCGCGGCGCTTCAAGTTCGAATAAACATCGACTGGATGGATGCCATGTTGCACATCGAGATCACTGTCATGAAACGGATCGATTTCAACTGGTCGGAATGGTTCGAGGGCATGACCATCCGGCATACGGACAAGGACGAGACCATCCTCTCCGGCACCGTCGTCGATCAGGCGGCTTTGTATGGACTGCTGGCGAAGCTGCGCAATTTGGGGTTACCGCTGGTGTCGGTGAACAGCGTCGAGGTGGAGCCGGCTTCTTCAGATGCTTCGCAGCAATGACTCGCTGACATGACACCTGCACTTGCGGTGCTGGTGCAAGTGTGAAAGGATGAAGGGATGACAAGATGACGTGCCAGCAAGATCATCTTGTCGTCTTGTCACGCGCAGCGTGTCGTCTTGTCATTCTCAAGGAAGTTCCAACTTCTCCAGCCATTCCGCAATCGCGCGCGCGGTTTCCCGGTAACTCGCTTCCATCATCAAATTGTGGCCTGCTTCCGGCACGATGAGGTGCTCGGCCTGATAGAATTCAGCCGAGCGCGCCGCACCCGGCACGCTGATGGTCGCGTCCTTCTCGCCGGTCAGCCACAACAGGGGCGTGCGCACGTCGTCGGGCGGCGTCCAGAACGGTGGATTGTGCTGCAAGACGACGAGGGCTGATTCCGGCCCCAGGCGATCGCGCAGCTCTTCCGGCGAAATCGCGGCGCCAGCGGTGATGAACAGCCGCGCGGCACGTTCCGGGCTGCGGATCCACGGGGTCGCGCTCCACGCCAGCGCGGTCAACAGTCCCACCAACGGATCGACGGACAGGATGCGCGGCAGGCCATCCAGCACGGTGCTGTGTGACACCCACGGCGCGACGAGCACCGCCGCCGGCAGATCGCCCACGTACTTCAGGTACCACTGCGCCAACGCGCCGCCCATGCTGTGTCCCATCAACACCGGCGGCAGCGTCCGCCGCGGCGGCTGCCCCAGCCGCTCGACCTCGGCCTTCAAGAAGCCCAGATAGTAGTCCAGCGTGCAGAGTTCGATCTGGCGCTGCGCCGGCGATGCGCCGTGGCCGGGCAGGCTGACCGCCACGCTCTCCCAGCCCCATGCGGCAAACAACGGCTGCCACCACTGCCACGTCCATGCGCCATGAAACATGCCGTGCTGCATCAAGATCGGCGTTAAGTGTTGGCGTTGCCTGGGCGTATACACGCTGCGCTCGATGCCGTCCTCGACGGTATGCCGCATCACGTAGTGCTCTGTTTCCCGATCGGCCAGCAGGCGGAAGCCCGGCGCAGCCCGATTGGCATGCTGCGCCAGCGAGACCGCCGGATCGATGCGCGCCAACTGTGCGGCGATCCACGCCGTTTGCGTGACGGCCCAGCCGAGCGGCAAGCCCAGACCCAAGCCTAATGCAAATTAGTTGAAGCGCGACATGTGTTCCCTTTCAGGACAAGATGACAGGATGAAGAAAGATGACTGAAAGGGACATTTGTCCTTCGTCCGATCATCTTGTCATCCTGCCATCATGTCATCTTGTCACAGCAGCGGCTTCTTGCCCGCCACGCCCGTCCGGCGCGGATATTCGCCGGAGGTGGCCGTGATCTTCTCGACGAGGATCAGAGCGCGCTCGTCATTCAGGCCGGGCACCTTTACACGTCGATGATTTCGCTGCCCAGCCCGCCCAGCAGCAGGATGGCGGTGTCGGCGCGATCGAGTTCCTCTTCGGCCCTGCGCGATTTTTGCGCCACGGCCAAGCCGCCAATCCGGACGAAGGGTAATAAGTACTCGATCAACACCGGCAGATCGGCCACGGCGCGCGCGATGGCGATGTCGTACTGCTCGCGGTGTTCGGCTAGCCAGCCGGCCTCCTCGGCTCGCGCGTTGACCACCTGCACATCGGTCAACTGCAGATCGTCGATCACCGCTTTCAGGAAGTCGCACTTTTTGCGCGTGGCTTCCAGCAGGGTGAGCGAGATTTCGGGGCGCACCAGACTTGAGCGGGAGGCCGGGCAGCCCCGCGCCCGCGCCCACGTCGATCAACTTGAGCGGGCCGGGCGGGATCGACCGGATGGCCGACAAACTATCAAGAAAATGCTTGATCACGATGTCGCGCGGATCGACGATCGAGGTGAGGTTGAAGCGCAAATTCCAGTCGATCAACAGATCAGCATAGCGGGCAAACTGATCGAGCTGCGCGGGCGAGAGGTCGAGATCGAAGCTGCGCGCGCCCGCCGCGAGCAATTCGACGTCTATCTTGGCGTGTGTCATGAACCTGAGTATAATACCGGGCGAGAGATTCGGCTAACCCGCCCTGCTATCGTCATTGCGAGCGAAGCGAAGCAATCCCAGTGACGGCCCAGAGATTGCTTCGGCGCGAAACGCTTCGCGTGCGCCTCGCAAGGACGTATTGCTGGCGTGAGATTATCTGCGATTGAAACAGCGGAGGAAACATGATCGACACGGCAACGAACTGGTTCTATGGCGAGCGCCGCCTGAGCGCGGGCGCGGCGATCGAGAATCTGCGGCACGAGCTGTGGGCGTGGGGCTACTACAACGTGTGGCTGCGTTTGGTGCGGAGCGAGCCGCCCACCCTCGCCAGCGGGCTGTACAACGGCGAGAGGTTCGAACTGGAATTCGAGCCGCGCCAGTACGTCATCATCCGCGCTGCCAAAGAGAACGAGTGGCTGATCAAAGGCTTCACGCGCGTGCTGCGGATGAAGCCGCACTTTCAGTATCAGGACAAGCAGGGCCAGTTCATAACGGAGTGGCGCATGGCCGGACGCGAGTCCCGCTGGTCGTCCATGCAGGGCGTGCCGACGTACAAGAATGCCAAACGGTTGTATGTGACGGAGGAGTAGGCGGGAGTTGGTATGTTGGTAGATTGGTGATTGGGAAGCCCGGCGGGTGTGAGAGCGCTCGCCGGGCTTTTTTGTCACGCGGCGCTGCGGCTTGACTTGAATTGGAAGGCGGGGATATACTCAACCCGTTTAGATGAGCAATTACGCCGCTGGGCATTCCGGAAATAGACACGGGCATTTCAAGCCAGTAAATTGAGGGTTAATCAAATGGCAATTCCTGACTATGAAAGTATCATGCTACCGTTATTACAGTTTGCCGGTGACAGCCAAATGCATAAATTTGGCGATGCCTGTGATGAGCTCGCCAAACATTTTGGAATAACAGAGAAAGAACTTCATCTGCTTTTGCCAAGTGGCCGATATCCTATCTTTAGAAGTCGAGTCAGTTGGGCAAAGACTTATCTTGCTAAAGCCCACTTGCTAGAAGTTCCAATCAGAGGAAATCTCCGCATAACTCAAAGAGGCTCTGAGGTTCTCCAGCAGAATATTTCAAAGATTGACAATGAATTCTTGCGCCAATACCCAGAGTTCCTAGAGTTCCAACGGCGGTCTAGTGCAGCGGCCAGTACAAAAACGGAAAAGATGACCAAGTCCGTTAAGAGTGACCACAAACCAGCTGCTCAAGAAGAGCAGACACCTGATGAGATTCTTGGTAACGCCTACTTAGAACTTCAGAGATCGCTTGCTCAAGATATACTGAAACAAATAGAACAATGCACACCACATTTCTTTGAGATATTGGTGGTAGATTTGTTGGTTGCGATGGGATATGGTGGCAGCATAAAGGATGCGGCGCAAGTTGTGGGGAAGAGTGGAGACGAAGGGATAGACGGGATCATTAAAGAAGACCGCTTAGGTCTCGATACTATATACATTCAAGCGAAAAAGTGGAAGAATAGTAATCCAGTGTCGCGCGCAGAAGTCCAGAAGTTTGTAGGCGCTTTACAGGGGCGCCACGCTTCTAAAGGTATATTCATCACCACTGCAAGGTTCGCCGAATCGGCACGCGGGTACGTAAAAAATCTCAACTGCAAAGTAGTTCTTATCGACGGAGAATTGCTCGCAAAATATATGATTGACTTCAATATTGGGGTAACATTGCGAGACACATACCAAGTGAAAAAGATAGACTTTGATTATTTCGCTGAGGAATAATGCGGCCACGCTAATCCGCATCCGCAGGTTCTCGAAATCGATCAAGACCCTACCGCGTCCCGGCGATTGCCTCGAACCATTTGAGATAGCGGTAGATCATCGGAGTTTCGCAGGCTCGTCGGGCGCGGATTAGATTTTTCGAATGAGCCGCACCCGCTGATTGACACTCATAGAGGACAACCCACCGTGTCACCAGATATCCAGCCTCACTTCCCCGGAACTCCGCAGCATCAAGCCATCCTGCGCGCCATCGTCGATCACTACGAAAACGATCCGCGCATCCTCGCCGTGGCCGTGTTTGGATCGCTGGGGCGCGGCAACTGGGATGAATATTCAGACATTGACCTCGATGTCGTGATCGACGATCAGGTCAGCCTTGATGTGAGTGAAGAGCTGACCCGGCTGTGTCTGGCCTGCGAGCCGCTGGGCGAGCACCTCGCCGTGATCGTGCCGGATGGCGCCGATGCGGGTGATGTCGTGTTTGAATCTCTGCTACAGATCTCAGTGCGGTATCATCCGCTGGCAACCACCCACCCCAATATTGTGGAGAGTCTGCAAGTCTTGACCGGACGCCTTGATCACACGGCCATTGCCGCCGCCGGCTCTGCCAATCGGCGACCACGCAAGCCCGTCGAGGAAACGTTAGCGGAGTGCGTGCGGTACGCGGCTGTCGCCGACATCGCCTTGCAGCGGCACAGGCTCTGGGAAGCCGTCGAGGTGCTGTATGACATGCGTTTTTTGCTGATGACGCTGTATACGCTGACGCACGGCGGCCAGCGGCCAGTCCAGTTCTTCCAGGCAACCGCCGGCGCAGAGCTGCAGGCTGAACTGGGCCGCACGCTGCCGCAGGACAGTCTCGCAGCCGTGCAAGTCTCACTGGGGCGCTGCCTTGATCTTTTGGAGTATGATCTGGGGCGTCTCACGAATCAGCAAATCCAACTGCCGGACGCTTATCGCTCAGGTGCTGAAGGCCGTGCGCGCCCGCCAGGCGCGCCTCCAGTTCGGGGGCTGACGCGACCGCTTGCTGAAGCGCCTGGAGGTTTCACTTGAATCTACTCTCGGTAAATGTTGGACTTCCACGCCAGGTTACGTGACGCGGCAAGAGCGTGAAAACCTCGATCTGCAAGAATCCCGTAGATGAGCCAGGCCCACGTCGCGACGTTGAACCTGGCCTGATAAACAATAGGATCTTTCATTGCCACGGCTCAGTGCCGATTTGCATACCACCGATCTATCGTTGAAGAAGTAGGAACCCGGTTTCTTTGCATGTCTGAAATCGCCATTTAACCGAGAAGAGCGTCAATTTCTCGATCCTTTGGAACGATTCTCCGCGTGTGCCGATGCTATCATCGATAGACGTTACGACCAGAAAGGAGAATCAACGATTATGCTTCGATCACTCGTTTTCTTTTTTATCGGCTGGGTGTTCTCCTGACGCAGGTGTACGGGTAGCACCGCTGTACAGTACAATGCCCATCCGCGAATAACACCCAGCGTTGCACACCGCCAAGAGCACTTGCGGCGAGAGTCTGCCCACTGACTGAACCTGTCTGGGCCAGACCCCGGAAGATTCTGCTGTGCAAGGCTCACCCGGGTTACGAGTATTACTTATGTGAATGATGACCGGCTCGATTTGGGCATCGGCCTAGGTGGACACGACGGCCAAGGACTCTCCTTTGCGTGTCAGTGCAGACTGGGATCAAAGTGGGCTGGTTTGCGCCCGCTGATGGACGCTGGAGATTACGGGTTGAGCGTACCGATGCACCAGGCTTCTCCGCTTGAGAGTCCATGTGTATCATGTTGCTATCCGACTCGCTTTCAAGATGGCGAATATTTTCCGTACACGAAGGCTGCTGGAAAGTGACCGCCGGGGCGGCAGATAGTGAGCTGGTCTTTGTCGTCTGGGTTGAGCACTTGAGTAGTGTATACTTGCCTCAACTGTTGTTGGCGTTTGTAGGGCAGTTAGATGTCCCACTCAGATAGATTTGCCCATGCTTGAAAAGCCGGATCTTCCAAGACGATAGAATCATCGCCTGCTTGCAGGCCGAATATGGACTGCGTGTCGCCGCGATCGCTTTTCTGCCCCTCGGCGCGGATCTGAACACGGCCGTCTATCGCGTCGTCGCCGACGATGGCACAGCGTACTTTCTGAAGTTGCGCAGCGGCATCTTCGACGAAACGTCCGTGGCGCTGCCCAAATTCCTCAGCGATCAGGGCATCGCGCACATCATCGCGCCGCTGGCAACCTCGACCGGGCAACTGTGGGCGAACCTCGACACCTTCAAGGTGATCCTCTATCCATTCATCGCAGGGCCGTAATGGTTACGAGGTCGATCTGTCGGATCGCCACTGGATCGAATTCGGCGCGGCGCTCAAGCGCATTCACTCCGTGACGCTGCCTCCCGCACTGAGCAGCCGCATTCAGCGCGAGACCTACTCGCCCAGGTGGCGCGAGATCGTCAAGGCATCTCTGGCGCGCATAGAGACGGACACCTTTGACGATCCGGTGGCCGCCAACATGGCCGCTTTCTTGCAGGCTAAGCGCGCCGAAGTTTTCGACCTCATCGCACGGACGGAGCGCTGCGCCCGGGCGCTGCAGGCTCACTCGCCGGAATTCGTGTTGTGCCATTCCGATCTGCACGCCGGTAATGTGTTGATTGCCAATGGTGGCGCTTTCTACCTCGTCGATTGGGACGCTCCCATCCTCGCGCCCAAAGAGCGCGATTTGATGTACGCGGGCGGCGGTCAGTTCGGCGACGCGCGCACACCGGACGAAGAAGAGCGGCTGTTCTATCGGGGTTACGGGCCGACGCCGCTCGATCCCAATGCGCTGGCGTACTACCGCTATGAGCGCATCGTCGAAGACATTGCGGTAGAATATGAGCAGATATTTTCGACCGCTGGAGGCAGAGAAGATCGCGAGCAGGCGCTGCGCTATATGATGTCCAACTTCCTGCCCAACGGAACTATCAAGATAGCCTATCGGGCCGACAAGACGCTGCCCGAAAGATAAGGATCATCATGCCCAAATCTCCCCTTGCCCAGGTCAAAGCCCTGCCCGCCGCCGACGAACACTGGCTGGTGGTCATTCACCGCATGCGCTTGTGGCTTGCGCCGCCCGGCGAAGCCCCCTCGCGGCCCTATGGACTGTTCATCTTCGTGCTTGAAAACGGCTACGCCCTGGGCAGCGATCTGACGCCGGCCGCGCCCACAGCCGATCAAGTGCAGGCGGCGCTGTTCAAAGCCATGCGCAAACCGCCGGCTGCCTCCGGCCCGGCGCGCCGCCCGGCCGGCATCGCCCTCGCCGATGAGCCGCTGGCAAAAGCGCTGCACCCGGTGCTGGCCGAGATCGACGTGCAGTTGGCCGTCATGCCGGAATATCCGCCGGAAGTGGACGACATCCTGCGCGAATTCGAAGCGCACATGAACGGCAGCCCGGAACCGCCGGGCCTGTTGTCGGTCAAAGGCGTCACGCCGGAATTCGTCGCGCACTTGTTTGCCGCCGCCGCCGAGTTCCATCGCGCGAAGCCGTGGGTGGCCTTATCCAACGAGCAGACTCTGGCCGTGCGCGTGCCGCCGGAGCGCCGGCCGCGCTACGTCTCCATCATGGGTAATGGCGGCGTGGAGTACGGCCTGTCTGTGTGCAACAAGTGGGAGGATATGCAGCGGCTCTTTGAAAACTCGGACGATCCAATGGAGGTGCTGCCCGACAAAGGCGCGCATTCGCTGCTGTTCAATGAGATCACGTATGTGCCATTCGACGATCTGGACGCGGTTGAACGATACGGTTGGGAAGTGATCGACTCGGAGTCCTATCCGGTCCCGATCGTGTATCACAAGGCCAGCGGCACCGTGCGCCGCCCGACTTTGAAAGATTTGCGCTGGGATGAAGCGGCCCTCCGCGCCATCCCGATCGCACTGCGCAGCTTCCTCAAGCCTACCGGATTGGGCGATTACGAGCCGTTCGAAACCACCATGGAAGTGAGCACCTCCAGCGGGCCGAGCGCCGTGGACGTGAAATATCCCGGCGGCAGTCTGGATCGCCTCGTGCGGCCCGGCCCCGGTCTCGATTGGCGACACAGCGATCTCATCGACGATGCGGCGGATGAAGACGAACTGCCCTTTTTCGATCGGCGCGGTATGGAGGGCTTCATGCAGCAGGCGATCGCGCAGCAATTTGGCGAGCAGCCCGGCAGCGGCGATCTCCAGTTGGATCAAGCTCAGCAGATCATGTACAAAGCGTGGGACGAATCACATCCCGGCAAGCGTCTCACGCTGGCGCATCAAGCCCTGGCGACTTCGCCTAATTGCGCCGATGCCTACGTGCTGCTGGCCGAAGAAGAAGCCGATACGGTGGGCCGCGCGCTGGACTACTATCAACAGGGCGTGGCCGCCGGGCGGCGCGCTCTGGGCGAAGGATATTTTTCTGAAGAGGTGGGACATTTCTGGGGGCTGCTGGAAACGCGGCCTTACATGCGCGCCCTGCACGGCCAGGCCAATATGCTGTGGCAACTGCGCCGCCACGAGGAAGCCGCCGCGATTTTCCGCGAGATGCTGCGCCTCAATCCGGGCGATAATCAGGGCGTGCGCTATTCGCTGCTGCAGCTGCTGCTGGAGCTCGATCGGGTGGAGGAAGCCCGCGCCTTGATCGCCCAATACGAAGACGAGTACAGCTCCACGTGGTTGTACACGCAGGCGCTGCTCGCCTTCAAACAAGAGGGCGATTCTCCGGCCAGTACCAGTGCCTTGAAAGACGCCCTGAAACAAAACCCGCACGTGCCCGCTTATCTGAGCGGCAAGAAACGCATCCCCAACCGGCTGCCGGACACTATCAGCCCGGGCAACGAAACCGAAGCGATTGATTACGCCGTGGGGCATTTGAACGACTGGCGGCGCACGCCCGGCGCTGTGGACTGGATCGCCCCGCACGTTGTGTCAGCACCCAGGCGCAAAACAGCACGCCGGCCTCGCCAGACTCGGCGCAAGTAGTCCCGCCAAATGAAAGTCCCGTCGAGCGCCTAACGTGCCGGGGCTTTTGTTTCACAACTGCCCCGGCAAACTGAAACATCGGGTTAACTTGGTTTACTCGCTAAACCTCGTGCGACTTCGAGCTGTTCCCGATCCCCGATTAAGCCAACCCGGTCACCTTCTTCAAAAACCGTCATCGACTTTGGATTCGCAATCAGCTGATGGTTTCGGATCAGGGCCACCACCGAGGCTCCGCTGCGCGAGCGGATATCGGCCTCCGCCAGCGATCGCCCGATCAACGGGCTGGAAATGCTCAATTGCAGCCAGAAGACTTCAATGCCTTGCATGGCATGCAGCAGGTCATGCAAGGACTGAAATTCCTCGTCGGCGGTAATATTGGTGTTGTAGCGATCCCGCCGGACGGCTTCCGCGTACTCGTGAACTTCCCGCAACGGGAAACCCAGGCTCAACAGGGTATGGTGGACCAATTCCAATCCGCCTTCCAATTCAGGATGAACCACATATTGAGCGCCCAATTCGGCCAACTCGTGCACGCCTTGTTCGGTGGCCGCGCGCGCAATGATCGGCAATCGGGGACTTAAATCTCTGGCCGTGGTCACGACCAAAGTCGCGGTGGTTTCATCGGGAACCGTGACTACCAGCGCGCGCGCGCGTTCCAGATGAGCATGCGTCAGGATCTCGGAATTGCCGGCTTCGCCGTATAACGTGGGAATATTTCTCTGGTTGAGCAGCGTGCAGCGCTCGGCGTCTGCTTCGATGACCAGCAGCGGAATATTGAGCGATTCAAGCACATCCACCAGGTGTTTGCCGACCCGGCCAAAGCCAATAATCACCACATGATCCAGCAGCTGCTCTTCTTTGATCTCGGGCAGCGGCTGGTTCGCTTCCAATTTCCTCCAAAATCCCGGCAGGCGTTGCAGCGTGCTTTCCAGCTTCGGCAGCAGCTTATACATGAACGGATTGAGCGTGATCGAGAACAGAGCGGCAGCCAGGATGAGGGAGTATTGATTGGCATCCAGCATTTGCAGAGATAAACCAGCCTGACCCAGAATGAAAGAGAATTCGCCAATCTGGCTCAAGCCCACCGCAATGATGAGGAACGTGCGTGCCGGGCGAGGAAACAGCAAGCCCAGCAGGATGACGATGACGCCTTTCCCCACGACCACCAGCAAGGTCAAGGAAACCACCTGCCCCACGTTTTGCCATAAAAAGGCGGGATTCACCAACATCCCCACTGAGACAAAGAACAGGACGGAAAACGCTTCGCGGAGGGAGAATACATCCGCGCCGACTTGATGACTGAGACGAGACTGGCTGACGATGGCCCCGGCCACAAACGCGCCAAGCGCCAGAGAGACGCCAAACAGCACCGAAGCGCCCAGGGCGGTTCCCAGGGTGATGGCCAAAATCGCCAGGATAAACAGTTCCCGCGAACGGGTGTGGGCGATGTGCTCGAGCAGCCAGGGGATTAAGCGCGCGCCGGCGAAAAACATGATCGCCACAAAAGCAACCACTTTGAGGAGTGTGATCGCCAGGCTCTGCCAATCAATACCGGCAGAGGTTGCTGCCATGGTTGGCATCAACACCAGGATGATTACAGAAAGAATATCTTCCATCACCAGCCAGCCGACCGCGGCCTGCCCGTGCGAGGTGTTCAGCAAGGAGTTATCCATTAAGCCGCGCAGCAGGACGACCGTGCTGGCGACGGATATGGCCAGGCCCAGAATAATGCCGGCCGGCACGGTCCAACCCCACAGCTGGCTCAATCCAAAACCCAGCAGCGAGGCCAGCGCCGTCTGCAGCAGCGCGCCGGGGATGGCAATATCGCGCACCCGCCACAGATCCGTAAAGGAAAAATGCAGCCCCACCCCGAACATCAGAAAGATCACCCCCAGCTCGGCCAATTGCTGGATGGTCTCCACGTCGCCGACAAAACCGGGCGTGAAGGGGCCGATCGCAATTCCAGCGAGGAGGTAGCCAACGATCGTCGGCAGGCCAATTCGCCGGGCGATTAGCCCGCCGCAGAACGCCACGACCAGCGCCAGGGTAATATTGATCAGCAAAGGTACTTCATGCATGCCGCGCCTTCCCTCTTATATCAATCAACGCGAGAAACAACCGTGCCCTTTGCCATTGTACCAATTTGTTTCGCCTGCACTCACCATCCCCGGCTGAGTTGCCAGGCCCGGCAGCATGGCTGTCTAGCAAAAAGTCCCGCCGGGCATCTGACCTGACGGGACTTTCGTGGTCACTATCGCACCACGCCACTAGCGGTCTATCGTACTACTCAATCTTTCCGCGCAGCGCCGCCAGCTTCACTTCCGCAATCGCCCGGGTGATGTCGATGCCGCGCGGGCAGGCCTCCACGCAGTTGAACGCGGTGCGGCAGCGCCATACCCCCATCTCGTCGCTCATGATGGCGATGCGCTCTTGGTCGCCGTGATCGCGGCTGTCGAACATGAAGCGGTGCGACTGCACAATCGCCGCCGGGCCGATGTATTCGCCATTCGCCGCCCAGAACGACGGGCACGGCGGTGGTGCAGGCCGCGCACAGAATGCACTTCGTCGTGTCGTCGAAGCGGGCGCGATCTTCCACGCTCTGCAATCGTTCGCGTTCCGGTTCCGGCTCGTCGGTGATCAGGTACGGCTTCACCGATCGATACTTGGCGAAGAATCCTTCCATGTCCACGGTCAGGTCTTTGATGATCGGCAGGCCCATCAACGGCTGCACGGTGATCTTCTTGCCTACGTCTTTGATCAGCACCTTGCAGGCCAGGCGATTGCGCCCGTTGATGCGCATCGCGTCCGATCCGCAGATGCCGTGCGCGCACGAGCGCCGATAGGTCAGCGCGCCGTCCTGGAACCACTTCACCTGGTTGAGCGCGTCCAACACCCGATCGGTGGGCTCCGCCTCGATGTCGTGCTCGCTCCACCAGGGTTCCTTGTCCGTTTCGGGATTGAAGCGTTGAATCTTGAGATGTACTTGCATCGCCGCCTCTTATTGGACACGGATGAACACAGATTTGCACGGATTAATGCTTTTATCTGTGTTCATCCG
Source organism: uncultured Chloroflexia bacterium (assembly GCA_963844815.1). Taxonomy (GTDB): domain Bacteria; phylum Chloroflexota; class Anaerolineae; order Fen-1058; family Fen-1058; genus Fen-1058. The sequence continues at coordinate 156,353 of CAWJPR010000012.1, forward strand.
TGTAATCCGTGTCCTAATATTTTCTTTCCTTCGGCTCGAACTTCGTCAGCGTCACCGGCTTGTAGGTGATGATCTTGCTTGCCGTCCTGCAAAGTCACGAAGGTGTGCTTCATCCAGTTGGCATCGTCGCGCCTGGGGAAATCCTCGCGCCAGTGCGCGCCGCGGCTCTCCGTGCGATTCAACGCCGACAGCGCGGTGACCTCGGCCAGATCGAGCAGGCAGCCCAGTTCCCACGCTTCCAGGATGTCCGTATTGAACACCGCGCCCGTGTCCTGCACGCCGATGTTCTTGTAGCGCTGCTGCAAGTCACGCACCGTATCCAGCGCCTTCTGCACGGTGGGCCCTTCGCGGAACACGCCCACCCAATCCATCATCACCTTCTGCATCTCCAGGCGAATTCTGCCGGGGATTTCCTGGCCCTTGCTCGCGCGGATGCGATTGATCTCGGCGACCGTGTGCGCTGCGGGATCGGGGGGCAGCGGGGCATAATCGGCTTGCTGGACGAACTCCGCCATCGCCCTGCCGCCGCGCCGCCCGAAGACGATCAGATCGACCAGCGAATTGGTGCCCAGGCGATTGGCGCCGTGCACCGACACGCACGCGCACTCACCCGCCGCGAACAGCCCCGGCACGATCGAGCCGCTGGCATCCGCCAGGACGCGCGTCTGCAGATCGGTGGGAATGCCGCCCATCGCGTAATGCGCCGTCGGCTGGATCGGAATGCCTTCCTTCAACGGCTCCACGCCCAGATAAATGCGCGCCATCTCAAACACGTCGGGCAGCGCGTGCTCCAGATGTTCGGCGGTGACTTCCTTGCCGCCGGGGCCGCTCTTGTATTTGTTGATCGTCGCGGGCGTCGCGTCGATGAACACGTAGTCCTGGCCCTTGATGCCGCGCCCTTCGCGCACTTCCAGATAGATGCAGCGCGAGCACACATCGCGGCTAGCCAGGTCTTTCATGTTGGGCGCGTAACGCTCCATGAAACGCTCGCCCTTATCGTTGACGAAGACCGCGCCCTCGCCGCGCAGCGCTTCCGAGAGCAGCACGCCCATCTTGTAGATGCCGGTCGGGTGGAACTGGAAGAACTCCATGTCTTCCAGCGGCAGGCCGTGCCGATAGACCGTGGCGACCGTATCGCCCGTCAGCGAGTGCGCATTCGACGTGACCGACCAGACGCGCCCGAAGCCGCCGATGGCCAGCAGCGTCGCCTTGGAATGAAAGACGTGCACTTCGCCCGTGAGAATCTGAATCGCCACCACGCCCCGGCAGACGTTGCCCTCGACGAGCAGATCGATCACCTGGTATTCGTCGAAGAACTGCACGTTCTGCTTGATGCACTGCTGGTAGAGCGTCTGCAGGATCATGTGGCCGGTGCGATCGGCCGCCTTGCACGAGCGCATGACGGGCGCTTCGCCGAAGTTGCGCGTGTGTCCGCCGAAGCGCCGCTGCTCGATCTTGCCGTCGGGCGTGCGATCGAACGGCAGGCCCATGTGCTCCAGTTCGATCACCGCGTCGATCGATTCCTTCGCCAGCACCTCGGCGGCATCCTGATCGACCAGGTAGTCGCCGCCCTTCACGGTGTCGTACATGTACCATTCCCAGTTGTCTTCTTCCATATTGCCCAACGGCGCCGCGACGCCGCCCTGCGCCGTGCCGGTGTGCGATCGCGTGGGATACAACTTGCTGATGACCGCGGTGCTCTTCACCGTCCGGGAGCAGTGCAGCGCGGCCATCAACCCTGCGCCGCCCGCGCCCACGACAAGTGCTTCAAATTGATGATGTGTGGTCATATCGTTTTCCTCGAATCCGTAGCCGCACATCCCTGAGGCCGCTGCACAGGCATGGGAGCCTCTACGGATTTCATTTCATCGCCGCAGTCTGCTGCACGTAGAACAACACCCACGCCCCCAGCACAAACCACGCGAGGCCGAACAATCCGACGATCCCCAGCACCACTTTGCGGCCCGTGCCGCGCCGGATGTAATCGGTCAGTACCACGCGCAGACCGTTGAGGCCGTGCAGCCACGCGAAAAACAGAATCGCCAGATCGATCCAGGCCCAGGCGGGGAACGGCCGCAAACCGATCGAACACGAACTGCCCGGTGATCTGCTCGATGTCGTTGACGAAGTGCATCAACGTGATGTGCGCGAAGACCAGGATGATCATCACAAAGCCGGAGAGGCGCATGAACGACCACATCGCGCGCTCGAACTGGCTGGTGCCGCGGGTGCCGGGCGGCTGCTGGATGACGAGACGATCAGCGGGCCGGTAGCCAGCCCCGATCCGCGCCACGCCAGATAGAGCACCGGCAGGCCCACCGGCAATACGATCACCAGCGCATAGATCAAGGCTGCTCGTGCTGTCCACCTTGAAGATGTCGCCCAGCGGCATCCCGAACAGCGGACGCAGCATCACGACGACTGATCGCCAGCGCAACCAGCACGAAGATCACTGCGCCGATCATGAACACCCGGCGGTGATACTTCGTCGTTTTCGGGAAGAGATCGAACATGGAAACGCGCAGGCCGTTGAGCGCGTGATAGGTGACGGCCAGGATCAGCGCCACCTCGAACGGCCGAAACCACGGCTGCTTGTAGGCGGCGGTGGCTTCGTTGTAAGCCGCCGGACCGCCAAACAACTGCAGCGCTTCGTAGATGTGCAGCGTGAGGAAATAGACGACGGCGATCCCGCTGATGCGATGGAGCAGCCACGTGAGCATGCCCGTCCCGCCCAGATAGATCGTGCCGCGTTTGGCGGACGCCTTGGGGCGGGTTGCTGCTGTCGAGGACATAGCGCCTCCCTGGAAGTGTTTTCACGCCGCCAACTCACTGGCCGGGCGTGATGAGGTTTGGGCGAGTGATGGCCAACGGCGCAGAGGCCGCCGGCATCACGTGTTGGCTGTGTAGAAAATTATACTGTGTTTGACGCAGTGTGGCAAAACGAAACACGCCCGATCGATTCGTAAATCGGTCGGGCGTTGCCTCGTCTATTCCACGCGAGTTATGGTTGAGCCGCAGTCAAACGCGGTAGAAGGTCCAGGTGTAACGATGATTCTCCGGTTGATGCCGGTCGACGATCAAGCCGCACAGCACATTGACCAGGCAATTCGTCACACGCTGATGGCGCACTGGAATTCTCATTTCTTTACGATTGGCAGGAAGATCCGATGGTTACCAGTCGTGAACGACCAGATCGGCCCCAGCGAGACGTTCAGCCCATCGGCTGTCACCACGCGCCAGAAGTAGGTGGTATTCGGCTCAAGATTGACTGACCGCGCAATTCGTAGCCGACACGTCATTGCAGCGAATCTGTGAGGGTGGATTGCTGGTGTCCATGCGCACGTCGTAGACCAGGCCAGGGCCGGCAGATTGCCATTTGAGTGTAACGCCGCGCGGCGATTGGTTTGTCGCGCCGTTTGCGGGCGCCACGTTGCCTGCCGGAGGCGGTGCTGTGCTAGCGGGAACACCCACCTCCAGCGTGACGGGGATGGTCTTCACGGGCGCAGTCATGTCGTTTGAGGCGATGCGAATCACTTCGTTGTAGGTTCCATCGCTCAACCCCTGACCATGCACATTGATCTCAATGGTCGCGCTTTGACCCGGCTCGATAACCAGCGGATGACTCGGCGTGATCGCCACCGGAGGCACGATATCCAACCACGCGCTGTTACTCTGTTTGGTGACATCGCTGATGGAGAGCGACTGGCTGCCGTCATTGAAAATGGTAAAGTCGCGCGAAGCGTTGCCGCCCGTGCGGATGTCACGCATCCACCAGGCCTCGTCGGCATATTGCTTGAACCAGCGATAACTGAGATAAGCAAAACCGCCGCATCCATAACCGGTGCCCCAGGAGTTCACAATCTTGAACCCGCCGACGTTGCCGCCGATGCTGTCGTCGTAGCCCACAATCGTGATGGCGTGCCCGCCGCGCGACTCGCCCTGTGTCGGCAGGTCCACGATGCACTGTGCGCCTGCCGGCTGATCGAACTCGGGCAGCACCGGCACAGCAATCAGAATCGGATCGCCCCCGGCCAGCCATTGCTTCATCTGGTTGATGATGTCATCCGACACCGTTGCCCCATATTGGAAGAACGCGCCATAGTTTTGCGAACGATACTTGGCGGCTTCGTCTTGCTGTGCTTGTGAGATAGGCTGGCGGCAGTCGTAAGTGTAGGGCAGGCTGCTGAGCGGCACAGTGCCTTTGCTGGACAGGATCTGCATCGCCGTGGATTCATACATGCCGCCGCACGCGCCCGCCGCAAAGGGCTGCCCCTGGTTCCACACAAAGTTCGGGGCAAACTGGTGCGTGGGTTGGGTCACATTCCAACCCTGGTCCACACGCTCCTGGAAGGTCTTGTAATAATAACTGGATGACCATCCCACGCAGCTCCCCGCCGTTCCCTGGTTGCCCACTGGCGGCAAGCCTGCGCTCAGATCCACTGCGGCCAACGGGTGTGCAGGCGACTGCGAGGTCAGCGGCACTGGCGGATGGACGCCCTGAGTGGGCGGCGTCAGCAGAACGCCCAGTCCACGCGTCTGAATGTCGGCAGCGCGCGATGCTGCGTCAGTCCGCGACAACGTGACGGGGGCATAGGCAGCCGCCATTTGTGAAGTGAGTTGAATCGAGAGCGTTGCCGGCGCGACGCGAATCTTCGGTGCGCCGCTCGACTGGTTCCAGAAAAACTCGGCCAGATGCCTGTTGTCGGTCTCACTCGTCTCGGCGATGGCGTTGGACGTGTCTGCGCGCATCTCGAGCACATGCGATCCTGCGGGCAAAGTAAGGGGATAATCCTCCAAGTAAGTGTAGTAGCCACTCGGCAGACCGGTTCCGAGTGTCCAGGTATGGTTCAGCACGCCATCCACATAGAGTTGCAGGGAGAAGGCGGCGCTGATATCATTCCAGCCATCATTGACAAAAGCCCAATCCACGTAGGCCGGCGCCCCGCCTAACAGCGGGTCGGAGGTGTGTGTGCCGGCTTGAGCGGAGACCACGATCGCGTCATCCCATCCGTCGGGTTGATAGGCATGTAGATTGGGCTTGGAGCTCGCTTCCCAGTAGAAACGGGCCGACCACACGTTGTCGCTTTCGTTGGCTTCTGACACCTCGCCTAGCACATCCACGCGCAGCTCGACGGCGTGCCAGCCACTCACCGAAATGTCGACCGGGTGATCCGCATACGACATGTAAAAGTTCGCATTCAAGGCAGTGCGATTACAATACTGCTCGACATTGTCAACATAGAGACACGTGAGGAAGCTGCCTGCCACTTGAGTGCCGTAGTTTGCAAAGGCCATGTCAAAATAGGTGGGGGCGTCTGCGTACAGGCGCCGGTTGCCGGCCGCGCCCGGCTCAGAAGCTGGCACAACCGGGTAATCCCACCCGGTTGGCACATACGGCGTCAGGTTGCGACTGGTGCTGGATGGATACCAATAGAACCACAATGACGTGTAGTTGTCGTCTTCATTAGACTCCGCGACATTATCGTATACATCGGTCCACAATCCGATCAGATGCCAGCCGGCCGAAAGCGACTGGTTGACCAGCCAATCCTGAATGCTGGTGTAGAAAGAGCCGCTCAGGCCATTCGACACCCAGCACGCTGCCGCCGTGTTGTCTATATACACACAGGTAGTGAAACTGGCAGGGGTGTCTCCACCGTTATTACTAACGGCCCAATCCAAATACGCGTTGCTCCCCGCGTAGAGAGTGTCATTGCTGTGCGTGCCGGTCTGTGTGGACAATACCACAGAGCCACCCCAGCCCACAGGTTGGTACAAAGCGAGATCAGGCAGAGCTGTTGGAGCAGCTGTCTTATCTACCGGCACCGCCTTGCTCTGGAGCGTATCCCTGAACGTCAAGCCATCAAGCGCCCCACGCGCAGGCAGCTCAAACCGCGCCGCAACGTGGTCGGCGACGGGCGCTGACGGGTTCTTGCTGTTAGGCTCCAGGCTCGGCGCCGGCGGCGGCGCGCCAGGGTCACGCTGTGGCGCTTCCGGCGGCAGCATTGTCGGCACAGGCGCAACCGCAGGTGGAGAAGGCGTATCGGAGAGCGCACCCGCCGTAACTCCCGCGGCAGCGCGCGCCACGGGTCCCAGCATCAGGCCGAGCAGCCCGACCAGCAACGCCACGACCAGTAGCAATCTGCCCGCCGCCGCTTGCGGTTTGTTTCCAGTAGATGACATGGCTCAATTCTCCTTGTGATTCAGCACAAAGCCGAACCTGGTCCCCTTGATCCGTCGCCACTTCGAGACGCCCTTGTCCTCCAAGCGGGCGCGAACTGCGGTCCTCGCGGCGACGCGAATCACGCACCATATGATCGCCTTCTTTCTTATTAGAAGGTGTCGGGCGGTGACGATTGATTTACCTGACGACAACGTTGTTTAGTGACTGCGTGAAGAGAACACTCATGTGCAGCGCAACTTGGCTACCCGCAGTATGCACTTAACCGCAGGAAAAGTCAACATTGGGAAATAAAGCGCGAGGCAGCATCGACTGACTGCGGACCACGTCGAAAAAACGCCGGCTGTTCTCGACCAGTCGGGCGATCATTGCTTACCTGTTTCTGCCAGCTTGTCACGTGTGCGAAATCACCGTGTCCCCAAACTCGCTGCACTTCACTTCGGGCGCGTCCTGCACCATGTGCACATGCATCAATCACGGCGCTGCGCTTGAAGATTGTTGCAGAGACGTCAGATTCTCCGCGCTGCGGGCCATGCGCCAATCGATGGCCGGCTGCATGGCCGGGAACCGCTCCACCAGGCGACTTGAAGCGGTGCCGGCTGAGGCTGATGACCACGCACGGCGTCAGCGTTTTGATGGTCGCGCTGCGCGGCTTATCGTGCAGCAGCGCCATTTCGCCAAAATGGTCGCCGTCTTCCAGAATCTCGATCTGCTGTTCGCGGCCCTGGGCGTCCGTCGCCAGCACCGCCACTTGCCCGCGCACCAGGATGTAGAGACGATCGCCGCTGTCGCCTTGCGCGAAAATCATTTCGTTCGCGGCGTAATATTCCGACGCAAATTGGTCGGCGACGGCCTCCAGCTCCTCCAGTGAGACCGCCGCAAACAAGGGCATTTGCCGGAGCCGCTGCGGCTCAATTCGCGCCTGGCGGCCGTCGTCGCTGACGTCAAATCCGGTCTGTTTTTGCCAGAGCTGCCGGTACAGCCCGGCCTGCGCCAGCAGCGCGTGATGCGCGCCATGCTCGACCAGCACCCCGCCCTGTAAGACAAAGATCTGGTCTGCCTCAGACGCCACCTGCAACCGGTGCGTGACCGAGATGACCGTGCGCCCCTGGCCGAGGCGCGCGAGGGTGGCATTGATGGCGGCCTCTGTGCCGGGGTCCAGCGCCGAAGTGGCTTCGTCGAGCACTAAGATCGCCGGGGTCGCGCAGGAGAGCACGGGCGATGGCGATGCGCTGGCGCTGGCCGCCGGATAACCGGCCGCCCGCCTCGCCGACGCCGGTGTCGTAACCGCGGGGCAGGCTGCTGATCAGGTCGTGGATTTCGGCCGCTCGCGCTGCTTCTTCGACCATCTGATCCGTCGCGTCGGGGCGCGACAGCCGAATGTTCTCGCGGATCGAGGTGTTGAACAGGAAGTTATCCTGAAACACCACGCCCATTTGCGCGCGCAGCGACGCCAGCGTCGCCTGCCCAATGTCGTGCTCGTCAAACAGGATGCGGCCGCGCGTCGGCTCGTAAAAGCGCAGCAGCAGGCTCAGCACCGTGCTCTTGCCGCTGCCGCTGGGGCCGACGAACGCCACAGATTGCCCGGGCAGAATGGTCAGGTTGAGCTGGCGCAAGATCACCTGTTCGCCGGAATAGCCGAAGTCAACGTTCTCAAAGTGGATGTGCCGGGTCAAGCGGGGCAGAGGACGGGCTGCGGCCGAATCGACCACGGCCGGCGCCACGCGCAAAATCTCGTCAACGCGCCGCAGCCCGCTGCCGGCCTCTACCAACGCCGGCACGACCTTCTTGGCGAACTCATAGGTATCTTTGCTTACCAGGCCCAAAATGCTCAGAAAGGCCACCAGCGAGCCGGCCGACAAATCGCCGCGGATGGCCATGAGCGCGCCTGTTACAGTAACGGCAATCTGGATGAACTGAATGAGCCAGCTGGAGGTTTTGCCGACCAGTGCCACGGCAAAGCGCGAGCGCGCCGTGATCTTGATCAGGTGGTCGATTTCGCGGCCAAAGCGCTCGCCCAGCCGCGCCTGCAGCCCGAAAGCCTTGACGACGAGTTGGGCGCGCACCGTTTCCTGCACGGTGTTGGCTACCGTGCCCTCCGTCTGCTTGAGCGCATAGGTCGCCGCGCTGGCCCTCGGCACCAGCTGCCGGTTGGCCAGCAGGATCAGCGGCAGTGACATCAGCGCCATCAATCCCAGCCGCCACTCCAGCATAAGCATGACTGGCACGTTGATCAGCAGGGCGAGCGCGGTGAGGGCTGTGTTGAAGGTCGCCTGGGTGAACCCGATCTGAACCACCTCGAGATCGCTGGTGAAGCGCGTCAGGATGTCGCCCGACGACGCGCGGTTATAGAAATCGGCCGACATGGTCTGCAATTTTGCAAAGAGCTGCCGGCGCAAATCTCCCATCAGCAAGCCGCCCGAGCGCGCGGTCAGCCACTCCCCGCCCAACCCTGCCAGGCTCGACAGTGCAAAGCCTGTCGCCAGCGCCACTGAAATGGATAGCAGAGCCTGTTCATTGCCGCCGGTCTGGATGGTGTCGACGATGAGCTTGAGGCAGTAAGCCATAAAGGTTAGAAACAACTGCTGCACCAGCAGCGCCAGCACGATCAGCAGGCCCAGCCGCCAATGCGGTCTCCAGGCTGCGGCCGATCGGCGCAGCACGGTTGTTATCCCGTAGCCTGTTTTCATCGTCATCTCCGTTCTGGGCATTGCTGGCATAGTGTGGATAGCAGGCGCGTTGTTGTGTTGATCACTGGCAGCCGTCGGGGGCGCAAGCCGATTCTACCAATTTCCCGAATTGTGTGCCATGTTCAACAAAAACGCCCGATCGGATTGAACAAACCGATCGGGCGTTGTGCTTGCCTGGGCCAGGATTAGGCTTTCGCTGGCGTACGCTTCCTGCTGCGCTGAATCTTGGATAACGGCATAACCAGACGCAGCGCCTCGTTCACTTCTTTTTCAGTGGGGAACGCTTTGGCAACATCCGGTTCTAACAGCACAAGGTTAGTACCCGCTTGATAGCGTGTGGCATACTTGCCCCGAACCCCGTCCTTAAGCAATTTGTGCAAATCGTACTCAGGACGCAGCTCGTCATTCAGTTCTGAATCAGGTTTTTCGCTCATATTCTCTGCGCTAAGTGAAGCCTCATTTGCGCGGCGTGTCCAGCGAAAACACAGCGAGGAATCTCCACTTCCTCTCAGAGATTCCCCGCCCAATCTACCAATTACCAGTCTACCAATTACCAATCTACCAACCTACATATGCTTAATCACCGCATCGCCAAACTAGACCACGAATCGCCGTTTCTAACGCGACAGACATAACGGAGACAGACGTCGTCGCAGGGGCGATGGGAAAGTGAGAAACCAGGAGTTTTTTGAACGCCGTGTCGCCTCAAAACCCCAGGTTTCAACAGAACATGAGTTTAATTGGTGAATACCGGTGGCCGGATGACGACCAGAATGTTAAAGCGTTCTGCTATGACTTGGAATGTCCTCACCGACCCAGTTCTCCACGATTTCCTGTTCGCCACCAGGGTTCATCGTAGCCCATTGTGCTGCCATTGGCTCGTACCACGCCCGAAATGAATTCAAGGTGTCGCGATCGGCAAATTGGAGCTGGAGCAGAACCCCATGTGGGTCATCCGCGTTGCGATACAGGCCGTAGGCCAAGACGCCTTGCGGTTTCAACATTTGGGCAAGCCCATCGGGATCCGGGTTCAACCATTTATCGAAATCTCTAACTTGAAGCCGTTGAAACAAGCTAACTGCCATGGTGCATCTCCTTGTGATTGAGTAGTAGCCAACATCGATTGAGCCAATTATTCACTCCGGCCGAGTATCTAACTTCGGCCTGCTCCAGGCGCGGGAATTGCGCCAAGTTGCTGCATCAAAGCCATGCTATCCATTATGCCCCAATGTTCCACAAACTTACCCTCAGCCAGGCGGATGATGTCGATCACTCCAATGGATATGCTCTTGCCAGTTGGCGGAACGCCCATAAACTCGCCCTTCTGGGTGCCCGTCCAGGTCATGGACAATACGACCTTGTCACCTTCTGCGATAAGGTGCTCAATGGTGGCTTTGAAGTCCGGGAAAGCGCTGCGCAACATGGTGAACAGTAGTTTGGGGGCCTCGCGACCGGGCGGTATTTCGGGGGGGAGTTTTTCGTGCTCAACGAAGTCGGGGGCGAACAACTTGTCGATCACACTCACATTTCCCTGATTTAACACTTCCTCCACTAGTCGACGGACTAACGCTTTATTCTGTTCTGTTGACATTGGTTATTCTCCTTTGGCTGTTTGGGATACGATTCACACTGCGCACAAGAGATTGGTCACTCGATTTATTGACACACTTCCTTTCACCGCATCGTGCCCTGCCTCCGCCGCTGTTTAGCCCGACGATTATTCACTCGCTTCGCGTCACGTTCGGATCGGAGGCTTTGCCAGGCACAGTCATATCCCGTGCTGGCAAAAGACAACGACACCGATCACTATCCACAAAGTGTCGGCGCATGGTCAACTGCAAATTTTCACCTACTTTGAGACCGCGTTGTGCGGATACCGTGTCGCAGGGGATGCGGACGCGACACAACCTCGGCTAAATAAGTATCCGCGATGGCGAGGTGAAAGTCAACATTGGGAAATAAACCACGAAGCAATCTCAACAAAAACACCCAACCGGTTGCGCAACCAGTCGGGCGTTCCATTATTTACCAATTACCAATTTACCGACCTACATATGCTTAATCACCGCATCGCCAAACTCGCTGCATTTCACTTCCGTCGCGCCGTCCATCAACCGCGCGAAGTCGTAGGTTACGGTTTTGCTGTCGATCGCGCCGTCCATGCCTTTGATGATCAAATCCGCCGCTTCGAGCCAGCCCATATGGCGCAGCATCATTTCGCCCGAGAGCACCACTGAGCCGGGATTGACTTTGTCGAGATCGGCATACTTGGGCGCGGTGCCGTGCGTGGCTTCGAAGACGGCGTGGCCGGTGACGTAGTTGATGTTGCCGCCCGGCGCGATGCCGATGCCGCCCACCTGCGCGGCCAGCGCGTCCGAGATATAATCGCCGTTGAGGTTCATCGTGGCGATCACGTCGAATTCGTCAGGGCGCGTGAGCACTTGCTGCAACGTAATGTCGGCGATGGCGTCCTTGATCAGAACCTTGCCCTTGGCTAACTCAGCCTTCTGCTCTTCGTTGGCCGCTTTCTCGCCGCGCGCCTTCTTGGTGCGCTCCCATTGTTCCCACGTGTACGTCTGATCGCCGAATTCGGTTTCGGCCAGCGCATAACTCCAGTTGCGGAACGCGCCCTCAGTGAACTTCATGATGTTGCCCTTGTGCACGATGGTCACGCTCCGGCGGTGATTGACGATGGCATACTCAATCGCTGCGCGGAACAACCGTTCGCTGCCTTCGCGCGACGCCGGCTTGATGCCGATGCCGGACGAATCGGGGAAGCGAATCTTGCCGTACTCCCTGGGGAACGCCGCCTTGAACATCGCCAGGAATTTCTTGACGTCCTCCGAGCCCGCTTCAAATTCGATGCCCGCGTAGATGTCTTCGGTATTCTCGCGGAAGATCACCATGTCCACTTTCTCGGGCCGCTTCACTGGCGAGGGCACGCCTTGAAACCAGCGCACCGGGCGCAGGCACACGTACAGATCGAGCAGCTGGCGCAGGGCCACGTTGAGCGATCGAATGCCGCCACCGATCGGCGTGGTCAACGGCCCTTTGATGCCGATGAGATATTCGCGGAAGGCTTCCACCGTCTCGTCGGGCAGCCAGTTGCTGACCGTGTTGAAGGCTTTCTCGCCGGCCAGCACTTCCTTCCATTCGATCTGGCGCGCGCCTTTGTAAGCCTTCGCGACGGCCGCATCGAAGACACGCACGCTGGCGCGCCAGATATCCCGGCCGGTGCCGTCGCCTTCGATGAAGGGAATGACGGGGTTATCGGGCACAATGAGTCTGCCGTTGTCGATCGTAATTTTTTGTCCTGCGCTCATGCTGAGCTCTCCTCTTGGGTGATGATTGCCAGACTGCGCGGGATTATAGCATGGCGACTGCGCTTTGTCATGGCAGTCGATCGGCTTGAGCACGACTCTCACAAAGTCGCCCACGTCGTACCCGGCGCTGTACGCCGGCGACGCGCTGGGCGAGCGCCGTCCCCGGCGCGGATTGGCCGCACATGCGCCGCCGGGCCGGGGAAAGCGCCCGGCACACACGCCTTCGGCGGGTGCAGTGCTCCCGTCTACGAGGACGGCGGCTGGAGCGCCTGGCGCATGAAACGCACCTCTTGTCCATGGACTTCGGCTCAGCGGCGGATCACCGGCAGAAAGATCGGAAGGCCGTTGACCAGTGTCGTGGCGCTTAGATTCACCACAGGCAGGCCGGGAGCATAAATATCGATCGGGATGGTGATGAGGTACGGCGTCGTCAGCGAATCCGTCACCCGCACCGCGATTGTGCCGGTAAGCCCCTGGATGCCGGTCAGCCGGCCAGACCATGAGACTTCACCCAGATGCTCCTGCAGGCCGGGGCTGAGGGATGCCACCGTCGTGCGCGGAGACAGCGCGGCGACGAGGTCGAACGTGTTGGACAACGTGCCGACATGGCTGACTCTGATCGTGTAGGTGAACACCTCGCCGGCCCGGACGGCTGCCGGATAGACGCTCACCGTCGAGGATGTGAAGGAGGTTGTGCGGGAGAGGCGCTTGATCGGGCCGTTGTAATAGCCGCCGCCCTCCGAATAGTACAGCGCGCCGTCGGGGCCGGTCAGCACGTCCGTGCGGCATTGTATCTTCTGATAGGTGACCGTATCGCTGAGAATCGTGTGCGCGACGATGGCCGTGCGCGCCGCATTCAATTTGAAATGATGCAGCGCAGTTGACCGGTCTTTGAACGCGCACACGAAGAGATCGTTCTTCCATTCGGGAATCAGATCGCCGGTATAGAACGTGATGCCGGTCGGGGCAATCGACGGCGTCCAGTGGACCAACGGCGGAATGGTGTTGTAACGCGGATCAGGGCCGACGTCGTCGTCGCAGGGCAAGGGCGTTTGCGGGTAATTCAGCCGCCAGCCGTAGTTGTAGCCGGGGCGAATCAGGTTGATCTCGTCGTCGCATTCGTCGCCATTGTCGGTGGCAAACATTTGCTGGCTGACCGGATCGAACGTGAAATCGAATGGATTGCGCAGCCCGTATGCATAGTTGCTCTGATCGGCGCCAGGCCACGTCACAAACGGATTACTGGCCGGGACGCTCAGGGGTATCGTTGGATTATAACGGTGGATCTTGCCGAGAGGTGACGCCAGATCTTGCGCCGGCTCATTCGGATCAGTAATCTCTTCGTTGCTGTTGCCGACGCCGATATAGAGTTTGCCATCCGGGCCGAAATGCAAGTTGCCGCCATTGTGAATACTGACATAGTATCCGGGCGCCGGCTGATAAACGGGAAAACAGCCTGCTCCCTCCGGATCAGCGGTGACCGTATTATCGTCGTTGAGGGTGATGCGCACGACGCGATTCTTGATGGTTCCGCCGCAATCGCGCGAGGTGGTCCGCCTGGTGAAATAGACCCAGACAAAGTGATTCGTCACAAAGCGGGGATCGACCGCCACTCCCAGCAAGCCGCGTTCGCCATCGGTAAGCACTGGAAACGGGTAGGCCGTAACCGGCGCCTGCCCGGTCACCACGACTTGCAGATTGCCCGCGCGCTCGGTGTACAGCAGGCGGCCATCGGGGGTAAAGTCCATGGCGACCAGCTGATTCGCATTCGGCACGACCGTTTCAATCACCACGCCGGGAGGCAGCGGCTCGATGGGGATTTCCTGGGGCGCAGTGCGCTGCACGCCGATCGGCTGGAGGAAAGCCGCGAAGAACAATCCGATGCAGAGCCATGACAGGATAATACGGCGAATGGGTGACAAGCTGATCCCTTTAGCTGATGACATCAAGCAGTTGGTAATACAACGCGCCGAGCGGCAGGAACGGTTTGCCATAGTAAAACGGCAGCGGCTCGAACGGCAGGTCCTGGAATGGATTCTCGCCCGGCGTGCCGCACATGATGTTGGCCAGCTGACCGCCGAGGTAGGTGGCCATGGCGACGCCGTGCCCGCCGTAACCCAGCGCATAGTAGAGACCGGCGTGCCTGCCCGCGCGCGGGAAGGAATCGCGCGTCAGGCAAATATTGCCGCTCCACGCATATTCGAGCCTGGCCTCGTTCAATTCGGGAAAGACCTGCACCATGCCCCGCCGCAAAACCTCGGCGCTCTTGCGATTGGCTTCCGGCGTAGGCGGCCGGTAATCGGCGCGCCCGCCGAACAACAGGCGGTTATCAGCCGATAAGCGGAAGTAATAGAGGTAGTGCTTGGAGTCAAACACCACCCGTCGCTGCGGAATCAGCTGCGCAGCCACAGCGGCGGGCAGCGGCTCCGTGGCAATGATGTACGAACCGAGCGGAAACACCCGCTTGCCGATCTCACGAGCGGCCTCGTCGGTATAGCCGTTGGTCGCGATCAGGACCTGCTCGGCCTTGACGGTTCCGTGGGGCGTGACGATGGCATAGCCGGCGCCGTCGCGCATAATCTTCGTGGCAGGGGTCTTCTCAAACAACAGCGCGCCTGAACCGGAAGCGCAGATCGCCAGGCCGCGCACAAATTTGGCGGGCTGCAGCGCACCGCTGCGCTCGTCGATCAACAGGCCGCGATAATAGGCCGTGCCGAGTTCACGCGACTGCTCCGTCCGATCGAGCAGCGTCACGGGATGATCGAATTCACGGGCCAGCACTTCCTGCTCGCGCTGGTAGTGCGCGAAGTGGGCCTTCTTCCACGCGGCCTCGATATGACCGGCGCGCGTGTACTCGCACGCAATGTGCTCCTCGTCCAGGAGATCTTCCACATATTGAATGGACGTCAGCGAGTGCGCGTAGAGTGCTTTGGCGCGCGCCAGCCCCATTTTCTTGATCAACGCGCTCGGCCCCAACTTCAAGCCCGTCAATACCTGGCCGCCATTGCGCGAACTGGCGCCCCAGCCGAACGTTTCTTTTTCCAGCACCACCACATTGACGCCGCGCAGCGCCAGCACCCGCGCCGCCGACAGGCCGGTATAGCCGCTGCCGACAATGACGACGTCCGCTTTAGGAGGCAGTGACCGGGTTACCAGGTTGGGCAAAGGTTCCGCGTCATCCCACCAGTAGGGTGTGTCTTTTAGCATCGACTTTCTCGCTGTTCAGGACTGGGAGCGGTTTCCCCGTTGAGCGGTGCCGCATCCGGGGTGGCGGCTTGCTCGTATCCGCCGCAACACAGCCGCGGGCCGCAGGGCGTTAGCCGGGACCGCTCCATCACGCTTAATCCGGCTGAAGCCTTCGCGAAGCATCCGGAGCGCGGGCCTTGTGGTTATAACTGCTTCAGCCGCTCAGATCGGCCTTCAGCCACTTGCGCACGGAGTTAATCAGATAAATGCGGCGCGCGGATCGCAGCATTTCGATCGTGATGACGCGCTCGACCAGCTGTCCTTGATCGAGCAGCCACGCGCGAAACGTTCCGCCCAGCACACCGCACTCGATCGGCGGCGTGATCAAAGCGCCGTCCAGATCGATGACCACGTTGGCCGTGCACGACTCCGTGATCTCGCCGCGCTCGTTCCACAAGATCACGTCATCCCAGCCGGGTCGGGCCGCGCGGGCTGCCTCATAGATCGCCCGGCGGCTAGTCTTGTGATACAGGAAAACATCACCGCTGTCAATGGGATGTTGGGCTAATGTGACGCGCTGCAGCGGCGGGCGCGCTATTTCATTCAACGGTATGGCCGACAGGGATAGCTGCCCGGTGCGCGACAAAATCACCCGCACTTTGTGCGCATCAGGCGGCAGCGTCCGGCGCACTTTTTCCAGCTGCGCGAGCCACGCCGCCCGATCAAACTGAAACCCGAAATAGTCGGCTGAATCCTGCAGGCGCGCGCTATGGCGATCGAGCAGGAAGTAGCCCTCGGCCGGCGTCCACAACAGCGCCTCGAGCAGATCAAACTCGATCGGCTGGCTGGTCAACACCCGCGTTTTGATCTCGCACTCGCGATACTCGTCGGCCGCTTCCGAATCCCACACGATGCCGCCGCCTACGCCATATTCGGCGCGGCCGGCTTCGCGATCGATCGTGACGGTGCGAATGGCCACGTTGAACTGCGCGCGGTGATCGGGCGCCAGATAACCGATCGCGCCGGTGTACACACCGCGCGGCGTCGTTTCCAGATCGGCGATGATCTTCATTGTGCTGACTTTGGGCGCGCCGGTGATCGACGCGCAGGGGAACAGCGCCGTCAAGAGCTCGGTGAACGAAGCCGCGGTCTGCGCGGTCACGGTGGAGGTCATTTGCAGCACGGTGGGATAGCGTTCCACCTCGAAGAGCTGCGGCACCTGCACCGAGCCGATCTGCGCGACGCGCCCCAGATCGTTGCGGATCATATCGACGATCATCACATTCTCGGCGCGGTTCTTCTCGGAGTGTTGCAGCCACGCCGCGTTTGACTGATCTTCGCGCTGCGTTTTGCCGCGCGGGGCGGTGCCCTTCATCGGCCTGGAGATCACCGTGCGGCCCTCCCGCTTGAAAAACAGTTCCGGCGACGCCGAACAGATGGCCCAGCGATCGAGATCGAGGTAGGCGGCGTAGTTGCTCTGCCGGCGCGCCAGGTGCAGGAAGAACGTCCACGCCTCGCCCTCAAACGGCGCGCGCAGGCGATAGGTGTAATTGACCTGGTACGTCCGGCCAGCCGCAATGTAATCTTTGATCGAGCCGATCGCGCGCTCGTATTCCTCCCATGTAACAGTTGGCTGCCACGGCGCGATCGGCTCCGCGGGCCGACCCGCACTGCGCCACGCAGTGGGGCCAGTGTCGGGCGCCGGCAATTCGATCGGCTCGGCGCGCTCGTACAGGCCAAACCACATGAGCGGCACGCCCTGCGGGCGTGCCGCCGCTCGAACTGGCAGGGCGGTATCGAACGCGGGCGCGGCCTCGTAAGCGAGGTAACCGGCTGCGTAAAGCTGCCGCAAGCGGACGTGTTCTTCGATGCGGCGCAGACCGGGCAGGACCTCGGCCAGCGATCGAGCGCTGACGATCTCGATCGGGCTGGCAAAGCGCAGCCAGCGTTTTTCAGCGGGGCAATGCACAATCACTTGACCAGACATAACAAAAGAGCCGACCGTCCGGTCGGCTCCACCCTAGCAGGTATGGTTACTTTCCCGTGCGAGAAGCGGGGCGCAGGTCCACCAACTTCTCCACAACTTGCTTGACGGTGTACTGCTCTTCTGCCGCCATCTGCTCGAGCGTCACATCCTGCGTGGTCGTCAACGGATACCCTTGATCCATCTCAATCGCCATGCGCACGTCGTTGGGATAACGCGTATCGGGCCGAACTTTCTTCTTGGCGTTCTTGATCTTCAACATGGGCTTTGCCTCGCGAAGTGATTGCTGGCGCTAATTATAGCCGATTTTGGCGGCCGGCCACCGGTTCACGTAACCTTTAGCCGGCTGGCACATCCAATTATATGGTAGGCCACGCGCTTCAGCGGGCAGCCCGCTTGTGGCCCAGTTTACGTTTTACGGTTCACGCGCTATAATCTATGTGCAAGTGATACTTTGCACAACTCTCGCGCACACAGCGCAACTATACCCATTCAGGAGGATTTCATCATGTTGAGCAACAAGCTTCAAGCCGCCTTTAACGAGCAGATCGGACACGAGTTTTCCAACTCCATCGCGTACATCGCCGTCGCGAACTACTTCAAGAGTGAGAATCTCAATGGCCTGGCCAAGATGTTTTACAAGCAGGCCGGGGAAGAACACGAGCACGCCATGAAGTTCACTGAATTTCTGCTGGACACCGGCTGCGCCGTGAAGATTCCGGCCATCACCGCCCCACAGAACGAGTTTGCCTCGGCGGAAGCCGCCGCGCAGCTGGCGTTGGATGCGGAAATCCGCACCACCAACCAGATCAACGATCTGTTGACGCTGGCGCTGGCCGAGAAGGACTATGCCGCGCAGAATTTCCTGCAGTGGTTCGTCAACGAGCAGGTGGAGGAAATCGCCACTGCTTCGGCCAACCTTGATGTCATCAAGAAGGCCGGTCCGAACGTGCTGATGGTGGAAGCGTACATCGCCCACATGCACAAAGACTAACCGCAGTAACTAGAAAACCTCCCGGAAGTTCTGAACTTCCGGGAGGTTGCTTTTAGTTGAACTCGCTCCCTCCTCCGCCACCGCCATCGGAACCGCCGCCACAAAAGTCGCCGATGCCCCGTCACTATACTACCGGCTGCTGTACCAGAGAATCGAGCGCGGCATAACTACGGATTCTGACTGTGTAACAACGGGAGGAATGACCGAGGCCGCAACGAAAAGCGCTGCAACGAGAATGCTCAGGCAAAGCAAGAAGCGCTTTATGCTGCTTGCCTCCTTACATCGCACACCTAACAAGAAAGCGAGAAATGGCTCAATATCCTCAATACGAGCCTTGAAACCCGAAAGCCATAGAAACCATCCACAACCAAAAGAATCATGCCGATAACCAGAATGATGCCTGTCACCCAGGCCGACGCGGTATTTCTGACATCCGGTTCTGCCGGTGAGGTAACTGTCACCGCGCCATGTGGAAATCGCGCCTGAATTGTCCAGTTGGCCTGTTTTGCGTGAAAATCATCGGAGAATTCAATAGTTTGTTCGTCGATCAGGCGAGATCGGAAAGGTTCACCAGTATGATCACGCATAGCTGAAGAACCACACATCACGAGTGTTGAATTTAGCGGGCAAATGCATGATTACCCGTACTGACCCAATCGGATATGTCCCGTTGAATTTTTGAAAGAAATCATCACTGCCGTTCGTCGCGCGCAGCGGGGATTTCAGCAGGTAGCGCAGCGTGAAAATGCGCGTTTGATCGTATGTTTCCGGGTAATACCAGGTAAATCTTCCTTGCAAGACATCCGGCGAATAGCTGAAGGTATAGGGGCCTCCGTCCACTTTTGTATCGACATCTCGATAGTCGCGCTTACCCTCGGTAACGCTCCAGGCAGTGACTTCATCCGCCGGTTCTAACTCAACTACGTACGATGTTGAACTGAACGGCCCGCCAGTGAACTTCACTTCCCACGTCTCGACGACCTGCACATCGCCGTTCGGCAGAATCGTGATCTCGGCATCGCGCCGGGGAACCTCGACTGATTTAGACTGGGCCACGACGGGGGAAACAACCAAGGCAGCGACGAGAAGTACTGCCACGAAAACGCTCAAACGGACGGGCAAATGGGCCATGGCTTGCCTCCTTTGCAGACAGCGCCACGCGGCGAGCCAATCGACGTTTTCACAATATAGCTGTTTTCACCTCGTGTCAATCATCATTTTGGATATTTTTCCCCGGCCACAGACGCCAAATAAAACCCCCGAAGGGCCAATCCCCTCGGGGGTTTTGCTTACGCCTCTGTGACTAACTTCCTCAACACCGTGTGCAGGATGCCGCCGTTCCGATAGTACTCCACCTCCACCGGCGTATCGATGCGCACCGTTGCCTTAAACTCCACGATTGAGCCGTCGTCCCTCTTCGCTTTCACCGTCACATCCTGGCGCGGCTTGAGATCATCGCTCAGGCCCACGATGTCGATCACTTCCTTGCCGGTCAATCCCAGCGATTCGACGTTCTGCCCGTCTTTGAATTGCAGCGGCAGAATGCCCATGCCCACCAGGTTGCTGCGATGGATGCGCTCGAACGATTCCGCGATTACGGCGCGCACGCCCTGCAAATACGGGCCTTTCGCCGCATAGTCGCGGCTCGAGCCGGTGCCGTATTCCTTGCCCGCCAGCACCACCGAGGTGATGCCTGCCTCTTTGTACTTCATGGCCGCATCGTAGATGCTCAGCTGCTCGCCGTCGGGCTGATGGATCGTCACGCCGCCCTCGACGCCGGGCACCATCAGGTTCTTGATGCGGATGTTGGCGAACGTGCCGCGCGTCATCACGCGATCGTTGCCGCGCCGCGTGCCGTATTGATTGAAATCGGCCTTCTTCACGCCCAGCGAAACCAGGTACTTCCCCGCCGGGCTGTTCTCCGCGATGTTACCCGCCGGCGAAATATGATCGGTCGTCACCGAATCACCGAAGATCGCCAGCACACGCAGGTTGCTCAGCGGCGTGATCGACGGCACAGCGGTCGTCATCTCTTCAAAGAACGGCGGATGCTGGATGTACGTCGAGGCTTCATTCCACTGGTACAACTCGCCACCCGCCACTGGAATCTCGTTCCACTGCGGATTGCCGTCGAAGACATTGCTATACGACTTCTGGTACATCTCCGGCTTGATCGAGGAGGCAATCAAATCCGAGACTTCTTTTTGCGTCGGCCAGATATCCTTCAACATGACCGGCTGACCGGCCTGATCCAGCCCGATCGGCTCACGCGCCAGATCGATGTCCACCGTTCCGGCCAGCGCGTACGCCACCACCAGCGGTGGCGAGGCGAGATAGTTGGCTTTCACGAACGGATTGACGCGTCCCTCGAAGTTGCGGTTGCCGCTCAACACCGCCGCCGCGACGAGATTGCCTTCCGTGATCGCATTCGACACTGGCGCAGGCAGCGGGCCGCTGTTGCCGATACACGTCGTGCAGCCATACGCCACAACGCCGAAACCGATCTGCTCCAGGTACGGCAGCAGGCCCGCTTCGATGAGATACTCCGTCACCACTTTCGATCCCGGCGCAAGGCTGGTCTTCACGTATGCCGGCGGCTTCAACCCGCGTTCGGCAGCCTTCTTCGCCACGAGGCCCGCCGCCAGCAGCACCGACGGATTCGACGTGTTCGTGCACGAGGTGATCGAAGCGATCACAACAGCGCCATGACCGATCTCCGCGCTCTTGCCGTTGTCTTTCACGCTGCTCGTTTTAGCAAGATCGCCTTCAACCAATCCAAAACCGCGATCTTTGACCGGCGCGACCAACGCTGACTCAAACGACTTTTTCATTTCGGTCAGCGGCACGCGATCCTGCGGGCGCTTCGGCCCGGCGAGGCTGGGTACCACATCGGCCAGGTTGAGTTCCAGCGTTTCGCTGAATTCGGGATCGGGCGTGGCATCGGTGCGGAAGAGGCCCTGCTCCTTCGCATATCGCTCGACCAATTGCACTTCGGCTTCAGGGCGTCCCGTGCGGCGCAGGTAATTGAGCGTCTCCGCATCGATCGGGAAGTAGCCCATCGTCGCCCCGTATTCGGGCGCCATGTTGGCAATCGTCGCGCGATCGGCCAGCGACATCTGGCTGAGACCCGCGCCGTAGAATTCGACGAACTTCTCGACGACGCCCTGTTTGCGCAACATCTGCGTCACCGTCAATGCCAGATCGGTCGCAGTCACACCTTCGCGCAAGTGGCCCGTCAGCTTGAAGCCGACCACCTTCGGGGTGAGAATGTACAGCGGCTGGCCCAGCATCACCGCCTCGGCCTCGATGCCGCCCACGCCCCAGCCCACGATGCCCACGCCGTTGATCATCGTGGTGTGGCTGTCCGTGCCGACGAGCGTATCGGGCATGGCGATGCCGTCGCGCAGCGCGACCACCTTCGCCAGATATTCGAGGTTGACCTGATGGATGATGCCGGTCGCCGGCGGCACCACGCGGAAATTGCTGAACGCCTGCTGTCCCCAGCGCAGAAATTCGTACCGCTCCCGATTGCGCTCGAACTCGACCTCGGAGTTGAGCAGCAGCGCGTTGGGCGCGTTGAAGTAATCCACCTGCACCGAATGATCGATCACCAGATCAACCGGGATGAGCGGATTGATCTTCTTGGGATCGCCGCCCAGCCGTTTGGCCGCGGCGCGCATCGCCGCCAGATCGACCACCGCCGGCACGCCGGTGAAGTCCTGCATCACCACGCGTGTCAATTTGAACGGAATCTCGACCGGCGCGGGCGACTTGGCGTTGTAATTCGCCAGCGTCTTCACGTCCTCCGCGGTGACCACGTAGCCGTCGCAATTGCGCAGCACCGACTCGAGCATGATCTTGATCGAGAATGGCAAGCGATCAACATTGCCGAGCGCGCTGAGGCGATACAGCGTGGCCTGGTCTGATCCGGTATCAAAGATACTGCGGGCGTTAAAGAAATCTTTCTGAGTCATGTTCCCCCCGATGTTGAATTTGTCGGCGCAAAAGCCGACCACCCTTCGTGCTCGCTAAAGCCCTTTCCACCATTCGCTAAATATCCACATGAGCACGAATACAACGCTGCCGCCAGGAAACCAGCCACAACACTGAACCAGAAGGTCAAATCGGAATTGATGGGTTGTTTAGTCGCCAAGCCCCGTATGATGTCTTCAGCAGATTTTTCCCCAGTGATGAATAGTAACACTACCACAATCAACATCACACCGATGACTACTCCGCTATTTATCGACGAAAAAGGTGGGATCATCCCAAACACCCAAGCGGCAGAACAGATACTCAGCGTACCAATAGCCGCGGCGAGAGTTATGAGAAGTAATCTTGCGCAACCTAGCATGGCAATCTGCTAACAACTCGATTTTGAGATCGTCGAGCACATCAGCAACCACGCCGACAAACTCTCTGTACGATCTTCGGATCATTGCACTTCAAGCAATGCCTTCTCCAACAGATCGGCTACGTTCAATGCCGCCGCCCACTGACGCAAGTAAGCAAAGTCCAGCCGCTCGCCCTGCGTTTTGATCACACCCAAGATGTCACGCCACTGTCGATCCGACACTTCGCCGCCCAGGCGATACCATTCCAACTTTGAGAGAACGCTGTCCTCGGCGCTGGAAAAGTAAGCCGATTGACCTGTTTCACTCGAAAGCGGCTGCTGCACACGCCGTTCCATTTGCATCTGGCTATAAGGGCGCGGCTTGGGCAGGAAGACATCGACCTTAAACATGGTCTTGAAATGAATCAGGCTGAAACTACTGCGTTGCCGAATAGCCTCGCGCATCGATTCAACATCCAGGTAGAAATCGGCGCTGAGTCTGTTGGCCAGCAGATCGACCTGCTCGAAACGCACATCGGCGACCAGATCCGCATCAGCGGTCAGCGCGCACGCCATAAACCGCCGCAGCAAACGAGCCCCCAATCAGATAGGGCACGTCGAGCGCTTCCAGCACTTCGATCACTTGCAAAGTAACGGCGATGGGCTCAGACAACATGCGTTTGATCTTCTTCGGGCAATGGCCCGTAGACCCGCGCCGCCAGTTCACCGCCCAGCAAGATATCGGCGAGGCGGCGGCGCAATTCATCCCGTGTGGCGGTTGGATAACGTGCCTGCAATCCGACCAGCGCCAATTCACGCCCTGCTTGATTGGGCTGCGCCACCATCTCAAGCTTGCGCCACGGCGGCATTTCGCGCAGCATGGCCAAGAGCACGCGCTCAGTTTCCGGCGGAGTGTCGGGGAAAACTTGCGTCATGCTCGAAGTATATCACTTTTCACTCATCACTTTTCACGCCCACGACCATCACATACCAGTGATTGAGATAGACCACGCCGTCTTTTTCCGACATGTTCAGCGCAGCACGCTGTGTTTCATTCAACCCCGCGATGATCCGTTCAATCTCCGCCACACTTTCTGGCTCAACGCCGCTGGTGAACGCTGAGAGCGGTCGATGCTTGGTGTAAGGCTCCAGCGCTTCCACCGTGCATCCCGCTTCTTGCAGCATGCGCTCCCACGCGCCCGGTCGATACTGCCGAACGTGCGAATGATCGTGCAGCCGGTCGAGGCGGTTCAACGTCGCATCCGCGAAATCGTCTGCGGGCACGCTGCGATCGTCGATGACGATTCGGCCGCCGGGACGCAGGACGCGGCGCATCTCGCGCAGCGCCCGGCGAATATCCGCGAAGTGATGCGCAGCCCGGCGGCAGGTCGCCACGTCAAACGACTCGTCGTCAAACGGCAGATCGTGCGCGTCGGCCAGGCGAAATTCCACATTCCACAGCCCGAGTTCCGACTTGAGTTTCTCCGCTTCACTCAACATTTCAGGCGTTACATCGATCGCGATAACCTCTCGCCCATGTGACGCCAAGGCGAACGCCGTGTGACCGGTGCCCGTCGCGACATCCAGCACGCGATCAGTCTGCTGCACGTGCGCCAACTCAACCAAGCGATCAAGCACGGCTTTGTCTTTGTGAACAGCACTCGTCGTGTAGAAAGAGGCGCGCTGAGCAAAGACGGTTTGTGGCAGAATAGTCATAATGCCTCCGGGGTGCGTGTTGCGTGATCAATTGCCGCTTTGCGCATCATGTTTCATGCTTTCCAGTATAATCAACCCAGCCAATCGATCAATCCTGAAACACCCATAGTGTCTATCGGAAAAGCCGATACTTCACGCAAGACGCACTACGCATCACGTGCTATGACCGAAGATCAACTGCTCGCCTTTCTGTCCGTCGCGCGCCATCGCAGCCTCAGCCGCGCCGCATCCGAACTCGATCTCGGACAGCCGACGATCAGCGATCGGCTTCGTTCGCTGGAGCGCGAACTGGGCGCGACGCTGGTGCAGCGCCAGGGACGCGGTGTGGCGTTGACACCTGAAGGCGAAGCCTTCCGGTCTTACGCGCAGCGCGCGCTCGACGTGCTGAAGCAGGGCACAGAGACCGTGCGCGCCGCGCACACCGGATCGGGCGGCCGGGTCAGCATCGCGGTTACGGTGACGGCCGGCGCGTATCTCTTTGCTCCGGCGCTCGTCGCCTTTCAACAGGAGCATCCCGATATCGACGTGCAGGTGCGCTCGGCGCATTCGTGGGAATCGCCCGGCTTGCTGCTGGACGATGTCGTGCAGTTGGCGCTGATCTCCGGCCCGATCGTCCATCCCCAGATCGAAACGGTGCAGACTTTTCGCGCGAAGCTGATCTGCGCGGCGGCGCCGGCCGGCCGATCGGGCGCATTGTGCCAATCCGATCTGGCTACCGGCCGCCTGCTAATATCGTACTGGGGCCCGGCGTATCAATCCTTTCTGGAAGACGTCAAAGCCAGCGTCAGCGACGGCGGCAAACACTGGATGGAGATCAGCCCGGTCGAGCTGGTAAAGGGCCTGCTGATGGCAGGTGTGGGCGTGAGCATCCTTCCGGAAATCTCCGCGCGGTTGGAATTGAGGGCGGGCACTTTGATCGAACTGCCGCTGTGCGATGCCACCCTGCCCGATTGGCAGATCGCGCTCATCCGGCGCCGGCATCGATCGCACCCGCGCGCGTCCGCAGCGCTGGCCGAATCATTGACGAAGCATCTTCAGCAGGCCGCCTGAATGGCTGGCCGTCAAACGGCTGCCCCTCACCGCGTGTCAAACTCCAACAACCCTGCTTCATAGATGAGATAAAATCGGCAAAAATGGCGGCTACGTGCGCTAGATTCTGACAAAAGTCATACCGACGACGGCGCCCCGTGCGCGTTAGCCCAAATGTCCTGCAAACCCTGTGCCATTACAATCGTTATGCTCCACTCAAAGTGATCGTCCCGCACTTGAGTAGTTGCCGCGACCTGGGATAGGGAGTATACTGACGCAGGTATGGCTGAATATCGTGTCCAGGTTCTAGAAGACATTTTGCGCCGCTTGCACAAAAGCGTTGCCGGGCTGCACGGCACGGTCGTGGTCAGTATCGAAGGGTTCGTCGTCGCGGCCTATTCAGGCGAGGGCCGCTCACGCACCAGCAATCCAGTCGACAGCCCGCAAATCGCAGCGATGGCGGCCGCCATCATTGCACTGGGCGAACGGGTGCTGGGCCGCCTGGCGCGCGGCGAGCTGGATCGCATTTTGTTGGACGGCACCGAGGGCGGCATCATCGTGGTGCCGGCGGGCCCGGAGGCGGCACTGGCCGCGATGGTGAACAAGGACGCGAAACTGGGCCTGGTGATGTACGAGTTGCGACGGAGCTCGCGCGAGGTTCACCGGGTGCTGGAGAGAACGGTGGAAAAACAAGCGACGCGGTAAATCACGCGCCCGATCGAATTTGATCGGGCGCGTCTGTTTAGCGCTGCGCCGCGATAAAATTCAGCACGGCGCGCGCCAACAACGTGTCGGCGTGGGCCCGATGGGCGTTGGGCAAATCCAGTCCGCACTGCCAGCGCGCATCGTCCAGGCTGTACCAGCGATAGTTCCTTGTCCGCGAGTTCCAATCTCCGCGAAACTGGGCGTACAACTTCATGATGCAGAAGTGATTGATGGATGCCGACCACACCAGGCCGTGCGCGCGGTGTGACTGCTGCAGCAGGCGCAGATCGTACTCGGCGTTGTAGATGGCGATGCGGCGCGTGGTCAGCAGCGTTTCCACTTGCGGCCAGATTGCCGGCCACGCCGGCGCGGTGGCCGCCATCGCATCGGTAATGTGATGCACGCGCGCCGCCTCCGGCGGAATTCTCACGGTAGGCTTGACCAGCGATTGAAATGCGATCGAGCCGTCGTGCTCGAGCAGACCGATCTCCACGATCTGATCGGTTTCTTTCAGGCCAGTCGTCTCGGTGTCGAGGTAGATCGGCTTCTTGTTCAATTCTATCTGCGCCTGAGCAATCGCCGCCCGGCGATCTTGTTCGCGTCCCATGCTAAACCTCCAAAGATCAGGAAACCGGCTGGCCAGGGAACAAAGGGACAGGGAGACATACCTGACCTCCGCTTCCAACCTCTAACTCCCAGCCACCGGGAGTATAATCCCTTCCGGAGATCATAACATGCCCGTCGACTTTCAAGTAGGCGACATCGTGCGCCTGCGCAAGCCGCATCCCTGCGGCGGATACGACTGGCAAGTCGTGCGCCTCGGAGCCGACATCGGTCTGAAGTGCCAGACTTGCCAGCATCGTGTCCTGCTCACACGCCGCGAGCTTGAAAAGCGGCTCAAGACGTTCGTGCAGCGGGCCGACGGCGCTGTGCTATAATCCGCGCGCGGGAGACTGGGGTGGAGTCAAGATATGCCTGAACCGATCAACGACGATCCGATGAGTGCGCTGCAGGCCATGCGGCGCGCGCTGTCGCTTTCGTCTTTTCCGATCGGGGTTCTGACGCTGGGCATCCCCTTTTACGGCTCCGGCCCGCTCAATCTTGATCCCGTGCAAATCGGTGTGCTGGTTAGCATTTATGCCCTGATGATGCTGCTCATGCGGCCCTTCGTTGGCCCGGCCATGGATCGCTACGGGCGGCGGCGTTTTTTCCTCGCCGGTCTTACCTGCAAATCTTCTCCAACGTCTTCTTTGCCGTCGGCAGTTCTTACGACTGGTTATTCTGGGGGCGTTTGACGCAGGGCGTGGCGGCCGGCCTGCTCTGGCTCAGCGCCTATGCTATCACCGCCGATCTGGCCGCCAAACGCCGGGCAGGCAATATGTTTGGCGCCGTAGAGGAAATGCTGGCACGGGGCGGGCTATATGGCGCGATCATCGGCGCACCGGTGCTGTTAATCAGCAATTTTGCCCAGTGGGCCTGGTCTTTGATGTTCGTGATTTACGCCATCTTGAATGCCATCGGATTGTGGATCGCCGTGAAGCGCGTGCCGGAAACGTGGCAGAAACCGCAGCAGGCAGGCCCCCTCACCGCGCCCGTCATTCAAGGCACCAAGATCGAGCAGTTGGTCAACGCCGTTCACCGCTTCGTCAGAGCCGTGCCGCAGCAGCTCTGGCTGCTGGCCGCGATCGTGGTGTGTACTTCCACGGCCAAGTCCGGCCTGGAACCGGTGCTCATTCAGTTCGTGCAGAAGACCGTCACCTCCGATGCGGTACTGGTCGCGCTGGCGTATTTGCCCTCGGCTGTGGTGTTTGCTTTTTTGCAGTCGCGTTTGGGCAAACTGTCCGATCGGGTGGGCCGTCGCCCGCCGGTGGCGGCCGGGCTGTTCATCAGCGGCCTGTCCAGCGCCATCGTGCCCAATTTGACTTTATTGATGTCCTGGATTGGACAGTTCGTGCTGCTGCCGTTATCCGCTTTCTGGACCGCCGAAGCGGTCGGCTTCAGCGCGGCCACCCCCGCCGAGCAAGCGCTGGTAGCGGATCTATCGGATGCCACCACGCGCGGCCGATCATTCGGGGTGTACACTACGGCGTTAAGCATCGGGCAAGTGGTGGGTCCGGTGCTGGGCGGTTTTCTGGCGCGCGATATCGCGTTGAGCGCGCCGTTCTATTTCAACACGATTGTGCTGTGGGCCGGCGCCGCCATCATGATGTGGTTCATCCACGAGCCGCGCCACCACGTGACTGTATCCACGACCGAACCGCTGCCCCACGAGCCGCCCGCCCAGTGGCCCAGCGGCGGGGGCAAGTAACTTCTGCTCACTCACCTCCCGCACATGGGGCGCCTCTTGCGGGAGGCTGGCTGATGGATCATCATGACCGATCAACCCGTTAGACTTCTCTTCTTGTTTGCCGACGTCGGCGGCGGGCATCGTGCGCCGGCCGAAGCGGTGCGCGACGCGCTGCGCCGCGTCGTGGGCAGCGCCGCGCGTGTCGATCTGGTGGACATGCTGGCCGACTACGCACCGTGGCCTTACAATCGCGGTCAGGAAACATATACCAAGACGGTGCGCTTTGCGCGACCGTTTGAGCAGCTGATCTATCACGGATTGAACGGCCGCCGCCGCATGCGCATCGGAGCCAGCGTCATGTGGCGGCCCATGCGCCGTGCCACACGCGAACTGATGGCCGATCACCCGGTTGATCTGGTGGTCACCTTTCATCCCACTTACAGCTATCCCCTGACGTGGCTGAAGATTCCGTGCGCCTTTGTCTTCACCGATCTCATCACCAATCACGCCCTGTGGTGCGCGCCCGGCGCGGAGCGCTATATCGTGCCGACAGAACTGGCGCGCACGGGCGCCATCAGCCACGGCCTGCTTCCTGATCGGGTAAGCGTCACCGGCCTGCCCGTGCATCCACGCTTTCTCGATCGGCTGCCAGCGCGCGAGCAGATTTGCCAGAAACTGGGCATGGATTGTCACAGGCCGATCATCTTGCTGGCCGGCGGCGGTGAAGGACTGGGCCGCGTGTATGACATCGCCTACGCCATCGGGCAGGCCGAGCTCGACGCGCAGCTGGTCATCATCACGGGGCGCAATCAGAAGCTGCGCGAGCAGCTGGATGACGTCGAATGGACGCTGGACACCAGAATTCTGGGCTTCACGCGCGACATGCCTGATTGGATGGCCGTGTCCAGTGTCTTGATCACTAAGTCGGGATCGAACACGCTGGCCGAAGCGCTGGTGCGCGGCCTGCCGATGATCCTGTTTGAGCAGGTGGGCGGGCAAGAAAAGCGCAACCCGCAGTATATCGAGTATTCCGGCGCGGGCGCGTACTGCCCCAAACCTGCTAAGATCGTCAATACGCTGCGCGAATGGCTGTCGAACCCGGAGCAGCTGAAGTCGTTGTCAGATAATGCCCGCCAGATCGCACGTCCCCAGGCGGCGTTTGACGTCGCCAAGATTGTGTATGATCTGGCCGTGGATCTGAAACAAAAGAGGCCGCCGCGCCGCGAGAGCTAACATGATTACGATCGAATTTGCCCGCACGCTCTATCCCGCCGGGGCTGATTCGGCGCACGATTTCGATCACGTCCTGCGGGTGACGGCCATGGCCGACCGGATTGCGCAGGCCGAGGGAGCCAACCGAGAAATCGTGCGGGCGGCGGCTCTGCTGCACGACATCGGCCTGGACCAAGGCCGCGCGGGGCACGAGACCTCGGCGGCGAATCGGGCCGCCGAGATTCTGCGCGAACAGGGTTACGCCGAGGATTTCTGGCGTGCCGTGTCGCAGGCCATCGAATCACACCGCTTTCGATCGGGGCCGACGCCGCAAACGCTGGAAGCCCAAGTGCTGTTCGATGCCGACAAGCTGGATGCCATCGGCGCGATCGGCGTGGCGCGCGCCTTCGCTTTTGGCGCGCATCGCGGGCAAAAGCTGTGGGGCGTCGTGCCGCCCGATTATGTCGATCAACCCGACGGCGCTGATCCGCGCCAGCATACTGCCGTGCACGAGTTTCACGTCAAGCTGAGCAAGATCAAAGATCGCATGTTTACCGCCACGGGTAAACAGATCGCCGCCGAACGGCATGCCTTCATGGTCAAATTCTACGAGCAGCTCGATCAAGAAGTCAGAGGCATGGCGTAGAGTCCGCATCGCGGGAGAGCCGTGACCACACCTCGACCACCGCGCCGCATCAATTTTCTGAAGATCGTGTACGCCCTGGCCGGGCTGGTTGTATTTATCCTGGCACTGCAATTGATGAAAGCCGGCGCCCGGCAGCTGGCGCCGGTGCTTGAAAACCTGGCGCTGGTGCGGACGCCGCTGCAGGCCCTGGGACTCGGCTGGCTGGGCGCGTACCTGGTGTTAAGCGGTTCGCCCGTCGCGGCTGCGGCGCTGGGGCTATTCAACGGCGGCGCAATTACCGAACTGCAAACGTTCATGATGATCAACGGCTCGCGCATGGGATCGTCGTTCATCATCCTGTTTGTCGGCTTTCTGTACATGGTGCGCGGCAACGAGTCCAAGCGCAGCCTCAGCATCGGCCTGCTGTCGATGCTGACCACGTGGACCACCTATGTGCCCGCCATGCTGCTGGGTACTTATCTCTTGAGCAGCGGCGCGCTCTCGGCCCTGCATTTCTCGGCCTCGGCCGAGCTGGCCTCCTTCATCGATGCCGTATTCGATCCCATCGTGATGTGGATTACCCGCTGGGCGCCGGGGCTGTTGATCTTTGTCGTCGGCGTGCTGGTGATCCTGCTGGCCTTCAATTTGATCGATCGCGCCCTGCCCGAACTCAAGTTGACCGGCGGCGAGTTTGGCGAAGCCCCCAGCCTGCTCTTCCGCCCCATCGTCATGTTCCTCATTGGCAGCGCCATTACCGCCGTCTCCATGTCCGTCTCGGTTTCCGTGAGCCTGCTGGTGCCGCTCTCCACCCGCGGCTACATCCGGCGCGAGAACGCCATCCCTTACATCATGGGCGCGAATATCACCACGTTCATCGACACGCTGGTGGCGTCGTTGTTCATGAACAATCCGGCCTCCTTGACCATTGTGCTGGTAGAAATGCTCAGCGTCTCGATCGTTTCACTGCTGATCATGGGCTTCCTGTATCGGCCTTACGAACGACAGGTTCTCAATCTGGCCAATCGCATCACGGCGACCCGGCGCGGCTTCAGCCTGTTTATGATCTTGATGGTAGGCGTTCCGATCGTGCTGTTGCTGGTGCCGCGCTTATTCATGACGAGGTAAACCCATGAAAATACTCCTCTGCACTGATGGTTCGGCTGATGCAGCCCGCGCGGCGCGGTTTGGCCTGCGGCTGGCGCAGCCCGGCAATGATCGCTGCAAGTGCTGGGGGTGATCGAGGATGACGAGGACGCGGAGCGGTTGATCCGCAGCGCGCTGGCGGCGCTGGAGACGGAACTGCTGGCGAGCGGGGTGGCATTCGAAACGAATATGCGCCGCGGCCACGCGGCCGAGCAAATCCTCGACGAAGCCGCCGAATGGGGGGCCGATCTAATCGTCATCGGCCGGCTGGGACGACGCGGGCTGACACGCTTCATCATGGGCGGCACAGCCACGCGCATTGTCCAGTACGCCCGGTGCTCGGTGCTGTTGGTGAAGGGCCAGCGAGCCGCCCTGCAAAGAATTCTGGTCTGCACGGCGGGCGGCGAGCCCGGCTTGCGCGATGTGGAAGTCGCCGGCCGACTGGCCGCACAAACTCAAGCCACGGTGACCGTGCTGCACGTCATGTCGCAGGTGACGCTTACAGAAAAAGATTATAAGCCCGAGCTCGAAGCGCCGGCCGGCGATCTGATTGCCCGGCATACGCACGAAGGCGTGCATCTGGAAACTGCTTTGAATACGCTCAAGTCATGGGGCGTGAGCGGCGGCGCCCGGGTGCGGCATGGCCTCGTCGTCGACGAGATCGCGGCCGAAGCCAGAGATGGCAATTACGATCTGCTGGTCATTGGCGCGCACCTGGCGCGCGGCCTGGCCCGCTGGCTGCTGGACGACGTGACCGCGCACGTGCTGGAAGAGACGCAGATGCCGATTCTGGTGGTGCGCGGCGGAATCTAATCATTTTCTGACACAGCGCTTGCGATCATCTAACACAGGCGGGCTATATTGAAAGCGCACAATCACATTTGAGGAGGCGAACCATGTCAAACGAAGTTGTGCGTTGGGAGCCGTTCAATGAGATGGTCAGTTTGCGCGATGCCGTCAACCGCCTGTTTGAAGATTCGTTCATCCGGCCCGGGGCGTGGCCGCTGCCCTTTGACGGCGGCAATTTCAGCGTTCCCGCCGACGTGATCGAGACGAAGGACAACGTCGTGGTCAAGCTCTCGGCGCCGGGCGTCAAGCCGGAAGACATCGACATCTCGGTGGTCGGCGAGGCGCTCACCATCCAGGGTGAGCTGAAAGGGCGAAGAGCAGTTCGAAGAAGGCAGTTACATCCGCAAGGAGCGCCGCTACGGCGCGTTCCAACGGACGTTCTCCCTGCCGACGAGCGTGGCCGCAGACAAAGCCAGAGCCGAGTTTGAGAACGGCGTGCTGACACTGACACTGCCCAAGGCAGAAGAGGCAAAGCCCAAGTCGATCAAAGTGACAGTGAAGAAGTAACAGCGCCGTATCGCGCACCCGCCGAGGTGAATAAGCCTCGGCCCTTGACCGCCGGTCGGTTTGCCAGACCGGCGGTTTCTTTTTCGCCCCGCCGCCGTAACCGCAACAGACTTCACCCCGTTTCGATGACATCCGCCACTTGGCTTTATGGCTCATTTGAGCGATGTTTATTATGGCTTTTAAGATCGCGCCTGGGCGGCCCGACCCGCCCGATCGAGCCACCCGCGCCGCCGAAAATACGGCCCATTTTCAATGTTAGTCGTTCGGCCGACCGACGCCGAGTTGAACTAGCCCACCCAATTATAGGAGGATTCCATGCTGAAAGATGCACCTGTCGTTTCCACTGAAGAGCTGCTCGCCAAAGCCAAGCAGCCCGCCGCCGACGCGATGCGTCTGCATCCGTTTTATCATGGCAAAGTGCAGACCACGCTGCGCTGCCGCGTGCGCGACTTCAACGATTTTGCCATCTGGTATACGCCGGGGGTGGCTGCACCCTGCCGAGCCATTCAGGCCAATCCCGAGTTGGTGTACGAGTACACGCACAAATGGAATACGGTCGCGATCGTGTCCGACGGCACGCGCGTGCTGGGTCTGGGCGACATCGGCCCCAAAGCCGGCTTGCCGGTGATGGAAGGCAAAGCGCTGCTGTACAAATACCTGGGCGGCGTGGACGGCTGGCCGATCATGCTGGACACCAAAGACCCGGATAAGATCATCGATACGGTGCTGACCATTCAGCCGGGATTGGGGGGCGTGAACCTGGAGGATATCTCGCAGCCCAAATGTTTCCGCGTGCTGGATACGCTGCGCGAGCGCGCCGAGATCCCGATCTGGCATGACGATCAACAGGGCACCGCGATGGTGACGCTGGCCGGCTTGATCAACGCGCTGAAGATCGTCGGCAAGAAAATCTCCGCAGCGAAGATCGCTTTTGTCGGCAGCGGCGCGGCGAACGTGGCCTGCTCACGCTTGATATTCTCCTCCGGCGCGACGCCCGCGCTGTGCACGATGGTCGACAGCAAAGGCATCCTCAACAAGAAGCGCGCCGACATCGAGAAGCGCAAAGCCGAGTACATCGATAAATGGAGGCTGTGCCAGACCACCAACGAAGAGCAGCGCGAGGGTGGCATCGCCGAAGCGTTGGTCGACGCCGATGTCGTGATCGCGCTATCGAAGCCGGGGCCGGATACATTGCAAGCCGATTGGATTCGGACAATGGCCAAAGACGCGATCGTGTTTGCGTGCGCGAATCCCATTCCGGAGATCTGGCCGTGGGAGGCCAAGGCGGCCGGGGCCGCCGTCGTGGCCACCGGCCGATCGGACTTCTCCAACCAGGTGAATAATTCGCTGGGCTTCCCGGGCCTTTTCCGCGGCACACTGGATGTGCGGGCCAAGACCATCACCGACGAAATGTGCATGGCCGCCGCGCACGCGCTGGCCGACATGGCGGCGGCGAAAGGCTTGAACCCCGATTACATCCTGCCGACCATGGACGAGTGGGACGTCTTCCCGCGCGAAGCGGCGGCGGTTGCCGCGAAAGCCGTGGAGCAGGGCGTGGCGGGCCTGCCGACCACCTATGAAGAGGAATATCACCGCGCTGCGGCCATCATCAAGAATGCGCGCGACACGACGCAGCTGTTGATGGACGAGGGCCTGATCGAAATGAGCGACTAACGACCTCGGAGGTTTCGCGTCAGCGTCTCCGCGGTCATTCACATAAGGAGATGACCATGTACGATCTGATTATCATCGGGGGCGGGCCGGCCGGTTTAACGGCGGCAGTCTATGCCATTCGCAAGCGGCTGAATGTGCTGTTGATCAGCAAAGACCTGGGCGGCAAGACCAACTTCCGGCTGCAACTGCCGGAGGTCGAGAAGCATCTGGTGATCAACGGCGAAGAGACAGTCAATCGCTTCGTCAACGAAATTCGCTATCTGGATTTTGCGCGCAACATCGACAAGGTGGAACGCGTGGAGGAAATGCCGGGCGGCTATCGCGTCATCACCCGCGGCGGCAAAGAGCGCGAAAATCCGCAAAGCGTGCACGAGACGCGCGCCGTCATCCTGGCGACTGGCACGCGCGGGCGCTTCCTGGATGTGCCGGGCGAGAAGAACTACCTGATGCGCGGCCTGTGCTTCAGCGCCATGAGCTACGC
This sequence comes from uncultured Chloroflexia bacterium, assembly GCA_963844815.1. Classification (GTDB taxonomy): domain Bacteria; phylum Chloroflexota; class Anaerolineae; order Fen-1058; family Fen-1058; genus Fen-1058. The sequence goes on from CAWJPR010000012.1 coordinate 191,272, forward strand.
GCCCCTGTTTATTGAGAAGACCACCATCGTGGTGGGCGACGACGAACTGGCCCTGCGCGCGGCAATGGAACTCTCGCTGATCGCCAGCCATGTCACACTCGTCGCGCCGACGCACGGCAAACTCGACAACGTGTACGGCCAGCGCCTGCGCCTGGCCGGGAATGTGCTGATCCTGGAAGGCTACAGCGCCCAGGAAGTGAAAGGCGATATGTATGCGCGCAGCCTTGTTGTTGCCGGGAACGGCGACACGCGCGAATTGCACGCCGACGCGATCTTCGTCGAACTGGGCCTGAAGCCCAACTCGGACATGGTGCAGGGCCTCGTGGAGATGGAGGCCGACGGGCGCATCAAGATCGACGTGCAGAATCGCACCTCCCGGCCCGGCCTCTTCGCGGCGGGCGACGTGACCAACGTCTACGCCGAGCAGGTGCTGATCGCCATCGGCGAAGGCGCAAAAGCGGCGCTCTCGGCCTACGATTACCTGCTGACCCTGCCGATCGAAGAACCGGCCATCGCCAGCGTGTGGCGGTAATCTGAGACAGCGCGACGGCGAGAAAGAGAGAAGGAGGGATGGGCTATCTCTCCTTCTCTCTTTCCCTTTATTCCTCATTTCTTCCTTCATAAGAGCACCCCGGAAACACAAAGGACATGGCATGTTCACCACCCTGGAAGAAGTCCAGAAATATGTGCGCGATCACCACTTCAAGATGATCGATCTCAAGTTCAGCGATCTGCATGGCCGCTGGCATCACGTCACCGTGCCCGCGCGCGAGTTCAACGCGCAGTTGATGCGCGACGGCGTCGGGTTCGACGGCTCGTCGGTGGGCTTGAAATCCGTCAAGGCCGGCGACATGGTGCTGCTGCCCGATCTGACCACGGCCTTTCGCGATCCGTTCTGGGATGCGCCGACGCTGAGCTTTATCTGCTCGGCCTATGAAGCCGACACCAAGCTGCCCTTCCCGCGTGATCCGCGCAACATCGCCAGGCGCGCCGAGGAATATATGCAGGAGATCGGCGTGGCCGATGAAAGCCGCTGGGGGCCGGAGTACGAGTTCTATATCTTCGACAACGTCGCCTTTGAGAACGGCGTCAACACCGCCACGTATCGCGTGGACAGCCGCGAAGCCGATTGGCACAGCGCCGCGGGCGGACACGGTCACCTCATTCCCATACACGGCGGCTATCACGCGATTCCACCCAAGGATCAACTCTACAACCTGCGCAGCGAAATGTCGCTGGTGTTGGAGGAGATGGGCGTGGACGTGAAGTATCATCACCACGAAGTGGGCGGGCCGGGCCAGAGCGAGATCGAAACGCCGATGATGGGCTTGCTCCGCTCGGGTGATGCCACCCAGATGATCAAATATGCCACCAAGATGGTGGCGCATCGCCACACTCAAACCGTGACGTTCATGCCCAAGCCGCTGTACGGTGAAGCGGGCAACGGCATGCATTTCCATCAGCATCTCTTCCAGAACAAGCGCAACGTGTTCTACGCCGAGAACGGCTACGGGCATCTAAGCCAGGCGGCGCTGTACTACATCGGCGGCCTGCTGCAGCACGGCGCATCCGTGCTGGCTTTCACCAATCCCTCGACCAACTCGTATCGCAGGCTGGTGCCGGGCTTTGAAGCCCCGGTTAACGCGTTCTTCTCGCTGGGCAATCGCAGCGCGGCGATTCGCGTGCCCAAGTATGCCGACCAACCGGACACGGCCCGCTTCGAATTTCGCCCGCCCGACGCGACGTGCAACATCTATCTGGCTTTAGCCGTGCAGCTGCTGGCCGGGCTCGACGGCATTCAGCGCCGGCTCGATCCGCGCGAGCTCGGCTTCGGCCCGATCGATCAGAATATCTTCGCGTGGAACGACGAGCAGCGCAAGGCCGTCAAGCCGCTGCCCTCTTCCCTGTTCGAAGCCTTGCGCGCGCTGGAGAACGATCATGAATTCCTGCTGCAAGGCGCGGTGTTCGACGCGGGGCAGATTGCGGAATGGATCAAAGTGAAGATGGAGGAATACTACGGTGTGCAAAACCGGCCGCACCCGATCGAGATTGCGATGTATTTTGATGCGTGAGCCGGAAGCGGGAGATCAGAGTTTGGAAGTTGAAAATGGAAAACGCCCGGTGTCAAAGGCGCCAGGCGTTTTTGTCAGATGTTCAGCGAGGGGTTGGTCTTGGCGTATCCTCTTTGGTCGGCGGAACGGGTGTATCCGGGATCGGCGACGGTTCTCTCTTAGGCGTGTCGGTGGGCACGGGTGTATTCGTCGCCGTGCGGGTCGGCGTGATAAGCCGCCGGGTGGCTGACGGAGACGGCGTCGGCGTCGCCGTGCGGGTGGCACTCGCCGTTGCACTGGGAGTGAGGGTGACAGTTGGCGTATTCGTAGCCGGTATCGCCGTGGGAGTTGCCGTTAGCGTAGGCGTCACGGTAGTGGTGAAAGGCGCTAGTGGCCCACTATTCGTGGCAGTGCTCGTCGCCGTGGGCGTCGGCGTTGCCACCAGTCCCGGGGCCACGACGACAAACGCCGTAGCGCAAATGCCCAGCAAAGCCAGCAGGCTCGCCACGAGGCCCAGTGTCCTGCGCCGGCTTGCCCGGTGCATCCGCACCAATTCGTCAGTCGGCAAGCGGCTGGTGCCCGTCGGGTCTGCTGGCGAGTCGGCGTGCGCCAGCTTGAGCGCGGCTTGCATATCACTCGCGCTGGCAAAGCGTTTCGCGATAGGCACTTCCATGGCGCGCAGGATCACCCGTTCGACTTCCGGCGAAATCCCGGGCTTGATCTCGCGGAGCGAATGGAACGCGCCGGGATTGGACACCCGCTGGGTGACGGTGGCCGGCGGTTTGCCCGTGATCAAGTGGTACATCGTCGCGCCGAGCGAATAGAGATCAGAGCGCGGTTCGGTGTGCCCCATTTCAGCGTCATATTGTTCCGGCGGCGCGTATTGCGGCGTGCCCAGGCCGCGCACCGCGGTCGCCGTCTTGGGGCTGGCCGGATCGAAGGTTTTAACCAGGCCGAAATCGACGAGGAACACGTGACCTTCGGGAGTGACGCGGATGTTGGCGGGTTTCACATCGCGATGGACCAGGCCATGACGATGAATATAGTCCAGCGCTGACAAGAGTTGATCGGCCCAGCCGAGGACGGCGGCTTCGTCCAGTCCGCCGGGGTGCAGCGCCAGGATCTCGTCGAGAGATAGACCCTCAATGTAATCCATGACCAGAAATTCCTGGTCGCTAAACGTGAAGTAATCGGTGACACGCGGCAGATTAGGATGGCGGAGCGTCGCGAGGATTTTGGCTTCGCGCTCGAATTGTGCGCGAGTCTGCTCGATGGCCTTGGGGCTCGCTTCGGGCGGAAGGTGCATCCGTTTGAGCGCGACCCGGCGGTTGAACGTCAGGTCTTCGGCATCATACACGGCGCCCATGGCGCCCTGCCCCACCAGCAGGATCAGGCGGTAACGATTGGCGAGAATCTGATCAGAATTCACCACTGCAGCGTACCCGATTCCAGAAATATCGCGGAGTTGATCGCACGCGGGTTGGCCGGCCGGGTCACGCAGCCGCTCGGCACGCCGCAACCCATCTATAGTATATCACTGAGCTGAAAATAGCAGGAGGACACAGCGCTGGCCGCGCCCTGCTGAAGACGCCGTGCAATCTGGCTGAATTCACTGCGCCGCAGCCCGCTGCGCCGCAATCTGATCGATCTGCTGCTCCAACTCGGTCACTTGCTGCAGCAGGGACTCAAAGTCGCGATGCGTCGGCAATCCCGGACGGGACAGATCAGTCTGCCCTTCAGCCTGCGCTGGCCGCGCTGCCTCCGGCGGCACGGCGCGGCGGCGTCTGGCTTCCGCTTGAGCCCGCTCCACCACAGTGCTGCCGCGCTGCACACTCCGCTCCAACAAGGCGGGGATTTCGTCCGCCATCAGGCTCACCAACCCGATGCAGGCCAGCACGAAATTGCGCGGAGAGCCGATCGGGTTGGAGGCAGCCGCTGTGCGGCTCTCAGGCTCAGGCCTGAATGGTTGTGGGTTGCTCATCTTGCCTCCCGGCATGGGTTAGCGCTACAGGGCGGATTGTATCACGATCGAAGCGCGCGGAGAAATCTGCAGCGCCTCTGGCAGCTTGCCGGAAGACCTGGCCGCGCCTGGCGGCTGATTTAACGCCGGGGTTGTCCGTGCCTGGCGGGCGTCGCCTTTGACGCGGGGAGTTGAGGCTCAGGCCGGCGTTGCCACCACAATCAGTTTGTCACTGCCCGCGTCGAACGGTTCAAGATCATACGAACCGTAGATCTCCTTCAGATCAAAGCCGCCCAGTTTCAACAACAACGGCATCTCATTCCGAAAAATGAACCGGAATGACGCCGGCAGCACGGCCCGCTGCACTTGTCCGTGGCGGTCAGGCCGATCGACGAGGTAAGTGATCTCCTGCACTTGCCGGTTCCACTCTGTGGTGCGTGATAACAGCAGCAAGGCGACCTGCCCCGTCGCGCGATCGATCACGCTGCGCTGCACGATCAAGCGGCCATCGTCGGCGGCGCAGGCCGGATCGGGGTTGAAGCAGTCGAGCACCAGCAGGCCGCCCGGGCGCAGGTGTTTCTTGAGGCAGGCCAGCGTCGCGAGTTGGTCATCGAGCGTGAGGTTGTGCAGGAAGGTGTTGAGCGGCGCGACAATCAGCCCAAAATACTGATCGAGATTGAAGCGGCGCATATCCCCGGTCACAAACTGCACTCGATCGCCGAGCTGCGCCCGAGCGGCCTTGTGCTGCGCCACAGTTCGCAGCGCTTCCGACAGTTCCAGCCCGACGACCGTGTGCCCCTCTTCAGCCAGCGCCAGCGCCACGCGGCCCGTACCCGAGCCCACTTCGAGGATCGGCCCGCCGGCGCGCTCGGCGAAGCCCCGGTACATCTCGAGGTCATCTTGAAAATCGTCGTAGAAGAGATCGTAGAGTTCGGCCAAAGGTGTGTAGTCGTTCATGGCGGAAAGTGTAGCACGACAGCGAGCAATGTTCAATGATCAATTCTCAATGATCAATGTTCAGCTCCCTGATTTGAGCAAAACCCGCAATCGCATTACAATCACGCTAACACTGCATTACGTTTCACTCGTCACTTGTCACTTGTCACTCACACCTGCCCTGGCTTTACCAGGGTCACCCTTCACGGAGGCCACCCATGTCTCGCACCATTCACGCGCCACGCGGCACGCAGTTGTCCTGCAAAGGCTGGCAGCAGGAAGCCCTCCTGCGCATGTTGATGAACAACCTCGATCCCGCCGTGGCCGAGAAGCCCGACGAGCTGATCGTCTACGGCGGGCGCGGCCGCGCGGCGCGGTCGTGGGCAGCCTTCGACGCGATCGTCGCCACGCTGCAAGAACTGGAAGACGACGAGACGCTGCTGGTCCAATCGGGCAAGCCGGTGGCCGTGTTCAAGACGCACCGCGCTGCGCCGCGCGCGCTGATCGCCAACAGTAACATCGTGCCGCACTGGGCCACCCAGGATCAATTTGACGAGTATGAGCGTGAAGGCTTGATGGTCTACGGGCAGATGACGGCCGGCTCGTGGATTTACATCGGCACGCAGGGCATTCTGCAGGGCACGTATGAAACCCTCGCCGCGCTGGCCGCGCAGCAAGGCTGGGCCGCAGGGCTAAAAGGCAAGTTCGTGCTGACCGCCGGACTGGGCGGCATGGGCGGCGCGCAGCCGCTGGCGATTACGATGAACGAGGGCATCGGCCTCGTCGTCGAGATCGATCCGGCGCGCGCGCAACGGCGGCTTGAAACCCGCTACGTCGACGTGATCGTCGATACACTGGAAGAAGCGATGACGCTGGTGGAAGAAGCGAAGCGCGACGGGAAACCGCTCTCCATCGGGCTGATTGCCAACGCCGCCGACGTCTTTCCGGAACTCGTGCTGCGCGGCGTCGTGCCGGACGTCGTGACCGATCAGACTCCCGCGCACGATCCGCTCTATTACATTCCGCATGGCATGCCGCTGGAAGATGCCGTGGCCTTGCGCTCGTTGAATCCCGCTGAGTTTGCCAAGCGCTCGATGGAATCGATGGCGCGGCACGTGCAGGCGATGCTGGATTTTCAGAAGCGCGGCTCGATCGTGTTTGACTACGGCAACAACCTGCGCCAGCGCGCCTACGATGCCGGCGTGAAAGACGCCTTCAGTTATCCGGGCTTTGTGCCGGCCTTCATCCGGCCGTTGTTCTGCGAAGGCAAAGGGCCGTTCCGCTGGGTAACGTTGAGCGGTGACGAGCAGGATCTCTTCCGCACCGACGAAGCCATCCTGGAATTGTTTCCCGAAAACAAGGCGCTGGAACGCTGGATTCGCATGGCGCAGCAGCGCGTGGCTTTTCAAGGTCTGCCCGCGCGCATCTGCTGGCTGGGCTACGGCGAGCGCGCGAAGGCCGGCTTGAAGTTCAACGAGCTGGTCGCGACGGGCGAAGTCTCCGCGCCGATCGTCATCGGTCGCGATCATCTCGATTCGGGATCGGTCGCTTCACCGCGCCGCGAGACGGAAGGCATGCGCGACGGCTCGGATGCGATCAGCGACTGGCCGATACTCAATGCATTGATCAACGCCGTGGGCGGCGCGACGTGGGTGAGCTTTCATCACGGCGGCGGCGTGGGCATCGGCTACAGCCAGCACGCGGGACAGGTCATCGTCGCCGACGGCACGCCCGAGGCGGCCCAACGGATCGAGCGCGTGCTGACGACCGATCCGGGCATGGGCGTGGTGCGTCACGCCGATGCGGGTTATCCCGAGGCGATCAAGTTTGCCAAAGAGAACGGGATCAAGATCCCGATGATGAAGTGAAAAGTGACGAGTGACGAGTGAAAAGTGATACGCCGCCAATGTGTCACACCGCACCTGCGGTGGGTGCAGGTGTTCCGAGCGACCAAAGGAAGCGAGGAATCTCTCGATCTTTTGGCCCGATTTCTGCTGTGCCAGAGATTTCTCGCCGCATCGCGGCTCGGCATGACACCACTATCTTCAAACCCAGGGGAAGGGGCATGCCCCTTCCCCTGAACAAATCCTCTCACTCTTCAATTCGCCGTGATCCGTACTGCAACACAGGAGATCAGAATTCCAGAAACCAGAAGATCAGGCTATTGACCGGAGAACACAGCGCCACCCCAGATTGACGCCCCGATTGTCTGGAGTGCCCCCGCTACGGTACATCAGCCGTGCATTCGAGGCATCATCGTTCCAGGAACCGCCGCGCCGCACCCGATAATCATCTTTCCTGGTTGTTGGCTGGCGGCTTTTCTTGGGCTATGGAGAACTGGGTGGCATGGCTAACCTCGCACATATACGAAGGTGCCTTCATTGTAACCAGGATGGAAAGGAAAGACAAACAAAAAGCCCCGCCGAAGTCAACTCGCGACGGGACCTCACTCATTACGCATTACTCGTTACTTTTTACTGCACCGCTTCACTCTCCGCCAATCGCTTCTCATACTGCGCCTTATAGTATTCCAGGTACTCGCCGCTCTTGATCTTGCGCCACCACCATTCGTTGTCCTGGTACCACTTGATGGTCGCGGCGAGTTCCTGCTCGAACGTCGCGCTCTGCTCGAAGCCGAGGGCGTGCAGCTTCGACACGTCGAGCGAATAGCGCCGGTCGTGCCCGGCCCGATCGGCCACGCGGCGCAGCAGCGCTTCCGGCTTGTTCATCATCTGCAGCATCATCCGGATCACGTCGATGTTGTGCTGCTCGTTCTCGCCGCCCACGTTGTAGACTTCGCCGACCGTGCCGCGCTGTAAGACCAGATCAATGCCCGCACAATGATCCATGACAAATAACCAATCACGCACTTGCAGCCCATCACCGTAGACCGGCAGCCACTGATCGTCGATGGCGTTGGTGATGAACAACGGCAGCAATTTCTCGGGATATTGATACGGCCCGTACGTGTTGGAGCCGCGCGTAATCGTCGTGGGCACGCCGAATGAAACATGATACGCCTGCACCAGCAGATCGCCGCTGGCCTTGCTGGCCGAGTACGGGCTGCGCGGCGCCAGCAGATCGATCTCTTTCGACGATCCGATCGGCACATCGCCGTACACTTCGTCGGTCGAGACCTGGTGATAACGCTCGAGCTGAAAGTTCTTCGCCGCTTCCAGCAGCACGTGCGTGCCGTTCACGTCGGTCTTGATGAAAGCATCGGGCGTCAAGAGCGAGCGATCGACATGCGACTCGGCCGCAAAGTTCACGATCGTATCAATGTGATATTCGTGAATCGCGTGGTTGACGACAGCGGCATCACAGATGTCGCCGCTTACAAAGCTGTAACGCAATTGGAATTTTTCCTCGACGTCGCGCAGGTTGTCAAGGTTTCCGGCATAGGTCAGCTTATCAAAGACGACCACGTTGAGATCAGGATGGTTCTGCAGAACATACCGGACGTAATTCGAGCCAATGAAGCCCGCGCCGCCAGTGATCAGTAGATTGCGCACAGTCTATCCTCACTTGTTGTGGATTATTGTGTGGAAAAGTTGTGGACAATCGTGGATAACCGATTGTCCGCGTGGAGAATCATACCATGAGTCTGTGGAAACTCGAAAGACGCGGACACGCCGCGTGAGCGTTGATCGCCCGACGCGCAGAACCTTAAAACTTTGAATTCTTTAAGGTTACCCTATTGCCATCCGGTGTCATCTTTGCTACAATGTTGTGCGACGTCGGGAGAATTCACTATTCGATCCCGACGTTTGCTTCATGACAAGCCGATCGCGGTATTGATTTCTCACGGTGCTGGCCTCTCCTCAACTGCCAGCACTTGCTATCGATAGCCAATTTTCCCGCGGCCGCGATCATTCCGCCGAAATCCGGGTAATCATTCTTCATCTGGGGGAACGGACTTATGAAAGCCGACGAGATCTGGCAGGCTGCACTCGGCGAGCTGCAGCTGGAAATGACGCGTGCCACGTTTGAGACCTGGGTCAAGCCGACCTCGTTGATGTCGTATGAAGATGGCCGGTTTGCCGTGGCCGTGCCCAATGCTTACGCGCAGGAATGGCTGCAGAACCGCCTGCTGTCCACCGTCAAACGGGTCCTCACGGGCATCACGGGCCGCAGTGTTGAGGTAAAATTTGTCGTGTGGAACAAAGAAGAGAACAAGGAACCCGTGACGCTCTTGAATGGCATGGATCAGAACTCTCCGCCCAACGGTAACGGCTATGCCAACGGCCGCGCGCCGCTGGCGAATGGCTTGAACCCGCGCTACATTTTCGACACCTTCGTCGTCGGCAACAGCAACCGGCTGGCGCATGCCGCCTGTCAGGCGGTGGCCGAAAAGCCCGCGGCCCAATACAATCCCTTATTCCTGTACGGCGGCGTCGGCCTGGGCAAGACACACTTGCTGCACGCCATCGGCCATGTCGCGGCCGCCAATGGGCTGCACGTGTTGTACGTCTCGTCCGAAGAGTTCACCAACGAACTCATCAACGCCATTCGCGCCCAGAACACCTCCGCCTTCCGCGACAAGTATCGCACCATCGACGTGCTGCTGGTGGACGACATTCAGTTTATCGCCGGCAAGGAATCGACGCAGGAGGAATTCTTTCATACCTTCAACGCGCTGCATGGCAACGGCAAGCAAATTGTGATGACGAGCGATCGTCCGCCCAAGGCCCTGATCACGCTGGAGGATCGCCTGCGCAGCCGTTTTGAATGGGGCCTCATCGCCGACATTCAGGCGCCGGATCTGGAAACCCGGCAGGCCATCTTGCGCGACAAAGCCGAGAGTCACGGGACCGCCATTCCCGATAACGTGCTCGACCTTATCGCGCGGCAAGTACAGAGCAACATCCGCGAACTGGAAGGCGCGCTCAATCGGGTGATCGCCTACGCGCGCTTGACCGGCAGTCCGCTGACGCCGGAACTCGCCTCCAGTGCGCTGGCGGATTTGATGATGCGCCCCACGACAGTCACTTTGGATGAGCTGATCATAACGGTAGCCGATTTTTACAGCATCTCGCGTGACGATTTACTGGGCCGCGGTCGCAACAAGGAGCTGGCTCATCCGCGCCAGGTGGTGATGTACCTGGCCCGTGAGGAACTGCAATTGACGCTCCCGCAAATTGGCGAGTCGCTGGGCGGGCGCGATCACACGACCGTCATTTACGGCGTTGAGAAAATTACCCAATCCATCGATAGCGAAGACACCATCCGGCGTGAAGTGCTGGCTATTCGGGAAAGATTATATAATCGAAGCGTAGCGTTGCAGCGCGCCTGACTGTGAGAGAGTTGGCTCAAGACGCGTGTAGCCGTCAGAACAGCGGCTACGAGAGGAAAAGGGACCGGCCGAACGTCCCTTTTCCTCTTTTTCGCGTCTTTTCGCGGGCATATATGGGGGGTGGCTTCTCAGTCACCGCTCATTTTCACGGCGCAATTTGTGGAAAAGTATGAGATATCTGTGGATAAACGGCGTCTTTTGTGGATAACTTCTCGCACCGAGAACGGCGCGTATCCTAGATATGGTGGGTGCTGCTTCAAGAGAGCCAAGATTTGGCGTTGGTAACTGTGGAAAACTGCCTCATAACTGTGGATAAAGCCCCATTTTTGGGGATAACCCTCACTCAATAAGACATAAAGCGAGCAGTAGCCACCCATATATACTGCTGGCAATTCCTACAGCCCCAAAATATGGCTTACAAAACCATGCAGATTCTGGGTGGAAGATTATGCGTACTCGACATTCCCCATCCAATTAACACTGTCTGAGGATAGCGCGGCCTGAAGCGCCCCCCATCTATAGGGTATATCACGCGCGGCATCACCCAGATAGGAGGGACATGGGTGTTTCCTCCACAAATCCACACGCCCTACTACTACTTCTAATTTATATACTGATTCATCAAGGCATGTGAGTTAACACCCCCACAGTCTCGCGAACCCGGAACCGGCCTTCGCGCGCACCGGGTCGCACCGGCAGTGCTTCTTATGATAAAATGTGTGACATAGGTCTTCAACCATGAGCAGTTTGACACCCGCTCAGACCGATGAACTCACTGAATTCCTGCGCAGCGTGCCGCTTTTCAGCCGCTTGCAGGACGATGACTTGCGCGTGCTGATCGGACTGGCCGTGCGCGAAACCGTTCAAGCCGGACGCGACCTTTTTCGCCAGAGCGATGATGACAAAACCTTGTACATCGTCTATGACGGCCAGCTCCGCTTGATCCACATCGACCCCACGGGCGTCCCCAACGATGTGGGTGTTGCACAGCCAGGCCGCATGTTGGGGGAGTCGTCGCTGCTGTTGGCTGAGCCACACGATGTGACGGCGCTGGCTTTAACCGAGGTGGTCACGCTGGCTTTCAAGCGGGATACGTTTATGCCGCTGCACGAGCAGTATCCGCGCCTGTGGGGCCGGTTGAACCCCAGCGATCCGGTGGCCAACCGGTTAAATGCGCCGCACTACGGCTGGCAGGCCGCGGATGAAGCGGTGGTGTTATTCACCCGCCAGCACTGGTGGGGGCTGCTGCGCCGCATGTTTTTCCCGCTGATTGCACTGTTAGCCATTGCCGCGCTGCTCATCATCATTGAACAATCGCTGCCGTCGCTCCTGGGGCTGGGGGTGGGGGTGGGGGTGGTGATCCTGGGCGGCATCGCGCTTTATGCGTACGTCGATTGGCGCAACGATTATTGGGTCGTGACGAACAGGCGGATCGTCCACGTCGACGAAATGGTTTTCATTCGCAAGAAACGCGACGAAACCCCGCTTCCCGCGGTGACGCAGGTCCAATATGAGCGGCACGGGATTGCCGCCGCCATTTTGGACTTCGGCGATCTGGAAGTGCAGACCTTCACCGGGGACATCGGCATGCGCGATATGCCCAACCCCCTGAACATCAAGGTCGAGATTCAAGAGGAAGTCGAGAAGCTGAGAGCGCGTGAGCGCGCCGCCGAACGCAAGGGGATCCGCGACGATCTGGAAAAGCGCATCATCGCCAACGAGCTGGTCGAGGTGGAGGCGCCTCCGCCAGCGGAGCCGCCACTGCGGCCGGCCATTACGTTCGGCGTCTTCAGGTATTTTTTCCCGAAACTGGTCGACGTGCAGGGCGACTCCATCATCTGGCGCAAGCACTGGATTATCCTGTGGCGCAAGGAGGTGTGGTCGACGTTCCTCATCGTCGTGGCGGTGTTGGCCTTCCTCAACTGGTTCAACGGCGCGCCCCCGCTGGGCACGATTCTGGAAGACGGCGCGTGGTGGATCTGGCCCTTCATTCTGGGCGGCCTGGGCGCGTGGTGGTGGTGGGTGTTTGAAGACTGGCGCAACGACGAATACCTGCTGACCGGCAATCGCGTGATCGAAATCAACCGCACGCCGTTTTCGCTGAATGAGAAGCGGCGCGAGTCGCCCCTGTCCGATTTTCAGTCTACGGAACTGAAGATCGTGGGGCCGTGGCAAAAATTGTTCCGCTATGGTACGCTCATTGTGAAGCTGCCGGGCGCGCAGGTGGATTTCAAGGACATCGTCGACCCGGCCGCCGCTCAGACCGAAATCACCAAACGCCTGAATGCGTACAATGCGCAAAAGGCCGAGAAGGAAGCGCAGGCCCGCCGGAACGAATTGACCGATTGGTTTGCCGCGTACGACGAGATCCGGCAGCGCGAGCGGGTGCGCGACACTTCGACCGCGGCGGCCGCGACGCGGACCATAGGAGGAGAGAGCAGTCATGGCAGTGCGTGAAATTGTGGTTGTCGATCATCCGGTGCTGCGCCGCAAAGCCCGGAAGATTGTGAAGATCACCGCGGAGCATCGCAAGTTGATCGAAGACATGATCGAAACGATGCGCGATGCGCCCGGCGTGGGGCTGGCCGCGCCGCAAGTGGCGGTCGGCGAACGCCTGATTGTGGTCGAATGGGCTGACGAGCCGGAAAACGAAGACGATCCGCCCGGGAAGAAAAAACTCTACGTCGTGCTCAATCCCGAGATTGTGCGGGCCTCTGAGGAACTGGTGCAGGGCACCGAAGGGTGCCTGAGTGTGCCCGGCTGGGTGGGTGATGTGATGCGGCACGAAGCCATAACGGTGCGCGGGCTCAATCGCAACGGCGAGAAGATCAAGATCGAGGCGGAAGGCTGGCTGGCGCGCATCTTTCAGCACGAGATCGATCATCTGGACGGCGTGTTGTACATCGACCGGCTGGTTTCAAAAGACACCTTGCGGCGAGTCGAGGCCGGCACCGAGGAAGCCGGCGATCTCAGGGCGGAAGCCATCGGATAACAGGAGAAACGCATGCCGACGTTAGGCGCTTTGCTCAAACGCCAGCGCGATCGCCACGGCTGGACGCAGCAGGAAGTGGTCGAGCGGGCCGGGCTGGATCGCAGTTCGAGCTATATTTCCAGCATTGAGACCGGCAAGACGAGCCCCTCGATTGACGAGTTGGAGGCATTGGCGCGCCTGTTCGGCACGACCTCGCTCGATCTGCTGCGCGAAGCGAGCGGCATTACCCCCGATTGGGAATTCGAGCCGAACTCGGACCTGGCGCGGCTGGTCACCTTGTATCAAGCCCTCGATCCGCTCGAGAAGGATTCGGCGCTGGCCTACCTGGAATTTCTCCTTGAACGGCAGCGCCGCGCTGTGAAGCGCTAGGCTGCCGCGCGCGGCGCGGCCAGACTCATGACGACCTTCCTTTCTCCTGAACATCTCGACCTGATTCGCGCCAGCGGCACGGCGACCACGTATGGGGCGCCGCAGACGCTGGATGCCGGCACCTTTCAAGCGCTGGCTAACAGCGGCCTGAATCTGAGCCAGGCCACGCCGGTGATCTGCGTGCCCGGGCAGGTCATCTGCCGGGAAGGCGAACCGGGCGATGCCATGTTCCTCATCCGCTCGGGCCGCGCCGCCATCGTCAAAGGCGGGTTCGACGCGCCCATCGTGCTGGCCTGCCGGGGCGCCGGCGAGTTCATTGGCGAAATGGCGCTGCTGGAAGACCTGCCGCGCTCGGCTTCGGTGGTGGCGCTCGATGAAGTCTACCTGTATCACGTCACGCGCGACGATTTTCAGCGCATGCTGACCCACAGCCCCAAGCTTGACCTCGGCCTGCTGCGCAAACTGAGTTCGCGCCTGCGCGAAGCCGACGATTTGATCTCGACGACCACCCATGCCCGGCGCTCGTTGAGCAGCCAGGTCGACGAACTGGCGGCCGAGAATCAGCAGATGGTGGAATTGCAGCGCCTGCGCAAACAGACCACGGAGCTGGTGGTGCACGATCTGCGCAATCCCCTGCACAGCATTATGGGCGCCGTGGGCATGCTGCAAATGATCCTGCCGCCCGGCTTGCAGCAAGACAGCCGCGATCTCTTCAACCTGCTCAATAACAATTGCGAGCGCCTGCAGCGGCTGGTCGATTCGCTGCTGGACATCTCGCGCATGGAATCGGGCGAGACGGAGTTGGCGTTGGAATTGACCAGCCTGGCGCAGTTGATCCAGACCGCCGTCGGCCGGGCCGCGTCCACGCTGCAGGCGAGCGGCCTGGCCTACCGGGTCTACCTGCCGTCGTATCTCCCGCCGGTCGAGATCGACGCGGACATGATCGATCGCGTCGTCGTCAACCTGCTCGACAATGCCATCAAGTTCACGCCGGGCGGCGGGCAGATCAGCGTGGCGGCCGAGCCGCGCGCCGGCCACGTGGCCATCAGCATCACCGACACCGGTTGCGGCATTCCGCCCGAACAGCGGCCGCACATCTTTGAGCGCTTTGCGCGCGGCGCCAGCGCCGGCGCGCGCCCGCGTGGTTTTGGCCTGGGCCTGACGTTCTGCAAACTGGCGATCGAGGCGCACGGTGGCCGGATCTGGGTGGAAGATGGCGAAGGGGGCGTGGGGTGCAGGTTTGTTTTCACCCTGCCGCTGCAGCAGACCGCATAGATTGAAGAGGACAGCGGGTAAACAAAACGAGCCGAGGTTGCTGTCCCTCGGCTCGTTTTATTGGTCGCCTTACACCATCATGATTTCGTTCTGCGGCTCTTCCAACCTGGGCGGTTCTTCCATTTGCGACGGCTTGAGCGGGTTGAAGGTGAGGTTGCCTTCCACCAGATCGATCTCCACGGTGTCGCCCTTCTCGAACTTGCCGGACAGGAAACTGTCGGACAGGACGTCTTCCACTTCGTTCTGGATCACGCGCCGCAGCGGCCGCGCGCCAAACTCAAAGTTGTAGCCCTTATCGGACAGATACTGCTTGGCCGCGTCGGTGGCCTGGAGCTTGATGTCCTGGTGCGCGATGCGCTCCTGCACCTTGTGCAGCTCCAGATCGACGATCAACTTGATCTCGTCGCGGGTCAGCGCCCGGAAGACGACGATGCCGTCCACGCGGTTGAGAAACTCGGGCCGGAAGGCCTTCTTCATCTGGCCCATCAACTTATCGCGCATCTCGTCGTAGGTCTCCTGTTCCTGCTTGGCCTCATCCTTCTTGACCACGAAGCCCACCGAGGTGTTGCGGCGGATCATCTCCGCGCCGATGTTGCTGGTCATGATGATGATGGCATTGCGGAAGTCCACCTTGCGCCCGCGCGCATCCGACAAGTGCCCTTCTTCCATGATCTGCAGCAGCATGTTGAACGCTTCGGGATGCGCCTTTTCGATCTCGTCGAACACCACGATCGAATACGGGCGGCGGCGGATCGCTTCGGTCAGTTGGCCGGCGTCTTCATAGCCCACGTAGCCCGGCGGCGCGCCCACCAGCCGCGCCACGGAATGCCGCTCCATAAACTCGCTCATGTCGAGCTGCACCATCGCGTCTTCGCTGCCGAACATGAACGAGGCCAGCGCCTTGGTCAATTCGGTCTTGCCCACGCCGGTCGGGCCGAGGAAGATGAAGGAGCCGATCGGGCGTTTGGGATCTTTCAGGCCCGTGCGCGCGCGGCGCACCGCCTTGGAAATTGCCACGATCGCTTCATCCTGCCCCACGATGCGCTGGTGCAGGTCTTCTTCCATGTGCACCAGGCGCGCCGTCTCTTCACCGGCGATTTGCGTCACGGGGATGCCCGTCCACATCGCCACCATCTCGGCGATGTCTTCCGGCAGCAGATGGGGCGCATCCGGCGCATCGGGATTCCACGGCGCGCGCAGGATGTCGATCTCGCTTTGCAGTTCTTCTTCGCGCACGCGCAGATCGTCGGCGTCGTCGTAGCGGCGTTCTTCCAGCGCCAGTTCGCGCTCGCGCTGTGCCGACTTGATCTGGCCCATGGCCAGCTGCAGCCGCTTGGTCTGCGGCGCTTTGTACATGCGGACGCGCGCCGAACTTTCGTCGATCAGATCGATGGCTTTGTCGGGCAGGAACCGATCGGTGATGTACCGCTCGGATAAGATCGCCGCCGATCGCACGGCTTCATCGGTGATGCGCAGCTTGTGATGGCTCTCGTAGCGCGGGCGCACGCCCTTGAGAATCTCGACGGTTTCTTCAATCGTCGGTTCTTCCACCAAAATGGGCTGGAAGCGGCGCTCCAGGGCCGCATCGCTTTCGATGTGCTTGCGGTACTCGTTCATGGTCGTCGCGCCGATGCACTGCAATTCGCCGCGCGCCAGAGCGGGCTTGAGGATGTTGGCCGCATCCACCGACGATCCGGCCGCGCCCGCGCCGACGAGCATATGCACCTCGTCGATGAACAGAATGCTGTTGCTGTTCTTGATTTCTTCGATCACGCGCTTGAGGCGCTCTTCGAACTGGCCGCGATACATCGTGCCTGCCACCAGCGACCCCACGTCGAGCTGCAGCACGCGCTTGTCGAGCAGCGGCTCCGGCGCATCGCCGCTGACGATGCGCTGTGCCAGGCCTTCGATGATGGCGGTCTTGCCCACGCCGGGCTCGCCGATCAGGGCGGGATTGTTCTTGGTGCGGCGCGAGAGGATCTGGATCACGCGCTCGATTTCGGTCTGACGCCCGATGACCGGATCGAGCTTGCCTTCTTCGGCGGCCGCTGTGAGATCGAGCGCCAGCTGATCGACCATCGGCGTCTTGGGGCGTTCCTTCTTGGACTGCGTCGGCTGTGCGGCGCCCCCGGCGGCGGCCTTCTCCTCGGAACTGGGCGTTTCCTGCAGCGCGCGCATCGTCTCGCGCCGGATCTGGTCGGGATTCACGCCGAGCTGCCGCAGAATATCGATTGCGACGCCATCGCCCTGGCGGATCAATCCCAGGAGCAGATGCTCGGTGCCAATGTAGTGTTGGCCCAGGCGGCGCGCTTCGTCCACCGCCAGTTCGATCACACGCTTGGTGCGCGGTGTCAGATCAATCTGGCTGAACGGCGTGCGGCGGCCCGGCCCGGTAATGCGCTCCACCAATTCCGTGACGCGCTCGTACTGCACGTTGAGATCGCGCAGCACTTTCCCGGCAATGCCGCTTTCTTCTCTCAACAGGCCCAACAATAAGTGCTCGGTTCCGATGTAACTGTGATTCAGCCGCTCGGCTTCTTCCTGCGCATACGCCAGGACGCGCCGGGCCCGCTGGGTGAATCGATCGAGTTTGTTAGCCATAACAACCTCCTGCTTCCTAAGGCTTCGTCTACGATTATAACCTACTGATACGTCTCCGCCACTTGAATGAGGGTCAGGCCGGCGAATTCTAGTGCATTTCTAATACTGGGCGGCCAACAGGGAATAAAGTGAATGGAGCGCCCGGCCGATTGACCGTGACGCTCCATTGTATCTCAGCGCTTCGTCTGGGAGATGACCGCTAGGCCGCCGGCTGATCCGGCAGATCAGCCTCTGCCGGCGGCAGGCTCTCCACAGGTGGCGTGGTCTCTGCCGGCGGCAGCTCTCCACAGGCGGCGTGGTCTCTGCCGGCGGCAGGCTCTCTACAGGCGGCGTGGTCTCTTCGGCATTGACCTCGGCCAAAGCCGCGCGCCAATCTTCATCCATGTACTCGCCATGCGTCACACGTTTCAGACTCAGGCCCAGGCGGCGCTTGTCCGGCTCCACGCGGATCACGCGCAGCGTCACCCACTGGCCTTCCTGCACCACTTCCTTGGGATGATTCACGCGCTTGTCCGACAATTCCGAAATGTGGATCAATCCTTCGATGGCGTCGTCGTCCTTCACGCGCGCGAACGCGCCGAATTTGGCCATCTTGGTGATCTGGGCTTCCACCAGCTGCCCGACCTTGTAACGGTCCACAATGGACGACCACGGATCAGGCTCGCAGCGCTTAATGCTCAGGCCCACGCGCTTGTGTTCCGGATCGACGCGCAGCACTTGCACTTTCACCTTCTGGCCGACTCTGAGCGCTTCGCTTGGCTTGTTGATCGGCTGCCACGAAATCTCGGAGAGATGCACCAGGCCATCGGCCCCGCCGAGATCAATGAACGCCCCGAAGTCGGCCAGGCTGATCACCGTGCCGTCCAGCACGTCGCCTTCCTTCAACTCGATCAGCATCTTCTCTTTTTGCTGCTTGCGCCATTGGCGCTCGGCTGCGCGCTCGGACAGGATCAGGCGGTTCTGCTCGCGATCGATCTCGATGACTTTCAAGTGCAGTTTGCGGCCGACGAGTGAGGCCAGGCGCTTGTTGGGGTCGGCATTGTCTTCGCCGCGCGTTACCAGCTGCGACGCCGGCACAAAGCCGCGAATCTTGCCGACCTTGACGATGAGGCCGCCCTTGTTGTACCCGGCCACCGTGCCTTCAAAGACCTCTTGCTTGGCGCTCAGGTCTTCGGCCTCGGCCCAGTCGCGCGAGCTCTGCGTGCGGGTCAACGCCAGCACCACGTTGCCGTTGCGATCGGAGGGTGCCACCACGTAGGTCTGCACCGTATCGCCGATCTTCAAGTCCTCCATCACGTCCCGGGGAATCTTGGAGAGTTCCTCGCCCGCAATGATCCCCTCGGACTTAATGCCGTCGACACTCACCAGGATGCCTGCTTCACTAATATCCAGGATCGTGCCGGCCAATACATCACCGCGCTTGACCTCCTTGAGCCCGTACTCCGCGGTCTCTAGAAGATCCTGCATGGAAGTCGGAGTGTTTTCCGGTTCCATTTCACCTTGCACCTTCACCTCGTCGCTCATTAGGCACCAACCTCAAAGAGATAGAACGGGTCGATTATAAAGCCGATTGGCGTAACGTGCAAATCAGGCAAATGAGATGCCGGCCGATCGGGTGCGCACAGACCGCCCGCTTGGCCTTGCCGCTTTACCGCCTGCGCTTTATAATCATCCTACCTGCACACCTCTGGGAGATCTGTATGTTGAATGAAGCTTTGCAGTACGCTAATTCACACCGCGCCGCCTTTCTCACCGAACTCACTGAATTTTTATCTTTGCCCAGCATCAGCGCCCTGCCCGCGCACCGCTCCAGCATGCAGCGCACTGCCCAGTGGCTGGCGGATCAATTCACTGCGCTCGGGCTGCATAAGGTCGCGGTCAATCCCACCAGCGGCCATCCCATCGTGACGGCGGAGTGGCTGGCGGCTGGACCGGACAGGCCAACCGTGTTGATCTACGGTCACTATGATGTGCAGCCGGTTGATCCGATCGAACTGTGGCACAGTGATCCATTCAAAGCCGAGGTGCGTGAGAATTATCTGTACGCGCGCGGCTCGTCGGATGACAAAGGCCAGCTGTTCATTCATGTCAAGGTTCTTGAGTCGTTCATGAAGTCGGCCGGCCAGCTGCCCGTGAATGTGAAATTGATCATCGAAGGCGAGGAAGAGATCGGCGGCCCCAACCTTGAGACGTTCATCGAAACGCAGCGCGAGCAGCTCAAGGCCGATGTCGCCGTGATCAGCGACACGCATATGCTGCGCCCCGACCTGCCCTGCCTGGTCTATGCGCTGCGCGGCCTATGCTACATCCAGGTGGAAGTCACCGGCCCGGCGCGCGACCTGCACTCCGGCCAATACGGCGGCGCCGTCTACAATCCGATTCAAGCCTTGTGCGAGATGCTGGCCGCGCTGAAAGATCGGGATGGGCGCATCACGGTGCCGGGCTTTTACGACAGGGTTCTGCCCCTCAGCGCTGCCGAGCGAAAGATCCTGGCGCAGACGCCGTTCAGCGAGGAAGAATTCAAGCGGGATGCGGGCGTGAGCGGCGTCTGGGGCGAAAAAGATTATACGACGAAAGAGCAAGTTACGGCGCGGCCCACCCTGGAAATCAATGGCCTGTGGGGCGGCTTTACCGGCGACGGTCCCAAGACGGTGCTGCCCGCTAAGGCCGCTGCCAAGATCAGCTGCCGCCTGGTCGCCAACCAGGACCATCTCGAAATCGCCGAGCTGCTTCAAAACCACCTCAAGCAGATCGCGCCGCCCTACGTCACGGTGGAAACCAAACGGCTGCACGGCGGACACGGCGCGCTGATCAACCTGGATTCAAAGTATA
The DNA here is from genome assembly GCA_963844815.1 of uncultured Chloroflexia bacterium. GTDB lineage: Bacteria > Chloroflexota > Anaerolineae > Fen-1058 > Fen-1058 > Fen-1058. The sequence continues at coordinate 211,581 of CAWJPR010000012.1, forward strand.
TGCGCGCGGCGGATCAGGTGCTGCAGCGAGTCTTCGGCCATGCCCCCGTGTACGAGCGTGAAGGCGGATCGATCCCGGTGGTCGCTACCTTCCAGAAAGTGTTGGGCATCGATTCGATCATGCTGGGCTTCGGCCTGCCCGATGATAATCTGCATTCTCCCGACGAGCGCTTCTATCTGCCCAACTTCTACAACGGCCTTGAAACAATGATTCGGTATCTGGTGGAAATCGGGCAGTAGCGCTTTCGCCCCCTTTCACGCCGCTGCTGCCGGATGCTGCCAGCCCGCCCCAATTCTGGGGAGGGCTTTCGGCAGTTGCGCGTGTTACAATCAGGGGTGGGCGCAGCGGGCGTGCCCGGCCGCATCTTCAAGGAGCAGCTCATGCCTAACCGTTTGATCGACGAAACCAGCCCTTACCTGCTGCAGCACGCGCACAATCCCGTCGAATGGTACCCGTGGGGGGCGGAGGCGCTGACCAAATCCAAAGCGGAAGACAAACCAATCTTTCTCAGCATCGGCTACGCGGCGTGCCACTGGTGCCACGTCATGGCGCATGAATCGTTTGAAGACACGACGACCGCGCGCCTGCTGAATGATCTCTTCGTTAACATCAAGGTGGATCGCGAAGAGCGGCCTGATCTGGATTCGATCTACATGAACGCGGTGGTCGGACTGACGGGCAGCGGTGGCTGGCCGATGAGCGTCTTTCTCACGCCCGACGGCAAACCCTTCTACGGCGGCACCTATTTTCCGCCGTCGCCGCGCTACGGCATGCCCTCGTTCCGCGAAGTACTGCAAGCCGTGTCCAGCGCCTGGCAGACGCGCCGCGACGAAGTCTTGAAGAGCAGCGAGAACATCGCCGCGGTTCTGCGCCAGGCCGGCGAATTCGCGAACGCGAGTGAGGTCCAGCAGCTGTCTGCTGAGACTTTGATCAAAGCCACGCAGAACATCAGTCGCACCTCCGATCGCACCAACGGCGGCTGGGGCGCCGCCCCCAAATTTCCGCAGCCGATGGCGCTGGAATTTCTGCTGCGGCGCACCGCGCAAACGCCGGATGATGACCTCCGCGCGTTGATCGATCATGCCTTGGTTGCAATGGCACAGGGCGGCCTGTACGACCAACTGGGCGGCGGCTTCCATCGCTATTCCACGGATGCGCGTTGGCTGGTGCCTCACTTCGAAAAAATGTTATACGACAACAGCCAGCTGGCGCGTGTGTATCTCCATGCCTGGCAGGCGTGGGGGGATCCGGAGTACCGGCGCGTCACCGTCGAGATTCTTGATTACGTGCTGCGCGAGATGACCCATCCGTCCGGCGGATTTTATTCGACGCAGGACGCGGACAGCGAAGGCGTGGAAGGCAAGTTTTTCCTGTGGACCAGCGCTGAAGTCCAATCGCTTCTCGGCGACGAGGCAATTCTGTTCAACGACGTCTACGGCGTGACCCCCCACGGCAATTTCAACGAGCCGCACTTGCCGCCGGGCCAGAACATCCTCAGCCTCGCGGCTGAGCCGGCGGTGGTGGCACCCAAGAACGGCCTGGCGCCGGAGCAACTCGCCGTCATTCTGGACGAGGCGCGGCACAAGTTGTTCCACGCCCGTGAACAGCGCGTGAAGCCCGGGCGCGACGAAAAAATCCTTGCGGCCTGGAACGGCTTGATGCTGGCGGCGTTCGCCGAAGCAGCCCGCGATCGATCGCTGGGCGAGCGGGCGGAGGTCTATCGATTGGCTGCGGAACGCAACGCCGAGTTTCTCCTCGGCGCGATGCGCACGAGCGCTGGACGGCTGCTGCGCACCTGGAAGGACGGGCAAGCCAAACTCAACGGTTATCTGGAAGATTATGCCTGCGTGATCGAGGGGCTGCTGGAGCTGTATCAAACCACATTCGACGAGAAGTGGTTCGTCGCCGCGCGCGACCTGGCCGACAGCCTGCTGCGGCACTACGCCGATCCCGCGGGCGGTTTCTTCGACACCAGCGACGATCACGAAGCGCTCGTCACGCGCCCCAAGGACCTGCAAGACAACGCCATGCCATCGGGCAACGCCATGGCGGCTACGGTTCTGTTTAAACTGGCGGCGTTTACCGGCGAGGATCGCTATTATCGTCACGCGGAGGCCCTCCTGGGCGCATTGCAGGCGGCGCTGATTCAGTCTCCGCTCGGATTTGCCCAGTGGCTCATTGCGCTCGATTTTGCGTTGAGCAATCCCCACGAGATCGCCCTCGTCGGCGATCAACGCTCGAGTGATGTACAAGCCCTGCTTGATGTGGTCCGCGCCGGCTTCCGGCCGCACCAGGTTGTGGCGCTCGGCACACCTCGCGCCGATCGGCCTTCGGCCGTCCCCCTGCTGCTCGATCGCCCTATCGTCGATGAATGCGCCACGGCGTACGTTTGCGTGCGCTTCGCCTGTCAACGCCCCACCACCGATCCACAGGTCCTGGCTGAGCAATTGAGATAAGGCTGTTTCCTGTCTGCCTTGACCGGCCGGCCGCCGATTTTGTCGATCTGGGTTATTTCTGGTAGAATGTAAACCTGTGCTGTATGGCACAAGCTTGAATTGCAGGAGTCTTGGAAGTGAAGTTCGCACTGCGCTTGGCGGTGTGGCTGCTGTTGTTGATGTTTGTCTTGTCGCTGAGCAGCTGCGCCGGATTGGCTCTGCCGCCCGAGCAGTTGTATCCGCAGCTCGCGGCGAGTTCTGTTTATACTGGTGAAGGCGTCATTATCAATATCGCTCCGACGCCCTCGCCTGCTCCGTCTTTGCTGCCGGCTGAAGCGCCCACCTTGCGCCCTACGGTCACGCCGATCATCCCGCCCACGGCAGTCCCAACCGAAACGCCCGAACCGGCGGAGACGGCTGTCCCGGCTGTCGCGGCCGTGGCCAGCCTCGATCAGTCGTGCCCGGAGACAAAGGGCCAAGTGATGGATGGCTATTTCAAGAGCGACGTCATCGGCCGGCGGCAGCACTACTTCATCTACTTGCCGCCCTGCTATGACGGTAATCCGGATGTTCGCTACCCGGTGGTCTACCTGCTGCACGGCATTCCGATGGATGAACGGCATTGGCTGGATGAAGGCATCGTGGCCTGGGCCGACAAATTGTTTGGCTCGGGCGAATTGCCGCCGTTCATCATCGTGATGCCGCACGGCGATTACTCTTTATATACCGATACGAGCGGCGGCAACAAGTCATTCGAAGGCGTGTTTGTGAACGAGTTGATTCCGGCGATCGACGGCCGGTTTCGCACCCTGGCCGACGCGAAGCACCGGGCCATTGGCGGCATTTCGCGCGGCGGGGTATGGGCGCTGGAAATCGCGTTCACGCATCCGGAATTGTTTGACGCTGTAGGCGGGCATAGTCCGGCGCTGAGCGTGAACCGCGCCACGGCGGAATACGATCCGGCGGTGCTGGCGCAGACTGCCCCGATCGATAAATTGCGTATCTTCCTGGATGCCGGTGATCGCGACTGGACGCGCGCTGAGACCCAGGCTTTGAGCAAGATTCTCGCTGAGCGTTACCTCCCTCACACCTATACGGTGGGCCAGGGCGACCACGATTATCCCTACTGGGCCACCCAGGTCGAAGCTTACCTGCGTTTCTATGGCGCCCCATGGAAGGCTGAAAAAGCTATCGAGCAGTTGTTGGCGGAACAGGCTCGGTAAACCCTACCTTCCCTGTCATTACCTGGTCACTTGACCAGTGTGGAAACTCCCCCGGCGCCGGGGGAGTTTTTGTTGGTTAGGCCGTATACTCCGGGTAACTCTGTCGGGTGTCTGGCCGATAATCGTCAGATGAGCTCGATTGACAGGCGTCATATCGGTAATACAATGCTGCATGGCGCACAAGATTTCGTGTGGAGGAAAAACCGATGACCGGAAAAATTGGCTTATTCATTCTCGCCTTGCTGGTGGCGGCTGGTTGCGCCGCGCAACCGGCCACTGTCATGACAACGCCGCCGGCGGCTGCTGCGACCACCAGGGCGCCGGGTGCAACTTTGTCGGAGCCAGAGGCTCTCGCGCTGGCGGATAAATTCTACGATTGGTTTGTCACGCAGCAAGATTATGCTGGAGCGACCGGCCTATTCGACGCTGCGATGAAAGCCGCTCTGCCTGAAGATAAACTTAAGGAGATCTGGACGACTTTGCCGCAGCAAGCGGGAGCGTTCCAAAACCGATCGGATGCCCAACTGGCCGAGCGCCAGGACCCCTACCAACGCGTGATCATCCCGCTGCAGTTTGAGAAAATGGCGCTCAACATGCTGGTGGTGATCGATATGACCACCGGCAAGATCAGCGGCTTGTTCTTCCAGCCCAATCAAGCGGCGCAAGCTCAGCAATACACTACGCCGTCGTATGTTGACGCGGCGAAGTTCGAAGAGAAGGAAGTGACCTTCGGCGCTGAGCCGTGGTCTTTGCCCGGCACGCTGACGCTGCCCCACGGCGAGGGCCCGTTCCCGGCGGTGGTGCTGGTGCACGGCTCCGGTCCCAACGATCGTGATGAAACGATCGGGCCGAACAAGCCATTCAAGGACATCGCGCAGGGCCTGGCTTCTCAAGGCATCGCCGTGCTCCGTTACGACAAGCGGACAAAGGTCTATCCGCAGGAGATGGCGCAGATCAAGAACTTTACCGTCAAAGAAGAAACGATTGATGACGCGGTCGCCGCTGTGGAATTCCTGCGCCGCCAGCCGCAGGTCGATCCCGCCAGGGTCTTTGTCGCAGGGCATAGTTTGGGCGGTTACCTGGCGCCGCGCATTGCGCAGGCCGATTCCAACATCGCGGGTATGATCATTCTCGCAGGAGCAACACGTCCGCTGGAAGACTTAATGGTTGAGCAAACCCGTTACATCCTGGAGAGCGATGGTTCGTTGTCGGCCCAGGATCAATTGCAGATCAGCCAGCTTCAGCAGCAGGTCAATGCGGTCAAAGCTCTTGCCGGGAAAAGTTCAAGCGGTGAGGCCATCCTGGGAGCCCCCGCCTCCTACTGGATCGATCTGAAGGACTATCGTCCGGCCGAGCTGGCACGCGGATTGACGATTCCGTTGCTGATCGCGCAGGGTGAGCGCGACTATCAAGTGACGATGGAAGATTTTAAAAATTGGCGGGCTGCTTTGTCCGAGCAGCCAAAAGTGATGTTAAAAACATATCCAGACTTGAATCATTTGTTCATCTCCGGCGACGGCAAGAGCACGCCGGATGAATATCAGACGCCTGGCAATGTCGCACGCGCGATCATCCAGGATATGGCCAACTGGATTCGACAGCAGAGTTAGCCTGCCGGTTGCGCTTTTCAACGCGCGCCGGTGACGTGTTCGCGCGCTAGATTGGAGCCGGGGTTGCAGTTCATTCCCTGCCATCCAGCGCCGCTGCAGGAGCAATCGATGATTCGCACTGAAGGGTTTTCCAAGACATTCGGCGGGAATAAAAAGCAACCCGTCATTCACGCCGTACAAGATCTGAGCCTCGATATTCGGCGGGGCGAAGTATTCGGCTTCCTCGGGCCGAATGGCGCGGGCAAGACGACCACCGTCCGCATGTTGTGTGCTTTGATTGGCCCAACGTCCGGCCGCGCGTGGGTCAACGACTACGAAGTCGGCCGGCAGAACCAGCAGATTCGCGCTTCGGTCGGCATCCTGACAGAACAACCGGGCATGTACGATCGGCTCAGCGCCGAGAAGAATTTGACCATTTATGCCAGGCTGTATGGCGTGACCGATGTGTCCGGACAGGTGGAAAAATATCTGCGCCTGCTGGGTCTCTGGGAACGGCGGAAAGACCCGGCCGCATCGTTTTCGAAAGGTATGAAGCAGAAACTGGCCATCGCGCGCGCCATTTTGCATGAACCCGCCACGCTGTTCCTGGACGAGCCCACCGCGGGGCTTGACCCCGAAGCGGCCAAGCTCGTCCGCGATTTTGTGGAGGAGCTCAAGACGGAAGGCCGCACGATTTTCCTGTGCACGCATAACCTTGATGAAGCCGATAGACTTTGTAGTCAAATCGGCGTCTTCAAGCAGCGGCTCATTAAAGTCGACACGCCCGGCCGGATGAAGACGGCGGTCTTCGGCCGCCAGGTCGAATTTCGTTTGAAGCACGCCGCGCCTGCGCTGGTGGATTTTGCCCGGCGCTTTGACTTCATCAAGCAAGCCGTCCTGGAGGATAACCGCCTGATCCTGGGGCTGGATAAACCCGAAGAGTCCAATCCGATCATCGTGAAGGCGCTGGTCGAGGCGGGGGTCGAGGTGCAATTCGTCAGTGAAGTGCGCCACTCGCTGGAAGACGTCTATTTGTCGTTGATCGCCGACGGGAATAACCGGTAGGAGGTGGACATGGCACGCATCACCACGCTCGTCGACAAAGAATGGGCCGAGGCCTTCAAGAACAAAATGGTGCTGGGCACGCTGGTCTTCATGCCCATCGTCTTCATGATCCTGCCGCTGTTTCAACTGGCGCTCATGCGCAACGTCCCTGCTTCAGAATTGAACGATATGCCGGCGGCGATCCTCGGCGTCTGTCAGGCGCAGGCCTTCACGCCGAGCGAATGCCTGCAGGGCTGGCTGGTGAATCAATTCCTGTTGTTGTTCCTGCTCATCCCGCTGGCGGTGCCAGTGACCATTGCCTCCTACAGCATCGTCGGCGAGAAGTCGACCCGCTCGCTGGAACCGCTGCTGGCCACGCCGACGTCGACGACCGAGATCATTGTTGGCAAAGCGCTGGCCTCCGTCATCCCCGCCATCGGGGCGACCTGGCTGGCCTTCGGCATCTTCCTGATCGGGGCGCGGTTTTTTGCGGCGAGCGATCGCGTGTACGCGTTATTCATGAATCCCATGTGGTTGGTGGCCATGCTCATCGTCGCCCCGCTGTTTACGGTGCTCTCCGTCAATGTCGCCATCATTATCTCGTCGCGCGTCAGCGATCCGCGCGCCGCCGAGCAGATCGGCATGCTGGTGATGCTGCCGATCATGGGCCTCTTCTTTGGCGCCATCTTCGGCGTGATCCCGTTGAACACCACGACGATGCTGCTGCTGGGCGCCCTCACGCTGCTGGCGGACGTCGGACTGGTGGCGCTGGGCGTCAAGTTGTTTCAGCGCGAGACCATTCTGACCCGCTGGAAGTAATTGACGGGATTTCAACCGGTTCTCAATTGCCTATTCAGTGCGTCGATGCTATAGTAAGCGTCGACGCAGTTTTTTTCGTGTTGTGATGACCTGATTGAGGAGAACGCCATGTCACTTGAACCATCACCGCCAGCCGCAGCCGTGCCGCCCGCGCAAGTCGAGCCGCCTGCTCCGCCAGCGCCGGCCGGTGGCGCGCCTGTCCCGGCGGCCGCACCGCCCGAGCCGCCCCGCAAATCGCGGCCGCGCAAATTCTGGGACGCCGCCAAAACGATCGCCTTGATCGCGTCGATGTTCATTGACTTGATCCTGATCGTGGCCGTGATCATCCTGGCGAACCAGGTCGGTGCCATCAAGACTGACGCTGAACAGCGTGCTGGGACAACTGGACTCGGCGTTCGAAGACCTGGGGCAGGTGGTGATTACTGAAACGATCAAAATCAACCAGCAGGTGCCGGTGCGGTTTGATCTGCCTTTGAAGCAGGATACCGTCGTGACGACCCAAGCGCCCGTCCCCATCAGCACGCAGGCCACCTTTTCGCTGGGGCAGTTTGGCAGCATCAACGGCACGGTGACGCTGCAGCTGCCGCCGGGAACCAGTCTGCCGGTGCACCTGGATCTGACGGTGCCGGTCAGCAATGTGATTCCCGTCGTGTTTGACCAGCCGGTGCGCATCCCGCTCGCCGAAAAAGGGCTGGGATCCGTGGTGTCCAAACTGCGCGCGGCGCTGTCGCCCATCATCGGCGTGGTCCAGCAGCTGCCTGATCGGTTTGTGATTATTCCGCAATAGCGGGCCGATCCCGGTCCTTCGCGCGGTACGTTTCACGTGAAACGTTCCGCGCGAAGGACGCCGCGCCGCCGGCTGCTGTGAAAGCCGTCCCGTGCCCCGGAAAGGAGTTGATCCATGCCAGACTGGCGCGCCCCCTGCAGCCGTGCGCTGCCCGCGACGCTGACCCTGCTGAAAGAACTCGCCGCCCGCGAGTCGCCCTCGCTCGACAAGGCGGCGGTAGACGCCTGCTCGGCCTACGTCGCCGCCCGGCTTCGCGAGCTGGGCGCCGAAGTCACGGTGGTACCCCAGACCGCCGCGGGTGACCACCTGGCGGCGCTCTGGCCGGGGGCCGATCGGTCCGCTCAATTCCTCACACTCTGCCATCTCGATACGGTCTGGCCGAAAGGCACGCTGTCCGTTATGCCGCTGCGCGCAGAAGCGGGAAAACTCTTCGGGCCGGGAGTCTACGACATGAAGGCGGGCACAGCGATCCTGCTCTCGGCGCTGGGAGTGTTGAAGGAGGCGGGGATAGCACCGCGGCATCCCGTGCGCATGCTTTTCACCAGCGACGAGGAAGTCGGCAGCGTCACTTCACGCGCCCTGATTGAGGCCGAGGCGCGGCGCAGCTGCTTGACGGTCGTGCTGGAACCCGCCCTGGCTAACGGCCAGATCAAGACGTTCCGCAAGGGCGTCGGAGATTTCAACGTGGTGGCCCACGGGCGCGCCGCGCATGCCGGAGGCGACCACGCCCAGGGCATCAATGCGATTGAGGAACTGGCTTACCATATTCCGGCCTTGCAGAAATTGACCGACTATGAATCTGGCACGACGATCAATGTGGGCGTCATCAAGGGCGGTTCGGCCAGTAATGTGGTGCCTGAGCGCGCCGAGATGGAAGTGGATTTTCGAATCTCACAGATGGCCGAGATCGAGCGCGTGGAGGCTGCGATTCAGGGGCTGAAGCCGATCCTGGCCGGTGCGCAGCTTGAAATCAGCGGCGGATTGAATCGGCCGCCGATGGAGCGCAACGCCGCCATGGTCAGGACGTTCGAGCAGGCGCGGCGGCTGGCCGCTGCCATTGGCCTGCCGCTGGAGGAAGGCTCCACCGGCGGCGGCAGCGACGGCAACTTCACGGCCGCGCTGGGCACGCCTACGCTCGACGGGATGGGCGCGGTGGGCGATGGGGCGCACGCCGCGCACGAGCACGTCATCATCGACAGCCTGGCCGATCGGGCCGCGCTGCTGGCGACGATTTTGACTCACTGGGAAGAATGACCGGCGCTGGGCCCACAGGCACGGCACTTCTGCGGTCTTAGCGCTGCGTTTTGAACTCGCCCACCGCCTTCTGCAGTTCTTCCAGTGTGAGGATGCTCGAGACGCGATCGAGAAACTGGCGCAAGCCGGGGCTGTAGGCGCGCAAGGCAACTACCGCCGGCCCGGTGGGATCGCTCCCCGCTGCGCCCCCGGCTGATCGGCGTAAGCGCCATAGAAGGCGAAGAAAGCCTGGTTCAATTTGCGGATGCCGTAGCCGTGCGAATTGATGAACTGCCGCCGCTCTTCCATGTAATTCTCCGCTTCGACAATCTTAGCCTGCGCCTCACCTGGCTGGCCTGCGGCCTTCAGGCGCCGTGCTTCCGCCAGCATCTCTTCCACTTTGACACGCGTCTCGTACAAGGCGTTGTTGTAACTGAACTTGCCCGGATCGCGCTGGGCCGGCGGGGGGTGACGGAGTTGAGGTCTGGCGCTTCCAGCGGCTTGGGATCGACCAGATCAGGATGCTCTTTCTTCAGGGTCTCGAGATAATAGCGGCGCATCACCTTCAATCCAACCTCATCACCCGCCAGACTGGCGACCGTTTCGTTGATGGTGCGAATGACGGGCGACTCGGCCAGATAACTGTAACCCAGCGGGCGAAAATCCAGCCAGTTGTGCACCCACTCGTGCGCCACGACCTGCATGAGCCACAGTCGGTCGCCGCTTTCCTGGATCATCGTTGGATAAGCGGCGAGGCCGCCGAGGGGGACCACCACAGCCGATTGATCCGTCTGGCTCAGCACCTGCGTTTCGATGCGATCGGCTTGGTCCACGCTGAGCCCGGCCTGCAGTCCCTCGGCATCAACACGCCTGATTTCATCTCGCGGCGAGATGATGAGCAGCTGGGGCAGCGGTGTAATACGGGCCGCGACCGGCGGGACAACTTCGCCCCCGCTCCCAAACCCTTCGTCGACCAGCACACTGGAGATTTGCTGCTGAACGATCGCTTCGGCGGTGGGGCGACGGAGTTCGATCTCTGCTCGAACAGCGTCACGTTTCGCGCGCAGCTCCTTCGTTTGCTCCTCAGGTTCTTTAACTGTGGCGTCGGCATAGATTTGCCGTACTTGCCCTTCCAGGCTCCACCAGTCATTCGCCAACTGCGTGAAATCCAGGACAAACTGGCTGCGCTGTGCATCGGATAGATAATCCTGTGCCGGCACACTGATCTGGCCGGCTTTCTCCAGCCAGGCATCTCCCATCCATTCCACAAAATCAAACAGATCTTTGCCTGCCAGGCGCGAGATGATCGTGCCGGAATCTCCGGGTACCGGGTACTCCTGAGGAATAAACATAATGATCGCCGCCAGCGTCAGGATCAAAGCGAGCAGCGAGCCAGCGCGCTTAAGTTGTCGTTTCCAGGAAATCGGCATGGTGGTTCACTTGGTGTTGTTCTTACACGAATTAGATTCTCTGCCTCACTGTGATTATACTCGCAAGAATGATGACCACCTGAGAAACGCGCTAATGCGGCATTAAGCGCGCCGCTCATTCATGCTATAATCGCGCCGAGACTGACCCCTATACGGATGGCTCTATGAAATTCTTGATAACCGGCGGCGCCGGATTTTTGGGAGCAGCACTGGCTAATCGCCTGGCGCGCGGTGGGCACATGGTGCGCGTGCTCGACGACCTGACCACCGGCGATCCCGGACGCCTGGCGCGCAATGTCCTCTTCACGCGCGGCGAGGTCACCGACGTGCCCAAATTGTGGACCTTGCTGCAGGATGTGGACTGCGTCTACCATCTGGCGGCGCGCGTCTCAGTGCCGGAATCGATCTTGTATCCGCGCGAATACAATGCCGTCAACGTGGGTGGAACCGTCGCCGTGATGGAGGCGATTCGCGATGCCGGCGTCAAGCGCGTGGTACTGGCTTCCTCCGGCGCGATCTATGGGGCGCAGACACAACAGCCGGTGCACGAAGACCTGCCGCCCAATCCTGACTCGCCGTATGCCGTGAGCAAACTCGCCGCCGAGCATTACGTGCGCACCATCGGCGCGTTGTGGAGCATTGAGACGGTCTGCCTGCGCATCTTCAACGCCTATGGGCCGGGACAACCCCTGCCCCCGGCGCACGCGCCGGTGATTCCGCAGTTCATCAAGCAGGCGTTAAGCGGCGGATCGCTCGTGGTGTTTGGTGAAGGCGGACAAACGCGCGACTTCGTCTACATCGACGACGTGATCGTTGCGCTGGAAGCGGCCGCCCTCGCCCGCCAGGTCGATCGCGAAGTGATCAACATCGGCAGCGGCGAAGAAACATCGATCGAGACGCTGCTGGAGCTGATCGGACGGTTTACCCCCAATCGGCTCATGCCTCTGCGCAATACCAGCGGCGGCGGAGTCAAGCGTCTATGGGCCAACATTGGCAAAGCGCGCGCGCTGCTCAACTACCAGCCCCAAGTCAGTTTGGAAGAAGGCCTGCGCCTGACGATCGAGCACGATCTGCGTTTCAGCGTGTCGCACCGCGATACCGCGCCGCTGCCCGAGAAGCGCTTCAGCGCCAACCCCCGAGCGAGTTGACCCATGACCCGATTAACCGAAGCCGCCCGCGGCGAAATCTCCGCATTCTTGAAGAAGCATACCACGCTCGTCATCGCCAGTGTCGATCGCGAAGCAATGCCGCAGGCAGCCAGCCTGTTCTACGTCAGCGACGACACGCTGAACCTGTACTGGGTTTCCGGCGAGAAAAGCCGCCACTCACTGAATCTTGAGCGGGTCGCCCACGTCGCGGTGAGCATTCATCATGAAACGTGGGACTGGCGCGATATCCACGGCGTGCAGATCGAGGGCGCCGCGCGCCGCCTGAGCGATCCTGATGAAACCGATCGGGCGTGGGCCTTGTTCCGTGACAAGTTCCCCTTCACGTCCGAGTTCACCGATCAGATCGCGCGCAGCGCCTTCTATGTGCTGACGCCCAGGTGGATCCGGTTGATCGACAACTCAAAGTACTTTGGGCATCGGGAAGAATTTACCTTACCGTGAGCTGGAAAACCAACCCCAGAGTTGAAGACCCGGAAAAGGCGGCGCGGCGCGGTGAGCCTTCGCATGTGTGGCGCTTTGGGCAGAACCGGCGGTTGGACATGATCGTGTCCGCCCTGCCGATCGATACGCGGCGCATTCTGGTGGATGGCTGCGGCGTGGGTCAATATGTGCGTCATCTCGCCGAGTTGGGCTACAACACGATCGGGCTGGACATCGAATTCGATCGGGTGCGGGAAGGCACGCAGGCTGCCATCGACCAGCTGCACGCGGCGGCGGGAGAGCATCTGCCCTATCCCGACGATACGTTCGATGCGCTGCTGTCGCACGAAGTGATCGAACACGTCGCCGACGATCGCCGGGCCGCGCGTGAAATGATCCGGGTGCTGCGGCCCGGCGGGCGCGTGATCTTGTTCTGCCCTAACCGTTGGTATCCCTTCGAGACGCACGGGCACTACTGGCGCGGGCAATATCACTTCGGCAACACGCCGCTGATCAACTATCTGCCGAACCCGCTGCGCAACAAGTTCGCGCCGCACGTGCGTGCTTACACGAGTAAAGGTATTCGCGTTTTGTTTGAGGGTCTGCCTGTGCGCCTGATCCAACATACGCAGATTTATCCCGGCTACGACAACCTCGTGAAACGCCGCCCGGTGGTGGGCCAGGTTCTGCGCACCACGACTTATACCTTTGAGCGCACGCCGCTGAAGAAATTGGGATTGTCGCATTTTCTGGTGCTGGAAAAGGTAGCAACACTGGCCGCCGACCCTGGCACTGCCCGCCAGGGCACGTGTCCACGCGGATGATGCTGATCAGAGAGGCTGGCCAACAAACAACCTCTCATCCTGCTTTCATCCTCCCCCTTCGCAAAATCCTTGCGAAAATTGACGCCAGCAGTTAAGATTGCATCCTAAATTTGCGGAAAGCAGCTCTTGGCCGATAACGCCATGACCAATTTACCAATTTACCAACTACCAGGAACGACAAGGCAGTAATGCATTGAACAACGATCCTCGCTTACAAATCATGGTCGACCGCCGGCAGCGGCAGCGCGCCAGGCAGGGCAAGGGCCAGACGTTCATCCGCGCCGCAGCCATTGGCCTGATCAGCATCGTCGTTGCGATCGGCTTGTTCTTCAGCCTGACCGTGGGCGGCGCGGTGGCGGCCTATCTCAGCCTGACCGCCAATTTGCCGGATCCTGCTCAGATCGAAGCCCAGTTCACCAATCAGAATCAGGACTTTTTCGAGACCACCAAGATTTACGATCGGACGGGGAAGAACCTGTTGTACGAAGTGATCGACGAGCGCACGGGCGATCGCCAGTGGGTGGCGCTCGATCAGATTCCCGAACTTTGCCGCCAGGCCACCATCGCCAGCGAAGATCGCAGCTTCTACGAAAACCCCGGCTTCGATCTGCGCGGCATGGGCCGCGCGCTGATGAGCAACTTGCAGGGCGGGCAGGTGCAGGGCGGCTCGTCGATTACGCAGCAGGTGGTGAAGAACACGCTGATCGAATCCGAGCAGCGCACGGTGCGCGAAGGCATTGAAGGTTACCTGCGCAAGCTGCGCGAAACTTTGCTGGCCGTCGAAGTGGGCCGCCGCTATCCCAAGGATCAAATCCTGGAGTGGTATCTCAACACCAACAACTACGGCAACTTTGCCTACGGCATTCAGGCGGCCGCCAAAGTCTATTTTAACAAGACGGTCGATCAGTTGAACCTGGCCGAGTGCACGATGCTCGCGCCGATCCCGCAGTTTCCCATCCAGAACCCGATCGATTCGCCGATCGATGCGAAGCTGCGCCAGGAGCTCGCCCTCGACGCGATGCTGCGCGACGGGTACATCACCGCCGAAGAAGCGGTGGCGGCCAAGCAGGAGAAACTGCAAGTCAAGACCGGCGGCGTGGCCGAGCGCTTCAATGTGCAGGCGCCGCACTATTCGGTGTACGTGCGCAAATGGCTGGAGGATAAATTCGGGGCCGAGTTGGTCAATCGGGGCGGGTTGAAGGTCTACTCCACACTCGATCTGGATCTACAGAATTACGCGCAGCAGACCATCGCCGACCAAGTCAAGAAGCTCACTGAAGAAGGCCACAACGCCAATAATGGCGCGGCGGTCGTGATCCGCCCCGCGACGGGCGAGATTCTGGCGATGGTGGGCAGCGCCGATTATTGGAACGATGCCATCGACGGCAAGTTCAACGTCACGACCGGCCTGCGCCAACCCGGATCGTCCTTCAAGCCGTTCACGTATCTGACGCTGTTGACGCAGGGCGTGTCACCGTCGTATGGCTTCCTCGACGTGCGCACCGAATTCGCCCAGCCCGGCGCGAATCCGCCGATCTACGTGCCGGAAAATTACGATCGCAAGTATCACGGTTATCAACGCATGCGCCTGGCGTTGGCGCAGTCATTGAACATTCCCGCTGTGCGGGCCTTAGAGATGGCCGGTGTCGATAACGTGATCCGCGTGGCGCACAAGATGGGCATCACCTCGCTCGATCGCGGCCTGGACTATTACGGCCTGGCGTTGACGCTGGGCGGCGGCGAAGTAAAACTGTTGGATGAAACATACGCCTTTGGCGTGTTGGCCAATCGGGGGAACATGGCCGGCGCAGCCATTCCTGAAGATCGCCAGCGCCCCGGTTATCGCACGGTCGATCCGGTGCCGGTGCTGCGCGTCGAAGACAGCAACGGCGAAGCGCTGTGGAAGTATGAATCGCCGACCAGCATTCCGGTCGTCGACGAGAAGTATGCCTACATCATCAACAACTTCCTGTCGGACAATCCGTCACGCTGGCCGGCCTTTGGCCGCAACAATGTGCTGGAACTCGATCGGCCGGCGGCGGTCAAGACCGGAACGACCAATGACTACAAAGACAACTGGACGGTCGGCTATACGCCGCAAGTCGCCATCGGCGTGTGGATCGGCAATACCGACAACAGCGCGATGAAGAAGGTTACGGGCATCACGGGCGCGGCCCCGGTGTGGAATCAGCTTATGACGTACTTCCTGAAGGACAAACCCGTCGAGCCGTTTGTGCGTCCGCCGGGGTTGGAGGAGAAAGCCGTCTGCGCGACCACCGGCCTGATGCCGACGAAGTATTGCCCCACCGTGACCGAGCTGTTCGTTCCCGGCACGGAGCCGACATCCTACGATACGGTTTATCAGGCATTCTTGATTGATCGGGAAACAGGGCAGTTGGCCACCGCCAATACCCCGGCGGATAAAGTGGAAGAGAAGGTCTTCGAGATCTATCCGCCCGAAGCGGCCGATTACGTGCGCGAGGCGAGCATTCCACAGCCGCCGAATACCTTCGATACCAATTACGGCCCGCCGCCCACGGAGTTCGGCGATGTGGCGATTATTCAGCCGGGCGCGTACTCGTACATTCACGGTGTCTCGCCCATCGTCGGCAACACGCGCGGCGACGACTTCAACCACTATCGCCTCGACTTTGGCAAGGGGTTGAATCCCACCGAGTGGCAGCAGATCGGGCCCGATCATGGCGAGCAGGTTGACAATAACGTCCTGGAGAACTTCGATGTCACGAATCTCGACGGCCTGGTCAGCCTGCGCCTGACGGTCTTCCGCAACAACGGCGACGTGCAAACGGCCGTGGTGCCTGTCACCGTCGATAACATTACGCCGACGATCAAGATCATCTATCCCAACGATGGCGATGGGTACGCTTATCCCCAGGATGAATGGGTCAGCCTCCAATTGGATGTGAAGGACAACGTAGCGATCGATCGCGTGGAATTGTTCGTGGACGACAAGCCCGACCCGTGGTCGATCCGCAACGCGCCGCCGTATGGCGAGAAGTGGAAACTCGACGCGCCGGAGAAACTGGGCACGCATACGTTCTTTGCGCGGGTGTATGACAAAGCCGGCAACATGGCCGAGAGCAATAAGGTGAAGGTCGTGATCGGGGCGAAAAAGCAGTAGGAATTGGTAATTGGTAAGTTGGTAGATTGGTAATCAGGACCGGCTCGTTCTCAGTGATGAGGGCGAGCCGGTTTGATTCACTCTTCACTTTTCACTCTTCACGCATTATACTCCGCATATCCTTACCTCAGGAGACATGCATGAACATCCTTGTTACCAATGACGACGGCTATAACGCGCCCGGCCTGTTGATCTTGAAGCAGGCGCTGGAGAAAGTGGGCACGGTGGTCGTCGTCGCGCCGGATCAAAACTGGAGCGCGGGCGGGCACGTGAAGACGCTGCACAAGCCGCTGCGCCTGAGCAAGGAACAGCTCGCCGATGGCAGCGACGCTTACGCCAGCAGCGGCGCGCCCAGCGATTGCGTCTCGCTGGTGCTGCTCGGCGCGATCGATTTCAAGCCCGATCTGATCGTCTCCGGCATCAACCCCTACCCCAATCTCAGCCATGATGTGACGTATTCCGGCACGGTGACGGCGGCGATGGAGGGCGCGCTCAACGGCATCCCGTCGATCGCGGTCTCGGTGGAGGATGCCGCCGCCTATGCGCGCGCCGCGCAATTCGCGGCCTTTCTCGCGCCCGTCGTTTACCGGCAGGGCCTGCCGCGCGACGTGCTCCTCAACGTCAACGTGCCGGCGGGCGAGATCAAGGGCGTGCAGATCACGCGCCTGGGCCAGCGCGTTTATCACGACGAACTGGTGGCGCGCGTCGATCCGCGCGGGCGGCCCTACTACTGGATCGGCGGTGACTTCCCTACCGGCGTTCCCGACGACGGCACCGACGTCGGCGCGCTGCATCATGGCACCATCTCCGTCACGCCCATCCAGATGGACATGACGGCTTATCAGTTCATGGAGTCGCTGAAAGGTTGGGCTTTGACAAAGGATGAAGGATGAAGGCGGAGGGCTGAATAAGTGGTGCATGGGGCGTGTCATTCCCGCGGCCGTTAGCGGGGATCCAGCAGATTGACCGGCGCAAAGCGCCTATCAACGGTCTGGATGCCCGACACGCTTCGCGGGCACTCGGGCACACTTGCACCCACTGCGCGGTTGCCGTGCAGTGTGAGGGCGGGGGAATGAAACAATAATTTGTTGCTTGACTTTCAACTTCCGCCCCGGTATATTTCGGGCAGCCAAGCGGACTCCGATGCCGGATAACTTCATCCCTCATCCCTCCGCCCTCATCCTTTCAAGGGGGTCGCCATGTTAATTCCGAGCATGCTGTTGAAGAAGCTGTACACGCTGGGCAGCTTGAAGAACGCCGAGCAGGGTGTGCAGTTTGCCGTGAAGAACCGCCTCAGCGATGCCGAGTTGACCGGACTGCGCAGCATCGCCATCGATGGCCGGCCGATCGCGTTGAGCGAGGTCACGCTCGAACTGGCCGATGGGAAAACCCTGAACCCCGATCAGATCTCGGCGGCCACCCCGGTCGCGTTTCCCCTCCGGGCGCCGGTGCTGCTGCACACGCGCCTCGCGCCGCTGCCGTTGGGTCTGCACGAGATCGAGATCGCCTTTGAGACCAGGCCCTTCGGCAAGCTGCAATTCAAGGTCGAAGACACCATCTCGGAACATGAAGTGCAGGGTATCCGCATTCCGCGCGACGCCAGTGACGACTATGGCGCTGTTGTGATCAAGCAGCGGCAGGCGCTGGTCGAGCAAGTAACCGGCGCCAAGCCCGAGCACATCTGGAAGTATTCCTTTGATCCACATTTGACCAAAGGCAACATCGAAAACTTCACCGGGGTCGCCCAGGTCCCGATCGGCTTTGCCGGCCCCCTGCGCATCAACGGCGAACACGCGCAGGGCGACTTCATCGTGCCCATGGCTACCACGGAGGGCACCCTCGTCGCTTCCTACAATCGCGGCATGAAGTTGATGAATTTATCGGGCGGCGTGATGGTCACGGTGGTCGCCGATGCCATGCAGCGCGCGCCGGCCTTTGTCTTCAAGGATGCGCGGGCCGGGCGCGACTTTGTCCAATGGGTGCAGGACAACTTCGCCACCATCCAGGACGAAGCCGAAGCCACCTCCAGCGTGGCAAAATTGTTCAACGTCGATCCGTATGTCTCCAACAAGTTCGTCTATCTGCGCTTCAATTACACCACGGGCGATGCCGCCGGGCAGAATATGGTCGGGCGGGCCACCTTTGCAGCGTGCAGCTGGATTCTGGACAACTACCAAGCGCAAGCGGCGGCATCGAGCGCTTCTATCTCGAATCGAATTTCGCCACGGATAAGAAAGCATCGCAGATCAACATCATGCGCACACGCGGCAAACGCGTCACCGCTGAAGCGACGATTCCCCGCGACGTGCTGATTCAACACATGCGCGTGGAACCGGAGAGCCTGGCCTATCACTACGGGGTCGCCAGCATCGGCGGGTTCCTGTCGGGCGTGAACAACAACGGCCTGCATTCGGCCAACGGCATCACGGCGATGTTCATCGCCACCGGGCAGGACGTGGCCAACGTGTCGGAATCGTCGGCCGGCATCATGTACGTGGAACTCACGCCCCATCACGATCTATATATGTCGCTCACCATCCCGTCGTTGATCGTGGCGACGCACGGCGGTGGCACCAACCTGCCCACCCAGCGCGAGGGCCTGGAGATTTTGGGATGCGTGGGGCGCGGCAAGGTCAATCGGCTGGCCGAGATTATCGCGGCGGTCGTGCTCGCCGGTGAAATCTCGCTGGCCGCGGCCATCTCTTCATCCGACTGGGTTTCGAGCCACGAGAAATACGGGCGCAATCGGTGAGCGCTGGCACCCCGGTGACTGCTGGCATTGTCCCGCCGTAAGATCTGTGGTATTCTCGCCGCCCTACAGACCCCACATGGTGTGGGGTCTGCTATTATTCAGGGAGGGACCAAATCTGTGCCGCACCTTTTCGAGCAATTTCGCATCATCATTGAGCACATCATCATGGCGCTGGGTCTGCCGGGCATCACCCTGGTCATGTTTACCGAGAATCTTTTTCCGCCCATCCCGTCGGAATTAGTCATGCCCTTTGCCGGCTTTGTGGTGGGTCAGGGCAAGGCCGGCTTTCTGTCGGTGTGGGCGGCGGGCACCTTAGGCTCGGTTGTTGGCGCGCTGGCCCTGTACTACATTGGGCGCTGGGCCGACGAGCCGATTGTGCGCCGCTTCGTGCGCCTGTTTGGCGGGTGGTTTCTGCTGTCGGAAGCCGATCTCGATCGGGCGTTGCGGGCATTTGCGCGTCACGGCGAGGCCATTGTGTTCTTCGGGCGGCTCATTCCCATCGTGCGCAGTTTGATCTCGCTGCCGGCCGGCATGCAGCGCATGCCCATGGGCCGGTTCTTGATCTTCACGACGCTGGGCGCCGGCATCTGGACGGCGGTGCTCACCTTTGTGGGCGTCGTGCTCGGCGCGAACTGGGAGCAAGTCCTGGACATCGCGCGCCGCTACGAGCAGGCGACGGTGCTGGTGCTGGTCGCGCTGGTGATTGCTTTCTTTGCCGTCCGTGTCTGGCGGCGCCGCCAGCAGCGCGCCGCGCAGGCTGAACACGGCGATCGACTCGCCGCCGTAGTCGAGGTCGTCGAGGAGTAAGGGATCTTCCCAGTCAGCTTGTTGCTCCTCCCAAACTGTGGTATTCTCGCACCGCTGGACACGAAAGACCCCGCTCGTGGTAAAGCGGGGTCTTATTTTGAGGTAAAGGAACCTATGAGTCTGGAACAACTGATCATCAACATCGGCTACATCGGCGTGTTTGCCATCATCTTTGCCGAATCAGGCCTGTTCTTTGGCTTCTTCCTGCCGGGTGATAGCCTGCTGCTGACCGCGGGCCTGCTGGCCTCGCGCGGCCTGATGAACATCTGGATCCTGTTGATCATCCTGCCGATCGCGGCGATTATCGGCGACAACGTGGGCTACTGGTTTGGCAAGAAGACCGGGCCGCGCATCTTCAACCGCGATAACTCGCGCTTGTTCAAGCGCAAGAACTTGCTGGCGGCCAAAGCCTTCTATGATAAGCACGGCGGCAAGACGCTGGTGCTGGCGCGCTTCATGCCGTTCATCCGCACCTTCGTGCCGATTGTCGCGGGCGCCGTCGAGATGGAGTATCGCCGCTTCTTTACCTGGAATGTTGTCGGGGGCATCCTGTGGGGCGTGGGTGTCACGCTGGTTGGCTATTTCATCGGCGTCTTCTTCAAAGACGTGGTCGATCCTGAAACGCTCGACAAATATTTCCTGATTTTGATTTTTTCCGTGATCTTCGTCTCCGCGTTGCCGGCCATGATTCACCTCTGGCGCGACAACAAGGATGAGATTCTGCACAAACTGCATCTGCGCCGCGCGCCGGAAGCGCCCGCGCCGCAGACCGCCGAAGCCGAAGCGGCGGAGAAGTAAGCGCAGTGGAAAGGCCGGTATCCGCGCCGAAGACGGTCAAGCGCGCGCCGTGTCAGGCGGGGATACGAAAGCGGTAATCTCTGCCTTAGCCACAGGCTGCCGACCGAGCCTGTAGAGCTTCCAGCCTACAAAAAAGAACCAGATCATGGCAAAACTGGCGTTGATATATTGTGCTATATCAAGGGCGCCTACAAAAATTGGACCCACCCCCGCAAGAACCCCGCTGATGCCCGCAATCATCCCCAGATATGCCAGAGCCTTGTGGCTGGCACCTTTACGCATGACGAGGCTGGCCAGAAGCAATCCCGTTGCTGGAATGAGTGTCGCATAAATTCCCAACAAGGGAGAGTCATTGATCGCGGATGGATAACCCGCCGCCGCCACAATGACGGCTCGCTGGGCGTCGCTGGTGGCCGCGGCATAGTTACCACCCAATGTGATCAGTGAAGAGTAGGCTGTCCAGGTGACGGCCAGGTCCAGCGCCACGAACAATCCTGCGCAGGCGAGTGCCAGCAGCATCATGTATTTGTTGATGCCTTTCAAGGCCTGGTAGAGCGCCAGGAAGACCGGCACATAGAGCAGGTCTGTAAAGATCATCAGAGCCGTAAGGGCCCACCAGCCTGCCGCATGTTCGGCCATAAAAGCCAGACGCGCCTCGCTACCTGGCGGCGGAAATCCCCCCGCGTAAGCGATCACTGGAAAAGTCAGGAGATAGCCTGCTCCCAGGATAAGCGCCGAGAGACCGCCCACTTGATATATCCACTTGCCGTCCGGATCAACGGTGAATGGCATTTTTTCGTTCATTTCGTTTCTCCTTTTCTATACGAGGTTGATGATTCTCAGAGTTTGACCTCTGACATATCTGGCTTGCCAGGTTCAATTTGATTGACCGAGACCAACGGCAAACCCAGATCGCGCACTTTTTTCAGTAATCCAAACAACGCGGCCTGATCGACAACCGATCCAGTTAAGAGCGTATCGCCGTTCTCTTCTAGCCTGATGGTCAGGTCCCCAAACGAGTATGTCCATTGATCATCCAGATGGCCCTCGATCCGGATTTGATAGATCACTGGTTGGCCTGGATCAGTTTTTTGTCTGGGATCGTTTGACATTTCCTGTGCCATTGTGGCCGGTCATAATCGTTCGCGGCGTTTGCTCAATGCACAGGTAATATACCGACAAATCGGTATTGATGGATAGATACTTAAGTATTAAGCTGGGGTATCATTTTGGGGTTACTGAGGGCGGGGAGATTCCAAGGCTTTATGGCCCTACTTGCACGCATTTATTGACGCCAGGGTTGCAGGCAAATCTTCGCTCAGGCTACAACAGACCCAACTCGCGGGCACGGGCTAGCGCTTCGGTGCGCCTTTGGACCTGCAGTTTGTCAAAGATGATCCGAGTGCGCCCTTTAACTGTGCTCAAGGCGAGGAAAAGCCGCTCGCTGATCTCGCGGTTCGAGAGTCCCTGGGCAATGAGCCGCAGCACTTCCAACTCGCGTTCGGTGAGCGGCGCGCTGAGGGTGGTGCCGGTCGGCTGGCTTGATTCGCTCGGAACATCTGCGCCAAAATGGGACAGCAATTTGCCTGCGTACGCGCGCAGATGCGGCGCGCTCAACGATCGGCTCTCCAGGCTCCACACCAGAAATTCTGCCATCGGCTTGCCAATATCGAGAAAACTGCGCATATAGCTCTCCGGTTCGGCAAACGTCAATGCGCGTTTGAGCGTTGCGATCGCAGATGCGGTTTCCCCTTGCGCGTATAACGCCAATGCGTCGAGGATGAGGAGGTGTGTCACGTTGAGCAGCCTGTCAGCGGCCTGCGCCTGTTCCAGCGCCGGTTCGATCAACAGGCGCGCTTGCCTCAGGGCGGCAGCATCGCGCTGCCGATAATAGCGAGCGATTCGCGCGCGTACGAGGACCGTTGTAAGCAGATCACGGGCGCGCCCGATGTGCGATCGCCATTCGGAATCGTGGCTTTGCTCCCACTGCGTGATGGCTTGAAATTCGTTTTGCGCGATCCACAAGATGATTTGATACAGCGCGAGCGAACCCAAGTCAGGAGGAGACGAAGACGAGTCGCGCGTGATTTGTTCCGCGCGGCGAAGCATGGCGCGGGCGTCCTCGGCTTGCCCGCGCGTCTGCATCACCAGCGCCGACAACCCAAAGGCCGGCACGAGCACGCGCGGACTTTTCCACAATTCGCCGACTCGAATGCACTCCTGCAAGGCGCGCGTCGCGCCGTCCAGATCGTTCCACTCGTAAAGCAGACCGGCCCGGCCCTGTTGCGCGAGACATAGAGCAAGAGAGGTTTGTCCGCCCCATTTGTCCGCGAGCTCAAGCGCCTGTTCGTACAGGTGCGAGGCGCCGCGCAGATTGCCCTGCAGCCACTCATAATCTGCCAAATATGCCAAAGCGGTCAACGGAAGCGGAGCGTTCCCCACCGCGCTGGCCGAAGGCGATGCTTTACCCAACTCATACGCCTCGCGAAAAGCGCTCCCGGCGGCGGCGATATCGCCGCCCATTTCATCGTTTGCCACGCCCAGGGTTAGCAAAATCCTACTGCGGGGCGATGTTTCTTCAGGCGGCACGAGCGCTAAGGCTTGCCGCGCCAATTCGATGACGGCAGGCATATCGTAACGGCGCACCGCAATCATCACACGAATCACGTACAGTTCGCCAAGCAGGGAGGGCGCGGCTTGAACGAGCGGCAGCAGTTGATTCAATTGTTGTTCGGCGCGATCCAATTGATTCACCATAAAGAGCGCCCACGCATAAACCAAGCCTCAGCCTCGGGCCGGTCCAGCAGAATATGGGCTGGAAATGATTCGAACCAACCGAGTCGGGTATTTATTTCTCCACGCATTGGCAACTCATCGGAAAATCGTTCGATGACATTCGGCAGCACGAGTCCAATCCTGGACGGTGAGTGCGTGCGTGATCGCTTCGTATGGAAAATCATTGTGAGCGTACCAATCACTGGCGCGACGGTGAAGGTCGGCGGTCTGATCTGGGTAGGCGCGGGCCAGTCGATTGCGCAGCAATTCCGCAAAGAGATGATGATAGCGATACCAACACCGCTCATTGTCCAGGGGAACGATGAACAGGTTGGCGTGTTCGAGATGTTCCAGGATCTCCTGCCCGGCGATAGACGAACCGGGCAGGACGGCATCGCACAGCTGACCACATATCCGCTCAAGGATGGATGTTTGCAGGAGGAACGACCGGATGTTTTCGGGTTGTTTATGCAGAACTTCATCCAGCAGATAATCCAGTACAAAATGATGACTGCCGGTGAAAGATTGGATGAAACCGGTGGTGTCTTGAAGCCCCTGCATGGAGAGCGCGGCCGAATTGGAGTCCGGCAATCCAGCCTTCGGTGCGGGTTTCCAGTGCGAAGGTGTCTTCTGCTGAGAGGTGGAGGCCCATCACCTGGTTGAGAAACTCACCAGCTTCGGCGGGAGTAAATCGCAAGTCGGCAGCGCGCAGTTCGGTCAATTGGCCCCGGGCGCGGTACCGGGCCAGGGGGAGCTGCGGATCCTCCCGGGTGGCGATAACCAGGTGCATCTGTAGCGGCAGGTGCTCGAGCAGAAAGGTGAGGGCGTTGTCGACGGACGTCGACACGTCAGAAGTTTTGGCATCAATCATGTGGTAATCGTCAAGGATGAGGACGAAATCGTCTCGCAGGGTGGTGATTTCATTGATCAGGCTTGTCAGAATCGATTCGCTTGGCGGGGACGGAGGCGATTGGAGCGCCTTCGAGAACGTCCGCTCCGATATTCGCCGAAATCGTCTGCAAAGCAGCGACCAGGTAAGTCAGAAAGCGTGCTAGGTCGTTATCTCCTTCGTCCAGCGACAGCCAGGCGGCCGGTCGCTCGCAACCGACGACCCATTCACTGAAGAGCGTGGTCTTCCCAAAACCTGGTGGGGCAGAGATGAGTGTCAGTTTGTGGTGCAAACCAGCGTTCAACCGCTCGATCAGGCGGGAACGAAGGACAACTTTATGCAGTGGAGGGGGAATATAAAGTTTAGTGGCTAAGATTGACGTAGACATCTATTGCTCATCAATCAGAACACAATTAATGGTGACTTGGGACGAAACCCCAGTTGGGGGAACGACATTGTTCTCGATATTTCGTGGAGATGGGTACGCGCGCGTAACCAAAGATTGGCTGCCTGCAGTATGCGCCTTATTGAAGGGAAAGTCAATATTGAGAAAAATAGATCAAATTCAGAATCAGGCCCCCGCAAACGTCTCAATCAATCGCCGGATGAAATGCAGGCCTTCAAAGTAATCGTCGAGGCGGATGTTCTCATCGGGCGCGTGAGCGCGCGAGCCGGGATAGGTAACGCCCGCCATCACCGTGGGAATGCTGAGTGCCGTCGTGAGCGGATACATCGGGCCGCTGCCCGCGCTGAGCGGGATCATGACGGGGTCATGTCCGTAAACTTGCTGCACCGCTGTCTGGCAGGCGGCCACGATCGGCGCATCGACCGGCGAGGCTGCCGGATGTTCGCCGTTGAGCGGCACGATCTCGACATCGCCGAAGCCGCGCCGATCGAGATGCGCGCGCAGCAACGCGATGCAGATCTCCGGCGTCAGGTCCGGCACCAGGCGGCAATCGATCTTGGCACAGGCGGTGTTGGGCAGCACGGTCTTCATGCCTTCGCCCGTGTATCCGGCCTGAATGCCGCAGATGGTCACGGTCGGCCCGTAATACAGCCGCTTCAACACGTCGAGGCCGTGCTCGTCGTTGATGAACCGCTCGATGCCCAGCGCCGCCTTGCGCTTCGCTTCGTCGAAGGGCAGCGCTCTGAAGCATGGCGAGCTCGGCGTCGTCAGGCGCGCGCACGTGATCGTAATAGCGATCGATCAGGATTTCGTCGTTCTGATCTTTCAGCGTGTTGAGCGCCCACACCAGACGCCACACGGCGCTGGGCGCGATGGCGGCATAGCCCGAATGCAGATCCCGTTCCCCGCCGCGCACGCGCAGCTCCAGATACTGAATGCCTTTCAAGCCCAGCGTCAGCGTCATGCGATCGTCTTCGTTTTTGCCGCCGGTTTCCCACAAACAACCGTCGGCTGGCAGCCTGGCTGCGTGCTGCTGCGCGAATTCGGCCAGGTGCGGGCTGCCGATTTCTTCTTCGCCTTCGATCACCCACTTGATCGTTAACGGCAGCGGCCCGATTGTTTGCTGCCACGCCTCGATTGCCTGCAGGCGGCACGACAGATCGCCTTTGTTGTCGGACACGCCGCGCGCGTAGAGCTTGCCGTCGCGCACATGCGGCTCGAACGGCGGGGTGGTCCACAACTCGATCGGGTCTGGCGGCTGCACGTCGTAATGGTTGTAGATCAACAGGGTGCGCGGTCCGCTGCCGATCTCGGCATAGATAATCGGCGCACCGCCGGTGAAGATTGGCTGGGCCGTGGCGCCGATCCGCTCCAGGCGCTGCTGCACCAGCGCGGCCATGTCAGGCATGCCCTGGCCCGTGGCGGCGACGCTGGGCTGCGCGACCAGCGATTTCAGATCGTCAATGAAGCGCTCACGTTGTTCGGCAAGGAAGGATTCAAACGTCGGCATGGTGCACACTCCCTGAAAAGGCTGGGCTGAGTGTAACACGTCAAGCGCGAAACGTGAAACGCGGGAGCACTCCCCCACGCCCTGCCGAAGGGAGCGCAAAGCGCCGGGGGCGCCTGTCGTGCGTGCACCTTCGTGCACCTTCGTGCACCGCATGGGTAATGGCCGTTCTGACTGTGTTATAATTTTCGCGCTCAGGAGGCGATGATGCTGGTCGACGGGATGCGCGCGGGTTCGTTGGAAGGGTTCATCGGCGCGGTGCTGGCGTTCATAATCGTGATAGGTCTGTGCCTGCCCATTCATGAATTTGGTCATGCCTGGGCGGCCGTCAAGATGGGCGACACTTTGCCGCTCTATCAGGGCCGTTATACGTTGAATCCGCTGCGGCACCTGGATGTGGTGGGCGCGGCGCTGCTGGCGTTGGTGGGCTTTGGCTGGGCGAAGCCCGTGCAAATCAACCCGTATGCTCTGCGCAAAGCGCCCAATCTGCGCGCGGGGATGGTGGTGGCTGCGGCCGCAGGGCCGGCCATGAACGTGCTGCTGGCAGTTGGAGCGGCGGCCCTGTTCCGTTTGAATCAGAGCACGCTGCGGCTGCCGCTGGCGGCAGACGTGCTGTCGTTCCTGACGTACATCAACCTGGTGCTGGTTGTGTTCAATTTGATTCCGGTGCCGCCGCTGGATGGTTCCAGAATCTTGTTCATGCTCCTGCCGTCCCGGTATGACCATATCACAGCCGGGCTGAACCAGTATGGGCCGTTTATCCTGCTGGCGGTGGTCTTGTTAGCCGGCTCGCTCATTTCGTCGGCGGCCTGGACCCTGACGCGGATCTTGTTGGGATTTTGAGACTCTTCTATCGTGTCCGGCAATTTTTCGGCGGCGTGCTCGCGCGGGTGTCCGCTGACGATCGGCGCGAGGCGGATGCGGTGTTGAATCCGCTGGCGCGCGAGTGGTTTCATGCGCTGCCGCGTGATTTGCAGTGGCACGGCGTGCAGGTGATGCGCGATCTCAAGCGCGCGGGCGTCGATCGATCGGATGTGCTGGCGGCGGCGCTGCTGCATGATGCGGGCAAGGCCGCCGGGCCGAATGGCCCGCTGGTGCGAACGCTTAGCGTGCTGGCGCGGCATCTGGCGCCCGCCTGGTCGGCGCGGCGCAAAGAGCTGGATTACCGTGAAGCGCGCGGAATCGATCGGGTCCTGGCCGTCGCTTATCAGCATCCCGCGATCGCCGCGGAGAAAGCCGCGGCGTGCGGCTGCGAGCCGGTCACCATCGATCTCATCCAGCATCATCAAGACGCCGATCGCGGCCAAGACGATGCCCTCTTGCGGTTATTTCAGCAGGTCGATGATCAAAACTGAGGTGAATCATGGCGAAGGGGCAAATTGCTATTGTGGGCATGGATACCGTGGGCGTCTCGATGGCGTTGGCCATCAAGCGCGCCCTGCCGGAGTCCAACCTGGTCATCGTCGATCCCGCCGGCCGCCGTTTGCGCGAAGCCGGCAAGTTCGCCAAGTTTGAGCAGACGGCCACCAATGTCGCGTCGGGTTGTCGTGGCGCGGCGCTTGTCATTCTGAACGTGCCGCCCTCGCAGCTGCGCGAGGCCTTCACGCTGATCGGCCCGCAGGTGGCTGAAGAGGCCGTCATCCTGGCGTTGGCGCCGGTGACTGTGGCGGCGGATGAATGGGCGGCCGAGCTGCTGCCCCCGGGCATTCACTGCATGAGCTGCCACCTGGTGCTGCATCCGGAGCAGGCGGCGCAAACTCAACCTGCGGCCGATCTCTTTCATGGCGCAGTGTTGTGCCTGCTGCCGACGCCGCAGACTGACGGGGGCGTGGTCAAGATCGGCCGCGACCTGGCGGGCGCTTTGGGCGCGCGGCCGTATTACCTGGGCGCCGCCGAACTGGATGGAATGCTGGCCGGCGTGGAAGGCCTGCCTTATTTGCTTTCGGCGCTGGCCGCGTTAACGGCCATGCGGTCCGAAGCGTGGCGCGAGTTGAGCGTGGTGGCCGGCCCGTTGTTTGACCAGATCACCCGGCCGCTGCTGGAGCCGCAGTATGATCGCGGGGAGGGCGTGCAGTTGAATCGCGCGGAAGTGCTGCGCTGGCTGGATGCCTTTCAGGCCAACCTCCGCGACCTGCACCGTTTAATCGAGACCGGCCAGGAGCTGGGCCCGATCTTTGAGGAACTGGAACAGAAACGCGCGGAGTGGTTGAATTCCCGCCCGGTGCGCGCCTGGACGGACGAGGGCGGATTGCCACCGTCGGGCATGAAATATCAACGGCCCAATCCGCTCCTGCCGCATTGGGGCGTCAAAACGTAGCGCCCTATGCCGTTTGTCTACATCGTGGAATGCGCGGATGGCTCGCTGTACACCGGTTGGGCGGTGGATGTGGAACAGCGCGTGAAGGTGCACAATGCCGGGCGCGGTGCGCGCTACACGCGCCTGCACGGCCCGGTGAAGTTGGTGTATGCTGAAGAACTGCCCGATCGGGTGGCGGCCATGAAGCGCGAGCTGGAAATCAAGCGCTGGCCGCGCGCCAGGAAACTGAAATTGATCGGCGATCAGTCTTTCATTGATCATTGATCATTGTTCATTGATCATTGTCCATTATGGCCTACAATATCCTCATGATCGCCCCCACCTCGTTCTTCGGGGATTACGGCTGTCACGTGCGAATCCTCGAAGAGGCGCGCGTGCTGCACAAGCGCGGGCACCGCGTCACGATCGTGACGTATTACAAGGGACGCGATCTGCCTGAACTGAACATCGTCCGCACTCGCCCGACTCCGTGGCACGCCGATTACGAGGTCGGCTCGTCGCGGCACAAGGTCGCGTTTGACGCCCTGCTGTCGTGGACGGCGCTGAAGACCGCGTGGCAGCTGCAGCCCGATATTATTCACGCGCACCTGCACGAAGGCGCGTTGATTGGCCGCGCGGTGAGCGCGCTGACCGGCGCGCCGCTGGTCTTCGATTATCAGGGCAGCCTCACCGCGGAGATGCTGGACCATCATTTTGTGCGGCCGGGCGGCGCGCGCGAACGGTTCTTCCGCGCGCTGGAACAGCGCATCGATCGGATGCCGCGCGCGATTCTCACTTCGTCGGGGCACAGCGCGCAGCTCCTGCGCGACAGCCTGCCGGATCAGGCGCACCGCGTGGTGCCGCTGCCCGATTGCGTCGACACCGATTTCTTCCGCCCGCGCACGCCGGACGATCAGGCCGAGGTGGATGCGATCAAAGATCAGCTGGGCATCCCGCGCGATCGGACGGTGGTGATTTACCTGGGCCTGCTCGCGCCGTATCAAGGCACGTCCCATATCATTCGCGCTGCGCACCGGGTCGTGGCGGCGGAGCCCCGCGTGCATTTCCTGGTGATGGGCTATCCCAATCACGCGGGTTACGAGCGCGAAGCCGCCCAGTCCGGCCCGCTCGACCACCTGACCTTCACCGGCCGCGTGCCGTACGATCAAGCGGCGCGGTATCTGCGCGTGGGCGACATCGCCCTGGCGCCCAAATTGTCTTTGACCGAAGGCGCGGGCAAGATTCTGAATTACATGGCCTGCGCGCTGCCCACGGTGGCCTTCGATACGCCGCAGGCGCGCGAGTTCATGGCGCACTCCGGCCTGTATGCCGAGCGGGGCAGCGCCGAGTCACTGGCCGATCGGATTAACGAGCTGGCGCGGAATCCCGAGCGGGCGCGCGCGCTGGGCCGGTCGCTGCGGGCGCGCGCCATCAAGCGTTTTAGCTGGGATGATGCCGCCCGCCGCCTGCTGGGCGTGTATGAAGCGATCCGCGCTCCGCGCCCGGAACTGCGCGCCGCCGCCCTGGCGCAACTCCTCGAAGGTGATCATGCGCGCGAGCCTCGTTGAACTGTGGCAGTATCGCGAACTGCTGCTTAACCTGACCGTCCGCGATCTGAAGGTGCGCTACAAGAATTCGGTCCTGGGCGTGGCCTGGTCGCTGCTCAATCCCATCTTGATGATGCTGGTCTTCACGCTGGTGTACACCGTGATGCTCGGCCAGAGCGATCGGCGCGACTATGCGGCCTTTGTCCTGTGCGGCCTGCTGCCGTGGAATTTCTTCTCCGGCTCGATCATGGGCGGCGTCGGCAGCGTGGTCAACAACGGCTATCTGATCAAGAAGGTCTATTTTCCGCGCGCGGTGCTGCCTACCTCGATCATGTTGTCGAACCTGGTGAATTTCCTGGTGGCGCTGCCCGTGTACTTTGTGCTGGCCTGGCTGCTGGGCGTGCGCTTGACGCCCTACGTCTTGTTTCTGCCGCTCGTGGTGCTGGTCGAAATGATCTTCATCCTGGGCATGAGCCTGCTGTTGTCGGCCTTGAACGTCTTCTATCGCGATGTGCAGCAGATCATGGAGGTGGTCATCCTGGCGTGGTTTTTCCTGACGCCCGTGATCTGGGACGTGAGCCTGCTGCCCGCAGTGCGCGTCGTCCTGGGCGTCGAGGTGCCGGTGCAGCGCCTGACGTATATCTTTAACCCCATGGCGTCGATCATTGCGGCGTATCGGGACATCCTGTACTACGGCCGCCCGATCGGCTGGGATTTCTTCCTGCGCACGGCGATCACCGTTGTGATCGTGCTGCTGTTTGGCTTCTTCGTCTTCAACCGGCTTAAGGGGCGTTTTGCTGAGGAAGTATAGTGCCGGAGTAGTGCGATCGTGCTGTAGTGAGATAGTGCGGTAGTTGTGCAGTGCTTTGACTGCCAGAGCGCTTTGACGCACCCTGCCCGGGTGAGTTATACTTACAAACAACCGTACTGCTCTTAACTACGCACTCTCGCACTAAAGCACTCAGACACTTTCATCCAGGAGGAGACCATGTATGGTTTTGCGGGAAAGATATTGCATGTCGATCTGACGAGCGGCCGGCTCTCGATCGAGCAGCCCGGCGAAGCATTCTATCGCCAATACTGGGGCGGCAGCGCGATGGGGCTGTATTACCTGCTGAAGCACACCCCCGCGCACGCCGATCCGCTGGGGCCGGAGAACACGCTGTCGTTCTTCATCAGCGGCCCGACCGGCGCTTCGATCTCCGGGCAGAGCCGCGCCACGGCCACCGCCAAGAGCCCGTTGAGCGGCCTCGTCGGCGATTCGCAGACCGGCGGCTTCTGGCCCGCCGAGCTGAAGTTTGCCGGCTTCGACGGGATCGTGATCACCGGCCGATCGACTAAGCCCGTGTACCTGTGGATCAAAGACGGCCAGGCCGAGCTGCGCGATGCCTCACACTTGTGGGGCACGGGGCTCAGCACCGGCGAGACGGAGAAGCTGCTCAAAGCAGAGCTGGGCGAGCCGAAAGCCGAGGTGATCCAGATCGGCGCGTCGGGCGAGAAGGGCGTGCGCTTCGCGTCGATCATGAACATGAGCAATCGCGCCTTTGGCCGCACCGGCCTGGGGCTGGTCATGGCCTCCAAGAACCTGAAGGCGGTTGCGGTGCGCGGCACGCAGAAACCCGAATTCGCCGATAAAGCCGCCATTGCCGGGCTCAACCGATCGGGCACGAAGGACATCCCGGACAACGCCGATGTGAAAGGTCTGCAGGATTACGGCACGGCCAGCGTCGTCAGCTTCCAAAACTCGATCGGCACGCTGCCCACCTTCAACTACAGCAGCGGCTATTTTGAAAAGGCCGACGACATCAGCGGCGAGAAGATGGCCGACACGATCCTGAAAGAGAACGACACCTGCTTTGCCTGCACGGTGCGCTGCAAGCGCGTCGTCGAGACGGAATATCAAGGCCGGAAGGTTGCGCCGGCTTATGGCGGCCCGGAATACGAAACCCTGGCGACGATGGGCTCGTACTGCGGCATCAGCGATCTCAACGCGATTGCGCTGGCGAACCAGATTTGCGCCGAGTGGGGCGTGGACACCATCGCCTGCGGGGCGACGATCGCCTTCGCGATGGAACTGTACGAGAACGAGGTGCTCAACCGCGACGACACGGGCGGCGTCGAGTTGAAGTATGGCAACGCCGAGGCGATGCTGGCGGTGCTCAACCAGATCGTGCGGAAGGAAGGCTTCGGCGCAGTGCTGGCCGAAGGCTCGGAGCGGGCGGCCCGGCTGATCGGGCGGGGATCTGACGAATATCTCATCACCGTCAAGGGCACGGAGCTGCCCGCGCACATGCCGCAGGTCAAGCGCTCGCTGTCGGTGATCTATGCGGTGAATCCCTTCGGCGCCGATCACCAGTCGAGCGAGCACGATCCGATGTACACTCCCGCGCCTGAAGGCGAAACGAATCTGTATCTGACGCGGCTCGCCAGGCTGGGCCTCACCCAGCCGCAAGATAACGAGGTGATGAACCCGGAGAAGGTGAAGTACGCGTTCGAAACGCAGAAGAACTACTCGTTCCTCGATACCGCGTCGTTGTGCCAGTTTGTGTGGGGCCCGGCGTGGACGCTGTACGGCCCGGATGAGATCGTGCAGATGGCGCAGGCCGTGACCGGCTGGGACGTGACGCTGGAGGAAGTGCAGCAGGTGGGCGAGCGCCGCATCAATATGATGCGCGCCTTCAATGCGCGCGAAGGCGTGGGCCGCGACAAGGATACGCTGCCGAAGAAGTTGTTCAAGCCGTTGAAGGGCGGCAAGAGCGATGGGATGTTCATCCCGCCGGAGGAGATTGCGGCGGCGCTGGACACGTACTATGAACTGGCCGGCTGGGATAAGCGCACGGGCAATCCGACGAAGGAGAAGTTGGCGGAGTTGGGGTTAGAGTGGTTGGCGTAACGAGTCTTACAGGGATGCTTCGCAATGATGAGTAACGAGTAACGAGTAAAAGGCGGGGCGATCGGGAAACGGTCGCCCCGTTTGTTTGTCGCGCCAGCATCGCCGTGTCATTCCCGCGCGCCTTTGGCGGAAATCCCGGTGGCTGACCGGCGTACATCGCTTGTCGATGGTCTGGATGCCCGATTACAACACTCGGGCATGACGTGGGCGGCGACGTGTCACACCGCACCTGCGGTGGGTGCAGGTGTTCCCGCGTGCTTTCGCCTAGCGCGTCGCCGGCACAGCGTGCCGGGTACGACGAGGCGGGAATCCAGGTGGGCTGACCGGCGTCAGTTGCCCATCGTCGTCTGGATGCCCGACAACGGCGCTCATTCGTTCGCCCGCAGTTAAACTGCGGGGAAACTACACAATCTTCGGCACACTGCCCTGTAAGGCTGGATGCCCGACAACGGCGCTCATTCGTTCGCCCGCAGTTTAACTGCGGGGAAACTACGCAATCTTTGGCACACTGCCCTGTAAGGCTGGATGCCCGACGCGCAGCGTGCACTCGGGCATGACAGCGGCGGGTAAGGCGACAGCGTGCGGGAATGGCCGATTCCGTGTCGGGCTCGTCGAGGTCAGCCGCCAGGGCGTCGAGCTCGATCGCCGGGGTTCCTTTACTTTGTCGGCAGCGACGTCAACACGGCGCCCGCTGCCGGCTCAAGCGGTTGCAGGGTGTCGGCGGCATAGACGATAACCTGCAAAGTCAGACTCCGCAGGCAAGGGGGTTTCCGGTAATTGAAGGTAATGGATATCGCGCAGCGAGCGTCCGGCCTCCCACAACGGCGTGGGCACGGCGCCGCGGGCGGGCCAGTTGTCGTCTTGAGCGACCACGCTTCCGTCGGGCGCGAGTAATCGAACCGAGATGGAGTAATAGTCGGACATCGCCTGCAGCGCCGTCCAATAGAGTTCCACCCGCAGCATGCTGCCGCTTTCCACGCCGCCGGCGAGCGGCTCAAACGCTCCCCCCTGTTTCGATTGGGTCACCGCAAATTCGGTTAACCTGAGCAGCGAAGACCATGTCGCCGAGATCGGCCGCGCATACTTATGCGTGCCGCCGGACGCTTCAAAGACAAAGTAGCCGTCATGCTCCTGAATGATATCGAGGCCGGGATCCGTCTGCATATTCCCCAGCACCGCCTTGAACTCATCAGGGCTCAGGGGATACAGATTGGACGCCTTTTCATCCACCACGACGAGGTCGGGCTGCGACTTGACAGGATCGTACAGCGGGAAAAGTCGTACCAGCGGGCGGGCGGCCAGGTGCGGGGTCATGCCATTCTGGGCGGCCACCGTCACGCCCGGCGGAATGCTCGCCATCACCTGCGCGCCAATCTGATCGTGTTCAGTCACCTCATAAGACGACGGGTTGTACTTCCGCCCGCCGGGGAACGGGCTTAGCAGGTAGAAGCCAACGATCGTGGCGATCAGCAAGATCGCCATGGCGCCGCGCGCCCGGCGCGGGCGCAGCCAGACGAACAGGGCGGCGATTGATCCCCACAGTAAGGGAATAAATGGCGCGATGCGCCAGGTATTCAACAGGCCTGAGGCCCCGGCGTCTGAGACCAGATATACCAGCGCGCTCGGCAGCCAGAGCAGCGGATAGCCCAGCGCCACCAGCGGCAAAAACGCGAACGGCGCCATGAGTCGCACGAAGGCCGTCCATTTCGACTCCGTGAACAGCGACGAAATCAGGCGCATCGGATTGCGGATCACATTGCCGGCCATCTCCCCCAGCGACTCGCCGCCCAGCGAAGAATAAGCGACCCAATGATGATAAGCGGCGCCGAAGCTGGGCATGATCCAGTTAATCACGGCGATGACCCACAGCACTCCGATCACCATCAATGCCAGGCCCAGCCGGCGCCGCCCTTTGTGAAAAATCAAGATGAACAGGCCGAAGGCCGCTGCAAACAGCCCCACGTCTTCCCGCGCCAGCGCGGCCAGGCCCAGCATCACCAGCATCAGGAGGGTGCGCCGCGTATATAACCCATAGAATGCCCAGGCCAGGAAAGGCGCGGCGAGCATCACGCCATGGAAGTCTGTCACAACCGTCTGGTGCAGCAGCGGGCTCAGGACAAACGCCAGCACCAGCAGGGGCGCCAGCAGCGGATACGGCTTGCGGAGAATCAAATAAGCCGGGATGATCGTGCTCGCCAGCGCGATCGACTGAGCGACCATCAGGGTGCGGGCATCGGGCCAGATGGAAAAGAAAGGGGCGACCAGCAGCAGCAGGAGTGAAAAGTGATTGGTCAGATAATTGGTCGGCCCCGGCAGAGTGACAAACCCGCCTCCCTGAGAAATATTCCAGAAGAGACGTGTATAGGCGCTCAGATCCCAACCGGTCTGAAAGGCCGCGTGCAGCCGGAAGTTCAGGAAAATGGCGACCGCGATGAAGATCACGATCATCACCGGCGCGGCCCAGTTCGTCCACCAGCGCACCAGGTCCCGCTGCGATACTTTCAGCGCCGCGCCTTTCGCAGGCACCTCCGAAATCTTCATCACCTGTTCCTTTCGCCGCGCCCGCGGCGAATGCTGTTTGCCGCAACAAACGCCCCGGCGATCATCTTGATCGACGGGGAATAAACCGACCTGGCAGGGGGCGGCATGCCAAATCTTGTGTCAATTCGTTCGCCCGCAGTTAAACTGCGGGGAAACGACACAATCTTCGGCCCACTGCCCTGGCAGGTTTCACGCGCGGGATGGTCCTCTTGTGTCAATTCGTTCGCCCGCAGTTAAACTGCGGGGAAACGACACAATCTTCGACCCACTGCCCTGGCAGGTTTCACGCGCGGAAGGGTCCTCTTGTGTCAATTCGTTCGCCCGCAGTTAAACTGCGGGGAAGTTACACACCTGCGTATGGCTCAGGTCATCACCGGCTCAAACTTGCCTGTCGTGGTCAAACCTGCCAGGTCTTTGTCATTCTTCAAATGTCACGGCGGCGGTCATGCCCCAGCGCAAGCGGGGATCGTTATCCAATACCTTGATCTTCACCGGATAGACCACATCGCCGCTCTTGACCTGGGAAACCGGGCTGATCGAGTCGATGCGGCCCGCCAGTGTCACATCCGGCAAGGCGTCGAACTTGATCGTCACGCCCTGTCCCACTTTGAGCGCGGGCACTTTGATCTCGGTCACGTCGTCGGTTTCAATCTGCCAGCCCGAGAGATCGGCCAGCACCACGGCGGATTGATCGCGCGGCGGCAGCTCGCCCGCCTTCAGGTTAAGCTGCGCGATGGTGCCGGCAAAGGGCGCGCGGAGTCGGTCTGCGCCAGCGCGACTTTGGCGCTGTCGATGGCCGCCTGCGCCTGCTGAATCGCGCCTTCAAAACTGTCGGCTGCCGTGCCGTCGCGCTCGGCGATCAACTGAGTAAGCCGCGCGTTGGCAGCCGCTTCACTCGCCTGGGCCGCGGCGAGCTGCGCGCCTTGCGCGCGATCGCCGGGCGAGCCGGCCTTCAAGGCTTTCAGGCGCGCCTCGGCCGCCTGCGTGGCTTTGACCGCATTATCGTAGGCCAGCTGCACTTTGGTGAACAGCGTGCCGCCGGTCTTATTATACTCGTACAGGACATCGAGCGAGGTCTGAGCGCGCTGCTGGCTAAACTGCGCTTGCGCCAGCGCCGATTCGGCGTCGATGATCTCGGCCCGCCGATCGCGTCCGGCGGCGGCCCCGGCCTGTTGGGCTTGCGCCGCCTTCACGTCGGCCTCGGCCGCGGCGATGAGCTGCGGCCGCTGTGCTTGATACGCGGCTTGATTGGCTTGTGCGGCGGCAAGCGCGGCCTCCGCTTCGGCCAGCGCATCGCGCGGCCCAGCGCTATTCAGGCGCGCGATCACCTCGCCGGCTTTCACCGCCTGTCCTTCTTTCACATTCACTTCACTCACCAGACCGCTGCCGGTGAAATTCAGCGTCACGCTCTGCGCCGGCTCCAGATTGCCTTCGGCGGCAGTGGCCAGACTGGTATTCTGCGCCTGAACCGCTTCCGGGGTCGGCGTTGCGGTCCCTGGCGCGCCGGCGCAGGCGCCCAGCAGCGCGCTGATGAGAACAAGACTGCCGATAATGAATAAGATGTGCCTGGTCATGATGATATCCTTTGCGTCACTTTTCAAATTCCACCAGTGCCGTCATTCCCCAGCGCAAGCGGGGATCAGTGTCGATCAGTCTGATCTTCACCGGGTAGACGATGTCGCCGCTGTTGGTTTGGAACAGCGTCCCGATCGAATCCACGGCGCCCTTCAGTTCCAGTTCCGGCAGCGCGTCAAACGTCACCACGACGGACTGCCCGGCTTTGACGTCGGGCACTTTGATCTCGGTGAGATCGCTGGTCTCCACCAGCCAGTTGGAGAAGTCCGCCAGTTCTGCCGCGAGCGTGCCGGCCGCAGCGGTTTCGCCCGCCTTCACCTTGAGCTGCGCGATCGTGCCGGCGAACGGCGCGCGCAGTTCGGTGTCGGCCACAGCGGTCCGGGCAGATTGCAGCGCGGCCTCGGCCTCCTGAATCGCCGCAGCATACGTGGGATTGGGCTGTCCATTTGCCTCGGCCTGGATCTGGTCGAGCCGCGCCTGCGCTGCCTTCAAGCGTGCGTCCGCCGCTGCAATCTCGGCACCGGTCGCTTGATAGCCCAATCCAGACTTCAACTGCTTCAGCCGCAATTCGGCCGCTTCGGTGGTGCGCTTCGCCGTCTCTACCACCAGGCGGGCCTGCTCTTCGGTGGGACCGAGCAAGTTGCGATCCAGCACTTTCTTATAAGCATCCTCAGCCGCCTGCTGGCGTACTCTGGCTTCGTAGACGGCAGATTCGGCGGCGGCGATGGCCGCCGGATCGTTCCGCTTCGCTGAGGAATCCGCGATCTGCGCCTGAGCCGAACGAATTTCCGCTTCCGCCGCCGCGATCTGCTGCGGCAGCTGCTCGATGTATTTGGCTTCGCTGGCCTTGGCGGCGGCGACACCGGCTTCGGCGCGCGCGACGGCAGCCAGCTGCGCGTCCGACTTCACACGCGCGATCACATCGCCGGCTTTAACCACGTCGCCTTCCTTGACCAGCACCTCGGCCACTTCACCGCCCGTGGCAAAGCTCAGGTTGACCGACTGCAGCGGCTGCAGCTTGCCTTCCGCTCTAACGGCGGCGCTATCCTTCACCGGCGCGATCGTTGGGGTCACTGTCGCCGTAGGTGTTCCGCCACAAGCCGCCAGGAGTACACACGCGCTGACAAGCATGATCAGAAAAGGTGCTCGCTTCATGGTTAGTTCTCCAATTCTCCTTAATAATAAACCGACGGTCGGTTTATAATATACTCAGAAACTTGTATTTGTCAAGTGCGCCTTAACATGCACTTATTCGTAAGCCAGGCTCTCGCGCACGCTGACGCGCATCGCGCGCATGGCTGGCAGCAGACTGCCCAGGATCGACAGCACGACGATGATCATCAACCATTGCAACGCGCCGTTCCACGAGAACCGATACAGGATGCTCAGATTGAGTACCCCGCCCATCACAAGCGTAAAGAATTGCCCGACTGGCACGCTGAGCGGGATCGCGATCAGCCAGGCCAGCAGACCCAGCAGTAAACCTTCGCCGATGAACTGTCCGGCGATCGCCGGCGTCGAGGCGCCAATCGCGCGCATCACGCCGATCTCGCGCCGCCGCTCCAGCACATTGATCGACAGCGTGCCCGCCAAAGCGATCGCGCCGACCAGCGCGATCAGGGCGGCCAGGGCCAGCAGCATCGTCGTGATGATGCCGTAGACATTCTCGTTCAGTACGCGGATCATTTCGTACGTAAACGTGCGGCCCACACGCAGGCCGCGGGCATCGAGCGCCTCGCGCAGCTGGCTTTCGACGCGGAGCTGCGTTGCGGCGTCATCGGGCAGGGTGCTGACCGCCGCGATGGTGCCGCGGCCCGTCAAGCCCGCTTCGCCCGCGTACACCGGGCGCGAGACATAGACGTTGCGCTGCCGGTTGCTCACATCGAACACCGTGCCGACGACGACCCACTCGATCTTCCGGCCGCCCAGGCTGATCCAGATCGGGTCGCCAGGCTGCACGCCGAGCTTGCCGGCCATGTCGTTGGTGAGGATGACGGCGTGATCGTCTGCGGATAATAACCAGCGGCCTTGAATCAGGGGTAATTTGATCAGCTGCGAATCAGGCTGGACGCCGAAGAGATAGATTTCCTCACCCTGCGCGTCGTCTTTGCCCCGGTAGGCCGTGCTCCCCCCGAACAGCTGCACCTCGACGTGTTCGACGTTCGGCTGCGCGGCAATGATCGCCTGCGCTTCCTCGTCGCGAACGGGGCGCTGAAAATAGATCTGAACTTTGAAGCCCAGCGAGCTGCTAAAAAACGCGAGTGTCTGTGAGAAGGATTCGGCGGAGCTCATCACCATGATGAATACCACGCCGGCCATCACCAGCGTGATCTCGGTGAGGACGACGCGGCCCTTGCGGCGAAACGTGTTGCGCAGGATCAGCGCCAGCGGGCGGGGCAGGCCGCGCCAGCGGGCCAGGAGGCGATCGAGCAAGCCTTTGCCGTAGCCGGCGCTGATGCCGTAGCTGCTGACCGCCTCGCGCACGGTCAGGCGCACGCCGGCATAGATCGGCCACAGCGCCGCCAGGAGCGGCACGAGCAGGCCGACGATGAGCTGCTGCAGCACGGCCTGATTCGAGACGCGGAACACCGGATCCGGTGGAATGGCCAGGGTCGCGAGCATGCCGGCCGAGAAATCGGCGGCGACCGCGATCCCCAGCGGCACGGCAATGAAAACGGCCAGCACGCCATAAACCAGCA
Organism: uncultured Chloroflexia bacterium; assembly: GCA_963844815.1. Taxonomy (GTDB): domain Bacteria; phylum Chloroflexota; class Anaerolineae; order Fen-1058; family Fen-1058; genus Fen-1058. The sequence goes on from CAWJPR010000012.1 coordinate 251,181, forward strand.
CGCCGCTCAAATACAGCGACAGCATCTGGCGCGTCGTCCCGCCCACCGCTTTCATCACGCCGATCTGGGGCACTTGCTGCGCGACGATGGCATTGACGGTGTTGATCACGAGCAGCAAACCCAGCCCCAGCGACAGAATCGCCATCACGTTCAAGATCAGCATGATGCCGTTGATCGTATCCTGCAGGGGATGTTTGTCGGGCGGCTGAATTTGATAGAGGAACACGGGCGCGCCCATTTTCTCCAGCTGCGTCTTCAGCACATCCACCGCATCCTGCGCGGCTTTCTCAGAAAACGCCGGGACCTGCACCCGCAGTTCGCTGTAGCCGCGTACGCCGAAGACCGTTTCGGCCATCTCCGGGCTCATGTAAAACCGGGGGTCGCCGCCGAAGCCTGGCGGTGCGGCTTCCAGATCCTGCACCACGCCGGTGATCTTGAACTCGCGTTCGCGTTCCTCAATCTGCAGCGTCAGCGTGCCACTGCGCGGCGCGCCGAACGAATCGACTGTCAATCGCTCGACGGCGATGCCGTCCCGGTCGGGCCACGCGCCGCTGAGGAGCTCGATCGTGTTGAGTTTTTGATCAGCATAGTCCGGGCGAATGGTAATCACCACATCGCGCAGCGCCGCGTTGGGAGCGGGCTGCCAGCGCGCGCCCAGCTCGCGTATGCCCTCGATGTCCAGCACACCTGGCACACGCGCCAGGCGGGCCACATCATCGTTGGTGACAATGCCGGAGAGAGAGATGGTCACGTGCGCCGGATGGGTGTCGCGATAGGTGCTCACCATGCGCGCCGGCACCAGGTCGCTCATGCTGCTGACCGTGCCGACCGCAAACACGCCGATGGCAATACTCAGCACGGCCAGCAGCGTGCGGCCCTTGCTGCGCCACAGGTCACGCAGGATTTTGCGAAAACCGATTCTCATGGTGCTGCCTCTTGGTCTGCTTGAGGCCGCCGCCGAGCGCCGACTTCAAACTTTTCCAGCCGTTCTTCGCCGACTCGATTCCATGCTGTGTTCGGGTCATTCGTACGCCAGACTCTCGCGCACGCTGACGCGCGTGGCGCGGATCGCCGGCACGGCGCTGCCCAGGATCGATAGCACGATGATGATGATCAGCCATTGCAGCGCGCCATTCCACGAGAACTGGTAGATAATGCTGAACTGAATCACCTGCCCGATCACCGTGGCGAAGGCCTGCCCAACGGGCATGCTCAGCGGGATCGCAATCACCCAGGCGATCAGGCCGAGCAGCAGGCCTTCGCCGATAAATAGTCCCGGCGATCGTCAGCGAGGAAGAGCCGATGGCGCGCATGACCCCGATCTCGCGCCGCCGCTCCAGCACGTTGATCGACAACGTGCCGGCCAGGCCGATCGCGCCGACGGCGGCGATCAAGGCCGCCATCGCCAACAGCATCGTCGTGATGATGCCGAAGTTATTTTCGTTTTGCGCGCGAATCTTTTCCTGCGTGTGGTGTTGCCGACCCGCAGGCCGCGCGCATTCAAGATGTCGCGCAGCTGGCTTTCGACGCGCGCTGGGTCGCGCCGTCGTCCGGCAGCGTCGATACCCAGGCGGAGGTGCTGCGGCCGACCAGGCCGGCCTCGCGTTGATACACCGGCAGCGGCACATAGACATTGCGCTGCAGATTGCTGAGATCGAATACCGTGCCGACGACGGTCCATTCCGTTTTGGTGGTGCCGCCGGCCAGGCTAATCCAGACCTTGTCGCCGATCGTCACGCCCAGTTTGTCGGCTCGATCGCGGTTCAAGACAACCGCGTGCCCGTCGCTGGCAGCAGCCAGCGCCCGGCGACCACCGGCAGTTTCAGCAGCGTCGAGTCGGGCCGCATGGCATTGACGAAAATATCTTCGCCCTTCTCGGCCTCCTTGTCCTTGAAGGCCGTGCCCGTCTGGAACAACTGCATCTCGATCTGGTCGATGTTCGGCTGCGCTTCGATGATGGCTGTAACCTCGTCGCTGCGCAGCGGCTGCTGGAAGTTGATCAGGACTTTCAGGCCCAGCGACTCGGTGAGAGCCTGGATCGTGTACGTGAACGACTCGGCCGAGCTCTGCACCATGACGAACACGACCCCCGCCAGGATCAAGGTAATCTCCGTGAGCACGACGCGCCCTTTGCGGCGGAACGTGTTGCGCAGGGTCAGGGCCGCCGGGCGCGGCAATCCGCGCAGGCGGCTCAAAATGCGATCGAGCAGGCCTTTGCCGTAACTGGCGCTGATGCCGTAGAAGCTGGTCGCCTCGCGCACGGTGATGCGCACACCGCTGAGAACCGGCCACAGGGCCGCCAGCAGCGGCACGAGCAGGCCGACCATGATTTGCTGTGTTACGGCGGATCGCGATACGCGAAAGGCCGGATCGGGCTGGATCGCCATCAGCGGCAGCAGGGAGTTGGTCAGACCGCGCGCGGCCAGGGCGCCCAACGGCAGGGCGATCAAGAGCGCCAGCAGGCCGTAGATCACGCACACTGCTCAAATACAGCAGCAGCATTTGACGCGTCGTCCCGCCGATCGCTTTCATCATGCCAATCTGCGGCACTTGCTGTGCGACGATCGCATTGATGGTGTTGATCACCAGAAACAGGCCGAGCGCCAGCGACAGCACCGCCATCACGCCCAGGATCATGGTGATGCCGTTGATCGTATCCTGCGCTGGATGGGTGTTGGGATCGATCACCTGGGAGAAGAACATGGGCGCGCCGATCTTCTCCAGCTGGGGTTTCAACGTATCGACGGCCGCATTCGCCGCCTGCGTCGTGAAGGACGGGACTTGCGCCCCCAAGCGCGTGTAGCCGCGCGCGTCAAATACCGCTTCGGCCATGTCTTTGCTGACGAAGAACGTCGCATTGCCGCCGAACGCCGGCGCCTGGATATTGATGTCTTCCACGACGCCGGCGATTTTGAATTCGTGCTCCCGCTCGTTGATCAGCAGGCTGATCGTTCCACTGGCCGGCACGCGATAGAAATCGACCGTCGACCGTTCGACCACGATGCCATCTTTGGTCGGCCATTCGCCGCTGATCAATTTTGTCGTGTTGAATTTCTGGCGGCTATAGTCGCCGCGCATCGTGACCGTGGCGTCACGCCACGGCGCATCCGCCGCCAGCCGCCAGCGCGCGCCCAATCCCCGCTGGCCTTCCACGTCCGCGAGGCCCGGCAGACGCGCCAGGCGATTCACGTCGTCGTCGGTGACGATGCCGTTCAAGTAAACGTACAGGTGCGCGGGATTGGTTTCGCGATAGCTGCTGATCATACGCGCCGGCAGCAGATCATTCATGCCACTGGCCATGCCCACTGCAAACACGCCGATGGCGATGCTCAGCACGGCCAGCAAGGTGCGGCCCTTGCTGCGCCGCAGGTCGCGCAGGATCTTGCGAAAGCCGATCCTCATGAGGCTGCCTCTGCGCCCGCTGGCGGCTGCCGCTCGGCGGCTTCATGCTCCTCCAGCCGTTCTTCGACGACCTGATCGATCGCCTCGCGCGTCGCCGGCGATTCGGCGATCAGCCGATCGAACATCTCCCGCTCGAGCGCGACCACGTCCAGCCCTTCGTGCGGCGCCGCGCGAATGGTGGCGATGTTCGTGCCGCCGTGCCGCAGTTCAATCTCGCCGAAGTATTGGCCGGGATTCATGCGGGCCACCACGATGTCGGATCCATCCGGCCCTTCCAGAACCACCTCGGCCTGCCCGCGCGTGACGATGAAGAACTTGTCGGCTGGCAGGCCCTCTTTCAAAATGGTGGCGCCCGGCTCGTGCCGCTGCGGTTGAATACCGCGCGTGGCTTCCACCAACTGATCTTCAGTCAGCGCCGGGAAGGTGCGCGCCAGATATTCGTCGATCACCTCGCCGTCAGAGACGATGACCGCGCGATCGACGCGTTTGGCCAACTCGGCATCGTGGGTCACCATCACGATCGTTTTGCCGCCGGCGCCCAGCACCTCGAACAGATCGAAGACGGACTTGGCGGTCTTCGAGTCGAGGTTGCCGGTCGGTTCGTCGGCGACGATGATGGGCGGATCGTTCGCCAGGGCGCGGGCAATTGCCGCGCGCTGCTGCTGCCCGCCCGACACGGCCGAGGGCAGCTTATTCGCCTGGTCGCCCATCTCGACGAGATCGAGCAGGCCCAGCGCGCGTTTCTTGCGCTCGCGCACCGAATACCGGCCGCATAAGTCCATCGGCAGCATCACGTTCTCAACCAGGGTCAGCGTCGGCAGCAGCTGGAAAAACTGGAAGACGATGCCCATCTGCCTGCCGCGCCATTTGGCCAGCCGGCCCTCGCTCAGCGTGTGCACGGCGGTGTCGCCCACGTACACTTCACCCGCCGTCGGTCGATCGATGCCGGTCAGCATGTTGAGCAGCGTCGATTTGCCGCTGCCCGACTTGCCAATGATGGCGACGAATTCGCCGGCGTTGACGCGCAGGTTCACGCTCTTCAGTGCGGTGAATGGCCCGGCGGCAGTCTTGAACGTCTTGACCACGCTGCGCATTTCAATCTGGTATTCACTGCCGTTGCCATTGCCGCGCCTGGCGGTCTTGGTGGATGGAAATAAGTTTGGACATATATCCCTCTCGTGACTTCTGCAGCTAGGCGTTTCGATAGGTCTGCACTTGCGTGCCGGCCGGTGAATTAGGCAATTTCCCCATCAAGGTCGAAATTTCTACCTGGCCGGAGGACTCTGGAAGACCGGCCTGCCTCATTCATAAATAATAAACCAAAATTGGCTGTCTTGCCTAACAATTCGCTAATAGCTGGCTGCCGAATCCTTTTTGAGGATACTGCACTTCGCGGAAAACTTGCCCCATCGGAAGTCGAGTTCCTGACCTGGCCACCTGACCAGGTTCTCGCCCAGCCAGGGCGTGTATTCCAGGGGTAGACACGGCTCATCCCAAACAAAACGGGCCAGTCGCATGCCGGACTGGCCCGCCGTTGTCGCAATCGACGCTTAGTGCTGGCCCATTTGCGAGCCGAGCGCCTGAATGACCTGCGTCAGATGCGTGTTGGCCGTGTCGGCGTCGAGGCCGGTCTGCGCCATCACCTCGTCGGTCAGGCCGCTGGCTTGCAGGTGCTGAGGTTCGATCTGCTGGCCGCCCGCCGCCATTTGCAGCAGACCGCCCAGATCGCCGCTGCCCTGGCCGTTGAGGATTTTGCCCAGCACGACCTGCAGCACTCCGCCCAGATCTGCGCCCGACTGCGCCGGCATCCCATCACTTGCTGCGCCGAGCAGTGAGTCGCCTTGTCCACCCAACAAACTGCCCAGCAGGCCGCCCAGCGGATCGCCTCCGCCGCGATTGCCCACCCATCAGTCCGCCGAGCAAGTCACCCAGTCCGCCTGAACTGCCCTGACCACTCAGAGCCGCCGAGCACATCGCCTCCGCCGCTGCTGCCTGTGTCCGCCCAACAAGCTGCCCAGCAAATCGCCCAGTCCGCCTGCGCCGCCTTGCCCGCCCAACGCGCCAGCGGATTGCTCGACCACGACTGCCTGCTTGCGCCGCCTAGACAACGCACCGAGTAAGTCACCGAGTCCGCCTGCGCCGCTTGCCGCTGTCCGCCAGGCAGATCGCCGCCACTGCTGCCTGCCTGTCCAGCCTAACAATGCGCCAAGCAAGTCGCCGAGTCCTCCTGTGCCACCTGCTTGCCCGCCGAGTATCTCGTCAAGCGGGTTGCCTGAGATCTTGCGGCTGTGCGCCGCTGTCGGACAAAGAACCGAGTACTTCATCGCCCAAGTTGTCGCGTCCCATCGTATTTTCTCCTTTGCGGTATGATTTTGTTTCCAGCCCGCTGCGCTTATTATTACGTCAATTTAAGTCTTATGATAGATGATTTTCGCCACGATCCCAGCATCCAACCTTCGGCGCGTCGCTCTTCACGCCGCTGCTGCTGTTCGATGATCTCCTGCACGTGGCCGACCTTCTCTTCGATCGCGGCGGCGAGCCACAGGCGGCCCTTCTCGGCGGTGGCCTGTGTGCCCGCGCCATACGCGCCGCTGATCGTGTCGTCCGTCCACGGCGGATTGGCAATCAGCGCGCCGCCTTCGATCCAGTCCATGTAGTAGTTGGGCGTGGCCGTGAAATCCACGTCGTCGACGGCGCGCTCCATGTGGACGAGATCGGGCCTCAGGTGCAGAATGTAACTCGTCTCCAGTTCACAGGCGTGGCCCATGCCGCCGACAGGGGAAGTGCGGTACTTGTGTCAGCTCAGCGCTGGTGGTGTGCAGGAAAGAAGTCGCCACGAACATGTCCGGCCAGCGATCGCCGCAGAACTTGGTGACGTTGACGAGGAAGCTGTGATTGCCGCCGTGCCCGTTGATCAGGTACGCCATGCGCAGCCCGCGCGCGTGCAGCAGCCCGACGATTTCAACCCAGAAATCTTCCCACGCGCGCGGATCGATCGTGACGGTGCCGGGATACTGGCGGCGGTGCATCGAGACGCCGTACGGAAACGCCGGCAGACGCCAGATCGTGGCCGGCCTCTTCGCTTCCACGCCGCGCGCAATCGCGTCGATGATCAGCGTGTCGGTGTTGAGCGGCAAATGAAAGGCGTGCTGCTCGGTGTGGCCGGTGGCGATGAGGGCGACGTGGTTCGCCGTAACCTCCCGGAGGTTCTGAACCCTCCGGGAGGTTTTAAGTACCATCACATTTGTGAAGCCATCTTCCTCGAGGCTGGCCGCCAGCGAATCGATCACGCGCTTGAACACCTTGCGATCCACGACCAGCGCGCTGCCCCCAAAGCCGAACGGCACGCTCGGCAGCACGCACATCCGATCGAGCGCGAAAGCCGATCGGGCCCGGCGTTGGGCGCGTTTGATCAGATCAGCCTCCGTCATCTCGCCCAGCGGAATCACCATGGGAATATCGCGCGGCAGTTCATCGACTTCAGGGAAGGTAAGGTTTTCGTAGTGAATGATGTCGGTCATCAGGCCTCCAACGGGATCGGCACGAATTCGCCCTGACAGGGATTGCCATAGCAATACCACAACGTGCGCGTATGGACGTCGAGGATGTACGCGCTGATCGTGACGCTTTGCTCCAGCGGCGGCACGTCTTCCGCGTGGCTGCAAATGCTGTAAGGGTGATTGGCATGGTCGGACAGGATGCGCTGCACGTCGGCGCGCGTGACCGCGCCGCGCGGCCTGAGCTGCCGCGCCAGATGATCGGCGCGATTGGCCCGCACGTGCGAGCCGACGAGCTGATCGGGTTGATCTTCGAGATCGCGCAAACGATCGGAAAGATAGTTGTTGGCGTGCGCCACGTAACCAGGGCGTCCATACAATAGATCAAATTGCCGGGCGGTCGTTTCGAGGTTGTAGAGCTCGCCGTGTTCATCGGCGAGCACGTGATTGTAACCGGCGGCGCGACGCGGATGCAGCGCGCGTTCGATCGCGACGCCCAGGCGAGGGGCGGTCAAGACGTGTCGCCCGACGAACACGCGCGGCAAGCCCGGGCGGGCATCGGTGGGATACATGGAGTTGATGCACTGCGCGACCCCCGCGCCATTCAGCCCCACATTCGCCAGCAGGCCGCCATAGACTGCGGCGATGAAGGGCGCTTCGTCGTCAGGCCGCACACGCACCACGTATTGCCAGTCGCGATCGATCGGCAGCCAATCCTCGGTATGACCCAGCAGCGTGTGCTGATCCTGGGTGTGCTCGGGTGCAAAGGCGACGCTGGTGCATTTCTCAAACAACAGATCGCCGGTCAATTCTTCGAAGCAGTTGCAGATGAGCAGATCGTCAAACGGCACGCCCGATCCTTCAGCCAGGCCCTGAAGTTCGGCGAGATATTGCGGCACGGCGGATTCGATGAAGGGCAGATATTGGCGGGCCTGCAGCGCCGCCTGCGGCCACGTCAAATTGAGCTGCGGTGAGTGCGCGAAGAGCAGTTGATAGTTGCGCGCCATGCCGGCGATGCGATCGGGCACGGCGCGCCCGATCGCCAATCCGATGGCACGATGCGTGCCCTTAGCGTCGACAACGGGGACGGGGGTCATTTCAAATACATGCCGGTCGGATCGAGTTCTTCACGCAGCAAGCGCAGTTCTTCGTCGCTGGGCGGCTCGGTCGTCTTGAGATTGTCGGCCACTTTCAATTTCCAGCCGGTGTTCTTGATCGCCTGCTCGACGGTGGCGCCGGGATGTGAGCGCGGTCAAGATCAATTCGCCATTTTCGTCGGGCTCGAGCAGGCCCAGATCGGTGACGACGGCCTGCGGCCCGCCGCCGCGCAAGCCTTTCGCTTCACGCTCCTGGCGGCCCGACAGGAATCCGGCGCTGGTGACGAAATCGCATTTCTCCGGGAAGCGGCGGGCCTGATGCGGCGTGAGGCAGTAAATCCGATTCGCCCACGCGGCGATCTCGGCGGCGCCCCCGCTGCCGGGCAGGCGCACCTTCGGCTTGTCGTACGGGCCGATCACCGTGGCGTTGATGTTGCCAAACCGATCGATCTGCGCGCCTCCCAGAAAGCCCACGTCGATCTTGCCGTTCTGCAAGTAGTAGGCAAAGATCTCGTACATCGAGCAGATCGACGCCGCGCCGCTGACCAGGCACGGGTCGCCGATCGAGAGCGGCAGGTGGCTCGGCTGCGCGCCGATCACGCCCGCTTCGTAGATCAGGTTCAGGTTCGGCGCGTGGGTGCGGCGCGCCAGGTTGCACGCCAGATTCGGCTGGCCGATGCCGACGAAGACCACGTCGCCGTCGCGCAGCAAGCGCGCCGCGGCGACGATCATCATTTCGGAGGAAGAGCAATTCATTGCAAGCAAGTTCCTTTCACTTGGTCGAAAACCGCTTCAAGAGGTTGAACCTTCATCTTCTTCCACCAACGCCTTGAAGCGTGGATCATCGCGAAGGTTCGCCCAATCCGGGTCTTGACGTATCCACTCGGCGGGTTGTATTTTCTTCTCAAAGAGCGTCTTGAGCAGTAGAAACGCTTCATCCGCATTGACAGCAATGGCTTCGATGCAAGCACGAGTGTATTCATCTTCATTGCGCATCAGAGTTACGCGCCGGTTGGATGTGTTCGTTGAATTCATCGTTCAGGCCAAGTCTGCGGCAAACCGAGGCAAGCGATGCTCGATCGCTTGCATTATCTGGCTGCAATCTCACTTCTTCCAGATAGGCCAACCTCGCATTATCCTGCTGATTCATGAGCTGATAGATCACTCCCAGTCCTCTGTGCGGCGCGGCTAACTTGGGGTCGAGAGCGATGGCGGCGTTGTACGCGGCGATAGCCTGCTCGTACTGGTGTTGCTCTTGGTACACGTTGCCGAGGCCGTGGTGCGGATAGGCGTCCTTGGGGTCGAGAGCGATGGCGGCGTTGTACGCGGCGATGGCCTGCTCGTACTGGTGTTGCTCTTGGTACACGTTGCCGAGGCCGTGGTGCGGCGCGGCGTCCTTGGGGTCGAGAGCGATGGCGGCGTTGTACGCGGCGATGGCCTGCTCGTACTGGTTCTGTTGTCGGTACACGTTGCCGAGGCCGTGGTGCGGCGCGGCGTACTTGGGGTCGAGAGCGATGGCGGCGTTGTACGCGGCGATGGCCTGCTCGTACTGGTGTTGCTCTTGGTACACGTTGCCGAGGCCGTGGTGCGGATAGGCGTCCTTGGGGTCGAGAGCGATGGCGGCGTTGTACGCGGCGATGGCCTGCTCGTACTGGTTCTGTTGTCGGTACACGCTGCCGAGGCCGTGGTGCGGCGCGGCTAACTTGGGGTCGAGAGCGATGGCGGCGTTGTACGCGGCGATGGCCTGCTCGTACTGGTGTTGCTCTTGGTACACGTTGCCGAGGCCGTGGTGCGGCGCGGCGTCCTTGGGGTCGAGAGCGATGGCGGCGTTGTACGCGGCGATGGCCTGCTCGTACTGGTGTTGCTCTTGGTACACGTTGCCGAGGCCGTGGTGCGGCGCGGCGTACTTGGGGTCGAGAGCGATGGCGGCGTTGTACGCGGCGATGGCCTGCTCGTACTGGTTCTGTTGTCGGTACACGCTGCCGAGGCCGTGGTGCGGATAGGCGTCCTTGGGGTCGAGAGCGATGGCGGCGTTGTACGCGGCGATGGCCTGCTCGTACTGGTGTTGCTCTTGGTACACGTTGCCGAGGCCGTGGTGCGGATAGGCGTCCTTGGGGTCGAGAGCGATGGCGGCGTTGTACGCGGCGATGGCCTGCTCGTACTGGTGTTGCTCTTGGTACACGTTGCCGAGGCCGTGGTGCGGCGCGGCGTCCTTGGGGTCGAGAGCGATGGCGGCGTTGTACGCGGCGATGGCCTGCTCGTACTGGTGTTGCTCTTGGTACACGTTGCCGAGGCCGTGGTGCGGCGCGGCGTACTTGGGGTCGAGAGCGATGGCGGCGTTGTACGCGGCGATGGCCTGCTCGTACTGGTGTTGCTCTTGGTACACGTTGCCGAGGCCGTGGTGCGGATAGGCGTCCTTGGGGTCGAGAGCGATGGCGGCGTTGTACGCGGCGATGGCGGCGTTGTACGCGGCGATGGCCTGCTCGTACTGGTTCTGTTGTCGGTACACGCTGCCGAGGCCGTGGTGCGGCGCGGCTAACTTGGGGTCGAGAGCGATGGCGGCGTTGTACGCGGCGATGGCCTGCTCGTACTGGTGTTGCTCTTGGTACACGTTGCCGAGGCCGTGGTGCGGCGCGGCGTCCTTGGGGTCGAGAGCGATGGCGGCGTTGTACGCGGCGATGGCCTGCTCGTACTGGTGTTGCTCTTGGTACACGTTGCCGAGGCCGTGGTGCGGCGCGGCGTACTTGGGGTCGAGAGCGATGGCGGCGTTGTACGCGGCGATGGCCTGCTCGTACTGGTTCTGTTGTCGGTACACGCTGCCGAGGCCGTGGTGCGGATAGGCGTCCTTGGGGTCGAGAGCGATGGCGGCGTTGTACGCGGCGATGGCCTGCTCGTACTGGTGTTGCTCTTGGTACACGTTGCCGAGGCCGTGGTGCGGCGCGGCTAACTTGGGGTCGAGAGCGATGGCGGCGTTGTACGCGGCGATGGCCTGCTCGTACTGGTGTTGCTCTTGGTACACGTTGCCGAGGCCGTGGTGCGGCGCGGCGAACTTGGGGTCGAGAGCGATGGCGGCGTTGTACGCGGCGATGGCCTGCTCGTACTGGTGTTGCTCTTGGTACACGCTGCCGAGGCCGTGGTGCGGCGCGGCTAACTTGGGGTCGAGAGCGATGGCGGCGTTGTACGCGGCGATGGCCTGCTCGTATTTCAGCGCTTTTGCGCTTGATACGGCAATGTAATATCTTATCACAGCTGATGTCAGGAATGTACTCCGCCGCTTTAGCCAGGGCACGATCGGCATCCGCTGAATAAATCGCATCGCTTGCGCCGCTGGGCCACATCAGCTCACCACTCAGTTCATACAACGCCACTCCCAACAAGTGTTTCAGAGTCTCGCTTTCTGGTGGTAATCCTTTCTCGGTTTCCTCAAACTGCCGTTGTGCTTCCGCCCATTGCTTGCGGCGCAGCGCCAGCCGTCCTTGCTGCAAAGCTAAGATGGCACGACGTTCATCCAAACAACCATCATCTTCCCAGTGGCGCTGTGATGCTTCCAGCTCATGTAGCAATGCTGCTTCTTGTTCAGCATCGGGATTGGCAGTCAAGGCTGCTTGTAACGTCTTTAAGCGGCGTGTTCCAGACTTGGTCAGCGTATGTGACAATGGTTCCACAGCATCAAGCAAGGCGCGGGCGAAGTCGCGGTCATAGACCAGTCCGCCGACAAACGCAGGCCGCAGCACTTTCCATCCGTTGTCTTCATCCAACCAGAAAGAATGATAAGTCAATGCGATTACGTTGGCTGCCCAGCGTTCATCCTCCACGCGATCTTCCAGTGTTGATGATAGTGATTCACGCTTTACCAACTGCTGATTGAGATGTTTAACCGCCCGTGTGTTTGCGCCATGGATGTTCTTGCTGGTGCGCAGCAAATCAGCCAGCAAGAATTCGCGGACGAAGGTCAGCACTTTATCGTGCAGGGTCATGTCTCTGACGAACACAAACGAATGCCGCTTTTCCAGCTCAGTCAACTCATGCTCAAGATCATCTGTTTCGAACATGGCGGCCAGCAGCTCAGTGTCGGGATAATAAGCCAGTGCCAGCACGTATAGCCGTGAGCGATCTTTCTCATCATCCCAGCAATGCATCAGGAAGCGCTCGGTCATTTTTCGCACAATGACATCGCGATCGCGACTCGGCGCCTCATCGCCTGTGATGTCATTCAATACGGTACCTGGTTTGGCCCAAATGGCAGCAGCTTCTTTGACGGCCAGAGGAATGCCCAGGGTGGCTCGCTGAATAACTTGGCCAGTGAGGTCGTCTACTGGCCGGGCCGGGATGCGGTATTGGAAGTACTCCATCACATCGCCTGCGCTGAACTCGGTAAGCGGCATCACGCGCAGCAGCTTGCTAAGCAGCTTGTCTTCACGGTAACCGCTAAAATGAATGTCTGCCCTTCTGCCGCTGTCAGCCAGATTGTGCCGACCGGAGATCACCCACATGACGCGCGGGCCGGCCTGCTTGATCACGCTGCGCAGCCAGTAGTCGGCATGATCAACGATTTCGTAAGTGTCCAGCACCAGCAAGATCGGCTTTTTCTGCGCAGCGGCATAAATGCCATCGGCCAACTTATGAGCCAGCGTTTCATTAGGCAGTACAAATAGATCGAACTCATCAGAGTCGAGTTTCGCGCGAATCAGAGTGGTAGCGGTATCGCGCGCATGGGCTAAGCCAATCGCGCCGTTTTCAATGATCGCTTCGAATGCTTTAGCGGTTGGCTCTTCCGGAAGATACGCGCCTACTCCTCCCGGGAGACCGGTACGCACCAGCCAGGCTAGACCTTTTGCGCCGAGCTTACGCAAGTCGGCATAGCGATCTTGTCCCTCGCTATGCGTGGCGTCCAATGCCAGTGCAACCTTTTTGTCGGCCTCTGTCCGTTTGATGATTGCTTTTTCATACGGATCGAATTTATCGCCAAAGCCCGCGTCGCGAAAGGCGGCATAGACGTTTTCAAAGACGGTCTCAGCCGCGACCGCATCATGCGCAACAAGCCCGTGATCGAATCGCTTGCGTTCTTCCCATCCAGCCAAATGGCTCCGCTGCGATCCTTGAATTCAGGCTCGTTTGTAGCAATAATCTGGAATCTCTCAGTTAACTTTGATTTACCCATGCCGCCTTCGCCGTAGAGCAAGAACACGTTAAGGTGGCAGCGGGTCATGAGGCATGACAAGATCCTTCATTTGCTCCGTAAACGAGAGCTGGGCGCACTACGGTGCGCAGCGCATCACGAAAACGATCCTGTTCTTCAACGCGTCCAAGAAATCTCTGTTAGGTAGCGATTTACGGACATGGCATCATCCCTACGCGAAGGATAAGGTTGGAATACAACGTGAATTAGTATTTCCCGTAATTCACCGGCGCGCTCAACGCGGGGGGCACTTTCAAGCGCGCGTGCGTCTCTGCGCCTAACTTATCCCAATACTCGGCGTGATCTTTCACGCCATACACCCACTCGTTTAGCCACGCCTCGGCGTTCTCGCGGCTCTCGCTGATCTTGTCCCATGCCAGGTAGAACTTGTTGTCGCGATCGTAGTAGCCCTGCGTGTACGAGGGATGCGCGCAGTGCGGCACGTGGCACACGGCGCTGACGACGATATCGGGGATGACGGTGCGGTTGGGGTCCGATCGGATGACGGCTTCGTCGACGATCTCTTCGGCGGTGATGATCACCTTTTTGCTGGCGAAGGCGACTTCCTTCTGCTCGCCGACGATGCCCCAGATCTGCGTGTTGCCGCGGGCGTCCGCGCGCTGCGCGTGGATGATGGCGACGTCGGGATTCAGCGCGGGCACCGTGACGAGATCGACGCCTGTGTAGGGGCACTGCACTTTCCGATACTGCGGATTGGCGCGCGCGAGGTCTTCGCTGCCGGTCGGACGCATCGGCAGAAACGGCAGGCCCATCGCGCCGGCGGCGACGCGCGTGATCATGGCAAAATGCGAGTATTCTTCATACGCCAGGCGTCCGGCTTCCATCTCCTGCCGGATGATGCGCAGCGATCCCACGCCGGGATTGCCGCTGTACGAAAAGATGATCTTCTGCGCGCAGCCGGCCGCCACCATCTGATCATAGATCAGATCGGGCGTGGCGCGCGCCAGCGTCAAATCCTTTTTGTGCTGCCGGATGATCTCGTGCCCGGCGGCAAACGGAATGAGGTGAGTGAACCCGGCAGCGTAAACCACATCGCCATCGTGCACAAAGCGGCTGATGGCTTCGCTGAGTGACATGACTTTCGACATGATCGTTCCTTGTCATGAAAAGCAGAACCTCCCGAAATTCGCACACATTCCGGGAGGTTGAAACCGTTACGCCTTCTCGATGGTCGTCTGGCTCTGCTCGTGCATATATTGCTGTACGTAGTAATTCGAGCCGCCGGCCTTGCCCGTGCTGCCCGAGCCCTTCCAACCGCCAAACGGTTGGAAGCCCGGCCACGCGCCCGTGGTCGCGCCCTGCGGCCGATTGGCATACGTGACACCCGCCTCGATATGGTCGAAGAACCACTTCAATTCCTGCTTGCTGCCATAGAACCCGGCGGTCAATCCGTAGTCGACGTCGTTCGCCAGTCTCATCGCTTCATTCACGTCGTCATAGCCGGCGATCGTCGTGATGGGCAGGAACATCTCCACTTTCCACAGGCGATGATCGGCGGGCAGATCGACCAGCGTCGGCGCGCAGAAATAACCCTTGCCCAGCTCGCCCTCCACCAACTGCTTGCCACCCGTTAGAATCTGGCCGCCTTGTGACAGTTCTTCACTGAAGTTGGCAAAGTCTTGATACGAACTTCTATTCGCCACCGGTCCCAGCCAGATCTCGCGCTTCGTCGGATCGCCGATCGCGATCTTGTTAGTCAGCGCCAGCAGCTTCTCCACGAATTGATCCTTGACGCGGTTATCGACGTACACGCGCGAGCAGGCCGAGCACTTTTGCCCTTGCAGCCCGAACGCCGATCGCATCACGCCCTGCGCGGCCAGATCGAGATCGCCTCTGGCGGTGATGATGGCCGGATTCTTGCCGCCCATCTCCGCGATGCAAGGGCGCGGATACTGGCCTGTAGCGAACGTCTTGTAGATGTGCATGCCCACGTCATAGGAGCCGGTGAAGGTGATGCCGTCGACCAGCGGATTGGAGATCAACTCCTGCCCGATCGTCGCGCCGCCGCCCGTCACGTAGTTGAACACGCCCGCGGGCACGCCGCCATCGCGGAAGCATTCGGCCAGCAGACGCCCGGAGTAGGGCGTATCGGAGGCCGGCTTGAAGACCACCGCGTTACCCGCGACCAGCGCCGCGCCGCTCGGCCCACCGGCCAGCGCAAACGGGAAGTTGAAGGGCGAGATGACCACCCACACGCCGTAGGGCTTGAGCACGCTGACGTTGGTGGCATTCCAGCCGGCGAGCGGATCCTTGCCCATCGGCACGATGAAGCCGTTGTTGCGCTCCATCTGGTCGCAATAGTAGGAGATCAGGTCGGCGGTTTCCTGCACGTCGCCCAGCGCTTCCATGCGGTTCTTGCCGATCTCCAGCGCCACCACCGCGCCGATTTCGTACAGGCGCTTCTCGATCTGCGCGGCCGCGCGGCGCAGAATCTTGACGCGATCCTGCCACTTGGTCGCGGCCCATTTGGGCGCAGCGGCTTTGGCGGCGGTCAACGCGGCCCGCCCTTCGGCCACGCCGCCCTTCTGGAACGTGCCCAGCAGCCACTCGGTGTTAATGGGGCTGCGATCGTCAAACTTCGCTTCGACGAAGCGATCTTCACCATTGATCAACAGCGGCACGTCCTGGCCCATCTCCGCGCGGAACCTGGCCACGGCCTTGTCAAAGTCCGTGTGCATCTTCTCCGGCGGATTGAACATCGTCGCGTAGGTCAGGCGGAACTTGCCTTCCTTCTTGGGGGCCGCTTTCTTGACGGCGGCCTTCACCTTCTTGACCTCTTTCTTAACGACCTTCTTCACTGCCATGCTTGTGCCTCCTGTGTGGATTGGGTGGTTAGGGATTGGTAAACGGTAATTGGTAATTGGTGCGTGGTGCCAAGTGATAAGCTTGACCATGTTAAATTCAATGGTGATACGTCATTGCGAGCGCTTTTTGCGAAGCAATCTCAGCGTCGGCCACACGAGATTGCTTCGTCGCCGACAGCGCTCCTCGCAATGACGGTCTAATCTAACATTATCAAGTTAGTCAAAGAAGTAAGGGTGCTTCAGCCCTCCCGTCAAAGTGGTCATTTTGAGTCGCAAGACAAGTCCATTAAGTCCCTCGCGTGGTACCAAAACATGCTTACCAACCAAGCCATCAAGCAGCTCCTGCGTCAGCTCACTGCCCGCATGGACTCCGCTTGCCTTGACGAGTTCCAATAGCCGGCACTGAAACCGATCGCCGCGCGGCTCGTAGCTCTCCACCTCAGCGCGATAGGTCGCGCGCACCATTCCGGTCGAGGGCGACCAGGCGAAGCGCAGAGTGGTTTGATCACCTTGTTCGGGCACGGTTTAGACCTCTATCAGACTCCATTCGACAATTAGAAATGACTCAATGGGTAGCCCGATACTCAATGCTGCCGCCAGCCAGCGGCGTTGTGTATCTTGAATACGATCGCGCCCCCTCCGCTTCAGCTTCGGCAAACAAAATCTGCTTATCATGCCAGCAATACACATCAAAACAGCCTGATCTTGAACCTGTGCTCTGATAGATTTGTTTCAGGAGTTCATTTCTGTTAGGCGGCAATTCGATAAATTGATCAATGGCAATCCGTTTCCTGTTTCGATAAGTGTCAATCCATGCGCCCTCCCAATCCTCGGCTTGCAGAAGCCTCAGAATTGCCAGTTCGGCAAAGACGGGTTCGCCCCTCGAATCAATGACTTGTTTTCCGCCATACGTGTCATTGAGAGGTGCGCCAAGCCAAGGCTTGAATCTAGGCATCGCCTTTGGAACACTAACGGTGCCTCCTGTCAGCAAATATATCTCTTCGTACGTCGTCGGAATTAAAGTGTGTGGGTATCGCACCGATAACCACTCCAACTCAACGGTTCTATTCCCACATCCAACCCATGCGCGAGGTCGTCTTGCGCAATCACCAATGGTGGGCTGATGATGATCTGCACTTTGAGCCAGATTTCGCTTCACACAAAGTTGGCGACAGCAACACTGCGCGGCTTCGCCAGACTCCGCCGATGCAGTTTGATGCGCTCGATCTCGTGCAGAGTCTCAGCGGTAAGGTAACTCTCACCGCAATTGGGGCATACGACAATAGGAACATTCTCGATCACCAGCAAGTTTGCCCCTTTACCGTAGCTGCGAGTGATATACTTGATCTGTGCACCGTTTTTGCCGCAAATTTCGCAAATCATATTCCTCTCCCTTTCACCCTTCGACATAGACCGTCAGGATCACCAGCCTGTCTGCGTATCCGAATTTGCTGACCACTACAATAACGCGGTCGCCATCGATTGTCTCACCCTGAACCAGATACTTCCACTCTTGCTTGGATCGATCCCTTTGTCTCTCAACGATTCTGCCAGTAAGAATGCCGCTTTCTACATCGAAGATAGACAGTTCATCATCGTCCATTTTTTCTTCGGCATGTAGTGTCATCACGTACTGGCGTGAACGAATCTTGTCACGCATTTGTTTCAGAATGCGTTCGTACACAGCTATCTCCAATTACACATTGCTCAACAGCTCTTCCATCACATCCAACCCGTGCGCCAGGTCTTCCTGATCGATCACCAGCGGCGGGCTGATGACGATCAGATTGCCGCGCACGGCGAATGAGATGCCGCGCTGGCGACCCTCACTGACCAGTTTCTTCAACAGCGGCAGCGTCTGCGGCCACGAGGGCTGCGCCAGTTCCACAATCGCGAATAAACCCTGCCCGCGCACATCGCCGATGAGGGACAGGCGCTGCTTCATCTCTTGCAAGCGGGTCATGAGCCATTTACCCAACTCGCGCGAACGTTGCATCAAGTTCTCTGATTCGTAGGCATCCAGCGCCGCGACGCCTGCCGCGCACGCCAGTGGGTGACCGCTGTAGGTGAGGCCGCTTTCCAACAGATGATCGTCGAAGTAGTCAGCCACGCGCTTGTTTACGACGACTGCGCCCAGCGGCACGTGTGCGCCTGTGAGGCCCTTGGCCAACGTCATCATGTCCGGCGCGTTTTCGAGTCCGTACTTTTGCCACGCGAACCACTCGCCCACACGGCCAAAGCCGCTCATCACTTCGTCGGCGATGAGCAGCACGTTGTAGCGCTGGCAAATCTCGCGCAGCCGCGGCCAATACTCGTCGGGCGCGACGATGCCGTTGGTTCCCGCGTGCGGCTCGACCAGCACCGCGGCCACGTTTTCCACGCCGGCATACTCGATCAATTCGGCCACGTGATCGGCGCAGTGAATGCCGCACGTGTCGACCTTCAGGCCGAACGGGCAGCGATAGCAATAGGGCGGCAGCGCGTGCACGATGCCGTCGAAGCCGGTCTGCGTGTGCCACGCGCGATTGTCGCCGCCCAGATCGAGCGTCATGTGCGTCGCGCCGTGATACGCGCGATAGCGCGTGATGATCTTTGATTTGCCCGTGACCCAGCGCGCGAATTTCACGGCATTCTCGTTGGCATCGGCTCCGGCCAGCGAGAAGAACACCTTGCCGCCGGTCATCCCGGATTTTTCGATCAGGCGTGAGGCCAACTCGGCGCGCGGTTCCGATCCCCAGCCTGGCTGGACGTAGCACATCCGATCGGCTTGAGCTTTGATCGCCGCGATCACCCGGGGGTGTTGGTGGCCCAAATTGCAGCATTCGGCCATGCTGCTGAAATCGAGATAACGATTCTCGTCTTGATCGATGAACCACGCGCCGCTGCCGCTCACGACCGTGGGCGCGTTCCATTGCGACTGGATCGACCACGTGTGCAGCACCGTGGCGCGTTCATCAGCGGGCGGATTGGAAGTGATGGCTGAGGAGGCAGGGGTTTGGGCGCTCATGCCTCACATTGTAACAGGCAGGCGCAGGCGCGACAAGCGCCGGGTATCACGTTGTAGATTGTTGATTCACCACAGACGGCGCTTTAACCTCCCGGAGGTGCTTCGCAAAGCCTCCGGGAGGTTAGGTGATTTACACGGGCGGCCACGGAATCTGCCGGTAACCCGGCAGGGGCTCGGCGAAACAGCCCGACTGGATCAACCGATCGGCGCGGCGTTTCAACGCGGCCAGCTCGCGCTTGTCGAGGAGTTGGGACAGCGCGCGGAGATAGGGATCGTCGCGCTGATCGAAGCGCGAACGAAAAGCCTTCAGGTGGCCCACCAGCCGCTCGGGTATGGGCTGCCCCGCGAATTCCCAGATTACGGTGCGCAGCTTGGGTTCCACGGCAAAGCTCACGCCGTGATCGATCGCCCAGATGTGGTCGTTTTCGTCGCGCAGGCAGTGGCCCGATTTGCGATCGGCGTTGTTGATCAGCAGGTCGAACAGCGCAATCTGCTTGAATTGATCGTGAAAGCGCGTCTCTTCCTGCAGCGTGAAGTAATGCTCGGCAGGATTGCAGTCGATATAAAACTGCACCATGCCCAGGCCGTGCGGTCCATCACGCAGGACCGTGGGGGGCACGATGAACCAGTCAAGGGCCCGGCTCACGACAAACGCGGCGACCTCGCGCTGGCAAAGCGTGCCGTCGGGGAAATCCCACAGGGGCCGTTCACCTTGACGCGGCTTGTAGATCGCTGCCGTTTCCATTTCATCCAGCGTGATGCGAACCAGGAAGGTGTAATTGCTTCCCCACGGCAGCAGGCCCTGCGGCTGCAACTGGCCGCGCGCGAGAAGGTCAAGGGCGCGCTCAAGCGTCAGGGAGAGCGGTTCGGAGTCGGCGGGTGCGGACATGGTGCGTAAAAAGTGACGAGTCCCTCAGGGAGGCTTTGCTCTGATGAATGATAACGAGTGCTGATTTCACTCGTCACTCATTACTCGTCATGAATTTCATTGAACGATGAGATCGGTCGCGTGCCCGTTACGCTTGGGACAGAAGTGGCCTTCCGGGTTGATCGGCCGGCCGCACAGCGCGCACATGGGCCGCCCTTGCGAGACGACTTCCAGCACGTGATCGGCCATCGCTTTGGCCTGGCCGCGCGTGATCCAGAAGCGCGCCGTGATGGCATTCTCTTCCGGCTCGCCCTCCAACTGCAGCGATTGCGCCACGACGACAACCCGATCCTGATCGGAATCGTAACCCAGCCCCATCTGGCCGACCTTGAACTCGGATGCGACCGGCTGAGTCAGGTTGAGTTCGCTTTGCGGCACCTGGTCCAACTCGGTCCGATCAGGGAAGCGCTGTGTCAATTCTTCCAGAAATTGATGGATGCCCAGCGCCAGCGCGCGCACCTGTTCCTTCTCGGTCTCGATGGCAATGGTCGTGGGGCCGCCCCGCGCCTGCAAATAGAACACGCGCTGGCCGGGCGGCCCGACGGTGCCGACGGTGATGGCGGAAACGGGATTCAAATCGATGGTGTGTGTCATACTGAATTATTTCTTTGGATGGTGATGATTTTGCAGCGGGCCGGTGTCATTCAAGCGTCCCAGGCGCGCGCCAAATGGGCCGCGATCGACCACACTGATCGACGCCGGGCTGATGGCGATACGCTGGAAATTGTCCAGCGCGATGCCGGCATAGTACGCCACGATCAACTTGATCACGTCGCCGTGCGAAAATGCGACGACGGTGTCTTTGGCATGGCTGGCGCTGATCTTCTCGATCGCGCCTACGGCGCGGCTCTGCGTCTCGCGAAACGATTCGCCGTTAGGAAATTGGAATGCGCTGGGCGCAGCCTGCACGATCTTCCATTCCTTCTTGCCGGACAAGACCTTCAGCGGCTGCCCCTGCCAGTCGCCGAAGTCTACTTCGCCCAGGCCGGCCACGCGCTGGATCCGCAGGCCGCGGGCTTTGGCGAGCGGCTGGGCCGTTTCGACGGTGCGCTCCAGCGGGCTGGAATAGATCGCCGTGAGGTCGAGGGCGGCCAGCCGCTGGGGCAATTCCTCGGCCTGCTGTTTGCCCAGATCGTTCAAGTGCACGTCTGGCAGCCAGCCGGCCAGCTTCTTATTGATCCAGTCGGTATGGCCGTGACGAATGAGAATGAGAGTAGTCATAGCGTGTAATCGTTTGACACCGGCACTGCACCGCACGCCGTGCAGTGCGAGTGGAGTGAGCCAGGGTGATGGTGACGCGTAACGTTAAAAATTGTACCACACGGGGACAGCGTGCCGCAGGCTGCGACAAAACGAGGCGTCGAGATATTTCTTCCCTGACGCCCCGCTCACGTTCTGCCCGTCACGCTTCAGACACCACGCTACCCGCTGTGCCGGATGTGCACGATGTCGCCGTCAAGCACCACGTACTCTTTGCCTTCCAGCCGCTGTTTGCCTTTGTGATGCGCTTCCTTCAGGCTGCCGAGTTCGATCAGGTCGTGATAGGCCGTCACCTCGGCGCGGATGAAGCCCTTGGCCAGATCGGTATGAATCTCGCCCGCGGCTTCCACCGCCGTCGCGCCGCGTTTGATCGTCCACGCGCGCACCTCGTCTTCGCCCACGGTAAAGAACGACTGCAAGCCCAGCAGGTCGTACGAGAGGCGAATGACTTTGCTGCGGCTCAACTCGGTGATGCCGTACTCTTCCATGAACATGGGCGCGTCTTCCGGCGAGAGTTCCGCGATCTCGCGTTCCAACCGGCCGTGCAGAGCGACGACGGCGCTGTGCTGATGCGGATACGGCACGCCGGGCGGCGTGCCTTCGTCGGCACAATTGATGACGATCAGCATCGGCTTGAGCGATAGGAAGCCGTAGCCGCGCGTCAATTGCAGTTCGTCGTGCGTCAGATCGAGATCGCGCAGCGGCTTTTCTTCATCCAGCCAGGCTTTCAGCTTTTCAAACAGCGCTTTCTCTTTCAGCGCCAGGTCGCGATCCTTGCCGCCTTTGCCGATGGCCTCAATGATCTTTTCGTAGCGGCGCTCCACCGCGCCCAGATCGTTCAGCAGAAACTCGGTGTCGAGGATCGCCAGATCGCCCGCCGGATCGATCGGGGTGGCGCCCATCGGATCGGGAAAGGCGCGCAGCACGTGCACAAACGCATCCATCTGTCCCAGCTGATTCACAAAAGGACCGGGCAGGCCTTTCTTGGTGATGCCCTTGTCCAGACCGGCGATGTCGGCATAAGTGACTTTGGCGTAAATTGTCTTGCGCGGATTGAACATCTTGCTCAAGATGTCCACGCGCTCGTCAGGAACATTCGTCGTGGCGGTGTGGATTTCCAGTCGGCCCGCCGAATACGCCGCGGTCGCTTTTTCCGCGCCGGCCAGCGCGTGAAACAGCGTCGTCTTACCGCTTTGGGGGAGTCCAATGATTCCTATTTCCATGCCAGCGATTATGCCCGAATCGTCGAGGATGGTCAAGCGCGTAAGACCCGACCGGCAGGCCGGTTTCCACCCATTTGGTTTGAAATCACTTTGAAGCTGCGCCCGTTTGCCGTACCGCAGTACTTGCTCCTATACCCGGACTATCCTATAATGCATTCGCGCTCGGCGCGGCTGCCATGGCAACTCCCTCGCGGACTTCTGTTTTGGTCGTCGATAATGAGGTGGTCATCACCGCTTGGCGTTTTCACGGCGTGGACGGCATTCATGTATAAATTGGATCTGGCATGATGAGACACCTAACGTGGACGTTGCTCGTTGCGATCGGCTTGTGCCTGCTGGCCGGTTACGCGCCGGTTCAAGCCCGGCCGCAGTCTGTGGCGAATCCGGTTGTCACGATCTCAGCGGCGCCGTGGCCGCTGGTGATCAATCAAGGCGCGCGCATCACCGTCACGGCCAGCAACCCCAGCGGGGAAAATGCCGACAACGTGACCGTCACGGCCGGTGTGCCCAACAACATGGCGCTGTCCAATGTCACCACGACGCAGGGGCAGATCAACGTCTGGAACATGGCGGTCTCAGTCCAGGCGGGGACGCTGGCGCCGGGCCAGACGATGGTTGTGTATCTGGACGTGGTTGTGGTTACGGCGTATGCCAGCGATGCGCCCTTCAACCTCTGCGCAGGATTGACCTTCACCAACGGTACCGCGCGGCTGTCGTGCCTGCCCAATCAACCCGCCAGCAGCCAGCCCGGTCGGCCGCCCTCCACGTTGCCGCCGAATGGACAGCGCCCGATCTACGATCCCAATCGGCCGCCGGCTTATTTGCCGGTGACGGGCGTCCCGATCGATCTTCTCGGCCCGATCGCTTTACTTGGCGGTACGGCATCACTGTTCATTGGCTGGCTGCGCCGCAGGAACAGATAGGGCGCTGGAGAGACGGAGAAAGTCTTTCTGCCACTCCCTCTCTCATTCTCCATCAACCCACTGCGTCCACTGCCGATTGAATTCCCCGAACGAGACCGGCAGCGCTGCCTCTATCGCGTCTTCATATCTTCTGCTGTTCTAACCAGGTCGCCCATTTCGCTTCAAAGTTGCCATACGGCAAGCCGATGGACTCAATTGCCTGCGAGAGCGACCGCGCCGTGCGCAGCGACCGAAAGAATTCGATCACGGTGTCCGGGCCATACGTCTCGTCGATAAACTGGATCAGGGCGCTGCTTTGAGCCCGGGTCAGGTCGTCGGCCTGCACTATGGTCCACGTTTCGTCCAGCGGGAGCAGCTGATTGTTATCCGCTAACAGTTCAGGGTGATAAGGAAACTCATCGGCGGGCAGACGCCCCTGCCGCTCGAGCTCCCACAGGCTTATGGCGTACACGTACATCACGCCATCGTTGTTGGTCAGCCAGCGATCGGCGCCGCCGGCCGCTTCAAACAGTGCGGGCAGGATAAAATGGCGATCGAAGAATTCATCCAATCGATTGTTGCGCCCGAGTGTCGTCGCTTCGAGCGTCGTATAGTACAGACCCATGTCGCCGGGGGTCGGCAGGGTAACCGTCAGGTAGCGGCTGGCCTGATCGGATGACACCGAGGCTTCCAGGACGCCGGGTTGGAATACGAGGCTGAGGGCAGGAAGCCCTGCTTGATCGGCGCAACCGAACTCCCGGCAGATTTGTGCATAGCGTTGTTGCAGATACGAGGTGGCGTCGCGCACCGCCTCGGCGTCGCGCGCACGGTAGGTTACATTGAAATGATCCGCGGAAGTAGTCTGCAGCGCGCCCCAGAAGGAGCTGTCGCTCACTGCGCGGGTGCGTACCCAGCGCTCATTTATCCGGCGGAAGAAGCGGACATCCCGAAAGAACTGGCCGTCGCGATATTGAATCACCTCAGCCCAGGCAGTGTCGGCACTCACAGTGCCGGTCTGCCGGATGGTGTAATAGGGCTGGCCGGTGGCAGGCCGTCCCCACACCGAATACAACCCCAGGGCATCCTGTCGCCGTTGATACAGGTTGGCGTCCTGCGTGGCAAGGTATCCGGAGGCGTCGCCATCGGCCAGCGCGCGTGCTTCGCGCAAGATAGCATTTTCCAGCGCAGAGCGCGCCGCCTGCAGCGGGGGAGTGGGCGGCACACTTGTGGGTGCTAGAGTGGGGACGGATGTGACGGGCGCGGGCGTGACCGGCCTGGGGGCAGGTTCCGGGATCGAGACGTAGAGTATGCCCAGTCCGATACCTAGCGCGACCGTCAGCAGCGCGATCGACTTGCGCCAACGCGAAGGCCTGCGCGTCGTGATCTGCGCGATCGTTTCTTGTTCGGTCGTCTTCGCCGACGTGCCACTCGATATCAGGACTCATTATTACGAAAGGAGGATGGTGAGACAGAGAGACGGAGACTCTCGATCCCTCAATCCCAACCGGGCTTGGCTTGAGGAAATTGTACCCGATGGCGACTGTTATGCGCGGTCAGCTCCGGCTCGTGGACGGGGACGAAAGATGGAGAGGTTGAGAGACGGTATGTAACGCGCTTCCGTGCCAGCCAGCCTTCTTATCTCTCTTGCGTTACCGATTGAGATCGTGCAACGTCACGTCGCCAGATAACAAACGCTGCAGCTGCCCGCCGGCAGTGCGCAGCAGCAGCGCGCCATCGTCAGCGACGCCCTCGGCCTAGCCTTCAATGGTGCGATCGTCGAGGTTGACGCGAATCGTCTGCCGCAAGTTGATCAGGCGCGCGGCCCAGGCTTCACGCAAGCGATCGGCGTTTGCCAGCCCTGCATAGCGATCGACAAACGCGGCGACGACGGCTTTCAAGACGGCCCGGCGATCGACCTCGCGTCCGGCCAGGTCCTTCAGGCTCGCCGCGATCTCGCACAGTTCAGCCTGCTGCGAAAAGTCGGCGTTGACGTTGAGGCCGATGCCGATCACCGCATAGGCGATGTCATCGCCCTGAAAGGCGCACTCGGTGAGGATGCCGCCCGCCTTCCACCAGCGGCCCTGGCTGTGAAAGACGACATCATTGGGCCACTTCAGATCGAGCCGCAGGCCGGTAACCCGCTCGGCGCCTTCTACGGCGGCGAGGCCGGCCAGCATGGTGAGACGCATGGCCTGCTGCGCGGAGATCGCCGGCCGGGTGAGCAGGCTAAATGCCAGCGCCGTGCCGGGCGGCGTGTGCCACGCTCGGCCCCGGCGGCCGCGCCCGGCCAGCTGTTCATCGGCCGCCACCAGCGCGATCTCCGGCATGCCCAGCGCCGCCAGGGCGCGCGCGCGATCGTTGGTGGAACCGATGGCGGCGTAATGCTCAACCGTGCTAATCTCAGGCAGGTCGCTGAACAGGGAGGCGTCCCAGGCGGCGGGTGTCATGGCAGTTATTGTACTGCCAACCGGCGGCTGGCGAAAAGCGGGCAAGGACAATGGGGTTTGAGGTAAAATAGGGGCGCAGGCGGTACCCCTTCAGCGTGTCAATCTTCCGGGACAGGAACCCGCATGGATCATCTCTGGCGCGATCGTATGGCCTACATTCTTGGCGCGGCAAACCCGCCGGAAGGCGTGTGCGTCTTTTGCGAGGCCCCGCAACAAGCCGACGATGCCACAGTGTATATTCTGCACCGGGGCCGGCTGGCCTATGTGATTCTGAATATCTTTCCGTACAACACCGGCCACGTCATGATCAACCCCTATGCGCACGTCGATTCGATCGAGAAACTGGGCGACGATGCGCTGTTGGAGATCATGCAGTTGGCCCAGCTCAGCCTGGCGGCCATCCGGCGCGTTTCCAATCCGCACGGCTTCAACCTGGGCGCGAATCTGGGCAAAGCCGCGGGCGGCGGCATCGATCAGCATTTTCATTTTCACATCGTGCCGCGCTGGCTGGGCGACACCAACTTCATGCCCATTGTGGCGCAGACGCGTGTGCTGCCAGAGAGTCTTGACGATCTTTACAAACGGCTGCGGCCCGCTTTCGACGAGGCGGCACACCAGAGCGGGCAAATAAACTTTGACAATCCAAGCCGGTAATGTCCGCTTCCCGGAGGCGAGACTTGCCCGTTCCCGTCGCGATGCGACGGCGGGCCGCTTGGCGCAGCCGGCGAAGGCTGCACAGCTCAAGGAGCAATAGGCCATGATCCCTCCCACTCCCAAATCCGATCGCGATCCCGTGATTGTTAGCGCGGCGCGCACGCCCGTGGGCAAGTTCATGGGCGGATTAGCTTCATTCCCCGCGACGCGTCTCGGCGCGCTGGCCGTGCGCGAAGCCGTCAAGCGCGCGGGCATTGACGCCGCGCAAATCGACGAAGTGCTGTTGGGGCAAGTCGTTACGGCGGGCGCGGGACAAGCCCCGGCGCGGCAGGCGGCGATCTTTGCCGGGCTGCCCGACTCCGTCGGCGCGGTGACGGTGAACAAGGTGTGCGGCTCCGGCCTGGAAGCGGTCATGCTGGCGGCCTCGCAGATCAAAGCGGGTGATGGCGATCTTTACGTGGCGGGCGGCATGGAGAGCATGAGCCAGGCGCCGTACCTGCTGCCGGAAGAACGATCGGGCCACAAGTACGGCCACACCCAAATCCTCGACGCGCTGCAGATCGACGGCCTGTGGTGCGCGCTTGAAGATCAGAGCATGGGCGTCGCCGCCGAATTCATCGCGGATCAATTCGAAGTCACGCGCGCCGAGATGGACGAGTTCGCCTATCACAGCCATCGCAAAGCCATCGCCGCCATCGACACCGGAAAATTCAGAAGCGAGATTGTCCCGGTCGAGGTCAAAGAGGCCAAAGGCCGCGTGACGATCGTCGATACGGACGAAGGCCCGCGGCGTGACACTTCGCTCGAGGCGCTCGCCAAATTGAGGCCCGCTTTCAAAGCCGAGGGGCGTGTGACCGCCGGCAACGCGCCCGGCATGAACGATGGCGCCGCGGCGCTCGTCGTCATGAGCCGAAGCGCGGCCGATCGGCTGGGCAAGCAGCCGCTGGCCCGGATCGTCGGTTATGCGCATGCGGCGGTTCCGGCCAAGTGGTTGTTCATCGCGCCGGCGCGCGCCATCCCCCGGCTGCTCGACAAGATCAATTGGACGCTGGATGATTTCGATCTGATTGAGATCAACGAAGCCTTCGCCGCGCAAGTCATCGCCGACGCGCGCAGCCTGGAGCAGGCCGGGCATCATTGGGACTGGAACAAGGTCAACGTCAACGGCGGCGCAGTCGCGCTCGGCCACCCGATCGGCTGCAGCGGCGCCCGCCTGTTGAGCACGCTGATCTATGCCCTGCACGATCGCGGCCTGCGCCGCGGTCTGGCCGCGTTGTGCCTGGGCGGCGGCGAGGCCGTGGCGCTGGCCGTCGAAATTGAAGAGTGATGAGTGACAAGTGAAATCAAGCGGTGCTTTCACTTGTCACTCATCATTTATCACGTATCCATTGAAATTCAGCTCAACCTGGAGGAACCTCATCATGGCCTTTCAAACCATTGGCGTCGTCGGCGTCGGCCAAATGGGCAGCGGCATCGTGGAAGTCTTTGCGCGGGCCGGCTGCGAGGTGGTGGCGCGTGAGATCAATGACGAGCTGCTGGATCGCGGCCGGGCCTACTTGCAGCACTCGTTTGCGCGCGCGGTCGAGCGCGGCAAAATCCCGCCGGCCGAGGCTGAAGCGGCGTTGGGCCGCCTGTCGTTCACCACGCAGCTGTCGGATTTTGCGCACTGCGACCTGGTGATCGAAGCCGCCACGGAGAACATGGCGTTGAAGAAGACCCTCTTCACCGAGCTCGACGTGATCTGCAAACCGGAGGCGATTCTGGCGTCCAACACGTCATCGCTGTCGATCACGGAGATCGCCTCGGCCACCCAGCGGCCGGATAAGGTCGTGGGGCTGCACTTCTTCAATCCGGTGCCGGTCATGCCGCTGATCGAGATCGTGCGCGGGTTATTGACCAGTGACGAAACCCTGGATGCGGCGCGCGCGCTGGGCGCGGTCTTGAAGAAAGAGCTGGTCATCGCCAAAGACAATCCGGGCTTCATCGTCAATCTGCTGCTGGTGCCTTACCTGTTCGACGCGATCCGCGCGCTGGAGAACGGCGTGGCGACGAAAGAAGACGTCGACACCGCGATCAGACTCGGTCTCAATCATCCGATGGGCCCCTTCACGCTGCTGGACTTTGTGGGACTGGATACCTGTCTGTTCATTGGCGATGCGATGTACCAGGAATTTAAAGATGCGCGCTACGCGGCGCCGCCGCTGCTACGCCGCATGGTGACGGCCGGCCTGCTGGGCCGCAAGAGCGGGCGTGGATTCTACACGTACTAACGAGCTTCATGATCAAACGCCTGTTGATTCTTCTGGGGGCGGCGCTGCTGCCCTTGTTCACGGCTGCCGCCGCCCAGTCCGAAGCGTGGCAGACCTACCGTGATGCCGCTGCCGGATTTGCCTTTGATTATCCGGCCGGCGCGCATCTGAGCGTGGCGCAGGAAGCCTCGCAGGGTTATGCCTCGGTCTTCGTCGCGCTGCCGGAGGAGGGCGCCGGTTATCAAGGTTACGCCGTCACCGTTTTTGCCAACCCCGACGACTTGCCGCTGCTCCGCTTCTTGATCGAGCGGCAGGGTTTCGCCTCGTTTGGCGGGCAGAATTTGTCGATCAACGGCGCGGCTGCGCTGCGGGCCGCGCCCAATACCGCGCTGGCCGGCGGTGATGCCGAAGCCTACTGGCTGGCAGGCGATCGCGTTGTCGTGAAACTCGGATTGTACGCCGGGAGCGATCAATCAGGCGGACCGTCTGAGGCCGCGCGGGCTGCGTTCGATCGAGCGGTCTCTTCCTTCCATCTCCTTCCACGTGATGCCGCCGTGCAGCAGGCGCTGCCGAGCGCGCCCACCCCGGCGGCGACTCCGCCGCCCGAGCAGCCTGAACTGGCCAATGAGTTCAGTCTCGCCGTACGGCGTGATCTCCACCACTTCGGCGTATGCTGAGCAGTGGAATATCATCACCAATGATACGCGCTACGGCGTGCGCAACCTGTCGCTGCCTGGTTCACCGCGCAAATGCTGGCAGGTAACCTGGCCGCGGATGCTGCACAGCGCTGTCGATCTCTATCGCCTCGACGGGCAGGATGCGGCCAACACGCAGCTGGTCGCGGTCGCCGATGGAACGGTGGCTTATTACGATCCGGGCTACACGTCCTATCCGGGGCGGGTCGTCATCCTGAGTCACCCGCTCGGCGATGGGCGCGTGATCTACTCGATGTACGCGCACCTGGGATCAGTCCTGGTCACACCGGGGCAGATCATCGCGCGCGGCCAGGCCGTCGGCACGGTGCTGTATCAGCCGGGTGATTCGCATCTCCATTTTGAGATGCGCTGGTTTCTGGATGCCTCGCAGATCTATCCGTCCTCGACCTCCTGCAATGGCATCGTCTACGGGCGCGGCTACACTTATCTCATCCATCCCGACGATTTTCCCGCGCCCGATCACGGCACCGTCGATCCGGACGCATTCATCCAGGCGCACGGCGGACCGCCGCTCACCCCGTTCGGGTTGCCCGACCCGCGCGGACCTGTGCTTGAGCGTGCAGGCCGCCAGTGCTGATCTGAACATCGGCGCGGAACGACCTGCGATCGATTCGGCTCCGCTCGCCGCGAGGCCAGCGCCCCTTGATCTGGGCGGGCCGGACGCCGGCGGGATTTCCTCGACGATCAAAACGAGGCCCGCGCTCTTCGAGTCCGCCATTATCACGGCGCCGATCAAAGTGCTCGTCGCTCCGCCGGAGGTCCCCGCGTCCGCGCAGGAGGTTTCTGCGCCTGCGCCGGGAGCGATCAGCACCGACACGTTGACTTACACTACGTACTTGCCCTTGATCCTGCGCAATCGCCCCTGGCAGGAACCGATGTGCGTGGAAGGGCAGGAACTGCTCGTCAACGGCGATTTTGAAGAGGGGCCCGGCAGCGCGCCGTGGGTGCAGGTCAAAAACGGCGCATCGGATCTCATCAGCAATACACAGCCTTACTCCGGAGCGTACAGCGCCTGGCTGGGCGGCCGGGACACTGCCGATGAGGAAGTGCTGCAGTCCTTCGTCGTGCCTTACTACTACCGAGGCCGTGACGCTGACCTTCAAGCGGTTATTGACGACGCAGGAAGTCGAGCCAGCGGTGTACGACCATTTCGAGTTCGTGCTGGAGAATCAGGCGGGCAATGAAGTGTCGCCGCAGGTGACGTTCAACAATCTGAGCGCCAATCGCGACGGGTGGGCGGCTGAGACGGCGGTCTTCTCTGGCTTGAACAACTGGGGTAATCGCCGGCTGCGCTTGAGCATCAAGGGCATGACGGACAACAGCCTGCCCACCAGCCTGTTCGTGGACGGGGTAAGTCTCCAGACGAAGTGCGCTCCCTAAAACCAGAACGGCGGCCGCGAGTGATGCACGCGAGCCGCCGGACTGGTAGATATTCAGTTGTTAGTGAATCAGATTGGCCTGTTCAGATTTAGCGCGCGCTGCTGCGGGCATAGCGCCAGCCGAAGCCGGCCGCCACCAGCGCCGCTCCAGCCAGAAGCAGCACCCACGCATTGTTCGTCGTCTCGCCGCCGCTCACCGGCAGGGTGGCAGGAGCTGCCATCGCGGGATAAGAAATCACCTGCACGCCCAGTTTCGGCTCGGCGCCACCGGCATAGCCTTCCGCCACAACCGTCAGGATCGCGCCTTCAGGCAGATTCACACCGGGCAGATCGAGCGCCACGGTGTCTGTACCCGCGATGCGCGCCTGCAGATCATAGGTGCCAGCGGGTAGTGGCGTCGTGTCGGTCGACTTGCCAAAAGCCACGTTCGAGAAGACCTTGGC
Organism: uncultured Chloroflexia bacterium; assembly: GCA_963844815.1. Taxonomy (GTDB): domain Bacteria; phylum Chloroflexota; class Anaerolineae; order Fen-1058; family Fen-1058; genus Fen-1058. Next base: position 282,389 of record CAWJPR010000012.1, read on the forward strand.
ACCATCCTTGGTAGTGATGTCCACCGCAGGCGCATCGGGTGAGGCATGCACGAAGCGGACGTGAACCTTGCTGGCCGCCGGAGCCGACAGATTGTCGACCAGGATCAACGGCTTGATTTCGGCCAGATTGCCGATGGCCATCACGGTGTACGCCTTGGCATCCAGCTGCAGGCCCTTGGCATCGATGACCGCGGTACCCTGGCAGTTGGAACCGGCGGGATAAACCTGCACATCATACGCACCGGCGGGCAGCTTGGCGTAATCGGTGGTCTTGCCAAACGCCAGATTGCCAAAGGCAACGCTGCCATTCACGCAGACATCCACGGCGGGTGCATCGGGCGAGGCATGCGTGACGCGCACCATCGCTTCACCCTGCGCAAACGCCGGAGCCACCATCATCGCCATCACTGCTACGACCAAACCCATCACAACCAATGTCTTTTTCATTTCCTCGTCTCCTGTCTGAATTTTGTATTGCTTCTACCGCTATTTACTTCTCGTCGTTCTCGTCAATGTTTTGCAATGTATTTATACCACAATATTTCGAATTTGCAATGGTTTTGTACAGATTTTAATGTGATTCTCATCTTGTGCTGCAATTGAAAGCGTTGAAGCCTCGAGGACGAGGGCGCGCCCCGTCTGCGAGGAACGAAGCATCAATGAGAGTGTACGCTGCCCACGGAGACCGATGTACTCTGCGGACAGGGAACGGAAGGGTGGATTCCCGACACGCGGCGCAGCACGCGGGAATCGCCGTAGAGACGTAGCATGCTACGTCTCTACCCGTGACACGTTACGCAGGCACGCGGGAATGTCGGGTTGTTCCCGGTCCGTGTGGTGTGGGGAACCGGGGGTTTTCATGGATGGTAGTGAACCTAATTCATAGTGAAGCGGAGGGGAGTGGATCTCACTGCAAGTTGATCTCCGAGTCCCGCTCAGTCTGGGGTTGAATAACCTGGCGCTATTCCCCGTCGACGATTCGGGAGGTTGCTTTTGCGACAGCAGACCGCGCTTCAGCCGTGTGTTTGATCGGGTAAGATTAGTTTGGGCATGAAATGAGATACGGGGTTGTCTCAGACCAAGCCATCTACCCGTGAGGGCACACAGGAAAGGACAACACCATGAAAATCGGATTACAGATTCCCAATTTCACCTGGCCCGGCAGCCCGGCCAATCTGGGCAGCAAATTAGCAGAAATTGCCCGCACGGCTGACGAGGCTGGTTTTGCCAGCCTGTGGGTGATGGACCACTTCTTCCAGATTGGCAGCCGGGACCGTTCCATGGGTCTCGGCCCGGCAGAAGACCTGATGCTGGAAGGCTACAGCACGCTGTCTTATCTGGCCGGCGTGACGAAGAAAGTGAAACTGGGCACGCTGGTCACCGGCGTGATTTACCGTCATCCCGGCATTCTCGTCAAGACCGTCACCACGCTGGATGTGCTTTCGGGCGGGCGCGCCTATCTGGGCATTGGCGCAGCGTGGAACGAACGCGAGGCAGCCGGGCTGGGTGTCCCCTTCCCCTCGGTTGCAGAGCGCTTCCGACGGCTGGAGGAAGCATTGCAGATCGCCCAACAGATGTGGTCGGACAACAACGGGCCTTATCGCGGCCGCTATTACCAGCTGGCCGAAACGCTCAACAGCCCGCAGCCGCTATCTCAGCCTCATCCGCCCATCTTGATCGGCGGCACCGGCGAGAAGAAGACCCTGCGGCTGGTGGCCCAATATGCCGACGCCTGCAATCTCTTTGCGCGCATGGGGCCCGATGTCCTGCGCGCCAAGTTGGATGTGTTAAAGCAGCATTGCGACGAAGCGGGTCGGGATTACGCCGCGATCGAGAAAACCACCTTAGACACCGTGCATTTGGCGTCGGGTCAGGCTGAGCGCGGCAGACGTGATCGAACAGTGCCGCACGTTGGCTGATCTGGGCATTCAGCATGCCATCTTCAATATGCCCAATACCCAGGACATCACGCCGCTCGAGATATTTGGACGCGAAATTATCCCGGCCGTGGCCGAGTTGTAGAGCACGCGGGTGTATAACGGCAGCTGGGCAGCCGCCCGCTGAATCCTGATGATGTCGCGAAACAAAAACCTCCCGCAGACTCAACATCTCCGGGAGGTTGCGTTTCAACTACCGCACTACAAGACTATCGAACTACCTGACTATACGACTTTCACCTGATACGACTGCAGCACCTTCATGTAATTGGCGCGCTCGAACGCGGCCGGGTTGGCCACATTTTGCTGGCTCACGAAGTGCCTTGCATCTCTGACTAAACCACCTTCACTTGATATGACTGCAGCACCTTCATGTAGTTCGCGCGCTCGAACGCGGCCGGGTTGGCCACATTTTGCTGGCTCATGCTTCCTTGCATCTGCTTGATCGACTCGTACTCGTGCGTCTCCATCCAGCGCTGCATATCGACGAGGATGTCGCTGAGGGTGTGCACCCCGTAGTGCAGCAGCACCGACGCCAGCTGCGCGGCCTTCGCGCCGACCATCATGGCTTTCAGCGCGTCTTCGGCCGTGTGCACACCGCCCGTCAACGCCATGTCGGCCTGGATGTGACCGTACAGAATCGCTGCCCAGCGCAGGCGCAGTTTCAACTCATAACTGCTGCTCAGCGAGAGGTTGGGCACCACTTCCAGATTTTCCAGATCGAGATCCGGCTGATAGAAGCGGTTGAACAACACCACGCCGTCGGCCCCGGCTTCGTCCAGCTTCTTCACGAAGTTCGGAATCGAGCTAAAGAAGTGGCCCATCTTCACCGCGACCGGGATCTTGACGCTGGTCTTCACATCGCGCACCAGGTCCAGGTACATCTTCTCCACAGTGGCGCCGCTCTGCGTCAGATCGGTGGGAATGTAATAGACGTTGAGTTCCAACGCATCCGCGCCCGCTTCCTCGATCAGCCGGGCGTAGCGAATCCAGCCGCCGGTGCTGATGCCGTTGAGGCTGGCGATGACGGGGATTTCCAGCGCCGCCTTGGCCTGGCGCACCTGCTCCAGGTAAGTTTCCGGCCCCACGTTGTAGTGGCCCAGATCGGGGAAATAAGTCACGGCTTCGGCAAAGCTTTCTGTGCCTTGCGTCAGGAAGAAATCGAGTTCGTTGCTTTCGTGTGTGATCTGCTCTTCGAACAGCGAATACATCACCACGGCCGCCGCGCCGTGATCTTCCAGGCGCTTCAGCGTGTCCAGCGACTTCGACAGCGGCGAGGCCGACGGCACGAGCGGGTTTTGCAGCTTGAGTCCTAAGTAGGTGGTTGAGAGGTCTAACATGGTTGGTCTCCTTGCATTCTGTGACAGGAGGACAGGAAGAAGGGAGGAAGGGAAGACAAGACGCTCTTAACCAGATCATCTTGTCTTCTTGTCCTCTTATCTTCTTGTCACTTCTTCGTGCTCTCGCCGTCGCCGGCATAGTTCATCGCCGCCAGCTGTTCGTAAAGGCGCCACTTCTTGATCACGTCACCTTGCGCTTCTTCCAACAGCTGCGCCGCTACTTCGGGCTTGCTCTGCGTCAGCATCTTGTAGCGCGTCTCGTTGTAGATGTACTTATCGAGCGGCAGCGCCGGGGCCTTGGAGTCGAGCTGCAGCGGGTTCTTGCCCTGCGCGGCCAGGCGCGGATCGAAGCGGAACAGCGGCCAGTACGCGCTTTGCACGGCCAGCTTCTGCTGATCCAGGCCGCGCTCCATGGCGATGCCCTGCTGGATGCAGTGCGAGTACGCGATGATGAGCGACGGCCCGTCGTAAGCCTCGGCCTCCACTATGGCCTTGATCGTCTGCGCATCGTTCGCGCCCATGGCGATCTGCGCCACGTACACATTGCCGTACGTCATCGCCAGCCGGCCCAGGTCCTTCTTGGCCAGCGGCTTGCCGCCCGCCGCGAACTTCGCCACGGCGGCGCGCGGCGTCGACTTGGAGGCCTGACCGCCCGTGTTCGAATACACTTCGGTGTCCAGCACCAGAATGTTGACGTTGCGGCCTGAGGCGATGACGTGATCCAGGCCGCCGTAACCGATGTCATACGCCCAACCGTCGCCGCCGACGATCCACACGCTCTTCTTCACCAGCACGTCGGCCACCGCGATCAGGTTCTTCGCGTCGAGCGCAGCGGCGTTGGCAAGTTTGGCCTTCAGCGTCGCCACGCGCTCGCGCTGCGCCCGGATGCCCTGCTCGTTTGATTGGTCGGCATGTAACAGCTCATCGGCCAACGCGTCCCCGATTGTCCCGCGCAGCCGATTGACCAGCTCGCGGGCGAACTCGTTCTGCTTGTCGATCGTCAGGCGCATGCCCAGGCCGAACTCCGCATTGTCCTCAAACAGCGAGTTCGACCAGGCGGGGCCGCGTCCTTCTTTGTTCTGCGCCCACGGTGTTGTGGGCAGGTTGCCGCCGTAGATCGAGGAGCAGCCCGTGGCGTTCGCCACGACCATCCGATCGCCGAACAAGCTGCGAGGCGAGCTTCAGGTATGGCGTCTCACCGCAGCCCGAGCACGCGCCGCTGAATTCGAACATGGGCTGCAACAGCTGCACATCCTTCACGGTGCTAGTGTTCAAGCCAATCCGATCGACCTCCGGCAGATTCAGGAAGAAGTCCCAGTTCCTGGCTTCGCTCTCGCGCAGCGGGATCTGCGGCTCCATGTTGATGGCCTTCAGGCTGGTCTTGGTCTTGTTCTTGGCCGGGCACACTTCCACGCACAGCGTGCAGCCGGTGCAGTCTTCCGGCGCGACCTGCAGCGTGTACTTCAGGTCCTTGAATTCCTTCCAGCGCGCCGCCGCGCTCTTGAACGTCTCCGGCGCGTTGGCGAGATGTTTCTCGTCATACACCTTGGCGCGGATGACCGAGTGCGGGCAGACCATGACGCACTTGCCGCACTGAATGCAGACCTCGGTGTCCCACACCGGAATTTCCAGCGCGATGTTGCGCTTTTCCCACTGCGCGGTGCCCGTGGGGAACGTGCCATCCAGCGGCATCTTGCTGACCGGCAGTTGATCGCCCAGCCCCGCGACGATGACGGCGGTTACGTCCTGCACGAAGTCCGGCGCTTGCACCGGCACAGCGCGCCGCATCTCGATCGTGCTGGTGACGTTCGCCGGAACCTTCACTTCATGCAGATGCTCCAGCGTCGCATCGACCGCCGCGAAGTTCTTCTGCACCACGGCCTCGCCGCGCTTGCCGTAGGTCTTCTTGATCGAGTACTTGATCTGCTCGATCGCTTCGTCCTTGGGCAGCACGCCGCTGATGGCGAAGAAGCACGTCTGCATGATGGTGTTGACGCGCCCGCCCATGCCCGTGTCTTCCGCCACCTTGTAACCGTCGATGACGAAGAACTTCAACTGCTTATTGATGATGTGCGCCTGCACGTTGCGCGGTAATTTATCCCACACTTCGTCAGGACCGTACACGCTGTTCAACAGGAACGTGCCGCCGGGCACCGCATTCTCCAGAATGTCATACTTTTCCAGGAACACCCACTGATGGCACGCCACGAAGTTCGCCGACGTGATGAGGTACGACGAGTGAATGGGGCGCGGGCCAAAGCGCAGGTGCGACGTCGTGAGCGAGCCGGACTTCTTGGAGTCGTACACGAAGTAGCCCTGCGCAAAGTTGGGCGTCTCTTCGCCGATGATCTTGATGGAGTTCTTGTTGGCGCCCACCGTGCCATCCGCGCCCAGGCCGTAGAACATGGCGCGCACCACGTCGGCGGGCTCGGTGCTGAACGCCGGATCGACGTCGAGGCTGGTGAAGCCGACGTCGTCGATGATGCCCACCGTGAAGTGGTTCTTGGGCTGCGGCTTGGCCAGTTCGTCGTAGACGGCTTTCACCATCGCCGGAGTGAATTCCTTGGAGGACAAACCGTAGCGTCCGCCGATGACCCTGGGAATGGCATTGATCTGGCCGTTCATCAGCGACTCGGTCAGCGCGGTGATTACATCTTGATAGAGCGGCTCGCCGGCGCTGCCGGGTTCCTTGGAGCGATCCAACACGGCGATACTCTTGGCCGTGGCCGGAATGGCGGCGATGAAGTGCTCCACCGAGAACGGGCGATACAGGCGCACCTTGATCAGGCCCACGCGGCTATCGCCCGTCTGGCCCTTGGCGTTCAAGTAATCGATCGCCTCCTGCGCCACTTCCGCGCCCGATCCCATGATCACGATCACGCGATCGGCATCCGGCGCGCCGTAGTAATCAAACAGGTGATACTGGCGGCCCACGATGCCCGCGAACTTGTCCATGGCCTTCTGCACGATGCCGGGCACCGCCGCATACAGGGGATTAACCGTCTCGCGGCCCTGGAAGTACACGTCGGGGTTCTGGGCCGTGCCGCGCATCACCGGATGATCGGGCGAGAGCGCGCGGGCCTTGTGGGCGCGCACCAACTCGTCGTCAATCATCGCGCGAATATCGCTCTCGTCCAGCCGCTCGATCTTCATCACTTCCGATGAAGTGCGGAAGCCGTCGAAGAAGTGGATGAACGGAATGCGCGCTTCCAGCGTGGCCGCGTGCGCAATGAGCGCGGTATCCATGGCTTCCTGCACGCTGTTGCTGCCCAGCATGGCCCAGCCGGTCTGGCGCACGGCCATCACGTCCGAGTGATCGCCGAAGATCGACAGGCCCTGCGCGGCCAGCGAGCGCGCGGCGATGTGGAACACCGTCGGCGTCAATTCGCCCGCGATCTTGTACATGTTGGGGATCATCAACAGCAGACCCTGCGACGCCGTAAACGTGGTGCACAACGAGCCGGCCTGCAGCGCGCCGTGGACGGCGCCTGCCGCTCCGCCTTCGCTCTGCATTTCCTGGACCAGCGGGATGGTGCCCCAGATGTTCCGCTTGCCTTCGGACATCCACTGGTCTGCCCACTCGCCCATGGTCGACGACGGGGTGATCGGGTAAATCGCGATCACCTCGCTGGTGCGAAAGGCAACATAGGCGGTAGCCTCGTTGCCGTCCAAAGTAACCATCTCTCGTTCCATATCAGTTTCTCCTTGCTGAGCCTCTGCGCCGGCTGACCCGCCGGGTAGTGTTTCGGAAGCGTCGGTCGCGGTGAGGAAATTTAGCTTTCAAACCATCTAAATATCGCACTGATAGGGTACTTTAGGGGAGTGACGTAAAGCATAAAATCCGATGATCATCCTCCTCTAATGCTGTTCTAGCACATTTGTCTTATCATAAGAGACAAAAATCGGGGGAATTCCCCACCCGATCGGCTGGGGCGGGCCCGCGGGCGGTTGAAAATTGTCACCAAATCTTAACCCCCCGTGTCACGCAGCTCTTGCCAAGCGGGGTATAATAGATTTGAACCAAGCGAGATACAATGGAATACAAGGATTACTATCAAATCCTCGGCGTCCCGCGCACAGCCACGCAGGACGATATCAAAAAAGCGTACCGCAAGCTGGCGCGCCAATATCACCCGGATAACAATCCGGGCGACAAGCAAGCCGAAGCCAAATTCAAGGAAGCCAATGAAGCCAACGAAGTGCTGAGCGATCCGCAGAAGCGCCAGAAGTATGATGCGCTTGGCTCGCAGTGGCAGCAGTATCAGCGCACGGGCGGGCGGCCCGGCGGCTTCGACTGGAATCAGTGGACCACGCAGACGCAAGCGTATGACGTCAATGATCTGAACGATCTGTTCGGCGATGGCGGTTTCTCCGATTTCTTCACGCGCATCTTTGGCGGCGCCGGAAGCGGCCGGCCGGGCGGAGGCAGTGTTCACCGGGCGTCCGCGCGCGGGCGGGATTACGAGCAGCCGATCGAGATTCCGCTGCGCGATGCTTTCTCCGGCACGACGCTGACCCTGCAAAAAGACGGGCAGAAGCTGGAAGTGAAAGTGCCCGCCGGGGTGAAGACCGGATCGAAGATTCGCATGGCGGGACAAGGCGAAGCGGGCCGGCAGGGCGGTGCGGCGGGCGATCTGTATCTCGTCGTGACCGTGCAGCCCGACCCCCATTTTGAGCGTGAGGGTGATGATCTCAAGATGGAAGCGCCCGTCGATCTTTATACGCTGATCCTGGGCGGCGAGGCGATGGTGAAGACGCTGAGCGGCCAGGTCAGCATGAAGGTTCCGCCTGAGACGCAGCCGGGGCGCATCATTCGTTTGCGCGGACAGGGCATGCCTACCATGCGCGATCCGCAGCAGCGCGGCGATCTGTACGTGAAGGTGCAGGCCAGGCTGCCGCAGCGTTTAAGCGCCGAGGAAAAGCAGCTGTTTGAACAACTGGTGAAGATCAGGAAATGAACGCTTAACAATGTTCAATTAACAATGATCAATGTTCAATGATCAATGGCGCTGAGGAAATATTGGTGTGACATCTGACGATCTCAAAAGGACTTGATGAGTATGAAGACGATGAAATGGCTGAGCGTAGTGTTGCTGGTGGCCATGCTGGCGACGGGTTGTCGTGAATTGACCATTTTTGGAACACCTGCGCTGTCCAGGCCGCTGCCGGTCGCGAATGTGCCGGCGGCCGTGCCGACGGCGCTGCCCCAGCCGATCGTGACGCCGGATAAGCTCACCATTCTGGCGGATGAAGTCGATCAGCTGCTTGCTAATATCTACGAGCGCGCCAATCCGGCGGTCGTCAACATCGACGTGGCGGGCGGCTCGGACCTGACAGAATTCGGGTCGGGTTCCGGTTTCGTCATCGATCAAGACGGCCATATCGTCACCAACAATCACGTGGTCGAGGGCGCCGACGAGATCGATGTGACCTTCTGGGACGGGACGGTGGCGGCCGCCAAATTGATCGGCGCTGATCCCTACAGCGATCTGGCGCTGGTGCGAGTCACGGTTGAACCGGCCAGACTCGTCCCGCTGTCGCTGGGCGATTCCGATCAGGTGAAGGTGGGCCAGCGCGTGATTGCGATCGGCAATCCTTTCGGCCTGGTCGGAACGATGACGGTGGGTATCGTCAGCGGCAAAGGACGCACCTTGCCGGCCGACGTCTCGACGGGCAGTGCCAGCAGCTTCTCCAATCCGGACATCATTCAAACGGATGCGGCCATTAATCCCGGCAACTCCGGCGGACCCTTGTTGGACTCGGCGGGTGAAGTCATCGGGGTGAACTCGGCCATTCGCACTGACGGCACGAACCGGGCGAACTCCGGGGTGGGTTTTGCCGTGCCATCCAACACTGTGAAGCGCGTCGTGCAGCAGCTCCAGGAAAAAGGCCGTGTCTCGTATCCTTATTTGGGCGTGAGCATCGATAATCATTTCACCACCGGCGAGTTGGCTTCGGCCTTGAGCCTGCCGGCGACAAAGGGCGTGATCATTGCGGCGGTGGTCGATGGCGGGCCGGCTGAGCGCGCCGGCTTAAGGGGCGGCGATCGGCAGGTTACGGTGCGAGGCATCCCCGTCCGGTCGGGCGGCGACATCATCACCGCCATCGACGGTGAGGCCATTGACAGCTTCGACGAAATGATCGCCTTTCTGGCGGCCAGGAAGCAGGTGGGCCAGACGGTCACCGTCACCATCCTGCGCGGCAGTGAAACGCTGCAAGTGCCCATAACGCTCGACGAGCGTCCTCGTTAATCCCTGCGGCCCGGCGCGGGTCGAACTTCCTCTCGCCAATATCCGGCGCCGGGCCTAACAACTCTATAGGAGGCGTGTCATGTTTAGTCGTGACGATCTGCAGCAGCTCGCGGAGTATCAGGGGCAACATGCTGTACTGAGCCTCACCCTCAACGTCGATCCGACGCGTCGCACCAAAGATGAGTACCGGCTGGCTCTGCGGCACCTGTTGCACAGTGTCCAGGACCGGGCCAATGGCGATGCGGCGGCGATCGAGCGGTTCTTTGAGAGCGAGTATGATTGGAGCGGGCGCGGCCTGGCGATCTTCTCCAGTCAGAAGGAGAATTTTTGGAAAGTTTATTCCCTGGCCGTTCCGATAGTTGATTCGGTGGTCCTCGAGCTCCAAGCCTTACCTGACGCCGCTGGCGAATCTGTGGGATGTCTTCGGCCGCTTCGTCGTGGCGCTCGTCGACAAGCAGGGCGCACGGTTTATTTTTGTGCAGATGGGCGAGGTGGTAGATGGCGAAGGCGTGCTGGGCGAGGAAGTGCGGCGCGTCAAATCAGGCGCGGGTTCCACTCCCACGGGGCGGCGGCGCAATCCCGATGAGCCGACCGATCGGCACGTGCAGGAAGTGATCAAACGCAACGTGAAAGACGTCGCGCGCGCGCTGCAGCAATTCTGCGAGAAGCACACGCCGCGTTACGTGGTGCTGGGCGGCAATGCCGAGATCGTCAACGAGGTTCGCGCGCATCTGGGGCAGCCCTGGGCCGAGCGCATCATCGGCGCCATCACGGGCGATATCGACGACTCGGATCTGGTGATTCGCGATCGCGCCTTGAAGGTGGTGGAAGAAGCCGAGCACCAGCGCGAGTTCAGCCTGGCCGATGCGGCCCTTACAGCGGCGGCCAAGAGCAGCCAGGGCGCTGCGCGAATTGATCGGGTTTTAACGGCAGCGCATGCCGGGCAGATTCAAACGCTGCTGGTGGCCGAAGGTTACACCAGCGCGGGTTTCCGCTGTCAACAGTGCGGCGATGTGACCCTGGCGCCCGGCGCGCAGTGCCAGGTCTGCGGCGGCGCGTTCGAGCCGGTTCCGGATGCCGTGGAAGCGGCCATCAGCAAAGTGATCGAACAGGGCGGGCGCGTGGACATCGTGCACGGTCATGCGGCGTTGAATGAAGTGGGCGTGGCGGCGCTGTTGCGGTATTAAACATAGAATTTAGAGATTGGAAATTGGAGGTTAGAGGGGAGTCGCGCCAGCGGCTCCCTTTTTGATTCCCCGTTTCGCAGTGTTCCCGCAACGTCCGTTGATTGGATTTTGTGATGTGTTCTGCTCAAGCCGCCGTCCGGCCATGTCCGGCGCGTTGCGCCGGCGGCCTGCCTGGCGTCGGCGGCGCACCCGCCACAAATCGGCTTTGCACGGGACGGCGCTCGCCCAGCGCGTCGCCGGCGTACAGCGCCGGGTACGACGTGAGCGACCTGGCGGGGGCCGTGTCCATTCCGAAACCGCTCTTGACAACCGCTGCGCCGTCGGGTACACTCTGCGCGGTTTACTGAACGTTTGGTAAGTTGGAAATTGGAGGTTGGAACATCGCTCCAACTTCCAACCTCTAACCTCCAATCTCCAAAAGGAGCAGCCCATGCCCCCCGACAGCGGCGGACGCGAGGCCATTCTGGACACGTCCGCGAAATTGTTCAGCCAGCGCGGCTATAAGGAAGTCTCGATCCGCGACATCGCGCAGGCCTGCGGGATGACCAACGCCGCCCTGTACTATCATTTCAAGAACAAGGAAGACTTGTTCCTGGCAATGTTGCAGCGCGATCACGAGCAGACGCTGGCCGCCCTGCGCAAGGCGGCCACTGGCCCCGGCGACTTGCGCGAAGACCTGAAGCGGCTCGTGGCGCAATATGCAGCCATCGGTTGCGAGCGCCGCCAGTCGTTTCAGACGCTGCGGCGCGATCTGAGCAACGTCGAAGACGTGCGCGGCCACAAGCTGTTTGCCGAGATGCGCAGCAGCTTTATGCGCCCGCTGGAAGAGCGCCTCGCGCAGGCCCAGGCCGGCGGCGCGATTCAAGCGGGGGACACGCGCTTCTACGCGCGCCTGCTGCACGGCCTGATCATCGCCCTGACACATGAAGGCCAACCGGATAAGCCGCGTAAAGCGTCGGCGCAGGAAGTGGAAGCGGCGGTGGATGTGTTTTTGAACGGAATCATGAAGAGTGAAAAGTGAAGAGTGAAACGCAACTTCTGCTGACGGCATTCACTCTTCACTCGTCACTCATCAGTTGAGTGAAAGGATAGAAGACTTATGATGGGACGACCTACTCCCGACGGAAAACCTGAACGCTCTAAACCCAACTGGGCCGCCCTGCGGCGGGCCATGGGCTACAACCTGCACTATCGCAATATCATGCTGATTGCGTATGGCACGCTTATGATTGCCACGCTGGCACAGTTGGCGGTGCCGGCGCTGGTGCGCCGCCTGATCGACGCCGTGACCAGCGGCGTGATCGCGCAGAATGTGTTGCAAGCGCCGGCGCAGCTCCAGCCGCTGGCCGAACAACGGCTGGGCCTGACGCACGAACAGGTGCTGGCGAATGCCAACAACGCCATGACGAATTTGATCACGGCGGGGCTGGTGATCGTCGTGTTTGCGGCAGTACGCGGGGTGTTCGCGTTCTTGCAGTCGTACCATGCGGAAAAACTCTCGCAGAGCGTAGCCTTCGACGTGCGCAATGATATTTTCAGCAAGATTCAACGCTTGTCGTTCAGTTATCATGACAAGAATCAGACCGGCCAGTTGATGATCCGCGCCACGGACGATGTGGAGAAGGTGCGCTTGTTCATCGGGCAGGGGCTGCTGCTCGCCTTGCAGTCGGTCGTGCTGCTGCTGGGCACGCTGCTGATCATCTCGCTGAGTAACTGGCAGTTGACGCTGGCGATCCTGCCGATCCTGCCGCTGGCGATGATCTTGTTTATGGCGTTCAGCACGATCGCCCAGCCGTTGTTCATGGCGGTGCAGATTCGCCTGTCGAAATTGAACACGCTGCTGCAGGAGAATTTGGCGGGCATCAAAGTCGTCAAAGCCTTTGCGCGCGAGCCGTCGGAGCAGCAGAAGTTCGTCAAGTCGGCCGACGAATTGATGACCCAGCAGCTGAAGGTGATGCGCATCATGACGTTCCTGTTCCCGCTGATCTTCTTGATCGCCAACCTGGGCCAGGCGATTGTGTTGTACGCGGGCGGCACGCAGATCATCAACGGCACGATGACGCTGGGCCAGTATCAGGAGTTCAGCCTGTACCTGATGTTCGTTTTCATGCCGATTGGCCAGCTCGGCTTCATCATCACGCAGATGGCGCAGGCCTCCGCTTCGGCGGGCCGCGTCTTCGAGATTATGGACGCTAAGAGCGACGTGACCGACAAGCCGGACGCGATCGCCCTGCCTGAAATTCGCGGCGCGGTCGAGTTCAAGGATGTCTCGTTCCGTTATCCGGGCGGCGCACAGGTGTTGAACGGGATGAGCTTCGTCGCACAGCCGGGCCAGACCGTGGCGCTGCTGGGCGCAACCGGCAGCGGCAAGAGCTCGATCATCAGCCTGATCCCGCGCTTTTACGATCCGACGAGCGGCGCTATAGCCATCGACGGGCACGATCTGCGCGACGTGACGATCGATTCGCTGCGCAAGCAGATCGGCATCGTGCTGCAGGAGACCAATCTGTTTACCGGCACCCTCCGCGACAACATCGCCTTCGGGCGGCCCGAAGCCACCGACGAAGAAGTAATCGCGGCGGCCCAGGCGGCCGCGGCCCACGATTTCATCCTGGAATTTCCGCAGGGCTATGACACCCCGGTCGGCGAGCGCGGCACTACCCTCTCGGGCGGGCAGAAACAGCGCATCGCCATCGCGCGCGCCTTATTACTCGACCCGCATATCTTGATCCTCGACGATTCGACCAGCAGTGTCGATCTGGTGACGGAGTACAAGATTCAGAAGGCGCTCGATCGGTTGATGAAGGGCCGCACGAGTTTTGTGATCGCGCAGCGCATCAGCACGGTGCTCAACGCCGATCAGATTCTGGTGCTCGACAAAGGCACGATTGCGGCGCGCGGCACGCACGAGGAACTGATGGAGGACAGCGAGATTTACGCGCAGATCTATCAGTCGCAGCTGGTCGAAGACGTGCATCTGAATAGTGAAGAAGAGTCGGCGGTGGCCGTCGAGGAGATGATCCGATGATGGGTGGACCTGGTGGGCGCATGGCTTTCGAGCGCGAAACGTCCAAGCCAAAAAATACGAGCGAAACGCTGCGCCGGTTTGGACATTACTTGCGACCGTACTGGCCGGTACTGCTGCTGGCCGCGGTGTTTATCGTCACTTCGACGTGGGCGCAGGTGACGGTACCGGAGTTGCTGGGCCAGGCGACGGATTGTTATTTGACGCCGCCGACCGTGGCGAACACGGGTGGCGTTATCCCGGCCGTTCAAGCCCAGAGCACTTGCTGGTACGAACCGGCGCGCGATCGGTTGACCACCGACGAGCGCATCGCCGGGCTGGGCGGGCTGGTCTTGAAGATCCTCGCGTTGTTTGTGGTGAGTTCCGTGCTCACCGGTTTGACGTTCTTCACGGTGAGCTGGTCGGGGCAGCACGCGCTGCGCAGCATCCGCGTCGATCTGTTCAAGCAGCTGCACCGTTTGTCGCTGGGCTACTACGGCGAGAATGACGCGGGCAACTTGATGAGCCGCATCACCAACGACTCGGAAACGATTCAACAGGCGCTGGGCTTTGCGCTGGTGCAGGTGTTGAGCGGATTGTTGTTGATCGTGTGGATTGCGTACAACATGTTCCGTGAGAATTTTGTGTATGCGCTCATCAGTCTGGCGGTGGTGCCGTTCATGTTCTTCGCGACGCTGTGGCTGTCGGGCCAGGCGCGCAAGGCGTTTCGCAAGAGCCGCCAGCAGATGGGCAACGTCAACGCCGAGCTGGAAGAGAGCATCAGCGGGGTGCGCGAGGTGCAGGCGTTCAGCCGCGAGAGCGAGAACATCTCTTCGTTCCGCGATGTGAACGCGGCCAATCGTGATGCCAACATCCGCGCGGTGGCCTTCACCAGCGCGCTCGCGCCGACGCTGGAAGCGCTGGGCTACGTGGCGATCGCGGTTGTGGCCGGCGTGGGCGGCTTCCTGCTGCTGCGCAACGAGACGCTGTTTGGGGCGGCCATCTCGATCGGGACCGTGATCACCTTCCTGGCCTACGTGCAGCGCATCAACGGCCCCGTGCAGCAAATCTCCGTGATGTGGGCGACGCTGCAAAGCGCCATCGCGGGCGGCGAGCGCATCTTCGGCCTGCTGGATGTAGTGCCCGATCTGCAAGATAAGGCGGACGCGAAGAAGATGCCGAAGATTCGCGGCGCGGTTACGTTTGATAAGGTGTCCTCCGAATACAAGAAAGACGATCCGGTGCTGCGCGGCGTCAGCTTTGAAGCCCAACCCGGCGAGATGATCGCCGTGGTGGGTCCGACCGGCGCGGGCAAGACGACGATCATCAACCTGCTGCCGCGTTTCTACGATGTAAGCGGCGGGGCAGTGAAGATTGATGGCCTGGATGTGCGCGACGTGACGGCGGCCTCGCTGCGCGAGCAGATCGGCATCGTGCTGCAGGACAACTTCCTGTTCAGCGACACGATCATGAACAACATCCGCTTCGGGCGGCTGGAAGCCACCGACGAGGAAGTGATCGCCGCGGCGAAGTTGGCGCACGCCGATACTTTCATCGAAAGCCTGCCGGACAAGTACAAGACGGTGCTCGGCGAGCGCGGGCGCGGGCTGAGTTCGGGTCAACGCCAACTGCTCGCCATCGCGCGTGCAGCGCTGGCGAATCCGCGCATCCTGGTGCTGGACGAAGCGACTTCGAGCGTGGACACCCGCACCGAAAAGTTGATCCAGACCGCCATCGAGAAGTTGCTGGCGGGCCGCACGAGTTTTGTCATCGCGCACCGCTTGAGCACCATTAAGCACGCCGATCAAATCCTGGTCTTGAAGGACGGCGAGATCATCGAGCGCGGCAAGTTCAACGAACTGCTCGACGCGAAGGGCTTCTTCTACGAGCTGTACATGAGCCAGTTCCGGCGGCAGGAGCCGGCCGGCGGGAATGGACAGAAGGATGCGGGCAACGGGCAGAAGGCAGAGGGTGGAATGAAGACAGCGCCCGCAGCGGCGTAGAGTAATGGAGAGATAGAGGGAACGAGAGATAGAGAGAAGTCCGGCTTTCGAACAAATCGAGAGCCGGACTTCTTGTTTGGCGTGAGACTACCTCAACACCAGCGGCAGATACACCTTCTTCCACGGCTCCAGCGCGATGTCGAGATCAGTCACTTCGGGCGGCACGCCGACGACGGCACTGTACTTCGTGAAGTAACCGGGCGCTTCCACCTTGATGTACCAGCAGCCGCGAATCACATCCCACCCATAGTGTCCTGCCTCATCGGAGCGCTGTGGATTGATCGGCGGATCGATCGTGGCGGGTGAAAACGCCGGTTCTTCAAACATACCCAGGTTCGGCGCGGCGGGCGGCAGCGAGTCCCACGTGCCGGTGATACCACCGGGCCGTGTGTCGATGGTGCGGCAGTCGCGCGCGGTCGTGCGCGTATCGGGCAGCGTCGACGGTACGCGATACAGCGTTACCGTGGCGTTTTTGATCGGCGCGCCCGTCTGCGCATCCGTTACGTAGCCGCTGGGATCGACGACGCTCGCCAGAGTCGATATCCGGGCGTCGGGGGCACCACGATTGACCGCCCGATGAGAAAAGCGCCGCCATTCAGAATGTCGCATTGATCGCCATCGTCGTCGAAGGGAAGCGCCGGACCTGATCGATTAACGGTTAACGTGGGCGTCAACCAGACCGGCACAATGAATACTGGCTCAAAGAGTGAGTAGCGACCCGCCGGGATCACGCCCTTGAAGCGATTGCTGCCCGGGCTGACTGCGTCATGGTAAAGACCTGGTTGTCATGCACCACGGCGACGTAGAAGCTAAGCGGGCCGCACACAGCCAGAGCACAGACCGGCGTGCTCGTAATAACCACACTCACCTGGTTCAGCGGTGCGCCGCGGCCAAAGGCCAACCGCCAGGTGCCGTTGGGCGTTGCCGGGGGATAGGCGCTACCGTGCGAAGCAGTCACCTCGGTGCTCGTGGTGGCAGGTCGATCGATGCTGAGCTGATCCACGGACGTAATCTGCCGGGCGCTGCCCGTCGTCGGCGTCAGGCGAGCGATGGCTGTGTTGTGTATAAAGGCCGGGCGTTGTCGTCATGGCGATCCCGAAGTGCAGGGTATACGTCGCCATGGCGCTAAGGCGACGGGCGGGCCACGCAGTGATTGTGCGATGTTGATTGTGATCACGTGCGGCTGCACCAACTGCCACGATTACCCGCTGCCGAACTGCCGGGGATCAACTCAAAGCCGTCGGGCAAGATCTGTCCGCAACACTGTCTTCATCGGTCTGCTGTCGTCGGATTGAAGGCGCGCAGGGTAAAGCCGCCGTTGTCACCTGGCGCGATCGTGCGCCGATCGGGTTTCTGGCTGAACTCGACCAACGTGGGATTATCGGAGATCACCACCCCGCCCGATTGATATTCCGGCCCGAAGGCGAGGCCCGTGCCATGATCGACCGTGGCGAATTCGCCGCTGTGTGAACCATAGGTCATCACGTTGAACACGTCGCCGGAAGCGGGCAGAAAACCGTTGGTCGCCGAGAGGATCAATCGGCCGTTGAGGGCCGCCTGGCCGCTCACACTGAGAACATCATATCCCGTGTCGGGCGTCAGGCCGCCGAGGTCGATCTGCAATGAACCGCTGACGGCCCTGACTGTAGCCGCCGTCGGTGATCGTCAACAAGCCGATCGGGTCCACCACCGCGCCGTTGTTTTGCACGGTGTCGGCGAAAGCGAAATCGATCGTGCCGGTGCCGCGCAGCGCGCCGCCGTTGAAAACAAAATCGCCCGCCATGCCTGTCGCGCGCGCCAGAGTACTGGCATTGCGCAAGCGCGTTTCGCCCGCAGTCTGCACAAAGGCCCCGCCGACGTCGTCGTGCCGCCATTGAACGTCAAACGCTCCGCTGTTGTTGATATTCAGCCCGCCACTAAAACTGAACTGGCTTGCGCCCTCCTTGACGAAACGGCCCTGATTGTTGAACTGCGCGCCGGCCGTCGTGCCGGGCAGGCAGAGCGCCCATCTGCCCGCGCGGTCACGGCTGTACGTGCCAGTCGCTCGATTGTTGAACACCGCGTCGTTGCTGACGTGCAAAGCATTGGCCGGCCGCCAGCACGATCGAGCCGTAGTTGTTCAGCGTGCGGAAACTGGAGGCCGCCGGATTGACATTGATCAGCAGCGTGGCGCCGGGTGCAAGGTTGAGCGTGTTCGTGTTGGACGATGTGCCTTCGACGATGGCGTGGCCGGCGATCGTCATCACGCCGGTCACCGTGATGTCGTTGGTGCCGCGCAGCCACGAATTGCTGCCCAGATTCAGGTGAGCCAAAGTTGCTGCGCCGTTCGGCCTTTCGAAAGCCAGACCGGCCAGGCAGAGATCGGTCAGGCCCGGCCCACTGTACGCGCCGCGCACCGTGCCCTCCGCGCCGTTGACGAAGCGCAGCGTGCCGGACACGTTGATCGACGAGGCTGCGGCGAAATTGTTCATCAGGCCGTCCAAAATCAGCGTGCCCGCCGGTGCGACCGCAAAGGCGCCGGTGTGCGTGACCACTTCCACTTGACCATCGACTAACCTGAGCGTGTCGCTGGTGACGTTGACAAAGCCCGCATTGGACAGCCGCGCCTCCAGGCGATATTCGCCGCTGCCCTGCTTGACCAGCGTCCCGGCGTTTTTGAAGATGCCGGCCGGGCCGGGCGGAAAGGCTGAGCCCAAGAGTGACGCGTTCGCGGCGGCGAAGATGCCGCCCGCGCGATTGTCAAAGACGGCGTTCAACGCATTCACAACGCCGCCATTGCCGTGCTGAACTGTGCCATGGTTGACGAGCGTGCCCTGCAGAAACCGTCCATGGCCGAGGCTGAGACTTGCGCCGGGCGCGATGACCAGCGTCTCCAGCGCGCCGGTCGGCGACAACGCCGCGCCGCCGAGAATGGTGCTCGATGAGGTCCACGTCATCTGCCCGGTGACGGTGAGCGTCTGATAGGCGCGCAGTTCGGCAATTGTGCCAAAGGTGAGATTTTGCACGGTGACAGGCACATCGACGTCGATCACGATCCCGCCGCCGTTGACGATGGCGGTGTCGCCCGCTCCGGGCGCCGCGCCGCACGACCAATTCGCCGCGACCGACCAGTTGCGCGGCGTGCCATCGGCCGGGGCAGTCCAGGTGCAGGTGGCGTTGGGTGCGGCCTGCGTGATCGAGCGCGGCGTGATCAGCAAGGCGAGCAGGCCGAGCAAGGCCAAAGTTATTGCTGCGATGAAATTGAGTGTTCGCATGTTGTCCTCCCCATCAATGCCGGATACCTGTCAGGTGGCTGACTGAACGTCATGCGCTCAGCCATCTCCCGCGCCACCTGACAGGTGTAGTGCAGAGTCAATCGATTAGTAGGCGACTTCAGTGGTGCGCACCGTCGCCACCCAGCGAACCGATAGGTCTTGCCGGCCCTGCCTCATTGCTCGTCACTCTGATGTCTAGCCGGTCGGCTGCGTTGTTGGCGAGTACAACGACGTTCCAGCCTGGATCGGTCTCGCTCAACACAGTCACAGTTGGCGGAGAGAGGAAATAAGTTCCTACATCATGGGTAATGACTCCCTGAATCCGGTATCCGGCCGTGTAGGCACCGGTTTCAATATTGAAATGGTGCCCGCGCCGCGATCAAGATTTCAAAAGCCACGGTTCGATCGGGCGAGATCGAGATGCCCGTTTCGCTACCGTTCTTCATCAAGGTAGTTGTCAATGCGCCGGTGGTGGCGGCCTTCAATACATACATGGCGGCTTGTGCATCGCCAATCTCGGCAAAGGCGCCATTGGCATAGGCAAATTCGCCTTCGTGCGTGGCATGCGCGCTTTGCCCGCCGGGCACGGTCGATTTGAAACCGCTGGCGCGGTTAGTCGCGCCGCCGCCGATCGTCGCGTATGAATCCAGCACCCAGTTTTCATAGCCGCCGCCGACGGTGCCGTAATCCGCCGTGATCCGATTCTGGTGGCCAAAACCTGTCCCCCCGCCGCCGATCGCGCCGCCAACAACCGTGTTGCTGATGGTATTGCCATGATAGCCGCCAATAACGTTCGGGCTGGTGGCATTGGGCAGCGTATACAGGCCGGGCAACGCCAGCGCATACGGCACAGGCGAGATCCTTTGGCGCGGCGTTAGCGCCGTGAAAGTCGTTTCTGGCGCGCACCGTACCTGGATATCCAGATAACGCTCCTCGCCATTGAAGGCGCCTGGGCCAAAGTTAAGCCCTACGGTGAACTGCCCGTTTGTAATCGGCACCGTGGTCGTGATGGCTTCCCCGATCACCGGTCCGCCGCTCGGCAGACTGCGCAAACGAAATGCCATGTCACAGACAGCGGTGACCGGGCCGTTCGACCGGCGCAGCACGCCTTGATAAGTAAACGTCGTGCCCAGTGTAATCTGCGGCGCGTCAGGGCGCAGCGGTTCATTGTCTTGCGCGGCCAGCGTCCCGATCACACCGAAAGTCAAAATCGCTACGACAGCCAGAACGAACAGTGATTTCTTCATGGTTCCTCCCGTGCATTCTTCCTTGTTGGATAGAGTGATCACCGCAACACGATCGGCAGATAGATCTTGAAATCAATCTTCTGCCAGAAGCCCCCGCTCAACGTGTAAGCACCGCTGCTCAGCTCACCGGCTTCGGGTTGCCCACTGATACCGCCCCACGCATACACACCGCCTGCCGCTTGGCCGCCGCTGTTGGTCGAGAACCAATCGAGCGTGTAGCCGCTGGATTGGGCAAAGACTGCCGTGGCGCCAATAACGATCAGGGTTGCGATCAACATCACGACGATGACGGCCAACCTTTGAATCTGTTTCATGCCTCCTCCTTCTTACGAAGATCATCTTCCACCTGCTGTTGCACAAACGCGATCAATTCCGCCCACTCCCGAAAGTACCGCGCTTCGCCGCTGAGCGGATGCTGCACCTTGCCGCGCCATTCGATGCGGCCCTCGCCCAACTCCTCGCGCCAGACGCGGAGCGTGAACAGGTGCGAGGTCAGCGACGGCGAAGTGCGATCAGACGTCGTTGCAAAATCCATTCAGAGCACGTCCCGCAAGCCCATAAGAGTGTCATTCCGAGTCGCTATCCCGTAAACTGCGCGGGACCTTCGGGCGGCGAGGAACACCTGCACCCACCGCACGCCTTGTCCGCCGCGCAGCGGCGGAGGCGCGCCTGGCGGGGTGCGGTGTGACACAACGAACAGAGTCACAAGGCCGTCACTCATGCTAACGGCCCAGTCAGTTCGATCTGGATGTTGTCGGGATCGCGAAAAGCCAGCACCGCGATGCCGAACGGCTCGAGCGGCTTGATCTCCCCGTGCGGCACGCCGCGCTCGTCGAATGTGCGCAACGCCGCTTCGAGGTCGACGCGCGTGGCGACGCTCAGGCTCAAGTGATCGAGGCCGACGCGATTCTCGTCGAACCGGTCGTCGGGCCGGGCCTGATCGGGATCGGGCGGCGGCGCCAGGGCCAGCAGCAGGCTGCCGTTGCTCAAGATGGCGCGCGGCCCGAAGTCGGTGACGAACTGGAAGTTGAACAGGTCGAGGTAGAACTGTTTGGAGCGATTGACATCGCGCACGGTCAACGTGACGTGGTGCGCGTGGCTGGTGACGATGGGATTGGACATGCTCGCTGCCTCCGGTGGCTGAAGATGGAGGCAGTGTAGCAGAAGAGGCGCTTCAAAAGCGTTTCATGCCAGATTTCACAATGAAGCGCTTGATCAAGCAAAAGCAATAGTTGTCACAAACCCCGAAGCCGTATTGCATAGATACTGCTCCCGGTCTATCTGGCAAGGGTGGAATGTGACCGACTTAACCCAGGCGGCTGATTAGTTCGTCCATCAGCCGTTTTGCACGCTCCAGAGAAGCCAACAAATCGAAATCATCGGGAACGCTGTTATGCCTGGCAAGTCTGGCAAGCGATCGGCCAGTGGCAATGCTTGGCCGGTCAGTTCCTGGTAGCGTTGTGCAAAAACACCAGACGGTCTGATGCTCAGACAAATCGCGATAGAGGCATGCGGCTCGCTCGCGGTAGGTTTCTGCCATCGAATCGATCCGCCATATTTCATAGGCGAGTGCCGCTCGTTGCTCAGCCATGGTAAATTGATCCATCGCACGTTCCAGTTCTGCCACCGCTTCACGTGCCGGAATTTGCTTCTGAGCCATATCGCAAGCGAATATCCAGAACCGCCAGTTCAAATCGGCTATCTTCGCCTGCCAGGCGTTCCCCTTCGACCGTCGCTGCCATATCCCGCGCCTCGCTCAATGTAACTTCAGCCTCGGTTAATACTGCGTTGTCTGATCTGTACTTCGGCATGGTCACCCAACATGCTCGCCACATATCCCGGAATGCCCAGGCGTTTGCCGCAGTCGATAGCCGTGCGGCTGACTGCTTCAAACGCATCATCGAGTTGCATGTCCAGCAGTACCTCGGCCCCAAAGTTCGACACATCGAGTGTTAGCCGTCCAGCTATCGTTGATGTCCAGATCGATGTCGAATCCCGCGCTCAAAGTAGGCCAGCGCTCGCAGGAAATCACCCGCATCCTTGTAGATGCCGGCGGCGTTGTTGATGGCCCAGGCCAGCACCTGTCGATCATCAATCTCACGGGCTACTTCATAAGCCGTTTGATACCACTGCAAAGCCGCCAGGTGATCGTGAAGTGAACTGCCAACATTCCCCAGTGTGATGGCGGCCCGCGTGATCACCAGCTTGTAGCCCAGCGGCCCGGCGATGGCGATGGATTTCTGACAGCACTCGACCGAGCGTTCCCAGTCGCCCTGACTCCAATACACCATACCCATCGTATTGAGCGCCTCGCAGATGCCGCGCGGGTCGTCGATCTGGGTGGCAATCTGCAGTTGACGATCTAAGGCGGCCAGCGACCGAAGGTTATCGCCTTTGAACCAGTACACCTCGCCCATCGTCCACAGCGTGCTGACGACGCCGCGTCGATCACCGGCAGACTGAAAGCCTGTCTCGGCTCGCGTCAGCCATTCCAACGCCGCATCATAGTGACCCTGCAGCCGCATGACATCCGCCAGCGCGCGCTGGGCTTGTGCCTGCAACAGCACTGCACCGAGTTTCTCAGCCTGTGCCAACGCTTCACGATTAAGTGCTTCGGCTTGCGACCATTGCCCGTTGACGCGCCATACTTCGCCTACTGCCAATTTGAGTGTGCAGATGTCCTCAGTCGATAGGTGTTTGGCGAGATCGCTGTTTAACAAGTGCTGATAGTGCCGATCGCCTCGTCATTAGCATAGATGCGCTGCGCAGCCTGCGCTGCCCGCCGATAGAACTCAATGGCCCGCTCAGCCTGCCCGGCGATTTCGTAATGCTGCGCAATCTGACGGCGATCGCATCAAGGTTTGAAGCGTAAACGCCGACCAACGCCTCGGCCACCTTACGATGCAGCACGCGCCGTCGCGTCGCGCTCAACGCGGCATAAGCCACCACGCGGATTTTGTCGTGGCTGAAGTCATACGCACTCGCGCCCTGCTCGCGCACGATGTGTTTGCGCCACAACTCGTCCAGCCCTTGCACCAGCGCATCTTCGCTCTGATCGCACGCGCGCGCCAGCACCTCAAACGTAAACTCACGGCCGATCACGGCGGCGATCTGGATCAAGGTCTGCGCGTTCATCGAAAGTTGCGACAGCCGATATTGAATCGTCGCCTGCACTTTCGGTGGCAAGGCTTCATCCGCCGATTGGTGCGCTGCGCCATCTCACGCTCATGGCTCAGCCCGCCCGCGCGCATCATCTCGACGACAAACAGTGGATTGCCTTCTGTTTCCTGATAGAGCCGCGCGGCCTCGTCGGCCCGCAAGTCATGCTCACTCAGGCTTGAAGCCAGCGCTGTCGTGGCGGGTGCATCGAAGCGCGCCAGCGGAATCTCGGCGAGGCTGTCGCTTTTCTGCAAGAGCAGTCGCAGAGCCGCAAGCGCGTCGTTATCGTCAGCCTCTTCCTGCCGCAATGTAGCGACGAGCAGCAGCGGCGCGGTCGGGTCAAACTGCAACAGAAAATGCAGCCAATCCAGCGTTTCGCGATCGCACCACTGCACGTCGTCGAGAAACAGCAGCAGCGCCTCACGCCGGACCAGCACGGCGCGTGCCAGCGCCTCGAACAATCGCTGGCGCTGCCAGGCTTCGGTCAACGGGCCGGGCGAGGGCAGATCGGGTCGCTCGGCGTGCATCCACGGTGCGAGACGTGAGATTTCAGTCAGCCAGACTTGATCGAGCGTGTTCAAGCGCTCGTGCAGCGCGTCCGCTCGCAGCCACTGGCCGATCGGCGCATACGCCGTGTGGCGCTCGGTGGCGTAACTGCGCGCCGTGAGCGTGGTGATACCCTGCCGCTCCAGATGCGCCAGCAGATGCTCGGCCAGATGCGTCTTGCCAATGCCGGCCTCGCCCGCGATCAGCGCGAGGTGCGGCCGGCCGGTCGAGGCTGTGCGCCAGATGGCGAGTAATTGCGACCATTCCGCCTGGCGGCCAATGAACGTAGCGCGCATTGGCTCAGGTGCGGCTTCAACCGCCGGGACGTCGGTCTTGAGCAATTGCGCGTACAGCCTGCGCGTCTCGCTGGCTGGCTCCACGCCCAGTTCGTCGCGCAGCAGCGCCGCGCAGGCATGGTACGTCCGCAGCGCGCCCGAGCGATCGCCGCCGGCCAGCTGCAGCCGCATCAAGTGGCGGCAGGTCGTTTCGTGCAGGGGATCGTGCCGCAGCAAGCGTTGCGCATAAGCGATGGCCTGATCGAAACGGCGCTGCTGCTCGGCCTGCCGGATCAACCGCTCGAGCGCGCCGTGGTACGCCTGCCGCAAGCGTTCCCGTTCGCCCGTGATCCAGTCGTCGTAGCAGGCGGGCAGCAGATCGCCGCGATACAGCGCCACGGCCTCAGCCAAACAGTTGGCCGCCAACGCCTGCTCAAACTCGACCACGTCGATCGCGCAGGGCGCGTCGCTGCGCCACTGCATGGTCTGCGTATCGACGGCGAGGTATTGATCAGCGTCGGGCAGGGCTTCACGCAGGCGGGCCAGCAAGGTGCGGAGGTTGGTGCGGGCCTGCGCATCGGTGGTGTCGGGCCAGAAGGTGACGGCCAGTTGCTGCCGCGCGACCAATTGCTCGCGGTGCAGCACGAGATACGCCAGCAACGCCTGCAAGCGCTCGGACTGCAATTTGGCGATCGGCTTCTCGCCGTCGCTAACTTGAAAACTGCCCAACAACTGGATACGCAGCATGGCTGGACCGCGCAGGGAGGAATAAGGGGAATTGTAGCGGATCGAGTTGGGGCGTCAATAGCAAAATTCCCCGACAAGTTCGCGGTGCTGCGCGCAGAGTTGCACCCACTGGATTCCCGCCACGCCCGGTCCGCGCTTTGCGCGGCGGCGCGCCCGCGGCTGGAGCGCGAACCGGCCCGAGCGATCTGCCGTTTACGGCGTCGTCGCCGTGAACTTCTTGCCTTCGGCCGCGCAGATCAGCTGGATGGCGTTCCGGCCTGAAGCCGCGGCGAGCGGGACGCTGCCGCCCGGCTCCACCCACTGGCCGGCCATGTAGAACTGCCCCAGCCCGTGCAGGGTCTTGGGCACGCCCCTGATCAACAGCGGCATGGTCTCCTTGGTCATCAGCCAGCCGCAGGTCGAGCCGAGCCAGTTGCCGGTGTAGCGCTCGTAACTGAGCGGCGTGGCCTCGTCGACAAATTCGACATCCTGGCGGACGCCCGGCAGCCAGCGCTCCAGATAATCGAGCATAATGTCCGAGACCTGGCGCTGTTCGTCATCGTACAGCCGCCGCCCGTAGATGCGCTGCCAGTACGCGTAATTGGTGCGGACGATCAGCTCGACGACGGATTTCCCGGCCGGCGCCAGCGAGGGATCGAAGCAGTAGTGCTTGACCCCGATCTCGGCTCGCGGCTCGCCAGCGACCAGCACCGGCTCGTCGAGCAGGTGCGTGACCCAGTGCGGCTCCGCTGACAGATCGCGGTTGACGCCCAGCGAGATCTGCAGCATCTGGTGGGTGGCCATGTGGCCGTCGTACATGCGGCGCATGGCGTCGGTCGGCATATGCGCCGCCGAGCATGTCGAAGATCGTCCCGCGCCCGTCGCAGGCCGAGATGACGTAGTCGCCGTGCAGGACCTCGTCGTTATACAGGCGCACGCCCACGGCCCGACCGTTTTCCACCAGGATCTTCTCGACCTGCGACTTGTAGAGAGTCTCGCCGCCCAGATCGAGAAAGCGCTGCTCGATGGCGCGCGCGAATGCCAGCGAGCCGCCGGTCGGGAACCCGGCGTTGCGCGTGTGCATATAGGCCAGCAGCACATGCCCATCATCACCGGGGCCTCGTCCCAGAGAACATCTGCGCCGATGGCGCGCTGCAGGAAGGGATGCTTGAACTGCGCCGCAAACTCGGCGGATGAAATGGTGGCCCAGCGGAGCAGCGGTATCAGGAAGGGCAGCATCGACAGGCCGAGGCGGCCCCAGTCCAGCATATTCATCAGCGCTTTGGGCTGACGGTACATGGCCGACATGTCGAACCTGGTAAACTGGCGCACGCCGTCGCAGAACCGCCGGATCAGCGGCGCGTCTTCCGGCGAGAGTTCGCTCAGGTGCGCTTGCAGCCGGTCCGGGTCGGCGTAGACGACGAGGGTGTGCGTCGCCGTCGGTGATGCGCTGATATTCGTCGTGATTGATCATCGGGCGGTTTTGCGCCGCGCCCAGTTCCTGCCACATCGCGTGAAAGGGCTGCCCCGCGCCTGAACCGAACAGGTAATGGAGGCAGCCGTCGAAGACGTAGTCTTTGCGCTCCCAGGCGGTGCACAGCCCGCCGGGCAGATCGTGCAGTTCCAGGATGGTGGCGCGATAGCCGTTCATGCGGGCATAACAGCCGGCCGCCAGCCCGGCGATCCCCGCCCCGATGATGAGGATGTGTTTGGACATGGAAAATAGTTTACACCCGTTCGGGGGAAGAGGGAAGAATTACGTCGCTGATTCTGCGAACGCAAAAGAAGAAGCCCGGCTCTCGCTTCACTCGACAGCCGGGCTTCCTGCTGCACGCTCGGTTACTTCAGCAGCAGCGGCAGATAGATCTTTGTGAGCGGTAGTTCGCCGCAGACGGGTGCGCTGAGCGGCGAGAGCGTATTGCCACTGTACGCTTGAACCCGATAGCAATACGCCTGTCTGTGTCTGACCAGAGTATCCGTAAAGCGCTCGGCGGCCGACTCCCCGGCTAGCTCGTAGGTGCCCGAGATGCTGGTCGATCGCAGGATACGATACCCCGTGGCCTGTTCGTCACGCGGGCTGTGATAGTCGATGTCCAGCGCGTTGGGCGTGAAGCGTCCCGGAACGACGCCGGCGACGATCGGCTGTGAGGGGATGCCCAGCACGATCGCAGCGCGATCGTTGGCGGTGGCGGCATTTGCACCGGTGGTGGTCACGTTGGCATAGAGCGGCAGTTCGCCGCCGGGCGCGGTCAAAGTGAAAGCCAGCGTAGCAGACGCATTCATCGCCAGTGAGCCGTTCAGGCTGCGTGTGCCGATCGGCGTGCCGCTGCCCGGCAGGCCGCGATAGAGCGTCACCGTCAGGCCGGCGGCGGCGTCGCGCCCGGCATTGCGCACGGTGACAGAGACGGTGACGGGTTGACCGGCGGCCGGCACGGCCGCCGATACGTGCAGCGGATCGAGCGCAGGATCGGCTGTGGCGGTGACGGCGAGTGATTCGACCGGATCGGCGGCGCTGCTCAACGTCGCAGCGGCGGGCTGCATGACAGTCTGCGTCGCGGCGACTGCGTTGAGCGGAGCAGCACCCCGTGCAGCTTGCTTTGCGTCCGCGCCCGGCTCGCGCGCCACTTTGAGGATCAGGGCCTGGCGATTGACGGGATTGATGGCGATGGCCTGCTGCCAGTTCTCGTGCGCGTCATCCGTCACGTACAACGGCGCGGAGAATTCATTCGAGTTAGACGTGCGGCTCAAGCTGATCTGCCCCAGCACGGCGTTGGTGCCCGGCGCGCCAAAACGCCGCACCAACAGCAGCGTTTCACCCGCGTGATGGGTCAGCTGCGGCTGCTCGGCGTAGACGGTTTCGTCCTGCTCGTCGAGCACGGGTGCAGCCGTCCAGACGCCGCTCACCAAGCGGGCGGTCCACAGCGCGCCATTGGTGCCGATGAGCGCGGCTTTGCCGTCGGGGGCAACATCACGCACCAGGAAAGCCAGGCGCACGCCATCGGCCCCGGCGCTGATCGAAGGTGAATCCACGCGTGACGGCAGCGCGGTCAATGTCTGTGTCAGCCAGTTACCGGACTCGAAAGAGGCGATAGCCAGAAAGCGATCTTCGGCAGTGACCAGGTTCGCATCGGCATCATTGACCCAGGCCACGTAGGGCATCGTCGGAGTCACGCTCCCGTTGTAGGCCGCGCGCACATCGGCGTTGAGGCCGCTGCCTTCACCCGTGAGCAGTTGCAGCGCGCCGAATTGCTGCGCTGCCGGATCGAACAACGCCGCGGCAATGCGCTGATCGCCGCGGGTGTGCGAATCGCCGTCGGTGTCGCGCGTCCACGCCAGCACGGCGCCATCGGCGCTCCCTGCCATGGCGGGCAGGCCGTCCGGCACCAGATCATTGGTCAGGCGGATCGGCGCGCTCCAGACGGTATTCGAATAGACGCTGTAGAAGATTTCCTGGCGCTGCAGATGGGCATTGTAGTCGTCGCCCAGCTGCGCGGCCATCGCGGCATCATACGGCTTTTCCACCCACGCGGCGATCGGCACACGGTTGGGTCCGGCGAAAGCCACGACCGGATCGGTGGCGCTGTGCGTTGGGTCGCTGAGCGCGATCGGGCTGGCCCACTGGCCGTTGGGTGATTGGAAGCGCGCCAGAATCTGCACTTGCGGCGTGGCGCCGACCGCCGCCGTGTTCTCGACATACGCCGCCAGCATCCGCCCGTCCGGGCTGATGGCGACGGCGGGCGCCGCCAACACTTCAGGCACAGCCGGTTCCGGCACGACCGCGGCTGCGGCCGTGTCTGGGGCGTTGAGGGGACAGAAGGTGTAAGGCGGAATCACATCGACGATGGTGCTGGGCGTCAATGCGCCCCACGCGAGGCTGGCCCAGGCCCGTACTTTGGCGTAGAGGCTGACACATACGTCAAGACTGGCGCCCGGCGTGGTGCCGGTAAATTGCAGGGTCAGCGGCAGGCTCGCTTTGATGTAAGTGATGAGCGATGCTCCACCGCTGGCCGCTCCTTGCAACAGCCGCACCCCCAGACCTTGCTCGCGATATTGATCGCGATAGGGCGCGATCACTGCGGCCACGCGTGGCCGCAGGGGCTGGATTTGCCCGCGCAGTTCCAACCCGACCGAATCTTTGCCCGCCCCAACGACGGTGACATCGATCAGGCCGAAGAAGCTGATGATGGGGATCTCGATCTGCGGAATCTCGGCTTCAAACAACTTGACGTCAGTCAGGCCCAGATCGAATATTTCGCTGTTCCACCGGGAGATGCCAAACGTCCGATCGCCTGCAAACGCCTTCAGCGGCTTGTCGGGCGACACCAGTGAATTGTTCAAGAGGTAGAGATCGGCGATGGCGTTGATGGTGCGGACATACGTCGTGCCGTCTTCGGCGATGGTGCCTTCGGTTTGCAACGCCAGATTCAGGCGGTTGCGCAGCACACCCACCAGCGGGAGTTTGGGCAGGCTGTAGCTGGCCGGCAGCAGGCCGGGCACGCGCGGCACAGCAATCTTGAAGCGATAGAGACTCGCGGCTTTGTCCCAGAAGATGGTGCTGTACGGTGCGTTCTGCACGCCTGTTTTGGCAGTGGGGTTGGCAATGACCCAGATGTTGTAGGATGAGGGACATTGTGGTTGTCCGTTGACTATTGGAATGGCCCGCACTTGCGGCGAGCCGCTGCCCGTGCTGGCCGGCAGGTCTTTCATTTCAAAGCCGCCGACGTAGGGCGCCGCAAATTCTGTCTTTTCCTGCAGGGTGTTGCCATTCGCATCGACCAGCCGGAAGATGACGGCTTGCACTGTGCCGTTGACACGCGGTATGAAAGTGAACGTCTCGGTGCGCGGCACACCCTGCACGTACAACCCGAACTGTTCGCGCTCAAACAGGCTGTAGTTGAGTTGAATGTTCGGCACGCCGATCACGGCCTGACGCCACGGCGAGACTTGCATGGTCAGTGCGGTATTGAATGCCGCGGGCCGCTTAGCGCCGCCGGGCAGGTCGCGCGTCAACAGGATGAGGCCCGACGCTTTCGGCCCGCCCAACAGACAGGAATTGACGCCGGAGAGCAGTTGTAGATTGGACGTCGTGCCCGGCAGCACGCCGATCAAGCCCGATGAAAAAGCATTGGGAGTGTTGCCCGTCACCGCATAGCGATAAGCGCCCGGCGCGATGGCGTTGAGGCTGAATTGTCCGTTGGCATCGATCGGCAGGGTGTAGCGCAAACGGCCCAGCGCATCCAGCAAATTGAGTTGAGCAGTACCGAATGTGCCCGGCGTAACTGGCAGACTGCCGGACAGCGTACCGTCCGGCATGGGATCGATCATGAAGGGCGCGCAGGCCAACTCGGCGTTGGGTGTCCCCGGCACCGTCGCGCACAACTGCGTGGCGCCCGGCGCGAGTTCGGCGGGCACGATCAGCGTGGCCGAGTAACTGCCCCGGCATCCACTGACGTATCCAGCGCGGCGACGCTTTGGCCGTTTTGCACGGACATGATGCGGACTTGCGCATAACCTTGCGCTCCCTGGCCAATGATCTTAACGGCCTGGCCGCCATAGCCGTGATCGGGCAGCACCGCAATCGAGGGCTGCACGCCGCCCGGGATGTCGATCGGTTCCAGGGTTGGAACCGGTGCGGGCAGCAAGTCGGGCACTTTGACCTCGATCGAACCGATGTCGCAGACGCCGCCCTGTGGCCGCGCGGTGGACATGGAATCGAGCGCCGGACAATCGAGGCCGCCTGCATCGATCACGGGACTGCCCGCTTGCGGTATGCGCCGACCGGTCTCCCAACCGTACACGATCAATTCGCCGAGCAGCGGATCGGTGCCGGTGATGTCGGTGCTCGCGATCAGACCGCAGGCCGCGCCATCCGCGCCGCTGAGGTTGTAGCCCAGCGAGGCGATGTGCGGCATGCCCGGATTTACTTCGCACGTGCCAGCATCAAGGATGCTGCCTCGCACCGCGATCGCGGCGGAAGCCGATCGGGGCGAGAGGGCCGGCGTGGTGTTGCTGTAGAACGTGCTGAACTCGATCGACGCCGGCGCGAAAGCCGCGAGGCCGCTCGTGCCTTGCTGCGCGGTGTTGTCGGAGAGTGTGACGCCTGTCAAGGTCACGGGGGCCGTCGCGTAGATTGTGGCATCGCCGGAAGTGTTCAACACAAACGACGTGTTTGAGATCACCATCGGCTCATTGGTCAACAATCCGCCGCCGATGTTGTTCGCGGGATCGCCGTTGGCCGTAACGTTGGACTGGATGCTCGACCCCGTCAGGTACAGCTTGCCATAGTTGGCAATCCCTGCGCCTTTGTAGGCTTGATTGAATTGGATGATGTTGGTGGTGATGGTCATCACGCCATGATTGTCCACGGCGCCGCCGCTGCCGTTGGCATCCGTGGTGCTGGCAACGTTAAACTGAGGCGCGCTGTCGGTCAGCGTCGCGTGACTGCCCTCCGCGGTGTACACGCCGCCGCCGCGCAGCGCCCCGTTGCCGACGAAATAGGCGCCGAAGGTGCTCACCACACCGCCGTTGTTGTAAAGACCACCGCCTAAGCCGCCCGCCGTATTGCCGGCGATCTGCGTGTTGTACAAATACGCCGTGCCGCCTTCGACACAGATACCGCCGCCGTTGCTATCGACGGTGTTATACACAATCAGCGACGACGTGTCCGTCAAGTGCCCCGTGCTGGCGATGGCCGCACACGAGGCCGCGCGGCTGTATTCAATCCGGCTCGCCTTCAATTCCAGCGCGCCCGCATTCACGATCGCCGTAGCGCCTGCCTGCGTCAGCACCATGTCCTGCAGCGTGAGTGATCGACCGGCAGGCACGCTGAACAGGCCCACGCCGTTGCGCGGGCCGCTGCCCGCATCCGCGCCGCTCAAGGTGATCTGCCCCAGTGCGCCGCCGTCGATTTGCGTATCGACAGCGACCGTGTACCGGCTGGTCAACGTGATGGTGATCGGTGCTGCGCCGCAGTTGAAGGTGGTGCTGCCGCCCGCGTTGAAGGCCGTGGCAAACGCCGCTTCGGTGCAGCTGCCCGGCGTGCCGTCGCCGATCACACTCTGCGGTGCGAGCGGCTTTTGTGGCGCTGCCCTGATTGCTGATTGAGCACTGGCCTGCGAGACGGCGGCGCCTACGGCCAACGCGCAGACCGTCAGCATGAGACCGATTAAAATCGATTTGCGTTTCATGTTCGCTAATCCCCTGACTGGCTAATACAACTGCAAATTACTTCTTGAATGTTACGCCTGGCGCACCTTCGACTGCGCCGCTCCACGCCAGGCGGGCTGCGTAACCCGGATTACTTCACCACCAGCGGCAGATAAACCGCGTAACGATTGGCCACGGGCACGATTACCCCGCCGCCCCAGAAGCCGCTACCCAGAGTGTAGCGGCCTGCACTGACTTCGCCTGCGGCGGGTTGGCCGATCGAGCTGGCCAGATCGTAGATGCCGGCGCGGCCGCCGCCGCCCGGCCCGGTGTAACTGTGCACTACTTCGTAAGTGGCCTGCGGGGCGGCGTGCGCGGTTGTGGTGAGCCGCGCCGGGCCTGCGCTGAGCAAGCCCGCCGCGACGATCAGAAGATAGATGCGTTTCATGGTTGCCTCCCTCGGCTACTGCCCCAGCACGACTGTGCCGTTCGGGGCTTTCAGCGTCATGGCTTTGTCGTAGACGCCAACCGCCGTATAGCTGCCCGGCTCCAGCCACAACGTGCCGCCCGCCGGTGTTCCGCTGACCGCGGACGCCCAGCCGATGTAGGGGAAGAAGCAGGTGCCATTCGGATTGAACGCCGAAGCCGTCGCGCCCCAGCGCCAGTTCGCGCGTGAGTATATGCACCCCATCACGTTTTTATCGCCCTCGCTCAAGTGCGCGCGCTGCCCGATCGCGTCCTGCCATTGGGCGGTGAAGGGCGCGAGCACGGTGACAGTGTCGTTGCCATTGCGCGAAAAATCCGCGCGCCCGTAGTGCATGACGGAATCGAAGTCGTAACCGCCATACCGCCAGGAATTGGGCGCGACATCGAAGTTGAAGTCGCAGTCGATGCGCATGCCGTTGTTGTCGAAACAGAAACCGCCCAGACAGGCGGCATCCGTCGCCTGGCAGACATTATTGTAATTGACCTGAATGTAGGTGCTGCGGTCGTTGCGCGATTGTTCATGCTCCAGCCCCAGCGCGTGCCCCAGCTCGTGCGCGATGATGTAGCGGGAATTCCAGCTGACCAGGTTGACGACCTGCCGCCCGCCTGTCCGCCCGATCGCCGAGTTGTTGGCGTTGGACGCCTGGATGTGAATGAAGGCCCCGCTGCACGGGTTGGTGGCGCACTGCGTAAACCACACACTGGAGATGGCTTCCCAGTCGCTCATCGCTTGCAAAGTCATCGTCCGGCTGATGGCGGTGACGTTCGCGTCGAATTCATACGTCACCACGCCATTCGGCCACCGGTTTGATTCAAAGGTGCCATTCGGCCCGGCTAGATAGCGGGCGGCAAACGCCGTCTTGGGAATCTGGATATCGCCTTCGACGATCATGTAATCTGCCGGAATATCCGGCACTGGCCCGGACAGCACTGCCAGCGTATCGGTGATCACTGCGGACGCTTCCACGTCGGGGCCTGTTTCCCCGGCGTAGACGGCAGGTGCTCCGGCCAGCAAGAGCAGCAGCGCGGCCAGGCCCAGCCAGACACAGCCGGCTGCTTTTATTACATTGAGATGAGACTGAGCGTTCATCGGTCTTTCTCCGCGCGTCTCAGCGTTCACTGCAGATTCACAATGACGAGCACCAACCCCTCGCCCTGGTCCAGGCCTGTCAGCGCCTTGCCGATGACCGCGCCATAGGCCTGCTCGCGATCGGCGGCCTTCATGCAATGGCCCGGCACGCTCGAGGTGGTCAGCAAATCGCCGGGTTTGATCGGGGCAGAGCGGGCCTCGGCCTTGCAATACACCCGCCCGGCGATCGCCACGACCAGGTCGCCGGCCAGAGCATCGTCCTGCCGCAGCGTCAGGCCTGTGTTGACGCCGCCCGCGCCGCTGACGATGCCCACGACCTTGCCGTCATAGGCAGCGCTGCTCACCTTCAATTGGCCGGGGTGTGCCTCGTCGACGACCATGACCGTTCCCGGCTCCACCAGCGCTTGATCGGCGGTAGCGAAATGCTCGGCCAGATCGGCGCCGCCCGTGATCTCGACCGACTTGGTCTTGGTGCGCCCGTCGAACCACGCCGCGTAGCCGCCGTTCGGGGCGATGCCATACACGGCGATACCGCCCGCCGCGTCGTTGACACCCACCACTCCGCCGTGATCTTTATTGTGCGAGATGCCGCGCACGCCTTCGTAATTGGCGCTTTCGCCCCACACGCCGACGTACGCGTCGCTGGAACCGGCCACGCCGGCGGCATTGGTGCTCTTGCCCCACACGGCGGTCTGATTGGCGCTCTCGCCGTACACTCCCACCCACGATCCGCTCACGCCAATGACGCCCGACCCCGTGGCGCTGCTGCCCCATACGCCAGTGCCGCTTGAAGCCGAGTAACCGCGCACGCCGACCGCGCCGCCGTCGGCATAGCCCCACACCGCGTAGCCGTTGGGCGAGAAGGCATTGCCCAGCACGCCGTAGGTTGCGCCCGCGGCGCTGGTCGCCAGCCCTACCAGCGCCGCGCCTTCGCCGGTGTTCGTCGCGCGGAAGATGCCGCCCGTGCCGCTGAGCGATCCGAGCGTCTGCGCGCCCGGCATCAGGCCGATCGCGTAAGGCGCGGGAGTCAGCGCCACGCGCGGCAAAGTGGTGTAACCGGCATCGTCGGCGCATTTTGCTTCGGACTGCAGCCAGCGCGCGTCGCCCTTGAACTGCGCGCCAAAATCGATCTCGACGGTGAACACGCCGCCATTCACCGGCACTGCCGCCGGCGGGGTGTAGCTCGCCAGTTGTGTGCCGGACGCCGCGGCATCCCACAACGTAAAGCGCATGTCGCACGTGCCTGTGAACAAGACGCCATTGCGCTTGAGCTGTCCTTGATGCGTGAACTTCGTTGTCACGGCAGCTTCCGGCGCATTCGGTTGATTCGACTGTGCGGCCACGGTGCCGACCATAGCAACGCACAGCGTCAATATGACGACGATCAATATACTCTTGCGTTTCATGTTTCCTCCTCCGCTGGGAATGACCTGGCTTCGGTCTGATCTTGATCGCTGACCACTGCGCCAGTCGGATCAGGCTCCGTCGCGGGCTCGATCGTGATCGACCACGTCTCGATCGTGGTGATCGTCAGCGTGCGTGTGATGGTCTGGCCTGCAGGCGGCCAGTTGTCGGCGATCATGCAGCATGTTGTACCAGAAACGAGCCCGCAAAAGGTGACATTTTGTGACACGTCTCAGGTTATAATCTTGTGTATGGCGCACGACACCTTTCAAACCTTCGGCGAGTTGCTGACTTACTTGCGCAAGCACGCTCGCCTCACGCAGGCCGAGCTGGCCCGCGCCGTCGGTTACAGCCGCGAGCAGATCGTGCGGCTGGAGAAGAACCAACGGGTGCCCGACCTGGCCGTGATTGCCGCCGTGTTCATCCCCGCCTTGAATCTGCACGGCGAGCCGCAGCTGATCGAGCGCCTGCTGCACCTCGCCGCCAAAGCTCAAGGGCAGCGGCAGGCCATCACTATCACGCGCACGCTCGAGCGCCAGATCGTCGCCACCGAGACGATCGCGACGTTACCGGCAGCGCCCGCCCATCTGCCTGCGCCTCTGCTGGCTTTGCTGGGCCGTGAGCGCGAGATCGCTCAACTGACCGCGCGGCTGATCGATCCGCACCGCCGGCTCATCACGCTGCTCGGCCCGCCCGGTGTTGGCAAGACCCGATTCAGCTTTACAGGTTGCCTGGGAAGCACATTCTCGTTTTGCCGACGGTACGCACTGGATCGATCTGTCGGCTGTCGAAGAACCGGCGCGTGTGCCGTCCGCCCTGCACCAGGCGCTGGAACTCCCAGAGACGCTGGGCGACGAGCGCGCGCAGCTGCGTGACTTTGTGCGCCCGCGTCACCTGCTGTTGATCCTCGATAACTTCGAGCAGATTGTCGCCGCCGGATCGTTCGTGGCCGAATTGCTGGAAGCCGCGCCCCGGCTGCACGTGCTGATCACCAGCCGTACGCCGCTGCATGTCTATGGCGAGCACGAATTCCCGCTCGCGCCGCTGCCCGTGCCCGATTTGGCGGCCTTGCCGCCGCCGATCGAACTCGCGCAGATACCATCGATCGCTTTGTTGATCGAGCGAGCACGCGCCGTGCAGCCGAATTTTTCGCTCACCGCGGGGAATGCGCTGGTGCTGGCCGCCATCGTCGTGCGGCTCGAAGGGCTGCCGCTGGCGATCGAGCTGGCGGCGGCGCAGCTCAAAACGCTCTCGCCGGAAGAACTGGCCGCCAGGCTGGTCAATCGACTGGCGACGCTGACGCGCGGCCCGCGCAATCGATCGGCCCGCCAGCAGACGCTGCGGGGCGCCATCGCGTGGAGTTTCGATCGCCTGGACGAAGAAACGCAGGGCTTGTTTGCGCGCCTGGCCGTCTTCAGCGGCGGGTTCACCCGCGAAGCCGCGCACATCGTCGGCGCGAGTGACCGCCTGATCGATTTAATCGATGCGAACCTGGTGCACCGCGCCAATCAGGCGCTCGATCCACCGCGTTTCACGCTGCTGGAGATGCTGCGCGAGTTTGCGCTGGAACAACTGGCGGCACGGGGTGAAGACATGCCCGGGCGGCAGAGACATGCGCAGGTTTATCGCGTGCTGGCCGAGACGGCTGAGCCTCACCTGTATGCTGCCGACCAGCGCGCCTGGCTCGAGCGGCTCGATCACGATCACGACAATTTGCGCGCCGCGCTGAAATGGCTGAGTGAAACCGATCGGCCCGCGGCGCTGAGCCTGGCGGCGGCGCTGGGCATGTTCTGGAGCGCGCGCGGCCACTACGCCGAAGGACGCGGCTGGCTGGCGCAGCTGCTCGCGCAATACGCCGCGCCGGATGCGCTGCGCGCCAGGGGCCTGCGGATAGCCGCCCTGCTGGCGCAGCAGCAAACCGATCTGATCGAAGCGCTGCGGCTGGCTGAAGAAAGCGCAGAACTGTATCGCCGTTTGAACGATGCCGCCGGCGAGGCGTGGGCGCTGCGCGTCCGCGGCTGGGCGCTCGTCGATCAGGGCG
Organism: uncultured Chloroflexia bacterium; assembly: GCA_963844815.1. GTDB lineage: Bacteria > Chloroflexota > Anaerolineae > Fen-1058 > Fen-1058 > Fen-1058. The sequence continues at coordinate 319,485 of CAWJPR010000012.1, forward strand.
AGCACGCGCAGGCCGGGCCGGTGTTCGAAGAGGCGCTGCGGCTGGCGCGCGAGGCCGGCGATGCCGTCAACACTGCCGACCTGCTGGGGGCGCTGGTCTACGTGCAGAACCAGATCGCCCCCGATGCCGGGCGCGCCCGCCTGTATCTCGGCGAAAGCATGGCGCTTTACCGGCGGCTGGGCCGGCAGGAGGGCATTGCGTTCGCGCTGGTGCAGCAGGGGCTGGTAGAAGTGCGCTGCGGCGACTATGCGCGCGCGGCAGGTTTGTTTGGTGAGGCCGTAGGCCTGTTTCGGGAATTGGGGGTGAAGTCGCAATTGATGTGGACGCTGAACTTGCTGGGTGACAGCCGCCTGCTGCAGGACGATGTCGTTGGAGCGCAGGCCTGTTTTGCCGAGGCGCTGTCGCTGGCCCGGGACGCTGGCCTGCAGCAGGGTGTGCTCGCTGCGCTGTACCATCTTGGGCGAGTGGCGCAGCGTCTGGGCCGCCGGCCGGAAGCTATGGACTATTTTCAGCAGAGCCTGCGGCTGGCGCGCGCCGGGGATGATCGCGAGATGATGGCGCGCAGTTTGGCCGCTCTGGGCGGAGCCGCAGTGAGGCAAACCCACCTCGATCGGGCGGCGCTGCTGCTGGGGGCGGCCTGCGCCCAGCTCGACCGGCTGGCGATCATCCTCATGCCGCCCGATCAGCGCGAGATCGATCAGTGGGTTGAGGCGGCTCGCTCAGCGCTGGGCGAAAGCGCCTTTGCCGCCGCCTGGCAGGCCGGGCAGGCGCTGCCGCTGGAACAAGCCATGGAACTGGCTTTGCACGCAGTGAACTGAAAGACCGGCTCTCGATCCACTCGAGAGCCGGTCTTTCACTGGAACTTCAACACAGACCTGACAAGTGGGCCGCAACTTATCTCGAACAGCAATGATCACCTGGCCCACCTGTCAGATTGGTTGATCTACGATCCTTTCACGTACTTGTCGAAGAATTCGATCGTGCGCTGCATCGCCAGGCCAAAGCTCTGCGCGAGGTTGTGATCGTCGCCGGGATAGGTGTACAGCTCGACAGGCGCGTCGGCGTCCTGCATCGCTTGATACAGATATTCCGACGCGGCCAGGGGCACACTGTGATCGGCCGTGCCATGATGCAGTTGAATGGGGCCGGAGATGTCGCTCGCAAACGTGGGCGATGAAATCGACGCCCAGAATTCGGGATTCTCTTCGGGTGTGCCATAGGTTTCGACCAACTCGGCGCGCCAACGGCGATTGAACGAGGGTGTGCCGGTGATGGTCGGCTCCGGCGTGGCTCCCTCGGGTGTGGGTGTGGCGGTCGGGCGCTGGAAGAGATTGGGATACGGTCCCACCACGCCGGCCCAGATCACCCCGGCCTTGATCGTATTGGTGATCACCATCGAGCGCAGGGTAATATAGCCGCCCATCGAATGGCCCCACATGCCGATGCGGCCGGGATCGGCGTCTGGGTATTGCTGCATGGCCGACATCGCGTTCATCACATCCACGGTGTAATCGGGCGCGCCATACCCACCGCGCGCCTCACCTTCCGATTGATCGTGGCCGCGATAGTCCGATCGCAGCACGATGTAGCCGCTGCGCGCCAGCCAATCCACGTACGCGATGTAGCGCTCGGTGGTGCGGTACACGTCGGGCGGGATGAAGCCGTGGTTGAAGATGATCACCGGCCAGCCGGTCGCTGGCTTCTCACCATTCGGAACGGTGAGCAGCGCGTAGATCTTCAGCCCCTCCGATAAATACGAGACGCGATAGCGGCTGTAGTTGCTGCCCGGCTGCAGTGTTTCCTCGATCGTGATGTCGCTGCCCGGATAAGCGCGCGCGCGCATCGACTGAATCGTCAGCGGGTGAGGCGTGGGTGTGGGAGTCGCTGTGGCCGTGGGCGGCGGCGTGGCTGTCGGCGGGGTTGTAGCCACCAGCACAATGCCGACAGGCGGCGCTGCTCGCGTCGCGGTAGCCGTCACCAGCGCAATGTTGGCAACGGGTGCGGGCGGCGGACTGCTGCAAGCAACCACCGCGAGCAGAACCACCACGAGCCCCAGATGGGTGAGCTTCATGGTTATTTCCTCCCTCTATGCTAATCCGGCTTGAATAGCATCCCCGCGCCGGATGTTATAATCTTGCCAGCCGTGCCTGAAGGCGCTCTAAGCGTAACCTGAGAAATACATGAGAATCGCCTCACTCCCGGCCTCCCTCCAGATCTGTGAATTTGATTTCGAGAGAAGGCCGGGAGTGAGGATGTCTCAGCATATTCTTAGGGTTTGCTCAGAATCACCTCAGCTCCAACCGGTAGGATAGGATGACTGCGGGGGCAGTAGGAGGTGCGTCGTCGATTCGTCGCTAAGTCCGATACAGCCAGGGAGGTGGCACCATGACCGATTTCAAGCAGTATCTACTGGATGAGTTTGTCGAAGACTATCAAGAGGGATTGATCTCGCGCCGCGACGCCTTGAAGCTGATTGCGGGGATTACGGGCAGCATGGCGCTAGCAAGTTCACTGTTAGCCGCCTGCGCGCCGCCAACCCAACCGGCGGCCACAGCACTTCCGACCGAACCGGCCGCGCCGACGGCGGCTCCGACCAGTGTGCCGGCCATGCTGCCAACTACCGTGGCGCCCACGGCGGAACCAACGGCCACGACTGCAGCGGAAGCCACCGCAAGACCCAGCGATGAGATCGGAGCGCAGGAGGTGCAATTTGAAGGCAATGGCGCCACGTTGCTGGGTTACTGGGCCAAACCGGTGGGTGACGGACCTTTTCCCATCGTGTTGGTGTGTCACGAAAATCGCGGTCTGACCGATCATATCAAAGATGTTACGCGCCGTTTTGCACAAGCGGGTTATGCGGCGTTGGCTGTCGATCTGCTGTCGCGGCAGGGCGGCACGGCCGGGAAAGATTCAAGCAGCGTGCCCGGCCTGTTGAGCAGCATGCCGCAGGAACAATTCGTGCAGGACTTCGTCAGCGGCCTGCGCTATGCTCAGCAGCAGCCCGGCGTGCAGGCCGATCGGGTGGGCATGACCGGCTTCTGTTTCGGCGGCGGTGTCACGTGGCGCGTGGCGGTAGGCCTGCCGGAATTGCGCGCGGCTGTGCCGTTTTACGGGCCGCCGCCTGCCGCCGACGAAGTCGCTGCGATCAATGCCGCGGTGCTGGCGATGTACGCCGAACGGGATTCGCGCATTACTTCGACGGCGCCAACCATGGAGACGGCCATGCAGCAGGCGGGCAAGACCTTTGAGAAGATCATCTATCCTGACACCGACCACGCTTTTTTCAACGACACCGGCACGCGTTATAATGCAGAAGCCGCCCAGGATGCATGGGCAAAAATGCTGGCCTGGTTCGAACGCTATCTGAAAGCCGCTTAGGAATTGCAGGAGTATATGACCACCATTCTCGTCGTCGACGACGATCGCAAAATCACCGACATGCTGCGCCGCACCTTGATCTACGAGGGCTATCGCGTGGCGACGGCGGCCGACGGCGAGGAAGCGCTGGTCAAAGCACAGAGCGAACGGCCGGATCTCGTCATACTCGATTGGCTGATGCCCCGGCTCAACGGCCTGGAAACAGCCCGGCTTCTGCGCGAGGCCGGCCCCGTGCCCATCTTGATGTTGACGGCCCGGGATGCGGTCGAATATCGTGTGGAGGGCCTGGACAGTGGCGCGGATGATTATCTGGTGAAGCCGTTTGCGCCGGAAGAATTGCTGGCCCGCATTCGCGCGCTGCTGCGGCGCACCGACACCGACGAAAAAGGCTCGGCGCTGACTTACACCGATCTGACGCTCGATCCGCTGACGCGCGAGACGCGGCGCGGTTCTCGCGCGTTCAACCTCACGCCCAAAGAATTCGATCTGCTGTCCTACCTGATGCGCCATCCCCGCCAGGTTATTCCGCGCGAGCGCATTTTGCAGGATGTATGGGGCTATGACTTTGACGGCAACGGGAACGTCCTGGAAGTCTACGTGGGCTACCTGCGCACCAAAACAGAAGCGGGTGGTGAAGCCCGTTTGATTCATACCGTGCGCGGCGTGGGCTACACCCTGCGCGAGGAAGCCTAGGCCCGGTGTCCATTCGTCTGCGCTTGACTCTGTTGTACAGCGGTATTCTGGCACTCACCTTGCTGGCGCTGGGTGTGGTATTGATGCTGAGCGTTGCTCAGATCAACCTCCGCACGCTTGAGGACAACTTGCGTGAAGATGCGAAGCGCCTCATCTATTCGCGCGAATTCCGGCTCGATCGGCCCGGCGACGCGGGGCGGCGCATTGCGGTGCCGGACACCTACATTCAAACCGTCGATGCGGCCGGTGCGATCATCGCGCGCACCACCAACCTCGGCGACTTTCAACTTCCGCTTGATGAAGACGATTTACATACGGCCTCCAACGGCGAAACCTGGACAGAGCTGGTCACTACCGACAACGGCCGCTTGTTTGTCTTTAATTACCCCGTCGTGATGCGAGGCGAACTGATCGGCGTCGTGCAGTTGGCGCGCTCGCTGGCCGAGCAGGATGAGTCGCTCGAAACGCTGCGCAATGCGCTGCTCATTGGCAGCGTGTTGGTCGTCGTCCTGGCGTTCATCATCGGCTGGGTTTTGTCCGGCGCGGCGCTGCGTCCCATTCAGCGCATCACGGACACCGCGCAGATCATCGGCGCGCAGCGCGATTTCGATCGGCGCGTGGACTATCGCGGCCCGCCCGACGAAGTGGGCCAACTCGCCACGACCTTCAACGGCATGTTGAATGAACTGCAGGGCGCTTATCGCCAGACCGAGCAGACTTTGCAGCAGCAGCGCCGCTTTGTGGCCGACGCTTCGCACGAACTGCGCACGCCGTTGACGACGATTCGCGGCAATCTGGGTTTGCTGCGGCGCCGCCCGCCCATTGCCGAGGAAGACCAGCTGGCCGCCCTGAGCGACATGACCGACGAAACCGATCGCTTGATCCGGCTGACCAACGATTTGCTGGTGCTGGCCAGATCGGATGCCGGGCGCTCGCTGCGGCATGAGCCGGTCCCGATCGCGCCGCTCGTCGACGACATCTGCCGCCAGGCGAAACTGCTGGGCGAACAGCGCGCGATCGAGTGTGAGGCCGTGCCCGACGTGAGCGTCCGGGGCGATCAAGATGCGATTAAACAGGTGCTGCTCATTCTGCTGGACAACGCGTTCAAGTTTACGCCGGAGGGCGGCACGATTACCCTGGGAGCGGCTAGTGCTGATCGGGTGGCCGCCATTCGCATTCGTGACACCGGGCCGGGCATCCCGCCGGAAACGCTGCCGCACATCTTCGAGCGCTTCTATCGCTCGGACGAAGCGCGCACCGGCTCAGGCGCCGGGCTGGGGTTGGCGATCGCACAAGAATTGATTGAGGCCCAGCAGGGCCAGATTGCGGTTGAGAGCGAGCTCGGAAAAGGCAGCGCGTTTACAGTGACGCTGCCGCTGGCCTGATGATGATCAGGTAGTTCATAAAGATATGGCCGGAACTCCCCGCCGCCCGGTTCCCGCCCAGATTCACACTGCCCCCTGCAAATTCCCTGGAGTAGACCTTGAAGAGGCGCGGCGTGCCCAGTTGATCGACCTCGATCGCCAGCGGTTCGCGCGCAAAGTCAGCCAGCCAGTTCGGCGTCCGCAGCGCGTCCGCATCGTAGGCAATATAGATCATAGCCGGCCTGGCCAGATGAACGTGCAGAAACGTTTCAGACTCTGCTGCTTTGTCCGCCTGGGCCACACGAATGGCCGGCAGCGCACTCAGCGCCACAGGCATGCGGCTCAGCGTGTAAGGAGCGTCCAGGTAGCACGCTGCGTTGATTCTGAATTCGTACAGTTCGTAATCCTGCCGCGCTTCCGATCGGATTTCGTCGACGACAGTGGCTCGGGTTCTTCGGATAAATCACCTCATACGCGGGTAAGTGCCCGCGATCCTCATGAGCCGCAATCGCCAGGCCGCCCACGACGGAAGTGAGCAATTCCAGCGAGCGAATCTTGCGCCGATCGAAAATATCGGAGAGGAGCGCGGTGAAGGCTGGAACCGCCGAAGTGCCGCCGGTGCGCAGCACCACGTCAACCCGCTCGGGGGTGATCGCCGCGTCGTGCAGAATCTGGCGCACGCCGCTATCGACCGCTTCAATTTCGGGCGCGATCAATTCTTCGAACTTATAGCGCGTGATGGTTTCATGGAGGTGGATGCCGCCGTGATCGAATCTGAGCGGCGTGGATAACGCCTCCGACAGGCGGATTTTGGCCTGTTCGATCTCGCGAAAGAGTTGAAAACCCAGGTTGCGCGTGACCAGCGCGATCAGCGCGTCGATAACTGCTGGATTGTCCGCGTGGTATTCGTTTAGGAGTCTCAGATAGTGCGGCCGGGATAACAGCGGCATAGTCTGCCAGTTTTCGAGGAGATCCAGCACATCAGGCGGCAGGGCGCGGTGTCCGGGTCGCGGCATCCCGCCGAAGTACTTGAGCAGATACTGCATCAGGCGCCTGTCCAGATCATCGCCGCCCACCAGCACGCCCAGCGTCGCGATGATGTTGGGCGGTGTCGGCCCGCCGACTTCGGCCAGCGTCAGATCGAGCGTGCCGCCGCCAAAGTCGAAAACCAAAGCCAGTTCGCGCTGCCGGCTGGTGCGATGATAAAAGTACAGCGCGCCGATCGGTTCCCTTTCAAACCGGATGTCTTCAAAACCGGCCAGGCGCGCCGCCTTGTAAAGTATTTCCTGCGCGCGATCGGACACCGCGGGATCGGGTGAAAACTTGACCGGCCGGCCGATGACGACATTCTGGCAGGCCCGCTTCAGTTGCTCTTCGGCGCTGGCTTTGAGCGGCCGCAGAATCAGCGCGATCAATTCGTCGACAGTGTAGAACCGATCGAAGACTTGCGTGCCGTCGTAACCCGGATCGCGCAGCGCGGTCTTGATGTACTGCATGAGGCGGCCGTGCGCGCCGGTATCGACCAGCACATGGACCGTCTGCACGTAGCTGACGCCTGCCGCTACCACGTCGATCTCGCCGACGCGGCGCTTTTCCCAGGTCGCGCGGCGTCCTGTTTCGTGCTGCAGGTATTGCCGGGCGGCGGCCAAGCCGGCGGTGGCGTGTTGTTGGCGGTCGATATACAGGAGCGAAGGCAGCACGAGCGGATTGTCGCTGCCCGGATCGAGCGTGGGCCGGTGGAGTTCCCGGCCGTCGAAGAAAGCAATCGCGGAGTTGGTCGTGCCGAAATCGATGCCGAAGCGCTGCGCGTCTGCCATGTGCGCCCCCACTGGAAGAGTGAAGGCGCATATTTTACGCGCGAACGGGCCGAACGGCAACCGGGCTGATCAGCCGCAGTCGTAGAGTGACACGGCCATATTACCGTGGTTCAGAGTACCGTCGGGCGCGCCTAGCGGGTGTTATGAACTATGGACAATGCGTTTGGTTTCGACAGTCCAGTGTTATGTTTTCCTACGAGGTACAATTAAAAACATTGTAAACAGCAACAAGTCGGTATAGAAAGGCCAGTCCAGTTAAAGAATTTCGGCTTTTTATGTCTAAATAATCATACAACTACTGTTCAGATTATTTGTAATCGTTAATTTCTCTTTGCTTTCTCTTCCCTATCCTGTTGGTAATGATTATCAAAATTGGATTTAGTATCTATCTGCATAGATCATATTTTCCAGTCATAGTATAAAAACTACAATACTACCTTGACAGTAATGGTAATGTGATGCATAATATCAATGCGAGGTGATGATATGAGTGAAAACAAAATCACATCCGACCTGCTACGCGGCCATACCGACACGATGATTTTACGGCTCTTGTGCGAAGCTGATCGCTACGGCTACGAGATTGTTAAGCTGATTGCCGTACGCTCGGGCGGCGAGTATGAGTTAAAGGAAGCCACGATGTATTCCAGCGTCCGGCGGCTTGAGGCAGACGGTGATATCGAGTGGTACTGGGGCGATGAATCTCAGGGCGGACGGCGTAAGTATTTTAGGATTACTGAAAAGGGTAGGTCTACTTACGCCAACAACAAAGGCAATTGGGAGTATGCAAAGCGCGTACTCGATAACTTACTCTAAGGAGAGTGATGCTATGAACGAGAAATTAAACCAATATTTGAACGGCGTTTTTGCGCCTTACGATGGAGTAAAAAGTGTTGCCGAACTAAAGGCTGACCTACTCTCCGATTTACAGGAGCGGTTCCGTGAGCTCAAAGCCGAAGGCAAGGACGATGAAACGGCCTTGGCGATGACCATTGACAGCATCGGCGACATCGAGCAAACGGTACAGGAGGTGGCTAACCTCTCCCGCTCGCTGGAGCGGCAGTTGTTAATCAACTTCAGCGCGGGCAACCTGCCAAAGAGCGACTTCGCGGGCGTTACCGCGCATAAAGGAAAGTTTGAAGCGAGCGCGCTGCACGGCTCCGACTTTTCGGGCGCGGATTTGACCGGCAGCTCATTCAAGGCCAGCGACGTGTGCGAAGTCAATTTTGACGGCGCAAATCTGACAGACTGCAACTTTTACGCCGTTGAACTTACGGATGCGAGTTTCAAAAAAACCATTCTGGTACGCACCGAATTCAGCACGTCAGACCTGACCCGGGCAAAATTCAGCAATGTAAAACTGATCGACGTCAAGCTGAACATGACCGACCTTAGAGAAACGATCTTTGAAAACTGTATCTTTGAAGGCGTGGACTTTAAGTATTGCGATTTGCGGGGGCTATGCCTTGACGGGCAGACCTTTATTGGCGTCAAGTTTGACAGGACGGCGCTGAACGAAGTTACGTTTAAGGGCGCGACCCTTAAAAATGTGTCCTTCCATGCAGCGTTTACCTGGACTAGCTGGTCCAAGAAATACTACCGTGCCATAAAAACCATTTGCTTTGACGGCGCGACGATGGATAAGCTGACCTACGCCGCACTCAAAGGCATGGAGGCCGATTTATCAAAGGTTACAGTCATCTAAGGAGCGAAGAATATGCAAAACCAAGCAATCCAGGTGAAAGGGCGGCAAAAGTCCTACAAGAAACTTCATGTTCTGAAGAGCGCGGATTTTGAGGTGGAAAAGGGCAGTATTTTCGCCCTGCTCGGCTCCAACGGTGCGGGCAAGACAACGATTGTCAAAATACTCAAACTCAAATCCTCTCAAAAAGGCGGTGCAATATGATAGGCACGACAAACCGAACACCTGTGCAGGGACATGTCGAGGAAGGCTGGGGGAAGGTCGCCGATGCCTTCCGTGCGAACTTCGAAGGGAACCCCGGCGAGGTCGGCGCGGCGTGCTCTGTCTACGTAGGTGGTCGCCCCGTCGTCGATTTGTGGGGCGGCCTCGCCGACCGCGTGGCGAACCGTCCGTGGGACAAGGACACCATCGTCGCCGTCGCATCCACGACCAAAGGCGCTGCCGCGATCTGCGCCCATCTGCTGGTCCAGCGCGGCGAGCTCGATCTGGACGCTCCGGTGGTTAAGTACTGGCCGGAGTTCGGCGCTGCCGGCAAGGAGCAGATCCCGGTACGCTGGCTGCTTTCGCACCAGGCCGGCCTGCCGATCGTCGACGGACCGCTGACTTTCGAGGAGGCCTGTGCCTGGCATCCGGTCATCCGGGCACTCGAGGCGCAGAAGCCGGAGTGGAAGCCGGGCACCGAGCACGTCTATCACAGCGTGACCTTCGGGTTCCTGGTCGGGGAGCTCGTGCGCCGGATCACCGGCAAGTCGCTCGGCCGCTTCTTCGCCGAGCAGGTCGCTGCCCCGCTCGGGCTGAGCGCCTGGATCGGGCTGCCCGAGGAGCAAGAGGGACGGGAGGCGCGGCTCGAGTATGCCGCTCCGTTCACGATGGAGGAGATGACCGCCGGGATGATCGAGACCACCGGCCTCGATGAGGCCACAGTCATCGCCTGGATGAACGCCGTGTGGGGACCGGACTCGGTGCAAGCCCGCGCCGGCATGCTCGGCGGCGCCTTGGATCCCACCAGCGGCTACTTCACCACGCGTGCCTGGCGCGCTGCTGAGTTCCCCTGCTGCAACATGTTCGCAGACGCTCGATCGCTGGCACGGATGTATGCGGCAACAGTTAGCGAGGTCGACGGCGTGCGGCTGCTGGATCCGGCGACGGTCGAGAGGATGACCGTCGTCCAGACCGACAGGACACGGATGAACGGGCTTCCGCCGGGACTGGATATTCCGGCCGACCGCTCCTTCTACATGTCGCTCGGGTTCTGGCGGGCCTGCCCGCCGATGCCCTGGGTCGGGCCCGGGTCGTTCGGTCACCCCGGCTCCGGCGGATCGGTCGCCTTCGGTGATCTCGATTCCGGTGTCGGCTTCGGCTACGTCACGAATCTGTGGTCGTTCCGGATTGGGGAACCACGGGCGTCGGACCTGGCCGCGGCGGTCGTGGCTTGCCTCGGGTGACGGATGCCGCACTTGACACACTGATTTCCCTGGGACCCTTTTTCGGGGGTTGACTGCTGCTCCAGGGAAATCAGTATGACAGAATGAATGCCTTCCCCTGCCGCAGCTTGGGCGGCTTTCTCCCGGTGTAGGCCCCGTCGACAAAGGCCACTTCGATGGTATCGCCGGTCACTTCCTGCACCTGTTGTGCCTGTTGCTGGACCTGATCGCGATCCTGTTCGTTGGCGGGGGTGACCAACAGGGCCAACAAGTCGTCCAAGGTATCGACGGCCATGTGGGTTTTGGAGCCCTTCTTACATGATGTTGAAAGCGAGACCGACCAACAGCGCGCCCAGCAGCAGAAACGCAGGCGTGTGGTCTCGGTCGCTTTGATAAACGCCCACGCGGCCAACAGCAGCGCCAAAGTCAACGTGCTGTCCATCGTGTTGTTACGATCGACAGCCACCGCGACCGGCGTCACGGCCAGCGCCAGCGCTACGACCACGATCGACGCCAACGCCGGTCCCGTCCAGACCTCCGCGCGCGGGAGCTGGCGAACCTGAGAGGGGCTCTTGATGAGCGTGAATTGAAGAGCGTTAGTCTCATTGGAGCCACTGAGCCTCAGTGGGCATAAACGTCGCAGGGGCAAGGTAAGCCCTCGCCCCTGCGACCACGGCTAGTGTTTTGTCTTATTCGTACCGCAGCGCCTCGATGGGCTTGAGGCCCGCCGCCCGATTGGCCGGATACAGCCCGAAGAAAATGCCGATCGCCGCCGAGAACCCGAAGGCCAGCGCCACCGATTCGACCGAGACGACGGTCGTCATCACGCCCGAGGCATTGACCAGCGCCGCGATGCCGCAGCCGATGACAATGCCGATGATGCCGCCCACAATCGACATCACCAGCGTCTCCGTCAAGAACTGATACAGAATGTCGCTGCCGCCGCGCGCCCGACCGCTTTGCGCAGGCCGATCTCGCGCGTGCGTTCGGTGACGGACACCAGCATGATGTTCATCACGCCGATGCCGCCGACCAGCAGCGAGATACCGGCGATCGCGCCGAGGAAAACCGTCAACGTGCTGGCCACGCTCGTCGTCGCCGAGAGAATGTCGGCCTGCGACTGCACGGTGAAGTCGTCGTTTTCGCCCACGCCGATCTTGTGCAGGGTGCGCAGCTTCGTCTTGATGGCAGTCATGGCCGCATCGATGCTGTCGGAATTGGCCGCCGACACTTCAATCGTCGAGACGGACTTCTGGCTGCCGACGCGCGTGTTGGACAGGCGCGCCATCGCCGTGGTGATGGGCACATACGTCGTCGTGTCCCGGCTGAAGCCAAAGCCGCCCGAGCCCTGCTCCTTCAGCACGCCGATCACCTGGAACAGAATGCCGTTGATCTTGATCGACTTGCCGACCGGATCGAGGCCGCCGAAGAGATCGGTCACGACCTGCGAACCGACCACCGCCACGCGTGATTTGCTGCTGACATCGCTGGCCGAAATGAAGCGGCCATGATCGAGTTGATCCGGATGCACTGTGGCATAGTCGGGTTCAACGCCCACGACCTGCACCGAGGTCTGCGAACTTTGATACTTCAGCGTCTGCCGCGACTGCACTTGCGGCGAGACTGCCGCCACACCCGTTAAGCCCTTCAATTCCTGCGCTTCTTCGTAGGTCAGCGGCGCAGTGGCGCCGCCGCCCGCCCCGGAGGGCGTGGAGTTATTGCGTGTGCCGGAATAGACGGTGATCACATTCGCGCCGATGTTGGAAATCTGACTGGTGATCGAGGACTGCGCGCCGGTACCCACCGACAGCAGCGCCACCACCGATCCCACGCCGATGACAATGCCCAGCATCGTCAACGCCGAGCGCAATTTATTGGCCATCAGCGCCCGCAAGGCGCTCTTACGTTCTGCGAAAAATTAAGTCTCATGCTACCTCCTCGTTACTCGTCACTCATTACTCGTCACTCGAATACAAGTAACGAGTAATGAGTAACTCATCAATCCGTCCGTCCTGAATGTGAATCATCCGCTGCGCGTTGGCCGCAATCGCCGGATCGTGCGTCACAAAGATCACGGTGATGCCGCGCGTGCGATGCAATTCGCTGAACAGCGCCATGATCTCTTTGCCCGTCTTCGAGTCGAGGTTGCCCGTCGGTTCGTCGGCCAGCAAGATCGAGGCTCCGTCACCAGCGCCCGCGCAATCGCCACGCGCTGCTGCTGTCCGCCCGACAGTTCATTGGGCCGGTGGCCCATCCGATCGCCCAGGCCGACCGCCTTCAGCGCGGCCTGTGGCTCGATCGCGCTGGTGATTGCCGGTCGCATACAGCAGCGGCAGCGCCACGTTCTCCAGCGCGCTGGTGCGCGACAGCAAGATTGAACTGCTGGAAGACAAAGCCGATCTTCTTGTTGCGCACGGCGGCCAGGTTGATCGTCGCGCATCTTCGCCACGTCGATCCCGTCGAGCTGGTAGGAGCCGCTCGTCGGTGAATCCAGACAGCCCAGGATCGCCATCAGCGTGCTCTTGCCCGAACCCGAGGGGCCGGTAATCGCCACCCATTCGCCGTCTTCGATCTTGAGCGAGACGCCGTCGAGTGCGCGCACTTCGGTTTCGCCCATTTGATACACTTTGGTGATGTTCTCAATTTCGATCATGATAGACTCCAATGCCGTAATCAGTGTTTACTCAGCAGTCATCAGCATTCAGCACTCAGCCCACTAGCCGCCAGGCGGCGGCCCACCCATGCCACCGCCAGGCGGCGGTCCGCCACCGCCCTATCAGGCGGCGGGCCGCCAAAGTCGCCGAATTGATTGGCGGTGGTGGTCGTCGTCGTCATCACCAGTACCTGATTGCCTTCCAGCAAATCACCAGACACTTCAGTCAGATCGCCGGCCGTCATACCCACCGTCACCGGTACAGGGCGCGGCTTGCCATTCTCCAGCACCATCACCATGCTGGTCGCGGTGGTCGACATCGTCTGTCCACTCTGAGCCGCGGCCTGATTCGCTGCGCGCCCGGTACGGATCGCTTTCGTCGGCACGGCCAGCACATTTTCGGCCTGCTCGCCGATGATTGAAGCATTGGCGGTCATATCCAGTTTCAGCGGAGCGTCGGTCGGATCGAGATCGACGCGCACGCTGTAGTTGACGACGCCATTGCTGACGGTCCCCGAGGGGTCAATATTGGCCACCTTGCCCGTTAAGGTGATGCCGGTCAGGGCATCCAGCGTGAGCGTCGCGTCTTGACCTTCCGTGATGCCGGCGATCTCAGTTTCATCCACCAACGCGACGACGTGCAGTTTGCTGGTGTCCGCAATCGTAATCGTTGAATTGGAGCCGCTCGAACCGGCCGAGGCGGTGACCGCCGTGATGGTGCCATCGAACGGGGCGATGATCTTCGCATTCTCCAGGCTGCGTTTGGCTTGCTCCAACGATAGCCGCGCCTGTTCCAGCGCCGCCGCGGCCTTCGCCTGCTCCTCGACGCGCGGCGAAATCAGATTGTCCAGACTGGCTTTCGCGCTTTGCACCTGCGCCTGGGCCGATCGCAAGTTAGAGTCGTTGAGGCTCAGTTTGGTGACGTTGCAATTGGCCAGCGCCTGGTCGTAGGCTGACTGGGCATCGGTCAGGGCGCGCACCAATCCCTGGTAGGGTCCCCAGTCGGCGTTCAGATAATTCTTAGCCTGATGATCGTTGGCTACCCGATCGTAAGCGGCCTGCGCCCGCTCAAGATTGGCTTTGGCGCTCGTCAAACTCGAGCACTGCACCGCCTCTTTATCAGCCAAACTGCTATAGTCCTGCCGCGCGGCGTTGTAAGAAGCCAGCGCGTTGTTATAGGCGGCTTCGGCGACGGCGATGTCACTGGCATCCGCTTGCACGGTTTCGCTGTAAGTCAGTTGTTGCAGCAGGTAGGCTTGTTCGGCATGGGTCACTTTCGACTGCAGAACGGACGTATCGAGCGTCGCTAAGACGTCGCCCTGCTTCACCTGATCGCCGACTTCGACTTTCACTTCGCCCACCGTGCCGGACGTATCACTTGACGAGCTGCTCGATGAGCTGCTCGACGTATTAAATGAGAGCGTCAGCTCCGCTTCGGGCAAAATGCTGCCTGACGACTCGACAGCCGTCATCAGCGTGGTGCGCGTCACTTCCCCGATGGCCGAATTTGCCAGCAACGAGTCGGCGCCGCCGGCCTGGCGATTCGTTGAACGAGTGGCCAGATAGATGCCACCGCCGACGATCACTACCGCGACAATTCCTAAAATAATCCACAAGCGTTCTTCTTCTTCATGATGATGCTCCTTAAATTCGCTTACCCGCCGATGCGCAGGCCGAACAGGTTGAGACCCCGGCCTTGCTGCTGCTGGGTATTCGGTGTTGTTGGTTCGCTGATATACACTTGCTGACCCGCCTGCAGATTGCCCGCGACTTCGGTCAGATCGCCGTCGGTGTAACCCGGCGTCACGTCGACGCGCTGCGCAGTCCCGTCGGTTCCGACCACATTCACATAGTAGCCCGTGGCATCCTGCCGGAGCGCGCCACCGGGCACCGCCAGCACATCAGTGTGGGTATCGAGGACGATGCGCGCGTCGGCCGTCATGTTGGTGCGCAGCGTCGCCTCAGTCGGGTCGAGATTGATGCGGACCAGGTAGTTCACCACGCCGTTGCTCACGGTGCCCGCCGGATCGATCCGCGCCACCACGCCCGTCACGGTCTCGCCGGTTAGCGCATCAAACGTATTCTCGACTTTTTGGCCGACTTTCAGCTGCGCGATCTCCGTCTCATCGATCAGCACATCGACGTGATACTGGCTGATGTCAGCCAGCGAGATGATCGTGTTGCCGCTGCCCGGCCCGCCTGCGATGGGATCGACGGCTGTCACCAGGCCATCAAACGGCGCAACGATCTTGGCGTCTTCGATGGCTTGCTGGGCATCTTCCAGATCCACCTTCGCCTGGTCCAGCTGCACCCTGGCCGCTAGCACCGTGCGTTCCGAGGGATTCTTAAGGTCCTCGAGATTGGCCTTGGCTTGCACCAGTGAGGCGTACGCGGACTTGACGCCGGTATCATTGACGCCATTTTTCGCCAGGTTGCAGACTGATCACACCTTGTTCATAGGCCGCCTTGGCCCGATCGAGCTGCGACTTCTGCGGTGAGAGTTCAGCCGAGCCGTTGACCTGCACGCGCCAGTTCGACACATAGGCGTCGTAGGCCGTCTGGGCATCGGCGTAAGTTTTCTTGAGGTTGTCGAGGTTGTTGCAGCTCAACAGCACCGAATCGGTGCTGTTGACTGTGTATTTCTGCTGGGCCAACTGGTAGGCTGCCGTGGCATTGCTCACGGCCAGCTCGGCGGCGGCCACTTCGTCCGGATCGGGATTGACCGTCTCACTGTAAGTGGCCTGCTGGCTCAGGTAGGCCTGCTGGGCCTGCGCCACGGCCAGTTCCAGATCGGTGGTGTCCAGCTCGGCCAGCACATCGCCCTTCTTAACCTTATCGCCGACTTTCGTGTTGACTTTGCTGACGGTGCCGGAGACGCCGAATGAGAGATCATTCTCTGCTTTGGGGGTAACACTGCCCGATGACTCCACTACCGACGAAAGGGTTGTTTGCGTCACCTTGCCCAGCTCGGACGCTGTGGTCGTGGTAGTTGACTGGGAACGTGTCGAAAACAGCACAACACCCGCACAGACCAGTGCTACCGCTCCAAGGGACATGAAGATTCGTTTTTTAGTCATAAGTTTGCCTCATCAATCGTGTTTTCGTTGCCAACAGTATCTCAAGAAGTTGTTGAGAAGTTATCGAGACAACATGAGTGATTCATAAGGACAACATAGGTCATGTTTATTAATGGTAGCGCCCACTCACCCGCCTGCGGCGATTTGGGTCGGGCTGCTCTTTCTGCGCAACCACCGCCCGATCGACCACACTACCTGTACAGCGGCTACAATCGCTATGATTTGGAGCAGATTGCGTCCCACGGTTTCCCATGATCCGCCCCGGCCTTCACGATCCCCGCCGCGCACTTCACCCAACTGAGCGCCTTGCCCGTTCGCCAAATCGGGCGGCCCCGATTGGCCTGTGAGTTCCCCCTGTCCCAGCGGCTGGCCGACCAGCGCTTGAGTCTGCGCTCGTTTGCAGTAAGGCATACGTTCCGCCCAGCACGATGGCCGCCGCCAGCAAAATGATCAGAATGCGTCCCAGCGTTTTCATCGCACACCTCCCTGTTCGCGCACCGGCGCTGTGATGTCATTCCGAGCGGAGCTGAGGAATCTGGTGAGCCTGGCCGAGATTCCTCGCCGCTCCGCGGCTCGGAATGACACTTGTTTTCAACAGCGGCTGCCATGCGTAGCGCTTGATCGTCGACACGATCCACTTCCAGTGCAGGGCCACGTGCAGACCCACGATAATCAACGTGACGTTGGTGGCCGAAGTATGCAGCCAGCGCCAGATCGCGTCGTGGCTGCCGCTCAGGCCGAATGTGCTCAGCACCACCTTCGAGATCATGATGCCCGAGAAAATGATGAGCGTCATCGCGATGAACAGCAGGCTGTTCAAGATCGAATTGATTCTGACCTGTCCCGGCAGCTTGCTGAAGAAACGCCGCACCACGTTGACGATCCACTTCCAGTGCAGCAGCAGGTGCGTGATGATGCCCGCCCCAAAAGCGAGGCCCAGCCACTCGTGAATGGTCTGGCCGGTGGCGTGCGGATCGGTCGCCAGCAGAAAGCCGGCGAAGATCGCTCCATCGACAAGTAGATTGCGTAAGGTACTGCCTAGTTTCAGACGTTGCATGATGATCTCTCCGATCGTAGCTTCTAAATCTGCCTGAAGCGTTATTATCAAGTTTTTCGCTGGGTGTTGTCACCAGTATCGCAGAAAGTTGTTGAGAAAATATCGAGAGGACCTGAGTGCTTGCTAAGAATGACAAAATCCTGGGCCGGTGAAGGCCGTTAGCGCCGATACCAGCACCCGGCCGGATTGAGCCACCCTCATGTGCCTGCGCCTTGCTGCGGTGCTCGACCATCAGGTACAGTATCCTTGCCAAGGATTTCCTCTCTCACTCATCCGGTATTTTGCTCGCGCGGCTGTGGTTCATCGATTACGGATCTTGAGGAGATTGGCTATGCTTAGCCAACCACAATCTGCTGTTCGCATCTGCCTGCTAGGGCGATTCGAAGTCATACGCGCCGATCGAGTGCTGCGGGCAAACGACTGGACTCGACACAAAGCGCAGACGCTATTGGCCCGCCTTGCGCTTGACCCAGCGCACCGCTTGCTAAGATTCAAGCCCTCGATTTATTGTGGCCCGATCAGTCCCCGGCTGCCGCGAGTAACAATCTTTACCGCACGCTTCATGCGCTTCGTCACACGCTCAACACAACTTTAGGCGCTGGCACCGCCGCGGCAACACTGGCCTTCGAAGATGGTGTGTTGATCCTCGACGAGGCAGTGTGGGTCGACATCGCCGAATTCGATCGATTGGGCGCAACTCCCACGAATGACGATCGACGCATCGACAACTTGACGCAGGCGTTGTCCCTGTATCAAGGCGACCTCTTGCCCCATGATCTCTACGCCGACTGGACGATCGCCCCGCGCGAGGCCTTGCGCCGCCAGCGCCGCGAGATCAGTCTGGCGCTCGTCAATCACTATCGCGCCGTCCACGCTTACACGGACGTCATTGCCTTGCTGACCCCGCTGCTCACCAACGATCCCGCCGACGAACCGGTTCATCGCGAGCTTAATGCGAGCCTATGCACTCGGCGGCCGCCGCCACGATGCGCTGCGCCAGTATCAGGCCTGCGTTGATGCCCTGGCCACCGATCTCGACGTGCCGCCCGAGCCGGAAACCACCGCCCTGTACGAACAAATTCTCGGCCGCGAGTTAGCGCCGGGGCCGATATTGACAGCGACCAGTCCAGTCGCCGCGATCAATGCGGCGCTGAGCATCGGGCCAAGCCGGCAGTTGATCGGGCGCACTGCCGAATTTCAAACGCTGCGCGGCTGGCTGGAGGCTGCTCAGCGCGGACAGGGCAGAACCGTTTTGATCGCAGGCGAATCGGGTGCGGGCAAAACGCTGCTCGCGGGCGAAGTACTGTGCGCGGCATCAGGCGCGGGGCTGACGCCAATGTTTGGCGCGGCGTATGAGCAAGAAGGACAATTGGCGTACCAACCCTTTGTCGAAGCCTTCGATCGGTGTTTGACTGACAGCCGCTGCCCTACTGAACCAAATCCGATCACACACTTCAAGCGGCGCGGCGCAGGTGATCCGCAGCAAGAACAATGGGCTTTGTTCAATGCGGTGGCCGATTATCTGATCGACTTGACCCGGCAGGCTCCGGTGGTCTTCCTGATTGATGATCTGCATGCCGCCGATGAAGCCAGTCTGCGCCTGTTTCATTACCTCGCCCGGCAAACCCGCCAAGCCCCCGTGGTTTTGTTGGCGACGTATCGAACCGATCTAGCCGCCGTAGCTTCTCCGTTCAGCGCGCTGCTCAACGCGCTGTATCGCGAGCGCTTGAGCGAGACCCTGACGTTGGATCGACTGTCAGAAGGCGCCGTCATACAACTGTTGGAACATCTACTCGGCGGCGAACCAGCACCTGAATTGGTCGCTGCGATCGATGATACCGGCGAAGGCAATCCGTTTTTCGTTCAAGAAATCTCGCGCGTGCTGATTGACGAAGGTCAAGTTGAACAGCGGCACGGCCGCTGGCAGTCTGAAGCGCGGCGCGAGCTTGCACGTGCCGGCGGAGTTAAGCGGCCTGCTGCGCGAGCGCGTGAGGCAGCGGGGAACGTCAGTCGAAACGGCCCTGGCGGCGGCCGCCGTGATTGGACGCGAGTTCAGTTTCGATGCCTTGCGTGGCGTGGCCGGACTGCTCGATGGGACGTTGCTCGACGCGCTTGATGCCGCGCTCAACGGTCACTTGCTCGAAGAGACGGACGGCGGCTATCGCTTTCGGCATGTCTTGATTCGTCGCACGCTGTATGATTCGCTCAGCCGCGTGCGGCGCGCCCGTCTGCATGGCCTCGCCGCCGAAGCACTCGAAGCGATCACCCTGCGGCGCGGCGCGCTCGACACAAATGTTGAAGAACTGGCCTTTCATTACGATTTAAGCGATCGGCGTGAACGTGGACTGGATTATTTGATTCAGGCTGGACGCAAAGCAGCGCGGGTGTATGCGTTTGAAGTCGCCGCCAACTACTACGAACGGGCCTTGGCCTTGCTCGATGCGTTGGGCCTGCCTGACCCTGATCGGCGCTTCAAGCTGCTCGAAGCGTTGGGCAAGTATTACAAAGCCTTGGCCGATACACCGAAGGCGATCGCTGCCTTCGATCGCGCGCTCCAGCTATCGAGTGAGAACTGGCAGCCCGCGCCACGCGATCGGGCCAGGATTCATCGCCTAGCCGCGATGGGGTTGCTCACCGCCGGTCAGCTGGAGGCGGCGTCAGCGCATCTCAATGCTGCCTTGAGCGAGCTCGATCAAGAGGATGACCATGCGATCGAGGCTGGCCCACGTGCTCTACAATCTTCGCAGCTGCATTGGCATCGTAATGAATATCAGTCAGCCTTCGACGTGGCACAGCGTAGTCTCGCCGTCGCCGAGCGCTTGAATGATCGGGAAGCGATCGCGCGGGCGTTCGAGATGTTGGCCCTGGCGTGTCATTCGTTGGGCGAGTGGCAAACCGGCATCCATTACGAGCAGCAGCGCGCGGCGCTGGCCGGGCCGGGCCTGGACGTGAGCGATGCGTTCGACGTGCATCTTTGACTATGGGAGTATCACCTGTATGGTGACAAGGGCTACGCCGAAGTAAAGCAGGCGGTCAGTGCAACGCAAGAGCAAGCACAGCGCATGAACGCGCCGCGCGCGATCGCGTTGTGCCAGTGCTTCAACGGCGCGCTCGAATTTCAAGCCGGCCATTGGGCGGAAGCCGAAGCGGCGCTACGCTATTCGATTCAACTGCATCGTGAACTTGGCGCTGCTTCCGGTGAGGCGCTGGCATGGCAGCGCTTGGGTGTATTGCAGACGGCGCGTGGTCAACTCGGCGAAGCGCTGACATCATTCGAAGACGGCGTGCTGGTGGCCGAACGCGCCGTGATGCGCGCGCATTGTCTGACGCGGTTGTATGCGTCGATGACGCGCAATCGCCTGGCGGCGGGAACTGTCGCCGCCGCCGATCAGTATTTGGCGCTGGGCTTGACCATGGGCGAGCGGCACGGCAACTGCGCCACGTGCGATTCGTTGTTGTTGCCTGCAGCCGTCAGCACGCGCGTCGCACAACATAACCTCGCCGACGCCGAGCAGTTTTGTCGCCGCTTGGAAGAAGCGGCGGCGAAGTATGCCAGCCGCACGTGGATCGCGATGGCGCGCCAGGCGCGGGGTGAACTCGCCGCGGCGCAGGGCGATCTCGATCGCGCGATCGAGTGTTACACGGAAGCGAGCGAGGCATTTTTGGCGGCGGGCAATCAATACGAAGCAGCGCGCTGTCTGACCGCGCTGGCCTCCTCGCGACAGAGGCGAGGCGCAGCCGACGATCTTCGGTTCGCTGAATCCGCTCAGCGGGAGGCTCGCCAGATCTTCGGGCTATTAGGGGCAGGGATAAGGACTTAGCAGCCGAGAATTGACAGATCGGTTTGAAAGCGTCCAATTGCCCGGCGAGCCACATCAGGTCAGACGGGCTGCTCAGGCGAGTAAGAATTATGGGAGGTGACGGTGTTAGCCTATAAGTCGGAGGACTCGAGGAAAGTAGTCAACCGCTGATTCGGTGGAGATAAACCATGTACTTCCGGCAAATTCTGCATCCCGACAAATCATGCGCCTCGTATTTGGTCGGTTGCCCGACCGCAGGCTTATGTGCCGTGATCGATCCGCAGGGCGACCTGCAAGCGTATATCGATCAGGTCCGGGACAACGCGATGGCAATCAGCCACGTAATCGAGACCCATCTGCATGCGGATCATCTGTCGTGTGCGCGTGAACTTTGTGCAACGACCGGCGCAACGTTGTATCTCGGCCCTGGGGCCGAAGTGAAATACGATTACGCGGCACTAACCGCTGGGCGAATCATGGAAATCGGGCGGCGGCGCATCAAGGTATTCCATACGCCCGGCCATACACCTGAACACATCTGCCTGCTGGGTGACGATTGGTATCTACTGACCGGCGATACGTTGTTTGTCGGCGATGTGGGGCGCGTCGATCTGGCCCTGAACGATATCTCCAGCGAGGCGATCCGCGATCGCGCCCGGCAGTTGTACCACAGTCTGCAGCGGCTGCTGGAATTGCCCGATCACATCGAAGTCTATCCAGGTCATTACGCCGGTTCGGTGTGCGGGCGCGGCATGGATGGCAAGACGATCTCGACGATTGGCCGCGAGCGGCGTAACAATCGGGCTCTGCAACTCTCCAGCGAGGAATTTGTCGCGTTCCAGACTAGGAATCCTCCTGCTTTGCCTGCCGACTTTTACCACCTCAAACGGCGTAACCTGGGCGATGAGTAGCGTCCACTTACACGGCGAACCGACGCCGACACACGTAATCTTCACGTCCTCTCGAGGATGATCTCTTCGAGAGGTTTCGTTTTTGTCGGGTAAGGTTGAAGTAAGACACAGCGGCCAAGCGGGTAAGAATCATGGGAGAGGCTGATGCTATTCTGTGAGCAGCTCAGCCCAAGGAGGCAACGAACATGTCAGTTCAAATGCGAACAATGGTGAATGGAGTCGATGTCGATCAGTTGGTTGGAACGATTGAGGCGATCAGAGCGAAGCCGGATCTTGCGCGCTTCACTTTCCGTGCTGAAACCAAGTGGGTTGACGGCGGCCACTCGCGCACGCAGATTCAAAGTTTCTACGGCGCGGGACAAGAGGATACGTCGCGCAGCAAGCCGTTCGTCCTCGAAGGCGACGAACCGCCCGTGTTGCTCGGCAACAACGCCGGGCCAAATGCTGTCGAAGCGGTGCTGCACGCGCTGGCCTCGTGTCTGTCGGTCGGTCTCGTGTACAACGCTGCCGCGCAAGGGATCGAGATCGATGGGCTTGAGTTCCAACTCGAAGGTGCGCTCGATCTGCACGCCTTCCTCGGCCTATCGGACACGGTTCGTCCCGGCTACGACAACATCCGCCTGACCTACCGCGTGAAGAGCAATGCGCCGCGCGAGAAGGTGCAGGCGTTGTGCGAGTATGTCCAGAAGACGTCGCCCGTGCTGGACATCATTCGCAACCCCGTGCCGGTGACGATCGATCTGGTGGATTGATCGTCGCAACGCAGGGCCTGTCAGGTTTCTGCGAAGCGAACCTGACAGGCCCTTGGAGCAAGAATTTTGGGAGGCCGATCGGTTATTCTGTGAGCAGCCGAATGGGAGGTGAACCGATGAATGCCCGCGCGATCTTCTATCTGTGCCCCTACTGCTTTGAAGTCTCCGAAGTCGAAGGCGACCACCACGGACACCTCATGCTTCGCTGCGATGCTGGCGAGCCAGGCGACGAACGGCGCGAGCCGGTGATGGATGCGCGTGGAAACCCGAAGTCGCACGCTCCTCGCTGGTTCCTGGAAGCGATCGGTTCACTTCCCGCCGCGCCACGCGTGGCATAAGCCCAGCCTGTGCTGCCGATTCAGCTTTTTGCAGAGGAGGCTTTCCTATGAAGATCCTGTTTGTCGGTACAGCTGGCTCTGATGATCCGACGCGGGCTTCGTTCCCGCTGGTCTTTGCCAGGGGCGCGCTTGAAGGCGGTCACCAGCCAGTGATCCATCTCGTCGGCGAAGCGACCTATCTTCTCAAAAAAGAAGGCGCGTCGGTGACCCAGGGTATGGGCCGGCCACCGGTCGGCTCACTGTGGGAAGATGTTGTCGAGGCCAAAGTCCCGGTCTTTGTCTGAGGTGTGTGCGGCCAGGCTCGTGGGGTCTCAGATGCCGATCTGGCGCGGCTCAACGCGCAGTGGTCGTCGTCGAAGCGCTTCGCCGAATTAGTAGCCGATGCCGATCGAGTTGTGTCGATGTAAACCCGTTCGGGTGGGACGGGCAATTAACAATTGCATGGAAGGATTTGATCATGAGCACTGTCAGCGAAGCAACAACTCTCAATCTTAACGAACTGCGCGTGTCGATTCGCGAGGAGTATTCAGTGGTCGCTGATGACCCGCGGCGCGGGTTTCACTTTCATACTGGTCGGCAGTTGGCGAAAATCCTCGGCTATCGTGACGAATGGATCGCTGCTCTGCCGATCGGCGCGGTGGAATCGATGGCAGGCACGGGCAACCCCTTCAGCCTCGGCGAACTCAAACCGGGCGAGAACGTCGTGGACTGCGGATCGGGCGCGGGTACCGATAGCCTGATCGCCGCCCGCATGGTCGGGCCAACGGGCCACGTCATCGGCTTGGATATGACGCCGGAGATGCTGGCGAAAGCGTGGCGCAATGCGATCGATGCCGGTGTGACCAATGTCGAATTTCGCGAAGGCTATCTTGAAGCAGTGCCTGTTCCAGACGAGTGGGCGGATGTTGTGATCTCAAATGGTGTGCTCAATCTCGTGCCCAACAAAGATGCGGCATTAGCCGAAATGTATCGCGTGCTTAAGCCTGGTGGCCGCTTGCAGATCGCCGACATTGCATTGCAGAAACCCGTGCCGGCAGATGCACGGAGCGATGTGACACTGTGGACCGGCTGTATCGCGGGCGGGCTGCTTAAAGCCAGTCTGACGAAAAAAGTCAAAGACGCGGGTTTCCAAAACGTTGAGGTGATGTGGGGCGCAGACGTGTTCAGCGGTGCGCCACAGCATTCCGATGCGGCCGAGTTCGGCACGCTGGGTGTGACGATCAGTGCCCACAAGTAGATCGAGGCGAAGTAGATGCAGCATGAGCACATAGCACCGCAGCTGAGCGCGGCGTACACCGCGCTCAGCTGCTTGTCTACTGTCGCGTTGCGCTTAGAATGCTGAGCGGTTGGGTATGGTCGTGCCGCTACCGTCGGGCGTGGTGCTGTCGGGTGCGGTGCCACTCGGCGGAGCACCCAGCGGCCCGCCACCGCGCGGCCCACCGTGCCCCATGCCCGGTCCCATACCGAAGCCGAAACCGCCTTCAGCGCTCGCGCCCCAGTAGCCCTTGTCCAGACCCTCGAGCAGCCAGTCGGCCTTATCCTGCGTGATGGTCCCATCGGTCACGGCCTGGGCGATGGCAGTCTTGGTCTCTGCGATCTGCGCGGCCTCGACAGCGGCCTTCACATCGGCGATATCGACGCCCTGCTCTTCGGCGAGGTCGGCCAGTGTCTTGCCGCCCCACAGTTCCGCCGACAGTTCATCGGCCGTCATGCCCAGCGCCTTGGCGGCCGCCTCCAACGCGGCCTGGCTGTGCAGACCACGCGGGCCGAAGCCAGCGCGCGGCGCGGCCTGCTCCGTAGGGGCAGTTGGCGTCGGCGTCACCGAGCTCTGCGCCGACGCCACCGAGCTGATCCCCAGCGCCGCAACGACGCCCACCAACACAGCCATTCCCAACAACTTCTTCATTCGAAACATCGTACACCTCCATGGTGTTTGTAGATATCAGCTTGCGCAGCTATCTGCTTATAGGATAGTTTTTCTGTGTGCAGATTTGGTTGAGGGCAAATAAGCGATTGATAAGAAGTAAGTCTGCTGACTGATGCGTAACGAGTAATGAGTAATTCGGTTGCTCGTTACACATACATCTTACTCGTTACTTGTTACGTATACGCGGCTGACTTCACGCAGGTGTTATCCCGAAGACTCCTACACACATTCGCCCAGATCGCAGCGGCCATTGTTGTTGCTGTCGGTGTAACGCCGGCAATGGCCGGGATACGAGCAGCCTTTATTGCAGCGCACAGTGCAGCTGCTGGCGCTCTGTGATTGCGTGCTGAGCGTTGTTGTAGGTTGGTTCGTCGTTCCGCTCTGCGTCGATGATGTGGCCGTCGCAGCGGTGTTGACCGCTGTCTGCTGCAGCGCATCCACCGCGCTGCCGGCTGCGATGGCGGCGAAGACGCTGACGCCGCCCATCAAGCGCAGGAACTCGCGCCGGCCAAGACCGGTGGTGGCAGGCGCTGGCACGGGCTGTTGCCGGCGCGGGATGATGGTGCGCCGCGCGGTCGCGACGATCCAGCGCCAGTGCAGCCCGAGCTTGATCACGACCGCTGCCAGTGTGCCGAGCGAAGCGATCACGTGAATCGTCTTCCAGGCCGAGAAATTCGCCAGCGCCAGATCGAACCACGTCGAGATCACCAGCCCCGTCACGCTGATCGTCGCCAGCCCGATCAGCGCCGTGGCATCGATCACGTAGTACCAGCGCGCCTGCCGGGAGGTCTGTTTGAAGAACCGATCGGTCACCGCTTTGACCCAGGTCCAGTGCGTTACCAGGTGATAACCCGCGATCACGCCGATGGCCACTCCCAGCCATTGATGCAGGGCGACGCCCGTCAACTCCAGCCAGAACGACAGCAAAAATCCGCCGAAGAGTGCGGCATCGATCAGCCAATGATGTTTCTGTTTGTTCGTCTTCATGATATTCACCTCGAATGATAATCTGACCGCCAGCATATCAGCGCCGTGTGCAGATTGCGTCGACGAGCGATAAGCAATGCCTGAGAGACACATGTTTGTTAAAACGACATGACCCACCTCGAGTTGCCGGTTCGAGGTGGGTCATGTCCGCGAGGAGCACAGCGATGTCCGAACATGACATGCCGGGCTTGAGCTTGCCGGTGTGAGAGTGCCTCCTCCCTATTCCCCGCTTGTTTTCTCTAACACTTGAACCAACGCATTTATCAATTCCGGCGGAACCATTCCGCCGCCCGCCGGAGCAGCCGGCAGCTGTCCATTACCGGGCGGTTGTCCGTTGGGAGGAATACCCCGGCCGCTATCGCCGCCACTAGGGGCGGGGCCGCCGGCAGGCGGCGTGCCCTGTGGAGGCGGATTGCCGTTTCCCGGATCATTTCCATTGCCCGGCTGCGAGCCACCCATTGTCAGGCCCTGTTCCTGCAAGATTGTCATAGCCGTCTCGCGGGTGATTTTCATTTCGTCAATGGCTTGGAGTTGATCGGCTGTCATGACGGCTTGAATCTGCTTAATCAGCGCCTCCTTCTGCGCTTGCGTTTCGGAATTGCCAGTTTCCGCTTGCGGGGTCGCCTCGCCCGGTCTTTGACCGGGCCCCCTGTTCTGGCTAATGGTCTTGAAGTTGTTCCAGAGAGGCAGCAGGGTGCTGGCCTGTGCTGAGGTCACGGCCAGATCCGACCCTCCCAATTTGAGTGTGCCCAGCAGCAACTGCAGCTCCACGGATACCGCGTTGTTGTCTGACGGGCTCAACTCGCCTGCGGCGGCTGGGCCCGTGGTGTTAGCCGCCCTGGTCGTCACGGCGATCCCGGCTGACTGCGAGGCGCCAGTCTGTGTCGGCGGAGCTGCGGAAGCGCAGGCACTCAATAACATGGCCGAGGCACCGATGAAAACAACTGCGATGCGCGTCTTGTTCATGCTGACTCCTTAATGAGATTTTGAGATCAACGTGCTTTCGACCCGGTTGATCAATCCCAAGCATAGCGGCTGGCGGTGCAGAACCTGTTTAGGCTGAATGAGGATTCGATGAGAGGAAAATGATGATTGCAGGAGATTCCAACATGGATACGAGTAACCTGTCGGCAACTGACTCGTTACTCGTTGGCGATGTCTCGCTGGATCTATTTCACGATCGGTAGTTTGAACCAGAAGCGGCTACCCTGCCTGTTTGTGCTCTCCACCCCGATCGATCCGCCCTGCGCCTCGATGAGCTGCCTGGCAATGGCCAGCCCCAGGCCGGACCCGCCCGTCTCGCGGGCGCGCGCCTTATCGCCGCGCCAGAACCGATCGAACACGTAAGGCAGATCGGCGGGCGCGATCCCTTCGCCCGTATCTTGCACACTGACTTCAACTTGATGGGAGGCGGCCTGCGCCGCAATCGTAACCCGACCGCCGCCCGCGGTATGCCGCAGGGCATTCGTGAGCAGCACGCGCAGCACCTGCGCCACGCGTTCGGAGTCCGCGTTCACTGGCGGCAGATCTTCGGCGGCCGTGACGATCAAATCCACCTGCTTCTCGCCGGCTGCGCCGCTGAATGCGCCGGCGGTCCTGGCGATCACGTCCTTCAGATCGATCGCGCCGACGTTCAGCTGCAACTGCCCCGCTTCGGCCTGGGCCAGCTCGCGCAGATCGTCCACCAGCCGGCTGAGCAAGCGCGTCTCATCGTATAACTTTGCGGTCTCTTCCAGATCGAGCGGGAACACGCCGTCAAGCTGCGCCGTCAAACTGCCCTGCATGACGCTTAACGGCGTGCGTAACTCGTGGGCCACATCCGCCACCAGATTGCGGCGTAATTCCTCGGATTTTTGCAGCGAAGCAGCCATGTCGTTGAAGGCGTGCGCCACGTTGGCGACTTCAACTGTGCCCGTCGGTTCAACCCGATGCGTCAGATCCTTGGCGGCGATGGCGCGCGCCGCCGAGACCAGGCGATTCAACGGGCGCGTCAACGTGCGGCTAAACAGCAACCCCAGCACCGCGCCGATCGCACTGGCGATCAACGCGGCCAGCACCAGGTTCTGCCGCACTTGATCGATAAAGAACTGTTCGGTTGGGCGCAGCGTCGCCACCGGCCCCGGCGTGAAATCCAGATACCCGATGGTTTGCTCTTCCGCTTGCAGTGGTGTTGCAACGTCCTGCTCAGCTGGACGCAACATCTCACCCACGCGCCGCCGGCTGCTGTCGAAGACAATCTTACCTGTGGCATCGGCGACGATCAACGACAGGGGCGGGCTAAACCGATCCGGCGGCAGGCTGCCCGGCTGAGGCGCTTCACCTTCCGGCGGCTTAGCCGGGATCAAGATCGTGACGACTCCATCCCAACTCTGATGCTCCGTGTAATAGCTAACCAGCCTGGTGGCCAGATCGCTGTTTTGCGAAGTGGCTTCGCTGCGGCTGACGAAACTGCGGAATTCATTGTCGATCGCCAGATTCGCCAGCAGCGAGGCGAGACCGATGCCAATCACCGCAACGAGGGCGAAGGCTAATGTCAAACGCACCCACAGGCGATTGAAGATCTGGAAGTTCTTCACACCGGCTCCGGTCCCTGCATGCGATAGCCGACGCCAAACACTGTGCGGATGTAGAGCGGCTCGGATGGATCGGGCTCGATCTTGCGGCGCAAGTTGCGGATATGGCTGTCCAGCGTGCGCTCCATGCCCTCGTAATTGTAGCCCAGCCCCTGCTCGATCAACGACTGCCGCGTGAAGGCGTGACCCTGATATTCCATCAACGTCTTCAAGAGATCGAATTCGGTGGGCGTCAACTCGATCGGTTTGCCCGCCAGCTGGACTTCGTGCCGATCGGCATCCAGCAGCAGCTGGCCGATCTGAATGATGTGCGCCGGCCCGAAGTCCTGATTGGCCCGGCGCAGCACGGCGCGCACGCGCGCCACCACCTCGTGCGGATTAAATGGCTTGGGGATGTAATCGTCGGCGCCCAGGTCCAGACCCTGCACGCGGTCTTCGCCTTCCACGCGGGCGGTCAGCATCACGATCGGGGTGGCGGCCAACGACAGGTCGCCGCGCACAATGCGCGTGATGTCCAAGCCGTCCCGATCGGGCAGCATCAGATCGAGCACGACCAGATCGGGCCGATCGCCGCGGATGATGTGCAGCGCCGTCTCGCCGTCGTAGGCTGTCGCTACCGTATAACCGGCCTTTTCCAGGTAGGCGCGGATGATCCGGACAATTTCCCTGTCGTCGTCGACGACCAAAATTCGCTGACTCATGATTCTGCCACAGTTGGTGCTTTCACCCCAAAGCATACCACGGAGTTGTGCAGAAATCATGGAGAGCCAGAAAAGCACTTCGCGCCCCCTGCAGTCCGCAGGGGGCGCGAAGTTTGCACGGCTGTGGCGTATGACGAAACTAACGCGCCAAGGCCGGATCAGATGCGGACCGGGTGATTAGAACATAAATCGGCTGGGAGAAGTCGTACCGTTGGGTGTCGTGCTGTCAGGGGCTGTCCCCTTGGGCACGCCGAAGCCGCCAAAGCCATGATGGCCCCGCATGCCGCGACCGCCCATTTCCATGCCAAAGCTGCCAAAGCCGCCCTTGCCGCCGCCGATGTAACCCTTCTCGATACCTTCGATCAGCCAGTCGGCGTTGGCCTGCGTGATCTTGCCGTCTGTCACAGCCTGGTTGATGGCATCGATCTGAGCTTGCTGGCAGGCGGCCTGCACGGCGCTCTGGACAGCGGCAATGTCAACGCCCGCTTTTTCGGCGAGACTCGACAGCGTCTGCCCGCCCCATAGCTGCGCGGTCAGCTCTTCGGTGGTCATCTTCAGCGCTTTGGCTGCGGCCTCCAACCCGGCTTGTCCGCACATCCCGCGTCCACCAAAGCCGCCGTGCGCCTGTGGCGTGTTCGTCGTCGCCGGCGGGGTGACCGTCTGCGCAAAGGCCGAGCTGACTCCCAGCGCGGCGATCATCAAGACCAGTAAGGTTATACCCAGATACTTTGTGGTTCGCGACATACTTAATCCTCCATCGTGTGTGAATTGTTTTGTTGACTGCCTGCTCCGTTGATCGCTTGTGAATGAGTTGGCCTGTTTTCACGGCCATCAATGCATACCCGCTGTCTCCTTTCGCGCTTCTCTCGTGATTCCCGCACGAGAATCTAACCTCAAGGATACCGCTGTGCCATGAAAGATTGCCAAGTGCATCCTGAGAGAAATCTGAGAAACGCCTGAGAATTCGGCCAGAACGGCGGGAGAATCAGTGCACGCTGGTATACTGAAAGTAGAGACAAGGCGGCGGGGTTCTGCTACTTTTCGGACAGAGACCAGGCTACAACCAGGCCGCCTATCGGCGGAAGACTACCAGTTAGTTCAAGGGGGGAGACGATGAGGCACACACAGCAAATGAAAACTTTGAGAATCTTGGGATTGAGTATGACGATCGGGTTGGGGGCAATCTTGGCGGCCTGTAGTTCATCGCCCACGGCCACGCCCGCGCCGATCGTCGCTACGATGCAGCCGACGATCGACGCTTCACCCACGACGCTGCCGCCCACGCAACCGGCTGCGGCGCTAGTGCAACCCACGGCCACGGTGAAGCCAACTGAAGCTGCGATTAGGCCGACACCCGGCGCGGCTGATGCGCCGTCGTGTACGAGTCCGGCCGCGTTGACGCCCGCGCAAACCGAAGGGCCGTATTACACGCCGAATTCGCCGGAGCGCGCTTCACTGCTCGAGCCGGGGATGGGCGGCACGAAGATCATTGTCACGGGCTATGTCTTAACGACCGATTGCGAACCGATCGCCAATGCCTGGCTCGATTTCTGGCAGGCCGATGATCAGGGTGCGTACGACAATGCTGGCTATCGGCTGCGCGGGCATCTGTTCGCCGATGAGACCGGACGTTACACGCTGGAAACGATCGTGCCCGGTGAATATCCCGGCCGCACGCCGCACATTCACGTGAAAGTGCAAGCGCCCAACGGCCAGATCCTGACTTCGCAGATTTATTTTCCCGGCGTGGCTGCAACGATCGCGATTCGATCTTCGATCCGGCGCTGCTGGCCGATGTGCAGGATGGCGCTGGCGGCAAAGTGGCGACCTTCGATTTTGTGGTGAAGACCCAGTAGGCAGTCAGAGCGATCATCACGAACATCATACGCCAGACAGCGCGCCGCGGCCTCATGTTATAATCCCTGCCATTCCTCTGCACAGGAGGCTGGTCATGTCCGTTACCGCGCTCATTGGCGCGCAGTGGGGCGATGAGGGCAAAGGCCACATCGCCGACAAGCTGGCCGCCGAGTCGGCCATTGTCGCGCGCTACAACGGCGGCGACAACGCCGGTCACTCCATCACGATTGGCCAGCAGGCCGTTCGCACCCATCTCATTCCGGCCGGCGCCTTTCATCCAGAGGTCACGAACATTCTCGCACCCGGCATGGTCGTCAATCTCAAGTCGCTGGGGCGCGAGGTCGACGAGCTGAATCATCTGGGCGCCAGCCTCAACCCCGATCGATTGAAGCTCGACGGCGCCGCCAATCTGCTGCTGCCCGGTCACATCGCACTGGATGGGGCCACTGAAACCGTGCGCGGCTCACATGCGATCGGCACTACAAAGCGCGGCATTGGCCCGGCCTACACGGATAAGATGGCGCGCGTGGCTGTGCGCGCGGCGTTGATCGGCAACCCCGATAAGTTTGAGGCCGCGGTGCGCGAGCACGTGGCGCATTCCAACCGCCTGCTCGCGCTCTACGATCAACCGGCCCTGGATGCCGAGGCCATCGTGAAAGAGTACGCGCCATTGGCCGCGCGCTTTGCGCCGTTTGTGGCCGATACGACGGCGCTGGTGCATGCGGCGCTGGAGCGCGGCGATCATGTGCTGGCGGAAGGCGCGCAGGGCACACTGCTCGATATCGATCATGGCACCTATCCCTACGTCACCAGTTCGTCGACGATTACCGGCGGTGTGTTGACAAGCCTGGGTGTAGGCCCGAAGCACGTAAAGCGCGTCATCGGCGTGGCGAAGGCGTTTTGCTCGCGCGTCGGGGCCGGCCCGTTCCCGACTGAATTGCTGGATGAGATGGGCGCGCGCTTGCGCGGCACTGGCGCGAATCCCTGGGACGAATATGGCTCGACGACGGGACGTCCCCGCCGCACGGGCTGGCTCGATCTGGTGGCGCTGAAGTATTCGACGCGCGTCAACGGCTTGACGGAGATCGTGCTGACCAAGATGGATATTCTCACCGGCATTCATCCGTTGAAAGTCTGCATCGCTTATTCCTATCACGATGAACCCATCAGCAACTTCCCCGGCGATCTGAGCGTGCTGGAGCAGTGCACGCCCATCTACAGTGAATTGCCCGGCTGGGATCAAAACATCGGTATGGCGCGCCGCATTGAGGACTTGCCGCTGGCTGCGCGCGTCTACATCCTGCAAATCGAAACGTTCACAGGCGTGCGCGTGTCATATGTTTCCGTGGGGCCGGAGCGATCGCAGATCTTTGAAGTGTAGAGAAAAGGAGATCAGGGATTAGGGAGCAGGGATCAGGGAGCAGGGATCAGGAGCAGACGGTTTGTCTGGAGGAGGTCGTCCTCATGGGGGAAAGTTTTGAGAATCTGAAAGTGTGGCAGAAGGCGCACGAATTGATGTTGTTTGTGCATTGCGAAGTTGTCCCACTCTTGCCCCGAGACGAAAAGTGGGATTTAGCGGATCAGACTCGACGTTCCAGCAAGAGCGTGGGCGCTAACATAGCCGAGGGCTATGGGCGTTTTTACTATAAAGATCGCGTCCGCTTTTGCTATAACGCTCGCGGTTCACTGAGTGAGACAGAGAATCATTTGATTGATGCGCGCCATCTCGAATATATTTCGCCCTCGATTTATCAGAAGGGCCGCGATCTGGCTTCGGAAGCGCAGCGTTTGTTGAACGGCTATATTGATTACCTCAAGCGCGAGAAGCCCGGCAAAGATGAACCCGGTATTGACATCAATGTGGATCGAGACCGCGTCAACTTTGACGATGATTCGTCGTATCCTGATCCCTGATCCCCGATCCCTATGACCATCGATCATTCATCTTTTCAAAGCCCCTTCACCTGGCGCTACGCTTCCCCTGAAATGCGCGCCATCTGGAGCGAGGTCAACAAGCGCAGGCTGTGGCGGCGCATCTGGGTAGCGCTGGCCGAGGCCCAATCACGCTGGGGGTTGACGACGCTGGAACAAGTGGCGGATTTGCGGGCGCACGTCGAACAGATCGACCTGGCGCGGGCCGGGCAGATCGAGGCGGAGATCAAACACGATCTGATGGCCGAGGTGAAGACATATGCGGAGCAGTGTCCGATCGGCGGCGGCATCATTCACCTGGGCGCTACGTCGACAGACGTCGAAGACAATGCCGACGTGCTACGCGTGCGTGAGTCGCTTGATCTGGTATTGTCTGCGGTGAAAACCTTGCTGCGATCGCTCGCAGCGCAAATTGAGAAGTACTCCGACCTGCCCGCCATGGCTTTTACACACTTGCAGCCGGCCGAGCCGACCACCGTGGGGTATCGCCTGGCGCAGACCGCGCAGGACCTGCTGATCGATGACGCGGAACTGACACGCGTGCGGAGCGAGATCAAGGGCAAGGGTTTCAAAGGTGCAGTCGGCACGGCTGCTTCTTACGTGGAGCTGCTGGGATCGCTGGCCGCTTACGACGAGCTCGAAACGCAGCTCATGGAGGCGCTCGATCTGGAAGCCTTCGCGGTGACTACGCAGACTTATCCGCGCAAGCAGGACTGGCTGGTGTTGAATGCCCTGGCGGGGCTGGGGATGACATTGCACAAGCTGGCTTTCGATCTGCGCATCCTGCAGTCGCCGCCCATCGGCGAGTGGAGCGAGCCATTTGGCGCGCAGCAAGTGGGTTCGTCGGCCATGCCCTTTAAGCGCAATCCGATCAACGCGGAAAAGATCGACTCACTGGCGCGCTATCTGGCGCAGCTGCCGCGCGTGGCATGGGATAATGCGGCGCATTCCTTGCTGGAACGCACGTTGGATGACTCGGCCAATCGGCGCGTGATCCTGCCGGAAGCCTTTTTGTGTGCGGACGAGTTATTGATCACTGCGCAGAAATTGATCGCCGGTCTGGTGATTAATGAAACCGCCATCGCCCGCAACCTGGCGATGTATGGCCCCTTTGCCGCCACCGAGCGCCTGCTGATGGCTGCCGTGAAGGCTGGCGCCAATCGGCAGGAGCTGCACGCGGTGATCCGCGAGCACGCGCTGCAGGCGTGGGC
Source organism: uncultured Chloroflexia bacterium (assembly GCA_963844815.1). GTDB lineage: Bacteria > Chloroflexota > Anaerolineae > Fen-1058 > Fen-1058 > Fen-1058. The sequence goes on from CAWJPR010000012.1 coordinate 353,639, forward strand.
CGAAATTGGCGCGGGGCGATCGAATTCCTTGATCGAAACGTTGTGCTCCGATCCGCGCGTGACGCAGTATGTGGATGCAGCCACGCTGCGCCCACTGCTGGCGGCTCAGGGGCACCTGGGGCACGCGCCCCAACGCGCACGCCTGATGGCTGCCAGGCTGCAGGCGCTGCCAAACAACGCTTTCAAAAGCTAACGACGCCATCTTCGATCAAACGATCCTCGTCGCTGTTCATCGCTGACCGTGGTACTGTTGCGCGCGAGCGCGGCCCAATGTTAGACTTACACCGTTAACCTTTTGCCAGGGGAGGCAGAATTATGTTACGAGTGTTTGTGCGTGTGAGCGGGGTATTGGGACTGTCGGCTCTGGTGCTGGCGATGGCGGCCAGTGTGTTGGCGGGATCGGCTGCCCGATCGGGCGCGGCCCAACCGATCGCGGCGGGATTGCAGACTGTTTCAACCGCACCAGACTTTACGGTAAAGCTGTCGGCGGTAGTGCCCACTGGCTTGACACGGCCCGTCGGTGTGGCTAATGCAGGGGACGGCAGCGGACGTTTGTTTGTCGTGGAACAGTCTGGTTACATTCGCGTGGTTAAGAATGGCGCATTAATGAGCACCCCGTATTTGACGCTGACCGATAAAGTTCTCTGCTGCGGCGAGCGGGGTCTGCTGAGCGTCGCCTTTGATCCAGACTACCAAACGAACGGCGCCTTCTACGTTTACTATACTGCGCTTAACGGCGACGTGACCATCGAGCGCTACGTGACAACTAATCCGGCGTTTGATGTTGCCAACATTAGCAGTTCCACACTCATCTTATCTGTGGCGCATTTTACGGCGACCAATCACAATGGCGGACAGCTGCAGTTTGGGCCTGATGGCTACCTGTACGCCGGTCTGGGCGATGGCGGCGGTGCGGGCGATCAGCATGGCACGATCGGCAATGGGCAGAATCCCGCCGTGTTGTTGGGAAAAATCCTGCGGTTGAACGTGCGCGGTGTGCCCACTTATACCATTCCGGCCAGCAATCCTTTCGTGCAAACCGCGGGCTATCGGCCTGAGATTTGGGCGCTGGGCCTGCGCAACCCATGGCGCTTCTCGTTTGATCGGGGGACAGGCGATCTCTACATCGGAGATGTCGGCCAGGATTGCTTTGAGGAGATCAATTATCAGCCGGCCGCAAGCCCCGGCGGCGAGAATTACGGCTGGCGGCTGATGGAGGGCTTCCATCACTTCGATCCGGACAACATGGCAAACTGCAATCAGCCCGTGATCACGCCCGCGGGCCTGACTCTTCCCATTGCCGAGTATCAACACCCTCTGGGTGAATCCGTGTCAGGCGGGTTTGTGTATCGGGGCCAGGCCTACCCGTGGTTGAACGGGTGGTATTTCTACGGCGACTATCTGACGGGCCTGATCTGGGTGACCAGGCAGATGCAGCCGGGAGTGTGGTCTGGCGCGCAGAAACTCTCTTCCGGTTTGAGCATCTCGTCGTTTGGCGAAGATGAAAACGGCGAGCTCTATGTGCTGGATTACAGCGGAGCAGGCGCCGGTGCTCTGTATAAGATCACCTCCACCTCGCCGCTTGATTTTTCCAGCTCGACAAAAGAGGCATCGGCCAGTACCGCGTCGACAGGCAGCGCACTGACGTACACGATTGTGGTGCGCAACACAGGCGGGCCGGTTGCCACTACCGTCCGCGTGACGGATGTAATTCCCGCCGAACTGTCTTATGTATCCGGCACCCTTACAGCCACGCATGGTACAGTTGATCCGACAGCCGCGCCGGCGTTGAAATGGCATGGCGTAATGTCTCCGACGTCGGTGGTTACCCTGACTTACGTCGTGACGGTGTCTACTTCCTCGCGCACGGCGATTACCAATGCTGCCCTCATCGACCCGGGCGGGAATTCGTTACTGGCGCGCACGGCCGTTGTGATTGCGAACCCGCGCTGGCTGTTCCTGCCGCTGATGCTGCGCGGCAATTAGCTGCCCACGCCTGATGCGCGGCATAAGATTGGGCCTGCCCGCTTGAGGAGAACCTCAAGCGGGCAGGCTTTTTGAACGGGACGATCTGTCCTGGTCTTGTTAGTGGCGCAGTCCCGTTTCAATTCCACCCGGTCCCGACCCAACCCTCGCAGGGTGTGATACAATATTATTGCGACTGGTTGCAATAAGACTTTTTCGCAATTGAACGAGGTCCCGCATGGCTCAACCCGCCGATTTTGCCGCCCAGCTGCATTCGCAAGGCTACCGTTTGACGCCGCAACGCCAGCTGATCCTGGAGGCAGTCCGCCGGGCAAATGATCACGTAACGCCCGAGCAGGTGTACGCGACGATACATCAACAGCATCCCGCGGTCAGCCGCGCGACCATTTATCGCACGCTCGACTTTTTGTGCGAAATGCACTTGATTCATGCCCTCTACTGGGGCGGGCAGATGTACTACGAGATTGTCGCCGATCAGCCGCATCACCATCTGGTCTGCCGCGCCTGCGGCGGGATGGAAGATTGCGAGCGCGACTTGCTGCAAACTCTGTTTGAAGCGGTAGAGCGGAGGCATCGTTTCACCATCGATATGGATCACGTGGCGTTATTTGGCGTGTGCCAACGCTGCCGCAGCGCGCCTCAGAAAACCGGGCAGCGCTAACCGGCGGCGCGCCGCCTGCCAGCGATCACTCAGGAGGAAATGACCATGTTACGAGCACCTCAAGCGATGCATATCCCGGATGGATTCTTGTCAGGGTTGGTGCTGGCGGTGTGCTGGGGCCTCAGCCTCAGCGTCATCGTCTACGCCTTTATCCGCGTCAAGCGCGACCTGGACGAGCGCAAGGTGCCGCTGATGGGCGTGGTGGCCGCGGCCATCTTCGCCGGGCAGATGCTCAACTTCCCGGTTGCTGCGGGCACCTCGGGTCACTTGCTGGGCGCCGCCCTCGCGACGATTCTGCTTGGCCCGTGGGCGGCGGTGCTGGTCATGACCATCGTCGCGGGCGCGCAGGCCATCATCTTTCAAGACGGCGGCATCGTGGCGCTGGGCGCAAACCTGCTGAACATGGCGGTGATTGGTGTGTTTGTGTCTTACACCGTTTATCGCGTCGTGCAGCGTTTGTCCCGTGGCGCGAAGTGGGGCATTTTCGTGGGCGGCTTCCTGGCCGCCTGGACTTCCATCTTTATTGCTGCGCTGGCCGCGGCGCTGGAACTGGCCTTTTCAGCCACTTCGCCGGCTAACCTCGCCGTGCCGGCCATGGCGTTGGTGCACTCTGTCATCGGCATCGGCGAAGGATTGATCACGGTGGGCGCGCTGGCCTTTGTGTACGCGGTGCGGCCCGACATGGTCAGGACCACTGATCAAAAGCAGGCGAGCGGCAACCTCGTGTGGATCGCCGGGCTGCTGATCGCCGTTGCGTTGGCGGTGGCCTCGCCGTTGGCTTCGGCCAATCCCGACGGGCTGGAATTCGTCGCCGCGCAGCAAGGCTTCAGCGACAAGGCGCAGGCCAACCCGTATGACATCATCCCCGACTACGTGATGCCCGGCATCGCTAACGAGAGCACGGCTACCGTCGCCGCCGGGATCGTCGGTGTGATCATCGTTTTCCTGGTCGCGATCGGCGTGGCGTTCCTGCGGCGCAATCGATCGGCCTCGTCAACCTCGGGCGGCTCGCGAGGCGCGGCGAGCTGAACCTCGCGCCTGATGGATGATGAGCTCGACATGCATCTGCATTTTCTCGATCCCTATCGCGATCGCCAGAGCGTGATCCACGCGCTCGATCCGCGCGTGAAGTTGGTCTTCACGCTGGCCTTCGTGCTGACGATGGCGCTGCTGCCCATCGGCGCGTGGCCCGTCTACGTGTTGATGTTGACGCTGTCCCTCTCGATCACGGTGTTGTCCGAATTGGGCTTGAAGTACGTGCTGAAGCGTTCGCTGCTGGCGCTGCCGTTTGTGCTGGCCGCCGTGCCGCTGCTCTTTACTGTGCCGGGGCCTGCGCTGCTCACCATCCCGATCGGCTCACTCAGTCTAACGATCACCAGTACGGGTGTGGAACGTTTGCTCAGCATCATGTTCAAGTCGTGGGTGTCGGTGCAAGTTGCCATCGTGTTTGCGGCGGCCACGCCCTTTCCCGACATGCTGCTGGCCATGCGCGCCGTGAAGATTCCCCGCCTCATCGTCAGCCTCTTTGGCTTGATGTGGCGTTACATGTTCGTGATGGTCGACGAAGCCATCCGGTTGATGCGGGCGCGGGCGTCCCGCAGCGGTGCGGTCGAGGGATCGAAATCCGGCGGATCGCTCGTGTGGCGCGCCCAAGTGACCGGCGGCATGGCGGGCAATCTCTTCATCCGCTCGATCGATCGCGGCGAGCGCATTTATGATGCCATGGCTGCGCGCGGCTACGACGGCGAAATCCGATCGTTTCCCTTGCCGCCGTTGACCTCGGCGAGTTGGATCACGCTGCTGGGCGCGTTGGCGCTGCTGATCGTGTTGTTGTTATTTGCCCTGCTCTTCTGGGCCTAATATCACGCCTTACGGATCACGTTTATGCACCACACCATCGAAGTTGAAAAACTCTCCTACGCTTATCCAGACGGCCACGCCGCCTTGCGTGAAGCCTCGTTGATCATCGCGCCAGGCGAGAAAGTAGCGCTGGTCGGTCCCAACGGCGCAGGCAAGTCGACGTTGATGCTGCATCTCAACGGCATCTTGCAGGGACAGGGCAGCGTGCGGGTGTGCGGGCTGGATGTGATCGATAAGAATTTGGGCAAGGTGCGCGCGGCCGTCGGGCTGGTCTTTCAGAATCCCGACGATCAACTCTTTTCCCCGACGGTGTTCGACGACGTGGCCTTTGGCCCGATCTATCAGGGCTTGAAAGAGGCCGAAGTGCGCGAACGGGTCGACACAGCGCTGGACGCTGTGCACATGCGTGACTATGCCAAACGTGTGTCGCATCACCTGAGCGTGGGTGAGAAGAAGCGTATCGCCATCGCCACCGTGCTGTCGATGAACCCCGAAATCCTGGTGCTCGACGAACCGTCGGCGGGTCTCGATCCGCGCGCGCGGCGCACGCTAATCAATCAGCTGCGCGAACTGCCGCAGACCATGCTGGTCTCCACGCACGATCTGCGGCTGGTGCATGAACTCTTCCCGCGCACCATCGTCATGGATGAGGGGTGCATCGTCGCCGACGGACCAACCGAGCAGTTGTTGAACGATGAAGCGCTGTTGAATGCGCACGGTCTGGAAAAGATGTGATGCGTAACCTGGGTTACGTTGATATCACTCGTCACTCGTCACTTATCATGATGAGTCATGAGTGACGAGTGATATCACAATTCTTGTCCAGGACTTTTCTCATCAGACTCTCACTTCCCCCGCGTTTGACATGCGGAACTCCCCGGCTATAATCGGCGTCAATACAGCGAGGCCCGGTTCCGCACTGGCGGGCCGGGCGTTTTAATTTGAGACAGAAACACTATGACCGATAACGAACCCCAGCGACCGTACTATCAACCCAAGCCGCGCGCGGACGAGTCTCGTGCCGAGCCGCAGCCGCCGGCCGATCAACCCACCAGCGGCCAGCAGCCTGTCCCCGGTTCGCAGCCGACCGTCGGGGCCCAACCTACGGTTGGGTCGCAGCGCACGGTGCAGGCTCCACAACCGACGCAAGCCACCGGGACGCCACCGACCCGATCGGGCAGTGCGCCTGCGCGGACGTCTTCTACTCCATCATCGAGCGGCTGGGGTCAAGCGGGCTATCAAGCGCCGCAGCCTCCGCCGCCAGCCAATCCGCCTCCCGCGCAGCGAGCCGCGCCGCAGAAAAAAGCGCCGCGCCGCAAGGTCACTTCATACAGCGTTTTGAAAGTACTGTTCTTTGTAGGGCTCATCGGCGTTGCGCTGCTGGTCTGTGGCGTGGCGACCGGCGTGGTGGGCTATGTGTCGATCGCGTCGGCTTTGCCGTCACCGGACGAACTGGAACAGCGGGCGACACAGATGTTTACCAGCAGCCAGATCTACGATCGCAACGGCAGCCTGTTGTATGAGCTGCTCGATACGGAAGGCGGCCGCCGCACCTTTGTGCCGCTCGACAAGATCTCGCCGTGGGTGCAGCGCGCCACCATCGCCACGGAAGATCCGCGCTTTTATCGGCATCCCGGCTTTGACGTGTTTGGCATTGCGCGCGCCATCGTGCAGAACGTGCGCGCCGGCGAAGGCGTCTCGGGCGCCAGCACCATCGCGCAGCAGCTGGTGCTGAACCTCATGCTGCCGGAGGGCCGCGAGCGATCTCTAACGCGCAAAGTGCGCGAGGCGGTGTTGGCCGCCGAAGTCACCCGCCAGTATCCGCGCGACAAGATTCTGGAGTTGTATCTCAATTCGATCAACTATGGCAATCTGGCCTACGGCATTGAAGCGGCGGCGCGCACGTATTTCAATAAGGATGCGGCGGCCCTGACCCTGGCGGAAGCTTCGCTGCTGGCCGGCATTCCGCAGGCGCCCGCGATCTATGATCCGTTCACGACCGAGGGACGCGAGGCCGTGCTGGCGCGGCAAAAAGATGTGCTGCGCCTGATGGTAGAGGAGAACTACATCACCAGCGACGAGGCCAAACTCGCGGCCCAGGCGATGGAGAATTATCAGTTCACAGCGCCCGAAAACGATTTCAACGCGAAGGCGCCCCACTGGGTGGTGTACATCCGGCAGCTGGTGGAAAAGGAATTCGGGCCAGAAGCGTTGTATCGCGGCGGCTTGAAGATTTACACCTCGCTCGATCCGCAGCTGCAGGCCGTGGCCGAGCAAGTCGTGGCCGATCAGATCGCGGGGCTGCAAGACAAGAACGTGAAGAACGGGGCGCTGTTGAGCATGGACCCGCGCACCGGCGAAATTCTGGCAATGGTGGGCAGTCCCAATTTCGATGACGATGCGATCGGCGGGCAGATCAACATGACGTTGCGCCCGCGCCAGACCGGCAGTGTCATCAAGCCGTTCACCTATCTGACCGCTTTGGAGAAGGGCTGGAGTCCTGCCACCGTGTTGTGGGATACACCCGTTCAGTACACCGATACCGCCGGCAATGTTTATCAGCCGCGTAATTACGATGGCAAATTCCACGGGCCGCAGACGGTCCGATCGAGCCTGGCGAATTCCTACAACATTCCGGCGGTCAAGACGCTGGTCGATGTCGGCATTCCTGACTTCCTGGCGGTGATGCGCCGCCTGGGCGTGGATACCTTGACGCGCCCCGATTATGGCCCGGCGCTCACGCTCGGCGGCGGCGAAGTCCCGCTGATCGAGATGACGACGGCTTTTGGCGCGCTGGCGAACAAGGGTGTGTACATGCCGCCCGTGTCTTTGCTGCGCGTGGAGAAATCAGACGGTACGCCGGTGTGTAAATTCACGCCGCCCGGCCAGGACAACCAGGGGCTGCCCCTTTGCCAGTTGACCGAGAATACCGGCGCGCAGCTGGTGCGACCGCAGCACGCGTATCTGTTGTCCAATATCCTGTCAGATAACGCGGCGCGCACGCCTGCCTTCGGCGCCAACAGCGTGTTGAATCTCTCGCGGCCCGCCGCGGTGAAAACCGGCACGACCGACGATTATAAGGACAATTGGACGATCGGCTACACGCCCGATCTGGTTACGGGCGTGTGGGTGGGCAACGTCGATAACAAGGAGATGCAGGGCGTCAGCGGTGTCAGCGGTGCGGGGCCGATCTGGCACAATTACATGGAAGCGGTGCTGGCGAATCGGCCGGTGCAGGGCTTTGTGCGGCCCGATGGCATCGTGGAGCGCGAGGTGTGCGCGTGGTCGGGCGCGGAAGCTTCACCGTATTGTCCCGATAAACGCGTGGAGTTGTTTGTGGCCGATCAGCCGCCGCCCCCAGCCGATCAAGATGTATTCCAGATGTTGAACTGCGGCGGCGCCGAGCAAGTGGTGCTGCTGGTGCCCGATGAGGCCTACGACTGGGCCGCGCAGCAAGGCTATCCTTTCCCGGTGGCGACTAAGAGCCGCTGCATGCCCGGCGGCCAGCACGGCGAATCCACGATCTTCCTTACCTCGCCGGTCGATGGCGCGACGATCAATGGCAGTGTGCCGCTCATGGGCACGGTGACGGTGCCCAACTTCGAGCATTACGACCTGGTCTATAGCCGCGGCTGGGATAATGGAAATTGGGAGTGGATCAGCGGGCCGCATCAATCACCCGTGACCAACGGCCAACTGGGCGAATGGAATACGCTCGATCTGGAAGATGGCGAATATACACTGGCCGTGGTGGCTTACGGGCAGGGCGGCGGTCGCACAGAATACAAGGTGCGTGTGCGCGTGCAGAACTCCGCGCCGATCACCACGCCTACGCCGCCGATCGCTGAGACGCCGGTGCCTCTGCCAACAGAAACGCTTCTGTCGACGCAGACGCCGTTCCCGACTGAGACGCCGCTGCCAACAGATACACCCGCGCCGGAGCCGACAGTGACACTGGAACTGGAGCCGACAGTCACACTGGAGCCGGCGCCAACGGAAACGCCGGCACCCACATCGACGCCGTAAAGCGAGCGGGCGACCTTCATCAGGTCGCCCGTGGTGTTTTCCTGCAACAGTGAGCTACTGCTTGATTTCTCCTCGATTGAGCAATACCCGCTGATCGATTGTTTGTCCATTTAGTAAGACCGGCAATCTTTCACCCGACTCGGGATCATACCAGCCGGCCTCTATCCATACCGGACCGGCATCCGCCGGAAGCGAGAGACGGCTCACCTGCGCAATGAGATCGCCGGACCGCCAACCCTTTGAAGGGGCATCCAGCCGATCGTCTTGTGCTGCGATTTGACCGTTGGCGTCAAGCGCGTGAACAAAAAGGCGGAGCGGCGCGTCAATGGGCTGGAGCACTTGCCAGTAAGTGACAATTGCGGTTGAAGCGGGTGGCTGTGCTGTTTTGATGGAATAGCCAATGAGTTGGACGATTTCACCAAATTGGACAGGCAATGAGACGGGTTGAAGGGTGGACGAGACCAAGACGGCCTGCTCAGATTGTTGGGCGGTCTGGCTAAGGCGCTGGTGTAGATCGAACTGATACAAACTGTACGGGGCATGTTCCGTGGTCGTTTGAAAATGAGCGGCTGCTTCCACGCCGGCGAACAGCTGCGCCAGTTCAGGATTGATGACCTGCTGATCAGAGATGGCCAGCCAGCTGGACCCCGGCGGCGCGATGACGGCTGAACTCACATCAAACTTGCGGAGCCGCAGTTGATTTGTACCCAGCAATGGATAGGTCGCGGAATCAAAATACAAGATCGGCACGCCCGACACGGCCAGATCGATCGGTGCGCCCCAGGTCAGCCCGCGCGCGAATTGCGCATCGCGCCAATCCCACAGCCGATCGGGATACTCGTCGACGTTAATCGGTTTCCAGTTCCATTCAGGGGTTGCCGGGTCATTGGCGCCGCGATAATGAACCGCGAAACTCCACGCTACAAGCAGCAGCGTACCAGCCGCGAACACGGCTTTCTGCCCGCGCGTTGCACGGGATGCTTGCACAAAGACCGGAATCATGAAATAGAAAAAGTACGGCAGCATGTCTGTAAACATGCGCGGCCCGTAAGACCAGCCGCCCCACCACACCGGCCAGATCGAAATCGCAATCCAATGTAGCACGACGATACCCAGCAAGTATGCGTCGAGGCGTTCGATTTGCTTGCGCCTGATTTTGATCAAGAGACCCAAGACGGAGAGCAGCAACACCGGGGAGTAGATCAGCAGTCCGCGCGACGGACTTAGCCACTGGCCGATCAATGCCGGCGCCAGGGTAGCGAGTGAAAACTCCTGATACAGCCGATAGTAAGGGGACAACAGGGCCTGATAAATTGACGCATTGAACGCGAAGAAGGGCACGGCAACGAGCAGCGCCCAGAGCAGATAGCGAACCAGGTACCGACGATAAGCGATGAAAACAAACAACGTGAATACCACGATCGAGATGCTATTGGTTGGCCGGATCGTGTACGCGAGGGCCAGGGGAATGCTAATGAATTGGATCAACGCCGGGCGGCGGCGGGCTAGTAGAGTCAGGTACAGCGTCAGGCTCAACATCAGCAGCGAGGCGGTGTGCTGCCACAACACCCGGCTGGCTGTCGACCAGGCTGAGGTGCAGAAGGCGAAGATGAATGTGAGCAGCAGGGCCAGGGAGATCGGCAGATAAAGTCGCGCGCTGCGATAGAGTATCACCGCCGTGAGGGCGACCAGGAGCGCCGCAATCAGCAGCTCAACCGGTTCCGGGAAGGAATGCTGCAAATATTCCTGCAAATCAATCCCATAGACCGACCGCGCAAATTGATTGATCACGGCAACGAGCGGGAGTGCAGTGATCGATGAGCCGATCGGATAAAAGTTGTAAATGTGCCCGTCAATCGCTTCGGCGGCATAGGTGTGCGTCTGGCCGATGGTCTTCAGGAAGCCACGATACTCATCCAGGTCAGCGTTGCCTTCCCGCAGGAGGCTCATGCTGGTGTGAATCGACCAGGCAGAATCAGCGGTGACATTGTTGCCGCTTCTCAGGTAAGCGGAGTAGATCAACAGAAACACCACTAAGATAATCAACCACTCGGCGAGGCGTGTAGACTTCATGGCTGTCTTTTGGTCGAACAAGATTAGTTACCGCCTGGCGGGGCGGGGATCTGCCGTAGCAACAAGCGCTGGCCGATGTCACGGCCGTCGCTGATGACGGGCAAGCGCTCCCCGGAGCCGGGATCATAGATGCCGATCTCGATCCAGACCGGTCCGGCATCTGGTGCAAGGTTTAAGCGACTCACTTGCACAATGAGATCGTCCGGTTGCCAACCGATCGGCGGGGCACCCCATCCATCGGCCGCCGCTGCCACAACCGCATTAGCGTCGAGTGCATGGACAAACAATTCGAGCGGCCGGGTGATCGGGCTGCCAGCCTGCCAGTAGGTGATCACGCTGATGTCGCTTGTTGCCGTGTGCGTGATCAGCTGATAGCCCAACAGATCGGCCGCTGCTCCAAATTTCAGCGGCAGGGTGACCGCGCTGGCCGCATCCGGCTGTGGATAAACCTCTGGACTCACGTAGACAGTATGATCGGCCTGGCCTGCCGCGGTTTGAATCCGCGCGCCCGGATCAAAACGATACAAGCTGTACGGGCGATCCTTGGTCACCGTGCGGGCGCGTGCTTCGGGCGTGACCCCGCTGAACAAGAAAGCCAGCTCGGGAGGAGTCGGTTGGCGATCAACCATCGCGACCCAGGTTGAAGCCGGTGGGGAGACGAGCGAGTTTGTGGCATTGAACCAGTGCAGCTGCACGTCATTCGTATTGAGTTTTGCGTAAGTTGCCGGATCGATTTCATCAACTTGCAGGCCGCCCAGCGCCAGATCAACCGGTGCGCCGTGCGGCGGCACCGTGTAAACGTAGATCGATCCGCCGATGATGGTGTCCGGCGGGCGATCACGAAAATAGCCGTAAGATCCATCAGGCCGCATCAAATTTTCGGCGCTGATGGCATAGACGCCCGGTGCCGGATCGCTGGGCTGAAAAGCGCGAAGTTTCCAACGCGGCTGATCCTGAATGCCCAGCAACAACGGCGGCAATAAATCGGCAGACAGGCCGTAGTATTCGGGAGGCACGATGCCAAAATAGTGCAGTTTGACACGGTCGATCATCTGCCGATCGGCATACTGCTTCAAGCCAATCAAGTCCTGGCCCCAGTCGATGTTGGAGTCCGAGAGGATGTACCGGCCCTGATCGGGTCCACCGACGATTTCGTTGAAGAAGGGCAAATAGTAGGGATAGTATCGCAGCGTGCCGATGATCTGCCAGGCGATCAATAGCCCCACGGCGATCTTCATCCAGCGCGCTTTCCGGGCTGCGGCGATGACATCCGCCGCAGCGATGAAGATAAACGGAACTACGGGCAGCAAATAGCGGTAACCCAGATCATGCGGGCTGAACAGCAAAGCGCCAAAGTATAAGGTCGGCACCAAATACACCGCCAGATCGTTGGCCCAGGTGCGGGCACGCAAGGTGCGCAGCAGGGCCAGCAGCAGGAAGATCAATTCCGGCAGCGGCGTCTTGCTGAGGAATGTGATCGGGTAGTAATACCACCAGCCGTGTGCTCCTAACTGTCCAAACAGATAACCCGGCAACGGTTTTTTCAGATACTCATTCAGCGCTGCCCACTCTCGCCAATAGTAAGGCAGGGGCACGCCGGGGCCGCCGGGCGCGATCGGGCCGAAGCTGAACCGGTAAATACTCCAAAGCGCGAGACTGCCGATCGCTACGGTCGACAACAACGTCCCGATCGGCTTAAGGCGATCCGCCCGATCCTTTCTCAATTGCCAGACACGCAGCGCGGCCAGCGCGAAGAAAGCCGGCAGCAGCGCCGCGGCCGAGAATTTGGTGGCCAGTGCTATGCCCAGCATGATGCCGCTGAACAGCCAGGTGTTCCAGCGCGGGGCGCGCAAGGCTTTATCAAAAGCATACGTGCTGATCAAAAACGCTGCTGCTGTCACACTATCGGTCGTAGCCAGGCGGGAATGCGCCAGCAGGTTGGGGCTGAATACGTACAAAGTCAAAGCGCCTACAGCGGCCAGGCCGTTGGTGCGCTCGCGCGCCCAGCGGAAGATGAAGGCGCCCAATAGCAGGCTTACGGCGATAATCGGCAGCCGCCCCCAGAAAAAGATGCGCTCCGGCGGAACCGTGTTGTTCCAGATGAATTGATGCGGATGCTCCATGCTGGCGATGATGTTCCAGATCGGATCGTCAATGGGGTATAGCTGCAAATCAGGCTCGGCCAGCAATCCCAGACCGCTCAGGGCATTGGGCAGTACCGGGCCAAACATAAGGTACCGTTCCTCGCCGCGCCGCACGTAAGCAGAGCCGCGCATGATGTGCAGCGGTTCATCGATGGTGGGCGACGTGACGGCTAATGTCGATAGCTCTAGCCAGGCCAGGAGCAGCAGCAACCCAACAGCCGCAAAGCGAAACTTCATGGCGTGACACTCACCTGCGCCAGGTTGATGCCGAGGGCGTCGGGCATGAGATTGTCGCCGCGGGTAACTCGCAGCGGGGTTTGATCATCCGATCGGTACAGCCCCAGCCGCAGGGTATAATCTCCCGCCGATAGATTATCGGGCCGGATCAGGCCGTGTTTATCGGACAGGGTCGAAGACGCTTTCCATTGGCTCGTCGGCGCAACGCCGCCCTGCGGCTGCAGATCGGTCTGCGCCACGACTAGCCCGGCGGGATCCACCAGATGCACGAAGACGGTGTAATCGCCGTCGGGTTGTTTCAACGCGTGCCAGTTGAGATCGACGCACAGCGTGCCGCCGGAGTGCAACGTCGCCGGATACACCTGCGCGCCCGTCAGTTCGATCTGATCGCCAAAGACTGTCGAGGTTGTCACAGACTGTGGCGCGCCGTTGCGTCCCGCGAAGCGCGACACGAGCGCCGATCCCGCCCACTGCGTATCGACTTTGCACGCCTGTTGCGACAGCCACTGGTCGGCAGCGCGGTTGTTATCCAGATCTTGCGCATCGCCCTGATCGGCTACAAACCAGAACGGCCCGCGCGCGGACAAGTTACTGACCCACTGCTCGCGTTCCTGTTTTGGCACCTGTTTGGGAACGGGCAGTAACCACGTTTCACCGACCTGCCGGGCGATCGGATAAAGTCGTCGATAGACATGGTTCGTCGCCAGAACGATCGGCGCGCCGCGCGGATCATTGTGCGCAATCAGATCAATCGCGGGCGCTGCCGAATCATGCGCCAGAATCTGGCGGGTATACGTATTGAGCACGTTGACCAGAATCGGCACGACGCTGATCCAGCTGGCGATCAGCACCAGCGATCCGGTGCGGGTAAAGGCGCGGGCCGTGCGCGGAAATAGAATGGCGGCATATTCCAGGCAGAGCACTGCCAGCACAGCGGTCCGCGTGATAATGGTCCAGGTAGTGAACCAGTTAGGTTCTGTGACTTGCGGGGAGGCAAAAGTCAGCGCCGCCAGGGGGATGTCGGCAATCCACAACAATCCGAGCAGGGTAGCATAGGTCACACCGCGCCAGTTGGGCAACAACAGCATCACAAACGGAAGGACATATACCAGAAATTGCCCCGAAAAGCCTTTGGACCACAACAGGAACAGATTGATCGTGAGCGCGGCAAAGGCCACGGTGTTCAACGACTTGCGCCAGTCGAGGCGACGCGTGTAGATGAATAGGAACAGGATCAGAAACACGAGATGAATGATCGGCCACGGCAGGGAACTGGCCGGCGCAACACCGACACTTTCGGCTGAAAAGCGGTCCTGGACGGGCAGCACAGTGCCGAAGGTAAAGCCCTTATCGAGTACGGCCCACAGGGAATTCCACGTGGGCCGATTGAGTGTGCCGCGCACAAAGGCCAGCATATAGTGCGGCCCGCTGATCACGAATGGCAGGGCGACGATCACGGTCGTCAGCACCATGGCGATCACATATAAGGCAGCCTGCCGCAACCGTGGAATGCGGCGCACGATCACGGGGACAATCAGGATCGGCATAAGCTTGATGAGAAAGCCGATTGAGGCGATGACGGCGCTGGGCAGATAGCGATCACGCAATCCCAGATATAACGCGCAGAGCAGGAAGAACAGCGGGACGGCGTCATACCACCCGAACACGGCATAGGTTAGCACAAAGCCGGCGGCAAACAGCGCCATGGTGCGCGTGGCGCGCGCTCGTGAACCCAGGCGCAGCGCGATACCATAGACCAGCATGACGCTTCCGGCGTCAAAGGCCGTCATGGTCAAGCGCAACAGCAAGGCATACCAGAACTGCGCGTTTTCTGGCAGGGCCGGCACCAGGGTACTCAGGCGATACAACAGAATGGCCGACCAGGGAAACAGCGGCGGGTATTCGGACCAGTAATTTACAAACGGATAATAACCGCTGTCGGCCAGCGATCCCCAGCGCATGTAATCGTAGAGATCGGGGCCGACACTGCTGAGCGCCAGCGCCAGCAACAGGCGAAATCCCAGAAAGACGCCCAGGATCAGGACAGCGTAGCGGTGCGGGCGCAGCGCGGTCATGACCCGCGCTGGGGTTGAAGCGAGGCGTGAGGCCGGCCTGTTCATCACGGTGCCACTTTCACGGTTGCCAGATTCACGCCGATCGCATCCGGCATGAGGTTCTCTCCACGAGTCACGCGCAGCGGCGCTTGATCGGCGGAGCGATACAGCCCCAGACGCACAGTATAATCACCCGCCGGTAAATTGTCCGCCAGGATCAGGCCATGCCGATCGACCTGCGTTGACTCTGCAGCCCACTGACTGGTCGGGGCGAAGCCGCCCTGGGGCTGCAGATCGGTCTGAGCCACCACCTGTCCGTTGGGATCGACGAGATGAATGAAGACGGTGTAATCGTCAACCAGCGCCTTCAGAGGGTGCCAGTTCAGCTCGACGCACAACGGGCCACCCGCGCGCAACGTGGACGGATATAACCGCGCGCCTGTCAGTTCGATCTGATCGCCAAAGAGCGCCGAAACCGTCACCGGCAGCGGTGTGCCAGTGCGTCCGACATAGCGCGACACCAGTGCCGATCCGCCCCACTGCGTGTCCACGGTGCAGACCTGTTGGGAAACAAAGGCATGCGCGGCGCGATTTTCATCCACGCTTTCCGGATCGCCTTCATCGGCAATGAACCAGAACGGGCCGCGCGCCGCCAGATCGTTCAGCCATTGGATGCGCACGTCTTCGGGGACGTGTTTGACGATCGGCAGTAAGAGCGTTTCGCCGACAGGTCGCGCGGCAGGTGACAAGCGGCGATAGACGCGGTTGCTGGACATGACGATGGT
This sequence comes from uncultured Chloroflexia bacterium, assembly GCA_963844815.1. Classification (GTDB taxonomy): domain Bacteria; phylum Chloroflexota; class Anaerolineae; order Fen-1058; family Fen-1058; genus Fen-1058. The sequence continues at coordinate 369,465 of CAWJPR010000012.1, forward strand.
CTTATGGCCCGGGCCGCTGTTCGCGATGAGTTCGGCCGCGGGTGTCGCTGGATCGTTTGCCAGGCGGACCTGGGTATAGGTGTTCAGCAGTGCCACACTCGCGGGCAGGACGCTGATCCAGACGATCGTCAACGCAACAGCCGCACTGCGCGACAACGCCCGCTGCACGCGCGGACGCGGCCACATCAGCGCGGCATATTCCAGGCACAATACGATCAAGATCGTAGTGCGCGCCAGAATGATCCACACGATGAACCAGTTCGGTGCTTCCACCGTTGTCGTGGCAAAGGTCAACAAAGACAACGGAAATTCGGCGATCCACAACACACTCAGCACCGCGGCATAGGCCAGGCCGCGCCAGTTGGGCAGCAAGAGCACCACAAACGGAATGGCGTAAACGATGAACTGGCCTGAAAAGCCCTTGGACCACAACAAGAAGAGATTTATCGCCAGTCCGGCAAAAGCCACCGTGTTAAGCGGCTTCCGCCAATCAAGTCGGCGGGTATAAATGAAAAGGAATACAGCCAGAAAGGCCAGATGAATGAGCGGCCAGGGCAGCGGATTAGCGACTGGAGACGCGCTGACGTTCTCCGGCGAGAAACGCTCCATCACGGGGAGCACAGCACCGAAGGTATAGCCGCCTTCCAAAATGGCCCAGAGAGAATTCCAGCTGGGCCGATTGAACGTGCTGCGGACAAAGGCGAGCAGATACGCTGAACTGTTCAGCAAGAACGGCAACAGCAACACCAGCAGCGAAACTCCAACGGCGATCAGATACCCGATCGCTTGACGCAGCCGCTCGATGCGGCGCAGCACGACGGGCACTAAGACGATCGGCACGAGCTTGACGAGAAAGCCGATCGAGACGGCGGCGGCGCTGGAAGTGTAATGATCGCGCAGCGCCAGGAACAGCGCCAGCAGCAAAAAGAACAGCGGCATCGAATCATACCAGCCCGCGGCCGCATACGCGATGATAAATCCGCCGGCAAAAAATGCCGCCGTGCGCACCGCGCGTGACCTGGCGCCAAGCTGCTGCGCCATGCCATATACCAGGAACAAGCTGCCCGCATCAAAGAGCGTCATGGTGAGCCGTAATACGATGGCAAACCAATAACGCGGCTCCTCGGGCAAGGCTGGCACCAACGTGCTGAGGCGATAGATCAGAATCGCAGACCAGCCAAACAGCGGCGGATATTCCGACCAATAATGCACGTAAGGATACAGCCCGCTATCGGCCAGTGATCCCCAGCGCATGTAATCGTAAATATCCGGGCCGATACTGCCAAAGCCCAACGGCAGCAACAGGCGAAAAGTCAGAAAGCCCGCCAGGATCAAGAGAAATACCTGGTGAGCGTGAAGGCAGGACGTTAAGCGTGAGGCGTAATTCTTCATGGCCAATTAAATTCGCCGATCAGCAGCGCTCCATCACTCAGCGGCACGCTGGCCGACACCGGCGCCAGGCGCTGCTGCGTGGCACGATTATACAACCCCAGCCCGATGCGGTACTGGCCGTGCGAGTCGATCAGCGGCACGCGGCGGCGCTCTTGCAATCGATCGTTGGGCTGCCATAATCCGATCGGCACATAGCCGCCGACGAGATCGCCGTCAGCCTGTGCCACCACCTGGCCGGCTTCGTTCAACACATGCACAAAGACCGTCACCTCTGGATCGATCGGGCCGCCGACGAACCAATCAAGATTAAGCACGGGTGTGTGCGCTTCAGTTTCGAGCGTCGCACTGATCAAGCGCACCCCGGCCGGCCAGTCAGCCACGAATGATTCTGGCGGCGCGGCGTGATGTTCGATCCGGCCGATCTGGAACAAATGCAAGTCAACCTGCGGCGCAGCCACCTGGTAAACCTGCGTCGCCGAGAGGATCGCCGTCTGCAGCTGATCGGGCGGCAGCATTCGCCCATGAAATTCCAGCTTGAGCCGCGCCTGATCTTGCAGTTGTTGGGCCTGCGCCGATTCGATCACCCAGTCGGCATTCAAAGCGCGCAGATGCCGATCGGTCACGATGCGGTTATGCCACGGCGAGACCAGCGCCCCGAACCACCCCAGGGGAAACTCGGCATCTTTGAAGGTGAACAATTCGGGCGTATTGATGAACAGGGCCTGACCATCGCGCGGCGCGAACATGGCGTTGTTCTCTTGCGCCAACAGCGCAAAGGCTTCGTCGTGCAGGCCCTGCCGGCGAAACACAAACAACATGCTTTGCAGCAGGATCGCAGCAATTAGTCCAAATGCAGCGCTGCGTGCCAGGAGTCGAGGCTTGCCCGTGCCCGCGTTGCGGCGGGCCGCTGGGCGCAGCCGGGTTGACCGCGAATTGGACAGTTCCGGCTGAAGCCTCGATTCCTGAATGGAATTCGCGCCCCAACCCACGGTCGCCGCAATGGCGATGCACGCCCCGCAGCCGGCCAGATACAACAAGCGCGGCGCATATTCGTTGTACACAAAATCGCGCCCGGCCCACATCGGCAGGATGCTGCCGAGAAACCACCATGCGCCGAACAGACCGATCAACAGGGTGCGCTGCAATATCCAGAAGATGGCCAGAACGCCGAGAAAAATGAGGCTGGTGGGCAGCAGCAGCGCCGTTGGATCGCAACTGCCGGGTTGGCACGCGCGTGCCAGCAGCATCGCCGCCGGATAGACCAGTCCCTGCAGCAGGTACAGGCCAGTCGATACTTCAAACGTGGCCTGCGGCGGCGATGATTTGGCGGCCGAAGCATAGATGAAATACATCACGCCTGTCACGGCGATATAGGCCAACGGCCACGCGCTGATCTTGGGCACGCGTTTCGCCAACAGCAGATACGCTTCAATCAACACGATCAAGCCCGCGCTGACGTAGGCGCTCTCGTGCAGCAGCATCGATATGGCCAGCAGGCTGAGCGCCGTCACGTTGAGTGTCACCGACCTGCTTCTGGCATCCTGCCTCCTGCTTCTCGCCTTGGTGTACACCAGCAATCCCGCCAGCACAAATGCCAGGCTCGGCGGTTGGTGCGCGATGATCCAGGTGACGGCCTGGTAACTGAACGGGTAGACCGTGAACAACAGCGCCGCTACCGCCGCGAGCGATCGGCTGCGCGTCAAGGTGCGCGTGAGGGCGTATAACAAAACCGCATTAAGGATGTGCCCGCCGATGAGATAGGCGTGAAACATCGGTGCGGAGTCGGCGCCCCACGTGTTGAGAATCACCTTCCAGAAGGTGAAGATCAGCGGGCGGTAGTATTGATAATTCGGCACGCCGCTGAACAGCGTTTCGACGGGATACTTGATGGCGCGCAGCACATCGTCGGCGTCGTACCACACGAAGGGATAGCGCAGGCTGGGCGCGTAGAGCAGGAGCGCGAGCAGAACGATCGCCGCAACGACAATGAAGTCAAAGCGTAACGAGTAACGAGTACTACGTAAAGGGTGCATGGGGAGGTTTGACATTACTTGAGACGAAACAGGATAAACCCGTCTTGTTCAGAGATAGTCTCAAAATTTGGATCGGCGCGCAGCGCAGCAACAGCCGCTTGATACTCGTCTTGCGACTGGAACGGCTCGATGATGCCCTGTGTGTCGAGAAAAACATACTGCGCATCTTCAATGCGCGGGAAGATGTGCGCGCGCTGGCGCTGGCTGACGTGCGGCAGCAGATTGAATTGTCCGGACACGATCGCGTCGGGAGGAATCATGCGCAGCCAACTGCCAGCCGATCGGATCGCGCGGTTTGATCGTATAAGTGCCCGCATATCGATCGGACAGCGGCACGAACCCGTGATACCGATCGAGCCGATAGGCCCCCATGGCCACCAGCGCGAACATGCTGGCCGCAATCATCACCATGCGCCTCGCCTGTGGCGCATGGCGACCCAGCCAACGCGAAAGCCGGTCAATACCCCAGGCCGTGGCCAGCACCAGAAATGGCACGGCGATAACGGCATAATGATAATCGAGAGTGCGCGACGGCGCAAAAGCCGAGAGCGTATTCAAGGCAATATCAGGCAGCGCCGGCAAGAGCATCTCGATCCCGAGGAGCGGCAGAAAACCCAGCGGCAGCAGCAAGTCGCCGTAGTAAGCCACGCGCTTCGGCCCGGAAACGATCGACCAGAAAATATCCGGCTTGGTAATAGGTGACAGCAGCACTTCACCAAACGTGCTGCCCAGCCGCCCATAGCGATTGAGGTAGTATGAACTTCCCGACGGTTGAAACGCCGGAATGATCACGCCGAGGGCAATGACCGACCAGGCTATCCCGATGGCGATCAACAGCAGCCCGAAAGGCCAGTCGCGTGATCGGAAGAAACGGGCCAACCATGAAGCCTCGCGAGCGGAGCCAGGCGAAGTCGAGGGCCGCTTCACGAAAAGGATCGCATAGACGCCCAACAGCGCCACGCTCAGGCCGATCTGCTCTTTGCACATCATTGCCAGGACGGCGCAGATCAACGCGGCGAGATGCTTGTGCCGCACCAGCAGCCATAGCGTGAATATTAAGAACGTCGCCCCCAGCGTCACCGGGTGAAAATCGAAAAGCAGGGCATTCCACAGGCCGGGGTGCAGCACATACAAAGCAACGGCGACTCCAGCCAGCCATATACTCCCGGAACGATCGCGCACCAGCTGATACAGCGGCCAGATCAACGCGGCCAGGGCGGCGGCCTGCACCATGAGCAACACGTCGGGATTGCTGCGCAGCCGGTAGAGCGCCGCCAGCGGCAATAAGATCGGCTCGACGTGATCGCCCAGCTTGTTGGCGAGGCCCGGCATGGTGTCTTCGAGCAGGCTGATTTCAAACGGGCGGCCCTGACTGGTATTCCACACGGCTTGATCGTACATCGCCAGATCATAGGCGGCCGTATGGAAGGCGTAATGCCGCGCGACCGACAGATAGGAAAACAGGATCGCGCCGAGGCCGATGAGCGCCACGAGGGTGAAGCGTTCGCGGGAGAAGCGCCAGCGGTGTGCGCGGGGGATATCGCCGGTCATTGTTCACGTAGGGCGCAGTGCATCACCCGCACCGGTTGGCCTGTCAGTTGATACCCGTAGCGGCGATACAAAGCCTGCGAAGACGCATTATCGATCTGGGTGTTCAGGGTGAAGGGATAGGCCTCCACGTCCCGCTGATAGCGCAGCGACTCGCGCAGCAGCTGCTCGCCGATGCCGCGCCGTTGATAGGCCGGATCGACGACCAGGCGAATCAAATGCCCGTGCCCGCCATAGATATCGCTGAAGGCGTGCCCGACCACCCGATCGCCGATTGCGGCGACGACGAAATGCGCGACATGTCTCAGGATGTGCGCCAGCGAGGCGGCGGAATGCTGCCAGACTGTATCGAACGAGGCGCGATCGTTTTCGGCGATGGCCGGGATATCATCCGGCCTGGCCAGGCGAATGTCGGCCGCGGGTGATCGCCTGAGGCCCGGCACAACGCGATCGCTTTTGCGCATCGTGACGATCGCATTGTACAGCGTGAAATTGACACGCTGCATGAGATCGTCCACCCACGCGGGATGAGCCAGGACGGCCACCTGCTCAACGCCGCAGGCCAGCAAAGCCGGCCGGGCGCGCGCGAGCAGCGCCGCGAAAACCGGAGCGGCCGAGTGGCCATTGGCAATCGCCATCGCCCGCAGCCACGCCACCGGCGACTGCTGGTAGGGCGCCGCCAGCAGACCGATCAACTCCTGTTGATCAAACGCCAGCCAGATTGCTTCCGAGGGGCGATCGCCGTGCAGCCACTGATCGAATGACCACCAATCCAGATTAAAATGCACACGATGATGATATTCGGTGAGGCGCTGGATCGCTGCCCGATCGGCCGGCTGCGCCGGGCGCACCGCGATCGTTTCGGCGGTCAGTGAAGCGCGCTTGAAAAATCCTTGCACAGCTGCATCATAGCATCAGTAACGCAACTTGCCAACCTGCCAGAAGCCCTTGTCAGGGCCGCGTGAATGTTGTACACTCCGATCAATCTTTTCACTCAGGAGACCGCTCATGCCCGCCGATGGAAAAAACAAAGCCCTGGAAACAACCTTAGCATCCATCACCAAGAAATTCGGCGACGGCGCAATCATGCGCCTGGGCGAGGCAACCCACCTTGAAGTCGAATCCATCCCGACCGGCTCCCTGGCGCTCGATCTGGCGCTGGGCATCGGCGGTGTGCCGCGCGGCCGCATCACCGAGATCTATGGCCCGGAATCGTCGGGCAAAACGACTTTGTGCCAGCACATCGTCGCCGAAGCGCAGCAGCGCGGCGGCACGTGCGCCTATATCGACATGGAGCACGCGCTCGATCCGACGTATGCGGCGCGCTGCGGCGTGAATGTGGAGAATCTCTACATCTCGCAGCCCGATACCGGCGAGCAGGCGCTTGAAATTTCCGACATGCTGGTGCACTCCGGCGCGATGGATGTGGTCGTGGTCGATTCGGTGGCGGCCCTGGTGCCGCGCGCTGAAATCGAAGGGGAGATGGGCGACAGTCACATGGGTCTGCAGGCCCGCCTGATGTCGCAAGCCCTGCGGAAACTCTCGGGCGCGATCAAGGCCAGCAACACGGCCATGATTTTCACCAACCAGCTCCGCATGAAAATCGGCGTGATGTTCGGCAATCCCGAAACGACGACGGGCGGCAACGCCTTGAAGTTCTACGCCTCGGTGCGCCTGGACGTGCGCCGCATTCAAACGATTAAGGCGGGCGGCGAAGCGAGCGGCAATCGCGTGCGGGTGCGGGTGACCAAGAATAAGGTGGCCCCGCCGTTCCGCGAGGCCGAGTTCGACATCATGTTCAACGAAGGCATCAGCAAGGCGGGCGACATGCTCGACATCGGCGCCGATCTGGAGATTGTCACCAAGCGCGGCGCTTTCTTCACCTACAACGATACCCGCCTGGGGCAGGGGCGCGAGAACGCCAAAGAGTTCCTGAAGCAGCATCCTGAAATCTCCAATGCCATCGAGCAGGAGATTCGCCAGCATGCCGCCGAGGCCCAGCAGCTGACCCGTTTGGGCAAAAGCGGCACGACAGGTGGAAGTGGAATCGGATACGACGGAAGACGAAGAGTGACAGGCCATAGGCCAAGACTTCCGTCAAATCACGAAGCCGATGCCGCCGCATCGGCTTCGTGCGCTATCGCATTTGGCATTTGGCTTTCGCTCATGGTATAATGCCAACATAAGCTGGACTGGTTTCATTCGCCCGATTTTATCGATCGGGGGCGCCGAGGTCGGCATTTTTTACCGGCTCGTCGCGTGAAACGACCGCCGCCGCTTTGCCAACGCCGCAGCGGTCCGCAAATTCAATCGGTAGCAGATGCGGCCGGCCATCACCGCTGATGGTACTTGGATAGGCCACTGGTGTTTCTCTTACGAAGTCCTGTCAGGTGACAGATTTCGCGCGAGTTGGGGTGTCGGTAAGTTGTAACGCGAAAGGGACGTCATGGCGTAGAGCCTTAGATATACGTGCGCTGCCCCGGTCGATACGAGCTTAACGCCCGTCGACCGTGCCTACCTGTCAGCGACCTATCCGGTCGTAGCTGGTCGTACAACACCATATCGATTTGCGGACAGTTGTCCATGTGGGCGAGCTGTGGCTGATGCAGTCACAGCTCGTTTTGTTTTGGCGCAGGCTATGTCGAGTACGGTTACCGCGCTCGTCGCGCAGAAAAAGAATCCCGATCGCGTCAACGTCTATCTGGACGGGAAGTTCGCCTTTGGCTTGGCGGCCATCGAGGCCGTCCGGCTCAGGCGTGGGCAGGTGCTTACCGACTCCGATGTCGGGCGGCTGCAAGCGGCGGACGATGTCGAAAAGGCGCGTGAAAAAGCCCTGCGGTTTCTGAGCAATCGCCCGCGCAGCGAGTGGGAAGTGCGGCAGAATCTGCTCAAGGCCGGTTATGGGGATGAGACGATCGATCGGGTCCTGGAGAGGCTGCGCGGGGTCGGTTTGGTCGATGATGCGGCTTTTGTGCAGTACTGGATCGAGAACCGGGCGCAGTTCAAACCGAAGGGCGCCGTGGCGCTGCGGCAGGAATTGCGGCGTAAAGGTGTCGATCGTGCAGTGATCGACACCGTGTTGGAAGAGAGCGGACATGCCGAGGATAAGGCGGCCATTCAGGCGGCCGTGGCTGAGAGCTGATCGGTATCGGCAGCTTCCCCGGCAGGAGTTCGCGCAGAAGCTGGGCGCCTATCTGGCCCGGCGTGGTTTTGACTATGAGACCGTTCGCGAAGCCGTTCAGGCTGCCTGGCAGGCGGTGCACGCGGACGAACCATCAACCTATTTTGACGAATTAGAGGAATGACTATGGATATCGGACTGGTTTTATTCTTGCTGGTCGATCTGGTGATCGGCCTGGGCATTGGTGCGGTCGTGGTGTACTTCGTGATGCGCTCCAAGGCCCAATCCGTACAGCGTGATCTGGATGTCGAGCAGGCGCGGCTCCTGGAAGAGGCGCAGTTGAAGGCCAAGCAGATGGAATTGGCTGCCAAGGACGAGGCGATCAAGGTCCGGGACGTGGCCGAGGGGGAAGCCAGCAAGCGCCGCGTGGAATGGCAGCGTGAAGAAGAACGGCTGGCGCGCAAACGGGAGGATCTGGACCAGAAACTGGAACGGGTCGATCAGCGCGAGCGCAAGTCCAACCAGCGCCAGAGCCAGCTGGACAAGCTGGCCAACGATCTGGAAAAGAAAAATGCCCAAATTGTGGCCGAGTTGGAACGCGTGGCGGCGCTCAGTCAGGCCGAGGCGAAGAAGGAACTGCTGCAGATAGTCGAGGTGGATGCCCGGGCCGACATGGCCAAAGTTATCCGGCAGGTGGAAGCCGAGACGCGCGAGGTGGCCGAAGAGCGCGCCCGTGAAATTGTGACGACGGCCGTGCAGCGTGTGGCGACCGAGCAGGCGGCGGAAGTCTCAGTGACGGTGGTGCCCCTGCCCAACGACGAGATGAAGGGCCGCATCATCGGGCGCAACGGGCGCAACATTCGGGCCATTGAGCGGGCCACGGGCGTGGACATTGTCGTCGACGACACGCCGGAAGCCGTGACCCTGTCTTCATTCGATTCGGTGCGGCGCGAGGTCGCGCGGATTGCGTTGAACAAAATGGTGCAGGATGGGCGCATCCATCCCACCCGGATTGAGAAGCTGGTCGAGGATGCCGAGGCCGAAGTCGAGCGCGTTATCAAAGAAGAGGGCGAGCGAGCGGCGATTGAGGCGGGTGTGCCGGGACTCCATCCGGAGATCCTGAAGCTGCTAGGGCGGCTGTATTTCCGCACGTCGTACGGCCAGAATCAGAATCATCACGCCGTAGAAACATCGCGACTGGCCGCCATTCTCGCGGCAGAATTGGGCGCCGATGTGAAGGCCGCCAAAACTGCGGGACTGCTGCACGACATCGGCAAGGCCATCGATCATGAATTTGAGGGCACGCACGCCGATCTGGGCGCGGAGTTCATCAAGCGCTTTGGCGTGAATAATCCCAAGGTGTTGAACGCCATCGCCTCGCATCATCATGCGGTGGAGCAGCAGAGCCTGGAAGCGATTATCGTGGAAGTGGCCGACGCCATTTCCGGGGCGCGGCCCGGCGCACGCCGTGAGAACGTGGAAACGTTCTTGAAGCGTGTGCATGACCTGGAAGACGTCGCCAAATCCCAACCCGGCGTGGAAGAGGCTTATGCTATTCAGGCCGGGCGCGAAATTCGCGTGGTGGTCAAACCGGAGGCGATCGACGATCTGGCGTCGATTCAATTGAGCAAGACAATTGCCAAGCAGATTGAAGAGACCATGCAGTATCCGGGTCAAATCAAGGTGACGGTCATTCGCGAAACGCGGGCTACGGAGTACGCGAAGTAGTGATTTGCAGCGATAGGGCAGTAGTACGATAGGGGTAATAGGGTGATATTAAGCGGCCAGTCTCAACAAAGAGGCTGGCCGCTTTTGTTTGCAGGGTATTCCCGCGCGTCGATTTGTATACATAAAATGTTTTGGCCAAGGCAAAACAAAAGGGAACAGTCAGGTTGGCTGTTCCCTTTTCCTTGTCTAACTGTATCCTTGTTTCCTGCCTATGGCGGCGGCAGAACGTTAAACGGGTTAGGGATGGTACCGTTGAAGCGCGTCTCGAAGTGCACGTGCGGACCTGTAGAACGCCCTGTCGAGCCGGCCCCGGCGATAACGCTGCCCTGATAGACGCTCTGACCGCAGCCCACGTAAATTTCGCTGTTGTGAGCGTAGTACGTTTGCCAGCCATTGCCATGGTCGATGACGACCAGATTACCATAGCCCCAGCTATTCCAGCCGGAATAGATCACTACGCCACTGTCCGAGGCATAAACTGGATCGCCCACTTTGGCAGCGATATCGATACCGGGATGCCAGCCGGCGTAGGGATTGCCTGACAGGAAGTGCTTGGGTGCAGGCCAGATGAACTGTCCGCTGCCCACCAATCCACCGACGGCCGCACCCGAGCAAGTGCCAATATTTCCGCGCGCCACAACCGCCCCGCTGCTGGTGCTGCCGCTGCTCGACTGCGGCGTATTCTCTGCTGCAGAAACTGCCCAGGGCTTGAACTCGCGGCTGCCGCCTGGAATTATCAGCGACGCGCCGGCAAAGGGCTGCTCGCCGGGCTTCAACTGGTTCCACTCATAGCCATCCACGTAGATCGCATCGGGGGTAACCTTGTAGGCTTCGGCAATACTCTCGACGGTATCGCCTTCGGCTGCCGTATATATAATGCCGTTGACCGGTGGAATCGCCAGATCCATCTCCGGTTTCAAGAGGTGGGGGTTATCTTCCAACGTATCGTAGTTAGCCCACAGGATGCTCTCTGGCCGTAAGCCGAATTGGCCTGCAATACCGAAAAGGGTATCGCCCGCTTGAACAGTATAGGTGATGACCCCGCGCCGCTCGCGGCTGGGAATGGCTGTGAAGGGATTGGCTTCGGGCGCGACGACGATCTGATCCACGAGGATAGGACCGCCTTGCCCCGTCAGGTTGTAGTTTTCATCGCCGGACGAAGCCGGTGCTGCGGCCACGTTCAACACACGAGTATTGGCCGACCGGCTCGCCGGATTGTTGGCGGCGGCTGTTGTCTTAGCGGTGCTGACCAGGCCAATCACGCCGACCAGCACGGCGAGGATGACAAAGTGCGACGTATACCTGAACAGCAGCGAGCGACCCTGCTCGCAGGTGGTCAACCACGCCAACTTCCCGCCGACCAGCACGGCAAAGCGGGCGAACCAGCGCTCGATCGGGATACGCCGTCCGATCGGCCTGGGTTCCGTCAATGGCCGGATTGGTCCTGATTTTTCGGCTGAATTTGTGTCTGCGGGAGTGCGCGAAGCGCGTCTGAAAGACGGCCAACGCCGCCCGGTATCCTCGATACCCGGCCCAGCAGGGGCAGGTTTGCTCTCTGACGCTGGCTGAGCGTCATCGCTACGACGCGCCACACGTGGAGATAGGTGAGTTTCGCTCATATGGTTTAAGTGACTATCGACTCCGCCGCCAAACTGGACCACGGGCCCCACGGCGGTCTGTATCCGGTCAAAATTATACCATAGACCTGCCCCGGGCAAGTCGGGGGCAGGGGCGCGCCGCAACCCCTCCGGCCAGGGCCGGCGGAGGGCAGAGCCGATTGGGCTTTAGAAGGTGTCGCGCAGGCTCGCCAACAACTCCACATTGGTCTTGGTACGGGAGATGCGGACGATGAGGGCTTCCATCGCATTGGTAATGTCCATGCCGGCACCGCCCGGGGGCGGCGCCATCATTTGGCTGATCATCCGGCGCATCAGCCACACCCGATTGAGCGTATCCGGCTCCAGCAGCAGTTCTTCGCGGCGAGTGCTGGAGCGCTCGATGTCGAAGGCCGGGAAAACGCGGCGTTCCTGCAAGCGGCGGCTCAAGTGCAGTTCCATGTTGCCGGTGCCCTTGAACTCTTCGTAGACCATGTCGTCCATGCGGCTGCCGGTATCGACCAGGCAGGTGGCGATGATGGTGAGGCTGCCGCCTTCTTCGATGTTGCGGGCTGCGCCGAAGAACCCCTTGGGCGGATACAAAGCCGCCGGATCGAGGCCGCCCGACAGGGTGCGGCCGCTCGACGGCACGATGAGGTTATAAGCGCGCGCCAGCCGGGTCATGGAGTCCATCAAAATGACCACATCGCGGCCCCCTTCGACCAGGCGTTTGGCCCGCGCCAGAGCCATTTCCGCCACGCGGACATGGCTGGCTGGCGGCTCGTCGAAGGTGCTGCTAATCACTTCGGCTTCCACCGACCGATCCATGTCCGTTACTTCCTCAGGGCGCTCGCCGATGAGGGCTACCATGAGATGCATATCAGGATAGCGCGTGGAGATGGCATTGGCGATGTGCTTGAGGACCGTGGTCTTGCCCGATTTGGGCGGCGAGACGATGAGACCGCGCTGCCCTCGCCCGATCGGCGTGACAAGGTCCAGCAGGCGGGTCGTAATATTGGTCGGTTCAGTCTCCAGGTTGAAGCGCTGATTGGGGAAAATCGGCGTCAGCTTCTCGAAGACCGGGCGCTGTTTGGCCGCCTCTGGATCAAGGCCATTGACGGCTTCCACCCGCAGCAGGCCGAAGTATTTCTCGCTGTCCTTGGGCGGACGCACCTGCCCGATGACCATGTCGCCGGTGCGCAAGCCAAAGCGCCGGATCTGGCTCTGGCTGACGTACACGTCCTCCGGGCCGGGCAGGTAGTGTTCGCTGCGCAAAAAGCCGATATTCTCGTCGACGATGTCCAACACGCCGCCGCCGAAGATATAGCCCTGCCCTTCGGCCTTGGCGCGCAGCAGCCGCAGGATCAGGTCTTCCTTCTTCAGGCGGCTGTAGCCCGACACGTCCAGCGATTTGGCTAGCTCGCGCAGCTCGGTGAGCGATTGTGCTTCCAGTTTTTCAAAATCAAAATCCACGTTGAGCCTCCAGGAATGAATGCGGTTTAGTCGTAGAATTGTGTCAGCAGATTCAGGCGACCGAGATGATGCTCTGACTCAATGCGGCGAACAGTGGCGGTGAGGCTGCGCATCACGATCGAGCTGGTGTACACCCGCTCGCCTTCATACCGCACGCCGTCCACCAGTTGGCCGCCGGTGATGCCGGTGACGGCGAAGAAGACGTTCTCGCCACTCACCAGTTCGTTGATGCCCCGTACCCGGTCGAGATCGATGCCGTGATCGACGGCCATCATGCGCTCTTGCTCATCGCGCGCCCAGAGCTTGATCTGAATCTCGCCGCCCATGCATTTGAGCGCGGCCGCGGTGATGACCGCTTCTGGCGAGCCGCCGATGCCCATCAGGATGTCTTCGCCGGAATTCTCGATGGCCGTGGCCAGCGCCCCGGCCACGTCGCCGTCGCTGATCAGTTTGATGCGCGCGCCGCAGAGGCGAACCTCGCGAATCAATTCCTTATGCCGATCGCGATCGAGAATGACCACGGTCAGGTCATGCAAATCTTTACCCAGCGCCTTCGCCACGTTGGCCAGATTATCTTTTACAGGCGCGTTAATATCGATGACGCCCGTGGCCCGCGGACCGACGGCAATCTTATTGGCATAGACGAGGTGGCCGGGATTGAACATGGTGCCGCGCTCGGCCAGGGCCACCACGGCCACCGCTCCCGGCAGCCCCAGCGACGTCAGGCGCGTACCGTCGATGGGGTCCACGGCGATGTCGACCTGGGGCGGCACCCCGGTGCCCAGCACTTCGCCGTTGTACAGCATGGGCGCCTCGTCTTTCTCACCCTCGCCGATGACGACCACGCCATCCATGTCGACCGTGTTGAACATGTAGCGCATGGCGTTGACCGCCGCCTGATCGGCAGCGTTCTTGTCGCCGCGGCCCATCATGCGGGCCGCGGCCATGGCGGCCGATTCGGTCACGCGCACTAGCTCCAGCGCCAGATTGCGATCGGGATCCTTGTCGAGCTTGGCTGAGTCCATGACTTGATCTTCTCCGTGGTTTGGGAATGGATAATCCATGTTTATGGCGGTATTACCCACACGATGAAATAGTAGCTCACGACAATGGTAAACAACAGGCTGTCCAGGCGATCGAGCACGCCGCCGTGGCCAGGAATGATGTGCCCGGAGTCCTTGGCGCCGACCTCGCGCTTGATCATGGAGATGGACAGATCGCCCAACACGCCGATGAGTGCGCCAATCAAGCCGAGCACTGCGCCCGCCCACCAGGGCAAATAGATGTTCAGGACCAGGCTCAGCACCACGGCCAGGAGCGCAGCGCAGATCACACCAAAGGCCACACCCCCTGCCAACCCCTCCCAGCTCTTTTTCGGGCTAAGCGCAGGCGTCATCTTGTGGACGCCAAACTTGCGTCCAATGAAGTATGCCCCGCTGTCGGCCAGCCATGTGCCGGCCAGTGCCAGCAGCAGCCACCATTGCCCATTGTTCAGCTGGCGGATCAAGATGAAATGCGCGCCCGCTGTGCCCAGATAGATTCCGCCTGCGACGGTCAGGGCCCAATTGGCGGTGGGCGAGCCGCTGCGCTGGCGCATTTGCCAGGTCAGTGCGGCGATCAGCAATAGCGCCAGAGCCGGCCGGGCCAAATTCAGACGTGGCAGGACTGCATCGAGCAGCAGCACCCACACGAATGCAACGGCGAAGACCAGGTTGGGCGCGAATTTGCCCGTCTTCATCAGCTGCACAAATTCGTAGACGGCCAGCGTGAAGATGAAGGCCATCGCCAGATCGAACAGGCCGCCGCCGATGAGAATGACGGCAATGCCAATCGGCAGCAGAATCAAAGCGCTGATCAGACGAGTCTTCATGAATGAGTCCCAGGAAAAGGTGGATAGGAGGCCAGGGTTACTTTTTCTGTTCGGCCAGTGACTGCATTTGCTCAGCGGTCAGGCCAAAGCGGCGTTCGCGCGCCGCATATTGATCGAGTGCCTTCTGTAGTTCAGTTTCGTCAAAGTCGGGCCAATAAGTGGGTGTCACATAGAATTCGGCGTAGGCGCTCTGCCAGAGCAGAAAATTGCTGAAGCGCATTTCGCCGCTGGTGCGAATCACCAAATCGGGATCGGGCTGGCCGGCCGTGTAGAGATACTGGCTCACCAGGGCATCGTCCACTTGAGCGGGCGGGAGGCCTTCCTGAATGATGCGTTTGACCGCGTCGATGATTTCCTGCCGCCCGCCGTAATTGAACGCGACGTTGAGAATGATGGTGTCGTTGTTCCTGGTGAGCTCGACGGCTTTCTCAATCTTCTTGAGCAGGCGCGGCGAGATGCCCTCTGTCCGGCCCACGTGGCGGATACACACGCCCTGCTCGTGCAGTTCCTTCAGTTCGCGCTCAATCACCTGCTCCAGAATCGTCATCAGGCCGCGCACTTCTTCGGCGGGGCGGCCCCAGTTCTCCGTGGAAAAAGCGTAGATGGTCAGAATCTTGATGCCGCGGCGCACGCAGACCTTCAAAGTGCGGCGCAGATTTTCCGTGCCGGCGCGATGGCCGGCCAGGCGCGGCAGGCCGCGCGCCTTTGCCCAGCGGCCGTTGCCGTCCATGATGATGGCCAAATGATACGGAATGCGACTGAGAGTGGGTGCGAGACTCATGCTGCCGCGAGTGGGTGGTGGATGCTCGTCATGGCGTCAACGGGTCAGGCGGAGTGACTGCCCCCGGCACACTGTTGCCGGGCCTGGCCGGGCGCGGACGCCAAGCATGTCGCTAACTGCGCTTAAACCTCGCGGATCTCCTCTTCTTTGCGCTTGCTGATGGTTTCGGCCTGCTCGATGTACTTGTCGGTCAGCTTCTGCAAATCGTCGCGCCCGTGCTTGAGATCGTCTTCCGAGATCATTTTCTCTTTCTCGAAGTCGCGCAGCAGATCCTGATTGTCGCGGCGAATGTTGCGGATCGAGACCCGGGTTTCTTCCAGGCGCTTGTGCACCTGCTTGATCAAATCGGCGCGGCGCTCTTCGCTGAGGCGCGGAAAGACCAGGCGGATGACCTTGCCGTCGTTGTTGGGCGTCAGGCCCAGGTCGGACGCGCTGATGGCTTTTTCGATGTCCTTGAGTGAGTGGGCGTCGAAGGGGCGGATCATCAGGACCTGCGCTTCGGGCACCGTGATCGTCGCCAGCTGCTGCAGGGGGGTGGGCGTGTCGTAATAGTTGACCGTCAGATGCTCCACAATCGCCGGGCTGGCGCGGCCGGTGCGATAGGCGCGCAGATCGATCTCGAAGGCATGGATGGTCTTCTTCATATGCTCTTCGGCGTCGTGCAGCGTTTCTTTAACGAGATTGGGATCGGTAGTCATAGGAACGGATCACCTTGCGCTGAATTTCAAACGATCAGATCGATGGCCTATCAAGCGGATGCAATGTCAGGTGTGGGTTCTCCATCGCTCGATGGAGCGGTGTTAGTTTTGGGTGAGAGTCGATGCCGCCGGCGAGGTGGTTGATGCCATTCGGCGGAGTACCAGTACTATTATAATACAAATCGGCGCAAGTGCGCCAGTCGAATATGGAAGGCGGATCGGGGCGGGTGGCACAGCCGCTGGGGGGTGTTCCACCCGCCCGGTCATAACCCGGCCTTCCGATTACTCTCCGTCGATGATCGTTCCGATCGGCTCGCCTTGTACCGCTCGTTCCAGGCTTTGCGGCTGCCACAGATCGAACACGAGGATCGGCAGCTCATTATCCATGCACAGCGAAATCGCCGTGGAATCCATCACCCCCAGACGCCGGTTCAGCGCTTCGATGTAGGACAACCGGTCGTAACGGACCGCGTGGGGGTCTTTGCGCGGATCGGCCGAATAAACGCCGTCGACCTTGGTCGCTTTGATCAAAATATCGGCCTTCACTTCCATCGCGCGCAGCGCGGCCGCGGTGTCCGTGGTGAAATAGGGGTTGCCCGTTCCGGCCCCGATGATCACCACGCGCCCCTTCTCCATGTGGCGTATGGCGCGCAGGCGGATGAACGGTTCGGCAATCGCCTGCATGGTGATGGCGGTCTGAACGCGCGTCTCCACGCCCACGCGCTCCAGCGCGTCGCGCAGGGCCAGGGCATTCATCACCGTGGCCAGCATGCCCACGTGATCGGCCACCGAGCGATCCATGCCAAGCGCCAGGCCGTCTTTGCCGCGCCACAAATTGCCGCCGCCCAGCACCAGGGCCACTTCAACGCCCAACTCCTTCACGCCCTTGATTCGCCTGGCCAAATCTTCTGCTTCGTGCACGTCGATGCCAACCCGGCCTTCACCGCCGGCCAGAGCTTCGCCGCCGATTTTCAAGAGAATGCGTTTGTATTTGATCGTCATGCTCCCTCACTTGTTTGCGGCTGGGATAATCGCGCCGCGCGCACCGGCCCTGTGCCGAGCCACAAAAAAGGCAACGGCTGAACCGTTGCCTGTGTGCTTAAGCGCCCAACTCGTAGCGGACGAAGCGCCGCACGACGATGTTTTCTTTCAAGTCGGCGATGGCCTGCGTGATCATGTCGCCGATGGTGACTTTCTCGTCCAGCGCATACGGCTGATGCAACAGGCAGTTTTCCTTGTAGAACGTCTCGATCTGCTTTTCGACCGTGCGATCGATCACGTCTTCCGCGGTGCCGGCAGCCAGCGCCTGAGTGCGATACTCGTGGCGGATTTCAGAGATTTTCTCGCCGGGCACATCTTCCGGCTTGGGGTACTGCGGATTCGCCATGGCGATGTGCTTGGCGATGTTCTGGGTCAGGGTCTTGAAGCCCTCGGTGCGCGCGACGAAGTCGGTTTCACAATTGACTTCCACCAGCACGGCGACGCGGTGATTATGATGGATGTACGATCCGACCAGGCCGTCCGCCGCCACCCGATCGGTTTTCTTGGCCGCCGAGGCCAGCCCCTTTTCCTTCAGCCACGCCTTCGCCTTCTCGGCATCGCCGCCGCAGGCCTCCAGCGCCTTGCGGCAATCCAGCACGCCGGCGCCGGTCTCTTCACGCAGTTGTTTGATGCTTGCCGCTGAGATTCCCATTGCTTGTATCCTTTTCAAGATACGACCACAGGTCAACTGTGGTCGTATCAGGTTTATTCTCTTTCGACCTCGACCCCTTCTTCCAAATCAGGGTCTCCTTCGAAGTCGAGACCGGCGCGCAGCTTGGCGAGCGTGCCTTCACTCAGATACTTGTCGTCGGCCTCCAGCGTGCCTTCGGCTTCCGCCGCTTCGGCGGGCATGGTCTCCTTGCGGAGCGCCATCCCTTCTTGCACCGCGTCCGCCATGCGGGCCACGATCAATTTGATCGCGCGGATCGCGTCGTCGTTGGCGGGGATGACCATGTCGATCGGGTCCGGGTTGCAGTTGGTGTCGACCATCGCGATGACGGGGATGTTGAGCGTGTTCGCTTCCTTGATCGCCGTGACTTCGCGATGCGTATCGATGACGAACAGCACGTCCGGCAGCTTGCGCAGGTCCTTGATGCCGCCCAGCCGCAGATTCAACTTGGTGATCAGGCGCTCCAGATCGAGCGCTTCCTTCTTGGGCAGCACTTCGAACTCGCCGCGATCGCGGCGCGCTTCCAGGTTGATCAGCGTGTCGATGCGCTGGCGGATGGTGCGCCAGTTGGTGAGCGTGCCGCCCAGCCAGCGATAGGTGACGTGCGGCGCGCCCGCGCGGATCGCTTCCTTCGAGATCGTGTCCTGCGCCTGGCGCTTGGTGCCGACGAACAGGACCGTGCCGCCGTTGGCGACGGTATCGCGGATCAGATTGTAGGCGGCGTCCAGCGCGGCGATGGTTTGCTGCAGATCGATGATGTGGATGCCGTTGCGCTCGGTGAAGATGAAGGGTTTCATCTTCGGATTCCAGCGCTTGGTGCGGTGACCGAAGTGCACGCCCGTTTCGAGCAGTGCTTTCATTGAGACAACAGCCATGGTGAGGGATCCTCCTGTTAAAAGTTTTGGGTCTTCTGCCGCCATCAACTCGCGCGGGAGCCTGAGGGCTGTAGTCTCAGGCACTTCCCAGCGATCCGGAGGCATGCGAGATAACACCGCCGTCGAGGGCGGTGCGGGCGAGATTATACCAGAGAGGTCAAGAGTTGGCAATGGCCGATTGGAATCTTTGAAAGTGATCTTTGACAACCCCCTTAATCGCGGGTACAATTTGCCTTCGCTGGCGACATTGAGTCTTGACCGGAATGACCCTTATGGTATAATTCCGCCGCAGCGGGCTAGAAGTCGTAGCCCGCGAAGCATGTTTAGGGCCCGTATAGGCGCGCCGACGTAGCTCAGCGGCAGAGCATCCGCCTTGTAAGCGGAGGGTCGCGAGTTCAAGCCTCGCCGTCGGCTCTGACGATGAGTGAATGATTGTGATGGTGTCATGCCTGAGGGCTTGCGCCTTACCCGCCGCACAGCGGCGGAGGTGCGCTAGGCGTATCGGGCATCCAGATCAAGTGCGAGTGCGATTCTGGATTCCCGCCTTGCCGTACCCAGGCTCCACTGGAGCCTGGCGGCACGCAAGAGCGAAGCACGCGGGAATGACGTGAGCAGTAGTTGATCATTGTTCATTGAAAATTGTTCATTGCTTGGGCAGATATCCAAGTGGCCAAAGGACGCTGACTGTAAATCAGCTCGGCGACGCCGTTCGGGGGTTCGATTCCCTCTCTGCCCACTGTGTTTGCCGCCCACATAGCTCAGGGGTAGAGCATCCCCTTGGTAAGGGGAAGGTCATGGGTTCAAATCCCATTGTGGGCTTTACGGCGAGCCATGAAATCTAGCGCACTCTGTTTCATAAGGAGAACAAGGCATGTCGAAGCAGCATTATGATCGCACGAAACCGCACGTGAATGTGGGGACGATGGGGCACATCGACCACGGCAAGACGACGCTGACGGCGGCCATCACGAAAGTGCTGGGCTTCAAGAAGATGGCGCAATTTCGCTCGTTCGACTCGATTGACAACGCGCCGGAAGAGAAAGAGCGCGGGATCACGATCAACATCGCGCACGTGGAATATGAGACGGAGAAGCGGCACTACGCGCACGTGGACATGCCGGGGCACCGGGACTACATCAAGAACATGATCACGGGGGCGGCGCAGGTGGACGGGGCGATCCTGGTGGTGGCGGCGCCGGACGGGCCGATGCCGCAGACGCGGGAGCACGTGCTGCTGGCGCGGCAGGTGGAAGTGCCGGCGATCGTGGTGTACCTGAACAAGGTGGACATGATGGACGACCCGGAACTGCTGGAGTTGGTGGAGTTGGAGTTGCGGGAACTGCTGACGGGGCAGGGTTTTCCGGGGGACGAGACGCCGATCGTGCGGGGGAGTGCGCTGGCGGCGTTGAATGAAGCCAGCACGGATCCGAACCATGCGAACTACGCCTCGATCAATGAATTGATGCGGGTGGTGGACGAGTACATTCCGACGCCGAAGCGGGAGACGGACAAGCCGTTCATGATGTCGATTGAGGACGTGTTCTCGATCAAGGGGCGCGGGACGGTGGTGACGGGGCGCGTGGACCGGGGGGTGGTGCGGCCGGGCGAAGACGTGGAGATCGTGGGCTTGCGGGATGAGACGCGCAAGACGGTGGTGACGTCGATGGAGATGTTCCACCGGACGCTGGACGACGCGGAAGCGGGCGACAACGCGGGCCTGCTGCTGCGCGGGATTGAGCGGGACGAGGTGGAGCGCGGCATGGTGCTGGCCAAGCCGGGGTCGATCAAGCCGCACCGGAAGTTTGAGGCGGAAGTGTACGTGCTGCGCAAGGACGAAGGCGGGCGGCACAAGGCGTTCGTGTCGGGGTACCGGCCGCAGTTCTACATTCGGACGATGGACGTGACGGGCGAGATCACGCTGCCGGAAGGCGTGGAGATGGTGATGCCGGGGGACAACATCAAGATGCAGGTGGAGTTGATCACGCCGGTGGCGCTGGAGCAGGGCAGCCGCTTCGCGATTCGCGAGGGCGGGTTGACGGTCGGCGCCGGCGTCATCACCAAGGTCGCCAGCGAAGTAACTTATTTCTGGCGAGGGCCTTGGCCTTCGCCAGGTTATCTGCAGAAAAGAGTGAAGGATAATGGCTAAGAAAGATGTTCGCACGACGATTACGTTTGCTTGCACCGAGTGCAAGGAGCGCAATTACACCTCGCAGAAGAATCGGCGCAACGACCCGAATCGTCTGGAGATCAACAAGTACTGCCCGCGCTGCCGCAAGCACACGCAGCACAAGGAGCAGAAGTAGTAGTCAGCGAGTCTGGATGATTTCGTCGTCGCGCAGTCTGGCGGTTGGGTGTATAATCAGGTTGCTGGACGATGAGGCCGGGTGACTGGCCGACTACCTGTAGGCGAGTAGACTCAATTGGCAGAGCACCGCTCTCCAAAAGCGGGGGTTGCGGGTTCAATTCCTGCCTCGCCTGCCATTCAGAGCCGCGCGTAGTTGGGCGCGGCTATATTTTGCAACGGCGTCAGCTGAGAGGAGTCGCCTCCGTGTCCGAAGTTAAGCAAGAGAATCGCTTCAAGCGCTATTTCAAAGAGACTCGTGCGGAAGTGCGCAAGGTCCATTGGCCCACGCGCAAAGAGGCGCGCAGTCTGACGACCGTGGTGCTGGTCATCACCATCGCCATGACGATCTTTCTGGGCGTGATTGTCAGCCCGCTGGCTTCGACGCTGGCGAGCGCCCTTTTCGTGCAGCAGAACACGCTCGTCCTGGCCGCGGCGGCAGTGCTGGCGGTGGCCGGCATCGTCGCCCTGGCCGTGGTGCTGCGCCGCCTGTAGTCCAAGGAAAGTACGAGCAGTTTCATGACTGACGAAGTCCACATCCCTGAAGAAGAGCAAGAGCCGCAGGACGCGCTGCCCGAAATCGAGGCGGAGGCGCCTGGGGCTGTGCCTGCTTTTGAGGACAACGCCGGGCCGATCGAGCCGGCGGCCCCCGTTTTCGTTTTTACGGACGACGAGGAAGACGAAGAACCGATCGAACTGCCTGCGCCGGCCGGCGTTGAGGCCATCGAGCTGCCCGCGCCCGAAGCGGAAGAGGTCAAGGCGGCGCTGCGCGAGCTGCGGGCGTCGGCGATGCGGGCTGCCACTTCCGGCGAAGGCGCGCCAGACCTCAGCGAAGCGCCCGACGAGCGTTCCTGGTTCGTGGTGCACTGCTATTCCGGCTACGAGAACAAGGTCAGGCACAATCTCGAACAGCGCATCGAATCGATGGGGATGGCGAATCAAATCTTCCAGGTCGTCGTGCCGACGGAAGAAGAGATCGAAGTCAAGGAAGGCAAGCGCCGCACGATCGAGCGCCGCGTCTTCCCCGGCTACATTCTCGTGCAGATGCTGATGAACGACGATTCGTGGTACGTGGTGCGCAACACCCCCGGCGTGACCGGCTTCGTCGGCATGGGCAACAAGCCCACGCCGCTGCGCCAGGAAGAAGTGCAGAGCATCATCAAGCGCATGGAAGCCGAAGCGCCCAAGGTCAAGGTCACCTTCAAGCCCGGCCAGAAGGTGCGCATCATCGACGGGCCGTTCAACGATTTCATGGGCACGGTCGACGAGATCAACATGGACAAGGCCAAGGTGCGCGTGATGGTGTCGTTCTTTGGCCGCGAGACGCCGGTCGAGTTGGATTTCCTGCAAGTGGAGAAAATGTAAGCATCCCGCCAAGCGCGCCGCCCGGCCATGGGCTGGGGTACGGCGTGAGCGGACACTGAGCGAAGCGTTAGCGGAGACGAAGGGTAGTCGAACGCTTCGCGTGCGCTCTTCGACTTTGTTGCGCGCCGCTCAAAGTGCATGATACAAAATCTGTGGGAGGGCCAACAGGCCCGTTATGGTAGCACCAAGTGGCTACCACTTACACCACGAGGAGAAAAAGCATGGCTAAGAAACTGAAGGTTGTCGTCAAATTACACGTCAATGCGGGCAAGGCCAATCCGGCTCCGCCCATTGGCCCGGCGCTGGCGCAGCACGGCATCAACCTGATGGCGTTCTGCAAGGAATATAACGCGCGCACGGCCAGCATGGTCGGCCAGGTGATTCCAGCCGAGATCAGCATCTACACGGATAACTCGTTCACGTTCGTGCTGAAGACGCCGCCCACGCCCGACCTGCTCCGCAAGGCCGCCGGCATTGAGAAGGGTTCTTCGACGCCCAACAAGCAGAAGGTCGCTAAAGTCAGCCAAAAGCAGATTCGCGAAATCGCCGAGACCAAGATGAAGGACATGAGCGCGTTCGACATCGAGGCGGCGATGGAGATGGTGGCCGGCACCGCGCGCAGCATGGGCATCGAGATCAAGGACTAACGTTGAAGTGGGAGGACCGACCGATCGGTCCGTTTGCACCACCAGGAGATGACAATGACAAAGCATGGTAAGAAGTACAACGAAGCAGCACAGAAAGTCGATCACGATAAAGCCTATGCGCCGGCGGAGGCGCTGCAACTGGTGAAGGATACGTCGTACGCGAAGTTCAACGCGACGGTGGAAGTTCACTTCCGATTGGGCGTGGATCCCCGCCAGGCCGACCAGCAGGTGCGCGGCGTGGTGGTGCTGCCCGCCGGTCTGGGCAAGATGGTGCGTGTGCTGGTCTTCGCGCAGGGCGACGCGGCGCGTGTGGCCCAGGAGTCCGGCGCCGATTTTGTGATCAGCGACGACGAAGGCTTGAAGAAGATTCAAGACGGTTGGACCGATTGGGATGTGTCGATTGCGATGGCCGATATGATGGGCAAGGCGGGCCGCCTGGGCAAGGTGCTGGGGCCGCGCGGCTTGATGCCCAGTCCGAAGGCCGGCAACATCACGCAAAACGCCGGCGACCTGCCGCGCATGATTACGGAATCCAAAGCGGGCCGCGTGGAATTTCGTGTCGATAAGACAGCGGGCGTTCACGTGCCAATCGGCAAGGCGTCGTTCACGCATCAGCAGTTGATGCAGAACTTTGCGGCGTTGATGGATGCCTTGAAGAAGGCGAAGCCATCGGCGGCAAAGGGCATTTACATCAAGAAGATTTCATTGGCCGCCACGATGGGGCCCGGCGTGCGGGTCGATCCGAACGCGGCGCAGTCGATGGAGGGCGGCGCTTAGTCCTCACCCCCGCGCTCGCCATACCCGCCGCCATGGCGGCGGCGGCGCGCAAGGCGCGCGCGCACCCTCGCCCGATTTCGGGCGAGGAAGAAACAATTGAATAGTTGCCGCAGCCCAAGACCGCAGGCGTCCTGTGAGGGACTTAATCAAGTACCTGCCGAGGCGAAAGTCAGAAGATCGCTGGTAGCGGCAGGCCCTGCGCCTGCCAGCCTGTACAGCGTCCCCAGTCTTTGCCTCAGTATCTGCGGCAAAGACTTTTTTGTTGTGCTATAGCAACAGGGACGAAAGGAGGTGATTTCAAGTGCCAGTGAGTAAAGAACGTCGCGGCGAGTTGATCGCCGAGTACACCGAGTGGTTCAAACAAAGCCAGGCCGTCGTCATCGCCGCTTATCAGGGCGTGGGTACGGCCGATCTGTATCGCTTGCGCACGAAGATTCACGAGGCGCAGGGCGAATTGCACGTCGTGAAGAATACGCTCGCGATTAAGGCGTTGCAGAATGCGGGCTTGCCCGCGCCGGAAGAGATGCTGACCGGTTCAGCCATCGTCGGTTTCTGCTTCGCCGATCCGGCAGTTGTCGCCAAGGCGATGACCACGTTCGCCAGCGAAGTGCAGAAGTTCGAGATCAAGGGCGGCCTGCTGGGCAATCGCGTCATGGATGCGGCCGGCGTCAAGGCCTTAGCCGATCTGCCGCCGCGCCCGGTGCTGTTGGGTGGTTTGGTTGCGACCATCCAGGGGCCGATGTCGCAGTTGGTCAACATCATCAATGCGCCGATGCGCGAGTTGGCGCAGGTGCTCAAGGCGCGCTCGGAACAAGGACAGGCCGCGGCCTAGTCCAATCGATGAAGCATTCCGCCAGGCGCGCCGCCCAGCCTGAGGCTGGGGCACGGCGTGAGCGGAACGAAGTGCAGTCGAAGAATGCGTTTCGCAGGATGCAGGTCGTTGTCTCTCAATCAAAACTTTTACCTATCCATGGAGGATATGAACAATGTCAGAGAAGTTAGAGAAAATCGTGGCGGAACTCGATTCCCTCACGCTGATGGAAGCCGCTGAACTGTCGAAGATGCTGCAAGACAAGTGGGGCGTCAGCGCCGCCGCTCCCGTGATGATGGGCGCCATGCCCGCCGCCGCCGCGGCCGCTGCGCCGGTTGAAGAGAAGACCGAGTTCGACGTCGTGCTGAAGGACGGCGGCGCGAAGAAGATCGAAGTGATCAAGGTCGTGCGCCAGCTGATCCCCACCCTGGGCTTGAAGGAAGCCAAGGACATGGTCGACGGCGCGCCGCAGACCGTGTTGAGCGCGGTGAGCAAGGAAGCGGCCGCCGACGCCAAGGCCAAATTGGAAACCGCCGGCGCGGGCGTGGAAGTCAAGTAGTTCTGTAGTACGATCAGTTGTTCAGTGCGATAGTTCGATCGTCGCCTCAAACGAACAGACCTGCTGGTGGTACATGCCGGCAGGTCTGTTTTGTTTTGATCGTCATGGAGACCTGTCAGGTGGCGCAGGAAGTCTCTGAATATTAAGTCGCTTTGTGCGCCACCGGTCTGGCTCACTGCACAACTTGCAGATCGATCCCTCTTGCTTCCGCGCGCAGGTGCCGCCAGTCTTCTTCGGTCTGCGGCGGAGCGACTATCTCTTCTTCCGGCCGGCGCACGAGTCTCAACGCCTCCTGCGAACAGGCGAGGATGCACACGCCACAGCCGGCGCAGCGCAGCGCATCGACCTGCGCGATGTTCTCGACGGTCAGCGCGTTGAATGAACAGACATCTTCGCAATCGCGGCAGCCCGCGCACAGGTCTGCGTCCACCTCGCACACAAACGCCGAGCGCGCGATCACGTTGGCTGTGCCTAATTCGGACACGCGGCGCAGGAAGCCGCAGGCGCAGGTGCAGCAGTTGCACAGATACCACAACCCCTCCTGCGTGTTGCTCGTCGAATGGACCAGTCCCGCGTCGGCGGCGCGCTGCAGCGTGGCGAGCGCTTCGTCCTGCGTAAGCGTGCGCACACCCTGCCATTGATCGAAGGCCCCCGGCACGTCGCTGAAGACCATGCACACGTCCAGCGGATGATCGCAGCCGTGGCCCAGCAGGGCTTGCTGCTTGCGGCAGATGCAATCGGTGACGCCCCACGCCTTCGCCCGCAGGATGATGCCAGACGCGCTCTCGAAGGGATGGAATTCCAGGTTCTGCCGGATGCTCTGCTTGACGGGGATCACGCGGTGCGTCAGCGGCTGCTGCGGCACAGACTGGCGATAGGTCTGCTGATAGTAATCCTCGAACAGGCGCGCCAATGTGGCGTCGATGCGATTGGCCTGCATTTCGTAGATGCCGACGACGAAGGGCAGCAGGCCATAGCCCAACCCGCCCGTCGGCGCGCGCCCCGCCGTGATGAGGCCGCGCGTGACCATGCTCTTGAGCTGCTTGCGCAACGCCTGTTGATCAACGCCAAGACGCGCCGCAATCTCCGCCGGAGTTTCCAGCGTCAGCCGCAACTGCGCGGCGAGGGCCGCTTCGTCCGGCGTGAAGAGATAAGCCAGCAGGCGCAGCTCCGGCCCCATCGGGCGCGGGCGGAAATCCGTTGGGCAGTTCGTTCAGGCGGGTGGCGAGTTGGCGATAGGGTGTGTTGTTCAAAGTTTCAACTTTCTCTTTGCTGATCGTGCTCGGTTATGAACGAGGGCAAGTTTAACACGGAGGTGGGTTTTGCACGAATGTGGAGTAGAGCGAATCCCTAGCGCTCCTGCTGGACGAAAGTCCAGCGGTTCGGGATGGCGCGCGAAGCAGGCTTGAGCGCGCCTTACGGTTTTGCGTGATACCTGTCGAGCAACGAAAGACCTCGCAGGTTTTCATGTGGGCGACAAGGAGAAGTGGCTATCGATCCGATCGATAGTCCGGCCCGGCTAGCCGGAATGTAAAAACCTGCGAGGTCTACATCCGCCTACCCCCTCGGCAGACACACCGAAAACGTACTGCCGCGTCCCGGCCCTTCGCTCTGTGCTTCGACACGCCCGTCATGCGCCTCGACAATCGCCTTGACGATCGCCAATCCCAACCCCGTGCCGCCGCTTTCCCGGCTGCGCGATTTATCGCCGCGATAAAACCGATCGAAGACCGACGCCTGTTGATCGGCGGTCAGCCCCTCGCCCGTATCCTGCACCGCGAGGCACACTTCCTTATCGTTGCACGTTCCACTCACGGTGATGCTTCCGCCCGCCGGCGTGTGGCGCAGCGAGTTGGATAGTAAATTGAAGAGGACCTGTCGGATGCGCACCGGATCGATCGAGATTTCCGGCAATTCTTCAACCCGATCGATCAGCTGCACCCCTTTGTCGATCGCCAGCGGCTCGATCGCTTGCACCGTCTCGGCGATCAAAGCGTTCACATCCGTGGGCTGTTTCTCCAGCCGCAGTTGATGATTCTCCGCCAGCGACAGTTCGCGCAGATCGTTGACGATGCGGATGAGATGGCGCGTCTGTCCGTAGAGATTGGCGACCTCGGCTTCGTCGAGCGTATAGACATGATCGAGCACGGCGCGCAGATTGCCTTCCAGCGCCGTCAGCGGCGAACGCAATTCATGTGAGACATCGGCCATCAGGTTGTTGCGCAGCATCTCGGCGCGTTCCAAATCGGCCGCCATCGTATTGAAGGACGCCGCCAGTTCCTTCATTTCACGGCTGCCGCGCAGCGGCGCGCGCACCGATCGATCACCCGCGCCGATTTGTCGGGCCGCTTTCACCAGATCGCGGATCGGACGGCTGACCACGCGCCCGATGATGGCCCCGCCAATCAAGCCCACCACCACCGACAGCGCCACAAAATTGAGCAGGCGTCGCGCGATTTCTTCGCGCGGCGGGCCAGCAAATTCCGGCAAGCCCGTGGGATGATCGAGATCGACCACGGCCCGCCCTTCATCTTCGATCATGATCGACGCGAACTGCGCGAAGAACACCAGAAACAATACAGCGGTGATCATTAACGCGAGGCGCACCCATAAGCGATTCATACGTGATCCTTGTTCAGGCGATAGCCCACGCCGTACACGGTTTCGATGTAGATCGGATCATCGGGATCGGGTTCGATCTTGCGGCGCAGGTTGCGGATGTGCGTGTCGAGCGCGCGGCCCATGCCTTCATACGCATAGCCCAGCGCTTTCTCTAAGAGATCATCGCGCGTCAGCGTGTAGCCGGGATTTTCCATGAACGCTTGCAGCAGATTGAATTCCGTGCGGGTCAGCTCCACCGATCGGCCGTTTACCTCCACCGCGCGCTGATCGAGATCGAGCCGCAGCTCGCCCGTGATCAAAATGCGCGGCGCAGCGATCGGCAGTTGATCGAGTTTGGTGCGGCGTAATAACGCATTCACGCGCGCCACCACTTCATGCGCGTTGAAGGGCTTGGTGATGTAATCGTCCGCGCCCAACTCCAGCCCGACAATTTTATCAGTATCCTCCACGCGCGCCGTCAGCATGATGATGGGCGTGGCAGCCAGTGCTTTGTCGGCGCGCACGATGCGCGTCACCTCGCGCCCGTCGCGCTGCGGCAGCATCAGATCGAGAATGCACAGATCGGGGCGTTCGCGGCGCAGCATGTGCAGCGCCGTTTCGCCGTCGTAGGCGGCCAGCACCTGATAGCCGGATTGCTCCAGATAGCCGCGCAGCACTTTGATAATGGAGAGATCGTCGTCGACGACCAGAATTCTTTGAGACATGGGTTGGCCTTTTTGCACTGGCATGGAGGATGCCAGATGCTACGGTTGATCGGGATCGCAGGTCCGGCGGAATGCCCCATGCCGGACGTTCATTATGCCCGGATCATAGCACACGATTCTCAAGACATTCTCAAGGCAAACCGATTGATTTCTCCAGAATCCTTGCAGGCCATCTTGAGATTTTCTTCAGATTGCCCAACTATACTGGCCGCAGTTCAGCCAATCAAATTTTCTTCAAGGAGAAGCAAGAGATGTTCACCAGATTCAAGCAGCACCCAGTTGTTACCGGTGTAGTTCTATTGATCGTGGCCAGCCTCATCGCCGGGTGCGCGGGAGCCACCGCCCCTGTCGCACCGACCGCCATGCCCACTGCCGCTGCGGCGGCTCAGCCGGCTGCCCCGGCCGGAATGCCTCCTTTGCCTGAAGGTGCGGTCCCCCCGGCTGGCGCTCCGCCGGCCCCCGTCATCACGCCGACCTTGGCCAACATCGCGTATGCCAACACCTCCAGCGCACAAGTGCTCGATCTCTATATGCCGCAAGGCACGGGGCCGTTCCCGCTTGTCGTCAACATTCACCCCGGCGGTTTCTTCACGGGCGACAAAGGGATGATTCCCGGCACGCCTGCTAAGGCCATGTTGGCGGCAGGTTATGCTGTCGCCAGTTTGAACTATCGCCTGTCGGGCGAGGCGCAATTTCCGGCGGCGGTGCAAGACGTGAAAGCGGCGGTGCGTTTCCTGCGCGCCAACGCCGCGAAGTACAACTTGAATCCTGATCAGATCGCCGCCTTCGGCCAATCGGCGGGCGGCAACCTCGCCTCGCTGTTGGGCACCAGCAGCGACATCGCCGAGTTCGACGATCCGGCGTTGGGCAATGCGGGCGTCTCCAGCCGCGTGCAGGCCGTCATCAACTGGTTCGGCCCCAACGACTTTTCACAGATGGATGCGCAGGCCAAGGCGCAGGGCTGTGCGGAAGCCGATCAAACGCACAGCGCCGCCGATTCACCGGAATCGAAGTATCTGGGCGCGGCTGTGCCGACCGTGCCGGATCTCGTCAAGAAAGCCAACCCGATGACGTACATCACGCCCGATGATCCCGCCTTCTTCATTCAGAAGGGCGATCAAGATTGCACCATCGCGATCGAGAATACCAAGATGCTGGCCGATGCATTGAGCGCGGCGAAGATGGATGTGCAGTATGAACTGCTAGCGGGTGTCGGCCACGGCGATGGCTTCGGCTCGACGACCCCGGTTTTCGAGAGTGACGCCAACAGCCAGAAGTTAGTGAACTTCTTGAATGCGAAGTTGAAGAATGCTGCATCAAGCGCGGCCCCCGCTGCTGCCGCCCCCGCTGCTGAGCCAACGCTCTCGGTGATGCCGGCGCGCGGCGGCCCCGGTGGCGGCATGGCGGCCATCAAGGCGACGCCCACTGTAAAAGATGTGGCCTATGCCTCTGCCTCGCTCACGCAAAAACTCGATCTATATATGCCCGTCGGTAACGGCCCGTTCCCGCTGATCGTCAACATTCACGGCGGCGGCTTCATGATGGGCGACAAGAGCAATCCGCCACTCACCGATGAACTGCTGGCCGCCGGTTACGCGGTCGCCAGTATCGACTATCGCTTGAGCGGCGAAGCGAAGTTCCCGGCGGCAGTGCAAGATGCCAAAGCGGCACTGCGTTTCCTGCGTGCTCATGCGGCTGAATACAAGCTCAACCCCGACAAATTCGGCGCGTATGGCGGTTCGGCGGGCGGCAACCTGGTGGCGATGTTGGGCACCTCGTGCGGTGTGAAGGAATTGGAAGGAGCCGAGTTAGGCAACGCGGATCAATCGAGTTGTGTGCAGGCCGTAGTGGATTGGTTCGGCCCGACGGACTTCCTGCAGATGGACGAGCAGTTCACCGGCACATCCTGCCCGGTGAATCACGATGCGGCCAACTCGCCCGAATCGCAATACATCGGCGCGCCGATTCAGACCGTGCCTGATCAGGCGCAGGCGGCCAACCCGATCACGTATGTCACCGCCGACGATACGCCATTCCTGATTCAGCATGGTACCGCCGACTGCAACGTGCCGCCGCAGCAGGGCCAGCTGCTGGCCGATGCGCTGACGCCCGCCATCGGTGCGGACAAAGTGACCTACACGCTGCTCGACGGCGCGGGACACGGCGGCGCGCAATTCTCGGAAGCGGCCAACGTGAAACTGGTGACCGACTTTCTGGATAAGTTTTTGAAGTAAGCGTTCGTGTTCTACCGTCAACAAAAACCGCCGACGAGTTCCTCGCTCGCCGGCGGTTTGCTTTCCGACTACCAACTATCCAGCATCAGCCGCATGCGCGGCTAGGGCGCTTCTCCGGCGTGAAGAGATAAGCCAGCAGGCGCAGCTCGGCTCCATCGGGCGCGGGCGGAAATCCGTTGGGGAGTTCGTTCAGGCGGGTGGCTAAATGATGGTAGGGGGAGTCGTTCAAGGTTTCAACTTTCTGCTTGCGGAACTTGCTTGGATGTGAACGAGATTAAGTTTAACATACCGGAGGGTTTTGCACGAATGTCTGAATAGGGCGAATTTAGTTTGCAGTTCCACCATCGCTCTCGCTGGACGACAGTCCGGTGGCTAAAAACGGCGGATTATTGTCTGCCCCGAGCCTGCCCTACAGCTTAGCGTTATACCGCGGCGCGTGACAAAAAACCTGTCAGGTGGCGCACGGAATGGCACATCGTTCAACGATTTCTTGCGCCACCTGACAGGTCTTCATCCGCCCAACAAGTACCGCCAGCGAGGTCACTCCTCGCTGGCGGTACTTGCCAATCTGCCCATCACCAATTTCCCAATTACCTCAGTCGCTTCGTGTACGTGCACAACCCGTCGCCGTCATGATAGAAATCTTTCAGCAACATTGCCAGCGTGTACCCGCAGCGCTCATACAACCGTCGGGCGGGCGCGTAATGCTCGGTGTCCGAGGTCTCGATGACCAGCCACACACCGTTCCGCTGGCGGATTTCCTCTTCGACGGCAGTCATCAAGGCGCGCCCGACGCCCTGGCTGTGCACTGCCGGATCGGCGCAAATCCAGTAGAGATCGTAGCCGTTGCCCGAAAGCTCACGCGGCCCCCAACAGGCATAGCCGACTACTTGGCCGGGTTTCGCATCCTTCGACCCCTCACCGGGGTTATCGTCCGCTTCGCTCCGCTCAGGATGCGCTGCTACGCGGCAGCTCATAAAATAGTAGCCGCTCTCCTCCGGGCCTTCTTCGTAACCCTCCAGCAATTCTATAACCGTGTCAACTTCAATCTCATTGAAGACCGCCGCGCGCCTGGTCATCGCCATGATCTCGTCAAACTCGTCGCGGCGCGTTTCGCTAATTTCGTACTTCGTATCAGGCATGGCCGATGCGTCTCCCCCACGCCCACTCCACAATTTGCGTGGCCATCTTGGGGTACGAATAGCCGGCCACGCGTGCCGCGTTGGGGAAGCCGGCATCCGGCGCCAGGCACGGATTGGGATTCACCTCCAGCACGTACGGCACACCGTCGCGCACGCGCAGATCGACGCGCGCGTAATCGCGGCAGCCCAGCGCGTGATACGAGCGAAACGCCACGTCGTGGATGCGCTCGGCGGTTGTTTCGTCGATCACGGCGGGGCAGATCACGGGCATCGTCTGATATTCGGCGCAATCGGGATTCCATTTCGCGTCGAAGTGGCAGAACTGCTGATACGGATTCTCCCATTGCGTGAAGCTTAACTCGGCCATCGGCAGGATGTGCGTCGTGCCATTGCCCCACAGGCCGATGTTGAACTCGCGCCCGACGATGTACTCTTCCACCAGCGCCGGCTGGCGATACACATCCAGGATGTATTGCACCCGAGCGCGCAGCTGCGCCCCGTCGAACACCACGGATTCGCGCGTAATGCCCAGGCTGGCATCCTCGGCCACCGGCTTCACGATGGCGGGCAGCGGCACGTCGATCGCTTCGTCCGATCGCTCGAACACCTGAAACGGCGCGGTCGGAACATCGACCTTCTGCAGCATTTGCTTGGCGCGGCCCTTGTCCAGCGAGCGGCGCAGCGCCGCCGTGGATGCGCCGGTATAGGTGATGCCCAGCTTATCGAGGCGCGTGGTGATCTTCACGTCATCGGCGGCGCGCCCCTGCAGATGCTCGCACAGATTGAAGAACAGCAGATCGTCGGGATCGTACTTTCTCGATCAGCCGATCGATGTCGCGCAGCGTGTACACGATGGTGGTTTCCGCGTCGAAGCCGGCCTTGCGCAGATTCCTGGCGATGGCTGTTCGCCGTATCGATCGTTTCCAGATCGGTTTCCAGGTCACGCGCTTCGCCATGATCGAGTTTTTCCACGGCGCTGTACCCCACCAACACCTTGGCGGGCCGCTTCAGCGTGGACGCGCGCACGCGCCGCCGCGTGCGCGGCTCGGCAATCGCATAAGCGTTTAAGGCTAACATACCCTCTCCTTGGGCGCGCTATGGTGTCATTACGAGCGCTTCTCAGCGAAGCAATCTACTACTCGACCACGAGATTGCTTCGTCGGCCTGCCGGCCTCCTCGCAATGACATCATGCTAGCGAACGCGCACCTCTTCGTATTCGTGCAGCGGCACGTCGATTTGCAGGCCATACCGCTTCAAGGCGGCCTCAAACACCGAATAAACCAGGCGGGCATGCGACCACCCTTCGGCCTCCGCCATCAACGTCAGGTCGCTGATCGGCGTGATGCCGGGCAGCGAATTGATCTCCAGGATATACGGCCGCTGGCCAGCGTTCTTGTCCAGCCGGAAATCGATCCGCGCGAAATCGAGCGTGCCGGTGACGCGCATCGTTTCGATCGCCAGCCGGCGCAATTCGCCCGCCAGTTCGGCGGGCAGTTGCGCCGGGCATTGATACCGGTACTTGTCGCCCAGATCGATCTTCAACTCCGAACCATACACGTGCATCCCCGTCGCTTCATAGAGCGAGTTGTCGATCATCGAGATCGGGAAGAGGTGCAGATCGGGATAGTTGCCCACCACGCCCACCGTCACGTCGTTGCCCTCGACGTACTTCTCCACCAGCACCGGTTCCTGGTAGGAGTGCAGCAGGTAAGCCACGCGCTCACGGAGTTCGGCTTCGTCGCGCAGGATCGACCGGTCGTCGATGCCCATGCCGGTGCCTTCACTATTCGGTTTGGCAAACAGCGGGAAATGGGCGGCCAGGCGCGCATCGAGCGGATCGTCGGCGGTGACAAATTCCTGGAACGGCGGGGTCGGCAGCCCGTGGTACATCAACACGCGCTTGGTCATCGACTTGTCCAACGTCAACGCCAGGGCCAGCACCTTGGAGCCGGTGTAAGGAATGCCGAGCATTTCCAGCAGCGCCGGTACCTGGGCCTCGCGTGAATCGCCGCGGTAACCTTCGCACTGGTTGAAGCAAATATCAATCGACAGATCCTTCAAGCGCTGCGCCAGATACGCGTCGCCTTCCATGGCGAAGACTTCGTGACCACCCGCTTCGAGCGCTTGCTTGTAAGCTTCAATATTCTTCGGGTGATCGAGTTCGTAGAGAATGTCGTGCGGCGCGTCTGAATTCGGCTGCGGCGCGTTCTCGGCCAGGTTATACAGCAGGGCTACGCGCACAGCCGCACCTCCTGCGCGCCGGCGTTGGCCCTCTCACCGCGGCGAGAGGGCGACTGTTTGCTTGACGGATCTGACTCGCTACTCACAATTGTGCTCCTTGTGTTATCCTCCCGGAGGCTTCAAGCCTCCGGGAGGTTGATTCACTCAACCTCGTGATTGATCTTTTCCACGACCTGCACGTCTTTCAGCACCGGCCGATCGGGCGTGCCGATGCCCAGCGGCTGCCACTTGCCGGCATCGCCGCTGCGCAGGCGATGCTCCGCACCGCCGCGCGCGTGCAGCTCGCCGAAGCCCGCCGGCTCGATCGTCAGGCGCTCGCCTTCCAGCAGGCCAACCACCCCGCGCTGCCCGGGTTCCAGCCGCTGGCGCGCCTGCGCGTCCAGCGCATCGACGGCGTGTGGATCGTAGTCGAGCGGCTCGGTGTACGTGGTCATAAAGCCTTCGTAGTTGCGCAGCACGATCTTGCCCGGCGCTTGCGACACAACGTAGTTGGGCATGACCGGAATCTTTCCGCCGCCGCCCGGGGCATCGATCATATACAGCGGCACGGCATAGCCACTGGTATGTCCGCGCAGCCCTTCCATTATTTCGAGTCCCCGCGCCACCGACGTGCGGAGATGTCCCGCGCCTTCGACCAGATCGCATTGATACAGGTAATACGGGCGCACGCGCATCTTCACCAGCTCGTGCACCAGCTCGCGCTGGATGTTGACCGAATCGTTGACGCCGGCCAGCAGCACGCTCTGATTGCCCAGCGGCACGCCGGCCCGCGACAGCCGATCGCAGGCCTGGCGCAGTTCGGGCGTAATCTCCCGGGCGTGATTCACGTGAATGTTCAGCCAGAACGGGTGATACCTTCTGCACCATGTCGCAGAATTCCTGATCGATGCGCATGGGCATGAAGACCGGCACGCGGCTGCCGATGCGGATGATCTCGATGTGCGGAATCTCGCGCAGGCGGGCCAGCAGCTCTTCCAGCAGCTTGGGCGCCAGCGTCAGCGGATCGCCGCCGGAGAGCAGCACGTCGCGCACCTGCGGCGTGCGCTTCAGGTAATCGATGGCCGCATCCCATTCGGAGCGCTTGAATGTGGCGCTGGGATCGCCCACGATGCGGCTGCGCGTGCAGTAACGGCAGTAGGACGCGCACTGGGTCGTCACCAAAAATAGCACACGATCGGGGTAACGGTGCACCAGGCCGGGCACGGGGCTGTGCCGATCTTCCGCCAGCGAATCTTCCATCTGTGATTCGAACTTCTCCAGTTCGCGCGCAGTGGGAATGACCTGCCGGCGCACGGGACAGTTTGGATCGTCGGGATCGATCAGGCTGGCAAAGTAGGGCGTAATATCGACCCGGAACAGGTCCTTGGCGTTCAGCGCCTGCTGCTCGCTGGCGGTCAGGTGAATGATCTCGCCCAGCTCCTCCGCGCTGTTCAAGCGGTTGGCCAGTTGCCAGCGCCAGTCGAACCATTTCTCGTCGGGTACGTCGTACCACTTGGGCGCACACGTTCTGGTATTGGGTTGGGGTGGGGTGTTCATGTTTGAACCTCAACGATCAGGCACGAATGACTAGCATCGCGAGTTATTCTACCGTACTTCAATCTGCGCATCGGTAAAAACACGGTGAAACTTGATCGAAAATCTCTTGGGTGAATTATCGGTGAAACGATTCCGTGGTCTGAACTCTAGACCGGGTTCGCGCCGTGGCCGCCGGAGGAGCCGGCCAGATCTTCAGGCTGCTGACGTGAGGCGGGCAGCCTCGCCCGCGCCGGCTGAAAACAAAACTGCCGGGTGATTCGGCAGTTTGTCGTTCCTTCATTCGCCGCAACGCCGGGTGGCTTAGCTATCCGGCGCCGCCAGCATGTAACCGTGCCCCCGCACCGACTGAATGTATTCGCCGCGTTGCGGATCGAGGCCCAGCTTGCGCCGCAGCAAGCGCACATGCGCCTTGAGCAATTCCTGCGCTTCGCTGGGGCTGCCGTCATAGCCCCACACCTCGCGCAGCAGTTGTTGATATCCGACCACCTTGCTGGCATGCTGGGCGAGGACGAAGAGCAGTTGATACTGCACCGGCGGCAGGTTCACCCAATGCTTGTTCTTGATGCGGGCCCGCTTGCGTTCTGGATCGATCACCATTTCCCCGATCTTGATACGATGATCGACCGTGCGCCTGGGGCGGATGAGAGCCAGGGCGGCCGTCACGCGCTTCCGATCGGCCACGGTGGGCCGCACGGAGGACGTCTTCACCGGCACGATGACGGGCCAGTGGCCGGTGCTGCTCAACACGTTCAACAAGGCGCGCGGCTGCTGATTGAGCAAGACCCGATCGATGATGAGCAATTCGACCTGATTTTCTTCGGCCAACAGCCGGGCCGCTACGGTCAGGTCACTGGCGACAAGGCACATCACGCCCTCGGCGCCCAGGGCTTGCGCCCAGCGTGCGGCAGCGCGCTCGGTAGCGATGACGATGACGTGGGGCCGGCGGCGGCGGGGGCCGGCGGCAAGATCGACCATAGTTTCACCTGAGGTGAGTATACAATGAATGGCCTCAGAAAGAGAAATCGAGGCGGCCCGCCGCGGAGCCGGGTTGGCGCCAGCCGGGCCGCTCCATTTCTGGCCCAAGCGTATAACTTCAACGCCCAGGGTTCTCACAAAGTCCGTTGACGCCGACTGAGTGTTATGGCGCTGGATGCTCACGCCGCCGTCCTCGTAGATGCCGGGCGCTTTCCCCCGACCCAGCGCGTCGCCGGCGTACAGCGCCGGGTACGACGTGAGCGATTTTGTGAGAGCCGTGCTTCAACGCCCGTCGCGGATTGGCCTGTCGATTCAATCGGTGTACAATCTAACCTGATCATTGGTCATTGTTAATTGTTCATTGATAATTGTTCTTATGCCGACACCTGTCCAACATCTCCTTGTCGCTCAACGCGTGCTCGCTGATGCGGCGCTGCCGAATGCGATCCGTGATCGCCTGCTGGCACAGCGCGGCGCCTTCCTGTTTGGCAATACCGCGCCCGATGTGCAGACCATGTCCGGCCAGCGGCGTGAAGCCACGCATTTCTTTGTCATCCCATGGACGCGCGTGCCCGCCCCGCACAAAGCGATGTTCGAACTGTATCCTTACCTCGGCTTTCCCCACCACCTGCCGGCGGCTCAGTCGGCTTTCATCGCCGGCTACATTTGTCATTTATGGCTCGATGTGCTGTGGGTGCGCGATATCTACCTGGATCACTTCGGCCCCAACGCGCGCTGGGGGGCGAATTTGCGCGAGCGGCACGTTTACCACAATATTTTGCGAGCCTGGTGCGATCGACACGATCAGGATCAGCTCCACTGGCGCGATCGGTTCGGCATTAGCAGCGGCCCACCCGATCGACTGGCTGCCCTTCACGGCTGATCGCCACCTCATCCAATGGCGCGACAATCTGGCCGGGCAGTTTCGACCCGGCGCCAGCATCCGCACCGTGGAAGTCTTTGCCGAGCGCGGCGGCGTTCCGCCGGAGAAGTTTCATCAGGTGCTCAATTCACCTGCTGAAATGGAGCAGCAGATCTTCGCTCACGCCTCGCGCGAGAAGATCGAGAAGTTCTATCGGGATGGCTGCGAGCAGATGGCAGAGCTCATCGTCGAGCATTTTCGAGCGAGGCCGGACCACAGGAGATAATCATGATTCAACAGGCTCTCCCTAAGCGCGCGCTGGTGCTGTCAGGCGGAGGCGGCCGCGGCGCCTTTCAAGCCGGTGCGCTGGAGCATCTGGAATCGATCGGGTGGAAGCCGGACAGCCATCGTCGGCACATCCATTGGTTCGATGAATGCGGCGGTGTATGCGGTGGGCGGTATCGGGCAGCTGCAAAAAATGTGGGAGTCCCTGCGCACCCAGGACATGCACCGTTTCTTCCGGTGGACGCCGTGGAACAGCGTGTTCGATCGGGCGCCCTGGAAGCGCACGCTGGAAAAGTACGTGCCGGAAGATCAGCTGGCGCAGATCAAAATGCCGCTCTACATGGTGGCCACCGACATCACCACGGGGCATCCCGCGGTGTACACCAACGGCGAAAAGCCCGACCGGAACAAGGGACTGTACATCAAGGTCCCAGCCTTGAAGCATGCGCATTTGCTGGCCAGCTCCAGCATCCCTTACGTATACGCGCCGACCGGGATCGAGGACAATCAGCATTGGGACGGCGCGGTCATGTATAATTCGCCTCTGCGCCCGGCGATCGATGCGGATGCCCACGAGATCTTAATGGTGCTGCTGTCGCCGTATCACCAGCCCGAGGAGAACGATCCGCGTCCCACGGTGCAGCGCAGCGCCCTGCCGCCTATGCCGCGCGGCTTGATCGGCGGTGTCGGTTACGTGCTCGATCTGGCGTTGATCGGCACGTTTGAAAACGACTTCGAGGAACTGCGCAAGATCAATCGGCGGGTGCGCCAGGGCGCCGATGCTAACGCCGGCCACCGGGAAGTGCGCTGCGCCGTGATCGCGCCCGACGACTGGATCTCGCCCCTCGACATCATCCGTTACGGGCCAAAACGCAGCAGCGAACTGCGCGCGCTGGGGCGCCAGGCGGCGCGGCAGACATTTCAGCGCATCGATCGGCTGGGCTGGGATTCGCTATACAACATCGATGGCGAATAATGAGTAACGAGTAATTCCGCATGCCGTATTACTCAGCACTGATTATCACAAGCAAATCCAACAAGGGAACAGATCATGAATATTCTCGTTACGGGTGGAGCCGGGTACATCGGCAGTCATGTCGTGGAAGAACTCGCCGAAGCGGGCGAGTCGGTGGTGGTATTTGACAACCTGTACACCGGGCATCGTGAGGCCGTCGATCCGCGCGCCAGGTTTGTGCTGGGCGATCTCAAGGATGCCAGCGCGGTGCAGCGGCTGTTCGACGAGCACGCCTTTGACGGCGTGATGCACTTTGCTTCGCATACCCTGGTGGGCGAGAGCATGCAGCAGCCGTTTTTGTATCTGGGCGACAATGTGACGAATGCCCTGAATCTGCTGCGCGCGATGGTCGATCACGGCGTGAAGCGCTTCATCCTGTCGTCGACTGCGAATCTGTTCGACGCGCCGGAGCGGATGCCCATCGACGAGCAGGAGCGCATCGTGCCGGGCAGCCCGTACGGCGAATCGAAGTTCATCATCGAGCGGCTGCTGTACTGGCTGGATCGCGTCCACGGCTTTGCGCTACGCGGCGCTGCGTTACTTTAATGCGGCGGGCGCGTCGCCGCGCGGCACGCGCGGCGAGGATCACCGGCACGAGACGCACTTGATTCCCTTGATTCTGCAAACGGCGCTGGGCCTGCGCGAGAAGATCATGATCTTCGGCGACGACTACCCGACGCGCGACGGCACGTGCATCCGCGACTACATCCACGTCGCCGATCTGGCGCAGGCGCACATTCTGGCACTGCACGCGCTGGACAGGGGCAGCCGCACCTACAACCTGGGCAACGGGCTGGGCTATTCGGTAAAGGAGATGATCGACGCGGCGCGCCAGATTACCGGCCGGCCGATCAAGGCCGAGATCGGTCCGCGCCGGCCCGGCGATCCGGCGACGTTGATCGCGGGCAGTGAAACAATCAAGCGCGAGCTGGGCTGGGCGCCGGAATTTGCTTCGCTGGAAGCCATCATCGGCACGGCGTGGGAATGGCACCGTTCACACCCACGGGGGTATAATTCACCGTAGGAGGAGAAGATGTCTGAAGAAAAGCGCATCGCGGAACCCGGTCCGGTTTATGGCGCATTGGCGGTTGGCCTGAAAGAGCCATTTGTCATTGAGCATGAAGGCAAGCCAGTGGCGGACGCGCGATCTTGAATTGCACAGGGCCGCCGCCTCACATGGCATTCAGGTTGTGACCGTTTCTCGCTTTTTGCAGCAGCTGGCCGTTTGATACGAGTACCTTTCCCCCCACGCATGTCCATCGTCTATCACGATACACACGAAATCAATCTCGATCAATTGGCGGCGCTCTTCAACTCGGTCGGGTGGGAGCGCCGCACCATCGATCGCGATCGTCTGGCCCAACTCGTGCGTGGATCGCAGTATGTCGTCTCGGCGTGGGACGGCGATCGGCTGGTGGGCTTTGCGCGCGCCATTTCCGACGGCGCGTTCAATGCCTATATCAGCACGGTGGCCGTGCTGCCGGAATATCAGAAGCGCGGCATCGGGCGCGAATTGATGTCACGCCTGTTGGATGGGCGCGATCACCTGCAATTCGTGCTGCACGCCAACGAAAGCGCCTATCCGTTTTACCTGCACCTCGATCAGGGCTTTGAACGGTTTGAAAATATGCTGGCACGGCGCCGCAAATTTTAATTCAGCCCTCATCCTTCATTATGCGTATCGTCCTCAACGGCTGGTTCATCGATCAACCCCACACGGGCAGCGGGCAGTACACGCGGCAACTCTTGAAGCATCTGCCGCAGGTCGCGCCGCAGCACGAATACGCGCTGGTCGTGCCCCACCAGGGTTCGTTCAAGATCCACGACATCACCGCGGACACCGACCTCCCCTCTCTCGTTTCCGACCTCCAACGCCCCGCCTCCCATTTTCGCAAGCTGCTTTTCGAGCAATCGATCATGCCGCGCGCGGCGCGGGCTTACGAAGCCGATGTGCTGCACGTGCCCTACTGGGCGCCGCCGCTGCGATCGAGCATGCCCATCGTCGTGACGATTCACGACATCATCCCGCTGATCCTGCCGCAGTATCGCGGCGGGCCGCTGGTGCGGGCCTACACGCAGCTGGTCAGCGCCGCCGCGCGCGGCGCGACGGTGATCTTCACCGACTCGGACGCCAGCCGCGCGGATATCATTGAGCAGCTGCGCGTCCCGGCGGAGCGCGTCCGCACGATCTATCTGGCAGCCGATCCAAAGTTCACGGATCATCCCGACCCGCTCGACACGGCGGCGCTCCGCCGGAACTACGATCTGCCCGAAGAATATGTGCTGTATCTGGGCGGCTTCGATGCGCGCAAGAACGTCGAGACGCTCCTGCAGGTTTATACGTGGGCCCAGGATGTGCTGGACGAGGATTACCCGCTGGTCATCGCGGGCGGCCTGCCGGAGCGGCATGATGCGTTCTTCCATGATCCCCGCGTGATTGCGCAACAGCTCGAAGTCGAAGCCGCGATCCGCTGCATCGGGCGGGTGGCCGAGGAAGACAAAGTGGCCTTGTATCAGCAGGCGCGCGCTTTCTTGTACCCCACGTTGTACGAAGGTTTCGGCCTGCCTGCCCTGGAAGCCTTGGCGTGCGGCGTGCCCGTCATTGGGTCGAACGCTTCGTCGGTGCCCGAAATCGTCGGCGCGGCCGGCATCCTCGTCGATCCGCGCGACGCGCGCGCCATGGCCGGGGCGCTGATCGCCGTGTGCACGGAAGATCCGCTGCATGCTGACCTAAGCGAACGGGCGCTGCGGCAGGCCGAGAAGTTCTCGTGGGCGAAGTGCGCGCGCGAGACGGCGGCAGCCTACGAAAGCGCCATACGTGCCGCTTAATGCGTAACCTTAAGTTCCTTGCCAATAAAGCGCAATATGCGTTATCTGCCATCAGCACTTAGAAATCATCCATCAGCACCAGATGTCCTTCCGGGCCTCATCTTCTTCGCCCTGTATCTCTTCACGCTCGCGCCCTCTGTGCTTCCGGCCGACACTGGCGAGTTTCAACTGGTGGCGTGGAAACTGGGCATCGCGCATCCGCCGGGTTATCCGCTGTACACGATCGTGGGCTGGTTGCTTTCCCGGTTCTTTGCTTCGCCGGCGTTCGCGTTGAATTTGCTCAGCGCCGCCCTCGCGGCGGTCACACTCGTCATCGTCAGCCGCACGGTGCGGACGCTCACCGGATCGATCACGGCCGGAATATTGGCTGCTGCGCTGCTCGGCGTCTCGACTACGTTCTGGGCGCAGGCCACCACGGCCAACATCCGCATGCCGGCGGCGTTCTTCACGGCGCTGTGCGTTAGTCTGTTAGTCACATGGTCACGTGGCCGCCTAGCCGGGGATCAGGGATCGGGGATCAGGGATCGGGAAACGGATCTCCCGGTTACCTTGTCACGCGAAGCGCGTCGCCGGGTCAAGATCGATCCATTGAACGCTTTTGCTTTTGTGTTTGCCCTTGGCCTCGGCCATCACCTCTCACTGCTTTTTCCCGGTGTCTTCTTCGTGCTGTACCTCTTTTTGGCCGATCCACAGTTGATCAGACAGCCGCGCCGCTGGCTCAAGCCGCTGGGCTTCTTTGCGCTGGGCCTGTTGCCG
This sequence comes from uncultured Chloroflexia bacterium, assembly GCA_963844815.1. Lineage (GTDB taxonomy): Bacteria > Chloroflexota > Anaerolineae > Fen-1058 > Fen-1058 > Fen-1058. Next base: position 411,992 of record CAWJPR010000012.1, read on the forward strand.
CTGCTGTATCTGCCGCTGCGCGGCGCGACGGGCGGCACGTTTGCCAATGGCGAGCCGGCGGCGTTTCTGGCGCAGTCCGATCAGTTCTTCTCCTATGTTTCCGGCCGCGGCTTCGAGGGGGATTTCTTCTACTTCCTCAGCACGCGGCCCGAGCTGTTTCTCGATCGGGTGAAGCTGCTGCCGACGCTGTTCGATTTTCAGTTCAACTGGCTGGTCTTCGCGCTCCTGGCCATCGGCGCTGTGCGCGTCATCTGGGAAGATTGGAAGCTGGCCATCCTGCTGCTGGGCGGCATGGCGCTGCACACCTTCGTGACGCTGGCGTATCGCGCTCCGCAAACGGTGGAGTATTTGATGCCGGCGTATGTGCTGTTGGCGATCGTAGTTGGCTGCGGCCTCAAGCCAGTGTCGTCGTCTGCTTACGGATTACGCAATACGCAATACGCATTACGTATTACGTATTACGCATTGCGTATTGCGTGTTGTGTGGCGATCGGGTGGATGTTCGCCAGTCACTTTTCGTCTTTTGCCTGGCTGCGCGATCACGAAGACACGCGTGCATACACAGAGGATTTGCTCAATGCCGCGCCGCCAGATGCGATCCTGCTCTCCAATTGGCACTGGGCCAATCCACTGTGGTATCTGCAGCAGGTCGAGGGGCAGCGGCCGGATGTCGACGTGCAATACGTCTTTCCGCGCGGCGAAGAGCTGGCGCAGTCGTGGTTGAACGGCATTGCAGACGGTTTGAAGGCAAATCGGCCAGTAGTGGTGGATATGTTCTTTCGCGATCAGTTCAATGCCAGCCCGTATTTCTTCATCCCCCTGGCAGCGGATGCGTACGAGGTGCGCGCTGCACCGCTGACTGATCGGCCGGCGTCTTTTGCGGAAAGTGACAGCAACTTTGCGGATAAATTCCGCATCATCGGTCAGCAACTGCTGACACCGGCCGCGCCGGCGGGCGAGCCGTTGACGCTGCTCGTGGCGTATCGAGTGGAGGCGCCGCCCGATCCAACCACGTCGTTCTTCGTGCATCTGGTGAATCCTGATGGAAGCGTGATCGGCCAGGCCGACCAGACCGTGCAGACCGGCAAGTATCAAGTCGGCGAGGTGTTCGTCGAGCGCTTCAAGGTGACGCCGCTGTTGAATGTGCAGCCGGGGGTATATCCATTGCTGGCGGGCGCGTACACGATCGGGCCGGGTGGATCGATCGAGCCGCTGCCGGCTGCCGCACAGGAACGCGCGCCGATCGCGACGGCGGAAGTTACACCGCCCGATCGCTTGATCGATCCGGATGGGATCGATCTATCCAGCGGCATCGTGCATCTGAATTCGAGCGCGCTGAACGGCCAGGTGAAACCGGGCGACGCGGTGCAGGTGAACCTGAACTTCACCGCGGCGCGGCCTCTATTGCGTGACACGGTGGTTTCCGTGCAAATGACGGGCAGCGGCTGGCGTGTGACGGATGACTTCGTGCCCGCGCTGGGCGCGATTCCGACGTTGAAATGGCTCGCGGGCTCGCAGGTGCTCGATCCGCACACATTGCATGTGCCGGAGAATGCCGCGCCCGGCCCCGCGCAGTTGAGCGTGATCTTCTACGACAACTTCACGCAAGAACCACTCGCGTTGCTGGACGCGGAGTTGATCAAGCAGGGGCAGGCGATTCCGATAGGAATCGTGAACGTATTGAAATGAACAGGTCGACTTGCCGGTTATCACCCTTTCTCACGATGCTTGGTTCCCTGCCTTCCATGATATAATCGCCCCGCGCGACCCGACCCGTACCGTCGGGTCGTTTTGTGAGAATTTCATGATTCCAGAACCTGCGCTCGATATCTCGATCGTCATTCCCGTTTACAACGAAGCCGAATCGCTGCCCCCGCTGCACGCGGAACTTGACGCGACCCTGAAGGCTCTTGGCAAGTCCTATGAGATCATCGCGGTGGATGACGGCAGCCGCGATGACAGCCTGCCGGTGCTGAAGCAGCTGGCGGAGCATGATCCGCATCTGGTCGTGGTCAGTCTGCGCCGGAACTTCGGGCAGACGGCGGCGTTTGCCGCGGGGTTCGATCAGGCGCGCGGCCAGGTGGTGATCACCATCGACGCCGACGGGCAGAACGATCCGGCGGACATTGCGCCGCTGCTGGACAAGATGGCCGAAGGCTACGACATCGTTTCGGGTTGGCGGCAGAACCGCAAGGAGCCGCTGCTCACGCGCAAGATTCCCTCGCGCGTCGCGAATGCGATCATTACCGGCAACACCGGCATCTCGCTGCACGATTCCGGCTGTTCGCTGAAGGCCTACGACTACGAAGTCATCAAGACCGTGAAATTGTACGGCGACATGCATCGTTTCATTCCGGCTTTTGCGTCGTGGATGGGCGTGAAAGTGGGCGAGGTGCCGGTGAAGGATCGCGCGCGCCAGTTCGGCCAGAGCAAATACGGTTTCTCGCGCACGTTCCGCGTTTTCCTCGACCTGTTCACGCTGACCTTCCTGCTGAGCTATCAAGGCAAGCCGATGCGTCTATTCGGCGGCATGGGCGTGGCCACGGGCGCGATCGGCGTGCTGATTCTGGCTTATCTGGCTTATATCAAGATATTTGAAGGCGCGCTGCTGAGCAATCGTCCCATCCTGTGGCTGGGCGTTATGTTTGTGATCCTGGGGATGCAGTTTCTCTTCTTTGGCCTGCTGGCGGAGATACAGATGCGCACGTACTATGAATCGCAAGGCAAGTCGATCTATGTGACGCGCGAAATCATCCGGCACGGAGACGTCGACGGGAACGAGGGATAGAAGGCATGCGGGAATGAGAGAAGCCTCCCCGTCAGCCTGTCCCTCCTGCTCTCCATCCCTCTGTCTCTCTTTCAGACCGTAGCACATGATGAACTCAAGGCTCCGCCGCGATCTCCTCGTCCTGCTCTTCTTCGCCGTCCTCACCGTGTTGATGACCTGGCCGCTGACCGCCAAGATCAACACGGTCTATGCCGGCAACAACGAAGACCTGTGGACGTTTCAATGGGACAACTGGTGGACGCGCTATGCCTTGCAGCACGGCTATCATCTGCTCTTCACGCCCGTGCAGTTCTATCCGGCAGGCGTCAGCCTCGCCGCGCATTCCCTGAGCTTCTACAACTCCCTGCTGTGGATTCCGCTGGCGGCGCTCTGGGGTGACATCGCCGCGTACAATCTCACCGTGCTGCTGACGTTTGTCCTCAGCGGCTACACCATGTACAAGCTGGTGGAATATTTGTTGGGATCAGGGATTGGGGACCAGGGATCAGGCCCGATCCCTGATCCCCGATCCCCGATCCCTGCCTTGATTGCCGGCATCATTTTCGCCTTCGCGCCCTATCACTTCTCACAATCGCTCGGGCACGTCAGCCTGGCCAGCGTGCAGTGGTTTCCGCTGCTGGCGTTGTTCATCCTGAAGGCCGCGCGCGAAACCAAGCGCCGCAACAGCCTGTGGATCGGCCTGACGACGTTGTTGATCACGGCGACGCGGCTGCAATTTCTGGTGCTGGGCGGCGCGGTTCTGGCGCTCTTTGTGCTGGTCGATTGGCTGGCGCTGCGGCGCGAGTGGACGCGCGGGGCGTGGGCGCGCCTGATCGGGGGAGCCGCGATCGGGTTGGTGCTTTCCCTGCCGATTGTTTTGCCGGCAGTTGACCTGTTCACCCAGGCCGCAACGCCCGATGAATTGATCGCCGACGAGCAGACCTGGGGCCAGACCGATCTGGCGGCCTACTTCGTGCCGATGACGTATCATCCGGTGATTGGACCGCTCGTGCAGCCGCTGTACGATAACTTTGTCAAGAACCGCGCGTGGATGCCCTACCTCGGCGTCGTGCCGCTGCTGCTGGCGGTGTGGGGCGCGCTGCGCCAAAAACGCCGCGCCTTGCCCTGGGTCGCGATCGGGTTGTTCTCATTCATCATGGCGTTGGGTCCGTTTCTGCGCGTCAATGGCGTCGAGTTGACGAATATTCCCCTGCCCTACGCGCTGATTGGCGCTCGCTTTCCGCTGAATACGCTGCGGTCTCCGGATCGGTACAACTTGATGCTGCCCCTGGCGCTGGCGCCGCTGGCCGCGTGGGGCGCGCAGGATGTGCTGGCCCGCATCAGCGCTCGCGCAGGACGGCCGTCCCGCACACCCCGCGCGGACTCGCGCCCGAGGCGGGCGGCGGCCATAACCGGAATGGCGCTGGGCGCGATCATTCTCTTCGAATACCTCGGCGTGCCCTACCCCACGATCGAGCCGCTGCCTACTTCGCCGTTTCAGAAGCGGATGGCGCAGGACGGCGAAGATTACGCCGTGCTCGATATCCCGCTCGATCGATCGGACACCAAGCGCTACCTGTACTACCAGACTCAGCATGAAAAGCCCACGGTACAGGGCCGCGTGGCGCGCGTGCCGGACGAGGCCTACGCCTTGTTCAACCGCATCCCGTTGTTGAGCGCGTGGCAAAAGAACATTTCAACCAGGCGCCCGCCCGATCTGGGTTCGCAACTGCAGCTGCTGGCCGACCAGAACGTGCGCTACATCATCCTGCACAAGAACCTCGCGCCGCTGGCCGCTGTGGCTTCGCTGCGCAACTATTTCACGCTGCCCCCGGCTTACGAGGACGATCAGATCGCGGTATACTCCACGGCACTCGCCGCGTCGCCCGCGCAGCCGATCACCGGCGAGATCGGCCTCGTCAATAGTTGGGCCGGCGTCGAAGGGCCCGACAAGCCGATTCGCGTGCGCGCGCGCTGGACTGCCGCCCAACCGATCGAGCGTGATCTGGCCTATCGGCTGGAACTCATCGACGAAAACGGCGCGGCGGTGATCGCCCAAACCGCCCCCCTCACCCCGGCCACTTCGAGTTGGCGGCCGGGCACGATCGTGATGGGCGATTATCAGCTCACGCCGCAGCAGCCCGTGCCAATCGGGCGGTATCGCCTGCGCTTGAGCGTGCTGGACGGCGATCGCGTGCTGGGCGCGATCGATTTGCCGCACACCATTGTCGCCGTGTCCAACGCGTGGATCATGGTGGTCAGTGAAGAACCGCGTGTGCGCTTTGGCGAGGCGCGCTCCAGCGCGGCGATCGAATTGCGCGCCGCCGATGTGAGCCGCCGGGGCAACTGGCTGAACCTGTGGCTGCACTGGCATGCGCTGCGCGCGCCCGGCGTGGACACTAAGTATTTCGTGCATCTGCTCGACGCGCAGGGCAACGTCGTGGCGCAGGACGATGGCCTGCATGTCAAATACACGCGCCCCAGTTCGGAATGGCAGGCCGGCGAAATGATCAGCGATCTGATCGAAATGCCGTTGTGGAACCTGCCGCCGGGCGAATATCGCATTTCGGTCGGACTGACCAATCCCGACACGGGCGAACGGTTGCCGGCGGTTGATGCTGCAGGCAACGCGCTGCCGGATAATCGTTACATCTTTGAGGAAACGATTACGATCGAGTAATGTCAAACAGAGTGCAGCTGGCAAATTCGGCACGGTGTATTCGCTTAGCGTCGTTTATCGTCCGGGCTGGCGCAACTGCTAACAGACAGGCAACAAATGTCTGACACTTATAACTATCGGACTAAGCAACACATGACTAAATTACTCATTATCGGCCTCGACGGGGCCACCTTTGATTTGATCAAACCGTGGGCCGCAGAAGGCCGACTGCCCACACTCGCCAAACTGATGCAGGAAGGCGTCACCGGCGATCTGGAATCGACGCTGCCGCCCGTCACTTCACCCGCGTGGCCCACGTTCATGACGGGCAAGAATCCTGGCAAGCACGGCGTGTTCGACTTCATCCGCCCGCGCGCCGGAACCTTCGACATGGTCAATGCCTCGCAGATCAAAGGCAAACTGCTGTGGGAGATTCTGAGCGAAGCGGGTTATTCGGTGGGCGTGTTGAACGTGCCCATCACCTATCCGCCGCGCCCGGTCAACGGCTACATGGTGCCGGGCCTGCTCTCGCCCGATCAAGGCCGGACGGTCTATCCGCCCGATCTGCTCAAGCCCTACGAAGCCGAACTCGGCAAGTATCGCCTGACGCCCAACGTGCAGTACAAACTGGGCCATGAAGACGAATTCATCGCCGACCTGCACGATCTGATCGATACGCAGCTGCGCTATGCCCTGCGCCTGATGAAGGATCATCCGACCGATGTGTTGATGCTGCACTTCCTCGCCACGGACAACGGCTCGCACGCCCTGTGGCGCTTCATGGACCAGACGCATCCGCGTCACGATCCGGCGCTGGCCGCCAGGTACGGCGATGCCTTGCTGGAAGTTTATCAACACCTGGATCGGGCTGTCGCCGAGATTGAATCGGCAGTCAGCAATCCGCATTCAACAATCATCATGTCCGATCACGGCTTTGGGCCGCTGCATCGCACCATCAACCTCAACATCCTCTTCATCGAAAAAGGGTTGATGCACTTGAAGCCCAATTTCTTCACGCAGCTGCGCTGGTGGGCCTTCCGCCATGGCCTGACGCCGGCCACGGCGTACAAGATCCTGAGCCAGCTCGGTTTGCAGAACATCACGGCCAGGGTCAGCCGCAAGGCGCGCAACGAGATGGTGGGCAAGTTCCTGTCGTTCGAAGATGTAGACTGGAGCAAGACGATCGCGTACTCGATGGGACACGTCGGGCAGATCTACATCAACTTGCAGGGACGCGAGCCTTACGGAAGTGTGACACTCGATCGGTATGCCGCGGCCCGCCAGCAGGTGATCGACGCGCTGAACACGCTGGCCGATCCGGCTACGGGCAGGCCGCTGGTCGATCGCATCATCCCGCGTGAAGAAGCCGCGCACGGCCCGTATGCCGATCAGGGCGCGGACCTGCACCTCATTATCGACGGCTACAAAACGATCGCGTTCCCCCTGTTCGCCACGGACGGGCGCGTGCTCACGCCGCAGATTCGCGGCGACAGCGGCTGCCATCGCCTGCACGGCATCTTCATTGCCAGCGGTCAGGCCTTTGCGGCGGGCGCGTCAGTGGCAAATGCCAGGATCATCGATCTCGCGCCGACCATCCTGCACATCCTCAACGTGCCGGTGCCGGAAGACATGGATGGCCGCGTCCTGACGGACGCGCTGGGGCCAGAACTGCGCGGCAAGGCGACCCAGGTCGGCGCGGCGGCCGCGACTTCGACGGCGCAGGTCAATTTCACGGAAGAGGAACAGGCCGAAGTGGAAGAGCGCCTGCGGGCGTTGGGGTATCTGGGATGAAAGTCGGACGTTGGCTCCGTATTCTGATCAGCCTGGTCGTGCTGATCATCGTCATTTCCAGCGTGGGCCTTGACCGGCTGTGGGCGGTGCTGTCGTCGGTCAATCTGGGCTGGTTTGTCGTCGCCCTGGCGATTCATTTGGCGGGATTGTCATTCGCACGTTTCGCTGGGCCATCCTGGTCAAATCGCTGGAGGTGCGCGTCTCCTTTGGGCGGCTGTTCTATCTGTACATGGCCGGCACCTTTTTCAACACGTTCCTGCCGACCGGTATCGGCGGGGACGTGGTGAAGATCATCGATCTGGCGCCGGCCAGCGGCGGGGCGCGGGCATTCAGCACGGTCTTCGCCGATCGGTTGACAGGCATTCTTGGCACTTCGTTGATCGCCCTGTGCGTGGCGATCATCGATCCGGCGGATGTGCCGCCGCCGGTAGTCGCGCTGGTCATTTTTGTCACGGGCGGAATCCTGGCGGCCACGCTGCTGCTCACGCAGCAGCAGCTGATCGATCGGGTGATGCGTCACGTGCCGGGCTGGTCGAAATTGCTGGCGAAAGGCAAGGTGCGGCGGATCTACGAGGCTCTAACGTCTTATTCGCCTGGCGCGATCGCCCGCTCGACGTTGGTCTCGCTGCCCTTCACCTTGACGTTGATCGCCTCGCAATATGCCCTGGCATTGAGTCTGGGCGTGAAAGTGCCGGTGCAGTATTTCGCCTTGTTCATCCCGCTCATCGGCGCTGGTGCAGATGCTGCCGATTTCGTTCAACGGACTGGGCGTGCGCGAAGGTGCGTTCCAGGCGTTGTTCGGCACGGTGGGCGTCGCGGGCGAGCAGGCCGTCGCGATCTCGCTGTTGTATTACACCCTGCGGGTCATCACCGGCCTGATCGGCGGATTGATGTATCTCGATTGGCAACGTGCGCACGGCCCGCCGCGAATCCGCGCCTGAGGCCGCTGCGCCAGCCGGCCCGCTCGAGCGGTGACGTCCGATCGGTTTATTGCCCATTGCGCCCCCTTCCTTTATAATCAGCCCTTACTGTCACTCAAGAAAGTCCATTTATGGCTCTTCAAAACAAAGCAGTCATCATCGGTCTCGACGGCGCCACATGGACGCTGCTGCGGCCGTGGATCGATCAAGGTCAGCTGCCTCATCTGGCGCGGCTGGTGCAGGAGGGAGCCTCCGGGCCGCTGACCACCACCATCCCGCCGGTGTCGGCTTCGGCGTGGGTGTCGTTCGCCACCGGCTGCAATCCCGGCAAACATGGCGCTTTCGACTTTGTTTTCCCGCAGCCCGGCGGCTACGACATCGGCGTCATCAACGTGCAGGTGCGCGGCGTGCCGCCGTTCTGGAAAACGATCGAGGAAGCGGGCGGTCAGGTCGGCTTGATGAGCGTGCCCATCACTTATCCACCGCAGCCCATTCGCGGCTTCACCGTGAACGGCTTTCTGGTGCCGAACGAACAATCGGCCTACACGTATCCGCCGGAGTTGAAGGAAGAACTCAAGCGCCAGGGCCAGCGCTGGCCGCTGCATGAATTCGAGGGCAACCGCTCGCGCCATCCGGGGCGCTTCCTGCAGGACATGCTCGACTTCGACGTGACGCGCACGAATACGATTATCTGGATGATGCAGCACAAGCCGTGGGACCTGCTGGCCTGCGTGTTGAAGACGCCGGACACGGTGCATCACGAGCTGTGGCACATCATCGATCCCACGCACCCGCGCTATGACGCCGAACTCAATCGCCAGTTTGCGCCGGCGGTGCTGGACTATTTCAAACAGATCGACGAGTGCGTAGGCCGCATCGTCGCCGCCGCGCCGCCCGACGCATTTGTCACGATCCTGTCCGATCACGGCGGCGGCCCGTTCCATAAATTCTTCCATGTCAACAACTGGCTGGCGCAGCAGGGCCTCCTGAAATTCAAGCGCACGCCGCTGAGCCTGCTCAAGCACGCGCTGTTCAAGCTGGGTTTCACGCCCATCACCTCGCTGAAGCTGGTCAACTTTTTCAAGCTGGGACACTTGCGGCGGCGGGTGAAACGCGGGCGCGGGCGCGGCATGTTGAAGCGCCTGTTTCTGTCCTTCGGCGATGTCGACTGGGCGCGCACCAGGGCCTTTGCGGTCGGCAACTTTGGGCAGATCTACCTCAATGTGAGGGGCCAGCGCGCGCAGGGCATCGTCGAGCCTGGCGCGGAGTATGAGGCCGTGCGGGAGCAGATCATTCGGTCCGCGGTGGCGCTGCGCGATCCTGACAGCGGCGATCAAGTGATCGCGCAGGTCTATAAGAAAGAAGAACTCTATCACGGCGATCGCGTGCCTCTGGCGCCGGACCTGATCCTGCACACTGAGCGCTCCAAATACGTCTCGTTCGGCCACGCCGATTTTGGCTCTAACAAGATTCTGGAGCCGAGCATCGGCCAGACCGGCCATCACACCATGGATGGCATTGTGGTGCTGCACGGGCCGGGTGTCAAAGCGGGGGAAGCAATCCGGGGCGACATCATCGACATTGCGCCCACCGTGCTGTACGCGCTGGGCCTGCCGGTGCCGTCCCTCATGGATGGCAAGGTGTTGGAGGCGGCGTTTGCGCCTGAGTATCTGGCCGCGCACGCCATCACCCGCGCGGCCGTGTCAGCCGGGGAAGTGGCCGCTTCGACCGCCGTCTATTCCGAAGAAGATGAAGAGCAGGTGATGGAACGCCTGCGGCAGTTGGGCTACGTCAGTTGAAACTGAAGCCGTGACATCTGCCCTGCGCGTCAGGCAGGGCAGATGTGTCTCGCGCTGGATGAGTAACCGCTTGGCCGCCAGATCTCCGCATCGCCTTCTGTCACCTACCCTCGTGCTGCTGTGCCTGGCGATTTTCTTCCTGGCACTGCTGCCGCGCCTCGGCGCGCTCGATCGGTATATCACGCCCGACGAACTGCGCTGGGTCGATCGCTCGATCCGTTTTTCCACGGCGTTGGCGCAGGGCGATTTCGTGTCCACCATTCAAAGCGGTCATCCGGGCGTCGTCGCGATGTGGCTGGGTTCGTTCGGCATCCGTGCGCTCAGCGCACAGCCCGTCCTGCCGGCTGCGCTTCCCACGTTTGATCCGCAGAACGCCGAAGTCGCGCGCTTCTTGGCGCAGTATCTGGATGCAGCGCGCCTGCCCGTCATCCTGGTCGTGGCGCATCAATCTCGTCGTGTTGTTCCTGCTGCTCGATCGGTTGATCGATCGCCGCGCGGCTTTCCTCGCCGCGGGCTTGATCGCGCTCGATCCGTTTGCGGTGGCGTTAGGCGGCATCCTGCACGTCGATGCCTTGATGATGACGTTCAGCCTCAATTCATTGGCGGCGTTGTGCGTGGCGTTGAACAGCCCGCGCGCGCTGCGCTGGCTGATGGTGTCCGGCGGGTTAGCCGGGCTGGCGATGTTGAGCAAATCACCGGCGGTGGTGTTGAGCATTGCAGCGCTCATCATCATCGCGGTGGACGCCTGGCGGCGGCGATCGGCCGGCCGCGCCGTGCGCCATCTGCTGGTCTGGGGCCTCAGCGCCGCGGCGATCTTTTTCCTCCTCTATCCGGCCATGTGGGTCGCGCCAGTAAAGACGGTGCTGCGCATGCGCACCACGGCTGAGAATTTCAGCGAGACGGCGCACACCGTCAATTACTTCAATGGCAGCAACGCGCGCGATCCCGGCCCGCTGTTCTATCCTGCCGTGCTGGCCTTCCGCTCGACGCCGATCTGGTGGCTGGGATTGATCGCGGGTGTCGTGCTGATCGCGCGCGCGAAGTCCGAGCATGATCGACGCCTGCGCGCCGTGGCGTGGGCCTACTGGGTATTTGCCATCGTGTTTCTGGGCGTGATCACGCTGGGCGCCAAGAAGCTCGATCGGTATGTGCTGCCCGCGCTGGAGGCGTTGGCTATCGTCAGCGCATTGGGGCTGGCGTTTGTGATCGAAAATATCGGGGCGCGAATTAGCACGGATAGACAGCGGAAATGGATCTTGAATGCGGCCATTGTGGTGTTGCTGCTCATCAGTGCCGTCCAATTCATTCCGGTATGGCCGTTGACCCTGCGCGCGTACAATCCGCTTTTGGGCGGCTATGCTGGCGCGCAGAAGATACTGCCCGTAGGCGGCGGCGAAAGCGCCGAGGTGGGCCGCGCCTTAACTGATCCGCTGTTAGTGGGACGCACCATCGCCGTATCGATATGGTGGGCACTGCGCCATTTTATCGCCGGCACGCTCTGGCCACTGACAGAAGCCGGCTTGACTCGCGCCGAATATCTTGTTGTTAACGGCATCCGATCTTCAATTGACGCCGGAGATGACACAGAAATGGATTGCGGATGCCCAGCCTGTTTTCACGGTAACGGTACAGGGACAGCCGTATGCGTGGTTATATCACAATCAGTGGCTCAATGCCGATCGACAGCGTTTGCAAGAGCAGCGACAACCCGATGATGCGCTGTTGGCTGATTATCTGCCTGGGCTGCCAGGATTTCAGAGCTGATCCGGCGCAAGTAATTGCCGATGAGTTAAGCGAAGCCGAGGCGGGTAAGATGCTGCAACAGATCGCGCAGTCGCACGACCGGGTGTGGGTGATTCATTATGCGACCACCCCGCGCCGCATCCTCGATCCGATTTCGCGCCTGCTGGATACGCACGCCATTGCGCTGGATGAATGGTCCACGCCGCTGAGTGAAGGCACCTTATACGCGCTGCCGCCGGGTGTTTCCTTTACCGCGCAGCCCACGGCGCTCGCCGGCAATGTTCAATTTGGCGACAATGTTCAGCTGCACGACGCGCAGTTGGTTGTGCCGCGGGTGCAGCCCGGGCAGTCGATTGGGCTTTTCACGGAGTGGACGGCGACCGGCCCGGCGGCGCAACTGGAGGTAGCGGTGGTGGACGACGCCGACCATGTGTGGAGCACCAGCGCGGTGGATGTGCCGCTGCAAGAAGCCGAGCCTCGTCTGCGCGGTCGGCGCCTCAGCGTGCCCGTGCCGCTGACCATGCCGCCCGGCGAATATCGCCTGGTGCTCAACGTGATCGACGTGGCGAGCGGCAGCCCAATCCATACTCGCCGCAGTGATGGCTCGCTGGCTGGCATCGACTGGCCGCTGGGATCGATCACGATCGATCCGGCGCAAAACCCGGTCGATCCGGCGACGCGCCAGCCGCCGATCACGCTCAACGCCGATCTGGGCGGCCTCACGGCGATCGGAACAGAGACGCCGCCCGATCCGATCGTCAGTGGTGATCCGTGGACCCTGGCAATGGAATGGGCGTCAACCTCTGATCGCCTGCCCGCCCTCGACGTGCAGTGGGAATGGGCGCAAAACGATCGCGTGGTCTATTCCACGACGCTGCCGCTCAATTCTTATTCGACGGAACAGTGGAGCAAGGGCGAAGTGCTGCAAAGCAAGTATGATTTCCGCGTGCCGATCACCGTGGCTGATGGCGCTTACGATCTGCGCTTCAGGGCGATCGATCAGGCCAGCGGGCAGCCGTTAAGCGATCAAGCGACGCCCTTGACGACGGTGAACGTCGCTTCGCGCCCGCGCGAATTTGCCGCGCCCCCGGCCGCTTATCCGCGCGCTGTGACGTTTGGCGACCTGGCCAGTCTGATTGGGGCGGACTTGGACCGATCGGGCACGCAGATCACTGTGACGCTGTTCTGGCAGGGGCAGACGGTGACCACGACCAACTACACCGCGTTCGTGCAGCTGATCAATTCGGACGGATCGATCGCGCAGCAAATTGATCGCTGGCAGATCGCGTTTGACGCGCCCACCAGCACGTGGCTCCCCGGACAGGTCATCGCGGATCATTACGTGTTTGAGGTATCATCCAGTGCGGACTCGCCAGCTGCCCCGCCCATCGGCGCGGGATTGTATAACGCGGCGACCGGCGAGCGTTTGCCGGCTTTCGAGGCGGGCCGGCGTTTGCCGCAAGATCGAGTGATTTTGAAGTAGGGCCAATCGAACCTCCCGGAGGCGCTTCGCGAAGCCTCCGGGAGATCATGTCCCACAAACCTATGCGTTCATTTATTCGACGTCATGCCGTGCTCAGTGCGGCGCTTGCTATCTTTGCAATGGCCCTCTTCACGCGCAGCGGCGCGTTGAAGCAATACATCTCGCCCGACGAGCCGTCGTGGGTGTGGCGTTCGATCGCCTTCAGCCGCGCGCTGGCCGAAGGCGATTGGGCCAGCACCGCGCAGATGGGGCATCCGGGGGTGACGACGATGTGGCTGGGTTCGCTGGGCATTCTGGCCAAGCGCGCCGCGGATCCGGCTGCCAGCGCCGAAGCGGTTCAATGGTTAAGCCAGGTCAGCACCTTAGCGCCTGAAAATGCTGAAGCCTTCAAGCGTCTCGGCGTCTTTCTGACCTATGCGCGCATTCCGGTAATCGTGGTCAACGCGCTGGGCGTGGTGTTGATCTATCTGCTGGCGCGGCGCTTGTGGGGCCAGCGCGTGGGCCTGATCGCGGGTTTGCTCTTCGCGCTCGATCCGTTTGCGGCGGGACTGAGCGGCTTGCTGCATGTCGACGGTCTCTTGACCACGTTCAGCGTGTTGTCGATTTTGGCGATGTTGAATGGTCTCAGTCAACCCTCACCCCTAACCCCTCTCCCTTTAAAGGAGAGGGGCAGGGGTGAGGGTTGGTTCGCTCTCGCGGGGGCCTTCGCCGGTCTCGCCTTCCTCAGCAAGTCACCGGGAATTTTCCTCACAGGTTTTGCCGTGGTGGCTTTGTTGCTGGCGCTTATCACCCGACGATTACCCTTCAAACAGGCGTTGATTGATTTTCTGCTGTTTGTCATTGTTCATTGGTCATTGGTCATTCTGCTCTATCCCGCCATGTGGCGGCAGCCCATCGAGACGCTGGGCGGCATCTTCGGGCTGGCGTCGTTTCTCAGCGCGAATGCGGTGCGTCCCACCTTCTTCGACGGGCAGTATCAACTGAATCACGGGACCGGCTTCTACCCGCTGGCGCTCGCCTTCCGTTTGACGCCGGTGGTGGCGCTGGGCCTGATCGCGGCGTCGATCGTCATGGCCCGCGCCGCGTGGAAGCGATCGGGCCAGCAGACCTTTGGCGTGCTCGTTCTGTTGATCGGCGCGGCGTTGTTCATCGCCCTCATCACGCCGGCCGCCAAGAAGTACGATCGCTACATGCTGCCGGCCGAAGCGCTGCTGATTCTGGTGGCCGCCTGGGGGATCGGGCAAATCCGATCAGGTGTGGTGCGCTCACTCGCGGTGATCGGCGCGGCGGCGCTGGTCCTGCTCAACTGGCCCTACCTGCTGATGCACTACAACTTGCTGCTGGGCGGCGCGCCGGAAGCGCAGAAGCGTTTTGCGGTGGGCTGGGGCGAGGGGCTGGGCGCGGCTGCCAACTGGATCAACCAGCAGCCTGACGGCCTGCAGGCTGCGGCGGCGACCTCGGCCATTCCGTCGTTTGCGCCCATCTTCAGCGGCCAGTCGCGCAACACGTATGATCGCGATCTGGAATTGTCGGACTACTACGTGATTACGCTCAGCGAGCGGCAATTGAACCCGGAATTCTATGCCGACTTGCTGGCGCGCGGCGACGTGGCGCAGACGCTGCGCACGGGCACGGTCGATGGCGCGTGGGTGCTGCGCAACAAGCAGGCGCGCTTGCAGGCCGAGGCGCTGCGCGACGCGAACCCGCCGACCGATGCAATCGTCACGCTGATCGATCTGCCGGTGGCCCGCGCCTACGCCGGCGCTGCGCCGCTGGTGCTGCTGCCGCGCGATGTGACGACCGACGAGCTGGAGCAGATTCTCAACGATCTCAGCACCAAATACCGGCGCCTGTGGTTTGCGTGGTCGCAGGCGGTGTCGCCAGTGGTGCAGCAGCAGATGCGCGATTGGCTGGCGCAGACCGCCACGCTGGCCGCTGGGCGGCAGCAGGATTTCGGCGACACGCAGATTGCAGCCTATGATCTGAAGCCGGGGCAGATCGGGCGCCTCGATCCGCTGCGCGTGCAGTTCAATGGCAACTTCGCGCTGGTGGGTGTCACACCCGTGACCGAGGGGCGCAGCGGCGCGATCGAGATGCGCTGGCTGCCGCTCGCTCCGTTAAGCGTGCCTTACACGGCCACGCTGCAATTGATTGATCCCGGCGGGGCGACGTGGAGCGTCACCGGCGGGCCGATCCAGAACGCCGATCAGGTGGCAGCGGCTCAATGGCCGATCGGGCGCGCCGTCGATCAGGCCTTCCGCTTTACGCTGCCCGACGAAGCGCCGCCCGGAAAGTACGACGTCCGCGTCGGCATCGATCAACTGGACGGCAACCGCGCCGGGCTATTCAGCGCGACGGGCAATTTTTCCGGCACGGCGCCGGTTCTGGCTTCATTTGAAGTGCCGCCGCTGGCCGAGGCCGGCGGCCGTTTGAGGCGCGGCCTGGAATATCCGTTCACGTATCGCTGGGACGATGCGGTTGAGCTGCTGGGCTTTGACAGCGGCCCCGGCGTGGTCATCAACGGCGATCTGTGGACGACGGATGTGGTGTGGCGCGGGATGAACGACCATCTGCGCGATCTGCAGGTGATCTGGGAAGTGCGCGATCAAGCCGATCGCAAGATGTTCAGCACGCGCCTGCCGCTGAGCGGGTATCCCACTTCGGCGTGGCGCGAGGGCGAAGTGATCGGCGCGCGTTATCAGCTGCGTTTTCCGGTGGATATGAAACCGGCCGACTACCACGTCTCGCTCGGGGTCGCCGGCCCCGACGGCCAACTGCTCGAGGGCGGCCTGTTCACGCCGTTCGACGTGCGCCTGCTGCACCGCGACCGATCGTTCGAGCTGCCGCAGCCGCAGCACCGCGTTGACGCGCGCTTTGACGACCCGGCGATCACGTTGATCGGCGCGGATTATCCGACGCAAACCCTGCGCGCGGGCGAAGTGCTGCCCTTGACGTTGTACTGGCAGGCGGGCACGACCACCGATAATCTGTACACGGTTTTCGCCCACCTGGAAACGCTGAACGGACACGTCATCGCGCAGATCGATGCGCAGCCGCAGGGCGGCGGCATGCCCACGGCGTCGTGGGCCACCGGGCAAGTCATCGCCGATCAATACCCGCTGCAGATTCCGCCGGATACGCCGCCGGGCGCGTACCGCATTGTCGTGGGCATGTACAATCCGCTGGATGGCACGCACCTGATCGACACGCGCACGGGCGACGGCGAAGTGGCGCTGGACCCGGCCATTGTGGTGAAGTGATGGTTGAGTGTGGATTTCTGATTGATGATTGAGCAATGGCACAACCGGCTTCCCGCGCATTTCGCTTCCGATCATTGATCATTGATCATTGGTCATTGATCATGGTTAATGGTTCATTGATCATGGTCGGCTTGATCCTCGCCGCGCCGCTGCTGCAGAACGCCTGGCTGTGCACTGACGATGGCGCGCTGCACGTCTATCGGACCGTCGCGCTCGATCGGGCGTTGAGCGGCGGACTGCTCTATCCGCGCTGGTTCCCCGATCTGGCTTACGGCTACGGTTTCCCCTTCTTCAACTATCGCGAACCGCTGGGCTATTACCTGGTCGAGTTGGCGCATCTGCTGGGCGCGAGTTTTCCGCTGGCGCTGAACCTGGTGCTGGCGGGCAGCCTCGTCGCCAGCGGGCTGACGATGAACCTGTGGGTGAGCGACCTATTCGATCAGCCCGCCGGTTTCGTCGCCGCGGTCGTGGCCATGGCTGCGCCCTATACCGTGATCGATTCGCTGGTGCGCGGCAATCTTCCGGAAGCCATCGCGCTGGCGTTGATGCCGCTGATCTTGTGGGCCTTTCGCCGCTTGCTGCTGCGCGGCGGCCGCCGGTATTTTGCGCTGGCGGTGCTGTCGCTGGCAGCGCTGCTGCTGACGCACAACATCTCCAGCCTGATCTTTGTGCCGGTGCTGATCGTTTACATCTTCGTATTGCGTAGTGGCGTATTCCTAAAGAGCGCGCGCATGACTCGTTACTCGTTACTCGTTACGCTGTTCGCTTTCGCTCTGGCTCTGGCCCTCACCGCTTTCTTCTGGCTGCCGGCTCTGGCAGAAGGCCAGTCTGCGCAGTTGTACCTCACACACTCGGCGCGCGGCAATGACTATCACTTCAACTTTGCCGCGCTGAGCGAGGTCTTCGGGCCGCCGGGATCATCGGATCCGGCGCTGCTCAATCCGCCGCTGCGCATTGTGCTGGGCTGGGCCCAGGTGGTGCTCGCCGTGCTGGGTGTGGCGTTGATCAGGCGCCTTGCTTCACGCGAACAGCGCGCGCACGTGATCGTCGCCGCCAGCGCCGCCGTGATCTTCATTTTCATGGCGCTGCCCGTCTCGCTGCCCCTGTGGGACACGCTGCCGCTCATCCGCTTTGTGCAATTTCCGTGGCGCTTTGTGGGCCGGGCGATTTTGCCGGTTGCGTTGCTGGCGGGGGCTGCAACGTATGGCGTATGGCGTGGTGCGTATCACAGAGTGCGTAACCCGCGCACCTTACGCATTACGCAGTACGCATTACTCATTATCTTCACGCTGCCTGTTTTGCTCTCTGCTACTCCCCTGCTCTATCCGCGTGCCTGCTCCGGCCAGATCGATCTGAACATCGCCGACGTATTCGCCTACGAGCATGCCACGGGACACATCGGCGTCGATCCGCTGGGCGCGTATTTGCCGGTGACGGTGGCGGAGCGTCCGGGTGGATCGCCGCTGGAGGCGCAGTATGCGACGGGTGAGCCGATCAAGCGTTTCGATCGATCGGCGCTGCCGCAGGGCGCGCAGATCGTCGGCGAGGCATACGGTCTCAATCGCGCCGAGATCGACCTCAATAGCCCGGCGGCGTTTCGCGCGACGTACCTCAGTTTCGATTTTCCGGGCTGGCGTGCCGCCATCGATGGTCAGCCCGCCCCGATCGTTCCGTCTGATCCCAACGGCTTGATCACGTTTGAGGTTCCGGCGGGACAGCATACGATCAGCGTGGCGTTTGGGGATACACCGGTACGCACGCTGGCGAACGTGATCTCGCTGGCGGCGCTGGTCGTGTTGGGTGGGATGTTGATACGTTGGCCACGCTTAAAGATGCTCCCGCTGGAGGGCCCTCCAGCGGCTGACGGCAGTGAGGCCGGCTCGCGCGACACAGCCCGACAGATGCACGCTTCACAGTACCGTGTGAATTCAATGCCTGATACCAGGAAGCCGGATAAACGCGGCTCAGGCTTCATCCCTCATCCTTGCCCGTACCCGCGTAGCGGCGGGCCGCCTGGCGCAGCCTTCATCCTTGTGCCAGTGGTGTTCCTGCTGCTCAAAATCCTGCTGATCGATCCGCAGCTCACGCCGCTGCGGCAGACGCAGCTGCAAGCGGGCGCCGTGCAGAACGTTCAGATGCCGCTGCAAATTGACTATGGCGATCAACTGCGCTTGCTGGGTTACAGCGTGTCGCCGGGCAGCGCGCCAGCGGGCGAGACGGTGCGCGTAGACCTGTACTGGCGCGCGCTGCGCTCACTCGACAGGGCCTATCAAACGACGGTCGGTCTCGTCGACGCGAACGGCGAAGTGTGGAATCCCAAGACGCTCGATCGACCGCGCGACTATCAGGATTATCCGCCGACGAATACGTGGCCGATAGACAGTTACGTCGTCGATAGTTTCGAGCTGCCGGTCAATCCTGGCACGCCGCCCGGCGCATACCCGATTTATGCCGAAGTATTCGAGCGCGGCTCGCTGCTGCCCCTGCCTGCTCATGCGGCGGCCTCACGGCCGGGATCGCGCCCGTGGGCGGCGTACCTCGGCCCGCTGGATGTCACGCGCGCCCAACGCGCTTTCACTGCCGAGGAGCTGGGCATTTACAACCTGCGCGCCGATCAACTCCTGGCGCCGGAGATCAAATTGCTCGGCGCGAACCGCGATCGAGACGACGTCTTGAGCGGTGAAACGGTGCTGCTGTCGCTATTCTGGCAGGCTGTGCAGAAGCCTGCGCAAGATTATAATGCCACGATCGAACTGGTTGACGGCCAAAATCAGGCGGTGCTGACGCAAGACTTTCCGCTGGGTGACGGCCGCTATCCCGCCTCACAGTGGAATGCCAGCGAGCAAATCGTCGATCTCGATCGCGTGCGGGTGCCGGTCGATCTGGCGAGCGGCTCGTATCGCTGGCGGGTGTCGATCGGGAACGGTGAGCCGATCCCGCTGGGCGAGCTGCGCGTAACTGCGCCCGATCGATCGTTTGAGGCGCCGCCGATAGCCAATCCAGTTAATCAAACGTTGGGGAAACGAGTCACGTTAGTAGGACAAGATGCAGGATGCAGGCTGCAGCCCCGCGGGGGCGCTTCGCAGGATGCGGAATGCCGCGTCAAGTTGGCGTGGCGGGCCGAGCAGGACATGCCGGAGTCGTATAAGGTGTTTGTGCACCTGCTCGATGCGAACGGCGTGCCGCGCGCGCAGGCGGATGTGGTTCCGGTGAACGGCGCGCGCCCTACCTGGAGTCTGGCTGCCCGGCGAGATCATCGCCGATGAGATCGTGCTGAAAATTTCGGCGGATTTGCCGGCCGGGCAGTATCGTTTGACGACGGGCTTGTATAACGAGTTGGACGGCACGCGCTTAACGCTGCCAGACGGCTGCTGATGCGATCGAACTGGCTGCGATCGATCTGCGTTGACGGGCATGGTAGAATAAATCACTGACCTTATGCAGAATCGGTATAGGGATGCCGTTTGATGAAGTGGGTATGGGATGTTCGCCTACGGACTGTGCAAGGCGAGCAAATCATTCTGACAGAAACGAGTGCGCGACGATGTCCTGGACGTCTGAGGAGATGCGAAATTATCAGCGCACGGCAGTGCGGCGGCAGCAGGCTGAACGACAGCAAGCGGCCCAACGGCGCGCGCATGCCTGGGAACTGGCGCGGCAGGCGACAGCGAAACTCAAGGCGGAGTTCGGCGTCGAGCGGGTCATGGTCTTTGGCTCGCTGACGCAAGCCGATCGTTTTACGCAGTGGTCGGATATCGATCTGGCCGTGTGGGGATTGAACGATCAGAACTGGTTGCGCGCATCGGCAGCGGTCCGAGTCGGCGACATCGAAATTAACCTGGTTGATGTGACGACCTGCAAACCAGAAGTGCTGGCGAGTATCGAGCGTGGCAGTTGTTGTGGTGAAGAGTCTGCAGGGATTTTTTGTATACTCGGTAATTGGGCTGCTGCGCATTGATGTTGCGACAGAAAGGAAGGCCAACCTATGAACGAAGGAATATTGGGCCTAACTGTTGCTCTTATAGGTCTCATCGCCGGTCTCCTTGGTGCCTACGTAGCGGGAAGACAACAAATACGGTTGGAACAGCAAAAATGGCGAGCTGCGCGTCAGGATGAATTGGATAAGGAAAAACGGCTCGCAGTTGCAGAACTATGTCGAACGCTTGTTACAATGGTTCAAGCGGGTCAAGGGCTTGCTTGGTATGCAACGCACCAGCCATCATACATCAATGATGAGAGGGCGAAGGAGTATGAGAGAATCACAGAACAGCTATGGCCTGAAATAGCGTCCTCTCGTGTTATTGTTGCGGCGCTGGATAGTGATATATATGCCTCAATTAACCCATTATTCCTCAAAACAACCAGGCTTGATGAGAGAATGTACATCGCATTGATACAACTGGAAAATTCGCGAGATGAAAGTATAAAGGCGATGGCAGAGCTTTTCCCTGAATTTAGTTCTTTCTGGGGGGAACTTGATCAGACTGTAGTGAACTTGTTTGGCAGCACCTCTGAGCCTCGTCAGAATTCCGGTAAGGATCAGATGAAGTGAGCAACGGTAAAGCGGCCCAACCCCGTGGTGCAACTGACTGCCTACTACCGCGTCACAATTTCCTGTAAGAATTTCTACGACTGAATAAGTTTCGTTTGCTGACTCATCATCCGAGTTTCGCGATCATCTTTTGAAGCGTCTCGACAAACTCCCGGGCGCGTTCTGGAAAGACCACGATGCTCACTCGCTCGTGATCTTGCCCCTCGCCCTTGAATCGGCTTTCAGTGTTCACCAAGTAGGGCTTCCCCCTTTAAGGTGGACCGATGGGGCAAGCGTCTTCACCTCAAGCCCGCTGAGCTGGCGGAACGGATCGAAAATATGGGCGACAGTGGGACGCTCGGCACTTGCACGGAAGAAGCATGGCTTCACGATTTGCGCGCGGCCACCGGCGTGGATCAGGCGCAATGCGACGAGTTCATGGCCGACTTCTGGGTCGAGTACCTGGGCGGGTTGAACGTCGAGCTGGCAGAATTCGTCGCGGCGCTGCGCCCGCGCTGCCAGCTCGCGCTCTTGAGCAACAGTTTCCTGGGCGCGCGCGAGCAGGACTGCTATCACTTCCAGGATCTGACCGACCTCATCATTTACTCGCATGAAGCCGGCCTGGCGAAACCCGGCCGGCGCCGCTCAAGTCGCCGTCCTCGGCGGCGATCCGCGCCGATTCTCCAGTCGCTCCCCAGCGTGCCACACCCGTTACTTTTTGCAGATTTTTGCGACTGATATATACTTGAGATCGGCGCGCGGGGGCGGTTAGGCCGATCGGTGGTGGTCTACTTCACGATCAGGAGGAATGCCATGTCGTCACTTCACCGTGTGTTTTGGACTGCCCTCACGCTGCTGATTGCTCTGGGTGCGATTGCCTTAGTGTCAACCTTCATTGCTCCTGCGGCCGCCCGTCAACCCGATCGGCCCGCGGCGCCCGGCGATATCGCGGTCATCTCGTGGAATGACCTGGGCATGCACTGTTACAATCGCGACTTCGACGATCTGGCCGTGCTGCCTCCGGCCAATACCCTGTGGGCGCAGGTCGTGCGCGTGGGCAATCCGCCGCAGGTCATTACCACCGGCGTTACCGTGGAGTATTCCTTCCCGGATAACACGAATTCCACCAGCAAATCCAACTTCTGGAGCACCAATCCTTACACGCCAGTGCAGAACGCTCAAAAGTTATTTGGTTTGCCTGCGCCGCTGCCTGCCGACATAGGCCTGGCCGGCAAAGGCTTGGCCGGCGCGATGGATGCCCAGAGCGATTACTTTGAAGCCAAGTGGATTCCGCTGACTGAATACAGCGACAGCAATCCGACCGTGCGCGATCCCTATCAACTGGCGACGGTTATGGTGCGTGATGCGAGCACTCGCGCCGAATTGGCGCGCACCACGGTGGTCGCGCCGGTCTCCACCGAGATGCACTGCGACAACTGTCACTCCAACAACGGCCCCGGCAACGAAGGCATCTCGTCGGCCACGGTGGAGCAAAACATCCTCAAGAAGCACGACGAAGAAAACATGGACGAATACCCGCCGGGCCATCGCGGCGCCTTGATGAATCGCCGCCCGGTGTTGTGCGCCGAGTGTCACTCCTCCAATGCCATCGGCGCGCCGGGCGCGGGCGGTGTGCCCAGCCTCTCCAAAGCCATGCACGAAAAGCACAAGGAGCGCGTGCCCAACACCACTGCCGGCTGCTACAACTGCCATCCCGGCCCGCAGACCAAGTGCCTGCGCGACGTCATGTCGCAGTTGCCGGCGCCCAACACGCAGACGTGCATCACCTGCCACGGCAACATGCAGGCAGTCTCGGAGAACCCCACACCATGGCTGAAGGAGCCGCGCTGCGATACCTGTCACAACAACGGCCGCTACAATCAAAATCAGCCCCTGTACCGCCTGTCCAAAGATCACGGCGGACTGTATTGCGAAGCCTGTCACGACAGCACCCATGCCATTGCGCCCAGCACACTGCCCAACAAAGACGGCCTGAAGTTCTTCCAGCTGCAAGGTCACAACGGGCCCATCGACGCGTGCAACGTCTGTCACGCCTCGCTGCCAACGGGAGCCGGGCCGCACGGCATTACTGCGCCGCAGATCCGATCGGCCACCTTTGGCCCCAACCGATCGAGCGCGCACGATCCAGGCCCGCCGGCGGTGATCTACACTCACACGTTGTTGAACACCGGCAATCTCCCGGATACCTATCAACTGGCGCGGAGCAGTACTCAGTCGTGGACTAATGTCGACCTCACCACACCGATCACCTTGACGCCCGGCCAGCACGGCTTTGTCACAGTCACCGTCAATATCCCAAATAGCAGCGGCGTCGTCGGACAACACGATACCACGCTGATCACGGCGACTTCGCAGAGTAACCCCTCGTTACAATTTGTTGTGACCGATTTCACTTTAGTTCCCAGGGCGCGTGTCTTCTTGCCGGTGATCCTGCGCTGACACGGCCTCCCATTCATCACTATATCCGCGAGGAGATTAAGCCCGCCTGAGAGTTAAATCAGGCGGGCATTTTTGTGCCTTCTCAGCCGTGACTTTCCGTGACCGGGCGCGACTTAATGGGCGTCTACACTTTTTCAAGGAGAGGATGTCATGACTCAGAGAACAGCGCTCATTTTGTCGGCGGTTTTGACCGCGTTCGTGTTGGTGTTGGGCGGCGGCCTTGTCGCGCGGGTCTCGCAACCGATGGCGCCCGCGCAAGCCGCGCCGGTTGCGTCGGCTCCGGCCGCGCCGGCGCCCACCGCTATGATCGATGTTAACGCGCAGGTGGAACAGCTGCTGCAACAGCGCGAAGCCCAGTACCGCCAGTTAATCGACGAGGCTAACCAACGCTTGCAGCAAGCGAATCAGCAACTCGCCGCATCTGCTGCCGCTGCACCCGCTGCACGGTCCGCCCGATCAACAGCCCTGGCTGCACCGCCGCGCCTGCCGCGCAGGCTGCGCAGCCAACTGCCTCGCTCTCTGCTGAAGCCGCCCGCAACATCGCGATCGATGCCAGCGGGGGCGCCACCATGATTCGCGAGCCGGAGCTCGTCTTGTTTGAAGGCAAGGTCGCTTACGAAGTCGGTCTCACGCGCGGCGTCGTGTACGTGGATGCCAACGACGGAACAGTGCTCTTTAATGGTGCTCACGGCGGCGGCGGTCAACCGTCTGGCGGGACACCCACTCAGCCCCAGCCTACTGCTGGCGAGCACGAAAGCGAGCATGAAGACAGTCATGACAATGAGTCACACGATTGAGCGACTCACCAGGGGAATAATCACATGCCACCCGCCAAATCCAATTCTAAATCCAAATCCAGCGATGCGCCCGGCGTAAAAACGCTCATCGCTGCTGCCTCACTCGCAGCTACGCTTGGTGGTTGGGCCTTGCTCAGCGCGCAAGAAGCGCAGCCCGCCGCGCAGTCTTCAACATTGCTGGCCGTACCACAAACTGCGTCGCAGGCTGAAGCGCCAACACAGATGATCAATCTGGCGCCGTTGCCCACGCTGGTGCCGTTGGTTCCGCACTCACAGTTGGTCACAGCCGCTAACACCACGGCATCACGATCAGTTGCCCGGCCGGCAGCGCCTGTCCAGCAGGCCGCGCCCGCCCAACCGGCGCTGCGTGTGGTGAGCGCGCCGTCGCAGCAAAATGGCAGGCAGCAAAGTGGCGGATCGTCGGCATCTGCGCCGGCGCCCGTCACAAACACGCGCTCCTCACGGTAAGAAAAGATGCAACGCCTGGAATTTCGCGCGATGGGCTGTCACATGCTGGCCGTGCTGGATGCCAATCAACGCCCTGCGTCTCTGGGAGGCTGTGCCGGCCTGGTTCGAAGCCTGGGAGCAAACCTTCAGCCGCTTCCGCGCCGACAGCGAGCTGAGCCGGCTCAATGAGCGCGCCGGGCAGTGGGTGCGCGTCAGTACGAGTCTGTGGGAAGTCACACATCTCGCTCTCGTCGCAGCACGTTGGACCGACGGCCTGTTCTCGCCGACGATCTTGAACGCGCTGGAAGCTGCCGGGTACGATCGGACGTTTGACGAAATCACTGCCGCGGCACAACCCGTCGTGGCGCAGCCCGATGGACAGTGGCGATCGATCCAGCGGCAATCGCTCAAGCGATCCATCTACCTGCCGCCCCAGGCGCGCCTCGATCTGAGCGGCATCGTCAAAGGCTGGGCGGCCGATCGGGCGGCAAAGAGACTGGGTGTGTCTGGTCCGGCGCTGATCGACGCCGGCGGCGACATCGCCGTCAGCGGCCCGCGCGCCGATGGAGCGCCGTGGTCGATCGGGATATCGAATCCTTTTCAATCCGATCAGCCTTTCGAGACGCTGAAAATTGCGCAAGGCGGTGTGGCAACTTCGGGCAGGGACTATCGCCGCTGGCTGCGCGCTGGAAAATGGCAGCATCACTTGATTGATCCGCGTACCGGCCTGCCCGCTCAGACGGACGTGCTGAGTGTCACCGTCATTGCCCCTACTACGTTCGAAGCCGAGATTGCCGCCAAGGTCATCGCCATCTCCGGCAGCGAACAGGGCCTGGCGTGGCTGGAAGAACAACCGGGGTATGCCGCCGTCATCGTGCGAGAAGACGGTCAGGCGGTATATAGCGCGCAAATGAAGCATTACCTGTGGGACTGAGACAGCGTATCTACGGCTCCGCCGTAATGTATATGGCCTGAGAAATCCAGGAAACCGGGTTTCTACGGTTCTGGCGTTATGTAGTTCACTTGAAGAAACCCGGTTTCTATATGGAGAGCAATCATGTCAACTCAATCATCACCTGATCTCGATAACCTGCCGCCGGCGATGCCGCTGCACACGTTGATCGTCATGCTGTTGGCGGTGACCCTTGGCGCGTTTGCGGCGGCGATTGTCCTGCCCAACTGGCTCCCGGGGCTGAGCCAATCGCTGTTGGGGAGCGAACCCAAAGCTTACTGGTATCTTTCGCGTGCCAGCGCCATGGTGGCCTATGGGTTGTTATGGTTATCCATGGCGTTTGGGCTGATCATCACTAACCGGCTGGCGCGCCTGTGGCCCGGCGGCCCCATCGCTTTTGATCTGCACCAATTCGCCAGTCTGATGGGTTTGGCCTTTGCGCTCTTTCACGCTTTGATCCTGATGGGCGACAAGTACATCAACTACGATCTGGCGCAAGTGCTGGTGCCGTTCAACAGCGCCGGCTACAAGCCGGTCTGGGTGGGCCTGGGACAGATCGGATTTTACCTGCTCGCCATCGTCGGCTTGAGCTTCTACGTGCGGAAACGGTTGGGCAATCGCGCGTGGCGCTTGATCCACTATCTCAGTTTCCTCACCTTTGCGCTGGCTCTGCTGCACGGCATTTTCGCCGGCACGGACAATACCGTGCTGGCCATTCGCGTCTTCTATTGGGTCACGGGCGCATCGCTGCTGTTTCTACTCGTCTACCGCGTTCTCATCACAAAGTTCTCGCCCCGCAAACCGGCACGCACCGTCTCTTAGCACGAGCCTAACTTCTACGTCATCAGCCCCCGACCTGCAACAAAGTCAGGGGCTTTTTCTTACCGAAATTTGACATGGAATTGTTGACGAATTCACAAACAGGTGATATTCTTCACTATATAAAGATGATATTCGTCATCTTTATTATAGGCGCGAGATTTAGCGGGAAATACAAGAGATATTGAGGAGGCTAACATGTCTACTGAAAAGAAGTTTACGGTGGTTATCGCCGGTGCGGGCTACGCGGGATTGGCCGCCGCCCGGTCGCTGGCGCGCGAGAAGAACGTTCGAGTTGTGCTGATCAACAAGCACGCCTATCACCTGCTGCAGTTCCAGCTGCACGAAGCGGCGGTCGACAAGATCGATGTCGACACGCTGACGCTCCCCATGACCGAGGTGCTGCCGCGGAAGCGCGCGAAGTGGAGTTCGTCAAAGCGCAGATCACCGGGTTCGATTTCAAGACCCGCTTGGTTCTCACCGATCATGGCGACTTCCACTACGATCGATTGATCATTGCGCTGGGCAGCCAACCGGCGACGTTCAACATTCCCGGCTTGAGCGAGCATGCCCTGATGCTGAAGTCGGCGGCCAACGCCCGAACGATTCGCGGCCAGTTGGAGGCGACGCTCACGGCGCTGACCTCGGCCACCCGATCGACCCCCTACCCGATCGTGATCGGCGGGGCGGGCATCACCGGCGTGGAGCTGGCGACCGAGTTGGCCGAAGGGCTGCGCGAGATGGAGCGGCAGCACGGCCTCAAGCGTGACGCGATCGAAGTGGTGTTAGTGGAAGCGGCGGCGACGGTGCTGCCCGGCTTCGAACGGAAGACGATCGACGAGGCGGCGCGCGTGCTGCGCAAACTCAATGTCGAGGTGCGCACGAGCACGGCCATCGAGCGCGTGGAGGCCGATCGGGTGTGGGTGAAACCGATCGGATCGGATCGATCCGAAGCGATCGAAACAGCAACCATCATCTGGACGGGCGGAGTGCGAGCCAACGCGCTGGTGCTAAACTCGGGCTTGACGCTGGGCGAGCGCGGCGCGGCGCTTGTGGATGAATATCTTGCGCTCGATCGATTATCCGGAAGTTTCGGTGATAGGCGACAATGCCGTGGTGCGCGATCCGCGCGATGGGAAAGTCGCTCTACCGTGCGGGCAACTGGCGGCCCAGCAAGGCGAGTATGCCGCCGAACAGATCATTGCCGATCTGAATGGCGAAGTCTCACAGCCGTATGTGCCGCACATGGACGGATTGCTGATCTCGCTGGGATCGTATGCGGGCGTGGGCAGGGTGGGGCCGGTGTGGGTGCGCGAGCTCCTCGCGCGCGTGATGAAGATCGGCGCGGAGACGCGCTACCTGTTCAACGTCGGCGGCGTGCCGCTGGTGCTGGCGCGAGGCTTGTTGCTGCGGCACGAGTTTGTGGCGGTGACGCGCCGGTTGAATGGCGCGCGGCATACGCCGCAGGCGAAGGGCAAGGGTCAGGGGAAGGCCGTCGCTTAAGAATAGGTGGGTGAATCCGCAGACGCGCGTGCTCGACGATGACAGGCAGACAGCGGCCATCGAAGTCAGCGGCATGTTGTGCGAATGGGGTTGAGCGCGCAACGTCAAAGCCGCCCTGGCAGGGCTGGCTGGCGTCACCTCGGTTGAGCACGCAGCGGGGACCGATGTGTTTGTGGTGCAGTATCGCGGACCGTTGAGCGATGCGGCCCACGCGGTTGATCGCGTTGTGATTGCGCGCTGGGCGCGGCGCAGGCTGGAGAAGTTGAGACAGGGCCGTGCGCAAAGGTGAGATTAAAGTGCACACACGCGGGGAGGTGTGCCATGTCGATCGATGTTCAAACGCTTATCATTGCCGTGTTGCTCGGGTACATTCTTGGAATGTGGACAGCCTTGCGACTGGAACATCGACGGGACGGTTCGCGGATGCCGCGGCGAATGCCGAAAAGAAGGCATCCGATTACAATCAGGGCGGCGGCCGGCGTGGGCGCGCTCAAGGCCGCCGCCCGCCAATAAGTAACGCCATTGCGAGGAGGCCGTAGGCCGACGAAGCAATCTCAGAGTTGACTAGCAAGAGATTGCTTCGGGGCTTCGCCCCTCGCAATGACGAAGGTAGGAAATGCGCCATGCCCCCCTTCGACATCGAAGACCAAATTCAAAAAGCGCAGCAGGACGGCAAGTTTGATAACTTGCGCGGCAAGGGCAAGCCTTTCACGCACCTGAGCACGGACGCGCTGGAGCAGCTGGTCAAAGAACAGGGTTTCCGCCCGCACTTCGTGGAACTCGAGGCGGAAATCCGCGCCAAGACCGAGATCGCGCGGCAGGCCGTGCGCCGCACTTACGAGTGGGTGATGCAGGCGCGGGAGGGCGGCAGCGTCGATCGGCGTTACGCGCGGGACGAATGGCGCCAGGCGCTGCGCGTTTTCGATCAGCGGTTGGCGGAGATCAACCAACTGATTCAAACGTTCAACCTCGAACTGCCGGAAGCGCTGCGGCACACGCAAAAGTTTCCCTTGAAGCGCGACGAAGAATTGCAGAGGATGGGGGTGACCGTGAAGCTGGACTGACGTGCTTCAGCGCGCAGCCTCCCCGGGGAAGGCCGCACGTTTCACGTTTCACGTTTACACTTCACGCCGCGTAGTGCTATAATTCCGCTCAATCGGAGCACCGCGATGGCTGTCGAATTTCCCACTCCTTATCTCGCTGATCCCACCGGCCACGAGCATCCACTGCGCGGCGAGACAACCACGATTGGCCGCGCGGTGGAATGCGACATCGTCATTACCAGCAAACGCGTCTCGCGCGAGCACGCCCGGCTGGTACGTAACAGCCGCCGCGTGATGCTGGAAGACCTCAACAGCACCAACGGCACCTTCCTCAACGACGAGCGCATCCTGGAACCGATGGAACTGCGCGACGGCGACACGGTCGTCGTCGGCGACGTGAAGTTCACTTTCCGCGATCCCGATACCACCGTGGGCGGGATGCTGCGCGTGGAAGTCTGACCTGGACGCCAGCGCCGGGATGGTGCGGGTCAATCGGCGCGTGGTGAATCTCTCGCCCAAAGAGTTTGCGCTGCTGAGATACCTCTACGAGCGGCGCGGCAAAGTCTGCTCCAAAGACGACATCGGCAAAGCGGTCTGGCCGGAATACCAGGAAGGCATCTACGATTACCAGATTGAGAACCTGGTGCGGCGGCTGCGCGCCCGCGTGGAGCCCGATCCCAGCAACGCGCAATTATTGATCACCGTGCGCGGGCTGGGCTACAAGCTGGTGATGCCGGAATAACTGATGCCTCGCATCCCGAGCGGAGCAGCGGGCGTGCTTCGACGACATTGCATTCCGCTCAGCATGCGCCCGCTGCGTAGTCGAAGGATGCGGAATAACCGACAACCGATGCAGCCCCAATAGCCGACTGTTAGCCAATTGATAGGTACGACAGTCGGCTTTCGTTTATCCTAGTGCTTGAGGTGAGAGGCATGGCACCGCAAAAACTGGAAGGCCTGAACCTGGGAAAATATCAGCTGCGCGAGCAGTTGGGCCACGGCGGCATGGCCAGCGTTTACCGGGCGTATCATCCCCAGCTCGATCGGTTTGTGGCGATTAAAGTGCTGCGCGGCGAACTGGTGGACGACCCCGAATTCCTGGCGCGTTTTCAGCGCGAGGCCAAGATCGTCGCGTCGCTGCGGCACGCCAACATCGTGCAGGTCTACGATGCCGACCGGCAAGACGACATCTACTACATGGTGATGGAACTGCTGGAGGGCGATACGCTCAAGGCGCGCTTGACCGGCTATCGCGCCCGCGAGAAACAGATGCCGATCGGCGAAGTGGCGCGCGTGATGCTGGACGTGCTTGACGGGCTGGCGTATGCCCACAGTGAAGGCATGATCCATCGCGACCTGAAGCCGGCCAACATCCTGTTGACCAAACGCGGGCAGGCCGTCATCACCGATTTCGGCATCGCGCAGATGGTGGGCGGACCGCGGCACACGCTGTCCGGCGCGTTGATGGGCACGCTCAACTACATGGCGCCCGAGCAGGGCATGCAGAATCAAAGCGATGCCCGCAGCGATCTGTATTCGCTGGGCATCGTGCTGTACGAGATGCTGACTGGCAAACCGCCGTTTGAGGCCGATACGCCGCTGGCCATCCTGATGAAACACGTCAACGAACCGCTGCCTATGCCATCCACGACGGGCGTCGTCATCCCGGAAGCGTTCGAGCGCCTCCTGCTGAAAGTGCTGAGCAAAAATCCCGACGATCGCTATCAAACCGCCGAAGAGATGACCCAGGCGATCCATGCGGCGGCGGACGAAGCGGCTGTGCAACTGCCCGATCGGATCTCGCTGCCCCAGACGGCCAGCGTCGCGGCTGCGGCGGCCGAACCGATCTCGGTGATCTCCGGCACGGCGCGCCAGGGCATCACCAACACAGACTTTGCGAAAGATCAAACCGATGCACTGCCGGATGCGAAAGCAGCCTCGGCCGCTGCTGCGGCTGCCGGAGCCGCCGCAGG
Source organism: uncultured Chloroflexia bacterium (assembly GCA_963844815.1). Taxonomy (GTDB): domain Bacteria; phylum Chloroflexota; class Anaerolineae; order Fen-1058; family Fen-1058; genus Fen-1058. The sequence goes on from CAWJPR010000012.1 coordinate 442,939, forward strand.
CCAAGCGGGCGGAGCACCGGCGGCCGTGAATGAAACTAGACCGATCGACTGGTGGGGCATTTTCAAAAAGTACGGATTGATCGCGCTGATCTGGCTGAGCATCATCGTGGGCGTGAACATGGTGTTCCTGGCAGTGGCAGGCCTGAGCGGCAGCCTGGACATCTTCCTCTATGGTTGGCCGCTGCAAATCCTGGTGGTGGGGTTGGCTTTTGCTTACGTGATGTTTGCCACGCGCTGGTTATGGGTGTCGGTATTGACCAACGCGATCCTGATCAGCGGCGCCTTGTCGAGTTATTACTGGTTCACCGGGAACTGGGGCAACTGGTCGTTATGGCTGTTAACCGGGCCAGTGGTGGTCGGCACCCTGATCGTGACGATTATTCTCTATGCGGCCAATCGCCCGCTGGCGAGCCAGGTGGCCTATTACCTGGGTCTGGTGTTGATGGCGCTGACGGGCCTGGCCATTTTTGGCGGGATGATGTACATCGATGGCACAACCTGAGGCGATCCGCAACCTGCCTTTCGCGCGCTTCATCGATCAGGCCATTCAACAGGGCCTCAGCGAAGGCTTGAAGAACGTGCCGAATTTGCCGGAGATCCCGGCGCTGAAGAACCTGCTGACGCCGACGCCGTAACACATGGCGGTCCTGTCATTTCGAGTAATCCATGGGCCGGGATGGCCCTCCGGCCCACGTTAACCCGCGCCGCTCAAGCCGCTGTCCTCGTAGACGGGCAGCATGGCAAGCAGGGATGTCATGAGGATTTGTGGCCAGTCCTTCTTTTCTCCGTAATCCACTGCTCGGCAAAGTCCACCGCCGGCCGCTGTGAAAACAGGCGTGTCGTGGCCGACCCCACGAGCCCGATCTTCACCGGATGCGCTTTTTCAAAGTCGGCGCCCAGTTCGTCAAAGCAGTCTGAATCCACCTCCAGCGTGGTGAAGGTTTTCCACACGCGCTGGCCGTTCTCCATGATCGGCGCACCCTGCAACTGAATTTGCCGCCGGGCGCGCGATATTCGCCAAGATGAAACGAGGTGTTGTTCCCGTAAGGGACACCCAGCAGCAGCACGTAACCGTCGAGCTCGTAGACGCGCGCCAACGGCGACTCGCTCGCCCAGGCCACCCTCGAGCGCATGATTGGCCGTGACGAACTCCGCGTGCCGGCCCCATGCAGCAAATGAGTCCTGTGGATGCGAACTGCGCAGTGCGCCCGGCCACGTGCGGAACGTCTCGGCGATGCGGCCCATGCCGCGCGTGGGCGTGCAGCGCGGATCGAAAGCGGGCATCGTGTCACGGATGATTGGCCACCACGCCTCAGGCACGGGTGGATGTTGCCAGTACGACGGATCAGAGTATTCGCCAGAGTGGGCGGGCATGACCAGCGTGCCGTCGGGCGTGATCACGTCCAGCAGCGCCTGCACCACCGCCACCGATCCGCCGTTCACCCACCCGATCGAACTCAGCGACGAATGGGCGATCACGACCATACCGGCCTGCAAGCCCAATGCGCGTAAATCGGCAGCGAGAGAATCTCGCGTACGGGGAGTGGGAATGTTTTCAATAGTTTCGAGTTCGGTCATGATTTGCCTGAAATAAGACTGATGAGTGACGAGTAACGAGTGAAGTGCCATGTGCCGTTCTTGTCATTCACTCACTCGTAGATTGAGGGTGTCATGCTTCGCTGCGCTCAGCATCTCTGCTCAAACTGGGACAGATGCTGGTAGTGGTAGAGACTCTTCGCTCGCTGTCGCTCGCTCAGAATGGCACTTCATAGGGCTTCTAAGATGTACTGGACTTTTACAAAACCGGAGTCGAGGCTTCAGCCGGATGCGCAAGCTGTCGGCCAAACCGGCTAAAGCCTCGCGTCCAAAAGCAATTCTGCAAAACTTCAGATGTACTCAAAGCGCAAGAGCGGTGTCGCATTTCACGCATCACGTAGTGCTTCCAAGACCCTTCGCAAGGCCAGCAAACTCGCGCCCGAATGCGCGCCATCAACTTCCGCCAGCGTGTACGTGCGCTGATAGAAGTTGGCGTCGAAGTCGGTTGAGGCGATCAATTCGGCCAGCTGCTGCCTCACGACTTCACGTTTAACGGCGTCCCACAAGCGAGCATGCTTCATCCAGAACACGGCATACGAATAATCGACGCGATCACGCGCCGCCACGCGCTGCTCGCGCTCGGCGTCGATCTGCTGGGGTGTGGTTGAGGATGATGGCTTCTTTTTGGCCATTCACTCATCACTCTCACTCATCAGCTTCAACTCCAAAACCCACAGGCTGAACTTGTCCGGGTTCACGGCATAGCCTGCTGCGGCAAGCGCTTGAACCAGCGGCGGATAATCGCAGATGCCGGCGCTGATTTCGGATCGGTGGCGAGCCGCCGCCAGCGCGCGTATCCGTCGGGCGAGTTCGGTCACGGCGCTCGTCTCACCGTCAAAATGATCGACACGCAGGCGGCGCTGTTCACCGTCTTCACTGTCGTCGTCAACCTCTGCCGGGCGCAGCAGGGCCCAGGCGGCAATCTGCCCTGCTTCGTCTTTCAGGCCGTACACGAGTTGCGCCTCGACCGCGCGGCGCAGCTCGGCTGCGGTCAGCGTCTTGGCGACCCACGCGTTGCGATAGACACCGTGCAGATACTGCATCAACGGCGAAGCGAGCCAACGTGTGAGCGCAGGCACGTCGTCGAGATTCAACAAGGTCGGCAGAGAGAATTCGCTTAACGCTTCCGCCAGACGCGCGGTGTACGTGAGGATGTGTTGAAAGCCTGCCCGCGCGCCGATAGTCTGGCTGCCCACGTTGCCGCCGCCCGTCATGTAGCGCACGACTCTGCCGCCCAGCCGCTTCGCCAATTCGACGTGATGGCGATTAAACTCCGAGGCAATGCCCCGGCGGCGATAGGCCGGATCGATCCGCAGGCCCTCGAACCACCATTCGTCGTCGCCCATGTCGGTGAGCTTGGCAATGCCGACGATTCGATCGTCGAGCACGGCAGCCGTGAACTCGCCGCGCGGATCAGCCAGCCAGTCGTCGAAGACGTCCTTGATGTAGTCGTCTTCGTTATCGCCCCACGTGTTGAAGGTGAAAGCGATGATGCGCTCCTTGTCTTCAAGTCGGACGGGACGGAAGGATAGATCGGTTAGTTCCATAGACGATCAACCCAACTGATACGTGGTGCGTGACTTGTCTTTTTCACGCACCACGCAATACGCACTATGATCTTACCAGACATAAAAACCTCTCGCAGGAGATTCTTTGCGAGAGGTTTATTCATTGCTTAGCTTCGGTTTCCGCTGCGATTGCCACCGCCGCCACGGCGATCACTGCCACCGTGCCGGTCGCCTCCGCCCCGGCGATCGCCTCCGCCGCGATTGCCGCCGCCGCCCGACTTGGGCTTATCCAGCTCGCGCGCTTCTTCGACGGTCAGCCCTTCCAGCACGGCGCGCCGGCTCAAGCGAATCTTGCCGCCCGCGTCGATGTCCGTCACCATGACCATCACTTCATCGCCGACCTTCACGACCGATTCGACGGTCGGCGCGCGATAATCAGCCAGCTGGCTGATGTGCACCATGCCGTCGGTGCCAGGCACAATCTCGACGAACGCGCCAAAGTCCGTGGTGCGCACGACCTTGCCGGTGTAGATCTTGCCGACTCTACCGATTCAGTCAAGCCTTCGATGCGCGCGCGCGCGGCCTCGGCGCTGGCGCCACTGGTCGCGGCGATGTACACCGTGCCGTCTTCGTGAATGTCGATAATGGCGCCGGTATCATCTTGAATGCCGCGCACGTTCTTGCCGCCCGGGCCGATGAGCGCGCCGATCTTGTCGGGGTTGATGTGCACCGTCGTAATGCGCGGCGCGTGTTCCTTCAGCTCAGGACGCGGCTCGGCGAGCGCGCTCTTGATGACATCCAGGATCGTCATCCGTGCTTCATGCGCCTGCGCCAGCGCCTGCTCCATGATCTCCTTGGAGAGACCTTTGATCTTGATGTCCATCTGCAGTGCCGTGATGCCTGCGGCGGTCCCTGCGACCTTGAAGTCCATGTCGCCGAGGTGATCTTCCATGCCCTGGATGTCGGTCAACACGGCGAAGCGGCTGCCGTCGCTGATCAGGCCCATCGCGATGCCGGCCACCGGCGCTTTGATGGGCACGCCCGCATCCATCAGCGAGAGCGTCGAGCCGCACACGGACGCCATCGAGGTAGAGCCGTTGGACGACATTACTTCGCTCACGACGCGGATGGTGTACGGGAAGTCCTTTTCAGCGGGAATCACCGGCAGCAGCGCGCGTTCGGCCAGCGCGCCGTGACCGATCTCGCGGCGCGACGAGCCGCGCATGGGTTTGGCTTCACCCGTCGAGTATGGCGGGAAGTTGTAGTGGTGCAGATAACGCTTGGTGCTGTCCACGTCGAGGCCGTCGAGTTCCTGCGCGTCCTTCAACGTGCCCAGTGTCGCGATGCTCAACACCTGCGTCTCGCCGCGCGTGAACAAGCCCGATCCATGCGCGCGCGGGCTGAGATCGACTTCGGCGTCCAGCGGGCGGATCTGCGTCAGGCCGCGGCCGTCGGGGCGCAGCCCCCGATCGAGGATGCGCGACCGGACGACTTCGGCTTCCAGATCGTGCATGACCGCACTGATCGTCTTGGCATCGACCGTCTCTTTCAGCGCTTCCACGACCGACGCCTGCAGATCGTCAAACGCGCCGTAGACGACGGCCTTGCTGCCGCCCTGCTCGAAGATGTCGACGAGGCGTGCGCCCACCTGCGCGCGCACCACGTTGACCTGCTCTTCCGGCACGACGAACTTGGGGTACGTTTCGTTCTTGGGCTTGCCCAGCGCTTCGCGCATCTGGTTCTGCAGCTCGATCATTGGCTGCAGCGACTGGTGACCGAAGTCCAGCGCTTTCACCATCAGGTCTTCGGGAACCTCGTTCGCGGCGCACTCGACCATGAGGATGGCGTCCCTGGTTCCGGCAATGCGCAGATCGAGCGTGCTGCGATCCATCTCGGACGCCGTGGGGTTGACCACCAGCTCGCCGTCGATGTAGCCGACGCGCACCGCGCCGACCGGGCCGTGGAATGGAATGTCGCTGATTGTCAACGCCGCCGACGCGCCGTTGATCGCCAGAATGTCGATCTGATGCTCGCCGTCGGATGACAGCGAGGTGATGACCACCTGCACGTCGTTGCGTAAATCGTCGGGGAACAGCGGGCGCAGCGGCCGATCGGTCAGGCGGCACACTAAAATGCTGGCCTCGGCGGGGCGGCCTTCGCGCCGGAAGAACGATCCGGGAATGCGGCCCGCGGCATACTGCCGCTCTTCATACTCCACGCTCAGCGGGAAAAAGTCGATGCCTTCGCGCGGGGTGCGGGCCATGGTGGCCGTGGTCAGGATGATGGTGTCGCCCAGGCGCACCGTCACCGCGCCGTTGGCCTGGCCGGCGAGCTTGCCGGTTTCGATCGTGAGGGTGTCACGGCCGACGGTCGTCGAAAATCGTTGTGCTTCTTTCATTAGAATAAACCTCCGTAGGTTTGGCGCGCTGGAGGTCAGGGACTGGAGCGAAAGCGAATCAATTAACACTGACAGATGAGCAAATGACAAGCAAGCTCCTATTTTGTCATTTGTCATTATTCATTGGTCATTGACCTTCACTCGCTCCAATTCCTGCTCTCCATCTCACGCGCGTAATATTGACAACTAAAACAAGGCGAGTAGATGACAGACTCCGGCATCTACTCGCTTCGTTTCGAACGCGATACTGCCCAGCTTCAGTACTACTTGCGCAGGCCCAGTCGCCCCAGCAATTCCTTGTAGCGCTGCGGGTTGGTGCGGGCCAGATAGGCCAGCTGGCGGCGGCGCTGCCCTACCAGGCGCAGCAGGCCCTGGCGTGAACTCTGATCGTGCTTGTGCGTGTTGAGATGTCCCGTCAGTTGGTTGATGCGGGTCGTCAACAGCGCTACCTGCACTTCCGGCGAGCCGGTGTCCGTCTCGTGGGTGTGATACTCGGTAATAATGTTGGTTTTCTCGTCCTTTGACAGCATGCTACTTGACTCCTTGATGTTGATCACGCGCGCCGTGGCTGTAACACCGCGCCGTGTATTTCAAACTGCGGCGAGATTGTACCACGACTTGGGGATCGTCACAAACGCCCCTCGCCCGAACGCTCGAAAAGGGTTACAATCGCCTTATTCCGTCCTGGAGATTAATCATGCCCCCTGTCCGCTTCGATAAATTCTACAAATACGACGAACTGACAGCGATCCTGCAGGCCTGGGCCGGTGAACATCCCGATCGGTTCAAGCTGGCCTCGATCGGCAGATCGTTCGAAGGCCGCGACATCTGGCTGGCGACCGTCACCAACTTCGCCAGCGGTCCGGACACGGACAAGCCCGCCTTCTTCGTCGAGGCCAATATCCACGCCGAGGAAGTCACCGGCTGCACCGCGGCGCTGCATTTGATCAATCAGCTGCTCACCCAATACGGCGTCGATGAGAAGGTGACGCGCGTGATGGACACCCGCGCTTTCTACATCATCCCCCGCCTGAATCCGGATGGCCCGGAGTGGGCGCTGGCCGATCGGCCCAAGATCGTCCGATCGAGTGTGCGCCCCTACCCGCGTCTCGATCAGCAGGACGGCTTGATCGACGAAGACCTCGACGGCGATGGCCGCATCCTCATGATGCGCGTGCGCGATCCCAACGGCGCGTGGAAACCCTATCCCGGCGATCCACGCCTGCTCGTTCCGCGCGAACCCGACGACGCGCCGGGCAGCGGCGAATTCTATCGGCTGTTGGCCGAAGGCGCGATTCAAAACTACGACGGCGTCACGATCAAGACCGCGCCGCCGCTGCACGGACTCGATCTCAACCGCAACTATCCCATGGAATGGGTCACCGAAAGCGATCAACACGGCGCGGGGCCGTATCCCACCTCGGAGCCGGAGATTCGCGCCGAGGCGCAGGCGGTGATCGATCGGCCCAACATCACGGGCTACATTGCTTATCACACGTTCAGCGGTGTGCATCTGCGCCCGTATTCCGGCCATCCCGACGACGACTTTCCCAACGCCGACTTGCGCGCTTACAAATATATCGGCGAGCGCGCCACCCAGATCACGGGCTATCCTGCCAAGTCGGTCTTTCACGACTTCAAGTACGAGCCCAAGCAGATCATCCGCGGCGGCTCAGACGACTGGATGTACGACCACGTGGGCGTGTATGCCTGGACGACGGAGTTCTGGAGTCCGCAGCAGCAGATCGGCTTAAAGGACTACCACCTGATTGAGTGGCTGCGCGATCATCCCGTCGAAGATGATCTGAAATTGCTGAAGTGGAGCGACGAAGTGCTTAACCGCAAGGGCTACGTCGACTGGTATCCGTTCGAGCATCCGCAGTTGGGGCCGGTGGAGTTGGGCGGCTGGGACTTCATGTACTGCTGGAGTAATCCGCCCGCCGAACTGCTCGAGAAAGAGATCGCGCCGCACAGCGACTTTGCGATCTTCCACCTGCTGATCTCGCCGAAGATGGAAGTGCATTCGCTCGACGTGAAGCCGGTGGGTGCCGGCGTGTATCATGTCCGCCTGGTGTTGTGCAACACCGGCTGGCTGCCGACGAACGTCACGCAGAAAGCGCTCGATCGCAAAGTCGCGCGCCCCATCGAAGTCGAATTGACCCTGCCCGACGGCGCAGCCTTCATCCATGGCGAGAAGAAGACGGAATGCGGCCAACTGGAAGGGCGCTTCCAGAAGCGCAGCCTCATCTGGTCCACCGACGAAGGCACGCCCGATCGCGTGAAGGTCGAGTGGGTCATTGCCGCGCCCAGCGGAGGCGCATTGAAGATTGAAGCGCGGCATGCGCGGGCGGGCACCGTTCGGCGCGAAGTGGAGTTGAAGTAAAACGATTGCCACGAATTGACACGGATGAACACGAATAAAGCCTTTTTTCGTGAAGATCCGTGTGGATTCGTTATTCAAAAGAATGATGACTTGCGTGTAGTTGGCAGGCCGCCGTCTTGCCCGCTTCATCCCACGGCAGCGGATCGAGCTTCACCCGCGCGGCTATGCGCTGGTGCAGTTCCCGGCAAATCTGCGGCGAGTAGGTTTCGTCGGGGCAGTGACAAAACGCATAGACTGTCGCCTCTTCTTTCAGCCACCCCGCCATGCGATCAGCCCATTCATCCAGCAGTGGCGCGTTCGCCGGCACATCCGGACTGCCAATGTAGCGCACAAAGGCAAACGACGCCGTCCGTTCGGGCAGCAGCGGCACATCCGGCTTGCGCTCTTGCGCCTGCTCCAGCAGCACCTGCACCTTGCCGCCTTCGATCTTCGCATCCGGTAAGTTGCGGATCGGCCGCGTATCGATCAGCACCCGCGCCACGTCATGCGCCCGCAGCAGATCGTTCAGTGCGGAGTGCTGCGGCTCGCCGAACCAATCGAGATGGCGCACCTCGAGGGCGAGTTTCACCTCGCGCGGCCAGGCGGCGAGGAACTTCTGCAGGTCGTTGCTCAGCCTGGGCGAGTAGCGCGGCGGGAGTTGCAGAAACAGCGGGCCAAGGCGCGTCCCGAGGTTGCGCATTAGATCGACGAAGCGCTGCGCCTCGCCGAGATGCGGCATCAATTGCCCGGCGTGACTGATGCCGCGCGGCAACTTGGGGCAGAAGCGAAAGTACGCAGGAGTGTCTGCCGCCCAACGAAGAACAGTTTCAACCGAGGGCGTGGCCCAAAACGTCGTGTTGCCCTCGACCGTGGTGAGGCGCATCGCATACTCGCGCAGATAGTCGGCCTGCTTCGTCCCTTTCGGAAAGAAGTTGCCCACCCAGCCTTGATGCGCCCAGACGGCGGAACCGATGAAAAATGGCATGACGAGTGACGAGTGATAAGTGAATTATCTGGACGATCGATCCAGAGTGTTTGGTAAAAACCTGCCAGGTCTAACGCGCCGGGCAATCCGCCATCAGAAATCAGAAATCAGAAATGCGATTGTCACCCCCTCGCCGCCTTCTTCGTCCTTGCCGCCTTCAAAGCGCTTGACGTGCGGATGGGTGTGCAGCGCTTCGCGCACGGCCTTCTTCATCGCGCCGGTGCCTTTGCCGTGAATGATGCGCACGAACGGCATGCCGTTCAGATACGCCGCGTCGAGCTGGCGCTCGAGCTCGGCCAGGCCGTCGTCCACGCGCAGCCCGCGCAGATCGATCTCCATGCGCGCCTGCGAGGTGAGATGCACGCGCGCGGGGGCAGCCGCCAGGGCCGCCTCTACGGGTTTGGGTGACGAGCGCCATTCCACTTCGTCAGGCTTGACCTTCATGCGCAGCGAACCGATGGCGACTTCGATCAGGCCGCGATCGAGCGCGGTGACTTCCGCCGTCGAGCCGCTGCGCTCGACAAACACCGTGTCGCCCACGCGCGGCTTGCGGCGCGAACCCAGCGCCGGTTTCTCGATCGGCGTCGGGGTAGGCACGATCGCTTCAGCCTGTTCTTCCAGTTGCTTGATCTCTTCGACGATTTCGGCGGCCGCTGCGGCGATTTCGGGTCGCTGCACATCCGAGAGTTTCTTGCGTAACCGATCGATCTCCTCGCGCAGCAGTTCCACTTGCGCCTGCGCGTCCTCGCGCGCGTGATCGAGAATGTCGGCGCGCTCGTCTTCGATCTGGTTGAGGCGCTCGCGCAGCTGCCGCGCCGCCGCTTCAGCTTCGCGTCGCGCCCGATCGGCGATCTCGCGCGACTGCGTGATCGCTTCCTTCTGCTGATGGATTTCTGCCAGCAGATCTTCCACTTTTAGATCGCCCTCGGCCACCATCGACTTGGCGTGCGCGACGATGTCGGATTTCAGGCCAAGACGCGTGGCGATGGCAAAGGCATTCGATCGGCCCGGCAGACCGATCGTCAGTTTGTAGGTCGGGCGCAGCGTTTCCGGATCGAACTCCACCGAGGCGTTCGTCGCGCCCGCGGTCGTATGCGCCCACACTTTCAGTTCGGGATAGTGGGTGGCGACGAGCGTCATCGCCTTTGACTCTTTGACGTGATCGAGGATCGAGCGGGCCAGCGCCGAGCCTTCGGCCGGATCAGTCCCCGCGCCCAACTCGTCGAACAGCACCAGCGACTTCGGCCCCACGCGATCGATGAAGCTCGTGATGTTAACCAGGTGCGACGAGAACGTCGAGAGGCTCTGCTCGATCGATTGCTCGTCGCCGATGTCGGCGTAGATGTCTTCAAAGATGCTCAACGCCGAACCCGCGCTGCACGGAATGTGCAACCCGCATTGCGTCATCAACGCCAGCAAGCCGGCGGTTTTCAACGTGACCGTCTTGCCGCCGGTGTTGGGACCCGTCAACACGATGATGTGCGTGTTGGGATCAGGATCGATGTCGATGGGCACGACGGTCGCCGGATCGAGCAGCGGATGCCGGGCGCGGATGAGCCGCAGCGTGGCGCGCGGGCCGTTTTCGAGCGCCGGTTCGATCGCGTCGCTGTCGTCGGCGAATTTCGCTTTAGCGAAGATCACGTCGATGTCGGCCAGCGCTTCGACGGTGTAGATGAGGGGCTGCGCATCGGCGGCGACGAGGTCGGACAACATCAGCAGCACGCGCTCCACCTCGTGCTGCTCTTTCAGCTGCAGCTCGCGCAGCTGATTGTTGAGTTCCACCGTCGCCAGCGGCTCGATGAACAACGTCGCGCCGCTGGCCGACTGATCGTGCACGATGCCTTGAATGCGGCCTTTGAAATCGGCTTTGATCGGGATGACGTAGCGCCCGCCGCGCTGGGTGATGATCGCTTCCTGCAGATACAGCGCGTTGCGCGAATTGCCGATGATGCGGCGCAGCTTTTCCTGCACGCGACTAAAGACTTCGCGCAGCGATCGCCGCGCCTCGGCCAGTTCCGGCGTGGCGTCGTCGCGCACTTCGCCATTGTTCTCGTCCAGGCAGCGGCCAATCTCGTTGATCAGGCCGGTGGACTCGTACAACCGGTGGGCCGCCGAGGCCAGGCGGGGGTATTGAGGCTCCAGTTTGAGCAGCGAACGGCGCAGGTCGCGGGCCGCGATCAGCGTGTTGCGGATCGCCAGCAGATCGGGCACCAGCAGGCGCGCGCCGCGCAGGGCATTCTCCGCCAGCGGGCGCACATCGTGTACGCCGCCGATGCTGAGATCGCCGCGCGTGGTGAGGAGCAAGCGGGCCTCGCGGGTCTCCGCCAGGCGCTGCTGTACGACCTCGGCAAAGGTCGAAGGTTCCAGCGCCAGCGCCAACTGAGTACTGGCCGAGAAGGCGGTATAGCGGGCGAGTCTCGCCAGAACTTTCGGGAGTTCAAGCGTATTCCAGTGATGTGCTTCTAACATGATTACACTCCGAGACCCGTCAGGTGGGCCGGGCCATCGCTGTCGTCCAGTTGCTATGGCCCGCCTGGCAGGTCTGGTAAAACAAACGAGGGAACCCGCTTGCTGTTCCCCCGTTATCCAGACGCATCAAGCGACCACGACTCAGCGCGTAAAATACCGGAAGATTTCCGGCAAGCCGTCAGGGAACAGCAATTTCAACGGCGCGAACGGCCAGTTAAACAACTGGCGGAAAACTCTGGTCAGCAATGAGGTGGCCAGCAGGTCGCCAAACAGATCGACGGCTGGCGTGCCTCGGCCCACGGAGACAGTCCAAAAGTCCAGCGTCAGCAGGAACAGGCCGATGGCCAACAGCGACCACGCAATGCCTATCGCCGCGCCCAGAATATTGTCCCACACGCCCAGGCGCTGGAGGCGCAGCCCGGGATAGTTGCGGCTGACCATGTATTCAAAAAGGCTGTAAAAGATAATAATCATGAAACCGAACACGTAGGCGCCGGAGGTGCTATTCGCGGCCGCGCCGCCCACGTTGGCCCCAAACCAGTTCAGCAGCACGCGATAGAGCAGCGCCGCCACCGTCATGGCCAGGAACAACATGATGAATCCAATCAGGGCGCGCAGAAACCCGCGCCGCATGTTCCACAACACGCCGCCCACCAGCGCAAACAGAATGATCAGGTCGAGTATGACTCCAATGCCCATCGTCTCACCTGCTTTCCTGCCAGAACTGAATTGCTGGCGAGTATATCATATTTTGCCAGTTCGTTGGCCAGGTTTTGGCGTATAATTAGCGTTATCTTAGGGGCGCAGCCTTGCGCCTAGAGAGGTGAATTGCATGTCTTCCCTTTCCAACCTCGATCAACTGTGCGTCAATACCATTCGCTTCCTGTCCGTCGACGGCGTGCAAAAGGCGAACTCCGGTCACCCCGGTCTGCCGATGGGCGCCGCATCAATGGCCTACGTCTTGTGGACCAGGTTCTTGCGCCACAACCCGCTCGATCCCCACTGGCCCGATCGCGATCGCTTTGTCTTGTCGGGCGGGCATGGCTCCATGCTGTTGTACTCCCTGCTGCACCTCACCGGCTACGATCTCTCGCTGGACGAGATCAAGAACTTCCGGCAGTGGGGCAGCAAGACGCCGGGGCATCCCGAGTACGGCCTCGCGCCCGGCGTGGAACTGACCACCGGCCCGCTGGGCCAGGGCTTCGCGATGGGCGTAGGTATGGCCATGGCCGAGGCGCACCTGGCCGCGCGCTACAACCAGCCCGATCACACGATCATCGATCACTTCACCTACGGCATCGTCAGCGACGGCGATCTGATGGAAGGCATCTCGCACGAAGCCGCGTCGCTGGCCGGGCACTGGCAGCTGGGTAAGTTGATTTACCTCTACGATGACAATCGCATCTCGCTGGCCGGCGCGACCGACCTCACGTACACCGAGGATGTGACGCAACGCTTTGAGGCGTATGGCTGGCAAGTGCTGAAGGTGGAGGATGGCAATGATCTGGCTGCCATCGAAGCGGCGCTCTCGGCGGCGCGATCTGAAACCCGGCGCCCCACGTTGATCCGCGTCCGCACCATCATCGGGTTTGGCGCACCCCACAAGCAGAACACCTTCGAAGCGCACGGCTCACCGCTGGGCCCGGATGAAGTGAAAGCCGCGAAAGAAAATCTGGGCTGGCCGCTGGAGCCGCCGTTCTACATTGACAGCGAAGCGCTCGCTCGTTTCCGGCAGGCCATCGAAAACGGCGCAGCCTGGCAAGCAGCCTGGCAGAAGAAATTCGATGCTTATGCCAAAGTTTATCCTGAACTCGCCGCGGAACTGTCACTCGCCTTGAAAAACGATCTGCCTGATGGCTGGAACAAAGACCTGCCGGTGTTTCCTGCCGGCAAGGGCCAGGCCACGCGCGTCAGCAGCGGGCAAGTGCTCAACGCCCTCGCCGCCCGGGTGCCGCAAATCGTCGGCGGGTCGGCGGATTTGAATCCATCGACCAACACGGCGTTGAAGGGGCTGGGCGATTTCCAAAGCGCTGCCCTGCAAGTCGGCGACAGGCAAGGCGCCGTGGGCGGCGTGTGGGGTTATGCCGGACGGAACATTCCATACGGCGTGCGCGAACACGCCATGGGCAGCCTGAGCAACGGCCTTGCGCTGCACGGCGGCGTCATTCCTTTCACGGCGACGTTCCTGCAATTTGCCGACTACATGCGCCCGGCGGTCCGCCTGGCGGCGCTGATGGACCAGCGTGTGATCTTCGTCTTCACGCACGACAGCATTTTCCTGGGCGAAGACGGCCCCACGCATCAGCCCGTGGAACATCTGGCGGCGCTGCGCGCCATTCCCAACCTCGTGGTCATTCGTCCTGCCGATGCGAATGAAACCACCGTGGCCTGGCAGATCGCCGTCGAGCGGAAGCACGGCCCCACCGCGCTGATCTTCTCCCGCCAGGCCGTGCCCACTTTCGATCGCGCGGTGGTCGCTTCCGCAGAGGGCGTGCGCAAAGGTGGTTATGTGTTGATCGACACAACTGGCACCCCCGATATGATCCTGATCGCTACGGGGGCGGAAGTGGCGCTGGCAGTGGGAGCGTGCGACGAGCTGGCCAAGCGCGGCGTCAATGCGCGTGTGGTAAGTCTGCCTTCGTGGGAGTTGTTTGACGCGCAGCCGCGCGATTATCGCGAGAGCGTGCTGCCGCCAGCCATCAAAGCGCGCCTTGCCATCGAGGCCGGTGTGGCTCAAGGCTGGCACAAGTACGTGGGTGATCAGGGCAAGATCATGAGCATTGAGCGGTTCGGCGCATCGGCCCCGGCGGGCGTGCTGGCCGAGAAGTTCGGCTTTACCGTGGATGCCGTGGTCACCGTCAGCCGCCAGATTCGCGGCGACATCACGCAGAAGTTGTAAACGGATGGGCGCTTCAACGGATAATGAAGTGGATGTGCGGATGAAACAGATGCCCGCCGCGGGCCAGTAGACCTGCGGCGGGCTTTGTTTGACGCGGAGTGGGTTACTGCTTATAATCGCCGCAGACGTCGGGCCCATAGCTCAGCGGTTAGAGCTGCCGGCTCATAACCGGTCGGTCGCTGGTTCGAATCCGGCTGGGCCCACCACCAACGACTCGCTGTCCCTCAGCGAGTCGTTGCCGTTTCAGGCGCCGACTCCAGCGCGTTGTGCAGCACCAGCGCTCGGGCCGAAACAGGCAGGCTGATGCCTTCGCGGCGCGCCACGTCCGTGATGACTTCTGTCATGCGGGTTTGCAGATCGAACGCACTGGTCGTCCGCCAGTCGAACCAGAAACGGAACGTCATCCGAATCGAGATCTCGTCAAATCCTTCAAACGAAACCAAGAGCGCCGGATCGCCCAGCACGCCCGGCACAGCAGCGGCTGCTTCACTCAAGACGCGATAAGCGCGCGCCAAATCGGTGTCATAGGCCACGCCCAGCGTTACCGTTGCCCGGCGTGTCGGATAGTACGTCCAGTTGGTGATGACTTCATTGTAAACGTGCCGATTGGGAATCAGCACGTGCAGCCCGTCAAGGGTCCTGATGTTCGTCGTGCGGATGGCAACATCGGCGACGGTGCCCGTCACATCGCTCACTTTGATGATGTCCCCCACTTTGAACGGCCGTTGAATGAGCAGCAGCACGCCGGTAATCGTATTCTCGATCGTGTCTTTGAGCGCCAAACCGACCGCCAGGCTGGTCAGGCCCAGCGCCGCAATCAACGCGTTGATGTCCACCCCCATCGTCGAGAGCGCCGTGAGCAATGACAGCGTTATGCCGACGATGGCGACGACGCGTGACAGGGCACGCTCGACGGTTATGCCGCCCGGGGTGCGGCGCACCGCGCGCACCACCAGGTGCTGGACCAGCCGGGTCAACAGGTAACCGATGGCAAAGACCAGCAAACCGACGAGCAGGCGCTGCAACAACAGCGGCGCTGCTTCCAACGCTTCCTGCACTTGCTGCGAAATCTGATCGGCAACTTCCATCTACTTGCGCTCCTGCTTGAATAACCGCAGCCATTCGTCTACTTCTGATTTGGTCAGGCCGCTGTCTTTCGCCGTCGGCGGCGCCGCCGAGTCGTCGCGCTGCGGGGGCGGGCCCATTTTGCGCGCGAACTCTGCCGAGCTCCACACGTTCATCCTGCGCTGCTGCGCGGCCTGCTGCACTTCCCGGTCGGAGGACACCACCACCCAATCGCCCGGCTGCTTCAACTCCCGGATGCGCTCCATCAAGATGCGATCGGCGATGGTGTGCGATCCGGCAAAGATGGCGGTGACGTTACCGCCCGATAGCTCTTTGGACTTTCCGCCGGGATTCCCCGAATCGAACACCACGACGATGCGCGCATTCTTGCGCGCCGCGTACTTGCGCAGCACCACGATGAGCTTCTGCTCGTCGTTGGGATCGGCCAGCGACAGGCCCGGCGTCTGCCCGATGAGGTTGTGGCCGTCGATGAGAAGTTTTTGCATGATCGATCAAGACCTGGCAGGTTTTAGCAGGATACGCGGCAACGAAGCGGCGCAGACTAAAACCTGCCAGGTCGGTGCTTACCCCGATAATTTCTGCAAGTTGGCAAAGCTGGCCAGCAGGCGCTTGATGCCGGCTTTCTTGAAGGCCACGGTCACTTCTTCGTCGTTGCGATCGAGCCGGCTTTCGATCACGATGCCTTCGCCGAACTGCGCGTGCTTCACGCGCTGCCCGGCGCGGAATTGCAGCTCGCGCGCGGGGGCGGCAGCCGATCGGGCGGGCCTGGCCCCGGCGGGCGTCTCCCACGTTGAAGCGCGAAGCGCCGCGGCTTCCCTCGGCCGCACATCGGCAAACGAAGCCGATCCGCTGATCAACTGTTGGGGGATGTCACTCAAGAAACGCGAGGGCGTGGCCACGTCGCTGCTGCCCCACATCGAGCGGCGGAAGGCGTACGACAGGAACACGCGATCTTTGGCGCGGGTGATGCCCACATAACACAGGCGGCGCTCCTCGGCCATCTCTTCCGGATCTTCCAGCGAGCGCGAATGCGGCAGCAGTCCTTCTTCCATCCCGGTGATAAACACGACCGGAAATTCCAGGCCCTTCGCCGCGTGCAGCGTCATCAACACCGGCGCATCGACTTGATCCTTCAGCGAATCGACGTCGGCCACCAGCGCCACGTCTTCGAGGAAGTGCGCCAATGGATCGTCGCCCAACGCTTCCGTGTAATCCGCCGCGACGTTGCGCAGTTCCTTGATGTTGTCCCAGCGATCGCGGCCTTCGTCGGTGCCGTCGTTGACATATTTGAAATAGCCGGAATCGCGCAAGACGAGATCCATCAATTCCGCGACGCTGCGCGCCCGCTGCGGCGAATCGATCCAGCGATCGATCAACTGCGCAAACCCGAGCAGCGCCTGCTTCGCCTTGGCCGTCAGGCCCGGCACCGCTTGATCGAGATTAGGTGCATCATGAATGAGTTGATACGGCGAGTGGCCGCTGCGGCGTGAGGCTTCATCCAGCGTCTCCAGCGTCTTCGCGCCGATACCGCGCGCCGGCACATTGACGACGCGCGCCAGGCTCACCGCGTCGTGCGGATTGTGCACGAGGCGCAGATAAGCCAGCACGTCTTTGATTTCACGCCGCGAATAGAACCGCAGACCCCCCACCAGCCGATAGGGCACGCCCGTCCTCACAAACGTGTCTTCAATCGCGCGCGACTGCGCATTGGTGCGGTAGAACACGGCAAAATCGGACAACCGGTACTGCTGCTTCTTGATCAACTGCTGAATGGTGTCGACGACGTACTGCGCCTCGTCGTCTTGATTGTAGGCTTCATACACGCTGATCGCCGCCCCGCCCGATCGCTGCGTGAAGAGATTCTTGCGCGTGCGGTGCGCGTTCTTGTCGATGACGCCGCGCGCCGCGTCGAGGATGGTCTGCGTGGAGCGGTAATTCTCTTCCAGCACGATCTGCGTCAGGCCGGGATTGTGCTCCCGGAAACGCTGAATGTTGCGGAAGTCAGCGCCGCGCCACTTGTAGATCGATTGATCTTCATCCCCGACGCAGAAGATGTTGTGCGATTTCGCCGACAAGCGGCTGATCAGCGCGTACTGCACGGTGTTGGTATCTTGAAACTCGTCGACGAGGATGTGCTGGTAGCGATCCTGATAGCGCGCCAGGATATCGGGACGCGCGTCGAGCAACCGCACGACTTCCAGCAGCAGATCGTCGAAGTCGAGGCCGTTGCTCTGGCGTAATAATTCCTGGTAGCGCGGATAGATGCGGCGCACCATCTCGTGCCAGTAGGTGGGCGGCTGATAGATGTCGGGCGTGATCAGTTCGTTCTTCGCGTTGGAGATGGCGTTGAGTACCGCCGAAGGTTTATACTTCTTATCGTCGATGTTCAACTCGGCCAGCACGCGCTTGACCACCTGCTGCTGATCGTCTTCGTCGAAGATCACGAAATCGCGGCTCAGGCCGATCTCGGGCGCGTCGCGGCGCAGCCAGCGCGCGCAGATGGCGTGGAACGTGCCGAGGGTCAACTCGCCCGATCGGGCCGGGCCGAGGAGTCTTATCGAGCCGTTCGCGCATTTCGCGCGCGGCCTTGTTGGTGAACGTCACTGCCAGAATCTGGCGCGGCCAGACCTTGCGCACCTCGACCAGGTACGCCACGCGGTGGGTCAGCACGCGCGTCTTGCCCGAGCCGGGTCCGGCGAGAACCAGCACCGGCCCATCGGGCGCTTCGACGGCGCGCGCCTGCTGGGGATTGAGTCCGTGAAGCAAATCCATGGAATCACCTGAAGACCTGGAACCTCCCGGAGGCTTTGCGAAGCACCTCCGGGAGGTTTTGCGCCAGGTTGAGTGAACGAGATTGTACCACAGGGAAAAAGGGAATCAGCGAACGAGCGGATCGTGAAGGCGATCCGCGCGTGTGTTTGTCTGATATGAAAGAAGGCCGTTGCAGGTTCAGGCTGTTGCGCCGGCCCAAGCCTGTTCGGGCATCTGGCTCCAGGTTTCTCCCTGCAACAATCGCCCGGCACGCTTCTTTTGTACGCCACCCCATTGCTTGAAGAAGAACGGCACGCGCCTGGCCTTGCATTGATCGCGAATGTCGATGACCCATTCTTCCAGCACAGGCCGTGCGCCCGGCCCGGACTCGCCGCCGACGATGACCCAGTTGATGCCTTTCAAATTCAGGCGGGGCAATGGTCCTAACAGCGGCTCAAGCGACAGGAATTTGATCCTGGCGTGAGTCTGCCGCAGCAAGTCGATGCGATACTGGTAGTCTTGATTTTCGACGCTGACACCCATCCACACGTTGGAAGGCCACTCGATTTGCGGGTCAATCTCGAGCAGTCGCTCAGCGCGCTTGGTGAGCACCTGAAAGGTATGCCAATCGGCGCGGCGCATCACGTCAAAGACTTGTTGAATGAAGTCCGCCGGCACGTCTTTGTGGAAGAGATCGCTCATGGAGTTGACGAAGATCATCTGCGGTTTCTTCCAGCCCAGCGGAATTTCCAGCGCCTGCGGATGCAGCGTCAATTTGAAACCGTTGGCGTAGTTAGGTTGGCCCATGGCGTGCAGACGCTTCGCCATGCGTTCGGCATAGCAGTGTTTGCAGCCCGGGCTGACCTTGGTGCAGCCCGTTAAGGGATTCCAGGTGGATTCAGTCCATTCGATGCTGGATTTGGTTGCCATAGTTAATGCCCCCCGCGATGCCTATAATGATAATAGCACATATGTTCAACTTGACACATCACAGGAGCCGATCTGGCCATATACATTCCGACTCACGACCTTGTGCCAAAAATCGTTCCCGAGAGGGTGCTTGCTGGCAAACAATAGGCGGTACAGTGGCGCATTCTTCTGTGAGTTTCGGATAAGCGGTTCATCTCCTGTTTCATCGTCGCGCAAAACCTCTTTGTAACCCAATTGCTTCAAGTTGTCTTTGTAGTGGTCCATAAGGTGTCTGTGGAGACCGAGTTCCTTGTTCTGCCATTCCTCAAGCGATTCGCCATTCAGCTCCCAAAGAACAGATCGATTTTGGTGGTATCAGACGATTCTGTATTGTTTTCGGCATATTCCTTTCCAGCTCTGCTGTGGATAAGTAAATGATCAAGTCCATTGTATAGGGCTTGGCGAAGGCCTCGACGGTCTTCCATTGCAGATCGATTCCTGTCGGATCAAGAAACGCCAAGTTCAGCGATGAGCGCAACCCTGGTTTGTATTCTTGATCGCACGCCAAAATTTGGGCAACAATGTCATGAACCAATATATTGGCATCGCCTTTCTTGCATTGGATGTTATTCTTTAGCGGCGATGCATCACACCGCTGCTGTAAGGCTTCAGTATTGTTTGCATCTTCATCTACAAAGAAATAGTCAGTGAATGGATGTTCAGTAGTCAATGCAATAAGAGGCGAACCCAAGTAGATTGATTTTGTTTCTTCAACATAGCACTTGCCTGGACCCGCGAAAAGATCGATATAATGTCGTCTGCGCCAAGGTTGGGCATGCATTGAATTCTAAAAAATATTAATGATATCCCTGCAAGTAGTGAAGTTTTTCAACCACCCATGGGCCGGAATCTCGCATGGGTAGACCGTCATCTTCAGGCTCAAGATAATTCGACATGATAATCTCCCTATAATGAGGGGGTGATGAAATACCCAGGCATTTGACTTTCAAGTTGAGTCGAGAACGAAACCCTGTCTCTGCCCCTAAATGAATTCGCAGTCTGCGAGATTTGCATCACTCGGCGGTACTGTGATTGCAAGGGCGACCGATATGGTCGCCCTCCGATTACCGCGCGATTAGGCTGATGGAAGCGCAGAGGACGCTTCATTCAGTGCCTCCTCCTCATTGGCTTCAAGAGATTGCAAATCCAAATCCCAAATTTCGATCGTTTTCTTGCGCACACCAAGTCATATTCAACCAGCAGTTCGATAAGTTTTTGCCCGTTTATTAAAGTGATTGGTGCGACGCCAGATTCGAAAGCAGCATCTTTCGTACCCTTGAAAAATCACCGGTTGTGATTATCGTGCCTCGCACTGCACCAGAATCGATGCAACGATCGCGAAGAGCATCCAACACAGGACGCTGAATGTTTGCCGCATGCCGCTTGACTTGAATAACTTCACGAACTGCTGTAATACCCAACTCAATGTTGGCCACGACATCAACACCTTTGTCGTTAGTCGGTGAAGTGACTTCAACATCCTGATAGCCTCATCTCTTCTAATAAGCGTCGGATAAGGTGTTCAAACTGGAATGGATCAATCTTGCTTAGCTGTTCAGGAGTTTTTCCCGGGTAGTTTGCCGTTGTTTTTCTGCCAGTTGGTATAACGCTTGGGATTCTGAATTTCGATCGCAGAAGGTGGTCCTTCACGTCCAACCTGTTCAAGATATGCAACCCGTTCGGGCTAATTTGATAGATGTTTCCGCTGCGCGAGACCAGGCTCACGCTCGACAAGGTTTGCGAGACGTCGTCGAAGAGTGTCCTTGAAAGTGCTGTCAGTGCCAAAATTTGAATAGGCCTGAAGGTAGGTCGTCCACTCTTGAAGAAACTGACCACGTTTCCCAGCACCTTTTTCAACCAAAATACCTGAGAAGCCGCACAAGGCCTTCGCCTTGATCAACATACGTTACAGCCTCGCCAGTCTGGTTCGTCAAAAAATCTTGTCCAGACTCAGTCATATGAAGGTTGCCTTGGGCATCCTCGTTTAGAAGGCCATAGTCTTTAGCAAGATACCATGAGCCGTATAGATGGCGTGGGTTTATGCGGTGATGTGATTTATCCCATATGGCTTTGGCCAAATTTTGTGAGTTACCGTGCAATTTGCGCTCGATCAAATCATCAGGGTCGGACCAATCTTCTGGCTCTTGCGGAGTGCCGCGCAATTCGACCAGATCATTGAGTAGACCCTGAATATCAGAACGCGGCAGACCATCCAATGCTGACAGGAGACCCCGCACGTAAGTATAAGACGGGAAGAGTGGAATACGAACTCGTCGCCCATGCTCATGGTCTTCTTTGGCTGGAATAGTCGCATTTAGCATGTCTGCATGATCAGCATCTTGTATGTAAAGATTCCACTCACGCAGCCCATATACACCGGGCATCACGCGTACAAAATGCGACTTATCCCCCTTGGTCTTAAGATCTACTGTAAGTACGGAGTTAAGAGTTGCGGCAGGTGTTTTACCCGTAGTCGCAATAATCCCTTTGGCGAAGGCTTGTTTCGTAATCTCCTCGTAGTGAAGCGGGGCTTTTGCCTCACGGAGAACAGATTCAGCTGCTTCAAGAAAGGTCATATTAATTCTCCAGCGCCCACGAATTGCAGATTGGCTAATTATACTTTCAATCGCTCGTAAACATGAAATATGGTCCTTTCCCGCTGAATGAATTCATCGGCGAAGGCGTGCGGCCAAGACTTACTGACCAAGTGAAAACAAAATCAGCGAAAGGGAACCTCTCCCCTTCGCTGATTCGCTGATTCACCGCTTCGCTGATTCTCAAGCGTTCTGATACAACTCCACCAGCACCCCGTTCGCGCTGGACGGATGAATGAAGGCGATCTTCTTCCCGCCCGCGCCGATGGTCGGCGTCTCGTTGATCAACTTCACGCCTTTGGCCTTCATGTCGGCCAGCATCGCTTCGAGGTTGTCCACTTCCAGGCAGATGTGATGCATGCCGGGGCCGCGCTTGGCGAGGTATTTCGCGACGCCGCTGGTCTCCGTGGTCGGCTTCACCAGTTCCACCTCGCTGCCGCCCGTGGGCAGAAACGCGACGATGGACTCCTGCTCCTGCACCTCTTCGAGGTGCGTCATGTCCATCCCCAGCGCATCGCGCCAGAAAGCGAGGGAGGCGTCGATGTCGTCTACGACGACGGCAATGTGATCGATTCGTTTAACGGCCATGATTGCTCCATGTTGAGTAACGAGTAATGAGTAACGAGTAAGCAGAATGTTCTTTCATTACTCGTTACTGGTTACTCGTTATGGGTTCAAATTCCCGCCGACGCGTGATACTCGCCAAACACGCCGCGCAGGGTGTTGCACACTTCGCCCAGCGTCACGTCATTTTCGACGCAGGCCAGGATGTACGGCATCAGGTTGTCCGTGCCGCGCGCGGCATTTTCCAACTGCGTGCGGAGTTCGCTGACCTTCGCATTGTCGCGGTCATGACGCAATTCGGCCAGGCGGCGCTTCTGCTCGGACTCGATCGCCGGATCGATGCGCTGGCGCTGCAAGTGCACTTCTTCCTGCACCTCGAATTGATTCATGCCCACGACGATCTGCTCGCCGCGCTCGACCGCGCGTTGATTGGCATACGCCGCGTCGCCGATCTCGCCCTGAATATACCCGGCCTCGATCGCCTGCAGCGCCCCGCCCATCTGGTCGATGCGATCGATGTAGGCCCGCGCCTGTTTCTCGATCTCGTCGGTCAGGCTCTCGATCACGTACGATCCGGCAAACGGATCGATCGTATCGGCCACGCCCGATTCGTAAGCGATGATCTGCTGCGTGCGCAGGGCGATGCGGACGCTCTCTTCGGTCGGCAGCCACAGCGCCTCGTCGCGCGAGTTGGTGTGCAGCGACTGCGTGCCGCCCAGCACCGCCGCCAGCGCTTGCAGCGTCACGCGGACGACGTTGTTCTCCGGCTGCTGCGCCGTCAGCGTCGAGCCGCCGGTCTGCGTGTGAAAGCGCAGCTTCAGCGAATTCGGCTTCTGCGCGCCAAAGCGATCGCGCATGAGGCGCGCCCACAGGCGCCGCGCCGCGCGGAACTTGGCGACTTCTTCGAGGAAGTTGTTGTGCGCGTTGAAGAAGAACGAGAGTTGCCCCGCAAAGTCGTCGATGTCCAGGCCGGCCTTCAGCGCGGCTTCCACATACGCGATCGCATTCGCCAGCGTGAAGGCCACTTCCTGCACCGCCGTCGATCCGGCTTCGCGGATGTGATAGCCGCTGATGCTGATCGTGTTCCAGCGCGGCACTTCCTGCGTGCAGTACTGGAAGATGTCGGTGATCAAGCGCATGGCGGGCTGCGGCGGAAAGATGTACGTGCCGCGCGCGATATATTCCTTCAGGATGTCGTTCTGGATCGTGCCGCGCAAGTCTTTCGGCGCGACGCCCTGCTGCCGGCCCACCGCGATGTACATCGCCAGCAGCACCGCCGCGGGCGCGTTGATCGTCATGCTGGTGCTGACCTTGTTCAGCGGAATCTGATCGAACAACAGCTGCCATGTCGCGCAGCGACGAGATGCTGACGCCGACCTTGCCCACTTCGCCTGCGGCGATCGGATCGTCGGCATCGTAACCGATCTGCGTCGGCAGATCGAACGCGACCGACAGGCCGGTCTGCCCCTGCTCGAGCAGGAAGCGGTAGCGCCGGTTCGATTCCGCCGCGCTGGCATACCCGGCGTACTGGCGCATGGTCCAGAAGCGGCCGCGATACATGGTGGGCTGCACGCCGCGCGTGTAGGGAAATTCGCCGGGCTGGCCGATATCCCGATCGGGATCGCCGGCGGCATCGCTCGGCGTGTAATACGGCTTCAGTTCGATATCGGACGACGTGGCAAAGCGAGGTTTACGCAGCTCTGTTTTTTGCGGTTTTCCTTCAGACATAGTGCGGCTTTCTTCACGCCCGATCGGGCGCAGGAAATTTCGGGTCAATTGTGATGCGCAGGGGATAATTCAACAAGTGATGGATGACTACGATCTGAGTGATCGAGATCACCGGCGGGACAGGTTTTGCTGTGCCCGATTAGATAAACACGGCCGGCGACACGTGGAAACGCTTGGCCAGCGCGCGCACCTGCCTGATATTCAGGTCGCGCCTGCCATTCAGTACTTCTGAAACGACGCCTTGCGAGCCGATCTCGGACAGATCAGACTGCGACAAGCTATGCTCTTCCATCAGATGCCGCAGCATGTCGGCCCCACCGCTGGCCGGCACCGGGTGATGCTTCTCTTCATAAGCCTCAACCAAAGTGCCCAGCGTATCCATAAAGCTATACAGCGGATGCCGTTCGTTCGTTCCGATCTCGTCCAGGAGTTCATTCAGCAGCTTCACTGCGCGATCATATTCGCGTTCGTTGCGAATGGTCAGCAGCGGGCGGATGGTCGGCCAATGAGTTTTCAGATCTGTGGTCAGCATAGCGCTCATGACTTCCAACCTCCTCGATCATACTCCGCATGGGTCAAAACGTGGCGGATATAAACCTTTCCTCGATTAAAGTGGACGGAGGCAATCAACCGATACTTGTTGCCGCCAATATTGAAGACGATCCAATCGTCCACTTTGTCTGCCGTCGGAAACGCGGCGCGCAGCTCGGCAAAGTTTTGGAATTCGGTCTGGTGCACAATCTTGAACCAGCGTGCCAGAGCAGTTTTGCTGTCCGGGTAGCGCCCCCAGAACTGGCGCAACGCTTTACGCGAAATGACGTGCATGGCTTAAGTATATCTCAAAATGAGATACAGGGCAAGGCGCCCTCTGGAGCTAAGTCAAAACCACCAGCGGCTGGCCCTGCTCCACGCTCTGGCGCGGCGCGACCTTGATCGACGTGATGGTCCCGTCGCGCGGGGCCTTCAATTCGTTCTCCATCTTCATCGATTCCAGCACGACGATCGTCTGGCCCTTCGTCACGGCCTGCCCTTCACTCACCGCCACCGCCACGATCAGGCCGGGCATCGGCGATTTGATCGTGACCTCGCCCGAGCCGGCGTGCAGGCCGCCGCCTGATTGGCTGAGGCGGCTCGCGCGTTCATCCTCCACCCGCGCCGCGTACAAGCGCCCGCGCAACAAGACCTGAATCTCGCCGTTGCTCGTCTCCACCAGCGCTTCGTGCGAGGCATTGTTGATCAGCAATGAAAACGTGGCTTCGTCGATGGCGCGCAGATCGATCGGGTAGGCCACCCCGTCGATCGTGATCTGATCGTCGCGGTTGATCTCGATCGTGTACTGCCGCTCGCCGATGGTGGTGACGTATTTCACGGCTGCACCTCCAGTAATTGGCTAAAAGGGGGTGCACCCATCAGCGCTGCATCCTTTCCCAGCGGGCGATCCACTTCCAGTTGCTGGTGTCGCGCTCGTTGCGGCGCACCACCTGCGCGGCCTGCTGCCCGTAGCGATGCTCGACGAGCGTGGCGATGACGGCGGCGATGCGCTCGTCTTCCGGGCGTTCTTCCTGTTCCAGCGCAAAGCGCTCTTCCACGAAGGTCGTGTCGAACGAACCGCCGATGAAGCGGTGGCTGTCCATCATCGCCTGATGGAACGGGATGTTGGTCCGCACGCCGATGATGCGATACTCGCTCAGCGCGCGGCGCATGCGGATGATGGCCTCGGCGCGCGATTCGCCCCAGCAGATCAACTTGCCGATCAGCGAGTCGTAATAGGGCGTGACTTCGACGCCTTCGTACATGCTGCTGTCGATGCGGACGCCGGGGCCGGTCGGGCGTTCGATGCGCGTGATCGTGCCGGTGGAGGGCATGAAGTTGTTGAAGGGATCTTCGGCGTTGAGGCGGCACTCGATCGCCCAGCCGCGCTGCCGGATGCTGCGCTGCTTCCAGCGCAGCACGCGCCCGCGCGCGATGCGAATCTGCTCTTTCACGATGTCGGTGCCGGTGACGATCTCCGTGATGGGGTGCTCCACCTGCAGGCGCGTGTTCATCTCCAGGAAGAAGAAGTTCTTGTCTTTGTCGAGCAGGAATTCGATCGTGCCGGCATTGTGATAGTCCACGGCCTGCGCGGCCTTCACCGCGACCGCGCCCATGCGCTCGCGCAGGTCCGCGTCAATCGCCGGCGACGGCGATTCTTCGATGATCTTCTGATGCCGGCGTTGAATGGAGCATTCGCGTTCGCCCAGATGAATGACGTTGCCGTGCTCGTCGGCCAGCAATTGAATCTCGACGTGGCGCGCACCCTGCACGAGTTTTTCCAGATAGACCGCGCCATCGCCAAAGGCCGATTCGGCTTCACGCCGCGCCGAGGCCAGCGCGCCCGGCAGATCTTCCATCCGATCGACCTGCCGCATCCCTTTGCCGCCGCCGCCCGCCGTGGCTTTGACCAGCAGCGGAAAACCGATCTGCGGCGCGATGGCGATGATCTCTTCGTCGCGCAGGCCGCCCTCCCCTTCGGTGCCGGGCACGACGGGCACGCCCGCTTTCTGCACGGTCGCGCGCGCCACGGCTTTATCGCCCATCGCCGCGATGGCGGATGGCTTAGGCCCGATGAACTTGATCCCCTCGTCGATGCACGCCTGCGCAAAGTCCTCGCGTTCGGCCAGGAAGCCGTACCCGGGATGGATCGCATCCGCGCCGGACTTCTTCGCCACCTCCAGAATCTTGTCCAGGCGCAAATACGATTCGCGCGACGGCGCCGGCCCGATGAGATACGCCTCGTCGGCGTAACGCACGTGCAGCGCATTGCGATCGACATCGGAGTAGACGGCGACGGTGTGAATGCCCAACTCGCGGCAGGCGCGTTGAACGCGTAAGGCAATTTCTCCGCGATTGGCAATGAGGATCTTTTGGAACATGACGCAAATTCCCTTGACGGGTAGAAAACTAACCACAGAGTTGGCAAAGAGCGCAGAGCGAGCTTGTTTTCCCCGCGTCTTTCGCGCGCGCTGCGGTGTGTTATCTACAACGGAATATTCCCGTGCTTCTTGGGCGGATTGGAATCGCGCTTGTTTTGCAGCATTTCCAGCGCGTTGATCAGGCGCGGGCGCGTTTCCTTCGGCTCGATCACGTCGTCGATGTAGCCCCACTCCGCCGCCACGTACGGATTGGCGAACTTCTCGCGGTACTGCGCCACCAGTTCGGCTTTCTTCGCCGCCGGGTCTGCGGCCTGGCGCAGTTCATCGCGGAAGATGATGTTGACCGCGCCGTCCGGCCCCATCACCGCGATCTCGGCGGTGGGCCACGCCAGGTTCAGATCGCCGCGGATGTGCTTGCTGTTCATCACGCAATACGCGCCGCCATACGCCTTGCGCGTGATGACGGTGATCTTGGGCACGGTGGTTTCACAGTAGGCATACAGCAGCTTCGCGCCCGACCGGATGATGCCGCCGTGTTCCTGTCCGATGCCGGGCAGGAAGCCGGGCACATCTTCAAAGGTGATGATCGGCACGTTGAAGCAATCGCAGAAGCGGATGAAGCGCGCGGCCTTCTCGCTGGCGTCGATGTCGAGCACGCCGGCCAGCACCTGCGGCTGCTGCGCCACAATCCCGACCGAGTGGCCGCCCAGGCGCGCAAAGCCCACGACGATGTTCATCGCAAAGTGTTCGTGCACCTCGAAGAATTGCCCGTCGTCGACGATGAGTTGAATCGCTTCTTTGATGTCGTAAGGCTTGTTGGGGCTGTCGGGCACGATCGAGTTGAGGGCTTCTTCCATGCGCAGCGGATCGTCCTGCGTCTTGCTGAACAACGGATCCTCCATGTTGTTCTGCGGCAGATAACTCAGCAGCCGCCGGATCATGTACAGACAATCGGCTTCGCTGTCCGCCGCAAAATGCGCCACGCCGCTCTTGCTGTTGTGCACGCTCGCGCCGCCCAGTTCCTCGAACGTCACGTCTTCATGCGTCACGGTCTTCACCACATCCGGCCCGGTGACGAACATGTACGACGAGTTCTTCACCATGAAGATGAAGTCCGTCAGCGCCGGCGAATAAACCGCGCCGCCCGCGCACGGCCCCATGATCGCGCTGATCTGCGGAATCACGCCGGACGCCAGGGTGTTCTGCAGGAAGATGTCCGCGTAACCGCCCAGCGAGACTACGCCCTCTTGAATGCGCGCGCCGCCGGAATCGTTCAACCCGATGATGGGCGCGCCGTTCCGCAGCGCCAGCTGCATCACTTTCAAAATTTTCTCGGCGTGCACCTGGCTGAGACTGCCGCCGAACACCGTGAAATCCTGCGAGAAAACGTACGCCAGCCGGCCATCGATCGTGCCCCAGCCGGTGACGACGCTATCGCCCAGGAACTTCTTGTCTTCCATGCCGAAGTCGGTGGCGCGATGCGTGACGAACATATCGAGCTCGCGGAACGAGCCGCTGTCGAGCAGCAGATCGATCCGCTCGCGCGCGGTGAGCTTGCCCTGCGCGTGCTGTTTCTCCACCCGCTCGGCCCCCCCGCCCTGCTTGGCCTGCTCGCGCAGCTCGTAGAGGCGCTGAATCTTGGGATCAATTGTGGACATGAGTACCCCGCTGATAATGAGTAACGAGTCATGCGTCACTTTTACTCGTTACTGCTTACTCGTTACGATACAGTCTGCGAATCTTCGGAATGAACAAGAAGCCCCACACCACGGCGATGCTTAACAGCGAGAGAAAAACATCCGCCGGGCGACGGATGACTTCATCGGACGAGCGCATCAGCGACAAACGCATGATCCACTGCTCGGCCTGATACGCGACGATGGCGATCAGCATCCAGGCGCGCCCCCACGATCGCATCCGCCACAGGCCCCACGCCGCCAGCCCGAACCCGATCGCCCAGGTTGCGCCGCTGACGATCAGGATCTGGGCTTCAATGGCCAGACCGAGGCTGCGCATGAAGTCGTACTGCTGAATGGCGCTCCAAACTTGAAATGCATTCCAGGCCGCCAGTAATAACACCAACAGCACAAAGATCGTTACGACGAACGGACGTTTCATGTTCCCCATGCGCGTCACTGCGAGCGCTTCCCAGCGAAGCAGTCTCCTTCATCAATCATGAGATTGCTTCGTCCTGCCACGCTAGGATGCGCCCTCGCAATGACGCCTAAAAAGGTTACTTCATCCCCAGCACATTCCGCGCGATGACGAGCCGTTGAATCTCGCTCGTCCCTTCGTAAATCTCGGTGATCTTCGCATCGCGGAAGTAACGCTCCAGCGGCAGTTCCTTGCTGTAGCCCATGCCGCCGTGAATCTGCACGGCTTTCTCCGTCACCCACATCGCCGTCTCGCTGGCGTACAACTTCGCCATGCTGGCTTCCAGCGTATAACGCCCGCCGTCGTGTTTCGAGCGTTCCTTCGCCAGCGCCGCGTTGTAGATCAGCAGGCGCGCTGCTTCAAGGCGCGTCTTCATATCGGCCAGCATCCATTGAATACCCTGGAACTGCCCGATCGGCTGGCCGAAGGCCTCGCGCTGCTTCGCGTAACTGACGGCGGCTTCAAAGGCCGCCTCGGACACGCCCAGCGCCTGGCTGGCAATGCCGATGCGCCCCGCATCCAGCACGGTCATGGCGATCTTGAACCCGTCACCCTCTTCACCCAGCCGATTCTCCGCCGGCACCCGATAATCTTCGTACACGATTTCGGACGTGGCGGACGCGCGAATGCCCAGCTTCGGCTCCTTCTTGCCGCGAATGAAACCGGGCCGATCGGCTTCGGTGATGAACGCGGTGATGCCCTTGTGCTTCAACTCCGGCCGGGTCATGGTGAACAACACCACGTAATCGGCCACCGGGCCGGAAGTCACCCAGCTCTTGCGTCCGTTGATGACGTAGTCATCGCCGTCGCGCACCGCGCGGCTCTTCATGGCGCCGGCGTCCGATCCGCTCATTGGCTCGGTCAGCGAATACGCGCCGATCTTCTTTCCCGTGGCGATGGGCGTGACGTATTTCTTCTTCTGCTCTTCCGTGCCGAACTTCAGAATGCCGTGGCAGTACAGCGAGTTGTTCACCGACATGATGGTGCTGTGGCTCACGTCGGCCCTGGCGATTTCGATCATCGCCAGCACGTAGGACAGCGCGTCCATTCCGGCGCCGCCGTACTCCTCCGGCACTTCGATGCCCATCAAACCCAGCGCGCCCATTTTCTTGATCGTTTCGTGCGGAAACTCGCCGGTCTCGTCGAAGTGCGCCGCAATGGGCGCAATCTCGTTTTGCGCAAAATCACGCGCCGTGTCCCGTATCAATTTGTGTTCTTCGGTGATATCGAGGTTGGGGCCAAGCATTGTGTTAACCTCCTGGGGTGGGTAGCCTGATTATATTGCGTAAAGCGTAAAACGTAAAACGTAACCGACCGCCTCGCATCGCCCGCCAACGGGGTGACTGGCGCAAACCGAAAATTTGTTCGACTTTGCCTATTGACACAGAACAATTGTTCGTTTATAATGCCAGCGGGTTTGGGAAATCCTTTGGATAAACTTGGGATAAACAGCCCTTTGTGCTTGGAATAGTGAAAACTTGGGTTATCCTTGGGTAATTTTTGGGATAACTTGGGGTTATCATCGGAGGAAACCATGACCCTCACTGACCGGCAGCAGGCAATTCTGGACTTCATTCGTGATTTTTCGCGCAAAACAAAGTACCCACCCACCATCCGCGAGATAGGAAAATCAGTCGGTATCTCGTCCACCTCGGTCGTCAATTACAACCTCAATGTTCTGGAAAAGCAGGGGCACATCGCGCGCGATAAAACCATTTCGCGCGGCATTAAGTTGGTAGACGAGACGCCAGAAGTACCGCCGGTCGAGACTGTGCGAATCCCCGTCCTGGGCCGCATCGCCGCCGGCGAGCCGATGCCTGTGCCCGGGTCCGATTTCGCCATACTGGGCGACGAAGTGATCGAGCTGACACGCGATCTGCTGCCGCTGGACCACAAGCATGTCTTCGCGCTGCAGGTGCGCGGCAACTCGATGGTGGACGCCATGATCGGCGACGGCGACATCGTCGTGATGCAGCAGCGTCACAAGGCGGATAACGGCGACCTGGTAGCCGTCTGGCTCAAGGATCGCGAGGAAACGACGCTGAAACGCTTCTACCTCGAAAAGGGCAAAGTGCGCCTGCAGCCCGCCAACCCGACGATGCAGCCCATCTTCGCCGATCCCAAGAACGTCGAAGTGCAGGGCAGGGTGGTTCTGGTCATCCGGCATCCCAACAAATAAACCTAGCGTTCCATCCCCGCTGTGCAGCGCGCGCCCGATCGGCCAAGATAGACCGATCGGGCGTTTTTGCGTTTTTTAAGGTTCCGTTCTATTGACACTAGAACAAACGTGCTATAATAGACTCGAACGAGCGTTCTACTTCTCCAAACCGCAAACTAACTCTCGCACGCTCGCAGAAAGGAACAACATGAAACCCCTGACAACCAAACAGCAGGCGATCCTCAACTTCATTCAAGACTTCATGGCGCGGCAGCACTACCCGCCAACCTATGAGGAAATCCGTTGCGGACTGGGCCTGTCCACCAAGTCGCTGGTGGACTATCACCTCACCGCGCTGGAGCAGGCGGGCTTTATCAGCCGCGACCGCGCCACACCGCGCGGCTTGCGATTGGTGAGGAGTGACGCCTTCGCCGTGCCGCTCGCCGGATCGATCGGCGCGAGTCTGCCGGCGCCGGTCTTCACGGATCTGGCTAGCGAGGCGCTGGTGTTGACGCGCGATATTGTGCCGGAGCAGGAGGGCCTGTTTGCGCTCAGGGTCCGCGGCACGTCGATGATCGACGCGATGGTGGACGACGGCGACATCGTCGTCATGAAGAAGCAGTCGGAAGCGAATAACGGCGACATGGTGGCGGCCCGCATGATCGATCGCGACGAGATGACGCTGAAGTATTTCTATCGCGAGCCGAACCGCGTGCGCCTCCAGCCGGCCAATCCCACTCTCGGCCCGATCTACACCCACCCGGGCAACGTCGAGATTCAAGGCCGCGTCGTCGCCGTCATTCGGCGCGTCCACTAGTTAGTTTCTGTCCGAAAGCAGCAGACCGGGCTCCGTGCGCAGCCTCCGGCAGATTCGCGGTGCTGCGTGAGGAGCCGCTCCCGCCGGGTTTTCGGGCAAGAACTAGTCAGCAGCGAGCAGGCATCCTGAGCAGAGCGCAGCGGAGTCGACACTTGCACCGCGCTTGCGCACAGCGCAAGTGTCGACTCCAGGTCCATTCCGCTCGGAGTGTTTTGAACACTATGCGAGGAGGCGATCCCATGCAGCGGCGTGAACTGGAAGTTAAAGCAGATGCCATCGAAATGGTGCTCCACGAGCACAAGGCTCCGGCCCGCGTGACCGGCGGCCATGTCACACCGCGCTGGGTGCAGTTCCTGCTGCAGACCAATCCGGGCGTCAAGATCAGCCGCGTCGAGTCGTTGTCGCGCGAGATTGCCGTAGCGTTGGGCGCGCCCAGTGCGCGCGTGACCACGCAGGGCAATGCCGTGCGTGTCGAAGTGCCGCGCAGTGATCCGCAGCCGCTGCGGTTGTTCCCGCTCAGCGCGCGCATTCCGCCCGCGCGCATTCCGTTCGGCACGGCGGTGCTGGGCCTGGCCGACGATGGCGCGCCGCTGTTGATTCGGCTGCCGTCGCCGGAGGTGGCGCACGTCCTGGTGGCAGGCACGACGGGATCGGGCAAGACCGCGCTGCTGCAGACCATCATCATGTCGCTGGCGCTGCTGAATCACCGCCGCCAGCTGCAGTTCGTGTTGATCGATCCGAAGGGCCGCGCCTTCGAGCCGATGGCCGGCCTGCCGCATCTCCTGCGCCCGATCGTCGCGCAGCCCGATCAGGCGGCGCAGGCGCTCAACGATCTGGTGAACCTGATGGAACAGCGCGACCGCTCGCGGGTGACTGATCCGCGCGTGATCGTGGCCATCGACGAGTTGGCCGATCTGGTGCAGACCGGCGGGCCGGCGATCCTCGAGAGCCTGGCGCGTCTGGTGCAGCGTGGTCGCGAAGCAGGCATTCATGTGATCGGCGCGACGCAGAAACCATCCAGTGCCGTGATCGGGCCGCTGGTGAAGGCGAACTTCCCGGTGAGGCTGGTGGGACATGTGGTGAGCGCCGAAGACGCCCGGGTGGCAGGCGGAGTCGGCGGCACGGGCGCGGAAAAGTTGACGGGACGCGGTGATTTTGTGGCGGTGTATGGGCCGGGCTTGATTCGGTTTCAGGCGGCCTACATTTCGGTGAACGAGATCGAGGCGTCCGCTCAACAGCTGGCGCAGGGCATCCGCGGGGATGAGATCATTCAAGCGGGCCGGCCGCCGGCCGGGCGCCCTGCGCCGCGTGCGAATCACTCCCTATCGGTGTTGGACAGCGCCGTCTATGCGCTGCCAGGTGTCGAGCGATAAACGATGAAATACTGGCCGTGGTACGTCGCCCTGGGACTCGTGACATTCATCCTGGTGGCGGGTGGCGTGGTGGGCAGCCGCCTGAGCGAGCAGACGCTGGCGTTCATGGCGGGCGTGATCTTCGGCGGCATTGCCGCGCTGCCGATCGGAGCGGTGATCGGCTGGGCCACGCGCTCGCCGCGCCAGGCCGATCGGGCGTATTCTCAGCCGCAGCCCACCGTGATCATGGCACCGTCCTCGTTTCCAGTTCAGGGAGCAATGACGTATCCGGCCTCGCAGCAGGTCGTGTCGGCCGCGCCAGGCGCGCGCCGTGAATTTACCACCATCGGTGAAGAGGAGATCGTCTATCATGAGTCTGAGTCTGTTTGGTAGCCACAAAGCGAATGTAAAGCCGATCGTGAAGCGGCGCGGGGTGGAGGCGATCGATATGCGGTCGCGGCGGTTCAACTACTTTCCGCGCAGCTTTGTGTGGCGCGGGCGCGAGTTTCAGGTGGAGGCGGTGGAACGCTGCTGGACGACGGCCTCGCGCCGCAACGGCGGGCAGCTGGATCGCCACTATTTTCAGGTGCGCTGCGCCGAAGGAACCTACAACGTCTTTCAGGATTTGCGGCACAATACCTGGCACATTGCCGGGTAGGCCGGCGCCGGCAACCGCATCGCTCACGTGTCCACTGCACTTTCAACAGACCGGTTAGACCGGATCGTACTTTCCTGGGACAGCCGCAGCGGTGCGCGAGCCGGCGTCGTTTTTAGCAGCGGTTGATGATCGAGATGATCGTCGGCCGCTGTTCTTTTTTGAAGTTGAGGCGGTGTGTTACACTTTCTGTGGTTTGAAGATGAAGCCGCGCGCGAGGCCACCGGTGAATGGCCGGAAGGGAGAACCTGATGCAATTCCTGTACCGTTTGACGCCGGTCCGCATTGAGATGGTGACCGCGGGACCGACGCCGGAAGAGCAGGCCATCGTGAGCGAGCACTTCGCGCATCTGGAGGCATTGACCGGCCAGGGCGTCATGCTGCTCGTCGGCCGCACCCAGGACAACTCGCCGCGCACGTTTGGGATCGCGATCTTTCAAGCGGAATCGGAGGAACAGGCGCGGGCGATCATGAACAGCGATCCCGCCGTGCGGAAAGGCGTCATGCGCGCCGAGCTGTTTCCGTTTAGCATCGCTCTGGCCGGCGTGGTCAGCACGCAGGTCTGATCTCTCAGTTAGTCTGACCACCGCCCGCCGTTTCATTCTGGGCCGGGCGCGCACCTTCGCCAATTCCTTTGCCGGTTTGATCGAGCGCCGCGTCAGTCTTGACGAAGCGCAGCGGCGCTTAAACAAGATGATCGACCAGCTGAAAACTCAAAGCGGGTGAGGATCTACCATGACCACCGTGCAGGATTTCCTGGCCGCCATCAAAGCCGGCGACACTGCCGAAGTCTCTCGCCGACTCGACGTTGAACCGGCGCTCGTCAATGTCAGAGACGAGCAGGGTCTATCGGCGGTGCTGACTGCCGCCTATTATCAAGAGCCGGGCATCGCCAGGCTGCTCGTGCAGCGCGGCGCGGAGTTGAGCGTGTTTGAAGCGTGCGCCGCGGGCGAATTGTCGCGAGTGCAAGCACTGGTCGAGCAGCAGCCCGACTTGATCAATGCATATGCGCCGGACGGTTTTCAACCGCTGGGACTGGCCGCCTTCTTCGGGCAGGCCGGCATCGTCGAGTACCTGCTGAGCAAAGGCGCGGAGGTCAACTCGCCGTCGCGCAATGCCCTGCGCGTGATGCCGCTGCATTCCGCAATTGCGAACAAGCGAACTGAGATAGCCCGGCTGCTGCTCGATCACGGCGCGGATGTCGATGCCACGCAGGCCGACGATTTCACGCCGCTGCACGAGGCGGCGCAGAGCGGCCTGCTGGACGTGACGCAGTGGCTGCTCGAGCGCGGCGCGAGCGTCAACCCGCGCCTGTCGTCCAGCGGCAAGACGCCGCTCGCTCTGGCGATCGAGCACCAACATGTAGCGGTGGCAAAGTTATTGAAACAGCACGGCGCGGTTGAATAACTCCCCTCTCCCTGAACGGTGCATTTCAATCTGGGGGCAGACTTGGCTGAGCAAGCATTCTGAGCGAAGCGTAGCGCAGTCGAAGAACGCTTGCTCAGCCGTGGCGCATCCTCACCTGCACTGCACCTGCGGTGCGAGCAGGTGCAAGTGTCGACTCCACTGCGTTCCGCTCACGCCCTGTCCGCGAAGCGGGGGCGCGCCAGGCGGAATGCTCAACTTGCCCTAAAAGTGAAATGCTCGCCTCCCTTCAGGGAGAGGGGTAGGGGGTAAGGTTTCGTGGTAAAGTTGGGTGAAGCTGTCAAGGGAGGAGTGCCATGTTTACCACCCATCGCCGTAGTTCCATGCTCGTCATCGCCCTGATCGCGATCGGATTGTTGGCTGCCTTCACGGTCGGGTGGCTGGCGGCCAATTCAGCGGCAGACCCGACCGGCAAAGCGAAGCTGCGCCCGCCCGGCGCCGCGCAGTTTGATCAGGTGACGGTGGTCACGCAGCCGTCACCCTCGGCAGTGAGCGCGGGCTTTGACACTGAGCGTTTGTGGAGCGCGTACAATGACTGGGAGCCGGCCCTCGCCGTCGATCCCGGTTCAGCATACGTGTATCAACTGACGACGCGCTACGATGGGCCGGCGCCGTGCAACCGGTGCGCGGGACCGTACATCATTTTCCGCCGATCGAGCGATGGCGGCGCCACGTGGCAACCCGATCAATTCCTCACGCCGTACCGCAAGGCGCACAACGATCCGCAGATTGAAGTGGCCAACGACGGCGTGATCTATGCGGCCTGGCTGAACGATTACGTGCCCGGCGTTAAATTCCTGAAGTCGAGCGATCGCGGCAATACGTGGACTACCCCGATTGCCATCGCCGGCAAAGGAACCAAGCCCAACTGGTCTGACAAGCCGATTCTGGCGATCTCGCCCGGCGGCAAAGACGTGTACATCGCGTTCAACGCCAGCGATGCCTATGTGGCAGTCTCGCACGACTACGGCGCGACGTTCTCCAAGCCCGTCAAGACCAACGACGACACACGCTACTGGTTCCATTCCGGCGGAGCGGTTGCGCCCGATGGCGCCATCTACTTTGCCGCTACCGATTACAGCCAGGACTACACCGGCGAGGCCCATGTCAACGTCGTGAAATCCATGAATGGCGGCCAGACGTGGACGGCCACGCGCGTCGACACCTCGCAAGCGATGCCGCCGTGCGCCTGGTCGCCGGGCTGCTATCTGGGCTTTCTGGGGCCAAGCGCCGCGCTGGCGATCGATAAAGCTGGCACGATCATGATCGCTTACAATGCGGGCGCTGCCGCCGGACAACCGCAGAAGATGTGGGTGCGCACCTCAACCGACGGCGTGAACTGGAGTTCGCCCACGGAGGTGTCCAACGGGTCGAGCACCGTCAACAATGCGTTCCCCGCTGTGGCAGCCGGCCCTACGGTTGGAGATTTCCGCCTCGCGTGGCAGGACGATCGGAATGGCAGCACCACCGCCTGGAATACGTGGTATCGGAGCACGACGAATAGCGGCGCGACCTGGAGCGCGCCTGCGCGTCTGTCTGATCTGGGATCGGGCGCGCCCTACAAGAATCCGAACGGCTATGCGTTTCCTTACGGCGACTACTTTGAAATCGCCGTAGACTCCCGTGGAACGACGCACGTGGTCTGGGGCGAGGGAGCCAGTTACAACGGCCCCGGCGGCACGTGGTACACACGCGGGAAATAGAGGCACTGTTCTTGCTCAACGACGCCCGGGTTCCTCCCCGGGCGTTTTGTTTCGATCCGGCGATCGGGTGTAGACTGTTAGCCAGCCAAACGTACCAAGGGAGACGACAACATGTATATGTCAGAGAAGCTGGGGGCCTGGCAGGCCGGCAGCGATCGCCGGCGTGACCAGGCGGAGTTCAAGTTATTCTTCCCCGATCGGTCCAAAGATTCCACGCAGTATCAAGCCGCGCCTGAAGATGGCCGCCTCGTATCCGGCTATGGCGATCCGCAGATCGCCTCCCTTCAGGTCGCCGGGACCTTTCAGACCCATCTCGGGCAGGACAACTGGGATTTTGCCACGGCGCCGGCGCTGACGCGCGAGCCGCATCCTAAAGGCTGGGTGTGGCGCTACCGCACCGAGGCCCCGCTGCCGGCCGGCTTCTACGAGTACAAATACCTGGTAACCTTTCAAGACGGCACGCAGCGCAAGGTCAGCGATCCCTGTGCGCGCTACGGCGGCCGCGCGCATCAGAACGCCGGCTTCGTGATCGGCGGCCGATCGGGCGAGCTGCCGGTTGCGCCGCTGGCCGGCGGGCGCCAGCCGTTGCGCGATCTCGTCGTGTACGAATTGATGATCGACGATTTCACCGACGAATATCGCGAGGCGCGCGCGCCGCTGGACGCCGTGCGCGACCGGCTCGACTATCTGCAGCACGATCTGGGCATCAACGCGATCCTCTTCATGCCGTGGACGACCTGGCCGGGCCAGCGCTTCAACTGGGGCTATACCCCCTATCTGTATTTTTCAGTCGAATATCGCTATGCCAATGCCATCAATGCCCCGCTAGAGCGCCTGTCCTGGCTCAAACGGCTGATAAGTGAATGCCATGAGCGCGGCCTTCACGTCATCATGGATGGGGTGTTCAATCACGTGGGCGATGAAAATCCGGTGAGCGGTGAAGCCGAGGGCTTTCCTTATCGCTGGTTGTACCAAAACCCCGAAGCCTGCCCGTACGTCGGCACTTTTGGCGGAAGTTTCCCCGGCCTGCTCGATCTCGATTATCACAACGGCTGCACTCAGGAGTTCATTCGCGATGTCTGCCTGTACTGGATCGACAACTTCAGCATCGACGGCATCCGCTTCGACAATACGGTTAACTTCTATATCGAGAATGATCCACGCGGCCTGCCGCAGCTGCTGAAAGATATTCAAGAGCACGAGACTCGCCGGGGCCACCGGAACATCGCGCTGACGCTGGAGCACATCGATCTGTCGGCCGCGCGCGTCGTCAACGTCACCAACGCCACCAGCTATTGGAACAACGAACTGTATCAACAGTGCTTTGACTATTTGTGGGGCGGGCGCGTCGACGGCCGGTTGATGCAGGCGCTGAACAATCACGCCGGGCTGGATGCCGGCAAGGTGGCGACCGTTTATCTCACCAACCACGATCACGCGCACGTGGCCTGGCAGGCCGGCGCGCGGAACAACGCCGGCGCGCTGGAGTGGTATCGCACGCAGCCCTTCGCGATTGCGCTGCTCACCGCGCCGGGCACGCCCATGATCCAGAACGGCCAGGAGTTCGCCGAGGACTACTGGCTGATGGAGGACGATCAAGGCAGCGGCCGCCGCGTAAAGCCGCGCCCGCTGCACTGGGATTATCCGGGCGACAAGATCGGTTCCAGGGCTCTGGCCTTATATCGAAAATTGATCGAGATACGGAAGGCGCACGCCGGATTGCGATCAGATAACATCTATCCCGCCGACTGGGAAACCTGGCAAAGGCAATTCGATCCCGCCGGCTACGGGATGGACGTGAATCGACAGGTCTTGATCTTCCATCGCTGGGGCCCTGGCGCGGATGGCCGCCTGGAGCGCTTCATCGTCGTCCTGAACTTCTCGCCGCAGACGCAGACGGTGGATGTTCCCTTTTCGGCTAATGGGACGTGGCAGGACCTGCTCAATGACCGAACGTACGACGTCAATGATTTCCGGCTGACCGATCAGCCGATCGAATCGTACTGGGGAAGAATCTACTTCCAGGCGGCATAGACCACAAAAAGCCCGGCTCATCACCGGGCTTTTTTGGAGAAGGCACGGTCAGCCAGATCGTCGGCTTTTATGGGTGGTCGCTTAAGCCCAGCTCACGCCGGCGTGCGGTCAACTCGATCAGCATGGCGCGCGCGGCCTCGGGCGTCAGGTTAAGGCCAATCTGGTTTAGCGTGCCGCATCGAGGGCAAGGCCCAGACAATTGATCGTAAAGGCTGAGAGGGTCACGACATCGATCGCACGAGTGCAACCGCTTGTACAGGTTGCGGGCCGCACGATCTTTGTCGTCTAGCGGTGTGCTCATATGGGATTACCTCCAGTACTGATGGTAGTTTCTCTAAGAACTCTTAGTGCTCAGGCCGGTGCATGTGACGCAGATTCGACCTACGTCATGGCAAGTTGAGCAACCGGTGATCGCATCCGCCGTGTCAGACCGCCGCCGGATGAAAGCCGGGCTGTGCGTCGGCTTCGTGCCGGGAGTGCCCAAACACTGCCCGGCGGTATTTTACATCGTTCGCTCGGAATCTGACCCCAGTTTCAGGAAAGAGATGTTATCTAAAACAGAGTCGACCTCGCACTGCACCGTCAAGGTCAAGTGCACGTTTTGAGTATTGTACCATCCATCGCCGCGCACAATTCAAGCTTGACGCCTGCCAATCAACTCAAAACCGAACTAAATCGGCAAGGACTTCATCCGCGCGTCCGCCCTGGATCGACACCCAGGTCGATCCCTACCACTCCCCTTAATCTTCGGCGCGATCTGTTTGAGGCGTTCTTCCTGCCGTTCGTAGTCGCCGAGGTGGGCGCGCATGAGGCTCTTCCACAGCTTGCCGTGATTGGGCACGCGGAAGTGCAGGAGTTCGTGGACGATGACGTAGTCGCCGAGGTCTTCGTCGAGGTCGAGGAGTTCGGTGTTGAAGATGAGCAGGTGGGTGCGCCGGGTGTACGACGCCCACTTGTTTTTCATCGCGCGCAGCGAGATGGTCTGCACTTCGACGCCGATCTTCTCGGCCCACTCGCGCACGCGCTGTTTGAAGGCTTCCGGGGATTGCCACATATTACTGCACCACATCCAGATCACATTCGATAATCAACATCAGTCAAGCATCCTGAGCGGAGCGGCGGACGCATTCTGAGCGGAATGCAATGAAGTCGAAGAACGTCCGCCGCGCAGTCGAAGGATGCGACACAAAAAACCTCTCAAGAATTTTGCGCCTTCATCAACAGCGTGAACAGGTGATCGACGGTTGAGGCGACTTTATCGAGGTCGTCTTCTTGCGCAAGCAACGCAAAGGTGATCTGCTGGCGCAGGTCGCGCAGGTCTTTCTCGCTGCGCAGCCAGTTGGGATGTTCGACAAAGGCGGCCCTGATCTTCTGGCTGACGGCTTCGGGTTGGGGAATGCCGGCTTCGAGCAGGGTGGCATAGACAAAGTAGGTCAGCCCGTCGAAGCCTTTGGCCGCCTGCTCTTGCTTGCGCCGCTCGTTGGCTTCGATGATGTCCGTCAATTCGGACAACGCTCCGGACGTCTCCTTCTGCCGTTCCTCGAAACTTTCTTG
This sequence comes from uncultured Chloroflexia bacterium, assembly GCA_963844815.1. GTDB lineage: Bacteria > Chloroflexota > Anaerolineae > Fen-1058 > Fen-1058 > Fen-1058. Next base: position 483,612 of record CAWJPR010000012.1, read on the forward strand.
CACCGCCTTGGCGCGCTCGGCCATGCCGATCAGATATGGGTCTTCTCTGGCGTTAGATGATGGCGCGGAACAAGCGATCTTTGAAGCGCCGCCCGTCGAGGGCGCGGCAGATCGTCGCATTGGGCTTCCGCTGGAGCAGGTGCATGGTGTCCATGATGACCTGCCCGTACGCCGCTTCGCTCCGGGTTTCGACGTAAGTGTAGGCCTCCACCGTGTCCAGCACCGTGTCGGGATACAGCGCGGCGGCCACGGCCGCCGGGTCGGGCAGATCGAAACCGATCTTGCGCAGGCGCTGCCAGTTGAACTCTTTCAGCGACTGATTGCAGCGCACGCAGAACTCGGCGCTGCGCGAGCCGGTGCCCAGTAAATAGTCGATGTCGCCGGCGGTGATGAACGTCGTGCCCATGCTGACGTCCCAGCCGACGAGCGTGATCGGCACGCCCGCCTGCAGCACGAGGCCGAAGGCTTCCGCATCCACGTAGACGTTGAATTCCGCCACCGGCGTGATGTTGCCCGAGCCAAAGCCCGCGCCAGCCATCAGCGTGATGCGTTTGAGTTTCCGGATTGCCTCGGGCGCTCTCAGGCAGACCATCGCGATGTTCGTGAGCGGGCCCAGGGTGATCAATTCCAGTTCATCCGGCGTGCCGGTCAGCATCCGGATCAGGGCATCCACGGCATGCTCGCGCTCGGCCGCCAGCGCGGGCTCCGGCAGGCCCATGTTGCCCATGCCATCGTCGCCGTGGACGAATTCGGACGTGAACAAATCGCGCAGCAGCGGTTTGGCCATGCCGGCGAACACCGGCGGCTGGTAGGTGTTGGCCACCTCGACGGAGAGCAGCGCGTTCTTCACGGCCAGCGGCAGCGGCAGATTGCCCGCCACCACGGTGATGGCCTCCACGCGGATGTCGGGTTCGCGCAGCGCCATGATCAAGGCCACGGCGTCATCCGAAGCGGTGTCCGTATCGATGAGGAATCGTCGCATGATCGCGTCTCCCGGTTTGGAACGGATGCCCATACTTTACCGCATTTCGCCGTTCGTGTCCCGGTCATTTGTCCGGAATTGAAAAACAAAAGCCGCCCACGCCTTGCGGCGGGGCGGCTCTCCAACCTCTAACTTCTAATTTCTAACTTCCAAACTACTACTTCGCCTGCACCTTGATCGTGCGCGGCTTGACGGCCTCGGCCTTGGGCACGCGGACGGTCAACACGCCGTTGTCCAGATTCGCTTCGATTTTGTCGGCGTCGATCTCTTCCGGCATCTCGAACGCACGGTTGAACTTGCCGAAACCGATCTCGCTGCGCAGCGCGCGGATGTTCTCGTCGGCCGACAGCGCGGGGGCAATCAACTCGCCGCTGATCTTCACGGTGTTGCCTTCGGTCTCGATGGTCAACTCTTCGGCCTTCAGGCCGGGGACCAGCGCCACGAAGGTGTATCCCTCGGCGTCGGCGTAGATGTTCAGCGGCAGGCGCGAACCCACGCCCCAGGCAGTGGCCCATTCAGCCGAGCGCGGATTGACCTGCGCGTCGTTGAACAGCGCATTCACTGCGGCGCTCAAGGGCATGAAAAACGGATCATTCGTGCGGACAATCATATTGCGAGACATGTGAAACCTCCCAGTATTGTTGATTTTGGATTTCTGAGTGCTGATTTTCAGAACTGCGCATAGGAATACCCGATGTGTGTTAGATCAATGCAGGCGAAGTGTTAGCGTTGCGTTAGAGCGAGTCCTAAGACTCTGCAGTTCGCCAGGCTCAGGCCTGGGGCTGCCTGTGCCACTGGCTCCACGACAGTTACTGAGCGATAGCAGGGTGAGTGCCAAAGTTGACAGATGGTAAGGCAAAGACTATAATTGCCTTACAAATCTTTTAAGAGGTAAGGGAAATGCTGACGGTGACGGCCAGGGTAAGCAGCAAGAACCAGATCGTGCTTCCGCGTGAAGTGCGCGACGAGCTGGGCGTCAAGAGCGGCGACGAACTGCTGTTCATTATTCGCGAGGGGGAGATCGTCGTACGTTCGCGCCCGGCCAGCTTTGCTCAAGCGCTGCGCGGCCTGCACAAAAACGTCTGGGCCGACGTCGACTGTGGAAGATTGGCTGGGTCAGGAGCGGAGTTCATGGGAATAGCGGCGCTGCGCGGCCAACTGCACAGTTGGAAGATCGTGGCGCTGGATACGAACGTTTTTGTTTACCAGCTGCTCGATCATCCCAAATATGCGCCGCTGACCGACCTGATCTTGCACGCCGTGGAAAACGGCCGGCCGCGTGCTGTCACCACCACGGTTACGCTGGCTGAGATTCTGACCAGGGCCGAGCAGGACGCCAACTTGCAGGCGGCCATCGACTACGAAGCCTACCTGACGCTGTTCCCCAACCTGACCCTGCTGCCCATTGATGTGCCAATCGCCAAAACTGCGGCGCGATTGCGCGCCCAATTTCGCTGCAAATTACCAGCCGCGCTGCAGGTTGCGGCGGCGCTCCTGACTCAGGCCGATGTGTTCATCACCAACGATCGTGATCTGCAAAAGCGCATTACCGACCCGCAGGTGATCCTGCTGGACGACTACGTTTAGCCATAGCCGCGCTGGCATCTTGCCGCATGTCACTTGACTCTCTGCTGCTTCAATTCCGCGCCGATCGAGCGTTCATGCGCGATGTCGCCGCGTGGGAGCGCGTGCCGGCCCGGCCGGGACAGTACGCGCCTTTCCCGACGGCGCTCGATTCACGCTTAAGCGAAGTGCTGCATTCGCACGGCATCGATCAACTCTACACGCATCAAGCCGCCGCCATCGACGGCGTGCTGCGCGGCGAGCACGTCTGTGTGGTGACCTCCACCGCTTCCGGCAAGACGCTGTGCTACAACCTGCCGGTGCTCAACGCCCTGCTGCGCGATCCACAGGCGACCGCGCTGTATCTCTTCCCGACGAAGGCGCTGGCGAACGATCAACTCAACTCGCTGAGCGAACTGCTGCGCGATCTGCGCCAGCCAATCGCCGTTCAAACCTACGACGGCGATACCTCGCGCGAGCGGCGCAAAGCGGCGCGCCAGGCCGGCGGCATCGTCATCACCAATCCCGATATGCTGCACACCGGCATTCTGCCGCATCACACGCAGTGGGCGCAGTTGTTCCAGTCGCTGCGCTACATCGTGATCGACGAGCTGCACACCTATCGCGGCGTGTTTGGCAGCCACTTCGCCAACGTGATTCGCCGGCTGAAGCGCATCTGCCACTTCTACGGATCGTCGCCGCAGTTTATTCTTACCTCGGCCACCATCGCCAATCCGCAGCAGCTGGCCGAACGGCTGATCGAAGAACGGATCACCTTGATCGACGACGACGGCGCGCCGCGCGGCGAAAAGCACTGGATCCTGATCAACCCGCCGTTGATCGATCCGGCCATCGGCCAGCGCCGATCGGTGGTGCTGCAAGCGCGTGACATCGCCGCGCGCTGTCTGCAGTCCGATGTGCAGACGATCGTGTTTGCGCGGGCGCGCTTGACGACCGAAGTGTTGTTGACTTACCTGCGGGAGAGCCTCGCGGCAGAAGGAGGTGCGCTCCGCGCGGCGCAGGTGCACGGCTACCGGGGCGGCTATCTGCCGGAAGAGCGCCGCGCGATCGAACAGGGTCTGCGGGATGGATCGATCCGCGGGGTGGTGTCCACCAACGCGTTGGAGTTGGGCGTCGACATCGGGCAATTGGATGCCGCCGTGCTGGCAGGCTATCCGGGCACGATCGCTTCGGCGCTGCAGCAGGCGGGACGGGCAGGGCGTCGCACCAACGTCTCGGCGGCGCTTATCATTGCCAGCGCCAATCCGCTCGATCAGTTCATCATCACCCATCCGCGTTACTTCTTCGAGCGATCGCCGGAACACGGCCTCGTTGCGCCCGACAATCTGATCATCCTCAGCAATCACCTCAAATGTGCCGCGTTTGAGCTGCCTTTTGAAGCGGGAGAGCAATTCGGCCGCTTTGCGCAGACGGATGAATTGTTGGAAGCGCTGGTCGAAGAGGGCCTGTTGAACAAACAGGCTGCGCCGCGCCCCAACTTGCCCGATCGCTATTTCTGGCTGGCCGATCAATATCCGGCCAGCGGTATTTCGCTGCGCACGGGCACGGCGGATACGATCGTGATTCTGAGCGATCAACCTCCCGGAGGTTCCGCGCCTCCGAGAGGCGCAACCTCCGGGAGGGTTCAATCGATCGGACAAATCGATCGGGATTCAGCGCCCACGCTGGTGCACGAAGGCGCTATCTACATCCACGAAGGCCAATCGTTCATTGTCAACCGGCTCGATTGGGAACACGGCCAGGCCCTGGTCACACCCGCGCACGTCGATTACTACACGGAGGCCAGCACCTCGACGAACGTCGATGTGGAAGAAGAACACGAGCGCGTGGAAGAACCCGCGACGATCAAGAGCATCGGCGAAGTGTTGATCACATCGCAGACGACGGGCTTCCGCAAGATCAAGTTGTATACGCATGAAACGCTGGGCTGGGGCGAGATTCAGCTGCCGGAACAAGAGCTGCACACCACGGCTTACTGGTTTTGCATCGCGCCCGATGTAGCTGATCAACTCATTGCAGAAGGCGTGCTCTTTACGCCCAACGATTACGGCCCCGACTGGGAGCAGGCGCGCGAAGAGATCCTGGCGCGCGACGGGCATCGCTGCCGCAAGTGCGGGGCGGGCGAGCCGCCGGGCCGATCGCACGATGTGCATCACCTGCGGCCATTCCGCGAGTTCGGGTACGTGCGAGGGGTTAACCGGAACGATCGGCTGGCGAACGCCCTGGAGAATCTCGTCACGCTCTGTCGCGCGTGCCATCATCGCGTCGAGTCGGCCACCGGCCTGCGCGGGGCGCTCAGCGGGTTGGGCCACGTGCTGGGCGAGATCGCGCCGCTGTACTTGATGTGCGATCCGCGCGACATCGGCGTGATTGCCGAAGCCCGCTCGGCTTTCACCGAGCTCCCGACGATTACGATTTACGATCGCGTGCCGGCGGGCATCGGTTTTAGCCAGGAATTATTCGACCTGCACGGGCAATTGCTGCGAGCGGCGCACGATGTGGTGGCGCAGTGCCGTTGCGAGACGGGCTGTCCGGGCTGCGTCGGGCCGATCGGGATGGCCGAAGCCCGGCGCGAAGAATTGAACGTTAAAATTCTGACCTTGAAACTGCTGAAAGCGATTTCGGCGCTATAAATGGCCAGCCCCCACCACAGCGGGGGATGTGGTGGGGGCGGCAGCCAAGGGAGGAGACTCAGTCTCATGCGTTGACCCAGGAGGGTCAGCGATCGACTAGTTGTGGTTGCTTCAGAGGTAATAATACACGTAACCCTGAATCCGCCCTAGTGACAAAGATAACGAAACCCATGTGACACTTGACAACACACCAGCCTAGACAGTATATATCAATCCTTTACATTACGTGAAGTCCTGATAAGCGTTGTGGCGCATTCGGCCAGTTGGCATATAATCACCGGCGAATGAACTGCCTTATATGGAGGGAAACATGGCTCGTCGAAGCAAAGTCATTGTCGTTCTGGCAATGTGGTTGGCCGTATCGCTTGCTTGTACGTTTGCCGGTTCTGGCGCACCCGCGCCGGAGCCGACTTCTACCGAGGCGGTTGCCCAGGTTTCCACGCGGGTGCCGCCCACCGTTCCGCCCACAGCGCCGACGGTGGTTCCCACCAAAGCGCCGCCCACGCCTATCCCTCCGACAGAAACTCCCACCGGTTCCGGCCCGGGTGGCTGTATTTTGAGCGTGCAATTCATCGCCGATGTCACCATTCCCGATGGAACGGTGCTGGCGCCTGGATCCCCATTTCCCAAGACGTGGCGGGTGAAGAACAATGGCACGTGCAATTGGGAGAACTACCAACTGATCTTTGCCACGGGCGAGCAAATGGGCGGCCCGGCAGCCGTGAACGTGAATAATACCCCGGCAAATGGGATCGTCGACGTGTCAGTGAATCTGGTCGCGCCGAGCGCGCCCGGCGAGCACAAAGGCGGATGGCGTTTCAGGGCGACGAATGGCTCGGTGTTTGGCGGCGTGACGGTGGTCATCAGCGTGCCGGTGCCGGCGACGGCGACACCGCTGCCGGCGGCCACAGCCGTAGCCCATCCGTGGAACGGCCAGTGGATCACCAACTGCGGTGCAGCCGGTTGTGGCACTGTGAACCTGCTCCAGAGCGGGAGCGTCGTCACCGGCACATTTGCGGATAATGGCAGGATCAGCGGCACGGCGAACGGCACTCGCCTGACGGGGATGTGGACGCGCGGTGGAACGTCCGGCAGCTTCGACTGGTGGATGGGCGGATCGAACAACAAGTGGCGCGGCAACTACAACAGCGTCAATGGCTGGTGTGGTTATCGATCCGGCGAGACGGAGCCCGTACCCTGCGGGGTGGGCACCTTCGCAGGGGATTGGAATGTGATCGGCGAGACGTTCAGCGGGCCGATGAGTATCTATCAGGACGGGCGGCAGTTTACCGGCTCCTACACGGGCGGCACGGTGAACGGCACGATCGATGGAAGCAAGGCCACGGGCACGTGGGCCGGCGGCGGTGCGTCGGGACCGTTCACCTGGTATTTGCTCAACCCGCTGCAGTTCAATGGTAATTACGATGGCAGCAAGAAGTGGTGCGGCTATCGCAGCGGCGGCTCCCAGCCGGCCGAATGTCTCAAACCGTAACCCGATCGATTGTCAGGGGGTAAGCGAGCCGCATCGGTTGGATGCGGCTCGCTGCGTTACGGCTTCCAGTTGGGCTGGGGCACAGTCGCCGGGTTGGCGAAGGGGCCGTTGGCCAGATCGTCCCAGTAGTCGTAGGTGTTCAGCGCGCCATATGAGAACAAGGCCACGCCGCGCGCTCCCAACGATCGGGCGGCTTCAATCCGATCGATCATCTGGTTCACGTCAGTGTAGTTGGTGCTGATGCCGGGAAAGATGTAGCGGCCATGCGCATCGTCGATGAAGCCTTGCGCGCGAGCTGTCCATGCCGGAAGATCATTCACGATGTCGCTGGAGTAGAGCATCGGCATATTGGCGTCGCTAATGCCATTTGCCAGCCAGCCTTTGGAGTCCTGATAGTACGAGTTGTAGCCGCTGTTGTAATTGGGCCATACGGCGGCGCTCACGAGCAGATTGGGCTTGAGGGCTGTCGTGGCGGAGTAGATCTGCTGCACGATCGCATCGATCTGCGCCCGCTGGAACGCCGGCCGCCAGTTGGTGATGGTCAACGTCGGCGTGATTTGTAGCGCGTCACTATAGGCTTGCATCGTGTACGGATCGAATGAGTAAGTCGATCCCGGATAGCGAATCAGATCGAGATGAATCCCGTCCACGTCATAACGCTGCGCGATGTCGGCCGCTACGGCGGTGATGTGATGGCGCGTCAGGGACAGCGCCGGGGTCGCCCACATATAGTCGGCGCAGGTGGCGATGTTCTGCGGCGTTTCGGGATTGCTGTAGACGCGCCAGGCGCTCCAGGTCGTCGCCGCATGTGACAGGGTCCAGAACAAGTGCTGAGGCGTAGTGTTATCGGGCGGCGCGCCCAGACCGCACAGCCACGTCGGGAAGATGTTGATGTAGGCATGGACTTGCAGTCCGCTTTGATGCGCGCGGGTGATCATGTACGCCAGCGGATCGAAACCGGGATTGGCGCCCAGCGTTTTGGTCGTCGATCCGGTGAGCCGTGCCGCCCACGGCTCCAGGGAGGAGGAGTAATAGGCGTCGGCGGTGCCGCGCACTTGAAAGAGCAGGGCGTTAAAATGCGCCGAGGCCGCCTTGTCCACAATGACGTCCAGATCAGAAGTGGTCACGGTGTAACCGAAGCGCGTCCAATCGAAGCGCGTGACCCACAGCCCGCGAAATTCTGCGAGGATAGGAGAGCTGCGTTGAATCAACGGCAGAAAGTTGGTGTACGCCGCGGTCGCTGTCATTGGTCGCTTACTTTGGCATTGTCCACCAGAGCAAGTGTCAGCGTTGATTAACGCTGAGGCCGTTACCGGCGAAGAAGCGCTCAGCAGCGCTCCTTGCAGACTGAACAGAAAGGCAACGGCGAAGAAGGTGGCAAGAGTAAGACGGCTGAGTTGAGTTCGCATGCCGGAAGTATAAACTGATCGGCCCCGCCCCTTAGCTTTTGCGCCGAGCGATTCAGGGGTTGCTTGACACACGGCATTGAGTCGGGTACAATCTTGTTCGCTTCATTGGGCCTGTAGCGCAGCTGGGAGCGCGCCTCAATCGCACTGAGGAGGTCGGGGGTTCGAATCCCCCCAGGTCCACTAGGAGCATAACGGGCCTATAGCGCAGTTGGGAGCGCGTCTCAATGGCATTGAGAAGGTCGTGGGTTCGAATCCCACTAGGTCCACCACACAACGTAGGGGCGAGGTCACCTCGCCCTTATTGCATAGTCAGCGTGAAGCCGGAGTAGTAGGCCATCCGCCAGAGAGCGAGGAGATGTGGTGCGAGCCTTGCGCAGCGCTGCGGAGCGCTCAGGCCGAACTCGCCGGTGGGTTGTTAGGACACGGATACACACAGATTACACGGATTTGTCCGCCCTAACGATTACGCTCTGTGAGTGAAAGTTCAGCAGTAGCTTACAGCGGGTGCGCCCGATAACGCGCTCACAAGCGGCGTCGATTGCGATCGACGCAAGCAGGGTGGTACCACGGAGTCCCCTTCGTCCCTGAGATGGATGAGGGGGATTTTTTGATCAAGGAGAGAATCAACATGGCTACAACCAAGAAGTCCACAACCGCAAAGACAGCCGGTAAGGCGAAGAAGTCGGCTACGAAGACAAAGTCCGTGGCGAAGAAGTCTGCGGCGAAAGTCGCGTCGAAGGCCAAGACGACGAAGGCCAAGACGACGAAGGCCAAGGTGACGACCAAAGCTAAGACGACAGCCGCCCAAGCAACCACCAAAGCCAGGTCGGCCAAGATGACGGTAAAGAAGGCCGTGGCGAAGAAGAAGTCCGTGGTCGCGGCGCAGCCGATCGTGGAAGTGGTAAAGACGCTGCCCGTGCCGACGCCGGTCAGCGAATACAAGCCGGACGCCATCGAGCCGAAGTGGCAGGCGCAGTGGGAGCAGGATCAGCTGTACCGCTCGGTGATCGATCACAGCCAGCAGAAGTTCTACTTCCTGACGATGCTGCCCTATCCCAGCGGCGATCTGCACATCGGCCACTGGTACATCATCTCGCCGTCGGACGCGCGCGCGCGGTATCTGCGCATGAACGGCTACAACGTCATGTTCCCGATCGGCTTCGACGCGTTTGGCCTGCCGGCCGAGAACGCCGCCATCAAGCGCGGCATCCATCCCAAGACATGGACGTATTCCAACATCGCCAACATGCGCCAGCAGCTGCGCAGCATGGGCGCCATGTTCGATTGGGAGCGCGAGGCCGTGTCGGCTGATCCGGAATACTACAAATGGACCGAGTGGTTCTTCGCGCAGTTCTTCAAGCACGGCTTGGCCTACAAGAAGATGTCGCCCGTCGATTGGTGCCCCAACTGCAACACCACGCTGGCGCGCGAGCAAGTGTGGGGCGAGGATCGCCACTGCGAGCGCTGCGGCACGCCGGTGATCAAGAAGAACCTGGATCAATGGTATTTCCGCATCACCCGGTATGCCGACGAGCTGCTGAACTTCGAGGGCATCGATTGGCCGGAGCGCGTCAAGACGCTGCAGACCAACTGGATCGGCAGGAGCGAAGGCGCGCGCGTCGTGTTTCATTCGGAACACGCTGCGCGAGACCCGATCGAGGTGTTCACCACCCGGCCGGATACGCTGTGGGGCGCGACGTTCATGGTGCTGGCGCCGGAGCATCCGCTGGTGGCCAAGTTGACCACGCCCGATCGCAAGACGGAAGTGGAAGAGTACGTCAACGAAGTGACGCGCCGCACCGAGATCGAGCGCGAAGCGGCGGAGAAGGACAAGACCGGCGTATTCATCGGCGCGTATGCGATCAATCCGGTGAACGGCGCGCGCATCCCGATCTGGATCGCGGACTACGTGCTGATGACCTACGGCACGGGCGCGATCATGGCCGTGCCCGCGCACGACGAGCGCGACTTCCAGTTTGCGTTGAAGTTCGGCCTGCCGATCCTGCCCGTGATCGATCGCAACGACGGGCTGACCAAATCGTTCGCGCTGGGCGGCACCATGTCGATCGGGTTTGCGGCCGCGCTGCACTCGGCCGGCATCCCGTTCGTGGAAGATCGCGGATCGCTGTACATCACGATCCCGCCGGAGAAGATCGATCAATACATCGAGATTGCGCGCTATCACGTGCAGCCCGACGCGTGGAACGAAATCGTCGGCACGCGCTGGCTGTTCATCTTCCACGACGGCGTAGCGGAATGGAATTCGCTGGAAGCCGAGCAGAAAATTCTGGCGCGCTGCAAAGAGCTGGAACCCGACGTGCGGGGCAAGCACACGGTCATGGAGATGCTGTGGGCGGTGGAGTTCTATCGAGATGCGTTGTACCACGACGAATACGGCGCGATGATCCATTCCGGCGCCTTCAGCGGCACGCCCGGCGCTTCGGCGAAAAACGACGTAACCGGCTGGCTGGAGAAACAGGGCACAGGCCAGGGCGCGGTGACGTATCGCATCCGCGACTGGTTGATCTCGCGGCAGCGCTATTGGGGTTCGCCCATCCCGATCGTGTATTGCCCCGAACACGGCCAGGTCGTCGTGCCGGATGATCAACTGCCGGTGCTGCTGCCCGACGATGTGGAGTGGAAGCCGACGGGCGAGAGCCCGCTGAAGCTGCATCCCACGTGGAAGCACACCACCTGCCCGATCTGCGGCCAGCCCGCCGAGCGCGACACCGACACGATGGACACCTTCATGTGCTCGTCGTGGTATCACCTGCGCTACCTGAGCCCGCAATACGATCAAGGCCCGTTCGATCCGGAAGAGTATGACTACTGGATGCCGGTGGATGCCTACACGGGCGGTGTGGAGCACGCGACGATGCATTTGATCTACACGCGCTTCTTCCACAAAGCACTGCGCGATCTGGGCATCGCCAGGGGTAGCGAGCCGATGCTGCAGCTGCGCAACCAGGGCCAGATTCTGGGGCCGGACGGGCAGCGCATGAGCAAAAGCCGGGGCAACGTCATCGATCCCGATCAGGAGGTGCACCGTTACGGCGCCGATGTGGTGCGCGCCTACTTGATGTTCGGTTACCGCTGGGCCGACGGCGGCCCGTGGAGTTCGGAGAATATCGAGGGGGTGGTGCGCTGGCTGCATCGCGTCTGGCATGTGGCGCAGCCGTCGTCAGTGGTCAGTCGCCAGTCGTCAGAAGATGCCAGGGTGCTGCGCCGCGTCACGCACCAGACCATCAAGAAAGTGACGAGCGATCTGGAAGCGTACGAGTTCAACACGATCATCGCGGCGTTGATGACGATGACCAACGGCCTGTACAAGCTGCGCGAGGCGGCGGAAGGCTCGCCGGAATGGAACGAGGCGGTCGATACGCTGCTGCTGTTGATGGCGCCCGTCACGCCGCACATCGCCGAGGAGCTGTGGGCACGGCGCGGCAACCCTTACTCGATCCATCAGCAGCGATGGCCGGCCTACGATGCGGCGGCGGCCGCCGAAGAGCTGATCACGCTGGTGGTGCAGATCAACGGCAAGGTGCGCGATCGCATCGAGGTGGCAGCCGACATCGGCGAGGCGGAGGCGAAGGCGACGGCGCTGGCTTCGGAACACGTGCAGAAGCATCTGGAAGGCAAGGAGCCAAAGAAGATCGTGTATGTGACGGGGAAGCTGGTGAGCATTGTGGTGTAAGCCTGTTTGCGGCATCAACTGCCATTGAGAAAACTGCCCTTGCCTTTTGTAAAAGGTGAGGGTAAGTTGATAGCCGATTGTCAGGCAGTCCCTTCCAGCTTGTGCTAAGATGGAAGGGACTTTTGCTTCCTCAGGCCAGGCCCTGCGGACTGTCGAATGCCGGGCAGGTCGGAAGATTGTCAAAGACGGGAGATCACTCTCGCGCAGCAGGCCGATTTCGTGGATAATTGACAGTAAGCGGGGAGAAACACCAGCCAAGTCTCAAGTTCAGGGGAGGATGATCATGGCGCCTGATGCGCGCGATTCGTCGCCGGGGGTTGAGTCTGTTCCGTTGTCCCACGTGTGCCGCCACGCTGGAGGTGGTCGATGCACCGTCGGTGAAGTGCAAGTATTGCGGCAATAGCGTGCCGGTCCCGCCGGAGTTGAGGCCGCACCGGCCGCAGGTCGTCATTCAGCAGGTTGATTTCAGTTCGCCGCAATATCGGGAAGCCACTAAAGCCGGCCGGAACGTCGGCTGCCTCATCGCAGCGGTCGTGCTCGTGATTACGCTCGGGGCGATCGGGTTGGGGCTGTACGCCAGCCAGTCCGCCCTCACCGGCGTGCAGTCTGCGCTGGAAGAAGTAAAGGTCCAAATCCCCGAAATGCCGGATGTGAAAGCGACGATCAGCGCGCTCGATCCGGGAGCGGCGGATGTGCCGGGCGCGCCGCAGGCCAGGCCCACGCCGGGCTTCGCGCAGATCGTGCAGGAGTTCGGAGCCAGGGGCAGCGGGCCGGGGCAGCTGGACGATGCGCGCTACGTGACGCTCGACGCGGACGGCAATATCTGGACGGCCGACTATCAGGATGGCCGTGTGCAGCAGTTCGATCCATCCGGCAAATTCAGGCAGTTGATTCAAGTGCCGCCCGACAAGAATGACATGACGCTCATTGAGGGGTTGGCTGCTGATCTCAAGGGCAATCTGTACGTCGCGCGCGGCGGGGATATTTTGAAATACGGCGCAGCCGATGGTGGCCTGAAGGCGACGTTCCCGGGAAAATTCCCGGATACGCGTTACCAGGCGCTGGCCGTGGATGCGCAGAACAATCTGTACGCGAGTTCACAGCACGGCCAGCGATAATGCCGTGATCAAGCTGAATCCCGACGGGAAACAGCTGGCCCGCTGGGATGACATCGTCACGAAGGTCAACAAAAAAGACGCGGCCATGGACCTGGGCATCGCGGTCGACGGGTTGGGCAACCTTTACCTTGCCAGCAGCTTCGGCAATCAGGTCTACAGCTATGATCCGCAGGGCGAGTTCATCGATCGGTTCGGGCAGCGGGGCGATGAACCCGGCCAGCTCAGCAGCCCCGGCAGCCTGGCGGTCGATGGGCAGAAGCGGCTGTACGTGCATCACAACGCGGGGATCGATCAGTTTGACACGGGCGGGCGCTTCATCGGCCGGCTGCCGGCCGATTACACCAAGGGCGCGCCGCGGACAGTGGCCGTTGATCGCGAGGGGTTTGTCTACACTGTGACCAGTAACGGCAAGGTCTTGAAGTACCAGGTGGGCCGAGAGGCAGGGGAATAACTCTTTCTTCGCGAGGTAACAATGGAACACAGACGTGGTGTGAGACTGTTTTGGCCGATCGTTTTGATCGGGGCCGGCGCGATATTGCTGCTCAGCAATCTGGGCGTGATCCACGGCAATCCGTGGACGATTATGCTTCAATTGTGGCCGGTGCTGTTGATCGCGCTGGGCCTTGAAATCCTGTTCGGCGGATCGACGGGCTGGCGGGCCGTGGTCAGCGCGCTGTTAGGGCTGGCGCTGGTGGGCGGCATTCTGTGGATCTTGATCGCGCAGCCGGCCATTCCCGGCTTGAACTTCGGCGGCGGTAATCTGCAAACGACCAATATCTCGCATCCGCTCAACGGCGTGGAGTCGGCCCGCGCCGAACTTTCGTTTGGAGCCGGCACCGAGCAAGGTCTACGCCTTGAGCGATTCCAGCAATTTGATCGAAGGCCGCTTGCAGCACCTACGGCACGCCGAACTTTTCGCGTGAGTGCCTCAGGTGATCGGGCGACGATTGCCCTGTCGCCGGGGTCGGCGTCCGTCCCGATGGTCCTGCCATCGGTCTCGGGAGAGACGTGGGACGTTGGCTTGAACTCGTCGGTGACGTATCAGCTCGATCTGAACGCGGGCGTGGGCCAGTCCAGGATCGATCTGACGAAGCTGCGCCTCTCCGGCGGCGGGATCGACGGCGGCGTGGGCACCAGCGAACTCTATCTGCCGGGCAAAGGCAACTACCGGTTGACGATCAACGGCGGCGTCGGCACGATCAGAATTTACGTGCCATCCGGCCTGGCGGTGCGCGCCGAGGTGAACGGCGGGCTGGGTTCGTTCAACCGGTTGCCCGGCATGCAGGAGGTGCGCGACAATGTCTACGAGACTCCGGGGTTCTCCACTGCCGAGAACACGGTGACGTTGATCATCGACGGCGGCGTGGGTTCCATCTCAATGGTCGAGAGCGAATGAGGCGCATGGGTGCGTGAGGCGGCTCGTCAGTGAGCCGCCCTGTTTTTGGCAGTGTATAATTCGCAGCATGCGTTTCAAGAGCCTCCTCGCTGTCATCGCCCTGCTGATCCTGGCCGCCGGGCTGCGGGTCTGGCAGATCGATCAGGTTCCACCCGGCCTGCACCATGATGAAGTCATCAACGGGGAGATCGTCGAAAATGACATCTTCGCCGGTCATCCCGCGATTTTCTACGCCACGGGCGGGCGTGAAGGCCTGTTTCATCTGACGCTGGCGGCGGCGCTGCGCCTGATCGGCTATAGCGCGATCGGTTTTCGCTTCGCCGGATTCTTCTGGGGGATGATCGGGCTGGCCGCCATCTATGCGCTGGCGAATCGCTTGCTGGGCCGGCGCGTGGCCTTCATCACGCTGGCCTTTGCCGCCGTTTCATTCTGGTCAATCTATGAAGGGCGCGCCGCCACCCGATCGGTTTCCTTAATCGCCGTGTCGGCGCTGGCGGCCTTGGCCTTCTTCTCGGCCTGGCAGCCAGCCGATCAGCCCCGGCTGCGAAAATGGGTCATCGCCGGTGTGCTGTTGGGGCTGACGTTGTATACCTACATTGCGGCCCGCGTCATCCCGATCGTGTTTTTCGCCTGCCTGGTCTATCTGGCACTCACCCAGTGGCGATCGGTGCGCGCGGCCTGGCGCGGGATCGTCGTCTACGCCGCCGCCGCCATCGCCGTTGTGGCTCCGTTGGTCGTCTATCTCAGTCTGCGCCCCGCTGTCGATCTGCGCTTCCAGATGCTGACTGAAAACATCGACGCGGCGCGCGCGGGCGACTTGCTGCCCGTGTTGACGACGGCGCTGCAAACGCTGGGCATGCTTGTCTGGCAGGGCGATCCGCAGTGGCACTACAACGTGGCGGGCGCGCCGGTTTTCGATCCGGTGACTTCGGCGCTGTTCCTGATCGGATTGGCGTTGGCGGTGTGGCGGG
Organism: uncultured Chloroflexia bacterium; assembly: GCA_963844815.1. Taxonomy (GTDB): domain Bacteria; phylum Chloroflexota; class Anaerolineae; order Fen-1058; family Fen-1058; genus Fen-1058. The sequence goes on from CAWJPR010000012.1 coordinate 498,891, forward strand.
TGCGCCGCTTCCCTTACGCATTCTATCTGATCTGGCTGTCGATCACGTTGATTCCCGGCATGCTCAGCGGGCCGGCTCCGCATTACATGCGCACGGCGGCGGCGCAAGTCGCCGCCTACACCTTCGTCGGCATCGGCAGCGCCGGAGCGATCGGGTGGGCTGAGGGACGCGGTCGGGCATGGGGCCGCTTTGCGGCGATCGTGATCGGCCTCATCTGGCTGGGCGCGGCGCTTGTCAACACTCATAACTTCTTCGGCGTGTGGCCTGCCAATGACGAAGTGCGCTTCTATCATCAAGCCAACGTGAATGAGATGGCGAAAGTTCTGGACGCGCGTCCCGGCGATACGACGCCGGTGGTGGGCTGCAGTCCGTTCCTGAACGAGAGGGAAGACTGGCTGCGTTCGCCGCGTCAGACCATTCACTTTGAACTGCGCCGCACCGATCTGCCGATTCGCTGGCACGACTGCCGCGATTCGATGGTGTTTCCAGTTGGCGGGCAGTGGCGGCAGTTCATTCTGTATTTGATGCCGCCCGAGCAAAATCTGCCGCCGTCCATTACAAACTGGCTAACGAATACGCAGCCAGCGCCGCTGAACGCCTTTAACGACAGACTTGATTTACAACGTGGATGTGCGGGAACGTCTGGCTTCCACTTTGGCGGAAGCGGGCCGGGCCGCAGCGGCGTGGCCCGAGGGAAACATCACGACGGCACTGCCCGTCGATTTCGGGCGTCACGTTAAATTGCTCGGTTATCAGGTTGAGAAGCCCAGCCTGCGCCCGGGCAAGCCCCTGAACGTGACCACCTACTGGCAGGTGATCGATCAGCCGCCGCCGTTCTTGACCGTTTTTCTGCATCTGCTGGATGGCAGCGGCCAAATCGCCGCGCAGATCGATCGGCAGAGTGTGCTGGCCGATACGTTGCAGCCGGGCGATGTCTTCATGCAGATTCACAGCATCGATCTGCCCGCCGATCTGCCGGCGGGACAGTATCGCCTCTCGATCGGCCTGTATTCCAGCGAAACCGGCCACCGCCTGCCGCTCTATGAAAATGGCGCCCCGCGCGGCGATCGCTTGCTGCTGCAGCCCGTGACGATCGTGCCGCCGCAGTGAAGGTTGCTCCGCTGTTTTGTGCCTTTGAGATGGATTGGGGAGCTGACTTTCACTCTATCTTCAGCCGATAGCCCACCCCCGGCTCTGTGAGGAGATAACGCGGGCGCGCCGGATCGACTTCGATCTTGCGGCGCACTGGCTCATGTACACGCGCAGGTAATGGCTTTCGTCCGCGTAAGCGGGTCCCCACACTTCTTTCAACAACTGCGTCTGCGTCACCACTTTGCCCGCGTGCTGCACCAGCGTCTTGAGGAGGTTGTATTCGATCGGGGTGAGATGCACTTCTTCGCCCGCCACCGTCACTTGCCGCCGCGCCAGATCCACTTGCAGATCGCCCACAGCAAACAGCGGCTCTTCACTCGCATCGACCGCTTGCTGCGCGTGACGCAGCGCCACGCGCATGCGCGCCAGCAGTTCACCCACGCCGAAGGGCTTGGTCAGGTAATCATCTGCCCCCGCATCCAACGCGGCGATCTTGTCCTGTTCCTGTCCGCGCGCCGACAGCACGACGATGGGCACCTCGCTCCATTCGCGCACTTGCCGCGTCACATCCAATCCGTCCAGATCAGGCAAGCCCAGATCGAGGATGATCAACGCCGGGTTGTGAGTGGCCGCGTACGCCAAGCCCTCTTGCGCGTTGACCGCTTCGATCAAACGATAACCGTGATTGGTCAGCGTCGCGCGCAAGAAGCGGCGGATCTGCGGCTCGTCTTCGATGACTAACACCAACTGATCGGTGCTCACGCTGATTTATCCTCAACTTCGATCGGCAGCGTGAAGCGAAAGACTGCGCCGCCGCCCGATCGGTTCTCGGCCCCAATGCGGCCGCCGTGCGCTTCGACGATGCCCCGGCAGATCGTCAATCCCAGCCCCACCCCGCTGCCATTCCGCGAAGCGGGCGCGCGGCGCGATAGAACTTTTCGAAGATGCGCTGCTCGTCGCCCGGCGGCAAACCCGGCCCGCGATCGGCCACTGTCGATCACAATCGACGCGCCATCCTGTGCAGCGGAGAGATCGATCGGGCTGTGCGCGGGCGTGTACTTGATCGCATTCTCCAGCAAGTTGATGAAGACCTGTTCGATCAACACACTGTCGATCGGGACGAAGGGTAGATCATCAGGCAATCGGATATTCACCACTCGATCGGCCAGCGGCTCCTCCAGGCGGCTCAACGCCGCGCCGATCACTTCTTCCAGCGGCTGCAATTCTTTGTGGATTTGCAGCGCGCCCGATTCCAGCCGCGTCATGTCCAGCAAGTTGCGCAGCAGGCGATTGAGCCGCTCGGCCTCTTCGTAGATGGTTTGCGCCATCTCGTGCCGTGCCGTCGGCCCCAGGGCATGCTCGTCGTCCATCAAACTGCTGGCCGCGCCGGTGATCGCCGCGAGGGGGGTGCGCAGATCGTGCGAGACCGACTCAGCAGCGAGTTGCGCAGCGGCTCCGTTTCGATCTGCAGGCGGGCCTGCTGCGCTTCATCGGCCAGTTGGGCGCGCTCGATGGCGAGCGCGGCCTGGTTGGCAAAGGCTTCCATCAAGCGACGCTGCTCGGCGGTTAAGTGTTTGGTTTCGTCGTGCGGCTGCACGCCCAGCACGCCCACCACGCCGCGCGAAGTCTTCAGCGGCAAATAGCGGACCTTGGCGGCGGGCAGCGTATCGGTGTCGCGACCGGCGGGCAGGCCGTGCTCAAAGGCCCAGATCGCCACGGCGCGCTCGCTCTCGTCGAGTTGGATGCGCGACGGGGAATCGACGGTGCGCGTAAAGGCGCTGGAAAAAGCCCGCCGTTCATTCTCAGTGCGTGGCGTCTCGGGCGTATAGCCGCTCAACTCCAGTTTCCCGTTCTCGGGCAGCAGCACGACGATCTGACGGCTGAAGTTCTCGCCCAAATGTGTCACGATGATGCTGACGATCTCGTCGAGCGTGACGGCCGCGGCCAGATCGCGGCTAAAGGAGTAGAGTGAGGCCGTTTGCACTTCACGCGTGCTGGCGGCTTCGGCCTGTTCTCTGACGCGCACGGCCAGCGTGCTGATCACAACGCCGACAATAAACAATCCGATGAAGGTGAGCAGATATTCCGTATCCGATACCGCAAAGGTCAAGCGCGGTGGCACGAGGAAGAAGTCAAAGGCCAGCACGCTCAGCAGCGACGCGAGCACGGCCGGTCCGCGCCCCAGATAGATCGCGACCAATACGACGACGGGGAGGTACAGCATGACCAGGTTCGTCGGCGAGATGTAGGGACGAATGAACTCGCCGATCAGGGTGGCAGCGCCACCAGCGCGGCACTGGCGGCATAGCGCCGCCATGGCCGATGTGGCACCCAGTCACGGGACAGGGATTGCGGCGCTTTGCCGGGATCACCGCTGATCACGTACACATCGATCGGCCCGCTGTGGCGGGTGAGTTGATCGACTACCGAACCGCGCAGCCACTCCATCCAACGCGGGCGCAGCGGCTTGCCGATGACGATCTTGGTGATGTTATGCCGCCGCGCATAATCGAGGATCGTCTCGGTCGCCGACTGGCCTGGACGCTGCACTGTCTTGGCGCCGAGTTCTTCGGCCAGGCGCAAGGTGCGCGCCAGTTGCTCGCGCTGTTCGCTATTCAGGCGCACATCGTGGGGCAGTTCGACGTGAAATACCGTCCACGGCGCGTTGAGTTCGTCGGCCAGGCGGCGGGCCGCGCGCACTAAGCGTTCGCTGATCGGATGCGAGGTCACGCACACCAGCAGCCGCTCACCGGCCGCCCACGGGCCGGGGATCGATCGGGTGCGCATGTAGGATCGCATCTGATCGTCCACGCGCTCGGCAGCGCGCCGCATCGTCAACTCGCGCAGCGCGGTCAGGTTGCCCTTGCGGAAGAATTCTTCGATCGCGCGCGCCGCCTGTTCGGGCATGTAGACTTTGCCTTCGCGCAGCCGATTGAGCAGCTCATCCGGCGGCAGATCGATCAACTCGATCTCGGTGACCTCATCCAGGACCCGATCGGGGATCGTCTCCCGCACGACCACATTCGTAATCTGCGAGACGACGTCATTCAGGCTTTCGAGGTGTTGAATGTTCAGCGTGGAGTACACGTCGATGCCGGCGGCCAGCAGTTCTTCCACATCTTGATAGCGCTTGGGATGGCGTGAGCCGGCGGCGTTGGTGTGCGCCAGTTCGTCGACCAGCGCCAACTGCGGGCGCCGCGCCAGGATCGCGTCGACGTCCATTTCTTCCAGCGTGATGCCGCGATAGTCGAGGCGGTGGCGCGGCATGATCTCCAGATCGGCGACCAGCGCTTCGGTCTCGGCCCGCCTATGCGTTTCGACGTAGCCGATAACCACATCGACACCCTCAGCCCGGCGTTGATGGGCGGCTTCCAGCATGGCATAGGTCTTGCCTACGCCCGCCGCGTAGCCGAGAAAAATCTTCAACTTGCCGCGCGCCTGCTGCGCTTCTTCAGACTTCAGCCGCGCCAGTAATTGATCGGGATCAGGACGTCGAGGTTCCATGGAATGCCTTCGCCGTCATTGTAGCACGGCTCGTCTGATTGTTATCAATCATGCGTACCATTCCCTGCGGAAGTTGCCGGCGGCTCAGGCTGGCGTGCCGTCTTGCACCCGTTCGATCGCCAGCGCGCCCTGTTCGGCGAAGTTTTGCAGCAGGATGCTATTGGCCGGGGGCAGCGGCGCCGGCCGCGCCACATGCGAATCTCACCCACCAGGCGATGTGGCGCCAGCATGGGCAAGATCTGATCGGGGTTCTCGGCAGACTGAGTTGCTCGTCGGCACGCCCACCATGATCGAGTCCGTCGTTTGATCGGGTTCGACCACCACCTGAACCAGCTCGGCCTGCAGCATCTGTTGCAGTTGGCGAGCCAACGTGCGCGCTACGGCTTCAGATGTGCGCGCGCCGGCCAGCGAGGTGCTGAGCTCATACATGAACAGCGCCTCGCGTTCACGCACGTGCGCGCGGTGCAGGCCGTATTGAATGCGTCCCACGATGACAGTGGCCACCCCCAGAAAGATGATGAGAATCAGCCAGCCTTCCACGCTGCCGATCTGAAAGGTATAGAACGGCGGGATGAAAAAGAAATTGAACGTCAGGAAGGCCGTCACCGCCGCGCACATGCCGGCCAGCTGACCCCAGCGCGTGGTGCTCCAACCGATGGGCACCAGGTATAACAACGCGATGACGCCTTCGCCCAGCACGTTGCGCCCGATGAGCAGGAACACGGCGGTCGTCGCCAGCACGAGTCCTACCGCAATGGCACTGCCTTCGATCATTCGAGTGAGAGATTCAAATGTACTTTGCCCATGCTGTGCCTCCAGTGGAATATTCCGTTAGGAGTGTCATTCCGACGAGCGTAGCGGAGGACTTCCTTCTAACAGGCACCCCGTCAGCGCTAGAGATTCTTCGGCGCTGTGCGCCTGAATGACACCAGTGAAGTTTTACTACGCACGGTACAACCCTCATTTAGCCGTTACTGCCTCCAGCGCCAGATTCAGTTCCAACACATTCACGCGCGGCTCGCCCAGCACACCCAGATCGCGCCCCTGCGTGTACTGCGCCACGAACTGCCGCACGACCGCTTCGATCCAATCCCGCGTACGCGCGCGACCCGTGCCACCTGATACTCGGCCGCCGCCGGGCTGATGTGCGGATCGAGTCCGCTGCCGGAACTTGTCACCAGATCGACCGGGATCGGTCGGGCTGTTCCCCGGATCGGCCGCCTTGCAACGCCTTGATACGCGCCTGCACCATCATCGATCAGCGCCGGATTCAGTCGGGCCGTAGTTCGATCCGGAAGAAGGGAGCGCGGCGTGAGCGTTGTACGGGAAACGTGCGCGTCGCCGACAAATCGTCCCCAGAAGTACTTGGGATCATCGAACGGCTGGCCGATCAAGCGCGATCCGATCGGCTGGCCGTCCCTCATGATCAGACTGCCATTGGCCTGCGCGGGAAAAGCGACCTGCGCAATAACCGTTACGGCTAGAGGATAGATGACGCCCGTGATCAGGGTCAGCAACGCCAATATGATGATGGCGGGTTTCAATTGTGCACGCATGTTATGCTCCTTCGCTTACACCAAATGCAACGCCACCAAAATCATGTCGATCAGCTTGATGCCGATGAACGGCACGATCAGGCCGCCCAGCCCGAAGATCAACAGATTGATCGCGCAACAGCTGCGCCGCGCCGATCGGGCGATAGCGCACGCCGCGCAGCGCCAGCGGAATCAGCGCCACGATAATCAGCGCGTTGAAGATCACCGCCGACAGGATCGCGCTTTGCGGCGTGGCCAGATGCATGATGTTCAGCTTGTTCAGCACGGGATACGTCGTCGCAAACGCCGCCGGAATGATGGCGAAGTACTTCGCCACGTCGTTGGCGATGCTGAACGTCGTCAGCGCGCCGCGCGTCATCAGCAGTTGCTTGCCGATCTCGACGATTTCGATCAGCTTGGTCGGATTGGAGTCCAGATCGACCATGTTGCCCGCTTCCTTGGCGGCTTGCGTGCCGGTGTTCATGGCCACGGCCACGTCGGCCTGCGCCAGCGCCGGGGCGTCGTTCGTGCCGTCGCCGGTCATCGCCACCAGGTGCCCGCCGGTCTGATATTCGCGGATCAGATTCAACTTGGCTTCGGGCGTGGCCTGGGCCAGAAAATCGTCGACGCCTGCTTCGGCCGCAATGGCCGCGGCCGTCAGCGGATTGTCGCCCGTGATCATCACGGTCTTGATGCCCATGCGCCGCAGTTCGGCAAAGCGCTCCTTCATGCCGCCCTTGACGATGTCCTTGAGGTGGATCACGCCCAGCGTCTTTGCCCGTCGGCCACGACCAGCGGCGTGCCGCCTGCTTGGCGATGTTTCGACGATGGTGCGCACGGTCGCCGGGAAGACTGCCGCCCTGATCGCGCACATACGTTTCGATGGCATCGGCGGCGCCCTTGCGGATCTGCCGCCCGTCGAAGTTCACGCCGCTCATGCGCGTCTGCGCGGTGAACGGAATGAAGGTCGCGCCCAGCTCATGAATGTCGCGCCCGCGCAGGCCGTATTTGTTCTTTCGCCAGCACCACGATGCTGCGGCCTTCCGGCGTTTCATCGGCCAGCGAGGCCAGCTGGGCGGCATCGGCCAATGCCTCAGGGCGTACGCCGTCGATCGGGATGAAAGCCGTCGCCTGGCGGTTGCCCAGCGTGATGGTGCCGGTCTTATCGAGCAGCAGCACGTCCACATCGCCCGCCGCTTCGACCGCGCGGCCCGACATGGCGATCACATTGGCCTGGATCATGCGATCCATGCCCGCAATGCCGATCGCGGACAGCAGCCCGCCGATCGTCGTGGGAATCAGGCACACCAGCAGCGCCACCAGCACCGTCACCGTGATCGGCTGCCCTGCCCGGCCGCCTGCACGCTGTAGAGCGAGAACGGCAGCAGGGTACGCAGACCAGCAGGAAGATGATGGTCATGCGCCGCCAGCAGAATGTTCAGCGCGATCTCGTTGGGCGTCTTCTGGCGCTTGGCGCCTTCGACCATGGCGATCATGCGATCGAGGAAGGTCTCGCCGGGATTGGCCGTGATGCGCACGACCAGCCAATCGGAGAGCACGCGCGTGCCGCCCGTCACCGCTGATCGGTCGCCGCCGCTTTCGCGGATCACCGGCGCGCTCTCGCCGGTGATCGCGCTTTCGTCCACCGAGGCCACGCCTTCGATCACTTCGCCGTCGCTGGGAATGAAGTCGCCCGCTTCGACCAGCACCACGTCGCCCTTGCGCAGTGTCGCTGGCGGACACCTGCTCGACTCTTCGCGCCTCGTAGCGCGGTTCAGCCAGTTTCTTGGCGTGAATGTCGCGCCGCGCCTTGCGCAGCGATTCGGCCTGGGCCTTGCCGCGTCCTTCGGCCATCGCTTCGGCAAAGTTGGCGAACAACACCGTGAACCACAGCCACAGCGAAATGCGCCAGAATGAACCCGGCCGGTGCTTCGCCCTGTCCGAGCAGCGCCTGGACGAACAACCCGGTCGTCAGCACGCTGCCGACGAGACCACGAACATCACCGGGTTGCGCAATTGACTGCGCGGATCGAGTTTCTTGAAAGAATCGACCATAGCCCGCTTCACAATGGGCGGATCGAACAATCGGTCATGCCTTTAGATCGAGTATGACACGCGTCATCGATAGTAGTCTCCGCCTTGACATGCTTCGGCCGTTCACTGCTGACCTCATCATCATCAACTGCTCCACGAATCGGCCCCAGCGCCAACGCCGGAACGAACGTCAGCGCACCCACCAACAATCACCACGCCGACCAACAGAACAACGAACAGCGGCGTATGCGTCGGCAAGCGTGCCCGCGCCGACGGGCACGATCTTCTTGCGCGCCAGCGAACCGGCAATCGCCAGCGTCGGAATCGCAAGCCAGTAGCGGGCCGATCAGCATCGCCAGTCCCACGCGATGTTGTAGAACGGCGTATTCGCGCCCAGCCCGGCGAAGGCGCTGCCGTTGTTGTTGCCCGCCGACGAGAAGGCATACAGCACTTCGCTGAAGCCGTGCGGCGCCGGGGTTGTAAATCCCCGCTTGTCCGCCTTCCGTCACTACCGCCAGTGCGGTGCATCACCAGTACTACCAGTGGCGGAATCAGAATGACGAGCGACGCCATCTTCATCTCGAAGGCTTCGATCTTCTTGCCCAGATATTCCGGCGTGCGGCCGACCATCAGCCCGGCCACGAAGACGGCGATGATGGCGAAGATCAACATGCCGTACAGGCCGGAGCCGACGCCGCCAAGATCACTTCGCCCAGCTGCATCAGCACATCGGGACCAGGCCGCCGAGCGGCGTGAAGGAATCGTGCATGGAGTTGACCGAGCCGTTGGAGGCGGCCGTTGTCGCCGTGGCCCACAACGCCGAATTGACGATGCCGAAGCGCACTTCCTTGCCTTCCATGTTGCCGCCGGCTTGCAGCTCGCTCGCAGTCTGATCGACGCCCAGCGGCGCGAAGGCCGGATTGCCGCTCTGCTCGGCATCCGACAGCCACGCCAAGCATGGCCACAAAGATGACGGTCATCGCCGCCAGCACAGCCCAGCCCTGACGCGTGTCGTTCACCATCTTGCCGAAGGTGTAGCACAGCGCCGCCGGGATCAGCAGGATCGACAGCATCTCCAGAAAATTCGACAGCGGCGTCGGATTCTCGAACGGATGCGCCGAGTTGACATTGAAGAAGCCGCCGCCGTTCGTGCCCAACTGCTTGATGGCGATCTGCGAAGCGGCGGGACCCATCGGCGAGCGTTGCTGCGTCACCGCGTTGCCGTTGGCATCCACCGTCGGCTTGCAGCAACGACACCGTCTGATACGGATTGAAGTTCTGCACCACGCCTTGCGACACCAGCACCACGGCCAGCACGATCGACAGCGGCAGCAGGATGTACAGCGTCGCTGCGCGTCAGATCGACCCAGAAATTGCCGATCGTCTGTCGCCGAGCGCGCACGCAATCCGCGAATCAACGCGACCAGCACCGCCATGCCGGTGGCGGCCGACACGAAGTTCTGCACGGTCAACGCCAGCATTTGCGTGAGATAACTCATCGTCACTTCGCCGCCATAGCCTTGCCAGTTGGTATTGGTGGCGAAGCTGACGGCCGTATTGAATGACGAGTCAGGCGACACCGCGCCGAGTCCCTGCGGATTCAACGGCAGCACGCCTTGCACACGTTGCAGGAAATACACGGCCAGCAGGCCGAACAGGTTGAACAGGAGCATGGCGAAAGCGTACGTCTTCCAGTTCATCTCAGCCTGCGAGCGCACGCCGCCCGCTCGATAGATCAACCGCTCGATCGGGCCGATGATCCGATCGAGCCTGGTTGGCTGGCCTTCGTACACGCGGGCCATGTACGCACCCAACGGCCTGACCAACGCAATCAGCACGACCAGGTAAAGCCCCACTTGGAGCCAGCCATCGAGCGTCATTCAAATGCCTCCGGCTTCAACATCGCCACGAACAAATAGATTAGCAGCGCCAGCGTGATCACACCGGCAATCACGGTAGAGAATCGTCATGCTTTGCCACCCATCAAGCGCTCGCACAGTTTCACGAGAGCTCCATGCGGCTGCGAAGAACAACAGCGTCACGATCAGAAATATGAAATCCATGAACCAGCACCTCCCAATGAAATCGACGCTACAGTTGTACAGCCGATTGAGGTAAAAAGGACGTCAAGAAGCGGTACGGCCTGTCAAGAAAGCGTAAAAAAGGACCCGGTTGACTGCGCCACGCGAGGCCAAAAGTCGGCGTTCACAATGCGAACATATGGTCATATCGTGTCCCACGACTGGGCGTCCCGTTTGGCACAATCGCCACATCTAGCCCGGCAAACTCCCTCTTGACGCCTTCAACGTGGGGCATGATAGAATCTGGGTGCAGTCGGAACATCGCTGTTTCCCCCTTGTTTTGCCGAGAAATTCGGCGCTTTCGCAAATTAACGACTGAACCATACAGAATGACTTGACCTGCGGCCTCGCGCGCCGCGAGGCCATTCGTCGTCTCCGGGAGACGGCCATGCAAGATCGTTTGTGGGCAGCATTGCATCAGCACAACACGCCTTACGCCGAGATCCGTCTGGAACGGCGCGAGTCCACGCGCCTGGCTTATCGCGGCGATCAACTCGTCCTGGTGGACAGTTCGATCGATTACGGCGGTTTCACACGTGCGTTGGCCAGCGGCGGCGGCTGGGGGGGCGTGACTTTTACCGGTGACGCCGATCTGCGCGATCGTGTGTGCGCTGCGATCCAGTTGGCGCAGGCGATCGAAACCGATCCGATCACGTTGGCCCCGATCGTGCCGATCACCGATCGGGTCTGTGCTGAACTCCCGATCGACTTTCGCGCGGTCCCGCTGTTCGACAAGCAAACGCTCGTCGCCGGCTACAGCGATCTGCTGTTGAACTTCGATCCGCGCATCGAATCGACCTACGTCGCGTACAGCGATGCGTTCCTCACCACCTGGTACGCCAATACCGAGGGCTCGTTCATCTATCAAGAGCGCCCGTTGATCGATCTGCACTTCGCGGTGGTCGCGCGCGCTGGCGATAGCGTGCAGCGGGGCTACCAGTCGCTGGCGCTGGCCTGCGGCTATGAGGCGGCGCTCGATCGATCGGAGCTGGCCCGCTCGGCGGCCCGGCTGGCCGTCGAGCAACTCTCGGCGCAGGTGGTGAACGCGGGGCGCTACACCGTGGTGCTCGATCCGATCATGGCGGGTCTGTTCACGCACGAGGCGTTCGGTCACTTGTCGGAAGCAGACTTCATCGCCGAGAATCCTGACGCGCGCGCGCTGATGGCGTTGGGCCGCCAGTTCGGCCCGCGCAACTTGAACATCTACGACGACGGATCGGTGCCGAGGCTGCGCGGCAGCGTGGCCTACGACGACGAGGGCGTGCCCGCGCAGAAGACGTGGCTGCTGCGTGATGGCAGGCTCGTGGGCCGTTTGCATTCACGCGAGACGGCCGGGCAAATGAATGAATCGCCTACCGGCAATGCGCGGGCGACCTCGTATCGTTACGCCCCGCAGGTCCGCATGACCAATACGGCGATTGCGCCGTCCGATGGTGGATCGCTGCACGACTTGATCAAAGACATCAAATTGGGCGTGTACGCCTGCGACTGGGCCGGCGGCGAAACCCTCCTGGAAGATTTCACGTTTGTCGCCAAGCACGGCTACCTGATCCGGCACGGCGAACTTGCCGAGCCGCTGCGTTCGATGACCTTGACCGGGAACGTCTTCGAGACGCTGCAGAACATCGACGGCATTGGCGGCGACTTCGCCTGGGATGAAAGCTCCGGAGATTGCGGCAAAGGCACGGAAGGACTCCCCGTCTGTGACGGCGGGCCGCATATCCGCGTGAGGGACGTGTTGGTGGGCGGAGCCTAAGGGACCACGACTAACACGAGTTCTGGTTGATGCGTTTGATGGGTGTGATTCGTGCGATTCGTGTACGAAAGAGGTGCGAGATGGACAAGCAAATTGAACTGATTGAACGAAATTTAGATGTCACTCGCGTGGGCTGCAAGTTCAGCCGCGTGAAATCGATCGAGCGTCAGAGTTACCACGGGCGCGCGGCGCGCGTCTTGGCGAATGGCCGGGCCGGGCACGCCAGCACGACCGACGGCCTCAGCGACGATCAATTGGTGCAGCGGGCGAGTGACATGGCGCACGTCACTGTGCCGAAGACGCTGTCGTTTCCAAGTGAACTGATCACTAACAATCGGGTGTCTTCCACTGTGGACCAACTGACTGACGCAGATCTGCGTGACTGGACGCGGCAGATACTGCGCGCCGTGCGGCAGAACAATCCGCCGCTGGCCATCGAACTCAACGTGAGCCGCATCAAAGAGGACGTGGCGCTGCGCAACACCAATGGCGGCGAGGCGCACCTGTCACGATCGTGGCTGGAAGCCGAAATGTGGATCGAACGGCATGCCGACGGCGAAGTGCTGGTGGCGCTTGAGCGCTTTGCCACAGCGCAGGTGGACGACAGTCACCTCGATTTTGCGCGGCGCATGGCGCGGCGTTTCCGCTGGGCCAGGAAACCGATCGAGCCAGTGAGCGGGCCGCAGAGTGTGATCTTCTCGCCCAGCGCTTTTGCCTCGTTGCTCGAACCGCTGTTGATGGCGTTCAACGGATCGTTCGCATTCAACACCAATTCGCGGGGCGGCAAACGCCGCTCGGGTTTTGCCAGCCGGATCGGCCGGCAGGAATTCGATCCGAAGTTCAGCCTGTTCGATGACGCCACCCTGCCTGCGCGCCCGTACAGCGCGTGGGTCGATCACGAGGGGACGCGCAGCCAGTGCACACCGTTGATCTCGAACGGCGTCGTGACCGGCTTCTATCACAATCTCATCTCGGCGGCGCAGGCCGAAGTGAGCAGCACCGGCAATGGCTGGCGCGATATGCTGGAACCACCCAGGCCGGCGCCCACCAACGTCCGCGTGCCGGGCGGCGCGGCGACCTTGTCCGATATGCTGAAGAACATGAACGACGGCTTGCTGATCGATCTGGTCGGTGCGAGTGATGGCGCAATCGGGCTGACGGGTGAGTTCTCACGCACCATCGTGCTGGCGTACCCGATCAAACAAGGGCGCGTGGCGGGTTACGTGCGCGGGGCCAGCGTCAGCGGCGATCTGTATCGCGCGCTGCAAAACATCGAGGCGCTGAGCTGTGATGGATATTGGAGCGACGACATCTTCACGCCATACATTCAACTGGGCAACGTGACTGTGTCAGCTTAGGCCGGCTGTGACGTAGAACTGAGGTTCGCAAAGTCAACTGCGGAAGCGAGGCTTGCCCGTATCCTCCGAATAGCGGCGGGCTGCCGGGCGCAGCCGGATTGGCGAAAATCCGGACGTGTGTAGCGGGCGAGGTGAGGAATTGTCACCTCGCCCGTAGTGTTTTATGACACAGGTTTCTGACCTGTCGAGGGGGCATTCGTGGTAGAATTGATTGGAACTCAGCAATATTACCGTCAAAAAGCGGAGGGAAACATGCAGAAAGATGTCGGTAGTGTCGTGGTCAAGCGCGGCCTGGCGCAGATGCTCAAGGGCGGCGTCATTATGGACGTGGTCACGCCGGAGCATGCCAAAATCGCGGAAGACGCGGGCGCTTGTGCCGTTATGGCGCTGGAGCGCGTTCCGGCGGACATTCGGGCCACAGGCGGTGTGGCACGCATGAGTGATCCGGAACTGATCTTGAGGATTATCGACGCCGTATCGATTCCTGTCATGGCCAAGTGCCGTATCGGGCACTTCGTCGAAGCGCAGGTGCTGGAGTCACTCGGCGTTGACTTCATCGACGAAAGCGAAGTGCTGACTCCGGCCGACGAAGCGCATCACATCAATAAGCACGATTTCAAAGTGCCGTTCGTGTGTGGCTGCCGCAACCTGGGCGAGGCGCTGCGCCGCATTGGCGAGGGCGCGGCGATGATCCGTACCAAGGGCGAAGCAGGCACGGGCGACGTGGTGGAAGCAGTGCGCCACGCCCGGGTGGTTTTGGGCGAGATTCGCAAACTGCAGACCATGGCGACTGAAGAGCTGATGGCTTACGCCAAGGAAATCGGCGCGCCGTACGAGCTCGTCGTGGAGACGAAAGAACTGGGCCGCTTGCCCGTGGTGAACTTCGCGGCGGGCGGCATTGCCACGCCGGCCGATGCCGCGTTGATGATGCAGCTGGGTATCGACGGCAACTTCGTCGGATCGGGCATCTTCAAGAGCGGCGATCCGGCGCGGCGCGCCAAGGCCATCGTCGACGCGACAACGCATTTCCGCGATGCGAATATCATCGCCGAAGCCAGCAAGAACCTGGGCGAGCCGATGGTGGGCCGCACGGTCGAGTCGATGCCGCAGGCCGAGCGCATCGCTGGACGAGGGTGGTAGGACGTAATCCGTAATCCGTAATACCGTACTGCATAATGGACGCCCTCACGCTTCGCCTCGCCGTGGTTGGGGATATCCCAACCCTGGTCAGCCATCGCCGCAAGATGTTTGAGGACATGGCGGCCTTGAAGGGCGAACAGCTCGATCGGGCCGGTCTCGACGCGATGGATGCTGCCTATGCAGTGCTGCTGTGTTACGAGATGCCAGCCGGATCGACGCGCGCGTGGGTGATTGAAGATGGCGGCCAGATCACGGCCAGCGGCGCGCTCAAAGTCACGGATTGGCTGCCGCGCCCCGATGGTTCGCGCCGCGGGCTGGTGTACGTGCACAGCGTTTACACGGAGCCGGCTTATCGGCAGCTGGGGCTGGCGCGGCGCATCCTCAACGCCATGCTGGATTACTGCCGTGACAACGGCTGGCCGCGCATCAGCCTGCATGCCAGCGACATGGGGCGCGGCTTGTATGAGCAGCTCGGCTTCCAGCCGACGAATGAAATGCGGTTGGTGTTAGCATGAAAATCGGAGTGTTAGCCTTACAGGGCGCATTTATTGAGCATGAAAAGATGTTGCAGCGCCTGGGCGTCGAAACACAAGAGGTGCGCCTGCCCAGGGATCTGGACGGCGTCGCGGGTGTGATCATTCCCGGCGGCGAATCGACGACGATCGGCAAGCTGGCGGTGCAGTACAACCTGATCGAGCCGCTGCGTGAACTGGCGAAAGCCGGCAAGCCGGTGTGGGGCACGTGCGCGGGCTTGATCTTCATGGCCAAAGACGTGGGGCGCGATCAGCCGCTGCTGGGTCTGCTGGACGTGACGGTGCAGCGCAACGCTTTCGGGCGGCAGGTTGATTCGTTCGAAGCCAATATCAGCATTAAAGGCGTCGATGGCGACAAGCCGTTCCACGCCATCTTCATCCGCGCGCCGCTGATCGAGTCGGTGGGCCCGAACGTGGAGGTGCTGGCGCGCGTTGAAAAAGATGACGAAGAAGTGATCGTCGCCGCGCAGCAGGGCAATCTGCTGGTCACGTCGTTTCATCCGGAATTGTCAAACGACGATCGGTTTCATCGCTACTTTGTGAACATGGCAGACAGGCAACCGTAAGGCGCAAAACGGCCCCGGGCTTTTTGCGTTTCACGCATCACTATGATCCGCACTTTCGATCTCCGCGATGTGGCTTTGGTCTCGCAAATCGAGAACCAGGGCACTCCGTTGTATGCCGAGCTGGCCCTCACGCGGCATCCGCGCCCGCTGCAGTCGGCGCTGGCCGGGTTCTTCGCGTTGAGCGGGCACGGCTTGCGGACTTACGTCCTGCGCGAAGACACTGACGAGTGCAAATCGTGCGGCCTGATCCAGCTGCGCGATCGGCGCGATCGCAAATTCAGCGCCATCACGTTCATCGCGCCCGCCGTGCAGGTCAACCAGCATACTCACGAGATCTGGGATCGCCTGCTCGATTATGCGGCAGCGCAGACCGGCAAGCTGGGCGTGCAGCACATCATCGCCGAAGTGCCGGACGAGAGCGCAGCGATCGAGGTGCTGCATCGCGCCGGTTACGCCATCTACGTGCGGCAGGACGTCTATCGTTTGGGCCGATCGCGGGATACCGTGCTGGCCGAGCCGCTGCTGCGGGCGTGCCAGTCCAGCGACGAATGGGGCGTGCAGCAGCTCTATCACAATACGGTGCCGCGTCTGGCCCAGCTGGCCGATGGCGCGCCGCGCCTGTATCGATCGGGCGCGGTGCGCGGCTACGTGCTGGAAGATCAGCAGGAAATTGCGGCCTATTTGCAAGTGCGGCGCGGGCCGGATGGCGCGTGGCTCAGCCTGCTGGTGCATCCGCGCGCCGAAGCGCGCGCGGCGGCGATTGTGGAATATGGGCTGAGCCTGTTTGGCTCGAACTGGAATGCGCCCATCTACTGCAGCGTGCGGCGCTATCAAGAATGGCTGAGCCATCCGCTGAAATCGTTAGGATTCCAGCATCATGGCTCGACCGTGATCATGGTCAAGCATCTGGTGAGCATGATCCAGGAACCCGAACCGGCTAAAGTGCCCGCCCTGGAAACGGCCACGGCCCCGCTGGCGCACCCGCGAGGATAAACACAGTTATCATGCAACATAACAATATTACGGACAACTTAGATATCTTGTTTGACGTGCTGCCGCCCCAACTGGCCGAGGCGGTCCATGCGGCCAACCAGAACGAGAATCTGCTGGAAATCGTGCTCGATCTGGGGCGCAAACCGGAGGCTCGTTACACGGATCGGGAACTGATCCTCAGCGATCAAGAAGCGGCGCAGAGTGACATCGATCTGGTGGTGGCGCGCATCGGCGAGTTTGATGCGGACAATCGCGCCGGCATGGAGCGCACACTGCATCGCATCAGCGCCATTCGCAACCGGCGCGGGCACATCGTGGGATTGACGTGCCGGGTAGGCCGCGCGGTATACGGCACGATCGACATCATCGAAGACATCATCGCTTCCGGCAAGAATATCCTGTTGCTGGGCCGCCCCGGCGTGGGCAAAACGACGATGCTGCGCGAAGCGGCGCGCGTGCTGGCTGAGGGCAGCGCGCCCGGACGTCCGCGCAAGCGCGTGGTGATCGTCGACACCTCCAACGAGATCGGCGGCGACGGGGATATTCCGCATCCGGCGGTGGGCCGGGCGCGGCGCATGCAAGTGCGCCAGCCCAACCTGCAGCACGAGGTGATGATCGAGGCGGTGGAGAATCATAACCCCGAGGTGATCATCATCGACGAGATTGGCCGCGAACTGGAAGCCGAGGCGGCGCGCACGATTGCCGAACGCGGCGTCCAGCTCATCGGCACGGCGCATGGCAACACACTCGATAACTTGCTGCTGAATCCCACGTTGTCCGATCTGGTCGGCGGCATCGAAAGCGTCACCTTGTCCGACGAAGAAGCGCGGCGGCGCGGCACGCAGAAGACCGTGCTGGAACGGCGCGCGCCGCCTACCTTCGACGTGCTGATCGAAATTCAAGAGCGTGAGCGCTTGATCTTGCATCACGATGTGGCGATGTCGGTGGATAACTTGCTGCGCGGCCGCTCCGTCGAAACCGAACTACGCTATTGCGATGAAAGCGGCGCGGTGCAGCGCATCATGCAGCAATCCGCTGAACCGGCCGCCCCGCGCGGCAAGCGGGAGCGCGGGCGCGAGCTGCCGCTGGAGCGCGAGAAGCGGCCGGCGGGCCGCAGCCAACCGCTCGAGCCGGAGGAAGAGCTGGAAGCCGCCGGGCCGATCAGCGAACTGGCGATGATTCCGGCGCGCACGCCGCGCGGCGCGCTCAAAACGATCACCGCCTTTGGTTACGGCATCGCGCGCGGCAAATTGGAAGAGGCGGCGCAGCGGCTGCGTGTGCCGCTGACGGTCGTCAACGATCTGGATGAGGCTGATCTGGTGGTGACGGTGAAGAACTACTATCGCAAGCGCCCCAAGATGATCAGCGATGCAGAGAAAAGCGGCATGCCCATTTACGTGCTGCGTTCCAGCACGGCCGTGCAGATCGACAACTTCATCACCGATGTCTTCGGCCTGACGAGCGAAGAGGTTGACCCGTATTCGGTGGCGATGCGCGACGTGCAGGACGCCATCCAGCGCGTCAACACCGGTATCCGATCGGTTGATCTCAACCCGCAGCCGCCGCACATCCGCCGCATGCAGCACGAGTTGATCCGCGAAGCGCACCTGATCTCGCACTCGTATGGGCGCGAACCTTACCGGCGCGTGAGAATTTTTAGAGAGTAGCAGACATCCTCCCGGAGGCTCCGCGCCTCCGGGAGGATAAAACTTCCCTATGAGCCTCTTTATCACTTTCGAAGGCCCCGACGGCAGCGGCAAATCGACGCAGATCAAACTGCTGTCCGAGGCGTTGAGCGCCGCCGGTCACGATGTCCTGACCGTGCGCGAGCCGGGCGGCACGCCCATCAGCGAACAAATCCGCGACGTCGTCCACAACCTCCGCAATCGCGAGATGAGCGATCGGGCGGAGTGCCTGCTGTACAACGCGGCGCGCGCCCAGCTCGTCGATCAATTAATCCTGCCGCAGCTGCGGCAGCGCGGCGGCATCGTGCTATCCGATCGGTATGCGGACAGCACGCTGGCTTATCAAGGCTATGGGCGCGGTTTGGACTTAAGCGCGGTGCGCAGCGTCATCGCCTTTGCCACGCGGGACCTGAAGCCTGACGTGACGTTCTACCTGGATATCCCGGTCGAGGAAGGCATTGAGCGGCGCAAGCGCGGCGGCGGCGAGTGGAACCGGCTGGATGATCAGGCGCTGGAGTTCCATCGACGGGTGCGGGCCGGTTACGTGCAGATGATGCGTGAAGAACCCGAGCGGTGGGTGCGCATCGATGCGGCGCGCCCCGTCGAGGAGATTCAGACGGACATTCGTGCCGAGGTGGAAAGAAAGTTGGGTAGTGCGCTAGTGCGCTAGTTATTCACGCGTCATGAACTATCGCACCATCCACCTATGGCACTCTCTCACAGATCGGCGCCCAGGCCGCCGTCGTCGCTGCCCATGTCAGCCAGTTCCGGCATGGATTTCTCGATCGCTTCGGGGTCCTCGCCTTTTTCGAGGCGGCTGACCACTTCGCCGAACTCGGCGCCCATGTCTTCGCCGGTTTCGTCGGCCATGCGGCGCATCATGCGGCCGAGCGAGCGCGGATCGTTTTCGTCGAGATTATCGAGCAGCGCATCGTCGAAGCCGTCTTCGCTGGGGGCAGACGACGCCCCGCGCATCACGCGCACTTTGGAGACCAGCCTGGTCAAGCGCGTGCCGTGGCAGATGGGGCAGCGGGCCTGCTCTTGAGCTGCCGCCGAGAAACTACGGAAGAATACGGAGACTTTCTTCTGGCAGTCGGCGCAGCGGTATTCGTAGATGGGCATGGTTCGTACTCCCTGATAGGGTGAAAGATGTGACGTCGTGCGTACTGATCGATTTGGAAAACGCACTACTGATTATACCTGAGGACATCATCTTGACTGATCCGAATCCCCTTCCTGAACCGATGGCGTTGCTCGTGGTGATCTCCGGACCCTCGGGCGTGGGCAAAGACAGCGTGCTGCGCGGCCTGAAAGAGCGCGGTCTGCCGTTTCGCTTTGTGCCGACCATGAACACACGCGCTCGCCGCTCCGACGAGGTGGACGGCGTTGATTACTGCTTTGTAACCACCGAGGAATTTGTCACGTTGATGGAACAGGGTGAACTGTTGGAGCATGCGGTCGTGTACGGCGATTACAAAGGCATTCCCAAAAAGCCCATCCGGGAAGCGCTGCAATCGGGACAGGACGTAGTGCTGCGCGTCGACGTGCAAGGGGCGGCCACGCTGAAGCGCCTGATTCCACAAGCCGTGTTTATCTTTCTTGCGGCTCCCAACGAGGAAGAACTGGTGGCGCGCCTGTTGAACCGCAAGACCGAATCGCCGGAAAGTTTGCGCATCCGCGTCGCCACCGCGCGGGAGGAATTGCAGCGCATCCCCGAATTTGATTACGTGGTCGTGAACCACGCCGATCGGCTGGAAGAAGCCGTGCAAAATGTGATCGGTATTATCCGCGCTGAGCACTGTCGAGTGCAGCCCCGGGTGGTGAAACTATGAATCAGATCCAAAATTCTATGCCTGCGCCGCAGCCCACGGCGCTGCGCCTGCCGACTTATCGCCCGCGCGTGACGTACGTGATGATGGGCATCCTCATCGTCGTGTTTGTGATCGAGACGCTGGCGGGTGGCAGCGAAAAGCCGCGCGTCCTCGTTAACTTAGGCGCGAATTACGCGCCGTACGTCACGGCCGGCGAGTATTGGCGTCTCTTTACGGCTAACTTCCTGCACATCGGTCTGATGCATATCGCGTTCAACCTGTATGCGTTGTACATCGTGGGCACGGAAGTCGAGATGTTCTACGGGCCATGGCGTTTCCTGGTGATCTATCTGCTGTCAGGCCTGTCCGGCGCGATTGCCAGCTACGCGTTCACGTACGGCTTGTCGGCGGGCGCGTCCACCGCTGTGTTTGGGTTGGTCGGTACGCTGTTGGCGTTCTTCACGCGCAATCGCGCGGTCTTTGGCGAGATGAGCCGCACGCGCTTGACCAACCTGATCGTCGTGATCGTCATTAACTTGTTTTACGGTCTCAGTGTAGCCTTCATCGACAACTGGGGGCACATCGGCGGTTTCGTTGGAGGATTCATCCTCGGCTGGTTGGTGTGCCCCTTCTACCAGATCGAGGCGCGGTCCGATGGGTTGCACCACGTCGTCGATCGCAATTCGCTGCGCCTGGAATGGATCGGCGTGGTATTGGTGAGTGCGCTCATGGTCGTCGCTTTCTGGGCTGCCTTGCAGCACCATCTGCTTGACCCGCTGCAGGGCTTCTAGGCGGATCGCTCGGCCCTGGGAAGGATTGGGTGCAGGCCTCATGCTCAACGATTGGATCGGCCTCGTCTTCGTCATCATTCTGGTGCTGATCAACGGCTTCTTCGTCGCCGCGGAATTCAGCCTGGTCAGCGTGCGCAAGACGCGCATCGCCGAGCGGGTGGCGCGCGGCGATACAGGCGCCAGAGCCGTGCAGCGGGCCATTGAAGATCCTGATCGGTTTATCGCGGCGACGCAGCTGGGCATCACGCTGGCCAGCCTGGGCCTGGGCTGGATTGGCGAGCCGGCGCTGTCGCATTTGATCGAGCCATTGTTTGCCTGGCTGCCCGGCGAGATCGCGGGCGCGGCGGCGCACATCGCAGCGGCGACCATTCTGGCGTTTGTGTTGATCACCGGTATGCACGTCATCGTCGGCGAGTTGATGCCCAAGTCGATTGCGTTGCAGCGGGCCGAACGCACGGCGCTGCTGGTGGCGCGGCCCACGCTGTGGGTCGAACATGTCTTTCGGCCGTTCATCTGGGCGCTGAACGGCACTGGCAATTTTCTGTTACGCCTGCTGGGCTTCCATGGCGCCAGCGAACAAGAGCACCTGCACTCCGTCGAAGAGTTGAAGATGCTGGTGGATGCCAGCGAAGAAGGCGGCGTGATCGAGCCGGAAGAAAGCGAGATGATCCACGCGGTCTTCGACTTTGGCGAGATGACGGCGCATCAGATGATGGTGCCGCGCACGGAATTGATCACGCTGGATGTGGAGACCTCGATCGAGGACGTGTGTGACTTCGCCGCGCAGCATCATCACGACAAATACCCCGTGTACGAAAACTGATCTCGATCACATCGTCGGCATCTTGCACGTCAAGGACCTGGTGCCGGCCCTGCGCCTGCCTCCCGATCGGCAGCCGGCGCTCCGCCAGCTGATGCGCGAGCCGCTGGCTGTGCCAGACACGATCGGGGTGAATGATCTCCTCGCGCGGTTCCGGCAGCGCAAGCAGCACATCGCCATTCTGCTGGACGAATACGGCGGCACGGCGGGCATCGTCACCTTGCAGGACATCATGGACGAATTGGTGGGCGTAGTGTCCGACGTCTTTGGCCCCGACGAACCGGAGGTGCAGAAGCTGCCGGATGGCCGGGTGCGCCTTGACGGCCTGCTGCTGCTCGCCGACTTCAACGAACTGTTTGCGGTCGATCTGGAAGATCAGAACTACGAAACTATTGCCGGCTACCTGATGGGCCGGCTCGATCGCATACCCCGGGTGGGCGACGAAGTGGATGTGCCGGTGAACGATCGGGAGGTGCTCCGGCTGCGCGTGGAGGTGATGGATGGCAAGCGCCTCGCGTGGATTGTGATGTCGCGCGTTACCCTGGAGAAATCGGAACTCTCCAGACAAGCGGCGCAACACGAGTAAAGCCACCACAGCCCGGTCTCTGGCTGCAAACTCCATGTCCCTTTACGCCGAAGTCGCCGTCTTTCCACATCGCGTGCCGCTGACGCGGCGCATGCCTGCGGCGTACACTTACCTCGTGCCCGAGGAATGGCCCGAGGTGCAGGCTGGCATGTTGGTCCTCGCGCCCTTCGGCGCGCAGGGTGATTTCGATCGGTTGGTCTCCGGCATCGTCGTGCGGGTGACCACGCAAAAGCCCGATCTGCCGCGCATCAAACCCCTGGAAGCGTTGCTGCATTCGTCGCCGGTCATCAGCCCCGCGCATTTGGAATTGGCGCTGTGGCTGGCCGAAACCACCGTCGAGCCGTTAAGCAACTGCGTGCGCCTCTTCGCGCCGCCGGGGCAATCCGTCCATTCCGATATCGAGTATGCGCTGGTCGAGCGCGATGCCGAACTGCCCCAGTTTTCCAAGCTGCAGGCGGAATTGATGGATCTGCTGCGCTCGCGCGGGCCGCTGCGCGCCGGGCAGATCAACGCCGCCTTCGGCCAGCGGGATTGGAAAAAACCGATCACGCGTCTCATCGATCAAGGCTGGGTGATTTCTCGCCAGGTGCTGCCCGCCCCCGGCACGCGCGGCAAGCGGATCAAGTTGGTGGAAATCTCGGCCAGCCCGAGGGAGCCGGATGCCATGCCGTTGGGGCGCAGCGCCGAGACGAAGCAGCGCCGCGTGGCGATTCTGGCTTTTTTGCAGTCACGCCATGCTGCCCTCCAGGTCGATTGGCTGCTGGCCGAAACCGGCGGCACGCCGGCTGATCTGGAATTCCTCGCAGAGAAAGGGCTGATCGAGTTCCGTTATCGCGAAGTCCTGCGTGATCCGCTGGCCGATAAAATCTTCGCGCCCGCCGCAGCCGCCCGTCCTCACCCAAGATCAAGGCTTGCCTGGCATGAAATTCAGCCGCAATTGGCCTTGTCTTCTTCCTCCCTTGTCTACTTGCTATTTCGGCATCACCGGCAGCGGCAAGACCGAAATCTACCTGCGGGCCGTGGCTGAGGTCGTGCGGCAGGGCCGGCAGGCGATTGTGCTCGTTCCCGAAATTGCCCTGACCCCGCAGACCATTCGGCGCTTCGCAGCGCGCTTCCCGGATCGCATTGCGGTGTGGCACAGCGAGTTGTCGCTGAACGAGCGCTACGACACGTGGCGGCGCGTGCAGCTGGGTGAAATCGATCTGGTCATTGGCGCGCGCTCGGCGCTGTTTCTGCCGTTTGCCAACCCAGGCTTGATCGTCCTCGACGAAGAGCACGACGGCAGCTACAAACAAAGCGATTCCGGCAGCCTGCACGATCTGCCGGTGCGTTTCCCGTTGTATCACGCCCGCGAGGCGGCGGTGGAACTGGCGCGCCTGACCAATGCCACGGTGATTCTGGGCAGCGCCACGCCTTCGTTGGAAGCGTGGAGTCGTGCGCAGCGCGGCGCATACCAGCTGCTCACGCTTTCACGGCGCGTGCTGGGACATGCGCAGGTGATTCGCGCGCAGGAAGAGCAATTCCACGTCGAGGCGAAGTCGTATCACCCGGTGGGCGCCGAGGTCGAGCAGGCGCGCTACACCGATCTGCCGCCGGTGGACATCGTGGACATGCGCGCGGAGTTAAAGAGCGGCAACGTGCATCTCTTCAGCCGCCGCCTGCAACAGGCATTGGCTGATGTCTTGCAGCGCGGCGAGCAGGCGATCCTGTTCATGAACCGGCGCGGGCAGGCGACGTTTGTGATGTGCCGCGATTGCGGCGAGGTGGTGCAGTGTCCGCGCTGCGATTCGCCCTTGACGTATCATGAGCCAATCGAGCCGGTGCAGACCCCGCCGGCGCTGATCTGCCACATGTGCAATCATCGTGAAGCGCAGCCGAAGGTGTGTCCCAAGTGCGGCAGCGCGCGCATCCGCTATTTCGGATCGGGCACGCAGAAGATCGAAAGCGAGCTGGTGACGATGTTCCCGGGGGCGCGCACGCTGCGCTGGGATCGCGATACGACCACGGGCAAAGGCGCGCACGAAATGATCTTGCAGCGTTTCAGCGAGCATCAAGCCGACGTGCTCGTCGGGACGCAGATGATTGCCAAAGGATTGGATCTGCCGCTGGTGACGCTGGTCGGCGTCATCTCGGCGGACACCAGTCTGCACCTGCCGGATTTCCGCGCCAGTGAAAGGACCTTCCAGTTGTTGACACAGGTCGCGGGGCGCGCGGGACGCGGCTTGTTGGGCGGGCGGGCGATCATTCAGACTTACGCGCCGGATCATTATGCGATCGAGACCGCGTCGCGGCATGATTACACGGCGTTCGTGAAACACGAGCTAGCCTTCCGGCAGGCAGCCAACTATCCGCCGTTTACGCGGCTGGCGCGGCTGCTCGTGCGGGACCCGAAAGCCGAGCGGGCCAAAGCGGAAGCCGAGCGAGTCGCCAGCGAACTGGCTGCCATGCTGGCCAAACGCGGCGCCGCGCGCGGATCGATTATCGGCCCGGCGCCGTGCTTCTTTGCCCGGGTGCGCGACGAGTACCGCTGGCAGATCGTGATCCGGCATTCCGATCCGGCGTCCATCGTGAAAGAACTGAAATTGGGGATGAACTGGCGGACTGACGTCGACCCGTTGACCCTGTTGTAGGGATGGTGTTTGACGGCTGATGCGCGGCAGGGTAGAATTCGCCGCAGTCTTTGAGCAGGAGTAGCAGCAGTGAGCAAGTTTTTGAAAGAGATGTCCAGCAACGCGGGCGTGGCCGGCGAGGTGGTGCAGTTTCTATGGTCGCGCAAGCGCTGGTGGCTGATTCCGCTGGTGGTGGCGTTGTTGATGTTTGCGTGCGTCATGGTATTTGCGACGGCTTCCGGTGTGGCGCCGTTCATCTACACGCTGTTTTAGTGATGGCGTGCGTGGTGTGACGTTGATCTTCGTGCAGCGTCACGGCGATCTCGCTGTGGCGCTGTTTCGTTGCGCAGGAGAGGTGTCATGGGCGTTCTGAAGAAGTTCTGGAGCGGCTGGCTGCGTTTCGGCCATTTCATGGGCGATATCGTCGGGCGCGTGGTGCTGACGATTTTCTACTTCACGATCATGCTGCCGTTCAGCCTGATTGTGACGCTGTTCTCTGATCCGCTGGATATGAAGAAGGATAAAACGCCGGCGTGGCAGGCGCGCACGACGGGCGATCGAAATCTGGAAGAAGCGCGGCGGCAGTTTTAGCTGACCTGCTTCCGCCGGATGAAAATCCGGCGGTTGGATTGAGCTGGTTCGCAGGAGTTTGTATGTTCATTCTGGGTGTATCTTGTTATTATCATGACTCGGCGGCGGTCCTGTTGAAGGACGGCCAACTGGTGGCGGCGGCGGAAGAAGAGCGCTTCAGCCGCGTCAAGCACGACAACGGCTATCCCAGCCACGCCATCGAGTTCTGCTTGAAGCAGGCCGGCATCACAGCGCGGGACCTCGATTACGTGGTCTTCTATGAAAAGCCGCTGGTGAAGTTCGAGCGCATCTTGATGACCACGCTGGGCGGCTTTCCCCGGACTTATCCGGTATTCCGCGAGTCGATGGTGGCGTGGTTCAACGAGAAATTGTGGGCCAAGAGCAAGCTGCGCACCGGCCTGGATATTGATCCGAAAAAGATCCTGTTCGTCGAGCATCACCTCTCGCACGCCGCCAGCGCCCTGTTTGCCTCGCCGTTTGAAGAAGCCGCGGTGCTGACGGTCGACGGCGTGGGCGAGTGGACGACCGCCACGATCGGGCAGGGGACGGCGGCCTGGCAACAACCCGATGGATCGATCCGCGGCGAGAACAAGATCGATCTCACGCAGGAAGTGCGTTTCCCGCATTCGCTGGGTCTGCTGTATTCGGCTTTCACAGCCTGGCTGGCTTTTCAGGTCAACGAGGGCGAGTACAAGGTCATGGGCATGGCGCCCTATGGCACGCCGCGCTACACAGAAGACGTTTATCAACTGATCAAGGTGAGCGCTGACGGCAGTTTCCGGTTGAACATGGACTACTTCAGCTTCCATTATTCGACCAAGAGCACCTACAATCAGAAGTTCGTCGATCTGTTTGGCGCGCCGCGCCGGCCGGAGTCCGAGTTCTACACGACGGTTACGCATCCCAGGAAAGATCATCCGCAGTGGTCGGATCAGATCGCGGCGCAGAATCAGCATTACGCCGATGTGGCCGCCAGCATTCAAGTCGTGACCGAAGAGATCATGCTAAAGATGGCACGCCACGCGCATGCGGTGACGGGCAGCAAGAACCTGGTCATTGCGGGCGGCGTGGCGCTGAACAGCGTGGCAAATGGCCGCATCATCAAAGAGACGCCGTTCGAGGATGTCTTCATTCAGCCGGCGGCGGGCGACAGCGGCGGCGCACTCGGCGCGGCGCTGTATGCCTATCACGTGTTGCTCAGCCATCCGCGCGAATTCGTGATGGAACACGCCTACTGGGGGCAGGAGTATTCCGAGGCCGAGATGAAAGCCGCCCTCGAAGCGCGCGGCTTCCCCTACGAGCGCATCGACGACGACGAGAAACTGCTGGATCAGGTGGTCGATCGGTTGACGCAGCGCAAGGTGGTGAGCTGGTTCCGCGAGCGCTTTGAATGGGGCCCGCGCGCGCTGGGGCATCGATCGATTCTGGCCGATCCCCGCTCGATCGAGATGAAGGAAGTGGTCAACCTCAAGATCAAATTCCGCGAACCGTTCCGGCCTTTTGCGCCGGTGGTCCTGGAAGAGCGCGCGCACGAATACTTCGAGATGCCGTCGCCGGAAAAATATTACCCGGCGCGCTACATGCTGCTGGTCGCCCCCATTCCCGAAGCCAAGCGCGACGACATTCAAGCCGTGTGCCACGTGGGCGGCACAGGGCGCTTGCAGACCATCCGGCGCGAGTGGAATCCGGCGTATTATCGCGTGGTGGAGAAATTCGGCGAAGCGACCGGTGTGCCGGTGCTGCTGAACACTTCATACAACCTGCGCGGCGAACCGATCGTGACCACGCCGCAGAATGCGCTCAACACTTTCGCCAAGTCGGACATCGACGCGCTGGTGATGGGGCAGTTCCTGGTGAAAAAGAAGTAAGTCCAGTTTAACCTCCCGGAGGCTGTGAGCCTCCGGGAGGTTCGTGTCGAAGTGTCACTAAGAAAATGGACCTTGGAATTCTGGAAGCGAGGCTTCCGCCAGCCTGATCAGCCGCTGCATCTCCGGCTAAAGCCTCGACACCATGCGCAATGGCAGGCAGCTACCAAAGCCAGTAGGAAGTTCGTGTAGATTCGTGAGAATTCGTGGATCGCATTATGGCCTCAAAAACGCCGCGCTCTCGCCGCCGTAAAATCATCGGCCTTGTGATCTGGCTGGCCGTGATGCTGGCTGTGATCTTCGCCGTCTTCGAGATTGGCTTCCGCTTCTTCTACCGGGCGATCCCGCTGGACGTGTGC
Organism: uncultured Chloroflexia bacterium; assembly: GCA_963844815.1. Taxonomy (GTDB): domain Bacteria; phylum Chloroflexota; class Anaerolineae; order Fen-1058; family Fen-1058; genus Fen-1058. Next base: position 526,600 of record CAWJPR010000012.1, read on the forward strand.
GCGTCGTCGTCCATCATCGCCAATTACTACTGCCAGCCCTACCTGGAGTATGACAAGCCAATCAAACTGGCGTATCACTATGTGCCCGGCTACAAGACCGAGGGCCTGTGGGACCCCGCCGATCCGCGCACAGCCAATCCCGGCAACGAAACGCGTCCCACTGGCCGCAGCGATGCCTTCCCGTATCAGTTCCAAACCGACGAGAAAGGTTTCCCCAACGACGAATACACGTGGCGCGATCAGTACGACATCGTGATTGCCGGCGACTCGTTCACCATTCGCACTGCACCCAAAACGTGGATGGAATCACTGCGCGATCTGACGGGCATGAGCGTGCTGACGCTGGGCGCGCCGAGCTGGGGACCGCTGAACGAGACTGAGGCAATTAAACAATATAGCCTGGATAAGAATCCCCAATGGGTCGTGCTGATGTATTTTGAGGGGAACGATCTCTTCAATACTGAGGAGTACCTGGAACGGCGCGCCACGGGGATGAGTTGGAAGGAATACGATTTCAGTCACTCCACGTTGTGGGATCAACTGATCGTGCCGCACATGATCCAGTATTGGCTGAAGAAGATCTTCCCCAATGCGGATACTACGCCGCTGCACTATCGCTATCCGGTGACGGCCAGCACGGAAGCCGGGCCGATTCCAATGGTGTTGAAGGATTTCCACCTGCTGCCGATGAGCGCCGACTATAGCACCCTGGCCAGGTCGGACGAATTTGCCGCGATCAAACAATCGTTGGTGGACATGCAGCAGCAAGTCGAAGCGCAGGGCGGAAATTTCCTGCTGGTGTACGTGCCGAGCAAAGAACACGTTTACTGGTCACGCATCTGGGATTCGACGGACGTCAACAACATCCTGGAACGCAGTGTCACCGTGAAGCTGAGCGAAGGCGATCACGGCCACTTTATATGGGAACCCAAGTACCTGAGCTATGACACCTTCAACGCCAACCATAATGCGCAAGAGAAACTCCTGACTGACTTCGCCCAGAGCAGCGGCATCCAGTTCCTGAACCTCACCCCCACCTTCTGGGAACAAGGCATCAAACGCGGCGAGCTGTACCACTACGCCGATCCACACTGGAATCAGGCGGGCAACGACCTGGCCGCGCAGACGATTGCGGAGTACATCAAGACGCATTAAGAAAACCTCCCGGAGGCTCACAGCCTCCGGGAGGTTTCGCTTCACTCCACCGTGAACTCCCCGCTGGCCAGATACTCGCCGTTGAGGTGAAGATCCACGCGGTACGAGCCAGACGCCAGGCCGCCCGCTTTGATGAATGGCGAGGTGATCTGGATGTAGTCTGTGCCCTTTGATTCCAGGTTCAACTTTTTTTGCACGGTCAGCGTCTCATCTTCTCGGTCGAAGAAGTACACCACCGCTTCAATCTCGCCGCCGGGCGGTAAATTGGCGTAGTCGAAACCCAGGTACACGGCCTCCGTTCGCGCCGGGAACTTCTCCGCCGGATCGATCAGTTCGTCGCTGTCGCTCAGCCCCTTGAAAAAGGCCACCGCTGTAATTTCACACCCGGTCGGCTGGACAGGCTGGCCCTTGAGATAACGCAGTGATACATACTTTTCTTTGACGTCCTTCAGCAACCTTTGCAAATCGTCATTAGGAAATGCGCGCAGCTGCTGCGTGATGTCGAAGATGGCGGCGTGGAAGTAGAAGTTGGACGAGCTGGTCGGTTGATTGGCGGCGCTGTGGTAGGCTTCCCGTACGGCGGCAAAGGCGTCATCGACTTTGCCCAGCGCGCGCAGGGCCAGCGCGCGGTTAAGGTATAAGCCGATCTGCTGCGGGGCTTTCTCCAACGCCCGATCGGTATACTCCAGCGACGCCGGCTGATCGTTCAGCAGGAAATACGCCCAGCCCAGATTCCACAAAGTGGAGATCGATTCGTCGCCCTGCTCGATCGCGGCGCGGTAGTCGTCGATGGCGTATTGCAGAAATGGCGCGGCGTTTTCGCGATCCCACAGACGTTGCTCGCCAGCCTCCACATAGGCCGAAGCGCGCTCGGCGAGTGCCGCCGCATAGGCCGGATCGATTTTCAGGGCTTCGTTCAGTTTCTCGATGCTGCTTTGATAATACTTCAGCGCGTCCTGTTTTTGCCGCCAGCCGCGCAGGATCTCTGCCCGATAGAGATCGACGTGCCCCTGCGCCATGGCCTGCAGCGCTTGATCCGGCCGGACTTTCACGGGCGCCAGGAACATGCTGGCCATCCAGGCCGTTGCGCCGATGGCGATCAGCACGCCCAGCATCACAAACGCGCCGCGCAGCCTGCCGCCGATGGTGGCCGCAATGCCGAAGAGAAACAGCGCCACGGCAAACAGCGTGAGCACCGTCACGTACGTGGTCGATTTCTTGTTCCAGGCGTCGTTGATCGGCGCCGCGGCTTCGCGGCGCTGCTGCCAGTAGGTCGGGTCATATTCCTGATCGGCGTAGTAGCGCGGCAGATCGATTGACCCGTCAAGCGGATCGCTTAAATACGGCGCCTGCAGCATCGGGCTGAAGCGGGTGGTCAGGCGTATCAGTTCAGCCAGCTGATCGGCGCGCGCGGTATCCGTGACCGTGCCGGATTCGAGCAGCAGTGATCGCTCGTAGCCCAGGTTCAGCCAATCGCGTTGAACGGCGGCGTCGAAGTGCTGGGTCTGCTGAGCTTGCAGGCTGCCGAGAGCTGCGAAGCCGCATAGCGCTGCATGTCGCGCGCTGCGGAACTCTGGCGATTGGCGGCGTCGTTCTGCAGAAAGGCGGCGGCGGCCGAAAGCAGTGTGACGATGGCGATCAGAGTCACGGCGATGGCGTTGAAGCGCCTGGTGGCGCGATCTTGCGCAGCGCGTTGTTGTTCCGCGTGCGCCGCGTCGGGCTGATGGGGTTGGGGAGAAGACGGAGAGCTGATCGTTTGATCGGTTGACATGGCTGTCTCCCTACACCAGGCCGCTTTCAATCGCCAGCGCCGCGGCAATTGAGCCGACCATGATCAACACGCCCAGGCCCGCCACACCGTAGCGCAGGCGATTCTCCAGGATGTTGGCGATGGCAAAGCACAGCAGCGCCACAGCCAGGACCGCGATAAGACCGATCAGTTGCGCGGCGGTGGTGCGATTGTTGTCGGCCTGGCTGAACTCCGGATCGGGATTGAGGTCCTTAAGTGAGGCTTCTTCCGCCAACTGGCCGTCGGCGAAGGCCTGCTGATCGAAGGTATTGGAGGACTTGTCGTAGAAGTTGGCATCAAAGAACAAGCGGCTGTTGCTGGCCTGATTCCATTCGGCGGACGATTCGCGATTGAGCTGCGCCCACTGCTCGCTGCGGGAGTCGAGCTGCTGCATTTGATCAGAAATCAATTCGGCCAGGCGGCGGTGCTGCGCGAACTGCAGAAAGGCGCTCAAATTCTGCGCGCGCTGCGCTTCGATGGCGGACTGCGACAGGGCCAGATCGATGGCGTTGGAGAGTCCTTCCTGGTCGGCGTCGTTGGCGGCGTCGTTGTACACCGTGGCGCGCGCCGCCAGAATGGCACCCATGACTGTGGCCAGCGCTATGCAGATCGCTAGAAAGGCTCCAAAGCGATTCGACGGATTCGCTTCGCTCATATCCTCCCCCCTGTGGCTGCCGCGACGTGGAATGGCGCCGATTATAAGCTACGTCTCAGCGGTTTGACAAATGGCCTGACGGTCGTACAATGTGGTCGCCAAGGAAACCGCCAACAGGGTGGGTATGAGCCAACCGGAAGAGCCGAAGCCGCCGGCCACTTCGACACGCCGGCAGACCCCGCGAGTGCCATCCAACGTATTGTATGATCGGATGGTCCCGATCGCCCTGGTGATCATGGCGCTGGTGTTGCTGGCCGTTGTCGTCATCGCGGTCGTCCGGGCTTGCTCGGTCGCGCTTCAATAACTTTTGACCTGGAGGAGAAGAGTATGTCAGTCGGTATGTTGTTGCCGTTAGCTTCCACGATCATATCGTGGTGTTCGCGGTGATTCTGCTGCGCCGCTATTCCCAGCGCGGCGGAAAACATCTGTTGATCTGGGGTATCGCCATGATTATGTACGGCCTGGGCACGTTTGCCGAATTCTATCTGGCCTGGCTGGAGTGCGCACGATTTTCCGTCTGTGGTATTTGTGCGGCGCAACGCTGGTGGCGGCCTGGCTGGGCCAGGGCACGATCCATTTGCTGGTGCGCAAGCCGCACGTGGCCGACATCTGCTGGTCGTCTTGACGATTGCATCCGTGATTGCGGCTATTCATCTTTTTGCGACGCCATTGAACGAGAGCATTTTTATGCCAGCGTGCCTGTCAGTCACCAGTATGCGACCAACTCGGCCAAGGGCCTTGTGGGTTTGATGCCTGAAGGCGGCGTGAGATCATACTCGTTCCTGTTCAATATCTATGGCACGGTGGCGTTGGTGGGCGGAGCGCTGTATTCGGCGTACATTTTCTTGCGCAAGCGCATCATGCCGCAGCGGGTATTGGGCAATGTGTTCATCGCGCTCGGCGGCCTGGCGCCGGCCCTGGGCGGCACGCTGGCCGCGCGTCGGCGCTGGCGGAATTCCTATATATGAGCGAGCTGATTGGCGTGGTCGCTGATCTTCATCGGGTTCCGCCTCGCCACGACGCAGCAGCCGATAAAAGCGCCGCCCGCGCCGAAACCGGTGACCACCTCGGCGTAGGGCTGGTTTCCAAACCATCAGACAGGCAGCGCGACACGCGCGCCCGCTTCCACTTCTTTGCGCCTCGGGGACTTCTGTGCGCGGTGCGGCGTGCCTGTTCCAGCGTGCCCTGGAAAGTCACACGGATGAAAGCGATCGGGTTTTCATCCGTGTTTCACTCTGCGGATGGTATAATCCTCGCATGCCCAAGCAATCGTCATCTCGAAACAATCTCATCACACTGCTCTTCATCGTGGCCGGTGTGATTTTGCTGCTGGCGGGCGGCCTGCGCATGCTGCCTTCGATCAGCGCCGCGAGTGAAGTGGCGCTGGAAGGCACGCCGGCCGATTTTGGGGAGGACACACTGCCGCTGCGCCCGACGGTGACCCCGCCGCCGTTTGCGAGCCAGATCACGCCGGAGCCGGCGCTCTTGCCGGATAGTTCAGCACAGGCGCAAGATATGCCGGCGCGCAGCGTGCCGGCGCCCAGGCCCACACCGGTCGCTCTTGCCGGCAGCATCCCCACGCGCATCGTGATCCCGGCCATCCAGCTCGATGCGCCTGTGGAGACGGTGGGCTGGCACGTCGTCAATGGGGTCAGCCAGTGGGACGTTCCCAATTTGTTTGCGGCGGGCTGGCTGATGACATCGGCCGCGTTGGGCAAAACGGGCAACACGGCGATCACCGGCCATCACAATATTGACGGCGAAGTATTTCGCGGCCTGGTCAAGCTGAAGCTGGGCGATCGGATCACCCTCTACAGCGACGAGGTGCCGTTCTATTACGAAATTACCACGCGCAAGATCCTGCCGGAACGCGGCCAGCCCGAGAAGGTCCGCCTTGAGAACGCGCGCTGGATTCAGCCCACCGAAGACGAGCGGATTACCTTGATCACGTGCTGGCCGTATACGAGCAATACTCATCGCCTGATCATCGTCGCGAAGCCGCTGCCGCCTGACAGGACCAACGTCCCGGTCGAGCCATGACACTCGGAGTGAATCATGAATCTGCTTGAATATCCGTTGATCCTCAGCACGCGCCGCAATCACGGGCTGGAACACGCCACGATTCACGTGCTGTCGGCGTTAAAGCCCGGCCGCCCATTGGCAGGCCGCTCGACGCCCTACGGCTTCTACCTGTACGGCGATGTTGGCGACGAGGAAGTGCAGGCCGCCGTGTCTGACGCCTGGCAGCGCTTGAAGCGCGGTGAAAGCCGCCTGGCCATTCATCCCGGTTGCGGCACAAATTACCTGGCTTCCGGCGCGGCCGCCAGCCTCGGCGCGCTGACGGTGTTGAGCATCGGCGATCGCAAGGCGCGTTGGTCGCGCCTGCCTGACGTGCTGGTCGCGGCGACGCTGGCGTTGATTGTCGCGCAGCCGATCGGCCCCAAACTGCAAGAGCGCATTACCACCTGCGCGGACATGGGCGGTCTGGAGATCCGCTCCGTGCGCCGCCTCGGCCCCAAGTCGCACTACGTCGGAACGCACAGCCGCTGAAGGCGGAATGGGGAATGACATTCTTTGTTCCTCGATCGACTGATCCCTGACACCTGTGCTGCGCCGAACGCAGTGAGGTGCATGTGTTGACTATCCCGATCAACCGATCCCCAATGTTCTACATCCTCCACGGCGACAACGAATTCGAGATCAGCGAGCGCCTGGCCGGCTTCAAGCAGAAGATCGGCGACGACTCCCTGCGCGATCTCAACATCACGGTGCTGGATGGGCGCAAAACCACCTTGAGTGAAATTCAGCACGCTGCCGACGCTATGCCATTTTTGGCAGACAAACGGCTGGTCATCGTCGAGGGTTTGCTCACGCGCCTCGCCAGCCGCAGAGCCAAGGGGGGCGACGAAGCCGCTTCCCCCGGCGCAGCGCAGGATTTCCTCAATGGCCTCCTGGATTACGTGCGGCGTCTGCCGGACACAACGCGGTTGGTCTTTGCCGAATATCAGCTGCTCAATCCCAGGCACCAACTCGTCCAGCTGGCCGGGCAGCAAAAAGGTAAGACGGTCATCGAATGCAAACAGCCGTCCGCTGCTGAACTGCCGCGCTGGATCATGGATCGCGCGACGAAGCACGGCGGATCGATCGAGCCGGCGGCGGCCACCCGGTTGGCGGCGCTGATCGGCCGCGATCTGCGGCGGCTCGACTCCGAGATCAACAAGCTCCTGACCTACGTCAACGTCCAGCGAGCGATCACCGAGAAAGACGTGCTGCTGCTGGTCAGCGAGGCCGGCACCAGCAGCGTCTTCGATCTGGTGGATGCGCTGGGCCAGCGCGACGGCCAGCGCGCCGCGCACGAGCTGCATCACCTGCTCGATCAGGGCGAGAATCCGCTGGGACTACTGGCCATGATCGTGCGGCAGTATCGGCTGTTGATCCTGGTGAAGGAATTGCAGGCGCGCAGCCTGCCGCCGGACGCCATGGCGAAAGAACTGGGGCAGCATCCCTTCGTGATCAAGAAACTCAACGAGCAGGCGCGCAACTATCGGGACAGCGCGCAGTTGGAGACGATTTACCGGCGCTTGCTGGAGATCGAGACGGAGATCAAGACCGGCCAGACTTCCGACGTGTTGGCGCTCGATCTGCTGGTGGCGGGGATCGTGGGATAAGCGGGCGCTTTCGCCGAGCGGCCGGACTTCGAGTAAAATAGCACGGCAGATATTCTATCTGAGCGCAAGGAGATTTCGTGTGAAACGCTTCAATTTACTTGTCACGTGGTTGTTGCTGGCAGGCCTCGCCGCAGGGTGCAGCTTCTCGATCAGCACGGCGAACATCCCGCAGGCCGTGCTCGCCAAAGACGTCAAAGGCGACACCTTTGAGCCGGTCGATCCGACTTCGACGTTTCCGCCCGATCAAGCCGTGATCAATCTTGTCGTCACGGTCGCCAACGCGCCATCCGACACGAAAGTGAAGACCGTGTGGACTGCCGTCGACGTGGGCGACGCCGCCCCGGCCAATACCAGGCTCGACGAGGCCGAAATCACCATGGATGACTCGGGCAATGCGCATTTCACGCTCTCGTCACCCAGCACCGGCGTGTGGCCGGTGGGCAAATACCAGGTTGAGATTTATCTCAACGACAAACTGGATCGAACCCTGGAATACACGATTGCGCAGTGATAGCGCGGGTCGTGTGCACGCAATTGTCAGGCGATTAGCAGTTCGGGCTCCGAGCGTAGCCTCCCGAGCAAAGCGAGTGGACACGCCCCGCGAAGCGTAACGGCGGTGCTGCACACCGAGCCGCTCACAAGCGAGCGGCTCGGTGTGTTAGCCATGAGCGCGGAGATGGCGTTCGATCCGGTGGCGTCACACGCTTCGTGTATGGAGAACTTTCCCTGGATGCAGTTGGCGGATATCGTGCTGCCGCCGGAACAGAAAGCGCCGATCGATTTGGCGCATGTCCGGCAATTGAATCCCCATGAGGCACGCGCCTGTCTGGGCGCGGGCAATTACGCGGGCATGTAACACTGCCCGGATGAAGAAATACTGGCGTTATAGCGGATCGGCGTGGAGGAAATACGCGCCGTAAGCGGTAAAGATTGGGCGTGATTTGTGAATGGCGCCGCAAGCCGCGGCCATCCTGCCGACAGGGCGGAATGGCTTTTGTTTTGATCCTCCGGTTTGTAATCAAATCGCCGTGTGCGCGTGTATAATATTCTTGACAACACGCGCACACGGCCCAGCCAGCCTGTCTCCACGGTTGTCTCCGCACTTTCTTTCCATTTGACTGATGTCTGATATTGATACTTTGATCGAGCGCTGGCGCAGCGGCGATGAGCGTGCCGCTGAAGCCATCTACACCCACAGCCGCGGCCCGATCTTCGGGCTGGCCTATGCCTTGTTGGATAACTCTGCCGACGCGGAAGAGGTGACGCAGGACGTGCTGGCCTATGCTTTGTCGCACATTGATCGCTACGATCCACAGCGCGCCCGCTTCACGACCTGGCTGCATACCATCACCGTCAGCCGCTGCCGCAACAAGCGCCGCCGCCAATTTTTGCCCAGTGTGCCCCTGTTTGCGTGGCTGGAAGGCGGAAACGACGAAGCCGATCCGGCGCCCGATTTGGAAATGCGGATCATGCAGCAAGATGAGCACGATGAAGTCTGGACTGTCATCTGTGCGCTGAGCCAGCCGCTCCGCGAGGCGATTTTGTTACGGCATTGGGCCGACTATTCCTACCAGGAGATGGCGCAGATATTGGGCTGCCCGCTGCGCACGGCGCAGTCGCGCGTGCGGCTGGCGCATCAACAATTGAAGACTCGACTCGCGGCGGCAAGTTTCGCCACGCAACCCAGTGAGAGTTATGACTGAGCATTTGACCGATAACCAACTCGTCAATTACGTCTATCAGGCCCTGACCGGCGCTCAACGCGCCGAGATGGATCGCCATCTGTCGGCCTGTGCCGATTGCCGGACGCGGCTGGCCGATCATGCGGGCCTCCAGCGGCGCATTCATTACCGCGTCATCGCGCACCGCAATCATGCTGTGCCGGCATCTCGCCTTGCCTATGCGGCGATCACACCGCGCGTCAAGCGGCCTGATCAGGCCGCTCGCTTCGGGCAGGGGTTCAATGCTTTCGTTTCCGGTTCATTAGCGGTTGCTGCGCTGCTGACGTTGGTCATCTTGTTGATCGGCATGTTCAGCGGCGCGCGGCAATCTGCCGTGAATCTGCAAGCAATACTCACCCCAACTGCCGCGCCAGCGACGCCCATGCCGCCCAAGTTAGTTTGGAAAATCGAAGGTAAGCCCGATCCACTTTTCCGCCCGAGTGGGATCACACTGGATAACCAGGGCAATTTGTACGTTGTTGACTCTGGCAACGATCGCGTTTTGAAGTATGACCACGGCGGCCAATTCGTGACCCAGTGGGGCAGCACAGGCAGGGGCGACGGCCAATTCTATTCCGCCGGATTTGCCAGTGGTATAGCCAGTGATGCGCAGGGTGACATCTATGTTACTGACACAAACAATGCCCGCGTCCAGAAATTCGATAGCGCCGGCAAGTTCCTGTTGAAGTGGGGGGAACAAGGCACTGGTGCAGGCCAGTTTTAGGGGCCGATGGCAGTCGCTGCTGATGGTCAGGGAAACGTGTATGTAGTCGCTAGTGACCAGAATCGTGCCCTTATCCGTAAGTTTGACCGCGACGGCAAGTTCCTGCTGCAATGGGGCGAGGAGAGCTTTGCCCCGGGACAGTCCTTTACGCCATCGACTATCACCATCGACAACCAGGACCTTGTGTATCTCATGGACCGGAGTTATGGCACGATTCAGATATTCGATCGCAACGGGAAATTCGTCGCCCGGTGGGCCTTGAAGTGTGGTGACAACCAACCCGTCGCGCCGCTTGGCTTGACGACGGACACTAGCGGCAATTTGTATGTCACGGATTATTATTCCAATCGCATCTGCAAGTACGATCCCAACGGGCAATTCCTGACTTCGTGGGGGGAGAAAGGCACGGCGGACGGCCAGTTCGACAAGCCGCACGGGATCGCCGTCGACGCGCAGAACAACGTCTATGTCGTCGATGACCGCAACGATCGCATCTTGAAGTTCAGCCAGCCGTGATGGGAGTAAGAGACTGGAAGTTGGAGGCCGGATATTGGAGAGCTGCCTGTTGCAAGCGAGGGCGGCTTTTTTGTTTTGATCGCTGCGCGAGTAATCAAATCACTGTTTGTCCGTGTATAACTTTGTAGCAATCTCGCGTGCGAATTCAGGCGTCAGCCAAGCGCCATCCTCATCGCACGCACTAGCATGATCGCCAGTTGTGCGTGGGTCTACCGCCAGCGTCCATCACATTTGTCCTGCTGCGCTGCGGTGCTTATCGCGACGGCAGAAGTGGTGGCAGTACTCACCGTCCTGGCTCGTTGGCCCAAGGAGACTTGTTATGAAGCATCGTTTCGCAATATCTGCACTGGGATGGGGATGGCTTTGTCTGTTTGCCGTCCTGCTCGTCGCTTGCGGCTCATCCGCCTCTGCCATGGCGCCGATCCAGCTGGCGCCGTCCTCGGCCGTCATCGAAGTCTCTGCGGCTCAAGCCTTTCCCAGTGGCACGCCGTTGCCCTACGAAGATTTGGCAGGCTTGTTTGATTACGATCAGACGGCCGCGCTCGATATCCACGAAGCGAATGTCGTCAGTAGTGATGACTTTCAAATCCACGACATTTCGTATGAAAGCCCGAAAGGCGGGTGGGTGCCGGCCTATCTCGTCACACCAACGGGCGAGGGGCCGTTCGCCGGAATCATCTTCCTGCATCCCGGTGGAGGGGATCGTGGTTATTTTCTGGACGAGGCCAAGAAACTGGCGAAGCGAGGAGCGGTTAGCTTATTGATCGACGACAACTTCAGCGCGAAAGGCAGGGTCACCGATCACGATCGGATCATTCGCATCATCGTCGATTTGCGGCGCGCCGTCGATCTTCTCATCGCCCGCTCGGAGGTGGACCCCCAGCGGATTGGTTTTGTCGGCCACAGCTACGGCGCTAATCTCGGCGGAGTGCTCGCCGGGGTCGAGCAGCGCATCACCGCTTACGTGTTCATGTCGGGCAACGCGCGCCTGAGCCAGGATTTGATCGGGCTGTTCAACATGACGCCCCAGGAAGAATCTCAATACCTGCAATTCATGGCGCAGCTCGACGGTATTCATTTCATCGGCCACGCGGCGCCGGCCGCTTTGCTCTTTCAGAATGCGCGGCACGACGCGCTCAATTCTGAACAAGAGGTACTGGATTTCCATCGCGCGGCCGGCGAGCCTAAGACCGTCAAATGGTACGACGCTTATCATCAACTCAACGAAGAAGCCGAGCAAGATCGAGCCGCATGGTTGAGCCGGCAACTCCAGCTCCGCACCGGCCCGCTGCCCGGTGAAAGCATTGGCACCGGCCCGGGCTTGAGTGCAGAAGGCAGCAGCTAGGCGCTGCTATGGCTACAGAATCTCATCAGCGCAGCACGAGCAGAAACGTTAGTATCTCGTGGACAATGTACCCGAATTCCTAACCGGTTCGTGAAAAAAAGAGAAAAGTTGACATTTGACGTTATCCCGTGATATGCTGTTTACAAGTTTTCTTTCTACCTACTCTTTGCCCACCGTTCCAAAATCGAATAACACGGTCACGAGCGATCTACCTTGATAATTCCCGTTGGGGGCTTTTCGAAAAGATCGTTCTTTGTCCGACGAGGCGCCTGTTGATTCATTACAGGATGCGAATGAGATTGCTTCGGCGGTGACATCATTGAGGATAAGCCACTGATGCCCTGACTAAACATCCGATTCTTGGTTTTCACGATCTTGATGTTGCGTCATGTCGCGGAACTGTTGGCTCAATATTCATGACATGCTCTAGAGATTTGTGTCTCGGACTGTAAACCGCGCGAGTTTGATTTAAGCCGCAATTAAACGCGGCCAGGCGTCCAGCCGTATCGACGGGTGCGACAGAAGCCAACAAGCGGGGAGCAATTAAACATGACACCAAACACAACTGAGCTACTCATCATCTTCGCGATCATTGTCGTGCTGGGAGTTATCGTCGCAGCCATAGGACGCATCATCCTTGCTCAACGGCGCAATAAACAACCATGAGCAGGTTCTTCTTCGACCTGCTCATGGCTCCCGCGGCGCACTGGTCGGTTGCGCGTAGTGTTTAGTTGTCCATAGCGACTAACGCCGGAATTGGCGCAGGTCTTTGGGGACTCTTCGAGATTCCCCTTTACATGAACGACGCGTTGATCTTGTCCAGCGCCTCGCGCGGGGGGCGCAGTTTTTCAGGCGGCAGCTGCACCAGCGGCACATCGACCAGGCGCTGCTGCTCCACCAGATTGGGGCGCGCCTCGTTGAAGTAAATCAGGCCGGTGATGAACTGCTGCTTGTCACGCGCTTCTTCCAGCAGGCGCATGGCGGCGTACTTATCCCTGGGCTCGTAGTCGATGCCCAATTTCCGCAACTGAATCAGCGAGCCGTCATGCATGACCACATCCTTCACTTCGCCTTCACCGTACTCTACCATGATTTCCTCGGCGGGCATGACGTAGCGCACTTCGTGCAGCGCCTCTTCGTGTTCCTTGCCCCAGTTGTAGCCTTTGGTCGAGAGCTCGCTATTGTTGAAGGTGACGCACGGGCTGATGATGTCCAACACGGCGGTGCCTTTGTAGCTCAGCGCTGCTTTCAAAAGCTGTTGGACTTGCTTGGGATCGCCGGCAAACGATCGGGCCACGAAGCCCGCGCCGGACGCGATCGCTTCCAGGCACAGATCGATCGGGGGCAGTTCGTTCTTGCCCGCATACTTCAGCTCCTGGCCGATGTCGGCGGTGGCCGAGAACTGGCCTTTGGTCAAGCCGTACACGCCGTTGTTCTCGATGATGTACGCCATCTCGACGTTGCGGCGCAGCATGTGCTTGAACTGGCCGAAGCCGATGCTGCCCGTGTCGCCGTCGCCGCTGACGCCCAGGCCGATCAGCTCGCGGTTGACGGTCAGCGCCCCGGTGGCCAGCGACGGCATGCGGCCATGCAGGCCGTTGATGCTGTGCGAGCGGCCCAGGAAATAGGCCGGGCTTTTGCTGGAGCAGCCGATGCCGCTGAACTTGGCGATGCGGTGCGGCGCCAGCGAGAGATCGTACGCCACCGCGATGATCTGGCTGGCGATCGAGTCGTGACCGCAGCCGTTGCACAGCGTGGAGGGCGCGCCTTTATAATCGGCTTTGCCGAGGCCGGCGAGATTGACATTTCCTGCGGGTTTGGGTATAGCCGTTGTCGTCATGTTGGTTTCGCTCCAGGCGAGTAAATTGGTAACTTGGTCACTGGTCATCCCGTGCTACTTATCTACCAAATACCAATCTACCAATTTACCAATCACTATCTTTCCTGTTCCATAATCGCTTCGGTAATCCAGCGCGCGCTCAGCGGCAGGCCGTCGCACTTGGCGATGGACACCACCCGCGTGGAAAACTCCGGCGCGTGCAGTTGAATCAGTTGCTGCAGCTGGCCTTCGTAGTTGTTTTCCACCACGTAGACGCGCGGATGCTTCTTGATGAATTCGGTTAGGGTGCCCTCCAGCGGCAGCGCGCGCACGCGGAGGTACGAGGTCTTCACGCCGGTCTTCGCCAGCCGATCGCGCGCCTCCTGCACCGCCGGGTCATTGGTGCCATAGGAGATGATGCCGATCTCGGCAGCGGCGATCGCGTCGATGATGGGCGCGGGCGCCAGCGTGCGGGCGGTGTCGTGCTTCCGATAGAGCCGCTCCAGGTTCCTGGACCAGTCTTCCGGACGTTCGCTGTAACTGGCGGCATCATTGTGGCCGGTGCCGCGCGTGAAATAAGCGGCGAAGGGATGATTGGTGCCGGGCAGCGTGCGCCAGCCGATACCGTCGCCGTCCACATCCGCGTAGCGCTGCCAGTTCTTGATCTGGTTCAACTGCTCGGCCGACAAGACCTTGCCGCGATCCAGCGGTTTTTCGGGATACTTGAACGGCTCGGTCGGCCACAGGTTCATGCCCATATCGAGATCGGTCAGCACAAAGACGGGCGTCTGCAAACGCTCCGCCAGATCGAACGAAGTGGTGCCGAATCGAAAGCATTCCTGCATGTTGCCCGGCAGCAGCACGATGTGGCGGCAGTCGCCGTGGCCGAGGAAGTAGACCTTCAACACGTCGCCCTGCGAGACGCGCGTGGGCAGACCGGTGGACGGGCCCATACGCTGCACGTCCCAGATCACCGCGGGAATTTCGGCAAAGAAAGCATAGCCGGTGAATTCGGCCATGAGCGAGATGCCGGGCCCGGAAGTGGAGGTCATCGATCGAGCGCCCGCCCAGCCCGCGCCGACCACCATGCCGATCGCGGCCAGTTCGTCTTCGGCCTGAATGATGGCGTAGGTGTGCTTGCCGTCGGCGTCGCGGCGATAGACCGGCAGGAATTCATTCAATTCGTCGGCCAGCGAGGTAGCCGGCGTGATGGGATACCACGCGATAAACTGCACGCCGCCGAAGATCGCGCCCAGCGCCGAGGCGGTGTTGCCGTCGATCAGGAACGTGCCCTCGGTCCTGGTCATGCGCTCGACGCGGAACGGATCGGTCTTGGTGAGGTTGGCCTGCGACCATTCACAGGCCAGCTTCACGACGTTCAAGTTGAGATCGATGGCCTTGCGCTTGCCGCCAAAGTGGAACACCAGGGCCGCCTCGATTTCACTCATTTCAATATCGAGCAGGCACATGAGGATGCCGACGTAGACCATGTTGGCGACGTAGGGCCGCAGCTTGGCGTCGGCGCCGGACTTGCGCGTGAGCTCGTTGACGGGCATGGGATAGAACGTCACGTCGTCGCGCTGGACGGGGAGCGGTTCGTCGATCGGGTACAGGCAGATGCCGCCCGATTCCAGTTTCTGGATGTCCTCGGCGATGGTGGCCTTGTTCATCGCCACCAGAATTTCGGCGCGCTCGCGGCGAGCGAGGTAGCCGTCTTTGCTGACCCGGATGGTGAACCAGGTGGGCAGGCCCTGGATGTTGGAGGGAAACAGGTTCTTGCCGCTGGCCGGGACGCCCATCTTGTGGATGGCGCGAATCAGCGTGTTGTTGGCCGTCTGGCTGCCGGAGCCGTTGACCGTGGCGACCGTGATGGAAAAATCGTTGACGATCGGCGGGCGCGCGGCAGCGGGGCCAGACTGGGGTTGGGTCTGGGCTACTTCCATGGTGCGTGACCTCGCTTGATGAAATGGACTTCGCAGGGCGGCGAAGTCCGGGTTTAAGAATATTGTACCATAGTTTACAAAGCGATTTTCCGATCTCACGCCAAGCCGCAAAGAGGCAAAGAGTGATCAAAAGACTTCCGAAGTTTTGGAAACTCCGGAAGTCATAGGAAGAAAAAGTCTTCCGAGGCGATTTATTCTACATGGAATGAACCAGAAGGCCTACCGCTAAAGTCACGTTGGCACGATTATAGTTTGTGCGAACTCATAACTTTTTTGGTAGAATTCTTTAATTCTTCTATTGAATTCTTTTTTATAGAATTCTCTAATCTGAGTTGGATCTTCTGGTAGTGCATCCTGTCCATCTATATTTCACTCAGCCTGCCATCTCACCGGATTTGCATCCACATGACCAAATTTTCCCTTGGCTTGTTCAGCATCAATTTTACAATTCCAGGTCATGAATATTCAACTTACATACTTTCCCGGAGAAGCAGATATAAAAGCAATATCGGCGGTCCTGAATGTCGTAACCAATGAATTCACCCTCAGCAAAACTGCTACCGCTAGTAAGAATTCGCTGCAATTGGTCATCGATAACATCATCCATCATCGTAAGAAGGGTATGAAGCCTCGGGTAATCATCTAATTCTTTGAGATCTCTCGAGCTCGTCATGGTTTCGCCGCACCATTATCAGTTCATCGTGGACGCTCTGTAGATGTAGCGGGGGCGGCGGACATGGCAGTAATACAGGGCAGACAAAAACTAAGAAATGGATAAACTGCTCAATAAGATACTTTGACGTAGCGTCGATAGTAATTCCAGAGTTCAATTCATCTTCAAGCCACTTTGCGATTTGGCACCAAAAGATAACAACATCTGCTCGCTCACTATCACGTTTTGTAGATGGAAGACACGAAAGAAAAATCAATATTCCAGTTTTACTCCTGCCTTTTTCTTTCTCTTTCTTTAACCCTTCCTCCAAAACTCCTCGATAACTTGCCAATTGTTCGAATCCCAACGGTGCTGAAACTTTCACTTCGACGAAGATCAAATAATTGGGCGTGACAATCGAAATGTCTGGTCGTCGTCTTGTCTCGTCTAGCGTAAATCCTGCCTGCGTCTTGAATTCAAGATCTTTAACCTCAAGCGGCTTGGATAGATCTATTTCCTGTTTGTTTTTTCCCTTCTTTTCTCTCAGTAAATCAAAAACATTTTTCAGTAAGTCCTGAACAATTGTTGGTTCGTGCTGCTTTAAATGCCTGAGCAAATGGACAAACGCTTCTGTGGTTAAGTTTTCTTTTTGGCTTGTTGCCCTGTTAATGAAATTGATCAGAAGATTGTTGTTCTCGACGCTCATTAGATCACACCTCCAAGGTTGATTAGAGAATAGGCCGAGGCATTCAGCCCATATGGAGAATGTCGGCCGTTGTCACAGATTGTACTTCCGAAAAGTTTACACGCGCAAGCAGCAAACGATTGGAGCGAATTCCGTTTTAGTTTACGCTGCTGTCATGCCCGAGCGCTTTTATCGGGCATCCAGCTTTGCCACAGGCACTCGATGTTGACGGGGTTACTGGATTCCCGCCAAAAGCACGCGGGAATGACGATATCCAGATGGCGAAATGCAAACAGGAAACTGCTCTGAACAAAGAGAACTGCTACGCAGAGTCACTCCGCGTTTACTATCGAACGATCGCACTAAGCAACTATTGTGGCACTTGCACGAACTCCAGCTCGTCGCCGACTTTCTGCACCTGGAAGATGTAAATGCGCTGATCTTTGAGGTCGCCGTTTACATCGTAGGCAATCTGGCCGATGGGGGTTTTGAGATCGAGCGTGCGGAGAGCGTTCTCCACTTGCTTCACGTCGATGGAATTGGCCTTCTTCACGGCCTCGCCCAGCGCTTTCATGGCGCTGTAGCCGTTGATGCTGTACGTTTCGGGATTGCGATTCTCCACCGCCTGATACGCGGCGATCCAGTTCTTATCGACCACGGAAGCAGGCGCGGGTGCAAAGCCGCTGAGATACATGCCTTCCGCTGTGCCGTCGCTTTCGTCGATGGTGGCACTCAAAAACGCGCCGTCGCTGGCCATGAAGGGCACGGTGACGCCGGCTTTCACCAGCGCGTTGCGCAGGTAAGGCGTCTCCACTTCGTAGCCCGCGTAAAAGATCGCGTCAGGGGCGGCGGCTTGAATCTTCTGCACTTCCGTGAGGTATTCGCTCTGCTCGACTTTGACCTGGATGTTGGTGGCTGTCTTCGCGCCCAGCCGGTCAAGCTCGTTGCTGAATAATACCGCCAGGCCGATGCCATACGGATCGTCGTTGTGCACCACGGCCACATTCTTCGCGCCCAGTTGGTTGACCAGGAACGCCGCATCCACTTTGGCCTGCGTCGCGTCGTTGGCGTTGACGCGGAAGAAGTTGGTGTAGCCTTTCTGCGTCAGGCTCGTCTCACTGGAAGTGGGCGTCATGATCACCAGCGGCAGGTCCTTGTAGATGTCCATCGCCGCGATGGTCTGGCCGCTGTTGTAGTGGCCGATCAATCCCAGCACACGCTTGCCCCCCGCGATATCCTGCTTCACTTGATCGGCAAGCGAGACTGCGACGTCGCTGTCACTTTCATCGTCCAGCGGCACGATCACCACTTTGTAGCCCAGCAGCCCGCCCGACCGGTTGAACTCCTCCGCCGCCAGCCGCGCGCCGCCGAGCACCGTCTGGCCGCCATTCGCCTGAAAGCCGGACAAGGGCGCGGCGACGTACACGATGAGATCGCCTTTGGTTGGCTCGCCCGATCCGCCGCAGGCTGCCAGCAACAATGAAGCAATCACAGCCAGCAAGATAATGCGAGAGAATTTGTGGAGCATGGTCTATCCTTATCTAACCCGGACCCGGCGCTACGCGCCCTCCCTCTCCCTGTCAGGGAGAGGGGTAGGGGTGAGGGTCTTTTCCATCACATACGCGTCTTCGCCGTCTTCGTAGTAGCGCGGCCACGTCTCGACGATGGCGTAGTTCAATTTGCGATACAGGCGCAGCGCGGGCAGATTGCTTTTGCGCACCATCAGCTGCAGGCGCGGCACGCTGCGCGGCGATCGGGCTTCCACTTCCCGCATGAGACGCTCGCCGATGCCGCGCTGTTGATAATCGGGATCGACGGCGATCGTGACGATGATGGTGTGCCCTTCGTGCCGGCGTGGATCGCCGGCGATGAAGCCGACGATCCGGCCGGCGTGAACCGCTTTCAGCGTGATCATGCCCGGCCACGCGCACAGGTTCAGAAACTCGTACCAGGCATAAGCATCGATCGGCTTGAAGCAGCGCCGATCGAGTTGACCAGCGCCCGCACGTCGCGCCAGGTCGCGCGGGCAATCTCGATCGGCGACAAAGCATCATCTTGCATAATGCAATCGCATCACGTAACGAGTAAAAAGTAACGAGTAACGGGTAATTACTCGTTACGGATTACTCATTATTTGCTTTGCATCGCCGCGCCCGCCATCTGCGCCAGCGGCTCCAGGAACTTCAGCGTTTCCAGCGGGAAGATGTACTTGGTCGACGGGCTGGTGCCCACGGCCTTCAACACTTCCAGGTACTGCAGCGCCATGGTCTTCTCGTCGATGGTCTTGGCCGTCTCGTAAATCTTGTCCGAGCGCCACGGCGAAACCCTCCGCCACCAGCACTTGGGCCGAGCGCTGGCCTTCTGCCTTCAGGATGCGGCCTGCTTGTTGCCTTCCGCCGAAAGGATGGCGGCCTGCTTCTCGCCTTCGGCCACGGTGATGGACGCTTCGCGCTTGCCCTGCGCTTCGGTGACGACCGCGCGGCGCGTGCGCTCGGCGCTCATCTGGCGCGTCATCGCATCTTGAATCTCGCGCGGCGGCACAATCTCGCGGATTTCCACGGCGGTCACCTTCACGCCCCAGCGCTCGGTGGTTTCGTCGAGTTTGGTGCGCAGCACCTGGTTGATGTGCTCGCGCTGAGCCAGCACGTCGTCCAGCACAATGTCGCCGATCACGGCGCGCAGCGTCGTCGTCGCGATACCCAGCGCGGCCTGGCGCCAGTTGCCGACTTCCAGCACGCTCTTCACCGCCTCCACGACTTGCCAGTAGATCAGAAAGTCAATGCCGATTGAGGCATTGTCCTTGGTGATGTTCGTTTGATGCGGCACCTCGCGCACTTCTTCGCGCAGATCGACCGTCATCGCCCGATCGATCCCGAACGGGTACAGCAGGACGATGCCCGGCCCTTTCTGGCCGATGCAGCTGCCGAAGCGAAACACGACTACGCGCTGGAACTGCGGCACGATGCGGATCGAGCTCACGAGGATACCGATGCCGACGACCAGCACGGCGAGAAAAAGACAGCCGATGAATAGTGTAGGATCCATGATGTATCTCCTAAGGGATGGGATGGCACGTAACGGATGACGGAGCGCGTCACCGCTTGCGCCTCACGCCGCAATTCGCCGGACCTTCAGCGTCAGGCCGTCGCGCCCGATGACCTCGACTTCCGTTCCCGGTTCGATCGATTCGCCGGCCTCAACGGACCAGAGTTGGCCGGCAATTTGTGCGGTGCCCGGCGCCAGTGGCGCAAGAGCAGTCTTAACCACACCACGCTGGCCGAGCATTTCCTGGGCCACGTTATCCACCCGGTGCTGCTTGCGCCAGCGCATCAACGCCGAGAAGAACACCAGGCTGACGGCGACCATCAAGATCGTCACCCCGGCGACCAGCCACAGCGAGATGGCGGGGCCGCCTTCGCGCGCCGGGAACAGCAGCAGTGATCCAGCCACCAGGCATGCCGCACCGCCCAGGGTCAATGCGCCGTGCGACGTTTGGGTCACATCCAGTGCGAACAAGACGAACGCCGCGATAATTAACACCAGGCCGGCAAAGTTCGCCTCCAGTTGAATCAATCCGATGATGGCCACGGCCAGCGCCATCACGGCAATCACTTCGGCGAAGCCGGTGCCGGGCGTGGTCACCGCGACCACCAGCATCA
Organism: uncultured Chloroflexia bacterium; assembly: GCA_963844815.1. Taxonomy (GTDB): domain Bacteria; phylum Chloroflexota; class Anaerolineae; order Fen-1058; family Fen-1058; genus Fen-1058. The sequence continues at coordinate 546,931 of CAWJPR010000012.1, forward strand.
GCAAGCCGACAATCAAAGCGAGATAAGCCACATTCGGGTTCGCGATAAACGCCAGTAGTTGTTGACCGACATCCATAGGTGCACCTCGCAGCGCAGTTGAGCAGGGATCAGTTAATGGGTTAATCAGGGATCAGTTAATCAGTTCATCAGGGATCGGGCCGTGCCGATTTGAACCTCATGCCTCAGTAAACCACGGATCAGGCTGAGAACGCTGACCTTCACTGCCGAATCGGCTGACAGAATCCGCCTTGCCTGCAAAGTTCTCGCAGCGCAGCGGGATTTGTCATTGCTCATTGATCACACTTGCACCTCACTGCGTTCGGCGCAGTGCAGGTGTTGTTCATTTGTTTTTATACACTTCGTCCATCGCTTCGGCGATTTCACGCAGGCCCTTCACCTCTTCGGCGATGTCGTCCTGCAGGCGCTGGTACTTGCCGCTGTCGATGTCCTTGGCATCCATCAGCAGCAGCTGCGAGTAAACCGTGCCCATCGACGACAGCGTTTGGTCGATCTGCAGCTTGCCGCGCTCATTGGCCTGCTGCAGCGCCTGCAGCGATTCCAACTGCGCGCGCCGGGACGCCAGGGTGCCTTCCAGCTGCTGGCGCACGTCGGCATTGGGATCGGTCCTCAGGCGCGCTTCCAGGTTGCGCACCGTCACCGGCACGGACTGCAAATCCTGCTGAATGGTCCGATCGGTTTCAAAGGTGTCGACGCGCCGGGCCACTTCCCACAAGCCGCCGATCCAGTCGTCGATCTCGGAGGCGGTCTGCTCCAGATGATCGCGCAGCACGCCGGTGCGCGCGCGCGCGATGGCCGCCGCGATCTGCGAGCGGTACTCGAACGCTTTAATCAGCTTGTCGCGCATATCGCCGCTCTTGATGGCCGTCGGCTCGTATTTCTGCTTCAGGAGATCGGCCGCCACCTGCGCCGCCACTTTTTCGTCGTTGAGAATGCTCCACACGATCGCGCCCCAGGCCGCCCCGCCGCCGGCCAGCCACGCCCACCACGGGATAGCCGGAAACAGATCGGGCCCGAAAAAGGCCAACAGGATCGCGATCGCCAGCACGATGCCGCCGCGCCAATCGGTGATCGCGTTCATCACCAGCGCGCGCTTCACGCGCTCGCGCACCGTCAGTTCAGTCGAATCAGTCGTCATACGCCTCCCGCTGGCGCAGCCAGCGCGCGATTCTGCATTTCCAGAATCACGCCCCGCAAGTTGAGGATGATGGGTGAATCGGGCTGCAATTGTCCGGCGTCGTCCAGCAGGGCCAGACTCTGCTGATAGCGTCCCAGGTGCGCGTAACTTTCGGCCAGTGCCAGGTAATATTCCAGCGTGGAGGGCTGAAGGCTCACGGCGTGCTGCAAATACAGCGCTGCCAGCGTCCACATCTGGCGCTGCATGTAGGTCCTGGCGCGGATGAACGCGCTGCCGGGATCGCGCACCGTCTTGTCGATGACGCACCACAACCGTTCGGTCCGCGTGTCGAAGTCGTCATTCATCGCAAAGGCCAGCGCGATCTTGATCAGCAGGAACAGGCCAGCCAGGCCGCCGGCGAGGAGCACGAACATGCCCAGCGCCTCGTTCAGCGCCACTTGCAGGATGCCTTCCAGCGGCGTTGCCGCCGCGCCGCTGGCCACAAATACGCGGTTGATGCTCGCGCTCAAATAGAGCAGCACCGCTTCAATCGCCAGCGTGGCGATATACAGGATGTAGAAGAGGCGTTTGCGCGTCAGCAGGCCGAACGCGGCGATGACCACCAGCAGCCAGTAGCCCAGCCGCAGAGTGAAACTGCTCGCGCGGCAGAATCGTCAGCACCGCGGCCTGCGCCTGAGGCGGCACAGCTGTGACTCTGGCCGGCATACATCAGCAGCAATTGGCTGATGTCGACGCCCTGTCCGCCGTACTTCACCACGGAGAGCGCGCTCGCCAGAATCCCGATCAGCACCAGCAGCCCGCCGACGGAGAAGATCACTTCGGCCATGCTGACCGTCCAGCCCATCCAGATCCAGCGCGGCTTGTCGCGCTCGAAAAACGTGGCGTAGAGTTCGCGCTGGCAATGCGGGCACCGCCGGTCTTCCTCGCGCGTGCGGTGCGCGCAGTACACGCACGACAGCGGATCATCCAGCTCGATGTCGGAGAAGTCAAAGGTGACTTTCGTTTCCGGCGCGGGTTCTGCTTCAACGAGTCGGCAGCGCCGATTCCGGCTCGATCTCCGGCGTGGCCTCGATCTCAGCGCGCACCTTGGCCAGTCCGCGCCGGGCGGCCTCGTTCGCCGGATCAAGCGCCAGCACGTTTCCCAGACACACTTCGCGATCTTCCAGCGTCGTGACGACACTGCTCAGCCACAGCCACGCGCTCGCGTTATTCTCGTCGGCGTTCACGACGCGTAGCAACAATTCGCGCGCCTCGGCGCGTTTGCCGTCCTTGACGGCGGCGATGCCATCGGTAAGCCAGAGGTTGATCTCGTCGGTGCTCATGGCCGCAGTCGCTGGACGCTGGTCGCCTCGTCCCTTAGTGCCGTTATGCGTCACGCCCACCTGCGCCGCAGGCTATCGCGGCAGCGCGGTGCCAGTGTCACGCTAGAAATACGTCGAGAGAATCTTGTACAGTTTGCGGATCGTCTCTACCGATCCGACCAATGTCTGCCCGCCAGTGGCGTCGGATACCGCTTGCAGCACCTTCATATCCGCGTCGCTGCCGTAGGCAACGGCAAAGATCACCACGGGCACGCCGCGTTGATTGCCGTTCTGCAGCCGTTGCACCAGGGTGCTCAAACCAATGGTCGAGGCGTTTTCCTTGCCGTCGGTCATCACCACAATCGCGTTGATGCGGCTGGGATCGTCGAGCTGCTGCAAGCGCTCGTAAGCGGCCGCGACGCCATCGAGCAGCGCCGTATTGCCGCCCGGATCCAGGTTCGTCACGGCGCGCACCAGATTCGAGCGGTTGTTCTTCAGTTCGCTGATCTTCACACGCTCAGTCACGTCGCTGTAGAACTCGATCAGCCCCACGCGCTCGGCATCGCTCTTGATCTGATCGAGGAACGTTGCCAGCGCTTCTTTCACGTTATCGATCTTTTCGCCTTCCATGCTGCCGGAGGTGTCGACCACCAGCAGCACGTTGGTGCGGCGCTTGTTGGCCAGCCAGCCTTCGCGCACCACATCCAGCACTGCCGCCGCTGGCACCTGCAGCGAGGTCTGCGGCTTCGCCGGATCCGCGCCGCTGTCCGCATTGATCGGCGAATTCGCGCCGTCGATCTTGATGTTCAGATCAGCCGGACGATACCCTTTCGCCAGAATCGCCTGCTGCGCTTCCGCCGCAGTGATGTAAGTGGCGAAGGCGCTGAACGTTTCGCGATTCAGATCGCTCAGGCCGCTGACGCTTCCAGCAGCGCCAGCGGATGATCCTGCCACAACGAGCCTTCGTTGGGATAGATGGCCACCAGGTCTACGCCGGGCTTTTGATTGGCATTGATCACGATCTGTTCGGAGGCCACAAAAGCATCGAGATAATTGCGGCCTTTCTCCGCCACGTTCTGCGCAATCGACGCCTCGCCTTCGCCATAATAGCGCACGGTCTTTTCCAGCGCGTTGACGTATTCCTGCGCTTGGGGTGTCTTCACATCTTCGATCGTGAGGCCGCGCGTCTTGCCGGTGGCGGCGTAAAACTCGGCCAGGGTAGCGAGCAACCCCGAAGCCGACGACGTCGCGGGATGGCTCCACTGGAAGTCCTTATTAGCCGTCGCCTCGTTGAGCAGGTCGCTCCACCCGATCGCTTTCTGCGGCCACCCCAGGCGCTGCGCGGCATCGCGCCACATGGCGATGACCACCGGCGAGACGGCGTAGCGCACCGTCTGCCCGACTAATCCCGCGCTGGTATTCTGCGCCGCTTGATACTGCCGATCGAGTTGATCGAGCCAGATCGACGAGTCGGGTGACATGGCCTGGAAGTCGCCGGCCATGGCTGCATCGATCATTTCTTCCGGCTCAAGGCTGGCCGTGGCGATGCGCAGCTCTTCGCCATTGGACGCCTTCAATTTCCTGGCGTTGAAGTCGTTCACGAGCTGCGTAAAAGCTCGGCCTTCTCCGGCGAAATGGCGATCGTCAGCGTGGGCTGCGGACCGCTGAGCGTGGAATCGACCGAGGAGAACAGGCCGCCCATGGCATTGTTGACGCCATTGATAATCCCGCGCGTCAGTGGCCAGCAGAGAGCGCACGCCACCACGATGATAATCAGCAGTGTGATCCAGCCGCCGGGATTGGGCTGCGGGGTTTTGTAAGAAGGCTTGTACGAACGGGACATGAGTTGTCTCCGTAATGCGTAATAGAGTACGGCGTAATCCGAGAATACGCCTTGCGCAGGTCGTATTCGCTAGCGCTGCGCCACGTTCAAATCGAACCAGCGCAGCAGGGCCTGCAGCACTTCCCGATCGGGCGAGCGCATGGCCGAAGTGCGCTGCACCACCGGCGTGATGCCGGCGCTGGCCCACTTGGCAAACGGGCTGTCGCCCTGATTCACCGCGACCTCTGCGTTGACCGGGCGCAAGCCATAGGTCACGGCCTTTTCCTGCACGGCCTTGCTCAGCAAATACTTTTGAAAATCAAGGGCTGCATTCTTTTCCGCCGCGCTGGTTTCCGATCCCATCCACACGCTGAACGGGAAGTCGAACCATGTGACGTACTTGGGATAGCGCACCGCCAGCGGATCTTGCCAGCGATTGGCAATGCCTGCCATGTTCGCCAGCAGATCACTTTCCAGCATTTGACCGCCATCCCCCACAGAATAACCGAGCAAGGCAAAATCCTCCGCCGTGTACGCGCTGGCGCCGCTGATGGCTGTAACCGAACCCATCAATTCCTTCAACCACTTCTGGAATTCAGGATTGGTCACATCTTCCACGGTGATGTTGGGCTTGTTGTAATACTCGCCCGCCGCCGCCACCATCGCCGCCAGGCCGCCCACATTCTTGCGCGGATTTGGCACGACCAGCTTGAAGAACCCCCACGCCGGATCGCCGCCCAGTTCCGGCCAGCCGCCGGCCGCAGTCGCCGCGTCGTGGATAGTCTTCCAATCGATCTGGCCGAACTTGGCTTCTAGCGCTTGCGCGCGCGTTCCATACAGTCCCCAGGCGAACAACGACAGCGCGATCGGTTTGGCGCGATACTCGCCGTCGGTCAAGAACACGTCGCGGCCGTTGCGTTCCTTGTAGGCGGCGTTCGCCAACTCCACCAGATAACGCGAGTCCGGAATCCACGCGGTGGGCGTTTTCTCGAACGAGGCACTGTCAAAGCGGTTGAGCGCCGTAAGGCCGTCCATCGGCACGATCGTCACTTTCACGGAACGACCGTCCAATGTATGCTTCTCGCTGTTATACTGATTGGCCGCTTCGGTCACCCACGACTCGATCGGCAGCGCGGTGACCACACGCACTTCGATTGGCTCGTTGGACTGTGCGGGCGCGATCGGATTGGCTGACGGCGTGAGTGAGCGCGCGATCAGTCCGATCGCTACAATCGCAATTGCCGCGGCAATAACCACAAAGAAAATGATGCGTGTTCGGTTCATCGGAGTCCACTCCAACCGGCGTCCTTACCAGACGGCGGCACATGCTGGGCGCGGCATTCAGGCGAGGTTGCAGCAGCGCCACGCGACAACGGTATTGTACTCTGAGACGGGTGACTGGCAAAGCGGCGGGCGGAGCCGAGCGATCGACCCCGCCCGCCAAGTTATTCCTGGGCGCTGTTAGCTGGACATGCCCAGCCGCTTCTTGCGCTCGGCCAGCTGCGAATCGAGCTCGGTCTTGCCCAACGCCTCGTCGATCTGATCGTCGAGGCGGCTGGCCATCATCTCGCTCTTGGCCGACGCCTTGTCGAGCCGCGACTGGATTGATTCGCCCAGGCGCGCAATGTCGGCGTCGCCGCTGCCCACGATGTCGTCGATCGACTTCATCGTCTGGACGGTCAGTTCCTTCGACTTCGCCAGGTCAAGCAGCGCCAACATTTCTTCGCGCTCTTGCTTGGTGGTGGTCAGTTTCGCTTCCAGCTTCAGCTTCGCTTCCAACAAAGTCTTGTACTCGGCCTGCTGGCGCTCGTATTGCTGCTGGTACTGCTCGGCCATGCGCTGCGAGGTGTTGTATTTGGCCTGGGCTGCCGAAGCCAGATCGTCGCGGCCCTGCTGCAGCAGCGCGTCGATGTCATGGTCGAGCTTGGCCGCCTGCGCCGCGTACTCATCAGCCTTGCGCTTCAGCGTTTTCACTTCGCCGCCCACGGTGGCCGTGGCGTCTTCGAGCTTGTCCAGGTTATCTTCGGCCTGGCGGATGTACTCGTCCATCACCGCCACCGAATTGGACTGCAGCGCTTTATCGACCATCGCGTGCAGATTGGCCGAAATCAACGTATTAATCTTGTCGAGCAAAGAAGCCATGGGATTCCTCCTGGATTACGAAATGTGGATTTGATTTCTTAGCTGGGTACGAGCATAAGCATAACATGTGAACGGTCAAGGTGTTTGACACGAGTCCGACAGGCTCCTGACAAACCGATCGGCCCTGTGGCTGCCGATCGAAAGGGTGACGCGCATTGCAACATCTCTACCACCTGCTTCTAGCGAGCGGGGGGCCGACACCTCTGGCGGGCCTATCTCAGCGGCAGCCAGATGGTGAACTCGCTGCCGACACCTTCGGTGCTGGCGCAGGCCACCTCGCCTTGATGCAAATCGACAATATTTTTGACGATCGCCAGGCCAATGCCCGCGCCCTGCTGCTCGATCCGCTGGCGGTTGATCTGGTGGAACCGATCGAACATTCTTCCCACCTCGTCGGCCGGAATCCCGACGCCGTCGTCCTTCACGGCACAGCGGACTCGCTCGCCATCCGCCGCCACTTTGACCCAGACCTGACCCCCCGAGTGCTGGGAGAACTTGATGCCGTTATCGACCAGCCGCATGACGGCATTTTCCAGGTAGCCTTCATGGGCTTCCACCGGCGGCAGATCAGGCTCAATCTCGTGCCGCAGCGTCACCTGCCGGGCCGCAGCAGCTTCGTGACAGAGACCAAACACGCGCGCCACCAGGCTGGCCCAGTTATTGAACGGCCCCTTATCCATCAGGTAGGCCTGTCGGGCGTCGTTGGTTTCAAAGCGCACCAGCAGCAGAAAATCTTCCACCAGCCGGTTCAGGCGGTTACTGCCGCCTTTGATGCGCCCCAGAAATTTCTGCAATTCTTCCGCCGACCATTCGCCCTCTTGAATGAGATCAACATAGCCGGTGATGTACGTGAGGGGCGTGCGAAATTCGTGGCTGAGCATGCTGAGCAGACTGCGCTTGAGATCATCCATCTCGCGGCGGTTCTGCTGTTGGATCGTCAAGGCCCGATCGAGTTTAGCGCGCACGACGATGAGCAGGTCTTCCGGATCCACCGACTTCACCAGATAATCGTCGGCGCCCAGCTGCTTGCCGGTGCGGATATCCGGCCGCTGGCCCTTGGCCGTCAAGAAAATGAATGGCACGGCTGCCCACCGTGGATGGCGGCGCACTTGCTCCAGAAACTCAAACCCGTCCATTTCCGGCATCATGACGTCCGAAATAATCAGGTCGGGGCGGAACAGCTCCAGAGCCTTCAGACCCTCCACGCCATTCTCCGCCAGCTGCACCCGGTAACCGTTCATTTCCAGCACGTCACGGATACCGCTCGACATTGCCAGATCATCTTCGACAATCAAGATCTGTTCTGCCATGCCTCCACCTCCGCGCCCGGGCATACCATCCTTGAGAGCCATACGCTTTGGATGAAGCACTCAGCGCGCGCGGACGCAGGGGGCGAGCGACATTGGGCAATGGTCGCTTAGACGGCTGCCAGCTTGTAGCCGCGGCCCCGCACGGTGATCAAATACTTCGGATTGGCCGGATCGCGCTCGACCTTGCTGCGCAGGCGGCTGATCAGTTTTTCCACGCGCGCGTCGTCCACTTCGTCAATGTAGTCCTGGCCCCATACGGCTTCGACAATCTGATACTTGTCACAAATCTTGCCCAACCGGCCGTACAGCAGCAACAGCAGACGATATTCCAGGTCCGTCAGCGATGGCACATGCTCGCCATCAACCCAGGCTTCGCCGGCGTCCACGTCCACCCACACCCCGGCCCGGGCGGGCTGGCGTGTGCGCCGCTGCCGGTGCAGGTATGCTGCAAACAATTCGCCAAAGACACGCGGCGGCTGGCCGGGCAGCAATACTCCCTTGGCGATCAGATCGTCCAGGGTAAAGGCCTGCGGCAGTTCGGCCTGTTCGCCCAGCAGGTTCAATAGAAAATCCTGTTCATGCGGCGATAGATGGCCCCACAGCCTGGCGCATTCGTTGCGAATCACCAAATCGCTTTCCAACTTTTCACGCGCCAGCACCAACGCTTGAGCGCGCGCCCCGCTCGGCACCCCGGACAAGAAGCGCAGCACCTGGCGGGCAGCGTTCCGCAGCAAACCCGGATGTCCGCCTGCCTGCGTCACAATGAATCCCACTTCCTGGGGTGACAGCAGCGTCTCCTCTTCCTTTGTCCAGGCAATCACGGCGCGGCGGGCGGTCACCTCATCCAACATGCCCAGCACCAGCTGATGCCCCACAAACAACTCGCAGAACTCACTGGCTTCCATATCGCGACGGCGCTCGGCCAACGGTGCGCCTGTCGCCGTCACGTATACCAGCGACTCAAACTTGTCGTGCAGCGCGCGCAGATTCAGGAAGACGCGGCCATCCAGCACGCCGAAAGGATCATCGAACTCGTCGAAGAGCAGCGTCACCCGCCGATCGAGTTGCTGGCACAACAGCGAAATGCCGTCGTTGAAGCTCGAGCGCCGACACGATGGGACGCTCGGAATCGACCACTTGCCGGCACAACTCTTCGAGCCGGCCCACCAGGTCGATCGGCGCTTTCTTGCCCAGGCGTTTCACGGCCTCCAACGCCGCGCGCAGGGTTACCTCGTAGAAAGATTGATCGGTCAGGGCGGGCATCAAGTTACAGTCGACATAGACATTCAGCGTCTTAGCCGAACTTTCCTCGGCCGCCGCGCGCAGCAACATCGACTTGCCGATGTTGCTCAACCCCACAATCGAACAGCAGGCGCTCTCAGAGATCGCTTCCTGCAGGCGCTGCAAATCAGCCGGGCGTAGCAGAAAATTGTCGCTCATCACTCACCGTGTGTCCATGGAACAAGTTCCCCGGCTGGCCACCGAGGACTGCCACTATCTTACGCACAAAATAAAAAGGGTCAACCGACAAAACTCCCCCGGTTGACCCACGGACGTCATGAATGAGGCTAACTCTGCGAGGTGCGCAGGCGGCGCGCCACCACCAGAACCCCCACCAATCCCACGGCGGCCAACAGCAGCACAAACAGATTGTCGCCGGCGCCGGTCGCCGGCAGGCCCGTGTCGCCAGTGCCAGCCGTGCCGCTGATCGGCTGCGTGCCGGTGACTCCCTGGGAAGCTGCCGCTGTAGCCGTCGCCGCCCCGGGAGGCACACGCGTTGCGACGACTGACGTCGCCTGCCCTCCGGCAGCGGGTTTGGCCGTAGCATTCGCTGCGGCCGTGCCTTGTACCTGCGCAATGGCCGTGCCCTTGCCTGCGGCCGGTGTGCCCTGCGCGGCTGCTTGCGTTGCGCCAGGCGCAGGGGTGGCGGGCGCGAGGAAGACGACTTCTTTGCTCAGCTCCGGCGGCACCAGCACGCGATCGATCGTGTGAATCACGCCATTGGCAGTTTCCAGATCCGGCCTGGTCACCGTGGCATCATTGATCTGAGTCTTGCCGTCTGTCACCACGATCTTGACGGGTTGGCCTTCCAAGGTCTCGGCCTCGCTCGATTTGGCAACATCAGCCGCTGTGAGCGCGCCATTTACCACGTGATACTTTAACAGCGTTTCCAGTTTCTTGGGATCCTTGTTCAAGGCCTCCAGCGTTTCAGGCGACAGCTGCGCAAAGGCGTCGTCAGTCGGCGCAAAGATGGTAAACGGCCCCTGGCCCTTCAACGCGTCCACCAGTCCGGCAGACTTCAGCAGCGCAGACAACGTCTTGAAGTTGCCTGCTGACAGCGCCGTATCCACCAGATCTTTCGGCGCGGGAGTCGCCGTGGGCGCAGGCGGCTTGGTCGGGACCGCGGTATTCGTCGGCACGGGCGTATCCGTCGGCAACGGCGTCGGCGTAATCTGTGCCAACATGGCGATAGCCGTGTTCGTCGCCTGCACCATTTGGTTCTGCGCGTCAATGGTCGCACGCTCACCCTGCCGGCCGATGAGGATTAACGCGATGAGCAGTACCCCCAACCCGCCAAAGGCGAACAAGCCGATCATCATCATGCGAAAGGAGCGATTGGACTGCTCGTCGCTGTTCTCTTCCGTCTCGGCTTCGGGTTCGGGTTCAGCCTCGAAGACCTCGTCGGGATTCTCATCCATGGTCATGGCCCTAACTCCTGTGCGCCAGATTCTGCGCGGTTATATCCAAAATGACACCTACCATTGTATTCGAAACGGATCAAAAAGCAAAATCAAATGCCGCAGACCAGGGGCGCCTAGCGGAATATTTCCAGGTTGGCAAAGGGCACTAGCGCGCGCCCGTCATCGCCGCCCAAATCGACTTCGGCGCAGTGAACCTTGGCGCCGGTTTCGATCTGCTGCGACAATTCCGGCAACGCCGTTACCTGCCCCACGGCGCCCTGCCGCGGCCCGCGTAGAACCCGCACCCGCACGCCCACCGCCAGGGGCCGGCCATAGGCCGGCGGTTCAATCTTTGAATCGGACGGCAGCGGGATGAGAATCTCGGGCCGCTGCACTCCCCAGCGGGTGCGCGTCACCGCGCTGATCGATACCTCGCGCCCCGCGTTGCTGTTCAGCAATTTGAAGATTGGCGCCGCCATGGCAATGTGACCCAGGCCCTCCGTCAACAAAATCGGGAAGGGCGCATCTTGCGCGGCTTCCAACAAGCTGCCGTCCAGACTGCCCGCGATCAAACCGCGCACCTGCATTTGAATTGCCTGCTCCAGCACCGTTTCGTCAAACCACGCGCCGCCCACCACAATCGCGCCGTGCATCGTCACATCGATCGCGCGGGCCTTGATCGGATCGGCGGCTTGTTTAGAGACCACCTGAAGCACGCCGTACGACTCGCCGCCAAAGCCGAGTGCCGCTTGAATCAACGCGCCCGTGGTTTCAATCACTACGCCGCGTCCCGCGATGATGTGGGATACCGTGCCGGCCAGGTAGGCCGCCAACTCGGTCGGACGGCTGACCACTTTGATCAACACCCGGCCGGTGGACTTGTCGATGCGATACACAAAGCCGTTCGCCGGCGATTTGACGCGGCCGGCCGAGGTCAGGCCTTTCGACGCTATGACGGTATTCATCGTCACGTCAGCGCCTTCCTTGACCTTAATATACTTGTGCGCGCGGGCCGGCGCGACCCGCAGCAGGTGGGCCACGTTCACCACGCTCACCTCGCCGCTGACTTCCGTTTGCGCCACCGGTTGAGCAGGCTGCACCCGGTCCCCGTGGTTGACCAATACCTTGCCCGGCCTGGGCAGCATGCGCTCGCGCCGGATCGTCGTCAACGGCAGCACGCGAGTTTCTGGCGGATAATAGACGCCCGCTTCCGACATTACGCCCCCATATCCCACAGCCACTGCTGAATCTGATCGCGACGCAGCTCCGGATCAGCGGGCAGCTGCCGCGCCAGTGGACGCCCGCGCGCATCGACGATCAAACCCAGCGCGCCGCCCTCCACCGGAATCGATTTGCGCACGCGCCCGATGTCGATGCCCCGGCGCGGCTGCAGCTGCAGCGTGGCTTTTTGTCCCGGCGGCAATGGCAGCACTTCCAAAGTTCCTGCGGTCACTTCCACTTCCAGATCGCCGCCGCCCTCGTAACTCATTTTGAGGCGCAAGATCACTTCGCCGGGGCGCGCCGTGCCGGTCGGCACCACCGCCGTGCCCAGCGACATCAAGCCTTTGTTTTCGATCACCTGCACGGCGCTTAAGGGAGACGCGATCGCCGCCGCCCCTAAGGCGGGCATCAGTCCATACACGTCGAGCAGGAGTTCAAATACTCCGATTGGCTCCAGCGCATCCAGCAGCAGTAACGCCGCCTGACCGGGCCGGGTGGCCTTCGCGATGACTGCTCCGGCGCCGACGATCCGCTCGAACATCGGCGCGGCCTGACCGCGCCCTCGCGGCGCTAAACGCCGCCAACTGGGCTGCGCCAGCTTCACGATCGATCGGAGTGCTTCGCGCGCCAGCGCCTGCTCGATCAGCAGCTCGCGCCCATCGGCTGGAATGGTGAGCGGGCGCAGCTCTTTATCGATGACGAACGCCTGCAGATCGGTAGGATGAATCTGGAACGGCAACCAGCGCACAATATCGGCAATTTTGACTTCCGACAACAGGCGCGATCCGCCAAACGCCGAGCCGATGTCGCTGCGCACCGTTAGCTGCAACTTGCCGTTGAACGCCGCGCCTACCATGGTGTTGGACGCGCCCACGTCCACGCCCAGCGTCCCGGCGCGCGGATCGCCGATCATGCTGAGGTAACGCACCACGCTGCCAAAGCTGCGCGCCGTCGAGATCACAGGAACACTGCTCCAGGCGGCGCAGGTGCTTAAGCCGTTCACCTTGGAAAGTTTCGTGCTGGCGTGCAAAGCATCCAACTCGGCTTGCAGCGGACCGAGGTCTTCCCTGCCCAACGCCGGACGGACATTGCCTTCCACGGCCACCAGCGAGATGTCGTTGCCGACAATCTCTTTCACCCGCGCCCGCAGCGCCGCGTTGCCGGCATACACAATGGTGGGGCGTGCCAGCGGCTCGATCAACGACGCGCCCAGCGCGACCGACTCCACCAGGTTCAACACCGGAGTCGTCGAGCCCCCATCGGTGCCGCCGGCGACGCACACCGCATCCGGCTGCACAGCCAGAATACTCTTGGCGCGCATCTCGTCGCTCTTGCGGCCCGTGCCCAATAGCGAGATCACATCTTCCACCGCTGAGTACGTGCCAGCCGCCGCGCGTCGCAGACTATCGAGGCTCAGTTCGCCGACCAGACCGGCCAGCACCAGGCGCAACGGCTGCGCGGCGCTGCTGGTGATGACGCACAAGTCCACGCCCGATCCGTCGTCGCGCTCTGGCGAGATCACATTGCCGTCATCGCTCAATAGCGGGCGGGTCGACACACGCTGCAGCCTGCTCGATGGCGTGGCGCACGCCGATGACGACATCGGCCCATGGCTCTTCCTGCGTGGTGGGCGACTGCGCTCGCGCCACGAAGCGATACGATCCCTCAACCGGCGCGATGAGCACCGCCTGCGTGTTGACGCTGCCAATGTCGATGGCTAAGATGGAGGAGACTTCCGTTGGCTCTGACATGCCGATAGTATCTATCTGCCGCCCCGTTAGGCTGCGGCCGCTGATCGGGTGTGAGATTATTTCACGAACAGCCGGTAGATCGCATAGAGTCGATCGAGCAGCAGCGTCACGCTGGCCATGAACACCAGCGCAAAGACCGCACCCAGCGCGATCATCAAGAAGAAGCGCCGGCCCGCAACATTGACCATCTGCAGCGGACTCGTGCGTCCGATACGATAATAACCAAACGACAGCAGTGTGACGATGGTGCCCAGGGCGACGATGAACGTCATCATCACGTCCGGTTGTCCACCCGACGGTGAAGTGGCCGGTGCGCCCGCTGCCACAATCTGCGGGCCAAGCGTGCCAAGGATGGCCCCACCCAGCACAGTGGCTGCGCCCACGCCGATGAGATAGCCCATCGGGATGTTGCCGATCCAGGCCAGGCGTGGCGAGGCTTTGAACCATACCATGATGCCCAACACCAGGCCGACCACCACGATGACCAGCGGTCCCGGGTTGCCCACGGCCGCCTGCGCCAGAGCGTCGCTGCTGGGCTTCCACAGCACATCAAAGAGCACGACGACCGCGGCGTACGCCGCGCCCGCGCCGATCAGGATATGCACGGCCAGGCGAAACAGGATGCTGTCACCGATAATGTACGTCAGCACCAGGACGGTGAGGACGGCGCCGACGATGAGTCCAATCGAATCGGCTGTCATGCGGACCGCCTCCCTGCGCCGCGCAGCAGCGCCGCAATCAAGCCGACGATGATCAGCGCGACCATGACGTAGTTCGCCAGTGCGAGTGCATCAAGCGGAGCCTGGTAATTATCAAGCCGGTCTTGGGGATCGAGCGTATTCATCACGCCGGTCGCATTCAGATACACGACAGCGCCGGGGAAGCCGCTGACCAGACCTTTGACTTGCCCGGATTGCACGTACGGCATGGTCAATGGTTCTGCGCCCGCACTGACACCCACCACCAGCGGAATTTCTGCGCGATTGGCCCGCAGCTGCTCAGCCCACCAGCGCACGGTTTCCGGCGAGGCCGCCACCTCGATGATCAGCTTCACGTCTCCCGCCTTGGCGAGCAGTGACTGCACACCGTTTGCCTGTCCCGGCGCAAAGCCCAGATCGGTATAGCGGAGATCCGGCAGATTCTTCAGCACGGACTGCGCCATGGCGCTTCCCTGCGGATTGAGACTGGCGACTTCAAGCTGCGCATTGCGCAAGGCTGGACTCTCCAACAGCGCGGCCGCTACGTGATTCAGTTCGCCCGGCTTGAGTGGCATCGTAATCGAACACCACCAGCACTTTGGAGTCTGGCGGCAGCTGCGCGACGCGTGAGATTTCATAAGCCGCTGAGCGAACAGCCGGCAGGGGGACCATCTTCTGCGCATTGGGCATCAACGGTAACCCCGTTAGCTGGTTGAGATCGATTCCAAGCGGCACAAACAGGGCGGTGATGATCAAGAAGGCCACTATCCAGCGCAGTGCACGGCGGCGAATGCCGGAGCCCTTCACGACGAATTGCCCGACCGCAGCAGGCGCCACCGCATGCTGGGTCAGCAGTTCTTTCAATACACCGGCGCGCGCTTGATCTTCCGCGGAAACCGCAAACTGCAATTTGGGGGACAGGCCATGCATCTCGCCCATGATGGGGGCGGGCGGCAAAGCATTGGCAATGCCCGCTAACGGGCCTTCCGTCTCGGAAGGAGCTTCGGCCGCCTGGGGCGCTGCGGCCTCTTCCGTAGGACGCAGTGCTTCGAGCCACTCGGGAATTTCGGTCTGTGTCAGCTCCGCTGCTTCAGGCGGCGGAACAGGAATAGTTGTCTTGGCAGCTTGCTGTTCCTGATGGATTTCCTTCAGCCACTCGGGCATTTCCGCCGGCCCGGCCTCTGCCTTCTCCGACCTTGTCGCGGCAGCGGCTACGGCCGCAGCAGCCAGGCCGGCGGCTGCGATTGGCGCCGCCTTTGATTCCCGGCTCTCCGTTTCCGGTTCAGCTTCGGCCGTCACTTCCGGCTGCTCGATCTCTTCCGCTTTGGGTTCAGCCGCGGCCGCAGTTGGCGTGAGCTCACGCAGCCAATCGGGCAACTCTTCATCTGCTGACGCCGCGGCGCGAGGCTCCGCGGCTGACACGGCTGCTGCGCCAACCGCTGCGCCGCCGAGGGCCTTCAACCAATCAGGAACGCCTTCCTCCTCCCCGACAGAGGCTGCCGCCGGAGGCTGAGCGGTCTCAATCGCCGCGCTGGATTCTTCGCGCAGCCAGTCAGGCACTTCCTGGTCATAGGCCTCTGGCCCGCCGATCGCTTCCGGCGCGACGCCGGATTCCTCGCGCATCCATTCCGGCACTTCTTCCGCCGATGCTTGCTCGGCTTCCATCGCCGGGGTGGCCTGACGCAAGGCCGCCAGCCAATCGGTGGCAGGCTTCTCCGGGGTAATATCCTCCGGTTTCTGCTCTCCCGCAAGTGCGCCGACTGCTGCCGCCGCGCCAAGGCCCTTCAGCCAATCGGGCATGCCTTCTTCGGGCTGGGCTTCAGCAGATGCCGGGGCTGCACCGGGTTCGCGCAGCTGTTCGGGAGTTTCTTCCGCAGCCTGAGCGGCCGGTTGATCTGCCACTGCGCCTGCTTCGCGCAGCCAGTCAGGCACTTCCTGGTCGTAGGCTTCTGGCCCGCCGATCGCTTCCGGCGCGACGCCGGATTCCTCGCGCATCCATTCCGGCACTTCTTCCGCCGATGCTTGCTCGGCTTCCATCGCCGGGGCGGCCTGACGCAAGGCCGTCAGCCAATCGGTGACAGGCTTCTCCGGGGTAATGTCCTCCGGTTTCTGCTCTCCCGCAAGTGCGCCGACCGCTGCCGCCGCGCCAAGGCCCTTCAGCCAATCGGGCATACCTTCTTCGGGCTGGGCGGCGGTTGTGCTTCAGCAGATGCCGGGGCTGCACCGGGTTCGCGCAGCTGTTCGGGAGTTTCTTCCGCAGCCTGAGGGGCCGGTTGATCTGTCACTGCGCCTGCTTCGCGCAGCCAGTCAGGCACTTCCTGATCATAGGCCCCTGGTCCGCCAATCGCTTCCGGCGCGACGCCGGATTCTTCGCGCATCCATTCCGGCGTTTCTTCCGCCGACGCTTGCTCGGCTTCCATTGCAGGCGCGGCCTGGCGCAAGGCTGCCAGCCAATCGGTGACAGGCTTCTGCGGAGCAGCCGGTTCTAGCGGGTTCTCTTCTTCCTGAGCGCTCACAGCCGCCGCGCCTGCCGCGGCCAGGCCCGCACCCTTCAGCCAATCGGGCGCACCTTCTTCTTCAGCAGTTGCTTCAGGTTCGATCGAGGCCGCGCGGAGCGAGGTCATCCAATCGGGTGTTTCACCGGCCGCTGCGGTTTCCAGCGGAGGCTGCTCCACTTCCAATTCGCGCAGCCAATCCGGCATCTCTTCCGCCGGCTGAGCATCAACTTGCGGCGCAGCCGCGCGCAGCGAGCTCATCCAATCGGCGGCGATGGCCGGCTCCTGGGGTTGGGCTTCTTCGCCAGCGCCGCTCAGCCAGGCCGGCGTTTCAACAGCAGGCGCAGCATCTTGATCGCCCGGCGGTTCCGGCGCGGTGGCGCCGAGCTGGCTCAACCAATCGAGCGCGCTGTCGCCCGTCGATACGGCCATTGACTCTGGAGCGGGCTGCTCTTCCACGCCGAGCTCGTCCAGCCAGTCGGGCAGGGCTTCTTCCGCGCCAGCAGCAGGACGCAGATCGCGCAGCCAGTCCGGCATTTCTTCTTCGGCAGGTTGTATCTGTGGCGCCGACGGTGAGGGCGGAGGTGGCGTTTCACTGGGCGCAGTCGAGAAATATGGCGACGGAGGTTCCTTGAGCCGCTCAGGCGATTCTTCCTCTTCTTCTTCCGCAGGCAGCTCAGCTGACGAACCGAGGTGCGCCGCCCAGGGTGGTGTCTCTTCAGCCGCTGCAGGGGCCGACGCGGCCGGTATTTCTTCCCCGGATGGCACCTGCCCTGTTGTGCCGAGGGTCTTCAACCAATCGGGGATTTCCTCTTCCAGCGCTGCTTGATCAGATGCGGCGCTGGCCGTCGTCCCGGTGGCGATATCCGACTCCGAGGCACCGGCCGCGGCCGACTGAAGCGCTTGCATCCATTCGGGCAGTTCTTCTTCAGCAGACTGCGCCGACTCAGCCGGCTTCTGCGCCTCGACGGCGCGCTGCGCTGCGGCAGCCGGCTCAACTTCGGCCGGCGATTTAGTGGGCAATGACAGGCCCTTGGGAACAAGACTCGCGGGGGCGGGCGCTTCTGGTCCTTCCGGCTCTTCTGGCAGCAGGGCGATGAGACGCGCGCCGCACTTTTCGCAAAAGAGGCTGTTCGGCGGATTGGGCGTGCCGCACGTCGGACAGAGCGAGCTGGTCAGAGTGGGCAGTTTGGTGCCACACTCATTACAGAACCGGGAGCCATCGCGATTGGCCGTGCCACAACTGGGACAATAAATCATAGATCAGGCTAACCTGTTCATTCGCTTTGCGGTCGATCGATCGTCAACAACACGCGCAGCGCGACCGCCACAGTCCCTAACGCCACGCCCAACAACAAACCGCGCATTCCGCCCATCGCCAGCGCGTCAAAGAATTGGCGAATGGGCAGCAGGATGCTATCGGCTGAGACCGGAATCTGCGTCAGCAGCACGACTATGGCTGACAACAGGAACCACAACGTGCCCCAGGTCCGGCTGCGCTGCGCCATGCGCACCGCGGCCGCACCCAGAAAGATCGCCAGCAGCGCGCCCAGGGAAGCCTGCAGCGGCGCGATAATGGCATTGAATACCCAGGGCGTCGCTCCGAGATTGAGAAACCGATCGGCCACCAGCACCACAAACACGATCAGCGCCGTGATGAGCGCCACCAGACTGTAGCCGCTCCTGCGCTGGCGCACGCGGCGCAGATGCAGATTCAGCAGCCGCACAAAACCCAGCAGCAGGGCCAGGCCGGCCACCAGGATGGCGATGTTGATCAACACAACGCGCAGCGCCGCCAGTTCCGGGAAGATGAAACTGAGCAGCACGATCCATCCGGCAATGCCGGTAATGATGGCGGGCACGGTGCTGGTGAAGGCTCGTCTCACGTCACCCTCTCACTTTGACAGCAGTCCAACGATGAAGACGATCACGATCAGGACCGCCATGACAATGCGCACCACGTCGGCTGCGCGCAAACCGGCCAGGTGCGGCAGTGGCGCGCGCAAATAGGCTTTGGCCGCATACATTTCTTCGCCCATCAAGACTTGATCGGTGGACGTGCTCATAACGGCCAGCGCGCGCGGGTCTGATCCGCCAAATAACTGCGGCAGGTCGTTGTTGTTGGCCGCCTGATCGATCAAAGCGGCCTCCGCGCCAAATGTGCCGGACATGATGTTGGTCAGGACCGGCTCGTGATTGAGAAAGTCCATGGTGGCCGCGGCATATTGCGTGGAATTCAATGCCGGCAAACGCGCCGCGCCGCGCGGAAAGTCGCTGAGGTTACCCTGGCGCGTGTAAGGGCGCCGCACGGCATCCTCGGCCAGCAGGACGCTCGTCGGATCGGAAGTGGTGATGGTGGGAGCAATGCCGCTGGCCGCGGCTTCGTCAGCCAGATATTCTGCGATGGCGAGCCCGGCGAGGGTCGTGGCGGTATCATCGCCGCTGACGCCGCCGGTGCCGATCGAGACGTGGAGATCGCGCCCGGATTCGATCGCCCGGCCCATCTGGCCGCGCAGCAGGCGGAAGGCGGGGATGGCGCGAAAACGCGGACGGCGCCGTCCCGCGCGGAACAGGAAGAAGAACACGCTCATCAGCACGCCGAACAGGATCAACAGCGACAGGCCGCCGTAGTCGGCGATGAACTGATTCAGATTCATCGTTCAGCCTCGCGATCGAGTGTGCGCAAGAATTGATCCAACCGATCGGGATCATCCAGCGTCTCGACGATCTGATCGAGACGGCTTTCGTCTACGAACGTCGTCAGCAGCGGCGAAGCCAGCGTCAGCAATTGGCTGCCGATTGCGCCGAACGGGCGCAGCACTTCGCCAAAGACCGGCGCAAGGCCGTCCAGCCCCCAGCGCTGCAGACGGGCTGCCCAGATCCGATCGTCTTGAGAGGTCGATGAAGGTGTCATGATCGTTAACTCGCTGAAACACAGCTCAGCGGGAAACTTGCGAGAGGTAGTATAGCATGTTGCGAATGAAAAGTGAAGTGCAAACCATTCCCCGACTCTAGTACTTAAGCATCAATGCCCTGGTGATGGTATACTTTCGGTGAAAGCCTATGTCCAATCCACCTCCTTCTTCAGACCCTACCTACGGCCGTTTGACCGGATGGAAACGTCTCGCCATCGTGTTGTTGGGCGCGATCTCTGGCGCGGCGGTGGCCTTGATGTTTTCAGTCTTCAGCGGCCATCCCACACCCACGTGGGAGTTGATCCTCGGCACACTTGGCGGCGCGTTGCTGGGCCTTTCGGCCAGCCTGGGCGAGGTGCGGCGCAAGAAGCCGGCACCCGGGCAGCCATCTGATCCGCCACGCGGCGAATGATCCTCGCCCTGTTTGGCCGCCTCCGCTGGAACATTTCCGTCCCTGTCGACGTCTGGTTGATGCGTCCCATGCCATGGCTTATGATCGGGTAAGAAGGAGAGCTAACGATGAAGACAAAACTGATGCTGATGGCGATATTGTCGGCCCTGTTAGTGGCTGCTTGCGCCGCGCCAGCGGCCGCTCCCGGTGTGCCCGCGCAGCCGCCAAGCGTAATGCCCACACCGCCCACCAGTCCCCTGCCGGGCGTGAAGCCGGGAGGCGGCCTGATCACTCGTCCTGAAGCGGATGTGTGGCAAAATGCGCCTGCTGCGGCCTTGAAGGCGCGCGCTGATCTGGCCGAGCGCCTGCAAATCGATCCTGACACGATCAAGTTGGTGAGTGTCGAAGCAGTGGATTGGCCCGATGGGTGCCTGGGTGTTCAGACACCCGGCGTCATGTGCACGATGGTCATCACGCCGGGCTATCGCGTGATCCTGGAGGCCGGCGGCAAGCAGTATGAGTACCATACCAGCGCCAGCGGCGATGCCGTGCGCCTGGCCGCTGTCCAGTAGAAAGACGGGATGTCGAACGAGCCGATCTCGATCGAGACCGGCTCGTTTTGATCCACGAATCCTCACAAAGAAGAGCAGCATCTGGCAGAAACCGGGTTTCTCCGATTCGGATGGAATCAAGGCCGAGTTGGAGAAACCCGGTTTCTTGATTGCTTACAGGCTGATGACTTTCCCTGCATGACTCAACGCCTCGATCATATCCGGCATTCCGCCGACGATGCCAACCTGCACCTTGTCGCGCAGGCTAAAATAGTCGAGGCAGGTGCTGCACAAGATCAACTCCACGCCGCGATCTTTCAGGGCCTGCAGCTCGCCGATGACGGGCGATCCCTCGCAGGCGAGTTTCACTCCATCCGTGTAGAACAGAATCTTGGCCGGCAGGGTGTTGGCGTCGAGGCTGAGTTGCAGGAACTTCACGGCGAGTTTCTGCTGCAGCTCGGCGGGCGCGTCGCCCATGCCATTGCGGGTGAAGACGAGGACGGTCTGATCGTCCATGGTGAATGGCTCCTAGAGAAGATGGGGCAATTATAAACCCAGAGTGCGGAAGCATCGTCTCGCGTTTTTCGATCGCTGCCGGACTCCGTTATGAAGTGTTCAAACTCGCCGCGCGATGAAAAACAATTGGGCGTCGTACACCCAGCGCACCCACCTGCTCATCTTCAACACCAAACACCTCGACCTCGACGAAGCCCTCGGCGACTACGTCATCGTCCATGAAGTCCTGCACTTCCGCGTGCCCAATCACGGCCAGTTGTGGAAGAGCCTCATGCGCGCCCATCTCGGCGATTATGAGCGGCAGGAAGAACGGCTGAGAGCAAACAACCCGCAAATTAAGGATTTGAATTGATCGGCTCCGTCTCGCGCCCACAAAAGCGAAGTCCGATCTCAAGTTCCCTCAAGACCGGACTTCGCTTCACTCTTTACGCATTACGCAGTACGCATGACTCGTTACCTGATCCCCGATCAACTGATCCCTGATCACTTCTCAATCACAAACTGCCCCCCGTCGCTCCGGCCAAACACCTCCGGGAAGTACATCTGCTCGGCGCGGGCGGGCAGCACGTTGTAGGTGCCATCCAGCCCCGCGCGCATTTGATACGTGTACTCATACGTGCCCTTCGGCAGACGCGAGGCGAACAGCGCCACTTTCTCGTCGCGGAGTTCGGTGTGCGTGAACCACCACCAGCCCCAGCCGCTGTAGAACGAGTACGGCTCAGTCGGAACGAAATCCGGCCCTGCGGCGATCTGCGACGTGGTCTTGAGGCTGGTGTCCACCGCTTCCATGCCGGCAGGCAGCGGGCTCTCGACGAGCACGTAGTACAGATCGGTCGGCGCGACGATGCTCAACTTCACCACCAGCGTATCGCCTACTTTGGCCTTCGTCACCGGCGTGCAGGGGATGGCCTTCTCGCCCGGCTTCAACGGCTTGAAGCACGCATCGCCCTGATCGTAATACTGCCGCCCGATCACGATGCCGCGCGACAACGACTGCACCCCCGTCACGGGCTGGTACGCCTGCAGGTAGGCCGAGTAGTACATCATCCCGTCGCCCGATTGGCCTTCCGCCGCTTTGCGCTCGAACGTCAACACATTCACCGGCACGTTCAACTCGGCGATCGGCTTGGTGATGACGGTCGATTGCCGCACGTTCTCGCTGGTGGCTGTGCCCGTCCCGGCGACGTTCTCGTTCAACTTCAGCGCCCACGAATAATCGGGCGTGAGCTCGCCGGTCGCCACCATCCAGTCGGTGAAACCGATCAACGTCCACGCGGTCTCCTGCGTCGAGGGCCAGCGGCCTTCCACGCGCGAGTTCATCAGCCAGCGCACGGTGTTGGGCGCCAGCGCATTCTTGGGATCGAGGATCGCAAACGCGTCGAGCACGGTGGCCGTCGAGCGCAGATCGGTTTCCCACGAGCCCCAGTACAGTTCCTTCTCTTCCCAGTGCGTGCCGGTGGCGCTGGTCTGGGCCTGGCTCACGATGTCGCTCATGAGCGTATTGATGCGCGGCGCGCTCTGCGTGTTGGGCTGCGCGCTGTTCAGGCCCAGCGCCAGCAGCGCCTTGCCATAGTTGCCCAGCAGCGCGCGCTTGCCGTCGTACAGCGAGATCAAGGCGCTGTTCTGCGGCTGGCCGGCATCGGCCAGCACGTACAACAGGTACGCCTGCTGATTCGCTTTCCACGGCGTATCGATCTGCGTCGCCGGCAGGATGTTCTTCGTCAGGTAGGCGATACCCTGGTCGAGCACGTTCTGATCGACCGGGAAGCCGGCCTGCCGCGCTTTGACCAGTCCGAACACCACGTAGATCGAGGTCTGCACGCTCGATTTTTCGTTGACCCACCAGCCCCAGCCGCCATCGGCGTGCTGCTGATTATTGAGGCGCTGCAGGCCCACATTCACCTGCTCCTTCAACTCCGCTTCCAGGTCGGGCTGCGCCAGGTTCAGTTCTTTCAACGCCCGATACGTCAGCACATTCGGCAGGAAGCGGCTCACCGTCTGTTCCGTGCATTCATACGGAAAGTGCTCGAGGTACTTCAAGCCCTCCGTCGAGCCGGCTGCCAGCGACGGATCGATCTGCACTTTCAGCTCGCCCTGCGTCGTATCGATCGCCCTGGGCAGCACGATGACTTCCGTGCGCACCGGGTCTTCCTTGGTCACATTGCCGCTCGTCGCGGTGGTGTCCGGCGTGCTGTACCGGTAGATCGGCAGATGTTGATCGGGCGGCAGGCCCGCGGTGGGCTTGCTCGCGTCCTGCAAGCCTCCGCCGCGCACGCTGAACGTGAGATCGGCGTAGGGCGCGTCGAGCACCGTCACCGGCCAGTCCACGCGCACCGCGCCGCCCGCCGGAACCGTCACGCTCTGCTTCACTTGCCCATTGTCGATGGTGATGCCTGTGCCTTCCAGCGAAACATCCGCCGTGATGTCGCTCGCGGTGTTGTTGTTGACCACAGCCGCCAGATTGAGTTTGTCGCCGACGACCAGGAAGCGCGGCGTCACCGGCCGGATGAGCAGATCCTTCGTGCTTCTCACTTCCGATTGGCCTTCACCCACGAGCCCGTCTTTCGTGATCGCGATCGCCGACATGCGCCACGTCGTCAAATTGTCGGGCAGGGTGAACGATACCGTCGCGAGGCCGTTGGCATCGGTCGTGACATCGGCCTTCCAGTAGGCGGTATCGCGGAAATCGCCGCGCACCGTGAAGCCGCCCGCTAGCTCTGCGCCGCCGCCGCCACCCTTGGCCTCTTCGGCCAGCTTCACGTTGATGCGATCGACCGAGTAGACCAGCGCCACACCCGTGCGAATGCCCAGGCCGCGCTCGCCATAGAACTGATCCGCGATGGGCAACTGCAAGCGATCGAGCAGCGAGAGCACCGCCAGATCGACCATCGCCAGGGAGGTTTCGGCTTCGACCGGTTTGCCGGCGTAATTGGTGATCTTCACCGTGTACGTCACCACATCCCGCGGCGCATAGTGATCGGCGCGCAGCGTGGGATCCCGATCGGGTGTGAGCTGCACGTTCAGTTCCTGCTGCGCGCGATTCACCTTGAACGAAGCGTAACCGATCTTGAAGGACGGCGCGAGATCGTTTTGATCGACGCCCTTGACGATGACGACTGAGACAAACGCATTCGGCGCCATCGCCGGCGTGATCGGCACTTCGATCACGTCGCTGTTGGTCTGGAGCGTGATCACCTTTTGGTCGAGGATGCGGCCGCGCTCCGTCGTGACCAGCGCGCGCACCTGCCCCTGATACGGCGACGGGATCAGAATCTTCGCCACGTCGCCGGGCGTGTATTCTTTCTTGTCCGCCACCAGCGAGATGCGATCGTTGTTGTCCTGCCGCCATGACACGTACTCCTGGCTGGACACCCAGACGTAGGTGGCAGATGAAATCTGGTTGCCCTGGTCGTCGGCGCCGCGCGCCACCACGCGATATTCACCGCCCGCGGGCGGCGTGAACGACGTGGCGCCTGTGCCATCCGCGCCGGTGGCGGCCGTGGCCGTGAACACCGCCGTATCGCTGAACGACCACGTCCACATGATGTTGCCAAAGTCGTCCTGCTCCTGCACGTTGTACCACTCGCGCTGATAGAACACGACGTCGAGATTTTTATTGCCCGCCGGTTCGCCCTGCCAATCGACGGTGAGCAGATTGAAGTCCATGGGCTGGCCGGCCACGCCCACGTAATCGACCGGCGCGATGCCGATGTAGTAGCGGCCCTGATGCACGATCACGCTGACGCGGTTCGCCACGTACTGCCCGTTGAGATCGGTCACCGCCGCTTCGATGCTGAACGTCTGACTCCCCGTTTTCTCGTCGAGCTTGGCAGGCAGGGTGATCTTGAACTTGCCCTGCGCGTCGGTCTGGCCTTCGCCGGACGCGATCAAGCCGCCGCGCGAGGCATCGTACACGCCGCTGTAGTCGACGTCGTTCCAGCCGTAGTAGCCCGGCCCGGTGTAGCGATCGAAGGTGTAATCGCTGGCGGTCGCCGACCAGCTGACGGGCGCAGCCCCCACCGCGCCGCCGAAGAAGTAGGCGGCTTCGACATCCACTTCGACCGTTTCGCCCTGCAGCACTTCATCCTTCGCCGCCGTCACGCTCACTTGAAATTCCGGCCGGCGATACTCCGCCACCACGAAGTTGCCGTTGTAGTACTGCACAATAGGCGCTTCCTGTCCTGGATAACGCACCGGAATCTGCGCCTGAATCGAGTAGCCGCCCAGCGCGGCTTCACCATCCAGCGCGAAGTCGAAGTTGAAGGTGCCGTAATCATTCAACGGCTGCGTGCCGGTATACACCTGCTTGCCCTGCGCATCATAGATGAGCACGTCGATCAACTTGAGGTTCGGATCGATCGCATAGCGCGCATCATCGTCCACACGCACGATGCCTTTGATGTGCACCGTCTGACCCGGGCGATAGATCGGTTTGTCGGTGTAGAGGTAGGCGTTGTACACGCTGGCGTAGTAATTCGCATACACGCCAAAGTCCCACGGCGCGATGCCGGCATTCCAATCGCTGACGGCGACGCCAAACGGCCCGCCGTAATCGCCGACCACCGCCATCACGTTGATGTTCGGATCGCGCTGCGCGGTGACATCGTATTTGTACAAGCCCGCTGGATCCGTCGCGCCCGAAGCGAGCCGATTGAAATCGGGATCGTAAATGCTGATCGGCACATTCGGCGTCTCTTGTCCCGATTGGAGCTGGGTGGCCCACACCAGCCCCTCTTTGTCACCGGCCTTGAGCGTGACGTTGTTATCGGCCACCACCATCAGGTGGCGTGTGGTGCCGCCGAAGTCGTTTTGACTTTGCTCCGGCGAGGTCACACGAATCAGGTAGATGCCCGTGGGCAGCACTCCGCCGGTATCGCTCTCCACCGGAATGCGGATCAGCCCGGCGGTGTTGAGCGGCTTGTCGACCGGCACGCTCCACGAGCGGACCGGCGCGCCTGCCACCGGCACAGCCTGATCCCAGCGTGAATACGAATTCGGCCCGATGAGATAGGCGAACTCATTCAGCGGCACCTGATACAGATCGAAGTTAAGCTGCGACACGTTGCGATAGCGCACGTAGACGACCGTGTCCGTGTAAGTGCTGTACACGCCAAAGCGGCCCGGCACGTCGAACCACTGCTCGGGGGCCAGCGCGCGCGTGCGGAAGTCGATCACCTGATCGCTGCCAAGCGGCTGCCCCCAGCGATCGGCCACCTGCGCCCCGATGGTCACTTCGTAATTGCCCGACGGCCCCGGCCCAAAGCCGTACACGTAGCGTTTATCGTAGTCGCTGTAGTAGGTGTACACATTCGTCGGCGAAATCTCGGCCGAGGTCGTGACGTATTTCAGCGTCTTCTCGTCCACGGGCGCGGAGAAGTAAATGTCCATCGACGCGTAAGGCGCGGCGCTGCCGCCGTCGGCCGGATCAGTGCGAATCACATAGAGCGGCTTCACCGTCGTAAACGACCAGGCATAATCGGCGGGCGTGGGCAAGCCGCCGCTCGCGCCTTTCGCGCCCGCGGCCAGTTGGGCATAGTAAACGGTTTCGCGCTCCAGTAACCGGGTGGGCGTGAAGATCAGCGTTTCGCCCAGCAGCGTGCGCGCCTGCCCACCGCCAGCCATTACCAGGCCCTGCTTGTCCAGCGGCATGCCGCCCATCACGGTGGAAGTCACCCAGGCGAACGTGCCTTGAACCTGCGCTCCATCGGGTGCGCCCTGCCGCAGCGCGAACAGGCTCTCGACGCTGGCGTGATCCATCGGCTGGCTGAAGACCAGCTGCGCCGCTCGATCGAGCCATACGTCAGTCTCACCATCGGTCGGCCCGTTAGAGATCACTTGCGGTGTCATCGTCGTGAACGACCACCCGACGTCCTGGCGCAGTTCCGCGCCCAGGGGATCTTTCAATCCGGCGGGAACTTTGGCCGTGTATTTGATGCCGGCCTGCAAACGCTCGTCGGGGCGGAACACGTAGATCGAGGTGTTGATCCATTCGCCCTTGCCCTTCACCGGTGGATCGAGCACCAGCGGCTGGGGGAGATTCGCCTGTTCCTCGATCGGCACCAGCGGCACGACGGGGCGATTGAACATCACCGTGATGTCGGTATCGGGATCGATGCCTTCCGCGCCATCGGCGGGCATCACCTGCGTGACATCCAGAAAGCCGACCGCTTTGAAGGTGAATTGCAGCGGCTGGCCCAACATCTGCCCGTTGGCGGCCACCGCGGTGGTCAACACGTCAACACTGTAGACCTCGCCGCGCGCAAAACCCTGTCCCGTCGGCACAAATGACACTTGCGTGTTGTCGCCGTTCCATTTGAATGCGCCGCTCACTTTAGGCGTGATCTGAAACGCATTCTCGACCGAAGCGCGATCCATGGGCTTGTCGAACGACAGCGTGATCGGCGCTTCGGCGCCTTGCTCTTCGCCGCGCGCCGGGGCGCGATCGATCACAAAGGGCGGCAGCTGGGCGATCAGTTCCTGCACGGCCTTATCCGGCTGCTGGCGCGTCAGCAAGAACACGCCGCCCGCGATCAAGCCGATGATGGCGATGACCGCGATGATGATCAGCGGCGTTCGATTGGAGGGACGAGGAGGATTTGCGGTTGCCATGACGACTCCTTGCTAAGCTGATGAGTGAAGAGTGAAAAGCTGAACTGTAGTACAGATCACTCTTCACTTTTCACTTTTTACGGGACAAGATTGACTTCCACTGAATTGAGATGCTCCGTCGAGCCGCTGCGCGCATTCACAGCGTACACCAGCACGCGCCCCGGCCCGGCAGCCGAAACTTGAATGGGCACGTCGGCCAGGACCAGGGCAGGCGCGCCCGCGGTCTGCTCGACGGTTGGCTCCGCGCGGCCTATGATCTGGTTGTTCGCGTCGCGCACTTCGACGACGATCCTGGGACCCAGCCTGGTCGCAGCCACCACTTTGACCACATCTTTCACGGCCGCGTTAGGGCCGGGAATCGCGATCAGGATCCCTTCGCGCGCCTGCGGATCGATCGGCACGGCCGCGGCCTGCCCGCCGCCGCCCAATTCCACCTCGACCGAAGCGAGATGCGTGACGCCGTTATTGCCTGGCGAGATGGCATAGACCTGTGCCTGGCCCGTCTGCCGCGGCACATCGGGCGGCAGGAATAAATTGACACTGAAGGCGCTGCGTTGATCTGCCCGGTCTTGAACCACCGGCCGGGCGGCGGCGATGACCGTGCCCTGCGCATCGCGCACCAGGACGTTGAGCTGCTGCGCCAGCGCCGGATCGCTCAGCCCTTCGACTTGCAGCGATCCGCTCGCCCCCTGGCCCGGCTGCGGGGCCGTAATCAAGATCGCTTCCACAGGTCCCTGTGTCATATCGAGTGCTGCTCCCGACGGCGCCGAGCCGCCGACAGCCATCGCCGACACCCCGCCCGCGCTGGAGGGCGTCGGCGTCGAGCCAAAGGCGCCGCCTTCGAAACCGCAGGCCAGAGTGGCCAGGGCCACAGCCGCCAACACCAACAGCATGAACCACGAACGATGGATAGTGACGAACGAGTGCCGCATGTGGATTCTCCTATGGTAACGTTTCACCCGGCAATTGTGTTCCGCGGCAGCCTACGCTCCATCAACGTCTGGCTGACGATCGGCCGACGATGTGCGACGGAGATGGGAGCGCTGCTTGAGGTATAATCGATTATACTCCCAAGTCTGGTTCAATACCTGCCAACAGCGGCAGCCGGGCTGCCATCTTGCTGGATTACGTCAAAGAGCCGCCCGGCCTCCCGGTATTCTTTCCTGAGGTGACTTAAATCCTACGGATATTCTAGCGTGATAGTGGTATAGTGCTATGTAGAAGGATTGTTTCAATCGAGACGAACATAGGTTCTGATATATTGTCAGGCACGAGGCGATTTGCCGTGAAAACGCGACTAACATCCAATCTGCGGCGGCTTCGCATGTGGCTAAAGCCGCAAGGCGAGCGCGGCCAGAGCATGGTGGAAATGGCCCTGGCGTTTCCCATCTTGCTGTTGATCCTGGCGGGCACGCTTGAGGTCGGCAAATACTTTAACGACTATCTCACCATTCTGGATGCCACGCGCGAAGCGGCACGCTATGCCGCCGATAGCGGCCTGGATCTTCACGAGGATAATCTGACCGAAATATGGCCAGACGAAGAAGGTAAAAAGTGCAATTTGGACTTTTCATATCAAGCGGCTTGCCTGGCACAACAGAATATATCTGGGATTGCCTTCAACAAAGCGACCGACGACATCGTTGTGTCGGCGATGTCCGTTGACGGCAATGGACACATCGTGGCACGTTTCCCGCAGAAGTGCCCTTCGTCTGCACCACCGTTCTTGCCCAACTACTGCGACAGTAAGGTAACCAGTGATGAACAGGGTTGGTCGTACTGCAGCCACGTGGTTCAGGTGAACGCGGGCAGCACCTACTGCAAGCCGGCATCTTCCTATTTTTCGAACGCGGCCATTGAAAGCCTGCTGGCGCAGAGTCCCAACAGCCCGCCTACCGGCCTGGTGCTCGTGGAAATCTATCGGGTGCACAGGCAATTTCTTGGGCTGATTCCGCCTGGCATGGCGTTTCTGCCGCAGGAAGTCGTGATGCATGCTTATTCGATGATGCCGTTACCGTCGGCGGCGCCGCCTCCCTCATATGCGGGGCCATGACTTTGAGAGTGACTATATTTCTAAATAAGGCAGCGATAGGATGATGAGAAAAAGAGATTCACGCCACAGGCGCTTCAACCAACACCCAGCGCGGACAGGCGATTGTCTTGATCGCGCTGGGCTTTGTCATGCTGTTAGGTTTTACCGGCCTCGTCGTGGATGTGGCCCGGGTATTCGTCACGCGCGGCGAGCTGCGCCGCGCCGTCGACGCGGCCGGGCTGGCCGCTACGGCGCAGTTCCGCACCGGCGCTACGGGGCAGAAAATCGTCAGCGCTGCGCATGACCTGGTGGCAACCCACGGGGTGCTCAACCCGGGCGTCATCGTCGAAACGTGCGATCTGGCCGGAACAACCTGAGAACCAGGCCTTGTGCACGGATCCGAAGCGCAAGCTGGTCAGAGTCAAGGCCACGGCTGAAGTTCCCATGTTGTTCTTGCAGCTCATCGGCATCAATAACGTCCAGGTCTATGGTGAGAATCAGTCCGAAGCGGCCTCGGTGGAAGCGCTGTTGTTGCTGGATAATTCGGAATCGCAATCTTACGACTTTACTGCCCTGCCGGAGCCTTACAGCAGCAAGTGTGGTCAAACCAATGTTAATGATATCTATGCCTGCGTGAACGGCGGCACCTTGCAAGATGGCACCACCATCACGGGCTGCAACAACGAAACCATCGCCGATCCCAACTATCCACAACTCACACGCGGCATCTGCCAGCCGTTCCGCAAGACCAAGGAAGCGTCCTACGCTTTCATCCGGCGCCTGTATGAAGGCTATGATCGGGTGGCCATCATCAATTTCAACGAGCACGCTAAGCGTGAGGTTCAGTTGACCGGGAATCTCACTGGCGGCCCGCGCAGTGGCGGCGCCATTGACCTGATCAATAACATGGATGTATACGTTGCGCGCCCGGATGGCGCGATGGGCATTTTCCCTGCAACTCCAGTACCCCCAATACACCAGATGCCTGGAAATGCGGGTCGAGCAATATTGCGGAGGGCCTGATCTTTGCCAATAATCTCTTCGGCGACACGAGCAATCCGCCACAGGCAGGATGCCTTGTGGGTGACCCTGCTGCTGGTCGATGGGGCAGCGAATCGCGCTCCGGTGAATAATGGAATCCAATGGTCAGATCCGCAATATGGGTTGTGTCCGGAATCTGAGCGCGGCACACCGCTCAAGTGCCGCGATGCCGACGTGAACACGCGGCATCATCCCGACGATGTGGGAGCCGGCTTTGGGTTATACGATGCCGACGATTATGCGCGCGATTACGGCGATCAGCTGGGCCTTGACCCGGAAAAATTCGACGGCCCCATGCCCGGCGCTAAACCGGACGGCGTGTTGATCTATACCATTGCTCTGGGCAAGAACTCGGTGTGCTCGAATGGGAATTACACCCCGCCGGCTGACGGCGCTCCGGCCACCTGCACCAACCCCAATGCCGTCTACGGTGATCCGGATGCAGCCGAGCAATTACTGCGCTATATCGCCGACATGGGCGATGACGGCAACCCGATGACCGGGCCCTGCCTGGATCGCGCCGAACCGATAGCGCAACGCCGACACCAAATGGGATCCCAGCGGCCGTGCAGATGACGCCGGCCTGGGCCTGCAGTGCGGCAACTATTATTTCGCGCCTGACGCCAGCCAGCTGGAACGTATCTTCCTGGAAATTGCCGGGCGCATCTTCACGCGCATCACGGGCTGATGGATGCTTGAGCAGCCACAGGGCAGCATGACAAGTTTTTCAGCAGGCAGGTAATCTATGACGACGAAACGGTTATTCTTCTTCAAACTGACACGCCGGCGCAGCCGCGGGCAGGCGCTGGTCGAATTTGCCCTGGTCTTGCCGGTCCTGCTCATCCTGCTGATGGTCCTCATCGAAGTCGCCCGCCTGTTTTCGGCCTGGCTGATTGTCGAGAACTCGGCGCGCGAGGCCGCGCGTTATGCCGTGACCGGGCAGTTTGATCCCGCCCACTGCCCTGTTAATGACCCCGATGTCCGCTGCAACAGTCCCGACAAGGCGACCGTGAAGCCGCCGAGGATCAGGCGCGGCTGGAGTCCATCAAGGATGCAGCCCGCGGCGCTTCCGGCGGCATCCTGGTGGACTTCAACACCGGGCGCGACACGCGCAGTTTCATCGATTTCGTCGTATGCAGCAGCCGGCTGGGCGACGATGGCCAATCTAAATACTCTTATATGGAAGATGCTGTCCCGCCTTCCACGACGGCCCATCCGCGCTGTTTTTTGAAGACCGATCCGACGAATGAGCTAGATGACGCGGGCGGTCCGGGCGACCGCGTGACGATCGCGGTGTTGTTCGATCATCCGCTCATCACGCCGCTGCGCGCCATTGCCGACTGGGTTCCGCTGTTAGCCCGGCGCGAAATGATCGTGGAAAAGTTCCGGACGGTCCGCATCCAGGGTCTGCCGCCCACCATCCAGGGCCCGACCGCCACCTTTACTGATACGCCGACGGATACGCCGACGAGCACGCCGACTGACACGCCGACGCCGACCGATACGCCGACCAACACGCCAACGCCAACGGCGACCAGCACGGCCACCCGCACGGCCACGCCGACCAGCACGCCGACGCCGAGCTGTGACATGCTGGACCTTAAGGAGACCGAAAGTCTATTCATGACCAGCAGCGCCAGCGATAAGGTCATCGCCCCCTTGATCAATACGAGTTCCAATTACACGATCGGATTGACCACGGCCACGGTGAGCTGGCCCGGCTCTGCCTCGCCGGCCAGCGTCTGGCACGATGAGTTCACCGCCAATCCAGGCGTGGTGTTTGACAAATACCTGTGGAATGACAGCACCATCGTCGATCCGGCCAATCGCACCTTGTCTCGGGGTGACACCTTCAGCAATGGTCTGAACAATTACGTGATTAACAAGAACTCCAGTGGAGACTTTATTCTGGACTTTACGGCCAGCCTGAAAGGAACCGCCGATCAGATCTATCGCCATGGCCGCGACTGGATCATCCATCTGGACTACACCGTCGGAAATTTGATTTGTCCCGTGGATCTCCGGGGACGTTACGGCCCTGTCATCACGCCCATCATGCCGTCTGTCGTAACCGTGTCCAACTTTACCGTCGGGGCCAATGTCACCGATCCCGATCCGGGTGGAACGATCAGCCAGGTCTACTTTGAGGTATATGATCGCAACGGCGGCGCGCCCATCTATAACCATACGGAAACCACCGCGCCCTGGTGTCTCAACGGCGACAGCGGGGGGGTCTGCACTCCCATTAGTTCGTATGCCTGGCCCAATGGCGTGCCCATTGTCGGCGGCGAGACTTACACGATCACGATGCGGGCGCGGGACAACGATCCGCACCGGCAGTACACGCGCATCGTCGAGACGATCCGGTTCAATCCGCCTACGGCATCGCGGACCACCACGCCGACCCGGACCACGCCGACTATGACGCTGACGCCGTCGCTTACCAAGCGACCGACCATTACGCTGACGCCGTCACAGACCGTCCTGCCGACGGATACGTATACGCCATCACCGACCTTTACTCCTTCGCGGACGAATACACCGGCGCCGCCGACACAGACAAAGACACCCACCCGGACGTTGACGCCGACTGTCACGCCCACCGTGTGCGGCAACGATGGTTGCTGATCAAAATCACCGGTCGTAAACTGGCGAGCAGCGAGTCTGAGCAGATTCCAGGCGCGCGCGCTCGCCAGTGTTGTTGTGCTCACGAAGCGCCGCCCATCCTGTCACTCGCTTCAGGTCATGCATGAGACGCTTGATCCATTCTGCCGCTGCGATGCTAGCCGCCTTTCTCACGCTCTTGCTGCTTGCCAGCGCCGTCCGAGCGGTTAACAGTTCCGCTCGGACGGCGCCAGCCCCTTCGACCGCGATCAATCCTGACCGAAGCCTGGCTCGTAACTGGCTTCCAGTCCGGATCGAGCCGTATCCAGTCTGCGGCGGGGTACAGCATGACGCGCATCGTCACGATCACGGTGGGCACGATCGCCGTGCCTGAGCCCCCCGGCCTGAATTCGCGCTGGCAGATCGATATCTTTCGTCAAGATTTTTTCACCGGCACCATCGGCCTACCCTCAGACGCCAGTGCCATCACCGTCACACTGGCCAATGGCACATACAGCATCGACTATGCCAAGCCGGCGATCGTCGTCACCAACTCGCAGGAACTGTATTACGAGTATCGCACCGATCGGCAAGCATTGCGCTTTGGCAATCAGATTCTGATCTCGCAGACTTATCACTATAATCGCCCGCTCCATTACGTGGGAACGGTGGTCTTCACGGATCCTTATCGCTACGTGGGATATTCGGGATACGCGCCCACGCAGATCAATGCCAGCCGGCTGCATTGGGATGAGTCTTTTACAGAAACTGAGACTTCATCAATTTGAAGCCGCGGCCTGGTTGGTCGATCCTGCGGCGCCCAGGCCCGATTTGGAAATTGTCACAGCCTCGATTTTGGACAGGCGGCTCAATCACATCTACGTAAGGGCCGACATCCATAACAATGGCGGCATCACCGCCGGAGCGCCCGCTTTCGTCAATCTATACGATCGACTGGCGCCCTCCGTGCCACCTACGGGCCCGCTGGATCTGGCGGGCGGTTGGTGCACTCTGGATCCAGTGACGAGGTGTGGCGGCAGCGCCAGTAATCGTCTGCCGGCTATTCCGCCGGACCAGACCGTGAACTTTACAGCCGAGTTTGATCTCAGCCCGATCTACGGCCAGCACGATATCTATTTGTTTGTCGATGCCCTGGGCGTCGTCGATGCGTTGGGCAACTTGGGCAACAACGAAGACCTGGGCCTGAACTACGAATCCGCAGAAGGAAACAATTCCAGACTGGCAGGATCACTCTTCTATAGGAGTTTTGTTTTCCTGCCGCTTATCCAGCTTGAATAGCGGTGCTGGCTGCCGATCCATTCACCGCGCGAGGTTCTTATCGCCATCCTGTTTATGAGGTAGACGCATGCTTACATCATTTTCCTTTCGCCGCACGGCCGTCACCTTGATCCGGCTGCTCCTCGCCGGGCTGCTATTGATCACGTGGGCGGGGCTGCCGCGCGCCGGATATTCCGCGCCTGAGGCCACCGTCTTGTTCGTTGCGCCCCGCGGTAGTGATTCATACCCCTGCACCACGGCGGCGAAGCCCTGCGAGCACATTCAGGCGGCGATCGATAAATCATCCTCCGGCGGCACCATCAACATTGCCGCCGGGATCTATATCGAACAGTTAACCATTCGCGATCGGAACCTGACGCTGATAGGTCAATCCGCGGCCAATACCATTCTGGATGGCAACCAGACTGTACCGGATACTCTCCATATTCCGCGAAAGCGCGCCGAGGTTGACCATCAACCTCTCCGGCGTCACCCTGCGAAACGGTCAATTTTCTGAACCCGGCGGCGCTATCGCCAACGACACCAATTCTTATCTAACCATCTCAAACAGCAACATCGTTAACAACACTTCGTCCAACGGCGGCGGCATCTACAATATCGGCTTTCTGAAATTGACGAATGTCACGGTCAGCGCCAATTCTGCCACTGGCCTGGAGGGCGGCGGAATTTACAACTCTGGATACCTTGAGTTAAACGACGTCTTACTCACCAACAATGAGGCCCCGAGCGGGGGCGGCATTAGCAATCGGAACACGGTGACGATCACGGCCAGCTCCATCGTCTCGAATATCAGCAACGGTGGAAGAGGTGGAGGCATTTACAATGTTGCGTCGAGCAGTAAACTCATTCTGCTCAATAGCACGTTAAGCGGAAATAAATCCCTTGTTAGTTCTGGCGGCGCGATCTTCAATATAGGTATCCTCACTGGCACCAGTACGACCATCCTGGAGAATGAGGCAGAAAATTCGGGAGGGGGCATTTACAATGACAGTACCGGTCGGGTCATCTTCAGGAGCAGCAGCATCCGTGGCAATACCGCGGTCTTTGACGGCGGTGGTTTTTTCAACAGCGGCACTGCTCAAATTGACAAAGCATTCATCACTGGCAATCGAGCCGATGCGACAGGCGGCGGCCTGCACAATGCGGCCACCGGCAGGCTCACCGTGGGGACCAGTACCATCATTACCAACACCGCGTCCGGAGCACAGGGCGGCGGCATCAATAATCTGGGCGCACTCACCGTGACGCAGAGCGCGCTCGTCTACAATGCCTCCTCCACCTCGCAAGGCGGCGGCCTTAACAATGCCGGCACAGCCCGGTTGACCAACGCCACGATCAGCGACAATGCAGCCTTATCCGGCGGCGGGATCTACAATAGCGGCGGCACGCTTTTGCTTCAGTTCAGTACGATCAGCAATAGCGCCGGCGCTTAACAATGCCGGCGGCAGCGTCACAGTGGGCAATTCGATTCTGGCGCAGAGCGCCGGCAACGCCTGCGGCGGAACGATTACGTCTGCGGGCTACAATGTGGATACGGGCACTTCCTGCGGGTTCGGCGCCGCCAACCATGATCTTTCCAATACTAATCCACAGTTAGGGCCATTGCAGGACAATGGTGGAGGAACACTCACGCGGGCGATTGCCTTTTCGAGCCCTGCCGTCGATTCTGCCAACAGTGCCGCAGGTGTGTGCCCTCAAACCGATCAACGCGGGGTTGCCCGTCCACAACCGCCATCATCACCACCACAATCCAATTGTGACCGTGGCGCTTACGAAGTGGTGGGCTATACTAATGCCAATGCCCTGGACATTGGTCCCGGCCAGTGCGTGAACAGCACCCTGACCATCAACGAGAAGTTCGCTATCGGACGCCTGTTGGCCGGCGTCAATCTCACTTACCACACCGGCAGTCGCACGAACTTGACTATCCGGTTGTTTTCACCCGGCCTCCCGAAAGTGACCTTACTCGGGCCTGCCGCCAACAGCGGCCAGAACCTCGACACGATGTTTGACGACAGCGCTTCCAGCGTTGTGCCAGCCAGGGCATCAAAATCCCGCTTCTCCGTTCTACGACAACACCTACAAGCCGTCCACGCCGCTGTTGCGAGTTCGCGGCACCGGCATTCAGGGAACCTGGAAGCTGGAAATCTGCAATGCGGGAACTGCGAAGGTGACACTCAATCGCTGGGTGTTGGTTGTGCCAGAAATTTCGGACTTCAAAGTTTACCTGCCCGTTATCCCGCGCAGTTAACCGTGTGGACAGGCGCGACCAGAGTCTCAGGCGTTCCGGTCGCGCCTGTCCAATAGTTGCCCGGAAACGCCGCCACGACTATAATTGAGTGTGACGTTCCAGGGTGTGCCACGGGAATCAGAACGCCGCTCAGCGCCGTGCGGCCTTTTTTTTCTGAGAGTTGGTCAAAATATTGTTTCAATCTGCATCATCAATTATGCATTCGGCCTACGAGATGGGAGCCGCCGACCATGAAGAAGATCCTGATTGTTGATGACGACCCCGACATCATGCGGCTGCTAGCCACGACCCTGCGCGAAGTTGGCTACGCGCCCCTGACCGCCGCTTCAGCCATTGAAGGCCTGCGCGCCCTCTTCAATGAGCGTCCCAACTTGATCTTGCTCGACGTGATGATGCCCGGCATGGACGGCTGGGAAATGGCCGCGCGCGTGCGCGAACTCTCCGACGTGCCGCTGATCATGGTGACTGCCAAAGACGGCGAAGTGGACAAACTGCGCGGCTTCAATCTGGGCATCGACGACTACATCACCAAACCCTTCAGCCTGATGGAGTTGAGCGCGCGCATCGAGGCGGTGCTCAATCGGGCGGAGAAAGTCCGCCAGTCCAGCACCCAGCGGCATTACGTGTATGGCGAACTCGTCGTCGATCTCGATCGGCGGCAGGTCATGCGCGGCGATCGGCAGATCGATCTCACGCCCACCGAATTTCGGCTGCTGCAATGCCTGGTGGAAAACGCCAACACGGCCGTGTCGGAAGCGCGGCTGCGGGAAACGGTATGGGGGGCGCTGCGCGGCATCGACAGCGGCTATGTGCGGCGCTATATCTGGTTCCTGCGCCGCAAACTGGAAAGCGATCCGGCTCATCCGCAGTTGATTCGCACCGTGCGCAACTATGGCTATCGCCTGGAAACCGGGCAGCTGTAAGCGCCTGCCTCGCGGCATCGCTGCCGGGCCGCTGAGTTGGCTTAACGCGCCAGCAGCTTCGATCGGACGCGCCGGGGTGAGCGCTCCGTGCCGCGCGGATGATCGACTAGCCGTCAACCAGATACTGTCTGAACCACAAGAGTGTTTTCTGCCAGGCGTCCTGGGCCGCCGCGGCCGCGTAGATTTGCGGCCGCGTGTCGTTGAAGAAAGCGTGCGATGTGCCGGGATAAATGTGCACTTCGTGCGGCACAGCCTGCTGTTCCATTTCCGCCTCAAAGGCGCGCACCGCCTCCACCGGTATGCCATGATCGTGCTCGGCGTACAGGCCCAGCACCGGCACCTTCAACCTGGCCGCATCGCTGGCCGTCAAGGGGCGGCCATAAAATGCCACCGCGGCCCCGATGAGATCGGCGTGATGCGCCGCCGTGGACAGCGCTAAACCGCCGCCCATGCACCAGCCCACCACGCCCACTTTACGGGGAGCGACATCCAGATCCATCTTCTTGAGGTAACGCGCCGCCGCTGCGATCTCTTGCACGGCGCGCTGCGCATCCAGCGCCATCGCCAACTTGCGCGCTTCATCCGGCTCGTCCGCGGCCTGTCCATGATACAGATCGGGCGCCAGCGCCACATATCCGGCGCGCGCCAGGCGCCCGGCCACGTCTTTGATGTGCGGCACCAGGCCCCACCATTCCTGAATCACCACCACGCCCGGATGCGCTTGCCCGTCAGCCGGCCGCGCCAGATAGCCCGGGGCGGTATGGGCGTTGATGGGAAATTCAAGCAGGCGCGTTTCAATGGCTGCCATCTTGCCTCCAAATCAAAGGTTCTCTGAAGTCTTGCGAAGTGGTGTTCGGGCTCGAGCCCAGTTTTGCAGAAGCCCGTCTCTCTGCTTTGCAGTCCGGCTCAATACGCCCCTTCTCCCGATAACGCCTTCGGCACCGTCCGCAGGAGAATCTTGACATCCAGCGCGGGCGACCAATTCTCGATGTAGTAAATGTCCAGCAGGCACTGCTCGTCAAAACTCAGCTGGCTGCGGCCCGACACTTGCGCCAGTCCCGTCATACCGGGCGGCGTTTCCAGCACCTGCCGCTGCCAGTTTTCATACTGCGCCACTTCCGCCGCAGTATGGGGCCGCGGCCCCACCATGCTCATGTCTCCGCGCAGCA
Source organism: uncultured Chloroflexia bacterium (assembly GCA_963844815.1). Lineage (GTDB taxonomy): Bacteria > Chloroflexota > Anaerolineae > Fen-1058 > Fen-1058 > Fen-1058. Next base: position 585,809 of record CAWJPR010000012.1, read on the forward strand.
CATTGAACAACTGCGGCAGTTCATCCAGACTCGATCGGCGCAGGAAGCGCCCCAGCTGCGTCGTGCGGGGATCGTCGCGCATCTTAAACAGCGGCCCCTGCATTTCGTTGAATTCCAGCAGCCGTTCCTTCTCTTCATCGGCGCCGGTCCGCATGGAACGGAACTTGAATACTACAAATTCCTGGCCGCGCGCTCCCACCCGCCTCTGCCGGAAAATCACGGGGCCGGGCGAGTCGAGTTTGATCGCCAGCGCCACGAGCGCCATAATCGGCGCCGCCACGAGCAGCATCGCGCAGCCGATTGCCACGTCCATCGCCCGCTTCACAAACAGATTGGCTCCCCTGATCGACGCGGCCTTTAAGCCGATCACGGGCACGCCGCCCAGGTCTTCCACGTCGACGCGGTTCAAACTCAACTGAAAGAGATCGGGCACCGTGCGCGCGCGCACGCCCAGACGCTCGCACACTTCAAAGATGTCCAGAATACGCTGGTGATTTGACCAGGGCAGCGCCACGATCACTTCGTCGATGCTCTTCTCGGCGATGATCTGCGGCAGGCGCCGCGTGCCTTCGATGGCGGGCACCGGCCCGATCGACAAGGCGTCGCGATCCACGTGATCGTCCACCAGCGCCGCGATGCGATAGCCGAACTCGGGCTGCGCCATCACCGTGCGGATCAGCGTGCGGCCCACTTCGCCGGCGCCCACAATCAACACGCGCGACACGCCGAGGCCGCGCTTGCGCAGCTGGCCCAGAATGATACCCCACACGAAGCGTCCCAACGCCAGCAGCAGCACGATCAAGATCGTCGCGTACAAGTAGATCAGGCGCGAATAGAAGAACGGCTGGTAGATGAATGTGATCCCAATCATGATCAACATGGCCATCATGGTGCTGCGCACGATGCGCGACATCTGATCGAGCCACATGCCCAGCCGCCGGGGCACATAGACGTTGGCGAGCTTGTAGGCGGCCATCAGCAGGAGCGTCAACACGATCATGAACGGGAAATACACGTCGATGGGGTTGTCGTATTCCGGCTCGACGGGGCGGAACAGACTGCAGGCGATAGCGCACCAAATAAGCCAGCAGGAAGGCTGCATTGATGAGCACGACATCGCTGAGCATGACCGCCGGAATGAGCCAACGTGGATAACGCGACATAGGCAATGAGCAATGAACAATGATCAATGATCAATGAACAGCACCGGCGCAAGTGTGATCAAGGGTGCGCCAGCAAGTCACGATAAGCGCAAGCGATCTGGCGGGAGGTGGCTGGCCACGTAAACTGCTGCGCTTGTCTCACACATCGATCGGCCAATTCGGCCCGATAGGCCGCATCCGTCCACACCCGCTGGAGCGCAGCCGCCCAGCCAGGGACATCATCCGGCGCGAGCATCAATCCGGCTTCGCCGACCACTTCGGGCAGCGACGCCGCATTCGACGTGACGACCGGCGTGCCGCAGGCCATCGCTTCCAAGGGCGGCAGGCCAAAGCCTTCGTACAGCGAAGGAAATACAAACGCCGTGGCCGCCGCATACCACAGCGCTTTCTCCCCGGCGGCCACGTATCCCGGCAGCAGGACGCTGTCTTGCACGCCGCAGGCTTCGATGGCTGCAAAGATGTCGCCGGCCAGCCAGCCGATGCCGCCCGCCAGCACCAGCACCGCGTCCGCACACTCGCGCTTCAACTGGGCAAAGGCGCGCACCAGCATCGACAGGTTCTTGCGCGGCTCCAGCGTGCCGAGACACAACAGAAACTTGTCCGGCAGATTCTTCAAGCGGCGGAAAGCCTGCACGCGATCGGGATCGGCGCGCCGCAAGGTTTCATCCACGCCCGGATAAGCCACCGTGATCCGATCGAGCGGGACGCCGTACAGCCGGTGCACATCACGCCGCGTGCAGTCCGAGATAGCAATGAGGCGCTGCGCACGCCGCGCCGACCAGCGCATGCCGACGCGCAAATAGGTCTGATTGAAGCCGCGAAAGAACTGCGGAAACAACGCAAAACTCACGTCGTAGATCGTAATGACCGTGGGAGCCGGACGCCTGAGCGGCGCAACAAAGGCCGTGGCGTGCAGTGCGTCCGCTTGAGCGCGCTGCACGGCGGCGGGCAGCGCCAATTGCTCCCACAAGATTCGCCCTGCCGGTCGATCGGTATTCCAGCGCGGCGGCTGAACCTCGATCGAGGGAGGTAGTCCCGCCGGCGGATGTGCCGTGAACAGCGTTAAGCGCAAAGCCGGATCGGCCTCCGGCAAATGCTGCAACGAATGTTGAATGTACGTGTGAATGCCCGCACTGCGGTAGCTGCCTGGCGGGGCCAGCAGCGGCGCGCTGATCACGATGCGGGGCGCCGGGTGAGCCATGCGGCGATTATACCAAGAACGTACCACGTCAGGCGTGTGGCGTAAATAGGTAATTTGCCTTCACGGCTTACGTTCTACTCGTTACGCATGACATCGCAGTACACCTCGTACGTCCGGCGCGCGATCTGTTCCTGCGTGAAGCGATCCAGCACACGCTGGCGTCCGCGCTGCGCGAGATCGCGGCGCAGTGACGGATCGTTCTGCACGGCGCGCAGGTGATCGCACAGGGCGGCCGCGTCCCCTTCGGGAAAAATCAAGCCGGCGTCGCCGATGACGTTGGGAATCTCGCCGCACGTCGAGCCGATAACAGGCACGCCGCAGGCCATCGCATCCACCAGGACGCGCCCGAACTGTTCCTTCCAATTCGATCGACTGCGCGAGGGCAGCACCAGCACATCCAGCGATCGATAGTAATCCGCGATCTGCGCGGATGGCAGCCAGGCCAGAAAACGCACCCGATCGGCGATCTGCAGCCGCCGGGCCAGCTCAGCCAGGCGGGGTTGATCCGGGCCGCTGCCCACGAGATCGGCCCGCCATCCGCCGCCCAGATCGTGCAGCGCGTTCAGCAGCACGTCAATCCCTTTTTCTTCCACGAAACGCCCGGCATATCCCACGCGCAACTGCTCAGTCGTTGCCGGCGCCGTCGTTTCCAGCGGCTTGAACGCGTCCGGATCCACACCCACTTGCGGAATCACCGTCAACGGGCCGCGATAGCCTTTGGCGCGCCACACCCGTGCCGCATCCGAATTGCCCACGATGCCGGCCGCGGCGTGCTGCAGCGTGTAGTGCTCGAACCAGCGGAAGGGCGGCGGATACGCACGCTTCAGGTTTTGCCAGCTGAAAAACACGGTACGCGCATGCAGACGCTGTGCGGATCGCGTCGCGAGGAACGTTGCCAGGTTGTATGGCTCTTCGTCGATGTGCAGCAGCTCGGGCTTGAGGCGCTGCAGCAGACGATCGAGCTGCGGATAATAGTGCAGGTGAAAATTGCCGTTGAAACGCAGCGGCGTGACGATCAACTGAAAGCCGGCGGCGGGCGTGCGCTCCAGCAGGAGCTCGCCGCGCTCATCGCGCCAGCTCGGCGGCACGATGGCGGTCAGCTCCATGTGCGGCTGTGCGGCCAGCTGTTTGAGTTTGCTATGATAAGCGCCAATGACCAGCGCTTTGGAGATCATGACGACGCGCATTGAGTCACACACCTCACTCGCCCCCTCCGGCACTGCCTGCCCCTGTTCTCTCCTGACAACCCGGCAAGCGGGAAAGGAAGACCGGGCGGGGAAAGGCGAGGTCTATTGTGTTATACTTTTGCCGCTTTGGCAAGAGATTTTCTATGGTGACCTTTCGCAAAGTCTTGAAAGAATGGGCGCCGGTCCTGGCGCTGATGCTCGTCGCCGGAGCCGTGCGTTTTTACGAGCTGGGCGCGTGGCCGCCGGGCCTGTATCACGACGAAGCCTACAACGGCCTGGACGCGCTGCAGGTGCTGGCCGGAAGTCATCCGTTATATTTTGCGGCCAATCACGGGCGTGAGCCGTTCTTCATCTACCTGGTGTCGCTGAGTGTGGGCTGGCTGGGGCGCAGCGTGTATGCCGTGCGCTTGCCAGCCGCCATCATGGGCACGCTGCTCATTCCCGCCGCGTATTTCATGGCGCGCGAGTTGTTGGGGCGGCGCGTGGGCCTGCTCACGGCCGCCATCACGACGATCACGTTGTGGCCGATTCATCTAAGCCTGATCGGTTTTCGCGCCGGCTCGCTGCCGCTGTTCCTTGCCCTGGCGATCGGGCTGGGGGTGCACGCGTACCGCTCGGGCCGCGCGCTTCACTGGATTATCGCCGGCGCGGTCTACGGCCTGTCATTCTACACCTACCTCGCCAGCCGTTTCACACCGCTCGCTTTAGGGTTGATGTTGATCGTCGTGTTGATCGCGCGGCGCCGCACCGCGCTGTGGCGCAACGCGGCCATCTTCGTCGTCGCGGCGCTGGTCGTGTCGACGCCGTTGATGATCACGGCGTTGACGCAGTGGGACAGCGTGATGGGGCGGCCCGGCGACGTCTCGATCTTCAACCCCGCGATCAATCACGGCGATCCAATCGGTTCGCTGGTGCGCAGCACGGCCGGCGCCGCGGGCATGTTCTTCTGGCGCGGCGATCGGATCCCGCGGCACAACGTGCCTGATCGCCCGGTCTTCGATCCGCTCCTGGTCATCTTCTTCGCGTGGGGCCTGATCCGGTTGATCAGCGCCGCGCTGGGGCCGACTCCGCCGCCTTACAAGCCGCTGCCCGATTTCCTGCGGCCCGGCGCCGATATGCGTTTTTCGCCGCGCCTGCCGCCGCTCTCGAGGCTGGCGAGCATCTTCGTGTTGATCTGGCTGCCCGTCATGCTGCTGCCCACCATCCTGGCGGAAGATTCACCGCATTTTCTGCGCGCGGTGGGCGTGCTGCCCGTGGCGTTGATCGTGCCGGCTATCGGCCTCGATACCCTGGCGGAGTGGCTGGCCGTGCGCGGGCGGCGGGCGTTGAGCTACGCCGTCATGATCGCCGTGTTAGTCGTCGCCGCCGCGTGGACGGTTCGCGATTACAGCCGCTATGCGGTCGATCCCGAAACGGCGTATGCGTTTGAAGACGCCGGAGTGCAGCTGGCGCGCGAGGTGCGCAGCGCGCGGCGCGCGGGCCGCCAGGTTTACGTGTCGGATCGATTTGCGCGCGACTGGACCAGCGTGCCCTTTCTCATCGGCGGCGCGTACCTTCCCATTTCCGATGGGACACCGCCGCAGCTGGACGCGGCTCAACCTGCCGCGTTATTCCTGTGGCCGTATGAGGATTGGACGCAGGCGCTCTCCACTTTGTCTGCGCCGGTGCGTTTGAAGGTCAGCGCGGGACCGCTGGCCAAAGGCGATCTCGATCCGCAGCCCCATGCGGGTTATCTCAACGTGCAGCTCGAACCGATCGCCGGGGTGGATACCCGGCCCGAAGCACAGTTCGAAAACGGCCTGCGCCTGCTGGGTCATTCGATTGAAGCCGTGGATGACGCGCACTGGCGGCTGCGCACGCTGTGGCAGACTGACCGATCGATCGCCGGCGATCAGACCTTCTTTGTGCATCTGCTGGCGGTCAATCAAGTCGTCTATAGCCAGGATGGCGACAGCGGCGGCGGCTTCTATCCGCTGCGCCTGTGGAAGCCGGGCGATGTCATCATCGACGAGCGCCTCATCGACGTGCCGCTGCAGGCCGATCGGGCGCAGCTGCTGATCGAACTCGGGGTGTACGATCGGGCCACGAACCAGCGCGTGCCAGTCAGCGAGACGACGCAGCCCGTGATCGATCAGGCCATTTTGCTGGGCGGATCAGCCGACAGCGGGCCGGGTGCAATCGGACCGTGAGTCGGGCTTAAGGGTGTGCCGCTCGATCGAGTATACTTGGACCGAAACAAAACTTGTGGAGCAAGGCAGAAAATGCAGTGGAAAAGATGGATGGTGCTGGGTGTGCTGGCGCTCGCCGTGTTGGCGAGCCTGCCGCGGCACACCCAGGCCGCGCCCCGGATGGCCGGCAACTTAATCACGAATCCCGGCTTCGAGGGGACTTTCGTGGCGCAAGACGCCAAGACCAGCGTGGGGCAGGGCTGGACCAGCGTGGTGGATTCCGCGACCGGCGGGCCAGCCCGATTGGTCTTACAACCAGCCCGACTTTATCGCCAGCGCGCCGTGCGGCAGTGTCTGCGATCACCGCATTCACAGCGGCGGCAATGCGCAGCGCATCTTTCAATACTTCGGCACTTACGTGGCCGGGCTCTATCAGCGCGTCAACGTGACGCCCGGCAGTGATCTGCGCCTGACGGCTTTCGGGCAGGGGTGGTCATCGATCACCGAGCAGCCGCAAAACGTGTCCAACGGCGGCACGCACATGCACCTGCGCGTGGGCCTCGATCCGCTGGGCGGCACAAATCCCTATGAGGCGCGCATCGTGTGGTCGGACGAAGCGGATGCGCTGGACTCGTGGCAGCAATTCAGTGTCTACACGCGCGCGCAGGGGCCGCAGGTGACCGTGTTCTTGTACGCCGCGCCGGATGATGCGCGCCGCAAGAATGAAGTGTACTGGGATGACGTGGCGTTGGAATCTTTGAGCGGCGAGCTGGCCGCCACCGCGCAGGCGGCGTACCCCACTGCTACGCCTCTTCCCGCCGCGCCTCCTCCTCCGACAGCTGTCAGCGTGGTGCTGGGTCAGAACTTGTTAGCCGATGGCGACTTTGAGGGGCGGTTGTACATTCCGTGCAGCCGCTTTGATACCGTTCCCTGGCAGCATATTTCGTGCGAAGGGTTAAATTACGACGAGCGTGACCCGGTTACGCGCCAGCGTGTCAATATCATGTGGAACACCGTGCAAGTCCCGTTGGGCTGGAAGGCGTGGTGGCTGTCACCGAACAAGAATCACGCCGGTGACCCGGATTTCTACCAGAACCACCCCAACAACTGCTATGAGGATGCGCCGGAAGGATGCATCGCGTGGCACAACCCGGAGTACCGCGATACCAAAGGCGTGACACTGGGACCGTCACGCATTCATTCCGGCAAGAATTCGCAGAAATATTTCACATTCTGGAGTGTGCACCAGGCGGGGGTACTGCAGACGGTGGCCGTGCCGCCGGGCGCCACGCTGCGCTTTGGCGCGTGGATGCATGCCTGGTCGGCCAATCAAGACGGCCGCGAGGAGTTTCCCGATTCGTACGTCTCATCCGGACAGACCAGTATGCACATGAAGGTGGGCATCGATCCGTGCGGCGGCGAAGACCCGTGGAGCCCCAATGTCGTGTGGGGATCGGAGCGCGATTCGTACGACCAGTTCGGCTATTACGAGGTGCGGGCCACGGCACAGTGCGACAAAGTGACGGTCTTTACGCACAGCATGCCGGAAAAGGCGATGAAGCACAACGATGTGTACGTGGACGACGCCGAACTGGTGATCATCGATGCCTCGGGGGTGGCACAACCCGCGCCAGTTCAAGCGCAGCCCGCGGCGGCGAATCCTGCGCCACAGTCGTCATCGGTGGTGAACGCGGCGCCCGCGCCCACCGCGCTGCCGCGCCCCGATGGCGCGGCGGTGCACGTCGTCGTGGCGGGCGATACGATCTTCGGTCTGGCGCTGCAATATGGCGTGCCCATGGATCAGATTTTGCAGCTCAATGGCCTGACCAAAGACTCGTACATTCACGTGGGGCAAGAGCTGGTCATCTCCGCGCCGCTCGTCACGCCGACTCCGGCTCCGGCAAATGCCGCGCCCACGCCCACGCCGCTGCCCGCCACCGCCGTGGCGATGGTGGAGCCGTCTGGCAAGACGCAGCTGTGCGTGCGCGCGTTCGACGATCAGAACGCCGACGGAGTGATGGGCAGCCGTGAAGATCTGTCGAAAGACACGCTCTTCCAGGTCTCCGATCGAGCGGGCCAGATCATCGCGGCGTACACCTCCGATGGCCTGAGCGAGCCGCATTGCTTCGCGCGCCTCGCGCCGGGAGAGTACCTGGTGTCGGTGGTACCCGCTCCCGGGGCGCGGTCCACGTCTGATCAGCGCTGGAGTGTGGTGTTGGACAACGGAACAACGGCGACGGTGAATTTCGGCAGCCGCACAATCGAGGCCGAGGCCGAAGCTGCGCCAGAGGCGGGCGGCGCTATCGGATTGGCGCTGGCCATTGCGGTGCTGGCCGGGATCGGGGTGCTGATCTATCGGCAGCGCACAGGAAGAGCAGGGATCGGTTGATCGGCGATCAGGGATCAAGACCTACACGGATGAAGAAGTGGATTGCGCTGCTGGTCGGCAGCGCGCTGATCGGCAGCCTGGGAGCGGCGTGGCTGCCAGCCGGCCGCGCCAGCGCTCAGCAGACCGTGAACTTGCTGGAAAACCCCAGCTTCGAAGGCGATTTCGAAATTCGCTGCAGTTTCCCCGGCGGCAAGCCGTGGATTGCCGTGCCGTGCGACGGGCCGTTACCATCGCGCCCGTGGCAGTCCGTGATGATGGCTAAAGGCTGGTCGGCGTGGTGGCAGCCGCCCAATGAAGAACGCATGGCCAAGGATTACTACGACACCTTCCCCAATTACTGCGGACAGCTCGGCGCCGGATGATTGCGTGGCCTGGCACATGCCGGAATATCGCGATACGCGCAGCAGCCCGCAAGATCCGCCGCGCATCCGCAGCGGCGAAAATTCGCAGAAATATTACACGTTCTGGAGCGTGCACCAGGGCGGCGTCTATCAAGTGGTGGAAGGTATACGCCCCGGCCAGGCGCTGCGCTTCAGCATTTACATGCACGCCTGGTCGGCAACCAAACTCAACGGCGCGGAACCGAACCCGCATTTTTCATTCGGGCAGACCGGCATGCATATGAAGATCGGGATCGATCCGACGGGCGGCACCGATCCCTGGAGCAAGGACGTCGTCTGGTCGTCTGAGAAGGACGTGTACGATAAATTCGAGCGTTACGAAGTACAGGCGGTGGCACGCTCCAACAAGGTCACGGTGTTCACGCACACCCGCCCGGAAAATCCCATGGAGCACAACGATGTCTACCTCGACGACGCCGATTTGGCAGTGGTGGGCGGCGGATACAGCCCGCCTGTCATCGTCAACCCGCCGCCCGCCATGGTGGCCGTGGAAGGCAAGCCGTCCGCTTCCAACGGCGGGCGCATCTCGCACATCGTCAAGCCGGGTGACACGTTGTTTGCCGTGGCGCTGCAGTATGGCGTGCCCGTCGATCAGATCATGGCCCTGAACGGCTTGAAGCCGGATTCGCGCATCGAGATCGGCCGCGAGTTGATCATTGCACTGCCCGCGCCAAAGCCGCAGACTCCAGCCGATCAGGCTGCCGGCAATCCATTCGTCTCAACTGGCAGCGCCGGTTCGGGACGCGGCACGGTTTGCGTGCGAGCCTTTGTCGACAGCGACAGCAACGGGCTGCCTCTGGCCGGCGAGATGCCCCTGGCAACGGGCGGTCTGCACGTGAGCGTTATGAATGCACAGAACGAGATCGTGGCTGATCGGACGCTGGACGCCGCTGCCGGCGAGACCTGCTTCGCCGATTTGCCGGCGATGACCTATCGGGTTTTGGCAGATCCCCCGACCGGCTATCAGGCGACTCAACAGCGCCGCTGGTCGATTTCACTGCCCAGTGATGCGATCGTCGCGGTGCCGTTTGGCGTGCAGATCGATCTCACTGCGCAGAACCGCTTCCCGATCGATGTGGCGGCGATCCTGGTTGGCCTGATCGTCATGGGCGGCGTGTTGATCGGCGTCGTCGTGTGGCGCGCCGCCGCCGTGATGCCTGGCTTTACTGACGGCCTGATTTTCCCCGCTGCCCCGTCTGCGTGTTTGCCCCCAGACTGTGCGCGTAAAATCGTTTATAATTGCGGATAATTTCCAGAAGGAGAAGCACATCATGAGTGTCAAGAAGTTAATGATCTGGGCCAGCGTGCTGACGCTGATCGCCGCGGCGTCGGCCGCAGTCCCGGCTGCCACGCGGGCGCAGTCTGGCAATTTATTGCAGAACCCGGGCTTTGAGCTGCCCTACACGAATAATCAGCAAGCCGAAGGCTGGGGGCGCTACCGGACGACGATTGACAAGCCGGAGGATGCCACGGCACTGCAATACTCAGTCTCGGCGAATCTCAGCGCCGAGACCAACCCGTCGGGCAGATTCCCGGAGTTGATGCATGGCGGCGAGACCTCGCAGCATATCGGGCAGCAGCAGGACCCCTGGATTGCCGGGGTTAAACAAACCGTCGGCGGCATCCCGGCGGGCAGCCAGGTTGTTTTCTGCGCTTTCAACCGGATTTACGCGAATAACGACAACTATGGCAAAGCACCCTCAGTCAACGGCTACGAAGGCCGATCGCGCGTGGGCATTTTCCCCGACGGCGAAGCCAACGTCGATACGGCCGGGATTGTCTGGTCGGCGCCTGCGAACCCGCACGACACCTGGCAGCAAATATGCACCTCGGCCGTGACGGTGGGGGGATCGGGAACAGTGACTGTCTTTACGAGCAATGACTGGCGCGGCTATGCAGTGAATCACCTGGATGCCTGGTGGGACGACGCGTCACTAACAGTAGTGGGCCAGGGACAACCTGCGGCGCAGCCGACTGCGGCGCCGGCCCAACCCCAGGCTCAGCCTACCGCTCAGGCTCAGCCTCAGCCGCAGCCTCAGCAGCCTCAACCGGGCGGCGGAGTCGTGCACACCGTGGCTGCAGGCGATACACTGTTCGGCCTGTCGTTTCAATATGACGTGCCGCTCGACCAGATCTACTCGCTGAACGGCTTGAACTCGCAATCGATCCTTTCGATCGGGCAGAAGATCATCATCAAGGCCGGGGCCGGCACGCAGGCTGCGGCTCCGCAGCCGACGGCGGCGCCGGCCGCCGCGCCCACCCAACAACCGGCCGGGGCCACGCCGCAACAGACCGTTGAAGCCACGCCGCAAGCGCCGGCTGCTCAGCCAACGGCAGCGCCCACGCTCGCAGCCAGCACCTCCAGTATGGGCACTTTGTGCCTGTTTGCCTATGACGATGCCAATGCCGACGGTTTGCGCGATCCCGGCGAGGAGCCAGTGGCCGGCGCCAAATTTACGGTGGTCGATGGGCAAGGTGCAGCGGTGGCCGAATATGTTTCAACCGACGATACGGCGCCTCACTGCATTCCCGATCTGACTCCGGGCAGCTACAGCGTCAGTGTGCAGCCCGCGTCGAATACCACGGCCACGTCTGACGAGCGCTGGGGCGTGCCTCTCACCAGCGGCTCGAAAGTCAACATCGATTTCGGCAGCCGCACCGGCGAAGGCGGCACCACCTCGACAGGCAGCAGCACAGCGAGCAGCTCGTCGGGCGGATCAGGCATCGGCGGGATCGTCGCCGGAATCGGTGGTCTGGTACTCTTGTTGGCCGCCGGCGTCATCGGCGCCTTCGTCATCGCGCGCCGGCGCGCGTAAGCCGGAATGAAGAGGAGCTGCGCTATGCGTTTCATGCGCTGGATCAGTTTGCTGGTCATTGCCGGATCGCTGGCCATCGGCCTGCCGGCAACGCAGGCGGCATCGGCCCAACAGGCGGGTGTCGGCGAAATCTGCGTGCGGGCCTTTAATGATATCAATGGCGACGGCACTTACACCTCGCCCGATGAACCGTTGTTAGCCGACGTGACTTTCATCCTGTCCAATGAGACCGGACGATTAAGCAGCTACAGGACGGACGGCACCGAAGACAACGCCTACTGTTTTGGGAATCTGGCGGTGGGGCAATACACCGTGCAAGCCCGGCCCGACGTGAACAAGGTCAAGGGCAAAGCCACAACCCCGGGCCAGTGGGTGGTGCCGCTCGCCAGCGGCGCCCAGTACGACATTTTCTACGGCGTCAATGTGGGGGCCCAATCCGAAGGCGGCCAGGCTGAGAGCGGCAGCCCTTCAAGCGGCGGCATGTCTCCCGTGGGACGAATTGCGCTGGGCCTGCTGGGCGCGGCTGTGCTGGGCGTGGCCGGATACCTGGCCTATCTGATCTTGCAGCGCGCGCGCAGCGCGTGAACGAAACAGTCGGAACCGGTTGTCTCTCGACTGACCTGCACTGTTAACAGGCAGCGAAGATGGCGGTTTCCCGGCGAGGGACTCCGTGACGAGCAGCGCTTCTCCCGCACGATCCCGGCAAGACTTTCTAGCGAGCGTCAGATCGATCCACTGGATCGGTCTGACGCTTTTATTGCTGTCGCTGCTGGCAGCGCTGCCGCTGTGGAACGGTCCCGGCCTCGTCAATACGCGCGGCGGCGGCGACGGCCCGTTCCTATTCTTTCGCCTGCACCAGCTGCTCGCAAATCTGCGCGAGGGCGTCTTTCCTGCGCGCTGGATGCCCGACGCGGCCTACGGCCTGGGTTACCCCTTCTTCAACTTTTACGCCTCCTTGCCGTATTACTTCGCGGCCGCCTTCAACTTGATCGGATTCGATCTTCTCGCTGCCATCAAGATCGTGCAGACGCTGGGCTTCGTGTTCGCGGGCTTCGCGATGTACGGCTGGGCGCGGCGGCATTTCGCCAATCGCTGGGCGGCCTGGCTCGCGGCCGTGGCTTACGTTTACGCGCCGTTTCACCTCGTCAACGTCTACGTGCGCGGCGATTCGCTGAGCGAATTCTATGCCTTCATTTTCTATCCGCTTATCCTGTGGTCGATCGATCGCATCTTCGGCGCGCCGCGCCACTGGCCGCTGCTGGCCCTGTCTTACGGCGGGCTCATTCTCACGCACAACGTGTCGGCGCTCATCTTTTCGCCCTTCGTATTGATCTATTGCGTCGTGCGTATGGCGTATCACGCACGCCCCGCACCCTACCCACTGCGCACCGTTGTTCTTGGTATTGTTGCCGGCCTGGCACTTGCCTTCGCCCTGACGGCCTTCTTCTGGCTGCCCGCCCTGGCTGAGGCGCCCTTGACTCAAGTGAGCGAGGTGCAAACGACCGGCTACTTCAACTACGCCGGGCATTTCCGCGCGGCAAATCTCGTCCAAAACTCGATCGGTTTCGATTACTCGATCGCTACCGCGCCCGGATCGAATTCGCCGTTTGCGATGGGTCTGGCCCAGGCCATCGCGACGGCGGCAGGTCTCAGCGCCTTGATCATCACGTGGAAGAAGGACGCCCATCAACGCTTTCGCCTCTTCGTGCTGCTGGGCCTGGCGCTGTCCACGTTCATGATCACGCCGCTGTCCAGGCCGCTGTGGGACACGCTGCCCCTGCTGTCCTACACGCAGTTTCCGTGGCGCTTCCTCTCTATTCAAGCGCTCTTCACGTCGCTCACCATGGGCTACCTGGCAACTTGCTGCCTGCATCCTGCCCGGTTGACTTTTCCGATCGGGTTGATCCTCGCCGCCTCGCTGCTCTTCACGCTCCAGCCCGATTATCTGCCGGTGCGATCAGATGAGATCACGCCCGAGCGGCTGCAGCTGTACGAAGCGTTCACCGGCAATATCGGCACGACGATCCGCGCCGAATACCTGCCGCGCACGATGGTCCCGCGCCCATACATCGGGCCGCTGCTGATCGATCCCGCGGCGGCGCCTGTGCGCCCGATCGCTTCAAGCGGCGCAGCGACCGGCGCGCAACTCGAACGCCGCTCGACGGCGCAGCGCTGGCAGGTCAAGGTCGCATCTGACGCAGCGGCGCTGAATTTTCCGATCACGTACTGGCCCGGCTGGCAGGCCTTCGTCGACGATCAACCGATCGAGACACGCGCCGCGCCCGATCTGGGTTATCTTCAGATCGATGTGCCGCGCGGCGAGCATCGCGTCGACCTCCGCCTGGGCAGCACGCCGATCCGCACCCTCGGCGACATTGTTTCCCTGGCGGCGTGGATCGTTCTGCTCATCGCGCTCGCGCCCATGCTGCGAACGGCGCCGTGGCGGCAGATCGCGTCTCAAACCAAGTCGCCCACGGCGCTGGCCGTTCTGGTCGTCGGGGCAGGCTTTGCGCTGTTCGCTATCGCCACACAAAACGCACAGGCCATCGCGCCCAACGGGAATGATCTCACGATGGATTTCGTGAGCAGGCCGTGGCTGCACCACAACCCGGGAGGTTATGCCTTTCGCCCTGACGCGCGTTTGGAGAAATACGAACTTGAAGTTGAGGCCGATGCGATTCGGGCCAACCTGTGGTGGGACATCGCTGCTTCATCGGATGTGAGCGCCACACTCTCACTGGTTGCTCCCTCGACGCATCTCTTTGGCGGACCAGGTCCAATCACGCAAACGGTGGCAACCATCAAGAATGGCCTCAATGCTTACACCTTGCATCCGCCTTATGCCTTGCCAACCGGCATGTACTACGTCGCCGTGCAAGTGGGCGATGATACCCAGTTCCTGCACCCGCTATGGATCAAGAGCTCAGGCGAACCTGCGCCCTCGCCTCAATTCGGATCACTCACGCCCAACATCGGACTGGCCGCTGCGCAGACCCGGCTGAGTGATCCCCGTCGCCTCGAGGTGCTGCTGCAGTGGGCTGTCTCCGGTGTGATCGATGCGAACTACGGCATCTCGCTGCGCCTGCGCGATGCGGCGCAGACTGCGGCGGGCAAGGTCTGGACGTCGCTCGATACACAGCCCGGTTACGGTTTCCAGCCGTCCAGCGCGTGGCAGCCGGGCACGCTTAACGACGCGTACACGCTCGACCTGCCCGGCGATCTGCCGCGCGATCAAGCCTATGCGCTCGACGTGATCCTGTACCGCATCGCGTCGCAGCAGGAGGCGGGCCGCACGACCATCGACGGCCTGCGGCTCGATCCGCATGACTGGCGCTCAATCGAACCTCCCGCGCGCAATTTCACGGCGCCTCCCATGCCGCACTCGCTCGACGCGGTCATTGGCGATCAGATTCAACTGCTGGGCTACGGGATGAAACGCGAGGGCGGCGTGCTGCAGATCGATGTGGCGTGGAAGGCGCTGCGCGACATCAGCAGCAATTACAAGGTCTTCGCGCACGTCTACGATCCGGCGACGGAGACCATCGCCGCGCAGTGGGATGCCATGCCGCGGGACAATGCCTACCCCACGTCACGCTGGATTGGCGGCGAGGTCGTCACGGAGACGCTCACCATTCCGTTGACGGATATGCCGCCGGGAGAATATCGCGTTGCCATCGGCCTGTACGAAGCGGCGGGGCGGCTGCCCGTC
>CAWJPR010000013.1:0-306091 GCA_963844815.1 uncultured Chloroflexia bacterium
GGGACCGCACCCGCCGGCGGGCTCATCGATCAGGTCGCGGAGGAGACGGAGGAGGACCGCCCGATCCGCCGGATCGAGCCGTCCGAACGCCTGCTCGGCGCTCTCACGTCGGGCGACCTCAAGCTGGTCAAGGAGGAGTCGACCGCCCGCCGTCAGCGCGACGAACGTCGAGCGACATCCTCCGGATCGGGATGGCGGGCAACCAGCCCGGCCGCCTCGACCCCGTCGACGAGATCGGTGACCGTGCGCGGCACGACCGAGAGCCGTTCAGCGATGGTCGCCATCCGCAGCGGTCCGTCTGCGAGGAGGCGGACGACCCGCGACTGCGCCCGGGAGAGGCAAGCGGTGCGAGCGCCTCGCTCGTCCCGCGATGGAGGCGGCGGAAGACCTGGCCCAGGAGGTCCGCGATCTCGAGCATGGGCTCAATCTCGGCCGGGGTAGTTGCGGCGGGCACGGGGATCTGTGACGTCGGCATATACGGAGCATAGCTCACAATGAGGGCACCCCCAGGGTGGCGCTGAGGGGGTCGTCATGCTCGACCTCGTAGCCCTGCGGTCGGTCACCGCAGACCCGGTCAGGAGACTGGCCGACGTCCGGGGCGGTGCACGGCTCGAGGTCTCGACCGGGCTGCCGCGGCCCGGGACTCGCGGCTTCCCAGCAGGGCGGCGATGCGCTCCTGGCTACTCGTTGCCACGGCTCAGCCTCGCCGACCCTCAGGCGACATCGATCGCATGACGTCAGAACTCGACGGCGAATGCGGCGCCGAACGGACGGTCGGTGACTCGCACGCCCGTGATCCGGTCCGCGCGATAGGCTCGGATCCCGCCTTCGGTCACGTTCCAGCCGTCACTCGGCGGCACGTTCCCGGACGTCGAGGGCGGAAATCACGTCCGCGACTGGTCCGGGGCGGCGATTCGGACGTTCTCGATCACCCTCCAGCGAGATCGTCGTGGTCCGCTCGCCTCGACGCCTGGGTCCAGCCTGGCGTAGCCCTGGCTCAGACGGGTCGCGCAGACCGCGAGCAGCTCCGTCTCAGCGGGAGCGAGTCGCTCGAGCAGCAGGCCGAGCCGTTTGAAGACCGCACCGTTGTGCCGAGCGTCGGCGTAGCGGACAACGGCGGAGTCGTCGCGGCGTTCCGAGCGGAGATAGGCGATGAGGGCCCGGCTCGCCTCGCGAATCCAGGCCCGAGTCGCGGGTCGTCGAGCATGTCGATCACGGTCAACGCCGGGTCCGCGACCTCCACACGCACGCCGTCGCGCCAGCGCGCCACGCGACCTTCTGCCGGAAGATCCCGGGTCACCACGAGGAAGTCGGCGCCGCCGGCTGCGGCCCTGCGCTGCCGAACTCGTCGCGCACTAACGACCGCAGTGACTCGGTACAGCTGCTCGGTCAGGTCCCACTCGCCGGCCGCAGTCCATCCGGTGATGTAGCAGGGCGCGAAAACCGTGGATGCCACGAGCCAGGGGTCGACTGCCGGGCGGCTTCCCGTCTGGGTCTCCAGGGGCACCGGCGCGTAGACGCCGCGCGAGATGCGCTGCATCCATCCCCGCTTGACCCATGCCGACAGGAGCCATGACGTCGCGTGGCGATCGAGGCCGAGCAGGAGCGCGGCATCGGCAACACAAAATCGGCCCGGGCCGCTCACGCATCGACCTCGCCGGCGTGTACGCCCCGACCCGCTAATCCCTGATGATCTGGTGATATTCAAGGTCGCTTTCTTGCTCTGGGGAGCCAACTTATGCACATGCAGTATCACACGGGTGGGCGGTGTGGGGCAAGCCGTGCAGGGTCGAGAATTGAGACACTTCCTCGGAAGTTGTCGAGATCTCTGCGCCACCCGGCCGTCGGGCAGCTTGTATGTCAGCTCGAGGGCCTGGCCCCACCACTCGACGTCCACGACAGTGATGAGGGCATCCGGAACGACGCTCGGGATGGCTGCGCCGCGAGTCAGTCTTGCCGGCTCCTCGGGGGGATCTCCTGTGCGTCGCGCGCGCCTACCCCGGCAGCCCGGCCTGGGTGGCCGTCAGCCACGCGATCCCGAGCAATGCAATCCCGACGGTCTGCGCCTCCCACCCCCGCTCGCGCGCGGCGATCGACGTCGCACGGATCGCGATCACGCCCAGGGCGATCAGCGGTACTGCAGCGGCCCAGATCACCAGCGGGGTGGGTCCCGGCCGGCCTGCGATCACCACGGCGAGCACGAGAAACACGAGGGTTGTCTGAAGCACCGCGAGCAGTCGCAGTGCGGCGCGACGTCCCAGCCACAGGGCCAGCCCTCCCTCACCGGCGGCCAGATCGGCGTCAAGGTCGACCAGGCCGTTCGCGATGGCGACGGCCGCGCCAGCGAGGATGCCGAGGACAACGAGAGAGGGGAAGCCGTCGAGGAGCTGCTGCCGTGCGGCGGCCCATCCGAAGGCCGGCACCAGCGGTAGCCCGATGGCGTAGGGCAACCAGGACCACGCCGTGCGGCTGAGCCGCGCATCGTAGGCCAGCCCGGCGGCGAGCCCGGCGGCCGCGATCAGCATCGCGGGCGGGCCCAGCGCGGCGGACAGCGCCAGCCCCGAAGCGCCCGCGGCGAGAGCGTAGGCGCCCGCCGCCCCGCGACCGACCCGACCCGAGGGCAGTGGTTTCGCGGGGTGCGCCAGCCGGTCGAACTCGAAATCGCACAGGTCGTTGACGCAGCCGATGGAGGTCTGCAGCAGCGCCATGGCCACCGCAGCCACGGCCGCGGTGGCGGCACTTCCGCCGGCGAGTAAGGTGAAGGTGGCGGCGGCAAGGGCGTTCAGGCCCGAGGGGAAGAGGTGCAGCAGCCCCAGCGGCCCGGGAACCCCCGGGCGCGCGACACGGTCTCGCGCCCCGGCGCGATCACCTGTCGGACCGGTCGTGGACTCGGGACGCATGCGGGCCTCCGCTAGCGACGACCGCGTGGACGTCGTTCAAAGCAATCACTCATCGCCGTGGATCTGGAGGGTTGCGAACAGATCGGCCCCTTCAGAGTAGCCGAAGTCGATGCTGAGCTGGATCGACCCGCTGGCAGGGTCGAATTGGCCCACTGCAACTACCTTCCCGGTTTCGTCCTCGGGATTGGGCTTTTCGTCCGTCGAGCATTGGGAGGTCCCGACCCACGTCGTCTGCATTGACACCTGGAAGCTGCCATTCGCGATCGGAGCACCGGCCGGATCCCCTGCGAACGTTGAAGTCCCGTTGCTGGCGCAGGTCTCCCCATCGTCGTAGAAGATCGAGGGCCACGAAACCTTGGCGGAGCCATTCACGAGATCAGCCGACCGTCAGCGACTTCGGCCTCGATCATGTTGTCGGTCACCGTGAGGCGTGTCGCCACGAGTGGCGACAAAGCCTCGTAGAAGGTCTTGAAGTCGACCGGTCCGCGGTACGTGCCGTCCGGGATGGCGATCCCATCGGGTGCCTGCGCGTCGTTGCCGGGCGTCGGCTCGTCGCTTCCCGGTGGTGGCTCGTCGGGTGTCGTGGTTCCGGCGGCCTGGGCGGCGCAGTCGGCGATGGCGTCGCGGAAGTCGGTGCCACGGCTCATCGTGTCACCGACACATGCCACGCTGACGTAGTCACCCGTCGGGCTGAACTTCTTCACCAGCGCGTTGGTGCACACCCACGCTGCGATGTCAAACAGTCCTGCGTCATCCGGTCCCCTGTCGTGCCACCCGCAGCTTCGAGGGTCTCCGCGATGCTCAGGATGCAGGCCCGGAGGAACAGACCGGGTGCCTCGCCGTCGGCCGGCGGGCCCTGGAGGACAAGCGCCCCCTCCCTCGGCCCGGTGACGATCGTGTAGGTGGTGGAGAAGTGCGGGATCGGTACCCGGGTCGTGGCACCGGGCGACACCTCGACGGTACGCCAGTCGTCGCCGCCCAGGGACTGCACGACCCGCACCGAGTCCGCCGGCACCTCCAGGACCACCGGAGCGGCCAGCTCGACCGGCTCGTCGGTGGACACCACGTACACCGCTCCTCCGGGGCCTCGTCCGCGTAGGCGTCGAAGGCCAGGTCAGCGACGACGACGGTCACCTCCGTTGGCGCAGCCAACGCTTCCGCGGGCACCTCCAACATCGCACCGTCGACCAACGGCAGCGACCGCGCCGAGGCATCGAACGTCTCGGTCACCGGCGCCGAGCGCGCCTTCGCCAGATCACCCAGGAACCGCAGGCTCTCCGGGACCTCCACCTCCGCTGCGGGTGGCGACCCGCCCCCCAGCGCCGCGTCCGTTCCCGCCACCGTTCGCGCCACCGTTCGCGCCACCGCCGCAGGCGGCCACCCCCCGGCACCACCAGCACCATGCACGCCAGCGCCAGCCAGAAACGCCTCACGACGGCCTCCTTTCGTGCACCGTCAGGGTACAGCACTCACCCTCGGACGGAAGAGCCCTCGGTCCACGCACGCCCCGACAGGCGCGCTGATCAACGTGAGGCACGAGCCGAGGGAGTCAGGCCTGCCGTGCCGCGGCGGCGAGCGTGAGGCGGTGAAGATCGACAAGTTCCGACCGCATGAAACGGCAAGCGCGTAGCCCCCGGCCAGGACGAAGGCGACCGGGAGGTCGTTGGCCCGGCACCAGCCAAATACGGTCTCCTCGCGCTCCTCGAGATGTCCGGTGATCCCTGAGAGCCCGCCGATCAGGCATTGCTCGAAGGGTCCATCCCGGCGTTGTAGAGCACGAGATCGAACGCCGAGGGTGGAGAGCGCGTCGAGCCGTCGGCGCAGCGTCGGCAGGTAGTCCGCCGCGTCCTCGATCACGTCAAGGGTGAAGCGGCCGCGCTCGCGGTACCAGTCGAAGGCAACGACGGCGAGGTCGACCTGGGCGACGGCGGGATCGTCGGCGAGCAGCTCGGCGGTGCCGCCACCACAGTGCGCGTCGGGGTCGACGATCAGGACGGCGCGGGCACCCCCGTCGATCGCCTTCCGCGCCGCGAGGGCGAGGCCGTTGAAGGTGCAGAAGCCCTCGCCGCGCGATCGCCTGGCGTGGTGGAGCCCCGACGAGAGCGACCCGCGACGACGCCGTCGAGCGCGCGGAGGGCCGCCGCCACGACACCCCCGCTGGAGGCGAGCGTCATGGTCCACAGGAGGGGTCCAGAGGAAGCCGTTCAATTCGGCGAGGTCGCGCGGAACGCCGGAACGGACGGCGGCGACGTAGGCCGGATCGTGAACCACCACGAGGTCGGCCTCGTCGAGCAGCTGGCTCCCGGCAGGGCGATCCCGGGGATCGGCCGGCTGCGCAGCAATTCGGCGACCCAGCGGGCCTTGCGGGTCGTGTCGAACGCATGCCGGGCGATGACGTAGCTGTCGGAGTAGAAGACCGGGACCTGCGGCATCCTCACCCTCCTAGTCCTCGCCGCTCGCGGGCGCGCAACCCGCGCCTATTGCCGAATGATCGTGGCTCGGTGCAAGCGCATCCGACGTCAGTTCTCGGTTCTTCCCGTCGACGGAGTGACCGGGGGCTTGCCGACGTGAAGGTGCGTGATGGCCTGCCCGACCCGGGCCACGACGCAGCCGAGCAGGCAGACGCCGCCAAGCCCGATCAGCCAGCCCGTCGGCTGCCGGGCGAACTCGTTGTAGTTGGCGTGCTCGGGAACGATGGACGCCACGAACATGAGCCATGCCGCGAGTGGTACGGCCGCAGCCCATGCGAGACGCCAGTCGCGCAGGAGCCCGATGACCTCGAGGAGCACGATCCCGGCGGCCGCCCAGCCAAGGTTGTAAGTGATCTCGCGCATGTCCGCGGCGTGCGGGGCCTCGCTCCACACATAGGCGACGAAGAAACCGCCTCCGAGCGCCGCACACCCGGCCGAAAGCCAGCAGAGCCGAGACACGTCTCCCTCCGTCGGCCCAGCCGGATCGACCCACACGAGCGGCTGGCATCCAATTGGGCACCGTCGGGTGCCTCCCCGACGGGCCGGTCGCCTTCGCCAGATGACTTCGGTACGGTCCGGTCGACCGATCCGCAGACCGTGCGTCACAGCCCCAAGGTGTACTGCATCCTCAGCGGGCTTCCGATTGAGCGGAAGTGCCGTCTGGCACCGAAGCGGAACGAGAACCGCCGTCAGAGCCGTACGTCCGAGACGATCGGGGTGTGGTTCGAGTGTCCGATCGTCCATACCATGCGCCCGTCCGTCACGGCGCCTCATCTGCCCCTACGGGGAGCGCGTCGAGGCGATTGAGGAGGTCGTGGAGAACACCGTCGAGCTCGATGAGGCGCTCGAGAGAACGGTCGCGGCCGACAAGGTCGCGCGTCGGGTGCATGACCGCGTTGCGAAGCCCGACGAGAGGTCCGTAGCTGAGTGCCACTTCTTCTGGCTCGGCTGCCCGAGCCGCTGGCGCCCTTGGGCAGCCCCTCGATGACACGCAGGATGTCTGAGAAGAGCAAATACGAGACCAGGTCGGCGTCGAAATCTTCGATGCGCGCATCGGCCCGTGCCTTCAGCGCCCGGTCACGGACCCGGGCCGGCATCGCGCCAAGGAGTCGCGCCTCGTCGCTCCTGGTCCACTCCCGGATCAGGCGCGCGAGACCGGCTTCGAGGCTGGCGACCAGCAGGTAGAAGTACGTCCGCGCCGGTTGTTTGTTCAAATCGGCCTCGACGAAGAACCCGGGTGATTCGGCGCCCGGAAAGGACGAAGAGGCACGGCGTGTCGCGCAGCCACTCCAAAGCCCGCGAGACGGGAGTGTCGGCCGAAACGAGGTGCTCCGGATCGATCGACTCGAGCCGATCCGCCACGGAGACTGCGCCGTCGCGGAGGCGGGTGGTCCGCACGATCCCGACGATGCGGGATCCATCAGGACGGGCGCCTGATCGAACCCGCGCCCGCTCAGGAGTTGGGCGGCCACATCCGCGGCGTCGCCAGGCTGGAATGTGACGGCTTCGCTGAGCTCCACCTGCAGGTGACGCACCTGGATGGCAGTCGAGATGTCCTCATACCGGATCATGCAGAACCCCCCGTCTCGCCGACGTCGCCTGCGAACTCGAGGACCCCGAAGCCGAAGACGATCCACTTCTCGCCGCCGACATCGAAGCGGACCAGCAGCCCAGCGCCTTCCCGCCTGGCTTGACGGTGAGTACGGTGCCCTCGCCATGTGAGCGATGGCGGACGCGCTGCCCGAGCTCGCAAGCGTCGAGCCCGCCGGTCATTAGCTGCCACCCTTCTGTGGTCACGATCCGGTCACCAATCCGTCGACGAGGGGAACGGGCCGCTCTCCGGGACCCGGATGACCGTCTCCCTGCCGCCGAACACGGCCGCGGTGTCGATACCCAGGGCTGCGCCACCGTGGATGAGTCGCCTTTGGAAATCGGGGGTGTGCCCAAACACGACACGATCGATGCCCGCCGCGCGATAGGCGGCGTAGCGCAGTCGTCCAAGCCGTAGCCACGCGTCGCGTCCCACTCGTTGCGAACCCAGAGGTGGCGCCATTCGACGTGCTCCCAGCCCTCGATCGCGACGTCGGGGACGAGCCCGGCATGCACGAACAGGACGTCCCGCCAGCGGGCGGCGTCCGGGAGGCCTTCGAGCCACGCTCGCAGCCACGGGGCCTTCGCCTCAAGCGCCGCCGCGCCCTCAACCATCGTCAGCGACTCTGGCACGTCGAAGCTGGCCAGCGTCGCTCGACCGCCATTGGCGATCCAGTTTCTCCAGTTGCCGCGGTCGCCGCGCAGCCCGCAAAGGAGCATCTGCTCGTGGTTGCCGAGCGTCATCACGACGCGCGAGCCATCGCCGACCGACGTCGCCTCCTCCGCCAGCCGGCGTAGCAGGCCGACGACGCCAGCGGGGTCCTCGCCGCGGTCGATGTAGTCTCCCAGACCGACGAGAGCAGTCTTCGGCGGTGCGGCCCAGTGCCCTGCCCCATCGAGGATCCCGGCCGTACGCAGGGACTCCTTGAGCATCGAAAGCTGTCCGTGGGGGTCGCTGAACGCGTACACGGTGAGGACACTGGGGATCGTTTGGAGCCTAACCCGATCGGTATCGGATGGCCGGATCTCATCTCCAGTCATGACGGCCTCGAGAGAGGGCTCATCGTCGCGGTAGAGGAACTTCCGGCCGCCCGGCCGTCGGGGAGCTTGCACGTCAGCTCGAGGGCCTGGCCCCACAGGTCGAGGGCCTGGTCCCCCCACTTGACGTCGACGACGGTTACGAGGGCGTCCGGAACGACGCCTCGAATGGCTGCGCCGCGAGTCAGGTCCTCCAGGCGAGCGATGGTGCGATCCCCTCCACCCCAGTCGACGGGTACCTCGTGAGTGTACGGCCGGGCGTTCGAGCGAAAGAGTCACGCGGGCGTGTGACAGGTTGTGCGACGCGGCTACACCAGGAGAGGGACCGGTGACGACTGCCGGGTCGATACCCGTGAGGCGGGATTGTCACCCAGGCGGCCAGCACCGCCGCAGGGCGCAGCTGGCGGCGGTGCTGTCGTGGTCAAAATCGATGGCGGAGAGGGTGGGATTCGAACCCACGGAGCTATCGCTCAACGGTTTTCAAGACCGCCGCCTTCAACCGCTCGGCCACCTCTCCGCGTGCGGTTCGAGTATAAGGTGAGTCGCGGACTCCTCCAGCCCGCGTGGCGGAAGCGGGGCGCAGGTGGACGAACAGGGAGGGACCGGTGGACCGGATCGTGCGCGTCGCCGCTCCATCTTCGCGGCGGCGGCCGCACTGGCCGTGGCCGTCTACGTGCTCAGCGGCAGGACCGGACCCCGAGGTGCTCCGCAGGAGGGCTCCTCCGCGGCTGATCGTGGGGCCAACGCCACCGCGACCGCAGGCACGTCACGTCGCGGGAGGTCGTGGACCATCCAGACGTTCGGGTCGAGGTAGACGCCGCGGTCCGCGTCGCGGTCGATGGCGACCGGTCGCGGCGGCCCGCGGCACGACGTACGGCGCCGGTCTCCGGGAACGCCATGCCCGTCCAGCGCTCCCACTCCGCGACGCGTGCCCTCGATGCGCATGGAGCCGGCGATGCGCGCGCGATCCGGCCGCCCAGCGCGGGCGTGGACGCGGATCCACGGGTCGAACGGCAGTCCGTCCGTCGCGGCGCCAGCGACGCGTACCGCTCGATGGGCGTGAGCGGGTAGCGCTCCTTCCAGGTGGGCCGGACGCACGCGATCAGCGCCCGGTACCCGCGGAGCCGGCCGAGCGTCCGGAACGCCTCCACCATCAGCGTCGACAGGCCGCTGCCCTGGCGGTCCGCGCGCGACCACGATCTGGAGCGCGCCCAGGGTGTCCAGCGGCCGACCGGCGGCGACGTCCGCCACGGTCCGCTCGAACTGGTCATCCCAGCCGTCGGGCAGCCCGGCGTCCGTGCCGTCCCAGGCCAGCGGGGCGCAGTTGCCGGCCGCCACGATCCCGCCGTCCGGCCCGATCAGCAGCAGCTGGAACGGGCGAGCTCCTCGTGCAGGTGGTGCCAGAGCCGGTCCGCGACGGGGTCCTGGAGCATGAACGCGGCCAGGCGGCGCCGTTGTGGTCGCCGATCGCGTCGTCCAGGTCCGGCCGCTCCGCGAGCGTGGCCAGGCGGTGGCCGGCGGGCAGCGGTGACCGCGGGCGGCGAGGGCGGCCGTCAGCTCCGCACCGACGGGGACGCGAGCCGGTCCACGTCAGGCGGCGCGGGCCGGACGGCTCACGCGCCCAGGCGCTCCCCAGCCGCGACCGGAGGACCTCCGGCCACGACCACCGAGCCATCGGCCTGCTGGCCGGTCTCGAGGATCGCCGCCACGATGCGGGCGAGGGCGAGGCCGGAGCCGTTGAGGGTGTGCAGGATCTCCGGCTTGGCGCCCGGCTCCGGCCGCCAGCGGATGTTCATCCGGCGGGCCTGGAAGTCGCGGAAGTTGGAGACCGAGCTGACCTCCAGCCAGTCCTCCACGCCCGGCGCCCAGACCTCCAGGTCGTACTTCTTGGCCTGGGTGAAGCCCATGTCGCCGGTGGCCATCAGCTTCACCCGGTAGGGCAGGCCCGAGCCGCTGGAGGACGACCTCGGCGCGCGCGGTCAGCCACTCGAGCGTGTCGCCGGAGTCGTCCGGGCGCTCGAAGCAGACCATCTCCACCTTGTCGAACTGGTGGACGCGCAGGATGCCGCGGGTGTCCTTGGCCCGGCGGCCCCCGCCTCGCGGCGGAAGCAGGGCGAGTAGGCGACGTAGCGGATCGGCAGCCGGTCGGCCTCGATGATCTCGTCGCGGTGGAGGTTGGTGACCGGGACCTCGGCGGTGGGCACCAGGTAGAGCTCGTCGCGCGTGACGACGTACATCTGGTCTTCCTTGTCCGGGATCTGCCCGGTGCCGCGCGCGGAGGCGGCGTTCACGAGGGCCGGCGGCCAGATCTCGGTCATGCCGTGCTCGCGCGGTGTGGATGCCGATGCATGAAGTCGATGAGGGCGCGCTGGAGCGCGGCGCCCGCGCCGCGGTAGACGCGGGAAGCCGGAGCCGGCGATCTTGGCGCCGCGCGGCGAGGTCGATGCATGCCGAGCGCTTCGCGCGATCTCCCAGTGGGGCCTGCGGGTCCAGGCGGCGCCGTCCGCGGCGCGGCCCCGGCCTCGTGCGGCAGCGGGTCGCCCCAGGTGCGGACGATGACGCTCGCCTCCTCGCCGCCGACCGGGATGCCGGGGTCGGGCGGGTTCGGGATGCGCAGCAGCAGCGTCCTCGAGCTCGGCCTCGGCGGCCGCCAGCTCGGCGTCGAGCGCCTCGATCCGCGTCTCCTGCGCCGGTGGAGGCCGTCGCGCAGGGCGGCGACCTCCGGGCCCGCCGGCGCGGCGCCGGCCCTGATCGCCTCGCCGATCCGCTTGCTGGCGGCTTCCGCTCGGCGCGGAGCTGGTCCGACCTCGGCTGAGCAGCTCGCGGCGCCGCGCGTCCAGCGCGAGGGCGCGCGTCGACGGGCGCGGGGTCCTCGCCCTTCTCGACGGCGCCCTGGCGGACGCGGTCGGCGTCCTCGCGCAGCCGCTGCAGGCCGATGCTCATGGTTGCCCTCCGGCCGCGGCCTTCCGAGCCGGCGGTCTCCGCGGCTGCCGCCGCGCGCAGCCGCTCGATGACGAAGTCCGCTGGCAGGCTCGCCAGGAGCCAGCCGGCCCGCGGCCCGTTGGCCCGGCCCAGGAAGGCAGCGTACAGCGCCCCGAACGCCTCGGCCGGCCGGCATGCGCCGCGCCTCGGCGACGCGGAAGATCGAGGTCCTGCCACGCCTCGCCGGACGCCGGGGCGCTCCGCTCGGCCGCGAGCGCGAGGCCGCCGAGGTAGACGCCGCTGCTCGTCGGAGAGCGCCGCCGACCTCGGCCGGCAGCCGGTCGCGCCGCGACCGCCAGCCGGGCCTGCTCCGGGGCGCAGGTCTCCAGCCAGGCGCGGGCCGACTGCCGCCGCGCTCGGCAGGATCGCCAGCTCGGCGCTCGTCGAGCGGCGCGCCCTTCTCGGCCGCCATGCGCGCCGCGACGTCCACGCCGGGGACCTGGACGAGCAGCGCGAGGTGGCGGAACGGCGGGCCGGAAGCGCGGCCGCCTCGGCCGCGGCGTCCGCGCCGGGATCGAGCAGGGACTAGCGGAAGATCCGCTCGGGGTCGGCGGGCAGCTCGCCGCGCACCTCGCGCCCGGCGGTCGCGGCGGCGATCCGGTCGAACTCGTCGAAGAGGCGCGGGATCGGTGTCGCCCTCCGGGTCGAAGTCGATGCGCGTGGTTCGGGCGGTGGCGCAGGAAGAGGAAGCGCACCAGCTCGGGCGGGAGCACCTCGGCCATCTCGTGGGCGCGCGCGCCGCGGCCCTTGGACGTGGACATCTTGCGGCCGCCGATGTTCAGGAACTCGTAGGGCACGTTGAGCGGCGGCTCGCGCTCGAAGACCTCGCGGGCGATGGCGTCGGAGCGGTCGCGCGACCCGCCGGCCGTGGCGAGGTCCTTGCCGCAGCCCTCGATGGTGACGCCGAAGCGGCTCCACTTGGCCGCCCATTCGAGGTTCCAGGGGAGCTTGGCCCGCCCGCCGAAGGGCGAGACCCGGCCGCGCGTGGCCGCAGCCCTTCGCCCAGGTGACGAGGTCGGGGCGGCACTCGTAGCGCGACCGCTGCGCCGTCCCAGTCGCGGGCGATGGTGGTGCCGATCTTGCCGCACTACTCGCAGATGACCTGAGACGGGGAGCCAGTCCGGCGCGATCTCGACGTTGGCTCACCCGCTCGTAGATCTCGCGAACGCGGTCGGCTCGATCGAGCGCCATCCGCAGGAACGGGTCCATCGGCCCGTCGGCGTAGAGCTCGCTCATCCAGTAGACGACCGGGCGGATGCCGAGGCCGGCGAAGGTGTCGAGGAAGAGTCGCCGGCGAAGTGGCGGGCGTAGCTCGCGGCGGTGCTCCCCTCGGGCGCCGGGCACGTGGGCCAGCGGCACGCCCATGTAGCGATCGACGGCGTCGGGCGTGAGGAGCGCCTGGGAGTCCATGGGGTCCATGTCGTCGACGCCGTAGGTGGAACTCGGGCTTCGACGCCGTGCTCGCGGAGCGCGCGCGCAGATGGCGTCGACGAGGATCGGCGCCGCGGAAGCTGCCGACGTGGACGGTGCCGGACGGGGTCTTGGAGTCGCTGACGACCTGCGGCCGCGGGCCTGCGGCCGCTGACCTGTGCCGCAGCTCGTCCGCCCAGTACGTCATCCGGTCCGGTCCCCCGTCCCCTGGTGGCCGCGATCCCGCGGCCCGGCGCCGCCCGCGGGTCCGCCGCGCGTGGCAGGCTACTTGATGCTGACGATCTTGTACGTGTAGTCCCCGGCCGGGGTCTGGACGAGGACCTGGTCGCCCTTGCGGTGGCCGAGCAGGGCGCGGCCGACGGGCGACTCGTTCGAGATCCGTCCCTCGCGGGGCGAGGCCTCCGCCGAGCCGACGATGGTGTATGCCTCGCGGCCGTCGCCGTGATCGACGACGACGGTCGAGCCGATCTGGACGTGGTCGGTGGAGTGCTGCTCGTCGATCAGGACGGCGTTGCGGACGAGGTTCTCGAGCGCCTGGAT
This sequence comes from uncultured Chloroflexia bacterium, assembly GCA_963844815.1. Classification (GTDB taxonomy): domain Bacteria; phylum Chloroflexota; class Anaerolineae; order Fen-1058; family Fen-1058; genus Fen-1058. Next base: position 12,953 of record CAWJPR010000013.1, read on the forward strand.
CCGGCCCTCGACGAAGGCCTGCTCGTTCTTGGCGTCCTCGTACTCGGCGTTCTCGACCAGCTCGCCCGAGCTCGGTCGCGTCGTGGATGCGTGTGGCGACCTCGGCTCGCCTGACGTTGACGAGCTCCTCCAGCTCGGCCTTGTACTTCTCGAGGCCTTCGCGGGTGAGGTATTCGGGCTTGTTGTTCACGGCACTCCGTTCCCTGACCCGATGGCGCCCGCACTTGGGGCGGCCGCACTAGAAGAAACAACCCCCTGGCGCAGCGAGCCCGCGCTGGGAGTCGGTCTGGCGGCGGATTTTAGGGCCGAGGCAGGGGTGTGTCAAAACGGCCCAGAGACAGGGTCCATTGGACCCGGCAGTCCGCGGGGCGGCGGGGCGGCGGGTCGCGAGGGGCGGGTCGCGCCGCCACATGCTCGTCACCCGAGCGCAGTGGCGGCGCGATCCGCGCGGCGGGTGACGGGCGTAGCCGGACGGTGCCGGCAGGACACGCCTCGCCCGGTTGCCCCGAGCGCAGCAGGGATCCGCGATCTGCACGTGCGACCGCTGGGGGCTGCGAACGCGGGCTGCCACCGCCAGCGGGTCCGCCGCGGCTGCCACCGCCGCGGGCTGCCGGATCGGCTCCGCCGGGTGCAGCCCGGGCTGCCACCGCCGGGGGCTGCCACCGCCGGGGCTCACCGCCAGGGCTGCCGGCCGGCTACCCGCGGGCCATCCGCAGAGGCGGCGCCGACCGTTCCCGGCGGGAACGCGACGAAGAGCGTGTCGTCCCCGGCGACCGTGCCGGCGCACGTCCTTCCAGCGGGCCCGGTCGATCCACGAGGCGATGGCGTGTGCGCTGCCCGGGAGGGTGCGGATCACGAGCAGGAGGCCGGCGGGCTCGATGTCCACCGGGAGGTCGGCGAGCAGGCGCGCGAGCCGCTCCTCGGCCGACGGCTCCGCCTCGGCGGCTCGGGGCACCGGCGCGTAGACGAAGACGCCGTCGCGGTCCACCTTCTCCAGGCCCAGCTCGGCCACGTCCCGGCTGATCGTCGCCTGGGTGGCCCGGAAGCCGCGCTCGCGGAGCGCCGCGGCGAGATCGTGCTGGGTGCGGATCGGACGCTGCCGCACGAGATCGCGGATGGCGGACTGGCGGAGCTGCTTCATGACGGTCGCCACGGTACCGCGCCGGGCGGCGGCCGCGCCGGAGGCCGTACCGCGCCAGGAGCCAGCACGACGACGAGACCGGCGAGGACCAGCCGCCAGGCGATGAAGATGCCCGTCGTGTGGCGGCGCAGGTAACCGAGCAGGAATCGGATCGCCAGGAGGCCGGCGAGGGTCGCCCCAGGCAGCCCGGCGAGGAGCGGCACCCATTCGACGCCCGCGCCGCCGTCCGACACGAGCACGCGGGCCTTCCAGATGGTGGCGCCGGCGATGATCGGCGTCCCCATCAGGAACGAGAAGTGCGCCGCCTCATCGCGCCGCAGCCCGCGGAAGAGGCCGGTGGCGATCGTTACGCCCGAGCGGCTGAATCCCGGGAAGAGCGCGATGGCCTGCGCGCCGCCGATCGCGATCGCGTCGCCGAGGGTGGCCCGGTCCAGGTCCCGCTCCCCTCCCCGGCGCGGCGGCGTACCACTCCGCCGCCCACAGGAACGCGGCGCCGCCGACGAGGAACAGGGCGATGAAGATCAGCCGCTCGCGGAACGCGGTGTCGAAGAAGTCCTCCAGGGTGAAGCCCAGGACGGCGGCCGGGACCAGGGTCAGAAGCACCAGCCACGCGAGGCGACGTTCCGGATCGGCTCCGATCCGCCGCTCGGCGAGGGACGCCACGAACGCCGCCGCCAGGCCCACGAACTCGCGCCAGAAGTAGATGAGCAGGGCGACGAGCGTGCCGCCGTGGAGCATCACATCGAACGTCGCGCTGTTCAGGAACGGATCGTTCCAGCCGAGCAGGGGCGGCAGCACGATCAGGTGCGCCGATCAAACGCTTGCCGGTGCGAGGTGACAGGCCGGTAGCGCGCCATGCGCGCCACGTTGCGGTTGTCGTCGAAGAGTTCCAGTTTCAGATCGACGTAGGAGGTGTAGCCGCTTTGAATTTCGATGAGGTCTTTGATCTTGTCGTCCATAAGGGCCTTCTTCGATAAATGCTTCTATCGCGTGTCATTCTGAGCCGAAACGCGGCGAAGAATCTTGCTTCCTCTTACGTACATGGCTGACCGCGCCAGAGATGCTTCGCTTCGCTCAGCATGACACACAAATAGGTGACGCAGATTAGTCCAGCGCCTGAATCTCGTCGAGCCGCAAGATGCGGCTGGTGGTCCGGTCGCCGCGCAGCAACATCCAGTTATCGAAGTCCGATCGGGTTTGCAGGAAGAACGCAAAGGCCACAGGCCGATCGGCATGGACGAGCGTGCGCACCATTTCTTGAAACGGGGCCAGATCGCCCCACGTCGCCAGCAGAAAGTCGAGATCGTCCACGAGCAGCGTGTTGATCGGCGGCGCGGCCCGATCGATCAGCCAGCGCCGCAGGGCCTGTTCATCAAACCGTTCGATCAGCCGCACCTGATCGGGTGATTGGCGGAAGGCGTCCAACACGTTCAAGTAGCCACAGCCCGCTCGGGCGGCGAGTCGCCGCGCCAGTTGGCGCGCGAAAGTCGTCTTGCCGCTGAGCGGCGGGCCAAGCACGACGCAGGTCTGTTGACGCTCGCCGCGCTGTTTACGCAGGAAGTCGAGTAGATCAATCGGTTTAGCGACTGGCATAGTAGCGGCGCATCCATTCGACGTCGGTCGCATCGTCGGTCAGGCGCAGTTGATCGAGATCGGCGCGGCTTTCCAACGACAGGCCGGGTTGAGTCTTCAGGTCTTCCAGCAGGGCGCGCAGTCGCTCTTCGCCGAGTTGAAACACGACGCCGGGGCTGTTGGGCGCGGTGAGCAAATCGGGAATGGTGACGGCGCTATCGCCGGGATGTTCTTGATCGCGGAAGTGGACGATGCTGGCGACGAGCACCAACGCCGGGACCGGCTCGCGATAGGCCAGCGCGTAGCCGTCGCCGCCGGTGCCCGGTTCGACGCGCAGATAGGCCAGCCGCGACAGGCGTTGCTGCGTATAGGCATCGAGCACGGTATTCACTTCTTTGAGCACGTGCCGTTGGATGGAGTAATCGCTGAACCACTGGCGCAGGTCGTCAAATGCGGCGCGGATTTGATCGCGCGTGACGCGGCGGCGCGACGGCACGATGTCGGTAACGATGCGGTTCCAGACGAGGTGGCGCGGGTCAGAACTGATGACGTAGTGGATGAACCACAATGTGCCCAGATCGTCGAAAAAGGGATCGTAGGTTTCGACTAGCTGCCCCCACGCGGTGGGCTTGTAGGTCTTGGCGTGCAGCAGGCCCATGGCTTGCGCGAGGCCGGCCAGATGCTTGGCGCTGCGATCGGACGTGCCGATGGCGGCGGCGAGTTCGAGGATTGAGACGCGGTCGCGGTCGTCGCGGCAGACGTGGTGCAGCAACTGAGCCAGTTGATCGAAGTCAGTGAAGTAGCCATTGCCCAGTTGGAGTTTGGCCGTCGTCAAATGACGAGTGTTCAGGGGTCTGGTCATTCGTCATCCTCCAACTCGTCTCTCATCTTGAAGCAAAGACAGATTCAGCGGTTGCAAGAATGAGACCGATTTATACTGAGCGAAAGCAGTACGAGACAGAACCAGACTCGGCGCACTGTGCTTGACAATCCATTCATCTATATCGAGGAGTATGTCCATACGTCTGTTGAAGTTGTAGTTTGGAATCCGTTCACCAAGTTTGTTATGATATGTGACACACTCATCCAATGCATCGAACAACCTGGATGCATAGTCCCTAACTTCTGATTCGGGAAGTTCGGGTACCGGAAATTTGGCCACAATGTCCACATTTGTGACGAAACCATCGCCATAGGTAAGCCAATACCAGTAGTGAATGTCGCTATTGATCAGCACTGCGGCCAGATCTCGATCATGCTGATTATGGAACGTGAGAGTCAGGACCTTGTTACGATTAATTCTCACTGGAAAGGCAGACAAGAAATATCGAACGGCGCGGGGAACGATTAAGAACCACGCTGCCTCGTTATCCTTTACCGATTCAGAGAGTATCGACTTGCAAACGTCGTTCAAGGTTCTGTTCGATTTGCGGAATTCGCTCCAGAACTCAGCAAGTATTGGATCGCCCAATTTAGGGAAATTAGCCTCGTTCGCAAATGGCGTTACATCGGCATAGCGCAAATTAGACAGGAGATAAGGACGTTCGTCCGCAGTCCATCGCAAGAGGTTTGTCGTATTGACTCGTACGACAGAAGATGTGCTTCCCTTCATCAATATGTTGCAAGCCCGTTGACTATTTCGTGTGTCAGATAATCCAAACACGCTGGCTGGATTGTTATCAAATGCCGCTAGAAACGCGACACCGTTTCGCTGGAGGATTGCCTTACGAAGCGGTTTGAATTGCCTGCTGAACATGACTGACAGCGGAACTATCATCCCGATAGCGCACATTGCATTTGCTATCTTCAAAGCACGCTCAAACATCCAAGCATACAAGTCGCCACACTTGGCCGTCTGGTACAGATACGTAATCGCGCGGTTCGGCGGCGTGCCCACATACGGCGGGTTGGCCAGTATCACGTCGAACTGGCAGACGCCGTCGATCACCGCATCGGCAAATTCCAACTCCCAGTGAAAGAAGCGGTTGGCCCGCTCGTTGGCAATGGCGTGGGCGCGGCATAATAGCGGCGTCTCAGCCACATATAACTCCCATTCTTCGGGAGTTACGTCGCGCACAACGGCTTGCAGCAAATCAAAATACTGGCCGTCGTCGATCGGCTTATCGTCGTCGTTCTGCAAGCCGAACAACGTCGCCAGCCACACATGCGCCAGATCGCGCAGACGTTGGGCAGACGCCTCGGCGGCACGGTTGGCCTCGCCCTTTGCCTTCACATCCTCGATGCGATCGGAATCGACGCCGGTGATCTTCGCCAGTTCGGCCAGCACATGCTGAATGGTCTTGTGGAACTCGGCCTGAAACATATCAGCGCCTTGCGGCTGCTTGCCCGTCGGCGCAGGTTTAGCGCCCGGCAACGTCGACAATCGCGCCAGCGGCGCGCCGTATAGCGAATTGCCCACCTTCAAGTGGTGATCCAGAAACGTCAGCGGCTTGCCCTCGCTGGCGCTGCTCAGCCACAGGGCCAACTTCGCCAGTTCGTGTGACAGCGGATTCAAGTCCACGCCGTACAGGCAACGCTCGACGACGCGGCGCTTCCAGAACAGCGGATCGGTCGAAAGCGCGTCGTTGGGCCAGTCGGTAGAGTTGAGTAACTCGACGATGAAGTTGGTCATCGCCTGCCCGGCAGCCACCAAAAAATGCGCGCTGCCCATCGCCAGATCGAGCACCTTGATGGTCAGGATCAACTGCTCGATCGTCTCCAGCACGCATTGATCGGCATACCGCTCGATGCGTTCGCGCTCGGCGTCGGTCACGGCGATGGCGCGCTCGCGCTGCAAGTCGACCAGCTGTGCCAGCAACGCCGCGACCCGCTCCTGCAACTTCGGTACGACCGTGTTCGCCACGTTGTACTGCACCACGTCCTCGGGCGTATAAAACGATCCGCTCGATTTGCGCTCGCCACGATCATCGGCGAAGTACGCCTCTCCGATCTTCATGATCGTCTCACCGCGCTTGATCGGCGCGGCGTCGCTCTGCCGGATATACGCGCGCTTGCCCTTGCTCTCGCGCAGCACGACCGGTTCATCCTGCACCAGATTCAGCCGGTATTCCAGCATCCCCTCGTACAGTGTGCCCAGATGCCGCACCGACAAGTCCCGATAGTCGATCAGCTCCGGCGCAGCATGGCTCTCCACGAATGCCAGGTCGAAGATCGCCGGCGCAAGATAATCGTCGGTCAGTTTGTGGGCGCGCAGATAGGGATTCTCCTGATCGCTGAACAGGCCGCCGTTGTAAGGCCGCAAATTCAACGTCTCTGCGCCTTCGTCGACGACGACGCATAGGTGCGACAGGCGCTTCCACAGCGCGTAAGGATCGGCTTGCTTCTCGCCCTGCGCCTGGCGTTGGCGCGCTAATTCGACAATGGCGGCCAGGCTGTGATCGCTGTAAGCGGGATCGGACACGGGCAGCAATTCGCGGGCCTCGGCGTAAAACAGGAATAAAACACGATACAACAGGTAAATGGCGTTGCGATAGACCTCATCGAGCTGGTCGCGGCTGAAAGTCGCGGCGCTCGCATCGGCCACGAAGCCCAGACACAACGATTGCAGCACGCCTTCCACGCGGCTCTTCAAATGGCGCTCGATCGCCTGTGTCTGTTTCTCGGACTTCGCCAGCATCGCATCGAGGCGCTGTTCGCCGTTGGCCAGTTCAAAGGCGGCGCGGCTGAAGAAATGATAGAACGGCGCGAACTCGGCGGACTGCCGATCGAGGGCGACATCGAGGTTGGCTTGCAGATAGACTTCGTACACGGCGCTGGCTTTGGCGTAGCACAGGCGCCAATCGCGGCCGTTCGTCACGATGCCCCATGTCAACTTCCACTCGCGCAGCAACTTGATCAGCTGCACCTGATAGTGGCGGCCCTTCGTCATCCGACCAATCTGCTCGTCGGTCACAGCCAGGCAGATGCCCAGCGGCTGCGAGCGCGCCTCGTCGCCATAGAGCACGAAATGGGTGGGATCAGGGCATGGGTCGTAGGCAAAGCCAAGCGCGCTAAAGCAATGGCCCAGATAGGCGGACAGAGCGTCGGTCTCGGTCAGCGCCGGATAGACCTCGCGCCACTCGGCGATTATCTGGTGGCAGGCGTCGACGGCATCGTCACGCGCCGCAGCCGCGCGTTCCGCCTGGAGATCGCGCAAGTAAGTTTCGGCGAAGAGTTGGCGGTTAAGGAGGGTCAAGGGTGGCTCCGGTATTCGATGTAGAGTATAGCACACGCGGCGCGTTCAGCAGAAACGAAACGTGCCCGATAAGTGATCCTCGCGCCGTTCATGCAGCCGCTGCAGGCTACCCGAATGCACTTGACAGCGGTTGTACACTGAATATAGACGGCGTAACCCTGTCTGGGCTGGCCTGCCCGCAGTCGGTTCGCGTCGCAGCCCTGGTCAGCGCTGCCTGGTCAGGAGATCAGGTGAGATGAAAACTTGTTATCGCTCTCTCGGCCTTGTTCTACTCTCTCTACTCCTGTGCAGTTGCAGTGCTTTGTCGATGCCGCAGTCGCCTACGCCGCCACCTCCACCCACCCTCGCTGCCGGCGCCCAGGCCTGCGTTGAGCCGCCCGCCGGTCTGGTCAGCTGGTGGCCTGCGGACGGAAATGCGAACGATGTTCAAGGGGTGAATGACGGAGCAAAGGAGGAATTGAAATGAAACGCTTCGCGATTCGTCTCGGCCTGGCCTTGGCCGGAGGAATGGGCCTGACGCTGGCCCTGTTGTGGCTGTTGGGCAATCCCCGCAGTGCCGAACTGCCTGTGGCGTACGCTGCTGAATGGCATGTGTGTCTCAGCGGGTGCCCGTACGCTTCTATTCAAGACGCCGTCGACGCCGCCGGTGACGGCGACGTGATCAAGGTGGCGGCCGGCACTTACACCGGCGTGAATGCGCGCCCCGGCCAGGACCTGACTTCCACGGGAGTGGTAACGCAGCTGGTGTATGTCAGCAAGACCATCACCCTGCAGGGCGGCTACACCCCGACCGATTGGACGACGTCTGACCCGACCGCCAATCCCACGACGCTTGACGCCAATGGGCAGGGACGGGTGCTGTACATCACGGGCGACATCAGCCCAACCATTGAGGGGCTGCGTCTCACGGGCGGGCGTGAAACCAGGCCAGGCGGCCAACAAGATTCTTTTGGCGATGGCGGCGGGGTCTATGTCATTAGCGCGGCTGCGACGATCAGAAACAACTGGGTGTTCAGCAACACCGCCAATCTCGGCGGCGGGCTATACTTGGTCGCCAGTGCCGCCACACTCCACGGCAACACCATCATTTCCAACTCCGGAATGATGGGCGGCGGCGGGTTATACCTGGACTTCAGCGCTGCCAGGCTCGACGGGAACAGGGTCGTTTCGAATACAGCCATTGGTGGCAGGGGCGGCGGAGTGCAGCTGTTCTACAGTCCCGCCACACTCAACGGTAACACGGTCAGTGCCAACCGAGCCAGGCGCGGCGGCGGACTGTACCTGTACACCAGTCCGGCCACACTCAACGGCAACACGGTCAGCGCCAACAGTGACTATTATTTCGGCGGCGGCGGTGGCTTGTTGTTAATGAGCAGCGACGCCACGCTGAGCGGCAATACTATCATGTCCAATACCACCGAGGATAACGGCGGCGGGCTGCACCTGGACTCCAGCAATGCCACGCTCAACGGGAACCTGATCATTTCCAACACCTCCAACACTGGCGATGGCGGCGGGCTATTCCTGCGTGCTAGCGCGGCCACGCTCAACCGGAACATTGTTGCCGCTAATATTGCCATTGCCGGGAGCGGCGGCGGACTGTGCCTGATGGGTGAGGGGGATGCCACGCTAATCAACAACCTGGTCGCCGATAATCAGGCCAATAGCCTGGGCAGTGGGTTGTACATTGCGAGTTCCTCGCCCCGGTTGCTCCACACCACCATCGCCCGCAACCGGGGCGGCGATGGCAGCGGGGTCTACGTGGACGCTGGCACTGCTCTGGTGATGACGAACACCATCCTGGTCAGCCAGACGGTGGGCCTTACTGTCACACAGGGTGCTACTGCCACACTAATGGGTACCCTGTGGGGCAGCGGGGCCTGGGCTAATGGCGCCGGCTGGGGTGGCGCTGGCGCCATCATCACCGGCACGGTCAACGTTTTCGGTGATCCTGAGTTTGCAGACCCTGACGCGGGTGATTATCACCTTGGTCCCGGCAGCGCGGCGCTTGGTGCGGGATTGAACGCGGGCGTGCTGACGGACATCGACAATCAGCCGCGTCCTTATCAAGCCCCCGACCTGGGCGCTGACGAATACTGGCCGCCTGGCGCGCTCAAGTACATCCATCTGCCGTTAGCCTTGAAGAATCACTGACACTGAGGTCTTGGCCCATGCCTCGCAAACGCAAACACGGACGCTCGCCTGAGCATCCGTGTTTCTCTGTCTTGGAGGAAGGTGTTCCTCGATTCCCGCCGCTGTGGGCGGCGACCCTTACCCCTTCACGGCCCCCGCCGTCATGCCGCTGACGATGTAGCGCTGGAAGATGAAGGCCAGGATGATCGGCGGCAGCGCCACCAGCACGCCGCCGGCCATCATGCCCGTGATGTTCACCGCGTAGCGGCCGATGAACTCGGCAATCGCCACGGGCGCGGTCTTGGCGTCGAGCGTGCTGGTGAAGATCAGGGCGTAGAAGAATTCATCCCACGCCAGCAGGAAGGTGAACATCGCGGTGGAGATCAGGCCCGGCACGGCGATGGGCATCACCACTTTGAACAGGATCTGCAGGCGGGTGCAGCCGTCGAGGCGGGCGGCCTCCTCCAGCTCGATCGGCACGGTCTGGAAGAAGGCGGCCATCATCCAGATCGCAAAGGGCAGGGCGAAGCTGAGGTAGGTGATGATCAGCACGCCGGGCTTGTTGATCAGCGCCAGGCTGGAGGCGATGATGAAGAGCGGCAGCACCAGCGAGACTTCGGGGATCATGCGCGTGCCCAGGATGCCGATCTGGATGGAATGGCTGAACCTGAACGGGATGCGCACCAGCGCATAGGCGGCGAAGCTGCCGATCACGAGGCAGATGACGGTCACGGCCGAAGCGACCTTGAAGGAATTCCAGATGGAAACGGCGAAGGTGCGCGGCACCGACGAAGCCGCCCCGCTCGGGAAGAAGATGTCGAGATAATTCTGGAAGGTGGGATGCTGCGGGACCCAGTGCGGCGGCACCGTGAACAGTTCCACCTGCGTGGACAGGCTGGCGCTGACCAGCCACAGGATCGGCAGGAAAATGAAGAGCAGCACCGGGATGGTGAGCAGCGTCAAAAATATCTTGCGGCGGAATTTGCGGCGGGACATTATTGCGTCTCCTTACGCAAGCATTCTGAGCGGAATGCAATGCAGTCGAAGAATGCGCTCGCCGCGAATCGAAGGATGCAGTTCCTGCCTAACATGAGTTATTGCGTCTCCTGCGGCCGGTACAAGACTCGAATGAAGATGAAGGCCATGGCGATGGTAAAGAGAGAGATTAGAAACGAGAGCGCCGCGCCGGTGCCCTGTTTGCCATACGAAAAGGAATTCAGGTAGGTCAGGTAAGTAATCGTGACGGTCTTGAAGGCCGGCCCGCCGCTGGTGATGATGTAGACGATGTCGAACACGCGGAAGGCTTCGACGGTGCGGGCAATCAGCACGACCAGGATCGCCGGGCGCAGCAAGGGCAGGCGGATGTGCCGGAAGCGCTGCCAGGCGTTCGCGCCATCCACGGCGGCGGCTTCGTCCAGCTCTTCGGGCAGCGTCGCCAGGGCCGCTTGCAGGATCAGGGCGACGAACGGCATCGTGTGCCAGAGGTCGGCCAGGATCACGAGGTTCAGCGCCATGTTCGGCAGCGTCAGCCAGGGCACGTAGTGCTGGATCAGGCCCAACTGCATCAGCAGGCCGTTCAAGGCGCCGAAGTCCGCGCTGTAGATCCAGCGCCACATCGCGCCATTGACGATCGTCGGCACGGCCCACGGGATGATCAGACTGAAGCGCAGGAACTTCCACCCGAAGGGCCGCGAGTGGATCAGCTGCGCGATCGCCAGCCCCAGGATCAGCTCCAGGCTGACCGAGACGATCGTGAAGTACAGCGTGCGCCCGATCGTCTCCCAGAAGGTCTGATCCCGGAGCATGTCGAGATAATTGCCCAGCCCGACAAAGGTGCGCGCCTGGTTGATGCCGGTCGGGGCGTTATAGAAGCTGAGGATAAACGTGGAGATGATCGGCCACAGCATCACGCCCAGGATCACCAGCAGGCTGGGAATGATCAACAGCCAGGCGATGCGCGCATCCTGCTGGCGCAGCGTGCGCCGTCGTTTGGGGAGAGGTCCTGAATTCGCGGTCATGAGTGGCACTCACTACCACGGTTGAAAACGCTCCGTTCCCCGTCCGCGGGGAACGCCCGATGGATGCCCGCTTACAACGCGCGGCATGACTCGCCAAAAAGTGTATGAAAACGCTCGTTCCCCGTCCGCGGAACGCTGATGCCCGCTTACAATGCGCGGGCATGACTCCGCCAAAAAGTGTTGGGTAGTGGCGACTTCAGTCGCTGATTTACGCGGGACGGCTGAAGTCGCCACTACGGAAACTGGTAACCAGTCGGCTGCTTCTTATTTGGCGAGCTCGACCCACTTGGCTGCGGCTGCGTCTAAAGCCTGCTGCGGCGTCTTGACGCCCGTCAACGCTTCTTGAATCGCCAGTTGGAGCGCGGCCGATGCTTCGTTGTAATACGGCACCGTCGGCCGCTCGTTGGCATACGGGAACTGCGCCACAAAGGCCGGCACGGTGACCGGGTTGCTGGGCGAGGCCGCCAGTAATTGGTTGAGGTTGTCGCCCTGGAACGAGTCCTGCCAGACCGGCAGCATCTTGGCCGAATACTTGGTCTGCACTTCCTTGCTGGCCAGATAGGTCAGGAACTTCCAGACCTGATCCGGATGCGGGGTGGTGGCCATGACGCCGAACGAACTCGAACCATCCACGCTGGCGCCCTTGACGCCGGCCTGGGCGCCGGCCTCGAATACCGGGATGGGGGCAAAGGCCACCTGGCCCGGAATCTGCGATTTGGTGGCATCGTTCGAATCGGCGTACTGGAACAGCCAGTTCACGGCGAAGGCCGACTTGCCCGCCAGGAAGTTCGATTCGACGGCCATTTCATCCGATGAGACGGCGCTGGGATTGCTCAGGCCGTCGTCGATGGTTTGCTTCATCCAGGTCAGGGCCTGCACGCCCTGCGCGTTGTTGAAGATCGGCTTGCCGCTGGCGTCCAGGAATGCGCCGCCGTTGCCGAACAGCAGCGCGGTGAAGTCGCAGACGACGCCTTCCTTCTGATTCCACGACCAGGTGATGGGATATTCGGCAATGCCTTTCTCCTTGATGACTTTAGCCTGAGCGACCAGCTCTTCCCAGGTCTTGGGCGGAGCCGTGAAGCCGGCCTTCTCCAGCATGTCCTTGTTGTACATGAAATACTTCACGTCCATCAGCCACGGCATGCCATAGACCTTGCCGTTGCGCGTCACACCGTTCCAGGCCGCCGGGAACATGCCCGCCTTCATATCGGGGGTGACCCGGTCGGTAACATCCAGCAGATATCCGGCCTTGATAAACTCGTCCGGCCAGATAACGTCGATCATGGCGGCGTCGTAGGCGGGCGGCGTGGCCGCCATGCCGGTGACGATCTTGTCGTGGACGTAGTCGTAGCCCACGTATTCCATGACCACCTTGATGTCCGGGTTCTGGGCTTCAAAGTCGCGGGCGATTTGATCGATCTCGGCGGGCGCCAGCCCGGCCTGATCCATCGTCAGCACGTGAATCGTCACCGGTTCTCCAGCCGGCGCCTGCGGTTGGGCGGTTGGCTGGGACTGGGGCGCCGCCGTCGGCGCGGCCTGCGGGGTCTGGCAGCCCACGGCGCTCAACGTCAGGGCCAGGATCACCAGCGTGAGAAATAGTTTGGCAGCGATGCGCATTGTATTGCCTCCTTGGGGGTGTCAGGTTGACTCGTTTTCTCTGATAACGTCGGAAGTTGCTCGGAAATGCAGAAACGATCGCGCGTGGTCTAATCTTATGGGGTTCACCTCCTTACGATAATTTGCGGACCATGAAGAAATCACTGGTGTTGTGCAGCACATTCGTGACGGCGCCCATCACCACGGCCCGCCGCTCCAACGACGAAACGACGAGGCGGGGCAGAGTGGGGATCGTCCCTTCGATGCGGCGCAGGATTGGCTCAATCAGCAAATCAGCCGATCGGGTGACGCCGCCCCCCAACACGATCAACTCCGGATCGAACATGACGGTGAGATTGGCAATCGCCATGGCCAGACAATCGACCGTTTCGGCGATCAGTTTCTTGGCCCAGGCCTGGCCTTGCCGCGCGGCATCGAACACATCCTCGGCCAGCAAGCCTTCCAATTCTTCCGAGTTCCGTCGACCTTTCAAAACCTGGCGGGCGCGCTCGGCGATGCCTGTGCCGGAAGCAATGGTTTCCAGCGCTCCGAAGTCCTGGTAGCGTTTGCCCAGGAATTCTCGCTCGGGCAGCATATGGCCGATCTCGCCCGACGCTTCGTGCGCGCCCCGATACAGCGCCCCGTCGATGATGATCCCTGCGCCAATGCCGGTGCCGATGGTGATGAATACCATGTTGGAGACGTTTTGCGCTCCGCCGAACCACAACTCTCCCAGGGCGGCAAAATTCACGTCGTTGTCCACGGCGATGGGCAGGTTGTAGCGCTCGACCAATCTGGCTTTCAAGGGATAGTCATGCCACTTGAGCGTATAAGCCCAGGTCACCACGCCTTCTTTGTGCTGCGTCACGCCCGGCGCGCCGACGCCGATCCCGCGCAGGCGGCGACCCTGAATCCTGGGATGAGCGAGGAGGGTATCGATGAGTTCTGTCAGTCGTTGGAAATTCTTTTCACCCGAGGCGCGATGGCGATTCAGGTCTGCTTCGCCCAGGACGTTGCCGGCCAGGTCGGCAATCGCCCCGAACATCTTGGTTCGACCCAGATCGACGCCGATGACGACCTGCCCTTCCGGATTGAATTCGAGCAGGGCGCGGCGGCGTCCGCCCGTCCACTGCGTGGCGCTCTGCGGGCGAACCAGGTCTTCCTTGACGAGATCGTCGACGACGCGCATGACGGTGGGCAAACTCACGTCCAACCGGTCGGCGATGGCATTGCGGGAAATCGGGCCTTCACTGCGAATCGTCTCGAGGATGGCCGATCGGTTGATGCTGCGCATATCCTGGGCGGTGATGGTGCGCGGGATGCTCATACTACTCCAAAGAGAGAGCAAGTAAGTTACATCGTGAGAGTAAAACTTACACCGTGAATGTAAGTAGAACTATCATAGCACTGACCGGGCTGAAATGTCAATAAGCAAAAATCCGTCCGGGGCATTTCAAGTGAGGGGCAAGTTTTCCATCCCGCCCAGCGCGCCGCTGCTTCGCCCCATCGTTTCAGTCTGCCAGGACTGCTTCCGCGGCGGCCGTTTCTGCCTGCCGATCGATCCGGATCGTCCGGATCAACAGCGGCAGGGCCGTCGCCAGCACCACCGCGCAGATGGTCAGCGACACCGGAATGCCCAGCGCCAGCCCGATCGCGCCGACGAGCGGCCCGCCGAGGATCTGCCCCAGCGCGTCGATCTGGCTGGACATCGAGATGATCGTCGCGCGCACGCTCGATTCGGCGTGCTGATTCACCCACGCGGTATACAACGGCCCGAGCGTTCTCCGCAGCGCCGAGAAGCCCCAGAACGCGACCAGCGCGACGGCGAAGCTGCCCGTCAGCGCAAACGCCAGCAGTCCCGCCACCATCCCGGCGATCAGGATCAGCACGGCGCGCGCCACCGGCCCGTGTTTGCTCGTGTCGATGCGCCGCCGCACGACCTCCGTGATGCCGATGCCCAGCAGCATGCCGATCCCGCGGATGACGCCGAACCACACCACCGGCTGCACCTCGCCGATCGCGGGCAGCGTGATGTCGTTCAGCACGTGCGGCGTCCACAGCCGATCGAACCCCTCGCTGTACAGGCCCAGGATCAGCCCGATCGTCAGGATATTGATCAGCGCGGGCTTGCCGCGCACCACGCGCAGCCCGCTCTTGAAGGTGTGCGCCATGGATTGAAACGTGTTCCGGTTTTCGCGCGGCGTGGGCTGGAAGCCCTGCTCCGGCATGATCACGATCAGCACCACGCCCAGCGCCATCAGCAGCGCGCCGCCCAGCACGAGCGGGATATTGGCGCCCAGCAGGCCGATCACGATGCCGGGGACGATGCCGATCAGCGCTCCCAGCGTGCCGATCTGTGAGGCGCGCAAGAACGCCCGCCCGGCCTGCTCTTCGCCCACCTCGTCGGCGATCCACGCCTCGGTCGCGCCGCTGGTGAAGGTGTAGCCCAGCCCCCACAGCACTTGCGCCAGCAGGATCGGCGCGAAGAACGGAAACGAGCCTTCGACGATGAAGCCCAGCCCCATCACAAACATGCCGGCGATGATCGACCAGCGGCGGCTGAACACGTCGGCCACCACGCCCGTGGGCACTTCGAAGATGAAGGCGGACACTTCCAGCGTCGTGCCGACCAGCACCAGCTGCAGCGCGTTCAGGCCGACCATCGACACCTGGTACACGCCGTCGACGGTGAACATCATCGAGAACAACAGCGCCACGCTAAACTCCGAGAACAGGTAGACGGAGTAGGCCGCGCGTTTGGTTTTGAATCGCGAGAACATGAATCTCCTCTATCCTCCAAAATACTCTTTCATCCCCAGGTAACTCTCATAGCGCCGTGAAGTGATTGCGCCGCTGCCCACCGCCGACTTGATCGCGCAGCCCGGCTCGCGCGTGTGCGTGCAGTCGAGCCCGAACTTGCAGCGCCCGATGTAGCCCCGCATCTCCGGCAGCAGCCGGGCGTAATCGTCGATCTCATCCCAGATTTTGAAGGCGCGCTGTCCCGGCGTGTCGATCACGCTGCCGCCGAACGAGAGATCGAACATCTCCAGGTGCGTGGTGGCGTGGCGGCCCTCGCGGTTGTGATCGTTGACTTCCTTTACGCGCAGGCCCAGCCCCGGCTCGAGGGCGTTGAGCAAAGACGTCTTGCCCACGCCCGACTTGCCCCACAGGATCGACACGCGCTCCTGCAGCGCCGCTTTCACCTCGGCGATGCCCAGGCCGCTGACCGCGCTTGTCAGGATCACGCGATAGCCGATCTGCCGGTACAGTTCGATTTCGGGCCGCAGGGGCGGCTCCTCGCGGCGCGCCGCTGGTTGTTCGGGCGCGGCCGCCTGATGCCGCGGCCGCTTTATCCGCCGGCAGCCGGTCCGCTTTGGTGAAGCAGATGATCGCCGGGATGTCGCTCGCTTCGGCGGTCGCCAGGTACCGATCGAGCAGTCCCCAGCTCGGCGGCGGATCGGCGGCCGGCATCACCACGACGATCTGATCGACGTTGGCGACGATCACCTGCTCGAGCGGCCCGCTCTTTTTATAGTGCCGCGCGCCGTCCGTCGCGGGGCGCGAGAGTTTGTTCCGGCGCGGATGGATGGCGGTGATCACGCCGCTGCCATCTGCGGCCGGCGCGAACGAAACCTCATCACCCACGGCCACGGGATCGACGGTGTCGAGGTCCTTGACCTCCAGCACGCGCTTAGGCATCGAGGATGGATCGGCGATCGAGAACATCAGCTGCTTGCTGAGATTTCCGGTGAGCGTGCACGTGATCAAGCTGCCGGCCGAACGGACGGTGTACTTCCTCAGCGTCTTCTTCACGACGATACCCTGTCGAATCGTTTCTTCAACTGTCATGGTATGGGATCTCCATTGGAAAAACAAAAACGGCCACAGGACATTACCCGTGGCCGCGTTGGCCTTGCTCTGCCGGATGGATAACATCCGGCGCGTGGATGATGACCATCTACGCGGGGGGGCAGGGCGGTGGAAACAAAAAACGCCACGGGGCCGAGGCGCCCGTGGCGTTCGATAGACAGACGAGGACTACCGAGGCAGAGCAGGCGCACTCAGCGAAGTGCTTTCGCGGACAACGACCGATGCAATTGTCATTCGTGCGCCTCCTTCTATAAGATGATGCGAGTCTACCACGGGCCGCCTCCGGCGTCAAGCCGCCGCGCCGGATTTGACCACAGTCTAACCTGAGCGACTAGCAGTTCGGGCTCCGAGCGCAGCCGGCGGCATGCCAAATCTTGTGTAAATTCGTTCGCCCGCAGTTTGACTGCGGGGAAACTACACAATCTTCGGCACACTGCCGCGCAGCCTCCCGAGCAAAGCGAGTGAACATGCCCGAAACAATGCCTGCAACTCGACATAGGATCATGAGCATTCTCCACTTTGACCGAAAACCGGCCAAAAATTTGACATGCCGCCCCCGAATGTGCTAACCTTACCCCGGTGAGGATCTATGCATCGCGAACGAATTTCTGACGACGTCTACGTTTTTACCAGCGGCCTGTATGCGCAGGTTACGGCCAGCGCCATCGTCACGGCAGAGGGCGTGGTCGTCATCGACACGCTCCCGTTCCCCGGCGAAACGCGCCAGGTCATCGAGTACATCGAGCGCCGCGCGCCGGTCAAGTACGTGATCTACACGCACTCCCACGCCGATCACACTTACGGCGGCTACCTGTTTCGCCGCGCGCAGTTCATTGCGCACGAGCTGTGCCGCGAGCTGCTCATCACGCGCGGCGAGGCCGGCCTGAAACTGGCGCGCGCGCAGAATCCCGGCCTGGCCGATGTCCAGCTGCGGCTGCCGGACATTGTCTTCACAGGCGAAATGACGCTGCGCCTGGGCAGCAAGACTTTCGTCTTGACCCACTCGCCCGGCCATACGCCCGATGGCATCACCGTCTACATCCGCGAGGACAAAATCCTGTTTGCGTCGGACACGGTCATGCCCGTGCCCTACGTCGTCGACGGCGACGCGCCCACGATGCTGAAGTCGCTGCAGGTGCTGAAAGGCATGGCGCTGGAAAACGTGGTGCAGGGACACGGCGAGATCGTGCTGCGCGGCGAGATCAACGAGACGCTGAACAGCAGCATCAACTACCTCAACAAAATGCAGCTGGCGGTGGCCAGCGCGCTCATGGCCAATCAATCCCGCGACGACATGCTGCGCGAGTACGACATCGAATCGTGCGGCAAGACCCGCATCGCGTTGAACGGGCTGGTGCAGCAGCTGCACGCCGCCAACCTGATCGCCACTTACGATCGGCTCAGCGCCGACAAGAGCCAGCTGGCTGTCCTCAAAGCCCAGATTGCTGCGGCCGCCCCGGCGAAAAAGGCGCGCAAGTCGAAGCCTAAGGCCAGGGTGGCGAAGAAGCCCGCCCGGGCGAAAGCACAGAAAGCATCTCCGGCCAGGCCGCGCAAGCCTGCGAGCAGGAAATCCGGTAAATAGCGGTTTGCTTGACACCCCCCTGGGCCTGTGGCATAATGCCGCCCACTGACATTGATGGAAACGAGTACATCCGGCGCAGCGCCGCAGCGAGTGCGGGACGGTGGAAGCCGCACGTGATCGCCGGGTCGAAAATCCTTCCGGAGTCGGCAACCGAAAACTCGAGTGTGTCATTCCGAGCCGCTATCCCGCCCATTGCGCGGGACCTTCGGGCGGCGAGGCATCTCGGCCAACCTTGCGAGATTGCTGCGCTTAAAGCGCTCGCAATGACGCGCAGCAAGTAGGCTTGCCCGGAGTCGTCAACCGTTATTCATGACGCAGCGATGATCGTCGCCGAGCAAGTGCCCGATCGATTCGGTCGGGAAGCGGGGTGGTACCGCGAGAGCAATCCGTTCTCGTCCCTGTATGGGCGAGGCGGATTTTTTGCTTGCCGGCTACTGACTACTGATCACTGATTACTGATTACTGATCCCTGATTATCGAGGTAAACCATGACCACTGCGCTTTATCATACCGACGCTTATCTCAAGGAATTCGACGCCTCGATCACGGTGGTTGACGGCAACAAAGTCGCGCTCGATCGGACGGCATTTTATCCCGGCGGCGGCGGCCAGTCCCACGATGTGGGCACCCTAACGGCGGCCAACGGCGAGACCTGGAACGTGGTCAAGGTCAGCAAGCAGGGCGCGGACGTCTGGCACGAGCTCGATCGGGCCGCGCCGCCGGTCGGGACGCCGGTGCGCGGCGCGATCGAGTGGGGCCGGCGTTATCAGTTGATGCGCACGCACACGGCGCTGCACATCCTGTGCGGCGTCATCTTCCGGGATTATGGCGCGAGCGTGACCGGCGGCAACATGGAGCCGCTGAAGGGCCGCATGGACTTTGAATTTGAGACGATGCGCCAGGAGTTCGTGAAGCAGATCGAAGAGAAGATCAACGCCGAAGTGGCGCAGGCGCGCCCGACGCGGGTGCAAATCCTGCCGCGCGAGGCAGCTTTCCAGATTCCCGATCTGATCCGCACCAAGATCAACCTGCTGCCCGCAGGCATCGCCGAGGTCCGCACCGTCGAGATCGTCGGCCTTGATCTGCAGGCCGACGGCGGCACGCACGTGGCGAACACCTCGGAAGTGGGACGCATCCGCGTGGTCGATTACAAGAGCAAGGGCAAGATCAACAAGCGGATTGAAATCGCGTTGGATGAATGAGCGCTAGACCTGTCAGTGGCGCAGGCCATATCCGGACCAACAGGCGATGAGTGCGCCACCTGACAGGTCTTGAATAGATTCGTGTGAAGTGGCGCTGGCCGAGCGGCCACGGTGAGTTGACGGGCGAACATGTTACAACGGCGCTGGCGGCGGCTGCGATCGGACCTCCGGAATATTCGAAGAGAATACTCGCGCTCGATCTGGGCGCTGGCCGGCGGCACGTTCATCAACTCGTTCGGCGGGTCGATGGTCTTCCCGCTGTTCACGCTGTACTTCACGCAGAAGTTCGGCATCAGCGTCGCGCAGGCCGGCCTGCTGATCGTGCTCTTTACCGTGGGCGGATTGATCGGCGGGCCGCTGGGCGGCTGGCTGGCGGATCGGTTTGGCCGCAAAGGCGTGATGATGTTCTCGCTGGCGGCCGAAGCGGTATTCAGTATGGGCATGGCGCTGGCGCCGAGCCTGCCGCTGCTCATCCTGGCGATCGCCGGTTTTGGCCTGACGGTGCCAATGTTCTGGCCCGCTTCGTCGGCGGCCATCGCCGATCTGGTGAAGCCCGAAAGACGCGCCGGGGCGTACGGCTTGATTCGCGTGGCGGCGAATCTGGGCGTGGCATTCGGGCCGCTGGTCGCCGGCGCGCTGCTGGCGCTGCAGCAGCAACCCGATGGGACTGCGCCCGCCAATGCCTATCTGCCGCTGTTTGTGATCGATGCGCTGACCAGTTTGATCTTTGCTTTCATCATCTGGCGGCGCTTGCGCGAAACAAAGCCGCAAGTTGCGCTGCGGCCAACGGCGGCTCAGGCGGCCGGAGGCGCCGGCTATGGCCGGGTCTTCCGCGATTCGCCGTTTATGATCTTTGTGGTGTTATCCGGGCTCGTCGGCGTGGTCTACAGTCAAATGAACACGACCTTCGGCGTGTATCTCACGCGCACGTACGGCTACCCGGCGAGCGCGTATACCGCGATGTTGTCGACCAACGCGGCGCTGGTCGTTTTGTTCCAGTTCCCGCTGGCGCGCTGGGTCGATCAGCAGGATCGCAGCCGGATGCTGGCGCTGGGCGCGGCCCTGTACGCGATCGGGTTCGGCCTGATCGGTTTTGCGCCAACGCTGTTCTGGTTCTGGGTGGCGGTGGTGATCCTGACGATCGGCGAGATGGTGATCGTTCCGGCCGCCCAGACCGTCACGGCGGATCTGGCGCCGATCGATATGCGCGGCCGCTATCAGGCGGTGTTCGGTTTGACCAACAATTTCTTCTACGGGCTTGGCCCGGTCATTGGCGGTTATCTGTTCGATACCGGCCGCAGCCAGTTGATCTGGCTGGGATCGCTGGTCCTGGGTCTGGCCATCGCGTTCGGCTTCCGCGCCTTTGGGCCGCAGCTGCGCGCGCGGGAAGCCGCGGTGGAAGCACAATCGTAAGAAATCTGGCCGTGCCTCTGCACGACCGGGCCTGACGCCCAAATACTTGCGCAGATTCGTGTCCACGCGAGCACGGCCATGCCAGGCGTGTGAATTCGTGGACCAGGAGCACAACATGCCATTCAAACCTGTCAGCACCAAAATCGATTTTCCGGCGCAGGAGCGCGACACCCTGCAGTGGTGGAAGGAGACCGACGCGTTCAATAAACTGCGGCGGCAGCTCGCGCCGTCGCCCCGGCGCTACTCGTTTCTCGACGGGCCCATCACGGCCAACAACCCGATGGGCGTGCATCACGCCTGGGGCCGCGCCTACAAGGACATCTATCAGCGCTACCACGCCATGCTGGGCGAGAATCAGCGCTGGCAAAATGGCTTCGACTGCCAGGGTTTGTGGGTCGAAGTCAACGTCGAGAAGGACCTCGGCTTCAAGACCAAGCGCGACATCGAAGACTATGGCATCGCGCCGTTTGTGATCTTGTGCAAGCAGCGCGTGTTGCACTACGCCGCCGTTCAAACGGAGCAGTCGACTCGCCTGGGCTACTGGATGAACTGGGACGATCCCGCCGGCCTGCGCCTGCTGCGCGACAAGCTGGGCGAAGATCCCGACCAGCCGATCGACTATAGCGGCCCCGACGGATCGTTCGAAGGCACGATCGAGCAGGTGGTGGGCCAGCTCGGCGTCGGCGGCATGGGCGGCTCGTACTTCACCTTCAGCGACGAGAACAACTATCAGATCTGGGGCTTTTTGAAGAAGTGCTTCGATCGCGGCTGGATCTACAAGGGTCACGACGTGATGCCGTGGTGTTGGCGCTGCGGCACCGGCATCAGCCAGCACGAGATCGTCACCGAAGGCTATGTCGAAAAAACCGATCCCGGCCTCACGGTGCGCTTCCCGCTGATCGGACATTGGGGCGACGGCGAAACGAAGGCATCGCTGTTGGTCTGGACGACCACGCCGTGGACGCTGACCTCGAACGTCGCCGCGGCCGTGGGGCCTGATCTCACCTACGTCAAGGTCAGGCAGGGCGACGAATATCTCTACCTGTCCAAGGGCACGTTGAAAATGCTCAAGGGCAAATTCGAGGTGATCGAAGAACTCAAGGGCCGTGACATGGAAGGCTGGCAGTACTACGGCCCGTTCGACGATCTGCCGGCGGCGGACGCTGCGCGGGAAGCGCATCGCGTGATCTTGTGGGAAGAAGTGGGCGAAGAAGACGGCACGGGCATCGTGCACATCGCGCCGGGCTGCGGCGCGGAGGACTTTCAGTTGGGCCGTCGCTACAACTTGCCCGTAATCGCGCCGCTCGACGAGGGCGGCACGTACCTCGCGGGCTTCAACTGGCTGACGGGCATGGCCGTGACGGACGTCACCGATCCGATCGTGGCCGACCTGAAAGTCAAGGGCCGCTTCTACCGGCTGGACGAATATACGCACCGCTATCCGGTGTGCTGGCGCTGCAGCACGCCGTTGATCTTCCGCCTGGTCGACGAGTGGTACATCAGCATGGATGGCCTGCGCCAGCCGATGATGGACGTCACCAATAACATCCGCTGGATTCCCGACTTCGGCCAGGAGCGCGAACTCGATTGGCTGCGCAACATGCACGACTGGATGATCAGCAAGAAGCGCTACTGGGGCCTGGCGCTGCCGATCTACGATTGCCAGAACTGCGGCCACTTCGAAGTGATCGGCTCGCGCGAAGCGCTGAAAGAGCGCGCCGTCGAGGGCTGGGCGGAATTCGTCGGGCAT
The DNA here is from genome assembly GCA_963844815.1 of uncultured Chloroflexia bacterium. GTDB lineage: Bacteria > Chloroflexota > Anaerolineae > Fen-1058 > Fen-1058 > Fen-1058. Next base: position 35,425 of record CAWJPR010000013.1, read on the forward strand.
TCGCCGCACCGGCCCTACCTCGACGCGGTGAAGATCAGGTGCGCCCGCTGCGGCGAGATCGTCGAGCGCATCAAAGACGTGGGCAATCCCTGGCTCGACGCGGGCATCGTCTCCATGAGCACGCTGGGCTACCGGATCGATCCGGACTACTGGCAGCAGTGGTTCCCGGCGGACTTCATCACCGAGTCGTTTCCCGGCCAGTTCCGCAACTGGTTCTACTCGCTGCTGGCGATGGCGACCGGCGTGGTCAACGCGCGTCCCACCAAAACGGTGCTGGGCTTTGCCACGCTGCTCGCCGAAGATGGCCGCGCCATGCACAAGAGCTGGGGCAACGCGATCGAGTTCAACGAAGCCGCGGACAAGATCGGCGCGGATGTGATGCGCTGGATGTTTGCCAATCAGCGTTACGATACGGACATGCTCTTCGGCTATCATCTGGCCGACGAGACCCGCCGCCGTTTCTTCATTCCGCTGTGGAACGTGTACTCGTTCTTCGTCACCTACGCGAATCTGGACGGCTGGACGCCGAACGGCCCTGGCGCGCGGGAAACTGCCGTCAACTCGCTCGATCGCTGGATTCGCGCCCGGCTGCACGAGCTCCTCGGCGAAGCGAATGCCGCCTTAAGCGACTACGATCTGCCGCGCTTCGCCCGGGCGGCGGAAGTCTTTGTGGACGATCTCAGCAACTGGTACGTGCGCCGCAGCCGCCGCCGCTTCTGGAAGAGCGAGGCGGATGCCGATAAGCAAGCCGCTTACTCGACGCTGTACGATGTCCTGGTCAATCTGGCGCAGGTGCTCGCGCCCGTGCTGCCGTTCGTGACCGAGGCGCTGTATCAGAACCTGGTGCGTTCGGCGGATGCCACTGCGCCGGAATCGATCCATCACTGCGCCTATCCGCAGGCCGATGCCTCCCTGATCGATCACGCGCTGCTCGACGATGTGGCGGTGAGCCGCTCGGTGGTGACGCTGGGCCACTCGATCCGCGCGTCGTCCAACTTGAAGGTGCGCCAGCCCTTGGGTCAGGCCATCGTCGTCGTGGCGCACGATCGGCAGGCCAGCGTCAGGCGCACGGCGGATATCATCGCCGACGAGCTCAACGTGAAGTCGGTCGAACTGGCCGAAGACGAGGCGGCGCTGGTCACGTACCGGCTGCTGCCGGACAACAAGAAACTCGGCCCGAAGTTTGGCGCGAAGTTCCCGCTGGTGCGCGCGGCTTTGCAGAGCGCCGATTCCTTCGCCGTCGCGCACGCCGTCCGATCGGGGCAGCGTGTGACGCTGGGCGAGTTCGAACTTGCGCCGGACGAGATCCTCGTGACGCCGCAGCCGCGCGAAGGTTTCGCCATCGCGTCGGAAGGCGGTGTCGTCGTCGCGCTCGACACGCACGTCTCGCCCGAGTTGAAGCAGGAAGGGCAGGCGCGCGAAGTGGTGCGCCGCGTGCAGGATCTGCGCAAGACCGCCGGCTTCGAGATCAGCGATCGCATCGTGCTGACGTATCAAGCCGCGGGTGAGATGAAAGCCACCTTCGAGCAGTGGGCCGCTTACATCAAGTCTGAAACGCTGGCCGACGAACTGCGTGAAGGCGAACCCGCCGGCGCGACGGACGAAGACGAGATCGATGGAATGCAGGTGAAGCTGGGCGTGGTGAAGCGCGGGACGTGAAAAGTGAAGTGCCTATCACTCGTCAGTGCGAAGCCTCCCTGGGGGACTCTTCACTTTTCACGTTGTGGTAGAATTCGCCGCACCAAGGAGGCATGGCATGCCGATCCCGTATGACCGACTCAAACAGGCCCTGTTGACGGAACAGGCCGCGCTGACCAAAGAACTGGCCGAGCTGCAGTCCACCATCAAGGAAGAAGGCGTGGGCTACAGCACGCATCCCGCCGATGACGGCACGCACGCCTTTGATCAGGCGCGCGATCTGGCTGTGCAGGTCACTACCGAACAGACGCTGAAATTGGTCGACGATGCGCTGGCCCGTTTCGACAATGGCACGTATGGCCTGTGCCTGGACTGCGGCCAGGAGATCGATGCGGCGCGGCTGGAGGCCATCCCGTATGCGCCGCTGTGTTTGAGCTGCCAGTCGAAACGCGAGCATCGTTGATGTGTTGGCTGCCAATCAGGCCCGGAAGCCCGGCGGCGCCTGCGCCCGCGGCGGATACGGCGGGGCGGGGACGCCCGCGCCCGCATGAGCTCCGGGCCAGGGTGAGGACTGCCTTTTGAAGAAGACGACGCTGCTAGTCCTGATCGTTGCCGGTGTGGTCATTGCGATTGATCAGGCGATCAAGGTTCTGGTCTCAACTTCGCTGCCCCTCGGCAGCGCCTGGTCGCCGCTGCCCGGCCCCAATCCGTTGTTTCAGATCGCCCACGTAGCCAACACGGGCGTGGCGTTCGGCCTCTTCAAAAACCTCGGCATCGTGTTCATCGCCGTGCCGCTGATCATCAGCGGGATGATCCTGGTCTACGCGCGGCGTCTGCGCCCCGATCAGACTTTCATGGCGATGGCGTTGGGCCTCACGCTGGGCGGCGCGCTGGGCAATGTGATCGATCGCATCCGGATCGGTTACGTCATCGACTACTTCGACATCGGCGTTGGCCTGCTGCGAAACGCCTCCAACTTTGCGGACTGGTCGATCGTGCTGGGCGTCATTTTGCTGGCCGTGGCGACCCTGCTCGACGAGCGGAAGCAGAAGCAGCCGAAGGAATCAGAGGCCGCGCCCCCTTCCAATCCGTGACGTGTGATTCTTTACGCATCACGAATAATGCGTAATACGCAATGCGCTTTACTCTCCATGTCTGCCGATCAAACTCACGTCCTGTCCGTTGAAGCCGGGGAAGGCGGCCGCCTCGATCGGTTTGTGGCGGCCCGCCTGGCTGATCTGTCGCGCACCGCCGTGCAGCGCCTCATCGACGACGGCTTCATCACGCTCAATGGATCGATCTGCAAGGCCAGTGACAAGGTCGGGCCGGGCGATGTGATCGTCGTGCGCGTGCCGCCGCCCGCGCCGACGGAGCTTGTCGCCGAAGCGATTCCCCTCGCGATCGTGTATGAAGACGACGACGTGGTCGTGATCGATAAGCCGGCGGGCCTGGTGGTGCATCCGGCGGCGGGACATGACAGCGGCACGCTGGTCAACGCGCTGCTGGGCCATATTCCCGATCTGGGAAACACTGGCGGCGGCATCGGCGGCGAAGTGCGCCCCGGCATCGTGCATCGCCTGGACAAAGATACATCGGGGCTGATCGTCGCCGCCAAGAACGATCGGGCGCTGCAGTTACTGCAAGCGCAGTTCAAAGCGCGCACGATCAAGAAGATGTATCTCGCGCTGGTCGAGGGCAGTCGTCGAGCCGCGCGCAGGGATCATCGACGCGCCGATCGGGCGCAGTCACACGGATCGAAAGAAGATGGCCGTCACGCGCGAGGGCCGATCGGCCCGAACACGCTACCGTGTAAGGCAGATCTATCGCCAGCCGGATCTCAGCCTGGTCGAAGCGTATCCCGAAACGGGACGCACGCATCAGATTCGCGTGCATTTTGCGTGGCTGAAACATCCGCTGGTGGGCGACGAGCTGTACGGGCGGCAGAAGCCGGTCGTGCCCGTTGAGCGCCACTTTCTGCACGCGGCTTCGCTGGCGTTGACGCTGCCCAACGGCGCGGCGCGCACCTTCACCTCGGATTTGCCCGACGATTTGCGGCGTGTTTTGGAACAGTTGACAGCGGCGGAAAAGTAAGGGAAAATGCGGTAGAACTTACGTTCTATTTGATAAAGGAGACTCACATGCGTGAACTGAACGTGGCCGTGGTGCAGATGGCTGTGAAATTCAACGACGTCGAAGCGAACCTCGTGGCGATCTCGGAATGGATTCGCCGCGTGGCCACCGAGCAAAAGGTCGATCTGATCGTGTTCCCCGAACTCTGCACCACCGGCTACGAATGCGGCGTGCGCTTCGTCGATTTCGCGCAGCGCATCCCCGGCCCGTCCACCAATCTGATCGCGCAGCGCGCCAGCGATTTCGGCGTGCACGTGGCGTTTGGCATCGCGGCGAAGGAAAAAGTGGAGAGCGTGCTGTACAACGCGGCGGTGCTCGTCGGCCCGGACGGCGACCTGGTGGGCGACTATCGCAAGGTCCATTTGAAGGGCGAAGAGCGCCTGGCCTTTCGCGCCGGGTTCAAGTTCCCACTGATCGAAACAGACTTCGGCAACGTGGGGTTGATGCTGGGCTGGGATGTCGCCTTTCCGGAAGTGGCGCGCACTTATGCGCTCGACGGCGCGGACCTGCTCATCGCGTGCGCGAACTGGGAGAAGCCCAACGAGGAGGAGTGGCGCACGTACCTGCTGGCGCGCGCCTATGAGAACACGTGCTTCGTCGCCGCGGCCAATCGCATCGGCCCGGATGCCACGCTGAGTTTCTGCGGCCAGTCGATGATCGTCGGCCCGCGCGGCAAGGTGTATGCCGCCGTCGAAAATGACCGGGTCGAAATCCCGCCCGAAGCGCATACCGCTGCGCCGGTCAGCGCAATCGTCGAGCAGGAAGTGGAAGGCTATGCCGTCGCGCGCATCGATCTGGACGAAGTGCGGCGGCAGCGCGAAGAACTGCAGATCCTGCAGGCGCGGCAGCCCAGCGCGTATCGCTCGATTGTGAAGCAGTATTGACCCTCACTCCGCGAACAACGCGCGGAGCGCAAGCAGCCCCGGCCCCTCTCCCGGCGGCAGACTGCGCCGACAGGCGAGGGGAGCAACCCTCACCCCCGGCTCCTCTCCCTGAAAGGGAGAGGGGGGAAGAAGATGAACATGCTCAACGGTTACATTGATTTGCGATCGGATACAGTGACGCAGCCCACACCGGAGATGCGCGAGGCGATGGCTCGCGCCGAATTGGGCGACGATGTGTTCGGCGACGATCCCACGGTGAATCGCCTGGAAGAAATCGCGGCGGCGAAGATGGGCAAGGCCGCGGCGGTATTCGTCGCCAGCGGCACGATGGGCAATCTCACTTCGCTGCTCACGCACTGCCGGCGCGGCGAAGAAGTGATCGTCGGCGATCAGGCGCACATCTTCCGCTACGAAGCCGGGGGATCGTCGGCCTTGGGCGGGATCGCGCAATTTCAGATTCCCAACAATCCCGACGGGACCCTGCCGCTCGATCGAGTGGAGGCGGCCATCCGCGGGAGCGATCAGCACGAGGCGCGCACCAAATTGATCGCGCTGGAGAACACGCACAATCGCTGCGGCGGCACGGTGCTGCCGCTGGGCTACATGCAGCAAGTGCGCGAACTCGCCGATCGGCACAACCTTAAAGTTCACCTCGACGGCGCGCGGGTCTTCAATGCCGCGGTGGCCCTGGGCGTCGACGTGAAGGCGATCACACAGAACGTCGATTCGGTGACGTTCTGCTTGTCGAAAGGGCTGAGCGCGCCGGTCGGCTCGGTGATCTGCGGCTCGCCGGACTTTGTCGCGCAGGCGCGGCGCTATCGCAAGATGCTGGGCGGCGGGATGCGGCAGGCGGGCGTGCTGGCGGCGGCCGGCATTGTGGCCCTGGAGAAGATGATCGATCGGCTGGCCGAGGATCACGCCAACGCGCGGCGGCTGGCCGAAGGTCTGGCCGACATGCCCGGCGTCGTGGTCGACCTCGATCGCGTGCAGACCAACATCATGTTCTTCAACTTGACGCCGGAAGTCAAAGTGTCGAACGACGTCATCGTGCAGCGCATGCTTGAGCACCACATCAAGATTCTGGATGGCGGGCCGGCGCGGCGCTTCCGTTTTGTGACGCACGCCTGGATCGATCGCGGCGACGTTGATCGGATCTTGCTGGCGTTCCAGGCTCGCGCTCAAATCGTGAACGGCAGTCTTCAGGGGGAGCTGACCACGCGATGCGGCACGTCAAACCTTTCCGCGGCCGGAGCGCCCAGATAGGTGAGGAACGCGGCGACGAATGCGATGCACACGACGAGCAAAAATTCATTCATTGCGGAATGTGAGTGCGGCATTGGCGCGCGTCGCGCAACAACGGGCACCTCGCGATTAACAGCAAACGCTGGTGTGTTAATTATGCCAGCAATCCGCTGATGCCCAGGTATAAAAGGTATAGTCCAAATATTAGCGAGACAACCATGATGATGGTGCGATTATTTCTTATCAACCAGTCAGACAGCCCATCAAGGATGGATTGTGACCTTGCCGGCACGAGCAGGCGAATCAAGATCGGGATCAGCAACAGCGCTTGGGCCAACAAAATGTAAAACAGGTACGCGATTGTGCTGTCCGGCTGTCCCACTGCCGCTTCCGCAATTGTGCCTAATGCGCCAAGTGTAAAGACCCACAGCTTGACTCCGATCAAAGGCAGCCCGACGCCTATCGCAAACGCCTTGGGCGCAGTTAGGCTGTCCATCATGGTTAACCACTTGGGGGGCGGAGCATCCGGGTCGTCCTCGCCACGCCACTGTTTGTAGGCGGCGATCAACAAATAGATTCCGAGCACCAGCAGGAGCGTCGAAACTACCAAACCTTTACCGCCAGGCTCTTCCAGTGATGCGGCCGACTCGGCAAATACGAAACCGAAGATCAACCCCTGCACAAGACGCGTGGTGGTTATTCCCCCCACAAACGCCGCACCCTTCAACAACCCATGACGGGGGCTTTTGAGCAGCAAGACGACAAGGATAATATACACCGGCACAAGCGCGCTGCCGATGATATAGGGCAAAAGCGAAACGAGCAGGGCTCCGATAGAATCCTCCAATTACGAAATCTAAATCAACGGCGTGATTGCATTCACGGCCGGATCGCCAAGCCGGTAAGCGGCCAGCACGGTTTGCGGCACACCTAGAAAGGTCAGGCCGGCCGCCAAAGCGCTGATGCCAACGACCGCTACGAACGTGTTATATGCATCAGTTACCACCAACACGCCTCCAGGTCAGTCTACCTTCTGACCATCAGCTGAATACGCTTGTTCGACACCATCTGTGGACACGGATGGCTCTCACCTCCGCGCGACGCCTCGCTAGATCCAGTGCGTCGGATAGCGGTCTATGAGTGGTGCTCCTCCTCAACTGCGGGCGGCTCAGCGGGGCGGGGTTGGTCGGCGCCTGCGTCGCCACCAGCGATTTTCTTGCGGGCTTGGCTGAGGCGCTGGTGCAGCCGCTCCTGGTCTTCTCGCGCCGAGTGGATGAGCGCCTCAGCGAAGCGCGTCAGCAGCGCTACCAGCAAGCCGATGCCGCAGAAGATGTAAAAAACCGTCAGCAGTTTGCCGGCGGCGGTTTGGGGCGAAAAATCGCCATAGCCCACGGTAGTCAGGCTGATCGCCGAGAAGTAAAAACTGTCGAGGTAGGACCAACCCTCGACCTGGTGGAATACCCACCCCCTGTGTGTCGAACTCGTTCATTGCGCTTCTGTATCTGGCAGCACAGGCTGTGTCTTCCAATCGTACCGTACGGCCAGCACCCGGATGATGAAGAACAGGCCAATGATGATCCAGGCCGCGACGGTCGCGGCTGGCCTGCAAGTAGACCTCTAGCACAACAAACAACACGCAGGCGACAAACCCGGCCGACAGGTAGAAGCGACCGGGCTTAAGCACCGCCGGTGTATTGCCCACCGTGATGTCGCGCAAAACGCCGCCGCCGAAACCGTTGATCATGCCCATCAACACGACCCCCGGCAGCGTCATGCCCGCCGCCAGCGACAACTGCATGCCCACCGCCGCGAAGGCCGGCACTCCGATCGCATCGATCAGGTTGATCACGTTATCGACCAACCGCAGATTGGCGATGCGCTGCCGGAAGAACCGCACCACAATCGCGGCGCAACAGAATCAGCGGCAGATACAACCCGTTGGTCACCACGGGCGGCATCTGATTCAGGAACAGCCCGTCGCGCAGGGTGCTGCCGCCAATTGCCGCTAACAGCGCGATGACGCAGACGCCCCCAAAGTCGTAGCGCTTGTGCATGCCCAGGATCGCCCCGCTCAACGCCCACAGAAAAGTGGCGAAGTAGTCGAAGATCGGCGGGAGTTGGAACGCAAGCGGTGTCATTCGATTACAGGTGCACCGGGTAGCCCGGCCCCACCGGGATGCCCAGGATGAACCACAGCAGCAGCAGGATCAGCCACACGACGAGCATCACGACGGCATACGGCATCATCAGGGCGACGAGGCTGCCCACGCCGAACTTCTTGTCATACCGCTGCGCGAATGCGACGATGACGGGGAAGTAGACCATCAGCGGTGTGAGCGTGTTCATCGGCGAGTCGGCCACGCGGTAGGCGGCGAAGAGCGTCTGCGCGGGCACGCCCAGACGCACGAACAGCGGCACGAAGATGGGCGCGAAGATGGCCCACTTGGCGAGCGAGCCGGGCATGATCAGGTCGAGCACGACGATCACCAGCACGAACCCGATGAGCAGCGGGATCGCGCCGATCCCGGCGGTGCTCAACGCGTCCGCGAGCGCGACGGCGATCACGTTGGGAATCTGGCTGTAGTTGAAGTAGGCGATGAACTGGCTGATCATCAGCAGGGTGAGAATCAGCCCGCCTAGCCCCGCGAACGTCTTGACGATGGCTCCGATCACGTCGTTGGCGTGCTTGTACTTGCCGACCGCCACGCCATACGCGATGCCGGGGATCAGGAAGCACAGCATGATGATGAACAGCAGGCTCGCCATGAACGGCGTCTGCCCGATGATGTCACCCGTCTGCGGGTCGCGCAGCGGCGCGCCCTGCGGGAACGTGCACAACGCCACGACCGCCAGCACGCCCAGCAGCGCGAGGCCCGCGTTCCGGAGCCCGCGCCCGTCCAACTTCGGGTCAACTTCTTCGGTCACGCCGGGTCCGGCCTCGCCCGCATCGGCCGGGTTGTACTTGCCCAGGCGCGGCTCGACGATCCTGACGGTGACGATCCCGGCCACAATCGTCATCACCAGTGTGGAGACCACCTGGAAGAAGAAGTCCGCCGTGATCGAGATGGACGGCTGGCCGATCAAGCCGAGCGACTCGTTCGTTATCTCGAACAGCATCGCATCCGTTGGCGTGACGATCAGATTCGCCATGAAGATGGCGGCCACGCCGGCGAACCCGGCGGCCAAACCGGCGATCGGATGCCGCCCGACGGCCAGGAATGCGACCGCGCCTAGCGGAATGAGGATCAGGTAGCCGGCGTCCGACGCCACGCTGGAGAGCGCGCCGACGAAGACGATCAGGAACGCGATCAACGCAGCCGGCGCGACCTTGACGAGTTTGCGGATGAGTGAGGCCATCAGGCCGCCCTGTTCGGCCACCCCGGCGCCCAGCAGCGCGATGAGTGTAATGGCCAGCGCACCGAAGCCCTGGAAGGTCGGCACGAACGACGTGAATATGAACCGGATGCCCTCCACGCTCAAGATGGGCCGGATCGAGATCGTGGTCTTCTGAATTTCGTAGTCCGTCACGTCAGCAACGGGCGGCAGGCCCACGCTCGGCTGGCTCAAGTCCTCGTAGTAGTTCGGCTGTGCCGCTATGGGCGCTGGTACGGCGACCTCTTCCGTTACGCTGACGCCCAGCCAGCCTAGAATGGACGAGATAACGATGATGAAGAGGATCAGATACGCGAACATCAGCACCGGATGCGGCACTTTGTTCCCCACCCGTTCGACGCCATCCAGCAGCCTGTCCATGAACGAGCGCTGCGCGGGTTTGGCTGGAACACCTGTGGTCATTTTGTTTATCCTCCAAGAAGGGGTGGGTGATCGACTACCTTAACCTATCAAGTCCACCATCGGCGCGGCCGGCGGACGGCCATGCGGCAGCGGCGCATGAGGTTTGCCTGACTCCGCGGCCCAGAGCTGTGCCAGTTTGACGCATACCTCGGTGGCAGCCGCCATGTCTTGCAGGCTGATCCATTCGAGCGGCCCATGGATCTCCTGCATACCGGTGAAGACGTTGGGCGTGGGCAAACCCAGTTCGGTCAGGCGCGAGCCATCGGTCCCGCCGCGTACCGGCGCGGAGAATGGCTCGATTCCAACTGCACGGCACGCCTGTCGTGCCAGTTCGACCGGCCGTATGTCAGTCTCCAGCCAGTAGCGCATGTTGCGATACTGTGGCGTGATCGTGCAGGTGATGTGTGCCCGCGGCTCGCCGGCTTGAATGGCCGCGCAGACCTTGTTCAACAACTCGCCCTGCTGAGCCAGCCCCTCCCGCTCGAAATCGCGCAGGATAAGCTCGATGTTCATCTCGGCGGCCGAGCCGCTCATCCCGACCACATGAATGAAGCCCTGGCGGCCCGTGGTCGTTTCCGGCGTCAACGTGGCCTGCGGCAGCGTGTCGACGATCTTCGCCGCGAGGTGGGTGGCGTTGACCAGCTTGTCTTTGGCCCAGCCCGGATGGATTGAGACGCCCTTGATGTTCACCCTGGCGCTGTCAGCCGAAAACGTCTCGTAAACGATCTCGCCCAGGTGCGCGCCGTCGAGCGTGTAAGCACAATCGGCGTCCAGATCAGCCGGTAAATCGGGATGAACCCCGCGGCCGATCTCCTCATCGGGCGTGAAGCCAATACAAATCTTGCCGTGTTTGATCGCGGGCGTGTTCAACAAATGACGCGCCGCCGCCATGATGATGGCGACACCGGCTTTGTCGTCCGCGCCAAGCAGCGTCTTCCCCGACGCGGTCACGATGTCGTCGCCCGCCTTCTGGGCCAGGTAGGGCAATGCTTGGGGCGAGAGCACCTGTTCCGGATCATCCGGCAGCACGATGTCCTCGCCGCGGTAGTTGCGATGCACGATCGGCTTCACGTCTTTGCCGGGAAACTGCGGCGCGGTGTCCACATGCGCCAGCAGCGCGATGGTGGGTGCGTCGGTCTCCACCGTCGCCGGGATCGTCGCCAGCACTGCCCCGTAGGGCGTCAGCGTCACATCCTGCGCGCCAATCTCCTTCAATTCAGCGGCCAGTAGGTTAAGCAGGTCGTATTGGATCTGCGTACTGGGTGATGTCGACGAGGTGGGATCGGCCGTTGTGTCGATCTTCACGTAGCGCAGAAAGCGCTCCTCCAACTCTGCCAGAAACGGTGATCTCATAACCCGATTGTCCTCTCATCCCGACGTTACTGCGGCAGTTGCGCCAGTTCGTCCAGATAAACAATGGCCGTTTCGATCCCGCGCTCAAACATATCGATGCGATAGTGCTCGTTGGGCGAGTGCAGGCCGTCGGTGTCCAGCCCGTAGCCCATCATGACCACTGGGATTTTCAACAGGTCGGCCAACTCCGCCACGATCGGGATACTGCCACCCCCGCGCGTGAACACGGGCGCATGGCCCCAGCCCCGCTCGTACGCGCGCACGGCAGCCTGCATTTCCGGCAGGTCGAACGGGATTAGCGCCGGCTTGCCCGTTGTGATCAGCCGCACCTCGACCTTCACTGTTGGCGGCGTCGCGTCTTCAATGGCTTGCTTGATCAGATCGAAAATCTTGTGAGCGTCCTGGTTGCCCACCAGGCGCGAGCTGATCTTGCAGCCCGCGCGCACCGGGATGATGGTCTTGGGTCCGGGGCCGGAATAGCCGCTCCACAGGCCGTTGATTTCCAACGTCGGTCGGGCCGACACGCGCTCGCGGATCGTGTAGTTCGTATCGCCCCACACGGCGGGCACGCCGGTTGCTTCGATGAAGTGCGCGTCGGTCAGCGGGACTTTGGCCAGCATCGCGCGTTCCTCGTCCGTCAGCGGCACGACATCATCGTAGAAACCGGGCACCGCGATGGTGCCATCGGCGTTGTAGAGCTTGCCGAGAATTTCGACCAGCGCCAGCGCGGGATTGTGCGTCGCGCCGCCCCAGAAGCCGCTGTGCAGATCTTCGCGCGGCCCGTGGACTTCGATTTCCAAATACGTCATGCCGCGCAGGCTGTGCGTGATGGCCGGCTCTTCAATGGCCGCCATCGACGAATCGCTGATCACGCATACGTCCGCCTGGATCAGGTCTTTGTGCTCTTTGATCCACGGCACGAGGTTCGGTGAGGAAGTTTCCTCCTCGCCTTCCAGCAGGATCTTGATATTGACTGGCGCAGCGCCGCTGGTCTTCAGATAGGCTTCCAGCGCCTTGACGTGAATGAAGAGCTGGCCTTTGTCATCGGTGGCGCCGCGCGCGTAGATCTTGCCATCCTTGATCACCGGCTCGAACGGCGGCGTATCCCAGCCATCCTCCTTGACAGCGGGCACCACGTCGTAATGGCCATAGACCAGTACGGTTCGCTTATCTGGACCAGCCCCCAGCCACTCGCCGTAGACCACCGGATGCCCGGCGGTTTCCATGACGCGGGCACTGTCCAGTCCCAGGGACACCAGATGCGCCGCCAACCATTCGGCGTTGCGCCGGGTATCCGCCGCAAAGGCAGGGTCGCCCCCAATGCTGGGAATGCGCAGCATTTCGAATAACTCATCAAGGAATTTTGCGGTGTGCTCACGCGCATAAGAGCGCGCTGCCTCTGTGTGCGTTGTCATAGTGAATTTGCCTCGCTTTTATGCTGCTGGGCGGACGCCTTGCTGTCCGCATAATCAGATACTTCTTCTTGTAGCACTTGATCGGCCGAGATAGACCCCGGCGCGTATTTCGGCAGACCGAGGGCAGGAAAGATGGACAGCAGTGAAATCACAGCCACGATCAGAAACGTGGTTTGGAGAGAACGAAGCCGTGCGTCCTCATTGAGGTGGACTGCCTCCTCAACCTGGGCGGGTGTCGCGCTCGTTGTGCTCAAAATCTCGCGCAGTTGTACATTGCTCACAAAATCAATCTGATTGAAATTGATTTCGGTCTTGAGCGCAGGCGGAAGCCCGGACTGATAAAAACTGGAAACAATGAACAGGCCAAGCAGTCCGACCGCGACCACACTGGCAAAGGCCGCGCCCAATGCGTTCGACACGTTGTTCACCACGCCGCGCAGCGCGCCCACATCGCCCGCAAATTTTTTGGGCGATTCGGAAACCAACACGTTGAACAGCAGCGTCAACATTGTGCCTTCGCCAAGTCCCAGCACCGCGAGTCCCAAAATCACAGCCAGCGTGCCCCAATCATTAGCGATGCTCAAGCCAACGAAAGTCGCGCCGAGCGCAATGAGGATAAAACAAATAATCCCAAATTGACGCGGCGTCACGCGGTCATAGAGGCGCACGCTCACAATCGCCGCGAGCGCGACTGCTAGGGCGTACGGGACGATGGCGACGGCAGTCGCCAACGGTGTTCGGCCCTGCACAAATTGGATATAGAGCGGAATCAAAAAGCTGACCATCGTGCTGAGCGCGCCGGCGACGAGAAATGCCAGCACGGCACTCTGCTCCGTCCGACTGTCAATCACTTCGAGCGCGAGCAGCGGCGTTTTTTGATTGGTGACGCGCCGGCGCAACCAGACAAAAAAGCCAGCGCCCAGCGCGACGCCGAGGATAACGAGGAACGGCACCAGTGATAAACCAAACGGTGCAAACGGTGCGCCCGGATTCGCCCAGATGAGCCCCCAGGCGTTGATGTTATTGAACGCAAACAGGATGCACGCAATTGCCGTCGCCGAGAGGAACAGTCCCACAAAATCAATCTGGATGCCGCGTTGGCGCGGCACCGACGGCAGACGAAAACTGAGGAGAAACACAATGACGGACAAGACCGCAATCAGCCCGAACGAGTAACGCCAGGCTAACGCGGTCGCGATATATCCCGCGATGACGAACGCCACCCCGCTGCCCACCGCAGGCATGGCGGCCAAAATACCCAGCGATTGCGCTTGCTGCCGGTCGCGGTAATTTGCGGCGATGAGGACGACCAGCGTCGGCACCAACAGCGCAGCGGCGATACCGGAAATGCCCTGCGCGAGATTCATCATCACCGTGCTCGTCGCGAACGCCATCAGCGCCATCGACGCGCCGTGCGCCAGCACACCCGCTTGAAAGACGAGGCGTTCGCCAAAGAGTTTGCCGATTTTCGCGCCGACCATGACGAACATGGCGACAAAGAGGGAATAAATTACCAGCGCCGTTCCAATGGCCGTCGCGGGCGCATTCAGATCTTCGGAGATGGGACCGATGGAGACAGGCAACGCATTGACATTAAACACCATCTGCAACTGCGCCAGAACGATGATGATGAGTGGCAGCCAGGAGGCTGGTAGTGCAGCGGCTGCGCTTGCGGTTGAGGCCGTTTTTGTCGTCATGGTGATTTGTCCGTAGGTCGGGTCAGCAGCGCGAATGCCCGGCACGCCTGGTCTGCTCGTGATGCCGCCGCACGAGTTCTCCCCTTAAAGTGAAGTGATGCATATATAAAAAGACAACGCCCCGCCGGCTCAAGCAGGCGCTGCCAACTGTTGAACTTTGTCCATTGTTCAAAATGAATCTGGGGAGTGGCCGGCTTGCGGCATACGATGTCGAACCGTTTTCAGCCGGTATTCGCCATTCACCTGCCCATCCGCGCCGAAATTCAACGTGATCTCGGTGCCGATGATGGGCGACACAACGGCTCGCGAGGACGGGGGCGAACGGCAGTGAGTCGCGACATTCTAGTATGCCCAACTGAGATTGTCAAGCATGCCGACGATCGAAGTGACACGGCTCTCACAAAGTCCAGTGATACGCGCAGGCAATTGTGCAGTTGCACCCTGGAAGAGTGTCACCCCGAGCGTAGCGAAGGGTCTCGTCGATGGTCAAACAGATTCCTCGCTTCGCTCGGAACACCTGCACCCACCGCAGGTGCGGTGTGACACTTTGGCGACTTTGTGAAAGCCGTGATCGCAGTGAAGCCGTGGTTGACAAACGAACTCGGCTCTGGTATTATCGTGCCCGCACGCAAGCGTGTTGGACCCGTGGTGTAGCGGCCAAACATGCGGCCCTGTCAAGGCCGAGATCGCGGGTTCGAATCCCGTCGGGTCCGCCATAAGCAACAGTCCGAACGACGTCGGTCATTCGGACTGTTGCTTTTCTCGGCGGCATGCCAAATCTTGTGTAAATTCGTTCGCCCGCAGTTTAACTGCGGGGAAACGACACAATCTTCGGCACACTGCCCTTTTCTCTGGATTCACACCAGGAACAGCAGCGCCACGCCGCTCATGGCGACGAGCGTCCCCGCCACCGTCTGCCAGCCAAAGCGCTCTCCGAAGGCGAAGTAGCTGATCGGCAGGAGAAAGATCGGCGGCAGCGCCATCAGCGTGCTGGCCACGCCGATCTCGGCATGCTGCACGGCCAGCAGCGAGGCCGACACGCCCAGCACCGGCCCGATGAAAGCGCCGACCGCGATCAATTTCAGCGCCGATCGATCGCGGCGCGCCGCCTCGATCGTGTCCCGCCCCTGCCGCTGCGCAAAGGTCATCAGCCAGAAGACCGCCATCGCCGCCAGCATGCGAATGGCATTGCCCGCGAACGGCGAGAAGTCGCCGGGCGCTGAGCCGCCCGTCATGCCCTGCTTCGACAAGACCAGTCCCACGGCCTGCCCCGTCGCGGCCAGCACACCGAAGAGCAGGCCGCGCCCGTCGACGCGCGGCTGATTGGAATTTGCGGCGGGACGCGTGCCGACCACCCACGCGATGCCGGACAGCGTCAGGGCCATGCCGGCGATCTGCCCGGGCCGCAGCGTCTCCCCGAAGAACAGCCACGCCAGCAGCGCGCCGATGACGGGCGCGAGGCTCATCAGCAGCATGCCCAGCCGCGGGCCGATGTGCTCGTAGGCGCTGAACAGGAACATGTCGCCCAGCGCCAGGCCGATGATGCCGGACAGGCTCAGCCAGAACCAGCGCTCGACCCCCGCGCCGACAGGCAGCGGCTGGCCGAATAAGATCAGATTGATGATCATCAGGTAGATCAACGCGATGACCAGCCGCACCCGGTTGGTGACCAGCGGCCCGATACGGCGGCTGGCCTGCGCGAAGATCACGGCCGTGAACGAGAAGAAGACCGAGGTCAACAGCGCGGCGATTTCGCCCAGATAGTCCATGATGATTCCGGCCAGCTGAAGGATGACAGGCGGCCCATTATACTGTGTAGCGGCCGGATCGCTGGTTTGCCTTTCCTTCCCGTTCCCACTACAATCACCCTATTCCACGCGGGTGAATGATCATGGCAGCGTCCCGTAAACTCATCGGCAAGTACGAGGTCCTGGAGGAATTGGGCCGCGGCGGCTTTGCCGTGGTCTACCAGGCGCGCGATGTCGAACTCGATCGCATCGTCGCGTTGAAAGTCCTGCGCCCCGCGCTGTCCGACGATCCCGACTTTGTGGCGCGCTTCAAACAGGAAGCGCGCGCGGTGGCGCGGCTGAAACATCCCAATATTGTCACGGTGTATGATGCGACCCAGATCGACGGGCAGTTGATCATCGCCATGCAATACGTGGAGGGGCGCACGCTGCGCGATGAACTGCAAGCGCGGGGCGCGCTGCCCTTTGATCAGGCGCTGGCGATCCTGGAGCAGATTGCCGCCGCGCTGGATTATGCGCATCAGCATGGCGTAGTGCATCGCGATGTGAAACCGGCCAACATCCTGTTGGAAGACACCGATCAAGGTGTGCACGCGACGCTGCTGGACTTTGGCCTGGCCAAAGCCATGGAAGCCAGCGCGGCGCTGACTTCGCAGGGCACGCTGCTGGGATCGCCCGAATACATGGCCCCGGAGCAATCCGATCCCAACCGGGCGAATGAGATCGGCCCGGCCACCGATCGCTATGCCCTCGGCATCGTGGCGTATCAACTGCTGACCGGGCGCGTGCCCTTTCCCGGCAATACCCCGGCCACCCTCAACGCGCACCTCAATCTGACGCCGCCCGATCCCCATGCACTGCGCCATGAAGTTTCAGCGCCAGTCAGCACGGTACTGCAGAAGATGCTGGCGAAAGCACCCGCCGGGCGGTATGCTTCGGCGCGGGAGTTTGTGACAGCATTGCGCCAGGCGGCCGCACCGCCTGTCATTCATGCCATCCCGCGCCAGACTTCACGCTGGGTGTGGGGGGCGCTGCTGGGCTTACTGGCGGTGTTGGCAGTCGGAGTCATGTTGAGTGTGATCCGCTTCCAGCCTGTCAGTCAGGTTATACCTACGCCGTGGGCAACATCAGCCGCGTTCCAAGACACGGCCACTATGCCGCCGGCACCCACTAACACGCCTGCTACCGACACACCGGTTCCTGCGCAGGCCGCGCCATCGCCAGCCCCAGCCCTTGGCGTAAGCAGTCAACGCATTCGCGCCACCGACGGCATGACTATGGTCTACGTCCCCGCCGGTACTTTCAAGATGGGCAGCGATTCCGGTGAGGCCGATGAGAAGCCCGTTCACGACGTGACCCTGGATGCGTTCTGGATCGATCGCACCGAAGTGACCAACGCGCAGTATGCCAAATGCGTGTCGGCAGGCAAATGTGATGCTCCCTCTGAAACGAAGTCGGACACGCGCGATTCGTACTACGGAAACAGCCAGTATGACAATTATCCCGTCATCTATGTGAGATGGAATGATGCGGACCAATACTGCAAGTGGGCCGGTGGACAACTGCCGACTGAGGCCCAGTGGGAGTACGCCGCGCGCGGCCCGGATGCTTACACATATCCTTGGGGTAATACCTTTGATGGCACGCGGCTCAATTTCTGCGACAAGAATTGCCCTCTGGATTGGGCTGATAAAACTGTGGACGATGGCTACGCCGATACGGCGCCTGTCGGGAGTTACACCGCAGGGGCCAGCTGGATTGGAGCGCTCGATCTGGCGGGCAATGTGTGGGAATGGGTGCAGGATTGGTATGGATCGTATACCGCTGCATCACAGACAAATCCGACAGGACCAGATTCTGGTGACTACCGGGGGGTGCGCGGCGGTTCCTGGGGCAGTGTTGCCTCGGATGCTCGGCTGACGTCCCGTGGCCGGGGCGCTCTAGACGTTCGTGTCGACGATCTGGGGTTGCGCTGTGTTCTCCGGTTCCCATAGCCTGATCTGCTGGCTTCTGGCTTTCTGATTTTCTGTGTTATCAGCAAAATACCTGGCAGGTTTTCTTTGATCATCTACAAATGCTCGTTGCGAGCGAGTCGGGCAGGACAAGTTGATCAGATCATCTGGCAAAACCTGCCAGGTCTGCGCCAGGTGCTCGCCATACTCGTTGTCGGAGTAAATGTTAGTAACGTCGATGGGAGCAGCTATGCCGGAACAACGGATGCTGGGCAAATACGAACTGCTGGACGAAATCGGCCGCGGCGGATTTGCGACGGTGTACCGCGCACGTGATACGCGCCTGGACCGCGAAGTTGCCTTGAAAGTGATTCACGGCAGACTTTGCCAAAGAGCCTGACTTTGTTGCGCGCTTCAAGATGGAGGTACAGCACTGCCGCTCGCTTGCGGCATCCCAACATCGTCGCCGTGTATGAATTCGACGAGCGGATGGCGTCTTGTATCTGGCGATGGAATTGATCGAGGGTAGTTCACTGCGCACCTATCTGGACGATCGCCAGCGCCTACGCTTGATCAGGCGTTGCCCATCCTGAAACAGTTGGCCGATGCCCTGGATTACCTGGCCGGGCAGCAACTGGTGCATCGCGACATCAAACCGGCCAACGTCCTGCTGGGACGTGAGGCGGATCGTCTGCTGGTGAAATTGACCGACTTCGGCCTGGTGCGTTCGCTGGAGTCCAGCACGCAGTTGACACACGACGTGAGCGTCATGGGTACACCGGCCTACATGGCTCCCGAGCAATCGGACTCGAAGACGTGGGGCGCTGTTACAGTGTACGGATGTATATGCCTTGGGTGTGGTGGCTTACGAGATGCTGTGTGGCTGTCCACCCTTTGCAGGCGAGAGCTCACCGTGATGCACGCGCACGCCTACGATCAGCCACCATCCGCCCTTGGAATTCGTGCCTGACCTGGGCGCAGATTTGGAGGCGGTGTTGTTCAGGCGCTGAGCAAAACTCCTCGGCGCGGTATGACAGTACAGGATCGTTAGTGACGGCTGTGCAGCAGGTGCAGCAGCACCGACGGAGACAGGCGCAACATCAAGCCGCCCTGGCGCAATTGATCGAACAGGCCCAGACGGCGCGCACGGCGAAGGAATGGCTGATCGTGCAGGGGCTATGTGTGCAGATCATGCAGATCGATCGCGCGCATCCCGGCGCATTAGCCTGGATGACTGAAGCCGCAGGTGAATTGCAGCGCGAGAACCAGGAAGAACTGGAACGTCGCCAGTGCGCCAAACGCTATGAAGAAGGTGAGACGGCCCTCGCTGCCGGGCAATGGCAAGCGGCAAGCGAAGCCTTTGGAGAGATATCGGCTGGCAACCCGGACTTTCGAGACGTGCAGCAGATGCTTGCTCAAGTGCGTGATGAATTGCAGCGAGCGCAGTGGTACGACGAAGCGATTGCTTATGCAGAAGCCCAACGCTGGGCCGACGCCAGTCGCGTTTGGATCAGAGTTTTGCACGGGCGGATGGACTATCACGGTGGTGATGCCGTCGCACGGCTGTTGATTTCTACAGAAGGACTCGTGGGCCAATTCGACGAGGCTGTAGCACGCCTGACGCGCGAAACAGAACGTCGGCAAGATGCCTTATACTTATTTGATCAGTTGGCTATTGCTGAAGAACACGGTGACTGGCCGAAGGTGATGGCGCTGGCTGAACAGCTGATTGACGGTGAGCGCCGATCTGCAGAAGCCGCAGGCTTGGTTAACGGCGGCGCGCCGCGAACTGGAATGTGCCACAATGCTGGCCGTTCACTTGCCTTTTCCCGAAAGCGTGGCTAAACTGCTCAGCGCCGATCGCCTGACGTGGCTGGCCGACGGCAAAGAGATGTTGCGTGTGCCCGCCGGCGAGTTCTTGTATGGTGATGATAAACAGCGTATCAGCGCAGCCGAATTTTGGATAGACAAGACGCCGGTCACGAATGCTGAATTCGAGCGCTTTGCCAAACTACCCACTACAAGACGACGGCGGAACAAAAAGGTTCTGGCAATGTCTGGGGTGGCAAACAGTGGAACGAGACTCAAGGCGCAGACTGGCGGCACCCCCACAGGCCCAAAACCGGCCTTCAAGACATCATGGGACATCCGGTGGTGCAGGTGAGTTGGGAAGATGCTACGGCTTACGCCAAATGGGCTGGCAAGCGTTTGCCCACCGAACAGGAATGGGAAAAGGCCGCACGCGGCGTGGACGGACGCGCGTATCCGTGGGGCGATCAGCAGCCGGCTATTACAAAGAAGTGCGTTCATTGCGGTACGCAAAACATGGATTATGCTCGTTACTGCCGAATTTGTGGTAGAGTCCTACCCTCTGGATGGTGCAATTTTGGTATGAATGTCAAAGGTACTACATCCGTGGGAGAGTATTCACCACAGGGTGACAGCCCCTATGGCGGCGTGGATATGGCTGGCAACGTGTGGGAGTGGACAGCCAGCGATTACGATAGTTCGCGCAAGGTTCTGCGTGGCGGCTCTTGGTACAACGTTGAAGACTTCGTGCGTACGGCCTCCCGTGACGGCGTTAACCCCGTTTATCGTTACGACGGTGTCGGGTTTCGGTGTGCGGGTGCGTCTTCGAGAGAATGAACGCGCAAAACCTGCTAGGTCTACGAGTCGAAGGATGCTATGGCTTCAACCGTAACACTTCACTGGTCACATGATCTTCAGTTATCGCCCTGCGCGTTAAGTCGTGGCGGCGAATTGATCATCGTCGCCTCAAATACCGCCAGTGGCGATCAATCTGCGTTGCATGCCTTTGCGCCAGATGGCCGCGTATTGTGGTCGCGCGCGTTTGAGCAGGCCATCGTTTGCGGGGTGGAGACCCTTGAGGCGCTTCGCGAGACCTCAAGGGTCTTGGTCGCTCTCTCCAGCGCCGATCTGCTGCGCAACGAAGCGATGCTCCTGGCGTTGAACGAAGACGGCCAGGAAACGTGGCGTTGGACAGGCAGCGTGCAAAAGGTCTCTGCGGCTGCAATTGCCGACGATTCGATCTACTTCACCGCCGATGGCAGGACGCTGGTGTGCCTCAGCGCGGGGACCGGCAAGGAACATCAACGCTGGCCATTGCCCATGACCGCTTCATCCGCCGCGCCACTGATCGTGGACGACGTGGCTTACGTTGCCTGCCGCGGGCCGCAGGCGCTGGCCTATCACCTTGATGGGCGGGTACTGTGGCAATACGCGCATGCTGATTCCGCCGCGTGGCTCGATCATACGCCGGTCGTGATCGGCGATCTGCTCGTGGCGGTCAGCAGCCGGGGCGAGGCGCTGGTGCTCGATCGGCACACGGGGGCGCTGCAGCACTGTGCTGCCATCGGGTCGACGGGCAAACCGTTGAGCGCGCCGGCAACCGACGGCGCGCGCGTGTTCATCGGGGCGCGTGATGGCTTATACGTGCTCGACGCGCAGGCCGGCCGCGCGGAACAGTGGCTGAAGACTGAGCGCCGCATCGGAGCCGCGCCCGTCATCGGCGGCGCTGTGGTGTTTGCAGCGTGCCACGATCATCACCTGGTCGCGCTGGATCGCGCGACGGGCCGCGAGTTGTGGCGCTGGGCCGCGGCCCAGCGGATTGAAGTGCCGCCGCTCGTCTTGCCGGATCAGGCGTTGATCGTGGTGGCCGATCATGCCGGTCATGTGACCGCGCTCGAACGTCCATTGAACGCAGACGAATTGGCCGCGCGCGGCCGGTGGCGTGAGGCCGCTGAGCAATACGCGGCGGATCAACGCGGCCTGCAGCAAGCCACTGCCCTGACTGAATATGCCCGGCAGCTGGAGCACGATCAGCGCCTCGAAGAGGCCGGCTCGATCTGGGAGCAAGCGGCGCAGCTCTTCAACGCCGAGAACGAGCGCGATCGGATGCAGAACTGCCAGCGTGAAGCGGCGCGCTGCCGCCAGCAGCCGATTTTGAGCGTCGACGTGAAGTACGGCGGGCTCCGGCAGGACGAATGGTCACAGCTAAATTTCAGCGTCACTAACATCGGCTTTGGCCCGGCGCGCAACGTGATCATTCACGCCGAGGGCGATCAATTCGAGGGGCAGGTGACGGCGACCCGCAGCATCACGACACTGCCGGTGGGGCGCAGCCAGATCGATCAGCTCGACGTCAAGCCGCGCGCTGTGGGTCATGTGCCGCTGCGCCTGACTGTGGAATACACCGATCGCACCGGCGCCATTCAATCGTTCAAACACACGCTCTACGTCGACGTGGCGCCCTTCGCGGGGACGACGGCGCGCAGCGGCGGGATCGACATCAACGCGCAGAACGTCACGATTTACGGCGACGTGACCGGGCGCGACAAGACGAGCGCGGCGGGCAAAGAAGCGGCGGGGCCGCGCGAGCAGCCTTCTGCATCGCTGTCCAGTGAGGAAGCCGCTTCCCTTCAACGGCAGCTGCGCGAAGCGCGCGCGAACCTGGATCTAATCGAAGAGCGCAAAGCGGAGTATGTGTTGGAAGTGGATGTGCCTTTGCAGTTACTCAAAGAAGAACGCCGCCTCCGAACGCGCCTGGCTCAGCCGAGGCGCAATTGAGTCTGGTCGGACAACAACCCAGTGCGATGCCACTTGCACCACCAGCACCGCCAATGGTTAACGCCAAGGTGGCAACTAAACCTGAAGAGCAAGCATCGGCAACTGAAGCAGATAATCATCCGCTTACTGAACGACCATGGAACTATGCCATACTTCGCCAACTATTGAATAACGCGTTTAGCGATGAAGAACTCACTACCTTATGCTTTGACTATTTTCCGTCTGTCTATGACACATTCGGCACCAGTATGAGCAAGAGCCAGAAAATCCAGAATCTCATTGAGCATTGTAAGCGGAATCTGGGCGAGGAACATCTATTGGAGATCATCCATGCGCGAAATCCTGCCCAATTCGCGCGATTCGAACCACGCCTGCATTCATAGACAAAGTCAGAATGCGACACAGTCTTGCGTCGGTATTGCCTGTGCACCAGACTGGAAGCCACCAGGATGAGGAAAGATATGGATCAGGAATCTAACACGCGCCAGGTCGCTTCGCTGGCGAAACAGTTGAGCGAGGCCGAAGAGAATCTGCGCCTGATCGACGAGCGCATCGCGCAGTACGTTCAGGCGGTCGACGTTCCGCTGCAGTTGATCAAAGACCAGCGCCGCCTGCAGAAGCAGATCGCGCGCCTGCGGCGTCAGATCGTGGCCTTGAAACCGATCGAGGTTTTGCGCCACGCGACGAAATTGATGACCGGGCCGGTGGCCGAAGCGATCACAGGCGAACGCTGGGACGCTCTGCGCGGACAACTGCTGGCGCAGGCCTCCCGCTTGCCGCGCGCCAATTACCTGGACGTGGACGCGCTGAACGGGCGGGCCGGCGATATGATCCGGTTGAGCGCCGAGATTCAAGTGCTGCTCATGGCCTATCGCATCGAACCGAACCCGGGCCAGATCGAAGCGCTGCGACAGCATTCGGATCAACTGGCCGCCGATCTGATTCGCATCTACCGTTTGCCGCCGGGCGCCGCGCCTCAACTGGAAACGTTGGCGCAAGGGGCCTAATCGGTTTGCTAATTGGTGTACGCTCCGGACTCGAGGCTTGCCCGTACCCGCTGGGCGCAGCCGGAACCCGCCTAATGAGTTTTGACGGTCACATTCGGTACCCCGGATTCGAGGCTTTAGCCGGATTCCGCCGCAAAATGCGGCTAAAGCCTCGACGTCCAGAGGGCGGACATTACCGGTTCTGATAGTCAAAGTTGATAAGGCTCGAATCCAGAACGGCGTAAGCCAAAACGGGAGTTTGCTCTAAAGTCTCGATCCCGGGGAGCGGACATTACCGGCGCTCGACCGGCTGCGCTGCTGCGGGGTACCCCCGCCCCGCCAATTCCCGTGAAGCGGCATAAACCACAGAGGCAGGAGCTGCGGAGCCTGATCCAGGTACTCCGTGTCTCCCTGCCTCTGGTGTTGACTATGCGACTAAGCGGAATGCCGGGCTGGCTCAACAACTCCTTCGCCGTGCGCACGGCCGCGCTGGCGTCCCGCGCGTAACCATCTGCGCCGATCTGCTCGGCATACGCCTGGGTAAGCGGCGCGCCGCCGATCATCACCTTCACGCTGTCGCGCACGCCGGCTTCCTTCAGGACCTCGAGGGTAACCTTCATGTTAGGCATGGTCGTCGTCAACATCGCCGACAGGCCGATCAACTCCGCGCCGTCTTTCACGGCCTGCACGAACTTAGCGGGGGGCACGTCGACGCCCAGATCGACGACCTGGAAACCCGCGCCTTCCAGCATCATGATCACCAGGTTCTTGCCAATGTCATGCAGGTCGCCTTTCACGGTGCCGAAAGCCACTAGCGGCCCGGCCGGCGCGCCGGCGGCCGCCAGCAGCGGCTTCAAGAGCGCCAGCCCCCCCTGCATCGCTTTGGCCGAGATCAACATCTCTGGCACGTAGTATTCCTGCGCCTCGAACAGGCGGCCGACTTCCGCCATGGCCGGGATCAGGGCCTCGTTCAAAATCCGATCGGCCGGGAGGCCCTCGGCCAGCGCGGCCTTGACGCCTTCCTGCACTTCTTCAATTTCGCCGTTGACGACGGCAGCGTACAGTGTTTTAAGGTCCATGTTTCCTGCGGATTAGCCTCGATCCCTCTTGAAGTAAACGTCCAACAGCACCGCCAGCACCAGCACCACGCCCTTGGCCACGTAGGTTATGGCCGGCGGGGCGTTCACCATTTGCAGGCCGGTGCTCAGGCTGGCCATGATCAAGCCGCCGATCATCGCTCCGGGGATGGTGCCGACTCCGCCCAGCGTGGACGTGCCGCCCAGGATCGCGCTGGCGATCACGTCCAACTCGTAGCCGCCGCCCGCGCCGATGGTGCCGTAACCCACGTAGGACGCCAGCACGATACCGGCCAGGCCGGACAGGAAGCCCATCAGCACAAAGATGAGGAAGAGGGTCCTGCGGATGTTGATGCCCGACAGGCGCGCCGCTTCACGATTGCCGCCGATCGCATACGCATACCGGCCAAAGCGCGTATTGTTAGACACATAAGTCATGACGACGGCGACAATGCCCAGCAGCAACACGGGTAAGGGGATGCCCGGCGCCACCTCGTAGGAATTCACGATGGCGACATAGACGACGAGCAGCAGCGCGTAGAACGCCGTCTTGGCCACATCCCACGCGAGGGAGGGCAGGGGAAAGCCGTATTTCTGCTTGTTGCGCCGCCCGCGGAACAGCAAGAAGAACATGACGGCGATGACGACGAGTGCCAGCAGCCAACTCAAGGTAGCCGACAAATACCCCTGGCCGATTTCGGAGAAGACGGGCTGATTGGCCGCAATGGTTTTGCCTTCCGTTTGCAGCAGGACCAGGCCCTGCAAAATGTACAGGCTGCCCAGGGTCGTGATGAAGGCCGGCACCCGCAGGTAGGCAATAATGTAACCCTGTCCGACGCCCCACACGAGACCCACCGCCAGGCCGAGGATCACCGATACGAGGGCGGCCAGGGGAGGATTATCCGTTAAGCGGTGGAGCTGGTTGTACGCGACGACAGTCGATACAAAACCGGCCAAACGTCCGACCGAAAGATCGATGCCGCCCGTGACGATGACCAGCACCATGCCGGCCGCCATAATCGACGTCACCGTCATCTGCCGGAACAGGTTGGAGATATTCTGCGGTGACACATAGCCGCCGCCCGTGGCGAGGGCGAAGTACGACCCAGATCACGACCAGCGCAATGATGATGGTATAGGTCTGGATGTTGCGGCGAAAGCCCTGCATGGCATTGGCCACAGCCGTGTTTTTGGGGCTAGCCGGCTGCGCTACACTGGAGTTGGACATTGATGCACCTCGTATGCGAAGTGGATTGGGTGGGCGAGATCAAGCCAGCCCGGTGGCCATGGCCATGATCTTCTCTTGCGTGGCCTCTTGGCTATTCAATATGCCGTTGGACTTGCCCTGCCACATCACCATGACGCGGTCGCTCATGCCCAGCACCTCTTCCAATTCGCTGGAGATCATGATAATGGCAATGCCCTGCTCGGCCAGATCATTCATCAGCTTGTAAATCTCGAACTTGGAGCCCACGTCAATGCCGCGCGTGGGGTCGTCCATAATCAGAATCTTGGGGCCGGACAGCAGCCATTTGGAAATCACCACCTTCTGCTGATTGCCGCCGGACAGGGTTTCGGCCGCCACGTACAGATTCGGCGCCTTGATGGTCAGTTCCTTGGCGATGCGCAGGCTCTCGGCGACTTCCTCGTTCTGATTGATCCGCATGAATTTGGAAAAGCGATCGAGATTGGGCAGCGAGATGTTTTTCAAGATCGATTGGATCAGCACCAAGCCCGTGCCGCTTGCGATCTTCCGGCACCAGGCTGATGCCCTGTTCCATGGCGTGATGGCTGTTGTTGACCTTGACCTCGCGCCCTTCCAGTAACAGGCTGCCGTGGGTGATTTTGGCGAATTCCCCGAAGATGGTCATCACCAGTTCGGTGCGGCCCGATCCCATCAACCCGGCGATGCCCAGGATCTCGCCCTTGCGCAGATCGAACGAGACGCCTTTCAGCACTTCCCGATCGGCCTGTTCGGCATGCAGGTCTTTCACTTCAAAGATGACCTCGCCCGGCCGGCGCTTGCCCTGCGGGAAGCGCTCTTTCATTTCGCGCCCGACCATGTAGCTCACCAGTTTTTCGGGCGTCACCTGGCTGGCCGGCTGCGTGGTGACCCACTTCCCGTCGCGCAGGACGGTCACGTTATCACAGATTCTAAAGAACTCGTTCATCTTGTGCGTGATATAGATGCACGTCACGCCGTGCTCCTTCAGCGTGCGCAGAATCTCCATGAGCTTATCGATCTCGGCTTCGGCCAGGGCGCTGGTTGGCTCGTCCAGGATCAATACCTGGGCGTCTTCTGACAGGGCTTTGGCGATCTCGGTCATCTGCATCTTGCCGACGCCCAAATCCTTGACGACATCCTGGGGGTGGACATCCAGCTGGTACTTGTCCAAGATGGCCCGGGTATCGGCGTAGAGCTGGTTCCAGGAGATCGAGCGAGCCTGCACGGGTTCGCGGCCCAGAAAGATGTTCTCGCCCACGGTCATCTGGGGAACCAGCGTCAATTCTTGATAAACGATGGCGATGCCTTTTTCGCTGGCCTGGTGAATGGCGCTGGCTTCCAGTTTGAGTTCCTGGCCATTGTAAATGACGGTGCCTTCATAAGTGCCATAGGGATAGACGCCCGACAGAATCTTCATCAGCGTCGATTTGCCCGCACCGTTCTCGCCGCAGATGCCGTGAATCTCGCCCCGCTTGATCTTGAAGCTGACCTCGCTGAGCGCCGTGACGCCGGGGAACTGCTTGGTGACGTTCTGGAACTCGAGAATAATATCATCGCTCATAAACACCGTACTCCCCAAGTAGAGGTTCCTCCGCGCCTGGCAGACGCGCGCTAGGCGCGGAGGACGCTCATACTTCGCAACTGTTCTGACAGGGCTGGCGCCCGCGTCAGACAAGTTCAGCACATGTAACTACGGTTTGGGCGGCTTCTGGGCATCCGGAACGTCACGATACACAGCATCGTATGGCTGGAAGCCGTTCTTCACGCACTTCTCGTACACATTGTCCTTGTTGACCTGCTCCACGGGCAGGAAGTAGGCCATGATATTGCCCTGCTTGCGTCTTGTCATTGGTCAGTTCCGCCAGGGTGAAGGACTTGAGTTTCGAATAGGCTTCGCCCTTGATCAGCGCGTCCATCATGTCAACAGCGGCCGGCGCCAGATTGCGGATGTCCTTCAGGACGGTCACCGTCTGCTCGCCCTTGGCGATGCTGTTGCAGCCATCGGCCGTGGCGTCCTGGCCGGAGATGGGCACCTTGCCGGCCAGACCCTGCGCCTTCAGCGCTTGCAGCGCGCCCAGCGCGGTGCCGTCGTTCGACGCGACCACGGCATCGATCTTATTGGCCTGCGCGGTGAGGACGTTCTCCATGATCTTCAGCGCGTTCGCCGCATCCCAGTTGTCCACCCACTGGTCGGCCACGACCTCGACCTTGCCGGCATCGATGTACGGCTTGACGACCTCTTCCTGACCACCGCGGACCAGGATCGCGTTATTGTCGGTGGGGCTGCCGCCCATCATCATGACTTTGGCCGGGCCTTTGGAGAAGTCAAAGTTCTTATCCAGCCACTTCATCACGCCATCGGCTTCATTGCGGCCCACTTCGGTATTGTCGAACGACAGATACCCCGCGATGGCCGGGTCCTTGATCAAGCGGTCGTAGGCGATGACCTTCACGCCGGCCTTGTTGGCCTTCTGCACGGCCGTCGCCGCCGCATCGCCGTCCTCGGCCACGATGATCAGGCCCTTGACGCCTTGCGACAGCATGTTGTCGATCTGGTCATTCTGCAACTTCACGTCGTGGTTGGCTTCCTGCACCAGCACTTCATAGCCCTTCGCCTCGAGCAGCGACTTCAGCAGATCGGATTCCGGCTTCCAGCGCTCGGTCGCAAAGTCCGACATCGAAATGCCGACCTTGATGCCATTCGATGGGAGCTTCCCAGTGTTCGGATCGGGTTTTTGGTCCGCCGGAACGTCACGATACACAGCATCGTATGGCTGGAAGCCGTTCTTCACGCACTTCTCGTACACATTGTCCTTGTTGACCTGTTCCACGGGCAGGAAGTAGGCCATGATATTGCCCTGCTTGGTCTTGTCATTGGTCAGTTCCGCCAGGGTGAAGGACTTCAGGTTCGAATAGGCTTCGCCCTTGACCAGCGCGTCCATCATCTCAACAGCGGCCGGCGCCAGATTGCGGATGTCCTTCAGGACGGTCACCGTCTGCTCGCCCTTGGCGATACTGTTGCAGCCATCGGCCGTGGCGTCCTGGCCGGAGATGGGCACCTTGCCGGCCAGACCCTGCGCCTTCAGCGCTTGCAGCGCGCCCAGCGCGGTGCCGTCGTTCGACGCGACCACGGCATCGATCTTATTGGCCTGCGCGGTGAGGACGTTCTCCATGATCTTCAGCGCGTTCGCCGCATCCCAGTTGTCCACCCACTGGTCGGCCACGACTTCGACCTTGCCGGCATCGATGTACGGCTTGACGACCTCTTCCTGACCACCGCGGACCAGGATCGCATTATTGTCGGTGGGGCTGCCGCCCATCATCATGACCTTGGCCGGGCCTTTGGAAAAGTCAAAGTTCTTATCCAGCCACTTCATCACGCCATCGGCTTCATTGCGGCCCACTTCGGTATTGTCGAACGACAGATACCCCGCGATGGCCGGGTCCTTGATCAAGCGGTCGTAGGCGATGACCTTCACGCCGGCCTTGTTGGCCTTCTGCACGGCCGTCGCCGCCGCATCGCCGTCCTCGGCCACGATGATCAGGCCCTTGACGCCTTGCGACAGCATGTTGTCGATCTGGTCATTCTGCAACTTCACGTCGTGGTTGGCTTCCTGCACCAGCACTTCATAGCCCTTCGCCTCGAGCAGCGACTTCAGCAGATCGGATTCCGGCTTCCAGCGCTCAGTCGCAAAGTCCGACATCGAAATGCCGATCTTGGGCTTGCCGGTCGCCGCTGCAACAGCGGTCGCCACTGGCGCGGCCGTCGCCTTAACAGCCGACACCGCCGTGGCCGCTACGGGCGCGGCCGTCTCTTTAGCAGCCGACACCGCCGTGGCTACTGGCGCAGGGGCGGGTGTGCCGCACGCTGCTAAAACGATAGAAAGCATGGCGATGATCGTGATGATCATCAGCGAGCGATTCATACTGCGGTTCATTGACTTTCCTCCAGATTGAGTTAGTTTAGATTGAACAGCTCCACGGATCATGTCAAAAGCAGAGTGTTAGGGTGGGGAGTCATGTCCTCCTTTCTGCTTGCGTCTGCAGCGGCAGGTTGGTTCACATCAGCCAAGCAGTTGATGGTTGAAGCATGACTTTGGCGATCATATCACGCTTCTTGCAGAAGGCAAATTCTGACGGCTTGGCTTTAGGGATGCCACCCTGCAGGATTGCTGAGAATTTCGCGCACGATCAAACTGACGCCGCCCATCACACAGGCGTCGAACTTGAAAGCCGACAGGGTAATGTTGACACCGGCGCGCGCCGCGGCCAGGGCGCGCATATCCACTTCACGCTGGGCCCGCGGCAGGATGTACGGGCCGGCCAGACTCAACATTCCGCCCAGCACCACCCAACTGGGATTGAAGGCATTGAGCAGGCTGGCAATGCCGATGCCCAGGTAACGTCCTGCTTCGTCCAGGACATGCAGCACAGCCGGCTCTCCGTGCTCGGCTGCTTCCAGCACGTGCTTCATACGAAGGGCCTGGATGTCGCCGTTGACTTCAGGTAGAGCCATGAGTTGCGGCATGCGGCCTTCGCCGGCAAATTGCTTCACTCGCTCGATGATCGCCGTGGGGCCGACCAGCGTCTCCCAGCAGCCGCGATTGCCGCAGTTGCACTGCGGCCCATCGGGCACTAACGTCATGTGGCCGATCTCGCCCGCAAAGCCGCCGACGCCGCCATACAACTGGCCGCCGATCACGATGCCGCCGCCCAGCCCGACGCCGGCGCTCAGGTAAATGAAGTTATCGACGCGCCGCGCGACGCCCAGCATATGTTCGCCCAGCGCCGCGGCATTGGCTTCATTCTCGACGATGATCGGCACGCCAAAGCGCCGCCACATGTCGCGCAGCGGCACATCGCTCCAGTTGAGGTTAGGCGCGAACAACAATGTGCCGGTGGCATGATCGACGAGTCCGGGGACGCCCACGCCAATCCCCAACAGGCGCTGCCCGGCCGCCCGAGTCTGATCGATCGCGGCCTGGATCAATTGTTCGGCTTGCTCCAGCATCTGGGCTTGATCAGATTTGCGTGTCGAGCCATAGCCATTCGTGTCGATCTGGCCTCGCCAGAGTGTTCCGGCTTTCAAATCAGTCAACACCGCCGAAATGAAATCCACGCCGATCTCGACGCCGATCAATCTGCCGGCCTCGGGATTGATATCGATCATGACGCCGGGACGGCCAGGGCCTACGCTGGACGTGCCGGTTTCTCTGACAAAACCCCAGTCCTGCAATTGGGCCAGCAGGCTGCCAATGGTGCTCTTATTCAAGCCGCTGATTTCGGTGAGCCGCGCCCGCGCGATCGGCTCGCCGGACTCCCAGATGTAATTCAGCACGATCGACAAGTTGTGTTCGCGCACCCAGGTCTGATCGCCGGTGCGATAACGCGGTTGAGAAGGCTGGCTGCGTCGCGCAATCAACTGAGGTGTCACGTTATCTTGCCCCCGGCCGCGCCGGAGGTTCCGGCGCGGCCGGCCTTCCGATTTCTACAGTGCATGAAACGTGTCCCGCAGCGCAGGATACAGATGGCGATAGACCGGATAGAGTTCCTCGTAGCGCCGGACATCTTCTGCCACGGGCGCTGTCCGATCGGTCACTTTCACCGTGGCTTTCACCGCTTCCTCCACGCTCTGGTAGAGGCCGCCGCCCACGCCTGCCAGCAAGGCTGCGCCATAGGCTGCGCCTTCCGTGATGTTCACCAGCACGAGTTCGGAACCGAACACGTCGGCCTGAATCTGGCGCCATAACGGGCTGCGCGCGCCTCCGCCGGAGGCGCGTACCTGCGTAATCGGCACGCCGAGGCTTTTGATCAGTTCGAGGCTGTCGCGCAGACCGAACGAGACGCCCTCCAAAACCGATCGGATGAGATGGGCTTTGCCATGCCGCACGGTCAGTCCGACAAATGCGCCGCGCGCCTGCGGATCGGGATACGGCGTGCGTTCGCCCGTGAGATACGGCAGGAACAACAGGCCCTCGCTGCCGGCGGGCGCGAGTGCGGCTTCGCGTGTCAGCAAATCGTAAGGGTCCTCGCCGGTCAAGCGGGCGGCCGCTTTCTCCACATCCCCGATCGAATCGCGCAGCCAGCGGAACGAGCCGCCCGCCGAGAGCATCACGCCCATGAAGTGCCACTTGCCGGGCACCGCATGGCAGAACGCATGCAAGCGCCCCTGCGCTTCGAAAGCGTATTGATCCGAGTGCGCAAAGACGACACCCGAGGTGCCCGATGTCACCGAGATGACACCCGACTGGACGATGCCGCTGCCGACGGCCTGCGCCGCTTGATCGCCGCCGCCGCCGACGACCGGCGTGCCGGCTTTCAGGCCGGTGGCCTGCGCTGCGGTTTCGCTGATGCGGCCCGAGACTTGATCGGATTCAGTGCAGCTGGGCAGCCACGCTTCAGGAATGTCCAGCGCCTGCAGCATGTCCTTCGACCAGCGCCGCCGGGCGACGTCGAGGAGTGACGTGCCGGAGGCATCGGAGACCTCGGTGGCAAATTCACCCGTCAAACGAAAACGCACATAGTCCTTTGGCAGGAGAATGTGCGTTGTGCGCTCATAAACTTCTGGCTCGTTTTCGCGGACCCACACGATCTTCGGCGCGGTAAAACCGGGCAGCACCTGATTGCCGGTGAGCTGCAGCAACCGGTCAAGCCCGCCGACCTTCGCCGTGATTGCTTCGCACTGCGCGCCGGTGCGCTGATCGTTCCACAAGATCGCCGGACGCAGCACGTGATCGGACTTGTCGAGCATGACAAGGCCGTGCATCTGCCCGGTAAGCCCGATCGCGCTCACGGCCTCGCCTGAGACGTGCGCTTCGCTCAGGGCCGCCTGGATGCTGGCGCACGCGCCGTTCCACCACTCGCCTGGATCCTGCTCTGACCACAGCGGCTTCGGCGTCGAGAGCGGATACTCGGTCGTGTGGCTGGCCGCCACCGTGCCTTGCTCGTCAATCAGCAGCGCCTTCGCGCCCGTCGTCGAAACGTCAATGCCGAGAAGGTAAGACATGAGAACCTCCGTGGCGCCTCATTCTGTATTATGGCGCACTCCGCGCAGCGTCGCCGGCGGCGAACTACCGCACGCCCAACAACAGATCGATCGTCAATTGATCCAATTTCTCATACGGTTGGCCGCGCTGGCCCAGCGCCGCTCGATCGAACGGGTGCGCCTTAAGCGCGCGCGCCTTGTCCGCGGTGTACTGGCCCAAGAACTGGTTCATCGATCCATCGTCGGCTTTGACCTCTGCCAGCAAAGCCTGAATGTCCGGATCCGCATTGAACCGGGCGGCCTTGTCTTTGAGGATCAGGTAGGTGCGCATGCAGCCCCGGGCAAATTCCTTGACGTCGTCGTGGTTGCCCGTGCGATAGGCGTGCGCGTCGAAGTGGCGTGATCCGGAATAGCCCACGTCTTCCAGGAACTTGACGAGGAAGAAAGCCGGCTTGATGTTCTGCGAGCCGAACCGCAGGTCTTGATCGTAGCGGGCATAGTTCTGATCGTTGAGGTCGATGTGGAACAATTTGCCGGCGCCCCACGCCTGCGCGACGGAGTGCATAAAGTTGAGGCCGGCCATGTGCTCGTGCGCCATTTCGGGATTGACGCCGACCATATCAGGATGATCGAGCGTGGCAATGAAGCCCAGCATCGCGCCGGTCGTCGGCAGGTAGATGTCACTGCGCGGCTCGTTCGGCTTGGCTTCCAGCGCGAATTTGAGATCATACTTCTGATCGATCGCATACTCGCACAGGAAGTTCAGCGCCTCGCGAAACCACTTGCCCGCGTCGAGCGCATTCTTGCCGGCATCCGTTTCAGTGCCTTCGCGCCCGCCCCAGAACACGTAGACCCTGGCGCCGAGCTCGACGCCAAGGTCGATCGCGCGCATCGTCTTGTGCCGCGCATAGGCGCGCACCTTCGGATCATTACTGGTGAAGGCGCCGTCGCGGAAGGCTGGATCATAGAACAGGTTGGTGGTCGCCATCGGCACGACGATGCCGGTGTCGTTCAGCGCTTTCTTGAAATCGGCCACGATCTTGTCGCGCTCAGTGGGCGTGGCGTCAATCGGAACCAGATCGTTGTCGTGGAAGTTCACGCCCCAGGCGCCAACTTCAGCCAGGAGATGAACGATCTCGACGGGCGTAAGCGCCGGGCGGACGTCTTCGCCAAAAGGGTCACCGCCGGTGTTGCCCACAGTCCACAGGCCAAAGCTAAACTTATGTTCCGGTTTAGGTTGATAGAGGGAAGACATGTAAGGCTCCTTGTGGAAGAGATGAAATGCTGAAGGGCGTAGTTTATCTGAGCGCCGAACGAGGTGTCGTGTGCGTTCTTGCCTCCTGCCGTCTGCTCGACGGTCTTAGTGCCAGACTAGTGCTGGACAATCAGGCCAAGATTCTTATGATATATAAGACCTAATTTGTTTATCCGACCGCGAAACTAACTCATTCTATCACGATTTTTCGGTGGACAAAGATGACTTTTGTCTTATTTTTCCATGACATACGGCACGTTTGGCGATGAAAACCTCCCGGAGGCTTCAAGCCTCCGGGAGGTTGCGGTGTTCCTTCGCCCGGTTGGGTATCTTATGCCCACCGTCGTGATGTCAGGCTTATCTTGCGCTCCTGCGGGTTACAACATGAATGAACTCACCAAACTCGGCGCCGATCGCGTCACATTGCGGTGCAATCCTGGCCGGGAAACAAACAGCGGGCGCGAGACCAATCTCGCGCCCGCCGTTATCCGTTGCGGACTGTGCGCTCTATGCTTTATCTTTTGCCAACAGCACAGCCAGAGTCAACTTCCCGCCGGCTATTTGGCTTGCCTGCGGGTCGCCACGTCGAAGATGACCGCGGCCGCCAGTACGATACCTTTGACGATGTTCTGGGCGTCACTGCCGGTTCCCATCAGGTTCATGCCGTTGGTCAGCGATACATACACCAGCGCGCCGATCAGCGAACCGACGATGCTGCCCACGCCGCCGGCGGCGGAGACACCGCCGATGAAAGCCGCCGCGATGGCATCCAATTCAAACCCGGCTCCGGCCGTTGGTGAGGCCGACCGCAAACGGGAGGCAAACAAGATGCCCGCCAGCGCAGCCAGCATGCTCATCGAACAAAACACGATATACGTTATCCGCTTGACGCTGATACCGCTCAACTGCGCTGCTTCCGGATTCCCGCCGACCGCATAGATATGCCGCCCCAGCACCGTCTGAGTGGTCATGAACTGATAGATGGCGACCACGATCAGCATGACCACCACCGTCCAGGACATGCCGTTGTAGCCGGCCAGCACCCAGGTCGCCAGGACGCCCAGAATCGACACAAAAATCAGCTGCAGGACGAACATCTCCTTGGGCAAGACTTCAAAGTTGTAGGCTTGCTTTTTGCGGCGATTGTTGATCTGGCTGACGATGTACCACACGATGGCGAGCAAGCCGAGGATCAACGTCAACTTGTGAACGCCGGGCAGGAACATGGTATCGGCCGGAAAAAGGTCGGGGATGTAGCCGTTGCCGATCGCGTTGAAAAACTCGTCCGCAATGATGACGGTGCCCGAGCCCGACAACACCACCACCAGCAGACCCCGGTAGACCAGCCAGCCGGCCAGCGTGGCCACAAAGGCCGGGATGCCCAGGTTGGCCACCATGAACGCCGGAATGGCCCCGAGCACCGTGCCAAACAGCAGCACCCCGGGGATAACCACCCAGACCGGCAGGCCCCACGCCTTGAGCGCAATGGCCGCCACCGCGCCGAGGAAGCCCATCAGATAGCCGATCGACAGATCGATGTGCCGGATGACGATGATCAGCGTCACGCCGACCGCCATCACGGCGATGTAGCCGGTCTGGTTCAGCAGGTTGCTGATATTGCGCGAGGTGATGAAGAGGCCGTTTGTCGCGGCGGTGAAGAAGATCCAGATCACGAACAGCGCGATAAACATGCCGTACTGGCGGATGTTCTGACGCAGCACGCGCTGCAAATCGGAGAAAAACGAGCTGTGTGTTTCCTGCGGTTGTGTGACAGAAGACATCGTGAGCCTCCTTTAATAGGTAGCCAGCTGCATGATTTTTTCTTGGGTTGCTTCTTCGATCGGCAGTTCGCCCGTGATCCGGCCGGAGGAAACGACATAGACCCGATCACTCATCCCCAGGACCTCGGGCAGTTCCGACGAGATCATGATGATGCTCATGCCTTCCTGGACGAGTTTCGTCATAATCGTATAAATCTCATATTTCGCGCCGACGTCAATGCCGCGCGTCGGCTCGTCCAGGATGAGCAGATTAGGCTTGACAAAGAGCCATTTGCCCAGCGAGACTTTTTGCTGGTTGCCGCCGCTGAGGTTGCCGACTCTCTGCTCGACGGTCGGCGTCTTGATGTTGAGCGAGCTGCGGTACTGCTCGGCCACTTGAATCTCGAGGTTGCCGTCGACGATGCTGCGCCGCGCAATTTCATGCAGATTGGCCAGGGTGATGTTTTGCTTCACATCCTGGATCAGGATCAAGCCGGAGCCCTTGCGATCCTCGGTGACGTAGGCCATGCCCCCCTTGATGGCCTTTTCCGGATGCGTAAAGTGCTCGGGCTTGCCGCCGATCAGGACTTCGCCGCTGATCCGATAACCCTTCGGATTGCCGAACAGGCTCAACGCCAGTTCCGTGCGCCCGGACCCCATCAGTCCGGCAAAGCCGACGATTTCGCCTTTCTTGACGTTGAAGTTCACGTCTTTGAGGATGGTTCGGCCGATGGCCGGGTCATAGGCGGTCCAATTCTTGACCTCGAGCACGATTTCTCCGCCGCCTTGCGGGCAGATGATGAGAGCTTTGATGCCCTTGGCCAGCAGGGCTGCGACGTTCGCTTTCTCCCTGGCCGCATCGCCCTGGCTGAAGAGAATTTCGACGTTGTAGCCGGCCGCTTTGAACGCCTTCTGGAAACGGGCTTGATCCTGGATCCAGCGCGGTTCATCTTTGGTAGGGAGAACGATCCCGACGGCTACATTGGCTGCGGACGCAGGCGTATTGGAGGCGCCACTGGGTTCGCCAGCCTTGTAATAACCGGAGTCGATCACCGCCGCTTTGACATTCGCCTTATCCAGTGACACAACCGGCGACTGCAGCGCCGGGATATCAGTCGCGCCATTATTGTAGGCGCCGTTCACGGCGGGAGCCTGGCCTTTCAGCAGGGCCACCGTGGCGTCAACTGCGGTCTGCACCAGGGTGCGGACATCCTTGAAGACGGTCATGGACTGCTTGCCATCCAGGATGGACTGGACGGAAGCCTCCTCGGCGTCCTGGCCCGTAATCAGGTAGCTCTTGACATCCTTGTCGGCGGCGAAAACATCGCCGATCGCGCGAGCGGTGCTATCGTTGGGGGCGAGGATAAAGACCTTGCCCTTATCCGCCGCGGTGGCGGCGTTCAAGTTGAATTGTGCCAGGTTCGTGGCGGTGTGGGCGTCCCAGTTGGTGGTGACCTGGCCAAAGATCGCGCTTTGCTGCTCACGCGTCAGGGAGGCATTTGCCTGGAGATTAACGGCCTGGCTCGAATTCTTGATGACGAAAGTGCCATCGGCGATCCTGGGCTGTAAAACGCCCCAGGCGCCCTGGAAGAACAGGAAGGCGTTGCTGTCCGTGGCGGCGCCGGTATACAGATACAGCGGGTTGCCTTGGCCCGTGGCATGGTCGACCAGGTATTGCGCCTGCTGCGCGCCGACGGCGAGGCTGTCAAAGGTCACGTAATAATCGACGGCCGGGGTGTTGGGGATCAGCCGGTCATACGAAATGACCTTGACGCCGGCCGCTTTGGCTGCTTCCACGGCGGCAGCCGTCGCTTTGAAGGGGTTGCGCTCCCTGGTCGGATAGATATTATTGATTTCACGCCCGACCATGTGCTTGATCAGCACAAATTCGGACACTTCGCCTTTGTGGGCATCCAGGGTGCAAATGGTCTGGCCGTCGCGCAGCACCGTGACCGTATCGGCAATCGCGATCACTTCTTTCAGCTTGTGCGAAATCATGATGCACGTCACGCCGTGCTGCTTGAGCTCGCGAATCAGGGTCAGCAGGTTCTCGCTGTCGTCCTCGTTGAGCGCGGCAGTGGGCTCGTCCAGGATCAACAGCTTGACCTCTTTGCTCAACGCTTTGGCGATTTCGATCAACTGCTGCTTGCCCACGCCCAGGTCCTTGACCTTGGTGGCCGGGTTGACGTTGAGCTTCACTTTCTTGAGCGCTTCGGTGGCGCGCTTGATGGTTTCATTCCAGTCGACACGAAAACCCTTCTTGATTTCGTTGCCCACGAAGATGTTTTCGTAGACGGTCATGTCAGGGACCAGCGCCAGCTCCTGATAAATGATGGCAATGCCGACCTTCTCGCTGTCGCTGATGCCGGAGAACTTCTGCACGTCCCCGTTGAACAAAATATCCCCGGCATACGAGCCGTGGGGATAGACGCCGCTCAGGACCTTCATGAGCGTCGATTTGCCGGCGCCGTTTTCGCCGACCAGGCAGTGAATCTCGCCGTGCGGCGACCCGGAAACTGACGTTGTTCAACGCTTTCACGCCGGGGAATTCCTTGATGATGTTTTTCATCTCTAAGATAGGAGGTCGATCGGCCATAGGGGTGTCTCCTGTGAAGTGACGAATGGAGAAGCGTATTTGCGAGTGATTTTACTACGATTGGCCGCTAAAGCAAATCACTCCAAAAATCATCCTTCGCGGTCAGACTGAGTTAACAGGACAATTGAGTGCAAGAATAGTGATGGACCGAGTCCATCACTATTCTTGCTCATACTGCGGAAAATCTTACGGCAGGCCGGTGAAGTCGCTGGCCGGATAGTAGCCGGAGTCGACGATCGGCTTCCTTGACGTTGTCCTTGGTGACGGTGACGATGGCCGACGGCTTGGCCGGGACATCGATCTTGCCGTTGTTGTAGGAATTCGTCTTCTCAGGCGTCTGGCCCGCGAGGAACGCGACAGCCGCCTTGATGGCGTCGTCGACGAGGGTGCGGACGTCCTTGAGGACGGTCATGGACTGCTTGCCGTCGATGATGTACTGGACGGAGGCCTTCTCGGCGTCCTGACCGGTGATGAAGTACTTGGTCACATCCTTGTCGGCGGCGAAGGCGTCGGCGATGGCGCGGGCCGTGCCGTCATTGGGCGCGGCGATGTAGACGGTGCCCTTGTCGGCGGCAGCCGTAGCCGTCAGGTTGGCCTCGGCCAGATTCTTGGCGGTGTTGAAGTCCCAGTTGGTGGTGACCTGGTTGATGATCTTGGCCATCTCGTCGCGGCTGAGCTTGGCCGTGTCCTTCAAGGCCACGGCTTCGCTGGAGTTCTTGACGACGAAGGTGCCGTCGGCGATCTTGGGCTGCAGCTTGTTCCAGGCGCCTTCGAAGAACAGGAAGGCATTGTTGTCGGTGGGCGCGCCGGCATACAGATACAGGTTGTTGCCGGTGCCGGTGGCGTTGTCGATCAGGTACTGGCCCCAGGCCTCGCCCACGCCGATGCTGTCGAAGGTCACATAGTAGTCCACGGCCTCGGTGTCGCGGATCAGGCGGTCATACGAGATGACCTTGACCCCGGCTTGTCGCGCTTCTTCGCAGCGGCGGCCGCCGCGGTGGCGTCCTGCGGGGTGATGATCAGGACTTTCACGCCCTTGCTGATCAACGATTCCACATTCGCCTTTTCCGTGGCGGAACTGCCCTGGCTGAAGAGAATCTCCACATCATAGCCCGCCTTCGTCAAGGCATCCTTGAAGCGCGCCTCGTCCTGCAGCCAGCGCGGCTCATCCTTCGTCGGCAGCACGATGCCCACCTTGCCACCTGCCTCGGGCGCAGCGCCGCTTTCCAGGCCGGTGAAGTCGCTGGCCGGATAGTAGCCGGAGTCGACGATCGCTTCCTTGACGTTGTCCTTGGTGACGGTGACGATGGCCGACGGCTTGGCCGGGACATCGACCTTGCCGTTGTTGTAGGAATTCGTCTTCTCAGGCGTCTGACCCTTGAGGAAGCGCGACGGCGGCCTTGATGGCGTCGTCGACGAGGGTGCGGACGTCCTTGAGGACGGTCATGGACTGCTTGCCGTCGATGATGTACTGGACGGAGGCCTTCTCGGCGTCCTGGCCGGTGATGAAGTACTTGGTCACATCCTTGTCGGCGGCGAAGACGTCGGCGATGGCGCGGGCCGTGCCGTCATTGGGCGCGGCGATGTAGACGGTGCCCTTGTCGGCGGCAGCCGCAGCCGTCAGGTTGGCTTCGGCCAGGTTCTTGGCGGTGTTGAAGTCCCAGTTGGTGGTGACCTGGTTGATGATCTTGGCCATCTCGTCGCGGCTGAGCTTGGCCTTGTCCTTCAGGGCCACGGCTTCGCTGGAGTTCTTGACGACGAAGGTGCCATCGGCGATCTTGGGCTGCAGCTTGTTCCAGGCGCCTTCGAAGAACAGGAAGGCATTGTTGTCGGTGGGCGCGCCGGCATACAGATACAGGTTGTTGCCGGTGCCGGTGGCGTTGTCGATCAGGTACTGGCCCCAGGCCTCGCCCACGCCGATGCTGTCGAAGGTCACATAGTAGTCCACCGCTCGGTGTCGCGGACCAGGCGGTCATACGAGATGACCTTGACCCCGGCTTGCCGCGCTTCTTCGCAGCGGCGGCCGCCGCGGTGGCGTCCTGCGGGGTGATGATCAGGACTTTCACGCCCTTGCTGATCAACGATTCCACATTCGCCTTTTCCGTGGCGGAACTGCCCTGGCTGAAGAGAATCTCCACATCATAGCCCGCCTTCGTCAAGGCATCCTTGAAGCGCGCCTCGTCCTGCAGCCAGCGCGGCTCATCCTTCGTCGGCAGCACGATGCCCACCTTGTTACCCGCTCGGGCACAGGCGCGGCGGTTGCGGCCGGTGCGGCCGGTGCGGCTGGGGCTGCTGTCGGGGTAGCGGTGGGGCCGCAGGCCGCCAATACCAGAGACGCGATCGTAGCGATGACCATCAGGATCATCAGCGGGCGAAACAACTTGCGATTCATTGTGTTCCTCCTAAGTTAGTTAGATTGTCTGAATTGAACTACACGGGAAATGGGCGAAACGCAAAACAGTGATTGGGGAATGGTGATGCACCTCCTTTCTAAAAAGTAGGGCAGAATCCATCTGCCAGCCAGGGAGTATTCGCGCGAGATAAGCTTCAATCGCCGTGCGACCAGCACGGTGCTGTTGAGCTTTATGAATCGGAAGCGCTGCCGACATGTCAAAATAATCGTAGCAAACTCGCTGCGTCGAGAAGAATGAGGACAAGCTAAGCCGTAATCTTCCAAATTGAAGGAAGATGTGGATGATGCTGAAAGCCTGGCTTGAGCGCACTGAATGTCTTCTTATCTTTACCGGTGCATATTATACAACAAATTGGGCGATCGAATACAGAGCAGTCGCTGAAAATCTACTGCTTTAATAGATTCTTACGAATTCCTCTCTTCAACTTGCAGCATCTGCGATTGACTGCGCCACATTGCTCCTCGACGATCGGCCGAGAGGCGTCTCACGCTGGAGACGCCTCTCGGCGACTTCATGTTTAATTCTTCTCCGGCGCAGCGTTGCCCGAGAGTCGCAGGTCGCGCGAGGAATCGCCGACCCAGATCGTGCGTGTGCCCGCCAGGAACGTCCAGGCATGCGCCTCCTCATCCCAGTACTGAAATGAGCGGGGATCCAGGGTGATCTCGACCCGCTTGGCTTCGTGTGGCCGCAACTCAACCCGATCGAAGCCGTGCAGGGCACGGACCGCTTGCTTTAGAGGGCTTGGCGCCGCGCCCACGTAGACCTGCGGCACGACCGTTCCAGCGGCATCGCTCTTATTCTGGACGATGAAGCTCACCCGCACGGTGCCGTCCTTCTCCGCCTTGAGGACCAGGTTCCGATACTCGAAAGTCGTGTACGACAGTCCATGACCGAACGGGAACAACGGAGTAACATTGTTCTTGTCGTACCAGCGATACCCGACGAAGAAGCCGTTGGTGGTGAAGTCGATAGAGCGGTAGTTGTGGTTGGTCACACCTAGGAAACCGAGCGTGGCCTTTCCGGGATAGAGCGGGCAATTGCCGTTGATGCTGGTATCCGTGCAGTTGGGATCGTCCTGCGGCCAGCGCGGCTGCGCACCCGATCCACTCGGGAAGGTCACGGGCAGCTTGCCGCTAGGGTTAACGAAGCCGAGCAGGACATTGGCGGTGGCCGGCCCGCCTCGCTGACCGGGGTACCACATCTCCAAGATGGCCTTGACGTCGTTTACCCACGGCATGAAGACCGGGTCGCCGGTGTTGAGGACGACGACGGTGTTGGGGTTGGCCGCCGCCACCGCCGTGATCAGGGCGTCCTGGTAGCCAGGGAGTTGTAGACCGAGGGCCTGATTGTTCTGGTTGGCGGCGTCGGGCCGGTCGTTGCCTTCGGTGCCGTCGTCGAAGGCGAAGATGACGACCTTGTTGGCCGAAGACGCTGCCGTGACGGCCTCGGCGATCTTCTGCGCCTGCCAGTCCGGCGGAACCCAGGCGAAGCGAACGCTCAGCGGATCGGTAGCGTTAGCGTAGGCGCGCAGATCGAGGCTGTGCGTCTCGCCAGCAGCAAAGTTAATCGAGAAGGTACCCTGCTGCAGATTCAATCCAGTCGTCTCGTGAGATTTATTGGCCTGGGCGAGCCCGTCCCAGGTCGGCACGGTGCTGGCGCCGAAGCCACCTACGATGCCATACGCTCCAATATTGATCCGGCGGTTTGGATTGTTAGCCAGTCCGTCCATGAACAATTGGGCGCTGGTGTGGTTCTTGACGAAGATCTTGAGCTGCCACGTGCCGGCGGAAGGCGCGGTGAACGTGCCCTCCCAGCGCCACGCCGTGCCCGCGGGCAGCGTGTTGGCGCGGACGTAGTCGACG
The DNA here is from genome assembly GCA_963844815.1 of uncultured Chloroflexia bacterium. Classification (GTDB taxonomy): domain Bacteria; phylum Chloroflexota; class Anaerolineae; order Fen-1058; family Fen-1058; genus Fen-1058. Next base: position 78,025 of record CAWJPR010000013.1, read on the forward strand.
GTCGCATCGAGCTGATCGGGGGCGCAACTTGCGCTGCACGGCGCTGGCGGACTGCCGCTGGGGGGAATCAACGTCGAGACCTGCATGCGCAGCCAGCCGTTTTGACCGGCGAATGGGCTCGTCGCGGGGGCGGTGATCGCTGAGGCTGGTACGACTTGGCCGTCAAGATCATAACCCGGAACAAAGCTGACATTGGCGCCTGCGCCGATTGCCGCCAGCAGGGCGTCGTAAGGGCTTTGCACGCCCGGAGCTGGTGTTACATGGGCGCTGCCACCACCGCCGGCGTACGTCGCGACCGCAGTAGGCCCCATGATGAGCAGGTTGCTCAGGTCATGGGCAGAGAGGGGCAGGGCATTGTTCACGTTCTTGAGAAGCGTGGCGCTCTCTTCTGCAATCGATTGCGCAGCGGCGAATGACGACGGCTGCAGAGCTGCGAGGTCCCCGCGCGGTGGATCATAGGGAGTACAGGGTGGCAATGGACCGGGGGCGCAGGTCGTTGCACTCTGCGACCCGTATTGGGTACCCTCCAACAGACCTACTGCGTTCTCAGCATTGAGTATGCGGAATACCGCTTGATCAAGGGTCGCCTGCCACTCAGCTGCTGTGAAGGCGGGAACAGCGGGTAAGTCGTTGGTCAGGGCGATGGCCGCAGTTCCAGTCATGACGGCGGGAGTCAGGCTCGGGCTGCCGAAGGCGCCGCCATTGACGTTGCCAGGCTGCGCCATGTCTAGCCCATAGATCATGTCGCTGGTCCGGCGTACTGCGCCAAAGTCCGTCATGACGAAACCCTTGAAGCCGAAGATGCCCCTGAGAATCTGATTCTGCAACAGATCGTTTGAGCAGGCATAGATGTCATTGACACGGTTAAAGGCGCACATGAATGCGCCTGCCCCGGCCTGGACGCCTGCCTCAAACGCTTGAAGCTCCATCTCGTGGAGCGACCGTTCATCGATCGCGACACTGGTCGCATTACGGCCATTCTCGAAGTCGTTCATCGCGTAATGCTTGAGAGTGACGATGAAACCCTCATCCTGGGCGGCCTTGGCCTGGGCAGCCACAAGCTGGCCCATGAGGTACGGGTCCTCCCCCAGCGTCTCGAAATTGCGGCCGGCGGTCGGGATGACAACCTGGTTGATCATCGGCGCAAGCCAGACATCCTGGTTGCTCGCCCGACCATCCTTACCGACAGTCGATCCGAACAGGGCGGACGCAGCCCGGCTGAAAGTGGCGGCGAGGCCCACGGGCGCGGGCATGGCTGTTTCAAAGAAGCTGAGGCGGATGCCGGCCGGCCCATCGGTGATGCGCAAGCGCGGGATTCCTAATCGCCTCACGCCAGGAGAATTCCAGACCTGGCCGTAACAAGTGGCCGAGGCGGGGCGATCGAGACTCGTGGCGTTCGGTCCGCAGGTGACGCCGGCGGGGTCGCTCGTGCCGTTGACCATCCCGATCTTCTCAGCGAGCGTCATCTGGGAGACCAGATCCCAGATCTCGGCGTCAGTGAGCGTGCCGGCTCCCCAGCTGGCATCTGTTGCAACTGCTGCCGCGCTAGATGGTTGACTGGCGATGGGTGCCAGGCACATCGCAATCGCCATGAGAATTGCCACTGCACGAAAGTACCGCATTGATTGGTAACGAGTAGACATTGTTTCCTCCCTTGGAATTTTTTGTCATCAGGCACTGCCCGACCGGGCAGTGCCTGAATTGACTCAACTGCATCCACTATCGGTGAATCACGACATTCCCACCCTGCAAAAGGGTTGTTGGCACACTCTTATATACTACGCCATTCTTGTCATACACGGTCAAGGCGAACGAGTCGGACCCGATGCCGGAACTCTGGCCGCTGTCCACAACCGTCGCCTGGAAGGCAGCGTTGCCTTCATTGTACAGCAGCGCCCCATCGCTCGAGCGGTTGATCTGGATCGTTGCCTTGCCCTGCAAGGTGGCTGGAATCGGGAAGTTCTTACCGGTGAACGCCAGCGCGTTGAGGGCATTGCTGCGGATGATGAAGTCCGCCGGAACGCCGTTGTACAGGCCGCGGTAGACGTAGACCATGTGCCCCTGCGGCTGGCCCTTCTTGTTGGCCCGGGCGTTGAAGCCGAAGTTGCCTTTGCCGCCAGCCGAATCGTTGATCCAGCCACCGCCAGTCGCAAACTGGCCGGTGTTTTCGTAGAAGGTGAGCAATGCCGCCTCGGCGTTTTCAGCGGCATACCACTGGTTCACACCTCCACTTGAATCCGCGACCAGTCTCGCCGCCACGCAGTAGCCGGCCTCTGAGGCCGAAGTGAACGTGCTGCTGGCGGTGCCGATGCCATCGCCGGCCGTTCCTGTGTCTGAGACTTGAGCATACTTCGTCGTCGGGATCCCGCCTAAACAGCTGTTCACTGGATAGAGGTCAAACGCGATCCACATCTTGGTGATGTCACCCAGCGTTGCGTCAGGCGCGGATTCTGCGTTCAGGCCCGCGTACCCGCTGGCCGCGCTGTCCCAGACGGTTGCTCGCAGTGCGAGGTTCGTCCCGATCGGGGCGATGGCTTCGCCTGTATACTGGAGGAAGGCATCCTCAGGCTTGACGACGATCGTGACATCGGTGTAACTGGCTTGCGTGCCGTCGCTGACGGCCGTTCGCACCACGGTGGTGCCTGCGGGGACGGGCACTGTACCCTGGCTTTCAAGAGTCCAGGTGCAACTGCCCCATACTCCGTCGGCTACACACGGCAAGCCTCGGCGGCCAACGCCAGCCAATCTGGCAGGCCGGACTGGAAGGCGCCGCCGTCGAGAGACCACTCGGTTGATGCGGACAGTGGCAGCTCGTCCGTTGAATCCGTCGCGGTGATAGTGACAGGCTCGACGCGATCGGTGTACTGAGCATCCTGCGCTGCAGGACTGGCGGACATCACGGGAGCCAGGACGAGGCCGGTTGCCCTGGCGAGCAGCGCCACGGCGGCGTCTGGGTGGCCGATCAGCGCTTCGTGATCAGCGTCCGCGATGAGTGGCGAGGTGACCGCTGTAGGGCCACCGGCGCTGACGATCGCCGTCTGGGCAACATCAAGGGCCGCCGTGACGACGCCATCGGCCTGCTGATACGACTCGGCGTCAGTATTCGCCAGCTCGCCGGCCGCCTTGGCAAGCAGTTGCAGCGCAAAGCCCGGATTGTTCACCGATCCAGCGGCATTCCAAACATCGGCCGCCAGCAGTTCGTCGAGGAAGGCGACTGCGGCGCTTACGTGCGCGTCGCCGCTGATGCCAGCCAGCGAGTCGCGCGTTTGCTGGAGCCGGACTTTGCTGGAGCCCGTACGGAGGCCCCAGCCAAAGGGATACCGAGGGTCATAGTTGGCGTCGCCGACGTTGATCGGTTCCTGCGAGACGTCGCGCGACCAGGTCATGGGAAGCCGGCCCGTGAAGTCCTTATCGCCAAACAAGACATCCGCCATGCCGTCGCCTTCGCTGCTGCCGATCCACGACGCGACGACCGCCTTGGCGGCATCGAATTGCGCATTGGTGAGCCAGAACGGGCGGCCCGCCACAGTCATGATGATGCACGGCATCGCGCTGCAGACGTTGTTGATGGCCGCCGCATCGGCCGCAGTCGTCGCGTTGGTCCTCGACGATGGAACGTCGCCGCTGCCTTCGGCGTAGGCGGTCTCGCCGACAACCACGATGCCCACATCGTACGTCGCCGGCAGTCGGCGCCGGCGATGACGCCGTCGCACTGTACGTTACGTTAGCCGCTTCCGACGACGTTCTGAATGGCTTCCCGGATGGTCGTAAAGTAGGTGTCTACTGCCGCGACGTCGCCGGTCGGGATGCTCTGCCAGTTGATCGACCAACCACCCGCCTGGTTGATGACGCTGTGTGCGTTGCTGCCGGCCAGGTAGATCTTGGCCGTCTTGCTCAGCGGCAGGATGTTTTCCACGTTCTTCAGCAGGACCTGCGACTGGGCCGTGGCCTCGCGGGCGACTGCTCGATGCTCAGGCGAGAGGATCTGGTCCTGCGTGGAGCGATCGGTGAACGGCTGCTCAAAGAGGCCCAGCGCGAACTTCTGCGTCAGGATGCGCCTGACCGCGTCGTCGATCCGCGACTGGGACATGTAGCCGGTCTTCACCAGGGTCTGTACGTAGTTGATGAAGTTCTTCCATGCCGGGTTGTTGGGCGCCATGACCATGTCCATGCCTGCGTTGAACGAGATCATGGCCTGGTAGGCATAGTTGTTGTTGATCGGTGCGGGCAGCGGGTTGGGGCTCGGGACAGGGATCTGGTCGATCGCGTTGTAGTCGCTGATCAGGAACCCTTCAAATCCGACGCCCTCCTTGAGCCAGCCGGTCATCAGGTCGGCGTTCGCGCTCATCTTGATGGACGTGGTTGCGCCATCGAGCTGCGTGCTGGAGTAGGATGGCATGATGGTGCCGCTGTGGTACTTCTGCACGGCCGGGATGTATTGTGCGAGCGCGACGCGTGCGAATTCCTCATAACTCATCACGTTGACGCCGGTATTGACGCCGTTTAACGTGGCGCCGTCGCCCGCGAAGTGCTTGGCGCTGGCAACGATGTGCATACCGGACATATCGAGCGGGTCGGGACCCTGGTAGCCTTCGATGATAGGTTCCATGAGGTTCACCAGATCCGGATCTTCACCGTAACACTCATAGGTGCGGCCCCAACGGATGTCGCGCGCCGCACAGATGGTGGGGCCAAAACCCCAGTGCGGGCCGGTGGAGCGCGTCTCCTGCGCGGTGATCACGCCCTGCTGATACGACAGTTCCGGGTTATGCGTGGCGCCCATGCCGATATCGTGCGGGAAGAGCACTGAGCCGATCATGTGGGAATTGCCGTGAATCGTGTCTATGCCGTAGATCAACGGGATCTGCAGCGGCGTGGCCAGCGCCCGGTACTGGAAGCCGTCGATCAGGTCGGCCCAGCCTGTCGGGGAGTTCGGCGTGGGGCTGTCGGTGCCGCCGGAGAGGATCGAGCCGAGCCGCCAGGCACGGACGCCGTTGTAGGATGGTTCGTTCGTGGTCGTGCCGTTGCTGAGGACCGTCATGTTCGTCTGCGTCATCTGCCCGACCTTGTCGAAAAGCGACATGCGCGACATCAGGTCGGCGACGCGCTCCGCAATCGGCAATGATGGGTCAAGGTACGGGAACCCGTGGGCATTGATGACGACCGTTGACGGATCGTTGTTGTTGACCGTAACCCCCGTGCAGCCGTCTGTGCAGGCCGCCGTTGTGTTGATGGTCAGGGCGACCGACGGGTTCGGATTGGGAAGCGTGACGATCGGAGATCGTCACTACTGTCCCGGAAGGGCTGCCAGCGGGGATGACGACCGAATAGCTAAGAACCGTATAATCCGTGTCGAGCACGGCGGTGGATTGCAGCACGCGCGTATCCGTGACGGCCGCTCCCGCCAGGTGCGACAAGGCCAGCGGGGAGTCAAGGTCGATCCCCGTGCCGCTGAGGCCCGGCGTGCCCACGGCTACGATCGTGCGGCGCTCGACGTTTGCGCCGGTGTCAATCGTGATCGTGTCGCCGGGGTAGTAGCCCATGACGCTGTTGACCTTGATATTGGCCGCGCCGGGAAGCACCGCGGGATCTGTCTGGACGACGGCCACGGCGCCCGTGTGCGCCAGGGTTAGGCCCGCGCTCAGGTCAAGACCCGTCCCAGCGGCGCCCGCCGTGCCGACGCTGGCGATGGTCGCAATCTCCTGGTTCGCGCCCGTGTCAATGTAAATCGACTGCCCGGCGACAAAACCGGCAACGTTGACGACCTTGATGTTGGTTACGCCGGCAGGCGTCAGGGTGACAACCGGAATGGCCGCCGCATTTGAAGTGGTAACCGCGTGCGACAGGGTGAGGCCCGACGTGAGCACCAGGATATTGCCCGTCACCGGCGCGCCGCTCACATGGTCCCTGGTGAGACCTGAGGCGAGGTCGACGCCGGTGCCGCTCGCGCCTGTTGTGCCGACCGACGCGATGACGGCGCTCTCCTGGTCGGCGCCTGCCCCGATCCAGAGCTTGTTGCCGGCGACCAGTCCAGAGATGCTGGCGACCTTGATGTTGGTCGCGCCGCTGGCGGTTGCCGCTGACAGGGTCGTGGCGCCGCCTGCCCCCACCTCCGCGATGGTCGCCGTTTCCAGGCTCGCGCCGCTGTCGATGTTGATCAGTTGTCCCGCGGCGAAGTTGGTGATCGCGGCAACCCGAATGTTCGTGCTGCCAGCCGGGGTCACGGCGGCGTACACCGCGCCCTGACTGTGCGCCTTGGCAAGCGCGGGCGTGAATGAGATGCCGGTGCCGCCCGATCCAGCAGTGCCGACCGCCGTGATGGTCACGACCTCCTGGTTGGCTCCCAGGTCAATGTTGAGGGCCTGGCCGATGAACATGTTGGTGATGCTGCTCACCTTGATGTTGGTGGCGCCGATGATGGCCGCGGCGGACAGCGAGCCTCGACCCTGTGCCAGGGTAGTGTTCCCGGCTGCGATAGTGGTGCTTCCACCCGCGATCGTGGTGGCCACATTTTGGGCATTACCCGGCGAGCCGCCCACTTGCAGGGCGGTGCCGGTGGCGAGGGTCAGGGTGATGTCCCGGTCGAGGCCTTCCGCGGGAGTCCCTGTGTAGGTCAGCCTGAACCCTACATACGCGGTCTCGCCGTTGTTGACCAGATACACGGGCTGGCTGGGCGCGATCGTGATCGTCTGTGCCGCGTAGACTGGGGCCGGAGACGGGACGACGAACGACGCCACGACGAAGGCCAGTAGCAACAGCCATGTAATCAGTTGTTGCGCTCGGTGTCGACGAGGAACCCGTGTAGTCGGGCTGGTCTTGTGATTAAGAATACGCTGCAGATCCATTTTTTTCTCCTTAGAGTGCATCTTTATATGCCTGAATTGTCATTTGGAAAGAGTTTTAGCAGCACCGAGATGGCGCTGACACTTCAAGTTGAGTCTGGCCGCCAAGAATGCTGACTTCGGTCTGCCGGGAAGCGTCTCCTGTGGGAGATGCCTCCCGGCTACCTGCAGTGTGCGTGAGATCGAACCTTCAGAGCGGCTTAACGGGTCACCGTCAGCGATTCGCTCGTGCTCGTGTTGTAGAAGTTATCCCCGCTGTAGACGGCGGTCACGGTGTGTGGTCCGGGGCTGAGTTGCGGCAGTGCCTGTTTGGCCGTGCCATCGGGAAGAGGGGCATCGCCGGGTCGAGCTGCTGACCGTCGAGATAGAACTGGACCTTCCCGGTCGGCCGGGCGGGTTCAGTCGTGCTCGCCTTGACCGTTGCGGTAACGAAAACCACACGGCGTTGTTCAGACGACCCTGGCGCGGCGACTTCGGCGAGCGAGGTCGTCGTGTGCTTGAAGGCCATCGTGTCGACAAAGTTGCGGAGCAGGATGCGCCAGACGTACCACTCGTGGCCACCGTCGAACAAGTCCTCAACAAACGGTATCCCGTTGCTCGTCAGGAGTGCCAGTTCGGCGGTCGTGCGGCTCACAATCGGGTCGTCGATTCCGGCGCCGACATGCAGGCCGAGGAGGGTCTTGAGATCAGGGTTCGTCCACAAGGGATCGGTGGCTACCGGAGCACCGCCGGCAGTGCTCATCACGCTATAGGCGCCGAACGAGGTGGTGTAATTGAATAGCAGCGCATTGGCGCGCGATCCGCCTGCGGAAAGACCACCGAAGGCCCGGTCGCCGGCTTTCGTGGACACGTTATAGTTGGCCTCGACGTACGGGATCACATTCTGAACAACATCTTGAGCGTAGCCGAGATTCCCGCCGGAAATCCCGTTGAAGTTCGTCATGACGACAACCATCGGCTGGACCCGCCCGGCCGCGATCAGGTTGTCGACGATGTTGCCCGCCACGCCCTGCGTGCTCCAGTCAACCTCATTGCCCCCGGCGCCATGGCTCAGGTAGAGCGTCGGGTAGGGCATGGACCGGTTTGGATCGTAGCCAGGCGGCGTGTAGATGGCCAGGGCATGCGAGCCGGGAGGGGTCGTGGAGAGTGGTGTCGGATAGACTACGTTCGAGAGTGTTCCATGCACCGGGTTGGGGAACTGCCAGGAGTAGTCGATGGTCCCGAAGGCCGGGTCAGACGGCACGAACACCTGGCTCGTGGGCTCAGTCGAGCGGGGCGGCTCGGCAGGCGCGTTCCACGGCGGATTGGCGGGATCGGCGAAACCCGTGCATCCCGAAAGGCTGGGCAATGGATTCGGACAGTTCTTATAGAAGGCGTAGGTGAAGACGCCGGAAGGCAGCGGCGTGGTGAACGACCAGATACCGGTCGCCGCGTCGAAGGTCATGTCATTGACCGGCCAGTTGGCAGCCGGTGAGTTGGGGTAAGCGATCGGGAAATCGCCCACCTGCCATTGCGCCGGCAGGCGACCGGCAGAGGTCGCTGGGGACGCGTTCGCACTGGTGGCATCCGAGAAGTACCACTCGCCTTTGATTCGCACGTTGGTGGCTGTCGGATCATAGTATCGGAAGGTCACCTCGTAGCCGGTTGGCCCAATCCCCGTGTGAACGACTTCAGGTGAGACAATCTGGGGAGCTGCGCTCTGCGCTGCAACGAACGATTGGGTAGCGAGAGGTGCCAGGCACATCGCCAGAGCCACAAGGACTGCCACTACTCGAAAGTAACGCAACGGTCTGTGATGAGTAGACATTGTTTTCTCCTTAACTTGTAGGTGCCGGGATCAACAATCAGCCGACTCCCATGAATCTCTGCAAGTGATGGGGACTTCGTCAAGGATCATTTTGTATTGCGCTTTGGTATGAGCCTCCTTAGCGAGGAATTTGCGGCGGTGGCCGATCCATTATAAGTCTGAATCTTCCAAAAAGCTCCCCCTGCTTTTTGATTGAATTTCAGTTTGAATTTGAGTAAAACTTTGTGCAGCCATGGCGCAGTCAGTAGTACTTCGGTCAGTAATACTTCCCCGAATATGGCGTATTGTGAGAAGTTGCGCAGATGCTGAGCTGCTTGGTGGGGAGCGCCAACTGAAGGCTGGCGCTCCCCTGTAAGGCGAGAATTTGCTACATACGGTGATAGAGAGTCAGGCGGGACGACCTGTTTTCAATCCCACCTGACCCAGGCAACCTTAGGACTACTGAGCCATCGGCGTGACATTACCCGAGAGCCGCAGATCGCGCGAGGAATCGCCGACCCAGATCGTGCGCTTGCCTGCCAGGAACGTCCAGCCGTGCGCATTCTCATCCCAGTACTGGAATGAGCGGGGATCCAGGGTGATCTCGACTCGCTTGGCTTCGTTTGGCCGCAACTCGACCCGGTCGAAGCCTTGCAGTGCGCGGACGGCCTGCTGTACAGGGCTTGGCGCCGCACCCACATATACCTGCGGCACGACCGCTCCGGCGACATCGCCCTTGTTCTGGACGATGAAGCTGACGCGCACGGTGCCGCCCTTCTCAGCCTTGAGGACCAGGTTCCGGTACTCGAAAGTCGTGTAGGACAGGCCATGCCCGAACGGGAACAGCGGAGTATAGCTATTCTTGTCGAACCAGCGGTAGCCCTGGAAGATGCCGTTACCCTGGATGCCGCCGAGAGCTTGGTCGCTATAGTTGATCGTCCGGTAGCTGTGGAGGTTGGTGCCCAGGAACCCGGGCAGGTAGATGCCCGGGTACAAGGGGCAGTTGCCGGGGTTGCCCGGCAGTACGCCACTGGCCGTGCCGTAATAGCTGGTACCGCCTGTAGTTGTCGGCGCACGGCTGCGGGCTGCGTGTCCTGTGGGAAGCGCTGCCCGATCGGGGCAGTGCCATCATAGAAGGTTTCGGGCAGTTTGCCGCCGGGGTTGACGTTGCCCAGCAGCACATTCGCCGTCGCCGGACCGCCCATCTGGCCCGGGTACCACATCTCGAGAATCGACTTAGTCGTGCTTGCCCACGGCATAAACACCGAGTCGCCCGTGTTCAAGACGACAGCCGTGTTCGGGTTGGCGGCGACCACGGCTGCGACGACATCGTTCTGGTAGCCGGCGAGGGCCAGGCCGTTGGCAATGGCGTTGCCGCCGCGGTCGCTGCCTTCGGAGCCTTCGTCCCAGACGAAGTCCACGACCTTATTCGCCGCGCTCGCCGCAGCAACGGCCGCCGCGATCTGGTCGGCCTGGTTCGTGGTCGGCACCCAGCGGAACTGAACACGCACGGGCTTCGTGGCGCCTGCATACACGCGCAGGTCAAGATGGACCTGCTGGCCGGCGGTGAGAGTCACGTTGTAGTTCGGTCGCTGCCCATCCTGGAAGTCCGGATCGTGGGTCTTGTTGCGCCACCGTCTGGGTGGCGTAGCTGCTCGTCATCGAGTCCGGGAAGTAGACCGGGTACGCGCCCTGGTTGATGCGGCGCTCCGCTGTGGTCAGGCCGTCGGTGAACAACTGTGCGCTGGCTTGATTCGGCGACGAAGATCCGCAGCGCGTAGCTGCCGTGCGGCCGGGGCGGTGAGGGTCCCCGTCCAGCGCCAGGCGGTGCCGACCGGCAGGCCGTTATCGCCCACATAGTTGATCGTCGCGTCCAGCTGGTCAGGCGCGGCATCTGCACCGGCATAGAGTACCGGCTGAGACCCCGAGGCGACCGTGTCCGTCGTGATCTGCTGGCGCAGCAGGCCGGGCTGGTTGGCGAACGCGGCATCTTCCGGCTTGAGCGTCCAGTTGGGGTAACGGATTCGCCGGGTCCGGCGCCTGTCAGCACTGACGACGGAACGATCGGGCCGTCGAGGTCATAGCCGGGCACGTAGCTGATCTTGACATCGTCGCCGCACTTGGCCTTGGCCGCGGCGATGAGCGCATCGTACGAGGACTGCACCGGATCGAACGGGCGACATGCGCGCTGCCGCCGCCGCCCGTGTAGGTCGAGATCGCGGTCGGTCCCATCAGCACGACGCCGTTGCCCGTCGTCAGGTCGGCGCAGGTCAGCGGCAGGACGTTGTCGTCGTTCTTGAGAAGCACGGCGCTCGCTTCGGCGATTTGCTGCGCCGCCGCAAACATATCCGGCTGAATCTGCTGGAGGTCGGCACGTGCCGGAACGAACGAGGTGCAGTTCACACCGGCGCTGCGATTGCAGCCGTTGCTCTGCGTGCCGTACTGCGTGCCTTCCAGCAGCCCGGCATTGTTCATTTGCGTCAGGATGCGGAACACGGATTGGTCGAGCGCCGCCTTCCACTCGGCCGACGTATAGGCCGGCTGGGCCGGCATATCGTTGGTCGCGGGGACGGCGGGTGTTCCACTGGTGGAGACCAGCGCGCCTGGGCAGATGGGCGAAAGTCAAGGGAGACGCGAGGGTGAGGCCGGTGCCGCCTGCGCCCGACGAGCCGACCGCCGTGACGGTCGCGGACTCGGCGTTCGCGCCGGTATCGATCTCGATCACGTGGCCGACCATAAAGTCGGAGGTGCTGGCGACCTTGATGTTCGTGACCCCGGCCGGGATGGCGGGCACTACGACCGCCGCGCCGGCCGCGTGCGCATTGGCCAGGGCGGCCGTGAGGGTGAGGCCGGTGCCAGGCTTGCTCTGGTCCTTCACCGCCGTGCCGGTCGCGTGCGCCAGGCTGAGCGCCGGCGTGACGTTGACGCCGGTGCCGTTCGCGCCCGAAGTTCCGACGGAGGTGATGGTGACCGTCTCCAGGTTGGCGCCAGCGTCGATGAGGAGGATGTCGCCGACCGCGAGGTTGGTCACACTGGCCACCTTGATGTTCGTGGCGCCGACCGGGGTGAGGGCTAGTACAGGCACGCCCGCTGCGTGCGCCAGACTCAGCGGCGCCACGAGGGTGAGGCCGGTGCCCGTGGCGCCCGAGGTCCCGACCGTCGCGATGACGGCGGACTCGAGGTTGGCGCCGGTGTCAATGTTGATCGTCTGGCCGGCGACAAAGTTCGAGACGCTGGACACCTTGATGTTCGTGTCCCCGGCGGCCGACTGCAGCGGCCAGCGTGGTGCTGCCGCCAGACAGCGTGGTGGCGGTGCCGGCCGTGCCGACCGCCGAGATGACGGCGGACTCGAAGCTCGCGCCAGTGTCAATGTCGATCGTCTGGCCGGCGGCGAAGTCCGGCGACGCTAGCCACCTTGATGTTCGTGTCTCCGGCGAGCGAGTCGGCAAACAGCGTGGTGTTGCCGGCGGCCAGCGTGGTGGTGAGCAAGATAGCGTGTATGACCGGGTTGCCCAGGTTGCCGCTGCCGGACTGCTCCATATCAAGCCCGTGGATCAGGTCCTGCTTGGTATGCGTGGCGCCCCAGTCGGACATGACGAAGCCCTTGAAGCCGAAGAGGCCCCTGGCGATCTGGTTCAACAGGAGGTCATTGCCGCAGGCATAGACGTCGTCGATGCGGTTGTACGAGCACATGATGGAGGCCGGCGCCGGCCTTGATGGCCTTTCTCAAAGGCCTGGCAGCTCCATCTCGAACTGCGTCCGCTCGTCAATCATCACGCTGGTCGAGTTGCGGCCATTCTCAAAGTCGTTGTCCACATAGTGCTTGATCGGTGGTGATGAAGCCCACGCTCTTGTGAGCCTTTGACCATTTGGACTGCCATTTCGCCGGCCAGGTACGGGTCCTCGCCCAGCGTCTCGAAGTTTCGGCCGGCGGTCGGAACGTTGACCGCGTTCATCATCGGCGCCAGCCAGACATCCTGGTTCAGGGAGCGCTGCTCCGTGCCGACCTTGGTGGCAAACAGGTTGGCCATGCTCCGATTAAAGGAGGCGGTTAGGCCAATCGGCGCCGGCATGGCCGTCGCCACGTGGCCCAGGCGGGAACCGGCCGGGCCGTCGTCCAGGCGCAGCGGCGGGATGCCCAGGGTTGGGATGCCCGGAATCCAGCCGGCCTGGCCCATGCAGCCCTGAACCCACGGGCTGACGTAGACGCCAGTGCAGGCATTGTCACTACTGCCGTGGATGAAGGTATCTTCTTCGGCCACGGTCATCTGCGCGATGAGGTCCCAGAGATTTTGGTCGGTGAGGGTGCCGGTACCCCAGACACTGGCTGGGTCGGCTGAAGCGATGTTCGTGCGCCCTGCGAAGCCGGCGACGGGCGCCAGGAACATCGCCAGAACCACGAGGATGGCTACCATTCGGTAGCGGAGCAACAGTTTGCGATAAGTAGACATTGGATTCTCCTTGATTGGAATTTTGGATTGATCCGTGTCTACTCCCTCGGCTAAGAGTGACTAACACAAACCGGCATCTATCAGTAGGATATATCCCGGTCAAGCTCGCCTCACAGAGGAGGCTTCTCCAACTGTCTCAGGCGAGCCAGCCGACAACGTTTGAGTGATCGATGGCTGATGCACCTCCTTGTAGCCGAATTTCTCACACCAACCGGTGATTCACGCAGGCCCGATCAGTATGACTCACGAGATGACGGATGATCACGGCAGGCGCCGACTGGGACTGGACTGACTGACCAATGAGGATCCGTCATGAAGTGTCAAGAGCTGCGGAGCACGCTCGATCCTCTTCGAGACCCGCGAGGCGAACACTCCACTTTGCCGGGGCGGCTGCGCCCCGTCGAGCCCGGGACGGCTCAGGATGTCGTGCATCACCATGGCGACGCCGCCCATGACACAGGCATCCGATTTGAATCTTGAGACGACAAATTGCGCCGCTGCGCGCGGGTCAGACATGGCGCGCTGCACCAGGGTCTGCTGAATGACAGGCGTCAAGAATTCTTCGGCCAGGCTGAGCACGCCGCACAGCACGACCAGGTCGGGATTGAATATATTGATGAGATTGGCAATGCCGATGCCCAGATACCGCCCCGTTTCCTCCAGGGCGCTCCGCGCAACGACATCACCCTGCCTGGCCGCTTCCACGATAGAATGCAAACACAGGCCATGTGAGCCTTCGGTTATCTCTCTGATCGAACTCGACGCCCCAGCCTGGATGGCGTTATGCACGCGCTCGACCAGGGCGCTCTGGCCGGCGAGCCGCTCCCAGCAGCCATGGTTGCCGCAGTGGCAGGCCGGGCCATCGGGATCGAGTGTCACGTGTCCAACCTCGCCGGCATAACCGGTGATGCCATGAAAGACTTGCCCGCCTAACACGATGCCCGCGCCGATGCCGGCGTTGGCGACCACGGAAACGTAATTGTCCACCTGCTGGGCCGAGCCCATGTAGTGTTCGGCCAGGGCCGCAGCATTCGCGTCATTGTCGACGAAAATGGGCGTGTCGAATTTTGCGGCGAGGATTTGCTGCACGGGCACATTGCGCCACTCCAGGTTGGGCGCATAGACCAGCGTTCCGGAAGCGGTATCCACCAGACCGGGGATTGCGACGCCCACGCCCAGCAGTCGCGTGCCAGTCTGTTCGCCATGTTGTATCGCCCGCCGCAGCAGGGTGATGGCGTGCTGCATGACTTGTCGCTGGCTATCGGACTCGGTAAACGGGACCTGTCGTTTCCACAGGACACCCGCACAAAAATCAGTCAGCACCACGTTGAGGTAACCCACGCCGATTTCAACGCCGATAATGTTGCCGGCGGCCGGATCGAGCTCCACCAGCACGGCGGGTCGTCCGCCTGCGGAAGTGTTGGGTCCGATCTCGTGCACGAAGCTGTGCGCGAGTAACTCGTTGATCAGGCTGGACACGGTGGTCTTGTTCAACCCCGTGATCACCGCCAGATCGGCGCGTGAGAGAGAGTGTGTCCGCAGCTGGTTCAGGATGATCGAGCGGTTGAGTTCACGGACCAGCGTCTGGTCGCCGGTGCGAAACGGTCGGGGCATGGCATCCTCTGGGCTTTGTTTGACGCACCAACTCATGAGTTTGTTGACACAACCAACGAAGTGCACAACGGTCATATCATATTACGCAAACAATTGGCTGTATATCAGCCGTTTGGCCGATTCTGCCGCAACACGAAGCCATCACATCGTGGCATGCTAACCGGTCTGACGGAAGAAGCCGCTTGACGAGTTGCCCAACCGCGCTACAATCGAAGTGTTGGGCAACTCGTCAGCGCTCAGTCAGGGAACGCATGCCGAAAACCAGCCGGCCTATCGTCAGAAACAATCAACTCTTGCCCGATGCGGCACAGCCGGGTACAGCCGAGGCGATTGGGGTCGGATCGCCGCAGTGGCATGCGTGGCTCGCGCATCACCAGAGTTTTCTGTTTGAGGGCGGCGCCGGACATTTCACCGCGCGCCGGGAGACGCGGCGCGGCAGCGAGTATTGGTATGCCTATCGCCGGCGCGATGGAAAGCTCTCCAAAACCTACCTGGGCAAATCGGAAGAACTAACCCCGGAACGCCTTGAGCAGGCGAGCGCGCATCTGGCGGGGCAAGAAGCGTTCCCCGCCGGTTCCGTTGAACTGGCGACCACACTGAAGAATGGGGAGATCGCCGGGAAAGTCAGGGCAGCGCTGCCGTCATGGGCCCGAACCAAAACTCGACTGCCTGCCCTGCCGCGCTACCTTCGTCGCGCGTCCGCGACTCACTCAACGGATCACGACGCCCATCACCCTCATTCACGCTCCCAGTGGATACGGCAAGAGCACACTGCTCAACGACTGGCGGCAGTCCTGCGGCAGGCTGGTAGCGTGGGCGTGGCTGGACGCGGACGACAACCAGCCAGAGCATTTCTGGTTCACACTGGTGATGGCTTTGCAGACGATCCATTCCGGATTGGGTCAGGGACTCCTGCCCCAGCTCCACGCGCTTTCGCCTGCGGCCATCTCCGCAGTCAGCGTGCATCTCACCAACGAAATTATCCGAGTGACCCACACCTCTGATTTCAGGCAGCCCATGGCTTTGATTCTGGATGATTATCATCACATCGAGCAGCCGGATATTCATTCAAGCGTCGAAACCTTCCTGGAGCATCTGCCGCCAACTCTGCAAATCATCATTTCCAGTCGCACTGTGCCGCCCCTGAATCTGAAGCATTTGCAAGCAGCAGGGAAAGTGACGGTGTTGGAGACCGACGATTTGCGCTTGACGATGGAGGAAGGGATCGACTTCCTGGAACAGGTTGTCTCCGAGCAGCCTTTGGCCTATAGTGAGATGCAGCGGCTGGTCAAGCGCACGGAAGGCTGGATCGCCGGCCTCAAGCTGGCGGCATTGACGCTCAACCAGCAAGTCGATCGCCGTCAATTCGCGGTCACCTTCACTGGAACGCATACTGTCCTGCGTGAATACTTCGTCGAACGCGTGCTGCATCAGCAGCCTTTGCCTGCACAAACGTTTCTGTTCAAGACCGCTATCTTGCGGCAATTGACGGGGGAACTGTGCAATGCGGTAACCGGGCAAACCGATGGATCTGACCTGCTGGCCCAATTGTGGCAGAAGGGCTTGTTCCTGGTGCGCCTGGAAGAGCCGGGCTGGTATCGCTATCACGATTTGTTTGCCGAGATGCTCAACGAGCAATTGCAGCGGCAATTTCCAGCCGACCTTCCGCGCTTGCATCGCCGGGCGGCGGCATGGTATCTTGCCCAGGACGCGCCGGCCGACGCGCTGCACCACTTATTCGCCATCCAGGCGTACGAAGATGCGGCTGCTTTGATCGAGCGCATTGCCTTGCGCGAGCTTGAGGTACTTGGCGAGGAGTCGCGTTTGCTGCACTGGCTGCGGCAGCTGCCGGAAACGATTGTGCAGCAGCACAAGAACCTCCTGCATGTATACGTACGCCTGGCTGCGCTGGCTTTGCCGGATTCCCAGGTAGAACAATCGCTGACGCAGATTGAACTGAGTATCGCCCGCAAGGCGGCGCACGAACAGACACCGGCCGAACAGGCAGTGCTGAAAGAAATCCAGCAGATTCGTCACCTGTGGGCGAGCGACAACGCGGTGCGGCACATCGCTCCTCTTGAAGAACCCGCTGATGCGTGGCAGATATTGGATGAGAACCTGAGGCTTCGGTACGATTTTGGACAAGACCTGCCTCGCGCAGAAACGGTTGCCCACGAGATCTACGAGACTGCACGGGGGCGGCATAATCTGTATCTCATGTTAATGGCAGGCGGAATGTGTGCTAATCGAGCATTCTTGCAGGGACGCCTCCGGCGCAGCGAGGGCCTGGCGCATCAGGTTTTACGGCAGGCCCTGGTGCAGCGCGGCAGTCTGCCGGACATGGCGAGTATCTCACTGATCACGTTGTGCCGGATTTGTTATGCCCGCAATCAACTGGCGCAGGCCCATCGACTCTTGTTGCAAATTGCCGAGGTTGATCCGAATCCCGTGAGCTCGAATATTTCGATCGCGAGCGCGGTAAGCCGAGCAAAGCTTCAATCGGCACAAGGCAACGGTGCCGCGGCTGTCGCTACGCTTCAAGCGGCGCGGGAGTTACAGGCCAGGCGACCTTCGCGCATCTGGGCCGATGAGGATTTGATTGCGTATCAGGCTTTGTTCTGTTTGCGGCACGGTGACCAGGCCAGCGCGGAAGACTTGATCAGTGAAATAGGCGATCCTGAGGCGCATCCCCTCCCTGCGCTCGTCCGGGTAGAAATCTTGTTGAAGCAAGGCCAGGCCGCGTCCGCCGTGGACCTCATAAACCGCGTGCTTATGCAATATCCCTATGGCTTACCTCGCGAGCCCATCCTGGGCGGGCGGGTGATGCTGGCCCTGGCCCTGTTTGAGCAGCATCAAGTGAATCAAGCGCGGCATGTGATGGTCGAGGCCATCCGGCTGGCTGCCCCGGAATTATTCATTCGCCCGTTCCTGGATTACGGCTTTCAGAGTGTGGTGCTGCTCACGCTGGTATTGCAGAGCGACGCGCTTACCCCCGAGTCCCGGTCCTTTGGCAAGGAAATTTTGCGCATGGTGGGGCAGGTCGAGGGAGCGCCGGAAGCCCCGTCCAAAGATGAACTGCTGGCGGTGTCCACGGCCGCTTCCATCAGCACGCGCGAGCAAGAGGTGCTGAGACTCCTCAGGGCTGGCTTATCGAATCGGGAAATCGCGGCTAAGTTATCCGTCTCTCACAGCACGGTGAAGACTCATCTGGAAAACATCTATCTCAAACTCGGCGTCAACAGCCGCATGCAGGCCGTGGCACAGGCGCAGGCGTTGAAGTTGGTGTAGCCTATTCACCTTATGGGTTCAATAACAGCATGACCGATCAAATCGTCATTCGTGATTGGCCGCTGCATATCGATGCCGATCTGGTGCTGCGCGGGCAGGGCGCTGATCCGGCCGTGATCCGCGCGCGCAAACCGCGCCTGGTAGAGATCGCCGAGCGGGCTGTGCAGGAAGGCTCGACGCTGCTCGAACCGGCGGTGGTCTATCGTTTTGCGCCGATCGAGACGGTGAAGCACGAGCGCCTCGTCCTCGCGGACGGCGCACCGTTCACCGGAGCGTTGATCGCGCGGCATCTTTCGCCGGCACGCTACCTGGCCGTGATCGTGTGCACCATCGGCGCGGCGATCGACGAGCGCATCTCCGCGCTGATGCCAAAGGATCCCGCGCATGCGCTGGCGCTGGACGGCCTGGGCTCGGCTGCGGTGGAAGCTCTGGGCGCCGAATTGTGCGCGCGCCTGGAACGGGACGCGGCTCGCCTGGGCCACTGCACCAGCGTGCCCATCAGCCCCGGAATGGCCGGCTGGCCGGTCGATGTCGGGCAGCCGCAAATCTTCAGCAACCTGGACGCCGGGGCCATTGGCGTCATCTTGACCGCCAGCGCGCAGATGATTCCGCGCAAGTCCACCTCGCTGGTACTGGGCTTTGCGCCCACGCCGTTTGCAGCGGGAACGCCCTGTGACTTCTGCGCGCTGCGCGACACCTGTCGCTATCAACATCACTCCTGAAAGGCTAAACATGCTGCTGACACGTCATCAAACCGCACGCGGCCCGCGCTGGGCGGCCAATCGACAATTTCTCACAGACCTGTTTGATCTGCGCATGCTGCTGGCGATGCCGCGCGCCGACATGCAGCCTTTCATCGATCATACGCTGACCGGTGAGCCCGCCGCTGGCCCGCTGCTGGCTCCGATCGAGATGACGCAGGAAGTATGGGGCTGCGGCGTGACGTATCAACGCAGCCGCGAGGCGCGCCGGGCCGAGTCCAGCACGGCCGACGTCTACGATCGCGTCTATGCGGCACAGCGCCCCGAGCTGTTCTTCAAGGCGATCGGCTGGCGGGCGGTGGGGCATCAGCAGCCCATTCGCATCCGCGCGGACAGCGCCTGGAATGTGCCGGAACCGGAACTGACGCTGGTCATCAATCAGCATCAGGAGATCACGGGCTGCACCATTGGCAACGATCTCTCGGCGCGCAGCGTTGAAGGCGAGAATCCCCTGTATCTGCCGCAAGCCAAGATTTATGATGCCGCGTGCGCGCTCGGCCCCGGTTTGCAGCTGGGGGAGGATGTGGAAGCGCTGCGCGATCTGCCGATCACGCTGGAGATCGTGCGCGCGTCTCGATCGGCTTATCACGGTGAAACGCGCACTTCACGCCTGACGCGGCGCCTGGAGGACCTGGTCGCCTACCTGTTCCGTGAGTTGAGTTTTCCGCACGGCGTGCTGTTGATGACGGGCACGGGCCTCGTCCCGCCCGACGACTTCACTCTGGCGGCCGGCGACCGCGTGACGATCGCGATCGGTGAGCTGACGTTGGAGAATACCGTCGCTTAGGGCAAGTTCTCTTGCGGCGCTTCAAGCATGGACGAACACTTCGAGGTCGATCTTCAACCCGTCGGACGGCGCACCGAGATTTCCAGGGAGCAAACCCTGCTCGATGCCGCCCAATCTGCCGGCGTGGAGCTTGTCGCGGTGTGCGGCGGCACCGGCACGTGCGCCACCTGCCGGGTACGCTTGATGGCGGGTGAGCTCACACCCATTACCGCGAATGAAGCATTCGAGCTGAGTGAAGATGATCTCAAAGCCGGTTACCGCCTGGCCTGTCAGGCCAGGCCGTTGAGCCCTATCCGCCTTGACATTCCTCCCGCGTCACTGACCGCACCGCAGCGCACGCAAGTTGAAGGCCGCGAAGTCGAAATTGAGCTCGATCCGGTGGTTCAGCCGATCGATGTGCAGCTGCCCGCGCCCAATCTGGCTGATCTGCGCTCGGATGCTGCGCGGCTGCAAGCAGCCGTTGGGGAGGCCGCTATCTCGATCGAGCATGCGGCGCTCACCGATCTCTCAGATCGTTTGCGGCAGTACCACTGGCAAACGCGTGTCGCCCAACGCGGATCCCGCGTGATCGCCGTGCTGCCGCGCGCGACCCGCCTGATCGGCCTGGCGGTCGATATCGGCACGACGAAACTTGCCGCGTATCTCGTCGATCTGGAGCAGGGACATACCGTCGCGAAACGCGGCGCGATGAATCCGCAGATTGCTTACGGTGAAGACGTGGTCAGCCGCATCGCTTACTGCAATCGCCAGGCTGACGGCCGCGCCATCCTGCAGCGCAAATTGATCGAGGCGCTGAATGCGCTGGTCGGCGAGATGTGCCGCGAAGCGAAGGTTACTCGCGATCAGATCGTCGAAGCCGTGATGGTGGGCAACACCGTGATGCATCACCTCCTGGCCGGCCTGCCGGTGCAGCAGCTGGGCACCTCGCCGTACGTGGCGGCGATCAGCGATGCGCTGGAAGTGCGCGCCAGAGATATCGGGTTGGAGATCGCTCCCGGCGCATCGATTTACCTCCCGCCAAACATCGCCGGGTTTGTCGGCGCGGATCATGTTGCCATGCTGCTGGCCGCCGGCCTCTGCGATACGGACCAGACGGTCGTGGCGTTGGACATCGGCACAAACACCGAGATCACCGTAGCGCATCGAGGGCAGTTGGTCTGTTGTTCCTGCGCCTCCGGCCCGGCTTTTGAAGGCGCGCACATCACGGCCGGGATGCGCGCGGCGCCGGGCGCAATCGAGCGCGTGCAAATCAGCGCCGACGGGCTGCACCTGCATATCATCGGGCAGCAGCCGCCGGTCGGCATCTGCGGATCAGGCATCCTCGATGCGATTGCCGAGATGTTAAGAGCTGGAATATTGAACTCGCGCGGCCTCTTGAACAAGGATCATCCGCGAGTGCGCGTGCGTGACAACACAACCGAGTTCATCCTGGCCTCCGCGGCTTTCTCCGGTCACGGGCACGACGTGACCATCACCCGCGGCGATGTGAACGAGATTCAACTGGCCAAGAGCGCCATCCGGGTGGGCATCGGCGTATTGCTGGCGGAATGCGGTATCGACGCCGGCGCGGTTGATGAATTCGTCGTGGCCGGGGCTTTTGGCACGTATCTCGATCTAAACAGCGCCATCCGCATCGGCCTGTTCCCTGACTTGCCGCGCGAGCGTTTCCGGCAGGTGGGCAATGCGGCCGGCACTGGCGCGCGGCAGATGCTCGTCTCGGCGCAGCGTCGCCAGCTGGCCCGCGACATCGCACGAGGCGATCGTTACATCGAACTCACGACTTACCCCGATTTCACGCCGCGCTACGTTGCCGCCCTCTATTTCTAGAAAGTCTGCAAGACACCGTCCTGAGTGGTGTGCCCGCACGGCTAAGCGTCTGATAACAGGTGCGTGCCCGCGCTGAGCGCAGCGCCTTGACACCACCGGGATCGGCGGGTACAATCGGACCGTGCTAATTGAAAACGATTTTCAATTGGGGGAAACCGGATGAACCTCGATCTGGATGCGCTCAATACGCAGCTCAGCGAGCAGGGCTACAAACTGACGCGCCAGCGTAAAGCCGTGGTGGAAGTCGTCACGCAGGCTCATACCCGCTTGAGCGCCGCCGACGTGTTTACCCGGGCCCAGCACGCGTGTCCTGATCTCGGCCTGACGACGGTCTATCGCACGCTGGAGATTCTGGAGCAAATGGGTGTCATCCGGCGGGTGCATCTGGACGATGGCTGTGAAGGTTTCGCGTTGGCACCGGCGGAACACGGGCATCACCTCATCTGCCGCCGCTGCCAGGAAACGATTGAGTTTGAAGACTGCAATTTGAAGGCGCTGCTGGAGCGCGTGGCGGAGCAGACCGGCTTCACCATCGAACAGCACTGGCTCGAGCTGGTGGGCGTATGTCCCAGGTGCCAGAAGAGAAATCGCAAAGCATGCTGAAGAAGATGACGTTCGTGCTGTTAGGGCTGGCGGCGCTGGCTGCCTGCCAACCGCCGGGGCCGGCAGCTCAGACGGGCGGGGCGCAGACCGCGCTGAAAGTTGTAGCCGCCGAAACATTTCTGGCGGACATCGCGCAGAACGTGGCGGGCGATCGAGTCAAGATTGAAGCGCTGATGCCGATCGGAGTCGATCCACACGGCTTCGAGCCAACGCCGACCGACGTGGCCAAGATCGCCGACAGCCAGGTGCTTATCATGAATGGCGCCGATTTTGAGGAGTTTCTGGCGAAACTGCTGAAAAATGCCGGCGGCCAACACGCAGTCGTCGAGGCCGCGGCGGGCCTGGTTTCACGCCAGCGGCAGGAAGGCGAAATGGCCGATCCGGATCAGGCGGGCGATCCGCACTTCTGGCTCGATCCCGACAACGTGATCAAGTACGCCGAGAATATCCGCGACGGCTTGAGCAAGGCAGATCCGGAAGGCGCGGCGACCTACCGGGCGAATGCCGGCGCGTACATCGCCAAATTGGAAGAACTCGATCGCTGGATCGCCGACCGGGTTAAGGAAGTACCGGAAGCCAATCGGCTGTTGGTCACCAATCATGAGAGTTTCGGTTACTTCGCCGATCGCTATGGTTTCAAAATCATCGGCACGCTGCTGCCCAGCGTCAGCACCGGATCGACGCCTTCGGCGCAACAGTTGGCGCAGTTGATCGATCACATCAAAGCCGCTGGCGCGAAAGCGATCTTTCTGGAAACGGGTACCAATCCGCAGTTGGCGGAACAAGTGGCGAAAGAAACGGGCAGCCAGGTCGTCACCAGTTTGTACAGTCATTCGATCACTGAGGCGGGCGGCCCGGCACCCACCTATATCGATATGATGAAGTTCAACACCAACGCGATCGTGGATGCACTGAAATGACCAACTCCGACCAAAAGATCGATCTGCAGCGCGTCGAGCCGGCGCGCCTGGAGCTGCGCGACGTTTCGGCCGGTTATGACGGCCAGACTCGTGCTGCACGATGTTTCGTTTCAAGTGCCGCACGGCGCGCGCGTTGCCGTCGTCGGGCCGAACGGGGCGGGCAAATCGACACTGTTCAAAGTGCTGGTGGGCTTGCTGCCGGCTCGCAGCGGCGAAGTGTTGATTCACGGTCTGCCGCTGAGAGCGCATCAAGATTGCGTGGCCTACGTGCCGCAGCGCAACGACATCGATTGGCGCTTTCCGGTGACGGTGAGCGATGTGGTGATGATGGGGCGCTTCGGGCATCTGGGGCGCTTGCGGCAGGCTTCCCGACACGACCGCGAAATCGTGAGGCACTGCCTGGAGCAAATGCGCATTGCCAATCTGGCCAGGCGGTCGATCGGCGAATTGTCCGGCGGGCAGCAGCAGCGCGTGTTTCTGGCACGCGCCCTGGCGCAAGAGCCGCACATCCTGCTGATGGATGAGCCGTTCACGGGCGTGGATGCGGCCACACAGGAAGCCACGCTGGCCCTGCTGGACGATTTGCAGGCGCGCCAGGTGACGGCGATGATTTCCACGCACGATCTCAATCTGGCGGCGTCGCGCTTTGAGCAGGTGCTGTTGCTGAACCATCAGGTGGTGGCCTACGGGCGGGTGGCTGATGTGATTACACCGCAGGCGCTAGGGCAGGCTTTCAGCGGACAGGTGCTGATGCTGCCCAATGGCCTGGCGCTGGTGGACGAGTGCTGCCCGCCGGATGAAGCGCGAGTCTTGAAATGATCGAATGGTTGACGAAGCCGCTGACGTATGAATTCATGCAGCGCGGGCTGGCGGCGTCCATGCTGGTGGGCGTGTTATGCGCGGTGGTAGGCTGCTATGTCGTGCTGCGCGGCATGGCCTTTCTGGGCGATGCGCTCGCGCATGCGATTTTGCCCGGCGTGGCGCTGGCTTATCTCTTTAACGGCAATCTGCTGATCGGAGCGCTGGTGGCGGCCATCGTCGTAGCCCTGCTCATCGCCTTGTTGTCGCGGCAGGGCACGATCAAGGAAGATACCGCCATCGGCATCTTGTTTGCGGCGGCCCTGTCGCTGGGCGTAGTGTTGATCAGCAGCATCCGCACTTACGCGGTCGATCTGACGCACATTTTGTTTGGCAACGTGCTGGGCGTCAGTTCAGAAGACTTGATCTTTACCGCGGTATTGGGCGCCGTGGTGCTGGGCTTCATTGTCGTGTTCTATCGCGAATTCCTGGTGATGTCGTTCGATCCAGTGCTGGCGGCGACACTCCGCATACGCGCCGAGCGCTTCCGCGCGTTGATGTTGATCTTGTTGGCGTTGACGGTCGTGGTCTCGATGCAAACGGTGGGGGTGGGTTTGGTCGCGGCGATGCTGGTCACGCCCGGCGCGGCCGCTTATCTGTTGACTCGGCGGTTGACGTCGATGATGATCGTTGCGGCCCTGATCGGCGCGCTGTCGAGTGTGGTGGGCCTGTATCTGAGTTTCTACCTCAGCGTGGCGTCCGGCGCGGCGGTGGTGCTGACGGCCACGGCGATCTTTCTGCTGGCGTTCCTGTTCGCTCCAGCGCGAGGTTTATTACCGCGCTGGTGGCACGCGCGGGCCGAAACGGCCTGATCGGTAAGGTGCTCATCATGCTACGACTTATTCCCGTGATGCTGGTTGCTGGTCTCTTGATGGCGGGCTGTGCATCATCTGTGCCGGAGGTCCCGGCCCAGCCCTTCGTGAGCAGCCCGGTGGCGCCGCGTCCAACGCCGCCGGCCAGCGTCCTTGAGCTTCCCGCCGCGCCAGACTTGACCTTCAAGGTCGTCAATACGTATCCTCACGATCGCGCTGCGTACACCCAGGGACTCGTCATGGACGGAGGAACTCTGTACGAGGGCACCGGCCTGAATGGCCGATCGTCGCTGCGGCGAGTCGATCTGGAGAGCGGCCAGGTGCTGCACAGCGTGGCACTGGACCCCGAGCACTTCGGCGAAGGGGTGACGACGTGGAACGATCAGATTATTCAACTGACGTGGAAGTCGCACCTGGGGTTTGTTTACGACAAGGCTACTTTCAGGCTGCTCAAGACATTCAACTATCCAACCGAAGGCTGGGGTCTCACGCATGATGGTGCATCGCTCATTATGAGTGATGGCACGTCCAGCCTGCACTTTATGGACCCCGTCACCTTTCAGGAGACACAGCGGATCACCGTCACCGACCAGGGCCAGCCGGTGGTCAAACTTAACGAACTCGAATATGTGCACGGCGAAATCCTGGCCAATGTCTGGCAGACCGATCGCATCGCGCGCATCGCGCCGGAGACCGGGCAGGTCATCGGCTGGATCGATCTGACCGGGCTGCTCAACCAGGCCGATCGTCCGCCGTCCGCCGACGCGGTGCTCAATGGCATCGCCTATGACGCCGGGCGCGATCGGCTGTTGGTGACCGGCAAGTGGTGGCCCAGGCTCTTCGAGATTGCGCTGGTGCCGCGTTCTTAGCCGGTTTCTCCCGGACTGCAGCCCGGCGCAGGCGTCTGTGTGGATCTTCTGCTGTTCACTTGCGCGCTTTAAGCAGCTTGCTTTGTTCAGCCAGACGATGTATAAAATAACCTGGCAGTGCACGCTGTACCAGGAGCGCACTGCTTCTCCCGGCCGGCCAGACTCTGATAGCCGGGGTGAAACAGCGCAAGGCACAACGACTCTGCCCGACCTCGTTTGCAGCATACCTAAATTTTCTTCGGAGGAATCCCATGCAAGGCAACGACAAAATCATCAAGACGTTGAACGAACTGCTCGCCGACGAACTGACCGCTATCAGTCAATACATGGTCCACTCGGAGATGTGCGACAACTGGGGTTACGATAAACTCCACAAGGGCATCGAAGCGCAGGCCATGGACGAAATGCATCACGCCGAATGGTTGATCGGCCGCATCATTTTCCTGGAAGGCGCGCCGATCGTCTCGAAGTTGAACCCGCTGAAGATCGGCGCCACCGTGCCGATCATGGTGGCGAACGATATGGAAGCGGAGCTCGCGGCGATCCGCGCCTACAATGCCGCCATCCGCCTGGCGCACGAAGTGGACGATCAGGGCACGGTCGATCTGCTCACCAAGATCCTCAAGATGGAAGAGGATCACGAGGATTGGAACGAGCGGCAGCGCGATCAGATCGAGCAGATGGGCATCCAGAACTACCTGACTGCTCAGACCTCCGGCGCAGCCTGACCTCCGCCAAGGTCCACGGCGAGGGAGAGTGAAGCACTCTCCCTCGCCGTTCTCTGCGAAACATGACTGCCGGCCCCCGTACTCCGTTTCTCACGAAAACAGGCTTTCCGCCCCTTATCGACGAGACTGCGCGAATCCTGGTGCTGGGCACGCTGCCCGGTGAAGAATCATTCCGCCGCCAGGAGTATTACGGCCACCCGCGCAATCAGTTCTGGCGAATCCTCGCCGACGTCTATCACGTGCCGGTGGCCGAGAATTATCCAGAGCGTGTCGCCTTATTGCGCCAGAAGCAGACTGGCGCTGTGGGATGTGCTGCACCACGGCGAGCGCCAGGGCAGTCTGGATCAGGCGATTCGGAATGCGATGCCGAATGATTTCCGAGAACTGTTCAAGACCTACCGGAATCTGCGGGCGATCGTCTTCAATGGCCGGAAGGCCCATGATTTGTTTGAACACCTGGTGTTGAAGCAGCAGGCGCTGGCGGGCGGAGATCAATTACCCCGGCTGCTGCTGCCCTCCACCAGTCCGGCAGCGACCATGCCGCTGGCCGAGAAAACCAGGCGCTGGCGTCAGATCAGCGATCTGTAAGAGCCTGGCCCAGGGCGCTTTCGGTGTCTTTGTCGAAGAAATGCAGCTTGTCGAGATTGACCGTGAGTGCCACGCGGTCGCCTACGCGGGCGCGCGCGCGTGGATCGACCCGTGCGACGAAGGAATGCGCCCCGCTGAGCAGGTACCAGAAGATTTCGTTGCCCATCAGTTCGGCCACGTCTACCTGCGCTTCGACCGCCGCGGCCGTGATGCCGGGCGCGGCGAAATCCGCCGCGTAGATATCTTCGGGACGCACCCCCGCCACGATCGCTTTTCCGACATAGTCTTTCAGCGCCGTGTGCCGATTGAGCGGAATGCGCAGCCGCAGCGTCTCGCTCTGTGCGTATAAGTCATCACCCGATCGGATCAGCTGCATCTCGAAGAAATTCATGCTGGGGCTGCCGATGAAGCCCGCCACGAACTGGTTGCCGGGCCGATCGTACAGGGTCTGCGGCGTATCCACCTGCTGCAGGACCCCCTCCTTCATCACGGCAATGCGCGTGCCCATCGTCATCGCTTCAGTCTGATCGTGCGTCACGTACACAAACGTTGCGCCGAGCTGCTTGTGCAGCTTGATGATCTCCGCGCGGGTCTGCACGCGCAGTTTCGCGTCGAGGTTGGACAGCGGCTCGTCGAAGAGGAAAACTTGCGGTTCACGCACGATGGCGCGCCCCACCGCCACGCGCTGGCGCTGCCCGCCGGAGAGCTGCGCCGGCTTGCGGTTGAGCAGCTGCTGGATGCCCAGTACCTGCGCGGTCTGCTGCACCCGCTCGTTGATTTCCTTGCTCTGGGTCTTGCGCAGTTTCAGCGCGAACGACATATTCTTGGTCACATCCAGATGCGGATACAACGCGTACGATTGAAAGACCATGGCAATGTCGCGATCTTTGGGCGGCACATCGTTGACCAGCCGATCGCCGATGTAGATGTTGCCGGCGGTGACGTCCTCCAATCCGGCCAGCATGCGCAAGCTGGTGGTCTTGCCGCAGCCGGAGGGGCCGACAAAGACCAGGAATTCCTGATCGGCGATGCGCAGGTTGAGATCGCTGACGGCGACGACATTGCCGTAGCGCTTGGTGACGTGTTCAAACGTGACACTGGCCATGCTGATCCTTAAGCGCGCGGAACCCGGAATGCGAACGGTGACGTTGCGCGCTGAATTGTAGCACGATTGGCAGTTGCACCCCGCGTGCGGCCGGGCTACAATGGGCTGCGACACCTTGTGACGCGAAAGGATTCGGCCCGCATGCCGCTCACTGCTCTCGAAGTACAAGCTCAGTCCCGCCAGATCCTCGACCACCTGGAGCAAGTCATCGTCGGCAAGCGCCGCGAGTTGGAACTGGTGCTCATCGGTTTGTTGTGCCAGGGGCACGTGCTGATCGAGGACGTGCCGGGGGTGGGCAAGACCATCCTGGCGCGCAGCCTGGCGCAGTCGCTGGACTGCACCTTCAGCCGCGTGCAGTTCACGCCCGATCTGCTGCCGAGCGACATCACGGGCTCTTCCATCTTCAATCAGCAAACGCGCCAGTTCGAGTTTCGTCCCGGGCCGCTCATGGGGCAGATCGTCCTGGCCGACGAAATCAATCGGGCCACGCCCAAAACGCAGTCGGCGCTGTTGGAGGCGATGGAAGAACGGCAGATTACCATCGACGGCGTGATGCATCCGCTGCCGCAGCCCTTCCTGGTCATTGGCACGCAGAACCCGATCGAGTACGAGGGCACGTTCCCTTTGCCCGAAGCGCAGCTCGATCGCTTCCTGCTGCGCGTGAGCCTCGGCTACTTGTCCAGGCGCGACGAGATCCGGATGATCGAAGATCAACAATTCGCGCATCCCATCCACTCCTTGAATGCCGTCGTGTCGACCGGGGAAGTGCTGGCGCTGCAAGAAGCGGTGAAGCACGTGTTTGTGTCGGAGACGATCAAGCAGTATCTGGTGGACCTCACGTTTGCCACGCGCGAGAACGACAGCCTGTATCTGGGCTCAAGTCCGCGCGGCAGCCTGGGACTCTTTCGCACCGGGCAAGCCTATGCCGCCCTACAGGGCCGCGATTTCGTGCTGCCCGATGACATCAAGGCGCTGGCGGAAGCCGTGTTGGCGCATCGCGTGATGGTGAATCCCTCGGCGCGCTTGAAGCAGGTGACGCCTAAACGCGTCATCGCCGATCTGTTGCAGCGCCTGCCGATGCCGGAGGCGGATCCGGCGAAAAAACGGGACGCGGGCAAGGACACATGAGCGTTTTGCGGCGTATCTCGAATCGGATGACCGGCCTGTGGCGCTTCAAGCGGCCTGAATGCGCGGTGCGCATTCGCCTGCGCCAGCCCGTCATCGGCGTGGCGTCGATCGTGCTGCTCGCGTGGTCGATCCTTGCGCCGCATCCACTGGCGGTGACAGGCCTGGTGACGCTGGGCAGCCTGCTGCTGTTCAGCTACCTGTGGGTGCGCGCGCTGGCCAGGCGCGTCACGGTGCAGCGCACGCTGCGTTACTCGGCCGTGCAGGTGGGCGATGAACTGGAAGAGCTGCTCACGCTCGACAATCGATCACACGTGCCGGTGATCTGGGCGGAGTTTGTGGATCGATCCACTGCGCCGGGCTATTCGATCTCCGGCGTGCGAGTGAGCGCTGCGCGCCGGACGAACCAGTGGCGCTGGCACACGTCGTGCTCGCAGCGCGGCGTGTATTCACTGGGGCCGTGGGACGTGCGGCTGGGCGATCCGTTCGGCATCTTCGAAGCCTGCCAGGCCTATCACCAGCAAGTCGAGATCGTGGTGTATCCGCCGTTGGCGGCACTGCCGCCGGCGATCGCGCGTCACCGCCGCTCGATCGGCGATCACGCGCCGCTGCGGCAGCCTGTCTCGGCCGAAACGATCAACGCCATGTCCACCCGTCCCTACGTCAGGGGTGACGCCCTGCATCGGGTCCACTGGCGCACCACGGCCAAGCGTGACGATCTCTTTGTCAAGGTCTTCGAGCCGGAAGCCGCGTCGACGATGTGGCTGATCCCCGATCTCGATGCGGCCGTGCACGCGCAGCGGGAGAGGGCGCGGAATCTTCGCTGGAGAAGATGATCATCCTCACCGCCTCGATCGCGGCGCGCCTGCTTGACGAGCATCTCGCCGTAGGTGTGATCCTCGATGCAGCTTCCAGCCACACCGTTCTGCCCCAGGCCGGATCGGCGCACTTATGGACGATTCTGCGCGCACTGGCGATGGCGCAGCCGCGGACCGATCGGCCTTTAGCCGAAACGCTGATCCACGCCCGCTCGATCGTGTCACTGCGCGATTCAGCGGTGATCCTCACGCCCTCGCTCGATCCTGAATGGAGCAGGGCACTGCCGCACTTATCGGGCGGCACGCGCCTGGGGGGCGTGGAGGTGGTGCTGCTCGATCCGATCTCGTTCGGCGGATCGATCGGGGCGGAGGCTTTCTGCACGATGCTGCTGGAGCAGGGTGTGCCCACGCACCTCGTGCGCCGCCAGGATATCCGGCCTGCTATTGGCACGTACGGCGCGGTGCGCCGCTGGGAATTTAAGACACTGGGTACGGGGCGTGTGGCGGTGCTGCAGACGCCGCGCGCGGCGCAGACCTAGCCTCACCCTGTCCCGCCAGGCTCGACCGCGACTCCAATGAGTTGTGACGTGCCCATGCCTGCTATGATCAATTCTCTGCGTGCAACAACCTCGACACAAGTCCAGCGTCACTGGATGACGGCGCTGCTGCTGAGCGCAGTGATGATTGCCTGGCTGTCGATGCTGCCTGGAATCGATCGGCTGCGCGACGCCGAGACGATCGCCGCCGTCGCCATCAGCGGCGCAGTCTATGGCGCGCTCCTGGCCCTGTCTCGATTTCGCGGGCGCACCGCGTTGTTGATTGACATCATCACCTCGCTTGGCCTGGCAGTGTTGATCGTCGGGCGAGTGCTGCCAGATTCATCTTCACTTTTCGCGCAGCCGTTCGATAAGTCGTTGTGGCTGATGAATGCGCGCCTGGCCACGCTGGGCGAAGTCTTGCGCGGCGATACGCAATGGCTGCTGACCAACTACTTTTCGCAGACGCGGCTGTTCCTCTTCTTGAATGTCCTGGCCGTGTGGAGTGCGGCCGTCTGGCTGCTGTGGGGCGTGCTGCGCCGGCGCCGTGCTTTAGCGGCGGCGCTGCCGCTGGCGATACTCGGCGCGTTGTACACGGCGCTGAGCAAAGACGGCCCGACTATTTCCGTGCTCTTCATCGCAGCCTGTGTGCTGCTGATGGCGCGCACGGCTTACACGTATCAAACCCACGCCTGGAATCTCCGCGATGTAGGCTTTCCCGATCTGATCGGAGAGGATTGGACGGTCTGGGCCGCCGTCCTATCGATCGCCGTTGTGCTGCTGGCGGGAGCCAGCACCCCCGCATGGCGCACTTCGGTGCAACGCTTTATCGAATCATTGCGCCCGCCGCCTCCACCCGCAAGCACGGCAGTCCCCGTTCAGGTCAAGCCGCAAATCAGCGATAACTACACGCCAAGCTTTGTGCCGAGGATGGACTACGTTGGCGATTCCTTTCCCGTGTCCGATCAAACGGTGTTCTACGTCACCACCGATGATCCACCGGCCGGCGTGGACAGCAGCGGCCTCGCCAAACCGCCCGCGCAAAAGCATTACTGGCGCGGCGCGATCTTCGATCATTATACCGGCTCCGGTTGGGAGCCACTTAACGTCGACGTAGAAGTGCCGCCTGCCTCGCCCGATCCGGTGGGACCGGGACGCTACGCGCTGACCCAGCAGTTCGACATCATTTCGCTGCAGGACAATCGCCTGTTTGCAGCCGGACAACCGGTGAAGGCAGGTGAAGGCACGGTCCTGCAAGCGGCTAAAGAAGATCCGACGGCGGTGCTGCCGCGCGGGCGTGTGCCGCGCTACGAAATCACTTCGTGGGCGCCGCGCGCGGCGGCGCAAGAACTGGCCGCCGATTCCACCGCTTATCCAGCGGAGATTCGCGAGCGCTATCTGCAACTGCCGGACTCCGTGCCGCAGCGCGTGAAGGATCTGGCCGCGCGATTGACGCAGGGCGCCACCTCGCCGTACGATAAAGCGCTGCGCCTGCAAGAATATCTGCGCGTCACGTATCCCTACCGGCTCGACGTGCCCGCGCCGCCGCCCGGCCGCGATGTGGCCGATTACTTTCTCTTCGATGCGCCGGGCGGCTTTTGCAGTTACTACGCCACGGCCATGGCGGTGATGCTCCGTTCCCAGGGTGTGCCTGCTCGCGTGGTGGCGGGCTTCGCCACTGGCGAATACGATGGATTGCTGCGCAAGTATCGCGTGCCTGCCAAGGCGGCGCATGCCTGGGTGGAAGTCTACTTCCCCACTTACGGCTGGATCGAGTTTGAGCCGACTTCGTCGCAAGCCGTATTCGAGCACACGGGCGCGGAAGAAGATCAACTCGAGCGGCTGCCGGAATCAACGCAGGCGCAATCGGCTGAGGCGAGCCTCACGCCGATCGCCATCGGCGCGTTCAGCGCGCTGCTGTTGGGCTTGAGCGGTGTGGCAGCCTATATCGCGTGGCGGCGTTACACGCAGTCGCGTCTGACGCCGGAAGTGCAAGCGCGGAAGTTGTATTGGGAGGCGCGGCGCTCGCTGCAGCAGATGGGCGCAGAATCCTCTCTGAGCGCCACGCCCGACGAATTTCGGTCCCTGTGTGCCGCTCGGCTGGCCGGCCAGCCGCGGCTGCAGCAGGCGGTTGAAGCGGCGGTCGACCTGTACATTCGCGCGGTGTTTACCTCCGCGCCGCCCGCTCGCTCCGAAGTGGCCGAGGCGCGCCGCATCTGGCGCGCGACACGGCCTCAACGCCTGCAGTTAAGGTTAAGGCTGTACGCACGCCATCTCCGTGGTCAGCCAGTCCAGTTCACCCAGCGTGATGGTTGAGGTCGAGGCCGTTCCTTCGGCGGTGGCGGACGTCGAGTTGCAGTCATCGCTGCTCAGGCCCCGCAAGGCGATGCGATACTTTTCACCGATCTTCACCGTTTGACTGGTCAACTGGATGCTTCGATTGATCGCCTGAATCGGGAAAGCAAATTTCTCCGGCGTGATCTCCTGAGTACTGAACGCCTTCCGGGCAGAGCGTCGTGTCGGTTCCGGTCTCCATGTCGTGCGCGATGACGCATTCGCCCTGTCGATCCAGCGCCGCCAACTGTTCAGCATTCCAGACTAAAACTTGCAGTGTCCCTTTGGGGCTGAACGCTTCCCGCGGCACAGGCACGCTGAAAGTCACACCGGCTGCGGGCTGAGCCGGTGCTCGCCGCGCAAGCGCTGGTGAACCAGGCGAGAAACAACAGCCCGGCATAGAGTCTGCGCGGATGAGCGGAAGTTATGCTGCGGGTCGTGAGGCGCATATTTCCCCTTACTCGTTCATGACCGGCGAATCGATTAAGGCTGTGGCCGGCGCCGTCCGCCGCAACCGCATGATGGCCGCAAAGGCCGCGAGGTTCCCCACCAGACTCATGAAGACTAAAGTCGTCAGCGCCTGCGGGCCGACGCCTTGCAGCACTTGTCCCACCACCCACGGCAGTACCATAAAGCCGAGGCTGTCGCCCAGCAGAATAAGGCCGCTGACGCGCGCCGTCAAGCGCACCGATTGCCCGGCCAGCGTAAAGCCGCTGGGCCAGATGGGCGCCATGCAGAAGCCCAGCGCCGCCGCCAAAATCCACACAAAGGTGCTGTTCGGCTGAATGGTCAACGCCACGCCCAGGACGGCGAGACAACCGCCTAAGGCCGCGGCGATCAACTGCTGCGGCTTGAAGCGCATAGCCAGCGGAATCGAGGATAAGCGCCCCAATGTGAAGGTCAGCCAGAACGCAGAGGTGAGATAAGCGGCCGTCGTTTCATCCATCGGCCCATCGGCGAACTTGATCGTGGTGGCGTAGGTGTAGATCCAACCGGCGAAGGCAATCTCTGCGCCCACATAGAAGAACAGGAAGAGCATCGCCGCGACGACCACGCGATAGTTGATGCGCGCTTTTTCTTCCACTGTCGTGGTCGTATGCGCGTGCTGCGGATTCTTCTTCTGCGAAAGCATAGCCAGCCCGGCCAGTCCGCTGATCACCGCCAAGACCCAGAAGGCATAGCGATAACCGCCGGGGATGTCGATCGTTTGCGCCACCAGGATCGGCGCGAGGAAGGCGCCGAGGCCAAAGAAGAAGTGCAGCGCGTTCATATACGGGCTGCTCTTTTCTTTGTGCGTCCAGACCAGCAGCGTATTCGCGCCGGTGTTGATGAAGCCGTCCGTCAAGCCTTTGCCGACTACGACGACGAGCAACAGCCACGCGGAGGGCATCACCGGATACAGCGCGATGAGCGCGGCAGACGCCAACTGCGCGATGCCCAGGGCGCGGTGTCCCCGCACCCGATCGAATACCCGGCTGCCCAACAGCGTGCCCAGCAGCGCTCCCACGGCGCTGGCCGTAAACACCGCGCCCAGATCTCCCACCAGCGTCTGAGTTTGATTGGCCAACGAGGGCAGGGTGGGACCCACCAGCCCGATGCTCAAGCCCAGGCAGATAAACAGCCAGTAGTACATTACCGTCCAGCGCATCGCGTCGGTTCGGATAAACGACATGAAACGTGAATTCAAAATGGACTCCTTATAAGGACTTGGCGAATCACACTTTCGCCGACTCTAACTGAAAGCCGGCTGATCGCGCAGCCGCTTGCATGGCTGCATTCTCACTGCTGGTGGCCCAACACGGCAGACGCCGCGCCGCGCTCGCGCAGCAATTGCAGGCCGCTCAACAGCAGAGCGCGGGCCAGTCCCTTCCTTGAATTCCCCACGGCATCCCTTGTTCTTTGATCCATTGTTCGAGGTGGTTGTCGAATGCTTCCGCTGTTGCGGTCATTGATTTCGTCCCGGCGACGCTTTCAGGCATCGCTGCACAGCGCGAGGATAACGCGCTTGATGTTCGGATTCACAGCATAGTGTTGATCGAGATAGACGAGCATCTCCTGCGCCGATTCGGCCACCCGATCGTACCCCTGCAAGAAACGGCCCAGGTGCGCGGGCCAGTCGGGATGGCGCCGCTCGAAGCGGCGCTCTTTGGAGAAAACGTCCAGCGTGGGATCGCTGCGCTCAAACTCGGTCAGTTCCAGCAGCAGCGTGAAGGCATGGCCCTGCACAAAACGCCATGCGGAGAGCTGCTCGCCGCGCCGCAGACGACATAGGCCTACGTACAGGCACGTGACCATCTCGCCGATGAGCCACTCGCGCGATTCCGGTTTCCACGCCACGGGCGGCTTCTGCGGAATGCGCCACTGCGCGTTGAAGGTGTCGTCCTTCCACACGATGCGGCCTTCGGTGTAGACCGCGCTCTCCAGTTCGTGCAGTTCAAACACGGCGAATTCGGCGTAAACGTCATCGTCGAACAAGACCTTGTAGCCATCGGGGGTGTTCTTGAAAGCGAAGCGGATCGGCCGAACGCGGATCAGCCAATCGAGGCTGGCGATGAACTCGGCCTTGTGCCCGTCCTTCACCACGACAAAGAAATCGAGATCGGAATAGTCATCCAGGCGATCGAGTTCGACGCCCGCCGAGCCGAGGCCAATCAAGGCCAGCGCTTCGTTCGTCGCGGCCAGTGACGCGCCGATGTCGTCGAGGCGCTGCCGGAGCTGCTGCGGCTTGTTCATGTTCAGTTACTTGCCGGCCACAATGGCGCTGAAGTCCGGCTGCCGCTCGTCCGGCCGGCCGATCAACGCTGGGTAAAACAGGATGTCCGTAAAGCCGGCGGCTTGCAGCAGGTAACGATATTGCTCGTCCGTGTAGGCCTGTGTGCTGATGGAGTGCGGCGTGACTTCGTTCGTTTCCGCGTCGACAATGTAGAAGCGCTCGATCGCTACGGCCTGCGCCTCGTCCCAGAAACTTTCGAACAAGACCATGTGCGGTCGATCAGAAAACAAGCCTTGTTCCAGCGTATACCACATTGCGCGCTGTTGCCCCTGCCGCTGCACGGCTTCGAAGGTCGAGACTTCCAGCAGCACAAGTCCGCCTTTGTTCAGCGCGGCGCAGGCTTTGCGCAGAATGTGCTGCGCATCCTCAGGCCGGAAGGGATTGAACTCGCCGAAGATGAGCATTGCCAGATCGTAGCCCGTGCCGTACGCGGCGTGACGCAGATCGGCCAGATGGTATTCGCAGTCCAGTTGCTGAGTGCGTGCGACTTCGCGCGCATACTCAAGCGCGGCGGGCGAGAAATCGATGCCCACGCACGTGTGGCCGCGCCGGGCCAGACGGCTGCTGTACAGGCCGGGGCCGCAGCCTAGATCGAGCACGCGGCTGGATCGGTTGTTGAGCACCTGCCGGTGAATCCATTCGACCTGTTCCTCGATAATGACCGCGCGGCGGCTGGCCGCGTCGTGCGCTTGCGAGAGATGCTCGCGCAGCATGCGGCGGCTGAAGTCGGGATCGTGCCACGGGATCTTGTCGCCTTCGGCCCACGGCGCGGGCGGCGAGGCGCGGTGAAGAAGATCAAGTAAGTTCATTTTGAGCGGTGATGAACTGTTCCACCTGTTCGGCCACTTCGTCGGGCGCAAGTTCATCAGTCGGGAGGTAGAGATCGCAGGCGGCGCGCGCGTGCTGCAAGCGCGTGTGTTGTTCAGCCTGCGCGGCCGGCGTCCAATCCGATCGGCCCTGCCGCGCATTGGCGGTCGCCGCCTCCACGTCGAGGAAGATCAGCGCCTCGGGGTAGCCGCGCATCTTCCACAGGTCGCGCACGCCCGAATGCTCCTGCGCCACCACGCGCACCTGCGTAAAGCCGCGCGCCAGCAGCCTGTCGCGCAGCGTGCTTTTGCCCGCCGCGCACGGCCCCACGATGACGATGTAACGGTCGTGATAATCAGCGCCCATGCTGTGCGTGATCGTCCTGTCCTCAACGCCGGAGGCCGCCGACCGGGCGTCCGGTATCTGCCCGCGCCTACGGTTCGCACCTACGGTTCGCACCTACGGTTCGCACCTACGGTGCGTGATTGTGGCCGAGCAGGCGCTTGATGGAACTCAGATTGCCGTGCCGGTGCCCGCCGGGATGATTGATGCCGCCGATCAGGCCCAGCGTCTCCAACGTCGCGAATACCACGAGGGTGTCGTCTTCCTTGATCACTTCGTCGGAGGTGGGATGCAGGTGCAGTTCGCCGCCCGTCTGGTGCATCACAATGGTCATGTTGAACTGGCGCTCGGCATTCTCCAGCGTCAGGCCTGTCAGCGGCGAGCCGGCGTCGACATTGACCTGGCTGACGTGCAGGAGGGTGCCGCCCACGTAGAATGAGTAGTCGATGTGCGCGCGCGTGGCGGCGGCGGCAAAGGCCGGCGCCGACAGCGCCGACATGCTGAACGCCGTATGAATGCCGAAGCCTTTTTCCACTTTGCTGGCCAGCATTTCGTCGAACATGCGCAGCACCACCTTGATATCGGGGTGCATCTCGCGCGCGTCCAGCGCAATATCGAGATTGGCGAGTTCATCCTGCGTGCAGCACACGACGGCGCTGGCGCGCTCGACCCCGGCCTTGCGCAGCACCTCGCGCTGCCGGGCGTCGCCCAGAATGACCGGCACGTCGCGCTCGCGCGCCAGCGCGATGAACGTCTTGTCCGCATCGCGCTCGACGGCCACGACGGACTGGCCGAACTCCAGCAGCTGCAAAGTGACGCGATAGCCCAGCTTGCCCAACCCGCAGACGATGACGTGATCCGAGTAAGTCGAAGCCAAGGCAACCTCCCAATCCTGTCCGCGCGCCGATTTGTTAAAGAGTTTCACACCCAGGTTGGCCGCGCCGGCGCTCAAGAGCAAAATGCCAACCACCGGCATGACGAAGAAGAAGACCTGCAAATAGAACGGCTCGGGAAAGGTGGTGTTGGCCTGCAAAAAGATCATCGACAGGACCAGGAAGATCGACTCCACCGGTCCGGGTTTGTCTGCCAGCGGTGATATATCTGCCAGGAACCAGTACAGCAGGCCAAAGAAAATCAGCGTGCCAATGAACAACAACACCGGCCGGCTGAACGCGCGCACCAGCACGCGAAAATCGCGCCAGTTCTTTTTCAGCCACTGGCGCGGGGTCCGGCGGCGGGGAGTCAGCGTGGACATGTCGCAAAAAAACGCCCCCGGCAGCGCAGTCCGGCCGGGGGCGGAAGAAAATAATCAACCGGCCAGTGCGGCCATAATCATCACAAAGCCCATGACGCCCAGCACGACCGTGCCGGCGACCATGGCGATCATCTGCCAGTCCAGGCGGCTGCCGCCGCCTTCACCGGCGCGCTGCGCTTTGCGCGGCTGGGGCGCGATGGGCTGCAGCGGCTTGCCCAGGGCCGGCGTGACTTTGGGCACCTGCAGCGTGCTGCCGCGCTGCGACACGACGGTTTCCGAAGCAGTTGATTTGGGCGCCGGCCCCGTGTCGGTCAGGCGCTCGGCGCTGCGCGGCTCGCTTGGCGCGGCGCTGTCGATGACAACAGGCTCTTTAGCCGGCGGCGGGGTCACCGGCGGCGTTACAATCGTCACCTGCTCGGCAGGCGGCACCAGAGTTGGCGTTTCATCCTTGATCGCGGCTGCGGCAACCGGGACTGCCACGTTGATCGGTTCAGTTTTGATCTCCTCAGGCTTGGGCGCCGGCGCTGGCTCGGCGGAAATCTCGACGAGCGGCCGCACCTCCGGCGCGGGCTTGGGTTTGGGTTTGTCGAGCAGGCCCAGCGCCTCGGCGCACGACTGGCAAATCATGGCGCTTCCCGGCCCCTTGCGCGGCACGGCATGCACGGCGCAGACGTAACGGCCGCAATTGTTGCTGCACATGATGCTGGCCGGGCGCGGATTATCCGGATCGCACAGGGCGCAGACAAACGCAGCGGTGACTCGTGACATGATCAAACTCCTTTTACAGCGGCATGCTCACCTTCAACCAGCGGGTGTCGTCGCTTCGATCGAGCGCGCTGACGGCCAACACCAGGATGCTGATGTCGTCTGCCGGGCGTTGATCGTCGGCGGTCAGGGCTTCGTTCAGCAGCGTCTGGGCGAGAGCCTCTGCGGTGAGCTGCCGCCCGATGAGCTCTCGCACCAACTCCGGCACATTCAGCGGCTGGCCCTTGCGCTCACCCGCGCCGGTGAGTCCATCGGTGAATATTACCACAGTTATACCCGGCGCGAGGGGCAGTTCGTGGATGACGGGCTTGGTGCCGCGCTGCACGCCCACGGGCTGCGACGGCTCGTCGAATATCTCGATCTCGCCGTTCAGGCTGACAATCGCCGGGCAGTGATTGTTGCGCGAGAGCACCAGCGTGCGCGATTCCAGATCGACCGAGACGATGTTGAGCGTGGCCGAGACCTTGCCGGCCCGCTGGGTGTACAGATAATCGTGAGCGGCGCGGGCCGCGGCGCCATCGCGGATGCCTTCGGCCAGCAGCGCCACGGCCTTGCGCGCCACGATGTTGCTGACGGCCTTGGCGCTTTTGCCTGAGCGCTGCCCGTCGACGACGACGAACGACAACCCCCCGCCGGGGCGCTCGATCATCTCGATCGTGTCGCCGCTCTCCGGCGTGGCATATTTGCGGGTCTTGGCAACGGCAACGTCTAGATGCATGTTGTGGGACACGGATGAACACCTTATAGACTTTGAAGAACGCCCCGATGATTTTTTTTAGTCTCTCCGGAATGCTTGCCTTCGAACATGACGATCCTCCAGGGGTATGCGAATGAGAATCCGTGTGTATCCGTGTTTATCCGTGTCCAAATGTTTCTGTGTGTTCCGTGAATTTATGCAGGGCTTTCTCGTTCACGGTGACGCCCAGGCCGGGCGCCGTGGGCACGCTCAGGGTCGAATCGGGATTCAGCGCGAACAGCGGCTCGGCGATGTCTTCCGCGTAGTAGCGATGGCTGGCGCTGATGTCGCCGGGCAGGGTGAAGTTGGGCAGCGAGGCCAGCGCCACATTCCCGGCGCGGCCGATGCCGGTTTCCAGCATGCCGCCGCACCACACCGGGATGCCGCGCGCCTGGCACAGATCGTGAATGCGGCGCGCTTCGGTGAAGCCGCTCACGCGGGCCGGCTTGATGTTGATCACTTTGCAGGCTTTGAGTTCCAGCGCCAGCGCGGCGTGGCCCAGCGCATGGATCGACTCGTCGAGGCAGATCGGCGTCTGCAGCCGCGCCTGAAGCTTGGAATGCTCGTAGATGTCATCCCAGCCCAGCGGCTGCTCGATGAGCAGCAAGCCGTAGTCGTCCAGCGCTTCGAACAGCGGCGCGTCCGGCAGGCGATAGGCCGAGTTCGCATCGACCTGCAGCAGGATCTTCGGAAAGCGGGCGCGCACCCGCCTGACGATCTCCAGATCGTAGCCGGGTTTGATCTTGATCTTGATGCGCCCGTAACCCTGCGCGAGGTAGTCTTCAAGCCTGGCGATGAGCGCATCGGCCGAGGCCTGAATGCCCACGCTCACGCCGACGGCCACGCGATCGCGCCTGCCGCCCAGCGCTTTGGACAGTGCGATACCCTGCTGCTGCGCCGCGATGTCCCACAGCGCCGACTCCAGGCCGTGCCGCGCCATGTTGTGCCCGCGCAGATACTCGCCCAGTTGATGGGCCGCAGCCGCATCCACCGGCTGGCCGAGCGAGCGCGGAATGAGGAAGTCCTTCAAGGCGTGCCACGCCGTCGTCGTCGTTTCGTAGGAGTAGCCGAAGGCGCCCTCCGCCGGGCACTCCCCCCAGCCGGTCAGCCCGTCGGCGTCGACCCGCACGATGACGCACTGCCGCTCGTGCTCAACGCCGAACGACGTTTCAAAAGGCGCGACGAGGCGCATGTTGACGAGATGCAGCGTGATGCGATCGATGGGCATGGGGGCTCCGTACATGAGTAACACTTGCACCACACTGCGTTTGGTGCAGTGCTGGTGTGCGTACTGCGTAATGCGTGATGAGTGACGAGTGAAATCAAAAGTTACGACAGAGCGCTCTCGCTGGACTCGATGCGCTGCAGCACGTAGCAGCTGCGCGGGCGCTGGCCCGGCTCGTGCACGAAATCGATCACGGTGTAGCCGGACGCAAAGGCCGCTTCGCAGATCGAGCGCAGCTGCAGCCGCCAGGCCAGGGCGAGCGCGCTATCGGCGCGCCTGATCGCTTGAAAGTCCGCCGGGAACTCCACCAGAAACCGATCGGGAGGCGGCGCTGCGATCGGATCGTGACACACCGGCAGCTCACGATCATTCCACACGGCGGGATTGATAATCGGCGCGCCTACCTCCAGATAGTGATGCAGCTGCAGCGGCGGGCGCTGGCGGGTGAGGCGCGTCTCGATCCGGCGCGACGCGACCCACCAATCCACCTGAAAGCGATCGGTCGCAAGGCCCCGGTTGAGATCGTCGCGCAGCTCGCCATAGTAATCGCGGAGGTAGGTGCTGCACACCGCGCCGAGCCTGGCAATATTCAGGCGGGCGTTCCTGCTTTCCAGCGGATCGTACGTCCACGTGATCAGGCGCAGGCCCTGATTGAGCACCGCCTCGCGCTGCGCGACCTTGAGCGCGTAGCCCACGCCGCGGCCCTGCCAGTCCGGCAGGACGCCCAGTTGATGCGAGCAGTGTTTGAGTTTGACCGTCGCCGGCGCTTCTGCCCCGTAGCGATTGCTGGTGCCGAGAAACCCCAGCACAAATCCGACCAGCTGATCCCGGGCGAACGCGCCCAGCGCGACGCCTCCGTTCCGGGCGATGGTCAGCATGATGTGCAGCGGCACAATGTCGAGGTCCGCGCTATCCCAGACAGCGCGCTGCACCGCCTCGGCCGCGTGAAAATCGTCCAGAGTCTTAAGCGGGCGAATCTCGAAATCGGGCATAGGCAGGTGCTCTTCGACCGCGTCCGCGGGCCGGGAGCCTGAGCTAACGCAGGTAATCCAGCGCGTTGGCCATGCGCACGGGCGTGAAGCCAAACTGGAACGAGACCGCGTCCAGATTCGTCGTGCGATCGATGGACAGCAAATCCAGCTGCGTCCTGGTGTACAACACGCGCCCGCCGATGAAGCCGCGCATGAAGTCCGACCAGCGCGCGGCGCTGGCCGGGGGCAGGTAGCGCTTGCGGCGCGGGCGCTGCACGGCCTGCATGATGATGTTCACCAGTTCATCGTACGTCATCTGCTGCGGGCCGCCCGCGATGTAAGTCTTGCGGCTGGTTTTGTCATTGGCGATGCACGCCAGAATGCATTTGGCCAGGTCGCCGACGTGCAGCGGCTGCAGCCGCGCGCGGCCATCGCCCGGAATGGGGAAGAAGAATGGAAAGCGGTGCAGCGCCAGCGCGATGGTCTCAGTCCAGTTGTCACCCGGCCCGTACACGGCCGACGATTCGAGGACGGTGTAATCCAGCTCGCTGGCTTCCACAATGTCGTCCATCTGCGCTTTGATACGCATGAACGGATAGGCCGAATGGGTGTGGGCGCCGATCGAGCCAATCGTGATCAACCGCTTCACGCCCACTTCCTTCATCGCGTCGATGAGGTTGCGCGTGCCCTGCAGGTTGGCCGATTCGAACGTGTCTTGCCCGGATTCTTCCCAGATGCCGGCCAGGTGCACGACGTGCGAGGCGTGATAGAGCGCCACGCGCAGCGCCGGAAGATCGTTCAAGTCCCCGGCCACGATGTGCGTCCTGACGCCCGGCGCAAAACTGCGTTCGCGCGGCGAAGGACGAATCAGACTGCACACGGGATATTGTGCTTCGACCAGTTGCTTAACCAGATGTTGGCCGATGAAGCCGGTGGCGCCAGTGATGAGAATCATGGGTGGAATCCGTGAGGCTGCAGATCGAGTTGGATTATATCATGGGTCAGTAGAACGTCTCGATCGGCCAGCCGCGCTGCCGCGCCAGGCGCTTCAGGCGCGCGTCGGGGTTCACGGCGATCGGATGGCCCACCGCGTCGAGCAGCGGCCGATCGCTGTGACTGTCCGTGTACAGGTACGCATCGCTGAGCCGGGCCCCCTGCGCGTCGGCGTAACGCCGCGCCCACACCACCTTGCCCGCCCCATAGCACGGCGGATCGACAACCTGGCCGGTCAATTCATCGTCGCGATCGATCAGCCGCGTGCAGAGGAAATCGAGGCGCAGATATTCGGCCACCGGCTGCACCGCAAACTGCGTCGAAGCCGAGATGAGCACGACCCGGTGACCCTGCTGCCGGTGAAAGTCGATCTTGTCCACGGCGCGCGGCGCGATGTGATCTTTCAGCGTCTCGTCGAACCAGTCGTATGACTCGGCCATCAGGCGCGAGGCGCTCTGATGCTCCGCGTAGGACAGCATTTTGGGCACGGCGCTGTTCACGTCGATGGCAGAGACTTTGTACAGCAGCGTCCACCACGCGATGCGCAGCAGCGCCCGGCGCCCGATGCGCTTCTGCCGGCGCAGATATTTCACGTACAGCAAGCCCGAACTGTCGTCGAGCGTGGTGTAGTCCATGTCGAAGAACGCGATGATGGCCGGCATGGCTCAGCGGGGCAGCGCCAACTGGCCGATGACGGCCAGCCCGATCACCACGAGCGCGAGGCTGCCCAGATAAATGGCGAACTGCGCTTGATGCCGTTTCCGATCGGGCCGGGCCGCGAACCGGCGGCCGAGATGGGCCATCACGACGGCGGGGACCATGACGATCGGATGAATCCACGGCACCGGCTGCTGCAGCGTCAGCGCGGCCAGCACCAGCAGGATGCCCACCAGCAGCTGCAGATCGAGCAGGACGGGGTAGGCGCGGCTGACGCCGAGATCGAGGCGCGAGAAGCGCGCGCTGACGCTGAGCATGCTCACAAACGATCGGGCCGTGCCGAACAACGCCAGCGACAGAATCAGCCAGCGCAGCGCGCTGTGAATGGCGATCAATGTCTCTTGAATTTGGATCATGACGGAAACCTCGCGCGAGATGGGCGACATGCTACCACGCGCACTCAGGATGTCAAATCGCACAGCCACTGCACAGCCTTCACCCTTCGCCATGCCGCCGAGGACGGCGGCTTGAGCCGTTACATTGCCCAACTGATCATGACACGCCGCGTTGCGGATTGCCCCGTATCTTCCCCCGGGGCGGCGTGTTACAATACTTTCGTAGAATAAAACTCCTGGCGATCGTGGAGGAATCTTCGCGAGATTTTTCACGAAGCGTTGAAAGGGGGCAGAGACGATGACGCGACGAGTGGTGATTACGGGCCTGGGCGCAGTGACGCCGCTGGGCAATGACGTGCCGACGACCTGGAGCAATGTGATCGCAGGCCGATCGGGCGCGGGGCCGATCACGCAGTTTGATGCATCCGGGCACAAGACCAGGTTCGCGTGCGAAGTGAAGGACTTTGACGCGACTCCGCTGCTGGGCCGGAAGGAAGCGCGCCGCCTGGATCGCTTCGCGCAGTTTGCGGTCGCGGCCGCCAGGCAGGCGCTCGACGACAGCGGCCTGCAGGTTACCGCGGACAATTCGTGGCGCTGCGGCGTCTATGTCGGCACCGGCATTGGCGGCATCGGCACGCTGGAGTCCGAAATACGGCTCATCACGGCCAAGGGTCCCGATCGGGTCAGCCCGTTTCTGGTGCCGATGATGCTGCCGGACATGGCAGCCGCGCAGGTTGCCATTCAGTTTGGCCTCCGCGGCCCCAATATGGCGGTCGTGACGGCATGCGCCTCGGGCAACAACGCCCTCGGCGATGCCGCGGAGTGCATCCGGCGGGATGCGGCCGACGTGATGCTGGCCGGCGGGGCGGAAGCGGCGATCACTCCCATCTCGATTGCCGGCTTCGCGAATATGACCGCCATCTCGTCGCGCAATGAGGCTCCCGAGCGCGCCAGCCGCCCCTTTGACAAGGAGCGCGACGGCTTCGTCGTCGGCGAAGGCGCGGCCGTGCTGGTGCTGGAGGAACTGGAGCATGCCCTGGCGCGCGGCGCGAGGATTTACGGCGAAGTGATCGGCTACGGTTCGACGGCCGATGCGCATCATATCACCGCGCCGGAAGAGACGGGCGCCGGGGCGGCTCAAGCGATGCGGGTCGCCCTGCAGCAGGCGAAGATTCGGCCGGAACAGATCGATTACATCAACGCGCACGGCACCAGCACG
Organism: uncultured Chloroflexia bacterium; assembly: GCA_963844815.1. GTDB lineage: Bacteria > Chloroflexota > Anaerolineae > Fen-1058 > Fen-1058 > Fen-1058. The sequence continues at coordinate 122,815 of CAWJPR010000013.1, forward strand.
CCGCTGAACGACAAGAGCGAAACGGCGGCCATCAAGACCGTGCTGGGCGATGCCGCTTACAAGGTTCCGATCAGCTCCACCAAGTCGATGACGGGCCACCTGTTGGGGGCCGCCGGAGCGATCGAGGCGGTGCTCTGCGCGAAGGTGATCGAGGAGGGCCTCATCCCGCCCACGATCAATTACGAGCATCCCGATCCGGAGTGCGATCTCGACTACGTGCCCAACACCGCGCGGCGCAAGCCCGTGAATGTCGTCATGTCGAATTCGTTCGGGTTTGGCGGGCACAATGCCGTGGTGATCTTCAGCCGCTATCAGTCGTAGGCTGCGGCCGCCCGGCCATTTTGCCCGCTCGTCCACATGGGCGCGTGCATTTCGGCTTTGGGGCAATCCAGAGGCCATACTGAGCATGACTTGCCAGTGGAGTCAGACTGGATGTCCGGCACGGCTGCGCAGGCATTCTTCGGTGCGCGACGGCGGAGTAGTTCGCTGCAGGAAAGCTTGCACAGCACGAGTCTGCCCACAGATTGAAATGTACCGCACAAGGGAGGACACGTTGACTTACGCGCACATCGTCGGCTGGGGCAAATATGTTCCGCCGAAAGTGATGACCAACCACGATCTGGCCAAGATCGTCGACACGTCCGACGAATGGATCGTGCCGCGCACCGGCATTCGCGAGCGGCGCATTGCAGGCCCCAAGGAATCCACCTTCACCATGGGCTATGCCGCGGCGCGCGAGGCGCTGGAGAAGGCCGATATTCTGCCCACCGAAGTGGATCTGATCATCTGCGCCACGGCCACGCCCGAGCACATCTTCCCGTCCACCGCTTCGCTGATTCAGGATGCGCTGGGCGCGGCTCGCGCGGGCGCCTTCGATCTCTCGGCGGGCTGCGCCGGATTCGTGTACGCGCTGTCGATCGGCGCGCAGGTGATCCAGGGCGGCGGGCACCAGGTCGTGCTCGTCGTCGGCAGCGAGACGTTGAGCCGCATCACCAACTGGAAAGATCGCGGGACGTGCATCCTGTTCGGCGACGGCGCCGGCGCGGTGGTGCTGCGCGCGTCCGAGCAGCGCGGCGGCGTGCTCTCGACGCTGATGCGCTCCGATGGTTCCGGCGGCGATTTGCTGATCGTCCCGGCGGGCGGCAGCAAACTGCCCGCGTCGGCTGAGACCGTGCTGCGCAATCAGCATACCATTCAGATGGACGGGGGCGAGGTGTTTCGCTTTGCCGCGCGCGTGGTCGACAAGGCCACGCGCGAGGTAGTGAAGCAGGCCGGGCTGACGCTGGACGACATCAATTTGTTTGTGCCGCATCAGGCCAATCTGCGCATCATCCGGGCCGGCGGCGCGCGCGCTGGAAGTGGACGAGAGCCGCATCTTTGTCAATCTGGAAAAGTACGGCAACACCTCCAGCGCCAGCATTCCGCTGGCCTTGTGTGAAGCGGCCGAAAGCGGGCGCATCCGGCCCGCCGATCACATCGTGCTGATCGGCTTTGGAGCCGGGCTGGCCTGGGCGGCCGCCGCGGTCCAGTGGGGGCCGCCGCCCGAGCCGCGCAAGCGCACCCTGCCGCAGCGGGCGGTCCGCGCCGCGATCTATCCCTTTGCGCTGGCGCGCTCGCGCTTCCTGCGCGCCTGGTATCGCATCGAGTCGCGCCTGTTCGGATCGCCCCGGCCAACGCGCATCGACGAGAATGGCAAGAAGAAGAAATGACAGCAGCGGCCCGGTTTCGATGAGAAGCCGGGCTTTCTGATCAGACACCAATCAGGTCATGCTCAACGCGCTTCTGATCTTCGTCACGCTCATGGCTTTCGGCGTCGTGCACTCGCTGCTGGCGTCGCACGCGGCCAAGCAAATTCGCCCAGCGGCTGCTCGGCGTCAACGTCGCGACCGCAACTTATCGGCTGGTGTACAACGTCCTCGCCCTTGTCACGGTCCTGCCGGCGTTGTACCTGGTGTTTCGCCTCCCCGATCGGGAGTTATATCGTTTCCCCGCGCCGTGGGATGCGATCGCGCTGGGGTTGCAGGCATTGGCGGCGCTGGGGCTGCTGTACTCCGTCTACCAGATGGATGCGTGGTTCTTCCTCGGCCTGCGGCAGTTGGGCGAGCCGCCCCAGTTGGGTGTGCGCCACTCGATCGATTCCACCTCCACGCCGCAATTGGTCACCAACGGCCTGCATCGCTTCGCGCGGCATCCGCTGTACACGACGAGCCTGATCGTGTTGTATCTCGCTTCGCCCATGTCGCTGAACTGGCTGGCCTTCGCCATCAGCTGCAACGTCTATTTCTTCATCGGCTCGATCTTCGAGGAGCGCAAACTCGTGCGCGAGTTCGGCGCTGCGTATCGCGCCTATCAACAGCGTGTTCCCCGCTTGCTGCCTCGACCGTGGCGCTGCGGTAGCTCATCCTCCCGGAGGCTGCAGCCTCCGGGAGGATTCACGCCTCCGGGAGGATACTAACCCTCGCTTGACAACCCGCGCCGTTAGCGGTATCTTAGTGTTGAGATAACACCAATTATCGAGGCACCGCATGGCTGCGCCCGACTATCCCAAACCGTCCGTCACCGTCGATGTCGTGATCATCACCCTGCGCGGAGAAGAACTGCAGGCGCTGCTCGTCAAGCGCGATGTCGCGCCTTACCGGGGCCGCTGGGCCATTCCCGGCGGCTTCGTCCACCTTGACGAATCGCTGGAAGCCGCGGCGCGGCGCGAGCTGCGCGAAGAGACCGGCGTGACGGATGTCTATCTGGAGCAGCTCTACACCTTTGGCGATCCCGGGCGCGATCCGCGCGGGCGGGTGATCAGCGTGGCCTACATCGCTCTGGTGCCCGCCCCGGTGGCGGTGGAAGCCGGCAGCGATGCGCGCGAGGCGCGCTGGTGGCCGTTGAGCGATCTGCCCGCGCTCGCCTTCGATCACGAGAAGATCGTGCAGCTGGCGCTCACCCGCCTGCGCTACAAGATCGAATACTCGGCGGCGGGTTTCCGCCTGCTGCCGGAGTGTTTCACGCTGAGCGAACTGCAGCGGGCCTACGAGATCATCCTGGGCGAGCCGCTGGACAAGCGCAACTTCCGCCGCCGCATCATCGAAGCGGAAGTCATCGAGCCGGCCGACGGTTTCCGCAGCGGCGAGGGACGCCCGGCGCAGCTGTATCGCTTTCGGCGCGACGCCGTGGCGGAGGTCAAAGCCCGGCGCTTGTTTCCTTAAAGAGCCTGCCCGGCGCCATTTCGAAACCGCGCTGCTGGACGGGGCGTGTGCTATAATCGAAACGAGGTGGCAAAGCGCCATGACGATTCAGCCGCTGCGCGATTATTCCGCTTACGTGCCCTATGCTCGCGCCCTGACCGCATGCCGCCGGACCGATCCGCAGCTGGCGGCGCGCCGTGAACGTGCGTGGGCGGTGGCGCGCGAGATTGCCAGTTTCCTGCGCGAGCACTATCAACCGGCGCGCATCCGCATCTTTGGCTCGCTGTTATACCCCGACGTTTTTCACGCGCAATCTGATATCGATCTGGCCGTCGAGGGGATTCCATGGCCGGCTTATCTGCGCGCCTGGAACGACGTGGAGCGCCGCTTCCCCGAATTCAAGGTCGATCTGATCGATCTGAGTATGGTCTCCGATAATATGCGGCGGTGCATTGACGAGCAGGGAGTAGATTTATGATCCCCGGTTATCAAGTCCTCGCAGTACGCATTCGGACTGAACTTGAAGACCTGGATCGCGGTGTCCGGCGTGCGGAACGAGCATGGCAGTCCGCCCAGCGCGCCGGGGGTGATCAGGATATGTTCGTTGATTCAGCCGCGCTGAACCTGCACGGTTTTTATGCCGGAGTGGAACGCCTCTTTGAAGCCGCTGCTGTGCAGTTGGACAGCAGTTTGCCCAAGGGTGAAGCGTGGCATCGTGATCTGCTTGATCAGATGACGCTGGACCTGCCGGGCCTCCGCCCGCCGATCATCAGTCCGGTTGTGAGCCAGGGGCTCGACGAATATCGCCGCTTCCGGCATGTGGTGCGCAATGTTTATGCCGACAGTCTTGATCCGCAGCGCGTGGGCGAATTGGTGGAGAGACTCGCGCCCCTGTGGGCGCAGCTGCGGAGTGAACTCTCGTCCTTTGCAGATTTTCTGGAAGGCGTCAGCCGGGCGGATAGCCTCTCGGCCTGAGGTTTCTCTCCACGTGCCATGCGGCCCGCCGCTTCGCGGACATGGGCAATTCACACGAATACCCACGAATAAAACACGCGGCGACCCGATCACACTCGGGTTGCCGCGTGGTGTTTGAGCGCAGGGCCTGTGCTATAATCTTTGACACAGAGGTGGCAGCATGGAAACCATTACTTTGCATACAAGAGTGGGGGCCGACGGCCTGCTAAAATTGCAAGTTCCAGTGAACCTGACGAACACCGAACTGGAAGTGGTGCTCATCGTGCAGCCGGTTGTGCCTGCCAGCCAGGAACTTGGCTGGTCGCCAGGTTTCTTTGAACAGACCTATGGCAGTTTTCGCGATCAACCTTTGGTGCGCGAACCGCAAGGGGAGTACGAAATCCGCGATGAGCTTGACCCGCCGGAGAATATGGCTTCACCGGATACGCGCGCATGACGTACCTGCTTGATACCAACACGTGTATTCGTTATCTGAACGGGCGTGCCCCCAATGTGTTGCAGCGTTTGCAGGCGCGGCCACTTGCCGAAGTTCGTGTCTGCGCCATTGTCAAGGCCGAAATGTATTATGGCGCGATGAAGAGCATTGATCCCGCGCACACGCTCGCCCAGCAACGAATCTTCCTTGATGCCTTTGAATCCCTGCCCTTTGACGATCAAGCCGCCGAAGCCTATGGTCGTCTGCGCGCCGGGTTGGCCCGTCGGGGCATGCCCATCGGGCCGAACGATTTGATGATTGCCGCCATCGCCCTGGCGCGCGAACTCACCTTGGTCACACACAACACTGCCGAATTCTCCCGCGTGCCTGGCCTGCGCCTCGAAGACTGGGAATGAATGATTGCCGGTGTGGCGCGGCGCAAGGCTCGCCTGCGCGTCGTGTGAAGTGCGCGAATCTATGCCAATAAAACACGCGGCGACCCGCTCACCGGGCCGCCGCGTTGCCGTTGGCGCACCAAGACCTGGCAGGTTTCCAGCGTCCGATCCAGCTTCGCCTGACGGATAGCGCCGACCGTCAATCTGCGTAACCTGGCCATCAGGCGGAAACCTGCCAGGTCTCTCTTCACCCCCGAAACACGTGCTGGCCAGGTGCCACTCCAGCGCGGCGCGCTGCGGCGCAATCACTTCGCGCCGGGGAACCTGCATCCGCCGGCCATCCAACCGGGAACCGTGCATCTCGAACTTGCGGCTGTCCGCGCGCGGTACGCGGGGATTGGCTGTTGCTCCCGTATCGGGAACAGGGTATAATGTCCCCATGCGTATCATTGCCCGCCGCACGTTGCGCGAGTTTTGGGACACACATCCTGACGCCCGTCAATCTCTACAGGCATGGTACGCCGATGTGAGACGGGCGGACTGGAAAACACCGGCAGAGATCAAGGCCGTCTACCGCAATGCGAGTTTCATTGCCAACAATCGCGTCGTCTTTAACGTGAAGGGCAATCAATATCGCTTGATTGTCGTCGGTTCAATATCAGCATGGCCTCGTCTACATCCGCTTTGTGGGAACGCATCAGGACTACGATCGAATTGACGCGGCGCGCGTTTGAGAGGAGCAGCCGGCATGAACATTAAACCCATCAAGACGACCGCCGACTATGAGGCCGCCCTCAAGGAGATCGAGCGGCTGTTCGAGGCGGAACCTGGCACGCCGCAAGGCGATCGGCTGGAGGTGCTGACGACGCTGGTGGAGGCTTACGAGGACAGGCACTTCGCCATCCCCGCCCCCGATCCGATTGAGGCGATTACCTACTTCATGGAGAGCCGCGACCTGACGCGCCGCGATCTGGAACCGTATCTGGGCAGCCGCGCCCGCGTGTCCGAGATCCTGAATCGCAAGCGCCCGCTGTCCCTGGAGATGATTCGCGAACTGAACAAGGGCCTGGGTATTCCGGCTGAAGTGTTGATCAAGCCCTATCGTCTACGGACGTCGCGCGTGCCACCTGCTCGCGCGGCAGCCTGAGGCTTCTCTCCACGCGCCATGCGGCGCGCCGCGTTGACGTTGGCGCGCCAAGACCTGGCAGGTTTTCACCGTCAGATATACTTCGCCTGACGGATAGCGCAGGTGGTCAATCGGCATAACCTGACCATCAGGCGGAAACCTGCCAGGTCTCTTTTTACCCCCGAAATACGTTGGTTTCGTGCCACTCCAGCGCGGCGCGATGCGGCGCGATGACTTCCCGCCGGGGAACCTGCATGCGCCGGCCGTCTAATGGACAGCATCTCGAACTTGCGGCTGTCCGCGCGCTGCACGAGCGGGCTGACGACGATGGCCGTAGGTGTCCGGGGTGAGCGTGAACAGCCCGGCATCCAACGCCCAGTGATGAGCACGGCATAAGGTGAGGCCATTTTGCGGGTGTGACAATGATTTCACTTCACCGCTGTGAAGGGATCTGCATGAGCCGACGCTCAATGTGCTCGCGTCTTTCCCATAGATCTGCCGCTGCTACATTTGATCGACCGTGGCTCAATACATCGGTAAGGTATTTCTTGTTAATAATGCTCACACCCTTCACAGGCTTGGTCGGTGAAACGAAGGCATTCGTGAAGACAATGATGGGCGTAATCCAGACATTCAGGCCATAGGCCAGGTTGAGCCTTTCCTTGAGCCAGTAGACATTCCTCGTTGCTTGGACAATGAAATCTTTCTCGGGAGGTTTCCCATTGACCAGCAGACGATCATTAAGGACTTCAACTTTTCCACCATGTGCTTTCGTTTCGATCAAAAACACACCATTGGATCGACTGAGGACGATGTGATCGATATTGCCGTATGGGCACTCAAGATCGTGCAGTGCGTAGAAATTTGAACCGAGTGAATCAAGGATGCGCTCGATAGTCTCTTCGCTGCGTGCTCCGCGAACGGCGCGTTTCTCTGCTTTGAACAGGCGCTCCGCGCGGGAGGTGAGTAGATCGCCAAAGATTCTCAGCCCGATGATCAGCACGAGCAACCCCAGACCCGTTACACTCCATGCCTGCGGATTGGTGGCGATGATCAACAAGGCAATCGCCACGCCCAGCGCAAGTATCAGATAAGTCAAACCTGCTGAACGCCGGCGTGCCGCCATCTTGCGGGTAGATCGACCTGCTTTATCCATGATGTTTTGACCTGTCGCTATGAAAGAAGTTGAGGCGACTGGAGTTTTGATCGCGTCTCGTGAAATCTGAACATCACCAGTTTAACTGCTTTTCGGCCACTGCCTAATGAATAATGTCACATGTGAGACAAACAATCCTCTTGTTCACGGAAGCAACATGCCCTGAATGCAGTATGGCGATCCCCTATTCTCTGGATCGCCATGCGAGTACTTGCGAATGAAGAATCGCTAAACGATCTTGTCGTGCTTCTCAAGGTTGTGTCGCGCACACAAGAGTTGAACATTTTGAGCCGTAATTGATGCACCCCCTCTTGAGTAGGGGATGACATGATCGAAATGTAACCCTGTTGTCGCACCGCACATCACGCATTTCCCGCCATCTCTCTTCCATACTTCAATCTTAACTGGCGTGGGGATAATTCGGCGATGTACAAATGAGGATGTTTCGGGTAGCGCTTCCGGTTCAATATCATCAATTGCGATCAACTTGAACTTGAATACCTGTCGCTTGCCATCATATTCGCGCCACGAATCAACCAGCTCAAACAAGCCGTTATACGACCAGATTCCAGCCTTGATTTTTTCGTAGACTCGGACGAGCTCGGGCTTATGAAGACCTTGCTTAAAGTCCTGCGCAGCTTTATGAAATTTCCCGTTTTCAGTAAGCAGACCCGTTGGAGTATATTCGGGTTGATCAAGCGCTTTGGGATCGGTGATGCCCTGTGTACGGGGCACATCGTGCCCTTCATATATCAACGTCGATCCATCATCTTCGACTCTATCGCGATATGGTGCATTGGGACGCACAGACATGAGGATGACAGAGTAAGTACGACCACGTCGAAAATTCATCCCTTTTTGCAGACTGCCGCCTTCGCGTTGACAAGCCTCAAAGTAGGAAATGATCTCATTTGCCATTTTCGTTCGCGATTCAAATGGTAATGTCAGGCTATAGTTAGGGTTTTAGTAACTGGACTTTGGCAAAATAATCGGACTTGATTTGGCACGGGACTTCTCGTAAAGTGTGGGTTGCCGCCACAACACTTTGGAGAGAGTCCCATGCCACTTTGGATTGTCGCGCATTCAGATGCTTTATGCAACTTCCTGCTACCGCTGCTGGTCGAATTGAACAGTGCACAACAACGCCATGCGCTGAATGTCGTGGCGGCGTTGTTGGTCTGCACCCGGCTGAAGCACCGCACGCTGGCCGCTCTGACGCGGGTGCTGCGCGTGCCCCACGCCGATCACTTTGCTTGCGCCGATTTCTTTCGCGACAGTGCGTGGTCAGCCGAGCGCGTGCAACAGGCATTGATGCTCTTTCTCCTTCACACGGTCGCGCAGATTCAACGCGTCACCGGCTGGCGCTTGCTGTTTCTGAGCCTCGACGATGCCTTAGCCCCCAAGGATGTGGCGACCACGGCCTTGGAGGCGGTGACCTTTCATCACGATCATGTCGAGCAACGTCGCCAGAAGAAGCACTACACCAACGCCTCGCGCTATGTGACCCTCCATTTGCAACTCGGCTCCGTCCAGTTCACCCTGGCCTGGCGTTTGTATCTCAGCCGCAAACAAGTGCACCGTCTCAATCGCGCGCGGCGGGAAACCAACCAACCGCGCTTGACCTATCACAGTTTGGTCGAGTTAGCCGAGGCGATGCTGGACAAAATTGCGCCGCACTTGCCGACCGCCTGTCGGGTCTATGTGCTGTTCGACAGTTGGTACGATGGTCGGCATCTCGAACACTTCATTCAATCACACGGCTGGCACTGGATCTGTGCCACCAAGTCCAACCGGATTGTCAACGACCGTCCCCTGTGTCAATGGTGGACCCATCTTGGCCATCAGCGCATCACGTCTATCGTCGTGCGTTCGGCCACGCGCTCCCGCACGTACACCACCCGTTATGTGGTGGGTCAGTTGCGCCGCTACCCCGAACCCGTGGTAGCGATCATTTCCAAACGGGCCCGGCGGGATCGTCATCCCGCTTACTTCTTGTGTTCGGACACGGCTCTGAGTGTCCGCACCATCTTGAAGTACTACGGCTATCGTTGGCAAGCGGAGGTCGACAACTGGTATCTCAAGGAACGCTTCGGGTTGGCCGATTATCGCCTGCAATCCTACGAAGCGATTCGGCGCTGGCACACGCTCGTGTTCGCGGCGTATGCCTTCGTGCAATATCGGCGCGCGCGGCCTTTGCTCACCAATCCCAAGGCCACGCTGCCCGAACTGCCCAAGGCGCTCGCAGCGCATCAACACGAGCATCTGCGTCAGACCGTGTGTTACATCGCTACGCTGGCACGCCGCGGGCAGTCCGATGCGAAGATCTTGGCCGACCTGATGCCAACGTAATCGCCTTCATTCCGCTCAGCCACGTCCAGTCGCTCGTCATTGACCTTCCATGTGAAGTTTCTCGCGGCACGTCTACGGCCGGGTCAAAGCCGATTCACGTGGAATGATTTTTGCCAAAGTCCAGTTAGTAATTCTTCGACAGAAACGCCCAAACTCCCTGCAATATTGCATGCTATATGCAAAGATATGTGTCGTTGCCCACTTCAATCTGCGCGAGATAACCACGGCTAATATGAGCCTTCTGCGCCAGACCCGTTTGGGTGAATCCTTGCTGTTGTCGCAACTCACGGATCCGTTTGCCAAAGTCGTTGTAGAAACGATCGAATTGATCACTACTGTGTACAAAAGAAAAAGCCCGACGCGCTTCTTTGCGTCGGGCCTGTGTGCTGCTCTGTTTAGTTGTCTTCGGCGGCATTGCCTCTCCTCAGTCAGTGGAGTGCAAGTGAATTATAGCACCCCTGTTCCTGGCTGAATCCTTCATCCTTCCCTTAGCGCCTTGCTCCTTCTCTCCTCCCTCAATCTCTCCATCATCCCCTTGCCCTTCAACACACCTCGCAGCGGGCACAGCGAATACACGTAGGTCGCCATCGTCATTGCCACGATGCGGCCCTCCTCGCACGCGGTCAATTTCGTGTCCGGCTGATGCCTAACTTGCGCTACCTAAAAGGCGGCTCGTCTATGTGCAGCGACGCAAAATGAAATGACTTGGATGCCCGGGCGTGTGCGACACATACTCAAACACGCCCTCATATCGAAACCCTGCACCTGAATGTTCGATTCGACTTTCCCGGTAGAACAACAACAACTCGCGCCCATTCACTCGATGCTCGACAATCCACGGATCGGTCCGGCCGCTGGTTTGTCCATCCCAAGAAAGCGTATCTCCGAACAACTGGTCGACATACTGCGTCCGGTCGGCGGACTTTTCTTTCGTAACAAAGATCCAGATCGAGTCATGACCCTTTGGTCGAAAAACGCCGTTATTCAGATTGGAGTCAGTGATCTTGAACGTCGCCTTGAGTTCTTTGCGGGTATAGATTTCACTGACAGTTAAATGCTCAGAGGTTTTCATGCCTGTGTCACCAATGCAATATTCTCAAAGATTAGCACGCTGCCTCGCTCCTTCTCTCCTCCCTCAATCTCTCCATCATTCCCTTGCCCTTCAACACACCCCGCAGTGATCTCACATATGCGCCATCGTCATCACCACGATGCGGCCCTCCTCCTCGCGCACGATCAGGCGCGTGCCGGGCTTGATGCCCAGCTTGCGTCGTAACTCAATTGGGATGGTCACCCGTCCGCGGGTGCTGACTCGCGCTTCCATGCGGTCGATCATAACCCATCCATGCCCTGCGCGTCAAACGCGCCGCCCCCCGCAGAAAGTTTGCGCTGCGCCGTCTGCCGGTTGGCGGCGCGGCCCTGCAGCGTGCCGCGCGCATTTCGCTGATGCGTGCACTTAATCCCAATGTTGACTTGTCACCGCGCGTCAGGCATAATGTCAGCAGCCTTCCTCTGGTCGAGAGCGGACACAGCCAGGGCCGTCTCGACGATGCTCGAACACCAGCGCTTCATGTCTTCTGTGTGACCTCTCTTGAGCCGCCGCGCGGCCAGCATAAAGAGTCGTTGACGTCGATCGTCAACCCACCCATTACGCCAAGGAGAATAAGCCATGCCAAAGTATCTCGTTCAAGCCAACTATGTGGGTGAAGGACTCAAGGGTCTGCTCAAAGAGGGCGGCTCGAGCCGGCGCGCCGCGGTCGAAAAGTTGTTTGGGTCGCTCGGCGGCAAGGTCGAGGCCTTTTACTATGCTTTTGGTGACACCGATCTATTCGTCATCGCGGACGTGCCGGACAACGTCACCGCGGCGGCGCTCTCTCTGACCGTCAACGCGGCTGGAGCCGCCACCTGCAGGGTCACGGTGCTCCTGACTCCTGAGGAGATCGACGCCGCCGCGAAGAAGTCGCCCAGTTATCGTCCCCCGGGGCAGTGATCGACTTTTCACGGCGTTCGCTGTTAAGTACATTCACGAAAGTCTTGCGGAATCAACACTGCTCACCGTCATGCCCGAATGCTTCTGTCGCGGCATCCAGGTCGACGATTGGCAGATCATGCTTATAATCACATGGATTCCCGCCATGCCGTACCCGAGGCTCCACTGGGGCCTGGCGGCACGCATGCGCGAAAGCGCGCGGGAATGACGATGCCGCAGGACTTACTCGGACTGCACTTAAGAGCGCCGCCTTCATAACACCACGCGGCGATCCGAATTCATCGGATCGCCGTGTTCTTATTCGCGCCAGTGCGCGCGGAAGAGCCGCGCTGCGGCGGCGGGTTGCAGTGCCTCGCTCATCAACCGCATCGCGCCCGGCCTCTTGCCAGGAGAGGCGCATGTCAAATTGGGCAAATGGGGCAAGCACCCTTCGACTTCGCTGCGCGCCGCTCACGCCGTGTCCCCGCTGAAAGCGGGGCGGCGCGCCAGGCGGGGTGCTTGCCAGCGCAGGGCGTCAGGTTCACCGCGCGGCCCGCGGCTTGTAGGACGCCAGCGCCCGCTTCAACTCCTCTTCCACTTCGGGCGGCACGGTCGTCTGGATCAGCGTCCCGCGAAACGCCCTTAAGACGGCAATCTCCGCCTCCGTGTTGGCCCGGTCCACCTGCAAAAACACCGCCGACGAATCAGGCCGCAGCGCCCGCGCCACGTCCTCCACAAACTGCGCATCCACCAGGTCGGGGCTGATGAGCTTGCCCACCACGCTGCCCGGCGGCCACGCCTACCAACGCGCCCAGCACCGGCGAGTACATGAACAACAGCGCGCCCAGCAGGCCGCCCACCAGCGCCCCCATGGCCATGGGATGCCCGGCCACGTCTTTCACGTGCAGCCGCCCGTCTCGATCCTTCACCACCACGCGCGCGTCGATCAGGCGCAGCGCGCGCTGCGCCTCCAGGTCTTGAAACCGCGCGGCCACCTGCTGCGCCGCGTCGGGATGCCGGAAGGCAATGACGATGATGTCGCTCATAGCTTCGCGATGTCGCTCATGGCTTCGCGATGTCGCTCATGGCTTCGCGATGTCGCTCATGGCTTCGCGTTGTCGCTCACAGCTTCGCCCAGAACTCCTCCAGCGCGGCCGCCAGCCGCGGCATCGCCTCAAACTGCGGCAGGCCCAGCGTCGGCTCCAGCCGCGCCGTCTGCCAGTTGTCGTGCGCGGCCGTCATCTCCGGCAGCGCCTCAAAGCGGACGAAGGCATCGCGATCGTAGACCACCAGCACCGGCAGCGTCAGGCGCTCATAAAGTTCCTGGCGCGCGTTGCGCGTAAACAGCAGCCCGCTGACGAAGCGCAGCGGCGCGTACTGCGCCCCCCGCTGGTGCGCCGTCGCGTAAGCGTAATCGATCAGCGCGGGCGGCACCGGCCCGACGAAACTCTGCTTCAGGAAAAACTCGATGCTGCGCCGCGTGGCGATCAGATCGTACAGCGCCCGGCCCCACAGCGGCCTGGCCAGCAGCCGGTAGGCCGCCTCCGCGCGGCCCTGCTGCACGGCGATCTGCGTCGATCGCCCCGTCCCGGCCGCATTGAACCCGCTCGGCGAGATCAGCGTGAGCGAGTGAAACTGCTGGGGCTGCTGCGCCGCCGCGCGCGCGGCGAACTCGCTCCCCAGCGACAGCGCGATCGCGTCCACCGGCTCGCCGATCTGCGTCGCGATCAGATCCAGGATCGCCTCCGCAAACGCCTCCGGCGCGCGGGCCTGATCCGATCGTTCCGAGAACCCGAAGCCGGGCAGGTCCAGCGCGTAGATCGGGCGCTGCCCCCGGAAATGCTCAAAGATGGGCCGCATCTCGTAGGCCGAAGCGGCCGCGTTGACGCTGTGGATCAACAGCAGGGGCCGGCCTGCGCCGCCGAAGGTGCCGGCGTAATAACTCAGCATGCCGGCCGCGCTGCTGAAAAACGTCCGGCGCTCCGCGTCGATGGCCGGCTCCAGCGGCGCGTGGTGATCGATCGCAAACTGGCTGTACGCGATCCAGCCTCCCGCGATGGCGAGCGGCGCGCCCAGCACGGCCCCGGCGGCGAGCAGCCAGCCGTTCCTCGACGAGCATGCAGCGGATGGGCAACAATCATTTGACGACATGGCATCCTCCTGTTTGGCAATCGGACCATTTCAAATTAGAGCGAATACCTGCGTGGTTACGATGTCCGGAGTCGAGGCTTGCCCTACCGCGTTGCGGCGCGACGTTGGCGTAGCGGACTCTGCCAAGTCCAGTCGATTGCATGCATCAGTCTGGAATCTGCTTGGGCAAAACTGACGTTGCAGGTACAGACGTTGCATGCAACGTCTCTCCAAGTCATCCCGACAGGTGCGTGATGACGATTCTCACCCCGATGATCAGGAGCACGATCCCTCCGACCAGCTGCGCCTTTTGCGCCCAGCCAGCTCCCCAGGCGGTTCCCCCCGGCGATGGCCAGCACGCTCATGCCCCCGGCGACGAGCCCGATCACGATGGCGGGATACCAGATGTCCATGTTAACCATCGCCATGCTCAGCCCCACCGCCAGGGCGTCAATGCTGGTCGCGATCGCCAGCATGACCAGCGTGAGCCCGTGGCTGGGATCACTCTGCTGGATCTCGGCGTCGGGGTGCAGGCCCGCCCGGATCATGCGGAGGCCCACGATGGCCAGCAGGAAGAAGGCGATCCAGTGGTCAAAGGCCGCGATGATCGGCTCGATCGCCACGCCCAGCGTCCACCCCACGATTGGCATGAGGAACTGAAACAGCCCGAAGTGGAACGACAGCCGGAAGACCGCCCGCCGGTTGTTTTTGGTATAGCCCGCGGCGCTGGCCGCAAACGACACGGCAAACGCGTCGAGCGAAAGCGCAAAGGCGATGGCGAGGACTTCGAGGAACTGAACGGTCATGGGCAAACCTCATGGCGTTGTTGGGGCGGCCTGCTGGCTCTCGCTTCCACGCGGTGAATCATAACTCATCTGCGCCTTCGGCGTCAACCGCGCTTCTGCCTCCGCTTCGTTCGCCCGCAGTTTAACTGCGGGGAAACTACACAATCTTCGGCACACTGCCCGTCAAACGCGCTTCTGCGTCCGCTTCGTTCGCCCGCAGTTTAACTGCGGGGAAACTACACAATCTTCGGCACACTGCCGGTCAAACGCGCTTCTGCGTCCGCTTCGTCCGCCCGCAGTTTAACTGCGGGGAAACTACACAATCTTCGGCACACTGCCCGTCAAACGCGCTTCTGCCTCCGCTTCGTCCGCCCGCAGTTTAACTGCGGGGAAACTACACAATCTTCGGCACACTGCCCGTCAAACGCGCTTCTGCGTCCGCTTCGTCCGCCCGCAGTTTAACTGCGGGGAAACTACACAATCTTCGGCACACTGCCCGTCAAACGCGCTTCTGCCTCCGCTTTCCCCCTTCACACCGCACTGCAACCACCCAGTGGGTGCATGTGTCCCTTCATCCCTCATCCCTCACACCGCACGCGCACGAAGTCCCCGAAGCGCAGCGGAGTGGGAGCGGGTGCATGTGTCCTTCTTCCTTCAGCCTTCCGCCCTCATCCTTCATCTTTCGCCGTCAAGCAATCCAAACCCGGGCTTGCTGCGTAAACATCTATAGTCGCGACAAAAATCAATACTCGTTCCAGGGGAGGAACCCATCATGAGCAGAATCCGTCGTTTGATCCTGGCGCTGGCGCTCGTCACGTCGCTGGCGGCCACGGCCACCGTGCTGGCCGACTCGCTCAACTTCAACACGCATTTGTCGGGGGACGAAGAAGTGCCGCCCATCGGCGTCGTCAACAACTCGCTGGCGCAGGGCCAGGCCAATTTCAAACTCAGCGCCGATGGCACTGAATTGAGCTACAAGTTGATTGCCGCCAACATCGAGAATGCCTTCATGGCGCACATCCACATGGGCCCGGCGGGCGCCAACGGGCCGGTCGTCGTGTGGCTGTTCCCGAGCACGACGCCGGGAGCACCCGGGCCGCTCGGCGCGGGCCGCATGGACGGCGTGCTGGCCAAAGGCACCATCACGGCGGCCAACCTCGTCGGGCCGCTGGCCGGTCATCCGTTCGCCGAACTGATCGACGCGATCCGGGCGGGCAACGCCTACGTCAACGTCCACACCAATGACGGCGTCGCTCCCACCAACACCGGCCCCGGAGATTTCCCCGGCGGCGAAATCCGCGGCCAGCTCGAGATGCACAATCACGACTGAGAAGTCTCGCAAAGTGTCATTCCGACGAGCGCAGCGAGGAGGAACACTTGCACCCACGGCGTGCAGTGCGGTGTCTGTGCGCCTGCGCGTCGGATGTCGCTGCCAGGAGAGATTCCT
Organism: uncultured Chloroflexia bacterium; assembly: GCA_963844815.1. GTDB lineage: Bacteria > Chloroflexota > Anaerolineae > Fen-1058 > Fen-1058 > Fen-1058. The sequence goes on from CAWJPR010000013.1 coordinate 138,741, forward strand.
TGCCCCTGCGGGGCTCGGAACACCTGCACCCACCGCACGCCTTGTCCGCCGCTATGCGGCGGAGGCGCGCTTGGCGGGGTGCGGTGTGACACTTCTGGGAGGGTCTTAAGACAGCCGCTGAGAGAGTGCCACAGGGGCAGGGCGTTGACATCGGACAGGTGCAGGCACGGAGAAGCTGTTTTCTCCGTGCCTCTGTCTGCGCTTTTTCCGATGTCTTGCGGGCGCCGCCGCGATGTCACTCTGCACCCCGCCAGGCGCGCATCTTCGCCACGCTACGACCGCAACGCGGCGGACAAGGCGTGCGCGGAGGCGACGCTGAGATTCCTCGCCCCTGCAGGGCTCGGAATGACACGCTCCGTATGTCGCATTCCGCCTTCACACCGCACTGCAACCACGCACGAAGTCCCCGAAGCGCAGCGGAGTGGGAGTGGGTGCATGTGTCCCTCATCCCTTGCTCCAGCGCGCTTTTCAGATATCGTCCAGCGGGTACACTTAAATCAGCCTTCGGGCAAAACCATGGAAAGGGAGGAATTAGATCATGCAACGCTTAGCGGGGATGTTTGTCATGGCGGGGATGATCGTGGCACTGGCGCTGGCGGCCGCGCCGGCCGGCGTCAGTGAAGCCACGGCGTTTCCGGCGATCATCAATTTGCCGAACGGCCATCTGCCGGAAGGGATCGCGATTGGGCGGGGGACCAGTTTCTACGCGGGATCGTGGGCCAACGGCGCGGTCTATCGAGGCGACCTGCGCACCGGTGAGGGCGCTATTCTGGTGCCCGGTGTAACAGGGCGGGCGCTGACCGGCCTCTTCGTGGACGAGCGCCACAACTACCTGTTTGCCTCGGGCGCGGGCAGCGGGCAGGGCTTCGTCTTCGACGCCGAGCACGGGGGCCACGCTGGCAGCGTATCAGCTAGCGGAAGGCGCGCCTGCAGGCGCGCCCACCTTCGTCAACGACGTGGTCGTCACGCGCGAGGCCGCCTATTTCACCGATTCGCAGCGGCCGTTCATCTACAAAGTGCCGCTGGGGCCGGGCGGCGAACTGCCCGATCAGTCTGCGGTGGAGCGCCTTCCGTTGAGCGGCGACTTTGTCCAGGTGCCCGGGATTTAACAGCAACGGCATCGAAGCGTCGTCCAACGGCCAGTGGCTGCTCGATCGTCCACTCGACGAGCGGCGAACTCTACCGCGTGGATCCGCAGACGGGCGAAGCCACGCTCGTCGATCTGGGCGGGGCCAGTCTCACCAATGGCGACGGCCTGCGCTTGCTGGGCCACACGCTCTACGTGGTGCGCAACCGTCTCAACGAGATCGTCGTCCTCAAGTCTGGATCGCGATTGGGCCAGCGGCTCGGTCGCGGGCACCATCACGGATCCCAACTTCGACGTGCCCACCACCGTCGGCCTGTTCGGTTCAGCGCTGTACGCCGTCAACGCGCGTTTCACTACGCCGCCCACACCGGACACCCCCTACACGGTAGTCCGGGTGCCGCGCGTGCCGTAACCCGCGCGCGCCTCAACAATGCGGAGCGATTGGAATTTCCAGTCGCTCCGTCTTCATCCCTCATCCCTCATCCCTCGTATACCGGCCAGCCCTGTGCCCTGGCGTACTCCGCCAGATCGGCCGCCGGGTACACCGGGCGCGGATTCCCTACAACCTCGAACAGGCCCAGGTCCGTCAGGCTGTCCGCGTACGCAAACGACCGGGCGTAATCCACCTCATAACCCAACTGCGCCAGTTTCGCCCGGGCCGCGATGCCCTTCTGCTTCCCGATGACGACCGGCGGCACGATGCGGCCCGTCGCGCGGCCATCCTTCATCTCCAGATCGCAGCCCACGGCGTGCTCCGCCCCGACCGTCTGGCCGATGGCCGCCACCATGTCGGTGAAGCCGGTCGAGACCAGCATCGTCACGTGCCCCTGCGCGCGGTGATTGGCCAGCATCCCGATCGTGTCTTCGCGGCGGTGCGGCGTCACGTACTCGCGCGCGATGAACTCGTACAGGCCCTGCAGCTGCGCCTGATCCCAGCCCTTGACCAGCCACGCCAGGTGCGCGCCCCACGGCCCGCGAAACTGCTCCTCGTCGATCAGCTTCAACTTGCGCAAAAAATAGGCGGGCAGATGCGCGTACCAGAAGCGGCGCACCGCCCACTTGCCCGTGTGCGCCTCAAAATAGTCCAGCATCCCGCGCCACACGTGCCCTGTAAACAGCGTCCCGTCCACGTCAAACAGCGCCGCGATTGTTTTCAAGATCACTATGCTTTACTTCTTCGCCGCCAGCTTCGCCTTGTGCTGCGCCACCAGCTCGCGGCGCAGCACCTTGCCCACCATCGTCTCCGGCAGGTCGTCGCGGAACTCGATGTATTTGGGCCGCTTGTAGGCCGCCAGCTTGTCTTCCAGGAATTTCTTCAACTCGTCTTCGGTGGCCTTCTGGCCGGGCTGCAGCACCACCCACGCCTTCACCACCTCGTCGCCGCGCTGCGGATCGGGCACGCCGGCCGCCGCCACCTTCAGCACCTTGGGATTCTGCTTCAGCGCCTCTTCGATGTCGCGCGGCCAGACCTGGTAGCCGCCCACCTTGATCAGTTCCTTCTTGCGGTCGACGATGAAGAAGTAGCCGTCCTCGTCCATGCGCGCAATGTCGCCCGTGTACAGCCACGGCGCGCCGTCGGGATCGTTGGGATCTTTGCGCAGGGTGTTCTCGGTCTCGGTCGGCATGTTGTGGTAGCCGAACATCACCTGCGGCGCGCGCACCACCAGCTCGCCGATCTCGCCCTGCGGCAGCACCGTCACCTCGTCGTCCAGGCTGATGATGCGCGTCTCCACGTCGGGGAAGGGCACGCCGATGGAACCTTCTTTATTGAGCCCCTGAATGGGGTTGCAGTGTGACGCGGTCGGCGCCTCCGACATGCCGAAGCCTTCCACCAGCTTGCCGTGCGTCAGCGCCTCGAACTTCTGCTTGATGTCCAGCAGCAGCGGGGCCGAGCCGGAGATGCAGGCGCGGATCGATTTGAGATCGTGCTTGCCGATGTCGGGGAAGTTGTTGACGGCGTTGTACATGCGCGGCACGCCGGGGAATATCGTCGGCTTGTAGGCGTCAATGGCGTCGACCACCGAGGCCACATCGCGCGGATTGGGCACCAGCACGGTCGAGGCCGCCATCTGCACCGCGGAGATCATTCCCACCACCATGCCGTACACGTGGAACAGCGGAATCGCCGTCAGCATCACCTCCTGGCCTTCCCGGCAATCCGCCAGCCACGCGCGGATCTGCACCGAGTTGGCCACCAGGTTGCGGTGCAGCGCCACGGCCGCCTTGGGGATGCCCGTGGTCCCGCCCGAATACTGGAACAGCGCCTTGTCGTCGGCGGTCACCGTAACCTTGGGCCGCTGCGCGGCGGTATATTTCGCCAGCACGTCCTTGAACCATAGATGCCCGGGGGCCAGCGTCACCCGATCGCCGCCTTTCTTCTCCTTCGTCAGGCCGAACAGGAAGGCCAGCAGCGGGTTCATGTAATCCTTGATGTTCGTGACGATGACCGTCTTGATCTGCGTCTTGGGCAGCACTTGCTGCACCGTGCCATAAAAGCGGCTCATGCAGACGATGGCCACGGCGCCGCTGTCCGTCAGCTGGTGCTCCAGCTCCGGCTCGGTGTAGGTGGGATTGCTGGCGACGACCACCCCGCCGGCTTTCAGGATGCCGTAATACGTGATGATGAACTGCGGGATGTTGGGCATGAAGATCGCCACGCGGTCGCCTTTCTTCACCCCTCGATCTGCCAGGGCCGCGGCCATCCGATCGGATAGATCGTTGAGCTCGCGGTATGTCAGGCGGCTCTTGGCGAAGCCTTGATGCGACGGCTTGAAATGGATGGCGACGTTATCGGGATATCTGGCGGCGCTCTCTTCCAGAAACTGCTGCAGCGTTTTTTGGGGATACGGTTTCAGCGATTCGGGCACACCTTTGTCGTAGAACTTCAACCAGGGCTTGTCGGTCATGGCATTGCTCCTTGGCGTGAAATTGGGGGCTGTTTTCAGTATAGACCAAATGCACGCCCGGTGTCAATAGAAAAATTCACATTCCCCCGATCAGCTGCTGCACCTCGCGCGGAATCGTCCGCACCTGGTTCTGCCGGTCCACCGCGATCAGCGTCACCGTGCCCGTCACCAGCTCCTGCCGCGAATCCGCGTTGACGATCTCGTACCTGAAGACGATCTGCCGGCTCCGCAGCGACTCGATCCACGTCCGCACGGTGACGCGCTCGCCGTAGCGCGCCGGAGCGTGATAGCGCAGGTTCAACTCGCTGACCGCAAACCCGATGTTGGCCGCCTCCCACTGATCGAAGGCGAAGCCCTTGCGGCGCATGAAATCCGAGCGGCCCTCCTCCATCCACACCACGTACTGGCTGTGATGGACGATGCCCATCAGATCCGTCTCGGCGAAGCGCACGTAAAACGTCGTCTCGATGGTTTCCTTGTCGGACATATTGCTCTCTTCATTCGTCATTGCGAGGAGCATTCTGAGCGGAGTCCTGTAAGGACGCCGTCGACACTTGCACCTGCTCGCACCGCAGGTGCAGTGCAGGCGAGAATGCGACGAAGCCGCGAAGCGTCCGGCGGTTCGAAAAGAGATTGCTTCGCATCCTTCGACTACACTGCGTTCCGCTCAGGACGTTGCAATGACGGGGATTATCGGTAGCCTTCCGCCTGAATCGTAAACAGCTTGGCGTATTCGCCGCCCAGCGCCAGCAGCTCGGCGTGCGTGCCCGTCTCGATGACGCGCCCGCTGTCCAGCACCACAATCCGATCGGCCATGCGCACCGTCGAAAAGCGGTGGCTGATGATCAGCGCGATCTTGTTGTCGGTCAGCTCGCGGAAGCGCTGGAAGATCGCGTACTCGTTCAGCGCGTCCAGCGCGGCCGTCGGCTCGTCCAGCACCAGCACCTCGGCGTCGCGCATGAAGGCGCGGGCCAGCGCCACCTTCTGCCACTCGCCGCCGGAGAGATCGTGCCCGCGCTCGAACCACTTGCCCAGCATCGTATCGTAGCCCTGCGGCAGCGCGCGGATCGTCGCGTTGGCGCCGGCGCGCGTGGCCGAATCGACAATGCGCGGCTCGTTGTCCAGCTGGTCGATCTGCCCGAAGCCCACGTTCTCGCGCGCCGAAAGGTGATATTTAACAAAATCCTGGAAGATCACTCCGATGCGCTTCTGCAGATCCTGCGGATCAACTTCGCGCAGATCGATGCCGTCGATCAACACCTGCCCCTCGCTGGGATCGTACAGGCGCGTCAGCAGTTTGACGAACGTCGTCTTGCCGGCGCCGTTCGCGCCCACCAGCGCGATCTTCTCGCCCGGCTTGATCGTCAGCGACACATCCCGCAGCGCGTACTCTTCCCGATCGGGGTACTTGAACGACACGTTGCGGAACTCGACGCCGCACTCGAATCGGGCCGGCAAGGCGATCGGCTGGGCCGCCACCGGCATCAGCGGCTTGAGTTCGAGAAAGGCGAAGAGATTGCTCATGAACAGCGCGTTCTCGTACAGATCGCTCAGGCCAAAGAAGAGTGTTTGAAAGACGTTCTGGCTGCTGCGGAAGATCGAGAGATACATCGTCATCGAGCCAAGCGTGATCTCGCCGCCGATGGTGCGGAAGATGATCCACGCGTAGGCAAAGTAGTACGACAGCGTCGCCAGCAGGCCCCACCCGAATGAGGCCAGGCTGCGCTTCTGCGCCAGCGCCTGATCCTCCCGCATGAATTTCCAGAACAGATCGGCGTAGCGGCCCAGCAGCGGCTCGCCCAGCCCGAAGAGCCTGACTTCCTTCACGCTGCTATCGACGGTGAGCAGGTATTCGAGGTAATTCATGCGGCGGGCCTCGGGGGCGCGCCACGACAGCAGGCGGAAGTTCAACTGGGCATACTTCGATTGCGCGATGAAGGCCGGGATCGTCGCCCCGAACAAGATCAACGTGAGCCAGACGTTGAACGTCAGCAGGATCGCGCCGAACGAGATCAGCGTGATGATGTTCTGGACAATGTAGAAGCCGTTGTTCATGATCTGCAGCGCGCGCCAGTCGGCCTCGCGGCGCGCGTTTTGCAGCTTGTCGTAGAAGTCCGCGTTTTCAAAATGCGTCAGATCCAGCTCCAGCGCTTTGCGGATCAGGCGCGTGTTCAGCGAGTAGTTCAGGCGCGCGTGCAGCACGTGCTCGGTCAGCGAGCGCGCCTGCGCGATGCCGGACTGGCCCAGGATGAGCGCGAACTCAATCAGCAGATAAGGCAGCACGGCCAGCAGGCCGGCGGTCGCCGCCGTCTGCGCGTTGATCGACGCCACCACCGAATCGATGATCAGTTTGCCCACCCACGCCTGCGCGGCGGGAATCAGCGCGCCGCCCACCGTCAGCAGCGCCATGATGATCGTCGCGCCGTGGTGGGCGTCCCACACCAAACGAAAGGCCGCCGGGATGTTGGCGGCGGCCTGTTTCAGGCTTTGCGAGCGCGATAGATTTTCTGCGGCCATCGGGACTCTCCCTCAGCAATTATGCCCGATAAAGTGAAATGTGACGAGTGACACATGCACCGCACAGGCATCACGCCTCACGTCTCAAAATCTCCCGGATCAGTTCCTTGCGCAGCGCGCCGCTCAGCGTTTCCAACTTCCGCACGCCCAGCGGATCGATCGCTTCGCGCAGCAAGCGCACTTCTTCAAGGGTCGGCGGCTCGGTCTCGCGCACATCCGGCGCCACGGCCAGCGCGAAGCCGGTCTTGGCCTGGATCTTCTCGATCGATTGGCCGGGATGATGCGAGGTCAGCCGCATGCGCCCGTGCGCGTAATCGAACTGGCCCAGATTGGTGATGCAGTACTGCGGGCCGCGGCCGGCCGTGCGGCCGGGCGCGTGCCCCAGGCCGCTGAGGAAATCGAGCTGCTCCACGAAGACGGCGCGCGAGTGGCGCGGCACGTACAGCATCGCGTGTTGATCGAAGATCGTCACGTCGGGAATGCCGCCGCTGCCGGGCAGGCGCATCTGCGGGCGGGCGTAATCGCTGCCGATGAAGACGTTGTTGAAGTTGCCGCAGGCGTCCGCCTGCGCGGGGCGGAAGAATTCTCTGACGTTGAAGCGCGGCAGAAACTCGCAGGTGATGCGCGGAAAAGGCATCAGTACCAGACCGTGATCGAGCCACGGCTTTTCGATGCCGGCCAGGCCCAGCGGCGACCAGTCGCGGCAGAGCGTGCCGCCCACCGCCGAGGCGATCCAGATGTCGGGCGCGTGGGTGAGTTTGGCCAGCAGGATGCCCGCCATCACCAGCGGCGTGGCGATGCCCTGCGCCACCACTTCGCCGTTGACGATCTGGCGGCCGATGCAGACGGAGATCAATTCGTCGATAGTGTAGTCAGTGGAAGCAGTCATAGGCTCAATCGAGTGGGATGGTGGCCGCATTATACCCCGGTTCTTGTCCGAAAACCCTCCCCTCATTGAGCACCAGCATCCTGAGCGGAGTTCCGCGTTGTTGGTGGAACGCAGCCGAAGGATGCGTTTTGGCCAGGCAATCTGAGGGGCCTAATGCCGGAAGTAGCCGCGCTGCAGCGTTTGAACCTCGTCCACCGTGATGAACGCGCCGGGATCGATCTGCCTGATGATGTCCTGCGCTCTGGCGATGTCGCGGCGGGCGATGGCCGAGTTGATCACCGTCATGGCGCCGTCGCGCCCGTGCGCGGTGAACTCGGTGACGGCAAAGCCGCCCGCGCGCAGGGCCTCGGCAATGGCCGCGCCGGCTGCGGGTGAATACACGCGCAGCATGGAATGGCCCAGCGCCAGCCGCTGCTCCGCGAGCATGCCGATGATCACGCCGGCCCCGAAGCCCAGCGCGTAGCCGGCCACCGTCAACGGATCGAGGGGTCCTTTCAACACGGCGCTGACTGCCAGAATGAACACCGTGGCCTGAATCACGCCGATGCCGCCGGCCAGCAGTTTGAGGCCGCGCATCACGAACAACAGGCGCAGCGTGTCCAGTGACATATCGATGACGCGCATGGCGAAGACGAAGAGTCCTGCTATCAGCGGGGTCATAAGAGCCTCCATTCAAAGAGTCTATTGTGGCAAAAGGATGACCTCAAGCCGGAACGATTAGCTTGAGGTCATGTGTGCTGAACAGCTAAATCCATTATAGCACGGTGAGGCAGTTGAGGCGACGCCAGTTCGACAGAGCGTTTATTCCTGCGCGGGCGTTTCGCTTTGCAGCGCTGCCTGCGATTTCGCTTCGCTTTCCGGGCTGAGCATGCCGGACAGCAGCACGCCGCCATGTCGTTGCAACTGCGGCACTGCTACTTGCTTGTTGACGCTGTTCACCATCAGCGCCAGCGCCGAGCTTTGCGACTTCAACTGCGCGGTGACCTGCCTCACAAAATCGTCGGGCAGGCCGATATCCACCTGGCGGCGGGCCAGCGCTAACTGGCTGGCCGGGTTGGTGGCGCGCAAGCTGATCGAGCGGGCTGAGGCCATGGAGCTGGCGGTTGATATGGCCGGTGGCCTGGCCCGGCGTGCCTATCGGCTTTGACGGCAGTTCCGACTGATCAAGAGCCGCGGTTCTTGGAGTATAATGACGGAGAAATATCATGGACACGGCCAATATGAGCTAGGCTCTATGACTTCACTGGCCAGACGATCCTGGTCACAGGCGGCGCAGGCGTGCTGTGCAGCGATTGGGCAGTGGCACTCGCTGGCTGCGGGGCCAACGTGGTCATCCTCGGCCGCAATTCCGTTGCGCTGCAAGCGGTCATCGATCGTTTCCAATCCAAGCAGGGCGCCGGGCGCATTTTCGCCGTCGAAGGCGACGTGCTCAAGGCCGACGCCATGCAGGCCGCCGTCGACAAGACCCTGGCCGAATTCGGCGCTATCGACGGGTTGATTAACGGCGCGGGCGGCAATCGGCCAGACGCTACGACCAATCCAGACAAGAGTTTTTTTGACCTGCCTCTGGACGCCATCCGTTGGGTGTTCGAGCTGAACCTGATCGGCACGATCATGCCGTCGCAGATCGTCGGGCGGCACATGGCTGAGCGCAAGGCAGGCGTCATCTTGAATGTCTCTTCCATGAATGCCTTCCGGCCTTTGACACGCATCGCGGCGTATTCGGCGGCCAAAGCAGGTGTCAGCAACTTCACGCAATGGCTGGCCACGCACATGGCGCAGGAATATTCCGGCAATATCCGGGTCAACGCGATTGCGCCGGGTTTCATCCTGGGCGAGCAAAATCGCTACCTGCTAGTGGATAAGGAAACCGGCCAGCTCACCCAGCGCGGGGAGACGATAATCGGCCACACTCCGCTGGGCCGGTTTGGCAAACCGGAAGATCTGCTTGGTCCGATGCTGTGGTTGATGTCGCCGGCTTCAGCCTTTGTGACCGGCACGGTTGTTCCGGTGGATGGCGGTTTCTCGGCTTACAGCGGCGTGTAGCAGCGCGCCGCTTCACGAAACCCCATTCCAGTGAGAGATGAGAGATGGTTATCGCTCAAGCAATCTCGCAGTCCGGTGTCTTGGCGCGCGCTGCTGTGTCGGAGCTCCTTGCTACGGCCCTGAGTGGAAAGTTCAGGGGTCAGAAAGTGTTGGTGTTGATCCCTGACCATACCCGCTCGCTGCCGCTGCCTGAATTGTTCCGCACGATAGTTGAGGTTCTGCGCGATGTGCGCGAACTCAACTTCATGGTGGCCCTCGGCACACATCGCCCGTTGTCTGATGAACACCTGAACAGGCTGCTGGGTATCAGCGCGGATGAGCGCATGACGACTTTCCGGCATGTCGGTCTGGTCAACCACACCTGGGATGATCCCGCAGCGTTGACTTCGCTGGGTCTGCTGGATCAGGATGACATCAAGCACATTGCCGGAGCCAGCTGGCATCCCTCGTTGCCCAATGAGATCAATATCCGCCTCAACCGAGCCGCGCTGGAGCACGATCACATCTTGATTATCGGCCCGACGTTCCCGCATGAAGTGGTCGGCTTTTCAGGCGGGGCGAAGTACCTGTTCCCCGGCATCTCCGGGCCGGATGTGATCAATGCCACCCATTGGCTGGGTGCGCTCGCGACCGTCGTCGGCACGATCGGAATTCAGACTACGCCAGTGCGGGCGATGATTCACGCGGCGGCGCAGCGTTTGAAAACGCCTGTCACGTTGGTAGCCCTGGTCGTCGAAGGACGTGATCTATGCGGGGTGTTTGTCGGCGATGTGTTTGAGGCCTGGAGCGCGGCCGCGGATTTGTCTTCGCAACGGCACATTCGGTGGAGCGACCATCCATACAAACGCGTGTTGTCTTGCTGCCCGCCCATGTACGACGAGCTCTGGACCGGGGGAAAATGCATGTACAAGCTGGAGCCTGCGGTGGAGGTAGGGGGCGAGGTCGTGATCTACGCGCCGCACCTGGAGGTGGTCAGCCATGTTCACGGCAAATACATCTATGAAGTGGGTTACCACATCCTGCCCTACTTCTTGAGTGACTGGGAGCGCTTCAAGCACGTGCCGCTCGGTGCGCTGGCACACTGCACCCACGTGCGCGGTTCCGGGGTGATGGCCCCTGGCGGCATTGAGAGGCCCAATGTCACGGTTACGCTGGCCAGCAAGATTTCGCCCGAGGATTGCGCGAAACTGAATTTGGGCTATCTAGATCCGGCTAAGATTAGCCCGGCCGAGTGGCAGAATCGCGAAGACGAAGGGATTCTCTACGTTCCGAAAGCGGGCGAAGTATTATATCGGCGGGCTACACGATGAAGCACGTCCAGAAACCGACTCATGCCGACGAGCGAAGCGTAGACGTATGTTTATCATTCTCATGGGTGTCGCCGGCAGCGGCAAAACCACCATTGGTCAGCGGCTGGCTGAGCGGTTGAGATGTCCGTTCTACGATGGTGATGATTACCATTCATCAGCTAACGTGGCCAAGATGGCTTCCGGCATTCCACTCGATGACGACGACCGGGCAGCCTGGCTGGCATCGCTGGCGGAAGTCATCCGCGACGGGTTGGAGCGTGGCGAAAATGGCGTGATTGCCTGCTCCGCGTTGAAGGAAACATACCGAAATGTGCTGTGTGTGGATCCCGTACGGGTCAAGTTCTTCTACCTCAAAGGTGATTACGACACCTTCTTAGAGCGGATGCAGAGCCGTGGCGAGCATTACATGAAACCGGCCATGTTGCAGAGCCAGTTCGCGGCGCTGGAGGAACCAGTTGATGTGCCTTGGCTGGATGTGAAGCTTGCGCCGGCTGAAATTGTCCGAAGAATCATGGAGCACATCACGACTTGAATCTATTCGATTGGTCTGCTGGGTCCAGGCGTCACGAGGCGCAGCCTGGCGATGAATTTCGAACGCAACATACAATCGTTGCAAGAAAGGTCCCCTTATGTCTCAAGCAGATATCGCCATGATTGGCCTGGCCGTGATGGGCCAGAACCTGGTGATGAACATGGCCGACCACGGCTTCACCGTCGCCGTGTACAACCGCACGACTTCCGTTGTCGACAATTTCGTGAACGGCCCTGCCAAAGACATGAGCGTCGTTGGCGCGCACTCACTGGAAGAGATGGTGGCGGCGCTGAAGCGGCCGCGGCGGGTGATGCTGCTGGTGAAGGCCGGCCAGCCAGTGGACGACTTCATCGAGAAGTTGATCCCGTTGCTGGAGCCGGGCGACATCATCATTGACGGCGGCAACTCCAACTACGAGGACAGCATCCGTCGCACGGCATATGTCGAATCACGTGGATTGCTATTCGTAGGCAGTGGTGTCTCTGGCGGCGAGGAGGGCGCACGCCACGGACCGTCCCTTATGCCCGGCGGCTCGGCCCCGGCCTGGTCCGCCATTAAGCCCATTTTCCAAGCAGTCGCAGCCAAGGTACCCGAGGGCGATCCCAATGGCGTGCCTTGCTGTGACTGGGTGGGCGGAACCGGCGCGGGTCACTTCGTCAAGATGGTGCACAATGGCATCGAGTACGGCGACATGCAGATCATCGCCGAGGCTTACCAGCTCATGAAAGAGGGCCTGGGGCTGAGCAACGAAGAGATGAGCAGCGTTATCGCCCAATGGAACAAGGGCCCCCTGGACTCGTACCTCATCAAGATCACGCGTGACATCCTGGCTTACCGCAATGAAAATGGCGAGGCCGTGGTCGATGTGATCCTTGACAGCGCGGGGCAGAAGGGCACCGGCAAGTGGGCGGTCTCCTCGGCGTTGGATCAGGGCACGCCGCTAACCTTGGTAGGCGAGGCGGTGTTCGCCCGGTTCCTCTCGGCGTTAGTCGAGGAGCGAGTCGCGGCCTCTAAGGTGCTGTCCGGTCCATCCGGAAGGTACACAGGAGACAAGACGACGTTCCTGGCTGATCTGGAGCAGGCGGTCTACGCGGCCAAAGTTGCCTCGTATGCCCAGGGCTACATGCTGATGCGCACGGCGGCGCAGGTCTATGGCTGGGATCTCAACCTGGGTGGCATTGCGCTGATGTGGCGCGGCGGCTGCATCATCCGCTCGGTCTTCCTCGGTAAGATCAAAGATGCGTTCGATGCTGATCCGAACCTGCCCAATTTATTGTTGGACCCCTACTTCCTGAGTACCATGGTGACTGCTGAGGGGCCGTGGCGCCACGTCGTAGCAGCTGCGGTGCAGGCAGGCATTCCGGTCCCGACTTTGTCCAGCGCGCTGGCGTTCTATGACGGCTACCGTCGCCGGCGCCTGCCGGCCAACCTGACGCAGGCCCAGCGTGACTACTTTGGCGCGCACACCTACGAGCGCATCGATCAGCCGCGCGGAAAGTTCTTCCACACTAACTGGACCGGCGAAGGCGGAGACGTGACGTCGCGCGCGTATCAGGCGTAGCGAATGAGCGAATGAATAAAAGGAGAAGTCCAATGCCGATCAATCGGGTAGCTCTTTTTACCAACGAGTATCCGCCGTACGTCTACGGCGGCGCCGGGGTCGTCGTCGAGTATCTCAGCAAAGAGCTGGCGCAATTGGTGCCGATGGAAGTGCGCTGCTTCGGCGACCAGGATGTGCAAGAACCGAATTTGCGCGTAAAGGGGTATGGCCCCTGGTCTGAGGCCAAGGTGAACACCGACCCCCGGTTCGGCGGGGCGCTGGACGCCATGTACCGCAGCCTGGCGATGGCCAAAGACAACCTGGACGCCAGCATCGTGCATTGCCATACGTGGTATGTGCAGTTCGGCGGCTTCCTGGCGAAGAAGCTGTGGGGCATCCCGTTCGTGCTGACCGTCCACTCGCTGGAGCCGCTGCGCCCCTGGAAAGTGGAACAGCTCGGCAATGCCTACCACCTGAGCACGTGGATCGAGAACAACGGCATCACGCAAGCCGACGCCATCATCGCGGTCTCGAAGGAGACCCGCAACGATGTGCTGAAGCACTTCGATGTCGACCCCGACAAGGTCAAGGTGATCCACAACGGGATTAACCTGAGCGAGTATCGCCATAACCCGAACGTGGATGCGCTGGTGAAGCACGGGGTTGATCCCGAACGGCCCTATGTGTTGTTTGTCGGCCGCATCACCCGCCAGAAAGGCATCATCCACCTGGTGAACGCGATCCCCTATATTGATCCGTCCATCCAGGTGGTGTTGTGTGCGGGGGCGCCAGACACCCCCGAGATCGCCAAGGAAATGGCCGGCCGCGTGGCCGAGGTGAGCGCCGGCCGTCCCGGTGTCATCTGGGTTCAGGAGATGCTGCCGAAGGACCAGGTGATCCAGTACTACTCGAATGCGACCGTGTTCTGTTGCCCGTCGGTGTACGAGCCATTCGGCATCATCAACCTGGAGGCCATGGCCTGCGAGACCGCCGTGGTCGCGTCGGCGGTCGGCGGCATCCCCGAGGTAGTCGTACCTAAAGAGACGGGCGAGTTGATACCTCTGGAGCTGAAGCCAGGCACCTTCGACCCGGTGGACCCGGCCAAATTCTCTCGCGCGCTGGCCGAGGGGATCAATGCCGTGGCGCTGGATCCTGCCCTGCGCGCGAAGTATGAGCGCAACGGGCGCAAGCGCGTCGAAGACCACTTCAGTTGGACGGCGGTCGCACACCGCACGCTGGATCTGTACCGGTCGCTGGTGCGCTAGAAACGTTGGAACCTGAAGGCTGGCAGCGGTTGCTTTCCAACCTTCAGGTTCCTTGGCCTACTACTTCAATCAAGGAGCAATACCGTGCAGCCTGAAGAGGGTCGAAGCCGGGTCATTATCGAGGGCGTGACGCCGGAGGTCAATTCCGGCAGGTTTCCGATCAAACGTATTGTGGGCGACGAGACGACGGTCGAAGCCAATATCCTGACCGACGGCCACGACGCGCTATCCTGCTCACTGTTGTACCGCAAGGAAGGCGCTGCCGGGTGGACCGAAGTCCCAATGGAAGCGCTGGGCAACGACCGCTGGCGCGCTGCGTTCAAAGTCAACGAGGTGGGACGGTACCAGTACACCGTGGAAGGTTGGGTCGACTACTTCAAGACCTGGGCGCGCGATTTTGCGAAGCGCGTCCAGGCCGGGCAAGATGTGACCGTGGATCTCCAGATCGGCGCCGAGTTGGTCGAGGCGGCCCGCGACCAGGCCGCGCAAACGCAAAAGAGCTGGCTGGCGACCTACGCCGAAGCCCTGCGCGCCGGGGGCAATGAAGCGAACCAGCACGCGCTTTCGCCGGAGTTGGCGCGGTTGATGACGCTGTAACGGCGTGCGCCGTTTCGTGACCCGTTACGACAGGGAATTGGCGATCGTGGTCGATCGCGAACGGGCCCGCTTTGGGGCGTGGTATGAGCTGTTTCCGCGCTCGACATCGCCCGTGCCCGGGCGGCATGGCACATTCCAAGACCTGGAGGCGCGCTTGCCGTATGTGGCCGACATGGGCTTCGACGTGCTCTACCTGCCCCCGATCCACCCGATCGGCGTCAGCTTCCGCAAGGGACGCAATAATTCCACGACAGCCGGTCCGGAGGACCCGGGGAGCCCCTGGGCGATCGGATCTGCGGAAGGCGGACACAAAGCCGTTCACCCGCAGCTGGGCACCCTCGCCGACTTCCGGCATTTAGTGGAGTGCGCCGCGCAACATGGCCTGGAGCTGGCGCTGGACATCGCGTTCCAGTGTGCGCCCGATCATCCCTATGTTACCGAGCATCCGGAGTGGTTCCGCAAGCGCCCCGATGGCACGATCCAGTACGCGGAAAACCCGCCCAAGAAGTACCAGGACATCTATCCGTTCGATTTCGAGACGGAGCAGTGGCGTGATGCTCTGGGAGGAGTTGAAGAGCGTGGTGCAGTTCTGGGTGGACCAGGGCGTGCGCATCTTCCGCATCGATAACCCCCACACCAAGCCCTTCCCCTTCTGGGAGTGGCTGATCGCAGAAATCAAGCGTGAATGCCCTGAGGCCATCTTCCTGGCCGAAGCCTTCACGCGGCCGGCTGCCCTTTACGGTTTGGCCGAGCGAGGTTTCACACAGTCGTATAATTACTTCGCCTGGCGCAATACCAAGTGGGAGCTGACCCAATATTTGACGGAACTCACGCAGACCGGGGTCAAGGAGTTCTTCGGCCCCAACCTCTGGCCTAACACCCCGGATATCTTGCCCGAATACCTCCAATATGGCGGGCGTGCAGCCCACATCGCGCGGTTCATTTTGGCTGCCACCTTGGGACCCAGCTATGGCATCTACGGGCCGGTGTATGAACTGTGCGAAAACCGCCCGATCGCTCCCGGCCGGGAAGAGTACCTGGACTCGGAGAAATACGAGATTCAGGCTTGGGACATCGGCCGCCCCGACAGCCTGCGTTCCTTGATCGCTCAGGTGAATCAAATCCGACACGCTAACCCCGCTTTCCGCGCCAACCACAACTTGCGCTTTCATGATGTCGACAACGAGCAGATCATCGCCTATTCCAAGAGCAGCGAGGATGACTCGAACGAAGTATTGGTCGTGGTCAATCTTGATCCGCACTACCAGCAATCCGGTTTCATCACGCTGCCCCTGGAGGAATTGGGCCTTGATCCGCGACAGCCGTATCAAGCCCACGATCTGCTGACCGATGCGCGCTATCTCTGGCATGGCGCGCGCAACTATGTGGAGCTGAACCCGCAGACTGTGCCGGCGCACATTTTCGTCATCCGGCGGAAGGTACGCACCGAGCATGATTTTGACTACTATCTGTAACCGTCTGAACCGCGAGGAAACAAGGAGAGGCTACGATGCCTGAATTGATTGATTTACCAGCTTGGCAAGCGCTGCAGGAGCACCAGCGGGAAATGGCCGAGGTGCACATGCGCGATCTCTTCGCCCGTGATCCGCAGCGGTTCGAGCATTTCTCGCTGCGGCTGGGCGATATCCTGCTGGACTACTCCAAGAACCGCATCACCGCAGAAACCATGGCGCTGTTGCTGGATCTGGCGCGCCAGGCGAACGTGGCCGGCAAGATCGAAGCCATGTTCAGCGGCGAAAAATATAACAACACCGAGAAGCGTGCGGTCTTGCACGTGGCCCTGCGTAACCGCTCCAACCGGCCGATCTTCGCCGCAGGTGGCGTGGACGTCATGCCCGAAGTGAATCGAGTGCTCGCTCACATGCGGGCCTTCAGCGAGGAGGTGCGCTCGGGTGCGTGGAAGGGTTACACGGGCAAGGCGATCACAGACGTGGTCAACATCGGCATCGGCGGGTCGGACCTGGGCCCCAAGATGGTCTGTGAGGCCTTGAAGCCCTATGGCAAGGCCCGGTCCTCCGCGTCCACTTCGTCTCCAACGTCGACAGCACCGATCTGGTCGAGACCTTGAAACTCGTGAACCCCGAAACCGTGCTCTTCCTGGTGGCATCCAAGACCTTCACCACCCAGGAAACGATGACCAACGCCCAGACGGCGCGGGCCTGGTTCCTGGACACGGCCAGCGGATGGAGCCGCGGACACGCTGCAAGTGTCGCCAGGCACTTTGCGGCGATGTCCACCAACACGGCCGCGGTGGCCAAGTTCGGGATCGATCCGAAGAATATGTTCGAGTTCTGGGACTGGGTGGGGGGCCGCTATTCCTTATGGTCCGCCATCGGCCTCTCGATTGCGCTCTACCTGGGCATGGACAACTTCGAAGCCCTGCTGGGCGGCGCGCACGCGGTGGACGAGCACTTCCGGACCACCCCTTTCGAGAAGAACCTGCCCGTGATCATGGGCTTGCTGGGCATCTGGTACAACAACTTCTTCGGCGCCCAGTCGCACGCCATCCTCCCCTACGACCAATACCTGATGCACTTCCCGTCCTATTTCCAGCAGGGTGATATGGAAAGCAACGGCAAGGGCGTCACCCGTGAGGGGCAGCGGGTCCATGGCTACACGACCGGGCCGATCATCTGGGGGCAGCCGGGCACCAACGGCCAGCACGCCTTCTACCAGTTGATCCACCAGGGCACCAAGCTGATCCCGTGTGATTTCCTGGCCGCGGCCCAGAGCCACAACCCGAGGGGAGATCACCACCCCATCCTGCTCTCGAACTATCTGGCCCAGACCGAGGCGCTGATGAAGGGCAAGACGCCCGAGGAAGCGCGCGCTGAGCTGGTGGCGCAGGGCATGAGCGGAGCCGAGCTGGAGAAGCTGGTGCCCCACAAGACCTTCCCGGGCAACCGGCCGACCAACTCCTTCCTCTACCCGAAACTGACGCCGGCAGTCCTGGGCGCGCTCATCGCGCTCTACGAACACAAGATCTTCACGCAGGGCGCCATCTGGGATGTCAACTCCTTCGACCAGTGGGGCGTGGAGCTCGGCAAGCAGCTCGCCAAGGTTATCTTGCCGGAGCTGAAGAGCGACGCCCAGGTTCAGAGCCACGATGCTTCGACGAATGGCTTGATCAATTCCATCAAGAGTATGTCGTAATCCTGAGGAGGAACCATGAACGTACTGGCCCTTATCCTGGCCGGTGGCCAGGGCAGCCGGCTGAGCATCCTGGGCGAGAAACGGGCCAAGCCCGCCGTCCCCTTCGCCGGCAAATATCGCATCATTGACTTCCCGCTCTCCAATGCTGTCAACTCCGGCCTCTACCGCGTCGCTGTGTTGACGCAATACCGGCCGCACTCGCTGATGCAGCATATCGGTATTGGCGAGCCGTGGGATCTCAACCGTGCCCAACCCAACGGCGTGCAGATCTGGCAGCCCTATCAAGGGCGCAAGGACCAGGATTGGTATCGGGGCACGGCCGATGCGCTCTACCAGAACCGCAACCTGATCGCCGAATCGGGCTGCGACCGCGTGTTGGTCCTGTCCGGAGACCACATCTACAAACAAGACTATGGCGATCTGCTAAGCTTCCACGAGGCCAAGGGCGCCGACCTCACCGTGGCCGTGATGAACGTAGCGCCCGAGGAAGTCTTCCGCTTCGGCATCATGACCACTGACGCAACCCAGCGCATCACCAAGTTCACCGAGAAACCGAAACAGTCGGACAGCACGCTGGCCTCAATGGGGATCTACGTCTTCAACACGCGCTTCCTGTTGCAGCAGTTGAACGAGGATGCGGCGGACCCGGCATCGTCCCACGACTTCGGCAAGAACATCATCCCCAAGATGGTGGTGAACGACAAGGTGTACGCCTATCCGTTCAGCGGCTACTGGGTGGATGTGGGGACCATCGCGGCGTACTGGGAGACCAATCTGGCGCTGTTGAGCGAGAAGCCAGGCCTCGATCTGTACGACCCCAGTTGGATTCTCCACACGCGCTCGAAAGAGCGCCCTCCGGTGAAGCTGGGATCACTGGGACAATCGCGTGATAGTCTGCTGTCCAACGGCTGCGTGATCGAAGGCACAGTGGTCAATAGCGTCCTATCACCCGGTGTCTGCGTGGAACGCGGGGCCGTGGTGAGCGATTCGGTCATCATGAATGACACGATCATCCGTGCTGGCGCCGTGGTGGACCGCTGCGTGTTGGACAAGGAGATCGAGATCGGCGCCAGGGCGCAGGTCGGCGTGGGCGATGACAACACGCCCAACGAACTTGAGCCGGCAAACATCAACACGGGCATCACCATCGCCGGCAAGCGGGCGCGCGTGCCTGCCGGCGCCAGCATCGGCCGCAACTGCCGGATCGATCCCGGAACAACCGATGTCGACTACGACGAGCTCGAGGTTCCGAGCGGCGGCACGATCAGCCGGCGGGAATAGAGGACCTCGTCACACGTCCGCGGGTCTGTACGCCTGCGGCCTGCCAACTTCAACCACAGAGAAGGAGCGTAACCATGAGTCTACATCCTCTGGCGGGCAAGCCGGCCCCCTATGACATGCTGGTCAATGTGCCGCGCCTCATCTCGGCCTACTACACCGGTGAGCCCGATCCTGCCGACCCGGCCCAGCGCGTTGCCTTCGGCACGTCCGGGCATCGCGGCTCATCCTTCAGGGGCAGCTTTAACGAGGGTCACATCCTGGCGATCTCTCAGGCCATCTGCGAGTTCCGCCAGGCGCAGGGTATCACCGGCCCCCTGTTCATCGGCATGGATACGCACGCCCTGTCCGAGCCGGCGCTCGCGAGCGCCATCGAGGTATTCGCCGGCAACGAGCAGGAGATCATGATCGACGCCGGCGCCGGTTACACGCCCACGCCCGTCATCTCCCATGCCATCCTCAATTACAACCGTGGCAGGACCACCGGGCTGGCCGACGGCGTGGTCATCACGCCCTCGCATAACCCCCCGGACGACGGCGGCTTCAAGTACAACCCACCCGCCGGTGGACCCGCCGACACCGTCACGACCAAGGCGATGCAGGCGCGCGCCAACGAGATCCTGAAGAACGATTCGCGCGAGGTCAAGCGCATATCCCTGGCCCGTGCGATGAAGGCCGAAACCACGCACCTGTACGACTACATCACACCCTACGTGTCCGACCTGCGCAACGTCGTCGACATCCCCGCCATCAAAGCTGCCGGCCTCAAGATCGGCGTCGATCCCATGGGCGGCGCCAGCGTTGGCTTCTGGCAGCCGATCGCCGAGATGTACGGGCTGAACCTTGAGGTGGTTAACCCGCGGGTGGATCCGACCTTTGGCTTCATGACTGTGGACAAAGACGGCAAAATCCGCATGGATTGCTCGTCACCCTATGCCATGGCGAGCCTGATCGTCCTCAAAGACCGGTTTGACATCGCCTTCGGCAACGACTCGGACGCCGACCGGCACGGCATCGTCACGCCCAGCGTCGGGCTCATGAACCCCAACCATTACCTGGCTGTTGCCATCTGGTATCTGTTCCAGCACCGGCCGGGCTGGCGTCCCGATGCGGCCATCGGCAAGACGCTGGTGTCCAGTTCGATGATTGACCGCGTGGCCGCGCATCTGGGCCGGCGGCTGGCCGAAGTGCCCGTGGGCTTCAAGTGGTTCGTCGATGGCCTGGTGGATGGTTCCTTTGGCTTCGGCGGCGAAGAGAGCGCCGGCGCGTCCTTCCTGCGCCAGGATGGGACGGTATGGACGACCGACAAGGATGGCATCATCCTCGACCTGCTGGCGGCCGAGATTACGGCCGTAACGGGCAGCGATCCGGGCCAGCACTACCGGAAGCTGACGGAGCAATTCGGCGACCCGGTGTATGAACGCGCCGACGTCGTCGCCACACCGGCCCAAAAAGCCGCGCTGGAACGCCTCTCGCCGGAAATGGTCGCAGCGCAGGACCTGGCGGGCGAGAGGATCGTTGCCAAGCTCACCCGTGCACCCTTCAATGATGCTCCGATCGGCGGGTTGAAGGTGGTCACCGAAAATGGCTGGTTCGCCGCCAGGCCATCGGGCACCGAGGACATTTACAAGATCTACGCCGAGAGCTTCCGGGGCGAAGACCATCTCAAGCTGATCTTCGCCGAGGCGCAGAAGATCGTGGCTGCCGCGTTCGCCGAGGCAGGGCTGTAAGTCGAAGATCCTCTTCAGAGGACAGTCTCGTTCAAGGATCAACAGGCGTTCTATAAGAAAGGGGCCGTATGGAACACAGCATCATCAAGTTAGCGCATAAAAAACACATTGCCCTGGTCGCGCACGACGGCAAGAAGGAGGATCTCCTCGAGTGGGCGAGGTGGAACAAAAAACTGCTGATCGAACATGAATTGTACGCCACCGGAACAACCGGCAGGCTGTTGGAGGGAGTGCTGGGTACGAGTGTCCATAAGTTTCGGAGCGGACCATTGGGCGGCGACCAGCAAATCGGCGCCAAGATCTCCGAAGGCGTGATCGACTTCATGATCTTCTTCTGGGATCCGCTTACCGAGCAGCCCCACGATGCCGACGTGAAAGCCCTGCTGCGCATCGCCGTCGTCTGGAACATCCCGACCGCCTGCAACCGCGCCAGCGCCGATTTTATGATCTCTTCAACGCTGATGACCGGCGAGTACGAACGGCTCGTCACCGACTATCAATCATACGTGGAACGACAGGTAGCAGCGTCGATCAGACACACGTTGGAAGAGATAGAGGCGGAGGCCGAGCCGGCTGTGGAGCCCGAGATGGGTACGGGGCCCGAGTCGGACGACACGGCCGATGGCGCGCACGACGCGGAGACGAGCTGACAACCCGCTGGAGAGAGGCCAGAAGCTGATGACGCCAGATAGCAGCGTAACAACCGGATTGCACATGTCGCGCCGGGCGCGCAATCGTTACCACCCGGATGATTCCCGCTTCGCCAATGATGGGCACGTCACCTTCGGCGACATGCACAGCGTGCGGGTCTTTGCGCAGCAGATCAATGAGAAACGCGACCTGACCGGCGATCCACCCCAAGAGCAGGCGATCAAGGCCGGCCAGCTCAATGCCATGGCCTTGATTGGCGCCATCTTGCACCACGTCGCCGGCCAGTATCGCCAGCAGCGCAATCCGCAGCTCATGCGCCAGGCACTGCCGTGGCTGGCGGGGCAGATCGGCCAGGAGGCGCTGGACCGCGCCCTGTGCCGATTCGTGGAGGACTTTCCGCCTCCCGCCGTCTATCAGCAGGAGGTCACGCCCGTATCCTATCTGGCCGGCGAGACAGACGGCGTTCCGCATCGCGAGATGGTCCTGGATGACATGCTCCAGCTCTGGCTCGACAACGTCAATCCGGCCGCCTCGCCCTTCACTGAGCTGTTCGACGACGCGAATCTGGAACGGGGGTCGTCTTACCTTCAGATCATCTATCTGCTGCGCCGATACGTCGACACCCAGCCCAAGTTTGGGCCAGAGAATCAAAACCTGGTTGATCTGCTGCGCAGTCCAGCCGTTGCCGTGCCGCTTTCGCTCGCCGGCCAGTTGCAGTACATCCGCGAGAAATGGGCCCACCTGCTCGGCGATTACCTGGACCGCCTGCTCGGCGGCCTCGATCTGCTTAAAGAAGAAGAGAAACCGGCTTTCGCCGGCCCTGGCCAGACCCAGGTCCTGGATTTCTGGCGCTTGGGTCTGGACGCCGAGTCGGCACGCTACAGCGCCGACCGCGAGTGGATGCCCCGGCTGGTCATGATCGCCAAAAGCACCTACGTCTGGCTGGACCAGCTCACCAGGAAGTACAGGCGCCCGATTGTCCACCTGGATCAAATCCCAGACGAAGAGCTGGACACTCTGGCGCGCTGGGGGTTCAGCGGTCTGTGGCTGATCGGTCTGTGGGAGCGGAGCCGGGCATCGCAGCGCATCAAGCAGATCATGGGCAATCCGGAGGCCGTGGCCTCGGCTTACTCGCTGTTCGACTATCAAATCGCCGCCGATCTGGGCGGCGAAGAGGCCTATCGGAACCTGGCCGGCCGCGCCTGGCAGCGTGGCATCCGGTTGGCCAGCGACATGGTTCCCAACCACATGGGTATCGATTCCAGATGGGTGATCGACCATCCCGACTGGTTTATCGGGCTGGACGATAGCCCTTTCCCCTCCTACACGTTCAATGGACCAGACCTGTCTTCGGATGGCCGCGTGGGGGTCTTCCTGGAAGATCATTACTATAACCACAGCGATGCCGCTGTGGTCTTCAAGCGCCTCGACCGCTTGACCGGCAGCACCCGCTATATCTACCACGGCAACGACGGCACCAGCATGCCCTGGAATGATACGGCTCAACTGGATTACCTCAACCCCGCTGTCCGCGAGGCCGTGATCCAGACGATCCTCGAGGTGGCGCGCAGATTCCCCGTGATCCGGTTTGACGCGGCCATGACGCTGGCCAAGCGGCATGTCCAGCGCCTGTGGTTCCCGGTGCCGGGCACCGGCGGAGCCATCGCCTCGCGATCGGAATACGGGATGCCGCAAGCCCAGTTTGACGCAGCCATGCCTGCCGAATTCTGGCGCGAAGTGGTGGAGCGGGTGGCGCAGGAAGTTCCCGATACGCTCTTGCTGGCCGAAGCCTTCTGGATGATGGAAGGCTACTTTGTCCGCACCCTGGGCATGCACCGCGTCTACAACAGCGCGTTCATGAACATGCTGAAGAGGGAAGAGAACGCGAAGTACCGATCTTCCATCAAGAACGTGCTGGAATTCGATCCGGAAATCCTGAAGCGCTACGTCAACTTTATGAACAACCCGGACGAAGAAACCGCGGTGGCCCAGTTCGGCAAGGATGACAAGTACTTTGGCGTCTGCGCGATGATGGTGACCATGCCAGGTCTGCCCATGATAGGGCACGGCCAGGTCGAAGGCTATCGCGAGAAATACGGCATGGAGTACCGCCGCGCCTACTGGGACGAACAGCCGGACATGGACCTGATCAGGCGGCACGAGCGCGAGATCTTTCCGCTGATGCAGCGCCGCTACATCTTTGCCGATGTGAAGAACTTCCTGCTCTATGACTTTTACGCGCCCGAAGGCCACGTCAACGAAGATGTATTTGCCTACTCCAATGCGGCGCAGACTCCTGACGGCCCCGGTGAGCGCGGGTTGGTACTCTACAACAACAAGTACGCCGATGCTCGCGGCTGGATCCGCACATCGGCGGCCACCTCGGTCCAAACAGAGGGAGGCGAGCGCCACGCTACGCGAGTCCAGAAAACCCTGGGCGAGGCCCTGGGCATGCACGCCGATGACTGGCACTTCTGCATCTATCGCGACCACGTCGCGGGCTTGGAGTACCTGCGCAACAGCCGGGAGTTGTGCGACCGTGGGCTCTACGCGGAACTGGGCGCCTTCAAGTACGTGGTGTACATGGATTTCCGCGAAGTTGCCGACGATGCGGAGCGCCACTACGCCCGGCTGGCGGCCAGCCTGGCCGGCCGGGGGGTGCCGAGCATCGCCGACGCCCTGTCGGCACTGCTCGAGCCGCCCAGGGAACCTGAGCCGGCTGTCGATGAGGCTGAGGCCGGACTATTCCTTAGGGGCAGCGGCATCTTGTTGCACCCGACCTCCTTGCCGGGCCGCTTCGGCATCGGCGACCTGGGAGATGCGGCCTACCGCCTGGTTGATTTCCTGGCTGCCAGCGGTCAACAATACTGGCAGATCATGCCCCTCGGCCCCACGAGCTACGGCGACTCGCCCTACCAGGCGCTCTCGGCCCTGGCCGGCAATCCTCTGCTGATCAACCTTGAGCGCCTGATCGAGGAGCGTTGCCTGGCATCCTGGGACCTCGACACGGCGCCTAACTTCCCTGACGACAGGGTGGATTATGGACCTGTTATCAACTTCAAGCAGCGTCAGCTGCGCCTCTCGTACGATAACTTTAAGGTCAACGCCAGCGACGCCCGCAAGAGCGAGCTAGCCGACTTTGTTGCGGTCAATCACTGGTGGCTGGATGATTACGCTCTCTTTGCGGCTCTGAAGGAACATCATGGCGGGGAGAGCTGGAACACCTGGGAGCACGATGTCGCTACCCATCAGGCCGCGGCGCTCGAGCGCTGGCGGACGGTGTTGATCGACCAATTCCAGTTCCACCAGTATGTGCAGTTCGTGTTTCACCGTCAGTGGTCCGGCTTGAAAGCGTATGCCAATGAGCGTGGGATCAGCATCATCGGCGACGTCCCAATCTTTGTGTCCTATGACAGCGCCGATGCCTGGGCACATCCAGATTTATTCCACTTTGATGCTCAAGGCAGACCCACGTTGGTTGCCGGAGTCCCGCCCGACTACTTTAGCCCGACCGGCCAGTTGTGGGGCAATCCACTCTACAACTGGGATGCCATGGCGCGCGACGGCTATGCCTGGTGGATCGATCGCTTCAAGCGAGCCTTCCAGCAAGTGGATGTTGTTCGGCTCGACCACTTCCGTGGCTTTGAAGCGTGCTGGGCCGTGCCGGCGACCGAACAGACAGCCATCAACGGCAAGTGGCTCAAGAGCCCCGGCAGCGATCTGTTCAAGGCAGTTAAAGAAGCCCTGGGACCGGCGCGTTTCATTGCCGAGGACCTCGGGCTGATCACTCCGGAAGTCGATGCTTTGCGAGAAGAGTGCGGCTTCCCTGGCATGAAGGTGCTGCAGTTCGCCTTCTCAGACGACCCTGACAATCTCTACCTGCCGCACAACTATCATGACAACTGTGTGGTGTACACGGGCACCCATGACAACGACACGACTCTCGGCTGGTTGAACGCGGCGAGTGAGCAGGAGCGTGCCGCCGTCCGCCGTTACCTCGGCGGATCTTGCGAAGAACCGAACTGGGCGCTGATTCGCCTGGCCTTGATGTCGGTGGCCCGCATCGCGATCGTTCCACTGCAGGATATCCTTGGGATCGGCAGCGAGGGCAGGATGAACACGCCCGGCCGGGCCGGCGGCAACTGGGGTTGGCGCTTCGCTCAGGCCATGCTGACTCCTGAACTGGCCAGTCGCCTCGCCGAACTGACTGAAATCTCGGGCCGGGCGCCTCGTGGCCACGGTCCTGATAAGCAATCGTAAAGGAGACTCAAACGGGCCTGAAAATCACAAGAAATGACTCGCGTTTCGACCGGCGTGGAGCGTCGCTGGAATTCCTGGAGGGCCGCGTGCTGTCCGGGGTCGCAGCCCTCAACGATCATCAATCTTATTAAAGGACTTCGCAGGAGGGAATCGTGTACAAAGTCGTGCTGCTCCGCCATGGCGAGAGCACCTGGAACATGGAGAACCGCTTCACCGGCTGGACCGATGTCGACCTGTCGGAGCGCGGCGTCGCCGAAGCGCATCGCGGCGGAGCGCTCCTCAAAGCGCAAGGCTACGTCTTCGACATGGCTTTCACCTCGGTGCTCAGGCGAGCCATCCGCACCTTGTGGATCACGCTGGACGAAATGGACCTGATGTGGATCCCGGTGCGCCACTCGTGGCGTCTGAACGAGCGCCACTACGGTGCGTTGCAGGGACTCAACAAGGCCGAGACGGCCGAAAAGTACGGCGACGCACAGGTGAAGGTCTGGCGCCGCAGCTATGATATCCGACCCCCGAGCTGACCGAAGACGACCCGCGCTGGCCCGGCCGCGACCCGCGCTATAAGGACCTGGCGCCTCAGGACATTCCGCTGACTGAGTGCCTGAAAGACACGGTCGCCCGCTTCCTACCGTACTGGCACGGGACGATCGCGCCGGCGGTGCGTGCGGGTCAGCAGGTGATCGTCGCGGCGCATGGCAACAGCCTGCGAGCGCTGGTCAAGTACCTGGATAACATCTCCGACGACGACATCGTCGAGCTGAACATCCCCACCGGCGTGCCGCTCGTCTATGAGTTGGACGCGCAACTCAAGCCGCTCAGCCATTACTACCTGGGTGATCCGGAGGAAATTCGCAAGGCCCAGGAAGCGGTGGCGAAGCAAGGAAAAGCTAAAGGCTGATCCACAGGACTGGACCGACCCTATTGGGCCGCCACGCCGAGGCGGGATGCCAAATCTTGTGTAGATTCGTTCGCCCGCAGTTTAACTGCGGGGAAACTACACAATCTTCGGCACACTGCCCACGCCGACTTCGTAGGTACCCGCCGGAATTTGACGCCGGGCGCGCTGCCGATCGTGTTCGAGATGTAAGCGGGCGTAAGCGCGCTCAGCGTTACCTGGCACTGACCAGCCGCGTCATGCCAGGCCCGTGTTTATTGACCGTGCAGTCATTGCTGCTCGACGAGACACTGTCGAGCAGGCTCGCTGGAGCGCCACCCTTGCGAGGGTTGTGAGTGGAGGGCTTATCTTCGCATTCGCCCTCGCAAGAGTGGCATGCTCTTATGACCAGCGAATATTACGGCTTCGGCTCTGCTGGCTTATTCGGAACGCTCTGATCAGGATCCTGCACGGCAGTATAGGTCTGTCCCGGGTTAACGCCGGGCAGGCGATTGCGATTCGCAAAACCGGCGGTGCCGATGTTTGCCAGGTCCAGGATCACCGCGATGATCAGCCACAGCCAATCAAGGCCCTGGATGCTGCCGACGCCTTGAATGAGCAAGACATATAGCAGCGTGGTCAACGGCAGGAACACGAAGCCGAGGCATGGAACGATAAACGTGCCGAAGGCGGCGTCCAGCACTGGCACGCCGTGCTACCCGGGATTGGTTCGCCTCAGCCGCCAACCACTATTTGCAAGTCGGTCAGACATCAGGCGCTATCGTACAGACGTTGCATGCAACGTCTGTACGCCGTCACATGTGACATGCAACGCCTATACGCTGTCACATGCAACGTCAGCTAATTACTTGTCCACCGTGCAGTCGCCCGTAGTGGACGAGACGCCGGCGCTGTTGATGGTGTTCGCCGCGCCTGCGTTGTTCAGCCCGTACCACAGGCTGGTGCTGTACTGCGCGGCCACGCCGACTTCGTAGGTGCCCGCCGGAACTTCGCCGCTGGGCACGCCGCCGATCGTGTTCGAGGTATAGGCCGGCGCAGGCGCGTTCAAAGTCACTTTGCACTGCCCCGGCTCAAACACCGTCGTTTTCGGCACTTGATTGTAGATGGCCGGATCGATCGGCGCGGGGCCGCCGTTCTTGAACAGCATGCGCTGCTCGCCGCCCGCCGTTTCCAGAGCCAGTCCGCCCGCACCGTCCGGTCCGCCTGCCGCCACGCTGCCCAGCAATTGCAGGTACTGTTGATCCAGCGAATTCTCACCGCAGAACGCCATCGTCGAGGGGCCCAGCTTGATCGTGAAGCCATTCTGCTGCGAGTACGTGCCGGCGATGTTATTGCAATCGGCCTTGCCGGTGAACGTGTAATCAGCGTTGAAGGTGATCGTGTAGTTTTCGGGATTCGGCACGGTCTTGGTCTCCTTGGCCGTTTGATTCGTCACGCTCACCCACTGCCAGATGACGCCCTGAATGGTATTGGTCGACGAGGCCGCACTGGAAGACGACGAACCGCAGTTCCCACTCGTCGAGGCCACGCTGCTGCTGTTGATGTAGTTCGCCGTACCCACGCCGTTCAGCGCGTACCAGGTGCTGGTGCTGTACTGCGCGGCCATGCTCACTTCGTAAGTGCCCTCCGGAATCTGGCCGCTCGCCTGACCGCCGATGGTATTGGACGTGTATGCGGGTGCAGGCGCGCTCAATGTCACCTTGCACTGCCCTGGCTCAAACATCGTGGTTTTGGGCACCTGATTATAGATGGCCGGATCGACCGTGGGGGTCGCCGCAGGTGCCTTCGTAGGTGCAGGCGCGGGAGCCGCCGTAGGCGCGCACGCCGCCAACACCAACAGCCCGACAATCAACACGCTGAGATACCATTTGTTCTTCATCAATCTACTCCTCAGTAATAGACTTTTGATCTGCCCGGATCAGGCTGAGCCAATCGCTTTCGCCGGGATCCGTTCGGAGAGAAACAGCGCGACGAGGGCAATGAGCGCCACGGCGGCCATTGACGCCCGCAGCGCCGCGAGGCTCGCGTCGCTGTATTCTTGCACGATCTCTGTCGCCAGATCGTCCGGCACGCTTGCGCTGTCCAAGGCCGCCGCCAGATCGGCTTCAGACACGAACGGAATGCCGCTGGCCAGTTGGGTGGACGCCTGCGCCGACACCTGCGAGGGAACCGCCGGATTGTTTTGAATGCCGGTGATGAACGTCGCCGTCAGGCTCGCGATCAGGATCGATCCGATCAGCGCCGTGCCCAGTGAAGCGCCCAGATTCGTCGCGGTGTTCTGCACGCCGCCGACTTCGGCGCTGCGCTCATCGGGCACCGCCGACACCGTCACCGCGCCCAACTGCGAGGCCAGCGCGCCCATGCCGCAGCCCAACAACAGCATCGGGATCGTCACCACCGAGGCATCGGCTCCTGGATCAATCCCCGCCACCATCACCAGCGCTCCGGCGGCTAACGCCAGCAACCCGATGCGCACCACGCGGCGGGGATTGGCCTGCGGCCTGAATTTAGGAACCGCGATCGCGACGATGAGCAGCGATACGGACAACGGCACCAGGCGGACGCCCGTCTGAAACGCCGTCAGGCCCAGCACCACCGTCAGATACAACGGCACGACAAAGAACGTTCCCGCCTGCACAAAGTACTGAAAAAAGAACATCACCAACCCGCCGGAGAGCTGCGGAACGTGCAGCAGTTCCATCCGCAGCAGCGGCTCTTTACCGAGCCGTTCCATGCGCGCTTCCCATTGTGTGAACAGCCACAGCACCAGCAACCCGCCCAGGATGAACCACACCACCAGCGAAACGCCGAACGGCGCGGGCGCATCAGGCTTGGGCTGCACCCAGCCCCACTCTGCCGATTTGAGCACGCCGAGCACGATCAGCGACAGGCCAACGATCGATAAGATCGCGCCCACCACGTCAATGCGCGGACGCTCACCCGGCGGCACGTCTTGAATCTTGCGCACCACCGTCAGGATCAGCATGCAGACGACCACTTCGCCGATGAACACCCAGCGCCACGAGAAGAGCGTCGTCACTGCGCCGCCGATCAGCGGGCCGGCGGCCACCGCGATCGCGCCGGCTGAAGCGACCAGGCCATAAGCCGCCGTGCGGCGCTCGGGCGGAAAATTCCCGGCGACCAGCGCCACGATGGCGGGCAGGATCAACGCCGCGCCCATGCCTTCCACGAACGACCAGCCGATGATCAGCACGGTCAGGTTAGGAGCGATCGCGGTCGTGAATGAACCGATCGAGTAGACGACCAGGCCGAGGGCAAACGCGCGCCGCCGCCCGATGATGCCGCCGATCTTCCCGCCGGTGATCATCAACGAGGCCATCACCAGCATGTAGAGCGTGATGGCGGTCTGGATGCCAGTCACGGTCGTGCCGAGGTCCGCCGCCACCGTGGCGATGGACACGTTCATGACCGCGCTGTCCAGGATCATGATGAACTGGGCCGCGCACAGCACCAGGAGGACCAACCCGGCGCCTTTGGCCGCCGCTTCGCTTGACGATGTTTTCATGAGTTGATCTCCTTGGTCAACATCCAGTGTTTGTATTTCGTATCTACTCAGCCCGCCGTCACGGGAGCACTGCACCCGCCGCAGGCGTGTGTTGCGAGCGAAGCGAAGCAATCTCTGTGCTCATCCGCCAGCTATGCCATCTGCGAAGGACGCTTTGCGGCTTCGTCGCGTGCCCTGTCCGCGCTATGCACGGGGGCGCGCTTGCTCTTCCCAATCCAGCCACTCGACCGGATGCGCCTTCAAGTAGCCGTCGACCGCCTGACCGACGGTGCGGAAGAACAGATCGTCGCCGAGCTTGGTGAACAGGCCATACTGCTTCAGACGATCTTTCGCCGGGCCTTTCATTTCGGCGAAGGCCAGTTCAATGCCGGCGCGCTGCAGTTCGTCGTCAAGATCCGAGAGCGCATCCGCCGCCGTGATGTCGATATCCGTCACAGGCTCAGCGGCGACGACCACCCACTTCGTGGGCGTGGGCGCTTTGGCGATGGCTTGCAGCACGTGCTCATGAAAGATCTCGGCATTCGCAAAGAATAACGGCGCATCCCAGCGGAACAAGACCAGTCCCGGAATGCGTTTCGCCTCGGGATGGCGCGTGATGTCGTGATAGCCTTTCAGCCCGTCGACGCGGCCCAGCACCGCATCGTAAGGCCGCCATGCGCGCCAGATGAAGGCCAGCAGCGCCAGTCCGATCGCGATGAAGATGCCTTGAATCACGCCGATTAATGCGACACCCAGAAAACACGCGATCGAGAAGGCAAACTCCGAGCGGCGCAGACTGATACAGGCGCACAACGCCTTGAATATCGACCAGCGAGATACAGGCGGCGATCACCACGGCGCCCAGCGCGGCGTTGGGCAAGTTCTGCAGCAGCGCCGGCGCAAACACCAGCAGCAGCGCAATGCACAGCGCGCCCACCACGCCCGTCAATTGCGTTTTGGAACCCGCCGATTCCGCCACCGGGGTGCGCGAAGAACTGCTGCTGATCGAAAAGCCTTGAAAAAATCCTGCCGCGACATTCGCGGCGCCCAGTGCGATGAGTTCCTGGTTTCCATCGACTTCATAGCCGCCGCGCAGCGCAAAGGTGCGCGACAGCACGCTCGTGTCGGCAAAGGAGACCAGCGTAATCGCGATGGCGCCGGCCGCCAGCGCGCCCAGATCGGCGAGTGAGACGATCGGGATCTGGAACGACGGCAGGCCCTGCGGCAGCGGCCCCACCACGGACACCCCGGCGACCTCCGCCAGGTTGAACACGCCCACGACGATCGTCGCACCGACCACGGCGATCAACACGCCGGGGATCTTGGGCCAGCGGCGCTTGAAGATCAAGACGACGGCCAGGCACGTGACGCCGATCGCAAAGGCCGTCCAGTTCGTCAGGCCCTGCGCCACGCCCTGGATCAGGCTGATCGATTCTTGAATCAGATTATCTCCGCTCGACGAGAAGCCCAGCAGTCTTGGGCAACTGGCCGATGAGCACGGTGAGCGCGATGCCGTTCAGATAACCGATGCGGACGGGCTTGGAGAGCAGATCGGTGATGAAGCCGAAGCGCGCCAGCCCGGCGAGGATGCACAGGCCGCCCGTCATCAACGCGAGCATGCCGGCCAGCGCCACCAACCGATCGGGGTCACCGGCCGCCAGCGGCACGATCGTCGCGGCGATGATGGCGGCCAGCGACGAGTCGGGCCCCAACACCAGAATGCGGCTTGGCCCGAAGATGGCGTATGCAATCAGGGGCACGATGGTGGCATACAGGCCATAGATCGCGGGCAGGCCGGCGGCTTCGGCATAGCCCATGCCCACCGGCACGAGGATGGCCGTGAGCACCAGCCCTGCCACGAGGTCCTGTGTGAGCCAGGATCGCTGATACGTCTTCAGTGCAGGGAGAGCCGGAATCCAGCGGCTGAGGCCGTGCGGCAGCGCTACCCGTGCAAAGGGATTGACCGCGTGCGGTCCTGTCGGGGATGTTGGGTTGGTCATAGATGATCCTTTAGAATACGGACGGCTGCTTTCAGATTCATCACTGGGCAAGCATCTGGAAGAAGTGGTATTGCCACGGCCCCAGCTCGACGTACAGACCGGCTTCCCGCATCTCGTCTCCACTGCGGCCATAGAACTTGCCGGCTAGCCCATCAACCAGCTGCCACATCTTTCCGCTCAACTCCTGCCACGGCCCATGAATGCGCCCTTGCACATTTTCCTCAGAGAAATTCACGACGATAAGGTAGCGCTCATCTTTTCTGGCCCACCACCACGCGAGAATATTCTGGCAGCTCTGGTTGTCGGGCCAGCCGCTCCGCTCACAGAGACGCCATTCACCGTTCCGAAAGATATCTCGATTGATCTCTTTCAGCAGGCGCTCGTAAAAAGCCACGAGGTCATGATCGACCGGCTCGGCCGGACGACGGCCCAGAAACACTGGCAGCCTCACCTGCCTGCCCTCGAACTGCCCCTCATGCAACAGCCTGGCCCCGGTGAGTGTCAGGATCGTCACGGCGGCGGCGCGCCCTTTTCCGTCTAGGAACGTGGTGGCCGCCCTCGGCTCGTCATGGTTCTCAATGAACCGGACCATGCCTTGCTGGTAAGCAGCATCAGCTAACAGGTGCTGTCGCACGCTTTCGGCGTTCTCATGTTCCAGCCGGTCATAGAGTTTCTTGTCGTAGCAGTGGTCAAACCCCTGCTGTTGCAGTTCCCATTCCAAATCCCAGTAGGCTTCGGCGATGAATTTGAACTCGGGCCACTGCGCTTTGATCGCAGGGATCACCGTTATCCAGTAATCCTCGATCGGTTTGTGGCCAGCCCGATTGCCCCACGTCCGCTCGAAGATATCGTTCAGCATGAGCATCGCCATGTCGCAGCGGATCCCGTCACACTGTCCGGCGATGTCGGCGATTATCTCAATCACTGCCTGCCGAAGTCCCGGCTGAAAGGCGTTGAGTTGGAGCACATCCGGCCACGCCGGGAAGTAAGGATCGCGGCCACGGGCGAACACCGTTCCGCCCGCCACGATAAAAGACACCGGATCGTTCCGCGCCTCGTCCGCGTTTCCCTGCACAAAATATTCAGGATGATCGCTGACCCAGGGATGATCCGGCGCGACGTGATTCGGCACAAAGTCGAGGATCAGCCGCAGCCCGCGTTCACGGAGATTGCTTCGCGCGGTGGCCAGTCCCTGCGGTCCCCCGAGATGTTCGTCGACGACGTAGCACCGCACGCAGTAGGGTGAGCCGACATTGTCCTCCACCGCAAAGTCGGGCAGGGCGCGCCTGAAATCCTCGAGGAGCCCCGGGTTTCGCAGGGAGATCTCGATCCCGGCGGGGCTGCGTTCCCAGACGCCCATGAACCACACCGCATCAAAGCCGCAGGGCGCAATCTGATCCCACTCCTCGGATGGTACTGAAGCAAGAGTCACCGGTCGCTGATATTTCTGGCTGAGTTCGCTCAGCCAGACCCAGGTGTTGATTTCGTAAATGACGGGATGCAAAGGCCATGGGTTCATGTCTATATCAACCTTTACAATGCTAAATCAGCAAATCTCAATTTGACAGTGATAAGGCTCAAGGCGGATGAAAATCCGCCGTTTCAAGCCGCTGGATTGTCACGCGTAGCGAGCGGGAGCAATTCCAAGCAAAATGAGAATTGCTAGCGCCAGATTGAATCACCGTCATTGCGAGCGCAGCGAAGCAATCTCAAGCCTGGACGAATAGAGATTGCTTCGCCGCGACGCCCTGTCCGCCGCATAGCGGCGGGGGCGCGCCAGGCTAAGCTGCGGCTCGCAACACACGCCTTCGGCGGGTGCAGTGCTCCCGTGACGATGCAGTGTCGGGTTTGACAATGACGGCTACTTCGCTTCTTCCGAGCCGCCTGTCACGAACCCGGCTGCTTTGCCCGCTTCCAAAAATCGCTGCTCATCCAACAAACCGTACAGCTGGATGAGCTTGGCCACGGCTCCAGTCCAGCCGGTCTGATGGCTGGCGCCCAGCCCGGCGCCATTGTCGCCGTGGAAGTATTCGTAAAAGAGGACGTAGTCGCGCCAGTGGGGATCGGTTTGGAACTTCTCGCTGCCGCCGTAGACAGGCCGCCGGCCCTGCTCATCGCGGGTAAATGTCCGGATCAGTCGGTTGGCGATCTCCTTGCTCACCTCGAAGAGATTCATCTGCTGCCCTGATCCGGTGGGACATTCAATCTTGAAATTGTCACCATAGTAGAGATAGAACTGCTGGAGCGCTCGGATGAGCATGACGTTCATCGGCATCCAGACGGGTCCGCGCCAGTTAGAGTTGCCGCCGAACATGCCCGTGTTGGATTCCGCCGGCAGGTAGTCCACCCGATACTCCTGGCCGCCGACTTGCAAGACATACGGGTGCTGCTCGTGGAACCTGGAAATCGATCGGATGCCGTGAGGCCCCAGGAATTCGTTCTCGTCGAGCATCTTTTCCAGAATCCGGCGCAGCCGCTCCGGCTTGAGCAGCGCAATGATTCCTCTTCCGCCACGCCCAGATGCCCCGGGCCAGTGGGATGGATGGACTCCTCGAGTTCAGGCATGCGGTTCAGGCGTTTCCAGATTTCGGCCAGCGCCCGCGGGGCACGCGCCCGCTGCCATGGCTCGACCACCGTGGTGGCGCACAACGGCAGGAGCCCCACCAGGGAACGCACCTTGAGCCGCGTGGCGCTGCCGTCCGGGAGCCGCAGCAGGTCGTAGTAGAAACCGTCCTCCTCGTCCCACATGCCGTCCGGCCCGGGCTGGTTCATCGCGGCGGCGATATAGTAGAAGTGGTCGGCGAACTTCAAGACCATATCCTCGTAGGTGGGATCGTGGGCGGCGAGCTCCGTCGCCAATTCCAGCATGTTCTGGCTGAAGAAGGCCATCCACGCCGTGCCGTCGGCCTGTTCCAGGTTGCCGCCGGTAGGCAGCGGGGCGCTGCGATCGAAGACGCCGATGTTGTCAAGCCCGAGGAAGCCGCCTTCGAAGACATTCTTGCCGAAGCGGTCCTTGCGGTTCACCCACCAGGTGAAGTTCAGCAGCAGCTTGTTGAACGCCGCCGTGAGAAACTGAAGGTCCATTTCGCCGCGCAGGGCCAGCTCGGTGCGGTGCAGGAAGAGCGTCGCAAAGGCGTGGACGGGCGGGTTCACGTCGCTGAAGTTCCACTCATAGGCGGGCATCTGGCCGCTCGGGTGCAGATAGGCCCCGCGCAGCATCAGTTTCATCTGATTCTTGGCGAAGTCGGGATCGACGATCGAGAGCGGAAGCGTGTGAAAGGCCAGGTCCCAGGCCGCATACCAGGGGTACTCCCACTTGTCGGGCATCGAAATGACGTCCTCGTTCAGCATGTGGTACCACTCTGAATTCCGGGAGCTTCGAAATCCGTGATGGAGCGGGTTGGAGTGGTGCTCGTCCAGCCAGTTGTATCCGTCGAAGAAGAAGAACTGCTTGCTCCACAGCATGCCGGCGATGGCCTGGCGCATGACGTTGGCCGCGTCTGCACTCACAGAGGGCGGTGTGACCGACTGGTAAAACTCATCGGCTTCCCGCAGCCGATCGGCGAAGATTTGATCGAACTGCTCAAAGGGCTGGCTCTGTGAAGAAGTCTTAGAGAAACGCAGGCGAATCATCCGAGTCTGACCCGCCTCAACCGTGACGTGGTAGTGCGCCGCAACCTTGGTGCCCTGCTTTTCGGGGTTCACTGTGCCCTGCTGGCCCTGCACCACGCAGTCGTTGATGCCATCTTTGACGTAGGCGCTTTCGTTCGCTTGTCGTCCGGGGAACAGCCGCTCGTGGTTGGTTTCGTTCTCGGTGAAGAGCAGCGGCACCTCGCCTTCACAGCATAGGATGAAATCACCCAGCGGCGAGCGGGTGACCGCGACCGCGCTCATGCCCGCCGCAGATTCGATCTGCCTGAGGCTGGGTTTCTCGGCCGCCCGATTGGAATCGGCAATCCACGCGGACCAATCGTTGCGGAACCACAGCGTCGGCAGGAGGTGCAGCTCGGCTGCGTCTGGCCCCCGATTGGCCGCCGTGATCCGCACCAGGATGTCTTCCGGCCCGGCTTTGGCATACTCCACAAAAACGTCGAAGTAGCGATCGTCATTGAAGACGCCGGTGTCGAGCAGTTCGTATTCAAAGTCGTTCCGGGTGCGACGCCGGTTGGTCTCGATCAGGTCACCATAGGGATAGGCTGCCTGCGGGTACTTGTAGAGATACTTCATGTACGAGTGGGTCGGCGTGCTGTCGAGGTAGAAGTAGTATTCCTTCACATCCTCGCCGTGGTTGCCTTCGCTGTTCGTGAGGCCGAAGAGCCGCTCCTTCAGGATGGCGTCTTTGCCGTTCCACACCGCCAGCGCGAAGCAGAGATGCTGTTTGTCATCTGAAATTCCGGCGAGGCCGTCTTCGCCCCAGCGATAGGCGCGCGAACGGGCGTGATCGTGGGTGAAGAAATTCCAGGCGTCACCGCCTTCGCTGTAGTCCTCGCGGACGGTGCCCCACTGCCGTTCACTGAGGTAAGGCCCCCATTTCTTCCAGGCGACTTTCTGCTCTCGATCTTCTTCCAGTCGGACATGTTCAGCCGTTTTCATAGTGGCGCTCCTTTTGCGTCAATTGTCATCATTGCGCCAATCCGCTAAGCGAAATGGTGCTGCGCTTTCGGTTCATTTAGATTAGTCAGCCCGATGCGAACGGGACAGCATGCCTCCCGCGATATTGCGGGCTTTGAAACCGTTTTGCAGCAGGATGCGCGTCGCGTAGTAGGCCCGCTGGCCGGAACGGCAAAAGACCAGGATCTCACGGTCGCGAGGAAGTTCGCCCAGGCGTTTGCGGAGTTGCGGCAGCGGGATGTTGAGCGCGCCCGGCACAGACTCCACCGCCAGCTCTGGCGGATTGCGCACATCCAGCAGGAACCCGGTGTCCACTGCGTTCCAGTGGATGAGCGGCATGTCGTCGTGGAGAACATCCGCCGCCACCATGCCCGCGAAGTTGACGGGATCTTTCGCACTGCCGAAGGGCGGCGCGTAACACAGTTCAGACTCTTCCAGATCGTAAATCGTGAAGCCCGCCTGGATCGCCATCGCGAAGGAGTCGATGCGCTTGGGCACACCGTCCTCGCCCAGCACCTGCGCGCCGAGCAGGCGTCCATCGGATTTGCGGAAGACGACTTTCATGGCGATGTATTTCGCGCCCGGGTAATATCCCGCGTGCGAATTGGGGTAAAGGTAAATCTTCTCGAAGTCCGTGTCGCCCAGTTGCGTCAGCACCTTCTCGCTGGCGCCGGTCGAGGCAATCACGCCCTCGAAGATCTGGCAGATCGAAGTGCCCTGCGTGCCCCGGAAACGGGAGTCGCGCCCGGCAATTACTTCCGCCGCGATGCGGCCCTGCCGGTTCGCCGGCCCGGCCAGCGCCACGAGCGACCATTGGCCGGTCACGAAATCCTTGACTTCGACCGCATCGCCGACCGCGAAGATATCGGGGTCGCTGGTGCGCATGTGCTCGTCGACGCGGATGCCGCCGCGCTGGCCGATCTCGATACTGGCCATTTTCGCCAGCGCCGTCTCCGGCCGCACGCCAATCGCCAGAATCACGATGTCCGCCGGCAGCGTCTTGCCTGAACTCGTCAGGACTTCCAGCGCGCCGTTAGCCGACTGCTGGAATCCGGCTACGCCGTCATTCAGTTCGAGCTTGACGCCGTGCTTGACCATGTAGCGCTCGACGAGGCGCGCCATTTCCGGATCGAGCGGGGGCATGACCTGATTGAGCCGCTCGATCAGCGTCACTTCCAACCCGCGATGCACCAGGTTTTCCACCATCTCCAGACCGATGAAGCCGCCCCCGACCACGACGGCCTGCTTCGCCGGCACCACCGTCTGGAAGCCCGAGTACGAATGCATCCCCGATCGATCCGCCAGATCCCGATCGAGCCACTCGCGGATGGTCCTGGCATCCGGCACGGTTCTCACCGAGAAGATGCCCGGTAGATCAATGCCGGGCAGCGGCGGACGGATCGGCGCCGCCCCGGGTGACAGCACGAGCTTATCGTACTTCTCGGTCGTCACCTCGCCGGTCACGTGGTTCTTAAGTTCCACGGTTTTCTCTGTGGCCGAGATGCCAATCACCTCGCAGCGCGTCCGGCAATCGATCGCGAACTGTTCGCGAAAAGTCTGTTCCGTCGCTACCAGCAGGCTCGACTCCTGTTCAATCGTGCCGCCGACATGGTAGGGCAGTCCGCAGTTCGCATACGACACATACGGTCCGCGTTCGACCATGAGAATTTCCACATTTTCATCCAGCCGCCGCAGACGCGCCGCACACGACGCGCCGCCGGCCACTCCGCCAACGATAATGACTTTCATGGTTTATTGCCTCCAGTGCAATGGGTGCACAGCATTTTTGAAATTCTTGAATCGTTTCTCACCGAATCAAGCCTTGCGCAGAATCGCCCGCGCCAGCGCACCGTCTGCTCCGGCGATACGCAGTGGCAGACACACCAACTCATACGCGCCGGGTTCCACGGCAGACAGGTTCAGCCCTTCGATCAGCCAGATGCCCGCACTGAGAAGAATCCGATGCGTCTCGACGCCATCGTAGACATACCCGCCGACCGAGAGGTAATCCACCCCGATCGTGCGCACCTGCCGATCGGCCAGATATTGCGCCGCCGCTGCGCTGATATAGACGAAATCCTCGACAAACTCATCCGTGTCCCAGCAGCGCTCGGAGTTTTGGGTGCGAAACAGCACCCGCTCCCCGGCTTGCAGATGGTGGGCCGCGAGCTCTTCGGGCAGAATCGCCTGCGAATGTTCGATGCGAATCACGCGCGCCGGCCCGATCGTGGCGTCGAAGGGCATCTCATCGATCCCTGCGCCATCGGCCAGAAAGTGGCGCGGCGCATCCATGTGCGTGCCCGTGTGCGCGCCCAGTTCGATCTTGGACACATTGGCCGCATCGCCGCGCGCTAGGTCCATCATGCGCTCGATGCGCACGGGCGGATTATCGGGCCAGTGCGCCATGCCCGTATACAGCGGCACCGAGATGTCGATCCAGCCGTTGGAGTTTTCCATTAGACCTCACTAAACTGAATGATCACTTTGATGTCATCGGGTTTGCGTTCGAGCGCCTGTTTGAAATTCTCCGGCTTTTCACGGCGCGTGATCAGGCGGGCCAGCCACTCCCGATCGGAGTTGGCGAGATTTTGGCCCGCTCGATACCAGTGCCGCTTGTTCGCGTTGACGCTGCCGACAATCACGTTGTTCTTCAAGACCGCGGCCGCCGCCATGTCGGCGGTCGCCCGCTCCGCGACACCGCCCGCGCCGACGCCCGTCAGGCAGATGATGCCGCCGGAATTGACCTTCTTGATCGAGTCCGCAATCACCGCGCCGACCCCCGTACACTCCACGACGATGTCGGGCGCGAAATCCAGATCGAGCACACTGCCCGTGTGATACGTCGCGCCCAGATCGCGCACGAGTTGGGGCTTCGGCCCGGTTTCAGCCCGATCGAGCACGTGCACCTGAAGATTGCGCACACTCAACCGCAGGGCCGCCAGCAAACCGATCGGGCCTGCGCCAGTGACCAGCACGGTTTCAGGTTCCCAGTAGGCGCGTTGGCCCACCAGGAAGACCTGTTCGATCGCCTTGGTGATCACCGTCATCGGTTCCAGCAGCACGCCGAGGAGGCCCAAGCGAAGAATCCACCTTGATGGCGTATTCGGGTTCGATGCGCCAGCGTTCCGACATGAAGCCGTGGATTTCTTTGATGCCGCGCTCGGTGTACTGGCCGTTGGTGCACATGTCCCACTCGCCCACGGCGCAGTTGGGGCACGGCACCGGATCGGGACGGCGGACAATGCCGACGACCAGATCGCCTTTCTTGAGGGAAGTGCGCGGCCCCGGATCGATGACGCGGCCCAGCGATTCATGGCCCAGCACCAGGCGCGTCGCGCCCGGCGGCGCCCAGCCGTATTTGCCTTCGACAATCTCGACGTCGGTTCCGCACACCCCGACTGCCACCGCTTCCACCAGCACCGAGCCTTCACTCACATCGGGTTCAGCCATCTCTTCGTACTGCGCGGTTCCGGGCTGCTTGGGTTCGACTGTGATTGCTTTCATGGTGTCTTCTCCTGAAGAAGTGCCGTTACACGTTTTGCGCCAGGATCATGCGCGACATCATGCCGCCGGAAATGTCGCGGGCCTTGAAACCATTTTGCAAGAGGATGCGCGTCGCGTAATAGGCGCGCTGGCCCGAACGGCAAATGACGTGAATCTCGCGATCTTTGGGCAGTTCGCCGAGGCGCGCGCGGAGTTCCGGCAGCGGAATGTTGACGGCCCCCGGCACACTCTCCAGCGCCAGTTCTTCCGGTTGGCGCACATCCAGCAAGAAGCCCTCTTCGCCGGAATCCCAGTGGGCCAACGGCATGTCGCCGCGCAGCACATCGCCCGCTACCATGCCCGCAAAATTGACCGGCGCTTTGGCGCTGCCAAACTGCGGCGCGTAGGTGAGTTCGGACTCTTCCAGATCGTAAATCGTCGCGCCAAACTGAATCGCCATCGCAAACGCATCGATGCGCTTGTCCACGCCATCCTGCCCCACGGCCTGCGCCCCGATCAAGCGGCCGTCCGATTTGCGGAAGATGACTTTCATCGCCAGATACTTCGCGCCCGGATAATAGCCCGCGTGCGAATTCGGGTAGAGGTAAACCTTTTCGTAATCGGTATCGCCCAGCCGCTTCAGCATTTTTTCGCTGACGCCGGTGCAGGCCGCCGCGCCGCCGAACAACCCGATGATCGAAGTGCCCTGCGTGCCCCGGAAATGCGAGTCACGGCCCGACGATCACTTCGGCGGCGATGCGCCCCTGCCGATTCGCTGGCCCGGCTAACGGGATATGCGCCCACTGACCCGTAATGAAGTCCTTGACCTCGATCGCATCGCCGACGGCGAAGATGTCCGGATCGCTGGTGTGCATCTGATCGTCGACGCGGATACCGCCGCGCTCGCCGATTTCCAGACCGGCCTCTTTCGCCAGCCACGTCTCTGGCCGCACGCCGATGCCGAGCACGACGATTTCGCCCGGATAGGTCTCGCCGGATTGAGTGAGCACCTTGAGCGAGCCATTGGCCGCTTGCTCGAACCCCGTCACCTCGGCATTGACGACGATGTTGACCCCGTTCTTTTCCATGTAGCGTTTGACGTAGAGCGCCATTTCCGGATCGAGCGGATCCATGACTTGCGGCCCGCGTTGGAGCAGCGTCACTTCCAGCCCGAGGTGTTTCAGGTTTTCGGCCATCTCCAACCCGATGAATCCACCGCCGACCACGATCGCCCGCCGGGTGGGCACCATCGTTTGAAAGCCGGTGTAAGTGTACATCCCGGAGGAGTAAGGATCGTGGCCTTCCAGCCATTCCTTGATCACTTTCACATCCGGGACAGTCCGCACCTTGAAGACGCCGGGCAGATCGATGCCGGGCATCGGCGGACGGATCGGCGCCGCGCCGGGCGACAGCACCAGCTTGTCGTATTTCTCGGTCGTCACTTCGCCCGTGAGCGTGTTCTTCAGATCGATGGTCTTATCCTTGGGCGAAATGCGGACGGCCTCGCAGTGCGTGCGCACATCGATGGCAAACTGCGTGCGAAAGGTTTGTTCCGTCGCCACCAGCAAACTCGACTCGCGCGCGATGACGCCGCCCACATAGTAGGGCAAGCCCGCAGTTCGCATACGACACATACGGCCCACGTTCCACCATGAGGATTTCCGCATTCTCATCCAGCCGGCGCAAACGCGCCGCGCACGATGCACCACCGGCTACGCCGCCGACGATGATGACTTTCAAATTCCCGTTTTTACCGACATTAGCCATGATCGGCCTCCATGAAAATAGTCCCGCACCAGGGACTGTAATTTACCAAATCTTCTTACTTCAACTGACTGGGCCAGCTGGGATAGCGTCACCGTTTATCGCCCGCTGACCGATTACGCGCATGAGCTCGTTCGATAATTGCGTGATAAATGGAAGACCCTGCAAATGTGTGGTTGACTGCTACATGATCTTCACCCTGCCTCCTCCGTTCGGTGAAGGAGGCAGGGCGAAGATGGATGGCATTGGTTGTAATCCAGCGTCTACTGTGCCGGCGCACTAGGTGGCGCGCTGGGCGGCGGCGTCGTCCCGCTCGGATAGCCCGGGATGGCGGTGCGATTGGCATAGCCCGCGCTGGCGATGCTGGCAATGTCAGACAACAGGGCCAGGCCCAGCCACAACCAATCGGCGCCGTCAATCTTGCCGACGCCCAGCATCAGCCAGGCGTAGACCATCGTGGTGAAGGGCAGGAACATAAAGCCCAGGCACGGCAGAAGCCACGAATCAAACACCGAATTCCAGGCCAACGGCCGGGAAAAGTAGAAAATCAACAGCGCCATACGCGAGAAGAAAGAAACAAACGCCGTCAAACAACCACCAGTATTCGTCCTTCGCATTTTTACTACTCCTTGTTTTTGAGTACGCTTCCCCTTGGGGACGCCCACCCGCTGCGACGGCTCACGCTTGCGACAGCGTCAGCCCGCCGTACTACCCGAGGTCGATACGTCTCAACCACCGGTCGTATTCCCGATCGGCGTACTGGCGACGAATGGTACAGACGTTGCATGCAACGTCTCTAGCCTGCCTTCTCCGCCTGATCGGCCGCGGGTGCTTCCGCGGGGACGGCTTCAGCCGCAGGCGCTGCCACGACCAGCTCTTCCGGCACCGCTTCGGTCGTCGGCGGCACGTCCACCAACTTCTCGATGGCGGCCAGATGCTCGGCCACCAATTCCTGCACGATGACCTCACCCTTCAGATTCAAATCCGCCATCCGGCCGAGCGCCGTCTCCCAATCGGCCTCTTCCACCAGCACGGCCATGGCCGACTGCTCGGGCGTCATGTTCTCGCCCAGTTCCTTCAGCAGCTTGTTCTTGATGCCGCGATCGAACGTGGCCAACGCCCCGCCCGCCGCCGCCCCGGCGACAATCCAGCCCGCCGGCCCGAGCAGGACCGCGAAGATCACGCCGATGGTGCCACCCTTCAACAGGCCCTTGCTGGTGGAATCATCTTTGGTCTGGTGCAGCTTGATCTTGCCCTTCTCGGTCTTGGTGATCACGACGGCATCGCGCAGCTTGACCACCTTCTCTTTAGCCAGCCCCAGCACGGCCTGTAACGCGGCGTCGGCCGTTGTCTTCTGGGGGTACTTCACCACGATGAAACTGTACTTATCCTTGTCTGACATAGATCTCCTTTGCACGATTGTGAATTACGAGGCTATATGATTCGGCCTGCGCCTAAAGATTGATGTTGCGAATCATACCGATTTCTTCCGGGTTCTGGCCCGAACAGCACCGACTTTAGTGCGCGGCGCGCTCTCCCAGTACCTGGCCCATGGCCGCGGTTGCCTCGCCTGCGCCCAACTCTTCGGCCCCGGCGGCAATGTTCGCCACGCCCGAGGCAGTGGCGCCTCGTGCGACCGCACCGGCGACGGCGGCTGTCGTCAGTTCATCCACACCCCTGGCGGCTAGCGCGTCAC
This sequence comes from uncultured Chloroflexia bacterium, assembly GCA_963844815.1. Taxonomy (GTDB): domain Bacteria; phylum Chloroflexota; class Anaerolineae; order Fen-1058; family Fen-1058; genus Fen-1058. The sequence continues at coordinate 182,480 of CAWJPR010000013.1, forward strand.
TGGCTGCGGACAATTCCGCGCTGCGCTCGGCGGCGACTCCGGCCACGGCCACCCGCACCTGGCCTTCGGCAATTTCAGTCTCGCCCATGGCTTCGATGTCTTTGCCCGCTTCCTTAATCGCCCCGGCCAGCGCGCGCGTGCTAGTCCAGCGCAGCAATTGATCCACGGCGATATCCTGCAAACGCAGGCCGCGATCTTCCAGGAATTCCGCCAGCACCGGCATATCCAGCACATCGGCTAAGTCGCCGACTACGGACAACTCGCCAGCCAGCCGCGCCAATTCCATACCACGCTCCAGTTCCTCTTTGCTCATCAAACCGACGATGGCGCCCATCGTGCGCACATCGCCGCCCTTCACCAGCAAATCGACGCCTTGTTCCACATCCGTCACGCCGGCCATGCTCACCACGTCGCTCAGCTGCTGCACACGCTCGGACACGAGGGCGGCATCCGCGGCGCGCGTCAAATCACTGGCTCCGGCGGCAACATTCGCCACGCCAATTTTAACGGCGGCCTGTGCCACGGCCAGATCCTCCGCGCCTTCGATCACCTGGTTCTCGCCTTCCAGTTTGGCCACAACGCCGACCATTTCCAGATCTTCGCCGGTCTGAGCCAACTGCTCCTGATTCACAGATACCTTCTTCGACATGATAATGTTCTCCTATTTGATTGAATTGATTTTGATTTCGATGGCACTGCGCGCGAGCGTCGCGCAATGCGTCCCGGCTTCACGTGACAAACTTACGCCTTAGCCTGGCTGCGTCGTCGCCGCAGGAAGAACTTGATCACCTCATCCACCAGCAGCAGCGCGATGGCGAAGCCGATACACAGCAACCATTGGTCACGGCCCAGCGAGGTCATGCCCAGGATGCGCTGCAGGAAGCCCAGCTCGGTCGGCAGGAAGATCAACAGCAGGGCCAGCCCGTAAAGCATCAACTGGTGTCGATCGCTCAGAATATCGCGGTTGAACGCGCTGCCGGTTTCACTGCGGCAGCTCAGGGCGATGACGACGTTGAAGAGTGAGAACACGACGAACGCCAGCGTGACGGCCACGGCGGCGCCGGCCAGTTCATAATACCATTCCAGGAGCAGCGTACTGAACGCCATGAGGAGCCCGAGGAAGGTAATGCGCACCCATTGCGAGCGCGAGAGGACGGGTTGGCTCAGCGGGCGCGGCTTGCGTTCCATCAGCCCGGACGAAGGCTTGTCGAAGCCCAGAGCGATGGCGACGGGCACCTGCACCAGGAAGTTGATCCACAAAACCACGGACGGCGTAAACGGCACGCCGCCGGCGATGACAAAGAACGATGCGCCCAGATACGCCGCGATGAAGGCCACCAGCGCCGTCATCTGGAAGCGGATAAAATTGGATAGGTTGTCGTAGATCGCCCGCCCGTACTCCACCGCCTTGACGATGGTGGCGAAGTTGTCGTCGGTCAGGATCATCACCGCCGCGCCCTTGGAGACTTCGGTGCCGGTGATGCCCATGGCCACGCCGATGTCGGCCTTCTTCAGCGCGGGCGCATCGTTGACGCCGTCGCCCGTCATAGCCACGATGTTTTCCTTCTGTTGCAACAGCGTCACCAGCCGGATCTTGTCCTCGGGAGCGACGCGCGCCACTACGCCGATCTCGTCCAGTTGCTGCTTCAACTGCTCGTCGGGAATGGCGGCAAATTCAGCCCCGGTCAAGGCTGTGCCTTCAATGCCCAGCTCGTGGCCGATGGCCGCCGCGGTCACCGCGTGGTCGCCTGTGATCATGCGCACCTGGATACCTGCGCTGTGGCACTTGGCGATCGCATCTTTAGCCTCGGCGCGCGGGGGATCCACGATGCCGACCATGGCCAGGAACGTCAAGTCCGTCACCAGATCGAGCAGCTTGCCTTTGGGGTCGAAGCGTTTGCGGATCGAAATCGCGGCGGGCTACGACCATGACGCGTTCGCCGGCCTTCGCCATGCGCTCGTTCTCCGTCAGTGCCAGCCGGCCCTTCTCCTCTGTCCCGGCCAGGACCTGGCCGCCCGGCGTCCAGAGCGAGCCGCTGCGCGCGATCAGCACATCGGGCGCGCCTTTGACGAAGCAGCGTACCACAGGCTGGCCCTGCTCGTTCGTCATGTTGTGGAAGGTCGCCATGAATTTGTAATCGGAATCGAACGGCACCTCGGCCACGCGCGGATACTGCTGCCGCGCGCCTTCCAGGTCAATGCCGCCCTTGGCTGCCAGCACGATCAGCGCGCCTTCGGTCGGGTCGCCGATCAGGTTTTCACCGTCGAGGCGCGCATCGGCGCACAGCGCCATCGGCAGCAGGATGGCATCGAGATCGATCTTGGCGCCGCCCGAGTGCAGCAGTTCTCCCTTGGTACTGTACCCCTCGCCCGTCACCTTGTAGCGGTTCTGGCCGGGGATAGTGAACTCGCGCGCCGTCATCTTGTTGAGCGTCAGCGTGCCGGTCTTGTCCGAGCAGATGGCCGAGACCGAGCCCAGCGTCTCGACCGACGGCAAGCGTTTGACGATGGCGCCCAGAGCAGCCAACGCGCGCGTGCCCATCGAGTACATGGTCGTCACGACCGCCGGCAGTCCAGTCGGAATGGCTGAGATCGCCAGGGCAATGCCCGCGATGAAGATGGTCTGGAAGGAATCGCCGCGACTCAGACCCATGACGACCATCAGGACAAACGCCAGGCCGGCCAGGCTGGCGATGATGATCGTCAGCCGGTCGAGCTGCTTTTGCAAGGGCGTCTTGTCGGCCTCGGTCTTGTTGAGCAGGTCGGCAATGTGGCCCATCTCGGTGCCCATGCCGGTGGTGGTCACGATCATCTCGCCGCGCCCGCGCGTCACCGCCGTGTTCATGAACGCCATGTTGATACGGTCGCCCAGCGGAACTTCGGGCTTCGTGATGACCGCCGTGTCCTTCAGCGTGGCGACGCTCTCGCCCGTCAGGGCGGCCTCCTCGATCTCCATGGTGGCCGTGACGAACAGGCGTCCATCGGCCGGCACGCGGTTGCCCGCTTCCATCAACACGATGTCGCCGGGCACCAACTGCTCCGCTTCGATCTCGATGGCCTGGCCGTCGCGGCGCACGCGGGCGATGTTCTTCATCATCTTGGTCAGCGCGGCCAGGCTGGCCTCGGCCTTGGATTCGCCGCGCAGGCCCAACACCGCGTTGAACACCGTCAGGACCACCAGCATGATCGATGTGCGCACGTCGCGGGTGACCACCAGACTGAGCGCGGCGGCGCCCAGCAGGATGATCTGCATGAAGTCTTTGTACTGGCGCAGGAAAGCCTGCAGGCCCGACTCCTTCTTCTTTTCCGCCAGCTGATTGGGGCCGTATTGCTGCACGCGCTGCTGCGCTTCGGCGGCGCTCAAGCCTTTGGCCGGATCAACCTGCAACTGTTTGGCGGCGTCTTCCGCCGTCAGCGCATACCACTTAGGCTGACTACCTTCTGGTTGTGACATGGTGTTTTGATCCTCCTGATGATTTGTCGAATGCTGTTGTATATTTGTGACTGCTCTGTCGTTGCGTAGCGTTGTCATTCCCGCACGTTGTTAGCGGGATTCCAGTGCTCAATTAGGATGACGTGCCGATCGTCAGTCTCGCGAAGCGTGCCCGACACGCCCAGCGCGCATCTTCGCTACGCTACGACCGCAAAGCGGCGGGCACACCCTGTCCGACTCACCACCGGGGAGTCGGGGGCGTCCTGGGGAAGGCGAAAGCACGCTTCGCGGGGCATGACGTGACACCGGGCCTAACTGAGTGACATTGACGGCTGAGTAGTTGCGTGTATTCTAGAATAGAATGCGCTACAAGGAAAGCAACTGGCTCATAGCCTTAGGGCTGTTCATTCCACCAGTCGCGCTTCGACCTTGCCGGCGCGCACGGCAGCCACCAACGCGGCATGATCGCGCTCGCTCTGATCGGCATAGGCTGCGCTGAAATTCGCGATGGCATCTTCAAAAGCCGAGCTGCGTGCCGAGATAGCCCGTCAATACCGCCGCATCGCCCGAGCGCGCATGCGCCCGCGCCAACGCCCAACCGCACAGCCCGGCGTAACTCAGCAAGTTCTGCAGCTTCATGATTTCGATGACTGGCTTGATCTTGGCATCGGCCAACTGGCGCACGTAAAACTGGCGGAATTCAGGTCCCGGCCCGGTGTACCAGCCCAAGAACATATCGCTGGCGGACTGCATCAGCCGTTGACCAACGACCACGCGCTGGCCGGAGTGAGTGAAAGGACTGGCCCCCGCATATGGCTCCAACACCGACTGCCGCGCCTGCTTGAACTGCAAGAACAGCGGATCGCCCTTGCCCGACATGAGCAGCGCAATGCCACAGAAGGTGCCCACACTGCCTACGCCCACCACTTTCATCGCGGCATCGGTCAGCGTATAGCGATCGAGCAGCACGCGCCGCTCAGGTGGCAAAGATTTCAAGTAATCCGCCAGCGAGGCTTCCCAGCGGGCGCGTAGTTCGGCATCGTGGATGTCGCCGGTATGAAAGATGAGCGGCGGATGATCGACGATGCGCGGCGTCTCGCCGGCCGCAAAGGCCAGCTTGGCAAATTCCTTTTCGTGCGCGCTCTGCTCGGCCGTGGCTTGCAGCTTCTTGAGGTAGAAATTCCGCGCCTGCTTGTCGGGCGCATGCTGGATGATGTAGTCGAAGTCGATCACATCGTACCAGACGTCTAACACCGACTGCTGGCTGTATTCGGCCAGCTTCGTCCGATAACTCTGCGCGGCCCGCCAGGCGGCTTCACGGCAATCGGCGGCAGAAAAGCCGTTGGATCGTCCCGCCACCACGAAACTGGCAGTCAGCCGTTTCACATCCCACTCCCACGGCGCGATCGACGTCTCGTCGAAATCGTTGATGTCGAAAATAACCTTGCGTTCCGCCGTGGCGAAGCCGCCGAAATTCACCAGATGGCAGTCGCCGCAGGCCTGCACATTGAGGCCCATGGATGGCGTGTGCGACAGATCGGAAGCCATGATGGCCGCCGCGCCGCGATAGAACGCAAACGGATTCGCCATCATGCGCCCATAGCGAATAGGAATCAAATCTTCAATGCGGCCCCGGCTGTTTTCGATCAGAAGATCGATCGGGTCGGCGCGCTTCGCCGGCGGTTTCCATTCGGCGTGCGCCTTGCGCGGGCAGCGCTCGCGCAGCGCTTTGCCGCGCGCCATCCGATCGGCCACCGGGCTGTTGTGTGTCTGCGGCAGTGGCGACGGGATGGACGGCGCGGTAGGTTCTTTGGTTTCGGATTTGGTGCGAGTAGACATGGTTCCTCTTTCAAGCAGTTTGACTCAACGCGAATGCAACCGTAGATCCAAAAGCCGTCAACAGGCGGCCACCATCAAGCTGGCCTAGCCTGAAAATTGCGCCAGCGTCATCGCCAGCGCCACCCCGAAACCCAACGTCAGCGCCAGCCCGGTCTCACTGCCACCATGCTCGAAAGACTCGGGAATCATCGAATCGGCCAGCATCACCAGCAGCGCGCCTGCGGCAAAAGCGTCGAACAGCGCGCCCGAAGCATCGGGCATCAATTGCGCGACCACGTAACCGATGGCGGCCGCCAGAATGCTCGCGCCACAAACCGCCAGCCACAGGCGCGTGATGCGGGGTCTTGCCCAGCCGCTGCTCAACATGCCCGCCGTGCCGCCCAATCCCTGTGGAATGTTGCTGATGGCTACGGCAAACACAAAAGCCAACGACACTTGCGGCGAATGCGAGATCGAGATCCCCAGCACCAGCGATTCCGGCACACCGTCCAGCAGCGAACCCAGCAAAATGCCCGTGCCTGATCCACTGGACTGTCCGCCGTCGAAATCCTTGCGCTGCGCACCGCCCAAATGATCGACCCATTTGTCGGCGAAGTAAAACGTCAGCGCGCCGACAGCCATCCCGATGCCCACCCACGGAAACTGCCCGTAATCTTCGGCCACTGCGCCCAGCACCAGCTGATAAGCCGCCGCGCTGATGATGGCCCCGGCCCCAAAGCCCATGATCAAGCCCGTCCACTTGAGGTTGACGAGATTGCGATAAGCCAACACCATGCCGATGAGCAAGGTGGCCGTCGCCAGTGCGCTCCATCCAATCGCTTCAAGCATGCTGACTAATCGCCTTTCACGCGAGTTGGCTCAACGCGAATGCTACAGCAAAACCTAAGACTGTCAACAATCCGACCGCTTTGCCGCCGTTTTCAAACGCCTCGGGCATCATGGTATCGGCCAGCATGGTCAGCAATGCGCCGGCGGCGAAGGCTTGCGCCAGCACACCGTCAAACGACTCGGACGAGGCGAGCGCATAACCACTCGCCGCTGCTACTGCCGACATCGCCATGACCCCCAGCCATATTCCAATGACACGCCGCTTCGACCAACCGGCCGCCGTCAGGCCAATCGTCGCGCCCATCGCTTCCGGCAAATTCGAGATGAACACAGCCGCCAGAAAGGTGATGCTCACGCCGCTGCCGCTGAGCAACGATGCGCCCAGGATGAACGATTCCGGGATACCGTCCAACAACGTGCCGACGAAAATGCCGAGCGAATTGCCCTGGGCTTGTGCACCGCTCGATCGTTTCCGGTGCGCTCCCCCGGCCCGATCGACCCACCAATCGCCCACAAAGAACGTCACCGCGCCTAACGCCAGACCCGTGGCCAGCGTCAGCGTCCGGCCTGAAGCCGCCGCATCTTCCACCAGATCGTAGGCGATGGCCGAGATCAACGTGCCTGCGCCAAAGGCCATGATCAACCCGATGAGCCGCCGGCCGGGCTTCAACCAGAAAGTCAACACCGATCCGATTAACAGCGACGAGGCCGCGATCAAGCCCCAGGCTGCTGCCGCCCACATAGCATTCTTTTCCCCACTCACTTTACTGCGTCAGTCATTCCCGCGAAGGCGGGAATCCAGCCCCCGACAACTGGACACCCGCGAAGGCGGGTGTGACGCCGCGTAAGATGAATTAATACTTTGCCGGCACGGTGTGATACGGATAATCCGGCTCCACATAGTCGTCCGGCTTCTGGCGCTTGGGCAGCTTCACCTTCTCGTGCGGCACTTCTTCGTACGGGATCAGGCTCAAGAAATGGGCGATGCAGTTCAACCGTCCCCGCTTTTGATCGTTGGAGTCCACCACGTACCAGGGCGCGTCGGGCGTGTCGGTGGCGGCGAACATCTCGTCCCGCGCGCGCGAATAGTCATACCAGCGGCGGTGCGACTCCAGGTCCATCGGGCTGAGTTTCCAGATCTTCTTGTAGTCGTTGATGCGTTCTTCAAAACGCAGCGTCTGATTTTCCTGGCTGACTTCCAGCCAGTACTTGACCAGGATGATGCCCGATTCGATCATCGTCCGCTCGACCGGGGGCACATAGCGCAGAAAGCGCTTGACCTGATCTTCGGGCGTGAAGCCCATCACGCGTTCCACCCCGGCCCGGTTGTACCAACTCCGATCGAACAGTACCACTTCACCGGCGGCCGGAAAGTGGGCCATGTAGCGTTGGATGTACATCTGCGATTTTTCACGCTCCGTCGGCGAGGGCAACGCCGCGATGCGAAACACGCGCGGGCTGGTTCGCTCGGTAATGGCCCGGATGATGCCGCCCTTACCCGCCGCGTCGCGACCTTCAAAGACGACGATGACCTTCGCGCCGGCGGCTTTTACCCATTCTTGCAGCTTGACCAGTTCCACCTGCAAGGGTTCCAGCAGAGCATTATACTCTTTGCGCTTCAGCTTCGGCTGGGGTTCGCCCGCCGCATCGCTCGCCTGATTCTCGGCGACGGCGACCTGCTGCTTGTTCTTCTTGGCTTTCTTGTCCTTCTTGTCCTTTTTCTTGCCCATCGTGTGCCTCCTTGGGGGGTGATCATTGAAATGTGTCTGCCGCCGTTTCATCCTGTTATCTGGCCTTGTCGCCGGGCACCACAACCCGCACGGCGCCGGGCAGAATTCGCACCGTGACGCGGCCGGCCGGCAAAACTTCGCCATCTGCCTGCACGGCTTGTGCGGGCCGGCTGACGACGGTGACTTCGCGCCCCTGCCAGTGCTCCACCGGCATGAGGTTCTCGTTGCGGAGCAGCACATTGCCGGCCGCCATCGAGACGGTGAGCAGGCTTTCATCGCCGAAGATGGCCACATCCAGCAGACCATCGGCGCCGTCGACGGGCGGCTTGAGGTGCATCAGCCCGGCGCTCTGATTCAAGATGACGCACATCACGCCATTACTGTGGATTTCCTGGCCGTCGAGGGTGATGGTGTAATTGGAATTGGGCGCTCGCACCAGGGCTTTGATCGCCGACAGGGCATAGGCCAGATTGCCGAAGCGATCCTTGGCTTCCCGATCGGCCATCACGGCGACCTCGCCCGGAATGCCCATGGCGACGACGCCGAAGAAGTAACTCTCGCCCACTTGCAGCATATCCACCACGCGCACTTGCGCCTGCGGGTTAGCTGAGCAATGCAGCGGCCTCGGCCAGATCGACGGGAATCCCCAGCGAGTGGCCGGTGGCATTGGTCGTGCCGCCGGGCAGCACCACCAGCGGCATCTCGCTGTGAAAGAGCCCCGCGGCCACTTCGGCCACCGTGCCATCGCCGCCATACACCGCCACAGCGTCCGCGCCGGCGTGCACGGCTTCAGCCGCCAGCCGCTGCGCATCGCCGCCCGCCTTGGTGACGTAGATATCCCAGTCGATACCGGCGGCATGAAACACGCTGTTTAGCGTATGCAGAATGGGCTGGTCTTTGCCCGAGGCCGGATTAACGATGACATGCACGCGCTTGAAGTTCATAGTGACCTGCTTAACCCTGCGAGGGCATGACCGCCCTCGCAGGGTTTATGCGACGCTACGCCGGATCGCGGATGATGGGGCACGTCATGCAGTGACCGCCGCCGCGCCCGCGGCCCAACTCCGAGCCGCGAATCGTGATCACTTCGATGCCCTGCTTGCGCAGCAGCGTGTTCGTGTGCACGTTGCGCTCGTAGGCCAGGATCACACCTGGCGCCAGTGCCACAACGTTGTTACCATCGTCCCACTGCTCGCGCTCTTGCGCGAACCAGTCGCCGCCCGTGCTCACTACGCGCAATTCCTTCAAGCCCAGCGCTTCCTGCACCACTTGCAGGAACGGCTTCTCGTCCGAGATCACTTTCACGGTGCCCGGCTTGTCGCCCGGATAGCAGCTGAACGGCTCGATCTCGTCGACGCCCTTCTTGAAGACGTTGACCAGATCACGATCGCAGAAGGTGAAGACGGTGTCGAGGTGCATCGCGCCCCGGCTCTTGGGGAAGCGGCAGCCGATCACCCGCTGGGCCGCGTTCGCCGCAAAGAGCGATCGGGCGACTTGCAAAACCGCCTGCGGCGATGTGCGCTCGCCCATGCCGATTAACACCACGCCATTTCCGATCGGCATCACATCGCCGCCTTCCAGCGTCGCCGCGCCGTGATCGACATCGGGATCGCCCCACCAGACAGTGACCTTGCCCTTGAAGTCAGGATGGAATTTGTAGATGGCCGTGGCCAGCAAAGTTTCCTGCCGGCGCGCGGGCCAGTACATGGGATTCACGGTGACGCCGCCGTAGATCCAGCAGGTGGTGTCGCGCGTGAACTGCGTATTGGGCAGCGGCGGGACGATAAAGCCCATCGGGTCTACATATTTCTGGAGCGTGGCAAAGAAGGGCGCATCGCTGGTGGCAATACCGCCGATCAGGAACTCGGCCAGTTCAGCGGCCGGCATGGCATCCAGCCACGCGCGCACTTCATCGACGACGAACAGCGCCACTCGATCGGGATTGATCTTCCGATCGAGCACCCACTTGCGCGCTGCGGCATCTTCCAGCGTCGTTGCCAGCAGCTCGTGCATGTCCACCACGTCGATGCCGCGATCGCGCATCACTTCGACGAACTTGTAGTGCTCGTTCTTCGCTTCCTGCACCCAGATCACATCGTCGAACAACAGGTCTTTGCAGTTGTCGGGTGTCAGGCGCAAGTGCGCCAGCCCCGGCCGGCACACCATCACCTTGCGCAGCACGCCGACTTCGGAATGAACGCCCAATTGAGTAGCCATAGACTCTTTCCTTTGCTCGCCCATCAAGTGAACTCGATGGCTGCTAATGTAAACACGTTGATGATATTTAAGAAATTACCCCAGACAGGGGTCATTCTGAGCGACACCTGCACCGCACACGCCTGGCGCGCCCCCGCCGCCACGCGGCGGACGGGGCGAACCGCCTGCGGTGCAGTGCAGATGAGCGAAGAATCTCTTCCGCAGTTGAGAACCTGGCTGGTCAATGCAAGCGCTTCTTCGTCGCCGCTGCGCGGCTCCTCCGAATGGCCATTTAGTAATTTTGCTCAGTCCCCGATCGTGGCGACCATGATCGCCTTGATGGTGTGCATGCGGTTTTCGGCCTCGTCAAACACGATCGAGGCCGGCGACTCGAAGACTTCCTCGGTCACTTCCAGGCTCGCCTCGCCGAATTTCTGGAATACGTCTTCGCCCACTTCGGTGTCGCGATTGTGGAAGGCGGGCAGGCAGTGCATGAACTTGGTGTGGGGATTGCCCGTCAATTCCAGCGCTTGCGCGTTGACTTGATACGGCTTCAACAGTTTGATGCGCTCGGCCCACACGTCGGCCGGCTCGCCCATCGACACCCACACATCGGTCAGCAGGAAATCCGCGCCTTTGACGCCCGCGGCCACATCCTCGGTGAGCTGCACCCGCGCGCCGGTCTTCTGCGCCACAGCCTTCGCCTCATTGATCAACGCCTCGTCCGGCCACAGATGCTTCGGCGCGACGATGCGCGCATCCATGCCCAGCAGCGCGCCGGTCACCAGATACGAACGCGCCATGTTGAAGCGGCCATCGCCCATGAAGGCATACGTGACTTGCGATAGCGGCTTGTCGCTGTGCTCCATCATCGTGAGCATGTCGGCCAGCATCTGCGTGGGATGGAATTCGGCGGTCAGGCCGTTGTAGACCGGCACCCCGGCGTACTTGCCCAACACTTCGACCACGGCCTGCGCGGCGCCGCGATACTCGATCGCGTCGTACATTCTACCCAGCACCCGGGCCGTGTCCTTCATCGATTCCTTCTTGCCGATCTGCGAGCCTTCCGGCCCCAGATAGGTGACGTGCGCGCCCTGATCGTAAGCGGCTACTTCAAAGGCGCAGCGCGTGCGCGTGGAGGTCTTCTCGAAGATTAGCGCGATGTTCTTGCCCAGCATGCGCGGCTGCTCGTAGCCCGCGTACTTGGCAGCTTTCGACTCTTTCGACAACCACAGCAGGAACTTGAACTCTTCCGGTGTGAAGTCGAGTTCCTTCAAAAAGTTGCGCCCCTTCAAATTGACTGGCATGTTTCCCCCTTCAAATGTGGAATGTGGATTTTGGAATGCGGAATGCTCTGGATCAACGAATATTCAGGATCGTGCCCGCCGACAGCAAGATCATGGTCATCATGGCCAGCATGATCACCAGCGGCAGCACGAACTTCCACCACGTCGAAAACGGCACGCGCCCGATCATCAACCCACCGGCCACCACCGCGAACGTGGGCGTGAATAGATTGAGCAACCCTGACGCTGATTGATACGCCGTGACCACGAGGCTTGACGGCACACCCGCAAACGACGCCAGCGGCGCCATGATCGGCATCGTCACCGTCGCCAGTCCCGACGAGGACGGGATCAGGAACGATAGCGGTAGATACAGCAGGTAGATGACGTTGATAAACGCCACCGGACCGAGCGGCGCCAACGCCTGCTCACACCAGTGCAGCACCGTGTCGATGATCATGCCGTTGGTCATGAGCACCGAGATGCCGCGCGCCAGGCCCACCACCAGCGCCACGCCCACCATGTCGCGCGCGCCGTCGATGAAGTTGTTGACGAGATCCGGCTCGCGCATGCGGGCGACGATGCCGATCACGAAGGCCATCACCATGAACAGCGCGGCCAGTTCGGCAAACCACCAGTAGCGCGTCTTGATGGCATTGAGGCCGATATCCGCCCACGGAATGACGCCAATCATCATGAACAGGAACGACGCGCCAAACAGGCCCAGGATCACTTTGCGGCGCGTGGTAAATTCCGGCGCTTCCGACTGCGCCTCGGCGCGCAAGAAGTGCTTCTCGTTGGCTTCCTTCATATCGGCTACGCGCGATTTGGACGGATCGTTCTTCACCCGGTTGGCATAGCGCATCACGTACCAGATACCGAGGGCTGTGCCGACGACGAGAATGATAATGCGCAAGAACAGCCCATCGGCGATGGTGATGCCCGCAAAGCCCGAAGCGATGCCGGTGGCGAACGGATTGATCGTCGAGCCGAGCACGCCGATGCCCGCGCCGAGCATGATCACCGCCACGGCCGTCAGCGCGTCATAGCCCAACGCGATGAGGGCCGCGATGATCAAGGGATAAAACGCCAGCGATTCTTCCGCCATGCCGTAGGACGTGCCGCCCGCGGCAAAGATGATCATCAAAATGGGAATGAGCAGCTTGCCCTTCGCGCCCAGCCGCTTGACGACCCACGCAATGCCGGCATCGATCGCGCCGGTCTTCATCGTGACACCAAGGAAGCCGCCGATCATCAGGATGAACAGCGCCACATCGATTGCGCCATACAACGCGCCGGTGTTATAGACGTTGACGTTGCCCTGCGCATCCTCAATGCCGTACATGCCGTTGATGGGCGCGAGAATGGCGTCCCGCAGACGCTGCGGATTGGGCTCAACCAGATGATACGTGCCGGGGATCGGCGCGCCGTCCGTCGGGTTCGTGTCGTATTTTCCGGCGGGAATGACAAACGTTAATAGCGCAACGACGATCAGCAGTAGCGCGAGGATGGTATAGGCAGTTGGAAAGGTAAACTTGCTTTTCTTCTTCTCGGACACTTCGGCTGACATGGTGGCACCTCCAAGTTGACGGTGATTCTGAGACCTGTCAGGTGGCGCAGGCGTTAGCCTGTTCTTTCAGTGTTTGGCGCGCCACCTGACAGGTCCTAAAACGTCAATCTTCTTCTTGCGGCTGAGACGGAGGTTGAACGAGTTGATCGATCTGAGCCTCCAGCTCGGCGAGCTGGTGCTGCAGCGCTTCCACCTCGCGCCTGGACGGCAGGTTCAAGCGCGCCAGATCGGCTTCCCATTCATCGGTCACCAGCCTGGAGATTTGCGCGGCGGCTGGTTCCGCTTTGGCCGGCGGAGTCAGAATGCGCCGGCACAGCGCAGCGGCGATACTGCCTGCCAGGGCGACCACACCCAGACTGATCAGCGCGGTCGAGCGAACGATACCCAGTTGATCGTCAGAAGACGATTTAGTCATCACCTTGCCTCCTGCTCGTTCATGCGCTCGTTACGGCTGCGGCTGCGGCGGCGGCGTTTGGGTTGAGCCGGGCACGCCAGCCGGGATGCGATTGCGGTTGGCCGCTGCGGCGCCCGCGGTTGACGCAAAGTCCAGCAGCACGGCCAGGATCAGCCACAGCCAGTCGAGGCCTTGAATGCCACCGACACCCTGAATGAGCCACACATACATAAACGTGGTGAACGGCAGGAACATGAAGCCGAGACACGGCAGGATGAACGTGCTGAAGGCGGCGTCCATCGCCACCGGGCGGGCGATCCACGCCATCAACAGCATGATCCGTGAGAAAGCCGGCAAGAGTGCCGCCAGACAACCTGAATTATTGGATTTCATTTTGATCACTTTCCTTGAGTAAGACAACTTGCTAAGATCGTCCCAGGCAGAACGAGCACTTCACTCGGCCCGGGTCCACTGCGTCGCCGGGCGCAGTTTCGGCAGGCGTTGACCTCTCCTTGAGCGGTTAGTCCACGTCAAAGGCGCGCTTGGTGCCGGGCAGCATCACATAGATCAGAATGAGCGCGTTCAGAATGAAACTCACGCTCACGTCCGAAAAGGTCGCGTTGCTAGTCAGCATCGTGGTGAAATCCAGGATGAGATTGAAGACCGTGATCACCGCCATGAACAGCCAGGCCGACTTATCCACGCGCCACAACATCTGCACCAGCCAGAAGTACACCCACGCCATCAGGCCCCACGAGATGGCATACCACAGGTCGAAGTTGCGCACCTTGAACGAGCCGATAATGAATGGCAGGATTCCCAGCCCTTGCAGGGCATGGATCACTGACACCACGCCCACGATCCCGGCCAGAATAGCCAGGATCGTTACCACCAGTGGCCGCTGCTTCGTTTGTTGAGTCATGAACGATTCTCCTTATTCTGAGTCGCTTAAATTGGTTTACCCCTGCGCGCAGCGAGCGCAAGATGGTCAGCCGACTTTAGCGACTCGGAATAGTTTGTTGAATGAACTGCGCTTAACGCCCCTAGCCGATGTCGCTCGTCATCTGGTCGATGACGACTGCGATCGCCAGGATCAGCGCGTCGTCTTGTCCGGGTTGAATATCGATGCCGTACGAATCACGAACGCGGAACCACTTTTGCGAGATTTCGGCAATTTCGCGTCCACCCTGTGTTACCTTGAATTCGTGACCGAGGACATTACCATCTACGTCCATGTCCGCACCGCCGGCCACGTTGACTGAAAAGCGTCCGCGCAGCGGTGTGACCAGCGCCTTTTTCACCGTCGCGATGGTCTGCCCGTTGCGCGCAATATCCATCGTGTCTTTGACGCGCGCGATCTTTTCCTGAATCTCCGCGACCACGTTGCCTTGCAGGTCTTTGATCTTCAACGAATCGCGCACGCGCAGCGCCTTGCCGTCCACTTTGAATGCGCGCTGCCCGGCTGCGTTTTCGATCCAGAAGTCGTCGCCAATCGAGGCGAGTTTCTCGGTCATCTTGTAACGGTGTTCACCACCCGGTGCTGCTGCTGGCGCAGCTGCCGGTGCCGCTTGTGACTTGGCGCCACCCACTACAGCGGCCGTGGTACCGGCCACGACTGCCACCCCGAGTAAGCCAACTCCGTCGCGTCGTCCTGGGCCACCCGGTCCACCGGGCCGCCACACACCTGGCCCGCCGGGCCCACCGATACCACCTGGTCCGCCGGGCCCACCGATACCACCTGGTCCACCTGGTCCTCTTCTACCTGGCATGTTATTTTCCTCCTGAGAATTGTTTGGATTGGTTTTCGAGGACTACTACTTCTTCGCAGCAGCCGCGGCCTTGCGTTTCTTGGCAGCCTCAGCCTTGCGCTTCTTCGCCGCGGCGGCCTTGCGCTCTTCCGCAGCGAGTCTCTTGTTGAACTCCTTGACCACATCGGGGGGAATTTGCGAGCGCTCGACCAGCTTGCCGCCCGAATCGGTGAGCGCCTTGCGGAGATTATCCGTCCACAGATTCTCCCACAAGAACAAGACCGCCGCCGTGTTCTTGCGGAGCCTGCTCGCCGCGATCTCCAGATCATTCGTGGTAAAGAGACTGGCGACGTGTTTGCCCATCGGGACGAACATCTTGTAGGATTTGGCGTCGAGATCATTGAGCTCGAGCGTGCGCACGCTGCCGTCTTTTTCCTTGCTGATAAAGACGATATCCACAAAGCGCACGATGCCGCGCTCCGCCAAATCCAGCAGTTCAGGGACAATCTTGCCCGAGAACTGGTTGCCCTTGAATCCAATCAGGGCGTACTCTAACGGACGTTCTAACATGTTATCGCTCCTTTTTAAGATTGACGCTCCGGCTGCCGCGAGCCGGTTAACGGGTGAGGCGGGCCATCAACCCACGCCGCTCATCATCTGGTCGACGACGACCGTGACGGCCAGGATCAGCGCGTCATCCTGCCCGGGCTGGATGTCCACGCCATAGGAATCGCGGATGCGGAACCACTTCTTGGAGACCTCGGCGATCCCGCGGCCGCCTCGTTCGATCTTGTATTCATGCGCCAGAATGTTGCCCTGCACATCCATGTCGGCGCCCCCGGCCACGCTGACGGAGAAGCGCCCCCGCAACGGCGTAACCAGCGCCTTCCTGACGGTGGCGATGGTCTGTCCGCCGCGCGCGATGTTCATGGTGTCTCGAATCGACACCAGTTTCTCCTGAATCTCGGCCACTTCATGGCCCTGCAGGTCCTTGATTTTGAACGTCTCCCGGATGCGCAAGGCTCGGCCGTCGACTTTGAAAACTCGCTGGCCGGCGCCGTTTTCGATCCAGAAATCGTCGCCGATCGAAGCGAAGCTTCTCGTGCAGTTGATAGCGATGCTCGCCGCTGCCCGCTGCCGCGCCCGCTCCGGGCGTTTCATCACCGCCGCCATGTTCTCGTCCCGGCATGCTTGTCCCTCCTGATGGAGTGTTTGGCAGTTGATTGTGCGAGCCGGCGTACGCCATCCGGTTGCCGACGTCGTAATGCCGCTTCGCTATTCCGCGGCTGGGTTGGTGCGCAGTTAATCCTTCTGTTCCGCAGGCAGAGACGTCGGCCGATCTTCTGTCTCATCGTCGATACGCTCCATCGCCACCAGCGGGATGCCATAGTCATGCAGTATATTCAGCACGCCCACCAGGGCGGACTGATCCGCAAGTTCGCCGCTCAAAGTAGTCGCCGCCGTGCCGTCAGCCCGGCGTGTGGTCAGGACGGCCATACCGCCCAGACGATCGGACCAGCCTGAATCCAATGCGCCGCGAATGAGGATGCGATACCGGCAGCGTACATCCAGCAGGTATCTTGACGATGAGGGGTCCATGCTTATCAGCATACGCCGCACTCGCGCGGAGGACTAGCACCGAAAGGGTCTATAAAGGGACTATTCTTTGAGGGGATTCGGTAGTTCCAAGAACAAGCGGAGGCGGCTGCCACGCCGCCGGATTCGCGGGCGTGGCAACCCGCGCGGCTGGCGAATTTGGATCGACTGAGATTCAGTGGTTGGTCAGCAGGCCGAGGGTCTGCGCTTTGGCGACGGCGTCGCGGCGCATATTGACCTGCAATTTCTGATAGATGTGCAGGGTGTGCAGCTTGGCCGTGCTGGGCGTGATGAACAGGCGCGCCGCGATCTCTTTGTTGCTCAGGCGCTGTTCCAGCAAAGCGAGGACTTCGAGTTCGCGCTTGGTCAGCGGCTCGATCAATTCGGGCGGCCCGACGGTTGCAGCCGGCTCGACCGATTGAGGTTCGGCAAACGCAGCCAGAATCTGCGCCACAAAGTACGGCGCCACACCTTGATCGCGGAGTTTGCGCAATAGGGCCTGAATGGTCGGGCCCCGATCGACGAAGAGCCGAATAAAACCGCCGGGCTGCGCCAGGCCAATCGCGCGTTCCAGAGCCGCCAGGGCCGCGGAATGATCGCCCTGCGTTTCAAAGAGCACGGCCTGCACCGCCAGCACCTCGATCAAGACAAGCGTGTGATGTCGCGCTTGCGCGAACTCGCGCAGTCGAGCCAGCTGCTCAGCGGCGGCGGCGCGGCTGGCGGGTGTGTTCAGGGTGAGCAGCACCCTGGGCCAGACAAGAGGGTGCGCAAAGAAGAAGGGCATGAGGCTCATCGCTGCAAGCTGATCCTGCGTGGCCCATTGACTCGCTTCGGCCAGGCGCCCCTGCTTCAGGGCTAAATCGGCCCGAAAGGCATGAATCGTGGGCAGTAGAATCGTATTGCCCGTCTCATACAAAAAGGCGGGGAGCATATCCGCCACGGTGAGCGCCTGGGCCGGCTGCTGCTGAGCCTGATAAGTGAGGGCCAGGGCAATGGCGCTATGCACCAGGCATTGCAGGTGGGTCCGATAGCGATCGAGCACGACCGCCGACAAGTCTTGCTCAGCCTCCGCCAGATTATTCCGCTGGTAATGGACGATTCCTCTGAAGTAGTGCGCCCAATTGGCAGTTTGAGGATAATGATGCTGCTCGCCTAGAACCAGCATCTGGTTGGCAGCATCCGCTACACCCTGCAAATCGCCTGCAAGCCAATGAATGAAACAGGCGATCATGAACGAACGCATCCGATAGGGACCGTTGGCTTGAGATTCATCGAAGCTGGTTGATAAGGCCGCGGCCGCATTCACGGGATCGCCCAGCATATGATAGGCGCCAGCTAGATACAGGCGCGTCAGGACGCGGGCATGCCACCAGTCCGGTGGAAGGTCGGCTAACGCCTGCCGCGAATACGGCAGCACGCCCGGCAAGTCGTCGGCCCAGAAGGTTTGATAACTGCGAAAGAACGCCACTTCGCCGCGCAGGGCGCGCTTCTCAGCAGGTGCTAACGCTTGCTGCGCGATCAGGCTTTCTGCCTGATCAATCAAAGCGGGCATTTGAAGTAAGTTGTACTGGTTGTGTGCGGACCAGGCCTTAGCCAGGAGCAGACTTTGGTTGGCCTTCTACAACACCGAACGGCAAGACCTGCAACAGAGCTTCCAGACGGTGCCACTCGTCCTGATTCATCAGATGGCGGCACTGCTGCGCCACAATTTGCGCGGCGTCAGCGGCACTGTCGGTGAGCAGAGCGTGGCGGACGGCTTCTTCTAGCAGGTCGTGCGCGGCCAGCCAGCGGCTGGCGCGCTGATGCAGCGCAACAATCTCGTCGCGCGGATAACGGCGCTCGAGCTGATGCTGCAACAACTGCCGGAATAACGGATGATATCGGAACCATTCACGCCGATCGTCCAGCGGCGTGATGAAGAGATTGAGTTCTTCGAGCCAGGCCAGATAGGTTTGCCCGGACACGGCCAGATCGCTTGCCTGGGCCACCGCTTCACACAACGAGCCATACAGCCGATCGAGAATAGAGGTCTTGATCAGAAATTCTTGCAGGGCAGCGGGCTGCTGCGCCAGCACTTCACTGGCGAAATAATCCATCAGGACCGCGTCGTTGGAGTCCAGCGTGGCCAGTTTGGCTTCGCTGTCCTTGTGCCACGTGGACAGCGCGACCAGACGCAGGCCGGCAGCCCAACCCTCGGTCTTCTGATTGAACAAAGCCGCCCGGCTTTCATCGATCTGGGGGTCCAGTGTTTGGCGCAGAAACGCCAGTGCTTCCGTCAGCGAGAAGCGCAGATTGGGTGAGCGGATTTCGGAGATAGCGGCGCGCGCGCGCAGACTGGTGATCGGCAATGGTGGATCGTGGCGCGCCGCCAGCACCAGATGCAAAGCGCGCGGCGGATTACTCAGCAATCTCGACAGGAGATCATGAATCGCCGGATTATGAATGACGTGATAATCGTCCAGCACCAGGAGGAATGACTCGTCAATCTCGTCGAGATCGTTGCTAAGGCTGCCTACAATCACGGGCAGGGGCGGCATGGTCACCGCGTCGAGCAGCGCCTGGGTATCCGTCCCAAACTCTGGGAACAGGGTCTGAACAGCAGCCACGATATAGGACAGGAAAGTCGCCAGATCGTTATCGCCGTCGTCCAGCGACAGCCATGCGCTCCGCCAGTCGCAGCGTTCCAGCCACGCGCTGAGCAGCGTGCTCTTGCCGAATCCGGCCGGCGCGCAAACCAGCGTGAGCGGGCGCTGGCGCTGCTGCTGCAGGCGCTCCAGAAGTTGCGGACGCGGCACCCAGTCGGCCGGCAGGGGCGGTCGATAAAACTTGGTGCGAATTAAGGCGGGAAAGTGAAGTTCGGCAGTCATTAGCCTGGCTTAAAGGATTATACGTCATAACCGCGCATCTGTCGCTCTCAGTGCGGCCGGCCCTGAGTGCGGACAGGCTTGATGCGCCACGCCATGGAGCCGCCGGAGGATGCAGGCTGGCACGATCACCTCAGCCGCAGCGCGTACAGCAGCAGATCCACCGAGTGCCCCAGGCTGCGCTGGTACACATCGGTTGGCACGCTTTGCAGCCGCTGAAACCCCAGCCGCTCGTACCATGCCACGGCGATCCTGTTCTCGCTGGTGGTTTCCAGGTGAACACCGGGGACGTTTTCGCTGCGGAGCTGATCGAGGTAAGTCTTCATCAACGCTGTGCCAACGCCCTGGCCCCGCCAATCGGCGCGCGTGTTGATGTGCAGATGCGCCGGGTAGGGCGCGAGATCGACGTAGGGTACGCGCAGCCGCAGATAGCGCCGGAGGTAGCCCAGCGACTTGCGCGTGAACACGCCGCGATAGTGCAGCGTGGCCGCGCGCCGCGCCACCCGCCTGATATTGACCCGATACCACGCGTTGTAGTCATGCGTGTCGGGGCAGCCCATGATGTAACCGATCAGCGCGCCATCATCATCCGCGACCCACAAGTAGTGATAAGCAACATCCGTGTAGTAGGTGGTGAAGGCGTCCAGAAACACCTCGCGCGCGTCGAAGAAGTGCTCGACGGGATCGCCAAAGTGCGCCGTGTCGCCGGTCAGCTGGCGCACGGCGGATCGATCAGAGGGCTGATAGCGACGGATAGTCCACATGCTGAGTAACGAGTGATGAGTAACGAGTAACTGACCGCGTGATGTTGACGACGTGATCGACAATGAGTGAAGCGGCTCTGGGGCGAGCAGCCTGTCGCGCAGCGTTTCGCATGGCAGCACGCTGCTGTGGATCGTGCAGCAGCCGATCGGCTTGAGTGAGCGCCTCGGCGGCCGAATTAGCCAGGATCGCCGCGCCGGTTGACGCCAGATATTGCGCGTTCAGCGCTTCGTGTCCGGTCAACAGGCGCGGGATGATGGTCGGCACGCCCGCTGCGAGCAATTCCGATCCGGCCAGCCCGCCGGCTTTGCTAATCGCCACATCGGCACACGCCAGCCAGTCGGGCATGTTGTCGACGAACCCGCGCACGATCCAGGCTCGGGACATGGCTTTCAAGCGGCGGCGCAGCGCCTGATTGCTGCCGCTGATGAAGACGATCTGTGCGTCCAGTGGGTGCGTCAGCAGCGATCGCGCGACAGCGTCCATTGCGCCAACGCCCAGCCCGCCGCCCATGATCAACACCACGGCCTGCTGCGGATCCAGGTTCAAGCGTTGCGCGGCGGAGGACCGCTCGGGCAGGGCGGCAAACCCGCGCCCAATCGGGATGCCCGTCACCTCGATTTTCGCCGGATCGATCCCGTCCTGGATCAAGCGTGTGCGGGCTTCGTCTGTCGGAACACAGTACAGATCGGTGCCCGCGTGCTGCCACATGCAGTGCGGCTCGAAATCGGTGATGACTGTGCACACCGGAACGCGCAGGCGGCCGCTGCGCCGCCAGCCCGCGCACAACTCGGCCGACAGAAAATGGGTGCAGACGATTGCATCAGGCTGGAAGGATTCAATCGCGCGGAAGAGCGCGCGGGCGCTGATCTGCTGTGAATGATACCGCGGCCCGCGCAGCACCCGATCGATCGCGGGCTGATCGCTGAGGTGATAAGCCAGGCGATACAGGCGCGGCAGGCGCGTAATGAGTTTCAATCCGCCGCCCACGTATACCGCGCGAAACAGGGGATGCGTGAAGCGCAGGGCGTCGATCCGAGCCACAGTGGCGCCGCGTTCGGCCAACGGCTGGGCAACGGCTTCGGCCGCGCGGCGGTGCCCGGCGCCGGCTTCCGCGTAAAAGATCAAAATGCGAGGCGAGTAAGTCACGCGCGAGATTATACCCGAATAGGGCGGGGCGGGAGAGGCAAAGAGAGTTGGAAAGAAAGGGAGACGGCGGGATTCTTCCCTCCGTCTCCCCTTCCTGCCGTCTCTGCATCACAGCTACTGGGATTGTCCCTGCAAGACTGCGCTAAGCGTCAGCGTCTGCCCGTTGCGCCAGACTTCGAGCGTGACGCTCTCGCCGACCTTGTGATGATTCAGCAGGTTCAAGAAGGCATTGCTGTCGCTCAGCGCTTCAGCGCCGATCTTCGTAATGATGTCGCCGGCGCGCACCCCGGCTGAGATCGGCCGTCGAACCCGCGCCGACCCGTTGAATATAGGCGCCCCATTGCATGGGCAGGCCATTGGCCTTGGCGATCTCCGGCGTGATGGACTGCCAGCGCACGCCCATATACGGCCGGTCAACCCGGCCCGTGGAGATCAGCTGCGCCGTGATCTCGCTGACCGTCCGGGACGGAATGGCAAAACCCAGTCCTTCAGCCACGTCGCTGGTGGTATCGCTGCCGCGCACGATGGCCGTGGTGATGCCGATCACCTGCCCGCTCATGTTGACCAGCGGGCCGCCGGAGTTGCCATGATTGATCGCCGCATCCGTCTGGATCATTTTCTCGTAAGCCGAACCGTTTTCCACGTCCAGGGTGCGGCCCAGCGCGCTGACGACGCCAAACGTGACGGTATTCTTGAAGTCGCCCAACGGGCTGCCGATGGCGATGACCGCCTCGCCGATTTGCAGTTGATCTGAATCGCCGAGCTCCGCAACTGCCGGCACGTTGCCGTCGACTTTGACGACGGCCAGATCGGAGAAGGCGTCAGCGCCGATCAACTGGGCGCTGACCCGGGTGCCATCGGCAAAATCCACTTCCAACGTTTGATAGCCCTCGACGACGTGATTATTGGTGACGATGTAACCCTGCGGTGAAATCACAACGCCCGAACCGGAGGCTTTGGGCTGCTGCACGCTTTCGCCGAAGAAGCCAAAGATTTGCTGCTGGGGCATGGTGTTGATGACCGTGACCACTGCCGGCCCAACCCGTTTGACGGCGGCGATGGCGGCTGAGTTGGAATCGCCGGCCAGCCGCTGCGTCGTGGTCGCCGAGCGCCACAACCGGCGCGCTGGTGCCGCCTGCCGTGCTGCGCGTGGCCTGCGCCTGCAGCGCGTTCTGCGTGACCAGACTGCCGGCAATTCCGCCGCCGATCGCGCCGCAGATCAGCCCGGCGATCAACATGGCGGTCAGGGCGATCAGCATGCGGCCGCGTCGCGGCCGGGCGGGAGCAGGGTGCGGCGCGGACGGCGTCACTTCGGCGCCGGGTTGAATCTCAGGGACTTCGGGTCGGATTTCGGGAGTGGGTTCGTTCAGCATGAGAGATGGCCGCCTCCAGGTTCTTCAGCCCTCTGATGTCGCCGGGGCAGAATAAACCTATTCTCATTATGCCGCGCGATGCTTAAAGCGAAGTTAACTTTCGCCTAGAGAAGTGTAAGAGACACATTCCTACGAGGTAGGGGTAGGGGTAGCGCTGGGCTGCACGGCCGGACGCGATCCGGGCAGCGGCGTAGCCGTGGAAGTGGCCGTTGGCATCACGTCGAGCCATTCAAAACTCGATTCGCTTACGGGGCTCACCACCCGATAGGAGGGCGCCTCGTCATTGCCAGTGCCGGCCTGCCGGACGATCATCACGCGCCACTTGAACAACCGGCTCGGATCGCCGGCAGCCGGATATTGATCGAGCAAGAGGTGATAGCTGGTCGCGCGGGTACGGGCAGAAATGGTCCGGGCGCCGGGCCGTTCCACCTCAACCAGGTACAGTTCGTTGGGCTGCAAGATGCCGGACGACAACCATTGCAGCAAGATCGGCGCTGAGTTGCCGATAAAGATTTCGCGATCGAGCGGCGTCAGCAAGGTGACCCGCGGATATTGCACCGGCGGGGTGGGCGTGGCAGCCGCGGCCGATGAAGCCCCCGGCGCCGGCGTGAAGGTGGGTGTGGGCGCCACGGGAATTACCAGCTGATCGCCGATCTGCAGCGACTGAATATTCTGGATGTCATTGCGTTCTTGAATGCGGCTCATGGGCACGTCAAATTTCTGCGCGATGCCGCTGAGCGTGTCACCGGCGGCCACGGTATAGGTCACTTCGTCTGCGGGGGCAGGCGTCGGCGTGCCGGGCGCGGCGGTGGTGGTCGCGATCGGCTGGGGGGTGGGCGGCGGAATCTTCAACGTTTCACCCACCACGATCACATCGTCTTCGGCTTTGCCGTTGTAGGCCATCAGCTGCGGCACGGATAGATCGTATAGCAGCGCAATGCGGCCCGGCGTGTCGCCGTTTTTGACGACGTATTCGAGGGGCGGTATAGGCGTCGGCGTGCCCGTGGGCGTGGCCGTGGCGCGCAGCGTGGCCGTGGGCAGCACGATCGAACGGGTGGGGGTGCGCGTCACGGTGGGCGTCAGCGCCGCAATCGCCGACTGGCGCGTGCTCTGCACGATGATGGCTACAAACAGCACGATGATGATGGCGGTGAGGACAAACACAATGATGCGCGTAGGGCGCTGCGCGGCTTCGACGCGCTTCTCGCGCGCGATCGCTTTGGCCTGCGCCTCTTCGGCTTTGGCGATGGCTACCAGATCCGCGCCGCAATAGACGCACGTCTTGGCGCGCGACGAAATAGTGGCGCCGCACTTGGGGCACGACCGTTGAGATTCGGGAACGGCATTTTCCGGCGCAGCCGGTGTTTCAGCGGCGCGCGGCTTGCCGAGGCGTGGAAACTTCATTTGACCAGGCTGCCATCCAGACCCAGCGTCGGCGCAATGGCCTGCATGGCTTGCAGCACGACGCCGATGTGCTCATCCAGCGGCACGCCCAGATCGGCGGCGGCGTGCTCGATCTCCTTTCGATCCACTGCGGCGGCGAAGGCTTTGTCTTTCCACTTCTTCTTGACGCTGGAGACGGTGACGTCGGCGATGTTCTTGTTGGGGCGCACGAGCGCGGTGGCCGTGATCAGGCCGGTCAATTCATCCACCGCGTACAACGTTTTCTCCAGATCGGTCGCACGCTCCACGCCGCTAACCTCGGTGGCATGCGACAAAACGGCGCGCACAATCTCTTCGCTCACGCCGCGCTCGCGCAGAATGTGCGAGCCCATCACGGGATGGCCCTGCGCTGCCACATCAGGATAACGTTCGTAATCGAAGTCGTGCAGCAGGCCCACCACGCCCCACAGCTCGGCATCGCCGTTGAAGCGCGGCGCGTAAGCGCGCAGGCCCGCTTCGACGGACAGCATATGCTTGCGCAGCGAATCGCTGGCGGTGTATTCGGTAACGATGGCCCAGGCTTCTTCGCGGTTCATATGGCCTCATAAGAAACCTGACAGGTTTGAGTAACCTGTCAGGTTTTACGGCATTATACCACAGCCGATCGGCTTCCCTGGCGGTCAGGGCGATGCCTTCATGCTTGATTCGCACCAGCTCGGCAACACGCCAGGCCGGTAGGCCGGCCAAATAGAAGGTCAGAATGAGTGCTTTGCCACTACTTGACGGGCGTGAGGGTCGGCGTGCGTGTCGCGGCGCCTGCCGGTGTGCGAGTTGCCGTACCTGCCCTGCCGGTCGCTGTTGCCGTGAGGGTGAGCGCCTGTGTTGTCGTGAGCGAGGGCGTGAGTGTGGCCGTCGGCGTGCGCGTCGCGGTGCGTGTGGGCGTGCGAGTCGCGGTGCGTGTCGGCGTAAAGGTCGGTGTCGGCGTGCGCGTGGGCGTGAACGTGCGGGTAGGAGTGCGCGTATTCGTCGGCGTGCGCGTCGGCGTCGGCGTGAGTGTCGGCGTTTCGCTGGGCGTCAGAGTGATCGTCGGCGTGTTGGTGGGCGTCGCAGTGCACACGCGCAGCGGGCAGGGGGTTGCCGTCCGCGTGGGCGTGTAGGTCCAGGTCGGCGGAATGGTGGCCGTCCGCGACGGCGTCGGCGTGAGCGTCGGCGTCACCGGATTCAACACACGCCCGGCTAAATTGAAAGAGCCCAGTGCGATCAGCACGATCAGCAGGCCGAAGCCGCCGATGATGGCATACTTGAGCCAGGTTGGCATTTGCGCGCGGCCGCCGCGTCGGCGCCGGGCAGCTTGAGCGCCGCCTGCCACGGGCATGGCCGCGGCTGCCACCCGCGGAGCTTCGTTCGCCGGCCGGGCGGCGGCCAGCGCCGCGACTTTCGCCGCTAATTCACTGCGGCGTTTCTCGCCGATCTTTTGCAGCTCGTTGGCCGCGTTGACGTTCTTGGGGTTGATCGCCAGGACCTGCCGCAGGCAGTCTTCTTTCTCGGCATCGTCCACGGCCACCGCGCTGAGCCACAGCCAGGCGTTTTCGCTGCGTGGATCCGTGATGAGGGCGAGATTGAACATCTCGCGCGCCTTCTCGTTCTGGCCGCGCCGCGCCAGCGTAATGCCTTGGGCAATGAGGTCCTTGGCGTCCATAGCAAATCAATCGAGCCGGTCACTGCTATTGTATGTGCGCGCTCTGAAAAGTCAACGGGCCGATTGTACTCTTGTTGGGGTGCACCAACCAAAGGTCTGCGACCGATCACGGGGCCTGCTTCAATTGCCGATCGGCAGCGGCGGTCCTAACACGGGTGTCGGGCGCCTGACGTTGACGTCGAGCCACGCGGCCAGCGTGGCGGCTGCTTCGCGGATCGACCACCACGTCTGCGTGGTCTGCGTGTAAGGGCGGCGATCGGCTGCCACGCCGAAGCTATCGAGGCCGAAAGCATCGCACAGGTACAGCGCCCGCTCGAGATGAAACGCCTGTGTGACGAGGATCGCGCGTTTCACGCCGAAGATTTCACGCGCGCGATAGCAGTCTGTCGTAGGTGCGGCGGCCCGCATAATCCAGCACCACATCTCCATCCGGCACGCCCAATTTCACCGCGGTGCGGCGCATCGCTTCCGGTTCGTTGTAATTGACGAAGCGATTGTCACCCGTGAGGAGCAATTTGTCGACCACGCCGCGCCGGTAGAGATCGGCGGCGGTCGCCACGCGATCGTACAGCGCGGGCGTCGGCTCGCCCGCGCGGGTCAGCCCGGCCCCGAAGACGATGGCGACGCGTGGTTGTGCGTCGCGCGGCAGATCGTCGATCGCTGTATAGATGCGCTTCGCATACGCGGCGTGCAGCCAGACATTGAAGGCGAGGAGGGTTGCCGCGCCGATCGCGCTAAGCAGGAACAGGGTGATGACGAGACGTTTGAAGAACTTGCGCATGAACACAGTCGCCAGAGATTTCTTGGACGATTGTACCATGCGGAAGCTGCAGGCGGCCCTGCGCGGTGGCCCGGGGAGAATCTGCCAGCGCAGCAAAGAACGGCTGAGGTCAAGCCGCTTACGGCACGCGCAGTTCCATGTTATCAAACTCAATGACCGCTGAATCGGCGGTCTGGCATAACTGGGCGAACAGTGTAACGTGGCCGGCCGTCCACTCCTCGTCGGTCATCTCGCCGACTGGCTGATCGTTGATGAAGAACCGGTAATGCGCGCCTTCGGCGATCACCGCTAACTGGTTGGCTTCACCGAGATGAATCGCCCCAGATTCAGCCGGGCCAAGGAGCGGCCGCGAAGCCCCTTTAGCTTCATTCCAGGCGAACACGCTGAATTCCTGATCGTGTTTCGCCAGCCCGAATTGATACACTCCCGCGTCGGTGTCGCGCAGCAGCAGCCCATAACCGCAGACTGCCGATCCTGCCAGCTGGTGGGTGTCCACCGACACATAGAAATCGCCGTCCGGCGCCTGCACCTTGCTCGCGAGCGTCGCATAATCCCTATTCGCCTGGATCTCCCAGTGATATCTGCCATCGACAATCTGACGCGTGCCGGTGGCGTTGTCGGGTTCATCGAAATCGCCCGTGTCCCAGTTGTTGCTATTCGTATCGAATGAGTCGCCGCTGACGACATTCCAATTCGTTCTGGCATGGGCCAGCGGGTCCGAATCAGGTTGATTGTCAGCCGCGAATTCGGTGCCGGCCGGCTGGGGAGTGGAGGCATCCGCCGCTTCTGTAGGTATCGCGGGTGGTATTGCCAGCCGCTGTTGCATCGGCTTCAAGATGTGACTCGGTCGATAGCGGTGTGCCTGACGCAGGCGCAGTTGACGCGGGGCCAGGAGGCGGGCTGGTCATACTGGCGAACAATGCGCCCAGCAGCAGGACAATGCCACCCGCCGCGCCGATCCAAATCCACTTTGGCGCGATGCGCTTTATTCTGGCTGGGGCAGCCGGGGGCGGCAGGGGTTGGTTGGGCAGGGCGGAAACAGCGGGGCTTTGAGGTTGAGCGGCGGCCGCCTCAGACGCGAGTACGGCAGCGGCCGGCGTGTCGACGGGCATCTCCTCGCTTGTCGCCGCCGCCGGCGCGGCTTCGCCCAGTTGGAAGATCAACAGCGTGTCGCCGGCGGCAATTTGATCGCCTTCCTTCAGCGCCTGTATTCCTGCGAGTTTTTTGCCGTTGACGAAAGTGCCATTGGCGCTGAGCAAGTCTTCGATGAAGTATTCGTTGTCGCGCCGTGTGATCCGCGCCTGCCGGCGTGAAATCAGGTCATCGCGTATCGTGACCTCTAGCCCGTCGCTGCGCCCGATGATATTCATCTCGGCGCGCAGTGGATAGACTGCACCGGGGTTGACGCCCTGCCGGACAATCAGCCGGGTGGTCTTGATAGCGGCGAGATAGCGCGCCGTGTCGAAAACTTCCGAGGAAGGGACGGCCGGTTTGGCCGCTGGATGCGGGTTGCGCGCGATGACGATGTCACCCTGTTGTTTGTACGACCATTTGCCCGGCGTCTGCCTGGGCGTGACGGTCACCACTTTTTCATACACGTAATCGTACATCTCGTCGAGCGTGATCGTGCCATCGAGATCGGTATCCGCCTCGCCCGTGCGCAGACCTTCGATGAGGTAATGGGTAAACACCGATCGATCCGCCTGTCCGATGACTTTGTCGCCCTCCCACGCGTATTGCGTGGCATCCGTGGCGGTGAGCACCACGCGGCCATAGCCGATGCCTTCAAAGGCCGGGCCGGTGCCGGCGCTTTCGCCCGTCATCGCTTTGGAACCCTGCGCAAACGCGCCGCTGTGGCAGCAGTCGAGGATCAACACCTGCCGTTTGGAACGGCTGCGATCCATTTCGTCGGTGATGAATTCCGAGGGGATAGCCGTGGCACGCAGGCGGTTGGCGCGCGTGTTGTTGACGGCCAGAAACAAGGCGCCCTGCTCGTCGCGCACGCCGTGGCCGGAGAAATAAACGACCAGCAAATCATCGGGCTTTTTATCGGCGAAGAAATCCTCGAGGCTGAGGCGGACGTTGGCATCGGTTTCGTTGACCAGCGTTTTGACTTCGTCGAAGCCGCCAATTTCCGGAGTCCGCAAAATGGCGGCGAGATCGTTCACGTCCTCTTGCGGCGTGAGGAGCTGGGCCAGACGCGGGTCCTGATACTGGCTGTTGCCGATAATGAAAGCAAATTTGCGACTCATGACGACTGCCCCTGGCTGCTGGAAACGAACGCTGCGCGCGAAAGAACGGCTAACCGGCTGCCGGCTTGTCGGCGGGCAATGCCTGCGCCGTCGTCGGTCTTGACGGAGACGGGGCCAGGCTGGCCGATGTACACCGTCGCCCCCGCTTCGGCCTTAATCTGAATGATCTTGTCGCGCCCGGTGACATCGCCGCCCACGTTGATCTGCTCGGCATCGAGATCGGCCCCGCCCGTCGACTCGGCCGTGGCATGTCCGCCCGTATCGGCGTGATGTTTCCCAATGCCTGCATAATGGTCGAGATGTCGGTGATCGAAGCATTGATGTGAAACGTGCTGTTGCCTACCGTGGCCACAATCTCCACGCGCTGATTCTGGCGGCTGAGCCAATCACGCACGACGCCCAGGAAGTTGGGCAGGGCGGCGGGTTTCAGCGTCACGTTCAATTCCCCGTGCGCGGTGACCAGCCCGGCTTTAGCGCCTTCAGGCACATCGCCGCCGGGTACCAGCTCGATGCGCTCCACGTCGGATTCTTCCACTCCCGCCGCAGATTCTGCGTGAGATCATCGAGTTCTTCGGCGTCGCCCTCAGGCGCGGCGAGGCGCAGATGAAATTGCGAGAGCGGTTCGTCGTTGATCATGCTGGCTCCGTTGTTTCAGCGCGCCGATAGAGCAGGAACGTCAATATGCTGCCCGCGACGGCCGCGGTAACAGCGGGAATCAGCAGCAGATCGATCGCCCCGTAAGGCTCAGACAGTCAAAGAAAGTCGCCCAGGCCCAGTGATAATCTGCGCCAAAGAGTTTCAAGGCTGCCAGATCCCACTTATTGTCCACGATGATCCAGGCAATGCCGGCCGCGGCAGTAGTCAACGCGGCGATCGGCCAGATGCGATTGTGCACGGCCAGCATGGCTGTCAGGCTGTTGATGAGCCACGTCGCCACGAGGCCAACAGCAACCAGGCATCCAGATAGTAAGAGCCCAGGACCAGACAAAGCGGCCAGCCCACGCCTAACGACAACATCGGCCACCATGCGGAGTGGACGGTTTGCTTGAGAACAAGGCCAGTGATCACCCCGGCGGCCATCCACCCTAGCCCAGACTGATTGCGCCTGAACTGGTCTCATTCCACAGACTGCCGATGAGGATGCCCACGAACCAGCCCGCGAACCAGCCGATCGAGACAATCAGGCCTGCCAGGAGTGCCGGGCCCTGCCGGTCCGTCTGCAAAGTCTGGCTGGCCGGGGCAGGGGGTGCGGTTTTCTTTGTACGCGTTTCTTCGACGGCGCGCAAGCCGCGCGAGCCGGTGCGCCGGATCTGAACGAGGGGATCGGCGCTGGTCGATCGAGCGGGACCGCTCGCGCAATTGCCGCGTCGAGAATGCGCTCCTGCGCCCCGGCCTGGCCGGTGGCCGCGCGCAGCGCATTCACCATCTCGTCGGCTGTCGCAAAGCGATCGGTCGGGGCCTTGGCCATCGCCTTCAAGATCACCCGCTCGATCGCCTCGGGTAGATCGGGCTTGATGCTGCGTGGCGGCGGCACCGGCTCGTTCATGTGCTTGAGGATGATCGCCAGCGCCGTATCGCCTTCGTACGGCAGGCGGCCCGTCGTCAATTCGTACAGCATGACGCCCAGCGAGTAAATGTCGCTGCGCGCATCGCCCGCTTCGCCGCGATCTTGCTCAGGTGACAGATAGGCCGGTGTGCCGATGACCGTTTCGCTGGCCGTCATATTGCTGGCCTGCAGCGTTTTCAGCAAACCCAGATCGGTCAGCAAGATGCGCCCATCGGTCGTGAGCATCACATTGCCCGGTATCACGTCGCGGTGCACGACGCCGCGCCGGTGCGCGTAGGCCAGCGCCTCCCCTACCGCGCTGATCACAGTGAGGGCTTCGGCCAGATCCAGTAGCTCGCCGCGCTGGCGTTTTTCCTGCAGGCGCTGCTTGAGCGTGATGCCGTTGAGATACTCTGTGACGATGTAGAACAGACCGCTCTCTGTGCCGAAATCATAGACCGCCACCAATCCCGGGTGATGCAGCGATTCCACGGCGCTCATCTCGCGCATGAAGCGCTGCAGATAACCGGGATCATCTGGAATCATCGCATGAAAGAACTTGACGGTGACGTAGCGTTCGAGGCCGGGTTGATACGCCTTGTAGATTTCGGCCCTGACCCCCACCCAGAGTTGTTCCACGATCTGATAACGTCCGATCGTTTTGCCCACGAGGCCGGCCGGACGCGGCTGGGGCTTTCCTGGCACAGGCGCGGGTTTCGCCGTGAGTGCGCGACGGCTGTGCCGCAGGCGCCGTCTTCAGTGCTTCGGCCGCTGCAATCGATACCTTGCGGCTGTCGTCTTCACTCAGGTGCTGCAGGGCTTCACGCGCGGCCAGCGCCAGTCCGGCATTCGATCCGCGCAGCAAGGATGCCAGCTCGCGCACAGCTCCTTCACGCACATTGGCCAGGGGACTTTCGATGGCCTGCCGCAACTCGCCTGGCAGCTCGACCGCTTTAACGACAGGCGGATGGGGATTCTTCGCAATGACCATATCACCCTGCTGCTTGTACGACCATTTCCCCGGCGTCTGTTTGGGTGTTTGGGCAACAACCTGCGCGTACACGTAGTCGTATCAGCTCGTCGAGTGTAATGCGGCCATCGCGATCTTGATCGGCCTCACCCGTTTGCAGGCCCTGAATCATGTAGTGCGTGAAGACCGAGTTATCGGCCCGCCCGATGACTTGATCGCCTTCCCACGCGTACTGTGTCGCATCGGTGGCGGTCAACACCACCCGGCCGTAGCCCGTGCCCTCAAAGGCCGAGGCCGTGCCCACGCTCGCACCGACCGCACCCTTGCTCCCGCGCGCGAAGGCGCCGCTGTGACAACAATCGAGCACGAGCACCTGCCGCCGCGATCGGCTGCGATCCATTTCGCCCGTGATGAAATTGGCGGGAATGGCCGTGCCGCTCAAGAGATCGCGCTCCGTATCTTTTACGGCGAGATAGAGGTGGCCTTGATCGTCGAGGACGCCGTGGCCGGAGAAGTACAACAGCAGGAGATCGTCGGGGCTTTTCTCTTTGAACAGGCGCGCGATGGCTTTGCGCACACTCGTCGCCGCTTCGTTGACGAGCGCGAGCACCTCGTCGAAGCCGCCAACCTCCGGCGACTTCAGCAGCGTGGCGAGATCGTTGACATCCTCGGACGGCGTGATCAACCGTGCCAGGCTGGCATCGTCGTATTCGCTGTTGCCGATGACGAGCGCAACTTTGCGGCCCATAATGCCTCTACGCTCCTGCCATGCAGGCTCCTGCTATGCAGTTGGCCAGACGGTACGGGGCACGGCGTGGCTGGCGTCGTGTAGATATATTGTACAGCGAGAAGAGGAAACGTGAAAGACGTAATAGTCGTTTCACCGGGGCGTGCGCACCTCAAAATAGTCAAAATCGACCGTGCAGTTATCCACCGCTTCGCCGAGCTCAATTTCCAGTCCCGGCCAGCCTTCAGCCAATTGACTATTATCGGCCTCGTCCACCAATCGATCGTTGACGTAAAAATTGAAGTGTGATCCCTTAGCAATGACTTCCAGCGTGGTGCGCTGACCGGCGACCATCAGATCTGGCGCCACGCCCTCTTCCCAGGAGATAATCGGCTTCCATTTTCCATTCTGGGTTACCGCAAAGACATAGTGCAGAGGGTTCTGAACCAAGAAGGTGTAGAAGTTTCCGACATCGTGTCGGAATCTCACACCGGCTATGCAGGTGCCGCTGACGGGAGTAACATCTGCTCGCACATAGAAGTCGGTTGCGCTGTGAAGATTGTTCGGGAGTGCGTGCCAGCCAGTATAATCCGTTGAGGAGGTCGCCGACCAGCGATAATGACCGTCCGTGATCTCGCGGGTGATCACACCGGTTTCATCTGTTTCAACGCCGGTCGTCCATTGACCGGTATCCTGGCTGAAATCGTCGGCAATGGCGACTGCCGGCCAGCGGCGTGCCTGTTCCAGGAGGCTCGTCGTCGTTCCCGGGTTCAACGCCACGCTGGCGATGAGCGCGCCGACGCCGAGAACAATAGCGGCCAGCACCAGCGCCGCTTTCTGGCGCGACAGGGCTGAAATGAAATGGGGCGTGATCGATCGGGCAATCTGCTCAGGCGGTGTGACTTCGCCGTGCGCTACCGTCGATACCGTGGGCGGCTCGGCAGTCGAAACGTGCGGCCCTGCCGGCGCAGCGTTGAGGCGTTCCTGCCCGGCTTTTTCTTTGGCCAGGCGTTCTTCTTCGGCCTGTTGACGCGCCAGGCGCTCCTGCTCCGCGAGTGCGGCCAGCCGTTCCTGTTCTCGACGTTCTGCCTCGGCTTGCACGCGCGCGTCATACGCCTGCAAACTCTGCGCCGCCGCCGCTGAGACTTTGCGACTGTCGTCTTCCGCCAGGCGTTTGAGGGCCGCCTGCGCGGCCTGCGCCAGCGCGAGGTTGTGACCGTTCAACAGCCGATCGAGTTCGTCGATCACGCCTTCCCGCACCCAGGGACGCGAATCGTCGATCGATTGCTGGATTTCAGACGGCAGAACAGCCTGTTTCACGATCGGGTGCGGGTTCTGCGCAATGACGATATCGCCCTGCTGCTTGTACGACCATTTGCCGGGCGTCTGGCGGGGTGTCTCCTGCACGACGTGTTCGTACACGTAATCGTACAACTCGTCGAGCGTGACGCGGCCATCCTGATCTTGATCGGCCTCGCCGGATTGCAAGCCCTGAATCAAGTAACGGGTAAAGACGGAGTTCTCGGCCTGCCCGATGATCTGATCGCCCTCCCACGCGTACTGCGTCGCGTCGGTGGCGGTCAGCACCACGCGGCCGGTGCCGATGCCTTCAAAGGCCGAGGCGGTGTGGACACTGGCGCCGGCCTTGCCTTTTGCGCCGCGCGCAAACGCGCCGCTGTGACAGCAATCGAGGATCAACACTTGCCGCCGCGAATGGCTGCTGTCCATCACGTCGGTGATGAACGACGCTTCAATGGCGGTGCCTTTGGGCAGGGTGCGCTCGGTGTCCTTGACGGCGAGGTACAGACTGGCCGCGATCGTCGAGCACGCCGTGTCCGGAGAAGTACAGCAGCAGCAGATCATCGCGCTGCTTGCCGGCGAAGAAACGCGCGATGGCGCGGCGCACGGTGACGAGCGGCTCGTCGACAAGCGCCGCCACTTCGTCAAAGCCGCCGATCTCGGGGAAACGCAGCACGTCGGTCAGTTTCGCGACGTCGGCGTCTGGCGTTTTGAGGCGCGCCAGTTCGCCGTCGTCGTATTCGCTATTGCCGATGATGAGCGCAAATTTGCGGGTCATGATTCACGGGTTGCGTAAAGAAATGTGAGAACATTTCTATTGTACTTCTCATATTCCATTTTTCAAAATCTGACGGCTTCTGCCCAAAACAAAACCACGGAGGCTTTCTCTATGCCTCCGTGGTTATTCTCTATCCCCACCGCTCCATTTGCTCCCTCATCTTTTCCGCCCTGGCCTGAAAGTCGGCCAGTTTGTCGCGCTCTTTCTGCACCACGTTCGCAGGCGCTTTGTTGGCGAAGTCGCTGGCAAGACTACCCTCCCGGAGGCTGCCAGCCTCCGGGAGGGTGTCGCGTCTAGCCCAACCGCTCGATCTGCTCTCGCAGCTTCTCGGCCCTGGCCTGAAAGTCGGCCAGTTTGTCGCGCTCTTTCTGCACCACGTTCGCAGGCGCTTTGTTGGCAAAGTCGCTGCCGAGCAGCTTCGTGATCCGCTCAATCTGCGCGTTTACGTCCTGCTGTTCTTTGCCCAGCCGCTCCCGTTCGGCCGCGAGGTCGATCATCTGCGCGAGCGGCAGGTAGATCGTCGCGTTGCTGGTGACGATGGGCAGCGCGCCCTGCGGTTCCGCCTTCAGCCGATCGGCCACATACAGCATTTCAGGATCGAGCCGCGCCAGGAAGGCCAACTCGGCGCGCCGCGACTCGAACAGCTCGGCCTTCTCGGCGGAGGCGATCATTACGGCGAGTTTCTTGCCCGCTTCCACGTTGCGCTCGGCGCGGGCGTTGCGAATCGCGCGCACGGCGTCCATCAGCAGGGTCATATCCGCTTCGGCTTCAAGATCGATCGGGCCGGGCTTCGGCCACTCGGCGATGATCAACGCTTCACCCCAGGAGGTGTTGCCGATCGCGCGCTTCAGGTTCTGCCAGATCTCCTCCGTCACGAACGGGATGAAGGGATGCAGAAGCCGCAGCGTTCGATCGAGCACGTGCACCAGCACGGCGGCCGTGCGCGCCTGCGCGGCTTCATCGCCGGAGTTCAGCGGAATCTTCGACATCTCGATGTACCAGTCGGCGTACTCGCCCCACAGAAACTCATACGCCTGCCGTCCCGCTTCGCCATATTCGTAGTTATCCATCAAGCGCGTCACGCTGGCGATGGTCTGGTTCAGGCGCGACAGGATCCAGCGATCGGGAAGTTGGAAGTTGAAGGTTAGACGCTTCGCGTGGAGGTTAGAAGCAGAGTTCTCCAATTCGGCAAGCACGTCTCCGAATTCTGAATTCTGGATTCCGAATTCTAAATTCGAAATAACAAACCGCGCTGCATTCCATGAGCTTGTTGGCAAAGTTGCGGTTCGCCTCCACGCGGCTCAGGCCGATGTTGAGATCGTTGCCGGGCGTGCCCAGCGTCAACAGGGTGAAACGGAACGCATCGGTGCCGAACTCGTCCACGATCTCGATCGGATCGAGCGTATTGCCCAGCGATTTGCTGAACTTGCGGCCGTGATCGTCGCGCACCAGGCCGTGCAGGTACACGGTGTGAAACGGCGGCTGCCCCGTCATTTCCAAACCCTGCATGATCATGCGCGCCACCCAGAAGAACAAAATGTCGTAACCGGTTTCCAGCACGCTCGTCGGATAGAAGGTCTTCAGGTCAGGCGTTTCGTCGGGCCAGCCCAGCGTGCTGAACGGCCACAACCCCGACGAGAACCACGTGTCCAGCACGTCCGGGTCCTGCCGCAGGTGATGGTCATGACACTTGGGGCACTCCACCGGATCGACGCGCGCGGCGAATTCGTGATCGCAGGCTTCGCACGTCCACACCGGAATGCGATGGCCCCACCATAACTGGCGGCTGATGCACCAGTCTTTGATGGTCTCCGGGTTCATCCAGTTGTAGTACACCTTCTCAAAGCGCTCCGGGATGATCTTGATCTGGCCGCTCTCCACCGCCTGATAGGCTTTCTCGGCCAGCGGCCTGATCTTCACGTACCACTGGGTAGACATCATCGGCTCGATGATTTCGCCGCCGCGCTGCGCGCGCGGGATGCTGGTGTGATACGGCTCGGTCTTGATCGTCAGGCCGGCCGCTTCCATGTCGGCCCAGAATTTCTGGCGCGCCTCAAACCGATCGAGCCCGGCGTACGGCCCGCCGTTTTCGTTGATCTTCGCGTCGAGCGTGAGGATGTTGATGATCGGCAGTTGATGCCGCAGCGCGATCTCGTAGTCGATCGGGTCGTGGCCGGGCGTGATCTTCAGCGCGCCGCCGCCAAATTCTCGATCGACCCGCTCATCCCCGATGACGGGAATCTCGCGGTTGAGGATCGGCACGCTGGCCGTCTTGCCGATAAGCCAGTTGTAGCGCTCGTCGTCAGGATGCACCGCCACCGCCGTGTCGCCCAGTATTGTTTCGGGGCGGATCGTCGCCACGGGCAGGTAACCATCCGTGCCCTTGATGATGTACTTGAAGTAGTACAGCGTGGCGTCTTCTTCGCTGTATTCCACTTCGATGTCGGACACGGCGGTCTTCAGGCCGGGCGACCAGTTCACCAGCCGCGTGCCGCGAGTGATCAGGCCCTTCTCGTACAGGTGCACGAAGGCTTCGCGCACGGCGCGGCTCAGCCCTTCGTCGAGCGTGAAGCGCTCGCGATCCCAGTCGCACGACGCGCCGAGGCGGCGTATCTGCGTCTGGATGATGCCGCCGTATTTCGCTTTCCAGTCCCAGGCGCGCTTGACGAATTCCTCGCGGCCCAGCTCTTCTTTGCTGAGGCCTTGCGTCCGCAGGAGTTTTTCCACCTGCAGCTGCGTGGCGATGCCGGCGTGATCCATGCCGGGCACCCACAACGCGCGTTTCCCCTGCATGCGCGCGTAGCGGATCATCAAGTCTTCCACGCTGACGAACATGGCGTGCCCCCAGTGCAGTTCACCGGTGACGTTGGGCGGCGGGATCGAGATCACGAACGGCTCTGCGCTTTGATCGCGCGCGGCTTCGGGCTTGAACCAGCCGTTCTTCCACCACCACTCATACAGGCGCTGTTCGGTGGCGGCGAAGTCGTAAGTTTTGGGCATCGTTGTTTCGGACATCGTCGTTTCTCCTGTTCAGTCACAATGACCAATGTCAAATGAAAAATGACAAAACCATTCGCTGCTCCCGTTGGTCATTGGCTCATTTGTCATTGAAATGAAAAAGCCTCTTTCGATTGCAAGGACGAAAGAGGCTTCCGTGGTACCACCTTGGTTCAGCACCACTCCCTCGCCCTTCCAGTGTCCGCGAAGCTGGCTGGCCGCATGGGAGAGGGCTGGGGTGAGGGTGCTGCGCTCATTTCGCGTTAACGGGCGAACCCGGATTGATCTACTTTGCTCCCGCTGGATGAAAATCCAGCGAGCAGCTTCAAGCAATCGACTCCCGAGCGACGTTCGGCGCTTCTGCTTGATGAAGGCTCGCAGCCGGTGACCTTCACTCTCTGGCAAGAGGCTCGCGCCTACTCCTCTCGATCGACGTCACACGCAACGAAGTTGCGCGCATTCAATTGTGTGAGCGGATTATAACCGAGTTGAGAGAGTTGTCAACTTTACTGCCTGAACAGCTGCTCCAGCAGCGGCAAGCCGCTCTGGCACGCCCACGCGGTGAGTGCCAGCCGAATGGCCTTGCCCGCCCACGCGGCCAGGATGAACTTCCACACTTTCATGCGCAGCGCTCCGGCGATGAGGCCCCCCACGTCGAAAATGGGATTGGGGATCGCGCCGAGCAGGAAGATGGCCAACATGCCGTGGCGCTGCATAAAGCGCGTGAGTTGTTCATAGCGTCTGCCTTGCGGGATCAGCGCCTTGCCGCCTGCGCCGGCCATGTATCCGGTGAGCTCGCCCAGCGCCGAGCCCAGTCCCGCGACGAGGCCCACCCCGATCGGGCCATAGACCACGCCCGCGGCGCAGGCCACCACAAAGACCGGCGCAGGGATGATCAGCGTGGCGTTGCCGATGATGCTGATGAGGAACAATCCGACGTAGCCGGCGTTGCCCAGATTGCGCAGTTCCTGCTGATACTGATTGGTGAACCACATGATCGCCAGACTGATGCCGATGGCGAGGATCAGCAGCAGAATTTGAACGGGGCGCGCGGTGCGCGGCGCGTCGTCAGTACTCATGATGGGGAGGGCGGGGAACAGCCGGCTCAGGATCACGCTTGCGCTTGAACTCGAAGAACCACAGGCTGTACAGCGACACCAGCGCCGCCGCGCCGCCGAGCAGGTAGCCTTCCAGGATGGTCGCTTCCGTGACCAGGATCGCAACCATCCCATAGGCGCCGCCGGCGAGATAGTGAATCATTACCGCTTCGCGCGTGGTGAAGCCGCGCGCCACCAGCCGGTGTGAAAGATGATCTTTGCCGGGAGTCGTCAACGGGTTCTTGCCGCGCCGCAAGCGCGAGACGAAAACCAGCGTCGTGTCGAAGATGGGCATGCCCATGACGATGATGGGCACCATCCACGTCACGAAGGGCACGTTGTCCGGAAAGCGCAGCTTGATGCCGATGGCGGCCAGCATGAAACCCAGGAACAGGCTGCCGGTGTCGCCCATGAAGATCGAAGCAGGGTTGAAGTTGTAGGCGAGGAAGCCCAGCGTGGAGCCGAGCAGAGCCGCCGCCAGAGCGCCCACGTAAATCTGGCCGCTCGTCGCCGCCATCACCACGAAGAACGACGCGCACACGGCGGCCACGCCGCTCGACAGGCCGTCCATGTTGTCGAGCAAATTCAGCGAATTCGTCAGCCCCACCACCCATACCAGTGTCACCGCGAGGTTCATCCATTCTGCGGGCAGAGCGGTGACCTTGATACCGGAGACGATCAGGATGAGGGTCGCCATGATCTGGCCGATCAACTTCAAGCTGGGACGCAGCCCCCACCGATCGTCGTAGAAGCCCATCAAGGCCATGAGGGCCGCGCCCAGCAGGATGCTGCTCAATTGCTGAAACTCGAAGCGATCGCGCAGCAGCAGGAGCGTCAGCAAGCTGGCGATGACAATGGCCGCGCCGCCCAGCAGCGGCATAGGCTGGGCATGGACTTTGCGCGGGTTGGGTTGATCCATCACGCCCAGGCGGGGCGCGATCCGGCGCGCGATGGGCGTGGCCGCAAAAGCAATCAGCAGCGCTCCGACAAAGACCAGAATAGGGATGATCATGGTGGCTCACCACGCCGGCGAGATAACAAGCGGGCGAGAGTGAGGCTTCACTCTCGCCCGGCGGCTAGGGGTTATTTTGCGGAGGCTGGAAGGGCAGCGTGCTGGTTTGCTGCGTCGTGATGCCCAGCTGCGTTTGCAGCTGGCTGACCAGCGATTCGATGTTCGTCTTCTCTTCCTGCGGTGCGGCTTCCAGTGATTGCTGCGCCAGGGGCAGTGCTTCCTCCAGGCGGCCCGCCTGCGCCAGCAAAATCGCCATCACGCGCAGATCATCCCAATGGTTGGCGTCGGAGGGTGCCAGGTCCAGCACCTGCTGCATGGCGGCGATGGCTTCGCCCAGGCGATTTTGCTGGTAGTAGATGTTGCGCGCCAGCGTGCGCAGCACCGGCGGCGAGTTGGGATTCTTCTCCAGAAAGGCCAGTGACAGTTTTTCGGCGTCGGTGTAGTTCTGCGTCTGGATCAATTGATCGACCGCGCCGCCCCACGCGTCCAGATTGCCGGCATTCGATTTGAGCGCTTGTTCAAAGTACTTTTGCGCCTCATCCGCCCGGCCTTGCGATCGCGCCAGCTGCGCCAGATAGAG
This sequence comes from uncultured Chloroflexia bacterium, assembly GCA_963844815.1. Taxonomy (GTDB): domain Bacteria; phylum Chloroflexota; class Anaerolineae; order Fen-1058; family Fen-1058; genus Fen-1058. Next base: position 222,369 of record CAWJPR010000013.1, read on the forward strand.
ATAGGTTTGATCGTATTGCTGATCGAGTTCCAGCGAATGATCCAGCTTGGCTTGCGCGTCGGCCAGATAAGTCTGAGCCTTGGCCGCGTCGTTGGACTGCTGCGCCACATCGGACATCGCCATGTTGATCAGCGACCATTCATTCCAGAGTTGGGCGTTATTGGGGCTGAGGTTGGTCGCCTGCCGATAGTATTCTGCCGCCGTTTCCAGTTCCTGTTGGCGGGCCGCCGGATCGGACGCTTTCAAATCGGCCCAGCGCCGGTGCAGACGCGCCAGGTTGGCAGAGTGATCGGTGTTGAGCGGATTCAGGGCGCGCGCATGCTCCAGCACGATCTGCGCCGCGATCAATGAGTCACTCTGATTGAGCTGATAAGTGTTCTCGAAATTCAAGTTCATCAGCGCCTCCATGGTGGTGGCGCTGCTCAGCAGCGATGCCGTCTGCAGCGGGGTGCTGGCCTTGTCGAGGAAAGCGGCGCCCAGCCACAGATCGTAGAAGTCCTCGGGGGGATTCAACTCTCGCGCGCGCTTGAAGTGCGCAATGGCCAGGTCCAATTGACCCTGATTACGAATGGCATCCGCCTGCTTATAGATGATGTCCGCGCGCACCGGATTGAGATTGGTCGAAGTCACCCCGATCAGCGCCGCCAGCCCGATGGGAATCACGGCCACCAGGCTCCACTCGTGAACCCAGCGGATAAGGCGGCCGCGCACCTCCAGCATCAGAACCGCTGCCATGCTGAAGATGATGATGGCGACGTACGCATAGAAGGCGGTCAGCAGGTTCGAGATGGCATCGGCAAATGACACCAGGCTGGCCGAACGCTGCGCCAGTTCCTGCAGCGTGCTGATTTGCGTTTGCTGCACCAGGCTGTTGAAGCCCAGAATCTGCCAGGCCTGCAGCAGCCAGTACAGGCCCGCCACCGCGATCGAGACGCCGTAATACAGGCCGGTAGCAAACCAGATATCGCGCGCCGCAATGATGTTGCGGCGGCGCAGTTCGGTCAGTGTGAGCAGCCCGCCAAAGGCCCACGTGACCAGGAACATCAACAGCGTGCCATAGGAGACCTCGTTGCCCACGTACGGGCGGACAGTCAGTGAATTCCAGATTAAATCGACGGCGCCTCGGGCCTGGCTGCCGGGAGCCGAGTTGATGAACTCGTAGCCCAGCGTGCCCATGATCAATGCGCCTGCCAGAGCCATCGCCGCGACCGGACCCAGCCATACCGCGCGGTTGCTGTAGCTCTCGCGCCTGGGCTGGGGGCGTGTCGCAGCCGCCGCGGCGGCGCGGCGCGTTTTCTTCTTGTTGACGGAAGCCGTGGGCTCGATCGGTGCAGCCGGAGTCGGGGTCGGAACCGGCCGGATTTCCGTTTCCTCCGCTGGCACCCAGTGCAAGCCCAGCACGACGAGCAACCCGGCATAGGCCCAGAAGTAAGTGCGGGTCGAAGCAATCGCAATCCCGGCCAGGCTGATTTCCAGGTAGTGCGCCAGGATCGCGCCGAACAACGCCACGATGGTGAAGATGTGCCCGCTCATCTCGATCGGCTGCCCGGCGGTCGGGTTGAACACGTAACGCCCGATCAGATACATCGCGCCGAACAGCACGATGCCGCTGGCCGTCGCTGCCGAGAGTTCAATCACACGATTGGCGGAGGTGAATGTGGCGCCGAAGATCGCCAGATCGATAATGCCAATCAGGAGCGCGGCGATCAAGACGTAGACGCCGCGCGAGATCTTGAAATGGAACAGGGCGAAGGCAATCACATACAGTACCAGGCCCGCGGTCACGCCGCCCGGCCAGCCCGCGCCCATAAAGTTGACGTCAATGGCGGCACCCAGCCCGGCAGCGCCGGCGATGCCGAAGAAGATCATCGAACCGATCAACGCCAGTGCGGCGCGTTTATTGGGAATCCAGCCAATGAACTTCAGGGCGTAGAAGAAAACGCTCAGGAACAAGAACTGCTCCAGCACAAAGCCAATGAAGCCGGTGTTAACGAACGAGTCCCACGTTTCGTTGTGTGAGCGGTCGGGCGAGGCGTTGCGCGCTTCATAGTGCGCCAGATCGGGCGGATAGAAGCGGTTATACGCCACGTACATGGACTCTGGTCCGTAACCGATGATGGGGCGCAGGAAGTTGAGGTTGTCCTGCGATCCTTCGGGATATTGCAGCGGCTCGTGCGGCGTGATCAACTTGACTGCGCCTTCCCAGATCAGCGAGCGAACCTTACCCGTGCCGCCTTCCGATTCCAGCAGCGAAGACAGGCGGCCAAAGGCGCCGCTCTGCCGGGCCTCGACCATGACGGGGTGATCTGAGAAATTGATCAGGAACAGGCCCGCCGCACCGACCGCGGCAAACAGGATCCACGAAGCCCACAGCCAACGGGCCGAGGTGCGTCGAATACCCGCCGCGGCCAGCAGCGGGATCAGGCCGCCCAACAGGGCGCCCATGACCAGCAGCGTGATCTTGAATTGCGGCGGCGGGAACAGCACGTACGTCAGTGCCGCGCCCAGAACCGCGGCGGCAATGCTGATCAAGGCCATGCCTAACGCCTTCAAGACATCCAGCGGCTTGATGGGATACTGCTCTTCGATCAGTTGATCGGAACCCGCCTGTTCGCTGCGGGCTGCTTTGGTCGCAGTGCTGTGCAGTGACACGCGCAGCAGCAGCAAGCCCACCAACCCAAAGATGAACATGCCCGGCAGCCAGCCCAGCAGCGGACCGCGGCTGTCGGCAAACCCAAAGGCGATCAATTGCAGCGCCGCTACAAACAGGTACACACTGGCCCGCAAAATATCGGAGATGCGCGATTCCTGCTCGGTCAGGATCACGCGGAAACTCTCGATCAGGCGTCCCATGGTCAGGAAGAAGGCCATGATCAAGTAGGCGGCCACAAAAATGGGATTGCCCATGTTGGCCGCCACGCGGCTGGTCACATCGCCGCCCCACGGCAGCGGGTCTTTGCTGGAGTGTTGAATGAGGCCGTAAAACGCAATGGGCAGGCTGGTCATCACCACTACGGTGACAAACCGATCCAGTTGTTCGCGCCGCCGCAGGTTCATCACAATCATCCAGAAGATCACGATGTACGACAGCATCGAGTACAGGCCCTGCAAGCGCTGGTAGGAGCCGAAGATGCTGACTCGCGGCACGACCGAGAGCAGCGAAGCGATGAGATAGATGCCCACAAACAGCAGCGTGGGCAGCATCAAGGGCGTGCGCCACGTGACCCGATCGGGTCGATCAAGATTTCGTCCGCGCTCTTCCAGCCATTTGACGATCCAGGCGCCTGCCATGATCAGGGCCAGGGATCGCACGAGGGTGATCTTGTCCGGCTCGAAGACGCGGCTGGAGTAGACGTTGAAGAATAGGGGCGCCAGAATCAGGGCGGCCAGCCAGCCGGCCTCGATGACGCGATCGCAGAAGGCGCTTAGACGGCTTGAATAAGTCATGCTTGCTCTCTAGTCTTTGCTCTTCGTTTTCTGATTCGGGGATATATGCAGAACGACCGGCACCTGGGTGCCAATCGCGCGTAATCATACCATAGCTTGTTTATCCTCACATTAAACACCGGCGTAAAATCGACTGGGTTCCTGCTTTTCAGGAGGTTTGCGCCCTTGAGGTAAGAAGCCTGATTTCTATGCTCGGAGCAGGCGGTCGTACTCGGCGTATACCCGCTCGATCATCCGCTCGACCGTGAACTCCTCGTAAGCACGGGCCTGTGCCGCGCGTCCCATCTGTTCCAGCAGTCGTTCATCGCCCAAGAGCTGATTGATTGCCTCGGCTAACGCTGGCGGATCACGCGGAGGAACCACCAGGCCAGTCTGCCCGTGCACGTTGACCCAGGATGTGCCCGTGCCGACCTCGGTGGAGATCACTGGCTTGCCGGCAGCCAGCGCCTCCACGATAACCGTGCCAAAGGCTTCGGCGCGCGCATTGGCCGGCAGCACGAAGAGGTCGCAGGCCGCGTAGTAATACGGCAGTTCGGCATCGCTGACCTCGCCGGCGAAGAAGACGCGACCGGCCACGCCTACCGATCGGGCCAGCTGCTTCCACTCGTCATACATTGGCCCTTCACCGACAATCACGTACTTCGCGTTGGGGATCTGCGGCAAGGCACGGATCAGATCGTCAAGTCCTTTGTAGTAACGCAGCCGTCCCACTGACAGCAGAATGAAGCGCGAAGTTTCGCTGGATGTGCTGCCCGACAGTTGCAGGCTTGCGCGCAGGTCATTGACCAGCTGCGGCTTCGCCTGCGCGAACTGCACGACATCGGTGCCCAGGGGAATGATGCTGCACTTGGACTTGCATTGGCTCAAATACGGGGACGTATCAATGTACCGTCCGCTGGTAGCGATGATCCGATCGGCCTGGCGGAGAATGCGCCACAGGAATGGCTGGTACACGGCGCGCAGCATCTTCTGGCGCACGATATCGCTGTGATAAGTGATGATCGTTTTGGCGCACGAATCGCTGAACAAGCGCGCCAGCTCGCCCAGCGGATACGGGAAGTGCAAGTGAATGACATCGGCGGTGTGCCCTAATCTCTGCGCTTCCCAAAACATGGCGGGACTGATCGGCGTAGAGGAGATGTTGGCCCAGCGTGAAGTCTTGATCAACTTGACGCCATTCAGCGTCTCGCGGCGCGTATGCCGATTGCGGCTGGTGACCAGCACGGTGACATCATGCCCGTGCGCCACACCCGCTTCCGCCAGCACGCGCACATGATTCTCGATGCCGCCCACTACGGGATAATAGTCTTTGTAGATGTGGAGGATCTTCATGGGCAAAGTTTTTGCAGCGTCACGCGGTATTGGTAGGCTTCGCGGCCAATCAGACGAGTTTTGAGCTGGCGATAGATCGGGTCCTGCTCGGCAAAGCCGGTCGTGGCACACAGGCGGCGCTCCTGCTGCAGCGCCGCGCTCAAACGCGCCGGGACTTCGGTGCGGGTCCGATCGCGCCCCAGGCTCGCCTGCCACACCGCGGCGTTGGGGTGTGCGGCGAGATAGGCCTGAATCTCGGCCGCCAGCTCCGGATAGAAATGGGTGGCGCGATAAACGGCGGGCAAATAGAACTCGATCAGGCTGTCGCTTTCAGTGATGATGACATCTCCGGGCTGCGCCTGGGCGGCAATGGCCGCCGCGACTTCGCGCGCGGGTGTATTGTAGACTGAGTTGATAAAGTCCGTTCCGCGATAGTAGTTGGCGGCGGAGGCCGCATGCGGAATGAGCAGCCCGATCAGCGCCGCGCCGATCAGCCAGCGTGACTTCAACGCTCCCAACCCGATCCCCATCAACACCATCAGTAATGCGGCACAAGCCATACTGCGCGCCGGGGCATTGACGAAAGGGCTGTCGGTCGCCACGGTGCTCAGCAAAGCTTGCGACACGAGGAATGGCAGCCCGAAGGCGATCAGCCAACTGCTGAACTGCCGCCGGCGCCAGAGAGCGATCGCCCCGCGCAGGGCGAGCCAGCCGCCAATGATCAGGCTGCCCATGGCCCACGGCGTCCACGGGAAGATGTTTTCGCCCGCGATCCAGGCGTAGAAAGGATAGGCGGCTCTCAGCAGTGCGCCGGCGAGGCTGTTGGAAAGATCGGCTGCGCCAAAATCGCGCGTGCCCTGTGCCAGGACGACAGGCGTCCAGACGAGCACGGCTGCGGCCAGGCCGGCCTGCAAGCCAACCCACTTCCAGCGTGGATGGTTAGGCGTGCTTCGCCACCAGAGCAAGGCCAATATATTCTGTGCCGCGACAATGCCTAACGCCGGATAGTCGGAGTAGAGTAGCAACAGTGTTATACCGGCGTAGGCGATCCATGGCTTGCGTTGCCGCTGCACGACGCGCCAGAATAACGCCAGGGACAGAGCGCTTAGGGCAGCGACCATACTGTAGTAACGAATGATTTGGCCGTAAGCGATCAGCGCCGGAGCCGTGGCGGCGAGCAGCGCTGCCATTGCCGCACTGCGCTCATCTGCGAAACAGCGCGCCAATTGAAAAGTGGCCGGAACCAGCAGGACCACCCACCACGCGGAATACAGGCGCGCCATGCGTTCCGCGCTGCTGGTCAGTTTCAGCCAGATCCATAACCCCAGATGATAGCCGGGCGGGCGCCGCTCCACTCCGATGACGTTGGTGATGATTTGTTGCGGGGTATCCCCTGTCGCCGCATCCACACTGATCTTTTCGTCAATCCAATAGGATGGACGCTGCAGCTCGGTCAGCACCAGCGCGGCCGCCAGGAGGGTGAGCAGCACGACAAGCCATGAAGCGCGGGACCACGTTCGCTGGGGCACTACCTCTGCTCCTCTATGCTCCAGGTCCTTCGGGTTTTAAAAAACCGAAAGGGCCTTCCTATTTCAATGCTGACCTGATCTCGGCCAGCACGCGTGCTTGAAAAATCTCTAACGACAACTGGCCGATGGCGCGCTGGCGTGCATTACGACGTAGTTCGGCCTGTTGTTCCGGGCTGGAAAGAAGCGCAATCAGACGCGCGGCCAATTCGGGCGCGTCGCCAATTGGATACAAGGCGCCGCAAGCGTTATCGCCTAGGAGGTCCGGAGCACGTCCAACTGGCGTGCTCACTACCGGAATTCCGGTTGACAATGCTTCTAATAGAACCAACGGGCCAGTCTCAGTTGTCGAAGCGATTGCGAGGACCTCCAATGCGTTGAGCACCTCCGGGATATCGGAGCGCTGTCCCGTAAAGATGACGGCGTCACTTATACCCAGCGTAACTGCCAACGACAAAAGATCTTGTCGATACCGCTCACCTTCCGCGCCTGGCCGAGGTGCACCCACACTCAGAAACTTGGCAGTGGGGAGCTGACCGCGCACAATCCGGGCCGCTTGGAGAAATGTATCATGTCCTTTCAAGGGGATGAGGTCACCCACCAGGCCAATGACGAGCTGCATCTTCTGGAATATCCAGCTGACGTTTGACTTTTCTGCCCGCAGATTCATCCGGCTGGTATTTGTCTGTGTCAACGCCATTGGGAATGGCGATCGTTTTATGCGCCAGCGTCTGGAATTGTTCAGCGCCTGCAACGGAAGCACAGATGATGCGTTGTACAGCGGGTACATGCGCCATGGTCTGCAACAGTCGTAATGTTTTCCGATCGGCTAGCACGTTGTGATGGTGCCAAATAATCGGGCGATGCGCTAGACTCGCAGCCAACGTCGCCCAAACAAAGGTACGCGCACTATTTGCATACACGAGATCTATCTGCTGCCGCTGGATGAGCCGCCAGGTCATCCAGACTAAATACGGAAACCGCGCTGCGTAGCGCACGATGTCGCGTCCAGTCTTGTGAACCAACGAATACTCACCCAGCGGCACAAAGTAGCAGGGCACATTCAAGTCATGCAGCGCGGCTGACAGTGTCCCGGGCGCCGGCAAGAGTGCCACCAATCGATGCTGGCGCAGCAATGCTGGGATTAGATTCAGCAACATCGCCTGGCCGCCAGCAATGGTCGGTAAAGCCTCAAGTAATAACAGGCGTTGACAGCTTTCTGTCACGTATGGCTAATTCCTCCGCGGCCAGGGTCGCGCCTATTGGGTGCAGATCCCTGGCGCAGCTGGCGCCTTTTCCACCAAGCCGCGAATTCTTTCAGGCCAAGACCCGGTAGTTGCAACATGTGCTTGAACGCTCCAACCCCGTGTGAGAACCCTGAAGTGAGATGTATTTGCCGGAGCTCGGCCATGGCGACTGCGCCGTGATTACGAGCATAAGCTTCGTGTCGCGCCTGGCGATGCTGGTGCATCAAGTCAGGGAAAAGCGTGTCCATCTTTGCCAGCACGTGAAGTGTCTGTTGGCGCAAGGCGGCGACATTGGCGCTGCTATTGCCGGAATGCCGGCGAATTGCAGCGACGTTGCCTGGAACATACATAAACGCATACTGCGCGGCGAGCCGCAACCATAGATCGTAATCCTCGGCCAAGATATAGTCGGGGTGTTCATCAAACCAACCGACGGAATCAAGGCAGACTTTACGGATCAACACGACAGGCGGTGCAAGAAAATTGCCCCGCAGCAGCTCGGCAAACACATTGCCTGACGGATTGGGTAGTCCGGTCTGTACCTGCCCGATCGGTTGGCCGGGCGTGTCACGAAAGAACACGCCATCCGAGTAGACTACGCCAATTTCTGGGTGCGTATCAAAAGCGGCGATTTGCGCGGCCAGCTTGTGATCGAAGTAGACGTCGTCAGAGTCAAGAAACGCAACGAACTCACCGGTTGCAGCACGCAATCCAGCATTGCGCGTTGCGGCCGGTTGGCCGCGATGTGGGAGAGGCACGTAGATCAGCGATTGGCCCAACTGCTGGACGACCTGGGCTGTGTTATCCGTCGAACCGTCATCGGCGAGGATGATTTCAAAATCCCGAAAAGTCTGCGCCTGTACGCTATGAAGCGCTTCCGGGATGAAGGATACCCGATTATAAGTCGGGATCACGATGCTAACCCTTGGCATCTAACGGCCTTCCAAGCGCAGTTCGCGGAATAAGGTTTCAAAGCGGCGGGTGTAAGTATGATCGCGAATGGCGCGGGCGTGCCCGGCCTGACGGATGCGCTCGCCTTCGTCAGGGTGCGCCAGGTAGTAGCGGACTTTGTCCAACAGCTCAGGGGCGTTGCGGTAAACCAAAATCTCTTTAGCCGGCTCGAAGCATTCGGCCAGCTCCTCGGTAAATCCGGTGCAGTACAGAGCGCCGCTCATCGGCGCTTCAAATTCGCGCAGGTGCAAATGCTGTTTAAGTGGTCGACTGGCATCATGGGCTTCATAGACGTCCAGGAAGCCGAGGCTAACGTGACTGCGGCTGTATAGCGCAATCAACTCATCATCTGAAACTGGTGGATGCACGTTGTGGGGAAAACGCAGCCCGACACTGCGGCGCAAATCATGATCAGCCAGATTGGCCGAACCGCGATATTGCTTCTGGAGTGAGCCAGGCCACATCGCCATGAGCCAATACTTACCAGCGCCGCGCATGCGATCGCCAGCGTGAGGTTGACCCCCATTGCCACCCGGGGCCGTAAGCGTGTGCAGCGATGCCGTTTTCGAGCAGAGCTAACAGATAACGTGGCCGCAGGGCATAGTTTGCCCCGACGAACGAGGTTGCCACTGTGCGCGGCAAGTCAAGGGGTTTGAAATACTTCGGGTTAGAAGCCATCGGCCACCATAAGGGGTTGGCTCCAATCGCCAGGAATTTCGTGCGCGCATCCTTTTCTGAGTGTAGATTGTAATCGAAATGTGGTGAAAGTTCATCGACCAGATCAAATTGATGCGCATTGTTGCACGAGAAATTGCAGGTCGGCACGCCGCTTTTGCGAATCTCATCCAGCGCACCTGGTTCTACCATTCCGTCCATGAGATAAGCAAAGAACAAGGCAAACGGTTTTTGCGCGTGTTCACGACGAAAGGTCTCCAGTAGTTTTTGACTAAACGCGGCGCGCCCCGGCGCGCTATGGCGCTGCATCGCCAACCGGCCTGCCCTGGCAGAGAACAACACCACCTCATGCTCCATTTCTATTAATGGTTCATACAGATTGCGACGCCAGGTCTGATTGCCGGAGACGGAGGCGTTGGTAGAGTCTTCAAGCACCTGAAAGACGCGTGTCATCCTGATACCTTTTTGAACCAGAACATACCGCAGGCGTATTCGCTCTTGTCGAACTCGGCGAGATTCACATGTTCCACAAATCGCCCGTCATCATGCACGCCGGATAATTCAATGAGTTCCAAATCTGAAAAATACTCACGAATAGTTGCCGGCGCGTGAATTCGATGTGCATTAAAACACACACGCGGTTTGCCAACCGGTAGAGCAAAATACAAACTCCCGCCCGTTGCCAGGACGCGTGCCAATTCGCGTGTTGCTTGACGTGTGCCGTAGGGATTGAGCGAGTCGCCATACCGTCCTAACCCAATATGCTCCGCCACATGCAGACACGAAAGCGATTCTACTGTACCACTGCCAAACGGCACATGGAGAATATCGGCCCCCAAGCAAGCCAGGTTGTTTCAGCTGGGCGCGCAAAGGACGATAGTCCACAAAAGTCACTGGCATCACAGCACCAAGCAGGGCGGCAAAAATCGTTTGCGAACCAATGTCCATATGCCGCACGGCGTGTTGTGCAACGATGCGCCGCGTGGCCCAGCCATTAACGTAGAAGTAGTGGGCATCAATCGTAGTAGCGCTCGTGCGATCATGCAACTGCGGGTAGGCATTACCAAATCGCAACGGTTCCGCACCTGGCAAACGCATGTAGCGTCGCCACTCAACAAGGTAACGCGGGTAACTAAACAAGCCGCGCAAAACAGAAACGGGATCGACAACGGGAGCCAGCCCGCGTCGCAGCCATTTGAGAAACGACTTACTGAACTGATGGTGGGTGTATTCGGATAATGTCATCACGAACCTCGCAAATCTGATCAGGACGGCGTTCGGTTACACAGGCTTTGATTTCGGCTAATGACGGATAACCGTTTTTGCCATCAAAACACCGCGCGTCGTCAATCAAAATCACATGGCTCTTCACTGCATGGCTAAGGATGCAATCCAGTTCGCCCCACACCGGTGTCTCGCCATCGGCTAAAGCCGTTCCCTGACCAGAATAGTGGGCATCTAGCCAGAACAAGCAGGGCTCCTCAATTCGACTTAACACATCGCGCAAGACCTGTGGGCTGTCTCCTTGCAACACGTGAATGTGCGGAAAAGGCGCAAACACGCGCTGTGCCTCAGCATATAGTGTTTGTCCCAGCTCTATCGTGTAAATTTCCCGAAACGCTGAACGTAGTGCACGTACCATCTCTCCCCGGTAAGTTCCCGTTTCAACCAGGACGGACAAGTTGAATCTCCGTCCATAGTGCCTTACACACTTTTGCTTAACAAGATGAGGCGGAGGAACGGGCTTGCCGTATAGCAACCAGTCTATCCACAACAAACGATAGCGAAGGAAGAGATAGGCAGTGTAGGCAAAAAATGAATGCCGGATCCGGCTCTTAATTTGGTCGACCATGCTTTTCCTTCACAGGGTTGACATCCGCCAATCCCAAAAGGCTCAAAACCTGCTGGGCCCGGTGCGTGTAGGTATGTCGCGCCAGAATTGCCTGGTGACCGGCTTGACGATATCGTCGGTTAAAGTCTTTATCTTCTAAAGCCATCCGTACCATGTCACGATAATCCGAAACGCTCTCTGGCACCAACAATTCATCCGGACTAAACCACTCGCGATACGCCGGCGTTACATCTGTGACTGTCATGCCGCCGCTGCCTAACACTTTGAATACCCGTTCATTGAGATCCACCCCCATCACTTCGGCATGCGGCTCGTTGATTGTGGGTGAAAGACACGCCTGGCGATACAGCGAGGGTTCTTTAGAGTCTGGCAGTAACCCTCCGTAACTCGCGTAAGGCCAGGGCGAGTATCCGAAAACTTTGAGGCGATCAGCGTAGGGTCTCAAATAGCGATCGAATTGTCGGGCCTTGTAGGGCCAGTAGCCGCCAACAAAAGCTGAGCTGGACATCGGCGAATTCAGGGCAGAACGGGGCCTGGTCATGATACAACGTCTCGTCACACGCCAACGGCAGCGAAATCAGCCGCACGCCATGTCGAATCCATCGCTGGTAATACTCAAAACTGCACTCCGGTGAAATCGTGAACACTAGCGCTGGCTCTGACGAGAGTATCTTTCGATTGAGCGTCTCAGGCCACGAATTGTTTTCCAGGTCGTGCTGCCGATAGAACTGAGCATCTCCATCGAACCACGTGTTGACCCAGACGGCATGGCGCTGCTTTTTGAGCGCCGCCAGGTTCGCGCGACTAAGATACTCGTAATCTGCGCCTGAAATCCAGCATACAGGATTGGGTATGTCTGGCAATCGCTGCGCCAGGTCGAACACGCTCACTAGCAAATAGGGTATGCCGAGTTGCTCGAATCCACGACACCAGCCCAGCCGGGCAGTTGTCCCGGCGTTGGGAATGGTCTGGTTGAAAAACGGCCCGACGACAACCACAAATGTTATTGCCGCTTGGCCCGACGTCAGTTGCCCCTGCGCTTGTGTGATGATCGGCCGGCGCATGCCACTGGTGAGCTTGGAAAGCTGTGAGCGTAAAGTCTGCCAGAGCATTTCTGTTTGTCAGTTCGTGACCTGATGAGTTTTGACATTCAAATTCGGCAACATGGAATGGAGGCTTGCTCGTACCCGCTGCACCGCAGCGGCGGGCCGCTGGGCGCAGCCGGATTCTGCAAACTTCACCGGCTAAAGCCTCGAATCCGGGCAGCGGACATTACCGATTTTGGTTGTCAAAATTCATTAGAGGCGCACGGTATGCTTCGTTGTTGATCCAGGCAAGGTCTTGCTGTAACGCGGGATGGATTTGAGACACTCGCTTTCCATGCCGAGATTTCCGTGCCTTTTGCGCCACTTGCAGAGAGCTGATAGATAGGCGGAATATGTTGGCTGACGGTCGTTAGTGCGGATAGGAAAAAGGCTTTGTCACGCCGATCGTAGTGTGTGCGGAAGGTATCAGCCACCTTGCGCGCTTCGTTCCAGTTGCCCCTTAGAGTATACACGATTCCCAATTGGAACATGTACTGTTCAAGTTTTTGGGCCAGGATCTGACACGCTAGGGTGCGGCTTGCCAATGGAATGTCTTCAGCCTGGGACAACTTGTCGATGATTTTGAGCATGTCGCGCCAGACAAAGTCGTGTCTGGCTTTGACAGACGTGGACGACGCGTGAACAGAAAACACGGCGCCTGGCTCAGCAGTAACGAAGATGGGGTATCGGGCCGCTAGCCTGAGGTCAAAGTCTACGTCCGAAGCTCCGCTGAGCTGCTGATCGTGAGCGCCGACGCTGTCCACGATGTCCCTGCGATAGAGTGTGCCGGCAAACCAGGCCTTGCTAAATTTCGCCATCGCCAACAAGCCGCCTGGTGGCAAATAGAATCCCGCTGGCATTGTGGGGGCAATGTCCGTCAGCATTCCCTGTTCATTCATCAGAATGACGGAAGTGGAGACAAATGCGGCCTCTGGATGCGCCTCAAAGGAGGCGAGTGCGATTTCGTAAAACCTGGGCAGCAACAAATCGTCATCGCAAAGCATTGAGAAATAGGGGGGCGGGGCGCTTTCGATGGCATAACTGAAGTTGGCGATCATGCCAATGTTGCGGGGCTGGCAATAGTAGTGGACCCGCGTATCGCGGCGGGCCATTGCGGAGACGACAGAAGCTGTTTCGTCCCCCGACGCATCATCATAGACCCACACTTGAAAATGAGGATACGTCTGATTCAGGACACTTTGAATGGCACGCCGCAGTAGAACGGGACGCCGAAAAGTGGGAATGACCGTGGTTATAACCGGCAACTGTGAATTCATCGTCGAAAGCGCTTTTTGAGTTTAGCGACTGCTCTCCACCGCGACCCGTTCACGTTCGGATTGACGATGTTCTTGTATGTGAATTTATCCGCTTGCGCATCGCAGATCACGAACGGCGGGTGGCGCAGTGGGAAATCTACTGCCTCGACTGGCAAGCTGGTTACTGGCAGTCCCAATCGATCTGTTCAACCACTCTGCGGGCCGCGGCGCATTTCTCGGCTTCGCCAGCCAGTCGGCGCGCGGCCCAGCGGCGACCACCAGCAAGTGCGGAGGCTTCGCTCTGGAAATCTCGGCCAACACTCTTGCAGTCGTATCCGGGCGATTGAAGCTGAAGAGTGCAGCCGGCGTGTTGCGTTTCCAGCTAGGCCCAGCCTCATTTTCTACGGCTTGATGATGAGTCCCTGTCCTGTCGGTAAGGACAGGATCGGCACGCCCTTGCGGGCTGCAAAAGCGTCAAATTCGCGTTTTTGGACATCGTGCGTGAGAAAGCCGTAATCGTCGAGGACTACACTGGCCCCCGGCACCAGTTTGTCCCAGCAATACTCGGCTGCGGCAATCTCAGCGGCAGCATAGTTCATGTCAAGGTGCAAGAAACACACCTGTTGAGTGGTGAGTTGCGGCAGGGTATCCGGTATTGCTCCTCGCACGAGGACGACGTTGCTAAACCGATTGAACCGTTCTTTGACGCTTTCGTAAATGTCTTCGTCGTATTGAATCTTGTTCAAGGCAAGCTTGTCCTGTTCCTCTTCGGGGACATATTTTTCGGGCAGTCCTTGAAAGGTATCGAGCAAGTAGAACTTTTTCCGCAACTTGAGCAGATCGATGTAGTTGACTAGGGCCAAGGCTCCGCTGCCTTTAAAGACGCCGCATTCCACATAGTCGCCCTCCAGATATTTAACTCGATCGGCGGCCCACAGCATAATATATACCCGGTAATGGATCGGGAGGTTTTTCCCACCCCGGGTCCACGATCCAGCTTGCTCGCCTAATCGATACGACTCTATAAAGCGCGGGTCTTGGAGAAAGTCACAATTGTGCTTCGTTGCCAGGCCGTCCTGGTTGTAAGTCAGCGGCCCTGTGACGACGTCGAACAGATTCGGATGTCTTAGCAATCGAAGGATTTTTACAATTTGCGGTGGAAAGGTCCTTTTGATGAAATCTTTTAGGTCGCTCATGGTGTGAGTCTCCTGTTCAATCTACCGCGCAATACCGCGCGGGGCGGCTGGCGAAAGCCTGTTGTCGTTAAACAAATCGGTCTTACTTCAGCCTGACTCATTTTGTTCTGTTGAGCACCCGGTCGTAGGGATCCAGCAATGAATTCTTTATTTTGGCTGCCACGTGTCTGAACGGAGTCGCACTCCCTAAGGTCTTTTCTGTAAAATCATCGGCGCGGGTGTCGCGGAGCACAAAAGGCGGATGAAGGAGTGGAAAGCGCACAGCCTCAACTGCCATATCTGCGAACCGGCGCTTGCGGGCGGTGTGCGTGCCATCGGCTCTGAAGCCGATGTTGGACACCAAGTTAACGTTGGGAAGGATGACCAGGCCACTTTGGATCCAGCACGCGAACAGCCACTGGAAATCCCAAGTGTCAAACAGATCGTTATAACATTGCTCAAAGCGTGTCGCCCAGTATCTTGCGGCGTAGCGATCTCTCAGGATATCTTCAAGCCAATGATTGTCTCGAATGAGAGGCCAGGCTTTGACTTGCACATCGTAGTATTGCCAGGCGCGTCTCCACGCAGCCCACCCCCCGGGGTGGGTGTAACGGGAAAAGTAATAGCTGTATTCCGTACGTTGGCGTCCGAATTGGAAATTGGCCCCAGAAACCATCATCACTCGTTCATCATCACGATATCGCTCCAGCAGCTCCTCGCAGAACCTGAAGAACGTCGGATGCGGCAGGCAATCATCTTCAAGCACGATGGCTTCTTCGACGGTCTGGAATACCCAGTTCAATCCGCTCGACACGCGCTCCCTGCAGCCCAGATTGACCTCAGCGTACTGGGTCAAAACCTGGCAGTCCCAGTCCACACGCTCAATAATCGCGCGCGCCGCGGCGCATTTCTCCGCCTCGTCGACCCGATTGGCGCGGGGGCCATCGGCGATGACCAGTAACTTAGGGGGTCTTGCTCGGGCGATTTCAGCAAACACTCGCTCCGTCGTGTCTGGACGGTTGAAAATGATAAAGGCGACCGGGATAGAAAGTTTGAAATCGTTCATCGTAGCCTCCTTAGGCACTGCGCCGTAATTAAGATGAGAGGGTCGCTTAACAAGATGGCTGCCATTTTGTTGTATTCAATTGATCGGGGGCGGCATCCCGTGCCTGCACCGGACGAGTTGCTTGGTTAGCCAGTGGCGAATCGCACTGAGGCCCATTCGAATTTGACCGATCGGGATGAGGCCGCTGATTAGGACAAAGGCGATGAGCGTCAGCACAGCCGCGAGCTTAGCCCACAGATTACTATATAACTCGGGTAGGAGTAAGAAGGCCGCGACCATTACGCCATAGACGCTAATGAGCGTTGCGACCCGGCTCCACCGGTATGAGATTGGCATGACGCGTTGGCTAAAGAGGTAGATGATGGCGGCCCACACCAGGCCTGCCAAGAGAGTGGCCCCTACGGCGCCCCATACACCATATAGGGGATCAAGCACTAAGTTCAAGACGATATTGGCAATTGCTACGATGATGAGGGCGACACTCAATAGGTGCGTGCGCTTGTGAGCATAGAGACCGACAGAGAAAAAGTTTGTCATGACGGCAATGGGGCCGGTGAAAACCAATAAAACTAAGGCATATGGCGCGGCCGGCACGTAGGCTTCGCGGGTGAAGAGGGCTAGGATTTCTGGCGCAAAAACCCCGATTCCCAATGCCACCAGAATGGATCCGGTTATAAAATATTCAAACATCCGTGAGTACTGATACGGCGCATCGGGCTGATGAGCCATCTGCAAGGCGACGACCACCTTCGCGGTCGCCTGGGTGCGGGCAAGGGCCCAGCCGATGATGCGGCGCGAATACAAGTCCATGACGACGGCCAAGTACAGCCAACCTTCACGCGTCCAGATATAGTTGATGTCGCTGACCCACTTTTCATTGGGCGCGCTGGCTTGGAATTGTTGCGCCAGCTGATTGGGCGCAACCGGCAACTTGGGATTGACCTTCGTCGTGACGCGATACTTGCGTTTGTGGCGAGCCCGCAAATGGTGCAGTCGCATCAGGCGTGCCACGCGCTTGACATTGCAGGGCAGACCGCGGGCCTCCAGTTCGGCGTGCATGCGCGGACTGCCATACGTCTCATGGACTTCGCGATGGATCGCACACATGTGCGTCAGCAAGCGCTGATTGGCCAGCGTGCGTAGGCTTGGCGGGCGCTGCCGCCAGGCATAGTAGCCGCTCGGCGACATGCCCAAGGTGCAACACAGGCGCGTCACAGGATAGTGAGTCCGCTGATCGTCAATGAACTGATAGATCATTGTGGTTTCGGTGAGACCACGGCGATAGATTCTTTTACGCTACGCGTGTCGCGCTCTTGCCGCAGAATGGCATTCTCGCGTTCCAACTGCCATAGCCGTTCTTCGCTCGGCAGCAGGTGTCCCTGGCCGAGAAAGGCCTCGGCCCCGTTCTGACGCACCTCGCGGCGCCAGTGGGCAATCATGCCCTGGCTCCAGGCGAGTTCGCTTTCCAACTGCGTAATGGGCCGACCGCTGGTGTCCGCCAGCCGAATGGCTTCCAACTTGAATTCACGGGTAAGGTCTTGCGTTGTTTGCTCATGATGATGTCCCCCTCTTGAGATAGTGTACTATGTCTTAACTGCCTGTCCACTCAATCGGGGGGAAGATCAAAGAGATTTGTCTTAGGCGGGGAACTTTCTATTCTATGAACTCTGTTGATCAATCTGCTAGCACCGCAAGTATGTTTTGTATATCCGTATCCCCCTCTGTATTTTTATCGGTAATAGGTTCCCTTCGCGCACCACGTGGCCAGCGTGGGCGGATCACAAACAAGCGATAACCTAGCCCTTGCAGATAAATTCTTGTATCACGCGATACGTAGCCGAAGGACTTACAAAACGCCTCACATTCCTCATAAATAATCGCCGGGTGATCACGTTCCAGCACTCCGCGGGCGCCTTGTAAAGCCGGAAACTCTCCACCTTCAATGTCGAGTTTGAGTAGACCGAGTCGCAATGTGGATCGCTTGTTGAAATAAGCATCAAGGGTGATAACCGGAACTTGCGTACTTTCGGTTAAAGTAGAATTGACTTGGCGCAACGAGCCAATAGTAATTGAGGTCGGATTAATATACAGGCCCATTTTGCCTATTTGGTTACTCACTGCCTCCTGATTGATCTGTACATTATCTAATTGGTTTAGCACCAAATTGGTTTTCAAGTAATTAACTGCACGCGGGTTAGGTTCAAAAGCATGCACCGTGGTGTCCGGGGTGTTTCGCAAGTAATGTGCTGCCGACATTGAATAAAATCCGACGTTTGCACCAATATCGGCAAAACAATGGCCTGGCTTTAATCGCGCCAAATAGCGAAACAAGATATAGAATAGTTCGCTCTCATGCTTCTTAATCAAGTAAGGCAACAACGTTTGGCCGGCGTCATCATCTCCTAGCCAGATACGTGCCGCGTTCGGCGTGCGTGCTTGTAGTGGCAGAACCGATTTACAGATGCTCAAAATCCATAAAGCAATAAAACCTTTGCCCCTAAAGTAGGGTGTCTGAAATAGCAAGTTGAGACTGCTTGAGCCTAAACTTGATAACGCTAACATGAGTCCTCCTTAAAAAAATTGCCAAGTCTCTATTGTCCTTGGAGTACGTAACAATCTAAGCACATAAGACACGTGTTTACAGGTAAGAGCGGGGCGGAAAGGAAAATCACGACATCTGTGCATTCGGGAATCTTATGTTCGTGACTTGAGTCGCCGGTATAGCCCAAGCCGTGGCGAATGAAAAGCGCGTCAAGCCTTCGGTCCACGATCTAGATTTTGCGCGCCACGCCCAATGCGCCGAACAGGCCCGCCCACATCAGCACAACGAACATAGTGCTCGCCTCGCTGTAAAGGAGACCATGCAAAGTCTAAGTTGCCGTGCTTTTGGAAGTCAGCAGCTGCCGCACGTAGCCCACCCGCTCTCGCATCTCATGAGGTTGCGCCAGAAAGATCGTCGCCAGATAAATCCCGGCGCTGAGCAGTCCTGTCAAGCCAAGGCGGACAAAGGACGACAGGGCATCCCAGGCGGGCAATTGATAGGCGAATCCAATGGTTGCTAGGCTGACCACCAGGCCCAGCGACGGGGCGGCATACACTTCCCGCACTGTCAATTGCACGTGCCGAAAAACATAGTAAGAACTCATGCTGAAAGCCACAATCATCGTGATGCTGACAGCCAGAATGGTTCCCAGCACGCCCCATCGCAAAGTGAACAGGGTACCCAGAAAAATCAGCAGCGCGGCCTGGGTGCCCGTAAAACTCATCAAGGTGCGGCGATGCCCCAGCGCCACGGCCAGCCAGAAGCCGGTGCTGATAAATGGCGAGACCAAAGAGTAGATGGTCAGGAATCGCAGGTAGTAAGCGCTTTCACTCCATGTCGGGCCGTAGAGCACTAGCACCACATCGGGCGCGGCAAATAACAGAAACAGCGCCATCGGAATGCCGAGCGTCGTTAGGACCCACAACGAGAGCCGCATCGCGTGTGTCAGCCGGGGCGGATCATTCTGCACCCTGGCAAAAGTCAGAAAGCCGATGCGTGTGATGACCACGGTCAACAGCAGGTTGGGCCAGTGCGCGATGCGATACGCGCGATCGTAATAGCCTAGCGTGGCGTAGCCCACAAACGTGCCGATGAGAAAATTATCGAACTGCGAGACAATATTACCCAGCGCCGCAAGCGAGAGGCCGGTCGGCACTCCGTCAGCCAGCAGGCGTTTAGCCAGCGTTCGATCGTACCGCCACTTGAACTGAAATACCTGCGGATGCCGCTGGCGGCACACCCGGTAAATGCCGATAATGGAAATGAGACTCGTAATGCAATTGATGGCCAACAAACTCCATAATCCCACTCCGGCCAACGCCAGCCCGATCGCAACGGCATAGGCCACCGTGGCGGCGATCAACCCAACCAGCGTCAGGCGGCTAACTTGCAGCTCTTTTTCCAGAGCCATGCTGAACGGGTAAGCCAGCACCCCCAGGCATTCCACCGTGACGAGTACGATCAAAGCCGTCACCACTTCTGAAGCGGTACCCAGCGCCAGCAAAATCAGACCGGTCAATATGCTCAACCCAAGCGACGAAACCGCCGCAATGACTTCTAGCACCGTGTAGGTGCCAAGCAATTTGCCATCGGTAGTCGGCTGGCGGATGGCGGCATAGTTCAGGCCTAATTTGGCGCGCACACTTAAGAGCATGCTCCAGAATGTCGCCAGCGAATACCAGCCAAAAACCTCGGGGGTCAGCAGCCGCGTCATGATCAGAACCGACACGAACCCGATCAGTTGGTTCAGGTAAGTGCCGAGCGTAACCCAGATAGTGCTGCGCACCGCCTGGCGGGCCAGGCGGCGGGTGCTGGTCAGCTTTGGTGCACCGTCTGCTTCCGGCTCAGTGGTGGGCGGCTTATCTTCCATGCTGCTCGATCACTTTACGGCCAGATCTTCCATGGTGCATGCGCCCGCGTCCCACAGTCGATTTAACATCTCGTGCTCGCGATAGGTGTCCATGCCGATCCAGAAGCCCTCGTGCCGGAAGCCCATCAACTGGCCGTCGGCCGCCAGGCGCTCCAGCGGCTGTTGTTCCAGCACACACTCCAGATCGAGATATTCGAAGACGCGGCGATTGAAGACGAAGAAGCCGCCGTTGATCCAATCGGTCTGCATTTTTTCCTGGAAGCGGCCAATCTGCCCGTCGGGCTGGAGATCCAATACACCATAGCGCGAAGGGGGGCGCGTCGCCGTCAGGGTCGCTAACTTGCCGTGGCGGAAGTGATAGTTGACCAGATCGCCAATATTCAGATTGGCCAGACCGTCGCCGTACGTGACCATGAAGGTTTCCGTGTCGACGAAGCGCTCGACGCGTTTAAGGCGGCCGCCGGTCATCGTGCGGAGGCCGGTATCCGCGAGCGTCACTTCGAAATCCTGTTCCGTGTGATCGCTCTGATAAATCATCTGGTTCTGGCGTCCCAGCTGGATCGTGAAGTCATTGCTCATGGCTTCATAGTTGATGAAGTAATCGCGGATGACGCTGCCCTTGTAACCCAGGCACAGGATGAAGCGGCGGAAGCCGTAGTGCGCGTACATCTTCATGATGTGCCACAACATCGGCCGCCCGCCGATCTCGACCATGGGCTTGGGCTTGTACTCCGTCTCTTCACGCAGGCGCGTGCCCAGACCGCCGCACAGAATGACCACCGGAATAGAGCGTTGCGCTTCCATCGTTCAGACTTTCTCCAGCCAGGCGTCAAACGACTCGATCACGTACTGCACCATTTCAGGTGTGATGCCCGGATAGACTCCGATCCAGAAGGTCCGCTCCATCACCCGATCGGCTTGCGTCAGGCCGCCGACGACGCGCCGCTGAATGTCGCGATACGCGGGCTGGCGCAAAATGTTTCCGCCAAAGAGCAGCCGGGTGTGAATCTGGCGCTCTTCCAGATATTGGATCAGCGCCTGGCGAGTGAACGGGGCCTCTTCGCGTATCGTCAAAGGAAGTCCAAACCAGCTGGGATCGGAATGCGGCGTGGCTTCCGGCAGGATCAGGAATTTCTCCCAGCGGCGCAGCCCTTCTCTCAGCAGTTGAAAATTCCGGCGGCGCACCTCGATGAAGCGGGGCAGTCTTCGAGCCTGAGCCACGCCAATCGCGGCCTGCAAGTCCGTCGCCTTGAGATTATAGCCGACGTGCGAATAGATGTACTTGTGATCGTAGCCATAAGGCAGCTCGCCCAACTGCCATTCGAAGCGCTTGCCGCACGTGTTCGCCTCGCCAGGCAGGCACCAGCAGTCACGGCCCCAATCGCGAAACGATTCGACCAGCTTCTTGAGCGCCGGCGTGTTGGTCAACACCGCGCCGCCTTCGCCCATGGTGATGTGATGAGCAGGGTAGAAACTGACCGTAGCCAGCTGCCCGAAGGTCCCCACGGTGCGGCCGCGATATTGCGCGCCCAGCGCATCGCAGGTGTCTTCGATCAGATAGAGATTGTGCTGTTGGACAAAGGCCGTGACGGCGTCAAGATTAAACGGGTTGCCCAGCGTGTGGGCGACCATCACGCCGCGCACCCGCGGCGAGTAGGCTTCTTCCAGAAACTGCGTATCGATGTTGTAGGTGCCGTCTTCCAGCCGCTCCACGTCGAGAAAGACCGGCACCAGCCCCTGCTGTACGATCGGATTGATCGTGGTGGGAAAACTCGTCGCAGTGGTGATGATCTCATCGCCCGGCCGCAGCTGCCGCTCGCCCAGGGTGGGCGAGGTGAGGGCCGCAAGCGCCAGCAGATTGGCCGACGATCCGGAATTGACCAGCATGGCGTGGCGCACGCCGACCACTCTTGCCAGAGAAGCCTCGAACTCCTGCGCAAAGCGCCCGCTCGTCAGCCAAAAGTCCAGCGCAGCATCGACCAGATAGGCCAGGTCTTCGTCGTCGAAGACGCGCCCGGCCACCTGCACCGGCGTCTCGCCCGGCACAAACGGGTGCGCACTGAGTTCTGCGGCGTAGAACTGGCGCACTTGTTCGAGGATGGCAGCTCGCAGGGGCTGCTCGCGATGACGCAGGCTGATCCCGGTTTCCCGACGATGAGTTTCGATCGTCCTGACAAGGCCTTCTTCAAATGGCACTCGCGCCTGCCAATTGAGATCACGCAACGCCGCCGCCGGCGCGGCGATCAATTCCATCTCTTCGTTGGGCCGATAGTCCAGCGCGCCCAGTACATACTCGCCGCGGCTTCCCGTGAATTCAAAGATGCGCCGCACGGCGGTCTTGACCTGCAGGCCCACGCCCGTGCCGATATCGTAAGTCTGTCCGCGGACGCCGGGCGCTGTCAAGGCTGCCTGCAGGGCATCAATCACGTCTGATACATACACAAAATCGCGCCACTGCTCACCGGGCGTCATTTCAAAACGCTCGTGGCTCTGCGCCGCCTGGATGGCGGCCGGCACGAGGCCGCGTATTTGCCGGGGCCCGTACACGTAGTACAGGCGCACCGCCACCGCGTCGAGTTGGTGCTCTTCAATGAAGGTTCGCCAGAACGACCAGGCGGCTACTTTTGAGGCAACGTACGGATTATGGGCCTGCTGCGATGAAGCGGCTGAATGCTCGTAGGCGGTGCCCACGTGCAGAAAACGCTCGATGCCCACGGCCTGGCTTGCTTCCAGGACGTGGATGGTGCCCATGAGATTGACACGCTTGGCTTCCTCAATCGGCAAAAACGGCTCGGTTGCGCCCACCGCTGCCAGGTGTACCACATGTGAAGGCCGCGCCTGCGCGAGCGCCGCCATCACTTCGTCTTTCCGGGTCACATCTGCTGCGATCGGCCTCACCCCCGGCGGCAACGTGGCCGCGGAAGCCGAGCGGCTCAACCCGTAGGTAGTCGTCCCCAGCTCCACCAGCTGGCGACACAGGTGCTGGCCGACGAACCCGGTGGCACCCGTGACCAAGACCCGCGCTTGATCGAGCGGCTTTGTCACCGCTTCAACATCCCTTCAATCCGCGCCACCACCATCTCCAGCGCCACGGTGTTGAACCCGCCTTCGGGAATGATCACGTCCGCGTAGCGTTTGCTGGGCTCGACAAATTCCAGGTGCATGGGACGCACCGTATTGAGATACTGATCGACCACGGCTTCCATGCTGCGGGCGCGCTCGGCGATGTCGCGGCGCAGGCGGCGGATGAAGCGAAGATCGCCGTCCGTATCGACGTAGATCTTGACGTCGAACAATTCGCGCAGGCCGGCCTCGGCGAAGATCAGCAGCCCTTCCACCAGGATGACGGGATGCGGCTCGACGCGGCGCGTGTACGGCAGGCGGCCGTGCGTGGTGAAATCGTAGACCGGAACATCCACCGCCCTGCCGTCCTTCAACGCTTTCAAGTGCGTGATCAACAGATCGGTTTCCAACGCGTCAGGGTGATCGAAGTTGGGCAGGTTGCGCGAGTCCAGCGGCAGGCGGCCCAAATTATAGTAGTACGAGTCGTGCTGGACGTAGGCAATCCGATCGGCGCCGACCCGCTTGACGATCTCGTTGGCAATGGTGGTCTTGCCGGAGCCGGTGCCGCCTGCCACGGCGATGGTGATAGGTGATGTGCTCATAATCGGGGATTATACCTCACTGCCGGCGGGGAATCTCGATCTTAACCACTGGCGGCGACCAATAGCCACGCTGCCAACAGCGCGCCGCCGATGGCCAATACTACCAGCGCCAGGCGGATTGCTGTGTGTGCGACCACGCCGCCGCTGGCGAGCAGCCACGCCGCGAGACTGACTTGCAGCGCAGCCAGCAGGCCGCCGGCGCCCAGCGAAGCGGTGCGAGGATAGACGCCGATCAACAAGCCGGCGAAGAGCAGCGTGATCAACGGCCAGCTCAGGCGCTCGATCCATAACGCGGCACGCTCGAGCCGGGTTGCCACCATTGTGCCGGGCCAGATCAACAGACCGAGCAATCCCAGCACCGTGATTGCCAGTCCCGGGACAATGATCCAGTGCGCCGGTTGGTTCGCCAGCGACACGATCGCATAGGCGGCAGGCTCGAACGTGAAGGTGATCCCTTCGATCGAGACGCTGCCGCCCGGCACGAAAGGACTGGCTGCCAAAATCCTTGCCGGTGGCGCTTTGATAGATCTGCGCCGAATAGCGCCCGGCGGCGATCGGCTGCACGCGCAGCACCAGGTTCACCTCGGGCGCGGCCAGGAAGCCTTCATTCTGATCGGGCGTAAAGAGGAGCAGCACCTGTTGTTGCAGCGGGCTGGTGGCCGTGTTTTGCAGGTTCACAGTCTGCGTTGTGCCGCGTGCCGCCGCGACCCGCAGCGCCGGTCCAATCCGATCGAGATAGACGGCCACGCCGTCATATAACGGCTGCTTCTCGCGGATCGATCCCTGCGCGACGGTTTCCGTCTGGCGCAGCAGCGCGACTTTGGCTTGCTGATCTTCCACGGCATCAAGCCGCACGGCGTAAGGCGTGCCGGGGATGTTGGTCACAACGCCGGGCTGCACCACGATATTGTCCACGCGATAGTCCACGAAGGCGCCCAGCGCCAGACCCAGCAGCGTCACGAGCGCGCCCGCGTAAACCATGATCGCCGCCGCGTGCGTTCGGCGCGCGGCTCGCTCCGCCGGGCCGCGCGCCGAACGCGCGTGGCGCAGCCGATCGAGCTGCTCGATCAAGCGCAGCGCGGCGCACCAGCCCAGCACGGCCAGCGCCAGGCGAAAAGCGAGCGAATTCGTGATCGAAAACAGGCTCAGCGCGTTGATCGCCTCGAACAGACTGCCGAAGCGGGCTTGCGCTTCCGACAGCCAGCGCGAGTAGGCGACGAGATCGTCGCTCGGTGTTTGAGGGAGCAGGGCGGCCGCCAGCAGCAGCGCGGCGCAGACCACGAGCACCGCCGCGAGGAAGCCGTCGCCGGCGAAGAAGTGCCAGAGACGCCGCCACGGATCGCGGATGAGGGTGGGAGCAGAGGACGTCATGTGTCACAAAAAAGCCCCGCGAGCGGGGCCAATGCCGGGCATTGGGATGCCCGTCTACGGGTTGTGAATCAATCTGAGCCACCCATCGGAGTTGAACCGATAACCTATCGCTTACGAAGCGATTGCTCTGCCATTGAGTGAGGGTGGCGCTGCGGCGAGATTATACCAGCCGGAGAGGAAGATGACAAGGTGACACGCTGCGCGTGACAAGATGACCGGTATCCAGTTTGATGACTGGCATGTCATGTCGATAGGTCGCTGGATTCCCGCACCACGCCACTGCGCTTCGGGGTCATGACCTGCGCGGGAATGACACCAAGCGAGCGGCGTAAGTTCGTTATTCCGCCGGCGCAGCTTTGAGGACGAAGCTGAACGTCGTGCCGACGTCCACCTGGCTCTGCACTTCGATCGTGCCGCCGTGCGCTTCGACGATCTGCTTGACGATGCTCAGGCCCAGGCCGGTGCCGGTGGCGTAGCCTTCGCTGTCGGGCACGCGGAAGAATTTCTCGAAGATGCGCGTCTGATCCTTTTCGGGAATGCCGCGCCCGGTATCGCTGACGCTGACGCACACGCGCTGCTCGTCGAGCGGCTCAACTAAAACGTTGACCACACCGGCGTCCCGATTGTATTTGATCGCGTTCGAGGTGAGATTGACCAGCACTTGGCGGATGCGTTCGCGATCGGCGGTGACGAACACCTCCTGGTTGGGCAGGGTGGCGCTCAGCGTCAGGCCGCGCTCGTCGGTCTGCGGGTGCAGCAGCTGCATCACTTCACGGACCAGATCGGTCAGATTGAAGTTGACCATGTCCATGCGGATGCGGCCCGACTGCAGGCGGCTGAGTTCCAGAAAGCCGTTGGTCATGTTGGACAGGCTCAGCGCTTCCTGATAGATCGTCTCGACGAAGCCGCGCGCCTGGACGGGCGGAATCTCGCGGCGCAGCAGCAGTTCGCTGTAGGCCACGATGCTGGTCAGCGGCGTGCGCAGTTCGTGCACCATCTCGGAGATGAGATCGCTCTGCTGGAACAGCTGCGCGTTGGTAATGGCGACGGCCGCCTGCGCGCCCAGGGTCATCATGAGCTCGACGTCTTCTTCGACAAACGGCGAGTCATCCACTCGATTGATGGCCTCCAGCGCGCCGATGGTTTTATCTTTGGCTTTCAGCGGAACGGCAATCAGCGATCGGGTCAGGACCCCGGTCGTTTCGCCAACCTTGGCAAAAAACCGTTGATCGCGCGAGACATCGTTGACAATCTGGGCGCGTCCTTCGCGCGCCACCCAGCCGGCCAGGCTGTCCGGCGGCACCACCATGCGCTTGATCTCCTCGCTCTTGCTGCCCGTCACCGCTTCAAAGTACAGATCGCCGGTCTTGTTATCCAGCAGCAGAATCGAGGTGGCTTCGGTGCGCGTCAGATCGCGCGCGGCGTTGACGATCAGATCAAGCAGCGTGAACAGATCCAGCGTGGACGTCAACACCTGGCTGATGGCCAGCAGGCGCTGGTAGGATTCGATTCGTTCTTCAGGAGTGAGAAGGGACATAGTTAACCTAGATTGAACTGAATCGATCCGCCGCGCGGCCGGACAAGCACTGGGCGGCAATGGCGGGCAGAGCCAGCGCCACGTCGTCGCGGATCAAGACATCGCAAAAATCGTCCATGTACGTTGGGCCCTGATTGACGATGATCAAGCGGGCCTGGCGCGCGCGGGCCAGCATCGGCAGATCGGCCGCGGGCGCCACTTCCAACGATGATCCGGCAATCAGCAGCACGTCACACTTGGCGACGGCGCGCTTGGCGGCCATCAACGCGCGCACGGGCAGCGCTTCGCCAAACAAGATCGCGTTGGGCTTGATGATGCCCTGGCAGCGCGGACAGGTGGGAATGCAGCCTGCGTCGATGAACTGCTCCTTGAATTCCAGGCTGCGGTAAATCGCATAGCAACTCACGCAGGTTCCGCTGAAGATGTTGCCGTGCAGTTCGATGACGTGCTGTGTTCCCGCGCGCTCCTGCAGGCCGTCGATATTCTGGGTGATGATGTGCTGCACCCGGCCGGCCTGCTGCAGCTGGGCCAGCGCATAATGCGCCAGGTTAGGCTGCGCTGCAAACATCTGCCGGGCCAGCGGACGAATCCAGTTGAAAAAATCGGCTGGACGGCGGCGAAAGGCCTGAAGGGAGGCAATCTCCAGCGGATCATAATTTTCCCACAAGCCCGTGTCCGGGCTGCGAAAATCGGGAATGCCCGAAGGAGTGCTGAGCCCGGCTCCAGTCAGCGCCACGGCCTGGTGTGCCTGAGCCAGCAACTGGGCTGCGTGCTGCATCAATTCGTCCATGCGTGTGCCCGCCCTGGCGCCGCCTTCCATGTGAATAAAGTAACTCTAGCACAAATGAAAGTCCATGGCAACCGCCGCGCCTGGATTGAGGGTATAATGCACAGTGCGCAAATATCGGCGCGGATGCAGCGCCGCCCGCGTGACGTTACCCGTTTTGTTCTGCCATGGATACTACGCTCTTCCTCGTGCTGCTGGCCAGTGCTTTGTTGATCGTCACGGCCATTGTCTTCTGGCGGCGCCAGCGCTCGCGGCGCGCCCTGGTGCGGCAGGTGCGCGAACTGCAAGCTCTGGCAGAGGCCGGCCGCGCCATAGCCGAAGCGCGCCTGGATGCCGACGAGCTGTGCGATCTGATCTATCAGCGCGCCTCGGAGATGATGGATACCTCCACGTTTCAACTCGGCCTGTTCGACGGCTCGCGCTACAACATCCGGCTGTGGGCGCGCGACAGGCAGCGTGTGCCACCGCAAAGTTTCGACCTCAGCGACACTCCCGGCTTGATCGGCTGGGTGCGCGAATCACGCCAGCCGCTGCTGGTGCGCGACTTCGCGGAGGAGCACGAGCGGCTGCCGGCGCAGCCGCGCTATTTCAACGAAGACGCGCCGCGATCCGCCGTGTTCGTCCCGCTCGTCGCGCGCGATCAAGCGATCGGGGCGCTGGTGGTTCAAAGCTTTCGGCCCGGGGCTTTCACCGATAATCATATGCGCCTGCTGTCCATCATCGGCAATCAGGCCGCGGCCGCGATTGCCAACGCGCGCCTGCTGGAGCAGGAGCGGCGGCGCGCGGCACACCTGCAGCTCATCGGCGAAATCGGCCAGCAGATCGCGGCGATTCTCGATCTCGAGACGCTGTTCCACCAGGCCGTGGAACTGGTGCGCACGACGTTCGGCTACATGTTCGTCGCCATCTGCGTGCGCGAAGAAAATTCCAACCGCATCATCTTCGAAGGGGCCACCCACGCGGCGCTGCACAACCGGCACGTGCACGTGGGGCAGGGCATCATCGGCTGGGTGGTGGAGAATGGCGAGCTGCTCAACGTGCCCGACGTGACGCGCGACGAGCGCTACTGGCCCATGGCTTCGCTGCCGCAGACTCAATCGGAACTGGCGGTGCCGCTGATCTTTGGCGAGGAAGTGATCGGCGCAATCAACGTGGAGAGCGATCAGGTCGCGGCCTTCAACGACGAGGACATCTACACGCTGCGCACGCTGGCCGATCAGATTGCGGTGGCCATTCACGAAGCGCGCCTGTACGCCGCCGAGCGTGAACAGGCGTGGATCGCCACGGCGCTGCTGCAAGTGGCCGACGCGACCGGGCACGCGACGAGCCTGGAAGAAGTGCTGGACACGGTGGTGCGCATTACGCCGCTGTTGTCCGGCGTTGAGCGCTGCGGCGTGATGCTGGCCGACGGCGAGCCGGGCAGTTTCCGCACGCAGGCTGCCTTTGGCGTGGAAGCGCTGGACGAGTTTTATGCGCTGCGCTTGAAGCCCGGCGACAGCCTGCTGCTGGATCAGATTTGTCAAACGTACAAGCCGACGATGCGCCCTGGCGATGGCGCGCGCGATCCGCTGTCGAAGTACCTGGGGCCGGGCGATGTGCTGGGCCTGCCGCTGCTGGCGCATGGCGAGGCTCAACGGCGTGATGTGGATCGGCGCCACGCCCGATCAGCTGCTCGGCCAGCGCAAAGCGGGGCTGTTGGGCGGCATCGCCAATCAAGCGGCCATGGCCATCGAGAGCGCGCAGCTGGCGATCGCTCAGCGGGAAGAAGCGTGGGTGAACCTGGCCCTGCTGCAAGTGGCCGAAGCGATCGGCCCGTTGACCGATCTCGACGAGATCGGCAGCGTGGTCGCGCGCCTCGCGGCCCTCTTCGTCGGCGTCGATCTTTGCGCGATATTCCTGGCGGACAAGGAACGCGGCCTGCTGGCGGGGCATCAGGCGTACGGCCTGTCTCCCGATCACCTGAACGACTTCATGACACTGCGCTGCGCTCAGCAGGACTGGGAAGTGGTGAACGACGATCAAGGTCCGGCGCTGCTCGCCGTGCCCGACCGGTTGGTGCAGGCTCTCCAGCTGCAGACGCCCATCGTGGTGCCGCTGCGCGGCCGCACGGAATTGGTGGGCGCGCTGCTGGTCGATAAGCGCACCGAGGATCTGCTGCTCAGCCAGCGCCGCCTCAACATCCTGAACGGCATCGCCTCGCAGGCGGCGACCTCGATCGAGAGCGTGCAGCTGCTGGCCGGTCTGGCAGCGCGGCAGGTGCTGGAGCACGAACTCGATCTGGCGCGCGAGATTCAGAAGAGTTTCCTGCCGGCCAGATGCCCGGCCGTGCCGGGCTATGAGCTGGCGGCAGCGTGGCGATCGGCGCGGCGCGTGGGCGGCGACTTTTACGACTTCATGTTGTTGTCCAATGGCAACGTGGGCATCGCCATCGCGGATGTGGCCGACAAGGGGGTGCCGGCCGCGCTGTTCATGGCGTTGAGCCGCACGTTGCTGCGCGCCACGTCGATGAGCGGCCGCACGCCCTCCGACGCGCTGCACCGCACCAACGCCTTGATCATGTCCGACGCGCGATCGGATCTGTTTGTGACGGTGTTCTACGGCTTGCTGCATCCGCGCAGCGGCAGCTTCACTTACGCCAACGCGGGACACAATCCGCCGCTGTGGCTGAATGTTCGATCGGGCACGCTGCAGCGGCTGCATCAGCACGGCATGGCGATGGGCGTGATCCCGGATGTGCCGCTGAGCGAGCACGTGATCCAGATCGAACCCGGCGATGTGCTGGCGTTGTACACCGACGGCGTCACCGAAGCCTTCAACGTCGGCGGCGAAGAGTTCGGCGTCGAACGGCTGGAGCAGGTCATGCGGGCCACGGCCGAACGCAGCGCGGAAGAGATCGTCGCGGCGATTGAAGCGGCCGTCGACGAGTTCGTCGGCAGCGAGCCGCCGTTTGACGATTTCACGCTGGTGGTGATGAAAAGGATGAAGGTGGAAGGATGAGGGATGAAGAATGAAAGACCGATCGGGTGGTGCGCATCCGATCGGTTTTGTTTTGCTCCCTGACGGTCATTTGGCCATCGTCACGCCGGACTGCGCCCACCTAGTGGGTGCAAGTGATGCGACGCTGTTTGCGAAGTAATCTTGGGCCCGGTTGAAACCAGATTGCCTCTTTGCAGAAAATGCTCCTGCTTGAGTCCCCCGCGCTCATCGCCGCCGCGGACGGCGGCTAAGTGCCGTCTAGGAAGTCCGGCGGAATCAATACTGCTCACCGTCACACCGCACTGCCCCACAGGGGCCTATGGGCACGCACGAAGTCCCCGAAGCGCAATGCACCATGCGGCGTCATTCCCGCAAGTTTTTAGCGGGAATCCAGTCGCCTATCGGCATGATACGCTAATCGTCCACCTGGATGCCTGACTAAAGCATTCGGGCATGACGTGCGAATTGACCAGGATACTTCTTGCAATCGCTTAGCGGCCGATATTGAAGTAGTTATACGTGGCCTTCGACAGATCGGCCATGATCGCGTTCGCCGCCGCCGAGTCGAAGTTCTGCGCGGCGGTGTTGAGGAAGACGACGAGGATGTAATCGCCGCCGGGGCTGTGCACCAGCGCCGCATCGCCGCGCGTGTCGAAGGTGCCGCCGGGCCGGTGCGCCATCTGCGCCTGCGCGGGCAGCCCGCTGCTCAGCAGCGCGGGCACGTCGGCCGGCGTGTTGGCCTGCAGCAGTTCGATCAGCTGGCGGCATTCGATCGGGCTGTATTGATTGGGATAGACCACCAGCAGCGCCCCGCCGCCGTGGCTGCACTGGTCGATCATCTCCCACAACAGGCCCATGTCGTCGGCGGTCGTCTGCATGGCGGGGCTGGCATTGGTGTTGATCGCCGCCGTGGTGTTGGCCGGCGTGCTGATGCCCGCCGTCGCGGTGATCGGTTGATCGAACGGCTGCGCCAGGTAGGAATTGCGCAAGCCGAGATTGGCGAGCGAGGCGGTGGTCGTGTTCGCGCCGGCGAAGGTGTTGCCTTCGCCGATTTGATTGAGCAGTTGATTGGCGGGCAGATTGCTCAACTCGGTCGTGAGCGCCGCCGTCAGGCGCTGCGTGGTGGTGATGTCCAGCGGCAGATCGTACTTCCGGTAGATCTCGGCGACGATGGGCAGCTTCATCACACCGCCGCCGGAGAAGGGCACGTCAGGATTGAGGTGCACTTCCTCGCCGGTCTGCAGGTCCTTCGCAAAGACGCTGGCCGTGCCCTGAAACGCGGCGAGGCGCGCCTGCAATAACTGCTTGAGCTGCTCGAGCGTGGGCGGCGGCGCAGCCTGGTCTTCCACCACCAGCTCGGCGGCGCGCTTCTGCGCCGATTTCAAGGCGTCTTCCAACGGCGGCATCGAATCGACGATGTTGAGCAGGCGGCCGGGCTGGCCGGGCGCCAGCGTGAGTTGCTCGATCTGCGGCGCGGGCGGGCGCGGCGGCGCGTCGAGCTGCGTGGCGACCTCGGCGAGGAAGGCGCGCGCTTTCTCGTCGGAGTAGCTGGCCACCACAGGAATGTCACGCGTCGCGGGCGGCTGCAAGATCAAGTGCCGCAGGAAGTCGGACAGCGACGAGCTGCGCGTGCGCGCGTCCTGCGCCAGCCGTTTAGTTTCCGTGATGTCGAGGGTGAAATCGACCGCGGAGGGCTCCAGCGTGACCGTCGAGGTGAGATAGCGCAGCGCGACCGGCTGCTGGAGATCGATTTCCAGCTGCGTCACGGCTTCGTCGATGGTTTGATTGGGGAAGGCCTGCCCGGCGATCGTCCAGCTGGCCGGCAGCCGCGACAGCGAGATCTGAAAGATCACGAACTGCACGAGAACGTAGCCGATGACGAGGAGAATCCCCAACGCCTGCCAGCCGCGCGTTCCCCGACGTTTGTGGCGAGATCGATTCGACATGAGTTAGCGCCACGACCAGATGGCGTAGTCGCCGGGGCCCACGAAGCGCGGCCTGGCGGCGTCCTGCGCGTCGATCACGTACACGCCGCGCTTGCCGATCAACGGCTGGCCGGTGTAGACCAGCGACCGGCTGTCGGGCGACCACACGGCTGCCGACTGCGCGAACTGATCGAAGTATTGAATCAGGTAGATGAACGATTCGGTTGGTTGAAAGGTGTTGAGATCGATCGCGCGGCCGCTGATCAGATCGATCACGTGCCAGGTGACTTGTAGTGTCCTTTGCTGCGTCATTGCGAGGAGCGCCGTATGCGACGTGGCAATCTCTGGCGGCAGGATGTGAGATTGCTTCGCAGACTGCGCTCGCAACGACGGAAGCGCCGGCGCGGCCAATCCGCCCGCTCGCCCTATCGGCGACGGCTCGACGAGCGCGCCGGTGAGATAGGCCAGTTTCTGACCATCGGGCGACCAGAAGAAAGCCAGCACGTTTCCTTTGAAGACCACCTGCGACGACGAAGCCGCCAGATCGATCACGGTCAGGCTCTCATAGAGAAAACTGTCCCGCGTGTTGAGGGCGTAAGCCACGCGTTGGCCGTCGGGCGACCAGCCGAACGTGATGCCGTCGTCGAACTCGGCCAGCGTGCGGCTATCTTTCTCAGCGCCGATTACCAGCTCGCCGCCGGAACCGGACCGGCGCGCGTACAGCCAGCGGGCCTCGCCGGTGGGCGACCAGAACGGCGCTTGAAAAGCCGCGGGCCGCGTTTCGATCTTCTGCGTCGCGGCGGCGCTCAGATCATACGTTCCGACAAAGGCTTCCGCGCGCGCGCCGCCGATGTGCACGAGCAGCGCCCGGCTGTCGGGCGACCACGAGGAATAGTTGGGTTGGCCGGGCACGGCCGCCTGCGCGGAGTTGGGCCGATCAGTCTCGGCGATGTGCAGACTGCATGCCCTCCGCAGAGTCGGGTAATAAAAAAGCCACGTGCCGATCGTCCGGCGATCCGGATAAATAGAATGGCTCGCTCGTCCTGCTCGCCTTCATAGAGCACGCGGGTGTCCTGCCCGTCGGGGCGGGCGCTGCTTACGCGCGACTGATCGCGTTCGGACTCGACAAAGATCAAGCGCTGCCCGTCATGCGACCAGATCACGGCGGCGGTGGGCACGCGCCCGTTGTGCGCCAGATCGATGCGATCGGAACCATCGGGCGCGATCGTGTAGAGGCGCTCGTCCGCGATGACGGCCAGGCGGTTGAGCGGCGCGGCACGCGGCGCATCACGCTGGCGCGGGCGCGGCCTGCGCGAACACAAAAACGATCAGCGCCGTGACCAGCACGCCGACCAGCGCCAGCACGAACAAGACCAGCACGATCGCCAGCGCGATGAAGGGCGCATAAGATGCAGGAGACGGCTCGTCGGACATGGCGTGATTATACCAGTGCCCTCACCCCCGACCCCTCTCCCCAAATCGCGTCCCGCCTGGCGCGCCGCCGCTTCGCGGACACGGCGTGAGCGGAGCAGCGCGGAGTCGAAGGACGATTTGGGGAGAGGTGAAATGCTTGTCAAACCTCCCACGCTCTGTTATAATCACGGCGCTGTTCGGGGCGTAGCGCAGTCCGGCTAGCGCACTACAATGGGGTTGTAGGGGTCGTGAGTTCAAATCTCACCGCCCCGACAGATTGTGACTGGACCCTTCGGGTTTCCAAATACCCGAAGGGTCTTTTTTGTAATCCCACTGCCTTGGCAGGGGTTCTTCAATAGGGGGTCGTGAGCCGTGGTCTCACCGCCCCGACAGATAGATCCTTCGGGCGCTTCGCGAAACTCGAAGGGTCTTTTTTGTAATCTTACCGCCCCGACAGGGGGTCTTCAATAGGGGGTCGTGAGCCGTGGTCTCACCGCCCCGACAGAAACCGCTTACAAACAAGTTTTGTGAGCGGTTTTGTTGCAAAGAGTCGAAGGTTCAAATCCCACAGGGCAAAATTCCTTCACTGCAACGCCAAAGGGATCATTAGTGCTCCCTTTTGCGTTTAGGCTGTCATGGACACTGAGCTGATATACTTTAAGAAAAGCAAGGGGGTATTTATGGGCGAATATATACCGAGTCCACGACAATGGGTGGCAGAGCAAGTTGAACTCTATGAAGGAAGCGGAGGTACCGCGGGCTTGACTTTACGGGATACAGGTCTGCCCGTCATCATTGTGATAAACCGCGGGCGGAAGACAGGGGCTACCCGTAAGACTCCACTGATGAGAGTCGTGGACGGAAACAACTATATCCTCGTGGCCTCGCAGGGTGGCGCGCCACAGCATCCGCAGTGGTATCATAATTTGAAGGCAGATCCCAATGTTGAAATTCGCGACAAGACGGAAGTCTCTATGAGACGAGTTCGAGAGGTGGTAGATGCCGTCGAGAGAGAACGACTCTGGAGCATCGCGGTGAAAGCATTTCCACCTTATCAAGAGTACCAGGCTAAAACCAAGCGCCTCATCCCCATCTTCCTGGCAGAACCTGTAGAATAGTTCTTGTCCGAAAACCCAGCAGGAGCGGCTCCCACGCCGCGAATGTGCCGGGCATGGGAGCCTGGCCCGCTACTTTTCGGACAGAAACTAGAATAAGCGCAAGATGTGAGGCATTTGCGTAAGAGACGGAAATGTTTCCGTCTAGTCAATCGTTAGGCGGCGCAGGTTAGAATAGCGCGGGTCCGCATTCGAACTGTGGCGGGGTTTCCAACCCAAGTCAGTATAGAGGAGGTTTCTATGAGCCCCAAGAAGGCCACGCAGAAGTCCGCCACACCTGCCCTGGCGGGCGGTGCCAGGGAGAGCACCACCGCGACCGGCAAGACATCCCAGGGATTCACGGACGAGGAACGAGCCGCAATGAAGGAGCGCGCCCAGAGCTGAAGGCGGAAGCGCGCGCGGACAAGGAGAAGGCGGATGGGGAAAGCGCCGTGCTTGCGGCGATCGCCGCGATGCCGGAACCGGATCGCGCCATGGCCAAGCGGCTCCATGCGATCATCAAAGCCAGCGCGCCAGCTCTCTCGCCGAAAACCTGGTATGGGATGCCCGCGTATGCCAGGGACGGGAAGGTCGTCTGCTTTTTCCAAAGCGCGCAGAAGTTCAACACGCGGTACGCGACGTTAGGCTTCAGCGACGCGGCGAACCTCGACGAAGGCGACCGGTGGCCGGTCGCCTTCGCGCTGAAGGAGTTGACCGCCGCCGAAGGGGCAAAGATCGGCGCGCTCGTGAAGAAAGCGGTGAGCTGAGTGAAGAAACGAAAGAGGTCCCAATGTCCGAGCATGTGACCATTGAGTTGTTGAAGGGATTCCTGGAAGCATTCAATCTCCACGATCTGGATTCCATCATGGGCTATTTCGCAGATGAGTGCGTCTTCTACATGCCAAGAGGCGCCAAGCCTCGCGGCGATCGATATGTCGGGAAGAAGGAGGTGCGGGCAGGCCTGGCAAAACGATTTGAAGGGATTCCGGATGTGCATTATGGGGACGATCAGCACTGGATTTGTGGTGATTTTGGTGTCTCTGAATGGACACTTACAGGCACATCCACGTCAGGGCAACACATCGAAGTGCGGGGAGTTGACCTGCTTGAGTTCGCTCAGGGGAAGGTCATCCGCAAGGATTCTTTCTGGAAAATACTTGAGTGACCAGCGGCACGTGGGCGACCGGCGGCGGCTGAAATCCCCGTCGTTTGGGGGATGCCGGGGCGCTTCGGCCGCCGGCTGCACTGTGTCCAGATTGCTGGCCAGTTTTATCACTGGATAACACTAGATCGGTTTCCTAAATGGTTTACGCCAAGCATCCTGAGCGGAGCGGCGGGCGTTCTTCGACTCCACTACGTTCCGCTCAGAATGCGTCCGCCGCGTTGTCGAAGGATGCGGCTCAGTGGCGTAAATCAAAACGGAAACCACTATAGCATGACAAAATAAAAGGCATTCACCACAAATGAAGATTCATCTCGTGGATGGCACTTACGAATTGTTTCGAAATCACTTCGGCGCCCCTCCGAAAAAGGCTCCCGATGGTCGTCAGGTCGGTGCGACTCTTGGTTTGGTACGAAGTCTGCTGATGCTGTTAACCACTCCGGGAGTCACGCACGTCGCGTGCGCCTTCGACCATGTCATCGAGTCGTTCCGCAACGATCTGTTTGCCGGCTACAAAACAGGCGCAGGCGTCGACCCGGACCTTGTGGCCCAGTTCCCGCTAGCCGAGGAAGCCGTTTCTGCTCTGGGGGTAGTCGTCTGGCCGATGGTCGAATTTGAAGCCGACGATGCGTTGGCCACCGCTGTCAAACGTTTCAAAAACTACAAAGTCGTTGAACAAATCGTCATTTGCTCGCCAGACAAAGATTTGGCGCAGTTGGTCGCAGGCAAACGGATCGTTTGTTGGGATCGTCGGCGCGAAATTGTCCTTGACGAAGCCGGCGTCCGGGAGAAGTTCGGCGTAAAGCCACAATCCATTCCGGATTGGCTCGCGTTGGTGGGGGATTCGGCGGATGGCTATCCCGGCATCCCCGGCTGGGGAGCCAAGTCAACTGCTGCAGTGCTCTCGCGCTTCGAGCATTTGGAGTCGATCTCAAACGATGCAGGCCAGTGGCGATTGAAAACGATCCCCCCCGGCCGCGCCGCAAGCCTGGCGGAAAGTTTAGCGCACCGGCGTGAAGAGGCTATGCTTTACCGGAAGTTGGCCACCCTGCGCACCGACGTTCCGCTGCAGGAGAAGCTCAGCGACCTGAAATGGCAAGGCGCGTCCGAGCGGCTGAAAATGATCTGCCACGAATTGGGCGATGAGCGCATCCCGGCGCGTATTTCCCGCTGGCGGTAGAGTCAACCCCTCTTCGCCGAACTTCGACGCGTGAAGCAAGGGATGAGCCGATTACCGCGAGCTGTGGGCGCAGGAGGCACGACGCTGGAACGATATGTGGGCCTCTCTGCTCAATTCGTATCGGGCTTCACTCGGCCTGGCACCGGTCAGCGACGTGCGCAGCCATTTCTTGACCGATCAGCCCTGGCTGGCCGCCGATCCGATCTTAGCGCCCTGGCCCGATCCCGCTGACCAGGCCGTGTTTCAGACCGGTGCCTGGATCCTGCCTGATGAACGTCCATTGTCCCCCGAGTTGGAGACGTTCCTTGAGACCGGCGAACCACCTATCTACTTCGGCTTCGGCAGCACGCGTGCGCCGCAAGATCTCAGCCAGGTGATGATCAAATCCGCCCGGGCACTCGGGCGCCGCGTGATCGTGTCCCGCGGGTGCTGTTCAAACGGGTTGCTGCCGTCGTCCACCACGGCGGCGCGGGCACCACAACCTTAGCCACGCTGGGTGGTGCACCCCAAGTCGTCATTCCCCAGCACTACGACCAGCACTACTGGGCCCAACGTGTTCACCACCTCGGCATCGGAACTGCGCACGCACCCGGCACACCGACCGCCGATTCGCTGACGAGCGCTCTCCAGCACATCCTCCAGCCCGACGTGACTGTCCGTGCCCAATCCATCGCCACCGCAATACGCCGCGATGGCGCACAAGCCGCCGCCCAGCGCTTTATAACCGCCGTAGCCGCATAACAACACGCTGCAGCCGACACGGCGCTTCGCGCCTATCCAACGGGGGCCCAAAACCAAGTTTCGTGGCGTCACCAACGAGTCTTTTCTGGACTGTCGCGCCGTGCGGCTGAGCGCGAACGTTGGGTCGCCAGCGGTTCAAGCTGGCGATGCGTTCAGCCACATCGCCGCCCGTCAGGATCCAACAGATGCTGTCGGTGATTTTCAGGCTTGAGTGCATCAGGTGAGGGGCAGTCAGCCTGCTTCCACCACGTTGCCGCGCTCTTCAAGCAGGCGTACGTGTTTGACCGGCACTCTATTTGATCATAGAATGCACCGGCAGCACTGATTCCCGACCCTGCGAAGAAGTAACCTCACTGACCGACGTCGCGGCGCCCGGGTCCGGCATCATGGGCGGCAGCATCGCCCAGACGAAACCGATCCAGGAGAAGTGATCCATGTCCAACACAGCCGACGTCATCATCATTGGCGGCGGAGTCCAGGGCGCGAGCCTGGCGTTTCACCTTTCCGTGCGCGGCGT
Organism: uncultured Chloroflexia bacterium; assembly: GCA_963844815.1. Taxonomy (GTDB): domain Bacteria; phylum Chloroflexota; class Anaerolineae; order Fen-1058; family Fen-1058; genus Fen-1058. Next base: position 260,740 of record CAWJPR010000013.1, read on the forward strand.
GAAAGCGACGGTGCTCGAAAAACAATTCGTCGGCGCGGGCGCCACCGGCCGCTCGAGCGGGCTGGTCCGCATGCACTACGACACCGAGGTGGAAGCGCGCCTCGCGTGGGAGTCCTTCCAATACTTCCGCAACTGGAAGGAGCTCGTCGGCGGCGAGTGCGGTTTCACCCGCACCGGCTTTATTCAAATCGTCAGCGCTGCGCAGGCGGATCAGCTCAAGGCTAACGTCGCCATGCACCAGCGCATTGGGATTCCCGTCGTGATCATTACGGCGGACGATGTGCGGCGGCTCGCGCCTGCTTTTGCCACGGATGATTTCGAGTTCGCGGCCTATGAGCCGGAATCCGGCTACGCCATGCCGAGCGATACCGCCAATGCGCTGATGACGGCGGCGCGCCAGCGGGGCGCCCGGCTGGTACAGGGCGAGGCCGTGACGGGAGTCAAGATCGAGGGTGGAAAGGTGGCGGGCGTGGAGACTACGGCTGGCGTGTACGCCGCACCCGTCGTGGTCAACGCGGCGGGCGCGTGGGCCGGTCAAATCAACAAAATGGTCGGGCTGGACGTTCCCTATGACACCTGGCGGCACGATACGCTGTTCGTCGCGCGTCCCGCCGAACTGGGCCCGTCGCACCCCACCGTGATTGATTTTCCGCAAGAGATGTATTTTCGCCCCGAGGGCGGGCTGACGCTGGTGGGGCTGGAAGATGGCAATCCGCTCGGCGAATCGCCCGACGGCGACGCCGATCACGCAAAACCGGGATTTGTCGAGCGAGCGATCGACCGCGTCTGTTTACGCATACCGGCCATGGAGCACGGCCGCCTGCACAGCGCGCACGGCGGCTACGATGGCATCACGCCCGACCAGCATCCCCTGCTCGGCGCGGCGGGGCCGGATGGGTTTTATCTGGATTGCGGCTACAGCGGCACCGGATTCAAGACTGCGCCGGCCACCGGCCTGTGCCTGGCGGAGCTGATCCTGGATGGCGCGGCCAGGACGGTCGATATTTCTTCGCTGACGCCCTCTCGTTTTGCCGAAGGAAGGCCGATTAAAGGCAACTATGAGAGCATTTGGAAATGAGATCTGCCCGGCCCTTGAATGGAGCCGGGCGTTTTTGCGATGTGAATCGGGTGTATACTGGACTACAGTCGCATACAAGAGCGACACGTCGAGCAGATAGTCGTAAAGGAAAAATCATGGCACCGCAAGACACGCGCGCAGCAACGGACCTGGCACGCCGGATCGATCAAATCCTCGAGAAAATTTGCCAGGCACAATTCGGGCACGTCCTCACACTGGACGAGTGGAAAGCCCTGCCGTTCGCGCTGCGGCGCGAGATCGATAAACAGGCGCGGCAGCAGGCGAATCATAGCGGAGGCAATCGCTGACACTGCTGCTGGAGAATGAATCCGCCCCGCGCTGTGTCCGGCAGCTTGGGACGGTGGGCCGCCTCTCAGCAACTGGCAGGGCTTGATCTTTCGGCGAAGAAGCGCAACTGTAAGCAAAGCAGATGTGTTACCAAGAAATCAAGACGGCGAATAAACAGTTAGGGCTTCCTGGGGGTAATAAGTCGTTAGCACGCCGGTTAATCGATCATGCTGTTCGCGATCCAGCGTCACCAGCGCCGTGCCAAAGCGCAGCGCTGCTGCCGCATAGACTGCATCGCTGCCGCGCAGGCGATGTTGAGCAGCCGTCTCGGCGGCTTGCTGGGCTTGAGCCGGATCGAGCGTGATGAGCAGCAGGTTGGGCAACCGGCTCAGTTGATAGGCGAAGGTGCGCGCCAGGCTGGCATCGCCGCGCACGCGGCTGATCGTGGCCGCTACTTCGGGCAGCACCAGGGTGGGGACAATCAACGGGATGGCCTGGCTCTGCAGCAGATTCAACAGCCGGCGGCTGTCGGCGTGACCTGCTTCGGCCGAATTAAACGCATTGAGGAATACGCTGGCGTCGAGGGTGCACGGGCGTGCCATCAGCGCCGCATCTCCGTCAGATAATCCGCGCTGGTCTTGCCGCTCGGCCAGCCGCGCGCAATTTCTTGCCCGAGGCGGGTCAATTCATCCCACGCAGCCGTTACATCTTCAGCGGACTCCGGCGTGACCGGCTCGGCGCTTCCCAGTGGAGCCAGGATGCCGACCGGTCGTCCACGATACGTGATGAGATAGCGCGTCCGCCGCTTGCGGACGTTGCGCACGATCTCTGAAGCATTGACCTTTAACTCCCGCACGCCGATTTCGCGCATTGCCTCTCCTCCCTATGTAGTCTGTAATGTGACTACATTATACATTATCGCACAGAATAGTCAATGCGGCGGGTGCACGAAGTCCCCATCTTCTGGGGGAGTGTTCCGGCAGTGTGCCGAAGATTGTGTAGTTTCCCCGCAGTTTAACTGCGGGCGAACGAATTTACACAAGATTTGGCATGCCGCCGTGTTCCCGTCACACAGGACGGCGGATTGAGGCATACCGGTCATTGCGGGTCGGATGACCGCACCGATCATGAATTCTCGGAATGAGAATGGCCGCAATTTTCAGAAACCCCTTGACTTTTCCGCAACTTCCATGTTAAAATATATGTAACCGAACGGTTACATATTATGCGCAGAGACGTTTTTCAGGCAATTGCCGACCCTACCCGTAGAGCCATCCTGGACCTGCTAGCCGAGCAGCCGCTTACGCTCAACGGCATCGCGGAGCACTTCGACATCAGCCGGCCGGCCATCTCCAGGCACGTCAAGATCCTGGTCGAGTGCGGAGTAGTCGTCGTTCGCCGGCGGGGACGCGAACGCTATTGCGAAGTTCAGATGGACAAACTGGATGCCGTCTCGAATTGGGTGGAGGAGTACCGCGCCGCGTGGGAGCAGCGCTTCGATCGTTTGGACGAAACTCTACACGAATTACAAAAAAGGGAGAATAGCCATGAGTCAAAAAAGTAGCAGTGCCTCAACGTTAACGTTGCCGTCGGATCGAGAGATCGTCATGGAGCGGGTCTTCGATGCTCCGCGCGAGCTCGTGTTCAAGGCGTACACCGATCCGGATCTGATACCCAAATGGTGGGGGCCAAGAAAGTATACGACTACCGTCGACAAGATGGACGTGAGGGTGGGGGGCGCGTGGCGTTTCGTCCAGCGTGACGCCGGTGGGCATGAGTACGCGTTCAACGGCGAATATCGCGAGATTGCGCCGCCCGGGCGGCTGTCCTACACCTTCGAGTTTGAAGGCATGCCGGGCCATGTGCTGCTGGAAACGGTGACGTTCGAAGAGCAGGGCGGCCAGACGAAAGTCACAGTCACTTCACTCTTTGCGTCGGTCGAGGATCGCGACGGGATGCTCCAGTCGGGCATGGAGCAAGGGGCCAATGAATCGCAGGATCGGCTCGCCGAATTGCTCGAAACGCTGGTGTAAGCGTAAGCCGAGCGGGCGGGGGTTATGCGGGGATCACCATTTCAATTGGTTGAACGACAATCCATGCCAATCACTTCCAAGGGAGGACCATCATGTCTGCGAATAGCGGCGAAGCATCGAACAACACTCCTGAGCCAGCGCCCCGGCCTAATCCCGACCTGAAGGGTCTGGATCGATTGGTCGGCACGTGGCAGGTATCCGGTGAGGCGCGAGGAGAGATTCGGTACGAGTGGGAGGAAGGCGGTTTCTTCCTGATGCAGCACTTCGATCTTGATCACGACGGGCATATGATCAAGGGCATCGAAATGATTGGACATCTACAGGGACTGGGTGAAGATCCGGGCGCCGACATCCGCACGCGCGTTTACAGTTTTCTCGACGGTCTGACGCTCGACTATGTGTATGAACTCGAAGGCGACATGCTCACGATTTGGGGCGGAGAGAAAGGGTCGCCGGCCTATTATCGGGGCAAGTTCAGCGCCGATAACACCGTCCTGACTGGCGGATGGGTGTGGCCTGGCGGCGGATATCAGACGACCACGACCAGGGTCAAGTAGACCATTCCACGTTGAAGACCCTTCGGGCGCTTCGCGAAACCCGAAGGGTCTCCTGGCTCACTCCGCAATCGGCAGGTAGAGATCGAACTGCGCCTTGTCCCACGGCCCGTCCGGCGGCGTGATCAACTCCTCCAGCCATTGATGCCGGCCCATGCGGTAGCGGCTCGCTTCGCGCCACACGACCAGCTGCTGCCACGCGGCGTGGATGTTCTGCACGCCCTCGCAGCGCGTCACGGCGTAACGTCCGCCGGGGAATTCCTTGATCTTGATCGGTTCTTCAACCGGCATGGAAGCCTCGAGCGTGATCCACTGATCGTAGCCATAGTTCGGGCTGCCCGGCGACGGATCGGGATGGTTGTAGCCGAAGAAGCGATGCGGCCGGCTCAACAACCCGATCGGCTCCGCCCACTTCAACAGCGCCTCCCACGCCAGCCCTTCCGGCTCCGGGCCGAAGCCTGACGCGCCCGCGCAGCGCATGGGCTCGAGATCGACGATGCGAACCTGCAAATCATTCATGGGGTTGCTCCTTGTGTTTTTCAGCAGCATCATCTTACCTCACTATCACTGACATCTGCTGTCAGGGATTTGTGATAAGATGCGAAGAAATTCGGAATGGCAAATTCGGAATTCCGAATTCCATATTCCACATTCGGACAAGCTCATGCGTGCTGACCGTTTACTCTCTTTACTCATGCTGCTGCAAGTGCGCGGCCGGATGACGGCGCAGGAACTGGCGCAGGAACTGGAAGTCTCCGAGCGCACGATCTATCGCGACATCAACGCCTTGAGCGCCAGCGGCGTGCCGGTCTATGCCGAGCCCGGTCCGGGCGGCGGCTGCGCGCTGCTGGATAATTACCGCACCAACCTCACAGGTCTCACCGCGGACGAAGCCCGCGCGCTGTTCATGCTCAACATCCCTGCGCCGCTTGATCAGCTGGGCGTCACGCAGGAACTAAAAGCGGCGCTGCTCAAGCTCGCAGCGGCTCTGCCGGAAGCGCGGCGGCGCGACGAAGAACACATCCGCCAGCGTGTCTATCTCGATTCGTTATTATGGTTTCAGGGTGAGGACACGGCGCCGCACCTGCCCGCGATCTACCGGGCGGTATGGGACGATCGAAAAGTGGCGATCACGCTGCGCCTGCAGTTCGGTGCTTTTCTGCAAACGCAGATCGAGCTGGTGATCGCCCCCTACGGGCTGGTGGCGAAGGCGGGCGTGTGGCACATTGTCGCGGCGCGCTCCGACGCGGCGCGCGACGATCAGCTGCGCGTGTATCGCGCGGCGGATGTGATCACGGCGCGGCTGCTGGACGAGACGTTCACGCGCTGCGCCGGTTTCGATCTGGTTGATTTCTGGCAGAACTGGTGCGACGGAGTGGACGATCGGAGCCGCCCGCGCTATGAAGTGACGCTGCGCCTCGCCCCGCATTTCGCGCCGCAAGCCCGGCATTATCTGGGCGAAGGCGCGGCGATCGACGCGCAGCATGCCGCGCCCGACGCGCAGGGACGCGTGCAGATCGTCGTGGCGTTCGAATCGCTGGAAGAGGCACGCAGCCGCTGTTTGAGTTTAGGTTATGCAGTCGAGGTGCTGGAACCGGAAGCGCTGCGCCGGAGCATCGTCGATTACGCGGAGCAGATTCGCAAGGTGTATCAATAACCTCCCGCAACCTCCCGGAGGCTTCAAGCCTCCGGGAGGTTGCGGGGTGTGTTACACCAGTCCCTCTTTCTTGAAGCGCTGATATCCCTGCCGGGTCAGCGCGCTCAGTTCTTTGAATAACGCCCTGTCCACCGTCTTGAAGTTGAAGCAACTCTTGCCCTGCATGCGCTTCTTCAATTCGGGCGACAGGCCATCGAGCAGATCAGGAAAGGCATAGACCGGCATCAGGTGATAACTGACGTAGTTCTTCTTGATCTGCACGCCGCCGAACCACACCTCCTTGCCCCGCGAGCGCGGCGTGGGCGGGCCGATCAGAACATAGTCGCCCGCCTTCGCGTGCGGCTTCAGCGTGCCTGCGCAAGGCTCGATCAATTTCTTCAGCTCGTCGAAGACCGGTTGAAAGTCCGGCGTTGTCTTCCTGACTGGCATGTTTTTCCTCCCGGGTGAGATGGCTGTAAAAAGTATAACTCACTTCAGGGTGACGGGCAGAAATACCTGCCGATCCAGCGGAGGGTCCGGCGGCGTGACGAACAGCGTGATCGATTGAGCCGGGAGTGTGGCGCTGAAACTGCTCGACGTGACGACTTGATCGGCTTGCCGCGCGATGGCGTTGAGATTGGCGGCGCTGTAGCGATAGACCGCCGCCCGCGTGATCGGATCGGTATGGCTCAGCGCGATCGAGCTGGTGAGCGTCTGCGTGAGCGACTTATTGATCACCATGAGTCGTCAGGGCGTTGTCGCCGCTGCGCCGCGCGGCATAAATGGCGACGAGGCTTTGGTCGGCGCTGGCAGCGCGCACGCTCACATCGCCGAAGGTGCGATGCTGCCCATCGTAGTTGCGATACAGGCGGAACGCATACGCGCCCGGCTGATCGGTGTCCGGCGGCGCCCACAGCGCGGCAAGCTCGAGTCCCTCGCGTCCGAAGATGCCCAGCACGTCGGCCTGCGCCAGCGCGCCGTTGATGTGATCGAGCGCGCCCCAGTTATATTCGGTGATCGCCAGCCGGGTGCCGGTGTAATTAGCCGTGACCCACTCCTTCATGCGCGGAATCAGGCGCACGATGCCGTTTTCCCAGCCCGCGCCGCCGATCCAGCTTTCATCCACGTAAGTCGGGTCCCACAACGATCGGGTGGAGCGCAGCCGCAGCGCCTGTGTGGCGGCATCGCCCGCGCCCGCCAGGGCCACACCATGCGCTTGCGGGTAATAGTGCAGATCGAGATAGTCCACCAGCCGCACGCCGTGCGCTTGTTCGTACGCCTTCATCTGCTGCAAGTACCACGGCCACGAAGGCGTGTTGCCATGCGACGCGTAGTCGGCGACCGCTGCTGTTGCAGCCGTCGCAGCGCCGAGAAGAAATAGGCGCACCAGCCCCACAGGACCGGCCCGAGCGTTTTGGCGGAAGGATCGGCCTGCTTGATCGCCGCCGCATACGCCGTCGTCTGGTCGCGCAGCTCGTCGTAAGTGGTGGGCAGGGGATGCACATCGCGATGCGTGCTGTTCCACAACATCGGCTCGTTGTCGAGACTGTAGAACAAGACCCCGCCGTTGGCCGCCGTGTCGTAACGGCCTTTGAGGTGATTGATCCAGCTGATCACAAAGGTGGTAGTAATAGCGACGCTGGTATCGGCGGGATCGTTGCCGGTGATTTGACTTCCATTGGTCAACACCCCGTTACCGCAGGTGGGATCCCAGTTCCAATCGGCAGCTTGTTGAGTGCCATACCTGTCGCTGTTGAAACCGCAATCGTAAGGGTGATCCTCGAGACGGCGTTTAGGTGTCCAGCCGATCAGCGGCATCGTCAGGATCGTTTTGGCACCGGTCCGCTGATCTTGCTCCACAAATTGATTCGTAGACGAGCCGTCGGGCAGGGGGCCGGTGCTGGCAGCGGGGATGTTTTCGTAGTACCAATCGCTGCCGGTATTGTGAACGTCGAGCTGCCAGTTGTAACGCGAAGTGCTGTTTCCGCCCCAGCGCCGCACCGGCAAATTGAGATCGGCAGCCAGCGATTCGGCGGCGAAGTTCATGCCATAGATGTACGGGCTGATTGGATGTTGATCGGACTGCACGTCGACGCTGAGCGCGGGGCCGGCGCCGGGAGACGCGAACCCCGCGCCACTGCCGACGGGCGCAGTCGCTGTGCCAAATAATGCCCCGGCCACCAACCCCAGCGCGATCAAGCTGACGACGGTGAGCCAACGCGAGAGAGAATGCATGGAGATTACCTCACCTGCGGAGCGAGCACCGCTCGCCGGCGTGAGCCGCGGACCACCTCGAATGCCGTGGGAGGATACTATAGACGGTGAAAAATTTGTTGAAAGCGCATCAACAGCTGCAAGTTGCCTTTGACTTTCAACTTGCCGGTCATGAACGCCGTGGCCGCATTCAGCCGCCCCTCGGCGACCGCCTGATACGTCGCCTGGCTGGCGATCACCGTCGCATCCGGATTAGCCATTTCGCCTTCTTCGACGGCGCACTTCGCCTCGGCGATGCGCACCACGATACTTTTTCCCGCCGTCGCTGGTGAAGTCGAACTGCACATTGGCGCGCACGCCCTGCGCGCGGCTGGCATCAAACACAGCGGGCAAGCGCTGCATAATTTCATCGATAGTCGGGGGCATGCCTCGTTCCTCATTGAAAGATCGCGCGGAGTATAACTGCCTCTCACGTGCCCGTCAATTTTACCAGCTGATCGATATTGTGCCGCCACTCGGCCCGATCGGCTTTCCTTTCCAGCAGATCGTGCACGATGCCGACCAGCGCGGCATTGACGGGGGTCTTCATCCCGATTGTTTTTCCGGCCTGCACGATGGCGCCATTCAACTCGTCGATCTCCGATTGCGTCCGGCCGCTGCGCATATCCACCAGCAGCGAGGGCGGTTTGTCGCCGCGCCCGCCGGCCACCATCGGCCGCAGGATGCGATGCAGGATCGAGCCGCGGCGCGAAGCGAATGCCGAAGGCCAGCAGCCGCACCGGCGAGCCGGGCAGATCCACCGTCCCGATCGACTGGGCGCGCATCACGGCCAGCGCTTCGCGCAGCATGCGCCACTTCGATCTTGAACACACGCTGATCGGCAAAGGTCTCGCGCGGTCGTCATATCCAGAATCGCCGAGGTCGCGTTGCCGATCAGGTTCAAGATCAGCTTGCTCCACTTCATGGCGCGATAATCGTCATACGTGCGCACCGGCAACTGCGTGGCGCGGATCACCTCCACGTAGGGATCGATCGAGCCTTCCAGCCGGCGCGAGGCCGATGCCGCGCCCTGCTTTCTCCAGCCGCACCACGCCGATCTCCGGCACCGCGATCGGGTTGAGCACCGTGCCGGAAATGATCTTCGATCGGCCAAACGCCATGCCCAGCAGGTCTTCGTTCGATGACGCCGTTCTGCGGCGTCAGGAATGCGATCGATGCGATCGGCGTAAGGGCGCAGGGACTGAATCGCCGCCACGGTGTCGAAGGCTTTGACGCACACGATCGCCAGATCGAAACGCGGCGTGCGCGTGAAGGCTGTCCTTCAGCGAAGTGAACGCGTTGAGGTTCGTGACGGTCGTTTCGCTTTCCGGTTCGATGATGCGCAGGCCGCGCGCACGCACCGCATCGACCAGCGGGGCGCGATCGAACAGGGTGACGTTGTGCTGCGCCGCCAGTTTGCCGCCGATGAATCCGCCGATGGCGCCGGCGCCGATGATGAGAATGTTCATCTACGGCTTTTCGATCGCCGCCACCAGTTCGCGGCAGAAATCGGGAATGTCGGCGACGACGCGCCCCCACACCAGGTTGCCATCGCGGAAGGCGGGTTCATCCACCCACGTCGCGCCCGCGTTGACGAGATCATCTTTGATGCCCAGGCTGCCCGTGGCTTTGTGGCCTTTGACGACGCCCGCCGAAATGCCGACGAGCCCCGCGTGGCAGATCAGCCCGACGATCTTGCCCGCGTCGTAGATGTCTTTGACGAAGCGCTTGATCTCGTCGTAGCGCCGCATCTTGTCGGGCGCCCAGCCGCCGGGCACGACCACCGCGTCGAAGTCGGCGGCCTTCACATCTCTTGACGCTGACCTCCGATTTGGCGGTCAGCGCATTCTTGCCGTGATACTCTTGTTTGCCGTCGTGGCTCATGATGATGACCTGCGCGCCTTCTTCGCGCAGGCGCATCACCGTGACCCAGAACTCCAAATCTTCAAAGCCTTCGTCGAGCAGAAACGCGATTTTCTTGTTTTGCAGTCTCATGGCATGCCTCCGTAATAATGTGCTGCGTGATGCGTGAGTGCGTAATCACACTCTCGTTTCCCGTTGTCTCTCTATCCCAACACCGCTCCGATGAACTTCGGCTGACCGCGCACAAAGTCTTCGGCCTTCATGCGCCTTGCGCCCGGCCAGTTGAATCTCCTTCAAGACGAGCACGCCTTCGCCCGTCACCACCCCGATCGATCCATCGCCCAACTTCACGACAAGTCCCGCCTGATCCCTCCGATCCCTGATCCCTGCATCACCTGATCCGCCTTCAACACCTTCACCATCTGCCCATCCCACATCGTCTGCGTTCCCGGCCACGGAATGTAGGCGCGCACCATCCGTTCGATCTCGACCGCGGGCTTGCTCCAATCGATCTGCGCGTTGGCCTTATCGATCTTGGGGCTGTAGGTCGCGCCTTCTTCCGGCTGCGGCTGCGGCACGATCGCGCCGCTCAGATATTTCGGCAGCGTGTCGGCCATCAACTGCGCGCCGAGAAGTGACATCCGTTCGCTGAGGGAGGCCGTCGTGTCGTCGGGGCGAATCGGTTCGCGCGCCACGCTCAACATCGGCCCGGTGTCGAGTCCCGCGTCCATCTGCATGATGGTGATGCCCGTTTCGGCGTCACCGGCCAGAATGGCGGACGTGATCGGCGCGGCGCCGCGATGACGCGGCAGGATCGATCCATGCACGTTGAGGCAGCCGAAGCGGCGGCACGTCGAGCACCGCTTGCGGCAGGATCAAGCCATACGCGGCGACGACGATCACCTCGGGCTTCAGATCGCGCAGCACCTCGATCGCGGCGGTTCTTTGCGGAATGATTTGGGTTGATGCACGGGCACGTTCTGCGCGACGGCCCACTGCTTCACCGGCACGGCGGTCAGTTGCTGGCCGCGCCCGGCCGGTTTATCGGGCTGCGTGAAGACGGCCAGAATCGTGTGATCGCGCGCCAGCGCCTCGAGCGTGGGCACGGCAAATTGTGGGGAGCCCATGAAGATTAAGTTAGTCATGTCGTCTTGTAGTCCGATAGTGCAATAGTAAGATAGTTGATCAGTGATCAGTTAATCGGGGATCAGGCGATCAGGCGTGAGCATATCGCTCCATCCTTCCAGTCCCTCTGTCGCTCTATCCTGTCTTTCCGCGGAGAGCGCCACAACAGAATCACGATCAGCGGCAGGGCGATCACGGCGAGCAACAGCAGCCACGGCAGGATGCCTGTTGACGTGGCGATGAGGTGGCGGGTGTCGGTCGGGTTGGAGGCAGCGATCGGTTGCAGCTGCGCGCGCCATTTCAGTTCCAGTCCGGTGAGTGAGGTATTCAACGCGCGTTCCACACCGCCCGCGCACGTCGCCCCATCGCGATAGGCGGCCAGCAGGGCCTGCACGCCCGCGCTGCCATATTCGTTGATGATCTGCTGCACGACGTTGCGACTTTGCCCGTAGGCCAGCAGGGCCGCCGAAGCATCGGTCGGGAACGTGCCGCACAGATGTCTCGATCGGGATCAGCTTGTTCTTGCGCCAGCGGCATCTTGCACGGCCAGCGCCTGCGTCGAATTGGGGTCGCCTTCATTCAACGTGGCGAGTCCTTCATCCAGCCAGCGCGGCACGGCGTCGTAGTTGGGCGTGGTCGCGACAAACGTCATGAGGTGCGTCAGTTCGTGCGGAATATCGCGGCGCATTTGCAGGCGCGCGCTGTCGCCCGGCGGAATGGCGACCAGCACCACGCCGAGTTCAGGCCGCGCCTGCCCGCCTAGCCACTCGCGCCCGGCCAACTCGACCGCGCTGCGCAAATCATCGCTGGAGGCGTAAACGTACACATCCAGCGGGGAGGGCGGCTCGACGCCGATCTGCTGTTGAATCTTGGGCAAGCGCTTCACTGGCCGCAGCTGGCCGCCGCACTGCCAAAGCCCGAATCGCCTTGATACCAGTGAACGCGCACCGGCCCGGCGGCCAGTTCTTGCCACGCAAAACGATTGTCCACGTAGATCAGCGTCTGCGTTTCGCTGCGCGCCGTGTTGCCCGCGGCATCGACCACTTCCCACCAATAACTCACCGTGCTGAACGGAATCAATTTGGTTTCGGTGAGATCGATCGTGGCGGTCAGGGTGATGGGACTGGCGCGGCGGTGAACGGATCGGCAGGGTGCGCGTAGGGCGGTTGGCTGCCCGATTGGAAGAAGACCGTGGCGCGCGTGATGGGCGCTGGCGCCGCGAGACGACTGGCCGTGAAGATCATCTGCTCCGCGAACTGATACGACGCGCTCGAGCGGCGTGAACAGTGATGCCAGCGGCCTGAGCGGCACTGCGCCGATCGGGTGGAGGAGGCCCACAAGAATGATCAAACACAAGAACGTGCGGCGCATAGTCGACGTCGCTATGGCAACCTTACTGTAACAGCGCGATGATGATGCTCAAAGTGATCGGGCTGAGCAGCGTCGAAAGCACCACGGTGCCGGTCACCAGCTGCGGTTCGGCTTCGTATTCGTTGGCGATGAGCGTGCTGATCACGGCGGTCGGCATGCTGGCTTCCAGAATCCCGGCCTGCCGCGCCGGGCCGCTCAGATTCACAGCGCCGCCAGCCCGACGGCGACGAACGGCGCGACGACGAGCCGCAGCACCGTGCCGCGCGCTGGCGGCCTTCCAATACTCACCTATGGATGCATTCGCCAACTGCATGCCCAGCAGCAGCACCATCAACGGAATGGCGGCGCGCGCGGGAGAGCCAGCCCTTCCATGATCGGCTGCCGGCACTTGCCAGCCTGTGCGCGCGAATGATCGAACACAGCCACCAGCGCGTAAACCTGCGGCAGCGTCAGCAGATGTTTGAACGCGCCGCGCCAGCCGCCCTTGAAGCCGGAAGCGATGAGCGTGCCCAGCGTGTAGACCAAAATGCTGCTGCTGACGAAATAGATCACCGCGCGCGACTTCGGCGGCCGCGCCAAAGGCCAGCCGCGTCACGCCCAGCCCGTAGTTGCCCGCGTTGACGAACATGGCGGCCAGCAGAAACCCGATCAGTCTGCGGCGGCGTCAGGTGCATCGCGCGGCCCGTCAGCCAGGCCAGCGCGCCCATGACCAGCACCATCAACAGCACAAAGATGAAAATCTGCGCGGTCTCGCCGCCGTCCATGTTCGATTCGACCAGCGAGACAAAGACCAGGCACGGGCTGAGAACGTAAAACGTCAGGCGCGTGGCGGTGCGCAGTTCCGGGTGATTGCGCCGCGCAAAGGCATAGCCCAGGCCGATCACGATGAAGACCGGCAGAATATCGTGAACGAGAATTTCGAGCAGGGTACTCAAGCGTCGTCTTCGTCTTCGTCAGGATTCTGCGTCCAGCACCCAGTCTTCTTCGTCGTCGTCAAAGTCGAACAGCGAGAAGTCGAGATTGTCGGTTTTGAATTCCAGTTCGGCCAGCGCATCTTCGGCTTCTTCGTACAGGTGATCGGCGTCGCTGTCCATCACGGCCAACAGCAGCTTCTTGGCTTTGTCGCCGCCGATCTGGCCCAGCGCCCAGACGGTCATCAACTGCACTTCTTCGTCCACATCGTCCAGCAGCTCGCCCAGCGCTTTGCACGGCGGGCGTGTATTCCAATTCGCCGGCGGCGCGCGCCGCTTCGTAGCGCATTTTCAGGTTCGGGCGCGGTCATTTCGGCGATGACCGTCGCGCCCCAGCGTTCGGCATCCAGCGAGCGGCCCATCGCAAACACGGCGCTCTGCCGCATCCGATCGTCGCTGTGCTGATAAGCCTGCGCGATCATCTGGCTGGACTGTCGTCGTCGCCCAGAAAGCCCAGCGCTTCCAGCGCGCGGCGGCGCACCTCGATCGGTTCCAGGGCGTCCCTGAAGGTGGCCTTCAAGGCCGCGATGATGGGCTTCACTTTGTCGGCGGGCAGTTCTTCCAATTCGCCTGCATAGACAAATTGCGCCAGCGCACTGGCCGCGGCCGCGCGCACCAGCTTCGCAGTCTGATCGGTTTGCAGCAGATTCAACAGCGGCGCGATCAAAGCCGGATCTTCGGCTTCTTCCCACAGGCCGTTGATGGCCGCCGCGCGCACGGTGGGATCGGCATCGATGCAGGCCCAGCCGGAAGATCGGCGTTGAAGTCGGTCTCAAAATTCTCTTCGCCGATATCCACCAGATGGCGCATGATCGCCGCGCGGCGATCGGCGGGCAGGGTGTTCCAGACTGCCTTGACCTGTTCGAGCTGGGCCTTGTCCAGGCTCGAGAGCGCATACAACCCCGCCACCGAAATCGGCTCGTCAACGTCGGCCAGATTCTTCAAGGTTTGTTCGAGCGTTTTCATGGTTATCCTAACGATAAGGCGAGTTGCCTCGCCCCTTATCCTACTCAATTCTGTCCGCCAATCAAACAAGGGGCTATCATGCTCGCCCCTATTCTTATCCATAATTTGCTTTAATTCGCCACGGCCGATGTCTTGAATGGTGATCAGCACCATCAGCGCCAGCAGCACCATCATGCCGACGAAGTGGACGATCGCCTCCCGTTCCGGCGAGATGCGTTTGTGGCGAATGGCCTCCAGGAGGACGAAGATCAGGCGTCCGCCGTCGAGCGCGGGCAGGGGCAGCAGGTTCGTGATCGCCAGCGCCAGGCTGATCGCCGCGAAGAGATTCAAGAACCAGAACAGTTCGCCGGTCTCGGCGGTCTGCTCGACCGCCGCCGCCGCAAATTGGCTGATGCCCACCGGCCCCACGACTTGCGCTTCACTGGGCGCAATCTGTTGCGCCAGCAGCCGCGTGGGCAGCGTCACGATCTGCTGCACCGTATCGATGATGTCGCCCACGGCCAGCGTCGACCGATTCGCCGAACGGATGCTGCACGAGGTTATAGCCGCTGGCGGTCGCCAGCACCACGCCCATCTTGCCCTGGCCCTCCGGCGTCTGCGACACGGTGCGCGGCGTCATCTGCGATCACCACGTTCTTCATCGCTGCGCAGCACCATCAGCGTTTACCGGTTGCCCGGCGTGCTCGTCGATGTACCTGCTTCACCTGCTCGATGCGGCGAATGCGCACGACCGCCGACCGCGACAATGGCATCCTGCGGCTGCAAGCCGGCAACTGCGCGGCGGGCGAATCCGGCGCGACTTCTGCAATCACGACGGGCGATTTCCGGATAGCCCAGCATGTAGGTCAGCCGTGAAGATGACAAACGCGATCAGCAGATTCATGCCCGGCCCGGCCAGCAGCGTGGCCGCGCGCCAGCGCTTGGGCGCATCGTTGAAACTGCCTTTGCCCTCTGCGCCTTCTTCACCCCACATGCGCACAAAGCCGCCAATGGGCAGCCAGTTGAGAGTATATTCCGTGCCCGGATCAAGTTCGTTGACGATGCCGCTGATTTCATGCGCGCCGCGCTGCATCGTCACGTTGCGCCGCTTGAGCGCGGGCGGCGGCGCGACGGCCACAGCTTGGTTATCGACCTTGCACGGTGAGCGCTTGCTGCTCAGCCGGCGCGGCGGGCGGTTGCAGCAAAGCCTGCTTCCGCCGCGGCGTCCAACTCGAGCGAGCGGGCCACGCGCCTTGCCGTTGACTTCATCGTACGTGAGGGTAACGGCTTTGTTCGGGTAGATCAACCAATCCCACGGCAGTTCAAAATTGCGCGGCGTTTCAAAGCGCACACCGTCGATGACGACGTAGCCTTTGCCGCGCCACAGCTTCCTGGCGCGCGGCGGATAGCCCATGCCGAATTCCAGCGCGCGGATGCCGGCGCGCTTGGCCGACCAAAAAGTGCCCCAACTCGTGCAGCATGATCAGCGGGCCGAGCACGAGCAGAAAGGCAAAGACCATTTCAATCAAACTGGGATTTCCCATGACTGCGTTACCTGATAACCTCAACTTTCACCTTGACTCCTATCAAACATTATACCCCGCAGATCAACAGGGCTCAATGAATCAGGGATTAAGATTGATAGAGATCGGGACAGGCGCGGGCCGCCGGCGCGCGCGCTGATCACCTGGCGCACGCCGGGGATGACGCGCAGGCGCAGGGCCACTTCGCCGGCGGCTTCAGCCGTGCAGATCACGTGCACGTTCGGCCCGGCATCGATGGTCGTGCAGGCGGCCAGCCCGTTGGCGCGCCACTGCACGCACGGCGTGCATCACGGCGATGGTGGCCGGCTGCCAGTACATCAGCACGGGCGACGACGTGATCATCACCGCGTGCATCATCAAGCGAGTCGAGTTCGACCACGTCGGCCAGCGCGGCAAAATCGCGGCCCAGCACCGCCGATCGGGCCTGCGCCAACCGATCGGCGCGGTCGCCACGCGGGCCGCTTGCAGCGGACTGGTATCGGCCACGGCGTGACCTTCGGTCGATCCCACGGCTTTGTGCTCCACGTCGATCAGCGCGACGATGTCGCGCAAGTCCCAGTGATCGGCGGGCGCGATGGAGCAGGCGTAACTCGATCGATCATCGGCGCCCACGGCCCATTCCACAAAGCCGCCCGGCACGCTGCGGCAGGCCGAGCCGGAACCCAGCCGCGCGAGCCGCGAGAACTCGGCCTCGCTCAACTGCAAGCCGGCGGCGGCGGTGGCGGCCACGGCCAGCGCGGCGAAGCCAGACGCCGACGAGGCCAGCCCCGCGCCCGGGGGAAAGTTGTTGCGGCTGTCGACGTGGGCGAAGAAGCGATAGACCTCCGAGGTTTCTAAAACCTCGGAGGTCTTATGGCGAACCTGATCGAGAAAGCGGCTGACGCGCTCGCAGCCCCTGGCCGCCGATCTCGCGTCCACCGAGGATCAACACATCCTGCTTCAGCGCCGGATCGAATTCGACGTGCGTGGTCGTGGTCAGGCCCGCCAGGTTCATGGAGAGCGAGGGATTGGAGGGCAGGCGCAACGCCTGATCGCGATTGCCCCAGTATTTGATGAGGGCGATGTTGGGATGCGCCTGCGCCATGGCTTTGAAGGATGTCATGTCCGCGCTCCCGGCTGGCCGTAAGTGACGCGGGTGTCGTACTCAAAGACGATCTCGCCGTGCTGCTGATGGGCTGCAAAGATCGCTGCCAGCTCCGCCAGCATCGGCGCGTGATTCGGATGGCCGGCTTCCGGCGCATAGGACGAGGACAGCAGCCGCCCTTTCACGCCTTCGAAGTCAAAGCGCTGCTGGTTGTCGAACGACCGGGTTTGAAAAGTCACCGTGGGGAACGCGGCCTGGATGATGTCCCGGTCAATCTGCTTGTGATCCACCTGCGCGTAATCGGGCGAGTGGGTGCGCAGCAGCTGCTCGTAGGCGCGCAGGAACGGTGTGGAAGCGACGCGCCGCTCGTTCCAGATCAAGACGAGCCAACCCTGCGGCTTGAGAATGCGCGCGAACTCCACTGCGGCGCGCTCGCGGTCGAACCAGTGAAACGACTGGCCGGCGGTGATGAAATCAACGCTGTGATCGGGCAGCGTGGTCGCTTCAGCGGTCGCGGCGATGCTGACGAAGCGATCATAGCCGCGCAGCAGCTGCTCGCCGGCCTCGCGCATCTCGCGATTGGGCTCAATCCCCAGGACCCGATTGCCCACCCTGAGGAACAATTCGGCCAGCAGGCCCGTGCCCGAACCCACATCGGCCACGATCGAGTCCGGCGTCAGCCCGCATTCCGTGGCCAGCAGGTCGATGATGGCCGCCGGATACGAGGGCCGATATTTCACGTAGTTGGTCACACGGCTGGAGAATCGTCGAGTGGGATCAGCCATCTTTCACCAACTCGCGGCGCAGCACTTTGCCCACCATGGTTTTGGGCAGGGCGTCCCGGAACTCGATTTGCCGGGGAACTTTGTAGCCCGCCAGTTTGTCTTTGCAGAAAGTCCGTAGTTCTTCCGCCGTGATCTGCTGGCCCGGCCGCAGCACCACCCAGGCCTTCACGGCTTCGCCCTGGATACTATCCGGCACGCCGGCCACGCTCACTTCGGCCACCGCCGGGTGAGTGGCAATGATCTCTTCCACTTCACGCGGCCAGACTTGAAAGCCGCCCGGTTTGATCAGGTCCTTCTTGCGATCCACAATGAAGAGATAGCCGTCCTCGTCCAGGTAGCCGAGGTCGCCCGTGTAAACCCAGCCATCGCGGATCATATTGCGGGTTTCGGTGGGATTCTCCCAATAGCCCACCATGATCTGCGGCGCCTGGATGATGATCTCGCCGATCTGCTTGAAGGGCAGCGTCTGCTCGCCGCTCTCCACGTCCACGATGCGCAGGTCCACATCGGGCAGGGGCACGCCGACCGAGCCTTCCTTGTAATGGCCATGCACCGGACAGCACACGGCTGCGAGCATCGTCTCGGTCATGGCGTAAGCTTCCAGCAGCCAGCCGCCGGTGAGGGATTCGAAGCGCTGCTTGGTCTCGGCCATCAACGGGGCCGCGGCCGACCAGCAGAGCTTCATGGACTTGAAGTTGACCTTGCCCGCCTTGACGGCCGGGTGATTGAGCAGGGCGATGTACAAGGTCGGCACGCCGTGCAGGCAGGACGGGCGCACCTTCTGGATCGTCTTGACCACATCGTCGATATCGCGCGGATTCGGCACCACCGCCATCGGCCAGCGTGCCACGAAGGAGCAGTTCATCGCCATGTTGCCATAGACGTGGAAGTTGGGCATGGCCCAGGTGAGAATGTCCGTCCAGTCTTCCAGCACCGCCCGCGCATAAGCGCGCAACTGCAGCGCCGCCATCACAATCGCCTGATGAGTGCCCAAAGCCGCCTTGGGCAGGCCCGTCGTGCCGCCGCTGAACAAGAGCAGCGCCGGATCCTGGGGGCCGACCGCAACGTTTGGCCGACTGGCGGCCTGCTGCTTGATCAGGTCGCCCAGCCACCAATCGCCCGGCTGCAGCGTGGCGCGATGCCCTTCTTTCTTTTCTTTGGCCACCGTAAACAACAGGCGCAGCACGGGCGGCAAATATTCTTTAATGTTGGTGACGATGACGCGCTTGATCCGGGTGCGCGGCTGGAGCGCTTTGATCTTGGCGTAATACGGCGTCAGCACCACGACCGTCTCAGCGCCCGTTTCGTTCAGCGCGTATTCCAGCTCGCGCTCGGTGTAGAGGGCATTGAGCGGCGACACAATCGCGCCGGCTTTCCAGGCGCCGACTTGCGCGATGACGGCCTGCGGCGAGTTGGGCAGGAGCAGCGCCACGCGGTCGCCTTTTCTAACGCCCTGGGCCACCAGCGCCGCGCCGAAGGCATCGGTCAACTGCGCCAGCCGGGCGTAGGTCATGCGCGCGCCTTTGAAAATCAGGGCCGGGTGGTCAGGCCGTTCGCGCGCGGTCTCACCGATCACATCCAAAATGGTCTTGTCAGGATACGGGCGCAGCGTGTGCGGCAGGGTCGGATCGTAACTCTTGAACCACGGTCGTTCGTCCATGTTGAGACCTTTCAGTTATGGATTCATCTCGTACTCGTCCCGCAGCGCGTGCACCTGGCTCCACACCCGCTGATAGCGCGCCTCATCCACCGCCGGCTTGCGGATCAGCTTGAGGCAATAATCCATCTGCGCGGGCGTGCTGCCGGGCTTGCCATGGAGCTGCAGCGCGAATTTGCTCAGGTCGCGCACCATGCAATCAAAAATCTGATCCACGGTGTCGTCGTCCAGGTGATACCGCCGGGCGTTTTCCAGGATGAGCTGCGCGTACACGACCAGCGTGAACGCCTCGCCCAGCGCCAATAGAAAGTCGGTGTCTTTTTGCTGTGCTTCGGTGGGCGTCGCCCGCGCGAGCAGCTCTTTGAAGGCCGCGACTTGTTCCTTGAACAGGTTGACGTTGGGCAAGTCATAGGTGTTGAACACCGCGTGATAAGCGTGGAACTGAATCCTGCCGAGACCTTTGGCCGGCCCCTGCCGAAAGAGAAAATCGTCATTAGCGGCCTCGCTGCGCTGCGGCACTTCCGGATACTCGGCGGGGTTGAAGAAATAGTTGGGCATGAACTTGACGATCAGCGCGATGTTGACGTGGACCGTCCCTTCCAGCCTGGGCAGCGCGCGAATATCCCGGGCCGCCATCTCAAAGTACGTATCCTTTTCAAAGCCTTTGGCGGCGATGACGTCCCACAACAGGTTGATGACTTCCTCGCCCTGCGTCGTCACCTTCATCTTGACGACCGGATTGTAGAGGAGATAGCGCCGGTCATCCGGCGAGGCCGAGCGCAGATAGTCCGCGGCGCGCAGCGCAAAGAGTTTCATCGCCACCAGCCGCGCGTAAGCCTCGGTGAACATGCGCTGGACGTGGGGAAAATCCGTCACGGCCATGCCATACAGGCGGCGGTAGGCCGCGTGATGAATCGCCTCGTAGAAAGCGTGTGTGCAAATGCCGATGGAGGCCCAGCCCAAATTGTACTTGCCGATGTTGACCGTGTTGAGCGCGGCGTCCCACGCCACCTGCCCCGTAGACAGGATGTCCGCGTCCGTCACCGGATAATCACGCAGCGCAAAGTGCGCGACATAGTTTTGGGTCTGCGTGCAGACGTTCTGGATGAGGTCATAGTTACTGTGGCGATAGTCCGCCGTAAAGAACACGTAATCGCCCGTGCCGGCGAACTTGCCGAAGGTGGACACCAGCGGCGCTTTGTTGCCGTTGCCGATGTAATACTTTTCGCCGTCGGCGCAGTACGTGCCGTCCGGCTGGGGCGTGAGGCGCATCTCGGTCGCATAAATATCCGCGCCGTGCGCTCGCTCCGAAAGGCCCAGCGCAAACACCTCGCCCTCCTTGAGCAGCTGCGCCGCCCGGCGCTTGAGTCCTTCGTTCGCGCTCTGCCAGATCGGGCCGAGGCCGAGGATGGACACCTGCCAGGTGTACCAGTAGCACAGCCCGTAAAAGGCCAGGATCTCGTTGAACTCGCAATTGCGCCACGTGTCCCAGCGGCAGCCGGCCTCGCCATAGCCCGCGGGCGTCAAGAGGTGGTAGAAGACCTGGTTCTGTTTTTGAAACTCGACGAAGTCGGCATTCCAGACCCGCGCATGGTCGTCGGCCTTGAGCCGGGCCTTGCCCTTGTTCTCGAAGAACTCGATGGTTTTGAGCATGATCTCCCGCGAGCGCTCGTCGGGATAAAAGCGGCTGTGTTTCCTGGGGTTTAAGAGCAGCATGGTGCACTCCTTTGCAGTTCGGGTAATCTATGGTAGCATGAAATCAGTCGAGCAGCAGGAGAAATCGCTATGTTGCGCATCAAAGGAATTTACGACGGACAAAAAGTCGTGCTGCTTGAGCCAGTCACACTGCCGCCCAACACGGCGGTCGAAGTCATCATTGCCGAGCCGGAGAGCAGCGCCGAGCAACTTTACCATCAGCGGCTGCTCAAACTCGGCCTGATCAAAGAACGGCACGCTGTGCCCGCCGATACTTCGCCGTACACGCCGATCGAAGTGAGCGGCCCGCCGCTGTCACAGACCATCATCGAGGAGCGGCGCTAGTGGCCGTGTACTATCTCGATACCAGCGCGCTGGTCAAACGCTACGTCGCCGAAGCCGGCACGGCCTGGGTGACAGTCCTGTGCACTCCGGCAACTGGTAACACGCTCAACAGCGCCCGCATTACCTGTGCCGAGCTGATCGCCGCTTTGTTCCGGCGCGTTCAAGCCGACTCGTTGGCTCTGGCCGATGCACAAACTGCCGCCGCCCGTTTTCGAGGCGATCTGCTCAGTCAATATGAACTCGTCGAAATCACCGAAAACGTCGTCAACACCGCGATGCGCCTGGCCGAAACGCATGTGCTGCGCGGCTATGATGCCGTTCAACTGGCTGCAGCACTTGAATTGCAGGCCGTGCGCGCCTCCTTTGCTTTGCCGCCCCTCACCTTTGTCTCCGCCGACGATCGACTCAACAGAGTCGCTTCCGCAGAGGGCTTGCCGATCGAAGATCCTAACCTCCATCCCTGAACCCTTCGGAAAGTCCGCCACCACATAGTCGAATAGAACTGGCCTTTGCTCAATCTGTTTCCGTCGTTGAAGTCGGCCACATCGATCGCGCCTTTGAGGTCATTGGCCTCGGTCACGAAGTGCCGATGATCTTGTTGATCTTGTCGCCGATCTCCTTGTCGCCCTTCAGCGCGACCATATCCGCAAAGCGTCCGCCCGGCGGCACCTCGATCGGCGCACCCGGCACATCGGCGTATTTGTCGGATGTATACTTGACGAAGAGCAGAACCAGCACATAGTCCTTATACTGCGAAGCGTCCACCTCGCGGCGCCGCGCAACTCGTCGCAACTCTTCCAGATAGAACTGTATAACTCGCTTTTCTTGATGGGCATGAGGGGCCTTTATTGGCGGGGGGCAGTGATGCTGGTCGCGATGCTGACAATCTTATCCCGCCCGACGACATCGCCACCGCTGCGGTTAAGGTTCGTAGTTGGATCTTGATCGGAGTCGGCAGTCATCATTAGGGTCTGCCATCACAGGTATGTGGCCTGAGCGTGGAACGAAATTCCGTTAGCGGAAGTATAGCACAGCCAGAGTTTTCAGCAGAAATAGTGCGACTCGAGCAAGCCCATCCTGATCAGGCGCGGCTTTGCCGATTTCGCCGGCGGAATGTTTGCCGCCTTGACAGCGCCTTCAGCCCTTGCCCGGATTGCCGCGATCGCCGAAGAGCGGCCAATCAGCGGATCCCATCTGCGAACTGTGCCTCGTCCGCACTCTGTGCTCGAATGGGGTATGGAGAGAGGCCCGGGCCTGGAACAGGCGCTGCCAGAGATGCCCGGCGCAATCAACCGGGGGAAGTAGGAACTGCTTTCCGCAGCGCAGGCCGCATGAGGCAAATCTGACAGAGGGGATGGGCCGTGTCGTAGCGCATGCCACACCGGCACACCTGCAAGCCCTTCTGACGCTCGATCTCAGCCCGTTCCCGCTGCTGGCGATCGGCCTCAATGGCGGCCATCGCGCTCTGAGCCAACTGCTGGCGCCATTGTAGTTCGTCGAGAAGAGTTTGCAGGTGTGACATACTTCAACCTACCACACTTCGGTTTGCTGGCGCGTCAGAATTGGTCAGAGCAGGGTAGGAATTTCACTGTATTTCTCGCGCAAGACATAGCGTCCGCCTTGCTCGGTCCAGCTCCTGACCGTCTCGGGGGATACATCCGGCACGATCTTCGGACCCGCCAGGGTCAACAAGAGCTTGCCGCCCGGCTTTAGCGCCGACCAGATCCGGCGAAAATGCCGGGCAAGCTCTTCGGCGGACATGAAACCCAGCGTATGATTGTAAGCCAGGATGAAATCGTAAATGCCGTTTTCCTCAAGTTCCGCGCCGCGCTGCAGGCGAAAGTCAATGGCCAGGTGCTGTTCGTGCGCCCGGCGCTGCGCGTGTTGCAGATAGACAGCAGCCACATCAATGGCGGTGACTTGATAGCCTCGCCGCGCCAACTCCAGGGCGTGGCGCCCTTTGCCACACCCGAGGTCCAGAACTCGCAGCGGCGGCTGCAGGCCGAGCAGCCTCTCCAACTGGTCCACTTCTTGAGAACTTTGGCTTTCGTCCGGGAACTTGATCAATTCGACAAAGAGTTCCTGGGCTTCCGGGTTCTCCCAGGTCCATGTGATTGTTCTTCTCTTCATGCCAGTTGCCGCCCTTTTCCCTTGGAACCTAGCGCTAACCGTTGGGCGGGCATCGGGATGCCCGCCTGCCCCGCATAGGGATGCGGGCGCTGCGGAGTATAGAGATAAGCCGTTAGCGGCATTTGTGCGCCGCCTTATCCGTCTTTACTCTCAATACCCACGCTGCACATCAACCACATTCAGCAACGGCTCACCGGCCACATAACGGCGCAGGTTCTCTGCAAACAGAGCCAGCGCGCGCTCGTCGTAGTGCGGGGTGAAGCCGGAGACATGCGGGCTGAGGATCACATTCGGCAGCTGCCACAGCGGGCTGTCGGCGGGCAACGGTTCCTGCTCGAACACATCCAGCGCCGCGCCGCCAATCACCCGGGTGCGCAGAGCGTCAATCAACGCCGCTTCGTCGATCACGCCGCCGCGCGCCACGTTGATGATGACCGCTTCGCGCTTCATCGCCCGGAATTCGGCCGCGCCCAGCAGGCCGCGTGTTTCCGGCGTCAGCGGCGCAGCGATTACGACGTAGTCGCATTCGGCCAGCATCGCCTGCAGCTGATCGGGCGCAAATAGTCGAGCCGCATATTCACCGGCCGCATCGCCGGCGTCAGGCAAGCGCCAGCCGTCGTCGGCCGGCTGATCGACGCGGCGCTTCAGCGCCAGGACCCGCATGCCGAAGGCGCGCGCCAGTCGCGCCGCCTCACGCCCGATGCTGCCGTAACCGACAATGCCGATGGTCGCGTCGCGCAGTTCCTGCGGCACAAACATCGCCCAGCGCTGCTGCGGCCATTCAGCCCGCCCCTGATACTCGATCATCCGTGGCAGGTGATGCGCGAACGCCAGGATCATCATCAAGATGTATTCGGCCATCGCCGGAGCGTGAATGCCGCTGCTCGTCGTGAGGATCACGCTGCGCAGCAGGGGATGTTCTAAGAATTGCTCCACGCCTGCCGAGTGTCCCTGCACCCAGCGCAAGTGCGGCGCGGCTTCCGGCAGAGGCATGAGCCGGGTAGTGTACAGGACTTCGACCTCTTGCCAGACATTCCCCAGTTCTTCCAGTGTCTCCGCCGTGCGCTGCTCGACGATCACGCGCGGCGAGACCGCGCGCAGCTTCGCTGAGCAAGTGTTCGGGCATGGGCGCCTGCGTCAGCACCAGCACGTGTATTGAATCAGTCATATTTATCTCCCTCTAGCGTCACCATCGGCGATGTCCATCGTGAGGCTGACGATCTTGTTAGGGCCGAGCCGTCGAGTGTTATATCCGCTTTAGGGGGCAGCGCGCACCACCAGCGGCAGAAAGCCCCTGTTCGCATTTTGCAGAATGACCGCATCCTGCGGCTGCAGATCGATCTGCCTCACGGCCTGGCCGTCGTTGTAGCGCGCAATGCTGACCCACTTAAAGGCATCGGCGACGACAACGCCGCTGCCGGTCGCACTGAGCACGGCGCGGCCACTGTCGCCGGCGTCAAAACGATAAGTGCCCAGATCGTGCCACCCGATCGCGCCCTGCTTTTCGTCCAGCGTGACCGTCGTCTCGCCCTCGGCGTGCCGGATGGTGACATCCACGGCGCTGCTCTGCGTGGTCGTGGGAACCACCCAGGCTAACACCTGATAGGCGCCGCCGGTGATCAAGTCCGGTTGGTAAGTGATGGTAGCCACTGGGTTAGGGCCGCTCGTCATATAGACTGTGCTGCCAAATTGCGCGAAGCTGGCGGGTGACTTTGTCCAGCCGCCGCTCACCACGAGATCATTGTCGTCCAGGCGCGCTTGAAACAGCGGGGCCTGGCTGCCGTTTAGCTTGCGGTAGACGCCGGGCAGCGTCACAGTCTGCGCAACGCTGCCGGGGTTGATCACTGCGAGCCCGTTCTCGAACGAGCGCGCCCACGCGCCTGCCGCGCCTTCCTGAAACTGGATATCGTCCAGCCAGATTTTGCCGGTGTTGCTGCCCAACTGAAAGACCAGCCGCAAATCGCTTCGGGTGCGCAGCGCCTCAGCGCTCAGGCGAAACAACTGCCACTGCGGGGTGAGGGTGGCCTGCACGTGGAAACCGGTGTTGATCCCCGGCGCAGGATCCACGATCAGTCGAACATCGATCGGGTGTGATGTTTGGGTGCTGCGTCCCCAGAAGGAAACCGTATATTGACGGCGCGCCACCGTCGATTTGTTCCACTGCCTTAACTCGACGTCGGCTGGATCGCCGGTGTCGGTGATCACGATCTGCGCCGCTGCGCTGCCTCCCGGGCCGCCGGTTTCGGAGACTTTGAAGCGCGCCGCCGCGATACTGTTCGGATCGACCCAGCCCGTCCAGCCGTTCAGGCCGCTGTTAAAGCTGCCGTTGCTGACCTGATCGGCGGAATGCAGCACGCCCTCCAGCATCAGCGGTGCGCTCCCCGGCTGCCCCAGGTAGCCGCGCAGGGGCAGTGTATTCGTCTGAAGTTGTGTGGAGCCGCTGCCGCCCGGTGCGCCATACTCGTCGTACCACCAGCGATCGCCGTGACCATCCGGCCCGTAATCGTAAGCAAAGAGTCCATCGCCCATGAGCGCGGTTGCCAGTCCGTAGCGCATCCGCGCATAACTCGCCGCGGCTTCCGCGCGCATCGCGGGCGGCATCTGATCGGTGTGCAGATACGTGAACTTGCTGGAATAGAATAACTCCGGCGAACTGGCAATGAACGTGGCGCCTGGCCTGACACTGCTGTCGGCCCAGGCGCGATAAGCCTGCGTCACGCCTGGCCACGTCAGCGGAGCGCCGTCAAGCAAGCCCGCCACTTGCGTCTCGAAGTTGCGCCCATTGATCCAGGGCGCGTAGATCAAATCCGCATCGTTGCCCAGCAAGACGGCCTGCGGCAGGCGGGCCCGCACCTGTGTCAGAAAATCCTCGACTCCAGCTTGATACGCGTCGTTCACTTCATCCGGCGTGTCGGGCAGACCATTCAGGTTGCTGTCGATATCGGATCCAAGCCAATCGATTGTGCCGTGCAGCCGATCCCAGTACAGCCCATCGTAGGCCAGATCAGCGCCCCAATCTGGATCGAGCGAGAGGTAAGCCTCGCTGCTCAGGTTCGCCAGAATCGTGCGGCAGTACGGCACGGTCAGGTTGTACATCGGATGGTTCCAGTATGCGACGAGCAGGATCGTTCCCCGGGAATTCCGCAGCAAGCAGTTGTAATCCGGATCGCCCGGCTGACTGTGCCACCATTCGGTGGCCGGTGAATTGATGCCCGGCACTCCGTAGGTGGCATGTATCGTCAATAGCACCTTGGCGTTGGGATTTGCCGTTCGAATCTCAGGGGCTTGCCGGGCCTTAGTCGCTCCGCCGAACACGACATGCAGATCGAACCCCGCTACGAAGTCGGTGCCCGGATTGGTGGTGAAGTTGTTCCACAGATTGGCCAGGCGTGGATAGCGGTTCGACCAGGGGCCGAGCACGCGCACGTGCGTCTGCCGCTCATAGCCATCCGGGTCCCGGCCGGTCGATTGATCCTGGCAGCGCACATAGAAATGCCGATCGTTCAACGCGGCGACGCTGATCGGTGTGCGGTGTGAGATCGTCCCTTGACCCGTCTGGAAATCGTGGGGCATGGAGACATACCGTGTCGCGGCAATTTCACTCCAGCGGCAATTGGCCGGCGCTGTCGTCGTGAGGCTTAAAGTGAACGATACGGTTCCGTTGGGCAGCAGCCCCGTAAGCGGTTGTACGGTGCCCAACGGCGCAGTTTCCACCGGCGCAGCGGGCAGAGTGACTTTCCCGCGCGGCAGTGGTCGATCGCGGCAGATGGCCGCGATCTCATTGGCCGTGAAGGCGCGGCGGCTGAGGCGCACATCGTCCAGGGCCGCCTCGATCGACTGTCCCGCGGCATCGCTTCCCAGCTGAAAAGTTTCGGCGCTTCCTGTCAGAGCAGCATAGGTGCCAGTCAGCGCTGCTGCGCAATCGTAATACACCGCCGACTGGTTCGCGCTGGCCGACCACGTTACCGCCAGGTGGTGCCACTCGCCTGCGCGCCACCCCGCTGCTTGAAGACACGTTCCGGAAAACAGGCGGCCCTGATTGCGTTGGCTCAAGGTCACGCACCCGTTGCCGACTTCGACGGTCAACTGATTGTCACGATCGGCCGCGTACGAGAACACTCGCGGATGATCGAGGTAAGCGGTGCCGGTTAAGTCATGGGTTGGCCGGATCCACATCGTCAGGCTGCCCTCATTAGCGTCGACGTTACCCGCCGCGCGATAAGCGGCGCCGCTGTGTGCTGCTCGACCGAACTCGGCGGCCCGATCGAACCGGCCCGCCACGAACGATATGCCCCGGCTTTGCACCGGGGCCTGGCCGTCCAAACTGACCAGGCTGCCATCCAGCGGCCAGACGCGGATCTGTGGCATAACGAGATCGGTCAACACGGTCTGGTTGCGCAGTGTGGTATCAAGTCGGGCGGCGGCCGAAGCGGCCGTGATCTCAGATGCTGAGAAGGACAGCGCATAAGAGCGTGGCTGCAGCTGAATTACGTTAACAAATGCCAGCCACAGCAGGGTGAAGAGAATTGTCGTCGTGATACGTTTCATTAGAACACCGCTACTCGCCTTAAGTATATACCCACCGTCAAGTTCCAGATTGTACCCGCAGGACTTGATAATGTCATCCGCATTGTGTGGCTCGCCCGATCGGGCGGGAGGGCTTATCAAGGCGCGCCAGCCCGTCACGTTTGACAGGCCGCGCCATCCAACGGAGAGAAGGCTCATCCGGCTGCCGTCAGCAAAATTCATGGCCAAAAAATAATTATTAGCTTGCTCTTCTTTTTGTGGGAAGGTATAATCACAAACGTGTAACCATTCACGAATTTTGGGCACTGATTCGACCAGACTCAGTGCCCGCTGTGTAAGCCGCGAACAAGGGCGCGGCGCGCACAACCGCCAGCGATCGACTGACTCATAACGAAACCAATTGAAGCATTGGGAGGGTAAATGAACGGGTCTCCACAGACGCCGCTCCGCCGAGCGTTGCTGTTGATGTGCGCGCTGACGGTCATGACTGCCTTAGTGCTGGTCCTGGCCGTTCCCGCTTTTGCGCAAGAGGGCACGCCGCCCCGGCCGAGTGCGCTGGACCCGGCGGGTCCCAACAGCGCGGCCATTGCCAGCCTGTTCAACGTCGTGCTCGTCATCGCCGCCGTGGTTTTTGTCGTGGTGGAGGGCCTGATCCTTGTCTCGGCTTTTCGCTTCCGCAGCCGGGCCAGGGATGTTTCCGAGCCAACCCAGGTTCACGGCAACACCAAGGCTGAAATCGCCTGGACCATCCTGCCAGCACTGATTGTGGTGACCTTGTTTGTGATGGCGCTGCAGACTCAGCAAACACTGGCGAAACCGGATACCACCGTCGCCCCTGAGCAGATGACGGTTAAGGTCATCGGCCATCAATTCTGGTGGGAATATCAATATCCCGATCTCGGCATCAACACGGCGACTGATCTCGTCATCCCCACAGGCAAAGTCGTCAACCTCGAACTGTCTTCCGCGGATGTCATCCATCAGCTTCTGGGTGCCGCAGTTGAACGGCAAGACCGACGCTTTTCCGAATCACGTAAACTTCACCTGGATTCAAGCCAACACACCGGGAGTCTACTACGGCCAGTGCGCCGAGCTGTGCGGCGCGTCGCATGCCAACATGCGTGTGGTCGTCGTGGCCAAGACGCCGGAAGAATTCGATCAGTGGGTTCGTGATCAACAGGCCGGTCCGGCAGAACCGGTCGACGCTTTGGCCCAGCAGGGCCAACTGGTCTTCTCGGCGGGTGCCTGCATCGGCTGTCACACGATCGATGGCACGGCGGCTAACGGCAAGACCGGCCCGAACTTGACGCACGTCGGCAGCCGCACATCGCTCGCCGGCGGGATGTTCACCAACACTGAGGGCAATATACGGCGCTGGCTAACAAATCCGCCCGCGGTGAAGCCCGGCTCGATCATGCCGAACCTGAATTTGACCCGGACCGAGATCGACGCGTTGACGGCGTATCTCCAGTCGTTGAAGTGAATTGGAAGTTGGAGATTAGAGGTTGGAGATTGGAAGTTTAAGAGGACGATCTAACGTCCAACCTCCAACTCCAACCTCCAGAATCAAAAAGGACGATCGGATATGGCAACTGCCGCGATTCCTCGCACTACCGTAAAATCTCGCTCGGGCATCATGGACTGGCTGACGACGGTCGATCACAAGAAGATCGGCCTGTTGTATATCGTCACGTCCTTCCTGTTCTTCCTGTCGGGCGGCATTATGGCGCTCTTCATCCGCCTGGAACTGGCGCAGCCCGGCGCGCAGGTCGTGTCGGCGCAGACCTACAATATGTTGTTCACCATGCACGGCACGACGATGATCTTCCTGTTCGCGGTGCCGATCTTCGCCGGCTTTGGCAACTACCTGATCCCGCTGATGATCGGCGCGCGCGACATGGCCTTTCCGCGTCTCAACGCCTTCGGCTACTGGCTGGCGCTGGGCGGCGGCATCATCATGTACAGCAGCATGCTGGTCATCGGTCCGGAGGCCGGCTGGACGGGTTACAGCCCGCTGGCCAACAGCATCTTCTCCAAGTCGCCCGGGACCGACCTGTGGATCATGGGGCTGGTCATCATCGGCACTTCGTCGCTGATGGGCGCGATCAATTTCATCGTGACCATCCTCAACATGCGCACCCCGGGCATGACGATGACGCGCATCCCGTTGTTTGCCTGGTCGATCTTGACGACGTCGGTCATGATCCTCGCGTCCACGCCCGTGCTGGCCGGCGCGCTGCTCATGCTGTTCTTCGACCGCAACTTCGGCACGTCGTTCTTCAGCGGGCCGGGCAGCGATTCGGCGATGTACCAGCACATGTTCTGGTTCTACTCGCACCCGGCGGTGTACATCATGGTGCTGCCCGCGATGGGCATCGTGTCGGAGGTGCTGCCGGTCTTTTCACGCAAGCCGATCTTCGGCTATAAGGCCATCGCCTACTCGACCGCGGCGATTGCGCTCTTCGGCTTCCTGGTGTGGGCGCATCACATGTTCACGACCGGCCTGGCGCCCGTCCTGAAGGTCTTCTTCATGGCCGCGACGATGGCGATCGCCGTGCCGACCGGCGTGAAGATCTTCAACTGGATCGCGACGATGTGGCACGGGCGGCTGCGCTTCGATACGCCGCTGCTCAACGTCCTGGGCTTCCTGACCATGTTCGTCATCGGCGGCATCAGCGGCGTGTTCAGCGCCGTCGTGCCAATCGACTATCAGGTGCAGGACACCTACTTCGTCGTCGCTCACCTGCACTACGTGTTGTTCGGCGGCAGCGTGTTTGGAATCTTCGCGGGCTTGTATTACTGGATACCGAAGTTCAGCGGCTTCAAGATGAACGAAACGCTGGGCAAAATCCAGTTCTGGATCATGCTGCTGGGTTTCAACCTGACCTTCTTCCCCATGCACATCCTGGGACTGGAAGGCATGCCGCGCCGCATTTACGATTATGCGCCGGGCCGCGGCTGGTCGCCGTTGAACGGCCTGGCGACCATCGGGTCGTGGCTCATCGCGCTGGCGGTGCTGATCTTCATCGTCAACTTCTTCTACAGCAAGCGCAAGAACGTGGTCGCCGGCGACGATCCGTGGGAAGGCAACACCCTGGAATGGTCGGTGTCGTCGCCGCCGCCGTCGTACAACTTCGACAAGGTGCTGCCGGTTTACAGCGAGCGCCCGCTGCGCGACGAGCGTGTGAAGCAGCAGATGGAAGCGGCAAGTAAAGCGTAACGAATAAAAGTCGAGTAACGAACATGCTGAACTATTTTGTTCCAGTGGTGCGCTTCAAAAAATTGACGCTGTTCACGGCGATCGTGACGTACGGGCTGGTCGTCCTGGGCGGCATCGTGCGCGTAACCGGATCGGGCCTGGGCTGTCCCGATTGGCCGCTGTGCTACGGCCAGCCGCTGCCGTCACAGCAGACTGAAGCCATTCTCGAGATGGCGCATCGCTACGTGGCCGCGCTGGTGACGCTGCTGGTGATCGTCGTCGCGGTAACGGCCTGGCGCGGCTATCGCCAGAACAAGTGGATCTTCCGCCCGGCCATGGCCGGCGCGGGCGTGATCTTCTTCCAGATTATCCTGGGCGCGATCACGGTGCTGCTGAAGAATCACCCCCTCACGGTCGTGGCGCATTTTGGCGCGGCGCTGACCATGCTGGCCTGCGCGACGATCGTCGCGGCGGCGGCGCGCCTGCCGGGGGAGACGGTGAGCGCCGGGCAGACGCCGCTGCCGCTGCGCAAGTGGGCGCTGCTCAGCGTGCTGTTCGTCGCGGCCCTGTTGTTCTTCGGCGCGCTGGTGACGGGCACGAGCTCGGCGCTGGGCTGCCTGACGGATTGGCCGTTGTGCCGTGGCGCCTTGATTCCCAACACGACCGAGCTCAGCGCCTACATCAATTGGTTCCATCGCTTCTTTGCGTTGATCACGGGTCTGGTGTTGGTTTACGCGACGCTGGTGGCATGGCGCAGCAAAGACAAGCAGCACGGCGCGTGGATCACGGCGGCGTTGATGCTCAGCTTCTTCATTATTCAGGCGGCGATTGGCGGCGCGGTGGTGCTGTCGCAGATTCATCTGGTATGGCGCGGCTTGCATCTGGCGATGGGCGCCGCGACGTGGGCGGCGGCGATCGTGCTGCTGGTGCTGGCGGTGCGATCGGGGCAAACGCAGCCGGTGGATTCACTTCAAACCGATCCGCAGGCGCGCAGCTCCAGCCGCTCGGCTGATGGCGCGCCCGCCGTGAGCGAAGCGCCTCTGACGCGCAAGCAGATCATCGGCGCGTATGTGAAACTCAACAAGCCGTGGATCATCCTGTTGCTGCTAGTCACGACCTTCGCGGCAATGTTGATTGCGCAGAAGGGTCTGCCGCCGCTGCCGCTGGTGTTTTTCACGCTGTTGGGCGGGGCGCTGTCGGCCGGGGGCGCAAGCGCGATCAATTCGTATATCGATCGGGACATTGACGGCTTCATGAGCCGCACCAAGAACCGCCCGGTGGTGACGCACCGCATTCCTGCCGACAACGCGCTGGCGTATGGCATCGCGGCGGGCGTGGCCGCGTTCGTCATTCTGGCGCTGGCGGCGAATTTGCTGGCCGCCGTGCTGTCGATGGTTGGCCTGCTGTACTATGTGTTTGTGTACACCGGCTATCTGAAGCGCTCGACCCCGCACAATATTGTGATCGGGGGTGTCGCCGGCGCGATTCCACCGCTGGTGGGCTATGCAGCCGTGACGGGCACGGTGGATGTGCTGGCGCTGTTCCTGTTCCTGGTGATCTTCTACTGGACGCCGCCGCACACCTGGGCGCTGGGCCTGCTGATTCGCACCGATTACGAGCGGGTCAACATCCCCATGCTGCCGGTGGTGGCGGGCGAGACCGAAACGCGCCGGCAGATTCTGTGGTATACCCTGCAGATGATTGCCGTGACGCTGCTGTTGTTTGCGTTCCAGATGATGGGCTGGATCTACTTTGCGGCGGCGCTGCTGCTGAACGCAATGTTCCTGGCGCGCGCGCTCAAGCTGTGGCGCTTGCCCGCCACGGACAAGGCGCTGGCGAAGCGCCTGTACAAGTTCTCGCAGTCGTATCTGGCGCTGTTGTTCCTGGCGATGATTCTTGATAAAATTATACTGGCCTGAGGTCCACACAGGATGACGACGGAAGAGCAGAGCAAACGCAACCAGCGCCTGGCGTGGATGCTGGCGGGCATCTTCGTGGCGCTGCTGATCGCTTCGACGGTGTTGTTGATGGTGTCGGCGCAAGGCCGCTAATCTTTGCGGAGAAGGGATGCTATGAAAAACTGGACTCGGCGCATATTGCGCTACAGCACGTTGGCCGGCGTGGCCTTTGTTCCCATCGCCGCGCAAGAGCCGGTGAACGAAAGCAACATTGCCGTGATCGTCTTCTTCGTCGCGGTGGGGTTGACGCTGTTGCTGGCGGGCGGCCTGGCGGTGTTGATGTGGTTGTTGAGCCTGCGCTCGCCGCATGCCGCCGTGGGTGC
Organism: uncultured Chloroflexia bacterium; assembly: GCA_963844815.1. GTDB lineage: Bacteria > Chloroflexota > Anaerolineae > Fen-1058 > Fen-1058 > Fen-1058. The sequence continues at coordinate 294,104 of CAWJPR010000013.1, forward strand.
GGCGCAGAAGGCAGCGCAGCAGCGCGAGGAATTGCCTGCGGGTGTACACTTGCCCTCGCCCAGCATCCAACCGCTGATCCTGGCGGTTGGCCTGACGATCACCGTTTTTGGCATCGTGTTTCGCGGCTTCGCCATAGCGCTGGGCGAAGGGTTCAGCCTTCCGATCATCATGGTGTTGGGTCTCATCATCACATTAGCCGGGTTCGTCGGCTGGATTCGCGAAGGGCGCAGGCAAGCGCAGCCGCATTAAGGTCAAATGCTGAAGCGGCTCCTTGCGCAGCAATTCCGTGGGAGCCCGTTCTGCACATTGAAGCGGGGGAGTCAAAGGAACGAAAGATGACGCAAACGCGCAGTCGTGTGTGGGTGGAAGTCTTCGCCGTGGTCGTGACGCTGGCGCTGGGCGGCATGCTGTTGTATGCGCTGTTGCCGTTCCTCACCGCCCCCGATCAGCAAGTGGTGCCTCCGCCGCAGCCGATGGACCTGGGGCAGATGCTGCTGACGCTGTTCATTGCGGCGACGGCTATCGGGGCGCCGCTGACGGTGGGCATCGTGCTGGTGTTGCTCGCCAAGTTTGTTTCCAGGCGCGTGCCGGCCAGTTCATCGGTGGCGCCGGAGATTCCGTCGCCCAAGGCTAAGCCGCGGGCGGTCGAGCAGTCCGCGGAGATGTCAGCGCGCGAAGCGTTGATCTGGAAAATCGTGGCGACGGTGCTGCTGTTGATCGTGGCGGCCGGGGTGCTGGCGGGGCTGGCGGCGACGTTCGCGCAGTTCTACCAGTAGAGTTCTTCAGCGGGGAGGAGATTCCATGAGTGATTGGGCAGCGGCTCAAGGACATGCGCCGGTTGAACCGGGTTCACTGTCCGGCGTGGACAACCGCAAGCTGGGCATGTGGTTGTTCATCGTCAACGAGATCATGTTCTTCGCGGCGTTCATCGGCCTGTTCATCGCCTACAAGAACACGCCGGAGATGGCGGAATTCCGCCAGGCCTTCGATCCGGCGCTGGGCATCATCGGCACTTCCGTGCTGCTGTTCAGCAGCCTGATGGTGGTGCTGGGTTTGGCCTCCATTCAGCGTGGCAGCAAGCGCGGCCTGCTGCTGTTCCTGCTGCTCACGATTCTGCTGGGCGCGACGTTCCTGGGCATCCAGGCGACGGAATTCACGCTGCTGCATGAGCATGGCTTCACCCTGTCGACCAGTTCGGCCACCAGCGCGTTCTACGTCATGACCAGTTTCCACGGGCTGCACGTGCTGATCGGCGTGTTGTGGGCCGCGGGCGTGATGTTCGTGGCGTGGCGCAGCTGGTTCTCAAAGCAGAAGTATGAAGGCGTCGAGATCTTCGGGCTGTACTGGCACTTCGTCGACGTGGTGTGGATCATCCTGTTCATGTTGATCTACTTGATCTAAGCGGGGAGATGAGACAATGACCGAGACTCAGGAAGCCAGGGATCTGCAAGCGCCGCACGTCAGTTGGACCAGGTACGTGGCGGTGGCGGTGGTGCTGGCTGTCATCACCGCACTGGAGATCGTCGTTGCGCTGGGCCATTTCCTGCCCCAGCAGTTGGCCACTATTCTTTTGATTGGATTGACGCTGTCCAAAGCCGCGCTGGTGATGCTCTTCTACATGCACCTGAAGTATGACACCCGCTGGTATGCACTGGTGCTGGTGTTCCCGCTGTTCATGGTAGTGGTGCTGTTTATCATCGTGTCCGTCGCCGCGGCAAGCTGGAATGTCGTTTAATGAACCTCCCGGAGGCTTTAAGCCTCCGGGAGGTTGAATACGGCCGAAGTCCGATTCCTCACCAGGGGTCGGACTTCTTTTGTTGTGCGTGATAAAATGATCTCATGGATCGTCGATGGGCGGGGGCGCTGAGCGGGTTAATCGCCGCGTCGATCTGGGGCGGCATGTACGTCGTCAGCGACGCGGTGCTGGACGTGGTGCCGCCTGCCACGCTGGTATTGATGCGCTACGTGATCGCGCTGCCGGTGCTGTGGATCGCGGCGCAGCTGTCGCACACGCGCGGCATTCAACGCGTCGATTGGCCGAAACTGGCCCTGACGGCCTTCGTGGGTTTCGGCGTCTCGCTGCTGGCGCAGTTCGCCGGCACCAAGTCTGTCCACCGCGGCCGCGGGCGCGCTGATTACCAGCGCCACGCCGGCCTTCATCGTATTGTTCGCGTGGTGGATTCTGCACGAGCGCGCGTCGGGACGACAGTGGATCGGACTGGGCCTTGCCACGATCGGCGTGCTGATTGTCTCGCTGTTGGGTGATCAACCGGCGTCGGAAGCGGCGACCAATCCGCTGCTGGGGAACCTGCTGTTGATCGTAGCGGCGGTATCGTGGGCGTTGTATTCGGTGCTGGTCAGACTCAACTCGCTGAAGTACACGGCGCTGGCGATCACGCTGGCGGTGACGGCCTTCGGCATTCCCATCGTCGCGCCCGTGGCAGTGCTCGAGCTGCAGACACAAACGATCGGAACCCTGACGCTGCCCGCGATCCTGGGCATCCTGTACATCGGCATTGGCTCGACGGCGATCGCGTTCTTCCTGTGGAACAAGAGCTTCGAGCTGTTGGATGCGGCGACGGCGTCGCTGTTTTTCTTCGCGCAGCCGGTGGTGGGCACGCTGCTCAGCGCGATTTTTCGCGGGGAGCAACTCGGCTGGTCGTTTGTGGCAGGCGGCGCCTTGATTCTGCTGGGCGCGCTGCTGGGGATGTTGACGCCGCGGGCGCTGGCAGACCAATCGGCAGATGATGATCGCCCGGCGTTGGAGTCGCCGAGCGACAACACAGCGCCCGACCAAGCGGGCTAAAGAAGGTGGATCATGACTAAAGACGAACTCATCCAGACGATCGAAAGCGAGTGGAATAATCTGCAAGCGTCGCTCGACGGCCTGACCGAGGAGCAAATGCACCGGCCCGGTGTCGTCGGCGAGTGGTCGGTCAAGGATATCCTGGCGCATATTACCGCGTGGCAGACGCGCTTGATCACCGCCATGTTCAAAGCCGAAAAAGGTTTCACGCCCGATACGACCGAAGGCGGCCAGACGGTCGATCAGATGAATGCGAAGTTCTACCGGGAGATGAAGGATCGCGCGTTCGATCAGGTGTGGGACGATCTCGATTCGAGTTACCACCAACTGCTCAGCCGCCTGACAGGCTGGAAAGAGAAAGACTTGTTCGATCCCAGGCGCTTCAAGTGGATGAAGGGCGATCCGTTTGCGGTGTACATCGCCGGCGATTCGTACGAGCACTATGCAGAGCACGCGGCGCAGATTCGCGAATGGCGCAAGACAATGAGCAATGAGCCAATGATCAATGACCAATGACAAAGCGGGGGCGTAGCTATGCAGGCAGACGTGGGAACGATTGAGGAGGAATATGCGGCGGCGCAGACGGGCTGCGTGATGATCGACGCCTCGGCGTGGGGACGGTTGACGTTCACGGGCCGGGATCGGGTCGATTTTCTGCATCGCATGTCGACCAATGATCTGCTGCCTCTGGCGATCGGGCAGGGGGCCGGGACGGTGTTCACGACCCCGATCGCGCGCATCGTCGATCGCGCGGTGGTATACGTGCGTGCCGGCGATGCGTTGATGTTAACTTCGCGCGGGAATCAGTCGCGTGTGGCGCAGTGGCTGCGCAAATACATCTTCTTTAACGACGATGTGCAGATCAAAGACGCGACCGGCGAGACGGGCATGATCTCGCTCTACGGCGCGGCGGCGCATCAGGACATCTCCGGAATGACGAACGAGGACCTGTCCGCGCTGCCGCTGCATCACTGGCGCGCGGCGCAGATCGCTGGAACAGAGGTGATGATCGCCCGGGCTGATCCGCTGGCGGGCGGCGGCTTTCACCTCATCTGCGATCGAGCTGCCCAACCAGGGGTGTGGCAGGCGCTGCTTGAGGCCGGAGTAACGCCGCTGAGCGAAGAGATTTATCAAGTCCTGCGCGTGGAAGCCGGACAGCCTGAATTCGGGCATGAATTGGGCGATGCCTACATCCCGCTGGAGGCCAATCTATGGAATGACGTGAGTTTCAAGAAAGGCTGCTACACGGGGCAGGAGATCATCGCGCGGATGGAGAGCCGCCAGAAATTGGCGAAGCGCCTGGTGGGTCTGCGTTTTGATGCGCCAGTGGCTTTGCCCGCGTCGCTGTGGGTTGACGATCACGAGGTTGGTGTCGTGACGAGTGTGGCGCATTCACCGGCATTGGGCTGGATCGGGCTGGGGTACTTGAAAGCGGCAGGGGGTAGCGAGGGGCAGATGGTACAATCACGCAGCGATGACCGGCCAGTATCGGCGACAGTGTCCGCACTTCCGTTCTAATGAATAATGGCGAATTCAACAATCAACCCTGCACCACCGAGCCTGGCAGGCTTGGTCTGGCGACCAATCACTTGTGACGATCTGACGGCGCTTGTCGACCTCGCGGGCACGTGTTTCCTAGACGATGGTGGCCTTCACTTCATGCTGGAGCCAGAAAACCTCACCAGCAACTATTTCCCCGACGCGCCGGGCGCCGCTGTCGGCGCATTTACTCCTGATCAGAGCCTTGTCGCTTGCGCCACGGTACACCTCGACGGCGACTCCGGCGCGCAACGAGCCTGTTATCGTCGGACAGGTGCGACCTGACCTGCGCAACAAAGGCATCGGCGCCTACCTGATGAACTGGAGTCAAGCAAAGACCCAGACGCTGCTAGCTGCCGTCACCCCAGACCAATGGCTTCTACAGGTCAGAACCGAATCGCTCACCGCGTCAGCCCACCAACTGTACCTCGCCCATGGCTTTGAATCCGTCTTTGAATCACTTGTGATGCGGCGAGGTCTCGAGTTGCCGCTCCCAGATCGTCTGTTCCCGTCAGGCGTGACGATCACAGATTGGGATCCTGCCTTGGCGGATCAGTTCTTTCAAGCGTACGATGCTGCGTTCCGCGAGCGGCCGGGTTTTCCAGGCTATGCCGCTGCTGAGTGGGTGGATAGTTGGATGACCGACCGCTTCAAACCGGAGTGGTCGATGTTGGCACGTGCGGATGATGAGCCGCTGGGTTTGTTGATGGCGACCGCCAACCCGCCGCACGGCTTCATCATGCAGGTGGGTGTCATTCCGGCACAACGCCGACGCGGATTAGCCACAGCATTGATGGTCGAGACAATACGGCGGATGCAGGCAGCGGGTGCGGCCTCAGTTCAACTTGTCGTCAACGTCAACAACCCTGAGGCGATTCAGACCTATATCCGGCTGGGCTTCGTAACGATTGGCCGCCGCGCCCGTTACGAACGGACCGTGGAACGATAACTCGACATGATGAGGAAATTCTTTGCGATCATTTGCGGTGGCATCCTGGTGATGCTGATGGTGCTGACGACCTTGGCGCTAAGTCTAAGGTCGTTCGTTTTCGACGCGGATTTCTACGTCTCGACGTTGAAAGCGAAAGGCGTCTTTCAACAGTTGGAGCGTGACCCGTTGGGCCTGATCGACCTCAGCGATCAAATTCCGCTATTGGCGGCAGTTCCGGCGGATTTGCAGCAGCGCATCGCTGCGACAATTTTGCCCGAAGGCTGGCTGGAAAAGCAGGCCGCGAGCGCCATCAAGGCGTGGTTATTATGGTTCGTCGAGGGGCAGGTCGGTCTGCCAGAGATTCAGATCGATCTGCGGCAGCTCAAGGATCGCCTGCAGGGGCCGCCGGGCCAGCAAGTGGCGCTGGACGTGGTCAATGCGATTCCGGCCTGCGCGGCGAATCAACAGCCGCAATTGTCGCTGACTCAACTGCCCGAGTGCCTTCCGCAAGTCTTCGATCGTGAAATGGTTGCCGAACAAGTCGCGGCGACTTTGAGCGCGGCGGCCGCGCAAATGCCGGGCCAGTATGACATCGGGCCGCGTCTCGCGCCGGGCACGCGCTTTGGCCTGATGTTCAACGGCCGGCGCGTGGGCGTTGAGCTGCTCGATACCAGTCTGCTGCTGTTGGCGGTGATCACGGTCGGGGTGTGGGTGACAGGCGCGCTGCTCGGCGGGCGCACTCGAAACGGGCGCTGGCTGTGGCTCGGTGGTCTGCTGCTGGCCGGATCGCTCGCCGTGCTGGCAGTCAGCCTGTTTCTGCTTGTTTTTGGCGCGGCGCTGCTGCCTCAAACCTGGGTGGCCGATCTTACCGCTGAGGCTCGCCTGGCGGCGCGCGGACTGCTGCAGGCCATGGTGCAGCAGCTCGGCCTGCGGTCACTGATCGCCGGCGGGGTGTGGTTTGTCGCCGCGTGGGGGTTGATCGGGCTGGGCGCGCTGCAAAAATCGCGCCCGGCCGCGCCGCTTCAATATCGTTCTTGACGAATCATGTAGGGTCATATACAATCTAGCGTCGCTTTATCGGGAAAATCCATGTTTGACAATCTGACCGGCAAACTGCAGGAAGTTTTCAAGAAGCTGTCCAAGCGCGGCCAGCTCGAGCGAAGCCGACGTCGACGAGGCGCTGCGCGAAGTGCGCCTGGCCTTGCTCGAAGCCGACGTTCACTTCAAGGTCGTGAAGGAGTTCATCGCGCGGGTGCGGGTGCGCGCGGTCGGGGCGGAAGTCAGCGAGGCGCTTAACCCGGCGCAGCAGGTCATCAAGATCGTCCACGACGAACTGCTGACCACGCTGGGCACAGCGGCGCCGCTCGATCTGTCTGGACCAACGCCGCATGTCGTGATGCTGGTGGGCCTGCAGGGCTCGGGCAAGACGACGACTGCCGCGAAGTTGGCGGTACGCCTGCGGAGCATGGGCAATCGCCCGCTGTTGGTGGCCGCCGATACGTATCGGCCTGCGGCGGTGACGCAGTTGGAGACGCTGGGCCGGCAGCTGAATGTGCCGGTGTACAGCGAAGGCGTCAAGACCGCGCCGCCCACCATCGTGGCCAATGCGCTGAAAAAGGCCAGGGCCGAATCGTATTCGGCAGTGGTGCTGGACACGGCAGGCCGCCTGGCGATTGACGATCAGATGATGGCGGAGTTGGAAGCCATCAAGCAGATTGCACAGCCGCGCGAGATTCTGCTCGTGGTGGATGCGATGACCGGGCAGGATGCGGTCCGCACCGCCGAGGAGTTCCATCGGCGCGTGGGCATCACCGGCCTGATCCTGACCAAGGTCGATGGTGATGCGCGCGGCGGCGCGGCGATCAGCGTGCGCGCGGTTACCGGCGTGCCGATCAAGTTCATGGGCGTCGGCGAGAAAACCGACGCGCTGGAAGTCTTCCATCCCGACCGGCTGGCGACGCGCATTCTGGGCATGGGCGACATGCTCACGCTGATCGAAAAGGCGCAGGAAACGTTCGATCAGGACGAAGCCGCCAAAGCCGCGCAGAAGATGATGGAAGCGCGCTTTGATATGGAAGATTTCCTGCAGCAGTTGAAGCAGGTGAAAAAGATGGGGCCGATCAGCGGCCTGCTGGACATGATTCCCGGCCTGGGTAACATGAAGCAGCAGATCGACGCGAACGAGGCCGAGAAGTCGATGCAGCAGATCGAGGCCATCATCAATTCGATGACGTCTGTCGAGCGGCAGCGGCCCGACATCATCGGCGGCGGCCGCAAGCGCCGCATCGCGCGGGGCAGCGGCACCACCGTGCAGGACGTGAATCAACTGCTGCGGCAGTTCCGCGAAATGCAGAAGATGATGAAGATGATGCAGGCGAACAAGGGGCGCGGTCTGGCTTCCATGTTCAAGGGAAAGTTCTAGCAGCAGGCCGTGCTCCCACACTGCACTGCCCGCACGAAGTCCCCGAAGCGAAGCGCAGAGGGAATGGGTGCAAGTGTGCACGGCGAACCGGCGGCGTGGGAGCCGCCTTTGCTGATTAACAACGTAAGGAAATTGGAAGTTTGAAGTTGGCGTTGGGGTACCTATCACCTCACCCTCTCTTCTCCGACATCAACTGTCCAGCTTTCAATTCTCAATTCTAAGGAGCATCACTGTGTTACGAATTCGTTTACGCCGCGTGGGGTTGAAGAAGCAGCCGTCGTACCGCATGGTCGTGGCCGAGAATGAATGGCCGCGCGATGGCCGCTTCCTCGAGATTGTGGGTCGCTACAATCCGCGCACCCATCCCGAGACTGTCGAAGTCAATGAAGAGCGCACGTATCACTGGCTGAAGAACGGCGCGCGGCCCACCGACTCGGTGGCGCAGCTGCTGACGAAGCAGGGGACCCTGGGCCGCTTTGAGCGGGTGCAAAAGGGCGAAGACCTGCAGGCTGTGCTGGCTGAAGCGCAGGCCGCGGCCGAGACCGCCCGCGCCAGTACGCCGCGCCGCACCCAGCCGGATACGGCCGCGGTGAAGAGCAAGAAGAACCTGAAGACCGGGCAGAAGAAGAAGAAGTAAGAAGACGAGCGCAACATGAAAGAACTCGTGGAGTACATCGTCAAGGGTCTGGTCGATCATCCCGACGAAGTGGCGGTCGCCGAAAACCGGCGGGGCGGCGATGTGGCGCTGCAGCTGCACGTGTCCGCCGACGATATGGGCCGCGTCATCGGCAAGGGTGGCAAAGTGGCTAACGCTCTGCGGGCCTTGCTGCGGGCGATGGCGGCCAAAGACAACTTGCGAGTGACGTTGGATATTGACTGAGGCGCAGGGCGTGTTGCGTGGCAGGTGAGGAAGATTGAAGAATCGTGTTCGCGGCTCAGGCGGCAAATCGTCGCCTGAGCCAGATTTTTTCGTGGTCGGGCGCGTGCTGCGGGCATGGGGCATTCGCGGCGATTTGAAGATCGCGCCGTTTACCGATCGGCCGGAGGACTTGACGCAATACCGATCGATCATGGTGGGGCCGCAGCGGAAGCGTTACGACGTGAAGAGTTTCCGTCCGTATCAGGGCAACTGGTTATTACACCTGAGCGGCGTCGAGACGCGCCAAGACGCGGAAGCCCTGCACGGACAGGAGATTCTGATCGAGGCGGCGGAGCGTCCACGGCAGGCAGGCGAATTTTTCGCGCGCGAAGTCATCGGCTTGAAGGTGCGCACGATCGATGGCGAGGAATTGGGCGAAGTGGTGGAAATCCTGGTGACCGGCGCGAATGATGTGTATGTCGTCAACGGGCCGCGCGGCGAGATCCTGCTGCCGGCGCGCGTGGAAGTCATCAGGGGCATTGACGTCGACGCGGGCACCATGACAGTGGAGTTGCTGCCAGGCTTGTTGTGAAATCGAGCCTCCCGGAGGTTGCGCGCAGCGCCGCCTCGATTACATGCCGCAGAAGCCGCTCATGCCGGAGCGAGCTCGCCCGCTGCTTGAGCAGTTTGTGCGCGAGCGGGGCGGCCGGCCGGAGTCCGACGCGTATCTGCGGTTCATGGTTGAAGAGTTGAAACCGTTCGTCGATGCGGCGTATCGCACGCGGCCCGATCGAGCGCGCACAGTGGTGATGGGTTCGTGCCTGGGCGGATTGATTTCGCTGTATGCGTTGACCGAGTATCCTGCGATTTTCGGCCGGGCGGGCTGCGTGTCCACGCACTGGCCGATTGGCCGATCACTACTGGTGGACTGTTTCGCCCCGGCGATCACCGCGCTGCTTTTATCTTGACGATTTGTGGGGTTTCCTTTATAGTCACGCCCTCCCAAGGACGCCCCCGACTCCCCGGTGTGGAGTCGGGCAGGGCGTGTACGAGGCGGAATCATGCGTGATGTGCGCTGCTGGGTAGGGTTCAATCGAATATACGGCGTGGGGCCGGCCAAGGTCCGCGCGTTGATCGATCACTTCGGCGATCTGGAAACGGCCTGGCACGCCGATCAGAGCGATCTGCGCGAAGCCGGACTGGATCGCCGCTCGATCGAGAACCTGGTGAACGCGCGCCAGGCGATCGATCTTGATCAGGAAGTCGAGCGGGTGCACAAGGCCGGGGCCCGGGTTGTGACCTGGGACGATGGCGATTACCCGCCGCTGCTGAAGAGCCTGCCGGACGCGCCGCCGGTGTTGTACGTCAAGGGGCAGTTGAACGCGGCGGATCGCGAGTGGACAGTCGCCATGGTCGGGACCAGACGGGCGACGGCCTATGGACGGCAGGCGGCCGAGATGCTGGCCGCCGATCTGGCGCGCAATGGAATTACGATCGTCAGCGGTTTGGCGCGCGGGATTGACGCCTTTGCGCATGAGGCCGCTTTGAAAGCGGGCGGGCGCACGCTGGGCGTGCTGGCCTGCGGCATCGATCAGGTGTATCCGCCCGAGCATGCGCGGCTGGCGGCGCGCGTCGTGGAGCAGGGCGCGCTGCTGACCGAAGCGCCCTGCGGCTCGCCGCCGGAAGCGGGCAGTTTCCCGGCGCGCAATCGCATCATCAGCGGCCTGTCGCTGGGCACGATCGTGGTGGAGGCCCCGGAGACCAGCGGCGCATTGATCACGGCGGATCGCGCGCTGGAGCAGGGGCGCGAGGTGTTTGCCGTGCCCGGCAATATCTTTGCCAGGACGAGTCACGGCACGAACTACCTGTTAAAGGAAGGCGCGACGCTGGTGACTTCCGCGCAGGACGTGTTGGAGGCGCTGAACCTGAAGCTGGTGACGGCGCATTCGGAAGCGCGCGCCGCGATCCCCGAAGATCCCACCGAGGCGCAGCTGTTTGCGCTGCTGTCCAACGATCCGACGCACATCGACTACCTGGTGCGGGAGAGCGGATTGCCCGTGGCGCAGGTGAGCAGCACCCTGGCGCTGATGGAGTTGAAGGGCAGCGTGCGGCAGATCGCCGGGATGCAGTATGTGGTGGCGCGCGAGGCGCGCGTGGACTATACGGTTGAATAATGGGTAACGAGTAATGAGTAACGAGTAACTGCTCGTTACTTCTTACTCGTTGCATAAGTCAGACGACAGTTACGAGTGAAGCATATGGCGAATCATTTCTACGCTTTGATCATGGCCGGCGGCGTCGGCTCGCGGCTGTGGCCCTTGTCGCGGCAGAAGTCGCCCAAGCAGGTGCTGCCCTTGATGGGCGAGCATTCCATGTTCGCGCTGGCGGTGGAACGGCTGCAGCCGCTGTTGATGCCGGAAGATGTCCTGGTGGTCGTCGGCGAAGGGCAGGCGGATCGGCTGAAGGCCGAAGGCGCCGGCATTCCCGATCGGAATTACGTGATCGAGCCGGCGGGACGCGGCACCGCTCCGGCGATTGCCCTGAGCGCGATTGCGCTGCGGCAGCGCGATCCGGAAGCGATCATGGCGGTCCTCACTGCCGATCACTTCGTCGGCGACGAGGAGGGTTTTCGCGAAGTGCTGGCAGCCGCGCGTGAAGTCGCGGCGCAGGATCATTTGGTGACGCTGGGCATCACGCCGAGTTCGCCCTCGACGGGTTACGGCTACATCGAGCGCGGACGCTTTTTGACGAATGCCAACGGCCTGGCCGCGTATCAGGTCGTGGCTTTCCGCGAAAAGCCGGATCTGGTGACGGCCAAGCATTTTGTGACGAGCGGCCGGCACAGTTGGAACAGCGGCATGTTCGTGTGGAAGGTGTCCCGTTTTCTGGACGAATTGTCGCGGACGATGACGGAATTCTATCGGCAGTTGATGACGATCGCTGCGGCGCTCGACACGCCCGACTATGACCGCGTGCTGCGCGAAGTGTGGCCGGCGGTGCAGACGCAGACGGTGGACTATGGCGTGATGGAGCAGGCCCGCGATGTGGCCGTGATCCCGGCCGAGTTTGGCTGGAACGACGTGGGGTCGTGGGCCACGCTGCTGGAGATTCTGGATAGCGACGAACATGGCAACGTCATCCGCCATGTGGAGCACGTGGGCGTCGATACCAGCAACACGCTGGTCTTTGGCCGTGATCGGCTGGTGGCGACGATCGGGCTGCACGACATGATTGTGATCGATGCCGGCGACGCGCTGCTGGTGTGCCCCAAGGATCGCGCGCAGGATGTTAAACAGATCGTGGACGATCTGAAGAAGCAGGGGAAGACGCAGTATTTGTGAGAAGGTAACAAGTAATGAGCAACGAGTAATTACTCGTTACTGGTTATTCGTTAGAACGGTGAATGATGGAAGCCTATTGTGTGAAGTGC
>CAWJPR010000014.1:0-62863 GCA_963844815.1 uncultured Chloroflexia bacterium
CGCCGCAGGCGCAGTTGGAGTTGTTTTTGGGCGCGCCGTTCGACTTCATCTTCCAGCAGGCGAGCGAGGAATTCGGGATAGGACAGGCGCTCTTCGATGGCTTGGCGATTGCGGACGTCGAGGCTGTCCAGTAACCCGGACAAGCGCAGTTGCTTGAGTTGGCGCAGTTGGGTAAACGGATCCATTAGGCCCCTCCCGCCAGCAGTTCTTGCGTACTGCGTGCAAACAGCGGCGGCGCACTATCGGGCAGGCGTGCCGCGCTCGAGTCTTCGGCCTCCAAGCCCTTGAGCAGAATTTGTTTGATCAGCGATAGGTGGCCGTCTCGAAGCGCAAGGCGCGCGCCACGCCTGTTCCAGGCGGTCGGGCGCGTAAGTTTCGGTGAGCCGCAGCACTTTGCGGACCGTGCGCAGCCGATCAAGCGGCCGCTCATCGAGAACTGTTGCACAACCTGTTGCGTCGCGACGCCGATCTGGGCCGCTTCGGCCTGACAGCGCGCGGGGGTCAAAGTCAACGCGTCGCTTTGGCCACGGGTAAATGGTCAAGGTTCGTTTGGCGCTGACCGGGGCCGGTCGCGCGCGGAAACGTGGCCAGCAGCGTATAATCCGCGAAGATCCGCACCGTCTGCGCATCGCCGCGCACCCAGAGTGCTTGGCCGATGTACCGCACCGGAGCGGAGTAATAGGCTTTGTCGAATTGCACGTAGCAATCGCGGTGGAGTTTGGCGTGTTTCCAGGTGGCGATCTCAAACGGCGTGGCGGGCAGCGCCAACAGGCTGGCCTGTTCGACCGCCTTGAACTGGACGAGCGGCTGCCAGTGCGTGGTGCCGTGATCGCGGGTTCCGGCGATCTGTTCCATCCAGGCCCGGACTTTCACATTGTTCGCACTCAACGCCGCGGGCTCGCGGCCCGCCAGAAAGTTGCGCGCCACGTAATGCACACCGCTTTCGACTTTGCCTTTTTCCTGAGGTTCGCGCACCCGACACGGCGCGATCAAAAAGCGGTAATGCTCGGCACAGTCGCGATAGGCGCGCTGTATTTGCGGCTCGTCGAAGCAGGCTTGCACGATCCCGGCTTTCAAGTTGTCCAACACGACTTTGCGGGGACGCCGCCGAAATACTCAAAAGCGTGTTGGTGGCACAACAACCAAGTCTCGACGCTCTGGTCAAAGACAAATTCAACGTATTGGTGGCGACTGTAGGCGAGGGTCATGACGAACGCCCAGGCCCGCCGCACCTGCCCGGCGGCATCGAACATGAGCCCGGCGTAGCCAAAATCGACTTGGACTTCTTCGCCCGGCTGACGCTCGATGCGGATCGTGGCGTCCGGGGAGGCGGGTTCCAAGACTTGCACGAAGCGCCGCACCGAGGAATACGCGCCCGTGTAACCATGTTCGTCGCGCAATCGTTGAAAGACCGCCATCATTTCGAGGCCACGCTGCCGGAGGTCGACGACCACGGCCCGATACGGTTCGACCGATGAGATCGTGGGCGCGGCCGGGTGGAGCGCTTGGTCTTGAGCCAGTAACTCGGCCAGCGCTTCCGCGCTGGGCAAGGTCCCGCTCAATAACTCATGGGCCACAGCCCAGGTTCGATATTTGCCGACGGTGACGCGACTGAGGTGCATATTCTTGGCAATCTGCCGGGCGCTTTGCCCGGCCTGTAACTGACGGATCAATTCACGAATGTCTAACACGACGGTTCTCCTGGCGCTCATGGCGACTCCCGACTTCAGAATGTCGGAAGTATCGCACAGGGGAGAAAGCAACCGCCGCTTAGGAATCCTGGATCACTGTGCCCAACGATCGGTGGATCAGCATGGGCGGCAATGAGTGGATCAGTATGGGCGGCAATGGGTGGATCACTATGCCCGACGATCGGTGGCCTACTATGGTGAACATGCCTGGATCAGTATAGCCCGGTAACTGACAACTGCGTAGTAATGCCCTCAATGCTTCGTTCATACCTCTCCTTTATTTGAGTAGTGCCGCTAACACGGCGATGATCACCGGCAAGGCCATTGCCGACAAAGAAACCTGCCGGCCCACACGGAAATCGGTTACAATTGCGTCCGTTGCGCAAGCTCGCGCGGAGTCAAATCCCATGCCGTTCGATCAGCCGTTTATCACCACCTCATGGGTAGTTTCCCCCACCCTGACAGCGCAGCGCTCTGTCCGCATCTGGCGCGCGTGATTCAAATCCCGGCGTGGCCACAGGCCGCGCCGCACCTTCCGCGAAAACATGTACACGCAGTACGGCGCCGGTCTGCCCGGCCTCGTGGTTGACGATGCGCGCCAGACGGTCACGGTTACAATTGCGGCCGTTGCACAAGCTCGCGCGGAGTCAATCCCATGCCGTTCGATCAGCCGTTTGTCACCACCCTCATGGGCAGTTTTCCCCATCTGGACAGCACAGCGCTCTGTCCGCATCTGGCGCGCGTGATTCAAATCCCGGCGTGGCCGCAGCTGCCGCGCCGCACCTTCCGCGAGAACATGTACACGCAGTACAGCGCCGGTCTGCCCGGCATCGTGGTTGATGACGCCCGCCAGAAGGTCACCTTCAACACCAGCGGCGATCTCTCGCCTGCGCTCGAGGAATTCTACGGGCGCTACCTGGCTGACGATGTCGACTCATTCGCCCTGCCCGCCGATTACGCCGCCGGTTTCTACGCGATGCTGGACGCCCTGGCATCGACGGCGGGCGAGTGGGCCAAGGGGCAGGTCACCGGCCCAATCAGCTTCGGCCTTACGGTGACCGATCAGGATCTTGCGATCAAGCCTGTACCACGAGCAGCTGGTCGATCCGATCGTGAAGCAGCTGGCGTTCAATGCGCGCTGGCAAGTGCGGCAGTTGAAACACGCGGCGCGCCGCTCAAACGTGATCATCTTTGTCGACGAGCCGTACCTGGCCTCGTTCGGATCGGCCTTCATCAGCCTGAGCCGCGAGCAGGTGGTGGACATGCTGAACGAAGTCTTCGCTGCGATTCACGCCGAGGGCGCGCTGGCCGGAGTGCACTGCTGCGGCAACACCGACTGGTCGGTGTTGATGGAAACCTCGGCGGACATTCTGAATCTGGACGCGTGCAGCTATCTGGAGAATCTGGCGTTGTATCCCGGCGAGGTGCGCGCCTTCCTCGATCGCGGCGGCGACCTGGCGTGGGGAATTATTCCGAACAACGAAGAAATCTTTAACGTCACGCCGGAAGGATTCGCGCAGCGCCTGCGCGACGGCTTGCAGCTGATCAGCGACAAAGCGCGCGGGCGCGGGGTCTCGATCGGCGCAGAGGAGTTTGCTTATCGCAGCCTCATCACCACGGCGTGCGGCCTGGGTCCGACGACGATCGAGATCGCCGATCGGGCCGTGGAGACGCTGGCGCAGACGGGCGAAATACTCCAGCGAGGCTAGGTTCGGTGAAGATCAAGATATTCTCCGTCGGCGGCACCATCGACAAGGTGTACTTCGATCAACTCAGCGAGTATCAGGTGGGCTTTCCCAGTGTGCGCGAGATTCTGGATGGATTGCCGATCGCGTTTGAGTACGAGGTCGAATCGCTGCTGCGCAAGGACAGTCTCGACATGGACGAGGCCGATCGCGAGCGGGTGCTGCAGCACGTCGCCGCCGATCCAAATCCCAGGATCCTCATCACGCACGGCACCGACACGATGATCGAGACGGCGCAGAAGTTGAGCGCGATCACCGACAAGTGCATCGTGTTGACGGGCGCGATGGAACCGGCGCGGTTCAAGTCCAGCGATGCGGTGTTCAACGTGGGGGTGGCGGTGGGCGCGGTATCGGCGCTGCCGAACGGCGTCTACATCGCCATGAACGGCCGCCTCTTCGACCCGTTCAAGTGCCGCAAGAATCGCGACAAGCGGATGTTTGAGGAAGTCTGATCGCCCTGCGAACTGCGCGATCGTCATGCCCGAGCGTTGTCGCCTTACCCGCCGCGTTGCGGTCGTAGCGTAGCGAAGATGCGCGCTGGGCGTATCGGGCATCCAGACCAACGATTAGCGGATCATGCTGGTTGACAGCTGGATTCCCGCCTACGCGGGAATGACGGGTCCCAGGGAGATTTCTCGAACGCACTCAGCGCGCTGCGCAAACCACACCATGACACTAGATGAATTCTTCACCGGACACGAAAACGCCCGCCCCATCTTCGAGGCGCTGCGCAGCACGATTGAGGATTTAGGCCCTGTGGAAATGCGCGTCACGAAGAGCCAGGTGGCCTTCTACCGGCGCATGGCTTTTGCCTGGGCCTGGATGCCCGACCGCTATCTGCATGGCAACCATGCGCCGCTGGTGCTGACGCTGTCATTTCGTTACCGGGACTCATCGCCGCGCTGGAAGGAAATCGTCGAGCCAAAACCGGGGCGCTTCACACATCACCTGGAACTATACTCCGCACCGGACATTGACGACGAAGTGCGAGGCTGGCTGCGAGCCGCGTGGGAAGCGGCTTGAGCGCGAAAGAGAAACCGGGGTTCTACGATATAGCCCACGAATAGGCCGTAACGTAAAAACCCGGTTTCTGGTTGCTGGATTAATCCGCGCCAATCGGTGCAAATCAGCGTCCTATAAGATTTTCTGCAGCATCCCCGCCACCGCCTGGTACAGCGGCGAATCATCGCCCAACTCCACCAGGGGCCGCGCGCTGAATTCAAATTCCTTGGCCGTCTCGTCGTGCGGCACCACGCCCAACAGCGGAATATCCAACTGGTTGATGCGCTCTTGCAGCGGCGCAGGCACTGCGCCGTTCATGTCGTTCAGGATCAGATAGCAGTTCTCGATGTGTATATCCAGTTCCCGGCGGAAGCCGGCAATCCGTTCGGCGGCGACAATCCCGCGCTGGGTCGGATCGGTCACGATGAACAGATGCTGCACATCGCGCGTGGTGCGGCGGCTCAGGTGTTCCATGCCCGCTTCGTTGTCGATCACCACGTAGGCGTAGTTCCGGCTCATGGCGTCGATCACTTCGCGCAGGTTGTGATTGACCGCGCAGTAACAGCCCGGCCCTTCGCCGCGCCCCATCGCGATGAGATCGAACTTGCCGCCCTCCGCCAGAGACGAGCGGATGTGGTAATCCAGGTACTCGCGCTTGCTGACGCCGCCCTCCAGCGCGCCCATCGCCGCGCCGCCCGCGATCAGCGATTGCTTGACCTGTCCCAGCATATCCTCGCGGATGTCACCCACGGTCCACTCGAGATCGAGCCCCAGCACCATGTTGAGGTTGCTGCTGGGATCGGCGTCAATCGCCAGCACCGCGCCCGGCTGCTTCTGCGCCAGATACTTGATCACCATCGCCGAGATGGTCGTCTTGCCCACACCGCCCTTGCCCGCCAGGGCAATCGTCGTCGTCATGCTCTCACCCCACCGGATAAAAATGCACGCCCACCGTGCCCGGCCCGGAATGCACGCCGAGCGCGGGAGACAGCCAGGTCGTGATCGTTTCCACACAGTCAAACTGCTTCGTCACCAATTCGCGCAGCTGGGTCACCTGATCTTCGGCCGCCACATGCGTATAAGCGATCTTGATCCGCGCCGGCGTGCCCACTTGCTGGCGCATCATTTCGACCATGCGAGCATACGCTTTGGCGCGCGTGCGCGCGGCGCCCAGCCCCACAATCACGCCGTCGTCAAGGCCAATCAGCGGCTTGATGCTCAACAACGACCCCACCAGTTGCTGCGCCCGGCCGATGCGTCCGCCCATGTACAGGTATTTCAGCGTGTCAGCCGTCATGATCATGGTGGATTTCTGCGCCACAGCCCGCGCCCGATCGGCCACTTCGCTCAACGGCCTGCCTGCCAACGCCGATCGAGCCGCCTCGATCGCCGCCCAGCCCTGCGACATGGCGACCCTGAACGTGTCGATCACGTCCACGCGCACTTCCGGCATGCGCTCGCGCAGCACCTCCACGGCCGCCCGGCACGCCTGATACGCCCCGCTGCCTTTCGAGGTCATGGTCAGCGCCACGATCTCCCGGGTGTGCTCGGCCAGCCGCCTGAGCCCGGTCAGATAATCGCCGATACTGGGATTCGAGGTGGTGGGCAGCCGATTGGTTTGGGCGAGATAGCGCGCGAACGGTTCCGGCTGCACATCCACCATATCGCGCAAGGTATCCAGACCGCAATGCACGTAGTAGGAAACCATCTCGATCTGCAATTCCCTGGCTAACGCCGGCGGAATGCTGGCGGTGGTATCGGTCAAAACGCCAACCACAGACATCGCATCACCCCACTAGGGCAGATGTTGTTCAAACATCCAGGCATACAGTTCCGGATCGTCGTAAGCGCGCTCGAATGAATCACGGTGCTTCGCATCGGGATACAGTGTGAAACGCGCGTCGACACCGCACTTTTTCAGAGCATCCACCATCAGATGCGCTTTCCTGGGCGGCACAATCTCATCCAGCTCACTATGAAACACCCAGATGGGCACATCCTTGATGTCGCAGATAGTGCGCGGCACCGTATCGCGTTCCGAATCCCAAAAACCGGCAATGGGCGCCAGGGCGGCAAAGCGCTGCGGCTGCCGCACGGCCATCGCCCACGCGCCAAAGCCCCCCGCGCTCAGGCCGGTCAGATAGAGGCGTTGGGCATCAACCGCATAATTAGCCTGCACATGATCGAGCAGGCCGATCGCTTCATCCAGCTGGGCGCCCCACCACACCTCGTCTTCCGGTATCTGCGGCGACAACACCATGGCCGGAAAATCAAGCGTGGAGGTGAGCAGCCGGGGCAAGCCGCTGGCGATCAGTGTTTCCGGATCGTTGCCCCATACATCCGAGCCATGCAAAAACAGCACCAACGGCCACTGCTGCTGCGGGTCTTGTCCGTATCCGCCCGGTAAGTATAGCAGATAGCTGATCGTGGCGGTGCGCGTCAGCCCTTGCGCGCCGACGATGTCCAGATCGATCGTATAAGCATGTTGGCCGATCGGTTTGAGCGAACCATCGCCGGGCAAGGGCGTGCTGACGCTGTCGGGCACGGCCGACTCGAGCGGTGCAGCGGCAGTGATCGTCACGTCCGGCGCAGCGGTTACCGGCGCCTCTTCAGGCAGGGCTTGCTGCAGCAGCCAATCGTAGAGTTCAGAGTCGCGATAGGGCAGCACGCCCGAGGCCGCGTGCGCAGCCCCGGGAAGAAGTGTAAAGCGCACATCACTGCCGCACGCCCGCAGCGCTGTCACTAATACCTCGGACTGCGCGGGCTTGACGGTCTCATCCTCTGCGCCGTGGAACACCCAGATGGGCTTGGAGGCGAGATCACAGATGTTCGGCGGCACGGCCTCGCTGCCAAATTCCCACCCGCCGGCCACCGGCACCAGCGCCGCAAACCGCTCGGGCGAGTTCAAGCCCAGCGCCCACGTGCCAAAGCCGCCCAGGCTGAAACCGGTCAGATAGATGCGCTGCGGATCAATCGCATACTGTGTTTCGATCCAATCGATCAGCGCATCAAGCGCCGCGCCTGCCTCGTTCCACCCTTCGCCGGGCGGCAGCTGCGGCGACACGACGACAACCGGCAAATCCGATCGGCTTTGCAGGATTTGCGGCAGCCCGCTGCGGGTCAAGCGCTGTGGATCGTCGTCTCCGCGCTCATCGGAACCGTGCAGGAACACGATCAGCGGCCAGCGGCGCTGCGCATCGCGCCCGTAATCGGCGGGAAGATAGAGCAGGCCGTTGGCTTCTATGGCAAGCGTGTCGCCGTTACTCTGTGGGATTTGCAGCGTAGTCGAGAACGGCTGCTGCGCGCTGGGCAGTTGAGGCGTCTCTGCCGCAGTTGGCGCGGGCGGCGGCGTGGCCGGGATCGGGGTGCTCGGCGGCGCGGGTGTGGGTGCAACAGTGGAAATCGCCGCAGGCGCCGGGAGGGCCGCTGGGACGCCAGTGGTGCAGCCGCCGCCGATTGTGAGCAACGCGAGCAGCGCGACGACGGCCCACTTCCTGACGCTCATCGCGCCTCGTCCAAAGTACGCGCCATGGCTTCTGCGGCAGCGCGCAGCGCCGGCACATGATCGTAGACGGGCACGCCCAGTCGATCGGCCTCCTGCACTTTCAAATCTGCCGGCAAAAAGCCCAGCACCTGAATGCCGGGGGTTTCTGCTTTCAAGAACGTTTCTTCATCGGCATTGCGCACTTTGTTGCCCACCAGCCAGAAGCGCGTCAGGCCAATGTCCTGCGCCAGCTGCTTGATCTGCGCGGCTGTGCCCAGACTGCGGCGCGTCGGCTCGGCGACGATGATCATCGCATCGACGAAATCCACCGTGGCGCGGCCCAGATGCTCGACCCCGGCGTACATATCCAGAATCAACACATCGTCTTTGCGAAACAGCAGGTGCGTGAACAGGGTTTTCAGCATGGCCGATTCAGGGCAGATGCAGCCCGATCCGCCCAGATCGACCGAGCCCATCTCAAGCAGCTTCACGCCGCGGTAAGTCACGCTGAATCGATCGGGGATGTCGTCCACGCGCGGATTGATCGTAAAGAAGCCGCCGCGCGTGCCGGGCTTCGCGCCGGTGCGTTCCTCGATCAGATCGTCCATCTCGGCGATGGGATGCAGCTGCTGGCGCAGTTCTTCGGGAAAACCCAGCGCGCCCGCCAGACACGGCGAAGGATCGGCGTCCGCCGCCAGCACGTTGCGGCCCCTGTCGGCGTAGGCCTGCGCCAACAAGGCCGACAGGGTCGTTTTGCCTACGCCGCCTTTACCGCTGATCGCTAGCTTCATCCTTCATCCCTCACCCTTCATCCCTGGATAATCCCCGCCGCCGCGCCTCGTCACGCAGCGCCAGCAGTAATCGCCGCTACATCCATCGTGCTGACACACATCAGCCTGGCCCGTTTCAGCGCTTCATCCGACCACAACGTCTTGCTGGTCAGCACTTCTTCGTCGTTTTGCATGATCAACTGCATCAGCGCTTCCAGGCTCAGATCGTCGTCGGGTGTGACGAAGTGCACGCAGTACGAGCAGTGCCCGCAACGGCGGACATCGTAGCCGGTCGCATCCCGCACCACCTGCCGCAGGCTGATTGGCGCGCCGCGCTCGGCTTGTTCAGACATCGCGCCTCACGATCGAATCATCGTCAGCATCATCTTGAATCTGGTCAGCGCTTTTATCGCATGCGGATCGTTTGCCGGCATGATGATGGCCTCGCCGGCTTTCAACTGAAAGGGCTGGCCCGCTATCGCGATTTCCGTTTCGCCGTCCAGCACCTGCACCAGCGCGTCATAGGGCGCCGTGTGTTCGCTGAGTTCCTGCCCCGCATCAAAGGCGAACAGCGTCACCGTGCCCGTCTTCTGATTGATCAGCGTGCGGCTCACCACGGCGCCCTCTTGATAACCCACCAACTCCGCGGTATGCAGCACGCGCGCTGCCAGATTGTCATTCATGTTGATCCTCCGATCGTAAACCTCGCCGGCGGGCTTCACGTCGTAACGCCCGCAGCACCGCCGGAATATCCAGTTGATTGGCGCAGGTATGATCCGCCTGCCGCAGCACCTCATCCGACCACACCGTGGCGGCAGTCAACGCCCGCACATCATTCACCAGAATCCACTGCATCACCAGCGACAGACTGACGTTGCCGGTGCTGTCCGTCACATCCTCGCACCACGCGCAGCTGCAACAGCGGCTGACGTCCTGCCCGGTTTGCGCCAGCACAATCGAGCGCAGCGAAGCCGCGCCTGTCACCACTGTCGAATACTGCGTTAGCACCATCACGCCGCCGCCTTGAGCGTCCGCAGCGCGCGCAGGGTCACCCATTTATTGGGCTGCTTCATGCTCCCGTAGTTACCCCAGGTCTTGCCGGCATAGTCATACTCCAGCAGCCAGCGGCCTCGATCATCCTGCTTGTCACGAATGATCGCCAGCGCCCTGGCCAGCCGTGGATCGTGGCCGTAACCCAGGTCGACCAGCACTTCAACATTCTGCAACAGATCGGTGACATAGAAGACCGGAAAGCCGAATTTCCACCAGCTGCGATTAGGCCTGGCGCCATTCCGCGTGGGATAAGCCGCCGTGGCCGGATCGACGCTGAAGAGAAATTCCACGCCCTGCTTGATCGCGCGCTTCAGCAGCGGCGTGCGCTGCCTGGCCGGCACTGTGCTGAAAGCCAGCATCACTTTGACCGCGCCCCAGGCGCACGGCAACTGGTTATTCACTCCGCAGGCAAAGCCCGGCCCGCATTTATAGGCATAGTAACGCACGGGCGCGTCGCGATCCGAGGCGGGCGCCAGGCCCTCGCCTGTGACCGTGCGCGCCATCCAATTGAAGGCTTTCACCAACCGGGGATCGTCGCAGCCCAGCTCAAGCAGCGCCCAACACAAATTGCCCTGCAAACAATCGACCGTGCCTGACGGGGCCGTCGAGGTGGAAAACTGTCCACCTTCAGCCCAATTATGATCCAGGAGATACGCGCAGGCGTGCGCCAGGCGCTTGTCTGCTTCAACAGACGCGCCCAGCCTGCGCCAGCAGGATCATCGACCATACCGTCGAGCGATACTTGGGATTGTAGCCCGGGCCGGGTCTGGCCCAATACCCGGCTGCGTCCATCTCGTCCAGAACCGCCGCGATAGGCCCGTGTTGATGCGCGGCCCGGCGCGCTGCACGCAGCTCACGATCATCGATCGTGAGATCCATCAAGTCTCGCAACGCCAGATAACGCACACCCGGATCATCCTTCTCCAACAGCCAGGACACGGGGTCACCTTTCAGCTGTGTTTGCCAGGACATGAACCATGCCTCCTGCGGTACGACCCACCACCGCTCCAGCTGGATGGTCACATCCAGCGGCCCGCCGCTGCGTTGCAGCGGGTACGGGCAAGCCTCCCACTCCAGGTTACCGAATTTGAACGTCAAAACTCATATGGCATGGCGGGATGCCCTCGTTACGAACACCGCCTTGCCAGGCAAGCTGACTCCATTGTAGCAGGAATCAGGCACAATCAGAAGATAGCCTCCGTGCCGGGGACATACACCCGAATCGCAGCTTCACCGGTCAATGGGCATTTGAATTCGCAAATGCCGCAGCCGATGCATTTGCCGCGATCGACCTGCGGCACTTGCACGGTCACGGTGGATCCACGGGGCGTTGCGAAGTCACGCTGCTCCAGATAGATCGCCTTCTCCGGCAGCGGGCACATCTCCTCGCAGACAATGCAGTCCCGATGATCCGCCCAGGCAATGCAGCGATTCTGATCGAGGTAGGCTTTGCCAATGACCTGCGTGCGCTTGTCAGCCAAACCCAGCGGCGGGATCGCCTGCACCGGGCAGACCTGACCGCAAGCATTGCATGAGTAGTCACAGTAGCCCAAACGCGGAACCAGGAGCGGTGTCCACAGGCCCTCCAGTCCGGCTTGATCGAATGCCGGTTGCAGACCGTGTGTTGGGCAGGCGCGCGCACAGTCTCCGCAGCGCAGGCACTTGTCGAGCAGATCGTTCTCGCTCACACCCGGCGGCCGGATGAGGTGATCGTTTGCGCGTTGGCGTGTGGCATCGCTGTGGAACAACGCCACACCGCCGATCGCCAACGCTGCCGCCGCCAGGAATTGTCGCCGCGCGGGATCATAGGATTGGCGGGGAGACCACTTCAAGCGCGGCTGAAACTCGATGGTGCTGCGCGGGCAAACGTCCAGGCATTCCAGGCACAGCGTGCATTCGGCCGGATCGCTGGCGTAGCGCCGCGCCGCGTCGATCGTGCCGGTGGGGCAGACCGTGGTGCACAACGTGCAGCCCTTGCATTCTTCGCTCACTTCCCGCCGCAGCAGCGCGCCGCGGCTGATCCACCCCAGCAAGCCGCCCAGGGGGCACAGATAGCGGCACCAGAAACGCGGCGCGATCAAGTTCAGCGCGATGACGCCGGCGAACACCGCGCCGAACAGCCAGGCATCTCGATAATACTCCGGCTGGCTCGGCAGGATCGCAGGGCGCAGCCAGCCATCGATCGACGAGATCGGGTCCGACAAAAACGGCACGCGATACAACGCCGTCTCGATCGCCGTGACGATCTGATCGATGGCCGGCCATACCGCCGTCGTGAACGTGCGGATAAAGATGGTCAGCGGATCAAAGATCAACAGCGTCAGGTTGCCCAACAGCGCCGCGATCAAGATCACGATCAATAGACCGTATTTGATCGATCGCCACGCGTTGGGAATATTGGGCTGCTTATCGCGCAGGGTTCGCTTGCGCAGCGGAAGCAGATCGAGCACCGTGCCGAGCGGGCACAGCCAGCCGCACCACGCGCGCCCGGCGACGATGGTCAACAGCAGGGTGAGCAGGACGACCGCCGAGCCAAGCAGGAACGATCGGCTGGCGAGGGCCTGCGCCAGCACGGCCAGCGGATCGAGCCGCATGATCAAATTGACGATCTCCGGCGGCCAGCCGCCGCGCCGCGTCATGATCAACAACGCGATCACCAGCAGCAGCGCAGTGATCTGCACGACCTTGCGCGCAGCAATCCACCGCCCGATCGACTTACGTGCCGACATCGATCTCCTCGATGCGCAGGTTCTTGAGATCGCTGCGTCCCAACCCCATCGCGGTGCCTGCCGTGATGTACGCCAGGTCTTCGGGCTGCAGGCCGAACAGCGTCGCCGCATAACTGTCGGCCGCCACGATGTCGGGACTGGCCACAATCGTGTTCATCTGCTTGACATCGTCGAGGCTGCCGCCCGTCGGGCCGTTCGCCATCAGCATGCGCACCGCATCGACGACGGTGAGTTTGGGCCGGATATAACCTGTCAGATCTGCCAGGTTCTGCCCCATCTTCGCATGAATAGCCCCACGATTCTGGATCACACCCATCAGGTTCTTCATGCCCAGCGTCAGCCGCGCCAGGCTGTGATCTTTGGCGATCGGCACGTCGATCACGACATCGGCCTTGAGGATGTCATCGTAAATCGCCGTTTGCTTCAACGTCACCGCGGCGGGAATCTCGGTGGGTGTGAATTTCATCTGCGACATGATCGCCATCGCGCCGCCAG
Source organism: uncultured Chloroflexia bacterium (assembly GCA_963844815.1). GTDB lineage: Bacteria > Chloroflexota > Anaerolineae > Fen-1058 > Fen-1058 > Fen-1058. The sequence continues at coordinate 12,970 of CAWJPR010000014.1, forward strand.
CCGCCTGCACCTGCTCGGCAATGCCGCTAACTTCATACGCTTCTTCAGCGGTTCCGCCGAAGGGGTAATCCATCACCCGCACGCTGCGCGCCCCGGCCTCCAGGCACAGTTTCACCAGCGCGCCGACTACCCACGGATTGGTGGTCGCGGCGTATTCGTAGGTGTGATAGGCCACACAGATGTTGGGCTTAATGATCACGTTGGCGTCGCGCGGCACAAAGCGCTCCATGCCGCCCAACGCCGCGATCGCGCGCCGCACCATCGCTTCCGGCTCGCCCGATCGAGCCACGACGAGATCGGGCGAGCTCGCCGGGGTCGAGGCGGGTTGTGGCGCGCTTGCCGCCTGCGCCGCAGTGGGCGGGGGAGCAACAGACTTCCGGCGTCGCAGGCGCCAGGGTGGCCTGTGCAGCCGGAATCGGTCTGGCCGTCGGTTGAGGTGGCGGCACGGTGGTATCGCACGCTGCCAACACCTCATTGAGCGTCAGCGCTCCCAATCCAGCCGCGGCGCCGCGCAGAAAACGCCGCCGATTAATCGGAGTTGTCATGTGAGGATGCTCCTTTCCATTCAGAATCTCCTGCCCATTCTGAACACTACACCTTGACGCGTGTGACCAGCGCTTCCAGATACCGCGACTTGACCTGTTGCGTCGCCAGCGCTTGCTTGAGCGGCGGCAGGCGCAGGATCACGCCGAGGATCGCGCCCATCATCCGATGGCTGAGCAACGCTTTGTTGTCGAAGATTAAGTCTTGTAAGTTCCCGCGTTCGAGCGCCATCACGACGAACCGATGCGTGGAGTTCAGCGGCGTGATGATGCGCTCCGGGCGCGCTTCCAGCAAGATGCCTTTGGTCGGGCAGACGCGCACGCACACGCCGCAGCCCAGGCAGACGTCTTCGTCGAGTTTGGCCCGGCGCTGGTTGGGTTTGTGCGGATCGTTAGCCGAGACCAGCGTCATCGCTTCGACCGGGCAGCTGTTGACGCACTTGCCGCAGCCATTGCAGGTTTCTGCCACGACGCGCGGCTGATAATTGGTGGAATGGATCGGCATCTCCGCGCCGTACTTGCGCAGGCCGATCAGCGCTTCACAGCAGCAGCCGCAGCAGTTGCAGATGAAAGCCACGCCCTCGCGCACGTTGTCGCCGAACTGCACCAGATTAAGCGCATAGGCTTGCTGCAGCAGATCGCGCCCTTCAGCTTTATCCACCCGGCGCGCATAACCGTGACGTATCAGCGAATCGGCGGTGTCATGGAACGTCATGCAGATGTCCAGCGGTTTGTTACAGACCTGCTCGATGTGTTGCTTCTTGTGGCGGCAGTAGCACAGACTGATGCCCAGATGCTCGGCCGTTTCGATCACTTCGCTGGCGCGTTCGTAGTCGAGAATTTGCCGGGAGGCCGCGCTGTTCGACTGCGCGGCAGTCTGCTCAATGGCCGGTTCGTTGACGAAGACGCGGCCCAGCACCGTCTCGCCGTCGAGCAACAGGGCGCGCATGAAGTCTTCTTCGACGGTGATGTATTCGTAGAACAACTCGCTGAGCAACTTCTGATCGATGTCGCCGCGCACGCGCATCATGCTGAATTCAAAGAAACCCGCCATCGGCGGCGGTAAAACGTAGATCGTGTCGCCCTCGCGCGTGGGCATGTCCAGCAGAATCGCGCGTGAAGCCAGCCCTTCTAACACGTGGCGCGCTTCGGTTTCATCGATCTGCCAGATGGCTGCGGCCTTCCTGGCGTTGAAGGGTTTGACCGGCAATTGTGACACGAGCGCCGCTTCGCGCTCGCTGAAGAGCAGCGCCAGAATCTTGAACAGCAGGTCAGTCGGCGGCGCGCCCTGCGGGAAGCGGTTCAACCGATCGGAGAGTCGAGCATACGCGGATTTTGAGGTAAGGTGTGCCATGACACTAGTCTCGCCACAACTCTTTCAAGAACTTGAACTTTTCCACATCGTGATAGGCCTGCCCGCCTTCGTGATGGTTGAACTCATACACTTTGATCTGCTTGGGCCCGGCATAATGATTGTACGCCGCGAACACCGTGCGCGGCGGGCAAACCTCGTCCATCAAACCGGCGGAGAACAACGCCGGGCAGCCCGCGCGCGCGGCAAAGTTGACGCCGTCAAAATAGGACAGGGTGTTGAACACCAGTCTCGATCTTGTTGCGATGCGTCTTGCAGTAGCGGCCAATTTCGTTGTACGGATCGGAGTCGACGATCTCCAGCGCCGATCGATACGCGCACAGGAACGGCACGTCGGGCAGCGCCCCGGCCAGATCGGGCGCCAGGCCGGCCGCCGCCAGCGAGATGCCGCCGCCTTGACTGCCGCCCGTGACGACGACACGCTGCGGGTCGATCGCCGGATGCGATCGAGCGGTTTCGATCGCCCGCACGGCATCGGCAAACACGCGGCGATAATAGTACGTCTGCGGATCCAGGATGCCGCGTGTCATGAAGCCCGGGTACTGCGGGCTTGATCCATCGGGTTCTCGATCGGGGGTGTCGCCCGAGCGCCACGAGCTGCCCTGCCCGCGCGTATCCATCACGAAGTGCGCGTAACCCGCGCTGGCCCACAACAGCCACTCGTGCGGCAGGCCGCGTCCGCCGCCATAGCCAATGAACTCCACGACGCACGGCAGGGCCGCCGGGCGCAAGCGGGGCAGCAAGAACCAGGCCTTGATCGGCTGACCGCCATAACCGCTGAACGTGACATCGTAGGCTTCAATCAATGCCAGCCCTGCGTCGACCGGTTCAAACGCCGCCCCGAGTGGAAACGATCGCGCTTCCTGCAGCGTCCGCTGCCAGAACGCATCAAAATCGGCGGGCTCGTTGCGCGGAGGAAGATAAGTTTGCAGCTGCTCAAGAGGTAGATCAAAGAACATGCTGGCTCCATCATCACGCAATACGCAATACGAAACACGCGGCACACCTCATCCTGCGTATTTCGTATTGCGTAAAAGCGAGTGGGAATTACAGCGGAATCGCCAACAGCCGGTCGAGTTCGGCCTTCGACGCCTGCTCGATCACGGCATGCTGGCTCTGCCCGTGCGCGTCCATCGTGACGACGGCGGGGAAATCCTTGACCTCGATCACCCACATCGCTTCCGGCACGCCGAACGAGAGTTTGTACACGCCCAGCACTTTGACAACAGTCTGCGCAATGAGCGACGCCGCGCCGCCGATGGCGTGCAGATACACGCCCGGCGTGTCCTGGCAGCCCTGCAAGGTCCTGGGGCCCATGCCGCCTTTGCCGATGACGGCCTTGACGTTGAAGTGCCGCATCACATCGGCCTGATAGGGTTCTTCGCGGATGCTGGTCGTCGGGCCGGCGGCCACGAAGCGATAGTCCTGCGTGTCGAGCCCGGCCACGACCGGCCCGCAGTGATAGATCGCGCCGCCCTTGAGCAGCGGTTTGAGCGCCTCGTACACTTCCAGATCGTCGCCCTGCGGCGGGCGCGTCTTTTTGATGAACGTGTCATGCAGCCACTTGTGCGCGGCATCGCGGCCCAGCACCATGACGCCGGTGAGCGCCACGGGATCGCCCTTGTGCAGATCGAGAACGGCTTCATCGCTAATCGGTAGAGTGAGTGATTTCATAGCAGCCTCTTTATTCGTAAATCACTTCCGCGCCGCGCACGATCATCTTGCGGCGGCGATGCGCCCAGCACATGTACGACACGGACACGAAGAAACTGGCGGGCAAGCGATGCCTGCCCGTCATCTTCGTGGCGAGCACTGTGGTTTTGCCGCCGAAGCCCATCGGGCCAATGCCGAGTTGATTCGACTCAGCGGTCAGGCGCTGCTCGAGCTGCGCCAGCTCCGGGTTGGGATTTTCGTCCTCCATGGGGCGGAAGAGCACCTCCTTCGAAGCGTAATAGCTCGAGCCGCGGTCGCCGCCAATCGCCACGCCGAGAATGCCCGGCGCGCAGCCCTGGCCCTGCGCTTTCTGCACCGCGTCGAGCACGACCTTGCGCACGCCGGCCAGATCGCGTCCCGCGCCGAGCGGGCTGTTGGGCAGCGAATACTGCGCGCCCACATTCTCACAGCCGCCGCCCTTCAAGATCAACTTCACCGTCAATTCATCGCCCTCGACTTCTTCAAAGTGGATGGTCGGGAAAGCGTCGTCGCCCAGGTTGTTGCCGCTGTTCTTTTCGGTGAGCGAATCGACGGCGTTGGGCCGCAGGTACGATTTCTTGGTCGCCTCGACAATCGCGTTGCGGATCTGCGCGCGCAGGCTGCGCGTGCTCCAGCCGGCCGGATACTGCACGTAGAAGATGGGCGTGCCGGTATCCTGGCAGATCGGCGTGGAGTTCCGGCGCGACAGGTCGACGTTGTCGAGGATCGTGATCAGCGCGCTCTGCGCCGCCGAGCCTTGCTCCTCCCGATCGCGCGCGGCTTCCAGGGTTTGCTGCACGTCGGACGAGAGGTTCGTCGAGGTGAAACGGATCAGTTCGACTAATTCAGGCGTGAGGTCTCGCATACGTTATCTCCTCTGTATTTTCACCGCGAAGAACGCGGAGAGCGCACAGAGAATTAAAAACCTCTGCGAACTCTGCGTCCTCGGCGGTTAATCAATTTAGGCCGGTGCCGGCTCCATTTTCTGCACGTGATGCAGATTCTTTGCGGCAATAAAGCTCAAGCCGTGCTCGGTCAGCGCTTGCGCGGTGCGATTGAGCGCGTCGTGCTTCTCCAGATAGTTGCGCTCCAGCAGCGGCATCGATCCGCTCTCGATCACCTCGTCCTTGGCGCGGAAGTAATCGAGGATGTCCGACGGGTGTTCGAGCGCCGGCTCAAGGTCGGGATCGCCGCCTTCGTGCTTGGCGGAAATGTTGGGCACGTGCCCGGCCAGCTCGATCAACTCGGCGCGCCGCAGGTACGGCTGCCGCACGATCGATTTCCACGTCTCGGTGATGTGATGCTCGAAGCGCACGACGCTCTCAAAGTCGAGTTCACGGCGCACCTCGGCGCATAGCTCGATGGTCTGGTTGTTGACCGAGTTGCTGAAGTTGAAACCGATGAGGGGTGAAGTTCCGTCGGGCCGCGCGAACAGCTTCGCGCCGATCAGCGTCCACAGCACGGCGAAGGGGTTGTCATTGCCCATGAACACCGAGATCTTGAACTCGTTATCGATACCGAGTTTGTGCAGCAGGTAACCCACCAGGACGGTGCCGGGGTTGGTGTTAAGGACCTGCTGCGTGCCGTACGTGGTGTAGTAGTACAGGAACTCATCCGCCCACTTCAAGGGATAATCGTTCGGCGAACCGATGCCCGTGAAGTAACCCGTAATCGTCGCCGGCCCATTGAGATGGATGTTCGATCCGTCGGTGCCTTTGGTGTCCAGCGTCTCCACGTAACTCGCCCCGACGATCTGCATGGCCGCCGCAATCGCCAGCATGTCGCCGTGGTCCGCTTCCGACTCTTTCATCTGGCGCACGCGGATGTAACGGCCCGGCATCAACTCCTGCCTGGCAATGGCCTGCCTGGCTTCGGCGATCAGCCACGGGAAGTATTGAAACGCGCTGATTTCCAGCGTCACGGCAAAGTCGTCGGCAAAGGTCGTCGTGTCCGCGGCAGGCCCCAGCACCTTGCGCCGATACTCCGCCTCGCCGATGAAGGCGCCCTGGTCGCGCTGCTCAATCAGCCACTCGAGATCGGCGCGATACGGCGATTGGATCTCGTCGAGCCGCCGCAGCAGGTTCGGCAGGGCGCGCGCCTGCGCGGCCTGCCGGTTGATCTCTTCCGGCCCGCCGTACTTCTCGACGACGGCCAGCAGCTCGGTGACGATTTTCGTGTCGGGATTCAACAACAGATCGTTGATCGCGTCGAGATTCGCGATCGGGATCAGCAAGCGATTACGCAGAGTGTCCGTCATGATGCGCCTCCCTGATAACGAGTAACAAGTAATGCGTAATGTCGTCTTGCTTGTTACTCGTTACTCGTTACTCAGTACTCGTCACAACGCCGCCTCAAGTTCATCGATCGGGTGGCCGTCCAGCATCTTTTCGAGTTCCGCCAGCTGCTCGTCCTTAATGCCGAACCAGTTCTCGGGCTGCGGGAATTGATGCCCGGTGACCTCGGCCACGTACTGCTTCAGGCCGTTGAGGATCACCTCGCCCGCGTTGCCGAAGACTTTGGCCATCTTGGGCGTGAAGCGCGGATACAGGCCGAACATGTCATGGAAGATCAGCAGCTGGCCGTGCGCGTGCGGTCCGGAGCCGAGAGAGATGATCGGGATGTGGGCGCGCTCCGTGATGATCTGCTGCACGCGATCGGGGATCATCTCGAACAAGATCGAGAACGCGCCGGCTTCTTCCAAAATCCGGGCATCCTCGACAATGCGCGCGGCCTGCTCGGCGCCCCGGCCCTGCACTTTGAAGCCGCCCAGCGCCGAGACGCTCTGCGGCGTGAGGCCGAGGTGGCCCATCACCGGAATACCCGCCTCGGCAATGGCCTTCAAGCGCGAAGCCATCTGCCGCCCGCCTTCGAGTTTCACGGCATCACAGCCCGTCTCCGCCATGAAGCGGCCCGCGTTGCGCACCGCCGTCTCGTCGGAGGGTTGATAGCTCATGTACGGCATGTCGCCGATCAACCAGCTCGTCGGCGAGCCGCGCCGCACCGCCGCCGTGTGGCGGATCATGTCGTCCATCGTCACCGGCAGCGTGCCTTCATAGCCCAGCATCGTCATGCCCAGCGAGTCGCCGGTCAGCACCATGTCGATGCCGGCTTTCTCGACGAGGTAGGCCATCGCGTAATCGTAGCACGTGATCATCGTGATGGGGACGCCGTCGCTCATCTTCGCGAACAGGTCGGGCAGCGTAATCTTTTTGCGGTCAGCCATCTAAGTCTCCTTTCAGGATGTGGGTTAGAGACCTGACAGGTGGGCCGGTTGCTGTGTGAATGAAAGCGTTCGCATGGCCCACCTGTCAGGTCTGTCGAGAGGCACATGCATAGTGTGAGGCTTTTTCGGCGCAGCGTCAACACAAATAAGTCATGTTTTTTCGTGACAAATATCAACAAAATGGGAGGCAGAAGTCCTGACAGGTGGGCCGTTTTGTATTGCGAACACCAACGATTCCGAGGCCCACCTGTCAGGTCTTTAGTAGACTTCCGGCACAAAGGTTTGATCCGTCATAGGTGGGCGGACATAACCCTTGTCATCCTGGCGCGGCGGCAGTTTGATCTGCTGCGGAGTCAGATCCTGGTACGGGACCTTGCTGAGCAAATGCGCGATGACGTTCAACCGCGCGCGCTTCTTGTCGTCGGCATTGACCACATTCCACGGCGACTGCCGGGTGTCGGTATAGGCGAACATGGTATCCTTGGCGCGCGAATACTCCACCCACTTCGAGCGGCTTTCCAGATCCATCGGGCTGAGCTTCCAGCGCTTGGTCGGATCGTCGATGCGCGCCTGGAACCGCAGTTCCTGCTCTTCGTCGCTGACCGAGAACCAGTATTTGATCAGGATGATGCCCGATCGGATCAGCATCTTCTCGAACTCGGGACACGTGCGCAGGAACTCTTGATACTCATCCTCGGTGCAGAAGCCCATCACACGCTCCACGCCCGCGCGGTTGTACCAGCTCCGATCGAAGAGCACCATCTCGCCGGCGGCGGGCAGGTGCGGCGTGTAGCGCTGGAAGTACCACTGCGTCTTCTCGCGCTCCGTCGGCGTGCCGAGGGCGGCGATGCGCGCATAGCGCGGATTCAGGCACATGGTGATCGTCTTGATCGCCCCGCCCTTCCCGGCCGCGTCGCGCCCCTCGAAGAGGATCACGACCTTCAGGCCCTGCGCCTTGATCCACTCCTGCATCTTCACCAACTCGACCTGGAGTCTGGCCAGTTCCTTTTCGTAGTCCTTCTTCTTCATCTTCTCGCGCTTGACGTGGACGTCCGTCTGCTTCGCGTCGAGGTCGGCCACGGCGACGACTTTTTCTTTGCCTTGACCGTCGCGACTTTGCTTCTTGGCTTTCTCTTTGGGTTTGGCTTTGGGTTTGAGCTTTCTTGGACATGGGGCCTCCATAAGATGGTGTAACGTATCGTCAGTGGACAAACGACTGAACTGAATGTCCATTCGTTTACGCGAAGCGGTTATCAATCTATTGCGTTGTTTCTTCCTCGCACTCCTTCAATGTCGCCTGCGCCTCTGCCAAATCCGGCGAGCGCAATTTGGTAAAGATCGCCACCGCCCGTTGGGCATACGGCAACCCCTCCGCCTTGCGGCCCTGCCGCGCACAGGCTTTGGCAATGCGCTGACAATCAGCGGCAATCAACTCCAGCCGCCCCACTGCCTCCACTCAGCGGCAGCGCCTCCCGCGCCAACTGTTCCGCCTCCGCCCACTGCTCGCGATCCAGCGCGAGGTCGGCCAGGTTGCCGGTCATATATCGCCACACCTTCACGGTCATTGATCTTCTTCGCAATCCGCAGCGCCTCGCGGTAATCGCGCTCGGCGGCGGCATAGTCGCCAGACGCTTTCTCCGCCTCGGCGAGGGTCGTTCAGCCCAATCGCCACATCCTCGCTCTCCGGCGACAACGTGCGCCTACATAGTTCAATGACTCTTGATAAGCCGCAATCGCCGCCGGATAGTCTTTCGCCAACTCATGCCCCATGACCGCGCAACCGGATGGCCATGGCCCGTTCCCGCGCACCCGCCTTAGCCCAATGCTGTTCGGCGCGGACGGCGCAGGCCAACACCTCGGCGCTCTGGCCGCGCAGAGAGTACACCCAGCCTGCCTGATACGCCCGCCAGCCCGCATTATTTGCGTCTTTGGCCGCCACCGCTTTCTCTTCGGCTTGCAGGTTGAGTGCCAGCCATTCATCCCAGCGGCCAGTGAAATTGAAGAAAATTGAACCAGCGCACCACACAGCCCTTGCAAGCGGTCATTGTCGCCTTGCAACATCAAGGGGATGGCGGCGGCAATGGTCGGCCATTCGGCCTCAAGGGTGGGGAAGCGGTCATAATTCTTCATAGCCGTTTTCTTGCGCCAGCGCATAGGCGCGGTCGCTCAGGCTGTTACCTGCTCGGGCAATCACTTCGGGTCGGGCGTGGCGCAAGAAGGTGGCGGTCAGCGGCGGCAGCAAATACCTGGCGAGGGTTGCGAATCCCTCGCAGAGTGTCCGGCACTCACCCACTACCAGAATCGAACGGTCGGCCAAATCTTCCAGCGCGGTTTCGGCCTGCGGCGTCGTAATCTGGGCAATCTCCGCAATCCACTTCACTGCGGCGGGCTGGGTAAAGTAGGTCAGCGCGGCCAGCACCGCCGTTTCGTGCTCGGTAAAGGTATCCAGCAAATCGCCGAAGACAAATTCCAGCGGGTCATTGTCTTTGGGCGCATTCTCCAGAAACTTGCAAGCCTCAGCCACCGTGCGGCACTGGCTCTTCGGGTTGCCCAATTGCCCGGCCAGCCACTCCATCAACAGCGGGTTGCCGCGTGTGATCTCATACAACTCAATGCGTTCGGCTTCGGTGGTTTTGGCGACATGGCGGTTGCGCTCCGCAATTTTGGCAATCAGTTGCAGCGCATCGGCGCGCTCCAACTTATCCAGCCGGATGATCTCGGCGGGCGTATCGATGCGGCGGCGGCTGGTCACAATCGCCTTGCAGGAACGGGGCAAGCGACTCAGGAACTGAAAGACGCGGGGGCGTTCCGTCTTCTCGTCAAAGGTTTCGAGATTATCGATGACGAGCAACGCGTGTTTATCGGCCAGCAGGCGGCGCACCTCGTTGGCACGCAAGTTGGGGTCAATCTTGGCGATGCCCTCATCACCCAACTCGCGGCCCAGTTCGGCCAGCAGCGCATATAGTTGGGCAGCATGAAGTCTTCCAACTTCTCCACGCCCTGCGGCGTCAACTCGCGTCACTTTGGCGGAGAGGAAAATCTTGATGGGGAAAGTCTTCTCCGGCGCGAGGTGGGCGGCTCTCACAGCCAATGAGGTCTTGCCGATCCCGCCCGGCCCGGAAATCAACACGCCCCAGCCCTGCCGCTTCGGGGTCAAGGGCGTCCTTGATCCGCTCCAATTCGGCGGCGCGGCCAAAGAAATAGGGCTGATTTGGCAGGCTGTTGTGGAGCGGTTCGGCAGGCGTCGACTGCTGCGTAATGTTCTGCACGATCTTGTCGCGGCCAACCACGTCTTGACCAACGTCAATTCTCTCGCCATGCAAATCCGCGCCGCCACTGCGATTCGATACGTCAGTCATGGGATCACCATTTCGACGTACTTTCGATCCCACGCGCCTCACGCCCGGCATCTGCGCGACGTGCGCGTCATAGGAAAAGACCTGTTTTACTTTCAGGCGGCGGCTCATCACCAGCAGCGCGCAATCGGTGTACGACCAATCTTTGTCGGCGTACTGCTGAAACACGGCCCACACTTCGCGCTCGTCGTCGGGTGTGACAGCCGCCCAGCGATACAGCGGGCTCTTACGACAGAGAATCGCCCGGTCTGAATTGCCCAACGCTGCGCTCAGATGGCGCTTCAGCAGCGTCATTCGACTCGATGAAAACCCAATCCAATAACACGAATTGATTCGCCTCAGTCAGCCAGCGCGTGCCAAATATCTGCGCCGCCAGGTGGCATACTTGTCCGCCGATGATACTTGTCCGTGCGATCAATCATTCCACAAATCGCGCTCGTATCAATCAGCGCAGTTTTCATCGGCGCTTGCTCCGGCGGGCAGACTTCGCAGGCGCAGGCCTGTCACGCACTACCCTCCCGGCCGGGGCGTCAGACTCGTGCAAGTCCGCATAGATTTCTGCCAGATACAGGTCGGGATATTCGCTTACGGCCTTGCCGTCGATGAGCGGTAATTGATTCTCGCCGATACCTATGAAGCTCAACGCCTCGTCGATGTCAGCCTGCGTTACCGCCGGCGCGACCTGCTCTTCGCGTTCCAGCAAGCGGCGAATGAACTCCGCCGCGCTGATGCCCTCGCGCCGGGCCCGTTCGCGCAGAAAATGCGCCTGGGCCTTGGGCAGTGATATTTGCAGGCGATGCATCTGCGTCGTCATGGCTTCCCCTTCGACTGGTGATGTCATCAGGTTACATCACCTGCGGCGACTTGTCAAGCCCTGTCAAAGCCTCTTGCCTTCTACTTCCCGATCACCATCCCCGCCGGATCGATCTCGCGCAGCACGCGCCGTTCTTCCGGGGTTGGAGGCTGGGTCGTCTCGATATTTTCGGAGACCGGGATTTCCATTCCGCTGTTGGCGCGGACATCCTCCAGCGTCACACCCGGATGCAGCGCCAGCAGTTTCAACTGCTTCGTTACCTCGTCAAAGCCGTACACGCCCAACTGCGTGATCACGCGATACGGGCCGCTGCTGGTGGGCAGTCCGGCTCGCTCCCGCGCGCCGGGGCCATCCAGATAGCCCGGCGTCGTGATGAAGCTCACGCGCTCGACGAACTTGCGCTGGTCCTGCCGCATGATGATGATGGTGCGATGGCACAGTGATCCGATGTCATTGCCGCCGCCGCTGCCCGGCAGCCGCGCCGTCGGATGCTCCCACGCGCCGATGACGGTGGTGTTGAGGTTGCCAAACCGATCGATCATCGCGGCCCCCAGGAAGCCGTAATCCACGTAGCCGGCCTGGCAGGCGCTCATCACGTCGTGCATGCTGGAGGCGGCCGCGGCCTGATAGAACGTGCGCGAATCGCCCACCGAGATCGGCAGCGTCGGCACGCGCGGCCCGATGCCGCCCGCCTCGAAGATGATCAGCAGGCCCGGCGCGTGCGTGCGCTGCGCGAGCAGAGCGGCGAGCATCGGCAGGCCGGTGCCGACCAGCACCGACTTCTTGTCTTCCAGCAAATGTGAAGCGACTGCTGTCAACAGTTCGGTCGAGGTGTATTCTACGGCCATGCCTCCCATGCAATACCTCCATCACCACCGCGAATGAACACCACATAGCACGCCACGCAGTGGATGCAAATGTTCACGCCTGCTTACAGAAACCTGCTGATGATCTTCAAGAGATCACTGCGGGCCCGTGTCATTCTGAGCGAAGCGAAGAATCTCTGCGCCTATCCGCCACTTTGTCATTCGGCGTCAGAGATGCTTCGTCGCATCCTTCGACTTCGCTGCGCTACGCTCACGCCGTGTCCGCGAAGCGGCGGCGCGCTAGGCAGGATGCTCCTCAGCATGACACTGCCGAGACTATTTTCTGAATCGTAATAAGCATGTTCCAACCGACACACTGGATTCGCTATTTCTTCTTCAGCCACGGCGCGTGCAGCGGGGCGCGCAGTTGTTCCACCTGCTTCAAGTAGTTCAACTGCTTGATGCCGCCCGCCAGTTCAAGATACGCGTCAAAGTCCTCGACGCCGTACACATACTTCTCCAGGTATGCCGCCGTGCCTTCGGGCGTCCGGGAGCGATCGAGCCACTCGCCGATGTGATCTTCGTCGAAGAAGTACAGATACGGCATCAACGTGGGATGCGCGCCGTGCGGCACTTCGCACACCGCGTCGACGACGTAGAACGGGATCATGGTGCGGCTCGGCTCATTGCGGATCACGGCCTCTTCGACGATCTCTTCCGTCGTGATGATGACGCGCCGCGCGGCCCGCGCCAGTTCAAAGTCCTCCACGATGATGCCGTCGATCTGCGCGTTGCCGTAGATGTCACAGCGCGGCACGTGGAACATCGCCACGTCCGGCTGCGCCGCCGGGATCAGGCACACCGGCTTGCCGCTCCACGGATCTTCGACCACCTTGCAGGCGCTGTGTTGTAACGTATCGGTGCCCAGCATGTTGCGCGACGGGACGAACGGAATGCCCATCATGCCGGCGAGAAAGCGCCACTGATAACCCGCATTGGAAATCTCGGCGACGACGCGGCACTCGCCGCTTTCCACCGCGCGGCGGCCGGCCGGCGACAGCCCGCGCAGTTCGTGGCCGAACGCGTAAGCCACCTCCACCCGATCGACGCACCCGGCCCCGATGAGCAGATCGATGTCGTGCACGGCGGTCTTGCCCGCCATAATCAGGTGGCGCTTGCGCTGGCGGATGATTTCGTACACGATCGCCATCGCCACGCGGATGTGGCCGAAGCCGCCGGAGGCGATGAAGTCGCCGTCGTGCACAAACTGCGCGACCGCCGCCTCGACACTCATCTGCTTGTCGCGCAGATCGCGTGATTTGTTCTCGCGAATCCACTCGCGGTTCTCATCGGGGTCGTGCCAGCCGATCAGTTCGCCTTGACCTTCCGCAAGGATGTTCATTGCCGCCTCTTTCACCCTCTCCCCGCAGGGAGAGGTCGAAGATGCCGGCGTGGTTTCCGGCACGGGGTGAGGGTCAGTTACACCGGCGGCTGGAACGCCATAATCGTCGCCGTGCCGTAGATGAAACCGGCGATGCCCAGCATAATCGCCGCGCCCGCCAGCACGCGCTTGAACGCATTGACGCGCTGAATATCGGTGAGCACCACGTACGCTCCAGCCAGTGCGTGCATCAGCACAAAGAACAGGAACGCGATGTCGATCACTTTCCAGATCGGGCTGCTCAGCCGCTCGATGACCACCGTCCGAAAGTCGATCTCCCAGGGCGGATAATGCATCACGGCCATATGAATGCCCAGGAATATCAGAAGAGCGATGGCGCTGATGCGCTGCATTTGAAAGATACGCATAGATGGCTCCTGTAGTACGTATTGCGTAACAGATCGAGGCGTTACGAATTACGCCTGATGTTTTACGCAGTACGTATGACGCATTACGCTTGATACAGCAACGCCTGCAAGATCAGCAGCCCGCCGATAGCCGTAAAGAACGCCGCCACGGCAAACGCCGCGTAAAACATGCTCTTGCGATAGTCGATCACGTTGAAGTAATGCACGATCAGCAAGCGCACCCCGTCAAACGCGTGATAGGCTACCGCCGCGATCAACGCGATCTCCATGATCTTGAAGAGCGGCCCCTGCACCACGGCCAACGTGGCATCAAACGCCGCCGCGCCCTGCGTGGCCGAGCCGATCACAAGGATGTGCATGAACAGGTATAGAACCAGCGCCACGCCCGTCAAGCGGCGCAGCACGAAACTGATAAATCCCGTGCTTTTGTACATAGAAATCTCCTTGAATGAGCATCATTGCGAGGAGCGCTCTGCCCGAAGGGCGTGCGACGAAGCAATCTCCGCTGGATCGTCAATGAGATTGCTTCGCGTCCTTCGACTTCGTTGCACTCCGTTCAGGACGCTCGCAATGACGGTTACACAAAGGGTTGATCCAGCGTCTTCTGCCGCTCCGCGCGCTCCGCCTCAAACGCCTGCCGCTTCTGCGCCAACTTGCGCAGCGTCTCGATCGCCTGCGTGGGATTCAGATTCTTGGGACAGGCGTCGATGCAGTTAAAGATCGTGTGGCAGCGGTACGGCCCGTCTTCACCGGCCAGATCGGCCAGGCGCTCGCCGGGCGCGGCATCGCGCGGATCGAGCACGCGCAGGAAGGCCTTCAGCAGCGCGTGCGGGCCGATGTACTCCTTGGTCATGGCGACGACCTGGCACGACGAATAGCACGCGCCGCACATGATGCACGTCTCGGCGTTGTGCAGCGCCTCCACCTCTTCCGGGCTGACGCGAAATTCTTTTTCAGGCACGTTGTCCGGCGGGATCAACCACGGTTTCACGCGCTGATACTGTTCCCAGAAGCTGCTGCGATCGACGACCAAATCTTTGATGATGGGCAGATAGGACAGCGGCTTGATCGTCACGCGGCCCTTCTTGTCCAGTTCGCGCGTGAGCGGGGTCTTGCACACCAGCATATTGCGCCCATTGATGTTCATCGCGCACGAGCCGCAGATCGCGTGACGGCACGAACGGCGGAAAGTCAGGCTGCCGTCGAGCTCGGCCTTAATATAGTGCAGCGCGTCGAGGATCGTCGTGTCGGACGTCAGCGGCACTTTGAATTCCTGCATATGCGGCTTCTTGTCGTTGTCCGGGTTGAAGCGCTGGACGCGGACAACTGCAGTCTGTTGTGAGTCGATTGTGGGCATAGGTGAATTACTCCGGGCGTAATGAGTAACGAGTAATGAGTAAAAGCGGGTCTCGCAGATTACTCGTTACTGGTTACTCATTAGTATTTTCTTTCCTGCGGCGGGTACTTCTCGTAATTGATGTTCACCGGCTTGTAGTCCAGCTGGGGCGGTTCGCCTTCGCCCTGTTGCTTGGCCAGCGTGTGCTTCAGCCAGTTCTGATCGTCGCGGGCGGGATGATCGGTGCGCCAGTGCGCGCCGCGGCATTCCGTGCGCGCGATGGCCCCGGCGACGATCACCTCGCTGAACGACAGCAGGTGCTCGGTTTCCAGCGCACCCAGCACATCGGTGTTGAAGCGGCTGCTCTTGTCGCGGATCGGCGCATGGGTGAAGCGCTCCTCCAGCCGCTTGATGTCCTGCAACGCGAGCTGCAATTTGTCGCCGTCGCGGAAGACGCCGCAGTTGATCGTCATCGTCGTCTTCAATTCATCCGCGATCTTGTCGATGGATTCCTTGCCGGGATTGTCCATGCGCGATCGGATGCGCTGCCGGTTCCGCTCGGCCGGATCACCGGCGACCGGGTGCAGCTGCGCCCCGCCCTTGACGAACTCCGCAATCGCAAATCCCGATCGTCGCCCGAACACCGACGCATCGAGCAGGCTGTTCGTGCCCAGGCGATTCGCGCCGTGCACGCTGATACAGGCACACTCGCCCGCCGCGTAAAACCCGACGACCGGCGTGCCCTGCGCATCGGCGATGACCTGCCCGTTCGCGTCGCACGGGATGCCGCCCATGCTGTAGTGCGCCGTGGGCTGGATCGGGACGAGCTTATCGATCGGGTCGGCGCCGACGAAATCGATCGCCAGCTCGCGCACTTGCGGCAATCGCTGCAAGATCTTCTCGCGCCCCAGATGCCGCAGATCGAGATAGATCGCATCGCGATCGGCTTCGCCGCCGCGCCCTTCGTTGATCTCCTGCTGCTCCGATCGGCTGACCAGATCGCGCGGGGCGAGTTCCATCTTCGATTTGGCGTAGCGCTCCATGAAGCGCTCGCCCTGGCTGTTGACCAGATAGCCGCCTTCGCCGCGACAGGCCTCGCTCATGAGGATGCCGTGCTTGTACAGGCCGGTCGGATGGAACTGCACGAATTCCATGTCCATCAACGGCACGCCCGCGTTGTAGGCAATCGCCACGCCGTCGCCGGTGTTGGCGTGCGCGTTCGACGTGATCTTGTACGCGCGGCCATAGCCGCCCGTGCCGAACATCACCGCTTTGGCGCGCATGGTGTGAATCTCGCCCGTGAGGATGTTCATCGCCACGACGCCGCGGCAGACATTGTCCTCGACGATCAAGTCCAGGCAGTACCATTCGCTGTAGAACTTCACGCCGTGGCGCAGCGCCTGCTCGTGAACGGTGTGCAGGAGGACGTGGCCGGTCCAGTCGGCGGCGAAGCAGGCGCGCGGCGCGCTGTGGCCGCCGAAGCGCCGCTGGTTGACGCGCCCGTCGGGCGTGCGGCTGAACACGCAGCCCATGTGCTCGTATTCGTAGATCACGCGCGGCGCGTCGTTGATCATGATCTCGATCGCATCTTGATCGCCCAGCCAGTCCGAGCCTTTGATCGTGTCGAAGATGTGCGACTCCAGGCTGTCCGAGGGCTCGCTGCCTTCCGGCACTTGCTCCAGCGGCCCTTCGGCGCCGGTGTTGGGAACCGGGCGCGTATTGCCCAGCGCCGCGGCGATGCCGCCCTGCGCCGCGCCGCTGTGCGATCGCAGCGGGTGAATCTTGGACAGCACGGCGACGTCCTTCACGCCCTGCTGGCTGGCGATCAGCGCGGCCCATGATCCGGCCAGGCCAGCGCCGACGACAATGACATCGTGAGTGAGGGGTTCGGGTTTGGACATGCGGGTCCTTTCTATAGTGGGCTTGGGGAAGGTTCTGCTACTTGTTACCGTCTCACCACCAACGGCAAGTACACACGTTTGAGCACACCGGGCGCCCAGTATTCGTCGGCACCCAGATCGGGGATACCGAAGCGCGGTTCATCGTCGATGTCGGTACTGACACTAGTGGCCGTGCCCTTGTCAATCGCCGCGGAGCCGGGGCTGATGTGATAGTTCCCGCCAACGGGGTTCAGGAAAGCCGGATCGCCCGTGTGCTGATTCTGCACCGCTACCGTGGATGCAAGAGCTTGAGAAATGGTGATGGAGGTGCTATACCAAAGGATACTATTGACGGTGACCGTGCTGCCGCCCGTGACGCCAAGGCCCACGCTTTGGCTGACCAGAATGGTATTGGTCAAGGCCACAGTTGAAGGCCCTGGTTCATTTAAGGCAAAATCGCCAATCCGCACGCCGCTGCCATCGCCGCCACCGTTGCGGGCCATGGTGGTATGCAGGAATTGGACGGAGTAAGCCGCAACGATATATATCCCGCCACCCTCCACGTTGGCCTGGTTGTCGGCGATGACCGTGTTGATCAAGGTGGCGTTCCTGCCCCACCCCGCGTCGCCGCCGGTGATGGCCAGCCCACCACCACGTCCAGCCGTATTCGATACGATATGGGTCTCAGCGAGTTTTGCATCGCTGCACTGCATATCTAGGAATAGTCCGCCGCCAGCAATGTGAGCGGTGTTGGCGACAAAAGTGTTCCTCTTGAGCCGCGTGCCGTTACAATGCATGTAGAATCCGCCCCCTTGGTCAGCGGTATTCGAGTCGAAGATATTTTCAGTCAGAGCCGCAGCCCCGGCATGGAGCAATACGCCGCCGCCATCTTGCTCGGCGTTATTCGAATTGAAAGTGTTTCCGCGGAGTGTGGCGTTATTGCAGCAAAAGCTCATATACACTCCGCCGCCCTGCTGGGCCGTGTTACTAAAGATGTGGCTGTTTAGCAGCGTGAACTCTTCGCCAAAGGGGTCCCTTGCGCCGTGAACATACACTCCGCCGCCGGAACCGTCCAGACTCGAAGGAAGATGTCCCCCTGAGCTGGCCAATAGCATTGCCGCCAGTGATGTGCAGGCCATCAATCACAGCCCCGTTGCCCCCGATGACGTAAAGCACACGCCCCTGTCCCTGCGCATCCAGCGTGGTGGGGTTGGCCTCCGGGTCGGGCGTTATCCAGTTGGTGGTGATATACCCACCCCGGAGAGTTACTGACTTGCTGATGTATACCGTCTGGGTTACGCCCTGGCGGGCGCTCACGCCGGCGTAGATGCCGGCAGCCACCTTGATCAAGTCGCCGTCGTTGGCAGCGTCCACGGCAGCTTGCACGGATGAATACGGGCAGCCACTGGGGCAAACGTGCAGTTCGCTGGCGGGAGCAGCGTTAACTGCTGCGAACCTACCGTCCATCAGCCACAGCAAGGCGATAGACAAGCCCACACCAACAACAAACGACCCTGCGATGAATCTGATTCTCATGGCAATGCTTCCCCATTTATCTACATTGAAAGTGACGCCCACCTTGATACGGCAGCAGCTCTTTTCTATCGTCGATCAGTAACTTCTGTGCATCCAGCCAATCGGACAGCCGCGCACGCATAACGCGCAACGATCTGGACGATCATCGGTGCGGCGGCCTGCTTAGATGGGCCGCGTTCAGCGTCAGCTCCACGCGCAGGTTGGGCGCTTTGCGTGTTTAGTGCTGCGCCAGGAATTAGAGCCTGCTCCACGATTATCCCAGCCATCTGCTAGTTCCGCACAACCAGCGGTAGGTAGATGGGATACAGGCTGCCGACGCCGCTCCAGAAACCTCCGCCGAGGGCATAGGCACCCCCCGTGAGTCCACCGGCGTCAGGTTGGCCGATAGTGCCTGCCAGGCGATAACTTCCGCCTGTGAGTTCACCGCCCCCACCGCTAATGACACTCCGGGTCAGAGTATAGTCCCCGCCCGTTTGAGCCGTCGCCGTGCCGCTGGCGAAAAAGATCAGCCACGCCAGGCACAGCACAACCAGTGCAGTGAATGCCAGGTTATGAGTTGCATATCCGCGCATGGCGCATCTCCTTCTAGGGGCATCCCGCCGAAAGAACGTAGTTCTCATCATAGACGCCGGCGCAGCTAATGGTGATTTTTGAAGTGGCTGTGACAATATCCCCGCCAGCCAATTGGCTGGCGCCGATCTGGACGGTCGTCATACCGGGCCAATCCCAACTGTTGTGGAGAGTGGCGCCGTCACTGTGAATCTGCGAAGTGTCAATCGTTACGATATCCCACGGTGGAGTATCATTGGCGTCATTCACTTCGATGCCCACACCCGAGGATGTGATGGTGCTGTTTCGGATGGTAGGCGAGGAGAAATTGATATTTAGGCCCTCGCCGCTACCGCCTGAAGCCGTGATGGCCACATTCATCAACCTGGATGACGCGCCCCGGAAGATGAATGCGCCCTGGACAGTTGCGGTTCCTGTGACGGCGATCGTCATATCCGACATCCTGGCCGAGCCTCCGTTGTTGAACACGCCCAGGGTCTGGCCGGTGCCGTTCATGGCGATCACGGTCACATGGGTCAGCCGGGGTGAGGTCGAACGGTTGTAAATAGCGACCGCATTCTCATTCCCGCCGGTATTTCTAACGGTCAGGAAACGCACTTCAGAGTTGTCCGCGCCGGACAGGGTGGACTTAGGCCAGAGGAAATCCTGGGGGACAGGTGTGCCTGCCGCGGTTATGATCGTTACATTCTCACCGGAGCCTTCCATATCCACGTAGGGTTTCATTTGCAGCGTACCCGTGATCAGGTCATACACGCCCGGCTCAATGCGAAGCAAGTAAGGATGAGTGGCGGAGGCATCGGTGACACCGGCTAGAGTATTGCTTAATACCGTTCCGTTCTCCACCGCAGTGCCGATGGGGCTGACGACCACAGTGCGTCGATAGATCGTCCCGGCGAACTGGGCATACGGCACAGCCGTCAGCGGCTGACGTTGATCCATGGTGGTGTAACCGGTGTCGCCCGGGCACTTGACGGCAAGTTGCAGCCAGCGGGCGTCACCACTAAAAGCCCCGCTGCCGAAATCCAGGTCGGGAATGGCGAATAAGCCGCCCGTCAAAGTGACGCTGGTTTTGGTCTGGGTGACGCCGATTTGGGTGCCAATCGAAGGTGCATTCCACAAGGTAAATCGGAAATCACAGTTGGCCGTGATGGGGCCGCTGGGATTTCGCAGTTGCCCCTGGTATGTAAAAGCCGTGCCCAATATAGACTGAACGCTAACGAAACTCTTGTTTTCCGGCGGTTGGGCCTGGGCAGACCTTAATGTGCCAGTGAGCGCCAGAACCAGGATCAGGGAAAGAACGCGTAGATTGAGCCATTGAGTTTTCACTTGTTTGCTCCGTTTTGATCTCGGGCAATACGCCAAGTTGCTGCCATGCCCACAAGCGATCGTAGATGTCCCACACTTCGGCGATCTTGCCCTCGGCGATCATCTCTTCGATCTTGAAATGCCAGCCTGCCCCAGGCCGCCGGGTGCCGTTCGTAAGCGGCCTGCTCACTTTGCGAAATGGATTCCACAGTCTGTGGGGTCACCCCGGTATGAACGATGGCTTGAAATTGGAAACTGGGCGCGAAGATTTCATCGCAGGCAGCGGGGTTGAATGGAGCGTCTTCGAAATAGCGGCGAGCAATAGCCTTGTTTTCCTCAAGGGACATGCGCTTGCTCCTCTCGGCAAGATGCCTACCGCGCCATGGGCAGCACCACCGTGAATGTCGTGCCCTCACCAACGGTGCTGTACACCGAGATGCGCCCATCGTAACGCTCGACCAAATCTTTCACGATGGCGAGGCCCAGTCCGGTGCCGGTGAGGCCCTCCTGTTTCACATTGCTGGCGCGATAGAATTCCTCGAAGACGTGCGGTAGATCGGCTTCGGGGATGCCGACGCCGGTATCGATGATGGCGGTGACGACTTCGTCTTCGCACTGATCCATGCGCACGTTGACGCGCCCGCCCGGCGGCGTGTACTTGATGGCATTGCCGATCAAGTTGAGGAAGATGCGGTGCAGGCCGTCTTCGGTCGCCATCACGGTCAGGCCGCGCGGCACGTAGTCCATCTTCAGATCGATCTGCTTTTCTTCGGCCTGGGTGGACAAGCGATCGACGATGTTCAGCACGATGACTTCCACCGAGACCGGCGTCATGGGCACTTGCAAGCCCTCGACCTTGCCCGCCGCCAGATCGAGCAGATCGTCGATGAGCAGCTTCAGCGCATCCAGCCGATCGGACAAGCGCCGCAAGATATCGCGCTGTACGTCGTTCAGGCCGCCCGCCAGATCGCGCGTGACGGTGCGTAATAAGCTCTGCGCGCCCACCACCGGCCCGCGCAGTTCGTGCGTCACCGTCCGCACGAATTGCGATTTAGTCTCGTCGAGATGGCGGAGCTCCGTGTAAGCGATGGCGTTCTCAATCGACAGCGCGCCCTGCCGCGCGATCGTCATGACAAACTCGACATCCTTGGCATTGAACGAACCGGGCCGCCAGCCATAGACGCGCAGGACGCCCAGCGGGCCGCGCCGCCCGGCCAGCGGCGCGCACAGCATGGAATGGATGCCTTCCGCCACGACTTCGGCGGGATATTGCAGGCGTGGATCGGTGGTAGTCTCTTCCACGATAATCGGGCGGCCGCGCAGCGCCTCCTGATCGATCGGGCTGTGGTCCACCACCACGGGCCCCTTGTCAAGATACTGCTGGCTCAGGCCGTACGCCGCCGCGATCTCCAACTGCGCGCCGGTCTGATCGAGCAGGCGAATGGACGCGCCCTTGGCCTCCAGCGAGCGCGTCATGCTGACGACCAGTTGATTGAGCACATGCGGCAGATCAAGGCTGCTGGGCAGTGCTTGCATCGTGCTGCACAACATGTTCAGCCGCCGCTCCCGGTCGCGCAGCTCGCGCACGATGGGCGTGACCAATACGATCACCGCGCCCACGGTGATACTGAAGAAGATCAGGACGGCGGCGATGTAGAGGGGATTGCGATACAGCTCGGAGGGCAGCGCGGGGATGACGGTGTAGTGCGGCAGCCACCCGATCGCCTCCAGCCCGGCAATGGCAGCCACCACGCCGACGACAAGCACCGCATACAGATTCGAGACGCGCTCTTCCAGCAGCAGCGCCGCCATGATCAGGTGAAACAGAAAGAACGCGATGGCCGGGCTTTCAATGCCGCCCGTGAAATGCACAAAGAGCGCCAACGCCAGCCAATCAAACGCGACCTGCGCCGTGGCGATGGAGCGCAGCCGCAGCCCGCCGGCGCTACGCGTAATAGCCCAGATCGCCGCGTTGTACGCCAATACAACCAGGCTGAGGATAATCAGGGCGGCCATGGGCAGCGGCAGGTTCAAAACCGTGACGCTGAACACCGTGGCGAACAGCATCACGGCGCCGGCCGCCCAGCGCATGCGAATGAGCCGCAGGTTGTTGTTGTGCAGATCAAGGGCCGACGGCACGACGTGCGAGTCCGGCCTTTTGCCTTGAGTGGTCATCGGCACTCGTTAGCTTCTGCCCAAAAGCAGGGCGGGCTCCCACACCGCACTGCACGCAGTGGGTGCATGTGTGCCCGCCACCTCGCGGCATGCCCCACGGGATGCTGCGCGAGGAGCGGCGTCTGCTGGGTTTTCGGACAAGAACGCGTGAATCAAAACCCCGCAGGCGATGCGCCACGACCATCGCCTGCGGGGTCCGGTTTCACTGCGCGCGGCTTTTGGCCAGCAGCGCGCCGACCTTCTGGATGAGCACATCCGGATCGATAGGCTTGTCGATGAACATGTCCACCGGCAAGTAGGCTTGATCGGGCGCGAAACGCAGGTCGGTGGTGGAATGGATGGCCGTCATCATCATGATCGGGATATCATGATAGGCGGCGTACGGCGAGTTGGGATCGGGGCTGCGCAATTGCAGCGCGGTCTGAAAACCCTCGGTGGCCGTGGTCATCATCACGTCGAGGATGATCAGATCGGGCTTTAGCGTATCCAGCATCCCAAGTCCCTTGACGCTGTTGTTCGCATCGAACACTTTGTGGCCGGCGCTTTCCAGGCACAGGCGCGCCGCCAGCACAATGTCGGGATCGTCGTCGATGATCAGGATTTTTGCCATGTTGGCTCCCGTTGAATAATGTGGAATGTTAATTGCGGACTTAGCGTACACGTCGGGTCCGCTGCTGTGTCATTCAGAGCGAGCGTCAGCGAGCGAAGAATCTCTCCCACAGCCGACAACGCAAGTTGTTAAGGCTAGAGATTCTTCGGCGCTTCGCGCCTCAGAATGACATTCCTAGGACGCGCACATCACTTCAATCTCTCGCAGTATCGCTTGCCCCACTTCTGTCACTGCGGCTTGAACTTCAGCGCTCAACTGCGGCAGCCAGTCCACACTTTTCGGCTGCACGCCGTATAGGATAATCTCGCGCGGCAGCACATTCAGCGCCGCACCCAGCGCCAGGGCCTCGGCTAATCCGGCAGAATGCAGCGACAGCGTTGTGTCATTCTCCTTCAGCCGCGCCACATCGGGCGTGAAGCGCATCCACGCGCCGGGCGCGCGCCCGATGTTGGCCGCATCCACGATGATGGCTCGCGCATGCCCCATGAGCGTCGAGACAACGTCCAGTCCCGCCGTGCCGCCGTCGACTGCTTCCACCTCCGCCGGCAAGGTTTGCTGATCCAGCCATTCGATCACCGCCGGGCCTATGCCATCATCGCCGCGCAGCGCATTGCCCAGGCCAAGGATCAATGTTGATTGGGAAATGTTGAATGCGGAATGCGCGTCCGTCACTTACTCATTACTCATTACTCGTCATGCCCGAGTGCTTTTATCGGGCATCCAGACTCACTGCTGGCAGACCTACTGGATTCCCGCCTGAAGCACGCGGGAATGACGCCCGCATCCCACCTCACGCATTACTCAAACTTCACATCCAGCATGTGCGTCGAGCACGAGATGCACGGATCGTAGGCCCGCACCAGCATCTCCAGCATCAGCCGGATCTGATCCTGCGCCTTGTCGAGGATGCCCGGCACGAGGGCGCGCATGTCGGCCTCGATGTTGGCCAGGTTCTGCCCGGTCGGGATGATACAATTTGCGCCGGCGATGCGGCCGTCATCGCCCACCGTGTATTCGTGGAACAGCACGCCGCGCGGCACTTCGCACGCGCCCGCGCCCTTGCCCGCTCGCACCTTGACATTGGGCACTTCATCCTGGATGCCGCGTTCCAGCAGCGTATCGATCAGCTGGATGCCGTCTTCGATGCAGTGCGCGACCTCCACGACCTGCGCTACCGTGTTCATGTACGGATTCGTGCAGATCGGCTTCAACCCGAGCGCTTCAGCCGCGGCTTTCGCTTTGGGATGCAGCAGCGCGTGATTGACGTTAAAGCGCGCCAGTGCGCCGACCATGTAGGCCTCGCGCTTGTGGCGGGTATGCTTGGCTGTCGAGTGCGGAATGAGGTGCTCGTTGGTCACTTCGCGATAATCCGCCACCGGGCGTTCGAAGCCGTCGGTGCTGGCAATCGTGCCGCCGATGAAGGCATACTCAGCGGGCTGGCGCAGCGCGATGTATTCCGTCTCGCGCTCGAAGTCCGGCATCTTGAGCGGCTGGAACAGTTCCACCGTCGCGTCGACATCGGGCCGGGCTTCTTCAAAGCGAGCGCGCAACTGCTCCAACTGGCCCTTCGTCGGCAGGTGCGAGAAGCCGCCGACCTTCAACGTGACGGGATGCGTATGCCGTCCGCCGAGCACCATGCACAGATCGCCGGCGAGTTTCTTCATGCGCAGGGCGCGCAGCACCACTTCGGGATGCGAGCCCGCCAGCGGGATGACGCTGCCCACGCCGAAGAAGTCTGGCGCGACGAGCATGTAGGCGTGCAGGACGTGGCTGTCCAGGATCTCGCCGTGGAAGATCAACTTGCGCAGCAGTTGGGTCTGCTCGCTGGGCGTCACGCCCATGGCCGCTTCCAATGCCTGCAGCGAGGTCATCTGGTGACCCACCGAGCAGATGCCGCAGATGCGCGACACGATGTGCGTCACTTCCGTGTATGGCCGCCCGCGCAGCATCGCCTCGAAGAAGCGCGGCGTCTCGACGATCTGCAGTTCGCAGCGTTTCAACTCGCCGTTCTCGGCATCGACGACGATGTTGCCGTGGCCTTCGACGCGGGTGATGTAGTGAACGTCAACTTGGACTTTGCTCATAGAGTTTCTCCGCTATAACTGCTCAGCCGTCATGGCGAGGAGCGCTCATGCCCGAAGGGCGTGCGACGAAGCAGTCCCGCTTGCTGACAACGAGACTGGCCGATTGGCGCTGAGATTGCATCGCATACTTCGATTCCGCCGCAAAAAGCGCGGCTCCGCTCAGAACGCTCGCAATGACGATGGCTGATGTAGGTTAGGCCTTCTCCGCCTGCGCTTCGCGCTGCATCAATTGATACGTTCCGAACATCGTAAAGCGCGTCAGGATGTCGCTGACCGTCAGGCCGTTCTCATACCAGCACGGACTGCATCGCGTCGAGGTTGGGATTGGAGATCAAACCCCGGCAGCCTTCGCACGGATCGCCATACGTCGGGCAAATGGCGCCGCAGCCCGCGCGGGTGATCGCGCCGAGGCATACCTGTCCCCGATGGTACAGGCAGACGTTCTCGTTCAACTTGCACTCGACGCACATCGGATAATCGGCCAGCTTCGGAATGCGGCCCTGCAGCAGCTGCTTGGTCACGCGCACGAACTCCTCGCGATCGATCGGGCAGCCTGGCAGCACCACATCCACCGGGATGATGGCGTCGATCGGCTGGGCCAGCGGCGTCACGCGCAGTAGATCGTCGCGCACCGCCGCTCGGCGATAGGGCTGCGGCTCGGTCCAATCGGGACTTTCGCCGTATACGTAGTCGGTGACCTTCTCCACCGGCTGGCGATTACGAATCGCATTGACGCCGCCCAGATGCGCGCACGCGCCCAGCGCCACCACGAACACGGCTTGCTCGCGAATCTTCTTCAAGCGATCTTCGTCGGACTTGCGCACGCACGAGCCTTCGATGAACGCGATGATGTAATCCTCGCCGCGCTCGGTCATCGCTTCCCGGAACTGCACAATCTCCACCGCGTCGAGCAGATCCACGTGCGTTTGCAGCGAATCGACCACGGTGAGCTGGCAGCCCTCGCAGACTGGTGAAGTCAAAGAATGCGACCTTGGGTTTGCTCATGTCAACGCCTCCGACAGGCTGAGGGCTTTGATGTCGGCGTAGGAGAACACCGGGCCGGACTGGCAGCAGTACACGTTGTTGATCTGGCAGTGACCGCACTTGCCCACGCCGCATTTCATGCGCCGTTCCAGCGAGAGATAGATGTTGCCTTCGGGAATGCCCTTGCCCATCAATTCCATGAGCACGAAGCGGTACATGACGGGCGGCCCGCACGTGATGGCGACCGTGTTGCGCGCGTACACCTGCACCTTGGAGAACAGCGTGGTGATGACGCCCACGTTGCCGGTCCACTTCTCGTCGGGCCGATCGACCGTGATGTGCACGTCGACGTCGCCGCGCTCGGCCCACTGCTTCAATTCGTCGGTGAACAGCAATTCCGAGGGATGCTTCGCGCCGTATAACAGCGTCACCCGGCCGTACTTGCCGCGCTCGTCGAGCACCTGATTGATCAGCGAGCGCAGCGGCGCCAGCCCCAGACCGCCGGGCGCAAACACGATATCCTTGCCCCGCATGCGCTCGATCGGGAAGCCGTGCCCGAATGGCCCGCGCACGCCGACGACCTGCCCCGGCGTCATGCGGTGCAGCACGTTGGTCATGTCGCCCGCGCGGCGCACGCACAACTCGAACGAGCCGTTGCTGCGGCTGGGCGAGGACGTGATCGAGATCGGCGCTTCGCCCACGCCCAACACCGATAGTTCCACGAACTGTCCCGGCTCGTGCCCCAGCGACACGCCGCGCGGCAGTTCAAACTTGAACAGCTTCTCCCACTGCGTCAGCGGCTTCACCTCGATGATGCGCGCAGGCTGGGGAAGATACAGGGAATCCTTGAGTGTGTCTTGCAGGTTTTCTGGCATGGTCGTCCCTACTTCTTCGCCTCGGCGGCGTTCGTGCGATCGTGATACAGCTGGTTGAACGTATCCACCGGCGTAATGTGCACCAGGCAGGCCTGCGCGCAGCGCCCGCAGCCCACGCAGCCCAGCAGGTGATACGCGTCCGTCTGGTACACGCCCTTGCGCATGAAGCGATGGCGCTGGCGCGTGGCGCGCGTCGGGCGAAAATCGTGGCCGCCGGCGACCATGGCAAACTCGTCGAGCTGGCACGAATCCCACGTCCGGGTGCGCGTGCCCACCGACAGCGCAAAGTCCACCTCGTCTTGCACGTTGAAGCAATAGCAGGTGGGGCAGACATTGGTGCACGAGCCGCAGGCCAGGCAGCGCTTGCCCAGTTCTTCCCACAAGTGACTGTGGTAACTCATGCGCATCAGCGAGGGGAGTTCGCTCACG
Organism: uncultured Chloroflexia bacterium; assembly: GCA_963844815.1. Taxonomy (GTDB): domain Bacteria; phylum Chloroflexota; class Anaerolineae; order Fen-1058; family Fen-1058; genus Fen-1058. The sequence goes on from CAWJPR010000014.1 coordinate 40,368, forward strand.
TCGAAGTCCAGGCGGTAGGAGAAGCGCGGCCACTTCTCGGACAGCACCGCGTTGAGGTGCTGATAATCTTCGTCAGTGGCGAAGCGGGTCTCGGCGTGCGCCTGAAGCAGCGCTTCGCCGCGGTCGGTGCCGATGTCCACCGCGTACTCACCTGCCCCATCGCTTTTTGTGGGGTCGCCCAGATCCGTGAGGTGCAGATCGAAATTGTCGGGCGCCGTCAGCGTGCCCATGCTCTTGCAGAACGAATGCGGCGTGCAGGGCCGCAGACACTCGATGCCAATCAGCCACACATTCTCGCGCCGTTTGCGATAGTGCTGATCGGCGTAGCCCGTGTCGAAGACTTTGTCCAGCAGCTGCAGCGCGTGCAGATCGCAGGTGTGAATGCCCAGAATCACCGTCGGCGGAGCATCCAACACCGGCGCGATCACGCTGCCATCCAGATTGAAGCGAGCCACTTCTTCATGCTGCGGGAGCAAATACTTCTTGGGGGGAACCACGGTCTGGGTGTAGTCCAGATGCAAGTCGTCCGGCGATTCGATCTCGGCGAAGATGTATTCGCCGGCCACCGGCTTAGGCCCCACCACGCGATACTGCTGTTGCTGAAGCGAACGAACCATGCGCTCCAGTGCTGCTTTGGAGATGACTCGAAAGCCCATCGGCCCTCCTTGAAAGAAAGATCGCGCGCCGCTGCGGCCAGGCGGTGCCGGCCACGGCGCATTCCTGGGTCACTCTGCGCCCTCAGTATAAGTCGAGGGATGTCGTGTTTTTAGTGATAAATGTCACAGATTTTTGTCGTGCCCATCACTTGCAGGCAAAAGGCTGCAAGAAGAGATGAGACGCTTCAGGGAAGCGCCTCGCCCAAGATTAACTCAGCCGCCATCGTTTTTACTGATTCAAGTAGCCGTCCGCGTAGATGACCTTGTTCAGCAGGATCTGCACCGTCTTCCAGATTGCCGCCTGCTCGGGATCGTTATAATCCACGTCTTCCAGCTGCGGCTCTTCCATTGCGGCGATGCGATCGGCGATCTTCAAATACAACCGGCCGACGGCGGTGCTGTCGTCGCGCGTCTCGATGATGCGGATCACATCGTTCTGCTCCTGGTCCGACGGGTTGGCGATCATCATCTGCAGGCCCACACCCATCAACATGGCCAGGTAGACCCGGTTGATCAGCGGGCGCCGCTCGTACGGCACCTGGTTGGACACGTTTGACAACCCGATCGAAATCATCGGCGGCGGATCCCACGACACCGGCAGCGTGCGCACCGCCTCGATCGACTCCGGGCAATACTGCTGGCAGCCCGACACGGTGAGCACCAACGGATCGATGATCAAATCGGTGATCGGGAAATCGATCTCGACCATGCGCGGGATCAACGTCTCGAGCGCGATGGTGACGCGCTCGTCGGCCGCGACCGGGATGCCGCTCTTGCCCATCGTCAGCGCGATCAGGCGCGTATTGTATTTCTTCGCGAGCAGCGGCACTTTTTCCAGGCGCTCCGGCTCCGCCGAGGTCGAGTTGATGATCGGCTGCGCCTTCGTGATTTTCTTCAGGCCGGCCTCCATGCCCGCCAGATTGGTCGTGTCGAAGCACAGCGGCGCGTCGACCACGGCCTGCACGGCCTCGACGATCCACGGGAAGACCTCGGTCCCGTCGGCTTTGCGCGGGCCGAGATTGATGTCCAGGGCCCACGCGCCGGCCTCAACTTGCTGCACCGCCAGCTCTTGAAAAAACTTCGCATTGCGCGCTTTGAGCGCTTCTTTGACCCGCTCGGAAATGATGTGGATATTTTCGCCGATGATGTACATGGGGTCTCCTTTCGTAATGAGTAATGAGTAATGAGTAAGCTGCGTTATACTCGTTAATCGGTACTCGTTATTTTGGTCAACGCTTCTGCAACCGTTGGAAACCTCGCCAGGTCCGTATGCGGCAGAAACAGCGCCGAGGTGAAGGCTTCGTAAAACGTATTGTCCGCCGACAATTCGATGTACGTCATGCGCGCGGCGATCTGCGTGATGCGCTCGCGCTCGCCACGGTTCAGCAGGGCCAGATACGCGCCTTTGACCGAAGTGTTGCCGAGGAACTGGAACTGCTCCCACGGCATGTCGGGCAGCAGGCCGATCTGCACCGCTTTCTCGACGTTGATGTACTTGCCAAACGATCCGCCGATCAAGAAGCGCTCCACGGACTCCAGCGGCACGCCGACGCGCTCGGCCAGCACCGTGTAACCCGCGTATATCGCGGCTTTGGCGCGCAGCAGGTTATCGACGTCGACGTGCGTGATGACGATGTCCTGGCCGTGCCACGTCTCATTCGCCCACGCGACGACGTATTCCGGGCCATGCTCGCCCGGCCGGACGCGGCGCGTCTTGCCGCGCACTGGCGCGCCCGCTGTGGCCGGCCGCTGCGTCACAAAATGCAGGTCGTCTTCCTCAAGCATCAAACTGGAATTGAGATTGCCGCCCTTGTCGAGCACGCCTGTGAGGAACATCTCGCTCAACAGCGCGATCAGCCCGCTGCCGCAGATGCCGCGCGGCTTCGCATTGCCGATGACGCGATAGGTCGGCTCCAGCGTGTCGCCGTTGATCCACACCTCTTCGATCGCGCCGCGCGTGGCGCGCATGCCATTCACGACGCCGGCGCCCTCGAACGCCGGGCCGGCTGAGCACGCGCACGTCACCAGCCAGTCCCGATTGCCCAGCACGATCTCGCCGTTGGTGCCCACGTCCATGAACAGCGTCAACTGCTCGCCGTCTCCCAGGCCGGAAGACAGCACACCCGCCGTGATGTCCGCGCCGACGTAACTGGCCACACCCGGCAGGCAATCGATCGCCGCTTCGGGATTGATCTTCAACCCCAGGTCGATCGCCCGCAGCGGCGGCACATGATTGATCGCCGTGACAAACGGCGCCAGGCGGATGCTCGACGCGGGAATGTCCAGCAGCAGGTGCATCATCGTGCTGTTGCCCGCGATCGTCGCTTTGAAAATGTCCTGCGGGTCGACTTTGGCCTTCTCGCAGGCAGCGGCCAGCAACGAATTGACCGTCTCGATCACGAGCGCCTGCATCTCGGCGCTGCGGCCGTTCTTGCCGGCGGAGCTGGCGTAGATGATGCGCGAGATCACATCCTCGCCGCGCGCGATCTGGCCGTTGTACTCGGCTGTCTGCGCCGCGACCTTGCCGCTGATCAGATCGACCAGCCAGCAAGAAACGGTGGTGGTGCCGATGTCGATCGCCAGGCCGAAGAGCGGAGGCTCGGCGGGGCGCAGATCAAGAAGCGTAGTGCGTGGTGCGTCGTGCGTATCTAGAATGGCGGTCACGTCCCAGTTCGCGGCACGAAGAATACCGCCAAGTCGGCGCAAGAGGGCCAGTGAGACGTCGACTTCCTCAACGCCTGCCTGCTGGCGCAGCGCCGTGACGAGGCGGCTCCAGTCGTCGGTCTGGTCTTCCAGCGACGGCGGGGTGAGCGCGAGGGACACGCGCTGGATGGTCTGCACCGCGCGGGCGTCGTAGCCGATCGGCACCTCGACTTCCGCCACAACGCGATCGGTGGTGAGCCGCCGCTCGATCTTTTCCTGCGGCGGCACAGTGACCGACACGTCCCCTTCGACCACGGATTGGCACGCGAGCGCATATCCGGCCGCCACGTCCTCCGCCGACAGGCGCAGCGTGCTGCGGCGGCGCACCTCGCCCTTGGTGATGTGCACCGCGCAGCGGCCGCAGCGGCCCTGCCCGCCGCACGGTTGAACGATCTCCACGCCCGACGCGCGTGCCGCTTCGGTCAACAGCGTTCCGGTCGGCACATGCGCGGGATGCAGCGGCGCATGCCCGCCGAGTGCAGGATCGTCGAGATGAAAGGTAACGAGGTGTTGGGCCATGGGTCACGGATGTGTCATTCCGAATGCCCGCAGGGCATGAGGAATCTCAATCTGCGCAGTGAGATTCCTCGTCACCGCTCCGCGGTTCCTCGGAATGACAACACGAGTTACGTGTAGATGTCGTACAACGCCTGCTGCGTCGGCTCGCTGCCGCTGGGCAGCGTCAGCCGCGCTTGCTCCGCCAGCGCCTCGCCCATCATGATTTCGAGCACGCCCTGCCCTTGTTCACAATCCCAGGCGCACACGCGCTCGGGCGGACAGTCGTCGCAGCGTTCTTGATCGACAGGACCAATGCCCTTTGGATTTGAATTGGTCGTCATGGCGACCTCCATACCGAATAACGAGCAACCAGTAACGAGTCAGCGCAGTGTTGCGTATTACTCGTTACTCATTACTTGTTACAGTTCATACCAACACTTGCTTGTAATACGCCGGAATATCCACCGCTTCGCGCGGCCCGACCTTGATTTCCCACCCGGCCAGTTCGGCTTCGAGTTCGCCGGACAGCACGGCGACGTGACCGGGCAGCACGACGCGCTTCTTGCTGACCTTATCGGCGACGTTGAAGGTCTTCACGGCCTTCGCAATGCGCTCGGCGTCGAACTTGCCTGCGGCCCACGCCGTGAGCACGCTCATGCCTTCCGCATCGGTGACGAGCAGCCACGCCGGCAAACCGCTGCTTTCCACTTCGTTCGCCACGCTGAAGTAGGTGATGCTGAAGTTCGTCGTGACCAGCACCGGCGATTCGGGCTGTGGGATTGTTGATCTCGTACAGGCCGGGCTGCACTTGAATCGGCTTCTGCGGATCGGTGTAGATGTTCTGGCGGAGCACCAGCAGCGGATAGACCGTCTCGGGCTTGAATTCGTCGAGCACGACGAACCCGCCATACTTCGCCACCGCCTGAGCCGCGAGCACCGGCTCGCCGGCAAAGACCACGATCGGGAAGCCCACCGATCGGACGTTCTTCTTCAAGGCGAGCCGCCGCACCTGCGTGCTGAATGTCAGCAGCTGGCCCAGGTTCTTTGTCTCCGGATCGATCACCAGGTCCTCGACACCCCTGGCTTTGATCTTTTCGGTGAGATCGGCCAGCGCGTCGATCGAATCCGCCTTGACGACGAGAGCCGCTTTGCTGGCTTTCGCCAGGTCGGCCATGGCCTCCCAGTTGCCGGCATCGGCGCCGCTGATGAGCGGCGTCTCGCCCTTGAGCAGCTGCAGCCCGGCGGCGACCACTTTGGCGTCGGGGCTGATCAGAACGATCGGGCGTTTGCTCACCTCGCGCACGGCCTTGATCGCCGCCGCAAACCGATCGGGATCCCCAGTCGCCTCCACGGCGATACCGTCGATCGTCAAATCGATGCCGACGTACGACACGATGAATTTGTCGGCCGGCTCGACTTTGGCTTTCACATCCGCCACAGGCGCATCGTCGCGCACCTTGATGAACACACCGGGCCGGTTGTAGAACGTCTTCTCGTGACGGAACAACACCACTTCGTTGCCGACCTTGACTTCGTGCCCGTCGGATTTGAGGGTCACCAGCCGCATGGGCGGCGCCGCCGATTCGGCGAGCTGCGCTTTGGATGCCTCGCTGACATACGGGCACGCCGAGAGTTCCACTTGCTTCGCGGCGAGTTTCATCGCGAAGGCGAGGCAGGTGGGAAAGCCGCATTCCTTGCAGTTGGTCTGCGGAAGCAGTTTGTAGATTTGAATGCCGGACAGAGCCATAGTTTGCTCCTTGAATTTCAGCGTGAGTAACGAGTGATGAGTAATTTACTCGTTACTGGTTACTCGTTAAGCCGTCATCAATTCAGTGATGGCGGCCTTCACTCGCTTCACACTCTCGGGATGCCGCAGCACGACGACGTCCGCGCCGGATTCCAGCAGCGTGATCGCGGTCATCGTTTCCCAGTTGATGGCGCGCGCGCGCCATTCGCCCCACGCGGCCGGCACGCCTTCGCCGACCTTGGATTCCTTGGTCTTCCAGGTCTCCGCGCCGACGCATACGATCATCGGCTGCTGGGTCATCGCGTCGCCTTGCAGCGCGGCCAGGCGCAGGCGCTCCATCACCGAGAAGCCGTACTCGATGCCATAGCCGAGCGCGCCGGTCGTCGGGTCCATGACAATGCGCTCAAGCGGCATGCCCATGTCGTGAATCAAAATGATCAATTGCTTGGCGAGATTGACATCCATCGGCGTCTTGGAACTGACGAGGTGGCCGTTGGCCATCGCCGTCGCCACGATCGTGCGATAGTTCTTGTCCTCGCAGATGCCGAGGAGGAGGCGCTCACCCTTGGTCGCTTCGGCGACGGGCACGAGCAGCGCATTGTCCAGTTCGGCGTTGCCGGGACCGAAGACGATCAGCGGCAGCCCCGTCGCGCCGAGCACGGCCTTCACCGCCGCGACCGCGTTCTCCGGGGTATTGGGCGATCCATTCGCGGTCGTCATGCTGAGCGTCACCAGCAGCAGATCGGCGCCCGCGGCTTCGGCCGCTTTGGCCCACGCGGCCGGATCGTTCATCGCGTCGCCCCAGACTTCGGGCAGCAGCGGCGACCAATCGTCGGGCTTGCGATCCTTGATCTCGATCGCGACGACGGGCTGCTGGGGCACCTCGGCTTCGAAGTGCATGAACGGCAGCGCCTTCTCGCCGCCGATGGTGACGACGCGGGTGCGCGTGCCGCCGTCGCTGTTGGCGCCCAGCGTGACCGTCCTGACGGAACCGGGCCATTTGTCCTTCGGGATTTCAATGGGCATAGTTCGCTCCTGAATATGGGACACGGATAAACACGGATTTCACGGATTTTTCTTTATCCGTGTTCATCCGTGTAATCCGTGTCCAGTTTATTTCTTCTTCAACGCGGCCTTCTTCGCCGCGTCGCGGCGCTCGATGAACTGCTCCAGCGGCGCCCGGCGCGCGGCGGCGATGCCCATGTCTTTCAATTCGTCATCGCTCTGCGCGGCGAGGTGCCGCAAAATATGCCGGTAGGTGATCATGGCTGCCGGGTAGGTGACGCCGGCCGCGTTGTGCATCAGGAAGAAGGCGCGCACGTGTTGATCGAGCATCATCTGCGCGGCGGCCGTCAACGGGATGTCGGGGGGAATCTGCGGCACGCCTTCGCGCATCACATCTTCGACCATGAGCGAGCGGGCATCGTCGCGCTCGTAAGCCTTCACCAGCTCGTCCTGGCTGACGACGCCCAGCGCGTGGCCCTCCTCGCCGTCGAGGACGATCACCGCTTCCCAGTTCTTCTCCAGCATCAGCCGCGTCAAATCGACGATGGGCGTGTGCGGCGGGCACGTCGGCACGCCGACGGTCATCAGGTCACGGACGAGTTTTCGGGGGGTCAGGGTTGGTTCGTCGGTCATAGGTTATTGGATATGAAGAACACAGATTTCACGGATTTGCAGGATGCAAGATGCAGGAGGCAAGTCCTGCGTTGTTGACCTTCATCACCCCCTGCGCTACAATCATGGCAGGGAGGCTCCGCCATGCAGCTGGAAGACTATTTCGACTTTCTCGCCCCGGATGATATTCGCATCAAAGGCCATCGCATCGGCATTGAGGATATATTGTATGAATACATCTTCAACGCCAAATCGCCCGACGAGCTTCAACGGCGTTTTCCAACCCTTACGCTAGAGCAGATCTACGCCACGCTGACCTATTATCTGCACAACAAAGAAAAGATCGACGCCTATCTGGCGGACTGGATCGAATTCGGCGAACGGATGCGGGCCGAGCAGGCTAAGAATCCACCGGCCCCCATGGCCCGGTTACGGCAACTCGATCAGCAAAAGGTTCTGGCCGAAGCCCGCGCCCAGTACGACGCTTTCGAACGATGAGCAATATCAAGTATCTGCTGGACGAAAACGTCGATCCTGATCTGCGCGCCGCGCTCAAAGCCAAATGGCCCGAGATGACCGTGTGGCACGTTGACGATCCGAGCACGCCGCCTGATCAAACGCCCGATCCGGCTATTCTGGATTGGTGCGAAGAACACGGTTTTGTACTGGTCACCAACAACCGCCGCACCATGCCCGTTCATTTGAAAGATCACATCGCCGCCGGCCGGCGGTGTTACGGCATTTTCATCTTAAACAAAAAGATGAGCCTGAGCCAGACGGTTGATGCGCTGGCGTTGTACTGGCTGGAAGAAAAGCCGGAAGCCTTTCTGGATCAAATCATCTTTCTGCAGCCCTGAGTTGCTTTAACCTTCACCCGGAAAGCGCCACTCACGCATCCGTTTACGCGGAGCGGTGTCTATCTGCTGCCCTCAAGACCTCGGAGGTTTTCACCTGCCTGCAAGCAACACCTGATTGTCTTTCAGTTCAACCGGCAGACCACGCGAGACGGATTGTAAAAACCTCCGAGGTCTGCCGCGCCCGTCATCCGCTTATCCGCTGGTTATCCGCTGTGGGCCTTCATCCGCTCCACGCTGGATTCCCGCCAAAAGCACGCGGGAATGACGATCGCCTCATCCGTTTATCCGTTGACTATCTGTTGCTCCGCTTCGCTGCCTATTCATTGACACCGCTTCAAATCTATAGCCCGAGCAACTTGGCCTTTGCAGTCTTTGAATTCTTCCTCAGAAAGCAATCCTTGAGTTTTCAGTTGGACAAGCCGCTCTAGATGTACCAATGGGTTGGTGTTTGTAAGTTGCCCATTCTGAATATTGGGCGAGACAGAGGACGGCAATTTCGACCTTATAAGTTCTGCAAACTCTTTAACACGAAGGCGTTTAGAATTTGCCAAGTCGAATGCAATATCACGCCCAGCAAAATTGATCGTAATTTCGCTCTTGTTGAACATTCCTCTTCCTGCTGCAAATCCCACCGAATTAATCTTACTGTATGGGTACTCTTCTGCGCCAACAAACTTTCCTTTTGGTCGATCTATCTCAATTAGGAGAAGTGGCTTATTGGTGACACATAGATGATGATATCCAGTTTCCCATTCAACAAACGTTCCAACGCCTCCTTCCAGTATTTCATCATCGGAGAAGGCAATCAGTAGCGCACTTAATACTCGTTCAGATGGCTCCGCTTCAGGATCGTATGTTTGTATTGCTGCTAGAACTGCTTTTTCTTTGTCTTTCACAAAGACCTGCCAGTCTTCTTGTTCTCTTCCCCTCTCCTGATTTGCAAATCAGGAGAGGGGATTGAGGGGTGAGGTCTAGAACATCGGATCCATCGTCAGCGCCGGATGGTTATGCTCCTCCAGCCACGCCAGCAGTTGCTCCACCGTCGTCACGCTGCGATCGTCGGCGATCTTCTCGATCAGGTCCGGGTCGCCTTCCCGCAGGGCCACAGCCTTCAACTCCTCGGCCATCGATTCCTTCAAGACGCTGCTCATCCACACCACGCGCTTGAAGCCGCCGTCGGCGTAGATGAACTTGGGGCTGATCAGGTAATACTTGCCCACGCCCATCACGCCCGGCGTCTGCTGGCCGCCGCCGGCCACGCCCGCCAGCGTGCTGAACGTCATGCCCGCCGGCGTCATGCTCGTGTCCTCGCGGCTGACCACCATCACGCCGTTCGCTTCGGGGATCAGCATCACGATCGACTCGAAGCAGCCGCAGGCCGTCATCGGGTTCTCCATGATGGAGTAGACCGCGACCTCGTTCACCATGCCGTGCGACCCGATCTTGGCGTAGTCGTTGGTGCCTTCCCAGTAGCCCTTGTTCGGATCGATTACCCTGCCCAGCTTGATCGGCTTGTTGGGGCCGGTCGGGTTGATGCTGAACGACGCCTTGCAGTCGAGCCAGTTGTACGCGCCGCACAGGCCCAGGCGCTCGGGGCTGACCACGCAGACGTGATTCGGCGCAAACGACTGGCACAGCGTGCACGAATAGAATTCTTCCACCTTGTCGTCGGTGAGATCGGCCAGGCGTTTGTTGCGGAAGTCATAGGCTTCGCGCGCTTTGTGCAGCCACTCGGCGTGCTTGTCCGGATCGGTGTAGACCGTCACCTGCACCTTATCGACGATCGCGCCGAAATCGGAGTGGAAGCGCGCGTGCAGAATCTTGCCGAAGTGTTCCAGGTTAAAGCCCTTGTCGGCGGTGCCGTTGCTGATGCGCACCCACGCGATGTCGCGCTGCCCGATGTGCTGAATGCCCGACGCGCCGTTGACGAAGTAGTGAATCTGCCGCTCCAGCACCGGCTCGAAGTCCTGCTGCATCTTGCGGCCCGCCACCTCGACGACGATGCCCAGGTCCATGTGGCCCTGCGCCGGAATGGCGCTGAAGTCGGGCCCCACCACCTCGATCTTGCCGTCGGTGATGGCATCCAGATCGGTCATGTGCAGATACTCAAAGCAGCGCGAGTATTTGCCGCCGAACTCGACGCGCATATCGTTCTTGCGCACGACCTCACCCTCAAACGCCGAGCCATAGGGCACCGGCACGGGCACATTGGACACCTTCACTTTGACGCCGCGCACTTCGATGCCCTTCTGCACCAGCGCCTCGGCGCGCTCCAGATCGTCCTTGCCCGGGATCTCGTTGAACGGCATCGACACGACGTGCTCGTAAGTGGTGACGCCCGTCGGCAGGATTTCGGGGATGATGGTATCGGCGATGACGGGGAAGCCGAAGTTAATCGCGCCCGCCGCCGCTGCGTATTTCAGATCGTCCACTTCGCCCAGCGCGAGCACGAAGGCAAATACGCGATCTTTGTTGTAGTTGAGGATCTCGCGCGGCATGCCGCCCTTCATGCCGCCGAACGTCAGGGCCGAACGGGTGGCGAAGCCTAACGCGTAGATCGCGCTCAGCGTGTCGGTGCCGAACGGCACGGTGAACGTATCGTAACCGAGCTCGACGCCTTCTTCCTGCAGCTGATGGATGATGCTGCGGCCGTTCACGTTGCCCGAGAGGAACGTGAGGATGCTGCGGCGCTGCAGCTCCCGGACGATCTTCACGGCGACTTCGTTCGACTTGGCGCATCCCACGATGGCCGCGAAACCGGGCATGCGCCCATCGACGAGTTGAATGCCCCACGATCGCAGCTGGATGTCGTCGATCGGGCCGTTCAGGTGCCCGCCGTCTAGCTTCTGGCCGTTGCCATTGCCCGCATCGGGACTGGTGAACGAGGTGCCGCCCGCGAGTTTGAAGCCTTCCATTGGTTCCGGCTGCAAGCCGTACACAAAGCGGATCGCTTCCAGCGTTTCGGCGGCGAGCAGTGTCGCCATGCCGCTATCCAGCGTCTCGCCGAGGTAGGGCGTCCAGTGCTTGCTCGACGGCAGCGGATGTAGTAACGATCGGGCGTGCTGCAAGATGGGCGGAAGTTGGCCCAGCGTCTCGACGGCGGTGCCCGTCATGCCATAGATCGTCGGCAGGTAGTAAGCGGTGTTCGGAAAAGCGACTTTGCAGTCCGGCCCTTTTTCGGCCAGCGCCTTCTGCAGCATCGCTTCGGTTTCGTTGACCAGCGCGTTCGCGCCGCGAATCGCACGAGTAGCAATGTATTTTGACATGGTTCGTCTCCTGATGAGTGACGAGTGATGAGTGAATACAATGCTGATTCACCTCACTCATCACTCGTCACTCGTCACTTTTCAGTTCATCCCGTACACCGCTTCGAACTTCGCTTCCAGCGGCAGCGCTTCGAGTTCGTTCATACGCTTGTCGCCGGAGCGGCCGAACTTGTCCGCCTTCCATTCCGGCAGACCCAGCGCCGCGCGCTTCTTGTCGATGTGTTCCAGCGTGAGGCGCACCATCTCGTCGGGGCTTTCCACAAATTCCAGCTTGCCGCCGTACAGCTGCTCCCACCCTGCGCTGAGATAGTGCAAGATATCATCGCTGCCCGTCACCTTATCGGGCATGCCCTCAAACGGCGATGAGCCGCCGAAGATTACATACGCGCCCGAAGCGACGCAGTACGTGGCAATCGCCAGCGCTTTCTCGCTCATCCATTCGGGGGCGAGACCGACCGCCGGGATCATGTCGATGTCGTCGCCCAGGCCGCCTTCTTCCACCATCTGCGTCAGCACCGTGAGGATGCGCGTGTTGTCCACGCACGAACCCATATGCAGCACCGGCGGAATGCCCACCGTCTCGCAGATTTCGCGCAGGCCGGGGCCGACTTGATCAAGCCCGGCCTCGCCGAGCAGCAAGCCTAATTTCGCGGAGGCAATCGCGCCGCAGCCCGTCTCGACGACGAGCACGTCCTGCTTCAACAGTTCGCGCGTGACGTGCGTGTGCAGGTAATCCTGCTGGCTGCGCGGATTGTTGCAGCCCACGATCGCCGCTACGCCGCGAATGCGGCCCGACATGATGGCATCATTCAACGGGCGGAACGAGGCGCGATAGGAACCGCCGAGCATGTAATTGATGTATTCGTGCGAGAAGCCCGGTATCAGGTCCTCGACGACATTCGGGATCTCGATCGACGCCGCGATTCTTGTAGTTATCGATCGCGACCTTGAGGATGTCCTTCGCAATCGTCAGTGCCTTGTGCTCATCAAACTCGATGTGCGTGGAGCCCTTCAATTTCACCTTCGGCGAGGTGGTGATGACCTTCGTGTGGAAGTTCTCGGCGAGGCCGACCAGCGCCTGCATGATGCACTGCACGTCGACGACCATCGCTTCGACCGCGCCGGTGAGGATGGCCAGTTCTTGATGCAAGAAGTTACCCGCCGCCGGAATACCCTGCCGCATCAGGATTTCATTCGCCGTGCAGCAAATGCCCGCCAGGTTGACGCCATTCGCGCCGGCCGCCTTGGCGTACTCAATAATTTCCGGCGTCTGCGAGGCGGCGACGATCATCTCGCTCAGGATCGGCTCGTGGCCGTGAACGATCACGTTGACCATGTCGGCCTTCAACACGCCGAGGTTGGCCTGTCCCACGACCGGCGCGGGTGTGCCGAAGAGAATATCGGCCACATCGGTCGCGATCATCGAGCCGCCCCAGCCATCGGCCATCGCCGTCTTCACGGCGTGCTGCAAGAGGTGCTCGGGCTCTTGATCGTCGCCGATGTGCGTGCGGTGCAGCGCTTCCACCGTTTCACGATCGACGCCGCGCGGCACCACGCCGCGCTCGTGCCACAGCTTCTGGCGCTTGGCCGGCGCCCGTTTCACGGGGATCAACTCGCCGCGCTGCTGACCGAATTGCGCGATGTAGAGATCAGCCAGATCGTTGGCAATTTCTTCGGGGCTGCGTTTCTCAATCGGGATACCCGACTTCGCGGCCACCACGCGCAGCTTCGCCACATCGCGAATCGAGTAGCCTTCCGCTTCGCCATTCGCGACTGCCTTCAACAAAAAGGCCATGTCGCGGCCATGATCGGAGTGCGCCGCCGCGCCCGCCGCCACCATGCGCACGAAATTGCGCGCCTGAATCGTATCGATCGTCGCGCCGCATACGCCCGTCGAGCCGTCCTTGGTCAGGCGGCAGGGGCCCATGCCGCACATCTTGCAGCACATGCCCGCCGACCCGATGTTGCACGCCGGCATCGCCTCCGCGCGCGTGAACGCCGTGCCGATGCCCAACGCTTCCGCGCGGATGAGCATCTGCTGCGCGGCGGGATCAGCTGAGAATTGTTGTGGGGTCTTCTTTTCTTTCGCCATGATTTTTCTCCTCCCTCATTCGTCCATCTTCTGGATGGGGCCCATGCCGGGGCACGGCCACAGCGCTCGATTGGCTTCTTCCACGTTCTGCCCAAAGGCCACGCCTTTAACGTTCTCTAGCGCCGCGGTATGACGGAATGGATTGTCCACGACATCAGCGGGCGTGCCGCTCTTCCAAGCCTCTGTCTCGATGGTCTGGTCGCCCAGATAGCCCGCTTCCTCTAACTTGGCGCGGAGGTCCGCTTCACTAATCTTCGCCGGATCGATACGCGCCCGCGCCACGCGGAACGCGCTGCTGGCATACACATCTTCGACGCCGGGCATTGCCAGGAGTATGCGCCGGACATCGGTGACGTGGTGGTCACCATACATCTTGGGTAGATCGATCGTAATGGTTTCCATAGACTCCTGCCTTAAGATGGTTTTGGGCGTTTGTGCAAAATATCACAGCCGACGAGGCAACAAATCATGAACATCGTCACACGCCGATGTTCTACCACAATATAGCCCTAGTATCATGGAGAGAATAGTGTCATATGTCTATTTTTAGTTGATATTTATCAGGTAGATTTGGAAATAAAACAGCCAGGTCCTTTCGAACCCGGCTGTGGTCTTGCCCTGGGTTGCTTTTGCCAGTGCGGAGGCATTTTGAGACTGTTCCACCAGGCAGTCGGCCAGGTCAGCACTGCCGGATGCGGCTACTAGCCCGCTTCCCTGGCGACGTCCTGATTGATCTTGCCGGCGCTGTAGCATCGACAACGGCAGCTGCTGGCTAGGCGCGGTGGCGGGCCAGTCGCTGCAGGAGAATGGCCGGCAGCAGCACCATCACCAGCAGCGGCCACACCCACGCCAGATCGCCTGGTCCGTCTTTGCCGGTGCGCGCCGCCACGCGCCGAATGCGGATCAAGCGATACTCTTTCGTCGCGGCGTCGAGTTCTTCATCCGTCATCTTGCCGGGATCGACGCCGGCGGCCAGCGCGGCAAAGCCGCTCCCGATCAAGACTTCGCGCAGCAGCGGCAGGCGCGCTTCAGGATGCGTCACCTCTTCGGCGACGCCCGCCCACCAGCCGTCGGGCAGCCACACTTCCACCTGCGGATTCGCGATGATGTTGCGATACCAATCAGACCCGCTGCCAAACCCGGCGGTGCAGTAGATCTCATCCTCGACCAGCGCATAATTGACAGGCGTGCGCCGCTTCATCCCTGATTTGCGCCCAATGTGCGTGATGACCATGTAGCGCCCCGCCAGGGATGGCCCCATGTTCAATATCGGACCCAATCCCAACCGCCACATGAACAACATGAAACGATTGAAATACCTGAAGCCCTGTCGCAATTGTTCTTCCAGACGAGGATCGATAGTCATGTTTGGTTGCTCCTGGTGTGATATTGCCCCGCCAATTGTTCGATGGCTTTCGCAAGACGCCGGGCGCGCGTCTCCGGTTTCTTGGCCTCCTCGATCGCTGCAACATATTCCTTGCGGTGAGTGCAACTCAATTTCTCCCAACGCGCTTTAGCCGCCGGGTTGGCTTTGAGGGCGCGTGCCAGATCGGCCGGCGGTTTGACAGTTCGCGGCGTCTCGTCTGCCTCCAACACCACGCTGACCCGATCGCCCGCTTTCACCTGGGCGCCTGCTCGCACGGCTTGATTCACCGGCAGAAAATACAGACCGCCATACGGCGCCAGCGTGCTGTGATAGTCGTAGCCGTTCAGCGTTACCCGCACGGGCGGGCGGCCTTTGCCAAACACGGCCTGCGCATCAAATGGAACTCTGATATACGTGAAGGCCGATTCATCGTCCGTTTCCAGAACGGCGCGGAAGCGCTTTTGAAGAGCCATGGCAATGTCCTTTCTGCATTGACGCCTACCCGGTCCCGAAGATGCGCGTGAATTCGTGGAAGAAAAATCCTACCGCAGCAGCGACAACAACAGCTCCGCCAGCACGATCTTCGCAATCGTCGCCAGGGGATAAACCGTCGCATACCCGATATTGGGCAGTTCGTTGCGCGCCTGCTCCAGCGCAAAGCCCAGCGCCGCGGGCTGCGTCTGCTGGCCGGATAGAATGCCCGTCATGATGCTCAGCGGGATCTTCAGCAGTTTATAGCCGACGATTAACGTGATGAACGCCGTGGCGCAAGTGATCACGGCGCCGGCCACAAAGATCGCAAAGCCGCCCGCCTGCGTAAAGGTGGTCACAAAGGCCCAACCCGATCGGGTGCCGACGCCCGCCAAAAACAGCACCAGACCAAATTGCCGCAGCGTGAGATTCGCATTGTAGGGCAGCGTCCACACGATCGGGCCGCTGCGTTCCACATTCCCCAGGATCAACGCCACGATCAACGGGCCGCCGGCAAAGCCCAGGCGCAGCGTGGAGCCGCCGGGCAGCGGGATCGGGATCAAGCCGACGATCAGGCCCAGGGCCAGCCCCAGTCCAAAACTCAAAATATCGATCTCGCTCACCGCGCGATACGAATCGCCAAAGAACGAACTCACCGCATCCAGATTGTCACGCTGGGTCAGCACCCGGATCCGATCGCCCAGCTCCAGCACCGTATCGCCATGCGGCAGAAATTCGACATCGCCGCGCCGCACGCGCGTGACCACGGCGCCATATTGCTGCGGCAGATTGAGATCGCGCAGTTGGTGCCCGGCCACTTTGGGATTGGACACGATGATGCGCCGGTAATCCAGCTCTGACCGATCCAGGTCCAGGTGCTCCGTGCTTTCCTCCCCGAGAAACTCAGTCACCCGATCGAGGCCGTCCTGCGCCCCGACCACCGTGACCAGATCGCCGGGGCTGAACTTCGTCCAGCCGTGTGCCAGCGTCAACTCGCGGTCCTGCCGCACGCGTCCGAAGATCACATCCCACTGCTGCGCGCGGATCAATTCGTGAATGGGACGATCGCACGCCTCCAGCTTTATCACGCGAATGGTGCGATTGAAGATGTGGCGATTCACCCCGGCCAGATCGCGCTGGCGCTGCTCTTCCGCCCGGTAATCCACTTTCCAGACGCGCTGCAGTACTCCGATCGCGATCAGCAGCCCGATCACACCCATCGGATAGGCAACCGAATAGCCGATGACCGGCTCGGCCAGCAGTTGATCAAGCTGATCGGGCGGCGCGAAACCTTTGATCTGTTCCAGCACGCCAGCCAGCGCCGGCGTGTTCGTCATACTGCCCGCGTACAGGCCGGAAGTCACCGTGGCCGAGAGCGACAAGACAACCTGCGCCACGGCCGCCAGGATCGCGGCGAAGATCAGCATCCCCAAAACCAAGGCGTTGTCGCGCAAGCCCTTGCGCTTGAAAGCGGCGAAAAAACCGCGGCCGCTGCTCAAGCCGATCGTGTAGACGAACAACACCAGCCCCAGCGTGTAGATGATCTCCGGCAGTTTAAGGTCGGGATTCAGCGCGCCGAAAAACAAGCCGACGAACAGCACCGCCGACACGCCCAGGCTCACGCCGCGCACCTTGATGCGCCCGATCACATAGCCCAGCGCCGCCACGACGAACAACAGGAGTAAGGAATTCTGCAGCAAGAGATCGATCATGACCGCTCCACTGTCAGGCCGGCGAACCGCACGCGCACCGCAGTGCCGGCGCTGGCCCTGTCCAGCGTGTAAGTATACGCTGGCCCTTCCCGGTTCACAAGGCGCAGCCTCGCGGCGCGTGTGGTATCATACCGGCATCTTCAGGAGGGTCCATGAGCACCGAACAACCCCGTGGCAGCACAAACAACAAACTGCTGACCGGCTGCCTGCTTGGCCTCGCCGCAATCGTGGTGATCTGTGTGCTGATCGGCATCGCGCTGCCGGGCATCGGCGGATCGCTGCTCCAAAACATCTTTCAGGCGCCGATCAAGATCCTTCAACTGCCGCCGCCCACGCCGACCATTGTGGTGCTGCCCGCCGTCATCGATCAGATCAAGCCGCTGGGCCAGCTGCACACCGCCAGTTATTTCCTGTCAACCGTGGTCGATACGCAGATGCCGATCGGGGCGCTGAACCAGATTCAGCGCGTGCTGCTGGTGGCCTGCGGCAAAATCGATGCGGGCGTCGATCTGGCGAAGATCGCGCCGCAGCATATCATCGCCAGCGGCGACAAAGTCACCCTCCGCCTGCCGGAAACCGAGATCTTCACGTCGCAGTTGTTTGACGATCGCAAGTGCACCTATGTCGTGCTGCGCGAGGAAGGCATTCTGCTGCCGCCCAACGTAGTGCTGGAAACCGCCGCGCGCGAAGCCGCCGTGGCCAACTTCAAGGAAACCGCGCTGGCCAATGGCATCCTGGAGCAGGCGCGTGTCAACGCCGAAGGCGAACTGCGCCGCCTGCTGACGCTGCTAGGCTATCGGGAGATTCAGTTTGCGAAGTGAAACTTGATGAGTGACGAGTGACGAGTGAAGGCAACCACACCTTACTCGTTACGCACCACGTAGTACACGCAACCACACAGTCATGCGCTGCATCACCGCGCCGCATATCTCAGGCAAGGCCCCGGCGGCACATCGTCGCTGGAAAATCCGCAAGCCGTGGAAGAGATTGGCAAAGCGGCTTGAACCCTGCGGTGTCATTCCGAACGAAGTGAGGAATCTCTATGCCTGTCAGCCGCGTTGTCGGTCACGCCAGAGCTGCTTCGCGGGAGCAGTGCACCGCATGTGTTGCACGCTTCGACTTCGCTATGCTCCGCTCACGCCGTGCCGAAGGGACAAAGCGGCGGCGCGCTGGGCGGGATGCGCCTCAGCATGACATTCATTCAAAAGGGTAAGCGCTGATTCGCTGACCTACTGATTCACCATACCCCAGCCTAAGGACTCACACCATGGACTTCCAACTCACCGAAGAACAGCAGTTTTTCCGCCGCATGGTGCGCGACTTCGCCGAAGCCGAACTGAAGCCGCGCGCGCGCCATACCGACGAAGCCGCCGAGTTCAACTGGCCCGCCGTGAAAAAGATGGGGCCGATCGGCTTGCTGGGCCTCAATGTGCCGGAGGAGTACGGCGGCGCGGGCGTCGACGCCATCAGCGCCGCGATCGCCATCGAAGAGATCGGGCGCGGCTGCGGATCGACCGGCCTCGCCATCGCCGCGCACAACGGCCTGGGCTGCGCCCCGATTACTTTATTCGGCTCGGAGGAATTGAAAAAGAAATTCCTGCCGCCGCTCGCCACCGGATCGGGCCAGCTCGGCGCACTGGCGTTGACGGAACCGGGGGCGGGCAGTGATCTATCGGGCGGAGTGACCACCTTCGCCAAACGCGAGGGCGACGAATGGGTCATCAACGGCGGCAAGATGTGGTGCACCAATGCCAGCATCGCGGATACGATCGTGACGTTGTGCCGCACCGATCGATCGGGCGGATCGAAAGCCCTGTCGTTGATCCTCGTGCCGACCAACACGCCCGGCTTGATCATCGGCCCCGCCGAGAAGAAGATGGGGCTGAAGGGATCGCCCACACATGCGGTAACGTATGACAACGTGCGCGTGCCGGGCGAGTATCTGGTCGGCAAAGAAGGCTACGGGCTGCATCACACGCTGCAAGTGCTCGACGGCGGGCGTGTCGGGATCGGCGCGCTTGCCACCGGCTTGGCGCAGGCCGCCTACGAAGCGGCGATCGCCTACGCCAAAGAACGCCGCACGTTTGGCGTGCCCATCGCGCAGCATCAGGCCATTCAATGGATGATCGCCGACGCGGCCACGCAGATCGAAGCGGCGCGCCTGCTGGTCTACAAGGCCGCGTGGCTCAAGGCGATTGGCAAGCCGTTCACCAAAGAGGCGGCGATGGCAAAATTGTTTGCCACCGAAATGTCCGAGAAGGTGTGCTTCAATGCGATTCAGATTCACGGCGGCTACGGCTACAGCGCCGAGTATGCGGTGGAGCGCATCTATCGCGACCAGCGCCTGATGACCATCGGCGAAGGGACCAGCGAGATTCAGCGGCTGGTCATTGCGCGGAATGTGTTGGGTTAACCTCCCGGAGGCCATGGCCTCCGGGAGGTTAACCGGGAGGACAATGATGGCTGAAGATTCTGGAAAATCCGCGAGCGCAAGCAGATGTCGGTGGCGCAATTGGCGCTGCGTTCCGGCCTGTCGCAGGATTTGATCGACGATTACGAAGCGGGCAAGCCTTTGACCTTGCCGCATCGCCTGAAATTGGCGAAGATTCTGTACGTCAACGACTATGACATCAAGCTGCAATCGACGCCGCGCCCCAAGCGCGAGAAGCCGATGCCCCCGCCCGGGCAGCCTACGCCGCCGAAACCGGCGAAAGAGAAGCCAGTCGGGCCTGCGCCGGAACCTAAAACTGCGCCGCCGGTGCGCCAGGGACAGATCGATTTTCTGAAAGGTCTGGCACAGCACCTGGGTTTGTCGCTCCAACAGGTGGAAGACGAAATCGGCAAGCCGCTGAGCGAGCTCGCTGCCCCGGAAGCGACGCACTGGATTCGGACATTTCAGGCGCGCGTCCCGCCTCAGCTGACCTCGCCGGGAGAAGCCAGGCCCGCAGGGTATCGCTCCAGACGCGCGCGCCTGCCGGAAGGGATCGATCTGTTTGAAGCGAATTACCTGCTGGAAGCGCAGCAGGCCGGGGCGGTGCTCACAGCGAAGATGTTTAATGGCGAAGTTGTCGGCGGTACCTTGATCGGCTTTGGGCCGTACACCGTGACGCTGCGAACGAACGATGGCCATGAAGTAACGTTGAGCAAGCTGGCGATTGCCTACTACCAGCGTGAAAGAGGCGCGGCATGAGCCTGAGCGATCAGCTCCGTTATCTGCGCGCCTTGAACGGCGGGCCGTCCAACGCCGACCTGCAGCAAGTCCTGGGTGACGCGGGCACCAGCCTGTACTTTGCCATTGAGCAGCGCTACCGCGATGTCAGCACCGACGAGATCATCCCAAAGATCGCGGCGTATTACCACGTGCCCGTCGAGGAACTGCAGTGGCATCGTACCCGCTCGCGCAAAGCGCTCGCGCTGCACGTTCACGCCGCCCTGCAAAACCACGCGACAGTCACCCTCCGCCTGCGCACGGGCGAAACCCTGACGGGCCTCCCCGTCTGGTGGGATTTGGCCGCGATCGGCCTGCAACCGATCGGCGAAGAAGACCTCATCGTCGTCCAGCGCCATGCCGTGATTGACTGGGAGGGAAGCGAGGAAGGGCACGCGCCAGATCACATGGCAACCAGCGCCAGATGACCATCGGCGAAAGGGCCAGCGAGATTCAGCGATTGGTGATTGTTAGGAATGTGCTGACGTAGACGGTAAGACCTCGGAGGTTTTCACTGATCGCCTAGCAGAGCCTGATTGTCGATCAGTTTGATCATCATGCGATGCTAGCCGGCTTGTGAAAACCTCCGAGGTCTTGTAATTTTGTTCCGATGTTGGAGATGTGCTATTATCCATGCCGCAGGAGAGGATCTAACTATTGGTGACGAATGACGTGATTCGTCAGACAATCCGTGGTTAGGCACTCGCGCCTCACATACTGGAGATCGTCGATTATATCTGATTCTTTCAAGGTAATCCGTATGAACGCCAAGTCAGCCGATCACGTTAACTGGTCTGCCCTTCGTTTGAAGCACGAAGAGGCGGAATATTTCCTCGGCCAGATGGCCGCAAACACGCGCCATCCTAAGCTGTTTCTGTTTCACCTAAGCGCATTTCTCTCAAGTGCCCGTAGTCTTACATTTCACATTCAAAAGATTGCGTCCAACATAGGTCGGATCGGATCTCTACGAGCAGCTGCGACAACAGATGTTATCGGATGAGTTGTGCAGATTCTTCGTGAACTCGCGCAATCAAACCGAAAAGGAGAGTTTCCTCGATCTTGCATTTGAATGCATTGTTTCTGGTAACATTTGGGACGGCAATCCCCATGAGGTTTCTGTCGCGAACCGTAGGCTTCGACTAAGTTCTGAAGGCACATTCGATGCCATCAATGATGCTCTAATGACTGATTGGGATAGAGCGTTTCAGTATTTAGGTAACATTGACGCTTTCGATGTGCGACCGCGCTGGTACTTCTGCAATGCCCCTCTTGTTGAGCCCGACGGCACGAACGATGCACTTGATATTTGTGCTGAATACTTGAAGCGGTTATGGCGCTTTCTTGTAGCATTTCGCGCCGAGTTGAATTAGCGTAGGGCGCGGAGACCTTTTTGTTAGTCACACAGCGTTCTGCGCCTCACATTCGTTCAAGAATTGCGTCTGTCTAACCGCGCTCCGTTCGCTCTCCGCCGCCACACGACCGCGCCGTATCCAATCAACCCCGCTAGCGTCATCACACTGATCGCCAACCCTACGCGCCATGGTGTCGGCTCAAACGTGAACGCCACGCGATGTTCACCCGGCGGCACCAACACCGCGCGAAACGCAAAGTTCGCCGGATAAACCTGCGTCGGTTGATCGTCGATCGCCGCCGTCCAGCCGGGATAGAAGACATCACTCAAGACCAGGTAGGCCGTGATGGGCGTCAGTGTGCTCAACTCGACGCGCTCGTTGGAATAGTGCGTGAAGGCCAGATGGCGCTCGCCGTCAATTCGCGCCTGCGGCTCCAGGGCCGGGCCGCCCTCCACGACGACCTCGCCGCCCGGTTTGAATTCCGGCGCGTGAATGGCCTGCCACGCTTCTTCGCCCGAGTGAACGATCTGCGCCCGGTCGATCAACTGCGCGCGGGGCAGCGCCTGCGTGTTGAGGTACACGTCGATCTGCGGATCGCCGTTGAAGACCGGCACGAACGAGGCAGCGCCCGGCGGCCGATCTTTGTTCGCCAGCACGTACTTCGTGCCGAGGAAGTTGTAGAGCGGCGAACCGCGATCCCCCATCCCGCCGCGATAGGTTTCGTAACTCGCCAGCCCCAACGGATTGAAGATGCCGCCGATGTCATTCAGGCCGTGCCTCAAGGCCGCGTCAGGCTGCCAGGCATTGGACGTGTTCTCGATGCGGAAGGTGCCACCGCCACCATCGGTCTTCAGAAAATCGACCACGGCCTGATGCTGATAGCCCAAAGTCGGATCGTTGCGATCGATTTCGACGCCGGAACCAAGTAACACTAATTCAAGCGACAGCAAA
>CAWJPR010000015.1:0-337744 GCA_963844815.1 uncultured Chloroflexia bacterium
GGTGCGCGGATGGCGGCCTGGCTTGGGTCAAACGGAACAGCAGCCTATGGAGAAGCGGCGTATCCGAGACCTGCAGCGGTCATCATGCAATATACGGGGCTTTCCGAAGTGAACGGAAATGAACCGCCGACATATGCATGTGTGGGTACCAGCGATGGCATTGCAGGCTATCGCATCATGGAGAACCGCATTAATCAGATCAGGCAATGGAACAGACGCAGAGATTGAGATTTTTGATAATCTACCGCACGGGTTCGGACTTGGCGAAGGGACGATTGCTGAAGGGTGGATAGATCATGCGGTTAGATTTTGGGAAAACCAGATGAACTGAGGAGGTACGGAGAATGAGAACAAAAAGAATACTGGGAATGATGGTTGTGTCGCTGTTTCTTGTCGGTTTACTTGGGGCATGTGGCAGCCGGAATACATCATCGGATGTTACGTCGGTCCCTGACGTACAGGATAATGCAGTCAGTCAAACAGTACCGCAGCAAACCGTACCGGCAGAAACAGGACAGGTGGAAACAGGGCAGAAGCTGACATGAACACGGGAAGCGGTAGTGAGCATCCATTTCCGCAGGAACTTAAAATTATTCCTCAGGAGTATTTCCAGCCTGCAGGTCAGCAGGGAACCTTGATAGACCTGTATTACGATACCTATGAATCCTTTTCCTACAATGAAAAATCAGAACCGCTTCAGAAGCATGCGGTTGTATATCTTCCCTATGGGTACAGTAAAGACCAGAAATACGATGTGTTCTATCTGATGCATGGCGGATGGGGTGATGAGACAATGACTCTGGGAACACCAAAAAGCCCATCCTCTTTTAAGAACATCATAGATCATGCAGTTGCTGCAGGCGAGATGAGACCACTGATTATTGTATGTCCGACCTATAACAATACAAATGAGAACGGTCGGGATTCCGCCAACTTTTCTCTGGCGATGCAGTTGACGGAAAACTATCATAATGAACTCATAAATGATCTGATCCCGGCGGTGGAAGGAACATACAGTACCTATGCTGCAAGCATACGCAAGGATGATCTGATCGCTTCCCGCGATCATCGGGGATTCGGAGGTTTTTCCATGGGTTCCGTCGCGACCTGGCGAACATTCCAGTATGGACTGGACTATTTTCACTATTTTCTTCCGATGAGCTGTGGAACGTCGTTGAATGATGAAGAAATATTTGCCGCGGCGGAAAGACACGATCCGGATGATTATTTCGTCTTTGTTATGACAGGAACGGACGATTTCGCTTATTCCTATGATAAAGGCCGAACAGATCTGATGAGAGCATCTAAGTATTTTTCGGATGTTGATGACAATGTAACCGGCAATTTTGCATTTCGTGTGAAAGAGGGCTATTCACACGGCGGAATAGCGGCGATGGAATACACCTATAACGGCCTTCTGTGGTTTTGGAAATAGCGCAGGCAATTCGACCGGGAGATGTGGTCTCGATCCTGCCGGGGGAGAAACACTGGCATGGCGCCGCGCCCCATCACAGGCATGACCCACATCGCCATTCGGGAAACTCTCGATGGCAGAGCCGCCGACTGGCTGAAAAGATCAGCGACGATCAATACGGCCAGAGATCTCACGCATTTGAAATGATCTTTTATCGAAAGAAAAAACGTGTCTATACCCTATCATCAAATAATCGTGCTCATCTTCGAAGTTGTCTTCGTCGCCGCTTGCGCGTCCACGCCAACGCCCACATCATCACCAGCTGCTGTGCCGCCGGTGCCTACTGTGACAGTTGCCGTGCCAGCGAGTCCACCGCCAACCGTTGCATCAACCGCCGTGCCGCCGACACCTACATCGGTGCCTGCTGCGTCGCCAAGCCCGCCCTCAACCGACGGAGGAACACCTATGCCAACAAACCAACCGGAAACCGGTGAAACAAAGATACGGGTAACCATCAGCGACACCGTCCTGATGGGGCGGTTGCGGGACAACGCCACGGCGCGCGATCTGATCGCCCACTCCCGCTGACACTGACCTTCAGTGACTTCAACGGCCTCGAGAAGATCGCATCCTTGCCACGTAAGCTGTCGACCGAAGGTGTACCAGAAGGTGCTGACCCATCCCCTCGCGACATCGGCTATTACGCTCCGTGGGGCAACCTCGTCTTCTACTACGGCGACGTCGGCTACTTCAACGGCATCGTGCGGATCGGTCAGTTCGATGGCAACATGGACGCCATCACGAGCCAGACTGGTAACTTTTACCGCGAGGATCAGCTTGCCAAGTGATCGTCGTCACGCGATGAGGTTCCCCTTACAGTGACGCACACTATAAACGATAAAAGGAGATATACCATGCAAGGAACAATGCTTTACGGTCCCCGGGACGTGCGCTTTGAGGAGCGCCCTGACCCGGCGATTATCCAACCAACGGATGCCATCATCAAATTGTCCGCGGCCTGCGTGTGCGGCTCGGATCTTTGGCCTTATCGCGGCATCGATCCGGTGAAGCAACCGATGCCGATGGGTCATGAGTACGCCGGTATTGTCGAAGAAGTCGGAAGCGATGTCAAACACATCAAGCCGGGTCAGTTCGTTGTCGGCTCGTTTTTCGCCTCAGACAATACCTGCGAGATTTGCCGCTCCGGTTACCAGACATCTTGTGTCCAGCGGCAACCCGGTGCTCCCACCGGCGCACAGGCACAGTATGCCCGCATCCCGCTTGCGGATGGCACCCTGGTCGCTACACCAGAGCTCCCGCCAGATGACCTGGTTCCAAGCCTGTTATCCGCTTCCGATGTGCTCGGTACCGGCTGGTTCGGTGCGGACGCGGCTGCGGTGGGTCCTGGCAAGACGGTCGCAGTGGTGGGCGATGGTGCTGTGGGACTGCTTGCGATTCTCTCGGCGAAACAGCTGGGCGCTGAACGTATCATCGCCATGAGCCGCCACGCGGATCGGCACAAACTCGCGCTGGAATTTGGCGCAACTGACATCGTGACCGAACGCGGCGATGAAGGCGTGGCGCAGATCAAAGATCTCACAAACGGGCTTGGCGCGCACTCGGTCGTTGAAGCGGTCGGCACCCAAGAGTCGATGATGCAGTCCATCCGTGCCACGCGACCTGGTGGTCATGTGGGGTTCGTCGGTGTGCTCCATGATGTGCAAATCCCGGGAGGCGAGTATTTCTTTTCCCACGTTCACCTGCACGGTGGTCCAGCCCCGGTGCGCCGCTATCTGCCCGAACTGATCGACTTGATCTGGAAAGGAAAGATCAACCCCGGTAAGGTCTTCGACTTGACCCTGCCTCTGGAACAGGTGGCAGAGGGCTACCGCGCGATGGATGAACGCCGCGCGATCAAGGCGCTGCTGCGCCCGTGAGGTGAGAACCTATGACTGCATGGACAAGCGATGAGCTCAACAAGATCGAAAAAGCGGAAGAGTTGCGGATCGCGTCACTGCGCGCCGATGGCACACTACGTAAGCCGGTGATCATCTGGGTCGTTCGCCTCGGCGACGATCTGTATGTCCGATCGGTTAACGGGCGCACCTCCGGCTGGTTTCGCGGCGTGCAAACTCGTTACGAAGGACACATTCGCGCGGGTGGCGTGGAGAAAGATGTCACCTTCGTGGAAGAGACTGATCCCGGCATCAACGACCGGATTGACACGGCCTATGCAACAAAGTATCGTCGTTATGCGGCAAGTATCATCGATAGCATCAACAGCTCCAGCGCGCGAGCCGCGACGATCAAGCTGGTGCCGCGCCAAGCAATCTCTTAGTTCAGCGTGCTCAAACTAAAGCAAAAGACAAACAGCATAGCAAGTCAATAGCTGGAGGCAAAATGCTATTCGGCGTTCATATTTTCCCCACTCAATATTCTTTTCAACCAGACGAATTAGCGCATGCCGCTGAAGAACGCGGGTTGGAGTCTGTTTGGTTCTCAGAACATACACATATACCTGTCCGCTTTCTAAATGCGCCAGAGCGTACATCCCCTCTGCCAGAGTATTATTGGCAAACATACGATACCTTTGTGGCCATGACTCTGGCCGCAACAGCTACAAAAAACATCAAAGTTGGAACTGGCATTTCTCTTGTTGTTGAGCGAAATCCGATTTTCCTTGCAAAAGAGACGGCGACCTTAGATTTTCTCTCTAAAGGACGTTTCATATTTGGCGTTGGAGCGGGCTGGATCGAGTCAGAAATGGCTGACCACGGGGTCGTCTACCGTACGCGTTTTCAACTTCTGAAAGAACAAATTCGAGCAATCAAAGAGATTTGGACAACAGACGAATCTGAGTTCCATGGCAAGTTTGTGAACTTTGATAAACTGAAGGCGTTTCCCAAACCTTATCAGCGACCCCACCCTCCGATCATTATGGGCGGAGCAGGCGAAAAGGCAATTGAATATGCTGCGGAATTATGCGATGGCTGGGCGCCGTGGTGCATGGAATGGAAAAAGGTAAAGGAAGCAATTGCCGAACTAAAGAGGCAAGCAGTCGCATACAGACGTGACCCGAATTTGCTGGAAATATCCCTTTTTGAAGAGTCTATACCGGATGAAAAAACTCTTGAAGAAATGGAAACGGCGGGGGTCAAGAGGATTATCTTAACCTTTTACGGACAAAGTCGTGAACAAGCATTACCCACGCTTGATTCAGTAGCAAAGATAAATCGGTAAACGACACCCAATACGGGTAACGCAAACCGTTAGAAATGAAAAGAGAAAACCATGGAATACGCTCGCTTAGGATCAACGGGCATGAAGGTCTCGCGCATCTGCCTCGGTTGCATGGGTTTCGGGGATGCAGCGCGTTGGGTTCACAAATGGGTGCTTAACGAAGACAACAGCCGGCCAATCATCAAGAAAGCCCTCGAGCTGGGGATCAATTTCTTCGATACCGCCAACGTCTATTCGCTTGGGACGAGTGAGGAGTTCCTGGGACGCGCTTTGAAGGACTTCGCGCAGCGGGACGAAGTCGTCATCGCCACCAAGGTGCATGGCAAAATGCACGACGGACCGAACGGCTCCGGGCTGTCGCGCAAGGCGATCCTGAGCGAGATCGACAACAGCCTGAAGCGGCTGGGGACGGATTACGTGGACCTCTACCAGATCCATCGCTGGGATTACGACACCCCGATCGAGGAGACGCTGGACGCGCTGCACGATGTGGTGAAGGCTGGCAAGGCCCGCTACCTCGGCGCCTCCGCCATGTTCGCGTGGCAGTTCCAGAAGGCGCTGCACGTCGCCGAGAAGCAGGGCTGGACGCGCTTCGTCGCGATGCAGGATCATCTGAATCTCATCTACCGCGAAGAAGAACGGGAAATGCTGCCGCTCTGCCGCGAGGAAAAGATCGGGGTGATCCCGTATAGCCCGCTGGCCTCGGGAAGACTGACGCGCGACTGGTCAGCGGAACGCACACTCCGGTCTGAAACCGATCACATCCAAAAAAGCAAATACGATGCGACGGCCGAAACCGATCGGCGGGTCGTGGAGCGGGTCGCGGAAATTGCGGAAAAGCATGGGGTTCCGCGCGTTCATATCGCACTTGCCTGGCTGTTACAGAAGGAGCCGGTGACTGCGCCTATCATCGGGGCGACGCAGATCACGCATCTGGAAGATGCCGTTGGCGCGCTGTCTGTTAAACTGACTCAGGAAGATGTCGCCTATCTGGAAGAGCCATATGTGCCGCATCGCATCGTTGGTCATCAGTAAATCAGATGACAACCGTCAAATGCACACCCATTCGCGGCTACAAATAACCTGCTATCCCGCAGAAGGGATAACCTCAACCTAACTCTGAAGGGGGCATCGATTCCGGCAGCACGGCCAAGGCCAACAGTGCGCAACTAGGCCGTACTGCCGGAGCGTATGCTAAGCGGCTTTTTTCGCCTGAGGCTTTGCGGCGGGCCTGACGGCTGCTTTCAACTTCCCCACTTGATATTCCGATGACGCCTCGGCGGCCTGCAGCGCCACGATGACCTCATACGCCGCGCCGAGAGTCTTAGGCACGTCTGCACCCGCCGCTACGGCCTGAACCGCCTCGATCAGCATCAGCCACGCCAGCAATTCTTCGAAGGACTCTTTGTTGTACCAGTCGATCTCACTGTGGCGATTGACCTGCAAAAAGCGCGCCGTGTCTTGATCGGCCAGCAGCTCGTCAAGCACCTGCCCGGGGCGTCGAGCCGCGGGCACACCGGCATCGAACCGAGCTTGCTGAGAGGTCAGCACCTTGATCACAGCCACGGCCCGCTGCGCCGCGCCTTCGTCCAGGCCGAACTCGCGCAGCGCCGCCGCGATGATGCGCCCGAACAACCACTCGTCGATCCAGGCGCGGCTGACGGCGGCGATAGTTTACGGCGTCCTGCGCCTTGCCCAGCGCGTGAACCATCGTCCAGCCAAAGAGCGTGCCCCACACCGCCTTGTCGTCGGCGGGCAAAGATCGAAGCAGCGTGGCCTGGCGCGACTTGCCCTTGGGCGCGGCTGCTTCGAGCGGCGCGCCGAGATTGGCCTGCAGATATTTGAGCGCCGCTTGATATTTGCGCGCAGCCGGCGCAGGGATACCTTGCGGATCGGGCGGGACGAGCAGCTGCAGCGCCGCTTCGAGATCGGCGCGAACCGATCGGGCCAGATCGGCTTCGGCCGCCGCGCTGCCATTCAGCTGGTTGATGGCTTTGAAGAGGCGCGCGGCTTTCTCTTCCACTTCGTCGCCCACGGCACGGTTCAAGGTCGCAGGCGCCTGGCGCACGCGCTCGGTGTAGAACCAGTTGAACATGCCCGCGTTGACCAGTTCCTTGAATGGGCCGTGCACCGGCTGCAAATACAGCTCGCGGCGGGCATCGTCCACGCTGGGCACACCACCGCCCTGCAGGTGCGCGGCAATCTGAGCGTAGTGGTGCTGCTCGTCGTCGATCACCTCGCGCCAGTCCATGAAGACGTGATACTTGTACGCGCCCAGCTGCATGAAGAATCCGCTCTGGCACAACTCGCGCCCGTGGCGGATGTATTCCAGTCCCGTGATCTGATCGCGGAAGATATAGTACACCGCGTCGTCGCCGCGCAGGCCCAGGCCGTCTTTCAATTCCCGCTGCACCAGCACCTTCTCGTCGCCACGGCCGGTCTTCACCGCGTAGGCCGCCGACACGCGAATCCAGCCGCGCGTGTCGGCAAATTTGTTGTGATAGATCACCAGCCCCTTTTCACCTTCATAGGAATTTGAATACGCAAAGACATTTTCGTCCACGTAACCTTCCGGCGTGAAGACGTCGTACAGCAGGAAATTGTCCATGCCGGCAAAGACATGGCGCCGGTGCAATAACGGCGAGATTTCGCGCGCGTGCCGATCGACGAGCCATTGGTCGGGGGTCTCGTTGTAGTAGGCGCGCCGGTATTCCATGCCGTACTTCTCGGCGTAGCCTTCGATCTGCCCGTGGCCGAACATCGGCAGGCCGGGCAGGGTGGACATCAACACGCAGATGCCGAAATATTTGTCGCCCTTGCCGAATTGCTCGACGGCGGTCTTTTCGTCCGGGTTGTTCATGAAGTTCACGTAGCGCTTCAATACTTCCGGATCGAATTCCATGGTGTTTTTCATCACACTGCGATATTTGCCGTTATCCTCATCGCGCAGCATGTTCATGAAGGCGCTGTTGTAGACGCGGTGCATGCCCAGCGTGCGCACGAAATAGCCCTCCATCAGCCAGAACGCCTCGGCCAGCAGCAGCGTGTCGGGCGCTTCCGCCGCCACCCGATCGACCACCTCGCGCCAGAATTCTTCGGGCATGGCGGCGTCCAACTGCTCTTTGGTCAGGCCATATTCCGCGCGCGACGGGATCGCGCCGCCCGTGCCCGGCTCGGGAAACCACAAACGCTGATAGTGTTTCTTGGCCAGCGTCATGGCCGCGTCGAAGCGGATGACCGGGAAGTTGCGCGCCACGTGCAGGATCGTTTGAATCACCGCCTCGCGCACCTCCGGCTTGAGGTAATTCAGACTGCGCGGTATCGTTCCAGGGGAAGCTGGTCCCGTCGTTGCCGTGATAGATATACTTCGTGCTGCCCGTCCATTTATCGACGCGCTTGAAGACCACGGCCGCATCGCTGTGATTGTAGTAGTGGTCTTCGAGATAAATGCCCACGCGCCCATCCCCCGACCAGTCCGGCCCGTTGAACGAATACGACGGGAACGGCGGGTAGTCGAGCGCGACGAACCAGTCGGGATGCTCGATCACCCAGCTGGAATCGATGCCCATGTGATTGGGCACCATATCGCTGGCCAACCGGATGCCGCGCTGGCGCGCCCGATCGCGCAGGTTCTGCAGCGCGGCGTCGCCGCCCAGATCGTCGGCGATGCGATAGTCCAGCAGCGAATAGGCCGAAGCCACCGCCTCGGGATTGCCCATCATCTGCTTGATGCGCTGCGAGGCCTTGCTGCGCTCCCACAGGCCGATCAGCCACAGGCCCGTAAAGCCCATGCGCCGCAGTTGATCCAGCTCCTCGTCGGGGATCTGATCGAGCCGCGCGATCGCGCGCTGGTACTTCTTCGACAACTGATCGAGCCACACGTAGGTGTTCTTGGCGATCAACACGAGGCGCGGCATCCAGTGCAGATCGGCGCTGAAACGCTCCGGCTCGGGCATCAAGTCGTAGCTGCTGCCCGCCGGGCCAAACAGGGCCATGGACGCACGTTGAGCCTCCGCGCCGAAGACCGGCAGCATCGTCGGGCCGGGGCCGGTGAAGATGGCTTTCTCTTCTTCGCGGATGAAATCGAGGCCGCCGAGCACGCGATAGAGGTACGCCCCCAGGATGATGCCCCAGCGCCCGCGCATGAATTCCAACTGACCCAGCAGCGAATCGGGCGCACTCAGCGCCGGCAGGCGGAGAAAATCGATGAGATTTTGATTATCCAGGCCAAACGTCGGCTGCGTGGCAAAGAATTCGCGCATGCCGGTCATGACCTGCGGATAAGCCGTCTCCTGCCGCAGCGGCGTGTCGTCGAACAGCTCGCGGTAGGGCTCAAAGGCCGGGTTTTGATTCGCCAGCCACAGCATCAGCATCTCTTCCAACTCGATCTGGTGATGCGGCGTGCCGTGGGTCGCGCCCTGCAGGTATTCATCGATCGTGATTTCGCCCTTGTACACGGCCACCGGCGGAAATTCGTCCACAAAACGGCGCAGCGTTTTCTCCACTTCCTCCGTCCCGATCTGCGCCGTGAGGTAGTCCACCGCCTCCTGCATCACGCGCGGATTCTTCTGCTCGCGATACTGCTTCAGCGCGTAATGCTGCAACTCGTCGATCAGCCCCAGGGCATTGACCTGCGCGGCTTTCACCGTCTGATCGGGCGAACGCTTCTCATTGATCTTTTGCGCAAAAGTGCGCGCCGCGTAGAAGTTGGCAAAGATCACATTGCCGTTGAATGAGAAGAGCGCTTCGTCAAAGCCATAAGTGTCGCGGGCACGGCGGGAAACGTGAAACTCGAACGTGGGCATAGCCCCTCCCGAAATGAAGACTTCCATAGCCTGACAACTATGGAAGTCTCAAGTGTTTAGCGGAAATCATCGGCCAGTTCCGGCTTGTTGTTCAAGATTTGCTCGATGCGCTGCAACACCTCTGGCGCCAGCTTGGGCGTCACATCCAGCGCTTTCATGTTTTCGGTTACTTGCGAAACTTTCGAGGCGCCCGTGATGACGGTGCTGACATGGGGATTCGTCAAGCACCAGGCTAAGGCCAGCTGCGCCAGCGTGCAGTCCAATTCCTGCGCAATGGGAACCAACTGTTTCACCTTCTCGATCTTCTGCGCGGTCTCCGGCTTTTCAAATTCCTCGCGCAGCCACTCATACCCGGGCAGCGTGGCGCGCGTGCCTTCCGGCCAGCCGTCGTTATACTTGCCGGTCAGCAAGCCGCTGGCCAGCGGACTCCAGATCGTCGTGCCGAGGCCGATCTCGTCGTACAGCCGCTCGTACTCCTTCTCAAAACGCTCGCGCGCGAACATATTATACTCCGGTTGTTCCATCAACGGCGGGATCAGATGCTCGCGCCGCGCCACGGCGTGCGCCTCCATAATCTGCTGCGCGCTCCATTCACTGCTGCCCCAATAAAACACCTTGCCTTGATTGATGACGTGCGTCATGGCGCGCACCGTTTCCTCGATCGGCGTGCGCTTGTCCGGCCGGTGGCAGAACAACAGATCGACGTAGTCCAACTGCAGGCGCGCCAGGGAAGCATCCAGCCCTTCGATAATGTGCTTGCGCGACAGGCCCCTGTCGTTGACGCCTTCACCGCCCCAAAAGACTTTGGTGGATAACACCAGATCCGATCGCTTCCACCCGGCCCGCTTGATCGCCTTGCCCATGGCGATCTCACTGCGGCCTTCGGCGTAGACTTCCGCCGTGTCGAAAAAGTTGACGCCGTGCTGCCGCGCCTCCACCATCGTTTCGTAGGCGATATCTTCGCCCACCTGCAGACCCCACGTTACCCAGCCGCCTAACGATAAAACGGATACCTGCAAGCCTGAACGCCCTAAGTATCGATATTCCACTTGTATCCTCTCGCGGGAAGTTGTGAAAGCCAGCGCGATTATACCGCAAGAAACAGGCGAAAGACAGGCAGCGGGATGCAAGATGCGGGAAACAGCGAGCGCAGCTAGCGCCCCAGCGCATAAACCGTCATATGCGCCGGGCTGAAAGACTGAATTGCCGCTAAACAACACGCTTAGATCGGGTGAAGAGGACAGCTGCGGATACCAGTCGGGGAAACGTCACCAGATATCGCGCGCCTCTGGCTCTGATCCATTCGTCCAGTTTGGCCTCGTCGCGAATGAAGGGAATCACTTCCGGCGAAATCAGGCCCGCCAGATCGAGGATGGGACGGCGCGCAAAGTAGCCGATCGCGCCGATGTCGTGCGCGGCGATGAGCGCGCCGGGCGGCGTGTTGCGATCGAGCCACTGCGCGACGGCAACCATCTCGCCGTCGATGATCGCCACATCGGTTGCATAGGCAGCCGCCCCGATCGGAATGTAGAGCGCAAAAAGAACGATCAGGGCGATCACGTAAACCTGGCGCAGCAGGCGCGCGGCAGGTCGGGTGCTGCGGGCCTTCAGCCAATCAAGCAGCAGCGCCGTGCCGGCCACGCCGTACAGCAGCACGATCGGAATGACCGGCAGGAGATAGCGCCCATGCTGGTAGGACACCGGCAGGCGCAGCGCATATACCGTGACGTGCGCGGCAGCCCAGACGAGCGGCAGCCACTGAGTAAACGCCATTGCGAGCGCTTTTTGCGAAGCAATCTCCTGCGGAGGAGAAGATTGCTTCGTCCCAAGGGAAGGCTTCGCACTCGCCATGCTTCGACTACGCTGCGCTCCGCTCAGCATGGCTCCTCGCAATGACGTGATCATCCACATCACCACGCCCGGCATGAGCAGCAAGCCGCCGCCCGCCAGCGGCGCAATCAACAGGCTGCCGATCGAGTTCAGCCAGATCGGCAGCGTGCGCAGCAGCTCGCCGTACTCGCTTTGCTTGGCGTAGAAGGTGTTGGGGAAGATCGACCCGCCCGCTTGCAGGTTGAAGTATGCACCGGGGGCCAGCACGATCACGAAAGCCGAAAACGGCCTTCGCCGATCTCGATCAAGCGCGCTCCACCCCGGCGGCGCGAAGCGAGGATGACGCCCAGCGCCAGCGCGAATAGCAGCAAGCCTTCGGGCCGTGCCAAGATCAGCAGGCCGCCCAGCGCCCCGATAATCCAGCCCGGTGATCCGGCCCACACCCGATCGATCAACGCCAGCGCCAGGGCAATGAAGAGCAGCGTCTCCATGCCCGACGCCGCGGCCCAGATCAGATGCCATTCGCAGACGCAAGCCAGGCCGGTGAGCCAGCTCACCGCCGGCCGGCCGGGCAACAACCGATCGGCCAGGCGCGAGAGCAGCCACGCGCTGATCGCCAGCGATGCAATGCCCAGCGCCAGCGTCCAGAGGTACGGATCGATGTGCAAGCGATAGGCCACGCTCAGCAGCAGCGTCCATAACGGCGCCGTCGATCCGGCGCTGGGCAGGCCGGCCACATAGGCCAGCTGTCCCGTCTCCGCCCAGTTGCGCGCGTAGGTCTGATGGATCCAGGCGTCGTCCAGGGGGTAGCCGGCGAAGGTGCGCGAGGCAGCGAGGCCAACGTAGAGCAGGACGTTGACCATGGCTGCTAAGATGAAAACCAGGAAACGCTTGATATACATTATCGAATAACGGTGGAGCGGTTGACTCAGCAACCGCTCCAGTATTTCGTCGTGTTGGTCAAGAATCAGCGTTTCACGTATGGCAGAAAGACCCGGTTAGGATAGGGAGGATAGGGACTTACCCCTATTATGATGGAGTCAGTCCATGGACCAAAATTCCCGTCCGCATCCACCATTCTGACTCGCCAGTAATATCTGGCAGTATCCATGAGATTTGTAGGAATGTATGTTGTGTTATCGGTCCAGACATCGATTAACCCCACTGAATACTGAGCGTCTCGGGCAATCTGCACTTCATAGCGAGCTGCACCTTCGACATTTGTCCATCTAAACACTGGGAAGCCACCTGTCATAGTACCCGTTAGAGGTGATTCAACACTGACGGTCGGATATTGCTTCGTAAAGGTGTACACCGTCGAATATGGGCCAACATTTCCGTAACGATCGGCGACCGCCAGACGCCAATAATAGGTGCGATCCGCATAGCTCCGGCTGGGCGTCCATGTCGTTCCCTGCAGCGTTACCTCGTCAAATGGTGAACCAAACCCATTGGGAGAAAGCGCCACCTGCAACCGATACTGTGGAGCGCTCCAGTTAGGCATCAATATCACTGGCCAGGCGAAAGTTGGCGTAGTGGTAACAACCCGCCCGGAGATGGGTGATACCGCCGAAGGAGTCGGATAGGTAATGTTGATCGTGTTAGTGACTGACCAGGCGCTATTGTAAGTCGCATTAATGTTATTGACGCTTCCGCACGCGCCAGTAGTATCGGCCTAAGGGAAACGGATCCTCGCGGGTAAAGGTTTCATGATTAACCCTTCTTTCCCAAAAAACGGGCGAGAAGAGTGGATTATTAGAAACCTGCAGATCATATTGAACTGCGCCTTCAACCGGATCCCAGATGAAAGTGGGAGAACCATAGTTGCCGCTAATCTGCAGATTCGTCGGTATTAAACCGGATTTCGTGAATGAGTGTGGCGCACTGGGTGGCGAGAACGAAATACGACCACCGTCCGGGTAGAGCTCGGTATGCTTAGTCGTATACCGCCAGTACAACGTTTTGTCGAGGTAGTTCTTCAGCGGAGCGTAAACAAACTGGAAAACATCAGGGTATGGCGCGCAGTTAATACAGGTCGTGTCAAACGTGTCAAGGATCTGAGTAAAATCAGGATCTTGCGCGACTTGAGCCTGGAACCCTTTCAGATTGTCTGTATTTGGCACTTCAGCATACATATAGGGCGTATAGGGCAATTCAGTGGGGCTACCCACCGGACTGTCGGTAGGTAAAGACAGTGAGCCCGGTCGCCAATCGTTTTGAACTCGGTCAATACGCTCGTTGCCGATCCATTATCTGGCACCGTATCTGACGTAGTCGTCGCCGCGCCTGAAGCCGCACTGAATGCAGCCATAGAAAGCAGGAATGGACTGGACCCCCGGTCACCGATAGCCTGTCTTTGGAATTCTTACTTCCACGTAATTCAGCGTCGGGCTGTAAGTGAACGCCCCGCCGACGACTTGAACTGGATCAAGCAAGTTGCGCGGTGGATTCCACGTCCCGAGAGTCTTATTCCAATCATATAATGGAACAGTCGTAGTATTAAATTGGGTGCTATTGTACAAAACATAGAGTGCATATTCAGGGCGATAGTAGGATACGGCTGTAATCTGAGGGCGGCTTGTCGGCGCAGCAGTCGCACCCGAGCCGTTGACTTGATCGCCATCCAAGTAGATCCCATACCAGATCGTACCTGTCAAAACCGGGTTGACATTGAACCCAATATACCAGTAATCCTTATCCTGCACCGTATACAACGTTGTCAACTCAGCCGCACCTAGCGCTTCGACGGTGTCAGTAGCGACTTGCGTTCCGGCAGGCTCAGATCCCAGCGGTTGTAGCAACAGCGAATAAGGATAGTCCCGCGAAAAATTCCAGCGCGTTTGATACGCCTGGATCAGACGCCGGCTGGCCGTGCAAGCACCGACGACGGCATTCGAGCCGTTCAACCCGCATACGCGCCAGAAGTATGTTCCCTTGGGCAAGCGAACGGCGGGTGTGTGATGCGTATAGATGGTGCGAGTCGTGTAAACGGTAGACGCCAGGCCAGGAGTCGTGCCAATCTCAACCCGATAGCGCACAGCGCCCTGCTGCGGCAGCCATTCGAATGAGGGCAATGTATCCATCACTTTTTCTCCATCGGCCGGGCGCAGCAAGGGTGGCGACGTGGTAATCACAGGGACTCGCCAGCCGTGAGAGATCGATATGCGTCATCCATCTCTGATTCGTCGCCGTGTTCGTCAACGGGCTGCCGGACTCAAGATAGGGCGTCACGCGCCAGTAATAGTCCGTGTTGGGAGCGGGCACAAAGGGTGCCCCATCTGTCTGGCGTGGCGCTGAGGTTTTGCGTCTCATAGGTCCAATCAGTCGTCATGAAAAGCGGATCGCTGCTGACTTCCAGCTTGTAGTGATGAGCCTCAACGCGAGGGTCGCCCCGGGCACAAAAGTCTTCGACCAATAAAACGTTGGAATGTCTATCGTATAATCATAGGCCACAGGAATATTATCCGGCGGGGCATAGTACCCTGTGGGCGTTGAAGGCGGCGAATAATAGTAGCGTGGGTAAAGCGCTTCAGGCAAGGCCGTAGTGCAGCAGTTGGGCGTAAAAGTCTTTTGGACACTGTAGCTGCCGGCATTGCCGCTGGCATCAACCGCTCGCACCCGCCAGTAGGTTGGCTTATCCCAATCATCGAGACTCCACTCATTGCGCCAAAAGAAAGTGTTGGGCGTCTGAGAGGACCATCGGATTGAGCTGAAGCCAGGATCGTGGCTGGCCTCAATCACATAGTAAGCAGCTTCCCGCACCGGCGTCCAGGTGAACAAGGGCACATTCACCAATTCATTGTCTTGCGGTGTCAGAAGTTGAGGGGGATGGTTATATGTCCAATTTTTTATGAAACGCCATGTTGGACTGGGCGGCCCCTCCCAGTCATTACCGTATAATGCGGTCACCTTCCAGTAAGTCGTCTGATCGTTCGGCAGCGAGAATTCCGGAGTGAAGGTCGTCTGGACAACATCTCGAGTAGCAATACGTCCCCGCTGCGAAGTTTTCTGTCGTGCCCCAGTACAGTCGATAACGATTCGCCCCTTTTGCAGCCGTCCACCGGAATTGTGGCGTGTAGCCGCGAGAGGAATTGTTGGCAGGCTCCAGCAGCTGTGGGCTTTGCGCGTATACGACGGTAAACTGGCGCGGGCTGCTTGACTGCCCATCGCGGTTATTTGCATCCAGTGGAATCACACACCAATAATAAGTCCCGTTAACCAGCCGTTCGGCGAGATTATAGCGCGTTGTCAGAGTGGTAAGGTTGGTAACGATATTCGACGAACAATCCGGCGAGCCGGTACTGATTTTCAATCGATAGGACGCTGCACCGATAACTGGAGTCCATGAAAAGATGGAGCCTTCGAAAAACTCGACTGATGCCCCCGAAGAAGGTGATAACAAATTCGGTGCATTAGAGGAGTTGCCCCAACTCCGTGTGAACTGCCACGGGTATGAGTAGTCACCGACACTTGGGGATTCGACTCTAACACGCCAGTACCATGTCGTGTCCCGGAAAACCCCGTCCGAAGTAGGTATCAATTGGTTCGTGGCCGTCGTCGCTTCGTATTGCACAGGACTGAATCCAATATTGTCAGCAAACTGAATTCGGTACGCTGTCGCTCCAGTAACTGCCTGCCATTGGAAAGCGGGGATGGCTTGAGGCGGGTAATTCGCGACCGTGGTCGTCGTCCCGTTTGCGGGGCTTGTCAGCACAGGCACAGGAACAGCAACTGGCTTGCTGCGCACGGCCTGCGAATCGAGAGGCACTATGGCCAGACTAAGCGCCACAACCAGCACCAGGGATAGGATCATCCGCCAGCTGATCGAGGCTAGTAATGGGTTGCGGTTCATGCTGCTCCTTTTACATTAAAACAACTTATAAGCCCCGCCCATGTTCGTTCTGCCCGGGCTACGCAACCCCCGCAACCGATAGCCTGTTCGCCTCAGAGAGACGAATCAAACAGTAAAACGCAATAGCATCAGTATAGGATGGCACTCCGCGCGCGTCAATGTGATCTGTGTCACATTATGCCGCGTCACTTTGCACTTGACCGCCTTGAATGATCATAACCTTCTGCCGGCGGCGCTGCCAGAGCAGGCACAGCCATAACAGCAAAGGAAAAATATTGCCGGTCAGCCACCACGTGGGGCCGAAGTAGTTGGCCGTCAGCGGCAGGAAAGAGCTGAGCCAGCACAGCAAGCGCAGTCCCAAGGGAAGGCGTGCCAGCGCGGGCATCAACACGATGTATTGATACGGGTGCACAGACGGTACAGCCAGAGCGCCCGCCGCCATCAGCATCTCGGCGTCGCCACGCGCCAGCCACAACATGGGCGCTGCAATGAGCAATGACCACGGGAACAGTGAAACATCCTGGGGCTGCGCAGCCCTGATCCCCGGCGCGAGGCGGGCATCCAGGTTGGGCAGCCAGAAGCCCCAGATCACGATGGACAGCGCCAGCCAGAGGATCGTCGTGATGAGCCAATTCTTGCGCGCCAACATGGCAAATGCCGTCAATTGCGGCTTGAGCAGCGCCACGGGCACCACCCACGGCAGCAGCAGCAGCAGCGCCGCGCCAATCTGCGGCTGCTTGCCCAGAATTGGCGAGACCTCATAATACAGCGGGCCCTGATCGCGAATCAAGATAACCGCGGCGATCACGGTAGCCGCAATAAAAAGAGCCAGCGTGATCCATTCCCGGCGCCCGAAGCGCCCGCGCCGCTCGAGCAAGCGCACCGGCACAGACCACGGCATCAACAACAGACCGAGCAGCGCCACGCCCTCCAGTTGACCCAGCAGCAAAACCCAGATGGTCGGCAGCGAGAAGATTGCCAGGACGATCGTGCCGGGTGAGCCGCGGTGACGCTGAACTCCGATGATCAGCGCCAGAATCGTCATGGCGACAATGACCGGCCACGGCAGTAGATACATCAGGCCATCTGTCCATGGCACGTAGAAGATCGGAAACTTGTGCGGCCCGAAGACATACCGATAGTCGAAGCCTACTTGCAGGAACGAAGCGAGTCCACCGACAACAGCGGCGACCAGCAGGTACATGACCAGCTTGCGCCAGACAGGGACCGCAGCTGCGGATTGAGTGGATGCTGAGTTGGCGGGTGGCACGATGGACGTCTCTTTCATATGTTTAGGGCGAATTCCTTTTTGGTTTACGGGTGTGTCATTCCGAGCCGCGCAGCGGCGAGGAATCTCGCTCAGTGCCGTAGTGACCCCTCGCCGCTCCGCGGCTCGGGGTGACACCGTAAGCCAATATCGATTATGCTCTAAGTGCAGTCCAGTAAGTCCTGCGGCATCGTCATTCCCGCGTGCTTTTGGCGGGAATCCAGGTAATTATAAGCATGATCTGCCAATCGTCGACCTGGATGCCCGACAACAGCACTCGGGCATGACAGCGCCGTAAACCAAAACGGAAATTGCTCTACTTTGGCAAGATCTTGAACACATAGACTTGATTGAAATCGGCATTCAGCCTCAAGCGCTCGGCGGAGCCGGGTTCTGCAAATACCCCGGCCAACGGCTCCGGTCGATTCGCGTCCAGCACCAGCCAGCGCGCTCCAAATTGATCGGCCGCGCGCAGCAGATCAGATTCGCCGCCGTACGGCACGACCATCGACGGCAGGCCAGTCTGATAGGTGAAGCCCGGCGGATTATTGACCATCACGATCGGATCGATCTCGCCCCGCTCGCGCAGCCACTGCCCGATCGCCGCATAGACCCGATCGGATTGATTCCAGATCGGATTGCTCCAGTCAGGCCCGATGACGCGGCCACGATAGACAAAGAAACTCAACAGCACGGCATAAGCGATAAACGCCGCGCCGAACACCCGTTTGGCCGTCGCGGCGTTCCAACTGCGCCGCCGCCGCGCGATCCAATCGATCACCGCATCCAGGCCGGCTGGCGCGGCGGCATAGAAAAACGGCAGCAGCGCCCCGGTCGAGTGAAACAACCCGCCGCGATCGCCCGTAAACGTGAAGACCAGCGTCATCGCGGCAAACAAGAGTGCGGCGTACCACAACGCGGCTCGAAACAGGCGCGCGCGGCGTTCCCGCCACAGGCCGATACCAATCAAAGGCGCGAGAAAGATCATGCCTGCTTCTGCCAGCCAGTGAATAGCGCCAGAAGCTACGCCATTGATACGCGCGGCGAGCGCATTGCCGCAGCTCAACAAATGACTCAGATCAAACTGCCGGCCGTAGGCAAAGAGCTCGTCGTAATTGCACAGCCAGATCGTTTGAGAGCCGGCAGTGGAGAGCGGCGCGCCGATCACGCTCAGGTTGCGCAGGAACCACGGCAGCATGACAACCAGGTAGCCGGATACGACAAGGATGAGCGCTGCGGATGAAGGATGAAGGATGAAAATTCTTCTACGCCCGGCAGGATCATGCAACCTAATCTGAACGAGCAATGCTCGGCAGCAACAGCAGTACCCATCGGCACGCGACAGATGAGCCAGGCCGGCGCAGGCTCCGGCGGCCAGCCATTTCCACCTGGTTTCGGCGCTCGCCCAGTACAGCGCCAGCGCGCCAAACACGGCGAATGGCGTAAAACTCTCCGGCACGCCCCAGTACGGCAGGTAAAACGGGCTGAAGATCGTCAACAGGGCCGCGATCCACGCGTGCCGCCTGATACCGGAAATACGCGAAGCAATGAGATAAGCCAGCACGGGCAGCACTGCCGACAGAAACACGAATGGAATCTGCGCGGCGCGATAGTTCACGCCGAAGGCCGATTGGCTGATCGCCGCCAGGATCGAAGGCAGCGGCATCCAATACAGATGGCTGGGATGCGGCAGCGCCGTGGGTTGGTCGAGATAATGCCACACGTAGGGATCGGCGAAGCCATAGCCCTGCGCCAGGCGCTGCCCGCCGACGAGGTAATAAGCCGCGTCCATGTAGTTGGGCTGAGTCTGCGGCAGTGCCGCCAGGACACGCACGAGCACGGCGAGTCCAAAGATCAACCACATATCACGGCGCGCAAACAATGTTGACATGGCATTCATGAAACGACGCGATCCAGCCGATCAACCCACCCGTCGATAACGCTCGCGGAACGACACAAACTGCTGGTTGCGCAGGCCGGTTTTATGCAGGCGATAGCGCAGCAGCAGCCACAGGATACTGAAGCCATAACGGATACTCGCCGGGAGACTCGCCGACGAGGCTTCCGGAAAATAACGCACCGGCACCGGAATTTCGGCAATGCGCCACCCGCCTTCGACGATCTGCGCCACAATCTCCTGGTCAAAGATGAAGTTGTCGGAGTTAGCCCGAAAATTGACGCTCTCCAACACGTCGCGCCGGTACGCGCGATAGCCGGTATGAAACTCGGAGAGGCGCAGTCCAAAGGCGCGGTTTTCAGCCCCGGTGAGGAGCTTGTTGGCCACATACTTCCACCACGGCATGCCCTGCTTGTAAGCCGAGACGCCCAGCATGCGCGAGCCAAACACCACGTCGGCTTCATCGCTCTCGAGCGGCCTGATCATCTCCGGCACCAGGCGCGGATCATATTGATAATCGGGATGCACCATCACGACGATCGTCGCGCCCGATTTCAACGCTTCGGTATAGCACGTCTTCTGGTTGCCGCCATAACCGAAGTTGCGCGAATGCACGTACACCGTCAGACCCAGGTCCTTTGCCACGCGCACGGTCTCATCGCGGCTGGCATCGTCCACCAGAATCACTTCGCCGATGTCGCCGCGCGGCAAATCGTCATACGTGATCTTCAGCGTCCTGGCGGCATTGTAGGCAGGCATGACGACGACGATCTTGCGCGGCAGAATAGGCGTATGCGAGAAGAGCATATCAGCGCTCCAGTTCGTAGATCCACGCGCCCGGGAGTTCGGCCATGAGATGTGCGCGCGCCTGAGACTGATCCAGGGCATGGGGATATAGACCGATCGATCCGAACACCACGATAATCCGCGCGCCATAGCGGTCGGCGAGTGATCGCAACGTTACCACATCTTGTTGATTGGGCAGTGTCAGCGTTGAAAATCCGCTGGCGTAGTTCAGGCTGTGCGCCTCGTTGGTGATCAAGGATTCATCTGCCGGAATCTTGGCTCGCAGCCACGTAGCCACCGCGTCAAATCGCTGCAGATTTGCCCGGCTATCGGCGATGACAGCCGGCCACGCCACAGCACATTGAATCACGATCAGCACGATCGTGACAGCATACACTACCACACCTACCGGTCGCCAGCGCTTTGCCAGCCAACGAACGGCCATCACGCTGCCAACCGCCAGCCACGGCAAAGTTGCGGCGGCAGAATGATAGAACAGGCCCATTAACGTTGGCACGGCAAACGCCAGCGCCGTGATCAGAAAGAGGGCTGCCGCATAAATGAGGCCCACACGCATGAATCCGCTGCGCGCCAAGAACAATGCGGGCACTCCCAGTATTCCATAAGGAAACGACATGATCAACCAGACTTCCATATTGTGCTGAAGCACCTGCCGCCGCAAATCGAGAATGAATGGCAAACCACGCGCCATCAATCCGCCCAAGGTCGGCGGATTCTGCCAGTTAAAGAGCTGGCCATAATCCTGCAAAAAGATCAACAGCCAGGGTGACACTGGCTGCACAGTGCCAAACACGGCCAGGTTGCGCAACCACCAGGCCAACACGATCAAGACGATAGGCGCTAGCAGCGCCAGCAGCACCGGCACGGTTGCCTTTAATGGATGAATCGAAACGGCCAGCCACAGCGCGATGCACACCGGGATGAGCAAGCCATCCGATCGAGCCAGGTAAGCCAACCCACTCATGACACCAGCTGCAATCGCCCAGCGCAGCGAGTGCCGTTCTGATGCCAGGCCACCCGCTATTAGTGCCAGGCTGGCGCAAACTGCAAATGGCGCAGAGTTGTCGGCGCTCGCTGCTTGATAGACAGGCATTGCACCGAAGATCAACAACGCGCTGCCAGCACCGCCCAGGCTCGATCGCGCCCATCACGCCACACCAGCCGGGCCAGGATATACGTAATTGGCGCAAGTAATGCCCCGCAGATCACCCAGGTAATTGCGCCGCCCATGAGACATTACTTCCCCAACGAATGAAGGGTACCATCAGCCAGGTTGCCAGCGGCATCCAGTATTCGTGGCTGGGATGGGTTACCGAGGTAAACTGGGCGAAGTAGTTCCAGAGCACATCGCTGACCAGGCCACGTCCCACTGCCATGTGGCGCGCCGTCTGGATATAAAACGCTGGATCATCGAGCGGCGGAAACACCAATTGAGTGGCGAAAATCAGGCGAACGATGAACGCTGCCACGAATAAGCTCAACAGGATTAAAAACTCACTCCGTCGCGTCATGCCGCGCTCTCACC
Organism: uncultured Chloroflexia bacterium; assembly: GCA_963844815.1. GTDB lineage: Bacteria > Chloroflexota > Anaerolineae > Fen-1058 > Fen-1058 > Fen-1058. Next base: position 21,638 of record CAWJPR010000015.1, read on the forward strand.
CTGCGCCGTCTGCGGTTCAGCCTGCCAACAGGGCGGCAGCCAGCACCAGCACCGCCAGGATATTCCACACGCCGTCTGCCCGCAACATGATCAATATGATAGGACAGGCATAGACAAACGCGACCGTGCCATATCGCGCCCATTTTGGCCACGCCAAACGCGGCGCAAAAGCCAGGTATATCAGCGGCCAGATTAATAAAGCGAGATCATACGCTCGCGCATAAGGAGTAATGATAAACACGGCCACGCAACCAAAAGCACTTAGCCACAAAAGTGAAGGCATGGCGCGCAGCCTTGCACGCCGCACAGCCAGCCCGGCCACCAGCAATAGACCTAACGCAACGAGGCCGACCAACCACCCATTGGTCTGAGTGCCAACACGCAGAGCTGCCAACACAGTTGGATCATCAGCAGGATTCGCTAAAGCCAATTTTCCGGTGAAGGCCTCAAAGCGTTGCGGCGCAGATAGCATTTCGTCTATCCAATTCGGCGCCACTATAAAAGCGACCAATCCGCACGCCAGCCAGGTTCCCGCTAACCACATTAAGGCACGCTTGTCTCGCTCCACAAGCCGACCTATGCCGACAAAGGCCGCCACAATCAAACCGATGTGTGGCTTAATGGAGAGTAGGCCCAAACACACAGCGGCCAGGCGAACGCGTTGCTGCGCAACGCCCCACACTGCTAAAGCCATGGTCAAACTGAGCAGCGCTGCCACCTGCGCCACCGCCAACAGGTGCAGCACCGGCACATAGGTCAGGCCCAGTAGCAGCGCAAATAGCAGTGCTGGGCCTTTGGCGTCAGGTTTCACCGCACGCAGCTCAAGCGCACCGGCTGTGACGACAGCCCATCCACCGACGGTCAGCCAGATAGTTAACGCCGTGTGAAATGGCAGCCAGCCCAGTGGCCAGACAAGTATTGCCAACCACGGCGGATATAGAAACGGTTGAAAGGGTATCGGTTCACGGCTAACGTCCCAGCCGGCAACTTGCTGGGACGCCTGCAGGAAAGTAAGATCATATGGACTCCGTCCGGTTTGCAGTGCACGTGCACCAGACCAATAAATGTAGAAGTCCCGTCCCGACACTGGCAGTTTCAGCGTAGCGAGCAACAAAACCAATACCCCAAGGATCAGACCGATGAACACCGTTGCCGGACGCAAGGTCTTCATGGTTCACACAACCAAACTGACAGACTCGGTAAACGCCACTCTCCCGCTGATGGGCGGCAGTTCGCATCCAGCCATTGCCGCACCGTTGGTGATGCTTCCGCGTATGCATCGAACGTCTGGGGCTTGCCCAAGCGATGATTGCTGACCTCTGATCCGCGAAAGATCAGCCAGATGCGATCGGCTCCTTGCTGCAGAGCCTCAAGCGCACCAGGATATTGGTCTGGATCGACAATGACCGGCACAATCGGACCACGATAATAGTAGCGCCATGCAACCAGGCTTTCTGTGTCTTGCAAGCCAAGTCGATCGCCTGCCTGAATCCGATCGTTGACAATCGCCGCCGCGTCGCGCCAATTTTCTTTTGCAAACAGCGGATCAGTATGAAGCCGATAGACATTGACCAGCATCAGTGTCCCAATCACGACACCGGCCAGGATTTTCAGCGGAATTGATCGGACAGCCGTAAGACCTAATGCCAGGAATATCAGCAGCGCAAACTGGCAAAACGCAAAATAGCGATCGACATAGGCCGGCACGACAAATGACAGCAGGAATGAAAACAAAAGCGGCACGATCAGCCAGGCCAGCAGCAACCCACGCCACCGCAGCCGCTGCCTTAGCCCAATGCCTGCCACAACAGCCACCACCACTACCATACTCACAGTAGCCCAGTTCCAAGTGTCAGTATCTCCGGTAACAAAATTCCACAAGGTCAGCGGTATTGCCCATAGAGCCGGGCGAGGAATCCACCCCACCGCCGCAAAACCCCGCAGGGGTTGCGCCAGGTACATTAACAGCCACGGCACCAAGGGTAAGGCAGCGATCGCATTAGCGCCAAACCACTGGCGAAACAACGCCGCTTGACGCCGCAAGCGCGGCAACCACCACATCAATTGAATATAACCGACGAACATCGTAAGATAAAGCGTAGCGTACCCAGCCATCGCGCCCACGATCAAGCGTCGCCAGCCTTTGCCATCAACCGCGCGCATGAATCCGTCCATGGCAACCAGTGCAAAGAATCCCGCCATGGAATACATGCGGGCATCCTGCGCATACCAGATCGCAAAGGGATTGATGGCGAAGAGGAGCGCGGCGATGCGCCCCACCCGCGGTCCACCAATGCGACGCCCTACTCGCTCCAATAGTGGTACAGACAACACACTAAAGAAAACTGCCAGGAAACGGAATAGATATTCCGAGGTACCGACCAGCGCAATCAGCCGTGTCAATAGATAGAAAGGTGGTGTGTAAGCCGCAAAGGGAAGCAGAAAGGAAATGAAATCAGGCCACGGCACGACGGCTGAAGCCCACCACGTAAATGCTTCATCGAACCACAAGCTTTGATCGGCCAGGCGATAAACACGCAGGGCCAGCGCCAGCAGCAAGATCGCCACAACCGGCGCGGATCTCGGCCAGTCAGACAAACGCTGCTCGCTCACCGGAACTCGCTGCTGCATCACCCTGGCACTCACCGCACACTCACTTTCATGGTACGCCTTTAATCAGCGCCCTGTGCCGGCTCCGTAAACGCCACAACATCATGCCCCACATGAGAGCCAGGCCCCATGTCATGAGCGCCGAGCCGAGCGGTCCAATCAACCGGTAGAGCTGCGCTTGAACCGGCACCGGTATGCTCAGCAGCGTCAGTGCAATCAGAAAGACCGCCCAAAAACCGGTGGGCTTGAGCCAGCGATCGCGGAACCAATCGACAATCAACGCGCAGATCGGAACCGACAGCCACAGCAGGTAGTGGTCCCACGACAAACCGCCAATCAACAACCCGGCGACGATAAAGATGCTGAAACCCACCGCGTTTTGTGCGCGGCCGATAGACTGCGCGCGCGCCACGAACCACAAGGTGATCACCCCCACCCCCATTGAAAGCAGCAGCCACACGCCTCGCACCAGCGGATAGTCACCCGCGCCCTCGGCCGACAGCATATCCGCGGCAGGCGCCACCCAACGATATAATGCGCCCAGCAGACTCTGATTGGGAAAGGCGGCACTGCCGCGTCCCACCGCCGGCAGCACCCGGGTTACAAAATGCGCCAGCGTGTCCCCGCCCGCGCCGATAAGCATCACGGCGAACAGCACGCCACCCGCAGCCAGCGCTCCCCACACCGCGCGCCAACGCTGCCGCGCGATGAAGAAACCCAGCAACAAGATCGGGCTGATCTTCAATACTGCCGCGCCGGCAATGACTGCGCCAGACCAGCCGTCACGCTGCTGCAAGGCCAGCAGCAAAGCCACCGCCAACAGACACACGACGAGGCCATTCATCTGGCCTAAACCGAAGGTCTGCCGCACGGCATAGAAGAACAATACCGTGTTGAGCAGCACCCCCAAAAACACTTCGAGCGGCCCGGCGCGCAGCGCGTACAGGGTCAGACCAATCCCCAGCAAGTACAGCGCATTGTTGACGACGACAAACACGACCTGCGCCGAGTGAAATGGCAGCAGCGACAGCGGCTCAAAAAGCAGCGCCGTGGCGGGCGTGTTGTTGTAGGTCAAGAACAGGGCCGAGTACAGATTGCCCGCCGGGCCGATGCGCGCTTCATGTGCCGCACGCAAAGCGTGCCCGTCGTAGATGAAACCGCCCGAGCGCAGCACCGTCGCCGCCGAATAATTGATCGCCAGATCGTCCGCCCGCCAGTTCTGAATTGGCTCAATGATAGCCAGGCGCGCATAAAACAACAGCGCCGGCAACAGCAGAACGGCAACCATAACCCACAGCCAGCGCTGTTGGCCCGGCGTTCTATGATCCTGCCCGAGTGAAGTCTTCCTCATCGGGACCAAACCCTACGGCCTTTCTAACACCAGCCTGCTCACGGCTGATCTGGACATACCACCCGATACACCTTCCACACGCGATCGAGCACCTGCGCCGATCGAACAAACTGCAGCTGTTCAAATGCCACCGAACCCAGAAACGGATTGGGCGTAATGTCGGAATACAGCTCGTAGCGGGATCCGTTCACATGCTCTGGCGTCACGAGAACGTAATCAAACGAGTGACCGCAATACGGACCGGACACCGGAATCGTTTGATGCATGTCGCCGTAATAGGCATTCGGCAGCGCAATGCCTTCCAGGTTCAGGGCCACGGCGGTCAACATCTCACCCGGCTTGGCATTGAGCCACACGCTCTGCGCGCCGATCGTTTTGAGCTCGCGCGCCAGGGCCAGCGCACCACTGTCCTCGATCCAGTGCGGTGAGCCCATCGGGCGAAACAGCCACGCCACCACCAATGTCTGCAGTGCGGCCAAACCCAGCAGGCCCGCTCGCCAACGGCGCCGTGTATCTGTCCGCTCAGTGGCGCGCATGCCGATCAAAACCAGCAGCACCAGCGCCAGTGCCACAAATGCCATGGCCCGCGCCGGGACGCGGAAGGTATTCAACAGGTCGTGCCCCTGGTACGCAGCGCCGCTGGCCAGCAAAAGCAGAATCAAGATCGCGCTGAGCGCGGCCACCATCAGGCGCCGGGCCTCGCGCGCCACTTGCCCGCGCGCGAGCGGCCGCAGCACATAGAACACCACCCCGATCAGCAGCGCCGCGCCGACCGCCGAAAAACCCTCCAGAGCAACATACGCCGGATCGGCCCAACCGATGAACAAGACTTGCGCGATCTGCAGCGGCGATAAACTATGAATGCCGATCGACGCCGCCACGCTGCGCGGCTGGCCGATGAGGAAAGCGACGCTGGGCAGATGCAGCAGCCCAATCAGCGAACCGCCGGCCAGGCTAATGAAGGTTTTGCCCGATACGGCCAGCGCCAGGCCCCCCAACAGGATGGCCGCGTAAAGCACATAGTAATTCGCGCCGGTCAGCGCGACGACGCCCAGGCAGACGCCGGCTCCCACGCCGCGCCGCACGTTTGACCATCGCGCGTCCAACACACAGCGCAGCCCCAGCAAGATCCACGGCCAGGCCAGTGTCTTCTCCCAGTGGCCTAGCTGGAGACTGACCGAGATCGGCGCAATCAACAACAGCGCCGCGCAGACGCGCTCAAACTCGTGATCCAGAAACAGCGCAGCCAGCCAGCGTGCCAGCAGAGCGGCTGCCACAAAGTGGCCGACGATGACCACCCGCGCAGCCCAATCGATCGGGAGCAGCAGCCAACCTGCCGTCGCCGGCAGATACAAGAACTCCACAACGGGTTCTGCCATTGCGCCCGTCCGCCATACCACAGCGCAGTCTCAAGCGGCAGGGTGTGTTCCTGCAGAATCGACGCGCGATAGTGAATGATCGGCAGCAAATTGGAATAATGATCATCCGTGCCAATGAACGGCGCTTGCAGCGCCGGCCAGGTGTACAGCATGCACCATGCCAGCAGAGCCGCTACTCCCAGCCAGTGCGCCCGGCGCTGCAGGAACGTCCGGATTTTCATTCTTCGGCCCCAAACTTGCTGCTCACGCAGGTTACCAAACGCGCTATCGATGCTCTTGCGGGTTAAACTGATCGATCGGAAGGGCATGATAGCCGCAAACCGCCTGACCGACACGCCGCACCACGGCAGCTGATCCCGCTTGATACATGACCGCCGATAACGCTTTGACGTTGGCCGGCGCATGCGGCCAATCCGTGATGATGGCATACGGCAGAGCTGTCGTCTGCTCCCACCGCTCGCGCGAAGTCTGTGCGTAGTTCCAATCGGCCACAATCTGCTCCGTATGCGGCGACAGGCGCGGATTGCCCAATACCGCCACATGCAGCCAGTATGCCGATACCCAATGGTCGGACAGGTAATCGATGCAATCACCTGGCAGGTTTGCCTTCGCCCAGCGACCGGCTTGATAAGCCTCGTCGCTCACGGCAGAAGGCAGAGGCGCAGGCGGCACGACCGTCACGACTGCCAGGCCCATCACTGCCAGTGGCACGAGCCATGCCGCACGGCTCCAGCCAATCGAAAAGATGGCAGGCCGCCAATGCGCCGGCCAGGTCCACATGGCATCCAGCGCCAATGTTGCGTACAGCGCCAAAGGATAGATCGAGATGTATAGGACTTTCAGGACCCAGTAGAAAGCAGTGAAGCGAGTCAGCGCTGTAATGAACAACGCCGCCGCTTGCAGCAGCGTAACGAGCAGCATGAGGCCGACCGGCCTGGCCCGGCGATTGCGCCACGAAACCACAAGCCCGATCACCGCCAAACCCAGGAGCCACGGACTGTATGCCTCAATCGAAGGCAGCGTCGCCGATCCTTCATGCACAAAGATGCTTGATTCAGATCCAAGGTAACCGCCCACATATAGCGCCACACCCACGAAAACCGGCGCTCCGGCAATCATCCACCAACGCAGTTTCATGCGGAGCGAAGCAGTGCGTTTCACGGCGACGACGATGAACATGGTCAACAGCGGGATCGGCAGCCATACCGTCCAGGTCAGCGCCACGGCCATACCACACAACCCGAAGCACGCCAACCACAGCGGCGCCGGTTCGGCGTCGAAGCGCACGAGCGTCCACAGCATAATGATGACCAATGTCTCTGCGCTGATCTGCGCCAGGAAGAAATGCCACGTCAGCGGGATCATGAAATAGTTCCACGCCAATAGCAGCAGCGCAGCACCTGCGACAGCCAATGCCGGAGTATGCGCCCGGCGCGCCGGCACAGTGCGCAGCGCAATGTTGTACACTGACCCGGCCTTGACGATCAAGGCGGCTATGATCAGTGGGAAGACAACCCACAGCCCACTGGTTCCCAGCCAGCCTGCCAGCAGCGCGGCGAGCACGTGAGCGCCGCTGGGATACATCACCATCTCGCCCAGATATGCCGCCAGGGCAGGTTCGCGCGGCAGCATCTGCCGCTGCTGAATGAAATCGATCAGGCTCAGATGGTGAACCAGATCGCTTGATTGCGTCGGCGGCAATCCCGACGATCGTGCCAGCCACAGCAAGAGGCTCAGCAGGCCAATGACGACAATGGCCAGGCCCAGCATGCCGCTGCCGTCCAGTTCAACGGCGATGTGCCAGCCGCGCCTCCAGAGCCACAGGCCCAGCAGCAACAGCTCAACGATCAACATGGCCGCGATGAGCCACGGATGGATCGGCCCACCCAGCGCGTCGATCACGTATGCGGTGACCACGCAGCAGGCCGCCAGCACGCCGGGCAGCAACACGAGCAGCTCGGCCAGCGTCAGCTGGATACGCCGTGAAGAAAACGGAGTTGGTGGTTGCGACGCAGAACTTACTGGCATACGGGCTCTAGTTCCGTTCCAGCAAGATTAGCCCATCGTAGTTTGCCGCCGGTTGATACTGAGATTGAATGGCATCGATCACCGGGAAGCGCCGCGCGGGGTCATACGCCAGCTGATCGGGCCGCCAGACCAGGCGCGGAAACGGGCAGCGTGTCGGCGCAATCACGCCGAAGGACGCGCCAAAATCGGGTAATTCATTGGCAATCACCAGCTTCGGCGGATGCTGCGCAAACTGCGCCAGATCCTGATCGACGTACTTTTGCGCGGGCAGCAAGTACCACCACTGGGTCGAGAAGGTGGGACTGGCGCGCCGCGTCGCAAAATTGATCCCGCCCCCATAAGCCACATCCAAAACCCGATCGGCCGGCTGCGTCTCGCGCAGCACGTCAGCATAAATCGCCGCGCTGGCGCGATCGGCAAGCCGCACCGTCCCGGCCGGCGTATCCAACGCCGAGTAACTTGTGCGCGCCTCGTCGCCTGCGCCATAGACCAAACGCAGGCCGGCGAAAATGACCACGACGATCAAAACGACTTTCGACCACAGCGCCCGCCCTTCGTCGGCATCGTCAGTTTTGAAGCGACACAAGATCGCGACCAGGCCGGACACGCCCACGAGCAGCCAGATCGGCATCGCCGCCACAGATACCATCGTCGTCACACTGTGCGAATCGCCAAACAGGCCGCGCGCCGTGAGCGCCACGCCAATCGTCAGCAGCACCCACAGCCAGGCCGCTTCGCTTGAGAAAGCGCGGCGACTGAATAACGCGCCAAGGTAGCGGCTCAGCAGAACAAACCAGGCGATAATCGACCACCACATCACCGGCAGCAGCCAGACGCCCAGCGCCGTCGCAAAGCCGGCAGCCTCCCAGCCAGCCACGCCAAAGTTGTTCACGCGCAGCCAGCCAGGCACATACCACACACTCAGCGCCAGGCCAAGTCCTGCGCCCAGCCACAGGGTCAGATAACGCCGGCCATATTTTCGCCGCAGCGTATTGAAGCGCGCCAGGGACAACATCATCACGAACAGTACGCCCTGCCCTAACGCGGCCAACGCGCCCACCAAACCCAGTCCGGTCGGCCACCACGGGCAGATCAAAGCAGCTGCCCCGTAGCCGGTGACTCCGGCAAGCAGATTATCGAAGCCGGTGAGGCTGCCCACGAGCAGATAGCCGATTGCGGCGGGCAACAAACCGAGCGCGAGCACTAACGCCGATCGGCGCAGCCACAAGGCCAGCGATTTGCTGCCAGACCCCACCCGCGCATCGACCAGCACAAAAATGATCAGGGCCGCCACGCTGGCCGCGGCATACTCCGGTTTGCTCAACAACCCGATCGTCGATCCCAGCGACAGCGCCAGCCACGTGCCCATCGTCATGACGCCGCGCTGCAGGGCGGTGATCAGGCTCCAGGCCAGCAGCAGCGTGCCGATCAAGCCTGTGAGCAGCGCGGGCGTGTACAATTGCAGCGAGAACAGCCGGAAGTCCGGCCCGCCGCCTGTCGCGATGGCGATCACGCCGGCGATCGTCGCCGCCAGCGCCAATCCGGCCGGCATGATCCGCCGCGCCACCGCCCACAGCAGCAGCACAGCGATCAGGCTGAGCGCGTCCAGCATCACCTGGGCCGCTTCAAACGTGCCGCCCAACACTCGAAAGGCGCCGCTCATCAACAACAGCGACAACGGCGGAAACTGCCACGCAAAATCACGATAGAGCGTTTCGCCGCTCGCGGATCGATAAGCTTCAAACAACCAGCGCGCCGGATCGCCCCACAACGAATCCAGTTTGCCCCAGCGCAGCACCATGAACAGCGCGCAGATCGACGTGATCAGCGCCAGACTCAGCCAGGCCGATCGGTTCGAAGGAGAGGAACGCGCCTGAATCATCGGCTACTCGCGCCTCGTCAGGACGGCGGCCTTGTCGTCACGGTGGGCTTCCCGCCAGAGGCCTGACTTCACTAACTGCATCACCAGCGGCGATTCCGACTCGATGATCACCGTGCGAATGCCGCGCTTGTCAAACAAAGCCGGCGCATCCAGCTGTCCGGTCACGATTTGCAAATACTCCTGCAAAAACGCATTCGGATACACGTCCGTGCGGCCATCGGCATAGACGGGATATTCGGGCCACAAACGCCACAGCAAATAACCGCCCCAGTTATACGAATTGAACAGCTTGCCCGCCGGCCGATTTGCTGCAATCCAGTCCGCGGCCTGGGCGGGCAGGATTGTGGCTTCGGCCTGCGCCTGCGCAGCGGGCACGATCGGCACGAGCACCTTCAAGAGCGCCGCGCCCACAATGAGCAGCAAAATAATCCAGTTAATTGTCGGGTGGCCTCTGGCAGGGGGGCGCTGCCCCCATCGATAACGACCGAGCAGCGCTGTCGCGTGGCGGCTCAAAATCGGTGCGCAGATCAACGCAAACAAGCCAATGTTGCGCCGCGCCAAAAACGAGATGTAAGCAAAGATCACCAGCAGCGCCGCATCCGTCGCGTCCAGCCGTCGACCTGACCACCCGACGGCCACCAGCGTCAGCAGCAACATCCACAGCATGGGCTGTTGATACAGTTCGTGGAAGTTGGGCGCGGCCCACTCTTCGATGAAGTCTTGCAGCACGCCGATGTTGACCGTCTTGAACGGCAGCTGCAGCGCCGCGCTGGTGTACGGATTGATCAGCAGCACCGCGCCAGAGATGAATGTGATGATCAACAACTTGCGCCAGCGCTTCCAGCTGAGCACCTCCGGCCCCTCGTAGCCCAGCACGTGATTGACGATCTCGCCGGCCAACGTCGCGGCCAGCACCATGAAGCCGGAGACATAACCGCCGTGCAGATTCACCCACAGCACAAACATGATCGGGATTAGCCACAACCGATCGGTCTGTTTCCACTTGTAGAGGTAGATCAGATACCCAATCAAAGGTGTGAAGACAAACGTCGCCATGTGTGAGCGCGGTGTCCACACGGCCCCGGCCGCCGCCGCCGCCAGCACCACGACGAACGCCCGCATAAACGGGCCGCCCTCCATTTGCCTCCACACGAACACAAAGGCCATCACGACCAGCACCGCCACCAGCAGGGCCAGCCCGGGCATGCCCAGCAACGCGTACGCGCCGTATAAAATCACCTGCGAGAGCCAGTGCACATCGACCCACGGCGTGCCCAACGCCGTCCAGGAAAAAGGATCAGCCGCGGGAATCGTGCGCGTCTCCAGAATGAACTGCCCCGCGCGCAAGTGCCAGTACATATCGGTGTCGACCGGCGTGCGGACCGCCATCGCGAACAGGGCGATGAAGGTGAGCAGAGTAACGAGGCGCGGGAGGGTGAGTGATTTCATTGTTTGCTGGTCAAGTTTGACAATATGAAAGGAGGAAGGGAAGAAGAGAAGAAGGGAGGCAAGATAATCCTATCAACAGATCCTCTTGTCATCTCTTCTTCTTGTCCTCTTGTCTTCCCGTCCTCCTGTCACTTCTTCCGCAATACCCATGATTCAGGGTGGTTGATCATGTTGACCAATGTGCCAATAACCTCGCGATACATGGCGTACAGAGACGCTGCTTCTTCGCGCTTAAGGTACTTGCACTTGACGGCGAACTCCAGCCAGACTTGAGTCTCCGCCGCCTCACCTTCGGCGTCCGCCAGTTTGCTGATAAACATCGCTTCATACCGCCGCTTGCGCCATCCCTCGGCCAGATTAGCGCATACCGAGCGTGATGAACGGCGTATCTGATCCGTCAGCGATATGTCTCCTCTTTTGGAAATGATTTCGACAACTCAAAAAGCTGCATAGCCGCTTCAAACGCCTTTTGATACACCTGCAAATCCGTGTGATTCTCAATCTTGCCAGCCATGCTCCCTCCTGTAATAAAGATCGCCGCCCCGCCTCCTGTCTTCGTGTCCTCTCTTCCTCTTGTCCTCCCTTCTTCCTGTCACCGTGTCACTGTACTCCACTGTCATAGATTCCCAATTCCTCCGGCTCGACCTTGCGCGACAGCGCGTAGAAGATGTGATAGTTGCCAATGGCGTGCTCATGAAACGTCACGCCCAGCTCTGTCAGGCGCTTCCGGATCAGCGCCTCCAGCGCGGGATGATTCACCGTAATGTAGAAAGCGCGCGGCGCCTCGCGCACGGCTTGAGTGAACGGCGGATACCGATCGTCGCGCGGCGTGTAATCCATTGCCAGGTGGTACGGCAGCCGCGCCGCGCTGATGATGCGCTCGCCGGACAGGAACGCCAGGGGTGTCTGCACCCAGTAGTTGGTATAGCCCCGCGTCTCGCCGTTCGCCAGCAGGAAGTCGATCAACTCCTGATCGCGCGTGTGATCGATCCAGGTTACCGGATCGAACTGCGTGGTGATGCCCGGCGGGTTCTTTGCGGCGGCAGCCAACGTGCCAGCACCATTGTAACCAACAAGCAGGGCCAGAAGCAATAAGGCAACCGTCACATTTTGCTTACGAAAGCGTTGCAAGAGCATTGCCGAGAAGATCGCCAGCGGCACAACCAGCGGCAGAAAATAGCGCCCGGAGGGATCGCCGCCAAACGGCGTCAGCAAGAACGTCACAAGCAGTGTGGCAATCAGGCCCCACAACACGCGCGGCCCGCGCCTGACGGCGTAGCCGAACGCGCTCAGGTAGAACAGCAGCGCCCCGCCGCCCCACAGCGGCAGCACAAACTCCGCCGACCACGGATAACGCAGCCCCCACCAGGCCGTTGTGCCAAACAGGAAGAAGTTGAGCAGGCGAATTGCCAGTCCGCCCAGCAAGCCAGATGATTCGACCGTGCCCGCGACGGCAGAACCCGTCAGCTCTGCCACCAGCATTCCGCCTGACTGGGTTAACGCCAGCCACCAGGGCGCGCTCCCCAGCGCGAAACCCAGCAGCGCCATCAGATAGTCGCGCCATGCTCTCAACTGCAGCCGATAGAGTAATTGCAATCCGATCGGGATGAGGGTGATCAAAATCAGCGGGAAAGTGTAAAACGCGAATCCCGCGATGACGCCAAATAACAGCCAGCGCCCCGCCCGCCAGCGATCGGCCAACAACCAGCGGCCATCTGCCATCAACAGAAGAATGTTGCCGAACAGCAGTGTTTCCGTGTAGCCGCCCAGCGTCGCCGTGGTATACAGCGTCAACATCGTCGGCGGTAACGCCATCCACAGCATCGCCGCGCGCGCGCCCCATTCGTCCTGCAAGTAGCGCCGCGCCAGCAGGTAAGTTGTGAATACCACGCCGGCGAACAGCAGGATGTGCACGATGCGGATCGCGAAGATATTCTCGCCAAAGATCGAAAAGGAGGCGGCCACGAGCCACGCATCGGTTGATCCGAGATAAGCCTGCCCGTAGAAGAAGACCGGCCGCTCGCCGCGCAGGATATGGCGCGCCATCAACGCCACGATCGCTTCGTCGCCGTTGAAGGGTACCGCATTGAAGGCGAGCAGGAACAGTTTGTAAACAACTGAAAGGGAGACGATCAGTGCGGGGACAAGGAACGATTTCGGGTTCCGGATTCCAGATTCCGGATTGAAGGCAGCTGCTTCGTTCATCTCAGCATCAACCCAACCTTCCAGGCGGAGAAGATCGCGACGCTCAACAGAGCAAGGGCGAGAAGACTGATACCGAACAGCGGGAAACCCAACACGGGCAAATGAACAAACCAAAAGTCGGGCGTGTTGAGCCGGAAGAATTCATCGAACCACAGGGCCTGCGTGCTGAGTGATTCCAACGAGCCATCCCCGGTGTAGTCATTCAAATGCTCGAGCACTGCTTCGCCTGCGGCCTGCCAGGTCGCAGGCTGTGTGTACAGGCCGGCCACTTCAAACACCACCGGCCATTGCCGTGTCAGCGGCGAATCGGCCAGGCTCAGAATCGAACGGTCGAGATAGTGCTGAGGATCGCGTTCGCCGAAGCTGACCAGGTAGCGGGAGTGATCGACCAGCACGGCAGGAAGGTTCAGCACAAATCCGATGATGCACAGGACGACCAGGATCGTCCGGCGCAGGCGTGTCGGATTCACGTGCACCCATTCACCCGCCGCCAGAACCAGCAGCGGCAGCACAGGCATGATGTACCGCGGCCCCCAGTTCCACCCGCCAGTCCAGAATTCATACACGGCAAAGAACAGCAGCTCGGCCAGAATCACCAGCGCGAACAAGATCGCTTCCTTGCGGCGCGTGCGGAACATGATCGCCAGGCCGATGAAACCCGCCCACGCGATCGGGTTGTAGAGCAGCAAGCCCTTGCCTGGACTGATCAACAGGCCATACATTCCCAGCGCCAGCGGCGTGGAAAACGATGTATGCTGCAGCGCCGAGAAACCAAAGGTCAGCGGTGATCCATAGCGCGACAAGTTGAGCAACCCGATGATGCCAGCAAATATCACCAGGGGCGCAAAGAAGGCCGCCCAGCCGCGCCACAGCATGCGCCGCTGGCATAGATACACGTACACGATGAACGGCGGAATCACGATGGCCGATCGTTCGCGGACGAAGACGGCCAACCCCAGCGACGCCCCGGCGACGATCAGCCAGGCGAGCGCGCGCCGGCCACCCCGCCCCGCGTACACGGCATAGACCGCCAGCAAGATCAACAGCGCGATCAGCGGCTCGCTGAAGTACGTGCCCGTGTAAGGCCATACCATCGTGCACAAAGCATAGGCCAGTCCCAGCCCCACACTGAGACGCTGCGAATAGCCCAGGCGGCTGGCGAATAGCGCCAGAAGCCAGCCGGTCAAGGCGATCACAATCGGGTTGAACAGTGAGCTCGTCCAATGGGCTAAGATCACTGATCGGAGGTCAAGTGGCTCGCCGGACAATCCTCGCCCCAATAGATAGAGCGGGATGTTGACGATCGCCTGGCCGGGCATGAATTGCGGATATTTCTGCCCGGCGCGCCCCGGCACGGCCCACGTGGTCAATATCTCACGCGGCTGGGTGCTTGGCAAAAAGCCCGGATAGATCTGAGGTTCAACCGCGAAGGTTTGCTCAGTGATCGTGGCGCGGCCATATTCGACCAGGTTGGCCGTCATGCGGAATGTCGTCTCTTCATCCTGCGGCGCGATGCGGCCGCCGGCGGTCAGCAACAGGCATGACACCAGGAAAATCAACAACCACAAAAAAGGAATGGAACGCAAGCGGATCACTGTTCACCCGTTCCTACAGCTCAACACGATACAGGCGTATCTCGCCCGACGCGAAAACCGGCCTCAAGTAGGGTGCTTGCGCGGGATCAAAATCACCCAGCGCGCGTTCGTCCGGGCCGTACAGCACATAGGTCATGGCATAGCGCCTTAAGAGATCGCGCCGCCACGCACTGGAAGTGCTGCTCTGAAAGAACTGCGCCAATTCGGCTCTGCGCTCGTCCACCCAGGCTGTTTCATTATGATGCCCGGCGTGCACTCGCACGTCGGCATACGCCGGGAGAAATGTACTGGTGGAGAATGCCGCCAACACACCGTCCGCGTATGTGGCGTGAACATCAAGCCAGCGGGCTACTGCTAGCTGATCGATCGAATTGTAGTATTCAGGCTGTCGGGTTATCACCGAGGCCAGGTTCCACGGAATCAACAGGCCGTAAGTCAGCATGGCGAACCCTACCACACCTGCCGCAGTGATACGCCAGAGACGGCGGCCTTGTTGCGGAAAATGGCGTGCCAGGAACGGATGAACGTAGGTTTCCAGGCCACAGGCAATCAGGATGCTCAATGGAACCTGCCAGCCGACAATCAGCCGGCGTTGTGCCAGAGTGGGCGCATACAGCAGCAACGGCTGAAACAGGAACCACACCAGCAGAAACATCCAGCCTGCATCACGGCGTTGCCTCCAGGCGGCTATTACGCCTGGAATTGCCAACAATAACAGAAAGGCATAGCTCCACACAAAAGATGCAGGGCTGTCAGAGGTGGTCGTCTGGGTATCGGCCCAATAAGTATAGACCGGATCGGCTGCAATCACGCCGGCCGAGTACAGGATCATCGGTGAAACCAGCAGCACGGCAAGGAGTCCCGCGCTTACCTGCCGCCTGGCCAGGCGGCGCTGCGCCAGCGATCGCCCAGCTATCATGAATAGCGCCAGGCCTGCAGCCACAGCCGCAAAAACCGGCTGCAACACTGCCATGCCCAGCCAGTCTGATACCACCCAGCAGCGCCAGCCGCCACTGCCCGGAAGCGCCCGCACGCCACACTAGCCAGACTCCACCCAGCAGTAACAGCTCCGCTGCGATCAAATGCGGCGTAGTGTACAACATCCAGAACGTGTAACTTTCGGGCGAGACGATCTCCAACGGTGGATCGACCGTTGCCGCATTCAGGCCAGACAAGATCGAGAGCCAGCCGGTGCCACCCGCCAGAACGATCAATGCCAGTGCAAGCAGTCGGGCGCGTGGCGACGCCGTGAACTCGGCAATAAAGCGATAGAGCACCAACACAAGGCCGAAGGCCAGCGCCAGGCGCGCTGCATGGAAACCCACGACCAACGGAATGTTTACGGCCTGCCATAACCCGCCCAATAAGCGATAAAACAGAAAAAACAAAGTACTGCGGTGTGGCACACCCGTATGCGGAAAGAAGCCCAGCCACACCCCATGGGCACCCTGCATCATTTTGCCCAGATAAGAGTCTGTCGTCCTCCAGCCCAATCCGCCCGACCAGAAAGCCAGTAAAAACCCGATCGGGAGTGGAGGACCAGGCGCCAACCGCATAGGGTAAACCGATCAGCAGCAGAATAAACAGCGCCACGCCAATGGTGCTATGCCACTCACGCCGCGTGATTGATGGAGAGGGAACATCCTGCAAGGGTGAGTGCGTCTGCTCAAGTCTTGATGGCATACGCGGTGACCAGGTCACCAAAGTTAAGGGGAATAGGCAGCTCGTTCACACGCAGAAGCCGGAACATCCGTCCCAGCAGCCGTCCCAGCAGCGGGCTGAAACCGCCGATGCGCGTGGCGAAATAGCCGAGCCGCAGGTAGCGGCCCTGCGGATCGATGCGCACCACGGTAAAGCCGGTCTTTTCCAGCATGGTTTTCAAGGTGCGCCGCGAGAAGTAATAGATGTGCATTTCCATCAGCCACGGCCAGCGGCCGCCCATCACACGCGCAAACAGACTGTCGATGTCCATGGTGTGCACAACCAGCAGGCCGCCGGTCTTCAACAGCCGATGCGCTTGCTGCAGCTCGCCGAACGGATCGGCCACATGCTCGATCACATCCCACATGGTCACGACGTCGATCGATTCAGCCGCAACGCCTGACGAGGCTAACGTACCCTCAAGCATGTGCAGGCCGCGTTCCCGCGCCTGGCCCACAGCCCAGTGGCTGGGCTCCACTCCGCAGGCTTCCCAACCGTGCTGTGCGGCGATTTCCACAAACACGCCCGTGTAGGCGCCCACGTCGACTAGTTTGCCGGGCGGCGCCTTGATCTGTTCCAAGGGGCGCAGATGCCGTTCAAACGTCAGTACGCGGCCATCGCGTTCCTGCAAATACAGCGGGTCTTCCACCGCCACGTAGGAGTCCAGGATCTCCTCGCCGTCAAAACGCGGATTGGTATACAACAGGCCGCAGTGCTGGCACTGCACCACCGTGTGATGCCGGCCATAGCCGGGGCTGGTGCAGCGAAAAGCCTCCACATTTTGCGGCATTTTGTCTTCAGGCAGCGTGGACGGGAAACGCACCTGCGTCTCATCGCGGCCGCACAGATTACAGTTAACGTATTCCATGTATCAATCCCGTCAGCGCGCAAACTTTTCTTGAACACGCCGCACGCTCAGGCGCTCCACCGTTTGTAAGGCGCGAATCACTTCGTTCTGCGAAATCTTCGACGTGCCGCGCCGCCGATCTTCAAAGATGATCGGCACTTCGCCAATCGAGAAGCCGCGCCGCTGGACGTAAAATATCATTTCAATCAGGAACGAGTAGCCGTTGGAACGAATGCTGTCCAGATCGATGGCCTGCAGGACCTGGCGCCGATAACAGCGGAAGCCCGCCGTGCAGTCTTGGGCGCGCAGGCCCAGCATCACTTTGGCAAACGTATTCGCCCCCTGGCTCAAGGCTTTGCGCTTCGCCGTGCAGTTCAGCGTGCCGCCGCCCGCCACATAACGCGAGCCGATCACCAGATCGTGTGCGCGGCTCAGATCGAGCAGGGACGGAATGTAGCGTGGATGATGCGAAAAGTCAGCGTCCATGGTCATGACGCGCTCAAAGCCGGCTTCGAGCGCGCGTTTGAAACCGGCGATGTAAGCCGTGCCCAGGCCGAGCTTGCCGGCTCGATGGATCGCTTGAACCCTATCGGGATAACGCGCGGCCCAGGCATCAGCCGCCGCGCCCGTGCCGTCCGGCGAATTGTCGTCCACATTGATCACGCTCAAGTCCACCGGCAGTGATAGAAGATCATCCAGCAAAACGTCGATATTGTCACGCTCATTGTAGGTTGGAACGATAACCACAGATTTCATAGGAAGTCTATACTTTCACTCATCACACATCACTCGTCAGTTAAATGGGCAGCTGCGTTTCATTCAACGCCAGCGCCAGCGTGAAGACCCACAGCCACGCATAGCGCAGTGCTCGCTGTGAACGGCGCGAGGCGGCGTAGGTCAGCACGGCAGCCATCAGCCCCACGCTGTAGCGCGCCATGGCCAGCGGTTCGCGAAAGGTCGATTGCGGCGTAACGAGCACCAACAGCGCGTTGAGCAGCAGCACCAGGGTCGGGATATCGATGACATGCCGCCATATCTGCCGCCCGGCAATCCACAGGCTGATCAGCGCCGGTATGACAGCCAGCGGGATCATGATCGCCGCGAGCAGCAGGAACACGCGCAGGTCTATGAAAGCCAGCGACCACAGTCCACGCAACGGCACGATCTCAAACGGCGTTGCCAGGGCTCCGCCCGATCCGACGCCCAACTGCCCGAACCACTGCCACACCACGATCTGCCAGACCGCAAACGGCAGCAACACCGTGACGCCAAACACGATCGATCTGCGCCATTGACGCCGGAACAGGTATACCAACCCGATGCCCGCCGCCACGGCCAGCGTCATTTCCTTTGTTAGAGCGGCCAGCGCCAACGTCACCGCCGCCTGACGCCAGCGATCCTTTAAGGCCAGCAGCACCCCGGCCTGCGCCAGCGCATACGCCAGGGGCTCCGTCAAATCGAGCCGCACAGACATCAATGTGCCGGCGCTTAAGCCATAGATCAACGCGTACCAGCGGCTGACCTGAAAGTGCTGCAGGATATTCTCGGTCAGCCACACCCCGGCCGTGAGCGCCATGATATTGACGACGATCAACGTCCACGGCACCAGCTCAGCGCGGCCCAGCGCCAGCACCCGTGCCGTCAGCGGATAGCCGATGCGCTGGTAACGATACGCAGGCACATCGGTCTTCGTCCAGCCGTTCTGCGGATCGCGCGCGATCTGGTATGCGAATTGCCCGTCGTAACCCGGCCGCCCATTCGGCACACCCGGATCGTATTGCGTTCCGATCAGGGCGAAATACCGCGGATCGAAATTGTAGCGCGCCAGCGTCAACAACACATACGCCAGGCAGACCAGCAGCGCCACATGCCACGGCCGCAAGCGTTTGATCACTGCCGTGCGCCCCACAGCTGCAAGCCGATCAGCCCCACGACGATCACGGCCAGACTCGCCAGTGACACGATCAGCCCGCTGAGCACCGCGCTCGGCTGGTAGCGGAACTCGATCGTGTGTGTGCCCGCCGGAAACGCGATCGCTCGAAAAGCCTCGTTCGCGATCCGAATCTCAGTCGGCACGCCATCGACCAGCGCCTGCCAGCCCGGATAGAAGGTGTCCGATAAAATCAGCACACCAGCCTGCGGCGAGCTGGCGCGTATTGTAACGGCGTTGCCGGAATCGGTCAAAGACTCCACCCGAGATTCAGGCGCGATTTCCGAAACGGCCTTCAAGTCGGAGTGCGCAGGCGCGATCCAGGCGCGCGGCAAAACCTGAGCGTTGCGATAGATGGTTGCGCCGGGCATGCGCGTCAGGATGGGCAGTTCCAACGGCCGCGGGCTGACGAGGTAGCCGACGTGCATGCGGCTCAACACCGGCAGCGCCTGCTCTAGCGGCAGTCCTTCGACTCGATCGAGCAGGTCTTGAGAACGCCCTACAATCAGCGAATCGAAGTTGTTCGCCGACGCCAGCCGATCGATCATAGCGGCGTTAGGCAGCAGCGCCAGGCGCTCGCCAAGCCAGAAGTTCAAGTCGTTGGGACCAAAGCCGTCGAACTGCCGTTTGCCATCGGGGCTTTCGTGTGCCAGATACGTGCCAAACTTGATCCGCTCCTCGTCGCGCGCGAAGGTGAACACGCGCCCGAGTGACCCATCAGCCGCGATCGCCTCGGCCGCTGGATTTGCCGCGCGATAGATCTCAGGCGGCAGTGAGGGATTCAGTGCAAAGTGCGCCGTAACAAGATCGAACGTGACGACGAACACCAGCGCGGCAATCCACTGCGGCTTGTGCAGGTCCGATCGAAACAGCCAGCCCGCTAGAAGCAGCCCTGCGCCCAAACGCAGCGTCGCCGGGCCGAAGGTGCTGGCGCGCCCCTGCAACATAAAACTCGCGGCCAGACCGGCGAGGGACAGCGCGAGACCGAAGAAGAGCAACCGGGTGGCTGCTTTCCGCGAAACGCCGCGATCGATCACGTGCTGCATTCCGAATCCCGCCAGGGCACACAAAGCAACGAGGGTTACCGCCAGCCAGCGTGCCGGGCCTTGAAAGAGATCGAAGCCAGGCGCGGTACTATACAAGAACGGGTAGATCGGTGTAAACCAGCCGAAGGCCAGGATCAGCGACACAATCACCACGGTTGCCAGAAAACCGATCGGCCCCTCCATGGCTTTGCGCCGGATCCGATTCCAGATCGCGTACAGTGCCAGCAACAGCGGAATCAACCCGATGTAAGCCGCATTCTCCCAGTAGTTGTCGTAACCCCAGTAATTGTTCTGCGCAGGATTCCCAAAGAAGTCCGGCGCAAGCCACGTCAGCAAGCGCAGCGGCCAAAACGAATGCGTCATGATCTTGGTGTAGTCCAGGCCGCCCGCCCGCTGCGATTCACGCGTGAGTTCGGCCGCAGGAAAAAGTTGAATCGCGGCGAGGCCAAGGCCGAGGATGACGGCTAGCGTAAATATTGCGATTGGCTTGAGCGTTGACAAGCTGACACGGTGGCGGGGTGACAAGGTGAAATCGGATTTATCGGTGAAGGTACGCCAGACAAAATAGGCAGACACAAATATTAAGCCATACACCCCGGTCTGCGCGTGGCCTGCCAGTACGCCCAGACCAATAACCAACGCCAACCACAACGCGGTGCTGACCACTGTCCGTCGGCGGCTGACTACTGACGGCTGGCTTCTATTGGCTGCCTCATGCAGTTTCTCTGCGCGCCACAACCATGCCGCCAGCCACGGCACGGCCGCCGTCACACTGAGGAACCCCGCGCGCGCGACAAGGAAACCGTTCATTTCAAAAGCCAGCGCGCCAATCAACGCCGCCAGCGGCGCTAACTTCATCGTTCGCATGTAGGCATACATGAACAGGCCGGCGAGGATGACATGCAGCACCGCCGTGTAACCCATGGCGTATTCCGTGGGCAGCAGCACGTAAAGAAAGTTCAGCGGATAAAATGCCCCGGTCTGCAGGTTCGCGGCCAGCGGTGCACCACTGCCCGCCAAAGGATTCCACAATGGCAGTTGTCCCGCCTGGTAATATTCGGCCGCCATGCGCTGCCACGGATAGAACTGCAGCAATGGCACGCCCCAGTACCACACCCGGCCCAAGACAATCGGCGCGAAGAGCACGAGCGGCGCGGCGACCAATACGAGCACCGGCCAGGAACGCTTAAGAACATGTTCAGATCGAAGTCTCATTGCGATTCGCGCCGTGCGGACAATGCACTTCAGCTTGCCTGTGCTGCCCGTTGAGAGAGACTGGAATATTCACCCGATAGATCTGATAGCCGTCGCGATCATACACCAGCGTCAGGTAAGCAGCCTGGGCCGGATCGAATTGCCCGACTTTCTGCTCCAGCGGCCCGAAGAATACATAGGTGATGGGCCACTGCCGCAAGAACTCGCGCCGCCACTCGTCTGGAGTGCCGGCTGCATAGAATTGCCTGACCAACTGTCGCTTCTCGTCGCTGTACGCCGTCTCCGGCCCGTGCCCGAGGAACGCCTTCGCGCCCACCACGGCCGGTAGGAAGTTGCCCGTATTGTACGACGACAGGACGACATCGTCGTAAGTCACATGCGCATCCAGCCACTGCAGCGCTGCCAGTTCTGCGCCATCCCGAAAGCCCAGCTCCACTCGCGCAATAATGCGCGCCGTCTGCTCGACCAACATCAAGGCATAAGTCGTCGCCGAGAGCAGCAGGATCCCGGCTAATAGCCAACTCCGCAAGCCGCGCGCTGTATAACGCCGATACTGCGTCAGCCGTTTTACCAGCCGCGATCGGCTCCATGCCGGCAGCACCACATACACCAACCCGATCGCCGCGCTAAACGCTAACGGGATCTGCCAACTCTCGATTAACCGCCGCTGCGAATTGAACGGCACGTAGATCAAGAACGGCACAGCAATCAGCCACCCGAGTAACTTTGGATCGATCACGCACCGTTTCCACGTCTTGACAATGCCGACAACCGCCAGCAGCCCGACGAGCGCATATCCCAGCGCGTAGTGCAGAGGGTGCGGAGAAAGGATCACCAGTTGATCGGCCCACACTCTCCAAACAGGATCAATCGCCACGATGATGAAGGTATAGATCAGCGGCGGCGCTGCTATCAAACCGGCCAGCGCAGCCAGACCCAGCGCGCGCCGGATGATCTGGCGGGCGACCAGCGCCTCTGCAATCAAACCTGCGAGCACAATCGCTCCCGCAACCGCCACATAGAACGGCACCAGCAGTCCCATGCCCAACCAGCATATCCCGGCCAGAGCGGCGTTCAGAATTCTGGCTTCCGGATTCTTCCATAAGGCAATCAATCCCAACAGCATCAGCGTCCGCGCCAGCGCCAGGTGCGGGAAACCGTACAAGATCAAAAACGTGTACGCTTCGGGCGAAATCAGATCGATCGGCGCGCTGTCCAGCCAGTTGCCCAGTCCCAACAAGATCAGCAGCCAGCCCAATCCGCCGCTGAAGACAATCAGCAGGAAGGCGATGCGCCGCACCGATCGCCACGCCGTGAACAGGGCCATGAAGTAATAGATCACAGCCAGCAAAAGCGCATCGAACAGCAGCCGCGCCAGGTGAAAAACCAACGGCGCCGAGAGTCCCGTCAATGCGCTGAACTTGCCCAGCAGCAAATAGAAGAGGTACAAGATTGCCGGCGTGTGCGTCTCGCTGGTATACGGCAGTTGAAACAGCCACAAGCCCTCGGCGCCCTGCTTCATCTTGGATAGATAAGAATAGCCGTCCTCGATGGCAAACGCGAAGCCGCCAAAAACTCGATCCGGCGTCGAGCGCAGCCAGCCGGCGAGATACGGCACGCTCGTGACGATCAACGCCACGGCGATCCAGATCAGCACCCAGCGCCATTCAGTGCGGGTTACCCGGTTGCGCATAAGAATCACTACTGCGTAATGCGTACTGCGTAAAAGCCAGGAAATTACGCAGTGCGTCATTACGCATGACGTTTCACCACTCTCTTCGCCACCAGCGCCGCGCCTACCGCCACTACACCCAACACGCTGATCAGCACACCCGCATAGACGCGGCGCGGCTGATAGTCAAACGTGATGACATGCTCGCCCCACGGCACATACACGCCGCGCAGAGTCAGATCAGTTGCAAAGACGCTGGTCGCTTCGCGGTCGACAGCTGCAGTCCAATCAGGCGCAATGATTTCACTCAACACCAGCCAGCCCGGACCGGCCGCATGAATCTCGATGTGATCCGGCGACCATGTGGCGATTTCGACCTTGCCGGGTTGTACCGGCCACTCGATCGGTTGAGGCAGCCCCTCGACCACCGCTGAAGTCGGAACCAAGATAGTGTGCGTCGTCAGCCATGCGCGTGCTGCTTCGGGTGAGTCGGCTACATCGATCTTGTTCACCAGAAAAGCGCGCGGCAAAACACGCACATTTTCATACACATGCGTCATACTGAACACCGCGCGCTCCATCAAATCCATTTGCTCAAGCGGAAAAGCCGCAGCGATGTACTTCACATTCAAGAGGCCCAACAGCATAGCATTTGGTTGAATGTCTTTCAGCGCCGTGCGGATGTCCTCATCCTTCTGCGCGCCGACGAACGCGGGCAACGTGACGGAATAATTCCACACGCCCACACCCGAAGCCTGTTGCATGAACATGACGTAGCGGCGCAATTGAAGCGGATCAATCCCGTCGGCCAGCTGCAGTTGATACTGCTGCGCCACATGCTGCGGCACAGAATACGAGGGGGAATACGCGCGGAACTGTCCCGGTTGATCGGCCAGCCACGCTGCCGGTTCGCGGCCATCCGCAAAGGCTGCGGCCAGCCCGATCGGGCGGTAGAGCGACCAGGCGAGCGCCAGCAGATCGGCGATCAGCAGCGCCGCCATCGCCAGCGCGAACCGATCGGGCGCGAGACGCTTTTGCATCCGCAGCACGATCAGCAGCATCGCCAACGGCAGACAGATCGCCAGCGCCCACAGGCTGATCGATCCCGCCATCAGCCCGCCGATCACGCCGAACAAAATTCCAGCGAAGCCGGCCGCCGCCGCCAGCAAAATCGTTCGAGGTTTAGGGCGGCTATCCCACTCGATCAAGCCCTGTATGCCAAATCCAGCCAGCGCCGCCATCGCACACGAGACCATGAACCACGCCCGCGCCGGGACACGGAATAACGTCGAACCGGGCAAGCCATAGACCAGGCCATAGAACGGTGTGTTCATTCCCAGCGCCGCGATCACGCCGACGACCATCACGACGATGAACCACACCATCAAGCGCCGGCGTGCCTGCCACTGCAGCTTCAATCCGACGAGCGCGAGGATCAACACCACCAGGCCAAAGGTCGTCGTGCGCTCCGCCGCGCCGCTGCGATCGGCGATGAGCGTGCCTAGCACATAGACGGCGTCGAGCGACAACGCGCCCACTTCCTGTGCGGACAGGTTCGAGCGCGCCGAGCCATCGGTCAGGGTCAGCGCCGGCAGCCACGCCGCGGCCGACAGCGCCAGCGCGACGATCGCCGTCACGAGCAGCATGCCAACTGCGCCGATCCAAATACGGCGCGTTCGTCCGGTCTGCACAATCAGCACATACAACACCAATAACACCACCGCGTACACCGCCATGCGCGCATCAGCCACAACACACAGCGCTAAGGCGATGCCGGACAGCAGGGCATTCGGCTTCCCGCTGCGTGCCGCCGGCACTGCGCCAGCCAAAACCAGCGGCACCCATGCCCAGGCCTCGACCAGCGTTACATGGCCCACGCCCATGTGCGCGATGATCTTCGGCGACGCCGCATAGGCAAACGCCGCGCTGAGCGCCGCTGCCCGGCCGATGCTCCAGCGGCGCATCAGAAAATACATCGCGCCCGCCGCAAGCGCCAGATGGCAGGCCATCAAGAGATTGAACGCCACATTTAACGGCACAGCGGGGACAAAGGCCAGCCAGTGTGGCGGGTAGAACAGACCCGACAGTGGATTGGCAGCAAAGGGCGTCCCCGACAGGATGGAGGAACGCCATAGCGGGATTTGCCCCGTCGCCTGCAGTTGATCGCGCGCATACGCAAAGGCGGGCCAATGCGTGATGGTCAAATCGCTGAACTGCGCGTTGGCCGGATAGATGAGTGCAGCGCCGAACTGCGGCACCATCGGCGCAAGGATGGCAAGCGCCATGAGGACGAACAAGCAGCAGAAGGATAAGGTTCGAGCCAGGTCTGCGCATTGCGCTTTACGTGTTACGTCTTACGCGGTAAATCACCACATCTCCGCTCGAGAATACTTCGTCTGCCGGCACTGGCAGCGTGCCCGTCAGGCCCAGCTTCCGTTCGCGCGGGCCGACGATGACATAGGCCGCCGCAGTGTCACGCAGCAGCTGCGCCTGATCGAGCGTGCCCGCAAAAAAGCCTTTCACCTGCTGCTCGCGCGTTTGAGCATTGACCGTCTCGTAGGGATGCCCATACACCACGCGTTGGCCGGCGAAGGCCGGGATGAAGCCGCCCATCTCGGGCGAAGCCAACACCACAGCCTCGCGCGGCGCATGGGCCTGCAGCCATGTTAAGGCCGCAGCTTCATCCATCGACAGATAAATGCGCGGATCGCGCGCCGCCGCGCCGCCGAACAGCGCCAATTCAATGAAGACGGATGTCAACAAAGTCACGCCGATCAATGCCCTGCGCGGCCATTTCGCGCGCACGATCTCGGTCAAACCGATCGCCGCGAGTATCCCGATCGGCACGTGCCAGCCCAGCGCCAGGCGCCGCTGCAAGGGAAACGGCGCGTACAGCAGGGCCAGCGTGACGACGATCCACACGAGCAGCAGCACATCCCAATCCGTTTTGCCCCGCCAGGCTTGTCGTGCTCCAAAGAAGGCGAAGATCCATAACAGGCCATAGCCCAGCAGATAATCGATCGGCGGCGGTGAAGGCGTTTGATTCTGCTGCGACCAGGCGCGCAGGATCGCATCGGATTGAGTCGCAGCGTAGAGATAGAGCAGCAGCGGCGCAGTAACCAATCCTGCAATGAAAGCAGTCGTGAATTGCATGCGCGGGAAAGCAGCTGCAGCCCTCGACTGCGCCCCGCTCCCCGCGTGGCCTGTCCCGGTCGCCGGCTGGACGTGCCGGCGCGCATCGCGCCACCATAGCATCAGCAGCGTCACGCCGGCAATGCCATACGCGGCTACCGGCGCGAACGGCTGCAGGATCGCCAGAATCAGCGACAAAATCGTGAGCACGAGCACCCGCCCAATCGAGAATGAGCGGGTTTCCAGAATCAGGATAAACAGCGCAATCATGATCGCGGCGGCCAGCGCGAAGTGCGCGTTGGCGATCAGACTGTAAAAGGTGTTCGATTCGGGGATCGTCAGGTCGGAGGAATCGGCGTGACCCAGCAGCACAGCCAGCCAGCCCACGCCCGAGGACAGCGCCACGATCCACCACGACCGCCGGCGCAGGTCGAGGGCCGTGGTCACGCGCGCGATCAATTCGTAGACCATCCACAACAGCGCAAAGCCGCCGAGCAGCCGCGCCGCATGAAACACGACGATCAACGGCAAGTTGAGAATCCGCGCCAGATGCCCCAGGGCGATGAAGTACGTAAAGAGGAAAACGCCCTGCCCCTGTTCCGGCACGAAGGGCAGCTGAAACAGCCAGCCGCCGTTGTAACCGATGCGCATCTTGGCGAGGTAACTGACGCCGTCCAGCGGATTGACCTGCAGGCCGGTAAAAACCCGATCGGGTCCTGCGGCCAGCGCGCCGGCGAGATAAGGCAGCGAGGCGAGACCCAGCACAAGCAGCGCCACGCCGAGCAGCCAGCGGCGTTCCGCAGAGGTGATGCGAACTGAGGCAGGCATGCTTCCGATTCTAGCACAAGTTGCCTCTCAATCCCATTCAACGTTATAATTGCAGTATGCCAAAAGCCGAACTGCTCCTCGACCTGCAGGACATCGACTCCACGATCGATCGGCTCAAGCGCCGCTTGACCGAGATCAGAGCCGCGCTGCACGAAACCGATGAATTGATCGCCGCCCGAGCGGCCCTGCGCACTGCTGAAGAATCCGTCATCCAAAAACGCGCGCAGCGCAGAGATCTGGAACTGGCCGATGCTGCGCTCGAAACCCGCCTTCAAGATGCCGATCGACGCTTATACAGCGGGGTCGTCAAAAACCCCAAAGAACTGCTCGATCTGCAAAACGACATTGCCGCGTCGAAGAAGCAGAAGAACACGCTCGACGATCAACTCTTCGCCGCGATGGTGGCGCTGGAGGAAGCCGAGGCCCAACTGCAGGCGTGTTCGGACACCTTGAGGCGCGTCGATGCCGGGTGGCGCGCCAGCCAGGGCGAGCTGGCCACCGAATTAACGCAGCTGGAACAAGATCTCGCCGAAAAAACCGCCGAACAAACAGCGGCCCGCGCGAAACTCAGCGCGCCTGATGTGGCGCAGTACGATCAATTGCGGCGGCGTAAGGGCGGCCTGGCGGTCGTGGAGATGAACGGCAACGTGTGCGGCGCATGCGGCGTGCGCGTGACCGCGCACATCCAGCAGCAGCTCAGCCAGGCCGATCATCTGGCCCGCTGCGGCAACTGCGAGCGAATTCTGGTGAGAGTGTGAATGAAGGGATGACGCCATGAGATTCGATCTCGGATCATTCATCATCGGCGCGCTGATCGCCTTTGTCGTTTCGTTCGCAGCCTACAAACGCCGCGCTCAGTTGAGCGCGCTGTGGCAGAAAATCCGCGCCCGGCTGGCGGCGCTCCAGAACCAACTCACGGCAGGCGTGGAACAACGCTATCGCACGTCCCTGCTGGCTTACTGCGATCAATTAGTGCTGACGAACAGCCAGGCCGACTTCGATGCCATCTATGTCGCGCAACATCTCGATCCCCCCCCGGCGCGGCCTGCGCTCAACCCGATTGAGCCTGAAACCCTCAGGCCCGTGCCGATCGCCGTGGCCCTGCGCAGCACCCGGCGCCTGGCGGTACTGGGCCAATCGGGCGCCGGGCGGACGGTGTTGTTGACTAGGATTGCGCGTGTCCATCTCAACAAGCAGGCCGGACAAGAACTGGGCACAAACAATCGCCTGCCGATCTTGCTGCATCTCGCCGAGGCCGATTGGGCAACGGCCAACGACAACGATCCACTGGGTGTGCTGCTGTCCGCCGCCACGGCGCACGTACCCAGCCTCATCGCCTCCAACGTGGGCAACTTGATGAAAGGCCGCATCCGCAGCGGTTCCGCCCTGCTCCTGCTCGACGGTCTGGACGAAGTGACACCTGCGCAACGGACGCGCATTGTGCAATGGCTGGCCGCGTTGTTGACCAGATATCCCACCAGTGAAGTTGTTGTGACGATGGGGATGCTGGGTTACGGCGCGCTGCAAAATCTTGGCTTCGCGGCGCTGAAGTTGTCCGATTGGACTTATCGCGAAGCTGATCGCGCCACGGAGAATTGGATCGCGGTGCTGGGCGGCGGGCGTCAGGATCGCAAGGTGCTCACGGAAGGCGCACGGCAGATGTCCGATCTCACCACCAGCCCGATCGATTTCATGCTGGCGCTGGTGGACTGGCGCACGCGCACGCGGTTCCCCGCCAGCCGGATTGAGGTGTACGTTCACTGGCTGGAACGGGCACTCCGCCCGCTCGGGTTCGCGGAGGACCTCATGAGCGCCGATCAGCTCAGCGCGGCGCTGGGCCACATTGCTTGGGCCACGTATCAAGAACAGCGCCTCGACGTAGGCTTCGACGAGATCGAACAGGCCATTGCCTCCGCGTTGCCGGCGCCTACCGTGGAACCCCAGGCCAGCAAGGTCGGCGCGCCCACGGCAGTGAACACTATCGCGCGCGGCATCGCCGACAAATCAGGCCTGTTTATGCCTTTTGGTGAAGATGCCTATGCCTTCGCGCATCGCCGCCTGTCCGCGTATCTGGCCGCTTACCACGCGGCGCAGGCGAGTCTCACTTTGGAAGAGCATTGGGATCAGAACGAATGGGCCGAGGTCTTCGATTTCTATGCCGCTCTGGCCGATCCCATGGCCCATGTCTCGCGCGCGCTCAACACGCCGGATGATTTCAGCCGATCACACTTGTGGACGGCGGCTCGCTGGACAGGCGCGGCGGCGCCTGATGCGCCGTGGCGCAGCCGCGCCATGGGTGAATTGGCGCGCACTTTCCTGCAGCCTGATCAGCTGACGCCCGTGCGCGAGCGCGCCCTGGGCGGGTTGGTGGATACGCGCGATAAGGGACTGGCCTTCCTGCTGAAGCGTGGCCTCGCTCAAACGGATGTCACGGTGCGCCTCCTCGGCCTGCGCGGCCTGGGTCAGCTGGGCCGCGAGGGCGATCTGCCGATCTTCAATGCCGCGCTGAAGGATCCCAACGCCGAGGTGCGTCACACGGCCATTCGCGCCATCGCCCATATGGCACGCAACGGTTCAGGCCCGGCCATGGAGCTGCTCATTCGTCTGCTGTTGGAGTTGGACGAGGACGGGCAGCGCCTTGTGTCTGAACTGTTAGCCGACTGCGGCGAGGAAGGCCATCAGATTCTGCGCGAAGCGACCGGGGAAGATGACGTCAAAGTGCGCCGCGCGGCAACCTTCGGCCTGGCACTCACCGGTACCGATTGGGCGCGCGAGCTGCTGCAGAAGATGGAGCGCGAAGAGTCGCAGTGGTATGTGCGCCAGGCCGCGCTTGACGCCTTGAATCGCGTGGAAAAGAATCTCGCGCCTCCCGCGGAACAACCGCCGCTTGACCTGTCTCCCGTCGTGATCGATCAACAGGGCTGGCTGGTGGAGTGGGCGGCGCAGCAAGGCGTCGGCATCGGCGTGGGCCGGCAAGCGGTGAGTGCTCTCATGCGCGCGCTGGAGCAAGGCCAGCCCCAGGTGCGGCGGGCCGCCCTGCAAACGCTGCGTCATGTGGGCGATCTGGAACTGCACGACAAATTGCGCGCCATGCTCAACGACCCCGACCGGTCCGTGCGCGATGCGGCCTATCTCACTCTCGAAGCGATCGGGCAGCGCGAAGGCGTGGCGCTGCCACGCTGATCCGGAGAAACCGGGGTTTTCCAGCAGTTCTGCAGGCTATCCACACGGCTAGTGATGACCTGTTAGCCGGTTTGCAAAAGCCTGGTTTCCACTCGTTTCCGCGTTACACCGCTCACCCGCACGAGTTTGTTCCGCGCTTTGTCGCCGCTGACGATAGACACGGCGCTGCGCCGCACACCCAGCCACTCCGCGACGAATGCGATCAGCGCCGCGTTGGCGGCGCCCTCCACGGGCGGCGCGGTGAGTTTGATCTTCAGCGCCCCGCCCGCCACGCCGGCGATCTGATTGCGGCTCGCACGC
Source organism: uncultured Chloroflexia bacterium (assembly GCA_963844815.1). GTDB lineage: Bacteria > Chloroflexota > Anaerolineae > Fen-1058 > Fen-1058 > Fen-1058. Next base: position 51,991 of record CAWJPR010000015.1, read on the forward strand.
GGCGCCACGCGCACGGCGAACGTCACGCCGCCGTTGGCTTCGGTAATCGACCAGTCGCTCATCGTAACAGCGAACGCAGCAGCGTCAGCACGATCTGCTCGGCAATCAGCACGACAATAAACGCCACCATCGGGCTGAAATCAACACTGCCGGATTGCGGCAGCAACCGGCGGATCGGCGCGAGCAGCGGCTCGGTCAGTTGATGGATCAGGTTGACGATCGGATTGCGGGGATCGACTTGCACCCACGACAGCAGCACGCGTGCCAGCAACACAATGATATACAGATCAAAGAGCAGTTGAACGAGTCCGATGAGGCTCATCGCTTCACAGCCTTTCGCCAAAAATCGCGCGGCCAACGCGCACCAGCGTCGCGCCTTCTTCGATGGCCACTTCAAAATCGTCAGTCATACCCATTGACAGGTGCGGCAGTTTGACGGCTGAGTCGCGCGCTTCAATCTCGTTGCGTAGTTCACGCAATGCTCGAAAGACCGGCCGAGTCTGTTCCGGATCGTCGACGATGGGCGCCATCGTCATCAGTCCGTCAAGGCGCAGGTTCGGCAGTTGCGCGATCGCTCCGACTGCGCTGCACAACTCGTCGCGCCGCGCGCCGTCGAAACCGTACTTGCTCTCTTCGCCCGATACATTGACTTCCAGCAGGATCGGCAGCGGCTTCCTCGTGAAACGCGCCAGGCGCTGCGCCAATTTGAGACTGTCTATCGAATGCACCCGATCAAACAAAGCCGCAGCGTCGCCGGCTTTGCGGCTCTGCAAATGCCCGATCATGTGGAAGACCACCGCCGGATCGCCGATCGTTTGCCGGAAGGCGGGCAGCTTGGTCGCGGCTTCCTCCACACGATTCTCGCCAAAATGCCGCACACCCAATTCGTATGCGGCCAGCAGAGCCTCCACCGGATGCGTCTTGCTCACGGCGACGAGTGTGATGGCAGCCGCGTCCCGCCCCGCACACGCCGCGGCGCGAGCGATGCGATCTTGAACACGAGTGAGGTTGTCGCGCAGAAAGTCTATCATGGCTGGTTATGTAGCGTGATGCGTGAGAACGCCGTCACGTCTCACGTCTCATTCTCTCAACCCAATGACCACGCCAAACCGCCCCGTCTTGCCATTCTCGGCGCGATGCGAGAACCACTCGGTTGTGTTGGACGCCGTGCAGATGGCCGAGTTTTCAATGTTCGCTAGGCCGCAAGCTTGCAACTGTGACAGCACGGCGGCATTCAGATCGAGGTGCAGGGAACCGTCGGACTGCCGTCGAACAATCGGGGCCTGCGGCGGGCACGCCGGCGCGACGAGATCGATCACTTCCTGCCCCACGCGATACCGATCCGCGCTGATGCACGGCCCGATTCCGGCCCATAGATCGCGCGGCAGCGATCCATAGTGATCGCGCAGCGCCGCCACGACCGCCGCGATAACGTTCTCGGCCACTCCGCGCCAGCCGGCATGCGCCAAGCCGATCGCGCGCTGCACCGGATCAAAGAAGACGATCGGCACACAATCGGCAAAACGCATCGTCAAAGCCAGGCCGCGCTCGCGTGTGATAATCGCGTCAAATCCCTGCCGGTAGCTTCCGGCGTCGGCCTGAGTCAGCACCGCCACCGACCGGCCATGCACCAACCAGGCAGTCGCCGCGCGATCGGGCGTCATGCCAAACGCGCCCAACATGCGGCGGTTGTTTTCCTGCACGGCCGCCCCGTCATCGCCCACCGAACGAGCCAGGTTCAACGATTCAAACGGGGAGCGACTCACACCGCCCAGACGCGTAAACGCGCCATGATACAGATCGGAATAGTGTGCCAGGCCGTCAAATTGATAGAAGACCAAACCATTCAGCGGCTGTCGCTTCAAATTCGTGTGCCTTTCACGGTACGCGGCAAAAACGGGTTCCAGCCACCCTGCGATCCCGGCAAGGCATTACGCCAGAAACCTGCTGGCTGAACAAGCGCGTTATTCGCCGAACAGCCCTTTCCGCAGCGCTTCTTCAAACTTATCAGGAGTCAAGCCGCCCGCTGCGGTTTCAGGTTCGCTTGCCGCAGGGGCTTCAGCCGGAGGCTCAGGCGCGATGTCTTTCAGCAGGCCCAGCTGCACGGCCGCTTCAAAGCTGATACCGGGTGCAGACGGCGCCTCTTCTACAGTTGGCGCTTCAGGCGCTGCTTCAGTCTTCACCTCAGGTTGCGATTGATCTCGGCGGAACGAGATCGTCGAGACGCTGGAGGGTGGCGGGGTGCGCTCCAAACGCAGCGGAGGCGGCGGGGGGCGCCGCCGCTCGAAGACGTTCTCCACTTTCTGATCGGCCATCTCCTGGCGCAGGACTTCGGCATCGGCAGCGCCTACCGCGTGCCCCAATTGCTTCTGCATGGCCTCGATGGCGCGCTGCACAATTCGATCGATCTCAACCGCGGCCTCCTTGGCGTACAACCACACCAGGCCCTGCTTGGTGCCCTTGGGGACGATGATCGCCAGGTGCAGGTCGCGTCCCAGCGAAGTGGTATAGAGGCTGACCCGCTGGCCTTCCATGTAACTGGTGGAAAAGTCCTGTGTCTCGCCCAACAACGTTGCCAGGGATGCTGAAGTCGATCGGGAACTGGCGATGAGGTTGGACAACGGCTCGACATCTGCGCTGCTGCTCATGCCCTTGGCCGCGATCACGTAACCGGCCTGTTCCACCAGCATCGCCGACTCAGCAGCCGCTTGCGCCCGCAGACGCGAGAGTACCGCTTCGATCTGCTCCAGTTCACGCTGGCCAAAGATGTACAGGCGCGGCGGCTTCTCAGGCGACGTCGCGGCCGCCGGCGCAGCCTGACGGCCTTTGCTCTTGGCGATCTCGCGCTCGACCACCGCCATGACCTCGTCGATCGAGAACGGCTTCTTCAAGTAATCGGCCACGCCCAGACGCAGCGCATTGATCACGCTGTCCATGTCGCCAAAGCCTGTCAAGATCACCACCGGCAGACCCGGCGTCTTTTGCAGCACTTGCCGGGCCAGATCAATGCCGGTCATGCCCGTCATCTTGAGATCGGTGATGATCAGGTCGAACGTGGCGGATTCCAGAATTTGCAGAGCCCGTTCAGCGCTGGGCGCGGTGCGCACCTGGTAGCCGCCGGTCGACAGCAGATCACTGAGCGCTCTGCTGATTTGCGGCGAATCATCGACGACGAGAATTTTGCTGGGTTCTTCCGCGGCCATAAGCGCATTACCCGCCCGACAAAGTTAACCGCCAGTCCTGATGGCGCGAATTGCCACGCCCACTTGGAACAGCGAGACCAGCGCCACGATCAACGTCTCGCGCGCGTTGCGCTCGCCCTTGTTGAACTGCTGGTTGATGAAACTGATGATGGGAATCCACAGCGCCGCCGTGATGCCATACAGGATATGCGTCCATTCACCCGTCTGCGCGCCGGAGAGGGCCATCAGCAACCCGATCACCCCCTGCGCCAACGTCAGAAGGTTTCCCACCACGATGATGCCCCAATAACTGGGTGTCACCGTCTGCTTGCGAAAATACAAGTACAGGCCGTAGAAGCCCGCCACCGCCGCGAACATCACAATCGCACGCGACAACACACCGTGCAACTCTGGCATAGCCCTCCATCGATCAAGAATTTAGCGGGACCGCTTGCCCCGCCGCGTAGCGCTGCTTGTCACGTCCCCGGCGCACCGTGACGCGCCCTGCGCCCAACACTTGCCACGCGTGATCAAGCCCCACCAGCGCCGTGTGCCCGTCGATGCCGATCAGGTACGAACCCGGCGGGCGGCGGCCAAACATCAACGACACCATCACTTCCGGGAATTCGTCGTAGTGCGGCACCACGATGGCTTCAGGCACTAACCCAAATGAAGCCTGCCAGCGATTGATCCACGGCACGCCGGCCTTCATCGAAAATTCCGGCACGTAACCGCCCAGGATCATCGCTCCGGCGCTGCATCCGGCAATCACCCCGCCCCGATCGAACACTTCGCGCACTGCCGCCCAGATCGCCGTGCCGTCGAGTGTGCGGCGCAGATAATCGGGCTTGCCGCCGGAGAAATAGATCAGATTCGCCGCGCGCACCCGATCGGCATTGGCCGGATCATCGCACGCCGCCCGATCGAGCGCCAATAGCCCGGCGGCCTGTGCGCCCAGGCGCGTGAAATGATCAACGCCCATCTTGATCCAACGCTCGGGCACACCAGCGCCATCGGGCGCCGACGCCGTGGGCAGGATCACCACGTTGCTGCCTCCAGCCCGATCGAGCAGCTGTCGATCGACAGCGTTCATCGAATCCAGGAATTCTCCAGCGCCTACCAGCGCCAATGTCCCCGCCATGCGCTTCCCCGCTTAACTAGCTGTCCGAAAACCCAGCGGAAGCGGCTCCCACGCCGCGCATTTACCGGGCATGGGAGCCCGGCCCGCTACTTTTCGGACAAACACTAATCACTGATGCCCACAATCCGCAACGGCGCTTGCAGAGGCGGAGCCAAACCTCCGCCCGCTGCGGTCTCAAAGGACGGAAAATCAATCGCCTTGGCGCTATAACCCTGCCCGATATTCTGATTGATCGCGTCAACCAGCGGCTGCACGGCTGACGCGGGCAGTGCCACCCAACCGAAATTCGAATTCGGCAGCGGCAGGATCTGCACCGCCGCGCTGACCGTGTGATACAGCTGCGGCGAGCCGGTTTCCATGCGCGTCACCACCGTTACCGGCAGGCCCAGCATTCCAGACCAAGGGCCCTGGAAAGCGACCTCGTCGTTGGACAAGAACCGGGCGCGCGCATCAAAGCCAATCTGTGGCCCCAGAATGAAGCGCAGGTAAGAACTCAATTCGTTTTCGGTGTAGGTCCACTGAAAGGCCTGACCGGGCGGCAGGGCCTGCACCTGGTTTAAACCGTCCTGAAAGTCTTGCGCCGCGGTCATCGTCGAGGGGAGTGGGCGGGCAAAGGCTTGCAGCGCAGCGAAGCTCACCACGAGGCCGCCAGAGAAAAAACAGAACGCGGTGACAAACACCAAAACACCGACAGAGAGCACCAGCCGCCGCACGGCTTCCGGCGTCATCCCCACGTTTGTCACCGTAGTCGTGGCCTGGATCTTATCGCGTCCAACGACATCGCCGCCGACATTGGTGTCGCCGCCGGGCTGCACGGTGACGCCGCCGCTCGCATTCTGCGTAACGGATGGTTCACGGGGTTCAGATGGCGTTGGCTGCTCAGACATGCAAAATCGTCCGCCGGTTAGAGGTAAATCTAATTATCCCGCTAATGCCGCTGAAGGGCAAGAGGAGATCTCGTGATAAGTGGGGCGCGATCCGCGCCGTGTGACGGTCATTCACGAATTTCAACGCGAGAGCCAATTCAACCGCCGCCTGCGCATGCAGGCGCGTGGTATCGAACACGGGCACGCGGCAATCGTCAGCCTGAACCAGCAGCCCGATCTCCGTACACCCCAGGATGATGCCCTGCGCGCCGCGGTCGACCAAACGATCGATCACGGCGAGATATTGCGCCTTGGAAGCCGCCTTGATCTCCCCCAGGCATAGTTCGTCATAGATCACACGATGGATCATGGCGCGCTCGGCTGGTTCAGGGATCAGGACCTGCAGGCCATGGCGCTGCGTCAAACGCCCCACATAGAAGTCCTCTTCCATCGTAAAACGTGTGCCCAGCACCGCAACCGTCGTCAGACCCTGCGCCTTGATTCGCTCCGCCGTGGCATCGGCAATGTGCACGAAGGGAATCCGAACACTCGCCTGAATGTCGTCGGCGACCTTGTGCATGGTATTGGTGCATAACAGGATCAGATCGGCCCCGGCGCGTTCCAGTCCCTGCGCGGCAGCGATCAACACCTGCGCCGACTCCGCCCAGCGATTCTCGCGCTGCAACGTCTCGATCTCAGCAAAATCCACCGAGACCAGCACGCACTTGGCAGAATGAAATCCGCCCAGCCGTTCTTTGATCAGCGTATTGATCAGGCGATAGTATTCGGCGGACGACTCCCAACTCATCCCGCCGATCAGGCCAATGGTTTTCATGCGGTTGCCTCCCCTCAAACGATAAGACGCAGGCTGCACCCTGCGTCTCGATTCTCAGCACCATAACCGGTGGACCCTCTAACAACCAGCCCACCGCTCAATTCGGCAGAATCAACTTCATGTTCTCTTTCAACTGATCGGCCGTGAGTTGTCCCACATGCACTTTCGCCACGGTGCCATCGGGCTTGATGAAGAACGTCGTCGGCAGGCCCATCACTTCCAACCGCCGGCGATCGCGTCTTTCTCGTCCACCAGCACATCGAAGTTCATGTTGAACTTCTCGGCGAACGCGCGCATATCGTCGACGTTGTCATTCGCCAGCGTATCGATCGCCAGCACGCGCAGACCCTTGCCCTTGTTCCAGTTGTATTGCTCGACGAGCAGCGGCATCTCCTGCTTGCACGGCCCGCACCACGTCGCCCAGAAATTGATCACCACCGGCGAGCCGCGCAGAGCCGACAGGCGCACCGTTGCGCCCATCGAGCGTGGGCAATTCAAAGTCGGGGATCACCTCGCCCGCTTGTGGCATGCCGCTCGACAGTGCCCGATTGCAGCGCAGGCTTCGGCGCGGCGGCGCGAGGACGACAAAAAGGCCGGCTCCGCGATCAGCAAGCATGCCGATCAAAATCGCCAGCGCCGAGGCGATCAACGGCAGCGCCCGCCGCCATTTGGATTGCGCTGGGAATCATCACTCATCGTCGCCTCAGGCGGGGGTTTCCTCCGCGACTTGATTCACCGCGCGGCCGCCCAGGTAACCGAGATAGGCCGGAACCAACGGCAGCACGCACGGCGACAGGAACGACAACAGGCCCGCGAAAAAAGCGATCGGGATGGTCGCTTCGCCGGTCTCCACTCCGCTGGTATCGACCAGCAGGCCTGATCGGCGAGGCCACCGCCGCGAACTGGGTCATCTGCCCGTCAAGCAACATGATGCCGAGGAGAATGAGAAAAACGCCGGTGACAATCTCAAACGTGCGAATGTATTTGCGCAAGCGGCGCAGAATGTTGGTGGCCCGATCGATGAGCAGGCCCATGATGAGAAACGGCAGACCCAGCCCCAGCGCGTAAGCCGCCGCCAGGATCATCGCCGTGCCCGCCTGTTCCTGTGCCAGCCCCATCGTCATGATCGCGCCCAGCGTCACGCCAATGCAGGGCGTCCAGCCCGCCGTAAAGAAGATGCCCATCAGATACGACGAGCCAAAACTGGTGCTGCCGCTGTACTGCTTGCGCGTATCGTAGTTGAGGAACGGAATCTTGATAATCCCCAGCGTGTGCAGGCCGAAGATGATCACGACGATGCCGCCGATGCGCGTGATCCAGTCGCGGGCATCATACAACACGCGGCCCAAAATCGTCGTCGCCCCGCCAAACACAAACACGATGATCGTCGACATGCCCAGCACAAACAGCACGGCGTGCATAAAGACCTGGAACCGCATGGCAAACGTGACGACCTTGCGTTTGGGCAGCGTTTGAGTTGCCATATCAGGGATTCTCCATACAAGTAACGCGCGCGGACAAATCGGCGACTTGCCTTACTGGTTTCCGCCTTCTTGCTTCTTCTCCACCAGCAGCCGCAGCGTCTCGATGTCTTTCTCCAGGTTCTTCTGGCGCGACCGCACGCTGAACACGTACGGAAGGTCAGCAGCCAGAAGATGGCATAGGCCGGAATCAAAAACATCACGATGTTGTTGCATTTCAGGGCTCATGAGATCACTCCCTCTGCTGAATTTCCAGGAACAGACCGTCTCACAGGCTGCAGCGCTACGAATTGAGAATCTCGTGCTTGAACTGCGCCACTTCGTCGGCCGAGCGCTCCACCCGCGTGCGGATGATCATCAGCACGAGGTAGACCAGCGTAAACGCAATGAGCGCCACAAACATCGGCGGGCGCATGCTGGCCGTCAGCCCGAAGCCCTGCGTCTGGCCCAGATCGGGATGGATGGTGCTGAACCACTTGGTCGAGAAATACGTCAATCGGCACACTCACAAACCCGATGATGCCGTACACCGCGCTGAAGCGCGCCCGCCGCTGCGGATCGTCGATCGCGCTGCGCAGCATCAGATACGCGATGTAGATAAACTCGGTGATGGCCGTCGTCGTCAGGCGCGGATCCCACGTCCACCACGTATTCCACACCGGCCGCGCCCACAACATGCCAGACAGCCAGCACCATCAAGCCGAACACCACGCCGATCTCCACCGACGCCGCCGCCACGATGTCGTACTTGCGCTGCTCGCCGCGCGCACAGATACAAAATGCTCGAAATGAACGTGACGAACATCGCCAGCCCCGCAATCCACGCGATGCCCACATGAAAGTAGAAGATGCGCTGCACGTCGCCGCCCGATAGCCTATCGGCCGTGGGCGCCACGCCAAACACCAGGATAATGCCGACCAGAATCATCAGTGCGGCCAGCACGATGACTAACACATCCATTCGACTGCGTGATTGCGCCATAATCTCTCCTCCTGTGATACCTATTGTATCACTTTGGCTCTGCCGCCTGCTCGACCCAGGCGCAGCCGATCTGCTCGATCTGTTCCAGCGCATCGATCAACTGCGCCTCCAACTCCGCCCGATCGCGATAATGCCAGAACAAGTTTGCCACCTCGGCCACCGGCAACGCCGCCAGCGGCACCCTGCGGCGCGCCCGCCACACCAGCTGCGCCAGCGATATGCTGCGCCACTGCCCATAATCGCCATTGAAATTCAGCGGATCGCCATCCGTGCGGCGCTGCAGGCGCACGTCGAAGTTGAACTCGCCCGGATCCAGGCTGTAGATCGACTGCAGTTCGATCAACGCAAACGTCCCGTCGGGCATGGCTTTGCTGAAAAAATTGTAGGGCAGATTGCCAGGCAGCAATTGTCGCTCAAGGTGGTAACCCAGACGCTCCATCGCCGGCGCCATCACGGCCTGCACGGCCTGTGCGAACTCGTCGGCCCGCTGCGCTGGCATCTCCCATGGCTTGGGCGCAGCGGGGCTCTCCAACCACGCCACGCCATACCGCTCGATTTTCTCAGCGGCGTCGAGCAATACTACCCCGCGCCGGGCAGGATCCGACGCCGTCCACCAGAAATCGGAGGCGGGATAATCCCGCAGGCCGTACACAAACCACAGCACATAGCTCAACCGCGCGGCGCTGGCGCCGGCTTCGCTGCCATAGGGCCGCGGCTGAATCTCGCCCGCCCGCGATCGAATCAGATTGACCGTGAAGCGATCGGCGGTCGAATCGCCCTGCCGCTGAAATTGGATGACCGCTTGCTCGCCATTGTCCAGCAGCTTGCAAAAGCCGAACAGCTCGGCTTCCCGGCGCAGCCGCGCATCGTAGCGATAGCCCAGCCGCTGCAAGCGCGGCGCGACGAGAGTCAAGAGGGCCGCTTCAAAATCGCCGCTCATCCAGCTCCGATCAGTCTTCGACAACGAAATCGTAGACCAGGAAGGCTGTGCCCAGCATCACCAAATCGAACGCGACCAACAGGCCGAACCAGTTGGCCCACTCGGCGAACTCGCGGCCATCCAGCGCGCCCGAGGTGCACTTCACCGCGGCCAGCAACGCCGGAATCGCGATCGGCAGCAGCAGCACCGGCAGCAGCACTTCGCGCAGGCGCGTGTTGGCGGCCATGGTCGACAGCAGCGTGCCGATGCCCCCGTACCCGATCGTCCCCAGCATGACGATCAAGATGATGACGGCTGCAAGAAGGGCTGGTTGAAAAAGATCACAAACGCCGGCAGAATCACGGCCTCGATGGCGAACATGAAGATGATGATGCCGATGGCCTTGCCCAGAAAGATCGCGCTCCGATCAACCGGCGTCAGCAGCAGCGCATCAAAGCTGCCCCGATCAATCTCGGACGTCAACGAGCGGCCCAGGCCCAGCATGCCGGCGAAGGCAATCACGACCCACAAAGCGCCCGGTGTCACGGTGTTGGCGCGCGCGTTGGCGCCCGTGCTGCCCGTCCGCAGATCAAACGCAAACGCGAACAACAAAATGATCAACACCGCAAAAGCGCCCATGGTGCTGAGCATTTCGCGGCTGCGCAATTCGGCCAGGATATCCTTGCGGGCGATAATCCACGCTTTGCGAAAGAAGATCATTGCGTCACCCGGCGGAATTCACTGCGGAACGTCGCCACGTCCACTTCGGCGGTGCGCGCCTGGTACACGATCTTGCCGCGCGCCAACACCAGCGCCCGATCGCACATCGCCCAGCCGCGCTCCAGATCGTGAATCGTCATCACCACCGTGCGCGCCCCATCGCGCAGCAAGTGCAGCATCTCTTCCAGCCGATCGGACGCGTGCGGATCGAGTCCCGTAAACGGCTCGTCCAACAGCACCACCGCCGGATCGTGCAGCAGGGCGCGCGCAATCGCCAGCCGCTGCTGCATGCCGCGCGAAAACGTCCGCGCCCGATCCTGCCGGCGATCGAGCAGATCGACCCTGTCCAGCAATTCCAGGAGGCGCGCTTCAAGCCGGGGAACATCGTACATCCTGCCGAAGAAGCGCAGATTCTCCTCGGCCGTCAGATCGCCGTAGAGTAGCGGCTGATGCGAGAGCAGGCCGATCTGCCGCCGGGCTTCATCGGCGCCTTTGGGGAGGGCGTGCCCGGCGATGGCAACGTGACCGTGCGTCGGACGGCTGAGCGTCGCCAGGATGCGCAGCAGCGTCGTCTTACCGGCTCCGTTCGGCCCGACGATGGTGACGAATTCGCCGGGCCGGATGTCCAGATCGATGCCGCGCAGGGCCAGGAAGGGGCCGAATTGTTTGGTGAGGGAATTAACAATGATCAATGATCAATGCCCAATGAGGAATCCTCAACGCGTAACAAGTAACGAGTTTTTGCGCCGTTTACACCATTACTCGTCACTCATTACTTATTCTACTTCCATCAACTTAACCAGCTTATCCTTCAATTTCGCGCGCTTCGCTTTGTAGTTAACCTCGTCGATCTTGCCTGCGGCGAACTCGTCGTCCAGCGCGGCGATCTGATCGATCAAGGTCTCCTTCTGAATGGCCAGGCTGCGGTCGGCGGCGGGCTGCTTCTTCTGGCTGCGCTGCCAGATGACGAGGCCCACGACGCCGACGACGACCAGGCCAATACCGAGCAGGATACGCCAATCGACAGCGGCGCCGGCCGGCTCAATCTTCAGGGGCACGGTCTGTCCGGCGGTCAGGCCATTCGCCTGGAAAAGTTGGTAGGGTTGCCCTTCAAAGCTGCGGACACCCTGCGACTCAAAGCGATCACTGGAGACACGGATCGCCTGCGGATCGCCCTGCACAAGCAGATTCACCATATCGATCGGCAAAGACGCCACGCGATCGAGCACCGTGGAACCCTGGGGCAGGACATAGGTGAAAGCAACCGACTGGGTGCCTTGCGACGCCGCCGGCATACTCCCGAAGAAATCCAACCCATCTCCGCCGGGCACCAACACATCCGCAGGCAGATTGGGATCGGCCGAGACCTGTGTCGCGCCGGCCGGCAAACTGAAGTGCAGAATCGGCTGACCCGGATTGGCGACGACACGATCCGCGCTGTTCGACAGCACGTAAACCTCGCTGATACTCAGGCCCTGGTCCGTGGATTGAGCGATCACGTGCAGCACGCTCGCGCGCACCGCCGAGACGTCCGCCGTGCGCTCGTAGATCGTGATCGGCAGAGTAGCCTGCAGTTCAGCCGGTACCACGTCGCTGAAGTAGGTAATCTCATCGTAGTCGGTGCGCGCGCGCATCACATCGCCATGTGACAGCTGCGTCCCGGTTACGACAAAGCGGCCCTGCGCATCCAGCGGTACCGTCTGGCTGATAATCGCGCCATCGCTATTGCGCTGGTACTCAAAGATCACCGCCAGGTTGGGTGGCAGGCTCTGGCCGGGTGTCCCGGTGACAATGTAACCGGTCACCTGTTCCGGGGCCGTTGGCAGAGATTGGGTGGGAGACAATTGGCCGGTCGCGGTCACAGGGGCGGTGGCAGCCGCCGGCGCGCCGGACGAATAATCATACGCAAACGTGCGGATATAATCGATTGCCGCGCGCCGATCGACCTCGCTCACCGTTCCCGCGAAAGACGGCACGTGTCCTGACGCCATCGCTTGATCCCAAATGCCCGGCGCGACTTCTGCCAGCGTGGCAAAATCGCCCAGGTCGGGCAGTTGACCCTGCGCATCCCGGCCGTCGCCTTTGCCCGTGCTGCCGTGGCATTGCACGCACTGCTCGGCATACACCTGCTGGCCGCGTTCCACCTGCTGCGGCGAGACGGCCAGCGACCACGCGTACGCAATGACATCCCAGCGCTGATCCGCATCCAACGAACCAGAAAAGCCCGGCATCCCTTTTTGAAGCCGGCCATTGGAAACAATGTCGTACCACTCCTCAGGCGTCCGGGCGCGTGCCACGACATCGGAAGTCAGATCGGCGACCGGGCTGTTGAATTGCGCCTGAATCTGCGCGGCCATCGCGCCATCACCGCGACCGCGCTCGCCATGACAGCGGACGCATTTCTGCTGATAAAGATCGGCGCCGGCGGTGGCATTGGGGCGGCGCGCGGGAAGTTGAAATGGCTGAGCAGGCGTCTGCTGCGCGGCAGGTGATGGCTGTTCCAGCGGGCGGCTTGTTCCGACCGGCGCCGGAGCCGCCAGAGAACAACCAACCAATAACAGGACAAGTATCAGCAGCAGGGACAACGAAGCAAATCGAACAGCAGTGCGCAAGATGGGTCTCCTAACAGGACGCTGGGGCAGGATGATCATGGAGTGACTTGAGTTCGCAGCGCCGTGCCGCACCTGGCGCAGAAGGCATCGTCGGCGTTGATCGGCTTGCCGCACTGGGGGCACGTCAACTCGCTGGCGGGCAGAGCGGCGGCCTTGCGCCGCGCGGCGATAGCCGCTTCGACATCGGCATCAGAGGCCGATCGGGGCTTGCGGCGGGCTGCGATCAGGGCTTCAACATCGTCGGCAGCAGCGGGAGTCTGCCGGCGCCGGCGGCTGCACCACGCCGTCAATCTGCTTCAACACCGCGGCCGCCTGTGCCACCAGATCGACGCGCAGGCGCGTGTAGTCCTCGTCGTTGACCTTACCCGTCACGTGATCCAGATCGAGCTCCTTGATCTGGGTGTACAGCGACTCACGCTGCGCTTCCAGGGACTGAACATCAGCCACGCCATTGGAGTGGCTAGTGCGCCGGGATTGCGCTAGCGGGCGACTGATGTAAAAGGCAATCGCCGCAAGAATCACCAGGCCGATGAGAATAGCAATTATTTCCAAAGTGAACCTTCTTCAATGCGGAAGTCCCAAAGCGAAAACGCCGGCCTTCCCTTCCGCATTTCAAATTCCGTTAGGAGTTACGCAGTTGAAGGTGTTTTGCCGCAGTTAGACTGCGGCGTCGGCAGTGCAACTGCCACGCAACTGCGTAACTCCTATCCGTATTATTCCGGCTGCAGCAGCCGATCGATCACGCCGGACAATTCAGCCACCGTGATGGGGCTGATCTTGGTGAACTGCACGTTCCCGTCGCGATCGATAACGTACGTCTCCGGCACGCCGCTGATGCGATAGCGGGGGCCGATCCTGGTCTGCAGATCGGGACCGTTGGCGTAGGTGATGCCAAAGCGTTTCAGGTAATTAAGGGCATCACCTTCGATATCCGTCCAATCGACGCCCAGGAAGACCACATCCTGGTCTTTGTATTTCTCATAGGTCGCCTGCAGATCGCTCGGCTTCTTCCGCGCAAGGAATGCACCACGACGCCCAAAAATTCAGCACCACGACCTTACCTTTGAGGTCCGAGAGTCTAACGGGGTTGCCGCCGGCGTTGCCTTCGTAGCCTTCAAACAGGGTCAATTCAAAATCGGGTGCAAGGCCGGACGTAGGCTGCGACTGATTGGTGCGGAACAGTGCCAGCGCCAGGATGACGACAAACACGCCGATCACGCCGATGGCGACATAGAACCATCGCGATCGTTTCGGCGGCGCAGATTCTTCGGCAATGATTTCAGGTGGAAGAGAGTCGCTCATAGTTAGAAGTCCTGTCACACAGCCTGAGCGGAGCGAAGCGTAGTCGAAGGCGCATTCTCACCTGCACTGCACCTGCGGTGCGAGCAGGTGCAAGTGTCGACTTCACCGCGTTCCGCTCACGCCGTGCCCGCGAAGCGGCGGCGCGCTAGGCGGAATGCTGTGCGAAACATCATCTAGAAATTCTTCAAATCTTGCTCAACCTGATCCGTGTACGCATCCCCGGTGGATTGGGGCGCGGCGGCCCCGACGGGCGCCTGGGCGCCGCGGGCGCGCAGGCGGCGCAGCAACCACACGACGATCACCACGCCGACGATCAGCCCCACGATCGGCAGTACGTATAATAACAGCGACGTGCCCTGCGCCGGAGGCTGCGCCAGAACACGCACGCCATAGCGCGCCACAAAGTAATCTTTGATCTGCTGCTCGCTCTGCCCTTCGGACAGCATCTGACCGATCTGCGCGCGCCACTGTTGGCAGGCCGCCGTGCGGCAGGCGTCCAGCGGCTCATTCTCGCAGACCGGGCAATACATCTGCTTGGCAATGCGGTTGACATCGTCGGCGGTAACTGGCTGCCTGGCGGCGGGAGTGGGCGCAGGCGGCGTGCCGCCCTGCGCCAGAGCGACACTGGTCAGTGCAATTAACAACAGGATGGCAACCACCCAGAAGACAAAGATCGCGATTTTGAGCGTGCGACTCATCACTTTACCGCTCCCGCCACGGCGCGCTCAGGCGCCGCCACGGTCTGACGTCGCGCAGCCGGCGTTGGCCACATGGCCACCAGCGTGCCGATCAACAGGATGATGCCGCCTACCCACAGGAACTGAATCAGCGGATTGATGTAGGCCTTGATCGTGCCGAAGCCGCTCTGCTCGCCGAGGAACAACAGATACAAGTCTTCGCCAACCGTCGAGAGGACACCCGGCGGCGTCAGTTCGCCGGTGCCGTTCAGGAAGATCTCGCGATACGGCGCAACGCGCATCGGCGCCTGCCCGGCCTTCTCGATCGTCATGTAGCCGGCCACAATGGCGATGTCGCGTCCGCGCTCGGTGTACCACTCGGCGCAGTCATCGCTCATCTGCCCCGTCGACGGATCGCAAGTTAGCGCACGCTCGTACGTGATGGTATACGGTCCCACTTGCATCTGCCCGCCCGGCGCGAGCGAGCGCTGCGTCTCCACCTGATAGTTGAGGGAGCCAATCACGCCGATGCCCATCACCAGCACGCCGAGGTGGATCAGGTAACCGCCATAGCGCCGCCGGTTGCGCTCGATCAAATGGGTAAAGGCCTTGAAGTAATTCTCGCCCGACAACTTGTGCCGCGCCCGCATGCCGCGCCAGTATTCCGTCAGCGTGATGGCGAGCGAGAAGGTCACCAGCCCAAAACCGATGACGACAAAGATCAGGCTGACGCCCGTGACGAACAATAACACCATCACGGCCACGGCCAGCACGGCAGGCTTCCAGATCATCCTGCCGAGTGTTTCCGGCGACGACTTGTGCCACGCGGCCAGCGGGCCGATCCCCATCAACAGGACCAGCGCGGCCACCTGGGGACCGATCAGTTGATTATAGACCGGCGGCCCGACCGTGAGTTTTTCACTCACGATGAGTTCGGAGAACATGGAATAGTACGTGCCCACGAACACCGTGAAGGTCAGCGTCATGAACACGAAGTTGTTCAGCAGGAACATCGCCTCGCGCGAGAGCAGTGATTCAAGTTTGTTCTCGCTCTTCAGCAGATCCGAGCGCAGCGCAATGAGCGCAAATGAGCCGACGAGCGCAAACGCCGTGAAGCCCAGGAACGGGACACCGAGGCTCGATCGGGCGAAGGAGTGAACGGAGGAGATCACACCGGTGCGGGTGACGAAAGTGCCCAGTATCATCAAACAGAAAGACAGCACGATCAAGATCATGTTCCAGATTTTGAACATGCCGCGCTTCTCTTGAATGATGACGCTATGCAGGAAAGCCGTCAGCGTCAGCCACGGCAGCAGCGCCGAGTTCTCCACCGGGTCCCAGCCCCAGTAACCACCCCAGCCCAGCACATCGTACGCCCAACGCGCGCCCAGCAACAAGCCCAGGCTGAGGAATAACCACGCCACTAACGTCGGCCGCCGCATCGCGACGATCCAACTATTGGTCTTGTTCTTGGCGAGGAGCGCGCCCATCGCATACGCAAAGGGGATCACCAGTCCGACAAATCCCAGGTACAACATGGGCGGATGGATGATCATGCCGGGGTGACGCAGCAGCGGATTAAGGCCCTGCCCGTCGGCAGCGCGGAAGGGAAGCGACCCGGCCACCGGGAAAATCGACGCGCTGACGTTGCCTGCCGCATCGGCGAACAGGCGCGCAAAAGGGTTGGCAAAGAAGATCGTCAGCAGGATGAAAAAGGCCTGCGTGCCGATCGAGACGGCGATGACCCACGGCAGCAAATCGCGATTGCTTTTCCACGGGCGCAGGAACACGAAGAAGATGTACAGCGACATCAGCCAGTTCCAGAACAGGATCGATCCGTTCTGGCCGCCCCACAGCGCCGTGATGCGCAGAAAGGCCGGCGTGGTGCTGTTGCTGACGCGATAGGTGTACTCTACACTGTAATCGCCTGCCAGGTTCGAGGTGATGATCGCAAAGCACGCCAGAGTTAACAACGGCATGACGACCACGGCGGCCCGGCGGGCGCTTTCAACATAAGCGGGGCGCTGCTGAGTGCCGCCCAGAATCGCCATCACGAAGGCGTAGATGGCGACCAGGGCAGCAATGACCAGCGCAATCAATCCAAGATCGGTGACCATAGCCAGTCCTTGTCACGCGAGAGAAGCAGAGACAGAGCGAAAGAGAGAGTGACTCTCTCGATCTCTCTGTCTCGCATCCCCGCCAGCGTTTCACATCGATTAGCCGCTTGTCTTGTCGACTTGATCAGGGAACTCTTCTTCGTAGCGGCTGGGGCACTTTAACAGCAAGTTGTCGGCGTGGAAACTGCCGTCGGGGCCCAGATGCCCTTCCACGATGGCCTGGGCGTGCGGCTCTTCAATGAGGTCGGGCTTGGGGCCGTTGTACAGAATGCGCAGCGGTGCCTGCGCCCCCACCTTCTCCGCGTCGGCAATCTCAAACTCCAGATAGGGTTGATTGTCGCGCACTTCAAACTTCGTCGAGGAATTGATGACCGCGCCGGAGACGCGCACATTTTGGTCAATCAAGGACTGGCCCTTGGCGCGCAGTTCCTCGACCGTGTAGAAGTATTGGGCATTGGCCGACATGCTGGTGACGATTAGGAAAACCACCGCCGCCGCAATCAGGGCCAGACCGAGCAGGTATTTGGGCTTCATGTTTATCTCCTCCGTTCCAGGCCGTAGTGTACCATAGTCAAAAAACCGCTGTCAACGAGAAAGACACAAGATGGGTCAGGCGTCATGCACCTGGTATGCCATTTATCATACTATTATCGTCAAAAACATGAGTAGGACATTAAAATGGCCGCGCCGCCAGCCGGCCAATTTAAGCAGACCGCGGCGCAGATCGCCATGACGCAAATCATAGCGCAGCACACCCGGCGGCCTTACGCCGAGACGATGACAGGCGTGCCGCCCTCCTCGACGACTCAGCAGCGCCTCCTTGTAATCGGCCACCGGCATCGACCAGCGATACACCCACCGGGCATCCTCAGCCAGGACGTTGACGCAGCCGTGGCTGCGCGGATGACCAAAGTCATTGTGCCAGTACGCCCCGTGCACCGCGACACCGGACTGCGTGAAATACGTGCAGAACGGCACGCCGGGCAAATCGTACGCGTCGGCGCGGCCTAGAAAGCCGTACATGTGCCGCGACGGGCGTTTGCGCACCACCGTATGCTCGCCAAGCGGCGTCGTGAAATCGACCAGGCCGATATCCTCGATCGTGAAGCGCGCCCCGGTTGCGCAGCGCGCCGTGTAAACCAGCGTATCGCCCTCGTAAGCATACAAGTGCTGATCTTCCAGGCTGATTTCGAGCCGCTTGTCCTTCACCAGCGGCGAAATGGGCGACAGCTCGCCCGGCAATATGCGCCGCAGGCCTTCCGCGCGCACGTATTCTTTCACGCTGGGAAACTCATCGTCCTTCAACTGATACCAGACAGCGCCTGCGTCGTCCACCACGCGATCGATCACCAGGTGCACGCTGCTGTAATACAGCCGATAGGGCCGGTAGGCTTTGTCATCCGGCGCAACGCGCATGTCGGTATACGGCACGCTGACTTGCGCCCAGAAACCGCCCTCCGGCACGCGCTGCTCCACCGGATTGAGCTGCCGTTTGACAGGCTGCAGCCACGAAGAATAGGCCCAGCCATACTTTGTCAGATACCAAGTGGGATTGTGCGCCAGCAGCCCTTCGGAGTTGAACTCATCGTAGATGTCCAACACCTCATCGCGGGTCAGCGCCTGCGCTTGCTTCGCGCCGGGCCGCGGCTCGTCGTAGGCCCAGATGCGCCATTCGGTCACGCGTCCCAGGCCGATCGGGCGAGGCTTATGTGTTTCAGGCTCAGGCGGCTTGAACACGGCCATGGACAGGGCCGCGCCGGTCAATTTCAAGAAATCACGTCGATTCAGTGCGTTCATCGGTCAGGATCGTCGATTTCGGAATTTGCGAAAGTATACCTGAATTTTAGGCGAAAACCAAGGCGACGGAAGAAGCTGCGCACCACCTCCCTCAGGCGGGAGTCTCCGCTGCCGTCGATCGGGCCCAACGCCGCAGCAGCACCAGCATGATCAGCAGCACCAGCAGGCTCCACAACTGCGCGGTTCTCAGTCCGCCGATCGTTTCACTGTCGCCCCGGAAGGCCTCGATGAACAGCCGCGAGGCCGAATACAACACGACAAACAAGCCAAACCGGGCCCCGTCAAAGGCCCGCCGCGTCTTCAGGACGACCAGGCCGATCACGATGACGGCGATGAGTTGATAGATCTGCGCGGGATGCCGCGGCGCGCCCCACAACTCGATCGCCCAGGGCAGTGCTGACGGTGATCCGTAGGCGTCGCCGCTCGCCACATCGGCCAGCGCCAGGCCGCCGGCGAATACGATGAAGCCCGGCGTCAGCGCGTCGAGCAGCAGGCGATTCGCCACGCCCTTGCGCCGCGCGTACCAGGTGGCGGCCAGCACACCCGTCACGACTCCCGCCAGCGGCGAGAGTGTATTGAAGTTCAGCGCCACGATCGCGCCGGGATCACTTTGGTACGCCGGCCAGTGCTCCAGCACGTATCCCAGCCGCGCGCCGATCAGCCCGGCAGCGGCGGCAATCAAGGCGAGGCTGTTCACCACATCGCCGCGCAGGCCCAGACGCCTGGCGCTGCGTTCGGCCGCTTCGGCAGCCAGCCAGAACGCGGCCAGCAGAATCAGGCCGCGCGCTTGAATGCTTAGGGGACCAATGTGAATGACGGGGAACATTGTTCTTTCACAAGTAACGAGTGATGAGTAAACCGTTGCTCGTTACTCATTACTCGTTACTCATTAGCTTCTCGATTTTGCTCGCGATCAACGCCTCGCTCAGCGGCCCGCCAAACACGATGTCGCGAATGACGCCATCGCGCCCGATGAAGAACGTGGTGGGCATGGCCTGCACGCGATACTGGCGGCTCGCCGCGCCGTCGCGATCGAACACGATCGGGAAAGTCACACCCCAATCCCGCAGCGCCGCGCGGGCGCTGGCCTCGTCATCTTGAAACGTGGTGTTGACGCCCAGCACCACCAGGCCCTGCTCGCGGAACCTTCGGTAGACCGCATTCAGGGCCGGCATCTCGGCGCGGCACGGCGGGCACCAGCTCGCCCACAAGTTCAATACCACCACTTTGCCGCGCAGATCGGATAACGTGATCGGCTGACCCGCCAGCGAGTCCAGCGTGAAGCCGGGCGCCGTGAAACCCACCTGCGGATTCGGCGGGGCGCTCGATCCGCCGAGCGGGTTTTCCACGCGCGACACGGCGATCCAGGCCGCGCCGACAATAAACGCGCCGATGAACAACAGCGTCCACCGGCGCGAATCGAGTCAGCCAGCGCATGCACCGTCATTCACTTAAAGCGGATTGATCGCAGCGTGAATGGTTTCCGGCGGCTGCGCGCCGACCAGCGGCTTGCCGTTGATGAAGAAGGTCGGCGTGCCGCGCACGCCAAATTGACCGGCCCTCTTGCGTGTCAGTCGCCACCCGCTGCAGCGTCTCATCGTTGTTCAGGCAGGCTTCAAACTTTGCCACGTCCAGGCCTAATTCTTTGCGCGTACTTGATCAGATTGTCTTTGGTAAACGTGCCCACATTCTCGCCCGTTCTGCTTGGCAAAGAGCAGATCGTGATACTCCCAGAACTTGCCCTGATCGGCGGCGCATTCTGACGCCTGCGCGGCCCACACCGACTCCTGTCCCAAAAACGCCGAATGCTTGTAAACGAGATTGACTTTCCCGGTCAGATATATGCTTTAACACCGGTCGCACGGACTGGTGAATCGCTTACAAAACGGTCACTGAAAGTCGCTGAATTCGACGACGGTGACTTTGGCCGCCGCTGCCCAGACGATTTGCATCGCGCACCGCAAAGGTGTTGCTGGCTGACCTCCTGCGGGCCCTGTGTCTTGCGCGGCGGGTTGTCCGCCGCCCGCCTGCAGCGTCGCGATGGCCTCCAGCACACCCGGCGCGCCGCCTCGCGCACCTGCGCCGCATCGATGGGTCGACGGCCGCCGGCGCGGCGGGCTGGGCGACCAGAAAATCGTATACGCGGCAAACGCGGCGATGCCGACGACGATGCCGAGGAAAAACCACGCGGGCGCAACCCAACCCGCCCGGTCTGCGGCGCTTCTCCGGTTCATCGCCGTCCGGGACAACGCGGACGGGCGGCGCCGCATCATCTTCAGGCGGCGCTGCATCAGATGGATACTGTTCGCTCAAGATCTCTCCTTGTATGGACAGCAGATGCGCTAATTATACACGACCAAACAGCGTGCCCGGCGCTTATTCCAGACTGCCGATTGTTTTCTCAACTTCCTCTAAGATTTCGCCCGACTGGACCAGCGCCTTCATCCGATTGTGATCCGGATACAGCGGGCGATCTTCGTCGAGATGCGCCACATACCGGCGAATGACCTCGCGCGCCTTCTGCACGCCGTGGCCCGTGGTGAAGCCGCGAAAATCGAGCGCCTGCGCGGCGGCCATGAACTCGATGCCCAGAATGCCGTAAGCGTTATCGAGAATCTGGCCGTTCTTGAGGGCGGTGTTCATGCCCATCGAAACGAAGTCCTCTTGATCGGCCGCCGCCGGGATCGATTGGATGCTGGCCGGCATCGAGAGGATGCGCTGCTCGACGATCAGCATGTCGGCCGTGTACTGGCTGAGCATCATGCCGGAGAACATCCCGGCGCCCTTGGTGAGAAACTCCGGCAGACCCACACTCAACGCCGGATTCGTCAGGCGGTTCAGGCGGCGTTCCGCCAGCACGCAGACCATCGTAATCGCCGCGCCGGCCATATCCATCGGCAACGATACCGGCGAGCCCTGGAAGTTCGCGCCGGTCAACGTCAAACGATATTCTGGCAGGAAAATCGGATTGTCGCCGACGCCGTTCAATTCGATCTCGACCTGCCGGCGCGCATGCGCAACCGCGTCGTGCGCCGCGCCGATCACCTGCGGCGTCGATCGCATCGAATAAGCATCCTGCACCTTGGTCTTGATCTTGCCCGCCTTGAGATCGCTGCCGTCAATGCACTGCATGATGGCCTGCGCCGTGCGCACGGCGCCGGGGAAGCCGCGCAGTTGATGCAGGCGCACATCGTAAGGCTTCAGGTTGGCCAACAGGGCTTCCAGGCTCATCGCGGCGGCGATCTCGGCCTGCTTGAGCCAGCGATTCATATCGTAGAGATGCAGCGCGCTCATCGCCGTCAGCAAGTTCGAACCGTTGATGGCCGCCAGCCCGTCACGCGCCTGCAGATCGGGGACGGGAATGCCCGCGCGCTCCATCGCCACGCCGCCGGGCAGCCGCTCGCCCTGATAAAAGGCCTCGCCCTCGCCCATCAGCAGCAAGGCGAGCTGCGCCATCGGCGCCAGATCGCCGCACGCGCCGACCGAGCCTTTCTGGCACACGACCGGCGTGAGGCCCTTGTTGAGCATCTCGATCATCGTCAGCGTGATCTCCGGCCGGCAGCCGGAATTGCCGTGCGCGTGAACGTTGATGCGGCCCGCCAGCGCGGCGCGCACGTGCTCGATCGGGGCCGGATCGCCGATGCCGGCGGCGTGGTTATAGATCAGGTAGCGCTGAAACTGCATGACCTGCTCATCCGACAGGATGATCTCGGAGAATTCGCCGATGCCGGTATTGGTGCCGTACATGATCTCGCGCGCTTTGAGTTTCTCTTCGAGCATGGCGCGGCACACCTTGATGCGCTCCAGGGCCTCGGGCGCGAGCTCGACCTGCTCGCCTTCGCGCGCGATGCGCACGACTTTTTCAAGCGTCAAGTTGGAGCCGTCTAACACAATCGTCATAGTGGTTCTCCTTGGGGAAATGGGTTGCGAGTTGGGGATGATTCCACTCCGGGCAGGCGTTAGGATACCACCAAACCACAAAAGACACGAAGCCGCCGCTCCGTGCTAGCACTTTGTGTATCTGTGATTCATGGCGGACCATGGGCTGCTTGATCACGCGCGCCTATTGGCCGAGAACCTGCTCCGCCTTCTCGCGGCCCGCACGCATGCCGCGCTGCACCGCAGGCTGGGAAAAATCAAGCGTGTCGCCCAAATCAGAATCATGATCCGGCTCAATGATCTTGAGCTCCACATACTTGAGCGGCCGGCCGCTGCGATGATGCAGCGTCACGCCCTGCCCGGCGGCCTCCCTGACGAGAGCATTGATCGTCAGGAATTCCTGCATGTCGCCGACGAACATCTCGTTCAACATGATCGCCAACATGCGCCCGCCAATCTCCACGATGTTGCGGGGCGGCGCGGGTTGAGGCACAGGCGTCCGGCAGCCACAGTTGATGACGACAATCTCGTCGGGGTCGGCATCCAGCACGTCGCCCAGCGGGCTGGCGTTGCGCACTCCGCCATCGACCATGCTTGGAAAGGCTGGCGGCACATCCACCGGCGTCCAAATGATGGGCATCACCGTGGAAGCCAGGATCGCCTCAGCCAGCCGGGGATCACCCTGTTTGAAGATCACGTACTCGCCCGATTGCAGGGAGACGGCACCGATCCGTAAATCGACCTTGAATTTGTCCGGTTCCACTTCCTGATAGATCTGCTTCTGGAGCGGCCCATTGCCGTAGAATGATTTGCTGCCCCGGAACAGAATCTTCAGCCCTGACCACAGGCTAAAGCCGCCCGTGTAGATTCTTTCATCGGACACCGTGTTCCAGATTTCCAACAGCCGATCGTACTTGTGCATCGCCAGCATGGCGCCGTTGAGCGCCCCTACCGACACCCCGGCGATGACGTCCCAGGTATAGCCCGCGACTTCGCGCGCATACTTTTCTGCGCCGACTTGAAACGCCCCTTTGGCGCCGCCCCCGCTGAGAACAAGTGCTGTTTTCCTGGTCATGGCCGGTTCCCCCTGAACATGCTGGTGATGCAGAATCTGTCATCAGTATAGGAATATATTCCGGCAAGTCAAGCGCGATCTGCGGCGATGGCACATGTCTCGCCAGTTGCCTCGCGCCTCATTTCAGCATACAATCAATCTCACGGTTCCATTGATAGCACTGGCAGACGCCTATGCCGCCATCTGAACAAGCCGTCCGCAAACAGGAAATCGATCGGGCGCTGCAAGCCGCCGGCTGGCGCGTGGTGAGTTATGCCCGCTGGTCGAAGGGCGATCGCACGGCGGCGGATGCGATCGAGGAGTATCCCACCGACAGCGGGCCGGGCGACTATTTGCTGATGCTCGACGGGCAGCCGGTGGCCGATGTCGAGGCCAAGAAGCACGAAGTCAGCCCGGAGAACGTGGTCGAGCAGGCGAAGCGCTACAGCCGGGCGTTGCACGACAGCCCTTTCCACTTCGGCGAATATCGTATCCCCTTTGTCTACGCAACCAATGGCGCGTTGATCTACACCAGCGATCTGCGCGACACGCTGCACTACACGCGGCAGATCGCGCATTTCCACACGCCCGATGCGCTGCGCGATTTCTTATTGCACGATCTGGGCACGGCGGATACCTGGCTGCGCACCCATCCGATTGCCGATCCTGATCGCACCTATCAGCAGGCGGCCATCGCCTCGATCGAGAATGGGATTCGCCAGGGGAAGCGGCGGATGATGGTAGCGATGGCGACCGGCACCGGCAAGACGCGCATGGCGATCGCGTCCATCTACCGGCTGATGAAGGCCGGCACGGTGCGGCGCGTGCTGTTCCTGGTCGATCGGCGGGCGCTGGCGGCGCAGGCCGTGAGCGCGATGTCGGCTTACGAGCCGGAACCGGGCCTGAAGTTCGATCGGATTTACGAGGTGTACAGCCAGCGCTTCAAGCGCGAAGACCTGGACGACGAAGACGCGACTTTCGATCCCAAGGTGCTGCCCGAAGAATATCTGACGAAGCCCACGGCCTCGCACGTCTTTGTCTACGTCTGCACGATCCAGCGGATGCGCATCAACCTGTTTGGCAAGCCGGAGAACGTGGAGTGGGTCGATCGGGACGACGAGTCGGATGCCAATGTGCTCGATATTCCGATTCACGCGTTCGACATGATCTGGGCGGACGAGTGTCATCGCGGCTATACCGCCGCCGAAGAAAGCAAGTGGCGCGAGACGCTCGATCACTTCGACGGGATCACCGCCGGTCTGACGGCGACACCCGCCGCGCACACGAGCACGTTCTTCGGGCGGCCCATCTACGAATACGGCTACAACCGTGCCGTGAATGACGGCTTTCTGGTCGATTACGACGAGGTGAAGATTGCTTCCGAGATTGCGCTGAAGGGCCACTTCCTGCGTGAGGGTGAAGAGGTGGGCCTGCGTGATACCGCCACGGGTCAACTGAAGATGGACTTTGTGGAAGACGAGCGTGAACTGCCCGCCGGGACTTTGGAGCGTGACTGGACCGCGCCCGACCACAACCGCAAAGTGGTGGAGGAACTGGCGAAACATCTGCGCGAGCAAGAGCGGACGCTGGGCCACTTCCCCAAGACGCTGGTGTTTGCCGCTAACGATCTGCCCCATCGCTCACACGCCGATCAACTGGTGCGGATGCTGCGCGACGAGTTCGGGCGCGGCGCCGAGTTCGTGCAGAAGATCACCGGGTCGCCCAGCGTGGACCGGCCTCTGCAGAAGATTCGCCGCTTTCGCAACCGGCCCGAGCCGGGCATCGTGGTCACCGTCGATCTATTGTCCACCGGCGTCGATATTCCCGCGCTGGAGAACGTCGTCTTTCTGCGCGGCGTGAAGTCGCGCATCCTGTTCGAGCAAATGCTGGGACGCGGCACCCGCAAGTGCGAGGCGATCTACAAGACGCACTTCACCGTCTTCGACGGCGTGGGCGTGCTGGAATATTTCCGCCAGGCCAGCGAGTTCACGTTCGAGCCGCCCGCCAGGCCTACGCGCACCAATCGCGAGATCGTCGCCGCCATCGAGGACAACCAGGATCGGGACTACAACGTGCGGGTGCTGGTCAAGCGCTTGCAGCGCGTGGCGAAGAACATCTCGGCCCAGGGGCGCGAGCTGGCCAGGCGCTATATCCCCGACGGTGATTTCAACGCCTTTGCGCGCACCCTGCCCCGGCAGCTGGACACGGATTGGACGGCGGCGATGCGCCTGCTGCGCGATCCCTCGTTCCTGGCGTTCCTGGAAGAGTACCCGCGCCCGAAGCAGATTTTCATCGAAGCCTATGACGCGGTGGATGACGTCACTTCGGAATACCTGTTCCGCACCAGCGATGGGCGCGAGTTGAAACTGGCCGATTACATCACGGCCTTCAGCCAATTCGTGCGCGAGAATCCCGACCATGTCACGGCGCTGCAGGTGCTGCTCGATCGGCCGCGCAACTGGAGCACGGCAACGCTGATCGAACTGCGCAACAAGCTGGCCGATCGGCCGGAGAAGTTCACCGAGGCGAATCTGCGCCGCGCGTATCAGCACCAGTTGGCCGACATCATCTCGATCGTGCATCACGCCGCCGAGGGCGAGCCGCTCATGTCGGCGGAAGAGCGGGTCGAGCGGGCCATCGCCAGAACGATCGAGGGACAGACATTGACGCCGCAGCAAAGCAAGTGGCTGGAGTTGATCCGCCGGCACCTGATCGCCAACCTCGCGATCGAGCGCGATGATTTTGAACTGCTGGAGTTCGAGCAGCAAGGCGCAACCTGGCAGCGGGTCAACGTCGATTTTGGCGGACACTTAAGCGCCGTATTAGTGCAGTTGAACGAAGCGGTGGCCTCATGAAAGAAGTACCACAGGCAGAATGATCGGCCATGAGCAACGATTTCTCAATGATCCATCCCGAATTACAGTCCATTGCAAAAAAGAGTCCAAAGTTCACCCTCAGCAAGAAGAATCTTTGGCTGATTCGTTTGTTGCTGAACTTGGCGCCCGCACCCAAAACTCCCAAAGATGTCCGCGTTGAAAACGTCTTTGTCTCCGGTCAGGGTGATCGAACAAAAATCCGTTTACGAATCTACACCCCCCAATCCATTTCCGCGCCAGCACCGGTGTTGATCTGGCTGCACGGCGGCGGGTACGTAATCGGAAAACCAGAAATGGACGATCGCAGTTGCGCCCAATATGCGCGCGAGTTAGGCGCTGTGGTTGTATCTGTGGACTATCGGTGCGCCCCCCAACATCCCTTTCCCGCCGGACTGGATGATAGTTACGCCGCCCTGAAGTGGGTGGCGGCCCATGCTCAACGACTCGGCGTTGATGCCAGGCGCATGGCAGTCGGGGGCGCAAGCGCCGGCGGCGGTCTGGCGGCGGCCCTCATTCAACTGGCGTATGATCGGCAGGAGATCAAACCTGTTTTTCAATTGCTCGTTTATCCCATGTTGGATGACAGGACGATCGGGCGTGCTGATATTGATGACAGCCACAACGTTACCTGGAATCATAAGAGCAATCGGTTCGGGTGGGAGTCTTATCTGGGAATGACATGCGGGGCCGCAGCGGCGCCCGCTTATGCCGTGCCGGCACGCCGTGAAGATCTTTCAGGCTTGCCGCCGGCCTGGATCGGGGTGGGATCGCTGGATATCTTCCTTGATGAAGATTCGGCCTATGCGCAAAGGTTGCAGGAGTGCGGCGTTGAGTGTGAAATGAAGGTCGTCCCCGGCGCATTTCATGGTTTTGATGTATTCGATTCTCAAGTACCCATCGTTCAGGATTTCCAGAACGCCCAGATCGCAGCGCTGAAAAAACACCTGTTGTCGTGAAAAGGAAAAAGAGCCGCCGCGTCGATTTTGGCGGGCAACTGGCCGAGGTGTTGGTGAGATTGAATGAGGCCGTGGCGGAATAAATAACGAGTAAAGAGTAACGGGTAAAGAGTAAGGGGGCTGCATGAATTACGAGGAATGGGAGAAGGCTGTGCCGGAAGTTTTTCGGACCGATTCCTTGTGGAGCATGAAAGCCTATCGGTTGGGCGCATTTATCGGCGATGTCGGCTGGTATGACGTGACGAAGTTGATGCGGGACCCGCGCACGGTACAGCTGGCCGATCAGTTGTATGACGCTTTGGGATCAATCAGCGCCAATCTGGCCGAAGGCTACTCGCGCAGCACCGGCAAAGATCGCGCCCGGTTCTACGAGTACGCGCTTGGCTCGGCGCGTGAATGCCGTGAGTGGTACTACAAGGGTCGTCACATTTTGGGCGAGACGGTCGTTGAACACCGGCTGCAGTTCCTGACTGAGATCATCCGCCTGTTGACGGTGATGGTTCCCCAGCAGCGCCAACGCAACCGCATCCAGCCGCTGCCTGAATCAGGCGGCGAATACACAGTCGATACCGATCAAGATTTGCCCGCCGCCTTGCGCGACGCGCCTCTGCCGTAACGACTCTTTGCTTTTTACTCTTTACTCTGCTTGATTGGCACGTATCCACTTGTAGCCACTTATGGTATAATGTAGTCACAACGGTATTCCGGGAGGCAGTCATGCGCGAAACAACCGTGGGAGTGCGCGAGCTGAAAGCGCAATTGAGCAAATATCTGCGGCAGGTCAAGGCGGGCCACACCATCGTCATTACCGAGCGCGGACAGGCCGTGGGTCGGATTGTGCCGGCCGAAGAATCGCTCGACGATCGGCTGCAGGCCATGGTCAAGGCCGGGCTGGCGCAGTGGAATGGCAAGAAATTCAAGCCGATGAAGCCGGTGGCGAAACGCGCGGAGGGCTGCTCGCGTCTCAGACTGATTATCGAGGATCGCGAATGATCGTCGTATCTGGATTCCAGCGCGCTGGTCAAACTGCTATATCCCAGGAAAGCGGCTCTGAGGCAAGTTGGAACCCTCGTGGCGGAGGCCGATATTCCGCGGAACCAGCCTGATCACCCGGGCCGAAGTGGCGGCCGCGCTTCGGCCAGGGCGGTTCGCATCAATTGGCGTTGACGCACGAGGTCGCCGCGCGCGCGCTGAAGGTTTTCGCAGCACTGGCCAGATCTATTTCACTTGAATATCAGTGAAGCACGATGGTGGCGCAAGCCGAAGGCCTAGCCTGGGAACAAGGGCTGCGCGGGTACGATGCGGTGCATCTGGCTTCGGCGCTGCTCTGGCAAAGCAGCCTCAGCCGACCCGTCACACTGGCGACGTTCGACCGGCAGCTGTGGGACGCCGCCCAATTGGTCGGGTTGGAAGTCTGGCCGGAAGCGTTGGAGTGATTCATGCCTGACGTCGTTCAAAAACTGTGGGGCTTCTGCAACACGCTGCGCCACGATGGCATCAACTACGGCGACTACATCGAGCAGTTGACGTACCTGCTATTCCTCAAACTCGCCGACGAGAAGAGCGTGGCCGTGCCGGCAGGGTTCGGTTGGGACAGCCTGCTGGAGCGATCGGGCACGGCGCTGACCGATCATTATCAGGCCCTGCTCAACAGGCTGGGCAAAGAAAAGGGCCTGCTGGGTGACATCTTCGCCGGGGCCTTGTCGAAGTTCCGCGAGCCCGTCAACCTGAAGAAGTTGATCCTGCTGATCAACGAGACCGAGTGGGCCGAGCTCGACGTGGACTTGAAGGCCGAGGCGTACGAGGGCCTGCTGCAGAAGTTCGCCGCCGAGCAGAAGGGCGCGGGCCAGTACTTCACGCCGCGCGAGGCGATCCGCGCGATCGTGCGCTGCGTGCAGCCCGACCTCGGCCAGTCGCCGGACTACACCATCCACGATCCGGCGGTGGGCACGGCGGGCTTTCTCATCGCCGCCGCCGAGTTTAACTTGAAACAGCGCAGCCAACCGCTGACGCGCGAGCAGCAGAAGCACCTGAAGCGCGGCTGCCTGTCGGGCGGCGAGATCGTCCTCGAGACGCGCCGCCTCGCGCTGATGAACCTGTACCTGCACGGCATCGAGGGCCGCATCCACTACGGCGACTCGATCGCGGAGGGCGCAGGCGGGCAGCAGTTCGATTGCATCCTCACCAATCCGCCGTTTGGCACGAAGGGCGGCGGCGACGTGCCCGACCGCGACGATTTCACCGTCGCCACGTCCAACAAGCAATTGAACTTCGTCCAGCACGTGCTGACGATTCTGAAGCCGGGCGGGCGCGCGGCGATGGTGCTGCCCGACAATGTGCTGTTTGAAGATCACGCCGGGCGCGACGTGCGCCAACTGCTGCATGAGCGACTGCCGCCTGCACACGATCCTGCGCCTGCCCGTCGGCACGTTCACGCCGTACTCGGCAGGCGTCAAAGCGAATGTGCTGTTCTTCGACAAAGGCTTCAGGACCGACGCGGTGTGGATTTACGATCTGCGCACCAACGTCGAGAAGATCACCAAGCGCAACCCGATCAGCGCCAAAACCTTCGAGGACTTCGAGAAAGCCTATCACGGCAACTCCCCCTCTCCCGCGCGCGGGAGAGGGGGTCGGGGGGTGAGGGAAGAGACCGATCGCTTCAAGCGCTTCACGCGCGCGGAGATCGCCGAGCGCGATGACAACCTCGATATCTTCTGGCTGAAAGACGAGAACCTCGAAGACCCTAATCAATTACCAGAGCCGGAAGATTTGGTGAGCGAAGCGGTAACGCGACTGGAAACAGCACTCAATGCGTTGAATGAGCTGGCAGCGCAACTGGGCAATGGTAAGAGCGATCTATGATGTGTCATTCCGAGGAGCGCGGTTTGCGACGAGGAATCTCTAGCCCAGACGGGCAACATAGCTGAGGGGAATAGAGATTCCTCGCCGCGTCGCGGCTCGGAATGACAAAGTATGTGATGAGTAAAGAGTCCCACAGGGATGCTACGCAATAATGAGTAACGAACGAGACGAGTTGCCAGATAGTTGGCAATGGATGACGTTCGGTTCCGTCGCCAACGTCCAATCCGGGACTGGCTTTCCAAAGGCTCTGCAAGGCCAGACGAAAGGTGAGTTGCCCTTCGCAAAAGTCTCCGACGTTTCTGCGGCTGTTCTCAGATCAAACGGAAGGCTATCATCCGCTGCGAATTATCTGTCGGC
The DNA here is from genome assembly GCA_963844815.1 of uncultured Chloroflexia bacterium. Lineage (GTDB taxonomy): Bacteria > Chloroflexota > Anaerolineae > Fen-1058 > Fen-1058 > Fen-1058. The sequence continues at coordinate 82,606 of CAWJPR010000015.1, forward strand.
AAGAGAGGCAACCGATCTTGGCGCGAAAACTTTCCCAATTGGAACCATTCTATTTGCCAAGATTGGTGAAGCGGTCAGATTGAATCGTCGTGCCATTGCAGAAGTTCCTGTTCTTGCAGATAACAATGTGATGGGGTTGTCTGCCGACAGTTCCAAGGCTTTAGCTGAATACCTGTTCTATTTTATGCAAACAGTTGCGTTGTATGAACTTTCCAATCTACCACTGTCCCATCGATACGAAAATCAGATATTGAACAGATAGCCATCCCCATTCCTACACTCGCCGAACAACACCGCATCGTCACCAGGATCGAGCAACTCTTCGCGGAGAGCCGCGCGGCGCGCGAGGCGTTGGATGGTGTGCCGGCACTGATCAAGCGCTTCCGGCAGGCGGTGCTGGCGAAGGCGTTTCGCGGCGAATTGACGGAGCGCGATCCGACGCGGATGAGCCGACCTCGGTGCTGCTGGAGCGGATTCGGGCGGAGAGAAGAGTAAAGAGTAAGGGTGTAAAGAGTAAAAGGGAAGTTGAGCCGGAGCCGCCGGACATCAGCGGTTTGCCGGAGTTGCCGGAGGGGTGGTGCTGGGCAACTTGGGATCAGATCGCAGACTGGATCACCTACGCTTCACCCGGACCTAGTGCAGCAACGTCGATGACGGCGTCCCGATAATAACCGCGAAGAACGTGAACAATCATACGGAATCAATTTCCTAGAAACCCATAAGACTCCGCGCAAGGAATACCTCAAACTATCGGACAAAGATCGACCTAAACGAGCGACATTGTTGTTACAAAGTACGGCACAATAGGTCGGACGGCCTTGTGGAAACCGACGCGGAGTTTTGATCAACCAATGCGTGGCAGTCTTGTGACTTCGCTCGTGTCCGGTTAATAGAAAGTTTTACTTGCTGCTACTAGAGACACCTGAGACACAGAACGCATTTCTGGAACAAGTGCGAGGCGTGGCAATTCAACATCTATCAGCAACGGATTCTGGGAGATTGCCGCTAGCTCGCTCCCGCTTGCCGAACAACGTCGCATCGTCGCCAAGATTGAAGCGCTGTTCGCCCAGGCGGATGCCATTGAGGCGGCGGTGAACGTCGCGCGGCTGCGGGCCGAGAATGTGGATCAGGCCATCCTCGCGCGGGCGTTTCGGGGGGAGTTGCAACGGAACCTTGACTCTCCCTTCGCTGATCAGGGAGAGGGCAAGCGGTGCGATCCGCGCGTGATCTGCGGACCAGCGTGAGGGCGAACCGAGCAACACGCCGCATCGTCGCCAGGCTGCGCGTCGAGGCGCTGTTCGCACAGGCGGACGCCATTGAGGCGGCGGTGAACGTCGCACGGCAGCGGGCCGCCGCGAAGCGGGTGGATCAGGCCATCCTCGCAAGGGCGTTTCGAGGGGAGTTGTAGATGGAGCAATTCAGAACGAGCGTTGTCATCCGCCGTCCGGTCGAGGACGTCTTCACCTTCGTGTCCAACTACCAGAACAGCCCGCAGTGGGTGTCAGGCGGCCTGGAACATACGAAGGTTTCGGCGGGGCCGATCGGCGTCGGCACGGTGATCCGCACGACCGGCCGGACGCTGGGCCTGCGCCTCGAAATCACGCGCATCGTCACGGCCTACGAGCCGTATAGCAAGTATGCGTTCAAAAGCGAATACCGGCAGGTTCCACTCACCACCACCTTCCTCTTTGAGCCCGTTCAGGACGGCACGCGCCTGACCATCGTGGTCGAAGGCGAGCCGGACGGCCTGTTCAGAGCCACTGCGCCGCTCGTCCTGGGAACGGTCCGCCAGCAGTTCGAAGGCGACCTACGCCGGTTGAAAACTTTGCTGGAAGGTCAAGAGTGCGCAGCACTACTCTAGTTTCTGTCCGAAAAGTAGCGGACCGGGCTCCCACACCGCACTGCACGCAGTGGGTGCAAGTGTGCCCGGCGGCGTGGGAGCCGCTCCTGCTGGGTTTTCGGACAAGAACTACTCTAACAATTTCTCAACGGCGACCTCAGCCACGTTCGTCAAACCGTTCCTCAACACTCAAGGCGGATGCGACGGTGCGGTGTTATTGATGGAGGAGGTGAAGGCATGAGTGCCGAGGCTTTTACGCAACAGATCGAAGCAGCGCAGCAGCGCCTGCTGGACCTGGAACAACGCGCGAGCAGATCGGCCGGGCAACCCGCCGTGACGATCGCGGCGTTACAAGACTTATCGACGGCGCTGGAAGAACTGCACGTGGCCGCCGAGGAACTGCGCCGGCAGAACGAGGAGTTGGCCGCCGCGCGCAGCATCGCCGAAGCCGGGCGCCGGCGTTACCAGGAGTTATTCGAGTTTGCACCGGACGGTTACCTGGTGACGGATCCGGAAGGCATCATCCGCGAAGCCAATCGCGCGGCAGCGGCGTTGCTGGGTGTGCGCCAGGATTTTCTGGTCGGCAAGCCGCTGCTGGTATTTGTGGCCGGGCAAGATCATCAAACCTTTCATACGCGACTCACGCACCTGCACACCAGCGCTGTGATCAGCCAGGACCTGCCACGTTTGGAGATCTTGTTGCAGCCGCGCGAGGGTGAGCCGTTCCCCGTTTCCCTGACGGTTGGTCTGATACGCGATGTGGATCGTCAGCTGGTCGGTCTGCGCTGGTTGCTGCGGGACATCACGGAGCGGGTGCAGGCCGGAAAGAAGCTCGACTGGCTCGCCTCGTTTCCCGAACTCAATCCGAATCCGGTAATCGAGATGGATTTGTCGGGACATGTCGGCTATCATAATCCGGCGGCCGAACGCTTGTTCCCGGACCTGCTCACAGAGCCGCAGCACCCCTGGCTGGCAGGCGTGGCGGAGTTAGCTGACGAGTTTCTTACGGGAACCCTTAGTTCATTCCAGCGCGAGATCACGCTGGGCGAAGCCTGCTATCAGCAGTCCCTGCATTATGTCGCTGCACGACAGTGCGTGCGCATCTATGGCTTTGACATCACCGAGCGCAAGCGGATGGAAGAAAAACTTGCCTACCAGGCCCACCTGCTTGCCAATGTGAACGATGCCATTGTTGCCTCGGATGACCAATACCGGCTAACGGCCTGGAACGCAGCGGCCGAGTCCCTCTATGGCTGGAAGGCCGGCGAAGTCCTCGGCCGGATTGGCCTGGACGTGCTGCAAACCGAATACCCGGGAGTTGCCAAAAGTGAGATGCTGCGCAGAATTGCGGAGAGTGGGCAATGGCGAGGCGAGGCCACTCAGGCGCGGAAAGATGGCACGCGGATCCACGTCGAAGTGGCGTCCTTAACCCTCCGCGCTGCGACCGGCCGGATTGCGGGTTACGTGAGTGTGAATCGCGACATCACCGACCGCAAGCGGATGGAGGAAGCCTTGCGTAAGGCGCACGATGAATTAGAGGTTCGCGTAAAGGAACGGACACGCGATCTGGTCAAGGCCAATGAGGAATTGCAAACTGAGATCGCCAGTCGGGAACGGGCGCAAGCGGCCCGCCGCGAAACCGAGGCCATGTTCCGCACATTAACGGAGACGACGTCGGCGGCTATTTTCATCACACACGGTTCTCGCATTCTTTATGCCAATCCGGCGGCCACTCTCATCACGGGTTATGCGAGTGGCGAATTGATGGACCGGCCGATCTGGGCGCTGGCCCATCCCGCCTATCAAGGGCTGCTGCAGCAGCACGGCGTAGCGAATCAGTGGATAGATAACATCCCCAGCCGATACGAACTCAAGATTGTGACCAGGGACGGCGAAGAACGCTGGCTTGATATTACGGCTGGCAGCCTTAAGTTCGAAGGGCAGCCCGCCTCGCTCATCACCGCTTTCGATATTACCGAGCGCGATCGAGTTGAAAAGGCATTGCACAAAGCCAAGCAAGATCTGGAAGTCAGAGTGGCCGAACGCACCGCCGAGTTGCAACAGGTGAACGTGGCGTTGGCGATTGAGCTGGCCGAGCGCAAGCGAGTGGAGGAGGCGCTGCGCCAGTCGAACATCGAACTGCAAGCGCGCAACGAAGCATTGGATGCCTTTGCCCAAACAGTCGCCCACGATCTCAAGAACCCACTTAACGTCATTCTTGGCTATGCCGAAGCATTGACCGAGAGCGAGGCCACCCTGCAGACCGCTGAGCGGTTGGCCTATCTTCAATTCATCGCGAACGGCGCGCGCAAATTGAATACCATCACTGACGAGTTGCTGCTCGTGGCTAAAGTGAATAACCTGGAAGCGGTGACCGAGCCGCTGCACATGGAGCCCATTGTGGCCGAGGCCCGGCAGCGTGTGACCGAGCTGATCGAGACCTATCAGGCCGAGATCAATTTGCGTGAGCCGTCAGCGTGGCCGGTAGCGTTGGGGCATGCCGGGTGGATTGAAGAGGTGTGGGTGAACTATCTCAGCAACGCGCTTAAGTATGGCGGACGGCCGCCACACGTCGAATTGGGCGCGCAGGCCGAGCCAGATGGTATGGTGCGCTTCTGGATACATGACAACGGCTCCGGCCTCAGCCAGAAAGATCAGGATCAACTATTCGCGCCGTTCGCGCAGCTCAATCGTGCGTGTGGCACAGGACACGGCCTGGGACTATCGATCGTGCGGCGCATCGTGGAGAAGCTCGGCGGGCAAGTGGGCGTCGATAGCCAACTGGGGCAGGGCAGTACCTTCTTCTTCACCCTGCCGGCGGCCGGGTGTCAGCAGCGAGCCTGAGCTGATTCTGCAAGACTTACTTGAACGCGCTTAGCCGAGCGCCGCGCACTCGATCGCGGTGCGGATATTCACCTCCGGCGTGGGGATCATCGTCACGCAACCCGTGCCCACGATGGTAGCGCCGGCCGTTCGTCTGCGCGATGGCGTCCGTCACCTGCTGCCGCACGGCTGCGGGTTGGCCGCACAACATCACGCTGTCACGCGCAATGCCGCCGCACGCCGCGCCCGTGATCTTCTTCAGCCCATCCGCCAGCGAGGGGCCTGTTTCGCGATCGTGCCAGTTCCACACCTGCACCGGATAGTCGGCCACGGCGTCAAAGTAGACGTTGTCGCCGTGAAGGTGCACGACGTTCAGCCAGGTGTCTTGGGTCGCTTCCAGAATTCGCAGATCAGTAGTCACGCCCGAACTCGGCAAACTCCGCCTCGCTCAGCAGGCTCGACGTGGCATACTGCACGGCATAGAAGATGCCCGCCGCGCCCGTTGCAGCGATCTCGCGCACAAAAGCCAGGGTCGACTGCGTGATGACTTCGAGCGCGGCCTTGAAATCGGCGGTATTCTGCCGCAGATCGATCAGCAGCCGCTCGCCGCCCAGATTCTTCATCTGCGCCAGCGGGCTGAACACGGTCTGAATCACCGGCGCCTCCGGCAGCGCCTCGACGATCATCTTCAGGCATTTCAATTGCTCGCCCAGCGCGCCTGAGCGCGCATCCTGCGCCTTTAACTTTCGCCAATCGCCGGGGCGCTCGATGGGGCGACGCGTGTAGTGGCGTGTGCCTTCGATGTTCCCCTGCCACTCATCCTGCGCGCCCCAGTCCTTGATCTGAAAACTGCTGGCCGGCGTGACCTTCACAAAATCAAAATCCCAGCGCCGCTGAAAAGCGATCGTCGCCGCCGCCAGGCTGGCGGGGTCTTGATCGTCGCCGGGAAAATGCCGCCACAACGCCACCGGGACCCGATCGACGCTTTGTCCCGCCATGGCCGCTTCCAACCGTTCTCGTTTGTTCATCGCTTCACCTCGATAGAAGTTGTATCCAGAGTATCCACCACTTGTCGATTCTCGTCCAGCAGCTTGATCCGCACGGCATACGCTCCCGCCGGAAATTCAGGCGGCAGCCAGAAGCCGATCTGGTCGCGCCGGATTTCGTCGCGCGCCAGGCCAGGCGCGGCCGACTTCGATCGCCTGCGCGACATTGCCCGCCCGATCGATCAACTCCGCCTGCACCGTTTGCGCTGCCGTCTGATCGGCTTTCCCCTGCCAGAACAGCGTGAACCGCGCGAAATTGGGCGTCTGCACCAGCGGAGACTCGATCGACCAGCCCAGCAGGCGCAAGCCGCCGTAATCCCGATCGATCCGCCCTTGCATCTGCAGCGATTCCAGCGCGGGCGGCACGCGCGGCGCAGCAACTTTCACCGCCGTGTCCAACACCACATTATCCCCGGCGATCTGACCGGTGTCGTCGAATACCGGCGCTCGCTGGCCCGTGCTCAGATCGTACAATCCCACGGACAGACGATACTCGCCCGGCGGCGTGCCCGGCAGCACCGGCAGGCGATGATCATCCCACACAAATTTATCCAGCGGCCAGCGCGTCGAGGGGAAATCGCCCGGATTGAGTTTATCGCTTTGCCCCCACAACGTGGTCGCGGGATTCGTCAAATGCACGAAGACCTGGTAGTTATGCGGCACCGGCGCAGTGGCGCGCCAGTACAAGGTCAGCGGCAGCGGCTGTCCTGCTTCGACCTCGACGGCAGGCAGATCATATCCCAGGAGCTCGATGTGCCCGCCGAAGTTGGCCGGCTGTTGATGCTGCGCGCCGAGGGCCTGCCCCGGCGGCGACGTGTAGCGGAAACACGTATCGCAGCGATCGACCACCGCCACTTTGACGCCCAGAAAAACCGCCGCGATCAACAACAGCGCCGGAGAGAAAGCGGGGCGTTGCGCCGCCTCCGTCTCTGCCGCCGCCATGGGCTTGCGGCGGCCGACCGCCAGAATGAACACGGCCACCAGCGCCCCGAAAGAAATGAGCCCCCCGATCAACTGCGGTTGAGTGGCGGCTAACTGCGCTTCAACGCGATGTGACCCGGCAGGGATTTGAAACTCCATGAAGCCCGCCTGATCCATGGGTGTCACGGGGACGTCAACGCCATCGATCAACACGCGCCAGCCGGGAAACAGAAACGTGAGCAGGCGCCCCTTGAATTCAACCGTCGAACTCACCGTAAAACGATCGTGGATGGCGGAATGCTCTTCGGCCTGCGCCGTCGCGCCGGCAGGCAGCGTGGATCGATCGAACTTGTCGATCACGCCGGTCTGGTATGAATCCAGCAAAGATTGCGCCGGCCCCGGCTCGCGCCCGATCGGCTTGGGCAGGAAATCGCCGGTGGAGGTGGTGCCCAGCGCGACGCCGCTCAACTCGAAGTCGATCATCCCGCGCGGCGAGGTATCGCCGAAATCCGCGTCCCACAGCGGTGGATACATGGTGGGCAAAGCAGAGATGAGCAGCGCGATCAAGGCGAGGGCGGGTGTAATGCGTAATGCGTAATACGTAGTGCGTGATGAAGTGCGTTGTTCAGCCGGCTTTTCACGAAAGAGAATACCCAGGCTCATGGCCAGCGTGAAGGCCGCCGGGCCCAGGAAGCGCCACGGGAATTGCACCAGAGCAGCGGACGGGATGAGGTCCCACAAGAACGCAGACAGCGGCGTGATCAGAAAGACCAGGAACAGCGTAGCGCCTACAAAGAACAAGCGCGATCTTGCCGCCGGCCGATTTGCGCCGCAGCCCCGCCACAATCGCCGCCGGGATCAACAGCAGCCATTGCACCAGGCCAAGATTGTAAATGGTCTTCGGCGTTGTCGCGCCCATGTCCAGGACCGGCGACGGCGACAACAGCATGGACAGTGGAACGAAGTGATTGTGATAGTCGAAGTGACCGGGGCCGGCGACGTCCAGGCGGATCGCGTTTCGCTCGGCGATGAAGGGCAGCCAGAAGATCGCCGTCAGGGCCGCCGCCAATCCGATCGAGAGGAGATCAACCGCCCACCGCTTCGGCCCGTCGATCAGCAGGCCGCGCCACAGCAGATACATGGCCAGCAAGGCTGCACCGATCAGGGCCAGCAGATTGTGGCTGAGGACGAAGGCCGCCAGGATCAACGGCTGCGCGATCGAGAAGCGCCGGGGCCGATCGAAAACGTAGAACACCCACGGCAGCAGGCTCAGCGCCAGAAACTCAGCCAGGTCGCCGCGCAGCAGGGGATCGATGAGCAGGAAATACGGCGACAACACAAAGGCCGTCGCAGACGATGACGCCCGCGGCTGAACCGAAGTGACGCCGCGCTAGAAAATACGTGCCATACGCGCCCAGCGCGTAGGCGGCCAGGATAACCAGCTTCACGGCGGCGACCGTATCGATGCCGGGAAAGAGATCGAGGCCGCCGGCCAGGGCGTAGGTCAGCGGCGCGTAATAGTTGAAGATGGGATAACCGTAGCCGTAATAGAAGTCGGGAGCCCAGCGCGGATAGAGCACGCCGTCGCGCAGTATTTCGCCGTACTCGGCCGCGCGCAAGACGTGCAATTCCAGATCGGTGTGACGCGGCAGGCCGGGGCGCGTCAGAAACGGCAGCGCCGCAATCACGACGACGATGAAAATCGTGATGAGGTTCAGATCGAAACGGCGGACGCGGCTCATCAGGTCAGGAGTTCAGACAGCAGATGAAGAGAAACCTGGCAGGCCCTCGGAAATGGGCGGCAGGCCAAATCTTGTGCAAATTCGTTCGCCCGCAGTTTAACTGCGGGGAAACTACACAATCTTCGGCACACTGCCATGGAAATGCCTGCCAGGTCAGAGGTCGTCAACGCACGGCGTAGGCGCACAGATCGGGAATTTCTTCAGGATGCTTGGCCACGCGCACGCCCACGGCTTCCAGCGCGGCGATCTTGCCCGCCGCCGTGCCCGCGCCGCCTTCAATGATCGCGCCCGCATGTCCCATGCGCTTGCCGGGCGGCGCGGTCTGCCCCGCGATGAACGCCGTCACCGGCTTGGTCATCTTGGCCGCGATGAATTCCGCGGCGCGCTCTTCATCCGATCCGCCGATCTCGCCGATGAGCACCACCTGGTCGGTCAGGGGATCATCTTCAAACATCTGCAGCACGTCGATGAAGTTGGTGCCGTTGATCGGATCGCCGCCGATGCCGACGCAGGTGCTCTGCCCCATGCCGCGGTTGGTCAGCGCGTAGATCACTTCGTACGTCAGCGTGCCGCTGCGCGCCACAATGCCCACATGCCCGGCCTTGGTGATGTGGCCGGGCAGGATGCCGACCTTGGCCTCGCCGGGCGTAATCAGGCCCGGGCAGTTGGGGCCGATGAGCCGCACGCCCTTCTTGGTATCCAGATAGGCGCGGACTTTGATCATGTCCAGCACGGGAATGCCTTCGGTGATGCACACGATTAACTCGATGCCGTAATCGGCGGCTTCGAGAATCGCGTCGGGCGCAAAGCGCGCGGGCACAAAAATCACTGAAGTGTTCGCGCCGGTCGCATCGACCGCTTCTTTCACCGTGTCGAAGACGGGCACGCCCGCCGCCCATTCACCGCCCTTGCCCGGCGAGGTGCCACCGACGACCCGGGTGCCATACTCGATCATTTGCTTCGTGTGGAATTCGCCTTCGCGCCCGGTAATGCCCTGGACGATTAAGTGCGTGTTTTTTCCAACGAGGATGCTCATTGGGCCTCCGAAAAAGAATGCAGATTGAATAATGAACCACGCCGTGGACTAGCGTTTAGCTCGCCTTCTTCGCCGCGGCTTCCTGGCCGCGGGCTTCTTCACAGCCGCCTGCTTGGCCGGTTTTTTCGCGCCGGATTTCTTCCCGGCCGCTGCCCGACTGGCCTGCAACGGTTTGATCTCCACCGGCGGCAGCTGCACGACAGCGGCCTCACCCTTCACCAGGGCCACGGCCTTTTGCGCGGCTTCGGCCAGCGTCGAAGCCGTCTGCATCTGCGCCTCGGCCAGAATGCGCCGGCCCTCTTCTTCATTCGTGCCGACCAGGCGCGCCACCATCGGCACGCTGGGTTTCACCTCGTCCAGCGCCGCGACGATGCCGCGCGCCACTTCGTCGCAGCGCGTGATGCCGCCAAAAATATTGAAGAGCACCGCCTTCACGTGGGGATCGGCCAGAATGATCCGCAGGGCGGCCGCCACTTTATCCGACTGGGCGCCGCCGCCAATATCCAGGAAGTTCGCCGGACTTCCGCCGAACAGCTTCGTCATGTCCATGGTCGCCATCGCCAGGCCCGCGCCGTTGACCATGCAGCCGATCTCGCCGTCGAGTTTGATGTACGACAGGCCGCGCTGGCGCGCTTCCGTTTCCGACGGCGCCTCTTCGTCGACATCGCGCAGCGCTGCCAGATCGGGGTGGCGGAACAGCGCATTGTCGTCGATCAGAATCTTGCCATCCAGCGCCTGCAGCGCGCCCGGCCCCGTGATGACCAGCGGGTTGATCTCGGCGAGGCTGGCATCCAGATCGACAAAGCAGCGATACAGGCCCTGCGCGATGGTGTTGAAATCCTTGAGCATCTCGCGCTTCAGGCCGATGCCGTAAGCGATCTGGCGCGTCTGATATTCGCGCAAGCCCAGGAAGGGATCGACGGCGACGCGGACAATCTTCGCCGGCGTCTCGCGCGCCACCTGCTCGATGTCCATGCCGCCGGCCGCCGAAGCCATCATCAAGGCCCGGCGCTGCAACCGATCAAGCACGATCCCCAGATAGATTTCCTGCGCAATGTCGGCGGCTTCATCCACCAGCACCTTGCGCACCAGCAGGCCCTTGATGTTCATGCCCAGGATTTGACTGGCGACGGCCTCCGCTTCATCGGGCGTGTTCGCCAGTTTCACGCCGCCCGCTTTGCCGCGCCCGCCAACCAGGACTTGCGACTTGATCACCACGCGCCGGCCCAGATCGCGCGCGATCCGGCGCGCATCTTCCGGCGTTGTGGCAATCTCGCCCTTGGGGATCGGGATGCCGTACTCGGCGAATAATTGCTTCGACTGATATTCGTGCAGTTTCACAGCTACCTCCAGGTCCAGGGGTTTGGATCACTGCCACGGCATTATACAACAGGCACTTCTGCCAGCAGCATGGCGGCCAACGGCAAGAAGCGCATCTCACGGAACTTGATTTTTCTGCGCCGGCGCGTCTGGCTCGAACGGCGGATACTTCAGGACCCGGCCAAAGACCGTATCGACGACGTAGATGTTGTCTTCCTGATCGACGGCGATGCCGCTGGGCAGGCCAAAACCGCGATCATCATTGCCGTATTGCCCAAAGCTGCCCAGATACTGCCCGTCTCGATCGAAGACGAGAATTCGCAGCCCGGCCTGATCGGCTACGTACACGCGGCCCTGCCGATCCATGGCGACATACGGCTTGCCGACTTTCTCTTTCTCCAGCCAGCCGGCAATCTCCCAATTCGCGCTGGGCGCTCCCTGCGCAGTGAAGGTCTGAACACGCCCGTTCCACGTGTCAGCCACGGCAATGTTGCCCTGCGCATCGGTGTCAATGCCGACCGGTTCGTCGAGCTGCCCCGGCTGCAGGCCCGATCCGCCAAACTGGCTCAGGAACGCGCCCGTGCCATCGAAGATTTGCACGCGCTTGTTGCCCGTGTCGCTGACGAGCACGCGGCCATCCTTGTCGACGGCAATCCCGCGCGGACCGAAGAATACGCCGGGGCTGCCGGTGGCCTGTCCGTCAGTATTGCCTTCCGTGCCCCAGCCGTTCAGGTAAGCGCCATCGGCGTTGAAGTGCTGCACCCGGTGGTTCCACGTGTCGGCCACGTAGATCGTCCCATCCGGCGCGGCACCCACATCCCAGGGCTCTTTGAAGAGGCCAACCTGGCCCGCCTCGCCCGGGCCGCCAATCGACGTGACGAACTGCCCGTTGCGATCGAATTTCTGAATGCGGTGATTCAGGCTGTCGGCCACATAGATCGATCCATCCGGCGCGACGGCGATCCCTTGCGGCGACTGAAACTGGCCTGCTCCCGTGCCGATGCCTGAACCAAAGACTTGCACGGCTGCGACGTCACGCCAGTTCTGCGCGTACGGATCGACTGTCGGCTGCGACTCCAGCGGCTGGGTCGTGCCCAGCGCCTCGGTCCAGATCTTGCCGGCCAGGTCGTTGCGCACATAGATGCGGAAGTCGCTGACCAGCGGCCAATTGTCGGGCGTATGCGGGCCGAGCTGCTGCTCCGGCGGCCGATCGGCATTGCGCACCCGCACGTATTGCGCGTAGTCGCGATTGAGGAAGATATCCAGCAGGGCATTGCGCCGCGCGGGCTCGATCAGCCAGCGCGCCAGCGTGCCCAGATCCTCCGGCAGCTGCCGCAGACTATACAGGGTGCAGCGCGTCTGGCCGTTGCGCTTTTCGCCCGCATCGATCGTGCCGTCGCCATTTTCGTCGTAGGCAGCCAGGCTAATCGCCGCGCCCGTGGCAGGATCGATCTCGCTTGGCGGGCAGTCGGCAAAGACCTTGTAGTCTTCCATGGGCCACCAGATGCGATGACCCTGCCAGTACGTGTGTGTGCGCTTCAGCGCGCTGTCGACCACGTTCCACGTCTGATCGCTGGCAATGATGATGGGCGCATCCAGATCGCTGCGTGACGGCGAATTGGCATATTGGAACTTGTTCGGATAATCGCGCAGGTACCAGTAGTACGGCCAGGACGATTCCGCGTCGAACCCCACGCGGATGGTCTGCCCGCCCGCGCTGCGCTGCGACAACTCCTCGATCTGCTTCATGGCCAGATGCAAGCCCGGGCCGCCGTGCGCATACACGCCAAATTCCAGAGCGGAATCGTAAGTGATGAAGTTCCAGGTCCAGCCCGTGCGAATCGTCAGGACGGTCAATACGAGCAAGCCTAGCAAGGCCGCCAGGCGCAGCAGCGTCCGCCAGGTGGGACGCGGCGTCATGCGCCACAAAGCCCAGACGGCAAAGCCCAGGACCACCAGCGCCGCAAACCAGGCCGCAAATGCCGCCAGGCTATCCAACTGCTGGCCGCCGAATGCTTTCTGCAAATCGCCGATCAGCCAGGCGCCGGAGACGATGGCCGCCGCCAGCAGCAGCGCCGCCAACCACCAGCGCTCGGTGATAAACGAGCGCCAGGGAATATGCTCGAACCATTCACCCAGAAACGTGCCGCTGAGTAAGACCATCGGCAGCGCCAGATAGACCATGAGCCAGGGCATTTTCTCGCCGGCATAGGAGAAGGCCAGCCAACTGACGAAACACCACCAGATCAGGAAAGGCACGCTGAGCCGCCGATCCCAATCGGCGGCCGATTTGACGCCGCGCCGCCAGTTGCGAATCCCGCGCACGGTGTAGAAGATCGCTGCGATGCTTGAGATCACCATCGGCAGGTATTCGTAGAAGGGTGTCACGACGAAGTAGTAGTAAATCGGCTGGGAGCCGCGCTGCACCCCCTGCTGTTCCAGCCAGTAGCCCAGCGAACCGACAAAGCCCGTGCCTAATCCGACGCCGTTGGTGAAGAACGTGGTGAAGAACGTCACGGTGATGCCCAGAAAGATCGCGGAAGCGATCAGCCAGACGCGGCGCTTCCACCACCACCCGATCGCGACCGAGACCGCCGCAAAAGCGCCGAACAGGGATGCCAGGCGCAGCACCGGGCCGATGTCGGTTGTGGGGAAATTGCCGTCCGTAAAGAATTTGACACTGACAAATTCCGTGCCCTGGAATAGCTTCCAGGCCGGATTGAAAAAGACCAGCGCGCCGGCCGATAACATATACAGGCTCATCGTCAGGATCAGCGCCGCCAGGTCGAATGACGCAGATTCGCGCAAGCGCTCAGGCAGGATGAACTTGAACCAGTAGTAGACCGCCACGGCGATCACGATCGCCGGGATCAGGGTAAAGATCAGCACTTTGGCCGCGCCGCCGGCCATCTGCAGCCAATACATGAGCTGCGCGCTGAACTCGATCGGCAGGCCCGGTTGAAGCGGCTGCGGCGGCTGCGGGAACGGCATGGGGTCGCCCGGCCCCAGGCCCACCGCGCCCATGATCAGCGTTTGCAGCACGACCACGGCTATGGCGATGAGCGCGGCGACGGCCAGCCCCAAAACCGATCGCCCCACGATGCCGATCCAGAAATCCTTGTTCTTCGACAATTCGATCAGCGCTGCGGCTGACACAAAGGTGCCAAAGATCGCGGCCACAATGAAAGTGGACTCCATGGACAGGAAGCCGAAGGCCAGCGATACCGCAATGAGGTACAGCCACTTAGGGCTGCGCTTCTGCAGATAGGCGAAGATCCCCCACGCGATGAGCATGGCCCACACCAGCATGTAGGCTTCATCGCGGATGTAGCGCCCGTGATACCAGATCGACGGCGAGATGAGCAGCAGGAACGATGTGACCAGTCCGCCGGTGCGGCCCAGCCAGCGCCGCATGAAATACGGCAGGCCCACCAGGACTACGCCGAAGATCGCCGGGGAGATGCGCGACGTGAAATCACTGGCGCCCAGCAGGCTGTAGATCAGCGCATTGATGTGAAACAGGAAGGGGCCGTGCATCAAGGGCGTGTGCGAGAAGCCGCCGCCCTTGAAGAGACTCCACGAGTAGTAGGTGTGCAGGCTCTCATCGTGGCTCATGCCGCGATCGCCCAGCGCCCAGAACCGTGTGAGGATCGCCAGCACGATGAAGATGAGGTACAAGGTCTTTTCGACGTCGAGGTTGACCGACGACAGGACAGCGCGGTCCAACCAGCTGGTCTTGGATTGATTAACGGGTGCAGAAGATGCGCTCATAGATTTCTGATCTCTGTTCTTACGCTTGGAACATCAATTTCGACGCCACTTCGCCGATCAGGCCGGCCAAGAACAACAGGCCGTAACGGCGGTTGTACTGATTCCACTCGTCTTGGCTGATGCGCGGAATAATGCGCAGCGCCCTGCCCCACATCGCTACATTCATGAAATCGCCGACCTCTCATCTAGAGCAAATTCCATTTTGGTTAACGCCACTCCGGAGTCGAGCCTTGCCCGTACCCGCCGCTTTACGGCGGCGGGCCGCTGGGCGTAGGCGGATTCCGGCTGAAGCCTCGACTCCAGGGCGTAAATCGATCAGGAAACCTCTCCATATTGACATGAACAGATGGTCACGCCTCAAACAGCGTGACGATCGCGCTATTGCACTACGACGCTATGGCACTATTGCACTACGGATTCAACTTGACCCACACCACATACGTCTGCGCCGGCCGCGGCGCGGTGTCGCTTTCGCGATACAGCCACCAGCGCAGGGAATCATTGTCCGTCAACTGCGACGGCTCCCACGCGGTCTGTGTGACGAACTGCTGGCCCTGATAGCTGTCCGTCATAAACGGCGGGAACGTGCTGCCCAGCGGCGCTACGACAATCGGCGTTAAATCGCTGACCGCGGCATTAAAGTGAGCCTTCGCGAAATCGCGCAGATACCAGCGCAGCACTGGATCATCCTGCGGCAGCGTCACGGCTACCTGCGCCTGATCGAGAACACCGGTGCGCCGGCGGGAAGCCGCTTCGATCGCTTCGCGCATGGCGCGCACATCCAGCGGCGTCGCCGCCGGTCCCCAGAGCAGTTCGTGCGGATTCGCGGGCCGCACCTGGGTCAAATTCCACGCGCTGCTGAAGGACATCACCGACAACACGGCGAACAGTGTCACGACTGCGGCGCGCAGCGTGGCATGCCAGCCGATCACGAGCACGAAGACGCCGCACACCACGATCGCGAGCAGCAACATGCCAATGCTCAGCGAAACAGCCAGACTCAGGGGAACGCCCAAGAAGAGATTCATCGGAACCGCGCCCATGGCCGTGCGGCTGGCATTGATCGCTGCAAATCCCAATACGGCGGCCGCGACGATCCAGAACAGCCCTTCCGCGCGCCAGGCGCCGTGCCGCTCCAGATCGCGTGCCAGCCAATCGATCACCAGGCCGCCCAGCAGCGCCAGCGGCGTCAAGGCCAGCGTCAGATCGAACACTTGCCGGCCAGGCTGCAGCAGGGAGACGATCAACGCCCCAATCGTCCAGACGCTCAACAGCGTAACCAGTCCAGTCAAACGGCGCAGGGACATGGTCAAACCTGCCAGGCCGAAGAAGAGGATCAAGGGTTCGTAGACGATCAGGACCTGGAACAGGCGCAGCGCGCTAATCGAATCCACTGCGCTCCAGGCGCCCAGCCATGCCGTGAGCGCCTCCGGCACGCCCGCCAGGCCGGCCGGCCGCAGGAGCAACATCGTGGACGCCAGCAGGCACGTCATCCCGCCGATCAACACCGCGTCGCGCACCAGGTGTGACTCTTGCTGGAACTGCTTCAATTTCGCGCGGTCTTCGTCAGAAGCCAGCCAACGATACACGATCCATAATGCCGGGATCAGCACCACGCCGATCGTGAGCAAGCCCGGGCCGCTGGTCAAGCTCAATCCGATCACAATCGCCAGCCCGATCAAGTCGATCCGCTTTTGCATGGTGAAAAAGCGCAGCCCCAAACCGATCGCCGCCAGCGTGCACGCCGCGGTGACAATCGATCCGTCCAGCGATCGAGAGGCCGCCACCATCGCCGGCGAGACCGCCAGCATCAGCGCCGCTGCCAGCGCCCCGTAGCGTCCGATCGCCGATCGGAATAAGCAGGGCAGCAGCACCATGATCGTCCCGATCAATGCCGCTGCCAGTCGCACACCGCTGTCGTTCACCGTCGCGCCAAACAAACCGAACAACAATTGGTTGACGCTGAACAGCAGCGGACTCCCGCCCGCCGGCAGCGGCGCGCCGTTAAACGCCGCCACCGCCTGCGCCGCCTCACGCGCTGAGAGGGGTGACGCCGCCAAATTCCAGAGGCGCAGCACTGCCGCCACGCCTGTAATCGCCGCATACAACGCGACCTCTGCCGTGATCACCGCGCTCGTCTGCGGTGCTTCGGCCGGTGCAGTCGTCGTTGGTTTGTCTACCGTCACTGACGCTGTGTTCATATCACTTTCAGTCACGCCTTATGGCACTTGATAGATCGTGACTTGCCCCTGCTGGAACGCGACCGGCAAATACTGCCCAAACTTCGCCAGCCCGGCAGCCGGATACAACTGCTGCTCGTTCGGCCCCACCATCACGAAGCGCACGTTCAAGTCCTTCAACAATTCCAGCATGCGATTGGCATCGGCCGTCGTATAGATCTCCTGGATTTGAGTCAGGCGCGGGCCTTGAATGTCGTAATTGCCGCGCCACTGACCCTCGTGTCCATGCCAGCCGACAACACTCGGCAGGCCTGTCCACGTCGAGATGCGCGACATCCCTGCATTATACTCATCACCCGGCGCCTCCAGGATCACAGGGTTGTCCTGCGCGTTCTGGTTCAGCCATTGGGCCGCCGCATAATCATCAGGCGCAAAGCGCGCCGTGTATGCTAACACATCCAGCGTGGGATCAAGTTGGCCGTTCGTCATCGTGGGAATCGCCATCGCCGGGAAGACCAATCCCAGCGCGACGACAATCACCACAACCACAGTCGCCACACTGCGCACGATGGTATTGAGTTTCGCGCCCGCGATCAGGTAGAACGCCGCAAAGGCCGCAGCCACTGCCCACAATGCCCAGGCCTGGTAATAGAACTTGAAGATTGTGTTCATGCGATAGCCGAAGCCGTCGACCAAATACACGAACTCCGTGCCGATCGTCAACAGCAGCCCTACCCCGAACAGCAGCAGCACAAAATCGATCGGCGAGTGCGCCTCGTAGTCCTGCTCGACCGCAGGTTGCTTCCGGCGCGCCATCCACAACAGGACGATCGAGGCCAGGGCGATTCCCAGCAGCAGCGGCGTCCACGGACTCAGCAGGCGCGCTATCAAATGATCGCTGACGCTCAAGCCGTTCTGCGCCATCGCCGTGATGGTGTTCTGCACGGTGGTGCGCGCCTTCTCGGAAACAAGCGTGACGCCAAACCCCAGCACGCCCGCCACCAGCGCCAGAGCGGCCACGATACCCGCGCCGCCGGCAACAGCCTGGCCGATGAACGACAGCCAGCGGGCCTGCTTGCCGCGCACCGCCTGATAGATCAGCACGAGGCCGAACATCAACCCGATCGTCAGGAATGGTCCGAACATCACGAAGAACTGTGTAAAGCGCGTGCCGTTGTACAAGTTCGGCGCGATGCCGCCCGCCTGCGAAGTGAAGCCGCGATAGAAAGGCAGATAGAACGCCACGCCGAGCGCGCCGAGCACGATCAGATCGACAACCACCTTCCACAGGCGCGGCTTGCCCGCCCGCCAATAACCCAGCCCCAGGGCCGCAGCCAGCACAAACGCATAGATTGGCAAGTCCCACGTATTCAGAAAACTCAAACTGCCCACTGCCAGCGCGTACAACGGCCACAGCGGCGCGTGTTTCTGGCCGGACCATAGCGAAGTGATTTCGCCGCGCGCCGCGCCTTGATACAGGTTCAGCGCCAGCGCCATCATGACCAGCGCAAAGGGCAGCGCCAGCACGTGCGGGTGCATGTCGCCGAGCACGTAACTGAACTGCGGGAACTCGTCGATGACTTCCTGATAAGTTGAAGGATCAGCGGCAGGCAGTCCCGTGATCTGCGACAACAGCGGGCTGACCTGATCCGGCGGATAATCGTGAATCACGCGCGACGATCGCCACCACCACCAGCCCTGGCGCGGGGTCCACCACGGCACTTCGGGTGGATTCTGCACGGCGGGGCCGTTAATCTCCAGAATATCGAGCCAACGCCAGAACTCCGGCGAGCCGACGCCATTCGCGTGCGCCACCTCCAGCGATCCCTGGAAATTGCCCATCAACGCCAGCATCACTGCGCCCAACGTCGCGAAGATGATCGCGGCGATCTTGGCCTGTCGTTTGAACAACAACACCAGATTACCCACCACGCCAAACGCGCTCGCCGCGGCCAGCGCGAACCAGAAGGCATTGCTCATACTGAACGTGATGCCGGGCGTCACGCCCGTCAGCCGGTGCAGCACCGACATCATCACGTAGCCAAAGTAATAGTAGGCGATGGCGTAGCCGGACAGCCACGGATCGAGCGGCGGGAACGTCGTGCTGCGGTTGATGGCGTTGAAGAACGCGAACTCCATCGGCTTTTCGGTGGTCGACAAATCGGGGTTATGCGCGCGGAAGAGCGCCCACCCGATCAGCGCCGCGGCAAACACGATCTCATACGCAATAAACAGCGCGCGATGCTCGCGCCACAGGCCGCGCAGACTGGCGCGATCGTCTTGGGCGCTGCGAGTGGGGAAGCCCCGCCACGCCCATACGCTCAGCGCCGCCACGCCGATCAGCACGACGATGATGCCGCCGGTCGTGTTCTGGATCAAACCGAACGTCGCCAGAATCCACAGGCCGTACGACACCAGCAGCAAGCCGATCGGCTTGGCCAGCATATAGCCGCGATCGGGCAGCCAGCGCAGCCAGCGCGTGAGCAGCGGCCACACGGCCAGGCCAAGTATCTGGATGATTAACCACCAGAGGAAGACGGCAATGGGTTCGGACATAGTGAGTCAGTTAATCAGGGATCAGTTAATCAGTTGATCACGGTACCACTTCGTAAATCTTCGTCCCTTCATTTTGGAAAACAACCTTCAACGCCCCCTCCGCCGCCATTTGATCGAACTTCGCCAGACCGGGCGGCGTGTAGGCAGGGTCGGCCAGAACATCAGCAGTGACACCCTCCGGCAAGTAGGTCGCGCGCTCCAGGGGACCAACGACGATGTATTTCACGTTGTAGCGATTCAGGATGTCCTGCGCGGCGCTCTGATCGGCCGTACGATATAACGTCGACACATCCTGCAAGCGCCGATCGACCACCGCGCCCGGGAGAATCGATCGCTGCTGCTTCTGGTGCCAATCCCAGCCGATGATCGTGGGCAAACCCGTGTTGATCGAGATACGCGAGCCCCATTGATACAGCGGCACATTCAACAGGCCGGAACCCGCCTCGGCCACGACCGGCGCGCCTTTCACATTGTCCTGCAGCCACTGAATAGCCTCGGCATCCCACGTCAACGGGTAAGGCGGAATACCGTACTTGGCTGCCAGCATGTAATCATTGCCGTTAAGACCGGGACCTTGCGGCTGCGACCAGCGATCATTCATCTTGTTGGGCGTGGCCGTCACCACATAGAAGAACGAGGCGGCCGCCAGCACTCCCATGAAGCCTTTCCACAGCCACGCGCCCCAGCCATGCCAGCGCTGCAAGCGATCGGCCAGCCAGCCCAGCGCCACTGCCGCGCTGATGCCGAGTAGGACCCACACCTGCAGGTAGAACTTGAAGGTCGTGTTCATGCGGCTGATGTCGCCCTTCAACACGACGATCTCCACCACCAGGGTCAGCGCCACCGCCAGGAACACGCCGAAGTACCAGAAGCGCTGCGCTGCAGATAGGCGCGGCCGCACCGCCAGCAGGACACAGGCCAGCATGATCGGCAGGGCGATCAGCGCCACATCGCGTTGCGTGGTAATACTCAAGCCTTCGTTCGTAATCACTTCCCGGTTGACAAGATACGCCAGCAGCGCGATCGCAGCCATGGCGAGCCCGGCCAGAACCACCACCCCATGCCAGCGCTTCAACACGGTTTTCCACACCGCCTGCCACCACCGCCAGCCCCAACGCTTGATTTCCCACACGATGAAGGTCACGATCGGGAACAGGAATAGAAGATGGATATTGAGATACGCCCACCACGGCGTCAACGAACCCTTCCATTCCTCGATGCTGGAGTAAGCCGTGGCGTAATGGCGTGTGAACGGCGCGAATGCCGCAAAACCGATCAACACAAAGCCCGCGAGGCGCGCGATAAAGCGCGCCCACGTCGAGATCCGCTCGAGCGGCTCGTCGGCCCAGGTCCCGATGAACAACGCAGCCGCGCCGATCACGAGATACGTTGGATAATCCCACGTGTTCGTCGGGCGGAGCGCGCCCGCGGCCAGGCCCCCCAACCCGATGGAGGCGACGCCGCCCCACGTCCACCGCGGCGGACGCGTCAGCCAGCTCACCGCCAGCGCCAGCACCAGCAGCGTGATCGGCAGGGCGATCATGTGCGCGTGCAAATCGGCATACAAGAACGTGAAGTACGGAAACTCCGAGATGGGGCCGGCTTCCGTCTGCGGCGCGGGAATCTCGCGCGTGGGCGTGAAGTACCACCACTCGGGGCGCATCAGGCTCTTCAACTCGGTCTGATCCGCCGTCATCTTCACTGCCCCCTGCGCGGTATCGACGATCTGTTTGAGGGGCAGGATGGTGCTCTCGAACGTTTCGCCGCCGTACTTGCTGATCTGCTGCTGCACCCCTTGCACGCCGCCCAGGTTGCCCATGAACACGACAAACACGGCCGCGATCACGCCAATGACGGTGGGGTCTTTGAGCCAGTACGATCGATCGCGCACCCAGCGCCCAAAGGCTTGCACGAGATTGAAAGCCACGCAGAAGGCTCCCAACGCCGTCAAGGCGAACAGGGTGGGAATCGCAAAGTTGTACGCAATCGACGGCATGATGCCCAGCAATTTGATCAGCGCCGCGATCAGCACGAAGCCGAAGTAGTAATAGGTGATTTGACCGCCCGCAAACCACGGATCGTAGGGCGGAAAATACTGGCTCTTGATCACCGCGTTAAGGTAGGCGAAGTCCATCGGTTTTTCGCCGCCCATGACCGGATGCCATAGATCGGGATTGCCGAAGCGCACGCAGAGGAAAAACAGGAAGGCCACCCCGAACAGCGCTTCTTCGATCAAGAGCGTGCGGCGATTCTCTGTGATGAAAGCGCGCAGCGACACACGCTGCCGCCACGCCGCGAGGCCACCCGCCACGCCGAGCGCCAACACGCTCAACAAGATCGTCGTGCGCGTAAAGGGCACGATCTGGTAGGCTCGCCAGGAACCACACGACGAACACGGCGACGAGCAGGCCCGCCATGCGCGCGACGCCGTAACCGCGATCGCGCAGCCCGGGGGCCGCTGCAAACACGATCGGGAAGGCGAACAACCCGATGAGAAAGATCGCCGCGTACCACGCCATGCCGCCAATCAACGGCGCTTGGTTGAACAGGCCATTCCGATCGAACAAGTCCGACCACGTGCCTGTTGCCTGCTGCGCCTGCCACACATCGTCCGGCAGCATCAGGTTGTTGGAGGCTTGCGTTTCGGACTGGGGTGTGGCGTCGCGCAAGACGCTGTTCAAATCAATGCGGCTCAGGATGCCGCGCGCCTGTTCGACGTTGAAGTCCGGCGTCTTTTCGAGGATCAAAACCCGCGGATGATCGTACACACTGAACGCCTCTTCGGCGGGCGGCAGGGGCACATTGATCAAGTTCTGGCAGGTGGCCACGCCGGCTTGCGGGCAGCGCGTCGGATCCGGCCAGATGCCCAGCGCCTGCGTGGTTTCTTGATCTGGGAAGGCCAGCGGGCCCAGCGCAGGATAGGATTCAAACACCGCCTTGAGCTTGAAGCCGAGCTGCCCGGTCAGCAACTGCCGGTAGAACTCCGACGTCATCGGGTAGAGGTGCGGCATGCGCGGGATCGAGGCATACAACCGGTTGCTGGTCAGCATGATGTAATCGGTGGAATCCAGCCACGACAACATCGCTTCCAGTTTTTCCGGCGAGTCCTGGTCGTAATTTTTCAGATCGATGCCGTGATACTGGCTGAAGCCGTCGCGGCCCTCCACGCGCAGCGGGATCGGATCATCCCAGTGCTCGTTCGCCAATGTGCTGCTTTCGGCCTGCACGGGAGCGCCGCTCACCGCAGTCAAAATGGCATAGTAGGTTTGCCCCGGCGTTAACACGGCCGGAGCGATCGGCAGGTTGTACGCTTTGCCCCGCAGGCCGCCGTCTTCCAGGCGCGCCGTAAGATCAGCTGATGACACCGGCTGCGCGCCGTCCGGCGAAGTCGCGATCGTAACCCGCAGCGTTTCCGGATCGGGATCGGCCTGCAGATCGATCAAACGGTTGAGGGTGATCGACTCCAGCGTGCCAGCCTGCTGTACCTCGAAGGGCGCCGCCACCGGTTGATTGTCCCCCTGCAAAATTGTCTTATTGGGAAACGGCAGCTGCACCGTCTGCGTCGCGCCGTTAGCGGTGAGATTGAGCGTCACCGCTGTAGGGATGTTCTCGTAAATCCAGCGCGAGGCCGCGACGCGCGTGGTCGTAGTGCGGTAGATGTTCGTAAACGCCCAGGCCCAGCCATAGGTGCCCACGACCACCACGGCCAGCACCGCGATCGACAAGGCGCGCCACAGCGCCCGGCGCGAGGCGCGGCGCGCGGCCCAATCTACCAACGCCATCAGTCCGGCCGCAGCGAGCAAAGTCATAAACGGATAGATCGGCAGTTGATAGCGGATGGATTTGACCCACGAGGTGCCCATCCACACGAAGTACGCGCCGACCCACACCCAGATCAGCAGATGCCGCGACTGCGCGACACCTTGCAGCCAATCGGCAACTTTGCCGTGCCGGTTGCGCTTATAAGGCGCGATGAAAGTCTGCCAGGCGGCCCAGGCCCAGCTGAACCACGCAGTCAAGCCGAGCGGCACCCCCATTCCCCAGAACACAATATTGATCCACGGAAAGACAATGGCCGGCCGATTGGTCCATTGCACGCCTGGCGGCCCGCCCGGATCTTCGCCCGAATTGAGCCGCCGGGCATAGTCCATGTTGCTGGTCCAGCGCTCGTCAAAGCGCCACAGTCCATCAAACGCATAGGGCATGAAGATGCGAAAAGTGATCAAGGCAAAGATTGCGGCAACGACAATTCGCGCCAGCGCGCCCTCGATCGTCGCGCGGCGCGCCGGATCGCGCCAGCGGGCGAGCACGTGCGCGAAGGCCGCCAGCGCGATGATCCCTAGAATGGGGGCCACGTTGATGCGGCTGGCAACGGCCAGACCGCCGCTGATGCCGCTGGCAATCGCGTCGAACCACGAGAAAGTATCCACGAAGCGCAGAATGAAGAACATGCACACGACCACGAAGAACATGGCAATCGTGTCGGCGGTGTAGAAGTGTGCCTGCTGAATTTGCAGCACCGTCGCCGCGCCTAATGCCGCCGCCAGGATGCCCACGCGAGTATCGTACAGGCGGCGTCCTATCAAGAACATCAGGATCAAAACGAGGACATCCAGCAGGGCCGACAAGAAGCGCCCCACCAGATAGATATGCGAGTAATCGGTGTATTGGAAAGTCTGGCCCTGGTCGTTAAAGCAAGGCCGCGCCTGATCGGACGGCCACGTCACGCCATCCGGCAGGGGTAAATATTGACATAGCCCGTTCAGCGCTCCGCCGAGATAGCGCGTGAGAAAAATGGGGAGATCGCCGTAAACATACAAGCCATAGTTGTTGTTGTACGGATTCAGCGGCGAGCTCTGCGAGTTGAAGTATTCGCCCAGGCTCTGCGGCTCTTGAATGGTCGAAGTGACCATGGTCAAAAATCGTTCGTCGGGATGCAGGTGCTGTTCTTCGTCCCAATCCAGCCCGGCGAAGCGGAAATACACCCCGGCTGCCAGCACGACGAGCAGCAGACCAATAGCCAGCCACGGCACTTGCCGTCGGGTCCGGGCTGAAGGTTGAGATTCCGGCTGAGAAGGGGCCGGCTGTTGTGGTGACTCAATCGTCATGAGCTGATTCGCATCTCCGTGCCGGCGCTAGCGGGCAACAAAAATATAGGCCTGCGGTGCGCCTTCTGCATCAGGATATTCTGCCGTCGCCTGCTGACCAAAGGCTTGTTCCAGATATGGATAAGCGGCCTCCCGATCGGCCGCGCTAAATGCCACCCGGCAGCTGCCCGGACACAAGCGGCTCCAATCGGCGTCGGCCCAGGCGTCTTTCTTCAACAGGTGAAACCGCACATTCGTCGCCACTTCGCGCAACCCCCAGGGCAGAAAATCATCCGCCACTCCGTCGGGCTGCAGCAGCACGATATCCGAATTGTCTGGCAGTTGCTGCGCCTGCCAGAATATCATATTCTCCAGGTCAGGCGGGAAGTGCCGCGGCATCTCGACGAAGTACGCGCGCAAACCCAACAGCGCTAATATCAGCGTCACGCCGACCAGACCGTAAGACTTCATTCGTTCCGGCACGCTGCCGCTCACATTCGCCAGCACCTCGACTCCGGCCGTTAAGCCCAGGGCGCTCAGCGCGATCAGTGCCGGAGCAATCGGCAGCAGCAATGCCGCGCGTGGCGGAAACGCGCTCAACGCGCCCGCCAGGAATCCGCCCAGCAGCAGCCATATCGGCCAGATGGCGTAACCCGGCCGGCGCAGGCGCACGACACTCCAGGCCAGCCCCAGCACATACAAGATGCCAAACGGATCGGCCAGCGACCCGACCAGATAATTCTCGCGCACCAGCGCGGGCAGGTGAAACGCCAGGGCGGTGCGGATCACACCGCGCCCGATGAGCGGCACGTAGAACTGCGGATTGTAAAATATCTGCCGCTGTCCCGCGTCGATCGGACCATACCATTCAAACAACTGATCTTCAGGATAGAAGTCGCGGGCATAAAAGACGTCGTTAAAGGATGATTCAAACTGTTTGCCAAGGTACGCCTCGGGCACATGCGCCATTCCGTACACGATCGGCGGCGCAGACACCGCCACGATTCCCAGCACTGCTGCGGCCAACTGCCGCCCGATCGCGTTAGTACCGCTGACCCGGCGGGTGATCCACATCCACACCAGCCACAGCGGCACCAGCACGATGGCCATGCGCGCCGCCGCCGGGGTGAAGAAACTCAAGCCCGCCACGCCGCCTGCCAGAAAAGCATACAGGCGGCTGTCGCGCCGCACAGCCAACCACGTGAGGGCCAGCGCCAGCACCACCGGCAGCATTCCCTGCGCGCCACTATAGCCCAGGCGCGCATAGGTCAGCACCCAGGGCGAAACCGCATAGAACGCCAGCGCGATCCAGGCCGTGCGCTTGCCGAGTGTGCTGCGCACGAGAAAATAGAACGGAATCGCCGCCAGCCACGCCGCAATCACCGAGCTCAAACGCCACGCGGTAACATTGGGGCCCAGCAAGTTGATCCACCAACTTTGAAAGATCGTCGTGGCGGCCGGTTCAGCATACGTGCCCAACCCGAACAAATCAGAAACAGCCGTGCCGCGCGCCACATCACGCGCCGTGGTAAAGAATGCGCCCTCATCGCCCCACAGGCTGTTGGGGATCTGCCCAATCTGGAAGGCCAGCACGGCAAACACGGCGACCAGAGCCACGCTCAACAACGCCGCTTCGCGCCGCTCAAGATGCAGCGCCAGACGCACGCCGCGCCGCCGATCAACCTGCCACCAGCAGGCGCCGATCACGCTGAGCGCGATCAGCCACGGCCAAACATCAACCGTGCCCGGCGCGCTTCCGGCAATCGATTTCAGCGCAAACAGCCAGAGCGCGGTGCCCGCCAGCGCCACCAGCACCAGCCACAACCCGCGCGGCCGGCTTGAGCCGGCCGCCGTGCTCGACAGCGGCGGATAATCACTCAACGCGCAGCGGCGGGTGACGATGGCAAACATGACCGCGCCGACCGCCAACGCGATGACGCCCGACCAGATCAACAGGCCCGCGCCTGGCAGCCGCAGTTGAAACGCGTCGTCGAGCGCTTGCGCGAGAGGCGACGCCCCGCCGGGTGATTGACCGGCCGACAGGAACAGCAGTTGCCCCAGCAGCAGCAGGCCGATTGAGATCATCAGCGCAATCGGGTTGGCGCGCGCGCCGGATTCAACTGCCGGTTCAGCATAAGTGCGCGCCGCGCGCGGAGCAGCCCTGCTCGCCGGGCGCTGAAAGATCGAACGGGGCCACACATACCCGATCAACACGACGACCGTCGCCGCCCACGCCAGACCCCAGAGCCATGTCAACGCGGGGAGCAGCAGCGCCAGGACCGCCGCGCTGACATTTAGCGCGACAGCAGCGATCACAACCGCGCGCGTCGAGATGTAAGGCAGCGCTCGCCGCAGCGCAGCGAGTGCCTCGCTCAAGACCGCGCGGATGTCCTGCCATGCGCCACGCCACAGCTCAAGCAGCGCCGCCCACACTGCATTCTTCTCACGGCGCGCCGTGCGCCACGCGAAAATGAAACAGATTGCAGCCACCGCATAGAAGAAGAAGCCGTCAAGCGGATAGGCAGGCCGCAGCGCAGCCACAAAGTAATGGCCGAGACCTGCAAACAGCAGCCCCAGCCCCAGTTGTACCGCCAGGAGCACCTGTGTTCGCTTCACGGCAAGTCAGAGTTTCCGCGCCACGACAAAAATGTATGCGCCGCGTTCCGGCCGCGGCTCTTCGTAATAACGCCGCGTGTAAGCATGGGTCACTGCCAGATTCCACCGCGTGGGCGCCAAAATCCAGCGCCGGGTCGCCGCGTGGATCAACGCCGACGGCAGACCGAAGTAATGGCCCCATTCGAGGGCGCGCAAGGCTGATCGAGAAAAGTAATACCAGTAACGTTCCACCGTGAACCCACAGCGCTCCAGGCGCGCCGTCCACGTGGCCGGATCATCGCAGTGGTGATGGCGTGAAATGCGGTTGAAGAAATTCTCATAAGCCGCGCCGATGCGGTCCAGTTTCGCGCGCCGCAATCCGGCTGAGACCGACAAGAATGGCAGGAAGTTCTCACTGGGCGAGCAGAAGATCAGGCGGCCATCCGGTTTTAAGACGCGCGCGGTTTCCTGCAAGACTGGATCAAGATTCGGGATATGCTCCAGGACAGAATTGCTGATCACGGTATTGAAGGCGGCGGAGGGAAAGGGCAGCGCCGATCCAACGCTTTGTATGGCGTAGCGATAGACCTGGCGGCGCGCCGTCTTGGTCAGCGGCGACCACCACGGATCGACGCCCACCAGCGGCGTGCGGTCCGCCAGTGCCAGGGAGGCAAAATGCCCGTCACCGCAGCCCAGATCCAACACGGGATCGACGAGCGGCAAATCGTCGTAGAAACGCGCCTCCACGGCGCGCAGCAAGGCGCGGAAATACGGCAAATCTTTGAGATGCCGCCACAAGAGATCGTCGGTCAAGGTCGGGTATCCAGCTCAGCAGCTGCGCTCACGCTTGAGTATTGGGCTCTGTCTCACGCACTTCCAGTGCGGCGCCACTTGACTTGTGCGCCAACAACTCTTCGAATAACTTCTCGTACAGTTCCGCAGTGCGCGGCGTGCTGAACAGGGCTTCAATGTCCGATCGCGGGCGCGTGTATTTCGCTTTGTCGTCCAGCACGCGGATGATCGCTTCGGCCAACGCGGCGCTGTCGCCGATCGGCACAACCTCCCCCATGCCCGTCATCCGCACCGGCTGGCGCACCCCCGGCAGCGCGCTCGCAATCGACGGCGCGCCGCACAGCATGCCTTCTACCTGCACCAGCCCAAACGATTCCGTTGAATTGAGACTGGGCAGCACGGTCACATCGCAGTTATGGAAGAAGGCCGCCATCTCGCGCGGATTCAGCACGCCCAGAAACGTCCAATGATCCTGATACTGCTCCGCCAGCGGCATGATGCGCCTGGCATACGCTTCCTCGCCCAATACGTTTTGATACGGCCCGGCAAACAGGACGCGCGCGTTGGGATGCGCGTGCAGCACGCGCGGCAGCGCCTCCAACATGATCTCCACGCCCTTTTCCGTCGCCAGCCGCGCCGCAAAACCAATGACGCGCCGATCGTCCAACTGCCACCTGGCGCGGAACGCCGCGATTTCGTCGGGCGTCACCTCGGGCACATGCACCGGCGGCGGAATGACTTCCACTTTATCAAGATAGCGCGAGAGAAACGGCGAATGCGCGGCATAGTCCTGGGTGTACGCCACAATCGTGTCCGCAAACTGCGCTGCCAGCACATTGCTGCCCCACACCACCTTGTCGACAATGCGGCTGAAAAGGCCCGGCGGCAATTGCAGATCGCAGTGATACGTCAACACCACGGGTTTCTGCAACAAGCGTCCGCGTGCCGCCAACCCGCTCGCGTCGAACTGCGGCAGGTGCAGGCTCAGCACATCGTGCGCCCGCACCATCTTCCAGGCAACTGCGCCAAACGTGGGCATGATCACGCCCTTGCTCACACGCCAGGCCACCGGCACGCGCACAACGTCGACGCCGTGGAGGTGCTCTTCGCGCGGCAGCGACTTGTCGTACTGCGCGGTCAAGACCGTCACTCGATGTCCGCGATCGGCCAACGCGCAAGCCAGTCGCTCGGCGTAGATCGTCAGGCCGCTGGTGTGCGGCCGATAGTAAGTGAGAGCCAGAAGAATCTTCATCAGGGAGACGTCGCGCACCTGCTTGAGAAGATCACTCCGCGGAGATTAGGCTTCATCACGGGAGACGGCGACAGCTGGTTCAGCCTGCGGCTGGGCTTGCGAGGTGACGGACCGCAGGGATTCTTTGGCCTTGGCCCACGAGCCCGCCTCGCGCAGCAGGCAGACCACACCCAGCAAATTCATCACGACAAGTTCCATCACGTGAAAAGCGATGGCAAAGCTCAGGCCAACCGCCTCGAGCACGCCAAACACCGCCAGCGATTTCTGTATGCCCAACTGCAAGGTCCCAATGGAGCCCGGCGTAGCCGGCAGCAGCAGCACAAAAGTCGTCACGACGGTGGTGAACAAAGCGTACGTAAAGGGCGCATCGGGCACAAAGGCCTTCAGCGATAGATAGAACGTCATGGCCGAGCACAGCCAACCGACGATCGACCAGAACAAGACCATCACCAGCGGCAGGCCCGGCTGCAGCACGGCGAAACCATCGAGCATGTGCCCGACTACGCGGACCCACTTCTGTGCATCAAGGCGGGGGATTCTGGAAATCACCGCTTCAGCCAGCCGCAAGACCAGGCGGCGCTGCCAGACCATGAGCAGCATGACGACGAGCGCGCCGCCGAACAGCACGCCGGAGATGACTGCGCCTTGCCGCGCCCAATCGGGCACGGGCACGCTGCCGGTCATCACAATCACGATGAGAATACCCAGCACCACCAGCACGTCCAACACGTGTTCCACCACCACCGTCGAGGTAGCCATGCCATACGTCTGTTTCTTGTCGCGGGCGATGAAGAAAATGCGGGCCAGTTCGCCCAGGCGCAGGGGGAAGATGTTGGTGACGAGATAGCCGATCGCCGTGGCGTTGAAGTACCGCGAGCGGGGCAGGTTTTCGCGCTGGTCGCCAAACAACCAACGCCAGCGCTCGCCGCGTATCCAGATCGCGACGATCAACGACACGGCCGAGGGGATCAACCAGACATACTGCGCGCCCGCCAGCGCCTCCCACACCATCCCCCACTCAATGCCGCGAAAGGCCAGAAAGAGGGCGATGACGCTGACGAGGACGCCGATCCACACCTGAGGTTTACGCCACATAGAATGTGCCTTATCCCGATCATGATCTGCGGCGGCTCTTTCTCCATCGAAACAGGCCGCCGCAGCACCGCGATTATAACACGACCAGCCCTCACAACAGCGTCAAAATCTCCGGACCCTGGTCGGTGATGGCCAGCGAATGCTCGTACTGCGCCGAGCGCGATCCATCGGCGGTACGCACACCCCAGCGATCGGCCATGAGCCTGGTCTCGGGCTGCCCGGCGTTGACCATCGGCTCAATCGTGAACACCATGCCCGCTCGAATCTTCAAGCCCTTGCCGCGCTGGCCGTGATGCAGTACCGTGGGCGCTTCGTGCAGATCGCGCCCCAGACCGTGCCCGGTGTATTCCCGCACCACCGAAAATCCATTGGCCTCGACGTGGCGCTGAATCGCAAAACCGATGTCGCCCAGTTGATTGCCGGGGCGCGCTTCTTCGATCGCCAGTTCCAGGCTGCGTTTCGTCGCCTCCAACAAGCGCTGCGACACGGGGTCGATCTGACCCACCGCGTAGGTCATGCATGAGTCGCCGCACCAACCCTGGAACTTCACGCCGATGTCGACGCCGATGATGTCGCCTTCCTGCAAGCGCACTTTCTGGCTGGGGATGCCGTGGCAAATCACCTCGTTCACCGAAGCGCAGATCGTCCCCGGAAACGGCGGAATGCCGCGCCCGCCGGCTGGCACGTAGCCCTTGTACACGGGAATCGCGCCGCGCTTGCGGATGTACTCCTCTGCCATCCGATCGAGATCGAGCGTGGTGACGCCCGGCACGACGTGCGGCCGCAGGACCTCGTACACTTCCGCCACAATCCGCCCCGCTTCACGCATTATCGCGATCTGCTCGCGCGTCTTCAATTCAATGGACATGTCAATCCTCGCCCACTTTCAAGATAGCCATGAACGCTTCCTGCGGCACTTCCACCGATCCGACCATCTTCATGCGTTTCTTTCCAGCCTTCTGCTTCTCCAGCAATTTGCGCTTGCGGGTGATGTCGCCGCCATAGCACTTGGCCAGCACATCTTTGCGCTGCGCCCGCACGTTCGCGCGCGAGATGATCTTACCGCCCACTGCCGCCTGAATGGGAATCACAAACAATTGCGACGGGATCAATTGTTTCATCTTCGACACAATGGCGCTGCCTTTGTTATACGCCATGTCGCGGTGCACGATCATCGCCAACGCATCGACAACGACTTCGTTTACCAGGATGTCCATCTTCACCAGGTCTTCGGCGCGATAGTCGAGGAAGGTGTAGTCCATCGAGGCATAACCGCGCGTGCGGCTCTTTAGCTGATCGTGAAAATCCACGATCACTTCAGACAGCGGCAGCGCGTAGGTGATCATCACGCGCGTCGGATCGAGATATTCCAGCTCTTTCTGCTCGCCGCGCCGCTTGATCACCAGGTCCATCACCGTGCCGACGTATTCAGTCGGCGTGAAGATCTGCACCTTCATCCACGGCTCGCGAATTTCTTCAATGCCCGCCGGATCGGGCAGCTGGGCGGGCGAGTCGATGGTGATCACTTCGCCCGTGGCCATCAACACTTCGTACTCCACGCTCGGCGCGGTGGCGATGATGTCCAATTCGTATTCGCGCTCGATGCGCTCCTGGATGATCTCCATGTGGAACAAGCCCAGAAAACCACAGCGAAAACCGAAGTTGAGCGCCTGCGATGTTTCCGGCTCGTAGACCAGTGAGGCGTCGTTGAGTTGCAGTTTTTCCAGCGCGTCTTTCAACAGCGGATAGTCATCCGTCTCGACGGGATAGATACCCGCAAAAACCATCGGCTTGGCGGGGCGATACCCGGGCAGCGGCTGCGGCGCGGGCGTAATCGCGCTGGTGATCGTGTCGCCCACATGGCAATCGCGGATCGTCTTGAGGCCGGTGGCGATGTACCCCACTTCGCCTGCCTCCAGCCGATCGGTGATCTTCATCGTCGGCGCGAAGATGCCGATCTCCATGGGGTCGGCCTCAGCCCCGGTCGCCATCGGCCTGACGCGCGTCTTGAGATCGACCGCGCCGTCGATCACGCGCACGTAAGCGACCACGCCCTTGTACGTGTCGTAGTGACTGTCGAAGATCAACGCGCGCAAGGGCGCGTCCGGGTTGCCGCGCGGCGGCGGCATCTGCTGCACGATCGCCTCGAGCAGATCGTCGACGCCCACGCCTTCCTTGGCGGAAACGCGCAGCACGTCCTCCGGCTTGCCACCGAGGATGTGCGTGACTTCTTCGGCCACCTCATCCGGTCGGGCTGAGGCGAGATCGATCTTGTTAAGCACCGGCACGATCGCCAGATCGGCGTCGATCGCCAGATAGAGATTGGCCAGCGTCTGCGCTTCCACGCCCTGCGTGGCATCCACCACGAGAATCGCGCCTTCACACGCGAAGAGCGCGCGGCTCACCTCGTAGGTGAAGTCCACGTGGCCCGGCGTATCGATCAAGTTCATCTCGTACACTTCGCCGTTGCGCGCCGTATGCTTCATGCGCACCGCCGAAGCCTTGATCGTCACCCCTTTTTCACGTTCCAGGTCCATTGAGTCCAGCACCTGCGCCGTCATTTCGCGCTCGGTCAGCGTGCCGGTGTGCTCCAACAGACGATCGGCCAGCGTGGATTTGCCGTGATCGACGTGAGCGATGATACAAAAATTGCGGATGTGTTGTTCGTCCATGACCTCAGGCTACATGAATCTCCCGCAGGAGGAAGCCTGCGGGAGAACGGATAATCACGTGACCATTATACCGCAAAAAAACTGGCGCGGATCGGCTTGCACCCGCGCCAGACGACACCTCATTTGAAGGCCGGCCCTCAACACGACGGATAGTCGCCGTCGATGGCAAAGTTAAACTGCCAGAGCGCATTGTCACGGCCGGGATCTTCGGTGCGCACCGTCATCTGAATTCGGTAGCCGTCGCCTTTGCAAACTGCCTTGCCGTTGGGCCAGCGATTGCCGATTCGGCGGAAAACTCCAGATGGAGCAGCCGGCTTCGCCGCCAAAGGCGCAGTATCTGGGACGCTGCTCGACAGCGCTCCAGACGGTATCGCCATTGGGATCGGTGATTTCGAAGGCAACGGTCTTGATGCCTGCGCCATCGCTGTCGCCAACGTCCGGATCGTAAACAGACAGTTGAACAGAAATCTCCTCATTAAACGCGGGATGATTGACTTTGGGCCCACCGCCATAACCCGGCAGATAGATCCTGCCGACCAGCCCTTTGGGATCGCCGCCGCCCGGCACAAACGGATCGGCTTGTTGGGCCGCAGCGGCTTTTGTCGGCGTGGGCGGCTTAGGCGCAGCCACAGTGGGCTTGCGCGTCGGCGGGACTTTCGTCGCAGTGGGTGGCACAGCAGTGGCAGTCGGCGGCACAGCCGTCTCAGTCGGCGGCAATGGCGTCTGCGTGGCAGTGGAAGTTCTTCGGTGCGGTTTCGGTGGGCAGCACCTGCGCAACCACGGCTGTTGGCGGCACAGCGGTCGGCGCGCCTGCCGTCAGCGTTGCCGCAATGGCCTTCGCTTCTGCCACGCCGGTCGCGACTCGATCGGGCTCAGGTTGGGCCGCAGGCGTCGAGCTGCAGGCGGCCACCAGCGCGGCAATCATGATCACAGCTGTCACTCGCAGATAGGTCAGCACGGTTGGTCCCCTTTCATGGCTTGCTCAGCGCAGATTCAACGGCAGCCAGCCCCGGTACACAAAACTTCTGCACAATCCCGTCTCGCAGAAACAAGTCTTCCGCGGCGCGCGCCCCCTGGTCAATACACGCTTGATAATACTTCCTGGACTCCTGATATTGAGAGGCAGCCCCCGTCCGATCGTTCTGCGCAGCCAGGGTTTCGGCATATTGTTTGCGAATCGCGCCCTGCAGCAGATCGACTTGCGCGAGTTCCCGCACGCGTTGGTTCGCGTCCAGGTAGGCCTCGGCCGGCGCGTTCAATTCAATCGCCTTCTCAAACGATTGAATCGCCTTGCCGGCATCGCCGCTGAAGCGATAGGCGGCGCCCTGCAAATAGTATGCGCCGGCCAGGTTGAAGTTGGCCCAGTTTTCCATGAACGGGTCGTGATCGGTCTGCGCCTGTGCGACTGCCTCTTCGTACCGCGCAAACATGTCGCCCAATTCCGGCATCTCAAGCGCTGTCGTGATGGTGTCGAGGCGCTGCAAGCGGGCGGACAGCACACTGCCCAGGCCGATCATTGCCCGCGAATAAGCGGGATTGCTGTTCAACGCCTTCTTGAAAGCGGCCTCCGCCTCCGTGTTGAGCTCCTCGCTCGCCTGCCGGTCATTCGTCTTGAACTGCTTGTAGAAAGCCGCCTGCCCGAGAAAGAAGTAAAGATTCTCTTTGCCCTGGCCCTGCTCAGGCAGGACCTGGAGTTGGTCTTCGGCCTGCTTGTAGACTTCGAGTGATTGCTCGACGCGTCCAAACAAATCATAGGTGAGGCCCATGATCAAGTACATCAGCGCGCTCGAGCGCACCCGCAGATCGGTATTCGAATTGAAAGCCGCCTCAACCCCGAAGCGGATGGGCTGCTCGCCCAGCTGGAATTGGCCGGTGTTGAGCACATTGATTTCACCGCGCGTCACCGGCGCAATGTAGAATCGCGGGATGAAGTCGCCCTGTCGATCGAGCGTGCCGTAGATGACCATTTGAG
This sequence comes from uncultured Chloroflexia bacterium, assembly GCA_963844815.1. Taxonomy (GTDB): domain Bacteria; phylum Chloroflexota; class Anaerolineae; order Fen-1058; family Fen-1058; genus Fen-1058. Next base: position 117,306 of record CAWJPR010000015.1, read on the forward strand.
CGCCCACGGCTTGCGCCGCCCTCACGGCCGACGCCTCGTCGACGACCTGCACACCCAGCGCGGCGGAATCGGTATAGCGCAGATCGACCGCTTCCTTGAGGGCCACGGTCGGGATAGCGTCCCGCTGCGCTTTCAAGGTATCAAACACCGTTTGGCTCAGCTGGCGGCTGCGCTCGGTAGGCCGGACGACGCCGTCCGCATCTTCCTGGCCGAATTCTGCGACCAGCACGTTGAAGTCACCCGTCAGCTTGGCTGGCGTTGGCGTGGGGAGAATCTGCTGAAGCTGCTGCTGTGTGCGCGTGGAAACAAAACCAATGAGGATTAGCACGGCCAACCCGATCCCCAGACCCGCGATCAGCGGCACGAGCGGGATGTTGAGCTTGCCAATCGCAATGCCGCGCCCGCTGGCAGTGATCTTATCGCCGGCGACTTTGTCGCCCTGCACGATTTCGGTGATCTTGTCACGGCCGACGACGTCGCCGCCGACAATGACATCACCCTGCGCGTCGAGATCGACGCCGCCGCTATGGCTGCTCGTGGCTGGCTGCTGCGCTGAAGGTGTCGGCGAAAAATCGTCGCGATCAACGGGTGGCTGGTCCGTCATCGATGTGTCTCTTCCCCTGGAAAAATGACAGGGAGCAGAATAATCCCGCTCCCTGTCATGAGTATACCATACGCTGCGACATCATCTCGAGAGGCCGGTGGCGTCACAGTCCGCTTCGCCCGCTTCGAGCCGTGCAAAATGCAAGAAACCGACTTCCCGCGGGAAACTCGGTTTCTCAGTCAACCGCCGGGTGCATCCTCAGGCTGCAGCCTGCCCCTTGGCTTTCTCCAAAATCTTGCGGATCACCGTCGCCACGCCAGCCGCCGGATTGGCAAATGTTGCGGCGATGACTTCCAGGATGTCGGGGGCCATGTTGAGGAACGAATTGGCAAACAACGTCCACCTTAGTGGTTGGCTTCATCCGCCCTTTTGCCTTCCTCTTACGACGCTTCTTACGGTCTCTGTCATTCTTCCTGATCTATGATCGGCATCTTCTTTGCGCGTATCAATCTGTCGATTGATGTCTTAAAGGTTTGGCATTCCACGAGGGCAGCGTTGTCATACGGCTGTATCTTCGTCGTCAAGATTTTGTCTCGACGCGACAACATCGTCCAGAAATTCCGTTCCGCCCGAGCATGACATCGGCTCTGCCTCCGTTGATTGATGATCTTATCAATGTACCAACTGACATCGCCTGATGGATCGTGCACTGCAACTTCACATCCCTGCCACAATAGTGACACCACCCTTCTTGTTCCAGTTTTCGTCTGCCATGTTTTCCTCCTGATGGATTGATGTGCAACTCGCTTGATCGCGTGGTACACGAAGCCACTATGCGCATCCGTAAACCTACTTCTCCTGCGGCCCGCTCACCGGCACACTGAACGAGAACCGGCTGCCCAGCCCTTCCACGCTCTCCACCCAGATTTTACCACCATGCAATTCGATCATGCCTTTGGCGATGGCCAGGCCCAGGCCCAATCCGCCATGCGCGCGGGTCAGGTGCGGTTCCACTTGATAGAAGCGGTCAAAGATGTGCCCCACCTCGCGCGCCGGAATGCCGATGCCCGTGTCGGCCACGTGCACCTGCACCTCGCCGTTCTTCCGTTCCGCCGACACCATGATGCGCCCGCGCGCCTCCGTGAACTTGATGGCGTTGGTCAGCAGGTTGTTGAGCACCAGCGCGATCTTCTCGCGATCCGCCGTGAGAGACAGCGGCTGCGGCGGCAGATTGACCAGCAGTTCCTGCTCTTTCGCCGTGTACAACTCGCTCACGGCTTCCACCACGCGCTGCACCACCTCCTGCAGCACGAACTCGGCCAGCACCAGCCTGGCCCGGCCTTCCTCGATGTGCTGCACGTTGACCATGTCATCGATCAGATCGCGCAGCCGCAGCGCGCTGCTCATGACCATGTCCAGCTGCTGCATGGTGTCGGGATTCTTCAAGTCTTCCCGCAGCATCGCCGCGTAGCCCAGAATCAAACCCAGCGGCGTGCGCAGCTCGTGCGAGGCAATGGCAATGAAATCGCTCTTGATCTGATCGACGCGGTTCAGCTGCTCGTAGGCTTTCTGCAGCGCCGTAATCAGACGCGCATTCTCGATCGCGACAGCGGCCTGCGCGGCCAGCGTCATCAGCACCTGGCCGTCCTCTTCGCTGAAGGGCGAAGCATCGACCTTGTTCAGGGCTTCCAGCACACCCACCGGCCGTTCGCGCATCAGCAGCGGCACGCCCAGCATCGAGCGCGACTCGAACGCGATCTGCTTATCGATGCCGTCAAAGTGGCGCGGATCCTGCCGCACATCGTCGAAGACCATTGGCTCGCCCGACTGCAGAATCGTGCCTGCCAGGCTGTTCTCCACCGGCACGCGCAGTGCCATCAGCTTGTCCCGGTCGCGCCCCGTGGTGGCGGTAAAGCGCAGCTCCGTGCCGCTCTCGTCCAACAGCAGAATCGAGGCGGCCTCGGTCTTGGTCAGTTCGGTCGCCGCGGCCAGGATTATCTGCAGCAGTTCGTCCAGATCATAGGTGCTGGTCAGAATCTGGCTAATTTCCAGGATGCGCTGCAGCCGATCGGCCTGGCGACGCAGCAGGGTAAAGCTGCGCCGCAAGTCGCCGGTTTGCGGCAGCGGGCGAGTGTGATTCAGCCAATCATGCGAGAGAGGAAGTTGTGAACCGGGCATACCTTGGACCTGCCTGCTAAGCCAGAAGTGTTCGAATCAACTCGGCGATCGGCTGCACCGGAGCGTGCACGCCCGGCCTGAGCCACACGAGGAACTCGACATTGCCCGCCGGACCTTCGATGGGAGAGCGGATCAGATCGATCGAGCCTGCACCCCAGTTCCTGCGCAGACTGGACCATCGATCGCAACACATCGGCATGCACTTGCGGATCCCGCACCACGCCGCCTTTTCCGACTCGATCGCGTCCCGCCTCAAATTGAGGCTTGATCAGGGCGACGAGATGCGCCTCAGCTTGCAGCCATTTTAGCACAGCCGGCAAAATCAAGCGCAGCGAGATGAACGAAGCGTCTATCACGGCCAGCCCGATGGATTCCGGCAGCGACTCCACGTAGCGCGCGTTCGTTCGATCCATCACCACCACGCGCGGATCGCTGCGCAGTTTCCAATTCAGTTGGCCGTAACCCACGTCGATGGCATAGACCCGGGCCGCGCCGCGCTGCAGCAGACAATCGGTAAACCCGCCAGTGGAAGCCCCCACATCCGCGCACACCACTTGCTCGATCGTGATGGGGAACCGATCAAGAGCGGCCGCCAGCTTCAAGCCGCCCCGGCTCACGTAAGGCAACGGTTCTTTGATGCGGACGGCGGCATCGGCGGCGACGGGCATGCCGGGCTTGTCGGCCACCCGATCGTTGACCAGCACCTCGCCCGCCATGATCAGGCGCTGCGCCCGCTCGCGGCTTTCCACCAGATTCCGCTGGACCAGAAGTTGATCGAGTCGCACCTTGGCCACACGTTCAGCTTAGCGCAATCGGGAGAAAAGTCAATAGACGGCGTTGAGCTTCGGCTCAGCCGCAGGGGATGACACCGGTTCCCCCTGATGTTCATTTGACATCCGTTTGCCGCGCGTGATATAGTCACAAGCATGTCGTCCTTTTTCCGGCGTCCCGATTCCGCCGATGGCAAGCCGCCATTCGTCGTCCTGAGCCGCCGCCAGGTTGTGCTGCTGGGTGTCTTCTTCCTCTTCAACCTGCTCATCCTGATCGTGCTGGGGGTCATGGCCTTCAGCACCCCCAGTGTGCAGATCTTGGAAAAGATTGTGCCGCAGGCCATCGCGCTGCCCACCCGCACGCTGGCGCCAACAGCCACGCCACTGCCAGTCACCCCCACGCCCACGCCTATTTCGCCCTTTGGCGGCGGGGGAGCCCTGGCCTTTGCCTTGCGGCGCAATGGCAACTCAGATATCTACGCGGTGAACGCCGGCGACAAGCAATTGATACGGCTCGTCGATCATCCCGCCGATGATCGCGATGCCACGTTTTCCCCCGAGGCTGAAGAGATCGCATTCGCTTCGCATCGTGACGGGAATTGGGATATTTATCGGATGGATATTGCCAGCGGCGTCGCGTCGCGCTTGACTTTCAGCACGACCTATGATGGCGCGCCGGCCTGGTCGCCGGATGGCAAACAAATCGTGTTTGAATCATATCGCGGCGGCAACCTCGATCTGTACCTGATGGATCGTGACGGCCAGCAGGTCCGGCGCCTGACGTCCGATCCCGCGCCGGAGATGAATCCGGCCTGGTCGCCCGATGGCCAATCGATCGCGTTTTCCTCCTATCGCAACGGCAACAAAGACATTTACTTGCTGCCGCTCGATTCCAGCGAAGGTGAAAGCGATCTGGCGAACTTGACTAACACACCCGATCGGGAAGAAGATAACCCGGCCTGGTCGCCCGATGGAACGCAGCTGGCCTACACGTCGGGCCGTCCCGGCGATCAACTGATCTACGTCAACACCTTCGATCTCAAATACAAGAACCTGCAAGAAGCCGAGGTAGGCCTGTTCGGCCAGGGCAGCGAACCGGCCTGGTCGTCTGACGGCAAGGCGATTGTCTTCACGTATCATCGCGGCGAGAGCGACGCCTTGATCGGCGCGAACCTGGGCGGCTGGGGCGTGGCGCAAGAAGCCTTTGGCGGACGCGAGTACATCGCGCATCCCACGTGGAGCAAGCAGCCCATTCCGCAGAACGCCATTCAGCGCAGTCTGGACGATGCGCCCTTGAAGTCGCCGCCGTTGTACACGGAGGTCGTCAGTCCCACCGGGCGCGGCCAACCTCCTTACGTCTTCGTTCAGATGGAAAAAATCGAGCCGTCCGGCCAGATATTGAGCGATGCCGTCGACGATTCGTTCCGGGCTTTGCGGGCGCGCGTGCTGCTGGAAACCGGCCTCGACTATCTGAATCTCGTTGGCAATACCTGGCGGCCGATGAATCATACCCCGCGCGACGGGCAAAGCCGCCGCTCGTACCACGTGGCCGGCCGTGCCGTGGACATCAATCAGGAGCCGTTTCAAGATCCCGGCGATCCGATCGTGGTCGTGCGTGAGGATATCGGCGGCGTGACCTACTGGCGGGTCTTCATCAAGGCCAAGAATCAAGATGGCACCATGGGCGAGCCGCTGCGCGAAGCACCGTGGTCCCTGCAAGTAGGCACGGCCGAAGGTGGCCAACCGATGGACAAGATTCCGTCTGGCTACTATGTCGATTTCACCACGTTGGCCAAAGACTATGGCTGGGAACGAGTGCGCGCCATCTGGCGCTGGCGCACATATTATCCCGACGTCGAATGGTGGCACTTCCAAAAGACCGATGGCCTGCCCTGGTGGGATGCCATGGAACAGGTCTACACGGAAGAAGACATCGTTAAGTCCTACGGCCCCTATCCTGGCTCCGATTAAGCCGCGCCTATACGCCCATCCCAGTTGACAAGCGATCAAACCGTGCTACGATTTGCGCCTAGCCGGTGTGGCACAAATTCACTTCCGCGAATAAGGAGCATAAGATGAAAAAACTGATTCCCATCGTCGTCGTGATCATGAGCGTTGCGTTAATGTTGGCGGCGTGCGGTGGTGGTGGCACTCCGACGACCGCGCCGGAAGCCACTCCTAAACCGGTGGAGAACAAGCCCGCCGAGCAGCCTACGCAGCCCCCCGCCCAAAAGCCGGCTGCCGTCGATAGCCCGACCGCCACGCCTGAAGTGCTTGACCTTGCCAATGTCAGCGCCGGACTGGGCGAATTGAATTCCTACAAGGCGTCATTCGCCATGACCTTTGAAGGCAAGGAAAACGGCCAACCCAAGACCGGCACGCTGTCCTTCACGGAAGAATTCGTCAAAGACCCGCCGGCCAAGCGCACCGTCATCACCGGTCTCGGCGCCATGTTCGGCGGCGATGCCGGCACTCCGGAGCCCGGGCAAACCTCAGGGATTGAATCGATCGAAGTGGGCGGCAAGCAGTACAGCAAGATGGGCGACATCTGCACGCAGATCACCGCCGACAGCGGTCCGCAGGCTAATACCATGATGGATCCCAGCAGCATTATCGGCGGCGTGCGGGGCGCGCAGCGTGTGGGCAACGAGACGATCAATGGCGTGCCCACCGTTCACTACAAGATTGACGCCACCGGCCTGGAGACATTGGGCTATTTCAACGGCAACTGGCGATGTGTGGGTCGCTGACCCCGGCAACTATGTCGTCAAGTACACTTTCCAGGCGACTGGCAGCGACAAGTTCTTTGGCAGCAGCAACAGCGAAGGCACCATCAAGTGGGATTACGAAGTCACGGAAGTCAACCAGCCGATCATGATTCAACCCCCCGAGAACTGCGGCGGCGCGGCGGAAGACATTCCTATGATGTCCGACGCGCAAGATCAAGCGGCCATGGGCGGCATGAGCACCTATTCCACGCCCAGCAAGTTCGCCGAGGTGGTAGCTTTCTACGAGAAGGAAATGAAGGCCAGGGGCTGGACGGAAACGGAAGGCTCCGGCATGAGCACTGAGGGCATGTCGATGAAGTCTTTTACCAAGGACGGACGCACGGTACAGGTTGTGATCACCGAAGATACGAGCAGCGGCAAGACATCGGTGATGATCACCGAAGAGAAGCAGTAGCAAGATATGAAAACCTCCGAGGTCTCGCGCTAGCGCCTCGGAGGTTCTTTTGCGAGCAGCAGCACCCCGCCGACAAGCGCCAGCAACACCCCGCCGATCACTTCCGCTGCGATGCCCCAGCCAATCGTGTAGTGGTACAACCGATCGATGTCCGGCATCGCCCGGCCAAACATCCACGGCGCAAACAACGCGGCGCTAACGCCGATCATGATCCACAGGATCGCCTCCACCCGATCGGGAAGTTGCGCCCCCCAGAAAGTGAAAATCACGCTCAACAGCAGCGCCGCCATCGTCGCCCAGAAGGTCGGCATGAATTCCGGCTCGCGAAACGCGCCGAGCAATTCGGGATACTTGGGCAGCGGCGTAAACACGAGCAGCATGCTCAGCGCCAGCACGATCAACTTCCACGGCCATGACTTGATACGCCCGGCCATCAATCCCAACCCGATCGACGTGAGCCAGATAGGCAGATAGAACAGTTCGCGCGTGACAGGCAGCTGCCCGGACTTCCAGGCCGGCAAGAATTTGATCCACTCACCCAGATCGTCTGCCGAGAGAATCAGCCCCGCAGCCTTGTGCCACACCCACGGCCCGAAATATCCCGCGCCGATAAGAATCAAGGCCAACCACAGTACATAACGCAGCTTCACGGCGCGCACCTGATCCTATCAAACACAGGAATCGAGGCTTGCCTGTATCCGCCGCAATGCGGCGGTGGGCCGCTGGGCGTAGCCGGTTTCGAATTGCCTGAACCGATCAATCCGGCTGAAGCCTCGACTCCCGGCTGGCATGCATTCCGCGTTCCACATTCCACATTCGGCATTCTCTCACTGTCCTCGCGCCTGCATCACCCGGCGGATGCGCCGTTCTTCGGCGTCATGCTGCGCAAAGTATTCGCGCATGAAATCGCTCTGGCGCTGGCGCAGCGCCAGCGGAGCCACGACGCGCAAATCTTTTTCGGCGACACTGGCGCGCGCGTCGGCGGCGGCATACGCCCGCGCTGCTTCAAACAGCGCCAGCTCGGTGCGATGCGAATCGATCTTGAGCTCGCGGATCCAACGCAGACCCAGACGCTCGACTTTCGGCGGCAATGCCACTTTCGGCAATCGTTCGCGCGCCGCACTGATCTCCTGCGCCGCCGCGCGCGTCTCGCCGAGCCAGGCGGTCGTCAGCGCGTACGGGTTCGAGCGGTACGCCTGCGCCCGATGATAGATCGCCAGCCGATCGGCCGCCTGGGGCAGGCCGCGCACCACCACGCGCAGCCCGAAGCGATCCTGGATCTGTGGGCGCAGCAGGCCTTCTTCGGGATTCATCGTGCCGATCAGCACCAGGCGCGATCGATACACGGCAGCCAGCGGGCCGCGCCGCACGGTATACTGACCCTGCGCTGCCGCATCCAGTATCGCGTCGATGATCTGCTCGTCGAGCAGATTCACCTCGTCGATGTACAGCACATTCTGATCGGCTTGCGACAAGATGCCGCGCTCCAGCCGCACGCGGTTCTGCTCCAGCGCGACACGCTCATTCAGCCCGCCGATCACGTCGGTCAACTGGGCGTTCAAAGGCAGTTCGAGCAGGCGCATGCGATCCGGCGCCACGATCGGCTCGCCCCGACCCAGTTTCTCCGCGCAGTCAGAGCAGATCGCGTCCAGGCCCTGCGCAAAGACGGCTTCCGACTCGCAGCCCAAACCGTTGGGGCAGGTGCTGCGCTGCACGCCAGGCAGCAGGTCGATCAGGCCGCGCACGGCCGTGGTCTTGCCCGTTCCGCGCGGTCCGCTGAGCAGCACGCCGCCAATTAACGGATTGATCAGGTTTAGCACCAACGCGAGTTTCATCTCCGTCTGGCCGACCACAGCCAGCAGCGGAAAACGCGGCGCTTCAGCCAGACCGCGATCGGGCGCCGGCGCGCCCAGGATGCGCCTGGCAGGATCGAGCTTTGTTGAGAATGTCGAGGAGTTGGGAACTCTGTTTGGGCATAAAGCGTGACGAGTAATAAGTAACGAGTAACAAGCGACGATCGACGAGTGCATTATACAACGGATGAAATCGGGGAAAGATCAGCGCAGGGAGAAGGCGAAGAGACCCAGCAACGCGCCGCCGAGGACGAGCCAGGTGGAGTTGATCTTGAAGCGCAGCAAAATCAGCAGCGATAAAACGGCAATGGCGCTTGTCAGCGGATCGATCAGCGAGACGCGCCCCAGGCCGACCGTCACCCCGACGATGAGCGCCAGCGAGACGACGTTCACGCCGTCGAGCAGCGCGCCGAACCACGGCGATTGGCGCAGGCGCGGCACGAATGGCCGCACGATGGCGACGAGGATGAACGCCGGGAGGAAGATGCCGATCGTGGCGATAAGGGCTCCCGGCACGCCGCCCAGAATGAAACCCACAAACGTCGCCGAGGCGAACACCGGGCCAGGCGTGATCTGCCCCACGACGATGGCGTCGAGCAACTGCTGGTTGGTCAACCAACCCAGGTTCTCCACAAACTCGGTCTGCATGAAGGCAATGAGCACGTAGCCGCTGCCGTACAACACCGCGCCGATCTTGAAGAAACTCCAGAACAACTGCGCGTAACTGAACGGTGTCGCCGCTGCTGAAACGATCGGGCCGAGAGAGCCGCCGAACAGGATCGCCGCCGGGGCACTGCCGCGCCAGCGCAAGCGGGATCGATTCTGGATCAACATCACCAGCGCGCCACCGGCGATCAACAAGGGAATCTCGGCCGATGCCCAATGCGTACAACAGCAACGCCATCGCGCCGATGGTCAACGTCGAGCGGCCCTTTGATGGCACGCTTGCCCAACTCCCACACGGCCTGCGCGATGATGGCGACCATCACCGGCTTCACGCCATACAGCAGCCACTCCATCTGCGGCAGCGACCCATAATTGACGTACAGCCAGCCGAAGGACATGACGATCAACATGGCAGGCAAAATAAAGCAGGCGCCGCCGATGATCAGGCCGCGCCAGCCGGCGCGATGCGCGCCGAGAAAGATGGTCATTTCAGTGGAGTTGGGTCCGGGGATGAGGTGGGCCGCGCCTAACAGATCGAGGAACTCTTGATCGCTCAACCACTGGCGGCGGCGCACGACTTCATCGCGCATCATGCCGATGTGCGCCGCCGGGCCGCCGAAAGCGAGCGTGCCCAGCTTGAGAAAAACCTGCGCCACTTCGAGCAGTCCGGCACGATCGGACATTGTATCTACTCAGCCTTCGCCGCGCCGTCATTCCCGCAGGTCGCACGCCTTACCCGCCACATTGCGGCGGTGGCGCGCTTGGCGAGCGGGAAACCAGAGACGCTGTCAACGCTGAACCTGGTTGCCCAACACGCTGCGCGGCACTCGGGCATGACGACCCAGTAGCAATCGGACATCAGCGTTTGCCGCTTAGAATGGCTTGCCGCGCCCGCCGGGCAAATTCGCGCTCGCTTTCGTAAGTGAGCAGGCGATCGGCATCGTCCGTGCGCACCCAGCGCCGCTTAAAGCGCTCGTGCTCGTACTGCGGGCCGTTGTAAGGTTGCTCGCTGGTGAGGCGCATCAAGAAGTACGACTCGGTGCGCGTAATATTAGCGTCTTTGCGAAAGTTATAGAAGGTGTGGGTAATGGAGCCGAGTTCGTCGACGATCTCGACATCGGCATAGCCGGTTTCTTCCTGCACCTCGCGGATGGCGGCCTGCTCCACTGTTTCGCCGTCCTCGATGTGCCCCTTGGGCAGGCGCAGTTCTTTGCGGCCGGCCACTTCCAGCAGCAGCAGCATGCGGCCGTTCTCGCGGATGACGACGCCGCCGGCCGCATGATACTTGATCGGCGCGTTCATGCCGCCTCCCGGTTTGCGCGAGACAACCGATCGGCCTGACGCTGCGCCCCCTGCAGCCAGCGCCGCCGCTCCTCTTCGGTCTCCAGAATCAGGCCCGGCACTTCCACCGGATGCCCGTCCTGATCGAGCGCGACATACACCAGATAGGCGCTGTTGGTATGCGTCTTCTGACCAGTATAGAGATTCTCGGCTTCGACGTTGACTTCAGCCTCCATCGAGGTGCGGCCTATCCAGTTGAGGTGCGCCGTAAAGGTGACGTAATCGCCCACGTGCACCGGCGACAAGAAGCGCAGGGAGTCCACGGCCACCGTTACCGCCGGCCGGCGGGCATGGCGTGTGGCACACAGGCCGCCGGCTTCGTCGATCAATTTCATGATCCAGCCGCCGTGCACGTTGCCCAGCGCATTGGCGTGCTCGGGCTGCATGAACTGCGCCAGCGTCACCTGCGAATCGGAGATGTGTTTGCTGTCCACTCTGGTCACCGACAAAACAACGCACGGCCATCGATAATCCCATCGATGGCCGTGAGTCCGGTTGAAATTGCCAACAACGATGCAGAAAATACGCCGAACTTACGCGGCACCCTTGGCCTTGGCCCGCTCCAGGATGTAGGACACGGCCCCGCCCACGGTGGTGATCTTCTGCGCGTCTTCGTCGGGGATTTCTTCGGTGAATTCCTCTTCAAAGGCCATGATCAATTCGACCAGGTCCAGTGAATCGGCTTCCAGGTCCTCGCGGAAGCGGGCTTCCGGCGTAACCTTGGCGGCGTCCACGCCCAACAGACTCGACAATGATGCCTTTGACTTTCTCGAAGACTTCTTGCTCAGTCATTCCTGTTCTCTCCTTGGTGGCCTAAATGATTAGGCCAATTGTATCGGCTGAAATGAAATTGTCAAGCAGGCTTGACATCCGTTATGGACGTGCTACCATGTCCGCTGAAATATAACCCGCATTCGCCGCGACAGTTGCGCCGTAGGGCAAGTTATCCGACCACGAGGAGTTCCATGACTACGAGACAGTCCCCATCTTCGGGTGGGACGAGACGGTCCCCATCTTCTGGTGGGACGAGACAGTCCCCATCTTCGGGTGGGACGAGACAGTCCCCATCTTCGGGTGGGACAAGACAGTCCCCAGTTTCGGGCGGGATCGAAACCCGCAAAGCCGATCACATTCGCATTAACCTCGACGAAGACGTGGGGTTCGATCGGCTGACAGTCGGGTTTGAGAACTATCGCTTCATCCATCAGGCGCTGCCGGAACTCGATCTGCACGCGGTCGATCTCACCACCCGATTGTTCAACAAGCCCCTCAAGGCGCCCGTACTTATTTCGTCGATGACCGGCGGCACCGAGCAGGCGCAGCAGATCAATCTCAACCTCGCGGCGGCGGCACAGCAGTATGGCGTGGCGATGGGCCTTGGCTCGCAGCGAGCGGGCATCGTGCGGCCGGAAACGGCCGAGACATTCAAGGTGCGGCACGTGGCGCCCGACATTTTGCTCTTCGCCAACCTCGGCGCGGTGCAGTTCAACTACGGGTTCGACGTCGAACATTGCTACGAGGCCGTCGAAATGATCGAAGCCGATGCGCTGATTCTGCACTTGAATCCGCTGCAGGAAGCCGTGCAGCCCGAAGGCGATGTGAACTTCGCCGGGCTGGCCAGGAAGATCGAGGCGGTGGTCAAGAAACTCAAAGTGCCGGTCATCGCCAAGGAAGTGGGCTGGGGCATCAGCGAGCAAGCCGCCAGGTTGCTGGCCGAGGCTGGCGTCGCCGCGATCGATGTGGCAGGGTCAGGCGGCACCTCGTGGAGCCAGGTCGAGATGTTCCGCGCACCCGACGATCTTCACAAACGCGTCGCCGCCGCCTTCCGTGACTGGGGCATCCCCACCGTCGAATCGATCCAGATGGTCAGGCGTGCTGCGCCGCACCTCCCCGTCATCGCTTCCGGCGGCATCCGTTCGGGCATCGACATCGCCAAGGCCATCGCGCTGGGCGCAGAGCTGGGCGGCATGGCCGGGCCGTTCCTCAAAGCGGCGTCAGTCTCGACAGAGCAAGTAGCCGAAACGCTCGAAGAAACCATTCGCGTCCTGCGCATTGCCATGTTTGCGGCTGGCGCGGGTAGCATTACAGCGCTGAAGCACACGCCGTTGGTTCGAGTTGGGTGATCAATTAGCCACTTGACGCGCGAGTTGGGCGCACACCCTTCTGCCACAGAGACAGACTCAATGAAAACTCACTTCCTAACCGCTTTAACCTGTTTTATGGTTTCGACTTTGTCGTTGGTTTTTCTCGCTGGAGGCATTCTCCCGCGTTCCTCGCATGCCGCATCAACATGTGAGGTACCAGTCATGTATAGCACTATCCAGAGCGCTATTAGCAACGGCCATTGCGAGTTAATCAACGTTGCCGCCGGAATCTATTTGGCAAACGCCAATGTGACCCGCACAGTAACGATAAATGGACAGGGTCCAGTTATCACTACCATAGACGGTAACCGCGCCGGCAGTGTATTCACAATCCAGAATGGGCTAGTCGTGACATTCACGAACCTAACCATCCAGAACGGCAACACATCGCACGTCGGTGGTGGAGTATATAACCAGGGTAGCACGGTGAATATGCTTAACGTTGCATTTATCAGCAACACGGCCGCCTTTGGCGGCGGAATTTACAATGACATGGGCTCCCTTTATATTGCGAATAGTACCTTCGATAACAATGTGGCTACCAACGGAGAGTACAGTAACGGCGGTGGAATCCGCAGTGAAAAGGGGACTATATTCATTACGCACAGCAGTTTCACCCACAACAGGGCCGATAGTGGCGGTGGGGCCATTATGAATAGCAAAGGCCAGCTCACTATCACCTTGAGTGCGTTAAACGGCAATTCGACTGCCAGCTCTACTGGCGGGGCCATCTTTAATTTTGATGGAAAGACGGATGTTATCAGCAGTGTCTTGTCCAACAATAGCGCATTGTTTGGCGGGGGAATTGGTAATAACTCTTATGCAGGCGGGACGCTAAATGTTGTCTCGAGTTTGCTGGACAATAATACCGCAGGATTTGGCGGGGGCATTAATACGACAGGCGTCAGCACGCGCAGCGTAGTCTCAATTATCAATAGCACCTTAAGCGGCAATTCAGCTACTTCTTCGCATGGCGGCGGCATCTTCAATGGCTTCGCCGTCGTCAAAATCAATAACAGCACAATCAATGATAATGTTGCGGCTTCCGGTAGTGGCGGTGGTATCTACAATAACACTGGCAATACGCTGATCGTCGCCAACAGCATCATCGCTAATAGTATTGGCGGCGATTGTGGAGGAAGCGGCATATTCAACAATCTGGGGTTTAATTTGGTCGAAGATCAGACCTGTGGATTCACAGGTGGCGCCGATCCCCGTCTTGGCCCACTTCAAAATAACGGTGGGCCAACCCCGACGCACGCTTTGCTGCTTGATAGTCCCGCGATTGATACAGGTAATCCGGCCGGACCAGGCAGCAGCGGAAATGCCTGTGCGGCAATTGATCAGCGTGGGGTGAGCAGGCCGCAGCGCAAGCAATGTGATATTGGAGCGTACGAGTTCCCTAACCCTTCACTGAACATCAACCATTTGACTGGCAAACCAGGCAGTTATTTTGCTGTGTCCGGCGCCAATTTTACGCCGACGGTTGCGGCACGCCTGACGATCAATGGGCATGAAATCACGACCACGTTGCCAATAACTGAATCAGGCGCAATAAGCATTCTATTAGGTACCAGCCAGGGTGATCCTGGTTGGTACCACGTGACTCTGGCAGCTGATTATGGCGCGACAACCGTCTTTGTTCTTGATCTTGCAGCGCCACTTAGAGCACAGGAGGGTAGCGGTGTGGTTATTAGTGTGCCAGGCAATATCGCCTTTAACAATCAAGTTTATCTTCCACTTATTCAAAGATAGGTCTTTCTCAGTTCTGGCGCGCCCAGCCACAGCGTCCTGAGAAACTGATGGCAGAGTCCGGCCGAGGCAGGTAAACTGTACCCCCTTAGGCGTGGTGGCGCGCGGCTGACGCCGTGGCCACTGCACATCTCGCCGTTTTGAATTTGCGTCTTTGCCATTTCCCGCTATAATCACGGCTATGTTCTACCTGACTCCCAACACCACTCTGGTCTGCACGGCGGCTCGTGGTCCAATCGAGGCGTTTCCTTGTCGTATTGCGCCTCGTGACTGGTATGCAAGCTAACAACTTGCGCGACATTTCCAACCGCAGGCGCGCTTCGCGCCTGCGGTTTTTGTTTTCTCTGGCAGGTTCATGCCGAGGAGCGAAGCGACGAGGCGCTCTCGTACTGGCAGTAGTTCTGCCGTTTGCCGCGAGATTCCTCACTGCGTTCGGACTGACACTGGATAGACGCTGATACGGAGCTGTAAACATGCTGGCCGTCAACCTGACCAACCTCAAACTCGATTTGTTCGCGCGCCATATCCTGACCAGGGTCGACTGGGAAATCCACGACGACCGCTGCGTGGGCCTCATCGGCGCGAATGGCGCAGGCAAATCGTCGCTGCTGAAACTCATCGCGGGCGAACTCCAGCCCGACGGCGGATCGATCACCCGCGCGAAGGGCCTCACCGTCGGCCACTTGCAGCAGGATCCGGCGCTCGATCCCGGCAGGACCGCACTGGAAGAAGCGCTATCCGCCTCGACGGAATTGCACGCCCTGGAGAAAGACCTGCTGACGATCGAGCACAAGCTGAGCGATCCGGCCATCTATGGCAACGCCAAAGCGCTGGAGCGAACACTGGAAACGCAGCAGCGGCTCCTGGAACGCTACGAAGAGCTCGGCGGCCTGAACTACGAGAAACGGGTGCGCGAGACCCTGCGCGGGCTGGGCCTGGACGAAGCAGATTTCAATAACAAGGTCGCCAATCTCAGCGGCGGGCAGAAGAAACTCGTGGGGCTGGCCAAACTGCTGATTACCCAGCCCCGCCTGCTGCTACTGGACGAACCGGATAATCATCTCGACCTGAACGGCAAAGCCTTCCTGGAACGCACGATCAACGATTATCACGGCGCGGTGGTGATCGTCTCGCACGACCGCTACCTGCTCGATCATGTGGTGGACGAGATCGCCGAGCTGGAAACGGGCCGCATCACAACCTGGCCCGGCACTTATTCAGAATATGCCTTTGAAAAGGACATGCGCCTGGCGCGGCAGCAGCAACTGTATGACGTTCAGCAGCGCGAGATTGGCCGCTTGCAGGCGGCTGCCAAGCAGCTGTTGATGTGGGGCCGCCAGTACGACAACGAGAAATTCATCAAGCGCGGGAAGGCCATTCTGGGGCGGATCGAGAAGATCGACAAGATCGATCGGCCGGTATTGGACCCCCGGCGCATGGACCTGCAAATCAACGGCTGGCGCGGCAGCAATAAAGTGCTGGAGGTGACCGACCTGGCGAAGACCTTTGAACCTGCGCAGGGTTATCTCTTTGACCGGCTCAACCTGCTCATCCGTCACGGCGAGCGAGTAGGATTGGTTGGGCCAAACGGCGCGGGCAAGTCCGTGCTGCTCAAGATGGTTCTCGGCGAGGTGCCGATTGATCGCGGCGAGATCGTCGTGGGGCCCAGCATCTCAATCGGGTATTACGCCCAACAGCACGAAACGCTCGACCCCGATCAAACGCTGATCGACCTGATCCGCCATGCCAAGGAATGCAGCGAAGGCGCAGCCGTGGCGTTTCTGCTCAAATTCCTGTTCACATACGAGCAATGCCGCCAACCGATCGGTGATCTATCGGGCGGGGAGCGCAGCCGGCTGCAGCTGGCGCTGCTCATGCTGAGCGGCGCGAATTTCCTGCTGCTGGACGAGCCGACGAACAATCTCGACATCGCTTCGGCCGAAGTGCTGGAGGACGCGCTGCAGAACTTTGAAGGCACGGTGTTGTGCGTCTCGCATGATCGCTATTTTCTCGATCGCATGGCAAACCGCGTCCTGGAACTGGATAACGGGCGCGTCACAGACTACGCCGGCGGATATTCGGATTACGCCGAACGAAAGCTGCGCCAGTCCGGCTGAGCCCTGTCCGGCCCGAAAATTCAGGCGAAAAACGTCGGAATCGTGATATACTGAAAGCATGGATCTGCCAACCGGCCACGTTCTGCACGATCGCTTTCGCATCATCCGGCTGCTGGGCCAAGGCGGCATGGGGGCGGTGTATTACGCGCATGACCCCGTGCTGAACTGCCACGTCGCCATCAAACAGCTGCAGCCGACTCCGGCCACGGCCGAACGCGCCGCGGAGCAGCTGCGCAAGCAGTTTCTGCGCGAAGCGCAAATCCTGGCCGCCCTGCACCATCCCAGCCTGCCGCGCGTCACTGACTACTTCATCGACAACGATCGGCATTACCTGGTGATGGATTACATCGAAGGCCAGTCGCTGCTGGATATGCTGCTGTCCAACCGGCAGGGCTTTTCGGAAGACCTGGTGCTGGAGTGGAGCGATCAGCTGCTGTCGGCGCTGGAATACATCCACGCCAACAACGTCATTCACCGCGACATCAAACCGGCCAACATCCGCCGCACGACGGATGGCCGCATCTTCCTGGTTGACTTCGGCCTGGTCAAACCCTATAGTCCCGACGATCCGCGCACCATGACGATGTTCCATGGCATCGGGACGCCGGAGTACGCGCCGCCTGAGCAGTATGACCTCAGCGTGCACACCGATCAACGCTCGGACATTTATGCTCTGGGGGCCACGCTCTACCACCTGCTTACCGGGCAGGCGCCGATCTCGGTCACGCGCCGCACCTCTGAGCCAGCGGCGTTTCGCCTGCCGCGCCAGGCCAAGGCTGATATTTCCCCGGAAGTGGAACAGGCGATCCTGCGCGCGATGGAGATCGAACGGGCCAGGCGTTTTGCCACGGCAGCCGATATGCATGCCGCGCTCAATATAGCCCGCCGGCCTTACCTGGTCGATGCGACACGCACCACTGATCTGACGGCACTCGCAGCCTGCCTCTCCCCGTCCCGATCGGCGGCGGCGCGCTCTGGTACTGATTGGCGTGCCGATCGTGCTGTTTCTGGGGGTATTGATCGGCATCGCCCTGCAAGACTAACACGAATTCAGTTGAATCGGCCTCAACCACGACGCCAACATTCACGCCGGCGACGACTTCGGCCTCAACCGCCACCGCCACGCCGACCCGCACGCCAACCAGCACACCGACCATCTCGGAGACGATGGCTGTGACCTTGCCACTGGCCAGCGGAACACCGGATGCCACGGTACTGCCCGACGCCTCCGCCGTGCCCAATAGTCCTGCGGTTACAACGCGATCAACACCCGCTCCGGCCAGCGTGAAAATCACACCGCCCGGCCAGGACAAGACCAAAGAGCCGCCGCCCGGCCAGGACAAGAATAAAGAGCCGCCCGGCCAGGACAAGAATAAAGAGCCGCCCGGCCAGAGCAAAAACACCCGCCAATAGCCTCGGTGATATTGAGGAAACAACGGCGGAAGTTCGGGCGATCCAGTGCCAGCTAAAGCGCCGAAGAAGTGAGACAATACAAAACCCGATCGGGTGGCACCACCCGATCGGGTTTCAATTCTACTCCGCCCTTAGAGCGTCAGCGCTCGGGAGCGGCATCCTCTGTGTCATCAGCAGGCGCGCTCGGCGGCGCGCCCCCGCCGATAATCTTCCGCGCCATGCGCTCAATCAGATTGGGTTTATCGAGCTGCTCCAGCCCGGTATCAAAGGCGGTCATTGCGCCCACCACGTCACGCTGCTTCAACTTCAATTTGCTGAGCGCCGTATAGGTATCTTTGGCGTAATCTTTTGCGCCGGCCTTGTTGAATAGATCAATCGCTTCCAGGTAGAGCTCGGCGGCCCGCTGCTGGTCGCCCTGCGCCTCCACCAGCGCCGCCTGGTTGCCCACCACCTGTCCCTCCCCGGCCGCGTCGCCGAGGCTCTGGAACAACGGCCGGGCTTCTTCAAAAGCGGCCGCCGCTTCCTCGAACTTGCCGGCTTGCCGCCAGCACACGCCGCGATTGTTGACGCACTCCGCGAATTCCTGCTGGTTGCCTTCGCCGGCAAATAACTGCTGCGCTTCTGCAAACTTGGCCGCGGCTTCCGCGTGGCGGCCGGCGCGAAACAGCCTCAGTCCTTCTTCTTTGACAGATTTGGCGTCGCTCACGGTGTGCACCTTGTTAGTACGTGATGTCGAGGATGGACGCTGCCAGATTCCGCAATTGCTCGGTAGTCATGTCGGACAGGCGCTGGGCGACCCGCAGATAGACTGATATTGGTCGGGTTCACCACAAACTTGCGCACATCCTCTGGCAATTCGCTGAATCTATCGAACTGGCTGCGCAGCAGTTCCTGCTCGCCGATCGGGCCCACGCCCTCGTCGATGAAGTAGCTCATCGGCACGCCGAGCATGTCCGCGGCTTCCTGCAGTTGCGCGAGAGGCGTCGGCTTGCGGCCCAATTCGTAATCCGAGATGCGCCGCGTGGTCACTCCCAGACGAGCCGCCAGGTCCTTGACCGATCTTCCTCTGTCCTGCCGGGCCTGGCGCAGCAATGCGCCGACGATGCGCTGTCGCAAGGCAAGGACTTTCTCAACCGGAATTTCTGGATCGTCGGCCAGCAAGCGCTCAGGGCGCTCAAAGAACAGGCGCACGGGGACTTTCAAGTAGTAGGCCAACAACTCCAATTCAGGCAGGGTCGCATCACGCCGGCCTTCTTCGTAAGCGGTGTACGTCGCTACGGTGACGCCCATTGCCTGGGCGCAGTCCTGCTTGGATTTACCCAGCTTGGCGCGGGCGCCTTGCACCAACGCTCCCAGAGTACGACGCCGGGCGGCAAGCACCTCAGGTTCAGCCACTTTGGCCATAATACCGCTCCTTGGAGCAGATAGATGAACGAAAATGCAACGCTGCACCGATTATACCATCAACAATGTTCAACGAACAATATTCGTGATGACTACTGTGTCCTAAGGGGTTGCTTCCCTTTTCCCCGTCAGGTACAATGGCTGCACCGAATTCAAAGTGGAGGCATTCTGAATGGCTGATTTTCCCGGTAAGGGCACTGTCGCGGTCGTCAAGACAGCGCCTGATACTGTTCTGCAGGACTACGACCAATTGCTGCGCCTGGCCAACTACCAGCAGGCGCTGCCCAAAGACCTAGATACCCTGCTGAAGATCAACATCTCGTGGCAAACGTGGTATCCGGCCTGCTCGACCGCGCCGTGGCAGTTGGAAGGCGTGATCAAGACGATGCAGGGCGACGGCTACCAGCTGATCGGCGCGCACAACGACACGGTGGTCGTCGACACTGCCGACGGCGAGGCAAACAACAAGCAAAAGTTTGTCACCGACAAGTACAATGTTCCGTGCCTGTACCTGTACCAGCCGGAAGTGAAATGGGTGGAGTACAAGCCCAAGCAGCCATTCCTCGTTCTGGACAAGGTCTATCCGGAAGGCGTTTATATTCCAGAGCCGTTCATCGGCAGGAATATTGTGCACCTGCCCACGGTTAAGACACACGTGTTCGCCACCATCACCGGCGCGATGAAGAACGCCTTCGGCGGGCTGCTCCATCGCAAGCGCCACTGGACACACGCCGTGATCCACGAGACGCTGGTGGATCTGCTGCAGATTCAGCAGGACATTCACAGCGGCATCTTTGCCGTGATGGATGGCACCTTTGCGGGCGATGGCCCGGGCCCGCGCGCCATGCACTGGCATGAGAAGGATATTCTCCTGGCGTCCAGCGATCAAGTCGCGATTGATGCCATCTCTGCCAAGCTGCAAGGCTTCGACCCGCTGCAGATTCCGTTCCTGCGTCTGGCGCATGAGCGCGGTTTTGGCGTCGCCAATCCGCGTGAAATCAAGATCGTCGGCTACGACATCGAGCAAGAGATTCCGTGGAACTTCGTCCAGACCGACACCTTTGCCAGCAAGGGCCAGAAGATGATCTATCACGGCCCGTTGAAACCGCTGGAGGGCGTGCTGCTGCGCTCGCCGCTCGTGCCGTGGAGTTACTTCGCCAGCAATTTTTATCATAACGTGTACTGGTATCCATTCGTGGGGCGGCCGCGCGTGGAAGCGGCGCTGCAAACCAAGTGGGGCCAGCTGTTCCGCCAATATGGCGATGGCCAGGTCGTGATGCCCGGCATGGAGCCGAAGACGGTGAAACAGGCCGCCATTGGCGCGGCGCTCGTCGCCGGCGTGGCCGCCGCGGCGCTCGGGCTGCCGCTGCTGATGGGCCGGAAGAACGAACACTAAGAGACGCCTGAGCATGGCTCACAGTGACGACAGTCCCTGCTGTGAGCCATGCTTCTGAATGAAAGTTGCGCCGCAGACCATGAGCAGCACATTTGCAGCGATTCGCGGTGTTGGCCGCATGACCGTGGGCGAGATGCGCGCCGAAGTTCGCCAGGGCGCGCGCTTTGTCGTGTTCGAATACGTGCTATCCTTTTTATTGCTGACCCGGCGAAAGACCAGCGTGGTCTTCTTCATCCGGCCCGGTGAAAGCGTCTTCTGGAAATGCCTGCCTTACAACGTGCTCACGCTCATCGCCGGCTGGTGGGCCATTCCCTGGGGGCCGGCTTTCACGATTGGGGCGGTGAAGGATAATCTGCAGGGCGGGCACAACGTCACGGCTCAGGTCATCGAACAGATTCTGGACGCCGCCGATCGGCAAGTCAAACCCAGGCGGCGGCGTTAAATCCGCGCTTTGCTTGACGCTCGCAAAACGGCAGTGGTATAATCGGGCGGAAATCAGATCGGTCACGATGACCCCGCGCCCGCCCGGGGTCATATTGTCAAAAGGAGTGAAGGATGTCAGGTCACAGTCACTGGGCAACCATCAAACGCAAGAAGGGCGCCAATGACGCCAAAAGAGGCGCCGCCTTTACCCGTCTGGGACGCGAAATCGCTATCACCGCGCGTGAAGGCGCCGATCCCGATAGCAACTACAAGTTGCGGCTGGTCGTTGATAAAGCGCGCGCGCAGGGCATGCCCAAGGACAACATCGAGCGGGCCATCCGCCGGGGCGCCGGTCTGGATAAAGATGCCGCGGCTTTTGAAGAGGGCACCTTTGAAGGTTACGGCCCGCACGGGGTGCCTTTCGTCGTGAAGGTCGTCACCGACAATCGCAACCGAACCATTTCCGATCTGCGCCGCACATTCACGCGCGCGGGCGGCAACCTGGGCGAGAATGGCTCGGTGGCATGGCAGTTCGACACGTTGGGCTACATCGCGGCCCCACGCGAAGGTCGCGACGACGACAAGATTTTTGAAATGGCGATCGAAGCAGGCGCTGAGAATTACGAAGCGGACGCCGACACGATCGAGTTTTACACGCAGCCGGGCGATCTGCACACTGTGAGCAAGAATCTGCAGGCGGCAGGCGTCAAGCCGGAAAGCGTGGAATTGATTCTGAAGCCCAAGAATCCGGTCACGCTCGAGGCCAAAGATGCCCTCTCGGTGATGAATGTGGTCGATGCGTTGGAAGAGCTGGATGACGTGCAGAGCGTTTACAGCGCGCTCGATTTGAGCGACGAATTGATGAAGCAGCTCGAAGCGCAGGCGGCGTAAAGTCTGGCACACACCTTCAGGGGCGAGTCAATCTCGCCCCTTTTGATTTGCCCATGATTGTGTTAGGCATCGATCCCGGCACGGCCATTACCGGCTACGGGCTGGTCCAGGAGGAAAATGGACAGGCCGCGGCGCTGGCGTATGGCGCGATCACGACGCCGAGCGATCTCCCCCTGCCCGATCGGCTGAAGCTGATCCAGCGCGATCTGGCGGCCGTGATCGAACAGTATCGGCCCGATCAAGCGGCCGTGGAGCAGTTGTTCTTCAACAAGAACGTGCGCACGGCGCTGGCCGTGGGTCACGCGCGCGGCGTCGTCCTGCTGACACTGGCGCAGGCCAATGTTCCAATTTACGAATACACGCCGCTGCAAGTGAAGCAGGCCGTTACCGGCCACGGCCGCGCCGACAAGCGGCAAGTCCAACAAATGGTGACGCTGCTGCTGGGCTTGAGCAAGATTCCCAAACCCGATGACGCGGCCGATGCGCTGGCGATTGCGCTGTGCCACCTGCATTCGGCGCGGCTGACGACGCTGGAGTGAAAAATGATCGCACACCTTCGCGGCTCAATCGAATTCGTCGGCAAGGACCATCTCATCGTCAACGTCGGCAGCGTGGGACTGCGGGTCTACGTGCCGGCAGCGGCGCACGCGGCCGCCGGTGTTGGCAAGATCATCGATCTGTTCACGCACCTCCACATCCGCGAGAATGAATGGACATTGTACGGGTTCCCCTCGCAGGAAGAACTCGAGCTCTTCGAACTCTTGATCGGCGTGAGCGGCGTCGGCGCGCGCACGGCGCTGGCGGTGCTGGGCGCAGCCTCGCCGGAACAACTGCGATCGGCCATCGCGCACGAACAGACCGAGGTGCTGACGCGCGTGCCTGGCATCGGCCCGAAGACCGCCAAATCGATCATCTTCCACCTCAAGGACAAAGTAGGCATCGTCACCGCCGGCGCGCCGATCGCCTATCTCAGCGATGCCGATACCGAAGTCATCGCCGCGCTGACGGGACTGGGCTACAGTATCGTCGAGGCACAAACGGCGCTGGCCAGCCTGCCGCGCGACGCCTCCCAGGCTGTGGAAGAACGGATCCGGCTAGCGCTGAATTATTTTGCGAAGTGAAAAGTGATGAGTGACGAGTGACCCATGCACCGCGCTGCGT
Source organism: uncultured Chloroflexia bacterium (assembly GCA_963844815.1). Lineage (GTDB taxonomy): Bacteria > Chloroflexota > Anaerolineae > Fen-1058 > Fen-1058 > Fen-1058. The sequence goes on from CAWJPR010000015.1 coordinate 140,542, forward strand.
TTCGCCCTCCTCTGCCGTTCCCAACACTCCTCGCCGCCAGTCAAGCCATCCACGCGAAACAGATTTCGCCGCTGGAGTTGACGCAGATCTGCCTGCAGCGCATTGAGGCGATCAACCCGCAAGTCAACGCCTTCATCACACTCACCGCCGAGAGCGCGCTGGCCGAGGCGCGCGTTGCCACGGAAGAAATGGCGCGCGGCAATTACCGGGGAGTGCTGCATGGCGTTCCACTCGCCATCAAAGACTTATTTGATGTGCGCGGCGCGGCGACGACGGCCGGCAGTCCGCTGCTCATTGGCAATCTTGCCCGGGACGATGCCTTTGCCGTCCAGCAGCTGCGGGCGGCCGGCGCGATCTTCCTCGGCAAACTCAACATGCACGAATGGGCGCTGGGCGTGACAGGCGTCAATCCGCACTTTGGGGCCTGCCGCAATCCGTGGAATACGGCCTGCATCACGGGCGGATCGAGCAGCGGATCGGGCGCAGCGCTGGCCGCCGGTTTGTGCTATGGCTCGCTGGGATCAGATACCGGCGGATCGATCCGCATCCCGTCGTCGTTGTGCGGTATCGTCGGCCTGAAACCAACCTACGGGCGAGTGAGTGTGCGCGGCGTCATTCCGCTGTCGTGGTCGCTCGATCATGCCGGGCCGCTGGGACGCAGCGTGGATGATGTGGCAACCTTGCTCGCAGTGATTGGCCGATATGATGGAGTTGATCCCTATTCGGTGAAGACGCTAGAATCCAGAAGCCAGAATCGAGAAGCATGGCGCATCGGTATTCCCGACGATTATTTCTTCAGCGATCTGCATCCCGAAACGGAAGCGGCCTATCGGGCGGCGATCAAGACGCTGCGCGCCATCGGCTTTGAGTTGCGCGATGTAACGCTGCCGGGCTTTGAAGTTTCAGAGAAAGCCTCGGCCAAGATTCTGCTGGCCGAGGCGGCGGCCTACCATCTTGAGCACGTAGAGCAGCACGCCGATCAGATCGGCAAGGACGTGTTGACGCGCTTCAAGTGGGGACTGGACATCACCGGTGTCGAGTATGCGCTCGCGCGCCGCACACAAGTGGAATGGCATCACCAGCTGCGGCAGCTCTTCACAGCCATTGATGCGCTGGTACTGCCCGCGACGCCGTTCCCGGCGACGCGCATCGACGAGAGCGATCCCGTGGCGCTGTCGCGCGGCAACCTGACGCGCTTCACACGCCTGTTTAATCTGACGGGCAGCCCGGCGATCGTGCTGCCGTGCGGACGAACCGCCGCTGGCCTGCCGATTGGCTTGCAGATTGTCGGGCCGCACTGGCAAGAAGAGAAGATCATGCAAGTGGCGCGCGCATATGAAGCAGAGCGCGGAGAGTTTGGGATTGCTGAATGATGAATGTTGACACTTGCAACGCGCTGCCGCGCAGTGTGCAGTGCAGGTGATGCTGATTGAAAAGCAGATCAGTAACCGGGTTTCTCCAGTCATGGCGTAAGCAAGCGCCGCGCGGAGAAACCCGGTTTCTTGTTTACGCCTTACGCAATACGCAGTACATCTTACGGCGTCAGCGTTGGCGTAGGCGGCGCCTGGTTCGAATCGACCGTCGGCGGCACACCGCCCTCGGGGGTGGGAGTCGGCGTGGGCGTGGGGAAAGCAATCAGAGCCGTGGGCGACTTGCACGTGTCGAAATCCGGGCCAATCAGCAGGCGGAACGCGATCGGGCTGTTTTCCGTCGGCTGGTTAATCACCCGATCGGCTTTGAGGTTGAACACGCGCAGCAATTGGTTCAAGCGCGAGCCTTTGCCGGTGGTCTGATAGTTGATGATCTGCGTGCGCGTGATCGGTTGATCGGACACGCTGTAACCGGGCACGCCGAAACCTTGCGACGTCAGACGATCCGCCGCCAGCAGTTCCCAGTTCTTTTGCCCGCTGCCGTTGACCACCTCAACCTGCGCCGCCGCCTGTGAAGCGACGTTGGACAGCGGCGGCGTGAACGCTTCGTCGATAACCAGCTGCACGCGCTCCGGCGCGATGAGCAGCACCTGCGCGCCAGCGGCCGTGGTGAAACTCTCCAGCGCCGCGCGATCGATCGAGCGCTGCTTGAGGCGCGAATCGTCAAGCTGCAGGCCGAGCGTCGCCAGGTAAATTACATCGTTGATGTTGAGATTTGTGCTGACGATCTTCGTCACCTCATTCCACAACGCCGGCAGCTGACCGACCAGCCCCTGCGCTTTGATTTTGCTCCACAACCCGCGCAGGACGGCTTGCTGACGGCGCGAGCGATCAAAGTCGCTGGTGGAATAGCGCGAGCGCGCAAACCACAGCGCGTGCTGCCCGTCGAGGGTGTACAGGCCCGGCACCGGAATGTTGATCGTGCCGGTAGGGACGGTGGATAACTGCAGGGTGTCCGTGATAATGTCGTTTTGATCCGGCGGCAGATCGGGGAACACATCGTACAACGAGCAGTGCGCCAGCACATCCACTCCGCCCACGCGATCGATCATCTCGCGCACTCCGGCAAAGTTGATGCGCGCATAATAATGCACCGGAATGCCGAGGTTGTAGCGGATCGTCTCGGCGAGCAGTTCCGCCGGCCAGCCCAGCTTGGCGCGGTTGGCGTGAATATCCACGGTGTTGATGCGGTCGAATCTATCGAGACCCGGAATGAAGACATACAGATCGCGCGGGATGCTCAGCAGCGACACGTAGTCTGCCTTGGGATTGATGCTGGCAACGATGATGGTGTCGGTGCGGCCCAGCGCCTCGCCGGGGCGGTTATCGCTGCCCAGCAGCAGCACGTTGATCGTATCGCCCGGCAGTTCCAACGGAAAGACCGGCGTTGGCACGGGCGTCTCGCTGATGACCAGGCTGGCCGTGATCGCCACAGCGACGCCCATTTCGTTCCTGGCGCGCGGCGGCAGCACGACGAGTGTGGGCGTGGGTGTCGGCGTGCGGGTGGAGGTCGGCGCGGGAGTCGGGGTATCGACCGGGGTGGAAGTGGGCGCCAGCGTCGGATCGGCCAGCGGTGTGACCGTGGGTCGAACAACGGCCACCGTCGTCGGCGCTGGCGCAACCGCTTTGGCGGGCGTCACGGCCAGGCTTTCACAACCAGACGCACTAAGAATCAATAAGCCGCTAATGATGCCGGTGAAGAAGATACGCAGGTGTCGAGCAGAATGGTAGAACGGCAACTTTGGTTCCTTTATGAATGGACTGCTCCACTGACAGGGCCTGGGTTGACACGCTGGTAGAGCAGTGACTTTTTGAAAAGTAATCGAGCGCGGCGATTATACTTGAAGCGCAACAAAGGACAACTCGAAGACACCGGGTTTCTATTGCAGCCCAGGCGTCGGCGCGGGCGTGGGAGTGCTGGCCGGATAGACTCCCAGCGCGGTGCGCTGGCACGGATTCCAATCAGCACCCAGGATGATGCGGTATTCCACGCTGGCCTGCGGGTCCGGCTGCGAGATGAGATTTTGCGCGGGCACTTTGAAGAGGCGGCCCAATTCGCCGAGGCGCGATCCTTTGGTGGTGGCGCGATAATCGTAGATCAGCGTCGACGGATAGTCAGGCCGATCAGCCGGGCCATGGTTCAGCACGCGATAACCGGCCCACGCCAACCGATCGGCTCCCACGGCGCCCCAATCGGGATAGCCGGTGCCGTTCAACACCTCGATCGACGCGGAGGGCTGACCGGCTTTGAAGGTGACGGGCGGCGTAAAAGCCGACTGCAGCGTCGCCGAGATTTCTTCCCAGTTGAACAAGAAGACGCTGGCGCCTTCTCCGCTGACAAAGCGATGCGCGTACTGCCCGTCCAGGAAGCCGCTCTTGATGCGCGAGTGATCGATCTGCGTGCCGAGGTTGGCCAGATACAGCACGTCGTTCAGCTGGAGATCGGTCTGCACGGTGCTGTTCAGTTCACCCCACAGCGCGGGCAGCTGGCCGACAATCCCCTGCTCTCTGATCTTGTCCCACAGGGCGCGCAGCACGCGCTGCTGGCGGCGCGAGCGATCGAAGTCGCTCGTCGTCTTGCGCGAGCGCGCATACCACAGGGCATGCTTGCCGTCGAGATGATAGATGCCGGCGGCCGGAATGTCGATCGTGCCGGTCAGCTCCGTGAAGCCGATATCGGTTACGCCGGCGGGATTGTCGGGAAAGATGTCGTACAGCGGGCAATCGGCCACGACGTCCACGCCGCCCGCCGTGTCGATGAGATGCTTGAAGCCGTTGAAATCAACGCGCGCGTAGTACTGCACCGGGATGCCGAAGTTGTACTGCAACGTCTCGGCCAACAGGCCCGGCCCGCCGCCCGGGAACTGCGCCGCTTCACCGTGCGAATCCGCCAGGTTGATGCGCGTGTAGCGCCAGTTGGGAATGTAGACCCACGTGTCGCGCGGAATGCTGAACATGTTCACCGCAGGCACATCGGGGTTGACGCTGACCACGATGATCACATCGGTGCGCCAGCCGGGCGAGTCGGGACGCCTGTCACTGCCAAGCAGCATGATATTGATGGTGTTTTGCGGCAGGTCGATCAGCGGCACCGGCGTTGGCAAGCTGGTCTGAGTGATCTCCGGCGAGTAGTTGAACAGCACGACCTCGAACGCCGGCGTCACGGTCGGACGCAGGCCAGGCAAAGGGGGTTTGGAAGTTGCCGTCGGCGTGGGTGTATGGGTGGGTGTGTTGGTGCGGGTGGGCAAGGGCGTCCACGTATTGGTCGGCGTCCAGGTGGCCGGCAGGTTTTGGGTGGGCAGTGTCTTTCCCAGCGGCGTGACTGTGGGCCGCGGCGTCTCGGTGGAGGCGGCCGTGGCCGACGGGATGAACTGCGCGACAAACGGTTGGGCCGCCGCGCTCGATCGGTTGACGAAGCGGCCGAAAATGACTTGCAGGCCGGCCAGGGCTGCGACGGCAATGATCGCGCAGATCAACACGAATTCAAGGGGGCTAAGCGGTTTGCTGTTGCGCATAAGTCACGGGATGGATTGAGTTGTTGCCGTCATTATAGCTGGTCGTGCGCTGCGCAACCTGACGCCAGCTGCACGGCGAGCAGTCAACTGCTCTACGGTTTTACCAGCCTTCCAGATAACGCGCCCATTCGCCATATTGCTGAGCCTGGCAGCCGTACAGATACTGCGCCGAGGGCAGCGGCTCGAACGGCTGACGCCGCAGCGGCATGTGAGCTTCACCCGGAGCGTGGTGTCCTTTGCGCCGGTTACAGGCCGGACAGGCTGCCACCAGGTTTTCCCACGAATGCGGCCCGCCAGAACGGCGCGGGATGACGTGATCGACCGTGAGGCGCGCGTGTTCCTCGCCGCAATACTGGCAGCGATAATTATCGCGGCGGAAGATTTCGCGCTTGCTTAACTTGACGCGCGGGCGCGGGCGGCGGATCAGGTACATCAGGCGAATGACGCTGGGACGTGGATAGGCGGCATGGGCGGTATGAATAGGGCCGCGGCCGTTCTCGACCAGCTCGGCCTTGCCGACCATCAGCAGGCCAACGGCGCGGCGCGTATTGCACACGTTGAGCGGCTCAAAGTTGCGATTGAGCACCAGTACCGGTTCGTTCATGCAACAGTGACCTGATCACCGCGCGAAACTTCAATTGCGCCAGTGCACGCATAAGTGTCAGCAGGAGCCCGAACTGCTAAGCGCCTGAGCTTCGCGGGCGCACCCCGGTGCGACAAAAACGGCGAGCGCGTCGTCGAGAGCGCCGCACTCGCCCAGCCATTGGACGTGAGTATAGCATGTGCGATTGGGAGCGTCAAACGATTGGGAATTTTGGATTGCCGACGGGAGCCACTGCACCCGCCAAAGGCGTGTGTGGCGGATTGGCCGCACTACCCGGCGCGTATGCTATAATCGCCGCTGATGATCACCAAGCGGCAACTCGGATACTTCTTCATGGCGGCCGGCCTGCTCATCATCGCCGGCGCCGTCGGCGCTAATTTCATTGGCGGACGCGAGGCGGGCTTTGGGCCGTTTCAGGCCCTCGGCCTTGGCGGCGGCGTGGTGATTATCGTGATGGCGATTCCGCTGATCAAATTGGGGAATCGGCCGGCTTGATCGAATCAAGCACCCTGAGCGGAACGCAGTGTAGTCGAAGGGTGCAATACTGCTATAAACCGCATTCTTCGACTCCGTTCCACTCCGCTCAGAATGCTTCACACTCACGCATAAATGACCGCACCCACTCTTAACCGGATCGCCCGCTGGCTGCTGTGGTTCACCGTGGCCGTTTTTGTGTTGTACCTCGTCATTTATGTGGTCTACGCCGCGGCGCTGTTTCAGTTCCCGTACGATTACGACCAAGGTGAAGGCTTTGAGCTGAACGACAGTCTCTTGTTCCTGCAAGGCCAGTGGCCCTACCGCAGCAACGAGGTCTTTCCGTTTTACGCCAGCAACTATCCACCGCTGTTCCACTGGCTGGTCATGCCGCTGTTTGCGATCTTCGGGCCGACGCTGACCGCCGGGCGCGTATTGTCATTTGCCGTCACGCTGCTGATCGCGTTTCTGGTCGGGCGCGTGGTCTACACCCAGACGCGCAACAAACCCATCGCGGCGATCTCCGGCCTGATGGTGCTGGCTTCCAACTTCATCTATCACGTGGGGCCGCTGTATCGCCAGCACATGACCATGGTGTTGTTCGAACTGCTGGCGGTGATCTTCATCTCGCGCAGCGACGATCCAAAACGCGGCAAATGGAGCCATCGTCTTGTCTATGCTGGCGCTGCTGGCGGCCGGATATACCAAGCAATTGTCGGCGGCAACGGCTGCGGCGGTCTTGTTCTTTCTGTTTTTGCGCGCGCCCAGGAAAGCCATCCTCGCTGGAATTGGCCTGGCTATCGTCGCGGGCGGAATCTTCCTGTCGATCGATGCCGCCACCGGGCATCAATGGTTCATCAACACGCTGACGGCTAACGCCAACGCCTACGACTACCGGCAGGCGATCGATCTCTATCGGCAGTTTTTCACCCTGCACTTCTTCACCGTGGCGCTCGCCATCGGTTACAGTTTCTATCAACTTTACTGGGATCGCCTCTCGGCTTACACGATCTGGTTCGGGTTCGCGCTGATCAACTCGGCGTTGGCGGGCAAGTGGGGCGCAGGCGAATCGTACTTCGCCACGGCGATTGTGGCGTCGTGCATCCTCTCGGGCCTGGCCGTAGTGAAGCTGAAGGAATCACTGGCGATCAAACGACCGCGCGCCGCGCTGATCGTGAGTTTTGCCATCCCCCTGCTCTATCTCGCGCAGGCCTACAGCATGCGGCACCTGCCCACGGCTGGGCCGATCTTCGGCCCGCTGGCCGATCTCGTGGGCGTGGGGCGTGGCACGTCAGTCTACGCCGGCTATCCCTACTACGACTCGATCGGCTACACGCAGGCCGGCCATCTGCCCACAGCGGAGGATATCGCCGCCGGCGATCGCATGGTGTCGCTGATCAAGGCCGCGGGCAAGCCCGCGCTGACCGAAGAAGCCATGCTGGCGCTGCGCGCCGATCAGCCGGTGGTGACCAATCCCACTCAATTGCTGAATCTGTGGAACAACCATGCGCTCGATCCCACCGAGCTGATTGCCAGTATCGATCGGCAAGATTTTGGCTTGATCGTCTTCCGCGCACAGTTCTATCCGCCGCCGGTGCTGCAAGCCATCGGGGCGCGTTACGAACCGATCGACGACATCGTAATGAACGGCTTCCAATATCGCATCCTGGCCCCGCGCCAGGATTACGGCGCGGGCTGCGACGAAGCGCGCTTCTATGGCTTAATCGCCTTGATGCGCAGCGATTGCCCGCGCGGCCACGGCCTGCGTATTATCAACCGTGACACACGTCCAAGCGGGTGGAGCGGCCCAGCCGGCGTTTCCGAACTTGCATACCGCGCCAGAGCCGGTGAGCCGACCTATCGCCTGTGGATCGCGCCGTTGAACTGGCCAGGCCAGCCGCCTGCTGACGGAACGGGCGCGCGAGGTTGGGCCAGGATCGCTGTTTTCAGTACTTCGATAAAGTGACCAGTCCAGGCGAGGGCGAAAAAGTGCGTGAAAAGGTGATGGATTCGCTCGGGCTGCATGGTTAGCGCCGTGGTGGTTGAATCTCTTGGTATAATGCCATCCAATCAGCAACCCGACCGCTGATCCCTGACGCCGGCACTGCACCGCAGGCGGTTCGCCCTGTCCGCCGCAATGCGGCGGGGGGCGCGCCAGGCGCGGCCGGATCCGCCCAACTCTAATGAGTTTTGGTGTTCAAATTCGGTAACCTGGAGTGGTGGCTTGCCCGTACCCGCTGCAACGCGTGGCGCGCCGCTGGGCGCAGCGGGATTCCGCAACATTCACCGACTAAAGTCTCGACTCCGGGGAGCTGACAACTGATCCCTGATTAACTGATCCCTGATTCTGTTTATGCTCAAACCCATTGACGCCTTTCAAGTCAAACTGCCCGACTTCGAGGGCCCGCTCGATCTGCTGCTGTATCTGATCGAGCGCGAAGAACTGGACATCACCCGGGTCTCGCTGGCCAGAGTGACCGGCGCGTATCTGGAATACATCCACGTCCTGGAACAGCTGCAGGTCGATCAGGTGGCCGATTTTCTCGTCGTCGCCGCCAAGCTGCTGTTGATCAAGAGCGAAGCGCTGCTGCCGCGCCCGCCGTCGACGCCGACGTCGGAAGACGAAGACGTGGGCGACGATCTGGTGACGCAGCTGCTGCTCTACAAGCAGTACAAGGAATCGGCGCGCGGGCTGGGTGATCGGGAGGCGGCGGGCCTGCACACCTACATCCGCGTTGCGCCGCTGCCCCGGATCGAGGCCAAACTCGATCTGTCCAACATCACGGTCGATATGCTGACCAAAGCGGTGCGCAGCGTGCTCGAGATCGAGCCGCCCCATCCGCCGGTCGGCACGGTGGTCAAGCCCTTCACGCTGACCATCCGCGATCAGATGAACCTGATCGAGCGCATCCTGCGTTACCGGCCCGACATCAGTTTCAAACGCATGCTGCGCCGCGCCCGCGATCGGGTGGAGATCATCGTCACCTTCCTGGCCGTGCTGGAGCTGCTGCGCCGCCACAAAGTGGAAGTCGTGCAGGAGCAGCTGTTCGGCGACATCCTGATCGTGCCGGTGGACAACCCGCCCGCCGCGAGCCCGCCGGATGAAGAAGCCGAAGAAGAATCGGTGTTTGAGATTCCCCGGGTCGAGGCCGAGGGGCAGCTGGCGGAAGAGTTTGAGTTTGATAGTGCTCCGCCACCAGCCGGGCCAGATCGGCCTGACGCTTGACGCGCAGGGAATGCTTTCCTTGTATCTGAAATTGATTTACCCTTGCTCGTAGCGGATTGCCAAATCCGCTACATTTCCGCTGGATTTGGCACGCTTCGCGCAGCGAGAGCAAGATTGATCAGCCGACTTTAGGGACCGGAAGAATGCCATTGAGTGGGGCTCGGCGCCCGAAGAGTAAACCGATCCAAGATCGCCGTGCGCAAACCGACCGTGTTGGCATAGCGCACATGATTGACCCAGCCTTGCACACTGGCCGTGATCTGATCAAGGCCGATCTGATTGTGCGTGTAAGCATTCAGCAGCCCAGTAAGTTTCCGCCGGTAGTACAGTCCCTTGCGGCGTTTCAGCCGGCGCTGCTGCGGATAGAGGACGAAGCCCAGGAAGGACATCCCTTCAGTCACCGGACGCGGACAAGGCGGCATGGATAGTAGCCGCAGGCCAGCCAGCCGATTCTGAACGGCGGCCTTCCAGCTGCCAGAGCAGCGCTTTGTCCTCTGCGAACAACAAGAAGTCGTCCACGTAACGCACATATCCGCCGCAGCGCAATTCACGCTTCACAAAGTGATCAAACGAATTGAGATAGACATTGGCCCAGAATTGGCTGGTCAAATTGCCGATGGGCAGGCCGCGCAGGCGCTGCACCGCAAAGAGATCGTCGCCGGGAAAGTAGACCGGCTCATACACTTCACTCAGGACACGCCAGCGCCGCTTGCCAGGATCTGATCAATCAGCCACAGCGACCGCAGGCATCGGAGATTTTCCGGGAAAGCTGCTCGCGCAGGATCGCATGATCGATGCTGGGGAAGAACTGGCGAACGTCGCAGGCCAGCACGTAAGGGTAGCGGCGCGCGAAATGACTGCGCCCGATCCAGGGCACGATGCGTGCCCTTACCCACGCGGTTGGCGTACGAATCGAAGATGAAACTGCGCTCACAGATCGGCTCGATCAAGTTGCACAGCGCGTGACTGCACGCAACGCGATCACGAAACGGGGCCGCCGAGATCAGGCGCCGCTTGGGTTCGTGAATGAAGAAATTGGTGTAAGGGCCGGGGTGATAGGCGAAGGACTGCAACTCGGCTTGCAGTGCCAGCAAGTTATCTTCCAACGCATATTCAAAGCGGCCACGTTGGAATGGCCGCGCTTACCCCGGCTGGCGCGGCGATAGGCCAATAACAGGTTGTCCCAGGAGCAGAGTCTGATCGTACATGGAAGAGCGCAGACCCTTCGGGCGCTTCGCGAAACCCAAAGGGTCTCTATGACAGTTGCCCCGCGCCAGGGACGCACCCAGGGCGCGGGGCAGTTGGTATATGCCCGGCCTGTCCGCGAGATCTGCTATCGCCGCTGTGCGAGCTCGCAATGACGAGAGACGAGACGCGGCCAGGAACAGTCCCCGCCGTTTTTCAAGCCTCGACGCCGAACCCCGCCCGTAGGCGAGCCGCAGCGCATTTCCGGCAGTGTGGAAAAGCGTGAACAACGCCATCCGGAAACCCCTGTTGTCGTTCCTGTTGTTAGGGTTGTTCCTGGGGTAGGCACACCGCGCCGGATGAATACGGCGAAACCCCGTTTACGGGGCGTTGTGTAGTGGATTCCGGCGAGCGTCAAGCGCCGGTTGATCCGAACGGGCACCCATTGCAGCAATTAGCGATTTGATAGTCAAAATTCATGCAGGACCACTTTTCACAGCCCGCTTAATCATTTAGGCATCCGTCGCTTTTGCTTGCCTGCGTTGACACCCATCTTGCCACGCCCACACGCCGATGACCCCGCCCGCCACGTCAAACAACACCGTGCTGCCATCCGAACTGCGCCCCGGCGTAAAGCGCTGATGAAATTCATCGCTGACTCCGTATAGTCCGATGACAATCAACGTGACTGATGATCTCGCGCTTCGAGACAGGCCCGCCCTTGCTCGTGGCGCGCAGCAGCAGCGCGCCCAAAACCGCAAATTCCAGCAAGTGCGCCGCGCGATGCGCGAGGCCGTCGAGTGTTTCGTCGCCCACCTGCGGCACCTTGCTGATGGATGAGCCGGCGAAAATCACGCCCATCCACACCACGACAGGCAGCCACAACGCTAGGAATCTCTTCATCACCTGCTCCCGCCGTATATCTGCTCAACACTTTCGACCAGGTGATCCCACTGAACCGCTCGGCGACATCCTGCGCGGCCTGCGCCCCGAGCCGATCGGCCTTCTCCCGATCGCGCAGCAGTTCAACCACCGCGTTCGCCATCGCCGCCACGTCGCCGCCGGGAACGAGGAGGCCCGTTTCATTGTGGCGGATGTATTCCGTGTTCTGTCCCACGGCATCCGCCACCACCGGCACACCCGCGCTCAGGAGATCGATCAACTTCACGCTGCACTTGGCGCGATTGATCAGCGTATCGTCGAAAGGATGGATCGCCGCGCTGGCCTGCGCAAAATAGGCGGGCAGAGCCGCCGCATCCACCCACCCCGCATATTCGATCGATCCGCGCAGCCCGATCGCTTCGGCCTGCTGCAGCAGCTGTTCCTCTTCGCCGTTGAAGCCCCGGCCCACCACCACCAACTTCGCGCCCGGCTCCTGCGCCACCACGCGGCGCAGCACCTCGAGCACGCGCTCGATCTTGAATTCAAAGAAACGAGTGTAGAGGAGAATATGCATTCGGAATTCGGAATTCGGAATTCTAAAGTTCTGCATTCGGATTCCGGGTTCACGACCCCGTTGGGCACATACATTACACGTTCCGGCCTCACGCCCAGTGACCACACGATGGACTGCAAGGCGCGGCTCGCCACGGTCACGCCATCGTTGTGCGTGAGCCCCCACTGCTCCTGCCACGCGAACATCTTCTTCTGCGCCCAAGAATACTGACTACTGGCGACTGACGACTGACGACTGACCGCTGACGACTGACGACTAACTTGATCGTTCCAGCCGCCCGCCCCCTCCCAATCATCCGTGTCGACGATCAACCGCGCTTTCACGCGGCCGGCGCGTTTCAACTGCCACAACCACCACGCGGCGAGTCCCGCATAGGCTTTGGGCTTGAAACAGTGAATCACCTCCGGCTGAAAATCGAGCGCGCGCTGCGCCAGCCGCCGCGTCGTGCTGGCATGGAACCAGCCCGGCACACCCGCGGGCAGTTCGATGTTCTCAACTTCCACTCCCGCATCGTGCAGTCTGCGTCCGGCATCCTCCGGAAAGTCCCACGGCGGCAGGATCACCCGCACCGCATGGCCGCGCGCCACGAGCGCTCGCGCCAGGGGCAGCGCGCGGACAGACATGGTTCCTTTAGGGCGGAGGCCGAAGGGGCCAATGAAAGCAATGTCGTATGTATTGGAATGCTCAAGTAATGCGTAACGAGTAAAATGAGGAGTGACATCGCATGCATTACTCATCACTCATTACGAATTCGAATCCTGCTCAATAACGCGCGCGAGTCCACTTCGTGCCCATCTGCGGCGAGCACATTCAGGCGGTCCGCCTGGGGCAGGAACCAGCCGACCTCGACGTCGAGTTCGCCCGGCCTGGCCGTCGGCGGGAAGCGCAGCACGCGCACATCCGTGATAACCTGGCCCACCGGCCAGTTTTTGGTCGAGAACGTGTCGCTTGCCGGCCGGCTGGAATCCTGCGCGCTGATGCGCTGAGTGGGACGCAGCGCGTTCAAGAATACGCGGTAATCTTCCGTGAAGGGCGCAGCCGCGCGCCAGTACAGCGTCACGGTGATCGCCTCGCCGGGCAGGATCGATCGCGGTGACATCTCATAGCCCAGCAATTCGACCTGGCCGCCAAAGTTCACCTGCGTCGAGTTGGGATACCCGCCCGGGCGCGGATCGATCTGCAGTGACCCGATCGACGCGGCGTTGTCCTCGACCGCCCCTTCGGCCTGCGCATCGAGCGCCTCCAGACGCGGCCCGTCCTGTTCGTACAGCCCGACGCGCACGGTCGCCTGGTTCGGCGCGTAAGCCCCGTCGGGAATGTGCACCGACAGCGGATCGGCGATGATCTCGCCGGGCTGCCACAACGTCGTCGGATACATGCCGCGTCCCGGCCACGTGTCGCGCTGCGCGACCACGATGCCCTGCTCGTCGACGAGATGAATGAACTCCACGTATGAACGATCGAGCGGCTGCAAGGCGCGCCAGTACAGGGTGACCCTGAGCGGATCGCCCGGCTCCGCCGCAGACTCGATCGACCTCCGCGCCCAAAAGTTCGATCTTGCCGTCAAAGGTGACGTTGAGCGGCTGCGTGATCGAGCGCGCCTCAGCCTGCCGGGGCGCGGCATAAGCCGGGATGAAGTAACCGAAGAAAGCAAAGAGGGCCAGCGCAAAGGCGGCGACGGGAATAGCATAACGAGTAACGAGTAACGAGTATCGCGTCTCTCGCACGTTAAAGAGCGTCGTCCAGCCCAGGGCAAGCAGGAGGCCAAAGGCGGAGAGGCCCGGAAAGTAGAAGCGGCCCATCGGCCCGGCCGTGCTGCTCATCATGTAGCCAAAGAGCGCGGCGGCGAAGAGCAAGGCCGAGAAGATGACGAGGACCAGCTGCTTGATCTGAGTGCGATCGAACAGCCTGCGCGCAAAAGCGCTGACGAGCCCAACCAGGCCGGCCAGCGTAACGATCAGAGCGCCAGTGTAAATGACGTCGGGCAGCGGAATTTGCCCGTAGCCGAAACGCCCCCAGAAGCTGCTCCATGCGTATGGAATCTCGCTCACGGCCAGCCCGAAACTCTCGGCCGGATTACGCCCGCCCCACAATTCGTTCATGCGCTGGACACCGGTCGGCTCGCCATACAGCTGGGCGTTGCGCACGAACCACCACCCGGCGATGAGCGCCACCGCGGCGGCGATGAAGAGATTGGCCCTGACGAAGCCGCGCCAATCGCGCCGCGGCCAGGCTGCGATCAGCAGCGCCAGTTCTACCAGCGGCAGCGCAAAGGCCAGGTTGAACTTCGCCATGAGCGCGAAGGCGAACGCCAGGGCCAGCCCGATCGATCGGCGCGTGGTGAGGCCGGAGCGGATGATCGCCGCGCCGATCCACAACAGGATCGATCCAAACAGGCCTGCGATCACATCGTTGTTGATCGCGCCGCTCATGAACAAAAACTGCGGATTAAACGCGACGATAGCCGCGGCGCCCGCGGCAATCGCCTTCCCTTGTCTACTTGTTTCCTGGTCTACTTGTGCGCTAAAGAAAAGATCGTCAGCCCAATTTGATACGTGACCCACACCATGATCGCGCCGATGACGACGTTGACCCAGCGCGCCGCGTGCGCCATCAGCACCACGCCGGAATAGGGCCACTGCTCGTCGGGGCCGTGCAGGTACCGATTCTTGTTGTCGTCGTTGATTTCCCAGTAACGGTAGCCGTAGTACGGATTATGCACCGGCTCGTACAACGCAGGGTGATCGGGCTGAATGGGCGCGGTGACGAGCGCGGCCATCGCGTAGTACAGCGGCGGATGATGCGCTTGAATGCGCGGCTGATCGGCGCGCTGCTCAGGCAGCGCGCCAAATTCCTGCAGATAGCGGATATACCGAAAATGATGCAGCTCGTCAGTGGACTCGTAGAGGGGATTGGCAACGCTGAAGCCAAAGGCCAGGGCGAGATAGCCGGCGAGGATCAGCGTGAATAGCCCATTTGCCTGAATGGCAGCGGTCAAACGCTTCATAGTGAGACTCAAACCGCCGACGAGGTCGGCGGGGGGAGTAACTTGTGTGAATTCGTCGCCCGCAGTTCAACTGCGGCGAAACTACACAATATCGGACACGGTGCGCTGATTATAGCGGCGGCAGATGAAAGAGACAACCTCACCCCTGCTCGCCTATCGGCGAAAACGGATATAATATTGACAACCTCAGCCAGCCATTGAAGGAGATTCCATGCCCAACGTTTACGCGGGGCGTTACTTGCGCATCAATCTCACCACGGGTGAACACCGCACTGAAGCAATCGACGAAGCCGACGTGAAGACGTATTTGCTCGGCAGCGGCTACGCGGCTAAGTGTTCTACGCTGAGATGGATCCGGCCGTCGACCCGCTCGATCCGCGCGCGGCGTTGTACGTGTTCAATGGCCTGCTGTCCGGCACCTTTGCGCCGACCGGCTGCCGATCGTCTTTCTGCGGCCGATCGCCTCTCACCGGCATCTGGAACGAGGCGAACCTCGGCGGGCACTGGGGCGCAGATTGCGCTTCGCCGGCTATGATGGAGTGGTGATCGCCGGCCGGGCAGAGAGGCCCGTCTATCTCTATCTCAATGGCGATCGGGTCGAAGTGCGGGACGCTGCGCGCGCGTGGGGCAAGGATACGTTTGAGGCGCATGACCTCTTAATCGGGGAGACAGATCGAGAAAGCGCGCGTGGCCGTCATCGGCGTAGCGGGCGAGAAACTGGTGAAGATCGCCGGCGTGGTGAGCGGCGGACATTCGCATGCGCGCATGGCGGCGCGCGGCGGCATGGGCGCGGTGATGGGCTCGAAGAACTTGAAAGCGATCGTCGTGCGCGGCAAGGAGAAACCGCAGTATGCCGACGCCAAGGCGTTCCACGCAACCGTCAAAGCAGACAACCACTATCTGGCGAGAAACCGGCCATCGAATCGCTGCACCTGGTCGGCACGGCGGGCGGGCATCCCACCACCGATAAGTTCGGCGACAACGCGATCCTGAATTGGCGCGGCGGCAACTGGACCGAGGGCGCGATCAAGACCTCGGGCAAAGCGATCGCCGAAACGATCTTCAGACGCCACACGTATTGCCACGCCTGCCCGATCGGCTGTGGGAAAGCGATCGAGATCAAAGACGGGCCGTACGCGGGTGTGTAGAGCGAGGGCCCGGAATATAAACGCTGTGCGGCTTCGGATCAAACCTGCAATGCGATGATCTCAATGCCATCAGCGCGATGAACGATATGTGCAACCGGTATGGCCTGGATACCATCTCGACCAGCGGTGTGATCGCGTGGGCATTTGAAGCGTACGAGAAAGGCGCGCTCACGAAAGAGGACACCGGCGGGCTCGAATTGAATTGGGGTGACGCGCGCGCTATCATCGAGATGATTCACAAGATTGGGAAACGCGAGGACATCGGCGATTTGCTGGCCGAAGGATTGCGCGATGCGGCCCGGCGGGTGGGCCAGGGCACCGAAAAATTCGCGATGCACGTCAAAGGGCTGGAACTGCCCTATCACGATCCGCGCGGCTTCGTGGCATGGGCGCGAATTACGCGACGGCGCGTCGCGCGGCGCATGTCACCTGGAAGCGATTTCGTATTGGCGAGGTGTCGGCATTGAATGGGAAGGCTGGCAACAGGGCGAGCCACAAGACTGGATCGAGAAGAAGCGTTTCGATTCCACCATCGGCGCGAGACGGCGGTCTCGTTCCAGAACTACATGACGACGTACAATCCGCTGGGCTTGTGCAAGTTCATCACCAAAGGATCATTCACCCCCGCGCAGACCGCGGAGTTGGTGAATAAGGCGCTGGGCTGGAATTGGACCGGCCAGGACGTGCTCGAAACGGGCGCGCAGTTGTTCAACTTCAAGCGGCTGATCAACAACCGACTGGGGATCACCGCCAAAGACGATGTGCTGCCGTTTCGCTTGACGACTGAACCACGACCGACCGGCTCGGCGGCAGGCGTGCTGCCCGATATGGAGTTGATGCTGAAGGATTACTATCGACTCCGCAAGTGGGATGAGAATGGCGTGCCGACGAAGAGGCGCTGCTGCCGAAAACGTAATGCAGTGTCATTGTGAGGCGCGGAGCGCGAAAAATCTGTCCATTGTTGGGGCTGCTTTCCCAATGAACACCAGAGATTCTCTCGCTCTCGTAGTGCGTGAGTGCGTGGTGCGTGGTGTGGTAGCGCTAGGCTTACTCAGAAGTGACATACTGCACAGGATAATTCGATGTCGTACCGCGGCGAAGTTCTAGTGGCCATAATCAACAACCGGGCCGATTTTGCGCTGGCGATGGATCAGCACTGGTATCGCGTGCCTGTCAGCAGCCAGGAGAAATGGTTAAAGGATCGTTGGCCGCCAAAATGGCTGGCCTTATATCAAACGAAGGGAGGTCGAACCTGGAGCACATGCCATCAATTACTATGCCAGTGGGCCTCTATATTCGACAAGGTGTGACCGGCTGGGAATTGTTGCCCAAGCAGGCGCGCAAGTGAGCAAGAGCAACGACGCTACCATCAGCTGCTGCTTGAGCCGTTGCAAACAATTGCCTAAGCCAATCTACAGTCACCGACGCCGAGCACGGATCATCTTGATTCCGACAACATGGGAAAAGTTTTGTCAATGCCGACGGAGATCAATGATCTATATACGCGAAAGCTCGCTGGAAGATCAACTGTGGAATGCGCTGAAACAGCGACAGATCCGGCCTGAACGACAGAATTCGTGACTGTCGATGATCGCGATTATTCTTGGACTTTGCCATCTACTGCACGTGAGGGAAGATAGAGATGGAAACCGATGGGGATGACTGGCATGCTAACCCGGAAAAGGCAGAGCTAGACAATTTGCGTGACAACGATTTGAAAAGCCGGCTGGCAACAGTCTGCGTTTCACAGAACGTCAAATCAAGGATCGAACAATAGAATACTGCATTCCCGAAAATAGTAGAGACAATAAAAAAGTTGGGCGGGTTGGAAGAAGAGGGAAAGTTCATGCCCCGGAAAATTGATCCTAACGCGCCTGCTGGCACTTATCAGCCCGGCTTATTTGACGACACTTAGAGCGAATCCCACTCCCAGACTACACTAAACTCCTATGGGTTTTAAGAAAGAAGCGTACATGGAAGCCAGGCGTTGATCGATGGTCAGTGGGTTGCGGCGGACCGCTGCTGGAGGTGCGCAACAAATACACGGGGCGGGCCCTGGGGGCCGTGGCCACCGCACGGCGTGAAGACGTGGATGCCGCGCTTGCCGCTGCCCAGCGGGCCGCGCCGGTTATGGCCGATCTGCCCGCGCACAAACGCAGCGAGTATCTGCTGCGCGCCGCCGCCTTGATCCGCGAGCGGCGCGATGAGTTTGCGCGCACCATCGCGGCCGAAGCCGGTAAGGCTTCTGGAGTATGCCCGCGCTGAAGTCGATCGCGGGATTAGCACGTTCACGATTGCGAGTGAAGAAGCCAAACGGCTGCACGGTGAGACGGTACCGCTTGACGCCGTGCCCGCGGGTGAAGGCTATTTTGGCTTTTGGGTGCGGCGTCCCGTCGGCGTGATCGCGGCGATCAGTCCGTTCAATTTCCCGCTGATCTGGTCGCGCACAAGAAACTTGCCCCGGCGCTGGCTGCGGGGAACACGCTGGTGCTGAAGCCGGCGAGCACGACGCCGCTCACGGCGGTCAAGTTGTGTGAAGTGCTCCGTCGAAGCGGGCTTTCCAGCGGGCGCCATCAATCTGGTCGTCGGATCGGGCAGCGCCGTTTCGGGGAGTGGCTGATCACCGATCCCCGCATCACCAAGATCACCTTCACGGGCAGCCCGCCCGTCGGGCAGCACATCACGCAATGCGCCGGGATCAGAATCACATTGGAGTTGGGCAACACGAGCCGTGATCATCGCGCCCGATGCCGATCTCGATTTCGTGGCGAAGCGCTGCGCCATCGGCGCGTACTACAACTCGGGGCAAGTGTGCATCTCGGTGCAGCGCATCTATAGCCAGCGTGAAGTCTATGAACCTTTTACGGAAAAATTCGTAAAGGCGAGCGAGGCGATGATCGTGGGCGATCCGTTGGACGAGCGCGTCGATGTCGGCCCGATGATCAATCCGCAGGGAAGTCGATCGCATCGACGGCTGGGTGCGCGAGGCGCAAACGGCTGGCGCGCAGGTGTTGACCGGCGGAAAGCGCGCAGGGCAACGTCTATTGGCCGACGGTCCTGACCAACGTGCAGCCCGCTATGAAAGTTGTGGCCGAAGAGGCGTTTGCGCCGATTGCCAACGTGATCGCGTGCGATGATTTTGAAGAGGCCCTGCGTCAGGCCGATGCCACGCCGTTCGGCTTACAGGTCGGCGTTTTCACGCGCGACATCAATCGGGTCTTCCAGCGCGATCAAGCGTTTGAATTTCGGCGGCGTGATCATCAACGATACGCCCGTTTTCAGAGCCGATCACATGCCCTACGGCGGCAATCGGCAGAGCGGGCTGGGGCGTGAAGGCGTGCGGTATGCAATGGAAGATATGACCAACATTCAGATGGTCTCGATTCGTTTGGGCTAAACAGGCGTACGAAAAATATCCTCGTCCACGCGTGCGCGCATCGGGCAGGCGAGGCCGTACCGCGGTGTCGTGGAAGCCGCCCCATCTCACGCCGAGATGGCCGCTGACCCGCTTCACGTAATGAAACAGGCTGAATGAGGCTATCCCCATCCTGCGGCGCAACCTGCCGGTGCGTGCCAGGCCGGGGATCAGACGGCAACTTGCATCTGCGCGTTGGCAAAGGCGATAATCTTCTCCGTCGACTCCGCAGAACTCCTTATGGGTGCTCAACAAAGGCGACAGAGTATTGAACTCTTGCGGTAAGAGGCCGTCTGGCTCGTAGGCGGCCCGGAAGTAAGGCACACGCCGCAGGCGTTCCAGCACTTCGGCGGGAATATCTTTGCGGATGCGCGGTTCGAAGTCCAGGTGCTCCCCCTGGGTGAACAGCTGAGTCAGGAAGGAGGGCGGCAAGGTAAAGATAACATTGCCGCCAGCCGTCTCTTCCATGTGCCAACAACGCGTCACCCCGTCGACAACCGGCCCCAAACGCAGGGAACAGATCAGAAGTTTGCTGGGATAGGCGCGCTGGCGGAATAGGCGGTAGGCCTGCTTAAAGATCGCCACGGCCGCCCAGCGGCGATCTTCAAGGCTGAGCTGGAAGCCGGCTTGCTGCGCCTGTTCGTCGAACTCCGGGGCGCTTTCCCAGCGAGCGCTCATGTAGGTAACGACCGAGCGCCAGCCCGTCAAGTCCACTCCGTTGGCCCTTGCCTCCAGCAACCCCGCCTGAACTGCCTCGGCAGCGGCAATGAATTGGGGGACCGTATACGCTGCGGTACAGTTGGTTGAGATGCCACGGGCGGTCAGCTCGCGAATAACCTGCATTCCCTGTTGGGTGCCGGGGATCTTGATCGCGATGTTCGGCGCTAATGAACTGAGTTCCACCGCTTGAGGCAGCATGGCGGCAGCATCAAAGAAATAATGCGGATCCACCTGGCCCGACAGGTGACCATAAGCAAAGTCAGAAGCCTCGAACACTGGCAGGTAGGCCTCAGCGCCCAGCCGGATGATCTCCTTATAGAGCGCCCAGAAAACCTGGCGGGCATCCTGGCCCGGGTGCGTGCGGGCGTAATCGTTGATCCAGCCGGCCCAACGCTCAGGGTTGTCATTGATGGCTGCCAGGGAAAGCGGCGGATTGGTTGTGACTCCCGTGAACAGCGTTTTCTGCGGGTTTTGCGGATCAAACAGGCGGAGGAGTTGTGCAGCCAGGACAGTCTGCCTGTCTTGAGGGGCGCTCGCGATGAGCTTCGCCATCCAGTTTTGATAGATCAGAGGTGAAGAGTCCCACCAGATTTCAAGGCGCGGCGCAGTGCTTAGCAGGCGATCCAGCACGGTCGTCGGAAGCAATGGTGCTTGAGCGTTCATGTGGTACCTCATTCTGTGACCAGGCGTATGGGAGTTTAGGTAGTTGGCCCCCTTGAGTGATTGCTGTTGACAGTCATGTCGGAGCGTGTTGATGATCGAACAAATCGGCTGTTAGGTGTGGTGGTCAAACGCGAACAACTGGGGGAAACCGTTCCGGGAGGGTTCTTGAGTGCCGATCCGCACATCTCAAGCCGAAACCTCCCCGGAACGGTGGTCAAAGTACAGCGTGCCGCTTTTCCCCCATTGCAGCGCGCGGTTGCAAACGATTTAAGTCCTGTCTTAGAAGGTGCGGACGGCGATCTCGGCAGGCGCAGCCAGCAGTCCTTCCGCTCAGGATCGAGCTTGACCAGAGTAAGCGAGAACCCGGCCATTTGAGCGACGTGCAGTACTCACCCACATAGTTGCGCTTGATCTTCATGCCGCGTTTCGTGACCTGCTCGTGGGCATACCCGTACAGCAGGTAGAGCTGGAGATCGGGGTGCCGCCCATGCCGTTAATCATCAGTGCCACTTCGTCGCCGGATTTGTAGGGCAGGTCAGACGCGACCGCCTCGAGCAGTTCATCCACGATCTCGTTGGCTTTCGCCATTTTGACGCGTTTGCGGCCCGGCTCGCCATGGATGCCGATGCCCATCTCCATCTCGTCTTCCGCCAGGGAGAAAATCGGGGCGCCTTTAGCCGGCGGCGTGCAGCCGGTCAGCGCCATGCCCATCGTGCGCGTCACGGCGACGACGCGCTCGCCCAGTTTGACCAGCTCATCCAGGCTGGCGCCCCGCTCGGCGGCCGCCCCGACCGCCTTGATGACGAAGAAATTACCGGCGACACCGCGCCGCCCGACCGTCCAGGTTGAGTCCTTCACGGCCACATCGTCGTTGACAAGGACGACCTTGATGTTGACCCCGTCCGCCTCGGCCATCTCACGGCCCATATCGAACAACATCCGGTCGCCGGTATAGTTGTTGATCAAGTGCAAGACGCCCTTTTTTGAGGCCACCAGCTTCGAGGTATTGTAAACATAGTCGGCAGCCGGCGCAGAGAAGACATCGCCCGGGCAGGCGGCATCCAGCATCCCGCGGCCGACAATCATCACGTGCGCAGGCTCGTGTCCTGACCCCGATCCCTGCATGATGGATACTTTGTCGTCCTTAGGGATGTCAGTCCGCATGATCAGGTTGTATTCCGGGATATACTTCAAGGTGGTGGGGTTCGCCAGCGCGATACCCTTGAGCATCTCTGGCACGAACTGCTTGGGATCATTCACGAACTTTTTCATTTTGGCCTCCTGAGCCGTTTGAAAGAGATAGCCTCATGCCTTCCAGGCTTCACTGACCTTCTCGAACATTACCGCGATGGCGACTGCGCCTGCATCCAATGTTCCGATGCTGCGTTCTCCAGTGTACGCGGCGCGTCCTCGCTTGGCGAGCATCGGCCGGGTTGCTTCGGCCCGCTCCCGGGCCACGATCGCTGCTTCTTCAATGGCAGTTGTCGAATCTTTACCCTCGTTGAACGATTTCTCGAGTTGATCCACAGCCGGCACCAGCGCGTCCAACAAAGTCTTGTCGCCCAGATCCGTCTCGCCGCGTTTCTTGATGCCTTCAATGGCGAGCGGAACATAGCGATCACGTCATCGGGAGTGATGTCCGACAAGGGCTTGGTGCCTAAGGCCATTCCGGCCCGCAAGAAAGCTGTGCCCCAAATGGTGCCCGACACGCCGCCGACCCGTCCCACAATGATCGACGAGACTTTTTTAAGAAGGTTACCCGGCAGGCTGTGGTCGATCTGATCCCAGTCCTCAAGCACTCTTTCGAAGCCGCGGGCCAGGGAATAGCCGAAATCGCCATCGCCCACAACGCCATCCAACTCGCAGAAGTATTTTTCATTGTCCACCGCGGTCTGGGCAATCACTCGGACTACCAAGTCGACATCTTTGGATTGGCTCATTGAAATTTTCCTTATCGGTTGTTCAGGAATTCAAACAGGCAGGCTAAGATCCTGCAAAGTGATGCATTCACCAGGCCGAGCCTGGCTCCGATTGGCGATCACTTTCATAGGGAGGCCAGGCTCGCCCAGGTCAGAGACCACCAAGAGCGCCTCGCTCATGTCTTCTTCCCAGGTGTAACTGCTCAAGGTGACCACACAGCGTACCCCGGCAGCCACGAGCTGCGAGCAAACCATTGCGGGAGTCTTCGACTATCAGGGCCTTCTCCGGCGAGACTGTAGACGTTCCAGAGTCAGCAGATAGATGTCGGGCGCGGGTTTCTTCTTGGGGACGATATCGCCAGCCAGAACTTCAAAACGGGCGGCCATATCCTTCCCGACCACGGATTCCAGGACCGCCTTGACGGACTCCTCCGCAGAAGTGGAAGCCACCGCGAGTTGCCAACCCGCTTCTACTGCCGCACGGACCACACGCGCGACCCCGGGCCGCGCCGGCAGGGCTCCATCGAGATTCATCTGCTTGTAGATCGCCGTCTTGCGTTTGTGCCATTTCGCCAGCGAGCTCTTTCTGCTCTTCCGGGTCGCTCGGCAGGTTAGCCTGCTTCACGAACTCAGGCGTGAGCAGGCTGGCCATACGCTCCTTACCCCCGGCGATCTTCAGCTTAACGCCATAGTCTTCTTCCGACCACTGTACCGGCAAATTGAACTCGCGGAAGGTCTGGTTGAATGCCGGCAAGTGGCCGTAGCGTTCGGTGTCGGCGAGCACACCATCACAGTCAAAGATCAGCGCTGGCATCACGCCCTCCCTGCGGACCCGAATTGCTGCAAATACTCGGTAACCATCTCCTTCACAGCCTTCCGCACAAAACTGAATGAGAGGGGGGATCCCACTTGTTCTTGGCTTCAGCCTCGCGCAAAGGCCAGGTTGGATTGCATGAAAGTGATCTTGAGGGCTGTCAGATGTTGACTTTCGCGCAACCCCGGGAAATCAGATCGTGGAACTGCTCTTTCGTCAGGCCCGTCCCGCCATGCAGGGCAATGGGAATCGGGATCGCGGCGGTGATGGAGGTCACCCGCTCCGCGTCCAGACTGGGGGATTGCTTGTAAACACCATGCGCATTACCGATGGCCGGGGCAAAGCAGTCGACCCCGGTGGCGCGGATAAAGTCAAGTGACACCTCGAGGGTCTTGCGCTCCGCTTCTTCGTCAGAGCCAACGCCATCTTCGACACCCTTGATTCCCTCGATTTCGCCTTCCACGCCGGCGCCATAGCGGCGAGCCTCGGCAACCACCTCGATCGTCTGGCGGCGATTTTCTTCGATCGGCAGGGCCGAGGCGTCAAATAACACGGAACTCCAGCCCCTGGCCAGGCAAGCAGAGATCACCGCACGTTCCGGGCAGTGGTCCAGGTGAATGCCAGCTGGCACCTTGATGTGCCGCGTCATTTCTATCCACATGGCGTAAAGCACATCGACGCCGATCGATTGACGGTCTTAACAGATGTCTGGATGATTATCGGGGAATGAGCATCCTCGGCGGCTGAGAGAACCGCTTCCATCGTCAGTTCGTTCACGATGTTGAACGCGGGGCCCCCATAGCGCTTGTCAAATGCATCCTGTAGGATCTCTTTGAATGATACGAGAGGCATGAATCTCCTTGATCCTGTTTAGTAGGGTGATGGTAGGAATGGCGCCTGCCGGCACTTCAACAACCGTCTACGCCAGGCACAGTCCCTTCGTCGAACGAGCGACGCGACGTGGCATCTTCGTCTTGGTGCGAAGATGCACGGTGATGCAGCTACCAGTCTTATGGGTATTCTTGGGGGTATCAGGGTGACAGCAGGCTCATATCACTCCTTTCTACCGAGGTCCTTGGCTCTAGCGAGACCAATGGCAATCGGATAACTTGCGATCCGTCTGCAAACCTGTCCAGGGTTCAGCGAGATAGCACCGTCGTTGGCGAGTCTGTATCACCGTGGTTGTAACAGCAGGTGAACTCGACCGGCGTGCCACCTTCCGCATAGACCGTTCGTTCTTTGTACAGAATCGGTCCCCCTAGATATCTATATCATAAGATCATCAAAACAAAAAGTCAAGATCTTAAGGCAGGTGCGCCTTCCGCGCTAAGAAACACGACCGATTCAACACCCGACGCCCCAACACGGGAAGCTCGGCATGGAAACGATGGACACAGTGGCGCGCTACCCGAAGAAAGCAACCTGGACAATTTGCGTTACAATGATTTAGAGAGCGCTCGTTGGCAACAACTACGATTCACAGAGCGTCAGATCAAAGAGCAAACAGTAGAATACTGCACCCCGAAGATCGTAGAGACGATTAAGCGGGCGCTGATAGGTAGCCCGGAGATCGATCTCCGGCGATCCAAGAAAGAGCACATCACCAATGACCATCACCATCCGTCGCGCCGAACCGAGCGATTACGAAGCCGTCTATAAAATCTTCTGCGGGCCAAAGGCCGTGTGGGGCACGCTGCAAATCCCGTTTCCGTCAGTTGAGATGTGGCGCAAACGTTTGACCGATCCGGAAGAGGGCCTCTATCCGTTCGTAGCCTGCATCGCTGACGAGGTTGTGGGCCAGAGCGGACTGCACACTTTCCCTAACCGGCCACGCCGCCGCCACGCAGGACAACTCGGTATGGCGGTGCGTGACGACTGGCAGGGACGGGGCGTGGGCACAGCACTCATGCAGGCCATGATCGATCTGGCCGATAAATGGCTGAATCTCGCGCGGCTAGAACTCGACGTGTACACCGACAATGAACCGGCGCTGAAGTTGTATCAGAAGTTCGGCTTCACCATCGAAGGCACTGCCATCAATTACGCCTTTCGCGACGGCCGATTTGTCGACGTGTATCTGATGGCGCGCTTGCGCGAGCAGCAAAGTCTCAAGTTAAGGAGTCTTCCTTATGTTTGATCCGCCCTCACGCGGCGTGGAATTCCTTTTTCCTGCCTCTGCGCCGGCGCCCTTTTCGGGTTCGCCGTTTCGGAAAAGACACTTCTATTTTCCTCGCGTAATATCCTTAGGCATTCCCGGCGTACACCGTTACCTCTTGGTAAAGCCGAATGCCATAGCGCTTCATCACATCCTCCAGAAGCTGCCGCAAGTCATCAGGTTTGAGGTACGTGATGAATCGAATTCGCCAATCGGGTGGACAAGAGTCCCAAAACGTAAAAAGACATCGGCCATGTTCAGCCAATCGCGTTTGCACGGTCGTGATTCCCCCACGACCGTGCAACACATAGGAACGATTCAGTTCCCGCACACCTGGACTCATAGCATTGCACCTCCCTCAGGATCTAGGCGATATGTTTTCACCTCCTCCCGATCAACAGAGATCGCCTGGCTTTCACGGACTTTGGGGATAAGTGGATTCATTATAGATCGGAATTTGCCAAAAAGCTCCCCCTGTTTTTTGATTGAATTTCAGTTTGAATCTGAGACTAAGCCAGGTGGGCAGGCGTGATGTGGCCAATGGTTTCCGTTGAGTCGCTCTCGCTCGAATATGGTATATTACTAAAGTACCTAGCCAGAACATGGTTCTATTCGGCGCAATGTCATGTACAGGAGCCCATCCATGACCACACTCTACGTCACTCCTCAGGCCGGTTCCGGTGGCGTTAACCTGCGCAGCAAGCCGCAAGTCGATCAGTCAACGCTGCTCGGCGCGCTGCATGAAGGCGCGAAGATTGAACTCGATCAACGAGGCGGCGAGTGGAATACGGCCAGAGTGTACGTCTCCACGCAGGTGGCCGGAGTCAGCGACGGTAAGATCATCCCCCTGCCCGGCTGGGAGACAATCAACATTCGCAGCGCGCCCAGCACCGATCCCGGCACCGATGTGGGCGACCTCAATCAGGATCTGGGTCTGGAATTGATCGGCGGCCCGAGCAATGGCTGGCTCGTGGCGCGGGTATATCTTTCGGCGCAGTTCTCACAGGTAGTCAGCGATCTGCCTGCGCCTCCTCCCGGCGATCTCGACGTGCCGAGCGGCTCGCCCCTGACATTGGCGGAGCTGCAGGCGATGTCCTTAACGCCCGCGCGCATATTGGATGCGCCGTCTGGCGCCGGCCAGGCTGCGCTCAACGCGGCGCGCATCTGGAACAAATACGGCGGCGTGCTCGAGCCGTTAGCGGCGCGCATCGGCGTTGATAAAGCTGTGACGGTGGCGGTGATCGCCGTCGAGTCGGGCGGCAGCGGGTTGGGACCGGACGGCCGGATGATCATTCGGTTCGAGAATCACCTCTTCTGGTCATTCTGGGGTAAGGCGAACCCGGCGGCCTACCCTCAGTACTTCGTGTTCGATCAAAACACCAGTTGGAAAGGGCATCAATATCGGCCCCAGCCCAACGGCCCGTGGCTGAACGTGCACCAGAATCAGAACAGCGAATGGGCGGCGTTCAACCTGGCTTCCACCCTCGCTGCGGCGGCGGCGAAGAAATCGATCAGCATGGGATTGACGCAGATTCTGGGATCCAACCACCGCGCCATCGGTTACGCCTCGCCCGACGCGATGTTTGCCGCCTTCACCGCCGATGAAAAATTCCAGCTGCTGGGTTTCTTCAACTTTGTCAAGAACGATCAGCGCCAGATCGCCGCGCTGCAAAATCGTGACTACGTGGGTTTCGCGCGCATCTACAACGGCCCCGGTCAGCCCGATTTTTACGGCGGCCTGATCAAGGGCGTGGTGGACGGGTTTGCGACGCTGGGGTAGACACAGCAGCGAATAGACATCGGATAAACGGATGTTGTGGCCACTTATCCGTTTTTTCGGTTGTAGATCCGTTGCCCTGGCGATGCGTAAGATCATTCGCTTCACGCTTATCGCTTTGTTGCTCGCACTCGCCGCCGTCGCCCTGCTCGCCGGCGGTTTTCTGTTCTGGCGCGATCATCGCCCGCAGCCCGCGAATGAACGCATTGAATTGTTTAACGGCATTACCGCCATCCGCGATGTACGGCAACAACCCCGGCCGTTGGTGATGCACATCGTGCTGGTCGATCTCGCCACGCCGGGGCTGAGCTTCCTCGTGACGCCGGGCGATCCGGCCGGCGGCTACGAAGTCCGCGCGCAGTCTACGTCGCAGTTCCTCGACAAGTACGATCTGCAGCTCGCCCTCAACGGCGATTTCTTCTGGCCGTGGTGGTATCACACGATCTTCGATTACTACCCGCACGCCGGCGATCCAACCGGCGTCAACGGCTTCGCGGCTTCACGCGGCGCGGTCTATTCCGAAGAGGAATGGGCTGATCCGCGCCCGACGTTGTTCCTGGCACAGGATAATCGAGCGGGCATCGATCAGCCGGTCGGGGCGGTGTATAATGCGATCTCGGGCCTGCCCTTGATCGTTGAGGATGGGCGTATCAGCGATCAGATCAAGCCCGACGAGTATTACGCCGGGGTGCATCCGCGCACGGCCATCGGGCTCGATCGAGAACGAAAGACGCTGCTGCTCTTCGTGGTCGATGGCCGCCAGCCCCATTACAGCGAGGGCGTCACGCTGCCGGAGCTGGCGCAGATCGCGATCGAGTACGGGGCTTATACGGCGCTTAATCTTGACGGCGGCGGATCGTCGACCCTGGTCGTCGAAGATCGGCTGGGCCGTCCGCAAGTGCTCAACTCGCCGATTCATGTGTTGATACCAGGTGTGGAACGGCCAGTGGGGAATCATTTAGGGGTGTGGGTGCAAAAGGCAACTGATGGACGACAGATAAACGGATGTTCAAGAATGAATCGCTCGTCCGTTTATACTTAAACGTGTGGATAAGTCCAACGGAAGAAAGGGATAATATGTTGACACGAATACGCATTAACAATTCAAGAGACTACCGTTGCGTCGAATTGGGAAAATAATATGTGGTGATCGCCGCCAATGGCAAAACAACCGCACTTACCAACTCACTTACCGCTATCATCGGCCTAAGGCGATGGAATGAGAAACGGCAGATGGAAAAGTTCGCGCCGAAGAACGCCCTGGAGTCGCGATCAACAGGCGTGACCTGATCTGCGATCATCGTGCCAGAAGCCAATACTTGGCGTGACTTGCAAGTGAGAGACATCAAACGTGTCGACGGCAAACAACAGCACACAGAATATACGCATTGAAATAACAGCTGAAGGTGTAAAGGAGGGAAAAGCGTTGGTATGCGGGCTAGAATTTGACTAGCAAAAGAAGAATCTTTTTATTGCCGCATCTAGGACTGACTGATGAAAGAGCCGCCCAAGCGGATGGAAGTTCACAATGAGTTAGGCCCCGGAAACGTCACCGCGAAGCCGATTATCACGATGCCTTGTGCATCAAGTATCAAGAATGCTAGGCTTAATAGGCGTTCTAATTGGCCAGGGGCAGACAGCGCAAGTGCTGCGAAGAGATCTATGCTATCGAATATAAGAAAAATCGGATGACGGAGAAACGTGGAAAGAACTGGTTGAGCATATCGAGAGGCTATTTGGCGCGACACTGCAGCCGCCCGGAATTTCGTAGAAGAGCGAAGCGAGATAACGATGGGGTACACGAAACGGTCGTGCGCCGCTGGATCGCATCCTCGTACAGGTCAAGGCTTGCAACAGACTCTTACTTCTGTTGACCTCACTTATATGCTAATGCTGGCACGGTCTTGCTCCTCGACGAGCCGGAGCCATCCTGAAGTTACGCTTGACAACGGCAGATATATATAGTTATTAACAGAAGTGGCTGAAAAACAAGAGTTCGCAAATAGTGCAGCATAGCCACTCAGAGAGAAATAATACTAAATGAGAGCTGCAGATCGCGAGGTGGTAAAAACGTCGTCCGCAACCGGATTTCGTAGAAGATGGGGGAAGCCGGTATTGAAGTAACGGACAGACCTTGGGGTGGACACACGTCTGCAGGCGGAACAGACTGGCTGAGTCCCGTAGGAAGGTCCGACGGACATAGCGAATATATAGAAGGCTTCGCACATGCTCCCCGAAACGAATGCATGTGTCGGACATCCGTTTAAGTTTATTTGTTACTAAGTGGTGATTAATCTTCCACAAAAAGAGAGAGATCATTTTTTTGGTTTAAGAGAAGCGAAAAAAGATTTAGTTGGGATTGCTATTTTTGATCAGGCTTGAGAAAGTCAACTGCAAGAGAATCCGTTGCTTAAGAGAAATGATGTGGCGATAGCAGAGAAATAGAAAACTATCTTTGTTCATGGAAGAAGTATTGATTAGTATAAGCTCAGACATGATCAGCAGAATGATTTATTTGGACTTGCTGAAGGAAATCGCCGTGAACGAGAGTATGCAAGAGTCGATCGACGAAGTATCTGAAGCGCTTAAAACGTTAAAGGAAACTTATCCGTTGCACCGCATCACACACAAGGATTTTCTTGAAAATATTTTAAAAATTAAAAAATTTTTGAGAAAAATGATTATAATTTAGTGAGTTGTAGATAAATGATGAAATAGTGAAAATAAGATGTGTAAGAAAAAAGAAAAAGACATGTCCCGCAAAGTCTATCTCGAAGACATTCCGCTTGACGAAGCGTGGCGGCGTTTCAGCGCAGCGCTCAAGGCGCTCGGGCGCTGGCAGCCGATCGAGGGCGAAGACATCCCGGTGACTGAGGCGCTGGGCCGCGTCACCGCCAGGCCGATCTGGGCGCGCGTCTCGTCGCCCGCCTATCACGCCAGCGCCATGGATGGTTACGCTGTGCGCGCCGAGGACACGATCACGGCTAACGACACGCATCCTCTGCAGCTCGACCTCGGCGCGCAGGCGCAGGTCGTCGATACGGGCGATCCCCTGCCCGACTGGGCCGATGCCGTGATCATGATCGAGAACGTGCAGCCGATCGGTATGACGCACATCGAGATTCGCGCGCCAATCGCGCCGTGGACCGCCGTGCGCCCGCTCGGCGAAGACATGGTGGCCACGGAGCTCGTCTTGCCCGCGAATCACGTGCTGCGCCCGGTCGATCTAGGCGCGCTGGCGGGCAGCGGGCATGCGCTGGTGAGCGTGCGGCGCAAGCCGCGCGTCGCCGTCATTCCCACCGGCACGGAATTGATCACAGTCGAGCAGGCGGCGCAAGCCGGCGTGCAGTCCGGCGACATCATCGAATACAACTCGATCGTGCTGGCCGCCCAAGTCGAGTACTGGGGCGGCGTCGCCACACGCTACCCGATCGTGATCGACGACTTCGAGCAGATCAAGGCCGCCGTGGCCGATGCTGCATCAAAACACGATCTCGTTCTCATCAACGCGGGCTCATCGGCGGGCAGCGAAGACTTCACCGCGCGCGTCGTTCAAGAACTCGGCACGCTGCTGGTCCACGGCGTCGCCGTCCGCCCCGGTCATCCCGTTATCCTGGGCATGATCCACTCAGCAACACCTGCACTGCATCCGCAGCGCGGTGCAAGTGTCAGCACTCAGCAATCAGCAATTCCCATCGTAGGAGTGCCGGGTTATCCGGTGAGCGCGGCGCTCACCGGCGAGATTTTTGTCGAGCCGCTGCTCGCCCGGTGGCTCGGCTTGCCCGGTCACCAGAAACCGGCGCTGCGCGGCAGCATCACGCGCAAACTGCTCTCGCCGATGGGCGAGGACGAATGGGTGCGCGTGACCGCCGGCCAGGTCGGCGAGCGCATTGTGGCCGCGCCGCTGAGCCGGGGTGCGGGCGTCATCACCTCGCTGGTGCGCGCCGATGGCATCGTGCGCATTCCGCGCTTCAGCGAAGGCGTCGACACGGGCGAGCAAGTCACGATCGAGTTGTACACTGATCCCGCCGAGATCGATCGCACCATTGTGCACATCGGCTCGCACGATCTCACACTCGATTTGCTGGCGCAGCATCTCGCCGAGATGACGAGCGATGCCCCCACCCCCGATCGATCGGCGCAGCGCCGCTTCGTCTCCGCGCATGCGGGCAGCCTCGGCGGGTTGATCGCGCTGCGGCGCGGCGAAGCGCACCTGGCCGGATCGCATCTGCTCGATCCCGAAACGGGCGAGTACAACTTCTCCTACATCAAGCAGTATTTGCCCGACGTGCCCGTGGTGGTGGTGACACTCTTGCACCGCGAACAGGGCCTGATCGTCGCGCAGAGCAACCCGAAGAACATTGCTTCACTAAAAGACCTGGCGCGATCCGACGTGCGCTTCGTCAATCGGCAGCGCGGTGCGGGCACGCGCGTGCTGCTGGACTATCGCTTGAAGGAATTGGGCATCGCGGCGGAGTCCGTGCACGGCTACCAGCGCGAGGAGTATACACATCTGGCCGTCGCTGCCGCCGTGCAATCCGGCGTGGCGGATTGCGGCCTCGGCGTGCGCGCCGCCGCCCGCGCGCTCGACCTCGATTTCGTCTCGGTGGAATGGGAACGTTACGATCTCGTCATCCCGCAGCAGTTCTACGAGTCCGAGCTGCTGCAACCGCTGCTGACCCTGATCCGCGGCGAGTCATTCCGCAGGGTCGTGGCGGAGTTGAAAGGGTATGATGCGAGCGGGATGGGAGAGGTAGTACGTAATGCGTGATGCGTAAACCGCACAGCCGTCATGCCCGAATGCTTTTATCGGGCATCCAGAGTACCGATGAGCAAGTCACGCTAACCAAGTACTGGATTCCCGCCAACATCATGCGGGAATGACACAGCGTGGTGCGTGTCCGGTTTGAGCCGTTCATCCGCTTCGCCGCAGCCATCAGTTGAGGAGCATTCGCGGCGAGTCGTTCTGCAAGTGATGCATAATTCTCGCAGAGGTGTCAGGCTTCTGATTGGGAGCAACCACTATGTTACAAGAACTTGTGATCGCCACTCACGACAAAACATCACTGCGGCCGCTGTTGGAATCGGCTATTGAGAACCAGAAAAAGACGCTGAAGGCGGGATTAGCGCGCACGCAGGCCCGCGTGACGGAATTCGAGCAGCGCTACGGCATGACCTCAGCGGAGTTTGAGCGCCGCCTGCAAGCACGTGAAATTGAAGAGACGTTCGATTTCACCGATTGGCGCATCGAGTTGGGCATGCTGGCGCTGCTCCAACAAAAATACGCCACTCTGCAAGAGGCGCATTTTGTTGATTGAGGCTTATCTGCAATCCCGGCTCGACACCGTGGCCGCTGCGCCCGATGTCGCCACGTCGGATATCGCCAGGATAAACGCGGCCCGCAGGCCGGGTTAATTCGGGGCGATATTTATTTCGTGGACGGCCGCAGGCAGTAGCACAAACGGCTCACGAAATTTGCGCATTAAATCCTGCCTGATAAACTTCGAGAAGAGTGTATTATATTGCCGACGCTGTTGATTAGCCTGCCAAAAACGTTGAAGAAGTCCCAGATACGTCCATACGCTGATTAGCCATATCGCGAGTGCGAAGAGAGGTGTGAGATGAATCTGGAGACTATTCTGGCTTGCAGTAGAACTATCAAAGGATAGTACAGAGACGACCGCAATTACGTCGGCAACTACTGCTAGAATTCTCAGCAACAGACCTAGAAGATTGCGAATGTCCTTACCCATATAAAGCAGAGCCTCCGCTGAAGCCTTGGATAGTGCTATGGCAGCACTATCCAATACTTTCGCTCCAAATCCTATGCCGAATAGACTTCAACGTGCTGCTCGATGGTGAAGTCACTGCGCAGCTGGCGATCCAGAATGCCTTTTAACACCCAGCTGATCGAGCCATGGGGAGTCTGGATGGAGGGCGCGGCATCCAGCGGGATGGGCAGCTGGAAGGGGATGGTTTGCTGCTGCTCCGCAGTGAATTCGTTTTTTCCGGCCAGTTCGAGGGAAAAACTCTTTTCGTTGTGGTTGCCGCGGTCATAGGGGACGGATTCGCGCCGCACCAGTTCCACGCGAACTTTGCCGGCAAAGTTCTTGCGCGGCAGGATACGCAATTGGCCGCTGAGCGGCTGCCCCGCCATGGCTTTCAGCCCCGGCAATATGAAAGCCAGCCTCGACTTCGCTGGGATTATCGGACGGCCTATACTCGCCGGGCTGCGCCGCCAGGCTCGGGGACAGGGAGTGCACGGAGAGATCGACTTTGGTGTGCAGGTCCCCCAGCAGGCGGCGATCCAATTTGACGTCGACTTGCCAGCGGACGTGCACAATCTCGCCGGCACAACTGGGCAGCGCCCCGGCGGGCAGGCTCATCTGGAAAGAATAGCGCTGAGGCGTGCCGGCGGGCAGCGTCGTCTCGCCCAGGAAATTTTCCTCGCTCGCAAAGAGCTCGCTGTGCTTCCAGGCGTACTATAATCGTCGCTCGTGTTGCCGTCCGAGTCGGTAGAGTGACGGCGGGTGCGGTACTTGTACTCCTCTATCCCGCTCAGTGTCACGTGTGCGCCTTGCACTTTCAGATCCTTGCCGGGTTGAACCTCGACTGTGACGCCCACGGTTTCTCCGGGGTAATAAATGCCGTTCGGCCGGTCAAGCGTGACGGTAAGTTCTGGCTTTTTCGCTTTTAGGAAGTTGAGCATGTTGGTAGTCCTCCTGAAAACGAGCAGGTTGAGTGCAGCCTAACTATCGTAATCGCATAGGGTTTGCACGACGTTGGGGTTCACGGGCATTGGGCGTCGGCGTCGGTATGGCCTTCGTCAGAATCCATAGCACCCGGCCACCATTTTTGCCGGTTTTGTCTCACAGGTATTAGAGTGGTTAGAGTTTGACACGTGGTGAACAGTTAGCGGGTTGATTGCCTCGCGCCTCTTATTGCGGCGGGCGCGCAGCCAGTGAATCACTTCTTCCGTACGATAGTTTGCCGCGTGTGATCAGGATGAGGCCCACGGCTCGCTGGGAAGTGCGTGATTGAGCAGGAGCGGCAAGACGGCCATCCACGAGAACAGGAAAGCCATGACGAAAAATGATAGGAGCGGATGCTTTGGAATGGCGCGCTTCATGCTTTGCCCCCTATGACGATTTGCGACTCATGCCCTCTCCGCGCCAGTTGTCTTGCGGCTAGCCCGTCAATCAGTCTGGGCGCCATGGCAATTGCCTCACCCTACTAACGTTATGCCTTCACGATCATGTAGCGATATTTGTTTCTTAGCAGGTATCCGCCCGAAGCAGTCTTGAATGACGCGAGGGCTTTCACGATGGCGGCGCGCACTGCCTCTTCGCCCGCCTGTTGAATCGCCCGCATGGCCGGGCCGGAAGACAGCAGGCCGCGCAGCGCCGTTGGCTCATCGGGATATTCCCACGGGCAGTCAATCTCTTCGACGTTGCCCGGAGCCATACCCGCTTGTGTCACCAGCGCTTCCAGCGCGCCCTAGGCTGATAGCGCAAAGGGACCCGGAGCACCGGTAAGGCGGTGGCAGCAGGAGCCCAACGCGGCGATGTAGCGGCGGCTTCGCTGTCTTAAGATCTTGCCGAGGACGACGATCACGATCGGCGCACGGGCCGTGACGAGCGGAGCGCTTCCTGCAAGGCCGTCACGGGACTCGCCGCGAACTGGAAAGCATTAATGCCGGCGACCACATCGAAGGTCTGGCTGCCATTGGGCAAGCGTTCCATCTCGCCTGTCCGGAAATCACCCTGCGGCTCCCGCTCGCGCGCGATGGCGAGCAGCGGCTCGGCGGCATCAAGCCCGCTGACCTGGCCCCCAGCCTGCGGCCATTTCGAAATGCCTGACCCGCACCCGATGTCCAAAAACGCCCTGCCTGCGCCAACGGCAGTCTCGGCAATAGCCTATCTACGATGGAGCGAGGAAGACTTCATGTACTTCGGCACAATCGCTGGCGCGAACTCCGCGGATCTGTCTTTGAACTTGCGCTGTTCCCATGGTTCGCCCCTATAATCAGGTTAGGGCGACGCAATCGCTCAGGCGTCTGTTGTCGTCGAGGCTAACCCGTCCCATCAAGCCGGTCGCCTCATATCGCACTTGCCTCGCCCCTACACCACTTCTTCAGGATTTGCTTCCTTCAACGCCGCCGAGCGCCCTTCGCACTTCGCCCACGCTTCCACGTAGTCATTAGCCGAGCGGAATAGCGGCGCGAAGTCCTGCGCGTCCAGCCCTGATTGCGCATGTCTTGCAGGAAGTCGGGCAGCAGCCCGTAATGCGCCAGCCCATCTAGGTTGATGTCGAAGTCGCGGCGCGGCCCGGCGGTGTTGCGCTCCAGCGGCGGATTGTCGCCCTGCATGTCGTGCCACTTCTCCCAGATACCGGTAATCTTCTCGAACCAGCGCAGCACATCGTCATCTCGCTCTTTTCGGCGGGTCGGAGACCCCGCTTCACCAGGTAGGCCGCCCACTGCTCGTCGGGCCAGCGTCCCTTGACGTCCGCCCTGGTCAGCGAAACCGCCGCCTTGTCCGCCTCGGCTTCATCGGCCAGCCAGAAGCCGCGCGTAATGTTATCGACGTTGTCCTGGCGGAACAGTAGTGCAGGCGATTATCGAGAGTGGTTAGCGCGATCGGCGGCACATCATCTTCGGGGTGTTGGTCCCGATCGGGATGGAAGCCCGCCACGTACTGCGCGATGGCTTGCCACGCTTCGCGCTCTTCACGATCGTACGCATTCGAGCCGCCCTCGTCGAAGCGGTGCCAGCGATAGTCGCGGATCGGCATGGCGTAGCGCACACCGTTCTTTTGCGCGTCGATCGCCGCGGCGCAACGGCAGGCGGTGACGATCGCCGTGCGTGCCGTAAGCAGCATACGTGCCGAAGCGCGGCCCGGCAGAGCGGCTGCGCCGTTCACATCGCTGCCGATCGCGACCCCGCGCCCGCCCATTTTCTCCACCGCGTACAGATGCTGGTCGCCCAGGCCGTGCTGGAACCCGCGCACGACCGCGGCACTTTGTGGCCAGTTCCGGCAGCACGTTGCCTAAATCGGCACGTCGCCCTGATTGAGAATCGGCGCGACGATGCCGCCCAGCCGCCCGATCCGCTCCACCTGATCGGCGCTCTTGCCCACCTCGTGCGCCACCTTGTGCACATCGTCGGTGCCATAGTGCTGCGGATCACTCGTGATCGAATTCTACAGCGGCGCTGAAGGACAGATCGCGGAACCACGCGTGCGACGAGACCACCGGATAGCGTGCTGCTCGGCCATATCCAGCGCGGCATCGGTCGATTTCTGCGACATGTGATCGATGTCGATCATGAGCCGCGCCGCATCATCTCTTGCAGCAGGATGACGCCGTACTCGTTGAGGCCGCGCACGTTGGCATGCCCGCCACCCACAGTGGGGCTTTCAATGGCCTCAAACGATCGCGCACGGCCGGAATCTGGCAATCAGCGTCTGATTCGCCATTTTCGGCTGCTTGGAAATCGAATCACCGCTGGCGACAACCGCACGCTGGGCGTCGTCGAGCACATCGGCGCCGTCGTGATCGAGCCGATATCGAATGCCGGTCTCAAAGGTCCTCCACGTTGTAATGGCGGCCCGTCAGAAAAATGTTGAGGATGTCCAGCAGGCGCATGTAGATCGCCGTGCCGCCGAACGCGTTATCGGTGAGATGGATGGGCGTGATCTGCCGCACGCCCAGATCGTGCAGCCAATCCAACTCCGCCCGATCAGCTCACGCGCCCGATCGAGATGTCGCCGCACGCTCCTGCAAGTCTTCGAGCCGCCGCCAGTTGCCCAGCGAGTCGACCTCTACGCCGAGCACAATCGCCAGCTTGTTGGCCTTGACGATGGCGCGCGCCTCTGCGGCGGAGTAGGCGATCTGCATCCAGCCTTGCCCGGTCCGCCGGCCTGCCGATCGAGATCGCGATCATCTGCTTCATCGCAGTGATCTGCCGCTCGATGGCGCTTTTATCATCCGTCGGCAGCTCGGATCGCTGCGGGTGCCGAGCAGCTCGTTGTTGACCGCCAGGCAGGTAATCAGGCGCAACCCGCCCTGATAGGCGCGATAAATCCAGTCGACGTAGGCTTGTTGATGGACAGCGTGGTGAAGCGCGGCCAACGATGAAGTCGGGCCAGCCGCCCCCCGCCGGATGGCCGATCTCGGGGTTGATGTCGATCAGCCCGCCATGAATCGGCTCGCACGAAGGCAGCGCGTGGTCCATCGCCTCATCGCCGGTGTGCTCCGGGTCGTAAGCCTGCCCCCAAAAAGCGTTGCCGCCGAACGTGAGATGCGCCATCAGGTGAGCGTGCAGATCGGCGAAGCCCCACAGCTCGGTCCCGGATCGACCTGCCAGTAATCGCCGCCCAGCGGCACACGCGGCGCCGGCGCACCCGCTTGTAAATCGTCGCTCATTTATCCTCCCCTGATTGTTGAACGTTGGCTATATATAGTTATAAGCTACAGCAGGGGAAGGCGCAAGACACTAATTCTTGCAGAACGCTTTTTGCAACAAAACTCTAACAATCGCGCTGTATGCTTGTGCTATACTGGATTGAATGCAGGCCAGGCAGGCAGGTTTATCAGTTCGACTATGCTTCAAGGGGGGAAGATAACTCTCGATTCATTCTATGCCATTGTGTCCGGAACCTGTTTCGCTTTGGTCGGTCTGTGGTGGGGGGTCGGGAAATCAAGAGAGACTGGCTGAAGCACGCTGAAACCCGCGCACTGGCCGGGGGTATCTACCTGTCGTTCTTGATCCCCGGCGTGATGAGCCTGATCGCTCAGGTGAGCGGCGAGAACAAATTGATCTGGCGGGCGACCTTTGTCATCGCCGCCGCCCTCGGCATGTATTTCACGGCGCGCCTGATCTGGAATACGCGCAACTCGACCGGCCCGATCGGCCCGTTTCGGCGTCATCGCTGGATCGTGATTGTGTTGTATCTGCTGGTGCTGATCTTTGGCGCGGCGCCGGAGTTGGCCGATCCGCTGGGCATGAAGCCGCTGCAAGTGGAATCGATCCTGCTCCCTGCTCATTCTGATCGCGCACGGCTTGACGTGGGAGTTCATGACTCAGTCAAAAGATTAGCAGCGGGCGCGCATTCCAGAAAGCGAAATCCGCGCGGCCGGCACTGGTCGTTACACTGAGCGCGAGGAGAAAACTCGATCTGGAATCGAGGCTTTAGCCGGTGTGATCGATCTCAAGGCTGGGATCCACATCGGACAGCCGGACTTGCGCGATGCTCTCGCGCACGACGTCCGCCGCCCGCAATTGCCCGGCCGGGAAAGTTTGAGCGACCGCAATGCAGCGCATCCCGGCGGCTTTCGCGGCCTGCACGCCGTTGACCGCATCTTCCACGACGACGCACTCGGCAGGCGTCACGGCCAACTTCTGCGCCGCCGCCAGAAAAATGTCCGGGGCAGGCTTTTTGTGGCGCACCTCTTCACCCGTCACCACGCCATCCCAGAAATCGCCGGGCAAGCCAATCTGCTGCAGATTCGCCGCAATCTTGATCGCATCCGCGCTGGAGGCCACGGCGACCAGCCGGCCCCTGCGCGGCAGCGTCGCACGAAATCCTGCGCGCCTGGAAAAGCGTGCAGCGCGCTGGGAACCAGGCCAAGGTAGATCTCGTAGGTGCGCCGTTTGGCGCCGGGCAAATCCAGGGGGAAGCCATATTTCTCGGCGACGCCGCCGATGTAACGATCTTCACCCGCGCCGACAAAAGGCAGAAAATCGACGGGCTGCACCACCAACCCCTGCTCGTTGAACATTGCGACGGCAGCCGCATTGATCAGCGGCTCGGAGTCGGTCAGCACGCCGTCCATGTCGAAAATCACGGCGCGAATTCGGGAAGGCCTATTCATGATGAGGAAATCCTTGTGGCATGATCGACGTGCGCGGCCTTTACGGCGCGGCATACTTCGCGGCCATCTTCTGGATCGTATTGAACCCGCGCAGGGTTGATCCGGCCGATGGCCTTCTCCAGCATAGCGTTGGAGAAGGTCGATTCGCTCTGTTTCCTGCGGCACAGCCAGTAGACCTCACGGCCCTGCACGTGGAAATCGTCGATGTCCGTCTTCAACGCCATCAGTTTTTTCTGAGAGGCGGCGTCGAGTCATCCGCCAGAAAGGCGACGTTAAGCGCTTGAGCGCTGTTCAGCGCGGAGGACGAGAAAGGCTGGTGCTGTGCGACAGCGGACAGCTCGGCAGCCGTGCGGATGAATGTAGCGACCTCATAGCCCAATGCGGCGTGCAAGTGTTCCTCAATCTTCTTTTCAAGCGTCCGCGTGTTCCTGGCCGGCGTCTCAAAGACCACATTGCCGCTGGCAATGAATGTCTCCACGTTGGAGAACCCCAGCGCCTCGAACTGCTGGCGCAGCACATCCATCTTGACCGTGTGTCCGCC
This sequence comes from uncultured Chloroflexia bacterium, assembly GCA_963844815.1. Classification (GTDB taxonomy): domain Bacteria; phylum Chloroflexota; class Anaerolineae; order Fen-1058; family Fen-1058; genus Fen-1058. The sequence goes on from CAWJPR010000015.1 coordinate 180,465, forward strand.
GACGTTGATCGCGCGCAGAAAAGCAATATAGCGTGGCATGGTGCTGTCCTAAGGGTGACATGTCATTCCCCTCTGAATTATCCGCAACGAGCCCTAAGCCGGATGAGTCTTGATCATGTGCTGCACCGACTGCTTGATCAATTTCCGCAGCGTCGGCAAATCAATGTCGTCCAGCCGCTTGACGTAGAGGCAAGCCTTGCCGGTTTTGAATTTGCCCAACGATTTCAACAGTTCGCCGTACTGCTCGAAACCGCTCGTGATGTAAAGCGTCAGGTTCTGCTTGCGCGGCGAGAACCCGGTGAGCGGCCAGTCACCTTCTCGGCCGCTGGCATACTTGTAGCGATACGCGCCAAACCCGACGATGTTGCTGCCCCACATCACCGGCTCGGCTTTGGTCGTCTTGCGCATGATGTCCACCAGCGCGAAAGCATCTTTGCGTTTCCGTTCGTCAGGGATACTCTTGAGGAAGGCGTCCACACTGCGCTTCGTGCGTTGAGTCTTGGGCTCAGCCATGGGCTAGTCCTTTCTTGTTCTCCAATTCAATCCGCCGATAACCAAACGTTCCCTCGGCGTACGGCAACAGGAACCACGCCAATCCAATCCCAAAGAACGCGCCGCTGATCCAGCGCATGATCGAGTTGAACGATCCACCGCATCACCCGCAAAGAACGACCGGCAGCACATTGTTCGTCAGGTGGGCCAGCCATACATTGGTGTCGCGGAATCCTGTGCCAAACTGGTTGCTGATCAGAATATCGCTGACGGGGTGGGTAGCGCCATCGATAAACATCGGCAGCGAGAAAAGGATCAGCCCCCAGAACGGCAGGGGCCTTACCCGCCGCCGGATGACGGCATACACCAGTGACGCGATCCAGAAGCCCCCGTACCACGCCATCAACCGATCGGAGTAGGCCACCTTCCAGCCGAGCCCAGCATTGCCAGTGAATTCCTTCAAGACCAGCGGGCTGATCGAGTGAGTGAACGCGGTAATTTCCGGCAGCGAGTACATCAACTTGGGACCAAACAGGAAGATCGAACGCTGGGGCAGTTGATGGCCGAGGATCACGTAGAGAAAATAGATGCGATCAGCCAGTCCTGTCAGGCCCAGCTGCATGAAGAGCGGCGCGAGATAAGGCGTCACCACGATCACTCCGACAAACGAATTGAACAGCGCCAGCCAGTGGCGGCTCAGCCACAGTTCGAAACGTTCGTACCACTTAAGCGGTGTCATGCCGTTGACTCACACCTGATCCTCCCGGAGGTTGCGCGAAGCGCCTCCGGGAGGATGCGGCCGCCCTAGTATCTGGGCAGGCTTGGATCGACGTGCGTCGACCACGAATCGATGCCGCCGCTCAGATTGATCACGCGCTTGAAGCCCATCCGCTCCAGCAGGTCGCCGCCTGCCAGTTGCGCGCGCCGGTATGGCAGTACAGCACGTATTCCTGATCCTGATCCAACTCCTGCGCCCATTGATGGATGCCGCCCAATGGTTTCAGCACCGCGTCCGGCAGATGCACAAAGGCATATTCATTCGGCTCGCGCACATCGATCAGAGTGGGCGCCGTGCCGCTCTGGATTCGTTCTGCCAACTGCTTCACATTCATCTCTTGCATCACCACCCTGCCTCACACACTGATTTCACTCGTCGCTCGTTGCTCGTTACTCATCCCGCGTCGTTCGTCACGCCTGCGCTTCCCCGCCGAATCTTCGCTTCCACTTCCTCGCGTATCTCGTAGAACGCCGCATCGACATAGGGAAAGGCAAACCACACCGTGCCAATGCCGAAGATCACGCCGGTCAGCAGCCGCATGATCGAGTTGAACGAGCCCAGCGCATCGCCCGCGTAGAACGCTGCGGGGAGCGCCGCGTTGGTCAACTGCGCCAGCCACACATTCGCATCGCGGAAACCTGCGCCAAAGTTCTGGCCGGCTTGCAGATCGCTGAGCAAGTGCGTGCCGCCGTCGAGCGCCATCGGCAGGCAGCAGAGCAGAAAGCCCCAGATCGGCAGCGGCCGGATGCGGCGTCGAAAGACGGCAAAGACCAGTGACGCGATCCAGAAACCGGTGTACATGGACACCATCCGGTCAGAATAGGCCACCTTCCAGCCCCAGCCCGGCCCGCCAATGAACTCCCGCAGCACCAGGGGATCGACCGACTGCGTGACGGCCGCGATCTCGGATAACGGATACATCGGCCGGGGGCCAAACAGGAAGAACGATCGCTCCGGCAATTGATGGCAGAAGAACTGATAGAGGAAGTAAACGCCATGGCCCGGCCCCGTCGCGCCGATTTGCATGAACACCGGCGCGAGGAAGGGGAGGATGACAAACACGCCCCACGCGATGTTGAACAGCGCCAGCCAATGCCTGGCGAACCACAAAGCAAATCGTTCCGAGCGCTTCACGGGCAGCGCCAACGCAGCGTAAGCCATGCTCTCCCTCAAGAAGCCTGTCAGGTGCCCCTTTCACAGAAGTTCTGCGCCGCCCGACAGGCCTGCCAAGAGAGAATTGTACCCTGCCGCCGCGCCTCCGTAAAGAACGAAAAAACAGCCACGCCAGTAGCGCGGCCGTTTTCAGTTCCTGTCCGTCAGGCTCGCTGAGCCGCCGCGATAGAACTTGGGCACAAAGTCTACCAAAGACGACCAGCCTTCAGAAGCCACCATTTCGCGATCCTTGTTGTCCAGCACCAGCGTGCGCTCCAACCCGTCGGTCAGCAGAGTCAGCGTCAACTTATTTGAGTTGTCCTCTACCCGCTCGACAACAGTAGCGATCCACGCCTTCCGGGTTCTGGATGAAGAACGAGAAGCAGTGCTCGCAGGCATTCAAACTGGCATCGCAAATGTTGCGATCAATTGTAACCTTCATCGTGCTACCTCCCCTTGCTGCAGATGTTTCAAGGATACCGTGCCCGGTGCCATTTTCACAGTGCCAAAACGCTTATCTACGCCATGATTATTATCATAAACCTCGGTTTTATGCAACCACAGACACATCCTGTGGTTCCTGCGCCAGCCGATAGATCTCGGTCACCCGGGTGCCGATCTTGCTAACTGTAGTTCTGCGCCCATCTCCGGGCCTGCTGCCCCAGGGTGCGGCGCAGGACCTCGACCTGCAGCAGACGCGCCAGCGTGGAAGTCAGCGCCACGTGATCGCCGTTGGGCACGTGAAAGCCGGTAATGCCGTCACGCACCAGGTGGCTAAGCCGGCCCACGTCCGACGCAATGACCGGCGTCCCGCACGCCATCGCCTCCAGCGCCACCATGCCAAACGATTCATAACGCAACTGCATTACCACCGCCTCGGCCGCATTGTAATAATACCGCAGTGTGTCCTGATCCTTGGCGCCGAGGAACACCACCAACTCGCCCAGCTTCAACTCGGCGTGCATCTGCTTCAAGCGCTCCATCTCGGCATTTTCGTTCGTGTTGGGATCGCCGCCGATGATCGCCAGTGACAAACGGCTGACCCACGTCGGGCACTCCTGCGCCAGCAGCGCCATCGCGCGGATCAGCGTGTCGACGCCCTTCAACGGCTCGATGCGGCCCACAAACAGGATCATCCAGTCGCCCGGACTGGCGCCCAGATGCTGGCGCGCTGTCTTTGGGCATGGGCGTGAAGTGATCGATGTCCACGCCCGGCGGCACGATCGAGATGGAGGCGGGATCGGCGTGATAGAGTCTGATCAATTGGTCTTTCTCAGCCGGGGTGGCCGCCACCAGCCGATCGGCATACTGCACGATCTCGGTCTCCACTTCGATCCGGCGCGCCGTTTCCCGCTGGCGGGATCGCTCGCCACCGCATCCTTCATCTTCCCCAGCGTGTGGAACATCTGCACGATCGGCGCGCCCCAGGCCTCGCGCAATTCGCGCGCCGCCCAGCCCGACAGCCAGTAGTGGCTGTGAATCACGTCGTACTGCACGCCTTCGTCGCAGGCAAATTGCCTCACATTATCCACAAACTCCGGCAGATAGTCGAAGACTTTGTTCTTGTATAGGGTTCTTCCGGCCCGGTCGGGATGTGAATGACCCGCCCCAGCGGTCCCAAACGGTGCATCACGTGCGGCAAATGCGGATTCTGCGATCGGGTGAACACATCGACCGCGATGCCGCGCCGCACGAGTTCGCGCGTCAGATCGCGCACGTAGACGTTCATGCCGCCGGTTTCCTTGCCGCCCAGCATGGCCAGCGGGCAGGTATGCACACTTAACATCGCTACACGTTTTATCGGTCTCATGCTTTAACTTTCCTCTCATACGGGTTGAACCTCCCGAAGGCCATGGCCTCCGGGAGGATATACCGTTCCACTCGCACGTGATAAATCCAGGTATCCTTCGCGCCCATTTGATATTTGTACTTCTCGTCGCCCCGCAGAAAATCGAACTCCGTATAACCCCTCTGAATCGCGTCGTCGATGACGCGCGCGGCCAGCACAATGCCGGCGCTCAACGACTGAAAGCCTTCCGTCTCCAGGCCGGAATTGAACACCAGCCGCTTCTGGTTGTAGTCAAAACTCAAATAGGTGGCAGCCTTGACGCCGCCGACTTCCAGAAACGCCAGATGCAAGAAGCCGCCGTCGTGCGTGGCGCGGATCATCTGATGGAAGAAACGCCGCATGTCGTCCGTCATGAAGTCCGATTTATCCGAGCGGCTCTTCATCATCAGGGCGATGAACGCCTCGGCGGCTTCGTCCAGATCGTGCGCCTGATCCTGGCCCGTAATGGCATACCACGCGGCGCCTTCGGTCGCTTCGGCCCGGCGCATTTGCGGCGCACTCGTGGCGCTCTTTCTTGTCCAGGCTCTGCACGTAGTCTTCGAATTGCGCCGGCAGGCGAATAATCGGGCAAACCACCTGCTTTTCGTCGCGCAGCGTCCAGCCGCGAGGCGCGATCAATTCCGGGAGCAGCGCGCGCGTCAGGGATGCCTCCGGCACATTCCACAGATCGAGCGCGTCCCACGTATCCGCCTGCTCCAGCGCGTCGAGCAGGCGCTGAGAACCTCGCGCTCCCGCCCGCGCGCTGCAATCAGATCGAGGTAGTCGGACGCGTCCACGCTGCCGATCAGCCGCAACAGGCGCCGGGGGCCGCCGTCCTGGCCCGGTTCCGACAGAACAAACAGCGGCGCAATGCCTAGCAATGCGCCGCCGTCTCGCACGGTCAACAGATGCAGTTCGCCCTCGCACGAACACAAGCAGTCAGACCACGTCTTCTGCCATTCGTAGGTCAGGAAAGGCGTATCAGCGGTGCTGTTGCGCAGCAAGGCATTCCATTCAGGCCGCAGCTGCTCAAACACGTCCGGGGTAGTGTGGATGATGGTTTCCATGAATTCTCGTTGCTCAGTTAAATCGTTACTGCGATACGGATTATACCTGATGCGCAGAAACTCGCGCAATAACACGAATTGACGCGCCAATCGAGGAGCCTGCCGGCTACCCACCCCCCGGCGGCGGAAAACCTGGTTGAATGCTCTGGGCCGCTGCTCCGGATATATTTACAAATTTAACCCTTCCTCCCCCCCCCCCTCCCCCTTCCCGATCAGGTACGATCCTGGGTTGCGGACAAGGGGCGGGCCGATGCGGCAAGAACTGGGTCTGGTGCGGCAGACTATATGGCACGCGCCATGATTGTTTGGACGGCGCGGGATATGATCGGCCTGGCGCCGGGCGTATCAACCTTCGCCATAGAGAACGCCCTGTGCGACTGCTGCATCGGTAGAAGGGATCAACGGGATGTAAACGGACTCTGTCCATCGGCAAATCAGCGGCGGCCAAACGCATAAGCGGAGACGATCCAACCTGCTACAACCATAGCCTATCACAACCGATCGTGCCTTCACGCTGGATCCCCCAGGTCAGCCGCCGTCATCAGGCTGCTACCATGAATAAGGAAACGGCCAATACGTACGAATGGAAATCAGCAACTCCCCAAGATGTGCGTCTAGGGGGAATCACGGTTTCCACCACCTCCCTGGGGAACCTCACGGCAAGCTGGAATCATCGACAACTCAGGCAAGCACTAGATGCCCTGAAGCAATGAGCATGGCGCTGGCTCGTCGAGAGTGTTAACGTTGCCCGCGCTGTGGGAATGAAATTGCACAGGGAGGGTCATTAGCGATGGTGAGCACCTTCGTACGGACGCGGCGGTGTCACGGCAGCAACTGCTCCAAAACCCGGTGTCATGAGGAAGCGGCTCCTCGCGCAGCATCCCGAGCAAATCGAGTGGACACGCCGCTCTTCTTCGGGCACGCTTGCCGCCCACGGCGTGCCGTGCTCCGTCGACACAAATCAACGCCGGATCAGCTTCAACACCTCATCCACCGGCAGCCCTGGGCGACGTGATCATCGCGCCCGACATCGTCTCCGCGCCAAACAACGAATTGACGATCGCCTCTTCCACGGCTTCCACCACCGCGCGGAACAAGCCATCGATGACGCTTGCTTCATCGATCAACACCATGCGAGTCCGCGTCAACCCGACTGGATCGTGTTCAATCCGATAGGCCGTGCTGAAGCCGATGACGAAATCACCGCTGCCGTGACCGTAATAACTTCCGACCCGCGCCAGTCCCGCGCCCGCCCGCACACACAGGCGCTGGATTGCCGCGCTTCGAGCGGCGCATCTGTCGCCAACACGATCATGATCGAACCTTTATCGTCGATCTTGTTGTTCGCCGCTGGCGGTTGAAGTGATCGCCCGATCGGCACACCGGCGATCACGCAGATCGCGCGGCCTGCCAAAGTTCGATTGGACCAGCGCCCCCAGCGTGAAGCCCCCCAACTCGATCGGCAGGACGCGGCTCGCCGTGCCGATGCCGCCTTTCCAGCCAAAGCACATCGTCCCAGTGCCTGCCCCGACCGCGCCCTCCAGCACGGCTCCGCTTGCGGCAGACTCAATCGCCGCGAAGACATGCTCCGCCCGGACGTGGCGTCCCTGCAGATCATTCAAATAGCCGTCGTTGGTTTCGCCCACCACCACGTTGACGCTGCTCGTCGTGATGCCGATGTCGGGATTCTGCCGAATGCGCATACTGCACCAGCGCATCGGCCACCAGCCCGACGTTGAGCGTATTGGTCAGCGCCAGCGGCGCTTCGAGCACGCCCAACTCGCGCACTTGCTCAAAGCCGAACACCTTGCCGTAGCCGTTGATCGTGTGCACCGCCGCGCCCACCTTCGAGCGAAAGAGGTTTCCGTCGTGCGGCAGAATCACCGTGACGCCGGTGCGCACGGGACCAACGCCCGGTCTGCAACGCACCCGCGCCGCTGATCAATGTCGTGTGCCCGACGCGCACGCCGGTGACATCGGTGATGGCATTGTGCAACCCCGTCGCCATCTCGCCAATGACGAGGCCGGCTTCACGGGCGCGCGTCATGGCAAGAACTCCGCAAACACACGATTGCCCAACAATCTTCCCCGCGCCGTCAAGCGAATGCGCTCGGCATCGGGTTCCAGCAGACCCTGCTCCATCAGGCGCGCGATGGCTGCGCCGTAGACTTCATCCAACTCCACGCCAAAGCGCTCCTTGAAGCGCGCGCGCCCAACGCCCTCCTCGATCAGGCGCAGGCCCAGCATCAACGTCTCACCCATCTCCAACGCCCGATCGATCTCTTCGACTTCGACAACCGCTTCACCCTTCTGCTGAATGCGATCGATGTACTCGCGCGGATGGAGCACATTCGAATAGCGCCTGCCCGCAAACGACGAATGCGCCCCGCAGCCAAATCCAAAGTAAGGCTCGTTGCGCCAATAAACCAGGTTATGGCGCGAGTGCCGATTCTGACTTCTGGCTTCTGGCTTCTTCTTTGCCCAATTCGAAATCTCGTAATGCTCAAACCCCGCTTGCGCCAACGCCTCGTGCGTTAACTCATACATCGCGGCGGCGGCCTCCTCTTCCGGTTCCGGCACGCGCCCGGTCTGCACCCAGCGCAGCATCGCCGTGCGCAGCTCGATCTGCAGGCTGTACGCCGAGACGTGATCGGGCAGCCAGGCAAGCACGCGCTCCAGCGTCACGCGCCACTTCTCGACGGGCTGATCGGGCAAGCTGTAGATCAAGTCGACGTTCACATTATCGAAGCCAGCCCGCCGGGCGGCCTCGTAAGTGGCGGCGGCATCGGCAAACGAGTGGCCGCGCCGCAGCAACTGCAACTCATCCTCGTGGCTCGACTGCACCCCGAGGCTGATCCGGTTGATCCCCAGCGTCCGCAAATGCGCAAAATACTGGCGACTGACGGCTGACCGCTGACCACTATCTGCCGTCTGTCGTCCATCGTCCGTCGTCGGATTTGCCTCCAGCGTCACTTCCGCCTCGGCGTCCACAGCGAAGAACGTCCGCACGGCAGTCAACAATTTGCCGATCAGATCTGCCGGCAGCAGTGACGGCGTCCCGCCTCCGAAGTAGATGGACGGCACCCGCACGCGCCCCACCTGCGCCGCCGTCATTTCAATTTCCTTCGCAATCGCTTCGACGTAGGGCGTATATAGAGACTTCATCCCCGCGTAGATATTAAAGTCGCAATACGAGCAGCGGTGATGGCAGAAGGGGATGTGAATGTAGACGGCCGTGGGATTATCGGTCATTGCGCTCATGAGTGGCCAGGAACTGAACACGCAAGGTGAACAGCGTAATCTCGGGCGGGCAGTTAAAGCGCACGGGCGGCGCGACGACTCCCAGGCCGCGATTGGTGTATAACTGCAGCGCGCCTATTTGATACAGGCCGTGCGGATACTTTCGCCCCAGGTAGGGCAGGATCAGGGGGCCGAAGACGGGCAACCGCACCTGCCCGCCATGCGAATGGCCGGACAACTGCAAATCGATCGGATGCTGCGCGGCCAGATCGGCATAGTCCGGCTCATGCGCCAACAGGATGGCGGCTTCATCGGCGGGCACCAGACGCAGGGCCCGATTGAGATCGGCGCGGCGCTGCCGCACATCGTCAACGCCGGCGATCCACAACCGGGCCCCGTCACGTTCGATCGGGACCGCGTCATTTCGCAGGACCGTCAGCGACTGCGCCGTCAGCGCGCGCTCGACCTCACCACCGTTGGTCCAATGATCGTGATTGCCCAGGATCGCGTACACACCCGCTGGGGCTCGCAGCGCACCCAGCGCCTGTGCGCACGGCTCAGCCAGCGCGGCATCTCGCGACACAAAATCGCCGGTCAACATCACCGCGTCAGGCCGCAGTTGATTGACAGCCTTGACCGCCGCTTAACCGCCGCATCGTCAGATACGGCCCGCGATGTATGTCGCTGATCTGCGCCAGCGTGAAACCGTCAAACTCAGGTGACAGCCGCCGCAGGGAAATCTTTACTCGTTCGATGGACAGCCAGTGAGGCTCGAGCAACGCGCGGTAAGTGCAACCCGTGGCCACGAGGGCAGTGCCAGCCGCGCCGGCGCCCAACATCGCTTTAAAATTGCCAGCAGAGAGGATAGAAGAGGGTTGCATCGACATGCCCCAGTATAAGCGCCCCATCCCGGCAGGTCAAGCACGTAAGTGCTTCGCTTGTCCGTAACAGGCCGGGCTCCGTACGCAGCCCTTTTATAGGGCACGCCCGGTTAAGCGGCGGCGCGAGGAGCCGCCCCGGCCGACCTTTTGCGCACACAACTACGTCCGTCAAGGGTTGCTTCTTGCCTTAAGACAAGGTACAATGCCGCCGCGATGCGATTGAAACATCTCGAAATGCAAGGGTTCAAGACCTTTGCGACCAAGACCGAGTTTGTCTTCCCCACCGGCATCACGGCCATCGTCGGCCCGAACGGATCGGCAAGAGCAACGTCGCCGACGGCATGCGCTGGGCGCTGGGCGAGCAGGTCTTCTCGGCGCTGCGCGGCAAGAAGACAGAGGACATGATCTTTGCCGGCGGCGAAGGCGCCCGCGCGCCAGCATGGCCGAAGTTATCTCACGCTCGACAACTCCGATGGCTTCTTCCCCATCGATTTCAACGAAGTGGTCGTCGGCCGCCGCGCCTATCGCGACGGCGAGAACGAATACTTGCTCAACGGCAGCAAAGTACGCCTGCGCGAGGTCAGCGAACTGCTCGCCAAGACGGGCCTGGCCGCCGCACCTACACCGTCATCGGCCAGGGTATGGTCGATCAGGCCCTGGCGATCAACTCCGAGGAGCGCCGGGCGTTGTTTGAAGAAGCTGCCGGCATCTCGCTGTATCGCAACAAGCGCGAAGACGCGCTGAGGAAACTCGACGAGACGCGCCACAACCTGGAACGGGTGCGCGACATCCTCGCGGAAATCGGCCCGCGCGTGCGTTCGATGGAACGCCAGGCGCAGCGCGCGCGCGACTACGCGCGCCTCTCCGGCGAGCTGCAAGAGGTCCAGCGCACGTGGTTCGGTTATCACTGGGGCAAAGGCCAGACGGCCCTGCGCGAAGCGAAAGAAGCCGTCGAGGCGCAAACCGTCATCCTCACCGCGCGCCGGGCCGAGATGGGCAACTACAACACCGGGATTGAAGCCGTGCGCAGGCAGCAGTTCGAGCTGCGCACGCAGGTGGGCGAATGGCACCGCGCCTCGAGCGGGCTGCACACGCAGGCCGAAGCCTTGCAGCGGCAGCTGGCGGTGCTGGAAGAACGGGCGCGATCGTTGCAGCAGCAGATCGATCAAACCCAGAGCGATCAGGCGGCGCTCGAAACGCAGCTGGCCGCGCAGACCGATCGCGTGGCGGCAGCCGAAACGGAACTCAACGCCAGCGTGGCGCGCTACGAGACGCAAGCCGCCGCAATCGCCGCGGCGCAGGCTGCGCTGCTGGAGCGGCAGACGCAGCACGCGTCCCTGCAGCAATCCCGCGCTGAAGCGCAGACGGCGATTCAAAAAGCCGAACTCGCCGTGGACGATCGCCGCAGCCGGCGAACACAGCTGGCCGGCCGGCGCGCCGTGGTGGGGCAGGACGTCACCGCGCACACTGCCGAGATCGCAGCCCAGCAGCAGCGCCGGGCGGAACTTGAAACTCAACGCGCCGCGTTCGATGCCGATCTGGCGAATCTTGAAGCACAGCGGACAAGTCTACTGGGGCAGGCTAACGCGCTGAGCGTTGAATTGGACAAGGCGAAGCAAGTCACAGCGCAACGTGACACTGAGTTAGACGAAGCCCGCGCCGCAGAGAACCGCCTGCGTGAACGTCACGCGATCCTGTCGGAAATGCGGGCGGCGCTGGGCGGTTTCGATGCAGGCACGCGCGCGGTGATGGGCGCCCAGCTGCGCGGCGTGCGCGGCTTGCTGGCCACACTTATCGAGGTGGAGCCTGCCTGGGAGCGCGCCATCGAGGCGGCGCTGGGCCAGGACACACTCCGCGAGGCCATCGTCGTCGAGTCGGCCGGCATTGTGCCGGAAGTTCGCGACCTGTTGTCCGGCACCGATGGGCGCGTTTCGCTGCTGCCGCTGGAGGCGGCGCCGAAGGCGGCGCTCAAGCCGCAGGCCGGCGACGATCCGATCGCGGTGCCCGTGCCGTCGAATGCGCGGGGCTGCCTGCCCTTCGGATCGTGGCTAAACCGCGGCGAAGGGAGCAGCGCGCTGCACGGCCCGCCCGCGCCGCAGCTGCCCGACGGGCTGAAACTTGCCACCGATCCGATCAAATGCAGCGCCGAGCTGCGCCCCGCGCTGGAAACGCTGCTCCAGCACGTGGTGCTGGCCGATTCATTGGCCGACGCCGAAGCCTTGCGCGCCAGGCTGCCCGGCGGTTATCGCATCGCCACGCGCAGCGGCGAAGTGCTGCATACCAACGGCTTGATCACGCTGGGCCGCGCCGCCGGATCCGGCGAATTCCTGGCGCGCGAACGCGAATGGCGCGAACTGCCGGCGCGCATTGACGCAGCGGCGCGCCAGTCTGAGGCCGCGCTGTATCAGCAGGCCGCCGCGCTGCAGCACATTGACGATCTCACGCGGCAGTTGACGGCCTTGACCGATGAAGCCCGATCGACTGAGAAGGCGATCGGGACGCAGACGGACGGGCGGCGCGCGACTGAGCGCCAGATCGAAGATGTGCAGCGCGCCGTCGATTGGCGGCAAGGGCTGATCGCGCAAGCGCAGGCTGAGATCGCCGCCCTCGGCGATCAAGAAGCGCAGCTGCAAGCCGAAGAAGAACGCCTCCAAAATGACATGGCACAGCTGGCTGCCGCGCTGCAGCAGGCCGATCAGCAGTTGAACGAGCTGCCCCTGGAAACGCTGGCCGCACAGCTCACGGCGCTGCAAGCCGAAGCCGCCGTGTCGGAGCAGCTGCGCCGCAGCCAGGCCAATGTCGTGGAGTCATATCAGGCGGGCCTGGAGCAGATGCGCGGACAACTGCACAGCCGACTCGATCGCGCCAGCCGCATCACGCAGGAGCGGGAGTCGATCGGCGCGCAGTTGGACGAACTGCGCCGGCGCGAGGCCACGCTGCACGACGAACTCGCCGGATTCACCAACCAGATCGATCCAGCCGAAGCGCAGCTGCGCGAGTTGGAGATCGAACAGAACCAACTGGAGAGCGAAGAGCGATCGGCGCGCAGCCGCCTGAGCGACCTGGAGCTGCTCTACAACCAGGCCATGCTGGACATGGCGCGGCGCGAAGAAGAGCTGAATCACCTGCACGCGCGCATTGACGAGGAGTTGGGCCTGGTCCAGTTGGAGATGGCCGATCTCAGCGGGCCGCAGCCGCTGCCCCTGAAGCCGATCGTGTCCGAGCTGCCCGTTGTGGAAGCGCTGCCCGAAGGCATGGAGCAGGATCTGCAGCGCATGAAGGCGCAGATCCGCCGCCTGGGGCCAATCAATTCCGAAGCGCAGGCCGAGTACGAAGAAGCCCGGCAGCGCTTTGAATTCCTGACCCAGCAATCGTCGGACCTGGAAGAGGCGATCGGGCAATTGAACCAGGTCATCCTGGAACTCGACCAGTTGATGGAGACGTCGTTCCGCGAGACATTCCAGAAGATCGCCGAAGAGTTCAAGGCCATGTTTCAGAAGCTGTTCGCGGGCGGATCAGCCGAGCTGGTGCTGACCGATCCGGAGAACATCGCGGCGACGGGCGTGGAGATCATGGCGCGCCCGCCGGGCAAGAAGCAGCAAGGGCTGGCGCTGTTGTCGGGCGGCGAGCGCTCGCTGACCGCCGCGGCCTTGATGTTTGCAATCTTGAAGGTGAAGCCGCCGCCGTTCTGCATTCTGGACGAGACGGATGCGGCGCTGGATGAAGCCAACGTGGGCCGCTTCCGCGACACGATCACAGAGCTGAGCCGCGACACGCAGTTTGTGATTATCACGCACAATCGCGGCACCATCGAGGCCGCCGACACGATCTACGGCATCAGCATGGGCACCGACTCGGCTTCGCGCGCTATTTCGCTTGAATTGGAAACGGTGCAAAATGACCGGTGAAACCATTCTCGTCGTCGACGACTCGCGTCCCACGCGCGACTTCATGGTCGACTACGTCCTCAAGCCCAAAGGCTATCGCGCCATTCTCGCCGTCGACGGCGAGGAAGGCGTGCAGCTGGCGCTGGAACAGCATCCCGACCTGATCATCCTCGACATGGAATTGCCCCGCATGGACGGCATGGAGGTGCTGCACGCACTGAAAGCCCGCGGCCTGAACCTCCCGGTGATCATGGCCACCGCGCACGGCTCGGAACAAGTCGCCACCGAAGCGTTCCGGCTGGGCGTGCGCGACTACGTGCCCAAGCCGTTTGAAGTCAACGGCATGATCAAAACCATCGAGCTCGCCCTGGCCGAGACTCGCATGCGCAAGGAGCGCGACGAGTTATTCTCCCGGCTGCTGCAGACCAACCGGTCGCTGGAAGCGCGGTTGCGCGAGCTCAACACGCTGTACGGCATCAGCAAGAGCATGACCATGCTGCTCGATCACGCCAGCCTGCTGCGCCGCATCGTGGAGGCGGCGCAGTTCGTGACCGGCGCGCAGCTGTGTTTGCTGCGCCTGCACGACGCGGCCGGCGGCCAGCTGCGCATTCAAGCCATTCACGGCGCGCGCGGCGCGGCGCTGCCGCCGGAGAACGACACGGTCGCCCAGCGGGTCATGCGCGCCGGGCAGCCGGTGCTCGCGTCGATCATAGTGGCCGTGCCGCTGAAGGTGGGCGGCAAACTGATCGGCACGCTGGAGGCCATCAACGACGCCGGGGCGCGGCCCTTCATCGACCACGATATGCATCTGCTGCAAGCGCTGGCCGATTACGCCGCGATTGCCATCGAGAATTCACGCCTGTTCAGCGAGTTGGAAGAATCGAAGGAGCGCGAAAAGCAGATCATCCGCAACGCCTTCGAGCGCTACGTCACGCCGGCGGTCGTGGAGCAGCTGCTGAGCAGCCCGCAGGCTGTGACGCTGGGCGGAGCGCGCCAGCCGATCGCGGTGATGTTCGCCGACGTGCGCGGCTTTACCACGCTGGCCGAGCAGCTGCAGCCGGAGACGCTGTTCGACACGCTGAACTATCATCTCTCACTGGGCGCGCAGGCCGTGCTGAATCACGAAGGCACGCTGGACAAATTCATGGGCGACGCGATCATGGCTTTCTTCAATGCGCCGCTGCCGCAGCCCGATTACGCGCTGCGCGCCGTGGCGGCCGCCGTCGAGATGCGGCTGCGCATGACGGCCCGGGCCAAGACCATGCCGCTGCACCTGCGCCTGCAATTCGGCGTGGGCATTGCCTGCGGCGAGGCGGTGGTGGGCAACATCGGCACGGCGCAGTTGATGAACTACACCGCCATCGGGCACAGCGTGAACCTGGCGCGGCGCTTGCAGGAAGGGGCCAAGGGCGGGCAGATCCTGATTGACGAAAGCACGTATCAGGCCGTGCAGCACTACGTGCGCGCCCGTTCGCTGGAGACGATCGAAGTGAAAGGCTTCAGCGCGCCGGTGCCCGTTTACGAAGTACTGGGCCTGCGCGCCGAACGGGAGAGCGCGAGATCGGTTGCGTTAGCCCCTTGACTCTATCGGCAGGCATGGTAAAATTGCGCCCGCTGAACCGTGGTAAAACACGGGCCCGTGACTCAATTCGGCAGAGCAGTTGCCTCTTAAGCAATTGGTTCTGGGTTCGAGTCCCAGCGGGCTCACCAGCAACGCGACCGGTCGATTGACCGGTCGCGTTTTTGTTCGTGGAGTCGGCCTGTCATTGATGATGGGCATCGGCCAGCGCCGCCGTTACGCCCAGGCCGATGTACACACTCCCCACCACATACCGTTCAGCCCGCGCAAACGATCGGGTGCTTTTGAGCCAGTGGCCCGCCGTGCCAGCCAACAGGGCATACAGGCTGTCAGTGACGATGGCCATCAGCACGAAGAGACAGCCCAGCGTCAACAGCGCGCCGCCACGGAACCCTTTGACGGATCGACGAACTGCGGCAGAAACGCCAGGAAGAACAAGGCGGTCTTGGGGTTGAGAATGGCGACAATCACGCCTTGCCTGAAAATACGGCGGAGGCTTTGCCGCTGCAGACCGGCGGCCGGTTGAACAGCAGCGCGTGCTAATAAACGGCGCAAACCGAGATAGATCAGGTACGCTGCGCCCAAGTATTTGACGATGGAAAAAGCCAGGGCTGACGAGAGAAGCACAGCGGACAGGCCCACAGCCGCCGCCAGCACGTGAACCGAGTTGCCGACCTCAATGCCGAGGACCGACACCAGCCCCGCCAGACGACCTTGATCGAGACTGCGAGCGACGATGTAGAGCACGGCTGGCCCCGGCGTGAGCAGCAGGACTAACGCGGCCACAAGGAACACCGGCAGATTGGGCAGATTGAACATGGCACTCTTCCCTGGCAGGATGCTGAATTATACTTCAGCACCCTGTGAACGGTTGCGCTCATGCGCCGCGTGTTATACTTACTGCGCAATGCCACTTCAACTCAAAAAGAAGGAATATGTCAAACACAACCGTTATTAAGAGTCTGGCCAAAGTGCTGGTCGCCGCCGCCTGGGCCGACGGCGCCATCACAACCGACGAGATCAACAGCCTGAAAGATCTGCTCTTTCATCTCCCGGGTATGACGGCCAAAGATTGGGACGAGATCAACATCTACGTGGAATCGCCGGTGAACGAAGCCGAACGCCAGCGACTGGTAGAGGAATTGCAGACTCAATTGGCTTCGCCGGATGATCGAGCGCGAGCCTTGCAGGCTCTGGACCAGATGGTGCAAGCCGATGGCACAGTGACTGCCGCCGAACAGGCCGTGGTCGACGAAATCAAGGCCGCCCTGCAAACCGGCCGCCCCGCGCCCACTCACCGTTGGAACATCTTTGCCAAAAGCAGCGTCCAGCAGCGCACCCAGACCGTGCAACAGGCGCCCAACCGAGAAATCAATCTGGACGATTTTGCGAAGAACAAAATCTTCTATGGCGTTAGTCAGCGTCTGCCGTCGACCGCCGGCGCCGAGCACATTCCCGACGACGATCTGCGCAAGTTCAGTCTGGCGGGCGGCCTGTTGGCGCGAGTGGCTTACGTCGATCGAGAAGTCTCCGACGGAGAATATCAGGAAATTGCGCAGGCGTTGCAGCAGGCCTGGGGGATTTCGCTGGCCGCGGCGGGTGTGGTGGCGCAGGTCGCCGTCTCGGAGATTGGCAAAGACCTCGATTATTACCGGTTGACGCGGCAGTTCTTCGAGAGCACCTCCGAAGACGAGCGCCTGCGCTTTCTGGATGCGCTGTTCGCCGTCACCATCGGCGACGGGCATACCTCGGAAGAAGAGATCGAAGAAATCCGCGCGATTTCACACGGCTTGCTGCTGAGCCACGATCAATTCATCGCCGCCAAGTTGAAAATCCCGCGCGAGCTGCGCACGAACAACTGAGTTCGCGCGCAACGTGTCGGGCATCCAGGTCGCGCCGCAACACGCTACGCCAACCGGACAACTGGATCCCCGCCACGCCCCGTCGTACCCGGCGCAATGCGCCGGTGACGCGCTGGGCGAGCGCGCATCTTCGCTACACTTCGACCGCGTATGCGGCGGGCACACCCTGTCCGACTCCCCGCGGGGAGTCGGGGGCGTCCTGGGGAAGGCGAAAGCACGCGGGAACACGTGCACCCACCGCAGGCGCGGTGTGACGTGTGGCGTACCATCGTCAATCAACTTGGAAACTGCTATCAACTGTCGGGGATGCCTCTAATGCATTCGCTTCAGACTCTTTCCTTATATCCCGAGCATGCATTGCCTCATCATGACGATGTCGCCGACGTCATAGAGCAGGTAGTAGACCGTCCAAGGGAACTTGAAGTTGTACCTTGTTTTTAAGCGGGTCATCAACCGGGTTTTGCCGCCGTCAACGTCCTTCAAGTACCATAACCATATCGCCTTTCCCTTTTTATCCCACCACAAGATGTATGCGAATTCCTGGTAGTCTTTGACCCACATCCCGTTCTTCTGGTCAGGCGTGAACGGGATGAAGTTGTCCGCCGCGATATTTTGAAATTCCGGCAGTATCCTGGTCGAGCTGGGCACACCCGCATTATCGATCCAGTCAAGGGAATACCAACCCGCTCTGGCGGAACCTATCTGAATGATCCACTTCCAGACTTCGGAGGGAGGTGCGTTGATGGTTATGGCGCGTGTCGCCAGGAAATGGGGATTTTGCACGACGTCGTCGCCCGGCAAGAATTCCTTCGATTCCTCGCTCGTAGCGCCCCAGGTGAGTAACCGGCGTCTGATCAGAGAAAAATACACCACCACAAACGCCGAGGTGATTGTCAAGATAGCAAGAAGAAATCGTTTCATCTGACGTTTCTCCTAAGGGGACAGGTGGTCGGGGGGATCGTTCTATTTTGCCAGGATGGCGCCAAGCACACTGGCGAAGCCTGTTGGATTTTCTAACATCATGAGGTGTCCCGCATCAGGGACCACGGCGACCTGGATCCCGTGTGTGGGAAGCAGCTCGGCGTATTCATCCGGTAGTGAATTCGCGCCAAACAGATAGGCGCGCGGGATCGACAACTGATAGAGTTGTTCGCGCCAACCGGGCTGTGTGCCTTGCACCAGGCTGACCGCAGTACGGTGCAGAGCGAGCGGATCCGCCAACTGCAAAACACCTACGCCACGCGCTGCAATCTGGTCTCGTCGATCGCGGCTGCCCGCCGTACCTGCAACAGTTCTTGATACCCGTGACGGATAAAATCGGCTTCGGACTGATGCGCAATGCTTTGGCTGAACATTCCACCGCCGGCATCCAAATTGGCCTCGGCCAGCACTAATCGGGCCACCAAATCCGGCCATTTCGCCGCCAGCACGATGGCAACCGCGCCACCCATGCTGTGCCCGATGACCGTGCAGGCTGTGAGGCGCAGGTGCTCAAGCAAGGCGGCGATGGTGGCGGCATGATCGTCGATGCTGTAACTGAACTGCTCAGGCCGGTCGCTGTAGCCGCACCCCAGCCAGTCGACGATGAATGAACGCCGGGGTGCCAGACCTGGCTCGCAAACACTGCGCGGATAAACGGCAGAGGCTGCGCCGCCCAGGCCCGCCAGATAGACACTGGTAGGTCCCGTGCCGGGCAGGTCGAAGTATCTGAGATAGGCCTGCCATTGAGCCAGAAAGAATGTGTCCATATGACTCCCTTCGTGCGCATCTTTCCTTGTCGCTAAGAGCAAATTCCTGATTGATTTACGCCACTGTCACACCGCACTGCCCCACAAGGGCCTACACACGCCTCCGGCGGGTGCACGAAGTCCCCATCTCGGGGGAGTGCTCCCGTCGGCACGCACGAAGTCCCCAAGCGGAGCGGGGTGGGAATGGGTGGTGCCCCGCGAAGCGTGATGTCGCCTTCCCCAGGACGCCCCCCGACTCCCTGGTGGGGAGTCGGACAGGGTGTACCCGCCGCAAAGCGGTGGAGGCAGGGTTGCACGCGCGGCTGCAAATGTTGAACGTTTGCCTGCAGTTGAACTGCAGGCATAACTACCTGCAACTCAACCCGAGACACCCTATCCAACATAATCGGCAGCCGCGACGACGCGAAGCATGCCCGCACTCCGTCAATCGTCGGGGCGAACCCGCGTGTTCGCCCGGGCCGACACATGGATCGGCCCCTACATGCAGACTTGATTGAAGCGCAGCAGTTTCCAGATGCCGTATTCGGGTTGATAGGCAATCTCCATAATGCCGCAGAAGTCGTAGTGGAAGTTCCAGCGCTTGTACACGGGCAAATCGAGAATGGTGCACATCAGCAAGCGAATCAGGCCTTCATGACTGACCAGGATGATGTTTTCCCCGGCGTGCTGCCGGCGCTTCTCCTCCAGAAATTCGACGATGCGCCGCTGCGCTTCGGCCCCGGTCTCGCCCTCCGGAAAACGAAAATCCGCCGAGCGTGACAGGAAAGCCTGCCAGATTTCAGGATAAGTCTGCTGTATTTGCTCGTCGGTCATGCCGTCGAGACGGCCATTGTCGATCTCGTTCAAGCGCCCGTCGATCACGGGCGTCAACCGCAACTGCTGGGCCACGGGTTCAATCGTTTGCCGGGTGCGCAGATACTCGCTGACGTAAATCGCCGCAATCGCTTTGCCGTCGAAATACGCGCAAAGTTTCTGCGCAGCGGTCTGGCCTGTGGCGCTGATGGGCTCATCTTGATGCCGCAACTGTGGATTGAAGAAATCACCGCGCTCTTTGGCGGCGTGGCGGATGATGTAGCAGGTGGTCATGTTTCGCTCATCTCTTGCAGAGGATGCCTGGCCGATTTCGTCGATGATCTTCCCCAACCGGGCCTCCAGATCGCGCCAGGCCGCGTCAAGCGAGACATATTTCTTGCTGCTTTCCCACACCAGGCCGCCCTCATCCAGTACCTTGATGAATGAAGGGCTGCTATCGTCCTGCCCGATTTCGAGCCAGCCATAGGACTCGACCCACTGTGTGATATTGGGATAAGCATCTTCAAAAGGGGTTGATTTCTGTGGCATGCCCGAGCCTGCCTTTATTCGCTCTTCGTTCAAAGTCTGCCCCCAGTCCGTCAATCGTTGGGGCGAACCCGTGTGTTCCGCCCGGAACCGATACACAGATCGGCCCCTACACCAAATCACCTTTAAACGCCCGATCCAACACACTGTAGCAACAGCGCGTTGACGCAAAGCGTGCCTGCGTCTGCGCCTGCAATTGCTTCAACGCATCGACCTTGGCTTGCTGCGCGTCGACGCGCAGCGGGCCACGCCGCGGCGTTGCCGAATGTCCCTCACCCCGACCCTCTCCGATGAGGCAAGGGAAAAGCGCCACCCCCTATCCCGTGCAGGGAGAGGGTTGGAGCGAGGGTTAATCGCAGCTCCTCCCTAACCGCCCGACCACGAGTCCGCTGCGCTTGCCAAGGCACGCACCTCGACATCCTGTTCAATCTCACTACTTGATGTTGCTCAAAGGAATCCAACTGCTCTTGTTTCGATAGTGCTAGAAACCCCTGCCATTCACTGAAGCGCGGTAGCCGCCCGAGCCGCGCCCGACGGCAATGCATTCAGTTTCTCGTCATGACTGATCTGGCCATCGCGTCGCAAGACAGCGAGATACTTCTGCTGGTTGTAATGCGTGTGTAGGGCAATGGGCCGATCCACTACACCGGCGAGTTGGACAGTGCCCGTTCCTCGCCTGCTCTTGTTCCGCATGCGCCGTTCGCAACTTATTCACGTCCTTTGGCACGCACGAAATCATTTTCAGACAGACTAAGGGCTGATCCCACTATTTTGAGAATCGCTTTGGACCGCATTCTCAGAAATGCGCTGTATTTCCCATAATCCAGCATATTTCGCTGAATCAATGCGCGTTTCAGGTCACTTGCACTAACATCTCGGAAGTATTTCTTCGGGTGTGTATTGCTCTTATTTTGATTCTTGCCCTTGGCCAATATCCAATAATTAGCGAAATGCTCAATCTTTGACGGGTTGAACCGCTTCTTCCTGAGCTCTGAACGTGGAAAGATATGATCAATCTCCGGCGAGTTACTCTTATACTGTGCTTTTCCGCCACTGCGCCGCTGAACCAAATGCAGGGCAAGGATAGGATTACGATCCAGTAAATCCTCGTTGAAATGAGAAATGTTTTCCCAATAATCGATCCATAGAATAGCATTATCAAGTGGAAAAATTGTGTCGTGCGCTTCAGACAGTGGCTTCAACTCTTGGCGAATAAAAGCACCCAACCGTCCATCAGCGTAGCGCGAGAAAGGCAATGTAAAGCCAAACAAATATATAGCCTTTCTTACGGCATTTACCTGCCGATTAGGAACCTGATGCTTCGGCAAATGAAAGAAGTAATAAACGAATGGTATCAATGTTGCAGAACTACCGAGAACTCTGGAACTCGCGCACCAGCATTCATCTTTTACGAAGTCCAAGGTTGAACGTATTGCGTTACAGCACTGAGTAAAGTTGGTCTGCATTTTCTCGACATTTGTCTTACTCCTCAAAAGGCTCTAAATCAAAACGCGTCCCCAGATCACTTACTGCGAACAGGCAGCGAATAACAAAATCGGTATCGATTTCGAATGAGTTGCCTCTATTTACACTTTCAACAAACTCTGGCAAGGCTTCAGCGGATTCCCTCCAATTTAGCTTTAGCATGCTGAATATTAGGTCTGACCTTGATAGCGGCATGCCTTGCCGGTTAATACGAACAAAGATATCTAAGAAACGTCAGCTTCGCTTTTGCGCTCAGGGCTATCCGATGGCTTGTTCCCATCAATCACAGAAGATAGCATAATATTCTCATCGCGAGTCATGGCTTCGTCGAAACGGGCCAGGTTGGTTTCGACACGAAGATCGTCATTCTCATTCAAGTTAAGGCTCTTCCCCAGATCGCGGCGAAATCTTTGACGTTCCTTAACGCCCATAGCAAAAAGGCTATCGACCTTCACAAAATGCTGGAGCATAAAGTCGTCATCCCGCTTTTCTTGTGGCAGAGCAAGACGCTTCAACGATTTCTTGTTCCACTGTTCTGCATCACGTAGCATCCCAAACTTGAACGTATATTTCTCTTCTCTGAAGTCATCGCGATCTTGCCCGCTTAGGGCTTGTCCTAAAATAACTTGACGGTTTTGTAGTAAGCTCGTTCCAAGCGGGGTGGCGTTCTCGAAGTGACCTCCCGTTGAGTCTCAGGAGCGAGCAACGATGGCAACGCAATCTGAACGATCGAATCATGTCTGCACCTGTGACGTGTGCCGAGAGCATCCATACAGTTCTGTAGCCGAACACCATCGTGCGATCAATCGCGTGCTGGTGACGTTGGACGAAAAGAATCGGCGGCGATTTGTTGGCTTGTTAGCGCTGCAATGGGGCCGGGGCGGCGTCCAACGACTGATGGAGATTACGGGGCTGAGTCGCAACAGGATCGTGCGCGGGCGTGAGGAACTGCAACACGCGCGGCGCACATCCAGGACGGATCGCATTCGGCGCGTGGGGGCGGGCTGGAAACGGGTCGAAAAAAACAGCCGCGGCTCTTGACGGCTCTGGATCAATTGCTGGCGGATAGCACCGCAGGCGATCCGATCACGGGCACGAAATGGACGCGCAAGACCCTGCGCCAATTGAGTCGCGAACTGCGGCGGAAGGGCCTGCGCGTCGGGCGCAATACGTTGCGTCGGCTGTTGAAAGCCCGGCACTATGCGTTGCGCGCGAATCGCAAGCGGCTGACGAACGAGCGGAACTCTGATCGCGATCGTCAAATGCGCTACATCGCGCGTGTGCGTCGAGCCTTTCAAAAGGCTGGGAAACCCGTAATTTCGGTCGATGCCGAGAAACGCGAGTTGGTGGGCAATTTCAAAAACGCGGGGCGCACCTGGCGTCAGCAACCTCTGGAGGTGTTGGAGACAGACTTTCGCAGTGACGCGAAGGGGCTCGCGTTGCCCTATGGAATCTACGACCTGACGCGCAACGCCGGCTACGTTGTGATTGGCGTCTCGCATGAGACCGCAGAGTTTGCAGTCGCGGCAATCCGCACTTGGTGGGTGGAGGTAGGCCAGCAGTTGTATATGGGCTCAGCATCACTTGCTCATTCAAGCAGACGACGGCGGGGCGAATGATTCCCGCAGTTAGACTGCGGAGGAAGCCAACATGAGGCCTTAACAGGATGTATTCAGGGCGGCCCTTACGTCACCCATTATCCGGCTGGCGCGTCGAAATGGAATCCGATTGAGCATCGTCTCTTCTGCTTCATCAGTTAGAATTGGGCTGGGCAGCTATTGGTCAGTTACGCGACCATTCTGAATTTCATCCGGACCACGCGCACGGAGAGCGGCCTTCGTTGTCAAGCACGACTCGACCGCACTCCGTATGCAACAGGCTTAAAAATCACTGCCGAGAAAAAAGCCAGCATCAACTTGAAACGGCGGCGACTCTTTCCGAATTGGAATTACACGATCACGCCACATTTGTCGGCGCACAAGAAATAGTCAAGTAATTTTAGGACAAGGACTTAGCACATCGAAATAGAGCGATTTCCCATGGAACTTGCCATACAAGGCGACAAAGAGTGATTGCAGACGTTGTTGACCATCCAAAACGACTTTGAGCCGACGCTGCCGTGAATTATCATGATACTTGAATCTCTTCTCACCGGCATAACTTGCCTCAAATTGCCGGTGCTGACTTGCCGTGTGTGTTTCGCAGAGTAGAACAATGCCGATAGGATAGCCACGCATTATGGAATCGAGCAGCATTTCAACTCGTGTTTCATCCCAAACAAAATCGCGCTGGATTGCAGGTAGAACAATGTCGCCTTCCCGAATTTGATTAAGTAAGTTGATGATGCTCATATTATTCCCTCGATCATCGCTTTCATGTTGTTCATTCGCATCTCCCCGCTCAACAATTTCAGCAGCGGTGCGCTGACGTGAAGCGTACTTGCATCTACGATTGCCACTGCTTCAATTCATCGACCTTGCGCTGCTAGCGGCCTAGGTAAGGCACGATGCGGCCTGGCACAATCACGCGCTGCTCGGCGACGAAGTCATCTTCCCAGCCGGCGGCGTGCAATTTGGGGAGGATATACGTGCGGCAGGTGTCGGCTTCGGTGGGCATCGGCTGTCGTTGGCTCACAGTATAGCATGAAGCGTGGCGCAGTGCCCGTGCGCTTGACTTCCCTAGATCGATAGAGTAACCTTACTCGGTAGAGTACTCATCACGCGTCGTGGAGAAACCATGCCCGATTCGCCACAGCAGTTGTCGCTATTCGACGCCCCGCAGGGGCGGCCGGAATCAGAGCCGCAGCCTAAGCCAGAGCCGGGCACATCCGCTCCGAACAGTCGAGCGCAGACTCCGGCGAGCGCAGCGAGTGGACACGCCGCTCGATCAGGCCCGCGCGACGCAGAACAAGACGCGCCTCAACGCGCGCACTGCGCTGGCGAATGCGGTGGAGGCGTATCACGACACCATCGCCGGCAGCGAACTCTCGCCGCACACCGTCAAGTCGTTCATCTACGATCTCAACATCCTGATCGAGTTTGCAGGAGCCACCCGCCCGGTCGGCCAGATCGCGCAGCGGGACCTGGAGAACTTCATGGACTGGCTGGTGAACGGGCGCGGCGTGCCGTGCAATCCCAAATCGCTGTCACGCCGTCTGGTCACGCTGAAGGCGTTTTTCCGCTGGCTGGCAGACAACGGCGTCGTCGACGAAGACCCGGCGGCCCCCATCGCGCACAAGCCGGTTTCGACGCCCCTGCCCGACATTCTGACCGACGAGCAAATCGAGGAAGTGCTGGCAGCGGCGAACAAGTTGCGGCATAACGCCGAGAAGCCGGACGCGCGCGCCTACCTGCTGATCACGCTGCTGTTGAAGACCGGCATCAAGAAGAACGAGTGCATGGCGATCACGCTGGAGCACATCGATCTGTCTGATCCCGACGAGCCGGCGCTGTGGATCCGCTACACCGATCCGCGCTATCACCACAAGGAGCGCAAACTCAGACTCGACACGAAGTGGCCGCGCGTGCTGCAGGAATATCGCGCGCAGTACAAAGCGGAGCAGGCGCTGTTTCCGTGCACCTCGCGCACACTGGAATACGTGCTGGCCGATGTGGGCCAACTCGCCAACTTGCCGAAGCCGCTGTCATTCGAAATGCTGCGCTGGACGTGCGCCGTGCGCGATCGACGTGCGGGGATGAAGGAAGAGACGCTGCGCCACAAACTCGGCCTGTCGGAGATTACGTGGTATGAAACATGGCCAAAGATCGAGAAACTCGCCGCGCCCGCGTTGTAAATCAAAGAATTAAGAGACCTGTCAGGTGGCGCACAGAATTACTTGATGTTCAGAGATTTCCTGCGCCACCTGACAGGTCTTTACAGTGAATCCAACAACGTCCACAACCCGCCTGACACCAGCGCGTGCCCGCCCGTCACGATCGGGATCGGCGCGCTGAGGACGGCCTGTGTGAACTCGCGAATGAACGGATCGCCGATCGCGTCGACCAAACCCAGATCGGCCGCGTAGCGATCTTCCTCCGAGGGCCAGACGCCGTTCGCCGCCCACAACACCCGCGTATCCCACAGCATCGCGTCCGCCATCGAGCAGAGATCGGCCATGAAGCGTGACAATCCAACCGCGTGCAGGTGATCGTTGAGCAGCGAACGCACCTGCCCGGCCCCCAGGCGGCCGGCGGCCCGCATGCCGCGCTCTTCACTGTACACGCGCGTCCAGCATTGCACCGTTTTCTCCATCTGCGCAATCGCCCACGAGGGCACACGTCCCGCCAGAATCACGCGCGTGGCTCGCGTCTGCAACACGTCGCACGCGGCGCGCAGCCGGCGATCGTCCCACGGCAATTGGCTGACGGCTTCCCGCACGCGCAGTCCACAGTGTGGATGCCGCGCGGCGATCTGCGCATCAATCGGCACGTCGAGGTCGAGGCGGGTGGCTGGCGAAGGCGGCCATCCGATAGGTTCGAGGCCGGCCTCGTGCGACAAGACCCACCCCAGCGAATTGTCGCCGGGCAAGCGATCGATCCAGTCGCGCACGATCGAAGCGGGCGTGATGGCTGCCCAGTCGGTGGAGTTGATATTGTTGGCGATCACGGCTCGATCGTGTTGCCGCGTGACTGCGGCGATCTGGGCGAGATCGGCCGCAGTGAGTAAAGGCGCTGAAGCCGCGCCCATGTACAGCACACGCGCCAGTTGAAACCGATCGATCACCCCGGCGAGACGCCGGCCGAAGTGAAATGGCCTGTCGTCGCCGTCGAGATCGATCGTGACCGGGAGCTGGCTGAGCGAGGCGGTCCAGTCCCGATCGCCCGTGGCGACGACGATGGGATCGAACGACTGCGTCTCGATCGCGCGTTCCAGGAGATCGCGCGCGCAGGCCTGGCGCACGACATGCATCTGGCGCAGCAGCGGATGGAGAGGGCGCGGCTCCGCTCGCGAAGACAACCAGCCCCGTCGATTCGGACATCGGTAACCCCAACAAAAAGCGCGGGAGTCTGGTTTGGCTCCCGCGCCGATTAACTGTCAGACATTTCGCCTCAGCAGCGCGGACTCCGTGTGGTGCCTCCGCGATTCCGGCGGCGCGCTCACTCGCTTTGCCTGGAGTGCTGCGCGAGGAGCCGCCTCTGCTTGAGTTTGGCAAGTCCTGAGACTAGTTTCTGTCCGAAAAGTAGCAGGCCGGGCTCCCATGCCCGGCGAATTCGCGGCGTGGGAGCCGCTCTGGCTGGGTTTTCGGGCAAAACGAGACTAAGCGAGTTCCGGCTGCAGCAAGCCGTAGTCGCCCGCGTGGCGGCGATACAGCACATTGATGCCATCGACATCGCTGTTGTAGAACACGAAGAAGTCGTGCCCCAGCAGTTCCATCTGCTCGATGGCCTCTTCGGGATTCATGGGCGTGACCAGGAAAGTCTTGGTGCGCACGATCGCGCCAACCGGCTCGGCTTCTGCCAGCATCTCTGCTTCCGCGACCGGCTCGGCCGCTTCGGGCACGCGCACCGTTTCGGCGCCGCGCACCTGCCCCCGGCTGTACAGGCGATCCTTGAAACGCGTGATCTGGCGCTGCATCTTCTCGGCGACCAGATCGATAGCCGCAAACACATCCTGATCGCGCTCTTCCGCCCGCAGGATTTTGCCGCGGCTGCGCACCGTCAGCTGCGCGATCATGCGGTGCTGCGCGCTGCGCGTCTCTTCCTGCGACAATTCCATGCGGGCTTCGTCAATGATGGGAAGGTACCGTTCCAGCTTGCCGACTTTCTTCTCGACGTACTCCTGCACTCGCTCTGTCACATTGACATTTCTACCGCGAACGACAATTTCCATTTTCGTTCTCCTTAGGTCCGGGGTTGATCCCCGTAAGGTGTACGGGCCAGCGTCAGTCCCATCACCGCCGCCGCGCCCGCTTTCAACACAGCCTGAGCACAGGCATCCAGTGTCGCGCCGGTCGTGCCCACATCGTCGACGATCACCACCCGCGCGCCGCGCACTCGCGGCTCGACACACTCAAAAGCGCCGGCCACGTTTTCCCGGCGCTGGGCGGCATTCAACGTCATCTGCACCGCCGTCGCCCGCGTGCGGCGCAGGCCCCTGCCGCTGAGGGGCACGTTCACACGGCGCGCCAGCTGGCGCGCCAGCAGCTCGCTTTGATTATAGCCGCGATCGCGCTCGCGTGAAGAATGCAGCGGCACAGGGATCAGCCAGTCGGCGGCGAGCTGCTCTGCGCGCCAGTAATCAGCCAGCATTTCACCAAATGGCCCGGCCATGCTCGACAGGCGCTCATACTTGAAGCGATGGATGGCCTGCCGCAGAACGCCTTCAAACAGGGCAACCGACCGGATTTTCTCGATCTGAAGAGGATGCGCCCGGCAGTTTGCGCACCATTGATCGGCAGCCAGCATCTGGCCGCATTTTTCGCACCAGGGTGGTTTAATCGGCTGGACGGCGGCGCGGCACGCCTCACACCACAGGCTGCCGGCGGTCTGGCAGCCGCCGCATCTGGGAGGGAACAGGAGGTCGATAATCCAACTCCAGGCTTGTCGTCCCTGCTGCTGGAGCTGAGCAAAACCACGCATGCTGCTGGGCGACGCCATGTTAGCCTCGCAACGCAGACCCGCTTGCGCGGATGAATGGATTACCCGCTTAAACCGGAATATTGGTCGCCAGGGCCTGCAGGAGAGCCGGGCCTAACAACACGATCCAGATTGCCGGGAAAATCAAAAAGACCATCGGGAACAGCATTTTGACCGGCGCCTGGTGCGCCTTCTCTTCAGCGCGCTGCCGGCGTCGGATGCGCATTTGATCGGATTGGATGCGCAGGACTTTGGCAATGCTCACGCCCAACTGCTCGGCCTGAATCACCGCCGCCACGAAACTGGTCACGTCACTCAGGTCCAGGCGGTTAGCCAGTTCACGCAGCGCCTCGCGGCGCGTCTTGCCAAGGCGAATTTCGTGCAGCACCCGCGCAAAGGCTCGGCTGAGCTCGTCATCCCACTTCTCGGCCACTTTCTGCATCGCCTGGTCAAAACCCAGGCCGGCTTCGACGCAGATCGTCAGCAGGTCCAGTGCGTCGGGCAGGGATCGGATGACGGAGTTCTTGCGGCTGCGAATTTTCTGTCCCAGCCACAGGGCCGGCAGCATAAAGCCCAGCAGGGCAAATACCACCGTGAGACCAATGCGCTGCAGCCATTCGACGTTGGCAATCGACAGCACCAGAAAAATCAACCCGCCCAGGGCCACGCAAGCGACCGCGCGAACCCCGAAGAATTCGGATGGAGTCCAGTTGTTGGGGTTGCCCGCCAGGTCCAGCTTGTGGCGCGTTGACTCCAGTGTCTGCGCCGGGGTCAAGCGCGCCATGAAACCGGACGTACGCCTGACCATCGGCGCCAGGATGCGCTCGCTGAACGGCATCGACAGACTCGATTTCTTCCAGCGTGGCCGGTGTTTCGCGCGTGCTGTATTCGGCCAGCCGCGCCGACAGCGTGTCGCCAGGCTTGCGCGAGCCAAGCGCAATCACAATGACGATGATCGCCACGCCAACTAATACTGCGCCAATAATCAGGGGGGCTGACATCATCCACCTCCACTCACGTGCTAAACTTCAATCGCTACGATCTTTTGAATAGCGATAAACCCGGTGCCAATCATCAGCAAGCCGCAGACCACCATCGCCCAGCCGCACCAGCCCGACGTGAACAGTTGCGAAACGTAGGGTTTATTGACGACGAACAAGACTAAGACCAGGCAGATCGGCAGCAAACTGATGACGTAGCCGGAATAGCGTCCCTGAGCCGTCAAGGCGCGAATCTCGCCCTTGATGCGGACACGCTCACGGATGGTGAAGCTGATCACGTCGAGAATTTCGGCCAGGTTGCCGCCGACCTCGCGCTGCACATTAATCGCCGTCACCACCAGATCCAGGTCGTCACTCCTGATCCGGCGCAGCATATTTGACAGAGCCTGATCCAGCGAGAGGCCAATCTGCACCTCCTGCCCCACACGGCCAAACTCTGTGGCGAGCGGCGGCGCCATCTCGCGCGAGACCGCTTCCATGGCCTGCATGACGCTGTAACCCGAGCGCAACCCGTTGACCATCAAGTTCAACGCATCGCCCACTGGTCGTTGAATGCGCGCAGGCGTGCTCCCTGCCGGTACGACATAAACCAGCGCGGAGCGAACCAGCCCAGCACCAGCGCCAAAATCCCGATCACGATTGCACCGGATAAGAAGTAACCCGCCGCGCCGGCCGCAATGGCGGCCAGCAGCTGCAGCACCAGGAACTCGCCAACGGTCAGTTTCAGATCGGCCCGGGCCAGCTGCGTCGACAAATCTTCCGAGACTCTGCGCCCCTCCAACGCCCGATTGAGGCTGTCGGCGATGGGCGTCGAGCGTCGCTTCGCTTCCTTTTTTTCCTCAATTTGTACTTCGCCCGCGCCGGCGAACGTCTGCAGGCGCTGCTCCACGGAGCCGCGGCTGCGCACGGCCGACACGATGCCGGCCACGAGCAGCACCACTGCGACAGCGCCAATAATCAGACCAATGATTTGAATGGGCATAGCCGGTCTCTCCTCGAAGTCTGCGGGCCCGCCTCTTGACGATCCTGCTTTTAATATCGGCCGCGTCCGCCGACGCCGAAGATGGAGGGCGGCAGCCGGATGCCAGCCACTTCAATCCGCTCGATGAACTTGGGCCGCAGGCCGGTCGGCACCAAACGGCCGATGATCTTCCCGTTTTCGATGCCGGTCTTCTCGAAAGAGAAAATCTCAGACATCGTAATGATGTCGCCTTCCATGCCCTGCACTTCCGAGATGGAGACGACGCGGCGCGTGCCGTCGCGCATGCGTTCCTGCTGCACCAGCACGTCGATCGCCGACGATATCTGCTCGCGGATCGCGCGATGCGGCAGCTCCATGCCCGCCATCAGCACCATCGTCTCCATGCGCGCCAGCGCATCGCGCGGCGAGTTGGCGTGCAGGGTGGTCAACGAGCCGTCGTGGCCGGTGTTCATGGCCTGCAGCATGTCCAGCGCCTCGGCGCCGCGGCACTCGCCGACAATGATGCGGTCTGGCCGCATGCGCAGCGAGTTGATCACCAGGTCGCGAATCGTCACCTCGCCGCGTCCTTCGATATTCGGGGGGCGCGATTCCAGTGTCACCACGTGCTCCTGGCGCAGCTGCAGTTCCGCGGCATTCTCAATCGTCACGATGCGCTCATCTTCCGGGATGTATCCCGATAAGATATTCAGGAGCGTCGTCTTGCCCGAACCCGTGCCGCCGGACACCAGCATGTTCAGGCGCGACACAACGCAGGCCTTCAGGAACTCGATCGCTTCAGGCGAGACGGAACCATTAGCGACGATTTGCTCGACGGTCAGGGGAATCTTGAAGAATTTACGAATGGTGATCGTCGGGCCAACCAGCGAGATCGGCGGAATCACGGCATTCACGCGGCTGCCATCCGGCAGGCGGGCGTCGACGTAGGGCTGCGCCTCGTCGATGCGGCGTCCCAGCGGTGCCACAATCCGATCGATGATGCGCATCACGTGATCGTTGCTTTCAAACTGCGCCGTCGTGCGGACGATCTTGCCATTGCGCTCAATGTAGATGTTCTTCGGGCCGTTGACCATCACTTCGGTAATGGTATCGTCGGCCAGGAAAGGCTCGATCGGGCCGAAGCCCAGGATTTCTGCGACGATCTGCTCAAACAGGCGCTGGCGCTCGACCCGGCTCAGAATGATGTTCTCTTCCGCCAGGACACTGTCGTACAATCCTTCGATCGTGGTGCGCACCTCATCGGTCTTGCTGATATCCATGGACGGATCCATCTCGGCCAGCAACTTGTTCTGGACGCGCGTCTTCAAATCCAGATAAGCATCGCGCGCCGGCGAAGTCGTGGCCGGTGCGCGCTTGAGGCGCATTTCTGTCAGTTTGGATTGCTCGCCACCCGCCGGAGCAGCCGAGGCCGGCGCACTCGGCGAGGTGCTGGCCGGTGTCGCCTGCTGTTGGCTTTTCTCAATACGCTTAAGAAGTGACATGATTCCTCCCGATAAACTCGATGTGCCTCACCCGCATTACCGAAACAGCCCGGAGCGTTTGCGAACGTCGTCAGCGGGTCCGGCTGCCGCTTCCGCTGGCCGGCGGAACTCTGCTGCCACGCGTTCAGAAAGTTGCTGAATGGCCTGGCCGATCGGTTTGGCGCGCTGATCAACCATAATCGGCACGCCGCGATTGATCGACGTCAGAACCAGGATTTCGTCCAGCGGAATCTGCCCCACCACCTGATGTTTGATATTATCCTCAATCATTTGGGCGGTAATGCCGCTGCGCCGATCCATCTTGTTGAGGACCAGCATGATTTTGTTGGGAGGATAGTTCAAGGCATCCGTGATCTCAAAGAACAAGCGCGCGTTCTTAATGGACGGGATATCCGGCGTTGCAATCAGCACAATTCGATCAGCCAGATCAAGCGCGGTCAGGATGGTGTCGTTAATGATGGTCGCCGTGTCGACCACAACAAAATCGTACTGGCGGCGAAGCTCGTCCAGAATACGCTTGAGGTAATCCGGGCTGACCAGATCAGCCATTTCTGGTCGCGGTGGAGCCAGGAGGACCTTAATCCCGGAAGCGTGAGCCACGGCACTCGTGTCAATGGAATCTGGATCCAAGTCTTCGATGGTTGCGCACAGATCCGTGATATTTCGATTGGGAGGCAGATTGAGAAAGACACCCACGTCTCCAAACTGCAGGCTGGCATCCACGAGGATCGTCCGGCTGCCTTCTGGCCGCTGGTGCAGCGCCACAGCCAGGTTGACAGCCAGGGTGGTCGTGCCAATCCCCCCTTTGGGCCCAAACACGACGATCACGCCGCCTTCTTTGCCGGGGCGCGCGGCGGTCACTGTGCCGCCTTTTCCCGCTTGCGCTTGGGCCGCCAGCGGAGCCGCTGCCGCCAGGGTGGCCGCCCGCGTTTGCCCCATACGATGCACCCGGCGAATCGTCGACACCAGATCTTCACTCGTAAACGGCTTGGTCAAAAAGTCGCGCGCGCCGGCCAGCATGGAGCGGCGCAAGTAATCGGCCTCACTTTGCACCGACATCATGATCACTTGCGCAATGGGCACGTCGCGCGTGATCATCTCTACGGCTGTAATACCGTCCATGTCGGGCATGTTGATGTCCATCATGACGATATTCGGCTGCAAGTCGCGCGCCAGTTGAACCGCTTCGCGACCCGTCGCCGCGACACCGATCACTTCCACATCGGTCTCAAAGGCCAGCAATTTGCGGACGTTTTCGCGTGTTTCCGGAATGTCGTCGACGATGAGAACGTGAATCTTGTCGGTACCAGCAGCCATAGATATGATATATCCTTCGACGCCAGATGTCAGCGCGGCCCACAGCCGCCCCCTTTTATTGCGGTGGCTGGGCGACGCCTTCCTCACCAACGATGATCGTGTTCGCTTTGGGCGGGATCGTAATATTGAAGTTAACCAGGATGTACTGATACGAGACAGTTTCGGTGGAAACCGGCGCGTTGTCGCCGGCGCCGCGCAGCACCAGGTTGAGTGCAACATTCCCCTCTTGTTGCAGCCATTGCAAAATCAGCGCTTGCTGCTGGTCGACCAGCAGAATGACCATGTCGGGCCGGGGGGGTGTAGCCGTGGGCGTGCCCACCGCCGCATCTCGCTCCGCCTGTCGGTCAGGCGATAAGGTCGGGGTAATTTTGGGCAAGACGCCGCCGACCGGCCATTCCCCGACATGCAGCACTTCGACATTCTGTAGGGTCAACTGCGACAGGAGCCGCGGCCTGATAGCTGCGCTGTCCAATTTGCTCAACACGCGCGCCACAGCCTCGGGTGCCTCCAGGCCGGCGGCAACCAATTCGTCAACCATGTCGCGATTGAAGGGCATCACCGGAAACTGCCCTTCCTGATCCACTTCCACGACGGCAAACGACACGATGACATCCACGTGATCGCCCGCCCCGATGGCATAGCCGACGCTGGTCAGCTTGTCGATGGGGAAGGCCATCGCGACCTTGCCAGCCGGAACAAAGAGTGAAGCGTCGCCACCTGTGGCGGCCAGCGCTTTGGTGTCAGCCGCAACCAGGCTCGAAAGCATGGGTTGGCCGCGCAGAATATCGGTGCGCGCAATTGCTCCGACCACTTTCTCCGGATCGGTAGTAATCAAATCGGCGGGTGGCAGGCTGTCATTGGGCCATTTGCCGGGAATGACGGCGTCCGGGCTGATGACTGCGCCGCGAGGAATGTTCTGCGCCGCCACCAGTATCTCCGTGGTTCGGACTTCGGGAGTTGGGGTCGGTGTCGCGGGAGGCTGCTGATTAGCCAGGACTTGCGGAAAGATAACCAACACAGCCACTGCGCCAACCAACAGCAAAATGCCTAATAGAATCAATACGCGGCTGCGGTTCATAGACGACACTCCTTACTCAAAGAGATGATTGAAACCACAACCACTCTGCCGGGCAAGTCACAGAGCGGATCGTCAAGCGACCTGGCAACAACTGTTGCCTACCTCTCCGCACCCTACGTTCAAGGTGGCAATACCCAAAAATGGTTAATCACATCCCAGTATTCACAAAGGCCATCTCATTGTAGCAGAATTGCCAGTCAGAGGCAACTAAATTCAAACCGACCGGTACGATCTTCGCGGCTGCATCAATCCGGCCAGCGGCCGCCGACCTGGACAGGCTCCCGCGATAGCCGGGCCGGGCTCAGGTGTTAGGGCTGGCACGCCCAGGCCGCCTGCGATGTTCCTACAACAGCAGAGCCCTCCGCGAGTGGAGGGCTCTGCCATACCAACTGTGCTCATAGAACCACTAGACGTTTGAGTAGATATTCGAGAAGATGTTACCGATCGCCGGGCCGAGCAGGGCCAAAATGACGATCACAACAATGGCCACCAAAACAAGAATCAACGCATATTCGACCAAGCCCTGGCCTTCCTCACGAGGCAAATACAACATGGCAGTTCACCCCCTTTCACAAAATGATGGATTTAGTTCATAATGCTTCTTGAACTGAAATCACTATATCACTCCCAGCCACCTGTAAACAATAGGACTCTAGTCCCTCAAAGAGCGCCATTATTTGTCAAAAATTGGTCTGAAAAAGCACTCTTCACCGGGAGCCAGCTGGCCCGCCGGGGATCAAATCGACATCTGAAGAGCGACCTTTGTGCCGCGTCCAACCGCGCTGTCGATTCTGAGCTCGCCGCCCAGCATGACCACTCGCTCCCTCAAGGCGCTCAAACCAATGCCTTTTAGTTGCGGGGCATTCAATACTTCAGCCACACTGAATCCACTGCCATTATCCTCGACCGCGGCCTGCAAGAGATCCTCGCTCACGTCAAGAAAGACCTGGGCGCGTGTGGCATGGGCGTGGAGCCGGACATTGGTCAACAGCTCCTGAATGGCGCGGAAAATGACCACTTCTTTGTACGAGGCAAAGCGCCGCTCGGCGCCCGTCACGGTCAAGACGGCGGGCACGCTGCTTTTCTCGTTGTAGTGATCAACGTACCGCCGCAGCGTGGGAATCAGTCCCAAATCGTCCAACATCATGGGGCGCAGATCGAACATGTAGTCACGGACCTTCTGGAAGGTCGAGGTCACGGCGGTTTTGAGCTCACCTAATTCGTGCCGGGCGCGCTCCGTATCAGAGTCAAAAACCCGTTCGCAAATCTCTGCCTGAAGAATCAGGTTAGTCAATGACTGCGCCGGGCCATCATGGAGTTGGCGCACGAGCCGCTGCCGCTCCTGCTCTTGCGCCTCGATGATGCGGACGATGGCTGATTGGCCGCCGCCGTCTGCCTCCAGGCTGGCGGGCGCCAGGGTTGATCCTGGTCCGCCAGAAACTGGCTGGAGCGAATCGGCAACTTTGCGCAGATGATCGACATAGCGTCCGATGTTGTGCTGATCGCTCTGGAGCTTCTCGAGCTGGCCGCGCATCATGAAGAGGCGTTTCTGCGCATCAAGCACAGCGATATACGCCGCCTGCAGATCAGCGCGGGGAACGGTATCGATGCTCGCTTCCATCTGCCGCAGCGTGCTGGCCGCCTGGGCATTGCGCTGGGCCAAACGATCGACTTCCGTGCCGGTCTGCTGCAAGAGCAGATCGATCTCTTTGAGCTCCTTCTGAGCCTGCTCCAGCTCGGCCCGGGCTTCTTCATCCAGTCGGGCGGGCATCGCGGCTGCTCCAGGAGCGTTGGGAACTTGTTTCTTTGGGCTGGCCAAGGGTCCACTCCTGACTGGGAAATTTATCACTATCGCGAGTTGAAGATGGTTGAATGTCCTGCAAGCGCACCCAGCCGTGGCGGATGGCATAGATGGCCGCCTGGGTGCGATCCTCGACATCCAATTTCCGAAGAATCGAGGTCATGTGATTCTTCACGGTTTGATGGCTGATACCCAGCTGGTGGGCGATCATCTTGTTACTGAGACCGCGCGTGATGTAGCGGATAATCTCCATTTCACGCGGCGAAAGAGGGACAAACGCCTCCTGCAGCTCATCGCCGCTGGTAAAGGCGAACCGCTCGCTCGCGCGCAGCAACCAGGGCGCGATTTCTTCTTCGCTCATGACCGTATCGCCAACAACATACTGCCCCTGGCTCACCTGGCGAACCACTTGAACAATCCGGGTCGGACTGACTTCCTTGGAGAAATAAGCATGCGCGCCGGATCGGATGGCGTGATAGAGCTGTTCTTCATCATCATAGGCGGTTAAAATGACCGCCCGCACACCGGGCGCTTCCTTGCGCATCCGCTGAACCAACTGCAGCCCATTAATTCCGGGCAGATTCACATCCGCCAGCACGACCCGCGGCGCCAGTTCGCGCGCCAACTGCAAAGCTGTCTCGCCATCCGAGGCTTCGCCGACAACCTGAATGTCATCATCCAGCGACATACTGTCGCGCAAGCCATGGCGAAAGATTTGATGGTC
Organism: uncultured Chloroflexia bacterium; assembly: GCA_963844815.1. GTDB lineage: Bacteria > Chloroflexota > Anaerolineae > Fen-1058 > Fen-1058 > Fen-1058. Next base: position 216,758 of record CAWJPR010000015.1, read on the forward strand.
ATCGACAATCAAGACCGTGATTTTTAGCAAAGCAATACCTTCTCAACAACTTGATTGCCGGGCAGTATACCATAAATGCCGGAGGGCGCACAAGGAACTGCCGCCCATATTAGCCGCTGCGCCTCGCAGCCGATGGTATAATCAGGCCCGACGCCCGCGCCACCGGAGAGATGCGACCATGAGATATACCCGCCAAGGTGTATCGATCGAATATGATGACATTGGGAATGGCGTGCCGCTGTTGTTGATTCACGGCTTCCCCCTCGACCGCACCCTGTGGCGAGCTCAGATCGCCGGGCTTGTCGCAGCTCTACCGCGTGATTGCCCCTGATCTGCGCGGGTTCGGCCACTCCGATGAGACAGACGGCGCAGCGGTGACCATGGAGCAATATGCCGCAGACTTGAATTCGCTCCTGGATTCCGTGAATATCAAACAGGCCGTGCTGGGCGGTATCTCCATGGGCGGGTACATCGCCCTGGCCTTCTACGCGCAGTATGCCGATCGGGTTAAAGGTCTGATCCTCGCCAATACGCGAGCAGTGCCCGATTCCGAGGAAGGCCGGCAGTCCCGTCTGGCCAATGCGCAGAAAGTTGGCGAGGCAGGCTCAGGCTTTCTCGTGGAGGCCATGGCGCCCCAGATGTTGGGACCGGCAGCCAAACCCGAGCTCAAAATTGCCGTGCGCAGTATGATGGCACGGCAGCGCGCTTCCGGCATCATGTCGGCTCTGCGCGGCATGGCGATCCGCCCTGACCGCACCCCCCTGCTCCGTTTTGCGACAGTCCCCACATTGATTGTGTCGGGCTCGCACGATGCCCTCATCCCTCCCGGCGACAGCGAGGCGATGCAGGCAGTGATTCCCGACAGCCGCCTGGTGATCATCCCCGACGCCGGCCATCTCTCCAACCTCGACAAGGTTGACGCTTTCAACCACGTGGTCCGCGAGTTTTACAAACAAGTCGCGTAACACGAGCAGACCCCCTCACCCGCGGATCACCGCAGCCAGCATTGATACGCACAAATGCACCTTGACAGCGCGTCGAGTTCGTTTACAATGTGAACACCGGTGCGCAGTGAAACTGTTCGCGCCGGACAACTCTTTTTAGGAGGAGAAGCCGTGTCAACTGCAAGCAAACGCATTGCCCCGCTGTTAGGTCTGTTTCTCGTAGTCAGTCTGCTGGTCTCCGCCTGTCAAGCCGCATCGTCGAATGATCTGTTAGGCGACATCAAAGCACGCGGCACCATCCGCGTCTCGACCGATCCGAATTATGCCCCGCAGTCCGTCCTCGTCAAAGACCAGCAGCGCGCCGCCAACACCAAGTGCGCCTCTGACGAGCTAACCGCCAATCAGATGGAAGGCTTTGACATCGATACCGCGGTTGAACTTGCGAAGCGGTTGGGCGTCGAAGCCTGCTTTGTGACCCCTGACTGGGACACCATCACAGCCGGCAACTGGGGCGGTCGCTGGGACGTCAGCGTCGGCTCAATGACCGTGACGAAAGATCGCCAGAAAGTCTTGTCGTTCAGCCCGGGCTATTACTACACGCCCGCGCAGGTGGCTGCCCGCAAGGGATCGGGGATTCAGTCATGGCCGATTTGAGCGGCAAGTCGGTATGCGTCGGTAGCGCCACGACGTACGAAAGTCTATCTCAGCGGCCAAGATGTCGGCATTCCTGATTCCGATATTAAGGTCCCGGCCCCGGCGAATGTGAATGTCGTCGCGCTGTCGACCGATTCCGGAGTGCGCCCAGGCAATTCAGGCCGGACGCACCGACTTCGACGCATTCATGACCTCAGGCACTGTCGTCAATGAGGCGATCGCGCAGGGCATCAACGTCGAGAAGGTCGGCGGGCCGGCCTTCGTGGAGAACCTGGCTGTGGCGCTCGACAAGCAGGCGCACCAAGGACACCAAGAGCCTGCTCGACGCGATCGGCAAAGCCATCAACGAAATGCACAACGACGGCACCCTGAAGAATTCGTCACTGAAGTGGTATAGCGCCGACTTGACGACACTGCCGTAAGAATTCGCTGGGCCTGCCAACGACATGGAAGCAGCTGCGGTTCTCGCTGCTTCCATGCTTGAGTTTCTATCCCACAACGATTCGCTCAAGGGAGAAGACATCATGCAATTGACTCAGCCACACGACGGCGTGTCACTCACCCAATTGGTGGTCAAGGAGCAGGAACGCGAGCAGCGTATCTTCCGCTTCAAAGTGATCGTCTCCTGGATTGTGCTGTTTGCGATTCTGTTCTTTCTATTCAGCGGCCTGCGCATCGGCGACTTCCGCACGATCCAACTCGATGGCGGTTTTATCCAGGAATGGGCGCCGTTCATTAGCGAAGGCGTCGTCATCACGCTGGAGATCTGTTTCGTCTCGATCTGCTTTGCCAGCATTTTGGCCTTGTTGGCCGCGCTCGGACGGCTGTCCCATATCGCGCCGCTGTACGCGTTATCCACTTTCTATGTATCGTTGATTCGCGGCACGCCTTTGCTGCTGCAAATCTTCTTCTTCTTTCTGGCGCTGCCCCAGCTGGGCATTGTGCTGCCGGGCTTCGTGGCTGGCACCATTGCTCTCTCGTTGAACTATGGCGCGTACATGAGCGAGATATTCCGCGCAGGAATCCAGGGCGTAAGCAAAGGCCAGCGTGAAGCGGCGCTGGCGCTGGGGATGACCTCGGGCCAGACGATGCGCCGCATCGTGCTGCCACAAGCCTTTCGCTTTGTTGTTCCACCCGTGGGCAATGAATTCATCGCCATGCTGAAGGACTCTTCGCTCGTGTCGACGACCGGCTTCGTGCAGGACATCCTGTGGCGTGCGCAAAAAGTCGGACGCGCCAATTTCCACACGCTCGAAGCGCTGCTGGTCGCCGCCGCCTTTTATTGGGTCCTGACGCTGATCTTCTCGGCCATCCAGGCGCGTCTGGAAAAGCGCCTGGCGCAAGGGGACCGGTAATCATGTCGATCATCCGGGTCTCGCATCTCGATAAGCTGTTTGGTCACCTGCACGTGCTGAAAGACATATCGCTGGCGGTCGAACCGCAGGAGGTCGTGTGCATCATCGGGCGATCGGGCTCGGGCAAATCCACGCTGCTGCGCTGCATCAACTTCCTCGAACAGCCGACCCACGGCACAATCGAAGTCGACGGCCTCGTCGTCGACGTGCAGCGGCACCGCCTGACCAGCGCGCAAAAGCAGATCATTCACCAGATTCGACTGTGCACCGGCATGGTGTTTCAAGAATTCAATCTCTTCCCGCATTTGAGCGTGCTCGATAACCTGATCGAAGCGCCCCTCACCGTGAAGGGCGCCCCGCGCGATCAGGCGATCGCCCTGGCCGAGAAGTATCTGGATAAGGTCGGCCTGATGAGCAAGCGCGACGAATTTCCGTCTCGCCTGTCGGGCGGGCAAAAACAGCGCGTGGCGATCGCGCGCGCCTTGACGATGGAGCCAAAGGTCATGCTGTTTGACGAGCCGACCTCGGCGCTTGATCCCGAATTGATCGGCGAGGTGCTCGACGTGATGAAAGATCTGGCCAAAGAAGGCATGACCATGGTCGTCGTGACGCACGAGATGGGCTTTGCCAGCGAAGTGTCTAACCGGGCGATCTTCATGGATCAGGGCCAGCTGATCGAGGAAGGCCCGCCCCATAAAGTCTTTGCCAACCCGTCGGATCCGCGAACCCGCCAGTTCCTGGAGCGGGTCCTGTAGCCTGAACTGAATATGCGGCCTGTTATTCACCACGACACAGTTTGCCCATCATGAGCACATCTCATTCACCACGCCGTCAACCCTATCACGGCACGCAGGCCGTCTCGCGCGCCGTCAGCATTTTGAAAGTGTTCGAATCGGCCAACTGCGGCCTCACAGCCGCGCAGATCGCCGCCCAGCTCGATCTCAATCGCAGCACGGTGCATCGCCTGCTCAGCGTGCTGGAAGCCGAAGGCTTAGTCGCGCGGGACACCACGTTTAGCGGCGAGTCGCGCAACAGCGCTTATCGGCTCGGCCCCACGCTGGTCTCCCTGGGCGGATTGGCGCTCCGCCAGATCAATCTGCGCGCCGTCGCCCTGCCCCATCTGCGCAGCCTGGCCCAAAAAAGCGGCGAGACCGTCGATCTGGAACTGCTCGTCGGACCGGATGTGATGATCATCGAGGAAGTGCCCGCCGAGCACATGCTGCGCGTGGGCGTCGGAGACAACATCGGATCGCGCTACCCGGCCCACGCCACCTCAACCGGCAAGCTGCTGCTCGCCGGAATGAGCGAGGCCGAGTTGAAAGCGGCGCTGCCCAACAAGCTGGCCGCGTTGACGCCGTTCACCGTCACCGATAAACAAATCCTGCGCGATCAACTCGACGAGGCGCGGCGCCTGGGCTGGGCTTCGTCGTGGGAGGAACTGGAGATCGGGCTGGCCGCTATCGCGGCGCCAATCGCCGGTCGAGAGGGAGCGCCGATCGCCGCAGTCAGCATCTCGGGCCTGACCGCGCGGATTGATCGATCGCAGATCAAGAATCTGGCCATTATGGTCATGGACACGACCAGGCGCATCACGCGTGATCTCGGATTTGGTCGACACTAACAGCGATCGGCAAATGTATCAAATTCTGACACTCGAAACGAGTCTCTAACATGAGACTCGTTTTATTTTGATCGCCGGTATGTCTTGTGCATGAATTGTGTGCTTTTTGCGAAAGATCGCCCGATCCGTAAAACTCAAATCTGAGAATTTTCTCAGGAAAAGGTGACAGATCACACTCCAAGACCAGCTCGGATTATGATACGCTCACGTCAAGTTAAGCAAGGGAGGGCGGCGATGCATCAGTATATCGTCCATCTGAAAGGGTCCCGGTTGCCACCTGACGTAGGCAACAAAGCCAGCCGCCTGCACTTCCTTGCCCAACACGGATATCGCGTCCCTCTCACCCACGTCTGCACGTGGAAAGCTTATCTTCAATACGTGCAGGACAATCACCACCTCATCCCGGCGCTCACCGCCGAACTCCGGCAAAAAATCGATCCGGCGCGTGCTTACGCGGTGCGCTCGTCGGCGAACGTCGAAGACGGGCTGACGTATTCCTTCGCCGGGCAGTTCAAGAGCGTGCTTGATGTGCGGGGCATTGACAACATTCTCCAGGCCCTGTGGTCGATCTGGGCGACGACGCGCGCTCCCGGCGTGGAAACCTATCTGATCAAGAACGGCGTTGATCCGCGCCAGCTGCGCATGGCCGTGTTGATTCAGGAGATGGTCACGCCGATCGTGTCGGGCGTGGCCTTCAGCAAGAATCCGCTGACGGGCTTGAACGAAGTAGTGGTGGAAGCCGTGCGAGGCAGCGGCGAGCTGCTGGTTCGCAAGGGCCTGACGCCCGAGCGCTGGGTCTTCAGCCGCGGTCAATGGCTTGCTCAGCCGGAGCAGCCCCAGATCGATCGAAGCATCGTGGAAGAGGTGGTGGCACAGACGCGGGCGATTGCCAAAGAGTATGGCCGCCCGATCGATCTGGAATGGGTCAACGACGGGCAGGCCGTGCACTGGGTGCAGCTGCGCGAGATTACCTCGCTGACCAACGTTAACATCTACTCCAATCACATTTCCAAAGAAATGCTGCCGGGGCAGATCAAGCCGCTGGTCTGGTCGATCAATATCCCGCTGGTGGTGGGCACGCAGGGCAAGGTGCTGACGGAATTGATCGGGCCGAATGAGATCGATCCCAATCTGCTGGTGAAGGCGTTTTACTATCGCGCCTACTTCAACATGACCGCGATTGGCGACATCCTGGAGGTGCTGGGGCTGCCGCGCGAGATGTTTGAGATGATGATGGGCCTGGGCGTGGACAGCGGCGAGAAAATGCGGATGAAAATGTCCGCGCGCACCCTGAAGCACCTGCCGCGCATGCTGCTGTTTGCCGCGCGGCAGATGCGGCTGGGCCGCCACATCGAATCATTCCTGCCGCGCATGCAGGACACGTACCTGCAGTTCCACTACACCGAACTGCAACAGATGAGCGAAGCCGAACTGCTGGCCGAGATCGATCGGTTATTTGAGATCAACGGCGAAACGACGTACTACAACTTCCTCGGCCCCATGTTCATGTTCATGTACAACGCCATGCTCAAGCGATCGCTGGCGAAGGCGGCGGTGGACTTTCAGCAATTCGATCTGACCGCGGGGCTGGCTGAACTGCGCGACTACGAACCTAACACGCACCTGGCCGAGTTGAGCCGACACTACCACGCGCTCGATCCGGCCGCGCGGGAGCAGATCGGCCGATCGAGTTACGCCGAGTTCCAGCAGCTGCCCGGCATCGCGCTCTTCCAGCAGGCGGTGGCCGACTTTCTTGATCGCTTTGGCCATCTCAGCGACAGCGGCGTGGATTTCTCGGCAGTGCCGTGGCGCGAGGAGCCGCAGCTGGTGCTGCAGATGATCGCAAACTACCAGTCCCCTGACAGCAAAGCAGCCGAAAAAACTCGCTACGCCGACTTGCCACCCGCGCTGCGTCGCCGACCGGAATTTCATCTGGCCTATCATCGAGCGCGCAAGTTCCGCTATTACCGCGAAGCAGTGAGTTCGCTCTACACCTATGGTTATGGCTTGTTTCGGCCATACTTCCTGGTTTTGGGCGAAAAGTTTGCGCAAAGAAGTATCTTGCCTTCAGCAGAGGATATCTTCTATCTCTATCGGGACGAAGTGCGCGATATTGTGGCGCAGCGTGGATCTGAGATCGATTACGCCGGTTTAGCCGCTCAGCGCCGGCAGGAGATGGAGTCGTATCGCAATCTGGTCGTGCCATCGATCATCATGGGCGATCAGCCGCCGCCGGTGACGCCGCAGACGAGCAGCATGTTGTATGGCACGCCGACCTCGCGCGGGCGCTACACTGGACCGGCGTGCGTCATTCGCGGCATCCATGAATTTGGCAAGATGCGCGAAGGCGATGTGCTGGTCATCCCCTATTCGGACGCGGGCTGGACACCGTTGTTCAGCAAGGCGGGCGCTGTGATTGCCGAATCGGGCGGCATCCTGTCACACAGTTCCATTGTGGCGCGCGAGTACAACATTCCGGCAGTCGTTTCGGTATCCGGAGCATGCAATTTTCCGGACAACAGCGTCATCACGATCGACGGGTACAGCGGCGAAGTAACGATTCATGAGCGGCCGGTGGGGCTGCACGCCGCCGCAACCGTGAACGAGGTGGCGTTATGAGCGCAGTGCTGTGGTTGATACCGATCATTCTGTCGTTCCTGGGCGGCATCTTCCTCGTCAACTATTTGACCGTGCGCCCTCTGGAAATGAGCGGGCAGCTGCTGCTCGCCACACTCACCCTGTTTATCACGGTCGTGGTGCTGGCCTGGAAGTTTAGAGGCAAGTGGCTCATCGCCGCCGTCGTGCTTTCGCTGATTGCTTTCGCAGCCGGTTATTCGCTGCGCACCAACGCCGTGCTCACCCGCGAGAAAGATCCGCAGGCGCTGCCGCCGATCACGCGCGCCAAGGCCGATCCGGGTGACGGGCACACCGCCGTGATTTACCTGACGCACGGCGAGCCGCCCACCTACAACCCGATCGGCTGGCTGAACCAGTTCCGCGAATTTGACGAACAGGGCATTCCGTTCGTGCCGGTGTTCGCGCGGCCGTTCTTTCTATTTCAACTGCGCAACAAATATCTGGAGGTCGGTCAAAGTCATCATCGCATGATGCACACGCGCATGCTGGCCGATCTGGAAAAGGCCCTGCGGCAGACCGGCCAGCAGAACCTGAAATTCTATCTGGCGTTTTTGGACGACGATCCGACCGCGGAAGCGGCGACAATTCAAGCACTGAACGACGGTGCGAGCACAATTGTGGTGGCCGAGGTCTTCGTATCGATCTCCAATCACACCGCCGAAGGTGAAGAACAGATCGAGAGCGTGCGGCCCGAAGACTATGGCGTGGAGGTTCGTTTCACCGGCCCGCTGTGGGACTCGGCGACGATGCACCGCATGTTTTTAGAGAAAGCGAATGCCGCCATGGGCGATACGGACAAATCCAAGGTGGGTATCATCCTGGTGGGGCATGGCCAGCCCGGCGAATGGGATAAGGAGTTCCCCACGGAGACCGCGCATGAATTGAAATTCCGCGAGTCGGCGTTGGCCCTGTTGGCCGCCGACGGCTACAAACCGGAAAATATGGGGCTGGCCTGGATGGAATTCAAAGAGCCGCATCCCAAAGAGAAAGTCGAAGAGCTGTTAAGAAACGGCGTGGAGAAGATCATTTACTTCGCGGCAGCTATCAGCGCCGATTCGATCCACAGCCAGTCGGAGATACCCGAATTGATCCACGAAGCGGACCTCCCCGCCGGCATGGACGTGATCAATCTGGGGGCATGGAACGATCATCCGCTGGCGATTCAAGCGATTCAGGAGAAGATCGAGCCGCTGTTGCCAGCCGCGGGGAAGTGAAGCCATGGATCCTGTCATCGCTCTGGTCGCCGCCGTTGTCGGTTATTTGCTGGGCTGCATCTCCTTTGCCCGCATCATCTCGAGATTTGTCGCGCCGAAGACAGACGTGACGCAGACCGACATGGCGGTCCCGGGAACGGAAGACAAGATGCGGCTGCGCGCAGTCAGCGGCACCGCCGTCTCCATCCACCTCGGCCCAAAGTATGGCTGTCTCACCAGCCTGCTCGATATGGCGAAAGTGGCGCTGCCTGTGGCGTTCTTTCGCTTCGCCTTTCCCGGTCAGCCGTATTTCCTGATTCCGGCGGTTACTGGCATCATCGGGCACAATTGGCCGATCTTTTACGGCTTCAAAGGCGGCAGCGGCCTCTCGCCGACGTATGGCGGCATGTTGGTCATCAGTCCCGTAGGCACCATCGTGACTGCCTTCGGCGGCTTGTTTCTGGGTCTGTTTGTATTCCGCAACGTCGTCGTGTTGTACCTGGCCGGCCTGTGGCTGATGATCCCCTGGCTGTGGTTCACCACTTACGATCTGTGGTATTTTACCTATGGGATCATCGTCAACGTCTTGTTCTTCATCGCGATGATTCCGGAAATCAGAACCGTGCGGGAATATCAGAAGCGCGGCATCGGCACCGATGTCGCAGTCGGCATGGACATGACGCCGATGGGCCGCATGATGAGCAAGATGATAAATCGCACGAGTTCGATGAAGCAGAAGTCCACCGATGGCGCCGAGCATTGAGACCGCTCAGCCGGTTGTGATCTTTGGCGGTTTTCTGAGCGCCGACCGGATCTACTTCGCCCTGCGCGAGACGCTGGCCGCGCTGACCGGCCAACCCGTCAGCGTGGTACAGACGCGCAGCCTCGATTGGCTGCCCAGCGTTTCGCAGTATGGCTGGGCCACGCTGCTGCGCAAACTCGATCGGTCCGTGCGCGCCGCCGCGCAGATTTCGCCGACCAGCAAAGTCACGCTCATCGGCCACAGCGCAGGCGGCGTGCTGGCGCGCCTGTACCTCAGCCCGCGCCCGTTCTACGGCGAAGCCTTTCGCGGCTATCAGCGCGTGTCACACCTGATTACGCTGGGCAGCCCGCATCACAATCGGGGCGGCTTGACGCGCGGTGGTTACATGTCTCAGTGGATCGAGCAGCATTATCCCGGCGCCGCCTTTGCGCCGCTCGTGACCTACACGGCCGTGGCCGGCCAATCGCTGCGGGGCGATCGGCGCGGCGCGCCGCGAGAACGCATGGCCTATCGCACCTATCGCAGTATTTCCGGCCGGGGCGATGAGTGGGGCGACGGGCTGGTACCGGCGAGCGCGGCCCTGCTGCGCGGTGCGCAGCACATCACGCTGAACGGAGTGGCGCACTTCGCCATGTTTGGCGATATGTGGTATGGCAACGAAACAATCGTTCCGCTGTGGTGGACAGCAAGTCAGGAGCAAGATAAACACGCCACCTCTCACCCCCCGATCGAATCGGCGGAAGCCTGAGCGGATCACTCGCCGGATCGTTGAATTGCTTCTGCCGGGCGCGGTGATGGCCCTGCTGCTGCTCGGCACGTTGGCGCAGGCGCAGAGCGCGACTGACCCGGGGACGAGCGGTCCCTGCACCACCTCAAGTCAGGTGGTGCAAGTGAATGGCGCGCACACGACCACCGTCTACTATCCGCTCAATTGCGGGACGTGGGCGAGCGCGCCTTATCCTGGGATTGCATTCGCGCACGGCTTCAGCATGTTCGGCCTGACCGACGGCATGGCCGACAATGCCGGCACTTGGACAACATCTCGCCAGTTGGGGCTACGTGACGGCCATCCCCAGGCTGCCGGACGACGTCGAGACTCGCGTGACGAACTTGCGTGAGGTGCTGACTTACCTGGAAACACAGACCGCCGCGCCCGGTTCATTTCTCTACCAGAAAGTGGATGTAACCCGGCTGGCGGCGACGGGCCATTCGCTGGGCGGCTCGACGGCGCTGGCAACCGCCGCGCGTGACGCGCGGGTGAAAGCAGTCGTCGGGCTCGATCCAGTCAATCACGGAGGCGCGCCGGGCCAAACTCAAGAAGTCTGGAACGCAGCAGTCGAGGCTCCGCTCATCAGTGTGCCGGCGAGCGTTCTGGGCTCGCCGGGAAGCAGCTGCAACGATAATGCCGACTACGCCGAGATCTATTCCTTCATTGGCGCAACGCATAAAGCGTCCTATCTACTCACGGGTGTCAGCCACTGTGTGTTTTCCATACCCGGCAACCAGTTCTGCACGTTCACGTGCAGCGGCGCGGTCGATGCGGCGAAGCAGCTGCTGGTCAAGCGATACATGACAGCCTGGCTCAATTACTACGTGCTGCACAAGACCGAAAACTACACGTATCTTTACGGGACGCAGTCTGACGCCGATGTCAACGCCGGATCGGTTGAGCGGCAGGTCAGCACCGCGCCGCGCAATGTCAGCGCGCAGCCGTTGACGAATGCTGTCCGGTTGACCTGGACCCGCTATCATCATCCGCAAGTGGCCGGCTACAACGTTTATCGACGGCAGACCGGGCAAGCTTATCCGGCCACGCCCAACGCGCAGGTCAGGGCTGAATCGGTTTTCACAGATACCGCGCTGAGCGGCGGGCAACTCTATTCTTATACGCTGCGGAGTTTTGACCCGGCCGGCAACGTCCATCAAGCGTCCAACGAGGTGAGTGCGATTCCGGCGGGCCAGGTATTAACCGACACTCCTACGCCGACGCCGACAACCGCTGTGACATTCACCAAATTCGTTTTCCTGCCCATCGTCTGGAAACAATGACCCGCACATGCTCAAACACATTCTGAGGAACCTCACCCGCCGTAAAACTCGCACCTTGCTCACCACCGCCGGCATCGCCATCGGCGTCGCGATGATCGTCGCGCTGGGGGCCATGGGTGAAGGACTGCGCACCGGCTATCTCACCATGTTCAGCGGCAGCGGCGCGGATCTGACCATCATGCAGAAAGGCGCTTACGACATCACGATCAGTTCTGTGCCGGAAGAGGTGGTGCAGCAGGTCGCGCAGCTGCCGGAAATCAAAGCTGCCACCGGCATGATGGTGGGCAACGTCACCGCGCCGGGTTCACCGTATTTCTTTGTATTCGGCTACGATCCGGCCTCGTTCGCGATCGAGCGTTTCAAGATCGTGGACGGCTCGCTGTTGGGCCAGACCAGGACCGCTGGCCGGAGCGCGCGCGAGATCCTGCTTGGCAAGCAGGCCGCCGAGTCGCTGAAGTTGAAGGTGGGCGATGCCCTGCCCTTGAGCGGCGGAACCTTCCGCATCGTCGGCATCTACGAAACAGGCAGCGGCTTTGAAGACGCCGCCGCCGTGGCCGCCCTGCCCGACGTGCAAAATCTGCTGCAGAAAAAACGGCAGGTAGGCGCGGTGCAAATCCAGCTCAAGGATGAACGCCAGATCGATCGAGTGCGCGAGCGCATCACCAAAACCTTTCCCATGCTGAACCTGTCGAAGTCCAGCCAGGCGGCCGATCAGCAGCAAGTCGTCACCATGATTCAGGGGCTGGCCTGGGGCATCTCCATGCTGGCCGTCGTCATTGGCGGGATCGGCATGACGAACACCGTGATGATGAGCGTCTTCGAGCGCACGCGCGAAATCGGCACGCTGCGCGCGCTGGGCTGGCGGCGGCGGCGCGTGCTGATCATGGTGATGGGTGAAAGCACCTTGCTGGGCGTGGTGGGCGGCGTGATCGGCTGCGCCATCGGCGCCGCCGTGATCGGCCCGTTGGGGAGAGTGCCGGCGCTATCCTTCCTGCAGGGCCGCCTGACGAGCGCGCTGCTGGTGCAAGGCATGTTGACGGCGATCGTGCTGGGCGCGGCCGGGGGCATCTATCCTGCAAGGTGGGCGTCGAAGCTGCTGCCGATCGAAGCGCTGCGGTACGAAGGCGGCGCGGGCACCGATTCAGCGCGGGGATTGCTGCACATCCGCTCGAGCTTGCTGCGCTCCCTGTTGAGAAGGCGCACGCGCACCGCGTTGACAATCCTGGGCATTGCCATCGGGCTGGCGTCCGTCGTCACGCTGAGCGGCTTGACCGACGGCTTCATGGGTCAATACAGCAAGCTGGTCAGCGGCGGCGATGCGGATCTCACGGCGCGGCAGGCGAATGCCTCGGGCATCGGCTACAGCACCATCGCCGATCGGGCCGGGCGGCAAATTGCCCTCATGCCGGGCGTGAAGAGCGTGTCGGGCGCGGTGATGGGCATTGTGCAGACCGAGCAGATGCCGTTCTTCATCATCATGGGGTACAGCCCTTATGAACCGGCCATCAATCATTTCAAGATGGCGGAAGGACGCTTGATCAGCGGCAACCGCGAGATCATGATCGGGCGGCCGGCGGCGGCGCTGCTGCAGGTGGGCGTGGGCGACATCATCCGCTTGAAGGACGTGGGCTTCCGCGTGGTCGGCATCTTTGAAACCGGCGTGACGTGGGAGGAAGGCAGCGGCATCATCTCGCTGCGCGACGCCCAGTCGTTATTCGGCAAACCGCGCCAGGTGACGATGCTGTACATCAACGTCGACGATCCGCAGCAGGCCGAGAGCATCCGGCAGACGATTGCGAGCGCCTTCCCCGAGATCGCGGTGGCGCCGTCCAGCGAGTTCGTGGAAAAAGGGCCGGAGATGCAGAGCATGAGCGCCATGATGTGGGCGATCAGCGCCATGGCGATCCTGGTTGGCGGCATCGGCATGGCGAACACGATGTTCATGAGTGTGTTCGAGCGCACCCGCGAGATCGGCACGCTGCGCGCCCTGGGGTGGCGGCGGCGGCGCGTGCTGTGGGCCGTGCTGAAGGAATCGCTCGTGCTCAGTTTGATCGGCGTGTTGATCGGCGTGGCCTTCTCGGCGCTGTTGAGTTTCACTCTGCGCCTGGTTCCGATGTGGGGCGAAGCGCTGACGATCATTCTCTCGGCGGCGCTGCTGCTGCAGGCGCTGATCATCGCACTGTTCCTGGGTGCGCTGGGCGGTCTGTATCCCGCATGGCGCGCGTCGAAGTTGAGTCCGGTCGAAGCATTGAGATACGAATGATGCCGTGCGCATCACTTGGGAGGCACATTGTGAAAAAGACTATCGCCGTGGTCATCCTCAGTTTAGCGGTCGTGCTTACCGCGTGCAGCACTACGCCCTCCGCCGCGACGCCGACGCCTGCCGGCGCACCGGCGAGCCTGCCCCCGATCGTTTCGGCCTCCGGAAAAGTAACGCCGGCGCGCTGGGCGACCTTGAGCTTGCCGGTCGGCGGCACGCTCACCACCGTGAAAGCGCAGGCCGGCGACCAGGTCCGGGCCAGCGAAGTGCTGATGCAGTTGGGTGACGCCGATGCCAATCTGCAAGTGGCGCAAGCCGAAGCGGCGTTAGCCGTGGCGCAAGCGCAGCTGGCGCAGGCTGAAAGCAGGCCCGCGCGCTGAACAGGTCGCGCAAATCGAGCAAGCCGTGGCGCAGGCCGAAGCCGCGTGGCAGGGCGCGCAGGCGCAATATGGACAATTGAAAGCGGGCGCGCACGCGGCGGACATCGCGGCAGCTGAAGCAGCGGTGGCCCAGGCTGCCCAACAGCAAAAGATCATGCAAGATGCTTATGATCTGAACGTCAAGTGTTATTCCTATGCGTTGCCCGATGGCACGAAAGATAGTGTTTGTCCCGGCCTGGGCACGCGCGAAGAACAGCTGCGGGGCGCGCTTCAGGCAGCGAACGAAGGGTTGACGGCTGCGCGGGCACGCCTGGATCAACTGAAGCAGGGCGCGACGAAGAACGAAATTGCCGCCGCGACGGCTAATGTCAACGCGGCGAAAGCGCAGCGGGAACAGGCCAAAGCCCAGCTCGATCTATTGAAAGCGGGCGTGTCGCGGGAGCAGATCGCGGTGGCCGAGGCGGCCATGCAGCAGGCGCAGGTGGCGGTTGACACCGCCAAAGCACAATTGGCGAAGCTGCAATTGGCCGCGCCGTTTGACGGCACGATCGGGACGGTGTATGCCCGCCAGGGCGAAGCCGTTACGCCCAGCCAGCCGTTGATCACGATCGGTGATCTGAGCCAGCTGCAAATCGAAACGACCGATCTCAGCGAAGCCGATGTGGCCCGCGTGCGCGAAGGGCAGCAAGTCCAAATCACGTTCGACGCCCTGCCCGGCAAAACGCTGGCCGGAACGGTGAAACGCATTGCACCCATGTCCACCCCTGGCCAGGGCGGCGTGAATTACACGGTGACGGTGGCACTTGACGAAGGCGACCCGGCGCTGCGCTGGGGCATGACGGCGTTCGTCGATATCCAGGTGAATCAATGAGCACTCCAGCCGATCAGCCTGTTGTCGTCGAAGCGATCGACCTCACCAAGGTTTACGGCGACAGCAAAGCGATTCAGGTGCGCGCGCTGGATCAGGTAAGTCTGAAGATTGTCGCGCGCGAGTTTGTGGCCGTGATGGGTCCGAGCGGCTCCGGCAAATCGACGCTGCTGCACCTGATCGGCGCGCTGGATGCGCCGACCAGCGGCAAAGTACTGGTGAACGGGCAGGACATCAGCGCGCAGCATGACCTGGACGGGTTCCGTTCGCGCACGGTGGGCTTCATCTTTCAACTGCACAACTTGATCCCCACGCTGACCGCGCTGGAAAACGTCGAAGTGCCAATGCAGGGACAAGGCTTGAGCGATCGCGCGCGGCGCGCACGCGCGGCGGAACTGCTCGAGTTGGTCGGGCTTGGTGACCGGGTGAATCATCTGCCCGGCCAGTTGTCTGGTGGACAGCGGCAGAAGGTCGCCATTGCGCGCGCGCTGGCCAACAACCCCTCGATCGTGCTGGCCGACGAACCGACGGGCAACCTCGACAGCGCCAGCGGTAACGAAGTAATGAGCGTGCTGAAGCAGCTCAATCGCGAGCAGGGCACGACCATCATGCTGGTCACGCACGATCCCAACGTGGCACGGCTCACCCGGCGCATTCTGATCATGCGCGACGGACAGATCGTGCAGGAAGACATCGTGGGCGATGTGTATACGGAAGACCTGAAGGTGCTGGCGCGATCGGAACTGGGCCGCGCCGTATTAGGTCAACAATCCATTGAGTGGATGAAGCAAAACGAGGAAGAAGCCGTGCGCGCGCTGCTGGCTCGCGTTGCAGGTTGAGGTGCTGCCCAGGCAGCACAGCGCCGGAATTCAAGTCCGCCGCTCTTCATTATGCCCGGCCTTCATATTAGGTCGGGCTGTTTCGTTTTCACTGACGTCCCAAATTTGCTGATTGTCATGTTAGATCATACAATAAAAAGTGTCCCGACCTTTGTTGGGACGCTTTTTTGTATTTTGGGGTGTGTGCTTTATAATTGATCTATGTCTGCGCCCATTCTAGCCACGAAACTGTATATCCCCCCACCTCGGCCTAACATTGTCCTCCGCCCCCGCCTGATCGAGCAGCTGAACGAGGGTCACCCTTCGGGCCGCAAACTGACCCTCATCTCTGCCCCGGCGGGTTATGGGAAGACGACACTGCTGAGCGAATGGATTCCACAGAGCGAGCGCTGCGTCACCTGGGTCTCCTTAGATGACGGGGATAATGACCCCATGCGTTTTTGGGCGTACTTGATCGCGGCTTTACAAATGTTGGATGCGCAGATCGGCAGGAATGCCCTGGCACTTATGCAAACTCCTGTGCTCCCGCCTATTGAAGCGATCCTGACCGTCTTACTCAATGAAATTGCCACATTCCCAGACTACTTTGCCCTCGTCCTGAACGACTACCACGTGATTAATGCCAAATCGATTGACACGGCCCTCACCTTTCTGCTCGAGCACCTGCCGCCGCAAATGCATCTGGTCATCGCCACCCGTGAGGATCCAAATCTACCCCTGGCCCGGTTACGCGCCCGGGACCAGTTGACCGAACTGCGCGCCGCTGATTTGCGTTTTACCCCCTGCGAAGTCGCCGATTTTCTCAGCCAAACGATGGGTCTCAACCTCTCGGCAGAAGATATCGCCGCACTGGAAACCCGCACCGAAGGCTGGATTGCGGGGCTCCAGCTGGCGGCACTCTCGATGCGGGGGCGAGAGGACATTCCCGGGTTTGTAAAGGCTTTTGCTGGAGACAACCAGTACATCGTGGACTATCTGGCAGAAGAAGTCCTGCAGCATCAGTCCGAACGTGTCCGCAGCTTCTTACTCCAGACCTCCATTCTCGACTGGTTGAGTGGCCCGCTGTGCGACGCTATCACTGACCAGAAAGATAGCAACGCGCTGTTGGAGGCTCTGGAGCGAGACAACCTGTTTGTCTCCCCGCAAGATGATAAGCGCCACTGGTTTCGCTACCACCAACTTTTTGCAGATGTTCTCCGTGTACGCTTGAGGGAGGAGCAGCCCGATCAGGTACCTACTCTGCATCGGCGCGCGAGTGAATGGTATGCGCAGAATGGTTCGGCAGCGGAGGCCATCCGCCACGCGCTGGCTGGCGGGGATTTCGAGCGAGCAGCGGGTCTGATTGAGCTGGCAGCGCCAGCCATGCGCAGGAGTAGGCAGGAAGCCACGCTGCTCTACTGGATGAAGGCGCTGCCTGACGATCTATTCCGAGCCAGGCCGGTGCTCAGCGTTGAGTATGTCGGAGCGTTAATGAGTAGCGGCCAGCTTGATGGCCTTGAAGACCGCCTGCGGGACGCCGAACGGTGGCTGGACACGACAGCCGACGGGCGTGCGCGACCGGAAGCCGCGCCGGCTGAGATCGTCCTGAGCCAGGTCGAAGGATGATCGTGATGGACGAAAAGGAATTTCGCCGTCTGCCGGGGTCGATCGCCATGTACCGTGCCGGACAGGCCCTGGCGCGGGGCAATGTGCCCGACACCGTGAAATACGCACGGCAGGTGCTCGACCTCGCAGCGGAGGATGACCATCTCCTGCGCGGAGCGTCAGCGGCGATCCTGGGACTCGCCTCCTGGACGATCGGGGATCTCGAGGACGCGCACCGGTCGTATGCCGACGGTATGGCTCATCTGCAGAGGGCCGGGAACATCTCTGACGCCATCGGGGGAGCAATCGTTCTGGCGGATATACGGATTGCGCAAGGGCGCCTCCGTCAGGCCATGCGTACCTATGAGCGGGGATTGCAGCTGGCGAGGGAGCGTGGCACGCCGGCACTGCGCGGAACGGCAGACGTGTACGTGGGAATGAGTGCGCTCCACCGTGAGTATAACGATCTGCATGCCGCCACGCAGCACCTGCTGAGAAGCAAGGAGCAGGGCGAGCATACCGGGTTCCCGCAAAATCCATATCGCTGGCGCGTGGCCATGGCTCGAATCCGACAAGCCCAGGGAGATCTGGATGGCGCTCTGGACCTGCTCCACGAGGCAGAACGCCTGTACACGAGCGACTTTTCCCCGAATGTGCGTCCTGTCGCGGCGTGGAAGACACGGGTGTGGGTCGCGCAGGGGAGGTTGGATGAAGCCCTCGGCTGGGCGCGTGAGCAGGGACTGTCTGCTGAGGATAACCTGAGTTACCTGCGTGAGTTCGAACACATCACTCTGGCCCGGGTGCTCCTGGCTCGCTATCTGAGCGACCATACAGACAACTCGATTCGTGAGGCGATCGGGTTACTGGAGCGCCTCCTGAAAGCCGCGCAAGAAGGCGGGAGGATGGGAAGCGCGATCGAAATCCTGGTATTGCAGGCACTTGCTCACCATGCGCAAGGCGACATACCCGCTGCTCTTATACCGTTACAGCAAGCCCTGACACTGGCGGAGCCGGAGGGCTACATCCGCATGTTCCTGGATGAAGGCTTACCCATGGCGCAACTGCTTCGCGCGGCTGCCGCACGCAGGATCATGCCAGACTATACCGGCAAGCTGCTGGCAGGATGTGAAGCTGAGCAACAGACTGAGCGCAGGCGAATCTCCTCTCCCCGATTGGCGGGGGCCATCGTTCCCTGCTTCACAGCCTCTGATCGAGCCGCTCAGCCAGCGTGAGCTTGAAGTGCTCCGGTTATTCAAAACCGACCTATCGGGACCCGAGATTGCCCGTGAACTCATGATCGCCTTGAGCACGGTCCGCACCCATACCAAGAGCATTTACAGTAAACTCAACGTCACGAATCGCCGGGCGGCTGTCCAACGGGCAACCGAACTGGATTTGATATAGCCACCCAAAAGCACCGCACTTAGCCCTGCCCAAAAGCAGCATTTCATCGCCTGCCGGGCAGGTTTTTTTATCTCCCTGGCACGCTTGCCGGCCTCTCCACATATCCCCACCTAAATCCCCACATCTGGGGAAGACAACTCCCCACATTCATTTGTATAGTGTCTTCAGTTGAACCCAAACAGGCAGCTCTGCCGGGTGTCAAACCTTGACACTTATCCCCATGGTTCAAAAATGGAGACAAATATTAAGGAGAGAATTCGATGACTACCAAAGAAGAAATGAACAAATTCAGAACGACCGCAAGAAAGAAAGATCCTAAAGTGAAAGCAGAGGCAAGAAAGATGACACATTACCGTAAGATTACCGGCGTCCTCATCGCCACAATCGCCCTCGCCGTGCTGGCACTCGGGTTGCCCGCCGCTGCTCCTGTCCATGCCGAAGGGCTGAGAAATTGCGTTGACGTGACCGGCCCGGCAGCCGCCCATGTAGCTTGCTATGAGCTAGTCTGGGCGAACGGGGTCGAGTTCAGGATGACGTTTGCAAACCAAGGATTCACGGGCGCAACACCCAGTGACAAGCTAGACAACTTCTACGTGGTGGGGCCACAGACCGATGCCCCGCAGGGCACGCTGCCCTTCCTGCACGACCACGTCGTTCGAGACGTGCCACGCCAGAACCAGGGCGAGTACAGCGTTAAGCTGCGCGGCATCTTCGCCCTCTGCAGTGCGCAGGGCATCACCAGCGGCGCCTGTGTGCCCTACATGGCCTCATTCGAGGGGATTGGAACCCTACCCTTGGCCAAGACAGTAAACGGGCAGGAGCTGACATCGGTCGAGCCCATAGAGTCAGCCGCAGCCTCCGGGCTCATCACGCTGCTCGACACCGGGGCAGTGCTCGTCGGCACAATCAACCCCGGCCAGTAGACAAACCCTCCCTCCGAACCTATCGACTGAGGGAGCAGGGAGCGGTCAAACGCCCAGGCCGGGCCTGGACGCTTGACCGCATCACCGGCGACAAAAGAACGAATCAGGCAAGCGGGTTCGCTGCTCCCCCACCCGCTCGATCGGATTTTGGCGGTGCCGATGGGGGTAGCTCTGGCCTAGCTGGGATTTGCGCTCTGGTCTGAACGGCGAGAGCAGGCCTCGGAACCCTTACCGCTGGCAGAGGAAGCCTCCAGCCCGCACGGCATCAGCCGTTGTTTCCCATCTGCAATGAGCTCAGCCTGAAGGCAGCGGCCTATCCAGCGCCGCAGAGCTTCGTTCTGAAGCGGGAATGCATGAGGAAGCGCGATGAGTGAAACACACGTAACGGCAACCGAACACGACGAGCCCTGGCAATGTGAGACTGCGCATCCAGGGACACCTTGACGATCGCTGGGCCGACTGGTTTGAAGGCCTGACTATCACGCGAGAAGACAACGGCGAGACACGGTTAACCGGCCCGGTGGTCGATCAGGCTGCGCTGCATGGGTTGCTCAAAAAAGTGCGTGATCTGGGTGTGCCCCTGGTCTCGGTCAATCGCATTGAACCCGGCCAGGCAGATGAGCCAGATATCAAACAATGAGTTGAGCCGGGCTGCTCGGAAAGGAGATCTAGCCTTGATAAATTTATAGTCCGTTTCACACCTCAGGAACAGGCGGGGCGACCACAGTCTTATGCAAGTTCAATTGCATTGAGCGTGTCAGTATCAGAATAGTCAAACAGGAGAAAAAACGATGGCTACCAACGAACGAATGAGTTCGATCGAGCAGACCGTAACAATGACAGGAGACAAACACATGAATACCAATCGGCAGGCTGCCACTATGGCCTCAGCGCGAAAAACCGCGCTAGTGGCGGGCGTGCTCTACCTGCTCACCTTTGTCTCGATCCCGACCCTCACTCTCTACGGCCAGGTAAAGGGTGCGAATTACATCATCGGCGCTGGCCCGGACACAGCCGTTATCATTGGCGCTGTTCTGGAGATCATTGTGGCCCTCGCGGGCATCGGCACCGCCGTTGTGTTGTTCCCGGTGCTGAAGAAGCAGAACGAAGGGGCCGCGCTGGGCCTCGTCGCCTCCCGAACTCTGGAAGCCAGCACCATCTTCGTCGGCGTCGCGTTCCTCCTGACGATCGTGACCTTGCGGCAGACCGGAGCTGGAGCAGATGGGTTGGTCGCCAGCCATACGCTTGCCGCCCTTTATGACCGTATCTTCCTTCTCGGACAAAGCTTTATGCCGGCCGTAAACGACCTGTTGCTGGGATTCCTGCTGTACCAGTCGCGCCTGGTGCCTCGAGTCCTTTCCTCGATTGGAATCGTCGGAGGGGTCACGCTCATCGCTGGCTACCTCGCCGTGATGTTCGGTCTCATCGGGCAACGTGCCCCCCTGGCAGGGTTGTCCGCACTTCTGGTCGCGCTATTTGAGTTTTCGCTGGGCGTCTGGTTGGTCGTGAAAGGGTTCAATTCCTCCGCCATCGCTTCCCTGACGGCAGGCACCACCAATGAGGCAGAACGACTTGTAGCGCAGCCGGTTCCGGCGAATTCGTAAATAGCGCAAGACAAAGTATTACACTACAAGGATAATCAAATGAAAGCCATTGTTTACACCAAATACGGATCACCCGATGTTCTTCACCTTAAAGAGGTAGAAAAACCAACGCCTAAGGACAATGAAGTCCTGGTGAAGATTCACGCAGCGTCCGCAAATCCAGCGGACTGGCATACCATGAGAGCCACACCGTTCTTAGCCCGCTTGGTAAACGGATTTTTCAAACCTAAAAACCCCAGGCTCGGCGCTGATGTAGCAGGACGCGTTGAAGCGGTTGGCAGAAACGTAACGCAGTTTCAAGTAGGGGATGAGGTATTTGGATGCATGTCCCTGAATGAAATGAGCAGTTTTGCCGAGTACGTATGTGTTCATGAAGAGGCCGCCTTGGCGTTGAAACCGGCCAACCTGACATTCGAGCAAGCCGCCGCCGTCCCTCTAGCGGCATTCACTGCTTTGCAAGGTCTGCGCGATACAGGACAGATACAATCTGGGCAAACGGTCTTGATTAATGGTGCATCCGGCGGCGTAGGTACGTTTGCCGTGCAGATTGCCAAATCCTTCGGGGCTGAAGTGACTGGCGTATGCAGCACCCGGAATTTGGACATGGTGCGCTCGATTGGCGCGGACCACGTCATTGATTATACGCGCGAAGATTTCACCCATAACGGGCAGCAGTATGATCTGATTTACTGTGCTGTTGGAAATCGTTCCATTTCTGACTACCAGCGCGCACTAAAACCTCAAGGGGTTTGCGTCATTGCCGGCTTCACCAGCCTCCGGCTGTTGTTCGAACACATGATCCTTGGGCCCCGCAGGTCGAAGGCTGGTGGTAAGCAAGTCGGTCCCATGCCAACGATGAAACCAAACCACAAGGATTTGGTTTTTGTGAAAGGGCTTCTTGAATCCGGTAAAGTCGTACCTGTTATCGATAAACGCTACCCGTTAAGTGAGACTGCTGAAGCGATCCGGTATCTTGAAGCAGGGCACGCCAAAGGAAAAGTAGTGATAACTTTGGCCATAGCGAATACCTGCACAGCGAAAAGCCGACGCCGAAGACAATGAAGTGCTGATCAGGATAGTTGCGACAACCGTAACATCAGGCGACTGTGAAATGCGAGGTCTCAGCGGCGCTCGGTGGTACACGCTCCCCATTCGAGCCTATGTGGGTCTCAAAACACCCACGCGAATAACCATCCTGGGGATGGAGTTAGCCGGGGAAGTTGAATCAGTGGGCCAAGGCTGTAAAACGATTCAAAGCCGGTGACCTAGTTTTCGCTGCGACCGGTTTTGTTGGTATGGGTACTTGCGCGGAGTACATCTGTCTGTCCGCAGAATCTGAAGATAGCGTGCTGGCGATCAAACCGGCCAATATGACCTATGAAGAGGCCGCCGCCGTCCCGGTGGGGGGACTTGAAGCCTTGCACTTTCTCAGGCAAGTCAAATATCCAGAGCGGAGAAAAGGTTCTGATCAACGGTGCGGGTGGAACCATCGGTACTTTTGCGGTACAGCTGGCCAAGCACCTTGGGGCTGAAGTGACCGGCGTGGATAGCACGGGGAAATTGGGCATGCTGCGCTCGATTGGTGCAGACCACGTCATTGATTACACGCAAGAAGATTACACCCAAAACGGCCGAGACCTATGATGTCATTATTGACATGATCGGCAAGCGTTCGGTTTCACGGAGTGTCAAATCGCTCAAACCCAATGGACGCTATCTTCTGGCGAACCCGGGGCTGTCACAGCGGGTTCGCGGGCGCTGGGCGGCGCTGAGAAGCAACAAGCAGGTCATCGTTGGGGCAGCGCAGCCAAAAGACGGAAGATCTCATTTTTCTCAAAGAGCTGATTGAGGCCGGCAAGCTAAAATCGGTTATCGATCGCTGCTATCCGCTGGAACAGACCGCCGAGGCTCACCGGTATGTCGAAACCGGACACAAAACAGGACATGTCATCATAACGGTGGCGCATGCTCACAAACCTGACAACGCGTGCCGCCGCTTTGCTGCGCTGCCTTCGCCAACGGCTGACGTTCACGTTAGGCATCAACCATCAATAAGCAGGTGACTCATGGATAATCTGGCTCTCTTCCTCATTAGCGCCATCCTCATGGGGCTTGGCGCAACGCTCACGTTTGATCTGTGGGGGCTGTTTCTCAAACATGCCTTTAAGATTACGCCCTCCAACATCTGTCTGGTCGGGCGCTGGCTGCGCTACATGCCAGCAGGAACCTTAGGCATTCCAGTATTGTCATCTACTCCACCGAAGAGCGCTGAATGCACGGTAGGCTGGATCGCCCACTACCTGATTGGCATCACGTTCGCCATCGCTTTCGTGGCTTAGTCGGCGACAACTGGCTTCTGCATCCGACGCTGATTCCTGCTATCTTCTTCGGGATTGCCGCTTTCTTGGCGCCATTCTTCATCATGCAACCTGCATTGGTTCGCCTTTGTGGCATCAAGACGTCAAAACCTGCGCAGGCTCGACTTCGTAGTTTGATGAATCACACGGCGTTTGGCGTAGGTCTTTACCTTTTCGGATGTGTTGGTCAATGGGTTGCTATGGGTATTGTGCGTAATACGGTATTCGACACATTGATTGGAGGCAACATGCCTGACATCCACTTTGCTCATCCCGATTGTGAGCGTGGCAACCGAAGACCTCACCGACGCCGAGCTGGTCGCGCTTGAACGACGCAGTCCAGACCGGCCGCGATCCCCATTCGATCGGCGGCTATCCTAAGATTAGCGACCTGTTCACCGAAAATGGTGGAACCCGTATGCACCGCGAAACGCGGGTCGTCGCTGGCGGCCGTCGGCTGACCAGCCTACGTATTCTTGCTGTTGGTGCCCGATCTACCCGGCCAATCTGCCTTTCGCATAGTGAACTCCACCATGTGGCCGATATGAGACGGCCGTGAAAAGTTTGCGCTTACACCTAGCAAGGAGGGGCACTCTGACAAGATCGTGAAAGATTCAAATGGTAATCTCGCACCTGCACGTGGAGTAATTAGTGCAAGATTGCGTATTATTTCCTTATGTTGACATGCATGATCCGATAAAGTATATTTAATTTTAGTTACAGGTCTGAGCCCCGGCCAAGGGAACAGCCAACCTCACAACAGTTCGGACAATTCGTCGCACTAGCGTCTGGTTTGTTTTTGTAACGCCGGATTATTTTCCAGGCCGTACGCTGACGCCTAGAGGCGAACGTCTGAGCACGCGGCGCAGCCTGCCGCTTATTCCTCTGGGGTGTCGTTTCACCGTCGATCATCGACCCTGCCCATTTCCAAAGGAGCCTAAGCCAGTCTAGCAAACGAACATCAAAGCTGCACAATCAATTTAGACTGGAGGAAACCCATGAAAGCGATCGTATACACCGAATACGGATCACCCGATGTTCTTCATCTCAAAGACGTAGAAAAACCGGTTCTCGCGGACGATGAAGTCCTGGTCAAGGTTCATGCAGTCTCCGTCAATGCCACTGACCTCCATCTCTTGCGAGCCGACCCGTTCTTGATCCGCCTGAGTTCCGGATTTCTAAAACCAAAACACACGATACTCGGCTCTGACATTGCGGGACGGGTCGAAGCAGTTGCGAGTAACGTAACGCAGTTCAAGCCGGGCGATGAGGTATTCGGGGACATCTCTGCGTGTGGTTGGGGCGGGTTTGCCGAGTATGTGTGTGTGCGTGAAAATGCCCTGGTGTTGAAACCGGCCAATCTATCATTCGAGCAAGCCGCCGCCGTACCGATGGCAGCCGTCACCGCGCTGCAAGGTATTCGCCACGCCGGACAGATTCGGCCCGGGCAAAAGGTCTTGATCAATGGTGCATCAGGTGGTGTGGGTACCTTTGCAGTACAGCTTGCCAAATCGTTCGGGGCGGAAGTGACCGCCGTGTGCAGCACCCGGAATTTGGAAACGGCGCGCTCGATTGGCGCAGACCATGTCATTGACTATACCCAAGAAGATTTCGCCACGAACGGAGAGCAGTATGACCTGATTCTGGCCGCGAACGGAGACCGCTCGATTGCAGATTACAAGCGTGCATTGAGTCCCAAGGGTGTCTATGTTCAGACCGGAGGATCCATGGGTCAAATGACTCAAGCCATGATTCAAGGGCCATGGATTTCAATGACCGGAAGCAAGAAAATGGGCAACATGGGGGTAGCGAAACCAAACCAAAACGATTTGGTTTTTATGAAAGAGCTGCTTGAATCCGGCAAAGTAAAACCTGTGATAGACAGATGTTACCCCTTAGCTGAGGTTCCTGAAGCGCTCCGGTATCTTGAAGAAGGACACGCCCGAGGTAAAGTCGTCATCACGGTGGCAGAAAACAACTAACCCTGACCAATCACTGCGCCTGCCGCTATGAAACGTAAATGCAAAATTCCTTGACATCTGGCAAGGACAGCAAATGTAAACTAAGGATGAGGGAGAAACGATGACGACGATGCAAGACAGGATTTGCCTGATTACCGGCGGCACCAACGGTATCGGGAAAAGTACCGCCCAGGGACTCGCGCGAATGGGCGCAACGGTCGTAATTGTTGGGCGCAGTGCTCAGAAGACCGGCCAGGTTGTCGAAGAGATCCGATTGGCAACTGGCAACCAGAATGTGGACTCGCTGTTAGCGGATTTGTCGTCGCAGCAGGAAGTTCGCCGCCTGGCCAGTGATTTTAAGAGCAAATATCCGCAGCTACACGTTCTGCTCAACAACGCAGGCGGAACATTCACCACACGTCAGCTCAGTGTTGATGGCATCGAAATGACCCTGGCGCTCAATCATCTCGCCTATTTCCTGTTAACGAATTTGCTGCTCGATACGATTAAAGCCAGCGCTCCGGCCCGGATCATCAATGTTTCATCGGACGCGCATTCAGGCGGCAAGATTGATTTCGATAACCTTCAGGGCGAACGATCCTACTCCAGCTTCGGGCCCTATGGGAATTCCAAATTGGCGAATATTCTGTTTACCACTGAACTCGCTCGTCGCTTAGAGGGAACGGGCGTGACCGCGAATGCGTTGCATCCAGGCTTTACGAGTACGGGCTTCGGGAAAAATAACCCTGGGCTCCTCATGAAAATAATGGGGGTAGTCGTACCGCTCATTGCCCGTTCCCCGGAAAAAGGTGCGGAAACATCCATCTACCTGGCGTCTTCACCAGAGGTACAAAGCTTTACCGGAAAATACTTCGTCGATTGCAAAGTAACCCAACCGGCTCCGCAGGCTGCCGATAGTGCTGTCGCCAGGAAGCTATGGGATGTCAGTGCTGAAATGGTACATCTGGCGGACGCAGTGCCAGAAGTGGCATAGCGCTGCCAAATGGTAACTGTTCAGACAAGCGAACATTAAAGGAGTGTCAATGAGCAATCAAACTCAAATAGCGGCGGTGGATAGTCCAAAACGTCGAGGCCGCGGCTGTTTCCTCTGGCTGGGCGGGGCTGTAGTTTTGGTACTGGGATTGATTTTGGCCGGAACCATTTACGAGTCGGTGTCAGAAGCTGCTGACCTACGGGCTTATCCCCCTCCCGGTCAAATGGTAGACGTGGGCGGCTACCGCTTGCACATCAACTGTACCGGCACGGGCAGCCCCACCGTAGTGATCGAGGCTGGCTGGGGGGATTCGTCTGCCTCGTGGGGTTGGGTGCAGCCCGAAGTCGCCAAGACCACACGCATCTGCACCTACGATCGAGCCGGGATGGGGTGGAGCGAGGCCAGTCCCCAGCCGCGGACTGCCCGGGAATATGCTAAAGAACTGCATACCCTGCTGGCAAAAGCCAATGAACCCGGCCCATATGTGCTGGTGGGCCATTCGATGGGCGGGTTTACCGTGATTGTGTACGCTCATGACTATCCGGCCGAAGTCTCCGGGTTGGTGCTGATCGACTCGCAAGACCTGCCCACTTCGGATGTCGCCACTCCTCAGCCAGCTCCGAAACCCGGTGGAGACCTCCCTGCCATCGTTGCTGGCCCGCATCGGCCTGGTACGCCTGCTGGCGGATCCCCTTGGCTCAGTCGAAAACCTGCCGGAGGGGGATAAGCAAGCCTATACAGCTTTCGCGGTGGCCCCGCGTGGCGTCCAAACCTTCACGGACGAAGGCATGGGGATGTCCGAAGGAGGGGCGCAGGCCAGGGCTGTGACCTCGTTGGGCGCATTGCCCTTAATCGTTCTGTCGCGCGGTAAAGATCAGGATGCTAAACACACCGCCGCACAGACCAGCCTACTCCAGTTATCGACTGACAGCCAGCAGATCTTTGCCGACCACAGCGGTCACCCCATTATGATTGAACAGCCCGAGGCTGCCGTCGCAGCGATCGTGAAGATCGTTGAGCAGCTCCGGTAAGCGACTGTAAAGCAAGTGAAGGCAGTTATTTAATAAGCACCCCACCTGCCGCCATGCAGCACAGCGGAATAGCGGCAGGTGAACCCGGCAGTCAGGAAAATTACACATGAAAGCAATGATATGGACGAAATACGGGTCACCGGATGGTCTTCAGACTCGGAGAGGTCGAAAAACCGGCTCCTGAGGACAATGAAGTGCTGATCAGAGTCCACGCGGCAACCGTAACAGCCGGGGACTGTGAGATGCGAAGTCTCAAATTCCCTCTCTTTTTGTCGCTCCCCATGCGCATGTATGTGGGCCTCAGAAGACCAACCAGAATAAAGATAATAGGGCAGGAGCTAGCCGGAGAAATTGAATCAGTTGGCAAAGACGTAAAACGATTTAAGAAAGGTGACCAGGTTTTTGCAGCTGCCGGTCTTGGTTTTGGTGCTTATGCTGAGTACAAATGTCTGCCTGAAGACGGGGTGCTGGCCATCAAACCGGCCAATATGACCTATGAGGAAGCCGCCGCTGTTCCGGTGGGGGGACTTGAGGCCTTACATTTTCTTAGAAAAGCCAACATTCTGAGCGGACAAAAGGTTTTGATTTGTGGTGCTGGTGGAAGCATCGGGACGTTTGCCGTGCAGCTGGCCAAGTACTTCGGAGCAGAAGTGACTGGCGTGGACAGCACGGGAAAATTGGACATGCTGCGCTCGATTGGCACAGACCAGGTCATTGATTACACTCAGGAAGATTTCACCACAAGCGGCGAAACCTATGACGTTATTCTTGATGTGATGGGCAAGAGTTCGTTTTCACGGTGTATCAGATCGCTAAAGCCAAATGGACGCTATCTTTTGGTGAACGCTGGGCTGTCACAGAGGATTCGCGGACGATGGACTTCGATGAGAAGCAGCAAGCAAGTAATCATTGGGGCAGCGAGCCAAAAGACCGAAGACCTAATTTTCCTCAAGAGAGCTGATTGAGGCGGGAAAGATAACAGCGGTCATCGATCGCCGCTATCCGTTAGAGCAAATTGCCGAGGCTCATCGGTATGTCGAAACAGGACACAAAAAGGGAAATGTAGTAATCACTGTGGAACAGAATAGCAAAACCTGAACTTCAGCGTTTCTTGCGCACATACAACCGCTTTTCGACTCTGGCGACGACCTCGCCCTGCTCGTCGATCACGTCGACGTTGAACAGCGGCTCGATCTTCTCTGCCCGATCGGCCTGGACACGCAGCGCCGCGATCTGCTCCGGCGAGATATGAAATGTCGCCGTCACTGTGCCGCGCCCCGGCTTGAGGAATTGAATGGATGCGGCTTTGTCCCACACGATGTAATCGCGCCCCATGTGCTCCAGCAAGATCAGCATGAAGAACGGATCGCACATGGCGTAGAGTGATCCGCCAAAGTGGGTGCCCACGGCGTTAAGGTTGAGGCGCGTCAGCTTCAGCTGCACTTTGATCGTGTAATCATCCGACTGTTTGTGCAGCACGCGGATGCCAGCACCCCAAAAGGGCGGATAGAAGTTGATCCATTTGTAGCGGCGGCTGTGCAGGAAACTCTTTGAGGAAGTCATATTTCAATCGCCATTAGCCTCTGATGCAGGAGTCGAGGCTTCAACCGGTTTTACTGAATCCATACCGGCTGAAGCCTCGACTCCAGAATGTACGCCACAATTCTCCACGATGTTCGCTACTTCGAAGCAGTGCGCGATTTCCTGTTCGTGCGCGTTCGCCGTTTACGCCGCGCCTTGGCCGCCCGCGCGCGGGCTTCCTCCTCGGCGGCATAACGCCAGATCACCCGGCGCATCGCGCGCGTAAGGCCGGGCGTGTGCGGAAAGCGCTCGCGCGTCGTGACGATCAACTTGACGACCTCGTTCTTCTGACGGCGTTGGCGTTTGGCCGGCATACGCTCGTTTTGTGCAGCAGGCCGGGCTCCCACGCCCGGAAACCGCTGCTGCGGAACGCTACAGGATGTGACTCAAGAACGCTTTGGTGCGCTCGTGCTGGGGATGCTCAAACACCTGATCGGGCGAACCCTGCTCCACGATCTCGCCATCGGCCATCAGGATGACCCGCTGGGCCGCCGCGCGCGCAAAACCCATCTCGTGCGAGACGACCACCATCGTCATGCCCTCCTGCGCCAGATCGATCATCACGTCCAGCACTTCCTTGATCATCTCCGGATCGAGCGCGCTGGTTGGCTCGTCGAACAGCATGATCTTGGGGTTCATCGCCAGCGCGCGCGCAATCGCCACGCGCTGCTGCTGCCCGCCGGAGAGTTGCATGGGATAGGACTGCGCTTTCTCAGGAATGCCCACGCGCTCCAATAGTCCCGTCGACACTTTCGTGCATTCCGCGCGCGATCGCTTGCGAATCAGCCGCTGCGCCAGGTTGATATTGTCCAGCACCGTCATGTGCGAGAAGAGGTTGAACTGCTGAAAGACCATGCCGACTTCGGTGCGCACGGCGTTGATGTTCGCCGCCGTGTCGAGCGGAATGCCGTCGACGGTGATCTCGCCTTCGTCGTACTCCTCCAGCCGGTTGATGCAGCGCAGCAAGGTGGACTTGCCCGACCCCGACGGGCCAATGATGATCACCACTTCGCCCTTGTTCACGTCCAGGCTGACGCCGCGCAGCGCGTGCACTTCGCCAAAATACTTGTGGATGTTTTCGATGCGAATAATCGGTTCCATGGCTATCGCCCCACCTGTGACTTTTTCTCCAGCCACGACACCACGCGCGCCGAGAACAGCGTCAAGACCAGATACAACAGCGCCACCATGATCCAGGTCTGAAAGGGAATGAACGTCATCGACATGAACTCGCGCCCGCGCCGCGTCATATCGGCCACGGCCACGACGCTGACCAGCGACGAGTCTTTGAGCAGCGTGATGAACTCGTTGCCGATGGCGGGCAGGATGGTGCGGAAGGCCTGCGGCAGAACGACGTGCTGCATCGCCATGCGATACGTCAGGCCCAGGCTGCGCGCCGCTTCGATCTGGCCTTTGGGTACGCTCTGAATGCCGGCCCGCACCACCTCGGTCATGTAAGCGCCATAGCCGATCGTCAGGCCCACGATCGCCATGAAAATCGGATCGGGCGCAAAAGCCGCCAGCGCGGGAATGTTGAGCAGCTCGCCCAGGCCCTGCACCACCGGCGGCAGCGCGTAATACCAGAAAATCAGCTGCACCAGCAGGGGAATGCCCCGGATGATTTCCACGTACAGCGAGATGAAACCGCGCAAGTAACGATTGCGCGCGGTGCGCGCCAGGCCGCCCAGCAGGCCGACGATCAACACCAGCACAAACGACACCACGGTCACGACAATGGTGATGAGGATGCCGTCCGCCACGAAATTGAGAATCCGCCGGTAAGGATCGGGCCAGAAGATGATGAGCAGCACGACCAGGCCGACGACGGCGAAGAACAGCCCCCACCACGCGTCGATACGATCTTCGGGACGCGCGCCGGGGACTTTGGACAGCACCTTGTCGGGAGCATCACCCACGAGTCGCGATTTGGATTGCATAGCGCCTCACATCAAAAAGACCCAAAGGGTTCTTCGAGAAACCCTTTGGGTCTGCATCAGCCTACTGCCCGGTGACAATCCACTTCTGGATGAGCTTATCCAGCGTGCCATCGGCTTTGACCGCGTCGATGCCCTGGTCGATCTTCGCCGCCAGATCGGCCTTCTTGTTGCAGATCGCGACGCCATAATTCTCGCTGGTGAAGACCGGTCCGGTGATCTTGATCTTGTCGGCGTTCTTGCCCACGTAGCCCAGCGCCAGCGGGTTGTCCGCGACCACCCCGTCGATCTGGCCGTTGATCAGGTCCTGGAAGGCCAGATCAAAGGAGTCGTAGGTCTTCAACTTCGCGCCGGGGATATTGCCAATCTCGATCGCGCCGGTGGTGCCGATCTGGGCTCCGGCGGTCTTGCCCGCCAGATCGTCTTTGGTCTTGATGGCGTCGTTGTCTTTCTTCACGACGACCACCTGTCCGGCTTCAAAGTACGGCTTGGAGAAATTCATCTGCTGCTTGCGCTCGTCGGTGATGGTGATGGCTGCGATGGCGCCATCGTACTGGCACTGCGCCACACCCGCCAGCAGCGGATCGAAACCGACGTTGACGAATTCCACGTCCAGCCCGGCCTTTTGCGCGATGGCCTTCATCAAGTCCACGTCAAAGCCGGTGAGCTCCTTGGTCTGCTCGTCAACCAGCTCGAACGGCGGGAAGGTTGCATCGGTGCCGATCTTGATCTTGGCGGGCGCAGCCGCGCCGCCGCAGCCGGACAGCAGCAGACCGGCCAGGACTAACACACTGACTACTACGGATAAGCGTTTCACGTTTCTTCTCCTGAGAGATTTGGGATTGAAGTTCACAACCCACGGCGAGGTACAGTCAAATGAGCCGTTGTCAGGCAGTCGCCCCCTTCCGGAACTGGAAAGCGGCAGCCTTTTTAGATTAACCGGAATGCGCCCGTCAGGGCAGTATAGGATGTCACACGGAACGGTGACAATGCTCCCGTTTCAAGGCAATCATAACACGATTGGCGAATTATAACCCTCCCGGAGGCGCTTCGCGAGCCTCCGGGAGGGTTATCTTATGGCGTTGCGAGTGTCGCCGTAGGCGTCTCTGTGGGAGTAGCGGTGGCCGTCGACGTATCCGTAGGCGTCGTCGTGGGCGTCGCTGTGGGTGATGAGGTGACCGTCGGCGTCGCCGTGGAGGTCGGCGTCGACGTCGCCGTCGGCGTGAACGTCGGCGGCCTGTTGGTCGCAGTCGGTGTGGGCGTGGCGGTCTTCGTCATGGTGACCGTCGGCGTCTTCGTCGCGGTCGCCGTGGGACCGCCCAGGAACGTGCGCGTCCAGCTGAAAACGCGCACTGCCGGTGTATTCCACGTAATCCAGACGAAAGGCGTGCCGGCCCGGCGCCAGCGCCGCCACGACCGAATACGTCGCGTTGCTGGCCTGCTGCACTTTGTCGAGAACCAGCACGTTGTCGATCCAGAAGCGCACGCCGTCGTCGACAATCAGATCAAAGCGGTACGTTCCCGCTTCCAGATCGATCGCTCGCGTCCAGCGTGCCGAGAAACGATCGGGCGGGATCAACTGATCGGGCGAGCCAGTGCCCCAGTTAAAATCAAGCCGATCGTCATTGCGCACCACGACCGGCGAGCCGGCCCAATGATCATTAGGATAATACTCGCCCTTCCACCTGCTGAAGTCCTCCACGGGCTGAAGTGTGAAGGTGATCAGCGCGCCGCCCGTATTTTCAAAATACTCGATCCGCAGGGAGTGATCACCCGCGCCCAACTGCACATCGCGCGAGAAGGTCTGCCCATCCGAGTTGTGCCACTCGTCGATGTGCAGCACGCCGTCGATCCACAGCCGCACGCCGTCGTCCGATCGCAGGCTGAAGCGATACACGCCCGCGTTGAATTTCAACGTCCGCGCCCAGCGCGCCGAGAATTTGTCGACCGGCAGGCCGTTGGCGGGAGCGCCCTGCCCCCAATCGAAACTGATCGCCGCATCGTCGCGTGTCAGCGCCGGCGGCCCGCCGAGCGTTTGGTTGGCAAAGTATTCTCCCTTCCAGTTGGGGAAGGTCTGCGGCACGGACTCGACGCGGAACTGCACGTAAGCATCGCCGCTGCCTTCGTAGTACTCAATGCGGAACGCATGCCAGCCCGCCGTCAGGTTGACATCGCGCGTGTAGGCCGCCGCAGGCGCAGCGGTGTGCCACTCGTCAATCACCAGCGCATTGTCGATCCACAGCCGCACGCCGTCATCGGAGCGCAGCACAAAGCGATAGGGCTGCGTCGCCGGAAACGACAACTGCCGCGTCCAACGCGCGGAGAAGTTATCGGCGGGCAGGCCCGCTGCCGGTGCATTGCGCCCCCAGTTAAAATTCACGTCCCGATCGTTGCGCACTACGAATGGCGCGCCAACCAGCATGGTATTGGCAAAGTACTCCCCGCGCCAGTCGGGATATGCCGGGCGCGTGGGCGTGGCGGTGGGCCGCGTAGCCGTGGGCAGCACCCGCGTCGACGTGGCGGTCGGCGGGGGCGTCGTCGGCGGTACGCGCGTGGGAACCAGCGTCAACGATGGATACGGAGTCGCCGTCGGGGCTTGTATCCCGACCGTAATGGAGGCATACACGCCACTGCTCTGCGATTGGATGATCACATCAACTTGAGCCACATTCGCCCAACGCGGATCGGTGGGATAGGTGACATTGACGACGACGAGGCCGTTCGCGTCGGCCTGGCCTGTGCCGAGAAACAGCAGCGGATCACCCGGTTTGGCGGGATCACGCAGGAGGATCGTCACCGCTTCATTGGGCGACCAGTTGGATCCGACAACAGTCAGGGACGTGCCGGGGACGATCGAGCCGGACGACACCGCGGCCTGCGGCTGGCCGGCTGGCGTTGGCTCCGCCGCCGATGAGGTGGGCGATGGCGACACCGGCCCCACTATCGCAGGCGCGCCGCGCTGCGTGAAGGCATCGATCAGCAAGGCGCAGGCGAACATGTACAGCACCGTGATGACGGCCACCGCGCCGCCCACGAGGATCCTGGCCCGGCGTGAAAAACGAGGGGATTGAGTTGCAGATGGCATGGAGCCTCCCCGAAGACGACCCGGCAAGGGCAGTTCTATTCTTCCATATATTGACGCCAAATCACCCCAAAAAGTGCCGCGTGCAACCCGATTGTAACAGAAATTACACAGAAAACTTACCGCGCTTAAACAAAAAACCAACCATTTCGCTACAGTTTGGGTGTATATAGTAACATAGACAGGGGAGGTTTCGTGGTTTGATAGAAGCCGCGGGCCGATACTGTGTGTGTTGCCACAGGTATGACACTCGACGCTCGGCCACGGCAGGCTGAGCGTTTTTGTTCCTCTCAGCCGCGTTAGTAGGCGATGTCCACTGTCTCGATGTCAGCAGTCAGAAGTTTACCGTGCTCTTGTTGGTTCGCTAGAGCTGGCGCAAGAGGAAGCGCGCTTGCTGGAAAGGAGGTGCAGCGACAGAACAGCAATGCCTGGCCGGTAGTGATGAATTCCGTGCAGATTATCAGTTTAGTCCTGCCTGGTGCAGCAGAGCAGCAAACAAATCTCGCTTGTGAGGAGGAATTTGCCATGACTAACAGAAAAGTGTTGGCGTGCCTGGTGGTTGGGGTGACTTGCACTCTGTTGGCGGTTCTGGTGGGGACGGCAGTAGCCCAGGCCGGACTTACTCCCAAGGAAGCACTCGGGAAGGCCATCTTCTTCGACGAAAACCTCTCGATTAACGAAAACCAGTCCTGCGCCACCTGCCATGCTCCCGGGGCCGGGTGGACCGGGCCGGACAATGATACTAACGCTCACGGCGCGGTGTACGAAGGATCGATCCCCGGCGCATTCGGCGACCGCAAGCCGCCCAGCGCGGCATATGCCACCCAGAGCCCGATCCTCTCCGTCGATAAGAAGGGCTTGTTCGTGGGCGGAAACTTCTGGGATGGCCGTGCGACCGGCGAGATACTCGGCAGCCCGGCCGCCGAGCAGGCCAAAGGCCCGTTCTTGAACCCCGTGGAGCAGGCCCTTCCGAATGCCGAAGCGCTTGTCGCCAAGGTCTGTGGCGCAAGTTACGGCGATCTCTTTAGAGAAGTATGGGGCCCGGCCGCCTGCGACAATGTCGCCATGGCCTACGACAATATTGGGTACTCCATTGCCGCTTACGAGGCCTCGCCGGAGGTCAATGCCTTCACCTCTAAGTTCGACTACGTCAAGACGGGCAAGGCCAAGCTCACGCAGCAGGAACAGCGCGGCTATGCCCTGTTCCGCGGCAAGGCCAAGTGCGCCAAATGCCACATCGCCAATGGCCAACAGCCGCTCTTCACCGATTTCACCTTCGACAACCTGGGCGTGCCCAAGAATCCTGAGAACCCGGTGTACCTCAGCAATCCCGGCTTCGTCGATCCGGGATTGGGCGGGTTCCTGGCAAGGCGAGCGGACTATGCTGCCTATGCCGATGCCAACATGGGCAAGCACAAGGTTCCGACCGCGCGCAATGTGGATTTAGGGTCGTCAAGCTTTGTCAAGGCCTACACGCACAACGGCTACTTCAAGACGCTGGAAGGGCTTGTCAACTTCTACAATACACGGGATGTTAAGCCCCGGTGCTCTGGCGATTTCACCGAGGCGCAAGCCCTGGCTGCCGGTTGCTGGCCAGCGCCGGAAGTGGCGGCGAACCTCAACACGGGCGAGCTGGGCAACCTGGGCCTGTCGCCTGACGAGGAGGCCGCCATCGTCGCCTTCTTGAAGACGCTGTCGGACGGCTATAAGCCATAAGGTTACGCCTGAGGCCGTCAGCGGCTTGGCCGCGCAATCGAATTTGTCTGCGCGGCGCAGGATGACCACATGATCGTCAGGCCGCCCGTGAAGATCGCGGGCGGCCCGTTTGTGTTGTCCGGCCATGCAGTTGTGAGTTTTACCTGATGATTGATCCTTACGCAGAAGCGGCATCCCTGCACTTGTGCCCACGCAGCGGGGCCGGTGCAGGGATGCCCCGCTAGGCTTCGTAAGGCGAGCTGATCAGTTCAGGCGAAAGGATGCAGACATGAACCGCCGTCAACTTCAACGTGTGATTGTGATCCTGTTGTTGGGATTGCTGGCGAGTGGCTGCGCTGGATCGGCGGCTCCGGCAGCGACGGCCACATCACTCCCGCCGGCTGACACGCCGACAGTGGTCCCCTCCACGCCCACCGCTGCGGCCACGCCGGTACCGCCGACCTCGACGCCTGCTGCGACTGCAACACCCAGGCCGCCCACCAACACGCCAACGGTGGAGCCAACCGAAACCGACACGCCGACCGCGACTTTGAAGCCTAAACCCACCAACACCCAGGGTCCAAAGCCGACCGCGCGGCCGTCGGCAACCCAAGCGCCTCCCGCCGCGCCATCGTCGGGCGCAACGAGCGTGACGCTAAATAACACCTTCCCGGTGTCGTGTGTCATCGCGTTCTGGGGACCAGCCGAGTTCAAGCTGGATGCGCCGGCGGATGGCAGTGCTTCTACTAACGTCCAGCCGGGCACGTATGGCTGGCGCGCATTCCTCGGCGGTGCGGAAACAGGTGAGGCAGGCAATTTGGAAATTGCGCCCGGCAGCACCTGTATGTTTATTTGCGACAAGGAGCGAATGGCTCTCAGATACGGCTGTCGCTGACGAACAGGACCATAGCGTCGCCGCCGCCAGGCCTGCCAGTCCAGTGCGGACTCCCAGGGTGGGGCGCGGCCATCCTATGGTCCCGTCGACTATGAGAACGCCTTCGTTTCGGAGTATCCAGCCGACAGGTCGATCAGACGCTCGTTGGTCTCGTCCAGATCGTGCGCCAGCCGGGAGACCCGGCCATCGCTGCGGGCCAGCTCCGCTTGCAGCAGCGAGACGGTGATGCCGGACAATCTATCGACCGATCGCTCCATCTCCGCGCGCAAATTGCCTTCCAGTTCGGCGATGGCTTGCCGCTGCTGCCCATCCGGATCGGACCGCTGATCGATCAGGCGTTCGAGGCGGCGCAGTCGCGACAGGGCCCACAGGCTGTCGACGATATTATCCGGAATAGCGCCGGCCTGTCGTTCGCAGTCGGCTCTGCGGATGTCCGACAAGGAGTCTTGTTTCAAGGCGCTGTCGATTTCTCGCGTCAGATGATCCGCCCGTTCCAGCAGCTTGACCTCATCGCGATGCAGTGCATCGATGTAGGGAATGACCCGCAAGGGCCGGATGCCGAGGGATCGCCGCAAGGGGTTGAACAACTTGGCATACACGGCCGCGCCGGCCGGGTGGGGAGTCGTGCTCACCAAATACTGGCGCGCCTTCCAGCGCATGGCCGATCGGGTGGTGGCCGCCACAAGAGCACCGGCAAAGACGAACAACACCAGTTGAAAGCAAAGCAGTCCGCTTGTCCCATCCATCGCTTGACCTCCCTCTGTCGCAAGACACGCTGCCGGGTCGCCAATCGCTCCATATCATTATAAAGCTATTGGCAAGCTCGGTGCGCTTCCAGCCCGGTGTCGGCAATGCTCTCCAGCCCCGCCACTTGCCCTCGCTCATCCCGGGCGCTCAGCACCTGATGAAAATCACACCACGTCGGGCATAGCCCGTGGGCGCCCGGCAGCACCCATTCCGGGTAACCCTTCTCGGCCGTCGCCGAGTCAACGATCTGCTGCTCGCCGCTCACTACACCACTGCTGACAACTGCGCCAGCGTCACCGCCACAACAAACCAGCACGAACACCGCCAACGCGAACAACATGCACTCCACAAACGTAGACATGACTTAGCCGATGACATTCTGGCCGCGATCTTCGTGTACGCGATGGCGCTGCGCATCGAGGGCGCGTTGTGGGCCAAGATGGAGAACCACTTTCACTGGAACAGCACCGCACCGCTGGACGAGCCGGATGACGGGATTGTGGAAATCGCCAGGGTTCCGCGCAGTGTGGCGCGGTCAATGCGCCCTCACTCACGACGCAGGGGAGGCCGCAGGTGAGGCGCAGGTATCTCCGGTTCAAGAAATGGGTGCTGCTCAAGATGATCTACGCGCTGGCGGCCGTTTTGCGATTCTTGAAGCGACAAGTGCCAGGTGGTGAGGCGCGGGCGTATAGGCGTGCGGCTGGCCGCCGGCGATCCACGATGCGTTATGCCCGCCGAGTACCACGCACGCGTAGAAACCGGTGCAGTTCGAGGGGCGCGTCAAAGATTTGCTGAAGGAGCGGCCCAACGGACTCGGGATAAGCCGCCCGGCCAGTTCTTCGATACTAGCACTGCACCCGATTCGCCGCAGCTGGCCGGGTCGGCTGCATCGAATTGTTAGGCCGCACTCGAAGGCTGGGGCTGTTCGAACCACTTGAGGACTCGCATGGCGCGGAGGGTATTCCAGCGGCTGGGTGAGCCTTCGGTTATGCCGGGTTCGGCGATGACTTCATCAGGGTGCATTATCCCCAGCGCCCAGCGACCGTCCGCATCGCGCTTGGAGGCAACGATCTCGATGGCTTCGGCCATGCGCGTGTCTGGCGCCACGCTGGCGTTGCGCAAATAATCCAGCCCACGCAGAATGTCGTAGCGCCAGCCGGCAGGGTAAGAGAATTGCGTCCAGACAGGGCCGCCTTTGCAGTCATGCTCGATGGGTTCACCGGTCGATAGCCGCTTGAAGAGTGGCGTGAGAGCAGGTACTCCTGCCCGCGCGCGCGGGCTGCCTTTACGGCGGGCGAGCCGCCGGTGGCGCGCTCGAATTCCAGCAGACCTTCAAGGACGTTGATCGTCGTGTGGAAAGAGCCGCGCGTGGAGCCGATTTCTTGATCGCAATTCCAGCCGCCATCCGTCATCTGCTCGCCCAGCAGCCGGTCCACCACAGGGTGCATGTCCATCCCAAAATACGCGCCCACGGTCACCACGCGACCATTGATGCAGGGCTCCACTTCGCCGGCGAAAAAAGGCTTGTGCCACCAGTCGATGTCTTCGTCTTTGGGCAGCTCATCCTGAGTAATATTCATTAGCCATTTGACGTTCGCTTGGACTCGGCCCACAGCGTGCCTGGCTTGCTCATTGGCCGGGTCGAGTCCCATGTCATGCAACAACAATAAAGTGCGCAGGGTGGGCCATTCGGGAAAGCGGGGATCTGCGGGCCAGGTGCCATCCTCGGATTGAGCCGCGAGAAGTGTAGCGCCCCAGCCGTGGGTGGCGATCTTGGCGCGCTCGGCAGCGACCTCCGCGGCAGGTGCGAGGCTCAGGTCGCGCATCGCCTGCCAACGGATCGAGGGGTCGGAATCAGCAACCATTCAATGACTGACATGCGCCACCTCCTATAATCATCGTTCGCCCACGCGCTAGGGGCACTTCTGGCAGAAGACGAGAGTCGTCCCTGCCCTGGCTAAAAAAGCCTTAAGCCTCATCACCAGGTCGCCACGGCTCGTCCGTGTGCGTGAGCCAGACCAGCTCGGGGTCGAGCGCGCGCACCCGCAGCTGGCCTTCGGTGTGCGGCTCGTCGAGCTCGCCGAACCAAACCGCCACGTCGCCGCCAACGACAATCGGCCGCCCGCCAGTCTCGAC
Organism: uncultured Chloroflexia bacterium; assembly: GCA_963844815.1. GTDB lineage: Bacteria > Chloroflexota > Anaerolineae > Fen-1058 > Fen-1058 > Fen-1058. The sequence goes on from CAWJPR010000015.1 coordinate 256,249, forward strand.
GACGACCACCTGCGACCCACGGGTGTGACCCGGCGCCGGGACGAGCCAGAGTCCGGGAAGCAGTTCGAACTCGCCGTCAACCGGCATGTACTGTACGCCGGACGCATCGACCCACTCGCGAATCGTGTAGTCGTCCTGGCTGCGCGCGTCGTCGAGCTCCCGACGCTGGACGTAAATCGGCTTGCCGGCGAAGAGGTGGTTGCCACCACAGTGGTCGAAGTGCAGGTGTGTGTTGACGACGATGTCAATGCCGGCGAGGTCGAGGCCCTCCTGCTGGCTCAGTGGAAGGAGGCGGGGATCCATATCGGCCACTGCCGGTGCACTCCGTCATGCCGGTGTCGACCAGCACACGCGCAGCGGGATGGTCGATGACGTGCACATAGACCGGCATCCGCTCGCCCTCGGCGAGCAGGTCGGCAACGCGGATTGGCGTGATGGTGATTTTCTTTTTCATGGTTCTTGCTTTACCAATTGTTCTATGGAGTCAGCCACCCAACGCTTGAATGAGTTGTTAGGCATGCTTGGATTTTTCCCGCTTTCTGAGTCGCCCGGTAATCCCCTCATCACCGCGGCATCAGCGCAAACACACCCCAGCCCAGGTATTCACGCGTGTAAGCGGTGTAGCGCTCGGGTTCCGAGGTCAGTTTGGCTCGAACATCTTTCGCGAACTCGTCGTCGGGATTGGCTTCAAGCCAGCGGCGCATGGTGAGCCATTTGGCCGCCTCGTATCTGTCCCAGCCGTCTTGGTCAGCCAGAACCATTTCGACGACGTCGTAGCCAAGATGGTCGAAAGACGCGAGAAGTTCTGGAAGCATGAGAAAGTCGGAGATTGAGTGGGCAAGACACCCCCTGGCAACCTCTTCCGTCGGCGGTAACTGCCGCCAGTAGGGCTCGCCGATGAGGATGATCCCTCCGGTGCGCAGGCTCCGCGCCAGAAGCTCGATCGTGCCGGCGACTCCCCCGCCGATCCAGGTGGCACCGACACAGGCTGCCACACTGACCTTCTCGTCAGAGACATAGCCGGCAGCATCGCCATGGATGAACTTGACTTGATCGGCGACGCCGAGTTCTTCAGCGCGGTGTTTCGCTTGCTCGGTGAACAACTGGCTCATGTCGATGCCGATGCCGATGATGCCGTGATCGCGTGCCCAGGTGCACAGCATCTCCCCCGAACCGCTGCCGAGGTCGAGCACTCGGGTCCCCGATTCCAGACGCAGCGCCGCGCCGAGAGTGGCGAGCTTTTCGGGTGTGATCGGGTTATGGATGCGGTGAGCACTCTCAGTGATGTTGAAGATCCGTGGAATATCCAATGCGGAAAATCTCCTTTCGGGTGTGAATAGATTCGGTCACTGCCTAACGGATGGCGCTTAAGCTGCGAGCGACTCCTGGCCGAGCGCAAGGAGCCTTGCTCGGTGCAACGCCAGTCAACGGCTCAGCGCACAAATGAACGGTTTCCTCCAGCAGCGCTCGGCAGTTTCAAGTGCTGGTTGGGCGGCGCTACTAGCCAGCGGCCGTCGACCAACCCGACCGCCCCCGAAATGCCCGCCGCGGACCGCCTGATCTGCGGAGGCCCGCGCAGGCGCTCGGCCTCAGGCAGTCGGCGCGAGGGGCGGGCCCTTGAGCACGCGCGGCCGGTACTCGACGAGCAGGGTGCGGCCGTCGAAGATGCGGTGGTCGATCATGTCGAGTGCAACGTCGGGATAGCCGTCGTAGATGTGTTCCGCGCCGGTGGCACCGGTGATCACGGGGAACATCACGACCCGGAAGCGATCGACGATCCCGGCGCGCAGCAACGAGCGGGACAGGCTGACGCTGCCGAGCGTGCTGAGGATGCCGGAGCCCTCCTCCTTCATCGCCCGGACCGCCTGCACGGCGTCGCCGCGCACGAGGGTCGTGTTGGCCCACGTGAGGGGCTCCTCGAGCGAGGCCGAGAACACCACCTTCGGCGCTCGCGTGAGCTCGTCGACGCTGGCCTCCTCCTCGGCAGGAACTCGTCAATTCCCGGCGGCATCTCTCCCCCGGCGAAGCCGGACATCAGCCGGTACGTGTTCGCGCCCATCAGGTACGTCACCGGTGGTTGCTCGCCGAGCCAGGCGAGGTACTCCGGCCCTTCGAGACCCCACCAGCCGGGCCAGCCCTCCCCCGACGCGTAGCCGTCCAGGGTGGTGCCGAAGTCGATCAGGAGCTCTCGCATCGTGCTCCTCCTCGAGCGCTGGATTGGTCGTCGGACGATGTTGGCGTCAGAACGTGATTGGTTGCCAGTTTCATGGTTCTTCCTTTCTCTCATATCCAGGTTTCGGAGATCACGCCGGAACGAAGTTCCGACCATTACTGAGATTGTTTTATTCCCTCACCCTGCGTAAGTGAGTTAAAATACTGCTTCATGAAATCGCACCAGACTTCATTTTGCCGAAGTTCAAAATAGGCGGGTGCGGAAGCAGCAAAATCGCGTGGTGTACAGTGTGCAAAAGACTTAAATTCGCGGATCAGGTGCGCCTGGTCACTGTAGCCATAGACATCCGCCAGATCCGCTAATCGGATGGATGGATTCACGAGTAATGCGGCCTGGAGGCTACCAAAGCGAACAATCCGGGCATATGCTTTAGGCGAAATAGGGGTGTAAGACGCTGGTCTGTTCAATCCCATATCGCATCGCTGCTTTAAGAATAGCCATGTTCACATCCTTAAGCGTCCTGAACTTAATGCAATACCCCGTTACGCTGGCCTTGCCGAGTTCTTTTCCAAATGTCTGGGCTAAGTATTTCTTATCTTCTATTCCGAGAATATAGACCGAGATTCCGGCGGTGTTGGCACTGATGCCAATTTGATAGAACTCTCTGGTTTTTCCAGCGGCATGTTTCATAGTCTGGAATCCATAGCCTATGTTAGGGTTGGAAACCGTTCGACCTTTCTCGTCTTTGCCATCTAAGAACCACAATTTACAGTCTGGCATCAACTCCAGAATGATGCGGTGCAGCTCTTGCAGGTCACTGCGTTTGGGTTCAGGTTGAGTGGCAATATACGCTTTGATTTGTTCTTGCACGTTCATATAGAATTCCTTTGCTTGGTCACCTGCCCGAAGAGTCCCTCTAGCAACCTGGTCGGCCGCATCGGCTGGTTTGTTGCCGTTCGCCGTGGCGGCCTTAAATTATCTCGGGCTCTTCAATTCCGGCCCACTTGAGGGCATCCCGCCGTTCTCCAAAGGTGAGATATTGGGTGATCTTGCCAGCGCGAAACACGAAACCATCCGCAAAGCGCCCGTCAACCCAGTCAGTCGAGTCCTTCAAGCGGACCCGAACATGGAGATAAACAACGACTTTGTCCCCATTGGTCAAAAATTTCTCAGGCTCACAGGTTCCCTCGGCCCATGTCCCGCGTCCTTTTGTAATGTCCTCTTGGACTTCCGCGATACCACAATAAGTACCGGCTGTCGGAAAGCCCGCGGGCTCAATGCGCACAATCTGCGGGTCAAAATACTTGGTGATGCCTGGCATGTCATTGCGATTAATTGCGGCGAAGAACTGTTTCAGTACTTCTATTTCGTTGTTCATCGATCTCCTTCTGAGGCTATGCAAGTTGCGCGGTCTAACAAATCACCGCCCGGAGGGTCCGTAATTTTCCTTGACAAGATTGTAGAACATATATTCTGTTTCGTCTACATAGAAATAAACTAAAATTCCAAACCTGCCGAAGCCAGCCAACGCTGGCGATGGGCTGCCGATGGCCTCGCCCCCATCCGCGCGAACGGCCGCCACGCTGCCTCCATCATTTCGTAAGTCACCCGGCCAAATAGGAGGGCATCGGCCTGGTCGAGGTTCTCGACCGCGTGACGATGCAAGTCTGCGTCCGCGAGCATTGCACGATGATCGCAGCATCCGTCCAATGTGACGTTGATGGAATACCAAAGGGGTCGCATTACGTCCTCCTGAAGCGGCCTAACTCGTAATTAACCGGACGGTTTCTCACACGCTCCGCGTCACGTTTTTTCGGGCGGCCGGGGCGCTTGACGGCCTTGACGCGCATCGTGTCTTCGATGCTGATGTGGCGATCTGTCAGACCGCCATAATCCTCGTGTGGCAAGTCCCCCCGTTGCCTCCAGCGATACATCGTTGGTTTTGGGAATATCTAGAAACGTGGTCACATTAGTCACAATGGCAATTCCTTTGTCGGCAAAACAAAGACGCGCGGCCTGAATCAAACCACGAACACCTCCCTTGCTTGTCCTTAGTATACCCTTGTTGTCAAGCGCCAGAGCCCATCAAACTTCGCCGCTTGTTGACACCGACAGAATAGTCTCATAGACTGGACTGGCAGACCGGCCGCAGTCCAAATGAGGCATATGGCTTTGGTTGGTTACATGCCATCTACTGCGTCCGCCACGGCCGCCAGCAGATCGCCCGACTGGATCAGATCAGCCAGGGCCTCGATATCCGGGGTCGTCGCGCGATCGTGCGCCAGGTAGGGCACGCGCCGGCGGATTTCAGCATAGGCGCGGGCTGTGCCACGACCCAGCCGGGCCGGGCCGGCCGGGCGCAGGTCAATGGCCTGAGCGGCGGCCAGCAACTCGATGGCCAGCACATGACGCACGTTGTCCAGTATCTCCAGCGTGTGGCGCGCGGCGTTGGCGCCCATGCTGACGTGGTCTTCCTGGTTGGCGGAGGATGGGATAGAGTCCACGCTGTCGGGATGGGCCAGAGTCTTGTTGTCCGATACCAGTGCGGCCGCGGTGTACTGCACCATCATCAAGCCGCCGTCGAGGCCGCTGCTCGCTACCAACATTGCCGGCAGGCCGCCGCTGAGTTCGGGGGTCAGCAGCCGGAAAACGCGGCGCTCGGCGATATCCGCCACTTCAGCCACAGCAAGGCCCAGGAAATCAAGCCACATGGCGGGTCCCTGCCCATGGAAGTTGCCGCCCGACAGTGCCCGAAAGGAGCCATCAGCCGTTGGGAAGATGAGCGGGTTATCAGTGGCGGCATTGATGGCCACAGTGAACCGCTCGCGCGCAAAGGCGACCGCGTCCACGACCGGCCCCAACACCTGCGGCGTGCAGCGCAGGCAATAGGCATCCTGTACGCGCTCGGGCGCCGAGTCCACCAGCCCGCTGCCGCCCACCAGGGCACGTATCCGCGCAGCGACCTGGCGTTGGCCGGGCTGCCCGCTCGCCTCCTGGATATCGGGATCGAACGCGGCAGACAACCCTTGCAGCGCTTCCAGACTCAGAGCCGCACCGATCTGGGCGTGGGCCAGAAGGTTCTCGGCCTCGTGCACGGCCAGCGCGCCTGCCGCCGCCATGAAGTCAATGCCGTTGGAGAGCGCCAGCCCCTCCTTCGCCTCCAGCACAAGCCGCTCGATGCCGGCGCGCCGCATGGCCTCGGCGCCTTCCAACAACTCGCCGCCATACCATGCCTTTCCGCTATATCCCCCATCGGTGGCCACGCCATCACGAGAGGCCACCACCGCAATGTGAGCCAGGGGCGCCAGGTCGCCGCTGGCACCCAACGAGCCCTTGGCTGGAACGTAGGGAGTGACTCCAGCGTTGAGCATGTCAATCAACGTCTGCGCCACGACCGGACGCACACCCGAATGGCCTTTGGCCAGCATGTTGGCGCGGATGGCCATCATCGCCCGCACAACGTCAATGGGGAGCGGCTGGCCCACGCCGACGACACATAGCACGATGAGATTGCGCGAGAGCTGGCGGGCCTCGGCCGCCGTGATCTGGCGGGTGGCCAGGGAGCCGAACCCGGTGTTCACGCCGTAGATGACTTTGCCCTGGCGCTCGATGGCGTCCACCACCCAGCGGTGACTGGCCTGCATGCGGTCCTGCGCCGCACTGCCCAGGGGTGCAACCGGCACACGGCGCCGCGCAATGGCCACCAGATCGGAGATCGTCAGTGTGCTGCCGGTGAGTTCGATCATGTTGGGTCACCGTGCAAGAGGTCAGGCAGCGTGAAATTCATATTTCCCCCTGGACGTTCGTATACCCGTCCCCGTTTGATGATTGCCGAGACGGCGTTGTTCCCGAGCCGGTAGATCACGTGTTCGAACGACGGCAGGTTCCAGATCTGCATATCGGCCAGCATGCCCGGTTCCAGCGTGCCCCGGTCGGTAATCCCCATTGCCCGGGCGCCTCCTACGGTGGCTGCCACCAGCGCCTCCTCAGGCGTGAACCGGTAGAGCCGGCAGGCGAGCTGCATCACCAGTTGCAGCGACTCCACCCAGCACGCGGGGCAGAGGTCGGTTGCCAGCGCCAGCGCCAGCCCCTCGGCCAACAGCATCCGGGCATCGAAGGGATGGGCGTGTGCGACGGCCCAATCCAGCGCCGGCATGACGACGCCGATCACTCCGGCTGCCGCGAGCGCTTGCGCGGCCTCCGGCGTGGTATAGTTCAGATGATCGGCCGAGACGACGCCCAGCTCTGCGGCCAGGTAGGCGCCACCCTCGTCGGCATAGGCGTCGGTGTGCACCTTAAGCCGCAGCCCCGCAGCTCGCCCGGCCTCCAGGATGCGCCGGGACTCGGCCACGGTGTAGTAGCCCATGTCAAGATAGACGTCGCAGAATTCCGCCAGCCCGCGCTCGGCCACTTCGGGGATCATCTCGTGGATCACCATGTCAACGTAACGGTCGCGCGGCAGATCGGGCGGGAAGTCATGCGCGCCAAGGAAGGTATTGACGACATCCACCGGCAAAGTTCTCGCCAATTGCCGTCCGACCTGCAGCATCTTGATCTCATCTGCCACAGTCAAGCCGTAGCCGCTCTTGACCTCGACGGTCGTCGTGCCGTTCCAGAACATGCTGCCAAGCCGCGCGGCCGCACTGGCGGCCAGATCATCCATAGTCGCTGCGCGGGTCATGGCCACAGTAGCCTGAATGCCGGAGGGGATGCCCAGTGCGCGCACTTCTGCTGCGCTATGGGTCATGCGCGCCGCGTACTCCTGGGCGCGCGAGCCGCCAAAGATTAAGTGCGTGTGACTATCGACGAAACCAGGCGCCACGATGCAACCCGTAGCGTCGAGGATGCGGGCGCCAGACACGTCAACCTGAGCCGTGATCTCGGCTTGTGTGCCGACTGCCAGGATGCGCTCACCGGCGCTGGCGATTGCGCCGCCAGGGATGCGACCCACCGGATCGCCCTCTCGCCCGGCGCAAGTCAGCACGAGTCCGCCCTGCACCAACAGGTCTGCTTTCGGTAGGGAGACTGGGTTCACGGTGCCTCCTAATGTGGCTCGTCGTGACGATGCGGACACCTGACGCCGTCACGACGAGCCGCATCGACAGCTGCGCTAAGTGCGGTCCAGAAAGTTCTGCGGCATCATCACGCTTTGCGCCGTGTGCCGTTGGCGGGAATCCAGAGTGGATGCCCGATACGCTGCGCAGGCACTCGGGCACACTTGCACCCACTCCCGCTCCGCTACGCTTCGGGGACTACGTGCGTGCAGTGCGGTGTGACGGTCGAGCCTCACTGATTCCGCAGGACTTATTTGGCCTTTTCCCGCGTGTGCGGCGCCCGGCGGTCAACCGTACCGTCATCCGGCCCGAACGTGGCCTGTGGACTCCACCAGAGCGGCACCTGGATGCTATCCCGGGTCAACGGGCCTTGGCCCTCGGCGACGCGGCGGGCCATCTCATAGCCGGCCTGCGCGTGACGGATCACCCCGATGCCGGAGTCGGTAGTCAGGCTGGCCTCGAGCCGCAGGTCCGCCTCCTCGCTGCCGTCCGCGATCATCGTGACGCCGGTGTGCACCGCCTCGCCCATGGAGTAGTTGGCCTGGATCGCCACCAGGTCGGCCATGGCAGCGGTGTTCAGCAGCGCGTTCAGGTACGGCCAATCGGAGATCAGGTCGCCACCGTCCAGCATCTTCTCCGACTCAAAAGTCGGGTTGACGATGGAGCCGGAATCCAGGTTGTCGCGCGAGAAGGCGACCGGGCCGGAAATCTGGCCCTCTCGAATCAAGCGATTGACCGCCAGGCCAAACGCCTTGCGCTCGCCAAAGCCCAGATAGCAGACGCGAGCGGGCAGCCCTTCAATCGGCAGCGCTTTGCGCGCCAGGTTGATCCACTTTACCGTGGTGGCATCGTGCGGGAACATTTCAAGTACCAAGTCATCCAGCCGGGCCAGGTCGCTCGCTTCGCCGGAGAGGCAGGTCCAGCGGAAGGGTCCGCGGCCCATGGTGAATAGCGGCCGGATGTAGGCTGCCACAAAACCAGGGATCTGCATGGCTACTTCCTCGGGCATCCCCGCATCTCGACACTCTTTGCGGATGCTGGTGCCGTACTCGAACACCTGGATGCCTTTAGCATGGAAGCCCAACATCGCGGTCAGCTGCTGCTTCATGGATTCGCGCGCCTCGTGCAGGTAGGCCAGGCGATCGGCGCGGCGTGCGGCTTCTGCCTGCTCCACGGTATAGCCGGCGGCGACGTAGGAGATGGGGTCGTGGCAGGGGCACATCTCGGTCACGATGTCCGGCTGCCAGCCTAGTTCCAGCGCGCGCGGGAAGAGCTCAGCGGCATTGCCGTGCAGGCCGATGCCCAGCGCGCGGCCCTGCGCCTTCGCCGTCTCGGCCAACTCGATCCCCTCTTCCAACGTGTTCGCCTGGACGTCGAGGAATTTCTTCTGGATACGGACCGGAATAATCGCGGGGTTGGCATCCACGACCAGGCAGACCCCGCCGTGCATGGTCATGGCGCGCGGCTGGTTGGCGCCCATGCCGCCGAGGCCCGCCGTAAACAGGGTGCGGCCAACTAGCGAGCCGCCAAAGTGCTGCTCGCCGATGGCGCCCAGCGTCTCAAAGGTCCCCTGGATGACACCCTGCGTCCCGATGTATTCCCAGGGCGCCGCCGTGTACTGCGCGAACATGGTCAGGTTTTTGTCCTGCAAGTCGTAGAAGATAGGCCAGGTGGCCTTCATGATGTTGGTATTGGCCATGACCACGCGCGGCGCCAGGCGGTGAGTTTTAAAGATCGCTACAGGCATGCCGGACTGTATCACCAGCGTCTCGTCATTCGCCAGATGGAGCAGCGCATCCACGATGGCATGATAGGACTCCCAGTTGCGCGCGCACTTGCCGATGCCGCCGTAAATGACCAGCCGCTCCGGTTTCTCGGCGTTCTCCATGTTGTTCTCGAGCATGCGCAGCAGGGATTCTTGCTTCCAGCCCTTGCAGCGCAGGGTCGGCCCTCGCTGGGCCTTTACCGAGTACAGGATATCGTTCTTCATGGGTTCTCTCCTCGTGGGATTACTGACTGATGTTACGCAGAGCATTCCGCCAGCGCGCCGCCGCTCTGCGGGCACGGCGTGAGCGGAACGTAGTGGAGTCGAACGCTTCGCGTGCGCCTTCGACTACGCTGCGCTCCGCTCAGGCTGCGTAACGTGAGTTATTCGATCAGGGCCAGCTCGATGACCTGCTCAAGTGAAAAGTCGTGAACCTGCAAGTAGAACTTGGCCACTTCCTCCAACGCGCCGAGCGGCACCGGCCCGACTAACTCGGCCCCGGCGATGGCCACGCCGTAGCGGGCGGCTTCGCTGCGGACCGTCTCCAGCACGCGCGGGATGGGTGTTTTGGCGTAGTTGATGAGATTCATGGATACCTGCACCATCCCCTTGTCGTCCAGCGGCAGCCCCAGCGCGCGGACGTAGCGATAGCCGCCGCTGATGTAGCGCACCGCCCGGGCGATCCGATCGGCGATGCTCAGGTCCGTGGTGTGCAGGTTGACGTTGAACGCCACCAACGGGAAGCGCGCGCCAGTGACTGTAGCGCCCGACTTCCGGTTGAAAGTTGCGGGGCCCTCGTCAGGCGCCCACGCCGGCTCTGCCAGCTTGGCCGCGAGTGCCTCGTACTCCCCCTTGCGGATGTCAGGCAAGCTCTTCCGTTCAGGCCGGGTCGCCGCGTCTTCATAATAGTAGACCGGCACGCCCATCTCGCCGACAAAGCGGCCAAAGCGGCGGGCAATCGCCACTGCTTCTGCCGTGCCAATGTTGCGCACGGGGATAAAGGGCGCTACATCAAGCGCACCCTGACGCGGGTGAGTGCCATGGTGGGTGGCCATGTCAATGAGCTCAAAGGTCTTGACTGCCAGGCGCTGGGTGGCCTCCAGCACCGCCTCCGGGTCGCCCAGGTAGGTAAAGACCGAGCGGTTATGATCGGGATCGCTTGAGTAGTCCAGCAGCTTGACGCCGGGAATCCCGCGAACCTGGTCGGCCACTTGCTCAACGATCCCGTGATCCCGCCCCTCGCTGATATTCGGTTCACACAGCAGAATCTTGCTCATTTTCACTCTCTTTTATGCTCATCGTCACGTGAGGCGCAGGTCGCGGGCCTGAGTCCGGATCTCTTCCGCCGCGGCCGGGTCCTTGATGCTCGGCAGATTAATGTCGACGTTTGCCAGGCACCCTTGCAGGCCGGCGCGAGCCAGGTAGGCCGCACACTGCAGATCAGATGTGACTCGCGGATTGGCGCGACCTTCCAGCCGTCCCACCAGCGCCGATACTTGCGCGCAGCGCTGGGCGTTGCGCAGGGGCACGCGGGCCGCGTTGATCAGGCCCGATTGGATCGCTGCACGTCGCGCGGCCACCTCGACTTCGCTACCCCTGGGGAGCCGATAGGCGACCCTCACGGAGGCGAACGCCCGGGTATCTTCATCGGCGCCTTCCAGCAGCGCCGCCGCGAGCGCATTCCCGGCCTGGGCGATATCCTCGTAGTACGCCACTGGCTCGGTTGCGTCCGGGCCGGCCGATAAGCGTGAGACCATCGCGACCAGCGCGGCGGCCATCGCACCGGTAATTGCGGACGCGGTTCCTCCGCCAGTGGACGTATCGGCTGGATCAAGCACCCGTAGGAACGCGGTAATCTGGTCATCTCTTGCTGTTGCGCTCACTCGCACACTCCTCTCTGGCATAACCAGACAGTTTGCGCTACTCCGCGTCCATCGCGTCCACGCGTATGCCCACGCAGTAGGCCTGCCGGTACAGGCCGCGGTACCAGACGGCGGGCCGGTTGGGCGCCGTGTAAGTCATGCGAGAGATCACGATGGCCGGCGTCGCAGGCGGGACCTGAAGCCAGTTCGCGCTCTCCTCGTCCAGCAATTGCGCCTGGATTTCGATCGTGGCCCGCAACAGCGGCAATTCTGACCGACTGACCAGGATATCGTGAATCGAGGGCTGCTCCAGATCTTCTTCAAGCAGGCCCGGACACAGCGAGCGCGGCAGAAATCTCTCAGAATACCCAACGACCTCTTCGTCTTGCATCCGCAACCGCGTGATGTGGATGAGCGGCTCGCCAAGAGAGACGATGAGACGCTCGGCGACTACCATGGACGCTGGAATGACTTCCTTTGTGACAACTCGAAATACAGGAGAATCTGCAGGGGGGCAGTTGATGAAGCGGAACGGTACTGCGTTGGGATGGGCCGTGCTAACGTAAGAGCCACTGCCCTGCTCTGTGCGGACCAACCCCTCGGCGCAGAGCTGCTCGATTGCTTTGCGGACCGTGCCGCGCGAGAGACCATAGGTCTGGCCGAGTTCCTCTTCTGTGGGCAAGCGCTCTCCTGACGGGAGCGCGCCAGAGAGTATCTGGGTCCGCAGGAGTGCGGAGAGCTGGCGATACTTGGGCAGGCTACCGGCAATCACTTTCCCCATCTCATCTCCAATTGCTGAACTGGCAGAAAGAATATTGTGCCGATGCCAAATCCACGATCCGAAGCCTATATTGACTAGTCAACTAGTTGACTATATAAATTATAGTGCAAAAGGAGTCGCTTGTCAATGGAAATAATGGGGACAGCGCGTTTAAAAACCGGGGACGTTACACGGAATACACTCGTCCCCGAGGACGGAACGGAGAGGGAAAGAAGTGAGGTGGGGACGCCTGCGGACGTGATGCTGCCCGATCTCACTCGTGTGCGGGCGCAGTCCATGGTGGAATGACAGATTCTAGGCTCAGTACGCTTTGGTTTCCGCTGCCTTAACGATTCGCGCCTCGTGATTGAATAATGGCCCCCTGAGTCTGCTATGATTGTCAGACCTTGGAACCTCTCGTACAATGCAGTCGATTTCTGCGGGGTGAGCGGCGACCCGCCACGCGCACTGGACTCGGCGACATCGATCACAAGGAGGCAGAGCTCTGTTTCAGGGTCGTTCATTGCGGCTTGCCATGTTTGGGATGATCGCACTCGCGGCGGCCTGTTCTCCCGGCGGTCCGGCGCCACAAACCGTGCCGCCAGCGGCGACCACTGGCTCTCCGCCAGCTCTTACTAGCACCCTGCCGCCTACCGCGCCGACTAACACACCTGCTCAACCTGTACCGACAGAAATCGCGCCAACCGTCGAGCCGCCTCAGCCCACCGAGACCTCTGCGCCAACGGCAAGGTTCACTCGGACGCCGAGGCCCCGCGCGACGGCAGCCACCGTGCGCCCGCGAAACACCCCGACACCACTGGCCGTGACTTACGAAGTGGTCGAAGTCAAACGCAAGCCAGGTGACGAAGCCGCGCTGATATTGAAGGTGTACGCCAGCGGAGGCAGCGGCGGTTATCGCTATTATCACGACGACATCCAACAGTCTGGCGCGAGCTTCAACATTCCCGGGCGGTGTGGCAAACCATTCGTGCACACCATTAAGGTCACGTCAGGAGACGGGCAAAGCGCCGCCGTGCCTTATCATGTCAGCGGCGTATGCCCCACGCCGACGCCGTAGCCACGCGATAACAAAAAAGCGGAAGCGACGATCTCGCCTCCGCTTTCGAATCGGCCAGGTCTGCTCACGGGCAAATGGTCGTGATGTCGCCCGTGATCGATCGGCCCAGCTGCCACGCGCTGATGTGATACTGGCCATCCTTCAGCTCCAGCGTGTAACGCTGGTCGGGATAGGTTTCCACATAGCGGCGGCGCATCGCAGAACCATCGGCGCACTTCTGATCGACGATCCCCACGAATGTCCATGTCTCGCTGGTCGTGTACGTGACCTCTGTGTTCGAGTGTTTTTGCACCTCGATCCATTCGCCCGCTCGCGCCCAGTTTACTTCGGTCGGTTGCACGAATCGATCGCGAATGCTCTTGATGCTGGCCAGGACGCGATCGCGCGCCGCGCCCTCCCACCACTGATCGACGTTGTTTTCGTCGCCGCTGAGAATCGCATCGACTTCGACGTTGTTGGCGCGCTCGACCACATCGCTCAGCACCGAGTCAATCAACACCTTGGTATCCGAGGGCAAGGTCGTCACGGCCAGCGGCGTCGCGGCCGGCGGCTGCGCGGTCGGAGTCGGAACAGGCGTCGCTGCCGCCCCAGCCGTGGGCGTGAGCCTGGCGATCGGAGTTGCTCGCGGCGCCCGAATGACCAGTGAATCGTAGTGAACGTGAACGAGCGGCTCGTCGAGCGTCTCGACGAAGAACCCGACATCGCCGCTCGCATAATCGCTATCGCTGGCGCGCGCTGCCTCGCGCCCGTTGATGAAGAACACGAAATTGGAGCCGACCGCGTCCACCCGCAGATCGTCCTTCTTGTCCGGCGTCACACCCTGCGGCGCAAAACCGCGCAGCGTAGCAACACCGCCTTCGGCCAGGACGGTCACGCCCTGCGGAGCGTGTTTGGCGATCTGCCATGCTTTCGCGCGCGGCGAGACCGTGAAGGCGTAATACTGGTCACCCGATCGGCGCAGCGCCAATCCATAGCGGTAACCGCCACTCTCTGTCGTCGCGTGATCCACCAACGCCGTCGTTTCCACACTCGCGTCGCCAAAGTTCATGCCGCGAAACACCGTCAGGCTATCGCGCGGTGCTTTGACCTCCACATGATAGAAGTCCGGCGGATGGTAACCGAAGCGATAGTTATTGAAGTCCACCTTGGGCCAGCCGCCATCTGGATTCACAAAGTCATCTTCAAACAGCACGTCCGCGCTCTGTTTAGGCTTGCTGATCACCAGCGAATCATAGTGAACGTGAACGAGCGGCTCGTCAACCGTCTCGACGACGAACCCGACATCGCCCGACGCATATTCGGCATCGCTGACGTGTGCGACATTGCGCCCATTGACAAAGAACGCGAAATTGGCGCCCACCGCATCCACCCGCAAAGCGTCTTTCTTGTCCGGCGTCACACCTTTCGGCGCGAAGCCCTGCAACAGGTCGAGTGTGCCTTCGGTCAAAACCTTCACTCCGGTGGGGGAATGCTTGGTGATCTGCCACGACTTCTTGCGCGGCGAAATCGTGAAGGCGTAATACTGCCCGCCCGATCGGCGCAGCGCCAATCCATAGCGATAGTCGCCCGTCTCCGTCGTCGTATGATCCACCAGCGCCGTCGTTTCCACACGCATATCGCTAAAGTTCATCCCGCGAAACACCGGCAGCGTAGCGTGCGGCGACTTCGCCTCCACGTGATAGAAGTCCGGCGGATGATAACCGAAGCGATAGTTATCGACGTCGACAATGGGCCAGCCGCTCTCCGGATTCGAAAAGTCGTCTTGATAGAGCAAGCCTGCCGGCAGCGCTACGTTTTGCGCCGCAGCAGTGGTCGTGACGGTAGCCGTGATGGCGGCGGCCGGCAGCGGCGCACTGGCCGCGGCAGGCGCATTCGATGCGCTGCAACCGGCCATGACCAAGAGCGCACTTAATAACATCAGCGGCAAGATCAATCGTCGCATCATGGCGTACTCCTTTCAGGCGCGCGATCGGCCGCGCAGCGGATGCCGGCCATCGCGAACATCGTGCGAACATTCGGTTCACCGTGCAGCCGGTAGGCCATGTCTCTGGCCAGGCCGTAGCTGCCTCCGCGCAACACCTTCTGGCCCTCAGGCACCGGCGCATACGTAGCGCCCACCCACTCCCACACATTGCCGGCCATATCGAATGCGCCGAACGCGCTGCGATTGGCAGGCATCTGGCCCACGGCGTACGTCTTGCCATCCGGTAACGTAACAGTACGCTCGTCATCGCCCCACGGATACAACAATCCTTTTGGACCTCGCGCGGCGACTTCCCATTCGGCTTCACCGGGCAAACGCTTGCCGGCCCACGAGCAAAAGGCAGCCGCCTGGTCCCACGTTACGCCTTCGACCGGGTAATCATTCTGGCCTGCTGGAGCTTTGCCGTCTGCCCAGCCAATCGGTGGAGTTCCACCGGCGGCCGCGAGAAAAGCCGCATACTGGGCGTTCGTTACTTCAACCTGATCGATCCAGAACTGGCTGATCTCGACCGCTCGCGCCGGAGCGTAGTTGCCTCCCGGCGCATCGCGGCCAACCTGATAGGTTCCTGCTTCTACTTTGACCATGGCGCCTGTCGCAGGCAATTCCGGCGGTTGAACAGTCACTGTTGGCTGACTCGCTCGTGACGCGGCAAATATTGCCACCGCAACTGTGAGCAGCAGCGCAATCGCCGCCACACCAATCAGCGCCGCACGCGGCACCGGCTTGCGTGCGGGCTGCGTCACCGGAGCCGCCGCCACGGGCGGCTTGATCGCTGCCGTGCTGAGATCGGGTTGAGATGCAGCGCCTGCCTGTTCGCTCGCCGCGCGGGTGCGCTGATGCCAGGCCTCGATGTAGGTCTCCAGGCTTTTGGCGGCGCCGTCCGAAACACGGCGACTGTCATCGCTGCTGAGTGTCGTCAACGTGCCGTACGCCACGCAAGCTAACTCCGGATCATTGCCGTTCAGCAGCCGATCGAGTTCCCGCACCGCGCCTTCCCGCATCCAGATAGAATTGCTCTTGATCGCCGTTTGCAACTCGGCCGGCAGCTCGGCGGGTTTCGAGACCGGGTACGGATTCCGGGCAATGACGAAAGAATCCTGCTGCTTGTAGGTCCACCTGGCCGGCGTCTGTTTGGAAGTCCGCGTCACCACTTGAGCGTGCGCATAATCGTACAATTCGTCCAGCGTGATCCAGCCATCGGCATTGGCATCGGCCGCGCCGGTCTGCAGACCTTCCACCAGATAGTGCGTGAAAATCGACTTGTCGGCTTCCCCGATCACTTGATCGCCTTCCCAGGCATACTGCGTGGAGTCGGTGGCTGTCAACACCACGCGCGCGTAGCCGGTGCCCTCAAAGGCAGCGGCCGTGCCCACGCTGAGTCCGGGCGCGCCTTTCGATCCGCGCGCAAATGCGCCGCTGTGACAGCAGTCCAAGATCAGAACTTGCCTTCGCGAATGGCTGCGATCCATCTCGTCGGCGATAAACGTTGCCCCGATCGCCGTGCCCCGCAGCAGATGGCGCTCGGTGTCTTTGACCGCCAGGTACAGCTGGCCGCGATCGTCGAGGACGCCATGGCCGGAGAAATAGAGCAGCAGCACATCGTCGCGCTGCTTGTCGGCATAGAAGCGTGAAATGGCGCGCTGCACCGCCGCGACCGGTTGATTGATCAGCGGCGTCACCTCGTCGAAGCTACCGATGGCGGGGTCGTGCAGCACTTCAGCCAGCTCAGCGGCATCCGCGTCCGGCGTCACCAACTGCGCCAGGCCGCCGTCCTCGTACTCACTGTTGCCGATGATCAGCGCCAATTTGCGGCCCGTGACTTGCGCCGGAGCAGACGCTGGAACGACATCACTCTGCAGCGGAGCAATGTGAACGGACGACTCCGCGGCCAGGCCCGTCAGGCGAATCGCCGCGTTGCGCTGCATCGTATCGATGGGCGTCACTTCCGCGGCCAAACCCGCCGCTGACTTCAAGTCGGCAGTCATGGCGTCAACAGTCTGATAGCGATCCTCGGGCTGCTTGGCCAGCGCCTTGACGATGACACGCTCGAGCTCCGGAGATAAATCGGGCCGCAGCGCGGTGGGCAGCGGCAAGGGGTCGTTAATGTGCTTCAGCACCAGCGCGATCGGCGTATCGGCATCATACGGCAGACGCCCCACGAGCAATTGATAGAGCATTACGCCCAGCGCGTAGATGTCGCTGCGCTCATCGCCTGGTTCGCCACGGCCTTGCTCCGGTGACATATACGCGGGGGTGCCCACCATGGCGCCGGAGGCGGTCAGCTTGGTCGCGCTGATGATCTTGGCAATGCCGAAGTCAGTCAGGATGACGTGACCGTCGCCGGTGATCATCACATTGCCTGGCTTCACATCGCGGTGAACCATGTGGCGTGAATGGGCGTACTTGAGCGCCGATCCGACCGCAAGAATAACTCGCACGGCATCGTCGAGACCCAGCAGTGCGCCGCGCGCCGGCATGGTTTCAAGCAGGGTCTTAAGCGTGCTGCCGTCGATGAACTCCATCACCATGTAGTACAGGCCGTCTTCAGCGTCAAAATCATAGACCTGGACAATGTTGGGGTGGCGCAGCGTGGCAACGGCTTTGGCCTCACGCTCAAAGCGGCTGAGGAAATCGGCATCGTCGGCGAGGAAGGGGTGGATTACCTTGATCGCCACGTGGCGATCGAGGCTGGGCTGATAGGCTTTGTAGACATCCGCCATGCCCCCGTGTCCCACTTGCTCGATGACGCGATAGCGCCCGATGGTCTGTCCGGCCAACCCTTGCATTGTCTAAGTCCTGTGCGGATCCTCCCTTTGTTCGGGATTCCGCCACTGCCTGGCTTCGTCGATCAGGATCAGCGAAGCTGCCATGCCGCAAACATGGAAATACCAGTTACCCGATCGGCCAGCAGCTCACCGCCGATCGGGTTAGCACCATCTCCCGGCTTGCGCCGCTGAGATGAGGGTGATACGTTTTTCGCGCGCGTTTACCGCCAGTGGGTCTCCCTTGGCCAGGTAGAGTCCACGAATTGGATACACGCCATACGGAGTTGAATTTCAGTTTGTAGAAATGAGTATAGCATGTTTCAAGTTAGAATCAAGACTGAATTCTGTCAAATTTTTCGGTTATTGAGAAAAATTTCATAACTGGCCGCGTATCGGGGTTGGCGATTCACCCATTGACGTTTTCACGCCGTTGATAGTATACTTGCGCCCACTGCAATCGTGGCGCAGCGGCATCAAGTGAGCGCCGATGGCAGGACGATCTTTTGCTCATGCTGCCCCACGCCCTCGTCGTCCTGATTGCGCGGATCAGTTTCGTTATGAGTTGGTGCGTGCCGGGAATCCCGCTTGGACCAGGGCGTCCCGTGGCCGTTCCATGAGCGTTGCAGAGGCTGTTGAGGAGCACAACGCGGCTGGCCACTGGTTGCTCCGTTCCGATGTTCTGACCGACCGGGCACACTCATTCGCGCAACTCTGATCATGACCGAATTCCTACTTGTTCTGAGCACTGCTTCAATTACGGCGTTTCTCACCTTCCTGGGAGCTCTCCTGGCAGAAAAGGTGGAGGCGCCGCGCCAGGTGATTAGCGCCGCACTGCAGCTGGCAGCGGGGAGCATTATCGCCGTCGTCGCGTTCACCCTGATGCCGCCTGCCGTGCAAATCGCTCCCCCGCTATTGATCATGCTTGCGTTCTTTGTGGGCGGCGCTCTCTTTGTCGTAATGGACTCCGTCTCGGCCTCCAGGCAGTCGTCCCAACCCTCGGCAGCAGGCGGATCAAATTCACTCGGGCTCTATCTGGGAGTCTTGACGGATATGGCCATTGACGGTGTGGCGATTGGCATTGGGTCCGCCGTGACGCTCGGCACGGGGCTGATCGTTGCGGCCGGGCTGGCGGTCAACAACGTGCCCCTGGCCTTCTTGACGATTTCGACCGCCAGACGGCAGGGCATGCCGCCGGAACGACGTCGCCTGCTCTCGATCTCGTTCATCGGGTTCATTCTGGCGGGCGCGGCGCTGGGCTACCTGGTCTTAAATGGTCAGTCGGCATTGGTCAAGTCGGCCCTCGTTTCGCTGGTGTCAGGATTCCTGATCACCATGGCCACCCTGACGATGATTCCCGAAGCCCGTCAACAATCCGCGGCACGCGCCCTGGGAATATTCTTCATCGGGGGGCTGTCGTTGTTTGCGCTGTTGGCGCTCATTGGACGTTGACCAGCCGTTCGGGTTAACAAGGCTGTCAGGTCATGCCGGGGCGATTTTCCGGACGTGTGAGCAATCTGGTGCTTGAACCTGCGCCGCGCCTAGCGGCTGATGAGATGGCTTTACTATTTTCCACAAGGAGCTGAAGATGTCGAAGCGATTAATGCTGCTATCGTTCGTTCTGATGTTGGTGTTGGCCGCCTGTGCCAGCCCGACGCCGCTGCCAGCGCCGACCGCGGCGCCGACTGAGACGCCAACCCTGGCGCCGCCGACGCAAGTGCCGACACGGGTGCCGCCCACCTCCGCGCCCGAGCAGCCTGCCGCGGCGTTTTGTGACACCATCGACCCCAGCCAGTTCAACATGAACACGCTGGGCCTGCCGTACTCGTGGCAGGCCAACTGTGTGGCAGCCACGGCGTACGACAAGTCTCAACCGCCCGGCCCGGTGGGCTTGCCGGAGCACATCCAAATCAATTTCGGGGCGGAGAATCCCGCCAATCAGCAGCCCGGCGATCCGGTAATTTACCTCATCCCTAAACAGGATTACATCAACCTGTGGACGGCTGCGGGTGACAACACAGTGGCCGACCGCATGAGCCAGTTGGAAGACCTGGTGAAGAAGCAAGGCGCAAACATGCCGTCTTCCGGCATGCCCGTCCTGCCGATGGAGCGGGCTACTGCCACAAACGATCTGGCGGTGCAGGGCAAATATCTGGATATGGGCACGTGGAGCGGCATTCGCTTTGTCGGTCGTTTTAGCCAGGGGCCGAATCCCGTCACCAGCACCAACCCGCAGCTGTTCTATATTTTCCAGGGCTTTGCCGGAAGCCAGGATGAGTATTTCGTGGCGTTTTTCTATCCCGTCACCACACCCTTCCTGCCTCCCACTGCCAGTAGTGTCTCGGCTGACGAGATGCAGCGGGTAGATAGCGATCCCGCCGCCTATATGCAAGAGCGTGCCGCTTTCCTCAATGGCTTGAATGATGCCTCCTGGGTGCCCGATCTATCCACGTTGGATGCGGTGCTGGCCTCCATCGAATACACGGGCGCGGCGACTTCACAGCCTATCCCGACAGTTATCCCTCCGACCGCAATGCCGCAGACGCCCTTTGGGCAAGTGACCGCCCCGGCCGGCGTCAACATCCGCAGCGGGCCGGGCACTAATTTCCCGGCGGTGGGTCTCGCGCCTTTCAACACGACCCTGGCGATCACAGGCCGGAGCGCCGATAGTCAATGGTGGGTTACGCCCATTCAGGGTGCGCCCAACAACCAGGGTTGGGTGTCTGCCTCGTGGGTTAAAACCTTCAACACGTCCAACGTGCCGGTTGTGCAATCTCCACCTCCGCCGCCGACGGCCACCCCGGCGCCTCTGCCGACGGCCACCCCGGTGGCTGCGCCTACTGCACAACCACAGATCGGGTTCTGGGCGGATCGCACAACGATCACGCAGGGCGAGTGTACTACTTTGCGCTGGCAGGTCTCACAACGTGCAAGCCGTGTTTGTCTATCCAGTGGGCCAGAACTTCAGGGACTTTCCGGTCACCGGCGAAGGCAGCCGCCAGGTGTGTCCGCAGGTCACCACCACCTATGAAATGCGCGTGCAAAGAACCGATGGCGGCGTCGAGACACGGCAGGTGACCATCACTGTACTGCCGGGGAATCCACTCGCCAACACCAACTGGTCGTTACAAGCGTTGAACGTCAATCAGTTCCCGGTGGGCGGCATCGTGCAGACGATCTACTTCTCGCAAGCCAGCACGACGACGGGCAACGGCGGATGCAACCAGTTCAATGGCCCGTATACGGTGAGCAACCAGTCTCTCCGCATCGGTCCGCTGGGAACTACCAGCATGGCCTGCGAGGAAGCGGTGGCAGCGCAGGAGCAAGCGTACCTGACGGCGCTGCAATCCACCACGTTCTTTGAATTGAGTGGTAATCAGTTGATCATGCGTGATGGCGGCGGGCGCGAAGTCGCGCGCTTCACACGCACCGGATAAAAAACCTCGATCCGATCGGGCGGAAGCGGCTGCGCTCGTAGTTCCGCCCGATCGCCGCAGTGCCGACTTCGACCCCGAATCCGCAGACCCCGGTAAAGATGACGTTGTCGTTTTTTCGCCTCTCCAACGGTGGTAAAATCGACGGCGATTTGAGTCGAAGTCTAGTGTCGCCGTCCGTGCCGAGCAACTCCGAGAAAGGAAAATCATTATGAAACACCCCCAGCGTCTGATGTTCATCGTGGCCTTGGCCTTGGTTATGGCTGCGTGTGCCCAGCCAACTCCGGCGCCGACCCCCACGCCACAGCCTCCCACCTCCACGCCAATACCGACCAGGCCGGCGCCCACGCAGCCTCCCCAGGATGATTCCTGGCAGAAAGTAAAGGATGCCGGCGTCTTGCGCGTAGGCACCTCGGCCGATTATCCCCCGTTTGAGTATTATAATGACCAGTTTAAACTCGACGGCTTTGATATCGCGCTCATTGAGGCGATCGGCGAGAAGCTGGGCGTCAAGGTCGAGTTGAATGACTTTGCGTTCGACGGCCTGCCCGCGACCGTGGCTATCGGCCAAGTCGACGTGGCGATCGCCGCGCTGTCGGTCACGCCCGAGCGACAAGCCATTGCCGATTTCAGCAATGTGTACTACGCCGGTGACGACGCCGTGCTGTCTCGCCCCGAAGCCGATCCTGAGAAAGTCGACAGCCCCACGGCGCTGGCCGCCGTCCGCCTGGGTGTGCAGACGCTATCGGTGTACGAGACTTACGCCCAGGAGAAACTGATCGATAGCGGCGTGATGCCCAAGCAGAACCTGTACATCTACACCGACATTTCGAAGGCCGTCGACGATCTGAAGGCCAAGCGCATCGACGCCGTGTGGCTGGATCTGAAGCCGGCGCAGTCGTTCGTCGATGCCGGCGGCGTGAAGATCCTGGCGCAGGATCTCAACGAGCAGCTGTTTGCCATCGGCATGAAGCAAGGCTCCACCACGCTGCGCGACAAAATCAATGAAGCGCTGGCGCAGCTGGAAGAGGATGGCACGCTCGCCAAATTGCAGAAAGAATATCTGGGCCTCGAGCCCGACGAGATCATCCCTCCGCCGCCCCTGCCGACGCCCGGCGCGCCGCAGCCCACCCCGGCGCCGCCGGCCTGTCTGGACGGCGCTCAATGGGTGGCGGATCTGTCCTTCGACGATAAAAACATGACTGCGCCGCCCGTGCTGAATCCCGGCCAGCCTTTCACCAAAGGCTGGCGTATGCGCAACAGCGGCACCTGCACCTGGATGACCGGCTATGCGCTGGCTTATGCCTCTGGCAACGTACCTGCCGCGCAGATGGGCGGCCAGCCCATCCCGGTGACTCGTGAGGTGCGTCCCGGCGAGACGTTTGACTTCCAGGTAAATCTCATTGCCCCGATCGCGCCCGGCACCTATCAAGGCTTCTGGAACATGCGCAATGCCCGGAGTCAGAGGTTTGGCGAGACGGTCTGGGTGGGCATCACCGTGCCCGGCGCGGCCACACCCACGCCTGCGCCTACACAGACGCCGGCGCCAAACATCAACTTTACGGCCAATCCGACCAGCATTACGGCCGGCCAATCGGTGCTCTTCCAGTGGCGGGTTGAGAACGTGCAAGCCGTGTTCTTCTTTCATGAAGGACAGGACTGGCGGAATCACGGTGTAGCGGGCGTCGGCCAGTCGACTGAATTCCCGCCCCGCACCATGGACTACTACCTCCGCGTCGTGCAGCGCGACGGCTCGGTGGTCGTGCGCACGATCAGGATCACCGTCACCCCGGCGCCGAATGCGCCCGTCATCAATAACCTGAGTGTAACGCCGCCACAGATCACGCTGGGCCAGTGTGTCAGCGTCGATTGGTCGGTGAGCGGTCAAGTCAATCGGGTGGCGCTGCTCATCGACAACGCGCCGGTGTGGGATGGCGCGCCTATTAGCGGCAACTATCAGGATTGCCCCGTGACGGCCGGCACGCGCATCTATACCCTGCAAGCGTTCGGCCCCGGCGGCACGGCCACGCAGCAAGTCTCGGTCAACGTGCAGAATATCCCGCCCACGGCCACGCCTGTCCCGCAACAGCCAACGTACACGCCTGTGCCGCCCACTGCTACGCCGGTGCCCACGACGCCTGCGCCGCAGCCGCCGGTGATCCAAAGCTTCAGCGTAGCGCCCACCAACATCGAAGACGGCCAGTGTGTCACCGCTTCGTGGAGCACGGGCGGCGGCACGACACGCGTGCAGCTGCTGCGTGACAACGCCGCCATCTTCGACAATGCGCCGTTGAACAGCTCGGTGCAGGACTGCCCGCCGAATGCCGCGCCGGTGACGATCAAATACACCCTGGTCGCATACAACAATGCCGGCCAGCAGGAGGCGCGCGATGTGCAGGTGCAGGTTGCTCCGGCCCCTCCGCAGAATCCACTGGCGAACACCACCTGGCAGTTGCAGACGACGGAAGTGAACGGAGTTGTTCCGGCGGGCGTCTCGGTGACCGCCTACTTCGGCGCGGATGGCAGCCTGTCCGGCAACGGCGGCTGCAATTCCTACAACTCCTCCTACATCATCAGCGGCCAGGCGATCACGATCCAGCCTCCCGTGTCTGGAATGGCGCTATGCGGCGATCCGGCGGATGGTGTGGAGCAGGTGTACTTTGGACTGCTGCCCCAGGCTGCGAACTTTGAGATCAGCGGCGGCCAATTGATCATTCGCGGCAATCAGGGCCAGGAGATTCTGCGTTATGCACGCATTGGCTGATCGTGCTCAATACTCCAGGCCAATCGAGTGTCAATAGACATGGCTTAGTCCTCCCAGCAACAAGCCATCTCATCCCTTTGCCGGGATGAGATGGCTTCATTTTTGCGCAAGGAGTGAAATGATGCAGAACCGCTTGATACTGTTGTCGTTGGTGCTGATGCTGGTGGTGGCCGCCTGTGCCGGGCCGACGCCGCCTCCGGCCCCGGCCGTTGCGCCCGCGGCCACCACTGAGGCAGTCGCCCTGCCCGCCGCCGTCGAGTACAATCTGGGCGAGACGACCATCACGCAGGCGCGCTTTCCCGATGACAGCCGCTTCCGCAGCATGCCCGTCCGCCTTAACGGCGTAATCGCGGTCCCGACCGGCAGCAAAGGTCCCTTTCCGGTCGTCGTCATCCTCCACGGCACGCATCCGGGCTGCCCGGAGATCGACCACGTCGACCGCTGGCCGTGCGACCCGGCGGACGAGCGGCCGAACTACCGGGGCTTCGGCTACCTGGCGGAGCACCTGGCCGCAAACGGCTACGTCGCGCTGTCGCTGAACATCAACGCAGAGAATACGTTCGGGTTTGGCGAACCGGTATCGGGCGAGCGTCTCAAACAGATCGTCGACTTGCAACTGCGGGCGCTGGCAGCGGCCTCGGCGGGCGGCGAGAACAAGTTCGGCGTTGATCTCAAGGGCAAAGCAGACGTGCACCGCCTCGCTCTGGCCGGGCATTCACGCGGGGGCGAGATGGCGCTTAAGATCGCACAAGATGCAAAGATGGGAGCAGACGGCGAAGATGGTTATGGCCCTGTGACCGGCGTGTTGCAGATCGCGCCCTCGCCGGGATTTGTCGATCCGGCTGAAGGATCGCCCGTCCCCGTCGGTATCATCCTGCCCATGTGCGACGGCGACGTGATCCAGCAGGAAGGCCAGAAGCTCTACGAAGGGGCGCGCCTTGCCCCTGGACAGCAGACCTGGGTCGCTTCTGCTTTCCTCGATCGCGCCAATCACAACTACTTCAACTCGACCTTAGGCGATGATCCGTTCGGGCGGCAAGGCCGAGAGGACTGTCAATCGCGCCTTGACCCGCCGGCGCAACAAAGTTTCCTCAGTGACTACGCGATTGACTTCTTTGCCACGTTGTTCGGAAGCGATTCGCTTGCGAAAGACGCGAAAGCTCGTTTGGGCCTCGATCCGAGCACCCCGGCGCCAGCCGAATTATACGGCCTGGCGTCGCGCGTCGCCATGTTGCCGACTGCTGACGAACGGACGGTCATCTTCACTCCGGCTGCCGGCGACGAGTTCAAGACAAACCGGTTGGGTGGCGCAGCGCTGGCGCAGGGCGTAACGCTGTTCTTCTGCGAAGCGGGCCACTACACACCGTTTACGCGGCCTGGCACCGAACCCTGCCGGCGCGTCAATGTGATCATCCCCGGCGATCCGGCGCTGGCGGTTGTCAGTTGGGAAAAGCCCGGCGCGGCGTTGCGCTTTGAGATTCCGCAGGGCGAGGGCGATCTTAGCCAGGCGGTCGCGATCAGCCTGCGTGCGGCTGTCGATCCGATCTCCGATCTCAACCAGGAGGGCGAGGAGCAGGCGTTCACTGTTCAGTTGACCGACGGTGCCGGCAAAACGGCGGCAGTGCGCACGCGGCCCGCCGAACCAGCCCTGCAATTCCCGATCGGGAAGGTAGAGAACGATAAAGGTATCGAGGGCGGCCTGTTCAGCGGCCGCGTCCCCATGACCACTGTGCGACTGCCCTTGAGCGATTTCGCCGGAGTAAACCTGAGCGATATCCGCGAGCTCGCGCTGGTGTTTGATCGGACGCCCACTGGCTCAATTTTTATAGGCGACGTGGAAGCGGTACGGTCGCAGCAGTAATCCGCCCGCACCGCGGATCGGAGGGGTGACAACAAGAAGGGGAGCGCGGTGATGCGCTCCCCTTCTTTAACTTAATTGAATACCAAGTATGTCGCTACAACCTATCGCGTCGCCACTACCTGCATGGCATCGCCGGCATCGCGGATCGTCAGCATGCTCCCCTCGATGCTGTAGGTCGCCGCATTCTGGAGCGCCGCAAGATATTTGGCCTCCTGCTCCATCACGCCTTCAGGCGCAACGCACATCATCATGGTCGTCGCGAGCTGGCCGACTTTGAGGGTCTCCCCTTCTGCCTGATAGGAGCCGGTGTACCGATTGCATCCCGCACTCCCGCTCACCTGACCATCCGCCCCGAAATTCAGCGTGATCTCACTGCCGGTGATCAGCCCCACCACCGCCTGGTTCCCGTTGTTATAGTTCACGGCCTTCCATTCCGTGCCAGCCAGTCCGGCCGAGGCGGCCGCCAGAGTCGCCACCACCTGCATGGCGCCGCCGGCATCGCGGATCGTCAGCGTGTCCCCATCGATGCTGTAGGTCGCCGCATTCTGCAGCGCCGCCAGATACCGGGTCTCTTGCTCCATCACACCTTCCGGGGATGGGCACATCATCCGCGAGGTAGCAAGCTCGCCAACCTTGAGATTTCCCCCTTCTGATTGATACAGGCCGGTGTACCGATTGCATCCTGCGTTCCCGCTCACTTGACCATCCGCGCCGAAATTCAGCGTGATCTCGCTGCCGATGATCAGCGTAACAACTGCCTGGTTCCCGTTGTTATAGTTCACGACCTTCCACGCCGTGCCGGCCAGCCCGGTCGAAGCGGCCGCCGGAGTGGCGACTACCTGCATGGCGTCGCCGGCATCGCGGATCGTCAACGTATCCCCATCGATGCTGTAGGTCGCCGCATTCTGCAGCGCCGCCAGATATTTGGTCTCCTGCTCCATCACGCCCTCGGGCGAAGCGCACATCATCATGGTCGTCACGAGCTGGCCGACCTTGAGAGTCTTCCCTTCTGCCTGATACGAGCCGGTGTACCGATTGCACCCGGCACTCCCGCTCACCTGACCATCCGCGCCGAAATTCAGCGTAATCTCGCTGCCGATGATCAGCGACACCACTGCCTGGTTCCCGTTGTTATAGTTCATGACCTTCCACGCCGTGCCGGCCAGCCCGGCCGAGGCGGCCGCCGGAGTGGCAACCACCTGCGTGGCGCCGCCGGCATCGCGGATCGTCAGCATGTCTCCATCGATGCTGTAGGTCGCCGCATTCTGGAGCGCCGCCAGATATTTGGTCTCCTGCTCCATCACGCCCTCGGGCGAAGCACACATCATCATGGTCGTCGCGAGCTGGCCGACCTTGAGGGTCTCCCCTTCTGCCTGATAGGAGCCGGTGTACCGATTGCACCCGGCACTCCCGCTCACCTGACCATCCGCGCCGAAATTCAGCGTGATCTCGCTGCCGGTGATCAGGCCCACCACCGCCTGATTCCCATTGTTATAGTTCATGACCTTCCACGCCGTGCCGGCCAGCCCGGTCGAGGCGACTGCCGGAGTGGCAACCACCTGCGTTGCGCCACTGGCATCGCGGATCGTCAGCATGTCTCCATCGATGCTATAGGTCGCCGCCTTCTGGAGCGCCGCCAGATATTTGGCCTCCTGCTCCATCACGCCTTCGGGCGAAGCACACATCATCATGGTCGTCGCGAGCTGGCCGACCTCGAGTGCTCCCCCCTTTGTCTGATAGGGGCCGTTATACCGATTGCATCCGGCACTCCCGCTCACCTGACCATCCGCGCCGAAATTCAGCGTGATCTCGCTGCCGGTGATCAGGCCTACCACCGCCTGGTTCCCATTGTTATAGTTCATGACCTTCCACGCCGTGCCGGCCAGCCCGGCCGGCGCGCTCGGCGCAAAAGACATGGTGCCACTGTCCAACTTGAACTCAAGGATCAGGTTGCCGTAATTGAAGAGGTACGAGCTGACGACGGTCAATTGCCTGACGTACTCATCTCCCATGGAGCCGGGCGGGCAGGCCGCCAGCGTGCCAGCTCCCGGCGTGATCGTCAGTTTGTTTCCGTCGGTGGTATACGTGCCTGTGAGTCGATTACAGTCCGCCCTGATAGCCACCTGGCCCTGTGGCAGGAATTCAAGCAGATACTTATTCGGGTCAACCGGCGTCTTGCGCGTGTCGTCGCTGAATAACGAGGAAGTCCACTTCCACACCGTGCCGGTGAGCGGCTGGTCTGATTGAACGGCAGCGGGCTGCGCGGGCGGCTCAGTCGGCTTCGGCGGGGGCGGCTGGGTTGGCGACTCAGCAGGCGCCTGCGTGGGCGGCGGCTGCGTGGGGGCCGGCGCAAGAGTAGGGCTCCCACCGCAAGCCGTCAACACGATACCCGCCATGACGAGCATCGTCACGATAACGTACATCTTCTTCTGCAACATGCTTTTCCTCCCGTAAGATTGATGCGCCCAGAGGCAACGCACACCAGGCGAACTTGCTTGTTTAACCGCTCCCGGGGCAGCAGCGCGGTCAAGTGATTTCAATGCTGCCATTGCACCGAGCAGGCCACACCGTTCTCATGACTAGGTCAGGCGTTAACTGCGAAATTGTAGGCAACATTATAACGGATCATTTTGACACGAGGTGTCGTAAGGGTGACGGAACAACACAGACGCAGCTCGCCGCTCTGCAAGGAAGCACAACAGATTGGCACCGCTGCGCCATGGAGTGAAACCATCCCTTATTTCGCGTCGCCAGACGCGTCACCAGTCGCGTCACCAGAGCCGATGAAGCCCTCGGCTTCTGCGCTCTTACCACGCACGCTCACACGAAGAATATAAACGCTGATGACAAAGACCCAGGCCGGAAAATAAAAATCATCCACAGCGAGAAATTGATCGTCACCAGCAGCAGCAGCGCCAGGGCATAGGTGAAAAACACAAACAGGCGCGGCACCACCCGCGTTTGAACCCAGATGGTGCCCAACGAAATCATAAACACGCCCGCCATGCGGATGGCATAGACATTCATGATCGTATACATCACGGCTCGCCCAAAGACCACCACGCCGGTTGTCAATCAACTGGTCGGCGGCGATGGCATAGCTGGCAACGATCCCGCCCGCCATCGCCGCCGCCGCAAAGACCATCGCGAGAAAGAGCAACCCGCTCCCAAACATCACGCTCGAAAAAAATTGATCCTCCAATTTCCCCAGATGCGCCCGCACCACTCCCATAAACCACAGGAAGGCAATTCCGGCAAATGGCACCAGCGTCAATGCCAGCGACACCAGCGCCCGTGTTGCCATGGAGCCAGTCGGCGGCATTCGGTGCGGCTTAAATCCTCCGGCAAGACCAACCGGATCAGCGTCATGGAGATGACAAACAACACGGCAAAGAGAATGCCCGCCACCGCCGCCGCGCGCGGTGTTTTAAGGCTCTGGCGAACTAAAGTTGCTGTTTCATTCATGACTTGATTCCTCTCCTTGCGCGTCATCATTGTTCGCGCTCTGCGGCTGCTGCGCGAGCCACGTCGTGGCCGCCGCCACCGCCTGATTCATCGCCTCGCCCAGTTGCGGCGTGGCGAGGAAGACGTTCTCCTCGCCGATGAGCTTGAGCACCCCGGTTTTGGCGAGCTGATCGCGCGCGGCCTCATCCACACCGATGAGCATCAGCTGGCTATCACGCGCCTGCAAGGACTCCGTGTAGCGTTGCAGCACCGCCATGAACGTGCTGCCGATCTCGCCCTGGCCGCGCAGGCTAATGCCCACCACCGCGTGGGTGGTTTCATCGACCTTGGGCAGCATCTCCTCCAGGCTTTTCGCAGCGGCGAAAAACAGGCTGCCGTAAACGTGCAGCAACGTCAGCTGCTCGCTGGGTAATTGTTTGGGGGCAGGCTGTTCCAGCGGGAACCCGTTCGGCTGCAGCACCCACTGGGTGACCACCACTTTATTCGACTGGCGGAATACGTAGAGCACCACGCTGAGCACCATCCCCAACAAGACCGCATATTGCAGCGGAATGAACAGCGTGGCAATGAACGTGATGATCATGATCACAGTCGAGATCTTGCCCGTTTTCCAGATGGTCACGGCCTGTGGCACACGCAGCCCCTGGAAACCGGCCACGATGAGCAGAGCGGCCAGCGCGGGCATGGGAACCAGCTCCACCAGCGGCGCAGCCAGCAGCACGATCACCGCGACGAACAATCCGGCCATGATGTTGGCGAGACGCGATTTGGAACCGGCGCTCATCAGCAGCGCCGTGCCGGAGATCGATCCACCCGCCGGAATTCCTCCGACGAAACTGGTGGCGAGGTTGGCCGCGCCCTGACCAAAGAAATCCCGGGAGACATTGGGATACTTGCCGTCTGGATTGGGGTAGGCCTGACTGACGCCCGCGCCCTGAATCAAACCGATCAAGGCCACAGAGAAAGCCGGCAGCAACATGGTCAAGATCAGTTCCGGCCTTGGCAGTGCCAGTTGCGGCAAAGCCCGGGGAATGGTGGCGACCTGGCCCACAGTCTGGACAGCACCGAAATAGGCGGAGGTGGACAGCGCCGGCAGAGTCAACAGCGTTAGCAGCACGGTGGCCGCGACGATGGCGATGATGAAGGCGAATTTACGCAGCGGCGTGAACAGCAATCGCGACGATGCCCGCCAGCGTCAACAAGCCGATGATCGTCGTCGGTACGTTGATGGTCTCAAAACGAAACACAAGATCAAAAGCCCTCAACACATTGTTGGAGAACGTGCTCTGGAAACCCGTCAGATCGCCCAACTGACCCAGAATGATGAGCACAGCCACACCGTTGAGGAAGCCGGTCATCACCGCATTGGAGACAAAGCGGATCAAGAAGCCCAATCGGAACAAGCCCGCCAGCAACTGAATCACGCCCACCAGCAGCACCAGCACGGCCAGTGCTTCCATTCGCTGGCCGGGCGGCGTGTAAGCCAGACCGGAACCGGTCGCTACCGACAGCGCGCTGGTGGTGGACACGTTCATGTACACCGAACCGGTAAAGATGGCTCCGATCGGCAGCGCGACCATCAACGTGAAAATGCCAAACACGGGATTCACCATCGCCAGCAGGGCGTGCGCCATCGCCTGTGGCACGTTGACCACGGCAAACGTCAAACCCGCCAGCACATCCGAGATCAGATTCTCGCGGGAAGGTTTAAGATTCTGCACTGCGGCTCTAGACTGTTCCATGTGTGACTCCCTCTTCGTTGCTCGGCCTCACAGGCCGGTGAACACGCCGGTTCGAAACTCTTCGCATTATGCATGCCGCCAGGGCCAGTGCCCCTCGATCTCAACCACCAGGGCCCAGCTCAGGAAGGTGCGAATCAACACCAGCAGGCCTAACACAATGACGCTTTCCAGTGTTATTTCCATAGCGACTGTGTGGATAATGTCGGCCGCCACCAGAACCTCCAGACCCAGCAGCAGGGCCTTGCCCAGTCTGACCTTGAGTTGATGGTAATGATCTTCCGGTGTCCGCCGGATGACTTGTTGAATGATGTAACGTCCCAACGCTACGATGATGGCGTCGACGATGATGACCACCGCTAGGATTTCGATGAGGATCGCGACGTATTCGATCCACACCAGGATCGCGTTTCCGATTTCGCTGCGGGAGATGAGATTGAATAACATGGCACTCGTTGATGAGCAGCAGGCTCACTCCCTCCTCAATCATTCTCGAACGCGAACACTCGCTTCCAGTCACGCTTCATGCTCACCAGGGTCCAGCCGCGTCCGGGCGCTTCATCGAGACCGCGGTCGAATTTCCCGGCAACGGCCGCGCGGTCGTAGGCGAACTCGCGCGCGGCATCGTCGTGGTGAATGAGCAGCCCGAAACGTCGTCCCGCGCCGGAGATCACCCATTCGAGCATCTCAAAATCGCCATCGGAGTTGCCGAACGCGGCGATGGGGCGGCGGCCGATATGCTGCTGAATGCCGACGGGCTTGCCCGCCTTGTCGCCAATGAAGTTTAACTCGGGCAGGCGCACCAACACCGGCCAGCCGTCGCGCAGTTCGTACTTCGTCTTGATACTGCTGCCGATGACCTGCTCACGCGGAATGCCATAGACGCGCTCCGTCCACGGGCGCATGAACTCGATACCGCCGGCCGAGGCGATGAAGATCGTGAAACCGTTGGCGCGCAAGCAGGTGAGCAACTCCAGCATCGGCTGATAGACCATCTCTGTGTAGAGCCTGCCCGTCCCCGGATGTCGCGCGGTCGCGATCCAATCGGCGGCGATCTTCTCGAATTCCTCAGTGGTCATGCCCGCATGCGTGGCCATCACCAGCTCGACGATGGCAGACTCGTCGCCGGCCAGCGCGGAATTCAGGTCGCCCTTGAGCGCCGAGGCGAACGGCTCGGTCTCACGCCACTCGGGGTGCTGCGGCGCCAACGCCCTGATGCGGTCGAGGACGAAAAATGCCTGGACGTACATGGGCTGCTCAACCCAGAGCGTGCCGTCGTTGTCGAAGACGGCGATCCGCTCCAGCGGCGGGACGAAGTCCGGGCTGCCCTTCTCCGTGACCCTGGAAACAAACTCGACGAGCGATTTCTTGGCCGCACCGTCGTTCCAGGAAATCAACCCATCCGCAAAGGCCGTGTGTATGTCATGCTGCTGCATTCTTGATTCCTCCGTCAGAGTGCCCTCTTGGTAATCTTTCCGCGCCTACGACGTCGTCGCCTTTGCATGTGACGGCTCGCGCACAAACAGCAGAATCAGCACGGCGCCGAGTGCCATCAACAACGCGCTGGTGCCGAACGCTCCCACCGCGGCGAAGCGGTCGTATAACCAGCCACCCAGCAGCGGGCCAATCACCCCACCCAGCGCGGCGGCGGCGGTATAGTATCCTAACGCCGTACCCTGTCGTTCGCCGCCCGCCAGATCGACCACCAGTGCTTCCTCGGCCGGCGTCGCCGCTGCGAAAGCGGCCGCCTCAACCACCCACAACAGCGCCAACGGCCAGAGCGACTGCACGAGCGGAACAGCCAGCGCGGCCAGGCCACCCACGAGCAGCGCGATGATCAGCGGCGGGCGTCGCCCCAACCGATCACTCAGCCCGCCCAGACGCGAGGGCAGCACCGATCCCGCGATCGCCGCCGGCAGAAAGGCCAGCGCCAGGATAAACAAATTGGCCGAGACGTTGTCGCTCAGGTATTTAATCAGGATTGGGCCCAGGATCGCACCAGCGATCGCCGTCAAGATCACGATTCCCAGCAAGATGCGCAGTTGACCGGGGAGACGCCATTTTTCAGGCACTTCAGCCGGTTGATCCTTAGGGATGGCCGGAGTCTCTTCGGGGTGGTCACTGCTGCGCGGAAGGGACTCGGGGATCCCGCGCCAGGCAATGGCGGTCGCCAGCAGGGCAGTGGCGGTGTACCCCAGGAAGAGAATGCGCCAGCCAGCGATGAACGTCAACCCGCCGCCGAGGGCGTCGCCGAGGGCGCCGCGACTCAGCAGCCACAGCAAGGCGAAACCCACCAGAGACCCCAGGAGCAAGCCACGGAAGGCCATCTCCTCTACCCGTCCATATTCTTCGCCGCGGCAGTCAGCGGGCGCCAGATCGGACACGACGGACAAGACAGCCAGCCACAGCAGCCCCGATCCCACACCCTGCGCCACCTGGGCAACATACAAACCTGCCACTCCAGAGGTTAGCGCAAAGACTGCGTTCGAGAAGGTGAAGCCCATCAGACCGGCGATCAGAAAGGGCCGCCGGCCAAAGCGGTCCAGCCCGTGCCCGACGATCGGCTGAAGCGCGACGATGATCAACGAATAGATCGAGAAGAGTCCACCAATCGCCAGGGCACCGGCCCCCATCTCGCGGGCGATCAGGGGCAAGCCCAGGACGAGCAGGCCGAAGGGCAGCGCGGCGAGCAGCACACTGAGGTGTAGACTGTGCAGGCTAGTGGAGGACTGCTGCGCCTCTGCCGCCGCAACTGGTTCGCCTGGTATAGCCGTCATTGTGGTGTCCTCCGGGCGAAATTTTCCCCGGATTGCGGCGCTGCATCGAACACCACCTGATCGTACCACCAGAGCCGTTCAAAAAAAGCACGTGCTGTATCGCGTGACGCGGCGGACTGTGTTTGCTTCACAATCTCGCCGATGCGCCGCACTCCATCAATCGCATCGAATAGACGTTTTTCAGCAGCGTTGATGGGCAGGAACAGATCAGTATACGAGTGCGTCTGGTTGATCAAAACGGCGGCGGTGGCGGGCGGCAGTTTTTCCTGCACGCTGATCGTATTGGATTGGCGCACGGGCACGTAATCAAGCCAGGCGTCACCCGTAAACCCGATCGGCTGGGGGCGGCCCGGAAAATCGTTGCGATACACGATCACGCTGTGACGAACCATGGTGCCCCGAAAAAGTTCGACCGCCGCATACTGCTCGGCCGGGGGAAACTGCGCGATGCGGGCCGCTTGTGGAAGTCGGGCGATGATGCCGCACTGCGGAAGATAAGGCGCTTGCTTCACCCAGCGTCCGAAGGCCAATCCTGCGCCTTCGATCAAATCAAATAATTGCGGGACTGAGTACGCCCGATCGTGCGGATGCAGCAGCGCATCGGCGAGTTCGGCTTCCTGCCGGAAGTCTGGAGCGTTGCGCAGCAGATGCTCCAACGGATGACCGGGGGGCAAGGCTTTAAGCGCCACCATGAGGTCACGAATGTCCGCCTCCGCAGCCTGAATACCGATCCGTCGGCAGAACTCTTGCAGCAGATAAATGCCGGTGCGCCCGTAAGGGGCATACACCATGAGGTGCATGGCTCCCTCGGGTTTGAGCAGGCCGCGCAGCGCTTGCAAGCCCGCGTCGGGATGCTCAAGATGATGGATCACGCCGGTGCACACGATCTGATCGAAATGAGTTTCTAGTTCGCTGGCCCGCTCGATCGGGAGTTGGTAAACCTGCAGGTTGTGCAGGTTGTATTTCTGCTTGAGGGCTGCCGTATGTTGCACGCTGGTGGCGCTGAAGTCGATGCCGATCACCTGCGCTTCAGGCCAACGCAAGGCGTGCTTGGCCGCTTGCGAAGTTCCACAACCCGCGATGAGAATGACGTGATCGTCGCGATATGATCGGGTGGGCCAGAACAGATGATAATCCGCGCGGCGGCGCTGGGGATCTTGCCAGAGCCGGCGATATTGATCGAGGTTATCGATCGGCCGTGGATACGGATATTTGTCGTAGAAGTCCCGGACAATATCCGCCACCGGAGGCGTTGTTACATCAAATTCGTTGGGATGGTTCAAGATAGATCAACTAAAATTGTAACTGCTCATTCGTCATGCCCGAGTGCCTCTGTCGGGCATCCAGCTTGACCATTCTCTAGTTGCGCCGATAAACCACTGGATTCCCGCCTAAAGCATGCGGGAATGACGCGTGGCGTCCAGCTGAGTCGCTACCTAAAACTTAGGCGTACCTATTGAGGCAGGTTGCCCCGGCAGACCACACGACTACCGGGGCAACCTGTTGGCTAACTTACTTCACGGCCAGCTTAATGCCCTTTGCTGCTCTGCGCCTCTTCCAACTGGCGCTTCACGGCGTCCAGGTTGAATGAAGCGGGCTTCTGGCGCGGCGGGAATTTGATGAAATCCTCGATCTGCTGCGCGACGATCGCCTGCATCGCATACATGATGTAGGCATGCGAGATCATCCAGTCCCAGTAGGTATTCGAGTTCTCGTCGGCGCGCTCAAACGGATCGCGCCGCAAGTGGAACATCTTGGGAACGCGCAGCGGCACAAACGGCTCGGCCCAGCACATGAGCGTCTTGGCCCGTTGTTCCATGAACACCGCTTTCCAGTCCTGGAAACGGATGGCCAGCACATCGCCGTCATCACTGATGTAGAAGAAGAACTGGCGCGGGCTTTCGCTGACTTCGCCGGTCAAATAGGGGAGCATATTGTAGCCGTCAAGATGCACCTTGAAGAATTTCTCGCCGACTTGATGGCCTGCATGCAGCTTCTCTTTAATGTCGGGTTCACCTGCGGCGGCCAGGAAAGTTTCCAGCCAGTCTTGCAGCGTCACGATGCCGTTGAGCACCGTGCCGGGCTTGAATTTTTCAGGCCAGCGCACGAAGGCCGGCACACGCCAGCCGCCTTCCCAGTTGGTGTTCTTCTCCGAGCGGAACGGGGAGATGGCGGCATCCGGCCAGCTGTTGTAATGCGGGCCGTTATCGGTGGAGTACATGACGATGGTGTTGTCGGCAATGCCTAATTCGTCGAGCTTGTTGAGCATCAGGCCGATGTTCTCATCATGCGCGACCATCACATCGTTGTAGTCGCCCTGACCGCTCTTGCCCTTGTGCTTCTCGGCAGGGTGGGTGCGGAAGTGCATGGCGGTGGTGTTGTACCACATGAAGAACGGCTTATCGGCCTGGTGCGCCTCGTCGATGAAGCGCAGCGCCTGCTCCGTGATCTCATCGTCGACGGTTTCCATGCGCTTCTTCGTCAAAAGACCCGTGTCCTCGATCTTCTGCTTGCCCACTTTGCCCCAGCGCGGTTGCTCGGTAGGATCATCTTCATCCGTCGCCCAACAGTGCAGTACACCGCGGGGGCCAAAGCGTTCCTTGAAGGCCGGGTTCTTGGGGTAGTCGGGATCTTCCGGTTCTTCTTCGGCGTTCAAGTGATAGAGGTTGCCGAAGAACTCATCGAAACCGTGGACGGTGGGCAGGTACTCATTCTTGTCACCCAGGTGATTCTTGCCGAACTGGCCCGTGACGTACCCCAACGGCTTCAACAGCTCCGCAATGGTGGGGTCTTCCGCCGACAGGCCGAGCGGAGCGCCGGGCATGCCCACTTTGGACAGTCCGGTGCGAATCGGGTTCTGGCCGGTGATGAAGCACGATCGGCCCGCCGTGCAGCTTTGCTGGGCATAGAAATCGGTGAAGGCCACGCCTTCATTACCGATGCGATCGATGTTGGGCGTACGGTAGCCCATCTGCCCGCGGCTGTTATCACTGATGTTCCACCAGCCAATGTCGTCGCCCCACAAAACAAGGATGTTCGGTTTTTTGGTTGCCATACGAGACTCTCCTTTGCTGAAACTGGGTGTTCGGTTAGATGCACGAATTCGAAAGTGCTTTGTAACTATTCAGCCCGCATCCCGCCTAGCGCGCCGCCGCTTTGCGGACACGGCGTGAGCGGAGCGGCGGGCGTATTCTGAGCGGAACATAGTGTAGTCGAAGAACGCCCGCCGCGAAGTCGAAGGATATAGCACGCTGAGCAATTACAGTGCTTTATCGCTTGTTGACAACTTCCGAACGTGATTGGGGCGTGGGCAGCGGCTTTCGGCCTGGCCGCAGCCTGGGCTGGTCATGGCACTGCTTGAACTTGCGTCCGCTTCCGCACGGACAGGGATCGTTGCGATCCACATTCGCGAAGGCCCGATCCAGAACAGTCATCACCTCCTGCGCTTCCCGCCCGCGCCGGATCAGCCCGGCCATCAGTTTCATCGGAAAATCGACGTGCTGAAAGAACAACTTGAAGCCGGCGCACAGATAGTTCAAGCCCGGCTCACCATCCGGCGTGTCGATAAATCGATTCTTGGGACATTCGCCATGGCAGGCAAAGCGCACACTGCATTCCCGACAGTAACGCGGCAGCGTGTCCCGCTTGTCTTGACCGAACTTTAATTGTCGGGGCGACGCGACCAACTCGATGAGATGGTCTTGCTGAATATTGCCGAGCAGATAGTTGGGCTCCACAAAATGGTCGCACGAATACAGATCGCCGTTGTGTTCGATCGCTAATCCCGTGCCGCAGGTCTCATTGAAGACGCACATGCCCGAAGCGCCCAGGCCCAGCCAGTTGCGCAGCGCGGCCTCGAAGGTCTGCACGAAGACTTTGCCCACATCGTGCCGCACCCATTCATCGTAGATGGTGCTCAGAAAGCGGCCAAATTGCTCGGGCCGTACCGATCGATCGGAGACCGTCGCGCCTTGTTGATACAGCGTCAAGCCATCGGCGTTAATGCGCTCCACGACCGGGATGAACTGCATCCAATCGGTTTTGACTTCGTCGCGCAGAAAGCGGTAGACTTCCAGCGGATAATCGGCGTTGACCCGGTTGATAGTGGTCAGCACATTATACTCGACGCCGTGCTTCTGGAGCAAACGCAGGCCGCGCATGACGCGATCAAACGTGGGCTGGCCGCCCTTGTCGACGCGATAGACATCGTGCAGCTCACGCGGCCCGTCAAGGCTGATCCCCAGGAGGAAGTTGTGCTCTTTGAAGAAGGCCGCCCACTCGTCGTCCAGCAGCGTGCCGTTGGTCTGCAGCGTGTGCATGAAACTCATGCCGGACCGGCGATACTTCTCGACCACCGTCATCATCCGCCGATAGAACGCCAACCCCATCAACGTTGGCTCGCCCCCTTGCCAGGCGATGTTCACGTGGTCCGTCTGGTGCGCCTCGATGAGTTGGCGGATGTACTGCTCCAGCACGTCCTCACTCATGCGGAACTTGCTGCCAGGATAGAAGACTTCCTTGTCCAGAAAGAAGCAGTAGGCGCAGTCGAGATTGCAGATCGCGCCGGTCGGTTTGGACAGCAGATGAAAGGCCGGCGGCGCGCCGACAGGCCAGGTGAGCGGTGCCGCCGGAAAGGATGTGGTCATAGTATCCCATTCAGGACTGGCAGCGCGGAGAGCGCTGCCAGTCTTTCTTGCTGATCATTGCCGCGCCATAATCATGCGCATCTCGGCTTCGCTATCTTCGATCACATCGCCGCTAACGTCGAACGTCACGCTGTGGATCGTACCGGTGAACTCAAAGGGTGTCTCGTAGAACGGCGCGACGGGCGCGCCGGGATCCGCGCCGACGGTGATCCCTCCCGTGAGTCCTAGGCTGAACGGCGTCGTGTGGGGGAAATCTGTCTGGCCGACGAGTTTACCGTCGATGTAAAGCTGCCCGCGGCCGGGCGTGCCTTTCCCATTCGCGAAGTCCGGTTTGCCAGTTACCTCGAATTCGAAGCGCAATTCGTGATGTCCCGCCGGGACCGGGACGGTGCTCTCGACATGCAGGTAGTCGCGGGCGACGTAGTTTTGAACGTACTGCAGCCGGTTGTCTTTCACATAGAATGAATATCCGCCATCCACGCCGCCAAAAGAAACGAGGGCACCTTCCGCTCCATCGGCGGGGATTTCCACATCCGCGGTGATGCTGTGCGTACGGTTGAGCAAGCGCGGGCCTGCGTTATAGGGCACGGCCTGCGTGTGGGGGTAGAAGGTATAGTGCGTGCGATCCCTGGTGAGCTGGGGGCGTTCGTCAAGCATGCGTGGCATGCCGCGCCCATCCACCGGCAGCACGTGGTATTTACCCGCTTCGACGTACCAGGTAGCGATCATCTCGATCAGCTTGGCGCGGTTCCCATCGGCGATGTTATGGTTCTCGGCAAAATCCTCGGCGATATGGTAGAGTTCCCAACCTTTAGCATCCAGCTCGGTCAATTTCTCAGCCGGGATGGGGTTGCCAAAGCCGGTGCCCGCTTCTGCGAAGGATGGACCAGGCCAGGGGCAAACCGCCCGCCAGCCATCGTGGTAAATGGAGCGATGGCCCAGCATTTCGAAATATTGGGTGTGATGTTTGCTCTCGGCTTTGGCATCATCGAGAGCAGGCGCGAAACTGACACCCTCGATCGGGGCTTGCGCAACGCCTTTGATGCTGGCCGGGGGTTCTAACCCGATGAGTTCCAACACCGTGGGCATCATATCGATGGCGTGCGCGTATTGAGTGCGAACTTCGCCCCTGGCTTTCATCCCCCTGGGGAAATGCACGATGAAAGGATCGCTGATCCCACCCCGATAGGTTTCACGCTTCCAGCGGCGGAAGGGGGTGTCGCCGGCCCAGGTCCAGCCCCAGGGATAATGGTTAAAGGTGGTAGGGTCGCCCAGCTCGTCGATGTGTTCCAGGTTCGTCTTCAGATCTTCTTTGACATTATTGAAGAACAGGTTTTCGTTGACCGAACCGGTCGGTCCTCCCTCGGAGCTGGCGCCGTTGTCGGAGATCAACATGATCACAGTGTTCTCAAATTCGCCGATCGATTTCAGGAAGTCGAACAGACGACCCATATGGAAGTCGGTGTGTTCCATGAAACCGGCGAAGACCTCCATCATGTGGGCATATAACCGTTTTTCATCCGCCGAAAGCGCATCCCATTCCTGCACATCGGGATCATGGCGGGAAAGATCAGCGTCTGCGGGAACGAGACCCAGCTCTTTTTGCCGGGCAAAAGTTTTTTCGCGGTAGACATCCCAACCCTCATCGAACTGCCCCTCGTATTTATCCGACCATTCCTTGCGCACATGATGGGGTGCGTGCATGGCGCCCGGGCAGAAGTACATGAAGAAGGGTTTATCCGGCGCCACCTGCTTGGCGTCGGCGACAAAACTGATCGCCTTATCCACCAGGTCCTCGGTGAGGTGGTAGCCTTCTTCAGGCGTCTTGGGAGGCTCCACCTGGTGGTTATCATAAACCAGCTCGGGGTAATACTGGTGGGTTTCGCCGCCCAGGAAGCCGTAGAAACGTTCGAAACCGCGCCCTAATGGCCAGCGGTCATATGGGCCGGCGGCGGAGATCTGGTCGGCCGGAGTCAGGTGCCACTTGCCAACGGCATAGGTGTTATAGCCGTTCTGCAACAGGATCTCCGCTAAGAAGCCGTTCTCGAATGGGATGTTCGCGTTATACCCCGGGAAACCGGTCGAACCTTCGGTAATACAGGCCATCGCGTTGGAATGATGGTTGCGCCCGGTCAAGATGCAGGTGCGCGTGGGCGAGCATAACGCCGTGGTATGCATATTGCTGAAACGCAGACCGTTTTCCGCCAGGGCATCCATATGGGGGGTTTTGATTGGGCTGCCGTAGCAGCCAATCTGCCCAAAGCCGACATCATCCAGGACGATGAACAACACATTGGGAGCGCCTGCTCTGGCACGCTTCGGTTCAGGCCAGGCTTGCTCGGATGTATCGAACGTGCGCCCGATTACTCCGTTGAAAGCAGTTCCGGGCTTGTATTCTTTTAGAGCCATCGTATTTTCCCTCCCTTGATCTTAAGATTGATTGACTACTGTTCTTGGCGGGTTGGCCGCCCTATTCATGCGTGGCCGGTACAGCAAACAAAGACGCGATCAGGTATCCGTGGCGGTTCCAGTCAGATCATGACTGATTTTGTATCGTTACACCCTCCGATCGCGGAACGCGCGAAAGATCATGACGAATCCGCCGAAAAAGGCGCACACGGCTGCCACCCAGATCAGGCTCAAGCCCCAGCCGACCTCGTCGTAGTTAGCGATGAGGATCATGCTCAGGACCAGCGTGATCAGTCCCAGGATCACCGATCCCCAGGCACGCCCCCGAAAGCCCGCCTTGGTTTACGACTTCTGGAGTCAGCCATGCCCGTACCCGCTGCGATGCGGCGGCGGGCCGCTTGGCGCAGGCTGAATCCGGCTAACACTAAAGTGGGCTTCGCACAGCCTCGAATCCAGATCGTTCACCAACCTGGAAACTGCTCTAGGGTGTAGGTGTCACAATCTTATTGAGCAAGTCCAGCAGGGCCTGTTGGCTGACCTGCAGCAGCCCCTGCTGCGGCCGGTCCAGATCCGCAATCAGCAGAGCGACCACGGCGAAGACGAACGCCAGAAGAATTGTGACAGCCCAACTATGGATCCCCGACAGGCCAAACTGATAGCCCATCGCCGCCATGGTGAGAATGATCAAGAGGTACAGTGAATACCAGATGATCTCTGGAATCTGGTTGCGAAGAGCCGCCACCCGCACGGCGTCGAGATCAATCGTCTCGTTCAGGCTTTGGATAAAAAGTCCGACCATGACCGGATCGGTCTTTTTATCCACGGTGGCGGCGGCCACCCACAACCGATCGAGCAAGTCAGACGCCTTGGCCATGCCCTCCGGACTCATGATCGCGGCAGCGCCCCCCACGCGCAAAGCCGCATATTCACGCAGCAAACTGCGAACTTCGGTGCGCTGCGGCTCCGGCAACAGATCGGCGCGGAGATAGGTAGTGCCGATCGCGTTACTTTCCTGCAGCACCACGCTTTTGCGAGTGTCATAGCGGGTGGCGGCCATTCCAAAGGTGAAGGCCAACAAGAAGGCCAGCAGGCCCAGGGCCGCCCCCACCACCGCGCCGATGGGGGCCTCCTTCTCTTTTTCGGCACGCTGGCGATTGAAGTGGCCCAGACGCCAACCCAGCTCGACTGACATCAAAACGATAACGACGGTGATGATGCCCAGCGCCCACAGCGGCAGCGCATCGATGATTCCACTCGCAGACATGAAAGCGGATCCTTTCAGAACTTATCGAAATTCAGCAACTGTTCAGCCCGGCATGCTGCGCAGCGCGTCGGGCCTCCGGATTAACCATCGATGTCGCGCGCGGCGAGCAGCTGCGGATTCTGCAGCGCCTCACGATACTGCGCCACTGCCAACCAGACTGATCAAGCTCGGCGTGTTGGGCAAGGGTGGCGCAGCGTCATTTATCGACAGAGGTTTGCAGGGGTGA
Source organism: uncultured Chloroflexia bacterium (assembly GCA_963844815.1). GTDB lineage: Bacteria > Chloroflexota > Anaerolineae > Fen-1058 > Fen-1058 > Fen-1058. Next base: position 298,272 of record CAWJPR010000015.1, read on the forward strand.
GACCGGGGCGTCTCATGCCGTGCAGTATAGCATGAGGATACGGCCAAGACAAGGACTGAGCTCGATTCACCTGCTCGGTCGGAGCCGACGCGCGGCACAGCCATGCGCTTTGCGTGTCGAAATGGTCGAGCAGCGGCCGGCGCTGGTCAGTCTGGCCAGCCTGCGGCCGGTCAGTGTGGCGGCCGGATTCATCACGCGCAAGTTGATGCGGGGTGAGATTGCAGCCTACGGGCGCGGCGTAACCCGCCTTGCGAATCTGCGCGGCTAAGGCCATGCTCTGGCCGATCCGGTCGTGCGCCTCGGCTCTCATCTGCGCTTTCACGCGCTGGTCGATCACTTCGAGGTGCGCTATCTCAGCCTCGCGCTGCGGCACGCGCAAGATTGGCGCGGATCTGCGCGCCGGTCACCGCGTTCAGGGCGGCCAGGCGCCTCTTCAGTTCCTGGCTGCAGGGCTCGTATCGAAAACAGAAACGGAAGTCGCCCAGGGGCATTCCCTGATCCTTCATGGTCATCTCCTTCATCTGCCGGATGCGCCGGCCCGCATGGATTAAACAAAAAGCCGACACCTGGATAAATATCGGCTGCGGTTTGCACATTTTGTGATTGACTTCTAGTGGTGGTAGTCCTATACTGATAATGCGCGGCAGGGACAAGAACATATACCAATCACGGATTACCGGCGAGCCGCATAGCGTGGCTTATGTGGCCGTGTTTCTGGCCATTCCCAAACCGACGCTGTATCGCTGGATGCAGCGGGGCGACTTGCCGTATGAGGATTATAGTGGTTTGACCGATCGCCACATCAGTATCGAAGACGCGATGCGCGTCAAGGCTGCCAAGCGTCCCGGTCGCCCGAAAAAATCTGATAAATGTGAAAAACCGTTCGGTTAATTACGAGTTAGAGCGCACATGACGGGATAACGGCAGCGTAGCATCGACCACCACCAAGAGCCCAGAAATCGTCGCACAACAGGCGGTCTGTTATGAAAGCATTCGTCGTCGAAAATTATGGCAAAAGCGGCCTCCGCGCTGCCCAAGTGCCAGATCCCACCATCGGGCCCCGTGACGTCCTAGTCCGGGTGAGTGCTGCCAGTATCAACCCGCTGGACAAGATGATCCGCGACGGCGAGTTCAAGCTGCTCCTGAAGTACAAGACGCCGTTCGTGCTCGGACACGACGTCGCGGGTATCGTGACGCGGGTAGGCGCCGACGTGCGGGACTACAAGGTCGGTGACGAGGTCTACGCTCGACCTCGTGACCTGCGTATCGGCGCCTTCGCGGAGTACATCGCCATCGACCATGCCGACATCGCCCTCAAGCCGAACTCACTCACGATGGAAGAGTCTGCCGCGGTCCCGCTGGTGGCGCTGGCCGCGTGGCAGGCGCTGGTCGACCTCGCGCACGTCCAGCCGGGGCAGAAGGTCCTCGTTCACGCTGGCGCGGGCGGACTGGGCTCGACAGTCGTCCAGCTCGCCAAGCACCTGGGCGCATACGTCGCCACGACTGCGCACGGCAACGACAAGCACAAAGTGCGCGACCTCGGCGCGAACGAAGTCATCGACTACACGAAGGCAGACTTTGCCGAGTTGCTCTCCGGCTACGACCTCGTGCTCGATTCCCTTGGTGGCCACAACCTCGTGAAGTCGCTGACCATACTCAAACCTGGTGGCCTGGCGATCAGCGTCGTCGGCCCGCCGGACGCTTCGTTCGCCGAGCAGATCGGCCGGCCACTGCTGAAGCCTGTGATGGCGCTGATGAGCCGAAAGGTGCGGGCGCGGGCCAGGAACCTAGGCGTGCGCTATTCGTTCTTCTTCATGCGGGCTAATGGCGCGCAACTGAAGACGTTGGCCGCTCTCTACGATGCGGGCACGCTGCGGCCGGTGCTCGACCGCACGTTCCCATTCGACGAGACACTCGATGCGATGGCATATGTGGAGCAGGGGCGCGCGAAGGGCAAGATCGTCGTCACCATGGTGCCCTAGGGCACCTACCGATGAATTGCACTGTCAAGGGGCAGTTTTGAAAGTTGGCATATCTGAACTTTAACAACACCTCACTGCCCTGCCGCTGATGCTTCTTTTCAGCGGGGTAAGAAATCTCTCAGTGGTCGGCTAGCGGGCAGCTGTTTAGCCTGCCGGTCGCCGTTCCGGGTTCAACGCTAAGACTTCTTCAACGGACGCAATCCGGCGCGGCATGTTGCCGTAGCGAATGTGCGTCAGGTTGTCACCGAGCTGGAGACGCATCAGGTGATAACGGATGAACTGTCGGCTCGTCAGTCCGCCGCGTTGCGCGTCGGTCAGTTGCCACGACCAGCGCATGAGTTTGGTGGCGACCAGCTTGACCTCAGCATGTTCGTCGGCCAGGTGCCTGGTGAGCACCTGCCAGAGCGCCACGAGCAGTTTGCGTGCAATAGCGACGATGGCTCTGTTAGTCGGCATGCGGCGCGCCAGCCGCTCAAACTCGGCTTTCCAGTAGGGGTGATAGCGCACAGCACTCCACGCGGCTTCGACCAACGCCCAGCGCAATTCACGCCGGCCAGTCTTGGTGATGTGCCCGGTGCGATGGGTTTGGCCACTGTCATGCACACTGGCCCCTAACCCGGCATAGCCCACCAAGGGCTTGGCGTGCGCGAACCGTTTGACAGCGCCAATCGCTGCCAGGACGGTCATCGTCAGCAGGACACTGAAGCCGGGCAGTTGCATCACATAGGTCACCTGGTCGGCCCAAGGCGCCTGAGTGCTCAACCGCACGACTTCGGCATCCACTTCGGTGATCTGTTGGGCCAGATGTTCCAACGTGGCCAAGTCTTGCCGCACGCGCAGCTGCTCGGTTGGGGATACTGACAGGGCGTCCCACCACGCGCGATTGGCCTGGCTGAAAGGTTCGCCTTCGGGACCGGCCAGATTGTGCCGCTGGAGGACGCTCTGCAAGCGGTTGATGACCATCGTGCGGTTACGCACCAGACGCCGCCGATGGGCCAGCAGACCACGCGCTTCACGCACGTCCAGCGGTGGCACCCAGACCGTGGGAATGAAGCCGGTGGCCAGCAGTTTGGCGAGGGCCAACGTGTCGACCTTGTCGGTCTTCACACGGCCTGCAGCAATCAACTTGACCAAGCGCGGGTTGGCCACCACCGCTTGGCCCACCCAGGGCGCGACTTGGTCATAGAAGTCCCAGGCATTGGAGGTGGATTCCACCACCAGCGCATCCTGTCGATTCAAGTTGGCTTTCGCCCAACGGGGCCAAGCGACCAACTCAATGCGCCGAGGTACGAGGATCACTTCCAGCTGGGCATTGACGCCGCCGACCACCACGTAGTCTTTGTGGAGATCGACGGCCACGTACCGTTCAAACTTTGTGCGAGGGTCCAGAGGGGACATGATATCCTCCTAAACAAGAGAATGAAAGGGCACGGATTTTCGGGCGGAGAACTTCACCTACCGATACGGGCTGACGCAGGAGCGTCTCCCAGATGAGATGTGCGACGGGGGAGCCAAATAACAACACGGGCTTGGTCAGAGACCATCCCATAGGCCGCGTCGGCTCGCCCGCACGCTCCCTGCCCTCGGTGCGTCTCCCGTCTCTCATCGACTAGAGTCGAGGATAACACCGACCGTGCCCACTCGCCAACCTCGTCGGTGGGGCGGCAATTACATTCTAATAACAACCGGTTGCAGCGGACGGTCCGCTGCGCGGCCTGCCGCTGAACCGGAGCGTTAGCCCGCTGATGGCATGGCAAGACGTGTGCACACAGAAGCGCAGGACTGCGGGCGAGGAGAAAACAACATGAATTACAGGCAACATCGCGCACGGCAGCGTTTTTTTGAGGCAGACAGCGGCAAAATCGCCTATGTAGATGAGGGCCAAGGGACAGCCATCTTGCTGCTACACGGCTTTCCGACTTCATCCTGGCTGTTTCGGAACGTGATCCCGATCCTGGTCGAAAACGGGTTTCGGGTCATTGCGCCGGATTTGCTCGGCTTCGGGAGTAGCGCCAAGCCAGACGGCCCCGCTTTATACAGTACCGAAAAACAGACCCGACGCATCCTGGGCTTGATGCATTCCCTGGGCATCAAGACCTGGACCCAAGTCTGTCATGATCTGGGTGGGCCATGGACGTGGGAACTGATAGACATGGAACCCCAACACCTTCAAAAATTGGTCATCTCGAATACCACTGCTTACCTCGATGGCTGGAACCCACCCGCCCAGGTTCGCATGATGTCCACACCCATCGGTGCGATCCTGTTGGCGCTGCTGAGAAGCAAACTGCTTGGGCCACGCCTCAGCAAATCCATGTTTGTCGATTTTGTTGGTCATCCAGAAAACCTGACACCAAGCGCGGTTGAGGGGTACTGGATTCCACTGCCTGAAGGCGCCACGCGCACTGTACGTTACTTTTCGCAAAGCATACGGACTTTACCGGATCACTTTCCGCGTTACCAAGCTGCCCTCAAAAAACTGGATATTCCAGCCATGCTGATCTGGGGCAAGAGCGACCAAGCGCTGGACTGCGAACTCATGACCGGGCAATTCGCTCGTGATTTGAACATACCGAATGAGCATATCCATATTTTTGAGGATGCCAAACATTTCCTATGGGAAGATTATCCGCAAGAAATTGCCCACTTGATTGCCAGCTTTGCGAAGTGATTGCATATCGGCAAGCCATCGGTTCTCTCTTCAGTACTAAAGCTATCGGGGGCCCGCGGGCTAACAACGCGCTGAACCCGACGCGGCTACCGCCGCGCAGAAATCGGCAGCCAGAAGCATTGATGGTTATGGTTCAAGTACCGATCTGAGCATAGCCGCCGCGCGGGTTAGCTCAGCCGTTGGATCGACTTCGAGACCGATGAAGCAGCGGCAAGGGCGTTCTGGGATGTAGTTCGGGACGGAATACTTCATCAAGCAATGCCTAAACAGACTGAGCGTGGTGGAAAACAACTACCTCTGTGGGCATTTCACAGCGATTTCCGACAACCTGTCGAATTGGGGAAGAATCATCTTGGCGATGATCTACTCATGATCGAGCCTTGGCGGTTCACCGCCTAGGTGGTGGAGTTGTGGCTCCGAAATCTTGACCTTTTGGATCAAAGCGTAAGTTTTCCGTGGGCTAACGTCGGTCCAATTCTGTGGAAGCCCAATGACGGTCGCGAGGAGTAAAAACAGCCAGCCGCCCAACACGGCGTGTAGCCGACCCGCCCAGCTGCCAAAGTTGGGCATCGTTTTTGACCATCGGCAGTTGGGTCGGTGGCGGGTGGCTGACGCCCAGCCGTTCGGCGCTTGTTATCAGACGCTTTGTTGAGTAGTGCTTGGGCCATGTTGGCCGCATTGATTGGCGCGCCAAGTTCAGCGTTGCCCCCATTTATTCATGTCGTGTCTCCTCAAACCAAGCAGCACGTGACACCCGACCCGACTTACCCTCCGTTCACTGGACAAAACAAGACAAAATTCGGCTTGGTTCTCGCCCGCCCAATTGCGCCAGCGCAATCACTCTTTGCTGAACGCCTTCGGATACTTCTCCGTAGCATATTGGACGATGAGGTGGGTGTGACAAAATACTGGTCGTCCCGGGGCGTCCAAGACACGGCAATAGCACAGCAGAACAACTTCGCCACCTTCGGCGGCCTGCGCGTACAGCCAGCGCCACGCCTCGACTGAAACAGCACCAAGAATCTTCATGTACTGCTCGGTGTACTGCGCTTCGGTCAGCGTCCCATTCTTGTAGCCCATCATCATTGCCCACGTCGGACTAAACGCCCGCGCGAAGCCCTTGGAAGACTTGACGGTAACATCCACACCTCTCACTCCAGGCCGGAGCTGGGCACGTGACAATTTGACCATGCGGAGCCTCACTTTCTAACCTTGTGGGCCGGATCCACTTGCTCAAGGCGAATCCGGCCCAGCTCTCAAGGAGGAACGCCTGAATCTATTGCGCCGGCGCAATGCCCTACCACGCTTGCGACCTAGCCGCGTTCATCTCGGCCTTCAGGCCGTCGCAGATGTCCTTCGCTTCACGCAGCCCCATTCTGAGATTCCCGTTCTCATCCAGGCCCACGTATTGGCGGAGCAGCTTGATGGCCTCGATCAGCGAGCCATGCTTGATCAGCGCGCGCAGCGCACACTCAAAGGACGAGCGGCTGACGTAGTGCCCAGCTCCGGCAGGTCGCTGGCTTCCATCTGGGAGACGATCTCACCCACCTTGCGGCCACGATCGCTACTATACAGCGCGCCAACCGGAGAATCGCCCGGAACTTCCACCGCTTCCGTGCGCCCGCGTGCTCCGCACGTTTCAAAACGCGGCATTTTCTTCATGACACAGACCAGAGGCAACATCAGCACTTCGCCGGGTTTATCTCAGTTCGGTAAGAGTATTGTCAAATCAATTGACATGCGAAAAAAACAGGCGCATCATATAGATGGGCCAGGGAGATGTTTGTGGTTTGATGCTAAGCCGCGAACCGATCACCTGCGCCACATGTGACACTCGACGCTCGGCCACGGCAGGCTGAGCGTTTTGTTTCTACCGATGCTTGCCATCGTTGACAAGCCGCAATGTTAAAGGAAAGGAGCACTGAAGATGAATACCAAAAGAGCATGCCACTGGATCATTTGCTTGATTTGCATGATCGTGTTAGCAACCTGTGGGCCATCACAGGCTGAACTCGATGCGACGGCGACTCAAGGAGCGGCTAACTCATTTGCCACTCAGACGGCTGAAGTCCCGACAGCCACGGCGACACCTCTCCCGCCGACTGAAGCCCCGACAGCCACGCCGACACCGCTCCCGCCGACGGCGACGCAGGTGCCCCCTACGAATACGCCCACCAATACGCCGACGGCGACATCGACGCCGCTACCCACGAATACACCGACGCGCACGCCGATTCCTCGGCCGACGAGGACGAAAGGCCCGACGGTTACACCCGTGCCCAAGACGCCGCCGTTATTAACGGTCATTCGGCAGACGATCGATCACGTTAATTCGTTTAAGGGAGCCTTATTCCAAGGCGGCGAAAGTTGCGCGGACTTTTTCAAGCAATTCAACGGCATTGTGAACGCGCCAACTTTCGATATGACCGGCCAATCGTCCACCGTGCAAGGCGCCTACGGGCTGTATCGCCAGGCCATTGCTACGGCTGGCAGTAAAGCCGCCGTGTTCAATGATATCTGCTCTTCAGGCGGCGGCGTTGTTGGAAAGCTGGACGTGTTGGTGGAGATAAAACTTTTAGAGGAGGCCCTCAATTTGCTGACACAAGCGGAACAAATGTTGCAGTAGTCAATCAGTCAACCAATCATTTTCGATTTATCTACCTTATGATACGAAAATAGTAGGCACTATCGCTGGCAGAGAGACGACGGGGCAGAAGCAAGGCTGTATTACTGTGCGCGAGGCAGTGCCGCGCAGCAGGTACGCGTGGGCCCTTGCCAAGATACTGCTCTGAAAATAGGCTAGGGAGGTGTTCGTGGTTTGATGACAAGCCGCGAGCCGATACCCTGTGCCGCACAAGTGTGACACTCGACGCTCGGCCACGGCGAGCCGAGCGTATTCGTTTTGAGGTGAGGTTCTCTCGATGCTTGTGAATCAGTCTACAATTTTTGCCGTCGTGCCATTCTGCTTGTGTGGCGGAGAAAGGATAAATCTATGAACTAACGACCCTCGCTATTGTTCCGCCAAGTCTGCGGTCGCTACAAGTGTGTTCCGTTTTGCTCAAGAGTCTCTTGAAAGGAGGTCAACCAATGACGACAGAAGACAACAAAGCCGTCGGCAAAGGGAATTTGGCGCTCCTCTTCATCGTTGGTGTAGGTTTTCTAGGCATGGTGTTCGGCTGTCTCTTGTTCCCGTCCAGCAGATTCTTCGTGAAGTGGGAAAACTTTCTTGCACCACCAGCTGGCACCGTCGAATTGTTGACCTTCAAGCGAGGATGGGGCTATGATTTGGTCGGTCGCACGACGACTGGCGACACGTATGTTTATCACTTCTATGATGGCTGGCTGGAAAGTGTCAGCGTAACAAACAATCCGAACGGCTCGGACTTTCCCCCTTGCACCTATGGTCCGCCTGAATTTAACCCATTCAACAATACGCCGCGCGATGTTGTCAGCTGTGCCACAGCTGAGGCTTTTCCAGAATTCGTTTCTAGCAATATCTATGCCCTAGACAAGAATGGCCGTGTGTGGCGCTGGGAAATGGGGGGCGGCTACAAAGAACCATTTCAGGATTACGTTATACGGCCATGTGTCGGGGGACTGTTGGGGCTATTCGTCGCATTCTTGCTCATCATTTGGAGTCGGCGCCATAGGGCAAAGCGTGATATGGCCTGATATACGATCACGTGCTTGTGCCAGTGGAGCAACCGTGATGGTAAGACGGTACCACAGGGCGAGAAGGTGGCACAGGCACGGACAGCCATCCAACCCTTGACCGGGGCCAGTCGGTTTGCTGTCTCGCTCCGAAGTCAGTGGCAACAACTCAATGGTTTTCGCTCAAGGTACCTACGGAGGAAACAACCATGTGCCGCATCTTCAAACCCGAAATCTGGATCGTCATTGTTGCTGTGCTGCTGACGGCATGCGGCCAAGGCACAACGCCGCTGCCGACAGACACACCCATTCCGCCGACTTCCACGTCTCTATCAACGATATCGACGCCGGTTTCACTAGCTGCGATGCCCTTACCACCGACTGCAACGCCCTTGCCGCCGACAGCGACGCCAACGCAAACGCCCAAGCCAACAGCCACGCCCTTGCCACCGACCGACACACCCATTCCAACGGCTACACCAGCGCCAACTAATACCCCTAAACCGGCGCCGACAAAGGTGGTTACGCCCAAGCCGACAGTGTCAAAGAGTTCTGCAATTCCCAGTGGCGGGGTTTCATCCGCACCTTCGACTCTGGCGAAATCAATCGACCAGGCTTTTACGACGGGGCAGAACATCGTTGGCCTTCTCGATCAAATGAGCAGCGGAGGTGGTACTGATCTGTGCGCGCCGCTGATTGCACAATACCAGAGTATTCATAATGCGCCTGCGTACGACGTCAGCGCCCAGTCCAACGAGATGCAGCAAGCCTACGCGGCGTACCGGCAGGGCATTGCTCTCATCGATGCGCGAGCCAGCACGATTCTGGCGTGTGGGCAGGGAGGTGGCCCAATCGGGGGCATGGACGGTCGACTTGTGCGGCAGGCGGTGTCGAAGGCTGTGGAGATGTTTGGACAAGCCCATGATGCGGTCAAACGTGCTGCTACGATATCGACCGAATCGCCGTTGCCAGATGCGGTCACGCGGGTGCACGCTGCCGTTACCACGCTCAGCAGAATGTTCCAGAGCGGTGGTGGAGATTGTAGTATCTTGCTCCACGAATACAATGCGCTGGCCAATGCGCCAACGTACGACGTGAGTGCCCAGCCGCCCAATGTGCAAGCGGCGCACTCTTTGTATCGCCAGGCAATCGACCTGGCTGTTCCCAAACTCATGCCGGCAGCCGACGTCTGCAATAAGGGTGGCGGCAAGATAGGTTGGCTAGATTTTGCTACGACCGGCCCGGTGCTCACAAAAGCTGAAGACCTGCTGAATCAGGCGCTCAGCAAGTTGGGTCAATGATTCGATCCGTTTCTCCGACCCCGTCCCAAGGCGAGGTCGGAGAGCAGCCGCTGCTTTCCGCCGTGCCAGTCCCCGATCCGCAATTAACGTGAGTTCGATCCTATTGGCGAACTCACGTTAGGTAGGCCAGGGAGGTGTTCGTGGTTTGATGCCAAGCCGCGAGCCGACAGTCTGTGCCATCATGACACTCGACGCTCGGCCACGGCAGGCCGGGCGTTTTCTTACTCCAAAGTAGATCGGGAGGACAACATGGAAAACCCGCTCACTCCCCAGTCAAACAAGAAACAGGCCGATCAATCATCGAGCAAACAGTCCCAGGAGGGCTTTTCCGAGCTTAAAGCGTTACTAGACAAGGAGTTCAGACTTCGCGACGAACGAGATCGGCAACGCGAAGCAGCCTCACGTGCCAGATTGCGTCTGCAGGAGGATTTTGGGCAACTGCGGGCCACTTATCGCTGGTTTTCCTGGAAGAGGCTGCTCATTTACACGCCAGGTACCATTCTATTCATGTTCTTTGGGATTCTGTTTAGCTGGTTAGACTTGACCTTCTCACCCCGCTCTGGTGTGGCGGCGATCCTCACAATCACGTGGGCGGGATTGCTGATAGCCGGCCTCTCGGGGCTGTACCTCATCACAGTAGCTCTGTTAAACCGCACGAAGATCGATATCGCCTCTAACCAGATCTCTATTCATCATGGCCCCTTGCCCTATCCTGGCAATTGCTCTGTGCAATGTGGCGAACTGAAAGAAGTTCGCGTGGAAAAGACATCCAAGGCAGGACTTCCTCTTTTCCTGCCAGTTGCAGGCTACGGCAGCGACTTTGCACCCAAAGCAAGTTTCTATGAACTACACGCCGTTCTCAAAGATGGCCGAAAGTTCAGACTGGTATATGGGTCGGATGAATACACCATTCGCTATCTGGAGGCGGCCATTACTCAACACTTGCGCCTGCAGGATTCCAGTTCCACGATCATCGCGGAAGTCATCCCAGCCGGCCTGGAAGTTCAGCGGGAATTCGACAGATTCAAAGTCACCTATCGTTCGTTCTCCTGGATGATAATGCTTGGCTGTCTGCTCATCGCCATCTTTGGCTTAGGGCTAGGGACTATGCTATTGATATCTACGGGAAGGAGCACTTCGGAAGGCCAAATCGCGCTATTCGTAGCGCTGCTCATGGGGCTATCGGGGGTCTATATGTCTCTTGTTACTGCGCTCAATCGCACGGTGATCGACATTTCAAGCGAACAGATCCGTGTACATACGGGTCCGCTGCCCACCTATCCGGGTAATCGTTCGGTAGCCTGTGTTGACCTTCAACAACTCACCGTGGAAGAGCGCGAGCATGAATCCAGCCGGCCGGCGACGTACCAATTGAGAGCCACGCTCAAGGCAGGTGAAAACCTGACGCTTTGGTCAAATGACAGCCGTGAGAGACTTGACTACCTGAAACGAGCCATTGAACAACAGCGCGGCCGATCCGCAGCGAATGCCGCGTTTGTCTAGGAGAATAAAGCAGATAGAGTTGCGTGGTTTGAAGCGAAGCAAGGAGGCTTTCCATGTTGCGGCGAATTGGAGTATGGTTACTATTGATCGTGGCAGCGTTGGTAATGTTGTCCATGGCGCAACCGGCGGCTTCTGGGCCAACTGATCAAACGTGGTATGTCGATCCAGTCAACGGCAACGATACCACCGGCACGGGTAGTTCGGCTGCGCCATGGCGCAGCCTCAAGCGTGCCCTGCAGTCGGCAGTCGCCGGTGACACCATCAATGCCCTGGCCGGGACGTACAACACAACGACGGGCGAAGTGTTCCCCATCAGATGGCCGCCGGGTGTGAAGTTGATGGGGGCAGGGCGTGATGTAGCGATCATTCAAGGACAAAGCAGTCAAGGGGTTATCTCTATTGGCCCCGCCTCGACGGATTTCTACAGTGATACAGTGATCAGCGGCGTAACGGTCCGCGGCGGTGATCCCGGTATACAACTATATAGCACAAAAAACCATGTCAGTTCACCGACGATATTAAACGTGCGCGCCACTGCGAATTCGATTGGCATCCGTATCGACCCAGTCTCCGCTGATAACTATGGCGATACGGTTGCTCCACTGATTTCAAATACAGAAACTCTGAGCAATTTCCTGGATGGCTTCTACTTTCGCGCCTACGGCGGTTACTCGGCAAGCAACGTCGCGCCAGTATTGGTCCATTGCACGGCTCACGGGAATGGCCGAAATGGGCTTACACTCGAAAGTTCGGCAGGAAGTGCGAATGGAACTACTGCATTGGCGGATGTTGTGAGCTCCGACTTTTCTGATAATCAGGGCGATGGTATTGCAGCATGGGGCGCATCTCAAGGTATAGCAAGCTTGCATCTCGAATCAAGCACCCTGATCCATAACACGGGGCATGGATTCTCGTGGCAGCAAGGACCCAACATTGGTAGTACAGCGACGACGATAACGAACACCCTGATTGCCGACAACAAAGGTGGTGGTATCTATTTAGGAGACGTTAGCCCCGACGAGGGCGGCGGTGGCAGTGTTCGCCTGGTAAACACTACGATAGCAGACAATACATCTTATGGAGTTTACTGGGCTTCCGGCGGTGGAGTTGTGGTGCCAACTGTAGTCAATACGATTATATGGAACCCTAAAGCCGACGATCTGTATGCAACGAATTCGAGTTGGACCACCGGACAAGTTCAATATTCTGACATCGAAGATGGCGACTTCAAAGGGCAGTCAGGTAACTTCTCATCGGATCCGTGGTTTGATGAAACCTACCACCTTGTCGTGTGTTCGCCAGCCATTGACGCAGGCACACTCAATGGCGCGCCAGCGATCGACTTCGATGGCGAGCTGCGCCCGCAAGGACTTGCCCCCGACGCGGGCATGGACGAGGTGAGCACGCCCTGTTTGTTGCGCAGTGCCAAGACCGTTTCTTCCAGTCAAGCACGCTACGGCGATGTGCTCACTTACACCTTGCAAATTACCAACGTCACGCCTATCACAACACTAAATGTTATCCTCACCGATGTGCTGCCCACTGCGGTGAGCTTATGTCCGCTTCGCTAACGGCCTCTCAGGGGACTCCGCAGTATCAGGCCGGTTGGGTGACATGGACGGGAGATCTCGTTCCCAGCGATACGGTGACCGTTAGTTTGGCGGCCAAGGTCGCGCGCGGCAACATTAACATCCAGAATCAATTTTCGGCCGAGGCGGTAGGGTACGGTCTCTTCAAGAGTCGGTCGGTTGCTACGCAAGTCGAGCCAATTGCCTGTTTCCTGCCGATGATCTATCGCAACTATTGCGCCGGGCCGTTCCTCGACAACTTCAGCAATCCGGCCAGTGGCTGGCCGATTGCAGAGACAACGTATTGGTCCTATGGCTACACCGGCGGCGAATATCGCTTCTACGCCAAGCAATCGGCCTTTGGCGCTGTGAGCCGTGGCGACAAAACAGGGCGCTTCATCGTCGAAGTCGATGCTCGCCAGGCATCCACTGTCAATGGCTCGTTTGGCCTCGTCTTCCACTCAACGACGACTGGAGTGATTTGTACACCTTCGAGATTTACCCTGCCACACGGCAATGGGCCGTCTTTCGGCGCTTAGGTGGGCAGTGGTCACTGCAGGCTTATGGAAATTCCGATGCGATTCAGCCTGCACACAGCACCAATCGCCTGCGCATTGCCTGGCAGCAGCAGATCGTTAGTTTCGGTTATGAGTTCTACATCAATGGTCAAATGGTGTACGACGGTATCTTTGGCCTTTTTGATCCAATGACCGCACGACGAGTCGGCCTGACCGCCACCTCAGATGGCGCAGGCTTCGACGTTAGGTTTGATAACTACAAGTTCGTTGCGGAAGGTTGTCCAGAAATCCCAGCGGCTCAAGTGTCGAGTGCAGCCGATACACACTACGAACAGCCCTCACTTGATCAACTGCCTGCAGTGTGGCTAAAGCATTTGCAGACGAGAAACTCGCCGGCTCCGCGTGCGATCAATCAGGGCCGACAGTCGTTGAGTGAGCAAGGACGCTGAGCCAGGGAAAAAACGCATGGATGCTATATAATTCGACAATGTCAGAATAATTATCAGGTGACGTTTCGAAACTCGAAACACTCACAATCCCGCCTCCATGCCATGTGCCCCGCTGCTTGCTTCCGCTGCGCTTCAGCCACAGCGGACGGTTGGGCCGTGTATCCCGCTGCGCGGGATGTCGTTGTCTCGACCACAACGATTCCTTCAATCTTCTATCTGCCACCGCTCGACGACGTCATGGCCAACGGAGGCTTCGAGACAGGCAATCTAAGCAGCTGGGTGACCTCTGGTCTGGCATTCCCCGACATCACCTCGACGGCTCACACTGGCAGTTCAGCCGTATCGCTGCACGGATCGGATAGTCGACTTGAACAGACGATCACTTTTTCTCCGACCTTCCCGCTGTCTCCGACGTTGTCGTTGTTGTATCATGTTGTGACGGCCCATCCGCTCAGTGACACTTTCAGCATCGCGTTTGTCAACAATGCTGATACGACTACCTTTACACTCCCGCTGACGGGAACCGGCTAGGTGCATCAATGGCGGGAACTACCCGCGCGGAACGTGCCGACTGGCACAATCAGAATCAGACTACCTCTCAAGACTCTATTCAACCGGCGAGCATCATTATCGATGAAATCAGACTTGGGATCTTCAGTGGCAGGCGTGTTTCCAATCCATCTCCCTCTTGTAAGGCGGAATTAATCACTGGACTTTGGCAAAAATCATTCCACGTGAATCGGCCTTGACCCGGCAGTAGACGTGCCGCGAGAAACTTCACCTGGAAGGTCAATGACGAACGGCTGGACGTGGCTGAGCTGAATGAAGGCGATTACGTTGGCATCAGGTCGGCCAAGATCTTCGCATCGGACTGCCCGCGGCGTGCCAGCGCAGCAATGTAGCACACGGTCTGGCGCAGATGCCCGTGTTGATGCGCCGCAAGCACCTCGGGCAAGTCGGTGAGCGTGGCCTTGGGGTTGCTCAGCAAGGGCACCACGCGCCGATATTGCACGAAGGCATAGGCCGCGAACACGAGAGCGTGCCAGCGTAGAATCGCTTCGTAAGATTGCACGCGATAATCGGCCAGCCCGAAGCGTTCCTTGAGATACCAGTTGTCGACCTCCGCTTGCCAACGGTAGCCGTAGTACTTCAAGATGGTGCGGACACTCAGGGCCGTGTCCGAACACAAGAAGTAAGCGGGATGACGATCCCGCCGGGCCCGTTTGGAAATAATCGCTACCACGGGTTCGGGGTAACGGCGCAACCGACCCACCACGAAGCGGGTGGTGTAGGTGCGGGAGCGCGTGGCCGAACGCACGACGATCGACGTGATGCGCTGATGGCCAAGATGGGTCCACCATTGACACAGGGGACGGTCGTTGACAACCCGGTTGGATTTGGTGGCACAGATCCAGTGCCAGCCGTGTGACTGGATGAAGCGTTCGAGATGCCGCCCGTCGTACCAACTGTCGAACAGCACATAGACGCGACAAGCCGTCGGCACGTGCGGCGCAATCTCGTCCAGCATCGCCTCGGCTAACTCGACCAAACTGTGATAGGTCAAGTGCGGTTGGTTGGTTTTCCGGCGGGCGCGATTGAGGCGGCGCACTTGTTTGCGGCTGAGATACAACCGCCAGGCCAGGGTGAACTGGATGGACCCGAGTTGCAAATGGAGGGTCACATAGCGCGACGCGTTGGTGTAGTGTTTCTTTTGGCGACGGGGCTCGACATGATCGTGGTGAAAGGTCACCGCCTCCAGGGCCGTGGTCGCCACATCCTTGGGGGCTAAGGCATCGTCGAGGCTCAGAAACAGCAGGCGCCAGCCGGTGCCGCGTTGAATCTGCGCAACCGTCTGAAGAAGAAAGAGCCTCACGGCCTGTTGCACGCGCTCGGCCGACCATGCACTGTCGCGAAAGAAATCGGCGCAGGCAAAGTGATCGGCGTGGGGCACGCGCAGCACCCGCGTCAGAGCGGCCAGCGTGCGGTGCTTCAGCCGGGTGCAGACTAACAACGCTGCCACGACATTCAGCGCATGGCGTTGTTGTGCACTGTTCAATTCGACCAGCAGCGGTAGCAGGAAGTTGCATAAAGCATCTGAATGCGCGACAATCCAAAGTGGCATGGGACTCTCTCCAAAGTGTTGTGGCGGCAACCCACACTTTACGAGAAGTCCTGTGCCAAATCAAGTCCGATTATTTTGCCAAAGTCCAGTTAATCACTAACGTTAGGCAGTCGTAAGAAGGATCAAGTAATGTGTACCTGACCCCCCTCCCACATCCCCCGTCGCGCGCGCACGAGGCTACAGACGCACTGCCAGATGGGGCTATCTAACCTTCAATCTCCGCCGGAGGGTGTCACAATTCACTTCATGGCTACCTATGCGGCGGTTAGACTGCCGGGGCAACGGCCACGACGAGGTGGTAGCCGTCCGTCGCGAAGGTGTCATCCTCGTCGCCAGACTGCGTGGCGATGCCGTTCTTGCCGCCGAACTCGAACATGTCGAACCACTCGCCGTTGCTGGTGAGCGCTTTCTTCACGCCGGTCTTGGGGTCCACGGCCCACGACTTGCTCTCCGTGGTCAGCGTGCCCTTCTTGGGGTCGAAGCTGCACGCCTTCACCCACGCCGAGACGCTGGCGGCGGTAAGGCGCACCCCGCTGTAGTGCGAACCGATCACCAGCGGCGCGCCGCGCTCGCGTCCAGCGTGCCCTGCGCATCGAGGGCGCGTTGTGGGCCAAGCTGGAGAACCACTTTCACTGGAACAGCACTGTGCCACTGGACGAGCCGGATGACGAGATTGTGGAAATCACGAGAGTCCCGCGCAGTGTGGCGCGCTCGTGGGGGCGGCATTCGCGGCGCAGCCGGGGGCGACGATGAGGCGCAGGTATCTCCGATCAAGAAATGGGCGCTGCTCAAGATGATCTACGCGCTGGCGGCGGTATTGCGATTCCTGAAGCGACAAGTGCCGGGTGGTGAGGCCCGGGCGTATAGGCACGCCACTGGCCGGCGATTTACTGTGCGTTACGTGCGCCGAATACCACGCACGCGTAGAAACCGGCGCAGTTCGTTGGGGTAGAAGACGCCGCGCCAGTGAGAATAGACCCAACCAGACGCGCCAATTCGGATCGTCATCGCCTCATTCCTGCTCAAGCAACTTTTTCCTGCGGTTGTGACGGGCGCAATCGACATTGGCTGCGACGAGGGAATAGCATCGAGGAAATAATCAGCCAGCCGACAATTGTTTCATCCGCCAGTTAAGACTATCGAAGAATGCTAAGGACATACGATCCGTATAAACATGCTGCACGCACATCAAACCAGTGATGAGCGATCTCGCGCAATCCACCGACTCTTCCGCCAGGGATTGATAAGCAGCGCAAGCACCCGACGGAGGAATAGGCGTCGTTCCTCTTCTGAGCGCCTGCCTCCTGCCTCGACATGCGCCCACATCATCACGGCTCGGCATTATCGGCGGGTGCATTGAACGCTCCCAGGTCGATGCTATACTCGGCCTTGATGTCGACCCACGGTGTCTTGAGCACTATGGTGTAGATAACACGCCGGGTAAGGAAGTCGTGTTGCCCGATCCAGGCTTGCCCCATCACCTGCACCCTCTGCCCACCGAACCTCTCGGACAACATGGGTTCCACTTTGAAGAACTCCCGGGGACTTACGGCAAACTTAAGAGCGTAAGTTTCGTGCCCGTCCAGGGATGTTGTCCCCATAAACTCTGGCATTCGCGCAAATCGCCCGACTTGGCCCAAGGTCAGATGGTCGTGCTGCGGCGAGACGGGCGTCTGTGGGAAGCTGGTTTTTCCACGGATTCATCGCATAGGTTTGTGTCACGATTTGGCCGTCTGCTAGCACCACGCGCTGGTGCGTCACACCTGACGCTGCCAACCCGCTCTGCGCTCCCTTTGGGAGCGAGAGGCTGGCTGTGACTGTCATTGCCCGCCACGCTGTGGGCATGGCGTTGCCGGACTGTCGGGGCTCCGTTGTATCGATCGTCATCGTGATCTGCATTGACTGAAGCGCTGGCTATGGCCTGCATGTTGCGGGCCAGGATCTCTTCCACGGTCAAACCGTTTGCGCCTACAGCAGTGGCCGGTCTCTTGGTCTGTCTCGGCATCCCGGGCTTGAGGTCCCATATGTGAACCATATTACTGCCCTGTCCCGCCGCCAAATATCGCCCATCGGGCGAAAAGGCGAGGCTCATGATGTCGTATTGATTGCCCGTTGCAAACGTCGCGTATGGCTGGCTGAACTTGGGTGCGGCCCACAGGCGTACCTCACCGAATACCTCGGACGTGGCCAGAAGCTTGCCATCAGGTGACAGCGCAATGGCCAGCGTCGGAGCCTTGCCGATCGCGGAGTCCTCCGCCGGGATCAGTAGAGTGGGTCGCATGCTGGGTGTCTCCATTGACCAGGCATAGACAGGGTCTTTGAAACCGACCGACAGCAGGGTTTTTCCATCAGCAGAAAGGGTCAAAGTCGTATACGGGCATCTTATGGCCACTGAGCAACTGCGGTTCCGCCTTGAAGTCCTCTGCAAGTCCCATAGCAGGATGGTCTTGTCCTCGCTCGCGGAGGCGAGGGTTGCGCTGAAGGGCAAGAAGACCAGATCGCGAATCGGCCCTGAATGCCCCTTCAGGATGACCGGGGCAGATTTCGGGTCTATCATGCTCCAGACATAGATGATATTGTTGTCCCCACCAGCCGCCAGGTACTTGCCGTCAGGCGAATAGGCAACCGCCTGCACATGAATGCCCTTCTCCACCGCGAGCGATGCGGGTTTCGCTGACGTGTCGGCAAGCGCATATAGCAGCACCTCGCCTAGGGTACCGGCAGCAAGGACCTGGCTGTCAGGAGAAAAGGCTAGCGAGTAGAAATCAGCGCTCAGCATGCGGAACGTGCCGTCAGAGGGCGCCAATCCTTCTGGGTGGTCGATGAAGCGGCCCCCTATCTCCGGGTCGAAGGTGGGCCACAGGTAGATGGTTGCGTCATCGTCACAGGCAGCCAGGGTCTGACCATTGGGCGAGAAGGTGACCTGAAAGACCGGGTCTGAGGTAGTCATGGTGAGCTGCGAAGCATAGGGCTCCGGATTCGGGATCGTTACGGGTTTGTCAAAGTCGCTCTGGTCCGTGGTCGTCGTGCTCTTGACCTCGAACCCCGTGCCTTTCAGGGTCATGCGAACTCAAAGCGGCGTGTCAGGAAGTCGCTCTTGCCGATCCAGGCTTGGATACTACCTGAGGATTGCTGAAAGTTCAGTAGTTTCAGCATTTGCGACTGAGAGCTGAACAGCGTGCCCAAATCCAGGCTGGATTGGACCAAGTAACTGGCAACGCCGTCAATCGTCTCCTCGCCCATTATCTGCGCGTCGCGGCCGAACATGTCAAAGCTTGTGTTCTCAAGCGGGCTGGTCTGGGTCTCCTCTGGCAATTTCTGCCATAACTCCGTACCGATGCGCCGTGTGAAACCATCCTTCTCGCTTAGCATTACTGTCTCAAGACGAGTGCCAGCGGTCTCACACGAGAGAAACGCCTTATCCGGTGGCTCTGCGACACCATCACATGTAGTGCTGAACGACCCACTTGGAGTTCTGTCTTTTGTAAAAGACGCAATCTGGCCGAGTGCATCTGTTTCTCCGCTGCTTCTGCTCGCGCGAGAAGATCGGTGGTTGTGAGGGATGCTTGACTGCCAATCGGCGCGGCGGTGGTGGCAGTCGGCAGAATAGGTGTCTCTGTCGGCAAAGGCGTTGGGCCCTGACCGCATGCCGTCAGCAGTGCAGCAACAAAGACGATCCAGGTTTTGAGTTTGAAGATGTGGCACATGATTGTTTCTTCCGTAGGTACCTTGAGCGAAGTCTACTTCCACAAAACAAAAACGCCCGGCTTGCCGTGGCCGAGCGTCGAGTGTCATCTGTGGCACAGACCTTCGGTTCGCGGCCTGGCTTCAAGCCCCGAAACCTCCCTTGCCTATCTTCATTGTACACCTGGTGTCAAGCCAGTTCATTTGTCATATTGTCCTTTACCGCTGCCTCGCCCTGCAATGAACGCGGCGTTTCTAAACAGGAGCAGCGCAATCGCGCCAATCGACAGCGGATGCGAAAGGGACAGCAGCGCTCAGTAGAAGGTCATGTTGTATTTCATGGTAGGTTTCCACCTAGACCGAACGAATGCGATCAAGGTCGCGGATCAAGCACACGCCCAACAAACAAAATCGCGCCCGTAGCTTCATCATGAATCAAAAACACAAACGGGCGATCGGCCGTAAACTCAATGAAGGGAGACGGCGTGGGTAAGCCCCCGCCGCCGAAGCCAACGGCGGTAGCGGCAGCTGCTTCGGTGCCGGCTTCATCGACAGTGATATACGCTTTGTGGAGCACGAAAGTGATGCATAACTCCGGACGACCGGTCAGTCCAGAGAAATCAGCCGCGCCGCCAAAAGCATCGGTCATTCCGAGTTGTTCCAGCGCATCCCTCAGGGAAAATTCTGACTCGACCTTGAACTTGGGCAGCGTCAGTCTGACATCCTGGGGCTGCATAGCGCCAAGAATCGCTTTCAGTCTTTGCGTACTCAACGAATCTTCAAACGCACTGAATTGACCCGCGCGCGGCAATAGAACGATCATGGCGAGGGGCGCGCCATTGTATCGCAGCCTGACGGCTTGATATTCAGCGCCTTCGGTGTAACCGACGAAGGGCTCCAATTGATGCATCATCGGTACGCTGATTTGTCCACCGCCAAGCAGGTGAAATGGTTCCTTCCGCGTGCCGCTTTCATCGAACTGATCCTGCCATGCGGCCTTGAAGTAGATCGCGTTGGTGAGGACGAGCCGGGTCAGGTCATTAATCGCACCTTTCGGAATCAAGTCTTTGATCTTGCCCTGCGTTTTCTCGATGACCCACTCGTTGATCGTTATGCGCGCCGCTTCCCAAGCCTGCTCGAAATCAACTAAGTGGGGTGCGGCACCATAGTTTTCCGCCAGCAGGCCGAGATACTCGTCGCGTAACGCGTAACCTTGCTGCACCCACATCGCATTGGCGATGTTCAAATGGAAACCTTTGTCAGTGCTTTCACCACGGCGGGCGATTTCGAGATCGAGCGCATGGAAGGCGGGGTGTAGGCGATCGGGCGAAAGGGTGAACTGCAAAGCACCTGCCATCTGCTGCTGCGTTTTGCCGCGCGCACCCGCATAAGCCATTGCCAGAGCCAGTGAGATACTGTAAGGCGAGTAGAAAAGATTGCCGCTCCCTTTACGCAAGACGTGATACAGATCCAAGGCGAACGCGCGATTGCCATCTACCAGTTCTGCCCGATCGTTTTGATCAACCTGCGGCGCAGTGATTCGCGGCGTAGGCAGACTTAGCGGCGTAGGCATCAGCGTCGGTGTAGCAGTGGATACAACAGTCGTTGACGGGGTATTGGTCGCTATGGTCATTGGCTCAGAGGTCGATGATGGGACACAGCCAATGAACAGGCTGCCGATAGTGATTATCGGCAGGATGCGATGAAGCAGTGCGTACATGTCGGACTCCTTGAGTGATGAGATCCCAGCTCGACATCACCAGGGGAGCGAAACCCAAAAGACTGAGCGGCTTGTGATAGTCGCTCACCAGTGCTCGCCCCGCTCGATTCCCAGGTAATATTACTCCCGGCTTATTAAAGCCAGGCTGCATCTGCCTCAAAACCAAAACGCCCGGCCTGCCGTGGCCGAGCGTCGAGTGTCATGTGTGGCACAGGTTGTCAGCTCGCGGCTTAGCATCAAGCCACGAAATTCCCTTTGTCTATTCTAAGTATACACCCGATGTCAAGTGCCAGAGCCACCACAAAGTTCGCCGCTTGTTGACACTGACAGAATAGTCTCATAGACTGGACTGGAAAGACTGGCTGCAGTCCAAATGAGGCATATGGCTTTAATCGACCCGAAAGACGCTGAGAATATATACAACGAGTCAGGCTGGGCCGCCCGCCGCAAGGAAGCGCGCGAGTGGCGCGACGCCTTTACGGCCAAGGAAATCCTGGAAGCCGTCGATGAACTCCCTGACGATCTGGGCGACGAGCAGCCCAAGTACCCGATCGGAGTGTCGCTGAGCCAGGTCTTTGCCGAGACGCACCGCGACGTGCTGTTTGGCATTCCACCGAGCACGGATGTGTCGCCCGTCTCCATCCTGCTCACGTCGAATGACGACCGGCACAAGGCGTTGTGCGATGAATACCAGAAGGTCGTCGCGCGCGTCTTATATCAGTCCAAAGCCGACTCGCTGTTCATGCGAGCAGGACTGATGATGCAAGTTTTGGGCGGGTGGGCATTCAAGGTGACGGCAGAGCCGCATGCGAGGCACTTGAAGTATCGGACGCGCCTGGTCGGCCTTGAGCCGGAGGTGATCGAACCGACCTACGATCTCGATGACGTATGGCGGCTGCGCGAAGTGTCTGATCGGCTACCTGATTTCGGCTTAGGACGCCAAGAACCGCTACGGCATCGAGCCGCTCAAGGGCAAGACCGAGGTCGTGTATCTGGAGCACTGGACGGAAACTGAGTTCCGCCGGGGATAGAAATCGTCGAGCATGCGCCGCAGGCTGATGAGCAAGATCGGCGCATGCTCTTTGAGGTCAAGTATCAAATTTTAAGGCAGAGTCTACACCAGGCCAATGGGCCGGAATTTATAGCCGTACACAATTGCGCCGCGCTCGCCGTTGCTCTGCAGCACGCGCGTCGCCATCTCCACCGGCATGCCAATCTTCACTTCCCTGCGATCGACATCGGTGAGCTGCGCCGTGACCAGCGGCCCTTCTTCCAACTTCACCAGGGCCACGGTGTACGGAGCCTGCTCTTCGTGGCTCGCCGGAGCCTGAAACACCGTGCTGTACGAGAAGACCTCGCCGCGGCCCGAAAATGCGAACGGCGTCTTGGCCGGCGCGCCGCACTCCGGGCACACATCGCGCGGCGGGAACAACTTCGCATCGCAGCTGGGGCACACCTCGCCAATCAAAGCATAGCGCTGACTCCTCAGTCGCCAGTGTCGTGGAATATCCATGATGATCCTCCTTAAGTTCGTTAGATAAAAACCCGTTGGGGTTGATTTCGTTGTGTTTCCAACAAGTAACCAGTAACGAATAAAACCGCCATTACGCATTACTCGTTACTTGTCACTCGTCACGCACCAGAATATGCGTCACCGCCGTCGCGCCCGTCGCGCCCAGGTTCTGCGCCATGCCAACGCGCGCGTTGGCGATTTGATTCGCGCCCGCGCACCCGCGCAGCTGCTGCACGACTTCGACGATCTGGTACACGCCCGTGGCGCCGCCCGCATCGCCGCGGCCCTTCAAGCCGCCCAGCGTGCTGATCGGGATCGCGCCGTCACGCCCGATGCCGCCGCGCGCCGCAAACGTCACACCCATGCCCCGCTGCGCATAGCCGGCCGCTTCCAAGGACAGCGCGGCCAGGATGGTGCACGAGTCATGCAGCTCAAACAGGTCCACGTCCTGCGGCGTGACGTTGGCCTGCTGATACGCTTTGCGCACCGCAATCTCCGCGGCGCGCAGCCAGAGGGGATCGTGCCGATCGTGAATGGCCAGCGCATCCGTCGCCACGGCGGAAGCCGCAATACGGATTGAGCCATCCGACCGGTGCGAGCGCGCCCAATCGGTTGGCGCGAGCACCAGCGCCGCCGCGCCATCGGCTGCCGGGGCCGCATCAAACAACCCGATCGGATCCGCGACCATGGGCGCTTTAACGAACGCTTCCGGCGTGACCTTGTTGTGGAACATCGCGTTGGGATTATGGATCGCGTTGTTGTGCGCGTTGACGCTGAACGCCGCGAAGTCCTGCGGCACGGCGTCGTATTCGTGCATGTAGCGGCGCATGATCATCGCGGCTGCCGACAACAGGTGTCACGCCGTGCGAGGCTTCATAATCGGCGTCAGTGGCGGTGAGCTGCGCCGATATCGCCGCCGAGCCCACGACATCCGTCAACTTGTCCACGCCCACGACGAGCGCAAAGTCGATCGCGCCGCTGGCCACGCCGAGATAAGCTTGCCGCAAGGCCGCGCCGCCCGACGCCGACGAGGCTTCCACCGTCACCGCCTCGATGCCTCGCAGGCCCACAAAATCGGCGATGAGCGCGCCCAGGTTGGTCTGCCCGCCGATCTGCGCGCCCGCCATGTTGCCCACGAACAGCGCGTCAGCGTGATCGATGTGCGCGTCATTCGCCGCGTCGCGAATCGCCTCCAGGGCCAGGTGGCGCAGCGCATAGTCCCAGTGCTCGCCCACCGGCGTCTGTCCAATTCCAATAATGCTGACGTCTCGCATGATCTTCTTTTTACTCACTGACCTTACGCACTCACCGCGTTCAAGCCGCAGTTGGACTGCGGTGCTGGCAGTGCAACTGCCCCGCGAACTGTGTATGGTGAGTTACTCATGACGCGTTACGCATTATCGAAACAAGTCATGCGTCACGCGTAAATAATCTACACCATCGTCAATTTCTTGCGATACCGCACATACGTCGCGTAATCGATCTGCGTGCGGCGCGCAATGTATTCGCGCGTCCGCGGGGCGCGGCTCTGCCGCTCGGCGATCCGGTCGGTCACGCGCAGGCTGAACGCGTCGCTGCCCGCGCCCGATCCGAACGACACTTCCAGAATCCGATCGCCGGGCCGGGCGACGTCGAGGATGGCCGTCAGCCCGATGAGGCTCGATCCGGCGTACGTGTTTCCGATCTCGTTCACCAGCAACCCAACCTTGACCTGCTCCGGCTTGAAGCCCAGCATCTGCGCGGCGCGCTGCGGAAACTTCACGTTGGGTTGATGAAACACCGCGTAGGTGTAATCTTCAGGCTTCGCGCCGAGTTCTTCCATGATCTGCTCGGCGGCCGAGACCACGTGCTTGAAGTAAGCCGGCTCGCCCGTGAAACGGCTGGCATGCTCGGGATAGTGCGCGTACTGCCGCCGCCAGAAGTCAGGCGTGTCCGTCACAAACGACAACGACCCTTCGATGATCGCCAACGCTTCTTCGCCATCACCCACGATGTAGGCCGCGCCGCCGGCGCCCGCCGTGTATTCCAGCGCATCGCCCGGCCGCCCCTGCGCGGTATCCATACCCACCGCCATGGCATACTTCGCCATGCCCGAACCGACAAAGCCCGTCGCCGCCTGCAATGCTTCAGATCCGGCCTTGCACGCGAACTGCCAGTCGGCGGCCTGCGTAAACGGCACGGCTCCGATGGCCTCCGCCACGATCGTGGAAGTAGGCTTCACGGCATACGGGTGGCTCTCGCTGCCCACCCAGATCGCGCCCAGGTCCTGCGGATCGATCTGCGCGCGATGCAAGGCATTGCGCGCGGCTTCGATCGACATCGTCGCCACGTCTTCGTCGAGGCCGGGCACCGACTTCTCTTTGATCGGCGTGCCCTCTGCGCCATCCGTCCAGACGCGCGAAACCTCGGTTGCGGGCAAGCGATAACGCGGCACGTACGCGCCGTAACCGACAATGCCCACAGGTTTATTTGACTTCATTAACGCCATGTTCGTCCTTCTAGATCAGTTTCCTAAATGGTTTACGCCAAGCATCCTGAGCGGAGCGGCGGGCGTTCTTCGACTCCACTACGTTCCGCTCAGAATGCGCCCGCCGCGTTGTCGAAGGATGCGGCTCAGTGGCGTAAATCAAAACGGAAAGCACTTTAGAAGTTGGAGGTTGGATATTCTTGCCCGGCCGTGTTCCCTCCAATTTCTAACCACGCACTTCTATCTTTTACTCGTACGATCGATCTTGAGGAAGATACGATTTGATTTCTTCCACCAACGCTTGCGCGCGATCGAGGCGCACTTGCTTTTCTTTCACCAGCTGTAACGCGATGCGCTCGATCTCGTCGCCTGTCGCTCCCGCGGCCATCGCCAACTGGCGCGCATGCAGGCTCATGTGCCCCCGTTGAATGCCTTCGGTTGCCAGAGCGCGAATCGCCGCGAAGTTTTGCGCCAGCCCCACCGAAACGATGATTTCCGCCAGCTCGCGCGCCGACGGCGTGCCCATGATCTTCAGCGCGGCGCGCGCCGTAGGATGCACCTTCGTCGCGCCGCCCACGGTGCCCACGGCCATCGGCATCTCCAAAGTCCCGACGAGGTTGCCGACTCGGTCGGTTCCCCAGTGCGACAGCGAAGTGTATTGGCCCGATCGCGCGGCGTAAGCGTGCGCGCCCGCTTCGATGGCGCGCCAGTCGTTGCCGGTGGCGATCACCACCGCATCGACGCCGTTCATGATGCCTTTGTTGTGCGTTGCCGCGCGATAGGGATCGGCGGCCGCCAAGGCATACGCCTCGACGAGGCGATCGCGCACGAACTCGCCTTCGAACTGACCGAAGGCCAGTGCGCTCGCCGGGATGACACAGGTCGATCGCGCCAGACGATGATCCGCCAGGTTGCTGAGAATGCGCAGATTCACGCGCCCGCCGGTGATCTCTTCCACCATGGGCTTCAGCGCTTCGGCGGCGGTGTTGACGGTATTCGCGCCCATGGCGTCGCGGCAATCATACAGCAGGTGCAGCACCAACATCGGGCCGACCGGCGAGTCCTCAATCAGCCGCACTTCCACGTCGCGTGGACCGCCGCCCAGTTTCATGATAACCGGATCGGTGGTCTGGGCGAATTCCAGGATACGCTGTTTCTGGGCCAGCAAGGCCAGGCGGGCCTGATGAGGATTGGCGAGGTCAAGAATCTGCATCTGGGCGATCATCACCGGCTCATCGGAACTGGCGATGAAGCCGCCCGTCTCGCGCGCCAGCCGGGCGGCCAGAGATGCGCCTGCCACTACTGATGGCTCTTCCAATACCATCGGCACCAGCACTTCTTTATGGTTAACTCTGAAATTGGTAGCGATGCCCAGCGGGAGCGAGTACAGCCCGACGACATTCTCGATCATGTGATCGGCGCCATCCAGGCCGAGACCCGTGCCAGAAAAAGCACTAATCTCTTCTTGACTTAAGCCAGCCTCGTCTGCTAAAACCGAAAGCCTGTCGGCAAGTGGCTTATTATAGAATCCCGGCAATCGAGACGATTTGGTCATAATTTACTATCGACAAGCAAAGAGCCCAACCTTCCGAGTGGGCCGGGCTCGAAATCACTCTTAGGAGTATAGCACCTCGGGTCTCTCAAAAACTCTCAAGGTTGTGCAATTTTGCGCCAAGGCCATCTAATCTCAATGATCTCATTGTTGCTGAAGTAGAGGCTAAAAACATTATGAAATCTGGACAATATGAGTTACTCACCTTACGCAGTTCGCATGGCAGTTGCACTGCCAGCGCCGCAGTCCAACTGCGGCTTGAACGCTGTGAGTGCGTAAGGCGAGTGAGTAATTCACATCACAGTTTTTACGCAGTAGAATAGCAGATTTACATAGTCGTCAGTCGGTGGTTTATGTTGAAACGTGCGCAATGTCTTGGCAAGGAAGATTACGTCACTCACGTCATGACTAGCCCTAAAGAACCACACTTTCTGTAAAGTCTTATCGCGGTGAGGGTGCTGTCAACGGTGATTGCGCGGGTGTGGGTGTCAGCAGGGGCGAGCTGATGGGCGTCCGAGTGCGGATGAGCGGCGGTGCAATCGGTGTCGAGGCCGGCATTGGAGTGCCGGGGGGCGACATGGTTGGCGCAGGATCGCTGGTTGGCGACAAAGCCGGCGACGCATTGTCGGCCTGATTTTGAGGCTGTGGAGTGGCCAGCGGTGCGGCAGTTGGCCGAGGTGTTGCGCGCAGACTAGTGGTGTTGATCCCCATGAGCCTGGCAAAGTCCTGCAGGCGCAGCTGGCCGGAGACGCGCACACGATCCCAGTTCAAGGCGTCCTTCAAGACATGGCGGCTGCCCGACGCCGTTGTTACGGCAGCCCAGAAATTCGTGCTGCTCAAGAAGCGCTGCACGTTGGCATCAACCTTGCCGGACGGGTACGCCATGAAGATCACCGGCTTGTCGGTATGCCCCTCGATCGATTGCCGTCCGCCAATGATCTGAAACACCAGCCAGTCATACGAGCGATTCCGCATGTCGAGGTGATCGCGCGAGTGCAGCTGAATATCCATGCCCGCGCTGCTCATCTCCTGAATCATGTCCCACGAGAGATAAGCGGGATCGCCGTCGTCGGCCGGGCCGGTCAGCACGAAGAAGGTACCGATCATGCCGTATTTCTGCAAGATTGGAAAGGCGTTGGTATAGTTATCGACGTAGCCATCATCAAACGTGAGGACGATCGGCTTGTCAGGCAGCGGTGTGCCGGCGGCCAGGTATTCATACACATCACGCAGCGTGACGGTCGTGTAGCCATTGTCGCGCAGCAACTTGAGCTGCGCTTCGAACATCTCGGGCGGCACCGACAACCCGTAGCGAATGCGATCCTGTGCCGACGGAGACGCCGAGATATAATGGTACATGAGGATCGGCACGTCGGCTGAGCGCAGCACGCCATCCGGCGCGGGCGGCACGCTCGGCTCGGGCGTCAACACGGCAGCCGGTTCAGGTTGGACAGGCTCTTCGGTTGCGGCTGGCTGCGCGGTCGCCGTCTTAGCTGGCAGTACAGTAGGCACGGGCGTGCGGGTGGGCAGGTACCCGATTAACGAAGCAATGGGTGTGGCCGTCGCAGCCGGCGGCAGAGTGGAAGGTGACGCGGGGACGAGCAATTGCCCGGCGCTAAGCGATGTCTGCGCGGCGCACGCAGTGAGTCCGCCTGCCATCAAGCACAGCGCCAGCCCTGTCAATCCAAGTTGTCTTCGCATGTACACTCTTCCGCAATCCGGCGTAGGATACACTAGGCAGTAGACCATGTCAAGATACGTCCCTGATCAGATCAGCCGCCTTTCGTGGCGCTTGGCTGTGGCCGGGCTGGTGATCATGACCAGCGCGGCCATGGTCGCCGCGCTGCTCATCTCCAGGCGGGGTCAAGCAGTGACTGCCGCCCTCACGTCCCTTCGCGTCGACGAAGATTGGGCCATCCGATCGGGCCGCGTGGAAGCCGGCCAGCTGGTTCTGCAGCCCGCAGCCCACTCGACCGGTCTGGCGCTGCACCCGATCGGGTCATCAGCCTTCACCCTGCAGACACGCGTCGCCTTCAACCCGCCCCAGGGCGCTGCCGGTCTGGTCGTGCAGGCCGACGATCTTGACCACTTCAGCGCTTTCCTGATCAGCGGCGATGGCTACTTTCGCGTCGGCGACTATCGCAACGGCCGCTGGATCGATCGGGTGGCGTGGCGCGCGTGGCCGCACATCCGGCGCGATGGCAGCGCCAATATATTGCGCGCTGAATGCCAATCCGGTGTTTGCACGTTCTTCGTGAACGATGAATGGACCTGGCAGGAACACACGCTGCCAGCCTGCGCGCCGGATCGGGTTGATCGCCGACGCGCAGGCGGCGAGCGGTCCGTTTGAAGTCAAGTGGGTCACAAAAAGTTCTTTGACAAACCGATTAGTCAGCGAGCCAGAAGTGTTTAGACAAAACGCCGGCCTTTTGCAGGCGTTCACGCGGGCTCAAGTCAATAATGTATTGACACAGCGCCAGG
This sequence comes from uncultured Chloroflexia bacterium, assembly GCA_963844815.1. GTDB lineage: Bacteria > Chloroflexota > Anaerolineae > Fen-1058 > Fen-1058 > Fen-1058. Next base: position 327,454 of record CAWJPR010000015.1, read on the forward strand.
GCCGAGGCATCTATTGAAACGGTAGGGCAATCAGTTAAGACAGGCCCTTTGGTTCGCCGCCAAAGTTGGTCCATCGCATTGAGTTCGGGTGCGGCGCGCGGCAGAAAGCGAATCTGAATGCCGACACTGGCCGCATAGGCTTGACTATCATCGGCCGTATGTGGCGAGCCACGGTCTTCAAACAGGATAATCTGCCAACCCCGCCAATGACCACGGATGACGTGCAGAAAATCCTGATGTGTGAAGCGGTTCCAAGTATTGGTAATCAGCAATTCGATGTCGCCAGTCCGAATATTGATGACGCCGTGAACAATGCGTCGGGCGTGACCGCCGGTAATCGGAATACTTTTCTGTTCGCCCCGCCGCGCATAACAACTGTAGAGTGGGGGTGTCTCTAAGATGATGATCTCGTCCAACATCAGGATAACCGTGCGTTCCTTATCAAAAAGTCCCTGTTTTAGCCCCCTTTTGCTTGTTGCCAGGTTTCGGCGCGGAGCGCCAGACGATGGCGGGGGCGTTTCCAGTCAATGTCCAACCGGGCTAAGGCCAACCGAACACTTTGCGGTGAAGCGCTCACTTGATGCTGCTTGGCCAAGTAGTCGACCAGCAGCGGCACAGTCCAGACCGTCGAACGGTAGCCGAGCACCCGTGGGTCCGTATCGATGATCGCATCCAGCCAGGGATCGATAATCCCTTGCACGGTCACGGGCCGCCCACTTCGCGCCGCATCCTGGAGACGCAGGTCGAAAGGTAAGTCTCGGCGGGTCACAAAGCGCTCGAGCCAGTTGTAGACCGACTGCCGACTCACATTCAATTGCTCGGCGACTTCCGGAACCGACGCGCCGTCATCGAGCCAGACCAAAGCATACGCCCGACGCAGCACGCGGACATCCGTCGTGTAAGCGATCAAGTCTGAGTAAGGTGGCACGCACTTTGTCGGTCAGCATCAACTCGGTCATCTCTACCTCCCGGCACATTGACGCAGTGATGACCCGATTATAGAACTGTCAAAGAACTTTTTGTAACCTATTAGCTTCGATCAGATCGGATGGCAGCCTCGAGCGCCGGAAGGTCCTCCGCCATAACTGGTTTGAATTGGATTTGACTTTTCACACTGGGCGCGGTATTCTAGGGTCAAGATAAGCTGTGGCATTCCATGCGAAGGAGGTCTGAATGGGGTTAGACGACGATCTACGCCAACAAAGCCTCGCCGTGCAAGAAGAGCAGTATGCGGCCGAGCCGCCAGCGCTGATGGACCGTATGCCGTTGATGAAAGACCTAAAGCCAAGGGAACGCTTCATGGTCGCCCTGTTCATCTTTCTGGATGTCACCATCCTGGGCTTTGGCTGCCTGCTGGCCTCCGGCAAAATGATGCCCTGAGCCCTCTGTTGCTCGACCATGCCTGAAACCATTCTCATTATCGAAGACGATTCCCTGCAAGCCGATGTGGTGCGCCTGCTGCTGGAACATAACGGCTTTGAAGCCGTCCTGGCGGCAGATGGCGCAGAAGGTCTGCGCAAGCTCTACGAAGTGCAGCCGGACATGGTGATTCTCGATCTGATTCTGCCGCAGATGGACGGCTGGGCCGTGTGCCGCCGCATCCGCGAAATGTCCACTGTGCCCATCATCATCATGACCTCCCGCCGCAGCGATGAAGAGAAGATCAAAGGACTGCGCCTGGGCGCCGATGATTACGTGGTGAAACCCTATAATGCCCAGGAACTGGTGGCGCGCGTCAGTTCGGTGCTGCGCCGCACCCGCCTGCCGCCGCCTTCCAAGGGCACGGTGATGCGCTTCAATGGCGGCGACTTGATCATCGATCCCGCCAATCTCTCAGTGATCGTCGACGGCGAGCAGGTGGAACTGACCCCCACCGAGCACAGCATCCTGCTTTACCTGGCCGAGCATCCCGGCCAGGTCGTGTCGATTGAAGATATCTTCACCAATGTGTGGGGGTTTGACACTGACGTGAACGTCAACAACGTGAAGTGGTATGTCTGGCGGCTGCGCCAGAAACTGGAAGGATCGACGGGCGAGCAGCGCTTCATCTTCACCGAGCGCGGCGCGGGATACCGGTTCACAGCCGTCTAGCGGCCATTCATTCCAACTGCCATGCAAACCATTCTAGTCATCGACGACGACCCCGCCCAAGTGAAAATGATTGAGCTGACGCTGTCGGAAGCGAAGTATCGGCCCGTCTCCGCCACTAACGGCGAGGAGGGACTGAAGACTTTCCGTCAGCATCAGCCTGATCTGGTGGTGCTCGATGTGATGATGCCGGGCATGGACGGCTGGGAGACCTGCTACCGCATCCGGCAAATTTCGACCGTCCCGATTATCTTCCTCACGGGCCGGCAGACCACTGATGATAAAGTCTCCGGTTTCAAGCTGGGCGCCGACGACTACCTGGTAAAACCGTTCCTGCCGGATGAACTGTTGGCCCGCGTAGAGTCGGTGCTGCGCCGCACCTATCGGGCGCGCCAACCCTTGTCCAAGTTGCTGCGAGCCGGGCCGGATGTGATCATCAATCCGGCCTCGCACGAAGTCTTTGTGCACGGCAACCTCACGCCGCTGCAGCCGGCCGAATATTCGCTGCTGGTCCTGCTGGCGGAGCGGCCGGGCGAATTGGTCAGCATCAACGCCATCGCCGATGCCCTGGGGATCAGTGAAAGCCAGCCGCGCCGCGATCGGGTGAAGTGGCACGTCTGGAAACTGCGGCAGGCCATTGAGGATGATCCCAAGCAGCCCCAGTTGATCCTGACCGAACCGGGCTACGGCTATCGGCTCGAAAGATTCGAGTAACGCGGAGGCCGCGCCTGGAGCGCGGCTTTTTGTTCCTCCTCCATCCGATCTCCCTATGTGTCCCGGCGATCGCCTCACACCAATCACAACAGCAGACTTAGTAGATCCAAATTCCAAGCAGAGGCGGCTCCCACGCCGCCGGATTTGCGGGCACACTTGCACCCACTGCGTGCAGTGCGGTGTGGGAGCCCGCACCGCTTGGCAAAATTGGATCTACTGGGACTGGCATCAAGTGAGGTGAAACCATGAAACTCCTGCGTCTCACGCTCGTCATCGCCGCCGCATGGTGCGCCGCGGGCCTCATCGGCCGCCTCGTCACCGCCGCGCCGGCCTACACGCTTGCGCTGAAGTGGCAGCGGTGCTATCCGGGCAATTGGTGCGAGACGGGCTGGTATGCTTCTCCGGCCGTGGCCGATCTGGACAAAGATGGCAAGCCGGAAGTGTTGTGGGGAGGCTACACCCTGATCGCCGTGAACGGCAGCGCGGGCACACTCAAGTGGCATACCGGCGACACTGGCCGCTTGTGGCCCGGCATCGTCGTGGCCGATCTCGATCGGAATGGATCGCTGGAAGTGGTCACGGCCAACGGCAGCGGCTACATCGACGTGTACAACGCCACTGGATCGGCGGTGGGCGGCTGGCACATTCAACCCACCGGCACTTCCACGGAGCTGCGCAGCCTGGCCGTGGCTGACGTCGACGCAAACAGCGATCTCGAAATCGCGGTCTGCTCCACGCGATCAAACGATCAATGGTTCGTGTACGAGCACAATGCCACGCTGCGTCCCGGCTGGCCGCAGATGACCGACAGCGACACGCACGGTTATGCAGCGGGCTGCTACAACGAAAACGTGGGCGTGGCGGATATGGATAACGACGGGCGCGGCGAAATCATCGGGCCGAACGACACCCATTACGCCGCCGCCTTCAACGACGACGGCTCGCCTGTGCGCGCCAATGCGATCTACGGGCAAGCCGGCGGACTGAACAAACCCTGGGCGCGCGTGGGCCTGCACGTCGATCACGCCGTCGATCTGCGTGGTTATGCCGATTGCGGCGTCGAGCATCGCCCCAACATGGCGAACAGCGCCCCGACCATCGCCGACGTGAACGGCGACGGCACGCGCGAGATCATCATCGTCGGCAACGTCACCAACTGCGGCACCGATCCCTACAGTGATCTTTACGAGATGCCCTTCATCCTTAACGCCGATCGCACGCGCTGGAAAGATGCGCTCAACGATTGGACGGCTATCCCCCTGCCCGATGGCGCCGCCGCGCCCCTGAGTGAAGACTACACCGTGATCGAGAACAGCGTGCCCAATCCGGTTGTCGCCGACCTGGACGGCGATGGCCGCCAGGAAATCCTGTATCCGTCCTACGATGGCCGCGTGCACGCCTACTGGCTCGACAAGACCGAGCACGGCAGTTGGCCCTTTGAGGTCTACCATCCCGCCGAGGGCTTTTTCCGCTTTGCCTCAGAACCGATCGTGGTCGATCTAGACAACGACGGCAAGGCTGAAGTCATCTTTGCCTCGTGGACGCAGAACAACAGCCACGCACCGGGCAAGTTGACCATCGTCAGTCTGGAATGGCAGGTTGATTCAATCGCTCGATCTGCCGTGGGATCCGGGCGATGGCCGCGGCGGATCGCTCGCCGCGCCGACCATCGCCAACATCGACGCCGATCCCGATCTGGAAATCGTCGTCGGCACGATCAACACAGGGCTGGCGGCATACGACATCGCCAACTCGTCTCGCGCGCGGATTCTGTGGGGCACAGGCCGCGGGAACTATCAGCGCACAGGGCTCGCGCCCGCCGCGACCGCCAACAGCGGCTCGCTCGACAATTCCACCAAGACCGTGAGCGATCCCCGTCCGCAGCCGGGCGCGCGGCTGACCTATACCATTAAATTGATTAATCCCGGCTCGCAGCTTCCGGCTGTGCGGATGACCGACACGCTGCCTGGCAATGCCTATCTCGTGGCTGACAGCCTCGCCGCCTCGAGCGGCACCTGGGGCGTCGGCAGCACGCGGGGCGCCATCACCTGGACGGGTTCCGTATCGGCCGGCGTGACGCTCACCTATGTCATGACCACCAGCACGGCAATCACACCGCTGGCGGTCATTCTCAACACCGCGCTGATCAACGACGGGCTGGGGAATCTCTACACACGCACAGCTGGAGCAATTGTGGACGGCTACGCAACTTACCTGCCCCTGGTGCGGAAGTGATCCGGCGATGGCAGTCGTCAGAGAGGTCTTGAGTCAGCGCGTGGGCGGCAGCTGTCGTTCATCCATTCGAGGCGGCCCGGAGCCGGACATGTTCGACGATAACCGCAGCAAAAGCATCATCGTCGTTGCGCACTGTTTATTGAATCAGAACTCAATCTCCGACGGAACGGCTGATTTTCCCGGCCAATTCCGCGAATTGATCGATCTGATCATGGCCAACGGCATTGGCCTGATCCAACTGCCCTGCCCGGAAGTCACCTGCCTGGGACTTGATCGGAAAGACAAACTGGGTGGAACCAGGCCGCTGTTGGAGGAAAACTCCCGGATCAGGAAATTGCTGGGCGCGCCGGCCAGCGTGGAACTCCTGCGCAGCAAGGCTGAAGAACTCGCCTCCCACATACAAGAGTACGAGTCCTACGGATTTGAGGTTATGGGTGTAATCGGCATCAATCGCTCACCCAGCTGCGGCGTAGAAACAACCTCAAGAGATGGTCATGAAGTCGCGGGACAGGGCGTATTTATCGAGTTAGTTGCGGAGGCACTGCGCGGCAGGGGACAAACAATAAAAATGATTGGCGTGAAGACCAGCGAGAAAGAAGAATCCGTGCAGAAACTCAGGCAGTTAATCGAGGAATCCAACAAGACGTGAGCGTCAACGGGCCCGCCACCGTCCTACTTGCCCTCGATATGCTGGCGCCACCTCATCACGCAATCGATTCATGGCGGTCATTGTACCCCAGTGCTGTTGGCTGATCTTCTGAATTCCCGCCACGCTTCGCACGTACCCAAGCCCTAATGAGTTGTGACGGTCAAATTCGGTAAAACCGGAGTGGAGGCTTGCCCGTACCCGCTGCAACGCAGCGGCGGGCCGCCGGGCGTAGCCGGATTCTGCAACATTCACCGACTAAAGTCTCGATTCCGGGGAGCGGGCATTACCGACTTTGGTTGTCAAAGTTCATCAAGGGCTTGGCGGCACGCAAGAGTGAAAGCACGCGGCGCAAAGCGTGACAATGCGTTGTGTGGCCTAAACGAAATTCCCGCCTAAAACACGCGGGAATGACGCCGTCGCAAACCAAACTGGTATTCGCTCTAAGCCAGGACTTTTTCGCGCACCATCTGCTCGCTGAGGTTCCACATACGTTGCTGCGCGTTCATATCATGGGACGCCGCTGACGACCTGGTTTCTTTCTTGTCCGAGAAATATTTACCGGTCACGCCTTCCACTTCAGGTGACGAGGCTAAATAGACGCTGGTCGCGGCCCCCTGCTCCGGCTTTTTGGCGGCGATCTTCTGAATCGCGCTCATGCCAAAGTTCATCAGGCTGCCATTGTTGTGGCCAAAGCCGGTCGCCACAAAGCCCGGATGCAGCACATTGGCTGTTACTTTCGTTCCATCCAATCGCCGCGCGAGCTCATAGGTGAACATCACGTTCGCCAGCTTCGATTGACTGTACGCCGTCCACCCGTTGTAGCCAGTCTTGAACTCTACATCCTCAAAGTTAATGCGCTTCGCACCGGTGTGCGCCCCCGAAGACACGTTCACGATCCGCGCCGGCGCGCTGGCCGTGATCACATCCAGCAGCACATCAGTGAGCAGGAAGTAATTGAGATGATTCAGCGCCCAGGTCATCTCGATGCCGTCTTTTGATTCCCCACGCTTCGCGAAGTAACCGCCGGCGTTGTTGAGCAGCACATCCAGCCGGGTGTATTTCTGCTTGAACGTCTCAGCCAACTGCCGCACCTGCGCCTGCACCGATAAATCCGCGACCAGGAACTCGACCTTCGCGTTGCCCGTCGTCCGCGTGATCTGTGCCGCTGCATCCGCGCACCTCTGCGGATTGCGCCCGACGCCGACGACAGTCGCGCCCTGCGCCGCCAGCGCCTTCGCGGACTCCAGCCCGATACCGTTGGTTGCGCCCGTCACCATCACTACTTTGTTTTCCATGATGTTACCCATTCTATCCTCGCCTGATTAGATATAAACTTCCCGATAAGTTGTACCACGCCTGTGGGGCTGCCGCCACCGATTGGCATTCTCAGTTCGAGATTCGTTGCGTCTACTTCGCGTGGTTGTAATTGGCTTTGTACCAGGCCACGGTCGCTGCGATGCCTTCGCGATGCGGCGTGGCCTGCAGGCCGAACGCCTGTGTGAACTTGCCACTATCCACCACAAAGTCCTTCTCAAATTCATAGAACATTTCCACGGTTTCGCGCGCGCCCGGAATAAACAACCCGGCCAGGCGCATCATCATCTTGCTCACCGCGCTCATCCTGGCAGGCTGCTTCAACTCTTCGAAAATCAAATTGACGAACTGCCGCGTCGTCGTCGCAGCGGCGTTGGGCACGTGCCACGCTTGACCCAGCGCTTCGTCACGCTCGCCCAGAATCACCAGCGCCTGGCCGATGTCGTCAATGTACGTGTAGGAGTGCTGCGCATCGAGGTTGCCCGCCGTGCTGGCCGCCTTGCTCTTCGACGGCGAATCCGAACACCCGATCGCCCGCTGCCGAATCCAGCACGCCCGGTCCATAAAAATCCGACGCCCGCGCCATCGCCGCGCGCACCTTGCCGGACTGATGCGCGGCCAACACATCTTTTGCCATCTGTGCGCGCACCTGGCCCTTCCTCGTATGCGCGTTGTAAGGCAAATCTTCCGAATGGGCTGGCCGTCGGTATCGCCGTACATGTAGACGTTCTCCATCACGATGTACTTGGCGCCCGCACTGGCAGCCGCTTCCAGCGTGTTGGCCTGCAACGTGGGAAACTGCTCCGGCCACTTGTCATACGGGGGATTGGTGCACTGATAAACGTGCGTTGCGCCCTGCGCCAGATTTTTGGCAACATTGACATCGAACACATCACCGGCGGCGACGGTCACGTTGTCGGGCACGCCGCCGGGGCGCTGGCCGCTGCGATTGACCATCTTCACCGTCTTGCCGCGCTGCACCAATTCGCGCGCCACCGCCTGTCCTACCGGCCCGGCGCCGAAAATAACGTGCAATTCTTGATTCGCCACGATCTCATCTCCTGATTGATTTCTACCGTAGTTATACACTCTCACGTAGTGTGAGAGTCAAGAGGGAATTTCTCAAACTGCTCAAGTTGATCGATCCGCGCGGCGAGGTCAGCCGCGTCAAACGCCGGATCGACGCACTGCCGGTAGCGCAGCATGCCGCGCAGCTGCTCGCTCGACACACCGGCTGGCAGCGTGTGTGCGATTTGCTCGCTTGAAAAACCGAGCGCCTCCAGCACGGCGATCCGTTGGAGCCGCGCCAGCCGGTCGGGCGCGGCGGCATCCCACAACCCGATCGCTTCAGAGCGACTGATAGTTTCTACTTGAATCCGGGCTTGTGTGGCCAACTCGTCGCGCGGCATGGCTGGAGTGTAAACCCTCACGCGGCGAGAGAGTCAAGAGGCAAACTAAGGAAAAGCGGGACCCCATACTGAACAGCAGTCGCCGCAATTGGTTTTCAAAGCAGGCGGGGTGCAATGCTTCCCTAACCATGGCACCCGACCGAGGCCAGGCGGCGTTGTTGTACGGGAGTAAGGCGGTAATGTATAATCCTCGGTAAGTTTGATTCACAGTGACAAGGAGCCAAATATGCCGGGCGGTGCAAACGCAGTCAGTAATGGTGCAGAATTGAAAAGGGCTGTAGCCGCATTAGGCGTAAGACTAGGGCTAAATGCCGCAACAGAGGTGAAGGTTGGCCGAAGGATCTGGGGCTCACAAAGATACATTGACGTTGTACTGACCGATCCCGCAACACGTCTGAGGCTTGGCATTGAGTGCAAATACCAAGGCACGATTGGAACTGCCAAGGAAAAGATTCCGGCAACAGTTGAAGACATCACCGCTTGGCCGATAAAGGGCATAATAGTTATAGCCGGGCCGGGATTCTCTCAGAATATGCAAGGCTATCTGATTTCGACTGGCAAAGTTGTCGAATTTGATGACTTGGAAGACTCAGTAGATCCAAATTTCGCGTGTTGAATCAGCTATAGCCCTAACGGGGCAGGCTTGTCTACCGCGTGTAAGATTGTCGGTGCCACCCCACAATCTACACAGGACAAGCCGGCCATGCTGAATGATACGCTGAAACTGACAGACGACCAAGTGTTGGCTCACGCCCGGGAGTTCTTGCAAGACCATTTGCCACTGGTGGCGGACGGGAGTTGTTGCACGACCGATGATTTGCTGAACGTCTTGCTGGGCATTGCGGTGAATCGGAGCACGCTGGAGGCGGTCTGCACGGATTGGACGGCGGCTTCTGACCCGGAAACTGTTCGGCGTTATCTGAATGAGCCGTTGTGTGTTGAAGATTTGCCTGAGTTGGAACACCGCTTGAATGCGGCGTTGCGGGTCGAGATCCCGCTTCGGGTTTGGCGGCAGGCTCGCGAGGTGGCGATCGATTTTCATGACCGTCCGTACTACGGCAAACAACCCCAAGCGACAGGGTTGTGGGTGCGGGGCAAGGCCCGAGATGGCACGACGCGCTTTTATCGGATTGCCACGGCCTCTGTTCTGTTGAACGGGCTGCGGGTGACGCTGGCCTTGCGCTTTGTTTTGCCCGAGATGGACGTAGCCAGCCTGCTGGATGATCTGTTGAACCGCCTGAAAAAGCAGGGCTTTCAGATCGCCTGTCTCTTTCTGGATAAAGGCTTTGCCAGCATCGCCGTGATGAAGTATTTGACGCGTCGGGCGCAACCCGCGCTGATCGCATGCCCCATTCGTGGGAAAACGGGCGGAACACGGGCCTTGTGTCAGGGCCGCCGGAGCTACCGTACCACTCACACTTTTGTCTCGGGCGACCAGACTTTCACCGCCCACATGGTCGTGTGCCGGAGTTTCACCACGGCCAAACGCACCAAGCGGTTGAAGCATCGCGCGGTCTGGTTGCTCTATATTTTGATCGACCTTGACCTCTCGCCACGCCAAGCGCGCCGCTGGTATCGGAAACGGTTTGGCATCAAGAGCGGTACCGCTGTGCGGGTCAAGTGCGAGGCTGGACAACCTCGCCCAATCCCGCCTATCGCTTTGTGCTGATCACGCTGAGTTTCGTGCTGCTGAATGTCTGGGTGCATTTGCGTTGGTTATATGCTCAAGTGCCGCGCCGCGGCCGGCGCGGGCTCAAAACGACACTGTTTCAACTGCGCCGCATGGCCAAGTTTATTCGCCGTGCGCTGGAACGACAATATGGCGGCAGAGCAACCATTCAGGCTGTGGCGGCTCCGCGACTATGAAATTTGGATCTACTGA
>CAWJPR010000016.1:0-274146 GCA_963844815.1 uncultured Chloroflexia bacterium
CCACATTCTCGCCCGCCACGCGGCCTAACGCGCCGCTGAACGAGTCGCCACTTTCCAGTGCCGGGCTGAAGGTAATAGGTGAACGTCGGGTCAACTGCGCCATACGCCTTGCTCTGCCCGTCATTCGGCGTGATCGTGATTGCCTTCGCCGTGATGGCGAAGGTGTGACCCGGATCGAGCGAGAGCGCGTAGTTGGCGCCCGCGCTCAAACTACCCAGCGTGAAGGCATACGTAGCCACATTCTCACCCGACGCGCGGCCTAACGCGCCGCTGAACGAGTCGCCACTTTCCAGTGCCGGGCGAAGGTGTAGGTGAACGTCGGGTCAACTGCGCCATACACCTTGCTCTGCCCGTCATTCGGCGTGATCGTGATCGCCTTCGCCGTGATGGCAAGGTGTGACCCGGATCGAGCGAGAGCGCGTAGTTGCGCCCGCGCTCAAACTACCCAGCGTGTAGGCGTAGTAGCCACATTCTCGCCCGCCACGCGGCCTAACGCGCCGCTGAACGAGTCGCCACTTTCCAGTGCCGGGCTGAGGTGTAGCGTGAACGTCGGGTCAACTGCGCCATACACCTTGCTCTGCCCGTCATTCGGTGTGATCGTGATTGCCTTCGCCGTGATGGCGAAGGTGTGACCCGGATCGAGCGAGAGCGCGTAGTTGGCGCCCGCGCTCAAACTGCCCAGCGTGTAGGCGTACGTAGCCACATTCTCACCCGCCACGCGGCCTAACGCGCCGCTGAACGAGTCGCCACTTTCCAGTGCCGGCGCGAAGGTGTAGCTGAACGTCGGGTCAACTGCGCCATACACCTTGCTCTGCCCGTCATTCGGTGTGATCGTGATTGCCTTCGCCGTGATGGCGAAGGTGTGACCCGGATCGAGCGAGAGCGCGTAGTTGGCGCCCGCGCTCAAACTGCCCAGCGTGTAGGCGTACGTAGCCACATTCTCACCCGCCACGCGGCCTAACGCGCCGCTGAACGAGTCGCCACTTTCCAGTGCCGGCGCGAAGTGTAGCTGAACGTCGGGTCAACTGCGCCATACACCTTGCTCTGCCCGTCATTCGGTGTGATCGTGATTGCCTTCGCCGTGATGGCGAAGGTGTGACCCGGATCGAGCGAGAGCGCGTAGTTGGCGCCCGCGCTCAAACTGCCCAGCGTGTAGGCGTACGAGCCACATTCTCACCCGCCACGCGGCCTGACGCGCCGCTAAACGAGTCGCCACTTTCCAGTGCCGGCGCGAAGGTGTACTGAACGTCGGGTCAACTGCGCCATACACCTTGCTCTGCCCGTCATTCGGCGTGATCGTGATTGCCTTCGCCGTGATGGCGAAGGTGTGACCTGGATCGAGCGAGAGCGCGTAGTTGGCGCCCGCGCTCAAACCGCCCAGCGTGTAGGCGTACGTAGCCACATTCTCGCCCGCCACGCGGCCTAACGCGCCGCTGAACGAGTCGCCACTTTCCAGTGCCGGCGCGAAGGTGTAGCTGAACGTCGGGTCAACTGCGCCATACACCTTGCTCTGCCCGTCATTCGGTGTGATCGTGATTGCCTTCGCCGTGATGGCGAAGGTGTACCCGGATCGAGCGAGAGCGCGTAGTTGGCGCCCGCGCTCAAACTGCCCAGCGTGTAGGCGTACGTAGCCACATTCTCACCCGCCACGCGGCCTAACGCGCCGCTGAACGAGTCGCCACTTTCCAGTGCCGGCGCGAAGGTGTAGCTGAACGTCGGGTCAACTGCGCCATACACCTTGCTCTGCCCGTCATTCGGTGTGATCGTGATTGCCTTCGCCGTGATGGCGAAGGTGTGACCCGGATCGAGCGAGAGCGCGTAGTTGGCGCCCGCGCTCAAACTGCCCAGCGTGTAGGCGTACGTAGCCACATTCTCACCCGCCACGCGGCCTAACGCGCCGCTGAACGAGTCGCCACTTTCCAGTGCCGGCGCGAAGGTGTGCTGAACGTCGGGTCAACTGCGCCATACACCTTGCTCTGCCCGTCATTCGGTGTGATCGTGATTGGCTTGGGCGCGATCCAAACGTGCCCGCCGACGCATCATTCAGATGCTTATATTGCACCGGGTCATCCGGCGCAAAGTCGGCGGTGACCGCATAGGTGCCCTCGTTGGTCGGGGCTGTCGAGGAGCCGTCATATTTGATATCGCTGACGGTGCCGGCGACTGAGCCAATTACGACAGCCGCTTGCTGAGAGCCATTGTAAGTGACGGGTGAATTCGTCACAGACAGCGTCGGCGTGACCTTGGACTCGCCAACTGCAAAATCGCTCATGGAGGTGACGCCAGTGACTGTGGCGCCGGTTCCGCTCGGCGTGCCAGAGAGTGTCAAAGGCGACGACCAGGTGGAACCATCGTATTTCTCCGCGATGAAGTTGGCGGGCGTGGCGCCCCCATCCACATCACTGCCGTTACCGTAGTTGAAGGTTGCGCTGTAGCTGCCAAACACAGTGCCGCCGTTCGTCAGAGTCCAGCAGGTGATTGACGCTCCTGGTCGAGTCGATGTCGGAGGTGACGATGGCGGAGCAATCCGCCCCCGTCGCCGAAGCAGTGACATTACCGCCGGTAGTGATGCCGACAAAAGTCAGAGCCAACGGATCATAGAGCGCCGCGTCACCGATGGGGAAGTTAAAGGCCGGCGACCCAGCCGTAAACGCTCGCTGCACATTGCCGTTGACATACCGGCCTGCGTTCGCGCCCGCGACAGTGGCAGTTGTTGGCAGGACGAGGACGTTCGCTCCTGGTGATCTTGCCGCTGTTAAAGTTCAGCGCGCCGTTGATCGTAACATTCGCCCCCAGCGTTAAGCCGCTGGCATTGAGGAGCGTCAGGCTATTGAAGGTCGTCGCGTTGGCGCCGCCAGGGTTTGGGCAGACGTGCCACCGAACGTGACCGTGCCACTTCGCGGTGTGAACGTGCCGTTATTCACCCAGTTCCCTGCGACATTAAGAGGATAGTTCGTCACCGACACGTCCAGCGTCGTGCCCGCGCCAATGGTCAAGTCACCCCCCACAGTCGCCGCCCCGCCAGAGTCTTGACGCCACTCCCGGAAAGCGTCAGGTTATTGTACGTTACGCCAGCAACGGTTTGTGCCCCAGCAGCGTAGTAGTTAACAGTCCCCGTGCCTGCCGTGAAGGTTCCGCCAGCGCCGCTGAGGGAACCACCGAGATTCAACGTGCTAGAGCCGCCGTTGAGCGTGCCAGCCGTTCTCGTCCACGTGCCGGTAAATGTGTGCGCCAAGCCAGTGCCGAGATTAAGCGTTCCACCTGTGCCATTGATGGTCAGCGCACCGCCATTCACATTGCCGGCGAAGGTTGCCGTGCCGCCCGTCTTCGTCAGCTGGCACAAGACCTGTTGTCGTGAACCCGGCAATGCTCTGCGTTCCTGTGCCGCCAATATTAATCTGGGAACTGCCGGCGGTGAACGTTCCATTGTTGGTGAAATTGCCGTTCAGCGTGACCGGCGAGTTGCCGGTGGCAAGCGTCGTTCCGGAGCCGACGGTGAGATCGCCACCAACCGTCACTGCACCGGCCAGTGTCTTAGTACCACTGCCGCTTGTCCTGAGTGGGCCATAGGTTAGCGCGTCTATCTGTTGATTGCCCGCTGCCGAAAAGTCAACCGTCAAGGTGGTCAGGGTCTTTGCAGTGAAATTATACTGACCGTCAAGGGCATTCACAGCGACAATACGGCTCACATAGATAGTGCCAGAACCCGTAATCGTACCTTGTCCCCCGCTGCTATTGATCTGTACGGTTGCAGCCGGACTGAAGGTCGCATTGGTGTTCACCGTCATCGTTCCGACGACATTGAAATTTCTGGTCGCCGAGACCGTCGCCGCCGTGTTGGCAATGGTCAGATCGTAATAGTCGAACGTCCCTACCCCCGAACCACCAATAGTCTGGGCAGCCGTGCCATTCAAGGTCACATTGATCGTGTGGTTGCCCGTAGATCCATCGAATGTACCATTGTTCGTGAAATTGCCGCCGACATTGAGCGAATGGTTGGTGGCCGCGCCCGCGTCTACGACCGTGAATGAGCCGGCAATGGTGACGTTGCCAGCGACGGTCACGGTTCTAGCACTGTCGTCGTATTCACTTGCAACGATCCATTGACTGTTAGGCTGGCCAGCGCATTGGCTGGTGACACATCTAGGGAAATTGTATCGTTGGCAGAAATCACTACAATGTCGCCAGCATATGTCTGGCCTGGATATGTCGAGCAGCCAGTACCACCAGACGTACTCCATGATCCTCCAGCGCTCCAGTTCCCAGCAGGACTAACATTTGATGTGAAAGTACACGACGCCGCGTAGGCCGGTGTCGCCGGCAGGGCCACAAGCGCCAGCGCGACAATCATCATCATGACAAACACAACTCGGGATCGTTTATTGCGATTCATTGTTCTACTCCTTCCGCTAATGAAATGAGTTGGAAACGACACAGCGCCAGCCAACCGCTTGTTGAGTATGGCGTCAGCATAGATCTGAGAGTTTGGCTGGCGAGGCTCAGAGGCAGATGATCGGTTCAAGCAGTACGTGCAATCCTCCTTTCACGGCCGCTGATGCGGCCTGAGCGAAAACTTGAAGCAGCGCGACACAGTGAATGGTCGAGACTGACGATCAGCTGTTGAAGGGGTGCCGGTTTTCGACGCGTTTGTCACCTCCTGATGGGTCTCTGAAGAAAGCCTGCCGGATCAAAGATTTCCAAAGTTTTGCATAGTTGCATCTGGAATCGAGGCTTGCCCGTACCCGCTGCAACGCAGCGGCGGGCCGCTGGGCGCAGCCGGATGCGCGATTTACCGGCAAGACTGGCTCAAGCCCAATGGCATTAAGATAAGGAAAGCACGGCTGCGCATCCGTCATGCCCGAGTGTTTTTGTCGGGCATCCAGGCAGCAGATAAGCGATGTGTGCCAGTCAAACTACTGGATTCCCGCTTAAAGCGCTCGGGAATGACATGGCCGACGCGCTAACTTAATGCCATTGGGCCAAAGCCTCGACTCCGGTTTGCAAAAATCCAAGATTTCATAGGATTGCCAGATTTGCACCCCACTAATATAAGCCCACAGGGTTTGCTGGTGGACAGAGCCCGGTAAGAATTCGGTCAAAACCGCAGTCGAGCTGCAAACGGCCGCGACCAGTGCTTTCAAATGAATCCGGCACTAACATATCATGACTCAGGGGAGTGTGGGCGTACGATCTGATTACAGGAATGTTGCAGGAGCATTGCCGAGAAGAAGCGCACCAACGCGCTGCAAACTGGCTGTATTTTGCCGGCGTGCCGATCGGCTCTTCGGTTGCAATTCGGTTAGTGCAAGGTCAAGGCCGTCCGCGGGTCATGCCGGTGATCTGGGGTGATGAGGGAGGTCATCTGGAAAACAAAAGGCCGTCCACGCCAGCGGCGGGACGGCCTTTTGTTTTGCGCCGTAGCACTTTATCCTTATACAGCCGGAGGCAGTGCTACGGCGCTGGGTTTACCACTATTACACATGAGCACCACCTCCTCCTTTCTTTAGGATAGCAGAGAAAAATGGGCGGGGCCGGCGGCCCCAATAACCAAGTGAATTATCCACTGAACGCGAGGCAATGTCAAGACCAAAAAGCGAGCGAGGGTGTCGTTGAGATTGGAGCCATTGATCATTGAACATTGCTCATTGCTCATTGTCTACTCTCCCATGCGATAGCGCAGATACGCTTCCATGAAGTCGTCGAGCTTGCCGTCAAGCACGGCCTGCGTGTTGCCGCTCTCGTGCTCGGTGCGATGATCCTTGACCAGCTGATAGGGATGCAGCACGTACGATCGGATCTGGCTGCCCCATTCAGCCTTGACGTGCTCGCCCTTGAGGTTCGACAATTCCTTCTGCCGCTTCTCTTCTTCCAGCTCGAACAGCTTGGCCCGCAAAATCTTCAAGGCCGTTTCACGGTTCTGGGTCTGGCTGCGCTCATTCTGGCACGTCACGACGATGCCCGTCGGCAGATGGGTGATGCGAATGGCCGTCTCGTTCTTCTGCACGTTCTGGCCGCCCGCCCCCGCCGATTTGTAAGTGTCGATCTTGATGTCCTGCGGCTTGATGTCGATCTCTTCGCCCTCGCCGAGTTCCGGCCACACTTCCACCAGCGAGAACGAGGTGTGCCGCCGGTGCGCCGCGTCAAACGGCGACAGGCGCACTAGCCGGTGGACGCCGCGCTCCGCGCGCAGATAGCCGTAAGCGTTCGGGCCTGTGATCGTGACGGTCACATTCTTGATGCCGGCTTCGTCGCCGTCCACCTGATCGACGACGTCGGCCCGGTAGCCGCGATCTTCGGCCCAGCGCAGATACATCCGCAGGAGCATCGCCGTCCAGTCGGCCGCGTCGACGCCGCCCGCGCCCGCGTGCAGCGCGATCAGGGCATTGCCCTGATCGTGCGGACCGGAGAGCATCAGATCGAACTCGCGGCGATCGAGCTCGTGTTGAATGGCTTCGACCTCGGCCTGCAGGTCGGCGGCCATCGATTCATCGCCAAGCTCAATCAGCTCGGCGGCGTCGCGCCCGCGCTGCGCCAGCGTCTGCCAGCTCTCGACGAGGGCGCGCAGCTCGGTCAGTTCCTTCATCACCGACTGCGACGCGGCGGGATCGTTCCAGAAATCCGGCTGGCTGGCCCGCTGTTCTAGTTCTTCAATGCGCCGGCTTTTGTTCGCGACGTCAAAGACGCTCCAGCAGCCGGGCGATCTGGGTGTTGAGTTCGGTGAGGCGCGCGCGGAGTTCTTCCATGATGTTTAGCTTTCGGTAGCTTCTTCCTGGACTGCAGGTTCTGCGTCAAACAAACCGTCCACAAAGGCGTCGGGGTCGAACGGGGCCAGATCGGCCAGCTTCTCGCCGGTGCCGACGAAGCGGACGGGCAGATTCAATTCATGCGAGACGGAAAAGACCATGCCGCCCTTGGCCGTGCCGTCAAGTTTGGTGATGATCACCCCCGTCACTTCGACTGCTTCCTTGAACTGCCTGGCCTGCGGCAGCGCATTCTGCCCCGTGGTCCCGTCGAGCACCAGCCACGTTTCGTGCGGCGCGCCCGGGCGAGCCTTGGCGGTGACGTTGCGCACCTTCTTCAATTCCTGCATCAAGTTGTATTTCGTGTGCAAACGTCCGGCCGTATCGACCAGCAGCACGTCGACGCTGCGCGACAGTGCCGCGTTGATGGAATCATACACGATCGCGCCGGGATCCGCGCCGGGCTGTCCGCCGATGATTGGCACGCCGGCGCGCTGCGCCCAGATCTCCAGTTGATCGCCGGCCGCGGCGCGGAAGGTATCGGCGGCGGCCAGCATGACCGAACGGCCCTGCCCCTTCAAGTACGCGGCGAGCTTGGCGATGCTGGTCGTCTTGCCCGATCCATTCGTGCCGACGATCAAGACCACGCGCAGCTCGGCGGCCTCCAGCCAATCAAGCGGCTCCGGCGTGTCCAGCATGGCGCGCAGCTCCAATTTGAGGACGTCGCGCAATTGGTCGGCCCGCGTCAGGCCGCGCTGCTTGACCTCCGCCCGCGCCCGATCGAGGATGTCGGCCGTTGTTCCGACACCCACGTCGGCCTGAATCAACAGCGCCTCAAGATCATCCCACAGATCGTCGCTGATCTCGGTCTGCCCGAGCAGCGTGGCCATGCGCCCGAAGGCCGTCTGCCGGGTGCGGGTCAGCGCTTCGCGAATCGCTTTGAATCGTCCTAACATGATTTTCTCCGTGAATGCGCCGCGATTATACCTGATCGATCAGGTCTCGGCAACGCGGCGCGCGCAGATGAGTGTGTTATAATCGTGGCTCGAACCGTCTGCTGTCACGCGGGCTCCCAGTCAAGATGAACCAGCCACTCACCCACCTCGACGAACAGGGCCATGCTCGCATGGTGAATGTGAGCGCCAAGCCGGATACGCAGCGCGTCGCCATGGCGCGCGGCGAAGTCCATCTGGCGCCCGAGACGCTGCAGCTCATTCTCGCCGGCGGCGTGCCCAAAGGCGATGTCTTCGCCGCGGCGCGCATCGCGGGCATTCTGGGCGCCAAGAAGACCAGCGAGCTCATTCCGCTGTGCCACCCGCTGCCGCTCACGCATCTCGCGGTTGATCTCACGGGACGCGTGGAAGACAACCTCGGCATTGTCGAGATCACCGCGCGAGCTGAGACGACCGGCAAGACCGGCGTGGAAATGGAAGCGCTGACCGCTGTGTCGATCGCGGCGCTCACCGTTTACGATATGATCAAAGCCGTGCAGCGCGATGCGCGGATCATGCACATTCGGCTGCTGGAAAAGCACGGCGGCAAAAGCGGCGATATCGTTTTGGAATAATGGACATTCAAGTCAAACTCTTTGCCACCTTAAAAGACCGGGCCGGCAGCTCGCGCGTCGACGTCGATCTGCCCGGCGAGGCCACGGTGACGGTGCTGCTCGAACGGCTGGCCGCCGCCCACCCGAAACTTGCGCCGTCCCTCGCCGCGTGCGTGGTCGCCGTCAATCAAGAGTTCGCCTTCGGATCGACGCCGATCCGATCGGGCGATGAAGTCGCGCTGTTCCCGCCCGTCAGTGGCGGGACGCCCGTCAGTGGCGGGATGCCCGTTGGGCCGGAGATCTTCCGCATCGCCGAGGGCCCTATCGATCTCAACGAACTGGTGGCGGCCGTGACGCTGCCTTCCACCGGAGCCGTCTGCACCTTTACCGGAACCGTGCGCGGCGTCAGCGCCGATCACGAAACCGCGCAGCTGCACTACGAAGCCTACACCCCCATGGCCGAAGCGAAGATGAAACAGGTGGCCGCTGAAATCCGCGAGCGCTGGCCGGTGGTGCAGGGGATCGCCATCGTGCAGCGCGTGGGCCGCCTGAACGTGGGCGAGTTCACGGTGCTGATCGCCGTGTCAGCCGGCCATCGCGATCAGGGCGTGTTTGAAGCCGCGCGTTACGGCATCGATCGCCTGAAGGAGATCGTGCCAGTGTGGAAGAAAGAGATCGGCCCCGGCGGAGAGCAATGGGTCGAAGGGCATTATCAGCCCACTGCAGATGATGTGAAGTAGATCAGCGTGTATGAAGACAGGAACCAACTCGAGCGAGGTAGCCGCATGACCGATCCTGCCAGGCGCGTCGTCGTCACCGGCTTAGGTACCGTCAACTGCACGGGTTTGACCGTGGAGGCTTCGTGGGCCAATGTCCTGGCCGGGCAAAGCGGCATCGGTTATTTCGATCTGTACGATGCAGCGGCCTTGAATGTGCGCATTGGCGGACAGGCGTGGGGCTTCGATCCGGCGCAGTTCATGGATCCCCGCGATGCGCGGCGGCGCGATCGGTTCTGCCAGCTGGCTGTGGCGGCGACGCGCCAGGCGCTGGCAGACGCTCAGCTGCAAGTCACCGCAGACAACGCCGACGACATCGGCTGCATCTATGGCACCGGCTCAGGCGGCCTGCAGAGTTTCGTGGAACTCGTTCACGTGTTCGACAAGGAAGGCTCCCGCCGCTTGCATCCGTTTGCGGTGCCGATGGTGATCGACGACAGCGCGGCCAGCGCCATCGCCATCGACTGGAACTTGCGCGGTCCCAACTTCGCGCCGGTGTCAGCCTGCGCGGCCGGCGCCGACGCGATTGGGCTGGCCTTGCGCCTGATCCGCGCTGGCGATGCGCAAGCTATCGTGGCGGGCGGAACAGAAATGCCGCTGCATGCGCTGCCGATGGCGGCCTTTGATCGGTTGGGGGCCATGAGCCGCAACAACGATCACCCCCAGACGGCGTGCCGGCCGTTCGACAAAATGCGCGACGGGCTGGTGATGGGCGAAGGGGCCGCCACGCTGATTCTGGAAGAGCTGCACTTTGCGCGGGCGCGCGGCGCAAAAATTCTGGCCGAAGTGATCGGCTACGGCTGCACGTCTGATGCTTTTCACGTCACCGCGCCCGCCGAGAACGGCCGCGGCGCCGCCCAAGCGATGCGCCGCGCGCTGGACGACGCCGGCCTGGCGCCCGCAGACATCGACTGGATCAGCGCGCACGCCACCGCCACCGACCTGAACGACAAATATGAAACGGCAGCCATCAAGAGCGTGTTCGGCGAACACGCCTATCGCGTTCCCATCAGCGGCACTAAGGCGCTGACGGGGCATATGATGGCGGCCACGGGCGCGCTCGAGGCGCTGTTCGGCATCAAAGCGATCGAGACAGGCTGGATTCCGCCCACGATCAATTACGAAACACCCGACCCGGACTGCGATCTGGATTACGTGCCCAATCAGGCGCGGCCGGTTGCCGTGAACACGTTCATGAGCAATGCCTTCGGGTTCGGCGGGCACAACGCCGTGCTCATTTTCAAACGTTACGCTGACTAAACCATTACGTTTTACGCTTCGCGTTTTACGCCTTACGATCATCATGCTGCCATCATTCAAGAATCCCGCTCTGCTCACCCGCGCCTTGACGCATCGCTCGTATTTGAATGAGCACCCCGAAGTAGAACCGGAAGACAACGAGCGGCTGGAATTTTTAGGCGATGCGGCGCTCGACTTTGTCGTGGCGAACTGGCTCTTCCGGCAGCATCCCGACTTCAACGAGGGCCGGCTGACCTCCATTCGATCGGCGCTGGTGCGCGCCGAAAAGTTGAGCGAGCTGGCGAATCAGATTGGCCTGGGTGATCACCTGCGGTTGGGTAAAGGCGAATCGACCAGCGGCGGCCGGACGCGGCAGACCTTGCTGGCCGACGCGTTTGAAGCCGTGATCGGCGCGCTGTATCTCGATCAGGGCCTGCGCGCGGTGCAGCGCTGGCTGACGCCGCTGATCAAGGATGAAGTTGAAGCCATTATCGCCGCGCAGGGCGATCGGGATGCCAAGAGCGCGCTGCAAGAATGGAGCCAGGCCCTGCGCCACATCACGCCGCACTATCGCACCATGGGCGAGGCCGGGCCCGACCATGCCAAACAATTCACGGTGGCGGTTTTCATCGGCCACGAAGAGGCCGGGCGCGGCGCGGGCCCCAGCAAGCAGATCGCCGCACAGGCCGCCGCGGCTGACGCGCTGCAGCGCCTGATCATCACCGCCGACGCCGAAAATTGACACCGATCTCGAAGCACCGTACACTCTCTTACGGACCAAGACCATGTGGCATACCTACTACACCCCCACCACCTTAGCCGACACACTGCGCCTGCTGGCCCAGCACGGCAAAGACGCGCGTGTCATCGCGGGCGGCACCGACATCTTGATCGAGTTGGAGCGCAAGATTCGCGCGCCGCAGATGCTGATCGATATTTCGCACATTCCCGGCCTCGATCGCATCGCGCTGAAGAAAGGCGCGTTCCACCTGGGGCCGCTGGTCACGCACAATCAAGTGGTGGCCTCGCCCGAGCTGGTGGCGCAGGCTTATCCGCTGGCGCGCGCCTGCTGGGAAGTGGGCGCGCCGCAGATCCGCAACCGCGGCACGATCGCGGGCAATCTGATCACGGCCTCGCCCGCCAACGACACCATCGCGCCGCTGCGCGCGTTGGACGCGACCGTGACGCTGCAATCGGTGCGCGGCCAGCGCACCCTGCCGCTGCACGATTTCCACAAGGGCGTGCGCAAGACGGCCATGGCCGACGACGAGATGCTGGTGGACATTTATTTCCCCGCGCTCGGCGATGAGGAACATGGCACGTTTATCAAGCTGGGGCTGCGCCGCGCGCAAGCGATCTCGGTAGTAAACGCCGCCGTGATTCTGGAACTGCATCGCGACGCGATCGTCAAGGCGCGCCTGACCTTCGGCTCGGTGGCCCCTACGATCGTGCGCGCACCCGAAGTGGAGCAATACCTCGTCGGCAAGTCGCTGACCGACGAGGTAATCCGGCAGGCAGGTGAGCTCGCAAAGAGCGCCGCCAAACCCATCGACGACGTGCGCGGCAGCGCGGATTACCGCGTGGAAATGATGCGCGTGCTCACGGTGCGCGCGCTGCGCCAGATTCGTGACGGAGCCGAGCGCGCCGATTGGCCGGAGCAGCCGGCTTTACTGTGGGGCACGAGCAATGGGCACTTCCCGACGTGGCCTGAACCGCAGATCATCACGCATCACGAAGGGGGGCACGAGACGATTGAGACCACGATCAACGGGCGGCGCTATTCGGTGCGCGGCGCGAACGACAAGACGCTATTGCGCATGCTGCGCGAAGATGTGGGACTGATCGGCACAAAAGAAGGCTGCGCCGAGGGCGAGTGCGGCGCGTGCACGGTCTTCCTGGACGGCATCGCGGTGATGTCCTGCATGGTGGCCGCGCCGCGCGCGCACGGGGCGCACATCGAGACGATCGAGAGCCTGGCCCACGACGGGCAACTGCATCCCGTGCAGGAGGCTTTCGTCAAGCACAACGCCGTGCAGTGCGGCTACTGCACGCCGGGCTTTGTCATGGCCGGCGCGAAACTGCTCGAAGAGATTCCGCACCCGACGGATTACCAGATCCAGCAGAGCATCAGCGGCAACCTGTGCCGCTGCACCGGCTACTACAACATCGTCACCGCGATTCGTGAAGCTTCAGAGTCATAGAACAGTGAAATTGCAGCCAGGTACGTAAAACTGCGTATTTACAAGCGATAGGGAGTTGGTGTATAAAGGGTGTGGCATGGCTGACATTCCACACACAGCGAGCGTGGTGTGAGAGGAACCATCTGCAACGCCCTCCCCTGGCTGGCCCTGATCCTGGCGCTGTTGGGCATGCGCGACTGGGATCCGGCTATTCCAGGCAGGCTTGTCGATCTTGATTATTCTGGTCTGGGTCATCAACTGGCTGGTTCATCACATCTCACTGCCCTGGTCGAGATACCTGCGCATTCTGTTCTGGGTGCTGCATCGTCGGCGCCATCATCGTCATCCCGGAGCTGCGCGCCGCATTTGAAGAGGCGGTGAGAAGTCTCCTCTCGCTCCAATCCAGCACGCTCATCGTGCTCGCGCTGGTCACCCTGATTGTCTGGGCCGTGATGTGCCTGGCGCGGCCGGCGGCACAGTCTCACTCGCAGTGAACGGGCTATTTCAACACCAAAACGCGAGGCGGTGCGCTCGCGTTTTGGCGTGTACCCCTGGTGAGAATCGAACTCACGCCACCGGCTCCGGAGGCCGGTGCTCTATCCGCTGAGCTACAGGGGCGTCTGCGCCGCTAGTTTACCACAGCCGCCAGCGTTCTGCAACGAAATGGGAATTTGCCTGTGGCGTGCGTTCATTCTATACTTCGGCAATCCGTCCGCGCTTAACCTCTAAGCTGTATCCAACGCTGGTGCTGACCCCGGCGACCACCTTATCGATAACGGCAGGTCGTTGGGCTGGGCACAATCGATTGGCTGCGGATTAGATCAAACGGAGATCATCGGCAACTCAGCTGGGCTCAACGCAAATCCTCACACACCACGGGCTTGATTGTCTCCTCAAGAATAATCAAGCCCGTTCCCTTTACCGTTGCCTCCTCGCTGCCGTCACCAACCGATTCCTGAATAGGTCGCGCTCAAGGCGACGACAGTCCACCGTTACGCGGCTGGCTATTCAGAAAAGTCTCCACTTGTTCCGCCGTGGGCAGCGCCGGAATCGCGCCGCGCCGCGTGGTGGTCAGTGCGCCGACGGCATTGGCATAGCGGCAGATGGCAGACAAGCGATTTGGCATCAGACGTGCGCGTCGGGTTGTGCGAGCAGACCTTTCAAGAGCCCGGCCACAAAGCCATCACCCGCGCCGGTTGTATCAGTCACGGTGACGTTGAATCCAGTCACCTCGCCGTTGAAAGCGGCGGTCACGTAGCGACAACCGGCTTTGCCGCGTGTAATGATCAGCACGCGCAGATCGTCGTGCCACAACTGGCGCGCGGCCTCGGTCAGATCATCCGTTTGGCCCAGGAACTCCAGTTCTTCTTCGCTGACCTTGATCACATGGGCGAGCGACCAGCCTGACAGCATCGCCTCACGCGCCGCATTCTCGGTGGGCCACAGGTTCAGCCGCAGGTTGGGATCGAACGAAATGAGCAGTCCCGCCTCACGCGCGATCTGCGCCGCATGCAGTGCGGCACTCCGCGCCGGTTCGCTGATCAAACTGATCGTCCCGAAGTGAAACGCTCGCGCCGATCGGATATAGTCTTCGTCGATATCCGCCGGGTCATACAACATATCCGCGCTGGGATGGCGATAGAACATGAAGTCGCGCTCGCCGTCGGCGCGCAGCGAGACAAAGGCCAGCATGGTACGCGCCTCGCGCGAGAAGCGCAGCGCCGAAACATCGACGTTGTTTTCGCGCAGCGTCTGCGCCAGAAAATGGCCGAAAGCATCATCGCCCACTTGCCCCAGGAAGCCCGTCGACACGCCGAGCCGCGCCAAACCCACGGCCACATTCGCCGGCGCGCCGCCGGGCGCTTTGAGAAACGACGGCGCCTCGATCAGCGACACGCCGTTGACGGTCGATACAAAATCGATCAACATTTCGCCGTGCGAGATGACAGCGGGCATGGTAACACCTCCGAAAACTACAAAACTGAATCGCGCCGATCTGTGCTAGGGCAAGTTTCTGCGTGGTGTGTCGTCATCCCCTCAAGATGCCAGCTTGCCGAAAATCGGCGTGAGGGTGCGATACAGTTCTCGGTAAGTCGCGGCCTGTTCGCGGTAGCGTGCACCGATCGCCGGACGTGGACGGTATACTTCACGGCTATAACGCACGGCGGCATCACAGGCCGCGCTGAAATCCGAATACAGTCCGACGCCAACGCCGGCCAGCAGCGCCGCGCCCAGCGCCGCCGCTTCTTGAGCCTCTGATTCTGACCACTTCTGCGCCCAGAATGTCGGCTTGAAGTTGCAGCCACAGGGGATGCTGCGTGCCGCCGCCCGAAGCCACAACTCTTTCGATCGACAACCCCATCGATTGCATCAGCTCCAGGCCATCGCGCAGCGAGAACACCACGCCTTCCATCACGGCTCGCGTCAGGTGCTTCCAGCCATGGCGCAACGTCAAGCCGCAAAAGACGCCTTTGGCCGCAGGATCCATGTGAGGCGTTCGTTCACCGGCCAGATAAGGCAGATACAACAAACCTTCCGCGCCGGGTTCGATGGTCGCTGCCGCATCGGCCATTTCTTGATAAGTGTAGTGGCCGGCCAGCACCTCGTCACGCAGCCAGCGCAGGCTCAAGCCAGCCGCCAGCGTGGCGGCTTCCCAATGCCATTGATCGGGAACGGCATGGCAAAACGTGTGCAAGCGCAGCTGCGGATCGAACTGATAGCGATCGATGGGCGTGAAGAGCTGCCCGCCGGTGCCGATGGTGCACGACACCAAACCCGATCGGATCAAGCCATTGCCGATCGCTTGAGCTTCCTGATCGCCCGCGCCGCATACCACGGGCAGACCGCTGCTCAAGTTGATGGTCTGCAGCCATCTTGGGCGTGAGCTGACCGATCGGGTCGGTGGATTCATACAGGGGCGGCAAGACGTCCACGGGGATTTCGGCGGCGCGCAGCAACTCACTGCACCACGCGCGCTGGCGAACATTCAGCAGGCCCGTTGAGGAAGCGTCACTGTAATCGGTGCCCAGCTCGCCGGTGAGCCGGTAGCGCACGTAATCTTTGGGCAGCAGGACGTGCGCCAATCGATCCCACGTGGCCCGTTCACACTCTTTCAGCCACAACAGCGACGCCAGCATGAAGCCGGGCATGATCGGGTTGCCGATCCACTCGGCCAGTTGCGGCGTGCCGATCTGCTCCCGCAGCGCGGCGACCTGCGCCACGCTGCGGTGATCGAGCCAGAGAATGGCCGGGCGCAGACAACGACCATCTTTGTCGAGGCAGACGGTGCTGTGCATCTGGCCTGAAAAGCCCAGGCCGGCGATCGAGGCGCGGCTCACGCCAGCTCGCTCCACCACCTCGCTCACGGCCGATAGCGCAGCGTCGACCCATATTTCCGGATCTTGTTCGGCCCAGCCCGGCCGCGGTGTGCTCGGCGCGTAGGCGCGGAAGGCGTGCTCCAGCACCTGGCCATCGCCATCGACCAGCACACATTTGAGCCCTGACGTTCCGATATCGATGCCGAGTAAATAGCCGTCTGTGGCGCGCATGGCATACCGGACCTTCAGGCGGCGACACTCTCAGCCGTGACCACCCCGATCTCCAACAGCAGGTTCGCGAACAAGCGTTGCTCGCCTGTGGCAATCACCAGGATGGTCTGTGGTGATTCAACCTGCTCGTAGAATTTGTAGCGTTCCAGCACCGCAATGTTGACCGCCTGCGGCAGCAGCGCGCGAAACTCGGACACAATCGAGGGTTCCCGTCCATCGTCCATCAACATCGCGTAGGCTGCTTCGACGGGCACAGCATCCAGCAGGCCCGTCAGCACCTGGGTCGCCGACAGCTGGCCGGGCATAAAGTTGAGATAAACTTTTTCGGCATGCGGCGGTGCGCCCGTCACAAACCGGTAATTCGAGTCGGCAATCAAGATGCGATTGCCGTGCCCCGCGTATCCGAGAACGCCGAGCAGCTGGGGATGGAGCAGTCGATATTTGATCATGCCCTGGCCGCCTGGGGCGGGTACGCCATCACCTTGGCGATGGCGTCCGCCAGGACGGAATCCACCTCAATCGTTGCGGTCGTGACCGCATCCTTGCCAGGCGCCTTTTGCTCAAGCGCTCTGGCCGCTTCGACGATCTGCTTCACGGCTGTGTCACTGGATAAAGAGCCTGTGTCGAGGATCAGACTGAAAGCAGACGGATCATCCCAGTGCCTGTTATAGAACCTCTGGACATATTTGCGGTGCACATCGTCGTCTTCTCGCACTCGCTCCTCCGCGGCCTGGAGTTCGGTCAGACCTTCCTTGGCCATCACCCGTTGCACCCTATCCGAGAAGGGGGCCTGGACGCGTACATTCAGCACATCCGCATACCTGCCCAGGACAGCGAAGCCGGCCCGGCCCAGAATCACGACGTTGCCGCGTTTGGCCAGAGCCTCCAGAATCTCGTTCAACATCGAAACGATCAGTAGATTATCTGAATTGACGAGGTCCAGGATGCTCGGCGCCGAGTTGTACAAATCGTTGAATTTGGTCAGCCCGTACTGCCGGAGGATGCCATCGACCGTGCGCTTGTCCACGAACTCATAACCCAGCCTTTTCGCCACCTGCTGGGCGATGTCAAGACCGCCACTGCCGAGCTCGTCTAGAAATCGTAATCACTGCCATGGTTAGCGCCTCCTTGTTGCGGCCAAGATCAAGCGCCCTCGGATCCCACCGCGTACTTCATGACCGCCTCTTCACTGGCCTCGGCCCGAGACAATTCCTTTACGATCCGGCCCTGGCGCATGACCATGATCCGATCGCTCATCCCCAGGACTTCGGGCAGCTCCGACGAGATCATGATGATCCCCACGCCCTGCTTGGTCAAACCGTCCATGATCTGGTAAATCTCGGATTTGCTGCCCACGTCAATGCCGCGGGTCGGTTCGTCCAGGATGAAGATGCGGGTGCCGATGCTGAGCCAGCGGGCCAGGACAACTTTCTGCTGGTTGCCGCCGCTCATGTTGACCACCAGAAAGTTGTGGCCTGGCGTCTTGATGCTCAAGTCCTTGATCATTCGCTTGACCAGGGTGAGTTCCTTGGCCCCTTGGATCACGCCCATCCGGCACAATTGCTTCAAGCCCGAGATCGTGGTGTTGGTCAAGACGCTCAACTTGAGAAACAGCCCCTGGGCCTTGCGATCTTCGGTGACCAGAGCCACCCCGCGATGAATGGCATCCGCCGGGGAGCGCGGTTTATACGGCTGCCCGGAGATGCGCATCTCGCCGGCGCAGGGATCTGCGCCGAAGATGGCCCGAGCCAACTCGGTTCGCCCTGATCCGACGATGCCGGCAAAGCCAACAATCTCCCCGGCGTGCAGCTGGAAAGAGACTTCGCGCAGGAGCTTGGTCTGGGAGACGTTGTTGACCTCCAACAGGACATCGCTGGGCGTCAGGGTTCGCTTGGGATAGACATCCTTCAGGTCGCGCCCGATCATGAATCTAACCAGATCGTCCATCGTCACTTCAGAGACGTTCTGGGTAGTGACATAGCGCCCATCTTTGAGGATGGTGACTTCATCGGCCAACTCAAAGATCTCCTTCAGACGGTGGGAAATGTAGATGATGCCAATGCCCTGCGCCTGAAGCGAGCGGACAACCTGAAACAGCTTTTCCAGGTCCTTTTCGCCCAACACGGCCGACGGCTCATCCATGATGAGGATGCGCGTCTTGCGATTCAGAGACTTGGCAATCTCAACCAATTGCTGTTCAGCCACTGAAAGCGTTGAAGTATGCGCATCCACTGAAAACGTGACGCCCAGACTGTCCAGGATCTCTTTCGAGCGCGCCTTCACCGTGGCCCAATCAACTGTCATGCCTTTTCTGGGCAAGTGGCCCAGAAAGATATTCTCGGCGACGGTCAGATCGCGGGCCAGGTTGAACTCCTGATAGATCGTCGAGATGCCCAAGGCCTGGGCATCGTGTGGCCCGCGAATTTCAACCGGCTTCCCTTCGAAAAAGATCTCGCCTTCGTCCTTCGTATACGCGCCGGACAGAATCTTGATCAACGTCGACTTGCCAGCCCCGTTCTCACCCAACAGAGCATGGACCTGGCCTTCGCGGATGGTGAGATTGACCCCTTCCAGCGCCTTGACGCCGGGAAAGGTTTTGCCGATGCCCTTCATTTCCAGCAGGACCTTACCTGGGGAACCATTCATAGCGACATGCCTCCTGTCTGGCTACTTGCCCCGGTGGGAAAGGTAGTCAACGGATACCGCGAGGATCACCAGGATACCGGTGATCAGCACCTGGTAGATCGACTCGACGCCCATCAGTTGCAGGCCGTTGCGGAACACCCCGACGATGAGCGCGCCGATCAGTGTCCCCAAAATTTGGCCGCGACCGCCCAGCAGGCTGGTGCCGCCCAGCACCACGGCGGTGATGCTGTCCAGGTTACCAGTTTGTCCGGCATTCGGGTCACCCACGCCGGTGCGCGACACCAGCAGCAGACCGGCGATGCCGTAAGTCAAAGCTGCGATCGAGTAGACTCCGATCAGCACGCGCTTGGTGTTGATGCCGGACAGGCGGGCAGCCTCCGGGTTATCACCCACGGCGTAGACGGAGCGTCCGGCCGGGGTTGAACGCAAAACAAACCAGGCGATTGCATATAAGATGAGCATCAACACCGAGCCATAGGTAATCTCGGTGCCTCCAATCGAGAAGGTGTTGCCGAAGAACAACTGCGCTGGCGGCAGGTTGGTGATCGTCGATGTGGTGTAAATGCGGACCAGGGCATAGACAATGTTCAATGTACCCAGGGTCACGATGAAGGGCGGGAGCCCGATGGCAGTGATCAGAGAGCCATTCAGCAGACCGAAAGCAACGCCCGCCAGGAGACCCACCAGGATCGCCAACAACGGATTCATCCCGGACCGCACGGCGAGGCCGGTCATGAGCACCGACGACAGTGCCATGATCATGCCATTGGACAGATCGATCCCACCCGTCAAGATGACCAGCGTTTGCCCGATGGCCAGAGTACCGACCACCATCACCTGCTGCATGATCAGCGAGAAGTTGGCGCCGGTCAGGAACTTGTCGCTTTGCGTGGCAAAGAAGATCATCGCCAGCACGAGCGCCGCAAAGGGACCCATAATCGGCGATCCCCGCAGCACGTTCAGAACACCGGAACGGCGCTTTGTGACCTTACTCACGACTGCGCTCATGGGTAATCCTCCTGAAAATGGAGTGGCGGTGAGGATCATCCTCGCCGCCACTCCATTAGCTAAGCTATTTCTCGCCCCAGCAGTTCTCTACGCCATATTTGGAGTCTTTGCTGTCCACGCCGACCTGCGGCTTATCGGTGATGAGCGTAACGCCGGTGTCAGTATAGCCAGATGGCTTTTGGCCGGTCTGGACAAACTTATTCAGCGCTTCAATGCCCATCGACGCCATCCTCAGCGGGTACTGCTGCGAAGTGGCCGCAATTTGACCATCCACTATACCTTGCACGCCACGGCAGCCGCCGTCGACGGACACGATGGTGATGTCCTTATCTTTACCAGCAGCCTTGATCGCCTGGTAAGCGCCGAAGGCGGCCGGCTCGTTGATGGTGTAAACCAGGTTGATGTCAGGGTTCTTGCTCAGGCAGTTCTCCATGGCAGTCTGGCCCTCGGTCTGATCGCCGTGGGTGTCCTGAGAGCAAACCACTTCTGCGGCGGTGACAAGGTCAGACGAGTTCGGGTCCACGTTGGACGCCAGGCCGTAGCCCTGCAGGAATCCGTTGTGGCGCTGCGCGCCGACGGTGATGCCGGGCTGCAGATCGAGCGTGGCGATGACGGGCTTCTTGTCGCCCATGGCCGCTTTGGCCCACTGGCCGATCAGCAAGCCGGCGTCGAAGTTATTGGTAGCGAACAGGGCATCTACCGCGTCCTGCGGTTCGGTCGCGGTGTCCAGCGCGATGACGACCACGCCCTTATCGCGCGCTTTCTTGATGCTCGGCACGATCGCCTTGGTGTCGCTGGGGGTGATGAGGATGCCCTTGGCCCCGGCGTTGACCATGTTCTCGAGCGCCGTCACCTGGCCTTCATTGTCGCCGTCTATAGCGCCGGCGCCCGTCATCAACTTTGCGCCTAACTCGTTCGCCTTGGCCAGGGCGCCTTGTCTCATCATGACGAAAAACGGATTGGTCTCGGTCTTCGTGATCAGGCCAAAGATAGACTGATCAGCAGTTGGCGCCGCCGCCCCCGGGGCATTCGTGGCGGCCGGGGCGGTCGCCGGTGCACCGCCACAGGCAGCGAGCAGAAGACCAATGACGAGCAGCGGGGCAATGCGTTTGTACAACATAGTTCTCCTTTTCTTGTGTGAGAGTAGATGGACATGAAAACTCGCTCAATCGGTCGGCGTCCGGTTTGGTATTTGTGGTGGTCACCTCCTTAATAGATATGTGTGCCTACAAACAACTCACGCACTATCTGGAGCCGTCTATCGGCGGCGCAGCACATGACGCTCTCACTACCAGCTCCACCTGCAGCGGTGGAGGGCCCTCCACCGGCTCGCCGTTGATCATTTTCATCAGCAGTTGAGCGGCGGTTTGCCCGAGCCGATAGGCAGGCTGACACACCACGGTGAGTGGTGGGCTGAACAGCGGCGCCCAATCGTGGTCATCGAAACTGATCAGCGAGATATCTTCCGGACATCTTAGCCCACATGCCCTGAAAGCGTATAACGTGCCCAAGGTTAGTTGATTGCTGGCGACAAAGAGCGCTGAAGGACGTTGGGGCGACTTCAGCAAGTCCTGCAATAGTTCATAGGCGCTCGGCATCATCTGACCTCGTGTCGAAGGCCTGGCCAAAGGCAGAGAACCGGCGGCGTCAGACCGTATCCCGTAGAAATGAGGATCAGCCCTCACAATCAGATCGTCGCTAGCAGGAAGCTGTGCTTCCCTCAAGGCCCGCTCCCAACCCCTGAGACGTTCTCTTTGCGTGTTGATAACATCAAGATTTATCAGGCAGGCAATTCGCCGATGGCCCAGGCTGATCAGATAACGTATAGCCTGATAAGCGCCCTCTTCGTTGTTCACCCCGACCAGTGGTGTGGCCAAGCCTGGACTACTGCGGTCGAATTGGACTATCGGAACACCTGACTCGGCCATCGCGAGCAAGGTCGTGCTGCGAACACCCGTGGGAGCAATGATCAAGCCATCAATTTGTTGCGTTGCCAATAGCTGTAAGCAATCGTTTTCGCGCTCGGGATCTTCATCGGTATCGCACAAGATAATGTTGTACCGATTACTGAGAAACTCATCTTCTACTCCGCGAGCAGCAACTGTGAAAAAGGGGTTCGAGATTTCGGAAATGACCAGCCCGACTTTTCGGGTGACATTGGTAGCCAGGCCCCGCGCCACGGCGTTAGGCCGATAATTCAGAGATTCAATGGCATCCAACACTTTTTGCCGCGTCGCGGCACTGACAAAACGCGTGTTATTGACGACGTGAGATACCGTCGCAATGGATACACCGGCATGTTTGGCAACATCCTTGCTTCTAACCTTGGCCATAAGGTTCTCTCGGTTAAGGATGTTATTATCGCAAAGACTGCTAATTTAAAGAAGGTAAAGACGACGTGGGCAACATCGCGCAAGCGATTGCGCAAGCGGTTACGCAACCGCTTACGCGCATAATATCATGGTTCTGGTAGTTTGTCAACAGGGATTTTTCTGGGCGTAGGGCAATTAGGCGGTTGGTCTGCCATACTGGCG
Source organism: uncultured Chloroflexia bacterium (assembly GCA_963844815.1). Classification (GTDB taxonomy): domain Bacteria; phylum Chloroflexota; class Anaerolineae; order Fen-1058; family Fen-1058; genus Fen-1058. The sequence goes on from CAWJPR010000016.1 coordinate 22,218, forward strand.
CATCGCTTGCTAGTGTAAGATCAGGCGACAAGTCCTGGAATCCGGGGTGGAAACTTATGTCTTATCGTCTTTAACGTGGCTGTTCAGCCGACGCGAAGATACCGCCGATCTGGCCTGAATCTGCACTAAGTGCAGTCCAGCATGACGATTCAGCAGATCGTACAACTAATCTGTGCCCAACGCCGGTTCTGACCCCAGCGACCATCTTATCGACAACGGCAGGTCGTTGGGCTGGGCACAATCGATCGGCTGCGGATAAGATTCAATAAAGATTGCTAGCAGCTCATCCATGCTCAACGCGAAACCCTCGGAAGCCATGAGCATGATTATTCCCACAAAGACCGTCAAGCCCGTTTCCTTCGCCGCCGACCGCTGAATGCTAAATGCTTTCTCCACCGCTTAATCCTGCGTTCTAGTTGACAAGTTGTAGCGCGTCAAGTAAGATGCAACTCGGGCATACGTGCAGACACTATTTCTGTCATTCTGAGCGCCGCGAAGAATCTCTTCCGACCAATCGAGATTCTTCGGCACATCCTCACCTGCGCTCGCCCAGCGCGCCTCCGCCGCTTTGCGGCGGGCAAGGCGTGCGTTACGCGCAAGCGCGGTGCACGTGTCGACTGCACTGCATTCCGCTCGGGAAGCGCCGCAGAATGACATTCAGTGGAGAGACTTGAATGGCTCCGAAAGATAAAGATTCGCTCAATATCGGCCGCGTGCGCGCCATCGACATCGATCACGAGATGCAGCAGGCGTATCTGTCCTACGCCATGAGCGTCATCGTGGCGCGCGCCCTGCCCGATGCCCGCGACGGCTTGAAGCCGGTACACCGCCGCATCCTGTATGCGATGCACGACATGGGCTTGCAGCCTAATACGGCTTACAAGAAATCGGCGCGCATCGTCGGCGAGGTGTTGGGCAAGTATCATCCGCACGGCGATGCCGCGGTGTACGATGCCATGTCGCGCATGGCGCAGGACTTCTCCATGCGCTACCTGCTGGTCGACGGCCAGGGCAACTTCGGATCGGTGGATGGCGATGCGCCCGCCGCCATGCGCTACACCGAAGCCCGGCTGGCGAAGATGGCGACCGATCTCCTCGGCGACATCGAGAAGAATACCGTCGACTTCACGGCCAATTTCGATGGCACGCTCAAAGAACCTAACGTGCTGCCCGCGGCTGTTCCGAACCTGCTCGTCAACGGCGCGACCGGCATCGCCGTCGGCATGGCGACGAATATCCCGCCGCATAACTTGAGCGAAGTGTGCGAGGCGATCGCCTATCTGATCAGCCGCTGGGACAAGATCGATCGCGTCAGCGTGGACGATCTCATGAAGTACGTCAAAGGGCCGGACTTCCCGACCGGCGGCGTGATGTTCCGCTACAACGAGTCCGTGGAAGGCGGCGATGCCCTGCGGGCTGCCTATGCCACCGGGCGCGGCCGCGTGACCATTCAAGCCAGGGCCTTCATCGAAGAAGCCGAGCGCGGCAAGAGCCGCATCATCGTGACCGAGCTGCCCTATCAGGTGAACAAGAGCAGCCTGATCGAGCGCATCGCCGATCTGGTGCGCGATGGCAAGATCGAAGGTATTACGGACCTCCGGGACGAGAGCGACCGTTCGGGGATGCGCATCATCATCGAGCTCAGCCGCACCGTCGAAGATCCCAAGGCCATTCTCGGCCTGCTGTTCAAGTACACGCCGATGCAATCGACCTTCGGCATCATCAACCTGGCGCTGGTGGACGGCGAGCCGCGCCTGCTCACGTTGAAGCGCATGCTGCAGTTGTTCGTCGAGCACCGCCAGGTCATCGTGCGCCGCCGCAGCGAGTTCGATCTGGCTCGCGCCAAGGAACGCGCGCACATCCTGGAAGGCTTGCTGAAAGCGATCGATAACCTCGACGAAGTGATCCGCATCATCCGCCGCAGCGCCGACGCCGAAGCCGCCAAGGAAGCCTTGATGAAGCGTTTCCGCTTTACCGACATGCAGGCCACGGCCATTCTCGATATGCCGCTGCGCCGCCTCGCCAGGCTGGAGCGCGAGAAACTGGAAGCGGAGTACAAAGAGAAGAAAGCGCTCATCAAGTACCTGGAAGACCTGCTGAAAGATCCCAAGAAGATCCTCGGCGTCATCCGCGATGAGATGCATAAACAGAAAGAGAAATACGGCGACGCGCGCCGCACGCAGATCGTCGAAGCCGAAGTGAAAAAGGGCGAAGTGATCACCGCGCACGATCTGGTGGAAAGCGGCGCGGCGTGGGTGGTCGCCTATGAAGATGGCACGCTCCAGCGGACGGGCGAAGACCTGGAACTGCTGGAAGATAAGGCGCCCACCGCGCTGCTGCACTGCGACATGCGCGACAACCTGATCGTCATCGCCGAAGGCGGACAGGGCGGCGTCATCGGGGTGCACCAACTCTCCGATGAGCCGATGCCCGCCGCCGAGGTCGTGGGCGTGCCGACGGGACAGCGCGTGGTGGCAACTTTCGCGCTGCCGCTGGGCGTTACTGAATTGCCGGGCTATTTGTTCCTGACCACGCGCCTGGGCGTGGTGAAGCGCGTGACGCTGAGCGATCTGGCAAAACAGTTCACTACTTTCAGCGTGATGAACATCGCCGAGGACGATGCCATCGTGTCGATCCGCGTGACGCCGGGCGAGGGTGAAGTGCTGCTCGCCACGGCGCGCGGCCAGGCGATTCGCTTCGCCGAAGAGGACGTGCGCCCCATGGGGTTCAACGCGGGCGGCGTGGCCGGCATCAGGCTGGTGAACGAAGATGTGGTCGTCGGCGCCGACGTCGTGCCGGCTGGCGGCGAAGTGGCTGTGATCACCGAGCAAGGCGTCGGCAAGCGATCGAGCTTGAGCGAGTACCCCCCACAAGGCCGCGCCGGGCAAGGTGTGATTGGCCTCCGGGTGGACGAAGAAGACGCCGTGGCGGGTCTGGCGATTGCGGGACTGAAAGAGGAAGTGCTCGTCACTACTTCGCGCGGCAAATCAAAACGGGTGAAGATGAAAGTCTTCAAGAGCCTGGGGCGCGCGACCGGCGGTTATCACGTGCAGCATGTGGTGAAGAACGAAGTCATTACGGGCTTGATCAAAGCGGTGGAGCGCATCAGCGCGCCGGTAGCGGAAGAGGCGCCGGCAGGCTAAGCCGGTGCCAATAGAGTTAGCCATTACAGCACCGGCCAGGAAGAGCCCAGCAGCAAAGCCACCGGAAAAGAAAGCGCCTGCCGCCAGAGATTCGGCTGCATCGGCCAAGAAAACGCCTGCGGTCAAGAAGCCCGCAGCCAAGGCGAAGAAGAAAGTAGCGCAGAAGAAATAGCGCCGCGCGCGTGCGAAGTTATCACAGCAAAATGAGTGGAGTCGAAGGTGTATTCGACTCCACTCTGCTGCTACTTTAGCGCGATAAAGATGAGTTCTTCGTGGTCAGCCGTCGCCGGTTCATCGGCGTAATCGCCATACACGGCAACCTCGCGGAATCCGGCAACTTTCAGCATCAGCAGCAATTCGGGCTTGAGGTACATATTGCCGCGCAGCGTGTATTCTTCAGACGCTACCAACTGCCGGCAGTCCATTTCTCCAATCGCACCTGGCGCGTGAAACTCTGCTCCAGGGGATCGACCTGCACGGTGCGAAAGCGGCTGACGTGCTCACTGCCATCGGCCGCAACGCGGCGCTCGCCCTCCTCCGGCCATGGCTCCGGCAGGGCCCGGCAATGCTCGCTCAGCCATTGATTCCAATCTGCCGCAGAAGTGTATTCTCCCTCAATGTTTACCAGCAATGCTCCGTTATCCATCAGGTGGGCGTGGCAGCGCCGCAGCGTTTCCAGATCGTTCGCCCGGCTGCCGGAGAGCCCGAAAGAGTCGCAGACTGTAAATCGTTCTGTAACGCCGCGGAAGATCACAGGCTTGCATGGGCTGCGCGTACAAGTTGGGACTGAAGCCTTCGGCGGTGGCTTTCTTCCGGCAATGATGCAGCATGTCCTCAGAGAGATCACAGCCGTCCACATCGATCCCCGCGCGCAGCAGCGGCAGCAAGACGCGGCCGGTCCCGCAGGCCACATCCAGCACGGGCTGGCCAAACCGCGCGATCTGCTTGAGGAAGTAGGGCAGCTCGCGAGCCTCAACGTTAAATTCAGCCCAGCGTTCCGCCATCAACCCATAGTGCCAGATAAGAGGTTCATCGGTCATAGATCGATCTCCAATCTGTTCTCGCGCTCGCTCGAGTAGCACATCCTCATCCAGCAGATTGGTGCTCCTCGATAATCTTGGCGATGTCTTTAACGAGGCTGGCCGGCTTGAACGGCTTGACCCAGAAATCCGTCGCTCCGGCCGCTGAAGATTGCGCACGCCGCTGCGACGTATCCAAAGCGGTCAGCATCACGATGGGCATCTGCGCCACATCGGGCATTTGCCGCAGCCGTCGGCACACTTCGATGCCATCCATGCCCGGCATGGAAATATCCAGCAGCGCAAAGTCCAGCGGCGTCTGGCGGGCAATTGCCAACGCCGTTTCGCCATCATAGGCCGAGTGAAAGATCCATTCCGGCTGATCCAGCTCGACCAGCAGCTTCACCACGTTCACGTTGTTCGGCTCGTCATCGACGAACATAAGGTTTATGGGCATAGGTCTATTTCAGTCCAAAAACTTGATAGGCCGACACCGCCACGGTAATCCCCTTCAGCCGCAGAGCCGGCACCGGCTCGGCTTCCACGTGATCGCGCACCAGGGCATACGTGGCCGCGCTGATTAGAATCTGGTCGCCCTCGGCGGCCCCGCATAAGCGCGCGGCAAGGTTAATATGATGCCCGATCGCCGTGTACTCCAGCCGCTGCGTCGATCCGAAGTTGCCGACGATCACCTCGCCGGAGTCGACGCCGATCCCGATCGGGGGCAGCGGCGGCCAACGCCGCATCACCTCGCGGTGCGCCTGCATCATCCCCCAGGCGGTTCGCACGGCGCGCAGTGCATGATCAGGCTGCGGCAGGGGCACATTGTAGAGCGCCATCACGCCATCGCCGATAAACTTATCCAGCGTGCCGTCGTGAGCACGCACTATCTCAGTCATGGCGTTCAGATGATCGCTCAGGATCTGCACCAACAGTTCCGGGCCGATTTCTTCTGAGGTGGCGGTGAAGCCGCGAATGTCTGAAAACAATGCCGTGACCACCACGCGCTCGCCCTTCAACCAGTCACGCTCCGGCATCGTCAGCATGCGATCCATGACCTTCGATCCGACACGCCGCCCGAACGCCTCGCGCAGCCGTTGAATTTGCAGGCCTTCGAAAATCGCCGTGTCAATCTGGCTGGCAATGGCCGTCAGCAGCCGTCGATCGACCCGCGTGAACTCGATCCGTCCCGCGCGGTTGATCACCCCCAACACACCGATGATCCGCTCATTCAAGATCAAGGGCAGGCAGATCAACGAGTGGATTGGCCCGGCCTCCTGGAATCGCACAGCAGGCGTGCCGTGCTGCACGGCCGCGCTGGCGGCTTCCTGCACCAGCTGATACTGATCGGCCATGTGCAGCAGGTCATGATTGGTGGCCGCGCGCAGCTCCAATTGATGCCCGGCGAGATCGTACAGCATAATGAATCCGGCTTCAGCGGGTATGGCGGCGCACAGTTCCCGCAGCACGGCGTCCAGCATCTCGTTGAAGGGCAGGCCTGTGTCGCGGATGCGATCGATCGTGTACAGCGTGCGCAATTCCTGGCGCTCGAAGCGCAGCTCCTGGACCGTGTGCAGGTGCAGCAAGGCTGAATCCAGCATCGCCATGCCCACTGCCAGCCGGGTCAATTCATCTTCGTTGAACGGGCGTTCGACATTGGCCACAAGCAGCGCGCCCAGCGCCTGGTCCTTCACGCGCAGCGGCGCGCCCAGCCAGTACAGGCGGCTGAGCGGGCCGGCCGATTCGGCGACAGATAGCGGTTGGATGGATGGCAGATCGCAGGCGGTTTGCGACAGCTGCTGCAGCAACGCCTGGCTGGCTGGCGTCAGCAGGCCGGCGCGATCGATCAGGGATCGGATTTCCAGCCGTTCAGTGTCCGGATCGAACCAGCTCAACAATCCGACTTCTGCTTCCAGGGCTTGCAGGATGAGCGACACCGAGACCGTCATGGCCTCGATATCGTCGGCGGCGCTGTCACACGCTGCATCGATCGCCAGCATGAGATCGACCTGCTGCGCAGACAAACTGAGTTGTTCCTCCATGGACTGCGGCTGAAGCTTAGGCACGATCTGCCCCCTGCGACCATCCGCTTGCGAGTATACACTGCCGCGCTGAAAAGGCAAGATGGCCAGCAGAACTTCCCACGGCTCTCACCCAGTCACGGGGGCGTCCTATTGGGCCGGCTCCGTCCGCAACGGCTGAAAGCCGCGTCCCAATATCTCTTGCGCCGGCATCACCATCACAAACGCCGTCGAATCCAGCTCAGAAACGAGCGTTTTTAAATGATTGACCTCGGTTACCGTCAAAGCCACCAGCAATACCGGGTGCGGCTGCCCCGTGAAGGCCCCGGTACCTTCCAGTTTGGTCACTCCCCGGTGCAATTCGCTCAGAATCGATTTGCTCAGCGGCTCGCTGTTCTGCCCGCCGATGATCAGGGCGACCAATTGCGCCCGCTTTCCGCCCCGGCGATACCACACCCGCTGGTTGTCTTGCGGTTTCGCCCCCTCGGCCTCGAAGATGGCCGACAGCGTATGAGCCACCCCGGAATCGGCATAGCGCGGCAATATTTCGCCAGTGGCGTGTTGCAGGCCGACCGTGCCCAGGCCGATCGCAAACACCGCCAGGAGAAAAAGCGCGCCAGCAATAATCACAACTCCGCCTGAAATGGGACCGATAGCGCTTCGCTCGACAAATTCGGACCACATCGTCAACGGCGTCGGAAACAGCGCCGACTTGGCTACCCAGGCCAGGGCCAATACGACGAAGATCCACATATAGTTGCGCCGGAAGCGCCGCCCCACGGCTTCCCACGTCGAGATGGTGAAATGAGGATGCAGCAAATTCTCCGCCATCGACTCGGCCCAGTCGGCAGCCGGGCCAAATGGCGGCACGAACATCGTGGCAAAAAAATCTGTCTCCATCAACCGAACCCGCGAGGCGAAAAGTTCGTAATAACGGTAGCGCCGGGCCTCGATGAACAGGAACAAGGTGATCAGCAGCATGTTCAGAATGATGACACCATGATGACCGAAAGCGTTGCCCAAAGCAAAGGAAATCGCGGCCCCTGCCGTGATCACGGCCCAGTTCGTGGTGCTGTCCAGCCGCTGCCGCCATACGTTGGCCCGCTGCACCTCGCCGCGATATAGGTGGACCATGGCCGTGGTGAATTCGCTGGCTCGCAGGCGATAGCCGCGGTACGTCCAAACCGGCTCGTTGTCCGTACTATCTTTTGGCGTGCTTGTTTGCTCGTCTGGCATCAGATTAGACCTCCCTTAGAAAATGTGCAAATACTTGACAAGATGGCTTTTCATGCGTAATATAATGTACAATTTATTGGCAATACTTGACAAAGGGTAGTATAATAAATTAGGAAAGTTTGATATAAATAGATTTAAACATGAAGCGTTTCTGTGGGCCGCCCAACGTTCGAGTCGCGATGCACCTGCCCTTATGATAGCATAGATAGGAGCGCCATGAAGAACAGCAAGGTCAAACGGAATGATCGGTATGAGGTGAATGAGGTTGACGCGGATGAAGTGGAACCGGATGCCGATCTGGATGAAGCGGAAGAAGAACTTGAAGCAGAATGGATCGTGATGGAACACGACTCGGCGGAGATCGTCGAGTTGGACGATGAGGTTGACCTTTTTGAAGAGGAGGCGGAAAGCGCGCCCGTCGACGAAGGCGAGTTCGATACGGTGGCGCACTACTTCCGCGAATCAGCCCGGCACAAACTGCTGCCGCCCGATCGGGAACGCGAACTCACCGAGGCCGTCAAGCGAGGGCGCATCGCCCGCAAGCGGCTGGATAACAGCCGATCGCTCAACGCAGCGAACCGGCAGAAATTGAACAACACCCTTACCACAGCCAACGAAGCGCGCGACGAATTGGTGCGCGCCAACGCTCGCCTGGTCATCAGCATCGCCAAGCGCTATCAGAACCTGGGGCTGCCGCTGATGGATTTGATTCAAGAGGGCAATATCGGGCTGCTGCGCGCCATCGATCGGTTCGAGCCAGCGCGCGGCCTGCGGCTCTCCACCTATGCCACCTGGTGGGTGCGCCAGGCGATCAATCGCGCTGTGGCTAACCAGGGCCGCACGGTCCGCCTGCCCGCCTATTTGCAGGATCGCCTGCACAAGATGCAGCGCGTGGCGCAGGACCTGGAGCAAACACTGGGCCGCGCCCCCAACGACGAAGAACTGGCGGACATCCTCGCCATTACACCCGAAGAGGTGCACGCCATGCGCACCGCCGCCGTGCCGGTCAGTTCGCTCGACGATCCGATCAGCGAAGACGACGACGAGTCGCCCGTCGCGCAGATCGAAGATACGGAAGTGATCCCGCTGGACGAGCTGGTCGCCCGCCGGATGCTGCGCGAAGCGATGGAGCGCGCGCTGGAAGAGCTGCGCCCGTTACGCGATGATTCTGCGCATGCGCTATGGCATTGACGGGGACAAGCCGCGCACGCTGGAATACATCGCGCAGAAGTTGAACTTAAGCCGCGAGCGCGTGCGCCAGATCGAGCGCGATGCCTTCTCGCGGCTGCGCCTGCAGGAAGATGTGCGCAAGCAGCGCCTGCCCATGGCAGCGTAAACAGCTGCGACTTAACGCTGAACTGAGCAATACGAGCCAGTCCGTAGCGGCAACCAGGGAGCCGACCTGCCGAGTTAGACACTCGGCAGGTCGTTGATTTTGGCCTTTTCGTGCGGGAGTTGAAAATGGAGATGGGAACTCGAAGCCGCGCACCGCGAAATGAAAAGCGGCTTGGGCGCAGGCGAAAAGAGGTCGCAGCAGCATCATAAATCCCTGCGCTGAAACGAAACAATCGCCAGCCCCAGCAACACAGCGGCGTAGAGTAGCGCGTACCACACCACACCTTGATCGGGCGTTGACGAGCCCAGCGTCATCATCTTCACCGGGTTGACCAGGCCCTCGGCCATATCTGCCACAGCGCGCCGCCACAGGACCTCGCTGGGCATCAGCAGCGCCACGATTTTCCCGATCGCCGCGGCGGTCTCCCCGCCGGTATTACCGACCTGCTGCATGACGCCGCCAATCTGCTCGATGAACGCGCCGATGAAAGCCATGCCGAACAGGCCGAACCCGACCACGCCATTGGCCAGCGTCGAGAGCCGTGTGCCCCCCAGCAGCGAGACGCTCAGAAAGACGAGCGCTTCGAGAAACATCAGGATCAGCCCGCTCGCGGGATTGGGCGGCAGATAGCCCGTCACCAACACCGTGATCAACAGCACGCCGCCGATCAAAAACAGCGCGCACGCGCCCAGCAGGACGGCAAACCCCAGCCACTTGCCCAGGACGATCTCGCGCCGCCGCAGCGGCTTCACGGCAATCGACTGAATGGTGCCGCTGCCGATCTCGCCCGCCAGGGTATCGATCGAAATCAACACGGCGATCATCACCGTGAGGAAATTCGCCGCGTACAGGGCCATCATGGCAAACGAATTGTAGATCGCATTGACGCCGCCAATGCGCTGGAGCGCGCGCGCTTGAAGAGCAGACTGCCGCACCTCCGACGCGATCAACGACATCCCCGCCAGATACAGGGCAAGGAACAAGAGGCCCAGGATCAACAAGCCCCACAACACTTTGCGCCGCGCCGCTTCACGCAGCGTCAGCCGCGTGATGATTGCAATCGAGTTCATAGCCCGCCATCCATTCCCACAATCTGCAAGAACATTTCCTCCAGCGAGATGCGCTGCGGCTTGAGTTCATACACATCAAGCCCCTGCCCGATCAGCCAGCGCGCCAGCTCCGGCAGCGTTTGCTGATTGGCAACGGTCACGCGGATGTGGTCCGTATCGATGTCGACATCAGCGCCAAATTGCAGCAGCCCGCGCTCCAACTCCGTCCGATCGTGCGCGGGGCTTAACGCCCCAACGCGAATCTGCACCTGTGTCGCGCCCTGCTCGATCTCTGTCAGGGTGATCGCCTTGATCACCGTGCCATGCTTGATGAAGACCACGCGATCGCAGGTAATCTCCACTTCCGACAAAAGATGCGAGTTGAGAAAGACTGTCGTGCCCTCGGCGCGCAGTTCGCGGATGATGTCGCGCACCAGGATGCGCCCGATCGGATCGAGGCCCGAGGTCGGCTCGTCGAGGAAGACCACCGCGGGCCGGTTCAGCAGCGCCTGCGCCAGTCCGATGCGCTGCAGCATGCCTTTGGAATAGCCGTGCAGTTTCTTCGCCGCATGTTCTTCCAGGCCGACGCGTTTCAACAACGCCGGGATGCGCTGCCGCCGGTCGGATTCATTGAGGCCGTAGAGCTGCGCGTGCAGGTCCAGAAACTCCGCGCCGTTCAGCCAGTCGTGAAAGCGGAAGTGCTCCGGCAGAAAACCCACGCGCGATCGGGACTGCGGATCGCCGATCGGTCTGCCCAGCAGCTGCGCTCCGCCGTTCGTCGGCTTGGCCAGGCCCAGCAGCATCTTGATCGAGGTCGTTTTGCCCGCGCCGTTCGGGCCGAGGAAGCCAAACACCTCGCCCTGCCCGACCTGCAAATCCAGATCAGCCACGGCGACTTTGCGGCTGTACTCTTTGCGTAGATGCGACGTTTCAATCGTGTAAGTTGCGCTCATAGATCAGCAAGCCTCCACGCGACAATCATATCACAGCATACAGCCGCCCTTGCCGAGCGGCTGTTTCATTGAACCCCAGTTGGCGGCTGAAACGCAAGCACTTGAGTGCCGGCTGATTCTAGGCGGGTGCGGCTTCTTCCTCCAAATTCCCCGGCCTCGCATGGCCCGCTTCCTGGATCGCCCGCGGCACATCCACAGTCAGCAGGAGCAGCAAGCCGCTCACAAACAGCACAATCAGCGAGAAGATGGCCGTGCGCATGCTGCCCGTCCACTGCGTCACCAGGCCAAAGATCAGCGTGCCCATCCACGCGGTGCCCTTGTCGCTGATCTCGTAGAAGCTAAAGAACTCGGCCTCGCGTTCGCGCGGGATCATCTGCGAGAACAACGATCGGCTCAGCGCCTGTGTGCCGCCCAACACGATCGCCACCAGCGCCGCCAGCAGCCAGAACTCTGGAACACTCTGCAGGCTCAACTGCGCCCAGATGGCAATGGCCGACCAGATCAAGAGCGAAATAATAATGGCGCGTTTCGCGCCGACTCGGCCGGCGATCGCCCCAAACAACAGCGCGCCAAAGAAGGCCATGAACTGCACCAGCAAAATGACGAGGATCAAACTGCTGGATTCCATGCCCAGCTCTTGCGCGCCAAACAACGCCGACACGACGATGACGGTTTGCACCCCGTCGTTGTAGAGCAGGTAAGCGATGAGGTAGCGCAGCGTCATCGGGTATTTGCGAATCTCGCGCAGCGTCTGAGATAATTGCTTGAAGCCAATCTTGAGATACGTCTCGCCGCCCGGCAACTGGCGCTGTGCGCCGCGTTCACGCAGACGCTGGATCGCAAAGTAGCCAAACACCAGCCACCAGGCGCCCGCCGAAGCCAGGCTGATCCGGACGGCCATGGCGCCATCCAGCCCGATCTTGTCGCTAAACTGATAGAGAATCAGGTTCAGCAGCAATAACAGCCCGCCGCCGATGTAACCCAGTGCCCAGCCGCGCGACGAGACCTTGTCGCGCTGATCTTCCGAAGCGATCTGCGGGAGAAACGCGTTGTAGAACACGATCGATGCGCCAAACGCCACATTGGCCAAAATGAACAGCAGGCCGCCCAGCACATACAGCGGTCCGGTAATGAAGAATAAACCGATCGTGCACAGCGCACCCAAGACGGCAAAGAACAACATCATGCGCTTCTTCAGGTTGGAGTAGTCGGCAATTGCGCCGAGGACGGGCAGGATGAAAACCTGCAGCAGGACTGAGAGCGACACGCAGTAGGTGAAGAAGGATTCGGCGGCAATCGGGAGGCCCAGAAGGGTGAATGAGCCCTTGTTGCCCACTTGCGATTCAATGAGGCCCGTGAGATACGGCCCCAGAAACGTCGTCACTACCGTCGTCGAAAAGGCCGAGTTCGCGAAGTCGTACAGCATCCAGCCGCGAACTTCGCGTTTGTCGTTAATTAGTGCAGGTACGCTCATGCCTGTCTCCCCCTAGAGGTTGAACCGCCAAAGGAACAACCTTGATTGATCACCGACGAATTATGGGGAGTGTAGGATCAAACCATCTAAAAGTCAATTCGAGATCAAGTCAGAGGTTGGAGCTGCCCACAAAACAAGTCGGCGGCTGGATGATTCTCAGCCGCCGACTCCCTGGCAACAAACCCACTACATTATCAAGAGACGCGATTCGAAACAGCCCCAGCCTGGTTTAGAGGTTGCCGCCGCCGAAGTTGTCAAAGCGGGCCTCATTAGGGGCACTGAAATCCCCCATGAACCATACGCCGATCTTGCCGCCGCCCCTGACGAGATTCGCCGGCCATGGCTTGGGCCCGGACGTCACAAAGGTGCTGCCAATGGCAACTCCATTCTTGAAGACAATAACCATGCCATCGGCCAGTGCCCGTGCACCGAACTGGTCCCCGGTCATGAAGGTAATACCGGTGAAGTTAGCCTGGCGGATCCATCCCTGAACGCGATCACGTGTCTCAACGTGGACTGTGCTGTTGGGTGCGTCGTACCAGGCCTCGATCATCTGGGCGTTGCCGGAAGTTGGATTCCCACCAGTGAGCTTCAGGATCAGATCCTGTTCCTTAGCCGCAATACTGACGCGCGTGAATGTGAAGTATGCTTCCTGGTTGGGGCCGAAGTCCGTTGGGTTCCAGTAGATAGCGGCCGTCGTACCGACATTGCCGACTGGCCGTGCCTCCTGGTTCGAAATGGCAAAACTGCCGACAGTGCCCCTCCAACCAGAGTCGATCTTACCGTTGGGCCGATTGAAGTTGTCCAGCACGGGCGTGCGCGGGAAGCCAGCCGCCTCATCGATGTAGTACGGCCGCATCATCTCATTATCCTCGTGCTCGACGATGTGGCAGTGCCAGACGAACTGGCCCGGCGTGCTAAACTGCGCCCGCACACGCGTGACCTGGCCGGGCGGAGCGATGACCGTGTCCTTATAGCCAGTCTCCCATGGCTCGCGCGGAGTGGGCGTTGAACCCGGGACTACCTGCACGGTCTGAGCCCCCTCATCCACAAAAATCGCCTGGCGATTGACGACTTCAAAGACCACCTCGTGAATGTGCATGGGGTGAGCGTCAACCGTACCGTTGTAGAACTCCCAGATCTCCGTGGCGCCGAGAGCGGGGTTCTCGGTGACGGGATCCATCCACATCCGCGGCGTCCACGTGCCGATGCCGCTTACATCGAAAGCGACATTGCCCAGCAGTGTCTCGGCCGGCGCGTCGGCGAAGAACGTCGACACCTCCTCCAACAGCGCCAGTGGGCGGGTGACCGTCGCAGGCGGCAGCGCCGCGATGGCCGGGAGCACCAGGAACTGCGGCGGCGTCGTTGGATCGGGAGCAACCGCCGGTACGACACGGAACTGCATCACCTGGCCAGTCGAGTTGGGATCAGCCACCTCGGCGGGGTCAACCGGCAATCCGGCGAACGGCGCATCCGGTCCGACGTTGCCGAGAACGTAGTTACCCACCGCCACGTTAGTGAAGTCCACGATCAAGTCAGCACGTTCCGCGTTACCCATCAACAGGTCTGTTGGCGTAACCTGCGGTGATGTTGACCGGCGCCGCCAGGAAGCCACCCTCGTTGCCGATCTGCCAGACCTCAACGCCGGGGATATTGCTGAAGTCCAAGATCAGGAAACGTGCCTGGCAGCCGTTCAGGAAGCGCAAGCGGTAACGCCGCTGCTCAACCGTCTGGAATGGCCAGGTGTTGCCGTTGACCATGATGCAGTTGCCGAAGAACTCGGGGTTCCAGATCGGCGAGATGTCAGTATCGGGGATATACGGCCCGGTGATGCCGTCGAAGAACTCGCGCGTGTTCGGGTAGAACAGCGAGCCGTCGGAGTTGAAAGCGCGATCCTGGATGGCGATCGGGATCTCGTAGTAAGCCTTTCCAGCCGCATCACCACGCGCCGGCGCTGGACCGGGCAGCGTTGCCACAGTGCCGAAGCGAGAGTCGAGCACGGCGGCATCACCCGCTGGGCCGCCCCGGACGATATAGAATCCGGCCGGTCCCGCGTAGACGTTGAGCCGGGTCATACCGAGCGTGTGGTCGTGGTACCAGATTGTGGAAGCACGGTTGTCGTTCGGATACTGGAAGGTCGCGAATCCGGCACCCCAGGCTACGCCGAACTTCTGGCTGGCCTTGGTTGCGAAGCGGTCGTACCAGGTACCCACTGTGGCGAAACCAGCCGGTATGTTTTTTGCCGCGGGTAGATACCATGCCTCGGCATAGCCGTCACTCTCGTCACCCACCCCCACTGCTCCATGTACGTGCGTGACGACGGGGACTGGCCCCGTATACCGGCCAGGCGTGCTGGTGAACGTCGGTCGCGTGTCACGCCCATTCAGTCCCCCAGGAGGATTAGCCCAGTGCAACGTCGGATCGACTGGCAACAGGTGTGGCAGGTAGTTACCACTGGCATCCTTCAGTTCGTTGATCCATTTGATGCGAACTGGCCTGCCTTGCGTGGCCTCAAGCGTGAGTGACGGTGCGTTGAAGATAGCCGGCTTGCCAATCTTAGGGCCATAGCCCCAAACTGTCGTCGCCGGCAAGCCAGCAGGAAGAATCTGTTCTTGGAACTGCCGCATGGCGATCTCATAATAGTCGATGGTCGTGCCTCCACTGGAGATCGTGCTGGCCCGCGGCATCGCCGGCGGAATCAATAGGGGCGTGGCATACTTCGGCACAGACTGAGGACTCAGTGTGCCTCCGGGGATCTGCGCATAAGCAATCCCAACCACCCCATCAACTTTGCTGAGCAGGTACAGCCCAGCCCCTGCCGCGCCAATTTTGAAAAACTGTCGTCGGGTTAACATGTTGCTCCTCTCGTAAGATGGTAATTAGCGTGACTGCACGGCATCAACGATGACTGCGATATTGTAACTGCGCCGGCGGTGCATTTTGTTCATCTGGGTTCCGAGTTCATCACCTCCTCCGTCACGCCTCGGTCAGACTTGACTGCGCAAACACGCAAACGAAATCGATCGGCCCTTTTCCCTTTCGGGGAAGAGAGGCCGATCGGCTGTCCGCATCTATTCTGGGGCACGTCGGCGGCGCAACTGGTCGGCTACACACTATGTTTGACTCCACTTGAGTGTCAAAGAACCGATCAGGTAGTCTCGCTTCAGGTGAGGGAGCAACCCTTTTTGCAGATATCTATCACTACTAACAGCATTATAGACGACTTTTAAGCTTGAGTGGGTTATAGTTTTGTCAAAGTTCAAAGCAGAATGGTTAACGAGATCTGAACAGAGGCAAAACAAAAAGTCACACTACCGGACGTGCGTCTGGCGCTGGCGGCAAATCATCTCTCGGGTGTGAGGTCAATCTTCCGATCGATTTCGCTGTCTCATGGTACACTGGGCCCGAATCTTATCGGCAGGAGCCACGCATGAGTGGATTCGATTTCCGCAACGGGCAATGGTGGTGCGATCAGGTTGCAGTGGACGCGCTGGCCAATGAATACGGGACACCGCTGTACGTGTACAGCCGGGCGCGCCTCGAAGAAAACTACCGCCGCGTGCAGCATGCTTTCAAGGCACTCAACGCGCGCATCCATTTCTCGGTGAAGTCCAACAGCAATGGCGCGATCCTGCGCGTGCTGCGCGAGATTGGTGCGGGGTTCGACGTGGTGTCGGCGGGTGAGGCGTATCGCGCCCTGCGCGCCGGAGCCGATCCCGCCTCAATCGTGTTTGCCGGCGTGGGCAAGACTGAAAGTGAATTGATCTTCGCGCTGGAAAACAACCTGGGCTGGATCAATGTCGAATCCGTGCAGGAGTTGGAACTGCTCAACCGATTGGCCAGTGAGCGCCACGCCAAGCCCCGGGTGGCGCTGCGCATCAATCCGCAGGTCGAAGCCGACACGCATCATCACATGGCCACCGGGGGGCATCGGTCGAAATTCGGCCTTGACGTCGCGGACGCCCGATCGGTGTTGAGGCAGGCCAGCCAGTACCTCAACCTCGACATCGCCGGCCTGCACATTCACATCGGTTCGCAGCTGGCTAATACCGTTGAGACCGTCGCCGCGCTGCAGCGTGTGCTGGAGCTGGCAGCGCTGCATCCCATTCGCAGCCTCGACATCGGCGGCGGCTTCCCGGTACCCTATCGCCCCGCCGATGAATTGCCCGATCCAGCGGTGTTTGCCGAAGCGGTGCAGCAAGTGCTGCAGAAGCGCCTTTCGACTCCACTGCGATCTGCTCAGGCCGTGTCCGAGCCTGCGGCCGGGCGGGAGGCAGGCTTTGAGATCGCCATCGAGCCGGGCCGCTCGATCATCGCCGATGCGGGTGTGCTAATCGCCACCGTGCAGTACATCAAGTTGCGTGAGAATCGCCGCATTGTGGTTTGCGACGCCAGCATGGCGGAGTTGATCCGCCCGGCGCTGTACGACGCCTATCATCATATCGTGCCGGCGAAGGACAGCCAGCCGTCACCACTGGCGGCCGACATCGTGGGCCCGGTATGTGAAACCGGTGACACGCTGGGGGCCGACCGCGAACTGGCCGAGGTCCACCGGGGTGATCGGCTCGTGATCCTGCAGGCCGGCGCGTATGGCATGAGCATGGCGTCGAATTACAACAGCCGCCCGCGTCCCGCCGAAGTCCTGGTCGACGGCAAATTCCATCGCCTGATCCGGCGGCGCGAGACGTGGGGCGATCTCGTGAAATTGGAGGAATGAGTGCCATGCAGAAAATTCTGGTCGCCTATACAACCAACGCCGGAACGACGGTGCAAGCCGCACAAGCAGTGAGTGAGGGCTTGAGCGCCGCCGACACGCAGGTGGAAGTGCGCCGCCTGGAAGAAGTGACCGACCTTGCGCCGTATGCCGCCGTGGTCATCGGCGCGCCGATGATCATGGGCTGGCATCGCGCGGCGACGAAGTTCGTCAAGAAACATCGCGAAGCGTTGAGCCGTGTGCCGGTAGCCTATTTCTTCATGGCGCGCAGTCTGACCCAGACAAACGAGACGCAGGTCGACGGCGTTCCATTAGTCATCGATCCGAAACTGCCGCAGCCGCCCAAACACGTCGATCGGTTGAGCTATCGCGAACGCTACGCCACAGTCGGCAACTATTTACGCCCTGCGCTGAAGGCCGCTCCGCAAGTGAAACCGGTGAGTGCCGGCTTCTTCGGCGGGCGGCTCGACATGTTTCGTCTGAAGTTGTGGCAGAAGTTGTTTGTGCTGTTGATCATTCAGGCGCAGCCCGGCGGATCACTCAATCTGCCGTACATCAAAGATTGGGCGGCCGATCTGCGCGCTGCCTTACTGCCGGGCCATCCGGCAGAGAAGCGTGACGCAAGCGCGTCATAGAACTGTTTGACTTATTAAAGGCCCGTGATAACATAGCGCTCGAAGGCGCGTTGAATCTGCCTTACACCAAATTCAAGGAGAGTGTTACATGGGCGTCATTTTGAGTGCGATCGTCGTCGTCATTGTTGCCGCCGTAGTCATTATGATCGTGAGCCGGTTTAACCTGGGTCTGAGCGTCACCGGGTTCGGGGCTGCGATCATCGCCGCCATCGTCATCGCCGTGGTCGGCGCGGCCATCAACTGGCTGCTTGGCCTGCTCGGCATTACCATCGGGGGCGGGCTGCTCGGCGCGATCGTCTACCTGGTCGTCGCCGCCGTTGTGCTGATGATCAGCGACAAGTTCGTGCCCGGCATGAAGGTCAACGGGTTTGGCGGCGCCATCATTGCCGCCATCGCCATTGGCGTCGTCAGCTGGCTCGTCGCCTGGTTTCTCGGCCTGTTCGGCATCGTCCTCTAGTAGCGATTCACCCGCGAGACATCCGAATTCTCAGTGGAATTCGGATGTCTTCGTTTTACAGCAGCGAGCGCCGAATGTCATTACACGTCGTCACCGCTACCGATCTCTCCGACGAATTGGTTCACGGCCTGGAAGCGCTGCACGCGCGCCTCTGGAATAGCGGCCTGAAGTGGGCCGCGAACTGGAAGGTGCTGATGTGCCACAGCACACGCTGCGCCGCTACGATCCGGACTCAGCACCCTGCCCTACGATCAATGAAGGGCGCTTCTATCTCGATCAGCAGGGCAGCGATTGGATCATTCAACGCTACATCCTGTGCGAATACGGTGCCGCGGTCTGCGGTCCGTCCCTGAAATCCTCGATCGATCCCGTAGTGCCCGACGATCTCCGTCGAGCCGTATCGGGCGTTTTGCGCAAGTGGTGGCAGCCCATGCTCGACGACCCCGGCTGGATTCGCAACCGTGAATATGAAGCCTACGCCACGCTCACGCTGTGCCGCGCGCTATATGCGCTGGCCCATGGCGACATTGTCTCGAAGCCGGCGGCCGCACGCTGGGCGCAAGAGGCGTTAGATGATCGCTGGGGCGGGTTGACTGATCGCGCAGCAGCGTGGCCGCAGGAACCACAACAGCAGAGAGTCTGAATGAAACGCTGGAATTGATCCGCTACACCGGGAACGTGCATGACGGCCACGCGCCTTGAGCCGCGCATTTCTTCCGCGTGCAAGTGTGCGTCTGAACGCTTATCGGGACAATCAGGCAGAGGCTGACCGCGCCGCACAATTGTCGCATCAGGCTGCACCTCGCGACATCCGAAAAACCTAGCCAATGATCTCCATCACATTAGCGCTGCACGCGGGAATGACGTCACTGCCCAACATCGGGAAACCATTGCAGATGACACAGGCGAGACCAGGCTAGGCACGAATCAGGGAGGAAGCGATGAACGTGCGGAGTGGTTCTTCTGAACGTTAATCATCTGTTTCGCGCTACGGGAGTCATTGCAACTTCGCAACCTGAACCAGCACACCGACGAAAAACCTTGCCAGGCGACCCCGGTACCGACGCTGTCACCCTCGGAACTGGAACGGCTAACCGTGCGCAGGCCCTGTCGTAGTAGCGGCCAAAAGAGCAGCGGGCCTCGCTAGCTATCGTACCATCCATAATCGAGGGTGTGATTGGCTCGGACAACCGTCAGGGAATCTCACCTACACTTGGAGGGCCATGGCGATGGATAGCGTCCTTGGATGTTAAGTTCCCTGGCGCAAAGGGATCGATGCACCGGTTTTTTCATTGGTACACGGCTCGACGCTACGGCTGGACATTGCGTGTGTGACCCTGACATGGGATGGTCAAACTCAAAATCCGAGTCATTCCCGGGCGGGATGGATCAGCCAAACCATCGGATCGCAATACGCCTCTAGCTCTTAACAAAGTTTTTGGGTGGGCGAGTCAGATCGGAAAATCGTAGCACCGCTGGCGATGCACCCTGGGGAACGCCGTGGGCTGGTTTCGCTATGGGGCTTTTACCGATCAGGGGATTCCTGGCTTAAGGCATATGGCGGGCTAGCCAAAAGCGCAAAAGCCAATGCCATTTACATGTCTTGATGAGGCTATCGGCTTTATGGGCTTTCAGCTTTGGTTCGCCGCGGATCGCATCCGGGAAGCCACCTTCAATGAGATTATTCAGTGCCAGCCCCCCGATCCCTGTACCGTGCTGAGGAAAGGTATCGTGAGTTATCCGATTGATACATCCGGGGGGCAGAGCGGATCACCAGTATGGTGTCGTGTCGGAGTTCAGCGTGTGGTGGTCGCAATACACACGCTGAACTGGGAACACCCTGAATGTTCCAATACAGGAGGTGAGAACAATTGTGGAACATTGCTGACTACAACTGTGGCGGATCTGTTCGAGTACTGGGGTGCGGCGCCTCGCCTGCCAAGCATATGGGAGCCATGCATCGCCGAAGCTCCGCCGACCCCGTTATACCCACGGGTTTTCTTGCCTCTTGTTTTGCGCAATCATTAGAGGCTGTTGGCAAGACGAGCCGCCTGACAACTCATGACAGCCGACGTGCTACCGCTGGGCAATTCAAGGCACATTGCGCTTATTGCTTTGTTCTTGTCACCCGAACTCGCCGTCACGCGTGCGGCTGAATTCTGCATCGGCACCCATTACTTGCAGTGGAATCACTTCTCCCACCGACACTGGCCTGCTCCCCCGTCGATCATACGGCTTGACCTCGGGACATTCCCAGGCCTCGGCTTCAGTGTTCATACGCATCTGCTTGAACTTGGGCAGGATGCCGCAGGCAAAGCAGTGCTCGCGGCAATCGACGCGCGTCTTGCCGTCGGCGCTCCACAAAAAGTCTTGCAGCAGGAATTTCTTCGTCACGCCAATGTCGATGTGATCCCACGGAAAGACTTCGTCGATGGGGCGCGGGCGGCGCGCATACCAGTTGGGATCGAGCCCCTGCTCGTCGAAGGCTTGCCGCCACGCTTCCGGGTTGTGATGCTCCATCCACGCATCAAACTTGGCGCCCAACTGCCACGCGCGATAGATCACCGCGCCCAACCGTCGATCGCCGCGCGACAAGAAGGCTTCCAACAGCGATTCTTCGGGACGCGACCAGCTCACCTTCAGGCCCGGCCCGCGCAATTCACGCTTCAACAGTTGCTGCTTCGCCAGGGTATTCTCCGCTTCGTCCAGCGGCACCCATTGGAACGGCGTGTGTGGCTTGGGGATGAACGTGCTCGCTCCGATGTTGACCTGCGCGGCCTTGCCGTGCAGCTTGCGGCCTTCGTGCAGCACGGCCTTCGCCAGGTCGGCAATCGCCTGCACATCCTCCAGCGTCTCGCTGGGATGGCCGACCATGAAATACAACTTGATCGTCCGCCAGCCGCGCGAGAAGACTTCACGCGTCGTCTCGATCACTTGCGGCGTGGGGATGAACTTGTTGATCACACGCCGCATGTGCTCCGTCGCCGCCTCGGGCGCAAAGGTGAAGCCCCCGCGCCGATTGTCCTTCAACGCCTCCATCAAATCTGCCGAAGCCGATTCGATACGCAGCGAGGGCAGTGACACTTGCAAGTGCTGTCCCGCAAACTTCACGCCGATGGCCGTGGCTAACTGCTTGACGCGGGTGTAGTCGCTGGATGACAGTGACAGCAGCGCGATCTCTTCAAAGCCCGTCTCGCGCATGATCTCCTCGACGGCGGCCAGCACTTCGTCCACTTTGCGCTCCCGCACCGGGCGTGTCACCATACCGGCGTGGCAGAACCGGCAGCCGCGCGTGCAGCCGCGCATAATCTCGATCGGCGCGCGGTTGTGCGAGATATCGATGTAGGGCACGATGAACTTCGTGATGGGCGGCGGCAGCACCGGCACAATGCGCTTACTCACCCGGGCGGGCAGTTCCGGCTCGATCGGCTGCACACGCGCAATCGTTCCATCCAGATGATAGGCCACGTCGTACAGGCTCGGCACGTAGATGCCCTCGATGCGGGCCAGGCGGCGCAACAAATCTGAACGGGCAGCCTTCAAGAGCAAAGCTTCCTGAGCGGAACGTAGTGCAGTCGAAGGATGCGACTCGCCACGTGCCGCACTCTTCGACTCCACTTCGCTCCGCTCAGAGTGCTTCAACATTACTCAGGATACTCGCGCTTCCACTGCTCGATGCAGCGCGCCACTTCGACGATGACTTCCTCGCCTTCGCCGATCGCAAACGCGTCGATGAAATCCGCCATCGGGTCGGGGTTGTAGGTGGCGTGGCCGCCCGCCAGCACGATCGGGTGGGCCGCGTCCCGATCAGCCGCCCGCACCGGCACGCCGCCCAGATCGAGCAGATTCAGCACGTTGCTGTATAACTGCTCGTACGGCAGGCTGATGCCGATGAGATCAAACTCATTCAGCGGGTGGTGTGTTTCCAGCGAATAGAGCGGCAAGCCTTCGCGGCGCAGCACTGCTTCCATGTCGCTCCACGGGCAGTAGGCGCGCTCGCATAGAATCCCGGCGCGGCGATTGAGGATATCGTACAGCGTGGCAAGCCCGAGGTTGGACATGCCCAGTTCGTAAATATCGGGAAAGGCCAGCGCCACACGCACGGAGGCGGCTTCCCAATCGTTGACCACTTGATTGTGCTCGCCGCCTGTGTAACGCCCCGGCTTCTCGACGGTCAACAAGACCCGCTCGAGCACGGCGTCAATCTCGCGCGGCGCCCATGACTTGATCATCGTATCCATCGCTTCCCCCGCTAAACAGCCTCCCGCAAGCCAACAGCCCGCCTGCGGGAGAAATGTGAATTGATTTTACCACACGCTTCAGCAAAATTGATTGACATTTGTTGGGGGCATGGTAGAATCGCCGCATCTTGCTGTAACCCAAAGGAGAAGTACTATGAAGCGCCTGTCGATTGTGTTAATCGCGGTGATTGTGATGAGTGCGCTCTTGAGCGCCTGTGGTGGCGGCGGCGCTGCCGCTGCAGATCCAACAAGCGCCCTGAAAGATGCCATGCAAGCCGTCGTCGACAAAAAATTCGACATGCTGGCCGAATTGACCTGCGCGGCCAAGCGCGATCAAGTGAAGGATACCTTCAACCCGGCCACCGCGCTGGGCGCCACCGGTGTAGACAGCGCCAAGATTCTGGATGCCATGACCATTGCGTTGAAGGATCCCACCTACACCAAAGTCAGCGAAGAAGGCGACAAGGCCGTTGTGCAGTTCAAAGGCACCATGTCGATGAAGTTCGATATGGCAAAGTTCAAAGTCATCATGAAGGATGTGCTCTCGGCTCAGGGGCAAACCGTGACGGATGCCGAGCTGGATGCCGGCCTGGCCATGATCGCCGGACAATTGGAGCAGGGTCAGGAACTCGATCAGAAGATTGACATGGTCAAAGAAGGCGGCAAGTGGTTGATGTGCCCGTCGAACTAAGGTACAGGACAGGTCAAGCATCGTGAAGCACACGCTGGCAGTGCGCCTGACGCTCGGGCTGGCAATTATGGCGCTCCTGATAGCGGGCTGCAGCGCAGGCGGCGGCCCGGCCATCGATGCCACGCGCAGCTGGCTGCAGGCGCTGGCCGATTTGAATTTCAAGCAAGTGCTGGATCTGACTTGTTCTGTGCCGCGCATGCGCAATGAAGTGGAGCTGCGGCTGGACCCGCTCATCGATATTCAAGAAACGCTGCAATCGCTGAAAGGCCAATATGATTTCAGCGGCTTGAAATTCGAAGAGCTGCGCAACGATGGCCGCACTGCCAGCGTGCGCCTGAGCGGCAAGCTGTTGCTTAAAGTGCTGGGCCAGACACAAGTGTACGAGATCTACGAGGAAGTAGGCGTTGTGAACGAGAGCGACGTCTGGAAAGTGTGCAGTAACGCCGCCAATTTGCTGAAATAGCCTAGTCAGATCGTGCGAGGCAGTGTATAATGTGGGGCGCTGCAGCGCCCCACAGAAAGGGCCCATTCGTCTAGCGGACTAGGACGCCGCCCTCTCAAGGCGGAGATCGCGGGTTCGAACCCCGCATGGGCCACTCTCCAGAGCACCCTGGTTAGTACACGGGGTGCTCTTCTTGTTGCCTCATTTGCCCCTTGACAAACGCCTCCAATCTGTCGCACAATGTGACTGATAACATAACCCGTCACATTCGATGATTTTCGCATCGCCGCTCCTCAAGGATCGCTCGTGAAACGCACTCGGTTCATTATCTGCGACGTGACTCGGCAAGCCGGGGTTTCGCGCCAGACCGTCTTGTGCGTTATCAACGGCACCCCACTCGTGACGCAGGAAATTCGTGTGCGGTGGAAGAGCTATTTCCGAACTGAGATATCAGCCCAATACCATCGCCCGCTCGCCAGCCACAGACCGCACGCACACACTGGCCTGCCTCGCGCCGAACCTTACCGACTTTACATTCGTGCGCATCAGCGAAGACGCCGAGGCCGGATGCCGCCAACACTGCGATCCGCCGCTGACGACGATGCGGCAGGCATGTTCGCCAACGAACGCACGGCGGCGCAGTGGTACTCATTCGGATAGTAGAACGACCGCCGGCGAAGTATCAACAATTCCGCCGGCCGGCCGAATTGATCATCGGAATGTCCTGAACACCTAGGCTATCCAGGAGGAGTCAAACATGAATCGCAAGTCATTGTGGATCGTGTTGAGCGCGCCAGTCATGGCCAGCCTGATTCTGAGCGCGTGCGCTCCAGCCGCGGCCCCGACCGCCGCCCCCGCCGCGCAGCCGGCTGCGGCGAAGAAAATGGTGACGATTCGCTGGCGCATTCGCCCGGACAACCAGGCCGAACAAGATATTTATCAGACGATCAATGGTGAGTTGAGCAACAAGTTGGAAGCACAGGGCATCCAGCTGCAATACGATCCCGCGCCCGCGCAAGGCTACTATGACCAGTTGGCAAGTCAGTATTCGACGGGCAGCGCGCCCGACATCGCGTGGGTGGGCGGCGCCAACATGGCCGATTTCACGTCGAAGGGCGCCGTGCTCGATCTGAAGCCGCTGGCAGACGCCGACCCAACCTTTAAGCCCACGGATTACTCTGACGCGCCAATGAAGGAACTGGAGCAAGGCGGAAGGTTGTGGGGGCTGCCGCGTGACATCTCCACGCTGGTGATGTATTACAACAAAGATATGTTCAAGGCCAAGGGCCTCGAAGATCCGGCGGATCTTGCGGCGAAGGGCCAGTGGAATTGGGATGCTTTCCGCAAGGCGGCGATCGCGCTGACCGATCCGTCGACGAAGCAGCATGGTTTCTCGATGAGCAACGAGTGGGGGCCGTGGGGTTGGTTCGTCCTGTCAGGCGGCGGCAACCTGTACAATGGCGATCGCACGGCATGCAACCTGACGGATCCCGGCTCAATCAAGGGACTGCAGTTCATGGCGGATTTGTTCTTGAAGGACAGAGTCGGCCCGCCGCCCGGCGCAGACAGCGAGACCGGCTTCCACGCGGGCAGCATAGCGATGTTCCCGAATGGCCGCTGGATGACGCCCCGCATGCGCCAGGATCAATTCGACTGGGGTGTGGTGGAAATGCCAGATGGCCCGGTCGGAAAGAAGACCTGGTTGTTCTGGGGCCCATATCTCATCAGCGCCCAGACTCAGCACCCGCAGGAAGCGTGGACCGTGCTGAAGGAATTGACGAGCCCCGCAGTGCAGGCACGCCTGGCCGCGCTCGGCGTCAACGTGCCCTCGAACAAGGATAAGGCTGCGCTGGATGCGTTTCTGAACTCCAGGCCGCCAGCCGACAATACGCCGTTCCTCAGCGGTGTCGATTATGCTCAGACAGAAATGGCGCTATCCACGGCCAACTTTGGCAGCGTGAACGCGGCCTATCAAACCGCGATCGACAGAATCCTCGCCGACCGGGCTACACCGGAAGAGGCCGCGAGCCAGGCCTGCGACGCCGCCAATCCGCTGCTCCAGAAATAGCCAGAGCGGTCACGTTCCGGCAGGGGCGAGGCGGTAGGAGCCGCGCAATTTGCGGCGCACCCCGCCCCTATCTTACTCCCAAGAGGGAGCCGCCCACGACCCTGGCAGTGTGACCACGGGCCTGAAATGACAAAATGACCCGACGACCCATAGCCTTCTACGATGCCTACATCTTCGATCTCGACGGCACGGTTTACCTGGGCGACGCCCTGCTCCCCAACGCCTGGCGCGCCATCACGACGATTCGCAGCGCGGGCAAGCGCACCGTCTTCTTGTCCAACAATCCCACGCACACGCGCTTTGAGTACTCGCGCAGGCTCACCGGCCTGGGATTGGCCACCCCGGCGGAAGACATTATTAATTCATCGGTCGTGATGGTGGATTTCCTCCAGCACACGCTGCCGAAGGCGAAACTCTTTGTCTGCGGCGAGCAGCCCTTGATCGCGGATCTGCGCGCGGGTGGTTTTTCATTCTCAGATAACCCGATCGAGATTGACGCCGTGATCGCTTCATTTGATCGCACCTTCGTCTATTCCAAGCTGCAAATCGCGTTCGATGCCATCCGCGCCGGGGCGCGCTTCTTCGCCACCAACGGCGACCGCTACTGCCCCGTGCCCGGCGGCGGCCAACCCGATGCGGCGGCCATTATCGCGGCAATCGAAGCCTGCACAAATTCCACATGTGAAGCCATCGTCGGCAAGCCGTCGATCCACATGACCCATGCCATTTTGAATCTTTTGCAGTTGCCGCCCGAACGGTGTATCATGACCGGCGATCGCTTAGAGACCGACACGCAGCTGGGCCTCAATGCCGGTATGGCGACCGCTCTCACGCTTACCGGCGCGACAACCTTGCAGGCTGCACAAGCATCGCCGATTAAGCCGCAGTTCATACTGAATGACTTGGGCGATGTGCTGCCTGAAACCTAAACATCAATAATCAGACATCCACCAGCGCAATCCAAAATCCATGATCGGGAATCCACCATGACGCTTGACTATCCACATCGCCGCTTCAATCAACTGACTCGTGAATGGGTGCTCGTCTCGCCGCAGCGCGCCAAACGGCCGTGGCTGGGACAGGTGGAAAAGACTCCGCCGGAGAATCTACCGGCCTACGATCCGACGTGTTATCTCTGCCCGGGCAACTCGCGCGCAGGCGGAGTGAAGAATCCGGAATACACCTCTACTTTTGTGTTTGATAATGATTTTGCAGCGCTGCTGCCTGACACGCGCCTTGAGAACCGCGACACCAGGACCGCTTCACTGTTCGTGGCAGAACCTGAACCCGGCCTGTGCCGTGTCGTCTGTTTCTCACCGAGCCACAATCTGACCCTGCCGGAACTTTCGCCCGCTGAAGTCGAAGAAGTCATTCGCACCTGGACCGATCAAACCCGCGAGTTAGGCCGGCAGGATTTTATCAACACTGTGCAGGTCTTTGAGAACAAGGGCGCGATCATGGGCTGCTCCAATCCGCATCCGCACAGCCAGATCTGGGCCGTGAATCATCTGCCCAATGAAGCGCAGAAGGAGTATAACGCCCAACAGCGCTACTGGCTGAATCAGAACGCGTGCCTGCTGTGCGACTATCTGGCGGAAGAGCTGCAGCGCCGCGAGCGCATCGTGGCAGCGAATGAAGACTTTACAGCCTTGGTGCCCTTCTGGGCAGTGTGGCCATTCGAGATGATCGTGATTGCCAATCATCACTGCGGCGCACTGACGGATCTGAACGTGCTGGAGCAAGCCTCGCTGGCGGACATCCTGCGGCGCGTGACGGCGCGGTACGACAATCTGTTCGAGATCGCCTTCCCTTACTCGATGGGCATTCACCAGGCCCCGACGGATGGGCACCCGCACCAGGAGTGGCACTTCCACGCGCACTTTTACCCGCCCCTGCTGCGTTCCGCCACAGTGAAGAAATTCATGGTCGGCTACGAGATGCTGGCAGAAGCGCAGCGCGATTTGACGCCAGAACAGGCAGCCGGCAGACTGCGCGGCCTGAGCGAAGTGCATTATAAGGCGCGCTAGGCGAGCAGAGGGGCACGCCAGCCTTCCATGCGCAGATCGGGTGTTGGTGGGCAAGGGGGCGGTGCCCACGATAAGGAGGAAGAATATGGATTTGCAATCGCGCGTCATCAGTGAGTTCACACAGCGCCATGGATCGCCGCCGACTGCGATCGTGCGGGCGCCGGGCCGCGTGAATTTGATCGGCGAGCACACCGATTACAACGACGGCTTCGTGCTGCCGATGGCGATCGATCGGGCCATCTGGATCGCGCTGCGCCCGCGCCCCGACCGGCTCGTTGCGGTCCATTCGCTCGACTTCGACGAAACGACTGAGTTCGCTCTCGATCGGCTGGAAAAGCAAGCGGGCTGGATCGAATATCTCAAGGGCGTGGCGTGGGCGCTGCAAGACGCCGGTCACACGCTCGCCGGCTTCGAGGCCGTTGTCGCCGGCGATGTGCCGATCGGCGCGGGGCTGTCGTCCTCGGCCGCGTGGGAGTTAGCTGCGGCGCGCGCCTTCGCGATAGTGTCAGGTTTTGCATGGAATGCCGCGCAGATGGCGCTGCTCGGTCAGCGCGCCGAAAACAAGTGGGTTGGCATGAATTGCGGCATCATGGATCAAATGATCTCGGCGGCAGGCCGGGCCGATCATGCCCTGCTTATCGATTGCCGCTCGCTGGCAACACAGAGTGTGCCGCTGCCGCCGGGCGTGGTCGTGGTGGTGCTGGACACGGCCACCCGGCGCGGCCTGGTCGATTCGGCTTACAACGAGCGCCGCTCACAGTGCGAGGCCGTGGCGAAGTTCTTCGGCGTGAAGGCGCTGCGCGATGTGACGCTGGATCAGTTGAACGGGAAGCGCGACCAGCTCAATCGGACGGCGTATCGCCGCGCCCTGCACGTCATCAGCGAAAACGATCGGACGCGGCAAGCGGCGGAGGCGATGAAGCGCGGTGACGCGATCGAGTTGGGGCAGTTGATGCAGCTGAGCCACATGAGTTTGCGCGACGACTTTGAGGTGTCCAGCCGCGAGTTGAACATCATAGTGGAATGCGCGGAACATCAAGCGGGCTGTTATGGCGCGCGGATGACGGGCGCGGGCTTTGGCGGCTGCGCGGTGGCGCTGGTGCGGCAGGACGCGGCAGACGCGTTCAGCGCGGGTGTTGCCGCAGAGTACGAAGACGCGACGAGCCTCAAGCCCAATATCTACATTTGCACGGCGACGAACGGGGCTGAAGTCGTCCCGCGTGAATCTTCGAGCACGCGCGCACCCCCCGTGAAGATGATTGCGCCGCACGACCTTGATAAAGATCGATGGCGTGTTTGATGCGCTCTCAAAGACCGGTGAAGGCTGACCATTCCACGCCGCAGCGCCGAGCACTATCGCGGCATCAGCCGGCTCATCACCAGTGAATCAGCTACGATCTGACGCAGCCGTCAACCACAACAGCAGCAAGCCAGGTACGATCAATAGCAGGCGGGTCCAGCGCAAATAAAAGAAACCGGAGCGGCTGCGCCCCGGTTTCAAAGGTGAATTCTGCACTGCCGGTCACTCGGCAGGACCAGCGTTGCTGCTCGACTCATCTGTCGCGCCCGCGTCGCGCATCGCCAGGTTGATGTGCTCGCGCAGTTCTTCCGCCATGTGAATGATCTCGTCGACCTGCTGCACGGCTTCACCGTCGGGCGCTTCGTCCCTGGCTGAGTAGAGATTCATCAGCATGCTGTTCATCGACTCCGACATCGCGCCGAAAATCTGATCGGCCGTCATCTGGCGCGGATCGATGCCCCACACGGCCAGGCGCGCGTCCATGATGCGCTGGAATTCAGCGTCGTCAAAATCTTCCACGTCCTGGGCATATTCGTGATAAAGCCGCTCAATCTCATCGGGATCGCTGGGCAGTTGCTCGGGGAGCCTCATGACGCCCTCCATGCCGGGATGCCGCATTATACCACCGCAAAGTAGGCTACAATTACAGGAGAAGCACGGCGTGGCGAGAGCAGAGCAAGTCACCGCTCTATTAAAAGGGAGGACATCATGAGCGTTAGTGTATTCGAGCGAGTGCGCACCAGCCTGGTGCAGCAGCGTCAGAATCTAGCGGCCTGGCTCTACAGCACACCGCTTGAGGAAAAACAGCTGCGTCTGGGGTCGGCGGACGAGGAAGCCGTGCAGGCCCACTTGCAAGTCCTTGACAGCGCGCTGCAGAAAGCGGCTGATCACACGCTGGGTCTGTGTGAAGTGTGCCACGATTATGTAGAACCCAGCCGCCTGGAGATGGACTACACGGCCTGCGTGTGCCTCGAGCATCTGGCTGCCGAGGAACGACGCCGCCTGGAATCTGATCTGGAGTTGTCGCAGAAAGTGCAGCAGGCGCTCCTCCCTCAGCAAGTGCCCAACATTCCCGGATTGGAACTGGCTGCCTTCAGTCAGCCCGCGCGCATCGTCGGCGGCGACTACTTCGATTTCCTGCGTTTTCGCGACAACACGCATGGCCTGGTCATCGCCGATGTCGTGGACAAAGGCATGGCCGCCAGTCTGCTGATGGCCAGCCTGCAAGCGTCGCTGCGCATCCTGGTCGCAGAGAGTGACTCGCCCGCCGGGGTGGCGGAACGCTTGAACTCGCTGTTTATTCACAATATTCACCTGACCCAGTTTGTGACGCTCTTCCTGGGCCGCTACGATCACATCACCCGCACCCTGCATTACTGCAATGCCGGACACAATCCGCCGCTGCTGTACCGTGAGTCGAGAATCGGAACCGAGCGAGGTGAGTGGCTGCAACCGACAGGAGCCGCTATCGGTCTGGTGGAAGAGTTTGCTTTCCACGACAAGACCGTCACGCTGCTGCCGGATGATACACTGCTGCTCTACACCGATGGCGTCACCGAAGCGCGCAACCGGCACGGCGAAGAATTCAGGCCGCAGGGTCTGATCGATTTTATCCAGCAGCATGCTCAGCTGCAAGCCCCTGACCTGGTGCGCGAACTGCGCCGCACCCTGCAGGAATTTACCAGCGGCCAACCCCTGGCAGATGACACGACGATCGTCGCCGGCAAGGTGACAGCCTAAGTCGGCTCTGCCAGCGCCTCTGCAAGCCGCCGCGCTCAAAGACGGCTGCAGCTCGCTCGGCGCGGCGGCGCGTTACTGCACGCTCGGACGCCGTGTCTCTGCGTGTTATAATCGGCCTCATTCCGGCCGCCGGTCTTTGCTCATGCGTCATTGTTAATTGATCATTGTTCATTGGAGTCCGTATGCCCTGGCCTGGTGTCATCACAGCCTACCGACCCTACCTTGACGTGGCGAATGTCAAACCCGTAACACTGCTGGAGGGCGACACGCCGCTCATTCCCACGCCGCGGCTGGCAAGCGCGCTGGGCCTGCCCTACTGCGATCTGCAGGTGAAGTATGAGGGCCTGAATCCTACCGGCTCGTTCAAAGATCGCGGCATGACGGCGGCCATAACACAGGCGCTGGCGGACGGCGCTCGATCGGTGATCTGCGCGAGCACGGGCAACACCGCTGCTTCGGCGGCGGCCTACGCCGCGCGCGCCGGGCTGAAGTGCGTGGTCCTCATGCCGCAGGGCAAAGTGGCCGCTGGAAAACTGGCGGGGGCCATTGCGTATGGCGCACAAGTGATCGCCATTCAAGGCTCGTTCGACGACGGTCTGCGCCTGGTACGCGAGATTTCGATGAGCGGCGAGATCATGCTCGTCAATTCGATCAATCCCTATCGCCTGCAGGGACAGAAGTCCGCGGCGTTTGAGATCTGCGACGCGCTGGGCGATGCGCCCGATTGGCTGTGCCTGCCCGTCGGCAACGCTGGCAACATTACCGCGTATTGGATGGGCTTTACCCAGTACCAGGCCAGCGGCAAAGCGCAGCGTCTGCCGCGTTTGCTGGGCGTGCAGGCGGCGGGCGCCGCGCCGCTGGTGCTCGGCTACCCAATCGAGAAACCGGAGACCATCGCAACCGCCATTCGCATCGGGCGACCGGCGCGCGGCGAAGAAGCGCTGGCCGCCGCGCAGGAATCGAAAGGCCGCATTCTGATGGTGACCGACGAGGAGATCCTGGCGGCGTGGAAGATGCTGGCCGAGATCGAAGGCATCTGGGTGGAACCGGCGTCAGCCGCCGGTGTGGCGGGTCTGCGCAAGGCCGCACTGCAGAATCCGCATGCCTATTCCAACAAGACCATCGTGTGCGTGCTGACCGGCCACGGACTGAAAGATCCGACCACGGTGATCGACCGCGCGCCTGAACCACGGCAAATTCCGGCGGAATTGGCTGCGCTGGCAAAAGCAATCGCTGGATAACGAGTAACAAGTAACGAGTAAAACCGCTTGTTACTCAATACGCATTACTCGTTACTTGTTACTCATCACTCATCACTTATCACTCGTCACTCGTCATGTCGCCATTCCACATTCCGCAGTCCCCATTCCGAATTGTTGTTCCCGCCACCACGGCCAACCTCGGCCCCGGCTTCGATTGCCTGGGCATGGCGCTGTCCCTGTACAACGAAATCGAAGTGATGCCGCTGGACGCGCCACCGGATTCGGCCGAGATCGTCGAGATCGAAGGCGAAGGCTCGCTGGAATTGCCCTGCGATGATCGCAATATGATCGTCTACGGCATGCATCGCGTCTTCGCGCGCGCCGGGATCACTCCGCCACCCTTCACGCTGCGCACGATCAACCACATCCCGATGATGAGCGGCCTGGGTTCCAGTTCGGCGGCCATCGTGGGCGGCCTCATCGCCGGGAACGAGTTGATCGAGCGGCCCTTCACGCGCGATGACCTCTTGACCCTCGCCACGGAGATGGAAGGGCATCCCGATAATGTCGGCCCGGCCCTGCTGGGCGGATTGATCGTCGCGGTCGCCACCGCCAGCCTGCCCGTCATCACACAAGTCGAGATGCCGCCGCTGCAGGCGGTTGTCGTCACACCTGATCTGCGCGTGGCCACCGACGAAGCGCGCCGCATCCTGCCGCCCATGCTCTCGCGCCACGATGCGATCTATAACATCGGCCGCACGGCGCTGGTGGTGCAGGCCTTCTCCAAGGGCGATTTCGAGCTGCTGGGACGCGCCATGGACGATCGACTGCACCAACCCTACCGCAAGCAGCTCATCAAAGGTTACGACGATGTGGTGAGCGCGGCAAAAGAAGCCGGCGCGTCCGCCGTCGCCATCAGCGGCTCCGGCCCCACGTTGATCGCCTTCGCACCCGATCGACACAAAGCCATCGCCCACGAGATGCGGCAGGCCTTTGCCGTGCACGAGCTCAACTCGCGCGCGTGGGTGCTGGAGGTCGATCGGTTGGGGGCAAGGCGCGTCTAGTTCACCCTAGATTCTTCCCAGCCTTCAATTCCGCGGAGGGCCCATGCATTACTTGCTATTCTATGAGACAGCGCCCGACTATCTTGAACGAAGAAGTCAATTCCGCGCCGAGCACTTGACCCTGGCCTGGCAGGCACACGCCCGGGGCGAGCTGACCCTCGGCGGGGCTTTGGCCGATCCGGTCGATGGGGCCGTGCTCCTCTTTCAAGGCGACTCACCCGACGTCGCCGCGCGTTTTGCAGAAGCCGATCCCTACGTGCTGAATGGCCTTGTGACACGCTGGCAGGTGCGCCCCTGGCTGACCGTCGTCGGCGAGCAGGCGAGTACGCCGGTGCGCGTGGGCGACTGAAAGCAGATTGAAGCAGCAGCGATTCAGCTCATGGCCCGTATGGACATCGCGCACCAGCGTTTGCTCAATCAGCATCTTGCCGGGGCTTCATTCGAGAAGCCTGACGATGTAGTGAGCTGGCTGGTCGCGGTACAGTCGCAAGACTACGCTGGCGCCAAATGGGCGCTGGGGCTGCGCCTGCGAGACGCGCACGATGCCGACATCGATCGCGCGTTCAACGCGGGCGCCATCCTGCGCACGCACGTGCTGCGGCCCACATGGCACTTTGTCGCCCCTGCCGACATCCGCTGGCTGCTGGCGCTCACCGCTCCGCGCGTGCACGCCGTGAATGCGCACAGGTATCGCGAACTGGAATTGGACAGCGTCACTTTGAAGCGCAGTCACAAGGCGCTCACCAAAGCCCTGCAAGGCGGTCAGCACCTGATGCGCGAAGAACTGGGCGAAGCGCTTGAAAGAGCGGGCCTCGCAGAGGCCAAAGGTCAGCGCCTGGCCTACCTCGTGATGCACGCGGAGTTGGAGGGCTTGATCTGCAGCGGGCCGCGGCGCGGCAAGCAATTCACCTATGCCCTGCTCGAACAACGAGTGCCGCCCGTCGCCGCGTTGGCGCGCGACGAATCGCTGGCTGAACTCGCGCGGCGTTTCTTCGCCGGTCACGGGCCGGCCACCGTGCGAGACTTCGCCAAGTGGTCGGGGCTGCGCCGCGTCGATGCAAAACGCGGCCTGGAGATCGTCAAAGATCAATTACAGCACGAGACGCTGAATGATGAAGACTATTGGTTCGCGAGGTCTGTCGCAGCCGCCCGGCAGGCATCGCCTGCCGCTTACTTGTTGTCCGTTTTCGATGAGTACCTCATCGGCTATCATGATCGCAGCCCGATCGCCGCACCGGAAATCGCCGCCAGGCTGTACACGATGGGCAACGCGTTGACATATGTCGTGGTGATCGATTGTCAAATCGTCGGAAGTTGGCGGCGCACGCTCGACAAAGAAGCGGTGACCATTGAGATCAATCCCTTCAGGCGGCTGACGAAAGCCGACCAGCGGGCCGTCGCGACGGCAGCGCAGCGCTATGGCGAGTTTCTTGAGAAGCCTGTGATGATCGCTTAGCGACATTTTAGAAATCACGCTGGACAACACTCCCTATGCGCTACGGTATCAGTGCCGCCGCTCTGATCATTCAAGACAAGCAAGTCTTGCTGGTCAACCACCGGATCGCGGGACAATATGATTTCTGGCTGCCGCCCGGCGGACGCCTGGCAGGTGAAGAGTCGATCTTCGAGTGCGCCAGACGCGAGACCCTTGAAGAGACAGGGCTAGCCGTTGAACCGGAGCGCATCCTGTACATTCAAGAGTTTGCCGAGCCTGGCTATCACTTCTGCAAGTTCTTCATCCTGTGCTCAACCTTCAGCGGCACGGTGACCCTCGATCTACGCGCGCCGGAGGAAGATTTTCTGGTGGCGGCGCGCTTCTTCACGCAGCGCGACCTGATCAATCTCGACGTTCGGCCAGAGATCCTCCAGGGACAGTTCTGGGCTGATATTGAAATGGAGAATCCCCCAACGCGGTATTTGGGCCTGGAACAAATCCGCGACTGAAAGAAGGAGCAGCCGATCCATGAAACCCGCATCATTTGTATGCTTTCCTGTTTCCGTGCCGGTCACTGGCTGAGCCTGCCGAAAGTCCATCGCACGCCATTGAGGTCAGGCAGACCGGCTGGTTCGCCGAGCATGAACTGCCGGCGGAGATCGATCCCGGCCACCGCACGCGGCTACCAGAAGTCTTCCATGTGTGGCATGGCGATCAGCGCGCGTTTTTCGATCAAGCTGCTGACCGCGCGGCGAACACAGTTCCCCTCAATATTTGACGCTCTTCAGGCCGCAGGCTACAATCACTTTTGACCATCCGCACGGGCGGGCCAAACTACCCGCCCGTTTTGTATCCAACCTCCCGGAGGCTGGCAGCCTCCGGGAGGTTCAAGCGAGAAAATTATGCGCCGTAAAAACCGAATGTCTTCCGCCGACTGGAATCAGTTCCGCCGCCTGATGGTGTACCTGCGCCCGCATCTCGGGCGCTTCAGCATTGCCATGATCGCGATCGTGATCGGCAGCCTGTTGAGCCTGGCCGGTCCGTACACGCTGCAATATCTCATCGACGCGGTCTTCACGCAGAACAACGCCCAGCTGCTGAATCAGATCACCGTCATCCTGATCGTCATCTTTGCGCTGCAGGCGGTCTTCTATTTCATCCGCGCTTATCAACTCCAGTACATCGGCGAGCGGGTCATGATCGATCTGCGCTTGAATCTGTTCCGGCATCTGCAGAAGTTGTCGCTGAGTTTCTACAATGAGCGCCGCACGGGCGAACTCGTCAGCCGCGCCACCAACGACGTCTCGACGGTGCGGACACTGGTGACCAGCGACGTGTCCACCGCCATCTCGCAGGTCATCACCTTCTTCGGCGCGCTGATCCTGATCCTCATCACCGACTGGCGTTTGACCTTGTTCATGCTGGCCCTGGTGCCGCTGGTCGTCATCGTCGCGCTGTTCTTCGGGCGGCGCTTGCGCAAAATCTCGAGCGCGGTGCAGGATCAACTGGCGGACGCGACGACCGTGCTGGAAGAATCCATCGGCGGGGTGCGCGTGGTGCAGTCGTTCACGCGCGAGGATTACGAGATCGGCCGCTACAGCGGCAGCATCGAGCAGACGTTTGCATTGGCATTGAAGCGCATCAAGCTGTCCGCCACTTTTGGGCCCGATGGCTTCGTTCATGGGCTTCACGGTCGTGATCGCCGTCTTCTGGTTCGGCGGGCAGCAGGTGCTGAACGGCACGCTGACAGCGGGCCAGCTGACAATGTTCCTGATCCTCACGCTGACTATCGCCGGATCGATCGGATCGTTCAGCGGGCTGTGGACTTCCTTGCAAGAGGCCCTGGGGGCGACGAAGCGCATCTTCGAGATCCTGGACACGCCGTCCGATATTGTCGATCGCGCCGGCGCGCAGCCGCTGCCGCGCATTGCCGGGCACATCGTGCTCGATCACGTCTCGTTCGCCTACAAGGACAACACCGATCAACACGTGCTGCGCGGCGTCTCGCTGGAAGTGAAACCCGGCGAGGTGCTGGCGCTGGTCGGGCCGAGCGGCGCGGGCAAGACCACGCTGGTCAACTTGATTCCGCGCTTCTTCGATCCGCAGACAGGCGGCGTGTGCATTGACGGGCAGGATATCCGAACGGTGCAGGTGAAATCCCTGCGGGAACAGGTCGGTCTCGTTCCGCAGGACACCCTGCTCTTCGGCGGCACGGTGCGCGAGAACATCCTGTACGGCCAGCTCGACGCGAGCGAAGATGAGACTGATCGCCGCCGCGCGCGCCGCCAACGCGCACGACTTCATCACGCAGTTATCTAAGGGTTACGAAACCATCGTCGGCGAACGTGGCGTAAAATTGAGCGGCGGGCAGCGCCAGCGGATTGCCATTGCGCGCGCGATTCTGAAAGACCCGCGCATCCTGCTGCTGGACGAAGCCACGTCAGCGCTGGACAGCGAAAGCGAGGGACTGGTGCAGGAAGCGCTCGAGCGGTTGATGCAGGGCCGCACGAGCGTGGTGATTGCGCACCGCCTCTCGACCGTGCACCATGCCGATCGGATTGCCGTGCTCGATCACGGCGAGTTGGTTGAGTCAGGCACGCACGCGGAGTTGATCGCGCTGGACGGCCTGTATGCGCGGCTCTACAAGATGCAATTCAGAGACAGTGGGACAGCCGCCGCCGAACCCGCGGTTGAAGAAATCGTCGAGGTCAAACCCAGGCCGCGCAGCCGCAGTTTGATTCCAGGATTGATCGGGTAATTAATGGACACGACCTACGAAACGGCTTTTACACCCGCCACCTCGCTCGAGGTGATCGCTTCGCTGCGATCGGCTTTGAGCCCGGTGATGCGCGTTGAAACTCACACGATCCACGAGCCGCCGGTGGACTTGCTCGAATTCAGCGGCAAACTGACCAGCCCGTCGGACGAGGCCTTCCAGCACATCTACAAGTCGTTCATCGCGTATGGCTACACGCCCATGCTGACCGAGCGTGACGGCAAGGAAGTCGTCGTCGCCAAGCACGGCATCGTCGAGGCGACTCACAGCGATGCGCGCATCAATGTGATTTTGCTCATCGCCACCATTGCCAGCACCGTGCTGGCCGGCACGCTCCTCTATGCCAATACTTCTCCCCTCGCCGAGAGGCTGCTAAGCCGAGCGACCGATCCCATTCAGGCGCTGCTCATCATCCTGCGCACGCCCGCGCTGTGGATGATTGGCGTGCCGTACGCGCTGACGCTGCTGACCATTCTGGGCGTGCACGAGATGGGGCACTACATGATGGCGAAGCGTCACAAAGCCGAGGTGACACTGCCCTATTTCATTCCCATGCCCTTCGGTCTGGGCACGATGGGAGCGTTGATTCGCTTGAAGTCGCCCATCAAAAACCGGCGGCAGTTGTTTGACATCGGCGTGGCCGGCCCACTGGCCGGGCTGGCCGTGGCAATCCCGCTGTTGATCATCGGGCTGTCGTTATCGCCCGTGGAATTCGTCGGACGGTCTATAGCCGGCGGGCAAGAGGGCAACTCCATTTTGTACGCCGTGCTCAAATTCATCACCAAGGGACAGTGGCTGCCCGGCGGCGGCTATGACGTCATGATCAACGCCATCGCCTTTCCGGCCTGGTTCGGCCTCATCGTCACGATGATCAATTTACTGCCCATCGGTCAGCTCGACGGCGGGCACGTGATCTTTGCGATGTTCGGGCGCATGCAGTGGAAAGTGGCTGTGGTCGCGGAGGTTATCCTGTTGGGAATGGGTGTGTATCTGGCCTTCACCACCGGCCAGTTCTTGAACGTGTGGCTGTTATGGGCAGTACTGGTGCAAGTCTTCGGCCTGCGCCATCCGCCGCCGCTCGACGATCTCACGCCGCTCGATCGCAAACGCAAGCTTATCGGCTGGGCGACGATCGCGATCTTCTTCTTGATCTTCACGCCGCTGCCGTTTTCCTAGAAGGTGGAAGTTGGACGCTTCGCGTGGAGGTTAGCATACGACGCAGGGGCGAGTGCAAGACTCGCCCCTACAAGAATGGATTTGTGCGTCGTTCCAGGCCGATGGTCGTCGGCGGACCGTGGCCGGGATACACTTTGAAGTCGTCGGGGAGCGTGAGCAGTTGAGCGGCGATGCTGGCGATCAGCGTATCGTAATCGCCGCCGGGCAAATCGGTGCGTCCAATCGATCCGGCAAACAGCACATCGCCCACAAACGCCGATCGGTTTTGATGCTCGACGAAGGCGACATGCCCGGCCGTGTGCCCCGGCACATGGCGCACCTCAAACTTCAGCGCGCCGATCTCGATCTGCTCGCCATGCTCCACCAGCCGATCGGGCTGCGGCACCGCGCGAATTCGGAAGCCGAAGAGATCGGCGCCGCCCTTCGCGTCCAGCAGATCAATCTCGCGCGCGTGCGCGATCAGCGGCACCTTCAGCGCCTCTTTCACGCCCGCCACCGCGCCGATGTGATCGAAGTGGCCGTGCGTGAGCAGGATGGCCTTGATCGCCAGATCAGCCGAGCGGGCTTCCGCCAGAATGGCGCCGGCATCCCAGCCCGGATCGATCACCACGGCTTCGCGCGTCGGTTCCGCGCCGACGAGATAGCAATTCGTCTGCACGGGGCCCAGCGCCAGCGTCTGAACGATCATTTCTGGCCGCTCGCTTTAGCCCACGCGTCGATAGCCGCCGGATCGATGCGCAGCGCGTCCTTGAAGGCCGCATAGCGCGCCCGCACATCGCCGCGATCGTTCAAATCGTCCGGCTCATCCTCCAGCAAGATGAATTCCGCGAAGCGCGTCAACTGCCGCAGCTGCGCCTTGCTCATCTTCTGGACCAGGTTCATCAGCTTGTCGGAATCGTCCATGCCCGTTCCTCGCTGCGTCGATTATAGCATAGGCGACATGCAAAACCGCTTCCAGGCCGATCTCCGATCTCGCAGCGCAGCGTCATTCCCGCGCGCTGTCGCCTAGCGCGTCGCCGGCACGTTGTGCCGGGTACGACGTGGCGGGAATCCAGAAACGCTATCAGCGTAACACTGGTTGACCTGAATGCCGGATAGAAGAACTCGGGCATGACCAGGGTTCTCACAGAGTCCATTTACAAGTGTGGCAAATTGTGCAGATACTGCCGGAAGCGTGTCACCCTGAGCGCAGCGAAGGGTCTCTACGTGAGCATAAGAGATGCTTCGCTACGCTCAGCATGACACTGGCCGGAACTTTGTGAGAGCCGTGCGGGCATGACAGAGTCACCGATCAGAATGGTATAATCAGCGCATGCGTTCGACGAATCTCAAGCGGCGTGATTTTTTCAAGATCGCCGGAGCGACGGCGGCCGGTCTGGCGGCAGGTCCGGCGGCGAGTGTGTCGGCGAAGCCAACCGATCCGCCGTACCCCACGCCCCTACCCGCCGCTGGTGACGAGTTTGTGCCCGCGCGCGTGCTGGCCGCCGCCGTGCCGGTCTACAGCAGCCTCGACGCCAGTAACCGCAAGCTGATCCGCTCGGTGCCGCGCGACAAAACGATCGAGGTGGCCGGCGAAGTGGAAGGCCCCGGCCCGGAGCGCAATCGCACGTGGTACAAGACGCGCGACGGCTTCGCTTACTCGGCCTGGCTGCAAAAGATGGAGCCGTATCGCACGCCCAGGGTTTATACGAACCTGGGCGACTGGGGCATCTGGATTGAAACGATCGTCGCCAACGCCCCGGCTCACGCCGAACCCGACGAAAATTCGCCGCTCCGCTACGTCTACCATTACGGCACGGTCTACCACGCCACCGAGGCGCGCGTCGACGCGCAGGGACGCGTGTGGTACAACACCGTCGACGAATATGCCAGCAAAGAAGACAGCATCTCGCCTACCAATCACTGGGTGCCGGCCGTGCTGACGCGCAAGATCGAGGCCGATACCTGGCAGGCCATCAACCCGCGCACGCCCGACAAACGCATCGAGGTCGATCTGGGGCGGCAGACGGTGACGTGCTACGAGGGCGACACTGCCGTGATGAGTTCACGCTGCGCAAGCGGCGCGTCGTTCAAAATCTCGGAAACAGAAACAGCCGATTACGGCACGCCGCGCGGCGAGTTCAGCGCCATCTTGAAGATGCCTACGCGCCACATGCGCGCGCCTGAAGTCGAGCGCAGTACCGACGCGTGGTTCGATCTACCCGGCGTGCCGTGGAGCACGTTCTTCACGTACGATGGCATCGCCATCCACGGCACGTACTGGCACAACGACTACGGCCTGCCGCGCAGCCACGGCTGCGTCAACGTGCCGATCAGCGCGGCAAAGTGGATTTACTTCTGGACCGAGCCGGAAGCGCCCTACGAGGACGACTTCGTGCAGGGCGATGTGAAGGAAGTGACGGCGACGCAGATTTTCGTGACTTGATCCACGAATTGGCACGAATGGACACGAAAAAGCCCCGGCGGATGCGCGGGGGCTTTTGTTTGTCGGGATTGCGGCTGGCACACCGCCTAAAGCGATTCCCGTTTTGGTTTACGCTGATCTGGAGTCGAGCCTTGCCCGTACCCGCCGCATTGCGGCGGCGGGCCGCTGGGCGTAGGCGGATCCGGCTGAAGCCTCGAGTCCAGAACGTAAATCATTTAGGAAACCGCTCTAATCTGTCTTCTGCGATGGTTCCACTCCCCGCGACCATCTCATCGATAAGGACATACCCGACGGATTCAGCACCATCGCCGAGAGCGGAAGTGTCACCTTGAGCGTAGCGAAGGGTCTCTACGCCAATCAAAGACGCGTAGCGCCTCGCTTCGCTCGGAATGACACATCTGTCAATGAACTCGGTAATCGCACTAATCCGTACCTAACGCTAATTCCGCTCACCACAATCCTCTCATCAATAACGGAACATTCGACATATTCAGCGTCATCGCCGGGAGTGATTTAGGTCGTCGCAGCCGCCAGTGTCGATTTCAACTGCGGCATCAAGTCGTGGATGTATTCATCCAGGCAATCCGGATCGCCGCTCAGCGGCTGGAACACGATCGAGTCGGCGCCGGCAGTTGCCAGGCGCAATATCGTGTCCGTCACTTGCTCCGGCGTGCCCGCCGCCGAGAATGCATCGAGCCATTCATCAGGCATGTGCTGCGCGACACCATCACTGCCGTGTGTTTGAATGAACGCGTCAACCTCGGCCGCGATCCCCAAAGCATTGAGTTGCACATCGGCCCACGGCAGCCGCTCCGCCAGCGAGCGACGCATCGCGGCTCGCGCCATCTCGCCATCGTGATTCACTTTCACATCGAGATAGACCACCACCCGATGGTGAGTGCGTCCAACTTCGGCCATCCCCGCGCGGATCTGCTCCCGCGCCCAACGCACGTATGCGGGCGAAGACATCCCGGTCAAGATCGTGCCATCGCCCACTCGCCCGGCTAATCGCAGCGATTTGTCCCGCATCGCGCCGACAACCAGCGGCGGAACATCCGCGGGTGTCAGACTGCATCTGCACCTGATCCAAATTCACCTGCGTGCCGCGCGCCGTGACCAATTCGCCGCGCAACAACCCGCGCACCGCGCTTACGGTTTCCGCCAGCGCTTTCAGGGACGATTTTGGCGCTGCGCCGATTTGGGCCATCCACGTTCCGACGCCGTGCCCAAAGCCCGGCATAATCGTCCCGGGAAAGGCTCGCGCCAACGTCGTGATCTCCATCGCGGCGAACAAGGGATTGTAGGCGGTCGCGGGCAGAAGGCCGATCCCGACTTTGAGCTGTTGCGTGGCCGACAACGCAATCGCCGCCGATGTGAAAGCCCCCGGCAGAAAACAATCGTCCCACAGCCACAACTCGTCAAAGCCGGCCGACTCGGCGCGACGGGCATAATCGGCTAACGTCTCAGGCGGAAACTTCGGGTGGAAGATCACTCCCAGTGCAGGCGCAGGCATAAGTTCCTTTCACAGGCAGCGAATAAGCCAAAACATACTTCGGCACATCACCTGAAGGCTCGCAGATCATCCGGCAGCGATGGATAATCAGCGATGCCTCTCAGCGCTTCGGAACAAACTGGCCAGCGCACCAACCTTCTTCAACCCACCCGAGCCCGGCGCCGATTCCGCTTCCCGCGATCCTCTCATCAATCACGGAGCATTCGCCGGATTCAGCACCAGCGCCGCCCACCGAGATTGCTTCGCATCCTTCGACTTCAGCCCGTCAAACAGCGACGGGCTTCCGCTCAGGACGCTCGCAATGACGTTGCGCCCATGCCCCCTCGGCGACAACGGCACGCTCGCCAGATTCAGCACCATTGGCGGGAGCGGATTCGATTGCCGCTACCAGCCCATCCACTATAAATGCAAAAGTCACGCCACACGGACGAGACTTTTTGCTGACTGCTGACGACAGCGTACTGACTACTGACGACTGTTTACTGACCACTGACTACTGAATTTTCGTGCCGCACTCCGGGCAGAACTTGGCGCCTTGGGCATCGGTGCCGCAGTTGGGGCACTTGGTCGAGGCCGGCGCGCGCTCGATCTTCGCGCCGCAGTTGGGGCAGAACTTGGCCCCGGCCGCCGGTGTGCCGCACTTGGGGCAGTTGTCAGCCGTGGGCTGGATCATCTGCGCGCCGCAATCGGGGCAGAACTTGGTGCCCGGCTTGGCTAACGTTCCATCATTAGGGCAGCGCGCCGAAAGTTCAATCGCCTTCTTCGCCGCGTCCGTCGCATTCTGGATCACCGCGCCAAAGCCGAACGCGCTTGCCAGGCCCTTCACCACCCCGGCGGCCTGCTCGGCCTGCGCCTCGGCGATCTCGCCCTTGCGCGGGCTGTCGTCGGCGCAGAAACCAGACTGCGCGTCCCAATCGGAATTGCACACCAGTTGATGGCAGGTGGGGCATTCGTTGAAGACATCGGCGACCTGTTTCCAGGCGGCGTCCACTTGCTGCGGGTTCAGCGAAACCTGATAGCGAGGGTTGTTGTTGTCGACGCTGCTGGCGACCGCGCCGCCCACCAGGGGGACCTTGCGCAAGAAGCCGCCCAGCATGTTACGCCCGACATCGGTGGCGATGGTTTCCGTGACATTGGGCTGGCTACGATATTCCCGCGAACAGCGATCGCAATAGAAGACTGCATAAGGTCCCACCCCGTCGTTGCGCACATCATAGCGCGCCATGCGAGTTGCCATGTTTCCTCCAGTAGAGAGTTCCCCCCGCGCTCGTCCGCCAGTATAGCACCGCCCGCTGCGCCGGACAATGAAACAAAAGTCCCGCCTCGGCGGCGGGACCTTTAAACTTATCTCTAGACCCCGTAGCGCCCGCATCCCTATGCGGCGCAGGCGGGCATGGGGATGCCCGCTCTAAGGTTTAGAGACAGGTTCTTTCGCATTAGTGCGCAGCCTCCCTGTGGGACGGACTACGTACTACTTGTCGCCATTCATCAGCACCGCCTCGACATGCCCGTAAGCCCAGTCGAGTTCCTCTTTCTTGACAATCAGCGGCGGCGCAAAGCGGATGGTGTGCTCGTGCGTCTCCTTGCACAGCAGGCCGCGTTCTTTCAACGCCACGCAGAAACGCCGCGCCCCGCCCGCTGCGGGGTGCAGCTCCATGCCAATGAACAGGCCGCGCCCGCGCACTTCCTTGATGTACGGGACTCTCGAGGCGCTGCAAGCGGCCTTTGAAATATTCGCCCAACTGCGCCGAACGCTCGATCAGCTGCTCGTCCATCAGCACCCGCAGGGATTCGCGCGCCACCGCGCAGGCCAGTGGATTGCCGCCAAACGTCGATCCGTGATCGCCGGGCTTGAACACGCCCAGCACTTCCCGGCTCGACAGCACCGCGCTCACCGGATACAGGCCGCCCGACAGCGCCTTGCCCACGATGACCACATCGGCGCGGAAATCTTCCCAGTGATGCGCAAACAACTTTCCGGCGCGCCCCAGGCCCGACTGGATCTCGTCGGCGATGAAGAGCACATGGTTCCTCCGGCACATCTCGTACGCCTCGCGCAGCATCCCGGCCGGCGGGATGTGCACCCCGGCCTCGCCCTGAATCGGCTCGACGAGGAAGCCCACCGTATTCGGCGTGATCGCTTCCGCCAGCGCTTGCGCATCGCCATACGGGATGATCTTG
Organism: uncultured Chloroflexia bacterium; assembly: GCA_963844815.1. Taxonomy (GTDB): domain Bacteria; phylum Chloroflexota; class Anaerolineae; order Fen-1058; family Fen-1058; genus Fen-1058. The sequence goes on from CAWJPR010000016.1 coordinate 66,536, forward strand.
AAACCCGGCGTAAACGGCCCAAAGCCCGCGCGATACTGCGGCTCGGTGCTCATGCTCACGGTCGTCACGGTGCGCCCGTGGAAATTGTCGCCGCACGCGATGATCTCGGCCTGCCCGTCCGGCACACCCTTGATGGTGTAACCCCACTTGCGCGCGGCTTTGATGGCCGTCTCCACCGCTTCCGCGCCGGAGTTCATGGGCAGCATCATCTCGTAGCCGGTCAGTTCGCACAGTTCCCTGGCCAGCAGCGGCAGTTGATCGTTGCGGAAGGCGCGCGAGGTCAGCGCCACCCGATCGAGTTGATCCTTCATCGCCTGCACGATGCGCGGATGATTGTGGCCCTGATTGACCGCCGAATAGGCTGACAGGAAGTCGAGATACTTCCGGCCCTCGACGTCGGTGACCCACGCGCCGGCGGCTTTCTCGATCACCACGTCGAGCGGATGATAGTTGTGGGCGTTGTATTGGTTTTCGAGTTCGATGTAGTCCTGAGTTTTCATGGCGCTCCTTGCAGGTGAACCTCGCGAGGGTCTCGGTGTCAGGTGACGTTCTGCCCGGCCGGCCCTCGCAAGGTTGATGTGGCAACAGAACGAAAATGTCATTGCCAGAGGCGTAGCGCCTCACAGGCAATGACATTCTTATGCTCATCATGAAGCAATCCCCATCTTTTGGTGGGATGGAACAGTCCCCATCTTTTAGTGGGGTGACGCGGAGCAACTGCTAATCAATTGGCGCGCCACGCGCCATGAATCTTTTCTAGCCAGATTATAACACGACTTGACAGCCGGCAGGTCTTAAGGGCAGCGATTGGCCGTCCCAGGCGCGGCTTCCAGGTTGCCCCATGTCCCGGCCACGTTATAGCCGTTGAAGCCATACGCGCCGGGCCAGCCGACGACCGTCAAGGCGTAGTACGCACTGCCTGACGCCGCCAACGGCGTCAAGTTGAACTGCCCGGCAAACAGCGCCTGAGATGGCCCTACCGGCTGGCAGTTCTTATACAGCGTGCCCGTGATACCACCGGCGTTGGCCGTCAGATAAGCCAGCGCCGAACTGCGATACTTGGCGTAAAAGTAGTGCAGCGCATTCGGCGCGATCGACGGATCGATGGCGAACGAGAGCGACGTGCCGGATCCATAGCGCTCGGCAGCGGCGCCGGTCAATTCAAACTCAATGACCAGATTGAGCGTATTCGGATCCGTCAGCACGTCCGTGATGCTCAACTGCGGCGCAGGCGCTTGAGCAGGCGCCGCTGCGGCAGCGGCCGGCGCCGCCATAGCCGAGGCGATTGGTGCGGCGGCAGGCTGCGGGCGCGAAGCGCCGATGCACACCGGCGTTTCCGACGTGAAGGCCATGATCGCAGCGGGCTGCCGGCCCGTTACCGTGATCGCAAACGTTTCGTTATAGCCGTTGGTGAAAGAGCCTGTGCTGACCAGCAGCGGCGCGCCGGCGCTGCTCAATCGTCCGGCGGCTGGCTGCGGCACGGGATAATTGAACGCCACATAGCCGCACAGCGGAACCGCCGCCACGCTCGTCGCCGACGGCTGGCTCCAATCGACGGCGAACTGCAGACGACAGATTGGCCCCGCCGGGATGTCGGTCCATTTCGTGGCGGGAATCAACAGCGCGTGCCCCGGCACGACCACGGCGTAGCCGCTGATGCTGTTGGCCTGCGCAATCGCGATCGGATCGACCTGATACGCGCGGCCGATGCAGTACAGAGTTTCGCCCGGCTGCACAATATGGAGGCCCAACACTCCAGGAACCTCAAGCGTAACGGGAACCTGCACGGGCGGCACCTGGATCGGCGGATAAGCGGGCGCGGGCGGATAGACCGGCGCCGGCGGATAGACAGCCGGAAGGGAAGGGATAGACGGCACCGTCTGCGGCGAGCTGTCCGGCTTTTGATCGGGAACGCGAGGCGCGGGAGTGGCTGCCGCCGGCGGCAAATCCTTGGTGCCGGGAACGGGTGTGCCAACCTGCGGGATCTGTTCCTGTGTCTGGATCTGATCCTGCGGCTGTATCTGAAGCGGTGCGGGCGGCGTCAGACCGATCGTTTGAGTCACGCCCTGCGCCTGGACAATTGCTTGCGGAACACTGGCCGACGCCGGACTATCCTGAGCGCCGGCGGCGGCCGGCAGCGTGGCCGCCGAGGTCGTGCTGCACGCCGCCAACGCAAGCAAACCGAGCGCCAGCAGCAACATACCTACCATAAGTTGAAGTCGTCGTTTCATCTCGCTCCTTCCTGAGATTACCAGTAGCTCACTCTGCGCAGCGGAAGCCCAATGCTGCATCATGGGAACCCGGCGTCGCGCCCCACGTTAGCGTCGAACGCACAAAACCGCTGCTGCTGAATCCTCCGCCGCGGATAGCTAACACGGCGCCGTCATTGCCATCCCACACGCCGCGCGTGCAGGTCTCTGCAGTGCATTGCAGGGTGGTGCTCGTCCACTCCGCAACGTTGCCGATCAGATCGTAGACACCCTCCGGCGATCGGCCCGCTTCCAGGTTTTTGACGGGCCGGGTTCCCTGCGATGACCCATCGTCCCGAGACAGGCTGCGCTCGATCGGGGGTTGGCGCCTCTGGGCCCCACGGCCACGCCCGCCCATTCAAGCCGCGTGCGGCGCGCTCCCACTCAATCTCGGCGGGCAGCCGCCGGCCGATCCAGTCGCAATAAGCCGCCGCATATGACGCGGTCACTGAAACCACCGGATGGTCCTTGAGCGCCGCATCGTCGAAGAAGCGCGTCTCCTTAGGCTTGTCACACGCTCCCGCGTCCACGCACAGGCGATACAGATCATTCGTCACTTCGGCCTGCTCGATCTTAAACGACACAACCGGCTCGGTCTGCTGCGCCGGCTCGAAAGGCCGATCGGGGTTGGGATCAGCCGTGCCGAAAACCATCTCGCCGCCCTCCAGCGCAATCAAGGGATTCGCGTCGCGGGCTTGCGTTTTGCGCGTTTCATTCTGCAGGGTGCGAACCAGCGCGGCCCCCGGCCCGATCGCCAGCACGATGACGACGACAGCTCCCACGGCCAGCGCCAGCATGAGGCGCTGCCGCTTTCGCCGCCGCTGTTCCTGCTGAATCTGCGCCGCGCTCTCGGCGATGAGCCGCGCTGCCTCGTCGGTAACGAGCAGTTCCGATCGATAGGCCTCGATCACGCTCAACCGATCGGCGGACAGCAGCGAGCCATAGCGCCGATAAGCGCGCACCTCCTGCTCCAGCAGCTCCTGCGCAGCCTTGCGTTTTTGCACGGCCGGATCGAGTTTGATCTCGCCCAGCAGGTAGTCGTGCGCCAGCTCATACGCCGGGCCGGTGTCCGTTTCGTCGACCTTGATCAGGCGGCTGTCGATCAGCTGGCTCAGGATCACGTCCAGCGTCTGCGCGGTGACGCCCTGGCGCGTCAGGTCGGCAACCAGCTCCTCGTGCGTGCGAATGACGCGCTGCTGCTCGGAAGTGATCAGCGACTCCAGCAGCTGCCGCGCGGCGGTGCGCTGCGCGGGCTGCAGGTCCCGGCTGAACACGCGCTCCAGGTGATCGCGCAGGATGCGAGCTGCCCCGCCGGCCTGATCGTACAGGGCGGCGGCAATGACGGATTCGCTTTCCGGCAGCGCCTCATACAAGGCCGAGCAGACCAACTGCAGCTGCGGCGGCGCAACATCCGTTTTGCCAAGATCGGTCAACAGCCGATCGAGCAGGCCGTCCTCAAAGCGCTGCCCGCGTTGAGCGAGCGGTTTCTCCACGGCCTCGTGCGCTTCCTCGCGCGTCAGGCGATTCAGGCGGCAATCGTTCTCAAACGGATTGCGAATGCGCGGCCGGAAGTTGGCCAGGTTCCCAAAATACTCCGAGCGCAGCGCCAGCACCCAGCGCACATTCAGGCTGGCATCGTCCAGGCAGTCAGCCAATTCGCGCACGAACGGCTCGCGCTCCGGATCGTCGAGGCGCGTGAAGAACTCTTCGAATTGATCCAGCATGATGACGAGCGCGGCGCGCTCGCCCAGGATGTCGCAGACCTGCCGCAGAAAATCGCGCAGCGGCGCTTTTTGCAGGCCGGGCGTCTGGCTCAGATCGGCCACCAACTCGCGCTTGATCTTCAACGCCGGATCGACGTCGTAGGGACGGATCACCAGCGGCAGATGCCCGGCAAATAACAGGCGCGGGGCAATGCCGGCCTGAAGCAGCGAAGTCTTTCCGGCGCCGCTTTCCGCGTGCAGCACCGTCAAAGCAGTTCGTTCGAGCGCGCGCAGGAGATCGGCAATGGCGCGGTCGCGGCCAAAGAAGGCGGCGGCGTCACTCAAGCGATATTCCAGCAGGCCGCGAAAAGGGCTGGCTTTCCCGGTCGTGTCGCCGGCGCGGCTGCGCAAACGCTGCGCCGCAGCACTGACCCCGTGCGCCAGAACCTGCGTCTCGATGGCCTGGGCTTTTTGCGCTGCTTCGGCTGCCGTCAGCGCCCGCTCGTAAATGTTCTGGATATTCTGGACGATCTTGTCGCGCCCGACGACGTCGCCGCCGACCGTGAGCGCGCCACTCACATCGAAGTTGACGCTGCCAGAGGTGTTCTGGACAGGTCTTAGTGCCGGGTCGTCCGTCATGCTGGCCATTCCAGCATCTGTTTTAGCATTTTTCGGCCTCGATCGTCAAGTGAGATCGCCCTCCCCGTCCTGACGGATTTCTTGCCTGTCTGTGCCCTGAGTACAATCTGGAAAGTCTTGCAGAATAAGCACTGCTCAACTGTCACGCCGCACCGCTCCACAGGGGCCCATGGGCACGCACGAAGTCCCCGAGGCGCGCCTGGCGGCCCACCGACGCAAAGCGTCGGGCATGGGCAAGCGGAGCGGGAGTGGGTGCACGTGTGCCCCGCGAAGCGTGCTGTCGCCTTCCCCAGGACGCCCCCGACTCCCCGGTAGGGAGTCGGACAGGGTGTACCCGCCGCAAAGCGGTCGTAGCGTAGCGAAGATGCGCGCTCGCCCAGCGCGTCGCCGGCGCAATGCGCCGGGTACGACGGGGCGAATCGGGCATCCAGGAAACAAACAAAACAGACTGAACATCCGCCGGTTCAGTCCGTGCTGTCGAGTTATATTGACGCGCCAGGGTCGAGGACGATGCCCCCTCACGCCGCGCGGCGATTCACATCGCGATCAGGCTCACTTCGGCCACGCCGTCTCATAAGCTGCCAGGATGCGATCGATCGTCCGGTTAAGCTGCTCGTCCACTGCGCGGTTGGCCGGATCGCTGTCGTACCACGCGACGATCTCCTTCACGCCCTGCGCAAACGGGATCGCCGCGACGAAATCCGGCACCAGGCGCTTGATCTTGGTATTGTCGAAGATCATACTGTGCGCCTTGTCGCCCAACAGCCCGTCGCCCCAATCCTTATCGTACGCGGCGATCAGTTCCGAGGGCACGTGCACCAACTTCGGCGCTTCGACGCCCGCCGCGCGCCCCAGCAGCCGATAGATTTGATCCCACGTCAGCACTTCATCGGAGGTGATGTGGAAGGAATCGCCAATCGCCCGATTGTGCCCCAGCAGCCCGACGAAGCCCTTAGCGAAGTCCTGGTGATGCGTCATCGTCCACAGCGACGTGCCATCGCCATGCACAATGACGGGCCGGCCCTTGCGCATGCGATCGATCATCGTGTAGCCGCCGTGAATGGGATTCAGCGTCTTGTCGTAGGTGTGCGAGGGGCGCACGACCGTCATCGGGAATTTCTCTTCGCGGTAGGCGCGCAGCAGGCGCTCCTCGCAAGCGATCTTGTTGCGCGAATACAGCCACACCGGATTGTCGAGCGGCGTCGATTCGACGACGGGCACGCTGGCCGGCGGCGTCTGATAAACCGAGGCCGAACTGATGAAGACGTACTGTCCCGTGCGCCCGCGAAACAAGTCCAGATCGGTTTCGACGTGGTCGGGCGTGAAGGCGATCCAATCGACCACCGCGTCGAAGGTGTGAGCGCCCAGCGCCGCCCGCGCCGAGTCGCGGTCGCGGATGTCGCCGTGCAGCACGCGCGCGCCTTCGGGCGCGGGGCGCTGCGTCGTCTGGCCGCGATTGAGCAGGACCAGCTCGTGCCCGCGCTCGATCGCCAGCCTGCGAGCACGCCGAGCTGATGGTGCCGGTTCCGCCGATGAAGAGGATTTTCATGGTGATAACACTCCGGGATTTTGTTTCAGGCGCAATGCGCGGGAATGACGCCCAGCCACTCTACGCCGGAAGGTTTGTAGGCGAGATAAGGTCGCCAGCGGGGGGATTCTGGCACTGGTGTGAGGGGCATCTCGTATCAAGAAAACCTTGCGAAGGCTGGTGAACCTTCGCAAGGTTCTTCACTTCACGCCAGATCAAACACCGGCACTTGCTCAAAGCGCTTTGGCTCGACCGGCTGCCAGATCAAATTCTGCAACTTTTCGACCAGCTCCGGTGCGAGCAGCGTATCGCCGCAGCGCTCGCACACCAACGCCGGCACATGCTCCACCAGCACAAAGCGCCCGTCCAGGTCCTGCGCATACCTAATCTGTGTCTCGTGATAGGTTCCACCGCAGACAGCACACGAATTCATATCTACCTCCTTACTCGATTATCCGGCCATTCATTCGGATCAGGTTCATAAGCCGTTATGATCTTCACATCAGGCGGCAGTGAACACTGCACATGCAGCGGTCGCCCTGCGGAAGTAAAGCCCAAAATCAAACAACTCGGCCCGTATTTGTCGTGTGGATACTGTTCAATGATCTCACCGACAATCACAGCCTGTTCAATCTCCTGGCGTGAAATGCGCCGCACCGTTGTCCGCCGCACGGCATGCAAAGTATAGTGGTACAGCCCCCGGCGGCAAACACCGCGCGCAGTTCATCAATCGCGCTCACGCGTCACGCTCCTCGTTGATGAACCGATCGACCTCTTCCGGAGTGGCGAAGCCGCCTTGGGCCGCGCCGATCGAACTGGCGAGAGGCGGCGCAGTTTCCTCTTGCGCAACGGCCAGCGGTAAGTTTAACAGCACGATCACCTCGGCTGTCGCACCGGCTGGCATGTGGATCGCTCACTCAATGCGCCCGCCTGCCTAGACAACAACGCTTTGATGGACAGCCGTAGCCATCGCTGCCCCCTTAGCCAATCGCCAGTCAGACGCTTTAGACTGCAATTCAAGTGCGGTGTACTGCTCGCGCTGATCGCGCAGTGCCCCTGCCCAATCCTGGCGCAGACCCTCTTCCACCGCGCGCTGTTGCTTGTGCCACAAAAACTCGGCAAAATCCCGCAATTCCAGTCCTGCGCTTCAGGCGTCAACGCCTTCAGTAGTTCTTCCAGTGGTTTCACATCGACGCTCATGGTTGCCTCTTGCTGCCTATATTCTATCACGGCCAACCAGGACCTGGCACAATTGCCGGCTGCGAGCACACCGAGTGACTGGTGCCGGTCCCGCCGATGAAGAGGATTTTCACGGTGTTGACTTCCCAGGGATAAGTTGCCGATCAGATTTGCGCTCCACCCCTGATCTGCTGATAGACCTGTGATCTGAGATACGCCGCCACGGTCGACTTGAACTCCGTATCGTTCATGAACTTGGCGAAGATGTCCTGGTTTTGTTCCATGCGATCGATGAAGAAGCCTTCCAGCGCCTTGTCGAACACGTAGGCGAAGTTATCGAGCGTGTTGGCTTTGGCGGCCTGCTGCAAGCTTTCGTCGGCGATGGCGTCCTCACGCAGTGGAACTGCTGTTTCGCCACCCGGTTGAGGATCGCGTCGAGTTCGGCCTTGGTGTGCTTCTGGCCTTTGAGCGCGGCGTAGCGTTCCAGCACCTTCGGCCTGGTCGGCTCCAGCACGCAATCCAGCCGGCGCAGGACGACCAGCGGCAGCATCACGTCGCCGTACTGGGCGGGCTTGTACGGCCCGCGCAGCAAATCGGCCACGCTCCAGATAAAACTAACCTTGTCGTTGAAATTGTTCATTGGGGTTCAAGTTAGGAGCAGGATAAACACTGATACACCAGCGGATTATAGCATTGGCGGGGAAAACCCGGCAGCGCAGCGTGGACTCTAGAACCTCACATTAAAAGATCACCACTTTCTTGCCGCTGCGTGTTATAATTTTCTTTCGGGCAATCGCCCAACGTTAAACACAACCCTCAATCAGCAATCTAGAATTCGGAATCCAGAATCTGTAAATCTGGAATCCAGAATCCAGAATCAACATTCAAAATGACCCAAGACTTCATCTCCGTGCGCGGGGCGCGCACTCACAACCTGAAGAACATCAGCGTGGACATCCCGCGCAACAAAATGGTCGTCATCACCGGCCTCAGCGGCAGCGGCAAATCGTCGCTGGCCTTCGATACGATCTTCGCCGAAGGGCAGCGCCGCTACGTCGAGTCGCTCAGCGCCTACGCCCGGCAGTTCCTCGGCCAGATGGAGAAGCCCGACGTCGATCAGATCGAGGGGCTGAGCCCCGCCGTGTCGATCGATCAGCGCGGGGCCAGCAGCAATCCCCGCTCGACCGTGGGCACGACGACGGAAATCTACGACTACCTGCGCCTGCTCTACGCGCGCGTCGGCATCCCCCACTGCCCGGTCTGCGGCCGCGAAGTGCAAATGCAGACCGCCGATCAGATCATCGACGCGGTCGCGGCCCTGCCCGAAGGCCGCCGCATTCAAGTGCTGGCGCCGCTGATCAAGGACCGCAAGGGGCATCACCAGCAGGTCTTCGAGGACGTCCGCAAGGCGGGCTACGTGCGCGTGCGCGTCGACGGCGAACTGCGCGACGTCGGCGACGCGATCGAGCTCGATCGCTACAAGAACCACACCATCGAAGCCGTGGTCGATCGCCTGATCGTCAAGCCCGACCTGGAGCGCAGCCGGCTGGCGGACTCGATCGAAACGGCGCTGCGTTTAGGCGACGGCATGGTGATCGTCAACGACGTCACGGACAAAGAGCCGGTCGATCGCATCTTCAGCGAGAAGTTCGCCTGCCCCTACGACGGCACTTCACTGCCCGAGATCGAGCCGCGCACTTTCTCGTTCAACTCCCCGCACGGCGCGTGCGAGGAATGCCAGGGCCTGGGCACGAAGTTGCAGATCGATCCGGAACTCGTCGTACCCAATCCCGATCGATCGCTGAACGGCGGCGCGCTCGCCGCAATGGAGTGGAGCGCCGAGGGTCGCAGCAATGGCGACGATTCGTACTACGTCCAGCTGCTCAAGGCCACCTGTGATTACTATGGCATCGACATGGCCGCGCCGTGGAAGAAACTCAACGAGGCGCAGCGCGAGATCGTGCTCTACGGCAGCGGCGATGAGAAGATCCCGGTGAAGTATCAGAACCGGCTCGGCGATCAGCGCATTTATCAAACGACGTTCGAGGGCGTGATCAACAACCTGCGCCGCCGCTACATGGACACGACCAGCGACTACATCCGCAGCAAGATCGAAGGCTACATGGCGCAGGTGCCCTGCGCGGCCTGCCAGGGCAAGCGGCTCAAGCCCGCCGCGCTGGCGGTCACCGTGGGCGGGCGCGGCATTCAAGAGATCACGTCGATGCCCGTGCTGCATACGCTGGAGTGGGTGAAGGGACTCAAAGCAGGTGCTCGCTCCGGCGTCCCCGCCGGAGCCGTCGCCGAGCCGCAAAAAACAGCGCGGCATCTCCGAGGACGGCGCGGGAGCGGCAGAAGCGTCCTGAGCGGAACGCAGTGAAGTCGAATGACGACGCACTCTTCGACTGCGCCGCTGCGCGGCTCCGCTCAGAGTGCTTAGCGCTGACCCCCCGCCAGATGACGATTGCCAAACAGATCGTCAAAGAGATCGGCGCGCGCTTACAGTTCATGGTCGACGTGGGCCTGGATTACCTCACACTCGATCGAGCCACCGCTTCACTATCAGGCGGCGAAGCACAGCGCATTCGTCTCGCCACGCAGATCGGATCACGGCTGACCGGCGTGCTGTACGTGCTCGACGAGCCCAGCATCGGCCTGCACCCGCGCGATCAGGCGCGCCTGATCAAGACGCTGCAATCGATGCGCGATCTGGGCAACACGGTGCTGGTGGTGGAGCACGACGCAGACACGATGGAAGCCTCCGACTGGATTGTGGATCTGGGTCCCGGCGCGGGCGAGCACGGCGGCAAGGTGATCTTTGAAGGCACGTTTGACGACATCCTCAAAGACAAGACCTCGTTGACGGGCGGCTACCTGTCGGGCCGCCTGCGGATCGAAGTGCCCAAGGAACGCCGCGCAGGCAACGGGCAGTTCCTCGTCGTGCGCGGCGCGCAGGAAAACAACCTCAAGAATATCGACGCCGAAGTGCCGCTGGGCATGATGGTGTGCGTCACCGGCGTGTCCGGATCGGGCAAATCGACGCTGGTGGTGGAGACGCTGTACAAGCGCCTGGCGCAGATGCTGCACGGCTCGCACGAGAAGGCGGGCGCGAGCAGCGGCATCGAAGGCGTGCAGCACATCGACAAGATCATCAACATCGATCAGACGCCGATCGGGCGCACGCCCCGCTCGAACCCGGCCACCTACGTCGGCTTCTTCAACGACATCCGCGATCTCTTTGCAGAACTGCCCGAATCGAAAGTGCGCGGCTACCTGCCGGGGCGCTTCTCGTTCAACGTGAAGGGCGGGCGCTGCGAAGCGTGCGAGGGCCAGGGCGAAATTCAGATCGAGATGCAGTTCATGGCCGACATGTACGTGCTGTGCGATGTATGCCACGGCGCGCGCTACAACCGCGAGACTCTGCAGATCCGCTACAAGGACAAGAACATCGCCGAAGTGCTCAATATGACGGTGAGCGAGGCGCTGGAGTTCTTCGAGAACATCCCGCCGCTGCAGCGCAAATTGAAGACGCTGCAGGACGTGGGCCTGGGCTACATCCGCCTGGGGCAGCCCGCCCCCACGATGTCCGGCGGGGAGGCGCAGCGCGTGAAGTTGAGCAAGGAACTCAGCAAGCGCGCCACCGATCATACGCTGTACATTCTCGACGAGCCGTCGGTGGGCCTGCACGCGGCGGACGTGCACAAGCTGATCGAAGTGCTGGATCGTCTCGTCGCGGCGGGCAACAGCGTGTTGATCATCGAGCACCATCCCGACATCATCAAGGTGGCCGACTGGCTGATCGACCTTGGCCCGGAGGGCGGCGAGCGCGGCGGCGAGATCGTGGCGGTGGGCACGCCGGAGCAGATCGCGGCGAACAAGCAATCGTACACCGGGCAGTACCTGAAGAAACATCTAGCACAATCGAAGCGCCACTAAGCGGTGTCCAAGTTGATTTACGACATCGCGCCACGCCGTCACGGGAGCACTGCACCGCATGTGTTCCCGCGTGCTTCGCTAGCGTGCCGCCGGCTCGGGGAGCCGGGTACGGCAAGGCGGGAATCCAGTTGTCGTGCTGGCGTTGAGTGTTCATGAGTGATCTGGATGCCCGATAGAGGCACGCTTCGCGGGGCACGCTTGCACCCACTGCGTGCAGTGCGGTGTGACAGAGTCATAAACTAAAGTGGAATTTGCTCTAAGAGCGAGTGTAGGGAGAAAAACATGACTAACCGGCGATTCAACTGGGGCATTATCGGGCCAGGCCGCATTGCGCATCAATTCGCCGAGGGCTTAAAGGTCATCGAGGATGCTGCTTTGTATGCGGTGGCCAGCAGCAACATCGAGCGCGCGCAAGCTTTTGCCGAGCAGTACGGCGGCGGGGTAACGTATGACTCCTATCAGGCGCTGGTGAACGATCCGCAGGTGGATGCGATCTATATCGCCACGCCGCATCGTTTTCACTTCGACAATGCGCGGCTGGGTCTGAAGGCGGGCAAGCCGGTCTTGTGTGAAAAGCCCTTGACCGTCAACGCCGCCGAGGCGCAGCAATTGATCGAAATGGCTCGCGCCCACAAGGTCTTTCTGATGGAAGCATTGTGGACGCGCTATTTGCCCATTTACCGGCAAGTCCGCCAATGGCTGGATGCCGGGGCGATTGGCGAATTGAGGCTGCTGGTTTCGAACTTTGGCATCAACGTGCCCAAGGATCAAGCGGATCGCTGGCTCAATCCTGAACTGGCCGGCGGGACCTTGCTGGATATGGGCGTTTATCCAATCGCGGTGTCGCAATGGGTCATGGGGCAAACGCCGCAAGCCTTCAGCGCCCAAGCCTATCTGGGCAGCACCGGCGTGGATGAGCTGACCACGGTGCTGCTCAAGTATGAGAATGGTGTGATCTCGCAATTCAACAGCAACTTCATCACCGACGGCGTGAACGACTTCATGATCTATGGCTCGACCGGCCACATCCGCATCCATGCCAATTACTGGGCGGCGACCCAGGCCACGCTCGTGACCGGCGAGCAAGCGTTGACCGTCTCAAAACCGTTTCGCGGCGGCGGGTTCGAATATCAGACCGAGGAAGCCATGCGCTGCATCCGCGCGGGTTTGCTGGAAAGCCCGGGCATGTCCCATGCGCACACGCTGGCCAATATGCAACTGATGGACAGCATCCGGGCCGAGATCGGGCTCAGCTATCCATTTGAGAAGTAGCCTTCAGGGCCACAGGTGAGCTCGTGGACTCGCCGGTGGCCCCGCCCAAAATGTGACGATCATCCCACTGACTCTGTTACATTTGATGCACCCCTGATTTGCGGTTTCGGGTTACACTAGGTAGTGTCTGTCCGAGAAGCAGCGGGCCGGGCTCCCACGCCCGGCAAATTCGCGGCGTGGGAGCCGCTGCGGGTTTCGGACAAGAACAGGTAGAATCAGAACCATCCCGATCGACCCGGAGTGACCCTTGAGCTGCCTGTGCCATAGGCTGATTGCAGCCCAGACCATGAGCGTGGTACGCCGCGAAGGGAATAACTTTATCTCGTGAACGCAGAGCGACCTGACCCGATCAGGTCGCTTTTTGTTGCCCCAATCAACGAACCCAAACCCTCACCCAGGAGCATGATCATGTCCGAAACGCAGAATCCCTTTGAAATCGCGCAAGCCCAGTTCGACAAAGGCGCCGACCTGCTGGGCCTGCCCGACGACGTGCGGCAGCTGCTGCGCTGGCCGCTGCGTGAGTACCATTTCCGCATTCCGGTGAAGATGGACGACGGCAGCACCCGTGTTTTCACCGGCTTCCGTGTGCAGCACAATGATGCGCGCGGCCCCAGCAAGGGCGGCATCCGCTTCCACCCGAATGAAACCATCGACACCGTGCGCGCGCTGGCCACGTGGATGACATGGAAGTGCGCCGTGGCCGATATTCCGCTGGGCGGCGGCAAAGGCGGCGTCATCGTCAACCCGGCCACCTTGTCTGTGACCGAGAAGGAACGGCTGTGCCGAGGCTGGGTCAACCAGATGTGGCGGAACATCGGCCCGCGCATGGACGTCCCCGCGCCGGATGTCGGCACGACGCCGCAGATGATGGCGTGGATGATGGACGAGTACAGCAAGCTCATCGGCAACTTCACGCCCGGCGTCTTCACCGGCAAGCCGGTGGATATGGGCGGCTCGCTCGGGCGCACCGAGGCTACCGGCTACGGCGTGATCTACACCGTGCGCGAAGCGATGAAGCACCTCGGCCTCGATCCCCGGCAGAGCATCGCGGCAGTGCAGGGCTTCGGCAATGTGGCGCAGTACGCGGCGATCGGCTTTATGGAGACGCTCGGCGGCAAGGTCGCCTGCGTGTCGTGCTGGGACGGCGGCGATCGGAAGCCTTACACCTACTCGCATCCCGACGGCGTCGATCCGCGCTTCCTGCAATCGATCACCGATCAATACGGCACGATCGATCAGGCCAAGGCCAGGGCAGCCGGCTACGTGCAAGAGGACGCCATGGCCTGGATCGACAAGGAAGCCGATGTATTGATCCCCGCGGCGCTGGAAAACATGCTCACCGCCGAGACCGCGCCGCGCATGCACCGGCGGGTGCGCCTCATCGCCGAGGGCGCCAACGGCCCCACGACGCTGGAAGGCGATGCCGTCATCAAGCAGCGCGGCATCTTCGTCATCCCCGACTTCCTGTGCAACGCCGGCGGCGTGACCACGTCGTACTTCGAGTCCGTGCAGAACGATATGAATTTCTACTGGAGCAAGGAAGAAGTCTTGCAGCGGCTCGATCACAAGATGACCAAAGCCTTCCACGACGTGCTGGAGATGTCGGAGGAGCGCAAGGTCTACATGCGGGATGCCGCCTACCTCGTCGCGATCGACAAAGTCGTGCGCGCCATGCGCCTGCGCGGCTGGGTATAATCCTCTACCCCGCCGCTCAATCCGCCTGGAAACCGGGTTTCTCCACAGAAACCCGGTTTCTGGTAGTTCGTGATAAGATCACTCCATGCTCGATAGCATCGAAGAGCCTTCTGACATTGTCCAGGTCTATTCGCAGCTTTCGCACTACCCCATCCTCGCGCCGCAGATCCGCGAACGGATGCGCGAGGAGTTGTTCCGGCGCGGCATCGTCCGGTCCGATCGGCTGGAAGAGGAAGTCAAGGATCGCGCCATCATCTCGCAAAAGCGCGAGGGCCTGAACAATCCGATGTTCGAAGAGGACGAGGGGATCTGGCTGCAGCGCCTGCGTTTCATTCGCGACTATCTGACCGACTTCTACTTCGCCCACAACCTGCCGATCGAGCTGCTGCACGCCATCGTCAACGAGGTGGTCGGCCAGCGCACGGGCCGCGCGCCGCGCGACGAGCTGCACTTCAACCCGGAACTCGCGCCGCTGGAGATGCTGCTCAGCAAGGCGCAGCAATACGAGGGGCTGCCGCCGGAAGACAAGGCCGAGGTCCAGCACCACCTGGAGGAGATCATCGTGGTGCTGGTGCGCACCATGATCAGCGACCAGCTCAACTTCGTGCGCATTGCCAAGGCCTACTTCACCGTCGACGACTTCCGCGCCATCCGCTCGCGCCGCATCGGCACCGGCAAGATCGGCGGTAAAGCGGCGGGCATGCTGCTGGCCCACAAGATCCTGAATACGGAAGCGCCCGAACTCGCCCAGCACATCACCGTGCCGGAGTCGTACTTCATTGGCGCCGATGTGTTCTACGACTTCATCTCGCTCAACAATCTGGAATACAACCAGAAGTACAAGTCCGCCGATCAAATTCGCGCCGAATATCCGGTGATCCGCGCCGAGTACGAAAAAGGCCGCTTCCCCGAAGAGGTCGCCGAGCGGCTGCGCGCCATTCTCGATCGGGCGGGCAGCACGCCGTTGATCGTGCGTTCCTCCAGCCTGCTGGAAGACAATTTCGGCACGTCGTTCGCGGGCAAATACGAGAGCCACTTCTGCCCCAATCAGGGCACGCCGCGCGAGAACCTGCGCGCGCTCACCACCGCCATTCGCCGCATCTACGCCAGCGTCTACAATCCCGACGCGCTGTTTTACCGCCGCCGCATGGGCCTGCTCGACTACGACGAGCGCATGGCGATCCTGCTGCAGGTCGTGCAGGGGCAGTCGTATCACCGCTATTTCTTCCCGGCGCTGGCCGGTGTGGCGTTGGGCCATGCGCCGATTGTGTGGAATCCGCGGCTGCGTCGCGACGAGGGGTTTGTGCGGCTGGTCAACGGCCTGGGGACGCGGGCCGTCAATCGGGTGGCCGACGACTACCCGCGCCTGATCACCCTCAGCCATCCCACCCTGCGCCCGGAGACTTCGCCGCAGGCGATTCAGCATTACTCGCAGCACTACCTCGATCTGATCAATCTCGAGTCGAACGAGTTTGCCACGCTGCCGATCAAGGATGTGCTCAAGGCCGATTACGATCCGCTGCGCTGGGTGGCGTCGATCAGCGAGGACGACACGCTGCTGCCGGTGGTCTCGCTGGGGCGCAGCGTCACACCCGAACGGTTTGTGCTCACCTTCGACAATCTGGTGCAGCGCACCGACTTCGTGCCCCTGATCAAGAACTCGCTGCTGACGCTGAACAAGCGCTACAACGGGCCGGTGGAGATGGAATTTGCCGCCACGATCACGCCGACCGGCGGGCGGCCGAATGTGACGCTGCACCTGCTGCAGTGCCGGCCGCAAAGCAGTCTGCGGGAAGCGCAGGTGCGCCCGGCCCCCAGCGATCTGGCGGCGTCCGATCGGTTGTTCATCTCATCGCGCATGGTGCCGCAGGGACAGGTGAGCGAGATCGAATACATCTTCTACGTGAATCCTCGCGCGTATAGCAACCTGCCGGCCGAGCGGCGCACCGAACTGGCGCGCATCATTGGCCGCTTGAACAAGAACCTCGAGGGGCATCGTTTCATCATGGTGGGACCGGGCCGCTGGGGATCGGCCAACCTCGATCTGGGCGTGCCGGTCAGCTATGCCGACATCTACAATTCCAGCGCCCTGATCGAGCTGGCCTATTCGCAGAAAGGCATCACGCCCGAACCGTCGTACGGCACGCACTTCTTCCAGGATCTGGTGGAATCACAGATCTATCCGCTGGCCGTGTACCCCGACCAACCCGGCGACCTGCTGAATGAGGAATTCTTCAGCACAGCGCGCAATGTGCTGGGCACGCTGCTGCCGGAGGCCGCCGACTATGCCGACTGCCTGAAGGTCATTCAGGCCACCCAGGAACGGCCTGACGCGGCGCTGGAGATCAGCATGGACGGCGAACGGGCGCTGGCGTACTTTGCCAGGCCGGTTGAAGTTATCAGAAGAGCGCCGTCGACCCGGCAGGAAGTCATCGTGCTGTAGAAGCCGCCGGGCGCGTCAGCGAGTCAAACCCCACTGCGCATGTTCCGCAATCAACGGATCAGGGTCGCGCGTCAGCGACTTCAATGCGGTGCGCGCCTCAGCTGAACCCCAATTGCCTAACGCCACTGCCACGTTGCGCAGGAGACCGCGCCGTTTGGCGCGCAGGATGGGCGTCCCGGCAAAACGCCGCTTGAACTCTTCATCGCTCAACCGTGCCAGATCGAGCAACTTCGGTGCGGCGCGATCCAGGTCAATCGGGTAGAAAGATCGCTCTTTCGCCGGCACAGCAAAGCGCAGCCGGCCACGGGCAAACATCCTGGCAGATATCGCACCCGAAGATGCGATTGCCCAGCAGCGGGCGCAAATCCACTGGGATTGATCCCCTCAGTTCAATGGTGAGATACGAGATACACTTCCGCGCGTCGAGGATGTGCGGCGCGGGGAAGGCATCCGTCGGACAAGCCGTGAGGCAGCGCGTGCAAGTGCCACAGCCAATAGGTGATGTGTCATTCCGAGGAGCCGCTTCGCGGCGACGAGGAATCTCCCCGCCCGATTGGTCGGATTCCCCAGCGGCCATCAGATTCCTCGCCCCTGCGGGGCTCGGAATGACATCGGCGTCTGCCGTAGCAGAAGGGCCTGAGGGAGAAGAGTCAAGAAGTGCGTCCGTAATAATCACTCCCAGAAACAACCATGATCCCAGGCGCGGATTAATCAGGCACGTATTCTTGCCAATGAAGCCCAGGCCCGCTGCCAGGGCCCAGTCGCGTTCCAGCACCGGCCCGGTATCGACGTAGACCCGTGTCGGCGCATTCTGAGCGGAGCCGCGCAGCGGCGTAGTCGAAGAATGCGAGCGCGAAGCGTTCGACTCCATGTCGTTCCGCTCAGGACGCGCCACAGTTTCCCGCCCTGTTTCCTCCCGCACAAACTGCGCCAGTTCTTCGAGGCGCGGCGTCATCACGTCGTGATAGTCGACACCCCACGCATAGCGCGCGATCAGCCCGCGTGATGGATCATGCTTGATCTCGTCCGGCAGATCGAGCGTGTAGTAGCTGAGGCCGACGACGATGACACTCCGGGCATTCGGCAGCACGCGCCGCAGATCCGATCGCCGATCGGGATCGCGGGTCAGGTAAGCCATCTCGCCCGCGAAGCCGGAGGCGACCCAATCCGCATACTCTTTGGCGTGCGGCGCGATTCCGGCAGGCGCGATACCGACGAGATCGAAGCCCAGCTCGACAGCGCGTGATTGAATGCGTTCGGTGAGGCTCATGCGCTGTATTCTACACCACTCAACAGGAGACCTGTCAGGTGGGCCACCGAATTGCTGAAGATCCAACACTCCAGCGGCCCATCTGACAGGTCTTTTCGCGCGCTGCGCGCGTGTGGTAAAATCTTTCCAGCCAGGGGCCATCCCCCTTCCGATTCACGCCTTACGTATTACTCAGCACGTAGTACGGATGACGCATTACGATTCACGGAGATTCCATGAAGTATCACTTGCACGTCTTCGGCTGCCAGATGAACGAGGCCGATGCGCAGCGGGTCGGGTCGGAACTGGAAAAGATCGGCCTGACCTATACCGATCACGCGCGCGATGCCGATGTCATCGTGCTGGACACGTGTGTCGTGCGCCAGAGCGCCGAAGACAAAGCCTACAGTTACATCACCACCCTCAAGCCGATCAAGGAGAAGCGGCCTGATACGATCATCACCGTCATGGGCTGCATGGTCGGCGTCAAGGGCAACGGCACGCTGAAAAAACAGTTCCCGTGGGTCGACGTGTTCATGGCCCCCGCGGAGACCGCGCCGCTGGTCAACTTCATGCGCCAGCGCGACTCGTTCGCATTGATGGAGGAAGAGACGCGCCGCCGCCATGCGATTCAGGATGGCGATATCCTGCTCCCGGCGCACGAGCGCGGTTCGCTCGTTGCGGCCCACGTCCCCATCGTCTATGGCTGCTCCCACGCGTGCACCTTCTGCATCATTCCTTATCGCCGGGGCGTCGAGCGCAGCCGCCCCATCGGCCAGATTGTGCAGGAAGTGCGTTCGCTGGCCGCCCAGGGCGTGAAAGAAGTGACGCTGCTGGGCCAGATCGTCGATCGCTACGGCAAGGACTTCGGCGACGAACCCGATCTGTCTGATCTGCTGCGCGTTGTCAACGGCGTCGACGGCATCGAGCGCATCCGGTTTCTCACCTCGCATCCCAACTGGATGAGCGACAAACTGCTGGACATTGTGGCTGAACTGCCCAAGGTCTGCGAGCACATCGAAGTGCCGGTGCAGGCCGGCGACGACGAAGTCCTGCGGAATATGAAGCGCGGTTACACCGCCGACGATTACCGCCGCCTGATCGAGAAGATACGCGCCAGGCTGCCCGGCACCTCCATCGCCACCGACATCATCGTGGGCTTTCCGGGCGAAACAGAAGCGCAGTTCCAGCGCACGGTCGATCTGCTGGAAGAACTGAAGCTCGACGTGGCGCATCTGGCCAAGTACTCCACCCGGCCGGGCACGGTGGCCGATCGCAATCTGACGGACGATGTGCCGGAAGAAGAGAAGGAACGCCGCTGGCGTGCGCTCAACGATCAACATGAGCGCATTTCGGGCGTGATCAACCGGCGCTATCAGGATCAAACGGTGGAAGTGCTGGTGGAAGATCAGCACAAGGGCCGGTGGCGCGGCCGCACCCGCACGAATAAGCTGGTCTTCTTTGAAGATGAGTCAGCCGATCGGCGCGGGCAGCTGGCACAGGTTAGGATCGAAAAAACCGGGCCGTGGAGCATGAGCGGACAATTAACACTGATCAATGAACAATGAGCAATGTTCAATGACAAGAACTCCCGCTGGCAATCATCGCTCAGCGGGAGTTCTTGCTTACTTGTCTGCTTGTTGCCTGGCTTTCAATTCTCGGCCAGGTACGCCCGGATGTTGTGCTGCACCGCATAGGCCGCGGCTTCGGCGCGATTGGTCAGCGCCAGTTTGCTCAGAATGCTGCTGACGTAGTTGCGCACCGTGCCCTCGCCCAGGAAGAGCTGCTGCGCGATCTCGCGGTTGGTCTTGCCTTCCGCCACCAGCCCTAACACCCGCATTTCCTGTTCGGTCAGCTGGTTGAAGGCCGACTGCTCATCTTTGCGCTGAGCTTCGCGCACCCGGGCAAATACGCGCTGCGTCAGGGCCGAATCGAGCAGCGCTTCACCGCGCCCGACCGCCTCAATCGCTCGCACCAGGTCATCGCCGCCAATTTGCTTCAACACGTAGCCCGCTGCGCCCGCCGCGATCGCCTCAAAGAGCATGTCGTCTTCAGCGAAAGAGGTCAGCATGATCACCTTGATATCCGGGGCTTCCGCGACAATCTCGCGACAGGCGTCGATGCCGCTGCCGCCGGGCAGCCGGATATCCATCACCACGACCTCAGGATGATGCTGCAGCGCCTTCTGCACGGCCTCTTTGGCATTGCTCGCCTCATCCACCACTGTGAAACCCGGATGCCGATCGATCAGCGCGCGCAGTCCCAGGCGCACCACCTCATGATCGTCCACGATGATGATTCGCAGATGTCTGTTCAACGCAGAATTCCCTCGCCGGAGAAGATTTGGCCGGAGTTAGTATATCATATTTTGATCTTCGGCCACTGGCTGCCAGGGAAGCGAGTATAACGCAAGAGTATTGGCGACTTTTGGGCCGACGCTCCCGCTGGACTGTCGTCCAGCGGCCTGGAACGGCTGAACGCCACAACAAAACTCCGCTACACTTCAGCCTGTAGCGGAGTCAAGATCACGTGTAGTTCCCCGCAGTTAAACTGCGGGCGAACGAATTTACACAAGATTTGGCATGCCGCCCGTAGCGGAGTCAAGATCATGTGTAGTTTCCCCGCAGTTAAACTGCGGGCGAACGAATTTACACAAGATTTGGCATGCCGCCCGTAGCGGAGTCAAGATCACCAGCCGGGGATAGTTACGGCGCACAACCCGCTCCACCCGGGAACTTATCCGGCATGGCATCTGGATCCATCGTCAGGGGCGGTTCGATGTGGTTGCCCGATTCGTCCCAGATGCGCAGCTGCTGTATTTTCGTCCGGCAGCGTCGCGAACGCATCAAATAAGACGCGCTTCCGCCGACTTTTTCGTCCCAATTGCCGGTATCCGGATTCTCCAGGGCAAAGTGATATTTGCCGTCGCCGCCGCTGCCCCACACCGTGAGATTGCAGGTGTAGTTGCCGCCGTCGTAGGTGCAGAACTGGAAGTCAAAGCCGTACCCCAGCGGCTCAGCCGCCACTGGCTGGGTCGGCGTAGCCTGAGGCACCGTGGCAGTCGCCTGCGGCGTCACTGGCGCTCTGGTGGGACCGGTGGTGCGCGTGGGGACAGTCGTGGTGCGCGCAGGGACAGCGGTGCTCGTCGGCAAGGGCGTCGGCGTGAAAGTCGGCGCCTTCGTCGGCGGCGCGGTGGGCGCCGGCGTATCGGTCAAACGCGTCAATGTCGTCGCGGCCGGCAGCTGCTCCAGCTGGGCGGGGTTCAACCCGGTGGCTTCGGCATCGATCCAGCCCATGACGCCGTCGGGCGTCTCGATGCGCACCCATTGCGCATCGGCGGTGCGGGCCATGACGAAGAACTGCGAACCGGCCGGCAATAACCCCTCAATACGCGAGGAGGGATCACCGCCCGCTTTGTCGCGCAGTTCAGTGTCTTCTTGCAATGTCTGCAGTTGAGCCGTCAACGGCACGGCCGTAGGCGTGTTCGTCGGCGCATCTCTCGGCGGGCGGCACCACAACAGCGGTTTCGGTTGAGGCGCAGGCGCCGGCGTTGGTGTGCTGCGGCCTGCGCCACTCATGACAGCCGCAAGGCCCACACCCACGATGGCCAACACCGCAACAATCGCCAGTGGAATGATCCAGCCGGGACGCTTCTTCGCAGCGACAGGAGCCGTTGCCGCGGGGGCCGCGGCTGGCTGAACCGCCGCTTCGGCCACAACCGTCTTGGGCGCAGGCACCACCGTTGCCGATTTCTCCTGCGGCGGCCCGACAGGCGCAGGCCGGGGCGGCGGAGTCACGCCGCCACCTACCCGGCCAACCATGGTCGCTCCGGCCAGCTTGATGGCGGAACTTCTGGCCGCGTCCGGATGCGAATCCTCCGGCGACATGCCCATCGCCTTGCGCAGGTCGGCCGTCAAATTCGCAACTTTCTGATAACGATCACCGGGGTCTTTGGCCAGGGCCGTCAAGATCACCCGATTGAGATCGTCGGAAATATCCGGCTTCAACTCCTTGGGCAGCGGGAGCGGATCGTTGATGTGCTTCAAGACAACCGCCAGCGGCGTGTCGGCATCAAAGGGCAGACGCCCCAGCACCAGCTGGTACAACATCACCCCCAACGAGTAAATATCGCTGCGCTCGTCGCCGGGCTGACCCATGCCCTGCTCGGGCGCCATGTAACTGGGCGTGCCCACCATCGCGCCGCTGGCGGTGATATTGGATGCACTCACAATCTTGGCGATGCCAAAGTCGGTGAGGATCACCTGGCCATCGAGCGTGATCATCACGTTGGCCGGCTTCACATCGCGGTGCACCATGCCGCGCTCGTGCGCGTATTTCAGCGCTGAGCCGACCGCCAGGATGATGCACGCGGCATCGTCCAGCGGAACCCACGCGCCATTGGCCTCCAGATTTTGCAGGCGCGCCTTCAGGGACTCGCCGCTGATGTACTCCATCACCATGTAGTACACGCCGCCTTCAGCGTCGAAGTCGTAGACCTGCACGATGTTGGGGTGGCGCAGCGTCGCCACCACTTTGGCTTCACGCTCGAAGCGCGCGAGGAACTCCTTCTCGTCCGACAGGAAGGTGTGCATCACCTTGATCGCCACGTAGCGATCGAGGTTGGGCTGATAAGCCTTGTACACCTCGGCCATGCCGCCCCGCCCCAGATGTTCGACGATGCGATACCGGCCGATCGTCCTGCCGATCATGGGATCGTTCATGCGCGCCTCTCTTCGCTCTCCCGCCAGCCTAAATGCTCCATCCTCGCCATTTATCCGATCGGTTCTGGCAGCGAAAACATGACCTGTTTTGTCTGCAGGACGTCGCCTTCGTGAATCAGATCGACCCGGGCGCGATACTCGCCCGGCATGGGCTGTTTCACATGCAGGGTCAGCGCCAGGCGTCGATCCATCGTGCCGACGACGGTGAGGCTGCGTTCTTCTTCGCCGTCGGGGCGATAGAGCACGACTTCAAGGTTGGGATATTCCAGAAACGGGGTCAGCGTGATCAATAACGCCACGCGTCGTCCATCGGGCGCGGGCCGCGCTTCGACCTCCGTGATGCGCACTTCGCGCGGCGGCAATGGCACTTCGGCCTCGTCGGCAAAAAACATCATCGACATGTGATCACTTCTCCCAACCCGATTCAAATTATACTACAACCACTTTTCGCCCGGTCAGCATTCCGGCCAGCAGCGCACGGCTCTCACAAATCGCTCAAAGCGCCGTCCGCGGCGCGGGTTCACGATGGATGCGCCGCCGGGGACGGCGGCTGGAGCACGGAGCGACATGCGAGGTTTGACCGGTTCTGGCGGCGCTGATATACTGTGTTACGTTATGCTTTATTCACCCGTCTTTACGCCGCTGCATCATGGCGCGGCTGGCATTCTCGACGAGCTGCTGCTGTTCGGCGCGCCACTCGTCGCGGTGATCATTATCCTCGTGATTGCCAGCCGCCGAGCGCGGAAAAATGCCCTACCGCGTGAGCGTCCGCCACGAGATGCTTCAAGCCGGCCGCCTCGCTCGCGAGAGTAAACTCGGCAACAGAGTATCCTGTGCAAGGCAATTCATCCTAACCTGAGCAAGTCACCAACGTGACGAATAGCCCTTAGCGAGCAAGTGATCAGACCTGGCTCCACTAACGGGCAAGTTGAGTGCAGCATAACTATCGTAATGGCATAGGGTTTGCAGGACGTTTGGGCTAACGAGCATTGGGCACTGTCGTCGGTATGGCCTTCGTCAGAATCTATAGCACTTGGCCACTATTTTTGCCGGTTTTATCTCATAGGCATTAGAGTTGTTAGAGTTTGACACGTGGTGAGCAGTTGGCGCGTTTATGGCCTCGTGCCTCTCAGCGGGGTCGCCATGCCGGTGACTCAAGCGCAGCCTGTGTAAAGCGGGAGGCAGCTGTTTCACGCGGGCAATTTGCGCTAAAAGCTGGCACCTGCGCTCAGCCTTCCGCACTCCGCCTTTAGCAGATCCCACGCCCGCGCGATGTGTTTCTCTTCCGTGCGGATGTTGCCGATCGCCAGATGCAGCACATAGTTGCCGTGCAACTTGGTGTGCGACAGGAACACCTCGCCGGTGGCGTTAACAGCATTCAACACCCGCTCATTCAACTCATTCCATTTTTCTTCCGGCACGCCCGGCGGACAGGCGCGGAAGTTTACCGTGCTGAAGGGTATCGGCGCGACCACTTCCCAGCCCGGCGTAGCGCGCACCCAACTTTCAAACACGTGCGCCAGGCGGATATGCTCGCGAATTCGCTCGGCGATGCCTTCCACGCCGAAGGACCGCACCATGAACCAGAATTTCAAGGCGCGGAAACGCCGCCCCAACTGCACACCATAGTCCATGAAGTTGGTCACGGCCTGCGCGTCGCCCTCCGCCGTACGCAGATACTCCGGCAGAATGCTGAAAGCGCGCTTGAGCGTAGCGACGTGGCGCGTGTAGAAGGCCGAGAAATCGATCGGCGTGAACATCCACTTGTGCGGATTCACCACGAACGAATCGGCCCGATCGACGCCCTGCAGCACCCAGCGCATCTCCGGCACGACCGCCGCATTTCCGCCATACGCGCCGTCGACGTGCAGCCACACTTTCTCGCGCCCGCAAATGTCGGCGATGGCCGGCACCGGATCGATGCTGGTGGTGGAGGTCGTGCCGACGGTGGCGCAGGCAAAGAACGGCACGCCGCCCGAGCGGCGATCGGCCTCGATCGCGGCCGCCAGGCAGTCGGGCTTCATTCTGAACTCGGCGTCGACTTCGATCTTGCGGATGTTCTGCTGGCCGATCCCCAGCACGATGCCGCCCTTCTCAATCGATGAGTGCGACTGCTCGGAGGTGTACATCGTCAGGCGCGGCAAATCCGAGCGGCCCGCCATGCCTTCTTCGCGAATCCGCAGATTCAACGCTTCACGCGCGGCCGCCACGGCAATCAGGGATGATATCGAAGCGGTGTCCATGATCACGCCTGTGAACGTCTCCGGCAAGCCCACCATCTGGCGCAGCCAGGCCATGACCACTTCTTCCAGCTCCGTAGCCGACGGCGAGGTGCGCCACAACATGCCGTTGACGTTGAGGCCCGCCGTCAGCAGCTCGCCCAGAATGCCCGGCAGCGATCCGGTAATACCGAAGTAAGCCATGAACGCGGGGTTGTTCCAGTGCGTGATGCCGGGCATGACGATGCCATCGAAGTCCCGCAGGACGGCGGCAAAATCCTCGGGCGCGGCCGGGGGCGCGGCCGGCAGCTGCGACTTGATTTCGCCTGGCTTGACCTGTGAAAGCACTGGGTAGCGCTCGGGATAATCGAGGTACTCGGCAATCCAATCGATGAGCTGCTTGCCGTATGCCTTAAAGTCCCCGGAATTCATATCAGCCATGGTGTTTTCCTTTCGTTAGATGCCCCTATGGCGCCGGCACGCTGGATTCCCGCGCCGGCAAGCATGACGTTAGTGACCGGCCGCCTTATCTGCTGCATCCAGGCACGCAGGGAGGAATCCGGAGCGAGGTTTCAAGTGATCAAGGCCGGAGAGGATGAAGTGACCGCCGGCAGAACAATGCGGAACGTGGTCCCGTGTCCAAGCTCGCTGGTCACTGCCACCGTACCATCATGTGACTCGACAATTTCCTTAACCAGGGCAAGGCCCAAACCCACACCGCCGTAGCGGCGCTTGGAACTGTTGTCAACTTGATGGAAACGCTGGAAGATCTTCGCCAGATGCTCGGGCGGAATGCCGATGCCGCTGTCTGTGACAACCAGAATCACTTTATCGTGATTGTGACTCACGTCGACCGCAACGCGGCCGCCCTCCGGCGTGAACTTCAGCGCATTCCCCAGCAAATTATCCAGGACCCGCCGCATATGAATCGCATCAGCGTAGATCGGGGGAACGTCGGGAGCGATCGCTGCGACCAGCGACAGCCCGGCCTGTTTGGCCGGCGCCTGAAAATCGGTAACGGCCAGCCTGCACCATATGAGCCAGATCGACCAATTCCTTTTCGAGTTTATGCGTCTCCGCGGCCAGAATCGTCAGCAGATCGTCCAGCATCTTGCTGAGCATGCGCGTGCGGCGCGCCATGACTTCCGCCGATTCTTGCTGCTCTGGCGAAAGATCGCCCAGCTCGCCGCCCTCCATCAACTCGGCATACCCGCGAATGATCGCCAGCGGCGTGCGCAGTTCGTGTGAGACGTTCTGAATAAAGGCGTTCTTCAGCCGATCAAGTTCCTGCTGCCTGGCCAGGGCTTCGCTCAGCTCCACGGTCAGCCCGTGCTCGGAATCATACTGGCGCGCATTCTCAATGGCGATGACGGCCTGCGCTGCCAAAGCGGTGAAGAAATCGAAGTCGAGGCGCGTGAACGGAGGTTGATGACCGACGCGGGTAACCGCCATCACGCCCAACAGGCCGCTCTTGGCGATCAGGGGCGCGCACAGCAGCGCTTCGTGTTCTTCCGGCGTGCCGGGAATGTAGACGCAGCGCGGGTCATTTTCGACTGCATTCACCATTTCCGCTACGCCGCTTTGCGCGACCGATCCGACGATGCCTTCACCCAGGCGCAGCGGCCTGGCTTTGATCTCCTCGGCAAAATCACCCACGGCCACCACGGCATTCAGCGACCGGCCAGCTTTGTCCCATAAGTAGACTTCGCTGTCAGCCGCCTGCAACAGATCGCGGGCATGCGTGACAATGCGTTCCAAGACCGTGCGCGGGTCAAGCGACTCTGAAATGTGGCGATTGATCTCGGCGAGCACCGCAAATCGATCAGCCGTCCAGCGCACGTCGTGATAGAGCTCGGCATTGCGAATGGCAACGGCGGCGGAATCGGCCAGCGTAGACAGCAGATGCACATCGTGTTCGCGGAAGGGCCGCCCCGGCTGCGAGCTGTACGCGCTCAGCACGCCGATGGCATGCCCGCCCACAATCAGCGGCACACTGATGATGGCGGTGACCGGCAGCGAGGTTTTGACCTTGAGGAGCGCGCTGCGATCGAGCAGGATAGGCCGTCCGCTCTGCAATACGCGCCTCATCAGCGCGTCGGTTACTTTCACGTGCAGCTGGCGCACATTGTCCTCGTCGCTGCTGCAACTGGCGCGCAGATAGAGCTCGCCGCTGCTGGCATCCAGCAGCATCAACGCCCCCTCGTGGGCCCCCGTCAGATTCACAGCCGCCGTCACCACGAGTTCAAAATTTCTTCGACATTAAACAGCGCGGCCACTTTTTGGCCCACCGTGTACAGGGCGTTGAACTCCTGCGCCTGCCGATCGGTTTGTTCGCGCAGGCTATTGCGTTCCTGCAAGGCGCGGCCGCGCCGCACGCCGCGCGTCACGGCGTTGAGGGTGCGCAGGGCATCCAGCGGCTGGATCAGAACATCGCATGCGGCATGCGCCAGCGCCGCCTCGATCACCTCGAGCGAGCGTTCAGGCAGGACGGCAATGGCCGGGATCGAAGATTCGTGTTCGGCGATGAAAGTCAGCTCATCGGCCGTCTGTTCCGAGAACACCAGGAGGATCGATTGTGGGAGAAACGCGGCGATCCTGGCGCGCGCCGCGGCCAGGTCTGGGACAATCTCACAGGCAAAACCTGCCGGCTGCAGCACGCGCGCGCTCAGCCAGGTTCCCAATTCGGCGTCACGACTGATCAACAGAACTGTTTCCTTCGACATGCGCACCCCGGGCACTTGTGTGATCATAGCATAAAACCATCATTGCAAGCATTGCGGGATAGTTACGGTTTGCACTATGGTACAATTTCCGCCTGAGGACCGCATGACTATTCAAGCGCTGCTCGACAAAGCGGCTGCAAACAAGACCCGGCTGATCGTCATTACCGCCAGCAAAGTGACCATCTCGCAGAACGGCACCTGGCAGGTCTTTCCCGATCAGGGCGAATTGGACGAGCGGCGCTGGGCGGTCTATTCCTGCCCGGAGGCCTACGAAAGTTCGACGGGGGAAGTGCCATAGGCGAGGTGAACAGGATCATTCTCTCGCACTATCAAGCCGGCACGCTGCTCGAAGCGCGCCGCGCCGGACGCTCGACTGCGATCACGTCGCTCGATCTGGGCTTGACCGACACGGAGGTCACGCTCACACCCGAGCGGTTGATTCTGCCCGATCAGGTCCTGCCCTGGAGCGAGATCGAAGAAATCACCCGTCACGACACGGCCTGTTTCGTCGTAGACAACAATCACGCGCAGATGATCCGCGGCTTCTCCACTCTCACCGGGCGCGTTTATGGCCTGATGCCCACCGCAGCCGCGCCGACGATGTTGATCTCCGGTCTGCCCATGCATCGCATCAAAGGCACCAATCCGCAGCAGGACACGCAGGCTAAGATCAAAGCCATCGCGCCGATCACGGGCCGCGTGCTGGATACCTGCACCGGCCTGGGCTACACCGCCATCGAAGCGGCCAGGACCGCCGAGCACGTGATCACGATCGAGTTGGATCCCACCGCGCAGGAGATGGCGCGCTGCAATCCCTGGTCCCGATCGCTCTTCGACAACCCGAAGATCAGCCAGATCATCGGCGACGCCTTCGAGGTCGTGCCGTCGTTCGAGGATGGCGTGTTCAGCTGCATCCTGCACGATCCGCCGATGCTCAGTCTGGCGGGCGAGCTCTATTCCGGCGAATTCTACCGGGAGTGCTGGCGCGTCCTGCGGCGCAGCGGCAAGCTGTTTCACTACATCGGCGATCCGGACAGCAAGAGCGGCGCGCGCACAACCAAAGGCGTGGTGCGGCGTTTGCAGGAAGCAGGGTTCAGCCGGGTAATTGCCAGGCCGCAGGCATTTGGAGTAGCGGCTTACAAATGAGCGACTGGGTAGCCAGGCTGCGCCGATCCCTACATGCCTATCGATCGTGCCGGCTGCCGTGACTGCACTCCGCGGCGGGGCAAGATGTGATCTCGCCCTACGCCGGCCACGGTTGACTGTGCGCCAGCAGGTCGAGCATCTCCGCTTGAATGAGGCCGTTGCTCGCCACTACCCGGCGCGCAAACAGATCGAGGGGTGAACCGTCGGGCGCGGTGACCTGTCCGCCCGCTTCAGTCACCAGGAGCACACCTGCGGCAATATCCCACGGATTGATCTTGAATTCCCAGTAACCATCCAGCCGCCCGGCGGCGACCGCGCCCAGATCGAGCGCGGCGCTGCCCAGCCGCAGCACACCTTGAGCGCGCAGCGAGAAGTCGGCGAACTGCCGTATATTGTTGTGGGGGTTCGTGCGCCGATCGTAGGGGAAGCCCGTCACCAGCAGCGCTTGATCGAGCGCCGGCGCGGCCGACACATGCAGGCGCTCGCCGTTAAGATAGGCGCCCTGCCCGTGCTGCGCGGTGTAGAGCTCATCGTAGATCGGATCGTAGGTGGCGCCCACCTCGATCACATCGTTCACCATCAAGGCTAAGGTCACGCAGAAGATCGGCAGGCCGTGCGCGAAATTGGTCGTGCCATCCAGCGGATCGGCGATCCACACCCGGGACGAAGTGTTCGCGCTGGCGCCGCTTTCCTCGGAGAGGATCGCGCAGTCAGGATAAGCCGCCCGGATGCGCTGGAGGATCAGGGCTTCCGATGCATGATCAGCCTCCGTGATGAGATCGATCTCGCCCTTGTACTTGATGGTCACGCCAGTGCGATAGTAATCGCGTAACACCGCGCCTGCTTCCCGCACCGTCGCTACGGCAAAATCCAGCGCTTTGTTCAAATCCAACACGCTCTGTGCTCCTGAGTCGAGATGGGTCAAGCATACCAGAAAACAAACAGAGCCGGGAAACGCTTCCGGCTCTGCGTCAGATCATTCGGCCATCTCACATCATCGATATCGGCCTTTTCGACACCCGCACCGCATCACCTTCAACCGTCACGCGCACACCAGAAGTGGAGTTACGGCAGGTAGTTGCCTTTAGAGATAGCACGAGTCGCAACTCATGGATGACTCAATGCCTGATGATAATCCGGTGAAATGACTCGAGAGAGGCACTCACCGGATTGCTACGTTTACCAATCGGGCCTTGGCTACTGCACGATAAAGGCGTTCTCGACTTCTTTGGACACGATGCTGAAGGGTTCGCCGCTGACAGACACCACCACGCGCTCGAGGCCACCCGTAAACTTGAACGGCGACTGGTACAGATCGCTGACGGGTGTTTCGCTGTCGTAGCCGCAGCATAACCCTTCGCCGCTGAGCGACCAACCGAACGGTACGGTCTTGCCGATTTCACCTGTGCCAACCAGTTGGTGATCGATGTACAGGCTCACTTCGCCTTTCACGCCCTGAAAGCCCTGCGCCGTGAGCGTCGGGGCAATATCGAACTTGCCCGTGATGCGGAACTCCAGCCCCAGTTCCCGATCGCCCGGCGGAACGGGTTCAGTGGACACCACGCGGAAGCGGTCCAGCCCCAGATAGTTGTGCTCGTAGATCAACTTGCCATCTTTGATGAAGAACGACCAACCCGCAAAGCGTCCACCCTGCGCGATCAGTACCCCTTCGGTTCCTTCCGGGACGCGGGCCAGCGCCACGACACTGAAGGGACGCATGCGCACATCGACCGCGGCTTCGTTGTCGATGTGCGTGGTGTTAGGCCAATAGGTGTACGACGTCCGTTGGCCGGCCGGTTTGGGGCGCTGCGCTTTGCGCTGATAAGCGTGAATAGGGAAACACATCGTATTTGCCCGCTTCGGCAAACCACAGGCCGATCATCATCTGCAAGCGATCTGGCTCTTGCGCGGCCAGGTCATGCACTTCCGCGAAATCTTGCGTGGTGTTATACAGTTCCCATTTGTCTTGCGTGAACGGCAGATTGGGATCGCCGGGGCCATCGCTGGGCACACCGGGCACGGGATGGAACGTGACCGCTTTCCAGCCATTCAGGTACAACGCGCGCGAGCCGTAGATTTCGTAATACTGCAAGGCGCGGACTTCCTCGGCCTGCGGATTTTCAAACGTGGCTTTGAAACTGGTTCCGGCGATGGCTTCTTGCGGCACGCCGTTGAACATGGCAGGCGGTTCGATGTTGAGAATATCGAGAATGGTCGCGGGCACATCGATGGCGTGCGTATACTGCGGGCGAATTTCGCCGCGCGCCTGAATACCGGCGGGCCACGAGAAAATGCATCGGGTCAGCGATGCCGCCGTTGAAGACGTTCCGCTTCCAGCGTTTGAACGGCGTGTTGCCCGCCATCGTCCAGCGGTGGGATAATGTCCGTACGAATTCGGCCCGCCGAGTTCGTCGATGTGCTTGATATTTTCCTCGAAGGTGTCGGGCACGCCGTTGAAGATCAGATTCTCGTTGAACGAACCGAAGTAGCGGCCC
Source organism: uncultured Chloroflexia bacterium (assembly GCA_963844815.1). Classification (GTDB taxonomy): domain Bacteria; phylum Chloroflexota; class Anaerolineae; order Fen-1058; family Fen-1058; genus Fen-1058. Next base: position 97,730 of record CAWJPR010000016.1, read on the forward strand.
TCGCCGGAGGCGCCGTTGTCCGACACGAGCGATGACGAGCGTGTTTTCCAGATCGCCTAACTTATCCAGCGCCTCGATCAACCGCCCGATGTGGAAATCGGTGTGGCTCAAAAAGCCCGCAAAGATTTCCATCATGTGGGCATACAACTTCTGTTCGTCGGCGTTGAGCGTGTCCCATGCTTTCACCCAATCAGGCCGCGGCGAGAGTTCGGTGTCGGGCGGCAGGATGCCCAACTCCAATTGTCGTTGATGCGTCTGTTCGCGATAGGCATCCCAGCCTGCATCAAACTTACCCTGATATTTCTCGATCGACTCACGCGGCGCTTGATGCGGGGCGTGCGTGGCGCCGGGACAGAAGTACATGAAGAACGGTTTCGCCGGATCAGCCGAGCGGAGATCATGCAAAAACGCAATCGCTTGATCGGTCAAATCTTCCGTGAGGTGATAGCCTTCTTCCGCCGTCTTAGGCGGCTCGATGTAGTGATTGTCATACATCAGATCGGGGCTGAATTGATCGGTTTCTGCGCCGAGGAAGCCGTAGTACCGATCGAAGCCCTTGCCCAGCGGCCAGCGCGTGTACGGCCCGGCGGTGGACATTTCTTCCGCCGGCACTTGATGCCACTTGCCCAACGCGAACGTCGCAAAACCCTGAGCCTGCAACAGTCGGCGAGATGTACGCGCGCGAGGGTTTGGGCATGCCATCGTAACCGGGATAACCGCTCGCCAATTCCGAGATCAGGCCCATGCCGTTCGTGTGATGATTGCGGCCTGTCAACAAACACGAGCGCGTGGGCGAACACAACGCGGTGGTGTGCCAGTTGGTGTAGCGCAAGCCCTGCGCGGCCAGCGCATCGATATGCGGCGTCGCGATCGGTGAACCGTAACAGCCCAGATGTCCATAACCGACATCGTCCAGCACGATCAGCAACACGTTGGGCGTGCCTGCCGGTGGACGCGTGGGCAGATCCCACTGAGGCGTGGAATCCTCCATCGTGAAACCGATCTTGCCTTTGAAAACCTCACCTTGCCAGGACATTGTCACTCTCCTTTGAATAGTGATCTCTCTCAGAAAGTCCGAGAAGCCGATTTCTCGTATGAATCGGTCACGACATCCCCGTGACCGTTAATGTTTTACCCCCACCTGTGCCAAGATCAGGCGAGAGTCAACACATGCGATGCAGTCCCACGGGAGGCTTCGCACTGCTCTCGTTCGTTCCAATCTTGGCCCGCCAGGAGGGGGCCAGCACATGCGACAATCACGCCAACCCCTCGGCTGACCACTGTACCTGTGCCCGCCGCTTCCATGACCCGCAGGCCAGTTGGGGCTGGGACTCCTATCGCGAACGCTACGTCTACGGGCACGGCCTGTACGAACTCACCGCCTATTCGTTGCGCCATACCGGCCAACTCCCGCTGGTCATCAACGTCTTGGATAATCATCGCCACGATTCGGTCGCCTATCTGGCTGCCACCTACGAGGCCGTTGACTTGCTCGGCTTTCGCCTCCAAACCGCCTCATTAGATAAGGCCCACGATGCGTTGGCCCTGTATCGCCTCGGCACCGAACATTGGCACCTTGATTCGGTCATCCCGCTGAACGCGCGCAACACCGACCACTTCCAATTCGCGCCCGCCTGGCGCCCCACCGAGGAGGGTATCCCCATCTGCCTGGCCGAACGGCCCTTGATCTACCAGGGTCTCTGCACCGACCGCCTGCGCCTCAAATGGCGCTGCCCGCTCGCCGTTCAACACCGGCCCTTGACGGACTGCCCGCACTTCGCCCACGATTGCTCGGATTCTCCTTACGGCCGGACGAGCTACACGTATCCCAAGACCAACTACCGTTTGTTCACTCGCCTGCCGCGGGGCTCGCTTCTGTGGAAACTCCATGCCGATCGTCGCTCGTGCGCCGAACGCTCCGTCAAACGCAAGAAACTCGATTTCGGTCTCGACCACACCCGCACCGCCGGTCGTGAACGCTGGTTCTTCCGCGTGATGTTGGCTGCGATGTGCCAACACTTGGATGCCTGGAGCACACACGTCGCTGACCACTAATCGACGACCGTTGACACCCGACGACAGCAGCTGATCGGCTGACTGCGCCGCGGCACGCCTCATCACCGCTCACAACCACACACCGCACCGCCCAGGTCGCCCGTGGACGATTCCAAAACCGTGGATCGGCTTGCATGGCCTAACGACTTGCCACCGACCAACCCACTGCTGACCGACATCATCGACTTTCCGAGATCACTCATGGCGTGATCTGATTATAACGGACAGGAGAAGAAACGCTACCAAATACCGTAACCCCGTAGTTGAGCGCGGCGCACAGTCTCACGATGCCTTCCTGGCCTGGGCTGCTTCGTTTTCGCCAACGGGTGACAGTCGTTGAACATTAAATAAACAGAGCCGGGAAACTCCTCCGGCTCTGTTTCGAATCATTCAACCTTCTCACATCATCGACGTTGGTTTCTTCGACACCAGCACCGTGTCGCCTTCTACTTTCACCGCGTACACCGGAATCGGCGTCACGGCGGGCAGCTGCCTCACCTTGCCGGTGCGAATGTCAAATTTCGCGCCGTGCCGTGGGCATTCGATGATGTACTCGTCGAGTTCGCCTTCAGCCACCGGGCCATCGTCGTGCGTGCAGACATCCGCAAACGCGAAGAACTCGCCTTCGACCTTCGTCAACCCGATCGGCCCATCACCCACCCGCACGACCTTCACTTGACCTTCTTCTATCTCGCCGATCTTGGCGACCGCCACAAACTCGCTCATCACCCCTGCCCTCTTTTGCCATCTGTCATCGACCCATGATCAGTGCGCATTGAACATTGATCATTGCTCACTCTTCATCCTCGCCCGGCCAGCCATGCAAGCCATACGCGCCGGCCTTCAGCACCTTCAACGACAGCAGCGCGCACTTCAAGCGGACCGGCCCCAGCGGAATGCCCAACAGGTCCAGCAGGTACTGCTTGTCGATCTGCTTGACCTCCTCCAGCGTCTTGCCGATGATCTCTTCAGTCAGCATCGACGCCGATGCCTGGCTGATCGAGCAGCCGTGTCCCTGAAACCGTGCCTCGACCACCCGCCCCTCCTGGGTCCTGAGGTCCATGCGGATCTCGTCGCCGCAGACCGGATTGCTGTCTTCATAGGAAATATCGGGGTGTTCGAGCGTGCCGTAATTGCGCGGGTTCTGATAGTGATCGATGATGTTGTCGCGATAGAGGTCTTCCACAGTATGGTCTCCACAACCTCCCGGAGGCTGGCAGCCTCCGGGAGGTTCATTTCAAGCGCATCTTCCTTCAGCGCTTAAAGATCGTCTTGGCCTTGTACAGCCCGTCCACCAGCCGATCGATCTCCTCGCGCAGAGTGTACACGTAAAACGACGCGCGCGACGAGGCCGGAATGCCCAGCTTCTGATGCAGCGGCTGCGCGCAGTGATGCCCGGCGCGAATGGCAATGCCTTCGTGATCGAGGATGTCGGCCAGATCGTGTGGATGAATGTTGTCGAGAGTAAAGGTCGCCACGCCGCCGCGCCGATCGGGATCGTCCGGCCCGATGATCGTCAGCCCGGGCACTTCACTCAAGCGCTCGAGCGCATAGGCGATGATGTCCCGTTCATGCGCGCGAACATTGGGCATGCCCAGAGCGTTGAGATAATCGATCGCTGCGCCAAAACCGATCGCTTCGGCGATGGCCGGCGTCCCGGCTTCGAATTTCCACGGCAAGTCATTCCAGTCTGCGCCGTCGAAAGTGACTTTGCGGATCATATCGCCGCCGCCCATGAACGGCGGCATCGCTTCGAGCAGGTCGCGCCGGCCCCACAGCACGCCGATGCCCGTTGGCCCGCACATTTTGTGGCCGGAGAAGGCCAAAAAGTCACAGTCCAGCGCCTGCACATCCGTCGGCAAATGCGGCACCCCCTGCGCGCCATCGACCAGCACCAGCGCGCCCACTTCGCGCGCCCGCGCAATGATTTCTTTAACGGGCAGAATCGTGCCGAGCACGTTCGACATGGACGCGATGCCGACGATCCTGGTCTGCTTCGTCAGCAGGGTATCCAGCGTCGAAGTGTCGAGGTAGCCCCGGGCGTCGACGGGGATATACCGCACCTTTGCGCCGACTTCTCTGGCAATCATCTGCCACGGCACGATGTTACTGTGATGCTCCGACTCCGTCAGCAGGATTTCGTCGCCCGGCCGCAGGTTGGCGCGGCCCCACGCGAACGCCACGAGATTGATCGACTCCGTGGTATTGCGCGTGAAAATGATCTCGCGGCTCGCTTTGGCATTGATGAACCGGGCGATCTTTTTGCGCGCGCCTTCGTACTGCTCGGTCGCTTCTTCGCTTAAGGTATGGACGCCGCGATGGACGTTGGCGTGCGTCGTGCGATAGTAGCGATCCATCGCCTCGATCACACACGCGGGTTTCTGAGATGAAGCGGCGCTATCGAGAAACGCCAGCAGCTTGTCGTGCACCCGCCGCTCCAGTATGGGAAAGTCCTGCCGAATTTTGGCTACGTCTAATGATGAAGTCATTCGATCGGTCCTGAATAACCACCGAGACCCGGAGGTTTAACTGAAATAGAACTGGCAGTGCCGGCGTGTCTCAGCGGCTGTTTTTGATCATGAGCTCGCGTTCGCGCTTGCGGATAGCGGCGCGCAGCGTGTCGAGCGAAAGTGTGGCGCAGCGCGTGCGCTGCTGCACGATCTCTTTGCCCAGACTCTCCATCAGGGCTTCGTGATCGATCGCGAGCACCTCTTCCAGCGTTTTGCCGTTCACCTCGTCCATCAAGTACGAGGCCGAAGCCTGGCTGATGGTGCAGCCCTCGCCCTCGAACGTGGCGAAGAGCTGACCGTCGTTCATTTTCAAGTACACCTTGACGATGTCGCCGCAGCCCGGGTTGCCCCCCTCGACCACCGCTTCAGCATCCGCCAGGGGTCCTTTGTGGCGCGGATTCTCATAATGATCCAGGATGAATTCCAGCTGTTCTTGTCGAGTCAACATGTTGCTATTCTACCATTCTAAAATAAAAAGTGAAGAGTGAAGAGTGAAATCAGTCCACCCCCCGCTCTTCACTTTTTTGACCGTCACTGATCACTCGTCATTTTTCAATCGGCACGCCCACCAGGTTGCCCCACTCTGTCCACGATCCGTCGTAGTTGCGGACGTTGGGATAGCCCAGCAGGTACGTGAGCACGAACCAGGTGTGGCTCGATCGTTCGCCGATGCGGCAGTAGGCGATGACTTCCTTTTCCGGCACAATGCCCTGCGACTGATACAGTTCCTTCAGTTCCGCCGCCGATTTGAACGTGCTATCATCGCGCACCGCTTTGGCCCACGGGATGTTCCTCGCGCCCGGAATGTGCCCGCCGCGCAGCGCGCCTTCCTGAGGATAATCAGGCATGTGCAGCAGCTGGCCGCTGTATTCCCCCGGCGAGCGCACGTCGACCAGCGGTTTCTTCTGCTCCAGGTGGAAGAGCACGTCATTCCGGAAGGCGCGAATCTGGTGATCGTCGCGCCGGGGAGCCTGATAACTTGTCTTCGGGAAGGTGGGCACGACCTTGGTCAACCCGCGCCCTTCGTCGATCCACTTCTTGCGCCCGCCGTTCATGATGCGGGCGTCTCCAAAGCCGAAGAGTTTGAACACCCACAAAGCGTAACACGCCCACCAGTTATGCTTGTCGCCGTAGAACACCACGGTGGACTCGGCGTCGATGCCTTTGGCCTGCAGCAGCGCCGAAAACCGTTCGGCGTCCAGATAATCGCGCACCAGCGGATCGTTGAGATCGGTGTGCCAATCGATCTTCACCGCGCCCGGCACATGGCCGATGTCGTACAGCAGCACATCCTCATCCGATTCCACGATGCGCACCTTCGGATCATTCAGATGCTGCGCCACCCAATCGGTGGAAACAAGAACCTCAGGGTGAACGTATTCCGTCATGGTCAATTCGCTCCTCTTCAAGATGAAGGCTGAAGCCTGAAAGATGAAATTTCATCCTTCAGCCTTATGACTTCAGCCTTCGGTCAGTCCCATCTTCGCGGCAAACGAGGCTTCCAGGCGCGCCCGCACATTATCCATCGGAATGCGATCGAGCACGGGCTTAAAAAAGCCATTGACGATCAGCTGTTCCGCGATCTTCGCGGGAATGCCGCGCGCCATCAGGTAAAAGATCTCTTCCTTATCCACCTGGCTGATCGCAGCGCCGTGCGTGCAGCGCACATCGTCGGCTTCGATCTCCAACCCGGGAATCGAGTCGGCGCGAGCGGTGTTGCTGAGCGACAGATTGCGGCTGGCCTGATACGCATCGGTGCGCTGCGCGCCGGGATAAACGTGGATGTTCCCCTGCCATACCGATCGGGCTTCGTCTTTCAACGCGCCTTTGTACAGCAGGTCGCTGGTGGTATGCGGCACCAGATGATTCTGCTCGGTATCGTAATCAAGGTGCTGCTGGCCGTCGACGAAGTAGGCGCCCGACATCAAAGCCGCTGAGCCTTGACCGGCGAGGTTGGCATCCATGAACGACTTGGTCAACCTGGTGCCGAGGCCCGCCACGATCCAGTGCAGCGTGCCGTCACGCATCACTTTGGCGCGCTCGTGCGTGAAGTTGTACACGTTGCGGCCCAGGTCCTGCCAGTTCACGTAGTCGAGCTGCGCGCCGTCGCCGACGAGAATCTCGACCGCGCCGCTGCTGAACGCCTGCCGATCGTCCGCGTGCGACTCGTATTCGTCGACGAACACGGCGCGCGAACCGGGCTCCATGACAATGAGGGTATGCGGGAACGAGGCCGGCCGCTGTTTAAGCCAGGTTGCCGCGCGCAGCGGCAGCGGCACTTCCACGCCCCGGGGCACATACATGAACGTGCCGCCCTGCCAGAAGGAACCGTGCAGCGCCGCGAAATAACCGTCGTTGGGCTTGACGATCTGCGTCATGAAGATCGGCTCGAGCAGATCGCCGTGCCGCTTGAGCGCCGTCTCCATGTCGGTGAAGATGACGCCCTGGCGCGCCAGCGACTTGTCCAGCAGCGCCGCGACGACCTGCCCGTCCGCCGATACCACCGCGCCCGACGCGCCTTTGCCGGAGATGGCCTCTTTGATCGAGCGCGGCGCGCCTTTGAGGGCCGCTTCACCATCGGCTTGGGGCATGACGGTTTCGACCTCGTCCAGCTTCAACGCGCCGATATCGGTGCGCCGCCACGCTTCATCGCTGCGCGTGGGCAGCGGCGTGTCAAGCAACACGTGGAACGCGTCACGCCGCCGATCACGCATCCAGTCCGGTTCGAACGGGCGCGACGCGAGCAGTGCTTCGAATACTTCGACACTGAAGCCAGTCTGCGGAGCTGACACGCCGGACGCTTCGCGGCAACCTTCTTGGGTTTTATCGCCTTTTTCACAGGCTTGGTTTTGACAGGAGCCAAAGTGATCTCTCCATTGATTCGTGGTTCAGATAACGAGTAATGCGGTGAGGTTACTCGTTACGCATTACTCGTTGCTTATTAGCCTACGGTTCCTTCCATCTGCAAATGGATCAGGCGATTCATCTCCACCGCGTACTCCATCGGCAGTTCCTTCACCAGCGGCTCGATGAAGCCCGACACCACCATGGCGCGGGCATCCACTTCGTTGAGGCCGCGGCTCTGCAGATAGAACAACTGCTCATCGCCGATTTTGCTGACGGTGGCCTCGTGACCGATGGTCACGCGATCGTCGTCGATCTCGATGTAAGGATACGTATCCGTGCGGCTGGTCTCGTCGAGCAGCAGCGCATCGCACTGGACGTGCGACGAGGCGCCCTCGGCGCCTTTGTAGACTTTCAACAGGCCGCGATATGAGGCGCGCCCGCCGTCCTTGCTGATGGACTTGGACGTAATCTTGCTGCGCGTGTGCGGCGCAACGTGCACGACCTTGCCGCCCGTGTCTTGATGCTGGCCGCGTCCCGCGAACGCCATCGAGAGAATCTCGCCGCGCGCGCCCCTGCCCATCAAGTACGTCGAGGGGTATTTCATCGTCAGCTTGCTGCCCAGGTTGGCATCGGTCCATTCCATGATGCCGTCTTCTTCGACCATGGCGCGCTGCGTGACGAGGTTGTACACATTCGTCGACCAGTTCTGGATCGTGGTGTAGCGGCAGCGCGCGCCCTTGCGCACCATAATTTCGATCACGCCGGAGTGGAACGAATCACTCGAGTAAGTGGGCGCCGTGCAGCCTTCCACGTAATGCACCTGCGCGCCTTCATCCACGATAATCAAGGTTCGCTCGAACTGGCCCATGTTCTCGGAGTTCAAGCGGAAGTAAGCCTGCAGCGGCATCTCGACGTGCACGCCTTTGGGCACGTACACGAACGATCCGCCCGACCACACGGCCGTATTGATCGCCGCAAACTTGTTGTCGGTATACGGGATCACCGTGCCGAAATATTCTTTGTAGATGTCGGGGTACTGCTTCAGCCCGTCATCGCTGCTGAGGAAGATGACGCCCTGTTTTTCGAGGTTCTCACGAATCGAGTGATAGACCATCTCCGATTCGTACTGCGCGCCGACGCCCGCCAGGAACTTGCGTTCGGCTTCGGGAATGCCCAGCTTGTCGAAGGTATTCTTGATCGCGTCCGGCACGTCTTCCCAGTTGCCCTGCGTCTTTTCGGACGGGCGGACGTAGTAATACATGTTCTCCAGGTCCAGCCCTGAAATATCAGGGCCCCACGTTGGCATGGGGCGCTTGATGGCGTGTTCATACGCCTTCAAGCGCAGCTTGCGCATCCAGTCCGGCTCGTTCTTCTGGTGCGAAATCTCTTCGACGATCTCGCGCGTGAAGCCCCGCTTCGATCGATAAACCGCCGTGTCCGGATCGCTGAAGCCGTACTTATACTCGCCGATCCCGTCGAGTGCCTTTTCCATTTCATTGCTATTTGTCATCGCCATTCTCTCCAGAAACCTGCCGGGTTTTGCGAGTTGAACCCTCCCCTGGGCTGCAATGCAAAACCCAGCAGGCGTCTAACCACCGATTGGGTTGATGTGCCCCCGCATTTGCCCGGCGATGCTCTCGCAGTTCAACTGCGAGAGAGCCTCTTCGAGCCAGCTCCAACCGATCGGTGGTGTGAAAACTTCACGCCATGATCTTATCGCCAAACTGCGCGCGAATCGATTCGTAGCCTGTTCGTTCCAACTCCAACGCCAGTTCCGCCCCGCCCGTCAGCACCACGCGGCCTTCAAACAAAATGCTGATGCGCTGCGGCTTGATGTAATCGAGCAGGCGCTGATAGTGCGTGATGACCAGCGCGCCCATGTTGGGGCCCAGCAGGCGATTCACACCCTCGGCCACGATCTTCATCGCGTCGATGTCGAGGCCGGAGTCCGTTTCATCCAGAATGGCAATCTGCGGTTCCAGCATCGCCATCTGCAAAATCTCGTTGCGCTTCTTTTCGCCGCCGCTGAAGCCTTCGTTAAGATAGCGGCCTGCAAAGGCCGGGTCCATGCCCAGCATCTTCATCTTGCCCATCATCAACTTGCGGAACTCCGGGATGGAGATGCCCTTGGTCTTGCCCGCCGCCTGCGAGGCGACCAGCGGCCCGTGCGCGCCATCCGGTTCCTGCGCCTTCAGGCGCGCATTGATGGCCGTGCGCAGGAAGTTGGCTACGGTCACACCCGGAATGGACACGGGGTATTGAAAGGCGAGGAACAGCCCCGCTCGTGAACGCTCATCAGGCGAGAGTTCCAGGATGTTCTGGCCTTTCCAGATCACCTCTCCGCCCGTCACCGTATAGCCGGGATGGCCCATGATGCTGTAGGCCAGCGTGCTCTTGCCCGAGCCGTTGGGCCCCATCAGCGCGTGGACCTCGCCCTGCTCCACCGTCAGGTTCACGCCCCTGAGAATTTCCTTGCCTTCCACGTTCACCCGCAAGTCGCGGATTTCAAGCACTTCGCCCATGAAATGATGCCTCCGTGAGGTTGATGTTCAGCTTTCGGTACGATTATAACAGCTCGATTTGGGGGTGTCAATATTTATCAAAGTTATCTAATTTATTTTACGCGACTGAGGGGAACAAAACGCCCGACTTTTAGCCGAGCGTTTCGACCAGAGAAAGAGGCGGTGGAGTGGTTCGCGCACATTGTCCCCTAGCGGTAGAGATCCAAGACCTGTTTGTGCAAATCCTGCGACTGGCCCAAGCCGCCCATGTGTGGAAACTGGGCAACATCAGTCTCGACGGGAGCAAGATTCATGCCGATGCGTCGAAGAGTCAGGCCGGTCAGTTATAAGCATCCGCTGGACTTGGAAATCGAACTCCGTCAAGAAGTGAGTGAACTGTTAGCCCTCGGTGAGCGCGCCGATCAAGGGGAATTCACGTTACCGGACGACTTGGTCATCCCCGATGAAGTCGCGCTGCGCCAAGAACGACTGCTGAATCTGGCCCAAGCGAAATCTGCGCTTTGCCCGGCCCAAACAGGTGCAGGCGATCAACATCGCGCTGCGCGAGATTGTCCCGGAAGCGAAAAAGCGCGCACAGCGCATTGCGCTGCTGGCGAGTATCTGCGGGCGCGAACCGCGCTACTTCCGGTCGAGCAAAGACCTGCTGTTTGAAGAGGCCAGCGCGCTGATTGACCGACTGTACGAGACTGACGGCGCAGAGGAAAGTCTTGCCACGGCGCGCCTGAGACCGGAAGTGGCCGACGCCATCCGGCACGCCTGGCACGAACTGACGAACGAGGAGGGAAGTTAATGCACCCCATCCGGGAGCGCGTCAAGCGCAAGATGATTCAAGAGGCCACCGACCTGCACGAGATCATCCCCTGGGCCTGGCCGCACTACGGCGACAAGATGGGGCGCGAATCTCAAAGACCCGGAAATGTGGGCCGAGGTCGCTCAGAGTGTACATGTGCCCGAGCTGACCATAGTCATCAGCAACCGCTTCAATTTGACCACGGCTGACAGCGCGCGCCTGGACTTGCTGCGGTGCAAGATGTGGGAGTATGGACCCAAAAGGGTTGTCGAGGCTTTGCGGCAGGTAGCAAAATACATGGAGCGTCCGAACGCGTACATCCCTGCCTCTATCGACTTCAACGGACGCAACTACAAAATTCTTGGAGAATGCAGGAAATGGCAACAAAGCAAGTTGAAGTACCCGAACTGAAGAACATCGATGAAGCGATCAACTGGATCATGTCGAACGTCGGCTATGTCCAGAAGAAGAGGGCTGGCGGCCTGAACTATACCTTCGCGGGCGAGGCGGCGCTGATTCAAGCCGTGCGCCCCTGGATGGTGCTGGCGGGCGTCACCATGACGATCGCCAAAATCATCAACAAGAGTGCGCGAACAATACGAAACCAAGTCCGGCACCCCCATGCAGAGCACCACACTGGACATCATCATTCGCTTCACCCACGCCCCAAGCGGCACGTTCATCGAAGTGATGTCCAGCGGCGAGGGCTCGGACACCGGCGACAAGGCCAGCAGCAAGGCGCTGACCGGCGCGTACAAGTACGCCATTCGCCAGACCTTCTGCATCGAGACCGGCGACGACCCGGACGAGCACGCCTCGGCCCCGATGGAGCGCAAGAAGCCGGAAACCGTGGAACAGGCCAAGGCGCGGCTGGTGCGCGAACTGAAGGACTACTACAAGGATGGCGCGGCAGTGGCGGCAGCCATGAAGCAGGAACCGGTCATCAGTTCGACATGGCGAAGTTTACCGACATCAAGGCTGAACTGATCAAGCGGGCCAAGAGAATGGATAGCCGAGCAAGAAGGAATTGCGCTCGTTGCTGCGTCAGGCGCGCAAAGACGGGCGCAAGCCCTTCGCGGGGTACATCAAGGAGGGGGACGGTAGCATCCACGTCCTCCTTCTTGCTGATGCATCGGAATTCGTCTATCGACGGCTCAGGGAATTCGAGCCAGAGTGATCGGCTTCCTTCCGGGCAAAATGGCCGCAATACCCCATAGTCAAAGTGACTGTCGTGCCAAGGATCAATAGCCAAGATGCCTGTGAAGCAGTGGCACTGGGTGGCACGTTTAGGGTTTTTCGCCGCGAAAAGATCAAAGACTAAACAATGAGAACAATGAAACCTGTGACACGGGTCTGCGCGGTAACGCTCCTTGTGGGATGAGAAGGAGCAGAATGTGGGAGGCGTTTCATCACTATGCTTGACCAAGGGTTGAATTGGTCTATACTGTGTTTTGATGTGGGGAATTCCAGATATAAGCCGTTAAACAGAAAAATTCTGCCTATATACCCTGTGGGGGACATTATGCGGAATTTTTCCACTGACATGCGAGTTAGGTGGCTCTTAGGCTATTCGCGCGGTTTGTTGAAGAAATCTTAATTACAGGCATAAATATGGAGGTCGAATATGGCTAATTTGATTTTCGTGGCGAACACGTCACTCGACGGTTTTACCGAGGACAAGGATGGTAAGTTTGACTGGACAGAGCCAAGTGAGGAATTGTTCAGATTTGTCACTAATATCGTTCGGGCAACGCGCACTCATCTCTATGGACGGCGAATGTATGAGACCATGATGGTGTGGGAGACTGATCCCAATCTGGCCGCGGTGTCTCCGCTCATGCGCGACTTCGCTGAGATCTGGCAAGCGGCCAACAAAATCGTGTACTCCAGGACGTTGGAGACTATATCCACTCGCAAAACGCAGCTTGAGCAAACGTTCGATCCTGAAGCGATTCGACAACTGAAAGCAACCGGCGAACATGACATCCTCATCGGGGGTCCTGAACTCGCCGCCCACGCCTTCCGGGCCGGGTTAATCGACGAGTGTCATTTGTTCCTTGTCCCGATTCTCGTGGGAGGCGGCAAATCAGCCCTGCCTGACAACGTGCGAATGGAGCTCGAGCTTTTGGCTGAACGCCGCTTTCGCAATGGTACAGTTTACCTCCGTTATCGAACAAGGCAGGGAAGAGCCACCTAACACGGCGTGAAGCGGACGGTGGGGATTCGGGCGCGATTTGGCGGCTCCTGCGCAGAGGTAGAATTCTAACCAGGCGGGCTCCCCGTCCGCCCCACCGCCGCTTACGCTAGCCGTTGGGTCGCCCCTTGAGGTTCATGGTTTTCTAAACAATAAAATGAGTCAGATCATTTGCCCAGAATGCCATGGCGCTTTCGATGGAGAAATCTATCCGAAATGTCCATCCTGCCTCAGCAAATTGTGGAGTAATACGCCTGGCTTTGTGAAGCCAAAACACGATCCCTATCAACTTCCAGATCCCAGGTCGTATTTCCGCACTGTCCTCTCTTTCGAGCTTGTGAACAATCTTCAGCAATTCGCAGGATCTGCAGCCCATATGGGAACGTGGTATTACAGCAAGCGTCACCATAAGTATTGTCACGTTACAGAGTTTCCAATCCATACAATCCCAGGATCGGCCGTCTTTGAGGGAGATCCAATGCCGACCGTGGCTTTCAACGGCTTGATGGTCGCCAATCCACTCAATGATCCACATGCCTATTGCGTCGATATTCAAGAGTTCCAAATCGAAATTGCCTCCGGGGATTTTGAGAAATTACCTTGCTGCTCTCAAAGTGGTTGCCACAATTTTTCGAAACCCGGTAGCGACAAATGTCAAGAGCATGATAATGTACCGTGACAACGAATGCGGCCCAACACCGGGTCCTAATAAACTGATCAAGGCGTCTGGCTGGGAACAGCGGGCTGAGTTCTTGCGACACTGAGGGGAACACGCGACCAGCCGGGTAAGAACGCATTGCCGCGGGCTGGCGAGCTGTTGGCTCGCAGGCGTACTTTCCCTGCGACGATAGTGCTGTTCGTCTCGTGACCGTCTCACCAGACTCCCCGGGGTGGTCACACGACTTGGACTGCCACGCGGCACCATCCCCATTTGCCCTTTCCGGCTCGCTGAGAGTACAATGGGCCTCAATGGCGCACGTGATGCGGCTTCGTTACGCGCGACGCGTGACTTGAAATTCCAAGCCCCACCTGCGTTCCGGCTCAGTTCAACTCAGGATTATGCGGCGGCTGTCAGCACACGCGCGGTCGGCTACGCGGTCGATCCGCGCCGCATCAATCCTTAATACGTTGGACAGTAGTGTTCAGTCACTCTCTCATTCCATCGAAAACGGAGAAAAAATGGATTTCCTTAAGACACTATTTGGTCCCAAAAAGGGTCAAGAACTAAACACTGATGCGAAAGAGATTGAACGGGCCAAAAAGGGTGCGAAGAAGACAGAGCAGTGGGTGGCAGTACTCAAAAGACGGGAGGAAAATCGTCCAGATCTTTGGGTAGAAAAATGGAAGACGGCAGCACAGGCTTTGGGCGAGATTGGCGACTATAGCGCGACTGAACCCATAGTGGAGGCCGCGCTTGAGGATTTCTATAACCGCCAACGGACAAATGCGAATAGACACGTAATGATCGAGGCTCTCCGGAAGATAGGAGATCCAAGCGCCATAGATCTCCTTGTGGCGAAGCTTAAGCACGGGGAGCGTTCAAGTATTCATTCAGCAGCTGCCGAAGTGTTAGGCAGATTGGGAGACCCACGCGCTGTAGAACCGCTGCTAGAAGCACTTAACCATGACAAGTCTATAGAGAAGACCATAGTCATTCACGCATTAGGAATGCTTGGGGACACACGAGCAGTAGAGCCGCTTAAGGCCTACATCCATGGGAAGACGGCCGTCGTGACAATAAGGGCATTGAGTCAGATCGGAGACGTAAGTAGTATTATCGAATCCTTGCTATCTATGCTTTGGACAACTGAGGAATACGAGCGCATCGCAGCAATAGAAGCGCTGGAGAAAAGCCGAGACCCACGTGTTATTGAAGATCTTGTAAATATCGCTTTGCATGAGGACAGCCAAAATAATGTCAGCAACGCAGCAGAGAAGGCTTTGATTCAGATCGGGGATACGCGGGTTGTCGCACCGCTTGTTTCGGAACTTGGAAAGAAGCGGACGACTGTGAAATGCCTTAGAAAAGGACAGCGGATACTTAGTCAACTCCTCCGGGCCTCCGCACCCAATCTCGCGACAGAAGATTTGCGGGCGCTGGCCAGCCTCGAAGATGGGACTGAGACTGTGCCCGAATCGAAATTCAACTCTATGACGGATAGTTACGACTCTTATGACGAAACTGTGAGTGTAGAGTTTTCGTGGATTCGGCAAGCTGCTCAGAAGGAACTTCTCCAGCGTGGACTATAAAAGATCCAGATGTTCAATAGCGGCGTCTTTGTTGGGAAGCTGCTTTTACTGCCCAACCCGGTGCTGCAGGCGACCGGCCTTCGCACTCGCCCGAAGGGCTCGCGCTCGGCCGCGCCTGAGCACCCACGTTATAAGTACGTGTCCCAGCAACAAAGAAGGGGCTTCATTAGCCCCTTCTCCTTACTTCTCGTCTTGCAAGAACACTCCCGCCTTCATCGCCGCCGAATCTTCGACTGAGATAGCGACGATGATCGCCGTCACCGGCAGCTGCAACAGGCCGATCACCATCTTCACATCCTCGGCCAGAGACGGGTTGGCATATTTCGCCGCGAAATACAGCACCAGCGAGACGACCGTATCCAGACACAGAATCAAGAACTTCCTGCTGCGCAGTAACGCCTTCAATGCTTCTTTCATACCTCTCCTTTATTTGAGTAATGCCGCTAACACGGCGATGATCACCGGCGAGGCCAGTGCCGCCGTGATAATGGCTGTAATCGCCTTCCACCGTTCAATCACAATCAACGTGCGCCGCTCTTCGGCATCCTCGCTCTTGCTGCCGGTCAGGACAATCGCCTTGCAGTCCGAGCATTGCCTGGCAAACGAGGTCTGTCCCAACTCCAGAACTTCTACACGTGTCATCAGGGACGGATGGCCGTTGCCCTGGAAGAGGGCCTTGTTCATCGTGGTGACCTGCCCTTCGAGGGTCTTGACGCTCGTCCCAATCGCGGCCAGCGATTCCGCTACTTCGCGCAGCCGCTCATCCAGTTGACTCAGTTCTCCGTCTGCCATTCGTCTAGCGCCGGCGCAAACACGGGCTCTTCAACGACTTCGGGCCGGTCCCCTTCCTGCAAGATCGGCGGCAGAGTGCGCCCGAACAAGCCGTACAGGCTGGTCAACGCCTGAAGACTGTTGCCGGTCAACTCCACCACGTTCAGGTTAGGTCGATTCGTCTTGAACCACTCTGAGTCGGCACTGCCCATCACGAGCGCCGTGCCGCTTAGCCCGGTTGCGTCCCGGCTCTCCACCACCTTCACGCTGAAGTCGCGCAGATTGTCGCGCACGGCCTGCGCCTGCTCGGCGCTCAGCCGCCGTTGAGCACGATGCAGTAATCGAACTCAACTTCAGCAATTGCCTTTCGCTTTGCCCTGTCCTTTCGCATATCCCATTCCCCCAAACCTATTTCACCCGCTGGTAGTACGCCGCCGCCCAAATGGCCTCGGCTAAATCTTTCCCGGCGTAGCGCGGCAGGAGATCGGCGAAGTCCGCGAACCACGGATCAACAATCTTGCCCTTGCCCAGATAGCGCACCCAATGCTGCTCAACAGGTCGTGTCTCTTGCACTGGACCAAGCGACCGCGAGGACGCGGTCGGAGAGCGATACAAAACTTGCCCCAAAAGTGAAATGCACGCACAAAAACTGTAAGCCGATGCGGTATAATAGGCTAAGATGGACTGTTGTCACATCAGTCGCAATGAGTGTGATATCAGGCGACAGCACGAAGTGGAGGTAACTCGATGGGACACGCGATTACGGTGGATATGCCACAAGAGGTCTATGAAGCACTGGCGAAAACCGCCCGGCAAACCGGTCAAACCTCGGAGGAGTTGGCGGCGCGCTGGTTAGCCGCAGGGGTTCGACAAAGCGCCAGCGATCCGCTTGAACGGTTCATCGGCGGGATCCCGACCAACATCCCCGATTGGGCCGACCGACACGATCAGTATATCGGCAAAACACTCAAAGACGCGATGTCGGACTCAGATTACGAGGTAGAATAAATGCCTAACCTGTTCGCCGACACTTCCGGGTTGGGCAACCTTATCGACCCGACACAGCCCTATCATGCGCTGGCTGCTGATCTTTACCGAACATCGCGTCAACAGAATCACCGCATTGCCACGACCAACTACATCTTGGCCGAGTTGGTCGCACTTTTGACCAGCCCACTGCGGATTCCACGTTCACTCATCATCGAATTTGTCGACAGCCTGACCGCTTCGCCGTTCGTAGAGATTGTACACATCGATCCGACACTGCATGAACAGGCCTGGCACTTTCTCAAAAGCCGCCCCACAAGGACTGGAGCCTCGTCGATTGTGCCAGTCGTCGTAATGCAGCAGCGCGACCTGACCGCAGCGCTCACTACCGATCATCATTTTGAGCAAGCCGGTTTTGCGCGGCTGCTCAAACCCAGCCAACGCGCAACGCATATTCCATCAGCCGTCAATCGATGCGTTCCATCCGCTCCACCGGCAGAATGAAGACCGTCGCGCCGCCCACCTCTACCGGGATTGATCCGAGGAACCTCTCGCGCGCTTCGAGGTTGGGCAGCAGCGGATACAGGTGGCGCGTGCGGCGCTTGCAATGCTGCTTCAACAGGCTCAGCACGTCATCAACCTGATCGTCCTGCACGGCGATCATCATCGTCACATTGCTGGCGCGCAAGAAGCCGCCGCTGGAACCGATGCGCGTAGAGCGAATATTGGCCTCTTCCAACGCCTGCACCAGAGCATCTTCGTCTTCATGTTGAATGACTGCCATGATGAGTTTCATCGCTGCCTTCTCCCAGAGTGGTATCTGAATAGAAACCGGGTTTCTACGCGTTAGTCGTTCCATTCCAGTTGAATGACAGAAACCCGGTTTCCAGGGCATTGCTCACGGGCGCGGCGTGGGGGTGCGCGGCACACGCGTGCCCAGATCTTCCGCGCACAAATTATAGCCGCCCTGCGCGGTGGGATCATCGGGGCGCACGATCAATGCCTTGCGAAATGCGCCCAGCCCGCCCTGCGCGCACTGCCCCAATTGGCGGTAGGCATAGCCCAGCGTCGTATAAGCCGCAATCAACCGCTCGCACGAGCGAGTCTTGGCGGTGACGCAGTAATGATCGGCATCGAAGGTATCGTTCATCGAGCTGCAGCGCCTGCTTGAAGGACTCGATCGCATCTTCGTACTGCGTGCGCTGAAAATACGTGGCAGCCAGATGGCTGCGCGGCGACCAGGCCTTTGGATCGACCCGCGTGGCGTTTTCCAAAACCTCCTGCGCATCGCGGTATTGATCCAGCGTGTAATGGGCCCAGCCCCATTCGTCCAACAGCCGCACATCTGCAGGATCGATCTGGGCGCCCTGCTTGAACGTCTCCAGCGCGCTCGCCCACAGCGACGGATCACGCACGGACGCGATGATCGTGTAGGCGCGGCCCAGGACCAGATACAAGTAAGCGACATTCGGCGACAGCGTGATCGCCTGTCGATAGGCTTCGGCGGCATCGGTGTACCGCCCTTGATTTTCGAGGACCGCGCCCTGCGCGCGCCGCACTTCCGATCGGTTGGGATTCAGCCCCAGCGCCTTTTGAAGCGACACTTCCGCGTTTTCGAGATCGCCCACTTCCGCATAGATTTCAGCCAGATAGGCGTGACCTTCAGGATAATTGGGATCCAGCGCGACGGCGGTCTTGGCCGCGGCCAAAGCCTGCTGCAATGTTTTGTTCGATTCGGCGTCACGGCCTTGCAGCGCCAGCTTGCCCGAGTGGAACTTAAGCGTCATGGCCAGCGCGCCCTGCGCCGCGGCGCTCTGTGGAGCGGCCTGCGCGGCGCGCTCGGCCCATTTGACGGCCTCAGCCGTCCGGTCGGTCAGCGCCGTGATGCGCGCCAGCGTCATCAGCACTTCGACATTGTCCGGATCGAGCGAGATGGCCTGAATGTAAGCATTGGCCGCCGCTTTGAGGTTGCCGGTCTGCGCCAGCGATTCCGCTTCAACCACGTAGGACCGGGCCGTGCGCGTGGCAGTGGGCGTAGGCGGCGGAATAACCTGCTGCCGCAGCTCGTTTTGATTGGCGATCAGAAACACGCCAATTCCCACGAGGATCAACAGCAGCAAAACACGGCGCGGAGATGATCGGCGCCGGGAACGATCGTAGACCATGACAGACTCCTTGCGCCCGCATCATAGCATGTCGGCATAGCGGCGTCAATCGCTCAACCAGGGAAAACTAGACAAGCCCGCTGAAGGCAGATATAATGCCGCGCGAAAGTTAGAGCGATGAGGAAGGCATGAACTGTCGTCACTGCGGCGCGCACCTGGCGCCCGATGATCTGGTCTGCGGCAACTGCGGCAGCATCGTCGATACCACGCCGCCGGCTCCCACCGTGGCTTCACAACCCGTTTCACGAACTTCTCCTGCCAAAGCGCGCCGCGTGTCCGCGGCGACGCTGCTCATCCTGGCGTTTGCGTGCGGCTTCCTGGGGCTGATCGCCGCGGCCGGCCTGGGGGGCGTCTACGCCGGCTTGCAGGATCGCAAGGCCGAAGAACAGGCTCAGGCCGACAGATTCTATCAAGAAGGCCTGGCCAATCGCACGGCAGGAAAACTGCAGTTAGCCAGGGCTGACTTTGAATACGTCCTCAAGATCAAGCCTGACTATCCCGGAGCGCGTGAGCAGGTGGCGCAAATTGCCGATCTGCTCGCGGTCAAGCCCACACCCACTTCTGCCGTTCAAGTGAATGTCACCCAGCAGCTGTACGAGGCCGGAGCGGACGCGTACAATCAGAAGAATTGGAAGGCCGCCATCGAAATCCTGTCGCAAGTGCGGGCAATCGATCCGGCCTACGAAAAAGATCGCATCGCCCAGATGATTTATCAGGCCGCGCTGACGAACGGCCAGCAGCTGCTCAAAGAAGACCGGCTGGAAGAAGCCATCGCTTATCTCGATCAAGCCGCGTATCTGCAGGCCCTGCCCGCCGACGCCGAGGCCGAAGTGCAGTACGCCCGCCTGTACGTCACGGCGCGCGATTACTGGAACGTGAATTGGGAGAAGGCCATCGAGAGTTTTGGCGAGCTGGTCAAGATCGGTCCGGGCTATCGCGACACCTTTGCGCGCTATGTGGGAGCGTACATCCAGTACGGCGACGAGCGCACGCGCGCGGGCGATCCGTGCGCGGCCCAAAAGCAGTATGAGGAAGCATTGCAGCTTCGCCCGGCGGCCGACTTGCAGACCAAGGCCGACGCGGCCAGGGAAGCCTGTCTCACTGCTCCGCCTTCGATCACGGGCACCAATCAAACGCTGGCGGGGCTGTTTGCAGGGCGCATCGCTTACCCCGTGTTTGACGCCGACGGCGCGCGCATACTGGCAGCCAGCGCGGGCGACCAAAAGCTATACACAGCCGCTGCCGGTGATCAACCGGAATGGCAGCGCACCGGCGGCAAATTAGCCTATCGTGTCGGCGGCAGCAGCGCGAATGTCAGCGAGAATGGCAGCAGCGTCGCCATCGCGCCGGCGGGCGCGGAATTCCCCACGTTCTCGCCTGATGGTTCGCGTGTGATCTATGCGCTGCAAGGCAAGTTGGTCGTCGTGAATGCCGACGGGAGTGGATCGCCGATCGAGTTGGGGGCAGGTACTGCGCCGGCCTGGGGACCGGGCGGTCTGCTGGCTTACTCCGGCTGTGATGGCGGCGGCTGCGGCATCATGATCCGCAATCCCGACAACGCCGATCCACCCAGGCGCTTGACCGGCAGCCCGAATGACATTCCCACCGCGTGGTCGCCAGATGGCTTCAACATTTCGTACTACTCCACCGTCAGCGGTAGCTACGATTTATTCTTCGTCAACACGGCGGGCGGCGTGCAGCAAGTCACCAGCAATGCAGGCAACAACGTGGGCGGCGCCTGGGGCCCTGACGGCGCGCACATTGCCTTTCTCTCCGACCGCGATGGAACCTGGAGCCTGTACATTGCCAAGTATGACGGCACCGAAGCCACCAAGCTCGCCATTGCCCCGCAGGGCGATTGGCTGCGGCAGCGCGTATCGTGGGCGCCGTAACGTTGCCGCGCCGGCAGGGACACCAGACAGGGATCCGGCATGACTATGGCTAGCAGCTGGGCCGAGCGCGCGCTGCAGCATGCCCGCTACATCGCCACACGCATCGGGCCGCGCGGCGCGGCGACGCCTGAGGAAAAACAGGCCGCCGATTACGCGCAGCGGCAAATGCAGCAGTTGGGCCTGCGCGATGTGCACGCCGAAACATTTAGCACATCTTCCACCGGCTGGCTGCCAACGGCGATTATTTTTTCGATCGCAGTATGGGGTGTGTTTGCGTGCTGGAGCCTGTTCTATCTAACCCGGACGCGCATCGTCGGCGCTCTGCTGGCCGCCGGGTTGTGTCTCGCGGCGCTGGGGCTGCTGTATTTGGAGGTGACACTGCGTGAGCATCCCGTGCGGCGATTAACCGCACGGGGCACCAGCCGCAACGCGATCGGGTCCATCGCGCCCGCCGGATTGACCAAACAACGCGTCGTCTTGATCAGCAACCTGGATACCCCGCCGGCCGCTGCGGTGTTGAAGACGCCGCGCCGCGCCCGCCTTTTTCGCGCGGTCTTCTACGTTGGAGCAGGGAGTTTGCTGGGATCAGTGATGTTTTACCTGCTGGGCGGGCTCGATATTTGGGAGTGGGCCTTCATCTTCGCCGGGATCTTTGGACTGCTGCAGAGCGCCGTCATCGTCCAGTCGTTGCGTGCGGATCATGGTGAATTCACTCCGGGGGCCAATTACAACGCGTCCGGTCTGGGGACGGTGCTTGCTTTAGCCGAACGATTGCGCGCCACGCCGCTGCAAACCACTGAAGTCTGGGTGGCCTGCTGCGGCAGTCACACGGCCGGCGGCAGCGGCTTACGCGCCCTGCTGCGCCAGCATGCCGATGAGCTCCGCGACGCGTGGTTCATCGGCTTCGAAGGAGTGGGCGAGGGTGATCGGCTGATCGCCCTCACCTGCGAGGGGTGGCTGCGCCGAGCAGTTCACCCGGCTGTCCGCGACTTGATCTTGCACACGGCCCAGGCCAGTCCCGATCAGAAGATCGAAACCCGCGCGATCTCACGAGACTCCGTCGTTGCCGCGGCGACCTGGCGCAGCAAGAAAAGCACCTGTCTCAGCGTCTGCGATAGGCAGAATGATATCCCGCGCGCTGGCAATCGCGCTGACGCCGCCGAGCATCTACAATTGCCCGCTTTGAACGCTGCGCAGGAATTCGGATGGCAGTTGCTGCAGCAGATTGATCGAGGTTAAACACCGGCCGGGAGAAGAGCAGCCTGGTCATTCTCCAACCGGGCCTGATCCGGCTGGACGGGAATCCACATCGCAAACAGGCTGCCCTGGCCTGTATCACTCTTGAACGTGATTTTTCCGCCGTGCGCTTCTACAATCCGCTTGGCGAGCGCCAGCCCCATGCCCATGCCGCTAAATCGCCGCGTGCTGCTCATATCGGCCTGGTTGAAAGCCGTAAACAGGTTCTGCTGTGTTTCAGCGGGGATGCCAATTCCCGTATCCCGCACGGCCACGGCGACTGCCAGAATGTCGGTGTCGGGCACAAACACCATGCTGTGCACGCTGACGACGATCGTGCCGTACTCGGGCGTGAACTTGATCGCATTATCCACCAGGTGCATCAAGGCGCTGCGCAAACGCGGGCCATCGGCCACCACCGACAGCTGCACCGTGGGCGGCAGGTTGAGCGTCATCTTGAGGTATTTCTCGGCAGCGCGGGCGCTGTAGAAGTCAACCACGTCCCGCACGATCTGGTTGATCGAGCAAGCCGTGAACCTCAACTGCAACTCGCCTCGCTCAATGAGAGCGAAGTCCAGCAGATCGTCGATCTGGATTTGCAGCCGCCGCGCGTTGACCAGCAGCGTTTGATGAATCTCCTGCAGTTTCTCCACCGAGAACTGCATCCCACCTGCCAGCATCTGCGCTTCCAGAGTGATTATTGCCAACGGCGTGCGCAGCTCATGCGAGACAATTGAAATGAAATCGTTCTTCAACCGATCGAGATTACGCAGAGATTCATTGGCCGCCCGCAGCTCGCGTGTGCGTCTGTTGACTTCATTCTCCAGGTGGGCATTGGCCTCTTGCAGCTGGGCCAGCAGCTGCTCGTTTTCGCGCAGCAAACGCCGGTGATGGCAGGCCCGCTCAACCAACCGGGCGAAAATCTCCATGTCTTCGACCGGCTTGAACTGATATTCGTAGGCCCCCAGGCGCAGCGCCTCAACCGCCGTTTCCAGGGTGGCGTGGCCGGTCAAAATGACCACTTGCACATCTGGATCGATCGCCTTGACCTGCGCCAGCACGCTCAGGCCTTCAATATCGGGCATCTGCAGATCGCAGATGATCACATCATAGGGGTGCGCTGCGAAGAGGTCAATCGCGGCCCCTCCATTGGCCGCCAGATCAGTGTGGTAGCCAAGATTCGCCAGGAAGGAACCCAGCATTTCGCGGATTACCTCAGAATCGTCGACCACTAATACACGCTTGGTTGCCATTTGAGTTGCCTCGGTGCCAACTATTTTAACACGAGTTACTCTTTGAGTCGGTATGTAGTGTGTATCAATTTGACCGGCCGCCCGGCTGGCGATTTGGCCTCTGTGGCGAATTTGTTCACGTAAGGCCAATCGGCTCGCAGCACCCAAAGATGGCTTCACGTGCCGCCCGATCCAGGCAAGATTAACGGTGAGTGTGATCATAACACATGCGCAGGACGGACGCCAAGTTGATCGCATGCCCGCGAGTTCACAATGCGAACTTTCGGGCAAGAAGTTTCGCGCCGAGCCGCTTGCTTATCGCGGCATGTGCGCTTAAAATTCGTGCATGATAGTCGCCTCTCGCTGGTTGCCTTCCGATCGGCTTCGACCGGGACAGCCGTTCATACCCTGGACGGTGCATTCGGCCCTGCCGCCTCATCAGGCCTTCCTCTTTTTGTCCCATTGCTGGGTGATCTGGTTCTCGGCCGACGCTGAGTGAAGCGGCGCAGCTTGAACCGCGTGCTCAACGCGTCCCGCCCTGCCAGCAGCACGGCCCGGCAAACCGTTTGTATCGACTGACCGTCAATCCACCAGCGCTCACTCAAGGGAGAACCATGACTCTCAATCGCACGCGAACCAAAGAGTTGTTTCAACGCGCCAAGAAGACCTTCCCCTACGGCGTTAATTCCAACTTCCGCTACTGGGGCGAGGAAGATACCAACATCTTCATCCGGGGCGAGAAGTGCTACGTCTTCGACGCCGACGAGAACCGCTACATCGATTACCGGCTGGGGTTTGGCCCGATCATTTTGGGGCACGGTTATCCCGCCGTGGTCGAGCGGGTCACCAGCGCGATCAAAGACGGCACGGTATACGCCGGGACGCACCCCCTGGAAATCAGCGTGGGCGAGCGCATCAAGCGCCTGACCGGGCTGGACAAAGTGCGCTATGCCAACTCGGGCACCGAAGCGACGATGCACGCTCTGCGCATTGCCCGGGCGCACACCAACCGCGAGAAGTTCATCAAGTTTGAAGGCACGTATCACGGGATGTATGACTACGCGCTCTTCTCCACTACGATCGGCCAGGCGCGCTCCATGGGCTCGCGCCGCAGCCCCATCCGCATCGCTTCGAGCAGCGGCATTCCGTACGGCGTGGGTGAGTACGTCTTCACGCTGCCCTATAACGACCTGGAAATGCTGCGCCGCACGGTGAAAGGCCGCTGGGGCGAGATCGCCGCAATCATGGTGGAACCGTTGATGGGCAATAATGCCTCGATCATGCCGGAACCGGGCTTCCTGGAATTGATGCGCGAGTTGTGCACCGAGTATGGCATCGTGCTGATCGTGGACGAAGTGAAGACGGGCTTCCGCATCGCCAATGGCGGCGCGCAGCAATACTTCCACATCAAAGCCGATCTGGCGACCTACGCCAAATCGATCGCGAACGGTTTCCCGCTGGCCGCGATTGCCGGCACCGACGAGATCATGAGCGTGATTCAACCAGGTCGCGTAGCCGTGGGGGGCACTTACTGTGGCAACATCCCCGGCACGGCCGCCGCCGATGCCACGCTGGAACTGCTGGAGACGCAGCCCATCCTGGAGACCATTGCTAAACGCGGCCGGCGGCTGATGAATGGCATCGACCAGGTGCTGACCGAAGCCAATATTCCGCACGCGCTGATGGGCCCGCCGCAGATGTTTGGCTTTGTGCTGGGCATCGACAAGGCGCCGACGAACTATCGCGATGCGCTGGATACTAACATGAAACTGTACGAGCACATCATGATGGAGATGATTGAGCGCGGCGCCATGCCCGAACCCGACAATCGTGAGCCATGGTTCCTGTGCTACGATCACACCGACGACGTGATCGACGAGACATTGAACATTTTCCACGACTCTGTGAAGGCGGTGCTTCGCAAAGGCGAAGCCACGCTGTAGCGCAAGGCCACGTTGTAGCGCAAGGCCACGTTGTAGCGCACAGCTGCGGTAAACGAATGAAAAGAACCGGGCCGCCGGACATGCGAGCCCGGCTCTTTTTGCCCCGATAACACTCCACGCTATAATAACGGCGGGTGACACACTCTTCGTTCGTCGAGCTAGCATGCGGTCTTACGGCTGGAAGAATTGGATCCCTCTCGCGATCTTCTTGGGCGCCGCCGCCATTGCGGCAGGCTGGCTTGCACATTCGCGTCGACAGCCCCGCGCTCGCGGTCCATGGCCGCCGCCCACGCCTGAATTCGCGCCGCCGGTTGCGCCGCAATCGAGGTCTGCCAGCTTGACGGATGTCATTCCCTCAATAGCCACTCCGCCCACCCCGCCTCCTCCCGCGGCAGGTGACAGCGACGCCTCCAACCGCTCACGCGAGCGCGCACACGTGCTGTCCTGGTTTGTCAGCATCGTCACTATTCTCAATCTGGCGGGTCGCGTTTTAGAAGCTAGCCAGGAGGCTGTCTTTACACAGCTGATTGCCCTGCTCGATGCTTCCAGTATTGTGGTTCTGTCAGGCGGGCTTGTTTTCCTGGCAGCACGCTGGCGCAGCCTACCTATCTGGCCGAGGTGGTTGTGGCGCTTCTGCGGTCTGGGGGTGGCGGCACTCATGGCGCTCACGGCGGCGCAGGCTCAGCTTTCACGCGACCAATCCGGCGGCGACCTGGTACCAGACGATTCCACTGTGGATTCTGGCCGTGAGCGTTGCCCTGGCTGCGGCGTGGCCGCGCCGTGAAGCGCCGATCACCGTGGAGCCAACGCCGCGTGCAGAACTGATCATCATGGCGGGCATTCTGGCTCTTGCTTTCTTGCTGCGAGTGGTCGACCTGCACGGCCTACCCTATGTGCTCATGGGTGACGAGAGCAAGTTTGCGCTGGAGGCCCGCGCGTTCAATCAAGGTCTGTTGTACCAGCCATTCCACACGGCCATCGACGGGCACTGGGGCTTGTGGTTCATGGTGCTCGGCCTGTTCACCCGCATGTTGGGCGAGACGATTGAGGCCATCCGGCTGCACGCCGCGATTTTCGGCACGCTGAGCATCCTGGCAACCTATGCTTTGACGCGGCTGCTGTGGGGACATCGCCCGGCGCTGATCGCCGCTGCCCTGCTGGCAACGTACCACTTTCACATTCACTTCAGCCGCAACGCCATGAACAACATCTACGACGCGTTGTTCTCGATGTTGATTTTTGGCCTGTTCTGGCTGGGCTGGCTGAAACAGCGCCGCTGGCCCTGGCTGCTGGGCGCGCTGGCCCTGGGTTTAGCGCAGTATTTCTACATCGGCGGACGGGTTATTTTAGTGGAGATCGCCGTGTTGGGCCTGTTCTGGCTGATCACCGATCGAGGCCGCGTGAAAGCACAGCTGCTCAACATCGCACTGGCGGTGGGGGTCTTTGCCGTTGCGGTCATGCCCATCTTCTATTTTGCCGGGCTGAGTTTTGACAATTACATGACGCGCTTCAATCAGACCAACATTGTGCGCAATGGCTGGTTGGAAGCCGCCAGGCAGGAACAGCATGCCGGCGCGCTGACGATACTCGGTCAGCAGCTGCGCGATACCGTGCAGTTATTTGTAGCCGGGCCAGACAGTTTGTTTTACCAGGGCCAGGCGCTGCTGATACCGGCTATGAGTTGTCTGGCCGGCGCCGGACTGCTCTATCTGTTCTGGCATGCTAAAGAAGGGCGCGCTTTCTGGCTGTTGTCATCGCTGGGCTTGATCGTGCTCGTCGGCGGAATTTTCACGCTGACGCCTCTGGGCAACGCGCATCATTTTGTGGGGGCCGCGCCGTTGATCTATATCGCCATCGCCGTGTTCGTCGATCGGGTCTGGGCCTGGGCCGGGCAGCGCTGGCCCGCGCGACAGCGCGCCTGGGCGGCTATCGGACCCGTGCTGATTGCGCTGTTGATGCTGGGCGATGCCTACTATTACTTTGGCACTTTCGTTGCGAACCGGCCCTCTTTCAGCCCCGATGCCGAGCCCGCCATGATGCTCGGCGAGTATTTGCACGATTTGGAACAGCGCCCGGCCGCCTACACCGTAGTGTGCCTGCGCGCACCGCTCTTCTGGTGCAGCCATGTCACTGTGCTCTTCCTGGCGCCGCGCCTGGGGGACCAGGCGCGCGATCTCACCGAGCCGCCGCGCGCTACCGATCTGGCCGCGCCACCCGATCAAGAGCTCATCGTGATCGTGTCCCCTTATTTGCCCGACGATCTAGCCGTGGTGCAAGCGCGCTTTCCCAGTATCACACCACGCGGCCATTTTGGCCTCAACGGCAATTTGCTGTTCACCTCATTTGAGATTCCTCCTTCGCACCCGTGAAGCCTGTGCTACAATTGCCGCGCCCACCTCTTGCGGAGAGCGTCATGCACAGACGATGGACCGTCGGCCTGATTTCAATCGGCGTTGCGCTGAACGCCCTGCTGTTCGGGTGGGTGTATCGGCGGCAATCGCGTTCGCGTGCAGCGCCGTCCGCGCATGAGCCGCCGCGGCGCGCCGCGGCGGCTTCCGCCCCGCAGCCCGATCGGCCCGTTGACCGCCCGATCGCCTCTCCGCCGCCTGCGCCGACGGCCACACTGTCGTCACCCTATACTTCATCGCGTCAATTGCCGGAATCTAACCTCCTGCCGCGTGCCGCGATCGGCATCCTGCTGATTGCCGCAATCCTGCTCGCCGTGCAAGCGCAAGCGTTGTTCAGTGTAGTGTCCTGGGAAGAGCGCGATCCGGGCATCCCTTACGCCCTGGCGGGGATGATGACCTTTTCGCTGGTCGCCTTTCTGGCCGATCGCTGGTTAGGCCGGGCGCGTGACATCACCGATTGCCCGACCGCCCCGCATAAGACCCA
This sequence comes from uncultured Chloroflexia bacterium, assembly GCA_963844815.1. Taxonomy (GTDB): domain Bacteria; phylum Chloroflexota; class Anaerolineae; order Fen-1058; family Fen-1058; genus Fen-1058. The sequence goes on from CAWJPR010000016.1 coordinate 126,016, forward strand.
TGCGCCAGCAAAGATCGATATCGTCGCCGAGATCCGAACGGGAGTAAGACAGCACCCGTGGCGCACGGCCGGTGTCCTCGTCGCTGGCGGGCTGTGGTTTATCACGCTGGGCAATCTGCGCAGCGTTCCGCCGCCATCCGATTACACTCTGACGCTGATCATGTGGCTCGCCTCGATCGTTTTGTTCGTGGCAGCGATCATCAGTCTGCCGCCACGAACACGCCGCGATTGGAGAGCATGGTGGGCGCAGCACTGGCCGCTCGTCGCCGCCGTGAGTGCGATCGGCCTGGCGGCGCTGGCGCTGCGAGTGATCGATCTGGGCGCCATTCCGCCGACATTGAGCGGCGACGAAGGATCACAAGGCGTCGAAGCATTGAAGATCCTGCGCGGCGAACTGGTTAATCCTTTCACCACCAGTTGGATGAGCGTGCCGACGATGAGTTTCTTCTTCAATGCGCTGACCATCGGCCCACTGGGCCATACGCCCCTGGCGCTGCGTCTGCCATGGGCGCTCATCGGCACGAGCACGGTATTGATCATGTTTGCGTTGACGCGTCGGCTTAAGGGGCTGGCGCTGGGCTTGATGGCCGGCGCGCTGCTGGCGGCGTATCACTTCCATATTCACTACTCACGCCTGGGCTCGAACCAGGTGGCCGACGCCTTCTTCATGGCATCGGCATTCTTCTTTCTGTATCGCGCGTATGATCAAGGCGGCCTGTTGAATTGGGTGATGGCTGGTCTGGTGGCAGGTCTGGCGCAATATTTCTACGCCGGGGCGCGGTTCACAACGATCATGGTGGGAGTAACCGTGATCACCTTCGCAGCCCGTGAGCGGCTGCCGTTTATCCGCACGCACTGGCGCGGCCTGATCGCTCTCGGCGCGGCCTTTCTCATGGCGGCCGGGCCGATGCTGCAATTCGCCGTGCTGCAGCCCGACGAATACGACGGGCGGTTGAATACCGTCGGCATCTTCCAGAGCGGCTGGCTCGAGCGCGAAGTGCAAATCACGGGCCGCAGCAAACCCGATCTGCTGCTTGACCAGTTCAAGCGCGCCGCGCTGGCGTACAATGCTTATCCGGACCGGACCTCGTGGTACGGCTCGCCCCGGCCGCTCTTTGATGGTGTATGGGCCATCCTGTTCGTGCTGGGCCTGGGCTATGCCACGCTGCGCCCGCTCGATCGGCGGTTATTCCCGATGTTGATCTGGTGGTGGGGCGCGATCATTCTGGGCGGCATGTTGACTGAAAGTCCGCCATCAAGTCAGCGCTTGATTACGTCTGCGCCGCCGGCGGTCTTCTTCGTAGCGCTGGCGCTGTGGAAGACTGCGCAGATCGTGCAGCGGCTTCTGAGGCGACCTGCAGCCAGGCTCCCTGCCCAGCAGACGCCGCCTGGCTGGCGCCGCTACGCCTGGCCCGCCCTGGGGGCGGCCGTCGTGGCGCTGTTGTGCTGGCTCAGCGTCAGCTGGTATTTTGTGGAATACACACCCTTGCGCGTCTACGGCAACTACACCGCCGTCACCGCCGACGCGCTGGTGCACTATGCGCAGGAGAAACTCGATCCGCCGTCAAGGTACCGCCTGGTGTTCTTTGGCGTGCCACAAATGTACGTCGATTTTGGCTCGGTCAAGTACCTGGCGCCGGAGATCGCCGGGCTGGACATTTCCGAGCCGCTGACCGCGCCGTTCGATCCCAAGACTTTGCCCGACGACAAACGACCCGTCTTTGTCTTCATGCCCTTCCGCTACAACGAGTTGGCTTTCGTGCAGCGTACGTATCCGAACGGGCGCGTGGAAGAGCTGACCTCTCCCGTGCAGGGCGCAACCGAGCCGCTATTGTACGTCTATCGCCCGGCCGAGTAGCTGAGGCGAGCCCGCACGGGCAGCTGCCCGGTCCGACCGGGACGTCACCCGGCGCGACCTTGCTCCGAACTTCGCCCGGCGTGGCGCTCGCCGGGCGAACTGATAATTGATCATTGATAATTGTTCATTGTCTGTGCTATACTTTGCCCGACCCCGTTCTGCCAAAAAGTTATTTCGCTATCAACAACCAAATACTCATCCAGGGAGGATAAGCATGACCGATCAGCCGACCGAAAGCCGTGAGGAGTTGTACTACCCCTCGCCCGAAGTGTTGGCCCAGGCTTACATCAAAGACTGGGACGAGCTGGCCCGCCAGGCCGACGAAGACTTCGTCGGATTCTGGGAGCAGCGCGCCCAAGAACTGATCGACTGGCACGCGCCGTGGAGCCAGGTGTTGGACGATTCCAGGAAGCCGTTTTTCAGGTGGTTCGTCGACGCCCGGACGAATATCGTCTACAACGCCATCGATCGGCACTTGAAGACGGCGCGCAAGAACAAGCTGGCCCTCATCTGGGAAGGCGAGAAAGGCGAGCAGCGCACGTTCTCGTACTTTGCGCTCAATCGTGAAGTCAGCAAGTTCGCCAGCGTGCTCAAGGCCCTGGGCGTGAAGAAAGGCGACCGGGTGACGATCTACATGGGCCGCGTGCCCGAACTCCCCATCGCGATGCTGGCCTGCGCCAAGATCGGCGCGGTGCATTCGGTGGTGTATGGCGGCTTCTCCACGGAAGCATTGCACGGCCGCATCGAAGATTCGCAATCGCGCGTGGTCATCACGTGTGACGGCGCTTTCCTCAACGGCAAGATTATCGAGTTAAAGGCCATCGCCGACGAAGCCATCAGGCGCGCGCCCATCGTGGAACACGTGGTGGTCTTCAAACGCACCGGACAGCCCATCAACATGGAGGAAGGCCGCGACATGTGGTGGCACGACCTGATGGCGCTGCCCATCGCCGATTGGCGCTGCCCCACTGAAATCCTTGATGCGGAAGATCCGTTGTATATGCTGTACACATCGGGGACCACGGGCAAGCCGAAAGCGATCGTGCACACCCACGGCGGCTACCAGGTTGGCATTGCAGCCACACTGAAATATGTGTTCGACCTCAAAGACGAAGATCGCTGGTGGTGCGCGGCCGATCCGGGCTGGGTGACCGGCCACTCGTACATCGTCTACGGGCCGCTGATCCTCGGCGCCACGAGCATCATGTACGAAGGCGCGCCGACGTATCCGTATCCCGATCGGTGGTGGTCTATCGTCGAAAAGTATGGCGTGACGGTGTTGTACACAGCGCCGACGGCGATTCGCGGCTTGATGCGCTTTGGCGAGGCGTGGCCTAATCGGCGCGATCTGTCGTCGCTGCGGCTGCTGGGCTCGGTCGGCGAGCCGATCAATCCCGAAGCCTGGCGCTGGTACTACAAGAACATCGGCAAGGAGCGCTGCCCGATCATGGACACGTGGTGGCAGACCGAGACGGGCATGTTCATGATCACGCCGACACCGTGCATGCCCTTGAAGCCCGGCTCCGGGACCAAACCGTTCTTCGGCCAGCAGGCCGAGATTCTCGACGAGCAAGGCCGGCCCGTCCCGGACGGCGAAGAAGGCTATCTGGTGTTGAAGCGCCCCTGGCCCGCGATGCTGCGCACGATCTACGGCGATCCCGAGCGGTATGTGCAGCAATATTGGAGCAAGTATCCCGGCGTGTACCTGGCGGGCGATTCGGCGCGGCGCGACAAGGATGGCTATTACTGGATCATCGGCCGCGTGGACGATGTGATCAAAGTGTCGGGCTACCGGCTGGGCACGGCCGAGATCGAATCGGCGCTGGTGTCGCATCCCGCCGTGGCGGAGGCCGCCGCGATCGGCCTGCCGCACGAAATCAAGGGGCAAGCGATTCATGCCTTTGTGCTGCTGCGGCACGGCCACTCGCCGTCGAAAGAGCTGGAAGAGGAGCTGCGCCAGCACGTGGGACACGAGATGGGCCCGATCGCGAAACCGGAAGACATCAAGTTCCTCGACAAACTGCCCAAGACTCGCTCGGGCAAGATCATGCGGCGCGTGTTGAAGGCGCGCGCCCAGGGATTGCCGGAAGGCGATATTTCGACGCTGGAAGAATAGGATGTGTTAATATCGCGGCATCAACCCTCTCCCCGGCTCTCCCCTGTCTAACGAAACACACAAGCGTTCGACGGGGGAGGCTGGGAGGGGGACACAAGGCAACCACCATGAACAACACCCTCTACTTCGGCGACAATCTGGAAATCCTCCGCGAGCACATTGCGGATGAGAGCAGCCATGACTAGTCTTACCCAATCCACCAACAAATACTGGCAATACGCGCTGTGGCTGGCGCTGTTCACCATCTTCTACAACCTGATCGAGGGACTGGTGTCCATCGCCTTCGGTGTGCAGGATGAAGCGCTGACTCTCTTTGGCTTTGGCGTAGACTCCTTTATCGAGGTCATGTCGGGCCTCGGCATCCTCGCGATGGTGCTGCGCATCCGCCAGAATCCTGATACGCCGCGCTCGCAGTTTGAGCGGACCGCGCTGCGAATTACCGGCACGGCCTTCTACCTGCTCGCCGCCGGGCTGGCGATCACCGCCGCCTACAACCTGATCATGGGACACAAACCCACTACCACCCTGCCCGGCCTGATCATCGCGCTCGTGTCCATCGCCATCATGTGGGCGCTGGTGTCGGGCAAGCGCAAGGTCGGACGCGCGCTCGACTCGTCGCCCATTCTGGCCGATGCCAACTGCACGCTGGTGTGCATCTACATGTCCCTCGTGCTGCTCGCCGCCAGTCTCGTCTATCAACTGACCGGCATCGGCTTCGTGGACAGCCTCGGCGCGCTGGGCTTGATCTATTTCTCCGTCCGCGAGGGGAAAGAGTCGTTTGAAAAAGCCGCCGGTCTGGAATGCGGCTGCGAAGATGAAGCGTGCGAGACGACAACAACTGAACATCATTCGTGACAGAGAGATTTCTACTGTGACCACTTACAACCTCGATCGCGCCATTCGTGAACATCGCACCGCTCAGGCCACCGTGACGCTGACCCACAGCGGATCGCCGCTCGCCGGGCAGGACGTGGTGGTACAGCAAGTGAAGCAGCGCGTTCTCTTCGGCAGCAACTGGGGCGAGAGCACTATCGCGCTGGCTAATGGCGAGCTGTCCGGCCGCGAGAAAGAACTGGCCGAGCGGCGCAACCATTATTTTCTGCAGCTCTTCAATCAGGCCACGCTGCCTTTCTACTGGGGACGCTTCGAGCCGCAGCGCGGCCAGCCGGACACGCGACGCATCCTCAATGCGGCGCGCTGGTACCAAGCACAGGGCTGCGCCACGAAAGGCCATCCGCTGTGTTGGCATACGCTCACCGCCGATTGGCTGCTATCCCTCACCCACCGCGAAATTCTGCAAGCCCAGATCGCGCGCATTCAACGCGACGTAGCCGACTTCGCCGGAATCATCGACATGTGGGACGTGGTCAACGAAGCCGTCATCATGCCCATCTTCGATCGGTATGACAATGGCATCACGCGCATCTGCAAAGAGTTGGGCCGCATCGAGTTGATCCGCACTGTGTTCGAGACCGCGCGCGCCACCAATCCCGCAGCGATCTTGCTCCTGAACGACTTCGACGTCTCACCGGCGTACGACATCCTCGTCGAAGGCTGTCTGGAAGCCGGCATCCCGATCGATGTGATCGGCATTCAATCGCACATGCATCAGGGTTATTGGGGCGTCGAACGGACGCAGCTGGTCCTCGACCAGTTCGCGCGCTTCAAGAAGCCGATCCATTTCACTGAGAACACGCTCGTTTCGGGTCACCTGCTGCCGCCGGAGATCGTCGATCTCAACGATTATCAAGTGAGCGACTGGCCGAGCACGCCGGAAGGTGAAGAGCGCCAGGCTCAGGAAGTGGTCTGGCACTACAAGACCCTCATGGCTCACCCGCTGGTGGAAGGGATCACGTGGTGGGACTTGTCCGACGGCGGCTGGCTCAATGCACCCGCCGGTCTGCTGCGACAAGATCACACGCCCAAGCCCGCTTACGAAGCATTGCAGAAACTCATCAAAGGCGAATGGTGGCTTGCCCCCACGAAAATGGCGACTGATGCCAACGGTCAGATTTCGTTCACGGGCTTTTTGGGGGAGTACGAAGTCTTGCTGGACAGGCAGCGCATCGCCTTCACGGTGATGGACAAGGGCGAGGCGCACATCACGATTGAGGTATGAGTGCGGTCGCGGTAGGTCCGGTCTAAACGCGTCTGACGCTTAACTGGAATTATCACTCCATGCAACCCGCCCGCGACATCGAAATCTATCTGGCGCACCTGCCGCCCGAATTGCGCGACATCGTCTTCGAGTTGCGGGACATCGTCGCCGCCGTCGCGCCGACGGCCACCGAGACGATTCACCGCAAGGGCTTCACCTACTATCACGCCGAGCGCGGCGGGCCGGTCAGCGCGGGCATCTGCCAGATCGGCCTGCAGCGCGATCACATCCGGCTGGCTTTCATCCACGGGGCGTTTTTGCCTGACCTCAAAGGTTTGCTCGAGGGAGATCGACTGTACAAGCGGTACGTGAGGATCACTTCTTTTGATCAAGCGCCGTGGGATGATCTTCAAGACCTGATCACGACCTCCGCCAATTTCGATCCGCGCTCGATCGCATAGACTGCTGCTGTTCAAGGCTCAAGTTCGCTGTGTGCGTAGTCTCACTGTATACGCGAAAAAGGCGGCAGGCAAGATCAGCGCTCAGCGAAAGACCGCTCTCACGCATACTTCTCAATCAACTCCCGCGTCCGTTTGATTCCGAGTGCTGGATCACCATCACCTTCGTACTCGATGCCGATTGCGCCAGCATAGCCCGCCGCCTTCAGCGCGTCCAGGCACATCCGATAGTCGATCTGCGTCTCCTCGCCCTGCGCGTCGAACGCGCGTGATTTGGCGTGCACGTGGATAGCGTGCGGGGCCAAAGACCCTAAAGATCTATTCAAATCCTTAGGGTCTCCCTCGAAGTTGCCAAAGTCCAGACAAACGCCCAGATGCGGCGAGTGAAAGTGCTGCACGAACTCCGCCAACAAGATCGGATCGCTGCTGAGGCCGCCGTGATTCTCGACCGCGAATTTGACCTGGCGCGCCATGGCGACGGGCAGCACGCTGCTCATCAACTCCACCGCGCGCTCGTACGCCGCCTGATCGTGCGCCTCGCCTCCCAGCGTCAGCCGGATCAGCGGCGCGTTGAGGAAGTCCGCCGTTTCGATCGCCGCCGCCAGATAGGCCTTCTGTTTCTGCCGATCCGGCCCCGCGCTCGCCGTCAAATCCGAATCGATCGCCCAGCACACCAGCCGCGCGCCGCTGCGCAGGCGATTGAGCCTGACCTTCAGCAGCGTGCGGCGATCGTATTGATACGGGTTGAACGGCGGCGCTTTCTTTCCGAACAGCCGCGCCACGGGATTGGGCGGTCGCGGATACAGAAACATATCCTGCAGTTCCACCGCGCCATAGCCCAGATCGTGCACACGATATGGCACGTCGTGCAGGCGCAGTGTGCCTGTGTACAACTCGTCATGAAACGACCACGAAGAAACCGCAATGTCCAAATTCATCCTGTCGCCTTCACCCTTCATCGTTCATCCTTCAGGAACTTCAGTACCACCCGGTTGAACTCCTCCGGCTGATCGACCGGCGTGGCATGGCCGGAGTCACGCACGATATGCCACTGCACTTTGCGTATACCGCGCGCCAGCTGCTGCTGGCAGCCGCGCGGCACCACGGCATCGCGATCGCCGGTGATGAGCAGCGTCGACGCCGCGATCCGATCGAGCTGCGCGCGCGAATCAAAGCGGCGGATCGCGTCGACCAGGTAACGATACGATGCGGCATCGTTCGCGCCGACGCGGCTCACCACCTCGTCACGTAGCGCTGCCTGATCAGGCTTTGGGAACAGGTCGCGCGCGACTACTCTCGCCGTCGTCTCCGGCGGCAGATACTTGGAGACCACCGCGCGCCGCGCCAGCGTGTAAGCCTCATGCGGCGAGGTGGGCCACAGGTGCGCGAAGGTGCTTACCAGGATTAACTTGTTCACTTTAGCGGGAAAATGGATCGCCAATAGTTGTGCCACGCTGCCGCCCAGCGACAGACCCAGCACGTGCGCCTGCGCGATCTCCAAAGCATCCAGCAGCTGGGCGATATCAGCTGCCAGCGTGTCGATCGAGATCGGCCCGCGCAGAGCACTGCTGTGTTTGTGCCCGCGCAAGTTGGGCAGAATAACCCGAAAATACGGCGCGAAAGCCGGCGTCTGGAACCACCAATCATCGCCGCTGGAGCCGAGGCCATGCAGCATCAGCAGCGGATAACCGCTGCCAATTTCCTGATAGCGAATCTGAGCAGAATTGATCGAGAGCGTCGGCATGCCTGTTGGATGGTAGCACGGGACGCGCACCTTGACAAACTCTCCATCCGCGCCCACAATTGACGCCGCACATACCTTGAATCAGGAAACAAAATCGTGTCGACTCCCATCGGACAAAACAAAGTCAACGTCCTGTTCGTGTGCCTGGGCAACATCTGCCGCTCGCCCATGGCCGAAGCCGTGTTTCGTGATCTCGTCATGAAAGAGGGACTGGCCGGCCGCTTTGAGATCGCCTCCGCCGGCATGGGCGACTGGCACGCGGGCGAGCCGCCGCACCCCGGCACCCGTGAAGCCCTCCAGCGCCACGGCATCGGGCCCGACGGCCTGGTCGCCAAAGCCGTTTCACAGGCGATGCTCGATCGCGCCGATTACGTGGTGGCGATGGACAACGACAACCTGGCCGATCTGCGCTCGTGGCGGATCGATCGCCGGAAAGTCTCGCGCCTGCTCGACTACGCGCCGGAGGTGGAAGCGCGCGACGTCCCCGATCCCTACTACGATGGCCGCTTTGAGTTGGTCTATCAACTGGTGAGCAAGGGCGCGGCAGGATTGCTGGAACAGATCCGCGAGCAGCACGGTTTTTGACGCACGCACATGATTCCAGGCGATTTGCGATCCGCGCTTGAAACGCGCCTCGGCGCCATCCGTTCGATCACGCCGGTCGGCGGCGGGGACATCAACGAAGCAGCGCGCGTCGAAACTCCGGACGCGCGTTACTTTGTAAAGTGGAACTTTCACCCGCGCCCGCGCATGTTCGAGGCGGAAGCACGCGGGTTGAATCTGCTGGCGGCCGCCGCCGCGCTCCGCGTGCCACGCGTGATCGCCGTGCTCGAGCAGCCCGCCGCGCTAGTGCTGGAATGGATCGATCTGGGCTCGAACAAGGCCGCGGCCGCCGAAGCGCTGGGGCGCGGCCTCGCCCAACAGCATCGATCGACGGCGCAGAGCTACGGCCTCGATCACGACAACTACATCGGCTCGACTCCGCAGCACAATGCTCCCGCTCGATCCTGGATCGAGTTCTACCGCGATCAGCGGCTGGGCGCGCAGCGTGATCTGGCGCAGCGCAACGGCCATCTCAGGCCCGATCGGGCGCGGCGGCTCGAGCGGGTGATGGAGCACCTCGATCGATGGATCGACGATTCGCAAGCGGCGCCGGCGCTGCTGCACGGCGATCTGTGGGGCGGCAACTACCTGATCGATGCGCAGGGGAACCCCGTGTTGATCGATCCCGCCGTGTATTACGGCAACCGCGAAGCCGAGATCGCGTTCACCGAACTCTTTGGCGGCTTTGGCGCGCGGTTCTACGCCGCCTATCACGAAACGTGGCCGTTGGACGGCGGCTATGCCGATCGGCGCGATCTGTACAACCTCTATCACCTGCTCAATCACTTGAATCTCTTCGGCGAAGGCTATGGCGGATCGGTGGATGCGATCTTGCAGCAGTACGCCGGATAAGGCCGCCATCCAAAGTTCTCGGCCGGAATCGTTTGACGAACCGGGCGCGGCGTGTTAAAATCTTACCCGCATCATTGGGGGCTCGTCTAGCCGGCAGGACAGCGGACTCTGGATCCGTATGGGGGGGTTCGAATCCCTCGCCCCCAGCCACAGACCTCGCGAGAAATCGCGGGGTCTTTTTGTTTGGTCACACTCTTTCAGATGGAGAGGTGATGCGGGAACAAATACGGGGTACTGACGTCTAAGAAGTAGAAGATTGGCGACGAGGTCTCGTCACTTCCGCAACGACCAATCGCTGTCAGTCAAATTGATTATCTTCAGGAGGAAGAATCATGTTTACCCGTTTGTCTTACCCTATTTTCGCTATCGCAATTGTGCTTGGTCTGTTGTTGACGGCGTGCGCGCCCGCCGCCGCTCCGGCGACTCAGGCGCCTGCCCAGAGGCCTGCCATGCCCGGCGGCGGACAGGCGCAGGCACAGCGGCCAGCAGCTGCCCCACCATCTGCTCCCAAACCCGCCGAAGCCCTGCCGGTTCCCGCCCAGCCGAACGCATACGCTGGCCGGCAATCCGCTCCGCCGCCCATCCCGTGGCCCACTTATCCGGCGCGTGAGGCCTATCCCTACTCCAACAAGCCCTTTGTCGACGCGCGCGAAGACAACCTCTCCACCTTCGCCATGGACGTCGATACCGCCTCCTACACCAAGTTGCGCGACTATCTGCGTAACGGCCAACTGCCGCCCGCCGATTTGGTCCGCGTCGAAGAGTGCGTCAACTACTTCCAACAGGAATACCCCGACCCCAGCGAAGGCGCCTTCAGCATCAACCTGGAAGCCGCCCGCTCACCCTTCAGCCCCGAAGGCACCTATCTGCTCCGCGTCGGCCTGCAGGGCAAGCACATTCCAGATTATCAGCGCAAGGATGCGTCGTTGACTTTCGTCATGGACGTCTCCGGCTCGATGCAGGAAGACAACAAGATCGACATGGTGAAGACCGGCCTCACCAAGCTGGTCGATCAACTCGGCCCGAATGATCGTGTCGCGATCGTGGCCTTCAGCAACGACGCCTGGGTCGTGCTCGAACCTACTTCCGTCGAGAACCGCTGGCGGATTATGGACGCCATCAACAGTCTGTATCCGATGAATTCCACCAACACCGAAGCCGGCCTGCGCCTGGGCTACGAGTTGGCTCACCGGAATTATCGGGATGGCGTCATCAATCGGGTGGTGTTGGCCTCCGACGGCGTCGCCAATGTCGGCAACACCGATCCCAACATCCTGGCGCAATATGCCCAGGACTACTACGGCCGCAACATCTTCCTCTCGACGGTGGGTGTCGGCCAAGGTAACTACAACGACCAACTGCTGGAGCAATTCGCCGATAAGGGCAACGGCGCCTACTCCTTTCTCGATAGTTCCGAGGCCGCCGAGCGCATCTTCGCCCAGGACCTGACCGGCACGCTGCAGACCATCGCCAAGGACGCCAAGGTCCAGGTGGACTTCAATCCCAACGTCGTCCGCCGCTACCGCTTGATCGGCTACGAGAACCGCGCCGTCGCCGACCAGGACTTCCGCAACAACGCCGTCGATGCCGGCGAGGTCGGCGCCGGCCACAATGTCACCGCCCTGTACGAGGTCGAACTCAATCCCGAAGCCAACGCCGATGCGCTCATCGCCCGCCTCCGCTACGAGGACCCGGAGACCCACGCCGTCAGCGAACTCAGCAAGGCGCTCAAGGCCAGCGAGTTCCAGGGCGATTTCAACCGCACCTCGCCCCGCTTCCAGCTCGACCGCCGCCGTCGCCCAGTTCGCCGAGACGCTTCGCGTGCGCGGCAACGAGTGGGCCCAGGGCGCCAAGATGCGCGACGTGCTCAACGTCATGTACAACGTCCGCAACCAACTGCCCTTCGATAACGACGTGAATGAGTTCGTCGGACTCGTCGAACAGGCTACCCGCCTCGTCGATTGACCTACCCCGCTTCACGAACAGACGCCTGTGACGGGTGCAGTCCCACGGGAGGCTTCGCACTGCTCCCGTCGGCACGAAGTTCATTCCCGGCAGCCTTCTGATTCCTCGGAATTGGGAGGCTGTTTCGTTTCAGATCGCCCTTAAGCCAACGGGGGAACAATTCCAGCGCTGGAACGTCTTAAAAGCAGATGAAGCCGATCCGTTGCAATCTCAGTCTCACCAGTTTCAGGAGGAACCCGGAATGTCACATTGCTCGCTCGCCAAGACCTATGCCGTCATCGTCAGTTTGGTCGTATTTGCCCTGGTGCTGTCTGGCTGTGGGGCGGCATGCACCAACCGCCGCGCCGGCCGCACAGCCACGCGCCTGCTCAAGGCCGGCTCAAGCCAATGCCGGGTGCTGCTCAACGCCAGGTCAACCCACCCGCACAGCCGCCCGCTCAACAGCAGCCCGCCATGCCTGCGCCGACTCAGGCGCCCGCCCAGGCCCGAGCGAGCCTGCCAGCCCGGCGGCGGACAGGCCCCGGCGCAGCCATCCGCACCTGCTGGCGCTGTCGGACAACCCGACGCCATGGTGCTGGCAACCAGCCCGGCCGCCTCCGCCTCGCAGAAAGCCTGCTGCCCGACCACGCCCATCCCGTGGCCCACTTATCCGGCGCGTGAGGCCTATCCCTACTCCAACAAGCCCTTCGTCGACGCGCGCGAAGACAACCTCTCCACCTTCGCCATGGACGTCGATACCGCCTCCTACACCAAGTTGCGCGACTATCTGCGTAACGGCCAACTGCCGCCCGCCGATTTGGTCCGCGTCGAAGAGTGCGTCAACTACTTCCAACAGGAATACCCCGACCCCAGCGAAGGCGCCTTCAGCATCAACCTGGAAGCCGCCCGCTCACCCTTCAGCCCCGAAGGCACCTATCTGCTCCGCGTCGGCCTGCAGGGCAAGCACATTCCAGATTATCAGCGCAAGGATGCGTCGTTGACTTTCGTCATGGACGTCTCCGGCTCGATGCAGGAAGACAACAAGATCGACATGGTGAAGACCGGCCTCACCAAGCTGGTCGATCAACTCGGCCCGAATGATCGTGTCGCGATCGTGGCCTTCAGCAACGACGCCTGGGTCGTGCTCGAACCTACTTCCGTCGAGAACCGCTGGCGGATTATGGACGCCATCAACAGCCTGTATCCGATGAATTCCACCAACACCGAAGCCGGCCTGCGCCTGGGCTACGAGTTGGCTCACCGGAATTATCGGGATGGCGTCATCAATCGGGTGGTGTTGGCCTCCGACGGCGTCGCCAATGTCGGCAACACCGATCCCAACATCCTGGCGCAATATGCCCAGGACTACTACGGCCGCAACATCTTCCTCTCGACGGTGGGTGTCGGCCAAGGTAACTACAACGACCAACTGCTGGAGCAGTTGGCCGACAAGGGCAACGGCACCTACTCCTTTCTCGATAGTTCCGAGGCCGCCGAGCGCATCTTCGCCCAGGACCTGACCGGCACGCTGCAGACCATCGCCAAGGACGCCAAGGTCCAGGTGGACTTCAATCCCAACGTCGTCCGCCGCTACCGCTTGATCGGCTACGAGAACCGCGCCGTCGCCGACCAGGACTTCCGCAACAACGCCGTCGATGCCGGCGAGGTCGGCGCCGGCCACAATGTCACCGCCCTGTACGAGGTCGAACTCAATCCCGAAGCCAACGCCGATGCGCTCATCGCCCGCCTCCGCTACGAGGACCCGGAGACCCACGCCGTCAGCGAACTCAGCAAGGCGCTCAAGGCCAGCGAGTTCCAGGGCGATTTCAACCGCACCTCGCCCCGCTTCCAGCTGACCGCCGCCGTCGCCCAGTTCGCCGAGACGCTTCGCGTGCGCGGCAACGAGTGGGCCCAGGGCGCCAAGATGCGCGACGTGCTGAACGTCATGTACAACGTCCGCAACCAACTGCCCTTCGATAACGACGTGAATGAGTTCGTCGGACTCGTCGAGCAGGCTACCCGCCTCGTCGATTGACCCACAACGCCACACAGATCGACACGAAAGAACGTCCCGCTGCTCAACACAGCGGGACGTTTTTGTTGAGGAATTGGCGGAAGAGGAGGTTCAATCGGCCAGCTTTTCACCGCACCATTCGAGGCAGACCAGATTGTTCGCTTGACTCTCGGCCACGATGACAGCTGTGTTGGGCATCGGGTATTCGCGCACAGACATAGGATCGATGTTGGCCAGCACGAGAGGGAGCATCAGATACAGCAGGCTGCCGTGCGTGATCAAGAGGATGTTGTGATCGGTCTTGTCGTGCACGGCCACTAGCCGACTGATAAAGGGCACGAAGCGGGCGTGCAGGTCGTGAAAACTCTCGCCGCCCTCAATGCGGCTGTCGAACTTGCGCTGCACCGCCCAGTCGCGCATCACGCGATCGTGCTCGGCCCACGCGTCTTCGTCGGCGCGGCCCTCCAGGATCCCGCAATCTGGCTCGCGCAGCGCAGCGGCGATCTCAATCGGCTGGCCCTTGAGGGCAGCCACGATCTGCGCGGTTTGCGCCGCGCGCACGATCGGGCTGGAGTAGATGGCCGCCAGTGGCACCTCCGCCAGCAAGCGCGCTAAGGCTGCTGCTTGCTGGCGGCCCAGCTCGGTGAGCGGATGCGGCAAGTCCCGATTGGAGATCACCATCTGAACATTCGCTTCGCTCTGCCCATGACGCACGAAATACAAGCGCATCGTTCGCCTCGAATTGGCATACCGTTAGTGTCGTCACCTTTTCATTCAGGCCCGTTTAGGACTGCGGAGCCGCGGCGGGCTGCAATGCCTGCTGTTGTTGCAGCAGTGACCATACAAAGTGAGCCGTGACCACCACCAGCATCGCAAGTTCGGCCAGAGCCAACGTCGGCAGAGGAATGATGGCAAATTCAAAGAGAAAGGGCACATACGCGAAAAACGAGATGAGGCCGATCCCGATCGGCACAAAGAAAAAGCGCGGATAGTAGAACGCAAACACAATCGACAGGACATCGGCAACAAAAAAGTACCGTTCATGCATGCGCGGCAAGAAGTAAGGCAAGAGCAGCGCCGAAACCAACCCTAACTCGATCAACGAGCCGCCCGTAATTGGTACACGGATTTTGTAGGTAACCACGATCAACAGGAAGACAGCCGCCACAGCGAACATTAAGGCCGCCGGCGTCAACAGGCTAAGCAACGCTTCATCGGCTGGGAACCATTGATAGAAATTCGGCGCGCTCACGGTCAGCTCCGGATAGCCTTCAGTCTGTCTTGAAGTAGATGGTCAATAGATCGGGCAGTGGGCGGCCAATGAGCCAGGCCGGGACGATCGTGATCAAGTAGACCAGCGGGACTAGCAAGAAACTCTTCCAGGTTACTTGCCGTTTCAGCCACAAGATAACGAGCACGGGCGCAAAAAAGATCGCCTGCAACTTGAAGGCCAGCGCCAACCCAAACGCAACAAACGCCAGTGACTCACGCTTCTTCAGCAAAAAGTACAGGCAGGCCAGCAGCCCGGCCGTGTACACGGCATCGACTTGTCCCCAGTAGGCGCTATTCAAAACCACGGTTGGCGCAAAGAGCAGCGCCAGCAGGGCAAATAGCGGCGCGCTGCCCGTGGGGTACCGTAACCGCACGATCTTGTACGCAAACAGCCCACAGACTAAGTCAAACGTGATCGAGATCAGTTTGACGCCGTAAATGCGCGGAATCCAAGTGCGGAAATACGTGGCAAAAGCGAGCATGTACAAGTAGAACGGCGTGTAATCGCCTAGACTCTCTTTAAGCGCCAGGAAACCGCCGGACTGGCGAATATGGCGATACCACGGAAAGACATAAGTAGTCAGATCAAGACTCTCGGCGTCGAACACCGTCAAACGCAGGAGGAATGCCAGGACCAGTCCTAAGGCCACAATAATCCAATCCTCGTGCCGTCGGATACGGCTAACCACAGGCGTGCGTTGAATTGACATGTTTGTCTCCAGACCGCGTATTCTGTCAGACCACAAGCAGGTTTAAACCAAAATCGGCCAGCCGCCTCACTCCGTCGGGTTTTGATACACGACCATCGTGTCCGATTGCCACACGCTGGGCCACATTATAACCTCCTGCAGCATGGCCGTCACGCCGGGCACATTGGGCTTTGCCCAGTTGCGCCACAAGCTTGTCCACAATCACATAGCGCGCCTGCTCAAGGCTCGGATCAAACGCCCAGCGCCCGGCAGGTATGTTGCCCGGCAGATGCGGCGTCGCTTGTCCCCGGGAGGCGATCGGCATCTGCATGTCGGCCACGTTCGCGTGCAGCATCCACGCCAGGGTCGGCGAGGCAATGACCAGATCGGTTGATGTTACGCGTTGATTCACGAACTCCGCGACGTCGCGCGCCGCGATCGGATCGAGCAGGAACGCGTCAATGTCTGTGTGGAATCCAGCCTGCACCTGCTCGACGAGTTGACTGGTCGATAACAACAACGCCCCCACGATCAACACACCCAGTGCCGCGGACAAGCGCTGCCCGAACCGACTCGCTATCCAGGCCACGCCATACCCAATGAGGCTCGCCACGCCCAGGGCCGCCAACGGCAGCAGCGGAATGAGATAGTAGAAACTCAAACTGAACAGGGCCGTCGTGCGCCCCAACAGCACGATCGGGATGATGAAGAATGCCAACGCGATCCAACGCAGGCGCGGCGGCCTCAACAGCCCCAGCCCGATCGCGCCGGCGATCAGCCACGCGTCCCGCGCCGCCAGCGTGGTGACGTTTTGCCACAACGTCGCCGCCTGCCGATCGAAGCGGAGTTGGTTTACCCGCGACAACACAAAGCGCAGATCGAACACGAAGGCCTGCGGCGCCGTCAACTGCATGAGTGCGGCATAGATTCCAAAGGGCAGCAGCGCCAGTGGCAGACTCCACAGCACATCACGCCAGCTGCGGATCAGCACGATCAGCGCGAACGGCGCCAGCATGACCAGCATCCACAGATCGGACAGCGCGCCCAGGCCGATCGAGAGCGCCGCCATCACCAGCCAGCGCTTCGATCGCCGGGCGCTGAATTCCACCAATCCCAGGCAAGCGATCAACACCAGCGGCGTCAGCAAGTTGTAACTGAACCCAAAACGGCTGTACAGCACAGCCGGAGGATAGATCGCCAGAAGCAGGGCCGCCAGCAGCGCCAGTCGCGCATCACATGCCGCACGCCGGGCAGTAGCATACAGCACGGCGACGGTAATCACGCCCAGGCAGGCTGTCACCGTGCGCAGCGTGAGCATGCTCACTCCGCCGGCGAGCGCAACCCCGCTCAATAGTATTTCGAATAACGGCAGGCGCGAGAACAACAGCCACGATTGATTGATCGCGAGGTATTGCACCTGCCCTTGCAGCAGATGCCGCGCAATATCGAGGTGGGTGCCTTCGTCGGTGTACCAGGCGGGATTGACGTCAACATTTGCCAGACGGAGCCAGGCGGCGAGGAGTAAAATCAGCGCCACTGCCAGGGGTTCGAGCCAGCGCGAGCGTGTCATCACAGGGCGGAATTAAACCACGAGGCGCAGCCGCGCCAGGTTTCGAGCAAGGGTTACCGTGCACGGCCTCGATCAGCGCGGACGCCCCCTCACCCCAGCACCTGGCCTAGTCCTCCCCTTCCTCTTTCTGTCCGCGAGCGTGGCAGCGCACGCAGTCCTGGAAATCGCCGATGCCTTCCTCCAGGTGCTGCGCTTGAACGCGCGCCGGATCATGCTCGTGGCAGCCGTAGCAGGTATATTCCTTGAAGTTCGACGTCGTGTGGCACGTCTGGCACGCAATGCTGCCGCCTTCGCCGTGATCCAGCGGGAAAACATGATCGAACGTTGCGCCCTGCCAGGTCTGCGTGGTGTGGCACTGCGCGCAATCGGTGCCGAAGGCCCCCAGGTGCTGCTGCGGTTCCGCATGACAACTGACGCACGTCTGCGGCGTGCCTTTGAAGACGCCGTTGACGTGGCACTGCGCGCAGGGCACATTGGCGTGCGCGCCCGTCAACTTGAATGCCGCGAGGTTGTGATCGAACGTCGCGTCCTTCCAGTCCGACGGATTGTGGCACTGCGCGCAGTCCGTCCCGAACGCGCCCTGATGGTGATCGTCCTTCAGATGGCAGGCAGCGCAAGTCTGCGGCGTGCCCTTGAACACGCCGTTGACGTGGCACTCTGCGCACGCGACCGTCTGGTGTTGGCCCACGAGTTTGAACGCCGCCAGGTTGTGATCGAACGTCGCGTCCTTCCAGTCCGACGGATTGTGGCACTGCGCGCAGTCCGTCCCGAACGCGCCCTGATGGTGATCGTCCTTCTGATGGCAGGCAGCACAAGTCTGCGGCGTGCCCTTGAACACGTTGTCGACGTGGCACTGGGCGCACTCGACCGTCTGATGTTGGCCCACGAGTTTGAACGCCGCCAGATTGTGATCGAACGTCGCGTCCTTCCAGTCGGACGGATTGTGGCACTGCGCGCAGTCCGTCCCGAACGCGCCCTGATGGTGATCGTCTTTCAGATGGCAGGCAGCACAAGTCTGCGGCGTGCCCTTGAACACGTTGTTGACGTGGCACTGGGCGCACTCGACCGTCTGGTGTTGGCCCACGAGTTTGAACGCCGCGAGGTTGTGATCGAACTTTGCGCCCTCCCAACCGTCCGAGGTGTGGCACTTCGCGCAATCGGCGCCGAAGGCGCCGTTGTGGGCGTCGTCTTTCCGGTGGCAATCGACGCAATTGGGCGATGCGCTCGTGAAGTCTGCTGCCGCCCGCACCTGCGCGTGGCATTGGCCGCAGGCGATCTGACTGTGCTCGCCGCTCAGCGCAAACTTCAAGCGATTGTGCTCGAAACCGGAAAACCGATCGGCCCCGTCATGGCACGCCAGACAATCGCTGCCAAAGTCGGCCACATGCTGCGCCACGAAATCCGCCTGATACCCGCGATGGCATGTTTCGCACCTCGCCTGATCAAACTCGGCCACATTGTCGCCGTGGCAGTCGGCGCATGCAAACGGCTGGCCATTCGACATGGTCTGATGAGCAGTCAGCTTGAATTTCAAGCGATCGTGCGGGAAGTCCTTCAGCGCCACGCGCGTCAACGCAGCGTTTGCGCCGTTGTGCTCGGGGTGGCAGGCGCGGCACACTTTCACATCGGGCAGAACACTGTGCAGCGAGTTGGGATCGTTGAGTTGGGCGCGCACGTCGGTGTGGCAGGACAGGCAGCGCGACGCCATCACCGCGCTGCTCCAGGGGTCGACGTGGCAGGCTGTGCAGTCCCCCGCCAGCTCCGCGTGCGACTTCACGCCGCCCAGTGCCTGGCCATCTTCGGCGTGCGCGCTCAGCGCGCCGGGGCTGAACATCGCGGCCTCACTCGTCAACGCCACGCCGCCGACGATAGCCAACGTGATCAGCGCGGCGAGAAGTCCGAGTGGAGTGAGACAACCTAAACGGCGCATCGTGAAGTCTTTTCTGGAGACCGCTCTATTTGATCAAGGTCGCAAAATACAGCGCCGCCGCGATGTGAACGAAGGCCAGCGTGAACAGCGCCACACCGATGGGAATGTGTACCGTGTGCCACACGGCCAGCAGCCGCCGCGCTGCCGCCAGCGACCGGATCTGCCGCTGCAGCCGGAACCGTTCGTCCAGCAGCCGCCGCAGCTGCTGCGCCTGCGCCCGCTGCTCGCCCTGGTCTTTCAGCACCCGCCGCACCTCGCGATCGTATTGCCACTGCTCTACGGCGCGGCCAAACACCAGCGATGGGCCGCTGCCCGATGCGGAGGCACTCGCCAGCCTCGCCACCGGCGCCGATCGAGTGACGCCCAGGGCCTGCAGCTGGACGTCGGCCAGCGCAATCTGCTCCTCCAAATCGCGCAGCGTCACTTCCGCCCCATCCACCGTGCGCGGCACAGCCGTGTAGATGTACCGGCCGATAGCGCCGCTGGCGACGATGATGACCGTCATCAACATCAGCGCGCCGGCCAGCCCGTTGAATTTCCACGCCGAGTGCAGCAGCACCATATACGAGCCGACCAGGCCGGTGAAGATGTGGATCTGCAGCCACGTGCTCATCCGTCCACGGACCTTGCCCCGTGCCCGCTTGCGCAGTGAATACAGCGTCTCGGTGCTGAGCATGAATAGAAAGCCGATAATGCCAATGCCATGGCCGAACAGGCTGCTGGATTTCGGAATTCCCTGAGCGGCGACCAGCCCGTAGGCGAGCGTAATGCCGATCACCGCCGCAAGGGCATACCACAGCTCATACGTCCGTTTGCGCACGTTGTGTTTGCTCCGGTCTGGCTGCAGCCCAATCTTGATAAAACTGCTTGAGGTGAGCGAGAGCCGCGGCGGGCTCAGACAACAGCGCAGCCCGGATGGGGGTGATGTCGGCCTGCGCGGCGATGAGCTGGTGCAGCGGCCGCGCCCACGCTTGATCGCCCATGACGACGGCTCCGACGATCCGGCGCTCGTCCAGCAGCAGCCGGACGCGGTTGACCTCGTGCTGATCGCTCACGACCCACGCCTGCGGCAGCAGCCGCCAGGCTTCGCTATCGCCACGCGAAATCGTCACCAGGTCGGCGTCGCGCCCGCTGCCCACTGCGCCGATGATCGTGGTGACCAGCCCCGCCAGCTGCGTGACATTCATCGGCACCGCTTTCACATAGGGCACTTGCGCGCCCGCCATGTTTTGTCCGGCCGCGCGCCCCTGCGCCAGCGCCGTCGACCACAGCACATCCAGCGTCGATCGCCCGCTGCGCGGGTCGGTCACCTGCGCCACATCGCCGGCGGCGTACACATCCGGCGCGCTCGTCCGCAAATACTCGTCGACCACGATGCCGCGCTCGATCTGGAGGCCGGCCGACCTGGCCAGTTCGAGCCGGGGCCGCACGCCGATGGCCACAGCGAGAATATGGCAGTCGATCTTCTCGCCCGTTTCTGTCTCCACGCCGGCCAGCTGGCCGCGCTTGCCCACGGCCTGCTTGATCTGCGTGTGCGTGTGAAGGATCACCCCCTCACCGCGGAGCCGATCCGCAACCAGCTGCGATTCGATTTCGTCCAGCACGTTAGCCCAGTACCGCTCACCGCGCAACAGGTAATGCGCCTTCACACCGCGCGACCGCAGACCCTCGACCAATTCCAGGGCCGTGATGCCGCCGCCAATGACTACGGCCGTCTTCTTGCGCCCTGCCAGCTTCACAATGCGGCGCGCGTCGTCGAGATTGTCCAGCTTAACCACGCCCGCGAGGTCATGGCCGGGGAAATCGGCCGGCACGGCAGTTGACCCCGTCGCCAGCAGCAGCCGATCATAGCGAAGAATTTTGCCGTTTGCCAGACTCACCTGATGCCGATCCGTTTGCACCTGATCGGCGCGGGCAACCAGCAAGTGCGCATTCAACTTGCGCCAGTCGTCGGCAGTGCGTGCGATGAGCTGTTTGTCGGGGATGTCGCCGCGCAGCAGATAGGCCAGGCCGGGGCGCGAATAGAAACCGTGAGATTCCTCCGACACGAGCGTGATCGCCGCCGCGGGATCGCGCTCGCGAATCGCTTCCGCCGCCGCTTGACCGGCAATGCTTGCACCAATGATCACGTAGTGAGTCATGTGTTCTGAATTTGCAGGCTAGCCGTTGACGCGGAGCGTGCCGATAGGCTCAAAGCGCAGCACACCGCGTGGGCAGCGCGCCACACATTGCCCGCACGTCAGGCAGTGACTATCCTGCACGGGCCAGCCGCGCCAGGCATGGGCGCGCACGTCGATGTTGATGGGGCAATTATAGGAGCAAATGCCGCACTGCACACAGCGGGCCGGCTCGGGCACAACTTGCCCCTCGGATAGTGCGGCATACCGGTCAAGATCAAGTTGCAGCGGAGATTTCGCCGTGCTGAACATAGCGCGCTCCTGATCATCTTCTCGTCCCCTATGGTAGTACGCCCAGCAGGGAGTTTCAAATGACAATCGTCCCCATTCGGCGTGACGATTGCCATTGAGTCTTTCATTCGTAGCGAAGCGGGTTTCGCCGCCGGTCTTACCACACGGCCTTGATCAACGCGGGCAGAGTCTTGCCCGAAGCGCCCGGCAGCACAAACGAGGCGCGCGAGGTCAACGGGGTAATCGCCGGATTGACTTCGACGACGACAGCGCCTCGCCGCCAGGCGGCGCGCGCCAGTGACGCCGCCGGTTCGACGAGGCCCGACGTGCCGATCGAGAAGAAGACGTCGCAGGTGTTGGCGGCCTGCGCCGCAGCTTCCAATGCCGCCGGCGGCAGCAGTTCGCCGAACCACACGACATCGGGCCTCAGGTAAGCGTCACAGCGCGGGCAACGCGGCGGAACATCATCAGTTCTCGCCCATTGACCCACGACAATATTTTCGCGCGAGCATTTGGCGCGCAGGATGTTGCCGTGCAGCTCAATGACATCCAAACTTCCCGCTAATTGATGCAGCCCATCGACGTTCTGCGTGATCAACGTAAACTGAGAAACGCGCCGCTGCATTTCCGCCAGCGCGTAATGGCCGGGATTCGGCCGAGCGCGGCGCACGAGCTCGCCGCGCCACGCGTACCAGTCCCACACCACCCTGGGATTGCGCTCAAAGGCTTCGGGCGTGGCCAGATCCTCCGGCTGATACTGCGCCCACAGGCCGACCTGCGCCTCGCGGAACGTGGGGATGCCGCTCTCGGCCGACACGCCCGCGCCGGTCAGCACGGCAATGTGCTGCGCGGCGCGCAATACGCGAATGAGGTCAGGTGAGAACTCAGGCAGCATCGTTCAGAAACAGGAAGACACGGATTCCACGGGGGGCGCTCTACGGAATCCGTGTCCAAGAGGTTAGTTTACTTTGCGGCCAGGCGATTGTAGATCGTGTTCAACTCGAGCAGCTTCGCGTTCAACTCATCGGTCAGCCGATCTTCCAGCACGCGCCACGTCCAGTTGCCGGCCGGCTTGCCGGGGAAGTTCATGCGCGCTTCACTGCCCAGGCTGAGCAGGTCCTGCATCGGCGCCACGACGGCATTCGCCACGGAAGCCCAGATCAATCGGATCATCGCCCACGGCAGATTGCGCGCCGTGGCATTCGTATACCTGCGCACCGTTTCCCGTTCTTTCCTGGAACCCGCTTTATACCAGCCCAACACCGTATCGTTATCGTGTGTGCCCGTGTAGGCGACGCAGTTGCGCACGTAGTTGTGCGGCAAGAACTGATCCTCCTGCCAACTGCCAAAGCCAAACTGGAAAACGCGCATGCCGGGCAAATCGAAGCTGTCGCGCAGCTCGATCACGTCAGGCGTGATCACGCCCAGGTCCTCGGCGATGATCGGCAGATCACCCAGCGCCTGCTGCAGCGCCGCCAGAAGAGGCTGGCCGGGGCCAGGACGCCACTCGCCGATCTCGGCGGTGGGATTGCCGTAGGGCACGGCCCAGTAACCTGCAAAGCCGCGGAAATGATCGAGCCGGATGATGTCCACCTGCTGCAGCGTCGCGCGCATGCGATCGATCCACCACGCATAACCCGACTGCGCGTGCGCCTCCCACTTATACAGGGGATTCCCCCACAGCTGCCCGGTGGGCGAGAAGTAATCGGGCGGGACGCCGGCCACAATCGTCGGCTTGCGCTCCTCATCCAGGTAGAACAGTTCCGGATGCGACCACGCATCGGCGCTGTCGAACGCCACGAAGATCGGAATATCGCCGACGACGCGCAGGCCCCGGGCGTGGGCATACTCGCGCAGCGCGGTCCACTGCTTGAAGAACAGGAATTGTCGGAACGCGTGGCGCTGGACGGCTTCCGATTTTCGCGCCTCTTCCAGCGCCAGCGGATCGCGCAAGCGCAGCGGCTCAGGCCAATGCTCCCACGACCCGCCGCCCTGCGCTTCTTTGATCGACATGAACAGCGCGAAGTCGCTGAGCCAGTAATACTCCCGCGCCTGAAAAGATTCAAACTGCGCGCGCAGCGGCGCAGAGTCGGCCAGATAACGCTCAAACGCCCGATCGAGCAGCTTCAACTTCCACGGGATCACCGGCCCGAAATCGACGTGATCGGCGGGGAACTCAGGTCGATCGTCCAGATCGGCTGCCGTCAGCAGCCCGTCCTGCAAGAGCAGTTCCGAGCTGACCAGCAGCGGATTGCCCGCAAACGCCGAGAAGCATTGATAAGGCGAATCACCGTAGCCGGTCGGCCCCAGAGGCAGCACCTGCCACAGCGTGCAGCCGGTCGCAGCCAGCCAATCGATCCAGCGATAGGCCTGCGGCCCCATATCGCCAATGCCATCAGGGCCGGGTAAACTGGTCGGGTGGAGCAGCACACCCGCAGATCGTCGTAAGCGCATTGAATTCCTCTCTATCGATTTGATCTGGCGGCGATCTCCGCCAGCCCGAGCAGCTGGCGCGCCGATCGACTACCACCGTGTGGGCCAGCGTGTCGAAGATCATCGCGCGAATAGGCGGATTCTCACTCCCAGTGGGAAATCGGGTAAAATTCCGCGTGAGAATACACCAACGCGGCGATGTTGTCAAAGGGGCAAGGCAACTTTCACTCAATCTGCACGCGCCCGCGTTGCGCACCGCCTGCAATGAAAGAGACAGCATGGAGATCATTCCACCCAGGTAACGCATGACCAAGAAACCGACACTGTCCTGGCCTATTCGGACACACGGGAGGCGCAACGCGCGGATGCCCTTGACGCTGTCTCCGCGGAGATTTTCTTGAAGCCGGCGACGGATTACATCCAGGCGGGGGTGGCCGTCTCATTCTACACGGTCGTCGAAGCCGCCCGCCGATACGGCGAGGTAGCGATCGGCTACCGGTTGAGCGCGCTGGAGACCGACGAAAAGCACGGCTACGGCGTCGTGGTCAATCCGCCCAAGTCGCGGGCGGTGACGTTTGCCCCTCACGATCACGTCATTGTGCTGGCGGAGGATTAATCCCTTTGAAGGCTGCCGCTTGACAGGGCGATCACCGCAAGCAAGTCCGGCGCGGCACACGGTCTGCCCTTACTTATTCTCTCAGCTCGGCGTTTTCTTGGGCTTGGCAGGCGGCTTCCCGTCAGCGGGGGCAGCTAATGCGCTGATAAGTGACAGGAACAGTAAGCCCATGATTAAGAAGGCCAGGTCATCCGCAGTCATCATCTGAACACCTCGCTGCGCAGTGTCCTTTAAGACCAACGCTGTTAGACGGCAGTTGCGCTGCCGCCACCGCAGTCCAACTGCGGCGGGGACTGGCAACGGCGTAATACCTGCTTATCATAGTAGGCCGCAATGCGGCCTGTTTGAAGTGTCGGATGTCTCGATTAGCCGGGCACTTTATCATAGCCCATTCAGTTGACGCCCAAACGCAGCGTCCCCGGCGGGCTGGCCGAAGCGGGTTTTTATGCCAGCCGTCTCACTAATCACGGCGAGCTGCCAGAGAAGACACTTGACAACCGCTTTACACTGGATTTACTGAGCGATGAATTTGCGCCCACCGCCTGATCGATCTATACTCTTTCCATGACATTCATCACAAACCGTTCGGGACTGCTGTCTGGATGGCCCGGCGAGGCATCGCAGCGCACCCTGGAGAAACGCACATGACGATTGAAACTCTGTTGGCAGTTGTGGCCATCGTGTTGGTGAGCGGCGTCATCGGCTTCATGCTGGCGAATACCTGGAAAGGGCGGGCCGTCGTCAGGCAGCGCCTGCCGCTCGAGACCATGCTGGACGCCGTGAAGGAAGAGCTGCTCAGGGCCGATCAAAAAGCCAGGGAGCAGGGTTCGGCCCTGATGAGGTTCGAGTCTTGCGAATTTGAGTTTGCGATCGAGACGGAAGTCGATGCCGCCGGCAAGGTCACGGTCTGGGCGCTGGAGCTGAGCGCGGGAGCCAGGCAGACCGAGACCAACCGAATTCGCATTAAATATGCGGGCTTGCCCGATCAGCCGCTGGACGCTGTTAGACCGCCACGCAATTGAGGTAGAGACAGATTCGAGGCCGTGTTGCGGCCAGATATCATTGATTCACATCCATCTCTTCCAGCCGAGGCACACTCATGACTGACACCCCTTTCCCCGGCGGTGATCTGCGCGAGGCCGGCCTGCGGGCGGCCCGGCTAGGCGAGTCCGCCGAACAGAACGGCGATCTGGCTCAGGCGATCAATCTGTATCGCCAGAGTATCCAGTACCTTGAGCAGGCTGGCGCGCCGGAAGCGGGGCAGGTGTGGCAGAGGCTGACGGCCGCCGAGTTGAAGCAGAAACTGGAGCCGGTCTTTCAGAAGCAGGGCGACACCTTGAAGCACCTGATCGACCGGACAAAGACCATGAAGACGAGGAGCTGGCAGCGTACCTGGAACAGCTGGCGAAAGAGTGGACGAGCGCGAGGCTGATGAATAGCCGGAAGGAAATTGTCAGGCGTTCCGCCTGACAATCACTTTTTCTGCGGCGTGCCTTTGCCCTGCTGCGGCGACCAGCCTTCCGGCATGGCGCCGCCATTGCCAAACAAGAACTCCTCCATCTGCGCCGTCAAAAACTGCTGCGCTTCCGGGTCGGCCAGGTTCAGACCGTAGTGATTGATCAACAGCACTGAATGATCCTTCCACTGCGCCCACGCATCCTTGGAAATATTCTCGAAAATGCGCTCACCCAGCTCGCCGGGAAAGGGCGGCCGATCGAGCGCGGGGAGTTCGCGGTTCAATTTGGCGCACTGCACCATCCACATCATTTTCTGATAACGGGCCATGGGGCTCTCGCTTTCCTCTCAAACTTGCGGTAGACTATAGTCGCTTTCCACGGAGTGTCAAGCCATGCGCGTGATTTTCTTCGGCGCACTCTGCGCCTTTTCCACAGCGCCGCTGCAGCTGCTGCTTGAGGCCGGCCACGATCTCTGCGCCGTCATGATCTCCTCCGGGCGATCGATCAGCGGCCGCCCGATCACACTGCTCAGCCCGCCGCAGCTGACACCCATTCCGATCGTCGATACAGCGGCTTCGCCGTCGATCGTTTCGATCGCGTGGCAGCATCAGATTCCCATCTATCACATCAATCGCTTGTCCGCCCCAGAGACGGTGGACACATTGGCGCAGCTGCAGGCCGATGTCGCCTGCGTGGCCTGCTTCCCTAAACGTATCCCGTCCGCGCTGCTCGGCGTGCCGCGTCGGGGTTTCTTGAACGTTCATCCCTCGCTGCTGCCGCGCTATCGCGGACCGTATCCGCTGTTCTGGATGCTGCGCCACGGCGATCGCCGCTTCGGCGTGACGGTCCATTTCATGGACGAGCAGTGGGACTCGGGCGACATTGCCGCGCAGGCGGAAGTCGATCTGCCCGATGGCTTCTCCAGTGCAGAAGCCGACCGCACGCTGTCACAATATGGCGCGGAGCTGCTGCTGGAGGTGCTGCGCCGGTTGGAGAAGGGCCAGCTCACCCGGCGCGCACAGCCGGCGGGCGGCGCCTATTTTCCTGCGCCGCAAGAATCAGACTTCGTGATCGATACGGCGTGGCCGGCGCAGCGAGCCTTCAACTTCATGCGCGGCACCGACGACTGGCAGCGCTCTTACCCGATCGAAGCAGCCGGACAGCGCTTCAGGCTTAAGCAGGCCCTGTTTTACTCCAGCCACGAAATCCTCGATCAGCCCTATCGGCTGCTGGGTGAACAGATCGACATCCAGTTTTCGCCGGGCGTCCTGCGGGCGCTCAGCGCGTAATCCATTCATTCAGAAGATGAAGTTCTTCGTATATCAAAACTCTAACCTGATGTCATGCGACTGATATGGTTCTAACACACCGCGCGAGGGCGTGACAAATGGATACGTCAGACGTGACATTTGTCATTTGAGGCAAAGATTAACATGAAATAAGATTCATAGTACAAGAGTTTAAATATGAGCCAAATATGATGGATGGAGAGCAGTGCTCTTCTTTCCAGAGTGATTGTTATATTTAGAGGGGAGAGCATAAGACCACACGTGATCAAAAGGGTTGCCGTTTTTCATGGTGACCCTTTTTGTTTGTTTCACGGAGTCGTCGATCTGCCAACAGAAAGGAGATTGCCTGGCAAACGAATTCAATCCACATGCAGTCGTTCACACTCGATGTTCATTCGGAGCATGTCTTGATGTCGCAACGAGAGGGAAAAGGAGGAAGGCATGAACAAGTTCAAGATTCTATCTGCCTTAAGCATCTTGGCGCTAGCGATTGGCGTGTTTGGCTTTGCCCCAAGCCATCGCCCCGCCGGCTGCAGGCGCACAGCGGCAGCGGCAAGCTCAATCATCTACAACCTCTACGCCACGGACGGGTTCATCGCATTGGCCGATGGCAACGCGGTTTACAACTACGGCTTCGTGGGCGGACGCGACACGGGCGCTGCCGCTGCACCTACCAGAAAAGCTGTAACGCCCGGCGGTCGAGCGGGCTGATGACACCCGGTTGTGGACCAGTTGCACGTGCAACGGGAATGGCACCATCCCGACTGGCGCGCCGGCGCCTACCGGCGGGCCGGTTACTGCAGCGAGATCGCACTCGCCGGCAATGCCCAGTTCCCGGCGCCGCTCATCTATGCCGCGGTCGGCGACGTGGTGGAGATCCGCCTCAAGAACCTGGGCGTGACGCCAGCCCACCGCGCCCAACGACCCGCACAGCATCCACCTGCACGGCCTGGACGTGGATGCGGCCAACGACGGCGTCCCGGAGACGTCGGTGGGCGCCGTGCCGGCAAACCTGTGCGCCGATGGATCAACGCTGCCCGGCGACTGAATGCGCTAGGCTAGCTCCTGGCGCCGGCAATGTGATCGTCTACATGTTCACCCCAACGACCCCGGCACCTACATGTACCACTGCCACCAGGAAGCCGACATCCACGTCAACATGGGCATGTACGGCGCGCTGGTGGTCTACAGCAACGCCGACAAGGGCGATCCCAGCAGTGCCTACAACATGGCGGCCCGGCGACAGGCAATGGCGGCACGCTGTGGGGCTGGCAGTACGACAAGGATTACATCATGCTGCTGAGCGAGTTCGAGATCGCGGCCACGCCTCAGAAGGCACGTATGTCTCGAGGTAGCCCCCGATCAGCTGGACGTTACCTACAATCTGGTGCGCACTACAAGCCGCAGTACTGGTTCATCAACGGCCTGTCCTTCCCGAACACGATCCATGTCGGGTTCCCATCGGGCTACAGCTGGAGCTGACTGGATTGCGGCCCACCCCGGCTATGATCCGTTGATCACCGGCAGTGTCAGCGCCATAACGCATCGTTTGGCGACGCCAGGGCGAGAAAGTTCTGATCCGCATGATCAACATGGGCTTTGAAACCCAGCCGATGCACATGCACGGTTACCACGGCAAGATCTCGGCTCCGACCAGCGCGCCTGGACCTGGGCGAACAACGGGCTGAAAGACACCCGTGCGGTACAGGGCCTGGAGAAGAACACCCTGACCATCGGCTCGGGCGAGACCTATGAGTGGCTGGTGGACTTCGGCCAGCAGTCGTTCTAGTCTCACCTACCCGGCTGGCACTGCAGTCGTGCTACGACCCGGCTACTAGACCTGCCGGTGAGCAACACGCAGACCGTAGTGCCGGCCATCCGGATCCGATCGTCCAGGCCCTATATCGGCGGGCCGACTGTGACTGGTGCTGGTGGGTACCCGGCGGCACCAGCCAGGTCTTCCCGTTCCACAACCACGACGACTACAAAGCGACGAACAACGGCGTCTATCCGGGCGGCATGTTCACCATGCTCGTCCCAACACCATGCAGATGGAGTCTAATACGCTCCGAACTTGCGCGTGGATGTGAGTCGCAGGCTCACGTCCGAGCAGAGGCCTTAGCCAGCACGCCAATCTGGCAATCACCGACTTTGCTCATAGAATCGGTCCGATGGAAATGGTTTAGCAACCATCGCAACATGGCGCAAGGGAAGCATGGCATTGATCGCTATCGCAAATGGCAATGTCGAAAGGCGGCGGTCACGATCGCACTGGTTTCTCGCTGGAGCCGTCGTGGCGATTGGCATCGTCATCGGCGTTGGCAAGTCAAGCAAATGCCTCGGCGCCGCGCCGAAGCGCCGGAGGCCGCAGAAAGTGCTCGACGTCCAGGCCGACATGCCCTTCCAGATTCTTGATCCCGGCTTACCTGCCCGCGCGAATTCGATCGAGCCAGGCATGCGATATCCAGGTTAACCAGAGCGGACCGGGCGGCGAGCCGATGGTGCAACTGGCTTATCGCACGCCGCAAGGGAGCAACGCTCTTCGTGCGCGAGTGGGTGCCCGGTCAACCCGGACATGGAAATCCTGGCCTCTTCGCGGCCGATCGAGACCAAGTGGGGCAAGGGCTGGCTACTGAGCGCAGGGCGAGGGATCGCTGGCTGCGCATGTGGGTCGATATCGGGCCGCTGCGCGCTTCGATCTATACGCCCAGACCAGACCTTGCTGCCACGAAAGAGCAGCTGCTGGCCATCGCCGAGACGCATGGGCCCGGCATCCAACCGGCAGGTTTTCACCTTCGTCGTCGGAGCCGCCCAAGATTAAGGAGGTGCCGCCGCCGCCGCCCGTTGAAGTGCCAGATGAACGCTGAAGGTGTGCAGGAAATTGACGCTGGTCGTCACACCGGGCGGCTACACGCCACTGCGCTTCGCGGTGAAGAAGGATGTCCCGGTTAGCTTGACCTTCCGCCAGCTGGGCCAGGTCGGCTGCGGCAATGAGCTGATCTTCCCGGCTGATCCGGCACAGCCCGTCTGCGCTGCAGCTGACGTCGGAGCACGGACAAGAAGGTACTCGAGTTCACGCCGCAGCAGGCGGGCGCATTTCGAATTCTACTGCTCGCACCAGATGTACCGCGGCGTGATGACGGTGCGCGAATGAGTGCGCACTGAGCAATGCTGACGATTCGTACTGATGGCGATCGCGCTGGCACAGTCGCGTTGGCAGGCCGTGCGCGCATGTGGCCAACGGCCCAGGCGACGATAACGGCGCCGTGTCGCTGAGCAAAGCGGCAGCCGAGGCGACGGCCATCATTCAGCGCGCCGAAGCGACGGCGCTGGTTCTACAGGCGCAGGCCAAGGCTACGGCGCATGATCGCAGAAGCGCGGGCGCGGTGCCGGCCGACCCCGGCCACGGCGACAGCCGAGCCGACACCCGCGCCCGCACGTGACGGCGCAGCCGCGGCGAGCGCAAGACGGTGGCAGTTGCTGCCACAGCCGACGCGGCCTGTGCCGCAGGCACATCGAACGCTGGCCCCGGCTACGACGACAGCGCCGATGCAACAGGTGGAAGTGCTGGGCGTTGGCTTTGCCGCCGAAGGAAGATATATCTACGTGCGGTTCAAAGCGCCGCCACGAGGCCGTCGGACAGTGGCGGCAAGGCAAGGTCTCCGTGATCGACGAAGCGACGGGCGTCGTGTATAATGAAATCCCGGTGACGCCCATCATCGGCCCCCTGATCGGCCATCCGATCACGATAGCCGGACAGATCGGTTACGTGATGTTGATCAACACGCCGCCGGGCATCCAACCCGGTTCAATGGTGACGGTAGTCTTAGGGCGACTTCAAGCAAGAACATGTTACTGTGACAGTAGAATTGTCCGTGACATTCTGCCCGGATGCAGGATTGTCACAACCGAGTAATTACACCAAGCAAAAGGAGGAATACTCATGAAACTCTCTGCCGTATTGCTGATCGCTTTAGCCGTTATCATCGCCGTAGTCCCGCCGCTAACCGAGTGCGCGCGCGAAGGCAAGGCATTAGCCACCGCCGATGGCCGGCAGGTCCCGATGAAATGCCACTGGACCGCCATGGCTTCCATGGCGATGGCCGTTCCGCTGTTGGCGACCGGGGTGATGCAGTGGTTCAGCAAGCGCAAGGAAACGCGCCGATCGCTGTCTATTCTCGGGGCGATCATGGGCGCGTTTGTCATTCTGTTCCCCACGGCGCTGATCGGCGTGTGCACGCACCCCGACGCCACCTGCAACCTGATCATGCGCCCGACGTTGATCTTCATGGGCGCGCTCGTGATCGGCGTTAATCTGGTCGACCCTGATTACGGCTGAGCGCCGGCCGGAGCTGGCTGCATGAGCCTGGGCCGGCTGGTCTTGCGCAACATTTCAGGCAGCACTTTCCGCAGCAGTGTCGTGTTCCTGTGCGCGCTGCTCGTGGCCGGCCTGGCGCTCTCCACCGTCTTGATCGTGCACGGCGCCGAAGAGAGCCTGCGGCTGGCCTCCCGGCGGCTGGGGGCCGATATCGTCGTCGTGCCGGAAGGCACCGAGACCAAGATCGGCACGGCCCTGCTGATGGGCATGCCGACCAAAACCTGGATGCCG
The DNA here is from genome assembly GCA_963844815.1 of uncultured Chloroflexia bacterium. Classification (GTDB taxonomy): domain Bacteria; phylum Chloroflexota; class Anaerolineae; order Fen-1058; family Fen-1058; genus Fen-1058. The sequence goes on from CAWJPR010000016.1 coordinate 157,976, forward strand.
CAGGACACCCTCGACAGAAATCGCGCGCGTGCCGGGCGTCGCCGAGGCGTCTCCCCAACTCTACATGGCCTCTCTGGAAAATGCCTCCTGCTGCTCGGCGCCCAACATGTTCATGGTGGCCTTCGATCCGAAGACGGACTTCACGGTGACGCCGTGGCTGAAGGAAAACCTTGGCGGAGAACTGAAGCTGGGTGAAGCCGTCGGCGGCACTTTCGTCTTCGTGCCCGAAGGCGAGCAGAATATCAAGCTGTATGGCTACTTCGTCACGCTCAAGGGCAACCTCGAGCCGACCGGCACGAACCTCGATCAAAGCATGTTCCTGACTTTCGAGACCGCCTATGACATTGCGCGCATCTCACAGAGCCGGGCGCTGGTGCCGTTGGACCTCCCGCAGGACAGCATTTCGGCGGTGCTCGTGAAAGTTGCGCCGGGCGAGGATGTGGAGCAGGTTGCCGTCCGCATCCTGCAGCAAGTGCCCGGGGTAACGGCGGTTCAGAAATCCTGATCTCTTTCTGGCCTTTCGCAAACAGATGACCGGCCTGCAGCAGGGCATGCTGTTCATCCTGAGCACCATCCTGATCATGTCGCTACTGCTCATCGGCCTGATCTTCCTGATGGCCACCAACGAGCGCCGCCGTGAAATCGGCGTGCTGCGCGCTCTGGGCGCGACACGCGGCACCGTCTTCCGATCGCTCCTGGCCGAGGCCGCCATCCTGGCTCTCGGCGGAGGGCTCACGGGCATCGTGCTGGCGGCGTTCTGCCATCTACCTCTTCAGGAATCTGATCGTGACGTCGATCGGTTTTCCGTTTCTGTTTCCATCCCTGCTCGATCTGCTTCCGCTCGCACTGGGCGGCCTGGCAGTCGTGCTGCTGGGCGTCACGATCGCGGCGCTGATTCCTGCGCTGCGAGTCAGCCGGCAGGATCCGGCGCTGGCGATGAGGGAGTAATCCAATGCTGGTATCCCTGCAAGCGGTCTCGAAAACCTATCCCATCACGGCCGGGAACGCCGTCAACGCCGTGCGCGACGTGACGCTGAATGTCGAGCGAGGGTGAATTCCTCGTCATCACCGGCCGATCGGGCTCGGGCAAGACCACCTTGTTGAACCTGGCCGCCGGGCTGACCAGGCCGACCAGCGGGCCAGGTTTTTCTGGATGGCATGAACTTGTGGCAGATCCCCGATAAACAGCAGTCCGCCGTGCGCAATCGAAAGATCGGCTTTATTTTCCAGTTTCCCAGCCTGCTGCCGACGCTGAATGTCCTGGAGAATGTCGCCCTGCCGACCGTGTTCAATTCCAATCACCGCGCGCAGCCGGCCGTCGACCGCGCCACGGAGCTGCTGCAGACCGTCGGCCTGTCAGACAAACTGACCGCCTTTCCCCGCCAATTGTCGGCCGGGCAGCAGCAGCGCGTCGTCATCGCGCGATCGCTTCATCAACCAGCCTGAAATCCTGCTGGCCGATGAGGCCACCAGCGACCTCGACGAGCAGACCGAGCACGAGATCATGGAACTGCTCAAGGACATCCATGCCGAAACCCGCGTGACGATCTTGCTGGTCACTCACACAACGCACGCTGGTTTCCTACGGCACGCGCGCGTTGCAAATGGCCAATGGAGTTCTGTGCAACTGACGGGTGACGATGAAGATCAACTCGGTCGACTCCCACTTAACACCCGAGTGCTTTCTCTTCCCCCAGGACGCCCTGCCCGACTCCCACCGGAGAGTCAAACCGGGCGTCCGCCGTGCTGGGCATATCGGGCATCGAGATCACCTGTGGGTAACTTACTGGATTACCGCCACGCTGCGCGACACGCGGGAACACCTGCACCCAGCGCAGGTGCGGTGTGACATCTCCGCAAGGCAGTTGCCAAAATCTAGAGTCTTACTTTAGGCCACCGCGCGACGGCAGCACGGCGTCGTTGAGGAAATCCAGCAGCGGCTTCAACGCCGCAAAGACCTCCACGGTGTGAGACAGCAGGCGCGGCGACAGAACATCTTTGTCTGTCAAAGCGTGCCCCGCGATGAATTGCTTGTACTTCAGCAGCTCGATTTCAGGGTGATCGCCGGGGTAGCCGCGCGGCGGCGTCTTGAGTTTCTCGCCCGAGAGCGAACCGAAGTACTTCTTGAACGGCCGGCTGCCGATGGCGGCCTTCAGCCCGGCCGGATCGCGATCGATCGCCCGCCGGATCGCCGCCAGCTGTTCGGGGGTGGGCATGTAGACTGCCGCCCGCCAGAAACGATTTATCCGGCGGCTCGAGGTGGATGTAATACGGCGCGCGCAGCGAGTGTTTGCCGCCCAATGCGACGGACGCCCCCATGTTCGGCTTGTAGGGCGCTTTGTCCCTGGCAAAGCGCACATCGCGATAGATGCGAAATACGCAGTCTTTGGCCGCCAGGTTTTCAAAGTCCTCAATGGCGCGGAATTCCTGAATGAAATCGTCGACGTAGCCTTCAAAGCACTGGCGCGCCGTTTCGTACTCCGCGCGATGGGCCTGGAACCACGGCTTGTGATTGTTGGCCTGCAGCGCCAGCAGAAAATCGAGCGCAGGTTTCAAGCGAGTGAGCTCGCCATTTTCCTTCCTCCGCAAGATTGTCACTTCACTATGTTATACTCAACTTGAAAACATTGTAACATCAACTCAGGAGGATATTGTGTCCACAGAAAACCTGCATCCTCATCCCACGCGCGTGGCGCTCGTCGGCACGGGCAACGTCGGCGCGACGTTTGCCTACGCGCTGGCGCAAAGCGGCCTGGCGTCGGAAATCGTGTTGATCGACGCGAACCGCACGCGCGCCGAGGGCGAAGCGATGGATATGAATCACGCCGTGCCCTTCTTCTCGCCCTGCCGCATCTGGGCCGGGGACTACGCCGATTGCGCCGGGGCGGCCGTGACGGTGATCACCGCCGGCGCGGCGCAGAAACCGGGCGAGACGCGGCTCGACCTGGTGAAGAAGAATACCGGCATCTTCAAGCAGATCATTCCGCAGGTGGCGCAGCACAATCCCACCGGCATCATCGTAATTGCCACCAATCCGGTGGATGTGCTGTCCTACGCGGCGTGGAAGATCTCCGGGCTGCCGCACGAGCGCGTGATCGGCTCCGGCACCATCCTGGACACGGCGCGCTTTCGCTATTTGCTGAGCGAATTCTTCGGCGTCGATCCGCGCAGCGTGCACGCCTACATCATCGGCGAGCACGGCGACAGCGAAGTGCCCGTCTGGTCGCTGGCCAACATCGCGGGCATGCGCCTGAGCGATTTCTGCTGCAGGCAGGACGTGCAATACGATCAGGCCAAGATGGACGAGATCTTCAAGCAGACGCGCGATGCCGCGTACGAGATCATTCAGCGCAAAGGCGCGACGTACTACGCCATCGGCGCGGGGCTGGTGCGCATCGTCGAAGCGATCCTGCGCGATCAGCGGACGGTGCTGCCCGTCTCGACGCTGATCGACAAATACTACGGCATTGACGACGTGTACCTGAGTTTGCCGACCGTCGTCGATCGCGGCGGCGTCGAAGCGCTGCTGCAGCTCGACCTGGCAGACGACGAGATCGTGGGACTGCGCAAATCGGCCGAGGTGCTGAAGAGCACGATCGCGCAGTTGGAGTTGTAAATTGCCCCTTGACTTTGACGTCGCGTCATAGCTTATCCTGTGCGCCATGAGCAAACGCCACACCTACACCGTGCAACAGTTAGCCCGCCTGGCCGGGGTGAGCGCCCGGACGCTGCACCATTACGACCACATCGGGCTGCTGAAACCGTCGGCCCGAACTGCAGCGGGCTATCGCTTGTACGGTGAAGCCGATCTGCTGCGGCTGCAGCAAATCCTGTTCTTCCGCGAACTCGATTTTCCGCTGGCGGACATTCAGACCATCCTCGACGAACCCGATTTCGATCAAGTGAAGGCGCTGCGTGATCATCGGCAGATGCTGCAGCAGGAAACCGATCGGCTGGGACGGCTGCTCAATACCATCGAGAAGACCATCTCGAGATTGACGGAGGATAACATGACGATGACGGATGAGGAACTCTACGAAGGCTTCACGCCCGAGCAGATCGAGCGCTACACGCGCGAAGCGAACGAACGCTATGATCCGAAGATCGTGGCCGAGGCGAATCGCCGCGTGCGGAACATGTCCAGGGCGCAATGGCAAACGGTGAAGGCTGAAGGCGGCGCCGTGGCGCAGCAGTTGGCCGATCTGATGGACAAGGAGCCGGGCGACGCGGCGGTGCAGGCCGCCGTGGCGCGCCACTACGCCTGGGTGGACAACTTCTGGCATCCCACAGCCGAGTCGTATCGCGGGCTGGGACAAGGGTATGCGGAACATCCCGAGTTCCGCGCATTCTACGAGAAATATCGACCGGGCCTGGCCGACTTCCTGTGCGCGGCGATGAGTTACTACGCCGATCACACGCTGGCCGAATAATTGCAAATTCTCGGGTTTCGCGAAGCGCCTCCAGGATTGGTTGTGGTCGATCGAGGCGTTTTTTCTCGGCGCGATCAACCCGTCGCTAACATGACGTAAGGCTATAAGCGAATCACATCGTTTAGCCGCCGAAAACATCCGCGCCAATCAATGGCGCCAATAAGGATCATATCTCATGTTAATGCAGAGCGACGTTCGCGATGAGCAAGTTTCCTGGAAAGTAGACGATATTGACGTCGAGGCGACATTGACCCGACCGAGTGGTGGTGGCCCGTTTCCGGCGATCGCGATGGTCGCCGGCAGCGGTCCCACCGATCGGGATTGGAACTCGCCGTTGATTCCCGGCGTCAATGGCAGCGCGGCCTTGCTCGCACAGGTCTTGACGGCCCAGAACTTCGTCACGCTGCGTTACGACAAGCGCCCTTCTGGCCCGCACGCGCGAGAGAACATGTCCCGGCTGATGGGCAAAATCAGCATGCAGAGCCATCGGGAAGAATTAGCGGGCGGTGTGCGTTTGCTGGCCGCACGCCCCGATGTTGATCCGAATCATCTCTTCGCGCTGACCAGTAGCGAAGGCTGCATCCACGCCTTGAATTATCAATTGCAAGCCGCGGACTTTCCATTCGCAGGACTGATCCTCACCGGCGCACCAGCCCGCTCAATTGGTGAAGTGGCACGCGGCCAAATTGCCGCACAGTTGGCCGCCGTCCCTGGCGGCGATGCGATGCTGGCCGCTTACGATGCGGCCATGGCCGACTTCGCGGCCGAGCGCCCCGTCAAGATCGACGAGAGTTTGCCTGAGACACTGCGGATGGTCATGGGAGCAGCGACCGCGCCGTATAATCTGCCGTTTGCGCGTGAACTGTGGGTGACCGATCCGATCCACCTGGCCGCCTCAATCCCTGCGCCTCTGCTCATTATCATCGGCAAGAAAGACTTGCAAGTTGACTGGCAGGTTGACGGCGAACGTTGGGAAGCGCTGGCAAAGGAGTGCAACAACATCACCATCGTCTATCCCGATAATGCCAATCATGTGCTGAAATACGAACCGCGGCCACGAGAGCAATTGTCTCCCGCCGAGATCGCGAATGGCTATAATGCCGCCGGCGCGGTGTTGGACACGCAGGTCGTCGAGACTCTCACTGCCTGGCTGAGTGCCAGGCGGTAATCCTGAGCGAATTACACTTTAGTTTACGACTCTGTTATGCCCACGCGCCTCCGACCTGGCTAAGGCCTGCATGAGGCCAGCCGCGATTCTCGCCTCGACTTCCCACACAGTCCGCAGGCCAATTCCGTCCAGCTTGACCACGCGGCTCGCCGTCGAGGCGCGGACGCCGGTCGGGTACACATCATGGGGCTCAATCAAGGCCAAAATTCCAGGAATATCTCGCCCATATTTATGACGATAGTTCGAGGCGTCATTATGTGCCTAAAATTCCGAATTCCCTTGCTTTTTTATATCCGACCGTGTATCATGTGAGGCTGAGAGGTAGACCTAAACGAAAACGCCGACCTTAGTAGTCGGCGTTCGTGACGATTGTGTCTGGAGAGAATTAGACTTTGTTGAGGGTCTTCAAGCACTGCGCGCACACATTGAGCTTGCGCGACTGGCCGTTCAGCACCACCGTGCGCTTGGCGACGTTGGGGCGGAACTGGCGGTTGGTGCGCCGCTTCGAAAAGCTCACATTGTGCCCGAATTGCGGACCCTTGCCACACACTTCACACTTGGCCATTGGAACCACCTCTTTACAAAGTAAGGCGCGTCTCACGACGCGCCGGATAGCGAACGGCAATAATCTTACCACATCGATCTGAATTGGTCAAACAACTTTTACGCGATTTACGGCAGGTGTGGCACGAAAGGAAGACATGACGACCGAAACGGCTTTAGGCCGCATTCAAATCTCACCAGCAGCCGTGGCGACCATCGCCGCCAACTCGGTGCGCCAGGCGTATGGCGTGGTCGGGCTGGCTGGAAAAAACGCGACCGACCAGCTGATCCGAGAAATCACCGGCGACGTTCACCGGGGTGTGGACGTGCGGATTCACGATGGCGCGGTGACGATCGATCTCTACGTGATCGTCGAGTACGGCACGCGGATCGTCAGCGTCGCGCACAGCGTCCAAAATCTGGTGAAATTCAACGTCGAGAAAGTTCTGGGGCTGCCGGTCACGTCGGTGAATGTTCACGTGCAGGGTCTGCGCGTCAGCAATGCGGATTCATAACTTGCGGAGTTATTGTCAGTGACTGCCGAACCGACAAATCGAACCGAGAAGCTGCTCTATGTGGACGGGCAAGGTCTGAAGCGGCTGGTAGAGGCCAGCCTGGTGTGGCTGCGCTACCATCAGCCGGGCATCAATGCCCTCAACGTTTTCCCCGTGCCCGATGGCGACACCGGCACGAATATGCTCCTGACCATGCAGGGCGCCTGGCACGAAGTCGAGCATTCACCTGAAGAGAATGTCGGCAAAGTCACCCAGCTGGTGGCTCACGGCGCGCTGATGGGCGCGCGCGGCAACTCAGGCGTGATCCTCTCGCAGCTGTGGCGCGGATTTGCGCGCTCCCTTGACAGCAAGCCCAGCTTTGGCGCTCCCGACCTGGCCCACGCCCTGCGCGAGGCCAGCGAGACGGCCTACAAGGGTGTGCTGCGGCCTGTGGAAGGAACCATTCTCACGGTGTCACGCGCCGTAGCCGATGCTGCCGAACTGGCCCGGCGCGAAGATGATGATCTGCTCTTCATTCTGGAATACATCGTGGCGGCGGCCAAAGAAGCCGTGGCGAATACCCCCAACCTGCTGCCCGTGCTCAAACAGGCCGGAGTGGTCGATTCGGGCGGGCAGGGTCTGATGGTCATTTTCGAAGGCATGCTGCGCTATCTGCGCGGTGAGTCGCTGGACGCTTCGCGCGATCAGGTGGCGGAGGCCGCGATCGATCTCAAAGAGAAGGTTCCGCCCGATGCCGCCATCGACGCGGGCGATGTCGCTCAGGGGTACAGCTACGATGTGCAGTGCATCATCAAGGGTCACAATATGAATGTGGAAGAAGCCCAGGCGAGAATCAACGAGTTGGGCCTTTCGACCCTGGTAGTGGGCGACGCGGAAACGATCAAGGTTCACGTCCACGTGCCGCGCCCGAGCACAGTGCTGGCTTATGCGGAAACCATTGGCCGCCTCTATGATGTCGTGGTCGAAGACATGGCCGCGCAGTACCAGCAGTATCTGCTGAGCCGATCGGCTCCGCCGATCCGGTCGGCGGCGTATAACGTGGAGCCCGGCGATATTGCGACCCTGGCGGTCGTGCCGGGCGAGGGGCTGACACGCGTGTTTCAAAGTCTGGGCACGACCGCCATCGTGCCGGGCGGCCAGACGATGAATCCCAGCACCCAGGATTTTGTGAAACTGCTGGACGCCATTCCTGTCGACCAAGCGATTCTGCTGCCCAACAATAACAACGTCGTGATGGCCGCCCGGCAGGCCGCGGAAATCTGCCGGAAACACGTGGTGGTGGTGCCGTCCAAGACCATTCCGCAGGGAATTGCGGCCATGCTGGCTTTCAACGATCGACGGAGTCTGGAAGCCAACCTGCAGACGATGGAGGCTGCCACCCAGCATGTGCTGACGGGCGAGATTACCACTGCCACACGCGCTATTGAGTACAACGGGGTGAAAGTTGAAGAGGGCCATATCATCGGCCTGCTCAACGACGAATTGACAGCGGCCAACGATACGATTGAGGAAACGCTGTTCACGCTGCTCGATCAGATGGATGCGGAGGATCTCGAGATCGTGACGCTGTACTACGGCAACGGCATCACAGCCGCCGCTGCCGAAACCATCGGCGCGACGATTCGCGAGCGGTATCCCAATCTGGAAGTCGAAATCGTCGAGGGTGGACAGCCTCATTATTACTACATCATCAGCGCCGAATGAAAACCAGGCCCTAAACGACCAGAACTGAAACCATGTCACGCGTCCACATCATTACCGACAGCACAGCTCATTTTCCCGATCCCACCCTGCCCAGCCGCCTGGGCGTTACGGTGGTGCCGCAAAGCATCCAGTTTGGGCGGCAAACGTATCGCGAAGGCGTAGATATCTCGGCGGAAGAATTCTTCCGCCGCCTGCCGCACTATGGCACCCTGCCGACACTCCATCCGCCAACCGCCGACACCTTCCGCGAATTGTACGCCGAGAAATTCCGGCAGAATAAGCAGATTCTCTCCATCCACATTTCCAGCAAGATGAGCGACGCCGTCGCCCACGCACGGCAGGCCGCCGATGAATTCCTGGGCGGCAACAAGATCGTCGTGATCGATTCGCTCACCACCTCGATCGGGCTGGGCTGGCTCGTCGAGGCAGCCGCCGAAGCCGCGGCTGACGGCGCCGCGCTGGATGAGATCGTGCGTATCGTGCGCGGGATGATCACCCACATGTATGCGGTATTCTTTGTCGACCAGCTGGACTACCTGGAGCGCAACGGGCGCCTGAGCAAATCACAGGCCGTGCTGGGCACGATGCTGGGCATCAAGCCGTTCCTCACCATCGAGGAAGGCGAGATCATCCCGATGGAGAAAGTCCGCACCCGCGACAAAGCCCTCGACAAGCTGCTGGAATTTGTGTCGGAATTCTCGGCCATCGACCGCGTCGCCATCATGCAGAGCGGCCAGCAGCCGACCGAGGATACGCGCCTGCTGCTGGAACGCCTGGAACAGACTTTCCCCGGCCAATACTTTCCGGTGTTGAACTATGGACCGGGACTGGCCTGTCAGATTGGGCCGAACAGCCTGGGGATCTTCATTTATGAAGGGTCAGGCAAAGAGGGCTAAGAGAGATGCGTACGGCCTAAGGCGAACGTGTGTCGCTCTGGACCGCGCCGTACTGCATGACGCACGCGCCTCATGGTCAGCATTGTCACAGACAGCACTTCGGACATTCCACCGGACATCGCCCGTGAGCTGAATATCACGGTGATACCCGTGCACGTCATCTTCGGCGAAGAATCGTTCGACGACGGCGTGACCATCACGCGTGAAGAATTTTATCGCCGCCTGAAGACCACCAAGGTCCTGCCCACGACTTCAACGCCCAGTGCGGGCGAGTTTGCCGAGGCGTATCAACGCGTCGGCGGTGAGATCGTCTCCATTCATGTCGCCTCGAAGTGGAGCAGCCTGCTGAACGTGGCACATCTCGGCGCAGAGCTGGCGCCCGAGGCGCAGGTGACGTTGGCTGACTCCGGCAAATTGGCGATGGGCCTGGGCTGGCAGGTCATTCTCGCCGCGCGCGCCGCGCAACAAGGCAAGTCTGCGGCGAAGATTATGCAGATCTTGCAAGAGGCCAAACATCGAGTGCGCTTGTTCGCCGCATTGGACACACTGGAGTTTCTGCGGCGCAGCGGTCGCGTGAATGCGCTCGTGGCGCGCTTCGGCCAGCTGCTGAGCATCAAGCCTATCATCGACGTCGGCGACGGCGAAGCCGTGATGATCGATCGCGTGCGCACGCGCCAGGCGGCCATCGTCCGCCTCAAAGATCGGACCTACGCGCTCGGGCCGCTGCAGTCCCTGGCCGTGCTGCATACTTCCAACTACGAGACCGCGCGCGCACTGGCCGACGAGTTTGCGCTGACGGTTCCCAATTTGCGCGAACCCATCATCATCTGTGAAGCCACCACCGCGGTCGGCACGCATGTCGGTCCCAACGCTCTGGGCATCGCCGCGGTCGTGGCCGAATAGCGTATAATTGAAGGCGCACAGCGCTCACATCCTGACTGGCGTGCCGCCTGTTCCGAGAACTTAACCACATGACTTCCAAGAATACCGCGTTTGACAAACTCTACAAGATCCTCAAGCTGGAGGCTGATACCGGCTATCGCGACAAGGCGATGATTGGCGGCCTGTCGCAGTTTGCCGCGCGCTGGCAGCAGGAAGCCGGCGACGGCGACGACGTGAAGAAGATTTCCGACATCCTGCGCTCCTACAGTCAGCTCAGCCCAATCGATCCGCGCCGCATGGCGATCGATCAGATCGTGCAGTTGATGGGTCTCCCGGTGAGCGGCATCAAGCCAACTGCTGCGCCGCCAGTCGAACCCGCGCCGGAACCCCCGATCGAGCGGCCAGCCCCAGCCGCCGCCGTGCCGCCGCCGGAATCATCGGCCGCGGTATCAACCCCGATCGAGTCCGCGCCGCTCCCACGGCCGCTGAAGCCAGCGAAGTGCGATCGGCGCCGATCGCCGAACTGAAACCGCTCGAGAGGCCAAAGCCCAGGCCGCTGCCGGAAGCGCGCGATGAACACGGCACGCCGGGCGGCATCGGGCTGGAGTCACCCGTCACGGTGATCAGCGGCATTGGTCCAGCCATCGCCGAGAAACTGGAGCGGTTGGGCGTAAAGACCATCCGCGATCTCTTGTATCTGTTCCCGCGCCGCTACGACGACTTCAGTAACCTCAGGCCCATCAACCGCTTGCAGTACGGCGACGAAGTCACGATCATGGGGACCGTGTGGGCGGCTGGCGAGAAACGCGTGCGCGGCGGCGCGGCAATCTTCCAGGCGGTGATCAGCGACGGCTCGGGCACGATTCAATGTACGTGGTTCACTCCGTATGTTGGCAGCCAGGTCAAGCGCGGCGCGCAGATTGTGGTCAGCGGCAAAGTCACGGAATACAACGGACGGCTGACTTTTTCTTCGCCGGAGTTCGAGTTGTTGGACAATGAGCTGCTCAACACGGCGCGCATCGTGCCCGTTTATCCGCTGACCGAAGGTCTTTCCAGCCGCATGCTGCGCAAATTCACGCGGCGCGCCGTCGACTACTGGTCGCCGCGCGTGAGTGATGAGCTGCCGGACAGTGTGCGCAATTCGGCCGGACTGATGAGCCTGCCGACGGCGCTCGTGCAGATTCATTTTCCCGATTCGATGCCGGCTGTGGAAGCGGCCCAGCGGCGCATGGCTTTCGACGAGTTGTTCCTGCTGCAGCTGGGCCTGCTCAGGCAGAAGCAGCAGTGGCGCGGCGAGAACGGCCGGGCGCTCGAGGCTGCGCGCGACCGGGCGTTGCTGGGCGCCTTCATCCAGTCGCTGCCCTACCCGTTAACCGAGGCCCAGCGCCGCGTGATCGAAGACATCCTCGGTGACGTCGGCACGCCGCATCCCATGAGCCGCCTGGTGCAAGGCGATGTCGGATCGGGCAAGACGGTGGTGGCAGCGGCGGCGATGTTTCTCGCGGCGCAGTCGCGCGCACAGGCGGCCATCATGGCCCCGACCGAGATTCTGGCCGAACAACACTACAAGAATCTCGGCAAATTATTGGAGCAGGTCAACGCGCAAAGCATACCGCAGCCACTCCAGGTGCGCCTGTTGACCGGCAGCACGCCTCAATCGGAACGCGAGATCATCCTCGCGGAGATTGCCGCTGGCCGCGCCAATATCATCGTGGGCACCCATGCCTTGATTCAAGAAACGGTGTCGTTCCACGATCTGGCGCTGGCCGTCATCGACGAGCAGCATCGCTTCGGCGTCGCACAGCGCGCGCTGCTCCGGCACAAGGGCCGCAACCCGCACGTGCTGGTGATGACCGCCACGCCCATTCCGCGCACGCTGGCGCTGACCCTCTACGGCGATCTCGATCTGTCCGTGATCGATGAGATGCCGCCGGGCCGCCAGCCGATCGAGACGCGCATCGTGCTGCCCACCGAGCGCGAGCGGGCCTACTCGTTTGTCCGCGCGCAGATCGAAAAAGGGCGGCAGGCGTTCATCATCTGCCCGCTGGTCGAAGAGTCTGATAAGATCGAGGCCAAGGCGGCGATTGAAGAACACGCGCGCTTGCAGAAGCAGGTCTTCCCGCAGTTCAAATTGGGCCTGATGCACGGCCGCATGAAGTCCGACGACAAAGACGCCGCCATGCGCGCCTTTGCCAGCAACGAGACGCAGATTCTCGTGTCCACGTCGGTGGTGGAAGTGGGCATCGACGTGCCGAATGCGACCACTGATCATGATCGAAGGCGCCGAGCGCTTCGGCCTGGCGCAGCTGCATCAATTTCGCGGGCGCGTGGGACGCGGCGAGCACAAGTCGTACTGCTTACTGCAGACCGAGCTGAGCGCTGGCGACATCACCGAGCGCTTGAAGGCGGTGGAAGCCAGCACCGATGGCTTTGTGCTGGCCGAGAAGGACTTGCAGCTGCGCGGGCCAGGGCAGTTCTTGGGGACGCGGCAGAGCGGCCTGCCTGATATGCACCTGACCAACGTCGCCGACGCGCGTTTGATCGATCTGGCGCGGCGCGAAGCAGACAAGCTGCTGGCCAGCGATCCCGAATTGACCAGCGAGAACCATCAGCTGCTGGCGCAGCGCCTGACAGAATTCTGGGCCAGCGGCGCGGGGGATTTGAGTTAAAAGGAGCTATTCTTGACTGTCGCCATTTATCCCGCTTCATTTGATCCCATCCACTACGGCCACATCGACATTGCGAAACGGGCCGCCAGCATCTTCGATCGCGTCATCGTCGCCGTGTACGATCGGCCCCTGAAGAACCTGCTGTTCAACATCGACGAGCGGCTGCAACTGGTCGAGCAGGCGCTGCGCGATGTGCCCAACGTCGAAATTGCGCGCTACAGCGGCCTGACCGTGGACTATGCGCGGCAGGTCGGCGCGCAGGTCATCGTGCGCGGGCTGCGCGTGGTCAGCGATTTTGAACTGGAGTGGCATATGGCGCTCACCAACAAGCAGCTGGCGCCAGACATCGAAGTGGTCTGCCTGATGACCAGCCAGGCGTATGCCTTTTTGAGCTCCAGCACCCTGCGCGAAGTGGGCCTGCTCGGCGGGGATGTGTCGAGCATGGCGCCGTCGTTCGTGGTGGAAGCATTGCATCGCAAGGCGGTCGAGCACGCCCAGGATCCGGTCAATCAACCGGTGCCGATTACGTCTTTGCGAGATTAATGTAGACCTGTCAGGTGGGTCACTGCACTGCTCGCTGGTTGGAGAGCATACGACCCACCTGACAGGTCTGGCGCATTTGCAAATTTTGCCAACTTGTAAGACACTGTAGGCAGCAATCGACAGCCTAAACGAGGGTCGCCCATGGACATCTTGCATCTTATCGATCAACTCGAAGCGCTGCTCAACGAGGGTTCGCATCCGCCGCTGGTCGGCAAGCGCGTGCTGCTGGACGAGCAGCGCGCCTGGGAAATCATCGACCAGATGCGCGTCTCGATTCCCGACGAAGTCAAAAAGGCCAAGCGCATCAACCAGGAACGCGATCGGATCGTCGCGCAAGCCAACGAGGAGGCCACGCGCATCGTCGAGCTGGGACGCGATGAAGCGCAGCAGCTGGCTTCCGAGACCGAGATCGCCCAGCAGGCCCAGGCGCGCGCCCAGACGATCGTGGAGCGCGCCCAGCGCGAAGCGGACGCCCTGAAGGCCGATGCCGACGATTACACCATCCAGGTCCTGTCGAAACTGGAAGAAGACCTGGCTAAAGCGCTGAGCATTGTGCGCAATGGCCTGCTGAAATTGAACACCGAAAGGACCTACGCCGACCAAGCGGGGCCGGGTGCCAGCGCAGGCTCTTCCTCGTCCTCACGGATGTCTTGACCATACATCCTGCATCTGCTATAATTCGCGCCCGGTCACAGTATCTCGAAAGGAAGAGCAGCAACTTATCATGACACCGCTACCAAAACGCAAGCATTCCAAAGGCCGGCGCAATCGCCGTCGGGCGCACTACAACCTGAAGCCGACTACGCTGGAAATGTGCGGACAGTGCAAGGAATTGAAGCTTCCGCACCGCGTGTGCCCGAACTGCGGCACCTATAATGGCCGCCAGGTCGTCGACGTGCAGGCGCGCGACGAGCGTAAGAACCGCAAGAGCGCGCAGTAAGCCCAACTCAGCCACGGGGCCGATCATGCAAGTGACGGCCTCGTGTGTTGTTTCTAGCCGCCCACGGCGGGCGCTCCTTTAACAAATCTCTGTTCAGGGTGAATGCCATGAATCCTGCACCACTCGCTTTCCTCTTTCCCGGCCAGGGCTCGCAATTCGCAGGCATGGGCCGGGAGTTGGCGGAGGCTTACCCTGAAGCCCGATCGATCTTTGCCCAGGCGGATGACGTCCTGGGCTTTGCCTTGTCTCGATTGTGCTTCGAAGGCCCCGAGGCCGAGTTGATGGATACCGTCAACGCGCAGCCCGCCATCCTTACGCACAGCATCGCCACACTGCGCGTCATCGAAAAGGTGGCGCCGGAGATCAAGCCTGCGCTGGTGGCCGGCCACAGTCTGGGCGAATTCAGCGCGCTGGTCGCCGCCGGATCGCTGTCGTTTGAAGATGCCGTGAAATTGGTCCGCGACCGCGGCCGCCTGATGAAAGACGCCGGGCAGGCCAATCCTGGCGGCATGGCGGCGGTCATGCCGTTGGGTCGCGATGCGCTGGACGAAGTGTGCAAGGAAGCCAGCGCAGCCGTGGGCAAACCGGTGCAGGTCGCCAACGACAACAGCCCCGGCCAGATCGTGATTTCCGGCGACAATGCCGCGCTGGAAAAAGCAATGGAGTTGGCGAAGATGCGCGGCGCGAAGCGTGTGATCCGTTTGCAGGTCAGCATCGCCTCGCATTCACAGCTCATGGCGGTGGCCGCCCGATCGTTCCGCGGCGCGCTCGATGCGATCTCCTTTGCGCCGGCGAACGTGCCCGTGGTCGGCAACGTGTACGCCCGCCCGATCGAGATCATCGACGTGCGTGACGAACTGGAAGCGCAGACTGATCTCGCCTGTGCGCTGGACAGAGTCGGTGCAGTATCTGGCGCAGCAGGGTATAACGACGTGCATCGAGATTGGGCCAAGGGATGTGCTGGCCGGGCTGGTGCGCCGCATTGATAACACACTGACTGTGATGAGCGTGGGCGATCCCATGGGGATCGATTTGTTGTTGAAGCCGTGAGACATCGCGCTGCATGGGAGTCGAGGCTTTAGCCGGTAATCGCCCGCACCATCCGGCTAAAGCCTCGACTCCAGACAGCGAGCGTGATACACTACCCGCGAGGAGGATGGCATGGAGCAGACACCCACACAGCGCATAGGGTTCATCGGGCTGGGATTGATGGGCAAGCCGATGGCCGGCCACATCCTCAAGGCCGGGTATCCCTTGACGGTGCATAATCGCAGCCGCGCTGCGGTTGACGAGTTGGCGGCGCAGGGCGCGCGGGCTGCCGCGTCGCCGCGTGAAGTGGCCGCCAACAGCGACGTGGTCATCACCATGCTGCCCGATTCGCCCGATGTGGAGTCAGTGGTCATTGGGCCAGACGGCATCCTGGCGGGAGCGCGGCCGGGCCTGATCCACGTCGATATGAGCACCATCTCCGCCACGGCCACGCGCCGCATCGCCGCGCTGGAAGCCGAGCACGGCGTCATCCACGTCGACGCGCCAGTCAGCGGCGGCGAAATCGGCGCGCAGAATGCTACCCTGACGATCATGGCCGGCGGTGACGAGAACGCGGTGTCGGCCGTCGAGCCGATCTTCAGGGTGATGGGCAAGCGCATCACACATATCGGGCCGATCGGCTGCGGGCAGGTCGCCAAGGCGTGCAACCAGATCATGGTCGCCGCGCAGATGGTGGCCATGGGCGAATTGCTGATCATGGCCCAGAAGGCCGGGGCCGATTCCGAGAAAGTGGTGGAAGCGATCAAAGGCGGCGCGGCACAATGCTGGACGCTGGACAACAAGCCGCAGCGTCTCTTCGCGGGCAATCGCACACCCGGCTTCAAGGCGTCGATGCAATTCAAGGACCTCAACATCGTCATGGAGATGGCGCGGACCTATGGTGTCCCCCTGCCCGGCACCGCCGCAAACACGCAAGTGTTTAACGCGATGATCGCCAACGGGCTGGGGCAACAAGACAACTCCGCCGTGATTGGCGTGATCGAACAATTGGCGCATATGGCGCTAAGCACACACGAGTAAAGTGTGGCGTTTCACACGACGGGCATGGGGGATGCCCGCTCTACGGCAGGACGGTTAACACACGCGTAATAGACAAGGGGGGACGTATGTCACTCGATGGAAAGGTCGCCATCGTCACCGGTGGTTCGCGCGGTTTGGGACGTGGCATCGCGATCGAGTTGGGAAAGCGCGGCGCGAAGGTCGTCGTCAACTACAACTCCAACGCCGACGCCGCCCGCGAGGTGGTACAGCTGATCAAGGATGCGGGCAGCGACGCGCTGGCCGTTCAGTCCGATGTGAGCCAGTATGACGCCGCGCAGAGCCTGATCAAGGCCGCCACCCAATTCGGCGGAAGATTGGATATCCTGGTCAACAATGCCGGAACCACCCGCGACATGCTGCTGGCGCTGATGCCGGAAAGCGACTGGGACGTGGTGATCACGACGAATTTGAAGAGCGCGTATAATTGCAGCAAAGCAGCGCTCAGGCCGATGATGCGGCAGACGTACGGCCGGATTGTGAATATCGCCTCCGTGGCCGGTCTGGCGGGCAATCCCGGTCAGACGAATTATTCGGCGTCGAAAGCCGGGCTGATCGGGTTTACCAAGTCGCTCGCCAAGGAGGTCGGCCGGCGCAACATCACCGTCAATGCCGTTGCGCCGGGCTTCATCCCGACCGACATGACCAATGAACTCTTGAGCAAGAGGGGCGACGACGCGATCAATGCGACGCCGCTGGGCCGTCTGGGAACGGTCGAAGATGTGGCGCGGGCCGTGGCGTTTTTCGTTTCCGAGGACGCCGCATTCATCACCGGACAGGTGTTGAGCGTCGACGGCGGCCTGGCCATGTAAAGCGCCGGGCGAATCGGCCGCCGATGGCTTTTCGCGCTGTCCGCGCCGATCAAACCCAGCACTCAACTCGCCAAGCGAAAGGAAGAACACGATGCCTCAACTGGATGACAGAATCGCCGTCGTCACCGGAGCCGCACAGGGAATCGGGAGAGCGATCGCCGAGATGCTCGCCCGGCGCGGCGCTCATGTCGTAGTGGCCGATATCAACCTTGAGAAGGCCCAGGCCACGGCGCAGGCCATCGCCGCCTGCACCGGGCGGCGCGTGATCGCCGTCCAAACCAATGTGGCCGACAGCGCCAGCGCCCAGGCCACGATCGACCGCACCCTGGCCGAGTTTGGCCGGATTGATGTCCTGGTCAACAACGCCGGTACGACGCGCGATAATTTGATCGTGCGCATCAGTGATGCCGATTGGGATTTGGTTCTCGGCGTCAATCTCAAAGGCGCTTTCAATTACTCCAAAGCGGCAGTCCGTCCCATGATGAAGCAACGCTATGGCCGGATCATCAACATTTCCTCTGTTTCCGGCCTGGCCGGCCAGGCGGGTCAGACCAACTATTCCTCCTCCAAAGCCGGGCTGATCGGTTTCACGAAGGCGCTCGCCAAGGAAGTGGGATCGCGCGGGATCACCGTCAACGCCGTCGCGCCGGGCTTCGTGCCGACCGATCTGACGAGTGAGATTCTGGGCAAAGTGCAAGACGAGGCGATCAAAGCAACGCCGCTGGGCCGCCTGGGCTCAGTTGAAGATATCGCGTATGCCGTGGCGTTTCTCGTCTCCGATGAAGCTTCCTTTATCACCGGACAGGTGCTCAGCGTGGACGGTGGACTGGCAATGCAGTGACGGACAAGGAGCACAGCATGTACGAAGAATCGCAGGGGACAATTACGATTGCCACCACGGTGCTGAATACCATTGCGCGCCTGACGGCGCTCAGCGTGCCGGGTGTGGCCCACATGGGCAATAACGGCCAGCTGCTGCAGACCAACATCGGCACCAATGTTAAAGTCGTCAACGGCAAAGTCCGGGCCGATATTTTTGTAGTCGTCCGATCGGATGCGAACTTCTACGAAACCGGCCAGAAAATTCAGCAGGAAGTGACGCGCTCGATCAAAGAGATCGTCGGGATGGACGTGCAGGCGATTAACGTGTACATTCAAGATGTGGAGTACCCCCAGCCGGTGCAGAGTACTGCGGTGGTCGAACAGTGAGCGGACCGCTCCCGACCCCCTGATCAACAAGACAACGACGTGAAAGCCAGACAACAGGGGCGCGTAGTCGCGCTCAAAGCCCTTTACGAACTGGATACGACACGCCACCCGGTGGGCGTGGTTTTGACCCAGCGGTTGGCCGACGATCGGCTGTCGCCCGCGGGCGAGGAGTTCGCACGGACGTTAGTGACCGGCGTGCGGGAGCATCGCGCCGCGCTGGACGAGATGATTCAACGCCACGCGCCCGAGTGGCCGGTGGATCAGATGGCGGTAGTCGATCGGAATGTGCTGCGCATCGCGATCTACGAATTTCACATTGCTCACCTGACTCCCCTGAAGGTCGCCATCAACGAAGCGATTGAACTGGCCAAAACGTTCGGCTCAGACAGCGCGCCGCGCTTTGTTAACGGGGTATTGGGCGCGCTGGCCGAACCTGAAGTCTCTTAGCCCGGCGCATGGATTAAACCGATCATGGAAGTTTTCGGAATTGGACCACTGGAAATTGCGCTCGTCGTCCTCATCGCGTTCATCGTGCTGGGGCCGGATCGCATTCCGGGAACCATGCGCCAGTTGGGCAAATGGACGCGGCAGATGCGCGAGACGATCAACAACATCACGCGCGACTACAACACCGAGATCCGTGAACTCACCGGCGAGATCACGACACTGCAAGAGGAGATCCGCGGCATTCAGCGCGACCTGGGCAGCATTGCGACGGGGTTCATGACCACGACCCTGCCGCCCGCGGGCAGGCCGCCCGTCCGATCGAACACGGCGGCTCCGGCGGATCCGGTCGAACCGGAGCCGGCCGACACGTCCCGTTCGATCATCCAGTCGCTGACCGACGACGTCAAACGGGCGAGCACGCCGCCAGCCACTCCGCCCGCCGCCGAGACTGACTCAGGTGATTCGTACGAGATATGAGCGACACTCGCCACGACAGAATCATGCCCATCATGGGGCACCTGCGCGAACTGCGCAACGTGCTGCTCAAGTGCGCCATTGTGCTAGTCATCACCACGGCGATCTCCCTTGCGTTCACCACGCAGATTCTGCAATTTCTGATCGCGCCGTATGGCAGCATCCTGGAAACGATCGATCCGACCGAAAACGTGACGACCTATTTCCGCGTGGCGTTAGTGTCGGGCGCCGTGCTGGCGATGCCCTTTCTGGTCTATTTCATCTGGTCGTTTATTGCGCCTGGACTGGAAGCAAAAGAAAAGCGCTACGTGCGCTTCATCGTGCCGGGTGCGACCATTTTGTTTGTGCTGGGCGTGGCCTTTGCCTGGAGCATCATGCTCCCCGCCGCGATTGGCTTCCTGTCCAGCTTCGAGCCGGAAATCTTCAAGACCAGCTGGCGCGCCTCGGCGTACATTCCCTTTGTCACGGGGCTCATGTTCTGGATCGGCGTGGCCTTTGAACTGCCGCTGATCGTGTTCTTTCTCGCCAAGTTGAAAATTGTGACGGCCAAACAACTGTTGGGCTGGTGGCGCTTTGCCATCGTCGGCGCGGCGGTTGTGGCGGCAGTGATTACGCCGACGGTCGATCCATTCAACATGGCGCTGGTCATGGGACCGTTGGTCCTGCTGTACTTCCTCAGCATCGTGCTGGCCAAGCTGGCGCGCTAGCCCAGCAAGTGACACTGCCTATGGCGGTTACAGTGGCGATTCCTCAACGCATCTCACACGATCCAGATGTTGTCCAGCGCTGCGTGCTGCCCAACGGCCTGCGCGTCTGGATCGAGCCGCGCCCGGAGTCCGAATCCGTCACGGCGCTGCTAGTCGTGCGGGTTGGTTCACGCTACGAGACGCGCGCCAACAACGGCATCTCGCACTTCGTCGAGCACATGGTCTTCGACGGCACGGAGAAGTGGCCCACGGAAGAAGCGGTGGCCGATGCCATTACCCATCGCGGCGGGCACAGTAACGGCTGGACGGACGAAGAAACGACGACATATTTCGTGCAACTGGCGCAGCATGACTTCGATCTGGCGCTGGACTGGCTGTCCCAGGTGGTCTTTCATCCGACGTTTCCAGCAGACAAAGTGGACAAAGAACGCGGCATCATCTTTGAAGAGAAGCTGGGGCGTTACGGTTGGCTGCTCAATGCGCTCGATGCGCTGGGGCTGGGTTACGATTTCGATCGAGAGGTGCGGCGCGCGTTGTTTCCCGGATCGACGCTGAGCCTGCGCGTCATCGGCGAAGATGCTTCGCTCGACAAGATCACCCGGCAGTCGCTGCTCGATTATTATTACGCGCACTACCTGCCGGCCAACAGCGCCTTAATTATCGTGGGCCAGGTCAACGTGGAGCAGGCCCATGAGAAGGCCACGACGTACTTCGGGCTGCTGCCAGCGAGGGCCGCGAATTTGATCGGGCCGGCCACGCCGCCATTGCCGCGGCGCGGCCCGCAGCGCGTCACCGTGCGCGGCCCCTTCCCGACCGATCAGAGCGTGCTCGCCCTCGGCATGCGCACCGTCAATGAGTCGCATCCGGATCGCTGGCCGCTGGAAGTGCTGGCCGAAGTCATGGAAGAGGACTTGCTGAAAGACATCCGCTATCGGCGCGGCCTGGTCTATGACCTGAGCGCATTCAACCATCAATTCGCCGATGCGGGTTACTTCGGCATTGTCACACAAGCCGAAACGCCCCGGCGCGCTGAAGTACAGCACACGATCGAGCACGCCTTCGAGCGCATGCGGCGCGGCGAGATCACCGCCGAACAGGTTGCGAATGCGCAGGCCGCGTTGAAGGGTCGCTGGGCGCTGGATATGGAAGAGGGCGCCCAGCGCGCGTCGTGGTTGGCGCAATGGGCGTTCGCGCCCGGCAAGCAGCCGATCCCCGACTACGCGTCGGCGATCGATGCGGTGACCGTGCCTGATCTGCGGCGCATGATCGAGACCTATTACACGCCAGAGCGGCGTTTCGCGGGCCTGCACCATCCGATCGTAACAGTGCCGCGCGGCGCGCGCATTCTTGGTGCGATCGCGGGAGTAAGTGCATTGATGTGGCTGGGGCGCAGGCTGTTGCGACGTTGAATACAGGGTTTGTGAGTCCGTTGGTGATCTAGCACGGAGCCGCCATGTCCCCCCAAGCCTTTCAAGACTACTACCCTGATCATTTGAGTTACTGCTACGGCTGCGGCCGGCTGAACGAGCACGGCTTGCAGATCAAGAGTTATTGGGACGGCGACGAAACGATCTGCACCTTTACCCCTCGCCCATACCACAGCGCCATTCCCGGCTACGTGTACGGCGGATTGATCGCCTCGCTGATCGATTGCCACTGCACAGGCACTGCCGCAGCGGCTTCATACCGAGCCGCCGGCCGCGCCATGGACACCGAGCCGCCCTTCCGCTTCGTCACCGCCTCGCTGCACGTGAATTACCTGCGACCCACGCCGCTGGGCGTACCACTCGAAATTCGCGCTCGCGTCACGGAATTGAAAGGCCGCAAGGTGGTCATGCAGGCCACGCTGTCGGCTGCCGGCGAGGTCTGCGCGCAGGGTGAAGTGGTGGCGGTGCAGATGCCGGAACATCTGGCGAACCCGCCATTAGATTCGACAACAGTAGAACGTGACATTTGACCATTGCCAGCCGCCGACGTTTGATCTATCGTAGAGGCGTCAGTCGGCGGGCCCCAACTCAATCCACCCTGCAGGAGGTGGCTGCTCTCTCAATTTAACTCTAACACTCGGCTTTTACACGCTGCCCTACTTGAGCCAGGCCGCGAGGAGAAAGGAACTGCTCGGCGGCTACTTCATCGTCGAGCCGGATCCCAAGATTGCCGTGCAGAAGCTCGTAGCGGCGCTGCAAGAGCGAAGAGCAGGGTTGGGGATCTGAGATTCTGATCCACGAATTAACACGAATCAGCACGAATGAAAGCCTCCCCCCTCTTCAAATCGAAGTGGGGGGAGGCAGAAATGAGCGAGCGATATGACGCATGCTGAGGAGATCATGCAAGCAGTAGCTGCTCTCGTCTATGATGACAACAAGGGTATCTTCACGCGAGAAGAAATAAGACAAAAGGCCAACATCAGCCGATCAAAGTGGGAAGCAAGTTATAGCCCGATCTTTCAGGGTATGCGAGTGGATCAAGCTGGTGGTGCTCCTGCAGTAGGTAAGAAGTTTCAAGATGTTTTCCGTTCAGTGAAGCACAAGCGTGGTAAACATACTTTGACAGACTACGACTGGAACCTTCTTGAAGAATTTGCAGATTGAAAACCATTGTTGTTGATCCAGTGCATGAAAAATCCTTCCCTTCTTCTGGGTGGAGTGGGGAGAGAAAATAAATGGAAAGTGCCTCCATGTCATGGCAAGATCAACTTAACGGCGATTCACTCGCCTGGCTGCTGGAACCCGACTCGCCCGGCGTGCGCTATCTCGCTTTGCGAGACGTGGTCGATCGCCCCGATGATGACGCCAAACTGCGCGCCGCGCGGAAGGCCGCTCACCAGCAGGGGCCGATCGCGGCTGTCCTGGCCGAGATGGACGAGGCGGGTTATTGGGTAGAGCCGGGACCCGGTTATAACCCGAAGTATCGATCCACCGTCTGGTCGATCGTCATGCTTGCCCAGCTAGGAGCATCGATCGAGGAAGACAGGCGCATCGCGCAGGCCTGCGCTTACCTGTTGGATCACGCATTGGCGGCGGGCGGACAGTTCACCGCGTCGGGCACTCCAGCGGGCACGGCCGATTGTTTACAGGGAAATCTGTGCTGGGCGCTGCTCGAACTTGGCTGCGATGATCCCCGGCTCGAAGCGGCGTTTGACTGGATGGCCCGCAGCGTCACGGGCGAGGGCGTTGCCCCGGCGGCCGACAAACGTGCCGCCGTTCGTTACACTGCGGGCAAGTGCGGGCCGACCTTCGCCTGCGGATCAAACAACAAACTGCCGTGCGCCTGGGGCGCGGTCAAGGTGATGCTCGCCTTCAGCAAGTTCCCCCTGAAGCGTCGAACGCCTGTGATCAAGAGAGCCATCAGGCAGGGTGTCGACTTTCTATTCAGCACCGATCCCGCCACGGCCAATTATCCATCAGGGTGGAGCAGCAAGCCGAGCCAGAATTGGTGGAAGTTTGGCTTCCCGATATTCTATGTGACTGATCTGCTGCAGAACGTCGAAGCCCTGGCCGGCTTGGGCTGCGGCCATGATCCACGCCTGGCCCATGCTCTGGCGATCATCCGTGACAAGCAGGATGCGCTGGGACGGTGGTCGCTGGAATACGACTATACCGGGAAAACCTGGGGGGACTTCGGCGCAAAGAAACAACCCAACAAGTGGGTAACGCTGCGCGCCCTGCGCGTGTTGAAAGCGGTGACATGACGGCTCAGGACACGACGTTATATTTCGTCACCAGAGATGCCTGGCGCGCGTGGCTTGAAGAGCATCACGCCACCGCTAAGGAGGCCTGGCTTCTTCACTATAAGAAGCACACGGGCAAGCCGGGCCTTTCGCTGGAAATCGATATCCACTGGATCACCAGCGCCAAGACCGACACAACTCGCCAGCGGCGGATTCAAGAGACGGTCAGGCTGGTAGCAGAGGACAAAGAATTGGGCAGGTCGTAAGAAGCATCCCGTCGCTCACGCGTCGAACTTCGCGTTTAGCCTGGAATATGTTCCATTTCCGTGAGAATCGGCATTGCCCGGCCTGGCTTCGCACAGCAGCACGCCTGGTGCTGGTTGTGATGGGCGCGACTGTGGCGATCAGCGCTTGTCTGACTGGGCTGCCTTCAACCTCAATCGCGCAGCAGAGCCAGTCGAATCCTACGCCGATCATCCTGGCAGAATATCAAGCCTGGCACGGCTTAGTGCCCACGCACACGAACCCGCCTTACGTTTCGACGGATGCTCGCGTGATCGCGCGGCATATTGAAGCGGCGCAGGCGCTGGGGATCAGCGGTTTTGTCGTAGACTGGTATGGCCCGCCCGCCGGTCTGTCGAACGACGCCGATCGCGCCTTCATCGATCAGGCCACGGCGGAGTTGATCCGCCAAGCTGAAACACGCGGCTTCAAGATCGCGCTCATGTATGACGAAGGCACGCTCTCAAACACCGTGCCGCTGACCGCCCTCCGTGAGACGCGCAGCATCAGCGACTTACTGTATGCCAGGCGCTATTTCACCTCGCCGGCCTACCTGAACATCGGCGGCCATCCGGCGTTGTTTGTGTTCCCTTACCCGCAGGTTGATCCGGATATCACTTGGTCGCACGTGCGAAGTCAATTGGGCCTCACCCTTTCCCTGCTTGACGAAGATCCGAACCCGGACGATCAACGGCACGATGTGCAGTTCGATGGATTCTACGCCTGGGTGCAGCCGCCGTCTTCTGGCTGGCGAGAGGATGGAAGTGAATGGGGACATGACTACCTCAGTTGGTTCTATGGGGTCATGACAGGTCTTGGTCCGACTTATACCAACCGGCTGGCCGTTGGCGGCGTCTGGCCCGGCTTTGACGACAGCACCGCGCCCTGGGGACAAAATCGATATATGTGGCGGCGCTGCGGGCAGACCTGGCGCGATACGTGGCAATTGGCGAACCAGTTCAATCCGCCTTACGTCATGATCGCCACCTGGAACGATTTCGAAGAAGGCTCTGATATCGAATTCGGAATCGGCGACTGCCTGCTTCAAGCGCAGCAGCGCAGTACACTACCCGGACATACGATAGTTTACACCCATATCTTAACTAACACGGGCAAGTTCGCCGATACGTTCACCGTGGCTGGAAGTTCATTACACGGTTGGCCGCTTGCCATCGTGCCGACTTCGACGGTACTGCTCAGTCATACCGGCACTGTGATTACACTCACGATAACCGTCCCAGCGAACGTGTCTGGCGGCATTCCAGATTCGCTCATGATTACAGCGACATCCGGCCTGAGTCCAAGTGTCTATAGCCGTTTGATCCACACGACGGCCGTATGGTGGGGAATCTACTTACCCATAATCCGGCGCGATTGAATAACGACTTCGACACACATCTCTGGACTAGGCGTCATTCCATCATGACCATCGGTCTCTTCGCCGACAAAGACTACCAACCGACTGAGACGGCAGTACTCGCGGCGCTTGGCGCGAAGCGAGCTTTGTGGGAAGAACTTACGCAGTTCATCGCCGACAACTATCCCATTCCCGGCGAGTGGAATTTTGGCGGGAAGAACTACGGCTGGAATCTGTGGTATCGCAAGAGCGGTAAGACGCTGATTACGCTGTACCCGCAAAAAGGCTGGTGCGCGGCCGAAGAGCGTTCGCGACAGTCCAGGACTCGCCGCGCCGCTATGCCTGCGAATTGACAGACATCTCATCCTCAGATAAACTGGTAGGCAATCCTTTACTTATTACGCAGTACTCGTCAGGCGCCCATGTCCCGACACATTCACGATCTCGTCAGCAATATCGGCAAAGTCAGCCACCGCGAGGAAATAGCCCAGAGCGGGCTTGATCCCAAACTCGCCTTGCTGCGCGTGTGGCAGGCCGAACGGCTGGCGCACACCTACGCCGATTTACTCGAGCAGCCTCGGTATCGGCCAGCCTGTCTCTTCTTTCTGGAAGATATTTACGCGGCGCGTGATTTCAGCCAGCGCGATCACGATCTGGAGACCATGTACGACTTCATGCGCCGCTTCGTGCCGGATGCCGTGTCGCGTCCGGCGGCGCTGACGATCAAATTGCACCGCATGACCGAAGTGCTGGACCGCAAATTGCTCGACGTGCTGGTGAACCAGCTCGGCGTGAGCGATTCGATCACGGTCGAGCAATACGCCGAAGCATACCGGCGCTGCAACAACTATCGGGAGCGCGTCGAGCAAATTGACGCGATCATCGAAATCTGCGAGCACATCGACGGCATCGTGCGTAATCCGGTCACTGGGCCGGCCTTGCGCGTCGCCAAGCGCCCATTACGCGGGGCTGGCTATGGCGAAGTGGTCTCCTTCCTCGAGCGCGGTTATGACAGTTTTAAACGCATGCACGGCTCGCGCCTCTTTCGCAAGACGCTGCACGATCGCGAAATGGGCGTCCTCGATCGGTTCTATGCTCACGATCCGGAGCCCTTCCGCTTTCAAATGTCGCCGCAGCCGGCCCTGGAAGGAACCGCGTCGCGCAGCTAACCGCTCGGGCGCGCAAAGACCTGATATTGATCCTATTGAACAGATGACCAGTCCGATTGACCCCCCTGCCCGATCGGCGGTACAATCTAGGCAACCTCTCGGCCCAAGGCAGGAACTATGCGTTCACCGCTGCGCACCCATCATGGTAAAACGGCTCTCGTGCTGGCCGGCGGCGGCTTGTCCGGCGCCATGTACGAAATCGGGGCGCTGCGCGCCATCGACGACATCCTGACCGATCGCAGCGTCAACGACTTCGATATCTACGTCGGCACCAGCGCAGGCGCCATTGTGTGTTCGCTGCTCGCCAATGGCGCGACGCCGGAAATCATGCTGCAAGGTCTGTCCGGCGACCTGCCCGGCGTCCGTCCCATTCAACGCCGCGATCTGTTCCATCTCAATATCCAGGATGCGTTGAAACTGGGCATTAAGCTGCCGCGCACCGTGCTGGGCGCCTGGACGCATTATCTGCGCTACATCAGCGACATCACCCTGTTCGACCTGTTATGGTCCGTCTCCGAGGCGCTGCCTACCGGCATGTATGACAGCCTGGCGATGGAAGCCTACATGCGCGAGACCATCAGCAGCTACGACGGCACGAATGACTTCACCCGGCTGCGCCAGCAGTTGTACGTGGTTGCCACTGATCTCGACTCGGGCCAGCGCGCCGTGTTCGGACCAGACAGCAATCAGGATGTGCCCATCTCGCTGGCGATTGCCGCCTCGACCGCGGTGCCGCTGCTCTACCGGCCCGTGCGCATCGCCGGTCACGACTACGTCGACGGCAGCGTGCGCGGCAATGCCAGCGTCGATCTGGCGATCGAGCGCGGCGCGACGCTGGTCATCGTGATCAATCCGCTGGTGCCTTTCGACAACAGCGACCACCGCTCGGTGCCGTTCATCGGGCCTGACGGGAGCTACCTCAGCGATAAAGGGCTGACCGGGGTGGCTTCACAGGTGGGGCGCATTCAATCGCACGGCGGCTTAATCTATCACGTCAAACAACTGCGCAAGACACATCCGGAAGTGGATATTGTGCTGATTGAGCCGAGCCAGAGCGATTATCAGATGACGTTCTCCAACATCATGCGCTATTCCACGCGCCTGACGCTGGTCCGGCATGGTTTTGAGACGGTGACCTTGAAGCTGGCGGAGAATTACACCTACTTCGACAATCTGCTCAGCCGCCACGGCATTGCCATTACCGAGCGGTTGGTGGACGAGGAATTGGAAACGATCCGCGCGGCCGATTACAAGCCCGCTGCGCTTCAGCGCATTCTGGAACGGCGGCCAGTGCAGCCTAAACGTCCGTCAACACCCACGGTCGCCGAGTCGCTCTCGACCCTCAGCGATACCCTCAATGAACTGGACGCGATCTTGAGCGACTGGCCGAATTACCAAAGAAGACGGGCCGCGCCGCCTGCCGCCGATATTATCGGCGCGCGGGCGCCAGCCCGATCGAGTGAATAGTCCCAACACGGCAAGTGGACGCTCGCCCTACACTTCTAAAACTCCTGCTCGCGCAAGACTGCCGGAGAGCCCGCTGCGCCGCCTGAAACAGATCGGACAACAGCGGCAGCTGCCAGAATGGACCGTTCCATCTAATCAACCCGCGCCACACGGCTTCGCTCAATCTGACCTGCCCCGGCAGCAGCTGCTGCCCAGTGCCGGAGGTCAGCTGGACATCGAAGTCTGGAAGCACGCAGTCGGGGCCCGTATGAACTTCAAACCGGTTTTTTGAACGGTCAGCCTCTAAACACCGACTTACGCTGGGCCAGTCGCTCGTTGATCATTTTCTGCACCACACCGCGTACTTGATCGGTCAGTTGCGAAACGAGCAGGAGGTTCTGATCGGCGTTTGGGCCGAAGCCATCCATCGGGATCGGTTCGCCAATGTCGATGGTCCACTTCGTCGGCATCGGAATAACCCCTAACAAACCCATCCACGGGAACGTCGGCGTGATCGGGAAAAACGGGAAGCCGATCATCTTGGCGACAAGATCGGACTTGGCCAGCGACATATACGTTTCTTCTGCGCCTACGACGGCCACCGGCAAGATGTGCGTTTGAGTCTTCAAGGCCATGCGGATGAATCCGCCGCGCCCGAAGCGCACCAGCTGGTACCGATCTTTGTACAGTTTGCCGACGCCTTTAATGCCTTCCGGAAACACCGACACCAGTTCGCCGTTTTCCAATAGGCGTACACCGTTGTCCTCGGTCGCCAACACTTGCCCGCATTTGACGAACAGCGGCGCGGCAAAGGGCAGCGTGGGGAACCACGAAGCAAACATGGTGCGCACCAGCCGGTTGCGGGGATGATCGAGTTTGATGCCGGAGGCCAACATCGCGCCATCAAACGGCAGTTGCCCGGAATGATTAACCACCAACAGCGCGCGGCCGGTATTGGGCACATGCTCCAGGCCCGTCATCGTCACACGCCAGTACTTGCGATAGAGGAATTCGAAAAAGGGCGTGACTGCTTCCAGCACTTCGGGATCCATGCCCCATTCGTCGGTTTCATATTCGCCGTGCAGGCGGCGCTGCAGGGTGTTGGCCTGAAACTTCACGGTTTGATTGGCGATGAACCATGCGCCTTTCCAGGTATCCATATCCAGCAGATCGCCCGCCACCGAGCGCAGCTTCTCAAAGTTCCCTTTGCCCAGAATACCCTGCGCTGCCTCGATCATGCTCTCCGCGCCAGGAACTTGCGCTGGCGTGAAGGCCGGACTGAGTTCTTTCAGCCGGTTGATGAGGTCATTCAGCTCGAGCATCAGGTGCTGCTGAAGCTGCTCAACCGGAACTTCTTGCTCGCTTTCCGCAGCTGCGCCCGAGCGATTGGGCTCAGGGGCTGCATTTTCAACCACCGGTTCGGGGAGAGCGACGCTGATCTCTTCGAGCGCCGCCACCGCTTTCTGGACTTTGACTTCGCCGCCGCCGTTGGAGGGTTTCAACTCGATCGGAACAGTCCCGGTCGAGCGGGCAGAGGTGCGACGCCGGGCAGTTTTCTTCGGCTCAGTCATTGGCTCTTCTCCTCATACAGGCTGCTGTCCGCAGATTCCGCGACGGCATCGGTTTGCGGATGGCCGCGCGGTCGCAGCCGGGTCGTGCTGCCGCTGGCCATTTGTTGACGGATGTTCTTGCGGCGCTCGATGGTAGCCCGCAGGTGTTCCTCTTCGGCTTCCTGCGCTGTCATGGCCGGCGCTGCCGCTTTTTGCTTGCGCAGCGCGGCGAATTCGCGCACGGTGTCTTCCGCCAGATACGTTGGTCTGAATTCAAGGTCTTCACGCATCCGCTGCAGCTCGGCGACGCACGGGTAACGCAGGTAATCAAAATCGATGGACGTGAACTGCGGCCCGAGGAACGATTCGCCCAGATAGGCAATCGGGTGCAAGACCGGCAGCGCAGACTTGCCGGCCAGGCCCATCAACTTAGTTAACGGCATCGCACCTTGAGCGGCTACGTTGAAGGTGCCGGGAATACTATAGAGGGTGGCATGCACCAGCGCGTTGACCACGTCTTCTTCATGAATCACCTGGACGACGGGATCGAATCCCAACAACATCGGCGCAGCATCATTGCACAAAAATCGCGTGAGCGGCGTATCCACGCTCGGACCCAGGATGTGCGCAAAGCGCAGCACCGTCAATTTGACTTCAGGCGATTGGCCCCGGAAGGCCGCCACAAAATTCTCAATCTCCAGGAGATCGCGCAGGGCGCCAAAGTTGCGCTTGGCGTTCAATGGATGATCCTCGCGCAAGAAAGCGGAATTACCGGGCTGGGCGCCATAGATCAACGTGCTGCTCTTGAGAACGACCTGCTTGACTCCTGCTTCCGCACAGGCGCTGAGCACCTTCATGGTGCCCATGACGTTGAAATCAAACGCCGCTTCGCTGGGTCGCTCGCTGTCCAAGAACGCCAGATGGACGTAGGTATGAACCTTTTCCTCTTTCAAAAGCTCCATCAACAGAGGATTGCGCACGTCGGCTCGAATGAAGTCGATGCCGCTGCCCCGCTGAGGTGGTTCGGTATCCAGTCCGATCACATGCAGATCGGGCTCGGCGAGCAAGCGCTCGGCGACGCGCCCACCCCAATAACCGGCGATACCATCGACAAGGACAACCCGTTGTTCGGTCATGGCGAAGTCTCCTGCTTCAAAATCAAGTGTTCCAATCCTTTTGCTCTCAGCAAAGCGGGGTACTGCTGATACAGAGGCTCGATCGCGGGCACCAACCGCAACACTTTGATGACCGGGCCGGTCGCTTGAATCTGCCGCCGCGCCAGTGCCGACGCCAGATTCACCCGCCCGGACCAGAATTCATGCGCCAGGTCACCTGTCATCGACATGACCACTTCCGGCTGTAGATCACATGGGCCCAGCAACACGTCTACGTACGCGCCAAATTGCGTGGGAACATCGCGCGCATTGATCGTGATCTGGGCTTCGGGGACGGTGTAGTGCAATTGAATCACCGTGTCTGCCCTGGCAACTGTGGGGCCTATGTTTGGATCACGCGCAGCGCGCTGGAGCAATTCTCCGACGGTGTCGTAAAACTGCTGGCTGTCCTTGAACACACTCATCGCGCAACTCTCCGCAGGCACAGCGAGGCTGAACCTATCTTACCCTAAATTCGGCAACCTGTACAGCGCTGCCAGCGATTACACGGCGGGATGGGGCGCCAGCGGGCGCCTGGAAATTTAACAAACTTCTAGTGCGCCACCCCCTTGACATTCATGACGCACTGTGTTATTATAATGACGCAACGCGCAATAGACAAGTGGGCGTTGAACCGGAAACGAAAATTCAATCTCTCTCAGAGGAGGATCTACCATGGAAGATGTTGTCGAGCAGGTCAAGCCGGAAATCGAGAAAGCGAAAGAAACTGTAGCTGAAGAGCACAACAAGCTGCAGGAAGCGCTGCACCGCGTGATGCTGGCGGCCGTTGGCACAGTCGGCCTGGTGCAGGATGAGCTGGAGCATTTTGTCAACAAGGCAGTGGAGCGCGGCGAGATTTCGGAGAAGGAAGCCCGCAAGACAGTGCGTGTGGTCGGCGATAAGCGCAAGGGCGCCGGGAAGGAAGTCGACAAGCGCTTTGAAGACGTGCTGGTCAAGATGAACATCCCGACCAAGAATGACCTCAACGCGTTGAACGACAAGATCGCCGACCTCACCCAGAAAGTCGAGTCGCTGAAAAACTAAGCAGCAGCTGGAGCCGGGTTCCCGGCGCGTGTGGGTGCCAGATTGACAGGGGAGAGTGACGCATGGTGTCACTCTCCCCTGATGGTTGTATAATAGCAGCGAGGTGAAGGCCATGCCGCTCATCAAGCGTTACGCCAATCGCAAACTGTACGACACCGAATCAAAACGCTACATCACGCTCGACGGAATCGCCGAGATGATTCGCCAGCAGCAGGATGTCAAGGTCATCGACCACGAAACCGGCGAAGACATTACGGCCTTGACCCAGGCGCAGATCATCTTTGAGCAGGAGCGCAAACTGCGCAGCGGCATTCCGCGCACGGTGTTTACCAACATCATCCAGACCAGCAGCGATACGCTCAGCCAGGTCTGGCATGTGCTGATCCCGCCGGATGAGTTGAAGAAAACAGTGGATGTCGAGATTGAAAAACGGGTGCAGGTGTTGATGAAGACCGGCCAGCTGAGCGACGACGATGGCATCCGCCTGCTGGATTTGCTGCTGACACCTCCTGAGCCGGAACCGGAAGCCGCCAAACCCGATCGGGCTGCGCCTCTCAGCGGCCTGGAAAAACTCATCAAGCAGCGCGCGCCCAGCCAGGAACAGCTGGAGCAACTCGGCAAACAGGTCGAAGCACTCACGGCAGAAGTGGAACGGCTGACCAGGTTGAAACTGCCGCGCCCGCCCAAATCACCGCCCAACAGAAAGTGATTGAGAGCTCCAGGCGCAGCGTCCACCGCCATCCATGACGGGCATTTCCCGACCTGCCACAATTGCACGCCAACCAAAACTCACCTGTTCCCCACCACACAAAAGCCAGATTTATGATATACCCATACCGGACGCCGGGCGGTCCAGCCGATCGCCCGCGTATCTCTTATAGCCAGGCGCCATCCCTGTGATCAAAATCGCTGGAACAACGCATCAGACCTTCAGCTTTCCCGCTAATATCGCGACCGCCAGCAATTTCTATCGCGACTTTAGCCGCATCCTGCATTATTTGCCGCACATCCAACTGGTCAGGGCCTATGGTCCCGACCAGTTTCGCGTGATGTACCATACCCTGGAGCTCGGTGTGTACCGCGTGCGGATTTACTGCGACTTGCAGGTAAGCTATGACGAGGCAACTCAGACGCTGCATGTTGCGCCGTTGCTGAACAAACCGCCGGTGAGATCTGAAGCGACGGTTCAATCGCTCACGGCGCAGGGCTATTTCACCAGCCGATCGGTCTTCCGGCCGCGCCGTGAACACAGCCTGGTAGACTACCAGTTGGGTCTGGAAGCGCGGCTGCCCAAACCATTTGGCCTGACGCTGATGCCGGACCGGGTCATCGAGCAAATAGCCAGCAACATCACCGAGTGGCGCATTCACGAAATCGCGGGCGGATTCATCACGCGATCGATGCAGGCGTACCGGGAACAGGCGGCGGCAAGCGGAGACCAGACGGTTCGCTCAGCGCGGCAAGAAGGGTTTCCTGCTGCTGGTGTGCGGCCGCCTCGCCGCGCTCGATAAGAAAAGCGGCCCGGCCGAAGTCGAGTGAATTGAAACCGGCTAACGTCGGCTGAATCAAACAGTCAGCAGATTCCAGCCCCCCGCCCGATCGCTGGATCAGCGTCTCAAGCGCCATTGCTCCAAAACGAAAGGGGCCTATCCGCCGCCGTAAATGCGGCTGCATCAAATCCACCCCGATGACGTAGTCCACGCCCTGAGCGCGGACTTGCTTTCCGGGCAAGTTGCACGATACGCCGCCATCCCCCAGCAATCGCCCCTCACGTTCCACCGGCTCGACGAAGCCCGGCACCGCGCAACTGGCATGCACGGCCGTGGCAACGCGACCTTCTGTGATGACCACGGGTTCTCCGGTCAATAGGTCAGTAGCGACCACGATAAAGGGAGTCTTCAACTG
Source organism: uncultured Chloroflexia bacterium (assembly GCA_963844815.1). Taxonomy (GTDB): domain Bacteria; phylum Chloroflexota; class Anaerolineae; order Fen-1058; family Fen-1058; genus Fen-1058. The sequence continues at coordinate 191,580 of CAWJPR010000016.1, forward strand.
GTAAAATTCCACATCGCCGATCAGGTCGATCAGGAAACGCTCCAATTTCCTGAAACTGAAGAAGCCGCGTCGGGGCCACACCAGCCGCGCCATGCGCCGCCAGCCGATCTTCAAGGCTAAGTCGTTCATCACCTCCAGCGGCGCGCCCGCGCAGAACACCGCTCCGATGATCGAACCCGCACTGACGCCGGCCACACAATCAATCGGTATGCCTTGTTGCGCCAGCACATTCAACACGCCGATATGCGCCGGGCCGCGTGAGATGCCGCCGCTTAAAGCCAGACCGATGCGTTTCCTGTCGGGAATATCCATGGAGGTCTCTACGGCGTCGCAATGCCAGGCGGGGGGCGCAGCTGAGCGCCGGGCTTCTCGGGCAGCGGCTCATGGCATTTTCGGCCAGCGCAGTGGCCAGCCGGCCAATTGGCCATAGGTTGCCTTCCCGAGATGGTCTCTTCTCCGCGATGAGCGCTAATTGACTTCCTTCATCATGTGATAGATGAGGTCAGTGTCCGATACGACCGCCACCGGTTTCGGCTTGCCGTTTTCTTGACGCACCACGACCACCCGATGAATGCGATGATCCAACAGCAGGTTGGCCACGGTGCTGAGCAAATCCTCTGGTGTAACCGTGATGACCTCGCGCGTCATGTAGTCGCCCACCGGCAAACGCTGCCACTCATCGCTGGCCAAATAGCCGCGCAGCGCATCGTGGCGCGTGATGATGCCGGCCAGGTAACCATCGTGACCGGTGACCACCAGGCAGCTGATGTCATGATTTACCATCTGGGTCACGGCTTCGACCAGCGGCGTATCGGGTGAGCAACTGTGACAGCCAAAGCGTTTGGCCTCGAGGACAGTCCGACCTTGTTTCATAGAAGAACTCCTGAATCAGCGTGGATGGCACCGCTGCGCGATCGCCCACAGTGTACTCGATCGTGAAATGAAATACAAGCGCCGCGCGACTGAAAAACGCGCCGATGATTACCTGCGCAATCATCGGCGTGCGTTTATCTTGTCTGATTCCAGCCAACGCCAGTGTGTGACTAGAAATCTACTGATCGGCCAGCATAAGCATATTCGAAGAGGCGGCGCAGTTCGTTGGAGTCGGGAACACGCCAGCAGCTGGCGATCTGCGTGTCGGTTTCAGCGCGTGCCACCAATTCCGGCAGGGCCTGCTCAAACGCCGCTAAATCGATGCCCAACTCGCGCACGGTCAAGGGCTGCTGAAGTTGTCGCTCGAGATCGCGCAAGGCGGCAACCAGGTTTGCCGCCCCGCTGCTTTCATCATCCGCCGGCAGGCCCAGCGCTTGAGCGATGCCCGCATAGCGGCTGCCGCCGCCGTTGGCCGTAAACTCGATCGTGTAGGGGAGGAACAACGCGACAGTGCGCCCATGCGGCACATGGAACAGCGCCCCCAAGGCATGCCCCAGGCAATGCGCCAACGTTGCCTGCGAGTTGCCAAAGCCGATGCCGCCGATGGCTGCCGCATTGTGCATATGTTCGCGCGCTTCACGATCGGAACCGTCAGCATAGGCGCGCGGCAGATACTGGAAGATCAGCCGCACAGCGTGCAGGCACATGGCGTCGGAAAAATCGTTGCGCCAACTGCTCTGGTAACTCTCGATCGATTGGGTCAGCGCATCCAGGCCGGTATCCGCCGTGATCGACCGCGGCAGTGACATGACCATGACCGGATCGATAATGGCATAGTCGGGCAGCATGCCGCGCGTGCCAACCCCCAGTTTCCGCTGCTCGACGGTATCGGTCAACACAGCATACCAGGTCGCTTCCGATCCCGTGCCTGAGGTCGTGGGGATGGCGATCAACTTCGCTTTCTCGCGCAGCGTATACTGATCGAAAGGATTAACGCTTTCCGGTGCGATGCCCGGATTCTCATACAGCAGCCAGGCGGCCTTGGCCGCATCCATGCACGATCCACCGCCGAGGCCGATGATCCAATCGGGTTGGTGCTGAGCCAACGCTGCGGCGCAGCGCTGCACCATTTGCAGCGACGGCTCCGGCTCGACTTCGTCAAAGATCGCGCAGGCTAATCCGGCCGCCGTGACTTGATCGACGACTCGCTGCGCCAGACCCAGCCGCACGATATTTTGATCGGTGATCACAAAAGCCCGGCGGCCGCTCAGCTGCGCGAGATGACTGAGCGCTTCTTCTCCGAAGATCACATGCGGACTATCAAAGTACCACATCGTCTGCCCTCCATGAACAACAATGGGACACCGCAGGGCGAGGGATCCCTTTGCCAGGATAATTTTGAGCTTAAGCCGGCCAGTCTGTGGAAACGCGCGTCGAGCACAAGACTAATTCGGTGGCGGCCTTGGGCGCCTTCATAATCTTGAGCATGTTGCCCTTCAATTTCAACTGGCGCGTGACCATGCCCTGAATCGGATCGAGTTTCTTGTCCACCACCTTGCGCCAGACCGGGTAGGCGGCCTCGATGACGAATTCGGGCGTCTTGGCTGCGGCGTCGGCGGCGCGAAAGGCATCGCGGCATTCGCCATGCCACAGATCGACGTAAAGATACACCTCGGCCGGTTCGTCGGGCATGCCGGTCACCACCCAGTAGAAATCGCCTTCCCAGGTCTTGGCTGCGTCACGATAACCATCACTCTTGTTCAATTCATCCTTCAACGCTTTCATCCACTCTTCGGATGCAAACTTGATGCCCATGCTGGCCTCCTTGTGCCGTCGATGTTGTCCCCATTGTATAACCACCTGCGCCGAGTGGCAAGTGGCAGTTGATCTTTGCGGCAGGCGATCATACAATGGCAGTTGCCATACAATGGCATTCCCGCGTGCTTTCGCCACCCGCCGCACAGCGGCGAGGCGCGCCTGGCGAGCGGGAATCAGTGCCATCGACACGCTGCCGGTGGTCAGGTGATGCCCGCATGCCTCCAGGCGTCGGGCATGACGATTCAAGACTATCTCATCTTACAGGAGGATCGCATGTCCGCCGATTTGCAGTCGCGTTTTCAACAGGCCGCCGAAGATTCCAAGAAGCTGCCCAAGCGCCCCGATAACAATACCCTGCTCAAGCTGTATTCGCTCTACAAGCAAGCCACCACTGGCGATGTCACCGGCAGCCGCCCCGGCGGCTTTGACATGGAAGGCAAAATGAAATACGACGCCTGGGCCAAGCAAAAAGGCAAAGCCAAAGAAGCGGCGATGCAGGAGTACGTCGATCTGGTGGAAAGCTTGAAAGCGAAGAAGTAATGCCCATCTACGACATCTCGCTGACCATCTCCAATGATCTGCCCGTGTGGCCCGGCGACACGCCGATCAGCCTGGTGCGCAACAGCGACATGCAGCACGGCGAGTTGTACACGCTGAGCCAGCCTCACTTCCACCGTTCACGCCGGCTCACATTTGGATGCGCCCCGGCACTTTGTGCGCGACGGGCATGGCGTCGATCAGATCGATCTCAACAAATTGATTGGGCCGTGCTTCGTCGTGGATCTGCCGGACGTGAACAGCATCGACGCGCAGTCGTTGGAGCGGGCCAACATCCCGGCGAATGTCACACGCCTGCTGTGCCGCACACGGAATTCAGACTACTGGGCGCGCGGCGACAACACCTTTCACACCGATTTCGTGGCGATTGACCCGTCGGGCGCGGAGTGGATCGTCCGGCACGGCATGCAACTCGTCGGCGTCGATTACCTCTCGGTGGGCGCGTATGAGGGCGGTATCCCCACGCATGAGATCCTCCTGAACAACGGCGTCGTGCCCGTGGAAGGTCTGGACCTGTCCCGCATCGAGGCGGGCGAATACCACTTGATCTGCCTGCCCCTGAAATTGCGGGATTGCGATGGCGCGCCTGTGCGGGCAGTGTTGCTGCGCGGCGAGTGAAGCGAGCCGACCCGGCCGCCACATTGCCCACTTGCCTGCGACCGTGATATAATCGCGCCGGAAAAGATTCATGGAACGCGGCGCGCCAGCTCAGCAGCGGTCCGCGCCACCTCATCGCAAGATGGGGGTTGCCCCATCCCACCAGAGGATGGGGATTGTTCCATCCCACCAGAGGATGGGGATTGTTCCATCCCACCAGAGGATGGGGATTGTTCCATGATGAGCATAGACATGTCATTGCGGTGAGGCCCAACGGCCCGCTTCGCGCAATGACATTTTGTTTTGGACAGACCCCAAACCCACACCCTCAGGAGAGAATCTTATGAGCAAGACCAAAGTCATCATCATGGGCGCCGCCGGACGCGACTTCCACAACTTCAACACCGTGTTCCGCAACAACGACGCCTACGAAGTCGTCGCCTTCACCGCCACGCAGATTCCCAACATCGAAGGCCGCCGCTATCCGCCCGAATTGGCCGGCCAGTTATATCCCGCCGGGATTCCGATTCATCCCGAGGCGGACTTAACGCGCTTGATCAAAGAGCACGACATCGATCAAGTGATCTTTGCCTATTCCGACGTACGGCACGAATACGTGATGCACAAAGCCTCGCAGGTGCTGGCCGCCGGGGCCGACTTCCGCCTGATCGGGCCGAAGGAAACTCAGATCAAGTCGAGCAAGCCGATTGTCTCGATCGGCGCGGTGCGGACCGGCGCAGGCAAGAGCCAGACCACGCGGCGCGTAACTGAAAACCTTAAAGCGCTGGGCTACACCGTCGCCGCCGTGCGCCACCCCATGCCCTACGGCGATCTGGTGAAGCAGGCCGTGCAGCGCTTTGCGACCTACCAGGACCTGGACAAGCACGAGTGCACGATTGAAGAGCGCGAAGAATACGAGCCGCACATCGATCGCGGCGTGGTGATTTACGCGGGCGTGGACTACGAGGCGATCCTGCGCCAGGCCGAGCAGGAAGCCGACATCGTGGTGTGGGACGGCGGCAACAACGACCTCTCCTTCTACAAGAGCGATCTCCACATCGTCGTGGCTGATCCGCATCGCCCCGGCCACGAACTGAGCTATCATCCGGGCGAAACGAATCTGCGCATGGCTGATGTGGTGGTCATTAACAAGATCGACACCGCCGATCTGGATCACATCGCGCGGGTGCGCGACAGCATCGCGCAGGTCAATCCTGACGCGACCGTGGTTGAAGCCGCTTCGCCGATCTTCGTCGACAACCCGGCGGCGATCAAAGGCAAAGCCGTGCTCGTCGTCGAGGACGGCCCCACGCTGACGCACGGCGAGATGGCCTATGGCGCGGGCGTGGTGGCCGCGCGGCGTTTCGGCGCGGCGGAGATTATCGATCCGCGGCCCTATGCGGTCGGCTCAATCGTCGCGACGTACCAGAAGTATCCCACCACCGGCGCAGTGCTGCCCGCGATGGGTTACGGCGTCGAGCAGATGCGTGAACTGGGCGAGACCATTAACAACACGCCGTGCGATCTCGTGCTGGTCGCCACGCCGATCGATCTGCGGCGCGTCGTGGAGATTAACCGCCCGTCGCAGCGCGTGCGCTATGAACTGCAGGAGATCGGCCAGCCGACACTGGCCGACATCCTCGAGGCGAAGTTCGGGCGCAAGATATAATTCAGGCCGGGTGACGAGTGACGAGCGAATGGCGCTAGTCACTCGTCACTGGCTGTTGGTCACGTGCAATGTCGGAACGACGCATCGCCAGCCTAATCTTCGTCAGCTTACTGCTGACCTATCTGTACATCTTTCCGCACTGGCTCGACTGGAACCAGAATTCGCGGTTTGACCTCACGGCTGCCATTGTCGAGCGCGGCGAGCTCGTCGATCGACGCCTATGTCGCGAACACCGGCGACTATGCGGAGTCGAACGGGCGCGCTTACAGCGATAAGACACCCGGGCTATCATTCCTGGCCGTCCCGGTCTACGCGCTCACGCACAAACTCGCCGAGAACCAGGCAGTGCAGACAGCCATCACTACGCTGGGACGCAGCCCGGCGGCCGCCGCCACCGTCAACCGCCCGATTGACCAGGTTCCTGACCAGGAATTTGTCTTCGCCGCCAGCATGGCGCTAGCGACTCTGGTGACTGTCGCGCTTCCCTCGGCGTTCCTGGGCGTGCTGATCTATATGCTGCTGGGCCGCATGGGATATTCCCGCCGCGTGCGAGCCCTGGCCGTTCTCGTCTATGCTGTCGCGACTCCCGCGTTTGCCTATTCGGCGGCCTTCTACGGTCATCAGCCGGCAGCCATCATGTTGTTCGCGGCGTTTGCGTGGATATTCACGCTGCGCCAGCGTCAGCCCGGCAAACTCGAATCGCTCGCGCTCGGCGTCTTGCTGGGCTATACAATTGTTACCGAACTGCCAGCCGCGCCACTCGTCGCGCTGCTCGGGTTGTACGCGATCTGGGTGATACGCCGTCCCGGGCCCATTGTGCTGATGAGCATCGGCGGTTTCCTCCCCCTGGCCATCATGGGCGCCTATCACAACGCCATTTTTGGCACTCCCTTCACCCTGGCTTACCAGCATCTGGTCAATCCCGTCTGGAAAGAACGTTTCAGCGTGGGAGTTCTAAGCGCCAATTCCTTTCAAATCGAATTCCTGTGGGGACTGACTTTCAGCCCCTATCGCGGTTTATTCTTCGCAGCGCCGGTGCTGCTGGCGGCAGTGGTGGGCTTCGGTTTGCTGGCTCGCCAGGCCGATAAGCGGGCCGAATGGCTGGTCTCCCTGGCCATCGTTGTGGGCCTGCTCTTCATCTACAGTTCTTCACCTGAATGGTTTGGCGGCTACGGCGTGGCATCGCGTTACCTCGTGCCGATGCTCCCGTTTCTCGTCTGGCCGCTGGCCGCCGTATTCGATCGCATTGAGCGGGAACGCGCCCCTGTGCGGCGCGGGTTGAGCGGCCTCATCTTCATCCTGGTCATTGCTTCGATCGTCGCTACATGGTCCCTGACAGTTGGCGGGCAATACTATGCGCCCGAAGATATTGTGAATCCGCTGTTTGAATACAGCTGGCCGCATATCGCCGCTGGCGATGTGGCGCGCAATTGGGGCATGATCATGGGTTTGCCCGGCGCATGGAGCCTGCTGCCATTACTGGGATTGGTCGCCGCGACGTTCGGCGCGATCTGGTTCTTCACTCGCGAGAGAGGAGAGCACAGCTCGTCTCCCGCGACGGACCCTGGCGACCGCCGCATGCGATAGGACACGACCGATGACCCGCATTCACACCCACATTCATCGTCCACGGTGGCGCCTGGGACATTCCCGATGAGGAAGTGCCCGGCCATCTGAATGGCTGCCGTGCTGGCCGCACAGATCGGCTGGTCGATCTTGCGGCAGGGCGGATCGGCGCTCGACGCGGTGGAAGCCGCCGTCCAAGCGCTGGAAGATGATCCGGCGTTCGATGCCGGCAGGGGCGCGTGGCTAAATTCCGCCGGTGAAGTCGAACTCGACGCCATCATCATGGACGGCGCCACGTTGAGCAGCGGCGCAGTCGCCGCGGTGCAGCATGTGCGCAATCCCATCTCGCTGGCGCGGCTGGTGATGGAGCGCACCTCGCATTCGCTTATCGCGGGCGCGGGCGCAGAACACTTCGCACAGGCGCAGGGCATTCCCCTGTGCGACGAATCAGAACTGTTGACCGGCCACGAACTGGAACGCTGGCGCATGATCCGGGCGCAAAAAGACTTCTCGGTCGTGAAAGCCTTTGGCGGCACGCCGCGCGGCACAGTGGGCGCAGTCGCGCGGGATATCCACGGCCACATCGCGGCGGGCACATCGACCGGCGGCACGCCCCATAAGATGCAAGGCCGGGTAGGCGACAGCCCGCTCATCGGCTGCGGGTGCTACGCCGACGATCTCAGCGCGGGCGCATCGGCCACGGGCTGGGGCGAATCGATCATGAAGGTCGTGCTGTGCAAAGCCGCGTGCGATTTCGCCCCGCAGGGTCATGACGCTCAACAGGCCGCCGTACAAGCGATCGGGGTGCTGGCCGATCGGGCGCAGGGACTGGGCGGCCTGATCCTGATCGATCGCGCCGGGCAAATCGGTGTATCATTCAACACACCGCGCATGGCGCGGGCCTGGGTGGAAAACGATCAGATCATCGCGCGGGTCGATCGCGATGCGTGAGCAGAGATGACGCTGCAACGTCATTCCCGCGCGCCTATGGCGGGAATCCAGCAACCAGTTCGCCGTGTACGCCATCAACAAATCTGGATGCCCGATAAAAGCACTCGGGCATGACGCCACACCGACGGAGAAAGGTAACACGATGACATTCCGCCAACGACTCAAAGATCACGAATCGCTCATCGGCACGATCGTCTCGCTCGCCTCAGCGGAAGTCGCCGAGGTGTTGAGCGCGGCCGGTTTCGACTGGCTCTTCGTCGATGCCGAACACAGCCCGCTAGAGACGCTGGCGATTCAACACATCCTGCAGGGCGCGGGTTCGACGCCCTGTTTGATTCGTCTGGCGCGGGCCGACGAAGTCTCGATCAAGAAAGCGCTGGACGTGGGGGCGGCAGGCGTCATCGCGCCGCTGGTGAACTCGGCCGAACAGGCGGCGCAAGTGGTGCGCTGGGCCAGGTACGCTCCGCTCGGCACGCGCGGCGTCGGCGTCGGGCGCGCTCACGGCTATGGCTTCAAGTTTCAGGAGTACGTCTCCAGCGCAAACGACGAAACCGTGGTGGTCGTGCAGGCCGAGCACAGCGACGCTGTGAACAACATGGAAGCGATCGTGCAAGTACCGGGCGTCGATGCGGTGCTCGTTGGCCCGTACGATCTCTCGGCGAGTCTGGGGCGTCTGGGCGAAGTACAGCATCCCGCTGTTGTCGCGGCGATTGAGCATGTGACACATGTGTGCCAGGCCGCCCACATGCCGCTCGGAATTTTCGGGATGTCGGCGGAAGCGGTGCGGCCCTACGTCAAGCAAGGTTACACGCTGCTCACGGTCGGAATCGACACGGTGCTGCTAGGGAGTGCAGCGCGGCAGATGTTGGCGCAGCTCAAGACATGATAGCGCCCTGCCCGCCGCGATGATGAACCCTCCCGGAAGTTGCGAACTTCCGGGAGGGTTGGTTTACTTCTGCCGCGCCTTGTCCACCAACTTCAGAATCGCGTCGATGACCACTTGCGGTTCGTCCTGGTGAATGAAATGGCCGGAGTGTTCAGCCAGTATCAGCGAACTATCGGTGGACAAGCTCACATATTCTTTCTGCAAATCCAACCCTACTTTGTCCAGGTTCGCCGCCAACTCAGGAGGAAGATCGCTCCACATTTTTGCGGAATCGGCATGCGCCAATACGACCAACGGAATACTGCCCAGTGATTTCACCGCGCGCACATGTGCCAGCGTAGCATCCCAATCCATTGGTTCGGGAAAATTTGGATCTTCCGGGTTGGCCCAAGCAAGACCTTTGCGGAGATCGCTAAGCCCGGCCGGTTCATCCGGTGCGGGTGTGGGCAATATCGCCGACCATTGCTTCCTTTGTTCGGGATGAGCGCTGTCTACCAACACTACACCGGCAACCTCGTCGCGATAGCGATCGGCAAACACCAGCATATTCATGCCACCGAGTGAATGTCCAACGACAAGGTAAGGGCCTGGCACCTTAGCGCTTTCCAACAGAGTGTGCAATTGCTCCGCCATCTGCCCGCTCGTGCGCAGGCCTATCTGACTATCGCTCCGGCCCAGGCTGGCGCGATCATACGCGCAAACCCGCGTGTGAGAGCGAAGATCGAACATGACTTTCGACCAGGTGGACCAATCACCGCCCCAGCCAGAATCAAACACGACGGTTGGGCTGCCCTGACCTATACAAATGAGATAGAGATTCACACCACCCGCATCGAACTTACCCGAAACAGGCCCCGGCGTTGGTTTGGGTGAAACAGTAGAGGTTGGTGCCGGGGTGCTAGTCGGCGGCAGACTTGTCGCAGTCGGCGGAATGGGTGTCGCCGCTGGACTACAGGCAACTAACGTAGCGATCAACGCCAGTAGCAACAACCGGGTCAATTTCGATGGGTGGCACATGAGACTCCTTTCTTGAGACAGGCGGCTCGCCATCTCCTCCCTGGGAGTCTACGCGTGATGACTTCATTCTATGCTTAAATCCAGCCGAAGTCAATCAGAACCTCGTGCAAATGTTGACAACGCCCTGCCCGCTTGGTATAATGCCGCTATCGTCTCAGTGAAAGATGTAAACTATCCTATGAATGCTCAGCCGTTCGCCATCCATCATCACACGCACGCCCACCATCACGTGGGCTTTCGGCGTTTGGGTCGCGGTTGAGCTAGACTTGCAGCACGAGACACAGTGAGGCGTGATCCGGACGGGTCGCGCCTTTTTGTTTGGACCTCGCCCTCGGCCAATTATCCTCCCGGAGGCTTACAGCCTCCGGGAGGATATGAAAAAGGAGCAACATGAAACCGACGATTCGCCCTATCAAGGGCACACGCGATTTTTATCCCGGAAGAGATGGCTTTTCGCGCCTGGCTGTACGGGCAGATGAAAGCCGTGTCACAGAAGTTCGGCTATCAGGAGTACGAAGCGCCCATCCTCGAGTCGCTGGAGTTGTACGCGGCCAAGAGCGGCGAGGAATTGGTGAAAGAGCAGTCTTTCGTCTTCCCCGATCGCGGCGGCGACACGATTGCGCTGCGTCCCGAGTTGACGCCCAGCCTGGCCCGCATGGTGGCGCAGAAACAGCGCGAACTGCCCAAGCCCATCCGCTGGTGGTCGTTCGGGCCGTTCTGGCGTTACGAGCGCCCGCAGAAGGGCCGCACGCGCGAGTTCTTTCAGTGGAACATCGACCTGATCGGCGTCAATTCGCCGTATGCCGATGCGGAGCTCGTCGCCATCGGCGCGGAGTTCTTCAGGTCCGTCGGCCTGTCGGCGCAGCAGATCGTGATCAAGGTGAACGACCGCAAATTGATGGAGGAGCAGATTGCACGGCTGGGTGTGGCGCCCGATCGGATCGAGGGTGTTTACCGGCTGATCGACAAACTCGACAAGCTGCCCGCGGACAAGTGGCGCGCCTACGGCTGCGAGGACCTCGGCCTGAGCGTCGATCAGATTGATCGGCTGAGCGCGCTGCTGAACAATCGGGAGTTGTGGACAGCGTCCGCCGATTTGACGGCCTTCTTCAACGCGATCGACGATCTGGGCGTCAGCGCTTACGTGGAATACGACCCGTCGATCATTCGCGGGCTGGCGTATTACACCGGCGTGGTCTTTGAAGCGCGCGATCGGTCCGGCGAGTTCCGCGCGATCCTGGGCGGCGGTCGCTACGATAACCTCGTCGGCGATGTGGGCGGTGATCCGTTGGGCGGCATCGGCTTTGCGATGGGTGATGTGGTCATGGGCCTGGTGCTGGAAAAGTATGATCTGAAACCGAAACTGCGCTCTACGCCGGCCGACGTATTGGTAACGGTTTTCGACGCGGCGCTGGCGCGCACTGCAGCCCAAGTCGCCGCGCAGTTGCGGTCGGGCGGAGTAAAGACCGAGCTGTATCCCGACGCGGCCAGGCTCGACAAGCAAATGAAGTATGCTAACGCGCAGGCGATCCCCTTCGCCATTATCATCGGGCCGGATGAAGCCGCGCAGGGCCAGGCCACCGTGCGCGATCTACAATCGGGCCAGCAACAAGTCGTGAACCAAGATCAACTCGTCGAAGTTGTGCAAGGCATGCTCAGGTAACCCCCCTCTCACCATTGGCACACAAGGTCGTTTAAGGTTTGGCTGCGTCAGCCGGTTGCTTGACCTGCCACGTAAACGGCTGTGTGAAAGTGAGGAATTGAAAACCGTTCTTTTCCACGATCGGCCGGCTCAGGGGGCTGGCGTCGATGACGAGGAAGCGTACGCCGCGCTGTCTTGCTTCGTGCAAGCGTGTTGCCAGCAAGGCCGTGTAGAAGCCGCGCCCGCGATATTCCGGCAGCGTTGATCCGCCCCATAATCCGGCGAAGGGATTGTGATCGTGAAAGTCAATCCGCGCTGCGCTGACGGGCACGCCTGCGGCATACGCGATATACACACTCACGTGATCGGGATCGTTGATCAGATCATCGCTTAAAGCCGCGATCTGCCAGTCGTGCGGCTCATCCCACACACTCTCCTGGATCCAGCGGTAATCTGCCAGCCGATCGGGGTCGGTGATCCGGCGGACATCGTGTATCACCGGCTGCCACAGGATCGCCGGGGCCGCTTCGATGTCCAACACGAGCAGGGCTTCGGGCTCTGCGGCTTCAAAGCCGTGTGCACTCAAGCGATCTTTGAGATCGCCCGGCGTATCATGATCATAAGTCTTCCACTCAAAATCCTGGCCCAGCTGATCGAAGTACGCAATCTGCTCGGCAATCACCCGATCGACATTCGCTTCAGACAAGCGCGAGTACAACACCATCCCGTAGCCGTGCTCGAGCGCCACATGACGGACAACGTCCGGCGTGGCTTCACGCCGCATGCCGTGGTGCTCAACTTCGATGCGCTGGTGCTGATCATGCAGTGCAAGCAGTTCATTAACGTCCACGGGCTACCCACCATTCTCGGGCGCGTTGTTGCGGCCAATGAATAGAGTGTAGCCAGTCTATATCGAAACGTCAACTACCTGCTGTTCAAACTGATGAGATAAGCAATCACAGCGGCCCGTGACAATTCTGGCAATTATCGGCATGGTCATCATTTAACGAACCGGCCACTTCAACACTCGACTCGCGTCAGGATAATGACGGGAATGGCACGCGTGGTCTTGGTCTGATACTCGGCAAAAGTGGGCCGCTCGGCCGCCATCTGGTTATAGAGTCGGGTTCGTTCAGGATCGGGCGTCACGGTGGCACGCGCCTGAAAGGTCTCGGTGCCGTATTCCACGGTGACCAGCGGCTTAGCGACAACATTGTAATACCAAGCGGGATGTGATTACATCAATCCTGCGCGGCGAAAACGCTCAGTGAGCGCAGCGCTTTTCCCGTATCGCTTACGAATGGATTGAAAGCGTTCTGCAAACTTAGGTTGTCGCCGTTTATATTCAGACACATCGCGTAATTCGCTCAGCAGTCTGGTGGCTTCATCGTAGGCCGAGCCGCGTTTCTGGCCAAGCAGGCTTTCCACATTTGCCCACACGGCTGCTTCCGTTTGAGACAGTTTTTCCAGTCTTTGGATTTTCTGGCGTTCGGCTTCTGCCTGCGCTTGGCGATTCGCTTCCATTTCGATCTGGTAGGCCTGCTTAAATAATTCTGCCGTGCTGCGCTTCGACTGATGTGGCGAAGCGGCCTTTTTCCCGGTCAGGTTGGTCAGCTTCTTTTTCAAAGCTAAAACGGCACCCGGTTCGCCGCGCGCGATTTGAAGCAGCAGGGCATCGCTTTCAGCGCGCGTCAACTTCGCGATCGCCGCCTTGAAATCAGGCTCGAGCGCTGATTCCGTCTTTTGGCTGGCAACCGCTGCAGCCGCGATAAGATGTGGATCGATTTCAAAAAAGGCTGCAAATGCTTGCAGGCCGGCGTTCAGTTTTTTCAAGCCGGCTGGCACGGGCGGTTCAGGTTCCTCTTCCATTCGCTCCTGCGAAACAACTTTGAGCCACGCGAGATACACCATGCGCATATCGCCTTGCAGGAGTTGGTCGCGCAGCGGGGTGAATTGACCGAGAAGCCTGTCCGATTCAACCTCTTCAAAGAAATCTGACTCCGCGTCAATCCGAATCTCCAGCACAGAGTATTTGCCGTGTTCTTCCAGCGTAATTTGATCTTCAAAAAGATAGGGCTGGAAAGAGGATCCATCGACCAGCTTGGCCGGCAGGCGGAACATCAGTTGGCGAGTGCCAAAATTTGAATCGTACAGGAAGGCGTCAAAATATTTCAGCAATACTTTTTGCGGATCATGTTTGAAATCACCCCATGAGTAGGTGACAACGGCCTGTGTGGACGAAACGGTGTCCATGTGGCTGGACAGCCCGTTGACTTCGCGTTGTTCAGACGATGTCAGGGGACGATCGATGGTTTGCCACTCATAGTATTGATATTCGCTCATGATTCTCCTCTGATCACTCAGCTCGACGCGACGAGTAAATCGCCTTCACGACCGAGCCAATAACGCGGTGGGGCAGCGCAAAAGCGCAGCCCTGTATCGCAGAGTGTAGCTGGCAGTGTCCACGAAGTTCCTCCCATAACGGCTCATTCACGTGCCTGACTATACACCATTTTCGACGGGTTCCCCAAGTCTGACCATGGCGCATCTGGCCGGCCATGGACCAACGTCCAGGGTCCTCACAAAGCGCCTTGGAAGCGTGTCACCCCGAGCGTAGCGAGGGGGCTCGTCGATAGTCGAAGAGATTCCTCGCTTCGCTCGGAACACCTGCACCCACCGCAGGTGCGGTGTGACACTTCGGCGACTTTGTGAGAGCCGTGGACAACGGCGATCGAACCTTGTTTTACCCTCGCGCCCGTGGTAAAATTGCGGGCGCTTGACATGGTGCCTGTAAGCTCAATGGCAGAGTACTGGACTGTGGATCCAGGTGTTGCGGGTTCGACCCCCGTCAGGCACCCCAAACGAGAAGCCCTCTTCGGTTGAAGAGGGCTTCTGTGTTTCTTCACAAAATCGACTGTTTTACGGAACCGTGGGCTTGTCGTTGTCCAGTTCCGGCTGGCCTGCCACCGGCTCGGTCCACAACTTACCCGCCAGATAGTCGGCCAGATTGTCGGGGCTCACCACTACCGACGGCGTCAGGATGATCTCCGGCACCTTCTCGCCCGCCAGCACCTTTTGCAGGGTACTGAAGACCGTCTCGCCCATGCGCGGCGGATCGACACCCAGCGTCGCGCTGAACTTGCCTTGCTCCAGCAGGTCGAGCGTCGGCTGATTGCCGTCGATGCCCACCGCGAAGAAGTCTTCATTGATCTTCTTGCCCAGCTGCTCGCCGGCCAGCGCTGCGCCGATCGCCATCTCGTCGCTGTTGCCATAGAACACGTCAATGTCCGGATTCTTCTGCCATGCAATGGCCGCCACTTCCTGACCCTTGGTACGCAGCCACTCAGCCGTCTGCTCTCCTGCCACGACCACGTTCGGGCAGTACTTGGTCAAACCCGCCTTGAAGCCGCCCGTGCGCCGGTGCGAGAAGATGCTGTCGATGCCCAACAGGATGAACACCTGCCCCTTCGTCGCCGCCGGGGTGCTGTTATACTTCTTCGCCAGCAGATCGCAGGTGTACTTCGCCAGTTGCTCCGCGCCGCCCCACTGGTCATAGCCGATGTAGGACGTCACGTCACCTTCCGAGAACGGCGTGATGAAGTTGTGCGCCAGAATCGGCACGCCCTTCTCATTGGCTGCCTTCACCGCCGCCACGGCGGAGTCGGTGCCGATCGGGTTGATGCTCAGACCCTTCACGCCCTTCTCCAGCAACTGCTGCACCGTGGTCACGAATGCCTGGAAGTCGCCTTCACTCGCGGGCGCCTGCACTTCCAACTTCCAGCCGGCCTTGTCCGCCGCCGCCTTCGCGCCGTCCGACATCGCCACGTGGAACGGGCTGGTCAGCGCCGGCGGCACGAAGCCCACATATTGAGGCTCGCCACCGCTGCTGGGTGTCTCGGTATCAGGCACAGTCGGCTTGTCGTTGTCCAGTTCGGGCGCGCCCGCGACCGGCTCGGTCCACAACTTACCCGCCAGATAGTCGGCCAGATTGTCAGGTGACACGACCACCGACGGCGTCAGGATGATCTCCGGCACTGTCTCGCCCGCCAGCACCTTTTGCAGGGTACTGAAGACCGTCTCGCCCATGCGCGGCGGATCGACACCCAGCGTCGCGCTGAACTTGCCTTCCTTCAGCAGGTCGAGCGTCGGCTGATTGCCGTCGATGCCCACCGCGAAGAAGTCTTCATTGATCTTCTTGCCCAGCTGCTCGCCGGCCAGCGCCGCGCCGATCGCCATCTCGTCGCTGTTGCCGTAGAACACGTCGATCTCCGGATCCTTCTGCCACGCAATGGCCGCCACTTCCTGACCCTTGGTGCGCAGCCACTCAGCCGTCTGCTCTCCCGCCACGACCACGTTCGGGCAGTACTTGGTCAAACCCGCCTTGAAGCCGCCCGTGCGCCGGTGCGAGAAGATGCTGTCGATGCCCAGCAGGATGAACACTTTGCCCTTCGTCGCCGCCGGGGTGCTGCTGTACTTCTTCGCCAACAGATCGCAGGTGTACTTCGCTAATTTCTCTGCGCCGCCCCACTGGTCATAGCCGATGTAGGACGTCACGTCACCTTCCGAGAACGGCGTGATGAAGTTGTGCGCCAGAATCGGCACACCCTTCTCATTGGCTGCCTTCACCGCCGCCACGGCGGAGTCGGTGCCGATCGGGTTGATGCTCAGACCCTTCACGCCCTTCTCCAGCAACTGCTGCACCGTCGTCACGAATGCCTGGAAGTCGCCTTCACTCGCGGGCGCCTGCACTTCCAACTTCCAGCCGGCCTTGTCCGCCGCCGCCTTCGCGCCGTCTGACATTGCCACGTGGAACGGGCTGGTCAGCGCCGGCGGCACAAAGCCCACGTACTGTTCGTCACCGCCAGTTGGCTGAGCCGGCGCGGCAGTCGGCTGTACAGCGGGCGGTTGGGTCGGCTGGGCAGGAGCCGGAGCCTGCGTCGGAGCAGCAGCCGGCGGCGCACAGCCGGCGATCATGGCGACGATCACCAGCAGCGACACAATTACGAACAACTTCTTCGGAAACATGCTTTCCTCCTTTATAGGAAATTGAGATAACCGAAGGCAACGCACCTTCGGGCATTACTCAAGTTATCACCTTACGCCGAAACGGCACGCTTCGCGCCCTGCCATTTCTGACGCAGCGCATAGGGATGCGCTACCCACAGATTGTGCAAGCCGAGCTGAGCTGTCTTGGGCCGGCGGCGCAGCCAGGTAATTTCGCCGCTGCGGATCACGTCAAGCATGACCGCCAGGATAATGATAGCGCCGATGACGATCTCTTTCGCATTCGACGGCACGTCCAGATAGACCAGGCCGGCTTCGACGATGCGAATGATGAACACGCCGATCAACGTGCCCCAGATGCCGCCTTTACCGCCCGCCAGCGAAGTGCCGCCGATGACGACCGCGGCCACCGAGATCAGCGTCATGTTCGTGCCGTTCTGATACGCGCCCGATTGCAAGCGCCCCATCACCAGCACACCGGCAATCGCCGCCAGAAAACCGCTGATGCCATAGATGAACATCTTCGTCCGATCGACGTTGATACCCGATAGGCGCGCGGCCGTCTCATTGCCGCCCAGCGCGTAGGTATAGCGTCCGAACTTTGTCTGGCGCAGCACGAACCAGACGATGAAGTAAATGATCACCACCAGAATCAGCGGCATGGGCACTTTCAGTCCAAGGATGTCGATCGAGTCGGTCAGGAAGCTCAGGAAGCCATCTTTCTGAATGTTGATCCCGGCGCCGCGTGTCCAGACCAGCGAAACGCCCAGCAACATGCTGCGGAAGCCGAGCGTGACAATGAAGGGATTCATCTTGAACTTGGTGATCAACACGCCCTGAAACAGGCCGATGATCAACCCGGCCAGCAGCGCCGCGCTGATCGCCACCGCCGCCGGCACGCCAAATGCGATCTGTCCGCCAGCCTTGCTGGTGCCCGCGATCAAGATCGCGGCCAATACGCCGCTGAACGAGACCATCGCCTCCACCGAGAGATCGATGCCGCCCGTCAGGATGACAAAGGTCTGCCCGGCCGCCACCACGCCGATCGCCGCCGCTTCCAGCCCCAGCAACATCCAACTGCTGGGTTTCTGAAACGCCGGTGACGCGACGAGCAGCAGCGCCGCCAGCACGATCAACACGATCAGCGGCCCGGTCTTGGCCAGGAATTTTCGAAACAGTCCTACTGCGCCGTTGGAGGCAACGGATGATTTGGCTGTAGATTCGCTCATAGCACTTAACCTTGAAAGAGACTCAGCTCGGACGGTTTGTCCGTGCCCGTGGCAAATTCCATGATCTTTTCTTCCGTCGCTTCGGCGCGCGTCAGTTCGCCGCAAATGCGCCCGCCGCGCATCACCAATACCCGATCGCTCATGCCCAGAATCTCCGGCAGTTCCGAGCTGATCATCATGATGGCCACGCCCTGCTTGGCGAGTTCATTCATCATCTTGTAGATTTCCACCTTGGCGCCGACGTCGATGCCGCGCGTCGGCTCGTCAAAGATCAACATGCGCGGCTCGGTGGACATCCATTTGCCCAGCACGACCTTCTGCTGTGTGCCTCCGGAGAGATTGATCGCCAATTGTTCCTGGCTGGAGGCCTTGATGTTCATGCCGTCGATGTAGCGCTGCGCGACCTCGGCTCTCTTTACGCCGATTGATCCGCAGCCCTTGGGTGAGCCGCTTCAACACCGCCATCACGATGTTGTCCCGCACCGACATTTGCAGGAACAGGCCCTGCTGCTTGCGATCTTCGGTCAGCAGGCCGATGCCGTGCTGAATGGCATCACTGGGATTGGCGATCTTCGCCGGCTGGCCTTTGACGAAGAACTTGCCGCCATCGAGCGGATCCGCGCCGAACACTGCGCGCGCCAACTCCGTCCGGCCGGCTCCCACCAGCCCGGCGATCCCCAGCACCTCGCCCGCGTAGGCCGCGAAACTGATGTCGCTTAGAATCCCGTCGCGATTCAAACCCTCCACGCGCAGCACTTCTTCGCCGCGCGGCACGATCTCCTTGGGGTATTTCTCCGACAGATCGCGCCCCACCATCAGGCGCACCAGGCCGTCGAGATTGAGTTCGCCGGTGGGCTTCGTCGCCACGTGTTGGCCGTCGCGCAGCACCGTAATCCGGTCGGTAATGGCGAAGGTTTCTTCGAGGTGATGGCTGATGTACACAATCGCCACGCCGGCTTCCTTGAGCTCTTTCACGATCGCAAACAGATCGTTGATCTCACGGATGCTCAGCGACGAGGTCGGCTCGTCCATGATGATCAGATCGGCCTTCTGGTGCAGCGCCTTGGCGACCTCGACCATCTGCTGCTGCGCCACGCCGAGGTTGCGAATCGGCTGGCGCGGGTCGATATCCAGGTGCAGCTTGGCCAGCAGTTCTTTGGCCTTGTCGTGCATCTCCGACCATTTAAGCATCACGCCGCGTTCCAACTCGCTGCCCAGGAAGATATTTTCGGTCACCGACATTTCCGGCACTTGATTGAGTTCCTGGTAGATCGTCACGATACCGGCCAGCTGCGCCTGGCGCGGATTGGTGAAGACCACGGGCTTGCCTTTCAGTAACACTTCGCCCGCGTCGCGTTCGTACACACCTGCCAGAATCTTCATCAGCGTCGATTTGCCGGCACCGTTCTCGCCCACCAGCGCGTGCACCTCGCCGGAACGCACATCAAAGTCGACGTCGGTCAGCGCTTGCACACCGGGAAAGGTCTTGGTGATGCCGCGCATTTCCAGCAAGGGCGGCGCGGTGTTATTTTCAATCGGATTTATTTCGGGCATAGGTTACTCGCTTCATTCGTCGTTGCGAGCCGCGCAACGGCGAAGCAACACCTGCACCCACGGCGTGCAGTGCGGTGTCTCAGTGGCCACCAGAGTAGATTGCTTCGTCGCCGACAGCGCTCCTCGCAAGGATGTTGGTTTGACTATCTCTGTCCATACACCTGGGTATACCGCTGATGCAGCTTCGCCACATCTTCCGCCGGAATCTCATCGGGCGTGCCGAGCTGCAGCGCATACCACACCGTGCGCGCCACATCCTCGGTCATCACGGCGGCCTTCACCGCCGCTTCGGCATTCTTGCCGATGGTGAATACGCCGTGATTCTTCAACAACACGGCCGGTGAGCTCCCGATCGAATCCACCACGATCTTGCCGATCTCTTCGCCGCCGATCAGCGCGAACCCGCCCACCGGGATCGGGCCGCCAAACTCGTCGGCAATGGCCGTGAGGTACACCGGGATCGGTTTGCCGGCGGCGGCAAAAGCCGTGGCATACGGTGAATGCGTGTGCACGATGCCACCCACCTCAGGCCGGTGGCGATAGATGTACAGGTGGCTCGCCGTGTCCGACGAGGGCGAGAGATTCCCCTCGACAATCTTGCCATCCACGTCGAGCACCACCAGATGCTCAGGTCGCAGATCGGGATACTTCACGCCCGATGGTTTGATCACCACGAGACCGGTTTCCGGATCGCGCCCGCTGACGTTCCCGCCCGTCCACCTCACCAGATCGTTCTTGGGCAGTTCCAGATGCAGCTTCCAGACTTGTTCACGTAGTGCTTCTAACACGTTGAGCCTCACAACCCTTTCGCAATAAGATAATACACGTCGTTCCAGCGAATCTCTTTTTTGAACTCCGCCAGATCGGTGTGCTTATTGATCAGCAAACACTCCATGTCGGCCATGTCGGCGAAGTCCTGCAAATGAGCCGCCGTCACCGCCTGGCTGAAGCCGGTATGATGCGCGCCGCCGGCCAGAATCCAGGCCGCCGCCGCTATTTTTAGGCTGGGCTGAGGAATCCACAGCGCGCGTGCCACCGGCAGTTTGGGCAGAGGCGCATCCGTGGGCACCACTTCGACGTCATTCACCACCATGCGGAAGCGATTGCCCATATCCATAATCGAAGCATTCACCGCCGGGCCGGTCATCGTATCGAACAGCAAGCGCGCAGGATCGGCTTTGCCGCCGATCGAGAGCTGTTGTATCTCCAGGCGCGGCCGGCCACTGGCAATGCTGGGGCAGACTTCAAGCATATGGGCGCCCAGCGCCTTATCGCCCGACCGGCTGAAGTGATAGGTGTAGTCTTCCATGAAAGATACGCCGCCCTTCAGGCCGGCGGCCATCACTTTCATGGCATGCACCAGGGCCGAGGTTTTCCAGTCGCCTTCTGCGCCGAAACCATATCCGTCGGCCATCAGCCGCTGCACCGCCAGGCCGGGCAGCTGCGCCAGACCGGTCAGGTCTTCAAAGGTGGTCGTAAACGCCTTGAAGTTGCCGTCCTCCAGGAAGTGGCGCATGCCGGCTTCAATGCGAGCTGCCTCGCGCAGCTCCGGCACCCGCGCCCCGCCGGGGCGCAGTTCTGGCGCTGCCTCATATTCATCATAGTAGGCCGCCACCAACTGATCGATTTCCGCATCGGTAACCTGATTCACCACCTTTACCAGATCGCCGACGCCGTAGCCGTAGACGGCATAGCCCATGCGCCGCTGGGCCTCGACCTTGTCGCCTTCCGTCACGGCCACCTCACGCATGTTATCGCCAAAGCGCGCCACCTTGGCGCCGTGCAGGTCATGCCACGCGCAAGCGGCTCGCGCCCACGTCCCGAGACTGGTTCGCACGTCTTCATCTTGCCAGTGGCCCACCACCACTTTGCGGTTGCGGCGCAGCCGGCTGCCTATAAAGCCGAACTCGCGATCGCCATGGGCGGACTGATTCAGATTCATGAAGTTCATGTCGATCTCGGCCCACGGAATCTCGGCGTTGTACTGCGTGTGCAAATGCGCGAACGGCTTGGTGAGCGCGGTCAGGCCGGCAATCCACATCTTGGCCGGTGAGAACGTGTGCATCCAGGTGATCAACCCTACACACTGGGGAGCACTGTTTGCTTCGAGGCATAGAGCGTGAATCGCTTCGGGATTCGTCAACACCGGTTTGAACACAACCTGCACCGGCATCTGCGCCGCAGCCGACAGCGCCTGCGCTATCTCCTGTGAATGCGCGGCGACCTGTTCCAGGGTCCTGGGGCCGTAAAGATCCTGGCTGCCCGTCACAAACCAGACTTCATATTGTTTCAAATCGATTTTCATGGTGAAAGCTCCTGGCCATGCTTCAGCGCACGGCAGTTTTTTGTTTCTTCAACCGCTTCATCACAGCGTTCGTGCCGCGGCTGAAATAATTGTGGTGGATTCTGAATTCAGCCAAGATCTAATCGTCAATCTTCTACCTGAGCCCATCCACGGCAGCTCTTTCGATGACAAGTCCCTTTTTGTAGCGTTCCATGAATGTCGTAAAGCCGGCGATGTCCTTTTGATCAGGAACGATCGTTGTGCCATTTTCCCCGGCAAAAACCTGGTTGGAGAGATAGGCTTCCAGGGGCTCATTCGCTGCCTTGCGGCGCATATAGGCCGCCAGCAATGCGATCCCCCAGGCGCCGCCCTCGCCAGCGGTCTCCATCACGGACACGGGGACATTCATCGCCGCCGCCATGATCTTTTGCCCCACTTCCTTTGTTTTGAAGAAACCACCGTGACCGAGGATCTGGTCGATCTTCACTTTTTCCTGTTCAAAGAGGATGTCCAAACCAATCTTCAATGCGCCGAGTGCCGAGAACAGATGCACCCGCATGAAGTTCGCCAGGGTGAAGCGGCTTTCAGGTGTGCGGACAAAGAGCGGACGCCCCTCTTCCATGTGCGTAATGTGCTCGCCCGAAAAATAGGCGTAGGCCAGCAGCCCGCCGCCATCCGCATCGCCGGCGAGTGCCTGCTGATACAGCATTTCAAACAGTTTGGATTGGCCGACCTCCACACCAAGCGCCTGGGTGAATTCATGGAAAAGTTCGACCCAGGCATTGAGATCGGATGTGCAGTTGTTGCTGTGCACCATCGCCACGGGCTTGCCGCTGGGCGTTGTCACCATGTCGATTTCCGGGTAGACCTTCGACAGCGCCTTTTCCAAAACGATCATGGCAAAGACGGAGGTTCCTGCGGAGACATTGCCCGTGCGCTCTGCCACACTGTTGGTCGCGACCATGCCTGTGCCGGCGTCGCCCTCGGGTGGACAAAGCGGGATACCTGCTTTGAGTTGCCCTGTAGGATCAAGCAGCTGTGCGCCTTCTTCAGTCAGAACGCCTGCAGATTCGCCGGCCACAAGGACTTGGGGGAGGATATCCTGAAGTTTCCACGGTAATTTTTCCGCTGCCAGCTGTTTATTGAACAGTTCAAGCATGCGTTTATCGTAATCGTTGGTCTTGCTATCGATCGGGAACATGCCCGAGGCTTCGCCAATGCCCATCACCTTTTGCCCCGTCAGTTTCCAATGGACGTAACCCGCCAGCGTAGTCTGATAGTGAATGTCCTTGACATGGGATTCACCGTTCAACATCGCCTGGTAGAGATGGGCAATGCTCCAACGTTGGGGGATGTTGAATTGGAACAAAGCGGTGAGTTTCTCTGCTGCCTGTCCGGTGATGGTGTTGCGCCAGGTCCGAAACGGGACGAGCAGGTTTCCATCCTTGTCAAATGCCAGATAGCCATGCATCATGCCGCTGAAGCCGATGGCACCAATGGTTTGGAGCGGGGTATTGTACTTCTCCAGAACTTCGCGGCTGAGCTTCCGATAGCTTTCCTGCAAGCCGGTCCAGACATCTTCGAGACTGTAGGTCCAGACGCCGTTTTCGTAGCGGTTTTCCCACTCATAGCTGCCTGAGGCGAGCGGTGTATGATCCTCGCCGATCAGCACTGCCTTGATGCGAGTTGAGCCGAACTCGATGCCAAGAACGGCCTTCCCGCTCTCAATTGCTTTTTGGGTGTCGTTGCGATTCATGTTCGTCTCCTATGATACGAAGTCCCTGTTTCAAACTTATTTCTTAGGGAAGATGAACTAATTTTGCTGCGCCGATCTCGCCGCCGTTGCTCACATCTACCAGCACCGCACGGCCCGCCTCTGTGCCGAAGTCCACACCGATTGCTTACTTGCGTTTAGCCATGTCACTTCCTCCGTGAGTGATTGGTTGGTACGGATGTGTAGCAGGTTGTTGGTCGCTACTCGACTTCCAGGATCGCCGGACGTGGAATGTTCTGTCCCTCCGCCTCCACGATCAACATCGGCCAATCAGGGATGTTGGTCAGCACTTCGTTGCTGTCCGGCCCGACCAGGATGGTGTCTTCCGACTTCGTGCCCGTAATCGACGGGTTCCAGGCATAGGCCTGCCCGGCCGCGACAATTTCCGTCGAAGCCGGCGTCGCCACGTGTTCGCGCGGCTCGTAGCCGGCCGGGCCGCCCTGATGATGCAGGTGCCATTCGTTGGCGAAGCCCGTCATGGCGTAGGCATCCGTGGCGCGCTTGAAGACCTCGTTCAGCGCGCGGCCCGGCCGGGTGGCCGCGATGAATGCCGCGTCGACACTCGCCGTGGCCACCATCTTGCGCCGCAGATCATCCGGCAGCCGGCCAAAGTGAACCAGCCGGGTGATCGAAGTGACCAGGCCGTATTTGCGCCCGCACAACACCAACATGGCGTACTCGTCCAGCTGCTTGCCGGTGGGCAGCGGGTGGCGGAAATTGAAGATCCGGTCGTCAGTGGCGATGAGGTTGACGATTGGCTGCACCCCGCGCGCGAAGGTTTCCCGATCGAGCAGCGCGGCGATGGCGTATTCGGTCATCCCGGGGCGCACGGCGCGGATGGCGGCGTTCATCGCCTCGGCGCACAGCTGACTCACGCGGCGATAGCGCTCGCCTTCTTCGGACAGCAGATTCATGCGCAGGCGCGCCATATCGCCCGACACATCGATCGCGCCGGGATATGGCCCATCGGCGGCCAGCTGCAAGTCGCGCGTGAGATCGGCCAGCGCGGGATTAGCCTCATGCCACACAGCCACGCGAAATTCCCAGCCCTGCGCGGCGAGGTGCTCTTCCTTCTCGAAGCGCGGCGCTTCGATGTTATCGGTGATCAGATAGCGCCCGGCCGGCGTGATCAACAGCGAGCCGACGCCGTTGCTCGTCGCCGTGTTAATGTACGACGCCGCGCCGCACGTGGCCCAGGCAAAGCTGCTGACCCTGTTCAATAACAGTGCCTCGGCCTGGTGCTTGTTCAGCAAAGCCTGAATTCGCTGCAGTTTGATTTCAAGTTCACTCATCGAAGTCTCCTTTGCGTATGGCGCTCTGCACAGCAGGCCTCAATCAAAATCCGCCGGCCAGTCGGCATGCTGGCGGTGCTCAAACATGCGATCGATCTGCTGCGGCGTAATGCGCGTCAGCGACAGCGGCGGGAGCACATCCCGCGTGAAGAAACCGATCTCGTCGATTTCGTTGTTGCGGGTGGCCTTGCCGCCGGCGATCTCGCACAGAAAGAATAGCTTGTAAACGTGGAAGGGAAAAGGCGGCTCGTGCGGATGCCGGCTGCGGTCATACACCGCCAGTAATTTCTGCACCTGCACATCGTAGCCGGTCTCTTCTTTTGCCTCGCGCGCCACGCACTGGCCGGGCGTTTCGCCCACATCAGCCCAGCCGCCTGGCAGCGTCCAGTGACCGTCGCTGCGTTCGCGCACCAGCAGGATGGAATCATTGTGGAAGATCGCCGCGCGCACGTCGACTTTGGGTGTGGCATAACCGGTATCGCTCGAAAATAGATCGAGCACGCGGGGCAGCTCGGCCTCCGATCGGCTGGCGGCCATCTCGGCCGCGATGTGGCGCACGGCTTCATAGCGTTCCACATCGTACGGGCTGTCGGCATACGTCAGCCCGATTTGTGCAATCGCTTGCAGGCGTTTAGCCCAATCGATCCAGATCGGTTCCATAAGCATCCGGTCCCGACTTCGGAGGTTTTGCGCAGCGCCTCCGAAGTCTTCGCGCTTATCCTTTTTCAGGCGTTGAGCCCTCGCAGGTATTCGCGCAGCAGCGGCCACAACTGTCGATACCGGGCAAAACGCCCGTCGTATTGCGCCCGCCGCGCTTCATCCGGCGCGAAGGTGCGCCCCAACTTCACCATCGTTTCGACGCCGGCCTCCAGCGAGGGGAACACCCCGCACCCGGCGCCCGCGATGATCGCCGCGCCGAGCACGCCCGCCTCGTTGATCTTGCGGCCGCACCACCGGCCGTCCCATGACATCCGCCACGATCTGCAGCCACGCTTCCGATTTGCTGCCGCCGCCGACGGCGCGGAAATCTTCAATCGCAATGCCAGTCGCGGGCAGCGACTCCAAACACTCGCGCAGATAGAACGTCGTCGCTTCGATCAGGCCCTTCAGAATGTCGCCGCGGGTCGTTTCCAATTTCAGGCCCAGCAGCACGCCGCACGAATCGTCGATGAACTCCGGCGGCCCGGTCGGTCCCCAGTGCGGCAGCGCCAGGATGCTGCTCGGTCGATCGGGCATCTCCGCCGTCAACTGCGCATACACGTCCTGCCCGCTGGCCTTCGCCTGGGCGCGCTCGGCCGGCGCAAATGTATCGCGGAACCACTTCACCATCGAGCCGCCGTGGTTGTAAATGAAGCTCACGTAGCGGCCCGGCGCGGCGTGATGCTCCGTGTTCAGCCCGCGCTCGATCATCGCCAGCGGCTCGCGGCGCTGCGCAAAGACCGGCATCATGCAAATGTACGTGCCCATGCCGTACATCGCGCGCCCCGCTTCGATCACGCCGCAGCCCACGCCGTTGCAGCATTGATCGTGTGCGCCGCTCACGATCATCACCCCGGGCGGCAGCCCCAACCGATCGGCGATCGGCGGCGACACCGTTCCGATGATCGTGCCGGTGGGAACCGCGGGGGCAGCTTCGCCCGATCGAGCTGAGCCAGCTCGAACAATTCGTCCGACCAATCGCGGCGTTCCAGATCGAACAGCAGGGTGCGATTCGCCAGCGAGTAATCGACCAGCGCCTCCGCGCCGAGCATGAACGACACACAGCCGCTCCAGTGCAGGAAGTGATCGGTCGGTTGGTAAAGTTCAGGTTGATGCTGCTGAATCCACTTCAACTTCGTCAGCGAATACTGATTCCCCAGCGTGTTGCCGTTGATGCCATATAACCGCCCGTCTTCGATTCGCTCGCGCAACTCTGGCAGGCACTCTGCGCCGCGCACATCGAAGTTCAACAGCGACGCGCCAAGAATTTCTCGATCGCGCGTGACCGGCACTACCGCTTCGCCCAGCGACGAGACACTCAACGCTTTGACGGGATCGTGCCGCGCCTGTCGTGCCACGTGCGCGATGGTGTGCTGCACGCCCTCCCACACCTGGCGCGCATCGAGTTCAGCCCAGCCCGGCTGCGGATGCTGATAGTCGTACTCCTCATACGCCAGCGCCAGCAGCTGTCCCTCTTCCGAGAAGACCGCCGCTTTGCAGCCGCTGGTGCCCACATCGATGCCGAGGAGGCTCATCTAAATCTCTTCCACGAATGAACACGAATCTGCCCGAATGATTTGACCGCCGGTCGTATTACACGGCCACTATCTTCCTTGTTCCCGCAATCCCCAAATACTCTCTCGAAAATCCACAGCGTCCGCTCATACACCGCTTGCTGCGCCTTCGCGACGCTCTTCGTTTCTTTCAACGCCACTTCATACGGCTGCCGGATCTCCGTCGCCACGTTGATCTTCGCAATGCCGCGCTTCATGGCCTCGCGCACGTTGTCCGGCTTGATGCCCGATCCGCCGTGCAGGACCAGCGGAATGCACGTCGCACTATGCAGCTGCTCCAGTCGATTCAAGTTCAGGCGCGCTTCAACTTTCTTCTGATCTTTGCGGCCGGCGGCAATCGCACCATGGATGTTGCCAATCGCCACCGACAGCCAGTCGCATTCGGTTTCGCGCACAAACCGCCCGGCCTCGCGCACATCGGTAAAGCCCTTGCCCGAAGCGTACAGTTCTTCGTAAGGCGGCAGCGGCCCGGCCTCGTGGCCCAGCACCGCGCCGAGCTCGGCTTCAACCGGAATGTCCGCCGCGTGCGCCAGTTCCACGACTTGCCGTGTCGCCTTGATGTTTTCGTCGAGCGGCAGGCGCGAGCCATCGATCATCACCGATTCGTAGCCCAGCGCGATCGCCTCCTTGAAGATCGGCAGGACGTCGACGCGCTGCTGGTCTTCGTCGATCACCGGCACGTGATCGAGATGCAGCCGCACGTAATCGGGCTGGCGCCACTTCGCAAATTCCTCGGCCACGGCCGCCAGGCCTTTGCTCTCGAATTTGATCCACTCCGGGCGGGCCGTGTCGATCAAGGCGAATGAATCCGCCTCGACCACCGCCTGCACCACCGGCTCCATCATCGGCAGGTAGGGAATGTTGAACGCCGGAATCGCCACGCTGGATTCCCAGGCCTTGTCAATAATCTCTGCGACGGTAAGCGCCATATACTCCTGATCGATCATCGTTTGCAGGCCGGGCTCCGTGCGTAGCCCCCTTTAGGCACGCCCGGCGTTCCCGGCGGCGTGTCCACTCGCTGCGCTCGGGAGGCTGCGCTCGGAGCCGCCTCTGCTTAACTTGCAGTCTGCGGCAGGGCCACCTCAAAGTTCAGGTAATGCCCCAGGGCTTCTTTCAGCGGCGCCTGCACGCAGCCCGGCGTGATGCTGACATGGTGGCGATGCCCGTGCACGCCCACGTGCAGCAGCACGTCCTGCAAATTGCGGATCTCCGCCACGCCTGCCACGCCGAAGAAATTGTCCGGCACCGGATCACGCGTGAAGGAGCCTTCACCGAGATACATTTTGACCTTGCCTTCGTCGGTCATCAGACTGCCAAACGTGAAATCCATCGGCTTGATGCGCCCGACATTGCAGCCGTAGCCGTTGCCTTCGCCGACCGTATTCATCAAGATCGAGTGATCGATGACCTGGCCCGGGCCAGTCATCAGGCTCGCGGGCATGGGTCCGCAGTGGAACAGAATGCACTTGTCATCTTCGTCGTTGTAATTATTGTTCCAGTCGAGCAGGCCCACCGGCTCATACGAGGCGTAATGCAGCGCCTTCATCGCCACCGCATTGCCGATGTCCACCTCGCAGGCCGAGGCCGTGCCGGCATCGTTCAATACGCCCATCGCCACGCAGGGCGAGATGCCCATCTGCAATTGCATTTCCGTCCAACAGCGGATCGCCAGCGCGTCGAGTCGGGCTTCCTGCGCGAGTTGATCCAGCGTCACGCCGAGCCGCACGATGTTATCAAACGCCCGATCAGGGACGCCATCCCATGACGAAAACTCCTGCAGCACTCTGGACTTCTCCACATACGCCGTCGTTTCCGGCTTGACGGCTTTCATCCGCAGAAAGATGTCGGACAGATCGAACGTTTCGACCGTGATGCCATGCCGCTGCAAGGCTACTTCGTCGATGCGCACCGTCTTGAACGGCGTGGTGCGCGCCCCGATCGCGCCGACGACCAGCCCCTTGAGGCCATTGACCACCCGGCATATCCGATCGAATTCGTCGACGTTCGCCTTGAACCGATCGGTGCCGGGTTTCACCGTATGCGGCCTCAGCGCCGTGAACTTCACGCCATACTGCCGGAATACGTCCATAATCGAGATCTTGCCGCAGAAGGAGTCGCGCCGCAGGGCCGGGCTCATGCGATCGTATTCGTCGGGATAAGCCTGAATCCAGATCGGCACGCCGGCTTCCTGCAGCGCGGCGACCGCGCCGGTCTCGTCGCCAAAATTGGGCAGGCACACTATCACGCCGCCGAACCGGCCGCGATTCGCGCGCAGGAAGTTGGCGTAGACTTCGCCTTCGTGCGGCGTTTCGACCGCGCCGCAGCGGGTGGCCTCGGCGTCAAGCATCAACACCTCGTGTCCCAGCGCGTTGAGCTCGCGCCGCATTTCCTCACGCGCCGATGCAATCAACGACGCCGGGAAAAACCCGCGGTTGCCAAAGAAGAGAGCAAAGGTTGTTTTGTTCATGGATGGGCCTCGTTCGATATGTGTCATTCCGAGGAATCTCAATCGGCAGAATGAGATGCCTCACTATGTTCGGCATGACACCGCAAAGAATGAATTACCAATAGTGATGCACCTGCGGCTGGATGCGCTGCTCGTAAATCGCGCGCACCTTCGCCAGCGTCTCAGCCGGGAGGGGCGGCAGATCGGCGGCGCGGCAGTTGTCTTCCACCTGCGCAGGGCGCTTCGCGCCCGGAATCGTGCACGTCACCGCGTCGAACATCAGAATCCAGCGCAGCGCGAACTCGGCCATCGTCCAGCCCTGCGGCACAAGCGGCCGCAGTTCCTCCACCACGGCGAGGCCGAGATCGTAATCGACACCCGAGAAGGTCTCGCCGCGATCGAACGATTCGCCGTGCCGGTTGAACTGGCGGTGATCGTCGGCGGCGAACGTGCTCGATCGCGTCAGTTTGCCCGCCAGCATCCCCGACGACAACGGCAGGCGCGCCAGAATCCCGACCTTGAATTGCTGCGCGCGCGCGAAGAACAGATCGGCGGGACGCTGCCGGAAGATATTGAAGATGATCTGCACCGACTGCACGCCCGGATACTCGATGGCCTTCAGCGCTTCTTCCACGCGCTCCACGCTGACGCCGTAATAGCGCAGCTTGCCCTGCTGCACCAGATCGTCGAGCACGCCGAAGACTTCCGGCATGTAATACACGTCGGTCGGCGGGCAGTGCAGCTGCACCAGATCGATCGTCTCCGTCGCCAGATTCTGCAAGCTGCGCTCGACAAAGGCGGTGAGGTTCGCGCGGTTGTAGCCGCCGGCCACATGCGGATCCAGACGCCGGCCGGCCTTCGTGACGATCACGATCGCTTCTTTCCGTTCGCGCTTCAACTGCGCCAGCAAGCGCTCGCTATGGCCGTCGCCATAGACATCGGCGGTGTCGAAAAAGTTCACGCCCAGATCGACCGCGCGGCGCAGCGCATTCAGCGACTCGTCGTCATCCACCGCGCCCCACGCGCTGCCAATGGCCCATGCGCCAAAACTCACCGTCGAGACTTTCCAACCCGTGCGGCCCAATTCACTGATAGTGCATTGACTTTTCCCCTTGTTCACCGCAAATCTCACGAATTTCACGAATAACTATTCGTGCTGATTCGGGTTAATTAGCGGCAGATTATGACGACAGACTGATACGGCGTTTCGCGAATCGTATTCACCAGCGCCCAGAAATTCTCCAGCGGCGTATCCAGCTGCAGGTTGTGCGTCGGTCCGATCAGCAGTCCGCCGCCCCGCCCGATCGTCTTCAGGCGGGTGAGGACTTCGTGCTGCACGTCTGCCGGTGTGCCGAACGGGATCGTCTGCTGGATGTCCAGCGAGCCCCAGAAGCACAGCCGGTCGCCGTGCTCGTTCTTCAGCCGCGCCGGGTCCATCGCCTGCGGCTGAACGGGGTTCAGCACGTCGATGCCGATTTCGATCAACTCCGGGATGATCGGATACACCACGCCATCGGTGTGATAGGCGATTTTGATCCCGGGATTGATCGCGCGCAGCGACGCAATCAGATCGGCCAGGCGCGGCTTCAGATACTTGCGCCACATCTTCGGGCGACATCAACATCGCCGTCTGCCCGCCGACGTCGTCGCCAAGCCAGATCATGTCGACGCCCAGCTGGACGAGCTGCTGCGTCACCGTCTTATGATAGTGATACGGCAGGTCCAACACCCGATTGGCCCGGCCTTCGTCGGCCGCCATGTCCATCAGCAGCTGCTCGTAGCCGCGCAGCGCCCAGGCCGTCTCAAAGATCGTCGTGGGCGTCACGCCGACGATCCAGTATTCGTCGCCGTAGGTGCGCAGCACGCGCTCGGCCTCGGCGTACAGCTCGGGCCGCCCGGGATCGGGCGGCCTACATAGTGATCGAGCGCGGCGTCATCCGCCAGCGGCGGGCCAAACGGCTCGGTGTACTTCCCGGTCCCGAAACGCGTCTCGTATTCAATCGTTTTCCAGGTCACGCCCCATTCGTCCCGGTAGCTGGCGACGTCTTGATAGCCGTCCTGATAATAGCCGTTGACCCAGCCCACCGAGGTGAGCAGCAGGTCCTCATCCAGCGCGCGCTCCAGTTCGTAGGTGTTGCCGCCGCCGTGCGGATTGTGCAGGCCCTGCCCCTTGATCGCCAGGTCGGCCTTGAGCCGGGCCGCAAACTCCGGAGTAAAACTGATCTGCATCGGGCAGCGATCGGGTTCCTGATGGTTCAACGCCATCTGAACACGCTCACGGTGTTTCATAAGGCAGTTCCTTCAAATTCGGAACTCGGAATTCGGACTGCGGAGTGACCCCGCTGGGGATGTCGGAATGATTCCGCATTCCAAATTCCACATTCATCAGTATTTCCCATACTCCAACGCCGTATCGAACATCGTCACGATGTTCGCCGGCGGCACCAGCGCTTGAATGTTGTGGACCGCGGCCAACACGAAGCCGCCGCCCGGCGCGAGGTCGTCGATGCGGCGCTTGACTTCATCCGCGACATCCTGCGGCTTGCCAAAGGGCAGCACGCGCTGCGTGTCAATGCCGCCCCAGAAGGTGATGTCCTTGCCGAACTCGGCCTTGAGTTCTTTGGTGTCCATTCCTCTGGCGGAGACCTGCACCGGATTCAGGATGTCAAAACCGAGCTCGATCAAGTCCGGGATCAGGCCGCGCGCCGCGCCACAGCAGTGGAAGAACAATTTCGCGTTGGTCTTCTTCTTGATCGCTTCAACCAGGCGCTTCTGCTTGGGCTTGATCATTTTTCGGTACAGCTCCGGCCTGATGAGCCAGCCGTTTTGCCCGGTGACATCGTCCCAGAACGTGAAGACCTGAATGTACTGGCCGACGTGATCGAGGTAACGGTTGCACGACTCGATGTAGATGTCGGTGATTTGCTCCATCAACCGATCGGCGAACTGCGGCGCGGTGAGCAGCGCCATCAGGAAATTCTGCAGGCCCATCACCCGCGCGGGCTGCTCGAAGATGCCGCCGCCAATCACCGCACTGCCGACGAGCGCGTAATCGGTGTTTTCATACAGCCACTTCGCCACCGCGCCAAGCCTGGCATTGGTTTCGTCAGAATCGGGGCGCGGCCACCGGTATTGATCGAGCGCAGCCAGCGTCGGCTCCTTGATCGGGAAATCCACCCAATCGAAGTAAAAGCCGTTCTCTTTCGGCATGTGCAGTTTGCTGCCCCAGCGATCGGTGAACGCGTAGTAATGCCCTTCTTCGAAAATGTCCACACCGGCGGCTGTCGCGGCGGGCAGCTGCACCAGGCGGAAGTCCACGCCAAAGCGCTGCATCAAATCTTCGCTCACATAAGGCAGCTGCTGCACGTAGTCCAGCATCGTGATCTCTTCCAGCGGCAGGCCCAGCTGCTGCTTAAGCTGCACGTACGTGGTCCTGGCGATGGATGAAATGATCGTCGCGCCGAGATCGATCGGGATCCGATCGGGCTCCTGGTGGTTCAGCGCCAGCCGCACGCGCTCGCGATGATTCATCGATCACTTCCTCAGTTTGCGGCTCAGCACTGTCTGTAACGACACCGACCCCACGATGATGAGGCCGTAGATCAACTGCGTCCAGAAGCCAGTCAATCCCGCGGCCACGATGCCCGCGTTGATCGAGCCGATGATGAACGAAGCGATAAACGTGCCAAAGACGGTGCCCGTGCCGCCGAAGACGGAGGTGCCGCCCAGGAACACCGAGGCCAGCGTGTTCAGCAGATACCCTTCGCCCAGGGTCGGCCAGAAGTACAGCAGTTCCGCGCTGACCACCAACCCGGCGAAGGCTGCCGCCAGCCCCACCGCTGCGAATGCGATCATCTTGGTGCGATCGACATTGATACCCATCAAGCGCGAGCTGTCGATGTTATCGCCGGTCAGGTACAGGTGCGCGCCGAATTTGTGGCGATTCAAGAAGTACCACACGACAATCGCGACGACGACCATCCACACCATCTGCATCGGAAAGATGCCGATGCGGCCCACGAGCAGCGGATAGAGGAACGTTTGTTGAATCGGCACCAGCGATGTGCCGGTGCCGTTCGTAATGACCAGCACCACGCCGCGCCAGAAGAAACTGGTGCCGATGGTGGCCACCAGCGACGGAATGCCAATCTTCACGACGATCCAGCCGTTCAGCAGTCCCGCCAGGGTGCCCGCCAGCAGGCATGCGGCCAGCGCCAGTAACACGTTGCCCGTGCTGTTCAAGACGATCGCAAACATGGTCATGCCAAACGCCATCACCGACGGGAACGAGAGATCGATCTCGTTGGCGATGACCACCAGCGTCAGGGGCAGCGCCACCAGGCCAAAGAACGGCACGGTGGACATCAACGCGCCGTAGATTTCCTTGTTACGCCACGTCAGGGGCGAGGCCAGGGCGAACACGAACCAGATCAGAATGCCCACAAACACAATGCCAAATTGCAGACCGTACGGGCGCGCCTTCTGCAGCAGGCGATTGGAGTTGGCCCGATTGTCGGCCACGGGTTTAGCGGTTTCCACGGGAGTGCTCATCGGGTCACTCCTTGCCATTCGCCGGCACGCCGTTCGTCAGGCTGCCCGTCTGCGCCACGCGGTAGAGCCGATCGAGCAGCTCGTCCATCGTGACTTCGGATTTCAAGAACTGCCCGGCAATCGTGCCCCGATCGACCACCACAATCCGATCGACCACCGGGTAGACGTGAAAGATATTGTGGTCGATGAAGATCGCCGCTTTGCCCTGTTTCTTGATATTGGCCACAAACTCCAGCGTCTTCTTGGTTTCCGACAGCGACAAGCCCATCGTCGGCTCGTCCAGAATGATGAGCTCGGCTTGAAAATACAGCGCGCGCGTGATGGCTACACCCTGCCGCTCGCCGCCGGAAAAGTGCTTCACGGTTGATTCCGGCGTGATGGCTGAAGACGTGAAGCCCATGACTTCGTTCATCAGCTTCTGAGTCTCGCTCCGCATCGTCTTCACGTCCAACACGCCTAAGCGATTGGTCAGTTCGCGGCCCATAAAAATGTTGCGCCACAATGATTGCTTGTCCGCCAGCGCGCGCTCCTGATACACCACCTGGACGCCTAATTTGCGCATGCTGGCCACGCTCGTGTGCCCCAGTCGTTGGCCCTTCCAGTACAACTCGCCGCCGGGATCGGGCTGGTGGTAACCCGTAATCGTCTTGACTAACGTGGATTTGCCTGCGCCGTTGTCGCCCAGCAGGCCCACAATCTCGTTCGTGCCAACTTCGAAGTTGACGTCGTGCAGCGCCATCACTTCGCCAAACGTCTTGGAGATATTCTTCATTTGCAGAACATAGTCCATCGCTGGGCCTCCGGGAGGGGCGCCGAATTCGATCGAGTTGGGGCAAACAACCCGATCGGATTGTCTGCCCCAACGATTGATCCAGCAGCGTTTAGCGGATTTCCTTCTCGGCCAGCGGGGCCAGGAAGTCGATGTTTTCCTTGCTGGCGAAACCGGCGCCCGTGTCAATGTGCATGCCGGAGAAGCCATAGGTCTTGTTCAAGCAGATCTGCAAAATCGGCAGGTAACCTTGCAGCCACGGCTGCTGATCGATCACCAGTTCCGTCCAGCCGCCCTTGACGGCAGCTACGGTCGCCGGTGACAGGTCGAAGCCCGCCACATGAATCTCGCCCGGCTTCTTGCCTGCGGCCTTTAAGTACGTCTCGGCCGTCGCCGTCAAGCCACCGTGATCGGTTACCACCAGCTTGACATCCGGGTTCGCCGACACGTAACCCGTGAACGTCGCCGTGCCTGCCGCCGGATCCTTGTTGGTGGCCGCATCAATCTCGTTATAGTCCACCGTCAACCCGGCTTCCTCTCAAGGCATCGATCACGCCCTTGGTGCGCTCGCCACGGCTCGGCTGTGACAACAGACCCCACACCATCGCGCGGTCGCCGCTCTTCAGGGCAAAGCGCTTCACGGCTTCCTTGCCCAGGTTATAGCCGGCGGTGTAATTCACCGCGCCCACGTAGCCAAAGCCGTCGGCCTGATACTTGGCAAACATCTTGGGCAGTTCGGTGTTCTGGCTGGTCACGATGATACCCTGTGCGCGCGCGTCGTCGATCAGCGGATCAAACGAATCGTCGCCGGGATGGCCCATCACCGCGATGCCATCGGGCTTGGTGGCAGCCACTTCTTTGAACTGCTGCAGCATCTTCTGGGGATCCCAATCGGAGAACACATAGTCCACCTTGGGGCCAAGGTCAGCCTGGGCCTGCTTGGCGCCGTTGAAAACATTGTTGGCAAACACGCCGCCAGCCGGGCCGCCGGGGAAGAAGACGATCCTCACGTTAGAACACCAACCAGTACCGGCCGCGGGAGCGGCCGCGGCCGGGGCTTGTGCCGCCGGAGCCGCGGGTGCGGGCGTAGGCGTCGGAACGGTGCACGCCGCCAACACCACCGCCAAAACGAGGACGATACTTACGATTCGTAGAGTTCGCATTGCAGCCTCCTTGAGGGTTGAGAGAAATTTGGGACCGGGCAACAACACAATTACGATCTGCTACAGGCAACGGGCGAATGACGAATCTTGACCTGAACACCTCCTTTCCGGACTGAGGGCCTACTTGCTCAGTGCCGGGCCGAACTTTCACGAATAATCAATTCGGGCGTCAGCAGCACATTCTCCAGCGGAGCTGCTTCGCCTTTGCGTTTCGCTTCAATCCACTGATGCAGATTCTGGACGGCGAGGCAGCCCACGTCAATCAATTGCTGATACACGGTCGTCAAGGGCGGCCAGAAGAACGCCGCTTCCGGGATGTTGTCAAATCCGACCACCGCCAGATCCTGCGGCATGCGCCGCCCGATCTGATGCGCCACGCCCAGCGCGCCAATCGCCATCTGATCGCTGCACACGAAAATGGCATCAATGTCGGGCTCCCGCCCCAGCAGCACGCGCATGGCCTGCGCCCCGCTGGCCGCGGACCAGTCGCCTTCCACGACGAGTGAGGTGCTCGCTTCGAGGCCTGCTCCGCGCACCGCATCTTGCCAGCCGGCGAATCGCTCGCGCGCCTCCCACCACGCCAATGGTCCCGTAATCAAGCCGATGCGCCGCCGGCCCTGATCGATGAGATGCTGCACGGCCTGCCGGGCTCCGGCGCGGTTGTTCACCGCCACGGTGGCCAGGCCGGTTTGTCCTTCCATGCTCAGGAAAACGATCGGGGGGAGGCGATCCAGGCGGTTGGGGTTGATCCACATGCGATTGCCGCCCACTTCCGGCACGGCCCAGATGATACCCTCGACCCGGCGCGCGACCAGCGTATCCAGGATTCGATCAATATCACCTTCATCCGGATGGGCCAGCAAATTGAGGAACAGCGAGTAACCCAGCTCGTCCGATTTATTCTCGATGCCGACGACGGTGCGTGAGGGGCCGTAGTAGTCCAAACCCCAGGCCACCACGGCCAGGGTGTTGGTGCGTTGATTGACGAGGCTGCGCGCCAGAATGTTGGGCCGATAGTCCAGCTGGTCGATAGTGGCCTGCACGCGCTGACGGGTCGCCGCGCTAATCTCGCCCTGGTTATTGACGACACGCGAGACGGTCTTGGTGGAAACTCCAGCCAGCTTGGCGACATCTTGTAGGGTGACGTGCATGGCGTCCTCTCTGGTGAGAAGATCAAACAGCCAAGGGTCCTACGGCAGCGGGCATCGATTGCTCGGGGTTGCGCCCGGTTTAAGGGGTAATTCTGCATATCGATGTCGTCAGCGATAACGACAACGCTGACAGTAGTTTATTACAATTCCAAATTGCTGTCAATAGGCAATTTCTTACAATACATGACAATCGCTTACCACAGCCGACCGCCGCCAGTCTTGGTCATTTTGCGGGATAAGGCAAATTGTGGTTAAATGTTCTTGTCATTTGATTGTCTTGGCCGTGTCCGGGAGCTTTTGCATGCCCTACAAAGCGTTTTTTGTCGAAGATGAGATTGTGACACGCGAGGGGATTCGCGATAAGGTCGACTGGCAGGGCGCTGGGTTTGAATTCTGCGGCGAAGCCCCCGATGGCGAGATGGCCCTGCCCCTGCTTCAGGCCGCCCAGCCCGATCTCCTCATCACCGACATCAAAATGCCGTTTATGGACGGGCTGGAGCTGTGCAAGATCGTGCGCGAGCGGATGCCCCGGGTTAAGATCGTCATCCTGAGCGGGCACGATGAATTCGAGTATGCCCAAAAGGCCATCAATCTGGGCGTCACCGAGTACTTGCTGAAGCCGGTCACGGCCCAGGACCTGGACAGAGTGCTGCACCGCATCGCCGCGCAGATCGATTCCGAACGCCGTGAACAAGAGGATCTGGAAAAACTCAAGAGCCAGGTCGAAGAGAATCGCACGGTCCTGCGCGAGCGGCTGCTGCTGAATCTGGTGATGGGCGCGGTGTCGTCGGCGGAAGCCATCGAGAAAGGCCACTTGCTGGGCCTTGACCTGGTCGCGGGCTGCTATCTGGTCATGGTCATCCGCATCGAACCACGCGGCGCGGCAGACTCCTTTGACTACCACGAGTATCAGCGCGTCCAGCACGCCCTGGCCGATCCGCTGGAGCATCACCTCGACGTGTTGTTGATTAAGAAGGATATGGAGGAGCTGGTGCTCATTGTGAAAGGCAGCTCGCCGGAAGTCCTGCACGAACGCAAAACCCGGCTGCTGCAAGTCATCCAGCAGCAAACCCAGACCGCGGGAGGCAGCGTGACAATCGGCTGCGGCACGGCCAAACACCGCATCACCGACATCTACCAGTCGTTTGTCGAAGCGCTGATGGAAGCGCAGGGCGCCGGCAGCCGCGACACGGCGCCCTTGAGCAGCAATATCGGCAAAGCCGACTTGCTGAAGATCAACAAGCCGGCCGTGGAGAGCTATCTGCGCTGCGGCGTCAAAGAGGATTTTCCGGATCTCTTTGACACGTTCATCCGCCCGCTGTGCGAAGCCGCGCTGCAATCATACCTGGTCAAGAATTACATAGTGATGGACATCGCGCTGGCTGCCGCCAGATTCGTGGCCGACCTGGGCGGCAACGTCGATCAGGTCGTGCCGGTGCTCGACAACATGGAAGCGACGCTGGCGGAGATCACGACCGTGGAACAATTCCGGAACCAGCTGCAAGGAATCCTCATCGGCGCGCTCACCTATCGCGACAGCCAGGCCAACCACCAGCACGGCCTGATGCTCCAGCAAGTCCACGACTACATCGATCAGCATTACATGGACGCCGACTTGTCGCTGAATGAGGTGGCCGGCCAGGTTAATCTCAGCCCCAGCCATTTCAGCACGGTCTTTAGCCAGGAAACAGGCCAGACGTTTAAAGAGTATCTGACGGAAGTCCGTATCAAGCGCGCCAAAGAGCTGCTGCGTTCTTCGACGCTGAGGTCGTTTGAGATTTCTTATCAGATCGGCTACAGCGATCCGCACTATTTCAGTTACGTATTTCGCAAGCATACCGGCCTGTCACCCAAGGAGTATCGGCTGCAGACCCAGCCAGGTTAACCCCGCTCAGGCCCAGGCGGCGCGAAGAAACACACCCTGTTCGCAAAAAATCGACCCGATCGGGCGGCGCCAGGCCAGGCGGCCAACAAGGTAGACCATAGAATTCACCCCTTTTGCAATGAAAGAGCATTGATCTTTGGCGGATTCAGATTTACGCTCTTAGCATTGAGCCTGATCATCCGGAACCTGGAACTCCTGATCGAGTCGAGCAGCACCCCACCAGGATGATGGGGGTCAACCTTAGTCAGGCGGCTTAAGGAGTGTGCGATGTTTCGAAAAGCATTCGCCACAATGGGTTGGCGTCTCCCCCACGCCGGGGCGATTGGCCGCCTATCACCCGTCGGGCAACTTCGCACGCTGCTGGCCGGTATTCATCTGTCTATTCGCGCCAAGATCCTGCTGTCACTCGCCATTGTGATCTTGATGATGGGGCTCATCAATGCGGTGCTGCTGGTGCAGATGCTGAGCTACAGCCGCCAGTACGATGCCATTATCAACAACATTACCACGGCCAACAGCATCAGCGGCAACATCAAGCCCGAAATTGATACGGCGATGTGGAACATCGTGGCCGGCAAGACCGAATTTGCTCAGGGGGAACAATACGAAATCATCAACGAGGTGAACAGCAAACTACAGTGGATGACGGACCACGCCGCCTCGGCGGAATCCCAAATCAAACTGGAGGTCATTAACCGGACGATGAAAACGCTTACCCACTATGTCGATATGATGGGTGAGCAAATTGCACTGGGCAGCACCGTCGCCAACAATGAGGCGGTTCTTGAAAACATCCGGGGGGTCTCGGCAGTCGTTGAGGCCGTGGTTCAAGACTACGTGCTGTTGGAGGTCAATCAGGCCGATCAGCAATACCGCATCATGAGCCAGGGCTTCACGCAGTGGGAAGTCTTTTATCTCGTACTCCTGTTCACGGCCATTGGGTTTTCTGTCATTGCGACCTGGGCCATTTCCAGAAGTATTTACCTCCCGATCCAGCGCCTGCACGATGTCACCACGACGATTACCAAGAACGACTTGCAAGCCCTGGTGAATCAGGATAACGTGGACGAGATTACCGAGCTGGGCATGAGCTTCAACATCATGATCGGCAAAATTCGAGAGCTCCTGGATGCCAAAATAAAAGAACAGGAGAATTTGAAGAAGGCTGAACTGCGCGCCTTGCAGGCGCAGATTAACCCTCACTTTCTGTACAATACTCTGGATACGATCATTTGGATGGCCGAAGCGCAAAAGACCGAGCAGGTGATTGAGATCGTCAGCGCGCTATCGAGTTTCTTCCGGCTCAGTCTTAGCAAGGGGAGGGATTGGATTACGATCGGGGAGGAGCTCGAGCGGACCAGGAGCTATCTCACTATTCAAAAGATGCGCTACCGTGACATCATGGATTTCAAGATTGAGGCCGACGAAGGGGTCTTGAACAATACCATCCTCAAGTTGATTTTACAGCCGCTGGTTGAGAACGCGTTGTACCATGGGATCAAGAACAAACGCCGGGTCGGCACGATTGTCGTGCGTGCCAGGCAAAAGGGTGAAAACGAGATCCTGCTCGAAGTCGAGGATGACGGGATCGGGCTCACTCCGGAAAAACTGGCCCGGCTTCAGGCCGAACTAGATGATGATTCGGGTGAAATTAGACTGGAAAGCGGGTTCGCGATTGGCAACGTCAACACCAGGATCAAGTTGTATTACGGCAGACAATATGGCCTTTCGATTCAAAGTGAATATAACACAGGCACCTGTGCGGCACTAGTGATTCCGGCTATACGAGACGAGGCGGTTAAACGGATTGGCGCTACCTCTGACACGGTCAGTCAGCCTGTCTTATAGCTGGAAAAGCGAGGAGCGAGAGCGATGAAGATCTATCGAGATGGCCTGGCGTTGGCTGTGATGCTGGCAGTGGTCTTAACCGTGGCCGGCTGCACTCAAACTCTTGCTGCGCCAGCTGGTCAAAACCCGACAACCGCCTCGAGCGACAAGGCCCCCAAGACTTATAAGGATCTGATTGTCGGGTACGCTCAACTGGGGGCCGAAAGCGAGTGGCGCTCTGCGAATACGGTATCTGTCAAGGAAGCCGCAGCGGAATTGGGGGTAGAGCTCAAATTCTCGGACGCGCAGCAGAAGCAGGAGAACCAAATCAAAGCCATTCGGTCACTCATCGCCCAACAGGTGGATGTGATTGGGGTCGCGCCACTGATCGAGACGGGGTGGGATGATGTTTTCAGGGAGGCCAAAGACGCCGGCATCCCGATCATCCTGGTAGACCGCCGGGCCGCCGTTACTCCGGATCTCTTTGTCACCTTTATTGGTTCAGACTTTCTTGAAGAAGGTCACAACGCGGCCCGGATTATGGCCGAGTTGACGAACGGTCAGGCCAACATCGTCGAGCTGCAAGGCACCAGCGGATCCGCGCCAGCCAATGACCGCTATACGGGTTTTAGAGAAATCATGCAGGGTTATCCGGGCATGAAGATCATTGATACTGAGGACGGTAATTTTACGGTCGCCAAAGGCAAGGAAGTGATGGCGGCCTTCCTGAAGGCCCACGGGAAGGATATCACGGCCGTGTTCGCGCACAACGACGATATGGCCCTGGGCGCGATACAAGCGATTGAAGAATACGGACTTAAACCCGGCGAGGATATCAAGATTGTTTCGGTGGATGCCGCGCGGGGTGCGTTTGAGGCGATGATCGCCGGCAAGCTGAATGCGACCGTCGAGTGTAATCCCCTGTTAGGCCCTCAATTCTTTGAACTGGCCCTCAAAGTGGTCAACGGCGAGCCGGTTCCCAAATGGGTGCCATCACAGGAAAGCGAATTCCTCGCTTCGCAAGGCGCAGACCAACTCAAACAGATCCTGGCCACCCGCAAGTACTAAAGCGATTGTCGAAAAATATCCTACTGCTATCCAAAGAAATCCGTATGGCCAGTGCGACGCGGCGGCATTGACGGGGGCATCAAAGAATAAATCTCAACCCATTCCCCATAAGAATTCATGGACATCTATTCGCCTCAGCTGTAAATTGTACAAGGAAGCATCAGAGCATTTCCTCCGGGGGAAATGCACAGCGTTTAACAACCCCATCCAGTCAGACAAACAGAAGGAGAAAGTCCAATGAAGACCTCGAAAGTTACATTCTTTGTCGTAGCGTTGCTCGTCCTCTCGATGCTGGCGGCCTGCGCGCCGGCTGCCGCACCGGCCCCTGCGCAGCAACCGGCCGCGCAGCAACCCGCGGCTCCTGCTAAAGCCCGCTGGCACCGCAGCCTGCGCGCCCAATTGTACCGCCAAAGACCTGGTGTTGTGCTATCCGCAGCTCGGCGCCGAAAGTGACTGGCGCACGGCTAATTCGGCTTCATTCAAAGAGACGGCCGCACAGCTGGGCATCAAGCAGTTGATCTTCTCCGATGCGCAGCAGAGAGCAGGAGAATCAGATCTCGGCGATCCGCTCGTGCATCCAGCAAGGCGTGAATGTCATTGCGCTGCCGCCCGTGGTTGAGACCGGCTGGGACGCCGTCCTCACCGAGGCCAAGAATGCCGGTATCCCCGTCATCGTCGTTGACCGCTCCGTCACGGCCGATCCGTCCTTGTATGCGGCGCACATCGGCTCGGATATGGTGATTGAAGGTCAAGCGATCGGCCGAAGAAATGAATAAGCTGCTGCCCAATGGCGGGAGCATCGTGGAGTTGAGCGGCACCACGGGCTCTGGCGCGGCCAATGGCCGCGCCAAGGGTTTCCGCGAAGCCCTCAACCCCAATATCAAGATTATCGACTCCCAGACCGGTAACTTCACCCGCGCCGAAGGCAAGCCCGTGATGGAAGCCTTCCTGAAGAAGTATGAAGGCAAGATCGACGGCGCTTTCATCCACAATGATGACATGGCGATCGGCGCGATCGAGGCCATGAAGGCCGCCGGCTTGAAGCCCGGCGATGTCAAGATTGTGTCGGTCGACGGCACGCGCGGCGGTTTCCAGGCGATGGTCGATGGCTGGATCCAGGCGGACGTGGAATGCAACCCGCTGCTCGGCCCGCAGGTCATGGATTTGGCCGTGAAGCTGATGAACGGTGAAGAAATCGTCAAGGAAGTGCTCACCGACGAGAGTGTCTTCTACCCCGACAATGCCGCGGAATTACTGCCGTCGCGCAAGTACTAAACCGGGCTGACCGCGGCAAGTCCCCGGAACTGTCTGCGGCCTGAGTACCAGCAAGAGAAGCGACGTTATAGCCTAACGTCGCTTCTCTGCACAACTTGCAATTCCTAGGGCACTTATGCTATAACAAATTTGTCTGCGGTAAACCTCTCTCGCTTTCTACACATTCTTCAGGCAGCGGAAAAGGCAGGTTCGTTCTATGGCCGATAATCCGAACGTCATCAGCATGAAAGGCATCACCAAGATCTTTCCAGGCGTCGTCGCCCTGGAAGACGT
This sequence comes from uncultured Chloroflexia bacterium, assembly GCA_963844815.1. Taxonomy (GTDB): domain Bacteria; phylum Chloroflexota; class Anaerolineae; order Fen-1058; family Fen-1058; genus Fen-1058. The sequence goes on from CAWJPR010000016.1 coordinate 234,975, forward strand.
TGATTTCTCCCTGCAGAAAGGGGAGATTCACGCCTTAATGGGCGAGAACGGGGCGGGAAAATCCACTCTGATCAAGGTCCTGACCGGCGTAGAACATCCCGATAAGGGCACGATCGAACTGGAAGGCAAAGTCGTCCAGGTGCGATCGCCACAGCACTCCCAGGAACTCGGCATCAGCACGGTGTATCAGGAAATCAATCTGTGCACCAACATCTCCGTCGCCGAGAACATTTTGCTGGGCCATGAGCCGCATCGCCTGGGCAGTATCCATTGGCGCAAGATGAATCAACTGGCCGGCGAGGCCATGCACCGCCTGGGGATTGATATTGATGTGACCCGCCCGCTGGGCAGTTATCCCGTCGCGATTCAGCAGATGGCGGCCATTTGCCGGGCGCTCGAAATTTCGTCGGCCAAAGTGCTCATTCTGGATGAGCCGACCTCCAGCCTCGATGTCGCATGAAACCAGTCTGCTCTTTGACGTGATGCGAAAATTGAAGAGCGAAGGCATCGGCATCATTTTCATCACGCACTTCCTGGATCAGGTTTATCAGATTGCCGATCGGATTACGGTGCTCCGCAACGGCAAACTGGTCGGCACGTTCGAGGCGGCCTCTCTGCCGCGCATCGAACTCGTCGCCAATATGCTGGGGCGCATCCTGACCGAGCTGGATGCGATGTCCAAGGGCAAAGTCGAACAAAAAGAAGGCCAGGAGCGCCTCGTCGAAGCACAGGGGCTGGGCCGTAAGAGCCTGCTGGAGCCGATCGATCTGGCGTTGAACGTCGGCGAAGTGGTGGGCATCGCCGGTCTGCTCGGTTCTGGCCGTACCGAAACGGCGAACTTGATCTTCGGCGTCGAGGCGCCAGATACGGGTGCGCTGCTCATTAAAGGTGAGAAGATCAATCGGTTTTCGCCGCGGGAATCGCTCAAACGAGGCGTGGCCCTGTGCCCGGAAGATCGCAAAGCGGAAGGCGTCGTGGGCGATCTCACCATCCGCGAGAACATCATCCTGGCGCTGCAGGCGCGCTATGGCTGGATCAAGTTTCTGCCGGCGGCGAAGCAGTATGAAATCGCTCAGAAATATATCGACCTGCTGGGCATCGTCACACCGTCGCCCGATCAGCTGGTCAAGAACCTCAGCGGCGGCAATCAGCAAAAGGTCATTCTGGCCCGCTGGCTGGCGACGAATCCGCAAGTCTTGATTCTGGATGAGCCCACGCGCGGCATTGACGTGGGCGCCAAGGCCGAGATTCAGAAGTTGGTGCTGGATCTGGTGGAAGAAGGCAAGTCCATCCTGTTCATTTCCTCCGAGCTGGAAGAGGTGCTGCGCATCAGCCACCGGATCGTGGTGCTGCGCGATCGCAAGAAGGCCGCTGAATATGCCGGTGATGTGAGCGATCAGACCATCATGCAGACTATGGCAGGGACCCTATGAAGAAAAAGCCCGTACTCCACCGCATTCGTGAAAGCCGCTTATTCTGGCCGCTCGTGGCCCTGGGGTTGATTTTTGCCTTCGACGCTGATTTTCGAACCGGGGTTCTTCAAGATCGGGATTCTGGACGGCCATCTGTACGGGAACCTGATCGATGTGCTGAACGACGGCGCGCCTTTGATGCTGGTGGCCATCGGCATGACGATGGTGATCGCGACGGGCGGCATCGATCTATCGGTGGGCGCCGTGATCGCCATTTCGGCGGCGCTGGCCACGGTGCTGATCAATCCGGCGCTGGGCAACCAACTGATCACGAATGACATTCTGACCAAAGATGCGACCAACACGCCGCTGCCGATCATTGTCATGGTCTGTCTGGCGGCAGGCACGCTCTGCGGTCTATGGAATGGTTGGTTGGTCTCGCGGGCCAAAATCCAGCCGATGATCGCTACCCTCGTCTTGATGGTCGCCGGACGTGGGATTGCCCAGCTCATCACCAACGGGCAGATCATGACCATTTACTACACCCCCTACTTCTGGTTCGGCAACGGCTTCATGCTGGGCCTGCCCGTGTCACTCTACATCGTAGCGGTTGTCCTCTTCCTGGTCTGGCTAGGGGCGCGCCGCACGTCATTCGGCCTGTTTGTCGAATCCGTCGGCATCAATTCCAAATCGACGTTTTACAGCGGCATCAGCGACAAGAACGTGAAGCTGCTGGCTTACACGCTGTCGGGCTTCTGCGGCGGCGTCGCCGGCTTGATCCTCAGTTCGTACGTCCACAGCACGGATGCGAACAATATCGGTCTGGGTTACGAATTGGATGCGATCCTGGCCGTGGTGCTGGGGGGAACGTTGATGAGTGGCGGGCGGTTTTCGCTGGTGGCCAGCGCCCTGGGCGCTTTGGTCATCTGGGCGTTCACGATCAGCATGTACACCATCGGCGTCCCCGCCGCCGCCCTGCTGGCGGGCAAGGCGGTACTCGTGCTCCTCGTCATTGTGCTGTACTCCGATTTCACGCGCCGCTTTATGAACCGGCTGTTCGAGCGGAAAGGATCGCGACATGGCGCCACAGACTAACGTGATCACCTCAGGCGGACAAACCCGCAGTGCGGCGCAGCGGATTAAGCGGTTTGCCTTTAACAACGCGCCCCTGCTGACGACGATCACGATCTTTATCGTCGCTTACTTTATCGCTGGCCGAGTCTATCCGGCGATGCAGAAGCCGCAGGTGTTTTTCAATCTATTCATCAACAATGGCGCCTTGTTGATCGTCTCCATCGGCATGACGCTGGTTATCATTACCGGCGGGATCGATCTGTCGGTCGGCGGTGTCATTGCGCTGACCAGCGTGGCCTCGGCCGCCCTGCTGCGTGGCGGCGCCAATCCGATCGTGGTCATGCCGCTCATGATCGTCATGGGGATTCTCTTCGGCCTGACCCTGGGTTCGATTATCCACTTTCTGAAAGTGCAGCCGTTTATCGTGACCCTGATGGGCATGTATTTCGCGCGCGGCCTGGCCTATATCATCAGCCTGGAAGCCGTTCCGATCGAAAACGCCGCCTATAAATCAATCGGCCTGACGCCGCTGTATATTCCGCTCATTCCCAACGCGTATGTCTACCTGTACGCGCTGGTTGGGCCGATCCTGCTGATCGTAGCGGTTTATTTGAGTTTCTTCACACGCTTTGGCCGCACGATCTACGCCATCGGCAATAATGAACAATCCGCCCGGTTGATGGGCTTGCCGGCGGGCCGCACGAAAATCGCGGTCTACGCCTTCAGCGGTTTCTGCTCCTCGCTGGCCGGCATTGTGTGGAGTATTGCGCTGCTCTCCGGCTACGGACAATATGCGCCCTCGATGGAATTGGACGCCATTGCCGCGGTCGTCATCGGCGGAACGATGTTGACCGGTGGCGTGGGCAACGTCATTGGCACGGCCTTTGGCGTCCTGATTACGGGGACGATCATCTCGATCCTGCAATTCAACGGCACTTTGAGTTCGTGGTGGACGCGTATCGTCGTCGGCGTTCTCACATTGATTTTCATCGGAGTTCAAAGCTTCCTCTATCGACGAGGCAAACGGTCGTGAAGAAAACCTCCCCGCACCGCCTGGTTCTCGGCCTCGCTCTCGGGCTGGTCATCATCGGCGCGCTCATCGTGTTGCTGCAACCCGCGACCAAGCCGGCAGCCGCACCGACAAGTGCGGACAGCGATCCTGCGCCAGTAGAGGCTGCGCCTGCGCGCGGACCGGTATCAGCGCCGGTGACCATCGTCGAATATGCCGATTTCGGCTGCCCTGCCTGCTGGCAGTGGCATCAGCTGGGCATTCTTGATCAACTGCGCGCGAAATACGGCGATCAGATCCGCTTCGTCTGGCGGGATTTTCCGGTGATCACTTTGCTGTCACCCAAGGCTGCTGAGGCCGGTCAATGCGCGCATGAACAGGGCAAGTTCTGGGAGTTTCACGATCTGGTCTACGAGCGTGACGGCGCCATTGAAGCGAGTGATCTGCAAGCCTACGCGGCCGAGGTCGGACTGAACGTGGAACAGTTCAATGAGTGTGTGACTTCTCGTCGGTACAGGGATCGGGTGAACGCCCAACAGCACGAAGGTTTCGAGCGCGGTCTCAAAGGCGCTCCGGCGTTCTTTGTGAACGATCAACGCGGTGATCGGCCCGCAGAGTGCAACAGTGTTCGAGAAGATCATCGATCCGATTCTGGCAGCAAAACAGTAGTACCTACCCTACTGAAAAAACACCACATCACTTGTGATGCTTGCAGCCCTCCTTGGGACAGGGTGGTAGGGATGTGACGACCGCGCCGGGTGATCTTCGGCGCGGTCGCCGTGTATCATGGCAAATTCAAGCAAATTGAGATACACTTATCGGCGACGCTCAGACCTCACAGGTTTCCAGAAACCTGTGAGGTCTCTTACGGAGAAAGGAAATCGATCATGACTGAACCCAAACTCAAACTCGGCGATCCCGCGCCGGACTTCGAATTGCCCGACGACCAGGGCAACAAAGTCAAACTATCCGACTATCGCGGCCAGCGAGTGGTGGTGTACTTCTACCCCAAGGACGACACGCCGGGCTGCACGACGCAGGCCTGCGGCTTCCGCGATAATTACCTGGCGATTGAAGAGCGCCACGCGGTCGTGCTGGGCATCAGCCCCGACGACGAAAAGTCGCATGTGAAATTCAAGACCAAGTTCAACCTGCCGTTTACCCTGCTGTCCGATGTCGATCACGCCGTGGCCGAAGCCTATGGCGTGTGGGGCGAGAAGACGACGATGGACAAGAAGTACATGGGCATCATCCGCAGCCATTTCGTCGTCGACGAGAACGGCCGGCTGATCGACGTGCAGGTCAACATCAAGCCGGAAGCGAGCGTGGCGGGGGCGCTGGAAGTCGTTAGCCGTTAGCCAGCAGTCGTTAGTCACCGGTTGTTAGCAAGACCTCGCATCCGTCATGCCCGAATGCCAGCGCGCGGGAGCGACGTTTGCTCAAGCCGCCGTCCCCGGCGGCGCATCCTTCTCGCCCGCTCTGCGAGCGCGCGGGAACGACGTTTGCTCAAGCCGCCGTCCTCGGCGGCGCATCTTTGGCTTGAAGCGGCGGCGCAGGTTGGCAGATTGCGCTGCAACGTGTTACACTTCGCAGCGCTATGAACTACGACATCGTTGCGACGCTTGGCCCCAGCAGCAACACGCCCGCGATCTGGCAGGCCATGCTCGACGCCGGAGCGACGGCCTTCCGCCTGAACACTTCGCATCTCTCTCTGGCCCAGCTTCAGCACTGGCTGGATCAACTGGCTCCGTTTGTTTCAGCACGGAAGCCTGTCCCGCCGGTGGTGCTCGATCTGCAGGGCAGCAAGTGGCGGCTCGGCGACTTTCCCGCGCATGTCCTTGAGCCGGGCCAGCCGGTCGCCCTCGTGTACGCGCCGTCTTCCGATCAAGCGCACACCCTGCCCGTCCCGCACGCGGATTTCTTTCAGGCGGCCGGTGCGTCGAGTGGCGAGATCGTCTTGAATGACGCCCGGATTAAACTCGCGCGGGAATCGATCGGGCCGGAAGTGCTGCACGCCAGAGTCATCACGGGCGGCGAAATCTCCGCGCGCAAAGGCATTACGTATGCCGCTTCGAACTACCGGCAGGAGGAATTGAACAGCAAGGATCGAGCGATCCTCGAGCGAACGCGGCCTCTGCCTTTCGTGCGCTACGCCATTTCCTACATCCGGGACGCCATCGAGATGCGCAAATATCGCGATCACTTCGGCGCGGCCGCCTATCTGATCGCCAAGTTGGAGCGGCAGCCGGCAGTGGACGAAGCTGATCGTATCGCGGCCGCGGCCGACGAGCTGTGGTTGTGCCGCGGCGATCTGGGCGCGGAGTTGGGACTGCGCTCGATGGCGGAAGCCGCCCAGCGTTTCTCTCACACGATCGGCCAGCTACCGATCCCGGCGCTGTTGGCCGGGCAGGTGTTGGAGCATATGACAGAGCATCCTGCCCCGACGCGATCGGAAGTGTGCGGCCTGCACGAAGCGCTGCTCAAAGGTTATCGCGGATTCGTGCTGTCGGACGAAGCCGCCATCGGCCGCTATCCGATCGAGAGCTGCCGCAGCGCTGCGCTGTTTCGAGACAACTGAGACCTGTCAGGTGGCGCGCCGACCGGCGTGTTGTTCGCAGCTTCTGCGCCACCTGACAGGTCTGGAATCCAGGAGCCGACATGACAACCCCGCAGGATATTTTCGAGAAAGAAATCCCCGCCGCCCTCCAGGCGAATCCCAAAGTGGTCAAAAGCCTCAACGCGATCATCCATTTCAACCTGACCGGCCAGAACGGCGGGGTGTGGACCCTGGACGCGACCGTGATGCCTGCCCGGGTGACGCAGGGCGCTGTGGGCGCACCCGATCTCACCATGACCGTCAACGCCGCCGACTTCGTCAAAATCCGCCAGAAGAAAGCCAATCCCCAGATGTTGATGATGCAGGGCAAGCTCAAGATGGCCCCCTTGAATATCGGTCTGGCCGTCAAACTCGCTCAAGTGTTGGGTTAAGACAAAGAGTGCCCTGAATCCTTCATCGACTCAGAGCACTCTTTACGCATTACGTATTACGTATTACGTCATTACGGATTACGTTGTTCACATCAATCCATCCACCTCGTCGTTCGGTCCGATCAACACATCGCGCGCGCGGCCTGCTTCCTGCACCGGTCCCACGATACCCATTTGTTCCATGCGATCGATCAGATACGCCGCCTTCGGATAGCCCAGGCGCATCTTGCGCTGCAGCCACGACGCGCTGGCCTGTCGATGTTGCTTCACCAGCTCGATCGCTTTGGCGAGCAGAACTTCGTCGTCGTCTTCCAACGCAGCCGTGGCCGCACCCGCCTGCGCGATCTCCTCAAGCTGCTGGGCTTTGCTCGATTCCCATGGCGCAGGCACGCGTTCCTCGTCGGCGTACTGCGCGCGCCAGAAATCGGCGACCCGATCGATCTCCCGCTCTCCCACATAGCAGCCCTGCACGCGCACCGAGCCGTTGGCGGTTGGCGAGAGGAACAGCATGTCACCTTTGCCCAGCAAGGTTTCCGCGCCCACGCCGTCGAGAATGACGCGGCTGTCCACGCCCGACGCCACGGCAAACGCAATGCGCGCCGGGAAGTTCGCTTTGATCAGGCCGGTCACCACGTCGGTCGAGGGCCGCTGCGTGGCAATGACCAGGTGGATCCCCGTGGCGCGCGCCATCTGCGCGATGCGGCAGATGGTCTTTTCCACTTCCACCGGCGCGCTCATCATCAAGTCCGACAGTTCGTCGATGAAGACCGCCATGTAGGGCAGTTTAGCGGCGCCCTTTTCCAGCATCTGCGCGTTGTATTCGTTGACGTGGCGCACGCCCGACTCCGAGAACTTCTTATAGCGGCTGTCCATCTCGCGCGTCACCCAGCGCAGCACGCCCACGATGCGCTCGACCTCGGTTTCCACCCTGCCGTAGAGATGCGGCAGCCCGTTGTAGCGGAGCAGCTCCACCATCTTGGGATCGATCATCACGATGCGGAGATCGTCAGGCGTGTTGTCCATGATCAACGACATGATCATGGCGTTGATGCACACGCTCTTGCCCGAGCCGGTGGTGCCGGCAATCAAGACGTGCGGCATCGCGGCGAGATCGGCGGCGATGGCCGTGCCGCTGACATCCTGACCCAGCGCGAAGGCCAGCGGCGCTTTAGCCTTCAGCTTGCCAAAAGCTTCGCTGTCCAGCACCCGGCGCAGGCCCACCAGCTCAACCGCATCGTTGGGCACTTCAATGCCCACGAACGATTGGCCGGGCACCGGCGCCTCAATGCGCAGCGACGGCGCGGCCAGCGCCAGAGCCAGATCGTTCTGCAGCGAACTGATCTGCGCCACGCGCACTTTCTGGCGGCGTGGTTCGCCGTCGACGCCGGGGCGTTCGACATAACCGGGCTCGACGCCGTACTGAGTCACCGCCGGGCCCTGTGACACGCGCACGACTTTTGCTTCCAGGCCGAATTGCCGCAGGGTATTTTCGATCACGTCCTTCTTGTGCGTGATCTCTTCCTGCGCAATCGACTCGCTGGTGTGGCCTTCCAGCAGATCCAGCGCGGGCAGCACGCGCTCACGCTTGATCTTTGGCGGCGCGGGGACTTCTTCCGCTTTGACGATCTTCAACGGCAGCTGCGTCGCCTGCACCGGCGGCTGATCGAGCGACTTCGCTTTGACGACGACCGCCAGCGGCGGGACGATCTCCTCCTCGAGCGGTGACGACGGCGCCGCGGCAGCGGCCGGGGAGGCCGTCGTTTCGATCGGGCGGCGGCGCACCAGCCAGATCTTCAGGCGCGCATACCACGTCAGCCACGGCAAGCGCAGCCCGAACGTCAGCGCGACGATCATGATCATCAGGTACACGAACCCGGCCACATACCGGCTGAAGACTGGCGCGACGATGGTCAGCAGGCCCCAGCCCACCACGCCTCCGCCGTTGCCCTGCGTGATCACGCGCCACATGTCTTTGTCATCAAACGCGCCAAAGGCCGTCAGCACCGGGAGAAACGCGAAGAAGGCGATCTCGATCGCGATGATCGAGCGCCACGGCGTGGCCAGCACGATGTTCTGTGTCCGCGCGATGATCAACACTCCCAGCGCGCCCAGCATGATCGCAAAGGCAAAAGCGCCCCAGCCAAACAACCAGTATAAGCCATTGCTCCACCAGTCGCTGAGGCTGCCGCGGGTGAGATTGGCCAGCGCCAGCAGCGACAAGATCGCCAGCGCGATCAACAACACGCCGCTGATCTCGCGGCTGCGCGCGCCTACGCTGTACCGCAGTTCGCGGCGGCGCGGCTTCGGCGCTGGCGCGGTTCTGGATTTGGACTTCGAGTCAGCCCTGGCACGGCTGGTCGCTTTGCGCATGAAAGGTCCTCGGCAATGAAACCGGGTTCCCCTCTGGAAACCCGGTCCGCACGGCAGCTCAGATCAGCTCTGGCGGGGTCATCTCGATTTCGCCAGGCGCGTCCACCCAACCCTCTCCTGTGTGCGCCTGGCGCAGCGATAACCCTAAACGCCGGTGCGCGGTATCGACGCTCAACACCCGCACGCGGACTGTATCATGTTCATGGACAACATTGCGGGGATGCAGAAAGTTGCCCTCGGCCAATTCCGAAATATGAATCAACCCTTCCACGCCTTCCTCCAGGCGTACGAAGGCCCCGAAGTCGACCACGGTCGTCACGGTGCCTACCACCAGCTGCTGCTGTTGATAACGCTGGGGCACGGTCACCCAGGGATCGGGATGCAGCCGCTTGAGGCTCAGCGCCACGCGGCGCTGCTCGCGATCGACCGTCATCACGTGCACTTCTACATTCTGCCCGCTGCGCAGCACATCGGAAGGATGGTTGATGCGCCCCCACGAAATCTCGCTGATGTGCGCCAGGCCTTCGATGCCGCCCAGATCGATGAACGCGCCAAAATCGCACACGGTGGTCACCACCCCGCAGCGGCGCTGGCCGGGCTGCAAATCGGCGAGCAGCAATTCAACTCGCGTGCGATCATTGTACGCCAGGCGCTCGGATAAAACAAAGCGGCCATGCGCGCGATCCAGTTCGATGATTTTGCCCTTGACGATCTGCCCCACGCGCTTTTCAAACTCGGCGCGGCGCTGGGCATCGTCCGTTACGTTCGGCATGTTCAGAATGTGCGAGGCAGGAATAAAGCCGTGCAGGCCGCTCCAATCCACCAGCAGGCCGCCGCGATTGAAGCCGGCGATCTGCACTTCCAGCACCTCTTCGCAATCACACGCCCGCCGCGCCGCTTCCCACAGCTGCTCGATGGGGCGCAGCGCGCTGCCGCTGCCCGCCCGATCAAGACCGCCATTCCGCTCGAACGATTCGCCGGGCACATTGGCCTCGGCATCCTGTAAAAGAGATTGCCAGTAACCCTCATCGACTTCAAACGTCTCACCCATGCCTTGCCCCCTGTGAACCATGACGATAAAACCAGCGTGAACGATATTCTACAAAGAAACCGCCATTTAGGCCAAAGCGACCGCGCGCTAGGCGTGGCCGTTTTTGAGTTCGCCGCTGCCGGCATCCGCCACAGCGCGCTCTTCCATCTTGGACAGCGACGCGGCGACGGCTTCCACCGCGATCTTCTGCTTGCGATACAGATCGCTTTCGCTCATCGCCAGGCGCGTGGAAATATCGCGCACTTTGCGCCCTTGAATGAAACGCAGCTCCAGAATGTTGTACAGCACCCACTCGGCCGCGGTAAAGCTGCGCTCGCCGTCCGGGCGCAGCTGCTCGATCGCTTCTGCCAGCACCGCGCGCAGCGCCTTCGGCGCATCGTCGTGATTTTCCGGCAGCGCCTGTTCCACAATCTGCAGCTTCAACAAGGGGTTGGCGGTCAGACTGGGTCCGCCCCAGTAATGACTCAGGGCATTCTTCACCCAGTTGGGAAATTCCGGATCAGCGGTGACGGTCGCATCCGGCGATGGCTGCGTGGGTGAATCGGCGTAGCGCACTTCGCCGCGCTGGCGCTGCAGCACATCGATTTCCGGCATGATGCGCTCGACCGCTGCAAACACCTCTTTCTGCAAGCGGCGATCTTCCAGCGCGATGGCCGCCTGCGTGATCAAAGTCTGCAAGCGCTTCGTCTCCGCCTCCTGTAAATCCGGCTCGCTTGATCGGGCGGCCACCACCAACGCCCCTAACAGGTCTTCATTGCCCCGGGCGCGCAACGGCCAGGCCCAAAAGCCGTCAACGGCGAGGGGCCCCTGTTCAGCGGGCGGAATCGTCGTCACGCGCATCTCGGCCAGCGCCGTACCGTACAACTCGATCGCGCCGACATGCGCCCGTACCCTCCACCGCCCATCGGGATCGAGTGACGCAAGAAACACGCGCTGTATGCGCAGCAGATCGGCCACGGCAGTCAGCACATTTTCCAGGAACTGCTGCAGGTCGGTCGAGGTCAGCAGGCGGTCGCTGAGGCTGCGGATGTAATCCAGCTCCGATCGATCTTGCTGAAACAGCAGCACATCCAGGAACGGCTGCAGGGAGCCGCGCACGATCTGGAATAGCACAATGAAGAAGACGACGGCCAGAATCGTAATCGTTTCACTGGGCAGCCCCAGGAATTGCTCGATACGGATCAGCACGGCGACCGCTGCCGCGATGGCAATGGCCAGCAGCGGGCCACGGAACAGGAAACGGATCAGGCGATATTTCACCACCCGATCAGGCGCCAACACCCCGAAGTACGCCACGCTGTAGCCCATGACCAGCAGCATCGTGAAAATCAGAATGTTACCGGCCAGCAGCGCGATCCAGAGCAGCAGCGGCACGGTCACGGCGGGATTGCCGGATAGCAGCAAATAGGGGAACACGGCAAAGGCGGGGCCGGTGGACGAAACCAGCAGGTACGTCATGCGGCGGCGCGAGGTGGGTGTCAAACAACGGCGGCGCGCGCGCAGAATGTTCATCAAGCCCACCACGATGGCCGCCAGCGTGTACAAGGCGTAAAGGCTGAACAGCGGCCCGGCTTGCAGATGCGGGGCCGCGCTCAACAACTGCCCGCCCCGCACGACCTCATCGCTGAAGAGCGCCAGGCCCATGAAGACGAAACTGGTCGTGTACGCGCCGATCACGGCCGCCTGCCGCAGACGCGAGATCGAATTCGTGGTACGCAGCACCTCGTCGGAGAAGTGCAGATAAGCAGCCGGCACCAGCGCGATGCCCAGCCACTGCCAGCGCAGCCAGCGCTCGGCCCACACCGGCTCGACGACGCGATAGACCACCGCGTCACCCATCGACACGAACATGACGCACGTCAATAAGACGCTAAACGCGCGCGCCACAGGAGATCGCCAGTTGTAACGAATGATGTAGATCAACAAGGCAAACGCCGTCACGGCGATGCCGATCGAGAGAAGCGAGTTGAGGAAGGCAATAATAATGGTTAAACTCAGCGAGCCGGTCATACCAACGCCACACCCATCAGCCAATCAAATTCATCACCTGACTGCCGCAGTCATGCCCATGGATCAAGGGGCTTGATCGTATTTAGTGACAGAAACGCTCAAGCACAAATTTCGTCCCAGTCGGCGCTGTTCGGCAAGCGGGCCCTGCCCGGGTACGGGCAAGCCTCGCGCCCCAAGTGCCAGTCAAAATGGTGGCGGCGCTTAATGCACCGCCTTAACAAAGAATACCGCAATATCCCGGTTGGCAAAAAAATGATCGTTGTAGCCGCAGAACGTGAAGCCGTGCTTATGGCAAAACTGAATGGCCGGATAGTTCTTGGTCTGCACTTCGATCATGATCCAGGCCAGTTTCTCTTCGCGCGCCCAGCGCCCCACGCCTGCCAGCAGCGCGCTGCCCACGCCGCTGCGCCGCGCCGCCTTGGTCACGATCAGATCCTGCACCCACGCCGCCGCCTGCGCGCCGCGTTTAGCCAGCGCGGCATAGCCCACCACCACCCGATTGTCGTCAGCCACTAACATCGCATCGCAGGCCTGCCAGCCTGCATTGAGCTGCTTCACATCGCGCGGATAAGCCACCCGCATGGGGCGCGGCAGGCGCACGGTACGAAACGAAATGCTAATTTGCCCTTCCTGCGGGCGACCATCCATCTGCCAGACATACTCCGTCTCGAACGATGGATCGAACGACAGACAGGTCGACAGATCGGCGGCGGTGGCAGATCGAACAATGGGTTTGATCATGGCGGCCTTCCACGCCTGACTAGGGCGCTTGAACGACAATCGATACGCTGCAGTGCGGCAATTCGTTTCCGGTATTATCGACGACCACCAACCCTACGACATAAATCCCAGGTTGGCTAAGCAAGTTCGCCGGATCGATCGCGCCCAGCACACCGCCGCGCACCGGGGCGTGCACCACATCGCCAGCAGTCTGCGTCACATTGCCCGTGGCCGGGCCGTTCAGCGTCAGCTTGTAAAAAGCGAAGTTCGGTGCATCCGCCGTGCCGCGCACTTGAATCTCGCCTGAAAAGACCTGTCCCGCCACCGGCGCCACAATTTGCGCATTGGGATCAGGACACGCGGCAGGCAGTGGCAACGCCGTCGGCGTGGGCGCTTCTGTCGGCACACCTGCGATCGTCGGCGTGGAGGTTCCCGGCACAGGCGTGGGCGGACGCGGTGTGCGCGTCGGTGTCGGCTGGAACGTCGGAGTAGGCGTATTCGTGGGCAGCGTAAAGGCCGCGGTCGGCGTTACACGCCCCTCGTCGGTTGCCACCTGCGGCGCCACCACCGTCGACAGGATGAAGGTGGCAGCGGCGATCAGACCCAACAAGCCCAACATCAAAACACTGCGCCACAGGCGGCTGTTGGCCGCTTCGCGCTCCAGAGAGTAGAGCGACTGTTGCAGGTCCTGCCGCGCCGCGATAATCTCCCGGACGTAGAACACCGCGCCGACGATGAGGGCAATGTAAATCAGACCCGCATAGTTGGCGAGCAGTTGCACAAAGAAAGTCATGTGAGTTCAGGCCGCCGGCAGCACGCCCCGGATGACCGTCATCATCCTGGGAACCAGGATGCGTCCGGCCTCCAGCACTTCTTCGTGAGTCGTCTGCGGGCCGGCCTCGTCACCCGTTAGCGTATTGCTGATGCCCGACAGGCCCAACACGCGCAGTCCGGCGTGGCGCGCCACTACCGTCTCCGGCACGGTTGACATGCCGACGGCATCTGCGCCGATCAGCCGCAGGAAGCGCACATCGGCCGGCGATTCGAAGCTCGGACCAGCCAGGCACATGTAGATGCCCTGTCTCAGATCAATCCGGTGATCGGCCGCCACTTTCAGAGCCAGTGCGCGCAGTCCCGGATCGTACGGCTGCGACATATCGGGAAAACGGGGACCGAAGGAGTCGTCATTGGGACCGCGCAGCGGATTCTGCCCGGCCATGCCAATCAGGTTGACATGATCCGTGATCAGCATCACATCGCCCGCCTTGAACGCCGGGTTAATCCCGCCTGCCGCATTGGTCAAGATGACCGTGTGAATCCCCAGCACGCGCATCATGCGGATCGGCAGTGTGACTTGCGACATGGAATAGCCTTCGTAGAAGTGCACCCGGCCCTGCATCACCAACACCGATCGGCCTTCCAATGTCCCACTGACCAACCTCCCCGAATGACCCTGCACCGACGAGACCGGAAAGTTCGGGATGTCTTGAAACGGGATGAAATCCGGGTCTTCTACCGCTTCGGCCAGTGCGGCCAGACCCGAACCCAAGACGATGCCGAATTCGGGTTGACGGCGAGTGCGCTCGCGCACATATTGCGCCGCCGCTTCAATTTCTGAACGCGTCACCAAATGTTCCACTCTGTCCGTCCTTTGCGACACAGCAAGGATAAGCGGGCGCTTATCCTTGCCATCCATAACTGATTTCCGCTGATACTACAACTTGGCCAATAGTTTCGCCTTGGCCTGTTGATACTCCACCTCGCTGATGGCGCCAGTCTTGCGTAAGTCGTCCAGCTGCGCAATCTTCTTCAAGGGATCTTCCTCGCCATCCTCGGCGGGAGTCGCCACTTTTCGGTAGCCAAGGTCTTCGCCGTCAGACAATTTCTGCTTTTGCTCCAGCAGCGTCTTTTTAAACTCAACCGGCTGGGCCAGGCGCTTTAGCAGATTCGTGCCCACGTCGCTGCCCGTGATAATCGCCAGGTCGCCATAATTCAAGATGCGGCCCACCACCGACTGATTCAAGGTGATGTCGTTAATCTTTTCTAAGGCCGAATCCTTGGTATGCTTGTTAATCAGTCCTTCGGTCTGCACCACGCGTGTGGTCGTAATCAAGTATTCTTCCGCCCACCACTGCAGCAACTCCCAGCCGAACCAGCCGATCGGGAACAGCAAGGCCAGCAGGGCAAAGCCGCGATTGCTGCGGAGGAAATCGCCGATCGCACCTGCCCCCAAAGTGCCAGCCGCCCCATACACCGCCAGGACAACGATGAAGATAAACAAATTGATCACGAAGTTGGCTGTCAAGACAATCCAGTGCTGCCGCGCCCGCCAGAGAATCTGCTCGTTCTTGCCCAGCAGACTTTCCACATACCTCAGCATACCCATGTTGGACACTCCTCAACGAAATTAGGCTTCAGGCTCAGGCAGCGTCGCAAGCGGCTGCGGCTGCACGTAAATCTGCGTGGTTGAGATGTTGGCATGGCCCAGATAATGCTGCACCTCAGACAGGGTGGCCTTGTTGTCCTGCAGCATGTGCGCCGCAAACGAGTGGCGCAGCATATGCGGCGTTACCTCATAGTCCAGACCGGCCCGCGCGGCATATTCCTTGATAATCAGCCACATGCCCTGCCGCGTCAGCTGCTGTCCGCGCTGATTCAGGAACAAAGCGGCTTGGTTGCCGGCGCTCTTCACAAAATGCGGGCGTCCTCGCTCGATGTAAATCTGCAGACATTCCGCCGCTTTGTCGCTCATCGGCACGCTGCGTTCGCGCTTGCCGTCTTCGTTCTTGACGCGCATGATTTTGTCAGCCAGGCTGACATCGTCCAGCCTGAACGACACGAGTTCAGAGACGCGCACGCCCGTGGCATATAACAATTCCAGCAGCGCTCGATCGCGCAGCGTCTTGGGCGAACTGCCCGTTCCCGGCGCGGCCAGTAAGCGTTCGACCTCCTCGCTGGTCATCGTCTTCGGCGTGCGCTTGGCGACTCGGGGCGCTTCCAATCCTAGCGAGGGATCGAGCGGGATGATGTTTTTGAGAGTCAGATAATTGAAAAATGACTTGAGCGCCGCAACTTTCCGCGCAATGGTCGAGGGCGCCACAGGCTTTTCTTCGCCGCTGCGCTTGACGATTTTCATCGAGCGCAGCGAATCGACAAACGCGTTCAGGTCCGAGGACATGACAGCCGTCCAACTCACCACGGGCGGTGCGCGGTGTCCAAGATACTCCATCAACTGGCTCAAATCGTTACGGTAAGCCGCAACCGTATTGCGCGCATAACCGTCCTCATGTATCAGCGACGCGAGAAATTGATCCAGGTAAGATTGAAGCGTGAGTTCTGTCTCGTTCATGATTGGCCGCCTTTATGGTTCAGCATTCGACAGGGCCGAAGTCGACCACCATCTAACATTATATCTATACTTGCCATAAAATCAAGCGGGGTTGTACCCGCTCGTCACCCGGCGTTTCACAAAATGAGCATCGCATCGCCGAAACTGTAGAACCGATACTGCCGGCCAATCGCTTCGGCATAGGCCCGATCGATCGCCTCTTTCCCGGCGAACGCGGCGACCAGCATCAACAAGGATGACTTGGGCAAATGAAAATTGGTGATCATTCCGTCGACTACGCGGAACTTGTAGCCGGGGTAAATGAACAAACGCGTATCGCCTGTAAAAGCCGCTAGGCCATGCTCTCCGATCGTTTCCAGGACCCGCACACTGGTCGTACCCACCGCAATCACACGCCGGCCTTCCGCTCTGGCCGTGCGGATTTGCGCAGCTACCTCTTCCGTCACTTCCACGTATTCGGCATGGATATGATGCTGCTCCACATCTTCCGTCTCAACCGGCTTGAACGTATCCAGTCCGATGTGCAGCGTGACATAGATCACGTGGATCCCGCGATCGCGCATCTGCGCCAGCAGATGCGGTGTGAAGTGCAGGCCTGCCGTGGGAGCGGCGGCCGAGCCGGGGGCGCGCGCATAGATTGTCTGGTAACGCTCAGGATCGTGCAGCGGCGCGTGGATGTAAGGCGGCAGCGGCATGACTCCCAATTCGTTCAGACGCGCGTCGATCGGATGGTTGAAGCGCAGGACGCGTTCGCCGCTGGGTGAGATCGCGATCACTTCTGCCACCAGATCGGGTCGAATCTCGATCCGCGTGCCCACGTGAACACGATGTGATCGCACTAAAGCCTGCCATGTCACCGCATCGAGGCGGCGCAGCAGCAGCACCTCCACGGCGCCGCCCGTTTGCGCCTTGCGCGCATAAATGCGCGCCGGGATGACCCGGCTCTCGTTGGCCACCAACAGATCGCCCGGGCGCAGTAAATCGGGCAAATCATGGACGTGGAAATGCCCGATCAGGCCAGAGGATCGATCGAGCTGCAAAAGCCGCGCAGCATCGCGCGGCTCGATAGGAGTCTGGGCAATCAGTTCGGGCGGCAGATGATAATCAAAATCGCTGGTCTTCACTTATTCACGATCCGGATGACGATGTTCAAAATAATCGTCGCCAGAATGCTGAGCACGATCATGCTGACGATCGGAAAGAAGCAGCCAAAGTTCTGCGTCTGAAGCCGAACGTCGCCGGGCAAGTTGCCGAAGAAGGGAATGTGCCCCAGCAGCCACATCACACCGCCAAGCAATGCCAATCCCAACCCGGCCATGACCAACCATTTACCCAGGTCAGCGAAATTCATTTCACGTCCTGTGCGCAGCGGAAGCCAATGTCGTCGCCACGGCTATCCGGGCTGAGCCTTTCACGCGCTGTGGTCGTAGCTCGATCGGACGGCGTCTTAAACGATCCACCCCGAATTACTTTGAATGGCCCCGCAGACGGGCCACGGGGATTCGCCCTGGGACTATCGGTGTAATAGCCGCCATCGTACCAGTCCAGTACATACTCCCATACATTGCCGACGGTGTCATACAGACCGTACGGACTTCGCGCTGAGCGCAAAGTCACCGCGACGGGCTGCCCCACGCCCGCATCCACCGTGTTCGCGAAACGATCATTGAAAGAATCGCCCCACGGATAGATGCGCTTGGTCGCGCCGCGCGCGGCCTTCTCCCATTCAGCTTCCGTCGGCAACCGTTTGCCGACCCACGCGCAGTAACGCGCCGCATCATTCCAACTCACAAAAATCACCGGGAAGCGCTGCCGATCGGATGAGTTGAAAGAGCGCCACGTGGTCGAATCGCCGGCCTTTTCCGCGTCAGTTTGATAGCCGCTGCCAGCAGCGAAGCGCGCGAACTGTGCATTGGTCACTTCCGCCACATCGCTGTAGTAATCATCCAGATACACCACATGCGGCGGAGTCTCATCGCCATCGAATTCGCCGGACACCGCGCCCATCGTAAAGGAGCCGGCAGGAATCAACACCATACCCGGCGCCGCGGCCGATATTTCTTTTGTGGCGGTCAGCGTCGGCGACGGGAGGCCAGGCGGCTGAGCCGGTATCAAAGCCAGCGTTGGCGTCGCCGTGACCTGAGCCACAGTCAAAACCGTCCTAATTGACGGAGTAGCAGTTGCCGACGCGATCGGGGCAGCAGGCAGGACCAACGGCGCCAGCGCGGCACACAACAAGACGATGGCCAGCACGCCAATCACCACACCAATCGTGCGCCGCCTGGCATACACAGCCGCTCGATAGCGACGCCACCGATTTGGCCTGAATGCACTAGGCCTTTGGATGCCGGTTCACCGATCGATTGCGCGGCGTTCGACGGCTGGCCGAGCGCCGGCGGCGGCAACGCCGGCATGGCCGCCCGCGTTAAAGCGGCCAACAAGGCCTCGGCGGTTGGATAACGTCGATCGGGATCCTTTTCCAGGGCCGTCAAGATGACTTGCTCGACGGCGGGCAGCAGATCGGGCCGATAGTCTCGCGGCGGCTTCACGGGATCGTTAACATGCTTCAGCGCCACAGCGATGCCGCTGTCGCTTTCAAACGGCAAATGCCCGGCCAGCATTTCATACAATGTCACGCCCAGCGAATACAGATCAGCGCGGCCATCGACAGCATGGCCCTGGGCCTGCTCCGGCGACATGTATTCGGGCGTGCCCACCCCGGCGCCCGTGCGCGTGAGGCGCTGGCTGCCCGCCAATATCTTGGCCAGGCCAAAATCGGTGAGCAGCGCCCAGTTATTGTCTGCGATGAGGATGTTGCCGGGCTTCACGTCACGATGGACCACGCCTTGCTTGTGCGCGTACCCCAACGCCAGCCCGACCTGCGTGGCGATCTCGACTGTGTAAGCCAGATCCAGCGGGCCGTCAATCACATGGCGCAGTGTGCCGCTGTCGACGTACTTCATCACGATGTAGACGATCTCGCCGACTTGATCGAAATCATACACCGGCAGGATGTTGGGATGATCGAGGCGGGCCACGGCGCGCGCTTCTTGATGGAAACGATCGAGAAAACCGGGCTCGTCGATGAAATGCGGGGACAGGACTTTGATCGCGACGTAGCGATCAAGTTTCTCCTGATACGCTTTGTATATCGTGGACGTCGCACCGCGCGCCACGCGCGCCTCGATGCGGTATTGACCTAGACGCTGGCCGACGAGATCAAGCATAACCACTCACTACGGCAGCGCCGGCTGTTCCGGCTTCTCGGGATAAAGGCTGCCCAGGTGCTCATAGGCGCGGCGGGTTGCCACGCGGCCGCGCGGTGTGCGATCGAGAAAGCCCAGCTGCAGCAGATAGGGCTCTACCACATCCATGATGGTATCGGATTCTTCGCTGATCGAAGCGGCGATCGTCTCCAGGCCCACCGGTCCGCCGCCGAATTTCTCGATGACAGCCTTGAGCACGCGCCGATCGAGATCGTCCAGCCCCAACGGATCAACGTCGAGCAGTGAGAGGGCATCCGCCGCCAACTGCCCCCCGATCGCGCCGTCGCCGCGCACTTGAGCATAGTCGCGCACGCGCCGCAGCAAGCGCAAGGCGACGCGCGGCGTGCCGCGTCCGCGCCGCGCAATCTCGGCCAGCCCGCTCGGATCGATCTGCACGTCCAATAGTTTTGCACCGCGCGCAATGATCTGCTCCAGCACTGGCTGCTCGTAGTAGTCCAGCCGATAGACCGCGCCAAAGCGCGCGCGCAGCGGCGAACTGACCAACGCCAAGCGCGTCGTCGCACCGATCACGGTGAAGTGCGGCAGTTTCAACCGAATACTGCGCGCCGACGGGCCTTTGCCGATGACGATGTCCAGCGCGAAGTCTTCCATCGCGGGATACATCACTTCCTCAATGGCGCGCCCCAGGCGATGAATCTCGTCAATGAAGAGCACATCGCCTGCTTTGAGATTGGTAAGGATCGCGGCCAGGTCACCGGCCCGCTCGATGGCCGGGCCGGCCGTGACGCGCACGTTCACCTTCATCTCGTTCGCCACGATGTGCGCGAGGCTGGTCTTGCCCAGCCCCGGCGGGCCATAGAACAAGACGTGATCCAGCGCCTCGTTGCGCTGCCGTGCCGCCTGAATCAAGATGCCCAGATTCTCTTTCAAGCGATCCTGGCCGGGGAATTCGGCGAGCCGCGTGGGGCGCAGGGCGCGATCGAGCGCGGTGTCTTCTTCACGCGATTGAGGGGCGATAGGCCGATCGGGCATGGGTTCCCTTTCATCCGGTTTCCGTGAGCCGATTATACTCGATCGACCGCGCCGGGCGTCAGCGCGTGCACGAGCATGCCTGCTTCAGGAACAGCGCAGTCCCAAATCTCGACCGGCGTGCCGTCGTAGTGCGCCTGCAGTGCCGCCGCCAGATCGCGCACCGCCGCGATGCTGCGCGCCACCACGATGGCAAATCCGCCGCCGCCCGCCCCCGCCAGTTTAGCGCCGTTGATGTGCGGCCGCATCACCTCAAACAAGTGATCGATGAACTCATTCGTGCAGCCGGGATCCATCCGTTTGTTAATCACCCAATGCTCGCTCAGCAACTCGCCGAAGCGTGACACGTCGTTCGCCGCCAGCGCCTCGCGCATCATCACCGCCAGCCGCGCAATCTCCTGCTGGATCCACACCATTTCTGGATCGCGCGCCATCCAACGCCCCATGACCGATCGCAGCAGGTTCTTCGCCAGTCGCTGCCGCCCGGTGTAAACCAGAACCAGCCGGCTGGCGAGTTCCACTTTAATTTCAGGCGACAGCTGAATCATCTCGACTTGAATCTGCTGCGGCAAACCGGGCGTGGTGCTGACCAATTTGATGCCGCCCCACAGGCCGCCGACTTGATCTTGCCAGCCACCGCCCGTAGTGAGCATTTGCTCAAGGCACAAGACTTCGTCGAACAACTGCGCGGGCGTTGTCTCCAGCCCGATCATCTGACTCAGGCACTTCAGCACCGCGCCCGCCATGATCGAACTGGTGCCCAAGCCCGACCCGCGCGGAATGGAAGTCCGCGTAATCAGTTTCAATCCGCCGCCCAACTGCTGACAGAGATCGCGCACAGGCAGGCCGGGATCGAGATCGGGCGGCACCACACCTTTGAGCACGAGCGCCGCCTTCTGCAGTGCAAAGAGATCGGCGGGGTTGGCATAGCTCAGCAGCTCGCCAACAGCTGTGGGTTCGAACCTGGCTTCGATATCCGGGCTTTCCAGGATCAGGCGCGGTTCATCCAGCCAGACCGCCTCAGCCGCGATGGGATACACCCCGCGCAGGGTAATCGCCGCATTGAGCACCGTGCCGCCCTGCTCAATGCTATACGGCGGCGTATCAGTCCAACCGCCGCCAAAGTCAATGCGCGCCGCGGCTTTGACCTGCACACGACATCCGTGTAAAAGTTGCACGGCCTGCGTTTGCGCTCTGGTTTGCTCATTCACAGACGTTTCGATCAGCTGCGCCAAAATCGTGAAGGCGCGGTCTTCCCAAGCAGGTTGTTCGCCGGCCACCGCCAACGCCTCATAACCGCGCAGCTGCAGAATCGGATCCGCCTGTGCCAGCCACGAATCGATCAGCGCGCCGCGGCGCGCGATGTTGCTGCGCACCGACCCGATTACGCTGCGCGCCGCGGCGGCCGGCTGTTGATCTTGAATCGCCGTATAGAAGTGACGCGCCGCCACAAAGTCTTCAATCTGGGCCAGACCGCTCAAGATGCGTTGACTGTCCGCCCCGGCGAAACTGGCGGCCATCGACAAACGCGTCGAAGCCTCCCATTTTGCCCGCCACTCCGCCGGAGCATGCGCGGGATCCTGCAGGAGCAGGCTCAACGCCAGGCTGTCATCGCGATTCGCCGCGATCGGATACAGGCGCGCATTCCACAAGGTGCGCGAGGCAGCGGGCACGTTCGGCCACAACAATTCCGGATCGATGCGGGCCGCCGTGAGCCAATCGGACCAGCGTTGATTCATAAACGTCCCGGCGGATGAAGGGCGTTTGGGATCGTCGTACAAGCCAAAGATACGCGTGACGAAACCTTGCTCGAGCGGCAGCTGATCGAGCACGACGTCTTGCGCCAACTCGATCGGTTGCCCGGTATCGACGTTGGCCACAATCGCCGCGCCGCGCCAGGCTAACGATCCTCGCAAGCAGCTGTCCACGATCAAGGCGCGTTGATCGGGCCGGGCGGGTGAAACTGCTTGCGCGACTGCCGAATTGATCAACGCCAGCGCAGAAGCTTCGCCCGCTGACCAGGCCGCCGCGTGTGGCACCCAGCCGCAGATGCGTTGCAGCGCGGCATCTGCGGCAACCGTCTCCCAGTATTCGTGCGAGGTGCCAAAGTGAATGAACATCGCCGGATGCAGGCGCTCCGACGTGAAGGACGTGCCGCGCAGCCGCTGCCAGATCACCTGCCGCGCTTTTTGCACCTCGGGTGTGGCCGGCCCATCACTGGTGTCGGCCAGATAGTCTTCGAGCGCGGTGGACTGCGCCAGCGGCAGCACCAGATCGCCATAGAAGTTGAGCGCCGCATCTGAAGTCGGCTCAAACGGCGGCACGTGGCAGATGGCGCCCACCGCCTCGGATTGAATAAGCGCCGCGTATCTCAAGGCGGTGGCAGCATCCAGCCACACCAACCCCGTATCGATCTGCACCGTGCCATCGGAATGGATGGCGCTCCAGTGTGCCAGCTCATCCGCCGACGGTTTGTGCAGATACGCTTGCACGCGATGCGCGCTGCCGCCATGCACATATACCCCGTGCTGCAAGCCCATCTCCACCGGCGCCGCGGCTGCCACGCCAATGACGCCGCCGCGCTGAAACGAAATCTGCAGATGATCGAACACCAACAGCACGTCGCCCGAAGCGACGAGCACGCCGGGCGGCAGTGAGGCACTGCTCAGCCCGCTTAGGCCGATGAGAAATTCATCGAAGACAGTGGAAGCGCGCCCATCGGGCAGAACCCGCGGCACGCGCGCAAAGAGCTTGCCGGTGGCGGAGCAGATCGGCAGGCGGCGCGAATCGCCGCCGGAGTGAATGACGAGGACGCGCTTGCCGGTGAGCGTATCATCTTCGCGTGCCAACTGCGCCAGCACGCGCAGCGTCGCCCCGCCCGAACCGATGCGCTGTCCATCCGGGTCGGCAATGACGAGGAAACGCGTCTGCGCCGGCAGCAGATTCGTCGTGCGCCGCCATTCCAACTGTCCGCGATACATATTCGCCTGGCGTTCATCACTGGCGGTCAACACGCAGACGTCCCAGCCAAGTTTGGCGTTGGGCTTGAGTGAAGCCAGGTACTGCTGCCAGTTGTCACGATAGGCCTGCTGAAGAAAGTCGACGTGGGTCAGATCAGACATGGATGCAATCCAAGGCATGGAGTATACACCTGAGTATAGCATGGTGGCGTTGAAGCGCCAAAGATCGATCGGGGATGGCATCCCCAGGCGGTTTGACTTTCATCCTCTCTCGAGTACAATCGCGCCAACACATTCTTCTTCAGGAGATGGCGATGCCTCACGTCCACGTCAGCCAGCATCCGCTCGTCAAGCAGAAACTCACCCTCCTGCGCGATGTCAACACCAAACCCAAGAAGTTCCGCGAACTCGTCCGTGAGATCTCGATTTTGGTGGCCTACGAAGCCACCGCCGATATCCAGCTGAAAGAATACACCGTGACCACGCCCATGGGCACGGCCAACGGCTACGAACTGGGCGAAAAGATCGGCCTGGTGCCGGTGCTGCGCGCCGGGTTGGGCATGGTGGAAGGCGTGTGGGACATGATGCCCTCGGCGGAAGTGTGGCACATTGGCCTGTTTCGAGATGAGCGCACCTTGAAACCGATTGCCTACTACAACCGCCTGCCCGTCAGCCCGACCGTCGATATTTGCCTCGTCCTCGATCCGATGCTCGCGACTGGCGGCTCGGCTTCGGCCACCGTGGACATTTTGAAGAGGTGGGGCGCGAAGAAGATCAAATACATGGGGCTGCTCGCCGCGCCCGAGGGCATTGCCAGGCTCACCGGCGATCATCCTGATGTGCCGTTGTTCCTCGCCGCGGTTGACGAGCGACTGAATAGCATTGGCTACATCGTGCCCGGCCTGGGCGACGCCGGCGATCGGCAGTTCGGGACAGGCTAATGAATTGCTGATTGTTGATTTCTGATTGCTGATTTGAAATCACGTTACCGCGTCATTCCCGCAGTAATTCCTTGTGTAAGTTGAATAACACCTTTGTCTGACTGACTAACGAACAACCTATCAATGCCCAAACTTACCCTGCACGAAATCTATCTGGCGCAGCAGCGCATCGAGCCATACATCACGCGGACGCCGCTCGTGCGATCGATGCTGCTCAGTGCGCAGTGGATCTCGACGTGTGGCTGAAGCTGGAGAATCGACAGGTTACCGGATCATTCAAGCCGCGCGGAGCGCTGAACAGAATCCTGACGCTGAGCGCGGAGGAACGTGAACGGGGCATTGTGGCAGCCTCGGCCGGGAATCACGCGCTGGGCGTGGCACACGCGGCGCAATGTCTGGGCCTGACCAAAGCCGATCTTTTTGTGCAAGCCAACGCGGCTCCGGCTAAGATCGCGAAACTGCGGCAGTACAACGTCAGCCTGCATCTCACCGGCCATCACTTCGACGAGACGCAGGCGGCGGCCGTTGAGTTCGCGGGAAGGAACGGCGCAACCTATGTCTCAGCTTACGATGATCTTGACGTGATTGCAGGGCAAGGCACGGTCGGATTGGAGATCATGCAGGCTATGCCCGATGTCGATACGATCGTCGTGCCGGTGGGCGGCGGTGGATTGATCGCCGGACTGGCAACGGTGGCCAAGTCGTTGAATCCCACAATTCGCGTCATCGGCGTGAATCCCGCCGCATCGCCATCAGCCTACCTCTCCAAACGCGACGGCTATCCCTACGAGACTTACGAGAACGAACCGACGCTGGCGCACGGTTTGGCAGGCGGCTTCGGGCGCGTGCCGTTCATGGTTGGCATGCTGCTGATTGACGAGATCGCGCTGGTCCGCGAAAATGAGATGAAGCGCGGCATTGCCGCGCTGATCGACTCCGATCAGATTTTGCTGGAGGCTTCAGGCGTCGCAGGGATCGCGGCGCTGTTGGCGGGCAAGATCGCCGGCGCGCGGAAGTGCGTGTGCGTGCTGACGGGCGGAAACATCGACGCACCGACATTGAGAACAGTTTTGGACTCGATCTCCGGGTAGACGTGTGGCGTGGTGCGTGAGCCGCGACAGGACACGCAATACGCAATACGCAACACGCTATGCCATTTCTTCTCGTCTTTCTCGTCTCCTTCTTCCTCTCCGTGCTGCTCACGCCGCTAGCCGCCAGAGTGGGTCTGCGCTTCAACATGGCGGATCAACCCGGCGGACGGCGCAAACACGCCAGCCGGATCGCACGCACCGGAGGCATCGCGATCTTCGCCAGTTTCGTCGCGGGTGTCCTCATCACGCCGCTGCTCGATCTGCCGCGCACCGATCCGAACGAGTTTATCCGCATGGGCGGTTTGCTGATTGGACTGATCGTCATCTTTGTGTTCGGACTGCTCGACGACAGATTTGAATTCCGGCCTGGGGTGCAATTCGCGGCACAGGCCGCCGCTTCGCTCGCAGCCATTGCTTCACTGATCATCATCGAACGCTTCAATAATCCGTTCACCAATCAGGAAGTCAATCTTGGCGAGATCGCCCCGTGGTTGATCGTGCCGCTGTCCTTGTTCTGGTTGATGGGCATGATGAATACCGTCAACTGGCTCGACGGGCTTGACGGGCTGGCGGCCGGCATCGCGGCCATCTTCAGCGCCGTGCTGTTTGTGGCCATGGTGCAGGATACCGCTACACAAGATCCGCAGTTGAGCCTTGCGCCCCTGCCGCTGGCCCTGCTCGGCGCGACGCTGGGCTTCCTGCCGTACAATTTCCATCCCGCGCGCGTCTTCCTGGGATCGAGCGGCGCGTTGACGCTGGGCTTTGCGCTGGGCTGCCTGGGCATCATCGGCGGGGCCAAGATGGCGACCGTGCTGCTGGTGCTGGCCGTGCCGATCATCGATGTGGCGTGGCTGATCGTTTCACGCCTCCGGCACGGCAAATCGCCGTTTCAGGGCGGGCGCGATCATCTCCATTTCCGCCTGCTCGATCTGGGCTTATCACAGCGGCAGATCGTGATCGGCTACTATTTGATCAGCGCCCTGTTCGGCGGGCTGGCATTGATCATCGAGGCGCGTATCTACAAGGTGCTGGCGCTGGGCGTGTTAGGCATTGTCATGCTGATCGTGTTGGTGATGGTCGGCCGGAAAAGCGAGCGCCGGGAGCAAACGAAGAAATGATCCGCCTGACGGTGACGATTACCTCACACGCCAGCGCCGAGTGGGGCGTTCGATCAGCGCTTCTTCTTGGAGGAGTGATCGACCGGGGAAGTATATTCCACGCGCCGGCCCAGAGCGCGGCTCGACGTCGCTTCGACTAGAAAGATGAGCGCGACAAACGGCAGGTCGACGATCAGCGTGATGGTGAACACCGCGGCGAGCCAGCGCAAAATCTGATCGGCAACCAGGCCCAGTCCTTCGACGGCCGAGTTCCAACCGAACGCCGCCGCCAGCGACAGCAGCAGCAAGCTGAACAGAATCACGGGCGGCCATGTTTCCCGATCAGAGGGACTGGGCATCATCGCATTGGCAATCGCAAAAAGCAGGTACAGCCACAACCACGCATCGGGTGCGCGCAGCAGGCCGCCTGATGAAGCCAGCAGCGCCGCCAGGTCGCCGCGCTGCACGGCCTCCCCGATCGTATTCACGTCGAGCGCAAAGCGGACGATCAATAAGATCGCCACGCTGCCCGCTAACAGCGGCGCCAGGCCGATCAAACTTGATCGCACAACATCCACGCGCTCGACCTGCACCGATCCCAGCCGCACGTGGCCGTCGGGTTGACGCTGCGGAATCAACGTGAGGTTAGCCGTCTTGACTCCGAGCAGCGTTGCCATGCTGGCATGCGAGAGTTCATGCAGGGCTACGCCCGGCAGCAAGGGCAGCGAATACAACATCAACGCCATATCGGCCTGCCCGCTGATCAGATAGGCGACGCCGTGCAGGTGCTTGTGCACCCACCGCTGCACGAGCGCCAGCACGATCAGCGCGCCGAGAAACCATGCGAAGGATGAAAGCAGCATGGATTGCGCCTGTCACAAAACACTGGAAAACAAGGGCTTTGCATCATGTGCCCGATTTGCCTTTTTGCTTCATCAGTGTATACTAAAGTCAGTTCTTCCAGCCAACCGGTCACGAAGACAAAAATCCATTCCCAAGGAGAGCTGATCCCATGGCTAAGAAACGCATGACCAAGTCGGAATTTGTTGGCGCCATCGCCAAGAAGAGCGGCCTGGAGAAGAAGCAGGTCACCAGCGCGCTGACTGCGCTGAACGAAGTCATCTACAAGGAACTGAGCAGGGGCGGCGCCGGCGAAGTAGTGCTGCCCGGTTTGATCAAGCTCGTCACTGTCAAGAAACCGGCTGTGCCTGCGCGCGAAGGCATCAATCCCTTCACCGGTCAGCCCGCCGTCTTCAAGGCCAAGCCCGCCAGCAAGGTCGTGAAGGCTCGTCCCGTCAAGCAGCTCAAGGACGCCATCAAGTAGTCTCTGCCCCTGGAAACAAGAAAGGCCCCGCTGCGACTTCGCGGGGCCTTTTGCTGTTACTTTATCCGCGCCGTGCCGGTGACGATGGTCGTGAAGTCGGCAACCTTCAACGACGCGCCGCCCACCAGCGCGCCATCGATCTCAGGCGCGCCCATGAACTCCTCGATGTTGGCCGGAGTGACGCTGCCGCCATACTGCACGCGAATGCCCTGCGCCACCTTCTCGCCAAATAACTTGCTCAACGGCGCGCGGATGTTCTGCGCTACAACTGCATTGGCATCCTCACCCGTGGAAGCGCGCCCGGTGCCGATGGCCCATACCGGTTCGTAGGCAATCACGATCGATTTCGCTTCCTCGGCGGACAACCCGGCCAGGCCATTCGTCACCTGCGTGGTGACAACGTTCGCCGTTTCGCCGGACTCACGCTGCGCCAGCGTTTCACCCACACACATGATCGGGATCAGTCCGTGCGCCAGCGCCGCCTTCACCCGCTTATTGACGGTGGTATCGGTTTCGCCAAAATACTGGCGGCGCTCGCTGTGGCCAATGATGACATAGGCTACCAAATCCTTCAACATCAGCGGGGAAATCTCACCCGTAAACGCGCCCTTTTCTTCCCAGTACATGTTCTGCGCGCCAAGGCCGATCTTCGATCCGGCCAGCGCCTCTTTCACCGCCGTCAAAGCGACGAACGGGGGACAGATCACTATCTCGACCTTTTCCACGTCGGCAGTGGCCTCGCGCAACGCGCGCACCAGTTCCACAGCTTCGGCCGCATTCTTGTTCATTTTCCAGTTACCGGCAATAATGGGAATTCGCATGCTTTCTCCTTATGTCCCCGCAAAGTTTGATAGCCGAATTATACTCGCGCCGCGCGAAAAAGACGAACCCCTAGTTGAAGCGCTCCGGCACGCATCTGGCGCAGGCGCCTGGGTCTGCACAGCGGGAACCGTTGGAACTGCCGCGGCCCAACGGCTCGACGATGCGCTACGGACCGACGCTTTCACCGCGGCTGAAACCCATGGCGCGCCCGGAGACGTGTGAGCTCGATTATAGTCTCGATAAGTTGGGCAGGCAGTCCTCGAGTCGTCAATAGCCGGCGCCAGAAGCTTCATAGGGATGGTACACTTTTTGTATGGCACGGGCGTCCCTGCGACACACCAAACCCAAACGCTTCACGGCCCTGATCAAACAGCGCTGCCCGCGCTGTCTGGAAGGAGCGATCTTTGCCGGCTGGGTCACCACGCACGAAGCATGCCCCGTATGCGGCCTGCGCTATGGTCGCGAAGAAGGCTATTTCAGCGGCGGCATGGACTTGAGTTTCTTCCTCGCAGCGCCCGTGCTGGCCTTCATCTTTCTCGTGCTATACCAACTCTTCTCGGAGACATTGACGCTGGTGGCAACGCTATTTGTGTCGTACGCGGTCTTCCTGCCCTGCGCGGTGCCGCTCTTTCGCTACTCGCGTGTCCTGTGGCTCACCATCGATTCGGCAGCTCGATCCTGCGCCCGAAGTGAAACCCGCGCCGCCCCCGCCGATCACAACGCAGGCCTGGTTGATGCCGACGCCCAAGAAACCGTGGACACACGATTCGCTCTTTGCCCTGGCGCAGCGTCTCGTCACGTTGATCGATCCTGTCTTCGATCGCACGCTGGCGCGCCGCGAAGTTGATCCGATCGATGGCCGCGAGCGAGCCGCCTGGGGAACGGAGCGTTTCGGGATACTGGGCGAGCGCGCCCTGCCCGTGCCCGGCGAGGTCATGCGCCGCCGTCAAATCGTTCAGCGCCTATGGCCTGGCGCGTGATCAGCAGTTGGTCTTGATCCAGGAACCCGATCTGGAAAGAGCAGAACCTCGTGTTATGATTCAGGCCAGCACCGCGCCCGCCGTGCTGGAACAGATCGGGCGGGTGCTGATGGAAACATACGGGGCAGCGCCGCTGTCATCTATCCCGAATCTCTCAGCGGTGCACGATGTCAACCACTAATCGACAACCGGATACCTTCCTGCGCCGCGTCAGCGCCGTGCTGCGGCAGCGTTGTCCGCGCTGTCTAAATGGCCGCGTTTATCATGGCCTGGTCGCCATGCACGAGACCTGTCCGGAGTGCGGTTACCAATTTGGGCGCGAGCCCGGGTACTTTACGGGGGCGATGTTTGCCAGTTACGCGCTGGCCGTGCCGATCTTGTTTGTGATCTTCGTGGTGCTGTGGCATTTCTTCGCCGGCACGTGGCCGCTGACCTTCAATCTCCTGGTCACGTTCGTCGTGTTTCTGCCCTGGGTGCCGATCATCTTTCGCTACTCGCGCGTGATCTGGATGCATGTGGATTGGAAACTCGATCCGGGGAAACGGTTATAATTGCGCCCGCGCAGCGCGTCGAGTCTGGCGAGGAACCCATGACTCATTCCACCGAAACGATCTGGGAATTTCCCTGTTCTTTTCCGCTCAAAGCCTTTGGCCGCAACAGCGACGAGTTTGAGACGCTGGTGGTTGAAATTGTGCGGAGGCACGCGCCTGACCTGGAGGCCGGCGCCGTGAGCAGCCGCGCCAGCAGCAACGGCGCTTACCGATCGGTCACGGCCACGTTCATGGCGCAGAGCCGCGAGCAGCTTGACGCCCTGTACACCGAACTCGGCGGCCACGAACAAGTGTTAATGCTGTTGTAACTCAAGTGCCGTGTTCGGCAACGGCGGTTCAATGCTATAATTTTGACAGAAGATGCGCCCCGGCCCATCGAGGCGCATTTGCCATTTGCCATGACCGCCCACGTCACTTACGCCACTGCCGAGGGAACCGCCCGCTATCGCGATCGCTTTGCCGATCGGCCGGGGCACTTCCGCCAGGCTCACGGGCTGTGGCTCAGTTCGATCGGGCTGGGCACTTGCCCAGGGGATGCCACCGACGCGATCGATAAGGCTTACACGCAAGCGATCGGCCGCGCCGTCGAACTCGGCTGCAACGTCATCGACACCGCGGTTAGCTACCGCCACCAACGCAGCGAACGGGCGATCGGCCAGGTGCTCAAGCGCCTTTTCAAAGAGGGTGTCATTCAACGCGATGAGATCGTCATCGCCACCAAAGGCGGCTATCTGCCTTTCGATCGGGATCTGCCGCCCGATCGCGAGCGCTATCTCCGCGAAACCTTCGTCGATACCGGCCTGGCCACGCCCGAGGACATCGTCACCGGCCAGTGTCTTGCGCCGCAATTCCTGCGCGCCATGATCCATCAATCACTGCGCAATCTTGGCGTCACCTGCATTGACATCTACTATCTTCACCATCCAGAAAGCCAGCTGCAGGTGGTCGACCGCGTCGAATTCCACGAACGCCTGAGCGCCGCCCTTGACACGCTGGAGGAAGCGGCTGATCAGGGCCTCATCCGCTACTATGGAGTCGCCGCGTGGAACGGGTTCCGTGTGGCGCCCGCCGCGCCTGATTATCTATCCGTCTCCGAGATCAATGCGCTGGCCCGCCAGACGCGCGGCGTGAAACATCACTGCCGCTTCATTCAGCTGCCGTTGAACCTGGCCTGGCGGGAAGCGGTAACGCTGCGCAATCAGATGGTCAGCGATGAAAAGATGCCGGTACTGGAAGCCGCCACGCGCTATGGCCTGTCGGTAATGAGCAGCGCCGCACTGCTGCAGGCGCGCCTGCTTGATCAGGTCGCCGAGCCGCTGCGCGCCAGGTTTGGCGGCCTGTCCACCGATGCGCAGCGCTGCCTGCAATTCGTGCGCTCGACGCCGGAGGTGACCACCGCCCTCGCCGGCATGAGCCGCGCGGCGCATGTTGAAGAAAACCTCGCTACCGCCCGCGTCGCTCCGCTGACGTCCGAAGAATATCAAGCGTTGTTTGCTTCGTGAGCAAGTTGGCAACTTGCGCTACAATACAGGCATACGAGCAATTCGTCTGACGGACTCAAAGATGCCTGAACTATTCAAAGTTCTTCCACCGCACGAAACGCTGCAACAGCTCTTCACCCACCTGGCCCCGCGCGTGCCGCTCGAAACGATCGAGACGTCACGCGCCTTGAATCGCGTCCTGGCGGAAGCGCCCGCGGCGCGCAGCCCCCTGCCCGCTTTCCCGCGCAGCACGATGGATGGCTATGCCGTGCGCGCCGCCGACACCTTTGGCGCGACCGAGTCGCTGCCGGCCTACCTTACGGTGACTGGCGAAAGCCCGATGGGCTCCGCGCCGACCCGGTCGATCCAGCGCGGCGAAGCGCTGCTCATTCACACGGGCGGCATGCTGCCGGACGGCGCCGACGCCGTGGTCATGATCGAGCGCACGCAAAAGACCACCGACAATGAGATCGAAGTGATGCGCGCGGCCGCGCCGGGCGAGAACGTGCTGCAAGTGGGCGAAGATGTCAGGCCCGGCGATCCCCTCTTCGCCATCGGCCATTTATTACGCCCGCAGGATCTGGGCGGCTTGATGGCGCTGGGTATCACGCAAGTCGCCGTGGCTAAACAGCCGCGCGTCGGCATTTTGGCGACCGGCGACGAAGTGATCGATCCGCACGACGAGCCGCAGCCCGGCCAGGTGCGAGACGTGAACACCTACTCGATCGGCGGCATCGTGGAACGCGCGGGCGGCATCGCGCAGCCGGGCGGCATCATCCGCGACAACTTCGAGGCGCTGTATGAAGCCGCGCTCAATCTGCTCGAGCGATCGGATGCGCTGGTGCTCTCGGCCGGCAGTTCGGTGAGCGTGCGGGATATGACCTATGACGTTATCGACCAGCTGGGTCAGCCGGGCGTGCTGGTGCATGGCGTCTCGATCAAACCCGGCAAACCGACGATCGTCGCCGTCTGCGATGGCAAACCGGTGTTCGGCCTGCCGGGCAATCCCGTCAGCGCCATGGTGGTGGGCGACCTCTTCATCACGCCAACGCTGTGGAAGATGCAAGGCTGCGAGCGCCCGCCGCTGCGCCAGACGATCCGCGCCCGGCTCACCCACAACCTCGCCTCGGTGCCGGGGCGTGTCGACTACATCCAAGTGAAGTTGACCGATCGCGCTGGCGAACTGTGGGCCGAGCCCGTCTTC
Organism: uncultured Chloroflexia bacterium; assembly: GCA_963844815.1. Lineage (GTDB taxonomy): Bacteria > Chloroflexota > Anaerolineae > Fen-1058 > Fen-1058 > Fen-1058. Next base: position 267,665 of record CAWJPR010000016.1, read on the forward strand.
GGCAAGAGCAATTTGATCTATACGCTCGTCAAAGCCGACGGCATGATGATCATCCCGATCGACGCGAACGGCATCGCCGCGGGTGAGCTGGTGGAGGTGAGATTGTTTTAACCAGCAGAGGCGGCTCGCATGCCGCCGGGCGTGGGAGCCCGGCCAGCTCAACAAATTGTGTTGGTTGCACGCTCTCGCAAGCGTGTTATGATCAAGCCATGCCACTTGACCCAAAAATCATTCGGGAAGCACAGGAAGCCTATCGCCAGTGGAATGAAGCCGAACTGCGCGAGAGATTGCTCATGGCCAATAAGCCTTCAGCGCAAGAAGCCTGGCGACAATATGTTGCACTCGTAGAGTTTTGCTGGAGACTCGCCCCGCAGCAGAGTGAACAACAACACACGCTCAAGGTCGCCGACTTATCGCGTTATTATGACCGAATTCATGAATTCGAAGCGTGGAGAAAACGGCATGGAAAAAGAGTTGAAGCCCCGCTTCGTCGAGCAATCAGCGTTCTCGAAAAGCACGGCTACCGCTACGCAATCATTGGTGGCGTGGCACTCTCCCAGTGGGGCGTCGTGCGCGCGACCTATGATGTAGACATCAAGATTCTCGTCCCTGACCTCGATTTCGACAGCGTCCGTGCAAATCTTCGTGCTGCTTTTCCCGTTCGCGCCCGCGCCCACGCTCCTGATAATCCGTTTATTGTGGCCGTTGACATTGACGGCATGATTGTCGATTTCCTTTTGACCGTACTTGGCTACGAAGAACAGATCATTGAGCGTGCCGTTCAACGCGACCTCGGCGGCTGGTCGCTGTGGATTTGCTCAGCTGAAGACCTGATTATCCAGAAAGCCGTGGCTGGCCGCGGCAAGGATTGGCCTGACATTGAGGCATTGCTTATCGAGCAATACGGCAAACTGGATTACGCCTACATTGAATGTTGGCTCCAACAATTCGCTGAAGCGCTGGAAAATCCAGAACTGCTCGCTGCATATCATCAGCTGGTCGAGCGCGTTGAGGCATTGCGCTAGAGTCAATGTGCCGCGCGTCATAGCACTTGACTCGAAATCACCTGTATTGACTACCTCACTATCGCACTAAGAAACCAAGGAACTCACCCATGCCTACAGTCATCAAGAACGGAACCCTTGTTACTGCCAGCGATACCATCAAAGCCGATTTGCTGATCGACGGCGAGAAGATCGCCGTGATCGGCGAAGGCCTGGAGACCGAAGGGCGCGCAAGTCATCGACGCAGCCGATCGCTACGTGCTGCCGGGCGGCATCGACGTGCACACGCATCTGCAGCTGCCCGTCGGCGCGACGGAATCCTCCGACGATTTCTACACCGGCCACAAGGCGGCGGCCTTCGGCGGCACCACCACCCACATCGATTTTGCCATCCCCAATAAGGGCGAGCCGCTGCGTAAGGGCATCGAGGCGTGGCACCGCAAGGCCGCCGACAAGGCCGTGATCGATTACGCCTACCACGCGAACCTGGTGGAATGGAACGACGCCATCATCGACGAGATCCCGGCGCTGCTCGACGAAGGCGTGAGCAGCATCAAGGCGTTGATGGCCTACAAAGGCCGCCTGCAGATCGACGACACGGGCCTGTTCCGCACGCTGCAGAAAGCGCGCGACTACGGCATCCTCACCATGGTGCACTGCGAGAACGGCGACGCGATCGACGTGTTGATTCAGCAGGCGCGCGACAACGGCCAACTTCAGCCCAAGCATCACGCCCAGACTCGGCCGGCCTGGCTGGAAACCGAAGCGACGCTGCGCTCGATCGCGCTGGCGGCCGTCGCCGATGCGCCCTTGTATGTGGTGCACATGACGTGCGCCGGATCGGTCGATCAACTGCGCTACGGGCGCGAACGCCAGCTGAAGGTCATGGGCGAAACCTGCGTGCAATATCTCTTCTTCACGGAAGATGATCTGGCTCGCCCTGACGGCGCGAAATGGGTGTGCTCGCCGCCCGTCCGCACGAAGCGCGACAACGAAGCGTTGTGGCGCGCGCTGCAGGTGGGCGACCTGCAGGCGATCTCGACGGATCACTGCCCGTTTCTGCTCGACGGCACCCGGCCGATCGAATACGAGGGCGTGCCGTATCAGAAGCCCGGCAAGGAATTGGGCCGCGCCGATTTTTCGAAGATGCCCAACGGCCTGCCGGGGCTCGGCGATCGCATGATCATCCTGTGGAGTGAAGGCGTGGCCAGGGGGCGGCTGACGCTCAATCGCTTTGTGGAAATCACCGCGACGAATCCGGCGAAGATCTTCGGCATGTATCCGCGCAAGGGGACGATCGCGATCGGGGCAGATGCCGACCTGGTGATCTGGAATCCCACAGAGAAAAAGACCTACGGCCAGGCACTATCAAAGCAGCGCGTCGACTACAACCTGTACGAAGGCTGGGAAGTAACCGGCTGGCCGGAGAAAGTCTTGCGGCGCGGCACACTGCTGGTCGACGGGGAGCAGTGGCTCGGCCGGGCGGGCAGCGGCACGTTCATCCGCCGTGCGCCTGGAATGTTGATGTGAAATTCAGACAGATTCTTCGCTGGCTCACGCCGTGTCCGCGCAGCGGCGCGCGCCGGGCGGAATGACAGGGCAATCAGGTGGAATGATCGGAACACCAGGAGGCAACCATGACATTCACCCTTACCATTGCGGCTTTCGCCGATGGCGGCCTGATTCCCGCTAAATTCACGTGCGAAGGCGCTAACGTGTCGCCCGAACTGCGCTGGAACGATGCGCCTGCTAACACGCGCAGTTACGCGTTGATTGTGGATGATCCCGACGCGCCGGCCGGCACTTTCACGCACTGGGTCCTGTTTGATATTCCTGCCGAGCGATCGAGTCTCGCCGAAGGCGCCAGCGCGATCGGCGTGGCAGGCAAAAACGATTTCGGGCGCGCCGGCTACGGCGGACCCTGCCCGCCGCGCGGACATGGGCCGCATCGCTACACTTTCAAACTGTACGCGCTCGACATCGCCTCACTCAAGTTGAAGGCCGGCGCCGGCCGGCGCGAAATGGAGACGGCGCTGCGCGGCCACATTCTGGCGCAGGCTACATACCTGGGCCGTTACGAACGAAAGTGAGACGGTCATGCGACTCACCTTCTTAGTTTTCGTCGTCGCAGTCGAGCCTGCTGGCCGCCTGCCAGGCTCCGGCAATCGATACCTCCGGCGCGGTCCAATTCAAGTTGAGCAGCCCGGCCTTTGCAGAGGGCGGCTCCATCCCGCAGAAGTACACGTGCCAGGGTGACAATGTTTCACCGGAGTTGAATTGGAGCGAAGCGCCAGCCGGCGTGAAAAGTTTCGCATTGATTATGGATGATCCCGATGCGCCCGGCGGCACGTTCACCCATTGGGTCCTGTTCGATATTCCTCCTGAGACGCGGCAGCTGGCGGAAGGCGCCGGCCCGATCGGCGTGGGCGGCGGCAACAGCTTGAGCCAGACCGGCTACATGGGTCCCTGCCCGCCGAGCGGCATTCACCGGTATTACTTCCGCCTGTACGCGCTCGACGTGCCCGCGCTGAATCTGAAAGCGGGCGCAGCGCGCGGCGAAGTCGAAGCCGCCATGAAGAACCACGTTGTCGGCGCCGCCGAAACGCTGGGAAGATACGAAAAACAATAAAGGAACCGTCATGACTGCCATCTCGATGTCTGCCGAAGAAATGGTCGCCCTGTGCAAGCAGTACACGTTCTGGTCGTGGTCGGCGCAGGACAACGTCAATCCCATCCCGATGGAACGCGCCGAGGGCATTTACTTCTGGACGCCCGACGGCAAACGCTACCTCGACATGAACTCGCAGTTGATGTGCGTCAACATCGGCCACGGGAACCGGCGGGTCATTCGCGCCATTCAGGAACAGGCCGCGCAGCTGGCCTATGCCGGCCCCAGCATGGCCAGCGAAGCTCGCGCCAGGATCGGGCCGCTGCTGGCGAAGCACACCCCGGGCGATCTCAACAAGTTTTTCTTCACGCTGGGCGGCGCGGAAGCCAACGAAAACGCGATCAAGCTGGCGCGGCAATTTACGGGCAAACAGAAGATCATCGCGCGCTACCGATCGTATCACGGCGCGACGGCGGGCGCGATCTCATTGACGGGCGATTATCGCCGCTGGGCCAACGAGCCGGGCCTGCCGGGCGTGGTGCGCGTCTTCGATCCGTACCGTTATCGCTGCGCGTTCTGCAAGAACAATCCCGGCGGCTGCACCATGGACTGCCTCAATCACATCGAGGAAGTGATTCAGTACGAAGGACCGCAGACCATCGCCGCCGTGTTCATCGAGACGGTGACGGGCACCAACGGCGTGATCGTTCCGCCCGACGGCTATCTGCCGGGCCTGCGGCAGTTGTGCGACAAGTATGGCATTCTGCTGGTGTGCGATGAAGTGATGGCGGGCTTCGGCCGCACAGGCGAATGGTTCGCCGTCGATCACTGGAACATCGTGCCGGACATCATGACGATGGCGAAAGGCTTGACCTCATCGTACCTGCCGCTGGGCGGCGTGGCGATGAGCGGCAAGATCGCCGATTACTTCGCCAAGAATGTGTACTATGGCGGCCTGACGTACAATGCCCACCCCATGAGTCTGGCCGCGGCCATTGCGACGATCGAAGTGATGGAAGAAGAGGACATTGTCGGCAACGCGAAGCGCATGGGCAAGGTGATGGCCGCGCTGCACGACGATCTGGAAGCCGAGCATGCTTCCGTAGGCGAGGCGCGCTCGATCGGGTTGTTTGGGGTGCTGGAGCTGGTGAAGAGCCGCCAGACCAGGGAACCGCTGCCGGCCGCCGAGATGAGCAAGGTCAGCGCTTACCTCAAAGAGCACGGCCTGTATCATTTTGCATCAGGTCATCTGCTGTTCACGAATCCGCCGCTGATCATCACCGAGCCGGAGTTGAAAGAGGCGTTTGAGATCATCAACCAGGCGTTGGCCATTGCAGATCAGGCGGTGCAGTAGAACATGGAAGAATTCACACTCCTTGAATTGCAAAGCAAAATGAGTTCGGGCGAACTGACCGCCCGACGGATCGCGGAAAGCTACCTGGAGCGCATTGAGCAGATCGACCAACACGGGCCGAGCATTCGCGCGGTGATCGAACTGAATCCTGATGCGCTGGGCATGGCTGCGGCGCGCGACGAAGAACGCCAGGCGGGCAAAACGCGCGGGCGGCTGCACGGCATCCCGATTTTGATCAAGGACAACATCGACACGCACGATCGCATGCAGACCACGGCCGGTTCGCTGGCGCTGGAAGGCTCCGTTGCGCCGCGCGATGCTTTCATCGTGAAACGTCTGCGCGCGGCCGGCGCGGTGATCCTGGGCAAGACCAACCTCAGCGAGTGGGCGAACTTCCGAGGGAAGCGTTCGATCAGCGGCTGGTCGAGCCGGGGCGGGTTGACGCGCAATCCTTACGCGCTGGATCGCTCAGCGTGCGGATCGTCGTCGGGTTCAGGCGCCGCGGTCGCGGCGAATTTGTGCGCGGCGGCAATCGGGACGGAGACTGACGGCTCGATCATCTGCCCTTCACAGACAAACGGCATCGTCGGCCTCAAGCCCACGCTCGGGCTGTTGAGCCGCAGCGGCATCATCCCCATCGCCCACAGCCAGGACACTCCCGGGCCGATGGCGCGCACCGTCGCGGATACGGCCATTCTCCTGGGCGCGCTAACCGGCGTCGACGAGCGCGATTCAGCCACACGCGCCAGCGGACGGCACGCCCTGAAGGATTACGTGCCATTCCTTGACGAGCGCGGCTTGCAAGGCGCGCGCATCGGCGTGGCGCGCAACATGACCGGGACCGATCCGCGTGTCCTCAAGATTTTCGAAGACTGCCTCGACGTGTTGAAACACTTGGGTGCAGTGATCGTCGATCCGGCCAACGTGCCCAACTTCAACAAGTTCGGCAAAACCGAGCTGGAAGTGCTGCATTACGAATTCAAAGCCGACCTGAACAAGTATCTGGCGTCACGGGTGCCGCAGGCGCGCGTGCGAACGATGGCGGATGTCATCAAGTTCAACGAGGAAAATGCAGCGCGCGTGTTGCCCTATTTCGGGCAGGAGCATCTGATCACCGCGCAGCAGAAAGGGCCGTTGAGCGGCAAACCCTATCGTGAGGCTTTAGCCAGGAATCGGCAGCTGACCCGCGCCGCCGGCATCGATGCCGTGATGAAGAAGCACCGGCTGGAGGCCCTCGTCGTGCCGTCGGGCGGGCCAGCCTGGATCATCGATCTGGTCAACGGCGATGCCAACAACTGGGACATGGAAAGCACTTCGCCGGCCGCGGTGGCAGGTTATCCACACATCACCGTGCCCGCCGGCTACCATCTTTGGCCTGCCCGTGGGCATTTCCTTCTTTGCCCGAGCGTGGCAGGAACCGACGCTGATCAAGTTTGCTTATGCCTTCGAGCAAGCGACGCAAGCGCGACAGGCCCCGCAGTTCTTAACCACCGCCAATTTGAACGGTTAGAGAACC
>CAWJPR010000017.1:0-57286 GCA_963844815.1 uncultured Chloroflexia bacterium
TTGGGGTGACGGCGATCATCGTCGCCATCTGGGACAAGAGTACACCAGCAGTTATGAAGGCAGAGATGTTCTTGCAGGACGAGAAGGAAGAAGAAGAAGGGGCCGGCTCGATAAATTTCCTTGTTACTTGGACGTACTTATATGCCGCGTTTCACCAGTTGCCGGGGCCAGCAAGCTCCTACCTCCTACAAATACCTATGCGGCGCGCAACCTCTGAAACCCGAGCGGTAGGCCGTCGGGTGCAGACGCATGTTTGGGGCCGCTTTTTTAACTTGAGGACGATAATTTACCATTAACCTTAAACTTTTCGCTGTTAGGGCTTTTGAGCTGGAGAGGAACGTCCCCATTCAACGACCGCGAGGTCGAGTTTGTCACCAAATAATTTCTGCGCAACGCTTGCAAAAGCATGTTGCTTTGGCCCGAGTCGATCCTTGGCCGCAACATTCTTCGCTTCTCGCATAGCAACACGCCCATCAGGGAACACGGCGATGACGTCTGGCAACCCGCCCAACTTACCGCCAGTCGCAGCTCGGAGTACGTCGAGTACTCCCCGAATCGGTCCTTCCTCTTGGACGCAAACCAAGTCAGGGCCAACAAGAACGAGGCTGCCCCAGAGTTCTGTAAACACGGCAGATGAAGCCCATCGGCGAGCAACTCACGCGCTATGACCGCGCCCACTGGAACTGCCTCTCCACCATCAAGAAGGACGTAATGCTCCCATTGTGCCGATGTCACGGCTGCTTCTTTCCAATACTGGCCGGGCTTGAGGCTGTAAGTCTTGCGATAAGGCAAACGCTCGGCAGGCTTCCAGAAGCGCTCGATGACGGGAACTTCTTCGTCCCCATATTTTATAGTGCGTGCAGTGGTCATAATGCGGATTTAGCAGCCCAACGGCCCGCGTTTCAGCCGCCGCCACCGACCACGGCGACAACCATCAAAAACTACCTCTGATTTTGGCGAGCTGTGGCGGTCGGCTGCAAACGCTGGTTAGGCGCAATCATTCCTGCGATCAAAAATCATTCAGGTCTTTTACGCTCAAAAATATACTTAGTCCGCATACCACAATTTACCTTCTGAGGTTATCCACCCTATGTACACTTTATCTTGCTGAGGAAAAACTTTGTAGGAATACATTTCACGTTCATCTTTCCCATCTATACGGCGAATCATGCGAACGTGTTTGGATGGGTCTGTCGTCTCTATTGAGTATGAAAGGAATTTGCCATCTGGCGAAAAATCTATGCCGGTATAAGCTGCTGACCATTCACCAACAACTTTTCCCGTTGGGGTTACGCAGCGTGCATTAGTGCTCTTTGCACCCCCAGAAGTAGTGTCTAATATTGCTGCTACATGACTACCATCAGGTAGGCTCTGACGAGGCTTGATAGATGTCCAAAATCATTGGCGGCAAGATGTGAAAACAGGTGATAACTTTGCCATCCTTGCTCCTGCATGCCAATGGCGTATACACTGAAGAGTGCGACTCAGCAGAAGAGTTTTTTTCTTTTATCGCCAATAGGAATGGGTCGCCATTTAGCCATCGGTGCATGATGTTGTAGACAAATCCGCCATCCGTCGTAAGAATGAGTTCTGGTTGCCAACCTGTCTTGCGCCGAATCCCATAGACTGAGCACGAAGTAAAATCTTTGTTGCGAACAGAAAACACTCCACAATCATTGCCGTCGGGGACAGCACCAGTGTAGACATCTATTTCCTTATCGCTCTCCAAAATAACCTGAGGCGTCTCGGTGGATGGCTCACGAGCAAAGGTGCGGTCGATCAAAAACAGAGCGTGCTTACTCTCGGAACGCCCTATGCCCAAAAGCCCCTTTATGCGGGCATATCCTGCACCCAGGATTAGACGTACTTGGCTACCTGCTGAGTAGTTTGTTTCTATGCCAGTATCATAAACCATCTCCATCTGTCGCGGCACAATATTGATAGGATAAGGCTTCCAGTGATGTTGCACATCCCATACCAAGACACCCGTCTGTCCGCCTTAAGTAATGGTCTTGCCATTGTCCATAATATGATAACGCCTAGATTGATGCCCCTTTGAAGAAGGAGCATCAATCTGCCGCCTTTCCCAATCTTCAGACTGCAACAAAACAGAACAAGTATTAATTCCACGAGTCCTACCATGGTTCCGTCATCAGCAACGTATAATTCATCCATTGTCCCGAACCATTGTCGGCAATCGTCTACAACCATAGTGGGTTTCCAGCCTTCTTAGCTTGTAAGATGTAGATTTGGTGATGTTCTTCTTTTCCTTTCACTACCGACTGCAACAGTCGTCCTAGAAAAATCAAGGTGACGATTCCAATCCGTGATGTTTTTCAACATGACCTTCGGTTGGCGCGCAGGCACCCCATTCGAGGTAAGTGGTTGTCCCCAAAGTATCCAGGTTCCTGATGCGTACTCAGCGTACAGGATGATGCTATGCACATCATGGTCGTAGATAATCTTACCTTTTTCTTCAGGTCGCAGTTGGTGCCGTGACATCATGGTTTGTCCTCATAGTCTCTAATGCAAAAACTGTTTTGCCCAAGGCCAAATAACAGTCACAGTCAGGTAACCAATCGCAAGCAGAATCCATAAACATAGGAAAACTGGAAGAATAGCACGAAGAGTGTACATTGCTCTCCGAAATACGGACGGGGCATTTGTAGGACGTTCTCTATCCAAGTACCACACAAGAAACAAGTTGAAAGCAATCAATAGAATCAGTATTGGACAGCTAACCAGAGATAAGGTTGAAATGTATTAGGGATAGATGCAGTAATTAGGTTGACTGCAATGCTAATTGCAATGCCTAACAGTAAGAACACGAGGTTGAGCAATAACCGCGTAGATTTTTGTGATTTATCCATTTTCCTGATTTGCTTGTCGGCTGTTGTTTCATAGGCAAGTCTGTACGGCTTGCGCCTAACTTGTATGTAAGTGGAAAAATTCCGTCTAATGTCCCTCACGGGGGAAATAAGTGGAAACTTTCCACCTAACGCCTTATATCTGGAAATAGCACACAACACAAGCCCCCTTAGGTCAACCATCAAAAGCTCGTGCCGCTAGTTACCGTCGGCGTGTCTATATGTTCTATCGGTCTTTCGCCCGGTCGTGGCGAAAAACCCTGAACGTGCCGCCAAGGCTAATTGCATCACACGCATCTTGGTTATTAGAAGCACGGCACGATCGTCACCTTGACGATGTAGTAGTGCGACCTTTTGCCCGGAAGGAAGCCAGCAGCTCCGGCTCGAACCGCCTGAGCCGTCGATAGACAACTTGGATGCATCAGCGAGGAGGACGACGTGGATGCAACCCGACACTTTCTATACACCTGCGCTGCACGAAGTCCCCATCTTTCGCCTGGCGCGCCGCCTGCGCGAAGCGCAGGATACGGCGTGGGGAGTGCTCCTGTATTATCCCCATAATCGGATTGTGCGGAATCCATTCCGTGTCACGGGAGCGCCGCAGAGCAAATCGACTGAATACAGGTGTTAGGCGTATTTACCTTGGGGGAAAATTCGGCCTCTCTACCGGATACTCTCTCGATCAGTCGGCGGCAACCGGCACGGTTTTTCGACTCGGTTCTCAAGGGCAGAGAGGCTGCATGGATTGATACTTATTTAGCCCAGCGCGGGCACGACGCCCAACTGTTGCAAAAAGCCCAGATAGTCCGAATACTCCCACTCTTCGATGACCTTGCCGTCCTTGATGTGAACTACGATACAGCCCTCCAACGTTACTTCTTTGCCGGTAGGCGGAATGGGAAGAGTCGGCGATACGCCCGTGTGCTTCATCCGCATGGTGTACCGGTAAGCGATGACATCCCCTTCGGCAACCCACTCGGTGAAGGTTGCTTGTATGTCCGAATACGCAGGACGGGTTGCCGCGACGGATTGCTTGACCGCCTCTAGCCCATTTTTATCCGGGAAGGGCGGCGTGTGAGACACATAGTCGGCCGCATAGACTTCATCGAAGGCGTCTACGTTGCCCTTATACCAGGCTTCTTCGCCGGCGCGTTGGATTTTGGCCTCGAGTTCTTTGAGTGACATTGAGTGTGCTCCTTGTGGAAGAGGGTGCTGGTTGCTGCCTTCTTTTCTGGCTACCTTTGCCAGTGCCCGTGCTAACTTACAAATCAGTGGAAAAATTCTGTAGACGATGCCCGTGAGGAAAATTGGCCGAATGCAGCGGCTCAATGTCTCACTCTGGAATCAGCATACAACACGATCAACTCGCATGTCAAGCCTCAAAAATATATGCCGCCAATCTTAATTGCATCACGCTTATCTTCGTTATTGATGCACGGTACCACGGCGACTCTGGTTTTGCGCGCCTGGCGCAGCAACGAGCGCAATTCCTTCTGGGCCCTGCTATCCATTGGCCTGCTTGATCAGTTCGGCCTTGATGCCGGCAAACTTCGCCGTGCCGAACGTGGCAGAAGGTCTGGCGAATATGGTAGACTTCGCGCCATGGTGCCGCATCTGAAATCCGCATTCCGCATTCCGCATTCAGCAATCCTTCTGCTGCTCATCTGCGCCGTTGCCTTTGCGCTGCGCCTCGGCCCGCTGTTTGACAACCGCTTTCATCCCGATGAAGCGTTATTTAGCACGTGGGCGCTGAAAATTGCTCGCGGCGAGAATCTGCTGTTGACAGGCGTGCCAGTCGACAAGCCGCCGCTGCTGATCTATCTTTCGGCATTGAGTTTCTTTATCTTTGGCCAGAGTGAGCTCGCGGCACGCGTGCCAAATCTCATGGCTAGTGTGGTGAGTGTCGTTTTGGTGTGGAGGTTGGGGATCAGCCACTTGGGAACTGGTGGATGGGAACTGGTAAATTGGTGGTTGGTAGATTGAGTTAGCAAATTGGGTGGAGATCAACTCGCTAACCAATCTACGTACCAGTCTACCAACTACATCTTCCAATTACCAAATTGCCGAACTACTTCCGCCGCTGCTGCTTGCCCTGTCGCCATTTGCCATTCTGTTTGCCCCGACGGCTTTTCTCGACCCGGTGATGGTCATGTTCGGGCTGGCTGCGCTGGTCGCTGCCTCGCGCGGTCGAGCGGGCTGGGCGGGCATTCTCCTGGGCCTCGCCTTTGCAACGAAGGTGCAGGGGCTGTTCTTTGCGCCACTGCTGCCCATCTTTTGGGTAGCGTGCCAACCTAAACGGTCCTCTTGTCCCACAGGGATGCTGCGCTATCCTCTTGTCCTCTTGTCCCGCGGGGATGCTGCGCTATCCTCTTGTCATCCCTTCAGGCGCTTCGCCATCGGCGTCGGATTGATTGTGCTCGCCGTCCTCCTCTGGGATCGCGCGCGCGGCGGCTTGCCCTTCTGGGTGCAGCAGACCGTCAACTACGGAGGCATTCGCCTGATCTACGCGAGTGAACTGGGTCCGCGCCTGACCGGCTGGCTCGATTTTTTGCCGTACTTCTTTGGCCCAATCGTGGGACTACTGGGCTTGATCGGGCTGCCGTTTCTACTCTATCGTGATCTCACCCGCGCTGCCCGTACTCGCGCCGCCTGGCTGGATCTGTGGCTGATCACCTACACCATCGGCTTTCTGGCGCTGCACTGGCTGCTCGCCTTTCCCGTCTGGGATCGCTACCTGCTCATCCTGGTGCCGGTCGCAGCACTGCTCTTGGGACGCTCACTTCATCTTGTCCTCTTGTCCTCTTGTCCCACGGGGATGCTGCGCTATCCTCCTGTCACAAAACTCACTTGTCTCCCTGTCTCTCCTGCCCTCCTTCTCTCCATCGTCGCTCTCGCCGTGCTGCCGTTCAGCGTGGTTGCCGCGCGATCCGGCTACCCCATCGGCGGGGATCATGGCGCGAACGATGGCATTGAGCAGGTCGCCGGCTACCTGAAAAGCCTGCCGTCTGGCACCGTCGTCTATGATCATTGGCTGGCCTGGCAGTTGGGCTATTACCTGGGCGATGGCTTCGCCTATCTCGCCTACTTTGACACGCCCGCGGCCATCGCGGACGATCTGCGTGTGTTTGCCAGCAACGGCGATCGCTACGTGATCTTTCCGGCGCGCGAATCACCCGAAAAAGTGATCGACGCCGTCAGGCAGGTGGGGTATACTTTAACGCCGGTATTGGAGACGAAGAACCGTTTCGGACAAACATCATTCACCGTTTATCGAATCGTCAAACGAAAAGCGTAATGCGTATTGCGTGACATCCTGTCCCACGGGGATGCTGCGCCATCATCTTGTCACGCGCAGCGTGTCATCTTGTCATCATGTCATCCCTTCATCCTTTAGTCCCTCAATCCCTCAATCGAAAAGACGCACTGGCCGTGCTGGCGCTGCTCGCGCTGGTCCTCGTCTTCTTCTGGAAGCTCGCCTTCACCAATCTCATCGTCGCGCGCGGCGATATCTTCTACTATTTCTATCCGTACCGCGACTTTGCGGCGCAGGCGGTGCGCGAGGGGCGCGTGGCGCTGTGGAACCCGTACCTGTTCATGGGCGCGCCGTTCATGGCGAACAGCCAGGCGGGCTTCTTCTATCCGTTCAACCTGCTGCTGGCGTGGCTGGAAACCACCCGCGCCGTCAGTTGGACGATCGTGCTGCATATCTTCCTCGCGGCCAGCGGCGCGTATGTCTTTGCCCGATCGCTGCGAAGCGTGCGGCTCTCGATCGCGGCCTCGTTCCTCGCAGCGATGTCCTTTGGCCTGGGCGGTTATCTCGGCACGCAGATCGAGCACGTCAATCAACTGCAAGGGCTGGCCTGGATCGGGTGGATGTTCCTGGCGTATGAGTTGTCGATGAGGAAGAAGGCAGAATCCAGAATCCAGAATCCAGAATCCAGAATTCAGAATTCAGAATCCAGAATTCAGAATCTGGCGTGGATACCGTTAGCGATCTTGATCGCGCTTCAATTGCTGGCCGGTCACACCCAATCGGTCTTCATCACGCTGGTCGGTCTGGGTTGCTACGCGTTGTGGCAACTCATTGAAGTCTATCTTCGCCGGGCGCCCGAACGGTTGGCGTAATTACATGTTACTCGTTACTCGTTACTTGTTACCACTCGTTCTCGCCGCTCTGGTCGCCATCGGCCTGTCTGCCATTCAACTTCTGCCGACCTTTGAGCTCACCCGCAATTCGGCGCGCAGCGGCGGCCTGCCGGCGAACCTGGCGGTGTCCTTCTCGCTGGATCCGCGCCTGCTGGGCCGCGCCCTGCTGCCAGACTACGAAGGCGCGCTGCCCGCCGGCGGCGAATTCACGGCGTTCTTCCCGGTAGCGGCGCTGATGCTGATGACGATCGGCGTCACGACCTGGCGGCGCGCTGCGATACACACCCGCGCGCTCGCGATCGTGGCCTTCATCGGATTGTTCTTTGCGCTCGGCGGATACAACCCCCTGTACTATTTGCTGTTGAAAATTCCCGGCTTTGATCTGTTTCGCGCGCCTGCCCGTTGGATCGTGCTCTTTGCCTTTGCAGGATCGCTGTTGGCCGGAGTCGGCCTCGATGCACTGCGTGATCGCCGGGTGTCGTGGAAGTCAGTGTTGATCGCAGCGGCGGCAGTCCTGCTCCTCCTGGCCCTCGTCTGGATCAGCGTCGGCCTCACGCCCGCAGGCGCATCCGGGCCGCTTGAACAACCGTCAACTCAATCGCTCCTGTTGTGGCTTGGCGCGCTGCTCATCACCCTCGCCCTTACGTATTACGTATTACGCATTACTCGTTACTCGTTACTCATTACTCTCTTGCATCCTGCTGCTTGCCTCTGGCGAACTCTTCCTCGCCACGCGCCAACTCACCTACAACTCCCGCGCCACCGCGCCGGATGCGTTATTGAGCCTGCGTCCGCCCGTGACGTATTTACTGCAAGCCGGGCAGGGGGATGTGCCGCCCGACCGCTTCCTGTCGATCTCCGCCATCTTCTTCGATCCCGGCGACTTGACGGAACTACAGTCCATTTTCGCCGATCAACTTTCTGAGCAGGCTTTCTACGATCTGATCGTGGCGACGAAGATGAAGGAGATCATCGCGCCGAATCTGCCGTTGTATTACCGGGTTCCGGCGGTCGATGGCTACGATGGCGGCGTGCTGCCCTTGAAGAACTACCTGGAATTCCAGAAACTCTTCCTCGATCCGGCGCTGATTCAGACCGACGGCCGCTTGCGCGAACAGCTCCAGTCGCTCCCGGCGGCCCGCTGGCTCGATCTGATGAACGTCCGCTACGTCATCACGGACAAGGTGGGCGATCAGTGGTACGACGGCGTGCTGCACGATCTGCGCTTTGTCATCCCGCTGGCCGCCGGCCAGAGCGTTTCGACCACGCAGGTGCCGCCGCTGCGTGCCGATGCGTTAAGCGTCGTCTATTCCGATCCGCGCAGCGCTGGCCCGCTGGCGCGCATCGCGGTGACTTTTGACGACGGGTCGCAGCGGCAGCTGGAGCTGCGCGATCAGCCGCTCGAGACGAAGGAGGGCCGATCGGCGGCGCGGCTGGCGTGGGATGAACCGCGCCGCGTGACAGCGGTGCAGGTGACCGGCGCCGCCGGCCTGACGCTGCACGGTGTGGCGCTGGTCAATTCGCAGAACGGCGCGTTCCAATCGTTCGCCATCGCGCCGCAGGGCGAATTTGAATTGGTGCATTCCGGCGATGTCAAGATTTATGAGAACCGCACCGTCTCAGCGCGCGCGTTCCTGGCAAGCGATGCGCTGTTTGCGACTGGCGATGCCGAAGCGCTGCAACTGATGCAATCTGAGACATTTGATCCGGCAAAAACCGTTGTGCTGTCCGGTGCTGGAGAGAATGAGGGAAGGCGGGAAGGAGAGACTTCTCCCCCCAGCTCTCCGTCTCTCACTCCCTCTATCGTCTCTTATTCACCTGAACGGATCGTGATCGATGTCACCGCTCCGCAGCCCGGCTACCTCGTCCTCACCGATGCCTACTACCCCGGTTGGCTTGCAACGGTCGACGATAAGCCGGTCGAGGTCGAACGGGCCGATATCCTGTTCCGGGCTGTGAAAATCCCGGCGGGACAGCATCGGGTGGAGCTGCGCTATCAGCCGCAGTCGTTCACGTTCGGGCTGCTGATCTCGATCGGAACGGTAGTGGTCCTCGGCGGCGCGTGGCTCGCGGTGCGGCGCCGAAATAGATCGCGTGTGCTATAATCGCGGAGCAATGAAAACGGGCAATGTTCAATGTTCAATGATCAATGATCAATGTTCAATCCCGATGTGTTACACGGACTTCGTGAACCATGACGGATGAGCCAGAGCCTGCTCGCTCCTCACTCCAGAATCGAAAATCAAAAACTGGACAGCGGATTGCCCTATCCCCTGCCGGTGATGGTGGAAAGCTTGCTGTTTGTCGCCAGCGAGCCGGTACCCATCGCGCAGATCGCCGAAGCGCTTGAGGTGAAACCGGCTGAGGTGGAACAAGCCCTGACGGAGTTGAATGCCGAGATTATCAGGCGCGGCGTTCGCGTGCAGCGCAAGGGCGACAGGGTGCAGCTGACCACGCTGCCGGAGTGCGCGCCTTACGTGGAAAGATTCCTCGGCCTCGATCTGACCACGCGCCTCTCCAAGCCCGCACTGGAAACGCTGGCGATCATCGCCTATCAACAGCCGGTGACGCGCGCGCAGATCGAGCACGTGCGCGGCGTGAACTGCGACGCCGTCTTGTCCACGCTGTTGAATCGCGGCTTGATCGAAGAAGTGGGCCGCCTGGAGACCGCGGGCCGTCCCATTCAATACAGCACGACTTTTGCGTTCTTACAGCACTTCGGCCTGCGCAGCCTGGACGATATGCCCTCTTTGCAGCCGGAGGAAGCGGCAGCGCTGGAAGCGCTGGCTGAGCAGGGCCAGGCGATTGCGGTCGATCTCGCCGCGCCGATCGAGCGCGTGGAGCGTGAGGCCGCCGCGCCTACGCCCGATCAACCCGTTGCGCCGATCGAAACTCAATTGTCCTTATTGGGCGAGGAAGCACCGCCAGCCCAGCGCGCGGATGCGATCGCAGAGGCGGTGGACACGCTCGAAGCGCTGAGCGCTGAGGAGCCGGAAGCCGAGCCTGTCACTGACGGGGGCGCGGCGATTGATCCGGCGCCCGATCAGCCCGCAGCGTCGCTCGAGCCGCCAGCCGCCGAAGAGACTGCCTCCAACGAAAACGCCGCGAACTGATCGCGGCGTTTTGCTTTAAAACATCCCGCCCAGCGCGCCGCCCAGCCGAAGGCTGGGACACGGCGTGAGCGGAACAACATGTAGCCGAACACTTTGCGTGCGCATCCCTCGACTCCGCCATGCTCCGCTCGGAATGCTTACCCTTCACAACTGCCCCTGCGCATCGATCACCGCGACCGCCGCAATCGAAACAATTTCATCCACCCCGTCACCGGCCTGCAGCACGTGCACCGGCGCGCCCACGCCCAGCAGGATCGGTCCGATCGTCTGCGCGCCGCCCAGGCGCTCCATCAACTTGTAGGCCACGTTGGCGGCTTCCAGATCGGGAAAGACCAGCACATTGGCATTCTTCACGCGGCTGAAGGGGTAGCGCGCTTCGATCAACTCCGGCGTTACGGCAACATCGGCCTGCATCTCGCCATCGACGGCGAGATCGGGGCGGCGCGCGCGCACCAACTCCACGGCCCGGCGCACCTTGTTCGATAGCGGATGCGGCGCGCTGCCGAAGTTGCTGAACGACACCAGCGCCACGCGCGGCTTCAAGTTGAGTTTACTGGCAAGGTCGGCGGCCAGCACGGCGATCTCGGCCAGGTCTTCCGAAGTCGGATCGATGTTCACCGTGGCGTCGGTGAAGATGTAGACGTTGTTCTTGGCGACGACCACATACGCCCCGGCCGCTTTGTGAACGCCGGGCCGCGTGTGGAAAATTTGCAGCGCGGGCCGGATGACTTCAGGATATTCGTAAGTGAGGCCGGCCACGCAGGCATCGGCGTCGCCTTGCTGCACCATCAGCATGCCGAAGATGTTGGGCTCGCGCAGGCGCTGTTGGGCCTGGCTCAGGGTGAGGCCGTGCCGCTGGCGCAGGTCGTATAAAGCCTGCGCGTATTTGGCCGCGCGATAGTCGCTGGCGGGATCGACGATCTGCGGCGTGAAATGCAGGCCCAGCTCCTGCGCTTTCTTCTGAATGATGTCAGGCCGTCCAATCAAGATCGGCTGCCCCAGCGCTTCGTCTTCAATGACGGCGGCGGCGCGCAGAATCGTCGCTTCTTCGCCCTCCGGGAAGACAATCCGTTTGGGCGCGGCTTTGGCCTTGTTGATGATGTAACGGCGCAGGCGCTCGCCGAAGCCGAGGCGTTCGGCCAACTGTTCGCGGTATTCGCCGATATTGAGCTGTTTGCGCGCCACGCCCGAGCGCATCGCGGCCTCCGCCACGGCGGGCGAGATCCACAGCATCACGCGGGGATCGAGCGGCTTGGGGATGATGTAATCCGGCCCGAATTTCAAGGCGGGAAGGTTGTAGGCATTCAATACCGCGTCGGGCACGTCCTCGTGCGCCAGCGCCGCTAACGCCCCGGCCGCCGCCGCTTTCATCTCTTCATTGATCGCGCGCGCCTGCACGTCGAGCGCGCCGCGAAAGATGAAGGGAAAGCCAAGCACGTTGTTCACTTGATTGGGGTAATCCGAGCGGCCCGTGCACACAATCGCATCGGGCCGGGCCGCGCGCGCCGCCTCGTACCTGATCTCGGGATCGGGATTCGCCATCGCCAGGATCAGCGGCTGCGGCCGCATCGCTGTGATCATGTCCGGCGTGACGATGTTCGCCACGGACAAGCCGACGAACACGTCGGCCCCGGCCAGCACCTCAGCCAAGGTGCCCGGTTGATCGCCCTGCGCGAACTTCGCTTTTTCCGCGAACATCTCCTGCCGGCGCCCCTGATAAATCAACCCGGCAATGTCGCACATCCAGATGTTTTGCTGCGGCACGCCGACGGTGACGAACATGTTGGCCGTAGCCACGGCCGCCGCCCCCGCGCCGGAAAACACGACCTTGATGGACTGGATCGATTTGCCGGTGATCTCCAGATAGTTCAGCAGCGCCGCCGAGCCGATGATCGCCGTGCCATGTTGATCGTCGTGGAAGACCGGAATATCGAGCTGGTCCTGCAGCGTGCGCTCGATGAAGAAGCATTCCGGCGATTTGATATCTTCCAGGTTGATGCCGCCGAAGGTCGGGGCGATGGCCTTCACGACCTCGATGATCGTCTGCGGATCGTGCGTGTCCACTTCGATGTCGAAGACGTCCACATCGGCAAAGCGTTTGAACAGCACGCCTTTGCCCTCCATCACGGGCTTCGACGCCAGCGCGCCGCGATCGCCCAGGCCAAGGATGGCCGTGCCGTTCGAGATGACAGCGACGAGATTTGCCTTGGCGGTGTACTCATAAGCCAGGTTGGCGTGGCGCTCAATCTCCAGTACGACCTCCGCCACGCCGGGAGTGTACGCCAGCGAGAGATCGCGCTGGGTCAGCATCGGCTTGGTGGGTATGACCTCGATCTTGCCGGGTCGTCCATGCTGATGATATTCGAGTGCTTCCTGGGCGGTGACAGCCATGATTCCTCTCTTTCAGGGATGAGATAAGCCGGTATAATGGTAACGGTACATCCATTCCAGATCAACTGACTAATCTCACTCTCTAACCCAGCGAGTGTCACGTATGCGCATGACCGTCCTGGCCGCCGGATCGCGCGGCGATATTCAGCCGTATTTGGCGCTTGGCGTTGGCCTGCAATCTGCCGGTCATCAGGTGCGTTTCGCTGCGTTTCGCAACTTCGCCTCGCCGGCCAAGGCTTACGGCCTCGAATTCGCGCCCGTTGACGCCGACTTCCAGGCCATCATGGGCGGTGAAGACGGGCAGGGCATGCTGGCCTCCGGCAGCAACTTCTTCCAGCTCGCGCGGGGCATCGGCCGCGTCGTAGGGCCGATCTTGACGCAGATCGGAAATGATTTCTGGCGCGCGTGCCAGGACGCCGAAGCCATCATTTCCGGCCTGAATGGCGTAGGGTTTTTCGGCTATGAATTCGCCGACAAACTGCGCGTGCCGTGCGTCAATGCCAGCGTTGTGCCGTTGATCGCCACGCGCGAATTTGCCAATCTCATGTGGCCGTGGCACTGGCGACTGGGTGGTGCTTACAACTTGTTTACACACCGTGTCACGGCGTTCGCGGGCTGGCAGTTGTTCGGCAAAACGCTCAATCAGTGGCGGCAGGCAACATTAACCTTGCCGCCGATTTCAAGTCGAGAGGCTGATGGCCGTATCGCGCACATGCCGATGTTGTTGGGGGTCAGTCCGCAAGTTTTGCCCAAGCCGGTCGATTGGCCGGCTCATTTCCATGTGACCGGTTACTGGTTTCTGCCTCGCCCGATCGAGTGGAGTCCGCCCGGCGATCTCGCGCGCTTTCTGGCTGCCGGTGAGCCGCCGGTCTGTTTCAGTTTCGGCAGCATGACCGATCGCCACAGCGCCGATCTCACGCAGATCATCATTGAAGCGCAGCGCCGGTTGAACCGACGCTTTATCCTGGTCACGGCGTGGGGCGGGCTGCAAGTGGTTGAGAAACCTGATCAGGTGTTTGTGATCGACACCGTGCCGTTCGATTGGCTGTGGCCGCAGTGCGCGGCGGTGGTCCATCACGGGGGATCGGGGGCAACTTCGGCGGGATTGCGCGCCGGCGTACCGTCGCTGGCCGTGGCGTTCATGGCCGATCAACCGTTTTGGGGCCGGCGCATCTTCGAGTTGGGTTGCGGTCCGCGCCCGCTCCTGCGGAAACAGCTCACCGTCGATCAGCTGGTGGCTGCGGTTGAGCAGGCCCTGACCGATCAGGCCATGCAGCAGCGCGCGGCTCAGTTCGGCCAGCGGATTCGATCAGAAGATGGTATAGTGCGTGCTGTGCAGTTGATCGAGAAACTCACGGCGGAGCCCGGGTAACATGTCAGAAGTGGTTTTGGACGCCGAGCGTCAAGCGAAAGCCAGGCAGTATGCGCGGCTCTCGCGCAAGTTATTCTTCGTCGATCTGGCGATTGGCGGAATATACGTTATGGCGTGGTTGATCTTCGGGTGGTCGATCACGGTGAAGAATGCGCTGGCGGCTGTCTCCACATCGGATTGGTTTCTGGTGGCCGGCGTGGCGTTCGTCTTTGCCGCGGGCATCTACCTGATCGATCTGCCGCTGGCGTACACTTCCGGCTTTGTCCTGCCGCACCGCTTTGAGTTGTCCACCCAGACGATCGGCGGCTGGATCAGCGATCAGATCAAAGAGGTCCTGATCGGCGGTGTGTTCGGCTTCGTCGTAATCGAAGTGATCTACGCGGTGCTGCGCGCCGCGCCGGACACGTGGTGGCTGTGGGCCGCGGCGATCATGCTATTGTTCTCGGTGGTCCTGGCGAACCTCTCGCCGATCTTGATCATGCCGATCTTCTACAAGGTCGTGCCGCTGGGCGAAGAATTCGCGGATCTGTCCGCTCGCCTGATGCGCCTGGCCGAACGGGCGCACGCCAAAGTGCGCGGCGTATACAAGTTCGATATGAGCCGCCGCACCAAAGCCGCCAACGCCGCCTTGATGGGACTGGGCAACACGCGCCGCATCGTGCTGGGCGACACGCTGCTATCCGAATTCAGCCCCGACGAAATCGAAACGGTGCTGGCGCACGAGCTGGGCCATCACGTCAACCGGGACATTCCCATCGGCATCGTCGTGGAGACTGCTTCCACCGTGATCGGGTTGTGGATCGCGTCACTGGTCCTGAACTGGGGTGTGACAGTTTTCGGTTACACCAGTCCCGCCGATCCGGCGAGTTTGCCGCTATTCGTGCTGGTGATGGGCCTCTTTGGCTTGATTACCATGCCGCTGGGCAATGCCTACTCGCGCTGGCGCGAAAGCAAGGCTGACGCGTATGCCCTGCAGGCGACGCACAATCCGCAGGCGTTCATCGGAGCGATGACGCGCCTGGCGAATCAGAATCTGGGCGAGATCGATCCCGAGCCGTGGGAAGAATTCCTGTTACACTCGCATCCCGCGCTGGGCAAGCGCATCAAAATGGCAGAAGCATACAAGGCTTAAATCATGACCGAAGAACGACTTCAAAAACTGTTGGCGCAAGCGGGTTACGGCTCGCGCCGCGCCTGCGAAGAATTCCTGACCGAGCATCGCGTGACCGTTAACGGGCAGGTGGTCGAGCTCGGCGCGAAAGCCGATCCGATCCGCGATGTGATCAAGCTCGACGGCAAGCGCGTGCATTTCGAGAGCAAGCGAGTCTATCTCGCGCTCAACAAGCCGATCGGGGTGGTGACGACCAACGCCGACGAGTTCGGCCGCCAGACCGTGCGGGACCTGATCCCGCTCGAGGGACATCTGTATCCCGTCGGCCGGCTGGACGCGGATAGCGAAGGCTTGGTGCTGCTGACCAACGACGGCGATCTGGCCAATGCGCTGACCCACCCGCGCTACGAGCACGAGAAGGAATATCGCGTGCTGGTAGAAGGCGAGCCGAGCGCGAGCACGTTGAAGGCGTGGCGGCATGGCGTGCTGCTGGAAGGTCAAATGACGGCGCCTGCCAGAGTGGAAGTGACCGGCGGCGATCGTGGCCTGACCTGGGTACGCGTGACCATGCACGAAGGCCGCAAACGGCAGATTCGCGAAGTGGCCGGGATGCTGGGGCATCCCGTAAAGTATCTGCAACGGGTGCGTATCGGGCCGATTCGGCTGACGAACCTGAAGGTGGGCGAGTGGCGGCATCTCTCGGCTTCCGAGGTCAAACTGTTGCAGGGCCTGATCGAGCCGCGCGCGGCAAAGCGATCCACAAACACCCTGAAGGGCGCAGGTGTCACGAAGAGCACGAAGAAGGCGAGTGGTGCGCCGCGCACGCAGAATACACGCAGCACCCGGACTTCGACCAGCGGCAGACGCCCGCCAGCCACTCGGTCGCGGGCACGCTAGATAGGGTTCCGTCTTGACTTACGCGCCGGACTCGCGGTTTCAGCCAATGACGTAGCGTGTCAGCAGCGTCATTCCCGCGTGCTTTCGGCGGGAATCCAAGGCCATGTCAACATCGAGTGCCGACAAGCCAATATGGATGCCCGACACGCCCAGCGCGCCTCCGCCGCAAAGCGGCGGGCAAGGCGACAGCACTCGGGCATGACAGTGACGTAGATCGATTCGGAACTCGCGCTAGAAAACAAGAGAGACGGGGTCGATTTTCGGCTCCGTCTCTCTCCCTCAATCTCCCTTTCTCTCCGTCTCAACCTTTTCCACGACTTGCCGCAATACCTCATACGGCTGCGCGCCCGAGACCAGATAGCGCTGGCCAAAGATCAGCGCCGGGACGCCGGTAAGCCCGTAGGCGTAGGCCTGCTCGATATCGTCGTCCACCTGGGCCACGTACCGATCATCGCCGAGCGCGGCCACAAACGCTTCACGCTCCAGCCCGATTGAGTGCGCGATCTCGGCGAGTACCTCCACGTCGCCGATGTTGTTGGCGCGCTGCCAGTAGGCGCGAAACATGGCGTCGTGATATTCCAGGCCTTTACCCTGCGCTTCCGCCACCTTCGCGCCAATCAAAGCCGCGCGGCTGGAGATGCCCATTGGGCCGCGATTCAACTCGAGGCCGTATTGCTCGCGCGCCATGTTGAGCAGGCGCGGTTCGGCTGCTTTGATGCGCGCCAGATATTCCGCCGGAATCGGCGGCGAACCGGCAGGGCGCAGTTCATACGAATGCCAGGCCACTTCCACATCATACGCTTGCTTGAGTTTCTCCAGACTGGAGGAAACGAGGAAGCACCACGGTCAAACAAAATCCGACCAGACGTCAATCCGAACAGTCATGTTATTTCCCTTGAAGTAGCGTGTGTGAATTGTAACATGCGCTTCATGGCCGGGCAGGCAACGGCAGAACTGATAAGGCAGGTTTTGGTGTCAAATCGGCGCGCCATAAACCGAAGGAGAATTCTTGGCTTGATGCCTGTCCAGGCGAGGGGACGAAATCGAAAGCGGTCCAGACGAGCCAGCCAGCAATACCGCCGTTTTCGGCAGCACTAAGCACCGCTTGCAGAGACCGCGCTTGTTGTGCCTCGCCGTCTTGATTCCGAGCGGGATAGCCGACTTCCTCTAGCACGATCGGCTTGCTGCTTGCGGTCTGCAGAGCCTCTACGCGTTGCGCTAATTGTGCCGCAGCCGCCCAATGATGAAATGACAGGAAGTCTACGATCTCATTCGCGGCTGCGGCATCGCCCCACCAGCCGATTGTTATGAGATGGCGTTGATCATTCTGCCGCACAATCTTGGCAATATGCGCAAGCCACTCGGTTACTGCTTCAGAAGAAGCCACAGCCGGTCGTCCGTCTGCGCCATAATCCAGATCGGGCTCGTTTCGTAGATCCCACGCCAGGATTGTGGGCTCATCACGATAACGGCTGACAATGAAAGCGGTTTGGGCATCATAACGCGCGTAATCCGTATACAGCGGGCGGTAATAGAAGTCAGGTAGATCGTTCAACGTCACGATCAATTTCAGATTGCGCTCGCGTGCCGACTCAATCAGGGCATCAAGCTTGGCAAAGCCAGCGACATTGGGTGCAGCGTCTTCTGGTTCACACGTAAACAAGGGATCGTACCATAGTGCAATGCGCAAGGTATTAAACCCGGCATCAGCAATCCGATCGAGTTCTTGCGCAACCTCGGTCATGTTTGCGCTGGTCAGGAATGCCTCCCACGGAGCATGACGCGGATAGTAGTTAAAGCCGCGAAGATAAAATGGTTCGCCCCGTAGAGCAAAACTGCGTTTGTTCACTGTGACGAAATCGCCCGGCATGGCGGTATACGCTGCGAACTTGGTTGGCGGGCACAGCGGCGCGGGTAATGTTGGCAACGCCTTCAAGCGTGCTAAGGCAGTCAGCGCCTCACGCCCCCGTGTATTGATCGTCAGGGCAGCCTGATACTGCACAATTGCTTCGGCCGGTTTGCCGGCGGCTTCGAGGGCGGTGGCGTAGTTGAAATGTGCCGCATACAGTTTAGCGGCCAGCGGCTCGGCGCTGCATTCTTGTCGGGCTTCCTGGAGGCGTTGCAAGACATCTATGACTGTAGCCCAATCATTCGCCGCCCATGGTGCATCCTGATCGGCGCACGTAATCGGTCGATTCGTGTGCGGGCTGTCAGGGGCAGTGGTTGATGTCGGGCTGATCTGTTCTGCCGGAGCAGATGGTGTTACTGCTGGTGTCACGATTATTTGAGGCGTACACGCAGTCAGCATGAAGGGCGACAGGCCTATCAGCAAGGCGACTAATCGGCGAAATTGCATAAGCCCATTCTACCATGTTGCCCGGCTTTGCTCGCTTGCTTTGTATCCTGCACACCTGAGAACCAATACCAGCGCAACTATCGTTTTTGATCAGGTACAATCAAAGTGCAATGAATCTGGGAGAGGGCAGGCGATGGATAACGCACTAAAGAAGACTGTGCTGCGCATGTTTACCTACGGACTGTATGCCGTCACAGCGAAACATGGCGCCGACATCAGCGTGATGACCGCGAATTGGCTGACGCAATGCTCGTTCGAGCCGCCTCTGCTCATGTTGGCCGTCGAGGGTGACAGTCACAGCCGGCAGGTGATCGAGAGCAGTGGTGCTTTTGCCATTAATCTCTATGAGAGCGGCCAACGCGAGTTAGCGGGCAGCCTGGGACGCACGTTTGGCAAGCACCCCGAGAAAGTCAACGCGGCCACCTGGAATCCCGGCCCGCTGACGGGCAGTCCGCTGCTCGACAGCGCCCTGGCCTGGGTCGAGTGCAGGATCATTTCAAGCCTGCCGGCGGGCGATCACATCCTGTGTGTCGCCGAGGTCATCGAGGTGGGGCTCAACCGCGAAGGTGTTCCGCTGACTTTGAAAGAAGCGGGCTTTAAGTACGCTGGTTGAGCGAATGCTGCAGGTGCTTGGCGTGTGTCACTCGTGGACAAGTCCACGGCGTTCGGGTAGAATCACGATACCCTCTCGAACGGATCGCACATGCAACCGACCATCATCGCCATCGACGGCCCGGCGGCCTCAGGCAAGAGCACCATCGCCGCCGCGCTGGCTCGCAAGTTGGGCTATCTCTATTTTGACACCGGCGTCATGTATCGCGCCGCAACCTGGGCTGCGCTCGATCGGGGTGTTGCCATCTCCGACGAAGCCGCTGTCACCAAGTTGACTGAGTCCCTGCAGATCGATGTGAAGCCGCCGTCCGTCGACGATGGCCGCCAGTACGATGTGCTGTGCGACGGCGTCGATGTGACGTGGGCGATTCGCTCGCCGGAAGTGGATGCCAATGTGTCGCCCGTTTCGGCTTATCCCGGCGTCCGATCGGCCCTCACGGCCCAACAGCGCCGCATCGGCCTGCGCGGCGACGTCGTGATGGTGGGGCGCGACATTGGCACGGTGGTGCTGCCGGAAGCACCACTGAAGATCTATCTCGATGCGTCTGCCGAAGAGCGTGCGCGGCGGCGTTATCGGGAGGTACAGGCGCGCGGCGATCAATCACAGACGTACGAGTTGATTCTCGACAACGTGAAACAGCGTGACGCGATCGACAGCGGCCGCGCCACCGCGCCATTGAAAGCCGCGCCGGACGCCGTGATCATCGACTCGACCGGCCTGAGCGTGGACGAAGTGATCGCCCGTGTGGAACAGCTCATGGCGAGGGAGCGGTGAGGCATGAACTCGCAACCGTCTGCTGTGACCCGCCAGCGCCGCCGCGACAAGAGCTTTTACCAGCACTATCATTTGCGCTGGCCGGGACGCGTGTTGTTGACCGGCCTGCATTTTGGCATGTGGCTGTGGCTCGACGTGGAGCTGCAGGGCTGGGAGAACGTGCCACGCAGCGGCCCGGTCATCATGATGATCAATCATATCGCTTTTCTCGACCCGGTCATTCTGACCGGCCTGATGCCGCGCCCCATGGTGTCACTGGCCAAGATAGAATCTTACGAGGGCAAGGTCCTCGGCCCCCTGCTGCGTTCGTTCGATTCGATCCCGGTCAACCGGGGCGCCGCCGATCTGCAGGCGCTGCGCAGCGTGCTCGATGCCCTGGAAGCCGGGCTGGCCGTGTTGATCGCGCCCGAGGGGCATCGCAGCGAGACGGGCGGCCTGGGTGAAGCGCACGAGGGGATTGCGTTCGCCGCGTATCGCGCCCGGGTCCCGATCGTGCCCGTGGGCATCAGCGGCACGCCCGCGTTCAAGCACAACTACTGGAAGATGAAGAAGACGCGCGTCACGTATCGCTTCGGCCAGCCGTTCTGCCTTGATCCCGGCGGCGAGCGCGTGACGACGGAGATGCTCAGGCAGATGACGGACGAAGCAATGTATCAACTCGCCGCGCTGCTGCCGCCGGAACAACGCGGCCTGTATGAGGACCTGGATCAAGCCGCGGCGAAGTACGTGAGAGTTTGTGAAATGAGAATCAAGGATTCAGAATATAGAATTCAGGAGCCGAATCGAGAATGGAAACAGTCAAGACGCGTCCGCCTGCCAGATCGTTTGAAGATTTAGTTGGTATGGCAGAAGGCCCATCAGTTTGTGCTGCAGGTGTACGCGCTGACAGAGACCTTTCCAAAGTCGGAAATGTTCGGCCTGACTTCCCAACTCCGGCGCGCCGCCGTGTCTATCGCAGCCAATATCGCCGAAGGATTCAAGAAACAAAGTAAACTGGACAAGGCGCGTTTCCTGAACATTGCGCAAGGATCAATTGAAGAGTGCCGCTATTACTTGATCCTCACACGTGATTTGAAGTATGCTGATCCAATGCAAGAGGCTGAGTTGCTGGAAGAAGCAAGCCGGTTGTTAGAGGCATATCGAGCAGCAATTTTGCGAAGCACGTGAGAAGTCAGGAGTCAGAATCCAGAATTCTGACTCCTGACTTCTGGATTCTCCTAATCACAGGAGTATAGTTTGTCAGCACACAACGGGGGCATCATCGCCGCCATCGAACCGGATAGCTTCGCCGCCGAGATCGGCCTGCAGGTTGGCGATGAGATTATCGAAGTCAACGGCCAGCCCGTCGAGGACGTCATCGACGTGCAGTTCTACGCCGCCGACGAGTGGATCGATCTCAAGATCCGCCGCAACGGCCTGGCGCTGTCGTGCGGCGGCCCGCGCGCTTACAATCAGACGTTGGGTGTCGAGTTCGAGCATCCCACGTTCGACATCGACATCCGGCGCTGCAATAATCTGTGCCCGTTCTGCTTCGTGCTGCAAATGCCCAACCGCATGCGGCGGGCGCTGTACGTCAAAGACGACGACTACCGCTACTCGTTTCTGCACGGCCACTTCGTCACGCTGACCAATCTCTCCGATCACGACTGGCAGCGCATCGCCGACCAGTTCCTGTCGCCGCTGTATGTCTCGGTTCACGCCACCGATCTCAACGCGCGCCGCGCCTGCCTGCGCAATCCCGCCGCGCCCGACATCCTGGAACAGCTGCGCTGGCTGGCCGAGCACGACATCGAAGTGCACACGCAGTTGGTGATCACGCCGGGCTTGAACGATGGCCAGTATCTCGGCCAATCGATCCGCGATCTGGCGGCGTTGTGGCCGCACGTCCAATCGGTCTGCGTGGTGCCGGTCGGGCTGACAAAGTATCACAAATACGACCAGCGTCCGCTCTCCAAATCGGAGATGCGCGCCATCGTCGACGAAGTGCATGGCTGGCAGCAGGAGTATCTATCCAGGTTCGGCGTGCGCTTCGCTTATCTCACCGACGAATGGTACCTGCAGCTCGACGAGCCGATCCCGCCTCGTTCCCATTACGATGGTTTGCCTCTGGAAGAAAACGGGTTAGGGATGGTGCGCGGTTTCCTGGATGAGTGGAAGCGCGTGAAGCGGGAAATCAAAAGCCAGACGCCGCCGGGACCGGCGCGCTATCGCAGCGCCACACTGGCGACCGGCACGCTGTTTGCTCCGACGCTGGCGAAAGCCGCCGGGGAGTTCGCGCACCTGAGCGGTTTCCCGGTCGAAGTGATACCGATCGTCAACGAGCGTTTGGGCGAAACGATCACCGTGTCCGGCCTGCTGATGGGTGATGACGTGATCAATCAACTGCGGGCGCGCGACCTGCGCGAGGTGATCGTGCTGCCGCGCATCATGTTTGACCACCCGCAGGGTATTGCACTGGACGACGTGTCGCCGCTGCGGATCGCGCAGCTGCTCGATCGGCCGGTGGCGCTGGCCGATGGGCTGGGCGATGTGCTCGACGCTTTGACCGGACGCCATCCGCTGCTCATTCAGCCGGCCGACGAGCACATCCCGCTGGAGGTGATGAAGGCGGGCGGCTGGTCGGTGGAAAAGTACCTGTAAGGCGGCTTTGACACAATCCTAACTTGCTCATCCGGGTTTCCCCTCGGGCTTTCAATGGGGTGCAAACCGGAATCTGCTAAAATAATTACGTCGGGCGGCGAGAGGCAATCGGATGCAAGCCGGCCCCCGAACTTATGCGACAGGAGGTGCAGCGAACAGACGTCAGGGAAAGACAGCGCATGGGCTCGCGCAAGCGAGTTAACGAGGTGACGGTTCCTGCCGAGGGGCAGCGCTAACTCCGCAGACACGCGGAGGAAAATCGAGGAATCAGCGGATGCCGTCAGGGTGGCCACACCCTTATCTTTTCCCTCCTAAAGTGAACAGCGCCGCGACAAAGGCGTGCAGCAATTCGCGCACAAAACGCGGCGTGGTGGCGAAACCAGTTGATCAGGGATCCGTTGATCAGTTCATCGGGCGCAGCGCCTGATCACTGATTAACCGATCAACTGATTGACTCAACTTCAATCCCCATTAGGAGGGTTCCCATGTGCGGCATTGTTGGTTACGTCGGCGCGCGCAATGCGACGCCGGTGGTCTATGATGGTTTGAAACGGCTGGAGTATCGCGGCTACGACTCCGCTGGAATTGCGGTGATCCAGGACGATCACATCGAAGTGCGGCGCGAGGCGGGTAAGCTGGATGGGCTGCGCGATCTGCTCTATACACAGCCACTCACCGGCCCGATCGGCATAGGCCATACCCGCTGGGCCACGCACGGCCAAGCGAATCAGACGAACGCCCACCCGCATCTCGATTGCACGGGCGACCTCGTAGTGATCCACAACGGCATCGTCGAAAACTTCCTCGAACTGCGCACCGAGCTGCAAGCGCAGGGCCACACTTTCCGCAGCGAGACAGACACGGAAACGATCGTGCACCTGGTGGAGCAGTACGTGCGCGATGGATTCAGCTTTGAAGAAGCCGCGCGCCAGACCCTGAACCGCTTGCAGGGATCACAGGCGGTGGTGCTGATGAACCGCTGCCAGCCCGATCGGCTGATCGCGGCCCGCATCGGCAACGCCGGCGGCGTGACGATCGGCCTGGGCGAGGGCGAGATGTTTCTGGCGTCGGACACGCCTGCGATTCTGGATTACACGCGCAGCGTGGTGTTTCTCGAATCGCGGCAGATGGCGATCGTGTTGAAGGACGGCTTTCAGGTGTGGTCGCTGGACGGCGATCGCCTGGAAGTGCCCGTGCACAGCATCCCGTACGATCCGGCTTCGGCGGCCAAGGGCGAGTTCCGCCACTTCATGCAGAAGGAGATCTTCGAGCAGGCGCGCTCGCTGACGGATACGATTCGCGGCCGCGCCAACTTCGATCGAGGCGAGATCGAGCTGCCGGAGATGAATCTGACCGCGCAGTCGGCCAAAGCACTCAATCGCATCGTGATTGCGGCCTGCGGCACGTCCTATCATGCCGGGCTGGTGGGCCGGTATATGATCGAGCAGTTGGCGCGGATTCCGGCGGAGGTGGACATCGCGTCAGAGTTCCGCTATCGCAACCCGGTAATCGATCCGAGCGTGGCGCTGCTGACGATCACGCAAAGCGGCGAGACGGTGGATACGCTGGCCGCGATGGAACTGGCTGACACGGCGGGCTGCCCGCTGTGGACGATCACCAACGTGATCGGTTCGCAGGCGCACCGGATGAGCGACGGCGCGCTGCTGATTCACGCCGGGCCGGAAGTCGGCGTGGCCTCCACCAAGACGTTTACGGGTTCGCAGGTGGACCTGTACATGCTGGGCCTGTATCTGGCGCAACTGCGCGGCGTGCTCGGCCCGGCGCACGTGCGGCACCTGGTGGACGATCTGGCGCGGCTGCCGGACCTGATCGGGCACATGTTCGATCAGGCTTCCCAGATCGAGCAGCTGGCCAATGAATTCCATCACTACACGGATTTCCTGTTCCTGGGGCGCGGCATCAACTACCCGATCGCGCTGGAAGGCGCGTTGAAATTGAAGGAGATTTCGTACATCCACGCGGAGGGTTACGCGGCCGGCGAGATGAAGCACGGCCCCATCGCGCTGATCGACGAGAACATGCCGGTGGTCTGCCTCGCGCCGAGGGACGCCGTGTACGACAAGATGATCAGCCAGATCGAGCAGGCCAAGGCGCGCAACGCGATCGTGATCGCCGTGGCGACCGAGGGCGATCTCGCGATCAAGCGCAAGGCCGATCACGTGATCTACGTCCCGCCGGTTCCGCCGCTGCTGCTGCCGGTGGTGTTGTCGGTCCCGCTGCAGATGCTGGCGTACTACATCGCCGTGCGGCGCGGCTGCGATGTCGATCAGCCGAGAAACCTGGCAAAGAGTGTGACGGTGGAGTAGTTTCTTCTGACGCAGAGGCAAGTTCCGGCACGGCTCTTTCGCTGCGCCAATTTTGAAGAACTTAGGCCCTTCGGGCGAGTGCGCCTGAAGGGCCTTTGCGTTCGCTCCAGTGATCTCGGCATCAGGCCCGGCGGCAGCGTTGAACTGCGGAATGATCCCCGTTCACTTCGAGACGCGACCCGCGAACATGGTGTAGGTGAAGAACGCGTAGTATTCAGGCAGGTTGAGAATGAAATCCGGCGACTCCGCGCGGCACAACCGCAGGTATTCGATCCGGTCCGCTTCCGTCGCAGGCTGTGCCTCGGCCCACAGCATCTCGAACAGCGACGTCAGCGCCATGCGGTACGCGGTGCTGAGCGGCGCCTGGACGTTCCCTACAAATGTGCGCGCGGCGGCGTCCGTGATGCCTGCCTCCGCGAACCAGCGGAGCGCGCGCTGAAAGTGTGACGCCGGGCTTTTGTCCTGGAGGTAAGGGGCGTAGGCCGAGCAGGTGGCATTAAGCCGAGCCTCCAGGATGGCATAGCCGGGAAGCAGTTGCTGGGAGGTCCAGGCCAAAATAGCGACGGTGCCTCCCGGTCGCACCACGCGCGTGATCTCCTTCAGCACCGGCAGGAGATCGCCCGCCGGATAGCCTGCACAGTCGGCGCTCCACACCCAATCGAAGGTATCATCCGGGAATGGCAGATTCAGCATGTCGCCTTCCTTGAAGGTGATCTGATCGGCGACTGGCAGGGACTTGATCCGATTTCGGGCGTAAGCGAGCAGTCCTGCGGAAAGGTCCAGGCCGGTGACGCGGCCCTGCGGCCCGATCGCTTCAGCCAGCAGCGGAGTCTGGAGGCCGATCCCGCATCCAAGGTCGAGGCCATGGCTTCCCGGCGCCAGCTGCAGAGCCGTGATGACTGAGCGCAAGGTCGGCTCGCGGAGAGGATTCGCCTGTTCGAGATACCGTATCTGGGTGTCGAGGTGCGTTGCTTCATCGGGTATGGTTGTCATTTGCCAATCCTCACAGTTGCGGCATCCCCATGATAAACCGCTATTGCCCGGCGGGTCCCTGCCATTCGCAGGCATACAAATGGGTCAGCAGGCGAAAGCCGTTGTGCGCCAGAATCGGCTGGCTCATGGGACTGGCCCCGGTGGCCAGAAAGCGATAGCCGCGCCGAATGGCCTCCTGCACCCGAACGGCGAGAATGGCCGTGTACAGTCCGCGCTGGCGAAAGGCCGGCAGGGTTGCCCCGCCAAACAAGCCCGCAAACTGGCTGCGCGGGTGAAAATACACCCAGCCGGAACAAGCCGGCTGCCCGTCCACGTAAGCCACGTAGACGCTCAGATAGTCAGGGATTTCCAGATGTTCGCCCAGCCGCTGCTTGAGCCAGCCGAAATCGCCGCCCCAGATCTGAGATTCAATCTGAACGACCTCATCCAATTGATCGCGCTGCGTGACGCGCCTGACATCCAGCGTCACCGGCGCGAGGAGGGCGGGCAAGGCGTCCGGCACGTCCAGCACCATGACGGCATCCGGATCATCGTCGGGCGCAAAGCCGTGGGCCAGCAGACGCTCCATCAGGCGGGGCGGCGAGTCGTGGTCGCACACGTGCCACGAGAACGGCTGACTCAGCGGCGCAAAGGTGGCGATCTGCTCTTGAATGACCGCGTCGAGCTCGTCCTCGTCCAGGCCGCTGTACGAAATGGTGTTCATGCCGGGCGCCGGCTTGATGAAGCGCACGAGATGCGGAAACGTTTCTTTCCGAACGCGCGGGTATTCGATCTTGATGCGCAGTTCAGTGTCATAGAGCGTCAGCAGTTCTTGTTTATCCATCATATTTCACGCCGTCGAGATATTGGTTCACCATGGCGAACTCTTATTTCACCCGTTGAAAACAGCAATGGCCCGCACCGGCGAGCCGGTTCCTCCCCGTATTTTAAGCGGCAGGCCGATGAAGCGAAAGCGCCCCCGGCCGCTGAGCTGATGCAGATTGATCAGGTTCTCGTAATGCGTAAAGCCCAACTCCCCGCAAATATGATGCACTTCCTTATTCGAAACGTGGCGCACGCCCGGCGCCGGCGTTTCGACGCCGAAAGCCGCGACCTTGCGCTGGCCAAGCCAGCGTGCCGCGTCACTGCTGATCCCGGGCCCATGCTGCCAGGCGTCCGTGCCAAAGGCGCGCCGATAATGATCCGTATACAGTAGAACCGTGTCGCCTGGCATGATTTCAAGACCCGCCCCGGCGAGGGCGCGTTCTAAATCGGCCGGCTGAATCAACTCCCGCAGACCTTTATGCGACAGGTCTAAACAGATCCCCTCGGTATAGAACATCGTGAGCGGCATCGTGTCGATCGACTGTCCCCGGTACTGGCGCGCCATATGGTTGATGGCATCGACGTGCGTGCCGGTATGTTCGCCCAATTCCAGCCGGTTCACGGCCGGCGACACGACGTCGCTATGGGTGATGCCCTCCCACTGTTCATGCGAGGCGTGCAGCGTGATGTTCACTTCCGGCAGGCCGGGAAACACCGGCATCCCGGAGAAGATTTCCTGGCTCAGATCAATGATTTCAAGCATGCCGTCTGCCATTCTCCCTCACGCGCGCGCTGCGCACGCCTCCCCAATCGCGTCAATCTCGTCCTGCCGATAGGGCACGGCTCTCACAAAGTCGCTCACGTCGTACCCGGCGCTGTACGCCGGCGACGCGCTGGGCGAGCGCCGTCCTCGGCGCTGTTTCCTGGCCGATCCGCCGCCGGGCCGGGGAAAGCGCCCGGCATCTGCGAGGACGGCGGCATGAGCATCCAGCGCCATAAAACTCATTCGGCGTCAACGGACTTTGTGAAAGCCCTGGCCGATAGGGTGTCCCATCGGGATAGAAGATGTCGTGGAACCGGCCGTATTTACGCTCCGGCCTTAGTCTGTCCTCCCCTCAACCTCGACACCGAACCGGTCGTGAAGCAGGGCCAGATCGCGCAGCTGCGCGGCCGGCAGAAATAGCCCGTGTGACACGCCATCTGCATCGCGGGGGATAGGCAGCGGACAGCAACCCCGGCAATCAGGCCCTCCCCGGCAAGGTCTTCCTTCCTGAAGAGAAGTCCCTCGTCGTTCACCCAGGCCGGTATCCCATTCCCCTGCTCGTCAAGCCGCAGCGCGTGTGCATCAATCTCGCGCCCCGCCGCGTCCTGCAGCACGAAAGCCGTCGGTATCTCGGCCCCCTGCGAATCCACCCCCCAGCGATTCTCGGACCAGAGCTCTTTCAGCCCGTAACCGGCGCGGCCCAGGACTTCGCGCATTGAAGCGACGTCATCCAGCCGCAGGATGAGGTCAAGGTCCTTATGAGGACGCGTCTGCTCTCCCAGCAGCGCATCGATGCCCCATCCGCCGGTCAGCCAGACTTGAATATCGCCGGCCGCCAGGCGGCGGTAGATGCTGATGGTTTCTTCCGCGTTAACCATAAGGTCGTGTCTGGTCCAGCAATTCTGTAAGCCTCATGCGCCATGTTCGCTTACAAGCTGCTCGGGCAGCCGGATTGCTCAACATCGTCGTCTGCGACAATATTTTCTGCCTGGAGTTTGCCAATCCAGCAGAGCAACGTGTGTCAGCCGACTTCGCAAAGCGTGGAATGCTCTGTCCGAAACCCAGCGGTGAGCGGCTCACTCCGCGCAGCCACTCGCGAATTGACCGGGGCTGTAGGTGGAGATTGGCTCCAGCATCCCTCACTTTAGACTGTCGATCAGGTTGAGTCCGAGCCATCTATAGGCTTCATTCGCCATAGGTCACTTCGAAGCGGTCGGGCTGCCGGCGTGTTCAACCCCGGTCCGTCTGCGATATTATCGTCGTTTCTGAGTGGCGCGCCATCGTATTTACCATGGTTTCCCTTTGGACACTTTAGCCAGTACCCGCGCCTCCCGCTTTCACGTAGTCGAGGTACCTGTTCACGATCGTGAAGCCAACCGATTCGTAAAGCCGCCGCGCAGGCGTATTCGATACGCCGGTCGAGATGCACACGCGCTGCATCCCGAGCGCCTTCATCCGGCGCAGCCCTTCGAGCAGCGCGGCGCGCGTCAAACCCTGCCGGCGGTAGGCGGGCAGCGCGCCGACCGGGCCAAAGTCGCCGATCCGGTTGACGGGGTCAAGCCAGCCGTTGACGTACGCGGCGATGACGCCCTCCGCCGTGACGGCCACGATATCGAGATCGCGCCGGTAGCCGGGCAGCCGCATGAAACGAGCGTAATCGTCGTCGCTGACGTTGCCCACAGTCCACGGCTGCCATACCTCGCGCTGGGCGGCAGCCCGCTTTGCTGTTTCGCCTGTCTCAGCCACGGCGCGGACCTGGCAGCCGGCCGGCAGCACCGGCTCGGGGATCGGCTCGTCCAACGCGCGCAGCATATTCACCTCGGCGAAGTCGCCGCAGTACCGAAACCCGCGCTGCTCCAGAAAGGCTATGCGCTGTGCATTATCCTGCCG
This sequence comes from uncultured Chloroflexia bacterium, assembly GCA_963844815.1. Taxonomy (GTDB): domain Bacteria; phylum Chloroflexota; class Anaerolineae; order Fen-1058; family Fen-1058; genus Fen-1058. The sequence goes on from CAWJPR010000017.1 coordinate 29,058, forward strand.
GGCGCCGGACACCAAATTGCCGCCCCAGCGTGGCGCGTCGCGCCTGCGGAGTTCGACCAGCAGCGCTTCCGCCCAGTCCAATGCCTCGGCCTCGATGCCAGACCATTCATACTCCGGCAGCACCTGGCAGTCGAAAGCCGGATCTTCGCCCAAGATGGCGTAGCCGGCCAGCCTGCCCTCGGCGGTGTGCCAGAGGCGAATGTGTTCTTGCGGCTTCAAGTGGCAGGCCACCATGAAGAAGTTGAACGCCAATTCGCCGACGTGCGCATAGCGCCAGTCGCCGGTGCGCGCCCGCGCCTCCATCAGCAGATTGTACATCTGCTGCAGGTCGGATTCGGTCTCGTAGAGCCGGGACGACCACGCGTGTATGGGTGCCGTGTGAAGCCTGACTTCAAATAGGCTCACACCGTCACTACCTCAATGCTGCTCGGAAGGTCGGGAGTTTCGACCGTTCACCACTCACCGGCATAGCCGACATCAAACGGCGCGGCCAGGCTGACGATTCTGACGCGCCGGAGCTCCACCAGTTGACGGAGATGCAGGTTATCGTGGGCGACCCACGACGCGAACATCTCGCCGGCCTTCATCGAACCGAACTGATCGACATGCTCGGCTTCCCAATCTGACGTCGATAGACCCTTGAGCCAGGCCAGCGACTTCTCACGCTCGGCCAGGAAACCGGCCAGCGTCTCGGCCAGATCGCGCTGATTGGTGCCGCGCGCGCTGATCCAGCTGCCGGGATCGATGGGCGTCCATTCCTCGGCGGGGCAGTGCAGGATGGCGTCCAGCCGAGGGCGGAAGTCCTCACACTCGATGTCGACCAGGTGGCCCATCACTTCGAGGACTGACCACGACTCGGGGTTGGGCTTGAGGCGCGCTTCGCCCGTTGTCAGCCCTGCGACCAGCGCGCGGATCATCGCCGTGCTGTGCATGAGTTCTTGATAGAGTGTCTCAAATTCCATGGCCGGCCTCCCTTTGATGGTGACTCCATCTGGCAGTTGAGGTGTCGATCATAGCATAACTCTCACCCTGATCAAAGACATTTTTGCGGAGCAGGTGTGTGCTCCAGTGGCCGAAACACCTCAGCCGCCGACGGTAAAACGCCAATAGATGTTCTCTATTTCCAAATACGTCTCCTGCTTCGGAAGGACTTCCACCTTCGGTGTTGACCCGAACAGACCCGTTGATATAGCCGACGATCTGACCGTCACTCTCGGCCACGAGGAATATTTCTGGAAGCGTTCAAAATCTGCGATGAACTCTTCTCGGTTGCCATAGGTAAAGACGTAGGCAACACCTTCTTCTTCGTCCCACAGGTGGTCGAGTTGGAAAATGCTGTCAGGATCCTGGCGCGTACATTCGCGAATGAAAACCTGCTGCATAGTTTAGCCTATATTTGAAACTTCATGGCCAGGTTGCTCGCCCAGGCGCGGATCGCCGTCCAGTCCCGCAGGTCGCTGGCCGGCTCCTTACCGGCAAGCAAATTGATCGGGAAGCGTAGCTTCGCCGGGTCGTACTTGCCGCCAAACATTTCAATGGCGACCGGTGTAAACCAGGGGAACTTTGCCAGCTCTTTATCGAGTTGAGCGCGCGAATCCTGCCACTCCTTCTCGTCGTATGGATCATGAGTTGGGCCGAGCGCGAAAACTGCCACTGGTCGTTCCATGAGGGCTTCACGGTGCCGCGACAGGAAACGGAGCGCGTCCTTGTGCCAACGGAACATGAAGAGCGGCGCCCCCAGCACGACCGCGCTCGTACCCTGCAAGTGTACGCACTTTCCGCATGGGCTGAATATCTACTTCAAGCCCACATTCGCGCAGCGTCGCCGCGACTGCCTCGGCAACTTCCTGCGTTGAGCCGTAACGTGTTGCATATCCTACCAGAACCAAAGATGACATGGTTGTCTCCTTTCAGCGCGATATCCACTCGAACGCTTCTGATTACGATTGTTTGGGAAGCGTCTTCTTTTCGAGACGCCCCAGCTGGTAGAGCCTTCGCCCGACTAAGACGAACCATATCATCAGGAACAGGACATTCGGAAGGATCACGAGAAGGGCGATCGATTGCCGATGGCGTCAGAGCCTCTCTGAGATAATCGGCCAATGACAGTGCATATGCCAGATCCCAACATAGGCGGTTACCCTGCTGAAGGAATTGCTCCGGAGCATGACCAATGAAACTATCAGGCCCGCAACGGACACCAGGAAAAAGCCCATGTTGAAACCACCAACGGCGCGTTGGTTCGTATTGGCAAGTATTGCCTGCCCTGCCGCCAAGACTGTTGATCTCTGCGCCTCTGTCGCCGCAGCAGCGTACTGGTCGCTGAGGGAAAGCATGGAGAAGGGATTGTTCGTTGCGAAGAAGATCCCCATCCCCAGGAGGGCAAAGGTCAAAGCGATTGCCATACGGCTTTCACTGGCTCTTCTGAGCGCAACGTAGAGGGCGAGAAACATCGGGACAAAAAGAGCGTAAGTAGAAATTTCCAGGAGATAAAAGTCGAGGAGTCCAATGAGCCGATCGCTTGAAAACAGCGTGAAATAGCCGATTACTGTGCCAGGTAACGGATAGGCGGTGAAGACGATAATCTCGATCGGAAGTAACACGGCTACGATCAGGGCCGCCGCGCCGCCGACTTTGTAGAGACCCTTCCAGGCGGAGTCTCTGGTTTCGGCGTTATCATTGGAATCCATGGGTTTGATTTGGTGTGGCATGAAACCCTCCTGCGTGGTGAAGCCCGCCCAACGGCCCCGCAGAGTCCACCCGCGGTTCACCCACTACATAGTCCGTCGAGCGCGCATCTAGTTACGGGGGTATTGCGTCGCATATGTCCACTTCAGCATCCAATGACGCCCTCATCCGCGGCGGCACGCCGGGTTGGGCGGTCCCCTGACTCATAGTTCTTTCACCATATGGATATCTTCCGGCTCCAATTCGTACAACTCTGCATTCGTGTCTTGCGTCGGGACGAACCCCTGCCTCTGATAAAAGTTCACCGCCGATTCCGACGGTGTCGCGGAAACATAGAGTCTGGCGTGACCATCCCGTTTGGCCTGGCTGCCGGCTTCGCTCGTAAGCCGCGCAGCGATCCCTTGACGCCGGTGATCTTTGCTCACAAACAAAGCGGCTAATTGAGCCATCCCGGTAGTCAAGCGGGGGCTGTAGACAACCAGTCCCACCAGTAGCTCTTTATCGAAAGCGCCCCACACCCTGACGCCGGCCAGACTCAAAACCGTGGACCACTTTTATTGTTGCCAGGTTTCCGCCGTCCAGCGCGGTCGATCCCAGGCTTCGGGCACGGCTGTCAATTCGCCATCGATCCAGGTGTACACGACGGCGCCGTGTTCGGAACGTCGATCTCCGCCGCTCGACCCGGCAACTCGGCCGAAGCCATTTCTCGATAAGTGGTCACAACCCTCTCCTGGAGCGTAGATAAAGCGTGTCTCAAATGGCCGCCCGCTGCCGAATCACTTGTTCTTTGCTCGTCTAAACATGTCAACCACGGCGAGAATGCCCCCAATGCCCAGGAGCAGGTAGGCGACTAACTTATCGGCCCCCAAGAATCGCGAATGCCTCGCCCTTACGTGCGCATCCATCCTTCAGCCACGGCGGCAACGGTGGGTCAGGCTGCGTGGCTGAACACCGATTCGTAGTGCTCCACCGTAGGAAACGGCTCATAGAAATGATGCAGCAGCCGTTTCCATTCCTGATATGGCGGCGATTGCCGAAAGCCCTGCGTGTGATCTGCGAGCGTTTGCCAGTGAACCAAGAAGATGTATTGGTCAGGCGTTTCGAGACAGCGCAGCAGTTGATGTGAGACGTAGCCCGGCATCGACGCGATGATGGCCTGCGCCTCGGCAAAGGCGCGCTCGAAATCCGCGCTTTCGCCCGGGCGGATGTTGATGATCGCCACTTCGAGGATCATTTTGGTATTCCCTTGATGAGGCCGAGCGTGCGCATCCGTTGATTCGCTGCCTATTCGTTGCCACCGCTTCCCCATCCGCCTCTCAGCCGCGGCGGCAGCGGTAGGGTGACCGACGAAAACATCATCCAATATTGTTACTCTTCTTTCGATTGCAAGATTCACATAGCAATTCAATATTTCGTGCCGTGTTGCTGCCGCCCTTTGATACAGGGACAATATGATCGTATTCCAATTTTTCACGACTGCCGCAGCGGGCGCACTTTCCGCCATCTCGACGCCACACGGCAATACGGACATGCTCGGGAATCCTTTCCCGATGACCCGCTTCACGTTCTGTCTCATTCGAAGTATATAGCCGCTTTAACTGTTCAAACTTCTTTCTTTCACGATCGTAGTATTCGAGAATCAATAATTGGATTTCTTCATCAGAATATGGCATCTGGTCATTAGCAAACTCGAGCGATAAACTATTCCCTTAAATACCCAGTCGCATGCATTAGACCAGAAACGAGGAATTCGTGTCGGTTTATCTTCTGACATTTTGCTTAGATTTAGCGCTTCTGACATCAATTGTTGTGCGATGACCTCGATTTGGGAAGCGTCGGATCTACCCGCCCAACATCATAGGCTATATTGTTAACAATCGCATGAATGTAGTAAGAGTTATAAACCACTTCGAATCGGCGCTTAAGTCTGCACAATCAAGCACCTGACCATTTTCTCCAGTTGTAGTAACCCCTTCCAGCATTTCCGCAGGTAAATCTGGCCACCGATGTGCGACGGCTTGCCTAAGAGCCGAAATGGAAGAATGTTCAGGACGGCTTAATAACTCGTTAATGGTGCTTATTCGATTTATTCTTACTTTCATGCAAGGTTGCCTTTGTGGATAGAGTCAATCCCTAGGCGCTGCTCCGCAGGAATCCGTTGACATCGCATCTCTGCCTGCCTTTCAGACACACCAGCGGCAACAGAATGGGCGGTTCTATTGGTTTCCAAATAGCTCCTCAATTCCAATTCAACGTGAGGCGGCAATTGAGGATCAACTGTGTATTTCGCCAGTTGCTCAGGAATTGATACGCAACCTTTTCAAGGGTATCTAATTTGTTGATGATGATCTCCACTTCATGAACCACGACAGGTACGGTTCCATGTGCAATCTGCAAACGAATCTCGTAATTGTCATCTATCCAATCTGTATCCCCCGAAATGGTCGGCCAGCCTTCACACTCACCCCAAATTGCCTTAAAGCATTCCCAGATTTGGCTCTTTGAACCAGTTGGTCTCCCTTCGGGAATGGGTGGGTGATATTTACCTGCTACGATTTCTATTGAATTCCAAAACGCCAAGAATTTATCAAAAGGATCCTCTGTGTACAACCCTTTTCTGTACCATCCTAACGCGCGCAGAATGGCTTGCTCGCTGAACCCAAGAATGCGTGCCTCTTGAAAAGATCGACTCCATTCGTTACGTTCAACTCTTCGTTTAGTCGTGAAAGTCTCATCATCGTTCGAGCGTCTATCATAGAAGCTCAAGTGCATTGGCTGATTGATGAGCAATGTAAGTGCGTCAAGCATTTGGCCGAAAAACAGCAAAGCGGCTTTGTGCGCCAAAGTGTTAGTTGATGCGTGGGCTGTGACAGTCGCTACAACGCCTGAAGCCTTTCTCTTAATGCGGATGTCACTATAAAAAGGGTTGGTGTATCGATCTCCTTTGGCCTCAATTAATCTAATAGGCTGAATGACCGTTATTGGTCCGGTTACGAAAAGGGTTACTTCCCAAGTAGCCATTTCGGGCATAAAAGACCTCCCGTTTGTGGGCTTTAAAGTCCGGCGAAAGCCTGCATCTGCAAGATTACGACTGATTTTATCCCTATCCCGTCTACGAAGTCAAACTGTGTTCATAGTGTGTCTGAGGGCGCGACAGTGCCCTCAACAATCCGTTCGCATTCCTCGACGATGTGGTGCACCACCACCTCGCATTGGTTGAAGACTTCGCGGTTGGTAAATCGAATGACCGTGTAACCCAGTTCGTTGAGGTGCGCCGCGCGGGCTTGATCGTATTCGATCTGCTCGGCGTGGGAATCGTCCCTGCCAAGTCATGCCCGAGTGCTGTTGTCGGGCATCCATGTTGACGATTGGCGAATTATTCCATTGAGACCTCTGGATCCCCGCCGAAAGCACGCGGGAAACCTGCGGTCACCGCAGGTGCGGTATGACGCGGCGCAGACGTGGCGTGAGGTCATCCGTTCTCCCCAGCCAACCGCGCGATCTGCAACAAACAATGCCGCAGCACATCCTGCTTCTCCGCGGGCAGGGCGCTCTCCTCGATCTGCGCGAGGCGTTCCCCACGTCGTTCATGGCGCGGATGATGGCGACGGGCACTTCGATGTTGCTCTCGGCCTGTCTCCTCGATCTGGAGCCACTCGGCAGTCACCACTTACTTCACGATCGCCGTGGCGAAGCCGCCCCAGGCGCGCTTCCCGGCCGTCTCTTGCCCCAGCGTGCGCTGCTCGCCGAGTGAGAGCCCGCAAGACCGGAGCAACTCGGCGAGGCGCTCGCGCGACGGCGGCGTGCTATCGACTCCGAATTTCAGCGGCTCGCCACCGGCGCTGAGTGAAGCCCTGATCGCGCGCATACTCAGCGCCTTCGACTCGAGAACCTCGCTCGTGAAGTAATCGAACGCGACGAGGCTGCCTTTCGCCGTGCCGGCAATCTTACGCAGGGTATCCTCGACGGTTGCCCGATCCAGGTACATCGTCACGCCCTCCCAGATGAAGAGAGTGGACTTGCCGGGATCGAAACCGGCTTCGATCAACTTGGTGAGCCAGTCCTCCGTCTCGAAGTCGGCGGCGACTAAGACGACCCCGGTCGTGTCAATGCCGGCCTTCGCTAGCATCTCGCGTTTTCCCGCGATGGTCGCCGGGGTATCAATCTCAAACGATTGGACCGGCGCGTCTTTCGGAAGGTTCAAGGCCCGTGTATCATAGCCTGCGCCGAGGATGACGAACTGCGCCATTTCGGGAATGACCTGTTGGAGCAGGCGATCGTAGAATGTCTGCCGGGCACTGCCCTGATTCTGCAGCGTAATCTCCCCTTCGAAGGGGTATCGAAAAGATTTCGGCACATAGCCGCATGATACGATGCGCCAACAGTAGCGGGCTTCCCACCAGACGTCATCCCAGAGGGGGCACACCAGGGGCGACCGGGAGCAGCCGGCTCGCCCCTTCATCGGGCCGGCTGCCCAGATGATGCTCAAGCCAGCGCGCAAACAGCGGCGCCTGCGCTGTCGCCGATGCGCTCGACTTGCGACGGGCGAACAGGGCACCGATCCAGATCACGTAGCCGAGCAGGAAGACCGGCAGCAGCAGGATCACGATGAAGAAGAAAATGGCAGCCGCGATGGGATTGCGCGCCGAGACCGCCTTTCGATCGTCTTTGTTCATGGCCGAGCTCCTGATGCCGATACCAAAGTCATTTCATTCATTCTCCCCGCCAACCTCACAATCTGCAACACGAAGTGTCGCAGCACATCCTGCCTCTCCGGCAGCAGGCCGCTCTCCTCGATCTACGCGAGGCGTTCCCCACGTCGTTCATGGCGCGGATGATGGCGACGGCGGGCGTGATTTCATTCTTTTGGTGCCAAGCGCTGGCGGATGAATCTTCGCACCGCTCGCGCCGCATTGAAGGCCGAGCGTGCTTCATCCTGATCGGCGGATTCGCCCGGATAACGGTAGCGCACGGCGTAGCGTTCAAGGCGGATCAGCAAGTCGCGCTGCAATTCAAAACTGGCGTCAAGCGGTACGACGAGTTGCAATAGTTCGATCAGGTTGTGTGTTTTGGGGAAATCTGCGCCCTCTTCCTGCAAGAAGGCTTTGAGGTATTTTTCGACGGCTTGTTGGGCGTGAAAGCAAACCGCGTCGTAGTTGGGGTGACGGCGCGCACGCAATTCGCGCCCCGCCGTGGCGTAGTCGCCCTCAGCTTTGGCGATCCATTCAGCGGTCAGCTCGTTCATAGAGTACCTTGCCCTTGCTGATCACTTCTTGCAGAAACAGATCACCCAGCGCCAGCCGCCGGCTGAGCGTGGCCGGCGTTCGCACAATCAAATCCAATCCAAAATGATACGAAATGGACTGGCAAATGTGAATGGCCTGCTCGGTTTCTTTGCGAGTAGTATTCATTACCACCAGCAGGTCTACATCACTTTCCGGGCGCGGCCTGCCATAAGCATATGAACCGAACAAGATGATCTTGTCCGGCGCATACTGCGCGGCGATCTGCTCAACGACGGACTGAATGGCGCGGCGCGGAATACGGCGGCGCTGGTTGATATTGGGAACAGCCACAACGCTCATGGCGAACTCCAGACAAGGCTGATGAACCAATTATACTGCGAATGCAAAGTCGCGGTCTGGGTCATGCCGTTTCATCCTCAAAGTCAAACCGCTGCATCCTCAATAATCCGCTGGCATTCCTCGGCGATTTGTTGCAGCACGGACTCGCATTGATTGAAGACCTCACGGTTGGTAAATCGAATGACCGTGTAGCCCAGTTCGTTCAGATACGCGGTGCGGGCTTGATCGTATTCGATCTGCTCGGCGTGGGAATCGCCATCAATCTCGATGCACAGTTTGGCTTCGTCACAATAGAAGTCAATGATAAATCTGTCGATCGGATGCTGGCGACGGATCTTGAGACCATTGAGTTGGCGATTGCGCAAGCGTGACCAGAGTTTTTGCTCGGCGGGTGTCTGCGGCTGGCGCAGTTCGCGCGCGGCTTGCAGCAGTTTAGGCGAAGTGCGTGGATGAGGGTAGTAAGATGTGGCTAAGTTTGGCTTTGCTTTCATGGTCGGCTCCAGCCCTCACCCCTAACCCCTCTCCCAACGGGAGAGGGGAAGCGCTCTCTCCCTTCTCCCAAGGGGAGAAGGGTTGGGGATGAGGGGCTTATCCATTCTCTCCCGCCAACCTCGCGATCTGCAACAAACAATGCCTTAGCACATCCTGCTTCTCCGGGGGCAAGGCGCTCTCCTCGATCTGCGCGAGGCGCTCCACATCGTTCATGGCGCGGATGATGGCGACCGGCACTTCGATGTTGCCCTCGGCGAACGAGCCCAAATATTCCAGCGCGCCCAGCAGGAAGCTGCGCATCTCGTCGTCGGCGCGCGCGGTGCGGAAGAAGCCCGACAGCGCGGGCGAGAGTTTCGCCTCGCGCATGGCCGCCGCCGCAGGCGCCGCCACCGGCCGGTTGGCCGAGAACGCATACAGCGCCGTGGCGAGCTCGGTGAAGCTCTGCACGCGCTGATAAAGCGAGTCGCCCATCACGTCCCAGATGATCGATCGCCACTGCTGGATCTGGCGGGGCTGCTGGAGCAAGCGGGTGACCTGCCTGCGCCACTCGTCGTCGATGCGGCCCGCCTGCGCGACCTGATCGAGCAGTGGATCGATCGAGGTGTTGGCGAGATCGGCTTGCAGCAGCACCGCCAGATCGGGCCGCAGCGCGGGCAGGATGTCGGGGATGAAGACGCCGTCGGTGAAGAAGTCGTTGACGTTGACGCCGTGCCGCCGCAGCAGTTCCTGCTGGAACAACGGCAGGTAGCGCTGGCGCGCGTCACTGTCTTCGCGCAGCGCCACAAAAGCCGAATTGCCCGCCGGGAACGCAGGTTCGATCCGCTTGAGCACGTCGCCGGGCCAGTCCTGATAAAGCCGCAGCGTGTTGAGGATTTCATACACGGGCAGGTGCGGCAGCAGGCGCTCGGCGATGAGGCGCTCGCGCTCGGCCTCGGCGAACGACTTTTGCGCGAAACGCTCCAGCGCGCGGAACAGGCCGGTGGTCAGTTGGTTGACGCCCAGCACCGCCGTCTGCGCCTGGTTGTGCGCGATGGCGCGCAGCAGGCTGCCCTGCTTCGACAGCGGGATGATCGCGGCGATGTCGGCCAGGATTTGCTGGCCGCGCTCGGCGCCGGTGCCGGGCGTGCGCCGCGACGTGGGCCGATCGCGCCACTGCGGACTCGAGCGGCCGATGAAGTACGAGATGGCGTGAATGCCGATCACGTCTTCTTCGCGGCCATAGAGAATGTGCCGGAAGTTCTCGGTGAGTTCTTCGAGGAAGCCCTCGTACAGGCTTTCGCGCATCCCGATCGTCAAGCGCTCCAATTCGCGGACACTGCGGCTCTGCGCGCTGAGGCGGCTTTCGGCGATGCTCTCGGCGGCGCGGATCAGATCGCGGCGATGCTGGCTGCTGCGCCTCGCGCACGTGATAGAGCAGGCTGACGAGATCGCGCACGGGCAGGTAAGCGCAGCTGCTCCGAGAGGTTGCTCTGGAACGTGCGCAAATCGCGGCCAAGAAATACACCTTGCAACGGCGTGACCGCATACGCCGTGCTGCGGCGCGCGGCAGCCGGCAGGTGCGCGGCGAAGCGGCGGCGGTTGTCTTCCGATCGCACGAACGCCGGCTGACCGGCGGCGCGCGAATAGTAGCCGCCCTGCCGCTGCATCGGCTCGCCGCTGCCCAACTTGATGCGCACCACTTCGGCCACCTGCCGTTCGGCCGCCCACGCCTGCAGATCGTATTTGGCGGTGCGATACAGGAACGCGCTGCGCGCCTGGCTCACTTGCTGGCTCAGATCGGATCCGGCGATGAAGACTTCGGTGACGATCTCGGCGAAGCGATCTTGCGGCGCTTGCGCCGTGTGGCGGCTCTGCGCGGCGTACTCCCATACCCGATCGAGATACGGGCGAAGATTCGTGATCGATTCGAGGTCTTCGAACAGCGGGATCAACCAGATCGACGGCAGTTCGACGCCCGGATATTCGCGCTGGGTTTGCTCGTGTTGAACGCGCATCTTCCGGTCGAGCGAGATCAGCGCTTCGGGCTGGGTGGACAGGCTGACCTGCATGGCCAGCGCGAGGCCCGGATTGCCGTACTTTCCGGCGATGGCGTTGACCTCGTGCAGGTTGAAGACAGTCGTGTTGATGGCGAATTGATCGCGCGCCGTGATCATGCCCTGACCGATGCGCGGCGTAATCACGGCGCGCTGCAGAATGTCGCGATAGCCCACCACTTCGCGCAGCAGGCGCTCCGAGGTGCGGTTGGCTTGAATCGCCGGAATCAACGCGTGCAGCTGCTTGCGCAGCCGCTTGTTCAGCGCGAAATAATCTTCCAGCATGGTGCGGCGCTGCTGGCGCAGTTCCAGCATCTTGCGCTCGTAGCGATCGTTGTGCTGCCACATCACCTTGGCCGGATCGCGGCGCACGTGCAGGCGCACGGCCCAGCTGGTCTCAGTCGAATACGGCAGCAGGCTGCGATAGCGCTGCTCCAATTGATGCGTCAGCGACGTGATCTCGTTCAGCACCTTGGTGAAACGCTGTTCGCGTTTGGGCAGCGCGTCGAGTTCCGCCAGCAGTTCCGCTTCGACCTCCACGTCCGGATCAGCCTCGCGCAGCAGGTTGAGGATGCGGCTCAAGCGGCGCACGTTCTCCATCACTACGGCGGCGGCCAGCCGGTGTCCCTGACCCGATGGGCGGTTGCTGCCGTCCCAGTCGCTCCAGAACGACAACAGCGGGTTCAGCGCGGCGTCCGTGAACAGCCCGGCGTAGTCTTCGCCCGCGATCAATGTGCCGAGGTCGAGCAGGATTTCGTCGGCTTCGTTCTCTGAGGTAATGGCGACGTTCTGGCCAAGGTATTCCTGTGCCAGTTCTTGCGCCGCTCGATCGATCCACTCGTCTTCCACGGGTTTCCGCGCGACCAGCGCGGCCACGATCGTGTCGAGGATCATCTCGGCAGGCAGGCCATACATCTGCGTCGGGTGCACCGTCCGATCGTACGATCGGCGCGTGAAGAGTTCCTGCCGGCGCGCCAGCGAGTCCTTCATGAATTCCCGCTCGAGCCGTGCGGCCAGCCATTCGCCGTTATCGCTCACGGCCTGCGCCATCAATTCATCGCTGATGAGCGCGCGATCGAGCAAGCGGGTGCGGAAGATTTCCAGCCGCTGCGGCACGTAACTCTGCACAAACTCGCGCTGCAACTGCGCGCTGTCCAGCGGCGCTAATTCCTTGGTGCGCTGCAGCGCCGGGCTGTTTTCATCGAGCCGCAAGATCTTCGCCGCGATGTCGTCCCACGCGTGCGTGAGCTGCGCCGCTCGGCTGTTCCGATCGACTAGATGCCAAGCAGCGGCGGCTCCCATGCCGCCGGAATCGCGGGCGTGGGAGCCCGCGCCGCTAGCAAAATTGGATCTGCCAGGGCTCTTCAGTGGCAACGGCCGCCGGTTATAGCGCGCTTCTTCTTCGGCGATCAAGCGATTCAGATCGATCAACAGGCGGCGCGTCTTGGCCAGCAGGCTTTCCGCGCCATCGACGCCGCCCAGCGTCAAGCGGAACGTCGTGCGTCCCGTTTCAAAGCCTTTCTCGGTGCGCGCAAACGTCGCCAGCGGCAGCAGGCCGATGCCGGTGCGCGCCAGTGACGACGCGAGCCAATCGAGCGAAAGCCCGGCGGGCAGCTGCGTCACGCGCAGCAGCGGATACATGCTGCCCGCCGGCGGGATGATCGTCAGCCCAAACGGATTGCGATCCGGCGGCAGGTTTCCAACCGCCGTGAGCAGCGCGTTGGTGCGTTCGGCGAAGATCGCGTTGCGCCAGTGCCAGTAAGTGCGCGCGGCCTCGCTCGTGTTGCGATAGAACAGATAGCAGATGAAGATGGCGGCGAGGTTGGGCTGAATGGCCGCGTTCACTGCCTCGAAGCGCCGGCGCAACTCCGCGTCGCGGATTTCAGCCACCGCCAGGCGCGCCCCGGCCAGGCAATCGGTCTTCGACATCGAATGAACCGTCAGCACCCGATCGGCCTGTTCGTCGGTGACGACGCCGTCGCGCACCAACTCCGCCGCGATCTGCCGCATCGTTTTGATTTCCGGCAGGCCGGCCACCGGCGCGACGTTCTGATACGCCAGATCGTCGACGACGGTGATGCCGCGCTGCAGGCAGTACGCGATCAACTTGCGCACCACGCCTTCGGCAAAGATACGGCCCGTGGCGTTGTGCGGATTGCTGAAGGCCACTGCGCCGTGCTGCGGCCACGTTGGATCGCTCAGGCAGAGCTCTTCGATCCTGGCAATCAAGCCATCGGCGTCGAGTTCCAGCGCGGGGGTCAGCGGCACCGCGTGGACGTTGGGGAAGCACTGCTCGTAAGACCAACTCAGATCAGGAATCACCACGTCGGTGATGCCGCAGTGGAAGCCCACAATGCCCAGCGCCGTGCGCGACGATCCGCTGGCGATCACGCATGCCTCCGGCCGATACTGCGGTTGATGCCGCGCAAACGCGCTGAGGAAACTGCGGCGCAGGCTCTCACTCCACGCGGGCTGATCGACATTGGCGATCAGCTGATCGAACAGTTCCCGCGCGTCGACGGCGGAGAACTCGTCGACGACCCCGTCCCGCCTCCCCAGAAGCGGGAGCTGCTGCACGCGCTGCGCCATGAGCGCGGCTTTCTGTTCCAGGATCGATAAGGCGCGCTCCAGCGCCTGGGTGTGGTCGTTCAGCGCGTGGTCGAGATTGTGCTCGATCCGTTCGGCCAACTGGGGCAGGGCGCTTTCACCCGTGAAGCCCAGCGCCAGCCCCTCGAACGAAGGCTTGACCCGCGGAGCGGGCACCTGCACCGATGTGTCCTGCTGCGGATCGGGCCGGTGATGTTCCAGGAGATAACCCAGGAATTCGATTTCGGAGGCGGATGGCGTGCCCTTGAGATTGAAGTGCACGTTCTCGATCGCGTTGAGAATATCCGCGTTGCCTGCGATGAACACGGTCGAGAGCGCGCCCCACTGCGGCGCAAAGATCGCCGGGGTGAGCAGGCGGATCACGCGCTGGACCAGCTTCGCCTCGCGCGCCAGCGAGAGGTGATTCGGCGCGTTGTTCGCTTCGATGAAGAACAGCGGTTTGTCGACGCTCAGGCGGCGCAGCTGGCGGCGCGTCTCTTCGCTCAACACCTCGCCGATGAGGACGAAGGTCGGCGTGTCGGGCTGCTCGATCAGGCATTGCTCGATCTGCTCGCGCGCGGCGCGTTCATCGGCTGCGAGGTCTTCGAACAGCAGATCGGGGATGGCCGAATAGGCTGCCGCCTGTCCTTGAAAACGCTCGTAGCCCTCGTCGTCGAAGGGGCCGGGCGCTTTTCCCGGCCCGAGGGCGTTCCCCGAGGACGGGGAACGGAGCGTGTTTTTCAGCACCGGCAATACTTCGTAGCGATAGCACAGCACGCGCGCCGGCGTGATCTCCAGATACGACGACAGCGCAAACAACAGCATGCGCAGCGTTTCGTGAATGCCGCCCGAAGCAAGAATAATCTCGCGTCGCGCGGACTGTTCGCCGGTGTCGTAGCGCAGCGCCTCTGGCTGATTTTCCAGCCACGTCACGAACGCCTTGACCACGGCATTGGGCGCCTTGCGCGCATATCCGCCGCGCGGCATGTAGGGCGAACTCTTCTGGATCGTGCGGATGAGGAACTCGAGCCTGGGCTTGTCGGCTTTCTCCCAGCCTAACGCTTCGAGCAGTGCGTCAGGATCGGCGTCGCGCAGATCGCCGCGCTGCACGTCGAGGCCGAGGGCGATGCGCAGGAACGCCGACGACAGGCGCGGGTCTTGCAGCGGATTGCCGATGTGGAAATTGACGCGGTCTTCGTTGGCGACGGGCGCGGCCGCCGTCGCTTCGCTGATCTCCGACACGCGCGCGCTGCGGATCGGCTTCAGGCGGAAGTAACTCAGCGGATCAGGTGATGGTGTCATGGGTGTGTTCACAGGAGCGTGCGTCAAACAAGCACCCTGAGCGGAGTTCACGCCGCTTGTGCGGCAACGCAGTCGAAGGATGCGGCTCGCGGGAGACGTGATGACTACTTCACGACACCGCATCCTATTAGACTGCGCCGCGAAGACCCGCGCGCTTGCGGATCGCGCTCAGGATGTCACGTTAGAAGGGGTCCTTGCGACAGTCATTTCGCGCGGTTTGGCCTTGCCACTAACTATCCTCGTTCTTGGCTTCCAACGCTTTTTGCAGCAAGTTCTGGAACAGCCCGAAAAGTTCCGAGCCAGCCCCAGCGTCTTGCGGCATCAGCGAGACAACGGTACGCGCGTTCTTCAAGTTCTGGCTGGCCTCGGCCAGGCGGGCGGCCTGCGGCGTCAGCATCAGCAGCTCGGGGCTGCTCTTCAGGACTTCCAACTCTTCGCGCTCAAAGGCGAGGCGCAGGCGATTGCGCGCCAGATCGTCTTCGAGGCGCTGCTGCGCCAGCGCCGATTCCTGCGCCAGCAGTTCCTTCTTCAACTCCGCCTTCTTCACCTCCAGCGAGTGCTCCAGCGCGGCGATTTCTTCATCGGCCTGATATTTGGCCTTCGCCGCCGAGATGCGCGCTTGCTGATTGAGCCGTTCGGTTTGTTCCATCAGCCGTGCCTGTTCCTGCTGGCGCAGCGCGTCGGTGATCTCCGGATCGATCGGTTCCAGCGATTGAACCGCCAGCGTGATCAATTCGACGCCGTATTTTTCCTTGGCCAGCGCCAGCCGTTCGTTCAGGTAACCCAGAATCCCGGCCGAAGTGATCGCGTGAATCTCGATGCGCTCGGTGTATTCCTTGACCAGTCCTTGCAGCAGGACCTGCACTTCGTCGGCCACGCGCGCCACGGCCTCGCTATTCCAACCGCCCGCGCGAATCAGCGACTGAAGGTGATCGACCGAGGGCGCGATCGAGCCGATCAGCTTGACACGCACGCCGATGTTTCCGGCGGCGCTCGCCTCGGTGGTCACCTGAATGGGGCAAGTGGTGCGCTTGAGCGGCAGGCTGAAATGGCGCGGATACAGCACGCCCTTGCGCACGGCGATGCGGCCTTTCGCTTCGTGCAGCACCAGCACATCCGGTTGGTGCACGCGGAACTCAAACAATACCACTCCTGCGGCGATTACGATGATGAGGCCGATGGCCGTGCCGAGAACGATCTCCATGATGCTTCACTCCTCTACCCTGCTTTATGGCCCGATGGTTCCTGGCGGCCAGCCGCCACCCACCAGGCGTTTCAGATTATACCCAATTTGAGCGTTAAGAATCATGGCAAAACTGCACAGGAGAATCGGATAACTTATTCAACGGATAGCACTGTGCGGACTTCGCGCACGATGGCCGCACAGGCCCGTTCCCGACGGCTATCCGCTCCGCGGCTGCAGGCAGAACAAGAGGCTTCTTCCGGGGTTTACGCAGAAGAAGCCTCCCTGCCGCACAACGATCAAGGTCAGGCTGCCGGCATTTCGATTTCTGCCGCCTGAGTTCTTGTCTGCCGGATACTCAGCCACACGGCGGCGGCTACTCCGATGACGAGGGAGGCGACCAATGGCATGACACCGGCTGCCCAGTTTCCACCCGCGATCGCCGCGCCTGCTATCGGCGGGCCGAAGAACATGCCCAGGTTCTGGCCCACGCTCACGATGCCGAGCGCTAAGCCGGCCCAGCGTGGATCGGGCATCGTTTCAGGAGCCAGCGTGAATGTTGCCGTGGGCACGAAGCCCGCAACAAAGCTCAGCACCAGGGTGTATGGCACGATCGCAGCGACGCTGAGTTGAAAACACCAGAACAACAAAACGCCGGAGATCGCCAGCGCCACAGTCATCACTAAATGCCGATTCCTGACGCGATCCAGCGCGCGGCCGGCAATGACGGTAGAGAGGATCACGGCCAGGCTCCCCAGGCTGGCATAGAAACTGGCCGATTCGAGACTGAGGCCCAGCTCATGATTGTAGTAGGACGGCGCCCACGTCGTATAGCCGGCGAAGGCGAAGGTGAACGTGCCGAATACCAGCGCCAAAATCCAACTGGCCGGATTCAGCAGCAGCCTGCCAAATGATCCCGGTGCTGCCTGCCGCTGATCATGCGCTGCCCCGCTGGTTGAGGGCGCGCTGACCGTCATGGCGTAGATCACGAACGCGATCAGCGCGAACAGCGCGCCGAACCACCAGATGCCTTGCCAGCCGAACGATCCCAACAGCGGCCCGGCCAGGTTGTACATGATGAAGCTGCCCACCGGCACCCACGAAGCCCAGATGCCCATCGGCGTGCCGCGTTTCTCGGGCGGAAACCACATGCTGATGACAGCCGGAGCGATGACGGTGATTAGACCCAGGCCGATGCCTTCGATCACGCGCCCGCCGAGTAACAGGGCCGCCCCTGTCGCCAGCGCCCCCACGATTGATCCCAGCAGCGTGCAGCCGATCGCGATCAAGCCGGCAATCTTGGGCCCCAATTTGGCGAGCACCAAAGCTGCCGGAATGCCCAGCACGATGCCCGCCACGGCAAAGGCCGACATCAGCCAGCCGCCCGTCGCCGTGTCGAGGTTTAAGTCTCTCATCAAGACCTGCATGACGGGCGGCACTTTGGATTGATTGAGGGCGATGGCTATGCTGGCCAGGTACGCGGCCAGCATCACGGCCCACGCTTTGCGTTGGAAGTCATGGGGTTCTCTTTAGTCAACACCAAGATTCGATCCAGGAATCTTCACGAATCAACACGAAGGGCCGTTAAGCGTTGAGTGAAGATTCGCGTGATTCGTGCGATCGATTTTTGTCCTACCGATACACGCCGTATTCTTTGCCGGCTTTCAAGTAGGCGTGGACGTTGGCCGCTTCCGCGTGATCGAGCACGGCCCCCGGCGAGAGGAAGAAACCGCCGCCCGGAGCGCAGGCGTCGATCAGCTGCTTGACGTAGTCGTCCATCTGCTGCGGCGTCCCGGCCTTGAACAGCGAGGCGGGCACATTGCCGCCGATGCAGGCCCAACTGCCAAACTTCTGTTTGACGGCCGCCATGTCCGTCTTGTCGAAGAGCCACAGCGTGCGTCCCGCGGGCAGGCCGGAGTTGGCGATCACGTCGAGCCGCTGTTCGCGCATCTCCGTAATCGCTTCGACTAATGGGTTCATAACGGCCTCCTTGTGATGTGGGTTGTTTTCAAGCAGATGGCTTGATCGGTTCGAGTAAACCTTTGCGAAAAGCCCGCGTGTAATTCAGGCAGTGCTTGTCGTTGCCGAGCAGCAAATCGGTGGCGAACAGCGCGGCCTTCATTTCCCGATCGTTCGGATCGACGATGGCGGTATCCATGCCCGCGGCGATGGCCAGCGTGAGGAAGGTGCGGTTGACCAGGGAGCGCGCCGGCAGCCCGAACGAGACGTTGCTCAATCCCAGCGAGATGTGCGCCTGCGGGAACTCGGCGTGTACCGCGCGGATCGTGTCGAGCGTGACGCGGCCGGCTGCGGTGTTCGTCGCGATCGTCATCACCAGCGTATCGACGTACACTTTCTCGTCGGGCACGTTGGCCGATCGGGTGGCTTCCAACAACTTGCGCACGACGGCCAGGCGTCCATCCACTTCATTCGGGATGCCCTTGTCGTCCATCGCCAGCGCGATTACTTCACAGCCGTGCTGCGCCACGATGGGCAGGACGTTGTTCAAGCGCTCGGGTTCGCCGCTGATCGAGTTGATCAGCGGCGTCTTTTTTACCGCGCTTAGCGCCGCCGTCAGGGCCTTGGGGTTGGCGCTGTCGAGCGACACCGGCACATCGGTCACGCTCTGAATCAGATCGATGAGCCACAGCAGGTCGTCCACTTCGCGATCGGGATGGGTGCCCGCGTTGACATCCAGCCAGTGCGCGCCGCCCTCCACTTGCTTCTTCGCCAGGTTCTGGATGAACTCGGCATCCCGATTGGCAATCGCCGCTGCGACGGCCTTGCGTGTTCCGTTGATCTTCTCTCCGATGATTTTCATGCAGCCTCCTGGACAGGCGACCTGACAGGTTTCGGACTGCGCACTGTCTCCAGTGTAGCACTGCCGAAACCTGTCAGGTCTATTGAGTTGGAAACAACATCGACAGAGCAAAACGGCGTTGAAAGCCGGGGTAAACCGTCAATTCCACATAGCCGGCGCGCCGGGCGCGACGTCGACGCGTTTGCCGATCGGTTCAAAATCAATCTCGAACGTGCTGGCTCCCATGTCTATCCTTCAGCACAGGTTTTTGTCCACGAATCAATACGAATCTTCGCGAATTTGATAGCAGGTCTCGCCCGGTAGTTAAAGCCGCGCCACTCGTTACACAGCGCCGACCTTCGTCTGCTGGCCAGCGCTGGTCGCCTTGGTTTGGTCATGGCTGCGAATTCATTCGTCCACGCGCGAATCCACCACTTCAGCATTCATCATTCGTGTTCATTCGTGGATCGCCCTGTCGGGTAAACATCTCGTACGTGATCGTCTCGCCCGGCGGCACGACCACAAACTCCTCATCCCACGGGCCAGAGATCATCTTCTTGACCAGCGCGGGCGAGCCATCGATCTCTTCATAGCGCAGATCAAACTTCTCGCTGTTGCGGCGCGCATAGTCGCGGTAGCTTTCCAGATTGTAGTTGCCGGTATTGATGAAGGCCAGGCGCGTGTAATTCTTCAGCGTCAGTTTCATCATGCGCAGGGCTTTTGCTTCGCCGTATTTTTCCACCAATTTCTCGTGCTCTGAAAACGGACTGTCGCCGACTTCGATCCAGCCTTTGGTCAAATAGTAAGTGCCCGGCTCTTGGCGCGCCTGTTGTTTATAGGCGGCGCACGAGCCTAAAAAGATCGCGATGCAATCATCGGAGCGCGACGTGACGATCGTGGCGGTAGTGGCGCGCAGGCCGACGATGGCTAATGAGCACAGCCCGTAGCCCAGCAAGATCACCTCGGTCGTCTGGCTGGCCTCGTCGATCTTTTCTTGCAGAACGCGCTTCAATTCCTGCGGCCTGAGATGGAGGCCAAAATCGAGGACTTCGTAGGGAACCTCAGCGGGGAGCAGTGGCAGCATCTCCTCGATGACGGTGGCGCAGGCAATAACCCGGCGGCGTGCGCCGTACAGGTGCGACCAGCGATCGGGTTGGGGTGATTTGTCCACGGGCATCCTGTCAAGAGTGGTGAGCGTGGTCAACGTGGATGCCTCGTTTATATACGTTTATCCGGAAGTCGTCAAGTGTTTAACAGCACCTGTTTGTGCATGTCAGCCAGCGCGTGCGCTGGCGGCGCAGTTGAAGAGACCAATTCCCGCACAATGCTATAATCCCCGCGCGGCGTTTAGCCCATATCACTCGCTGAAGGGGATCATGCCTCAACCAGAGATTACGCCTCAGTCACCAGCCGGGACCGATAGTGACGCCCGGCAAGCCCATTCGTTTACCCAGTCGAAATCCAATCCGGTCCAGTTTGTGCGCAGCCTCTGGCGCATTCTCCGTGGCCGGCCGCAAGTGCCGCCCTCGTTGGCTAGCCATCGGCTGTTGGACGTGATCATGAAGCGGCGCAGTGTGCGCAGCTTTGCCCAACGGGAAATCCCGGACGATGTCTTCGCCGCGATTCTGGAGGCAGGCCGCCTCGCGCCGTCGACCGTAAACTTGCAATCGTGGAGTTTTGCCGTGTTCACGGCGGCGACGTGGCATGCCACCTTCGATCGACCGTTGCCCTTTCAGGGCCAGCGCGCGATCATCGTGATGGGGGATACCTATCGCGATCGCCTGGTCCTCGATGCATTTCCGCAGTCGCCGCTAATCGAGTACACCATCGCAGTGGTGAATGCCTCGCTGGCCGCGATGAACATGAACCTCGCCGCTGAAGCGTTGGGCGTGTCGTCGGTTATGTTGTCGGAGACGGGGCGGACGGGCTTATTGGATGCGGGCTATCTCAAACAGATGTTGTGTCTGCCTGATGGAGTTTACCCGCTCATGACCATCGTCTTCGGCTATCCGCGCGGAGCGTATCCGCCGCTGCCACCCAAATTCCCGCTCGATCAGATCTGCTTCGAGAATCGTTATCGTGAACCCGATCGCGCCATCCTGGAAGATTGGCTGGCGCAGATGAAGGCGGGCTACAAGGCCAGCCATCTGCGATCCTCGTTTGAGGCGCAACTGCGGCTGTATGAAAGCAAGATCGGTCAGGCGGAAGCCGATCTTCAGGCCATGGTGTTTGGTGAAACGAGGAAAGAGCGTTGAGCGGGGGCGGAAGCGGGCGGCGTTATAATCTACCCGACTCGCATGGAAATGGAGATGAAAGAGATGTCGTTCAAACTACTCTGCTGGATCTTGTTTACAGCATCAATAGCGGCCTGCAGCTCGTTACCTGAAAAAACCGCTGCTCCAACAGCTCCAGCTGCTACCCTGGCTTCGCTGACAATAACTCCTGTCCTGCCCACGCCGCCAGCCACGGCAATGCCAGCGCCGACAGCGACACCCGCGCGGGCGGCGTGCCCTCCGTTTTCCATCGACACCGTACTGCCCGTGCCAGACGAACCCCAGAACTACATCGGCCTTCACTTTGACACTTTGCCGGCCGGTCTACAGAGTCCCGGCGGTTCCGTCCTTGACGGGTCAGGCGCCTACTACATCGTGAGCGAAGTAGTCAGGGATAGTGGCGAGGCGCTTTGGCTTGAGCGTAGTATCTGTCATGATGAAACCGGCCATCCCTACTATGAGCTCCGGGCAGTTCTAATCTTGCCGGCGCTGCAAGTACAAGAAAAACTGATCATAGGAACCTGCAGGATCAAGGACGCAGCCGCCCCGGAGGCAGCAAATCCGGTTGTGCCTGATCCCGCGATAGTGGCGGTAGGGTGGTTCGAGGATGTTTATGAACCACCGGTCACGCTCAGCTATGCCTGGCGAGCTAATCCCCAGACAGAGTCCTTTGAGGTTTTGCCGCCGGAGAGTGTGACGTGTACCGGGATTGAGGGCCTGTAATAGACGACCGGTCATTGGGCAGGCTGAGGTCTATCTACCGGCCATGGTGTTTAGCAAGAGCTGAAAAGGGAAGCAATCAAGGCCGTACGTGCCCGTTCCCTACCACCACCCATTTGTACGTCGTCAGTTCGCGCAGACCCATCGGGCCGCGGGCGTGCAGGCGCTGCGTCGAGATCGCCACTTCCGCGCCCAGGCCAAACTGACTGCCATCGGTGAAGCGCGTGCTGGCATTGACGTACACCGCGGCTGAATCCACCTCGGCGATGAAGTGCTGCGCGTGCTCGTCGGTGCGCGTCAGAATGCCGTCGGAATGCGCAGTGCTGTGCGCGGCGATGTGCTTCACAGCCTCGTCCAGGCCGTCCACGACTTTGAGCCCCAGCACCAGCGACAGCCATTCGGTATCAAAGTCCTGCGGGCCGGCTGGTGTGACGCGCGGATCGATCGGGAGGTAAGGCTGAGCCGAAGCATCGGCGCGAAAGGTGACGCCCGCTGCGCCGAGATGATCGATCATGCGCGGGAGGAAGTCGGCGGCCACGGCGCGATGCACCAGCGCTGTGTCGAGCGCGTTGCACACCGTGGGGCGCTGCACCTTCGCGTTGAAAATGATCTTAAGCGCTGCATCCAGATCGGCGGAGTCGTCCACAAACAAGTGGCAAATGCCGATGCCGCCAGTGATCACCGGTATGCGGCTGTTTTCGCGGCAGAAGCGGTGCAGACCGGCGCCGCCGCGCGGGATGATCATATCCACGTATTCGTCCAGCTGCAGCAGTTCGGTGACTCGCGCCCGATCGGCGTCGTCGATGAACTGCACGGCTTCACCGGGCAGGCCGGATTCCTTGAGGGCCTGTTGAATCACGGCCACCAGCGCGCGATTGGAGTTCAGCGTCTCGCTGCCGCCGCGCAGGATGACGGCATTGCCTGTTTTCAATGCCAGCCCGGCCACGTCCATCGTCACGTTGGGACGCGCCTCGTAGATCACACCCAGCACGCCGAGCGGCACGCGCTGCTTGTGAATCTTCAACCCGTTGGGCAGGGTAGTCGCCTCGAAGATCTCACCCACCGGATCGGGCAGCGTGGTGACATTGCGTTGATCGGCGGCGATGCCTTGCAGCCGCGCTTCGTTCAGCAATAACCGATCGATCATCGCGGCTGACAGGCCGTTGGCTCGCGCGGCTGCGACGTCGATCGCGTTGGCGCTCAAGACATCCGCGCGGGCCGCCCACAACCGATCGGCTAACGTGACGAGCGCGGCATTCTTTTGCTCCGTTGTGGCTCGCGCCAACTGCCGCGCCGCCACTTTGGCGCGTTGCCCCATTTCGATCAGTGACATGCTGCTTCTCCTTACTCTCACAACAATATCAGATTGTTACGATGAATCACTTCATCGCCATACGTGTAGCCTAAAATCGTCTCGATCTCGATGGATTGATGGCCGCATAGACGTGCCAGCTCGCCGGACGGGTAGTTGACTATCCCGCGTGCCACCTCACGCCCCGTCGCGTTGAGCACCTGAATCGTGTCCCCGCGCTCGAAGGTCTCTCCCACAGCAATTGCGCCGACGGGCAGCAGGCTGCGGCCATGCTGCAGAGCCAGCGCCGCTCCCTCGTCGATGCGGACGTAACCGGCTGCACGCCCGCCCGCCAGAATGTAGCGCTTGCGGCTTTCCATCGACGTGGTGACGGGATGAAACCACGTCCCCAGTTTTTCACCGTCTACCAGCCGCGTCAACACATTTCGCTCGCTGCCGCTGGCTATGACAACCGCCGTGCCGGATCGCCGCGCCAGATCGGCAGCCTGCAACTTGGTGATCATGCCGCCTGTGCCCAGGCCGCTGGCCGATCCTCCCGCGGCTTGCCAGAGCGCCGCGGGAATTTCGGGGTCGATCACATCCGTGACCAATTGCGCGCTTGGCTCGCGTTCCGGATCCGCCGTGTACAGGCCGGCCTGGTCGGTCAACAGCACCAGCAGATCGGCGTCGACGAGATTCGCCACCAGCGCCGAGAGGTTGTCGTTATCGCCCACGCGGATTTCTTCGGTGGCCACCGTGTCGTTCTCGTTGACGATGGGAATAATGCCGTGCTCCAGCAAAGCGGCCAGCGTGTTGCGCGAATTCAGGTAGCGGCGGCGATCGGCGAGATCGGATCGGGTCAGAAGCACCTGCGCGATCGTCAAGCCATACAAGCCAAAGATTTGCTCGTAGAGGGCCATGAGGCGCGGCTGGCCAATCGCCGAGAGCATCTGCTTGACGGGCAGGTCTTTGGGCAGCTGGTTGAGATTCAAGCGCTCGCGCCCGGCTGCCATCGCGCCGGACGTGACGACGATCACTTCCAGCCGGGCCGCTCGCAGCTGCGCGACTTGCTGCGCGATTTCCACCAGGCGGGGCGGGCTAAGCTGCGGTGTTCCGGCCGTCAGAGTGGACGTGCCGCATTTGACGACGAGACGACGGCAAATCATGGCCGGGCGCTATCCAGAGATTCCAGTGTGCAAGAGCGTTGTGGTGCGAAACGCATGAACCCTATTCTACCTGAAATGAGCAATGCACGCCCTGGCACGCGGTGCATTGACAGGCGCGCGTGAGCGGGGTATACTTGTTTTGGGCATATGCCCAAAATAGATTTCAGGAGGCTTTTCCATGGCGAAAATATTTGTGCGTGAGCGGACGCGGGTAGGCAAGGGCGAAGGCCTGCCGCGCCTGGCCGTGGTCGGCGTGCAGGGCAGCGATCTTCAGTTCTTCCAGGTGCACGTGCGCCGTTCGGAGTTGGATGCCATCGCGCAGGCGGTTGGCGCGGAAGTGGTGATGCTGCCGCGCGGCGGCGGCGCCTATGCGGATGAGGCCGGCGGGGGCAAGCGCCGCGCGAGCGGCGGCAAGCGGCGTGGAACGCGCCATGCCGCGTCCGCGTAAACGCCGCCGGCTGTGGCACGAACCGCAGCCTGCCATCTTCAAGCCGGTGGGCGTTCCACTGCAGCGGCTGACGCATGTGACCCTGCTGCATGAAGAACTGGAAGCGCTGCGCCTGGCCGATCTGGAGGGCCGCTATCAAGCGGAGTCGGCCGAGCAACTGGGCGTGTCACGCTCCACGTTTCAGCGCATCGTCGTCGAGGCGCGGCGCAAAGTGGTGCAAGCCCTGGTGGATGGCGCGGCGCTGCACATCGAAGGCGGCACCTTCCGCGTGGCCGCGGTTTGCTGGCAGTGCGGCGAGTGCGGCCATCGCTGGGAGATAGAACACGGCAGCGGCGTGGGGCAGCCGGTGCGCTGTCCCGCGTGTGGCAGCGCCTCCCTGCGACGGCGCCGCAAACGTCCCCGGCCCTAAGCGCGCCTCGCGTACAGGCGCGTCCCGACCCGTTCGCCTGCCAGCGCGCGCGTAATGTTGCCGGGGATCAGGCCGTTGACGATGAAAACCTCGCGTACGCTGCGCGCATGCTTCAGACTCTCCAGCATGCTGCGTTCCACGGCCAGGTCGGCGAGATCCAGCGCCAGCAGTTCGTCGACGTCGATTTCAGGAATGAACTGCGCCTCGGGATCTTTCTTGGGATCGGCAGTGTACAGCCCGTGCTCGTCTTTGATCAAGATGCAGCGCTCGGCGCCCATCACTTCGGCCAGCAAAAAAGCGCCAACGTCGGTGCGGTGCGGCGGGATGCGGCCCAGCGCCGGCGGCTCTTCGAACAGCCCGTAGGGAGGCATGGCGTGCGTCACGGGAATGATGCCGGGCATCATGTAGTTGGGCAGCTTCACCAGATCGTCGTGCCCGATCTTGATGCCGCCGCGCTGGC
Source organism: uncultured Chloroflexia bacterium (assembly GCA_963844815.1). Classification (GTDB taxonomy): domain Bacteria; phylum Chloroflexota; class Anaerolineae; order Fen-1058; family Fen-1058; genus Fen-1058. Next base: position 54,494 of record CAWJPR010000017.1, read on the forward strand.
TGAGCAGGATCGCAATCATCAAGGCGTTTTGCTCGCTGATGCTTGATCCGAGTTTGGCCAATACGCCGGTGGGCATGCCCAGATCGGTGGCGATGGCGTAGGCATGCCGCGCGCGCGTGCCGCCGCCGGTGCTGATCAGGATTTTGTGCTGCTGCCGCGCTTCGACCAGTTCATCCAGGATGGGCAGCAGGGCGGCCCGGCCCCGATCGATGATGCTCTGCCCGCCGATTTTGACCACATTCAGATCAGGCATCAGGCGGTAGACGGGACCGGCATCGGTGCTGGCCAGCAGCTGCTTGTCCATCAGCGACTCGCCCATCAAATTCGACTCGATGTGCAGACGCCCGCTGGCATCGCGTTGAAGTGTCATGGATCTTTCCTCGCTTTAACTGGATAATTGCTTGACGCGTTCTTTTTCCATCACGCGCCAGAGCTGGGGTTCGTCGTCCGGCTCGACAAGCAGCACGGCGCCGCCCGCTTTTAACAGGGGGCGTATCCACGGGCCCAGCTCCACGCGATCATCTGGAGGAATCGTTGCGCCCTCGCTCGTCTGCACGGCATCGATCGGGATCAGCTGCTGCAGCTCTTTGACCGTATAGGTCCCGCTGATCTCGCGAATGCCTTTGAGCCAGAGGAAGCGCCCGTCGTCGCCGCCGGCGCGCAGACCCACGGCTGCCAGCGCGCCGATGATGCCGCCGCCCGTGCCGGTCAGCCCCTCCAGCGTCAAGCCTTCCCTGTGTGCGCAGTCGCGCGCTTGGTCCATGGTCAATACCTCGCGCTTGGCGCGCTGTCCAAAGTCCTGCTGGGCTGCCGTCACTTGCCATTGGCCGGCAACGCACAAGCCCGCATCTGAACCGGGCGCGCTTTCACGCAGCAGAAACGACCGGGCGGCGGCAATCAGATCGGGCAGCCGATCGGGCGTCGTGCGCGCCAGCAGGCAGGCGGAACTGTTGTGTGAGGTATAGGGAATGCGCGGATCGATCAGCGACTGATGGCGCGTGACGCCGTCAACCTCGGCCAGCCCGTCAGCCGCCAGACCGTCGGCCAGTTGCCGCGCCCGGCGGCCGGTGCCGTGCGTTTCCGCATTATCGGTGTCGTCAATGCCGATGAGAATCTGTGTGGTCATGATCATGCTATGCTCGCCTCTCTTTAACCTCAATTGTACCTTGTTCGCCGTCGAGGCTGATGAAGTCACCCGTTTCGATCTGCTCGATCGGAATCTGATCCACGCACGGGATTTCGGCGATGATGCAGCCCACCGCCGTGATCGTTTCGCACTGCGCGTTGACGATGGCGGCCGGGGCGACGCCGTTCATTTTCAGCCGGTAGAGCGTGTACGACCCCACCGTCGATCCTTTGCCGGTGGAAAAGACCAGCACCTTGCCGCCGATTGCCTGGCCCTCCAATTGATGTCCCTTCTCCACCACGATGCCCGTATCGGGATCAACGCCGCCGAAGAAGGAGATGCCCATCGAGGTGACGAGCGCTTCGCCTTGTGCAGCGCCTTGATAGATTTTGCGTCCATGCAACTTCATAGTCTTCTCCATGTAAGCGGCACCCCGACGCCGTTTCGTGCGGGCATAGGGATGCCCGCCTACTGAGTTGCCGCCAACACCACCTCATCAAAGGGCTTGATGATGGTCTTGAACCTGTTCTTGCCCGAGGCATAGTAACACGCCTTGGCGCTGTCGGTGATCAATGCTGTGAAGCGGCCTTTGATCGGCGCGACGACGCAGCAGGTGTCGGCCGCGAACTTCGCGCCCGCCGCTTCGATGATGCGCGTGTAGCCCATCCGGTCGGCCATCTGTTTCGTCGGGCGCGCGGTGGTGATCCAGAATTCCCTGGTGACGCGCCGGCCTTCCAGCAGTTCGGCGATGCGCGCGATCTCGTTGATTGTCAGATGCGGGCAGCCCAGACTGACGAAGTCGGCTTCGTCGGATTCGGCGTTGCTGAGCGAGCGCTGCGCTGCGTCGAGATCGGCCGGCGTGATCACGATCGTTTCGCCGGGCGCGCTATACCGCTCGGCTTCCGGCGTGACGCCGCGCATGTGGAACAGCGCCGCGCCGCCATACGTCGCCACGCTCGCGCTAAACGATTTCAAATTCTCGACGCTGGCCTGATCGATCCCGGTGATATACGCGATCGGTTTCTCTTTGAACTGCTCCAGCCGCTTGCCGATGACGACGCCGAGCGCGCCAAAGTCGTTGGTGCCGGGCAATCGGGCTTCGACGTGGATCGTCACGCCGGGGCGGCGATTTGCTTCGATATGCATACCGTATTCAGGTGTGACGCCCGTCAACGCGGCGGCCAGTGCGCTCGGTCCGCCTTCGCGATTGCTCCGCGCGCCGATGACGGAATTGGCGTAGCACACGGCGCTGCTTTCCGACCAGGCGATGTGCTGCCCGAAGTGCGGCGAGTTGCCGATGAGATACGGTGTGCACGAACAGGTCGTGACCACGTTCATGCGGGCGAAGGCGTCGATGACGCGCAGTTGATTGCGTGCGAAATCTTCGCTGATGCCCAGCGCCTGCCAGTTCTCGATGTCCATGCCCGCCGGGTTGAGCGTGGTCAGCACGCGTGTCTTGCCGCCGCCGTCCGCCATTTCAGATAGCCAGTGCAGCCCGGCTTCGCCGAGGTTATCGTAACTCACACCCGCGATCTGCGCGGACGTGACCGGCACCATGCGCTCTGCGCCATAAATCGTGCCGAGGGCGACGAGAATCTCCATCGCCTTCTGCGTGGCGCGGCCATGTTCGCCGTCGAGCATTCGTTGTTCTTCAGGAGTCAATTTCA
>CAWJPR010000018.1:0-527644 GCA_963844815.1 uncultured Chloroflexia bacterium
GGTGGCTAACGCGGAAAAGGCGCACCAAGGCTGAGTTATCAGCCTGCGCGCGGCCCTTTTCTTTGCGCTGCACCTGAAACTCATTTTGCGATCTACACAACGTAAGGAGGATAACGCGATGCTCACTCAGGAAGAGATTGATCGCATGTTTGAAGAGATCGGTCTAGGTGATGAGGCGAGCCGGGAGCGTTTCGCCGGAATTGGCTGAGCTCACTGGTAAGGAGTCAGAGCCAGAGCCGCAAGTCTTCATACGCATTGCGGCTGACACGATCAAACAGGAGGAAGATCATGTCAAACTGGGATGAAATCCTGCGCGAGATACAGTCTTCAGGTAGCACCCACGATGTTATTCGCCGAAAATACCTTCTTGGCCTGCAGGCGGTTACGGGTCGGAACATCATCGCGTATTACTCCGGATGGTTGCAAAAACCGGGCCTCGCAGGAACCGAACTTAATGACGGCGACAAAAACGGCTTTATGAATGCTATTCATGACCTCGATCGGACGAAAGGATTGGATCTGATTCTTCATACTCCGGGCGGTGACACTGCTGCAACAGAATCCACAGTCGATTACCTACGGGCAATGTTCGGAACGGATATTCGCGCTGTTATTCCTCAACTGGCGATGTCAGCTGGAACAATGATCGCGTGTGCTTGCAAGGGAATCATCAATGGGGAAGCATTCAGACCTTTGGGCCTATCGACCCACAGTTTTTTGGTGGGATCCCGGCCCCGGCGTTGTTGAGGAGTTACAGCGTGCTTACACGGAAATCAAGGCTGACCAGTTGAAAGCGGCGGTGTGGCAACCAATTATCGCAAAGTATCAACCCACATTGATCGGTGAATGTGAAAAAGCAATTCAATGGGCAAATGAGATGGTTCGTGAATGGTTACTTTCCGGCATGCTCGCTGGAAAAGAGAATGCCGAACAGACTGCCACGACCATCCTCAATGAACTTGGCGACCACGCGCTAACGAAATCGCATGCGAGACATTTGTCGATTGGTCGTTGGAAAAAATGGGTCTTGAGGTTGTACCACTTGAAGATGATCCTGCGCTACAAGATGCAGTCCTATCTGTGCATTTTGCCTGCATTCATACTCTCTCAGCAACGGGGGCGTACAAGATAATTGAGAACCACTTCCGGCGGAGCTTACATTCAGATGGCTCAGCAAGTGGTTCTGCAGCCACATTGATTCCAGAGGCGACCTGCGCGAATATGTACGTGAAGCGGATTACCCGACACTATCTTCTGGCACCCTCATTTGTGCCGATCGAGTGTGTTCTATGCCTGACGTCGTCATCGAAAATCCCGTCATCAACTCTCCCTATAAAGAACCAACACGGTATTTTCGCTTCGGCGACGAAGGGATCACGAATGAGATTGTCGAGGGGCAACGGCGCATCAGCCAGTATTTCATGCCGATTCCCAGGCGCAGCGGAAGAGCGCGCAGTTGTCATTTGAGGCGGAGTGGATCAGCGAACGCATCGAAGAGAACAAGTTCATAACCAGGTGCGAGCGGCGGTTGGAACATGGCGGCGGGGCGGCTACCTGGACGTGACGAAGACCACGCGCGCGACTGCTGGAATACTGGCAGCGCGAAGAGCGCGAGCGACGGTTGTTCTTCTGCCAGATCGAAGCATTGGAAACAGCGATTTATATCGCCGAGGTCGCCAAAAAGCGCGGTGACGTGTGGATTGAGAACGCGATCCGCGCGTGCGAACGAAGAGGCGAATCCCGGATTGTTCCGCATGGCCTTCAAGATGGCGACAGGTAGTGGCAAGACGACGTCATGGCGATGCTGATCGCTTGGCAGACGGTGAACAGCTGGCCAATCCGCAGGATGAAAGATTCTCGCGATGCGTTCTTGATCGTCACGCCCGGCATCACGATCAAGGACCGGCTGCGCGTGCTGCTGCCGAGCGATGCCGGACAATTATTACGAGACGCGTGAGATCGTGCCGCCCGACATGCTGCCCGAAATTCGTCGTGCCGAGATCGTGATCACCAACTACCACGCTTTTCAGCATCGCGAGAGAAGGTCCCTGCCGGAAGTTGCGCGAAGAGTATTCTCGGCAATGATACCTGAAGCCCGTTCACCGAGACGCCCGAACAGATGGTGCGGAGCGTGTGCCGCGAGCTTGGCAACAATAAGAACGTCAACATCATCAACGACGAAGCGCACCACTGCTATCGGCGAAGGCCGGAGGGGATGCCGAAAGGAGCTGACCGGGTGACGAGAAGAAAGAGGCTGCAGAGCGCGACGAGGCTGCGCGGCTCTGGATCACTGGCATCGAGGCGGTGGATCGCAAGATCGGCGTGCGCTCGGTCTACGACCTCTCGGCCACGCCCTTTTTCCTCCGTGGCTCGGGTTATCAAGAAGGCACGCTGTTCCCCTGGGTCGTTTCGGATTTCTCTCTGATGGACGCGATCGAGGGCGGCATTGTGAAGGTGCCGCGCGTGCCCGTGACCGACAACCTGGTGCAGACCGATACGGACGTCTACCGCGATCTCTGGGAGCACATCCGGGAAGGACCTGCCGAAAACCGCCGCGGCGCTGGCGAGCTCGGCCGCGTTCGACCTGCCCAACACGCTCGAAGGCGCACTGAACGCCTCTATAGCCATTATGAGGGCGAGTTCGAGCGTTGGCAGGCGCGCCGGGCGCGGCGAGCCGCCGGTGTTCATCGTCGTGTGCCAGAACACGACGATCTCCAAGCTGGTGTTCGAATGGATCGCCGGCTTCGAGGCGACGCAGAGGAAGGCAGCGGCGGCCTTTCATGCCGGCCGATCTCGAGCTGTTCCGCAACTATGGACGACCAGGGCGCCAGTTCCCGTCCGAATACGCTGCTGATAGACCCGCCAGATCGAATCGGGCGATGCCATCGACAAGGGATTCCGCGATGCATCGCCGGCCCCGAGATCGAGCAGTTCAAAGCGCGAGTTCGGCCCGCGGGGTCCCGGGCGCCATGCGGGGCGCAGCGAGCGAGAGGCGCTGCTCCGCGAAGTGATGAACACTGTCGGCCGCCCCGGCCGCTTCGGCGAGCAAATCGTGCGTGGTCTCCGTATCCATGCTGACGGAAGGCTGGGACACCAACACCGTCACCCACATCCTGGGCGTCCGCGCCTTTCGGAACGCAGCTTCTATGCGAGCAAGTGGTCGGGCGTGGCCTGCGACGGATGAGTTACGCGACAAATGCCGATGGAATGTTTGAGCCGGAGTACGCGGAAGTATACGGCGTGCCGTATCCTTCATCCCGACAGCGGGCGGGCCACTGCCCAAAGACACGGTCGGGAAAGTGCCGACACGCGTTCGAGCGTTGGATGATCGAATTGCCTGTGAGATCGAAGTTTCCGCATGTCGTCGGATATCGGTATCAACTGCCATCGCAAAGATTGAGCGGCGAAGTTCACGCCTGATTCGTATTTCCCACTGACGACGAAAGACATTCCGGTGAATGTAGCCGGTCGGCCCATTGTGGGTGAATCGAGCGATCTACACGCTGGAAGACTTAAAGCGACGGCGGCCGCAAGAAGTGCAGTTCTTGCTGGCGAAGTTGGTGCTGGAGAAGTATTTCCGGCAGGATGGAAGCCAGAAGCCGGAAGTGACGGCAGAGCACAAGTTTAACAACGAAGTGCAAGCTTGGCTGTTTCCGCAAGTATTGAAGATTGCGAAAGTATGGTACAGCCAGTACGTTTACTGCAAAGATAATACTTTCCCGGAACTGCTGCTGTTGATCGAGCACGCGCACAGATGCCGCAGACAAAATCTATCGGGCGATTGTGGCCTCGACGGAGGGCGGCGCGCGGCTGGTGCCGATACTGCGGGCATGGGACCCGATCGGCTCGACGCGGGGTGTGGACTTCGACACGACGCGTGAGGTATATCGCACGGACCGCGATCGCTGCCATGTGTCGCACGTCGTCGCCGATAGTTCCTGGGAGTCGAAGACGGCACAAGTGTTCGAAGAGATGGATGAAGTGCTGTGCTACGTGAAGAATCAAGGGTCTGGGCTTCACCATCCCGTACACGCATTGACGGGCAAGAGCACGGTTACATGCCGGATTTCATCGTCTACCTCAATGACGGACACGGACGCGAAGACCCGCTGAAGTTGATTCTGGAAGTGAGCGGCGAAGCGAAGAAAGAAAAGGCCGTGAAAGTGGCAGACGGCGCGAACGCTATGGGTGCCAGCAATCAACAATGACGGCCAGTACGGGCGGTGGAGTTTCTTGGAAGTGACGGACCCGTGGGATGCGAAGAACACGATTCGGGCGATACTAAATAACAGTGACTTGTTAAACATGCAGGAGGCTTGATCCATGGCGCACGAGTCCGCTAAGGTTTATGAAATAATTGATCGGGCTGTTGGTCACAACTGGAGCATCCCGAATTTCAGCGTGGCTTTGTATGGAAGTCCACGCAAGTGCGAGATCTGGCAGAGTCGCTGTGGCTCAGCTCCTATAGGCAGCCTTTTGCTGTGGGACAGCCAGCAACCGACCGAAACCCGATCTGCCAGTGATGCTCAGTCTCCGAGCCTCTGGGTTGTTGATGGACAGCAACGTGTTACAGCACTCTGTATTATGTTTGGACGTAAACCTTACTGGTGGTCAAGCAGCGAGGAGTGGAACAAGACTATCAGGAAATACGATATAAGGTTTGACATCCATGCAGTCGAGCCTCCTTATTTCTGGGTAGCGAACGCAGCCATCCGCAAGGTTAAGGGCGACCGATATGTTCCACTTTCGCGCTTGCTAGTGCTAGATACTAAAAAGGAAACTGACTGGGAAGCCTCAAGGATCTTGCTAAGGAGATTAAATTGCAGGGGTGGTGCGATGGCATGGATGCGATGGATGTCTACTCACGCCTGATGCAAGTGTGCAAGTTGCGTGACATGGACATTGTAACCATCAAAGTTGATCATCAAGCTAAAGGATGTCGTAGAAATCTTCTCTCGATTGAACAGCAAGGGCACGCGGGTTACAGAGGCCGACATCTATTTGGGTGTTGTCTGGCGGCTCGGACGCCGGGTTGGGTTCACACTACGTTTCTCCCTTTTATCTAGGCAAACTGAAAGACTCGGGTTTTGACATTAATCCCAACTTGCTTTTCCGCGCCGTGACGGGTATAGGTGCTAAGAAAGTTCGTTTCCGTGAAATCCCCACGGATTTTTGGAATGAAGAGAAAGTTGTTCCAGCATGGGATCGCACTACGAAAGCATGGGAGCAACTCATTCTGGATTCCGCGAGTATGGTATTTTGAGCAACGATCCGATGCCCACAGAGGCCGCACTGGTGACAATGGCTGCCCTAATGGACAAATTTCCAGATGATAGCTTCGTATGCGTTGTATTGGTTTTTGCAGGCATCTCGATTTGGGCGCTATAGCGGTTCTGGTACTACTTCTCTGGACGAAGACCTACGAGACATTGGCGAATCTGACTCTCTCCAATCAGCAGTTGAAAGACTGATCAAACGCTTCAATCACATTCAACCGTTGGAATCCGAGGACTTTCTGCGAGATTACAGTGACACCCGCTTTGGTCGATTCCTGCTCTATTTATTGGCGTATCGCAACAGAGCGCTGGATTGGGACAAGAGTAGCCAGCGTATAGGGTTTGAGGGATGAGCATTTATCTGGCGGACTATCGCCCGCAATGGCATCATATCTTTCCCAAGAAATACCTCGAAGGGACAGTCTCAGATGACAAGATTGACGCACTAGCGAATATCGCTGTAATTGGCCCAACCATTAATATCCGCATCAGTGCTAAATCGCCATCAGACTACATACTGAAGTATGGAATCACGAAGGAAAAACTGTCCCAGCAATTCGTTACGGGTGATATCGAGTCAATGTCAGTAGACAATTACATGAAATGGCTTAACGAACGTGCCAGCCGTTTGGTCGAAGCAGGCAATGAATTTCTGTCTGAGTTGCGAGGTGACTTGTAATGTCCCGCCCTAAGAAATCCTTATTTGCTAAACCCGCCCGTCCTCCGCGTGCCGCGCGCACAACAATAGCGACGCCGGTCACGGCGCACAAGCACCCCAAAGAGAAACGCGTCAACATCCCCACGGAGGAATTGCGGGGATTTGTGGCTGACGAGGAAAAGCAGCCGAAGACGCTGTTGTATCCGCGCGATCCGTCGCTGGACCCGCAGTTGGTATGGAAGGGCAAAGACGAGCAGGACGCACACGACCTGGCGGTACAGATCGTCCCCGTCTATGTGCAAGAAAAGATCCAGCCGCAGGCCATAATCGAGAACATCCGCGACGAAGCCAAGCAGGATGCGCCGGCCACATGCAGATGTTCAGCGACTTCAACGGCCTGGCGTTCGAAGACATGGTGGACTTCTATCACCACGAGCAGAAATGGACCAACCGATTATCTTGGGCGATTCGCTGTTGGTGATAGAGTCGCTCGCGGAAAAAGAAGGACTCAAGGGCAAGGTGCAGATGATCTACATCGACCCGCCCTATGGGATTAAGTTTGGCTCAAACTGGCAGGTAACAACACGCAAGCGTGATTTGACGGATGGGAAAATAGATGATGTAACGCGTCAACCAGAACAGATTAAAAACGTTTCGTGATACCTGGGAATTGGGTAGTCAGTTTCTATCTCGCTTATTTGCGTGATCAGCTTGGTGGTGGCGCGTGAATTGCTAACCGAAAGCGGAAGCATCTTTGTGCAGATTGGCGATCAAAATGTTCATCTAGTCCGAAGTGTGCTAGATGAGGTGTTTGGCGCGGAGAACGTGGTCGCTCAGCATAACGTTTGCCACTACGACAAGCCAAACGTCACGGTATGTTTGTCCAATCCTTGTGATTATCTGCTTTGGTACTGCAAGAGTATCGATCAACTGAAGTTCAGAGAAATGTTTCTGGAGAAAACTCCATTTGAGACTGGCGGCACGGTCTATACCAAAATTGAACTACCTGATGGCACAGCAAACAGTCGATGACCCAGAGAAACTTGGCTAGGACAATACTCTCAGCATAACTGAAGATAGACCTTATGCGCTGAGCGATCTTACATCGCAAAGACAAGGGCGCCCATCGGGGCCAGGCAGCGCGATGTATTTCGAGGTGACATTAGCCAGCAAGACATTTGTGCCTTATGGGAATCGTGGGTATACAACAACAAAAAATGGTATCGATAGACTCCATTCTTGCGGATAGATTCAGGATGCGAGCGGCTCCAATTTGTTCTTCAGGAGATACCAGCCGCCGATTATCCTGTTGTGCCCATAACAGGTTTGTGGACGGATACGGCCAGCAGTTTCCTTAACGGATAAGGTATATGTAGTCCAAACCAATCCGAAAGTTACACGAACGCTGCATGTTTGATGACTACCGATCCCGGCGACCTCGTCCTCGATCCCACCTGCGGCAGTGGCACCACGGCTTACGTTGCCGAACAATGGGGCAGACGGTGGATCACGATCGACACCTTCGCGGGTTGCAGTGGCGCTGGCACGAACGCGGCTGATGGCGGCGAAGCATCCGTATTACATCCTCTCCGATTCACCGGAGGGGCAGAACTTAAAGCGGAACTCAGCAGAAATGTGAGCGTATATCTCACCGGACATAAGGCAGCCGTCAAACCGGAATGCGACATCCGGCAGGGATTCGTTTATAAACGCGTACCGCATATCACGCTGAAATCGATTGCAAACAATGAAGAGATTGACGAGATACATGCGAAGTGGCGGCCGGAACTCGAAACAGTGCAGGCGCAGTTGAACAGGGCGCTCAAGCAAAAGTGGGAAGACTGGGAGATTCCGCGCGAAGCCGACGCAAAATGGACGGATGCGGTAAAGCAATTGCACAATGAGTGGTGGCGGCTGCGGCGGGATCGGCAGAAAGAAATCGATGCGTCAATCTCCAAGCACGCCGAGACGGAATTGCTCTACGATCAGCCGTATGAAGACAACAGAAGATTCGTGTCGGCGGCCCCTTCGCCGGTCAAAGCCTATCGCCGCATCGGGTGCTTTCCACCGATGACGACGAACTGCCGGAGACGGAAGTGACGCCAGGACGTCGGCGATGAAGTTCAAGTCGATGATCCTCGATAACCTGCAGACGAGCGGGCGTGCAGAATACGGTGCAGAAGGAGCGGTTGAAGTTCGACCGCTGGAGCCGTATGCCGGGGTCTGGGTCAACGCGGCGAAGGTGGAGTACACGGACGAGGATGGTAAGCACAGCGCGGTCGCGGTGTCGGTCGGGCCGGAGCACGGGACGGTTGGCCCAGAGCATGGTGCAGGAAGCCACGAAGGAGGCGCGCCCAGTGGCGTCGGGTTCGATCTGCTGATCGTCGTGCGGGTTTGCATTTGATCCGATGGTCTCCGAGCGAGGCGAAGCAGTTACGGAAATTGACAGGTGCTCCTCACACGCATGAACCCTGATCTCGCGATGGGTGAAGGACGTGCTCAAAGAAGACTGGCGCAGGGAATCTGTTCATGGTGTTCGGTGAACCTGACCTCGAAGTGCAAGCGCCGGAGGACGGGGGATTGTCGTCGAGCCTGCACGGGCTCAACGTCTACGACCCAACGACGGGCGAAATACGGTCCCACAATACGAGCGAGATCGCGTGCTGGTTCATCGACACGGCGTACAACGAAGAGAGCGTTCTTCGTCCGGCAGGCGTACTTCCTCGGCGAAGGTGAACCATATGAGCGGTTCAAGCGGGCGCTGCGGGCTGAGATAAACGAAGAAGCGTGGGCGGCGCTGTACACACGCGAGTTATCCGTTGGATCCGCCCAGGGGAGAGGGGGAAGCCGGGGAAGATCGCAGTGAAGGTGATCAATCACTACGGCGATGAGGTGTTGAAGGTGGTAGAGGTTAGGGGTGAGGGTTGTGGGCCGTGACAAGACGTGACTGTTCGTTTTGAAGATGTGCGCGACGTGGGTTTCTTTCTCTTCGCGGCCGGCTGGATCGTCGTCGTGTTTGCCAACAGCGGCGTGATCACGGGCAGCCTCATGATCATCCTCGCCGCGGATATATTGATTGCGTGGCTGCTGGCCTTGAAAGTGGAGCGAGTTGTACATGAGCACTAAGCTTGAACCCACAAACGTCACAAACCGGGCGGCGTGTGGACCTCAACGCCCAGGGCGACATCAACATGGCGGCGATGCCGTCGGCCGCGATAAAATCATCGTCAACAACTACAATGTAACGATTCAGTCTGATGGCAGGGCAGACTTAACGGGCGACCTAGTAAGACTACAGCCACCAGGCAAAGTTGAGGTTGAACCTGCCAAGAAGAAGGCGTCGCGGCATGGTAAGACGACATACAGACGAGAACGTCTTTATAGGCTCAATTTGAGGGGCGATTATCGGCAGATTCTCGAAGGCTTCACTAGGTGGCGCATTGTTGTAGCCTCGGTCGGCTTGCCGCCAGAGAACCAGCCGATAGCAACATTGGCGAATGAAGTAGTAGGTATCGGCCTGCAGGGTGTAACCACCTTTTGTAGCCCACCTGTACCTGAGATTAAAAATTGCAGCGTTCAGTGCAAACTGAAGATCATCGCTGACGGCGGTGATGCATCGAACTGGGCGGGAATTAGGTTGAGAGGTTTTCTTGATGATATTCAGTTCGGCTATCTGATCTATCTACGACGACGAGGGTCAGTCGAACTATATAGAGTTCAGCAAGTGATTGCGGGTTTGAATCGAGACATAGTGGATGACCCGGCCGACGTATGGACACAACTCAGAGTGGACATCTTCAACTCAAGAATAGCAATCTGGGTCAATCGGGAAGCTTTATATTGATGTGAAAGACACCAAGTTTCGCGACGAGAGGGTTGATCTATTTACATACTTTCGGGACTCACGCGCAGTTCAAAGATTTCCAAGTGTACAGGTTAGTGCGCGCAGGGCAATAGCACTCAACGCCACGGTAGCGTCCCCGCTACTTCGTCACTCCACAAACTGACTTTGCTAGACCGTTGCGCAGCAGAATAAGGGCCTACATTGCTGCTGTCACGTTCCGCCGATCACGATTGCGCCAGCGCAAAGCCGAGAACTCAGCGACGGCAAAGGCCGACTGTTGCCTTAATGTCCCACTCATGCAGCAGGAGCAGGCCGATCTTTATGACTTTCTCGACATATCTCTGCAAGCCATCCGCTGTGAAGTCCACAATAACATGACAAATGTAATTAAAAAGATGGCTAAAAATCGTTGATTTTTGGTTTGGGCTCATTGCTAAAATCCAAGCCCCTACAAAAGACCGTAGGGCCATCAACGTTAGGGAGTGTCATGTGAAGTTAGTCGTTACGATCACCCACATGGATGGGGTGCTCTATGCCACCTGCACCGGAGGGCGGGGTACGGCACAAGAGATTCTGTACCACACGCAGAACATGGTCAATGCCGCGAAGCGCCACCAGTGCGATCGCGTTCTCATCGTGGTTGACATCCGTTGCGCCGCTTGAATTTTCGTTCCACCATCTTGTCGTTAGTGGCAGGCATTCTGGGCACGCTGCCCCCAGGAACGCGAGTCGCCTACAACCGCCAGGATGTTGAGCATCAGCGTGGCTCTGAACCTTCGACTCACCGCGCTACGCTATGCATTTGCTCATCGGAGCCACGAAAGCATACGGCGTCGAGGTGCGCGCTTTTGAATCAATCCACGACGCCCGCGAGTGGCTGGGGCTTGCCGCAACAGACACGGCGCGCGAAAAGCAGGAACTTCAGGCGGCGCACGCTGTTCAGGCGAACACGCTCAGGCAGGCGCGGGATCGTCGCAGGGGCCTCATCGCTCAGGCGAAACAGACGCCATAAATGACGAAGCCCCTGCTTGTTCAGCAAGGGCTTCTTGGTCGATACCGTTCACACCAACTTCCACCGGCCCGCATAATTCCGCAAGAGCACGTCACCCTTGATCGGATAGCGCAGGTGCTTGTACTTCTCCTTGCGGCGTTGCAGAACACAACCGGGCTCATTCACCGCATCGGGATCGTCCTCGAACAACACTCGGTTGGCGGCAGTGCAGGATGGATAACTGCCGAGTTCACTTTGAACTTCCAGCGTTTGATGGCCGGGTTCGCCGACCGAAGCGCAGAGATACCAGCGCGATCGGACGATGGCCTTGACGGGCTTCACAGTCCCATCTCCATCTGCCCGTTGGCGGTTTCGCAGTAAACACCGTGCCGGCGCGCGAAGGCGAGGCGCGCCAGATCGTCCAGTTGAAAGACGACCACCGGTGGATCTCCGTAGGCGCGTGGGTTCGGCCACAGTTTCAGCGTGGTGTCGGTGGTGTCCCACCAGCAGGTGCTATTGGCGTTGCGGCGTTGCCAGTCGGGAGCCGTGCGCGCCGAAGCGCACATGTACTCGATGACGTATTGATAGGCTGCGCCGTTGCGGCCGCGTTTGTGGTACTCGCGGAAGCACGCATCGAGCAGGTATTCCGGGAAGTATTCGGTGATCGCCCACTCGCGGATGTCGTGAACCGTTGGCGGCACAGTCGGGACCGAGCCGAAGTTCCAGCCCAGGTCAGCAAGAGTTTCAGGGGTGTCGCTCATAGGTCATCTCCGTACCCGCCGTCCAGCACGATGCCGAGGGGCGTCTCGCCCTGGTAGGGAGATGTACCTGGCTTCCTCTCGCTCCAGGCGGTCTCGTTCTTGTTGCTTGTCGAAGAAATTCAAGGCGCAGCCCAGTTGATAGTCGCCGTGACAGCAGGATGAGGCTGGCGCTTCGTAAGGTTCATTGCCCCACGGGTGATGCCGGACAAACCGCGCGGTTACGACTTCGCACGGTTGGCCGCAGTCGTCGCAGTAGTGTAGGTTGTCGTCGTAGCGTTCGCCGGCAGGCGCGTCAGGGTTGTAGGTCATGCTAGAACATAGCTCCCTGCTGGCACAACTTCTTGCGCCGGCGCAACGGGCGCGGCCTGGGGCATGGGTACTTCGTCGTTGGCCTTGATCTTCGCCAGCTCGTCGATGAAGAATGCCTTGAGGGCTTTGGCGCGCTCGATCTCCCAATCGTGGCGGGCTGCCTTTTCCTCTGGCGTCATCTGCAAGTCCCACTTCGGCGCGGGATGCTCTTCTTTCCACTTTCCAGGGTCACGCCAGCGCGGGCCATCGCCAGTTCGTTGAGTCATGGTCGTGCGCTCATACTCGGTGTCAAACGGGCCGAACATGGCGTTGAATCTCTCCAGAAAAGGCCACGTCGCCGCCGTTGCCCACGCGCATGAACTTCACGTGCCCGACGTCATCCTGTGTGTATTCGTACTTGTTCTGGTAGCCGTAGCGCGTGCCTACGTCGCTGGCCTCGACGATGAACGCGCCGCAGAGCGTGTCGTAGGTCGATTTCTTGGGCTTGTTCCACACGAGGCCGGGCCGCTTGGGATTGCTGGTCATCTCGACGATGCGCTGACCATGCTTGGGATCAGTCTCGATCCAGACCTTCTTCTGGCAGCGCAGGGTGAAGCCATAGGGGTAGTCACTCGATGAGTATAGGCCGTCGCTTCTGATACTGCACCTTTTATGGGTTTCATGCGAATAGTCCTTCCATTGTGAGTTGCGCTGGCGCAACGGGTTGAATGGTTCCGTCCAGCATGTAACGCTGGTCGGCAGTCGGGTTGATGCGCCGAGATGTTTCAACGTAGAACGGCGCTGAGACGTAGACGCCTTCCGGGCCAATGACGTAGTGATAGATTTGCCGTCCCGGGCCCCGGTGCGTGATGAGCGTCCCTTCGTGGTCGGTATCTCCAACGAGGAAACGCTCGTGAGTGAAGATGTCTATCACCGTGTCGCCGGGCCTGAATTCGCCGATGGTGCGGATGATGCCTTCGGCGTAACCGAACCGTGTTCCAGTCCAAATGCGGGTTGGTTCATCGTGGCAAATCATGGCTAAGGCTCCAAGTCGAAAATTTCCCCAAGGGTCGCCGCCAAACTCAAGGCGGCTTCCTCGATGGCGCGCATGGCCGAATCGCCCACGGTGGCCGTGCCTTCCAGGTGCTCGCCCGTTTCAGGGTGGTCGAGGCGGATGTTGCCTTTCTTCTTCTCGTAGCGGCCCATCTTGACCACCTGATCGCCTTGCAGGTACACCGTGACCACCGTGCCGCGTTTGGTGAAGGCAAAGCGCACGTTGCAGTTCAGCATCACGCCGCGTTCGACCAGCATCTGCGAATAGCGGATCAGGCGGTCTATAGCAGGCTGAGCTGCATCGGTTCGGTTGACGTTCGTTGGTGTAGCCACTGCGCTACCTCGTCCTTGTCCAGCATCTTGACCCTGCCGGCGTTTTCCAGACGGCGAAACCAGCACACCACCAGGCACATGGCGATGGAGACGGCCATCTCCCACGGTGTGTCGGGGTATTCGCCGCTGTACATCTGCTGCTCGAAACTTCCGTCCAGTTCACCAGCGCGATAGATGGCGCGGTCAAGCACTTCGGTTGTCGGGCTGGTGATGAAGCGTTCGGCGGCGCTTTCGGCCTTGTGCTCCAGGTAGATGTCGCGCAGGCGCAGCCAGCCATGCCAGTATTCTTCGTAAAGCAGTTCGGTGGTGACAGCCTTCTTGGGCTTCGCGTTCAGAAGCATGGCGTAGATTTCGGACAGAATCTCGTCGTTGTTCAGCAGGGCGATGATGCCGTTAGCGGCGTTGGCGTGGTTGATGGGAAAGGCCATTTCGCTTCGCTTTCCGCCGGCGCGCGCGTGCGACCGACTGGTTGCTCAGGCGCTGCTGCTCGTTCTCGCCCTGCGCGGCCATGTGCTCGGCGACCCGGCGCGCCTGGTGGATGTTTTCGCAGGGCACAGCCGGGGCCGCGCAGTCAACATCTTCCCAATGCTCTGCGCCGTCGGTGGTGACGTGCTTTTCGATGTGAAGCCAGATTTTGTAGTCGGTGGTTTGGCTCATCAGGTCCCCCTGCTCAGGTCGTAAGCGCGATCGCCGGCTTCCAGTTGTTCGTTCTCGGCCAGGCAGTTCAGGCAGGCCGTTTCGGGGGCATAGTCAGGGTTGCCCGGCATGGGCAGCCAATGCTTGCACACGATCTGCCGCGCTTCGAGGTCGTCCCACAGGGCCTTTTCTTCTTCGGGCGTCAGCGGCACGCACTGGAACAGTTGAAGGTCGTCTTCGCGCGAGTAACCGCCGCGCGCCAGATTGAAAACGAGATCGCGCCCTTCGGCGTAGCCGACTTCATGGACGAGGCCGCGATCAAGTGGATTCTCAGCAGACGAAACACGCTCTGCCGCGATGAATAGTGGTAGTGGCATGATGATGAGTCCTGCTTTGCGCCGGCGCAATCCTAAAGGAGCGCGCGCAGTCTTGCCTGATTGCGCCAGCGCAATGGGCTATTCCTCGGATTCGTCGGGGGCGTCCTGGCCGTCATTCTGGACAGGCGTGGGATCATAGCGGCTCATCGGTTGTAATGCGCCCGTCAATCGTCATGGGCATGACCACGCCCCTGAAGTTGGGCAGCGTTTCGTCCGTGAACAGGCCGGCGTGCGCAGCATCCGTGAGATGAATCTGAATCTTGCGCTTCTCCAGCACGGCCAGGAAGTCTTTGATGTACCGCACGTCAAAGGCGATGGTCATGTCCGGCCCCTGCACGTCGGCGTCGATCACGCTGCTGTTGTCGCCTGTCTCGGCGCTGGCGGCCCGAACGATCAGTTCACCGGCGCGCACGGTAAAGGCCACGATATTCTGCGCCTCGCGCGCAAAGACATTGGCGGCTTTGCAGGCCATCGACAACTGCGTGCCGTCCACGGTCACGATGGTCGTGGAGTCTTTCGGCAGAATCGCCACATACTCAGGGTATGTGCCGTCGATCAGTTGGGACACCAGGTCAATCGACTCCATGTGGAACAGGATTTGTGACGGTGTACCTTCGCCCAGGAGCGAGATGCCGATCGGCTTGTCCTGCTCGCCCATGATGCGCGATAGTTCCATCAGCGCGCGCGCCGGGACGATGACGCTCAGCGGCTGCCTGACTTCGGTGATCGAGAGAATGGAGTCGGTGCTCAGACGGAAGCCATCGGCTGCGGCCAGCGTGAAAGTCTCGCCGTCCAGCATGGTGTACACGCCAGTCAGGATCGGGCGGCTCTCGTCTTTGGCGGCGGCAAAGGCCACGCGGTCGATGAGATCGTGCAGATGGATGGCGTCCACCTGCATATGGGGGGCTTCCACAACATGGCCGGTCGGCACCAGGGGGAATTCCTTCGCGTCCACGCCCCTGATGTTGTTGTGATAGCGGCCGGCGCTGATGGTCAGGGTCTGCGTGTGCTCGTTGACCTCAAGCGTAACCTGCTCGTCATCGGGCATGGCGTTGACCAGATCGACAATCGTGCGCGCCGGGACCGTGATCGCGCCATCGGCGTCGATGTGGGCGTGGAGGTAGCACGTAATCCCCACTTCGAGATTCGTGGCCTGCAGGCGCAGCCGGTCGAGGGACATGGGGTCGTTGCCGATCAGGATGTTGCCGAGAATGGGGAGCGTAGAGCGTGGCGGCAACGGCGCGGGCTACGATACTGAGGCCCTTGGCTAAGTCAGCCTGGGCGCAGGCGGCGCGCAGGCCGCCACTTTCGGACTTCTTTGCTTTTGGCATGTGTTCGATACCTTTCAGGATTGGTAGATTCAGTGTAGAGGCAAGAAACCGCCCGGTCTACCTTTGGCGATAAACCGGGCGGTTCGCTTCAGAACAGGGCGACCTGAAACTCGGAGACTTTGGCCTTCCTGCCTTTGGCGCTCTTGGCTGTAGCAGCCATCATCAGCAGCAAGTCGGCCATTGTGCGCTGCACGGCTTCGGGCTGGCTGATGGTCGGGAGAGGCGCGGATTGCGCTGTCGGAGAACCCATCGGGCTTTCGGTCATGTCCATGACTTCGTGCTGATTCTCGTCGGTGAACAGGTGGCCGTTCAGTTGCCCCAGGTCTTCGTAGGTGACCCCTTCGACGGCCCGGCGCATCATCTC
The DNA here is from genome assembly GCA_963844815.1 of uncultured Chloroflexia bacterium. Classification (GTDB taxonomy): domain Bacteria; phylum Chloroflexota; class Anaerolineae; order Fen-1058; family Fen-1058; genus Fen-1058. The sequence continues at coordinate 15,913 of CAWJPR010000018.1, forward strand.
GCGCTGGATGTCGTCGTCGGTTTCGTCCGTCTCATCGATGAGCGTGCCGGCGGCGTTGTCGCCATACAGCATCATGGCGAACTTCATCTTGGTGCCCATCAACGCCAGGGCAGCGGCTTCCATCGTGCCTTGATAGGCGTAGAACGAGACATGCACCCGCTGAGACTGCCCCAGGCGCCACACGCGCCGCATGGCCTGCCAGAGCACGTAGAGCGAGTAGGTGATCTCGAAGAAGATGATGTCCTGGAACATCACCAGGTCCAGGCCCGTTTCCACGAGTTTCGGATTGACGATCAGCACGTCGATGTTCGGCACATGCTGCGCAATCCACAGTTCACGCCGGCGCGGTGTGATGTCAGATGACAGCACCCCTACCCTCACATCGGGAGCCAGGTTTTCGATCTGCGCCTTGAGGCGCTGGCGGATGTCGCGGCTGGCCGTCTGCTCCACGAACACGAGCGTCTTGCGCCCGCGTTCCTTGTTGGCGCGCACGGTTTCAGCGAGTTCCGCTTCTTTCGGCAGCGCCTTGCCGTTGCTGGCGTCAGGCAGGCTATAGACTGCCTCACCGCGCACGGTCGCCACTTCATCGCGGAAGGCGCTGTTAGGGCGGCGCATGGCGACATTCAGCCACGCGGCCAGCGGTCCCGCGTCGTGATCTTCCTTCAAGGCGATCATCGCCTCGCGCAGCAGCGTTTCACAGGCTTCGTCATACTGGTGTTGCTGATCAGGAGCCATCCTGATCTGATCGATGCTCTCGGTCAGGGGCGGCAGGTGGTAGCCCAGGTCGGTGATCTTGCCGAAGATGACTTGCGGCAGGATGTAGCGGATGACGGCCGGCGAGATGCCCGGTTTCTCTTTGCTGCGCTTGTTGAACCGGCGCAGGCCCGTCGAGACGCCGCGCTGCTCGCCGCGCAGTTCTTCCGTCCACTTGTGTTCCCACAGGCCGAAGTCGTCCACCCACTTCGAGTGGCCGTCCTCGAATTCGTAGTTGTCGCGCACTTCCCGCACGCGCCGGTACAGCAGGTAGAACAGGCTCGATGCCTTCCCGCCAAACAGCGTGCCGGTCAGCGCGATGGAGTGCTCGACCGATGAGATGAGACGACCGTCGGCTGTGCCGATGTCCGTATCACCCGCCTGACAGTTTGAAACAAGCACGTTCGCCGCAAAGTAGCAGTGAGTGTCCTCTACCTCGAAGTTGAAGACTGTCCTGTCGCTGGTGTGGATTCTCTCGACAGAGATGACCTCGACCTTTTGGCATAGATGGACTAAGTGTTGACCCGGCTGTAGATCGCCGGCCATCACATACTGACCCTCTACGTAGATGTTGTGATTGGGAGTGCAGACGAAACTGCCGCCTGTGTGGGTGACACGAACGAGATCGCCGTCGCTCGGACTGCGAAACACTTGGACGACCTTGCGGGTGACGATGTGCCCGTCTTTGTAGGACAGAACTTCGTCCCCGGCTCGGATGTCTTTGATTTGCACGTCTCCGTTAGGCGTCGAGATTGGCGTCGTGCCTGGAAAGCACTTGTGGATCTCGTCTGCGACATAGACCTTGAAGAAGTGGGCGTATTGCTTCTGCACCAGCCGGGCCAGCGATTGCTTGCGCCAGCGCGTCATCTGCACGTAAGGCGCATTGCACAGGCGCTCGACTGTCTTCCACTTGCGCTTGACGATCTTCTTCATTTCGCCAGTGGCTTCGTCCAGAACCTCAGTGACTTCCGGCTCCAGTTCTTCCTGGTCATAGACCGTGTTGGCGCAGTGGTTGGGGTCTTTGGGAGTGGTCTTCAGTGGTTGGCCGCAGGTGGGGCAGCAGCGCCGTTTGACCAGGTGCACCTCGCCCTCGTCATCCACCACCCGCACGTTGCGCTCGATGGACACGTTCTGAAAGCCGGCGTCCATCTTGGCGACTTCAAACGAGCAGATCAGCACGGCTTTGCGGCCGAGTTTGCCCGCCTGGTAGTCGTTCACGAAGTCCACGAGGGTGTAGGGATCGCGGTCGTTGATCTCGACCGTGGTGTACTTGCGCTGGCGCAACAGGTCGGCGCCACTGACGATTTCGGGGCGCAGCCGTTGGCCTTTCAGCCGGGCCAGCAGGATGGATAACCGATCGGGGCTGATGTCCAGCACGATGCGCGCGCGGCGGCCATTGCTGTCTTCGGTCGGCGTCAGTTGCAGGCGCGTGTACTCGACGATGCGGCCTAACCGCTCCATCTTCTTGGCCGGATCGCCCTCGACCAGCGGAACCAGCGTGCTTTCATACCAGGAATGACCTTCACGCACGGCCACATCCACGATGCGCGATACGATCTGATCATTCTGCACTGACACTTCGGCCAGTTCGCGCTTCCACTTCTCTTGCATGTGGCCGGGGCACATGAGGATGACAGGCCACTTGTTCATCAGTTCAAGAGTGGCCGCGCTCATCGAGGTATTGTGCGTCACGATGAAGTCTTCGGTGACGTACAGGCTGTCGGGCGCGTCCACCGCGATGCAGATAACCTTCTCGCGGCCTTCGTGCTCAACCGAGGCGATGGCTCGCGCACGGCTTGTACTTGGTTCGTTCCCGGTGAACGTCTGCCTTACGACTTAGCAGGAACGGGTTGATTCCGTTCGGCATGGAGATGTTGACGCGATAACTCGGAAGGCCATAGCGATCTTCGCCGTTGTGTACGTAGTGCGTCACGTCTTTGCGGGAGAGTCGGGCCGTGCCGCCGAAAGACTGCACCAGGAAGATGACATCGCGCGCCAACTTCTCGGACGCAGATGAGAACTCGATAGCGCCATTTTCCGGGCAGACATAGCCATCGCTGTCCAGCAGGCCACGCAGCATGGCTAGACGGTTGTCGATAGTGGCGAACAGATACCTCTCTGGCACAAACTTGTCCTGAGCCTTGTGTCCAGTCAGGCCAAGTTCGTTGATCAAACGGCTAGTGGTTTTGCCGTTGATGCGCCAGTCATAGCGACTGTTGCGCTTCATTTCGCCGCCTTCTGGCAGAAGCGTTTGGAGACGTTCAACTGTCTCGTCGTCTGGAATGCTTACAGCCACACGACCCATTCTTGCTCAAGCAGCCATTACCGAGCAGATAACCGAGAAGATAGGGATCAAGCGGCAATTCCTCAGACTGTTCAAACTCGACAGGCTTGACCATCGGTATGAAGTGCAGCCGATTGCCGTTGATCGTCCACGAGCCGTTTGCGGATTTCCCGGAGTGGCATAACCTTGTCGGGATGACCGCGACCAGCGACGAGTAGCCGTGTTTACAGCCCACAGATGATCGTCGTCGCAGACGACGCTCGATGCCATCATTGAAGGTGACACGATAGACATCTAGCTCGCCACGCGGAAAGACACCGATGACCTTGTGTGGCTTGCCATCTGAGCCGATCACGCGGTCGCCCACTTTGATCTTGCCCGTAGGTAGTCCAGCCAGTTGGAGTCAGAATCTTGGTGGATTCAGCAGCTGCGCCTTTTCCTGTGCCCATCTCGGCATTCATGATGATATGGTCGTACTTACGTGACACACGCGAAGTAGCGATGGAGATGTGCTTCTGCATCTCGAACAGGCCGCGCTCTTTGCGCCCGGGCAGAGGCTTGAGGCCCAGGCCCAGCTTGCCGAGCAAGTCCCATTCCCACTTGTACGGCTTCATGTCGTAGGTCGGCACATTGCGCGCCAGCAGGGACTTGGCGATGGCCTGCCCGTACTTCATCATCATCTCGGCCACTTCGGCAGCCGATGAGATCAGCCGGATTTCGCCGGTGTGCCGGGTCAGGCTGATGCGTGTGACCAGTCTTTCCGTCTCCGTGACCTTCTGCGTCTCCGCGTCCGGATCGTCGTTCCTTTCGACCTTCTGCTCGACGACCTTGACCAGCGTGCCCTTGATGAGGGCCGGCTGGTCGTCGATCTCGATGGGGACCACGCCCACGTCACCGCTGGACAGTTCCATAGCGATGTGGCCGGTCTTTTCCTGGATGGCGGGGGAGATGGGCGCGCCCAACGGTCGCAGGTAGTGGAGTTTGTGATACTCCAGATTCCTGCGCACCGGCGAGATTTGGCTGATGGCGTGCATCCGGGCCGCATGCGTCATCGGGGTGTACGAGAAAACATCCTCATACTCATCGGTCAGCGCCGGGATGACGTAGGGCGCGACTTCTGCCGGCCGTTCACAGATGTCCATGAGACGGGCTTCATAGACCTTGCCGCAGTATTGGATGCCCTCGATCGCGGAGTCGCGCGGATTGCGATACTTCTCTTTCCGCACGCCGATGACGAACACCTGCTTGAAGATGTTGTAGTCGTCGCCCACGAACTTGAACACGCGCAGGCGGTCATACCAGCCCGCCAGGATGGTGGCCAACGCTTCATCGGCCAGCTGCGCTTGCGGGATGACGGCGACTAAGATGCCGCCGGGGACTAACTTGGTGGTGGTTTTCTGGATAAAGAGGCGCTCGTGGCGAATCTTGTTGCCGGTCGTGTCTCGGTACTCGCTGTAGTCGTAGGGTGGATTGACCCAGGCCATTGAAACGCTGCGGTCCCACCATTTGGCGAGATAGAACGAGGTCGGCAGACAGATGTCCACGCGCGGGGCGGCGATCTGGAAACGCTCCGGGGACAGTTCAATCGCCCAGGTTTCGCAGTTGCCGCCGAGGTTGTCTTTGAGTTGGACCAGTGCTTCGGCTTCTCCGACGCACGGATCAACGAGGCGAGATTTGCCTGGATTAGAAAAGCCAGGACGATATGAGATCGACCTGGCTTTCGGGGCAGGGATAGTAGCCGAGTTTGGCTACTGACGGAGGTCTAGCCAATCGAAATTGCTCCTTCGCGCAGGCCGGTGGAGATGACGCGTTCCCACTCGATCACGTCTTTGTCCACGCGCACGGCCCACTTCCATTCTTCGCCGATGACCGGCAGTTGATCGACCAGCCCGGCGGCTATGCCGGCCTTCAACAGATGGTCGTACCATTGCGGCAGGACGGCATGCGGCGAGCCGAGGTTGAGATGTTCGCCAAACTTGGTCAGCGGATCCACGCCAGGATCGTTCTCGGCCACGACGTAGAAATAGTCGGTGGCGGTGATGCGCGGATCGTCAACGGCGGGATGCACGTAGGCGCGGGCATTGCCGATGGCGTTGACCTTGGCCAGCGACACGGTGTTGCACTTGTAGCCTTTGCCGAACGTCGTCAGGCGCACTTGCCGGTCAGGGGCGTAGTACGCCACGCTGGTATTGGTCATGGTGCAGGCGTTGCCGTTCTTCACGGTCAGCGACATGCGGAAGGCGTCCAGCATTTGCAGGGTGTTCTCCACGAGCACCAGCGCGACCAGCATATTGCATCTTTCGGGGACTGTATATCGCCCCGGCTACAGATGCACCTGCGTGGCCATTGCTCACGCTCCATTCGTCGGGTAGTTTCTGTTGTTCGCTCATCCGATCAATTCCTCAAACACAGCATGATGAACTTGCCCATATTCAGTCCAGCGCTGAGTCAGAGCCTTGATGACCACGGCCCCGGGTGCTTTCTTGTGGGCTTCGGCGATACGGTGCATCGTCTGCCGATCGAAGCCCGTGCCTATCATGCCGACCGGCTTCATTTCGGGCAGGCTTGCTAACCACGATCGCGCCGAACGGATAACTTGCATTGGTGCTCGGCGTCAGGTCAGTGATCACGGCCTGGAATTCGATCTGATACTTCGTGCGGATGATGCCGGACTTTTCGGCCTTGACCTTGCCGCCGATGTAGGGCGTGGTGGTGTTGACCCACACTTCGCCTTCGCGTTCCTCAGCCACCTGCTTGTCACACAGGGCTTGCTTCTCGGCGGGGGTGTAGGCCACCGGCACTAACTCGAAGTGCTGCGGCTCTTGCTGGATTAGCCATTCGCCGATCACTTCGCGCGCCAGCAGGCGGAGTTGTTCGATGCTATCGAGCATGTCGCCATGCTGCGTGCTGTACAGCGCCTTGAAGATGCAGAGGCAGGGGCGCGGCGCTGTCCTGGGGTATGCCGAGCATGATCATTCGCGGTCTGCGCCTGCGCGCCGGTGCGATGTTCGCCGCCTTCAACGTCGTACCAGACTTCTTCACCGTCAAGAACGAATGTGCCGAACCGGAAGGCCGCTTCCTTCAAGGCGGTATTGATGGCCTCGTTGGGGGCCGCGCGGAACTTCATCGAGCGCGACTGATACCACACCTGATTGGGCGTGGCGATGACCACGCAGCGCTCGCCGTCGCGCTTGGGCATGCCGACCCAGCGAGGCGAGTTGATGTAGGTCAGGCGCGAGACGCCGGCAGGCGCGTCCACCGGCTGCATGGTCACGATCTTGCCCGGCTGCAGGCGCGGCGGCAGGCCGTCCACTTCCGGGCTACTCGCTTTTGGGGCGGGCGATTGCGCTGCGCAAGCGTCCCGTGGGATTGCGCCGGCGCAATCGGTTGAATCGCGCGAGCCGGTCGGGGTGGCGCTGATGGGCTCCAGCAGGACGCCGCCGGACAATTCGTAAGCCTTCTTCCAGAAGCCTCGCGCGATGTCGTGGCAGCCTTCGGCTTCGGCCTGGCGCGCCAGCAGGACGCACTTGGGCGCGGCGATGCCCTTGCCGTAGGTGGCAAGATACTGCAGAGCGCCAGCTTCGCCCATGCCTTGCCAGCCATGTTTCACAACGCGCTCCTGCCAGCGCTCGTACGATGTCCGCGGGAATCTTTTCTTCGAGGCACGTTGTTCGGTAATGTACTCGGCTAGTGATTGCATTGATGATCTCCTGATCAAAATGGAATTTGGTCTTCGGTGAGAGTGATGGTTGATGCCCTTCTCTTGGTTCGGAGGGGCGTCGGGCAACGGGTCTACTTCACGCAGCAGGGTCAAGATGGCAACCGGCCCGGTCAGGTCATCTGCTTCGGCCAGATCGCGCTGCTCGATCAGGTCTTCCACGATCGCGGCGATGCTGTCTGCGCGGATGTGGTAGCCGCGGCGGGAGTACTTGAAGGCGCGTAGCAGCGAGCCGCCCGGTTCGTCTGAGCCGATGTAGACCAGCTTCTGCTGATCGAGATCGGCGTAGAAGTCTTTGTGAACTTGGGAGCGCCACGTTCGATTGAGGTCGTCCCACCACACCACGGCCGCGCAGATCGTGAAGTCGAAGTGCTCGATGATCTTCTCGGCGGTATCCAGCGGCCAGCGGTGGACAAACTGCACCGGGTACTCGTCATCGTTCTCGACGGGAATGAGCGAGATGGCATTGGGGGTGTCGTACACGTCCATCCCAACGCCGCGATCGTTGGCATACGTGACCGCCATGTTGACGGCCACTTCATTCGCAGCGCCAAAGTCCAGGCCAAACAGATCGATGTCAGTCTTGCCCTGCTCGCGGGCGACGTGGTGGCGGATGAAGCCACCCGCCAGGTACACGCGCTTGCTTTGCAGGAGGTCACGGACCGGCACAGGCAGGGCGCGCACCACGAGATCAAGGTGAGACGGTTTCAGGTGGGTCATTCGTCGCCCGCCTTCTTGTCGGATTCCGCCGAAATCCAGCATAGGCCGCCAGATGAGCGCAAGCGCAACCACGCCGGCGGCCATAGCCGAAATCCACAGCGGTACATTGGGCATGTTTTCCATGATGATGATTGCTCCTCAACAAAAACGGAGCGACCGGCAGTCAGTCACCCCGTTCTTGTCGTGTGATCAGATGCTCAGAGGCTAGGGGACAAATTCGTCGTCGGAGACTTCGTCGGGCGATTCGCCGGCGGACTGGCGAGGCGAGTCATCGCGCCCCGACAAGAAACGCACGGTGTTGGCGATGATTTCGTAGGCTGCGCCGGTGCTGCCGTCAGGCCGGGTAAACACCCGCGGCCCGCCGGTGCTCTTGTCCGGCGACAGCCGCCCTTCCACCAACACGCCGCTGCCCTTCTTCAGGTACTGCGCGCAGTTCTCGGCTTGCTTGTTGAAGACGCTGACGCTGAGCCAACAGCGTCTCCTTCACGAGCTGGCCGTCGCTGCCGGTGTACTTGCGATTCGTGGCCACCGAGAAAGATGCGACGGGGTTGCCGTTCGGCAGGTATCTAAGTTCAGGGTCAGCCCCGCAGTTCCCGACAAAAACGATGTTCAGGTAAGTCATTCACATTCTCCTGTCTAAAGGTCTGGATTTTGAGGAGGATCACCCCCTCTCTAGGACCCCCGATGGGCGGGCGATGTGGGGCCTGCTATGCAGGTCGCCTGACGCATGGGGTCACCTGGCGGAGCCAGAGCCATCGGAAGCCCAAGAGAGGGGGAGAACGGTGATTGGCCGTTCTCCCCTCAATGCCCATTCGTTGCACTCAGGGCTGGAGGCTGGCTTTGCGACTATCCGCACAACTCCATGTGCTGCGTATTCCTGCCGAGACTATCTATGAACTCGCCATCGGATCAACTCCCGTTCGCCATCGTTGAGGCTAGCCTATGTCTTCGAGGCTACCCACAGGCTGGTGGGTGTGCGACAGTGGGGAGGACAATGCCCGTCCTCACCCACTGTCATGTCCGTTGCGGTGAAACGCGATCCGTGCGCTGCGTTCTGGGCTCAGGAGATGACTGACATAGGTTCACCCGGCGCTCGCGCGCTGCATCTCGAACGACTGTGGCGTGTGGATCGCTTCACCGCAACGCGGGCCACTGTCTATCCCGTGTTCCGTCACGAAGGACTGTGGACGCAAGTCACTGGCGTTTCATGCGATTCATTATGCGCTTCGTAAATCTTCACGTAAACAAACGGCGAGACTACGCGGCGCTTGCTTCAACTCTGGCGAACCATTTCGGCAAGCGCAAAGCGAATCTCGTCGCCCTGCTCGTCAGCCCACATCGGGCGCAAGCCATAGGCCAGCATCAATTCCTGGATGAGGCCCGAGCGGATGCGCGTGAGGGCAGGCTGATCGATCATGGCCGGGAAGATCACGCTCTGCGCCGGCGAGGCCCTGAAAACAATTTGTGTCGCCCCATCTTTGCGATGAAGCGACACAATGTCTACATGCCCGCGTTTGTTCACCGCCGTCGCGGTGATGGCTTCTCTGACGCTATCCAGCATAGGCGGCCTGCCTCTGCGCCAGCGCCCGTGGGTTGCGCCAGCGCAATCACGCGCCGCGCGATCTTCGCCGCCCGCTGTCGTTCGGCGTCCTCCAGATCGGCGATGCGCTGATCGAGAACGCGCGTGACGTACAGCTCGCACGTGGCCGGCAGCTTGTCGAGCCAGCCCAGCCGGAACAACTCGAACGTTCGATCGTCGAAATCACGTGCCATCTGGCGCAAGACCGGCACTTCACTGCGCTTCGCGGTGTAACCCGCCTTGCGAATCTGCGCGGCCAAAGCCATGCTCTGGCCGATCCGGTCGTGCGCCTCGGCCTTCATCTGCGCTTTCACGCGCCGGTCAATTGCTTCGAGGCGCGCCATCTCGGCCTCGCGCGCTGCACGCGCAAGATTGGCGCGGATCTGTGCGCCGGTCACCGCGTTCAGGGCGGCCATGCGCGCCTTCAGTTCCTGGCTGCACGGCTCGTATGGAAAACAGAAACGGAAGTCGCCCAAGGGCATTCCTTGATCCTTCATGGACATCTCCTTCGTCTGCCGGATGCGCCGGCCCGCATGGATTAAACAAAAAGATGATAACTTCTTACACAAAACTCCCTCCAAAGTCCCGCCCGAATCCTTGCTCGGCGCCGGCAAATAAAAAACGGGACAGTGACTGGCGTCTTGCTCGTTGGCGCGCCTGCTCGATTTCTTGGTCACAGATTTTCCACTCACACCTTTCTGCTGTTATCTGATTTCACCAAGCGATATACTATTGACTTTTGATGAAGATGTCCTATACTGATTATGCGCGGAAGTGATAAGGACATGTACCGATCCTTTGATCATTGGCCAACTACATAGCGTGGCTTATGTGGCTGTGTTGTTCAACATTCCCAACCCGATGCTTATGGCTGAATGCCGCAAGCTGACCTGCCGCATGAGGTTTATGGTGGTTTGACTACTAGGCATTCCGACCGTTCCAAAAACGTGACGCAGAGTGTGTGAGAAATTCTCCGCATTTAATATAGGTTAAACTGATGACCACGCAAATGACTGCACGTGAATACTATTACTCAGTGGCTGCACCCGAAGAGCAAGGCCAGAGTTATTCTGCGTTTCACCACAAGTTGCACTTGTCTAATCCTAGGTTTCGCAACCGCTTTGAAACACTAAAAGAGGTAGGCGTATCAGAGGAAAATTGGGGGGCAGACGCACCACAGTATCGTTTTCAGCCAAATTTGAGCAACGATTTATTGCTCGAATCATTATTGAAGGAAATGATTTCCATCGCAGAGCCCAGTCTAGCAAACCGCCTTAGTGCAATGTTTATCGCTAAACGCAGCGACTTTGTCCCTAATGCATATGCCCGCCTATCAAAAGGAGACTACAGCGGAGACTTGTTTTCTTTCACGTAGGACTCTCGGATGCTTGTTTCCAATATACTTTGCTTCTGACAGAGTTGATTAATCTAAATCTACTTCGTCACAAACTAAATGATGATGACCCCCGCGTGGCGGCCTTTAATAATACATGTCGCCGAGCAAGCCGAAAAGCTGCTGAAGCTCAAAAGTGGTGGATATTCTATGGAGACACTGTACGGATAAAGGAAGAGTTTGATTTGGACTTATCGGCAGCATCAGAGAATTATTGAGTCCGGACAGACGAACTTGGCTACTTATACAGATACATTTATTCTTGGGCATGAGATTTCCCATAGTTGCTTGGACATACGGGAAAGGCTTGTGATGGCTACGGACTAATAAATGCGCTGCCACCTGAATGTCGATTATGGCAGGGCGCATCTCCGCAACATGCTAAGGAGTTCAGGCAGACGCCTTAGCATTACTATGATTATTACCACAACGTTAACAACGCTGATAAAAAAGCAACTTCAACAAACAAACCTTCAAAACCGTTTTAGGTTCACTACTTACCCTAACGGTACTTGGTCAAGTTTCAGGTGATGTAACAAGTGATTCTACGACTCACCCTTCTATCAAGCACCGATTCGATCAATGTCGCCGAATTTTGCGGTTAATTGCTTCGCCACAGCATTTGACCAATCTTGAAAACGGAATATATAGATTACAATCGATCCTTCTCAATACACAGGGCCACGGTTTCGTGCAAAACGTTCTGGAATATTTGAAAGGGATCGAGGACAAATAATGCCATAACTTCACGGCTTGGAAGTCCACAGTGACCACTCTTGACATTCCCACACTGATCAACTGGATAGTGTCAGGTGCGATTGGTTTTGCATTTGGGCTGATCACAGCCTGGATAGCACATTACCATCAACGCAAACGAGATGACATTAACTGGATGCGGAGAGAAGCTTCTACAACAGTTCGCGCATGATAAAGAGTTACTTGCCTCGGAACTCAAACAAAGGATGATAGAGTTTGAAAGGAGTGCAGATCAGCAAGAGCAGTTGCGATTGAAAACCAATCTCATGCAAGGACTTGACGTCCCGGCCGAGCTCTAGAGGGATTGAAGGTTCTGAACGAACGATTACGAGTGGAGGCTGCATCGGACTATATGGCGCAATCCAAGCACTTGTGGGTACTGCCTTTGCTGAGCGAATCGAATCAATCCTTGAAATACATGAGGATGATGTCTCAGAATGAGTAGACTTAGTTGCCGACATCGGCCGAATGCGAACCATCTTTGAACAACCACAGCAGGCATTCACGCAAGTCAGGTGAACCTGACCCGCAAGCGACATTGATGCTACCTGCCCCTGGCGCTAAATTCGTTGGGCTGCGTTGGTCGAGCCGATTGGTGTGCTAAGTTCAGTATTATCAAATCTGTTAAGCCGTATCTCATCGAACCATGCGACTCATGGCACTCTCACTCAACTTCCAGCCCGTTCTGGACAAAATTGGACAAAAATCGGCTTGTTTCTCGCGGCACATACGATTACGCCAGCGCAATCACTTTTGGCTGAACGCCTTCGGGTACTTCTCTACGGCATATGGTATGATCAGACGCGTATGGCAGAACCGTCCTGGTCCACGCGCAGTAGCACAGCAGGACAACCTCGCCATTCACCGCCTGGGCGTACAGCCAGCGCCACGCTTCGACCGAAACAGCGCCAAGAATCTTCATGTACTGCTCGGTGTACTGCGCCTCGGTCAGCGTCCCATTATTGTAGCCCATCACCATTTGCCACGTTGGACTAAACGCCCGCGCGTAGCCCTTAGCCGACTTCACCGTCACGTCAACGCCCTTCACTCCGGGCCGAATCTGAGCGCGAGTCAGTTTGACCATGATGGCCTCACTTTCTTAACTTGTGGGCCGGATTCACTTGCTCAAGGCGAATCCGGCCCAGCTCTCAAGGAGGAGAACCCGAATCGATACTCGATTGCGCCGGCGCAAAGCCTACGGGCGCCACTCGTTAGCCAACGGGCGGCTCATCTCAGCCTTCAGGCCGTCGCAGATGTCCTTCGCTTCCCTCAGCCCCATTCTGAGATTCCCGTTCTCATCCAGGCCCACGTATTGGCGCAGCAGCTTGATGGCCTCGATCATCGAGCCATGCTTGATCAGCGCGCGCAGCGCACACTCAAACGACGAGCGGCCGATGTTACCCAGCTCCGGCAGGTCGCTGGCTTCCATCTGGGAGACAATCTCGCCCACCCGGCGGCCACGATCGCTAAACAGTGCGCCAACGGAAAATCGCCCGGCACTTCCACCACTTCCGTGCGCCCATACATATCAAAACGCAGCATTTTCTTCATGATGCAGATTTCCTTTCCAGGGAACAGAGATTGTGAACTTGACTTGAAGCAGTGTATCGCGGAGAGACAGCGGAGTCATTACACGGCGAGACGCTCACACCCGACCTTCGCCAGAGGCTGGGTGGCTTGCTTTGTGGATTGGCTTGGTATAGAATCCCAAAAAGTTCGGTGTCATGTCCGAAACAGCCTCAATATCCATCACGCCAACGATGCGAAAGCCGAAAGCATTCCGCAGGCGGCAGGGATAAGAAGTTGTACCGATCACCAATGACCGACGAGCCGCATAGTGCGGCTGATTATGAGGACTATGGTGGTTTGACCGATCGCCACATCAGTATCGAAGACGCGATGCGCGTCAAGGCTGCCAAGCGTCCCGGTCCCGAAAAAATCTGATAAATGTGAGAAACCGTCCGGTTAATTACGAGTTAGCCCGCTCCATCAATGTGGTTCGCTTCGTGGTACACTTGATCGCGTTGACGCAATTCTGAAAGCTCATACTCCAAAGGAGGGTTTGATGGCAACCACAGATGTGAAGGCAACACTTCTTGCCACGGAGGTTCGCACACTTTCTGCACACACGATTCCGCAAGATTTTCGTATTTCTGTCGCACTTCCTCGCTCGTATGCATCACACCCAGAACAATACTACCCAACGATTTACCTGACTGATGCCACAGTTTTCTTCGGAATGGTTGTCGATATCACTCGCGTCATGCCCCTATGTGGGCAGTTTCCCGAAACAATTGTCGTCGGTATCGGCTATCCAGTGGATGAGCCGCTTGACGAAGCCTTGACGCAGTGGCGGAACTTACGCGCGGAGATCTCTTACCCGTTGTCGAGGGATCAGCCGAAGCGAGCCAGAGCGACCAGACCGGTGGTGCCGCAGAGTTTCTCTCATTTATTCAAACAGAGCCTAATTCCAACGATTGAACGCGAGTATCGTGCGGATCCGGCAAGCAGAGTGCTTGCTGGATACTCATTTGGCGGGCTATTTACGCTATATGCATTGTTCCACCAGCCACACCTCTTCAAAGGCTATATCGCAGGAAGTCCGACTCTGTTTTATGGCGATAGGGTGACCTTCACCTACGAGGCCGCGTACGCAGCAAGCTCAGTCGGCCTTACCAGTACATCTGTATTTGGGGATTGGGGAGGAAGAGGAACAGACATTCGACGGTGCAATGGTCTCAAATTTCTATCAATTTGCAGCGCGGCTGGAGAGCAGAAAATACGAAGGGCTCGTACTGACAAGGCACGTCGTTGAGAACTGCGCGCATTGTGCATCGGCAGCACCAGAGTTCCAAGCCGGCATACAAGCGGTTCTTTCCGAACGGTAACATCGAAGCATATACACGTTTGTATGTCCTGCTGACGAGAATGTCTGATGAGAATGAGGAATTCGCCGTAACACACCAGTCGCATGATACTCTGTACCGAAACGTGTCTGCGCAGAGCGGGCTAACACGGCGTGCAGCCGACCGCCGATCTCGCGGAGTTGGGCATCATTTCTAAAGACAGTGGATCGGGTCGGTGGCGGCGGCTGACGCCCACCGTTGGACGGACGGATTCGGACCACTGCGAACACACGAACCGGAGACCCATGAGAGCAATAGTGTGCACGGACTACGGACCACCGGATGTTCTTCAACTCAGAAACGTGCGAAAGCCCGTTCCGAGGGACGACAAGGTGCTGGTTCGGATCCGCGCCACGACGGTCAGCGCGGCCGATTACGAGCTGCGGCGATTCGACTTCGCCCCCTGGATCTGGGTGCCCATGCGGCTGGCGTTCGGCCTCCGCAGGCCTAGACGACGTGTGCTCGGGCAGGAGCTCGCCGGTGACATCGACGCGACTGGCAAGAAGGTCAGCGTCGCTCAGGAAGGGCGACCGGGTCTTCGCGGCGACGGGCATCCCCCTGGGAGCCTACGCGGAGTACATCTGCCTGCGCGAGAACCCCCAGACCGGGGCGATCGCGACGATGCCGGCGAACCTGGACTACGCGGAGGCTGCGGCCGTTCCCTACGGAGGAGGCGAGGCCCTGTCGTTCCTGCGGAAGGCGGACGTCCGGAGCGGACAGAGGGTCCTGGTCAACGGCGCGGGAGGGAGCTTCGGCACGTTCGCGGTCCAGATCGCCAAGGTCCTCGGGGCGCACGTGACCGCGGTGGACAGTGCGCCGAACTGGAGATGCTGCGCACGATCGGCGCGGATCGCGTCATCGACTACGCCAGGGAGGACTTCACCGCCAGCCCCGAGACCTACGACGTCATCTTCGACGTGGTCCGCGGCACACCGTCCGCTCGCATGGTGAGGCGGCTGACCGAGAACGGATGGCTGCTGATGGCCAATCCGGGCTTCCTGCAGATCGTTCGCGCCAGGTGGGCGGCGAGGGGGACCAGGAAGCGGGTGTCGTTCGCGGGATCGAGCGGAACGGGCGAGGACCTGGCCTACCTGCGCGGCCTGATCGAAGCGGACGGCTGCACCCGGTCGTCGACCGGCGCTTCCCCCTGGAGCAGATGGTCGAGGCTCACCGGTACGCCGAGACCGGGCAGAAGCTGGGGAACATCGTCGTCATCGTTGCGTAGTTGCGGCCGCGATCGCTATACAGGGCACCAACCGGCGAATCGCCCGGCACTTCTACCACTTCCGTGCGCCCATACATATCAAAACGCAGCATTTTCTTCATGACACAGATTCCTTTCCAGGGAATAGAGATAGTGCATTTGACTTGCAGCAGTGTATCGCGGAGAGACAGCGGAGTCACCAAACGGCGAAATACTCACGCCCCGAATGCATCAGGACGTACTTGACAGGATGCTGCTGGCGAATTCCGTAGGCGACGCATCCCTATGCGTCGCGGATTGGCATGGGGATGCGAATCAGCCGATTTCGCCAGCAGTATCTTGACAGCGGGTGTACACTGAAGATAGGCAAGAGGGCGTGGTTTGATGCTAGGCCGTGAGCCAACAACCTGTGCCGCACAAAGTGTGACACTCGACGCTCGGCCACAGCAGGCCGGGCGTTTTGCTTTCCAAGGAGTCATGCACTTCATGTCCCCACTGTTGAAGCCCGTGATTGCGCTTTGTTTCATCGCTGTAATAGCGGCTTGCAGTTCATCAATCCTGGAACCGCCCCCTACAAGTTCGCCTGGATCAGCCGTCTTGCCGAGTCCAATGATCACGTTAAGCCCAACGCCTACCGCAGCACCTAAATCATGCGATATTTTTACCTGGGCGTATGGAACGGTCCCCCCTGAATTTATAAACCAGGTGCAAGATGCTATGACTGCTGCCGGGATTGAAGGAACAGTCAAGGCGAGTACCTATGGAGAAAATAACGGTGAATGCGGATACATCCCGATGGCCGTAGATTACATCTTCACTGTCCAGGTTGCTAGTCTGGAAGGGAGTGCGACTAGCGAGCATTGCATCTAACATTCTGGACATTGCCAAGCGCTTTGCGGGTCCGGGCTCAGCACCTAACCTTGGTCACCTCAAATTGATTTTTCAAGCAAAGGATCAGCACTGTGAATGGTTTTATCGCGACGATTCTTGGAATGGGCACGTTCTTTCACCTCTGATGGAGTCAACTGCCCAGTGCCAACCTCCCCCGAAAGTCAACGCCTCACCGATATGCTCACCGTTCTTTCTGGCGATCTTGCCTGTGAAACATCAACCGTAACGGGCAATCCGCTGCAAGCGGTTTTGGAATGCGAACGTCTGGAAGGGCAAACTCGTTACCTTGCGACTATTACACTTCGTTTGAAGGGGCAAAGCTTATACAAGGGCTTGTTTCCACGGCTATAAATCCAGCGACACGAAGATGCCGGACGGCGGACCGGGGACGGTGATTGGAAACGGCATAACTTATTTTGCGCGGGATGGCTTTTTCAATTGGACGGCAAATGGAATTCTGTTTGCGCTGCATGAGCGGGTCGAGGGAGGACAGAATATCGTCCTGCCATCGGACACTCGTGAAAAAGTGTTTGCACGAGCCGTGCAAGCAGGCTTGATCCCTGGCGAGGGAAACAGTTGTCCATAGTAGACCGCCCTTGAGATCTATTCAACTTGCTCCGGGTGATGAGCCGGGCGGGTTAGTCTTGGCGAGCGCGGTGAAAATTGCGCACAGGAGTAATTCTGGGGCAACTTTCGTTTGAGACAGGCGCAATGAACCGCAGCTTTCGCTATACCGGCCTTATGTCAGGTCGTGCACGTAATCAAAAAGAGGACGTGTACCTGACCCCCTCCCTCCTCCCCCCTCGCGCGCGTACGAGGCCAAGGGTGCGCCATGGAATGACGATCCACTACCCCTTGCCTTACGCACAGCCAGATGGGGCTATCTAACCTTCAAATCCCGACGAAGGGTGTCACAATTCACTTCACGGCTACCTATGCGGCGGTGACACTGTGCCGGGGCAACGGCCACGACGAGGTGGTAGCCATCCGTTGCGTCGGGGCTCGCCAGCCCCCTATTCGTGTTGTCGTCCACTAGATTTCAGCGCATTAGTTCACTCCTGGAAGGTGAAGATAGGGCAGTGCTGACCGGCACTGTCCTGTGGTGGAAACTGGCCTGTGTGAAACAGGCGGCTACACCTAAGCCCTAGCGTGCAACGCCGCCATTTGAACAACAGGCAGAGCCGTCACCAGGTGACGGAGGTGTGATCTGGAGTGACCCAGGTGTGATCTGGGGTGACACAAAGAATAACAGAAAGAATAACAGCGCCAGCCCCTACGCTAACGCTGCGGGGGCTGGCGGTATTCATAACGCTGAGAAGGGAGTAACCATCACCATTTCGGCCTTACCACGGCCATCATCAGGGCAGGCCATACCTGACCGATGGTGATCGATGGGCAAATGGGGCTGCTGTACAAGCCAGCCCCATTCACTTGCCGGATACTACTTCCCGAAAGCGGCGTCGGCCAACGGCGCATCGGCCGCGAAGGTGTCATCCTCGTCGCCGGACTGCGTGGCGATGCCGTTCTTGCTGCCGAACTCGAACGTGTCGAACCACTCGCCGTTGCTGGTGAGGGCTTTCTTCACGCCGGTCTTGGGGTCCACGGCCCACGACTTGCTCTCCGTGGTCAGCGTGCCCTTCTTCGGGTCGAAGCCGCACGCCTTCACCCAGGCGCTGACCGAGGCGGTGGTCAGGCGCACACCGCTGTAGTGCGAGCCGATCACCAGCGGCGCGCCATTGTCCAGCGTGCCCTGCGCGTCGAGGTAGCACGACTTCTCGGCGTGGAACACGGTGATCTTGACGTACGTCGGCTTGAAGCCGGGGATGGCGGGGAAGTCCACGATCTTGCGGTCTTCGGCCTTGACGATGTTGCGAACGTTGTTGCGGCGGTTACCTGCGTAGTTGTTGCCTTGCTGTGCCATGATGCGAAACTCCTTGAAAGGGGATTGATAGTATGGGCTTGCGCGCCCATCCGTTCAGAGCCTTATAGGTGTGGAGGGTCACCTAGAAGGCGCTGAACGCATGGGCCAAGCCGAGCCGCCCTGCTCGGTGGACTTACGGGCGGCTGCGGTTGGGTGGCGCCATCTGCGCCAAATACGCAATGCCGCCGATCGCGTCTGCAATCCGCGGCTGATGGATGAGTGTGGATTGTCTTCACGCTGCTGTGACAGCCAGCGTTGCAGCCATTTACGTGCGGTTTCTGTTCTTGGCGAGAATGGCTATCGCCTCATCCTGTGCTTGCGCACTTGCACTCTTGGGTGGAACATCCCTCACTCGGTACGACACCCCGATTAGCGATTCACTTGCTGTTCTAGGCGCGATGTGACTGAATCTTGAGCCCCGGCGTGGTTGCCGTGCATCGATTGCGCCGGCGCAATCACTGCGACTTGAAAGGCGCTACGATGCTCATCCTGCTTTTCTCCGTGCAGGCTACGCTATCCCTATGACACGCACAGCGCACGTGTCTCTCGGCTAAGGGGGCAGACCATCCGCGATCTGCTGACTGAGCCATCTTCTGGTTGCGCGGCCCAACTCGCAAGACTGACGAGGAAGCATGGGTCACGCTGCCTGTTTAAGCCCCGAAGACAGGGCATAATTCACTGAACCCGGAGCGAAAGCGACCCCACCGGCCAAGCACAGCACCGGCAGAGCCCACTTCTCACTTCCAGGAACCAGCACTCCCTTCCGGGAGATACTCACCGCATTTAGCGCGAAAGCGCCTCTCCGACTCACCGAACCGAGCCAGTGCTACCGTGCCTGCGGAACGGCCAGACTCCCTGCCTCGCCGTGTGAACGGGATTGCCGGGAACGCCCCGGCGGGTAGCAGGATGGGTGACGCACTACGATGACCTGCGCTCACTCAAAAGGCCAACCACATGTGGGTCAGCCTCTTGAATGAGCACAGGGCAGTTAAGCCCTGTACTCAATAGGCTGCGTTATTCGGCAGCCTCGCACACGATCCACATGACATCATGCGAATCGGTGTGATTGCGGAGGATGCGCACCTTCTCAGGCAGCGCCTCCACATCGGTGCTGCGGCCCAACGTGCAGAGCAGATTGCCATTCGCGGCCGAGAACAGCGCGGGCACTTCCACCTTCTCGCCGCGCACTTCATACTCGTACACATCGACCTCGAACACCTTGCCAGTCAAATCCATCTTGGCGACGGCGTTCTTGCAGCGCTGCTCAGTGGTGATCGCCCTGCCAGCCTCGCGGCGAGTCAAAGCGTTCACCTGCTGATAGGTCACGCCCACGGGCAGAATGCCGAGCGCAACACCCGTATTCAGCCACGCGCCATGACCCGACAGGATGAACGTCTTGGTCACTTCACGGCGCTCACCCTGCGCAAAGATCAGGTTGTCATCGGCGTCGAACTGCCACTCAGCCAACAGACCGATCTCGACCAGGCCCGCGATCGTGACCTTATCCAGCCCTTCTTCACGATTCTTCACTTCGACACCATCCGGGCGCGTGTACGGATGCGCCTGGCCCAACTGCCACGCCGCCGAATCGCGCAGATGCGCGTTCTTGGACTTGAAACTCGCTGTCCGCCTCCAGCGTCCACCACTGCATATACCGCGACGCCAGGAAGCCGACCATGATGCGCGGCCACTCGCTGCGCGGGAAACCGGACAGGAATTCCAGGCACGCTTCACGCACCGTATCGAAATTGCGCTCGCGTTCTTCTTCGGCCTGCTGGTCATTCACCAACTGGGCAACGTCCTCAATCAGCGAAAAGTCGGCAGGCTCGAACTCTGCTTCAGCCTCGACCACATCTTCCTGATCGCCGAGAATGTCACGCCAGGTGCGGCCAAACACACCGCCAAAGCGACGGCCGGCGTCCGCCCACTTCATGCCATGCGTGTACAGCTCGGCAGGCGGCATCGCCTGGTCAGCATACTCGGTGATGCGTTCCTCGTACTGCTTGATCTCGTCGAGGCAACCGAACACGGCCTCATCAATCCAATGCTCAGTGCCATCGGATACCACGAAGTCCGGGCCTTCATCGCCCAGGAAACGCTCGAACTCACCGGCGAAAGCGCGCGCCACAGCACCCTTACCCTCGCGGGTCCACGCGGCCAACGCTTCGCCCATCGTGCGCACAAACTGCTTCACACCGCTGGTATCGCGGAAGTCCTTCACCTGCGCGTCCGTCACTTCTTCCACCGAGCACGGCAGATCATCAGGCAGACAGCCGCGAGTAGACACCTCGAAGCGCAGACCCAGGCAGTACATGCCCAACGCGCCGGCACTCTGCACCATCAATTTCGCCATCGCCCACACGCCACCGATGCTGTACTTCGTGGGCTTTTCCACATCGTAGTCCGTGATCAGATTGTGATACTTGGTGTGCTGCCACTGAGCAGGCTGCGGCAGCAGGCGAGAATCGGCCTTCATCCACACGCTGCCATCGGCCCACGGCAGATCATCGCCCGCCTGGAAGTTGAGGACAGCAAACTCACCCAACTTGTTCGGGCTAGCGCCACACCAGGCACTTGCGGGCATTGTTGTCGGCCACATCGACGAACTGGACAACGCGCATCATGTCGTCACAGTCAGACCCACCCCAAATCTTCTGCAAGCCGGGCTGCAGGTCGTCGGCGTCGTGCTTATCGAGCCACGCCTGCAATTCGTACACGTTCTTGAAGCGCGGATCGAGCGTGAACAGGTCAACATCATTCACCCAGATCGTGCAGCGTTCGCGGTCGATGACGCAGTGACCACGCTTCACGTTCATGTGGACAGCCGAGGCCGGGAACACGTACAGATTCAGGCCGGGGATCGGCAGGCTGATGCGGCCATTCATGCGGGCGTTGACGTGCTGCAGGGCCTGGCGCAAGAACGCCTTTGTCCAGTGGGCAAACCACTTGGGATCGCCGCCGCGCGCCACCACGTCGTACAGCCAGAAGCCCAGGAACTTCTCGGTATCCTCACGATACTTGGCCTCGTCCAGATGGTCGATGATCTTCTCGACGTACTCGCCCTTCTCGAAAGCCGTGATGTACGAATTGAGGTATTCGCGCATCCAGCGCACGAGGCGATTGCCCGGCTGAGTTGGATCCGTGCGGAAGAAGCCGTTCACGTCCAGATTCGTGAACGACTGCTGATCCAGGAACAACTTGGACGTATGCACCACATTCAGGCCGACAAACACATCGTCGGTCGTCATGTAGATGTCCTTCTTAACCTGCCCCTCAATCAGCCAGACATCCGCCTTCTTGGAGTCAACGACAATGGCATGGCCCTTCCACTGCCCATCGCGCGTCATGATCGTGACTTCAACGCGAGTGGCATGGTTAGCCATCCAAATCAAGTTAGCCTTGGCGCGCTTGGCATGGTCGCGCTCGGCCTTGGGCATGGAGGCATTGTTGATGATGGGATCGAACTCTGCCTTAGCGCGATCATGCGCCATCTGGCGCAGGTAGTGGCGGCTGATGATATAGCCGCCATCCTGTGATGACTGGCGCACAATGCCGCGCGTGACGTACTTGATGCGCAGCGTGCCGATGTCAGTCCAGGCAAACAGCGCATACGGGTCGAAAGATGCGCGACAGGCGCTTGCTGACCTTGCCCAAGCCGCCTTTGACGTTGATGCCAATGCGCAGCTTGGCGAGCAGTGCATCGACAGACATGCCTTCTACGTGCAGGGCAACCACGCGATCGTCACGCAGCCAGGCCAGCGTGGCAAACTGCTTGAGCATGGTCAAGACCTTCCCATCCCCTTCGGGGTGAGCATGGCAGACAGAATCGACCACATGCCCATCAAGGGCATGAGGAACGCATACGTGTACAAGCCCAACTTGGTGTCAGGCGTGACACGCACAAAGTCCTGCATTTCGCAGGTCGCTCAGTGGGCATAGCGCCCTGCTTGCGGACAACGGCAGACTTCAGGTTGGTGTTCATGATGACTCCCTCCAGAGTCGTAGTGCAGATAGTGCTGCACGCACAAACACAAAAGGCTGCGCTCTAGCCATCGCTAAAGCACAGCCTTTTGAGTGACAGAGTACAAAGCCCTCTGTCATGGCTGCCTGCTATGCCGCTACGCGCGCCCTGGCCTCGCTGTATTGAGGCGTGCCCATCATGAAGGCAGCAGGCGTGAGCGTAGCGAACAACGCTTGCACATTTGGATCATCGGGATGTCTAGTCCCAACGACTTGAGCACAGTGAACGATGCCTCTGAGACAAGAGGCTTGGGCGCGGCAAACAGCGATTGCTCGTTGTTCCCACAATACGGACACGTGGACATTACTGCCCTGCCTGTTGCAGCGTCTGCTGCACGTGCGCCCACGTCTGCGCCGCTTGAGGGTCAGGCTGAGCGAACAAGCCCAATACGCCGGACAACACGATCACAACGAATACACTGCTACGGTCCTTCGTCTTTGCTGCATGATGCTCCTTGGGGAGAGTGGATTTTTGGGCAATGCCCAAATAGAAGCGCCCCATGTGCCGATCGCACATGAGGCGCTTGTGATTTGGGAGTTGCGTATTCGGTTGTCTACTTCGCGGCGGCCTGCTGGCCTGGATCAGCCGTGCTATATGCGCCTGACTTGATGAGCGAGGCAAGCACGGGCGACCAAGGCCGCGCCATGCCGCACCCCGGTTTGTCGTTGCTTAGCAGGCGGAAGGCGAACTTACTGCCATTCTCCAATACGGTGATGTACACCACGCCGTTCTTCGTGGCGACATTCTCACAAACCACCAACTTCGCCGATTCGCTCGCCCAATATGCCAGTGCCTCCGGGCGAGTCATGGGCTGGCCAGCGGCATTGAGCGTAGCGCCCTCGTCTGGCACAAACATCTCCTGCGCAGTGTTCCGCGCAGTCTCGACAATGTTGCTGCCACCACAACCAACCAGCACGCACGACACGACGACGACCAACAGCAAGACTTCACGAACGTGGACATGATTTGCCTCCTTGGGGCAAGGGAATGTGATGAGAGAGACCCCGGCCTTCACTTTTTGAGGGCCGTCTCTCTCTATCTGATCCCCTCGAAAACTCCCCAAGGTGGCTGGAAACTCGGCTATCCCGCGCATCCCTACGGGATACTCTCACCGTGTCAGGGTTATCCGGACACGGTTTTTCCGTGTCTGGTTCACCCTGACGCGGTTCTTCGCCGAGCGTTGCTTTCAGGCGGAGTGGCTTATAGACTGAGACTATCTTGAGCGCAGGAGTGAGCGATGAGTCTGGAAGAATTCGTGAAGCGTGCTTTGCAGGATATTGCCGGCAGGATTGAACAAGGCGATTGCTGAGGGTGCGGTCGCGGTGGCCTACGCGGATCGGGTGGTGTTTGAGGTGCAAGTGGCCAGCAGTTTTGACGGGAGTGCGGTGATCTGCACGCGCGGAGAGATAGCGGTGGGCCGTTTGACGTTTACGGTGGCGACGGATTTGGGCGTTTCGCCCTTCCCGGAGAGTGAGCGATGAAGCGTTTTCGACGGTGGTTATTCCCGGCTAGTGCGCCGGGGTGCGCGATGACGGATTTGCGGGTGGTGGTGATTTGCGCTGGCGCAATCGTGCTGTCGGCGGTGAGCGGTTGGCTGATTGGAAGGTTTGGATGAGGGCTTGCGACTACATGATGGAGTTATTGTAGACGGTTGCGCTGGCGGGATTTCTGTGCCGTGCGCACTGGAGACTTGCTGTGCGATCCACGAATCGATGCGATTGGCCTCCCCGCCCGACGCTGGGGTTCAGCCGCGCCACTTCGCGGCGCGCGTCAGCGGCAACGCCGCGTTGGGCCGTCTTCCCTATTCATCGGTGAACGTTTCTTGTATCTAAAAAGGTTTCTTCCAAATGCTCACCTTTCGGCCATTTTTGATCATCCGCTATCAATTAGCGCGGATGGCGGAGCGTACACGGATTCAGGGACATGCATCAGTTGCAAAATGCGTCGTTGGAGTGGCGAGAGTTCCGTGACTTCGTACCAGCGGCGGGTGGCGCTGTCATGTCGGTATAGCGTGATATCCTCGAAGGCATTCAAGAGTCGTTCCGCCGTGGGCTGACTGGTGGCGCGATGGGGATTGCCCGCATACAAGCCTTTGAGCGACTCCCCCGTGGTCGCCAAGTCGCGCCGCACTACGAACTCGGTCAGGGTCAACGTGCGCAAGGCGATGCCCAGCAACAGCAGCAAGCCGCGGAGGCGGTTGTCGTCTTTCAAAAACAAGGGCGTGATGGCCAGTAAACCGCCCTTGAGTCGGTGAAAACCATGTTCCGGTTGCCATTCCTGCCGATAACAATTGACCGCCCCCGCCAAACTCAGCCGCCGCGCGGCCTTCCCGAGATAGACGGTGCGGCCTTTCCCACCTTTGGCTCCGCCCAAGCGTCCATGCTTCACTTGGACCTTGCCACTCTTCAAATCCACGTCATTCACCTTCAAGGCAGACAACTCCGAAGCGCGCAAGCCTGTATCGAGCAGGTGAGAATGATCGCCTGATCGCGTTTGTCGGCCCATCGCCGCATGATGAACTTGCGGCGATTACTGGGCTGGACCTCGACCGAGAACTCGCAGGCTTTAAGCAAAAGCTCAACCTCTTCTTTGGTGAAAGGTTCGATAGGAGCCTCTTGAAACTTGGGAGGGGGCACGGCTTTGATGGGATTGGACAGGCCGAACTCGCGGCTGGCCCAGGTGAAGAAAGCAGAGAGGCTGATATAGAAGTTGTGGATCGTCTTCGCCCCCAGAGGATGGCGGTCGCCGCTCAGGCGGCGCGGCTGATAGTCGGTGCGCAGCCACACGAAGTAGTCCTGGATAAGTTTGGTCGTGAGATTGTGAACGGGGATGTCCCCTGCGTAGATCTGCCAGAGCTTGAGGTCACGCTCGTAGCTTTGCAGGGTGTTGAGGCTGAGTCCTTCGGCGGCTTTGTACTGCCGAAAGCCCGTAATAGCCTTCGACAGGGGCAAAGAACCTTGCGATCGTCGGTTCATCGAAATATCCTCCTGGAGCGCCAGGGGGGTTGAACCGATGATCGCAAGGTAACGAAAACACCGTAACCTCGCGAAGCGGGGCTACGGTGTCACTCAAGTAGCGGGGGCTGGATTCGAACCAGCGACCTCCGGGTTACCTCAGTACCTACCGGTGTGGGGCAGGTGTGAGCGTCAATCGTAGCTTGTATACTTTTGACCTACAGGTTACTCGTTTTAGGGTAACCTGACGTTCATCGCTTCAAAACAACCATGCGCGCTATGATTCGGTGGTCGGGATTATAGCGGAAATAGCCTCGGGCGCAAGGGTCCGTGCTACCACGGCCTGCGCGTTTGTGAATCTCAAAATGCGCTCGTCAATTTCTACAGTGATCTAGGCGAGAGGCAGTTCCTCAGCATCTGGCCCACCGGGTGATGATGATCGGTTGCCAAGTCAGCAATGCTATTGTCGGTCATGTGCATTTCTGCTAAAATGATTCATGCTTGATCAGACTGCAGAAACGTCAACCGACTTTCACGCAAAGACACCGCAGCGCCTGTTTCCTGCTTGCCGCCACTATGATCGATAGCCTCACGCGATCCCTCGCCTTAACCAAACTCCAGCGACCACACGTCGGACGCCGGCTGGTGTCGCGTCCCCGGCTGGTGGACCAGCTGAATCCTCCCAATAGCCTGACCTTCATTCTGGCTCCCGCCGGTTACGGCAAGACGACCCTGTTAAGCACCTGGCTGGAAACATGCCACATGCCCACTGCCTGGCTATCGCTGGACGACCGCGACGACGATCTGGCAGTCTTCGCCACCGGCCTGGCTGAAGCGCTACAAAGCGTGCTTCCGGCGGTGGTCGACAATACGCTCACGGCGTTGAACGGCATGACCTTGCCGCCTCCCGAGGTACTAGCCCGTACTTTGCTGAATGACCTGGTTCTCATTCAACAGGATTTCATCCTGGTCTTGGACGATTATCATGTCATCCTTAATCAGGCGATTCACGATTTGGTGCTCGAATTAGTGAGCCATCCACCGCAGCCGTTGCACCTGGTCATCTCCAGCCGCTATGATCCGCCATTTCCGCTGTCCAGTCTGCGGGCGCGCGGTTACGTCACGGAGCTGCGCGGGGGCGATCTCCGCTTCACGCCGGAAGAAGCCGGGCAGTTCCTGACCGAAACCATGGCGCTGACGCTTGATGAGCAAACCATCTCTGTACTAGCGGCTAAGACCGAAGGCTGGCCGGCCGGCTTGCGTCTGGCAGCTCTCTCCCTGCGTCAGCAGCAGCCGCTGGCCCTGCTTGCACCCGACAGCCTGGGGCATAACCTCTACATCTTGGACTATTTGGTCGCCGAGGTGTTGTCGCAGCTGCCGATTTCCGTGCAGGAGTTCCTGATCAAGTGTTCCATCCTCGATCAGCTGTGCCGCCCGCTGTGCGAGGCCGTGACGGGCATGGTCGATCTCACATTCGGCGACCAGCCTATTCTGGAATGGCTGGAGCGCGCCGATTATTTCCTGGCAGCTGTGGATGACCAACGACAATGGTATCGCTGTCATCATCTGTTCCGGCAGCTCTTGCGTGATCGGCTAAAACAGCGATATGGTCCGGCCGAGATTGCGGCCTTGCAGCTGCGCGCCAGTGCCTGGTTTGCGGACAATGGCTACCTGGATGAGGCGCTGCACCTCGCCCAGGCGGGCAACGATCTGGCTGCTGCCGTTCGGATCATCGCGCAGCACCGCCAGGACTTGATGAACAGGAGTCAGTGGCAGCGTCTGGATCGCTGGCTTCATTTGTTTCCACGCGAGGTGATTGACGAACAACCACACCTGCTGTTGCTTGAAGTCTGGCTAAAGTTCACTCGGCAGCAGCTGGGCGAAGCGGCGGCGTTGCTCGATCGGGTTGAAGCGCTACTGCCGGGCCTGTCACCTGAGATAGGCGTACCGTTGCAAGGTGAAGTGAAATCCTGGCGCAGCGGCCTGCTCTATTGGAGTGGTGATTTCGCGCACAGCATGACGACCGCGCAACAGGCTTTGGAGGAGGTTCCGCCCCAGTGCAGGTATCTCCGTGGCTATACGCACTTGTTCCTGAGTGGCGACTATGTGGCCTCTGGCGATCTGACGCGCGCCTTTGCCACACTCTATGCGCCTGGCGAGCCTGACCAGGGGCGCGAATATCAGCAGTTCCTCATTGGCCTGGCCTGCTTCATTCATTGGATAACGGCGGATTTAGCGGGTCTGGGCCAGGCGGCGCGCCAGGTGCTGGCCGACGACATCCCTGCCGATCGCGCCGCCATTGTCGCCTGGCCGCAGTTTTATCTCGGGGTGTATTATTACCAGCGTAATGAGCTGGCAGACGCCGAAAAATACCTGCAGCCGCTCGTCTCGCAGCCTTACCTCGCGCAGGCCAATTGTTTCCTCAACAGCGCCGTGCTGCTGGCCAGAATCCGCCAGCGGCAGGGTCATCCAGAAGAAGCGCAGAAAATCGCCCAGTTCATGACATCATTTGCGCTGGAGACGAACAGCGAAGTCGTATTGCTGGGTGCGCGGACTTTTCAAGCCGAGCTGGCCTGGCAGCAGGGTCGTCTGGCCGAAGCCGGCCAGTGGGCGGCCCCTCTGGCAGTGCAGTCTGGAACGTTCAGGCGTGTTACCCTGACGTTTCCCTTTGTGCCACCGCTCGTGCTGGCTAGGATTCTGGTGGCGCAAGATACCCCGGCCAGCCGGCAGCTGGCCCGTGAACTTTTGACCCAGATGGATGATTATTACGGGTCGATCCATTTCACGGCGATCCGCATTTCGGTGCTCGCTCTGTTGGCCATGCTCCACAGCGCGGAAGGCGACGAGCAGCAGGCTCTGGCGGCTCTCTCCCACTCGATTGCTTTAGCCGAGCCCGGCGGCTTCATTCGCCTCTTTGTCGATCTGGGCACGGCGCTGAAACCGCTGCTAAAGAAACTCGTGCAGCGTGGTATGTCGCCGCGGTATCCGGCAGACCTTCTCGCCGCGTTCGAAGCGGAAGACGCGCGGCCCGCTGCCGGGCAACCACCTCGCACGGAATCCGGCTCGACACCGCCAGGCTCCGCGTTGCTGACCAACCGTGAACAGGAAGTGCTGGAACTCATTGGCCAGACGCTACACTGACAAGGAAATTGCCGAATCTTTGAGCATCTCCCTTGTTACAGTCCGCAGTCATGTGACGCATCTGGGTGAGAAACTCGGCGTGCATGGGCGGCGAGCCATCGTGCAAGCGGCCACAGAGCAGAGGTGTCTCGGCTAAGCGAGCCGCCCGGCGCTCCCTTCCACAAATATCGTCAGTTTATCCTCGTTTTCTGACGATGTGCAAATCTCCCACTGGGCGTATGCTTTCAATGGCCCGTTAGTGCATTGGGAATCTTCGCGTCAGGTGGTTGCGCTATGCCTCAACGTCGCGTCAATTGCCGAATCATGATGTGCGCTTCGCTCACCTTGAGTCGGGTTTCCCACCCCCGGCCTCTGAATACCGGCGGACAACCCGATCGCAGTTACTACTGAACCCGCTATCTATTCTGCCCGGCAACTTAATGCTGTTCCATCCAGTAAAAATCGTGAGCGCCTGACGGCTCACTGACAAAATCTCTTCAGGAGGAAGAGCTCACATGGCAACTCTATCGGTTCTCAAGTTCCCCACGGCAGACGGCGCGCAGCAGATGGAGAGCACGCTGCTCAATCTCCAGAAGCAGCATCTCATCGAAGTTCAGGACGCCGCCATTGTCACCTGGCCGCAAGGCAAGAAGAGCCCCAAGACCCAGCAGCTGCACAGTTTGACTGGTCAAGGCGCGCTGATAGGCGCGTTCTGGGGCATGTTGTTCGGGTTGATCTTCTTCATCCCGTTCTTTGGCCTGGCGGTTGGCGTGGCGATGGGCGCGCTCTCCGGCAAGTTTGCCGATTACGGCATCGACGATAACTTCATCAAGCAGACGCGCGAGAAAGTGACTGAAGGCACGTCGGCACTGTTCTTGTTGACCACTGGTGCGGTTGTGGACAAGGTCGTGGAAGCGCTCAAGGGTCAGGCGTTCGAGATCATTTCGACCAATCTACCCAAAGAGAAGGAAGACGAACTGCGAGCGGCATTCGGCGCAGAATAAGGCACTGCGGCGCAGAATGAGGCACTGCGATGCAGAGTAAGGCCCTGCGGTGCGGTGTAATTCTTTGCGCCATAGTGTTGAATCAATCCAATCATCCAATTCAATCAGGAGGCAAGGACGATGTCGAAGACGAAGGTGTTGGTGAGTAAGAAGCAGTTGACTGAGACCAGTGAAGAGCTGGGAGTGGTTGGCGCCGTAGCCCAAGTGAAAGGCGCAGCCAAGATGCTGGACGGCGCGGAAGATCTGGAGGTCGCGAAGACCGCCGTCAAAATCGGTGTGGCTGAAGTCGCGGCCGGGGCCAGCGATTTGACGCGCGCCGCCGATGCTGCGATCGTCGCCGATCGCGTGCAGGAACTCAGCGAGATCGTGGGCGCAGCCGGCGTGACAGATGTGTCTGAAGGCGTTGATATGCTCATGAAAGGCGGCGACGTGAAGGCGATGGGCGCGATCGTGAAACTGATGAGCCGGGAAGAGTTGGATCGCGGCTTGGAGTTGGCACGGATCGCGGGTGAATTGTGGACGGTCAGCGATGTGGTCGGCGTCATGCAGATGCCGGTGTTGGCCGAATTTCTGGAAGAGCGCGGCATGCGGCTGCAAGAGGTCGCGGTCGACCAGATCCTGCGTTACACGGGGACGCGCGCCCTGGCCGGGGCCATCAAGCAGGCGGGGAAAGACGTCGAAGCGATGGGCGAGCAGGAAGTGACGGAAGGCCTGGCACGCATGGCGGTCTCCGATGCGGCGGCTGAGCGCAGCGCGGATTTGTCTGCTGCCAGCGATGCTCTGGCGGCGAAGGGTGTGGACGAACTCGTGACAGCACAAATGGCTGGCGCGGTCGCACGCGAAGCAGCAGCAACCGGCGTGGCCGAAATCGCTCGGGGCGCAGAGGAGATCGGCGCCGGTGAGGCGACCGCAGCCCTGGGCAAAGCGTTGGAAGCACAAGCCAGCTAGGCGCTACTGGCGGTTTGAAACATTCACTCAGATAAGGAGATGTGACATGATCGGTGGACCAGGACGACGAATGATGCGCCGCCGCGCGGTAGTCGGTACGGTGGCAACGACTGCCGCAGTGGTCGGAACTGCCGGTGTTGTCAGGCATCATCAACAAAAGAGGTATGCCCAGCAGGATGCCGCTGCCCAGCAGCAGGCGGACATGCAGGCCATGGAGCAGCAGGTGGCCGATCAGCAGGCGCAGATCGAGCAGATGCAGGCGCAACAAGTTGCGCAACAGCCAGCGGCCCAGCCCACAGCTGCGCCAGCTCCGGCGCCCGCCCCTGCGGGGAATGACCTGACGACGCAGCTGAACCAGCTGGCACAGCTGCATGCTTCCGGTGTGTTGTCAGATGAAGAATTCAGCGCGGCCAAGCAAAAGGTTCTGGCGGGCGGCTAATTGCGGGTTCCAGTTTCATTGATGGATGTGTCACACCGCACCTGCGGTGGGTGCAGGTGTTCCGAGCGAAGCGAGGCACTGCGTGTATTTGATTGGCCTAGAGACCCCTCACTTCGTTCGGGGTGACACTGCTAGAAAGGCCTTCTGCGAAACATGCCACAGCTGAGGCAATGTTCTCCACTCTCTGGCGCAGCGCTCCACCAGATCTTGCCGGCAGTAAGTCGGCAAGATGACAGGAACGATACTACTTATGTCAGCTACCACTCATTCCCATGATCAAGTCTCGCCCCACTCAGACGGATTAAGGCGGTACATTCCCATTCTGTCCTGGCTGCCACGTTACGACCGTGCCTGGCTGGCGGTCGACGTCATTGCCGGGCTGACGCTGTGGGGATTGGTGGTGCCGGAGGCCATGGCCTATGCAGGCATCGCCGGTCTGCCGCCGCAAGCGGGCCTCTATACGCTGCTGGCTGCATTGCTCGTCTATGCGCTGCTCGGCACGTCGCGCCATCTGGTGGTGCAGGCGACTTCGGCCACGGCGGCACTCCTCGCTTCTTCGGTGGCGGCGGCGCTGGTGGCCACGGCCGCGGCGAACGCTTCCGATCCGGAGACCTATCAGGCTTACGCTTCGGCCTTCGTGCTGGTGACGGGCCTGGTGTTCTTATTTGCGGGCCTGGCGCGGCTGGGCTTCATCACACAGTTCCTGTCCAAGCCGGTGATGAGCGGCTTCGTCCTGGGCCTCGCTATCTTCGTGGCGGTAGGGCAGCTCAATAAACTGTTTGGCGTGCCCAAGCCCGAAGGCAACACGATCGAAAAGTTGCTGGGGATCATCAAAGAACTGCCGCAGGCCAACTGGGCGGCTTTTGCCGTGGGAGCCGTTGCGCTGGCGCTGCTCTTCTTGCTGCCGCGCCTGAGCAAGAAAATCCCGGCCGGCCTGGTGGTGTTGTTCGGCGCGATCGGGTTGAGTGCGGCGCTTGATCTCAACGGCAAATACGGCGTGGAGATCGTCGGCACGCTGCCGCAGGGACTGCCCTCGCTGACGTTTCCGCAGGTGCCGCTCACGACTTATCTGGCGATGATCCTCCCGGCCATGGGCGTGCTGCTGGTGGCGTACAGTGAAGCGCTGGGCGTGGCGCACGAGTTTGCCGAAAAACATGGCTATGAGGTGGACGCCAATCAGGAGTTGAACGCTCACGCGCTGGCGAATCTGGTGAGTGGTTTGTTTGGCGGCATGATCGCCGCGGGGAGCATGTCGGCCTCGGCGGTGAAAGAAGGCGCGGGCGCTCGCTCGCAGGTGACGAATCTGGTCACGTGGGTCGTGACGATCATCACCGTGCTCTTTCTCACGCCCCTGTTCACGACGCTGCCCGAAGCCGTGCTGGCCGCGCTCATCATTCACGCGGTCTGGCACATCATCGCCTCGCGCAAACTGCAACAGATTCGCCTCGTCTCGCGCACCGAGTTCTGGTGCGGCATGCTGGCGCTGGCGGGCGTGCTGTTGATCGACGTGTTGGAAGGGATGATCATCGGGGTGGTGGCTTCGCTGGTCATTGTGATCTACAGATCGAGCCGCCCGCATCTCTCGTCGCTGGGGCGCGTCCCCGGCGTGTCCGGCGCTTACTCCGATCTGATCCGCCATCCCGAGAATACTCCCATTCCCGGCGTGATGATCCTGCGCCTGGATGCGCCGATGTACTATGCCAACGCGCTCACCGTCCGCGATCGGGCCAAGGCGCTGATCGAGGAAGCCGAGACGCTCCCGCGCGCCGTGATCTTTGACGCCGCCGCGCAGGATGAGATCGACGTGACCAGCACGGACACGCTCAAGAGCCTGGTCAAGGAACTGCGCGCCAAAAACATTGCCGTGTATTTCGCCGAGGTCCACGCGCCCATCCGCGAGTTTAGCCGCCGGACGGGGCTGCTCGAACTTGTCGGCGAGGATAAGATCTTCCCAACAGTGGATGCCGCGGTGCGCTTCGCCGAGGCACATCCCTGAAGCGTTAGTTGAAAATCTGCACCCAATCGGGTGAAAATAAGGAGAAAAATGAAAGCAAGCAGCAAATTCAGTTCACGTGCGTTGTTCCGGCCAATCGGTCTCGGCCTGATTGTCGTCCTGGCATTGGTGGCGTGCGCACCGACGGCGGCTCCGGCCTCTGCTCCATCCGCCCCGGTGCCGACCAAGGCTCCGCCTACCGCCCCGGCTACAAACAATTCGATTACGGGCATCGTCTGGCAGTGGACCAGTGTGACCGAAGCCGGAAAGACGACGACCGTGCCCAACCCGGCCAGCTACACCATCATCTTCAACACCGACGGCACGACAACGGGCCAGGTCGATTGCAATACTTTCAAAGGGACGTACTCGCAGCAAAACGGCTTTACCATCAGTGTGACGCCTGATGTGATGGCGGCCTGTGGAACACTGGACTCCCAGTATCTCGACCTGTTGAATCACGTGGCGGCGGGCGGGCCGGACGGATCGGGCGGTCTGGCACTGGAAACCGCCGGTGGCGCACAGCGCATGACGTTCAAGAATGGCGGCGCAGCGCCCGCAGCCCCGGCTCCCTCCAACACGATCACGGACATCAACTGGCAGTGGCTCAGCGTCAAGAACAAGACCACCAACACGACGACGACCGTGCCCAACCCGGAAAATTACACCATCATCTTCAGGACCGATGGCACGTTTACGGGCAAGGCCGACTGCAACAACATCAGCGGCACGTATTCGCGGCGAGTGGCTTCACCATCACGTTAGGCCCTTCGACGATGGCGTACTGCGGTGAGACTTCAATGGATCAGCAGTATGTACAACTGTTGAGCAGCGTCGCGGCGGGCGGGCCGGATGGCGCGGGTGGTCTGGCGCTGGAAACCGCCGGTGGCGAGCAGCGCATGGAGTTCAAGAACGGCGGCGCGGCGCCGAAGTGATAGGAGAGACGTTGCATGCAACGTCTGTACGGGCTTGTCGCGCACTAAATGTCAGGCGATGGGCGAAGCGACATTTCGCGAAAATTCTCAATCAGACAAAGGAGATCAATGTCAGACAAAACGGAGAAGTACAGTTTCATCGTGGTGAAGTACCCGGAGAAGGGCAAGGCCGACGCAGCGTTGCAGGAAGTGTTGAGCATGGCCAAAGAGAAGATCGTCAAGCTGCGTGATGCGGTCGTGATCACCAAGACGGACAAAGGCAAGATCAAGCTGCATCAGACCAAAGATGATTCCACCAGCAAGGGTCTGGTGAAGGGCGGCGCTATCGGCGTGATCTTCGCGGTGCTGCTCGGGCCGGCAGGCTGGATCGTGGCCGGGGCGGCGGCGGGCGGGGCGTTGGCCACGTTCGATCGCGGCATCAAGAACAAGCTGCTGAAGGAACTGGGCGAGAACATGACGCCCGAAGAGTCCGCCATGGCCGTGCTGGTGGAAGAGGCCGATTGGGAGAAGGCGCTCGGTCGGATGGCCGATAAGAAGTTGCAGGGTCAGGTCATCGTGCAGGAAATGGTCGCCGAGCATCTGGCCGCCATCGAGAAGTTGGTGGATGTGCCGCCGACGACTGAAGCGGTGCCGGAAGAACTGGTCGTGGCAGCCCCTGCTGCCGAAGCGCCCGCTGAAGCACCTGTTGCCGAAGCGCCAGCCGTCGCAGAAGAACAGAAACCCGAATAGCCAGCAGTTCATTGATCACGGGCAGTACGACGGGCTGACGCTGCACATCAGCGTGGCCGTCGCAGCGGGCGGGCTGTCCTGAACGGAAGCGTGCCTCAAAAACAAGGAGCATTGAAATGCGAAATCGATCTCTGGTGGTTGTTTGACGGCGTTTGTGGCTTTGTTTTCGCGCATCGCGTTGTTGACGATGTGGATTTCCCGCCCGGTGGCGTGGAATGCGACGTTCAGCACGGCGATTGTGCCGTGCCTGGGCTTCCTGTTCCTGCCCTTCACCACGATGGTCTATGCCTGGTTGATGCAGGGCGTGGGCGGCATTCAGGGCACCGATTGGCTGTGGCTGGGCCTGGCGCTGTTTTCTGACATTGCCAGCATCGCCAGCGCGGGCTATGCCAATCGCAAGCCATCCCGGGTTATCCGAGTGGCACGCACGCCGCTGACGACGCCGCCGGCTGGCACGACGCCGCCGCCCAGCGCGCCGGCCAAGTAGACGCAGGAAAGCAACTCAAGCAGGCCATCTTCACCCTGCCCTTTTCGCAAACAGCGCAGAGGGCAGGGGTGAAATGGGAATCGAAGACAACGGGTGAGGCGACCACACCATGGCTGAAACAGTTAAGCGCTTTAAGTTGCAGGGCTTCAGCACCAAAGGGCATTGCGGGCGATCTCAGCGCCGCGGTGACCAAGTCCATCGACAGCGTGACCGGCGGCATGGCGAACGCCGTGCTGGCGGGTGTTAATCCGGTGTATGGCCTGTACACTGTGCTCGCGGCTACACCCATCGGGGCGATATTCACCAGTTCGGTGTACATGAACATCGACTCGACCGGCGCGATTGCGGCGACGGCGGGCAGCATGCTGATCCTGTATCCCGAAGAACAGCGAGCCTCCGCCCTGGCCGTGCTGACCTTGCTGGTCGGCGTCTTCATGCTGGCGGCGGGCCTGCTGAAATTGGGCTTTCTGACGCGCTTCATTTCCAACGCCGTGCTGCGCGGCTTTCTCACCGGCATCGGCATCAATATCATTCTGAGCCAGATCGGCGATTTCACCGGGTACTCCAGCGAGTATTAAAACAAGGTCGTCAAAGCGATCGATACCTTGCTGCACTTCAACCAGATCAATCCCCAGATTTTTCTGGTAGGCGTCGTCACCGTCGTGTTGATCGTGGTGCTCGATCGGGTAAAGTACGTCAACAAAGTCTCCCTGCTCGTGGCGCTGGTGGTCGCCTCCGCGCTGGTGCCGCTGCTCAACCTGACCACCGTGCCGTTGGTCTCCAGCCTCGGCGCGATGCCTGAATCACTGCCGCGCCCCGTGCTGCCCGATTTGTCTTCGATTCCCGGCCTGATTGCGCCCGCTTTCGCGTTGACCATTATCGCGCTGGCGCAGAGCGCGGGCATCAGCCAGGCCTACACCAACCCCGATGGGAAATACCCCAACCCCTCGCAAGACTTTACGGGCCAGGGCGTCGGCAATCTGGCCGGTGCGCTGGTGCAGGGCCTGCCCGCGGGCGGATCGCTGGGCGGTACGGCGCTGCTGGTTAAAGGCGGCGCAAAATCGCGCTGGGCCAACATTTTCACGGGCGTGTTCGCCGCGATCCTCATCCTGGTGTTCGGGGCGGCGATCGGCAAGCTCGCCATCGCGGCGCTGGCCGGGTTATTGATGGTCGTCGGCTTTCAGACGATCAAATTTGGCGAGATCAGGATGATCGCGCGCACCAGCGCCCGGGCGCGCTGGTTGATGTTCGCCACGCTCGCCGCCACGCTGATCGTGCCGTTGCAGTGGGCCATCTTCTTCGGCGTCGCGGCCTCATTTGTCGTGTTTGCCTATCGGGAGTCCGAGAGCACCACCATTGTCGAAGTGCTCTCGCCGGAAGGCGGTGTCCCGATCGAGCAACCCGCCCCCGCCGTGCTGCCGAGCAACAAAGTCACGCTGTTGTATGTTTATGGCAGCCTGTTTTTTGCGGGAGCGCGCAATCTGGAAGAAGATTTGCCGCAGGTCGATCAGACAGAACACGCGGTGGTTATGCTCAGCCTGCGCGGCCATACCGATCTGGGCAGCACCTTCATCGTCGTGCTGGAGCGTTATGCGCAGGCGCTGCAAGCCCGCGGCAACCGGTTGATGCTGATCGGCGTCAGCCCGGCGGTGTACGAGCAATTGAAGGAAACCGAATGCCTGCAAGTGCTGGGTGAAAAGAATGTGTTTATGGCTGACCAGCCGGGCGCGGGCGCCAAAGAAGCCTACCAGCAAGCGCAGCAATTCGTTCAACTGTGATCCAGAGAAATTCAAATTAATAAGGAGAATAACTATGACCACTCAACCCAATATCCTTATGATCGTGACCGATCAGGAATATGCCCACCAGCCCATGCCGGCGGAATTCGCCTTGCCCAGCCGGGACCGCATTCGCGCCCGCGGGGTCACGTTCAACCACCACCATGCCACCACCACCGTCTGCACCCCTTCCCGCTCGGTGATGCTACACCGGGCGGCATACACCGCACACCCGCATGTTCGACAACACCAATTTCGCCTGGATCGACGACATGAAGGCCGATCCGAAAACCTTGCCCACTATCGGCCATATGCTGCGCGATTTGGGCTACCACACCGTCTATAAAGGCAAGTGGCACCTCTCGGAGTTTCCAGCGGAGGGGACCCGCGAAGCGATGGAGCCCTACGGCTTCTCCGAGTACCAGGATTGGGGCGATGTGGTAGGCGGCCCGATGGATGGGGCTCTCAAAGATGGGAAGATTGCGGATGAGGCCGTCGACTGGCTGGCGAAGCGCGCTCCCGAAGTCGCCGCCACCAATCCCTGGTTCATGACCGTGAACTTCGTCAACCCTCACGATGTGATGTTTTTCGATACCGACGCGGAAGAGATGGTCCAAGTCAAGGCAATGTTCCCGATCTTTGATGCGCCCGATACGCCGCTCTACCATCAGAAATGGCAGACGACCTTGCCGGCCTCCTTCTTCGACGACCTGGAGGGGCAGCCGCCGGCAGTCCGCAATTACAAGCGCCTGTGCGACATCTACTATGGCCGGATACCGATGGATCGCCGGGACATGTGGCACAACCACGTCAACTACTATCTCAACTGCCTTCTCGACGTGGACCGGCACATCGGAGCGGTGCTGGATGCGCTGGAAGCAAGCGGTCAGGCGGACAACACGATCATCATTTTCACCGCGGATCACGGCGAGCAGGGCGGCGCCCATCACCTGCGCCAAAAGGGCAGCGTGGCGTTCCAGGAATCCGTCAACGTGCCGCTGGTGATCGCCGATCCGCGCCACCCCGGCGCAAACAGGTCGGATGCGGTCGGTTCCCATCTCGATCTGGTGCCCACGATCCTGGCGTTTGCCGGCCTGTCGGAGGACGAACGGCGGAAGCGCTACCCGCTCCTGAAAGGCCATGACCTCTCGGGCGTGGTGTGCGATCCCGCTTCTGTCGGGCCCCGCGGCAGCAGTGCCACACCCGGCAAGGGGAGCCTGATGACCTACGACATGATCGCCACCGTCGACGCGGAATGGTTTAGCCGCAACGCGACCAAGGTGTTTGACGCCGCCGCCGCCGCCGCCGGACAGGAGTTTCATCGCGGCATGGATGAGTTCAAAGGCCTCGTCAACGAGATTGGCGTGCCGAACCTTGAAAAGCGCGAGATGTTTCGCGGCATCTTCGACGGCCGTTACAAGCTGGTCCGCTACTTCGGGATGGGCAACTACAACCTGCCGACATCGGTCCAGCAGCTTCTGGCAGACAACGATGTCGCCCTCTACGACCTGCAGTCGGATCCCGAGGAGATGGACAACTTGGCGAACCCGGCCCATCCCAGATACGACGAAGCCTTGCTGTCGGCCATGAACCAGAAGCTCAATGCGCTGATTGCGGAGGAGATTGGGGAAGACAAAGCCATGTTCACCCCGCCGGAAAAAGTTCCACAGAAGTGAGTTCGAGATCATTGCTTTGGCCCCACGGGCAACGCGTTCAACGGCCAGGCCAAGGGCGTCCAGCTCGCGATAGCCGAGGATGCAGAGAGCGTGGATCATCTGGTCGACCCTGAACACGCGCTGCGCATCGCGATGGCGCGGCAGTAATGGCGCGCCAGTAAGTTAAATAGTCCTGGCGAGGGCACGCTTCGCAGTTTCCCTCGCCAGGATCCGCAACAGAACATCCCTGCGAAGGCTGTGCCTCTCAGGCACCCTTCGCAGGGCGGAGGATTAGTTAATGAATCCAGAAATTGCCGCGGTCCGTCGAAGGCTCAGGACACCGCGCGCCGCCGCTGTGGCGGGCATCCTGTTTGCCGTGCTGTTTACCGTTTCGATGCTGCTGATCCGGTTTACCTTGCCGGAGGAGTTGAGCGGACCCAATGCCGCCGATTGGCTGGCGGGCAACACGTCGCTGATTACGCTGGCCCTGACGCTGGTGCCGTTCGCCGGCATCGCCTTCCTGTGGTTCATGGGCGTGGTGCGCTCCCATCTGGGCGAACTGGAAGACCAGCTCTTTTCCAGCGTCATGTTTGGGAGCGGCCTGCTCTTTCTGGGGATGATCTTTGTGTCCGCGGCGCTGGCGGGGGGCATCATTACCAGTTATGCCATTGCCGCCGATCAGCTGAATAACAACGGGGTGGTGGTCTTCGGGCGCGCAATCATGTATACGATCACCAACGTGTATGCCATTCGCATGGCGGGCTTATTCATGATTTCGCTGGCCTCTATCTGGACGCAGACGCGGATCATGCCGCGCCCGTTGGCGTTGCTGACCTACGCGCTGGCGTTGCTGCTGCTGATCAGCATCAATTTCTCGATGTGGATGATCCTCATCTTTCCGGCCTGGGTTTTGATCATTAGTATTTTCATTCTGCGGATCAGCCTGCGGAATAATAACTCACAACAGCCTGACGATGTGAAAGCCAGCGTCAAGTAGCGAGAAGCGGCAGTCCCGGTCATCCGCTCACGCGGGCGGATGACCTTCAATTTGCAGTACATCTCAAAACTCAAGGAGAAAGAAGCATCATGACTAAAGCATCCGCAAAGACTCAAGCCCCGCCGGCGCCCGCTCAGCCGCAGCGTCCGTGGTGGCTGACCCTGGTTAGCGGGATCCTCGCCATTGTGGTGGGCGCCCTCTTGCTCTGGGGCAACGTGGTCACGAAAATCGAGGTTTACACCCTGCTGGTGACAGTGCTCGGCATCTGGTGGCTGGTAGACGGCATTTTCGACATCGTCCATATGTTCACCGATCATCGTCAGTGGGGTTGGAAGCTCTTCATGGGCATTGTCAGCATCCTCGCCGGTGGTTACGTCCTCCTGCACCCGATTATTGCGGGGGTGGCCCTGCCTCAACTCTTGGTCTTGGTATTGGGTATCTGGGGTGTGATTAAAGGCGCCGTCATGTTCTTCATGGCCTTCAAGGGCGGCGGCGGAGCGTATGCCATTATCGGCATGTTTGCGATCGTCTTCGGTCTCATCCTCATCGTGGCGTACACAGTGCCGGGTGTGGGTTACGTGGCGGTCTGGTTCGCGGCGATATTTGCTTTTCTGGGCGGCTTCTTCCAGATCTATCGCGCTTTCCAACAGCGCAAGGCGTAAGACTTAATACCCTTGCGAAGGCTGTTCACGCAGCACTTCGCAAGGGTATGACCAACCATTGATGGTACGTCTTCGCGCCGTCGGAACCGATGCGCTTGTACGCCGAAGGAGTTAGCGAAGATGAGCAAAGACAAACAACCCGTCGAAATCGTCGTGGCTGAATTCAACACTGAGGCTGCGGCTTCCGCTGCGTTGAAGACGTTGAAGGGCCAACTCTCTTTGAAGGATGCCGCGATCATCCGCAATGAAAACGGCAAGGTCAAAGTCAAGGAAACCAAAGACATGGGCGGCGGCAAGGGCGCCAGTGTGGGCGTGGTGCTGGCGGCGATCCTGGGCCTGTTTACGGGCCTGACGTGGGTCGGTCTGGGTGCGGCGGCCGTGGCCAGCGGCTTGGTGGCCAAGCTGCACGATGCGAACCTGCCGAACAAAGAATTGAAAGCCATTGGCGCGGCCCTCGCCGCCGACAAGTCCGTGCTGGTGCTGGTCGTCGAGCAGGGCCAGGGCGCAGCGGCGAAAAATGTGCTGACTGAGGTGGGCGCGGCGGCCATCGTGGAAGGTCTGGATGAAAATGTGGTCGCGCGGCTGGAAGAGCATCCGGCGCCCATCGCCACGTCGCCCGCCGACGAGCCACCGACCGATTGAGAGGCTGCGTTGTTTGCCGCTCAAAACTGTCCAGTTTGATTTTAGCCGTTGGACTCATGTGGCTAAAAGACAAATTTCACCATTGTCACTTATAAGAGGTGGAACGTGTTCCGACCCACCCGTGTTGAGCCGGTTACTTATCGAATTCGAGTTCAAGGTGCTTTAGATAACAGTCAGACCGCGCGGGTCACAGGCATGCAGATCGACACGCAGGCTGGAGAGGACGCACCAACCATCACCACGTTGACCGGCGCGCTGCGTGATGAGGCCGAATTGGCCGACGTGCTCGACAGGTTATATGCGCTCGGCCTGCCCCTGATCTCCGTTGAGCGAGAGGAGCCTGATCAGTCTGCCCCGGCAGGCGCGGC
The DNA here is from genome assembly GCA_963844815.1 of uncultured Chloroflexia bacterium. GTDB lineage: Bacteria > Chloroflexota > Anaerolineae > Fen-1058 > Fen-1058 > Fen-1058. Next base: position 56,770 of record CAWJPR010000018.1, read on the forward strand.
ATCCTCGCGTGAGGTTGACGAACCCGATCAGCTAACGTGACGGCGAGGAAGCGCAAGCCATGATGAATAATCCATGTCCCCTGCCGCGTCTGACATTGACCACTCCGGCGACGTATCTGATTCGACTCAGAGGCCGGGTGGACAAGAACTGGACCGAGTGCTTCGACAACTTTTTAGTGGTGGTCTCAGTGTCTCCTGGCCGCGCGCCGGAAACGACCCTGCGTGGTCGTGTGCGCGATCAAGCAGCGCTGCTGGGGAAGTTGCATTGTCTGTACTCCTCCGGGACCACGCTCGTCTCGGTGGAATGTGTCGGCGGGTGACCGCCTGTCCAACTTTTGTGACAGCCGCCACTTTTCACACGCCGCTGTGCGGCGCAATATAAGGAGATACCGTGTCACATTTGCTCAAGTATCGGCTCATCACCCTGACGTTGTTAGTCGTGCTCGTGTCAGGCGCATGCGCTTCACCGACGCCAGCGCCGGCACCGGCCAAACCGGCTGAAGTTGTCCCGACCAAAGCGGCTGCCGTTGTTCCCACCAAGGCGCAGCCCGGTCAACCCGCCGATGATTCCTGGACCAGGGTGCAGCAAGCGGGCAAGCTCATCGTTGGCACCTCGGCGGATTATGCGCCGTTCGAATCGTACAACGCCCAGTATCAGATCGACGGCTTCGACATTGCCTTGATTAAAGAAATCGCCAGGCAGTTGGGCGTCACCATCGAGCTGAATGACTTTGCCTTCGATGGATTGGGCAGCGCGCTCCAGATCGGCCAGATCGACACGGCCATCAGCGCGATTTCAGTGACGCCGGAACGCCAGGCGGTGGTGGATTTCAGCAACGTCTACTACGCCAGCACCGACGCGCTGCTGGTCAAAGCCGACAGCACCTTGAGCGCTCAAACGCCCAACTTGCTGACCACGACACGCCTGGGCGTGCAGCAGGGCACCGTGTATGAAGACTATGCCCAAACCCGGCTCGTCGATACGGGCAAGATGCCCCAGAAAAACCTGCAAGTGTATCAGGACATGAACCAGGCCATAGGTGACTTGAAAGCCGGCCGCATTGAGGCGGTGTGGTTCGGCTTGCTGCCCGCGCAGGAGTATGTGGCGAGCGGCGGCGTCAAGATCGCGGCCCAGGGCTTGAATCAGCAGTTGTATGGCATCGCGATGAAGAAGGGCGCCACGACGCTGCAGGCCAAGATCAATGAAGCGCTGGCCATCCTGCAGAATAATGGGACCATGGCCAAGTTGGCGCAGCAATATTTGAAAGCCACGCCCGACGAAGCGCAGAAGCCGCCAGTGCAGCCGACGCCCGCGCCACCGGTGGCGACGCCTGCGCCACCTGCCTGTGTGGACGGCTCAGCCTGGGTGGCCGACCTATCCTACGACGATCAGAACATGACCAATCCGCCGGTGATGCAGCCCGGCCAGCCCTTCACCAAAGGCTGGCGCTTGCGGAACGTCGGCACCTGCCCATGGACGACGGTTTTCAAGTTGGCCTTCTCTTATGGCAATGTGCCCGCTGCGCAGATGGGCGGCCAGCCCGTCCCGGTGACGAGAAACGTCAACCCGGGCGAGACCTTTGATTTCTATGTGAACCTCATCGCGCCGGTCGCCCCCGGCACCTATCAGGGCTTCTGGAACATGCGCAATGCGGCCAACGCGAAGTTCGGTGAAACGGTGTGGGTGGGTGTGACGGTGCCCGGTGCGCCTACGCCGACGCCCGCGCCCACGCAGACGCCCTCACCCAACATTGTGTTCACAGCCGATCCGACCAGCATCACCGCCGGGCAATCGGTGCTCTTTACCTGGTCGACGAGCAATGTGAAGGCCGTGTACTTCTATCACGACGGGCAGAACTGGGAGGATCACGGCGTGCCCGGCGTCGGCCAATCGGTCGAGTATCCGCCCTACACCATGAACTACTACCTGCGCGTGGTCAATCCCGACAACTCCGTCACAGTGAAGACCCGTACGATCACGGTGAACCAGCCGGTCGGCGCGCCGGTGATCAATCAGTTCAGCGTGGATCCACCCAGCGTCACGGTGGGGCAATGTGTGGGCATCCTGTGGCAGGTCAGCGGCCAGGTCAGCATGGTGAACCTGATCATCAATGGTGTGACCGTATGGCCCAACGCACCGGTCAGCGGCAGCTATCAAGATTGCCCGGCGGGAGCAGGCCAATCGACCTACCAGCTGCAAGCCCAGGGGCCGGGCGGCTCGACGCAGCAGCAGGTGACCGTGAACGTGAGTGCGCCGCCCCCGCAGCCGCCAACGGCGACGCCCGTGCCGTCATCACCTGCTCCGGTGATCAATGGGTTTACCATCTCGCCGGATACGGTTTCGCCGGGTGGCTGTGTCATTCTCTCGTGGACTACGGGCGGTGGCACGACGAGCGTGGACTTGCTGCGCGACAACCAGCTGATCTTTGACAACGCGCCGCTGAACTCGAGCGTGCAGGATTGCCCGCAAATTCCGGCTGATGCCGCATTGCCGATAAGCATCGTCTACATGTTGCAGGCTTACAACAGCGCCGGGCAGTCAGTGAGTCAATCCCTCTCGCTGGTGGTGCAGCCGTTGAGCGCAACGCCCTATTGATAACCGCGGAGTGGACAACTCGGGAGTGTGTGCCGCACTCCCGAGATACGAGAATCTCAACAACATCGACTACTTCGGTAGCCCACGATGAGCCCTAGGAGGTTCAAGTTGTGGGCCAGGAACAAATCGCACCACGTCCTTACCTGAAGTTGCTGCTGCTGGCAGCGCTGCTGGGCTGCGTCAACGCGGTGATCACGTTCATCCACAAGGAAACGACAATTTAGACCAACAGCAGAAAGAACCCGCACACCGCCAGGACCAGCTAACCAAGTTGATGTACCTTGAGAGGAGATTTGAAAATGATTGACCCACAAGCCAGACCCGGACCCTACATCAAACTGCTGGCACTCGTCGTTTTGCTCGGCTTGATCAGCGCCCTGGTCACCTTCGTCTTCATGGCGCTCGTGCATCAGGGTACGGGATTGATCTGGGAACAGGCCGCACTGGCGCTGGGGATGGATCCGCGTCTGTTCACCGTCCTCATTTGCACGCTTGGCGGCCTGTTGGTCGGGCTGCTCGTGAAGTTCTTCGGTGATCACAGCGGCATCTTTGCCGAAGTGATGCGCGAATTCGGCAAGACCGGACGCTTCGACTATCGCAATGCCCCCGGAATTGTGATCACCGCCTTTGTGTCACTCATCTCCGGCGCCAGCCTCGGCCCCGAAGCGCCGCTGGCGGACGCGTGCGGCGGCATGGGCACACTGCTGGCCGACCGGCTCAAGCTCGATGAGCAGGGAACGCGCACAATGGGCTATTCCGGCGTCAGTGCGATGCTCGCCGCCTTCATCACCTCGCCGTTCAGCGGGGCGCTCCTTGGGCTGGAATCGGCCCAGGGTGGCCCCGGCGGCCTGTTGACGTATTTCTGGGTGTTGTTTCCCAGCCTGCTGGCATCGTCCGTCGCCACGGTGGTCTTCGTCTTGCTGAGTGGCAGCTTCTTCGAGACCTTATACCAGTTCCCGGCTTATACACCCCGACTGCTGGATCTGGTGTACGCGGTGCCGCTGGGGTTGATCGGTGGGGCGGTCGGCGTGCTGTTCATGGCTTCACTTCGCTGGCTGCAGCGGTTCTTTCAGCCCTTGAAAGCGCACGTGGTCGTGCGTGGAATAATCGGTGGGTTGGGCATGGGCCTCATCGGTGCGCTTTTGCCGCTGACGCTGTTCTCGGGCGAAGCAGAAACGGCCGACCTGATCACTCATGCGGTGGAGATCGGCGTGGTGATGCTGATCGTGCTGTGCGTGGTCAAGGTCTTCGCCACCTCTCTGCTGCTGGCCACCGGCTGGAAAGGCGGCTACATCTTCCCTATCCTGTTCTCCAGCGTTGCCCTGGGCCTGGCGATGAATCTCCTGGTGCCGGCCATCCCGGTAGCGGTCACCGTCGCAGCGACGATGGCGGGAGCGCTCGTCGTAGCGATGCGAGCGCCGCTCTTCGCAGCGCTCTTTACAACGGTCCTGGTTCAGCAGGAGACCAGCGCCGTGATTGCCGTCGCCGTGGTGGTGAGTGCCTTACTAACCGCGCTGCTGGCGATGCGCGCCGCCCGCCGCGCTGCCCGGACTGGTCCTTCGGATCCGGACCAGGTGCAACCCGTCCCGGATAAAAAGTAGATCATCAGTTCAAGAGGGTCACATGAAAACTCGTGCTGAAAGACGGGTCGCGGCCCGTTACCGGTGGGATCGCCTGAAAGTGAGCTTCTGGTTCGCTTCGGTGGTGATGGCGTTGGGAGCGGTTCTGCTGGCGTGGACGATGTATTGGCTCGATACTCTCATGCCCAATGAGGCCCTGCAGAATAGCCGTTTCGTCCTGGCTGGTACTCCCAATGAACTGCGTAGCGCCCTGCTGAACATCGCCGGCACCGTCCTGGGAACCGCCGGGGTGGTCTTTACCCTGCTCACCCTGCCGCTGTCGACTGTCGCCGCCCAGTACGGCTCACGCCTGCTGCGTCTCTTTCTGGGCGACCGCACCACCCAGTTCGTGCTGGGCATGTTTGTCGCCACGTTTGTCTATTGCATTGCGGGGGCGCTTTCCATTCCGCCGGCCGGCGTAGAGGCCAAATCGCCTCAATTGACGGCTACGGTTGGCGTGTACTTGATGCTGGCCACCTTTGCCACGCTGATCTTGCTGGTTCAGCACATCAGCACCATGCTGCAAGCCCCCAATATCGCGGCGGCGGCGGGGACCGATCTGATCGAAGCGGTAAGCGCGGAGATCACCGGGGAGGTCACGAGCATAAATGATCAGCGGCTGCCAGATCAAACCCTGAGCGAGACGGAGGGTTATCCGATTCAGGCGCGAAAGAGTGGCTACATTCAGTACATCGATCCTGAGATCATGCTCACCCTGGCCCGGGAAAGGAACCTGATTATTCGCCTGCTGCACAAGCCGGGGCACTACGTCTGGCCCGGCGCGGTGGTCGCCCTGGCCTGGCCTGTGGAGCGGGTCGATGAGCAGCTGGCGAAACAAATTGGCCGCGCCTTCCAGATCGGGAACGGGCGCACGCCGACGCAGGATGTCGAATACGCGGTCAAACAGCTCACCGAAATGTCCGTGCGCGCCATGTCGCCGGCCATCAACGATCCGTTCACGGCGATGACGTGCCTGGATCATATCGGTGATGGCCTGCTGAAGTTCGTCCAGCAAGATGCGAGAGGCTCCCATTACTACGATCAAGATGGCCAGTTGCGCTTTATCCTGGAACCGATTACTTTTGCTGAGCTGCTCGGCGCGGCCTTCGATCTGCTGCGCCATGCCAGTTGTGACAACGCCCGTGTCCTGCTGCACATGCTGGAGGTCATTGAGCTCATCGGCCAGGAAGCGAAATCGCCTGAGGTGCGCCAGCAATTGTTGCCTCACGTCAACCTCATCCAGATCGAAAGTCAGGCCGGTAAATTGATCGAGCCGGATCAGCACGCGATTCGCCAGTACGTTGAAGCCTTGCAGGCGAAGTGGCAGAGCGCGTCATTCACTCAACAAACTCTCTAAGCAAGGAGTTAACATGACTACCACAGCAGCACCCATCAAGGCCAAATCTGGCCGCAACCTCGGAGCGGATCTCACCGCCGGCATTACCGTCGCCCTGGTGACCATTCCCGATGCGATGGCTACCGCCATCCTGGCGGGCCTCAGTCCCATCAACGGTCTGTACTCGCTGATGGTAGGCATGCCCATCGCCGCGCTGCTGGCCAGTTCGCAATTCATGGTCGTCGCCACCACCGGCGCCATCGGTGTCACGCTCGGCAGCGTGCTGCACGACGTGCCCTCGGAACAAATCATGTCAGCGCTGGTGACGCTGACGATTCTGGTCGGAGTGTTTCAACTCTTCCTGGGCTTCATCAAAGCGGGCGGCCTGGTGCGCTACGTCTCCAACGCCGTCCTGATCGGGTTCATGACGGGCATCGCCCTGAACATCATCCTCGGCCAGCTGGGTGACTTCACCGGCTATTACAGCACGTACAGCAACAAAGTCGTTAAGGCGATCGATCTGCTGTTCCACCTCAACGAGATCAATGTGCAGACGACGATCATCGGTTTCATCACGATTGGCCTGATCTTCGGCCTCGGACGCATCAAGCGGCTCAGCAACTTCTCGATGATGCTGGCGCTGATCGGCAGTTCGCTGCTGGTGATGATCCTGGGCTGGACGCATGTCGAAGTGATCAAGGACATCGCCACCATCCCGAGCGGCTTTCCGCGCCCGGTGCTGCCCGATCTGTCGCTGATTCCCGCGATGCTGCCCGGCGCGATTGCCGTGGGCATCATCGGGCTGGTGCAGGCCTCGGGGGTCAGCAAGAGCGTGCCCAATCCCGACGGCAACTATCCCGACGCCTCAGGCGACTTCCGAGGGCAAGGCGCGGGCAACCTGGCGGCCGGCTTCTTTCAAGGCATGCCGGTCGGCGGGACGATGGGGGAAACGGCGGTCAATGTCAAGACCGGCGCCCGGTCGCGCCTGGCTCTGCTCTTTGCCGCGGTCTTCGTCATCATCATCGTGCTGCTCTTCGGTACCCAGGTGGAAAACCTGGCGCTGCCCGCCATCGCCGCGCTGCTGATCGTCGCCGGTTTCGAATCCATCAAGATCGAAGCCATCCGTGATATCTGGGCTACCGGTTGGGCGCCGCGCATCATCCTGCTCTTCACGTTTACCCTGACGCTGATATTGCCCGTGCAGTGGGCGGTGCTGCTGGGCGTGCTGCTGGCGATGGGACAGTACATCTATCAATCGTCCACTGATCTGCGACTCGTGGAATTGGTGGAGCAGCCCGACGGAAACTTTGTGGAGCGGGCTGCGCCGACGAAGCTGGCGGCCAACTCGATCGTGGTGCTGCAACCCTACGGCAGTTTGTTCTTTGCGGGCGCGTCGGTCCTGGAGGGCAAGCTGCCCGATCCCAAGGATGCGGCGGGCGCGACCCTCATCATTCGGTTGCGCGGCCTGCCGCAGGGCGGCAGCACGCTGGTCAGCGTGGTGGAGCGTTACGCAAAGAAGCTGCACGACAACGGCGCGCAGCTGGTGTTGGCCGAGTTGAGCGATCGGATCTACGAGCAACTGACGAAGACCGAGACGATCGAGCTGCTCGGGATCGATCGGGCTTATCGCGCCGAGCCGGAATTCTTCGCGGCGACTCGAAAGGCAGTGCGTGATGCTCAAAGACAAAACTGAGAAGTCTAGCCTGGGCCTGCTGGACGAGATTCTGCAGGGCAAACGCCTTGAAAAGTATGTCCCGCTGATCGGCTGGGTCACGACCTATCAGCGGGCCTGGCTGCGCGACGATCTGGTATCGGGCGTGGTCGTCGGCATGATCATGGTGCCGGTGGCGATGGCTTATGCGCAGATGGCGGGTGTGCCGCCGCAGCAGGGCTTGTATTCGGCCATCCTCGGCATGGCAGTGTACGCTGTCTTCGCCACCAGTCATCACCTCAAAATCACCACCAGTTCCACCATGTCGATCATGTCGATCGCCGTGGTCGGGCCGCTGGTCGCGGCCGGATTTGGTTCCTATGTGGCGCTGTCCTCGGCGCTGGCGATCACGGTGGGCGTCATCATGATCGTCCTGTCGTTCATGAAGTTGGGCTTCATCTCCGACTTTTTGTCCAAGTCGGTGATGACGGGCTATATCTTCGGCGTGGCGCTGTTGATCGCGATGAGCCAGCTGCCCAAAATCTTCGGCGTGTCGGGCGGCGACGGCAACTTCTTTCAGCAGCTGGGGCAGCTCATCTCCAAACTGCCCCAGACCAATCCATATGCGCTGGCGCTGGGCGTGGGCACGATCGTGTTAATCCTAGTGCTCAAGCGTTACATACCGTTGATTCCCGGCGCGCTGGTGGCCTTGATTCTGGGGACAGCCATTGCCGCGATTTTCCAACTCAGCGCGAACTACGGCGTCGCCGTCGTCGGCGATATCCCGACCGGGATGCCGAGTCCGGCGTTCCCGGCCATCAACCTGCAAGCGATTCCGTTTCTCATCGGCGGGGCGGCCGGCATCGTGTTTCTGGCCGTGGGTGAGACGCTGGGCACCGGGCGGACGTTTGCGGCGAAGTATCACTACGAAGTCAACGCCGATCAGGAACTGCTGGCGATGGGCGCGGCGAACATCGGATCGGGGATGTTTCAAGGCATCACGATCGACATGAGCCTGTCCAACACGGCCAGCGGTGAGGCGGCGGGTGAGCGGACACAGTTATCTTCACTGGTGAGCGCGGGCGTGATCCTGGCTGTGGTCGTGTTTCTCGCGCCGCTGCTGCGCAACCTGCCCTCGGCGGTGTTGGGCGGCATCGTACTCAGTTCCATCCTGGGTCTGTTCAACTTCGCGGAGTTCAAACGCTATTACGCGCAGCGCAAGACCGATTTCGCCTTAGCCTGCACCGCACTGGTGGGCGTGGCCGCCAGCGATGTGATGACGGGCCTGATGCTGGCCGTCTTGCTGTCGGTGGTGATGCTGCTCTATCGCGCCAGCCGCCCGTACATCGCCATTTTGGGACAGCGCGCGAACGGCGAGTACAGCGATCTGGATCGTCATCCCGACGCGCAGCCCATTCCAGGCCTCGTGATGCTGCGGCTGGATGCGCCCTTGTATTTCTTCAATGCGAATGTGGCGCGCACACAAATCCTGGCGCAGACCACCAGTGCTTCACCACCGCAAGCCATTCTGCTCGATCTGGGCGCGAGCGCCGACCTGGACATTGGCACAACCGATACGCTGCGCGATCTGTACAGCGATCTCCGCACGAAGCAGATCGATTTGCTCTTCGCGCAGGTTAGAAGTTCCGTGCACGATCGGATGCAAAAAACGGGGCTGCTGGAGCACGTCGGAGAAGAGCATCTCTATGCAAGCATCGCCACAGCAGTGGCCGCGTTTCAGGCGCGGCCTGAGCAAGCTGAAACACTGCCCGCGCCACTGTCCGAATGAACGACGAAGGAGAGAATGATGTCCGTCAGATGTATGTCTTGCCCGGCTGGAACTTCATGCCGATCAGCCCGTCGTTGGGCGGGCACTTGCTCACGGTTAGGAGTCGTTAGTCATTCCCAATTCCAGACAGGAGATTTGCTACCATGTTCACGTCATTCCGCCGCCAAACTGTGCTCGCCGCACTAAGGATTTGTCTGGTGCTTGGTTTACTGCTGCTGCCGTTTGCGATCTTGGCTGCACCAGCGTATGCCTTGCGAACGGACGCCGCTCCCAACAGCCAGCCCGGAAATCAGGATGATAATGTGGTCATCTTGAAGGAGGTTCAGAACCTGGATGGTACAAAGACTGTCACTGTGCGTATCTATGTTTCACCCACTGCACCGAACGCGCCCAATGCCAGTTTTTCGATGTCGCAGGATACGTATATCACTTCTGGGAATCCAACTGGTAATTACGGCTCGGCCAGCAACCTGGCGATTGGTTACAGTAGCAGCGGCGGCCTGGGCGCGCTGCGCATGCTGCTGCAGTTCGATTTGAGCAGCATACCCTCCAATGCCACCGTCAACAACGCCACCGTCTACATCTACCAGTACGCCACTTCGGGCATTAGCGACATGGGATTCCAGTCGCAGTATGCCGTTGCTCCGTGGGACCAGTACAGCGCCACCTGGAACAATGCCAATTACCTCGGAGGCTCAGCGCTCCCCGTTGGCAATTTCCCCAGTACGCTCGGCTGGCTGTCTTTTAACAGCATCAATCTGTTCCAGACCTGGGTCAGCGGCGCCGAGCCAAACTATGGCGTCATCATCACCGGCAATGAAGACCCGGCGGTCAATAGCAGCCGGTACTTCTATTCCAGCAATGCCGGAACTGCCAGGCCGTATGCCGATATCAGTTATACCACCGGTTGCTCCTATACTTCCGATCCCACCTCGAGCGTCAATCCGGTGCCGGCAGCTTCACCGAGTGCGTTTACCGTGAGCTGGACCGGCACGGCTTATACCCCGTCCGGCTGTGCGGCGAATGGGATTTCCTCCTACATTGTCTGGTATCAAGTCAACAATGGGGAATTCATCAAATGGCTCGACGGCGTGTCATACACTTCCGCTCAATTCGACGCGGCCAGCCTGGGCATCGCCAATGGGTCAGTGGTTGGATTCCGATCACAGGCCATTGACTACTACGGCAATAAGACGCCAGCAGGCGATGCCACGGCAGCGACCACCATTAACGCGGCTGACACCACGCCGCCATCCACTACCATGACCCCGTTGCCTCAGTACACCGAATCGACATCTTTCTGGGTGTCGTGGACTGGCAGTGATCCTGGTGGCTCCGGCGTTGCCACCTACAATTTGCAGTACCAATTCAATCAAGGGGCCTGGCAGACGGTCATCAGCAATACGCCACAGACTTCTTTCTACTTCGAGAATGCCCAGACGGGGGTCTACGGCTTCCGCGTGCAGGCCGTAGACTTTGCCGGCAACGTGCAAGCCTGGCCTGCTAACGCGCAGGCTAGCACCACCGTCGTAGTCAACCCGTTGGCCGTGGTGCAGCCCTTCAATCCGCCCATCCTGCAGTCGACTGCGCCTGTCACCAAGAGCTTCACCGTCAGCTGGAAAGCCTACACTCCGCCAGGAACATATCTGACCACGGTTACAGTACTGTACCGATATGACACCGGTTCGGGGTGGACTACGTGGACTCTGTGGCCGTTATCGCCGTTCCCGGCTTCTCAAACAAGCGAAGATTTCGACTGGTTTGATATGGGACTACCAAATGAAGCGTCATACCAGTTCAAGGCGACTGCTGCCAACAATTTGAACCAGCCGCCCTATGAGCTGCCATCCCAGTACTGGCCTATCATGATCATCGATATGCAGAACAAATATTCACTCCTCTATCTGCCCATCATCACGAACAACGCCCCGTGAACTGTCGTGCCGCCTGATATAGATTCGACATGAGCAGCGCCCATCCTGTGAGGAAGGTCAGGAAGGGCGCTGCTTTAGCCAAACGTCCCAGCACCTTCTCGCATGATCTCATCCATCAACTCTTACTTGCAGCTCGAGCAGAGACGTGTCACGTGGTCAGCTGCCCGCTGGCAATCGTTGCTGTCATCATTGTGAGTTCGCGGGCTCGATCGGATCATCCTGCTGATGAATGGTCTGACGCCACAATCAATCCATCTGTCTCCTCCCGCGAGATAATAGCATGCCTGGATAGTATTCCGGTCTAGGCCAATGCCCAAGAAGACCCCGCCGTTGAACAGGTTGGGGTGCGCGCCGCGCGTTTGATGCGCGCCTTTGGCCTGAAACACATGATCGACGAAGTCGTGGGCAACCGCGCCGGCAGCGCCCTGTACATCACGGTCTTCGCCGTCAGCGTGCTGGCGGAATTCGCTGCCATTCTGATCTTGAAGGCCGAGGCGCACAATCCCGAAGCTAATCTCACCTCGGCGGGCGACGCGGTGTGGTGGGTGTTCGTCACAATCACGACAGTTGGCTACGGCGATTTCTATCCGACGAAGGAATGGGGGCGCATCATCGGCGTGGTCGTCATGTTCTGCGGCATTGCCACCATGGAGTAGCAATACATAACTCTGGATTAATGACCGAGATTGGAGAGTTCTGGAGAACTCTGCACAGTTTTGGCCCTGCTTTCATCCCCCTCAATATGTCGTGCAAAAGAGAAGAGGTGATAAGCGCAGATCGCGTGATTTGCCAAAACTACGAAATTCATGCGGCGCACGGTTCAGTGGCACATTCCGCGGCGGAATTGCGTTAGCACTTGCCCGTCCTTCCACGGAGGCGTTCATTAATTCATTCGTGCATACCATAGCCTTCCATTCGACCAATCTCCTGCGTACAGGGCTTGGCCCTGAACGCAACGCACGATGAGATTCCGCTCATAGAGGAACGTGCGGCCTTGACTTGGCGATTTGCTGTCATCATTGCACCCATTCACAGAGCCCGCAGATAATCCAGCGCGGCTTCGACGAGCGGGGAGGTATGCAGGTGGGTCAACGGGCAGCCTGGAGTGAATCGGACTGGCTACTCCTCTGTTACATCCTTCCGGGCAATTCTTCATGTGCCGTCCATGGCGAGAGCGATCAGAGGGGCGCTAGAAAGAGATATGCCATGAGCAGGGTAGACGAATTTGAGGGACGTCGATCTGATCCTTGCGAAATCCCCCAAATTTCTCGCGTGAACCCTTTTTGAAATGACCTCGACACGCTGCGGGTAGTCTTTACCACCACGTTGACACTTGCACCCACTCCCACTCCGCTACGCTGCGGGGACTTGTGCGTGGGCGCAGTGCGGTGTGGCTCTGTATGACTCTGCTACACCACGCTATCGGGCAGCACAGATATCATGCGACGATAGGCTGGGACACCTATCCGAACGGACTGGGTCTAAGCAGGGTCTCAACGCGCGTTGAGAGATATTCGACAAATAGGCCGACGAGAGGAAGAGGCGCAATCGCTTTCCCGGCAGCACATGCTTGCCGAGATATGACGACTGTATGCCAGCGCGATGCTCTGATTCCACTGTGCAACGTGATGCAGCATGCCCAGTCTCATGTCGAGCGCAAGAAGGCGTAGTTCATAATGCACCAATTTAATGAAAAGATTGCATACTGTTCGGGGTACACTCTTTTGCTTTGCCCGGTCAACCTTTCGCTGCAAAAGATATGCCGCCCAGTGCCCTCATACTGACCTCATCAGGCTGTGGCCGTTGCCAGTTGAGCAGCCGTGGCGGGAATCTTCGCTTCTCTCGGAAAGCGTGGCGATAAGCAATTAGGCTGCCGCCGGCCGTTTGTCGCCTCCGTTTTCGCCCTCGGTCAACAACTCGCGTACGGCGGGCTTGTCACTGGTAGAGTGGCACAGAAAGACACGTAGTGAGCGGGCGGTGCCGGAGTCAGCCATTGTAGTTTATCTACCGGAAAAGGTATGCATCTTATTTTATCATCGAAGATGCGTTTTGTTGTTTTCCACGCTAATCCCGTGCTGAGACTCGACTCGTCCAGAGCTCAAAAGAGACCGAGTGATTTTTGCCTTGTGGGGCTGATCGGTGTAAACTTTCACCAATCAACATGGCCGATTGGCTATGAGGAGTCCGTTGGATCGCTTGGTCAATTTGTTTAGCAAAGCGAATGCAGGATAAAATCAGAGCTGGATCACCGAAGGGACCTATCGTGACCAAGTACGACTATGACGTGGCGTTCTCGTTCGCTGGCGAGCAACGTCCTTACGTGGAAAAGGTCTACAGATGCCTCGCCTCGCGCGGGATTCGTGTGTTTTACGATGGCGGTGAGATAGCGTCGCTTTGGGTAAGGATCTTTATCAATATTTGAGTGACATCTACAGTGAAAAAGCGAGATTCTGCGTAGTCTTTCTCTCGAAGGACTACGCGCAGAAGTTATGGACACGACACGAACTGAAAGCTGCACAGGCCCGCGCCTTCAAGGAATCGGAGGAATACTTACTGCCCGCACGATTCGACGATACCTCAATTCCCGGTTTGCTTCCCACGCTCGGGTACGTAGACCTGAACAGCCTAACGCCAGAGGCGCTCGCCGACTTGGTGGTGGAGAAGCTGGGCAGCGTGATGGGCACATCCTCTGTACAAGAGTACGAAATCGACCCCGCGCTTGAAGGCTCGCTCGCTGATGCAGTCATTTACGCTGAAGAGTACTTGCAGCCCCAAGCCCTTGATTTGTCAGACGCTATCGCAGAAGCGGTGCGCCGTTCTTTCAAACGATCGGCTTTAAACATCGAGCGCCGCCACTTGCTTCCATACCTGAGGAGCGACAGCGCCGCGCACCGAGTCACTGCGTACATCGCATACCAGGTTTCACCGCAGAAAGACATGGCTTTGGACTTCGTTGCTTCATTGCGCCGCGAAAAAGCCGAGGCGGCAGCGCGGCGCGAGACGAGACCGCTTTGGCAGCTTCTCGTCTGTCTCGGCCAGCTGATGGGGCTGGGCATCGACCGCAGCGATGCGGACGTGATCCGAAAAGCCCTACGCGAGCATCTGGAATGGATGATGCATGAGCCTCTAGTAGACCCAGGTGGAGAATGCAAGGAGAGGATCCGTCTTTTACTGGAGCATTGAGTCGCAGCACCAAGCGCGGTCCAACAACGGCATTACTCACATTTCCTCCCTGCAATAAGCGACGTGGCTGACCCCGCCCTCACTGTTTCTGGTGACGACCAGATGATGCGTGCCACACTCACGCATGATCCCTCGCGTCAACTCTCCGACACCTGCAGCCGTATCTTCGATACTGCTGACGACGATGACATGCGGACAGTGCAGATAATCGGATAACTGCGCAGTCATGCCTTGCAGCCTGCTGCGAATCCAATCATCCGCATCGGCCAGTAAGACGGACTGGACGGGGTTGCCCGTCCAGTCCATGACCTTGACCAGCAGCGGATTACGGGAGTTCCGACGCGCCCTCTGCAACAGGATGTTCAGTTCCTTCTGCGGATCCGGTTGTTTCGGCAGCATCAGCGCCTTCCTTCATGGCCGCATCGACGGCGGTAGCGTTCACGATCAGCGCGGCGTGAATTTCGTCATTCTTGGCGAGCGTATACGACAGGTGCAGCAACTTCATCGTGGCCGTGACGTTCGCCTTCGCGGGATAGTAACCGCCATCGACGAGTTTCTGGCACATCGCGGCGTAGCCAGCCTTGCGCGCGGCCTCAGCGGCAACCTCATCAACGACCGTCTCGGCAGCGGGTGCGGTGGTTTGCACCGGCGCAAAGGTCGGTACGGGGATTGTGCGAATCTCAATCGTGCCAGCGCTCATCCACTGCGTGATGATGTCCGTCAGATCGCGCGTCTTGCCGGGCTGAAACTTCATGCCGATCAGGCCATCGATGGGCGGGCACTTGCTCACGGTCAGGACGTGATCCATGTCGATGTCAAAGATGAAGTCGAATTCGTAGGCCGTGTTATCGCGCTGGATCGGCTGCAAGCCGATGCGCTTTGGAGTTTGAACCTTGTGGCCGGTCTTGTTCACACCTTCTTCGAGGACGTAATCCATCTTGACGCGCATCGTGCAGCCGAGATGGATCGGCGCTTTGATGATGGACTGCATGAAGCGATTCTGGAGCGGCGTGCCGATCTTGCGCCAGGCGTCTTGGAACTGCCCGCCGGCCTTGGCCACCTGATCGAGCAAGCCGTTCGTGTTGTCCCAGGCGTGTGTGATGCTATCCATCACCAAGCCGCCGTAGGGCGTGTCCTTGGCGACCATGATCAAATCGGGAACTGTATCGCTGGCGAGTTGCAACTGCGGCAGCGGCCAGCGCAGGTTCACGCCACACGCCTCGGCCAACGCCAGGACGTAGCGATTCGGGTCGAAGTCGCTGAGCTGCATGTAGTCATAGGTGTACTTGCGGGCGAACAACTTGCCGCGTTCGCTCTCGGTGTCGAGCAGCGCCATCGGCTTGTCGCCGCGCAGGACATCCATGATCGCCAGCGCCCAATGCGTCTTGCCTGAGCCGGTCGGCCCCTGCAAGGCATACTTGATGGGTTTCTGTGGGGTGGTTACGGGTGCAAACGGCATTTGCGGTTATCCTTTCTTGTCGGTGGGTCTGAGTACCCGATAGTCACGTCCGTCGAACGTGATGGTTCGATCCAGGTAGGCCGCTGGCGTCTTCAGGAAGCGCGCAATGACGCGCAGTTTCCCGATGACGGCCCACGGCCCATACTTCGTCATCTGTATCTGAAGCAACTCGCGCCTGCATGGAGTTGGCTTTGTTGACGTTCACCTCCGGGCTGAGCAGCAGGCAGTTCTCCCGGACAAACACGGCTGCGGCGAGTTCGCGGTTCTGCGGGTGATACTTGCTGCCGCCCAACGGCGGGCAGACGATTTCGTGCAGGCTGGCCGTGTGTGCGATGTTTTGCCCAGACACCGGGCAGACCGGCCTGTATTTGGCGGCGCGCAGCAGTTCGCGCTTGAGCGTGTCTCTCAGTTCGTCGATGATCTACTCCTCATTGCGCCGGCGCAATCTGGCGGGCGCGGATGGTTTCATAGCAGTAGCGGATGGTCGCCGCCGCCCGTTCCAGCGGCAGGGCGTCGCCGATTTTGCTGCGCTGCCTCGGCTCGCCATACATCCACGCGATCATTTCATGGGCGGCTCCCACGGTGAGGACGCGGGTGCTGGTGAACATCTCTGGCCGGTAGCGGCCGAGCATGGCGGTGACGGCATAGCGATCGGCGTCAGTGATGCCCGGAATGACATCTTGAATGGCCTTGCGGATGCGGCTGCGCTGCTTGATCGAGGCGGTTGGCGCGGCCAAATCTTCGGCGTAGTTCAGGTTGGCCGCGACGACACAACGCTGAACGATGGACAGTTCTTCGATGGGATTGATAGGAGTGTCTTCAAGTTTCACGTTTTCAGAATACTCTTTCTGAGGATGCGTCTCAACACTTGGCGAGAAAGAAAACGGGCGGTGGATTGCTCCATCGCCCGCTCGGTCACAGCAGTGCGGATAGCCTGTTTTCGGTCGGCCACCTGAATGCGCCAATGTCCTTGAAGGCTTGCTCAAAGCGGTGATGCCACGCCCCGAAGTACACGAAACAACTGGCGTGCGTCGGGCCGCTTTTGCCGTTCTTCGAGACGACCATGCGCCCCTGCTCGTCAATCGTGTAGAACGGGATGCGGTGATTGACGAAGCAGATCGGATACTGCCACAGCGGTTGAAACCACTGCTCGCCGGTCTGCGCATTGCAGAGCATGATGGCCTGCATGACGTTCCCGGCCCGGTATTCCGCGATCAGTTTCTGGCTCCAGATGCGTTGATTGGGCCGGCCCAGGCGCGGATTCCACTCGCCGTTCCTACGCTTGTCGGGCGCGCCTTCATATCCGTAGGGCGAATTGAGAAACAGGCGCGGCGACTTCCATTCCTGGCTAAGTCCGTTGTCCTTGATCGTGAAGATACGTTCGGCCAGGACAACACGATTGGCGACTTCGCATGAGGCAGGATCGAGTTCGATACCACCGAGGCAGTTCCGCACCGCGATCAGATACGGATCGTTGGGCGTGTACCACTCTGGGCTTGACGAGGACAAAAGCGCATCCGGCGTGCTCATATCTGCGCCGCCGCGTTGTCCACGAGTCGGATGCTGCGCGGTGATTTCGGCGTCCAGGCGATCAGGCCGGCATCGCGCAAAAGGCCGAGATGGTAGGCCACCAGCGACTTGGTGCTCATGCCGGTCTTGGCTTGAATCTCGCAGTAAGTCGGCGGGTAATGGTGCTCGGCAATATGCGCGGTGATGAATTCGAGCGCCGCGATCTCTTTGGGTGGAAGTGGTCGGCTCATTTCTGCGCCACAACCCCGACCACGGCGCCGGCCTGGCTGCGCGTGAACGTGATCGTCAGTCCGTTGCCGACGAGCACCGGCTGGCCGTTACGTGTTTCCCACTTGGCAGTCAGGACAGCCTCGCCCTTCTCGGTTTTGTAGAGTCGCCGCAGCTGTTCCTTGCTCAGCGTGTGACGGGTGCTGGTGAAGAAGCGCGTCTCGGCTTCTTTCTGCGTGACAGGCGCAGCAGCGGCGCTAGAAGATTGGTTCGTCATTGTTTGTCTTCCTCCGGTTAGAGATGATTGTTTGGGTTGCCACTACGTTGATTCCTCATTTGGCAAAACGTTGTACAGGATGCGACCCCAATCCGGGGTCCGGCTCACACGGCTGTAACTGCGCCGGCGTTTCTTGGCGCGGGGCGTGCAGCCGTTCTTGCACTTGCGCTGGCCGGGCTTCATTTCGGTTCCACAGATTGAGCACTGTCGGGTTTTAGGCATGATAGGGTCTGTTCTCCAGGATGGGTGGCACATTCGGCAGCCACTCCGCGATCGTGTGCTGGCGGCAGTAGTCGTTGACATCCTTCTCGGACGGCGTGCTGATGATGTCGCCACGGCCCAAGTGCCTCGCGCCGCTTGCGGGCTGCGGCCAGGCCGGAGGCGTCGTTGTCGGCCACGATGTAGATGTGCAGGGCGCTGCGGAAGACATCGCGGATGGACAGTCTTGATCCGCTTGCCTTGAAACGAGTAGAAGATGATGTCCCGCGCTTCGGGAAACTGCGCGTCACTGGCCCAGGCCACCGACGGATAGCCGGACTGCTCCAGCGTGATGGTGTCCACTTCGGCTGAGGTGAGAAAGACATACAACAGTTTGCCGTTCAGCAGCCGGTCTTCGTTGAACAGCCACATGACGTTCTGGCCGGACTGTGCCCCAGAGGAATTTCGGGATAGGTCTTCTTGAACACGTCGTCATCGGTGGGCGGCACAGGATCGAGTCCAGTCTGCGTGCGTGCACGGGGCAGGGATGGGCATCGGCGCGCTCCAGGCGTCGCTGCCAGATGCTATCCTTCTCGGCGTTCAGCCAGCGCTCGCCACGCGCCAGCATGTCGGCCTTCGCCCAGGCGTCGTCGCGGCGGCGTTTGAGGCCATACACCCCGACGTGGTTGCAGTTGGGAATGACGTGCCGGTGCGTTTCGGGGTCGTAGCCGAGATGGAAGCGGCTGCATGGTTTCGTAGGTCAGGCCGCGGCTGAGCCAGTAGTCCACGCCATATGGCTCCAGATTCGCCTCATACAACTTCATCTGATCGAAGTTTTGCGCCGGCGCAATCTGGAACTCTTTCGGCTTGGCCACGCGCACGGCGGACTTCTTGACCCGGGCCGAGGTGAAGTCGCCGCGCAAGATGCGCGCCAGATCATCGTTCGAGAGATGCCACTCGTCCTGCAGGAGGCGGCCGCCATCCAGATACCGCACACAGTCGATATGCGCGGTGTCTGGATTGAACTCGAAGTAGGCCGTCAGGAAGTCGAAGATGTCGCCGCCTTCAAAGCGGCAGCCGCCGCTGAAGCACGTCACATGATCGGCGGCGTCCTGCACGTGCAGATTGCCGTTTTCGCCGTCCGCGTGAAACGGGCAGAAGAAGAACGCGCCGGTCGAATCTTTGCGATCCAGCGTCAGCACCGTTTCGACCACATCCCGCATGCGGAAGCGGGCCTTGTATTGCTTGTAGGGAAACTCTCTGTCGTTCATCGCTGGCCTGCTTAACGATAGGGTCTGGGCGGCGCTTTCAGCGGGGCCAGGTCTTCCCACCGGCTCTGCGGCTCGATGGGGCCGGTGAACATGAAGCGCTCGCCGTCGAACAGCACGGCGCACTTGCCCGGATAGCCGTCATTCGTGTATTTGATCCTGAACAAGACCACCGGCGCGATGTCGCCCGGCCTGACGACGAACGAGCGCGGCTCTTCGCCGGGGGCCAGCACCGTATTGAAGTGATCCGAGAAGTCGATGGCGGTGTCGCCGTCCTTCACCTTGGCGCGCTCCAGCACGATGACGTTCTGCGCGAACTTGTAGCCGCTTTCGCTGCCCAGGGCCGTGCCTTCCTTGTTCTGCTGCTGAAAGACCACCGTATGCACGAAGCCTTTGTAGTTGGCGCGCCGCGAGCATTCCTCGGTGACGGACTTGAACACCTGCAAAGCGGCGGACAACTTCTCGGCGGTGTTGTTGCCGTCCACGTAGCGCATGTTCAGTTTGTTCTCGTTGAGGTAATCGATGATCACCAGCAGCGAGCCATATTCCGGCAGGGCCAGCGCCAGGTTGCGGACGGTCTTGGCGATGTGGTCGGGCCGGATGTTGGGCGCGTGCATGTAGAGGATGTGCTTCTTCCAGTCCAGTTGCGCGAAGGTCTTCTCGACTTCCGCGATGTGTTGGCCCTGGCGCAGCTCTTCGGTGTTCAGCCCGCCGAAGCGGGCCATCGTGCGGTCGGCCACCTTGTCGTGCCCGTCTTCCAGATGGACATACAGCACCTTGATATAGCCTTTCCCGGTTTTGGCGTTCCAGTGCGCGATCGTGTTGGCGAGCGACGTTTTGCCCGATTTGGGATCGGCGGTGATGAGCGTCATGTCGCCGGGAATGAGGCGGTGGATGTAGTCCTGCAAGCCCAGTTCCGGCGGCAGGGTGCTGAAGGGAATGTTGAGATCGGCAAAGGCTTTCCGAAAGTGCATCGAGCGCAGGTAACGCTCGGCCAGTTGATCGCCGTCCAGCACGTCGATGTTGGCCATCGGCGGCGTGCTGCGATCCAGCAGTTCCATCGCCTGCGCGTGGCGTTCATCCGGCGAGCCCTGCCCGTACAGAATGGCGTCTTTGGCGGCCTCGGCGCCGGCCAGGGATTCACGGCGCAGCGCGGCCACTTTGAGCACGTCGTTGAGGATGAAGCGCGCGTTCGGCACGGACGGCGTGTCGTTGCCGCGCCCCTCGACGACGATCTCCTTGATGAGGTTGGCGATGCGGCCCGGATCGGTGGTGGCGAAGGGCCGCGTGATCTGATTGACGGCCAGCCACTGCGCCAGCATTTCGGGCGTTGGGACCAGATCGGTATTCTTGCCCGCGATGGCTAGGATGGCCGTGGCAATCGCGGCCATCCGGGGGTCGGGCAAGGCGCGTTCAATCTCGGCGGCGTCGTTGTTGCGTACAAAGTCGGTGACAACGCCCGCGACGGCCTCTTTGTCGTCGCGGGCGATGCTGATGAGATAGGACAGGAGCGCTTCTTGCGCGCCCGGTGTCGGGAAAGCGACGTCTTTCATCAGAATTTTATGATCTTGAGCGGCTCCGAGAATTCTTTGCTGACCACGGGTTCAGTCTCCCAATCGGGCGTGACTTTCTCAGCGCCCTTGCCGGCGGACGCGATCAACTGCGCCCAGATGCTGCGGCCCAGGCCGGCGTAGCGTTCCTTTTGCGCCAGCGCAATCTTGTACAGGGCATCGCGCGGCACGCTGCGCTCCAGCGCGTCCCACTTTTGCGCCGTCACCCGATCGGGGAAGGCATCGGCATGGAACATTTCGCCAATGGCGCGCGACAGGTTGCTTTCGAGCGTGGCCCACGGCTCGTTGAGTTCGTTGCCGTCTTCGTCGATGATGATCAGGTTCGAGCCGCAGCCGCCGTCACTCTCCTGGCAGATGCGCTCGTTGACCTTGCGGTTGCGTTTGCTGCCTTCCACCAGCACCATGAGATGCCGGCCGCAGGCCGGGCACGTGACCTCGGCATGGGCGTTGCGGCCCACGGAGGCGGTGTTGATGGTGATGACCACGGTCAGGGGTTCAGGTTGTTGGGATGGCATAGAGTTCTTGCTCCAGTACGGTGCGGGATGTGGTCGGGAAGCGGAAGAACGGGCTCATGCGCTCTCTGACCAATTGCGCCTTGCGCTCGGTATCCACTTCCAGGGTAAAGCGCACGATGATTCTGTCTTTGACTTCCCCGGTGTCTTGATAGACGACGCGCTTGCTGTACATGACCTCATCGGCCAGCGGCAGGCTGTCCTCTTCTTCGCGTGGGGTAGCCAGGGCTTTTTCTTTCGCGCGCGGCTTGGGGGCCGTCTCGGTGTCGGTGTCCTCTGGCTCGGCGTCTTCTGCCGGCGGGGGATCGCCGTGCAGGTAGGCGCGGAATTCGTTCTTGGTGTGGGTCGCCGCATACGCGACGATTTCGCGGAAGCGCAGGTTGTCGTCAGGCTTGTCCAGGTCCATGCTCCGCACGAGCGACGCTGCTTCCTGAGCAAAAGAGCGTTTCTCGTTGCGGTTGTCGATGAAGAAGGCCGCCGTGATCGCCCGGCCTTTCTCGTCCTGGATCGGCTCGCCCTCTTCGGCCAGTTTCTGGATCGGGGCCAGCCACAGCGCGATGTCGGACTCGAAGCGCGAGCGCCAGGTCGCCGAGGCATTGCTCGGCAGCGTGGAATCCGTCCAGGCCCGGCGCGAGACGCCCTGCACCTTCCAGTCCTCGTCCAGAAAGGCGCTGACGATCAACAGCATCGTCATCTCGTCGTAGATCTCCTCGGCCTCAATGCCGTGGGTGATCATCGACTGGCGCACATTGGCCCGGTCGAGCAGAGTCAGTTGGGCCTTGTGGGTCAGATCGAGCGCGTTGAGGGCGTGCAAGTACAGTTGATCCGCCGTGCTTTTGACTTCCGTTTCCTGCTTGGCCTGGTCGCCTACGCGGGTGGTGATGTACCCGGCGCGGATTTCCGGCGTGATGGGCGTGTTGTGCCGGCGCTCGACGAGCGGATCGTACTGTCGGGGCTTGACGCTCGGCGCGTGCCGAGGTTCGGCTGACGGATGGTATTCGCGGCCGGGCGGCGGCGCTGCGTCGTCCACTTTGCGCCGCGGCGTCACCAGCGGATTGTATTTTCGGGGTTGATGGGTCATGCGTCTCCTTGAGTATATGGATCGATAAGATTCAGACTGGCGCGCAGCCAGTGTGATTTGTCGAGTTGCCAGCGCTGATTGACTTTGCGGATGGCATACTGGTCCCAGCCGGTCTTGAGATCAATGCTGCGGCGGATGCTTTTGCCTTTGAAATTGCCGGCGGCCTTCGCCTCCAGATCGGCTTCGATCTGTTTCCATTCGGCCCACGGGACCAGGTGCATCAGTTCGCAATCCTGGCCGGTCGCGGTCTTGTGCCACCACAGGCAGAGAAGCCACGCGCTGTAGCCATGCGCCAATGCCCGATTGAGAAAGCCGCGCTCGCGGTCGGAGATGCGCGACAGCGGGAATGAATTTCCCAGCGTGCCTTTGATCTCGACCTTGGTGATGCTGTGACAGTCGCCGATGCCCAGAGGCCGCAGCAGATCGAAGTCAACGTCCTGGCTGACCCACTGCGGGCCGGCCGGGGTTTGAACCTGGCGCAGCGCGTTCTTCCGCACTTCCGCATTGAAGAAGCGGCTCAACCAGCCGCTGCCGCGCGCTTCGCTTTCGTCGCCGACCTTGAACTTGGCGGCACGCGCCCGTCGATCGGCGCGGGCCTGCTGCATCTCGGCAGCAGTGAGGGCGCGGCTTTCGTTCAGGTTGAGCAAACCATTGCGTTGCATCTGGTCTAATTCCTCTAAGGTGGGCAGGGCAATCCCGCCGGGTGCTATGACTGGCATGGCCGCGCCTCCCACACAACAAGAGATGACGTGAAGTCGTTTGTCCAAAGGCACAGCGGCTCACGTCATCGGATCCGGTACTGCTTTGTGCTCGAACCAGAGAAGATGTTAGTTTTTCCATGTTTGTATCCAGTTTGGAATTGATCACATTTCTGTCACGGCTGGCGCGTCATTCTTCGCGTAACATTTTGCCGGGCGTGACACATGACAACAGGCAATGCCCTGCGCTACGTGTCACATGACAAATGACACCCCTGCAATACGCCGAAGCGTTGCAGAATCATATTGCCTCGCTTTCGATTGACTTTCAACCAACGGCGAAATAGAATGGACGCATGAACAGCGATGCGGAGTATGCCGACAAACAAAAAGACCTCGAAGCCATCTTCGAGATCGCGTACACGGCAGGGCTTGCCGCTGTCCGGCGAGCATGGGGCGATTGCGCTGGCGCAACGGATGTCGCGCGCCTCGTTCTACCTGATCCCGGAAGCAGTGCGTGAGCAGGTGCGCCAGGAAGTCGAGACGCGGATCGATGCGGAACGCGAGGCCGAGAAGAATGCGCTGGCAGCGTTACGTATGCAGACCGCGCAGGAGTTGGAGCGGCGCGCCCTGAGCTTCATGCACAGCCTGATGGCGCGGCTTGAGGCGACGATCATGGACGAGGACACGGGCCCGATGGCGCTGGCCAGCCTCGTCCGGGAATACAAAGACTTTCTGCGCAACAACATCACACCGGAGTACACGACCGAGCCGGTGGATGATCAGCCCGATGTTCCCCGTTTTCCAGCGATGTCCCCCCTCGCCCGTTTGCCGCTGCTGGCCTCGGGCGATCCGATCACCGAATTCACGGCGACGGCCCGAACGGCTTCGGGCGTGCAGGTGACAGTTTCCACGCCGGATCGTTCGGATGTCGTGGAAGGCCAGATCATCAGCCAGGCAGATTGACCCCCTCGATAGCATTCCCACAAGGCGAGTGAAGTTGCACGCGCGGCTTGTTGTATACTACAATGGCAGCATGTCTTCACTCGCTGAGCAGCGCCGAGAGAACCTCATCACCCACGGGCGAGCACTGGTCAAGATCGTCGAAGGTGCGGATCAGTTGTATCCTGATTCACGCCGATTAGAACGCCTGACCCTCAAGGTTGTGCGCTGGCTATATCGGCGGCGACTGCGCGAACTGATCGCCCGTGTGCCCGCTGACATTGGTGCGGAGGTTCTGGCGGCGAGTGAGAACATCTCCGGGCCAGTCGGTGATGTGAATCTGAATTGAGGTTGAAGCATGGCGAAAGACGATTGGATAACAACTAGGCAGGCAGCGGCATTAGTTGGGTACAACAACGCCGTGTCAGACAATTGGCCGTCTTAGGCGATATTGACGCCAAAAAGTTTGGGCGCGATTGGCAGGTTAATGAGAAGAGTCTGCTTGCCTATGTCCGAAAGACAGAAAAGAAAGGTGCAAAGCGGGGGCCGAAAACTGCTTACTTGACTTTTCAAGAAATGGGCTTATAATTTCCCTTAGGGGAAATTAAAACCCCTTAAAGCGGGCCGCGTAAGTGCGTCAACACTCGCGCAGCCCTAACCAACACGACCGGGATAGCGGCGCGTGCTGGCTGTGGAGTATTCTACCACAGCACCAACGGCATGATCGTTATCGGTCATGCCGTTTTCGTTTTCTACGGGCGTGGGTGCAGTGGTGCTATCCCCACCACTGCACCCCGCCCACCCAAAGGAGCAGGAATCATGGGAGTGACCATCGCCCTATTCAGCGTCGGCATTGTGTGTGGTGTGATTCTGGCTCTGCATTTCATGGGCAAGCGCCCAATCAACGTCAACATTGACGCCCGGGCCGAAGCGCACGGCGGCTCGGCCTCTACTTCATCTGGCACTGGAAGCGATAGCGGCGGCGGGATAGTTGGCGCGATTGCGTCATTGCTCAAATTGGCTGTTGTCGCAGCAATCGCAGTGTTTGCGCTGAATGCATTTCTCAATCTCGCTTCCCAGAAAAGCGAAGCGCCGAAAGTGATCGTGAACGTCCCGACGCAAATCCCACAGCCTGCACCCAATGTGATCGTCCAGGTCCCGACGCAGCCAGCGCCAATCGTCAACGTGCCAAAGCAAGCGCCGTCGGTCGTCAATGTGCCGGTAGCCACCTCACCACTTGAGACCATCGGCTTGATCGTCGGCGCTATGGCATCGGTGATCACCATCATTGTGTCGATCAAAATGCTGAGACTGCTCAAGGCACAAGACTCAGCCACTGCGCAGCCACAATATCCGGTTGAATACGAGCGCACGTCATACGGCTGGACGCCCAAGAAGCAAGCGCCCATCAAGGCCGATGACGTTGCGCCAGGTCTGTTCAATCAGAAGGTGGAAAAGAAATGATGGTAAACCACGATGTTGATCAACGTCAACCACTGTTGAATCAATGGGCCAGCGCCATCGATCGGGCCGCCTCGGTGGGCGCCTTGACCGGCGACGCCAAGGCGATCAGCGTCAAGCGGATCGAGTACATTGCCGGGCCGCGTGCGGGAGCCCTGGAGATTGACGCCGGTTTCGATGCGGGGCGGCTACTGCGGGCGCTGTCGGCTGATGACATGGCCCTCACGCGGCAATTCGTGCCGTGGCCTTTCATCGGGCAGCCGGCCGTCTACATGTTAGGGCGTTCTGTGCGTGTGGAGGCGGGCTGGAATGACGCCCTGGCGCAGAAAATGATCAGCGTGAGGCAATTGAACACACGCCCCAACGGATCAGGCCGGTGGGTGGCCGGCATGAACGAGCAAGGCCGGGTGGTGAATTTGCACCTGTCCGACACTGCGCCGCACTTTCTGGTGGCAGGCACAACCGGATCGGGTAAGTCGGTGTGCCTGCGATCGATGGTGACGCAGTTATCACAGCGCGGCGATCAGTTGGTGTTGATCGACGGCAAATTCGGTGATGGTTTGCGCGGTCTTGATCATCTGCCGGGTGTAGTGGGGCCGCTGGCCTTGGACATCGAAACAGCGCGTGGGGCCCTGGCCTGGACAGTGGCTGAGATGGTGCGACGGTATGAGCAAGGCGACACAGACGCAGCGCGGCTGTGTGTGGTCATCGATGAAGTACAGGAATTGATCGGCGAGGCGTCCATCGCTGAGATGGTGCGGCGCATTGCGGCGCAAGGCCGCGCGGCGCATGTCTCGATCATCCTGGCGACGCAGCACCCTACGACCAAAGCTCTGGGCGACGATGCGTCAATCAAGCGCAACATACACAGGCCGGATCGCTTTGCGGGTGAGCTGACTACAAAGCCTCAGAAGTGGCAGTCGGGCAGGCCAGCCCGCGCGCGGACTGGCTGTTGGGGGCCGGTGATGCCTATGCCGTGGTCCCGGGCCAAGTGCAGCGCGTCCAGATTGCCTATTACGAGCGCCGCGAAATCGATCGGCTGTTGACTTCGCAGCCGACGATCGAGCGAATGGCCGGACTACATCGCCGAGGACTTACCCAGCGGCGGCGCGAATGTGGCGACCTACAACGGGCGCAGAGCTGGCCGCGTCTATTGGTCAATGCCTATCAGGGACAGGACGGCCTGCGCTGGTCAAGGCGTTGGCAATCTGCCGGGCTGGGCGAGCCGGGCAACGTCCGGCCGCATCGGCTGTTGAAGTTGGGCCGGGAGCAATTGGACGCCCTGCGGGGCGATGGTTGGGACTGTGCCTGCCTGCCTGCCTGTGGAACACATACGAAACGGCCCAGGCAGCGCGGAATCAGGCCAGATCGGTGTGTGTGTTGAGGGTAGGCAGGCAGACAGGGAAAGGGGTAGGCAGACGCATGAAACGGAATCAATTCCTTGACGATATGGCGAAGTTTGTCGGGCTGGTCGTGATCGCCGTGGTGCTCGCCGGAATCCTGATCGCCGTGGTGTACGGCCTACTGGGATACTTCGACGACAACGGGCGGCGGCTATTGGCGACGGTGCTGATCTTCGCAGTGTTTGGCGCGTTTCTGTTGGGCCTGCAAATCGGCAAGGCGCACGTCAAGGGCGTTGAGCGCGGGCTCGACCTGAAGATCGGCGCACGCGAACGGACACAGGCAAAGCCCATAGCGGCCCAACCCTCGGCGGCGCGCTTCGACGGCCTGTTGCCCAAAGTCGATCAGCAGGCGGTCATTGTGGCCCGCCAGGACGGCGATACGACCCCAATCGATCTGTAAAGTCGCCAACGATTGCGCCGGCGCAATCGTGGCAGTAGGATGATGAGGTTTCACCATATTGACACCAGGAGTCCATCATGGAACCCAAGAAACAGAGCGGAACCCCAGAAGCACCTGCCATTCTTTGAGCGCCTGCGCGGGGGCCTAGAGTCCCTGCAGGATACCTCGCAGACCTTCGAGCGCGTGGTCATCGACAATCTTTCCGCCTTCACCCCGTGGCTGGCGCCGTTGATCCCGGCATATTTGACCTATACCCACATGGTCGGTTCTTTGTCTTACCCAACCTGGGTAGCCTTCATCGGCGCGTTGGTCGTCGAGTGTCTTGGTCTTACGGCCATCTATACGGCGATACAGTTCTGGGACTACAACGACGCCAAGGCGACCGAGAAGGAAAATCGCTTGGTGAGCATGGACGCAAAGGCACGCAAGTTAGCTAAGCAGAAAAAGCAGCGCAACGCTCCATTTCGGTGGGCGGCGGGCGCGATGGCGTTCTACATCGTCATCATCCTCACGGTCAACGCCGCGCTCGAAATGGAAGTGACGCAGGCAGGCTTCACGGTCAAGGTGTTCGCCAATGCCCTGTTGAGTCTGTTGAGCGTGGTGGCTGGCCTGATCATCGCCCTGCGCGCGCAGCATCGTCGGCGCGTTGAGAAATCTTCGCGGCGAAAAGAAACGAACGTAACGCAACCGCCAGCGCAAAATGCCGCAAATTTCGCGCAAGTTGAACGCAAGCCAATGACGAAGGCCGAATTCTTACGCTTGTATGGCGCGCAGGCGTCGGAAGAGGTAGCGCAGATTGCCGAGGCGCATGGCCTGGATGGGAATTATGACGGATGGCTTTCCTCTTCCCGGCGAAGTGTGGCCGAACTGGCTGAGATGGTGAACGTCAAGCCACGGACGGCGCAGTATTGGGTGAATCCGCCAAAGGTTAAACAGGAGAGCATGCAATGAGCGAGAGGGGTGTTTTGTACCAAAGGGTATCAACTGACGAGCAGGCCGACAAAGGGTATAGCTTGCCCTCACAAAGGGACGCCTGTATGAAATATGCCCTTGAGCATGGTTTTTCGATTGTTGGTGAGTTTAGCGATGACTATACCGGTTCTGTTCCTCTTGAGCAGCGCCCAGAGGGGAAGAAAGCTTACACGATGCTCAAGAATGGGCAGGCTGATGTACTGATTGTCTACACAATGGATCGTTTGGTCAGGCCGCCAGAGGATGGTGACGAGTGGGATACGCCAGTTCTCATTCGCGGGTTGGCTAAGTTGGGAAAAAAGATACACACGGTCAACCGGGGCGAATTGAAAACGGATTTTGCTAGCCTCTTGATTGCCATGTTGGACGCCAAGAGCGCCGGCGACGAGCGGCGCAAGATTATCGAACGCACCAGCCGTGGAAGATACACAAAGGCCAGAAATGGCAAGGTTGTGGCCGCTGGCTCACCACCCTTTGGATATAAGTTCAGCGAAGACAACATGGCAATCGATCCGACAGAGGCAGAGATTGTCCGCCTGATTTACCTTTGGTACATCGAGGAGCATCTGTCACTCCGGACGATTACACGCCGACTCAATGAAGGTGGATACAAGACGCGAGATGGAGCGAGTTGGCACCCTTATTCTGTAGTGCGTATTCTTAGTGCTGACCTGTATATTGGGAAGTACTACTACGGAGTTCCGAGCGGCCAGAACATCATGGTCAGCATTCCCAGAATCGTCTCTGACAGCGATCGTGAGGCGGCTGATCAGATTCGTGAATACAACAGCCTGATCTCAAAGCGCAATCGCAAGCGAACTTACCTGTTAAGCGGCATGGTGCGATGTGGTTGTGGCTTTGCTATGGTGCCAGAGAGGCGTTTTGAGTATTGTTACTTCCGCTGCTCGCGCCGGGTGTCGTCCACGAAGGGGCTAGAACCCTGCCGCGAGCATAGTGTGCGCATGGAGCGGGTGGAAGAGATTGTCTGGGAGTACATTTACAATCTCATGACCGACGACGGCTTCGAGGAAGCGTTGCGCGAGGCTCAGGAAGCGGAACAAGCCAAGCATGAACCGCAATTGGCCGAAATTCGCGTGATTGACGCGATGCTCGCCGAGGTGGAAGAGGAGGCGGAACAGCTGGCGTCTGTCGTCGGGTCAGCCATCGGGATCGTGCGTGAAAAGATTCAGCGTGAGTGCAATGAGGTTTCCAAGCGATATGACCAGTTGAAGGCTCGCCGCGAGAAGTTGGTTAGGGAAGTGGATAGCACGATTGGGCTATCGTCAGACGACATCGCGACGCTCATCCAGTTCAAGGATCGCGTCTTTCGCGGCTTAGAGAATGCCACCGAAGAAGATAAACGCAACTATTACGAAATCCTACAGGTTCGCGTGACGGTCAAGGATGACAAGATTCAAGTGTCTTGTGTGATTGCGCCATATTCCTCGGCACCTATTGAGTCAAGCTGTTCAGCAGAAGCGTGATACCCCAAACGATCAACAGCACCGGCAGGACTATACCCCAGTTCCAATTGAACAAGAAAGCGGCGGTGACCAACAAGAATACGCAGCCGCTGATCAGCCCGCCGCGCGCCCGCCTGTTCAGCCGGCCGGCCTGACGATAGGCATTCCAGGCATCGGCAAACGATCCGAAGGCCGGGATGAGAATGAACAGCGCCCACCAGTTGTTCAGATAGAAGCCGCGCATGCTCTGGAGCAGGAAGATGACGCCCAGCAGAATGAGAATAACGCCTCCGATCCAGGCCGTATTTCCGCGCTGAGCGCGGCGCTCTTCCCGCCGCATCTCGCGCTCTGATGGGCGCATGTCGCGCGCGTCCTGCCCGGTCATGGGCGCGATGGGCGCCGGGCTGCCGGCCGGCTGATTTTCCTGGTTGGGTGACGGTGTCTGGTCGCTCATGGGTTGACCTGTCCTTTCAAACAAGTGGATGACCTTAACTTCGCCGCGGCTTACAAGCGGATAGAGCCACATGGGTCGCGCGACCTCATTGTATAATCGATCAGGCTGGCAGGCAACTACTGGCAGCCCGATCATATGCTGATAGGCGCCTCATCACATCAGCGGGGCGGGGGCGTTTCCTGAAGACACCCCGATCGCGGTTTGCTTTGCACTGCACTTGCGCTTATACTCTTAGCTGAGAGGGGATGCCATGGATCAGTTGCTGCACATGAAATGCGTCGCCTGCCGCGCCGATGCGCCGCGCGTCACGGAAGCGGAGATGGCCGAGTTTCAGCCGCAGGTGCCGGACTGGCAGCTGCTGGAGCGCGAGGGGATTCCCCGGTTGGAGCGCGCGTACAAATTCAAGAATTTCGCGGAAGCGCTGGCGTTCACTATTCACGTGGGAGAACTCGCCGAAGCTGAAGACCATCATCCGGCGATCTTGACGGAATGGGGCAAAGTGACCGTGACGTGGTGGACCCACAAGATCAAGGGCCTGCATCGCAACGACTTCATCCTGGCGGCCAGGACAGATCAATTGTATGCGAGCGCGGCCAACGGACGAGCGGTTTGACGGAAAGGACTGGTCATGAGCCAGCCAGAGATGGAAGTCATTGCGCAGGCACGAGCGTACATGCGCAGCCAGCAGCTGCCCAAGGCGCAGCGCCTGTTAGTTGCGTACATCAAGAAGAATCCCAATTCGGAGCAGGCGTGGTATGTGCTGAGCGCCGCCGTGGATGATCCGGGCAAGCAGATCGAATGCCTGCAGCGCGTCCTGCGCATTAACCCGGCCAATAAAGAAGCGCAGACTCGCTTGATGAGCGTCATGGCGGCGCAGACCGCGCCGCCGCCTGCGGCGAGCGTGACAACACCGGCCGCAATGAGCCAGCCAGCAGCCGGCGAACCGGCAGCGATCAGCACTCCGCCGATCCAGGAATCCGTCCCGGTCAGCGAGCCGCAACCAACCGAACCGGCGCCAGGGGAAAAGGCGGAACCGATCGAGCCCCCGGCGTCTGCGGCTGACACCGAGCTGTCAAGCCTGCGCTCGAAGGCCAAGTACGTCAAACCGCGCAAAGCGCGCCGGCGCTGGCCGCGCATCGTCATCCTGCTGCTGTTGATTCTGCTGGCGGCCCTGGTGGGCGTGTATCTGATGCTGAATAATCCCAATCAAGCGGCAAGTCCTCCAACGGGAGTTACCCCGGCCGAGGCCATGCTCACCGGTCCGACGGATACCCCCACACCGACGGCCACGCCCACGGTGACGCCGACGCCGTCGATTACGCCTACGCGCTACCCGCCGACA
The DNA here is from genome assembly GCA_963844815.1 of uncultured Chloroflexia bacterium. Taxonomy (GTDB): domain Bacteria; phylum Chloroflexota; class Anaerolineae; order Fen-1058; family Fen-1058; genus Fen-1058. Next base: position 88,116 of record CAWJPR010000018.1, read on the forward strand.
TGGACGCCCATGCCCACGCCGACGGCGCTGCCCACTCGCACCCCGACACCGCTGCCGACGTTCAATCCGGCTGTGCAGACCGGGCTCCTGCGCCTGCGCGATCAGGTGGCCGCGGTGCGCGGCCTGGAGGCAACGGCGGAGATTCCTACGGCCCTGCTCCCGCGCGATCTGGTGGAGCCAGCCCTCAGGTCTATTCTGGATATTCAACAGCGGCAGCCGGAACTGGTGAATCAAGCGCGCGGACTGGCGGCGCTGGGATTGATTCGCCCAGGGTTCGATCTGACACGCTACACGATCAATCGCTTTGCCGATAATGCCGGCGGCTTCTATGTGCCGTGGCAAAATGTGGTCGATGTGGCCGGCGAGGAGTTCGGCGGAGCGGAGAACATCGTCTACGCTCACCAGCTGGGTCACGCGCTGCTCGATCAGCGTTTCGGTTTTGCGGAGTGGGGGCTGCATCCGGCCTGCACTCGCGGCGATGACCAATGCCAGGCGCTGCAGGCGCTTATCGAAGGCGACGCCGCGCTGACGACTGATCGCTGGCTGGAGGAGGAGGCGACCGCGCTCAACAAAGATGCGCTGCCCGAATATCAGGCGCTTCCAGCGGCAATCGCTGATCCGTCCGCGCCGCCATTTGTTGTGCGTGCGACAGCCTTCCGCAGTGAGTACGGGCGCAAGTTTGTCGAGGCCCTGTATCAACGCGGCGAATGGGCAGCGGTGAACAAAGCTTACGAAAATCTGCCGGCCAGCACCGAGCAGATTCTGCATCCCGAAAAATACATCGCGGATGAAAAACCGATCGAAGTGACAGCCGCGCCGTTGTCCGGGGTATTTGGCGGAGACTGGCAACTCGTCGCCGACGAAACGCTGGGTGAATGGCGAACAACCATGCTGTTAGCCGATGGCGTCGACGAAGCCGCGCGTCTGTCCGAGGAGACGGCGCAGAAGGCAGCAGCCGGCTGGGGTGGTGATCACTATCAGGTGTATTATGATCCGATGAACGATCGCTCAGCACTCGTGGGGCAATGGATCTGGGACACGCCGCAAGATGCCGCGGAGTTCCAGCAAGCCCTGAGCGCCCATCTCGATCGGCGCTTCCAGGGCGCCAGGTCGCAAGTGCCCGGTGAATCTTGCTGGTCGTCCAGGCAGCAGGTCACATGTCTGTACGCCTCACAAAACGAGACGCTGTGGGTGCTGGCCCCCGAACTTCAATTGATCGATCAGGTGCGGCAGGCGTATCCTGATTTCAAATAAAGCAACTCTTCTGCGCCAGTCCGTGTCCTTCTGCCTTCATGCTTCTGGAACAAAATCGGGCGTGGCAGCGTCTTGTTCTAGATACCCGGGATCTTCAGCGCCGCCTTTATGTTCCTGTCACTTATGCCAAACTAAATCTCGTCAGGTAGTCGTGCGGGGGACGGAGGGCGTTCGTCACGTCCTCTCATCTCTATCTCATGTTTGATTTATCTATCGCCGCTATACTGAGGACAAGCGTTGTTGCAGGTGACACTCTATAGAAAGGGGTGGAGATGAATTTACAGTCAGTGCAGATCTCATTGCCGAATGTGAATTATCGGCATGTGGTGGGGCATCAAGCCGCCGAGGCCGTTCCCGCGGCGCGCGCCATGCGTCGATCCGAAGCAGCTCTATTAGACAGTTTACAATCCTGGGTCCGTGCCGGACATGGCCTGGCGATACTGCTGGGCGTCGATCACCCCGGCCCGGTCTTCACCTATGATCTCCCTGTGCTGCGCGCCGTAGCTCCCTTAATGACTACACCCTATGGCGTAGTGATCGATCTGTTGAACCATATCTCCAAAATGACTGAAGTGCGCGCGGCCCAGCGCGCGGCGGCGCACTCGCTGAGTCTGCAGCTCACGCAGGACGTCCCGGCTGAAACAAGCGACCCTGCCCATCTGGCAGACCTGCTGCTGAATCTGTTGGACGGCTTCGCTGCCACGGAGCCGATCGTCATGCACGTCGAAGGCCTGCATCGCGCGGATGCGATCAGCGTGCAAGTGCTGCGCGCGCTGGCGCGGAAGCTGGATCAGAAACCGATCTTGCTGGTAGGAATCTATCGGGCTGATCTGCCGTACCTCAACGGACTGAGCGAATGGCTCACCGTTCGATCGGTGGCGCTGGCCGATTTCGCGCCGCGCTGGGCGGATGACATTGCCATCTTCCTCGACGCGATGTTCGGCCGCAAAGCGCCGCTGAACAGCATGATCGAAATCGCCAAGAACGACGAGCGCTTGTTGCTGCTGGGCGGCGTCCCCCTGTTGGAGTACTGCTGCCGCGCGGGCCGCTGGACCGAAGGGCTGACGCTGTCCGAGCGAGTGATCACTTTAGCGCAGACGCTGGGCGCGGACTACTGCGCCGTATCGGCCCGGCTGATTCGCAGTCGAATCCTGATCGGTCTGGGCCAATGGGCCGAAGCACAGGCCGAATGCGATCTGGTGATCAAGTCGCCGGTGTGCGCGCACGATCGCAATTTGACGGCCGCGGCCGTGTGGGGCGGCTACAAGGCGTGTGTCGCGCTGAACCTGGAGGCGCGCAACTTGCTGGAAGCGTTGAAGCGCTGGCGGACCTATGCGCGCACCAGCAGCGATCCCGCCGTCGTGGCGCCCATCCTGGCAGATATGGTGGTGCACTTCGCGCAGACCGGCCAACTGAACGAAGCCAGGGCCTGGATGAGCGATCTGGAAGTGCTGCTGGATCACGCGCATCATCCGGCGGCGCAGCTGGCGATGGCGCTGGGCCATGCCGCGCTGCTGACGTACAACAAAGATTGGCGCGCCGTCACGGGCGCGTATCGCGCGGCGACCGAGCACGCGGCGCAGCTGCACGATCTGTTATTTGAGGCGCGCGCGAACAGCGGCCTGGCCTTTGCCCTGCTGGAGCTGGGCGATGTGGAAAGCAAGAATGAAGGGCGCGAGCGGCTCTCGCTGGCCCATTCGGTGCTGTCGCGCTTGAATGCCAAGCCCGATGTGGAGGCCTGCGAAGCGGGCGCGAAGCAGTTTGGCCTGCGGCCACGGCAGCGGCGGCCCACTTCGTCCAATCGCACGCCGGGCGCGCTCACCCGCCGCGAGCGGGAAGTGCTGGCGCTCATCGTGACCGGCATGACCAACCGGCAGATCGCGCAGCGGTTGACCATCAGCGAAAAGACGGCGGAAGGCCACGTGGGCAACATCCTCGCCAAGTTGAGCTGCTCCAGCCGCATCAAGGCCGCGGAGCTGGCGCGAGCGACCGGCTTGTTGGAGGGCAGCGCGGCATAGCCAGACGCAGGATGCATGAAGCAAGATGCAATCTCGCCAGTCCGAACGATTCGGGCTGGCGAGATTTGTTTCTATTGGATTCCCGCCAACAGCACGCGGGAATGACGACCGGCGCGCTAACTTAACACGATTGGCCTTCAGGCGGCGGCCCGTAAAGCGCGGCGAGCGGGAGCGCCGGTGTAGGATTCCGGGAATCCGGTGTAGAGGCGCGCGGCGTGATCCCTGAGTTGATCGCGCGCGAACTGCGTCGCCTGCGGATCGTCGGCGAAGGTGGACAGGAGGAAATCAAAGATGGTGTTGATTTCAGAACTTTCCAGCTCGTGCGCCAGTTGATAGGCGTCCTCTAACGTCTCGACTCCGGCCAGCGCCTGGGCCAGAGGCACTTTGATCACGTGGCGCGCCGCTTCCAGTCTGTCGAAGTCGGCGGGCGCGTCGCATGTCTCCGGCGGCAGACTTCTTCAGCAGCTGCTCCAGCCAGCGCGCATGACCCATTTCTTCCGCCGCGTAGCGCTGCCAGAAAGCGGCTATGCGCGGATCGGCGGCAAACCTGCGCCCGAACTCGCCATACAACTCCCGGGCGTAGTGCTCGGCGGCGATGGCGTATTCGAAGAGGATTCGGACAGATTGACGATCGGGCATATCGCATCAAGCCTGGTCGAAAAGGTTGTGATGAAATTCTACCACGAAATTTGAGTGGCGATCATTTGACGCCTCACTAACTCACTAAGTGCAGCCCAGTAAGTCCCGCGGAATCATAACCGATGGACCGTCATGCCCGAGTGCTGTAGTCGGGCATCCAGACTGATGATTGGCGAGTCACGCCGGTAGGCTTCTGGATTCCCGCCAACTTCGCGACACGCGGGAATGACTAATCCCGTAGAGTTTTCTAGATTGTACTGGCTTTGGTGCATGAATCCGGTGACAAGCAACATTTGTCCCCGGATACGCCCTTGATTTCAGTCAACTTTGTGACTATCGGGCATGCCCAGATGGGTCATGATGTTCAAGGCACGACAGCGCGCCCCGAACTGGGATGCCTGGGTGGTGAGTAACCGCGTACTCAAATGATCGCCAAAGATCGTTTTGAAACGAAAGACCGCCGTTTCGGCCAACGAACGTTGATGATAACCCGATTGTTCCTTCCAATGATGACGACCCTGTTTCCGAATGACGCGCAGCGCTTCATCGCGCGGATGGGGCGGCGCGTGCGTGTTGCCGTGTTGCCAGATGCGCGCATTGTGGCGCGGCGGAATCGCGATCTCGGCGTCGGGCGCTCGCGCCCGCAAGCAGGCATAGACGGGCCGTTTATCATACGCCCCATCGGCGCCGACTCGCGCCAGCGGCTCGTCGATTTGGGCCAGCATCGGCTCCACCATTTCGGCATCACTCACGCCCGCCGTGCTCAACATCGCGGCTTGCACTTCGCCGCTGGTCACATCGATACTCAGATGCATCTTGCGCCAGGTGCGGCGTTTCGACCAGCCATGTTGCCGCACTTTCCATTCGCCTTCGCCAAAGACTTTGAGGCCACTACTGTCCATGACCACCTGCAGCGGCCCACGGGCCTGTTGGGGCAACCGAAGTTGAACGGTACGCCCTCGTCGCGACAGGGTGCTGTGATCCGGTACCGCCAAACTAACCTGCATCATGACAAACACCGATCGCACCAAGCCTTCCGCTTCCCGATTGCTCAAGTGAAAGACTTCTTTCAACGTCAGCACGGCTTCAATTGCCTGATCGCTGTACTCAAACTGTGCCCCGCGTTGCCGGGGACCTTGATAGGCCCACGCGACCAAGGCTTCTTCCGAGATCCACATGGTCAACGAACCGCGCTGCACCAAGGCGCGGTCATAAGCCGACCAGTTGCGAATGTGGTATATTGTCTTGCGGCGCGGACGAGTGGCTGTGGTTGTACTAGGCATACACCCCAGTTTACCCGTTCCGCGCTTTCATGTTAAGGATTCATGCACCAACGCCGATTGTACTTAGAGCGATTTCCTGTTTGGCATGTGTCATGTAATGCATCGTCACGCTTCGCGCCCGCGCCTGTGCTTCTGCGAGTCGCCAGACCCTAACAGGGTCTGGATACAGCGGCTGAGATCTGAGTCGCCAGGGATTCGACCTATCGGAACCCATCTTCCATCGCAATTACTCCCCACTTTGACCGAGAATATAGCGCAAATATACGACTTCCCTCCCACTCTGGTCGATGAATCAATCGAGGGCAGCGGCCATGAATTGCCGGCTAATTTGGGCTAACGCCAGCTTTGAGTGCCACGCTGTGGATAAGATGTGGAAAAGTCCGAATGGGTTGTGGAGAGCCTGTGGATGCCGATCTTCTGATTGACTTTCCATATGATTCAGGCGCATAATGGGGACAACAAGCAGGTTCATGTTTGCTCGTTAAACGCGGGGCACAATTGATCGGCGGGGGAATCGACAGGCTGCTTGCGCACGGCGTGGGCAGCCCTTTGTGTTCGGTTCGGACACGAAAGGAGTCTCCCATGTGCCGTTCAGTGAAGTACTTGCCGTTGTTAGTTGTGTTATTGATCGTAACGCTGATTGCCTGTGTACCAGCAGCAGCGCCTGTGCCGCCCACACCGACCAGCCCGTCACCACCAACTCCAACTAATCCGCCCTCCTCGACATCTGTACCGCCTGTCACACCGACTTTCCAACAACTTCGTATGCCCAAGCCTACCATTAGCGGAAAGTTCGACGTCAATGGCAACAAGATGGCGCTGGACTGCTATGGCAGTGGAAGCCCTACAATCATTCTGGAGAATCCTTATGGTGTCAATAGGGGCACCTGGAGCCCCATCATCCCGCACCTCGCCGCCATAACGCAAGTTTGCGCTTATGACCGGATCAACACGGGGACCAGCGCTCACACGCGCGATCCGCGCACCATGGCGCAAGTGGCAGACGAGCTAGATGCGTTGTTGAAAGCCGCCAAAATCGCCGGCCCTTACATCCTGGCGGGCCACTCACTTGGTGGTTTCTTTGTCCTAACCTATGCCAACCATAATCCTCAACAGATTGCAGGAGTTGTCTTGGTTGACGGTTCGTATCTGGACGACTGCAAGGATGTCTTGACAATGTTGCCGACACCGTCAGCAGATGAGTCTGCTGCTGTTTCACGTCTTCGGAGGGGGTGCAAACCCACTGATGAACCATGGAAGCTAGAGGGAATTGTCGATATTGATCCAGCGGTGCGCGCCGTCAAATCGCTCGGTGACATTCCCGTCGTGGTGTTGGTACAGGGCTCAATCAGCAAACTAGCCGACATGAATGAAGGCATACCCGAAGATCTGATAAAACAACTTTTGCAGCTGTGGCAGGAAGAACATAAAGAATATGCCAGGCTATCGACCGACAGCACTTTCACAATAGCCAAAAACTCCGGTCATTTTATCCACAAGGACGAACCGCAGCTGGTCATCGATGCAATCCTGGGGCTGGTGGATAAGGCGCGGCAGAAGTAAGCCCCGCGCATGCGCAGCCAGTAGAGACGTTGCAATGCAACGTCTCTACGCCCGCCCCCGCGCGTAACCTCCCCTGTGGTGGCACTGCGCATTGCAGGGGAGGGCATCACGTTCTCCCCCTGTTCGCGTCCTTCGACTCCGCTACGCTTCGCTCACGCCGTGTCCCCGCCTTCGGCGGGGCGGCGCGCCAGGCGGGATGCGCGAACGGGGGGAGTGAGAGGATTGATCATTGATCATTGATCATTGTTCATTGTTAATTGTCCCTTGTTCATTGTATAATCTCGCCCATGCTCATAATCCTGCGCGGCCTCATCCGCACGATGCGGCCCAAACAATGGCTGACCAAGAACATCTTCATCTTCGCCGCCGTCGTGTTCGACGCCAAACTGTTTGTGCCCGGCCCCTTCTTCCAGACGCCGCTCGGCAAGACCCTCATCGGCTTTGTGCTGTTGTGCCTGATTTCCGGCACGATCTACATCGTCAACGATATTGCCGATGTGCAGGCTGACCGGCAGCATCCCCGGAAGAAATACCGGCCCATTCCCTCCGGCCAGCTGCCGATCCCGATCGCGTGGGGCGCGGCGATCGTGATCGGCTTATTCACGCTCGCAGCTTCTTTTGCGCTGGACGCCACCTTCGGCTGGATCATCGTCATCTACGCGGTGCTCAATCTGGCCTACTCCTTCAAACTCAAGCACATCGTCATCGTCGACGTGCTGATCGTGGCGGCGGGCTTTGTGCTGCGCGTGGCGGCGGGCGTGGCGCTGGTGAATGTCGTGCGCTTCTCGCCCTGGCTGTATGTGTGCATGGGCCTGCTCGCCCTGTTTCTCGGCTTCGCCAAGCGCCGGCAGGAATTGATGCTGCTGAAAGACAACGCCATCCATTCGCGCGCCATTTTGGAAGAATACAACCTGGAATTTGTGGACGGCATGCAGAACGTCGTCATGGCCTGCACCATCATCGCCTATTCGCTGTATACCTTTCTGGCCGAAGGCCTGCCGCCCAATCACGCCATGATGCTGACGATCCCGTTCGTGCTGTACGGCATCTTTCGCTACCTGTACCTGGTGCACGTGCGCGGCGAGATCGCTCCACCCGATGAAGTCGCGCTGAGAGATCGCCCCTTGCAGCTGGATCTGGTCTTGTGGGCCTTGTCGGTCGTGTTGATCTTGTACGTGCTGCCGCGCTAATACTCTCACCGCCGAGAACGCGGAGAACTCCGAGACATTGAAATCTCAGCGCGCTCTGCGTCCTCTGCGGTCAATTCACCCGGGAGATAATGGACTATGCCCACCCTGCTCGTTCGCAACATCCAAAAATTGATTACGCTGAATGCTGATCGGCAGCAGGTTGCCGACGGCGCGATCTTCGTCCGCGACAACGTGATCGACTACGTCGGCCCCACGGTTGATCTGCCGCCCGATCGCGCCGCGCAGGCCGATCGGGTGATTGACGCCCGCGACCTGATCATCATGCCGGGCCTGGTGAACACGCATCATCACCTCTATCAGACGCTCACGCGCTGCATCGCCGTGGATTCCGTGCTATTCAACTGGCTCAAGACGCTGTATCCCATCTGGGCGCGCATGGACGGCGAAGCGGTGTACATCAGCGCGCTGACGGGCATGGCCGAGTTGATCCTGAGCGGCTGCACCACCTCCAGCGATCACCTCTACCTCTTCCCCAACGGCGCGAAACTCGACGACGAAATTCGCGCCGCGCTGGAGATCGGCCTGCGCTTCCACGCCGCGCGCGGATCGATGTCGCTGGGCGAGAGCCAGGGCGGCCTGCCGCCCGACAGCGTCGTCGAAGACGAGCAGGCGATCTTGAAAGACTGCGTGCGCGTGATCGAGACGTTCCACGATCCCGGGCCGGGCGCGCTGATCCGCGTGGTGCTGGCGCCGTGCTCGCCGTTCTCCGTGACGCAGAACCTGATGCGTGAGGCGGCGGCGCTGGCGCGGCAATACGGGGTACAATTGCACACCCATCTGGCCGAGACCTTCGACGAAGAGGATTTCTGCAAGCAGATGTTTGGCGTGGTGCCGGTGGATTACGCCGAGCAGGTCGACTGGCTGGGCGACGATGTCTGGTATGCGCACAGCGTCCACGTCCGCCCGCAGGATATCGAGTCTGATGGCGCGCACGCAGACCGGCGCGGCGCACTGCCCTTCCAGCAACATGCGCCTGGCGTCAGGCATTGCGCCCATCCGCGCCATGGTGGATGCCGGCGTGCCGGTGGGACTGGGCGTCGACGGCTCGGCCAGCAATGACGGATCGCACATGCTGGCCGAGGCGCGGCAGGCGATGCTGCTGCAGCGCGTGATGGGCAATCCCGCCGGGCTGACCGGATTGGAAGCGCTCGAACTCGCCACGCTGGGCGGCGCGAAGGTGCTGGGCCGCGACGACATCGGCTCGCTGGAAGCCGGCAAGTGCGCGGACTTCATCGGCTTCAACACCAACCGGCTGGATTACGCGGGCGCGCTGCACGATCCGCAGGCGGCGCTGGTGTTCTGCGCCCCGCAGCGCGTCGATCTGTCGGTCATCAACGGGCGCAGCGTGGTGGAAGATGGCCGACTGCTCACCGTCGATCTGCCGCACGTGATCGAGCAGCACAATAAGATTTCCATGAAGCTGATCAACGGGTAAAAACTTTGGGCACGGATGGATACGGATTTCACTGATAGAAACAAGTTTAGAAATCCGTGTTCATCCGTGTAATCCGTGTCCAATACCAACGAGGAAAGAATGGAACTGAAGCAATTCATCGACATCGCGCGGGGCGAAGCGCCCGCTGATCTGCTGCTCAAGGGCGGGCAGATCGTCAACGTGTTTTCCGGCGAGGTGCACGACGCCGACATCGCCATCGCCGACGGCAGGATCGTGGGCGTGGGCAGCGGCTTCACGGCGCGGGAGACGCTCGACGTGACGGGCAAGGTCATCGCGCCGGGCTTCATCGACGCGCACGTGCACATCGAATCGGCCATGGTGCCGCCGCCGGAATTCGCGCGCGCCGTCGTGCCGCGCGGCACGACGACGGTCATCACCGATCCGCACGAGATCGGCAACGTGCTGGGCCTCGACGGCATTCGCTACATGTTTGACGCGGCCAAGTACAACCCGCTCAGCATGTTCGTCATGCTGCCCTCGTGCATTCCCGCGACCAACATGGAAACCTCCGGCGCGACGCTGCGTTCCTGGGACATCGAGCCGTTCAAGGATAATCCGTGGGTGCTGGGTCTGGCCGAAATGATGAACTATCCCGGCACCATCAACGGTGATCCAGAGGTGCTGGCGAAGATCACGCTTTTCAAAGACAAGGTGATCGACGGGCATGCGCCGGGCCTCTCGGGCCTGCCGCTGAATGCCTACGTCGCCGCCGGCATCCGATCGGACCACGAGTGCACCACGGTGGAAGAAGCCCGCGAGAAACTGCGCCTCGGCATGACCATCTTCATCCGCGAGGCGACCACCGCGCACAACCTGGATGCGCTGCTGGCCGTCATTACCCCGGCGACGTCGGCGCGCATCTGCTGGTGCACCGATGATCGGCAGCCCGCGGATCTGCTCGATCAGGGCGGCATCGATTACGTGGTGCGGCGCGCCATCCGCCAGGGGATCGATCCGGTGACGGCGATCCAGATCGCCACGATCAATCCCGCCAACTACTATGGCTTGCACGATCGCGGCGCGATCGCGCCGGGCCGCCGCGCCGATCTGGTGGTGCTGGACAATCTGCGCAACGTCACTACCCGAGGCCGGTCTTGCGCGGTGGGGCCGTGGTCGCGCAGGACGGGCAATTGCTGCCCTACGACAAACCCGATCGCGCCGTGCGCGTGCGCGGCTCGATGAACGTCAATTGGGACAAGATTAGTTTCCGCGTCGAGGCTCAGGGCCGCCGCGCGCGCGTGATTGGCGTCATTCCGGATCAGATCGTGACCGAGCACCTGATCGAGGAACTGACCATCGAGAATGGCGAAGCCGTGCAGGACCCCGGGCTTGATCTCTTGAAGATTGCGGTGATCGATCGGCATGCCAATTCCGGCGCGCACACGGTGGGCTTTGTCAAGGGCATCGGCTTGCGGCAGGGCGCCATCGCGTCCTCCATCGCTCACGACCACCACAATCTCGTCGTCATCGGCGCGGACGACAGCTCGATGATGACGGCCGCGCACACGGTGTCCAAGACCGGCGGCGGCCTGAGCGTGGCCCACCAGCAGGACGTGCTGGCGCAGGTACCGCTGCCGATCGCGGGCCTGATGTCGGATCAGCCGATCGAGACGGTGCGGGCCCAGATGGACGAAATACTCAATGCGGCGCACAACCTGGGCGCGACCCTGCACGATCCGTTCATGGCGATGTCGTTCCTGGCGCTGGCGGTGATTCCCGAATTGAAGATCACCGATCAAGGGTTAGTGGATGTGACGAAGTTTCAAAAGGTGCCGCTGTTTGTGGAATGAGGACAACGAGTAATGAGTACCAGAAAATGGGTTACTCGTTACTCATTACTCGTTACGTCTTTCAGTTGGCAATTCGGATTTTCTCGATTAAAATGACTGCTGCTGGTGCAGTTCGGTCGGGGATGTCTGGGCAGGACAATACTTCCGATGGAGCGCATAACGCAGTGATCCAATTGACCATGGTGTTCGCGATCCCTAAGTGCGAAGGCGATGGTCAATTTTGTTTTCCGCACCCCGTGGTTAACCGTTGACGTTTTTCCAGAAAGGAGGCCAATCGCCCGTACACTGTGCAGATCCGCTTCAGTTTCAGCAAACGTTCCAAAACTCTACCTGGAGGAGTAAGATGTCCAAGAAACTATGGTCGTTGATCGCTGTCCTGTTGGTGTTGTCTATGCTGGTGGCCGCTTGCGCCCCGGCGGCCGCCCCTGCTCCCACGCAACCGCCGGCCGAACAGAAACCGGCCGAGGCCACCCAAGCGCCCGCTCCGGCGGCTGGCACGTTCCAGATTCCCGAAATTCAAGAGGGCAAGTTCAATGTCGGCATGGTGTTGATCGGCCCGCATGACGACGGCGGCTGGAGCCAGGCCCACTATGAAGGCCTGAAGTACCTCGAGCAGAACATGCCCGATGCGCACGTGGCCTATGTGGAGAATGTGCCGGAAGGCACCGAGTCCGAGCAGGTGATCCGCAGCCTGGCGCGCAAGGGCTTCGATCATGATCTCACCACCTCGTTCGGCTTCATGGATCCGACGCTGGCAGTAGCGGAAGAATTCCCGGATCAGACGTTCATTCACATCAGCGGTTACAAATCCAACAGCAAGAACTTCGGCAATCTGTTCGGCGCGATGGAAAACATGAAGTACCTGGCTGGCATGGTGGCCGGGTCGCGCGCCAAGAAGGATGGCAACCCCAAGGTTGGCTACATGGCGACCTTCCCCATTCCGGAAGAACTGCGCCTGGGCAATGCGTTTGCGCTGGGCATGGCCAAGACCTGCCCCGAATGCAAGATGGACGTGCGCTGGATCAACACCTGGCACGATCCGGTGATCGAGAAGGAAGCGGCGGCTTCGTTGTTTGACGGCGGCGCGCAGGTGGTCTTCACCGGCGCTGACACGCCCGCGCCGGCCGATGTTGCTACCGCCAAGGGCAAGTGGGGCATCACTTACGACTATCGAAGGGTCCTGCAAGGCCGAGCGCTGCCTGACCGCGCCGTACTGGAACTGGGGCCCGGTCTACACCAAGATCGCGCAGGGTGTGAAGGACAAGACCTACAAGCCCGGCTTGGGACTACTTCGATGCCGACAGCGGCGGTCTGGGCCTGTATGGCTTCATGGAAGGCCAGAAGCTGACCAAGGGCATGGAAGACCTGCCCCCGGCGGATATTCAGATGGTCAAGGATACGCTGGCGCAAATGCTGGCGGGCAAGTTCACGCGCTTTGATGTCTTCTCCGGCGAGATCAAAGACAACGCCGGCAAGGTGATTGTGCCCGCGGGCGAGAAGATGCAGCAGGCCGATCTGGATCAATTCCCGCCTGGCGCGTCCGGCCTGGAGTGCAAGTACTGCATGTACTGGTGGAATCAGAACATCGCGGCTGAACTGCCCAAGCTGCAGTAATGGCGGTCTAACACCCGATCGAACTGGCACGGCCCTGGAGGTAACGTGCATCGCAAAGGCCGGGCTGCCGCAGGTGGCCTGGCCTTTGCCTTATCTCGCCACCATGTAACCGTGCGAGGGAGCGTAGGGTGATCGTCACCGGGTACACCACCCTCGCAAGGTTGACGAGAGCGGAGCCACCTATGCCCGAAGAAAAAGCCCCCGAAGTAGTTGTCGAAATGCGCGGCATCACCAAGCGCTTTCCCGGCGTGCTGGCCAACGATCACGTCGATTTCGACTTGCAGCGCGGCGAGATTCACGCGCTGCTCGGCGAAAACGGCGCCGGAAAAAGCACGTTGATGAGCGTGCTGGCCGGCATGTATCACCCCGAAGCCGGCTGCGATCACCGTCAACGGCAAGCCGGTTTCATTTTCTTCCCCGCGCGACGCGATTCAAGCGGGCATCGGCATGATCCACCAGCATTTCATGCTGGTGCCGTCGCAAACCGTGACCGAGAATATTCTGCTTGGCCTGGATCGACCGCGCATTCCGCATGAACTTAGCCACTTATGATAAGGAAATTGCCGAGCTGAGCGAACGCTTCCATTTGCACGTCGATCCGCGCGCCAAGATCTGGCAGCTCTCGGTGGGCGAGCAGCAGCGCGTGGAAATCTTGAAGATGCTGTATCGCGGCGCGCAGGTGCTGATCATGGACGAGCCAACCGCTGTGCTCGCGCCGCTGGAGATCGAGGATCTCTTCAAGACACTGCGCTCCATGATTACCGACGGGAAATCGATTATCTTCATCAGCCACAAGTTGAACGAGGTGCTGGAGATCGCCGATCGGGTCAGCGTGCTGCGCGATGGCCGGGCTACGGCCTCCGGCGTCAGCACGGAGGGCGTCACCCGATCGGATCTGGCGCGCCTGATGGTGGGGCGCAATGTCATCCTGTTCGTCGAGAAGAAGCCGGTGACGCCGGGCGAGGTGGTGCTGTCTGTCGAGAATGTGCACGCCGAAAGCGATCGCGGCCTGCCCGCGGTGCGCGGCGTGTCGCTCAACGTCCGCAGCGGCGAAATTGTAGGACTGGCGGGCGTGGCCGGCAACGGGCAGCGCGAACTGGCCGACCTGATCAACGGACTGCGCAAGGTCCAGCAGGGCCGCGTGCTGCTGAACGGCGAGGAGATCAGCAATCAACCCATCCGCAAGAATATCAAGGGCGGCATGGCCTACGTTCCCGAAGATCGCCACCATGTCGGCACCGCGCCGTCGCTGAGCATCACCGACAACGTAATCATGAAGAAGTATCAGCAGCCGCCCATCGGGCGCGGGCTGTCGGTCGACGCCCGCGCCGCCGAGAAATATGCCAATCAATTGAAAGAGCAATACCACATCGTCGTGCCCCATGTGAAGACGCAGGCGCGCCTGCTATCGGGGGGAAATTTGCAGCGCGTGATTCTGGCCCGCGAAATGTCATCCATGCCCAAGGTGATGATCGCCGTGCAGCCCACGCGCGGGCTGGATGTCGGCGCAATCGAGGGCGTGCATAATTATCTGCTGGCCGAACGCGAGGCCGGCGCGGGCGTGCTCTTGATATCCGAAGAGTTGGAAGAACTCCTGGCGCTGTCCGACCGGATTTACGTGATCTATGAAGGGCAGATCATGGGCGAAATCACCGACGGGGATATTGAAACGATCGGGCTGATGATGACCGGCACGCCGCTCGAGCAAATCCGCCAGCAAGGAGTAACGACCCATGGCTGAACCGACTCCGACTTCATTCCGGCAGCGCCTGCCATTGAGTCTTCAAATCGAGCCGCGCTTGCAGATGGGGCGCTGGCTGCCGATCGTGTCGTCGATCGCCGCGCTGGTGCTGGCGTTGTTCGTCGGCGGAATTTTGATTGCGCTAGTCGGCGGCGATCCGATCGCGACGTATGCCCATATCGCCAACGTGGCCTTTGGCAGTCTGGGCGGCATCACCGACACCCTGACCAAAGCAACACCGTTGATTCTGGTAGGCTTAGCGTGTTCGCTGGCGTTTCGCATGAAGTTGTGGAATATCGGCGCGGAAGGGCAGTTCTATATGGGCGCGTGGGCGGCCAGTGCCGTGGTGCTGCTGCCGTTGCTCCCGGCGACGAGTTCGCCCTGGTTGTTCATTCCGGCGATGATGATCGCGGGCCTGTTGGGCGGCGCGGCGTGGGGCTTCATTCCGGGCTTTCTTAAGGCGCGCTTCAGAGTCAACGAAGTCATCACCACCTTGATGCTGAACTACATTGCCGTCGCATGGAATAACTTCTTCATCTTCGCGGTGTGGAGCGAAGGCGGCTTTCAAATGTCGCCCATGTTTCCGCGCACGGCGTGGCTGCCGCGTTTGTCCGACCTGGCCGTGCAGATCAAAGAGTTTCGCGGCTTGACGCTGCACGGCGGATTTATCATCGCCGTCATCGCGGCGGTGATTGTGTGGTTCATCCTTAACCGCAGCAAATGGGGGTACGAAATCCGTTTGATCGGCGACAACCCGAGGGCCGCCGAGTACGCGGGCATTCCCATCAAGCGCAATATCATCCTGGTGATGATGGTTTCCGGCGCGTTGGCCGGTTTGGCCGGCATGTCCGAAATCAGCGGCACGGTCCATCGTTTGCAAGGGGCCATTTCGCCGGGCTACGGGTTTACGGGCATCATCATCGCGTGGCTGGCAAAACTCAACCCGTTCGCCGTGATCCTCGTGTCGATCTTCTTCGGCGCACTGCTGCTGGCCGGACGCGAGATCCAACCTTCGGGCATTCCCAAGATGATTCAGGGCATTGTGCTCGTATGTTTGATCGCCAGCGATTTCTTTGTGCGTTATCGGGTTCACCTCGCCCGCCGCGTGGAGGCTTAACATGGATTGGACCATCATTCTGCAAGCGGGTGTGGCCTCGGGAACGGTGCTGCTGTTTGCCACGATTGGCGAGATCTTCGCGGAACGATCGGGCGTCATGAACCTGGGCGTCGAAGGCATGATGCTGGTCGGCGCGATGAGCGCGTTCAGCGTCACCGCCAGCACTGGCAACCCGTGGCTGGGTCTGCTCGTCGCGATGCTCGCCGGAGGACTACTCAGCCAAATCCACGCCTTCCTCACGGTGACACTGCAATCCGATCAAGTGGTCAGTGGTTTAGCGTTGACGTTCTTGGGCACGGGTATCAGTCTGGTGTTGGGTGAAGGTTTGAGCAAAGCGGGCACGATTGCGCTGCTGCCGGCCATCACGATCCCGGGGTTGTCGCTCATTCCAGTGATCGGCCCGATCCTTTTCACCAATCAAAACATCCTGGTCTACGTCGGCTATCTGCTCGTTCCGATCGCCTGGTACTACATCAATCGCACGCGGCCCGGCATGCATCTGCGCTCCGTGGGCGAATATCCGGCGGCGGCCGATGCGTTGGGCGTCAACGTCTATCGTCTGCGCTACTTCTACGTCTTCGTCGGCGGCGTGCTGGCCGGGCTGGCCGGTGCGACGATCAGCCTGGCGATCTCGCCCGGCTGGTTCAGCGAATTGACGACGGGCGGCCTGGGCTGGATTGCCATCGGTCTGGTGATCTTCGCGCAATGGGATCCGGTGCGCGGCATGTTGGGCGCGTATGCGTTTGGCGCGTTGCGCCGCATGATCCTCGACATCCAGGCGCCGACGATCCTGCTCGGCGTGGCGAATCCGTTTTACTACAATCCCTATTGGGGCTTCTTCCTGCAAATGCTGCCGTATGCCTTCACCATCATCGTGTTGCTGATCGGTTCGCGCGACGCGGTGCGCAAGCGCATCGGCACGCCGGCGGCGCTGGGCGTGCCGTATGTGCGAGGAGAGCGGGGGTTGTAAGGCAGCTTTCTGGCCAGGTGCATCGCCGCAAGAGCAACCTCGCCTCTGCGCAAAGGCGATGAGGTTCAAGTCGTCGGCATGGCCCCTGAGGATGAATGCCGGCACGAGATGTATATCGCCATGCCGTGGGAGGAGCGCATGCTGTGCATTCCTCGTTCGTCACGGGGCACAGTCTCGTCGTGGATGGCGGCATGACCGTGGCGCGACTGAGACCTGTCAGGTGGGCCACACGATCGTTGAACCACGTGGATCATATGGCCCACCTGACAGGTCTGACGAGGCAACTATGAAATCCACCGTCGATCAAATCCGCCAGCGTTTCGATAACGACGTGGAGCGCTTCTCCAATCTGGAAACGGGCCAATCGGCCACGATCGACGCGCCGCTGGTGCTGGACTTGATCACGGCGGTCGCCGCTGCGACGAATCCGGAGGCCACGCATGTGCTCGACATCGGCTGCGGCGCGGGCAACTATATTTTGAAGCTGCTGCAGCATTTGCCCGACATCGACGTAACCCTGATCGATCTGAGCAAGCCCATGCTCGATCGGGCCTTGCAGCGGATTGGCGCAGCATCCGACGGCAACATCACCACGCTGCAAGGCGACATCCGCGCCATCCCCCTGCCCGATCGGCACTACGACGTCATCCTGGCCGCCGCCGTGTTCCATCACCTGCGCGCAGACGCCGAATGGGAAGCCGTGTTCGGCAAATGCTACGCCGCCCTCAAGCCCGGCGGCTCGTTGTGGGTTTCCGATCTGATCGCGCACGATGATCCGGCCGTGCAGGCTGTGATGTGGCAGCGCTACGGCGAGTACCTCACGCAGTTGAAAGGCGAAGCGTATCGCGATCAAGTTTTCACTTACATCGAGCAGGAAGACACGCCGCGCCCGCTGCTGTACCAATTGCATTTACTGAAACAGGTCGGCTTTCGCTCGGTGGAAGTACTGCACAAGCATGCGATGTTTGCGGCGTTCGGCGGAATCAAGTAGGGGCGAAGCATTTCTTGAAGCGTCTCAAACGACCCAACTCCCGGCAGAAATGCTTCGCCCCTACGGCAAATCCGTCAAGGACATTTCATGGCCCATTCCGATCAACTCTTTCAAGGCGTCTGTGACGAAATCACCAGCGGGATGCAGCGCCTCCCCATTCCCGGGCTGGCCGTGGGCGTGTGGCACGCCGGGATCGAGCAGGCCGCCGGATTCGGCGTGACCAGCGTCGAGCATCCCCTGCCCGTGACGCCCGAGACGCTGTTTCAAGTCGGCTCGATCAGCAAGACGTTCACAGCCACGGCCCTGATGATGCTGCGGGACGCAGGCCAAGTCGATCTCGACACGCCGATCCGCGCGTATTTGCCCGATTTTCGTTTGAGTGATGAGTCGGTCGCCGAGCGCGTGACCATCCGGCATCTGCTGACGCACACCGGCGGCTGGCTGGGCGACTATTTCAACGACTTTGGTTTCGGCGACGACGCACAGGCCAGGATGTTGAATGAGATCGCTACACTACCGCAGTTCACACCGCTGGGCGAGGTGTGGTCGTACTGCAATACCGGCTTCAACATCGCGGGGCGCCTCATCGAAGTGATCACCGGCCAGAGTTACGAAGCCGCCCTCAAAGAGATGATCCTCGATCCGTTGGGCATGAATCTGACTTTCTTCTTTCCGCACGACGTGATGACCTATCGTTTCGCCGTGGGGCACGAGATCGTCGAGCGGGCAGCCAAAGTGGCGCGCCCCTGGCCGATCGGGCGGGCCGGGCATCCGGTGGGCGGCGTCGTCAGCACTGTGATCGATCTGCTACGGTACGCGCGCTTCCATATGGGCGACGGATCGGGCCTGCTGAAACCGGAATCGATTAAGTTGATGCAGACGCCGATCGTGACGGGCAGCGGGCTGGATGTCTTCGGCCTGAGCTGGTTCATCACCCCGATCGGCGCTACGCCCGTTTTGCGGCACGGCGGCGCGACGAACGGTTTCACCGCCGACTTCACGCTGGTGCCGTCGCAGCAGTTTGCCATCACGACCTTGACCAACAGCGATGAGGGCTCGGTGCTGTACGGCGATCTGCGCGCGAGCGCCTTGCGACAATACCTCGGCATAGCATGGCCGGAGACGCCGCATATCCATCTCGCGGAAGAACAACTGCTGGCGTACACCGGACATTATGATTCACCCGCTGCTCGGCGCGACTTGTATCTGCAAGATGGGGGATTGATGTTACAATCGATCCCGAAGGGCGGCTTTCCCACGCCCGATTCGCCGCCGGGTGAAACACCACCGCCGACCCGGCTGGCCTTCTGGGACGCCGACAAAATCATCGCGCTGGATGATCCCTTCAGGGGTTCGCGCGGCGAGTTTCTGCGAGATGCCGCCGGCGCCATCGCGTGGTTTCGCTTCGGGAGCCGTGTGCATCGACCCTTGTAGGGCAAGTTGATCACTTGTCCCGTGCAGTTCATCGGCTCCGCCTCACGGCTTACGTCGAATCAATGCAAGGGATGGTAGCCGCGATGCCCATTGAAGTCGCACATAGAAGCTACTGGCAGACATCTGATGCCGTCTTTGGCATTCCTCTTCTTGTTGCCATCGTCCTGCAATTGGTAGTCCCAGTCTCGCTGCCCCAAGGACTCCTCAGTCCAGCCGTCGGCCTTGGGGGCGCTGCTCTCATCCTAGTGGGTGTGGCTCTCGTCGTCCTTGCCCGCCGAGAGCTCGCCCGGCAAGGCCAGCCGACCGATCCTGGTCTCCCGACAAGCAAGGTTGTTACCGCCGGTGTGTTCTCTGTCTCGAGGAATCCCCTTTATCTCGGTGTGGTTTGCTTCTTGGTCGGCGTTGCGCTGGCAGTAAACCTGCCCTGGGTGTTGATCCTCCTCCTGCCAAGCCTCGTCGCTTGCCATTACGTGCTGATAGCGCCGGAGGAGAGGTATCTGGCCGCCAGGTTCGGCGAGGAGTACGGTGTGTACGCCGCAACAGTCCATCGCTGGATCGGTCGCGCACGAAGGCATTGATCGTCGGGATCATGTATGTAACGTTGGTGGTGGCGTTAATCAAAGTCGGTCAGCGCCGGAAAGCATTCGAACATGAAAGCCTTAATCCTCCCGCACATCGTCAATCTGGCCGATAATGTGCAGCCGCTGCAATTGACCACGCTGCCTGATCCCGTTCCGCGCGAGGACGAGATTCTCATCAAGGTTTCGACGTGCGGCGTGTGTCACACCGAGCTCGACGAGATCGAAGGCCGCACGCCGCCCGCGCACCTCCCCATCGTGTTGGGACACCAGATCGTCGGACGCGTTGTCGCGGCGGGTAACTTTGTCACGCGCTTTCACAGCGGCGAACGCGTCGGCGTGGCATGGATCTTCTCGGCGTGCGGCCAGTGCGCCTACTGTCAAAGCGGCCGCGAAAACCTGTGCGAGAAATTTCGCGCGACCGGTCGTGATGTACCCGGCGGCTACGCCGAGTATCTGACGGTGTCGGAGGATTTCGCGTATCGCCTGCCCGCGGTCTTTTCCGATGTGGAGGCCGCGCCGTTGTTGTGCGCGGGCGCGATCGGGTATCGTTCGTTGATGTTGACCGGCCTGCAGAACGGGCAGACGCTGGGCTTGACGGGGTTTGGCGCTTCGGCGCACCTGGTGCTGCAGATGACCCAGCGCCGTCTTCCCAGGACGCCGGTCTTTGTCTTCGCGCGCAGCGAGGCCGAGCGCGAGTTTGCGCGCGAGCTGGGGGCCGCCTGGACGGGCGAGACCACGGCCGAGTCGCCGGTGAAGCTGGATGCCATCATCGATACAACGCCGGTGTGGACGCCCGTGGTGGAAGCCTTGAAGAATCTCGCGCCAGGCGGGCGGCTGGTGATCAATGCCATTCGCAAAGAAGAGGGGGACCAGGCCGCGCTCAGCCGCCTCGACTATGCGCGCGATCTGTGGCAGGAGAAAGAGATCAAGAGCGTGGCGAACGTCACGCGCCACGACGTGAGCGAGTTCCTGCTGATCGCCGCCGAGATTCCCATCAAGCCTGAAGTGCAGACTTACGCGCTGGAAGAAGCGAATCAGGCGCTGCTGGAGTTGAAGAAGCGCCAGGTCCGCGGAGCCAAGGTGCTCGTCATTGACTAAAGGACCAACCGCCCATGGACATTACACTCACCACCCCGGCCTTGTTATTCCCGGCGTTGTCGCTGCTGTTGCTGGCCTACACCAATCGATTTCTGGGGCTATCGACGGTCATTCGCAACCTCTATGCCGATTACCAAAAATCGCCCGATCCCAATCTGCTCGGCCAGATCGACAATTTGCGCTACCGCGTGATCTTGATCCGCAACATGCAGATCGCCGGCGCCGCCAGCATTTTGGGATGCGTGGTCTGCATGCTGGTGTTGTTCTTCGGGCTGATCGAACTGGGTAAATGTGATCTTCATCGCCAGCCTGATCCTGCTGGTCCTCTCGCTGGCCCTGTCCATCCGCGAGCTGCAGATCTCGGTCGGTGCGCTGGAATTGCACCTCGGCGTCCTGGAGGACGAAGAGCGCCAGACGCACGCTTGACGGTGACACGCCCTGAGCACCGCCCACTCCACTGGCATTGCCTGTGCGGCACGGCTTTAACCTGATCCAGAGCGTGCCGCCAACACACAGAGGCCGGGGTTCTTCACGAACTCCGGCCTCTGGCGTTTTGCGCTTCGCGTTCTGCGGATCAGCTGTTCAGGAAATCGTCCAGCGCCTTCTTGCTGATGCGGTAACTCGCGCCCATCTGTTTGGCTTTGACCTGCCCGCCCGTGATCATTGACATCACATCGGCCTCGGAAACCTTAAGGTAAGCCGCGGCTTCGGCGGGCGTCATCACTTCGGGAGCCGGGCCGCCGCCTGTCGGTGCGGTGGGAGCCGCCTGCTGCGCCGGTGGCTGCTGCATCGACTGCGACATCATGCCCGCCATCATCTGCCCCATGCCCAGGCCGGCGCCCAAGCCCACACCGGCGCCGGCGACGCCGCCAGACGGATTCTGCGCCGCATCGCGTATGCCGCGGGCCGCCTGGAACTGCATATATTTCTGCATATCGCCGATGGCGCCCATCTGCGCGCGCTCGTCGATGGCCTTGGCGGTCTCTTCAGTCGGGCTGATCGAGCGGACATACAACGTCTTCAGCGTAATGCCCAGCTGCTTGAAGTCGTCGCCCACTTTGGCCTTGGTGCCCGCGCCGATCTCGTCATACTTGGAGGGCATGTCCAGGAACGGAATCTTGATCTCGCCCAGCAGATCGGTCATCTTGCTGATGATGATGCCGCGCAGCATGCCTTCGATTTCCGGCGTCTCATACACGCCGCGCACGCCGACGACCTTGTTGACGAACAGCGCCGGGTCGCCGATCTCCATGGAATACACGCCGTTGGCGCGCAGGCGCACCATACCCAGATCGGGATCGCGGAACGTAACCGGCTCGGGCGTGCCCCAGCCCATGTCGAGGTAGGTGCGCGTGCTCACAAAGTAAGCCTCGGCCGTGAAGACGTTTTTGCCGCTGGTCCCCAACTGGATCAGCCCGGACAGAATGGGAATATTCGCCGTGGTGATCGTGTGGCGTCCCGGGCCAAAGACGTCCATCGCTTTACCATCACGGAAGAACACCGTGGCTTGCTGCTCACGCACAATCACCTGCGAGCCGATGCGGAAATCGCCCGCGCCGCTCTCGGGGATGCGATGCACCATTTCACGGCCGGTTTCATCGGCGTATTCGACCACATCAATAATGCGGGGCATGGCAATCTCTCCTCAAAGAATTTCTTACAGCGCGCCCACCAACAGATGTTGGCGTTTGTCGTACAAATCATTCAGGCCGGTGCAGACACGCTTGACGGCGCTCATCGCCGTCTTCAAAGCCTCCGGCCCGGTCGGGACGGGCGCTGCCCCCTCGGCCGCGGGCAGCGCGGGCATCACGCCCAAGGCGACGCGGCACTGATCGATCGCCGCGGCCAGGTTATCGGCTTCGCTGAGCAATTGATAATCGAAGTTGTACAGTTGATCGAGTTCCTCTTCCTTCACTTGCACGGCGTCAAACACGCCGGCATAACCGCGCGGCGCAGTCTTCACCCGATCGATGAAGGTGCGCAGCTTCACCGCGCTCTGCTCGACATCGTCGACGAATTCAAAGCCGCCGTTCGACAGCAGATCGATTTGCAGTTCCGTCAGCCGCTCGAGCTGATCGGTGAACTTGGCCGCCACCGCGTCGCGCACGATCTTATCCGCATCGCGGCGCGTCTCTTTCTCCAGGTAGCCTTTAAAGCCGGGGATCTTCGAGAGGATTTTGGCGAACCCGCCACGTTGGTCTTTAATCTGACTGGTCAGGTCGGTCATGGGTGTTCTCCTTAAATGAAGAGGCGATTAGCCTGCTGAAACCGCGCGATGCTTCACATTTTACCACAACCGCCCGGCAGGTAAACCGACATCCCGCCGACGCCTGGCGCACAGTTTGGCGACAACTCTGCCCGTCTTGAGTTTGACAAACTCCGCGTCCAACATTACACTTAAATCAGTCAAGCCAAGCCGATCAGCGATGTTATCCTCTGACCCAATCATCCGCCTCATGAACCGCATGCATGGCAACGGAGTAACGCCTTGACCGCACTCAACCAAGACCTGCTCTTCCGGACCCCCAACGTGTATTCCTGGGGAGAGGGCTGTGACGTTTCACCCGACGGGCAAACCATCGCTTTCATGTGGAATATCACCGGCCAGTGGGAACTGTACACGCTGCCAACCACCGGCGGGACCGCGCAACAAATCACCCGCGGGCCGGGAAGCAAGATGCTGCCATGCTTTTCGCCGGATGGATCACGGCTGGCGTTCCTGCAGGATGATCAAGGTGACGAAAATTTCGACGTGTACGTACTCGATCTCGCCACAGGACGGATCGCCAACCTCATGCCTGAGACACCCGAAGGTCTCAACGAATGGGTGCGCTGGTCGCCGGATGGACAGTGGTTGTACTACACCTCCAATCGTGACACGAACTTCGCCACTTTTGCCGTATCCAGCCGCGCCGGCTCGATCCGGCGCGTGTCACATCACGCTTATAGCGATGTGCAGGTCGAGCCCTCACCCGATGGGCAATGGTTAGCCGTGCAAGCCATGGTCGATGCGCAAAATATGGGCATTTTTCTCGTACCGACGGGGGGTGGGCCGGAGGTTCGACTCGGCGCAGAGCATCGCCTGGCTGACGCCGGGCAGCCCTGGTGGTCGCCTGACAGCCGCAAACTGGCCTTTTCGTCGGACGATCGCGGCATGTCAGACATCGGCATCTACGATGTGGCCACACGGTCAATCGACTGGATCACCCATCCGGATTGCGAATATTACTATCCCGTCTGGTCACCCCGTGGTGATCAGATTGCCTATCAGCGTTTGCGGGAGGGCAATGTCGATCTCATCCTGCACGATGTCACGGGGAGGCGCGGCCCGGAGGTGGTGCAGATCACGCCGGGCGTCCACAACCAGCAGCGCTTCACGCCTGACGGCTCAACTCTGATCTTTACCTGTGGCGGCGCGGCCAATCCGCCGGATCTATGGGCCCTGCAGCTGAGCTGATCGGGAAGCCCGACAGCTCACTGACTCGCTGCCCGGCGAATTTGACCGGTCGGTCTTTGTTGCGCCAAAACACGTGTGGTATCCGAGCCTTGACCCGGGCGTGCAGGTTCCGGCGTTGTTGTATCTGCCGCAGGACGTGTCGCCCGATCACCTGCCGCCGGCAGTGTTGTACGTGCACGGTGGGCCGACTTCCCTGCACGACAACGATTGGTATCCCGCCGTGCAGGATTTTGTCACGCGCGGCTACGTGGTGATCTGCCCCAACTATCGCGGCAGCACCGGTTATGGCAAGGCCTTCAAAGTAGCGAATCGCTTCGACCTGGGGCGCGGGGATACCAATGATGTCGCTGCCGCCGCCGATTACTTGATCGGCCAAGGTTTAGCCGACCCGCAGCGCATCGCCGTGACCGGCATTTCGTATGGCGGCTTCATGACCATGACGTGCGCCACGCAGTATCCTGCCAGGTGGGCAGCCGGTTCGGCGCTGGTGCCGTTCGTCAACTGGTTCACCGAACATGCCAGTGAACGCGAAGACCTGCAATACTGGGACGATCAGAATATGGGCGATCCGGTCAAGGATTACGAGCGGTGGTACGCCAACTCGCCGATCTTCTTCATCGATCGCATCACCGCGCCGATCCAGTTGATCGCAGGCGGCAACGATGTGCGCTGCCCGCCCGATGAGGCCGCGCAGGTGCGCGACAAGCTGATCGAGTTGGGGCGGCCGGTGGAGATGCAGGTCTATGCCGACGAAGGTCACATCTTGCGCCAGTTGGATAATCGGGTGGATGCTTACCGCAAGCGCGCGGCGTTTATTGATCGGTATTTGATGGACTAAAGGACTCACTGTGATCGAAGTGACTTTTCTGGGAACCGGGTCAGCCATGCCGCCGCGCGATCGCGGCAATACAACTTTTACGGTACGCACGGAGAATCTGCTCTTCCTGGCCGACGCCGGCCCTTCGGTGTTTGGCGATTTGCAGCGCGCCGGCATCGAGCCTTCGCAGATCGACGCGATCTTCTTATCGCACGGCCACGCCGATCATATCCTGGGCTTTCCGCAGCTGGCGCTGCTGCAACAATTCGTCACGAAAATTCCCCCGCTGCGGATTTATTGCACGGCAGCCGTGCGCGAGGCCGTGTGCACCGTGACAAAATTGACGTTCCCCGAAGCCGCCGACCGCCTGGCCAAATTCGACTGGATCGAACTGGCTGAAGGGCCGCGCCAGTCGCGCGATTTAACCGACGAGATTCAATTGACGACCGAGCTGGTCTTTGGCCCGCCCTACATGCCGGTGCAGGGTCTGCGCCTCGACTTCTTTGACAAGGGCGTGTCGCTGGCCTTTTCGGCAGACACGGCGCCTTCGGACAAGCTGGCCAGCCTGGCCACCGGCTGCGATCTGCTGATTCACGAAGCATCCTTCAGCGCGACTTTGCAGCCCGACGTCAGCCCTGAGATGTACTTTCATTCGGATGCACGCCAGGCCGGACAAATCGCCGCCCGGGCCGGTGTCAAGCGCCTGGCCCTGGTGCATCTCAGCCGGCTGCATGGCAATCATCGGCGCGTGCTGACCGCCGAAGCCGCCGAATCTTTCAAAGGGCTGATCCTGGTGCCCGACGATGGCGATGTCATTCAACTTGATTTGGTCGAACTGGCCGCGCCCTGGCTGTCCGCGCTGTGAGGCAAGCCTGAACGCCGGCTACGCCCGGGCCTGGGGTGGTGGTCGACGGGCCCCGGTTTGACGTGTCGTATATCTTTCAGGAGGAGCCGCAATGCGCGTCTTAGTTGCCGCTGATATGGAAGGCATCTCCGGCGTGGTGCACTGGGATCACGTCGAGCCCGGCCATTTTGAGTATGCCCGTTTTCGCGAACTCATGACCGAAGAAGTGAACGCCGCCATCGACGGCGCGCTGGATGGCGGCGCAACCAGCGTCGTCGTCACCGACGGCCACAACAACGGGTGCAACATCCTCGTCGAAAAACTGCGCGCACCGGCCCGCCTCAATTCCGGATCGCCCGCGCCGCTGTCGATGGTCGAAGGCGTGCAGAGCGCCGATCGAGTCTTCTTCATCGGTTATCACGCCCGCGCCAATACGCCCGACGCGATTCTCTGTCACACCTGGACCGATCAGGTGCGCGGCGTCTGGCTGAACGATCGAGAAGTGGGCGAGATCGGGCTGAACGCGGCCGTGTGCGGATCGTTCGGAGCGTGCGTCGCGTTGATCACGGGCGATCGAGCGGCCGTGCAGGAAGCCGTCGATTTGCTCGGCCCGATCGAGTCCGTCGTGGTGAAGTCGGCCAACGGGCGCATGAGCGCCGAATGCCTGCCGGTGGAAGAGAACCGCGCGGCAATACGGCACGCGGCGGCGCACGCGATGGTGCGGCAGGTTTCGCCGTTGATCATCGGCGCTCCGCTTCGCTTGCGGGTGGAACTCACCCGGCCCGATCAGATCGATCGCGCTTTGCGCGTGCCGGGCTCAAAGCGCAGCGGCGGCGTCGCCATCGAATGGACCGGCAGCGATATGGTGAGCGTTTATCATGCCTTCCGGGCCATCACCGGCCTGGCTGGAAGTTAGGCGCCATCCTGCGACATTGGCCACACGTGACAAACGGGCGAGTCAGGCACTCGCCCGTCTCTGTCAGTCCTCACCATCGTCCATTGGCTCCGCAACCGGCACTGCCGCCCGCCGCTGGAATTGCGCCGCCAGGTTGACGACCAATTGCTCCAGTTGCCGGTGGTAACGATAGAAGGCCACGCCCAACAGCACGCCGCCGGCCACCACCCCAATGATGACGCCCGCCGGCAATTCGGCCGCATACGCGGCCAGCCAGCACTGCACGATGACGCTGGGCATGCGCCCAAAGGCCGCCAGGACGATCATCAACTTCAACGACAAGCGGCTCAGCCCGATCGCGTAACAGGCCAGATCATCCGGCACCCACGGCATGACAAAGATGACAAAGAAAAACTCGGCCCGCGCTTCTCCGTAAACCGGTCGAAGACGGCGACCGACTTGGGATCGATCAATCGGTCGACCAGCGGCCGCCCGAAGCGCCGCCCCAGAATCATGCACAAGGCCGAGCCGATCGCCAGTCCGATGAACGCATACAACACGCCTGGCCAGAACCCAAACACGTACGCGCCGACGACGGCGAGCAAGTCTCACGGGCGAAATCGACAGCACCGTCTGCACGATGATCATCGCGATCAGCGCCAGCGGCCCCCAGACGCCAAAGCCCTCAATCCAGGCGCGGACACGCTCTTGATCGGCCAGAAAGCGGATCAGCGGCGCGCCGCCAATCGCAAAGACGACGCTGGCGATGATGATTATTACGACGAGGACGCCCCAGTGTTTCTTCATAAAGGGCTATACCGCCCTACTCTCCTGACGGTCGCGTGCGTGAACACTTCAGCGGTGTGCGGCGCCTTGCGCAGCGTGCGCGTCAGATCGGTACCCGCGTAATGCAGATCCTTGTGCATCCCGCCGCGCCACAACGATGAAGCCGAGACGTCATACACTACGCCAGCGTAGGCAATATAAGCCGGTTTGCCGCGCGTGCCATCGAACTGCCGCAATTCGCGCTCGGTGAAAAGCCGCTCTTCAATCGGTGCAGAATCAGTCATGCGATCAGCCTTGTCGAAGAATCTGTAACAGGGTTTCGCTTGCCGAGCGAAACCAAGTCGCAGGCTGCAACCTGAATGAGCGCCATCCTACGGCGAGCGCGCGGCGGTCTTCTTCCTGCCTGTCGGCCGCTTCCGGGCGGCAGTACCTTGCGCGCCCTGCTTTTTGCCGGCCGCCCCGGGCTGCTTGCGTCCGGCCTCCTGCTTCAACCACGTTTTGCGATCAGAAGGCTGGTACGCTTCACGCGGCTGAGTCTGCACACTCACACTGCGCGGGAAACCCGGGCTGTCGATGACGCTTTCGCATTGATAGCGATGCAGACCGCGGTGCAGCGCTGTGAAATAGATCCAGCCCTTGGCGTTGAGCGCCCCAAAGTAGGGGTGCGGCGCCGTTGCGGCGAGATCGGGTGCGGGGGGGCGCAAATCGATCGTGTGCCGGGCCAGCGCGCGGCAGGCTTCGTTCAGCGCGTCCAGTTCGAGCCGCGTGGCGGTATCCTGTGCGCCCGCGCCGCTACTCAGCGCCTGCGGGTCGATCTGGGCGGCGCGGTCCTGCATGAGCAGCGCGATCCATGACCACAACAGCTCATCGCTGGCCGCATTGTGCGTCACGATCTCGGCGATGGAGTAGCTGGTCTCGGCCGGTTTGAAGTGAATCTGCTCTTCGTTCAATCCGCGCAGCCAGGCCTGAGTGTCGTCCAGCGCCAATTCGTATTCAAACAACAATTCATCCCAATCCGATTCCTGGGCGCGCAGGTTAACCAGGGACGGTTGTGCAACAAGCTCATCGAGTGGCAGCGGCATGCATCACCTCTTGGCGCTCAGGCCCGCCGGTTTACAAGGCATTTTACTGCCTACGAACGATCCGGAGCAGGCAGCTGCAGGGACAAAGGGAGAGTCAATTCATCTCCAGGCAAGGGATTGCCAGCCGCGTCATAGGCGGCCAACCGGGCGCCGGTATCCGGATCGTATAAGCCAATTTGCAGAGTTGCGCCAGACAGCCGTGGATCATCAACGGGCAAGGGCAAGGAATAGACGTCGAACAACTGCTCGCCCAGCTGCCAGGTTTCCAATGGCCGGGTCCAGGATACTGGCACACCGTCGATCTGGGCCAATATCTCACCGGCGGAACTTACCAGGTGAACAAACACTTTGGCGGCCAACGGCGGATGATCGGCCAATGAGCGCCATATCAGAGCCAGATGAAGGTCTCCCCGCTGTGCCAGCCAGACGCCTTCCAGCCGGGCTGCTTCACCGAAACGCGCGCCGCTCGGCTGTTGCTGAGCCAGGAGCGTCGCCGGACTCGTATACAGACGCAGCGGAAGGCCGCTGGCATTCTCGGTGCCGAGGCTGATGGCATTTTGGCTCAGCGCCTGCTCCACCGCGTTGTTCGGATCCCAGCCGCTGTTGTGCAATTCAAGATACCACAGGACGGTAGATCGGGCGAGCACATCCTTCAGAGTCGATGCCACGGCGGTGCTGGATTGAGCCGAGCGCTGAAGCAGCAAATTGCATTCCAACGGCCGCTGGATATAGAAGCTCGCATAGTAGCAATCAATCAGACTGGGGACTCCCAGCCCGAACGTGTCGCCTGCGCCAGAATATTGATCGAGATACTCCGCATACTGTCGATGAACCGGATTTAACCATTCGTTGCGCCCCGTTTGCGACGCCGGGCTTGGAAAATAATAAGGCAGCTGAATGGTGCGCAGCGTCGGCAGCAGCATGAACACCAATGAGCCAGCCAGAAGGCCGGCGCCCAGTCGCGGCCGGCGCATGATTAACCAGCCTGAAGCCAGGGCGAGAAAGACCAGCCACGGAACAACGTATTTCGGATGATAGAGGGGTCTCACCCAGTTCGCCAGAGCGTAAGCCGCTAAAGGCACCGCGCCCACGATGAGCAGGAAGAGGCGAACGCGGCCCTGGCTGGAAAAACTGCCCAGCAGCCACAGGCCGGCGAGCAGCCCGCCTCCCAGCCAGGCCAGCCAATCGGCTGGCACGTCGCGGTAACCAACCAGCGCCGCGCGCACGACGCCGGCCAGCGTCTCCCACGGCGGCAACATCAACGACCAGGTCTTGCCTGCGCTCACGCTCGCCGGATTCAGAAAGGCCTGGCCCATGAACAACGACCATACGGCAAATATGCCCCACGCGACGACTTGAGCGAGCAACCAACCGCGCCGCTTTTGACCTCGAAAAACGACCAGGCCCCAGATTGCAATTGGTCCCACAAAGAACACATTGAAATAATGGCTTAGCAAGGCCGCCAGCGTGGTCACGCTGGCGGCGGTGATGCCCGTTCGGCGCGGCCATTGATCGAAGCGCAGGGCGACTATGGCCGCCAGCACAACCGTCACAGCCATCAGCCCGTACATACGCGCCTCGCGCACGTGATAGGTCAGCTGCGGATTGAGTCCCAGCCAGGCCATGGCGATCAACGCCGGCCCCCAGCCCAATCCCGAGGTGCGCCCCAAACGATAAGTGAGGCTCAGCAACAACAGTCCCAGCGCAATCGACGGGAAACGCACCAGGAACTCATTCCGCGTGCCACCCAATACATTCCAGGCACGCATAATGAGGTAGTAGAGAGGCGGGTGCGGCTCGTCGGTATTCAGCTGCTGCAATATCTCGCCCACCGGCTTGCTCGCCAGAATGTCGACAAAGGCTTCTTCTTCGGTGAGTTCAGCATGGCCCAGATTTCCGGCCCACAGGGCAAAAAAGGCGAGCAATACTGCCGCGCACGCTAGCAGCGGGAACAAGCGGTTACGAGTCATCGCCCGAATTTCGCGCCGAGCGTGACTGTTACCTGCTGATCGGTATCAGTCCACGTTGCCAGTTCGCCTTCGGGGCCAAGCGCCAGCGCCACGCCGTCGGGAATGCCAAGCGCCAGCGCTTCCGGGTAACGCTGCAGCGCGGCCCAGACCTGCGCCGTTCGTTCCGGCGTGTAATGTGCCGCAATCAAGGCGTCAGACACCCAA
Source organism: uncultured Chloroflexia bacterium (assembly GCA_963844815.1). Classification (GTDB taxonomy): domain Bacteria; phylum Chloroflexota; class Anaerolineae; order Fen-1058; family Fen-1058; genus Fen-1058. The sequence continues at coordinate 118,931 of CAWJPR010000018.1, forward strand.
CCCCAGCCGGGGTAGACCTTTCCCTGTTTGGCACTGACGCCCCACTTGCCCAGCAGCATCGCACCGGCGCTTTCGCCGACGATGATTGCGCCGCCGTCAAAGGCAGCGGCCAGCGCGTCGATCGCGTGCGTGCCGTCCAACGCCTCCAGCAGCCGCTGCAGACTGCCGCCGCCAATGTAGATCAGGCTCGCATTCGCCAGCCGCCGATAGTTAGCCGGATCATTCGCCGATTGCTGATCGTGAACGGGCACGACGTACCCGTGCGGCGCGCCGAGGTCGGCATAGAACGACAAAAACGCCTCGCCTCGCGTTGGATCCGGATCGGCCGCTGGAATGAAGGCAATCGGCGACTCGTCTAGAATGGCCGAGATCGCCTGCGAGTGGATCGTTTCATTTTCCTCCCAGCGCCCGCCTCCCAGCAAAATCAGCCAGCCGGCGCCGGTGCGCCATTGCAAAGGACCTGCCTGTGTCATTCGGATCACCAGTGATAAAGCTCGCCATACTTCGTTCGCAGATAGCGAACATACGGCTCGATGCTCAGCGGCTGGCCGGTGGCGCGTGCAATGATCTCATCGGCCGTGAACTTGCGGCCGTGCTGATAGACGTTCTGCACCAGCCAGCCGCGCAGCGCCTCAAACTTGCCCTGGCTCATCTCGCCGGGAATTTCTGGATGCGCCTGCACCGCCGCGGCAAACAACTGCGCGCTGAGGATATTGCCCAGCGTGTACCCCTGGAACGAGCCGCCGATGATGCCGCCATACCAGTGCACATCCTGCAGCACGCCATCCCGATCGTCGGGCGCGCGCAGGCCGAGATCCGACTGATAGCGGGCGTGCCAGGCTTCCGGCAGATCACGAATCGCCAGGGTACCTTCCAGCAGCGCCGTCTCGAAATCGAAACGGATCATCACGTGCAGGTTGTAGGTGACCTCGTCGGCATCGGTGCGGATCAACGAACGCTCCACCTTGTTGATCGCGTGATAGAAAGTCTCGAACGGCACAGACTTCAGTTGTTCGGGAAAAGCGGCCTGCAGCCGAGGATAGAAATACGTCCAGAAGCCGCGGCTGCGCCCCACGAGGTTTTCCCAGGTGCGCGACTGGCTTTCGTGCACGCCCGCCGAGGTTCCATCGGCCAGCGGTGTGCCGTCCAGGTCCATGCGAATGCCCTGCTCGTACATGGCATGGCCGGCTTCGTGCATGGTGCTGAATAAGGCATCACTCAGGTCGCGCTCTTTCACGCGCGTGGTGATGCGAACATCGCCCAGCGAGAACTTGGTCATAAACGGATGGTGCGTCTTGTCCTGCCGCCCGCGATTGAAATCATAGCCGAGCGCCTGGATGACGTCTTGACCAAACGCCAGCTGCTGCGCCTCGGGGTAGAACTGCTTCAGGCACGCGTCATCGGCCACCGGCTGCGAGGCGATCGCCTGCACGATCGGGACCAGCTGCGCCCGCAGTTCGGCAAACAGCGGACGAATCTTCGCGACCGTCAGGCCCTCGTCGGCAAAATCGATCAGCGGATCGGCGATGTGCTCGTAGCCGGGGAAGTAGTTCGCCAGCTGGCGGCTGAGATCGAGCGTCTTTTCCAGGTAAGGCTGCACGCGTTTAAAATCGTTGGCCGGGCGGGCCGCGGCCCACACTTGATAGGACTCGGCCTGATGCTCATTGAGCTGCGCCACAAACGCCGCAGGAATCCGGGTGCTGCGCGCAACCTCGCGGCGGGTCACGCGGATCAGGCTGGCGTCGTCTGAATCGTAAGGCAGGCTCTCTTCATACGGGCGCAGCTCATCCAGCCATGCGCCAACCGCCGGATCCGTAAGCTTTTCGTGCGCCAGACGCCCCAGTGTCGCCATCTGGCGGCCGCGCGCGGCCGCGCCGCCCGGCGGCATGTAAGTGGTCTGATCCCAATTTAACAGGGCATTGGCCGAGTTGAGATCATTGACTTCGAGCAAACGAGTTTTGAGTTCTTGCAGTCGAGTGTTCATAACAGCCTTACTCCGTTGTTGTCTTGCCCCACTTCAGCGCCGCTTCCGCCAGCACTGCCACGCCCAGCGGCAGCACCGCCTCGTCGATGTCAAAGCGCGGGTTGTGATGCGCCGCGTTCCGGCCTTCCCCGGCATTCGCCGAACCGATGAAGAAGAAGCAGCCCGGCAGACGGTTGAGAAACTCGCTCATATCTTCCGCCGTCATCGTGAACTGATCGGCTGTGACGCGCTCGGCGCCCAACACATCGCTGGCCGTCTCGCGCACCAGCTGCGCCACGCGCTCGTCGTTGACCGTCGCGGGCGAGATGACCTTGACCTCGAGCGTGGCGCTCCCGCCCAAAGCAAGCGCGGTACTTTCGACGACGTCGGTCATGCGGCGCACAATCTGTTCGCGCGTGGCGGCATCAAACGTGCGGATTGTCCCCGTCAGCTCGGCGGTGTCGGCAATCACGTTGAAGGCCAGGCCTGCGTGAATCGCCCCGACCGTGACGACGGCCGTTTGACGCGGATTGACGTTGCGCGCGACGATGCTCTGCAAAGCGACCACAATCTGTGAAGCGATCAATACCGCATCGACGCACAGCTGCGGCTGCGCGCCATGTCCGCCCCGGCCCTGCACTTTGACGGTAAAGAGGTCCGCCGCGGCCATCACGCCGCCGTTGCCGGCCGCCACCAGGCTCACGGGGAGATCGTTCCAGACGTGCAGACCTAACGCCACATCCGGCTTTGGATTCTCCAGCACGCCATCGGCGATCATCGCCAGCGCGCCGCCGCAGCCTTCTTCGCCGGGTTGAAACACCAACTTGATCGTGCCCGCGATTTCGTCGCGATGTTTGGCCAGCAGCTGCGCGATTCCCAGGCCGATCGCCGTGTGGGCATCGTGACCGCAGGCATGCATCACGCCGGGCGTCTGTGAAGTGTAATCCGTCTGACCCGCTTCCTGAATGGGCAGCGCATCCATATCAAAGCGCAGCATCACCACCGGGCCCGAGCGCGAGCCTTCCAGCAGTCCCACCACGCCCGTCTTTCCGACGCCCGTCTGCACTTCCAGCCCCAACGAAGACAAATGCCTGGCGACGATGCCAGAGGTCCGAAATTCCTGAAAGCCCAGTTCGGGATGGCGGTGAAAATCGCGCCGCCAGGCAATGAGTTGATCCTTCAACAGGTATGCTTCGCTCGTGAGTATTTCGCTCATAATTACCCCGACGTAGACGGCGGCTCAACAACGGTCAGCGGGATCTCGTAGCTTTCTCGCCGGCCGTCAGGCAGCAGGAATTCATAGGCTTGTTCATGAATGCTGTCGAGCAGGCCGACCCGCAGCTGATAATCGCCCGGTTTCACCTCGCCAGGCAGATCGATGCGCACCCGTTCCACATACACATCACCTTCCTGCCAGCGGCGGGCCCATTGGCTATGACCATCCGCCTGCACGACGAATTGACCATCTTGATCGAAGGCCTGATAGAAACTGCCAATGTACCACTCGGCCCTTTCTGGGTGAAGCGCATCAACGCGCCAGTAGGTCGTCAGTGTGATTGGGCGGCCTGGCTCAATCGTGCTGTTGAGAGTATAACCCAGCAGCGTCAAGTCTGCCGTGCTTGGCCAGTCAACTTTAGTTTCTGGCAGAGCCAGGGCCGCCGATCGATCGTAGGGCATGACGCGTATGACCGCAGCCTGCGTGTTGTCGGCAAACTGCAGCGTTTGAGCACCGGACACGTCCGCGCGCGAGCCCAAAGCATCGGGCACAATCGACTTGTTAAACAACAAATAGGACAGCGCCTCCTTGCCTGGCAGCACCACGAAATTCGGATAATCCAACCCGCTCAGAGTTTGAACATATTGCCCGCTGAGCGCGCCAACCAGTGAGGCCCGCGCATCGGCGGCCACCCGCCAGGGTGTTGGAGCACCGTCCATCAACTGCCGAATTGCATCGCCAACCTGCGTGCCTGCTTCCAGGGTCCAGCCATCCCAGCGCGCAGCTGTCGGATGCCGGCCAGAATCGGCATTGTAGGCAAAGAGATTCATGCCAAACACGAGTGCACAGCCGATCAAAATGCCGAGAGCAGCCAGCCGCCCGATGGAGTGCCGCGCCAGGAGTGACAGGCTCCAGGCAGCCAGCACGGAACCCGCGGGAATGCTCAGCAGTAAGTAATGCGGATGCACCGGATGGGAGACGATTGTCATCAGCAGCACCGGCACAAAAAACCAGACGAGCAGGATGACACCGGCGCGCCAATCGCGGCTTCTGCGGATAATCGCGCGCACCGCCAGGAAGATGCCGCCGGCCAGCGCCAGCGCCAGCACCGCATAGACTACCTGCGACGCTGCCGGCAAGCCCCCCGGCCCCGTATCAAGCTGGCTGTATTGGGCATGAAAGTCCAGCCCTGTCACCAGCCGCACGGCATGGTTGATGCCATCCGCTGTGATACGCACCGCGTCGTCAGACGCGAAGTTTGCCAGTTGAGTTTGAGCGGCTTCCCAATTCATCGCCAAACCAAGTCCATACACGCCGGTGGCGACGGCGAAGATGCCCAGACTAATCCAAAAAGGGCGCCGTGGAATAGACGCGCGAAATAGAATCAGCAGCAGGCCGATCGAAACAAGCAGTCCCCACGCCTGGATGTAAGTCTGCGTCAGCGCCGTGAGCGCCAGAGCCGCAATGACTAATGCCCAGCCCGAACGCTGCGCATTGGCCAATATCGGCCAGAGCAGGCAGGCAATCAACGTGACCAGCAGCGGGACCAGGCTTTGAACCCAGGTCATGCGGCTGTATAAAACGATCCACGGATTTATCGCAAACAGCGCGGCGGCAATATAGGCTGCGGGCTGGTTCAACAACTGCCGCGCCGCCCGGTACACGCATAGAATGGCGAGCGCGTTCAGAGTCACGATGAAAATAACAACCGCCCAGGGTGACCGCCATACCAATAGAGGAACGGCCTGGATGAAGTTCATGAGCGGCGGATTGGCGAGAAAAACCGAGGAAGGCTGGCCCAGCAACGACCAGCCGCCGCCGGCCAGGCCGCGCAAGGCTTCAAACATGGGGTAGTCTGTTATCGTAGGTGAACCTGATCTTTCCCAGATCGGCAAAGCGCAGCACGATACCCAGGATGACGATCAGGAGCAGAAGGCCATTGCGACGAACCGCCTCACTTACCCGGACCCTCTGAGTAAGCGGGGCGGAAGGAGCAGGTGGCGCACCGATTTGCATCGCTTGTCTCACCACCCCGCTGTCCGCAGCCCTGTTTCAGCGATTTTCTTGCCAGGATTCATGACGTTGTTCGGATCAAACAACTTTTTCACCTGCCGCATCAGCCCCAGCGCGATCGGATCGACGCTTTTGGGCACGTAACCTGTCTTCAGCAGGCCGATGCCGTGCTCGCCAGTGATGGCTCCGCCGAGTTCGATCGCCGCCTCAAAGATGGCGTGCGAGGCCGCTTCGACGCGCTTCATCATCTCCGCATCACGCCGATCGCAGACGATGTTGGGGTGCAAGTTTCCATCGCCAATGTGGCCGAAGACTGCGATCGTCAGGTCGTACTTCCGGGCAATCTGCTTGACCAGGTCGACCATCTGCGGAATCTGGCCGCGCGGCACGACGATGTCTTCGCCGAAGCGCGAATTGCCCAGCCGGATCACCGCCGGGGACACCGACCGTCGAATCTCCCACAGCGCTTCAGCTTCCTCGTTGCTGCGCGCGCGCTGCACACTCGTCGCGCCCGATTTCCGCAGGACAGCCGCGATCATTTCAATGTCGCGTTCAACGGCGTCGGGATCGCCATCCACCGCGACGAGCAGCAGCGCATCGGCTTCCAGCGAAAAGGCCGCCGGCTGGCTGCGGCTCTGCTGCAAGTCGGCAATCGCGCGCATCACGTCGTGATCCATAATCTCGGTGACGAGCGGCGTGATGCCGGTCGCCAGAATCTTGCCCACGGCTTCACAGGCGTCGGCTAATCGCCCAAAAGTCGCCAGGGCCGTCGCCTGCGCGATCGGTTTGGGGATCAGCTGCAGCGTGATCTCGGTCACCACCCCCAACGTCCCTTCCGATCCCACGATCAACTGCGTCAGGTTGTAACCCGAGACGTTCTTGATGGTGCGGCCGCCGGTCCGCATCACCTGGCCGCCGGGCAAAACCACTTCCAGGCCAAGCACGTAGTCGGCGGTGACCCCATACTTCAGACAGCGCGGCCCGCCCGCATTGGTGCTGACGTTGCCGCCAATGGTGCACATGTGCAGCGAAGCCGGATCGGGCGGATAAAACAGCCCTTGCGCCTCAACAGCTTTCTGCAGGGCGGCGGTGATCACGCCGGGCTGCGTGATGACGATCGAATCCGGAGCCGAGATCGACAGGATGCGATTCATCCGCGCCAGATTCAGACAGATCGATCCCTCGATCGGCACGGCGCCGCCCGCCAGGCCCGTGGCGGCCCCGCGCGGCACGATCGGGATTCGCTCCCGATCGGCCACGCGCAAAACCGCGCTGACCTGGGCAGTGGCCGTCGGATGCAAAACGACGGCAGGGCGCTGCTCGGCCCACGTGCCGTCGTATGCATAAGCGGTGAGCGTGGCGGGATCAGCGGCGACAGCGTCATTGCCCAGCGCCGCGCGCAGCTCATTGAGGATTGGAGTTGGAAGTGCCATCGTCCTTCTTCTGCGCTTGAGGCCGCTTTTTCTTCTTCTTGCCGCCGGTGGTCTTGTGCACGCCGCACGTGCAGCCATGATTGCCGCTGCACGGCGCTTCGATCTGCTTTTCCAGCGCTTCCAGTTCGGCCAGCGGCTGCAAATCGGCGCGGGCGATTTCATGCGCCGTGTCGCCGATCAACACCAGCGCGGCATCTTTCAGCGGCAGCGCCTCCAGCACTCTGCCTGTGCCCAACGGCGTGCCCACTTCTTTATTGCGCTTGGGTAATAACTTGCGCGCTTCCACGTACTGCTCGTATTCGTAGATCAGGCAGCAGCGCAAGCGGCCGCACATGCCGGTGATGTCGCTGGGATTCAGGGAGAGGCCCTGCTCCTTCGCCATCTTCACCGAAACCGGGCTGAACTCGGTCAGGAACTTGGAGCAGCAGCGCTCGGTCATGCCGCACGCCCCGGCGCCGCCCAGAACCTTGGCGGCATCCCGCGGACCGGTGAGACGCATCTCGACCTTGGCCTTGAACTGCGGCTGCAGCGCCACCCGCAGCGGCTCCACATCGAGATTTTCGCTGCCTTCGTCGAGCATGTACAAGAACGCCAGCCGCTGCCCGTCAAAGGTATATTCCGCCTTGATGATCTTCAACGGGAGAGCGAGTCCGCGCGCTGCCTCGCGCCCGCTCACCATGGCGGCGACTTCCTGAGTTTCCCAGTATTTCTTCAGCGCCAGATCGCGGTTGGTCGCCAGCCGCTCGATCACTTTCAACGGCCCGTCACCCGGGTTATGCCGGGGCGGATTGATGGCCGCCACCTGCCCCATCTGCTTGCCGCGCGCGGTGTTCACCACCACCCAGTCATCCACGCGCACATCCGGCACACGCGCCGCGTCAAAATGATAGATCTTGCCCACCGGCATGAACCGCACGCCGACGATCGTGTGGGCCGGCTGCGCCGGCGCGGGCGCCGCTTCTTCAGTTGTCACAGGAACTTCCATGTTGTCTCCTCGTAACGAGTGACTTGTAACGAGTAAAGGAGTGCCTGCAAATTACTCATTACTCGTTACTCAATGTCATTAAGTTAGCACGTCAGCCAAGTCATTCCCGCACGTTGTTAGCGGGAATCCAGCAGCACGACCGCGAGCGTTGCCGATCAGTGTTCTGGATGCCCGATAAAAGCATTCGGGCATGACGTTCCAGTCGGCTAAACTTAATGACATTGACTCGTTACTCATTACGCTTGTCGTTCTTCTATCGCCTCAAGCAAAACTTGCGTCACGTGCTTGACCTGCACGTCCGACTTCGCCCGTTTTGCCCCCCATTGCAATTGTAGCAAACAACCGGGATTTGCGCTGACCACGACCTCGGCGCCGGTGGCCCTGACGTCTTCCATCTTCCGATCGAGCAGGTCCTTCGACATACCCGGATGCGTGAGGTTGTAAATGCCGGCGCTCCCGCAGCAGCGCGTCGGATCGCTCAACTCGCGCACATCGACGCCCTGGTTTTTCAGGCGCGCGAGCAAGGCTCGCGGCTGGCGGCTCACGCCCTGCACGTTGGCCAGGTGGCATGGCTCGTGATACGTAAGCGATCGCGGCAGTACTGCATCCTTCGACCCCCACTCCGCTTCGCTGCGGGGGCCATGGTGCGCGGCGGGCGCATGCTGAGCGGAATGCAATGAAGTCGAAGCACGCCCGCCGCTCCGCTCACGCCGTGTCCCAGCCCTCGGCTGGGCGGCGCGCTGGGCGGGATGCGCCAAGTCTTCTGGCATGATCTGATCGAGCCACTCGGTGATGTCGCGGACCTTGCTGGAAAACCGCTCGGCTCTCTGCGCCCACGCGGGATCGTCGCGGAAGACGCGGCGATATTCCTTGAGGAAGCCGCTGCACGCCGCGCAGTCCGCCACAATCACGTCGAGGTCGCCCAGCCGCTCAAATGCCTCGATGTTGCGCCGGGCCATCTTCCGCATCACATCCTTCAGGCCCTGATCGTCTTGCGGCGCTCCGCAGCACATTTGATCGTTGGGTGTGAGGACTTCGCAATTGGTGTGTTCCAGCAGTCTCACCGTCGCGCGGCTGGCGTCGGCAAAGACCACGTTCATCACGCAACCCAGGAAGTAGCCGACGCGATACTGAGCGCCTGAAACCTGACAGGTCTCGTTACGGTTGCTGGAGGATGAAGTTACCTGACGAGACCTGTCAGGTTTTCTCAATTCATTCCACAACGGCCGGGGCAGCTGCGGCGCGAGTTGAAGGAGTTCCTTTAACGGCGGAATCCAGCCCAGCAGCAGCCCGGCGAGTTGATCCAGTTTCAACGTCTGCGCCAGGCGCACTGGCGGTGTGAACTTCTGAACGCGGCCTGGCGAGGCCAGCACGTGCTCCAGCGCAAAGCGGATGATCCACGGGCGGCGATGTTTGGCCTCGACGGCGGCGCGGCCCTCGACGATGAGCTCGCCGATCGGAATGCTGACCGGGCACACCGTGTTGCACGCCCGGCAGTCGAGGCAATGGTAGAGATGTTCCTCCAACCCGGCGTCTGCCAGATCGAGTTTTCCATCCTCTACGGCCCGCATCAACGACAGCCGCCCGCGCGGCGAGAACGTCTCCAGTGAGGTCTGCTGATACGTCGGGCAGGCCGGCAGACAGCGGCCGCACCGGATACACTCCATCAGGGCGTCGTAAGTGGGCAATTCGGGTGCGGTAAAGCGGGGGCCGGAGATGGGAGCGAAAATGGAATCAGGTTTTGAAGAATCAGTCATATTCAAGGCGTCAGCCAATTTTCACGATGAAGATCAGGAACAGCATCAAAGTCACGATCGGTAGTCAGGAGGCGGAGATCATAGCGCAGCGCAATTGCGGCAATTAGTGCATCTATAACATTTACTGCCAACCCTGTTGACGTAATCGCACGCGGATCGCTGCCGCATCAAGCGCATCCCGCTCCTCAACTGCGATGACGTCGAACGATGGGCGCAGTCGTTCCCATTCCTGCACGTTTTGAGCGGCGCGGGGTAATAAGCCATAGCCAAAGAGCAGTTCGGCCACGACGATGGCGGGCAAGGCAAAAGTATGGCCGTCCTCAATCGCCGCCAGAACCCGTTGGCGTAACGGATGGTCTAGTGTGACCAGCGGTGACGCGTGGTTCGTGTCGAGCAGATACTGCGCCATTATTCATTGTCCAGACTAGCGCGCATCTCGGATTCGGTCTTAAGCCAGTCACGCACCTCTGCTGCCTTCATCTCAGCTTCAACTCTTGCCCAGTCACGCGTCCACTCTTCCAGGTCGAAATCAGGATCGTGCGGGGAATTTTTAAGCAGTTCTTTTAAGGACGCAGTTGCTTTGCGCACGTTAGGAACTCCCGGCCCTCTTCGCTTGATATCGGCTACGACTTCTTCCAACGTGCGATCATCCGCCCAAATCGGCGCAGCACCGGTCACGCGAGCCTGACGCCACGTGCGATACGCCTCGTACTCTTTCAGCGGCAACAATACAGCAATGCGTCGTCCGCCCTGCTCCAACACGATCGGCTCGTCCACATGTTCATGCTGAGCGACGATTTCATACAGTGTCTGATTTTCCTTGAGTGTCAATGTCTTCATACTACACCTCCCGGCTGTGACGCGTCAATGGTATCACGCGCAGCGTGAAACTGCAATCACCGCGCGGGAGTAACCGCCATGCCGGTGATACAAAGCGGCGCATCTGGCCAGTTTAGGATGGCGGTCGCTCCAGGTTGCTCCCGATCCTGAACTGGGAGCATGAGGCGATGGGCGAAAACTCTGAGATGCTGGCGCGCATCGACGAGCGCACCACAACGATTCTGGAGCGACTGGAAGACCTGCAGGCGAGATCGGATCGGCTGGATAAGGCCGTGTTCATTGGGAATGGTCAGCCGGCTTTGCTGGAGCGAGTGAGCACACTCGAAACACAGTTTGCGCAGTTCATGGTCATTTGTACCGAATGCCGCCGGGTGGTCTACGGGCCAGCCCCTGCCGAGAAGAAGCCTGACGCGCTGGGCCTGGCCGAAGTCGCCAAGGCGGCCATTGCCGCCAATGCCGATGTCAAAAAGACGATAACCGTTGAGAGTTGGAAGTTTTGGGCCGCAGTAGTCTCCGGCTTGTTCGGACTGGCGGCTGCTGCGCTGGCCCTATTGAATCAAGTACACTGAGTTGAACAAAGGAGATTAGAACATGAACCCACTGCAAGCATTGTTGAAGTCGCGAAAGTTTCTGGTGTTGCTGCTGGACACTACGGTATCCCTCGTGTTGTATTTCTCGGCGAAGTACCTGGCTGCCGGCGCCGTCGAGGACATCAAGACGGTGATCCTGACCTTGCAGCCTGTGGTGCTGGTGCTCATCGGCGCGATTGCCTATGAGGATGGGCAGGCGATGAAGACCGAGGCAGCGGCCGCGGCGAATAAATCGGAAGCGTAGGACGAAGAGGCCACTCGGTTGAGTGGCCTCTTTTATCTTTTGACTCTCTCACCAGGCTCGCCCGGTCAGTTACACAACTTCGGTCGCCGCATGCCACCAACCCACATTTGCCCTTTCCCACTCGCTGAGAGTACAATGGGCCTCAACGACGCACGTGTGGGGCTCTTCACGCGAGACGCGCGACTTGAAATTCCAAGCCCCACCTGCGTTCCGGCTCAGTTCAACTCAGGATTACGTGCACGCAAAGCGTGCCGGGCGGCTGTCAGCACACGCGCGGTCGGCTACGCGCTCGATTCGCGCCGCATCAATCCTTAATACGTTGGGCGCACATCATAGCAAAGCAAGCAAAAAGATTGTCATGACTGAACAAACTACAGCAGTGCCGCCTAGCGATGACCTCAATCAAAGTAAGAGTAGCAGCAAGGACTCAGTATTGGTCAGAAGGCTTTCAACTGCAAGAGTTTTCATTGTGAGAGCATTGTCATATGAGATAGTTTTTGATGGCGAACAGGCGGAATCGAAAGCACCTTGGGCATAGTATTTGAGACGTCGTTTACCTGCTTTGAACGAGGCAACCAGATAGTAACCCAGAGGTTGAAGGAGCTCAGTCATGAGAAAAGTCATTGTGCTTGAACATGTCTCCCTTGATGGTGTCATACAAGCCCCAGGCGGGCCAGACGAAGATACCAGCGGCGGCTTCGCGTATGGCGGGTGGATAGCGCCCTATTCCGACGCGATTCTTGGAACGGTCCTGAGAAGGCAGATGAACATGCCGTTCGACCTGTTGTTAGGGCGCAAAACCTTTGAAATTTGGGCGCCGTACTGGCCGCAACATGCGGACGCATGGCCGGGCGTCAACGCGGCGACCAAGTACGTCGCCTCGAATACCATGACGTCTGGCGAATGGCAGCCGTCCGTGTTTTTAAACGGAGATATTGCGGAAAAAGTCGCCAAAATCAAGCAACAGCAAGGGCCGGATTTGCACGTTTGGGGAAGTGGCAATCTCATTCAGACGCTTATCAAGCATGATATGGTCGATGCGTTCTGGCTGATGATATATCCGATAACGTTGGGCGGTGGAAAACGGTTGTTTGCCGATGGCACGATCCCGGCGGCATTCAAGGTGACGGAAAGCATAGTCACCTCGAATGGCGTCATTGTCGTGAATTACGAGCGGGCAGGCGCAATCACAACCGGAAGTTGATGAATACTCGCGCCGTGTTGGTCCCCTGAAGGCAGAGCCAGGGTGACACAGTTGCCTCGTACACAGTCTCATCCGAAGCCGGAGCAACATCCGAAACCGAAGAAACGAAGCCGCCTGGATAGTGAAAGATGCACTAGCGCATATTACCCATTGGAAGGCTGACGTGGTCAGAAAAGCCAAGAAACAACCCATACCGGTAGAGGAGAAAGGGCTCAGTTGGACGGATGGGAACCACCTCATCTACGAGCGTTGGCGAGATCGCTCCCCACAGGAGGTTTTAGCTTGGCACAGGCAAGTTCAGGACGATGTACTGGCTGCGCTTCAAGATGCACCGGAAGAATGGTTCAGTGACAGGGAGCGCCGACCGGAATGGCCCTTTGATCTTGACGGTCACTCCAGCTACCATCGCATAAAGGATATCGAACACGCACTTAAAAAGTCAACAAAGTAAGTACCGCCCAACACAGCGTGCACCTGACTGGCGGATACGTGCCGCGTTTTCAGGCATTTTCTTTGGCGCAAGCCGATTCCGTTAAAATGGCGTTATCTCGTCCCACCCGCCAGCAGGTAACGCAGACCGCTCGGTATCTCGGCCTTATACGTTTCCTCAGTGTTCAGTGGGTCGTTCACCTTCGTCCTACCAGTAAGTGATGCTTACAATTCTTGGCTTCCCCTGCGCACTCATCTCTTGCCGTAAGACCAGGTGATGATCGCTTTTCCCTGCGTCGCGCGATCTGACACAAGTTGTGCCGGGCCGATCATCAATTTGTCATAAACCTGTCACACCCCCAATTTACCTTGCGCGCCATTTGGACTACAATGAAGCACTATGTCCAAAATCCTGATCGTGGACGACGAACCCCCCATCATCGACGTGCTCGCGTACAACCTGAAGCAAGCCGGGTACGAGGTGGTCATTGCGCGCGACGGCGAGCAGGCCGTGGCGGCGGCGCGGCGCGACAAGCCCGACCTGATCATTCTCGATCTGATGCTGCCCAAACTCGACGGGCTGGAGGTGCACCGCATCATGCGGCGTGAGAGCGAGGTGCCCGTCATCATGCTGACCGCGCGGGACGCCGAGATCGATCGCGTGGTGGGGCTCGAACTGGGCGCGGACGATTACGTGGTGAAGCCTTTCAGCGTGCGCGAGTTGATCGCGCGCGTGAAGAACGTGCTGCGCCGCTCGATCCCCCGCCCGATTACAGACTCACCTGATCGGCTCGAAGTGGGCGAGCTCAGCATTGACGTCACGCGCCACGAAGCGCGGATCGGCCCGATCGTGCTGGAGCTCACCGCGCTGGAGTTCGCCATGCTGCACACGCTGGCCCGCCACGCCGGGCAGGTCCTGAGCCGTGAACAATTGCTGGAACAGGTGTGGGGCTACGACTATCACGACGATCTGCGCGTGGTCGATGCGGTGATCAAACGGCTGCGCGCCAAGCTGCGCCAGGCCACGCCGGACACGGAGTGGATCGTGACGGTACGCAGCGTGGGGTATAAGCTGAAGCCTGTGAATGCGGATTTCGGAATGTTGAATACGGAATAGTGCGAATTACGATTTGATCTACGCCGTTGAACCGCATCCTTCGACCCCCACTCCGCTTCGCTGCGGGGGCCATGGTGCGCGGCAGGCATTCTGCCCATGCCCGATGCTCCACAGGAGCATCGGTGGGCCGCTTGGCGTCGACTTCACTGCGTTCCGCTCACGCGCAGCGTGCGCCCGCCGCTCCGTTCACGCCGTGTCCCAGCCTTCGGCTGGGCGGGATGCCTGGCGTAGACCATTTAGGAAACCGATCTAGGCGGCCGATTCCGCATTCCGAATTCTCAATTCCGAATTCAAGAATTCCCATGTTTTCCAGTCTTCGTCAACGTCTCCTGCTCAGCCACCTCATTGTCATCATTCTGGCGATGGGGCTGGCGGCCTTGACCCTGTTATCCTTTCTGGAGAATTACTTCCTGCAATCGACGGAAGACAGCCTCGTCGCGCAGGCGCGTTTTACCGTCCAGACCCTCGTCCCCACTGCGCTCACAGCCGGGCCGCAGGTGACGACACAAACGCCGCTGAACAACGCGATTCAACAACAGGCCCCGGGCAATCTCTACGTGCAAACGACGCCGCTCACGCCGACGGCCGGCTTGCTCAACTCGCTGGACCTGTCCTCTCTGGCGGACACCTCCCTGCAGCTCGGCACGCAGTTGGACACACGCATTCGCCTGCTCAACACGCAGGGCCGCGTGCTCGTCGATTCGGCAAAGTCCGCAGCCGATTCAGACCTGCACAGCGATCCCCTCGTGCAGCGCGCCCTGCAGGGAGAATATGCCAGCCGGATTGACACGACGAGCCAGACGCCGGCTGTCACGGTTGCCATGCCTGTGCTGGTTGATGGACGGGCGATCGGCGTCGCCTATCTGAGCCAGAGCCTGCGTGATGTGCTGACGGTGCTCGACGATCTGCGCGCGCGCCTGCTGCTCGCGACGCTGATGGCGCTGGCCGTCTCGGCAGTGCGTGGGGTGGTGGCTCTCACGCCGCATCACGCGCCCGGTGCAGCAGCTCACCACGGCGGCCGAAGCGGTAGCGCAAGGGCAGTTCGATCAGGCCGTGCCAGTCCATTCGCGCGATGAACTCGGCCGGCTGGGGCAAACCTTCAACGATATGACTGCGCGTCTGCAGGCCGCGCGCCAGATGCAAGTCGATCTGGTCGCCGACATCTCGCACGAACTGCGCACGCCGCTGACGTCGATCAAGGGCACGATCGAAACACTGCGCGCGGGCGCCGTAAACGATCTGGACGTGCGCGATCGTTTTCTGGAGACGGTCGAGGACGAAACTGACCGTTTGATCCGCCTCGTCAACGATTTGCTCGTGTTGTCGCGGGCCGATTCGGCCGCCCTCAACTTGAGCCGCAAGCCGACCGACCTGGGCCGCCTGGCTCAGGCAGCAGCCGATCGACTGGCTGAACAAGCGCAGGCGCGCGAACTGACCCTCCAGGTTGAGATCGATCCCGAAACGCCGCCCGCCTCGGCTGATGCTGATCGCATCGAGCAAGTGCTGCTCAACCTCCTCGACAACGCGATCAAGTATTCACGCCCCGGCGGATCGATCACGCTGCGCGTGTCGGCCACGCCCGATCGACACGCGCTGGTGCAGGTGATCGACGAAGGCGTCGGCATCCCCGCCGCCGAACTGCCGCATCTTGGGCAGCGCTTCTACCGCGCCGATAAGGCCCGCTCGCGCCCGCAGGGCGCGCAGGGCGGGCACGGCCTCGGCCTCGCCATCGCGCAGAGTTTGATTCACGCGCACAGCGGCGAGTTGTGGCTGGAAAGCGAAGAGGGCGCCGGCACGACGGCGAGTTTCACGCTGCCGACGCTACCGCAGGCATATTGACGAACTGCAGACTCTGACTATAATTCTAGCCAGAATATGGGTCCGATACGCTATCAGATCATCTACGATATCGAGTTCGTGGGTCAGATCAAGACAATTGATCGAAAGTATCATGCGTTGATACGGAAAACCATCGAGGAACAACTCGGTTCGGCACCCGATCAACAAACCCGCAACCGTAAACTGCTGGATCGCCCGGCTCCATTTGGTGCGCGCTGGGAACTTCGCTTCGGCGGGAATAACAGATTTCGGGTTTTCTATAGCGTCCATTCTGACACAGGCGAAGTCCATATCCTGGCCATTGGCGTCAAGCTCCGAGAACGTCTCTATATTGGGAAGGAAGAGGTGAAACTATGAACATTGCCCCCCTGGCCGAAGTGAAAGCGCGCTTCAGCGCCTACATTGAGAAAACGCGACAAGGGCCGGTCATCGTCACAAAGAACGGCCGGGCCGTGGCCGTCATGCTCAACGTCAAGAACGATGATGATCTGGAGCGGATACTATTGGCCAACTCACCCCGATTGCAGGCCATCCTGGATGATGCAGAACAGCGCATTCGGACGACAGGCGGCGTCAAGCACGAAGATATGTGGGCCATGATTGAATCTCAGCCACAGGAGAAAACCAAGCCTGCGCGCGCAAAGCGCAAGGCCTAATTGCGTTTCACGGTTTACGCCGTGCGCATTATCTGTTCTTCCCCTGCCCCACAACCATCCCTGCTTTGTCACCGAGTTGTCATACACGTCCTGTAGAGTGAAAGCATCAACCTTTCACTGTGGAGGACTCCCATGCTCAAATCACGCACGCTGTTGATCGTCGTAAGTTTGGCCCTGCTCCTGGCGTTGTTCGCCAGCCGCTCGAATGCCCCGGCCACGCCCGCGCTGGCCGCCGGCAGCGAGTGCGACAACAGCCGCACCGTGCAGGTCAGTGGATCAGCCGTCATCAGGGTTGTGCCCGATCTCGTTACGATTCAACTCGGCGTCACGTCCAATGACACCACGCCGCAGGGTGTCTACGACAAAAACACTGCGGCGATGAAGAAAGTCATGGCGGCCATTCGGGCGCTGGGCGTGGCCGACAAGGACATCTCTACGGATTACTACCTCATTCACCCCGTGTATGAGGACTACAGTTCGCTTGACATCAAAGGCTATCGCATCGACAACACGATCGTCGTGAACCTGAAAGACGTGAGCAAGGTGAGCCAGGTGCTGGCGGCTGCGTTATCCGCCGGAGCGAACGAAGTGGTCGATGTGCAGTTCAAAACGACACAACTCCGCCAGTACCGCGATCAGGCGCGAGATCTGGCAATGAAAGCGGCGCAGGAGAAAGCGCGCGATCTGGCCCGCGCCGCCAACGCGCAAGCCAGGTTGCGTACTCACCATCGACGAAAACAGTTGGTCATACTATGGCAGTCCGTGGAGCGGGCGTTATCAGCCGCAGGCGCAGAACGTGATGCAGAACGCGGCGAGCAGCGACCAGCCGCCGAGCGACGACGGGCCGATCAGTCTGGGGCAGATCGCGGTGCAGGCCGAGGTGCAGGTGGGGTTTAGTTTGAAGTAGGCATAGAAAGACCTGTCAGGTGGGCCGCAACGCCGCACGACTTGCAGCGATCGCTTGGCCCACCTGACAGGTCTTCAGTTATCGCGCGGGGCATTCTTTCACATGCAGATACTTCTGGCACTCGTCTGCACGCCACGAACGCGTCAGGCGACTTTGCGCCAGCGCGACCAAATCTTCAACCCGTAACAGATAGATCCGCACGGTGCCATCGCGACCGCCCGTCGCGAGGCGCGTGCCATCCTGGCTAAAGGCGACGCCAAAAACACCGCCCTCGTGTCCCGATAGTGTGAGCATCTGCCCTGTTGCCGCGTCCCATATTTTTGTGGTGCCGTCGTCGCTCGCGGTCGCGAAACGTTTCCCATCCGGGCTGTACGAGAGATCCTCGATCGAGCCCCTGTGACCGCGCGGCGTAAAGAGTTCGGTAGCATGGAGACCATCGGGAGAAAGGCCATAGACTTTCATGCTCCCATCCACGTAACCCAACGCCAATTGTTTTCCATCGGGACTGAAGGCGATTGCGGACGGCAATTTTCCCGGACTGGAAAGGGCTAAAGAGCTGCTGGCCTGTTGCCGCATCCCAGAGGATCGTTCGCAATGAGATATCACCCGAGTTGGGAAAACCGGCTGTCGCGATGTGCTCGCCATCCGGGCTGAAGGCGATGTCGGTTACAAGTTCATTAAACCAAGACACGGTGAGCATTTCCCTGCCTGTGTCGACAGCCCATATTCTTGCCGTGCCATCCTCGCTGGCGGTGGCCAGACGCTTTCCATCCGGACTGAATGCGGCGCTGACAACTCTAGCCGTGTGCCCCGTCAACGTCAGTAAGGTCCTTGCCTGTGGCGGCGTCCCACACTTTCACCGTCTTGTCGTCGCTCGTCGTCACGAGCCGCGTGCCATCGGGGCTAAAACGGATGCGGCCGATGTCTGACGAATGACCGAGCAAGGTCAGCAGGAGTTCGCCACTCTCGGCATCCCACAACCTCGCTTTATCATTACTCGCCGTCGCGAGTCGTGTCCCATCGGGGCTGTACGCGAGGGATGAGACGATACCGGGGGGGTCGGCAGCCATGAACGTCAGCAACTCGCGGCTTGGCGTCAATGTCCCACACCTTCGCGGTCTTGTCGCGCCCCGCCGTCGCCAGCCGCGTTCCATCGGGGCTGAACGAGACATCGTAGATCGCACTGCTGTGTCCGAGCAAGGTCAGCAACTCTTTACCTGAAGCCGCGTCCCACACCGCGGCTGTGCCGTCAAAGCCAGAGGTCGCGAGCCATTTTCCATCCAGGCTGAAGGCAACATCGAGTCCGCTGGCTGGAAGATTAAGCAACAATTGCTGTGCTCCTGTAGTGCGATCCCAGACTCGCGCTGTGTTATCGGCGCTCACGGTGGCGATCCGTGTGCCATCGGGATTGAAAGTGACCTTGTTGACCGCGTTGGTATGCCCTGAAAACTTGACCAATTCGCGACCGGTCGCGACATCCCAAATCCTCGCCGTGTTGTCACCGCCCGCTGTCGCGAATCGTTTTCCATCCGGGCTGAACGCAACGTCACCAGCAGCATGCTCGACTTCGGAGAGGGTGTAGCAACTCCTTGCCGGTTGCGGCATCCCACATCTTGAGCGTGTTATCGCCGCTCGTGGTGGCAATATGCGCGCCGTCCGGGCTATACGCGACGCTGATAACAAAGTTGTCGTGACCGGCCAGGGTGAGTATCACGCGCCCGGTTGCGAGATCCCAGACTTTAGCGGTGTGGTCGTCGTGCACCGTGACAATCCGTGTCCCATCGGGACTGTACGCCAGCTGGTTGACCGCGTTGGATTCATTCACTTCGCCCAGCGTCATCAATTCCTTTCCCGTCACGGCGTCCCATACCTTGGCTGTTCCATCCTGGCTTGCCGTCGCAATGCGTGTTCCATCCGGACTATACGCGGCGGTAACCACCGATTCCGCGTGGCAGCACAAAGTGAGCCGCGCGCGAGAGGCCAGCACGGCGCGATGCAGCGCGTCTTCTGCTTCGGGCAGCAGGGTCTGGTCAACCGAGTAAGTTATGGAAACTGCCTGGAGCGCGAGCAAGATACTGCGTTCCGGATCCACATTCAAATTGCTGAGCGCCGCTGCTGCTAACTCGCGTGAGGTGGCGATGCGACTGGCGGTTTGGGCGTCGACCGCACTTTGACGCGCCTGCTCGCTGAAGAACAAGGCCGCACTCGCCATGACGAGCGCGCTGATGAGCGCGCCAGCCAAAAACATGGCGCGGCGGCGCAGTCGTTTCGCATATCTGACTCTGCTCATTCGCGCGCCGCTGTTGTTCCTCAGCCAGTCTGTGAGCGGCTTCCAATTCGCGCTGCTGTTGTGCTTCACGCTCCAGGGCTTCGTGCTGTTCCAGTTCACGCGATGCGTCAAGAAATGCTTGCTCCGATCGATTCAAGGCATTCGCGTTGGCTGCGGCCCATTCAGCCGCTTGCGCCAGTCGTGCTCCGCGATACAGCGCGCCGGGGTCATGATCCAGCAACTCCCATTCATAGGTCGCGTCGGTCAGATGTCGATGAAGCAGCAAGCCTTCGCGATCTGCGCTCAACCAATCACGCAGCCGGGGCCACTCGCGGATGAGGGCCTCGTGAGCAACCTCTGCGGAATCTTCGCCCGTGGTAATCAGACGAGCATCCGCCAGAATGTTCAGCACGGCGCGCACCTGATCGGCTTGTCCCGGCTGGGTGACCAGTTCCGTGATCGTCGCGCGGCGGCGGGTGTCTTCCGTGCCTTCGCCCAGCTCCGTCAGCCGCAAGA
The DNA here is from genome assembly GCA_963844815.1 of uncultured Chloroflexia bacterium. Taxonomy (GTDB): domain Bacteria; phylum Chloroflexota; class Anaerolineae; order Fen-1058; family Fen-1058; genus Fen-1058. The sequence goes on from CAWJPR010000018.1 coordinate 138,909, forward strand.
AAATGTTGCGGGCGCTGGTCTGTTGTTCGGCAGAGAGTTGTTGATAAACGGTTTCGGCCGTGTAGGCGATGGCGCCACGCACCCCACCGAATCAGCATATCCTTTCAACGTCAGCGTGCGCCCACTGCGGCGTTTCCAAGTTTCGAGCAAGGCATGCGACACCAGCGGCAGCGCGCCCGGTTCATCGCCCACATCGCGCAAGATCAAATCGACCAGGCCTGGCTGAAAGTCATAGCCACGGCGCTGGGCCGGTTCTTCGATCGCGCGGCGCAACTCATCGACCGTCATCGGGCCGATATAGACTTGCTGTTGGGCGACCGCATCGCGCAGTTCAGGATACTGCGCCAGATGGGCATAGAAGTCGGCGCGAATCGTGAGGATGAGGGTGACGAGACCCTCACCCCCAGCCCCGCTCCCTGACTCCTCGCTTCGCTCGAGGCGCCTTGCAGGGGAGAGGGGCGCAGGGGTGAGGGTTGTCAGCAAATTGTCGATGAACGCTTCGCGCTCGAACTCATCGTGACAGAGCGTAAACAGTTCTTCAAATTGATCGACGACCAGCAGGCAGTGCGAACATATCTGACCCACGGGCGGCGCGTTTGATGTACAACGACAAACTGCGTGGATCGCGCGCCAGATCATCTAACAGCGTGGCGGTAGCCGTCACGGATTCAATATCACGCGTCAATGCGATCGCAAGCGCTGTCAGCGGATGCGCCGTCGGTGTGATAATCTCGAATCGCCAATCTCTGCTTCCTTCAGGCGGCATTATCCCGTCTGCCAGCGGCTCTGCTTTTTTCAGCGCAGGTATCAAGCCCGCCCGCACAATCGACGATTTGCCGCTGCCTGAGGCGCCGACGATCACCGCCAGAAATTGCGACTCGCGCATCAGTTGAACGAGTTTCGCCGTCAGCAGCTCGCGCCCAAAGAAAAGATCCGCATCAGTTTCGTCGAAGTATTGTAGACCCTTGAAAGGCGGTTCGCCGGGCGCAGGCGGCACTTCCGCGCGTAAAGGCTGAAGGCTGAAGGCTGAAGGCTGAAAGTTCGAGGAAGAGAGGCGTAACCACGCCAGCGAGTCGCCCTTCACCCCGCCGCTCTCGTCTAAGAGTGCGATACATGGCCTGCGTTTCCGGCGATGGTTCGACGCCTAACTCTTGTTCGAGCGCGGCGCGACAGCGTTCAAAGGTGGCAGCAACTTTGGATCGATCACCTAGCGCGGCATAGGCCATCATGAGCGCGCGATAGGCCGGCTCAGGCGTGTGGCCCAGCACAATCCAGCGCTCGCCCCACTCCAGCACCGTTGACCAGCGCTGCTCCCGGCACAGGGCTTCCATCAGTTGCATCATCTTGTTCTCAAACAGCGCCTGCACGCGTTCACGCTCAAGCACGATCCAGTCGTCGTAAAAGCCGGGCAACAATTCGCCCCGATAAAGCGCCAACTGATTGATAAGATCGTTCAGCGCATCCTCGGCGGCAACGGGCCGATCGAGTTGGGCGACATCCAGCCAGTAATCGGTCTTAGGGTTGAAGGTAACCGTGAACTCTTCGGCTTGAATGTATTCGCCGTCTGGGCGCACGCTGGCTGCCGATGGCCTTGCGCACGCGCCAGAGTTCCTGGCGGAGGTTGCGGCGCGCATTGTCGTCAGACGTGTCCGGCCACAGCAGACCTGCCAGCCGTTCGCGGCGATGAGCAGTGCCCGCCGAGAGTAAGAGGTAGGCAAAGAGCGATTGCCCGGCGCGCGAGGGAATGACTACGCGCTTGCCGTCCGCACGAACGTCAAATTGTCCGAGAAGTCGAACCTGCAACATGGCGCTCTCCCTGGCCAAAGGGGCTAAGCGAACGATCTTCGCCCGGGGAAGTGCAACCTCTGGAAGTGTTATTGTCATTATAGCATAACTTATGCCGAATACCATGCGCCGTTGGCGTCTTTTTTGCGTCTCAAACCAAGGTTGCGCTGCCGGCGATGGAAAAACGACGCGAGGATGTTTCAATAGCGGTGGGAAACGGGGCAGAATTCCTGTCGCGAAAAATCCAATAATTCACTCAGCCAGGGAGGCTAAAATGTCTACCAGTCGTTTGTTCAGTGTGTTCGTTGTGTTGGCTTTAGTGGTAATGGCGATACTTACCGTCCGCGCGGGGATTGCGACCAGCGAAGTCGTGTTGAGCGGACAGGGCCTCTCGGACTACATCCAGCGTCGCCAGGACGCAGGTGTGACCGCCGGAGCGGACCTGCCTGACCGCTTGCAGCAGCAGCCGGGTTCTGCCAGCCCGGCTGACCCTGCGGCATCGGACTGGGTCGAGAGGCACGCCGCATCCCTGAAAGTGGGCAATGCAGCGCCGGACTGGGTCGAGCGGCATGCCGCATCTCTGAAAGCGGGCAATACCGCGATCTGCGACTGCTTTAATCGGCAGCCGGATTCCACCATCCCGGCTGACGCTGCGGCACCAGACTGGGTCGAGAGGCACGCCGCATCCCTACAGCAGGCAATGCGGCGCCGGACTGGGTCGAGCGGCATGCCGCATCCCTGACAGCAGGCAAGCGCTGCGGCGCCGGATTGGGTCGAGCGGCACGCCGCATCCCTGAAAGCGGGCAATGCGTCTGTCTGGCTGCTAGCGGCATCCCGGCGCTCATTGGCCAAGTGATGGAGACGGCTCACTCAGTGCGGTCCACCTAGGCGGTGGCGAAGCATCACTGGGCAAATCGGACAAGTGAATAGAGCTGTCAAATGAATCAGCGCCGGATGGAACTGTCCGACGCTGATCTATTTTCTGCCTCATTGGACGCGCCGAGCAACGACAAGCCGCCAAGCGATGACGGGCCGATCAGCCTGGGGCAGATCGCGGTGCAGGCGAGGTTTGGTCTGAAGTAGGCCGAAAGACCTGTCAGGTGGGCTCGAACACTTGAAGCAAAACACGCAATGCTTGCGCCACCTGACAGGTCTTCAGTTATCGCGCAGGGCATTCGTCCACATGCAGATACTTCCGGCACTCCGCCGTCGTCAACGAGCGGGTGATGCGGGAGTGGGCCAGCGCCAGCAGGTCATCGATTTGCAAAAGGAATAGGCGTACAACTCCATCCGCGCTGGCGACGGCCAGATAGGCTCCGTCATCTGACTGGACTGAAAGCGACGCTCTTTACTCCGCCGCCGCTGCCGGGCAGCGTGAGGAGTTCCTCGCCGGTCGCGGCATTCCGCACTTTTGCCGTATTGTCCTCACTACCGGTGGCGAGCAATGTGCCCGTTGAATTGAAAGCTACCGACTGGATTCCAGAACTGTGACCCTTCAGTGTCATGAATGGTGAGCCGGTTGCCGCATCCCATATCATCGCCGTCCCATCGCCGCCCCCAGTCGCCAGTTTCATGCCATCCGGGCTGTAGGCAATATCTGGGATTCCTGCGGTATGGCCCGTAAGCGTGTGTAATAGCGCACCTGTCTTCACGTCCCAGATCTTCGCGGTCGTGTCTGTACTCGAGGTGGCAAGACGGGTTCCGTCGGGACTGAAAGACACACCAAGCACGAGGCCGTCGTGACCGGTGATCTTCAGCACTTGTTCTCCAGTCACCGCATCCCATACCCTGGCCGTGTTATCAAAACCGCCCGTGGCAATCCGCCCGCCGTCCGGGCTGAAGGCGATGTCACGCACGCCGATCTCGTGGCCGGAAAGGGTGAGTAATTTCTGACCGGTAGCGGTATTCCACACAACGACGGTTGCATCCAGACTGCCCGTCGCGAAGCGCTGGCCATCGGGGCTGAAAGCCACATTCAAAACTTCCAGAGTGTGCCCATGCAGTGTTAAGCGCGGCTCGCCGGTTGCGGCGTTCCACAGTGTCGCCGTGCCATCGCCGCCGTTCGCTGCGAACTCCTGCCCGTTCGGATTGTAGGCAACTCGCGTCCCATAGCCCGCTCCCTGCCCAGAGACGGTTAGCGTTTCCTGTCCCGGCGCGAGGCTCCATAGCTTGACAGTTCCATCGAGGCTCGTGCTCGCCAGCCGTTTGCCATCCGGGCTGAAAGCCACGCCCATCACCCAGCCGGTATGACCGTTGAGAGTAAGCAGCTCTCGTCCAGTAGCGGCGTCCCATAGCTTGACGGCATTCCCAATGCCACTCACGCTGGCGCCAGCCAGTTGTGTGCCATTGGGGCTGAACACGGAACCACCTTCCGGGATTGTAAAAATCTCCCGGCTCACGATCGTCGTGACACCTTCGATGGTATTGAAATCGAGCTGCCATACATGCAGACCATCGCCGGTAGTGAAGGCGAAGCGTGTTCCGTCAGGGCTGAAGGCGACGCCGGTGATCTCTCCCGTGAAGTCCGAGTACTCGCGCAGCAAGTTTCCAGTGGCCGCATCCCAGAATTTCAGTGTGGCGTCGTCACTGGCCGTGACGAGCCACTTTCCGTCGGGACTGAAGGTCAAACCTTCAATCGCATCCTTGTGCCCGGCCAGTTCCAAAAGAGATTCACCGGTGGCAGTGTCCCACACAGACACACTTCCGTCATGGCTGCCAGAAGCGAGGCGTGTCCCATCCCGGCTAAACGCCACCGCCGTCATGTCTGCCTCAGGGCCGTTCAACGTGTGGACGAGGTCGTGTGTCGCGGCGTCATAGACTTTCACCTGGTGGTCGTCACAGGCAGCCAACAGTTTTCCATCCGGACTGTAGGCGATGCGCTGAGGGCTGACGAAGTCGCCCGGTGTAGTCGTGCCCGGCAAACGATGCAATTCCTGGCCGGTAGCCGCATCCCAGACGATGGTACGTTCCATCATCCCCGATCGTGGCGAGATGTTTGCCATCCGGACTGAAAGCTGCCGATAATACCCTGGTCCCGTGGCCGGTGAGGGTCATCCGGAGCGGAGAAGCCACGATCGATCGATGCAGAGCCTCTTCGGCTTCGGGCAGCACGGTTCCATCGACCGCGCGCGTCGTCGTGACCGACTGCAAGGCGAGCAGGATGCTGCGCTCAGGATCGACAGTCAGGTTGTTGAGTGCCGCCGCTGCGAGTTCACGCGCCGCAGCAATCCGCTGTTCGTTCTGCGCCACAAGGGTGGTCTGGCGTGCCTGCACACCGAAGAACACGGCAGCCAGAGCCATCACTAGAGCGAGGATGAATGCCCCGGCCAGGTACCGCGCGCGCCGGCGCAGTTGCCTGGCAGAACGAGCCTGTTCTTCCGCGCGCCGGCTTTCGGACTCGGCCAGTTTCTGGGCTGCCTCAAGTTGGCGCTGGCGCTGTGCTTCTTGCTCGGCTTGTTCCTGCATGGCCAGTGCCTGTGAGGCATCAAGAAATGCACGTTCCAGCGCGTTGAGTTCGCCGGTGTGCGTGTCGGCCCACTCGACCGCCTGCGCCAGCCGCGCACCCCGATAGAGTGCGTCTCGATCGCGATCCAACCTCTCCCACTCTTGTGCGGCTTCAGTCAGATGCCGATGGAGACGCAGACCCTCGCGATCATCTGCCAGCCATTCGCGCAGCGTGGGCCATTCACGGATCAGCGCCTCGTGCGCGACTTCGGCCACACCCTCGCTCGTGGTAATCAACCGCGCATCCGCCAGCGTCTTCAGCACGGATTCGACTGAGAGCCGCAACTGGGGATTTGGGACGAGCTCGATCAGCGCTGCGCGGCGGCGAGTATCCTGCGTGCCCTCGCCCAGCTCCGTCAAGCGCAGAAATATCTGGCGGGCGATGTTCTGCTGTTCTTGATCGAGTTGATCGTTGAACACGGCTTCCGCCGTCTCGGCGATCGCGCCGCGCACGCCACCCGATGCCAGGTAGCCGCTCAGGGTAAGCGTCCGCCCGCGCCGCCGCTGCCACGTTTCAAGCAGGGCGTGCGAGAGCAAGGGTAATGCGCCCGGCTCGTCACCCACGTCGTGCAGCAGCAGGTCAGTCAGTCCCGGCTCAAACTCCCAGTGACCGCGGCGCGCCGGCTCTTCGATAGCCTGACGCAATTCCTCAGGCGTCATCGGGCCGATGTATTCCTGATACCGGGCCAGAGCGCGGCGCAGATCGGCAAGATCGGCGCAGTGTGCATAGAAGTCCGCGCGCAAGGCGATGACGACGATGGTCGGCCCGCCCGGCTCGAAGGCCGCTGCCAGCAGGTTGTTTACGAAGGCGTTTCGCTCGGTGTGGCTCCGGCAGAGTGTGAACAGCTCTTCAAATTGATCGACGACGAGCAGGACTCGTGCGTCACTGCGCACGGGCAGCGCGCGCTTGACGAACAGTTGCAGGCTGCGGGGGTCGCGAGCCAAATCATCGGCCAGCGTGGCCGTCGCCGTGACCGATTCAACCTCCTGGGTGAGGCTGGCCGAAAGCGCTTCCAGCGGGCGCGCGGTCGGCGTGAGCACATGGATCAGCCAATTGGCAGAGGGCGATCGCCAGCGCAGGGCCGGAATCAACCCTGCTCGAACAACCGAAGACTTTCCGCTGCCCGACGCGCCTACCACCGCCAAAAATCGCTCCCCGGTTTCAACTCCAGCGGCCAGGCGCTCGATCAAACGAGCAGTCAAAGTCTCACGCCCAAAAAACAGATCGGCGTCAGCCTCGTCAAAGTACAGCAGACCTTTGAACGGCGGCAGCCCCAGGGCCGGCGCGTCCTCTCGCCGCACGTCTGCCGCCAGTTCCATCAGTCGCGCCACGATCTGCGGCTCGTGCTCCAGGTAGAGCGCTGAGATAAAGCGAGCTTCGATGGTCGCCGGATCAGGCAGGCGCTGATTCTGCTCCAGACGGCTGATCTGCGCGTCGCTGTAACCCACGGCAATGGACAACTCGCGCTGGGTGAGGCCAACGCGGCGGCGCAGGTATTTGAGCAGATCGCCGAACGTGGTGAATTTGTCCAGCGAGATGGCTGGCGTCGAAACAGGCATGTGTCCCCCTTGGCACTGCGGAGCGCGCGAACTCGCGCATTACAAGAAAGTATACGCCAGAATCTTCTCGCTTGGGGAATTTTGGTAAGAAATGGCAAGTCTGGCAAGCCCTTTGGCGCTAAATTAGAGCCAGATTCAGCGACCCAAAAAATTCAACAGCCAAGAAAATGAGAGGGAGATCAACATGCGTAGCAACCGTTTATTCAGCCTGATTGTGACAATTGGAGCGATGGCGCTGGCGATTGCGCTCACCATCAACGCCGGGGCCGCGGCTCCACAGGCCGCGTCCAGCGACGAAGCCCTGCTGCTCAACCAGCACGATTCTCGCTTCAGCGCCGCCAGTGATGCAGGGACGGCGTTCGCGGCGGAACAGGCCCGCATCAGTGCCGGGGCTGCGGCTCCACAGGTCGCGTCCAGCGACGAAGCCCTGCTGCTCAACCAGCACGATCCTCGCTTCAGCGCCGCCAGTGATGCAGGGACGGCGTTCGCGGTGGAACAGGCCCGCATCAGTCGGGGAGCGAGTGCGCCGGCGGCATCGGCACAGGATGATGCCGGGCGCTTCATGCCTTCCAACAAGAGTCAGAACCCTGCAGGCAATGCACTTAATCAGCAGATGCGGGACGTTATCCAGGCGCGCTGGCTGGCACAGCACGGCGGCACTAATCGGACGTGCGTGCTGCTGTGCGGTGGGTGGTAATCAATCTTCGAGGCACTATGACACACCTGTGCCGGGCAACAATTCCGACGCAGATGCGCCCAGGGAGGGCAAAATGAATAACGACTTCACCGGCAATGAGCTTCACAAAGCGCGTCTTCATGATCTGATGAAAGAGGCCGAGGGCGGCTGGCTGCTCAAGGCAGCCGGGGTCGACAAACCGGGTCGGTCGCTGGGGACGCTGGCGCTGAAGGCGATCGGCGCCTTAATCGCCATCTTGCTCATCGCCCAGGTGTTGGCGCGCTGAACACGCTCAGGCCACATCTGATCCTGTACAGCATAGAATCAGCGCCGGATGAGACTGTCCGGCGCTGATCATTTCTGCTCCTCAAATCAGCCAACCAACGACGATTTCAATAGCTGATGCAGTAACTTCCTCACGTTTGCAGCGCAAATTCAATCGCTTGCTCCGAGGTCATCGCGCGCCCTGCTGCCCATGCTTTTGCAAACACGGTTTCATCGAGTTGTCCGCGTGCAGCCGCGGCGTAGTGATCGAATTCTTTCTGGTCTGCCGGATCCATGCGCCCAGCCATGCCACTGGCTTCGAGCAATGATTCTACCGCACCGAATAGTTGCGCCGCCCGTTCGGGCTTACCGGTCATTTCCAGAACGCTGGCGAATCCCGCGAGACTGATCGTCATGCCATTCTTGTTTCCATACTCGCTGGACAGTTTTAGGCTCTCTTCAAACAAAACTTTGGCTTTGCAATAATCGCCCCCATGCAGTGGCGCCCATGCCTGGTTGACCAGAGGAGTCACCAGCGCGACAGGGCTGCGTTGCTGTCGAAGAATTTCTACATCTTCCTCATAGAATTCGCCCGCCCGCTCATAGTCACCCAGCAGCCGCGCCAATTCTCCCAACCCGTTGAGTACCGTCCCTGCCCTAAGCCTGTCGCCGAGTTTTTGAAATTTAGCGAGGCTTTGCAGGTATCGTTCCTCCGCCTCGGCATAATGACCTTGAGCAGCAGCCACAGTCTGCCAACGTGTAGATTGCGGCAGCGATTGCCCATTGGTCTTGTACCCCTTGATAAAGCGCCAAACATTCTTCCGTGAAAGCCTGTGCGGCTGGATCGTCGTGCTGACGATGAGCCGTCCTCCCCGACCACAAGAGTGCCAAAGCAATTTCCTTTTCGTCACCCGCTATTCGAGCGATCGCCAGGGCTTCTGTTAGCAGCGAGCGAGCCAAGGCAAAATCTCGTTGAACATAGATTAATTGTCCTGCGACGCCTAAGGCGTGTGCGCGCCTGGCGGTTTGCCCCCACGGCTTGGTTCGCGCCAGGAGTTGTGCCAACCACTCGCGACCTTCGCTCGGATTCCCACGCTGAAACCAGAAATCAAGTATTGCCGACGCTAACCTCAACGCTGACTCGGCGTCGCTTTCGATGGCGCATTCCCAGGCCGCGTGCAAGTTATCGTGCTCGGCCTCCAAGTGATCTAACCATTCGAACTGCTCCGCGCCTTTCAATTTCGGCTCTGCCTGTTCTGCAAATGCGACGAAAAAGTCACGATGCCGCTGGCGCAGCAGGTCGGATTTCGTCCGACTCGTCCAACTTCTCGCACGCATAAGCGCGAATCGTCTCCAACATTCGATAGCGCTCGTAATCTCCCTGCCGCTCCACCTTGACCAGTGAGCGGTCGACGAGCCGCGCCAAAACGTCGAGCAGGGCGCGCGGAGTGAGGGGCACTTCAGAACATATCCCTTCGATCGCCTCCAGCGTGCCCCCCCCTGCAAACACCGACAAACGCTGAAAAAGAAGGCGCGGCTCTTCGAGAAGCAGGTCGTAACTCCAGTCAATCGTGGCGCGCAAGGTTTGCTGGCGCGGCAGCGCGGTACGGCTACCCTGCGTGAGGAGGCTGAACCGATCATTCAAACGTTCAGCGATATGTTCAACCGTCAATAACGTGACTCGTGCGGCGGCGAGCTCGAGCGCCAGTGGGATTCCGTCCAGCCGCCGGCAAATCTGAAGCACCGCCACGGCGTTTTGCTCAGTCAATGCAAAGTCTGATTTGACGGCGCGCGCGCGCTCGACAAAGAGGCGAATGCCCTCGTACTCAATGAGCGCATCGGTTAGCATCGGGCGCTGTGGCTTGGGCAACGCCAGGGCGGGCACCTGATACACCACCTCGCCCGTGATGCCTACTCCCTCGCGGCTGGTCGCCAGAATTCGCAAATGGGTGCAATGGGTCAATAGAATGTCGACGAGTTGCGCGCACGCGGTGATGAGATGTTCACAGTTATCAAGGACGAGCAGCAAATGCTTCGCACGTAAGAAGATTTTGAGCGCTTCGATCAGTGGCTGACTGGGCGACTCGCGTACGCCCAACACTTGCGCGACGGCTTGTGGCACAGGCGCGTCACCCATCAGCGGCGCGAGGTCCACCCACCACACGCCGTCTTGATACGCATCGAGCAGCTCGCCGGCCGCCTGGAGGGCAAGCCGCGTCTTGCCGATCCCGCCCGAGCCGGTCAGCGTCACCAGGCGCGAGTTATTGAGCACTTGCTTGACGGCCGCCAGCTCGCGTTCGCGGCCAATAAAACTGCTCGGATTAATCGGCAGGTTATAGCGAGGCGCTGTCGCCACGAGGCTGGCGGGCATGCCACTCCGCCCGAAGCGCACGAAGGTTTCGCGTTCTGCCGACGGGACGCCCAGTTGTTCGGCCAGCAACTCGGCCAGTTGTTTGGAAGGGCGCATCTCGTCCGCTTCGAGCTTGCGGATGGTAACGCGGGCGCAGCCGACCTGCCGCGCCAGCGCCTCTTGCGTCAGGTCGAGTTCCCGCCGGCGATGCCTCAGCCATTCCCCAAATGATTGAGTAGCATTCATCGCCCCAACCTCCAAGACAACTATCCCTTTTATTATCCCTCATTCTATCCCAAATGGCCTTATATCCATCGACGCGTTTCTGATTTAATGATGATTGAGGGTCGAGAATCATCTTAAGCGTTTCGTGAAATTTCTCAGCCAAGGAGGCTAAAATGTCTATCAGTCGTTTACGCAGTGTGTTGGTTGCGGTGATGTCTAGTTGTCACGGCGGTCGTGCCGGCTATCCGCGCGGGGTCGGCGACCGGTTCAGAAGTCATGTCCAGCGGAAAAGTCCTCTTAGACTGCTTCCAGCGGCCTCCGGGTTTTGCCAGCCCGGCTGACACGTGCGGCAGTCGGACTGGGTCGCGCGGCACGCCGCATCCCTGAAAGCCGGCAATGCTCTGGCTGGTACTGCGGCACCGGACTGGGTCGAGCGGTACGCCGCATCCCTGAATGTCGGCAATGCTCTAGCTGGTACTGCGGCACCGGACTGGGTCGAGCGGCACGCCGCATCGCTGAAAGCGGGCAATGCAGTGGCCTGTCTGGCTGCTAGCAGCCTCCGGGTTCTGCCAGCCCGGCTGACACTGCGGCACCGGACTGGGTCGAGCGGCATGCCGCATCCCTGAAAGCGGACAACGCGGTGAATCTGCCTGATTGCTCCCAGCCGCAGATAGCGCTCGTTGGCCAAGCGTTGGAGAAAGCCACTCACTGATGGCCCACCCGGGCGATGACGAAGCCTAGCGGGCAAATCGTACAACTGAATAGACCTGTCAAATGAATCAGCGCCGGACGGAACTGTCCGGCGCTGATCTGTTGTGTCAGATAGTCACTACTTTCTTCTGCGATGTGCAGGCGCACTACATTTAAGACAGCAACGAGCCGTGATGGTCACTCTTCCACGTTGATCACAAGGCAGGCCAGGCGGGACATCTGCCGCCAGCCCTGAGACAGTAACGAGCCGTCCGGCTCGCCAGTAAAGTGCGGGCCGGACGGCTCGTTATGCGGACGCTGTTAAGCGGTTTACGCTTTGGCGTGGTCTTTGGCGCAGTCGTGCAGCCAGTTGCGGATTTCCATATCGGCCTGGATGCGGCCATATTTGTAGCGCAGCCGCAAAACACTGGCGAGGTCTTCGGCCTTGCCGCTTAGCCCGTCCAGATCTTCAGCAGTCAGTTTGCCCCATTTGTGCGGCACCTGGTCTTTGACTAGAGGCCACTTGTCCAGCAAGATGTCTTTGGTCGGATCCATGTGAATTGCTCCTCACCTGCTGCGACGTTCCAGGAACGGTCGAGCACTGAGCAGAGATATTACGGGCGCACCATGGCACCTGCGTTATACGTTTGCTCGCCTGCCGCCAGCAGCGCAGTCACTTCCCCGATAGCGTCCGTCAGCGACTGGCCCGTGGAAACGGCCCATTCCTGCCATAGATCGGCGCGGACTCGTTTGAGCACGGAGGCATCGACGCCATTGATAGGCCGCTGCCAACCCAGCGCCGTGAGATCGCGCACGATCTCGCAGATCACTTGAAACGAGCCCCGTGCCAGTTGTTCCTGGATGCTGAGGCGGCGCTTCTTGTAATCGACGTCAAGCGGCATGGGACGGCTTTTCAGCAAGGCGCGATACTGTTCGAGGTCTTGTTGGGCCGTGACCGGGCGCAAGAGAGATGATCCGTTGGTTTGTACCGGCATCCAGACGGTCGTCTTGCCAAACGCTAGAACATAGTATCGGCGCGTTTCGTCTTCGGCCAGCTGCCGATCTTCCAGTCGTAAGATATTGCCCACTCCATAATTGGGGTGCACGACATCGTCACCCGATCTGAATACCATGGCGTGCTCCTTTCAGGGTTGACCGCGGCCACTTGGCCGCGGTCGCCTGGATTAGCGCCGGTAACCACTGCTGCGATCAATACGCGGCCTGGCCAGGTTCACCGTCAACGAGTGCTCGCCCAGCGGATAGTTGTCGAGCAATTTGATCGCGTTTTCGGCTTCAGCCCGGGTCGTCATTTTGACAAAGCCAAAGCCTTTCGAGGTGCCACTATCGCGATCTTTCATCACGGCGACAGAGGCCACTGTGCCGGCTTGCGCAAACAGCGTGCGCAGATCGTCGTCGGTGGTCAAGTACGGCAGATTTCCCACATACAGCTTGACTTCCATGTTGGGGCTCCTTGTAGACCCCGGCCATGCGCCGGTAAAAAAATGCCGCCAGCCCTTAAGAGGGTCTGGCGGCACATTGATTGCACACACACATCCAGTTAATTGTATTAACATTATACCACAGCACCGCCCTGCTTCTTCGTTCCTGTTCTGAGCGAAGTTGTAAGATTCAGGGGCAAGGACAGAGGGCGACGATCAATCAGCGCCACAAGATTCAAACAAGTCCGGCTCTCGCTCCACTCACAGGCCGGACTTTCATGAATGAAGCGCGGGCCGAACGGCTCACAATGTGGATGCAGGTCTTTTCTATTCTTCCAGATTGATCACCGAAATGCGCGCGGCGACCTGCCGCGCGATTTGATTCAACGCACTGGCGGCCACGGCCTCGGCTTTATTCGCCACGATCGGTTTTCCCGCGTCGCCGCTCTCGCGCACATTCGGATCGAGCGGCACGCTGCCGAGGAACGGCACCTTCAAGCGATCGGCCATGCGCTTCCCGCCGCCTTCGCCGAAGAAGGCGATCTTCTGCCCCGTCTGCGGATCGGTGTACGGCCCCATGTTTTCCACGATGCCCAGAATCGGCACTTCGAGTTTCTCGAACATGCGCAGACCTTTCAGCGCGTCGGCCAGCGCCACCTCCTGCGGCGTGGTGACGATCACTGCGCCCGTCAGCGGCACGGACTGCGCCAGCGTCAACTGCGCATCGCCCGTGCCCGGCGGCAGATCGATGATCAGGTAGTCGAGTTGACCCCAATCGACATCGGTGAGGAACTGCCGGATCGCCGAGTGGATCATCGGGCCGCGCCAGATGATCGGTTGATCGGGATCGACGACGAAGGCCATCGACATCAGGCGGACGCCATGCGCCAGCGCGGGTGTGATCTTGTCACCCGGCGCACGCGGCAGTTTATCGACACCCATCATCAGCGGGATGTTGGGGCCATAGATGTCGGCGTCGAGCAGGCCCACGCCCGCGCCCATCTTCGCCAGCGCGACAGCGAGGTTCGCGGCTACGGTCGATTTGCCCACGCCGCCCTTGCCGCTGGAAATGGCGATGGTGTTGCGGAAAGAAACCGGCAGCTGATCGATGATGCGCTGATCCGCCGGCACCTCCGACTTCCAGTCGATCTCCACCTGCTTCACGCCGATCTGCGCCAGCACATCCTTGCAGTTCTGCTCCATCTGCGCGGTCAGCGGGCAGGCGGGTGTCGTCAACACGATCGTGAAAGAGACCGCCTCAGCGTTGTTGATCTTCAGATCGCGGATCATGTTCAGCGTGACGAGGTCTTTATGCAGCTCCGGCTCGCGCACGTTGCGCAGCGCGCCGAGGATGCGTTCTTCGGTGAGTTGTGCCATTCAAGTTCTCCAGAAACAGTAAGTTGGAAAATTGGTATTTGGTGGATTGGTAGGTTTATCGGAGTAGTGCGTTTCACTGCTCTACCAATTTACCAATCTACCAGCGACCGACTGAACAAAACCGCTCTCACCGAGTGCACCCGACGAGAGCGGCGTTTACGTTAACGCTTTTCGTTTTATGCAGCAGGCTCCGCCGGTTTGGCAGCCTCGGCGGCTTTGGCCGCGGCGGCCGCATCGGCGGCGGCTTTCTTAGCAGCTGCGGCGGCCGCCTTCTCGGCTTCCTTCCGGGCGGCGTCTTCTTTCTCCTGAATCTCGCGCGCCCAATCGGTGGGATGGATCGCCGCATGGTACGTATCGGGCTTGGTCAGGCGCGCCTTGTCGAAAACCAGCGTGCTGAAGCGCTCGAAGCTCGACAGCTCGTAATCGTGATCCATCTTGATGGCGTCAAACGGGCAGAACTCGGCGCACAGGCTGCACGACATGCAGATCGACGCGTCGATGTGGAATTCGGCCGGCTGCGGAACGGGACGGTTGGTCTTGGGATCGTTGGTGCGAACGATCCAGATGCACTGCGGCGGGCAGACCTTGGCGCAGATGCCGCACGACGTGCAGCGATCCTCGTTCTTCTGCGTGTCGAAGACCAGGAACGGAATGTAACGGAAGTTCTCCGGCACAGGCAATTTTTCTTCAGGGTACTGCACCGTGAAAATGCCCCTGGCCTTGGGACCCTGCCGCACCGGAATATACTTGTCGTTGTAGCGTCCGCCCTTGAAGACGTACTTCAGATCCTCGGCGTACGTCTCCACAAAGTGTTTTAAAGTGACACCCATCCCTTTGATGAGTCCTGACCCGTACATGCCTTGCTCCTTACCGATCCGTTTCGCCCAGCACGATGTCGATGCTGCCCAGAATAATGACCGCATCCGCAATCTTTTGGCCGACGCACATCGGTCCCAGCGCCGTCAGGTTGATGAACGACGGGGCGCGGATGTGATAGCGATAGGGGTTCGCGGTCCCGTCGGACACCACGTAGAAGCCGAGCTCGCCCTTCGGCCCTTCAACCCGGCCATAGGCCTGACCGGCCGGCACGCGCGCCGAGTATTGCTTCTTGCCCGCCTGGATCTCGCCCGTTTCGGGAATCTGCTGCAACGCCTGCTGCAAGATGCGAATCGATTGGCGGATTTCGTCGAGGCGGATGAGATAGCGATCGTACACGTCGCCGTGATTGCGCACCGCCACATCGAACTCGAAGCGGTCGTAGATCGAGTACGGCTCGGCGCGGCGCACATCGTATGCCACGCCGGAGGCGCGCAGCACCGGCCCGGCCACGCTGTACTTCACCGCATCGTCGCCGGTCAACACGCCCGAACCTTCACAGCGCGCGCGGATGATTTCGTTCTCGCTCAGGAAGTAATCGAGATCGTCGACCTTCCGGGGCAGGCGGTTGAACACCAGCTCGCGGCAGGTCTCTAACCAACCGGCGGGCAGATCGCGCGCCACGCCGCCGAAGCGGAAGTAGTTGCACATCATGCGCGAGCCGGACACCGCCTCGAACAGATCCAGGATCAGTTCGCGCTCTTCAATCGCATACAGCGCGGGCGTAAAGAACGCGCCCAGATCATTCAACAGAAAGCCGATGGCCCACACGTGATTGCAGACGCGGGTGAGCTCGGCCATGATCACGCGGATGTATTCGGCGCGCTCGGGCGGCGTGACCTTCATCAACTTCTCCACGGCCAGCGCGTACCCGAAGTTGTTGCTCATCGACGAGATGTAATCCAGGCGGTCGGTGAACGGCATATTCTGGATGTACGTGTTGCGCTCGCCGATCTTTTCGTGATTGCGGTGCAGGTAACCCATCACCGGTTCCAGGTGCGTGATCTTCTCGCCATCCAGTGCTACGACCATGCGAAACACGCCGTGCGTGGAAGGATGCTGCGGCCCCAGGTTCACCACCAGCTCGTCAGTTTCCAAATGCTCGTGGAATTTGCCGTTGCCATTGCCGCCTTCCACGGCTTCCTTCGGCAGGAACTGGCCCTGCTCGTCCACGTAGTAGCTCTTCAAGGCTTCGTAGACAGCGGCGTCCGCTTGAGCGGTGTACGTCGCCGGATCGAAGTTTGCCGGGAAGTTGACGTTGTCGGCATAGGGCACGCGATCCTCGGCCCGCCGATGGTGCCCGCCCGGCCAACGGCTGTCAAACGGCTTGGTATCCTGCTCGTAATAGGCCTCTTTCCAATCCTTGCGCAGCGGGTGGCCGTCAAAGCCCTCCCACATGAGAATGCGCTTGAGGTTGGGATGACCTTCGAACCTGATGCCCAGCAAGTCCCATGCTTCGCGCTCTTGGAAATCCGCGCCCGGCCACACCCCGGTCAGCGAGGGAACCACCGCATTGTCGCGCGGGGTGCGCACTTTGAAGACCAGCGGCGCCCCGCCCGCGCGCGTGTTCATGGCGTGACAGACCACTTCCATCTCGTTCTGCGCGAGGTAGTCTACGCCGGTCAAACTCGAGAGATAGTCGTAGCCCAGATCATCGCGGATGGCGGTCGCCACCTCGATCAATTTGTCGCGCTGGACGACGACGCCTTCATAATCGCCCGGCTTGATGGCATCGCCGAATTTCTCTTTGAGCATGGCCAGGGGGCCGGTGAGTTCTGCCACGGGCGCGGCAGCAGCTTTTGCAGCCATCGTTATTCTCCTAAGCCTTCACGGGGTCGGCCACAGGCTCGGCCTGTTGCTGGCTCATTTCGCGGATGTCCGGCGCGCGGCGCGGATCGATCAAGTCGGGGCCCAGCACCGGAATGGGAATCGCCTCAATGGCGGTCTTGCGATACCACGCCACATCGCGAATGCTCTGGCTTTCGACCTTCTCAAACAACTTCAAGAAGCCATGCAGCAGCGCTTCCGGCTTGGGCGGGCAGCCCGGCACGTAGACGTCGACCGGCAGGAACTTATCAATCCCCGATACGACGTTGTAGCCTTCCTTGAAGGGTCCGCCGCTGGTCGCACACGCGCCCATCGCCAGCACATACTTCGGCTCTGGCATCTGGTTGTACAGGCGGACGATGGTGGGCACCATCTTCTTCGTCACCGTGCCGGACACGATCATCAAGTCGGCCTGGCGCGGCGAAGGCCGCATCAACTCTGCGCCGAAACGCGCCAGATCATACCGGCCAGCGGCCACGCAGATCATCTCGATGGCGCAGCAGGCCAGGCCGAACATCATCGGCCACATGGAGCGCTTGCGGCCCCAGTTGTAGAACTTGTCGATCGTGGAGATAAAGACGTTGTTGCTGAGTTCCGGCGGAACCACGGGGTCATTGGGAAAGGGCTCAAGTTGACTCATGCGAAGCAACCTCCTCGTACCACTCGCGTTGAATATTTTCCAGCAAATAGTGCGCGGTTACCGATCGATCGTCTGCAAACCCGGGCAGCTCGGCCACCCAGCAGCGCAGCGTCGCCCAGTCGACGTCGAGCGGATCGACGGCCGGGTGGGCGTGCTTCAGCGCCAGGGCTATGGCGTAATCGTCTTCCCAGTACAGCTCCATCGCAGGTGCTCCGGCAGATTCAAGCTCGACCCAGCAAACGGCGCCCTTCCTAGCAAAAGAACGCCGTCCTAATCTAGCGCCATAACATATGGAATGAATCCCCAGAGGGAAGCGTCACCCGACCGGGTCACCGCCGCCTGGCTGCTGCACGTCCGCACGCGCATGGTCATCGATCCCCGCTTCGTGTACTGTGTCACGAATTAAGACAATTTTACCGCCTATCAGCCAAATTGACAACCATTATTTATGACATTTGGAATCAAAAAGAACATTCCTATTGCAATTGACTTCTCAATTCGGTCAGTGCTACAATCAGTATTGAGCATGGCGGGGGAATTTGCATGCTTCACAGTGAGGCAGGCCATGCAGGCTACACGTCAGCGCATTTTGGAGATCCTGAAGGAACACCACACGGCAACCGTCGAAGAACTGGCCGACGAACTGGAACTTACTCCGGTAACCATCCGGCATCACCTGGATATTCTCCGCAGCGAGGGCCTGGTGCAGGCCCCGCAAGTCAAGCGGCGCGATACGCCCGGCCGGCCGCAGCACGTCTACGCGCTGACCGAAGCGGCGGACGCGTATTTTCCCAAGAACTACGCAGGCTTCACCGATATGATGCTGCGGGAAATGCGCGATCAGGTCGAGCCGGAAAAGATGCGCTCGATCCTGGATGGTGTGGCGACGCGCATGGTGAACAAAGCGCCGTCCGCGCCCGCCAATGAGGCCCTGCCCCAACGCATGGACCGCGTCGTGAAGTTCCTGAATACCCAGGGTTACGACGCCAGTTGGGAAGCAACCGAGGGAGGGTGCCTGCTCCACGCCCAAAATTGCCCCTATCACGATGTGGCGCGCGAAAACGTGGAGCCATGCGTGATGGATGCTTCGCTGATCACGCAGATGGCCGGCGTGTCGCCGCAGCGTGTGCAGTGGGCGTTCAGCGGCGGCAACAGGTGCACCTACTTCATCAAGAACGGTCGATAACATTGCCGGACCCTGGGTGGTTACGGTTCCTGCGCGCGCGGTCCGCGAAGCGGAGCGAGAGCGGGCGCCTGTGTGCCCGAATAGCAGCGGCGCGCTTACATGCCGTGCTCGGGGTGCTGGCGCGTCGTGCGCCTTTGCGCCGGTAACACCGCTGTTACTCATACCCGATTGGCCGTCGCGCCTCCACGCGGCGGCCTTTTTGTTGCCAGCATAATTTCCCTGACATTCATCAAGTAAATTGACGCCGCTCTTGTTCAGTGTTACAATTCCACCAACGACCTTTAATCGGGAGGATGACACTATGACCACTACGCCAATTGAGGCGATTGAAATCACCGAGGTGACTCAGGCAATAGCGCTGACTCCCACCGCCGCCAGCAAGCTGAGCCAGATTCTGCAGGAAAAGAATCTGCCGAATCATGGCCTGCGCGTCTTCGTCGCAGGCGGCGGCTGTTCGGGCTTGCAGTATGGCATGGCCTTTGAGGGGCAGGCGCGTGAGATGGACACGATCGTCGATCAGCACGACTTGAAAGTCTACGTCGATCCGGTTAGCCTGGAATATCTCTATGGCGCCACGATCGACTACGTCGATGGCTTGATGGGCGCCGGCTTCCGCATCGACAATCCCAATGCGGTAGCCGCGTGCGGCTGCGGCTCGTCGTTCCGTACCAAGGACAGCGGCGAAGCGCCAGCCGGCGGTGGCTGCGGCTGCGGCAACTGAAGTTCTGCGACCTCGCGGGTTGTCATAGACCCGCGAGGTTTTCGTAATCCCTCCATCGTGCGAAGGCCCCTCGCCTTCGCACTGCTGTTATAATTGCCGCATGACCAGGTACTTCACATCCGAAGAAGCCAATCGCGCTCTGCCGCAAGTCCGTTTGCTCGTCGTCCAGATCATGCAGGCCCGTGAAGCGATCATCGCTGCGCAGCCTGAGCTGTGGCCGGTGCTCGAAAAATCAATGGGGAACGGTGGCAGCCAGAAAGCAGGCGAAGTGCTGGGTGAATTCCGCCGCGTGGAGCAAGGCTTAAGAGGCTTGCAAGAGATTGGCTGCGAGTTAAAAGACATGTCGATCGGGCTGGTGGACTTTCCGGCGCTGCGCGACGGGCGCGAAGTGCTGCTATGCTGGAAGTACGACGAACCGGAAGTGATGTTCTGGCACGATCTCCAGAGCGGCTATCAGGGAAGAAAGAGACTGTAAGTGTTCAACAAGCTATTTGGCAAGAGCACGCTCGGCGACCCGCACCCCCGCCAGCAAGATCGTCTGGCTCGATCTGGGCGATCTGGGCGACCTCGTCAACCCGGCCGGCCCGCACGAGCAGTGGCAGGATCACGGTCTGGGCCTGCTGCGCACCCTTCTGCATCAAAACGGCGTCATGACCGATCTGCTCTCGACGCGCGCGTGCACGTCGTGGGAAGAACTGGAAGCGCAGCTGCAAGGGTTACGAAGTCCTGATCATGAACGTGCGCAGTTACACGTTTCCTGCGGCTTATCGCGCCGCGCAGATCTTCAAGCGGGTGAATCCGCGGGGCATGGTGTTGACCGGCGGCATGCACGCCACAGTCGCGCTTGACGAAATGGAAGCGATTCCCGAATTTGATCGGATCTGCCAGGGACCCGGCGAAAACATCATCGTCGATCTGGTAAAAGACCCTCAGTCGTTTCCGCGCGTGATCTTGGGCGCAGGCGCCAAGTCGATGGCCGAGTGGCCGGTGATCGATCGGACCTTGTGGCCCAGACCGGCGAGCAAGAAACTGGCCAGGAAATTCAACTGGCCGCTGGAGCCGGAATGCGGCTGGGGGCCGCCGCCCGTGGCCACCATCATCACCAGCCGGGTCTGTCCCTGGCAGTGTGTGTTCTGCAATGAGAACTCGTACATCCCCAATATGGGCCGCCGCCCGGTGGACGCCGTGATTGACGAGTTGAATTATCTCGATAAGCAGTATGGCGTCGGCTCGCTGGTCATTCACGATTCAATGTTCTTCCAGAACCCCAGCTGGCTGGAAGAATGGCTGGAGAAATATCCCCGCAAGGCCAATCGAATCTGGCCTTACTGGGCGGCTGCTCGGGCGGACACGGTGCGCCAGTGGCCGGAGCTGTTTGGGGCGTTGATCAAAGAAACCAACTGGGACACCGTCTCAATCGGATTCGAGTCGGGGAGTGATCGGGTCTTGAAGATCCTTAACAAGGAATGCACCGAGGAAGACAACTACTTCACGATCGATCTGCTGACCCGCATCGGCGATGAAATGGAGCGGCAGGGCAAGAAGCCGCCGGTATTCTGGTCCAACATTATGCTGGGCATTCCGGGTGAGACGCGTGAAGATGCCTTCAAGACGATGCGCATGGTCAAGTACACCACGCGCATCCTGCCGTCGATTGCGTTCTATGCGCCCTATCCGGGTTCGGCGCTGGGCAATCGAGCTCATTGCCGAGGGCAAGAGTCTGATGACCAAAGAGAACTATCACCGCTTCCCGGACGACGAGAAGGTCAGGGGCATCGACTATCAGTTCTATCGCGAATTACTGGCCGGTCAGTATGACGACGAAGTGAACAGAGGGCTGGCGCAGATTCGGCAGGAGCGCAGGGATTATATGGCCGCGCTGACGAAGGCTTAAGGAGATCTGTCAGGTGCGCCATCGTCATACCGGCACACAGGTGATCTGTGCGCGCACCTGACAGGTCTTTCGCTTGAGGCAACCATGAGCAGCTTTAGCAATCCGCATTACATGTACCTGTTTGAAATGAAGAACGGCAAAAAGAAACTGGCGTACGGCCAGTCGCCGGACGATGCGCTGGACATTCTGGCCATGCGGCTGAGCGCCGAAGAGATGGCGCTGATCAACCGTGAGCAGTACCTCAAGATCAAGCAGCGTGAATTGCAGCGGTACGTGCCGGAACTGGGCTAACGCGACGAGAAGAACCCGCACGGCCGTGCTCAAGCCGCCGTCCTCGAAGACGGGAGTGCCGGCACTCAGGCCCGGCGGCGCACTCTACTCAAGTGGGCTTTGCGCAGGACGCCGCCTTGAGCATCTCTGACGACAATACGATCGATGCCGCTGACCTCTGCTCAAATTGAACTTCTGCAAGCCATCGCCAACGGGTTGACCCTCAAATCTCATCGCGATCTCGAAGGACGCAAGGAATATCGCTTGCACACCCCCGCCGGGCAGTCCACCCGCGTCACGTGGGACGACGTCGCCGCTCTACACTCTGCCGGCCTGATCGACAGCAACAAGAAATTCCCATCTGCCACCTACTGGCTGACCGAGGCCGGCCGGGCACAGTTGAAACTCACCTGATTTTCATCAGCGCCGGCCGGGCACGCGGCTAAAGGACGGTAACTTGTCGCCTGCGGGTCAGGCTCTGATCGACATTTCGCTATAGTATAATGGCGCCGACCGTCGGGCTGCCCCCCATCTATCGGGCACGGCAGTACCGCACACGCAATCCCATCTATTATGCAGTGCAAAAAGGAGAATGCATCATGAAGACCCGCTTAATGCTCGTCGTTTTGTTGTTGCTCACCCTGCTCGTGACGGCTTGCCAGCCGCAGGGTATGCCGGTTCCGCAGGATCCGCTGGAAGCCGTGAAGACCATTGCCGAAAAGCAGAAGGACGTGAAAAGTCAGCACATCGACTTGAACATGGCGCTGAATCTGAAGCTGGATGGCCTGACGGGTGAACAGGCGCAGGCCGCTGCCCTGTTCAAGAACTTCAAGGCCAGCGCCAACGTCAGCGGTGACGTGGACAGCACCAAGGAAGATTTCGCCATGAAAGGCGATCTTGATCTCGGCCCGCTGACGGCTTTCGTTGCGCAGGGCGAAGAGAAGCTGACTTTTGAAGCGGTGAAGGTCGGCGAAAAGATCTACAGCAAGACCAATGCCGGCGACACTGCCGGCGAATGGAGTGAGCAGGATGCGCCCAAGTCCACGACGGCAATGACCGAGACTAATCCGCTCAGCCCGGAAATGGTGACGAACCTGTTGAAACAGTCGAGCAAAGCTGAAAAGCTGGCCGACGAGAAGATTGGCGACGTGGACACTTATCACTACAAGGTGACGCTGAGCGCTGAGGCGCTGCTCAAGGCAATCGCCGATATGGCCAAGTCTGCGGGCGCGGAGGCTGACGTGGACGCGGAACAAATGGCTGAAGCGCAGAAGTTCCTAAAGGATTCCGTGCTGGAAGTGGAGTTGTGGGCCGGCAAGGAGGATCTGCTGCTCCGCCAGACCAAGGTCCACTTCAACCTCAATCTCAAGGATATCCCTGAGATGCAGGGGGCCACGGCCCTGATTCGACTTCTTGCTGACCAACACGGCCAGCAAGATCAACCAGCCGGTGACGATTACGGCGCCGCAGTAGGCCGTCAAGCCGTCTCAAACCAATTGGATACCCGACCTCCCGCAGGATTTTCGCCTGCGGGAGGTTACTTTTTGCCCTCAGAAAGGTGCAGCCCGTCACGTTGACAATACCGACTGCCTTGAATACAATTGCGGGGCGTTTGAACCCATCCCTCCGGGAGGTTTGATGAAGGATTACCCCACTACGGCGCTGCGCAACGTGGCCCTGCTCGGCCACGGCTCGTCCGGCAAGACCAGCCTGGGCGAGGCGATGTTGTTCAGTTCCGGCGCCATCAGCCGACAAGGTCGCGTGGAAGACGGCACGACCGTGTCGGATTTCGACGAAGAAGAAATCCGCCGTCATATTTCGCTCACCACCGCGCTGCTGCCCATCGAGTGGCAGAACCACAAAATCAATGTGCTGGACACGCCCGGCTTCACCGACTTTGCCGGCGAAGTGAAAGGCGCGGTGCGCGTGGTGGAAGCGGCGGTCATCCTGGTGGACAGTGTGGCCGGCGTCGAAGTGGGCACCGAACTGGCGTGGGCCTACTGCAACGAGCGCAATCTGCCGCGCTGCGTGGTGGTCGGCAAGATGGATCGCGAGAACGCCAACTTCGCGCACGCCGCCGACACCCTGCATCAATTGGGCGGCAATTTCGTGCCGCTGCAGCTGCCCATCGGCAGCCAGGCCAGCTTTGAAGGCGTGATCGACTTGATCGCCATGAAGGCGCGCAAAGGCCCCAAGGGCGAAGCCGGCGAGATTCCGGCCAACCTGAAGAAGGAGGCAGAGGAAGCGCGCGTCAAATTGATGGAAGCCGCCGCCGAAGGCGACGACGAGCTCATCATGAAATACCTGGACGGCCAGGAATTGACTGACGATGAGATGCGTCACGGCTTGAAGATCGCCATCAAGAAGAATGCCATCGTGCCGGTGCTGTGCGCGTCTGGTACGGGCAATCTGGGCGTCGGCGCGCTGCTGGAAACCATCGTCGCCTTTGTGCCTTCGCCCGCCGATGTCGAGCCCGAACTCGCCAAGACGGCAGCCGGCGCCGACGAGAAAATCGGTGCAGATTCCAGCACGCTGGGCGCGCTCGTCTTCAAGACCACCGCCGATCCGTTCGTGGGCAAGCAGACTTATTTCCGCGTGTTTGGCGGCACGATCACCGCGGATTCGCGCGTGTTCAATGCCAACCGGAATGTGGAAGAGCGGCTGGGGCAGCTGTACGTGATGCGCGGCAAAGAACAGATCTCGACGTCAGCCATCAAAGCGGGTGACATCGGCGTCGTCACCAAGCTCAACATGACGCTCACGGGCGACACGTTGTGCGACAAGGCGCACGTCATCACCTTTGCGCCTCCCGGCTATCCGGCGGCAGTGACCTCCGTGGCGATCGAGCCGAAGACCGCCGCTGACTCGGCCAAGATGGGGCCCACCCTGACCCGGCTCGCCGAGGAAGACCCCACCCTGCACTGGTTCAACGATCCCAGCACCAAACAGACGGTGCTGGAGGGCCTGGGCGACAGCCATATCGACGTGGCCGTGCGCCGCGCCAAGAGCAAGTTCGGCGTCGAGCTGGCTCACCTCGCAGCGCAAAGTGCCGTATCGCGAAACCATCACCAAGACGAATCAGGCGATGCACCGCCACAAGAAGCAAACCGGCGGCGCGGGCCAGTTCGGCGAAGTGCACATGCGCGTGGACCCCAACAAGAGCAAGGGTTACGAATTTGCCTGGGAAGTGTTCGGCGGCGCGGTCTCGTCGTCTTACCAGGCCAGCATCGAAAAAGGTATCAAGAGCGTCATGGAAGGCGGCGCGATTGCCGGTTATCCGGTGGTGGATGTGAAGGTCGCCATTACCGACGGCAAGGAACACCCGGTGGACTCCAAGCCGATCGCGTTTGAAGTGGCCGGCCGTGAAGCGTTCAAGAAGGCGCTGCACGGCGCAGGCCCGGTGTTGTTAGAGCCGATCGTGAAAGCGACCGTGGTCGTGCCCGAAAACAACATGGGCGACGTGCTGGGTGACCTGAACACCAGGCGCGCCCGCGTGCAGGGCATGGATCAATCGGCGGGCAAGAGCATCGTCATCGCCTTTGTGCCGCTGGCAGAAATGCAGAAGTACGCGGCCGATCTCCGCTCCCTGACGCAGGGGCGCGGCGTCTTCAGCATGGAGTTTGATCACTACGACGAAGTGCCAGCGCACATCACGCAGGGCCTCATCGAGCAGGCGCAGAAGGACAATCCACACCTGCGCACGGCTGATTCCGACTAGCGGGACGGCAGACCACCCGACCCGATCGGCACACACGCCGATCGGGTTTTTGTTTTCGCCCGCGCTGCGTCTCTCGCTGTCGATTGCGGCGCGTATGATATACTCGACAGCGGGGTCTCAAACGGCTTTCCAGCATGATGGAATTAACGGCAGGACATATTCTCAACAACCGGTACCGTGTGCTCCGGCTGCTCGGGACGGGCGGCATGGGAACGGTCTATTACGCCCGCGATCCGGTGCTCGAACGCTACGTAGCCATCAAGCAGCTGCTGGCCAATCCCCTCACGGGACAAGTGGCGGCGCCACGCATTCAGGCTCAGTTTCGGCGTGAGGCGCAGATTCTGGCCTCTTTGCATCATCCCAACCTGCCGCGCGTAACCGACTATTTCGCCGAGGACAACCTGCAGTACCTCGTGATGGATTATATCGAAGGCCAGACGCTGCAGGAGTTAGTGGTGGTCAATTCGAACGGGCTCGAAGAATCTCAAGTGCTCGAGTGGGCCGATCAACTCTTGTCGGCGTTGGAGTACATTCACGCCCACCATCTCATCCACCGCGATATCAAACCGGCCAATATCCGCCGCACGCCCGACGGCCGCATCTTCCTGGTCGATTTTGGCCTGGCGAAGCCGTATGATCCGGACAACCCGCGCACCACAGCCATGATTCACGGTGTCGGCACGCCGGAATATTCTCCGCCCGAGCAGTATGATCCAGCCTCCCACACCGATGAACGATCCGACATTTATTCGTTAGGAGCGACGCTCTATCACTTGCTGACCGGCCAGGCGCCCGTCTCGGTCACGCGGCGCACCTCCGAACCGGAAGCATTCCGCGCGCCGCATGCCGCCAATGATCGCGTCTCGCCGGAAGTCGAGCGCGTCATCCTGCGCGCCATGGAGATGGAACGCGCCAGGCGTTTTGCTTCAGCCAGTGACATGCGGACGGCGCTCCACATGGCGCGCCAGCCCATCCCGGATGGAGTCGCTGGGGACCGTTGCCCTGCCCCCTCCCCAGCGCATTCCACCGGCGCCAGCCCGTCGTCAAGGCTGGGTCGCCTGGCCGTCATTGGCATTGTCGTCGTCGCAGCGGCAGCAGCCGTAATGGCTTTCCTGGCTGCTCGAGGAAATCAACCGCCCGCCCTGCCGGCTGCCACGGAAGTTCCGCGCGCTGATGTGCAGATCACCTTGTGGAGCAGCAGCACGACACCCGAGTATATCATCCTGCAAAATCAGGGCACTGCGCCACAAGACATGAGCGACTGGTATCTCGAAAGCGTCGTTGGACCGCAGACCTTCAACTTCCCGATCGGCTTTGGGCTGGCCCCCGGTGCAGCTGTGCGCATCGAAAGCTATACTGGCGCTGTAAATGATCCACCGCAAACACTTCTGTGGTCCACCGATGCGATCTGGAACAACGCCGGCGACAAGGCGATTCTGCGCAACGCCGCGGGCGCGATCATCAGCAGCAAATGCTACGGCGATCAATGCCCGTAGGGCCAGGCCGTTTTGCAGGCGGGCGCACCTGCACCCCGCCCGCTATTGGTCCAACAGCCGCGCCAGAGTCTCCAGCGCGCGCCGCTGCAAGGCCTTAATCGCGCCCTCGGTCTTTCCCAGCACGTGTGCGATCTCGGTATTGTCCAGGCCCTGCATGAATTTCAGGATAATGACATTCTGCTGATCGTCCGTCAGCTGCTGCAGGGCCGACCGCAAGGATCGGTGCTGCAAGAAATCGACGTCGATATCCTCATCCGTCACGACCAGGCCATCCTGCAACAGTGGATCGTCCAGCGGCGCAGTCTGGCGGCGTTTCGAGCTGCGCCAGAAGTCGATGATGCGCGCCTGCGCGATCCGGTACAACCAGGCGATAAAGGGCGCGCCCTGGTCGTTGTAGCTGCCCAGGCTCTCGATCGCGCGCAGAAAGACCTCGGCCGTGATGTCCTCGGCCGTTTGATCGTCGCCCGTACGATAACGCACGTACTGGTAAATGCGATGGACGTGCAAGTTGTACAGCTCACTCACCGCCGCCAGGTCGCCCTGCCGCGCGCGTTGAATGAGTTGACCTTCGTCCTGTATGCGCACGATCGGTTCCCTACTCTTTTCCGAGCCGTGCACCTATTATACCGTGCATCTTTGCGAATCGATACACTTTTCACAATGATTCTCAAAAATTCTCATTCTCAGGCGCACTTGATGTTCCGGAATAAGTCATAAAGCCAAACGCGAATCATCAAAAATGGTCTGGGGGAGCTGCAATATCGCGGTTTTTTCCAACCATATTTGGACGTTATTCATACCAACTCATCGTCATTTTTCGGCAATAATAGACGGTATAACTAATGACCAACCTTGGTATTTCATGGTAATGAGGTCGTGATAATTGCCAAAGCCCCAACCTGTTATTGCGTGTTAATCGGTAAAATGGCTTTAATCTGCCAGGTCAAAGTGACCTGGCAGATTGCGTAATACGCACAAAACAAACAGCCTGCAAACCAAACAAATGCAAACCTCAACCACCCTCACTGAAACCCAATCCCAACGCGGACAGGCGCTGGTGGAATTTGCGCTGGTGCTGATGTTCATCATCCTGCCGTTCACCTTTGTATTGGTCGACGGCGCGTTGACGCTGTTCACGCTGGCCAACGTGACCAACGCGGCGCGTGAGGGCGCGCGCGCTGGATCGATTTACCAGACTTCAGCGCCAGGAACAGTGGCAGCAATCGATGCGGCGCGGAAGACTTATGTGCGTTCAGGAAGCTCAAGCGCCATTGGGGCCGTTGGTTGCGTTTTCTCAGTGCGCGATGCGAGGATTGTCAGTATAGTCCCCTGCGACGGCTGCCGTTGGCAATCCGTACCGTGAAATGGACACCTTGACATTTAGGATTGGCGTGCCCGCGTCGCCTGCTCTTTGGCCTGGTGGGAACGGGTGTGGTCACATTGACCTCGGAATCTACGATGCGCATCGAACCGGGAGGAGCGGCGCCGCAGCCATGACAAAGGCAATCTTCGCTCACTTGAAGCAACATGATATCCGATCGGTGCCACAGACTCGCCGCGACCGATCACAGCGCGGCCAATCGGCAGTCGAGATCGCGCTGCTCCTGCCCATTTTGTTGCTCATTCTGTTCGGCATCATGATCAGCGGGTTCATGTTCTACGCTCACATTCAAGTGAGCAATGCCGTCCGCGAGGGGGCGCGTGCCGGATCGGTTTATTGGGCGACCCATCCGATCAATGGCCTGACATTGCAGGCATACCGTGCGCAAAGCGATCTATGATGACAAGGGAACTGTCACTCCGAGCGATGACGTGTCGGCGCTGGGCTTTCTGCCCAGCCAGCGGCGCGAGTTTCAACGTGAATACCGATGTGGCCGCGATCTCGCTGTTGAAGCCGGACAACACCGCCGGCGACCTACTGACCCGCGTCCGGGCGATCGCCTGAGCGTCAGCCTCACGTACAGCTACACCATGCCGATCGTCGCGGTATGCCCTGCCCATGTTTCCGCAGCCGTTTGTCATGCGGAGTAATGTGATGATGGAGATCCAATGATGGACACACAGGCGCAAAACTCATCATCTTCAGAATCCGAATCCGGGCAGGCTGCTGCGCTGGTGGCGCTGTTACTCTTCTTCGCTTTCCTGGCATTCGCTGCGCTGGCGATCGATGGCGCCATGACGTACAGCGTGCGCCGCGATCTGCAGAACGTGGCGGATTCGGCCACGCTGGCGGCCTGCCGCGTGATTGCGAGCAACGACACATCGACAACACCCCTGGCGGCTGCTGAGAACGCCATTGAGGCGCACCTGCATCCCTGGGCCGAGTTTGCCGGTTCAAACCCGCCGACAACCAATGAAGGCGCAGGCATAGGCTTGCTCAAAGGCATTGAGGTCTCAACGGCAGAAGTACGCGTCGCTTTGGCGCGCCGCGTGCCTACGGTGCTGACGCAATTCCTGGGACGCAGCGATTCAATCATGGTGGCGCAGGCTCGCTGCGATTCGCGGGCCGGCGGCGGCCTGATGCCGATTGCCGTCCGGCGTTGGGACGGAATTAGCGGCACAAAGGTTGACTATGTAGCGAGACAGGGAGCGCCAGCCTATTCAAGCGATTCGATCACCGTGACGTGGACACCCGGACGCTATGGCCCAGCCCAGGTGCCAGTACCGTGCGGCAATCCCGATGCGCCAGCTTGCGCCGGAGGGGCAGATTATACTGCTTCCGACGCAAATCCCGGACCAGCAGTGGAAATACTTGGACAGGGCGCGCTACCCAATACCGGGAAAAACAGCTACAACAATTTCGTGATGCTGGACGTCCGCGACGTTGCATCTGGAAGTCCAGAATACTACAACGGTGCAACCGGGAATCCGAATACGGATAAGGACATTGCGCAGAAGTATATCTACCAGGTTACCCCGGTCCTTACTTCCTTCCCGGCGAGCAGATGGCTATCCTGGATGGTGCGTCTGCCAGCTTTGAAGCGCATTCGGTGGTAGACGCCGGCTACCGGGTGGGCGATACGGTAGCAGTGATCGTCTACGACGGAAATGTGTGGGACACCCCAGGCTTTTCGGTTAATTTGACGCCCCAATCGGGCGACTGGCATCGCCGCCGCGACTCGTCCAATTGATCCGGACATCACTGCAGTGGCCTATAACGTGAAGATTGCCAAGTCTGGTTCGGCCAATTGGAGCACTCCACTGAACTTTAATCTGAACTTCAAGTCTCAGTGAGGCTACGCCAACTTCTCCTGGCTCGTGTGGTGCCGGTATACAAATGGCTATCAAGGTCGGCAGTAATCCGACGACTACCTTGACTTCGAACTCGTATGTTTATTCGTATGCGGCAAACAATGTTACCCAGGCATCGGGTTGGACGGGAACGCTATTCATCTGGACGACCGATCCCACCGACACAGTGCCCAGCTGCGTCAGCGGCCTGAACCTCGTCGCCGTTTCCAGCCTTGGCCTGGACAAGGGCACGTCAAGCAATTTTGGATTCGGGTCACCTGTGCCGCTTCCCGCCAATTATTACACGGTGCGCTCAGGCACAGCGCCCAGCTCAGGGCCTGGGATTATCACCATCCAGCAAGGAACAGTCTGTCAAGCCCACCCTCAATCTGACCACCCTTGGCTTCGGCTCAGGCTTGAATTGCAACGCGGATGTAACCGCAAATGTCTGGACGCCGAACGGTACTACTTCGCTGCCCTGGACCACTTTTTTCCCGGCAGGGAATCAGACTACAAGCATAGACATCAAGACCAATACGGACAAGAACCCACCGAACAATTACTCGCTGGATGCTCTGGCGAGTGCGCCAATCGGGTCGTACCTCTTGCGCTTCACCGTCCAGCCGAAAGGTTATGGTTCGTGCACTGGGATGGGAGCACATTCGATTGATATACCGCTGACCATCGAACCAGTACCTGGAAGTACTTCAATTCCGACCAATTTCGTCGTCTTCCAGGGCTATGCCATTTTTCGTATCAGCGGCTTCACGCCCAACATTAACAACCCCAACACTGTATGGGGTTATGCGATTAGCCCCCTGTATCAAGACTTATCGGAGATTACCTATGGTCTGCAGCCTCGCTTGGTGCCGTGGAACTGACTCAGCGGGGCATGGTCAACTGTAATGGGACTGTAATGCAATTGGTCACCTCAAATGTCTTGATTCATGATATGTTAGTGGTGTTGAGATCACGCCCTGCAGTACTTACCCCAGGGATTTTCATTCCTGCCGCCTTATTGAGGGTCTTATGAAATTTCGTAAAGGATGGATCTGGTATTTGGCGGGACTGCTGTTGGCCGTCGTCGCCGGAGTGATTGCCGTGGTGGCGCTGCAGCAAGCGGTGCCGCAAGCCGAGCCTGTGCTGCCGGCCACGCAGCCCGTGATCGTGGCGCGCGAGCGCATCGACGCGCGGCAGGTGCTGCTGCCGGAACAGCTGGAGACCAAGAATCTGCTATTGGGTGAAGTGCCCAGCGGCGCAGTGTTCCGCCTGGAAGATGCCGCCGGTAAATTCACCCTGCAGCCGATTGAGGCGGGACAGCCCTTGCTGGCCCAGAATCTCGCGTCCATCTCGTCGGGCGCCGGCGGGACGATCACGACGACCAGCAAGCTCGCCGCGCTGCTGCCCCCGACAAGATCGGCGTGGTGCTGCCGGCGGCTGATCTCTTGAGCAAGTCCGGCGAAGTCAGCACCGGCGATCGGGTGGATATTCTGGCCTCGCTGCCCGTGGTCAGCTCGAGTGAAGGCAAAGGCGGACAGGTCACGCTGGTGACTTTGCAGAACGTGTCGGTCGTCAAGACCTTGCAAGAGGCGTCCGGCAAGGAAGACCAACCGGCCACGATTCTGGGCCTGATCGTGGCGCTCGATCCACAGGACGCCGTCACGCTGAAGTACTTCGTCGACGCGGGCGCCAATGTGAGCATTGGCTTGCGCCCAGCCAAATTGACCACCATTTTTGACCTCGTGCCGGAAACGATCAATTACATCGCCGACAAGTTCGGCATCAAGGCGCCCGAATTATTGCCATAGGATAGGGAGATTGACGGCTTATGACAGAGAATCAGATGATCCATGTGTTATTGGTGACCGGACACGATCCGGTATCCGACTGGCTGATCGCCACTTTGCGCTCTGAAAGCAACGTCGTATTGGCGGGCGCTGTGCCCACACTGGACCGCGCCATGTCGATGATTGTTCAGCGCCGGGTTGACGTTGTCCTGCTGGACAGCGCGGTGCCGGACGCCAAACAAATCGATCGGCTGCAAGCCATCGCCTCCCTGCCGCTGAGTCCGGCTGTGATCCTGGTCGTGACACCCGGCGAGATGCCGTTTGTGCAGCAGGCCCTGTTCGCCGGCGCGCGCGGCTTTCTGTTGAAACCGTTCACGCACCAGCAGCTGACCGAAAGCCTGTGGCAGACGTATACGATTCTCATGCAGCAGCGGCAGCTGGTCGCGAGCAGCACCGCCGCTCAGTCCCGCGAGCAATCGGCCGAGATCGTCGTGCTCTTCAGCCCGAAAGGCGGCGTCGGCCGCACCTCGATCGCCGCCAACCTGGCGATCGCGCTCTACCAGGAGACCCGCAAGCCCGTCACGCTGGTCGATGGGGATCTGCGTTTCGGCGATGTGGATATTGCTGTCAATTTGATGGCTCGCAAATCGGTGGCCGATCTGCTGGCCTACGTCAACGAGCTGGAGCAACCGTTGATCGAAAGCGTGCTCACCGAGCATGCCAGCGGCATACGGGTGCTGCTGGCCCCGCCTTACTTCGATCCGGCGCTCGAGGCCGATGAAGGGCGCCTGGCCCACGTCATCAAATCGCTGGCGTCCGTGCAGACAGGCTACGTGATTGTCGACGCGCCGGCCGATCTCGGCGAGTCGACGTTGAACCTGCTGGATATTGCGCAGCGCGTGCTGCTGGTCACCACCGCCTCGGTGGCGTCGCTGCGCGCCACGAAGCGCTTTCTGGAACTGGCGCGCAAGATGGATTACCCGGACGACAAGATCATGCTGCTGGTCAGCAACTATCGCAAAGACGACATCGCGTTGGACGATATCGAGCGCCATTTGAGTTGGGCCGCCAGCGCCGCCGTGCCCAGCGATCCGGCGGTTATGGCGCTGGCACTCAACCAGGGTCAGCCCATCGTGGGGCGCGATCGCAACCACCCGATCTCAAAATCGATCTTGAAGCTGGCGCGACAGCTGGACGCCAGCCCGGCCACCGCCTCATCGCTGCTGAGCGGCGATGAGGCGGCAAACAGTTCGAACCCGTCACGCAGCAGCAGCCTGTTTCAAATGCGGCTGAAGCCGGGGACAGCGGCTGGCTCGTAGAGGGGAGTCTCTTTATGCAAATGCTACTGGTCGTGGCCGCTCTGGTCGGCGCGGCGGTGCTGATGTTCTTCATCGGCCTGGCGCGCGCGGTCGACACTTCAGAAGCCGATCGGCTGGAAGACTATCTCAGCGATCGCCCCGCCCTGGGTGCAGGGGGGACGCCGCGCCGCACGGGCGGCGGCATGGTGTCTTCGGCCGGCGAAATGGCGCAGGGCATCGACAAAATCCTGCGATCGGTATCCCTTGGCAATCGGCTGGCACATATGCTGCGCAGCGCCGATCTGCAATTTACAGTCGTCGAGTATTTGTTGATCTGGCTGTTGAGCATCAGCGCCATGTCCGCGTTAGGGTACTTCATCTCCCGCAGTGTGTTACCGACCGTTTTGGTTGGCCTGATTGGCGCTTTGATCCCGTACATGATTCTGCGCAATCGCATGACGAAACGGCTGCGCGCGTTCAACAATCAGCTGCCCAACGTGCTGATGCAGCTGTCTGGTTCCATGCGCGCCGGCTACGGGCTGTTGCAGGCGCTCGCCTTTGTGGCACAGGAGATTCCGGCGCCCGCCGGGCACGAATTCGGGACGGTAGTACGCGATGTGAAACTGGGGCAATCGACGATGTTGGCGCTGGAAGATCTGCTCAATCGAGTGGAGAGTGAGGACCTGCGCCTGGTGGTCACGGCGATGCGCATTCAAGCCGAAACCGGCGGCAACCTGGCCGAAATCCTGGACACCGTGAGCGAAACGATTCGCGAGCGTGTGCGGATCAAAGGCGAACTCCGCGCGCTGACTTCGCAGCAGCGGATGGCCGGCTATGTCCTGGCGATCCTGCCGATTGTTGTTTTCTTTTGCCTCATGGCGCTCAATCCTGCCTATGAATCGCGCCTGTTCATGCCGGGTCCGACGATGTGCATTCCCATCGGCGCGGCGCTCATGATGTTGGTGGGCTTCTTGATCATCCGCCGCATCGTGGCTCTGGAGGTGTGAGGGGACTATGTCTTACACCGTCTTGTTGGGCGTTGTCGTTGCCTTAAGCGTTTTCCTCTTCTGGGTCGGGCGCCGTGCCACGCATACCACCGCCGGCGTGGATGATCAGCTAGGCCGTTATCTGGAAGATAACCCTAATTCGATCTTGCAGAACTCGTCTGCGGCGCGTACGGCTGAGCCGGGCTTTGGGGAACGCGTGCTGGCGCCAACGCTGCGCAGTCTCCTGAATCGCCTGGGAGGCCTGACGCCCAGCCGCAATGTCGAAACGCAGGCGCGCCGGCTGGAAACAGCGGGACGCCCGTTTGGCCTGACCGTGCTCAACTTCCTGGGCGTCAAGTTCATCGCCGCGCTGCTGCTCGCGCTGGCAGGTTTTGCGCTGTTCGTGATGGTCCTGCATCAGGCCCCCGCGCTGGGCGTGCTCTTCTCAATCATCTTTGGCATTCTCGGTTTCTATCTGCCCGAGCTGTGGCTTTCCTCCGTCATCCGGTCGCGCCAGCAGGAAATTGTGCGCGCCCTGCCTGACGCCCTGGACATGATCGTGGTGTGCACCGAGGCCGGGCAGGGTTTCGATCAGGCGCTGCGCCGTGTGAGCGAGCAATGGCACAATGCATTGACGGACGAGTTCAGCCGCATTCTGGCGGAGATCGCGTTTGGACGCACGCGCCACGAGGCGCTGACGGCCGCTTCGCGCCGCATTGGGGTGTACGAGATGTCCAATCTGATCTCCGCGATTATTCAGGCCGACCTCCTGGGCGTCGGCATCAGCAAAGTACTGCGCGTGCAAGCCGATCAGCTCCGCACGCTGCGCCGTCAGCGCGCGGAAGAACTGGCGCATCAAGCTTCCATTAAGATGTTGTTTCCGCTGGTGTTCTTGATTTTCCCGGCCATGCTCGCCGTCTTGCTCGGGCCGGCTATCCCGCTCATTATGGAAACGTTTGGCGGGTTTTAGCGTCACAGGATAATCACAACATGGAAAACGATCCGCTGTATCAAGAAGGTCTCAAGCATTTTGGGCTCGGAGAATGGGCAGAAGCCGCTGCCTGCTTTACGCAGCTGCAGGCCAGCTATCCTGACGATCCGCGCGTCAAGCAATTTCTGGAAACAGCGCAGTCTGCGGACCTCGGCTCCCACCAGCATTTCCCGCCGGCCGGCTGGCCAGAGCGCCTGGGTGCGGCGTCTGAGCTGGCTGGGCGTGCTGGTTATTCTGCTGCTGCTCGCTGGCGGAATCGTCCTGGCTTATCAAACCTGGGTGGTGCCCGTGCAAGCCGAGAATGCCCGCCTGGCACGCCTCGATCAACTGCGGCGCGCTGCGGAGATTCAGGTTGCATCGGGCTCATACGCCGAAGCGATCGGCACCTATCAGACGCTGCTGGCAGAAGTTCCTGACGATCCCGTCGCGAAGGCAGGGCTGGCCCGGACGCAGCAGCTCGCCACAGTCGGCAGCTTATACGCGCAAGCGACTGCAGCGCTGAACGCCGGTGATCAAGCACAGGCTCAGCAGATCCTGGAAAAGATTGCCGCGATCGACCCGAACTATCGCGATGCCGGCAGCCTGCTGGCCCAGATCAAGGCCACGCAAGATTTGGAGCAGCAATATCAGGCCGCGCTGCAGGTGCAGGCAGCCAAAAAATGGCTGGACGCGGTGCAGGCTTTTGAGCAGATTCGCTCGCTCGATCGCAACTTCAAACCGCAGGAAATCGCCGGCTACCTGTACAGTGATTATTTTCAGATGGCCGAGCAGCGCGTGCAGCAAGCCAGCACAATCGGGGATATTGAGTCCGCCGGAACTTTGTATGAAAAGGCGCTCAGTGCCCGACCGCTCGATGCGCAGGCTGATCAAGCGCGCCGCCTCAGCCAGGCCTTCCTGAACGGCGCCGCGGCTTATCAAGCCAAGAATTGGGATGATACCATTCGCATCCTGGTCCCGGTGTATCAGCAGCAGCCCGAGTACTTTGGCGGTCAAATGCGCCGCTGGCTATTTGAAGCGTACATGACTACGGGTGATACGTTCCTTTCCAAGAGCGATCCGTTTTCGGCCCGCGATCGCTTCGCCGAGGCCGTGCGCCTGGCGAAAACATCGGAAGAGCAGGCAAATGCGCAGAAGAAGTATGACGCGGCCAATCGCCTGACGACGCCCACGCCCACCGTGCGGCCCAGTCCCACGCCGCTGGCCGCAGGCCACATCGCTCCGTCCTGGACGCTGCGCCCGACCGGCACGCCGAGCCCGTATCAGTTCTTGCTGGTCAACACCACTTACCTGCCTAACACCTTCAACGGTGAAGGCTGCCGGTGGGCAGGCGTGGCCGGACGCTTCTACGATCGCAAAGGCGCGCCGCTGGTGCTGCCTTCATTGGGCGTGCGCATCACCGGACCGAGTGATATCGGAGGAGCAGCGGCCGGATCGAATCAGCTGATCGGCGAGTCCGGATGGATGGCGCAGTTCGACGTGGTGCCGAAGAAGATCGAAGGATTTATTCAGGTTTACTATAAAGATCAACCCGTATCGGATCTGATTCCGTACCAGACGCACAAGTCGTGCATGGAGAACATGTTGATTTTGGATGTGCAGCAGGTTAAGCCTCTGCCCTAGCGGGCAGGCGGCTTTCTTCCCAGCGAATCCAACTTAGAAAGGAGGTGAGTGCCATGTTGTATCTGCCGCGTGAAGAAGGTCAGGGGTTGGTGGAGTATGCGTTGATTCTTGTTTTGGTGGCCATCGTCGTGATCGTCATTTTGGCCTTGCTCGGCCCGGCCATCGGCAATATCTTCTCCAACATCTACAGCAACGTATAGTCGCCACGTTCGTCGTGCGTAAGCAGCATCGTGAAGCGAGTCCCGGCTGAGTCGTCCGGGACTCGCGTTTTGGTTGCCGAGGTCGCTACAACCGCACGACCTGCCCGGTACGTGCCGAGTCCAACAGCGCCAGGATTATGGCGACATTCGCGCGGCTGTTCTCCAGCGAAATACGCGGCGAATGGCCGTCAAACACGGCCTGCTCCATATCTTCAATTTCGCCCAGATACAGGTCGGAGTGCGGCACGCGGATCAGCTCCGCGCTGTCGCCCCGGTTGACCTTGATCCACGCATCGCCCAACGGCTTAAAGGGGCTCTCCAACTCGATCGAGCCTTCCGTCCCGACGATCTCAATCGCGGAACGGAATGGCGCGCGGAAGCCGCAGTCAAACTGTGCCAGCAGGCCGCTGGCGAACCGCATTTGTCCGCTGAACACGACGTCCACACCCGTCGAGCCGGTGACTTGCCAGCCAAACACTTCCGCCGGCTCGGCATTTGCCACGAGGCGCGCAAAACTGATCGGGTAACAGCCCACGTCCCAGATCGATCCACCGCCCCACTCCGGTATCCAGCGGACATCATCCGGACGATCAAGGTTAAACGTGAACGCGCCCTTGATCAGCAACAAGTCGCCAATCGCCCCCTGCCGGGACAATTCCAGCGTCTTCAGCGTCTGCGGATGATGTTTGTACATGAACGCTTCGGTGATGACGACGTTGTTATGCCGGGCGGCGGCCATCATCCGATCGACTTCTTCCACCGACAGCGCCAATGGCTTTTCGCACAACACGTGCTTGCCGGCTTCCGCCGCGCGAATCGACCATTCGGCATGCAGGTGATTGGGCAGCGGATTGTAGATGACGTCGATGGTTGCGTCAGCCAGCAGATCTTCGTACGAGCCATAGGCGTGCGGAATGTGCCACTCCCTGGCGTATTCCTTGGCCTTCACGACGTCCCGGCTGGCGACCGCTTTCAACTCGGATCGCAAGGAGCTGCGGATCGGCGGAATCACCGCCCGATTGATCCGCGCCGTGCTCAACAGACCCCAACGTAATTTCTTCATGATGCCTCCTGCATACAAAAAACCGCCTCAGGTTGAAGCGGTGTGTGGATGCCGCTGAGTTACCCGACGACACTCGACGCCAGCGCCCGCGCCTGCCGATCGGCATTGTACGAGGATCGCACCAAGGGGCCGCTCTCGACCCAGCGAAAGCCCAACTCAAGTCCAATTTGTTTCAACTCCGCGAACTCCTCCAACGGCACATAGCGATCGATCGGCAGGTGCTGCTTGCTCGGCTGCAGATACTGCCCCAGCGTCAGGATGTCCACCTTCCGATCGGCCAGATCGCGCATCACGGCGATGACTTCGCCCTTCGTCTCGCCCAGGCCCAGCATGATGCCGCTCTTGGTAACTTGCGCGGGACTCAAGCGCTTGGCATTGCCCAGGGTGGCCATCGCCCACTCGTAATTGTCCTGCGGCTGGACCTGCTTAAACAGGCGCGGCACCGTCTCGACGTTGTGATTGAGGATCTCCGGCGCGGCATCCGTGACCATCCGCAGCGCGTCGAGATTGCCCTTGAAATCAGGGATCAGCACCTCGATGGTGCAGCCCGGCTGCGCTTCGCGGATGCGCTGGATCACCAGCGCAAAGATCGGTGCGCCGCCGTCTTTGCGCTCATCACGATTGACGGACGTGATGACTGCATGGCGCAGGTTCATCGCCTTGATCGCCTGTGCCACCCGATTCGGCTCGTCCCAATCCATCGGCGCGGGGCGGCCCGTCTTGATGTCGCAGAACGCGCACGACCGCGTGCACACATCGCCCATCATCAAGAATGTCGCCGTGCCGCGCCCCCAGCATTCGCCGATGTTGGGGCACAACGCTTCTTCACACACCGTGTGCAGCGTCTTGACGCGCATCAAGCGCTTGAGCTCAGCGTAATTCTCCCCCTGGGGGGCGCGGACCTTCAGCCATTCCGGCCGGCGCCTGGGTTTCTCCACAGGTTGAATCTCTTCCACAGAAATGACGTTATCCAAAATCCATCTCCAATCCGAATGACTTCAATCAAATTCTACGCCATCACCGCTAATTCGGCAATGCTTCCGGCAACCTGCGCCCTGCGGGAAACGGCGCATTTCAAATGGGGGTCACTCATCGTCGTGATAATGAGCGAGCGCCGGCTGTAACAGCAGATCGCGCCGATCGCCCCAGCGGCGCAGGAAGCGATAGAAGTTGCGCTTGCTCTTGCGCTCGCGCTCGTCGGGCGGAGTGTGATACCACAGGCGATGTTCGTGTTCGCGCGTGTTGGCGCGAATCTCCGGCACGACGATGTTCCGCATGCCGCGATCGCTGAAAGCGCAGGCTATATTCCAGATCGAGGTGGCGATAGAAGCGGAACTTCTCGTCGAACAACCCCACCCGCTCGATCTCTTCGCGCCGGAAGGCCAGCAGGTAGGCTTCCACGGCATCGACCTCCGGACCGGATGACGATTCAAAGTCGCGCAGATCGCCCGATCGGACACCCCACCCGCCGACCAGCCCTACTTCCGGATCACGCAGGGCCTGCTCGATCGGCGTAAAGATGTCGCCCGTCACCTCAATGTGGTTGCCCAGCACAACGACGATGCGGCCCCGACTGTGGAGCAAGCCCGCGTTCCGGCCGGCCCCCTCACCCACCCAATGGTCGATCCACAGGGGATGCACCTCGGGATGTTCGCGCGCCAGGCGGTCCACAACCTCGGCGGTGCCATCGCTGGAGCCGTTGTCGATCAGCACAATCTCGATCGAGCGCTCACCCTGATGCGCCACGACGCTCTTCACGGCGCGCTCGATCTCGTCGGCGTCGTCCCACGCCAGCAGGTTGATCGAGAATTCGCAGGCATCCGGCGCATGCAGCAGCGACTGGACTTCACGCACATTCGTAACAACCTGCGGGCGGGTGATTGGATCAGCCGCACCCCGAGCATGAACCTGTGAACCGTCTGGCGTGTCATGAATACGGAAGCCCTCCACCTCGATGGATCCACGCATCATATCGCTAGAGCCATACACGCCGTTCTTGCGGATCAGGTTGCGCGACGCAAAGCGAGTCAGGAGGCCGTGCGGCACTTCGCGATGGGCGGCCAGCCAGTCCGACAAACCACAGCCCAGCACTTCATCAAATTCCAGCAGCAAACGCTTTTTGCTGGCGGGCGATAGATTCGAGCGCAGCATGGCCCACACCGCAGCCAGCGCCACGGGGAGATTCACATCATCGGCCAGCGCCGCGTCAAAGTTGCTGACATGTTCGGCCTCAGCCCATTCATCGCGTTCTCCACCCAAGCGATCGACCTCCAGCAATCGCTCGCGCAGGCGGCCCAGACCCCGCTGCGCGCCGCGCAAAGCGTCGAAAGTGAAGTTCAAGCGCGTGCGGTAATGAGCGGTGGCATATAAATAGCGCAACGCAATTGGATCGAAGCCGCGCGCCATGAGATCGGCCAGGCGATAATCGTTGCGCGTAGACTTTGCCATCTTCAGTCCGTCGACCAGCAGGTGCTGGCCGTGCACCCAATAATTGACGAACGGCTTGCCGGTATAGCCTTCGCTCTGGGCGATTTCATCTTCATGGTGCGGGAAGACCAGATCGACGCCGCCCGTGTGAATGTCGATCTGCTCGCCCAAATGCTTGATCGACATCGCGCTGCACTCGATGTGCCAGCCGGGGAAACCCGCGCCCCACGGGCTGTCCCATTTCATGACGCGGCCCGGCTCCGCTGCCTTCCACAGCGCAAAATCTTCGGCCGCTTGTTTGTCCGCCGCTACGTCGCCGCGCACGCCGCCGAGCAAACCCTCCAACTCGTTGCGCGACAGGCGCCCGTAATTCGGAAACGCCGACACATCAAAGTAGATCGTGCCCGCGACGTTGTACGCCAGGCGTTTTTCGAGCAGCCGCCGCGTAATGGCGATCATCTCGGGCACATGATCGGTGGCGCGCGGGAAAACGTGCGCCGGCAGAATGTTGACCC
The DNA here is from genome assembly GCA_963844815.1 of uncultured Chloroflexia bacterium. Classification (GTDB taxonomy): domain Bacteria; phylum Chloroflexota; class Anaerolineae; order Fen-1058; family Fen-1058; genus Fen-1058. Next base: position 179,525 of record CAWJPR010000018.1, read on the forward strand.
TGGCCTCATCCTCCCTAAACGCCTGCGTGTAGAAGGCCGCAATCTCCAGCGGGGTCTTGCCTTCCTGGCGCGCGGCGGCGATCAGCTTGTCCTCGCCGCGATCGAGCAGTTCCTGCCGCATATGCCCCACGTCGGTGATGTTCTTGACGTGCTTCACTTCGTAGCCGAAATGGATCAGCGCGCGCCGCACCCAGTCGGCCAGCATGAACGAGCGCAGATTGCCGATATGGATGAAGCGGTACACCGTCGGCCCGCAGGTGTACAGCCGCACCCGGCCCGGCTCGATCGGGCGGAAAACTTCTTTTGTGCGTGTCAGGGTGTTGTAAAGTCGGAGTTCCATATTAGACCACAGACGATAGACCATAGTTATTTCAAGGCGTTTCGGAACGCCTGCAACTTCATAGAGAGTTTTTCGCTGAAGGCATAGACCTCTTGCACCATTTCAGCAGATACATAGTTGCGCCGCTTGATCAAATGCAGGCAAGCAACAGTTTCGATTAACGATCGCAGCGCCATGCCCAGGAAGCGGTTCTGCGCAGCATCACTTTGCCCGGTCGATCCCTCCGCGATATTGAGCGCAATCGACGTAGCCGCACGAATAATTTGGCTACTAATCATGTCGAGCAACGTCGCCAGAAGAAGCACTACACCAACGCCTCGCGCTATGTGACCCTCCATTTGCAACTCGGCTCCGTCCAGTTCACCCTGGCCTGGCGTTTGTATCTCAGCCGCAAACAAGTGCACCGTCTCAATCGCGCGCGGCGGGAAACCAACCAACCGCGCTTGACCTATCACAGTTTGGTCGAGTTAGCCGAGGCGATGCTGGACAAAATTGCGCCGCACTTGCCGACCGCCTGTCGGGTCTATGTGCTGTTCGACAGTTGGTACGATGGTCGGCATCTCGAACACTTCATTCAATCACACGGCTGGCACTGGATCTGTGCCACCAAGTCCAACCGGATTGTCAACGACCGTCCCCTGTGTCAATGGTGGACCCATCTTGGCCATCAGCGCATCACGTCTATCGTCGTGCGTTCGGCCACGCGCTCCCGCACGTACACCACCCGTTATGTGGTGGGTCAGTTGCGCCGCTACCCCGAACCCGTGGTAGCGATGTAGATTATACTCTTCATTTTTAGGCAGCAGTTCAGCAATCTTGTAGATCATATCGATATATTCAACCGCCATCTGCCATACTTCCAGTTTTTCAAACTTGTAGGCCATGATCATCCTCCCTATGAAAAACGAAACGGCAAACCATCACACCTGAACCGTGGTCTGCCGTCCGTGGTCTATCGTCTATTGTCCGTCGTCTACTGGTGAATCGAGTGCCCTGCCACGGCCTCGGCCGCCTCCATCAGCGCTTCGCTCAACGTGGGGTGCGCGTGAACCGTTCGGCCGACTTCGTGCGGCGTGAGTTCGTAATTGCGCGCCAGCACCCACTCGGGCAGCAGCTCGGTCACTTCCGGGCCGATCATATGCACGCCCAGAATCTCGCCGTACTTCGCATCGGCAATGATCTTAACAAAGCCATACGCCTCGCCCAACCCCTGCGCTTTACCGTTGGGCAGGAAGTTGAACCGGCCGATTTTATATTCCAGTCCGCGTTCTTTGGCTTGCTTCTCGGTGATGCCCAGCGACGCGATCTGTGGATGGCAATAGGTGCAGCGCGGCATGCCTTCGATGTCCAATTCGACCGTCTCGACGCCGGCGATGGTTTCCGCCGCGACGATGCCCATCGCCGATCCGACATGCGCCAGCATCAACTTCGCGTTCACATCGCCGATGGCATAGATGTTGGGCACGTTCGTGCGATAATGGTTATCCACCCCGATCGCGCCGCGTTCCGTCTTCACGCCCGCCGCTTCCAGCCCAATGCCTTCCGTATTCGGCGCAAACCCGATCGCGATCAGCGCTTTGTCGGCCTGGAAGGTCTGCCCGCCGGCTTTCACTTCCACGCCCTCGCCGGCCTTCGCCAGCGATTCGACCTTGGTATTGGTCAGCAACTTGATGCCCAGCTTCTTGAGCTGCCGCTCCAGTTCCTTGCTGACTTCTTCATCTTCCAGCGGCGCGGCATTGGGCAGCATTTCGATGATCGTCACTTCCGCGCCATACGATCGGAACACGTAGCCGAACTCCAGCCCGATCGGCCCGGCCCCGATGATCACAATCGATTTGGGCGCTTGTGTCATTTCCAGCGCATGACGATAAGTGATGATCGCCTGCCCATCGACCTCGACGCCCGGAATGCTGCGCGGCCGCGCGCCCGTGGCGATGACGATGTGCTTCGACTCGATCACGCCCGTGAAAGTTGTGCCAGCCACCATCGGCAGGTTGTCCACCGCCGTGATCTCGATGTGCGTGGCGTCCTTTAATTTGCCGAGGCCTTGATACACATCGATCTTGTTCTTCTTCATCAAGAACTGGACGCCCTTCACGCGACCCACGGACACCTCGCGGCTGCGCTTGTGCGCCACGGCATAGTCAAGTTTCAGATTCTCGAACGAGAAGCCAAACTCTTTGCCACGTGTCAATAGATTGGCTATCTCGGCATTGCGCAGCAGGGCTTTGCTGGGAATGCAGCCCCAGTTCAAGCACACGCCGCCCAGGTGCTCCTTCTCCACGATCGCGGTCTTCAGTCCCAACTGCGCGGCGCGAATGGCGGCCACATAGCCGCCCGGCCCGCCGCCGATCACGGTCACATCGTATGTCGTCATCAGGTCTCCTGTCAATTCACCGCCGGGGCAGGCGCGGAATCTGATTTGCTCTGTGTTCACAGTCTCATCACGGTCAAGTTCAGTGTCATACGCAGGCGCTTCCTCCGCCTCGCGCAATCGTTTGCCTAGTCCAATCTGCTCATATAAGTCTGGCGGTTTTGGCCCAACGTATATCAAGTCAATAACTTGTTCATTCTCAAGCACATGCCAGATCAGTCGATGGTTTCGCAGCAACCACATACGCCAATGATCTGGATAGTCATCAAGTTCTTTAGCATTGGTGGGACGAGGGTCGCGTGTCAAATCCTTGATCACTTGCCGCGCAACCGCTCGTATGTCACCCGGCAGCGCAGCCATCAAGCGCAAAAAATGCCGGTCATAGCGCAACTGATACGCCACTATTCGGTCGGCGCCGTGGCCGCCTCCCACTCCTCCGCCGTCACTGTCATGACCTCATCAGGGTGAGCGCGCCGGTAGACTCGTGCTATTTCAATTTGTTCTCTCAAAAAATCTTCTTCCGACTGGCGCTCGCGCAGATACATGATGAAATCCAACGCTTCGCGCGCCAGTTTCTCAGGCAGCCTGGGCGATCTCGAACTGAATGAGTTCTTGAACGGTCATCGATTTCATCTTGCACCTCCTGCTCAATTATACTGCGCGCTGGCAAGAAATACCTACGTCCAACTTTCCAGCATCTGCTTGATGGCCGCCACAAAGTTGTCGGCGCTGCTGCCATCCAGAATGCGATGATCAAACGTGAGGCCCAGATAGACCATCGGGCGGATGGCGATCGCGTCGACATCGTTCTGCGTCACGACGACGACACGCTTTTGAATCATCCCAACGCCAAGGATACCACATTGCGGCTGATTGATGATGGGTGTGGCAAACAGGCTGCCGCTGGCGCCGTGATTGGTGATGGTGAATGTGCCGCCCTGCACTTCGTCGGGCTTGAGCTGCTGGCGCCGCGCCCGATCAGTGAGATCGTTAACGGTGCGCGCCAGGCCCAACAGATTGAGCGAGTCCGCAGCCTTGATCACCGGCACGATCAGCCCCTCAGCACCCAACGACACGGCGATGCCCAGATTCACCGCGCGATGCAGCACGATGCCGGTTTCACTCCACGACGAGTTGGCCAATGGGTATTTCGTCAGCGCGGCAATGGTCGCCAGCGCAAAATAGGGCGTAAAAGTCAAATTTACGCCGCTGCGCTCAAATGCGGCCTTGTTGGCCTGGCGGTGCGCCACCACTTTCGATAGATCGACTTCGAACACGGTAGTCACGTGCGGGCTGGTGCGCCTGGACATGACCATGTGATCGGCAATGGCCTTGCGCATGCTGTTCAGCGGCAGCACCTCGTCGGGCAGCGCCGTGGCAGCTGCCGGCGGAGCGATCGGGCTGGCTGAGGCCGGCGCTGCCTTTCCAAAGAGTTCCTCGGTTGGGCGGAAGAGTTCGCCCAGACCGGGTTGTTCCCAGGCCTCGAGCTTCGCGGCAGAAGTGCTGGCAGCGGCGGCTCCGGGCGCAGCCTCCCGGCGGGGCATGCCGTCAGCTGGCGGGCGTGGGAGCCCGCCTTGCCCGGTTTGCTCGACATACGCCAGAATGTCTTTCTTGGTGACACGGCCGCTCTCGCCTGTGCCGTGAATCAGCGACACATCGACGTTGTGCTCGGCGGCGATGCGCGCCACAACCGGCGAGATGCGCGCGCTCGAACCATTGCCGCGCTGCGCTTCTTCCTTCTCGCTGGCGAAGCGGTCCGAGCGCAGCGAGGAGTCAGGGGCAGGCTGCGCGCCAGCGTGCGGGTGAGGTTCAGCCTCACTCTCCGCGCCAATGAACGCGATCAACGCTCCGGCTTTGACCACATCGCCTTCATTTGCGTATAACTTGAGCAGCGTGCCTTCACCCGCCGCGGTGACTTCCGTGGTGACTTTATCGGTCTCAACTTCCAATAGCGGCTCATACAACTTCACCGGATCGCCGATCTGCTTCAACCAGCGGCTGATCTTTCCTTCGACCACACTTTCCCCAAGTTGGGGCATGATGACTGGCGTGCCCATGATGTCTCTCCAGCGAAACGCGTAATGCGTAACAAGTAACGAGTAAACCGGTTATTTGTTACGCAGTACTCGTTACTCGTTAGTATCTCGCCAACTTACGCATGGCTGCGGCGATCTTGCCCGGACTCGGCATGAACCACTCTTGCAGCGGATGGCTGTACGGCACGCCCGGCACGTCGGGACCGGCTACGCGCATAATCGGCGCATCCATATCGTTAAAGCCTTCGTCCGCCAGAATCGCGGCAATTTCCGCGCCGTAGCCCAAAAACCGATTGTCTTCATACACGATCAGGGCCTTGCCCGTCTTCTTGAACGAGTTGAGCACGGTGTCTTTATCGAGTGGATTCAGGGTGCGCAGATCGATCAGTTCCACGTCGATGCCGTCCTGCGCCACTTCTTCCGCCGCCTGCTGGCAGTAATAGTGCATCATGCCGTAGGCGTACACGCTGATATCCGATCCTTCACGCGTGACCTGGGCCTGTCCGATCGGTACCGTGTAGTCCCCGTCGGGCACTTCACCCTTGATCAGGCGATAGCCCTTCTTCGGCTCGAGAAACAGGACGGGGTTGTTATCGCGCACGGCGCTCTTGAGCAGGCCCTTCGCATCGTACGGCGTGGAGGGAATAACCACCTTCAAGCCTGGCACGTGCGCGAAAGTCGCCTCGATTGATTGCGAGTGGTACAGCCCCCCGCCGATGCCGCCGCCGTAAGGGGTGCGAATCACCAGCGGCACCGTGAACATGCCGCCGGTGCGATAGTACATGCGCGCCGCTTCGTTGACGATCTGGTTGTAAGCAGGCTGAATGAAATCGGCGAACTGAATCTCGCAGATAGGGCGCAGGCCGTTCATGGCCGCGCCAATGCCCACCGCCACGATCGACAGTTCCGCCAGCGGCGAGTCGATCACGCGCGTGGGGCCGTACCTGGCAAACAGGCCCAGCGTGGCGCGAAACACTCCGCCGCGCGGGCCGACGTCTTCGCCGGTAATGAACACGCTGTCATCGCGGGCGAGTTCTTCATCCAGCGCCTCGCGGATGCCTTCGATCAATGTCTTCTCTGCCATCGCGGCTGTCTCCCCTGGCGAACAAGTGCTCATTGTCGCTGATGAGTGACGAGTGAAAAGTGATAAGCGCTCTCTTCACTCGTCACTCATCACTCATCATGGCGCGTACACCGGCCCCGCCGCCCAGGCCACATTCGGATACGGCGCGGCCTCGGCCGTTTGCTGCGCGTGATTCACTTCATCGACGATCTGCTCGTCCAATTCGCGATCATGCTGCTGCGACAGAATGCCCGCATCCATCAAGCGCCCGCGAAATCTGGGCAGCGGATCATTGATCTTCAGCGCAGCCTTGTCTTCTTTCGATCGGTACGTGGAGTCGTCGTCGTCCGACGAGTGCGGCGTCATGCGCACCACGCGCACCTCCAGCAGCGTCGCGCCAGCGCCCGAGCGCGCGAGGTCGATCGCTTCGCGCGCGGCGTGATGCGTCGCAAGCGGATCGAGGCCATCGACGGTGATGCCGCGCACGCCGTAAGCCAACGCCCGATCGGACACGCGCGAAATTGCCATTTGCTGTTCCATCGGCACGGAAATGGCGTATTCGTTATTCTCGACGACGACAATGAGGGGAAGTCGGTGGACACCCGCCCAGGTGAGGGCTTCATGGAAATCGCCCTGATTGGTGGAGCCTTCGCCGAGGCACGTCACGGCGACCCGATCGCCGCCACGCAGTTTTTCGGCCAGTGCCACACCGGCGGCTTGCGGCACTTGCGTCGCCACGGGACTGGAGACGCTGTAGATGTTCTTCGCTTTGTGCGCATAATGCTCCGGCATCTGCCGCCCGCCGGAACTGGGATCGCCCTGCTTGCCGAAGACGCCCAGCATTACATCAAGCGGTGTCATGCCACAGGCCAGCACCATCGCCATATCGCGATAATACGGCAAGAAGTGGTCTTCGCCGCGCCGCATAGCATACGCGATGGCGACCTGCGCGGCCTCATGTCCCATGCCAGAAATGTGAAAGGCGATCTTGCCCTGCCGGTGCAAAATCCAGCAGCGCTCGTCCAGTCGGCGGGCGCGCAGCATCGCGGTGTACATGTCCAGCAGCAGATCGGCAGGCAGACCTGCCAGGGACGCAGTCGCAGATTCGACGGCAGTCATCACCATCGGTTCCTCCCCAGGGTTATCGGTTGTGGGAATCACATCCGGCGCGGGCCAGGCGCCGGATGCAGGGTTACCTGATACGGAATAGCTACGTTTTACTATCAGCCCTGCGCCCGGCTCGAATAGCGCGGAACTTGGGAATGACGATGCGCAGCAGCAACAGCACCACCAGCAACACCAGAATGCCCATGATCAGCGGAATGACGATCGTCGTGATCGTCACGACGAGCGCGCTGATAGCTTCCAGTATCGCCACGATCGGATTTGCTACTCCACCGGTTGACCCAGCGGCCACCGCGCGCGTGACCACCGTCGCGCCCTGCACGGTCAGGGCCACACCGCCGCCGGCGACAATCGCCAGCACCCAGCGCGCCACCGGGTGCATATCTGTCAATACCGCGGCCATTATCAGGGCGCCCGCGATCGCGGCCGCCGGTGTGGCGATACTGTCCAGCGCATTGCTCACCCACGGGACTAGAAAACTCAGCACCTCGACCAAAGTCGCCACGGCAAACACCAGCGCCGCTACCGGCGTGCCCATCCATTGAAAGCCGGGCGACAGCGTGATCCAGCCTGCCATGGAAGCCAGGCTGACTATGAGCATCGGCACGAAGACCCGAAAACCTACTGCCGCACTGAGGCCGATGCCCAGCAGAAAACTCAGAATTGTTTCGCCCATAATGATTCCTTCGTGAACTTCGGACTCGAGGCTTGAGCCGGGTTGATCGCCCGTCATAGGCCCGGCTCAAGCCTCGACTCCAACCGACTATTAAAAGCAGACCTCAATCCACAATCTGCTGAATCTCGCCGTTGATTTCCAGCCCGGCATGCCGGCCTATCCCCTCAAACATCACACGCCCACTTTTCAACTCGATCAGCCTCACGGCGATCGTGGCCGTTAAGCTTTCGGTCACGCGCTGCAGCATGTCACTGCGATAGGGCGCATGCAGCAGGCCGCCTTCGCTGCGAGCGGCAGCAATCTCAAGCCCGTGCGTCCGGTTGACAACCTGCAAGACCACCTGCGTGTCCATTAAACGCAGGCTGGTGATCTTCGAAGTATTGTACTGGGTGAACCGGTACAACTGCCGATTATGCCACATTCCCAGAATGAACCCCCGAAACGAGCTGCCCAGCCAGGGAATGGTGGCGACTGAGATCGTGATCGATGTGCCCGGCTGCTCAAAGTGATTGGACTGTCCCCAAATCCAGGCCTGCGGAAAGGCCTGCCCCCAATCCTTCTCGATGTAGCCGCGCCCGCCGCTGAAGTCCACCCTCTCGCCATTCATACTCAATGAGCCGCGCACCGCATGATCAAAGCCCAGCACGCCGTGATAGCACTCCATGAACGGCACAAAGGCGTACGGCCCCATGATGCCGGGCGAGAAGACCGTTACCGGCCAGGGCGTGACGTCGTCGAACTTTAAACTGCCGCGCAGCGTCCGATCGGGATCGGCAATATCGATCGAAAAACCGTCAACTCGAAAATGATTCGGCCCCACGCGCACGTCAAACTCCCGATCAGAAGCCGCAAATTGATCGAGCGGATAACGGTGATACGTCGAGCGGCCGCTCAACCCGTCGAGCACCTGGATAAACGCATGCGAGGTCGAGCGATCCTTGCCCAGAAACACGCCGGGGATCACCGCCTGAACATGCTGCTCCGACGCGTCGACAAATTTGAAATACCAGCCTTCAAAGAAATTCCTGCTCTTCCCGTGACCGTGATACATGGCCGGCTGCCAGGCTGCGCGCAGCCCGGCGCGCACTGCATTCAACATGAATCCCCCGCCAACTAGTAAGACGTGAGTCGCCGCTCTTTAAGTGTATCACAACAAAAACTGCGTAATGTCATCACGGTGTGCACTACGCAGCCGCTGCGCGTCTTTCGTCTTCAGGCCCAGTTAGGCGCTGCCGCAGGTTATCTGCCCCTGGCAGCCGCCGCATCCTCAGGGGCTGTTTTCGGCGCGTTGATCAAATCCCACAAGCTGTGTGCCAGTGCGCCAATGGCCAGAGCGGACGGCGCGCTCGCGTCGAGCTGAAAGATGGTGACGCCCTTCACTGCGGAGTAGCGCAATTTGGGATCGTCAGGGACACTAAACACGCGCGGCAGGCCCAGCACTTTCTCCACCTGCGCGACCGGGATGCTGCCGGACATGTTGGCCCGATTGATGACCAATACCAGGCGCTCCCGCGGCAGCCCCAGATGCGGAGCCATGTCACAGAAAACGCGCGCATTCTTCACCGAGGCAAGTTCCGGGGTGATGACGAGCACCACCAGGTTGACGATATCGATCAACGCCAGGTTGTGATCGGTCAGGTAGCTGGCTGTATCGATCACCACGGCGCTAGATCGGTCGCGCAGCCGGCGCGCAGCCTGCACCAGCATGCTGCCGGTGATCAGCTCGGCGACTTCCGGTTTGGGCGGCGCGAATAACAAGTTGATGCCGGACGAATGCGCCAGCAACAAATCGGGCAAGGTCTCCGCATCGGGGCGACTGCTCGTGGTGAGGTCGGCCAGCGATTTGGCGGGCCGCATATTGAGATGCACCGGCAGATCGCCAAATTGGAGATTGGCATCGATCAGTGCCACCCCATGCTGGATCTGATCAAGCGCAGCTGCCAGGTTGATGGCAACGGCGGAGACACCCGTGCCGCCGCGCGGACTATAGGCCAGAAACAGCGGTACGCGCAGGCCGGAGGCCGCCCGTTCGACAACGGCCACTTCCGACGGCGAAGCTGCTGCGGCGCCTGCCGGGCGACTGGCTTCTTCAATTTTCTTATAGACGGGCAGCGCCGCCTGGTATACACGCCGAATGCAGTTCACCAACTCGTCGGCGCTGAACGGCTTGGTCTGATAGTCGCGCGCCCCGGCCAGCATGGCCGAGCGCATATAATCCTGCTCGAACTGCACAGAAATGATGACGACCTGGCAGTACGGCACTTGCATGGTCATCTCACGCGTGGCGGTGATGCCGTCCATATCCGGCATGTTGATATCCATCAGCACGACGTGCGGCTGGTACTCATGCGCCAGTTCCAAACCCGAGATGCCGTTGTAGGCCTGTCCCACGACTTCCATATCCGGCTCAAACGCGATCAGACGGCTGACATGCTCGCGCGTTTCCTGGTTGTCATCCACAATCAAGATGCGGATCTTGTCACCCGTGGAACCGGGCTTGACCAAACGGGTGGGCGGCGCATTCGGCGCAGTTCTTGTCGACGACTCAGCAGAGGCGATCTGGCGCTGCGAGGCAGCCTTTTGCTCTGCCGCAGGCGGCATGGCAACTTTGGCCTGGCCAATCAACGAGGTTAGCGAGGCAGCCGGGACGGGCTCGGCCGGAGGAGCAACAGGCGCAGTGGTCGCCATGGACGATGCGGGCGCGTCTGCGGTTGTCTTCTGCCGACGACGGCCGCGGCGCGCCACCGCCACCACGACCACCAGCAAGAGAGCCAACACTGCCAGCCCGGCGATCACAAGCAGAAGCGGATTATCATCCATTGGATACAATCACCTTGAGCACAGCGCCTGATATTGTACGCGGCCTGGATGTTCGCGCCAATCCCGCCAGCAGAGGGGGATTGTTTCATGTAACTCGTGTACCTATCAGGGTCACTGCTCAGTTGGCGACGATTGTATCACAGGTGTCTCTGGCAGACGAGCGAGGGAATCTTGCGCCTGACGAGCTTCTTCGGCCGTTGGCGCAATCGCACTGTAGCGCGCGCGGAGGTAAAGCGCGGTCAACGTTTCGATCGGCTGACGCTGCGACGGCGCAGCTGCAATCAGGCGATCGGCGTAGCGGGCCGGCGTCTGGCCGGGCTGGCGTCCGCCCGTGACAGGCGCAGCCCACTCCAGCAGAGACTGATAGGCACGGCGCACAACGGTGCGAGGATCATCCCCCGACAAAGCAAGGTAAGGCGAGTGAGATTCCGTGCGATCCCGGCGGCGCGCAAACAGGCCGCGCAGCTGATCAAGAATCAATTGGCGCGAAGCGATGCTTTCGTGCGTCTCATTGTTGCGGCGCAGCGGAATGAAACCCAGGCGAATCAAGACCAGGAGAAAGAATAGCAGCAGAATCATCAGCAGGGCCATGATGGCCAGGCCGCGCGCGAATCCGGCAATCACCTCTGAATTCATCGCCGCCTGCGCGGCTGGTGTGGACGTGTCGGCGGCGCCGAAACCCTCGGGCACGCGGATCTTGTCGAGCACGTCGCCCACCATCAGGCCCAGCCGCTCAAACAGCGGGATCAGCGGCGTGAGCAGCCATACGATGATCTGCAACACGATGGAGAGGACAACTTGAATCACGTGGGTGAGCGCGGTGATCACGACCAGCACCACTTTACGCAGCAGCCCGTAAACTTCCTCCTGCGCCGACCCGGCAAACAACAAGCCTACCAGCACGATCAGCCCGATGACGAGCGAAATCGTCATCAGCCAGTAACGGCTGAGGATCAGGCGAACGGCGCTGGTCTCACGCTGCCAGAAGTGCGCATGCTCGGGGCCGACCAGGGCCAGGGCCAAAAGGCTGGCCACAAAGAAGATCAGCGCCGACCACAACACGTGCGCAAACGGCACGACGGGGCGGGCCGCGTCAAACAAGAGCAGCACGACCAGCGCCACGATGCCCGTGTAAAACATGCTTTCCAGGTCTTCGCGCATGACGTCGGCGCGGCCAATCAGGATACCGCGCAGCCACAGCACGCCCGTAAAGATCAGGACGATCACTTCTGCGGAAGCAAAATCGTTCCATCTAATGAAGGCCGTCAGGGAATCGAGGGGGGAGCGCACGCCAAACACGATGACCTGCACGATGACAAGCGCCGCGAAGGCCGCCAACACCACGCGCCCGGCCATCTCTTTCCACAGGTTGCTGTGAGTGGCGGCCCGGCGCGTGATCGCCGCGCTAATCAATACGATCGCCACCATGAGCAGGGGCGGCAGCAGCGGTTCCAGGCGCGCCGGATCGGCGTTGCGCGTGGCCCACATCATCCACGGCTCCAGCCACGCCACGCCGATGACGGCCATCAGCACCGCCAGCAGGAGCGTACCCAGCTGCTCTCGCCGTGGTCCGGCGCCGGTTGTCTGCCCGCTATTCGATTGCGACGAACGGTCTTCAGAATTCACAGCAACTCTATTCCAGCAGGCACGCGGCCCGCCCGATCGGCGCAGTCCGCGATCACAACTCCATTCGTTCCATCTCAGTCCAGTTCTGTGTCACGAAATACGTCGGCACCGCCGGCAATTCAGCCTCCGGCGACTGGCCGATCATCACCAGCGCGATCGGATGTCCGGCGGTTCGGAGATCGAGCAGCGCCGCATCAATCGGCTCGTTCATGATCGCCGAGATGACGACGATGGTTGCGCCGAAGGGAAAGCGTGGCGCTTCCTCGCGCAGAAGCCGCTCAAAGGGAATGAGCGTCAGGTACGTCAGGCGCGCCAGCGACTCCAGGATGCGCACCTGTTGATCGCCGCGCCGCGAGGCCGGGACCGTGGCCCAGCGATGAGAATCGCGCACCCCGCCATTCGTATAGAGTCCCACCGCGCGGCGCGCGGTGCAGCCCGCCTGCGCGACCGAGGCTGCCACTACCGCCGCCGTTTCGAACACGTCCGCCAGGATGCCCGCATAAGGCGACTCAAGCGTCTGCGTATTCAGAGCCACAATCAGCGTCTGCGTCGCGCCGGGATCGAAGACTTTCGTCTGCAATGAGCCGCGCCGCGCCGTGGCTTTCCAGTGCACGTAGCGAATACTATCACCGGCCTGATAGTCGCGCACCGTGGCCAGACGCAAAGGATCTTCGATCACACGCCGCGCCGTCGTATGCTCACCTGAGGGGCGCGCCGCCAGCAAGCCCAGCTTCTCCAGCGACACGATCTTGGGATAGACCAGCACGGAATCCAACTGGTCGTTCTCGCCCCAGCGTTCGCGAAAGCCGAACAAATCACCTGACGAAATCACCGCCGGTCCAAAGTCAAAGACGCCGCGTCGCTCGGCCAGCACCCGATAATGCCGCCGCACTCGTTCGTACCAGCGCAGGCTGAAGATGTTGGCTAGCAGGACGCGCTGATCTTTGGCGGAGTAGTCGAGTTTGGCCTGCTGGACCGGCAGTTCCTTGGGAAACTCATCTTCGGCCTTCAACCAGGGCAGCGGCAGCAGCTTGGCATTGACAACCTCAATCCACAGATCGGCTTCTTCGCCGCAAAACAGGCGCTGCGAACTGAAGTGGCGCGCATAACTGACATTGGACAAGCAGTAGCGCCCCCACAGCCACGAGGAGCCGAAGACGATCAGCAGCAACACATCCACCAGCAGCAGCAGCGGGCTGTGCGCCAGCAGGCCGATAAACAGCAGCACCACGATGGCAACCTGACTGAAACGGCTGGTCATGAGGATCGATCGCTCACCTTCAAGCGTCCTGCGCCGGTTCCGACCAACTCTCTTCCACCGGCACGGGCACCTGTTCGACCACGCCCTGCAGCACCTCGGGCACGCCTTTGCCGCGCAGGCGTGACTGGCTGGACAAGATCAGGCGATGAGTCAGCGCCGGACCGGCAAGCTGCTGCACGTCATCGGGAATGACGAAGGCGCGGCCGCGCACGGCGGCCAGCACTTGCGCCGTGCGAGCCAGGGCCAGCGATCCACGCGGACTGGCGCCCAGGGACAAGGCTGGATGGCTGCGGGTGGCGCGCACCAGCGCCAAAACGTACGTCTCGATGGCGGGGCTGATGTAGACCTGGCGGCAGGTCTTGCTCAACGCCAGCACTTCATCACCGGCGACGACGGGCCGCAGTTCCTCCAACGGATCAACCTCGCGGAAGCGGCGCAGCACTTCGCGTTCTTCTTCAGCCTCCGGATAACCGATCGCCACGCGCAGCAGGAAGCGATCGAGACTGCGCTTCCGGCAGCGGGAACGTGCCCTCCAACTCAATCGGGTTCTGCGTGGCGATGACGAGGAAGGGCTGCGGAACCGATCGGGTGACGCCATCCACCGTCACCTGCCGTTCTTCCATCGCCTCCAGCAGAGCCGACTGCGTCCGCGGCCCCGCTCGATTGATCTCGTCGGCCAGAATGATCTGCGACATCAGCGGCCCGGCGCGATAGTCAAACTCCTGCGTCTTCTGATTGAAGATGCTGACGCCGGTGATGTCGCTGGGCAATAGATCAGGCGTGAACTGCACGCGCTGAAACGAACAGCCCAACGATTTAGCCAGCGACTTGGCCAGCATGGTCTTGGCCAGGCCGGGCACATCTTCGATCAGCACATGGCCCGGCGTCAGCAGCGCCACTGTCAACAATTCGACGACGGACGACTTGCCGACGATGACCTTCCCGATGTTCTGCTGAATGGCTTGGGCTGCGACTTGAACTTGCGATAGATCGGTCATTAAGGGTCCTTTGAAGGTCTAACGAGTAACCAGTAACAAGTAAAACCTGAATCGCATGTTACTCGTTACTCATTTCTCATTATTCGTTTGCTGGCCTCATCCAGCCGCGCCACTTCCTCATCCGTCAGCCGCCAGCCCAAGGCCCCGAAGTTTTCCCGCGCCTGCCGCAGATTCTTCGCGCCGGGAATGGGCACGGCGCCTTTGCACATCAGCCAGTTCAGCGAGACTTGTGCCGGCGACTTGGCGTCGTGCGCCTGGCCGATCTCGCGCAGCAGATCGATCAGCGGTTGAATCCTGCTCAAATAGTCGCGGTTATACAGGCGGCGGCGCATGCCGGGCGGGATGTTAGCGGGCGTGTATTTGCCGGTGAGCATCCCCTTCGCGATCGGACTGTAGGCGATGATCGTCACATCGAGATCGCGACACACTTTCACCAGGCCGCTGGTCTCCGGCTTCCGTTCGAGCAGGCTATACTCCACCTGATTCGACGCCAGCGGCACGCCGCGTCTTGCCAGAGCTGCATGCGCGCGTATCGTCTGGCTGGGGCTGAAGTTGGACACACCCACGGCGCGCGTCAGTCCGGCTTCCACGGCGTTGGCCATGGCTTCCATCCACGTTTCGATCGCAACGGGTGTGAACGGCCAGTGAATCTGATATAAGTCTACTTGCGAGAGGCTCACTCGGTTCAAACTTTCACGCAGCGCGTGGAGCAAACGTCCCGGCGTCAGCCGCCACGGCAGTGGCGCGAATTTGGTCGCCAGCACGACCTGATCGCGCACCGCAGGTGTTTCGGCCATGAACTGGCCCACCACGCGCTCGGAGCGGCCGCGCCCGTACATCTCCGCCGTGTCGATGAAGTTGATCCCGGCGGCCAGCGTCGCCTCGTAGATCGGCTTCAGATCGGCCTCGCCGTAGCCTTTGCCGTAGCCCCACATCATCGTATCACCCCACTGCCAGATGCCGAGGCCCAATGGGGTGATGCGGAGATCGGTTTTGCCGAGAGGGATGAGGTCAAGTTGAGAAGACATGAGGCTCCTGGTGGTCAGACTACAATGTATTTGCAGAGAAATAGTGGTCCGTATCGCTACCTCGCGCCAGAAAAGCATAATGAAGTGTAGCCCGTTTAGGTATCGGCGTCAAACAAAACGACGAGTCCCACCGGGAGGCTTCGCACTGACGAGCAGCCCGGCGGGACTCGTTACGCAATACGTATTACGCACTACGCAATACTTTCCGCCACGACCTCCGCCACATCCTTCACCTGCATCTCGCTGCCGGCGGCCTTGGCCGCGTCCGTCAGCATGGTGAGGCAGAACGGGCAGCCCACCGCCAGCGTGTTCTTGCCCGTCGCCAGCGCTTCGGCAAAGCGATTCTCGTTGACGCGCGCTGTGCCGTGCTCCTCTTCCTTCCACATCTGCGCGCCGCCCGCGCCGCAGCAGAACGAATTATTGCGGTGGCGCGGCAGCTCGGTGAGCGAGGCCCCGGCCAGATGCAGCACCTCGCGCGGCGCGTCGTAGACCTGATTATGCCGCCCGAGGTAGCACGGATCGTGGAAGGTCACATCGGCGCGCGCCGCGTTGTAGGCCTTGAGTTTGCCCTCTTTATAGAGTTCCTCGATCAATTGCGTGTGATGGATCACCTCGTAGTTGCCGCCGAACGCCGGATATTCGTTCTTCAGCGTGTGCAGGCAGTGCGGGCATGTCGTCACGATGGGCATAGGGGCAGACGCGGATCCGACCTCACGACCTCGTTCAACATCTCGACGTTGCCCGTCGCCAGTTCAAAGAACAGCGCTTCGTTGCCCGCGCGCCGCGCCGAGTCGCCCGTGCAGCGCTCCAGCTTGCCCAGCACCGCGAAGTTGACACCCGCCGCATTGAGCACTCTGGCAAAGGCCTGCGCGGTTTTCTGCGCGCGCGCATCGGTGGCCGGAGCGCAGCCCACCCACCACAGGATATCCGGCTGCGGGTTCTGCTCGATCGTGGGGACGTTCAAGCCTGTGGCCCACTCGAGGCGCGCTTCAGGTGCGATGCTCCACGGGTTGCCGGTGCGCTCCATGCCCTTGAAAGCCTGCTGGAGCTGCGTGGGGAATTGATTATCCATCAGCACCAGGCTGCGGCGGATGTCGAGGATGTCGCGCATCGGTTCATTGCCGACCGGGCACACTTCGATGCAGGCGCCGCACGAAGTGCAGGCCCACACCGCTTCCGGGCTGATCGCGAACTCGACGAGTGGCGTGGACGATTCCTGTCCCGCGGCCAAAGCCCGGCCTTCTTGATTGATCTGATAGCGCTTGTTGATCTCCAACGCCGATGGCGACAGCACCTTGCCGGTGTGGTTGGCGGGGCACACATCCTGGCAGCGATTGCACATGATGCAGGCATAGGCATCCAGCAATTGCGGCCTGCTGAGATGCTCCAACTTTGACACGCCGAACTGCGTGAGGCTCTCGTCCTCGAAATCGATCTTGTCGAGCTCGCCTATCGATCGGCGCACCGGCTTCAGCGCGAAGTTGACCGGCCCCATCAGCAGGTGGAGGTGCTTGGAGATCAGGAAGTACGGGATAAAGAGCATGATCGAGCCGATGGCGCACCAGAAGAAGACGTGCTCCAGGACCGCCAACGTCCCGATCGGCATGCTCGCCCACAGGTTGCTGCCCAAAGTCGCGAAGGGCTGCCACGGATCGCCGCCCGCCAGCGCAACGGCGACGCTCGTCGCCAGATAGCGCGAACCGACGTGAAACAGAATAAACAGGCCCACAATGGTCGAGTCGCGCTTGATGCCAAACGACGCTTTGGGATGCAGCACCACGTTCTTATTGAAGGCGAAGATCTTCCGGCCCTTGGTAAAGCGCCGCACCAGCATCGCCACCATGCCGACCAGCACACCCATCGTCAAGAGATCGGCCAGGAGGAGGTAAAGAGAGCCGATCGGGTTGTAGTACAGCCCCTTGAGATCGGCAAACCAGGCCACCGCCGCATCGACCACATTGACCAGCAAGTAGAACGTGAAGCCCCAGGCGATCAGCGTGTGAAAGACGCTCGCCAGCGGCCGCCGCTTCAATACGGTGCGCTGCGTCAGAAAGACGCCCAGGCCGCGCCGCAGGCGCCGTTCCCAGTGATCGGTGCCCACAGCGCCCTGCCCGCGCAGGATGATGTGATAGATGCGGCGCGCCACAAAAACCGCGGCGCCCAGGGCAAACAGCGACAG
Organism: uncultured Chloroflexia bacterium; assembly: GCA_963844815.1. Lineage (GTDB taxonomy): Bacteria > Chloroflexota > Anaerolineae > Fen-1058 > Fen-1058 > Fen-1058. The sequence goes on from CAWJPR010000018.1 coordinate 197,051, forward strand.
CACGACGAAGATGATCCGCTCGATGTCGGTGAGCATATTGACCTCGCGGTGTCTCCCTCTCCTGTCGGCAGACGATAGAGGGTGGGGGTAGGGGTGAAAGAAAAAGGCTGTTCCGCCTCAGGCGATACAGCCCCGTTACTTACTGCAGCTTGTGCAGCACTTCAAACACCGGCGCACTGTCCGGCACTTCGCCGATGGCGTTGACATGCGCGTACACGATCGTGCCGTCCTTATCAATCACGAACAAGGCGCGTTCCGCGAAGCCGCCGTCGCGCAGGACACCATACGCCGCCGTGGCCTCCTTGTTGAAGTCGCTCACCAGCGGGAAGTCCAGATGCAGATGCTCGGCAAAGGCTGCGCTGCTGTGCTTGCTGTCGACGCTGATACCCAGCACGGCGGTGTTTAACTTCTCGAATTCGCCCAGACTTTGCTGCAGGCCGGGCAGCTGCAGACTGCACACCGGGCTGAATGCAAAGGGATAGAAAGCCAGCAGCACGTTCTTCTTTCCGCGAAAATCGCTCAGTTTGACGGTGCGGTTGCCGGACGCAGGGAGTTCGAAATCGGGGGCAACATCGCCAACTTGCAGTGCCATAGTTTTGCCTCTCCGGTGATGTGGGACGTTCAAGCCAAAGTCTAGCACATCCCATGACGCACTGCAAGATAAAACCTCACCTCTCTCCCGATCCGAAAGTCACTAAATTGGGGCGATGCGAGGCAGGGCCTACGTTGTCTCCCATACCGCCGGTTTGGTCGAGCCGCGCAGCGAGGCGAGAATCTCGGAGGACTGTTCGGGGAACCGATCGGCATAGGCGCGCAGCAGGCCAAAGCACCCGGCGATCATCATATCGCCCAGCGGCACGGAAAAGTAGGGATGGTGCGCGGAGTCACGCAGCAGCGAGCGGCGCGGGCCGACCACCGCCAAAAACCGGTCGGCAACCGGCGCGCGATCGAACAGCAGCGCCCCGTGGCCCATCGTATCGAAGACTTCGCGATGTTCCAGCGAGCCGGCCATCATCTTCGCGATGAACCCGTCGAGCTGCTCGCGCGTGATCTCGCCGGTGTGATGCTCGAAGACGCCCTCAATGCCGCCCGGCCCCAGGCGAAACGCCAGCGTGTGGAAGTTGCCCACGTTGCACACGATCGCTTGCCGGTGCGCGCTGACCGCCGGATCGAGCAGCGCGCCCAGCACGGCGGCCGGCGCGGTGTCCATCAACATCACTTCGCCGTCGAAGTCCGCCGCGCTGGCCTCCACCGCCTTCAAGCGTGTCAGATGATCGGGCACGTCGCCGCGCCGATGCGCAAACGCCGCCAGGCGATTCTCCGCCCGGATGCGCTGCTCCAGGTAATCGAAGCGGAACTGTCGATCGGAGTAACCGGCGGGCGCGTTGCCGTGATCGAACACGGCCAGCGCCAGCCCGTCGGGATCGAGATCGACGCCAAAGGCGGCAAAAGCCTGCCGAATCTGGGCATAGTCGAAGTCGCGCAGCACGATGGTGCGCTCTTCCTCTTCGTCGAGCTGGCGCGCTTCTTCGCCGCTTACCACGCGAATGCCCATGCGCTCGACTTTATCGAGCTCGTCGTCAAACGTGCGCGCCGCTTCGGGCGTGGCATAGGCCCTGTAACCGGCGCGCACGTGATCGAGCACCGCCCAGTGACACGGCCCGCCGCCCATCATGACGCCCGTCAGGACGATCGCTTCGCCGGCGCGCGTGGCCTGTTTCACGCGCTGCGCCACGCGCAGCGTCGGCGAGGGCATCACCAATTTCAGGCAGTTCTCAATTTCCCTGTCGCCGTCATAGAGCAGAATGTCCTGCGTTCCAGTTCCCACGTCCACGCACAGAATCTTCATGCCGTGCTCCCTCTTATTTCGTCTCGCCGCCAGCAGAGCGAACGAATAGATTATACCCGCTCTTCCGGCGGCCTCGTCGATCGGAAGCTGCGATACACCGACGGGATCGACCGCAGCCATCATGTGTGATTAGCGCGCGGGCACATCCATCTGCGAGTTAATGAAGCACAGCAACAATACCTTTCAGGAGCTTTCGATTGGATTTGAGCCGTGGCGACCACTCGAGCCGCTCACCTTGAACGGGTATCCCACTTGCACAAGTCACATGCCTTTCACGCGCGTTTGCGTCATCAGGATGTTAAGCGGCGTGCCAGTGGGCGCGCAAATGGCCTGGCTATCCTGCAAGAGCACCGGCAGGCCATTCGCCTTGACGCGCAGCGCTCCCAATACCCACTGCGCGGTCACGCAGGGGCCGTTCGCTACCGGGGGCGGCGGGAACGCGCAGCCTGCTACGACATACGGGGCGGGCTGCATGACGATCGGTTGTCCCATGACCTTGACGCGCGGGTTCGGGACGGTCGGTTGCGCCACGCCGCCGTGCGCGCACATGACAATCGCGCCAATGTGCAACAGAAAGCCGGGCATCCTTACATCACCTCCAATGCGCCGTTGTTGATCGACACGGTAGCGGGTGACAGGCTGACGCTGGCCGCGCCGATCTTCAGATCGATCGCCGCCCGGGACAGTTCAGCCGTGGCCGCCGCATTCTTCAGTGTAATGGAGTCGGCCACTTCGATTGTCGCGGCTGCCTTTTTCAATTCGATCTTGTCGGGCGTGACAGTGATCGTGACCTGTCGGCGGTCACGACGATGCCAGTCTTGTCCATCACCAGGCTCATCTGGCCCTGGTCCGTCTCGACCAGCGCGGTGAGCCTGACGGCCTTGTCGTCCAGAACCAGTTTCATCTTTTCGGTTTGAAAAACCTTGATTTCCGGATCGGCAGCGTCGGGCGGTAGGCCATCTTTCTCAGCGAAGCCCCAAAAGCAGCCCGCCCAGATCGGATAGTCAACATTGCCGGCCTCGAATTCGACCCAGACGTTGGCGCCGACGGGCGGGATCACATACCAGCCGAGCCTGGGCCCGGCGTAGGGCGTGCAGGGCTCGGCCCAGCTGAGAACGTTATCCGAAATCGCAGGCACGATGGCGCGCAGTCGCCCACGCTTCAGCGGATCCTGGTTGTCAATCACTTTGCCGCGATATTTGCCGTAGAATTCCATTATGGCTTCTCCTTGTGTGTCGTGCTGCCGGGACCTGGCGCGTCAGCACAAACTCTTGTTTGTATTCTTCCAGAGCGGGTTCCAGATTGCTTCACGGCATCATGCTGCGGTGTCATTCCCGCACGTTGTAAGCGGGAACCCAGTTGCCCAATAGTGAACGATGTCCATCAGTGCACTGGATGCCCGATTACAGCATTCGGGCATGACGTCCCGCAAATCAAAGTGGAATTTGTTGTACTGAATGCGTGATTTGTCACCGCGACTGGTCTGAACTAACGCCGAGCCTCCCTTACCGGCTAATAACCGTCTGCCCGCTCTTTGACATCGGCTTAAACCTCCAACTGTCCCGCGATCTGCTGGATGTACAGAATCACAAACTCGGCCGGCCTGAGCGGCGCAAAGCCGACGATGACATTTACGATGCCCCGGTCGCGATCCGCCTGCGTCGTCGTCGTGGCATCGCACTTGACGAAATAGGCTTCCTGGGGCGATTGGCCCTGGAAGGCGCCCTGGCGGAAGAGGTCGTGCATGAACACGCCGATGTTAAGTCGCAGCTGTGACCAGAGCGGCTCGTCGTTAGGCTCAAACACGGCCCATTGTGTGCCGCGATAAAGACTTTCCTCGATAAAGAGCGCCGTGCGGCGAACCGGCACGTACTTCCACTGCGAGGCGAATCGATCGTCGCCCACCAGCGTGCGCGCTCCCCAGACCACATTCCCGGCCGCCGGCAGTGTGCGCAGGCAATTGATCCCCAACGGATTGAGCTCGCCGTTCTCGGCATCGGTCAGCGGGATGCTTGGCGCGATCACGCCGCGCAGGCTCGCTTCCAGCCCGGCGGCGGCTTTCCACACGCCGCGCTGCAGATCGGTGCGCGCCATAACGCCGGCCACGGCGCCGGAAGGAACGAACGGTTCCACCCGGTTTTCGCGCAGCGGGTTCGGCTCGTTGACGCGCGGGAAAAAGACGGCCGCATTCGCGCTCGGCGATAACCCCTGGATTGGATAGCCCTCAATAGCGGCTTGCTTGCTGCTCCATGACAGTGGTGGATCCACAATCAACATAGCGCGACGCTTCTCGCAGTAGTCGGCGGCGGCCTGCAGCACTGATACATCCACGTCATAATCGTTCGCGTCCTGGTAAGGTGGAATGCAAAGCAGATTGAAAATGTCGGCATGTTCGAGGGCGTAGATGCCTGTCTTAGCCGCTTCGTCGCCAATGAAATCGTCCGATGTCAATTCGCCGCCATCTGATCCTGACCCGGGCGCCGCTTTGGAATAATACTTTGCGTCATCCCACGGACTTCCTTGAGCGGGATCCTGGCTGGCAGCGGGAGGCGCCTCGGGCGGCGCGCCATCATACTCGACCAGTTGCGATTCGTGCGCGATGACCTGGTCCACCTGACGCGCGCCGGGGCTGACTGTCAGATTAGGCAGGAATTCGGTCGCGCCGGTCGCCCTATCACGAATGGTCAGGTTAAATAGGGCACCCTGGTCTACTTTGTAACGATCAGCCAACTGTTTTGCGATCTTTGCATCGGGAAGCGTAATCCGCGCAGCCAGCTCATTGCCCCACGCACCGGGCGACCTGGCCTTGAGGGTCAAGTTGCCGACGGCCAGCGTCGCCCTTCCGGCCCCTTCAGGCGCTGCAGGATGATAGAGACGGACGATGACAGCCTGGCTGCCGCCATTCAAGAAGAAGTCGCGCACGGCAAAGCCTAGCGTGCCATGAAGCCACAGGCCGCCAAAAAACCGTTCAAAGTCCGCATAACTGTTGCAGACCACCGGATCGTCGACCGGCCCGCGTTTGGCGCGACCGATGAACGCCGTCGTGGCTGTGGGGACGGGTATTATGGTGTGCACATTGTCGGGTACTTCTTGGACATAGACTCCGGGGTAAGTAGGGGTGACTGGCATTGCTGCGACTCCATTAATCAATCTTATTCAGCGTAAACACGATCACGACAACCTTGAGCGTCGAACCACGCGGCCAACGCTCGGACCAAACCGGCCTGGTCTGCAAATTGACCAACGAGCTCGGCGTCAATGTCGATGATCTGGCCGTGCCTGAGGCAGCCCTGACGATCGAAGACCAGCCGCACCACAAGTGTGACATTTTGTACATCCGCGAGATTGTCATCGGCGAATGACATGCACCGCACCTTTTCCCGGAATGCAGATCACTATTGGCCATCCGGATTGATGAGCCGCACGGTCGCGCTGGATGGCGCGTATTCGATTAATCAATGCGCGTGTGAATTGGAGAAGGTAGAAGTCTACCCTTAGCGGCGCTTAGAATACAGCTGCCCGAGGCGAAAGTCAATTAAAAACTGGTTAGAATATCAACTCTGTCTCGCTTACCGCGTACCAAGGCGGTCTTACTTCGGAACGCTCGCGTTAACCTCGCGAGTATCTGCTCGTTCTTCAGGCGGCCTAAGCGTTCTGAAGCGATGATACAGGAGCAAGTCGTAAACGATCTTCAAGCCGCCCGCGAGGTAAAAAGGCACATTCAACAAGGCGGGATAACTCAGCAGCGCGCCGGTGATCGACGGCGAGATGGCCGCGCCGGTGGTGCGCGCCACGCCCGCCACGCCCGCCGCCGCCGAACGCTCGTCGGGATCGACCACGGCCAGCGTGTACGATTGGCGCGTGGGCACATCCATCTGCGAGATGCTGAAGCGCAGCAGCAGCACCAGCACGGCCAACGGCAAGGTCGGCATCAACGGCACGAGGATCAGCAGGACGTTCGAGGGGATGTGCGTGAAGACCATGGTGTTGATCAGGCCAAACCGCCGGGCAAGGCGCGCCGCCAGCAGAGCCGAGATGCCCGCCAGGATGTTGGCCGCGAAGAAGATCACGCCCAGTGCTCCCGGTTCCGCGCCATAGCGGACATTGAACCAGTATGCGACAAAACTCGACACCACAAAGCCGCCCGCAAACGCATCCAGTGAGAACAGCGCAGAGAGTTTGAATACTACGCGGCGCGATCGATGCAGACCGAGCACGCCCCCTCCCGCCCTTCCCCCGTCAGGTTTGACAGGGGAAGGGAGTGCTTCCACCTTCGGCGACAACCGCGCAAACATCAACAACAGCAGCAGCCCCATCAGCCCGTAACCGATCACAATGGCGCGATAGCTGTTCAACGGCGTCAGGCCGCTGTTCTGCAACAGCTGTGCCAGTCCGCCGCCGCATAACGCGCCGAACGCCGTGGCAAACGAACCCACGAGGTTGTACCAGGCAAAGACGTGCGTGCGCTCGCGATCGGGCACAATCTGCGACAGCGCCGCCTGCTCCACCGACAAGAACGGCCCCACTTCGTTGCCGCTGGGGCTGATCACCCCGATCGTGGCAGCGATGAGCAGCGGGATGAATTCCTGCGTATTGGCAAAAAACGCTGCGGCGAAGATCATCAACACCGTGCCGAGGATCAACGTGCGGCGGCGGCCAAACCGATCGGCCCGCGTGGTCAGCCACAGCGAGATCACCGTGTCGCCGATCAGCGTGAGGGTGAGCAGCAAGCCGATCGAGGCTTCGCTCAGCCCGGCCTGCGCCAGGTACAAGACCAGCACGACCGCGAGAAAACCATAGGCAAACAGGCGCGCCATGCGGGTGACAAACAGCAGACGGCCATCCGCTGGGAGAGGGCATTAGGAACATGCTGATCTGACGAATCAAGCGGAGTGGCTGTTAAATCGAAATTCACATCCGGCATTTTCTTATCGAAGAATATATTCTTGTGGCTCACGCTCATCGAGAGCGCTACGGCGAGGTCGGCTTGAATGATGCCCAAGATGTCGCGCGGCGGCGGCGATGCGCGTCTGGCAGCGCGCATCGATATTGTTGAGGCTGGCCGTCTTGGCGGCTGAGCCAACGGCGATGCCCAGATCGATGCAGCGCGAGATTGGCAGATTGGGCCGGGAAATTCCCAGTCGTCCGCGGCTTCAGTTCGATGCAGTCAGGTGCGGCCGCAGAAATTCAGCGCATGTGGCATAGCCGCACGCACCGCAGTCATACACCGGCGGATACCATTTGCGCGAGGCCGATGAACAGCACCAGATCGAGTTTCTCCGCTGTGTCGGCATCGCGAAACCAGATCGGTTCTTTTAATTTCGTGCCGCGCGCGCGCAGCCATTCGGCCAGACGGTTGAGCATGTCGCGCTCTTCGACAATCACGGTTTCGATGAACGGCTTGGCGCCTTTGAGAAAGAGTTGTCCGCCGCTCTTAGGGGCGGTCATCGCCGCGACGGCACATAACTGCGCGACCTGGCGCAGCGCCGTCTATGAATATCTCATGCTGGTCCATGTGAAAGCCTCCCCTAGCTGGGATCGAGATAGACTGCGGCTCGATGGGTCTGCGGCAGAAACGCATAGACCTTGCTGGTGATCGGGATCAAACCCGAGCGTATGGGCGCCTTTTTCGGTGGATACGACTTCAATGCGCCGCATCGATTCAGTCTCAAATACATCGATTACGCCTGGATCGCCACTCGCGACGTAGAGATGCCGCAGCGCCGCGTTGAAGAAGACCGCATCAGGCACACCGCTTAGATCGCTGTCACTCGATACTCTACCCGCTGAAGGATCGAGCGCGATGAGCCTGCTTCGCATCACACGGCACAAAACAAGCGACGCTGCTCCTGCATCGAGATCGAGTCCGTGCGGGCCAGCACGCCGGTAGGGTGAACATCCGCGCAATGTGCGTCGGCTGTTTCGCATCGACAATCACGATCTGCGCGGGATCGGCGATATTGACGTAGAAGGCATCGCTCACCGCATCGAAGATTGTCCAACGTGTGCGTCCAGGTACAGGAACACTGGCAATCGTCTCGCTGCTGCATTACATCCACCAGGGACACGGTGAATGAGACGAGAAATACGCCGGATCGCCTACGTTGGCGGCCAGCAAGAGGCCGCGCTGCGGATCGAACGCCAGACCGTTCGGCGTAGACCTGACCGGGACTTTCGCAGCACCCGCTTCATCGTCAGGCGCGAAAATGCCGATCGTATTTTCACCGCGATTCGAAGTGAAGATCAGATCGTGCGCGTCCGATACGAATGCGCCCGCTACGCCGGTCAAATTGGGGATCGAATGCAGATAGCGATCGGCGGCACAATCGATCACATCAATGGCATCGTTCGCGGTGTGCGCCACGTACAAACGCCCCGTGCGGCGATGCACCGCGGCGTGATCAAAACCGCCGGGCTGCACGTGGAGCCGGCAGATCAATGTAACCCGAGTGTTTGAGTGGCATCGCTCCTCCGCTCGCTATAGCAGACAACGCAGCGCGAACACTGACACCCGGTGATCGCGCTGTCTCTGAGATACGGCTCACGGCCCTTCGCAGCCTGCCAGCGGCACCACGCATACAACGCGTCGTAGACTTCGAACTGGCGCGCCAGGTTCTCCTCGTCGTCGGGATAACGCAGACTGTAACCCGAGGCAATCGCTTCCAGGCCGCGCGCGATCGGATCGGTGTCGATGTCGGCGGCGACATCAGCCGCGTGGACGATCTTTGCCAGCCGCACCAGACCCGGCTCTGCCAGATCCATACTTGACCATGATGGCCTCGAATGAGCAGCGGCCAGCGTGATGCCCCAGTTCGACGCCGGGCGCGTCGAAGGGGATGGCGCCTGTTTCGGCCGCAACCTTGTCCACCTGATTCTTCGGCACAAAGAAAAACTCCGCTTCGTTATCGACGAAACGCGTAATCAGCCACGGACAGGCGACGCGATCGACGTGCACATGTGAACGGGTGATCCATTTCATGATGAGCCTCCTTTTTCAGATGAGGGATTGAATCTTGTCAATGCTGGCAACACATTCGTCACCGTCTAGACAAGTCATACCTCCGTTTCTTCGGCACAGCAGCCGTGAGCGTTACTGGCCAGCGTTTGGTACAATCCTTCGAACAACGCGATACCGTGCGCTTCGCGCTCAGCATCAGCCAAATCGTTTGTGCCAGCCGTTAGAATCGCCTCAAGCCCGGCGATCTCCGGCTCGGACATAACGTCCATCTGCAGATCAATCTCGTGCACGATCTCGGCCATCGCCCGCAGGGCCGGATCATCCAGCGCAAAAGTCAGGCGCAGCACCTCGAACGCGCATAGATTTCCGCGAGTCCAAATTCGCCCTCATCCATGTCAAAGGCAATTCGCTGCTCTGGGAGCCTGCGCATATCGAATGCGGGCTCCGGCATCAATAAACCGACGGATGAGCCAGCGGCAGGCCAGACGATCAACATGTGGGCGGGGTCGCGTCACCCACTGTTTATGGCGGGAGGCGCCGCCAGCCCGTTTTCTCGATGTCAGCCGCCGGTGTTGGCGTTGCGGCCGACAATACCTGCTTGACCTGCGATAGGCGGTTGGCGAGGACGATCGCCCAAAGGACTCATCGAAGGACTCACGCGACGAATCTCAAGATAGCGCCGCCGCAGCTCTGCCGATCGCCTCACGTGCGATCGAGCGATCTTCCGGCTTGGTCCGCTTGCTCAAGGTCTTGGCCAGTTCCTTGACGGATCTCTCAATTTCAGCGTAATCTTCTTCACGGGCCACGTGAAACCGATCGATCGAATTGTTGATCCGTCAGGCCGTCAAACTGTTCAACTCTCATGACCACTGCCTCGCCCTTAGCCTGCCGGATTTCACGAGACTAACCATTGAAATGCTTCAAGGCATTCCTCACGTGCCGGCAGCACCTGCGCTCCCACCTGCCGGCGAGATTGCTCCCAAACGCCGCAGTCGCCGCCATAAGTTAACTCGCGGTCCGGAGCCGGACTTCCCTGGCAACGAGTAGGAAAAGACAATCCAATTCATACGCACCTCGCAGGTATGTTGTAACATATATTTCAACGAAATGCAATATCTATTTCACGTATCTTCTGGAGAGTGCCCCAGAGGAGCAAGCTCCTCGACCCAACAGGAAAGGCCATTCTTGACCCACGAAAACGGGTCAAGAATGGCCTTTTTTACTGCCTGACTTCGCAGGCGAACTTTACGGCGTGGTCAACGTCCGGGGCTGGACGACGATGAAGTTCGGCTTCGCCGCCGAGCCAACGGAAGTCAGGGTGCCCTTGGAGTCCCTGGCCACGATGTAGTATTCCACACCCAGCGGGGTTACGGCTGAGGCCGGGATGATCGTCGTGTACGCGTGGTTGGCGGTCTCCTCCATCGGCAGGAAGATGTAAGCGCTGGCGCCGGCGATCCGGTAGTAGAGCTGCACCTGCTGCACGCGGATGTCGTCGGTCGTCACGGCCATCACGGGCAGGTCTTTGGCGTCCGTGGCGATGTCGATGAGATCGTGATAGACGGTCGCCGGCTGGTCCTTGTCCGTCTTCAACAGAACAGCGGCGGTGGACCAAACGGTGTGACCCGGCGCATCCTCATACACGACCTTCAAGGTATCCGTGCTGTTTACCTTGATCCCGCCGCCCTTGGAGCCGGTCTTCTGCATGTTCAGAACGCCGGTGAAGGTTCCGGGGATTTCGGTCGGCACGAGGGAGACGATCACACCAGCCGGCTGGGCTTTGCTGCTGACGGTAACCCGCGGGGCAGCGGCGTCGGCGTCATGCACGGTGATCTTGACTGCAGTAGACTGCTGGGTCAGATAAGTGGCCTTATCGAAGTAGGCGGCGGCGATGCCCATGCGATCGAGCACCTGCTGCGCCAGCGTCAGGCGATCGGCGCCGGAGATGACCTGCGACAGGTTGAAGCCAAAGTAGACGACGTGGAAGTTGTTGTGCGCGGCGTCACCTACCACTTCCATGCCCAGGTGGTGGCCAAAGGACCAGGTGAAGAGCGGTGTGACCGTGCCGATGGTGCTGACGGCAGGATCCAGGTAGTCCTCGATGGCGCGGCCCGGGAACTGGCGCAGCTCGAAGCTGGCGTTCCCGCCGATAACCTGGCCCAGCCCGGTGATCGTGCCGCCGCCTGCCTGGCTCGACATCGGGTAGCTGGTCCCGAAGTAGTCACGGAGCATGGCCGGATCCACACCGGAGGCTGAGCCGGACGGCCCGGAGCCGAGCGCGTTGGCCAGGCGCGGGCTGCTCATCCAGAGCTTGCCGCCGGCGTTCAGGTAAGCCTTGAGGTCCGCGATCTCCTGCAGGTTGAGCTGACCCTGATAGCGGCCGGCCTGCCCTGCCGACCAGATAACGAGCTCGTACTGCTGCAAGAGCGCCAGTGACGCCGTCTTCTCGACCAGCACATAGGGCACGCCCAGCGAGGTCAGCGCGCCTTCGAAGGCCTCTTCGGCCGTATAGCCATCATCGTCATCGACCACCAGGACTTGCGCCGAGCGGGCGAACACCCGGGCCATGCCCGGTGCGCTGGCCGAGACACCATCGACAGATGCCTTAGCCGTGATGTTGAACTTGCCCGCGACAGGCGCTGCCCAGGTAGCCGTGGCGACCGTCGGCGCGCCTGCTGGCAGGCTGGCCAACGTCGTCTCGGCCAGCTTCACCTGCTGGCTGCCCATGGTGGCCCAGAACTCGACCTTCACGTTCGACAGCGGCGCCGCCGTCAGGTTGTACACCTTCGTGCTCAGCGAGGCCGGCCCGGTCCCGGCGATGACGGGCTGCCCGAGCAGCGCCGGGCGATCCACGCCAACCTTGCCCTGCACGTCGGCTTCCTTGACGATATCCAGCGACATGGCGTCGCCGATGTTCGAAATGTTCATCAGATACCAGCCAGTGCCGCGCGGACCGCCTGCCACCAGCGGGGTATTGCGGTCGGTGCTGGGGGTGGTATAGGGCGTCATGCCAAGGGCGGTGTCCCACCACACATCCGTGGGCTCACCCCGGTTCAGGTTCAGCTGCAGCTCCTGGGTGCCGTCGCGGAAGTCGTACTCCTGGACGCCCATGCGGTAGCGAGCCGGCGAACTGGCAGGCTTGTTATTGCTGCCGCCCCGGTCGTAGTGCCAGATCAGCAATCCCGTGGCGTACTCGGATTTGTCGAAAATGGTTCCGGCGACGCGGTTGGACACTTGCTCGATGTACAGCTTCTCGATCGTGTTCGTCGTGCCGCTGGTCGCCGTGCCGCCCAGGGGGATCTCGATGATGTCCGGCGCCACTGTGCGGGGCCGCACCTCGACGCCCAACGTCGTCGCGGTCATCACCTGAGGCGTGACCCAGCCCTGATTGATCCGGCTGAAGGGATTCATCACCGACGGGTTGGAGCCGGCCGGGTCATTGCCCATCCACGAACCGCCGGCCATCAGGTCCCAGTCGCCGCTGCCCTGGGATCGGTAGTTCGTGTCGTAGTAGTCGGACTCGCCGATGGTGTGGCCCATCTCGTGCGCCACGACGCCGATGTTGAAGCCGATCGCCGGGACGGTGTTGACGCCCCGGATGCGCACCTGGCGGCTGTCGGAGGAGGCCACGCCCGTGTTGAGGTTCGCCGTGGAGGCATGCGACCAGACTTGTCCGGCCTGGCCGGTGGCTGCCTTGCCGGGCCGGCGTGCAGCACGACCACCATGTCCACCGAGCGATATTGGACACCCTGGGAGGTATACACGACCCGGTCGTTATCGAACTGGTCCCACCAGTCTCCGCCCAGTGCGGAGTTGCGGGGCCAGGTCGCTGATCATCCCGGTAACGCTCTTGCCGCCCGGCAGCTGGTAATCATAGGCATACATGGTACCCGGCAAGGTAAAGGGCCCGACGACCTCAAAGTCCGGCAGGAACTGGCCGTAGGACATCTCGTAATAGAGATCCGAGACCGTGCCGGTCGAGCTCGTGCCCAGACCCGAAATCTGATCCTTGAAGTACTGCGGCGTCTGGTAAGGCTCAAACTTCACGTCCTGGAACTCTGCCAGGATGACGACGTAGTGATAATTCTTGACGACCGCGGCCTCCGTGGCGAAAAGGGAGGCATTCGGCGACTGCACGTCCTTGACGGCCTCGAACACGGCGTCGCGCTTATCGTTGCCCTGATCGTCGAGCCAGACCGACTCATGCTGGCCCACTTTCTTGTCCAGCCCGTATGGCGTATCTTTGCCCGCTTTCAGGCTGGAAGGGACAACCTGGCCGGCCGGGTTGGTCACGCCATCACCCAGCTGAGCGAAGGACCACCAGCCCTGCTCATCCTGGACGATGGTGTAGCCGTCCGGCGTCTCCACTTGCCCGCCCGTTTCCATCGGCGTGAGGTAGGCCGTGACGGACGTGCCGTCCGGCTGCGTGAGCTCGATGGGATCGGGGTTGGGGGGCACGAAATCCAGGAATTCCCCGGACCATTGATCGTAAGGATCGGCGGCGGTGCGCTCGGGCGGCGCGGGATCATCCGCGACCGCCGTGCTGACGAAAGCGGCCAGGATAATCGCCATGGCCAGTGTGAGGCTGAGGAGGGACCGCAGCACGCTGGCGTGCGGCAGGCGGGCATAACGAACATGTTTCATGTTGCTTCTCCTTGGAGGTGATGAATGTGGTGCGGATGAATCGAACGGCATCGAACGTCACTTGCATACAACGGGAATAGAAACGCTGGTCAAGAGTGTTGTGGTGGCCGTGACCTCTCCTTCCAAGCAAAAACCGGCCGGCACATCCGGGGACGGTTTTTCTGCGCCGGTGGCAATTCTGCCGGATGCCCGGCGCGCTTCGCAGGCAGGCGGGCCTGCCGGAATCGACCCTGTCAAGGTCGTCGATCGAGGGTTATCTGCCCGATAAACTACAAGATTACATCTTCGCAAAATCGCGGGCAAGTGGCCGATGTAATCGGATCCATGTGACGGGCGTCATCGTCGCGCCTGGCCGATCGCTGGCACAGCAGTCGCGTGCGCGCCAGCGTCCCATGAGGAATGATGGGCTTCCATGGCACTTCAGGCCCCAGTTGACCTGGCCCGGAGGCCGTTCTATACTGTGATGGGCTGGATCAAGGTTATACCGAATCCGGTTGATTACTGTCTCATCCTGAGCGGAACGCAGTGGAGTCGAAGGATGCTTTTGTGCATTGTGCAATCGGATTTGGTACAACCCCCTGGAAGACACTGCGCAGTCACAGGCTGGTTCGGAGACCAAGATGCTCTCGATTTCTACAAGCGCTGAATGGCAAACGTCACATCCGGGCGCAACGATCGGAGTGCTCGAACTCTCCGGCGTGGATAATCATACCGGCTCGTCGCCCGCGCTGAATGAGCGTAAACGAGAAGTCGAGGCACGCTTGAGAGAGCGCTACACAGGCTTTACGCGCCAGGATTTGCTGGCCCTGCCCGTGCTGTCCGCCTACGACCGGTACTACACCCGTTTCGACAAGACTTATCATGTCCAGCTGCAGCTGGAGTCAATCGTTTTTAAGGGCAAGCGCCTTCCGGACGTGCTGCCGGCGGTCGATGCGAACTTCATGGCCGAAGTGGAGACGCTGGTGCTGACCGCCGGCCACGATGTGGCCCGGCTGCGCGGATCGATCTCCATGGACGTGGCGCGCACCGGCGATCAGATCACCCAGATGAATGGAAACGCAAAGGCCATTCCGGCCGGGGACATGCTGATGCGCGATGCGGACGGCGTGTGCTGCTCGATTATCTACGGGCAGGATAACCGGTCGCCCATTGCGCGGACGACTGCGGGCGTGCTCTACGTGGCTTATGCGCCGGCGGGTGTTCCGGCGGAATCCGTCGCCGCTCAATTTCAGCGCATTGAAGAGAATATCCGCCTGTTCGCGCCGGAGGCCAGGGTCGAGCAGCGGCGCTTGCTGTCCGCCTCATAATTCATAGCCGGCCAAACCGCAATGGCATTAAGTTAGCGCGTCGAGCACGTCATTCCCGCGTGCTGTCGCCTAGCGCGTCGCCGGCGCAACGTGCCGGGTACGACGTGGCGGGAATCCAGCAGTTTGACCGGCACACATCGCCGATCGGCAGCCTGGATGCCCGATAGAAGCACTCGGGCATGACGGATGCGCAGCCGTGCTTTCCTTATCTTAACGCCATTGGGCTGAGGCTATGCTATACTACCGCATGACAACAGGAATGAGTGCGGCTGGCTGTATTCCCGATTCTTTGCGGCAGAGTCTTTATGCCCCCTACAAAACGCCATGCGACCGCCAGGAACAACCCCAAACGGGGCGCAAGCAACCCCCAAGGGGGCGCAAGCAGCGGCGCTCCCCTCGGCTTCGAGGAAAAACTGTGGGCGGCCGCCGACAAGATGCGCGGCCACATGGATGCCGCCGAATACAAGCACGTGGTCCTGGGCCTGATCTTCCTGAAGTACATCTCCGATGCTTTTGAAGAGCGCCACGTATACCTGCTGAAAGAAGCGGCCAACCCCAAGAGCGATTATTTCGTGCGCGAAGAACGCGCCCGCTACGCCGTGGCCGAAGACCGCGACGAGTACACCGCCGAGAATGTCTTCTGGGTGCCGAAGCAGGCCCGCTGGTCGTACCTGCAAGCGAACGCCAAACAGCCGACGATCGGCAAGTTGATCGACGAGGCGATGATCGCGATCGAGAAGGAGAATCCCTCGCTGAAGGGCGTGCTCTCGAAGGATTACGCCCGCCCCGCGCTCGACAAGCAGCGGCTGGGCGAGTTGATCGATCTGATCGGCACGATCGGGCTGGGCGATCAGGCCAGCCGCTCGAAGGATGTGCTGGGCCGCGTGTACGAGTATTTCCTCGGGCGCTTCGCCAGCGCGGAGGGCAAAGGCGGCGGCGAGTTCTACACGCCGCAGGCCGTGGTGAAATTGCTGGTCGAGATGATCGAGCCGTACAAGGGCCGCGTCTACGATCCGTGCTGCGGATCGGGCGGGATGTTCGTGCAGAGCGAGAAGTTCGTGCTGGCGCACGGCGGGCGCATCGGCGATCTGGCGATCTACGGGCAGGAGTCAAACCCCACGACGTGGCGGCTGTGCAAGATGAACCTGGCGATTCGCGGCATCGACGGCAACATCGGCGCCGTGAACGCCGACACCTTCCACAACGATCTGCACAAAGACCTGCGCGCCGATTTCATTCTGGCGAATCCGCCGTTCAACGTCAGCGATTGGGGCGGCGAGCGCGTGCGCGACGATGTGCGCTGGAAGTACGGCGCGCCGCCGATGGGCAATGCGAACTATGCCTGGGTGCAGCACATCATCCATCACCTGTCGCCGAACGGCATGGCGGGCTTCGTGCTGGCGAACGGCTCGATGTCGAGCAATCAGTCCGGCGAGGGCGAGATCCGCAAGGCCCTCGTCGAGGCCGATCTGGTGGATTGCATGATCGCGCTGCCGGGCCAGTTGTTTTACACGACGCAGATTCCGGCGTGTTTGTGGTTCCTGTCACGCAGTAAGAAGAACGGCAAGCATCGCGACCGCCGCGGGCAAGTGCTCTTCATCGACGCGCGCAAGTTGGCGAGCCTGGTCGATCGCACCCATCGCGATCTGTCTGATGACGAGATCGCCCGAATTGCCCAGACGTATCACGCATGGCGTAGGGGCGAAGCATCCGCCCACCAAACTCAATCAAGCAACCACGCCCAACTGGCGGATGCTTCGCCCCAACAATACGCCGATATTCCCGGCTTCTGCAAGAGCGCGACGCTGGACGAGATTGCCTCTCACGGCTACGTACTGACGCCGGGGCGCTACGTGGGCGCGGAAGAAGCCGAGGATGACGACGAGCCGTTTGACGAGAAGGTAAAACGACTTACAATGAAATTGGACGAGCAGTTCCGCGAATCGGCGCAGTTGGAGCAGACGATTCGTGAGAATTTGCGGAGGTTGAACCATAGGCGCTGACGAACTGATCAAGGAAAAACGCGCTGCCATGCTGCGGATTGCGGCGCAGCATGGCGCGCGCAACGTGCGCCTGTTTGGCTCGGTGGCGCGCGGCGAGGCTTGCCCGGACAGCGACATCGACGTTCTGGTTGAATTCGAGAGCGAATGCTGCGACGGTTGAGTGTTGGCCAGTCAATTCTGCAGCAGCCGTCTTTCCCGCGTAGGGGGAATCCAGCAGCCTGATCGGCATACATTGCCAATCATCACGCTGGATGCCCGACACGCCCAGCGCGCCTCCGCCGCTTTGCGGCGGGCACACCCTGTCCGACTCCCCACCGGGGAGTCGGGGGCGTCCTGGGGAAGGCGAAAGCATGCGACCTGACGGGGCGGCGCGATTGGAAGCGGCAATTCGAGCAAATCTGCGAAAACTTGGGTAAGACCAGCCACGATGGATGCCCAAATCCCTGCTAATTGGCAACTGACAACCTTATTGTCAATTGCACGAACCGACGGTTACGGACTTGTCGATGGTCCATTTGGATCCAACTTACCCGCGTCCGAATACGTTCCTGTGGGCACCCCAGTTATCAGAGGATCAAATCTCACTCTCGGAACGTCCAGGTTCCAAGATGATGGATATGTCTTCGTATCAGACACGACCGCTAAGCGCTTGGAGCGCAGCCTGTGCGTACCTGATGATATCGTGTTTACCAAGAAGGGTACGCTTGGTCAAGTAGGGCTAGTACCACGCACGAGCAAATATAAAAGATTTCTCATCTCATCGAATCAGATGAAACTCTCAGTGGATACAAGCCTTGCCGATCCACTCTTTGTTTACTACTATGTCTCGTCGCCTGTGAGCCGTGACAAGATTGTGCGGGACTCAGAACAGACTGGCGTGCCGAAGACAAACCTTGCATACTTACGCACGTTCCCCATTCTTCTTCCTACTCTCCCCGAACAACGCGCCATCGCGGACATCCTCGGCACGCTCGACGACAAGATCGAACTCAACCGTCGCATGAACGAGACACTGGAAGCGCTGGCGCGGGCGATCTTCAAATCGTGGTTCGTGGATTTCGATCCGGTGCGGGCGAAGCATGCTCTGAGCGAAGCGAACGGGATGGAAGGTCGCGCGCCGGTCGGCATGGATGCGGAGACGGCGGCGCTGTTTCCCAGCGAGTTCGAGGATTCGGCGTTGGGGCAGATTCCGAAGGGGTGGAAGGTGGGTGTACTTAATGACTTCGCAGAATTTGTTTTAGGTGGTGATTGGGGCGAAGATCAACCAACAAAAGATACAGACATACCGGCCCTTCTTATAAGAGGTGCTGACATTCCAAGTCTGCAATCAGCTGGTACAGGCAAAATGCCGACACGCTACTTGAGCGAATCGAGCCTGAAGAAGCGCAGTTTACAAGTCGGAGATTTGGTCGTGGAGATCTCAGGAGGAAGTCCCACGCAATCAACTGGAAGACCTGTTTTAGTCACACAAGAATTACTAGCGCGTCTGTCATGTCCATTAGTTTGTTCGAATTTTTGTCGAATGTTCAGGCCGAAGCAACCTATTACTTCCAATTTCATATATCTTTGGCTCCGCTGGCTATACTTAAATGATATTTTTCTTCAATACGAGAATGGTACGGTAGGAATCAAGAATTTCGCATTCACGATCTTCTCAGAAGGTTATCAAATGATCTCTCCACCTTATGAAGTACTGGAGAAATTTGACGGCGAAGTTAGGGTGCTATTCAGCAAGATGCAATTGAATGGTGTTGAATCAGAAACTCTCGCCGCGCTGCGGGACATGCTGCTGCCCAGGTTGCTGAGCGGAGAGGTGCGGGTGGGTAGGGGCGAAGCATCCGCCCGCCAGTTGCCAGCACGCACGTGAACTCACGGGCGGATGCTTCGCCCCTACGGGTATCCCGACGATCACCGGTGAACCATGAAATATGATCCGGCTCGCCATCATCGCCAATCCATTCGGCTGCGGGGTTACGATTACACGCAGGCGGGGGCGTACTTTGTGACTATCGTCGTCCGCGATCGTGAATGTTTGCTGGGCGACATTGTGGACGGGGAAATGCGCCTGAACGATTACGGGCGTGCCGTCGCGGCGGAATGGCAGAAACTCCCGGTGCGTTTTCCGCACGTGACCACTGATGCGTCGATCGTGATGCCCAATCATCTGCATGGCATTATTGTGATCGGTGGTGGGGTAAGGGCGAAGCATCCGCCAGCGATTTCGACTCCGCCATTATATTTGTCGGCGGATGCTTCGCCCTTACGGCCAACGGGCACCATATCGGGATCATTGGGCGCGATTGTGCAGAACTTCAAATCGACCGCGACCCGTGTGGTCAACGCCTTGCGGCAGACGCCCGGTCTGCCGCTCTGGCAGCGTAACTATTTTGAACGGATCGTGCGTGATGAACGCGAATTGAATCGCATCCGCGCATACATTGTCAACAACCCATTGAAATGGGCTCTGGATACCGAACACCCGGATGCCAGACGAGGTAAGTAAGGGCGAAGCATTCGCCCCTACGAGGGAATTATGACCGACGTCGCGACGAATCCATATCCCTACCCTGTCAATCGTCTGCTCAACCTGGGCGAACCCCGTGACCATCGCGAATGGCCGGTCTACACCGCGTTGGGGCTGACCGGCGAGCACGTGCCCGATCTGATCCGCATGGTGCTGGACGAGGATCTCAACGAGGCCGATGGGGAGAGCCGTGAAGTCTGGGCGCCGCTGCACGCGTGGCGCGCGCTGGGCCAGCTGCGCGCCGCCGCCGCCATTGAGCCGCTGTTGTCGCTGCTGTGGCGTATTGACGAACGCGACGACGATTGGGTGGGCGAGGAGCTGCCGCGCGTCTTCAGCATGATCGGCGCGCCGGCCATCCCGGCCTTGACGGCGTATCTGGCGGATACCACTCACGGTCTGTTTGCGCGCATCGCTGCGGCTCATGGCCTGGAATGGATCAGCCGGCGTTATGCGGCCACGCGCGAGCAAAGCCTCGCCGCCTTGAGCGTGCAACTGGAACACTACGCCGGGCAAGATCCGACGCTCAATGGGTTCCTCGTCAGTTACCTGCTCGATCTCAAAGCGGTGGAAGCCGCACCGCTGATGGAACGGGTTTTCGCCGCCAATCAGATCGATCTGTCGGTGATGGGCGACTGGGAAGATGCCCAGGTGGAGTTGGGCTTGAAAGCCAGGCGCGAGAAACCTCGCGCGAAACACAACCTGCTGGGGCCGCTTACACAGCCGCAGACATCGGCCAAGAAAAAGAAGAAGAAGAAGTAAGGCAGATCGATGCCCTCTTCATCCTTCAAGATTCAGCCTTCAGCCTTCACCGAATCCGTCGTCGAAGACGCCACGCTCGACTGGTTTGCCGAACTCGGCTACACCGTCGCGCACGGGCCGGATCTCGCGCCCGATGGGATCGCCGCGGAGCGAGCGAGTTACGGCGATGTGGTGCTGGTCGATCGGCTGCGCGCGGCGCTGGCGCGGATCAATCCGCACGTGCCCGCCGACGCCCGCGACGAAGCGCTGCGCCGCCTCCTCAAGGTCGGCCACGATACGCCCAACCTGTTCGAAAACAACCGGCGCTGGCATCAACTGCTGGTCGATGGCATCGACGTGGAATTCAAACGGCCCGACGGATCGATCGGTGGTGACAAAGTCTGGCCGATCGATTTCGATCACATCGAACGCAATGACTGGCTCGTCCTCAATCAATTCACCGTCATTGAGGTAGGGGCGAAGCATTCGGCCACAAAACCGAGCGTCCCCCTGCCTCCAACGGCGAATGCTTTGCCCCAACATCATCGCCGGCCCGATGTCGTGATCTTCGTCAACGGCCTGCCGCTCGGCGTGATCGAACTCAAAAACGCGGCGGACGAAAACGCCACCATCAAAGGCGCGTTCAACCAACTTCAGACTTACAAACGCGAGATCCCCAGCCTATTTCCGACCAACGAAATCCTGATCATCGCCGATGGGCTGGAAGCGCGTGCCGGCACGCTGACCGCCGATTGGGAACGCTTCATGCCGTGGCGTGAGGAACGTGTCATTCTGAGTCCCGAAGGGACGAAGAATCTCGGCCAACCGCGCAAGACCCTTCGCTCTGCGCCATCGGCGCAGGCTCAGGGTGACACCTCTAAACTCCAACTGGCCGTGTTGATCAAAGGCATCTTTGAGCGCAGCCGCTTCCTCGATTTGATCCGCCACTTCATCGTTTTTGAAGTGGACGGCGCGACCATCGTCAAGAAGATGGCGGGCTATCATCAGTACCACGCCGTCAACAAAGCGGTGGCGCGCACCGTGGAGGCCATCGGGCGGCGCGGCGACGGCCGGGCGGGCGTGATCTGGCACACGCAGGGCAGCGGCAAGAGCCTGACCATGGCCTTCTACGCGGGCAAGATCATCCGCCATCCCGCGCTGCACAATCCCACGCTGGTCGTCATCACCGATCGCAACGATCTGGACGATCAACTGTTCGGCACGTTCAGTCAGTGCCAGGCGCTGCTGCACCAAACTCCCGTGCAGGCCGCCGACCGCGAAGACCTGCGCGACTTGCTGCGCGTGGCCTCGGGCGGCGTGGTTTTTACTACCATTCAGAAATTCATGCCGGAAAAGGGCGAAGCCTATCCGCAGTTATCCGAGCGACGCAACATCATCGTCATCGCCGACGAGGCGCACCGCAGCCAGTACGGTTTTTCGGCCAAGGTGGTGCAGAAGGACGACGAGGCATATCTCACGTACGGTTTCGCCAAGCATCTGCGTGATGCGCTGCCGGGCGCGGGCTTCATCGGTTTTACCGGAACCCCGATCGAGGCCAGCGATCGCAGCACGCCCGCCATCTTCGGCGACTACATCGACATCTACGACATTCAACGCGCGGTGGAAGACGGTGCGACCGTCCGCATCTATTACGAAGGCCGCCTCGCCAAACTGGCGCTCGACGAAAAAGAAAAGCCCAAACTCGACCCCGAATTCGAGGAAGTCACCGAGGGTGCTGAGGCCACCATCAAGGCCGAACTCAAGAGCAAGTGGGCGCGACTGGAAGCGATGGTCGGCGCGGAGAAGCGCATCCAGTTGATCGCGCAGAATGTAGTCGATCACTTTGAGCGGCGCTATGAGGCGCTGGGCGGCAAAGTGATGTTCGTGTGCATGAGCCGCCGCATCTGCGTCGATCTCTACAACGCGATTGCCCAACTGCGGCCCGGCTGGATCGATCCCGACGACAAAGCCGGCGCGCTGAAGGTCGTCATGACCGGCTCAGCCGCCGACCCGATCGAGTGGCAGCCGCACATCGGCAACAAGGCACGGCGTGAAGAACTGGCGCGGCGCTTCAAGAACCCGAACGATCCCTTCAAGTTTGCCATTGTGCGCGACATGTGGTTGACCGGCTTCGACGTGCCCAGTCTGCACACGCTGTACCTCGACAAGCCGATGCGCGGCCACGGCTTGATGCAGGCTATCGCGCGCGTCAATCGCGTCTTCAAAGACAAGCCCGGCGGATTGGTGGTCGATTATCTTGGCTTAGCCGACGAACTCCGCAAGGCGCTCGCCGCCTACACGGAAGACGATCAACACCAGACGGGTATCCCGCAAGAAGCAGCGGTGGAAGTGCTGCTGGAAAAATATGAAGTCGTCACGGCGATGGTCCACGGTTTCGACTACGGCCTGTTCCATGCCGGCACACCCGCACAGCGTTTGGGTGTCCTGCCCGCCGCGATGGACTTCCTCCTCCAGGCCGATCCCGATCAGGGCAAGAATCGCTATTTGCAGGCCGTGGGTGAACTCTCGCGGGCGTTTGCGCTGGCGGTGCCGCATCAAGCCGCGTTGAGCCTGCGTGAAGAAGTGGCGTTCTTTCAGGCGGTGCGGGCAGGCTTCATCAAGGCGACGCCCGTCGAAGGCAAGACCACCGAAGAGATGGACAGCGCCATCCGGCAGTTGGTTTCGCGGGCGGTCGCGTCCGATCAGATCGTGGACATCTTCGCGGCGGTTGGCCTGAAGACACCCAACATCGGCGTGCTCGACGAAGAGTTTCTGGCCGAACTGCGCGGCCTGCCGCAAAAGAACCTGGCACTGGAGATGCTGCGCAGATTGCTCAACGACGAGATCAAGGCCCGCGGCCGCCGCAACGTCGTGCAGGCGCGCTCGTTCGCCGCGATGCTGGAAGATACCCTCAAACGCTATCAGAATCGATCCCTGGAAACGGCACAGGTCATCAACGAACTGATTGAACTGGCCCGGCAGATGAAGGCCGCCCATCAACGCGGTGAAGAGCTGGGCCTGAGCGAAGACGAACTCGCCTTCTACGATGCGCTCGAAGTGAACGACAGCGCGGTGCAGGTGCTCGGGGACGAGACGCTGCGCCTCATCGCGCGCGAACTCGTCGAAACCGTGCGCAACAATGTCTCGATCGATTGGACGCTGCGGGAGAGCGTGCGCGCCAATCTGCGCCGCATGGTGCGGCGCGTCCTGCGCAAGCACGGCTATCCACCCGACAAGCAGGAGAAGGCGACGCTGACCGTATTGGAGCAAGCCGAGCAAATTGCCAGAGATTGGGTAGAATGAAGTAGTGCTGCTTGCACAAGAGAATTCGGGCGGCGGGGCAGGCGGGAAGTAGCGCGAAAAAGGTTAGATGATATGATTCATGTACCGTAAACATCGCGGTAGATCCGTTGGACGAAGAACTGCAGACCCTGAGAAGCGAGGAGGCGAGTATGAGCGAAGCGGCCATTGAAGCAGCGGCCACCCCGGATGCGCCGGCAGCCCAGCCGGCCGAATACTTCATCGTCGAGAATCAAACCGCGCGCTCGATCCAGATCAAGTCGACCGGGGGGGCTGGCCGTCAAGCGCCGTTAAATCTTGCGCCCTTTGGCATGCGCCGGATTCCGAAGGCGCAGTCTGCCGACTTTGATTTTCAGCCCTGGAAAGATGCGGGGCTGATCGTCTCTTTCCCGGAGCCGCCCCTCGAACAGCGCAAGGCCATTTCCGCAGCCGAATTCAAGGTCTATACCACCGTCGCCGCCGTCCTGGTGGGTGTGGGACTTTTAGGCGTAATCCTGCCCGGAATTCTGGCCCAGATGGGGATTCTGCCCGGAATTCAGGACTTGCTCCGCAGCCTGTTCCCCTTCTTCCTGCTCTGCGTCATTGCCGCCCCGCTGATTCTCGCCGTCGTGTATCTGGCTCAGCGCCGGACCTGGTTCAGCCAGGGCGGCCGAACACTGGCGTTGGGCCTCGTCGCCTTCAGTGTGATCGCGGTCGGGGCGATCGGCCCGGCTTTGATCATGATGTCGTTCACGACGGAGGCCATACCCTTCACCGGGCGCATGCTGCAGATGGTCTTCGTCGTGATCGCCGCGCTGCTGCCGGCGTTGTTGTATTTCCTGTACGATCGGCAGAAGGTGAGCATTGTCAGCAAGACGTTCTACCGCGAGATCGTCCTGCTGGATCCCGCCATTCATACCAGCGCGGATGCCGAAGAAAAGTACGGGCATTTGATCAACGAGGTGTACGGCGACAAGAGCGCGGGGTATTACCTGGCCAACGTGGGCCTGCCCATCACGTTGAGCAGCGTGCTCATTGCGCTGGGCTGGCTGTTGATCCTGCTGCCGATTGTCCCGCAGCCGCCCATGGACATCTTTAACATCGTCAGCCCGCCCCCCACCGCCCTGAGCTTCGGCTTTCTGGGCGCTTATTTCTTTGCGCTCAACATGGTGTTCAGGCGCTACGTGCGTTCCGACCTGACGCCCAAAGCGTACAGCCACATTACCGTGCGCCTGTTGGTGACGACCATCCTGGTGTGGGCGGTCAGCGTCCTGCCTGACCCTCAGTTCAAACAGAGCCCCGCCCTGCTGATCCTGGCCTTTTGCATCGGCGTCGTGCCCGAAACGGCCACCAAGGTCATCCAGGAGTTCATGCGCAAGACGATTGGCCGCTTCAGCCCGCGCCTGGCAGAACGCGATCCCCTGACGGAGCTGGACGGGATCAACCTGTACGATCGCGCGCGCCTGAGCGAAGAAGGCGTCGAGAACATCGAGAGCCTGGCCTACCACAACTTGATCGACCTGCTGGTGCAGACGCGCATTCCCGCGCGCCGCCTCGCGGATATGGTCGATCAGGCCATTCTGTACCTGCACCTGCGCGGCGACGCGCCGCACGTTCAGCGGGCTTCATCCGCCAACGATCAACCGCCGCAGCAAACCGCCCGGGAGACCGACGAACCCCTGTCGGCGCTGGAGTACTTGCACGGCTATGGCATTCGCACGGCCACCGACTTGCTGTATGTCTGGCGGACGCAAGACCAACAGGGCTCTCCGAATTTTAAGGAGATGCTCGAGGCCGACTGCGCGAAGTTTGCCAATCGGATCAAGGTCATTGTCAACACGCTGGAACAGACAGACTGGGTGCCCCAGCTGCAGTACCGGCGCCGTCAAGTCACGCAGCTGCATGAAAAGCCCGTGGAGGATCCCGACAGTTTCTTTGACAAGGAGAAGACCGACGTAGGCCTGCTGGGTAATTCGCAACAAGGAGTTAAACATGGCTCGTTATCATGAAGCGACGAAGACCGAAGCCGCGCCGGGAACGCCGCGCGGCGGCCTGGCGGACGGCGTGCGGCGGCTGGCCTACGCTTCGCTGGGGCTGTTCAGCGTGATGTCGGATGAAGTGGGGACCTTGTACGAAAAGTGCGTGACACGCGGCGAGCAAAAAGCGCAGGAGGCGCGGGCCTCCACGCGCGAGCAGCAGTTCGCGCGCCGGCCCAGGAGGACGAGCGCGGAGCGGGCGCGAGCGCCCGGCAGCCGGTCACCGCCGTGCTCGATCGATCGGGAGTGGTGACCAAGTCCGACATGGATGCGCTCAGCGCGCGGGTCGACGCGCTGGCGCATGAAATCGACGCGCTGGCGGAACAACGCCGGTCGCGCTAGCGACGTTCAACACCGGCTCCACCTGCCGCCTGCGGCGCAGCGCCCTGCACCAACCCTTATGAGTTTTGACGTTCAAAGGCAGTGTGCCGAAGATTGTGTAGTTTCCCCGCAGTTAAACTGCGGGCGAACGAATTGACGCAAGATTTGGCATGCCGCCCGTTCAAATTCGGTAACGTGGAGAGGGCTTTGAGCAGTCATGCCCCCAATTTGACGGCTCGTTGCGCCGCAGCGCCGTTCGATGTAGACTTAAAGAGAGGCTCAGCGCGCGGCGAATGAGCGCCGCACAGCCTTCGAAGCCGTCAGACACCAGGGCATAACGGCGGGTCACTATGGACGATACAGCACACTCGCAACAATTCAGGATCAATGCCATGCACGGGCATGATGTCGGCGTGTGGGTCTGCGAAGGCAGCGGCCTGGGCCTCAGCCCCTGCCTGTTCATGCAGGCGGTGTGTCCCCATCCCCTGCCCCGCTCGCTCCTCGTCAAGTGGAAGCCGGCGGCTGCCCCGCCCAGAGCCATTCAAAAATCGGGGGCTTTGCCGCTGGTCTACAGTGAATGCGGCCGGCTTCCCTCCTGGCCGTACCATCTGCACCTGTTCGCGCCGCAAGCGCCGATCGTTCAAGCTTTTGAACAGGAGAGCAGCCTGCAGGATTGGTCCATTGCCGTCCCCGTGATCGGCATCGTCGTGATCTTTGATCAGAGATATGATCGTCCGCCATCCATGCTGTCGTTAAGCCAGCTGCTCAGCCGATCCAAAGCCCCGCAGCCGCACGCCAACAGGTCTCTCGATTGGGCGCGGGGCCAGCACCTGCCCGTCGTCGTCGCCGCGCTGGGCTACGACGATACTTCGGACTCCATCCGGGAGTTTCGCGGCCGGCATAACCTCGGGGCTGACATTCCCGTTCTGCTCGGCCCGGCGTTGGCCGACAACAGGCAGCGAGGTGAGCAAGGCCAAAGCAGCGGCGCGTTCTCATCCGTGTTTGGGCCCAGGAAAATTGCCCTGGATGGGGAATACGCCAGGGCCGTGCTCGGCGCGCTGTTCCGGCAGGTCGAGCGGGAGCGGCACACACCCTAGAAGAACCTCATCGATAGACATGCCTGACGACCTCCGCCATCGCCTGCGAAAACTCGGCGTCCAGAAAGGTGCGCGCAACCTCACGCCCCGCCCCCGGCCCCAACGCTCGACCGGCCTCGAAGCGCTGATCGACGGCGAGATCGTCGAGACCGACTACGGTCCGTTCTTCGTGCACCTCGAACGCTATGCGCCCGAGCACCTGCACGGCGCTTACCCGCTGGGAGAACTGCTCAACCAGTCGCGCCGGGTGGCCGGCCGCCTGGCCGGCACCGACGCAGAAATCGATCTGGGCCGCACCGTTTTCGTCGACACGGAGACCACGGGGCTGGCAGGCGGCACAGGCACGCTGGCCTTCCTGATCGGCGCAGGCGCTTTCGAAGACGACGGCTCGTTCGTCGTGCGGCAGTTCTTCCTGCGCTCGCCCGCCGAAGAACCCGCCGTGCTGTTGTACCTGTCCGAATGGCTCGACCAATTTGAGGCGCTCGTCTCGTTCAACGGGCGCGGCTTCGATCTGCCGATCCTGCAGACACGCTTCACCTTGCAGCGCCTGCGCCCGCACATCCTCGGCGCTCCGCATCTCGACCTGCTAACCCCGGCCCGCCGCGTCTGGCGCGGGCGGCTGGAATCGTGCTCGCTCAAATCGCTGGAGTATTCCGTGCTGGACGTGCATCGCGATCAGATCGACATCGACGGCTCGCTGATTCCGCAGTTGTACATCGACTACGTGCGCACGGGCGATGCCGGCGAGATGCCGCGCGTGCTCTATCACAACGCCTACGACATCCTGTCGATGGTCACGCTGGCCACGCGCTTGATTCAGCTGTTTGACGAAGAACGATCGGCCGCGCTCACCGCCGCCGATCGCTACGCCCTCGGCAAGTGGCACGCCGATCACGCCGAGCACGCCCAGGCCGAGCGCTATCTGCGGCAGGCGCTGGAAGACCTGTCAGATGCCATCGTCCAGCAGCGAGCCGCCCTGCGTTTGAGCCTGCTGTACAAGCAGACTCGATCGCCGCGCCGACGCGATCGGGTTGTGGGAGACCGTGGCGCAGGCCGCGCCGCTTGATTCGCTAGCCTCTGTCGAAGCCTGCGTCGAACTGGCTAAATATTACGAATGGCACGCCGTCGATCTGCCGCGGGCGCTGGCGTGGACCGAGCAGGCGCTGGCCATCGCCGCTGCCCTGCCGGATCGGCTGCTGCGCAGCCAGGTGCTGCCCGAGGTGGAACATCGCAGGCGGAGGCTGGTGCGGAAGATAAGTCGTAGTGCGTAATGCGCCGTGAAACAAAAACCCCGCTGCCATGTGGAGCGGGGTTTTGTCGCGCAACGCGTGTCTCTAGCCGAAGCACTTCTTGTGATAGTACATCATCTTGCGCCGCAGGCCGTCCTTGACGGGAAACATATCGCCCACGGTAATCACCTGGCCGCACTTCTCGCACATGTGCTTGGTCGCCTGGGCCATGGCCCTGGCATGCTCTTTGGACTTCTCACCGGTCTTAGCCATTTCTCTAACTCCTGTGCAGATCTTGCGCTGATTCAATTCACGGGGATAATTAGCCCCGTTTGAGCGAAGGTAATGATCCCATAAACTCCGGACTCTGTCAAGGAAATCCCGTGAAAATCATTCTGTTCGTGTGCAGCGGCAACTACTGCCGCTCACCGCTGGCTGAGGGGCTGGCGCGGCTCCGTTTAAAACAGGCCGGCTGTGACACGCTCTTCAGCACCCGCAGCGCGGGGACTCTGCCCGCCTACGAAGGCCAGCCGCGCGCCCCGCTGATTTTGGCAGTCCTGCGTGAAATCGGCGCTGAGGGACAGGCCCACCCGCCGCACCGGATCACGCCCGA
Organism: uncultured Chloroflexia bacterium; assembly: GCA_963844815.1. Classification (GTDB taxonomy): domain Bacteria; phylum Chloroflexota; class Anaerolineae; order Fen-1058; family Fen-1058; genus Fen-1058. The sequence continues at coordinate 225,646 of CAWJPR010000018.1, forward strand.
TGAGATCGAGCAGGCCGCCGTGATCTTCGGCGTGGCGCAGGAGCACCTCGCCTGGATTTCGCAGCACTACCCGGCGGCTGCCGCGCGCGCGTTCCTGCTGAGTGATTTGATCGGCGAGCAATGGGATGTGCGCGATCCCGGCGTGCAAGAACTGGGACCACTGCGCGAGTGCCGTGACACGATCGATCGCGTCATGACGACCGGGCTGCCGGAGCTGATCCGCCGCGCCGGAGGCAGCGCATGAACATCCTCCTGTTCGATATCGACGGCGTGTTGATTGAAGACGGCGGCTATTACGCGGCGCTGGTCAAAACCCTCGCCTACTTCAACCGCCTGCTGGGCGTTGGCCCGATCGCTTTCAGCCCGCCCGATCGCGAGCAATTCCAGTCGCGCGGCTACGTCAACGAATGGGACCTGTGTCCCCTGTGCGCCGGCATCCTGCTGATCGAAACACTGGCCCGCCAGCCCGATCTGGCGCTCGCGCCCGCGCCGTTTGAGGATTTCCTGCGGCAGTGTCGCGGCGCGCCCGTGCCGCAGTTGGTCGAGGTCGCCCGGCCCTATCTCGAACAGATCGATCGAGCGCAGGGCAAGCCGGTGGCACGGGCGCGCGACGTGCTGCTGAGCGCGCTGGCGCAGCTCCCGGCGCGAGAGGACACGCGCGCGGCCGCCGGCGCCCTGCTGCGCGAAATGTTCTCCCAGACCCACGATGTCGATCGCGCGCCGGTCACGCAGATCTTCCAGGAATTCGTCGTCGGCTCCGCGTTATACGCCGAAGCGTATCAGCTGCCGCCGCGCTTCGACGAGCCCTCGGTGTTGATCACGGAGGACCAATCGCTCATCAGCGCCGAAGCGCGGCGCAAACTGGCCGGGTGGGCGCAGGCCGATCGGGCGCGGATTTGCGTCTACACTGCGCGGCCGAGCCTGCCGCCCGCCGACGATCCCGACCGCCTCGCGCACGCCGGTTACTCCCCCGAAGCCGAGTTGGGAATGCAGCTGCTCGACATGCGCTATCCCCTGATCGCCACTGGCCGTGTGCAATGGCTGGCCGCCAGGGTGAGCGTGCCATTCGAAAGCGTGACCAAGCCTGCACCCATTCAGGCGTTGGCAGCGATCGGCGCGGCGGCCACCGGCGAGGAAGCCAATTCGCTGCTGGCCGCGCACGCGCTCGTCGCGCGCGGGGAACTGATCGGGCCGCTGGCAGACCTAAGACCGGTCAGGTGGGCCAACACATCGCCGAACGACGGGGAGCAGCATGGCCCACCTGACCGGTCTGGCATCCACGTCTGGATTGTCGAAGACGGCATCCTCGGGTTGCAGGCGACACACGGCGCCATCGATTTATTGAAGCGCAGCGGTCTAGACATTCGCGCGCATGCCATCGGCATTGCCGCGGGCGGACCCAAGGCCGGGGCGCTGGCGCCGTTGAGTGAAATCGTATTGCACGACGTGAACGCGGCCATTGAGTATATTGAGCCGCGTCTCTCATGATGATTGAGGCCGCACCACGGGCAAACCAATTCAAGATTCCTCACCTGGAAGAATCACGCGGCGGGCGTGGACAGCCAGCTTTCCCCGGCGCGGATCGCCTGCCGCGTGGCATAGTACACACGCGGTGTTTCAGGGAAGATATTCTCCTCACCCAATTTCTCCAGCATGCCCGTGCGTTCCAGTTGTTCGAGCACGCCGTCGCTGACTTCCGCCAGCATCAAGCGACTGGTCCGCGCTTGCAACGCTTTGTGATAACGCGACAGGACGGTCATGAAGGTGCTGCCGACGTTCTCCATCCCGCGCATGCGCAAGACGACGACGGCGCGCTGCGCGTTCTGCACTTTAGGCAGTTTGTCTTCCAGGTTGCTGGCCGCCGCAAAGAACAGGCTGCCATAGACCGAGAGTACCGTCACGGCATTGCCGGGCAGATCGATCGGGGCGGGCTGCTCTTCCAGGCCGCCGTCTTCCGTCACTTTCAGTTGCACCACGCGCACTTCCATCGCCGCCGAATAGATGTGCAGCCCGATCGAGAAGATCACGCCGATCAAGATCGCCCACTGCGCCGGGACGAACAGCGTCAGCGCAAAGGTCAACAGCATCGCCAAACGCGCCGATCGGCCCGTCACCCACACCGTGCGGATCCGATCGCGCTTGATGATTTCCAGGCCGGCCATGATCAGCACCGCGGCAATGGCGGGTTCCGCCACCTTCTCAACTTGCTGGCCGAAGAGCAGCACCAACGCGATGAACATCAACCCGGCAAAGACGTTGACCCAGCGCGACTTGGCGCCCGCTTTCATGCTGACCGCGGTGCCGCCCAGCGAGCCGCCCACCGGCAGACCCTGAAAGAAGCCGCTGGCGAGATTGCCGATGCCCTGCCCGATGAAGTCGCGTGACACATCGGGATAACGGCCATCGGGATTGGGCACACCCTGGCTGACGCCCGCGCCCTGAATCCCGCCGACGAGGGCCAGCGCCAGGGCGGGCACCAGCAGCGCCGGGATCGCGCTGAAGTCCGGCAGCGCGGGCAGCGGAAACTGGCCCGCGACCGCATAGCTATCGCCGACCAGATGGACATCAGTCCACTCGAGCACGCCTACCAGGACCGACGCTACCAACATGGCAATGATCAATGAGAAGGCGCGCAGTTTCGTGCGCGCCAACGCCAGGATGATCAAAATGGTCAGCAAGCCAATGGCCGTCGTTTGCGGATCGACGCTGCGCCAGTTCTTCAGCAGATCGAGCGTGGCGGCGACGTTGTTGTCGTACGCGCTGGCATAGCCGAACAGGCCGCCCAGCTGCCCCAGAATGATCGTGATGGCGATGCCCGTGAAGAAGCCCGTCATGACGGCGTTCGAGACAAAGCGCGTCAGGCGGCCCAGTTTCAACACGCCCATGATGACCATGAACGCGCCGGTCAAGATCGCCAGCATCATCATCGCGCCGGCCACCGTTTCGCTGCCGTAACCCGCCAGCGCATTGTAGGTGATGAGCATCATCGCCGCGGTCAGATTCACATTCATGAATTGCGAACTGGTGAACAGGCCTGCGATCGGCATGCCGATCATCATGGCATTCATGCCAAAGATCGGATTCACACCCGCCAGAATCGCCGAGGCAATCGCATCCGGTACCGAGATCAGCGCCATCGTCAGGGCCGCCGTCAGATCGCCCGGCAGGTTGCGGCGATCAAAATCGAAACGTCGTTTGCTTGCTGTTTCACTCATACATCACCTCTTTCAATGGGCTAGATTTGTTGAGTTGAACTCGTGCGTTCATCCGGGCTGACACATCCTAACCGGGGTCCATCTTCACGATAGGCCGGGGCAATCACGGCGGTCATGACGCGCTCTGCCATTTTGTGTGCAAGGCTTGAGCGTACTGGTCAATGGTATGCTGATCCGGCTCGATCAGTTTGCCGGCCTGTCTTTCGGCCTGGATCAGGTTGACGTGACGCAGTAACTGCTGGCGCGCCTCAGGCGATTTGGCCTCCGCGCCAACCAGATCAATTACCTCCAGCATGTGCAGTAAGACACTGGCATTGTCACAACTGGCATGACGGAGCATATCGAAGGCGGCGCTGAGCAGCTCACCGAAAGTAACCGGCTCGAGGACAAGGCGCAACTTGCCATCCCGGTCGTGGTAATGGGAACCTTTCTCACCTTGCTGGCTGAACTTCACCAGACCATCGCCAATATGATCCAGGCACGTCATCGCCGTGAACGGATCATTGATCGCCGGAGACATGGCTCGCACGGACATTTCGGTGAGCTGTTTGACTGCGTATTCGACATCCTGGGTGGGAGTGCGCCCGTTCCCGATTTGGAAAGCGCGGCAAATTTGTTCCGCCAGCCGTTCGTCGACCCGGTCCACGGGCCAGATCAGGGCGACCACCGCGCCGGGCCAGACGTATTGCCCTGGCTTGCGTAACAGGCGGATGACCAGGTTTTCTTCGTGGGCCAGAGTAAGCAGGGTCTCCGGATCGACGTATTGAATGTAACCGGCCTTCCGCACATGAACTGGATAGCCCCCCGTTTCCAGCAGGGTATCCGGAGCGTCTTGGCCGGTTTGACTGGCGATCGAGATCGCACGGTCACCTCCGCTCGTGACTTCCTCCGTGATCTCCGCGTTCACCGCCTCCAGCAGCTCTGCGCCCGCCGCTGCCGCGATGTTGGGGGCTTGCAGCATGGTGCTGATATGCTGGACCAGCAAAATCAGCGTGGCAAAGGTGGCCAGCATCAAGTACAAGCCGACCGTGGCCGTTAGTTGCGGCGCTTCAACCTCTACGCTGGCCGGAGGAATGGAAAGTGCCCCGGCGATGCTGTAGACAAACGTAGCCACAAACATCCCCAGAACCAACTGGGTGGTGCGATCGCCCAGGAAGAGGCGCAGCAAACGCGAACCATACTGAGCCGCTACGGTCGAAAGCGGCAGGGTGAGCAGCGTAAAGACCACGCCAGCAGTTGTCAGGACGGTGGTGGCTATGGATAAGAGGCTGGCACGCAGTTCACCCACGGTACCCGACAGGACAAACCGGCTATTCTGCAGGGCTTCATTGGGGATGAGATTATCCACCCAATACATCACCCACGCCAGCAGAATCGCGATCAACGCCATGACCACCGAAGCGAACCAGAAGCTTACTTTCAAGCGATCCCAACGATAACGGACTGTGGCCCTTCTCACGGCGCGAGTTTCCACGTGGCACTCCTGAACTTATGGCCTACTCTGTATCCGGGACGGGTTGCGCCTGGTCCGCAGCCGAAGGCCCCTTCCGGGCAGCGCGGCGGGCCGTGCGCAGCGCCAGCAGTGCGCTCAGCAAGGCGCTCACCACCACGGCGACGGCAATCACGGCGCTGGTCTCCTGTTGCACCAGGGCTAACGTAAAGAGCGCCGCGAATAGCGGCGCCTTCAACGCCGCGACGAGCGCACCCGCCATCGTCGCGGCGACGGTGACCGCCACCGGGATGCTGGGCAACAAGAGGTTCACCGCCAGGCCCAGGGCGACGCTGGAGAACAGAATGGGGAAGATGTAGCCGCCTTTCCAGCCGGTAGCGAGCAGCAGGGAGGTGGCGAACAGCTTGACCACGCCCAGCACGATCAGCATCACCACGCCAATCTCCGCCGCATGGACGATCAGGTCAGCCGTTTCTGCCTCGCCCGAGAACAACGTCAGCGGCAAGAGCGCGCCGATGATGCCCAGGCCCAGGCCTCCGATCAGCCCGCGCAGAACCACGTGCGCCTTCATGGGCTGGAAGAGCCGCTGCAGGCGGCGGAGTGAAGCCATGAACAGCGCGCCGACGGCCCCACCGATCAGGCCCAGCGGCGCGGCGTACAACAGATCCGCCAACCGAGGCGTATAGGCCGGGAACTGATACAACGTCTCGAAGAAGGTTCCGCTCAGCAAGACGAAGACCACCGTGGCCACGGCCGAGGCCAGCAGACTGGGAAACAGCACCCAGAAATACGCCGCCTTGCCGGTGGCTCCGCCCTGCGCCGATTCCAGGCCCAGCAGCGCCCCGCCGAAGGGCGAGGTGATGAAGGCGGCGAGCATCCCGCTGACGCCGGAATAACCCATCGTGCGCGTTTCCTGCTCATCGAGATTGAGCCGGTCGGACAGCAGCGTGCCTATGCCGCCGCAGGCGTCCGCCAGCGGCGCTTCGGGACCGAGGCTGGCGCCGGAGATCAGCGACACAAAGGCGGTGATCACGATCCCGGGAGCGTTACGATAGTCGAAGCGTCCGGTCTTGCCGAATTCGTGCATCACTTCGGCAAAGATGCCGCTGTGATCGCCAAAGAACTTCACCAGCAGCCCGACCGCCAGGCCGCCGAGAGTACAGACGAGGACGGTGAAGAGGCGCGGATCCATACCCAGCGCCAGTGCGGCTTGTTCCCAGATCAGCCCTGTGCCCTGATGGACGAGGGCCATGAAGGCGAAAGTGATCAGGGCGCTGATCAAGCCGAGCACGACGACGAGCGCCAGCAGTTTGATGTAGGGTCCGGGTCTGGCTTGTGGGTCAATCATTGTAAGGCCCCCCTGATGATCGTGCCGTTTGCGCCGCCTGTTCCCAGATCAGCCACGGAATTCGCGCTAAATGGCCCCCATTTTGCGCGCTACGCTTTCCAACCTGGTCCTGGCTGCCATGAGCCATTCCTTTTCGCCGCCTTCCGCCTGCGTGATCTGCGCGTCGAGCGTGACCATTAAACCGCGCAGGCCGTCGGCCAGCGTCCCATACTCCTTGCCGATCGCTTCTTGATACTTCCCCAGGTAAGCGAGTACGCCATCGATGGTGCGCGCCTGAAAGTTCTCTGCGCCAATCTTCTGCGTCACGCCGCTGCGATCGAGCAGGTCGCGCACGGCATAGCGCACGCGGCTGAGCAGCAAGTCGACTTGCTCGCCCGCCAATTTTTCTTTCAACTCGGCCAGCATCTCGGCGCCGGGCATATCCACTTCACTTGTCATTTCCAAATCCAAGAGGACAGCGCGCGCCGGCGGATCGCTGGCGCGGACAAAATCGACAATGGCCGCGCGCAGCGAGTCGGCGTTGGCGAAGAACAGGCTCTGATTGGGGCGGACGATTAGCAGGCCGGGAATCGTCTTGTTCTCGGGATACTGCGCCACATCGCTAAATTCCAGGCTGGTGGGCGTGCGCCCCAGCAGGCTGAAGCGCGGCTGACTGGCGCGCCAGACCAGCACCGCCAGCGAGATGATCACCGCAATGAGCAAGCCTTCCAACGCCTCAAAGGTCAACACCCCGAACAGCGCGACCAACGGCCAGCCAGAAATCGACGCGGCGCATTTCCCACAGATGCCGCATCTTCTTGAACTTCATCATGCCGATCACGGCGACGATGACGACGGCTCCCAATACCGCTTCGGGCAGCGGTGCGAAAAGCGGCGTCAAGAAGAGTGCGACGATCACCGTCAACCCGGCGCAGACGAGCAATGCGACCGGCGTCTTCGCTCCGGCCCGATCGTTAGCGGCCGACTTCGAGAGACTCGAGCCGATCGAGAAACCCTGAAACAGTCCGGCGCCCATGTTGGCCGCGCCCAGCCCGATCAATTCCTGGTTCGCGTTGATCTCGTATTTGTGCTTTCCGGCAAAACCGCGCGCCGGGCCATAGGCCTCCGCAAAGTTGACGAGCGCAATGCCGAGCGCGGCGGGCAGCAGCAGCCACAAGTCTTGCAGCGTGACGTCAGGAATCTTCGGCGGCACAAAACCGGCGGGAATCTCGCCCACGACATGCACGCCGCGCGCCGCGAGACTAAACAACGCGGATGCGACGATGCCCACGATCATGACCACCAACGCCGCCGGGATTTTGTGAAAGCGGCGTTCCATGAAGAGCAGCAGTGCGATCGAGACCACGCCGACGATCAGCGTGAGCAGGTGCGTCTCCGGCAGATGAATAATGATGTCGTACAACCGTTCCCAGAAGTTGCCGTGCCCGCCCTCAAACCCGAACAACTTGGGCACCTGCTTGATGGCAACGGTCAGCGCGAGGCCCGTAATGAACCCCACCAGCACGGATTCAGAAAAGAACGAGGCGATGCGGCCCAACTTGAACAGTCCGGCCACCACCGAGATGATGCCGGCCAGCAGGGCCAGCGCCGCCGAGAGCGCGGCGTATTCCAGTCGAACCGGCGGCGGCCAGCGGCGCGACAGCCGCCGCCGACATCGTGGCGATGACGGCCGACACGGCCACCATCAACTGGCGCGAGGTGCCGAAGATGGCATACAACAGCAGCCCGATCGGCGCGGCATAAAACGCCGTCTGCGGCGGCAGGCCGGCCAGCTCGGCATAGGCCATGCCTTCCGGAATCAACAGCGCCAGGATCGTCAAACCCGCGATGAAATCTACGCGCAGCCAGGCGCGTTGATAAGTGGGCAGCCACGTCAGAATGGGAAAGAAGCGTGATAGTCCTCTGGCAGGTTCGGCGGTTTGAACGGTTGGGGTCGCCATGATTCATCCCTCATGAACATTAGCATCAAGCTGGCCGCCAGTCCCGCCAGCACAATGACGGAAGAGACGGAAATATAGCGGGATTCTCACCGGGGTATGCGCGGTGGCGCACACCCCGGCATCGTTCGAGACACTGCGCTAGCGCCCCGGATTTTCCATCATATCGATGGCAACCGTCGCCGCCAGGATCAGAATGTCGTTCTGGCCCGGCTCGATCTCCACGCCGTACGAGTCGCGCAGGCGGAACCACTTCTTGGAGGTCTCGCGATCTTGCGGCCGCCTTGCTCGAACGTGTATTCGTGATCGAGGAGGTTGCCCTGAATCTCGATGTCTGGCCCGCCCTGGATATTCAGCGTAAAGCGCTCACGCAGCGGGGTGATCATCGCCTTCTTGAGTCTGGCAATGGTCTGGCCGTTGGAGCCTTCGATATCCATCGTGTCGCGCACGCGCGCCATTTTCTCTTGAATCTGGCACAACTTCTGGCCGTGTGCGTCTTCGAAGTTCAACGTGCTGCGCACGCGCAGCGCCTTGCCGTCGACCTTGTAGACCTTCTCGCCGCGCCCGTTCTCGATCCAGAAATCGTCGCCGATCGAGACCATCTTCTGCACCATCTGGTAGCGATTGTCATCGCCGCCCGCCGGGCCGCCTGGGCCGCGATCTTCCCGTCGTTCTTCACGTCGTTCACGTCCTAACATGTTCCTGTCTCCTTAGCAGTGAGCTTGATTGCGCAGCTTTGATTGTTTACCGCCAAACGCGGCGCGTAACTTTACCACCATTCAGGTCGAAGAAAAGCCAAGTCCTCACAGGGGTGAGAGGTCTTACACCTTCCGCTGTTGGAGAGCGCGATAGATCAGGAAGAAGCCGCCGATGAATGCCCCCAGCGCCGCGATCCAAACCGCCACGACACCCACACCCGGCACCGTGTACGCCGCGATGAGGATCAGGCCGAAGAAGATCGCAAAGATGCCGATGATGGCATAGGCTCCGCCGCCGCCCTTGAAGGCCATGAAGAACAGGACACAGCCCTTGATGACGCCCCAGATGCCTAGAATCAGCACGAAGAGCGCGGGGAGTTCCGCGCCCACCAGCACCGGGTACATCAGGATGGTGCCGCCGGCGATGATGCTGACGAGGCCCATGAAGAGTTTCCAGCCCCACTGGCGATGATCGGTGAACATATGGACAATGTCGAAGATGCCGTCCACCAGCCACCAGATGCCCAGCACTTCCACCAGCAAGAGATAGACCTTCACTTGCGTGACCAGGTTGCCCCATAGCAAGAGCGCGCCGACGACAATGGCGAGAATGCCCACGGTCAGGGTCATCCACCACGGGCGCTGCGGCTGAGCGGGCGCCTGCGCGGCTTGAGTCTTTGGTTGATGCTTTAGTCATGATACTTCTTTCTCCTTGTGTTTTGATGTGTACTGCGGATTGAAAGGTAATTCGCTCATGCAGGGCGGATCACCCTGTGCTGCTGATTAACGGCCCCCTCCCAGCCTCCCCTGCAACTGGAAGGTTGCAGGGGAGGAGTGACTGCACTCCCCCTGTCGATGTTTATTATCGACGGGGGGAGCAGGAGGGGGGTTACTGGCGCGTCATGGCGATCTTCATGTCGGCTTCCGTATCCGGGATCAACTCGCCGGATAGGTCGATCGTGACACGCTTGATGGTGCCGGTGAAGCGGAACTCATCGGTATACTCTTCCGCCGCCACGGGAGACGCCGCCGTCATAGCCGCAAGACAGGCCCTCCGTCCCGTACATGGCCAGGACCGAGTGGGGCATGTCGATGCTGGCAACCAGCTTGCGGTTGATGTAGAGCTGGCCGCGCGCCGGCACGCCTTTCCCATTGGCAAGGTCAGGCTTGCCGATCGGCTCGAACTCGTAGCGCAGCTCGACTTCGCCCTCCGGCACGTCTCGTTGGACGTCAGCCAGAACTTGTCGCGGTTGAGGAAGTTATACAGGAAGCGCAGTTTCTGATCCTTGACAAACAAGGTGTAACCGCCGGTGCGACCGCCGTGAGCCAGCAGCACGCCCTCGGCGCCACCCTGCGGGATCACCACCTCGGCCGTGATGCTCCAGGGCCGGTTGTAGGACTTGGGCGTGGCAGAAAACGGAACCGGCGACCCGCCCGCGTAATAGACGTACTTGCTCCTCGGCCTGGCGATCGTCGGGCGCTCCACGTTCATGCGCTGGAGGGCGCTGCCGTCGATCGGCAATACCTGGTACTTGCCCGCTTCAGCCCACCAGCGGCCGATCATTTCGATCAGCTTGTCGCGATGCTCGGCAGCCAGGTTGTGGGTTTCGGAGTAGTCCTCGTCGATATGGTACAGCTCCCAGTCGTGAGACTCGATATCCACGAGCACTTCGTTGGAAATGGGACTGCCGAACTTGCGGCCCTTCTTGGCGGCCTCGGTGAAGTTCGGGCCCGGCCACGGGCAGACCGCCCGCCAGCCGTCGTGGTAGAGCGCGCGGTGGCCGAACATCTCAAAGTACTGGGTGTGGTGATTGCTGGGCGCAGCCGCCTCGTTGAAGGTGTGGGCGAAGCTGATCCCGTCGATCGGCGCCTGGCTCACGCCGCGAATGCTCTCCGGCGCTTCAACGCCGAGCGCTTCCAGTACCGTCGGCACCAGATCGATGATGTGGGCGTACTGCGTCCGCATCTCGCCGCGCGCCTGGATGCCCTTGGGCCACGACACGATGCACGGGTCGGTGGTGCCGCCCCGATAGGTCTCCCGCTTCCAGCGGCGGAACGGCGTGTTGCCCGCGTTGGTCCAGCCCCAGGCATAGTGGTTGAAGACCTCCACGCCGCCAATCTTGTCGATCTGTTTGAGGTTGTCCTCCATCGTCTCCGCCAGGTTGTTGAAGAAGCACATCTCATTGAGCGAGCCGGTCGGGCCGCCCTCGGAGCTGGCGCCGTTGTCGGAGATGACCATGATCAGGGTATTGTCCAACTCGCCGATTTCTTTCAGGAAGTCGAGGATGCGCCCGAAGTGATAGTCGGTGAAGCTGACAAAGCCGGCATAGACTTCCATCATGCGGGCATACAGCCGCTTGGCATCATCCGGCAGCGTGTCCCACACCGGCACATCGGGGTCATGCGCCGATAACTCAGTGCCCGCGCGGGAGGATACCCATATCAAGCTGGCGCTGATGGACGATCTCGCGGTACTTGTCCCAGCCCATGTCGAACTTGCCCTTGTACTTGTCCGCCCATTCCGCGGGCACGTGGTGCGGCGCGTGGCCGGCGCCCGTGGCGTAGTACAGGAAGAAAGGCTTGTCCGGCGCGTTGACGTGCGCATCCTGGATGAACTCGATGGCTTTGTCGGCCAGGTCGACGCTCAGGTGATAGCCTTCCTCCGGCGTCTTGGGCGGCTCGACCGCGTGGTTGTCGTAGACCAGCTCCGGATACCATTGGTTGGTATCGCCGCCCAGGAAGCCGTAGTAGCGCTCGAAGCCGCGGCCGAGCGGCCAGCGGTCGTACGGCCCCGCCGCCGTCTCATGTTCGGGCGGCGAGAGGTGCCACTTGCCAACGCAGAAGGTATTGTAGCCCTGCGGCAGCAGCATCTCGCTCAGCATGCCCTTGTTGAAGGGCAGGATGGCGTTGTAGCCGGGGTACCCGGTGGAAGTCTCGGAGATCGTTCCCAGCCCCATCGAGTGGTGATTGCGCCCGGTCATAATACAGGCGCGCGACGGCGAGCACAGGGCCGTGGTGTGCACGTTGGTGTAGCGCAGGCCGTTGGCGGCCACGCTGTCCAGCACGGGCGTCTCGACCAGCCCGCCGAAGCTCGATAACTGCCCGTAGCCGACATCGTCCAGCACGAAGAAGAGCACGTTGGGCGCGCCCTCCGGGGCGCGCGGCGGCTCCGGCCAGGCCGGCGAGGACTCTTCGGTCGTGCGTCCGATGACGCCGGTAAAGGGGGTTCCGTCTTTGTAGGTCTTGATTGCCATGCGATTTCTCCTTTTTTGGATTGTAGGGTCACAGAATTTGTTACTGGTGCGCCATCATTGGCGCGCCATCGCTAGATTCAAGCGCTCTTCGGGCGAGATCAAATGATCGTGATCATCCGCGCCCTGATCGAGTTGAATCCAGTTGATGACGCCGTTGAACTTGCTGGTCTCGGCGGTATAGTCATCGCTGACGGCTCGAGCCGGTTTCGCTGCCGACATCGCACGTCTCATCGGCCGAGAAGACCATCGGCTGGGTGGCGGCAATCTGTCCGTCGCCGACTTTTTGTCCATCGACGAAGAGCGTGACATTCCCGCCCTTGGCGAGACCGCCGCCCGCGTAGGCGAACTCCATCCGCACTTGATGCTTGCCCGCGGGCAGAGGCGTGGCGGACGCGGTGGTGAAGCGGTGCAGGCCGAAGAGGTTGTAGCAATACTTGAGCAGGCCACCTTTAGCGTAAAACGACCAGCCGCCGAACGCGCCGCCCTGCGCAATGATGACGCCGTTGGCGTTGCCGTCAGGCAGGATCACTTCGGCGGTCACGGCGCAGGATTTGTTCTTGAGGTTGAGGACGACGTTTTCGGTGAGCCGGCCCATGCCGCTAAAGAGCACCTGCGATTTGCCCTTGATGAGCGTCGGTCGGCCCGCCAGATCGGAATTGAAACGCTCGACGCGGCGGTCGTCAAGCGGCAATACATTGTACTTGACTGCTTCGATGAGGAACTGGCGCTGAAGTTCCTTAAGCATGACAGGATTTTCCGCCGCGATGTTGTGCGCCTGCGTCCAGTCGTCGGGTGCATACAACTCCCATACATCATCGTCGAAGGCGGGCAGTTGGGGTGCCATGAACCACGGGGTGCTGTGCCGTGTCACCGCCGTCCAGCCCTTGTGGTAGATACCGCGATTGACGAACATTTCAAAGTATTGCGTCTCGTGGCGCTCAGCGGCGGCTGGCCTCATTGAAACTGTAGAGCATGCTCACGCCTTCATAGGGCTTCTGCTGAATGCCATGCACGGAGTACTGGCTCGGGGATGCCTGCCGCTTCCAGCACGGTCGGAGCGACATCGATCACGTGATGGAACTGCTTACGCGACTCACCTTTGGCTTTGATGCCGTTGGGCCAGTGGATGATGGTGCCGTTGCGCGTGCCGCCCCAATGCGAGGCGACCTGCTTCGTCCACTGATACGGCGTGTCCATGGCGTGCGCCCAACCGACGGCATAATGATTGTAGGAGTGGGCGTGCCGAACTCGTCGATCTTGGAGGTCATGAACTCGGCGGTTTCCAGCGCAGCGGCATCCGTTTAAGATCAACATCTCGTTGAAGGTGCCGTTGAGCGTGCCCTCGGCGCTGGCGCCGTTGTCGCCGATGATGGCATAGATCAGCGTGTCATCCAGGATGCCGAGGTCCTCCAGCGAATCCAACAGCCGCCCGATGTGATAATCGGTGTGCTCCAGGAATCCGGCATACACTTCCATCTGGCGCGCCAGCACGGGCTTGAGGGCCGGGGCGACATCATCCCATGCGGGAATCTCTTTGGGCGCGCCGTGAGCTCCGCGTCTGGCGGAATCACGCCCAACGCCTTCTGCCGCGCGAAGAGTTTCTTCGCGCAGTTTGTCCCAGCCTTGATCGAATTTGCCCTTGTACTTGTCGGACCATTCCTTCGGAACTTGATGCGGCGCATGCGTCGCGCCCGGCACGAAATAGATGAAGAAGGGCTTATCGGGCATCAGCGCTTTTTGCTGCCGCACCCAGTTGATGGCCTTGTCGGTCATGTCTTCGGTGAAGTGATAGCCTTCTTCAGGCGTCCTGGGCGGCTCTACTGCGGTGGTGCCTTCATAGATCGCCGGGTAATACTGATTGGTCTCGCCGCCGATGAAGCCGTAGAAATACTCGAAGCCGCCGCCGCCCGTTGGCCACGCATTGAACGGTCCCATCGGGCTGGTCTCCCACACCGGCACTTCGTGGCACTTGCCGAACTGCGCCGTGCTGTAGCCGTTGAGTTTGAGCGTTTCGGCCAGCGGCGCGCAGGTGTCAGGCCGGATCGAGGTGTAGCCCGGCGCGGCTGTGGCGAGTTCGGTGATGGTGCCCATGCCGACGGTGTGATGATTGCGCCCGGTCAGCAGCGCTTGCCGCGTGGGCGCGCACAGCGCGGTCGTGTGAAACCGATTGTAGCGGAGACCGCTTGCCGCGAGTCTTTCAAAGTTGGGCGTGGCGCACGGTCCGCCGAAGGCGCTGGCCGATCCGAAGCCCGCATCGTCAAGCAGGATGATCGAGCACGTTGGGCGCACCAGCTGGTGGGCGCAGAGGCTCGATCGGTGGGAACTTGGTTTCAGGGTCTTTGGCATCATACTTGATCAATCCGTTGTAGGTTCGCGCGGGAATGGGTAAGACGGAACGCTGATGCTTATCGGGGTGGTTCGCCATGAACATGCTCCTTTAGTAAATTGAATTTTCGTTGCGCTTAGTCGCCGCGCCTGAGCGCGGTGCGATCACGCTTGAATGAGTTGCTGCGCTTTCTGATAAGCGGCATTCGTCGCTGCGCCCGGCGCACTGGCCACAAAGACACGCTCTGCGTCTGCGCCCAGCACCTGCTGCAGGAATTCCGTGTCCCTTTAATTGGTCGTACGCCGTCGGGTTCACGCTGACCATAAGGGTCGCCCCCACCATTCCCAAACAGGTTCTCTGATCCTGCATCAGATAGGGTTACTTCGTGGCAGGCGGTGTAGGTGGGTTGCCGCTAGCCGGCGTTGTAGGCGGGTTATCGCCAGTAGGCGGTGCGGCTTTGCCCTTATTCAGGAACCCGCCCTGAAAGACGATACTGCCGCCTGCCAACACGATGACCAGCAGCGTGCCGATCAGGCTGTCTTTCAGGAACGGCAGCCACTCGCTGAGCCCGCGCGTGACGAGCAAGCCGCCGATCACGCCGGCCAGAATGATCAGGGCCCAATCATGGTAGCGCCGCGCCAGGATAAAACCGACGACGCCGCCCACGGCCGCGAGGATCCAATCGAGCAGGCCGGAACCGATGTGGAAGAGATCAAGGAAGGCCAGCACGATCGCCGCGCCCGCCAACGCGCCCAGCACCAGCAACACGATGTTCACGATCCCCTTCGCGAAGCCGGCGACGAAGAAGCCGATCACCGCCAGCAAGCCGGGAATCAGCAGCGTCAGGAGCACGTCCGTCACAGGGATGTTGAGCAGGCGCAGCAAACCCACACCCAGCAGCGCGCCCACGGCCGCGCCCATCACGGCCAACTTTTTGCCTAACAACAGAACTGCAATACCGATGGCGATGATCAAAACTGGAAACATGATGTTCATTGTGTGTCCCTCTATGCAAGTGATTTTTTGATGCTGGATTCATAGCCGGTCTGCCTCGGTAGCCCGGCTGTGTTCCTTGAAACAGGTGTCAGGCCTGATCAGCCTTCTTCGCTTCAACTGCTTCAGCACGTTGAGGCCGGCGCGCCAATTCCTCGCGCAGCCTGACAAGTTCCTCGCGCAGCTTCGCCATTTCTTGCGCGCCGCTTCCCACAGACAAGAACCGCTGCGGATCGATCAAGCGCCCCAGGGTGGCAAAGAACCCGCCGATGACGCTCAATCCCACGATGATGTACATCACGGTGAAGAGTTTGCCTGCCTCGGTGGCCGGCGTAATGTCGCCATAGCCCACGGTGCCCAGGGTCACGACGCAAAAGTAGATCGCATTCACCAGGCTCCAGTGTTCCACATTCACGTAAAACACCACGCCGGTGATCAGTACGACCAACGCCAGCACCATGAGCGCGCGGGTTTCGGGCCGCTTGAACATGTCGCGATACAGGCGGCCCAAGGCCACGAACAGCAATAAGAAGGCGATCATCTATAGCCCCCTGGTCAATCAACCGCATTCACCGCGAGATGGGATTGTCGCAGGCTGACGGCAGACTCACGGGGGTATTCTCGTTGACACCCGTCAACTCGATCTGGATGCTAAAGTCGCCGTCGAACTTGAGCGGATCGAAGGCGCCGGTGTAACTGCCGCGAAAGGCTACCGGATAGCCCCCGGCTGAATCCACAACCAGGTCCGCGTCTTCAGCCGACCGCAGCGCTTCCCCGAAGGTGCGGACGGCCGGATCAGCGCTTTGCTGGGCGGCTGCCAGAAATGCCGGGCCGTCGATGACGTAGTGTTCCACGGTCGTGCCATTCAACGTTTCTTCTCCCACCCGCTTGCCGCGCGCCACATCGCTGCTCGTCAGCATCGTCATCAGGCTCTGCGGGCTGAGCTGAGCCATCGTCTCGGTCGCCTTCGAGTCCTTGGGCTTGATACAGACATCAAACAGGCCCTTCAAGACAATGTAGGTGCCATCCGGCATCGTGTAGACGGTGGCCTGCGAAGGCCGGAAGAGGCTTACGGCTGATCCGCCGATCTGAACCACGGCATCTCCTAACAGATCGCCCGTGACGACGATCTGGCTCTTTTTCTGGTTATTCGTCGTCAACTCGGCATTCAGATCGCCCTGGACCGGTTTGCCGTTCAAGGTGCCGTTCGCGCTGATCTTGACGGTGGCATCCAGCGACGAGAGACCGGTGAGCGGCTTGAGTGGAATGATCTCGCCGGCCGGGTTGGCTGTCGCCGTTGGCGTAGGTCGCGGCGTTGGCGTGCGCGTCGGCGTATTGGTCGGCCTGGGCGTGGCGGTCGGCGCCGGCGTGTTGGTTGGCCGGGGCGTGCTGGTCGGAGCCGATGTGCTGGTTGCCTCCTGCACGGCCGCCGACGCCGCTGTGCCTGGCGCGGGAGCAGGGCTGCCGCAGGCCGCGAGCAGCATGGCGATTAGCAAGGCGATCACGATCACGACAGTTTGGCGCTGAAATCTCGTGTTCATACTTCACTCTACTCCTTCTCGTTCGCCTTCAGTTTGACTGCTGGCGAAGCAAGCGCATTAGCCATGTTCTGGTTTTCTCTTGCAATCGATTTGATGTTGTGCGTTAAGCTCAGTCACCGCGACTGAGCGCGGTGCGATCACGCTTGAACGAGTTGCTGCGCTTTCTGGTAGGCCTGCATGGCCGCTGCGCCCGGCTGGTCGGCCACAAATACATTCTCTGCGCCCAGCACCTGCAGGCATTCGGTGTCCTTCAATTGTTCGTACGCCGCCGGGGTCACGCTGATCAGCATCAGCGTGTTGCCATTGGCTTGTAAAGCCTTCGCATACCGTTCCAACACGCCGATGAAGGTACTGCCCAATTCGGTGTGACCGCGCAGGCTGAGCATGACCACGGCGTGCTGGGTCTCATCCGCTTGCGGCAAATCCTCTTCCAGATTGCGCGCTCCGGCAAAGAACAGGCTGCCATAGGCATACAACAGCGTGACCTTGTGGCTCGGCAGCACGGCGGGCGCGGGCTGCTCGATCGGGACGTCGCCTTCATGAGAGACCACTTCCACAATGGTGGTGCTCTCGGCTTCCCGATAAGCGAACACGACAAAGGAGGCCGCGACGCCAAAGAAGATGGCCCACTGCAGCGGCACGATAAGCGTGGCGACGAAGGTGGCGATCATCAGCCAACGGGCGCGAGCGCTGGTGCGCGCGATCTGGTTGATCTCACGGAATTTGATCGTCTGAAAGCCGATGACCATCAGGAGCCCGGCCAACGCCGCGATGGCGAGCTTGCCGATCAAACTGCCGAACAACAGGATGAGGATCGCCGAGATGACGCCGGTGAGGATGTTAGCCCAGCGCGACTGCGCGCCGCCTTTGACCAGCAGCGCCGTGCCGCCCAGCGATCCACCGGCAGGCAAGCCCTGCACCAGCGCACCCGCCAGATTGGCTGCACCCTGTCCCGTAAAGTCTTGCGAAGGGTTGGGGTATTTCCCATCGGGGTTGGCGTAGGCCTGACTGATGCCCGCGCTCTGCGCCAGCGCAATAATCGTCAACGCGAAAGCGGGCGCGATCAGGCCGGGGATGAAGGCGAGATCGGGCAGCACCGGGCGCGGCAGCGATTCGGGCATCGCTCCCAGGCTGGACACGAGCGGCACATCCGTCAGGTTGAGCAGCGGCACCAGCGCGGAGGCGACCACCAGCCCGACCAGCAGCGAGACTTTGTTGAGGCGAGGCAGCCGATCGAGCACCACGATCAACACGATGCAGACCACGCCCACCAGAAAAATCTGCGGATCGATCTGGCCGAGATGCAAGAAGGTGTCGATGGCTTTGACGACTTTGTTGGAATACTCGCTGGAGTAGCCGGTGAGATCGCCGAGTTGGCCCAGGATGATGTTGACGCCGATGCCGGTGATGAAGCCGCGCAGCACGGCGTTGGAAATGAAGCGCGTGAGAAAGCCCAGCTTCAGCAGGCCCGCCGCCAGCATGAACACGCCGGCCAACAGCGTCAGCACCGCCAACGCCGAGGCGCGCTGTTCTTCGGGATAGAGGATCAGCATGCTGCCCGCGGTCGCCGCAATCGCGCCGGTCGAATCGATGTTCATGTAGACCGAACTGGTGAACAACGCCCCGATCGGCGTGGCGGCCAGCACGGTGTACAGCCCATATACGGGATTGACACCCGCCAACACGGCGTTCCCCATGCCGCCGGTGACGCTGTCGATGGACTTAGTCACCGCCGCGCTGAGATCGCCCGCGATCCCTTTGGTACTGAAGCCTTGTAGTTTTAAGCCTTTTGACGTGCTTTCAGCCATGCTATTTCCGCCTTGCGCGCTGTCTTCAATCTGCGTCGATCGCGTTACCTGGTTACTGAACTTTGCAAGTGCGCACCTCTGCAGTTGGAGTTGAGGTTTTAGCCGGAGATGGGAAACTTGATCAAACCGGCTGAAGCCTCGATTCCGGAGTATGCAACAGTCCAGTTACTTATTTTCTTTGGCCGGTTGCGCCTCCGCTGGCGCGTCCAGGCCCGCTACCCGCGCCCCCATGCGTCGCGCCGTCGGCAACAGGATCAACGGCAGGACAACGGAAGCCACTAGAATAAAAGGCAGCGTCATGGTGCCGGAAAAATTGAGCGTGGTGACCAGGATCGCAGCGGCCACATTGCGCTGAGCCGTGGCTAATCCCAACACCGTGCGAACGCCCGGATTGCGGCCACCCAGCACGAAGCCGATCAACAGCGATCCGACGACGAAGAGAATCAGCGCCAGGAAGCCGAACGAGCCGATCAGGTCGATGATGTTGGAGACATTCAGACCCAGTCCGGTCACCAGCAGGATGAGCAGCGCGATGCCGGAGACCTTGTTCATCACCGGCGCCCAGTGCTGCGCGCCTTCCAGCGATTGCGATCGATAGAACAGGCCGAGGATGATGGGGACGAGCATCGTCACGATCAGTGACTTGGCAATGTCCCAGGCATTCACCGCGACGCCCGGCAGCAACAGCGGCAGCACCAACGGCACGTAGAAGATAGTCACGACCATCAACAGGAACATCAGTCCCACGCCGACCGGGAGATCACCTTTCGCGGCCTGCACTTCCTTAACGAGGAAGGGCGCACCCGCCACGGTCGCCAGCACGATCAATCCGATCTTCAGCGACTCGTCGAGCGGGATGATCAACGTGATGACGTAGGCCAGCAGCGGTACCAGCACGAAGTTTGCCAGCAGCGCCAGGATCACCAGGCGGGCGTTTTTCAAGGGTTGCAGAATCTGTGCCGTAGTTAGGCTCAACCCCGTTGCCAGCATGCTGCCGACGATGAAGAGCAGGCCCGAAATCCCGGCGATAGCGGTAAAGAAGTCATTGAGTGTCATAGTAGAGTTCCTTAAGGTGAATTCAAAATTGATTCACGGTGTCACCTCGAACGACGCCCGGCGCGCCTCCGCTGCTGTTCAGCAGCGGGTAAGGCGAGTGAGGGGTCTCTACGCCGGTCAACGAGATTCCTCGCCGCTACACGGCTCGGAATGACACTCCTACAAATCAAACTGGAAACCGCATAGATCGGGGCCTTGTAAGGCGACCAGGGAAGATGAATCATCATCTTCACCCGGCCCTCTGCGCTGATCGTGAAGAGGGCCGGGATGAAGATGGATGGCGTTCGTTGCAGTCCAGCGCCTACTTGGCCGGCGCGCTGGGCGGCGGCGCGGCCGGCGGGGGCGTCGTCCCACTCGGATAGCCCGGGATGCTGTTGCGATTGGCATAGCCCGCGCTGGCGATGGCGGCGATGTCAGAAAAGGCCGCCAGGCCCAGCCATAGCCAATCCCCGCCCGAAATCGCGCCGACGCCTTGCATCAGCCAGGCGTAGACCATCGTGGTGAAGGGCATGAACAAGAAGCCCAGGCACGGCAGGAGAAAGCCGCCCGGGAAAGCGGCATTCCAGGCCACTGGCCGGGAAAAGTAGAAAATCAACAACGCGATACGCGAGAAGGCAGACACGAACGCCGTCAAACAACCACCCGAATTGTTTCTCATTTCAACTCTCCTTGTTTTTGAGGCACGCTTCCTCGCTGGGACAGCCTGCCGATGGCGACGGCCACGCTTGCTTCCACGTCAGCGCGTCGTACTACCCGAGGTCGATTTGGCGTACAGGCAAACAGCGGTCTTGTAACGCCTTACACCTGCAATCATTCCCAGCCAGCTTCGCGCTCGCTGGTACGCAAGAATCCAACCCCTCTCGATTCCTTTCAATCCACTGCCAGGATCATGCGCGACATCATGCCGCCGGAGATGTCGCCGGCTTTGAACCCATTTTGCAAGCGGCAGGTAAGGCGAGTGAGGGGTTTCTAGGCCAGCCGAAGAGATTCCTCGCCGCCATGCGGCTCGGAATGGACACTTCGGGAGACTATTCTTTAGCGAACCCTGAGCTCGATTTTTCCGGCTGATCGGCCGCAGGTGCTTCTGCGGCGGGCGGTGTTTCCACCGGCTGCACCAGCACATCCCCTGCTTCAATCGTCAGCTGAAGGCTGGGTGTCGATCTCCGCAGTGACCGCTGGCGCGCTCTGATCAGGCGTCGTTGGATTGCTCGCGAGACTGGCAGGCCGTGACCAGTGATGACGAATTACGACTATCTGCGAATAGATCACCCAGATATAGACTAACGTCGCGATCAGGGCAATCAGATTGAAGATCAACAACAGCGTCGACTGCAGCGTCTGGAGGCGCGCCTGCAGCGCCGCAATATCAGACTGGAGCGCCTGCACATTGCTTTGCACCTCGGCCAACCGGCTATCGATGCGGGCCGTCAGATCGGTCAGGGCGGTGGCTACCCCCTGCGTCAGCTGATCGGCCTTCTCTGTCACCGCAGTCCGCAGCGTCGTCCGCAGCTGTCGGACATCGGCCGCCAGCGCGCCCAGCTGCGACAAAGTCTGATCCAGTTGTTCCAGGCGCGGCGCGCGCTCCTGGATGAAGGGCACAGAATTGGCGAAACTCACGGCGCTGCTGACCGTAACCAGGGCATCATGCACCGGCGCCACCGCTTCCTGAACCTTATCGACCGTGGGTCCCAGGCGGGTCTCCAGTCGTTCGCTGAGCGCCGTCAACACCGGCCTGTTTTCCTGCAGGTTGCTGGCGGCAGTGGTGATCATTTCGCCGGTCTGCTGCACCTCGCTGCGGGCGGTCTGCACCAGGGTATCCACACGGCCGGCGGCCGTATCGACGACCTCGGCACCGCCCTGGATCACCGTGAATACCTTCAGAGTGAGATTTGACACGGCGCTGCTAATTCCCCAGGCGCCCACAATGCCGCCGAGGCTGAGCACGATCACCAGCACAGCCATCACCAGGATAAGAATCCGACCAATTTTCTTCAGCATTTGAATACCCTCTTCCCGCCTCCGCCTCTTGTGATTAGTACAGCCGTTGCATGCAACGGCTGTACCGGCAGACAACGTCTCTGTGTGCCTGACTTCTCCAGCTGATCGGCCGCGGGTGCTTCAGCAGCACGGCTTACGCTTAGCCTGACGGTGCATCATCCCAAAAAACGGGTCGCTGCGGCCTTCGCAGCGGGCGCTTCGCAGCAGTGCGCTTCGGCGGGCGCTTCCACCTTCAGTTCCTCAGGCACCGCTTCCGTCGTCGGCGGCACATCCACCAACTTCTCGATGGCGGCCAGATGCTCGGCGACCATTTCTTGCACGATGACTTCGCCCTGCAAATTCAGATCGGCCATCCGACCGAGCGCGGTCTCCCAATCGGCCTCTTCCACCAGCACAGCCATGGCCGACTGCTCGGGCGTCATGTTCTCGCCCAGTTCCTTCAGCAGCTTGTTCTTGATGCCGCGATCGAACGTGGCAAACGCCCCGCCCAGCGCCGCCCCGGCAGCCATCCACCCGACCGGGCCAAACAGCAGGGCAAAGAGCACGCCAATCGCGCCACCCTTCAACAGGCCCTTGCTGGTGGAATCATCCTTGGTCTGATGCAGCTTGATCTTGCCTTTGTCCGTCTTGGTGATCACCGCGGCATCACGCAGCTTGACCACCTTCTCTTTAGCCAGCCCCAGCACGGCCTTCAACGCGACGTCGGCCGTCTCCTTCTTGGGGTACTTCACCACGATGAAACTGTATTTATCCTTGTCTGCCATGGGACTCCTTTGTCCGCTTGAGAATTGTTGCGAGGCCCTGGCCTCGCCCATCGCCTGAAATCGATGCGACGGACCGCGCTTGTCCTTCAACTACTTCGGCGCGGCGCCGCCGTTCTTGAACAGCATGCGCTGCTCGCCACCGGCTGTCTCTAATGCCAGACCGCCCGCGCCGTCCGGCCCGCCCGCCGCGACACTGCCCAGCAATTGCAAATACTGTTGATCCATTGAAGCCTCACCGCAGTACGCCATCGTCGAAGGCCCCAGCTTGATGCTGAAGCCGTTAGCTTGCGAATACGTGCCGCTGAAAGAATTGCAGTCGGCTCTTGCCCGTCAGCGTGCCATCGGTGTTGAAGATGATGGTGTAGCTCTCCGGGTTGGGCACGGTGGTCGTCTCTTGGGTCGTCCGGTTCGTCACACTGGTCCACTGCCAGACGATGTCTATGATCGTGTTGGACGGTGCCGGGGTCGGCGTCGCCGCCGGCGCGCACGCCGCCAACACCATGACGAGAATCAGCCCCAGACCAACCTCCCAAAACCACGTACTTGAACCGAACTTGCTGTTTGCTCTCATTTTTCTCCTTGCCTTGTGATCTGCACTGACGGCTACTATCCATCGTCGGCGTGGCTGCGACGCAGCGATCGCTGGCGCAGCGCTTCGCGCAGCAACACGAACGCAGCCATAAACGCCCAGATCGTCACCACTGCGTAAAAGACCGGGCCGAATTCATCACGCCACAGCAGCACCACCAAGCCCAGGGCGATCTCGAAAGCGCCCAGCAAGGTGCTCGTCCACGATCGCTGCCGATGCCGATCGGTCCCTGTCCGGAATCCTTCGAAGACGTGGACCAGGCCGGTCAGCATGACAACGATGCCCAACAGCAGCACGATTGGCGCTTCACCCACCAACTGAATCAACAGAAACCGGCCCAAAATCAGCACGCCGGCCACGATGCCCACGATGCCGACCACGACGGACATCCGCCGCGCCCGCTCGCCGGATGCCCCCCAGCGCAAACTCACGATTCCGGCCGCCAGCCAGAACACGCCGATGAAGTTGACGAGCATCGGGCGGGCCTTATCGGGCTGCAGGAGGAGTGCCAGCCCCAGAGCCAACGCCATGGCCGATCGGGCCAGCGTGATCCAAAAGGCCGCGCGGCGCTCCGGGTGTTTAGCTTCAACCTTCATGCTGTTTCTCTGTGACCTGTTCTTGTCCATCAACTCCGGAAATAACCCGGCCCGATCGGCTTCCGCGCTTCCTTGTTAGTTGACGTGGAAGCCGATCGGCATCGAAAACACACTGGGCGATCTTACAGGCCGAGTATTTTTGCCTTCTGGGCGTTGAACTCTTCTTCAGTTAACAAGCCCTGCGCCTTCAGCGCGCCCAACCGCTCGAGCTGCGTGATCGGATCTTCTGGCGGAGCCGCGCGCCGGTGGCGGCGGCATGTTGTGGCGGCGGAGCATACTTGTTGCGGCGGCGGGGCCGCTTGAGCAGCAGCGGCGGCCTCGGCATTGGCGTACGCCTGCG
Organism: uncultured Chloroflexia bacterium; assembly: GCA_963844815.1. Classification (GTDB taxonomy): domain Bacteria; phylum Chloroflexota; class Anaerolineae; order Fen-1058; family Fen-1058; genus Fen-1058. The sequence goes on from CAWJPR010000018.1 coordinate 249,559, forward strand.
CGTTCTTGTCTGCCTGCCGGCGGTTCACCGCATTGCGCGTCGCCGTCGCCGTGCCGACCACAGCCGCGGTGCGCGCCATTCCTCGTACTAAACCTGGCATTTTAACCTCCTTAAGCTGTTTGTTCGAGCGAGGCAAACGCCTCGTCGACGATGGGCGCCGGCACGCGGAAGTTGAAAGCCATCTCCACGCCGGCGCTTTGGAGAGCGTTGACCAAATTGACGGCCCAGGCATGTTCGATCGCCAGGGCGACAACGGCTGAACCGGGCACCATGCCCTCGAAGAGCGTCTCGGCATCTTCGGAATCGAAGAGCCCGCGCGTTCCGGTGTCGATGAAACCCACACCCGCTTTCATCTCCGACGGCACATCTTCGAGATCGTAACTCGAACGATTCCCCTCTGCATCCTTCAGTCAGGAGCATCGCGTCCAGCACCCGGATCGTTCCGCTGGCGGCCTGCCGTTCCAACTCCGCAAAGACGCTGCCATCGAGGCGCGGCTCTCCGGCCGCCAGCACAACCACATCGACTGGTCCATGCTTAATCATGTGACATATCCTCCTTACATAGGTTAATTTTCTGTCCGAAAAGCTAGCAGACCCGGCTCCGACGCCACTGACAGGGTTCTGGATTCCCGCTACGCGGGAACACCTGCACCCACCGCACGCCTTGTCCGCCGCGCAGCGGTCGTAGCGTAGCGAAGATGCGCGCCTGGCGGGGTGCGGTGTGACGCGTTTGATCTGCCGCACCTATGCCGCGCGCTCTTCCCGCCGTGTCCGCGAAGCGGCGGCGCACTAGGTGAGCGCTTCGCCCATGGCGGCGGTCGCTTCACCCGCGCCCATGGTTTCTGAACCTTCGGCGATTTCAGTCACTCCGGTCACAAAGGCTTCCCGGGCGACTTCACGCGCGACTGCGGCCGTGACCATTCCGTCTACCGCTCTAGCCGCCAACGCATCGCTCGCCACAGACAGGCTCAGCGCTGCGCTCGGCCGCCGCTTCCGACACGGCTCCGCGCATCATGCCTTCGACCACTTCGTCCTCGCCCATGGCTTCAACATCTTGGCCCGCCTGCTTGATGGCTCCGGCCAGCGCCCGCGTGCCCGTGAAGCGCAGCAGTTGATCGACGGCGATATCTTGCAAGCGCTGGCCGCGATCTTCCAGAAACTCGGCCAGCACCGGCATCTGCAACACGTCCAGCATGTCGCCGACGGTGGACAACTCACCCGCCAGCCGCGCCAGTTCCAGGCCGCGTTCGAGCTCTTCCTTGCTCATCAAGCCAACGATGTCGCCCATGGCGCGCACATCGCCGCCCTTCATCATCATCTCGACGCCTTCTTCGACATCCACCACACCCGCCGCGGCCACGATCTCGCTGAGGTCCTGCAGGCGATCGGCCACGATCGCCGCATCGGCCGCGCGCGTCAGATCGCTGGACGCGGCTGCGACATTTGCCACACCCACGCGAACAGCAGATTGCGCAACGGCGAGTTCATCCAGCCCTTCAGCCACCGCGACCGCGCCCACGACTTCAGCGACGGTTCCTGCGGCCTCCAACTCTTCACCGGTCTGGGTCAACTGCTTCTTGCTCACTAGCACATTCTTCTTCGACATGACACTATCCTCCTGAATGAATTGAGTTGATCAGATTTAGAAATGCTTTACGACTTCCACGGGTTCTTGTTGCGGTTGAGCCGCTGTTCTTCGCGGAAGCCGCGCCACAGAATGCGGATCACCAGCCACAGGCCCAGACTGGCCGCGATCACGAAAACGAGAAAGACGCCCAGCTTCAGGTACAGGCCGATTTCGGTTTCGGCCGGCGACACCAGCGCAATCGCGCCGCCAATCAACATCCCGGCCAGGATCATGCCCGCCATCAACCGCTCGGCGCTGATGTTGAAGCGGTCCACCGAGCGGGACAGATCGCTCGTGTCGATGACCACCTCAAAGCGGCCCTTCTGATAGTTGTCCAGCCACTTGAGCGTCGCCCCCTGCAATTCCGGCAGCCGCTTCACCGCTTCGCGCACAAAGTTGGTGGCTTCCTTCTTCGCCAGGTCGCCGATCTTCTCCAGCGTGATCTCTTGCTTCAGCACCACCTGCGCTTCCTCAATCGCGCCGAAGACCATCGACTCTTCCGGGTTCAGCGTGCGCATCACTTCTTCCACCTGCACAATGACCTTGATCGCCAGCGTCATGTTGGGATTCATCCGGAAGCCGTTGTCGCTGAGGCTCTTCAACACCGCCGACAGCACTTCCGACAACGACGCGCCGACCTCGGCGTAAATCATGTAGCGCGTGACGAGGCGCTCGATGTCTTTCTTGAAGGCCGCCGCGTCGGCATCGGCCCGGAACGGCACGCTGACCCCCAGCAGGGCCGAGGCCATGCCGTCGGGGTCCTTGTTCTGCAGCGAGAACAGCAGGTCGCCCAGGCTGATGCGCTGCTGCAGATCCATCTCGCCCACCATGCCCAGATCGAGGAACTGAATGACGCCGGTGTCCAGGTCGATCATCAAGTTGCCCGGATGCGGATCGCCGTGGAAGAAGCCGTCCACCAGCACCTGCTTCATGATGGCGCGGATGAACGTGCGGGCCAGCTGCTTCCGATCGAGCCCGGCCGCGTCGATCTGCTCCACCTTGTTCAACTTGACGCCCCGGATGAATTCCATCGTCAGCACTTTGGTCGTGGTTTGCTGGCCGTAAATCTTGGGCACGTGCACGCCCTCGATGGTCTGCATGTTGTAGGCCACGCGCCGCGCGTTGTAGGCTTCGTTCTGATAGTCCAACTCGCGCATCACGTTCGCGCCAAACTCGTCGATGGTGCCCACCGCGTCGACGCTGGGGCCGACGACTTTCCGGCGCTGCAACGCCCCGGCGATTTCGTGCATCACGCCCAGATCGGCGCGCACTTGCGGCACGATGTCGGGCCGCTGCACTTTCACCACGACCTCTTCGCCGGTGTGCAAGACCGCGCGATGCACCTGCGCCGTGGAGGCCGCCGCCATCGGTTCCTTGTCGAATTCCTTGAACGCTTCTTCCGGCAGCATCTTCAACTCGCGCGTAATCACTTCCACCACTTGCGCGTACGGAAACGGCCGCACCGTGCTTTGCAGCTTGGCCAGTTCCTCGGGGTAGCCGGCGGGCAGCAGTTCCGGCCGGCTGGAGGCCATCTGCCCGATCTTCACGTAGGTCGGCCCCAGGTCTTGCAGCAGGATGCGCACCTTCTGCGGCGCGGTCAAATCGTCGTGCGTCTTCTCGCCATAGATCCAGCGCTGCACCGCGTGCCGGATGGCGATTAAGGGCGTGCGGCTGACCGTAATGTCGGCGATGTAGCGATAGATGGTGTTGTAGGTCTGCTGCAGGCGGATGTTCTCGATGAGCCAGCTGCGGCGCTTCAAGGGCAGGCGGCTGATCAGGCGCCAGTAGGTGGGGCTGTCTTCGCGCGTATCGATGATGGGCTTGTCGACGCCCAGGATCGCCTCGAAGATGGTCGAGAGCAGCGCGATCAGCGTGCCCGCAATCAGCAGTGTGAGGAAGCCACGCTGCACTTCCCAATGTTGGGGGGAGAGCCACACCAACAGCCACAACACCAGGGCATCGACGACAAACCCAAACAGGCCCAGCGTCGCGATCGTCAAGCGCCCCGTCAGGATTTGCAGCACCGGCTTGACGAAGGCATTCAGCACCGCCAGAATGAGCGCCGCCGCCAGCACATCCAGCACCGGGCTGCCCAACCACGGATCGATGACGTTGAAGCCCGGCAGGATCAACGCCAACGTAATCGCTGCGAAGTTCACCAGAATCCGGACCAACAACGAGCGCCACAGCATGAGGGCCTCCTAGGGAACTTGATCGGGTTGCGCAGTGAATCTGATTTCAACGACTCCGCGCCGCAGCGCATTACTCCGCGCCGAAGGCGGCGCGCAGCTCGTCTTCCTTGTCTTTAGGCAGATTCGTCGACAGGATTTCGAAGGTCTGGCCTTTCAGGGCCTCGACGACCTTGTCCACCACCGCGCCGCTCGTCAGCAGGAACAGGGCCGACGTGCCTTCGGTCACTTTCTCGCGCGTCTGCTTGATGAAGTTGTCGTCGATGCCGTAATCGGCGAACTTGCCGGACAGCGCGCCCAGCGCCACGCCGACGGCCAACCCGAAGAACGGCACAACGAAAATCAGGCCGAAGAGCATGCCCCAGAACGCGCCCATCAGCGCGCCCTGGCCGGCCAGGCTGTGCAGCTGCTGGGTCTTAGGCTGCTTCCTGCCCGGCGGCCAGGTCACAATGGCCGCGTCCTGCACTTCGATGAGGTGCTGCTTCTGCAGCTCCAGCAGCGTGCCCTCCATTTGCTGCGCGCCGTCCGCCGTGGGGAATTTGAGAACCGATAGGGTTGCCATGCAAGTGATTCCTCCTGAAGCGATTTTGGTGAGCGAGCCAGCGCGCGCTCACTGACTTTTCGGATCGGGTCGCCGCCTACTGCAGAACCCGGTTGACGCTGTTTCCAGGCGCGGCGGCGATCGGGTCGGCTTGCCGATATTCGCAGGCCATGACGGGGAAGCCCAGATCGACGAGCATATGGATCGCTCCGAGGAAGGCCCCCAGATCGATCGGCTGCCCGAGCAACGTGGTCGTCTGGATTTTTCCTGCAGCCACCTGCACGTCAACCATCATCTCGCCGACATAGTCGGCCCATTTCACGTCGAACGAACCACGAATCGTAATGCTGCAGCGAGGACGAGCTTGAGGCATGGCCTGGCCTCCAGATGAGAAGGTGGGAATATCCGGACCGCTCAGCGGCCCAGTCTCAGCATACGCCCGATAGTGGTTTTGCACATCCCTAGAAATTGGGGAGAAATTGGGGATTTGTGAAAAATGAGCGAAGGAGGAAGAGGTTCAGGCGAGCAGGCCCTGGTCTTTGGCCGCTTGCACGATCGCCCGCCGGCCGCGCACACCGAGCTTGTCGCCGATATGCCGGATATGAGTGTAGACGGTTTCTACGGAGATCGACAGGGTGTCCGCGATTTCCTTGTCGCGGTAACGCTTGTCCAGCAGCCGCAGCACATCCATGCTCGCGGTTCGTCAACGGCTCGATCGGAACGGAAGCCGCTGATCGCACTGAATCCGGCACGGCTTGTTCAAGTGGTGCGGCGGCCAGGGGCTGGATATCTGCTCCCCATAGGCCGCGAGGATTTCGTTGAGATACGCCGGCGACACGCCGCGCTGTAATAATTTCTGCAGCAGTGGTTTCAACTGCGGGCCGAGATCGATAAAGAGGCGGAGGAAGCCGCCGGGCTCAGCCAGAGCAATCGAGTTGGAGAGAGCCGCCAGAGCTTGCGGCTCATCACCTTCCGCGCTATAGAGCACGGCCTGCAGCGCCAGCACTTGCATGCGGATCACGGTATAGTGGATCGCCGTGTAGTAATCGTCCATCTGTGATAAGAGGAGGCGGGCCTGCTGCCGGCTGGCCGGGGTGTCCTGCGCCAGCAGAGTCTGCGCCAACACCAGCGGCGGCGCAAAAACAAAGGGTGTTGGACCCGGCCCGAACGATCCATATTGCGCGGCCCATTGACCGGCTTCTGCCAGCCGCCCCTGGCGCAGCGCCAATTCGGCCTGAAACGCGCGCGCAACAAACAACGCCACGCTGCTGCGCGTCTCGAGCGCAACGGACAACATCACGTCTGCAATCTCGCGGGCCTCCGCGCTCTGCCCCTGCGCCTGGCGGATGCGAGCCAGCAGCACGGCGCTGTTCAAAAAGCACAACGCATGCGACCGATAGGGTTGGATGGTCAGGGGCAGCAGATATTCTTCGGCAGTCGCCAGATTGTTGCGTTGATAGTGACAAAGCCCGGCATGATACTGTGAAAACGTCACGATTTCTGCTGGATCAAAGGGATCACTCGCTGCCAGGACCTGGCGCGCCGCCTGGGCCAGACCCGCCAGGTCCGCCGCGATCCAATGAATGAAGCAAGCCAGGCCGATCAGGAGAGTGTGATAACCCCTGGGTCTGATCAGACTCGCCAGTCGCATACAGCGTGGCGTAGGCTTGCGCCAGATCGCCGGACGCCAGATAGCCAAGGCTCACCCAGAGGCGCGTAAAGGCGCGGATATACCACCAGTCGGCTGGAATTTTTTCCAGCGCCTGACGGCCAACGCTGTGGCTGCGCGTCATCTCGCCGCTCCAAAACAGGAGGGCGCTGCGGCGAGCGTCTACTTCGCCCTGCAAATGTTCGGCCTTCTCGGACGGCATCTGCGGCAGCAGAGCCTCCACCTGATCGAGCAACGGCGGGATCTCGCTGAGCTGCTGCCGGATGAACTTCAGCCAGATTTCGATCAGCAGCAGGTCAGGTTGCTCGTTGACGACTTCGCGCGGAAACAAATGAAGCCAACGCTCCAGGCGCGGCCATTGCCCCTGGTTCATCAACTCATGCCGGTGCTGCGCCACGATCTGCGCCGCGGCGGCTGCATCACCGGAGGCCAAGGCGTGATACAGCGCCTCATCCAGATAGCCGTTCGCCGCAAACCACGCGCTGGCGCGCAACCGCAGGGCCGCGATCTCGGCGGGGCCTTGCAACTCTTCCAGACGTTGGAGCAGCAGCTGGCGGAACAGGTGATGGCAGCGATACCAGTGCCGCTGTTCGTCCACGGGCGTCACGAACATATCAGCGTGATCCAGCCATTCCAGAATAGGCTCGCCGCTGAACAGGTGATCGACCATGCCCGTCACAGCTTCGCACAACGGGCCGGATAACTGATCGAGAAAGGAGGTCTTGATCAGGAAGTCCTGGACGGAGATCGGCAGTTGTGACAGCACCTCCGCCAACAGGTAGTCCATAACGTAGCGATTGCTGCCGAAAGCGTCCGCCGCGTTCCGGCCCAGCGTGGCCTGCCGGCGCAAGGACAGCGCCGCCAGGCGCAGGCCCACCGGCCAGCCTTCGGTCTTGGCCGCCAGGAGTGCGATGGTCTGTTCGTCGACCGGCAGGGCCATCACCTCGCGCAGGAGCAGTGCGGCCTCTTCCAGCGTCAGGCGCAAGTCGGCTGTGCGCAGTTCCACCACGTGGCCAAGCGCGCGGAGCCTGGCCAGGGGTAAGGGCGGATCATGCCGGCTGGCGATGACCAGGTGCATCGCCCGCGGTGGATAGCTCACCAGTTCCAGCATCAGATTATGAATCGCCTGGTTGTGGATGACCTGATAATCGTCCAGGACCAGGACGAAATCCTGCTGCATGGCCGCCAGATCATTCAGCAAAGTACGGGTTAGCACCTCGGGGGGCGGCAAGGTCATACCGTTCAATGCCGTGCGCGTAGTGTCGACCACCGCCGGCAGCATCGCTTGCAGCGCTTCAGCCAGACCGGCGACGAAGACCGCCATATCATTGTCGTGCTCGTCCAGAGACAACCAGGCATTAGGCACCTGGCACGTTTCCAGCCAGGTGCTCAACAGGGTCGTCTTGCCGTAACCGGCCGGGGCCAGAACGAAGGTCAGGCTGTGTAGGGTATCCAGCTGCTCCAACAGGCGGACACGCCGCACCACCCCGTGTGCGACGCGCGGCCGCTGCAGTTTGGTTAAAGTGAGAGAGGGAGTAATGTTATCTGACATCGCCCTGCCGGGTCAACCTGCCTGGCGCCATACCTGATTTTGGCCTGAAGCCAATTATAAACGCAACATAGCGATAGAACAATGCGGCGCTGAAGGCCGCCCAATCGATCCGCTCAGCCTCTGAGCGCAGAAACCGGGTACGGATTGACTTCTGCATTAACGATGATATGATTGCGCGGTTTTGACTTTTTAAGGAAAACAAGGAGACGTTGTGAAGAAGATTCTGTTCCTGACGATATTCGCGGCGCTGGCCGCCGCGCTGGCCGCCTGCGGATCGATCGATCCGCCGGCGCCGGCGGCCACCGCCACGCTGCCGCCGCCCACACCGACAAGCACGCCGCTGCCCACCGTCACGCCCACGGCCACGCCCGCGCCAATCGGCGTGTTCGCTTCGGGATCGCTGCCCGAAGCATTTCACAAGCAGATTAACGATAATCTGGCGCAGCAGGCGGGACAATTCGTCCCCAGCGGCGATCCCAATCAAGCCGCGCTGCAGATTGCCTATGCCCCCAATGTGGATGTGCCCATCATCGGCCAGTGGGTATACGCCCTCGTCGCGCCGTTCCCCACCATTGTGGACGATGTGCCCTTTGCCGCGGTGCAGGCTGCCTGGCAAGGCCAGCCCGTGCAGTGCGATGCCTGCGACTTTACCGGTCCGCTGCGCCTGAGCGAGTCGACCCTGAATGCGCTGAAGACGGTGTTGGGCGAACCGGCGACAGGCGCCGTGGAGGTCCTGCCAGCCGATCAGATCACGCCCAAACTCTGGGAAGCCCAACCGGCGTGGGGCATCGTGCCGTTCGACGAGTTGAACCCGCGGCTCAAGGTCCTCTCGATCGATGGACGCACGCCAGCTCATCATCAACTCGATACCAACGCGTATCCACTTGCGGTCAAGATCGGCGTTGCCGGGCCGGTCGAGAAGGCCGGGCAGCTGCAGGCCGCTCTGGGGCAGCTGCTGACCAACCGCGACGAGAGCAAGATGACGCTGGTCGCCATGACCGGCGTCACGGCCATGTCGCGCGACTTCGCCGCCAGCATGGATGTGAATGGCGTGCTGTACCCGGCCAAAGAGATTCAGGATTGGTTTGACACGTCAGACATTGTGCACATCAGCAACGAGGTGTCGTTCTGGGCCGATTGTCCCAAGCAGCCCACGCCTAATCGCGGCGTATTCTGCAGTGATCCGAGTTACTGGGAATTACTGAAGCAGATCCACACCGGCGTCATCGAAAACACGGGCAACCATCTGAACGACTACGGCTGGGAGCCGTTTTCGTACACGCTGGGCATCTACGAGAAAGAGGGTATTCCCTACTTCGGCGGCGGGCGCACCATCACCGAAGCCACGCGCTACATCACGCTGACGCACAACGGCAACGTGCTGGCATTTGCCGGCTGCAATCCAGTCGGCCCGACGATCGATTGGGTGGACGGCCTGGGTGATGGGCGTCCCGGTTCCGCGCCGTGCGCTGCGCCGTATCCGGAACTGCAGGAACAAATCAAGCAGGCCAAAGCCGCCGGCGCAGTGGTGTTCTCCACCCTGCAATATAACGAGCAGCCGTTAGGTGATTACAGTTACGAAACGGCCAGATCGCAGGCCGCTGACTTTGCGCGGTTGATCGATGCGGGAGCAGATGTGGCCAGCGGCAGTCAGGGGCACAGCGTGCAGGGTTTTGGCCTCAGGGGCAGCGGCTTCATGCACTACGGCGTGGGCAACCTGTTCTTCGATCAGATGCAGGCCCGCAATTTACGCGAGAACCTCATCGATCGCTACCTGGTCTACGATAACAAACTGCTGGGCGTGGAGCTGTTGACGACCATCCGCGACGAAGCCGCGCTACCGCGCAAGATGACGCTGGACGAGCGGCGCGGCCTGTTGAAGACGCTGTTCGATCTAAGTTACTGGGAGTAAGCGGCGGTTAGCAGACGGCACAACGGGCGATCGATTTCTCGATCGCCCGTTTATTTTTCGCTTATCCGTTGTCTGTTCGTCGCCTAATCGGCGTTCCGCGCCGCAAAGCGATAGCCCACGCCGCGCTCCGTCATGATATACTGCGGATGATTGACATCGGGCTCAATCTTCTGGCGCAGATACCATACGTACAGCTTCAGGTAATGGCGCTCTTCTTTATAGGCCGGGCCCCACACCTGCTCGAGCAGGTACTCGTGCGTGAGGACTTTGCCCTCGTTGCGCACCAGCGACATGAGCAGCCGATATTCGATCGGACTGAGGTCCACGATTTTGCTGTTCACCAGCACCTGGCGCTGCTCGCTATCGACCGTCAGCCAGCCGTTCGTGTAATGCATGGGCTGATCGGCGTTGTCGGTCTGCCGGTGCCGCCGCAGCACGGCTTCAATGCGCGCCTGTAATTCCTTGGTGCTGAACGGCTTGATGATGTAATCGTCCGCGCCCAACTGCAGGCCGCGCACAATGTTGCGCTCCTGCCCCACGGCGGTCACAAAAATAATCGGGACGTCATTCATCTCGCGCAGGCGCTGGCACACCGTCCAACCGTCCATGTCCGGCATCATGATATCCAGCAGGACCAGGTCAGGCTGCCACGCGTACGCCTGCCGCAGTCCTTCGGCGCCGTTGTGCGCAATCTGCACCAGATAGCTCTTGCTTTCCAGCTGCAGGCGCGTCAACGTTGCCAGTGAATCATCGTCTTCGATGATTAAAATCTTCTCAGGCATGCCAACCTCAATTCCCAGTCAGGTGAGTGCGCTCCTACCTCGCCGCATTGTACCACGTTCGACCAACCGGCGGCAAACTACGGCGCGCGCTGCACTGTCCCGCCGCGCGCGCCAATGAATAAGTCGCCCGCGGGCGTCAGCGCCAGCGCGGTAATATCGGCTGCGCTGGGCAGGCGCTGCCAGGTCATACCATTCAAGGGCAGGCGATAGACCGCGCCGGACTGATCGAAACTCGTCACCAGCACGACGGCCTCCCGATCGTTGATCTGCGCGTCGCCGATGGTGGTGTTGCCCGGATCAAGTCCGTCGTTGAATAAGCGCCAGGTTAGTCCGCCATCATCTGAGCGATGGACGCCGCCATAATCGACAGCCAACACCAGCGAGCCGCCGGGCGCGTAAGCGAATCGGGTGGCTGCCGGACCTCCATTGATGCTAGTCCAGGTCTCACCCCGATCGGTCGATCGCCACAGGCCGCTGGAGTGGCCGACCAGCAGGGTGTTGTCGCGGGCGAAGCCGGGCGAAAGTGCCAGTGCCTGGAAAGACACCGCCAGGTCCTTAAGCAGCGGCGCAAAGCGATCGGCCAGCGGCATCCACGTTGCGCCGCGATCAGTGGAGCGAAAAACGCCGCGTTTGCTCAGCGCATACAGCGTGCCATCGCGCGCGAAGTCCGGCGAAGCGGCGAGGCGCGTGATGGCGAGATCAGTCAGGCCGTGTGCCGCGGGCTGCCAGGTCTGTCCTTCGTCCGTGCTGCGCCAGACGCCCAGACCAGCCGGCCCGTCCTGATAGATCGCAGCAAACAAGGTGTCTGACACGCTCACCGCGGCGTAGAGCGGCCAGCTGTTCACTGCGTTCCAGGTCGCGCCGGCGTCGCGCGTGAGGTACAAGGACCCGTGATTGGCAAATTCCCCGGCGGCGAAAAGAGCGTATAACGCACGTTGATCGTCAGGTGACGGAATGATCGACAGGGCGGCTCCGCGATCAAGCGCAGGGAGCGGCGGCAGAGCGATCGGCGCGCCATGGCCCCCCAGCACGATCAGCTGTCCATCGCCCCGCAGCACGTAAAGGCGATCGCGCTCGGCGTCGACGAGTGCGAACTGCGCGCCGGCCCCGCCTGACGGATACGCCGACAAGCCGAGGAGGTTTAACCCCCGATCGAACGTGGCAATCTGCCCCTCTGCCCCGCTCTCGAACAAATACAGGCGGTCGTGCGCTGGATCGGCCTGCACCAGGCCGGATAGACCGTCCAGGCGCTTGAGCACGTTGCCCTGAGTATCGTATTTCACCACAGCCTGCACGGCGATGTGACTGCGCGGCGAGAAGACCGCGCCGCCTGCCTCGTCGACGGCAAAGCCACCGACGCTGCGCTCGAAGTCCTGCGCGATCACCTGCTTCGATGCCAGATCGTAGACGAACAGCACATTGCCATTATTAGAACCGGGGATGCCGTTGTTTAGACTGACAAACAAGCGCTGTCGCCGGGGATCGATGGCCGCATCGACCGCAGTGTAATTGGGTACCGGAGCGTCAGGAATGGAAAAGGTCCCGCTGAGCGTGCCCAGCGCCTCGAGCGTGGTCGCATCGGCGATGGTTACGCCATTTTGCGTGACGTAGGCCCTGTTGTTTAAGGGATCAACGACGACCAGCGGAGGCAGGGTTGAGGTGTCGCTGAGAATCAGGCTGCGCAGCAGCGCCAGGTTCGCGGTGTCAAACAACTTGAGCTCGGCCGGCGTGATCACAATAGCGCCGTTGGCAGCGGTGAGATAACTGCCTGGCACACCCACGTATAGGCGCTGCGCGGCTGGATTCACACTCAAGGCGCCGCCGAACGGAATCTCACCCACGGAAGCTAAGGTATTGGCGGCCAACACCACCGTGCGCGATGGCGAGAGGCTGACGTACAACCGATCGGCTTGAGCATCCAACGCCAGCGGGACCGGCATGGAGTAACTGGCAAAGTCAGCGCCTCCCAGATCGAGCGTCTGTTCGACGGCAGGCAAGAGTGATGGATCCAGAGCAGGCTGCTCAGGCGCGCCGGCCGGCTCGTTGGTTGGCGCGGCAGCCGAAGGAATAGGCGATGGAGCGACAGCGGGAGGGAGGGAAGGAGAGATAGAGGGAACGAAGGATGGAGAGACAGCAGGCGTGGTCGATGGTATGGCCGGCTTGGACGCGTTGCAGCCAGCCAGCATGATGATGAGCAGCACAGGCAACAGGCGCTTCATAGGTTACTCCCTCATTTCACCTCGACGCTCGCCACCGGCAGGTTGTCCCCGCCCGCATCGATCGGCAGCCGCGTCCCGCTGAAGTCGTATAAGCCAACCTTGATCGTATAAACTCCCGCTGGCGTACTTTCTGGAATCAGCACGCCATACCGATCGACAATCGGCTTAGTTGTTCCCCAATTCGTCGTCGGCAGCCGCCCCCCGCCCGGTTCGCGATCGGTCTGCGCGACGAGCGTGCCGTTCTGATCGACCACGTGCACAAAGACCTTATATCGTTCGCTCAACGGCGCGCCGGTGTGCCAGAACAGATCGAGCTGCAGGATGTCGCCGGGCTGCACTTGCGGCGTGGACAACGTGTAGCCGTCAAGCGTAATGTGTTCGCCAAAGCGGACGCCGCTCTTCACAGCCGGCGCGTTGGAAAGGGCCGCCGGTACCGCGTAAGTCGCAAACCGGATCGAGTTGATCCACTGCTCGGTCGCTTTGTAAGTATGCGCCTCGAGCCACGCTTCGATCACTCGCTGCGGATCGGCTTCGCCGTCGCCCCAGTACAGCACGAACAAGCGCGGGTGCCTGGCAGCGATTTCAGTCAATTCGGCCTCGACGGCCGCCGGGTCGAGCGGCCGCTGCCGGGGCAGAGGATAGACCTGCGGGCCGTCGGGATAGTAGTAGGTGAAGACTTCCCACTGATTGGCCGAGTCCAAAATCACGGCATCGCCCTGGCGTTGCTGCTGCAGAATCCGCCGGGCGATGCTGCGATAGTCATCGCGCGCATAGGCTGGATCGAAGTAGTAATTCCGCAGCGCAGTGAACGTCGGCACGGCGATAACCGCGCACAACGCCAGCACGATGATCGACCAGGCCCAACTCGCCACGGGCTGCCCGGCCAACTCGCGCGGCATCGTTCGCGCTCCGCGCCCGATGCCCCAGGCCGTGGCAATCCCCTTCGCCAGCAAAATACAGAACGCTGCTGATCCGACAATGAAGAACTTCAAGAAGGATTCTTTGAACAATCCCATGGCAAAGATCAGTGCGATTGGCACGAGCCACCACAATACGATCGATCCCAGGCGGATCGAATAGGGCAGCGCCTCCTGCGCTTCCGCGCGGCGCTCGTCGAACCCGATCGGATTCCACAGCCCGATGAGGATGAAGAAACCGCCGACGAGAATCGCCGCCGTTGCCTCAGCCGTAGGCAGCGTCGGCCCGGCCACGTACAGCCGCAGCGTATCGAGCAGCATCTGCCCGCCCTCGAGCGCCACGCGCGCCGAGGGCCACGTCGTGATCTGCCGGATCGCCGTGGGCAGCCACGGCAGGAACAGCACGCCCGCCGCCGCGGCGAGGCCGATCCAGAAAGCAAGATACCGCCAGCGCGCGCGTGTGACCCATACCCAGACAAAGACGATGAGAAAATGAGTGACCAGGATAAAAGGGAAGGCGTAATGAGTGTAGAGACCCAGGGCGTAGAGAATGATCACTGAACAATGATCAATGATCAATGAAAAACGCCGGCCTGATCCCTGATCAACCGATCTCCGATCCCTGATCGACCATCCTTCCAACAACCTCAGCAGGAAAAGCGTCGCCGCCGCGCCGATGACGGCCAGCAGCAGATACATCCGCGCTTCCTGCGAGTAGGTGATCTGGAACGGATTGATCGCCGCGGCGAACGCCGCCAGCAGACCAACACCTCCGCCGAATGCCTTACGCCCGATGAGGAACGTCAGCGCGACCAGCAGCACGCCCAGCGCCGCCGAGAGCGACCGCAGCGCGAACTCGCTCGATCCAAAGATACTGCGCCAGAAATGCAGCAGGTAGTAATACAGCGGTGGATGGATGTCGCCAGCCGCGCCCTCGGTGATGAGCTGCAGCGAACGTTCCGCGATCCGCGCGCTGTTGCCTTCGTCGTTCCAGAAGGATTGACCATCCAACAGATAGAAACGCAGAAACGTCGCCAGAGCGAGGACGAAAAGAAGAACTAAGAAATTTTTGATTGCTGACTGCTGATTGCCGATGTGCGTCACCATCAACCAGGCAATTTGATCCACGAATCTCCACAAATCAGCACGAATTAATGGGGTAGATTCGTGTGAATTCGTGGATCACTTGGCTGTGTAGGCTTTCATTGCATCGTACACGGGCCGGGGCGTGAAATCGGGATCGACCAGGCGGAAGTAGTACATGGCCTGATCCTGCTCCGCATCCGTGGCGCGTTTGAAGAACCAGGTAGAGGCCACGCCGATCCAGGGCCACTCCTGCTGAACTCGCTCGTAGGCCAGGGGCAGGAAGCGCGCCTGTGTTTCCAACGACACCTGCCCGAAGCGCTTGTCAGCCACCTCGTCCGGCACAGCATTCCAGTTCATCTCGCTGATCCAGATCGGCTTGCGCGCGTCGCCGTTCTGCACCATGAGATCACGGATGTACAGCGGGCGCGCGAAGTTGACGCTGCGAGGCCGCAGCCGCCGATCAGTGGGGCCGGAGAACAAACCGTACGCCTGCGCCGACATGATGTCAAAGCACTGCCCCGCGCCCGCCTCGTACATGCGCTGCAAGAAGATGAAATCGTTCAAACCGGTGCCCGGTCCCGGCCCCGGATCGAGTGAGATCGTCGGCGTCAACGCCGGCGCGAGCACCTGCGCGTTGGGATCGACCTCCTTGATGCGCCGATAGGCAGCGCACAACAAGCGCGTGAAGTCCTCGGGATTGACAGGCTGCTCTCCCCATTCGGGATAGTTGTTCGGCTCGTTCCAGACCTGATAGTGCGTGATGCGGCCCTTGTACCGGGCGGCTACAGCGGCCACGTAGTCGCCAAAATCGTCCAGATTTCCGGGCGGCGCGAAATCGCCGGACGTGGTCTGCGCCCACTTGGGCGGCGCTTCCAGGCGCGCGATGATTTCGAGGCCGTGCTGCTCGGCCAGATCGACGATGTTGTCGTACTTCGCCCACGCGTCAATGCAGGGTCCGCCATTGGCGTGGCGGCAATCCTGAAAATCGCCCTTCCCCGCAATCTCGATGTCGTACCAGGGAAACTGCTGGCGAATCCATTTGTAACCCGCGCCGGCGATCAGCTGCAGCTGCCGATCGCGCTTGGCAAGTTCCACCTCTTGCTCCAGAAACGTGTTGATCCCGAACGGGCTGACCCCGGCTTCGTCGATCACGGCGTTGTCAGCGGTGTTCGGCATCGGGCGGATGAGGTTCGTCGCGTAATCGATCAGGCCGCGCACCTGCGCGAGCAGATTCTCCTCGCCGGTAACATCGAATAACGCCGTCCGGATCGCATCGCGCGCGAGGAACAGGCCCGCGGCAATGATGAGCACAACGCTGAGGGTAAGGAAGATAGTCTTTCGATGCATGCTGATATTGATGAATGAGTAACGAGTAATCCATTTCTTACGCATTACTCGTTACGTGTTAGCCCGATTATAAAACAAAAAGCCCGAATCACTGTCGGGCTTCCCTGTCTGCCGGTTACGATCTATTTCTCTTTGCCGTGGCCGTTATCGTGACCGTTACCGTTCTTCTCCGCCTTCAGCAACTGAATATCGTTCGACTTGATGAACGCGCCGACTTCCTTGCGCGCATCCTCGAACTGCTTCTTCAGCACCTTGTCCGATCCCTTGAAACTGCCGATGGTGCGCTTGGCGCAAGTGGCGCAGCCCAACGACGCCCGGTACGAGTCGAGGTCGCAGGTCAGGCAGCCGCCGATGTTGATCATCATCATCGAGAAGGCCAGCGCGTCCACATGGGTCTCGGGCAGTTTCTTGACCTTGCCGACCAGCTGCCGCCATTCGTCGCCGCGCAGATCCTCCAGCAGAGGAATCACGCGGCTCGGGAAAAGGATTTCACTTTCAGGATACATGTCAGGCTCCGCCCCAATAAGATTCAAACCGTTAATGCCGCGATGATAACATATCAACGAAAGCGAATCAAGGGTTTTGCCCGGAAAATGCGGAAAAACAAGGGGTTTTGACAGTTTTCCGCCCCGTTTACACGACATAATACAGTGTATCAACCAGCCACGCAGATCACAAGAGGATGCCACTTTGACGATGCGCCAAAGACGAAATGCATCCGCTAGAAATTCAGCGGTGTCGCTCATTCATGCTACAATACGTTTGATTTCTCCCATCGGAGGCCGTATGCCCCGCCGACTTCTCGTGCTCGTAGCGGTGATCGTCCTGCTCCTCAGCGCCCTGTCCGCGCCCGTCTTCGCACAGGAAAAGCGCGGCGTCGACGTCGTGGTCATCCTCGACACATCGGGGCCCATGCTCGACGGCTTCGATAAATTCTGCGCATCGTTTCCCACAGATGTGGCCGCACTGCAACAGCGCGGCTTCGATCTGCAAGTGACGATCCTGGGCATCACCAAGCCCTACGCCTGCGCCAAAGACACAGTCCGATCGATTGCCGGCGCGACCGTGGCCAGCGACAACGATTGGGGCGCGGCCGTCGCCGACGTGGCAGCCAGCCAACCGTGGCGATCAGACGCGCTGCGCCTGATCGTGCCGCTGTCCAATCGCGGCCCGGCGCTGGGTGATCCGGTGGACGATCCTGGCGCAGATCGGGATACGATCAAGAAAGCGGTCGGGGCAGCGCAGGCCAAGCGGGTAATGGTGCTGCCGGTGCTCGGCGCATCCGATCGAACCACGCAGCCCGACGATCGATCGAAACTGGAGCAACTGGCCCAGGATTTGGCGCAGGCGACGGGCGGACAAACGATCGCGCTGAGTTCGAATGCCGCCGATCCCACGCAGGATATCTTCCGCGTGATCGGGCAGGTGACGCAGGTCAACAGCACCGTCATGCTGGATATCCCCGGTTCGATTCACACCCTGACATGCCGGCGCGACGTAACCAAATGTGTCTCATCCGATCCGGGCGTGTGGATCACCAACGCCATCGTGACGCTGCTTATCGTGTCGGTGGCAGGGATGTCGACGGCTTTGTTCAGCGCCAGTCTGGCACGAGCCGGAGCCCCCCACGTCAAGATGAGCGATCGAATGAAGAACGCCCTCACTACGGGCACACAGAAAGTGCGGCACGGCTATCGTTCGATCTTCGCGCCGGGCAGTTGGACCATCGGCGCGCCGTTGATCCGCTGGCTGCTGGCAACGGCCTTGATTATCGTGTTCGTCGGCCTGGCGGCCTTGTTGAATTCCTTCATCGATCCGCAGTTCAACACGACGACGGGGCGCGGCGTTGCGATCTTCTTGACGCTGTTCGCGGCGATTGGCCTGGTGACATGGTCGGCAGCCTGGAGCGAAGTGGGCGCGGCGCGGCAGGCCGGGTTGAAGGCGGCGCTGCGTGTGCGGCCGTTGGCGCTGTTGCTCACATTGGTGGCGGTGTTGGTATCGCGCGCCATCAATTTCCTGCCCGGCTTCCTGGTGGCGCTGTTTTTAAGTTACGCCATTTTCAACGCCACCGAAGACACGCGCAAAACCGAACAGCGCGCCGCGCTGCGGAGTTTACTGCTGCTGTGGATCGTCGTCATCGCCACATACCTGCTGGCGATCCCGGCCGACTTGCTGCTGGGCAATCTGCTGGCGCAGACCGGCAGCCCGGTGGCGCAGACCGGAGCCGACGCCGCCGGGCTGCTCGAGTCGCTGATCCTTACCATCTACATCGTGGCGCTGCAGCACGCGTTCTATTCGCTGCTGCCCTCACGCTTCACCAGCGGCTCGCGCCTGTTCGACCTCAATCGCGTGTTGTGGGGCGTGAGCTTTGGCCTGATCACGTTTGCGTTGCTGCTGACGGCGATCAATCCCACGCTCAGCGGCGTGGAGGTCTTCCGCCTGCCCGCCCTCGTCGCCATCGGCGGGATTTTGCTCGTGGCCAGCGCGGTAGCGCTGGCCATGTGGCTGCGCGTCAACGATCGCAGTCAGCAGAACGACCGGCCGCAAAACAACCGCCTGATGTTCAGCGCCATCACGCTGCTGGCGCTGTGGATGTTTGTGTGTGGCTGCGCGGCGGTCTACCTGATCACGCAGATTGGAAAGTGAGCTGACTTCACAGCCTCACCCGCTCCACTTCTCCCAACGCTCGCCGCAGATCGGACGAAGTCATGATCACCGCCGTGCCGCGCACGCCCGAGCCCAATGAGACTTCCTCGTGCGTGAAGACACTCTCGTCGACGAGAATCCTCAGCGGTTGGGGTAAACCGAAAGGCGCGACTGCGCCCCGTTCGTAGCCCGTTACTGATCGGACTTCGTCTTCCGTCGCCAGCGTCAAACGCGATTGGCCGAGGTAACGCCGTAAGGCAGGCCACGCGATTTGTCGATCGCCGGCCATGAGCACCATCAGGAATTCGTCTTGGCCCACGCGAAAGACAATGCTGCGGATCACCTGATCGGGCAGTTGATGGCGCTCGCGCGCGGCCTGCTCCAGCGAGTGCACTGGTCTTTCATGCACGAACAGGCGATAAGGCACGTGCAGTTCATCGAGCGCGCGGGCGACGGGTGGAAGATCGGTCATTGGGCTGCCACCTCGAACAAGTCAGCGATGTGCGGCGATAGGTAAATCCGGTAAATCCACCGATCGGTTGACGACGTCGGCCCCAGCGTGGGTTGAGCGAGCGGCGGCTACGGCTATTACGCATCTCTCAATACCAGTGGCAAGTAGGTCTTGCCTAAAACTGTGTACGCTTCTCCATCGGTGTAGGGTAAGCCCCAGAGTGGGTTGCCTACCATGTCGGTGATGGCGGCGGTATTGGGGACATCCAACTTGAGCGTGCCGCCGCCCGCGCCAATGGAGACAGTGATGGTGTAGGCTGTGCCCGACCCGCCCACACCAATCACAGAAGCGCCGCTGGTGGTCAGGCAAAAGTCGGCAGCATCCACGCCGGTCACGTCTTCCGAGAAGGTCGCGGCGAATCTCACGCTGGTCGCGCTAATCGGGTTCGGATCAACGCGGGTGATGGAGGTGACAACAGGGAGGGCGTTGTAGAAATAGACCGCGCCTTGGTCGCTATTCGCGCTGACATCATCCGCGTACGCCCCCACCAGGGCCGTGCCATCGCCCGAGAGCGCCGCCGAATTTCCAAAGGAGTCCTCCGCTGCGCCATCCGAGGCAGTCAGTTGGGCCTGTTGCGTCCAGGCCGTCCCGCTGCGCGTAAAGACATAGACTGAGCCCTGGTTGGTATTTGCGCCGACATCGTCCCCCTCTGTCCCCACCAGGGCTGTGTCACCCGACAGCGCCACCGAACTGCCGAAGTAATCATTCGCCGCGCCGTCCGAGGCGATCAGTTGGGCCTGCTGCGTCCAGGTCGTTCCGCTGCGCGAGAAGACATAGGCCGAGCCCTGGCTGGCATTTGCGCCGACCGCGTCCGCGCCTGCCCCCACCAGTGCCGTGTCGCCCGACAGCGCGACCGAAACGCCAAAGCGGTCCCCGGCCGCGCTGTCCGCGGCGGTCAGTTTGGCTTGCTGTGTCCACGTTGTTCCGTTGCGCGTAAAAACGTAGGCCGAGCCTTGGTTGGTATTTGCGCCGACATCATTGAAAATTGCCCCCACGAGGGCTGTGCCATCGCCCGAGAGCGCCACCGAACCGCCAAAGTAATCATTCGCTGCGCCGTCTGCGGCGGTCAGTTTAGCCTGTTGTGTCCAGGTTGTCCAAGTCAGCGTGAAAACGTAGGCCGCGCCCTGGTTAGCGTTAGCGCCGACATCATCTAGGAATGTCCCCACCAGGGCAGTGTTGCCGTCGAGCGCCACCGAAACGCCGAATCCATCGCGTGCCGCGCCGTCCGAGGCAGTCAGTTGGGCCTGCTGCGTCCAGGTTGTCCCGCTGCGCGTATAGAAATAGGCTGAGCCCTGGTTGATATTTTCGCCGACATCGTCCCCGTCCGCGCCCACCAGAGCCGTGTCGCCCGAAAGCGCCACCGAATAGCCAAAGTGGCCCCCCGCCGCGCCGTCCGAGGCGATCAGTTGCTGCTGCAGGCTCCAAGTCGCCCCGCTCCGGGTGAAGACGTAGGCCGTGCCCCGATCGCTGTATGCACCATGTGCCCCCACCAGGGCTATGTCGCTCAACAGCGCCAGCGAAACGCCAAAGTAATCTCCCGCCGCGCCGGTCGAGCCGGTCCAGTGCGCCTGCTCACCCCAGGTTGTCCCGCTCCGGGTAAAGGCATAGGCCCCATCGTAGTACGCCCCCAGCAGGGCCGTTTCACCCGAGAGCGCCACCGAATAGCCAAAGGTGTCCGAAGCCGCACCGTCCGAGGCAGTCAGTTTCTGTTGCAGGCTCCAGGCCATTCCGCTGCGCGTAAAGACATAGGCTGAGCCCTGGTTGGTATTTGCGCCGACATCAACCCCCTCCGCCCCCACCAGGGCTGTGTCGCCCGAGAGCGCCACCGAGTAGCCAAAGGAGTCCCCCGCCGCGCCGTCCGAGGCGATCAGTTGCTGCTGCAGACTCCAGGTCGTCCCGCTGCGCGTAAAGACATAGGCCGATCCCTGGTTGGAGTTTGCGACGATATCATCACTACCTGCCCCCACCAGGGCCGTGTTGCCGTCGAGCGCAACCGAAGTGCCAAACCCGTCATTCGCTGCGCCATCCGAGGCGGTCAGTTGGGCCTGTTGCGTCCAGGCCGTCCCGCTGCGGGTGAAGACGTAGGCCGAGCCCTGGCCGGAATTTGCGCCGACAGTGTCCCCGTACGCCCCCACCAGGGCCATGTCGCCCGAGAGCGCCACCGAATCGCCAAACTGATCCCCCGCCGCGCCGTCCAAGACAGTAAGTTTGGCCTGTTGCGTCCAGGTTGTCCCGTAAAGCATAAAGACATAGGCCGAGCCCTGGTCACTGTTTGTGCCGACATCATCCCAGAGCGCCCCCACCAGGGCTATGTCGCCCGAGAGCGCCACCGAATAGCCAAAGTAGTCCAAGGCCGCGCCGTCCGAGGCGGTCAGATGCTGCTGCTGGCTCCAAGTCGTCCCGCTCCAGGTAAAGACGTAGGCCGAGCCCTGGTGTGTATTTGCGCCGACATCATCCCAGAACGCCCCCACCAGGGCCGTATTGCCGTCGCCCGAGAGCGCCACCGAACTGCCAAAGAAGTCCAACGCCGCGCCGTCCGAGGCGGTCAGTTTCTGTTGCAGGCTCCAGGCCAGCCCGCTGCGCGTAAAGATGTAAGCCGCGCCCTGGCCGTAATTTTCGCCAACACCACTCTCATCGGGCGCCCCCACCAGAGCCGTGTCGCCCGAGAGCGCCACGGAATAGCCAAAGAGGTTCTGCGCGCCGGAGAAGGCGATGACTTGCTGCTCGCAGTAAATGAGCGGGTCAATCAAGATGGGGTAGGCAGCACCCTTATCGTTCACCTGTAACATGATCTGCCTGGGCGCGTAGAGCAGGTTGGCGTCCAGCTCCACGCCGTCCGCGTCCCAGGCGCGCAGATGGTTGTAGCGCAGGCTCTGCCCGTCGGGGGCTGCAAAGGACAGCCCGCGCCCATCGGCATCCGGCACGCCGGTCAGTTCGGTGGATAGGGTCAGTTGCAAGACGAGCAACCCCGTGCCGCGCGGCGCCTGGTGGATGGTGAAGCCTTGCTCCACGCCCGCCGCGGTGTTCCGATACCATTCGGTGAGTGCGCCGCGCCGGTATTCCAAGCGGCTATCGCTCTGGGCGATTCCAGCTTCCGAAACCGAAGCGATTCTGCTCCACTCGCCCGAAGCCGCTCAGGGCGAGGCTCCAGGCGAGGCCCTCGCTGCTGGCTTGCAGGCCGCCGGTACGCAGGCTGAAATCCAGCCCGCCCGAACGAGCGTGGTAATCGGGCACCGGCCTCGAAGGGCTGGGATGAGGCTGTCAGAAAAGCGCTCAGCAGCCCGTCGGGCATAGTCTCCTGCGTAGTCTGCACCTGGCTGGCGGTAAGAGGCGCAGTCAGCATCCGGGTGGAGTTCGGTGACCTGACTCCGCGATGACGTGGTCAACATCGTCAGTGCCAGCAGGGTGGAAAACGATTTTCGAAGTTTGGTCGTCATGTCCTGCTCCTTCATTTCAACTTGGTGCCAGCCGCCCGACCACTGCTGATGCAGAACAAAATACGTAAATGTCCTGCCATCACTCCCGCCTTCGCGGGAAAGACGATACGCCACAGGTTGAGCAGACATTAAAACAAAAACGCCCGGCCTACCGCTACCGAGCGTCGAGTGTCACACCTGTGGTGGCGCAAGATGTCGGTTCGCGGCGTGCACTCGATCCGCGAACACTTCCCTTGCTTATCTTCAGTGTACACCCGATATCAAGCACCCACAAAAATTGGCCCCATTTCTGGTCTTTCATAGAACTTCAAGCAATTGACGCCCTGCCCGCTTGCCTCTATACTTTGCGCGCAGATTTCTTTCCGGGAACGTGATAATGGCTGCTTTCGACGTGATTGCCTTTGATGCGGATGACACGCTGTGGCACAGCGAGATCCTGTATGCCGCCGCGCAGGAGGAATACCGCCGCCTGCTCGCGCCCTACGCTGAAGCGGAGACGATCGATCGAGTCCTGCACCAGACCGAGATGCGCAATCTCTCGATCTACGGCTACGGCATCAAAGGTTTCGCGCTATCGATGATCGAAGCCGCGCTTGAGTTAAGCCGGCATCAGATCACGGGCGGCGAAGTTCAGCAGGTGCTCGATCTGGCGAAGCAGATGCTGAGCACCGACGTCGAACTTTTGGAAGGCGTGGCCGAGGTCGTCGCGCAGCTGGCCCGGGCCTATCCGTTGATGCTTATCACCAAAGGCGACCTGGTGCACCAGGAAGCCAAGATCGAAGGATCGGGGCTGAAGCCGTACTTCCGCTCGATCGAGATCGTCGCCGACAAGACGCCGCAGAGTTACGCGGCGCTGCTGGCACGCCATCACGTCGAGCCGTCACGGTTCCTCATGATCGGCAACTCGCTGCGCTCCGACGTGCTGCCCGTGCTGGCGATCGGCGGGCAGGCGGTGCACGTGCCCTATGCCATCACGTGGGCGCACGAGCACGTGGATGTGCCCGCCGACCAACACGGCCGCTATCACGAACTGGAGCATATCGGTCAACTGCCTGCGCTGGTGAAACAACTGGAGGCATGAGCGTGCCACTGTCTCTCATCGAACGGCTTTCGTTGGACTCGCGATCTTGCTTGCACTCGGCAGCTGCGCTCCGGCAGCCTCGCCGCTTACAGATCAACTGTTAGGCCGTTGGCAACGCGTGGGCGAAGGGTATCTCCCCGAGCCTTACATTGCTGCCGAATACGTAGAGTTTCGACCTGGCGGACAGCTGGTCGAGTTGCTGTGGGATTCGGGACCACAACGAGCCTGGACGATCAACGTATCTCAGTATGCCGTTTCCTTCGCTGGTCGAGTGAAACTCAGCGGCAACTGCTGGCGTGGCTGGGAACGATATGCTTGCACTCACACCTATACCGTGTTGCGTTTAGGCGATACGTTACGCGTCAGCGACGAGCGAGATCAGCAAAGGGCGGTTCAATATCGGCGCGTTGCCGATCTTGAACCGGAACTGCCGCCCACGCTCGCGCCGCCTTTCCCTTCGCCAGCGCCTGCTCCTTAGGTTCTTCTCACTCATCTTGCGCAAGTCGTGGTGGGCATCCCTGCACTTGCCCCCGGCACGGGAGCGCCGTCCAGGTGTCAGGATCCCATTCCTGCGTGGGTGAGTTTTCTCAGACAACTATGTCGCAGCCAGCAGCAAAAACGCATGCCTTTGCGCCGCGATGTATAATCTCCCTAACCGTTGCCCTGCGCAAGGAAGAAGGAAGAAATACAGGAGGTTTCCATGCGCTTCGGCATACACAATCCGTCGTGGCTGTTTGGCCCAGATCCGTATCGAATGTTTGAAGAACTCAAGCGCAAAGCCCGCTGGGCCGAGCAGCACGGCTATACCTGGTTCTCCGTCATGGATCACTTGATCCAGATTCCAAACGTGGGCCAACCCGAAGAACCCTTTATGGAAGGCTGGACCGTCCTGTCGGCACTGGCGGCCGTCACCGAAAAGATCCGCCTGGCCACGCTGGTCACCTCGGTCGCCTATCGCAATCCCGCCCTGCTCGCCAAGATGGCCGCCGGGGTGGACATCATCAGCGGCGGACGACTGACGTTTGGCTTCGGCGCAGGCTGGCACTATCAAGAATACGGGCAGTATGGCTACGAGTTTCCAGAACGCCCCGCCGTGCGCATTCGGCAGATGGAAGAGGCGTTGAGGTTAATCAAGCTGTTGTGGACCGAGCCGCGCGCCACCTTCTACAGCAAATACTTCCACATCGAAGAAGCCATCCTCGAGCCGAAACCGCTGCAAAAGCCTCATCCGCCGATCATGATTGGCGGGAGCGGCGAGCAGCTGACGCTGCGCGTGCTGGCGCGCCACGGCGATGCCTGCAACCTGTTCGGTGATCCCGCCACCGTGCGGCACAAGCTCGACGTGCTGCAGCAGCACTGTGAAGCCGAGCAGCGAGACTATAACGCGATCGAACGCACCAATCTCACCAGTCTGCTGCTGGCGCGCACCGAAGCCGAGCTGCAGGCCAAGCGCGATCGAGGGGGTGTCCCCGCGCAATTTCGCGGCTATGCGCTCACCGTCTCGCAGGCCCTCGATCTCATCGGCGAATATGAGCGCGTTGGCTCGCAGTTGTTCATCACCAGTTTCGTTCGCAACGATTGGGAAAGCATGGAATTGCTGGCGGGTGAGATCATGCCACACTTTGCCGATTGAGTCAGCAGGAGCAGGCACCCCTGGCACCTCATATGAAAGATCCTCCACCTGTTGTCTCACGACGGCATCGAGCCGGGATCATGCTCCTGACAGTTGTCTTGTTAGGAGCATGTGCTGTCCCAACATCAACCTCTGCACCAACCCTCACCAGCAGAGCGGTTGCCACACCTCAACTACTGCCTGAACTGACCGAAGCAGCGGAAGCATGGCATTGGCTATCGTCGTACGGCGATCAGGCATGGCCTGGCTGGGGCGCCGCTCGCATACCGCTGTTGATCCGCGCCGGGGAATTCGATCTGCTCGTCGGGCATCCCTCGCCGCCGCAGGAATTTGGCCTGCTGCCGGAGGCAGCCGTGGCCGATCAACCCGTGTATCGCTACGCCGGTCATCTGATTCCGGTGCCTGCCGCCACTGCGTGGGAAGTCGGCGGCATCTGGTCCGTGGCCGTGCCCACGCGCGCGGAATTTCAGCAGGCGATCGATGCGCAGTTGGGCACCGGCGTGGTACAGCTGGATACCGCCAACACCATCCGCGCCATCGTGCATGAGGCATTTCATGCTTATGCGATGACGGCTATTCACGGAGACATGCCCAACTTCGGTGCGGATGTTGACGAAGGGAAAATGATCCAGCGCCTGGCGGCCCTGCCCGACCTGGACGAGCAGCATGCCGCCGAAGGGCAAGCGCTGGTCAAGGCGCTGCAAGCATCTGATCGCTTGGAGGTGCGCGCAGCCGCGGCTGAATTTCTGAAATTGCGGCAGACGCGCCGAGCGGGACAAGACAAGGAGATCGCGGCGTATGAGCAGAGCGTCGAATGGCTTGAAGGATTGGCGCGCTATGCTGACATCGCGCTGATGCAGCTAAGCGCTCGGGCTGGAGAGGTGCCAGGCAATCCGCCCGCCGGAAAGATTTGGCTCGATTTTCACGCGGCCCTGTCTTCCCCGGCCGGCAGCCCCGATGGCTTCCGCGGACGGTATTATCTGCTGGGCGCGGCGCAGGCCTTTCTGCTCGATCGGTTGATGCCGGACTGGAAAACCCGCGCGCTCAACGAGAAGTTAGCGCTCGAAGACTTGCTGCAGGAAGCGCTGCGGTGATGCATGTCGACTGACCCGCTCTACGCCAACGCCGATGATCTCGCCCGTTTCATCCTTGACGAAATCTTCATCGCGCTGAAGCAGCCGCCGCAGGGCGTGGCGCGGCGGATCTGTGGCCCGCTGCTGAAGTGGCCCGCGCGCCGTTTCGCCACCTTGATGGCCGAAGTCGATCGGCGGGTGGCGCTGCACGGTATCGTCGCTGCGGCGCAGTGGCTGTTGACGCAGATCGTCACCGGCATCGACGCGCGCGGCACAGAGCATATCCCCCGCACCGGCCCGGTACTCATCGCTGCGAATCATCCCGGCGCGTATGACGTGGTCGCGTTGATCGCCGGCAGCGGGCGGGACGATATCAAGATCATCGCCAGCGGCGTGCCCTTCACCCGATCGCTGATCGCCACCTCGCCGCATTTAATCTACGTGAACCCCGCTAACCCCGGCGCACCCGATCGGATGGTGGCGATCCGCGCGGGCATCCGTCACCTGCAAGACGGCGGCGCGCTGCTGATTTATCCTTCGGGCATCGTCGATCCCGATCCCGATATGGCGCCCGGCCTCGCCGCATCGATCGGCACCTGGTCTGGCAGTCTGGACATCTTCCTGCGCCGTGTGCCGCAGACCTGTGTGGTGCCGGCCATCGTGAGCAGTGTCTTGAGCCCGCGCTACTTCAACAACCCCCTGGTGAGAATTCCCAAGACGGATTGGGAGAAGCGCAAACTCGCGGAGATGATTCAGGTCAGCCGGCAGATGATGGCCAACAAGCCGATCGATCTGACGCCGCGCCTGACGTTTGGAGAATCTGCCTGTGGAGAGACGCTGCGCGATTCAGAGGGGCATTATCGGCCGGCCATCATCGCGCGAGCGCAGCAGACGCTAACAGAGCACAGCCTCACACTATCGCCATCGCAGCGATCTCGGCCAGGGCCTGCTGGAACCACTCCACGATGATCGCCCCGCGCCGATCGAGGTGCTTCCGCACCGCGGCCAGGTACACCGGCAAGTAGCCGCGCAGCGCCTCAGCGGATAAGGACCGGGCGGACAGCAAGCCTTGGAGCCAGTCTCAGGTCACTGTCGAGGAAGTTGACGTCGCCAAGAGCCACGGCTGCCCCCAGGTATTGCGCCAGATAAGCATTGGCGCCCGCTTGCCGCACCATCTCGCGCAGTTTCGGCTCGAGCGCGCCCAGCACATCCGCCTCAATCAACGGTAAACGTTCCCGGTAATGTTCCAGCGCGCTGATGTATTCGCGCGGCGTTTCGATCACGTCGGGCAGCGGCCACGGCGCGTGCAAAATCGCCTGCACGGCGCTCGTCAACTCGCTCAAGCCTTCGCCCAGAAAGTGCCCGGCAATGTGATGCCGCAGCGCAGGCAGCCGATTGAAGATGCTGCCGCCAAACGCAAATGGAATCCTCAATCTCGCCAACGTCAATGCCAATGCCTGCATAGTCTGAGCAGTCGGCAGCTGCTGGGCCGAGGAGATCAGCAGCTGCGGGCGCAGACTCGTCACCATGGACTCCAGCCGGTCGAGCGGGACATTGGCGCCCAGATCGATCACTTCCCAACCCTGCCGCCGCAAAAAGAGGTTGATCACGAGCAGGCTCACGGTGTGCTGCTCTCCCGGCGGGCAGGCCAACACCACGCGCTCGGCGCGTGTGGGTGCGGGACTCGCCGCGATTAAGGTCTGCAGGCGGCGCACGACCAGCGCCGACGCAAAGTGCTCCTGCTGCACAGCCACCTCGCCGCGATACCAGCCTTCGCCAATTTCGGCCAGTCCGCGCAACAGCACATCCAACACTACGCTGTTGAGCGGAAACAGCGCAAACGCTTGTGACACCGTCTGCTCCGCGCGCGGCTCATCGAAGTTCAGGCACGCTTGAATCCAGTCCTGCCGCAGATTCGCGAGTTCGCCCACATCACCCAGCTGCGCGGTCTGCCGCAGCAGCGTGTGCGAGGTCACCTGCAGCGGATCTTTGCCCTCGGCTTCCAGGCCCTTCCACAGATCGACGATGCGGCTGATGCTCAAGCCCTCGTGCTGGCGGGCATTCATCCATTTCAGCGCATCGACGTCCCGCTGCGAATAGAGGCGATGTCCGCCCGACGTGCGGCGCGGCCTGGGCACACCGTAGCGCCGCTCCCACGCCCGGATGGTATCCGGCTTCAGGCCGGTTTCGCGCACGACAGCTTTCAAGTTAAAAGCAGGAGCATCGCCGGGCATTTTCGTTCCTCTTAGACAGAGCGGCGGAAGTGCACATGACGCGCCTCAAATTACGCCGCCGCCGGTTGCAGTTGATGGGACACTTGCGGCACACCGGCATCTTTCAAAATGCGCTCGCTGGTCAAACGCGCTGACAGCAGCACGATAGGCAGGCCGGTTCCCGGATGGGTGCTGGCGCCCGCAAAGTACACGTTGTGCAAATGCGCGTGGCGATTGCGCGGCCGCAAATATCCCACCTGCATGAAGTTGTGACTCAAGCCAAACGCGGCGCCTTTGTCCAGGTTGTACAGCGTTTGCCAGTTCTTGGGAGTGTAGCACACTTCGAACTTAATGTGCTGATCCAGATCGTCCACGCCGATCTCCTTCAGCCGGGCCAGCACGGTCGATCGGGCGCGGTCTTTCAACGCCGCCCAATCCTGCGGCCTGGATTTATCCAGATGGCCGACCGGCACCAGCACCATCAGCGTGTCTTGCCCCGCCGGAGCCGCCGCCGGATCTGTTCGCGCCGGAGCATGAACATAGAAGCTCGGCTCGTCAGGCAGCGTGTTGTCGTTGAAGATGCGATCAAAACTGGCTTTGTAATCGCCCGCCAGCCACACGTTGTGATGCTTGATCTGCGGATAGACCTTGTCCACCCCCCAGTAAAACATGATGGCCGAGCAGGTGAACTTCTTCCGATCGAGTTTCTGCGCTTCCGCTTCGTCTTTGAGCAATTCCCGATAGGCATACGGCAGATCGGCGTTGACCACGATCACGTCGGCCTCCAACTTCCGGCCGTCTTGCAGCACGATCCCGGTGGCGCGCTGCCCGTCGTGTTCGATGCGCTCCACCGGCGCGCCGTACATGAAGCGCGCGCCGTTCTTCTCCGCAAGCGCCGTCAGCGTCTCGATGACGCGGTACAGGCCTCCCATGGGGAACCAGATGCCTTCGGCCAGCTCGGTGTACTGGAGCAGCGAATACGTCGCGGGTGCATCGTACGGGCTCAGACCCAGATACATGTTCTGGAAGGTGAAGGCGGCCTTCAAATGGGGGTGCTTGAAATAATGATCCACATTGTCGTAGTGTTTGACCAGCGCCTTTAACTTGAACAGCAGCGGCAGGTTTCCCGGGCTGAAGTAATCGAGGTAGCTGGTGAAATTCCGGCCGACGAATTTCTGCAGCGACAGGCGATAGTGCAGCTGCCCTTCACTGAGATAACGCAGAAAGCCGCCAAACGCCCCCGGCT
The DNA here is from genome assembly GCA_963844815.1 of uncultured Chloroflexia bacterium. Taxonomy (GTDB): domain Bacteria; phylum Chloroflexota; class Anaerolineae; order Fen-1058; family Fen-1058; genus Fen-1058. The sequence goes on from CAWJPR010000018.1 coordinate 279,240, forward strand.
CGATCGCTTCCAGCTGCGTCTGCATGGCGCCGATATTCGACGTAAGCGCCAGGGTGGCGCCGTCGTCAAAGCGCACCGTGTACGTCGGATCGATGCGCTTGAGATCGAGATGATCGGCCATCTTCTCGCCCAGCGCCGCATACGTTTCCTCAAAGACCTCGGGCATCAGGAACAAGGTGGGCCCCACGTCGAAGCGGTGCCCGTCCTTAACGATTTGATTGCACCGCCCGCCCGCCTGTGCAGTCTTCTCGACGACTGTGACCTCATAACCGTTGCGTGCCAGACGGCCCGCCGTGGCAATGCCGCCAATCCCGGCTCCGACGACAATCGCCGAAGGTTTCTTCACCATGCTGATCTCTCCATTATATTTCGTGTTTCCCGCCTAATAGTATCACTCTTGGCACAATTCGTCAATGTTTTGTACACGATTTTCATTGACAAATTCTATACAAACATTTATAATCTCGAGTATGCAAACAGGGGGAGAAGAGGAATGATCGTGGAAGCGCAACCTCAGCGGTGGGAAAGCAACCTGCTGGCTCTGGCACAAGATGCCTGGAATTCCGTCATTTACGCTTTCAGCGCTCAGGTGGATGCCGCGCAGCTGCGCAGGGCTTATCAACACTGCGCCCGCTTGACCGCGCAGCACAGCAAGTCATTCTATCTGTCCTCCGCCCTGCTGCCGGATGCCAAGCGTAAAGCCACGCGCGCGCTATACGCGTTCTGCCGCGTCGGCGATGATCTGATCGATCGGTCTGACGGCGATCCGGCGGCGGCGATCCGGCAGTGGAGCGACATCGCGCTGGCGGCTGATCCGCAATCCGATGATCCCGTGGTGCTCGCCTGGTCGCACACTCGATCGATCTATCGCATCCCCCATCGCTACGCCGAGCAGCTGGTCAGCGGCGTGACGCGCGATTTGCAGCAGACCCGCTACCAGACCTTTGACGAACTGGCAGAATATTCATACGGCGTGGCCTCCACCGTGGGGTTGATGAGCATGCACATCGTGGGCTTCAGCGGTCCCGAAGCGATTCCGTATGCCGTCAAGCTGGGGGTGGCCCTGCAGCTCACCAACATTCTGCGCGACGTGGGCGAAGATTACCGATCGGGGCGCGTGTATCTGCCGCAGGAAGAGCTCGCCGCGTTTGGCCTCACGGAAGATCAGATCGCTGCCGGGCGCGTCGATGATCGCTGGCGCGAGTTCATGCGTTTTCAGATCGCGCGCAATCGTTTACTGTATAGAGAAGCGTGGCCCGGCGTGGCGATGCTGAATCGCGATGGCCGGCTGGCCATCGCCGCCGCCGCCGTGCTGTATCGCGGCATCCTCGACGACCTGGAAGCCCACGATTACAACAACTTCACGCGCCGCTCGTACGTCAACAAACGCGGCAAGGCAGTGCGCCTAGTGCAGGCGTGGTGGAAAACGCGAGCATAAGATCGTCATTCTGAGGGCGCTTCAGCGCCCGAAGAATCTCCGGGCAAAGCGAGATCCTTCGCGGCGCGCTGGGCGGGATGACGCAGCAAAGATGACTTCCCAACTGAAAGTCTTTCAAGGCCAACGTCACGCTGACTTCCTGATCGAGCACGGCCAGGCGGCGGCCCTGCTGATTCACGGCTTTCCCGGCACGCCCGCCGAGATGCGCCCGCTGGCTTTCATCCTCAACGACTCTGGCTGGACCACACGTGGTCTCTTGCTGCCCGGTTTCGGCGCGCAGATCGAGTCGCTCTTTCAGCGCCGGGCACATGAATGGATCGAGGCCGCTGTCGACGCGCTGCGATCACTGCAGGCGTCACATGATCCGGTGGTGGTGATCGGTTATTCGCTGGGCGCCGCTATCGCGATCCACGCGGCGGCCCGCCTTAAACCTGATCAACTGATCTTGCTGGCACCATTCTGGCAGCTCGGCACGCGCGGACAGCGCGCCATCTTTCGCGTCGCCAAACCGCTCTTGCGCCATGTGCGGCCCTTCAGCCGCGCCGACTTCGACGATCCACGACTGCGCAGCTTTCTGAGCCAGTTTCTGCAAGACGCCGACTTGGCCGACTCCGAAGTACAACAGTTGATCCGGCGCGCCAAAGTACCCGTCGAGCCTCTTCGAGCAGATTCATACGCTGGGCCGGCAGGCTTATCAGCTCGCCGCGCAGATCGATCGACCGGCCTTGATTCTGCAAGGCCGCCGTGATCCGGTCGTGAAGCCGGATCTCACGCAGCAGCTCGCGCGCCAGTTCGCCGGTTCGATCGACACCGTCGAGATCGACGCGCAGCATCATTTGATCGATCCGGCCCTGCCCGACTGGCCGCGGTTGGAACGCGCGGTACGTGAGTTTATCAGCCGCGCAGAATGATCCGCGCGCAGCCCGCTCCGCATTAGTGCAAAATTTCATCACCTGCTACAATTAGCTGTGATGGCCCTTTTACTCTGGCTGGCTTGCGCCTTCTTCTGCGGTTCGCTGCCCTTCTCGGTATGGCTGGGCAAGATCGCGCTGGGTAAGGACATCCGCCACTTCGGCGATGCCAATCCCGGCGCGGCCAATGTCTTTCGCGCCGGCAGCCAGAGTTGGGGCTGGATTGCGATCCTGCTGGACATTCTCAAGGGCGCGCTACCCGTCGGGCTGGCGAACTTCGGCGCAGGCATTACCGGCTGGTCGTTGGCCGCTATCGCGCTCGCGCCGGTTGCCGGTCATGCCTTCTCTCCATTCCTGCGCTTCAAAGGTGGCAAAGCGATTGCCGTCAGCCTGGGTATCTGGTGCGGACTGACGTTGTATCAAGTGCCGCTGGTGCTGGGTCTGCTGCTGGGAATATTCATTGTGCTGTTGACGAACAACGGCTGGTCCACGGTGCTGGGCCTTGCCAGCCTCATCATCTATCTGGTGATCAGCGCGGCGCCGGTGTGGATGTTGGGCGTGTGGCTGGGCAATCTGATCATTGTCGTCTGGAAACATCGCGCCGATCTCAGGCAGCCGACAACGCTGCGCCCGTGGGCAAAACGCTGGCTGCATTCAACACCATGACTGACCAACTCTGGATCGATCACCTCGGCGGCATCGTCATCTTTCTGACGATCCTGCTGTTGATCTCCTGCTTCAACTTGCTCACGCTCAAGCGCCTTGGCCGGGCCCCTGCTCCGTCAGTTTTCCCGCGCGTCTCGCTGCTGGTTCCGGCGCGCAACGAAATCCGCAACATTGAGGCCTGCGCGCACGGCCTGCTGAATCAAGACTACCCCAACTTCGAAGTGATTATCCTCGACGACGAATCGACCGACGGCACCCGCGAAGTTCTGGAGCGCATCGCCGCACAAGACACGCGCCTGCGCGTGATTCGCGGCCAGCCGCTGCCCGCCGGCTGGCTCGGCAAAAACTGGGCCTGCCACCAGCTGTCACAAACAGCCGACGGCGACTATCTGCTCTTCACCGATGCGGACACGCAGCACGATCCGCTGATGCTGCGCGACTCGATCGCGGCGGCGGCCGCCACAAATGCCGATCTGCTCAGCGGCCTGCCGCATCAGGAGGTGAAGACGTGGAGCGAGCAGTTGCTGGTGCCGCTGCTGGCGTGGTCGTTCATGGCCTTCATTCCGATCGCGCTGGCCGAGCGGGCGCGCCCCGCGTTTCTGTCCGTCTCGATCGGCCAGTTCCTGCTCTTTCGCCGATCGGCTTACGAAGCGATCCAGGGTCATGCCGCCGTGCGCGATAAAGTGGTGGAAGACTTTGAACTGGCGCGCCGCATCAAGCAGGCCGGCCGGCAGTGGCGCTTCGTTGACGCCACGCCGCGCATTCACTGCCGCATGTATCACAACTTCCGCGAGGTGTTCGACGGACTGGGCAAGAATCTGTTTGTCGTCTTTGGCAATGTCTTCTTCTTTGCGCTGGCGTGGAGCGCGCTGATCATCTCATTCCTCGAGCCGCAGTTCATTGTGCTGTTGGCGCTGCTCGGCGCAGCTTTACCCGTCAAACTGGTAGGGCTGTCCGTCCTGGCCATCGGTCAAGCGATCCTGGTGTGGGGCCTCACCGATCTGCGTTTTGGCTTCCCGCTCAAGCAGGCGGCGCTCTACCCCATCACGATCGTTCTCGCAGTCGTCATCGGCCTGCGCTCGATGTTCGCCCACATCTTCAAGCGCGGAGTCTCGTGGAAGGGCCGCTCCGTCGTCACGAAGGGATAAACGCATGAATTCATCGGAAGCCTTCACCCAAACCCTCGCCCGCCGTCTGCTGCTGTGGGGCGCGATCAGCACGATCGGCGGTGTGCTGCTGCACTTCACGCGCCAGCCGTTTTGGATCGGCGTAGGGCAACAGGCGATCGGCTGGGGCGCGAGCGATGCCCTGATCGCGCTGTTCGCCGGACAGGCCAGTGCCAAATCGTTCAGCGGCAGAACCCTGCGCCGTATTCTGCTGTTCAACGCGGGGCTCGACGTGCTTTACATGCTGGGCGGTGTCACCCTCGCTCGCACCCGAGGCGCCACCGACGACAAGCGGCGTGGACAGGGCTGGGGCATCGTGGTGCAGGGATTGTTCCTGCTCAAGTTCGATCTCATCCATGCGTTTCTAACGAGCAATGAGTAACGAGTAACACCTGGACTGCACCCGCCTGGCGCGCCCCCGCCGCATGGCGGCGACGCAGCGCGGTGCAAGTGTCGCGCAGTGCATTTTACGCATTACGTATTAGAAAGGCCATCATGCCCACCAAACTCCCGCCTCAACCCTCGGCGCAAGCAGGACGACTGGCCCTGACAGCCCTGCTGCGCGAGAAGAACCTGCTGGCCGCGCTGGAAGTCTTCCGCGCCGAACTAGGCGACGCCTTCAGCTTCAATCTGCTGGGCTTCGACCCCATTATGCTCTCCGGCCCGGAGGCCAACCGCTTCCTGCTCGTCGAACAGCGCGATCAATTCAGCTGGCGCATTCCCACCGATCCCGTCGCCAAGCTGCTGCGCAAAGGCGTGCTGGTGACCGACGGCGCGGAGCACGATCATCTGCGCCGCGCGATGCAGCCTGCGCTGCACAAGAAGATGCTGACCGCTTACGTCGAAATGTTCCGCTATTACACCGATCAAGTCACGGCGGCGTGGCAGGACGGCCAGACGCGCGACCTGCTGATCGAGATGCGGCGCGTAGCGCTGCTCATCCTGGTGGGCACGTTGTTCCGCGTGGACTTCACCTCCGACCTCGACGATCTCTGGCCGTCGATCATGACGATGCTCAAGCACATTTCGCCGGGTCTGTGGATGTTCTGGACGAATGCGCCCGCCGGCAACGCCGCGCCCGCGCTGAACGCCGTCGATCAGTTCCTCTACGACATCATTAAAGAACGGCGCGAGGAAAATGACGGCGGCGAGGATCTGCTGAGCGTGCTGGTCGCGTCGGGCATGGACGACGGCCTCATCCGCGATCAACTGCTGACCATGTTCATCGCCGGGCACGACACCAGCACGGCGATGCTGGCATGGCTGCTCTATCTCCTCGGCAAACATCCTGACGTGATGGCGCGGGTGCGCGACGAAGTGGACACGCACCTGAAAGGCGAGCCGCCCACCATCGAGAACACGGTGCAGCTGCGCTACCTGCAGTGTGTCATCGACGAGACGCTGCGCTTGTACCCGCCCATCCATCTGGGCACGCGCCGCATCATCAACGATCTGCAGTTTCAAGGCTACGATCTGCCCGAAGGCAAGCGCGCCAACTACTCGATCTATCTCACACACCGCAGCCCGGAATACTGGCCCGATCCGGGCGTCTTCAATCCCGATCGGTTTTTGCCTGAAAACGAGCGCGGCCGCCAGCCGTACACCTATCTGCCGTTTGGCGGCGGCCCGCGCAACTGCATCGGCGCGGCTTTTGCGCAGGTCGAAGCGAAAATCGTCATCGCGCGCCTGCTGCAGACGTTCGATTTCACGCTCGATCCGGCCAGGGTCCACGTCACCATGGGCGCCACGCTGGAGCCGCGCCCCGGCGTGATGATGACGGTGAGAAAACGCGGATAGCGGCGGCGCGCGCGGCGGAAGGCGGCAATATGCCCGATTACGACTTCATCCTCGCCGGCGGCGGGTTAGCCGGCCTCAGTCTCGCCTATCATTTGATCAACAGCCCGCTGCGCGATCGATCGCTGCTGATCGTCGACAAGGATGCCAAGCAGCAGAACGATCGCACGTGGTGCTTCTGGGAGGAACAGCCCACCCTGTTCGACGAGATCGCTTATCGGGTGTGGCCTCGTTTGCGTTTTGTGGGCGACGATTTTACGCGCGAATTCGACCTGGCGCCCTATCGCTACCAGATGATTCGCGGCATTGACTTTTACCGCTTCACGCGGGAGAAACTCGCAGAGCGCGGCAATGTGACCTTCGTGCGCGGCAACATCGACCGGGTGGAAGACGGAGCCGATCGCGCCACAGTCATTGTCGATGGGCAATCCTTCAGCGGGACGTGGGTGTTTGACAGCACGCTGCCCGCCACCTTGCGAGGGAGCGTGCCAACGTCACTGCGCAGCGTCCCGATGGGATTGCGAGGAACGCAGGCTGAGCGGAACGAAGTGGAGTCGAAGCGCGCGAGTGCGCAGCCTCCCCGTGGGACGAAGCAATCTCCCGCAAGTCAGGACGAGATTGCTTCGCATCCTTCGACTTCGCCGCACGCTTCGCGAGATGCGGCTCCGCTCACGCCGTATCCGCAAAGCGGCGGCGCGCCAGGCGGGATGCTCGCCATGACCGGTGGATGGACACTACCATCACCTCAAGCAGCACTTCCGCGGCTGGGAGATCGAGACCGATCGGCCGTGCTTTGATCCGCAGCTGCCCACGCTGTTCGATTTTCGCACGCCGCAAGACGGGCACATGCGCTTCGTCTATACGCTGCCGTTCGCCGAAAATCGCGCGCTGATCGAGTACACGGTGTTCTCCGCCCGCCTGCTGCCCTCGGAAGAATATGACGCCGGCTTGAAGACGTATGTCGAAGATAGGTTGAGCATCAGGCACTACGAGATTAAACACGTCGAAGCCGGTGTGATTCCCATGACGGATCATTCCTTTCCGCGCCGTCTGGGCGAGCGCGTCATGTCAATCGGGACCAAGGGCGGCCGTGTGAAGCCGTCCACTGGCTACGCTTTCCTGCGCATTCAACGCGATTCGGCCGCGATCGTGCAATCGCTGGTCAAACATCAAGAACCGTTCGACCTGCCTGCTCAACGGGGGCGCTTTGGCCTGCACGATTCGATCCTGCTCAACATCATGACGCACCATCCCGACGACCTGAAGCCGATCTTCACGCTGATGTTCAGGAATAATCCCGTGCAGCGCATCTTCCGCTTTCTGGACGAAACCATTTCATTCAATGAAGAGGCGCGCTTCATCGCCTCGCTGCCGCCGTGGAGATTTCTGCAGGCGCTGTTTCGGCTGAAAGTGCTGCGGCGCGTGTAAAATCAAATTTGTGCTATAACAGAGGCAGCCTCATCTCACAAGGAGCTCGCCATGCCATCTAAGCTCGATAAACTATACGATATGCTGCTGGTTCCGCCCGGTAAAAAGATCAGCCTGAAGCAAGATTACGATCCCGGCTACACCGGCGATCTGGTCAATAAGAAAGGCGCGCAGAAACTGCTCGCCGACGGCATCCTGCAGCTGGCCGAGCAACAGAACATGTTATACGCCCAGAACACCTACGCCTTGCTCATCGTCCTGCAGGCGATGGATGCGGCGGGCAAAGACGGCGTCATCAAGCACGTCATGTCGGGCGTGAATCCGCAGGGCACGCAGGTCTACAGTTTCAAAGCCCCCTCGGCGGAAGAACTCGATCACACCTATTTGTGGCGCGACATCAAAGCTCTGCCCGAGCGCGGGCGCATCGGCATCTTCAACCGCTCGTATTATGAGGAAGTGCTGGTGGTCCGCGTGCATCCCGAAATTCTGGAGCGGCAGCAGCTGCCGCCCGATTTGAAGGACAAGGGTATCTGGAAACGCCGCTTCCAGGAGATCAACAATTTCGAGGACTATCTGGTCGACAACGGCACGATCGTGCTGAAGTTCTTCCTCAACGTCTCGAAAGAAGAGCAGAAGAAACGCTTCCTCGAACGGATCGATCGGCCGGAGAAGAACTGGAAGTTCTCGTCGGCAGACGCCAAGGAGCGCCAACGCTGGGACGATTATCAGGCTGCCTATGAAGACGTGCTCAACCACACCAGCACCAAACACGCGCCGTGGTACGTGGTGCCGGCCGACCACAAGTGGTTCTCGCGGCTCGCCGTGGGTGCAGTGATTTTGCAGACCATGCGGGATTTGAAACTAGCCTATCCCACCATCGGCGAGGCGCAGAAGCAGGAATTGTTGAAGGCCAGGGAAATGTTGGAAAGTGAAGAGTGACGATCATCGTCATTGCGAGGAAGCCGCGAAGTTTGCGGCGGACGAAGCAATCTCGATCAATTTAAGGGAAGATTGCTTCGTCGCTGAAAAGCGCTCCTCGCAATGACACCCAAGTAAGAGGTGGGCCATGAAGAAAATCCTCGTGCTGCATCTGGGCGACGACGAAGAGATTACGACCGTTTCCTGCCTGGGCCAGACCATCGAGATCCGGCGGTTGGGCACAGGCGGTGATCCCGATCGGGCCGGAGCCTGTATCGCCGAGTATGATGGCAAGGTCGGGGCGATCGCGCTCGAAGGATTCGTCGCGCAGCTCAAACTCGGCGCGGAAACGCGCAGCCACTCGGTCGGCGCGGCGCTGAAGTCCGCCACTGCGCACACGCCCATCGTCGACGGCAGCGGCGTGCGCGACGGGCTGGAACGCTGGGCGGTAATGCTGGCCGATCGGGCGCAGCCGGGCATCTTCGCCGAGAAGATCGTCCTCATGACGCCGGGCTTGAATCACAGCGGCCTGATCGACGAACTCAACAAGCACAGCCGCACCATCCGCTATGCTGATCCTTTTGTGTTTTTCAACCTGCCCGATTTTCCACTGATGGGCAGCCGCCAAACGTTGGGCCGAGCGGCGGGCCTCACGCTCGATCGACTGCACGACGCGCCCTTTCGCCGCCTGCATCCCTTAGCGGGCACGCCACAAGCGCACCGGCCCGAATCACCGTTCCATTCGGCGGATATTCTGGCCGGTGACATCGGCGCGATTCGACGTTACGCACCCGCGTTGTTGGAGCGCAAAACGATCGTGGCGGAGTATGCCACGGCCGAAGACCTGGAAGATTTGCAGGAGCGCGGCGTATCGATCGTGGTAACGCTGATGCCGGCGTTGGATGGCAAGGGCGAGTTGGGCCGCTGGTCGGCCGCCACCATCGAAGCGATTTTTGCGGCGCTGCGCCCGGACCCGGCCGTTCCGCTCAGCGAAGACGTCTATCTCGATCTGATGGCGAACCTCGATTGGGCTCCGGCGATCCGTTATCTGCGATCCGACGAAGCAGGCATCAACAGGTTTGCTTTCGTCATTCATCCGCTCAGCGTGAAGTTCATCCGCCAGAACAAGTGGCTGCGCTGGACCAAAGTCCTGCCCGATGAGCTGGTCGAAATACTGGTGGCGTTGATGCCGCCGATGTATCTGTCGCGCATCACTGGCGGGCAGTCTCCCGCGACGGGGCAGCGGATCGAAGGTTATCTCTACACGCTGGGCGCGACGCCGCGCCGGATGATGCAGAACGGCGAGCGCTTCACCTATTCGCGCCTGAACAAGGCGGCGCGCCTGGCCGAGCGCAACGGCGCGCGCATCATGGGACTGGGCGCTTTCACCAGCGTTGTGGGTGATGCAGGCATTACCGTGGCGCATGAGTCCGACATCGCCATCACCAGCGGCAACAGTCTTACGGTGGCCGCCACGCTCGAAGCGGCCAAGCAGGCGGTCATTCAGATGGGCGCACAGGACTTGACGAAAGGCAAGGTGATGGTCATCGGAGCGACAGGCTCGATCGGAGCAGTGTGCGCGCGCTTGCTCGCGCAGGCGATCTACGATGTGGTGCTGGTCTCGATCGAACCGGCCAAGCTGATCGAGCTCAAGCGCAAGATTCAGCAGGAGACGCCGGGATCGACCGTGACCATCGCCACGCGCGCGGCGGATTTGCTGGGCGAGTGCGATCTGATCGTGACGGCGACCTCCGCCTTCGGGCAGCGCGTGATCGACATTACGAAGTGCAAGCCCGGCGCGGTGATCTGCGACGTGGCCCGCCCGCCGGACATCAACGAAGCCGAAGCCGCGCTGCGCCCCGACGTGTTGGTCATCGAAAGCGGCGAGGTGCTGATTCCGGGCGATATTGATTTCGGCTACGACATCGGCCTGCCGCCCAAGACGTCGTATGCGTGCCTGGCCGAGACGGCGCTGCTGGCGATGGAGGGCCGCTTCGAAGATTACACGCTGGGCCGCAACATCGAGATCGAGCGTGTGAAGGAAATCTATCGCCTGTTCAAGAAGCACGGCTTCAAGCTGGCGGGGTTGCGCTCGTTCGGCAAATACATCACCGCAGAAGATGTGGCGCAGAAGCGCTTGCTGGCCGAAGAACTCCGCGCGAATGCGGAGAAGTTCGCAAAGGTGAAGCGTGATTCGTCAGAAGCGCTGGCAAAGATTCCGGTCATGTCGAAAGGCGTGGGTCGATCCGAAGGGCAGTTCAAGAAGTGGGCGCTGCTCGGCGGATCGATCAGCGCGGTGATGCTGGGGATGGTTTTGCTGGGCAAGCGGAGAAGGTGATAGCAACGGCTGGCTTCAGCCTCGGAACCCTTCGCGGTATTCCCCCAGGGCATCGTAAGCGGCATATTTATACATATCGGCCAGAGATGGAAAATTGAAGCATAGGCCAATCATATCGCGAGCGGTAGCATTCATCTCAAGCGTCATCATGCCTGTCGCGATCAGTTCGCAGGCTTCCTGCCCGATGATGTGGACGCCCAACAATTTCAAATCTTCAGCCGAAAAGATCAGTTTTAACATTCCGTACTTTTCACCCAGCACCAACCCACGCGGGTTGCGCTCATACAGCGCCCTGCCGACCAGATAAGGCTGCTGCCGGGCCTGCAAGGTCTCCTCAGTTTCGCCCAGGACCGATATTTCAGGAATGGTCCAGATGCCGAAGGGGATCTGGTTGGCCGGCGTGGTTCGATAGTTGAACTGAAAAGCGTGGGTTACGGCCAGCCGCCCTTGTTCCATTGATGTTGAGCTCAAAGCCGGGAAACCGATCACGTCTCCGGCAGCATAAATATGGGGGACTTCAGTCTGGAGGTGTTCATTTACTTTCAGCAGTCCACGCTCCGCCACCTGGAGGCCGGCATTCTCCAGCCGTAATTTCTCCGTGTTGCTGGCCCGGCCTACCGCGACCAGCACCGCATCGCTGCTGATCATGGCACCAGATTTCAACGAGATCTGGATATCGTTACCATCCCCGCCTGGCTCTATGCTTTGTACCCGGTCGCTCAGATAGAGGTGCAGACCCATCTCCCGCATGCTCGCCAGCAGGCGGAAGGAGATCTCGTGGTCAACAAACGGAAATAAGTGTTCCTGAGCATGGATCAGATTAACCGGGATGCCCAGCGCACCAAACAAACAGGCATATTCACAGCCTACGATTCCTCCCCCGACGATGGTCAGGCTTCCAGGCAGTTTCTGTATTTTCAGGATCGTCGAGGAATCATAAACGTGGGGATGATCAAAAGGGAAAGAAGGCGGGCGAACCGGGCGCGAACCGGTGGCGATCAGGATTACGTCGCCGCTGATCGTTGTTTCCCCGGAAGGGGAGTCGATCCTCAGGGTATGCGGGTCGTCGAACGAAGCGAAACCTGAATAGAGGCGGATGTGATGCTTTTCCAGGTTGGCTGCGACCGCATTCTGCGCTGCGGCCTGAACGTGGCGTTGACGGTACAAAAATGTTTGCACATCGAGTGTCTCTTTGTAGCGCAGGTCCACGCCATAGATGTCGCGGTGGAGAAAACCAGAGATGTTGAGGGCCGTCTCGCGCAAGGCTTTGGTGGGAACACCCGAACTCGTGACAGCGCCGCCCAACTCGCTGGCGGCTTCCACCATGGCGACCTTTTTCCCTTCATAGGCTGCCCGCGCAGCGCCTTTTTCGCCTGCGGGTCCCGAGCCAATGACCACCAGGTCGTAATGTTGTTCCGTCATAAATCCCCCCGCTGCCAATTCATAGGCGCTCATCCCTTTGACTCCAAATGCTTGTCAATGGATATTGTACCTTAGTTTCCGCCTGAATTCATGGACAAGCAAGCAGCTGTGTGCATTGCAGACAAGCCGAAGAACTCCGCGCAAATGCGGAGAAGTTCGCGCAGGTGAAGCGTGAACCGGCAGAGGCGCTGGCGAAGATTCCGGTCATGTCGAAGGGCGTGGGGCGATCCGAAGGGCAGTTCAAGAAGTGGGCGCTGCTCGGCGGAGCGATCAGCGCGGTGATGCTGGGAGTGTACGTATTGGGAAAGCGGAGAAGGTAGGGGATGGTTGTTGGTAAATTGGTAGATTGGGAGTTGGTGGGCAGTGTCATTCTGAGGCGCATCTTTTTGCGGCGAAGAATCTCTGGCACTGATTACCGCGGATGATCGGGCGAGAGATTCTTCGCTCGCTGGCGCTCGCTCAGAATGACACTCCGTAATTAGAATTGCACCGGGCGTGAGTGATCACGCCCGTTCTTATTGTCTGTGAAGTGTACCAGCCTAACTCGAAATGGGATCATGCCTCAGGGCTTCGGGTCTGGTATTGACCTATCTAATTCCTTCCGCATATATTTCAGGATACCTGAGGCATGTCTTGCTCTACTATCTGATCTCATTCGTTGTCCAATATCTATGGCAGTAGAAATGAATTGAAAGGACAACCGTTCAACTTTCGGCCAAAGTTTAGAATCGGCCATGCGAAAATCATAACATCCATTTGTGGAAAATGGACTGTGAATCCTGCTCCTGTCTTTGTAATGCGGATAACCTTCCGATGCATCTGGTTTCCAGACTTGCTGAAATGACTCAGGAACCCCTTGCTGAATAAATTTGTTGAGACTATTCGTATCGAGCGCAAGCCAAACACCTTCACCATTGTCATATGGGGTATAGGTGTAATAATGACCGACAACCAGGCGGGGTACGTCCATAAAGGTTGTCACTGCCCATTGCCTCCTGTCGAGGCGATTTACTTCGATTATTGCGTTCGCGAGAATTGTTAGGTACCGGCGGCGAACACTTTTGTCTAGCGCTATCGATTCGAGTAACGCTTTCGCCTCTGTTTCACTGTTGAGGTTGTTCATCGACAATGACCTCCAAAGAATTTGATACTGCGCAGATATCATAGCATATCTCCAACATCGGGACAAAATGACAATCTAATCCGTGCTCACTGATTTCGGCCATTCCGGCGATCTACCGTTATTGATGAGAGGGTCGGCGGAATCAGCGCCATCACACCACCGAGATCAGTTGCGGCTACGGCAGACCTCGCAGGTTTTCATTGATCATCAAGCGCTGCCTGATTGTCGATCGAAGTGATCGTCAGCCCACGCCAGCCAAACCGTCAAAACCTGCGAGGTCTTTCTTGCCATCCCCGCGAACCATCGTTCATCACACGCCATAGAACTGGTAGAACTCCAGGATGGAAGACTCCAAATGCAGGACTTGGAAAGGGAAGCACTTGTCGATGCCGCTGAGGCCGCGCTGCTGATCGAGACGCTCCAGGAACTGTGCGGCTAAATCTTCTTTGACGTGACCACGGTGATCAATGAACTGCCCCCACAGCGGCAGATAGGGAAAGTCATGGCCGCCCGCCTGTGCCGTCGCCAGATACACAGGCGGAAAGAGCCTGCGATAGGCTTCAAGGTTGTAAAGCCAGGAAGCGCCAATGACGGACGTGGGATCATTCACTTCCTGCTTGATGTGGGCGAACATGCGCTTGAGTTCCGCCAGCCTGTGACTCATGCGCTCTTTGCTCAACGGGCTGCGCTCCGGAGGTTCGTCGTTGTGAAAGTGCAAACGGATTCGGTGGTCGTCCAGTACAGTGTACGAGAAACAGCCAAAAGGCCAAGGCACTGCCTGGGGCGCAGCCAACTGCTGTCGCTTCAAGTAGAACTGGTATGTCCACAGCACCCTGTCCTCAGCCGGCTGGAGACCGTCCACGTACTCCTGCCAGGCGGTATTCGTCGCGGACAGGTCCCAGCCCAGGCCAAAGCGGATATACAGGTTCGTGTAATGCAGCAGCGCACTGTCGAAAGGCTGCCCTGCTAAGTCGGCAACCTTCTGAGCAAAGCGGAGATTGATTTCAAAGAATCGTCGAGGGTAAAGCATATGCCGATGAGAGGATCGCCGGCATCAGTGACATCGCTGAACCGGGACTCAGTAGATCCAACAAGCGGCAGGTAGTGGCGACTTTAGTCGCTGACGACTGAAGTCGTCACTACGAAAATTGGATCTACTGGGCCAGACATCAGGCCATTGAATTTAACACTTCACTCGCCAGCAAAATCGCCAGCGCCGAAGGGGCATCCGCGATCTCGCCGTGCAGAACCATGGCGCGCAGCTCGGCCAGCGGGATCAATTCGAGTTCGATGTCCTCCGTGATCTCGCGCCGCAGCACGCCGTCGGCGCTCACGTCCGTCGCCAGAAAGATGGAGAATTCCTCGTCGCTGATGCCGCTGCTGGCCGCATACCTGCCCAGGTCATTCAACTGGCCGGCGCGATAACTGGTTTCTTCCTCTAACTCGCGCCGGGCCGCGACCTCAGGCGCTTCGCCATCCAGGCCGCCGGAGGGACATTCCAGATTGACGCGCTGCAACGGGTAACGGTAGATGCGCTCCATCACCACGCGCCCATCGGGTAAGAGAGGCACAATCACCACAAATCCGGGATGCTCCACTACGGTGTAGGTGATCTTATCGCCGTCTGGTGAGATCAACTCATCCTGGCGCACGGCATACCAGCGACTTTGAAACAAATAGCGTGAATCAGCGCAGCGCCAGCGGCTGTCCGGCATGGTTACCTCGTCGAGTCGGCTGCGCGCGCCCTGACCTCTGCCAGAAAAGATCGCACCACGCGCAGATAACGGTCGAATTGATAGCGGCGGATGCTGTGCCCGGCTCCGGCGATGTGCGCGATCTGCAGCTGCGGCACGTGCTCTTTCAAAGCGAGGGCGGCTTGCGGCGTCACCAGCGCACCCGCTTCGGGATCACCCATGATCAGCAAGGCAGGGCATGTCACCTGGCGCAGCAAGACAGACCAGTCCAGCCCGGGATCGCTGAGCCGATTGAAGAAGTTGAGGCTGAAGCGCAGCTTGGCATCGGCCCACGATTCCAATTCGGCGTCTGACCACTGCGGCGTTTCTGCGCGCTGCGCGTCGATGAGCGCCTCGCGCGGTTGTTGTTGCAGCGTCGTAATCCACGCGCGCATGCCGGCTTGCCAGTCGGGTGTATAGGGCCGCTCGAAAGCGGAATCCCACCAGGGCGGTGGATCTTCCAGCGCGACGGCTTGCAGTAGTTGCGGCTGCCGCGCAGCAAGCACCAGCGCCGTCATGGCGCCCATGGAATGGCCGAGGACGATCGAACGTTTGAGATCAAGCGCCTCGATCAGGCCGGCCAGATCGCCGGCCTGCTCAATCGGACCGTAACCTTCCAGCGGAGCATCGGACAGGCCATGCCCGCGCGCATCCGCCATGATCACGTCGTAGTCAGACGTCAACGCCGCAGCCAGCGGCGACCAGCACAGGCCATCGTCGGTGACGCCGTGGGCCAGTACCAGCGGCGGCTTCGGACCGCCGGTGCGCGTGTAGTGCAGGCGAAGGGCATTGATGTTGACGAACCCAGACTGCCAGGCAAACATATCCGTTTCCTTATCAGTGGCCGCCGATAGCGCGCTCAATGCGTCGATCGGGAATAAACCAGATCACGGCTACTAGCACATACAGCGCGCATGCCAACAAAGGAATGACAAATGCGAGAAGAACGGCGACGGCGTAGATCACGATGGACAGCTTGCCCTTAAAATCGCGGCCTAGCGCGGTTGCCAGTGTAGATTCTTGTCCGTGAAGGGCCAGCAGCGATCGGACGAGCAGGAAATACGCGCACGCGGCCAGCAGCAGCACCACGCCATACAGCGCCACCGGCCACGCCGCGAAGTTATTCTCGCCCATCCACGCCGTGACAAACGGGATCAGCGATAACCAGAAGAGCAGATGCAAGTTCGCCCACAACACGCGGCCATTGACCTGCCTGACTACTTGAAACAGGTGATGGTGGTTATTCCAGTAGATGGCCAGATATACAAAACTCAGCACGTAGCTCAAGAAGATCGGCACCAACGGCAGCAGCGCGGCCAGGTCGGCGCCCTGTGGCACTCTAAGTTCCAACACCATGATCGTGATGAGGATAGCGATGACGCCATCGCTGAACGCTTCCAGTCGTCCCTTGCCCATGCTCGATCGTTCCCCTACCTTTCCAACTCCCGATAATCCTGCGCCGCATAGAAGCGCCCACTGGGATCGAAGTCGTCCAACAGCGCGGACAGCAGCGCGCCGGGCAGGACTGTTTCAACCGGGTGCTCGGCAGTGGGGCCGCCCATATCCGTCTTCAACCGGCCCGGATCGAGATAGTTGACCAGCACGTTCGTGTCTTTCAACTCGGCGGCCAGATCGCGATTATACTTATCCGGCTCAACCAATTTCAACTTGGTGCGCAAAGCCCAGGTCGGAGGCTAACGCGTAGTACTTCTGCGCTTCAACATCATGGCCAAGCACCTCAAAGGAGCGCCCCAAATTCAAATAAAGCGAAGGATAGAAACTACGCACCCGGTCGTCTCCGACTGCCTCGGCGCGAGCTAATGCCACCTGATTCCAATGCAAGGTCACTGCGGGATCAGATTGAAGTCGGGCTACGTAATGAGCCGCCACACAGGCATCATAGTCATCCTGAGCGAGTTCCCAGGCCTGGCGGTAAGCGGCGCGAGCCGCATCCAGCCGGCCCTCGAATTCGGCTTGTGTGCCGGCCAGGCAGAGTTGTATCACCGGATTGTCGAGATCCATCAGTTAGTCACTTGACTCACTGGAACGATGTGCACGTGATGCACTTCACGCTGATCGCTGTGCCGATAGACTCAGCACCTGCTCCACTCGATCGATCTCGACCTCCCCATCGGACACTTCCACGTGATAGCCGTGCGGATACTGATAGTTCGGCACGAAGATTTCCGTAGGCGCGGTGACCTCGGCGGAGTGGCGAAACTCAAACTCGAAATGGCGTGATTTCCGATCGAATTTCATGCGCAGCGGCTCACCCGCGATGGCGCGCGCATACGGCCGCACGACCGCTTCCAGCGCCCGCCCGCCGGAGTGGATGTCCTGCGGATTCGTCTGCTGATCGCGGCTGAAGATCGACAGATCCTCGTCGTTCCATTGATCGCCCCAGCGGTTGTCATTATCCGGCGTGTAGTTCCATAGCGTCCAATTCAGCAGGTTGGCGTCCAGGGCGTCGAGGTACGAATCGAGCGCGCGGGTCTGTGGTCCAAAATCGCCAGTGCGGAAAGCGTGCTTCTTCTTCAGATCGAACGGCACGCCGAACTCGCCGATCACCGTGGGGGCCTGGTTCATCTCGCGGATGGCCCAGTGTTTGATGCCGTGCAACTGCTGCGCAAACAGACGCCGCACGCGCTGCGCGCCGAGGGTGAACCGCCGCGTATACGGATCGATGCTGAAGAACGAGATGTGATCTTTGAAGTACAGCGTCAGCACGTCGTACCAGTGCGCGGCATTGGCGACGTTAGGCCCGTCCTCTGCCGTCCAACGCAGCGAGTTTTCCAGCGTCACGTTCTCGGCAAAGATCACGGCGTGCGGCAGGCCTTCGGCGGATCGGATTTCGCGTGCAAAGCGGCGGATGAACGGACGGATGTAGTCGTCGGTCGCATCGACCGCGCGGCCATTGAGGCGCGTGAAGTAATCAGGCTTGAGCAGGCGCGGTGTGCCGTCGGCCGCCACGTCCCACACGCCGTGCTGCTTCCAAATGCACTCATGATCGTCCTGCCACGCGCTCGCGCCCTGCGGATTGATCAGCCGTTGGCCGCGTCGGCGCGGACCGATCAGGCTCATCTCGTACACGTCGATCTTGCGCGAAAAGCCCGCACCCAGCAGCATCGACTCAAATGGCGTCGGCGCATCGTCCGTGCGCAGGATGTTGATATGCCGCGTCAAATCCTTCACGCCGATGTAACCCGTTGAAGGCTCATTGAACGAATCGAAGCCCACGACGTTGGGCAGATCTTTCACGCGCTGCGCCACCTGCTTCAGGGCGTCGATGAAGTGGCGCTGTAAATAGTCCTGCGCGGGTTCGCCTTCGATTTTGATCAAGGGTGCAAAATCATTGCCGCCAAAGAACAGCGTGAACATGGTTGCCGCGGCCAGTTTGCTATAGTTCGACGGCCAGATCATGCGCGGCAGCGGCTCGCCACTGAAGGTGGCGTGTACGATCGCCGCGCCGGTCGCGGTGAAATTCGGGGGATTGAATCCGACGGCTTCATACGTCCAGCCTGGCGCGCCATCGCCGCCCGACAGCCGCCCCCACACGTCCTGATGAGGATCGATGAACAAGTGGATGCCATGCTGCCGCGCCTGGTCGATCACCTGCACGAGATAATCGAGATACGGTTCATCGTACTGCCCCGGCCCCGCGTGCTCGATCGCTTCCCACGTGACGAGGAATCGCACGAAGGTCAGGCCCCACTCGCGCAGGCGCGCGAAATGCTCGTCGGCCTCTTCAAGTGGAAACGGCCGCCCGACGAACGAGACGTTACGGTGATCAAAGAAACCGTCGCGCGTGCGCGACGGCATCCCGATCGGCACTTTGCTGCTGCCCGACAGGTTGACGCCGCGCAGCATGACGGTGCGGCCATGCTCGTCGACGAACCACGGACCTTGAGTGTGGATCATAGCACCGGCTGCACGATGATCTCCACGCCGGTAACCGGGTTGCCCGCCGTCAACACCGGGATGGGCTGCGGCGTGTCGAACAGCGGCTGATTGCCCAGCGTGATGCGCGCCTGCAGCGTGTAGACGTGCGCCGGATCGAACTCCTCGACGGGATATTCGATCTTGAAAGCGACGGGCACCTGCTTGCCATTCGCGGCGATCAGCTGCTGTCCGATCAACTGTGTCGTCACGTCAGGCGCCGACGTATCGAGGAGGATGACTTCGATCTGCGCATCTTCCGGCAAGGCAATGCGCTCCAGGTAAGTGACCGTGCCGGTGATGACGCCGCCGGGCCGTGCGCGCCAGGGGCGATTGGCTCCACCACGATGTCGAGGCCGCTCGCCGGATTATCCCGCGTGATGACTGGATAGGCCGAAGTGCTGGCGTATTTCACTTCATTCGACACAGAAATTTGCGCGCGGATGGTGTAGGTGTGCGTCGGCACAATGGCGCGGCCATCGTACTCAAGCGCGAACTCAACGGGCAGCGCTTGCCCGGCGCCGGCCAGATCGATCTGCCCGATCGTCGCAGCGGGCGCATCAGCCTGTGACGTGTCTTGCAGCTGCACGTTGACCGCCATGTCGCGCGTCAAGGTCAGCGGCGTGGCAGCGCTGATCACGCCGGAGACGGCCGGTGTGGGGCGCAAAGCCACCGGCGCCGTGCTCAAGAACTCCAGATCGGCGATGAGAAGCGATCCGGTCGGCTGACCATCCAGCGCCAGCCCGATCGAACTGATGCTGCTTCGATCGATGCCTGTGAAGTCGGCCAACGGGATGCGGATCGAACTCATCGGCGCAAGGCCATTCCAGCCGTAGAAAGTGCGGCCTGGTTCGCCGGGCTGGTATTGCAGGGCCGGCGTCTTATCGGTCACTTTAACGGTTGAGGAGAGACCTGTCGTGTCCTGCAGGATCACGCTGAACGACTGCGGCAATTTACCGGCATTGAGGAACGCGGTGGGATCGACCAGCGCGCGCAGATGCAGCATGTCGAACTCGCTCAAGTCCCCCGCTGCGTAGGGCAGCTGCGTTTTGAACGCGGCCTGCGGCCCAGTCCACGACAGGCGCAGTTGATCGGACTGGCCGGGTTGAATGGGCCACGTCAGGCACGGTTGATCCATCTGGCAAAAGGCCACGTCGATCGGACCGCTGGTCTGATGGGGCTGTCCGAAAGCATTCTGGAAGCGATTCGACTCCGCAGGCAGCAGCACCATGCGACGCTGAGCTGCAGGCACTGACAGCGAGGTGAGCACGCGGTAGCCATACAACCGATCGGGGGCGGGCACGAAAGCGTTCAGCCCCGCTTCCTCGGGATACGGCTTGACTCCGAAGGCGGCATCCATGAAGTCGGGCGCATACTGCGCCAGAAAAGCGCGCTGCTCATCGGCCGTCAGCCGATCGGTGAGCGCGCAGCCGGGGCGCGACGAATTCTGCGCCTCATCTTTCAGGATGGTGTTGAAGAAATTGTGATTCGCGCCGACGAGATAAAGCGCCGAGGCGAAGTTCTGCCGATCGGGTGTGAGGCGAGCCGCTTCGTAGTAGCGCTGACCGGGCAGATCGCTGAGGTCCTGATCGCATGAGGGCAGGATCACACTGAGCGGCACATCGGGCACAGGCTGAGCGCTGGGACCGTAAGCGGGCGCGAGATAGAGCGTGGCCCCGATCGGACCAAAGCCCTGCGCGATCGATTCCGTGTTGGTATTCGGCGCGCGCGCCTGCACGACGTTCGTCGCCAGTTCGCCGCTTTGCGAATGCGCCACAAACGCGATCTTGGAGAGATCGGCTTTGCCCGCCACAGGCGCGTTGAAACCGGCGTCGGTTCCCGCGTTGGCCATTGCCAGCGAAGCCAGATATAGATCGACAATTTGTGGAAAGCGGACGGCGCCGCCGGGATCTTCACCCCAGCCGTTGGTGTAGGCGGCATTGACATTGATCGACATGGCCAGGTAACCGCGCGCGGCGAGCGCGCTGGCAAGGTAAGCGAAGCCCTGGTAATTGGCCTGCTCGTCCGCGCACGGCCACTGCTGCAACATATCCTGCCCTTCCACTTCCGGGCAGATGTCGTGCCGGCCATGCATCAGCACGACGATCGGAAATGGCCCGCTGCCATCCGGCACCGCAATCACGCCATTGAGGCGCAGCGGCATCGTGTAGAACCTGCTCTCGAGCGGAAACTGTGGCTGGATGATCGCGGCGTCACCCAGATCGAATTCGACTGCCGGCGGGCCAGCGACGACGAAGGGCGTGGCGGTCGGCGGAGGGAGCGTTGCCGTGGGTAACGGCGTCGCGGCAGGCGCGGACGTATCGATGGGAGCGAACGCGGGCGTTATGGTAGGCACCGTAACCGGCGTAGGCACACTGCAGGCGGCCAGAACAAAGGCCAGCAAAACAATCAAGACGAGATGCCGCCAAAACAAGCGCATGAAAGTCTCCATGAGGTGTGCAGCGTGAACCAGCCTGGAAATGGCTGGCGCCTTACACCGCGCTCTGATTCTGCCTGAACCAGCGCCAGCCGACGACCAGCACCATGATCTGCACGGCAATGACCCACAGCATGATGAACGTCAAGGCCGCAATGAACAGTGTGACGTAGGCAGGAAGGCCTTCGCCGATCGGCTGCACGGCGGCTTGAGTGCGCGTGAGCTGCGCGGCATATTCCTTCAGCACGGTGCGCGCTTCAGCCAGCGTGGCATCGACATCGCTCAAGGTGGTACCCAGCCCGTGAATTGTCTTGATCACAGCCGGCAAGTTCGTATTGATCGCGCTCAGATCATCGCCCAGGCTTGCCAGCTGCGAAGGCAAGCCGCCGAGACTGTCGCTGATCTGGCCGATGGATGAATCCAGCGGCACAGCCGGGTTATAATTGATGTTCAGGAATTGAATGCGGCTGAGGCCGCTCAAGAAGTTGTCCACTACCCGGGCAGTGTCTTGTGCCGAGGCCAGGGCCGTGCGCGCTGCCTCGATGGTCCTGGGCAGATCCTGCTTGACGAGCGTGGTCACCGAACTCAGCGCGTCCTGCGTGTCGCCAATCGAATTCGCCAGCGAATCGATGGAACCGGACAAGACCGTGATGGTGTCGGCCGCATTCTGCAGCGCCGCATCGGCAACCGCCAAAGCCTTTTGCGTCGTGGCCAGTGTTTCGGAGACCAGCGTGACGGTGTCTTGCAAAGCCGTCGTAATGGCCGGTCGCGCGCCCCACAGGGCGATGACGCCGCCCGCGCTGATGATCAGGCTGAGGATCGAGACGATGATCAATAAGAGGCCGAAGATGCGCTTGAGTTGAGGATTCATGTGATTGTTCCCGATGTGGATTTACGCCGCTCGAATTATAGCGTATCGCCCTGAAAGAGGTAGCGCCCGTTAACAGCCGGCGCGCGCCAGCCGTTGACTGGCACTACCGCAGAGCTCGCTTCATCCGCTGCAGCGCCTCTTCCAGCGTCGAGCGTGGGCAACCGAAGTTCAGCCGCACAAAGCCCTGCCCGCCTGTGCCGTAGATCGATCCGTTGGATAGCGCCACCTTCGCCTGATTGAGAAAGAACTCGTAGGGATCCTCCAGGTTCGCGCCGCGGCAATCGATCCATGCCAGATAAGTTCCCTCCGGTTTCGCCATGCTGAGTCCGGGCAATTCGTTTGACACAAACTCAGACACGAAGTCGCGATTGGCTTCCAGATAAGCCAGCAGTTGATCAAGCCACGCTTGACCCTCGCGATAGGCCGCCTGCATGGCGGTGAGGCCCAGCACATTGACCCACGGCAGCATCATCTGCCGCGCCGCCTGATAGCGCTGGCGCAGCTCGGCATTCTGAATGATCAATACCGAAGCTTGCAGACCGGGCAGGTTGAAAGTCTTGCTGGGCGCGAAGAAAGTGATGGTGCGCTGCGCGATCTCCGGAGCGAGTGAAGCGATCGGGATGTGGCGCGGTGAACCTCCGGGAGGTTGCACACCCTCCTGGAAGTTTTTGTAGATCAGATCGCTGTGAATCTCGTCGGAGCAGATCAGCACGTGGCGCGCCAGGCACAACTCGGCCATGCGTTCCAACTCGTCGCGGCGAAAAACGCGCCCCACCGGATTGTGCGGATTGCAGAGGATGAAGGCGCGCGTGTCGTCGTGCAGCGCGGCGGCGAATTGATCCCAATCGACGGCATACGTCCCATCGGTTTGGCGCGCGAGCAACGCCTCGTTGCGTGTGAGACCGGCGATGGCCGGCGCGTCGAATATCGGCGTGTAGACCGGCGGCTGCACGGCGATCGATCCGCCCTGCGCGCGGAACATATTGCACATCGCGCTCAGGCCCACCACGACGCCCGGCAGAAAGATCACGTCCTGCGGCTCGACGTGCCACGCATACCGATCGCGCAGCCGCTCGACAATGGTCTGCGCGTACTCGGGCAAATCGCTCGTGTCGCCGTGCTGGCCGCGCGGATAACCGAACACGCCGTGGTCGACGACTTCACGCAGCGCGCGCCGCACCGGCTCGGGCGACAGGAAGTCCATATCGGCTACCCATAGCGGCAGCACATCGTCCGGATAGGTGCGCCACTTGTAGCTCTCTGTGCCGCGCCGGTTGACGACTTGATCAAAGTTGTCTGGCATAATGCTCCTGTGTGATCGAGGGTAGCGCAATTATATCTTTTGCTCAATCGGCGGTAAAATCAGTCTGCGGCATCCATCCCACCGCTTCCCAAACCAATCATGCCCACTTTTCACGACAGCCTCGTCGGCCAAAAATTGATGTGGAGTTTCAAGGGGCACACGCCTCCGCCCGATTTTCTTGCCGCCCTGGCCGCCGGCCAAGTGAGCGGCCTGACTTTGTTTCGCTCGCTGAATCTCGATCGCCCGGCGCAAATTCTGGAACTCACCAGCGCGCTGCAGCGCGCCGCGCGCGACGCCAACCAACCACGGCTCTTGATCGGGGTCGATCAGGAAGGCGGCACGTTGATGGCCGTGCCGGGCACCACGCGCTTTCCGGGCAACCTGGCGCTTGGCGCGGCCCGATCGGCTGAGCTGGCTCAACGGGCAGGCTTCGCGCTCGGGCGTGAGTTGGCCGCGCTGGGCATCAACCTCGACTATGCGCCGGTGTGCGATGTGATCAATAATGTGCAGAATCCCGTCGTGGGGCCGCGCTCATTCGGCGCCGATCCGCAATGGGTGGCGCAGTTGAGTGCGGCGCTGATTCAAGGCTTGCAAGCGGCCGGCGTGGCGGCCGCGGCCAAGCACTTCCCCGGCCACGGCGATTCCACGACAGACTCTCATCACGGCCTGGATGTGCTGCCGCACGACGAGGCGCGCCTGCGCGCGGTCGAGTTCGTGCCGTTTCAGGCGGCGATTCAGGCGGGCGTGAAGCTGATCATGACGGCGCACATCGCCCTGCCCAACTTTGACGACGGCTATCAGCGGCCGGCGACGTTGTCGCCGCGCATTTTGAAGCAGCTGCTGCGCGACGACATGAAGTTCGGCGGCGTGGTGATCAGCGATGCGATGGACATGCGCGCCATTCAGCAGGGCCCGCTGCACGTGGTGGAGATGGTGGCGGGCGCGCAGGCCGGATTAGATTTACTGCTGTTGACCTCATTTGTAGATCAGCCGGCCATTTACGACGCGCTGCGGCTGGCGGCGCGTCACGGCCTGCTGAACGAGGCCGATCTGCGCGCTTCAGTCGATCGGATTGCAGCGCTGAAGCAGTGGGTGGCACAGCAGACACCGCCCGATCCCGGCGTGATTGGCTGCGCGGATCACGCGGCACTGGCCCGTGAAATCGCCGAGCGATCGATTACGCTGGTGCGCGATGAGCACCAGCAACTGCCGCTGCATCCGGCGGCGCACGAGCCGCTCGTCGTGATCGTGCCGCGGCCCGCAGACCTGACGCCGGCCGATACCTCATCGTACGACAGGCCCGCGCTGGCTGAAGCGCTGCGCGCGTATCACGATCGGGTGGAAGAGATCGTGATGCCGATCGACCCGAGCGGAGCCGATATTGCCGCTCTAGCCGAGCGGGTGGCAGGGGCCGATCGCGTCATCATCGGCACGATCAATGCGTATCAGCATCGCGGCCAGGCGGAGCTGGCCAACCAGCTCGATCGATCGCGGCAAATCCGTCATCGCCGTTGCGCTGCGCATGCCGTATGACGTCAGCGCTTATCCGCGCGTGCCCACATGTCTGTGCACTTACAGCTTGCAGCCCGCTTCGCTGCAAGCAGCCGCTAAAGCCCTGTGGGGCCAACTGCCGTGCACCGGGCAATTACCGGTGGAAGTGCCTGAGCCATGACGACTGAAATCGAATTCTCCATTCAAGCCCCTGACGCCGACTTAATTCAGCCGCTGCTGGCTGAATTTGAGGCGAAATACCACATCCAGGTAAAACTGCGTCTACTGACGTGGGATGCAGCCTGGAGCGAACTGGTCAAGGTGGCATTGTACAACGACGGGCCGGATATTTCGGAAGTAGGCAGCACGTGGCTGGGCGATCTGACGGCGATGGGCGCGCTGCACGCTTTTCAACCGGATGAGATCACCCAGTTGGGCAGAGCGTCGCGCTTTTTGCCAGCGGCGTGGCAGGGCTGCCAGCTGACCGATCGGCCGGAAGTGTGGGCCGTTCCCTGGCTGGTCGGCGCGCGGCTGGTCTTCTTCCGGCGCGATCTGCTGCTGCGCACCGGCGTGGACGAAGATGAGGCTTTTGCCAGCGCAGAGAGTTTCGAGCGCACCCTGCATCTTCTGCAGGAACATCACGTACCGACACCGTGGATCGTGCCCACGGCGCAGACGCACACCACCCTGCTGAACGCCGCCAGTTGGGTGTGGGCGGCCGGCGGCGATTTCATTACACCGGACGGCAAGCAGGTGCTGTTCGCCCGGCATCACGCCATCGCCGGGCTTCGCAACTATTTTGCGTTGGGCCGCTACATTCCGCCCGCGCTCCGGCAGATCGGCGCACTACACCCCGATACTCAATTCTTGCAGCACGACGACACCGCCGTGACGATCGGCGGGCCGTGGCTGTTTAACTTCCTTACGGGCGCGGCGCGTGATAATGTGGGCCTGGCGCTGCCACCCGGCGCGCCGATGTTAGGGGGATCGCATCTGGTCATCTGGAAACACAGCCGCAAGCCGGATGCCGCCTTGAAGTTGATCCGTTTTCTGACACAGACCGAGGTGCAGGTGAAGTACGCCCGGCGCATCGGCCTGCTGCCCGCGGTGGTCGAGGCCCTCAACGAGGCCCCCTTTACCACCGATCGGTTATGGCGGTCGGCCATGCAGGCCGTGAAAGCGGGCCGCGCCGTGCCTATTACACCGTCGTGGGGACTCATGGAAGATCGGCTCGCCACTGAATTCGCGGCCGTGTGGCAGGCCTTGTTCGACCAACCCACACTCGATCTGGTCGCCCTGCTGGCGCGCCGGTTGGAGCCGCTGGCCGGGCGGCTCGATCAGCTATTGGCGCGGGCGTGACGTTTCAGCCGGCGTTCATCTTGCTTCAGCCAACAGGAGGCGGTCTTGATCAAGCCCCCCGATCTCAGCACAGCGGCTCCCTGGAAGCAGCGCTTCAACGCTCCGCGGTTTCTGCTGGCGTACATGGCGCGCGCCAATCCGGCGCACGGCATCATCATCGGCAATCAGGTGAAGTCGTATCAAGTCTACGCGTGGGAGACAGCCACCGGCAAGCTGCGCCTGCTCACCGATCGAGCCGCGCCCACCAATCGCGGCTGGATCTCGCCTGACGGCCGGCACGTGTATTTTCTCGATGATCGATCAGGCAATGAGCTGGGGCATCTCACACGTGTGCCATATGAGGGCGGCGCGTTTGAAGACGTAACGCCTGATCTACCAGCCTACACTTTGCGCGGCGTGGGCTTAAGCCGCCACGGGAAGCTGCTGGCCTTTGACGCCGTGAACAAAAACGGCTTCCAGTTACACGTCGTCGAGCTCGGCCCGCGCGGCGAGCTGAGCACGCCGCGTTTGATCTTCACCAGCGAGAAAGAAGCGTGGGGCGCGCTGTTGTCAAGCGCTGGCAGCCTCGCGGCGGTGATCTCCACCGCGCGCGCGGGCGGCCAGCGGCGGCGCAGCCTGCTGGCGATCGACACATATGACGGTCATCTTGTGAATGAACTGTGGGATGGATCACAGGCCGACATCGAGATCGTCGCCTTCTCGCCGCTGCCCGATGATCCGCGCCTGTTGGCTATGACCTCGCGCTCGGGTTTCAAACAGCCCTTCCTCTGGAATCCGCTGACGGATGAGCGGATCGATCTTGATTGCGGCGATCTATCGGGCGAGATCGTGCCGCTCGATTGGTCCCCGGACGGCTCGACGATTTTGCTGTGCCAGTTACATCGTGGACAAGAGCAGTCTGTACGGGTATCGCTTGGCCGATCGGGCGTTGACGCGCCTCCAACATCCCGAAGGCACCTTCTACGATCCACTCATCGGCGTGCCGGGTGAAGGCGAAAGTCCATGGTTCGGATCGAACGAAGAAATCTGGGGGATCTGGGAAGATTCGGCTTCGCCGACGCGGATCGTCGCGCTGGATGCGCAGACGGGAGCCGCCACGCGCGTCATGGTGCCGGCGATCGATGTGCCGCCCGGCCATGCTTTGCGATCGATCACGTTTCCTTCGTCGGATGGACAAGAGGTTCAAGCGTGGCTTGGCTTGCCCGAGGGTGATCCGCCCTTCCCGCTGATCTTCGACATTCACGGCGGGCCGCATGCGGTGCGCACCAATTATTTCCGGCAGACCAGCCAGGCCTGGCTCGATCACGGCTACGCGTATTGCGCCCTGAACTATCGCGGCTCGATGACGTTCGGGCGTGCGTTCAAAGAACAAATCTGGGGCGACATTGGTCACTGGGAGTTGGATGACCTCGTGGCGGCGCGCGCGTATCTGGTGGAGCACACCTTCACTGATCCCAAGGCGGTGTTCCTCTTTGGCGAATCGTACGGCGGCTACCTGACACTGTTCGCGCTGGGCAAACGTCCCGAGTTGTGGGCGGGTGGCATGCCGATGGTAGCCATCGCCGATTTCGCGCTGGCTTACGAAGACGCCTCCGATGCGCTGAAGAGTTTCTTTGCCGGGTTATTCGGCGGCACGCCCACGCAGCAGCCCGAACAATATGCTGCCAGTTCACCGATCACTTACGCGGACAACGTGCGCGCGCCGATTTTCATCATTCAAGGCAAGCATGATACACGCACCCCGCCGCGCCAGATCGAGTTGTACGAAGCGAAGATGAAGGCGCTGGGCAAATCGATCGAAGTGGAGTGGTTCGAGGCGGGTCATACCGGACTCAGCGCTGAACAGTGGATTTACTTTCAAGAGCGGATGATGATGTTTGCCCAACACGTCCTGGAAGCACAAAATCGATAGGAGGAAACCATGCATCAGGTTACAACCCTCGGCCATGTCGATGCGCAGCGCGCCATTCAAGCCATTCAAGCCGAATTACAGAAGCGCGGCAAAGCCGCCGTAATTGCCGTGGCCGACGCCCACGGCGAATTGATCAGCTTGCTGCGCCTCGACGGCGCGCCCCTGCCCGCGGTCGTCATCGCCACCAACAAGGCGTGGACAGCTGCGCGCGAGCGCAAGCCGACACGCGAGTTGGGACAGACCGCCCGTGATCCCGTCAACGGCTTTGACATGGCGTATTACGGCGATCTGCGTTACGTCGGCTGGGGCGGCGGCGTGCCGGTGATCATCGCTGGCGCAGTCGTCGGTTCCGTGGCGGTCAGCGGCTTGCCGGAACAGGAAGACATGGACCTGGTCCAGATCGGCGTGGCGGCGATTGTTGGGCAAGCCTGAAAGTGCGATACACTCTGCGCGCCACAGGGAGGCCGATTACTTTACTTGAGGAGCGAGATCACACATGCCTGCCGCCGCCAAAGTTGCCGTTCTGCGCACTCAACCCGACACGATTCTACACGACTATCAACGCCTGTTTGAGCTCGCCGGAGGCGCGCAAGCGCTTGCAGCGAACACCCCGACGATTCTCAAGGACAATATCTCGTGGCATTACCCCATGCCTGCGGCCAACACCACGCCCTGGCAGTTGGAAGGCGCGATCCTGGCGCTGCGGCAGGCGGGCTTCGCCGAGCTGGTCTGCGTGCAGAATCAGACGGTGCTCACCAATGCCTTCAAGGGCGAAGACCTGAATGGGTATGTGCCCATCTTCAAGCACTACGCCGTGCCCGCCCTCTACAACTTCCGCACCACCGAGATGCAGTGGATCCCCTACCGGCCCACAGCCAGAATGCTGGCGCTCGATCATATCTATCCAGAGGGCATCCGCATCCCCGATTATTTCATCGGCAAGAACGTCGTGCATCTGCCCACGGTCAAGACGCACATGTATACCACGACGACCGGCGCGATGAAGAATGCGTTCGGCGGGCTGCTCAGCAAATACCGGCACTACACGCACACCTGGATTCACGAAACGCTGGTCGATCTGCTGGCGATTCAAAAAGAAATTCACCCCGGCCTGTTCGCGCTGATGGATGGCACGACCGCCGGCAATGACGCCGGTCCGCGCCTCATGAATCCCGAAGTCAGGAATGTCATCCTCGCGTCAGCTCGATCAAGTAGCAATCGATGCGGTGGCGGCCAGGCTGATGGGCTTCGATCCGCTCTCCATCCGCTACATCCGCCTCGCGCACGAGCAGGGTCTGGGCTGCGGCGACACGCGCCGGATCGAACTGGTGGGCGATGACGTCTCCGGCGAGAACTGGCACTTCAAGATTGGCCGCAACTCGCATAGTTTTCTGGCGTGGCTATCGTGGTATGGGCCGACGCGCGGCCTGCAGAAACTGCTGTTTCGCACGCCGCTGGTGGTGGGGCCGACCTTCGTGTCCGAAATCGAGCAGGATTACCTCTATTGGCCGTTGAAGTACCGCCACATCGCCGCCGAGTGGCGCGCGAGCACAACCTGGGGCCAGCTCTTTCAAGAGTATCAACGCCTCGGTTATCTGCAACACGATCGAGCAGCCGAGCCGGCCAATTAACATGCGCCTCGAACACCCCGACCTAACCGCCGCCAAAGGCTGGTACGTTGGCCCGTGGAATTCTGATCTGCCCATCACGATCGGGTACGCCAACACCGGCGTCGACGAGCCGCATGTGCACACGCAGATCACCGAAATCTACCTCGTCGCACGCGGCACCGCAGAAATTCGCGTCGAACAGGAAACTGTCACGCTGCATGCCGGAGACATGATCATTGTCGAACCCGGCGAGGCCCACACCTTCCTGTCGAATTCGCCTGACTATTTTCACGCGGTGCTGCATACGCCCGCGCTCGCCGGCGACGACGCTCGCCGGGATAAGCAGCCCGTATCACAGGCGCGGCTGGGCCTGGAATTGCTGCCATCGGAAAACCGCCTGGCACAGACCCCACCATGACTAACCCCACACGCCACGCGCGCATCGTGGAATTCCCGCACACTCGCTCACTGGTCAGTGCCCGGCTGGACGATCTGCGCGAAGAGGCGCGCGGCTCACGACGCGAATTGATCTTCGACTATCGAGAACTGCGTCTGACCGCAACGCCAGAGCTGATGGCGGTCCAAGATCAACCTTACGAGCGCCTGTGCGGCGAATACGTCCCGCGCCGGTTGCGCTTCCGCGGCCTACGGTGGGTAAAAAGAGACGGCCAAGCCTTGCACCGGCGGCTCTTTGTTGGCGGCCTGGAACATCAGTCCGATCAGCGTCCTGATGTCCAGGCCGTGCTGAATTTGTCGGAAGATGAAAACCGCTGGCCGCTCACCGGGGCCGACCGCCGGGCACAGAAGGGTGAAGGGTTGCAGGGCATGGCTGTCACCGAGATAGTGGCTGAAGCGCAGTGGGTGATCGATCGCTTACAGGCGGGGGAGCGCGTCCTGGTGCATTGCGCGGCGGGCTTCAACCGATCGGTGACGGTCTGCTGCGCGGTGCTCATGCGGCTGGAAAATCTCTCAGCCGAGGAAGCGTTAACGCGCGTGCGCGAGCATCATCCGTGGGCGCGGCCTGACTCGCATCACTGGCTGAGGCTGCGCTGGATGGCCCACACCCGCATGCTATAATCGGCTTATGCGTGTGTCCCCCAGTTCCCGCCGCCGTTCGCGCGCGCCGTACGTGTGGCTGTTGGCGATGATCGCGTGCGGGCTCATTTCGCTTGCCGCCGCGGGCCTGGCGCGCGAAGCAGGGCGCGGCTTTGAGGGCGTCCCCGCGAATTCCCGCGTCAACGTGCTGGTGCTGGGCATCGATCAGCGCGCCGGGATGACGGATCCGGCGCGCACCGATACGATGCTGTTGTTCACACTCGATCGGCAGGCGCAGACGGCGGGCATGCTGTCCATCAATCGTGATCTATGGGTGAAAATACCGGGCGGCGAGCGCGAGGGCAAGATCAACACGGCGCACTTCTTGGGCGAAGTGGAACGCGTGCCCGGCGGCGGCCCGGCGCTGGCGATGCAGACGGTGCAGGCGGCGCTGGACATTCCAGTGCAGTACACCATCCGCCTGAATTTCTCCGCCTTCGAGCAGTTGATCGATCTGATCGGCGGCATCGACCTCCGCGTCGAAGAAACCATCGACGATCCCGACTATCCGGACGCAGGTTTTGGTTACGAGCCGTTCCACATCGACGCGGGCTGGCAGCATCTGGACGGGCGCACAGCGTTAAAGTACGCGCGCACGCGCGCCACGCCCGCCGGCGATCTCGATCGGGTGAAGCGGCAGCAGCAAGTGATTCTGACCGTGCGCGACAAACTGCTGAAAGAGCAACGGCTGCCGCAGTCTGTTGACACAGATCGGTTCGCTGTTGGCGATGTACAGCGGATCCATCCAGACCAATCTTACGCCCGGCCAGCCTGGGGGAAATGATCGAGTTTGCCGCCGGGATCGATCGGGACAAGATCTACGCCGTCACACTCGACGAACAATCAATCGAGGAATACTTCACAGCAGACGGCCAGGATGCCATGCGGCTGAAGCCGGGCGCGGCACAGCGTATCCGCGATCAGTTGTATCACGCGCCGCTTACGCCGCGCGCGCCCACGTCGAGTTCGCCGATCCAGATCGCGCCGACCGTACCGCCTGTGACGACTGCCACCTCGACTCCGGTGCTGACCTCGACGGTAAACACTTCTCAACGCCATGTTGTTCAGCAAGGTGACACGCTGTTTTCACTGGCGCGGCGTTACGGCGTGACGGTAGAGGACATTCAGCAGGCCAACAATTTAGCGGATGATAATATCTATGTCGGACAACAGTTGATCATTCCAGCGCCATAGGGGGAGATAAACTTGTCTAACAACTCGCGCACGGCGGCGCTGATCGGCTTCCTCGGGCTGATCGTTATCGGCGCGGCACTGATTCTCTCGCCGTTGCTCAACCCGGCCGGCCCAGCGGCAATTCCGACGCCCATGCCCACCGCACTGGCTGTCGCTCCAGGCAGCCTGCCGTACCCCGACGTTCCCCGCGTCACTATCGGTGCTGCGCGCGCGCGCATGCTGCGCATGAATTGAAGCAGGCAGTGTTTGTGGACGTGCGGACTGCCGAGCAGTATGCCGAGAACCACATTCCCGGTGCGGTGTCGATTCCGTTGAGCGAATTCGAGAGCCGGCTGAATGAGTTGAACAACAGATCATTGGATCATCACGTACTGCACCTGACCGGCGGAAGAAAGCAGCGCCCGTGCGGCGCAAATCCTGTTGGATAACGGTTTCCACAGCGTGGCGGCTATTCAAGGTGGATTTCAAGCGTGGGTCAAGGCAGGGTATCCGACCGAACCATAAAGCACCTCCCGGAGGCTTAAGTGCTTCCGGGAGGTCGTGTCAGTCCGCGATTCCATTCTGAGCGATCGCCTGCGCGTACCAGTAACCGCTGTCCTTGATCACGCGGCGCTGAGTGGAATAGTCCACATAGATGACGCCGAACCGTTTACTGTAGCCAAACGACCACTCGAAGTTGTCCAGCAGCGACCACACAAAATAGCCGCGCACATCCACGCCGTCTTGCATGGCTTCATGCACTGCCGTGATGTAGTCGCGCAGATAGTTGATGCGGCGTGGATCAGGCACACGCCCGCCGGGCGTTAAGTCGTCTGTGAAGGCCGCCCCATTCTCAATGATGTAGATTGGCGGCAAAGGATAGCGCTGCCGCAACGCGGTCAGCAGACGGCGCAACCCCGGCCCGTGCACTTCCCAGCCCATGTCCGTGTGCTCGGAGCCGGGCACCCGCTGAAGGCGCTGACCCTGCTGATCAAGCAGCTGGCGATTGTAGTTGTTGATGCCCAGCCAATCGAGCGGCTGCGCGATCAACTTCATGTCGCCGGGCTGCATCTGCGGCGCAGCTGGTTCGCGTTCCTGCCAGGCCAGCAGCGGATACTCTGCGTGCAGCAGCGGATCGAGGAACCAGCCCAGATCACGCTGCCACGCTCGTTCGATCAGCGCGCGGCTGGCTGGCGTATCCTCCACGCTTTCAATCGACCACAGATTCAGCACGATGCCCGCCTTGATGCCCGCATTGAAAGAGCGCATCGCCTGCAGTGCCAGGCCATGCGCCACCAAGGTATGATGCGCCACCTGCACGGCCAGTCGCTCATCCTGTAGGCCAGGCGCATGGATGCCCAGCTGATAGACTCAGGAACGACACACACCACGGCTCATTGAAGGTTGACCAGTACTGCACCCGATCCCCTAGATGCTTGACCATCGTCTCCGCATAATCGGCAAACGCATAGGCTGTATCGCGCGCGGGCCAGCCGCCCGCATCGTCCAGCGTCTGCGGCAGATCCCAGTGATAGAGTGTGAGGTACGGCTCGATGCCCGCCGCCAGCAGCGCATCCACCAGGCGCGAGTAAAAATCAATCCCCGCCCGATTGAGCGTGCCGCGCCCCTGCGGATAGATGCGCGGCCACGCGATCGAAAAGCGATAAGCCTTCAGACCCAGGCGCTTCATCAATTCGATATCTTCCGGCCAGCGATGATAGTGATCGCAGGCCACGTCGCCGGTATCGCCGTTTTCGATCTTGCCGGGCGTGCGGCAGAAGCGATCCCAGATCGATTCGCCGCGGCCGTCTTCATTCCACGCGCCCTCGATCTGGTAGGCCGCCGTGGAAGCGCCCCACACGAAATGACTTGGAAAAGACACGGTTGAGGTGGACACAGGTTTCTCCTTCACTGCTACAACGATATCGACTGGATCAGCTGCCCCAGCCCGGCGCTGCTCTGCGGCACATCCACATCCTGATAGATCTCCCACGTCTCGACGTGCACGCTGGACTGGCCGGGTTTCAGCACGGCGAGCGGCGCCAGCGACTCCAGCTCGATGAAGCGATCATGGCAGTACAGCTGGGCATTCGTGTTCAGATCGGGATGCAGCAGTTCCAATTGCGGGTCAAAGCGCTTAAGAAAGAACACGCCTGATCGCAGATAACCCAGCCAGCCGCCAGCCAGCAGGCCAATCTTCAGTTCCTGCGGTTCGGGCCGTGCGTTTATCCGGACGTAGTCGTCGTCGACCAACAATCGCTCGTCCCGCCACGACGAATACGGCCACAACACCAGGTGCCGATCGGGCCGGTGCCGATTTGCAGCGGAGGTGGTCCGCAGCGGCGCAATGGCAATGCCGCCCAACGCCAGTACTGGGTGATAGCCCACGCCGCGAGCTCGATCGGCGCAGAGCGATCGTTGCGCACCGCA
This sequence comes from uncultured Chloroflexia bacterium, assembly GCA_963844815.1. Lineage (GTDB taxonomy): Bacteria > Chloroflexota > Anaerolineae > Fen-1058 > Fen-1058 > Fen-1058. The sequence continues at coordinate 313,794 of CAWJPR010000018.1, forward strand.
TGCCGCAGGGTAAGCGCAGGCCGATCGGGCTGCAGCTGAATCTCAAGCGACTTGCTCACGCCCGAGCCAGTCTCGGTCGGTCGAACCAGCCGCACGCCGCCGGGCATCTCTTCGACGATCAGATCGCCGGCATCCGGCACATACGACAGTTCCAGCGCTTCCGGCGCGATCGCCAGGCGATGCCCGCCGCGCAAATGATAGTCGCCCCAGGGTGTGGGCCAACGCACATCGGGAACTTCGGCCAGCAGATTGTCGGCCGAGCCAGCCGGGATCAGGCGGACCAGGCGCGGTCCCGCTTCCACCAGATAATCGACGCGCAGATGATCATTTTCAAGCGAGCGAGCGGGCAGGCCATGGAAGTCAGGAGTCATGGTGTCAGGCTTCTCCCAGCACGACGATCACGCGATGCGTCTGTCCGTCGTCAAAGTACGGGACGATATTCCCTGGAATGGACGCGCCATCCACCTCGAGTGGACTTCACGCCTTTGCACACCCGCCTGGGATTGCGCACCTCAATGGCGTACGATGCGCCACGCACCTGCCGCGTGACCTTGAAGCCCTTCCACGCATGAGGAAGGCATGGATCGATCACCAGACCGGTGTGCGCAGGCCGCACGCCCAGAATATACTGCGTGCCAGCCTGATACATCCACGACGCCGTGCCGCTCAACCAGCTGTTGCGGCCCAGGCCGAACTGCGGATGCTCATCGCCCAGAATATTCTGTGGATACACATAGGGCTCCACTTCAAATTCGTCGATGCGTTCGTTCTTGCTGGCCGGGTTGATCTGGCGATAGTACTCATACGCCCGATCGCCGTTGCCGACGATCGTGTTCGCGATGACCGCCCACGGATTGGTGTGCAGGAAGATGCCGCCGTTTTCCTTGGCACCGGGCGGATACGTGGTCACTCCGCCATAGGCCGGATCGAAGCCGTTGAAGCCGGGCCAACTGAGCTTGAGGCCATGGCGCGTATTGAGCAGGCGATGCGCAGACTCCAGAGCCTGCACCGCCCGATCGGGTGTGGCGAACCCGGAGATCACCGGCCAGGTCTGGCCGTTGAGTTGAATTTGGCCGTACTGGTTTTGCCTCGATCCCAGCGGCGTGCCGTCGCAATCGAAGTAACCCACATACCATTCACCATCCCAGGCCTGCTCGTTCACGCACGCCTGCATTCCTTCGTAGTACGCCGCGTACTGCTGCACGGCGTTCACATCGCCCAGGTGCTCGCACAACGCAATCAGCTCTTGCAGCGCGCGCCCGTACAGGTTGGCGCTGAACAGCGACTCCGCGCCCGTCGCCAGGTTGATGGTATCGTTCCAATCGGCAAAGCCGAGGTGCGGCAAGCCGTGCTGTCCCACATCGCCATGCGTAAACTCGACGGCGCGCTTCAAATGATCGAGCACGGTGCCGCTTTCAAGCGGCTGCGCTTGCCTATCCTTCTCGTAATAGGGAATGACTTCATCCAGGAAAGCGCGGTCGCCTGTTTCCTTGAGATACGCGCTAACCGCCAGCACGCCCCACAGATGATCGTCGCTGTAGTAGTGCGGGCGATCTTCGCGTTCCAGCGAATCGCCTTCGTTGGCCAGCAGGGTGAGCGGGTTGAATTGATGATAGGCCGAGCCGTTGCGCCGCTGCACACTGAGCAGCTGCCGGATCAACGTTTTGCCTTCATCCGGCACACTCGCCAGCACCGCCATCACATCTTGTGAGCTGTCGCGAGTGCCAATCCCGCGCGCCCCGTATCCCAGTTGATATAACGACAGGTAGCGCGACCACTGCTTGGTGATGTAACACTGCCGCGCATTGTGCACGTTGATCATACGGTCGAAATCGGTGTCGGGCGTCGTGCAGTGCAGCTTGGCCAGATAAGTGTCCCAGAACGCCTTTATATCGGCCAACGCCCGATCGACTTCCTTGGCTTGCCGGTATTTCGCGATCGCGTCCAGCGCATGCTCGATATGATCGACCTGCCCCAACTGCGTGATAAAGCGCTTGGACTTGCCGGGCTGCAACACGCCCAGGTGATGCAGCAGCGCCGCCATGTTGTCGCCGCGCAGCGCTGCGGTGTTGCTCAGTTCAGGCGCTTGCAGGCCGATCGGGCTGCCCCACGTGCCATAACCGTTCCCGCCCAGGAACTTCTGCCGATCGGTTTCAAACGACGACGCGGGCAAATTCGACGTGAAGTAATTGACCCTGAGATCGCGGAGCATGAAGGGGTACTGAATCAATGTCGTGCTGCCTGCATCCTGCATCATTTTGCTCTGCATCGTCTGCGGCACCCAGTCGGCATTGGTCAACTGCTTTAGCGCGTCAGGATGCGTGTATTCCACCACCGGGATCGCATCGACCTCGATCGGTTTCCGGGAGATGTTGGTGATCTTGATGTCGCGGATTTCGCAGCGCCCATCGAGCGGGATGAAGATGGTCACTTCCGTGCGCAGGCCGTAGAACTCGGACACGATGCGCGTGTAGCCCAGGCCCACGTGGCACTCGTAGCGGTCGTACTGATCGAGCGTAGGAACAAAGAACGGCGAGAAGACAGTGTACGCACTCTGAGCGGAACGCAGTGGAGTCGAAGAATGCGCGTCCTTCGACTTCGCCCTGCTCCGCTCAGCACGCTTCTTAATCCGCAAGTACAGCGTCTCGCCGTTGAAGGCCGAGGCGGGGAACTGCGTGATGTACTTGGTAATGCGGTTCAGTGCCGGGTCCTGCGCGCAGATCAAAGCGCCGCCCGTGTGATCGACGAAGCCGCCAAACGCCAGCGTGCCGATGTAATTGATCCATTTGGTGGGTGTGCGGGGATTGGTGACGACGTATTCACGCTTTTTGTCGTCGAAGTATCCGTAGTTCATGATTGCGCTCGCTGAATGGAATGGACGCAGTATAGCATGAAACGAAGGCTATTCTCAACGCTGTCGATCTGATAGTAACACGACGGCAACGTGGTCTATTCCTGCCGGTGGACCGTATCCGGCCCAAAAGCCGGCAGGCACACCGAGAGGTACTCAGCACCCTCTTCACCCGGTGTGCTGTATTGCACCTTCACGCCTGCCTTCAGGCTGATGGCCTGCCCCGCCGTCAAAACGATCGTTTCGCCATCGTCGATCCTGGCGTGCAGTTCGCCGCGCAGCACGATCGAATATTCGTCGAACTCGGGGATCTGCGCCGTTTCGAGCCAGCCGCCGGGGCTGATCATCCGCGCAATGCTGACCTGCTGATTGCCGGTCGACACCCGCCCGACGTATTCTTCGATCTTCTTCGGCTTGTTGCCCGCCGCGATGATGATTTGGGGAGCGTCGGTCTTAGTGTACATGGGATACCTCCGGCGCAGCGCGTGGTGCGTAAAACGTCATCATCACGCACTACGTAATACGCACTACGTTACGGTTTCGGACAATCTGGAATAAGCGGCGATTTGTCCTTCGTCGTCAAACCGTGCCCGTACGGAAACAGCGGCGCGTCACAGCCTTGCGACGGCAGACTGGCAAACTTGAACGGCAGTTGGCTGTTCCAGCGCTGCCACGTAAACGGCAGTTTGCCCGTGAACTCGTAATCGCCGAAGAGGACGTCGGCCACGCCGCTGCCCTCGGTGCCGGGCAGCCAGGCCGCCACCCACGCCTCAGCCAGCGGCAGCTGCTCGGTGATCTCAATCGGGCGGCCGGTCATCATTACCACCACGACTTTGTCCGCTCGCGCGCGCATGTGCTCGATCAGCGCCACATCCACCGCCGAGAGTTGGGGATCGGCTTCGTCGCCCACACCTTCGGCGTACGGCTTCTCCGCGACGACCACGATGCCCACATCGGCTTTGGCCAGACTGCCCTGTGTTCCCTTCACATCTTCAAACAGAGCATAGCGATCGTAGACCACCTTCGATCCCGGTCCGGCCAGTTCCTGAATGCCCTGCCGAACTGTCGTACCCGGCATGATTTTGCCTTCTTGACCCTGCCACGTGAGAGTCCAGCCGCCCGCCTGCAAGCCGATGTCCTCCGCCGCCTGGCCCGCAACGAAGATCAGCGGCGTGTCTTTAGCGATGGGCAATGCCTGATTCTCGTTCTTCAACAACACCAGCGATTGGCGCACGGCTTCACGAGCCACCGCGCGATGTTCCGCTGAGCCGATGCGCTGGAATGCCTCTGCATCGGCCAGGGGATGCTCAAACAGCCCCAGCGTGAACTTAGCGCGCAGGATGCGGCTCACGGCGTCGTCGAGGCGTGACATGGGCACCTCGCCGTTGTTGACGGCCTGCTGCAACTGATTGTAAAAGTTCTGCCATTCCGTCCCCATGTACATGTCGACGCCGGCGTTGATGGCCTTCACTACCTGATCGTAGGAACTACCCGGCAGTTGGCTGATGGCTTCCCAATCGGAAATGAGGAAACCGTCAAAGCCCAGTTCGTCTTTCAGCACATCGGTCAACAGATACTTGTTGCCGTGCATCCTGGCGCCGTTCCAGCTGCTGAACGACGGCATAATGCTCAACACGCCCGCTTCGACAGCGGCCTGGTAGGGCGGCAGATAAAGCGATCGGAGGGCAGGCTCGTCGACGCGCGTGTCGCCCTGATCGAGCATGAAGGGATGATCGAAGATGTCCTGCCGCGACGATCCCCACGTGGTGCCGCCGTCGCCGAGGTAGTGCTTGGGTGTGGCCAGCACGGCCAGCGGATGATTGAGATTCGTTGTGCCATCGACGCTCTGCAAGCCGCGCACGTAAGCCTCGCCCAGGTGCGTCACCAGTTCGGTATTCTCGGCGAATGATTCGTAGGTGCGGCCCCAGCGCGTGTCCTGCACTACGGCCAGCACCGGCGCAAAGTTCCACTGCACGCCGACGCCTGCCATTTCATCCGCCGTGAGGCGCGCCACTTGCCGCACCAGCTCGGGATTGCGCGTCGCACCCAGGCCGATGTCCTGCGGAAACAGCGTACCGCCTTTGAGGTGGCCGCTGCCGTGAATGGCATCCCATCCGAAGATCAGCGGAATGCCCAAACGCGCATCCAGCGCGGCTTCTTCGTAAGATCTGACCAATTCGAGCCACGACTCAGGCGTATCGACGCCGTTGCCGTCGCCGCCCGCCAGCACCGAACCGATCGAGAGTTTGGCCACCGTATCGGGGTCGATGCTGCCGAACGCCGGCTGTATCATCTGCCCGATCTTTTCTTCGGTCGTCATACGCGCCAGCAGATCCTTCACGCGCGCTTCCACCGGCTGCGACGGATCTTGGTACAGTGCCGTCTCGCCCACTGGGTTTCTCACCGCCGATGGCGTGACTGGCGTTGTTTGAGCGGCCGTCTCGCCGGCGTTCGTGTCCACAGGCGCAGGCGTCGGCGGCACCAACAGCACGCCTTCTTCCGGGCCGCCGACCTGCTGCGCCGGCTGGCAGCCGGCCACCCAGAACAAGATCATCGCCAACACGACGAATAGGAATCGTTTTGAAGAGCGCTTAACCATGCAGGACATCCGTTACGCGTTACGCGTTACGCGTTACGTGCTACGCATTACGCCACGATCTGCCCGTCTTCGAGCAGCAGCACCCGATCGGCATACTCATCCACCAGCGGATCGTGCGTGACCATCAACAGCGTCACATGCTCGGTCTTCACAATCTCGCGGAACAGCGTCAGCACTTCACGCGCCGTGGTGCTGTCCAACTCGCCGGTCGGCTCGTCGGCCAGAATCACGCGGGGTTGATTGGCCAGCGCGCGCGCAATCGCCACACGCTGCTGCTGCCCGCCCGACATCTCGTAAGGCCGGTGGTGTATCCACTTGTTCAGCCCTACCAATTCCAAACACGCCCGCGCGCGCCGATCATTTTCTTTTGGCGCGGCGCCTCGGATGCGCAGCATCAACTCCACATTTTCGTACGCCGAGAGCGTGGGAATCAAGCCGAATGACTGGAATACAAAGCCCACCTGCTCGCGCCGCCAGCGCGTCAACTCGTCATCGTTCAGCTGCGCGATCGAATGACCCAGCATCTGCACCGCGCCCGAAGTCGGCTGATCCAGCCCGCCGAGGCAGTTCAACAGCGTGGTCTTGCCGCTGCCCGATCGGCCCTTCAGCGCCACATAGGACCCGGCCTCGATCTGCAGGTTGATGCCGCGCAAGGCCGGCACTTCCAGCGCGCCGACTTTGTACACGCGCCACAAATCTTCTGTTTTGATCACGTTCAGCGCAGTAGAGGTTGCCCTTGCACTCATGACACCCTCCCTGTTTTGCTCTTCAGCCAGCGCTGCCACCAGCGCGCGCGCTCGATGGAGGCTTCCTCCCGCGCCGTGTCGGTCCGGGCAGCTGCGGCAGGTTCATCGGGATGCGTCACCGGCCGGATCAAGATGCCAGCCTCGGTCACTTCCAGTTCGGCCCGGCGTTGAATGTTGAATTGACGCAAGTATTCTTGGGGAATCTGCAAGCGGCCCGCTCCGTCAAGCACCACCCACTCCACGTGCGTGTCCGCGCCTTCGCCCGACGCGCGGCGCACCTTCTCCGTTGCCAGCTTGCCATCGCGCACGGCGATGACGCGATTCACGTAGGGCACGATGCCCGCATCGTGGCTGACGATCAAGGTGGTCAGGCCCAGCTCGCGATTGAGATCACGGAAGAGGCTGTAAATAGTCTGCGCCGTGGTATTGTCCACCTCGCCCGTCGGCTCATCGGCCAACAGCAGTTTGGGTTGATTGGCAAGCGCCACCGCGATTGCCACGCGCTGCTGCTCGCCGCCGGACAGCTGCGCCACATGATGATGCTGGCGCTCAGACAGCCCGACCAACTTGAGCAGGCGCTCCGCGCGCTCGCGCGCCGATCGGCCGGTGCTGCCGGCCAGGGTCAGCGGCAGCTGCACGTTCTCCAGCGCCGTGAGATAGGGCACCAGGTTGCGCGTGGCCTGCTGCCAGACAAAGCCCACGGTTTGGCGGCGATAGCGGTTCATCGCCTGATCGCTCAGCCTCAACAGGTTCTGATTGTCCACCCACACGCGGCCCGCCGTCGGCCGATCGAGCCCGCCGAGGATGTTGAGCAGTGTAGATTTACCGCTGCCACTTGCCCCGACAATCCCCATGAACTCACCAGGCTGCACGGACAGATCAAGTCCTTGCAGCGCCTGCACTTCCAGCCCGGCGATGGTGTAGACCTTGATTAAACTCTCGCAGACGATGATCGGATCAGAAGTCATTGAATCTTATCCACAAAGTTCACGAAGGGAACTGTATTTTTGGTGTCCCTGCGTGGATCAAAATCACGTCGTCTCGCCCAGCTTGATGGCCTGGAAGATCTGCATGCGCAGCAGCAGCGCGGCCAGCACGCCCAACGCGCCGAGGAACAACAGGCCGAACAACACGTACATCTGAATGATGGACGGCCACGCCACCTCGACCACAAACGGCGGATAGTGCGCCGAGAGACTGGCGCCCACTTGCAGATACGGGATGAACACCTGGCTGAACAACACGCCCAGCGCCGTGCCCACCAGCAAACCTATCGAGACGAGGAAGATCAATTCGCTGGCGAGCAGCGCGCGCAGCTGCCTGGCCGACAGGCCCACCGCGCGCAGCATGCCCAACTCGATGAAGCGGCGGCGGAACGAAAACAGCGCATACAGGATGAAGCCCAGCACCGTCAAGATCGCCGCGGTCAGGAAGCCCACCGACAGCATGCCAAACAAGCCCTGCCGCTCCGGCCGGCGCTGTTCTTGAATGATCTTCTGGCCGGCGGAAGCCCAGCTCTTGATGAACGTGTTCAAACCGCTTTCCACCAGCCGCGATTGATCGGCCGCGCGATCGATCACGATGGTATAGCCGCGAATAGCGTACACGATGTTTTCGGCTTCAGCGCCCGGCGCCGTTTTCAGCCACAACTCCTGCGGATAATCCGCGCCCGCTTGCTGCGCCAGATAAGTGTTGTTCCCGACGATAAGCGGGCCGTTCTCGGGGTACCACGACGGGAACAGATTAATGAGCCCGACCACCACGACCGGCAGGTTTGCCGACCACGAGTCGCCCTGCACCGCGATCGAGAAGGAATCGCCCAACTTCAAGCCCAGTTCATCGGCAAACTCGCGCGGAATTAACACGCCATTGGGATACAGGGCCAGCACGTTCATCAACGTACCCAAACGCGCCGGCGCGAAGTTGGACTGCCAGTACGCCACATCCGGGAACGTGAGGCGATCGACGCCAAGGTATATCGCCTCCTCGGGTTTGTTATCAGCCCGCAACACCGAGGCGGGATAGCGCGCCACACGCGTCGCGGCGACAACGCCTGGAATGCGCTGGAAATCTTCCAGCGGCGCAAAGGTGTAAACAGGCGAGCGATTGTCCGGGTTATTATACGTGTTGCCGAACTCGTGAAGCAGCAGGTCGGCGCCGGTCTCGTAGACCATCTGCTTGGTCAAATGCCGATCGAGCGTCTGGGCGATGGAGGCGGTGTACGCCGACAGGCTCAACGTGAAGATCAATAAGACCAGCGGCGCGCTGTAGAACGCCGGAGTACGCGCGAGATAGCGCGCCGCTGTCAGCAGGCCCACACTGCGCGTGCGGCTCATGAACCGGGCGAAGGCCGCCATGAACGCGGGCATGAAGCGCAGCACGAACAACGTCAACGCGAAGATGCCCAGCGACGGCACCAGGATCAACTGCGGATTGCGCAGCGGATCGGGCACTTGCAGCTTGTCGGCATCCGCCAGCGCGCGCTGGCTGTGCAGCGAGTAAGCGCCGAGCAGCGCCACGACCAGCAGCAACAAATCGAGCCAAACACGCTGCCACCACGGCTTCTGCACCGCGCGCGCGCGCTCCTGCTTGTACGTGATGATGGTGTTGCGCGCCGCACTCAGCGTTGGCACGATGAATTGGAAGAGCAGCACGGCTGCCACGGCAGCGATGCCAAACAGCAGCACATTCGGCGTCAAGATCACGCGCAGGTTGCCGGGCGTGTTGAAATTCAAGAAACTGCGCGCCCGGCCGATAGCCTGCGTGATCAAGAGCGCCAGCGGCGTGCCCGCCGCCAACGCCAGCGCGCCGAGCGTGAGCCCCTGCAGCGCCGTCATGCCGGCTACTTGAAACACTGTCGCGCCGCGGCTGCGCAGAATGGCGATCTCATTGCGCTGCTGATTGACAAACAGTCCTGACACCAGCCCCACGAACACCAGGATCAGGCCCAGAATCGGCACGCTGAAGGCAAACAGCAGCACGGTCAGCGCGGGCACGGCCTGCTGGTAATCGGCTAAAGCGTTGAAGGGCGAAGCATTGAGCTTGACAGCCGGCAATAGATTGTGCGCCCTGGCGCTGACGGCATCCATGCGTTTGAGCAGGCCGGCCACATCGCCCGATTGCAGGCGCGAGCCGCTGACGGACAACAACCAATCGGCGTTAAAGAGTTCATCGGGCAGCGCGGCCGCGATGCGGCTGGCATAGGTCTCTTCCGGCACCAGCAGCATCTGTTCGGATTTGGCATCCCACGCGGGCAGCTGCGGATCGCTGGGCGCCCAGATGCCCGCCACGCGCACCGGGATCTCGACCTTGTCCCGATCGCGCCGCGCGAAAAAATTTTCACCGATCTGAATCGCCAGCTGTTCGGCGAGGGTTTGATTCACCAGCACCTCGATCGGGGCGGCGGGCGACTCGTCGGCCGGCGATGGATACGAGCCGCTGATCAGCTGGATGTTTTTCTCCGGCTCGCTGACAAATCCGAAGTTGGCCCAGCTGAGGTAATACTTCGTCTTGGGATCGCTCGGATCGGGCGGAAGAAACAGCTGCAGCGAATCGGTGCGGAAGCGGCGCACCAGCTGCGTAACGGGCAGACCCAATTCGGCACCCGCTTCCCGGGATAGATATTGGTCGACGGGCTGGCCGTCCTCCCACTGCGGGCCGCTGCGCGGCGAACTGTCGAGGTGATAGGCGAAGGGCAGCGGCGCATCATCGGCCGCGCCCTTCTCGCCCACCAGCTGATCGCGCAGCAGGCGGAACTGCGTAGCTTCGGCATAGAGCGGCACGCTCAACACCAACGCGACGGCCAGCGTCAGACCTACGGTTGTGGCAAAAGCCAGGCTGCGCTGTGTGGCCAGGCGCTTGTAGGCGACGACAAAGATCGCCTTGCTCTGCCGGAGAAACGCGATCATCTTACGGGCCCACCACGACCTGGCCTGCGCCGACATTGCCGGTGATCTCCACCCGATCGCGGGTCTGCAAGCCCGGCGTGATTTCGATGCGCTTCTGCCCGCCGGCCTCTTGTACCGCGATAAAGGTGCGCCCGCCCACGGTGCGAATGGCCTGCGGCGGCAGCCACAGGATATTGTCCTTCTGCTGCAGCACGGCTGTGACGATGACCCGATCGCCCAGCGCGTATCCACCCTGCTCCGGCGGCACATCCAACTTCACACGAATTTGATCGCCGCCGTTCGCGCCGCTGCCATAGGGATAAGGCAGCTGCCGGATCACGCCCGCGAGGGGCGGCTGGTTCGCTTTGCCTTCAAAAGCCACGGTGACCGTCAGGCCTTCGGTCAACTGCTTCAGGTCCTCCTCCAGCACCGTCGCGCCGATCTCCAACTGGCTGGTGTCGCCGATCTGGAATGCATCGCTGGTGGTCCTCACCGCCTGGCCGGGCCTGGGCGCGTCCACGATGTATCCTGCGAACGGCGCTTTCAACTGCGCATCGATCAGCGCCCGCTCCAGCTGCTTCGCTTTGTTCGAAGCGGCGTGGAGCACCGGATTGGCCTTGACCTCATCCAGATCCATCTGCGCCAGCTGCACTTGCAGCTCCGCCATCTTGATCGAGGTGTCGCCGGCTCCTTTGGCTTTGAGGTCTTCCAAAGCCAGCTGCGCCAACTGCAATTTGATCTCGCTGCGCTTCAGGGTGTTCGTTGATATCGTCTCTTCGTACTTGGCTTGCGTGCTGGCCTGCGCCCATTCTGTTTCCAGTTCTTTGAGGGCGGCCAGATCGGCCAGCAAGCTGCCCTTCTTTCACGTAATCGCCCACCTGCACGTACACGTTCCCCACTTCGCCGTCCGTGGCAAAGCGCACGGGTTTGGAGTTGGCTGGCACGACACGGCCGCCAATGTCGGTCTTAATGACGATGTCACCGCGCTGCACCGTAAAGATCGGCTTTACCGCCGTGGGCACGGGCGTGGGCGTGGGTTCAATCGCGCTCTGCTCGGACCCGCAGCCGGCGGCAAACAGACTCATCAGCAGCATCGACAACAGGAATACTCTGCGCATAGTCTCATCTCTCGTAACTCGAGTCGGTACATTGTCACACTAATGCAAGCGGGTGTCCAGTGCAAGCCACCCTGCCGCACACGGCTCTCACAAAATCCCGATGAGTGTCATGCTGAGCGCAGCGAAGCATCTCTTATGCCGGCGTAGAGACCCTCGCTACGCTCGGTGTGACACCCTTCTGGCTACAGAGGTCCCGGCACTCACACCGCGCGATACAGCGCCCGGCATTCCTCGTGAAGAACGCCCCCGATGATCTCGATCAGTACTGGAGATTTTTTGACAAGGTCTGCGGCGCGCACGCAGATACGCGCCTTTCTCAGCCGGGCGGTCTCCTCAATGGACACGCCGTAAACAACCGTCGTAAGGTTGGCCCGGACGGCCAGCGAGGCACACCTGGGGCACGGCTCGCAGGCCGAGAAGAGAATCGCGCCGCCCAAGTTATCATCACCCAGGACTTGCATAGCCTGCCGCACGGCATTCACTTCGGCATGCAGGCCGGGATCGCGCCGAGTAACGGCGGTATCATGAGCCCGTGCTAGCATGCGCCGTCCCAGCACAATGACTGCGCCATAACCCTGGTTGCCTTCTTGCCGGGATATGCTGGCTTCCTCAAGCGCGATGCGCATCATCGCGTCAAAGTCTACCCTAACGATCGACTCCCGGCAATAACCGGCGTAAGGCCGAATCTCTGCATAGCTGCGCAGAAATCTCAACTGCGGATCGAGCTGCGACACGAATGCCTGGGTCGATTTCTCGTAGGCCGCGCGGCACACAGTGCGCGTATCCAATCCTAACGCCTTGACGGCTTCCAATGTTGGACACGGATTGGTTGATCGCCAGACGATCTCTGTGCTCGGTTTCAGAGACAATCGGCAGTTCGTCCAGGGAAAGGCCCATGTAGTCGAAGAACAACAAATCGAACGCCTGCCGGGGTGTCGGGTGATCGTAACGGGCAGCGATCTGATCATGCTGCCGGAACCACGCCAGCCGCTTCTGCGCAACCTCGGCTTCGATGGCTTGATAAGAGCAATGCTGCAAGCGCTCGATCTGGCGTTGGACCTTGGAGGCGAAATCGTCGGTCAAGTTTTCCTCTATTGTCTTTCAAGTGCAATTGCCACCGAGGATGCCCGGCGGAATTTGATGCGATAAAGTATATGCTCACTTAGCGGCAAGATCAAACCCCGTCGCCTCTCATCCTTGCATCAGCGCGCCACTCAGCGAACCGGGTTACGCATTACGCATTACTCCTTACTCATTCTCCCTTCGTGAAACTTTCCACAGTTGGTGCAACCCACACAATCGATCCTCCCCCTGCTCCGCTTTTTCTCTCCACGCCGTCATTCGCTTCGTCACTTTGTACTAACCTGATCAGGGCATGGCATAAAATGGCCTTCTAAGGGGGCGACACATTACGTCTCTTACCTTAAACTTAGGCTGAGTGAGTCCAAGAGGTTTCTGTGGTAACGTCATGCCCGAATGCTTTTGTCGGGCATCCAGGTTGACAATTGGCGAATCCGGCTAATCAGTGGTTGGATTCCCGCTATGCCGTACCCAAGCCCACAGGGCTTGGCGGCACGCAAGTGCGACAGCACGCGGGAATGACTAATTCCGCAAGACTCACGCGATAACACTCAGCCCATACTCTCTGGAGGCCGACCATGACGTCTGCTTCTTCGCCTTATCAACCTCAATACGATTGCTCGTTCGTAGAACGTGGCAACTGCGGCGTCGGCTTTGTAGCCGATCGGCATGGCCGCGCCAGCCGCGAGATTCTGAACCTGGGCATCGACGCGCTGATCAATATGCAGCATCGCGGCGCGCTCAACGCCGATGCCAGGACCGGCGACGGCGCGGGCCTCCTCGTGCCCATCCCCAGGCGTTTCTTCGCGCGCGAGGCCGAGCGCCTCACCGGACACGCTATCGATCCCGAGGCGCTGGCCGTGGGCGTATTCTTCTTCAATCCGCATCACGTCGTCGAAGGCGTGAAGATCGCGGAGGGCGCGCTGCACCAGCACGGCCTGCAGGTCGCCGCGTGGCGCGAGGTGCCGGTCGATCCCGACGGGCTGGGCGATCAGGCGCGCCTGACCATGCCGCGCATTATGCAGGCGATTATCAGGCACCAGTCAGTCGCCAGTCGTCAGTCGTCAACCGTCAGCAATCAGCATTCAGCAATCAGCAATCAGCACTTCGAATTACAGCTGTATCTTGCCCGCAAAGAATTTGAGCGTGAGGCAAAACGCGCTAATCTCGAAATCTACGTTCCCTCACTCTCCTCGCGCACGATAGTCTACAAGGGCCTCCTGCTCGCGCCGCAAATCCGCGAATTCTATGGCGATCTTAACGCCGATGATTTTGAAGTGCCGCTGGTCGTCTTTCATCAGCGCTACAGCACCAACACTTTCCCCACGTGGGCGCGCGCGCAGCCGTTCCGCGTGCTGTGCCACAACGGCGAGATCAACACGCTGCAAGGCAACCTCGCGTGGATGAAAACACGCGAGCCACTGCTAGACCTGACAGGTTCGCGACGGCTGTCAAATGCCACAGATGCAAGCGCGAACCTGTCAGGTCTCATCCTCCCCGTCATCGACACCAGCGGCAGCGATTCGGCAATGCTGGACAACGCGGCCGAGTTGTTATGGATGGGCGGGCGCGACCTGCGCCACGCGGTCGCTATGCTCGTGCCTCAGGCGTGGGAGAAGACACCCGATCTGCCGCAGCACATCCGCGACTTCTACGCCTATCACGCCTGTCTCACCGAGCCATGGGACGGCCCGGCCGCGCTGGTCTTCACCGACGGCCAGGCGGTGGGCGCGTCGCTCGATCGCAATGGCCTGCGCCCCTGCCGCTACTTCGTCGCCGAAGACGGCCTGATTGGCGCGGCGTCGGAAGCGGGCGCGATCCCGACCGGCGATCGGCGCGTGGTCGTGCGCGGCAAACTCGGCCCCGGCCAGATGATCCTCGTCGAAACCCGCCACGGTGTCTTTCTCGAAGACGGCCGGATCAAATCCGAACTCGCCTCGCGCCAGCCCTACGGCGCGTGGGTCAAGCAAAATGTGCGCCACCTCAACACCAGCGGGCCGGGCTCCGTGCGAAGCCTCCCTGTGGGGCATGCCCGACAACTCGATGGCGTGTCCCAGGTAGAGGCCGCGCACGGAATCATCGCGGCTGACTATCAGCGGCCAGCCACCAGCGAGCAAGTCGCCTTCAACTACACCAGCGAGGAACTCACGCTGATTCTGCGCCCGATGGTCGAGACCAAAGCCGAAGCCATCGGTTCGATGGGCGACGATACACCGCTGGCGATGTTCTCCGACAAGCCGCGGTCGCTGTTCGGCTATTTCCGCCAGCGTTTTGCGGAGGTCACCAACCCCCCGATCGATCCCCTGCGCGAAGAGATGGTCATGTCGCTGAAGATGCGGCTCGGCGCGCGCGGCAATTTCTTGATCGAAACGGCAGCGCAGGCCCGCTTGCTGGAACTCGATCGGCCTTTCCTGACCGACGGCGGACTGGCCGCGCTGAAAGCCGAGCCCGAATTGAACACCGTGGCGCTTTCCACGCTTTTTGCAGCTGACGGAGGGCCCACTTGGGATGGAGCACGCAATCGCGCGCCTGTGCGCCCGGGCAGAGCGTGAGGTCCGGGAGGGCGCGCAGGTGCTGGTGCTGAGCGATCGGGGCGTGGACGCCGATCACGCTTTCATTCCCTCGATTCTCGCCCTGGGCGCGGTGCACAATCATCTCTTGCGGCAGGACCTGCGCGTGAAGTGCGACATCGTGGTCGAAAGCGGGGAGCCGCGCGAGACGCACCACTTCGCCGTGCTCATCGGTTACGGCGCGGCAGCGGTGAACCCTTATCTCGCGTTGGCCACGGTCGCACAGCTGGGCCGCGGTATTCAGCCCGACGAAGCCATCAAGAACTATTTCCACGCTATCGAGCACGGCCTGCTGAAGATCATGTCGAAGATGGGCATCAGCACGGTCGATGCCTATTGCGGGGCGCAGGTTTTTGAGATCATCGGCCTGCGCGGCGAAATCGTCCGGCGATTTTTCGCCGGCACCGCCTCGCATCTCGACGGCGCCGGCTTGCAGGAAATCGCCGAGAGTGTGCTGGCGTGGCATCAACTGGCCTATCTCCCCTTGCCCACTGGGAGAGCCCTAAAGGGGGCTGACGCACGGGCCGGGAGCGAGGGTGAAGCGGCGCTGGACAGCCCTGGCTTCTACAAGTTCAAGCGCGAAGGTGAATTGCACGCCTACAATCCGGCCGCGGTAAAAGCCTTGCAAGACGCCGTTCGGCGCGCGGGTGAAGCAAATTGGCGCGAAGGTTATTCGCTTTATCGGCAATACAGCGACAGCCAGCGCACCCGCAGCCCGATCGACGTGCGCGACTTCCTGGCGTTCAACACCAACGGACACACCGTGCCCGTGGAAGAGGTCGAGTCGCTGCATACGATCTTGTGGCGCTTCTCCACGGCGGCGATGTCGCACGGCGCACTGTCGGCAGAAGCGCACGCGACCTTGAGCATCGCGATGAATCGCCTGAACGCGCTGAGCAATTCCGGCGAGGGCGGCGAGGACCCGGCGCGCTACCCCACCGAAGCGAACGATCGCATCAAGCAAGTGGCGTCGGGCCGCTTCGGCGTCACGCCCACCTATCTGATCAACGCCGACGAACTGCAGATCAAGATGGCGCAGGGCTCCAAGCCCGGCGAAGGCGGGCAGCTGCCCGGCCACAAAGTCACGGCCGAGATCGCGGCGATTCGGCATGCGACGCCCGGCGTCACGTTGATCTCGCCGCCGCCGCATCACGACATTTACAGCATCGAAGACCTGGCGCAGTTGATCTACGACCTGCGCCAGATCAACCCGCGCGCGACGATCTCGGTGAAGCTGGTGGCGCAGACGGGTGTGGGCACGATTGCGGCCGGTGTCGCCAAAGCGGGCGCCGACGTGATCTTGATCAGCGGCGCGTCGGGCGGCACGGGGGCTTCGCCGTTGAGTTCGATCAAGTACGCGGGCATTCCGTGGGAACTCGGCCTGGCCGAAGCGCAGCACGTTTTGGTGACCAGCGGCCTGCGCGGTCGCGTGCGCCTGCGCGCCGACGGCGGCCTGCGCACCGGCCGCGATGTGGTGATGGCCGCTTTGCTCGGCGCGGATGAATACTCGTTCGGCACGGCGCCGCTCATCGCCGCGGGCTGCGTCATGGCGCGCGCCTGCCACATGAACACCTGCCCCACCGGCATCGCCACGCAGCGTGAGGATTTGCGCGCCAAGTTCACGGGCACGCCGGAAAAGGTGATGGCTTTCATGTTGTACGTGGCGCAGGAGACGCGCGAAGTGCTGGCCTCGCTCGGCCTGTGTTCAATCGACGAAGCGATCGGGCGCAGCGATCTCCTCAGGCAGATCGATCGCGACGTCACACGCGACCTCCAACTCGATCTCGGCCAGCTGCTCATCCCGACACCCGCCGGCATGCATCGCCGCTACATGGGCGAGGCGAATCCGGTGTCGAGCCAATCGCCGTTGGGCGAGCAGCTGCTCAACGAGGCGTGGCCCGCGTTGAGCCTCGGCCACAGCCTGCAACTGAGCTACCAGATTGGCAACCGCGATCGAGCTTTTGGCGCGCGCCTGAGCCACGCCATCGCCGAACGCTTTGGCGACGAGGGCGCGGATCCCGACACGTTCGACGTGACGGCGCACGGCAGCGCGGGCCAATCGTTCGGCGCGTTCAACGTGCGCGGCCTGAACCTCACCCTGTTCGGCGAAGCGAATGACTACGTGGGCAAGGGTATGGCAGGCGGGCGCATTGTCATCAGCGATCCAAATTCGACGATCCACCATGTTTTGGCCGGCAATACCCTGCTCTACGGCGCGACCGGCGGCGAATTGTACATCGCGGGCCGCGCGGGTGAGCGCTTCGCCGTGCGCAACAGCGGCGCGCTTGCCATCGTCGAAGGCGTGGGCGATCACGGCTGTGAATACATGACCGGGGGCCTGGCGATCATCCTCGGCGCGATCGGGTACAACTTCGCGGCCGGCATGACCGGCGGATTGGCCTACCTTTACGACGAGGATGGCACGGCGAGCCAGCGTATCAATCGTCAATTGGTGAATGTCGAACCTCTGACGGCCTTTGAGAGCGATTACGTGCAGCAATGGATTCAGCGGCACTTCGCGCTGACACATAGTCTGCGCGCTGCGGCGATCTTGAATGATTGGGCGAACAAGTCGAGCAAGTTCCTCAAGGTCGCGCCTCGGGAAGCGGCGGCGCAGACCCAGCCGATCGCCATTCCAAGCTCGACCGTGAGCGCCTCCGCAGTGCGCGTGAAACGCGAGGCGTAAATAAGGATCGATCCACGAATTACACGAATCTTCACCGATTATTACTTCGTGCTAACTCGTGTGGATTCGTGGAGAATGCAAGGTCGAGGCTTTTGTCGAGCAGGCGCAGGAGCCTCGCTGTTTGTTTATCAGCAATTGGGGCGGATCCTCGCGCAGCATCTCGTGGGATACGCCGCCGCTTAGCCGGGCGTGGAAGCCCGGCCCGCTGCTAACTGACACGCGAAGTGCTTGAGTGCACACGGCTGCCGCGCCGCATTTACGCAATACGCAATACGCATTACAATTCTCCCATGACCACTGGAGGGCTTCACACCAACCACGCTGTCCGCTTTTCGCGCCCCATGTCCAGCCTGCGCGAGATCGCCCAGGCGCTCTCGGCGGCGTGGGATTTGGACACCACGCTCGATCTGATCGCGCGCCGCACCGAGCAGGTGATGCAGGTCAACTCCTGCTCGATCTATCTGTTGGAGCCGGGCAGCGAGATTCTGCGGCTGCGCGCTTCCACCCGCCTGGCCCGCGATGCGATTGGGCGGGCGCATTTGCGGCTGGGCGAAGGTCTCACCGGTTGGGCCGCGCAGCACGGGCAGGCGGTCGCGGTGCGCGAGGCGCAAGCCGATCCGCGCTTCAAGTTCCTGCCGGAAACCCGCGAACAGAAACTGCAGTCGCTGCTGGCCGTGCCGCTGGTCAACCGCGAACGCGTCATCGGCGCGATGAACGTGCAGACCGCCGATCCGCATGACTTCGCCGCCGACGAGGTCGAACTCCTCGCGCTGATCGGCGATCTCGCAGCGGGCGCGCTCGATCGCGCGATTTTGTACGACCGCATGAATCGCCAGATCGCCGAACTGACCACGCTGGCAAAAGTCAGCGAAGCCGTGACTTCGCCCCTCTATCTCGACGAGATGCTCGACCTCGTCGTGGAGATGGCCGCCAAGGTCATGGGCGCGCCGATCGGCTCGCTGCGCCTGCTCGACGATGCGCGCGGCGAGTTGGTCGTGTATGCCAATGATCTGCGGCCGGCCTACTGGTCAAAACCGCTGGCCACCTTCAGCCAGCCAATCGCCGATCGCGTCATCGCCGCCCGGAAGCCGGCCACCATAACGGATCTGGAAGAGGAGCGCCCGGCGCGCGCAGAGGCTCCGATCCCGCAGGAACATTTGGTGTCGCTGCTGGCCGTGCCCCTCGTCGTGCGCGAAAAAGCGATCGGGGTATTGAGTCGCTACACCAACCGGCCGCGTGAATTCAGCGAAAGCGACATCGCCCTGTTCTCCACGCTGGCGAATCAGACCGCGCTGGCCATCGAGAATGCGCGGCTGGTGACCAACGCCGCCGTCGTGCGCGAGATGCATCACCGCATCAAGAACAACTTGCAGACAGTGGCAATGCTGCTGCGGATGCAGGCCATGAGTGGCAAGCACCTGGCAGCGCGCGACGCGAGCGAGGTCTTGCAGATCGGCGTCAACCGCATTTTGAGTATCGCCGCCGTGCACGAAATTCTGTCGCACGAAGGGTTCCGCTTTGTCGACCTGAAAGACGTGGCGGAGCGCATCGCGCAGTTGACGGCGCAGAACATGATCAGCCCCGATCGGCGCATCAGCATCCACGTCACCGGCGAAGCGATCGTGCTGCCGTCGAAGCCGGCCACGTCGCTGGCGCTGGTGATTAACGAACTGCTGCAGAATGCGCTGGAGCACGCCTTTGTCGAGCAGGAACAGGGCGCGGTCACGATCAGCCTCGGCCGCAGCCCGCATCACTTCATCATCGAGGTGAGCGATGACGGCGTGGGGCTGCCCCGCGAGCGGCCCACCAGCACCGGGCTGGAAATTGTCGAAACGCTCGTGCGCGATGATCTGCGCGGAAAACTGACGTTCAAGACCGGCAAGCGCGGGACGCAGGCGATTATTCGTTTGCCACAGTCGATTGCAGAAATCACGTGAATGATGAAAAGACTCAAGATCATTATCGCCGACGACGAATCTATCATTCGCCTGGGCTTGAAGAGCATGCTGACCGAACTGGGCCACGAGCCGTTCCTCGCCAGCAATGGGCGCGAAGCGCTGAACCTGGCCCGCACCATCGACGCCGATCTGGCGCTGCTGGACATCAACATGCCGATGACCGACGGCCTGGAAGCGGCCAAGGTGATCGGCAAGAAACATCCGATGCCCATCATCTTCCTGACGGCTTACGGGCAGCAGGAGTTGATCGAGAAGGCGACGGCCTTGCCCATCCACGGCTATCTCATCAAGCCGGTGAACGAACGCGACCTCGCCGCGGCGATTGGCGTGGCGCTGGCGCGCTTCAACGAGCAGCAGCAGGCCCGGCGCGACGCCGAGAAACTGCGCGAAGATCTGGAAACGCGCAAGCTCGTCGATCGAGCGAAGGGCATCTTGATCGATCGCAGCATGAGTGAGAATGAAGCGTATCAATATATTCAGCGCAAGGCGCGTGACAATCGTTCTTCCATGCGCGAAGTAGCAGAGAAGATTCTGGCAGAAGGGCAACAGAAGTAGATCGGCAAGATTCTATATGAGCGCCAACCTCAATGCCGTGATATCGATGGCAAAAACCGGCACATAACTTGAGTGCTGTGCAGCCGATAGTGACAGAAAGTGCCCGATTTTTGTTCAAATCCACTAACTAGCCTTGACCGAATTCAGGCAATTTTTGTATTGACAGCGGAATTTAGTTAAGGTATAGTGCGAGCATCGCCGTGGTCGGGCGATTTCTCAATAGAATACCCATTGAGGCCGAGACGCCTCCCGAACTCATGCACAGGCATGGGCGGGAGGCGTTTCTGTTTTCCCGGCGCGCCGGCATGGGGAAGCCGGCGCTACAAAGTGGAATTCGTAGTTCCGGCATCTCCGTGCCGGAAAACGCGGAGGATTCATGATAGCCACAGTTCTAGCAGGTGCCATGATTGCAATTTCGTTCAGCGCCCCGCCCGGCCCGGTGACGATGGAGACGATCCGGCGCGGCTTGCGCGGCGGTTTCTCGCCCGCGCTGAACGTGCAGTTGGGATCGATCATCGGCGATTTCATGTGGTTCATGATCGCGCTGATCGGCCTGGGGCAACTGGCGCAGATTGCGGTTATCCGCGGTGCGCTGGCCATCATCGGCGTAGGGCTGCTGCTGTATCTGGGCTACTGCGGCATGCGCGATGCCTTCAAGGCCGCGCAGCTGGATCAAGGCGGGGCGATCGATACGAAGAAAGGCGCATTCCGATCGGGCATGGCGATCTCGATCGCGAATCCCATGGCGATCGGTTACTGGCTCTCGATCGGCGGCACGCTGGTCGCGACGGGCATGGCAGGCCAGTCGGGCGGGCAGACGGCCATCGTTCGTCTTCGGCTTCGTGGCAGGCACGTTCCTGTGGGCGTTCATCATGGCGCTGGCCGTGCGCTTCGGCAGGCGGATCCTGCATCCGAATCTGTTCCGGGCGATCAACTTCGGCTGCGGCGCGGCGTTGATGATTTTCGGGATCACGTTGGCAAGTCAGATGTTTTCGTAGGGGCAAGCCTCGCGCTTGCCCTGGGCGACCGCAGGTGTCGCCCCTCCATTTCAATCCGCAATCATAGCAAAGGAGCAGAATCATGTCAGCAGCAGTCAAAACCGGCACCTCACCTAAAGACGCGGTGAAGTTCGCCAAAGATCAAGGCGTCAAGATTGTCGACGTGAAATTCGTCGATCTGCCCGGCACGTGGCAGCACTTCAGCATTCCCGTCGAAGAATACAGCGAAGAGATTTTCACCGAGGGCATCGGCTTCGATGGCTCCAGCATTCGCGGCTTCCAGCAGATTCACGAGTCCGACATGCTGTTAATGCCCGATCCGAACAGCGTCGTGGTCGATCCGGTCTGCAAGATTCCCACTCTGTCGCTGATCTGCGACGTCGTTGATCCGCTCACGCACGAGCCGTACAGCCGCGATCCGCGCCACATCGCACGCAAGGCCGAAGAGTATTTGAAGAAGACGGGCATCGCCGATGTGTCCTACTGGGGACCTGAAGCCGAGTTCTTCGTGTTCGACAGCGTGCGCTTCGATCAGAATCAGTACAGCGGCTACTACTTCATCGATTCCGACGAAGGCATCTGGAATAGCGGCAAGGAAGGCGCAAACCTCGGCCATCGCCCGCGCTGGAAGGAAGGCTACTTCCCGGTGGCGCCCGCCGATCAACTGCAAGACTTCCGCTCGGATGTGATCCTGCGCCTCATAGCCGCCGGCGTGCCGGTGGAAGTGCACCACCACGAAGTCGCCACCGCCGGCCAGTGCGAAATCGACATGCGCTTCAGCACGCTGGTGGACATGGCCGATCACCTGTTGATGTACAAGTACGTCATCAAGAACGTGGCGCGCGAATACGGCAAGACCGCCACCTTCATGCCCAAGCCGCTGTTTGGCGATAACGGATCGGGCATGCACGTGCACCAATCGTTGTGGAAAGACGGCAAGACCTTGATGCATGATGCGAACGGTTACGCGGGCCTGAGCCAGACGGCCAAGTGGTATATCGGCGGTTTGTTGAAGCACGCCCCCGCGCTGCTGGCGATCACGTCGCCATCGGTGAACTCGTATCACCGCCTGGTGCCGGGCTATGAAGCACCCGTCAACCTGGCGTATTCCAGCCGCAACCGATCGGCCGCGGTGCGCATCCCGATGTATTCCGAGAATCCCAAGGCCAAGCGCCTGGAATTCCGCTGCCCCGATCCGAGTTGCAATCCGTACCTGGCGTTCAGCGCCATGCTGCTGGCCGGCCTCGACGGCATCCAGAACAAGATCGATCCGGGTCAACCGGCGGACTACGACATCTTTGAGCACAAGAACGGCCACATCAAGCAAGTGCCGGGCTCGCTGCCGGAAGCGCTCAAGGCACTGGAAGCCGATCACAAGTTCCTGCTGGCCGGCGAGGTGTTCACGCAGGACGTGATCGACACATGGATCGAGTACAAGGTCACGCGTGAAGTCGATCCCATCCGCTTGCGGCCGCATCCGTATGAGTTCTATTTGTACTACGATGCTTAAAGGGATTAGTCAGGGGTAAAGCCCAGGGGAGGACGGGCTTCCTATCGCAAGGTAGGAAGCCCGTTTTTGTTTCACACTCGCAAGTGTCATGGTACAATCACGCATTGCCGGAACCTGAATCACGCGCAGGAGATCGATCATGCAAACCGCACCCGTCGCGCTCAGCGAACTCTTACGTCTCGCTTTCCCCAGCGGCAGCGAATTCATCGGCACGGCCGAGCAGCGCTCGCGCGTGGTGCGGTGGGCCACCGTGATCATCAATCTGCCCCTGCGCGACGAGGCTGAAGTCGAGGAGGACGATCTGGTCTTGCTGCCCGCCGAAGCCGCCGAGCCTGAGCTGCTGACAGCCATCACCGCCCTGGCGCAGGCCGAAGTCGCGGCGGCCGTGCACATCGGCCCGCTGCCAGAATCGGTGATCAAAGCCGCCAGGCAGGCTGATTTCCCGATCATCCTTCTGCCGAATCACGTTTCGCTGCGGCAAATGCACCAGGCCGCGCTGACGCTCATCACCAACCGGCAGGCGCAGATGACGCAGCGCGCGGCCCAGGTGCGGCAGCAGCTGGAGCAATTGGTGGCCGAAGGGGCCGGCCTGGAAGCGATCGTGTGGGCGATGGCCGACTTGACGCGCACAAGGCGTGATCTTGCAGGACAAGCGGCTCATCCCCGTCGCCACGTGGACTCATCCCACACTGGGACAAGTGTGGAATGACGTCCTGCAATCGCTGGGAAATCCTGATCTCCTGCCGCGCGGCTGGACCGATCGGAAGCTGGCTGCAGCACAGCGCCGCATCGAGCATCAAGCCCTGCCCGGCGGATTGGCGCGCTTCGTCACGCCGATCGTCGTAAAAGGTATCGCGCGGGGTTATCTATCCCTGGTGGGCATCGCGGAAGAACTGGACGAACTCGACGGCCTGGTAGCCGAGCAAGGCGCGGAAGCCTGCGCCTTGGAAATGGCCAAGGCGAAAGCCGTCAACGAAGTGACCAAGCAGATGCGCGGCGAGTTTGTGGATGCGGTGCTGGGCGCGCGCGTGTCACAGAAAGAAATCGAGCAATGGGCGCGGCAGTTGGGCCATGATATCGGCGTGCCGCACGCGGCGATCGTATTCCGCTGGGAAGACGAGAATCACCCCTCGCTGCGGCGCCTGGAGACGGCCATTAACGGCGAGATCAGCTTGACGCGCGTCTCGGCGCTGATTCGCGTGGAGAGCGAGGCGGGCCACGCGGGCGCGTTCGTGGCGCTGGAGTCCGTGACCTCCGTGAAACCCGCGCGCGATCTGGCGGCCGCTATCTATTCGCGCACGCTGGCGGAACACCCGAAAGCGACCTTGCGCTGCGGCATCGGGCGGCCGGTGGCCGGTATCACCGAATGGCGCACGTCCTATCGCGAAGCCGAGCAAGCGCTGGAGATGGCGTCGCAGCTCGACGAGCGCCAGCCGATCTTCTTTGGCGATCTCAGCGTGTATCGCCTGTTGTTCAAGATGGCCGAGCATCCCGATCTGGTCTCGTTCTGCACTGAAACACTCGGCGCGCTGACCCATTATGATCGGGAGCAGAACAGCAACCTCGTCCAAACGCTCGAAGCGTTCTTCGCTCACCACGGCAATCTGAGCCAGACGGCCGAAGCGCTCTTCATCCATCGCAATACACTGCAGTATCGCATGGACCGCATCGCCGAGATCGCCAGCACTCGATCTGGACAATCCCGAAACACGATTGGCGCTGCAATTGGCGATCAAGGCGAATCGACTGCTCAATGCGCGCGTGGAGTGAGGTGTGTGCACCCTGCCCAAACCGCTTTCGCGCAATTTCCCCCAATCTGCCCGTAGACCCTGCCCCGGCTTTACCCTATAATCGCGCCTAATTATGAATCGATTATCGGTCTGTTCTGGCTCTGTCCCTTATTAGCGTGCTCCTTGGTGTCGTCGTCATCAAGGGGCCGCGATGGGTTGGGCAGGCCCGCCGAGTCAGCATAGACGAATAGCAGCGTCAAGTCACTCACAGGTCACACACACGAGCCACCCAACAACCGGGTGGCTCGTTTTGTTTGACCCTACCCCCCCGCTCCGTGCGGCCAGCCGTCCGCCGCGGCTTTGCGAGGGCACAGGCAGGCAGGAGGAGAGCACATGACAACCCACACATCCGCGCGAGCACGCAGCATCTGGAAGGACACCCGAGTGCTCATATCCACGACCACGGCGCGCGCGCCGCGCCCGGCTCACACCGAGCAACCCCGGCCCGCGACGAAGACCCAGGCCGAGAAAGAAGCCGATGGCTGGGTGGCCGAGATGATGTTCGATCACTACAACGGCTAAAGGAATTGCTGATTGTTGATTGCTGATCTGTGAGGATTGAATCAGCAATCAGAAATCTACAATCAGCAATCAAGATGCAAACCATGACCGAACCTTAAAAAACACTCTTCTGCCATTACCGATGGGCCCAGCCGCGCCCCGGCACGATCGATGTTCAAGGCCGTGGGCTTCACCGACGACGATCTGCGCAAGCCCTTGATCGGCGTCGCCAACACCTGGATCGAAATCGGCCCGTGCAACTATCACCTCAATCGCCTCGCCGCCAAAGTGAAGGAAGGCATTCGCGCGGCGGGCGGGACGCCGCTGGAATTCAACACCGTCTCGATCAGCGACGGCATCACGATGGGCGCGGAAGGCATGAAGGCTTCGCTCATCAGCCGCGAAGTCATCGCCGATTCGATCGAGTTGGTGGCGCGCGGCAATCATTTCGATGGACTCGTGTGCATCAGCGGCTGCGATAAGACCAATCCCGGCGTGGTGATGGCGCTCGCCCGCCTGGATATTCCCGGCCTGGTGTTGTACGGCGGCTCGATCGCGCCCGGCCATCTTCAGGGCCGCGATCTTACCATTCAAGATGTGTTCGAAGCAGTCGGCAAGTACACGTCAGGCAAGATCGACGAAGCCGGCTTGAAAGCCGTCGAAGATGCAGCCTGTCCCGGCGCGGGCGCGTGCGGTGGACAATTTACGGCCAACACCATGTCCACTGTCATGGAGTTCCTCGGCATCTCGCCGATGGGATCGAACGGCATTCCCGCCATGTCGCCGGATAAAGACGCCGCCGCCTTCGCTTGTGGCCAAATGATGATGGATCTCCTCCGCCACGATCTCCGCCCCAGTCAGATCATCACCAAACAAGCACTCGAAAACGCGATCGTATCAGTCGCCGCCACAGGCGGATCGACGAACGCCGTGCTGCACCTGCTGGCCATCGCGCACGAAATGGGTGTCGGGCTCGACATCGACGATTTCGATCGCATCAGCGCCCGCACGCCCATCATTGCCGATCTGAAACCCGGCGGCCGTTTCGCCGCCGCCGATCTGCATCGCGCGGGCGGCATTCAACTCGTGGCGCAGCGGTTGATCGAAGGCGGTTATCTGCAGCGTGATGCGATCACCGTCACCGGCAGGACGCTTGCCGAAGAAGCCAGCAAAGCGCAAGAGACGCCCGGCCAGGAAGTCGTCGTCACCACCGATCGACCTCTCAAGTCCACCGGCGGCTTGTTGATCCTGAAAGGCAACCTGTCGCCGGAAGGCTGCCCCGTGAAGATGTCGGGGCACAATCGGGTCTACCACCGTGGCCCGGCGCGCGTCTTCGACGGAGAAGAGGCGGCTTTTGCCGCGGTGTCGAACAACGAGATCAAACCGAACGACGTCATCGTCATTCGCTACGAGGGCCCGAAGGGCGGTCCCGGCATGCGAGAAATGTTAGGCGTGACAGCCGCGCTCGCCGGCGCCGGTCTCGACGCCGAGGTCGCCTTGTTGACCGATGGGCGCTTCAGCGGCGCAACGCACGGCTTGATGGCCGGGCACGTCGCACCCGAAGCGGCGCACGGCGGCCCGATCGCGGCGGTGCGCGACGGTGACTTCATCGTGTTCGACATCGAGCAGCGCGAACTCAACGTGGAAATCTCGAACGCTGAGCTGGCCGATCGGATGAAGAACTGGCAACCGCCTGCGCCGCACTACACCCGCGGCGTGATGGCCAAGTACGCGAACAGTGTGTCGTCCGCAGCCAGGGGCGCAGTGACGAATTAGCGAGGAAGCGTCCTGAGCGGAACGCAGTGGCGTCGAAGGACGCGTTCTTCGACTGCGAGCCTGACGGCTCTCCGCTCAGAACACTTACTCAACTCGGAGGACAACATGAAGCTGACCGGCGCAAAGATCATCTGGGAATGTCTGGTGCGCGAAGGTGTGGAGATCGTCTTTGGTTATCCGGGCGGCACCATTTTGCCCGCCTATGATGCCATGCTCGATTATCCGGTCCATCACGTTTTGGTGCGGCACGAACAGGGCGGCACGCATATGGCCGACGCCTACGCGCGCGCTTCGGGCCGCGTGGGTGTCATGTTTGCCACGTCCGGCCCCGGCGCGACGAACACCGTCACCGGCCTCGCCACGGCGATGATGGACTCATCGCCGGTGGTGTGCATTACGGGCCAGGTCGCGGCTCCGCTCGTCGGTCTCGATGCTTTTCAAGAAACCGATGTGACCGGCGTCACTCTGCCGGTGACCAAGCACAACTATCTGGTCACGCAGCCGCAGGACATCGCGCGCACCATCCGCGAGGCATTTTACATCGCGCGCACCGGGCGGCCCGGCCCGGTGCTGGTGGACATCACCAAAGACGCGCAGCAGCGAGACGCCGAGTTCGATTGGGAGGCCGCGGCGCCGCGGCTGCCCGGCTATCGGCCCGATCTGCATGCTTTGCCCGAAGAGTACGAAAAAGCCCTTAACCTGATCCGCAGCGCCAAGCGCCCGCTGATCCTGGCGGGACGCGGTGTGCTGCAGGCCGGCGCGATGCGCGCTATGCAGGAATTCGCCGAGAAGACTCACACGCCCGTGGCCATGACGCTGCTCGGCATCGGCAGCCTGCCGGCGCACCATCCGCTCAATCTCGGCATGATGGGCATGCACGGCGAAGCCTGGGTCAACCATGCGATTCAGCAAGCCGATCTGCTGCTGGCTTTTGGGATGCGCTTTGACGACCGGGTGACCGGGAACGTGAAGACCTACGCGCCCAAGGCCATGAAGATTCACATCGACATTGATCCGTCGGAGATCAACAAGATCGTCAAAGTCGACGTGGCGCTGGTGGGCGATCTGTGCGACGTGCTGCACGAACTCATGCCGCGCGCGCCGGCCGGCGATCACAGTGAATGGCTGGCGCACATTGACGAGATGAAGGGCGATTCTGCGGTGCGCGACATTCAGAATCTGCCCGATACGGGCCATCTGTACGCGGCGCACGTGATCCATGATTTGTGGAGCTTCACCAAGGGCGAAGCGTTGATCTGCACCGATGTCGGCCAACACCAGATGTGGACCGCGCAGTATTACAAGCACGATCGGCCGTTCAACTTCATCACCTCGGGCGGCCTGGGCACGATGGGCTTCGGCCTCCCGGCGGCGATCGGCGCGAAGCTGGCGCGGCCCAACGCCGAGGTGTGGGCGATCTCCGGCGACGGCGGCTTCCAGATGACGCTGGCCGAATTGGCGACCGCCGCGCAGGAAGGCGTGAAAGTGAACGTGGCGATCATCAACAACGGGTATCTGGGCATGGTCCGCCAGTGGCAGGAATTCTTCTACGACAAGCGCTACGCGGCCACGCCGATGCTCAGCCCCGACTTCGTGAAGATTGCCGAAGCCTACGGCTTAAAAGGCATCCGCGTCACGCAGCGATCGGAAGTGGCCGACGCGATCCGCGCCGCCCAGGACACGGCCGGCACCGTCGTGATCGATTTCCGCGTGGAGAAGGAAGACAGCGTGTATCCGATGGTTCCCGCGGGAGCCGATCTGCATGCGATGATCCGCCGCCCGCTTCCGCAGAACGTGATGGTGGAAAGCGGCGCGGATGACGAATGGGACATCAGTGTGAAATGAAGAGATGACAAGAGGAAGGGATGACAAGATGACTATGCTGCAAGATCAGCTTGTCACCAGCTCAGCCTGTCATCGTGTCAGGAGAAAAGAATGGCTGCTCATACATTTGTCGCTTACGTGGAAGACAAACCCGGCGTGCTGAACCGCGTGGCCTCGCTGTTTCGCCGCCGCACGTTCAACATCGAATCGCTGACCGTGGGCCACACCGATCAGGCCGGCGTGTCGCGCATGACGATCGTCGTGGACACGGACGATCTCGGCGCGCGGCGCGTGGAGGCAAATTTGTACAAGCTGGTCAACGTGCTGCGTGTGGACGACGTGACGGCGCAGCCCACAGTCGAGCGCGACCTGGCCTTGATCAAAGTCGCCGCCCGCAATGGCCGGCGCACCGAGGTTCTGCAGCTGGTCGACATCTATCGCGCGCGAGTGGTGGATGTCACCAACGAGTCCGTCGTCGTCGAGATCACGGGCACGGAAGACAAGATCGAAAGCATGATCGAGGTTCTGCGCCCGTTCGGCATTATCGAGATGGTGCGCACCGGCGTCGTCTCGATGACGCGCGGCGCGACGGCCCCCAGCGCCAATCCGCCCATGGTTGCCGCGACCATTGCGGACGCAGCACTCAACTGAACTCTACTCCTCGATCGGGTCGACCTGATCGAGGAGCATCTTTCTTTAAGGAGAAATCATTTCATGGCCAGGTTCAATTTCGGCGGCGTGGAAGAAACAGTCGTCACCCGCGATGAATTTCCGCTGGAGAAGGCGCGCGAAGTTCTGAAGAACGAAGTGGTGGCGGTGCTGGGCTACGGCGTGCAAGGCCCGGCGCAAGCGCTGAACATGCGCGACAACGGCATCAGCGTGGTCGTCGGCCAAAAGGAAGGCAGCGCCAGTTGGGACAAGGCCCTGGCCGACGGCTGGGTCCCCGGCGAGACGCTGTTCTCGGTCGAAGAAGCCGCCGAGCGCGGTACCATCATCCAGTATTTACTATCTGATGCAGGCCAGCGTGCGACCTGGCCGCGCGTCAGCGAATGCCTCAACGAAGGCGACCTGCTCTACTTCTCGCATGGTTTTGCCATGGTCTACAACGATCAGACCGGCGTCGTGCCCCCGCCCTACGTCGATGTGGCCCTCGTCGCGCCCAAGGGTTCGGGGCGCAGCGTGCGCAGGAATTTCCTGGATGGATCGGGCATCAATGCGAGCTTCGCCGTGCGGCAGGATTTCACCGGCCGGGCGTGGGAGCGCACGATTGCCCTCGGCATCGCGATCGGTGTGGGCTATCTCTTTGAATCATCGTTCGAAGGCGAAGTCTATTCGGACCTCACCGGCGAGCGCGGCGTGCTCATGGGCGCGCTGGCGGGCATCATGGAAGCGCAGTACAACGTCCTGCGCAAGAACGGCCACACGCCCAGCGAAGCGTTCAACGAAACCGTCGAAGAACTCACGCAATCGCTGATTCGCCTCGTCGGCGAAAACGGCATGGACTGGATGTATGCCAACTGCTCGACCACGGCACAGCGCGGCGCGCTCGATTGGAAGGGCCGCTTCCGCGAAGCCGTCGCGCCGGTGTTTGACGAGCTGTACGAGAAGGTGAAGTCGGGGCACGAAACCGCGATCGTGCTGGCGGCCAACTCCGCGCCCGATTACCGTGAGAAGCTCGACGCCGAATTGAAGGAGATGCGCGAATCCGAGATGTGGCGCACGGGCGCGGCGGTCCGATCGCTGCGGCCAGAGAATTGGAAAAAGTAAATTGGGAAGTGGTCGATTGGTAACTTGGGAATTGGTAGGCAGCGCCCCGCCAATTTACCAACTAATAATTTACCCGCCACCAATTTACCACCTACTAATTTACCTGCCACCAATTTACCAATCACCAATATACCAACGATGAATACAAACTACGTCAAAATTTTCGACACCACTCTGCGCGACGGCGAGCAGTCGCCCGGCGCTTCGATGACGTCCGCCGAGAAGCTGGAACTCGCTCGGGCGCTGGCAAAACTCGGCGTGGACGTCATCGAAGCGGGCTTTCCCGCGGCCTCGCCCGACGATCTGGAAGCGGTGCGGCGCATCGCCGAACGAGGTGGGAAATCCGGCGGATGGCGGCAAGGCGCCGATCATCTGCGGCCTGGCCCGCGCGACAAAATCCGACATCGACAAAGCGTGGGAAGCGGTGCGCGCAGCCAAACAGCCGCGCATTCACACCTTCCTCGCGACGTCTGAGATTCACATGCAGTACAAGCTCAAGATGGATCGCGAGCAGGTGGTGGAACGCGTGATCGAGATGGTCAGCCACGCGCGCAGCCTGTGCCCCGACATCGAATTCAGTCCCGAAGACGCCGGGCGCAGCGATCCCGAATTCCTGTACATCGTGCTGGAGCAGGCGATCAAGGCGGGCGCGACGACGTTGAATATTCCCGACACCGTCGGCTATACCACGCCCGATGAATACGGCGCGCTCATCGCGGGCATCATGCAGCACGTGCCCGGCATCGAGAACTGCACCGTGTCCGTGCACTGCCACGACGATCTCGGCCTTGCCACGGCGAACGCGCTGGCGGGCATTCAGGCGGGCGCGCGCCAGGCCGAGGTGACCATCAACGGCATCGGCGAACGCGCGGGCAACACCTCGCTGGAAGAAGTGGTGATGGCGCTGCACACGCGCCGCCCGGTCTTTGGCCTGGCCACCGGCATCGACACGACGCAGTTGATGCGCGCCAGCAAGCTCGTCAGCAATTACACCGGCATGGTCGTGCAGCCGAACAAAGCCATCGTGGGCGCGAATGCCTTCGCGCACGAAGCAGGCATCCATCAAGACGGCATGTTGAAGCATCAACAGACCTACGAGATCATGCGGCCCGAAACCGTCGGCGTGACGCAGACCCGATTGGTGCTGGGCAAGCATTCGGGACGGCACGCGCTTGAAGAAGCGCTTGGCCGAACTCGGCTTTGCGTTGAACGAAGCCGAACTCGATAAAGCCTTTGCGCGCTTCAAGGATCTGGCCGACAAGAAGAAGACGATCACGGACGCCGATCTGGAAGCGCTGGTGGCCGATGAACTCTACCAGCCGACCGAGGTCTTCTCCCTCGACGGCCTGCAAGTGGCCTGCGGCACGATGGGCCTGCCCACTGCCACGGTGCGCCTGAAGGGCCCCGACGGCAAGTTGTACGTGCAGGCTTGCATCGGCACGGGCCCGGTCGATGCGTGCTACAAAGCCATCGACGCCATCGTGAATGCGCCGGCCACGCTGCTCGAATTCGCCGTGCACGCCATCACCGAAGGCATCGACGCGCTGGGCGAAGTGACCGTCCGCATCGAAGCCGAGGATGGCGCTACCGCTACCAACGCCCAGCGGGACTTCGAACAGTCGCGCACCTACGGCGGCCACGGCGCGGACACGGACATCATCGTAGCGAGCGTGAAGGCCTACCTCGCCGCGCTGAACAAGATGCTGGTCGCCACCGGACAATATATGCAGCAACCCGAAGTGGCGGCAGTGCTGAATTAATCTCTCCTGCCCTTCTCCTAACGACGAACTTGAGCCGTTGGGAGAGGGGCACAAGCGGTGTGCACCCTGCCCAACCGACCCCGGTGCAATTTCCCCCAATCTGCCCGTAGACCGTCGTCAGCGTTTACCCTATAATCGCAGTTAACTATGAGTACCTACCTGTCCCTGGTCTTGTCCCTTATTACCGTGCTCCTTGGCATTGTCATTGTCAAGGGGCAAGCACCGGTTGGGCAGGCCGTGAGGGCAAAGTAAACTCACATTACCTGAAATCTGGCACACACACGAGCCGCCCAACACACGGGCGGCTCGTTTTGTTATATCGCGCAGGTGCGTCGCAGCTACAGAAACAGAGGAGGACGCCATGTCCAACGACAAGGAATCCTCATGTCCAACACCAACCGAAGCAAAGCATGCCCGATTGGTACGATCCGTACCCGGAGCCCAATACCATGCCGCGCAAGTGGGACCTGTCGCAGTATGGCTATACGGATGAACCGGCCAAGTCGGCCAAGAAGACGGATAAGCAGGACGCTCAAGCGGCGTAAAGCCGTCATTGCGAGACGCGTCCTGAGCAGAAGCCCGCGTTTTTGGCGGGCTGTAGTCGAAGGATGCGGCAAAGCAATCTCCTAATCGTTGCTGGGATTGCTTCGCATTCTTCGACTCCGCTACGTTCCGCCAGAATGCCGCAATGACGAGATAGACCAGCGGGGACACGAAAAGCACTGGCAGCGCCGGGCAGATTAGCCGTCTGTGGCACGTCTGGCGCATGTAGCGCTTTTATGTTGCCTGTCGCCATTATCAATCAAATGAACTCATGACACACCAAGCACACTTTTCCAGAAAATCTGGGACGAGCACGTCGTCGTCCAGGAGCCCCATTCACCCGCCGTCCTTTACATCGATCTGCACCTCGTTCACGAAGTGACTTCGCCGCAGGCCTTCGCCGGATTGCGCGCGCGCGGCCTGAAGGTCCGCCGTCCCGAATCGCACCGTCGGCACCATCGACCATTCGATCCCCACCATCGCCCTCGAGGGGAATCAATTCTCGCGCCTTAACTTTGCCGACGAGCTGGGCCGCAAGCAGATCGAGATCTTCGAGGCAAACTGCGCCGACTTTGGCATTCATCTGTACGGTCTGGGCAGTCCACATCAAGGCATCGTCCACGTCATCGGGCCGGAGCTGGGCGTGACTCAGCCCGGCATGACGATCGTGTGCGGCGACAGCCACACGGCCACGCACGGCGCCTTCGGCGCGCTGGCTTTCGGCATCGGCACCAGTGAAGTGGAACATGTTCTCGCCACGCAATGCCTCTTGCAGCGCGAACCGAAAACGTTTGAAGTTCGCGTCGACGGACAGCTCAGCCCCGGCGTCTCCGCCAAAGACATCATTCTCGCCGTGATTGCCAAGAACGGCGTCGGCGGCGGCACCGGGTACGTCTTTGAATACACCGGCGCCGCGATTCGATCGCTCACTATGGAGCAGCGCATGACGATCTGCAACATGTCGATCGAAGGCGGCGCGCGCGCGGGCCTGGTCGCGCCCGACGACGCCACGTTCAATTACCTGGCGGGGCGCGAGTTCGCGCCGCAAGGCGCGGCCTGGGATCAGGCCGTGGCGAAGTGGCGCACGCTGAAAACCGATGACGGCGCGGCCTATGATAACGGCCTCGTGCTGGACGCATCGAAACTGGAACCGATGATCACTTACGGCACCAATCCCGGCATGGGCATGGGCATCACCGATCGCATTCCTGACCCCGATCGGCTATCCAATCCCGATCAAAAGGCCACGCTCGACAAGGCGCTGCGCTACATGGATCTGCGCCCCGGCGAAACGCTGCTCGGCCACAAAGTCGATGTCGTCTTCATCGGCTCGTGCACCAATTCGCGCCTTTCCGATCTGCGGCTGGCGGCCTCGCTGCTGAAAGATCGCCAGGTCGCCGCAAGCGTGCGCGTGCTCGTCGTGCCTGGCTCGCAGGAAGTGAAGAAACAAGCGGAGGCGGAGGGGCTCGATCGAGTCTTCAAGTCGGCCGGAGCCGAATGGCGCGAAGCAGGCTGCAGCATGTGCATCGCCATGAACGGCGATCAACTCGAGCCGGGGCAGTATGCCATCTCGACGAGCAATCGCAACTTCGAAGGCCGTCAGGGCAAAGGCGGGCGCACGTTCTTAGCATCACCGTTGACCGCAGCCGCAACCGCCTTGACCGGAAAGGTAACGGACGTTCGGACTTTATGCTGCTGGATGACACTTGCACCGCACTGCGCGAAGTGCAGCGCAAGGCGCTTGCTAATCACCAGTTTAACCAACGACCAATTTACCATCATCAATGATTCCATGGCTCAATTCACGACACTCACTTCTCGCCTGGTCGCACTGCCCGTCAGCAACGTGGACACCGATCAGATCATCCCGGCGCGGTACTTGAAGGTGACCGACAAGACCGGACTCGGCGCGGCCCTGTTTGCCGATTGGCGCTACAACGCCGATGGATCGCCCAAGTCCGACTTTGTATTGAATCAGCCGCAGTCACAGGGCGCGGCGATCTTGCTCGCCGGCGACAACTTTGGCTGCGGCTCGTCGCGCGAGCACGCGCCGTGGGCGCTGCTGGGCTACGGCTTCCGCGCGGTGATCAGCACGTCGTTCGCCGACATCTTCCGCAACAATTCGCTGAAGAACGGCCTGCTGCCCGTCATCGTCGATGCGGAGACCCAGCGGTCTTTGCTGGACCTCATTCAAGAAGCGCCCAACGCCGAAGTCACGATCGATCTCGCTTCGCAGACGGTCGCCCTGCCCGGCGGGCAAGCCGTGTCGTTCCCCATCGACGGTTTCTCCAAGACGTGCCTGCTCAACGGCGTGGACGAGTTGGGCTACATTCAATCGTTCTCCGATCAGATTGTCGTTTACGAAGGGCAGCACGGGATCGCCATTATTCGCTAAAAAACAGGGCCTCGGAGAACTTCATGAGCAGAAGGAACTCGTGGACTCCGGGTTCCTTCTTAACTTATGAACTCACCTTACGCAAAATCGCACGCGTCAGCGTTCGACTACAGAGCGAGCGCACACTGCTCGTGAGCGGAACGAAGTGCAGTCGACACTTGCACCTGCTCGCACCGCAGGTGCAGTGCAGGTGAGAACGCGCTCGCTGCTTCCGTTCACGCCGTGTCCGCGAAGCGGCGGCGCGCCAGGCGGGATGCTGGCGCAGGGTGAAGATGAATTCTCCGGAGGAGATCATGATCCAGATTTACGATACGACACTGCGCGACGGAACTCAACGCGAAGGCATCTCGCTATCCTGCACAGACAAGCTGCGCATCGCGCAGAGGCTCGACGAGCTGGGCGTGGCCTTCATCGAAGGCGGCTGGCCCGGCTCAAATCCGAAGGACGCCGAATTCTTCGAGCGCGCCAAAGAGATGCAATGGCAGCACGCGAAGATCGCGGCGTTCGGATCGACTTGTCGCGTGGGCGGCAGCCCGGAAGATGATGCGAACATCAAAGCGCTGCTGGATGCGCAGACGCCGGTGTGTACCGTCGTGGGCAAGACGTGGACGCTGCACGTCACCGAGGTGCTGCGCACCACGCTCGAAGAAAATCTGCGCATTATCGAGCAGAGCCTCGCCTATCTGCGCGCCCAGGGTCGCCGCGTGATCTATGATGCGGAACACTTCTTCGACGGCTACAAAGCCGATCCGGTATATGCGCTCGAAACACTGAAAGCGGCCGCGCGGGGCGGCGCGGAAACGGTCGTGTTGTGCGATACCAACGGCGGCACGCTGCCGTGGGATCTCAGCGAGATCGTGCGATCGATCAAGGCGGCCCTCAACCACCCGATCGGCATTCACACCCACAACGACGGCGAATGCGCGGTATCGAATTCGCTGGCGGCCATCCGTGAAGGCGCGATTCAAGTGCAGGGCACCATCAACGGTTACGGCGAACGCTGCGGCAACGCGAATCTTAATTCGATCATGGCCGATCTTGAATTGAAGATGAATCTGCGCTGCCTGCCGGAAAATCACCTGCGGATGTTGTCCGACGTGGCGCACTTCGTGGCCGAAGTGGCAAACCTCGCGCCCGATGATCATCTGGCCTATGTCGGCAAATCGGCGTTTGCGCACAAGGGCGGCATTCACGTCGCGGCGATGCGGCGCAACGTCGCTTCGTATCAGCACATCGAGCCGACGCTGGTAGGCAATGAGATGCGCGTGGTCGTCAGTGAACTTTCGGGACGCGGCAACCTGTTGAGCAAAGCCGAAGAACTCGGTCTGGACGTGGAAGGCGCGGGCGTGGCCGATGTTTTGAATGAGATCAAGGTCCTGGAAGCGCGCGGCTTTTCATTTGAAGCGGCCGAAGCATCGGTGGCGATGTTGATGAAGCGCCAGAGTGTCGATTACAAAGCGCCGTTCGAATTGATCGATTTTCTGTGCAATGTCGAACATCGCTCGGGGCGCGGCATCTTCGCCGAAGCGATGGTGAAGGTGCGCGTCAATGGCGAAGTGCTGCACACCGCGGCTGAAGGCAACGGGCCAGTCAATGCCCTGGACCTCGCCCTGCGCAAAGCGCTCCGCACCCATTACCCGCAGATCGAAGCCTTTCAGCTGGCCGATTACAAAGTGCGCATCCTCGACGGCAACAACGGCACCGAAGCCGTGACCCGGGTATTGATCGATACGCAGAACGGCACCAAACGCTGGAGCACGGTCGGCGCGAGC
This sequence comes from uncultured Chloroflexia bacterium, assembly GCA_963844815.1. Taxonomy (GTDB): domain Bacteria; phylum Chloroflexota; class Anaerolineae; order Fen-1058; family Fen-1058; genus Fen-1058. The sequence continues at coordinate 350,480 of CAWJPR010000018.1, forward strand.
GGCAATATCATCGAAGCGAGTTGGCGAGCGCTGGTGGATTCAATCGAGTATGGGTTGACGGTGGCCGGTTGAATGCGCCGATGCATTTGATCTTTCATGGCAAGAGGACAAGAGGACACGAAGACAAGAAGCATCTTCCCTTCTTCGTGTCCTCCCTTCTTCTTTATCCTCTTGTCAGATTTCGGAGTGAACCGTGAATGCTAAAATCGTTCTTCTTCCCGGCGACGGCATCGGTCCCGAGGTGGTTGGTGAGGGCGTGCGCGTGCTGCAGGCGATCGCGCAGAAGTACGGCCAGACGTTTGAATACGAAACACATCTCATGGGCGGCTGCTCGATCGACGCGTATGGATCGTCATTGACCGACGAAACGCTGAAGGCGTGCCAGCAGTCGGAGGCGGTGCTGCTCGGCGCAGTGGGCGGCCCCCAATGGGATGACCCCGCGGCGAAGGATCGCCCCGAACGCGGCCTGCTGGCGCTGCGCAAAGGCTTGCAGGTGTTTGCGAATTTGCGCCCGGTGAAAGTGCATCCGGCGTTAATCGACGCGTCGCCGTTAAAGCCGGAGAAACTGCAGGGCGTGGACATCATCGTGGTGCGCGAGCTGACCGGCGGGCTGTACTTTGGCGCGAAGCAGCGCGCCGTGGTCGACGGCCACGACACGGCGATCGACACGCTGGAATATCACGACTACGAAGTGCAGCGCGTCGTCGAGTTGGCATTTCAATTGGCCGCGACGCGGCGCAAGAAAGTTACCTCGGTAGACAAGGCCAACGTGCTGGAATCGTCGCGGTTGTGGCGGCAGGTGGCGACGCGCCTCGGCCAAGAGCACGGCGATTTCGCGCTGGAACACCTGCTGGTCGATACGGCGGCGATGCGGCTGGTGACGAATCCCGGTTCGTTCGATGTGCTCGTCACCGAGAATATGTTCGGCGACATCCTCACCGATGAAGCCTCGGTGCTGGCCGGATCGATGGGCCTGCTGCCGTCGGCTTCGTTGGGCAGTCAGGGGCCGGGGTTATATGAGCCGATTCACGGCTCTGCGCCGGATATTGCGGGCCAGGGCATTGCCAACCCCGTCGGCACGATCCTCTCGGCAGCCCTGCTGCTGCGTTATTCGTTGAAGCTGGAAGAGGCGGCGCGAGCGATCGAGCAGGCCGTCGATGCGGCGATCGCGGATGGCTGCCGCACGGTCGATCTGGGCGGATCGCTCAAGACCACACAGATGACAGAGGAGATTATTGCAGACGAATCGCGTAGACCGGCGTGCCCAGGGCACGTGTTGACGTATTACCGCGCAAGGGGAGGCGCAGTCTACCGTGATCATGATGCAAGTCGCTTTTCAAGGTGAATGCGGCGCTTATTCCGAGGCCGCAGCGCTGGAATATTTCGGGAACTCGATCGAGCCGGTGCCCTGCCCGTCTTTCGACGAAGTCTTTGAGAAAGTCGAGAGCGGCGCGGTGGAGCGCGGCATCGTGCCGGTGGAGAACTCGCTCGGCGGCAGCATTCACCGCAACTACGATCTGTTCATGCGGCATCAACTGCATCTGGTGGGCGAGAAGATCCAGCGGGTGCGGCATTGTCTCATCGGGTTTCCGGGCGTGCAGCTCGGCGACATCACGCTGGCCATGTCGCATCCGCAAGCGCTGGCGCAATGCGAGCAGCAGCTCACCCGTCTGGGCCTTCAGCGCGAAGTGGTGTACGACACGGCGGGCGCGGTGAAGATGCTGAAAGCCAGCGGGCGGCGCGATCACGCGGCCATCGCTTCGCGGCGCGCGGCGGAAGTGTACGAGATGCAGATTTTGCAGGAAGGCCTTGAGGACGACGAGGCAAACTACACGCGCTTTGTCGTGCTGGCGCGCGAGCCAATCGTGCCGCAAGGTCCCGCCAAAACGTCGATCGTGTTCACGCTGAAAAATCAGCCCGGCGCGCTGTTTAAAGCGCTGAGCGTCTTCGCCCTGCGCGATCTTGACCTCACCAAGATCGAATCGAGGCCGCTGGCGGGCTCACCCTGGGACTATTTGTTTTATCTGGACTTCGCCGGCAGCGTCTCGGGTGAGACGGCACGCCGCGCGCTCGATCACTTGAGTGAATACGCGACGACCTTGCGGGTTTTGGGGTCTTATTCACGGGACATGAATTTTGGACACGGATGAACACGGATTGACACGGATAAGATAAAGATCATCCGTGTTCACCTGCGCATGCGGTGCAAGTCCGTGTCTCATGAAGGAGTTTTGAGATGGGCATGGAAAGCCGTTATATCTGGATGGACGGCAAGTTGGTGGAGTTTGAGAAGGCGACGGTTCACTTCCTGAACGTGGGCCTGCACTACGGCCTGGCGGTTTTCGAAGGCATTCGTTGTTACAGTACCGACAGAGGGCCAGCCGTGTTTCGCTTGCAGGAACACGCCCAACGGTTGATCGATTCCGCGCACGTGCTGGGCATGCGCGATCTGCCGTGGACGGCGGAAGACGTGGCCGATGCGATCAAGCAGACTGTCGCCGCTAACGAGTTCGAGGAATGCTACATCCGCCCGGTAATCTGGCTGGCCGATGGCGGCTGGAATATCAACGTCGATGGGGGCCAGCCGCATCTGGGCATCGCGGCATGGGCGTGGGGCGCGTATCTGGGCGAGGCCGCGATCGAGAATGGCATCCGCGCCAACATCTCGTCGTACACGCGCCATCACATCAACGTGATGATGACCAAGGCGAAGATTTCGGGCAACTACGCCAACTCGGCGCTGGCCAAGACCGAATCGGTGCGGCTGGGCTTCGACGAGGCCATCATGCTCGATCCGCAGGGCTACGTGGCCGAATGCACGGGCGAGAATATTTTCCTCGTGCGCCACGGCAAGATCTTCACGCCGCCAACGACGACGATCCTGGAAGGCATCACGCGTGACTCATTGATCACCATCGCGCGTGATCTGGGCTTCGAGCTGAGCGAGCAGATGATCAGCCGCGATCAGCTGTACATTGCCGACGAGGTGTTTGTCTGCGGCACGGCAGCCGAGTGTATCGCCCTGCGCGAGATCGATTTTCGCGTGATCGGTTCCGGCAAGATGGGGCCGGTGACGCGCCGGATTCAGCAGGCGTATCAGGCAGCAATTCACGGGATGGCGCCGCAGTACGCGGGGTGGCTGGCGCAGGTCAAGTAGAGGTTGGCGCCAAGCGGCCCGCTCTGCTGAACAGCGCAGAGACACGGGCAAGTTGGCGGTTGAACCGCCGATCTGAGCAATTTCCGAATTGATATACGCTCCGGATTCGAGGCTTCAGCCGGATCCGTCTACGCCCAGCGGCCCGCCGCCGCAAAGCGGCGGGTACGGGCAAGGCTCGATCCAGGGCGGCGTAAACCAAAGCGGAATCTGCTCTAAAGAAGACGGCGGTTTTTTCTTAGTCACTTGCCAGCGTTCGCACATGTTCCACTGCCGCAGATACCGTGACGGGCAATTGATAGCCTCCACCGTGGACAGACAGCACCAGGCCATTCGAGCGCTGCGCCAGTTTCAACACGCGCCGCGTCAACCAGCCGAAGTCATCGTTTGTCCAGTTGGTGATGCCGGCGCCGCAATCGTCGCGATGGGAATCATAGCCGGAGAACAGGCAGATCAGATCGGGCGTCCATGGCAGGTTGTCCAACGCCGCCTGAAACGCGGCCAGGCTTTCGGCTGCCCGATACCATTTGCCGCTGAGACCCAACTGCCCCGCCATCTCATCCGTGTAGATCTCACTGAGCAGCGGAATATTGCAATGCCCCACCACCCTGGCCGCCGTCGTCGTGCCGGCCTTCATTACCCGCTGCGTCGCCATGTACAGATCGGCCAGGCTGTGGATGCTGAGGCAGTACACGCTGGGGTCGTTGGCAAAGATCGCTTGTGTGCCATCGCCGTGATGAATGTCCCAATCGACCACGAGCACTCGGGTGAAGCCCTGCTGCTGCGCGTACCGTACAGCGGCGGCCTGCGGATTGAGCAGGCAGTAGCCATGTCCCCAATCGGCGTGGGCGTGATGTCCGCCCAGAGAAAAGCAGTAAGCGCGATCCAGCATACCGGCTTTCATCCGATCGATCGCGACCAGCATCCCGCCCAGGCCATACTGATAGCCCGGCACACAATATTCGTAACCGGTGCATTCGATGCTCAACCGCGGACGTTCGCTCACTCGCTCATCGGCCGCCACATGTTGGATTGCAGCGAGGTACTCGATCGTGTGCACGCACTGAAACTCGGCAATGTCTGCCTTCCAGAGCGGCAGCGGCGGATAATCGGCTAACCGCCGGGCCAGTGCTTCACGCACCTGCGCAAAATGCGGCAACGAGCGTCCGATAAAGCGAATCTGCTCGATCGGCCGTGAGGTGAGGCAGGTCTCAGGATGAAGATACACCTCGACGTGTGACATACTCGGTCCCTCTAGTACGTGTTTCATAAATTATCCGATGATGCTCAAGCCACCAGCGGCAGACCCTTGTAGGTCCATTGATACGGATGCGCCCACCGTCGGTTATACATGGTGATGTAGGCCAAGAGGTGCCGCTTGAGTTCATCGAAGTCGTGCCACGCTCCACTGGCCAAACACTTGCGCTGCAAGACGCTGAACCAGATTTCGATCTGATTCAGCCAGGAACCATGCTTGGGTAAGAAATGCCAGACGACCCGACCCGGATGCGCGTCCATCCACTCGGTGGTTTCGGGCGCGGTTCGGGACTTGGCATTGTCACTGATCAGATGTAAGACGCCGTAAGCTTCCACCGGCAGAGCGCGATGCAGACTATCCAGAAAGTAGACCACTTCCACCGCCCGATGGCGATGATAGCAGCGGCCGAACACCCAGCCGGTGCTGACATCAAACGCGGCCAGCAGATCGAGCGTGCCGTGGCGGATATACTCGTGTTCATGCAGCGCGATCTGACCGGGCGCCAACGGCCAGCCGGGATACTTGCGCTCGCGAATGTGAATGCCCGGCTTTTCATCAAAGCACAACAACGTCCCATCCTGCGGCGGATGATGATACAAGCGACAAATCGCGCGGCTTTTGGCGGCAAACTCCGGGTCCGTCGGCGTCAGCCAGTAGTGCCACCGCCAGGGTTTCAAGTCCATCTGACGCCAAATACGCAGCACCGTGCTCGCCGACAGACTCACGCCATCCGGCCGCTGACTCAGGCTGGCCGCCACATCTCGGCTGGTACAGACCAGCACCCCACGCCAGTCCCGTGGCCGCGCTTGATTCGCCTGAGCCGCTTGATGCTGTTCCAAAGTCAGCAAGACCACCGCTTCCCGCTGCTCAGGGGGAAAACACGCGCGGGCGGCCCGAGCGCGGTAAGTCTTGCAGACAGTCTGGAAACCCTTCCCGCCGACGCTCCAGGTAGCGTTGACGCCAGAAAATTACTTTTTCACGATGACAGCCCAACCGCCGCGCCGTCTCAGCGATCGTCACGCCCTCATGCGCCCATAACAGAATTCGGGCTCGTTCCACCAGCGGTCTTCGCTCTTCCCGCTGCCGACGATCTGACGCAAACTCTGTTTCTCTTTGCTGCCCAGTCGGACAATATACTTGTGCGGTTTCATGCGGTTTCACCCCAGGCGTGTTGTGGCCCGCTGCCCAGGGGAGATTATAGTCGGATTTCTTACTAGTCATACTTGTATCGCCGCAGCGATTTACTCCATGAACTCTTTTTATTGCATCTGATGATAGCACACGTTGTATCTCAGACGCAAAATAAGGTACAATTCGGCCCGCGCAGTGCACATCCAGCCAAGGACGGATTATGGCAGCCAGCCCCACTGAATCGATCGACACGCCTCTGAGCGGTCTCACTGAAGCTGAAGTCATGCAGCGCCGCGCGCAAGGGCTGGACAACAAAGTCCCGCCGCCTACCGGCCGCACCTATGTCCAGATCGTCCGCGAGAACATCTTCACCTTCATTAATACGGTCATTTTTTTGCTGGGGGTGGCGTTGGTTATCGCGGGCCGTCCCGCCGACGCGCTCGTTTCGTTAGGCGTGATTTCAGCCAATGTGCTGGTCAGTGTCGTGCAAGAAATCCGCGCCAAACGCACCCTCGATCGGATTGCCCTGCTGACACGGCCCACCGCGCAAGTTGTGCGTGATGGCCTGCCACGCAACGTGCCGCCGGAAGAGCTGGTGGTGGGCGATGTGCTGCAGGTCGGGCCGGGCGATCAGATCGTGCTGGATGGGCGCGTCATCGGCGACGGGCAGATGCAGGTGGACGAATCGCAGTTGACGGGCGAATCCAATCTCGTGCCCAAGCAGGCAGGCGAGCCCGTCTATTCCGGCAGTTTCTGCGTGAATGGCAGCACGCGCTACGTGGCGGAAAAAGTCGGCGAGCAAAGCCTGTCCAATCAGATCACCGCCGGGGCGCGCGCGTTTCGCCGCGTGCTGACGCCGCTGCAAAACGAAATCTACCTCGTCGTGCGCATCATGCTGGCGATCGTCATCTACATCGAGTTTCTGCTCGTTATCCATGCCGTGGTCGTGCGCGCCAGTCCGGGCGAAACCGTCGCGAGCGCCACACTCGTCGTCGGGCTGGTGCCCAACGGCCTCTTTCTCTCGATCACGCTGGCTTATGCGCTGGGCGCGGTGCGCATCATCAAGTACGGCGCGCTCGTGCAGCAGAGTAACGCGATCGAGTCGTTGAGCAACGTCACCGTCCTGTGTCTCGACAAGACGGGCACGCTCACGGCCAATCGCTTGCAGATGAATGCCGTTCATCCGATCGGCATCAGCGAGGGCGAACTCCAGCACATCCTCGGCACGATGGTTGCCAGCGCCAAGACGCTCAACAAGACCAGCGAAGCGATCAAGCAAGCGTATCCCGCCGAGACCCAATCGCTTGTGGCGGACGTACCATTTTCTTCGAGGCGCAAATGGAGCGCCGTGGCCCTCGACGGCGGCATTTACGCGATGGGCGCGCCGGAGATGCTGCGGCCTTATCTGGGTGAAGCGGGTCAGGACCAGGCGGCGGTGTGGCAGCAGATCAAAACCCAGTCGGCGCAGCTCACCGATCAGGGTCTGCGCGTGCTGCTGATCGCGCATCATCCCGATCCGACATTACTACACGATCAAGGCGATGATTCGCGCCTGCCGGAAACCATGCAGCCGATCGGCTTGATCAGCCTCAGCGATGAACTCCGCGCCGAGGCGGAAGAGACGCTGCAGCGCTTTAGCGCCGCCGGAGTGCGGCCCAAGATCATCTCGGGTGACAATCCTGAAACCGTCGCCGCTCTGGCAAAGCAAGCGGGCTTGCCGGATAACATCATGCTGGTGTCGGGGTTGGAACTGGACGAAATGAATGACGCGCAGTTCGCCGAAGCGGCGCAGCTGGCTACCATCTTCGGGCGCATCACGCCGCAGCAGAAGGAGAAGCTGGTCGAGGCGCTGCGCAAACAGGGCAACTACGTGGCCATGATCGGCGACGGCGTGAACGATGTGTTGTCGCTGAAGAAATCGAACCTGGGCATCTCCATGGAAAGCGGCACACAGGCCACGCGCGCCGTCGCCGACATCATCCTGATGAAGGATTCGTTCGCCGCGCTCGCGCCCGCCGTCAGCGAGGGTCAGCGCATCGTGAATGGCATGCAAGACATTTTGCGGCTCTTCCTCACGCGTGTCTTGTCGATGGCCTTGCTGATCATCTCGTCGTTAGTGGTTAGCGAATTTCCCCTGGCCCTGCGCAATGGTTCGATCGTCACGCTGTTTTCCGTCGGGATTCCAGCGGTGCTGTTGGCCCTGTGGGCCAGACCCGGCCCGCGTAAGCGCGGCACGCTGGCGCAGCGCCTGGCGCATTTTGTCGTCACGCCCGTTTTGTTGACCAGCATCATAGGCGTGCTGTTGTTCTACATCGTACTGTGGATCCCCACCGGGCTGTCCAACATGCTAGGGCCTGAAGTCACGCTGCGGCAGAGCACGTTGCTGATTGAGGCCGTGCGGCCCGTCGCGCAGACCGCCCTGGCTTCGTTCCTGGCCCTGGCCGGCCTGCTGCTCGTGATCTTCGTCGAGCCGCCGACGAAGTGGTGGACCGGCGGCGACGAGTTGAGCGGGGACTGGCGGCCCGCCATCACCGCCGTGCTGCTCATCGTCGTTTTCTTCGTCGTCTCGGCCGTGCCGGCCCTGCGCAATCTATTCGCGCTGTCCGAATTAACCCTGTTCGAATGGGCAGTGACCTGCGGCGCCACCGTCATTTGGATGTTTGCCGTGCGTTTCTTCTGGCGGCACAGCATCACGGCGCGTTTCCTCGGCATCCAATACGCTTAACCGGAGAGTAGCAAGTGAAGACGATTGTGATCACCGGCAGCACCCGCGGCATCGGTCTGGGGCTGGCCGCCGAATTTCTGAAGCGCGATTGCCATGTCGTGGTCAATGGACGATCGCAGGGCGCAGTCGATCAGGCCGTCGAAGATTTGGAGGGCCGCTGCCCGACCGGCCGGGTATGGGGTCAACCCGGCGACATGACGCAGTACGATCACGTGCAGCAATTGTGGGACAGCGCCCGATCGCGCTTCGGCTCGATCGACATCTGGATCAACAACGCGGGCGTCGCTCATCCCGACCTGGAATTCTGGACGCTGCCCAAAGCGGCGATCGACAAGACGGTGGACGTCAATCTCATCGGCCTGATGTACGGCTGCCGGGTGGCCATCAACGGGATGCTGGCGCAGGGCAGCGGTTTTGTCTACAATATGTACGGCTTTGGCAGCACGGGCATGCTGCGCAACGGCATGAGCATCTATGGCAGCACCAAACGCGCCGTCAATTACTTCACCACAGCGCTGGCGAAGGAATTGGGTGGCCAGCCGGTCAAGATTGGCTCGTTGAGCCCCGGCATGGTCATCACCGATCTCGTTGTGGACCAATACCGGGATCGGCCGGAAGACTTTGAGAAGGCTAAGCGGGTCTTCAATTTGCTGGGCGACCGCGTGGAGAATGTGGCGGCGCATCTAGCGGAACAAATCCTGGCGAATGATCGAAACGGCGCGTCGCTGCGCCATGTGAGCACGACCCGGATGATGACGCGGATGATCACAGGCAGGATACGCAAACGCGATCTCTTTGCGGTCGAGAACAGGAAGCCGGAATAGGAACGAAGTGACTTCGCTTCGACGATCTTGAACAGAGGAGGCCAGGCGTGAACCCTCAAGAGAAGACCCGCCTCTCATTCGAATGCACCCGCTGGCTGATCGGCCATCCCCGCACCCGCCACACCGCGCAAGCCATGCTGGCCGATCTCGCCGCGCAAGTCGATCCCGGCGTGCTGCCCGACATGTATGGTCAAGGCGAACTCATCAATGACTTTGAGCAGCAGGTCGCAGCGTTACTGGGTAAGCCGGCCGCCGTCTTCATGCCCAGCGGCACGCTGGCGCAGCAGATTGCGCTGCGCATCCACGCGGATCGCTCTCATAGCCTGCACGTCGCTTTTCATCCCACCTGCCATCTGGAAATCCACGAGCAAAAGGGCTACCAGCTGCTGCACGGCGTGCACGGCGTGCTGGTTGGATCGCCTTATCACTTGATGACCCTCGATGATCTCAACAACGTCAAAGAGCCGCTGGCCGCCCTGCTCCTCGAACTGCCGCAGCGCGAGATCGGCGGGCAGCTGCCCGCCTGGGATGAATTGACGGCGATTGTGAATTGGGCCCGTGAGCGCAACATCGTGCTGCATCTGGATGGCGCGAGCCTGTGGGAATGCCAGCCATTCTATCAGCGCTCGTATGCTGACATAGCGGCACTTTTTGACACGGTGTATGTCTCGTTCTACAAGATCCTCGGCGGCATCACCGGCGCGATGCTGTTGGGGCCGGAGGAAGTGATCGCCGAAGCGCGCATCTGGCAGCGCCGGCAGGGCGGTAATCTGGTGCGGATGTTTCCCTTTGTGCTGTCTGCCAGACAAGGGTTGGAGACGCGGCTCGATCAGATGGGGCCATATCAAGTCAAAGCGATCGAGATTGCGGAAGCCCTGTCAGCTCTTCCTGAAATCGAAGTGATGCCAAATCCCCCGCACATCTTCCTCTTGACGAGGCGGTTTATAATAAGAAGAGAGGCCGCTCATGTCCAAGCCGCGATTGATTTCACGCCGCCGTTTCCTGATCACTGCCGCTGCGGCCGCAGGCGCTGGCTTACTGGCCCTGTTTCAGCGCCGCCGCGCCACGCCGCTGGCTCGCGCCGATGATCTGATCCCGCGTGCCTACCTGCCCTTTGTCGCCGCACCCGACCAGCGTCCACGCGTCGTGCATGTGCATCATCCGCAGGCCACACAGTGGGACTTCACCTCCGGGTGGTATGGCGATCACGTCGAGCAAACCGTGGTTGACGCGATGCTGCGGCAGGGGTTGCAGCTGTTGACCCAGACCGCCTCGGTGTCTGAAGCGTGGCACGCGTTGCTGCCGGCTTATCAGGCCGGCCAGCGCCTGGCGATCAAAGTGAATCTGGTCAATGCCGAATGCAGCGACAGTGACAACGTAATCGATGCGCTGATCGAACCGGTCAACGCGCTGATCGGCACGTTGACCGAGGCGGGTATGCGTGAAGAGGATGTGTGGGTGTACGACGCGTCGCGTCCCATGCCGTCGCGTTTCTACGGGCGGCGGCAATACCCGCAAGCGCGATTCATCGACAGTGATGGCTGCGCCGACGCGCGCGCCACGTTCAAACTGCAAAGTCCGAGTCTGCGCGTGTTCTTTTCCTGGCCAGGCGCGCAGGTGGAGCGCTGGTTGACCGATGTTCTGCAACAAGCGACTTACGTGATCAACCTGCCGATCGCCAAAAGACACGTCCAGGCGCCGGTCTCGCTGGGCTTCAAGAATCACTTCGGCAGCCTCAACGATCTCGGCGGGCCGCTTGAGGATAACCCCCATTCGTATATCGATCCCACGACGGCCTATTACAATCCCGCTTGCCAGCCCGTGGTCGACATTTACGCCAATGCCAATATCGCGGGCAAAACCGTACTCACGATCGGCGATGCCCTGTTTGGCGCGCCGTCGGTGCATGCCCAACCGCTCCCGTGGCAAACCTTCGGGCAACAAGCGCCGAACAGCCTGTTGTTCAGCCGCGATCCGGTTGCCATCGACTGTGTGCTGTGCGATCTGCTGCGTGCGGAGTGGGGCGTGAGCGATGCGGCCTATGACTATCTGCGGCTGGCCGAAACACGCGGGCTGGGCGTATTCGAGCGGGGAGAGCCGTGGGGAGCCGGTTATCAAAAGATCAACTATGTTCGCGCCGATCTTCCCTCGCCCTGATGCGCGTCTTCATCCGTCGGTGGAGGGTGTAGCCGAATAATATGGCGGCTGCATGCGCCGGTCAGCCCACTCCCTGTTCCTCGACCTGCTGCACCACGGCAACTGCGCGCGCGATCCCGTCTTCCGCCCGGATTTTCGCCCCCAGCTCCGCGGCGCGCTCACGCAGCGTTTGATCGGTTACGGCCGTTTGAATTGCTTGTGCCAGCCGTTCCGCCGTCAACTTCTTCCGTGGAATCGGCGCCGGCCCAACCCCTAAATCCATTACCCGTTGGCCCCAAAAAGGCTGATCGGCAAAGAACGGGACAATAATGGAAGGCACGCCTGCTCTGAGACCAGCAGCCGTTGTCCCAGCGCCGCCATGATGAACCACAGCTGCGACGCGCGGGAAAAGCCAGGAAAAGGGAATGGAATCCAGCACAAAAACCGTGTCCGGCACATTGGCCGCGCGCAATCCGCCCCAGCCCGACAATATAATGGCTCGCTGCTGCGTGCGCGCCAGCGCCTGCATGATCACCTGTGTTATGGCTTCGGGATTGCGCGGGCTCATGCTGCCGAAGCCGATGAAGATCGGCGGAGAACCCGCTTGCAGAAATTCAAGCAGATCGGCCGGCGGTGTCCACTCGTCCACCGGATCGAGGAACCAGTAACCGGTAACGTGCATCCGCTCATCCCAGTCCGCCGGTAGAGGCAGCACTGCCGGGCTGTAACAGTAGAGAATGGGATTTTGCTTAACGCGGTCACTGCCAAACGGCCCCCAGAACGGCGCCTTGGGCAAGCCCAGCACTTGCTGTCGCGCCACAGTATCGGCTGATCGAAAGCCCTGCCACATCATCTGCTGCGCCATCCGATAGGACATGCGATTCAGCGCGCCGTTGAGGAACGCGGGCATCTGGGGGAACAGCGCATTCGGATAAGCGCGCGTGGGACTGAAGGGGACGTAGTGCGCCGGCATGAATTGAATGTCCAATTTCTCGGCCAGCGCCATGCCGATGAACAGGCCGCCGAGACCGGCAATGATCAATTCCACGCCGTCACACGCGGCCAGCCCGCCCCGCGCAAAAGCGAGCGCATTGACTTGCGCTTCCTTGCCCATCTTCGACAAGATGGCGAGGAAGTTGCCCTTGTCCAGCAGATCGCGCATTTCCTGGCTTTGCGCCACATCCTGCGTGTTCCCTTCAATCGGCCAGAACTCGACGCCATGCGCCTTCACCAGCGTTCCGAAGTTTTCATGTGCGACGAACCGCACCACGTGACCCGCTTGTTGCAAGCCCTTGCCCAGGGCAATGTAAGGCTCAACATCCCCACGACTGCCTGAAGCGATGATAGCAATACGCATAGAGATAAATCCTGCTATTTGAGGTCTACTAATCCCCGCTTCAAAGCCGTCAGCACGGCCTGCGTGCGGTCGTTGGCGTGCAGCTTCGCCAGGATCGCGCTGATGTGATTCTTCACGGTGCCTTCGCTCAGCGACAGCTTCTGCGCGATTTCCTTGTTTGACAAACCAGCAGCCAGCAGCTTCAGAATCTCTTCTTCGCGATCGGTGAGCTTCTCAAGCGGCTCGTCTTCCGGCGCAGTCGAGGCGGCCGGCCTCGGCACGGGCGGCCCGGCAATCGGCCGATGAGCCGCCGTCAGATGTTGGAATTCGCGCAGCACTTTGCGCGCAACCGTCGGATCCACCTGCGATTCGCCCCGCAGCGCGCCCCGCACCGCCTCGGCCAAATTTTCGCCGGAGGCATCTTTCAGCAGATAACCCACCGCCCCCGCGCGAATGCCGTCAAAGACCCAATCGTCGGTATCGTAGGTAGTGAGGATAATGATCTGCGTCCGGGGCAGTTCTGCCATGATCTGCCGCGTGGCCTGAATGCCGTTCAAACGAGGCATTTTGATATCCATCAGAATCACATCGGGGTGCAGCTGCCTGGCCATATCCACCGCTTCGATTCCATCGGCGGCCTGACCGATCACCTCCAGATCAGGCTGATGATTCAGGATGATGGTCAAGCCCGTGCGAATGATATCTTGATCGTCGGCGAGTAGAACTCGAATCTTGTTGGTCATAAGGCGGCCCTCACCCCAACCCTCTCCCTGCGAGGGCGAGGAACATGGTTCATTGCTCATTATTCATTGCTCATGGTTAATTGCACGACCGTGCCTTGCCCCACCTTGCTCTCCACACTCAACTGCGCGCCAATCATCTCCGCGCGCTCGTACATCCCCTGCAGGCCAAAGCGCTCCGCTTCATCCACTTGCGATTGATCGAAGCCGCGCCCGTCATCGCCGATCTTCAACAGCAGCAGGCCGTGGTTGCGCGCCAGGGTTACTTCGACACCACGGGCATCGGCATGCCGTTCGATGTTGTTGAACGCTTCCATGGCAATGAAGAGAATCTGCGCCGCGATATCGTTTGAAATAGCCGCCTGCGGATCGCCGATATGCAGATCGACTTGCACTCCGGCCCGATCACCGAAATCGATCGCGGCTCGTTCCAGCGCGCGCGCCAGGCCGAGATCCTCGATCGGGTTAACGCGCAAATCCTGAATCGCCTGGCGCGTTTCCTGCAAGCCTTCCTGCGCGATCTGCCGGGCTTTGGCTAATTCCGATCGGGCAGCCTCGGGTTCCGCCTTCAGCAGAGTTTCGATTGCCTGTAGCTGGACCACCAAACCGGCCAGGGCATGGGCCAACGTATCGTGCAGATCACGCGCCAGCCGGTTGCGTTCACGCGCAGTAGCCAACTGCTCGGTGGCCAGCGCTTGCTCACGCAACTTCACGTTCGCCGCGCTCAATTCCAGCGTGCCTTTCCGTTCCTGTTCAGCCAGGACCCCGACGATATATCCCACGACGATCAACAACGGCACACGCAGCGCCAGTACTGGCAGAATGATGGCTAACGGGCTCAGGCGCAGCACCCCTTCGCCGCGATCGCTGGCAAACAGTATGCGCCCCGTATATGAATCGAGAAAAGTGGTGAACAACAGCATGGCCGAAGCAAACCCCGCCGTTATCCAGGCGCCGCGTTTGCCATAAGCCCACGCCCCGATAATTACTGCGACCAGCAGCAGAAACAACGGCTCAACCGTGCGCACTTCCACCGGAATACCAGTCCGCGACAACTCGCGACCGGCCACAAAACGCACGGGCGGCAGGACCCAGGCCGTCAAGGCCGATTCGAGGGTCTGCGCCACGATCGTCAACGCCAGACTCAACGGCAGGTAATAGCGTCCCAGCCGGCGTTCCAGTCCGGGCAACATGATAAACACCCACAAAGCCAGTGACGGCCATGTCACGAACAGGATCGTATCCAGCGCTTGGGTACCCAGACTGACCAACAGAATGATTACGGCCAGCACCACAGGCATAATGCGCAATGTCACGGCAATGCGCAGCAAGCGGGTGGCCGTCTTGAGCGGCACAATCGTTTCTGGCGGAGTGAGGTGCAAACGGCTCATGAGAAATCGACATTCATCGATCCCACATGCTGGGCCAAAGATTCTATCGCGATCAATTTTCTTGTTCAAACGTCCCATATGAAGGTTCTCTCCGTATCCATTGGGCCGGGCTACTCACGTTTTTCGATCATACCCGCGAGGGGCACACCACATGCTCTGCCGGGCTGCCCCTCGTGATTTTGCTTTTATCCAAACCAAAATGTAGCTGGCAAGTCTCTGACTCACAGATGAGTCTGTTATATATTGGTTACCCGGATCAGGCGCTATTGTCAACTGAGTCTGCCCCTTGGCTTTTTCAGTCTAAGCAAGGCCCAGCCAATAAGACAGCGCTATTGATCGGCCGCGGTCCCAAATGCAGCTGCGATTTCACGGCCGTTCACGGCCATGGGCGGATCATTGTACGGCTGACCCTTCCAGCCCCACTCAAAGACACCTTTGAGATCGTTATCGGCGTGAAGCACCGCCCACAACGTGGGCAACTCTCCGATCTTAGCGGTGTCGATGGTGACTTTGAC
The DNA here is from genome assembly GCA_963844815.1 of uncultured Chloroflexia bacterium. GTDB lineage: Bacteria > Chloroflexota > Anaerolineae > Fen-1058 > Fen-1058 > Fen-1058. Next base: position 365,690 of record CAWJPR010000018.1, read on the forward strand.
GTCGGTATTACCCCTTTCTGCACGGGCGCATAACCGACGATCTCTCCGGTGGCGAGGTCAGGATTCTTGTAGACCACCACCCAGCCGTCCTGCGGCGCGGTCACCGAATCAAGGACGATCACACCTGTGTTGAGATCTTGATTCTTCACGACGATCGGACCGGTGCTCGCCACGGGTTTAGCGACGACAGGAGCCTTGGTTGCGAGAGGGGTCACAGGTGCAGACACGACTGGGGCAACCGCGGGAGCAGTAGCAGCCTGTCCTTCATCTGCCGCCGTTCCAAATCCGGCCACGACAAACTGGCCATTCTGAACGACAGGCGGATCGTTGTAAGGCAAGTTGCGAAGTCCCCATTCGAAGAGCCCCGCCACGTCATTGTCCACGTGTAATCGCGCCCACAGCGTGGGCAGGTCGCCAACTTTAGCGGTGTCGAGGGTCACTTTGACGTTCGGATTGGTGCCCTGATGCACCGGCGCATAGCCCACAATCTCACCCGTAGTGAAGTTGGGATTCTTGTACACGACGATCCAGCCATCGTGAGCGGCTGTAACCGAATCGATCACGATGACGCCACTGTTAAGGTCCTGGTTGTGAACACTAATCTGGTTGGGCGCGGCAGCCGCTTGAGCGCTCCCGGCCAAACCTGCCAACGCTACCACGGCGACAGCCACGACTAGCGTTTTCCATACAGCTATTGACGAACTTTGAGGTTTCATGATATTCTCCTTGGCACTCGGTAGATCGCAATTTTGCTCGAGTGAGTCGTGACCTGGTGTCGTTGCGAGCGCATTCGGAGAGGCTTACTCTTCAACTTGTGATCTACTGAGATTTGTATCTGATCTGTGAGCCAGAGGCTTGCCAGCTACAAATCTGCTATGCAGATCAAGACGTTGGATGTTCCAGACTTCGTTTGCTTTCCCAAGCTTAACCTTGCGGCTGCTGTTGCTGCGGTTGACCACCTCCTCGGAATTGAGTGTAGACAATCACCTTGGCCGTGATCAGATCACCATGCTGATCGCCCCACACCGTAACGCGTTCGTTGTCACTTAACGCGGCCTGACTGCCCTTCTCGACTTTCTGCTGAATGGCGCCACTCGGCGGTTGTCCGTTGAGATTGGCAAACGTCACATCCTGGTAGTATTGGGTGTCTCCGTTTACGATGACTTGAACGGTTCGGGCGGTGGCCGGTGTCGGGCGCGGATGTGGCGTGCCGTCGGAAGTCGGTCGAGGACGGGGCGTACCACCGTTACCCTGGCCGAAATTGAAGCCGCCTTCCTGCATGGTCAAGGTGTTGCCGTCGATCTTGGTCAGCGTGCCCCGAGCGACAGGTGTGGCAGAAGGTAATTCAGGCGCCGGGGTCATTTGAAAATTGGGCCGCTGCCCGTTCCCGCCGCCGAATCCCTGGGCCGGCGCGGATTGATCGGCTGCCTGAGCCGCGGGTTGACAAGCGGCGAGCAGGATCACACCCACCAGCATCAATCCTAACACTCCGCTACGAGTCAATATGCTTTTCCTCTGTTTTTCAGCCTTCATCATTGGTATCACCTTCAATATTGCCTTTCGATGTTATTTGTTGATCGACGGGTCCTAACCGTCATTGGGTTTATCCCCCGCCGCCGAGTGAAGCCTGCAGCCCTTGGATCAGCGCTTGCTTCTCGGCGGGAGTCAAATTCGCCGGTGGATGCAGCATCACATAATACGATTGCGGCATGGCGCCCCGCTGCACTTGTCGAGCAGCATCCTCCGTCTCACGCTGCGGCCGATTCCATTCCGTGAAATTCAAGCGCGAGCGGCCCTCCTCCACATCATGCTGAATCAGCCAGGAAACAGGCGCAAGGTTGGAATACCACGGCCATGTCGTCTGATTGCTGTGGCAGTCGTAGCAGGCGCGTGTGACCAGGTCGCGCGTTTGGGGGCTGTCCCATTGTGGCTCAGTCGTAACAGGCGGATTGGTGTGCTCATGCCCATAAGGCAGGAATTGAATCAAGATTCCGCCGACGATGAGGCCGACGAACACACCCAGCACAACTTTCTTCTTCATGGTGCATCTCCTGGCAGAGGTTTAAGTTTGGCAGCACAGCACGCCGGCCCGAAACCTGCCGGCGCTACGGCTGTCGAAATGCAATCGGATCGGAGTAGACCAGGACCCTGGCGGCGAGTTGCTGACCGCTTTGATCGCCCCAGGCCGTTATGCGGCTGTTCGCATTGATCCCGTCCAGCGAACCCGCTTCCAGCTTCTGTTGAATCGCGCCGCTCGGCGCACCTTCGTTCAGATTCGCGCGCGTGATGTCGTGGTAGATGACGGTGTCCTTGGTCACAATCACTTCGACTTGAGGCGCAGGGCTGCCCTGAGATTGACTGGTTCCGCCGAATCCCCCGCGCTCCACAACAGAGATCGTCTTATCGGCGCGCTGAGTCACACTGCCGCGCACATTTGGCGCAGACGCGGGCAGCTCCGCGGCTGGCACGATTTGAAAATTCGGGCGTTCACCTTCAGGACGATCCAACAGGCCGCCCCGCCCGGAAGTAGCCAGCACGCCCGATACGAGCGCTCCCCCGATCAGCACGGCCAGGGCCACGACCGCAGCAACGCCAACGGCTAACCACCAGCCTGTCCTGCCCTTGTTAACCGGAGCATCCGAAGTTATTGTCGGTTCATTTGATGACTGAGTTCCCATCGTGGTTACCTTTTCCCTGACCTGTTTTATTCGTAATGCAAGGCTTCAATCGGCCTCAGCCCGGCCGCCCGATTGGCCGGGTAAATCCCGAAGAAAATACCGATCGCTGCCGAGAAGCCGAAGGCCAAAACCACCGACTCGGCAGAAACTTGAGTCGCGATGGCGCCGGAGGCATTCACGAGTTCCGAGATCCCCGCACCAAGCAGAATGCCAATGCTGCCGCCCAGTATCGAAAGCGTGATGGTCTCCACCAGGAATTGATACAAGATGTCACTCCGGCGGGCGCCGACCGCTTTGCGCAAACCAATCTCGCGCGTGCGTTCCGTCACCGACACCAGCATGATGTTCATGATCCCGATGCCGCCGACGACCAACGAGATGCCCGCGATCGCGCCGAGGAACACCGTTAGCACGCCCGTGACTTGCGTCGCCGTTGCCAGGATATCGGCCTGGGACTGAGCGGTGAAGTCATCTGCCGCGCCTGAGCTTGATCTTGTGCAAGGTGCGCAGCTTGTCAGTAATCGCCGCAATCGCCGGATTGATGCTGTTGGAATCCGCCGCCGAAACCTCGATGGTCCCGACGGTTTTCTGCGCGCCGACTCGCGCATTGGACAGGCGCGCAAACGCTGTCGTGATCGGCACGTACGTCGTCGTGTCGCGGCTGAAACCAAACCCACCTGAACCTTGCGACTTCATGACACCAATCACTTGAAACAGAATGTTGTTGATCTTGATCTGTTTGCCGACCGGATCCAGGCCGCCAAATAGATCAGTGACGACCTGCGACCCGACCACGGCGACCCGCGCCTTGCTGTTGACATCGCTCGCTGAAATGAAGCGCCCATGATCAAGTTGATCCGGATGGATGACGGTGTAGTCCGGCACCACGCCGACCACCTGCACGTTCTCCTGGTTCTTTCCAACCTTGATCGGCTGCCGCGACTGAGCCTGCGGCCCGACCGCGACCACGCCAGGCAAACCGCGCAGCTGCAGCGCCTCCTCATACGTCAAGGGCGCCGTTGCGCCGCCACCCGCCCCGGACGGCGCGATCTGATTGCGCGTGCCGGAAAATACGGTGATGAGATTGGCGCCAATGCCTTCAATCCGGCTGGTGATCGACGCTTGCGCGCCGGTTCCGATCGAGACGAGTGCGACCACTGCGGCGACACCGATCACGATACCCAGCATGGTCAAGGCCGAGCGTAGTTTATTCGCCATGAGCGCGCGCAGGGCGCTGCGGACGTTTTGTGCAAGATTGAGTCTCATACCACCACCCCGTCCATGATGTGAACGACCCGCTGCGCATTCGCGGCAATCGTCGGATCGTGCGTCACAAAGATCACGGTAATCCCGCGCTCGTTATGCAGACGCGCAAACAACTCCATGATCTCTCGGCCCGTCTTCGAATCGAGGTTGCCCGTCGGCTCATCGGCGAGAATGATGGCTGGCTCAGTCACGAGCGCGCGCGCAATCGCCACGCGCTGCTGTTGACCGCCCGACAGCTCATTCGGATGATGCTTCATCCGATCGGCCAGACCGACCGCCTCCAGCGCCGCCTGCGCGCGCTCGTGCCGATGGTTACTGCTGGAATACAATAACGGAAGTTCCACGTTTTCCAGCGCACTGGTGCGCGCCAGTAAGTTAAATTGCTGAAACACAAAGCCGATCTTGTTATTGCGCACAGCGGCCAGTTGATCGTCGCGCATCTTGGCGACATCGGTTCCATCGAAGCGATAGACCCCGCTCGTCGGCGAATCCAAACAACCCAGAATCGCCATCAGCGTGCTCTTGCCTGATCCCGATGGTCCAGTGATGGCTGTCCATTCGCCATCGTCAATCTGTAACGACACGCCATTGAGCGCGCGCACTTCGGTCTCGCCCATTTTATACACTTTGGTAATATTCTCGATTTCAATCATGTTCATTCCTTCTTGCGTGACAGTGCGGCTGGGCTATGCTGCTCGGCACAGCACGCGATCAACGCCTTGGCTAATCGAATGGTGGCCGTCCGCCGCCGGGGAAAAAGCCGCCAGGCGGTCCACCCGCATTGTTGCCCTGTGTGCGCGTTGCGGTGAAGACGAGCACTTGATCGCCCTCTTGCAGATCGCCCGAGACTTCCGTCATGTCACCAACCGTCAGACCTTCGGTGACTTGAACCGGCTGAGGCTGACCATTTCGGAGCACCAGAACGAAGGTACCCTGCACACGTTGTCCACCTTGCGCCCCCTGCGTATTCGTGACGGGTCGTCCACCTTGAACACTTGCTCCGTCTTGGCCGCGCTGACCGCCAAATCCGCCCTGGCCGCCAGTTCGAATCGCCGCCGTCGGCACCGCGAGCACGTTCTCGTGAGTGGCTTCAATGATCGAGGAATTGGCCGTCATGTCTAGCCTGACGGGGGCCTCGGTTTTATCAAGCATCACTCGCACATTGTAATTGACCACACCTTGGCTGATCGTTCCGGCCGGATCAATTGCAGCCACCCTGCCCGTGACCGTGATCCCCGGCAGCGCATCGATCGTGAATTGCGCCGGCTGGCCGGCCTTTATGCCCGCAATCTGCGTTTCATCGACCAGCACGTCGACGTGCAATTGACTCATATCGGCAATTTCCACCGCCGAGCCGGAAGGAGGGGTGCCGCCGACCGCAATGTTGACCGCCGTAATCACCCCAGCGAACGGCGCCACAATCAACGCGTTAGACAAGTTCAGCTTGGCCTGTTCCAGTGACAGTCGCGCTTGTTCCAGCTGGGCCGCCGCCTGGATTTGCGTTTCCTGGCGCGGCGACAGCAAATTATCGAGACTATTCTTGGCAGTTTGAACCTGCACCTGCGCCGACTTCAAAGCAGTGTCGTTCAGACCCGTCTTGGCGATATTGCAGTTCGCCACGGCCAGAGTATAGGCCGATTGCGCATCGGTCAGATTCTTCACCACCGATTGGAACGGGCCCCAATCGCCATTCAGATAGTTCTTGGCCTGGTGATCGTTCGCCAACCGATCGTAAGCCGTCTGCGCCCGATCGAGCTTCGTCTGGGCCGAGGTCAGCTGCGCGCATTGCACCGCTTGCTGGATGGCCTGATTCTTGTAATCTTGCTGCGCCGCGTTGTAAGCAGCCAGCGTGTTGTTGTAAGCAGCTCGAGCTGTGGCTAACGCGCCGGGATCGGCTTGCATCGTGTTCGTGTAATTCAGCTGTTGGATCAGGTAAGCTTGCCCGGCTTGCGTCACTTTGAACTGCAAGTCCGTCGTATCGAGCGACGCCAACACATCACCTGGTTTCACCCGATCGCCCACGTTAACCTTCACCTGCGCGATGGTGCCCGACGTGCCAAAAGACAACGGCACCCTCGCTTCAGGATTAATGCTGCCCGTCGAATCCACCGTGCTCGCCAGGGTCGTCCGCACCACTTTGGCGGTCGCCGCGTTGGCGAGGAAGTTACGCGCTTGCCCGTTCGCCGTCTGGCGCGTCGCCAGATAACCGCCACCCGCCGCCACAACCACCACGACAATTCCGATAATGATCCACGTTCGTTTCTTTTTCATGATAGCTCCTTCACTTACCCGCCGCCCAGTCGGATGCCAAACACGTTGGGGCCACCACCTTGCTGACGCAGGGGTGGCTCGCTCAAGTACACGCGATCCCCGGGCTGCAGATCACCCGAGACTTCAGTCAGGTCGCCGTCAGAGTATCCCGTGGTCACATCGACACGAAGTGCGGTGCCAGTATTGTCAACCACGTTAACGTAATAGCCACCCTTCGGGTCTGTTCGAAGCGCGGCACCTGGCACCGCCAACACATTGCGATGCATATCCAGGATGACCCGGCCATTCGCCGTCATATCGATTTTCAGCGGATCCGGGGTCGGATTGAGATCGGCGCGCACCAGGTAATTCACCACACCCTGACTTACCGTCCCGGCGGGATTGATCAACGTCACCGTCCCGGTCACCGTGCTCGTCGGCAAGGCATCAAACGTGAACTGCACGGCCTGGCCCACCTTCACCTGTCCGACTTGGGTCTCGTCGATCAGCAGCCCGACGTGATAGTGACTATCATCGGCGAGCACGATCGTGCCACTGCTGGAGCCCCCCACCATCGCCGTGACTTGCGTGACCGCCCCATCGAATGGGGCGACTATCCGGGCCTTACCTAACTGCTGTTGGACTTGTTCCAGGGACAGCTTGGCTTGATCCAGCTGCACTTTGGCCAGTGCGGTCGTTCGATCAGAAGGCTGCAACAGATTATTCAAGTCGGCCTTAGCCTGTTCCAGTTGCGTTAAAGCCGACTGCACTCCGCTATTGTTGACGCCGTTCTTTGCCAGGTTGCAGTTGGCCACGGCCTGAGCGTAGGCGAGTTTCGCACTATCCAGACGCGCTTTTTGCGGCGAGATGTCGGTCGTGCCGTTGACCTGCACCCGCCAGTTTGAGATGTAATTGTCATAGGCAGTCTGTGCATCGTTGTACGATTGCAGCGCATTGTCCACATTGTTGCAGCTAATGGTAATCTGATCGGTGGTCGACGAAGTATATTTCTGCCGGGCAGCTTTGTACGCCGCTTCCGCGCTACTCACGGCCGCCCGCGCCGCTGCGATGGCGCCCGGATTGGAGTGAAGCGTCATACTGTAGGCCGCTTGTTGGATCAAATAGGCTTGCTGCTGCTGCGCAACTTGCAGCTGGAGGTCACGCGTATCCAGTTCCGCCAATACATCGCCTTTCTTCACCTGATCGCCCGGCTGCACGTTCACCTTGCTGGCCGTGCCCGAAGCGCCAAACGACAACGTCACCGTCGATTCAGGGGCGACGCTGCCCGATGAATCGACCGTGGACAGCAGTGTCGCTTCAGTGACTCGTCCTACCTGAACATTGGCCAGCGCAGCAGATTGTGCGGCCGTGCGCTGATTATTCGTGACGAATACCACCCCCGCCGCGATCAGCACGACAACGATTCCGACTATGATCCATGTTCGTTTTCTTTTCATCTTCGACAACTCCCGTTGGTCAAGGCAAATTCATCGGCCACCCACTGGCCGTTGGCGTTACGGGCCAGCGGCGGCCAAACTGGGGGAACAGTCAGATTCATTCGACTTCAGCGAGCCAGTTTATCATGTTGGAGTCAAGTCTCATTGTATGCCATCCCGGGCCCCACGTAAGTGGCGGCGGTCACCGAACTATGAAACAGCGATTAGAGTCTGGCATGACCTCCGGCACAGCCAGGCATGACTTAAGTCATGGACGGCCAGCCATATGAAAAACGGATGAAGAGCGCACTTCATCCGTTCACCTCACACCACCCCTGGCAAGTCCAGCGCGCTAAGACGCCCGCACCGGCCCCAACAATGAGGCCAGCGCCGCCGCCTCGGAACTGTGCACCAGCGCAATGACCTCATCGGCCGGCTGCAACTGCACATCCCCTTTGGGGATGATCAATTCGCCTTTGCGGATAATGGCGGCCAGCACACACTGCGGCGGCAGCCTCAAATCGCGAATCGCTTTGCCGACTGCCAGCGCCAGCGGATGCACTTTCTCCTCCACCAGGGCGTACTGCCCCTTGCGGAACTTCAGCAAGGTCATCATGTCACCCAGCGACATCTCTTCGGCCACCAGATGCGCCATCATATCGGCTTCATTCAGCGCCACATCCACGCCCATCTCCGGCGTGAACAGCCAGGCATTCTTGGGATTGTTGACCCGGGCGATGATGCGCGGCACGCCGTATTCAAAGCGTGCCAGCGTGCAGACCACCAGGTTGGCTTCGTCTTCGCCGGTCACGGCCGCTACCACATTCGCCTCGGTGATGCCCGCTTCTTCCAACACGCTCGGCAGGCTGGCGTCACCGTCAAACACGCTCTCCGGCGGCAATTCCTCTCGCAGCCGCGCAATGATGTCCGCCCTGTGATCGACGACGACCACGCGATGTTTCTCTTTTAGGAGCAACTCGGCCACACTCGATCCGGTCTTGCCGCCACCCACAATGATCACAAACATCGCCTAGCCTCCTTCGCCCAGGTCCAACAGCCGCGCCACGCGATTCATGGCATCCGATAAGACGGCCAGGTGCAGCACATCCCCCGATCGAAATACCGCGCCCAGCGACGGCAGCAGCGCCCTGCCGTCGCGCGTAATCGTGATCACCGTGACTTCGCCCGGCACCGACAAATCGCGCACGGAATGCCCCACCAGCCGGGGCGGCACTTCCACTTCCAGCAGCTGAACTTCGCCCGCGCCAAACGATCGCACCGAATCCAGCTCGGCGTGGGTCAATCAGCTCACGTGTGCGCTCGGCGCCCCAGGACGCGGAAGAAATGGTGACCAGGCCCAGCCGCCGGTACACTTCGGCGCGCTCCGGCTCGAACAGGCGGGCCACCACGCGCGGCACCTGAAAGATGGTGCGTGCGATGCGCGCCGCGACCACATTGGCGTTGTCTGACGAGCTCATCGCCGCAAAGCCGTCGGCGTCTTCGATTCCGGCGCGCAGCAGCACGTCCCGATCGAAGCCTATCCCTTTGACGCGGCGGCCTTTGAAATCCAGCCCCAGCCGCGCCAGCGCGGCCGCGTCGTAATCGATCACGGCCACGTCATGCCCGTCTTCAGACATCAGCCGCGCCAGCTGCTCGCCCACGCGCCCACAACCCATGATGATGACCCGCATGTTTGACCTCCTTGCCGTGCTTCGTTCAGTGTCCCGCGCGCCGCCTCTCCCACCAGCGCCGCACCAGTTTGCGTAGCCAGTCAATGCCAAAGACAATGGGTGGAAAGATCACAAACATCGACCAGAACGGCGGCGGCGGCGGCGTCATGTGGAACGGCTCCGCCAGGAACGGAATGAACACCAGAGCCAGCGCCATCAACACCATGCCGATCAAGCCGCCCCACAAATAGCGGTTGCTGATGAAACCCAGGTAATGAACGGGATCGACCTCGGTGCGGCACGCCAGCGCGCTGCCCATCTGCCCTGCCACGACACCCAGAAAGAAGACCGTCGTCGCCGCAATGTAGACCGGATCAAATTCCGGCAGGTCCACTGCTCCAGTGTAGCCGAAACTGCGATACAAGGCAAAATAGGCCAGGAAGCACAAAATCGTCTCGATTGTGCCGATGGCGATCGCGCGTGCGACCAGTCGGTTGGTGACCAGCGGTGCGTGGCGCTTGCGCGGCTTGCGCTGCATCACGCGCAGCTCCGGCTTCTCCACGCCCAGCGCCAGCGCCGGCAAAATATCCGTCCCCAGATCGATCGCCAGAATCTGCGCCACGGTCAAGGCCAGCGGCACCCCAAACGACGACAACATGACAAACGGCGCAATCTCTGGCACGTTGCTGGCAAAGATGTACGTGGTGAACTTGCGCAAGTTGTCAAACACCGCGCGGCCTTCTTCAACCGCCGTGGCAATGGCGCTGAATTTATCGTCGGTCAAAATCAGATCGGCCGCCTGCTTGGCCACGTCGGTGCCGGTCACGCCCATCGCAATGCCAATATCCGATTTGCGCAGCGCCGGCGCATCGTTGACGCCGTCGCCAATGACGGCAACCGTTTCGCCGCGCGCTTGCAGCGCGGCCACAATGCGGAGTTTGTGATCGGGCGCCATGCGGGCAAAAATGATCTCTTCACTCAGGACGTGCAGCAAGTCCTCATCGGTGAGCGCGTCCAATTCCGCGCCAGTCAGGATGTGCGGCGCGGGGGTATTCAACAAGCCGATGCGGCGCGCCACCGATTCGGCCGTGAGGCCGTAATCGCCCGTGATCATCGCCAGGCGGATGCCGGCTTCATGGAATTTCTTGATGGCTTCCGCCACGTCAGGACGCGGCGGATCCATCATGGCGACCAATCCCAGCAGCGTGAGATTGCGCTCGACCGATTCAGCCCTATAGGCCGCGGGGCCTGATCGGGCCGGCAGCACCCGGAAGGCGATGGCCAGGACGCGCAGCGCGCTGCGCGCATAATCGTCGTTGGCCGCCATAATCTCGGCGCGCAGCTCCGGGGTCAACTCGATCACTTCGCCATTGAGTGAAACATGCGTGCAGAGTTGCAGCACTTCACGCGGCGCGCCCTTCACAAAGGCCAGCTCGTGCCCGGCGCGGCGATGGATCGTGGTCATGCGTTTGCGCCTGGCATCGAAGGGCAGCTCGTGAACGCGCGGGTAATCAAAGGCTATCACCTGCTCGTCGAGGCCGCCCTTAATCGCCAGCACGCGCAGCGCGGCTTCCGTTTGATCGCCGAGGCAGGTCCACTGCGGCCGATCGGGAGTGGGCGCATTCAAGCGGCTGTTGTTGCAGCACAACGCCCCGGTCAACAGGAGATTGAGATCGGCTTCATACGGCAAGTCAAACGGCAGCGGAATGAACATGCCTTTGGGTTCATAGCCCACGCCGGTGACGCTGAGCCGCTGCCGCGCCACCCAGACTTCGCGCACCGTCATTTGATTCTGAGTCAACGTGCCGCTCTTGTCGGTGCAAATTACCGAGGTAGCGCCCAGCGTCTCGATGGTGGACATCTGCTTGATCAGCACGCCTTTATCAGCCAGGCGCTGCCCGGCCATAGCCAGCGTCAGCGTGACGAGGGGGCGCAGACCTTCGGGAATAAATGCCACGACTAGCCCCACACCCAGGAGCAAAGCCTCGAACCAATTCATCTGCAATTGGGTGATACTGACCGCCGTGACGACGACGCCGAGGCCAATCGCCAGCAACGACATACGCCGGGTCAGGCGCTCCAGCTGCACCAGCAGCGGGCTGGGCGGTTCTGAAACAGTCTGGGTGAGATTGGCGATGCGGCCGAACTGCGTGGTCATGCCTGTCTCGTAGACGACTGCGCGTCCGGTGCCGGCTGCGATCGAAGTGCCCGCGAAGACGAGATTCGGACGCTCCACTTCCGACAGGCCCTCGCGCAATGACGCTTCGGCAATGCGGAGGGCGGGCATCGCTTCACCCGTGAGGTTGGCGTTGTTGGTGCGCAGGCCGTACTGCTCCACGACACGCGCATCGGCCGGAATATTATCGCCTTCCGCGAGGATCAGCAGATCGCCGACCACGACGTCACTGGCGGGGATTTCCTGTTCCTGGCCGTCACGAATGACGCGCGCGTGCGCGGGCAGCAGGCGCTTGAGCGCTGTCATGGCCCGTTGGGTGCGGCGCTCCTGCCAGAATGAGAAGATGGCGTTCATCAGCACCACCGCCCAGATCGCGAAGCCCAGTACCGCGTGAGCAATGCTCAGGATCGCGATGAGGCCGGCCGCCCACAGCACCAGGGCCATCGGATGGATCAACTGCGCGGCGAACATGCGCCAGCGCGGCGGCGGGGGCGGCTCGCGCAGCGTATTGGGGCCATAGGCCGTCAGGCGCTGTTGAGCCTGTTCAGTCGTAATGCCCTCCGGCGAAGATTCCAGCGCGTGAAACACTTCGGGGGGCCGGAGGGCGTACAGAGGTTCAGAAATCATAGTAAACGGCAGACTTCCGAAGTCTGCTGGACTTCGGAAGTCTTTTTGCCGCAGTTATTCTTCCTTCTTGGCCGCCGAGGGGAATTGCTGCTCTAACTCACTGGGCGCTTCCGTTTGCTTGCGGCGCACCGCCCAACCTGGGCTCGGCTGGTTCATCCTTGATGTACTCCGCCAGCAATGACGGTGCATCAGGATGATCGGAGTGGACAGCATGATCGTAATCACCGGCCATGACGGGCGCCGGCTCATAGCGCACCGGCCGCCGCACACCAAACAGTTCAAACATGCGCGTCACGCCAATCAAAATTCTGGCGCGCAGACTGTAGCGATACTCCTGCATCTTCAACGACTGCCATTCCACGATAGATGCCATGCTGCCTTCTACCCGCGCCTTCTCGCGCACGATGCGATAGATCTGCTTCGGGTCGCGATAGCCGATCGGGGAGATCAAAAGCAAATTCGCGCCAATGATTAGGATGCTGAACGTGATCAGCACCAACCAGCCGCCTTCGTTCCACTTGCCCACAATCTGACCGACAAACACCAGTCCCGCCAGTGCCGCCGCAGACGAGGCACCCAGCATGCCCCAGCGGCGCTTTGAGCCCGTGTAAGTTGCCTGGATGTGCTTGCGAATCGCCAGGCCCATGACCATGATGGGCAGAAAGACGCCCACCCCGTAGAATGGCATGGCCGCCGAAGTGCGCCCGCCGACCAGGAACATGATCACAAGCGCCACGACGAAGCCCGCCTTGACCGAGCGGGTGAAGGTGCCGCTCGGGTTGCGATATACCACGAACTCCGGGATCTCGCCAATCGCCACATCGCGCCACGCGGTGGCCTGCAAATCCTGAAAAGCCGTCATCGAGGCCGCCGCCAGCAAGAGTACCGCCAGGAGTTGATAGACCCAGAAGAGGATACTGCCCTGCAGCTCCCAGCGCCGCTAGATCGATCGCCGGGATCTGTCCAAAGCCGATGAAGGCAAGATTGCCCACCAGCGATCGCCCTGCGGTGCCATCAAAGGCATTGAAACGGATGGCAAAGAACGTCAGGAGGAATGTGGTCAGGCCGCCGTAAAACAGGAACGAGGTCTGCACCGCGCGGCCAATACCGCTCTTGCCGCTGTAGAAATGCCAGAGGCTCTTCAACCGTGGCAGGTGCTTCTTGCCCCACTTCACAAAACCGGCGTCCTCGTTGATGACGAATTGGATGCCGTTGGACATCGCTTCCAGGCCGGTCAGGGCTACCATGCCTTTCATCGACGCCGTCAGCAGGTGCATGAGCGCTTCGCCCAGTGACGTGGTGGTGTGAATTGCTTCGCTCTCAGGCAGCGGGGCCACGCCGCGTCCGCTGGCGATCATCAAGCCCACCGCCATGACCAGCGTCATCAACACAAACACGCCCAGCATGGTGAAGACCACCATGGCCGACTCGCCGCGTCCACGGATGGTGAGCCAGCACGTGGCCGAAGCCAGCGCCGCACCAATCGCAAAGCGGATCAGCCAGAAGGCGTCATACTGATTGATGACGGACAGGAATTGATCGACACCCGACAGCGACGACACGACGATCGTCAACACGTAGTCCTGGATCAAGGTGACGGCGACGACGAGACTTACCGCCGGGGCCAGGTAGCGCATCGAAGCCGTGTACGAACCTCCGCCTTCGTTGAAAATACCCAGCGAGTACATGTAGAGTGCGCCGAACACAAAGTTGGCGATGCTGATGATCAGCGCGGCGATGTAGCCGTACTGCTGCAATCCATAAGGATGCAGGGCGTGCATCATTTCGCCCGTGGCATAGAAGTACGACGTGAAGTAGTCCACGCCGAACAAGGCCACGGCGGCCAGCAAGCCGATCTGCCCCGCGCCGTGCACATGCGCGTGCTCTTTTTTCTCTTTCGGCGCAGCCTTGTACGCCAGAAAGACGATCACGACTAGCAAGATAATAGAAAGCATGGTACCTATCCGTACGGTCCGCGAACCGGCGCCCCGCCATTCACGCCTTAGCCCGCGCGGCCATCACTCACCGCGCTCGCTGCTTGCGGCAGTGTTCATGTGTCAGGGCTTAATTTACACCTTATCGCCCAGGATGGGCTTGACGTCCTGCTGCCAGGTCTGATATTCCTGCCGGGCCCCATCGTCGAAGGCCGTCTCCAGCAGCTTCAGTTCATGGATCAAGTGCTTGCGCGTGCCGGGACTCAAGCGCGTATCGTCGGCCACTTTGGCCTGCTGGGCACGCGCCGCCCTCACCACAAGCGCCGGCACAAACATGATGCGCCCCTGCGGAATGACTTCGAACGATTCCAGCGCTATGGCCAACTCTTGATCGTCAAAGTATGGCAAGCTTAAACTCAGGCCGCGGTTCAGATCGTGCTGCGCCGCGCGTTCCTTGATCGTGGCGATGATCTCGCGCGTCTCATAACGCGCCAGGGCGCGGCCTTGATTGACCAGCTGGCCTAGCATGCCATAGCGTTTCTGTTGATACTGCTCGTCGGCCACGATATAGGGCGCAAAGCTGCGGCCCAGGTGCAGCACCTCCATGAAGCGCTGCATCGACGCCACATGCGCTTCGGCATCCTCCGCCGAATTCACCAGCAGCTGATCGTTCTGGTCAAATGCCACCCACTGCGGCAGATAGAAGCGGCGCGCCGCCTCGGCATACGGCACCAACAATTCGCCGCGCCCTTCCTCGGCTGCGCCTTCTTCGGCAATCGCGTCGGTGGTCGCCGTAATGGCCGAACTCACGCCGATCACTTCACCACTCGGCTGCGTCGGAATCTCCTCGCCTTCTTCGGCCACGTACTTCACGCTGCGCCCGGCCGGCAGCAGGCCATGCACCATGTAGATCACCGTGGCGTGCCGCAGCAATTTCGCGCTGATCGACACCTCACGGTTGCTCGCCAACTCCAACTCCTGCAAACGGTGCACGATGGCCTTGCGCACGTCGGTGCGGGAAAATCGATCGAGAAAGCCGGTGCCGCCCACGATTTGTTCGCGATAACCGGCGGACACCGCTACCGGGCGCGCATCACTGCCCAGGCCGATCACCTGATCGGGCAGCATGAAGCGCACCTGCGGCGTGCGCTGCACGATGGCGTCCGCCAGATGCCGGGCCTGACCTTCCACAAACCGCTGCGTCAAGGGCGGCTGCGCCCGCAGCAAATCGGCCGCCTGATCGTATTCCTGCCGCAGCAAACTGGTGGGTGAAGTAGGATTCTGAGCCATGGTGTCCCCTTTCTGGATGCGGGATGGTAGCGGCAGCCTCTCAACAAAGAAGAGCCGAGACTTCAACGCCGGGGCGAATTCCTGACAGGTTCACGCTCAAGACGGACGACAGTCCGCCGTTTTCGACCGTTGGACTTTCGACCGGCAAGAACACCGGCACAAATGCCGCAAGAATTTGCTCTGGGTGAAGAAGCCTTGACTCCGCAGGGTTGTTGGCGCACGCCAGTCATGGGCCAAATGCACGATTATTGTAGCACCGATTGAGCAATTGCGCGATAACTCGGTTGACGTTTTTCTGACGGTTTGCTCGCGTTGGACGCGAATAAACGCACGACCCGATCGGTGATCAGATCCCGATCGGGTCGTGTTACAACGCGGTGGTTGACGACGTCTGCCGGTCTAGTGTGGAGGCGCTGGCTTTTCAGTTACATTCGGCGCTCCGCCCAGGTGTGGCGGCGTCGGTTCTTCTTTGATGTATTCTTCCAGGAAGGACGGCGCTCCGGGATGATCGACATGCAGGGCATGATCGTAATCGCCGGCGGCCACCGGCACTTCGTAACGCACCGGGCGATACACGCCAAACACCGCCCAGAACTTGCTGATTGCCATGAGCAGCCTGAAGCGATATTCCTGCATCTTCAACGACTGCCACTCGACAATCGAGGCCATCGAGCCCTGCACCCGTGCCTTGTCGCGCACGATGCGCTGAATCTGCCGGGGATTGCGGAAACCGAGTGGCGAGAGCAGCAAGGCATGTGCCGCCAGTGCCAGCAGTGAGAAGGAGATCAACACGATCCAGCCGCCTTCGCTCCACTTGCCCACAATCTGGCCCACAAACACGATGGCCGCCAATCCGGCCGCAATCGATGCGCCGAACACGCCCCAGGTTCGTTTCCGGCCAGTGTAATGTTGCTGAATATGCCTGCGAATCGCCAGGCCCATCACCATGATGGGCATGAACACGCCCACGCCGTAGAAGGGCACCGCTTTGCTGGTTTCACCCTGCACCAGGAACATGATCAGCACGGCGATGCCGAAGGTGATCGTCACCGATCGGGTGAAGGTACCGCGCGGATCACGATACACGATAAACTCTGGAATCTCGCCGATCGCCACGTCGCGCCATTCGGTGGCTTGCGCATCCTGAAAAGCTGTCATCGAGGCGGCGGCCAGCAAGGCCACGGCCAGTAATTGGTAGGCCCAGAACAGAATCTCGCCGCCCGGAATCTGGTTAAACCCGATAAACGCCAGATTGCCCACCAGGGTGCGGCCCGCCGTGCCGTCAAACACATTGAAACGAATGGCGAAGAAAGTCAGCACAAGCGTGGTCAAGCCGCCGTAGAACAAGAACGAAGTCTGCACCGCTCGGCCGATGCCGCTCTTGCCGCTGTAGAAGTTCCACACCGACCTCAAGCGCGGCAGGCGTCTCTTGCCCCACTTCACAAAGCCCGGCGTCTTCGTTGATGACAAATTGAATGCCGTTGGACATGGCTTCGAGGCCGGTTAACGCCACCATGCCTTTCATCGAGGCCGTCAGCAGGTGCATCAACGCCTGGCCTAACGATGCGCTTGCGGTGACTTCGGCGGGTACCGCGGGTACTCCGCGCGAGTTCGCCACGACCAATCCGACAAACAGGGTCGCGGTCAACATGAGGAAGATACCGAGCAAGGTGAACACCACTCGTGCCGATTCGCCACGCCCGCGAATGGTCAGATACCACGTCACCGCCGCCAACGCCGCGCCGATCAAGAAGTGCCAGATCCAGTTGCTGCCGTAAGCGCCCAAGACCGACAACAGCTGATCGCCGCCGGACAATGCCGACACGACAATGGTGAGCACATAGTCTTGAATCAGCGTCACGGCCACAATCAAACTCAGCGTTGGCGCGAGATAGCGCATCGACGCCGTATACGATCCGCCGCCCTCATTAAAGATACCCAGCGAATACATGTACAACGCGCCAAAGATAAAGTTGGCCAGACTGATGATAATCACAGCCAGGTAAGCATATTGCTGCAAGCCATACGGATGCAGCGCGCTCATCATCTCGCCTGTAGCGTAGAAGTATGACGTGAAATAGTCCACGCCAAACAAAGCCACCGCAGCCAGCAGGCCGATTTGCCCTGCGCCGTGGATGTGGGCATCTTCCTTTCTCTCGCGCGGCGATAGTTTCCACGCGATAAAGATAATCACCAGCAACAGAATAATTGATAACACCATAGTCTAGGCCTGTCTTAAACCCTTTCTCTAACTTGCTGTTCCCATGCCTGATACTGGCGCCCGGCCCCGTCGTCAAAGGCGTGCTCCAGCCGCTTCAATTGCTGCAGCACGTGCTGGCGCGTGCTGGCATTCAGGCGCGTATCATCGCACACCTTGGCCTGCTCTTCCCGCGCCGACTTGACTACAAAGGCCGGCACAAACATGACGCGCCCCGCTGGAATCACTTCAAATTCCACCTGCTGCAGCGTCAAAGATTGATCGTCAAAGTACGGCACGCTCAGGCTGAGGCCGCGATTCAGATCGTGGCGCGCCGCGCGGGTCTGAATCTCCTCGATGAGGCCGCTCATTTCGTAGCGGGCCAGTGCCCGCCCCTGATTGATGAGCTGGCCCAACATGCCGTAACGTTTTTGCTGATACTGCACATCGACCACGATGTACGAGGCAAAGGCGCGCGCCAGGTGCAAGACTTCCACGTACTGCTGCATGGATGCCACGTGCGCCTCGGCCTCACTCAGCGTGTTTACCAGCAAGTGATCCCGCTCATCCAGCGCCACCCACTGCGGCAGATAGAATTTGCGCGCCGCTTCTGGATAAGGCACCAGCAACTCACCGCGCCCATTGTGAGCGGCGCTTTCTTCGGCGATCGCATCGGTGGTGGCCGTCAGCGCCGAACCCGGTCCGGCGGCTTGAGGCAGCGTCGGAATCTCTTCGCCATCATCGGCCTCATACTTCACCGAGCGACCGGCGGGCAGCATGACGTGCACCATGTAAATCACCGTCGTGTAGCGCAGCAGTGTGGCACTGATCGACACCTCGCGCTGAGGATCATTTTCCAGCTCGGCCAGGCGCTGGCGTAATAACTTGTGCATGTCGACCCGGGCCAGCCGATCGAGAATCCCGGCTCCGCCCAGGGTTTGCTCGCGATAGCCGGCGGGCACCGTCAGCGCCTGCCGATGATCTCCAAGCAGCACAACTTGTGTGGGCAGTGTGAAATGCGCCTGCGGAGTGCGCTGGACGATGGCCTCGGCCAGCTGGCGCGCCTGCGCTTCGATCAACCGCTGCGTCAAAGCCGGCTGCGCACTGAACAACTGCGCGGCTAGCTCATATTCCTGTCGCAACAGACTATTGGATAACACAAAGTTTTGAGCCATAGCGGCATCCTTCCTTGAAGATGTATCCACTCTATCACGGCAAAATAAAACGGCAGCAAAAGTCGGGGCCAGTTGTATAAAGGACAAATAAAAACGCCCCGAAATGGGGCGTTTGAGGGATTCGGCGGTGAGACCTCGGAGGTTTTCCTTTAGCGGTCAACCGCACTGAGGCCATTCAGAACCACCTGCAGATTCCACTGCCAAGACTGTGGAAACCTCCGAGGTCTTCTTAGTTCATCATTCATCGGCCAGCAGCCGATAGCCGACTCCCGGCTCGGTGATCAGAAACTGCGGTTGATCCGGATCGTCTTCCAGTTTCTTGCGGAGTTGGCGCATGTACACGCGCAGATATTCCACGTGATCGGCATCGGCCGGATCCCACACGTGCGACAGGATCGCCTGGTGCGTCAACACCCGATCGGCATGCGCGGCGAGGTAGGCCAGCAGCTTGAACTCCGTCGCCGTGAGCTTGATCTCTTCGCCATGGCGCTTCACGGTGTGCTCGGCCAGATTGATCTCCAGCCCGCCGGCGCGAATGATCATACTCTTGGATTGTGCCTGCACCTGTGATGCATGGCGCAGCGCCACGCGAATACGCGCCAGCAGCTCTTCGATCCCAAACGGCTTGGTCAAGTAATCGTCGGCGCCCTTGTCCAGCGCCATGACCTTGTCGCGCTCGTGGTCGCGCACCGACAAGACGATGATCGGCACACTGGTCCATTCACGCAGCCGCGCGCAGACTTGAAAGCCATCCATGTCCGGCAAACTCAGATCGAGGATGATCACGTCCGGCGGCTGAGCCGCAGCGAGCGCCAAACCCTCTTCGCCGCGGCTCGCCGTCGTGACCTGAAAGTGCCGCTCGGTCAAGATGGTTTTCAGCGCGCGCAGGATTTGCGGCTCATCGTCAATAACTAGAATATGGGTGGATTGGGTCATGGATAACGCAATGAGTAATGAGTAACACCTTACGCTTTACGTTTCACGCGCCACAGTCTTTAACGGCGGCAGGTCTTTGGCGCGCAGCGGCAGCGTGAAGCTAAAGGCCAGGCCATCCGCCAGGTTTTCGGCCCAGAGGCGCCCGCCATGCGCCTCCACAATTCCTTTGCAGATGGATAACCCCAGGCCGGTGCCCGTTACCCGGTCGGCTGCCGTGACTCGATAGAACTTGTCGAAGATACGATCGAGATGTTGTTCTGGTATGGGCGGCCCGTGGTTGATCACGCGCACCACGACCACTTCGGGATCACGCGGGGCGGCTTCCACATGGATGACGCTCCCTTCCGGCGAGTACTTGAGGCTGTTGCCAATCAAGTTGATAAACACCTGTTGAATCTGCACAAAATCGACTGGGATCAGCGGCAGGTCCTCGGGCACGGCGATCTCCAGGCGATGATGCCGCGCCGCCTGCTTTAAACGCGCCAGCGCCGCGCCGACAATCTCTTCCAGATCGTTCCAGCTGCGCTGCGGCTTTAGCACACCGGCTTCAATGCGCGACATATCCAGCAAGTTGCCGACCAGCGTGTTGAGCTGATCGGTTTCCTCTTCAATGGTCGCCAGCAGCTCGTCGCGCGCGATCGACTGGCGCTCGACAGCGCCGCTGCGCAGGCTGGTCACCGCGGCTTTAATCGCCGCCAGCGGCGTGCGCAGTTCGTGTGACACCGATGACAACAATGCCGTCTTCAAGCGATCGCTTTCTTCAGCCACGCGCGCGCGCGTTTCCGATCGCGCCAGGCGCGCCCGTTCCAGGGCCAGCGCGCTTTGCGTGGCAAACGTCCTGAGCAAGCGATCTTCGGCGGGCAGCAGGGCAGCCCGGTCGAGCCACAGGCGAATCTCCCCCTGCAGGCCGCCTGCCGTCAGCAGGGGCGCGACAGAAGTAGGAGGCCGGTCAGACGCAGCCGATCGATCGGGCGGCAGACAGACGCTGGACAGCGCTTGATCGCCGGATGCTTCCACTAACACCTCCACTTGATCAGCCTGAAAGGTATCCAGCGCATACTGCGCCACGGTACGCGCGATCGATTGATCGGTGTGCTGGCGGGCCAGCGCCGTGCTGAACTCGTACAGGCGCATCGCTTCGTGCTCGCGCTGCTGCGCGGCGCTCAACGCGCTGCGAGTGCGGCCCAGCAGTTGGCTCACGAGCACCGCGATGGCCAAAAAGGCCGCCAGCACCAGCCAGTCCTGCGGGCGCTGCACCGACAGCGTGAAACGCGGCTCAATGAAGAAATAGTTGAAAGCAAAAAATGCGGCCATCGCTGCGACAATACCGGGCCCCAGTCCCCAGGCCAGAGTGCTGATCACGACCGGCACCAAATATCCGACCGTAGCGATCTGCGTATCCAGCACGCTGCCGAATAAATGCAGCAGGCCAGTGGTGAGGCCCACCAACAGCAAGGCCAGCACGTACTCGACCAGGACGAATAAAGGAGAACGCGGCAAGCGGCGCATACCTGTATTATAAGCGAAGACCCGATCGGCCTCCAAAACCGGTCAGGTCTTCCATCCGCTCGTCGGCCCGCGTCCTCCAAGACGGGAGCAGTGCTTAGCCTCCCGCGGGCGTTAAATGACGCGCCTGCCGCCCGCATGGACGCGGGCTTGTGCAACTGCCCCACCCCCGGAGGCTTGAAGCCTCCGGGGGTTGCATCAGTTCTTCGTGATCAGCGGCAGGAATACCTGCAAACTGGCCGCTGCCTCCGGTCCGGCTCAGCTGACAACGACGATGAGATTCGCCGTGGACTGCGCGCCGTTGCTGTCCGTCGCCGTCACGTGATGGTGTGCGTGCCATCGCTCAGCGTGTCGATCTGCAGCAGTCCGCCTGTGCCCATCGCGCCGTCGATGTTCGACGACCACTGCAGGCGATCGTCAGGCAAGGCGCCATCTTCAGGATCGAACGTTTGGCTTCGAACGCGATGGTCTGGCTGGCCACGAAACGTGGTGCCGCTGACGGGCGACAGCGACGTGATCTGCGGCAGCTTTCTGCGGCACGCGAAGGTGCCGTCGGTCTCATCGGTAAGCGGTGTTCACACCGTCGCTCGCCCACACACGGAACTTACCCTTGTCCTGCCCGGCAGCAGCGTGAGATCGATCGAGATGGTGGTGGACGGAATTTGCGCGGACAGCGGCGACCATGTCGACGCCGCCATCCGTGCTGTAGTCCAGCGAGAACGTAAGCGGATCGCCGTCGGCATCCGAAAGCCGTCCAGCTGACGATGACGCTGCTGCCCGTCAACGTGATGCCGCCGCTCGGGGCCTGCAGCGTCACGGTCGGCGGGTTGGCGCTGACCGTGCGCGTGATCAAAGTGCTGCGTGGCGCTGGCGATGACGATCTTCTGCGTGCCCGTAATCCATGGCACCATCTCGCTGATGTCCGCGCCGGATCGTCCAGCTCGGCGACGCCGCGCGGCGAGAAGTTGTAGTCGGCCAGCACGGCATTGCTTACATCCAGCAGCTTGATGTGGTACTTGCCGTTGAGTCACGCCCGGCCCATCGTAGGCGTTGGGCACGCGATAGAACGTGCTGAGCGTCACCGCATTCGTCGCCGTGACGATCTTACCGATCACCACCAGGCGCTCCACACCCTGACGCGTTCCGCGCGCAGTGTGCCTTCTTCGGCGACCATCTGGTTATAGATCGCTTCGTAGGTGTAATCGGACGATCCATTGCCCCGTCGCAGTACGTCATCATGTCGTACCAGTTGGGCGTGCACAACCAGGGGCGTGGCCAGACTCCAGTCGAAGCCGTACAGCGTGTTGTTAGCCCACATGGTCGTGCCAGGACTCATGCGGCCCTGCGCGTACGGATATGATCCATCAGGACCGGCTTCATCGCCGCAGCCGCCGGAGCCCGCATAGGGCCCGCCTTGCACGTGCGCGCGTCCATACGAGTGACCGTTCTCGTGGCCGCCGTACCAGTCGCCATAGGTGTTATCCGGATCCCAGCCTGCCGGGACTCCAATCGCCGGTGGGGCCGGAAGCGACGGCCGCCGGAATGCCCATCGACCGTCCGCGCATGAAGGTGTTACCGTCCACTTGCAGCGCCTGCGCGTACCAGCGTTGATACAGCGGGCTGAAGTCGAGACTGAGGAACTTCTTGATCTTGTTCCACCACAGATCGTCGTTGACCGTGCTGGCGGTGGGCAGGCTGCCATACGGCGGATCGAGATACGCGTACGTCACATTCAAGGTATTGATCGGGTAGGCCGCTTTTGTCCACTTGGTCAGACGGGTGCGATCGACGCTGCGCACGTGCCGCGTGCTGCCGCCGTAGTTGTAGGGAATATCGATCCACCACACGTCCATGTCCGGCGCTTCGACGAAGCTCACGGTCACGCTGCGCACATTGTTGGCGTAGTCGTTCTCGCCGTACTTCTTGGGCGTATTGACCTCGCACTCGAACCGGACGCTGCCCGCCGAAAGCCAGCCTGTCGGAACGTCGAAGTAATAGGCATGATTGAGCTCGGCCCGATCGGGTGAGCTGCGCACTGTGATCGTCGCGCCGCTGTTCGACGGCGAGAGAATGCCCCAGTACGTCGCGCCGCGATAGACACGCAGACGCGCATTGACGCTGGCGATGTTGCCGCTGTCGGTCTGCACGTAGCAGCGCACGAAGGTGCGCTTCCTCGCGATGAGCAGCACGCTGTTGTTCAAGTCCTGCACGGCCTGATTGACCTCGATACCGGGATTGCGCACGAAGAAGTCCAGCGTGGCGATCTCGGTGGTGTCGTCGGCCACTCCCGGATAAGCCTCCAGATTTCCGGCATTGTCGCGCGCGCGCGATCGGAATTGATAGATGTGGCCGCTCGTGCCATTGAACGTACTTGAGGTTGAAGAGGTCGCGCTCTTCCACGTCGTCCACGCGCCGTTGACCGTGGTGTCGCGATACTGCACGTCGTAGTTGTCGATGCCAGAATGCGCATCGCTGCCTGACCAGCTCACGAGGAACGACGTGCTGCCGCTGCTGTTCGGTGATGAAGCCGACGACGACGGAGGCGTCGTATCAATATAGAATGCGCCGCGATGCGCTGCGCCCGCCGCCCAGTTGCCCGCCAGGTCGCGCGCGCGAACGTGGAACCAGTGATTGCCGGCCGTGGCCAGGATGCCGCTGGTGTTTGAGTTGCCTGTCGTGTCGAGAATCTGATCGGGCACACCGGCGGGCGAATTGTTCCACTGATACGAGTAACCATACACGCCGCTGCCGCCGGGATCGGTCGAGCCCGACCAGGTGACGAACACTGTCGGATCGTTGTTCCACACGCCGGGCGTGTGGCTCCCGCCAAACGTCGCGGGATTCGTCGGCGGCGTGAGGTCGATGTAAAAGGGGCCGAGATGGCGCGCGCCGGTCGACCAGTTACCAGCCACATCACGCGTGCGAACGTGGGCGTACCAGTTATTGCCATCGGTCAACGGTGCGCTGTTGAAAGCGGTCCCGCCCGCATTGATCGCAGCCGGCGGCAGCGTTGTCGCATTCTGATCGAACAGGACGGAGTAACCAAAGACGCCGCTGGTCGCATCCGTCGCGCCGCTCCAATTGATCGAGATGGTGTTGTCGTTGCTCCACGTGCTGACCGCATGATCGCTGCTGGTCAACGACGTAGGCGCGGTCGGCGGCGCGCTATCGATCTTGATCACGGCCTGCGCCACGCCGACGTTGCCGACCACATCCGAAGCGCGGAACTCGACGAGGTTCTGCGTGGCCGAGTCCTTAAGAAACGGCACGCTCAAGGCTGTGATCAACTGCGTGCTGGTTGATCCATTCGAACCGCTGATGCCCGCCGGAGCAAAGGCACTCCACATGCCGCCGCCGTTCGTCGAGTAGCGATACAGCCCGGAGGTCGTGCTGATGCCGCTGATCGCATCGAGCACATCCGCCGTGAGGTTGGGACTTTGCGTGGTGCTGATCCAGCCGTTGGGCTGAATGTTGCTGATCGTGGGCGGTGCAGCTTCGGCGGCCGTCCACAGGCGCACGCCTTGATTCAAGCCTGTCGAGACGATATCGAGGTTGCCGTCGTGATCGACATGACCGAAGCGCGAATTGAAGTACGCGCCCGTCATCGGCAGGTTGGTGTCCGACGGAGTCCAGCCGCCCGCGCCATCGCCCAGCCACACGCTGACGCCCAAACCATCACGCGCTGCCAGGATGTCGAGCCAGCCATCGTGATTGACATCGCCCAGATCAAGATCGAAGTATTGGCCGGCGGTATCCGGGCTAGTCAGCGGTGTCCAGGTCAGCCCACGTGCCATCACCCAGCCAGACGTAGATGCCTTGCTCCGTGCCAGCGCCGTTCTTCGCCGCGACAACATCGGGATGGCCGTCGTTGTTGAGATCGCCTGCGGCGATAGCGAAATATTCGCCCGACGGCGTGACTGTGCGCCGGAACCAGCGCCCGGTCTGAATCACCAGCACGCCGCCTCCCCGGCCGTCGGCAGCAGCGATGTCCAAATCGCCGTCATGATTGAAATCGCCAACGCGGTATCGTAGAACGTACCGGTAGGGACTGGAGTGGCGCTAAGGTACCAGCCGTTGGGGCCGTTTTCCCATACGCGCAAGCCGATGTTGAGCAGATGCGACGGCGCGGCGACCAGATTGAAGTAACCGTTGTTGTCAATGTCGGCCGCCGACAGGCCGCGATACGAGCCGGTGGTCGTCACCTGGAAGGTGAAGAAGTAACCACAGTTGTTGGTGACGTTGCCAAAGTATTGAATGCCGCCGCCATCTGCCCGCCCCGCCACGATCTGCGGATACTGGCTGTTCCGATCGAACGGGGCAGCGACGACGCTCTCATAGGTGCCGGTGTAGGCGCCGCCTCCGACGTTGAAGGCTGGACAGTACGTCCACGCGTTGCCGCCATCGCCCAGATACATGTTCAAGCCATTGCCGCCCGCGCGGTTGAAGATCACGTCGAGGTCGCCGTCGCGATTGAAATCGGCGGCGGCCAGAGCGCGCGGGCTGTCGGTGATCTGCGGCGAGGCGATGAGCGTCCACGACCCGATCGGATCACGCACCCCGTTGGAGCGCCACGCGAACGCGCCGCCGCCGTTGTACGCGCCCGCGCCGATGTCGAGCAGGCCGTCGCGATCGAAATCACCCACGGCGATGCGCTCATGACTGTCGGTTGTCGTGGGCGAAGTCGTCGCGACAAAGCCGTTCAGCGAGCCGAGCCAGGCAAAGATGCCCTGCGAAAGAAACGTCGAGCCGCCGCCCGCCACCAGATCGAGCCGCCCGTCGTTGTTCAGATCGTCGAGTGCAAGTTCGTAGTAACTGTTGGCGACCGGAATCTGATTCGGCGACAGCGACCAGAGATTGGTGTTGATGTCGTAGTCGTAGACGAAGATGCCGCCGCCGGTGGCGTCTGGCGATATTCGATCGGGCGGCTACCAGCTCCGGTTTGCCGTCCAGATCGACATCACCAAAAGCCACGCCGCGGAAGTTGTTGGTGGCCGTCAGGCCGTTGCTGGCGTAAATCCAGGCATTGCCGGCATTGCCACGCCAGAACTTCAAGCCGGCGGAGTTCGCCGCTGCCACCACGTCGACGTAACCGTCATCGTCGACGTAGCCGACCGCGATGTCGTTGTAAGTCCCGGTCGTAGTCAGGCTGGTGGTCTGGATGAAATTGAGCCCTTGATTCAGATAGACATGCATGCCCGGAAATCCCGACGCGCCACCCGCGGCGATGATGTCCGAGGCGGCCATCTTTGTTCACGTCACCCAGCGCGATGCCTTCATACGTTCCACTCGGCAGGCCGCTCGCGATAGCAGTCCAGTTACCCGCGCCGTCGCCATACCAGCCCTGCACCCCGAGTGGTTGTTTCCGCTGGCGACGATGTCCAGTCTGCCATCGTTATTGAGATCGCCGGCGGCCACATGGCGCGTAGATGCCGCCGGTCGGGAGGCCCATGGTCAAAGCGCCGCTCGACCAGACACCCGCGCCGTTGCCGCCATATACGACCACGCCGACGTTGCCCACGCCGATGAAATCGGGTTTGCCGTCGTTGTTCACATCGCCGAAGACCACATCGCGCACGATGTTGCTGGTGGGCAGGCCGGTGGAAGCCGACTGCCAGTCGATGGTGTTGGCGGCTTGCGAAGTGAGTGTAACCAGCAACAACAACAAGACGAAAGCGATCAACAGTGGAACGGTGAAACGCAGAATACGACGCTGAAGCAAAGGGGTGCTCACCATGGACCTTCCTCCCTTGGATGGCTGTTGAATTGAATAGAACACCGCTGAGCAGGCTGGGCTCAACGGGCGAGGTTGACAGTGCCAGTATAAGCGGAATGGCGGTTAGAAGTCAATACACAGCAAGTACTTGCTGTGAGGATTTGAACAAGCGCCGATCAAGTACGAGACCGGTCAGGCGGCGCGCCGCGTCGCTGGAAGTTCAGAGTGTCCCGGCCCGGCCTGACCAATCTTCAAGTGCGTGCACGCAAAACATGTCAGCCGCACCCTGAGCGGAGCGGCGGGCGTCCTTCGACTCCACTGCGTTCCACTCTGGATGCCCGCCGCGTAGCCGAAGGGGCAGTGAATTGCCTGACAGACTTTGCGTGCACACCTTCAAGGTTGCTGGGTTGATGAACCCAGCTGCACGCAGTACAATGGTATTTATGAAGACCTTACACACCATTACTCCCCTCTGGCACTCGCATCCGATCAGTACTGCGGCCAGGACGCAAGTCTGGCTCAAGATGGAAGCCTTTCAGCCCTCCGGTTCTTTCAAGGCGCGCGGCATGGGCGAAGCCTGTCTCGCGGCCAAAGAAGCTGGCGCCGTGCGCGTCGTGTGCGCTTCAGGCGGCAACGCCGGTTATGCTGTTGCTTACGCCGGGCAACAATTGCAGCTCGACGTGACCATCGTCGTGCCACAGACCACGCCGGTGCGCTCCCGGGAATTGATTCAGACCACCGGCGCTCAACTGTTGGTACACGGCTCGGCGTGGGATGATGCCTATGCTCACGCTGTGACGCTGGCCAAGCAGACCGGCGCAATCAACATTCATCCCTTTGATGATCCACAGGTATGGCGCGGACATGCCAGCCTCGTGCGCGAGATCGCCGCAGCGGGGATCAAGCCGGGTGCGATGGTGCTCTCGGTCGGCGGAGGCGGCTTGCTATGCGGCGTCGCCGAAGGACTGCAAGCGCTGGGCTGGACGGACGTGCCGATTGTGGCGGTAGAAACAGAGGGCGCGTCGTCCTTCGCTCAATCCGTGCAAGCCGATCGGCTGGTCACGCTCGATCGCATCACGTCGATCGCTACGACGCTGGGGGCGCGCACCGTGGCGCAGCAAGCGCTGGACTGGACGCATCGCCATCCGATCGCACCGTGGGTCATCAGCGATCGCGCCGCCGTGGATGCCTGTCTGCGCTTCGCCGACGATCATCGCGTGCTGGTCGAACCGGCGTGCGGCGCGGCCCTGGCCGCCGGCTATCTGCGCGCTCCGGCGTTGATCGAGCGCGATCCGGTGGTCA
Source organism: uncultured Chloroflexia bacterium (assembly GCA_963844815.1). Classification (GTDB taxonomy): domain Bacteria; phylum Chloroflexota; class Anaerolineae; order Fen-1058; family Fen-1058; genus Fen-1058. The sequence goes on from CAWJPR010000018.1 coordinate 393,846, forward strand.
TCATTGTATGCGGCGGTGTCGGCGTAACACGGGAACTGCTGCAGAAGTGGGATGAGCAAGTCTGAAGTGATAACGAGAGCACAAGGGAGAGATTGAATCAATGGAACTGCACGCTGCATATCCAACCCCTGAGCATCGACGGGCCGCCGACGCCGTGGTCGAGTTTTTCTCGACACAATTCGAGATCGACGCGGTGCTACTGGTCAATTCCTGCGCGCGCGGCAAAGCCACGCGCGATAGTTGCCTGGACATGATTGTCCTGGCACAGGCTGATACGCTGCAGGCCCGCCGGGCAGCATGGCAAAATCGCTGGGAACAATTCGAACAGACCGCTGCTGCGCTCGACCAGCTGAGACGCGCCGGCAAGTATTCGGTGGTCCACCTCGACTTTGTCGACGGCGTGTTCGCGCCGGAAGAGCGCGATGAAGCCGCCGGGCCGGACAGCTTTGAATTGGGGATGGGTAACTTTCTGGCTTACAGCGTCCCCTTGTGGCAGGGCAGTGATTATCTGGCGCTATTGAAACGCGCGTGGCTACCTTACTATAATGAAACGCTGCGTTGTGAACGGTTGAGCATGGTGCGCCATTATTGCCTGAACAACCTGCATCACATTCCGCTCTATCTTGAGCGGGGATTGTATTTCCAATCTTTCGATCGGCTCTACAATGCCTATCGCGAGTTCCTGCAAGCGTTGTTCATCAGCCGCCGCACTTACCCGCTTGCCTACAACAAGTGGATCCGCGAACAGATTGTGGATCTATTGAACCTGCCAGAGCTCTATCAACGACTGCCGCGGCTGTTCGAAATCAAGCACTTTGAAAGCCCGGAGATTGGCGAGAAAGCGCGCGAGGTCGAGCAACTGCTGGAACAGTATGCGCCGGAGCCGGATTAGGGCTCGTCGACTCTGTGTAGTTTTCCGATTAGCAACTTACGATTGCCGTCATAACTACCTCCAACCTCATTCGCTGCCTCGGTTGCGGTGCGCGGGTGCCCGATATTGACGGCCCCGCGCACGAATACATGCTCTCGGCGCCGGGCTGCTGGGCCCTCTTTAACGAAGTAGCCGTGCAGCAATACGAGCTCGCCTCGTTTGACCTGCGGCGCCTCGCCGTCGACGCCTACGCCGTGCAGCATCCCGGCACAACCGATCGGCGCGCCGTTCAATCGGTGGCCGTGCACTTGATCAGTCTCCACTTCGTGTTGGAACGCGGCCTCACGCCCACTGCGGCGACAGATAAGATGCGGCACGCGCTTACCGACAAGTCGCGCTTCGTGTGGTTGGAACCGCCAAAATCAATGGGAGACCTCACTGTGGCGGACGTGGTCCACGTCACAGATCCGACAGAACACGAGGCTCTGGTCAAACACTGGGCACACTCGGCATGGGAAGCGTGGAGCGCGCATCACACGCAGATTCGGAAGTGGGCGTCTATGTAGCGTCACTTGTATTACACCGCACATCAAGCGTCTGGCGTAAAGACTTCTCCATTGACAGGGAATCGCAGTATGATGAAATCGACAATTCACTATCGCCGGGCTTCTTTCCAGTCGTGGGGAAATGACGTAGCGTTCATATCCCCTTAGCTACCACGATCAAATAAATTTAGCAAATCATGCAAAGGTCAGTAATGCCACACTTTGATTCAGCGGATTGGGCTTTACACACTGCGCAGGGGACATGCTTAAGATCCTCATCCAAATGAAGTCAAGCGAAGAGGCGCTCATTCGCCAATAACACGTTCTATCACTTAATTGGACGTGTTATGGTCTGCCACCATGAACGGAGAAGGAGGTTGATGGCCAGCGACGCCCCTACCTCGGCGGCACCTTCTTTCCCTTTGAAGCAGGGCGCGAATGGGGACAACCCAGTCTGGCCTGCTGTCGTTAGATGACCCCGCGAAGCAGGGAGCCTAAGTGCAGAGAACAGCGCTATATACTCATTCTCTGAAGTGAGGAAATGACCATGAGCAGCAAACGGATTTTGCCCTGTCTCCTCTCGATCGCTTTGACCATGGGGGCGATGGCCTTGTTGATTATGGTGTTGGGTACAGGCGCGAGCCAAGCGGCCTATGCCACGCAGCTGTCAGCGCCCCAGCAGGACAATCCCACCGTCGTCGCCACGGTGACGGTGGGATCGCACCCGATTGGCGTAGCTGTCAACCCGACAACCAATCGCATTTATGTGGCGAACTACAGCAGTGACAACGTCTCAGTGATTGATGGCTCAAACAACACGGTCGCGCTCACGGTGTCGGCGGGTACATCGCCTTGTTGCGTTGGCGTCAATTCCATCACCAACCGCATCTACGTGGTGAACGATAGCAGCGGCAACGTCTCGGTAGTTGACGGCGCGAACAACACCGTTATTGCTACGGTGACGGTGGGAACGAGACCCGATGGCGTCGACGTCAACTCCACCACCAACCGCATCTATGTAGCGAACCATACCAGCGGTAACGTCTCGGTAATTGACGGCGCGAACAACACGGTGGCCGCCACAGTGACGGTTGGAATACAACCCTATGGCGTCGGCGTTAACCCAACGACCAACCGCGTCTATGTAGCGAACCATACCAGCAACAACATCTCGGTGATTGATGGCTCGACCAACATGGTCGCTGCAACGGTGTCGGTGGGATCAGGTCCCTATGGCGTCGGCGTCAACCCAACGACCAACCGCATATATGTGACAAACTATAACAGCGGCAATGTCTCGGTGATTGACGGCGCGAACAACACTGTCGTTGCCACTGTGACAGTTGGAATACGGCCCAGCGGCGTTAGCGTCAACTCTGCCACCAACCGCGTCTACGTAGCGAACAACGGCAACGGCAATGTCTCGGTGATTGACGGTGCAAACAACACCGTGGCCGCCACGGTGGCGGTAGGATCAGGCCCATATAGCGATGGCGTCAACGTCAACCCGGCAACTGGCCGCGTGTATATCGCGAACTATTTTAGCAATAACGTCTCGGTGATTCAGGATTTGGTGCTACCGCAGTTAGCGCTAAGCAAAACTGTTGCTCCGAACACCGGCGTGCCTCATCATGGGGTTGTCACCTATACCCTCGTTCTAAACAACAGTAGCACGGTCAGCGACACAAACGTTCTCTTCACGGACACCCTGCCGCCCGGAGCAACATTTGGGCAGTGGCTCAGCGCACCCGCAGGTGTTGTCCAGGTTGGCAATTCCCTCTCGTGGGTGGGCACCGTGACCGACAGCACGAGCACCACGTTTGCCTTCACGGCCATGCACACCGGCAATTACGGCGACGTGATTAGCAACGCTGCGTATTTCAGCGGCACGTCACAAGCCGGTAACTCGGCGGCGGGCTTCACCGTAGAACCGGGTTACACCGTCACCGTGAACCGGGGCGGCACTGGCGCGGGCATCGTCAGCAGTGTTCCGGCGGGCATCAACTGCGGCGCGACCTGCTCGGCTATGTTTGCGGCCAACTCTATAGTCACCCTCATGGCGACGCCATTGATTAGTTCCACTTTGGTCGGCTGGAGTGGCGACAGGATAACGACGACGTCACAAGTCACGTTCACCATGAACGCCAACAAGAGTGTAACAGCGACATTTGCACTGAAGACCTTCATCATCACGCCGACGACGAGCGCGAATGGCAGCATCACGCCGAGTACACCGCAGATGGTGAACTATGGCGCGAGCCGGACCTTCACCATCACTGCGAATGCTGGTTATCACATCTTCGATGTCGGCGTCGATGGCGTCTCACAAGGCCCGATCGACTCCTACGCTTTCAACAACATCACGGCGAGCCACACGATCTCGGCTTCATTCGCTAACAGCAACTACACGCTGACCGTGAACTATGCAGGCAATAGTATTGGTAGTGTGCTCGCCGATCCGCCCGGGCTGAGTTATACTGCGGGAGCACTGGTCACGCTCACCGCAGTGCCCAGCCCGACGTCTCGCTTTACCGGCTGGAGCGGAGACGTGATTACGACGACCACCCCCCTTGTTGTGACGATGGATAGCGATAAGACCATCATTGCGACGTTCGTCACTTATCGTGTTTACTTGCCGGTAGTCCTCAAGTAGATAACAAAGAACCCTCCTGGAGGCATGCGAACCTCCGGGAGGGTAATCAACTGGCCTGGATGCCCGACTAAAGCACTCGGGCACACTTGCACCCACTGCGTGCAATGCGGTGTGACGCAGGCTACACCATCATCACGCCATGCGCACCAATCCCTCTGCTTCCATGATGCGACCGCTCGATTTCAAATCATCCAACGCCTGCGTCATCGCCGCGTCGATCTTCTTGGTCACCCGCGCATAGCCCAGCAGCTTCGCCGTCTGCGCAATGAGATCGGCTTCGCTGAGGCTGCGCGCTTCCTGCGCGACGAGGAACGCCGCTTCCGCAATCTCTTCGGGCGCGATATGCTCGATGGAGCGAGCCTTATCCCCTGCTTGGGGTGCCCGCACGATCGGGGCGGCTAATCCGATCGGCCACAGGAAGTCGCGCGCGCTGCTCAACGCGGTGATCGTGCGCCGCCAGACCAATCGCCGTGTTGATTCAGCTGCTTCACCCTGGCCGTCAGGCGCGACACGTTCCACGCCGCGCCGATGCGCGCATAAACCAGATCGACATGCACCGGCCCTTCTGTGCCGACGACTTTGATCACATCGTCCACCAGATCATGCGGCACGGCCTGGCTCAACGCGCCGGTATACTGCGGAAGTTTGGCGTAAAGGTAAGGCCACACATACGTGGGCAGATTCTTGACTTCTTCCGGCGTCTGCGTTTCCGCCAGGAACGTGTCAGCCGTCGTGGGCGGTTCCGGCGGTGTGGCCGATGCGGCTAACGGCGCAGCTGGCGCCGCCGGTTCATTCAAACGCGCCCGCACCTTTTCGATCTCGGCGGCCTGATTGCGAATCCAATCGTGCGACCAGATGCGATGCATTTTCCAGCCGAGCTGCTCCAGCACCTGCTGCCGCAGCCGATCGCGCTCGCGCGCCGTGGGGGCCGAGTGATACATCGCGCCGTCGCATTCGATGCCCAGCAGGTAGCGGCCCGGTTGATTGGGATCGGCCACGCCCAGATCGATCCGGTAATTCGACACACCCACTTGCTTGTGCAGCGTCAAGCCTTGCGCGGCCAGCGCTTGATAGACCGTTTCCTCAAACGGCGATTCACTGGCGGCCTCCGCCCTCGTCACGGGCATCACGCCGAGTGTCTGCACGCCATCCCGGGCATAGAACATGTAATCCCGCAGCCGCTGCGCGCCCAGGCTCTGCGTGCGCGCCAGATCGATGTCTTCCGGCATGATCGAGCTGATCAATTTCACATTCCGGCGCGCACGCGTCACGGCCACGTTCAAGCGCCGCTCGCCGCCGTCCTGGTTCAGCGGCCCGAAGTTCATCAGCACCTTGCCCGTATCGTCTTTGCCGTAGCCCACGCTGAAGAAGATCACATCACGCTCGTCGCCCTGCACCATTTCGAGATTCTTGATGAAGAACGGCTCGGGCGCATTTTCGTCGAAGAACGCTTCGAACTGCGGCTGCTCGCGGCGGCGCTTTTCCCATTCGGCGATGATGGCGTCACGTTGCGCGTAACTGAAGGTGATCACGCCCAGCGTTTGATCGGGCTGCTGCGCGGCCTGCTCAAAGACCAGATCGACCGCGCGTTTCGCTTCGACGTCGTTGCGCCGCAGATTCCGCCCGCGCCGATAGACGCCTTCCGGCACGTGCACGAACTCGACGCCGAGTCCCTGGCCGTCCTGCTGAACATCGGGGAAGGTGAATAACCGATCGGCATAGAAGTGATGGTTGGAGAAGGCGATCAGTTCTTCGTCGCGGCTGCGATAGTGCCAGCGCAGCAGCTTCTGCGGCAGGTTCAAGCCGCTGCTCTCGTCGAGAATGCTTTCAAAGACACGCCCTTCTTCCTCGGAAGCCGCGTCGGCGTCGTCGCTGCCGATGACGCTGAAAAAGCGCGTGGGCGGCAGCTGCTGCGTGTCGCCGCCGATGATCACCTGCGCCCCGCGCACGATCGCGCCGGCCGCTTCTTCCGGCGCGATCTGCGAGGCTTCGTCAAAGATCACCAGATCGAACATGAAGACGCGCGGATCGATCAGCGTCGCCACGCTCAACGGCGACATCATCAGGCACGGCTTCACATCGGTAATCAAGCGCGGAATTTCCGCCAGCAGTTGGCGCAGCGGCTTCAAGCGTCGTTTCTTGGCACCCTCCCGGCGCAAGATCGCCGCTTCGGCCGAAGCGGCATCAACCCACGTCTTGGCCGGGCGGCGGTCACTCAGCAAGGCGCGGATGCGCGCGCGATTCAGGATCAACTGCTGCCGATCGAGTTCGCGGAAGCGCGCGATCAACGCCTCGCGCGAGCGGCTGTCGAAACTGCGCAGGACTTCATCCCCTTGCGCCGCCGCATCGACAAAGGCCCGCCAGAAGTTCAGCACATAGGCGTCTTTCCACTGCGCCGCAGGCAAGGCCGCTGTTAACGCGGCTTTGCCAAAACTGCCCAGACCCTGCGCCGAAGCCTCGTCGCTTAAGCGCAGCAAGGCCGTGTAAGACTCCAGTTGATCAAGATGGTTGCGCCGCGCTGCCAGCCAATTGGGCAGCACGGCAAAGTCTGCTTGATCGAAGGGCTGTTGCTCGACCAGCGGCCACTCGCCGCCGTAGATTTCTTTGAGCGCCGCCGCCGCGTGATCGATGCGATCGCGGATCGCCAGCGTCCCCTGCACAAACAATCGGACATCCGCCAGGCGATCGGCTCGCCCAGCGCGCCCCTGCTCCGCAGACAGGGCGTGAGCCGGCTCGCCGGCTAACTGCTGCTTCACGGCCCGCGCCTGCTGCAGCAGAGCCACGGCTTCGGCGTAGTCCAATTTGTCGGCGGGACGATTGATCTCGTCCAGCTCTTTGATCTCGGCGCGGTAACTCCCCTTGATCGATCGCAATACGTTATTGTAGTCATGCTCGAAGCGCTGCTGCAATTCGGCGAGGTCCAGGGTGAACAGGCGCGGATCATTATCCTTCAGCAGGTCCAACAGCGGCTGCGCTTCGTTCAGATTGAGCGGCGCGCGCAAGCTGCACACTGCCGCCAGCGATTTCATGCGATCCGCATATTGCGGCAGCAGATCGTTCAGCGCCCCCAGTGTTTGGGCGATCTGTTCGCGCTGGGCAAAGCTGACCGAGCGGAGGGTGAGGCCCCGCCACGGGTGCTGCTGAAACCGATCGATCACATCGGCCATGGCCTCAAAGCGATCGAGCAGCTGCATCCGCTGCGCCAATTTCTGCGCCGCGACGCTCGTTACGTCGCCGGCGTCAAAGGCGACGTCAGGCGTCTGCTGCCAGCGGGCCATCTCGCCGTACGCCTCAAACACCGATCGGTGCAGGGCGAAACGCGGCGCGTGCAGCGCCCTCACGTATGCGTTCAGTTGACGGCGCGTCTCCTCCAGTTCCAGCAAGGCCGTTTGATACTCGGGCTTCACCTGCACATCCGGCGCGTCGAGCGCAGCGATCAACTCTTTAACCACCTCGCGCTTATCGCGCTTGTAGCTGTCGCAGCTGCAAGCAGAAATCGCCCAGACCGGCCTGATTCAAGCGCTGCTGCACCACTTCCAACGCCGCCATCTTCTGGCTGACGAACAACACTCGCTTGCCTGCCGCCAGCATCTCCGCAATGATGTTGGTGATGGTCTGGCTCTTGCCCGTGCCGGGCGGCCCCTGCATCACAAAACTCACGCCGGCCCGGGCGGCTTCGATGGCTTCCTGTTGGCTGGAATCGGCGTCGATCACCTGGAATGAATTGGAGGGCGGCACCCGGTCGTCCAATTCGGTTGCCAGAATCGGCTGGGGTGGCGGCGGCAGCACACGGCCCGCCAGTGCGGCGATGATGGGATGCGCGGCATACAGGTCCTCGTGATCGGCAATGTCCTGATACAGGTTGATCTTCTGGAAAGAGAATACGCCGAGGATCGCCTCGTCGGTTAACGCCCAGCCCGATCGGTTGTTGATGAGCCCCCGCAGTTGATCAAAGTATGGCGCGAGGCCAGTCTCTTCCAAGTCGTCCGGCAGATCAGGCAGGCGCAGATCGAAATCGGTCTTGAGTTTATAAGCCAACGTGGGGTTCAGCAGCAGATCATCTTCCAGCAGTTCCAGCGCGTACGCTTCACGCCCCCGCTCTTTCTCCAGCCGCACCGGCGCAAGGATAATGGGTGATTGCACTTCGTCTTTGCTCTCTGGATCGAGCCAGTGCAGCAAGCCGAAGGCTACGAACAAGATGTTGACGCCCTGCTCTTCGGCGGCTGATCGCGCGCGAGCGCGCAGGTTGTACAAGGCGCGGGTCAGACGCGCTTCAGTTAATGACGAGGCGAGCGTGTGGTTGCGAGATTGTGACACAGGCTCAGCGGAGTGATCATCAGGATCATTCGTTACGCTGCCGTTGGGAGTCAAGGCTTCAACCGGAGTAGCTAATACGTTACCGGCTGAAGCCTCGACTCCGGCTGGTGGAGCAGGTTCAGCATGCGTCACTGCGGGCGTCGGGGGCAAAGCAGTCTCTAGGGCAGCCTGCGCAACCTCAGCCGCAGCCTGCGACTCTGCGCCAGCAGGGCCCGGCGCGGGAAGATCCGCAGTTTCATGCTCTTCTTCGAACAATGCGCGCTCATCCGCGGCCGGGAACTTGAGTTGCCTGCCTTGCAGCACTAATTGTTGGAACAACTCGGCGGAAGCCGGTGACGTAAGCGGCACGGAGCTGCCGCGTTCTGCTTTGAAGTACAACAGGCGGTTCGCGCGTGTCAGATCGAGCAATAACATCTGCCAGTTGCGCAGTTTGCGTTGCAGGGAAGCATCAGGCATGGGTGCGACCTCGAATGATGATGTGACTTATTCCTTGTTCAACAACGCATACACGGCGCGTTTGTTCCAGCCGGAAATCTCGGCCACCGCGCGCGCGGCCCCGGCAGCTGACGCGCCACGCTCGATCTCGGCTTGCAGCGCTGCCCGAACGTGATCTTCATCCCACCGGCCTGCTTCCGACGCGCCTGCCACCACCAGGACAAATTCGCCCAGCGCTTCTGCGCCAAAACGCTGCACGGCCGCGGCGATCGACCCGCGCCAGATCTCTTCGTGGACTTTGGTCAATTCACGCGCCACGCACATCGAGCGGTCGCCGAAAACCGCCAGCATGGCCTCCAGCGTGTCGCGCACCCGATGCGGCGCTTCATAGAAGATCAAGGTACGCCGATCGGATTTCACCTCCTCCAGCAGGCGGTTGCGATCGCCCGCCTTGCGGGAGAGAAAACCGACAAAGACAAAGGCATCGGTCGGGAGGCCGGAAGCCACGAGCGCTGGAATCGCCGCCGTCGCGCCCGGCAGCGGCACGATGGAGTGCCCGCGCTCGATCGCAGCACGGATGAGCTCGTAGCCGGGATCAGAGAGACCCGGGGTGCCCGCTTCCGAGATCAAAGCGACATCTCCCTGCTCCAGGGCGCCCAGAATCCGCTCGAGTTTGCTGAGCTTGTTGTGCTCAAAGTACGACGTGACAGGCGTGTGGAGATCGAAATGGGACAACAAAATCGCCGCGCGGCGCGTGTCCTCGGCCGCGATGAGGCTCACCTCGCGCAGCACGTTCACGGCGCGCAAAGTGATGTCGTCCAAGTTTCCGATCGGGGTGGGAACGACGTAGAGAGTGCCCATGTAATAGCAGCCTCCCGGAGGCGCTTCGCGTAACCTCCGGGAGGCTAGTTAGCGGCTGACGCGATGTGAGATGCCTGTCAGGATGCTCTCGCGTCCTTCGAACGGGCCGGTAACCACGAGGCCGCCCGTTTGGATTTCGTAGCGGCGGATGTCTTTGGCGTGATCGCTGCCGCGCATCTTCATGACGGCGATGGCGCGCTGAATGGCGCTTTCCACTTCCACATAGCGCAGCAGCAGGATCGAGTCCACGACAAACGACAGCGCGCCGCGCTCGGCGCGCGGCGGTTCCAGGCGCGCCTCTTCGGCCAGCAGCACGGAAGTCACGCCTTCGCGCTTGAGGGCATTGATGAGCTGATTATAGATGTGCCGCAGCTGCAGCTGATCGTTGGTAAGGCGCGTAAAGTGCGTGACGCTGTCCAGCACGACGCGCTTGATATTCTTCTCGATGAACAGATCGCTCAGCGGCCCGGCGGGCGCCTCCAGGCTCTTTAACAAGACTTGTGGCGAAGTGAAGTACAAATGGAGCAGCCCGCGATCCTGCCAGGCGCGCAAATCCCAGCCCAGGCTCTGCGCGTCGGTCTGCAGAGACTGCGGAAATACTTCGAACGAGATTAGCAGGCCCGGCTCGCCACGCTCCGCGCCGTGCAGCAGGAACTGCAAAGCAAGCAGGGTCTTGCCGGTGCCGGGAGCACCGCGCACCAGATTGGCGGATCCTTGCACAAAGCCGCCTGATAACATCTTATCCAGGCCGGTAATCCCGGTTTCTACGCGGGGTTTGGCGCTCATATGGTTGATTCAACCCTCCCGGCGTCATTTTAGTCGATTTGGGTTGTTAGTCAATTAGCCGGATAGTCGCTAGCCCGGCCGTTAGGTGACCGCGGACTACGCGACTACCAGACCAGGTTACTGTTTGGCTAACGCCGCGCGCTTCTGCTCGATGACCTTCAACAGCCCGTCGAATGATTGGGTAAATTTGTCAACGCCTTCAGTCGACAGTTGTTCTCCCACTTCATTCAGATCGAAGCCTAACGCCTTCAGCCCATCGACCACCTGGCGGGCGGCCTCCACATCCCGATCGACCGTGCGCTCGACCACCGTATGATTGAGAATCGCGAGGTAAGTCTCGGGCGGCACCGTATTCACCGTATCGGGGCCGATCAATGTATCGACATACAACACGTCGAGGTACCTGGGATTCTTGGTACTGGTGCTGGCCCACAACACCCGCTGCGGTCTCGCGCCTTTGGCCGACAGCGCCGCGAAGCGATCGCCGCCGAACAGCTCCAGGTACTTCCCGTACACCAGTTGCGAGTTCGCCACCGCGGCCCGGCCCAAGAGTGCGCCAGCCAGGCTCGCCTTAGGCCCTTCCGCTTTCACGATCTGCTCCAGCTTCGCATCCAACAGGGTGTCCACCCGGCTGACAAAGAACGATGCCACGGAGGCCACCTGATCGATAGGCTGGCCGGCTTTCGCGCGTGCTTCGAGAGCGCGCAGATATGTCTCGGCCACAGCGAGATAGTGGCGCATTGAGAACATCAGCGTCACGTTGATATTGAGGCCGTCAGTCAAGGCCTGCTCGATGGCGGGCAGACCTTCCTGCGTTGCCGGAATCTTGATCATGACGTTGGGGCGTTTGAGGGTCTGCCACAAACGCCGCGCATCAGCCAGCGTGCCCGCTGTATCATGCGCCAGCCTGGGCGATACTTCGATGCTCACGTAGCCGTCTTTGCCCTGCGTCCGATCGAACACGGGGCGGAAGAGGTCGGCCGCCATGCCTACGTCTTCAATCGTGAGTGCATCGTAGATCTGCTCCGCCGATGCGCCGGCTGCAACCCGCGGGCGCATCGCTTCGTCGTAGTCGCTGCTACTGCCGATGGCTTTCTCAAAAATCGTCGGATTCGACGTCATGCCGAGCAAGCCCTCGTCGATCATCGTTTGCAGGCCGCCGCTCGTCAACAGCTTGCGCTGAATATTGTCGATCCAGATGCTTTGCCCTGCCTGTGCAAGACGTTGAATATTATTCACCATAACTCCTTGTCAGGTGTGAGCTACAGATAACTGGATAGAGCGACAGCGGGACGGAGGGAATGAGAGAAGCCTCGGCAACTACAAACGCTTTTCTCTGTGAAACCCGCTATCGTGTTAACTCTACCGCAGTTTCCATTGCTCAGGATGTGTAATCATCGATACGAGCATTCCAATGATAGCATCGTAGTTTTTGTACAGAGTTTTCGCCTCGGTAGCGGAAAGGTAACCGCATTTCACTGCAAATTGTAGCCAAGTCTGGGTCTCAGCCGCTTCGGCTTCGCTATCGCTGAGTTTGCTGACGAACGCTAGGGGATAACGCCGTTTGCGCCAGGCTTCTGCGATGTTGGCACAGACCGAACGCGAAGAACGGCGAACTTGATCGGTCAGCGAATAGATCTCCTCTTGGGGGAACACCTTTGACACCTCAAAAATCTTCATTGCCGCTTCAAAGGCTTGTCGATAGACCTCCAAATCGGTATGGCGGCGAATCACACTCTTGCGCCCATTCGGCGCCTGGTACAACTCGTTCGCTTCCGTCATAGACCTCGAACTGGCTTTCCCGCCTTCTCTCTTTCTCTCCATCACTCCATCGCTCCCTCTCGCTCGATTTGCAAGACTTTGTTCAAGCGCCGCTGGTAACGTTCGCCCGTATTGAAGGTCGCGCCGACAAAGGCCAACACGATCTCGCGCGCTGGTTCCACGCCGATGATGCGCGCGCCGAGGCACAACACATTCATGTCGTCGTGCTCCACGCCTTGATGCGCGGAATAGGTGTCATGGCACACGCCCGCCCGGATGCCTTTCATCTTGTTCGCGGCGATGCACGCCCCGACGCCGCTGCCGCAAATAACAATACCGCGTTCAGCTTGACCGTGCTGCACGGCGCTGCCCACCAGCAAGGCGTAGTCGGGATAGTCGTCGCCGGCGATGTATTCGTGCGCGCCAAGATCGATCGGTTCGTGGCCGGCTTGCGTGAGCAGTTCGACGATGTCGGCCCTGAGAGGAAATCCGCCATGATCGGCGGCAATGGCTATCTTCATAGATACTTCAACTCCTGCGCCTGCCGCTCCAACTCGTCCCGGAACTCAGGATGCGCAATATTGATCAGCGCCCGCGCGCGCTGGCGGAGGGTCCGGCCGTACAGATCTGCCGCGCCGTATTCGGTCACGATAAAGCGCACGTGACTGCGCGTCGTGACCACGCCCGCGCCGTGCTTCAACAGCGGCACGATCTTGCTGGTGTTCTGTCCCTTGATCAAGGCCGACGAAGGCAGCGCGATGATCGGGATGCCGCCTTCGCTGCGCGACGCGCCGTAGATGAAGTCCACCTGCCCGCCCACGCCGCTGTACAGCCGCGGGCCGATCGAGTCCGCGCAGACTTGCCCGGTCAGATCGATCTCAATCGCCGAATTGATCGCCACCATCCGGGCGTTCTGGGCAATCACAAAAGGATCGTTCACATACTCGGACGGATGCAGTTCGATGATGGGGTTATCGTCCACAAAGCGGTATAAGCGCTGCGTGCCCAGCACGAAACCGGCCACCATCTTGCCGGTGTGGATGGTCTTGCGCTCGCCATTGATCACGCCGCGCTCCACCAGATCGATCACGCCATCGGCGAACAATTCGGTATGCACCCCCAGATCGCGATGACCGGTCAGTTCCTTCAACACGGCATCAGGAATGGCGCCGATGCCGGTCTGCAGCGTGGCCCCATCAGGAATGAGCCCGGCGATGTGCCGGGCGATCTGCGCCGCGATCTCGGACGTGCTGCCCATCTGCACTTCGGGCAGCGCATAATCGACCGGGACGATGTGCGTGAGCTTGGACACGTGAATGAAGGAATCACCCAGCGTGCGCGGCATCTGCTGGTTCACTTCGGCGATGACGATCCGAGCCGCCTGCGCCGCCGCTTTGGTCACGCCCACTTCCACGCCAAACGAGCAGTAACCGTGGTCGTCGGGCGGGCTGACTTGAATCAGGGCCACATCGACGGGCAGCGTCCTCTTGAACGCCAGCGGAATTTCCGAGAGGAACATCGGCGTGAAATCGGCGCGGCCTTCGTTCACCGCGGCGCGCACATTGTCGCTGATGAACAAGGTGTTGACGCGCAGATGCTCTTCCATGCCGGGTTTCACGTAGTCGGCCTTGCCGACCGTCAACACCTGCACGATCTCGACATTGTGCACGTTGGGCGCGTAGTCCACCAGCGCTTTCATCACCGTCTGCGGCACCGAGCAGTTGCCGGTCAAGAAGCAACGATGCCCCGGTTTGATCGAGCGCACCGCCGCTTCTGCCGTGGTCGTGCGCTGTTGGATAATCGAAGTCCAACCGGCCATCACTTCACCTCGCCCGCGTGCAGCGCCGGATTGATGATCTCGCCACCGCGCGTGTTCAAGCCGCGCGCCAGCGCCGGGATCGCTTCCAAGGCCGCGTTAATGCCCAGGCGGGCGACGGCTTGAACGTACGGCCAGGCGGCATTGTTAAACGCATGGGTCGCCGTGCGCGCCACAACGGAGGGGAGGTTGGGAACGCCACAGTGAATGATGCCTTCTTCCAGAAACGTCGGCGACTTATGTGTCGTGGGCCGGATCGTTTCGACACAGCCACCCTGATCGATCGACATATCGATGATCAAACTGCGCGGCTTCATCGACTGCACCATCTCCCGCGTGACGACCTGCGGCGCGCGCTGCCCGGAAATCAGTACCGCCCCGATCAGCACATCGGCAAATTTGACGACTTTGCGCACATTGAACTCGTGCGACACCATGGTGCTGGCGCGCCCGTTCAGCAGGGTATCGACGGTCCGCAGCCGCTGCAGATCCCGATCAAGCAGGTAGACCGCGGCGCCAATGCCCAGGAACGCGCGTGCCGCTTCAGCGCCCAAGGTGCCCGCCCCGATGATGACCACCTCGGCGGGTGGCACGCCCGGCACTCCGCTGAGCAAAATGCCTTTGCCGCCCTTGTCGTTCTGCGACAACGTGGCCGCCACCTGCACCAGCATGCGGCCCGCCACCTGCGAGAGCGGTATCAACACCGGCAGCGAGCCATCGTCATCCTGAATCATTTCGTACCCGATGGCCGTCACGCGCTTGTCCAGCAGCGCCTCCACGCGCGACCGGCGCGCGGCCGCCAGGTGCAGGAAACCCATCAGCGTCTGCCCTTCGCGCAGCCATTCGCATTCTTCCGCGGTCGGGCGCGCGACCTTCAACACCAGATCGGCGCGGCCATACGCCTCTTGTGGTTGATACACAATGCGCGCGCCGGCCTGCTCGTAATCTCGATTGCTGAAGCCCGCGCCGAGGCCGGCATCACGCTCCACATACACCGCATGGCCCTCGGCCGTCAGCAGCTGCACGCCAATCGGCGTCAAGCCCACGCGATGCTCGCTCTCCCGTCGTTCCCGGGGAATGCCAATGTCCATGTTCTCCTTTCCTCCACTCCTTCAATCACTTGGCGCGCACCAGCAGCACCGGGCAGCGCGCCGCATGCAGCACCCGATCAGCCACACTGCCATACGCCCAGCGCGCCAGGCCCGATCGGCCATGGGTCGACATCGCAATCAATTCAACTTTCATGTCGGTCGCAAAGGAAATGATCTCCTCGGCCGGCCGGCCAAAGCGCACCTCGCTGGAAACCGTCACGCCTTCGCGTACCAGTTGATGCTCAATACCGCGCAGGTAATCGTGCAACTCGGTCTCAATGCGGCGGCGCTCGGCATCTTCATCCACGGCCCGGGCTGGCAGCATCGACATGGGATAAGCCATGGCCGAGGCGGCAGAATAATCCACCAGCTGCGCCACGGACAGCAGATAGACATGCACGTCTTGCAGTCCTTCCAGCACAGCCTTGGCGTGCGGCAAGACCTGCTCGGCTAACAACGATCCGTCCAGCGTTACGAGAATGCGGTGATACATGCCTGGGTCTCCTTCTGTCTCGTTTCGGCAGACATGATTCAGCTTATCATTCGCTGCCCGCTTCAGGCAGTGTATAACATCTTAGTCTGCCGGGCAAAATGTCACGCACCCGCGCTGGTTGTCGTAATACTGATCGGGCGGTACCATTTCAAGGCTGCTGAATCATCTGCACGTCGCGCACACCGGCCACCTTGACATCCAGCTCGAGACGGCCCTCCGCGGCCAGAGCATCCACAGCCTGCCTTGTTTCCATGATCGACCAGCGGAAGACGCGTGAGGCCAGCGGGACGGTGCTGAAGATCACATTGCGCAGATATTGATCGAGGACGCGGCGTCTGGCCTCCGCCCGGCCAATCTGCTGCGCCCGCACGGGGATCTCCGGGTACCAGCGCGGCAACACCTCGTAAATGAACGCATACCGCCACGCCCCCACCGGTGCAATGCCGATCGGCAGCACCTTCAAGCCGGTCTGTAGATCGGTCAAGGCCCTGTCAAAGCGGCCCTTGTTGGCATCCAGCTCATGTGCGCTTCGCGCCGCAAGCGCACGGCATCCAGTGCGCCATTCCTCAACAAGGCTTCGTATACTTGTTTGGCCTCGGCGGTCAATTGGCCCGTCCTGTATTCTTCCAGGTAATCGCGCCCGTAATCGCCGAAGTTTTCGCTGAGGGCGTAGAAGTTGGGCAGGAAGTCGAGGCTGATCAGCGTAGCCTTGTCACGGATCAACTTGCCGTAATACCACCACTTCTTATCCAGCGCTTCGTCTTTCCAGCCCCACGTCCGCTCGATCTCATAACCTTTGTGATCAGGATAGGTCTTCACCACCCGGCCGGCGATCGCATCCCACAAGGAGGGCATCTCGACGTTTTGAATGGGAAATAGAAAGCAGAAGCCGACATCGTCCACAAACTTCACCGCCTGTGCGGGCGAAGTGATGCGCAGATTCATGCGCCGGCGATAGCGGACTTCACGGGCGGCCAGGAGGTCCCGCCTGGTCAAGGTCTTCATCGGCAGTTGATCCATGGTGGAATGGCTTGCAGCTTACCTTAAGCCCACTCGACTGTCAATTGCTGGCGAGACAGAATGCGTGCCCCGATCATTAGCGATCTGCTGGCAATTTGAAGAGGAACAGCGGAAGATGAAGTGACTGTTCCGGCGGCTGATTCAGGACGGAACCAGAGCGGCTGACGGGCAAGTTGCGCGGGATGCTCACCAGTTTGGCGCAATGAAGTGCCAAATGTCAGGCAAAATACGTTAAAACCCGCATAGACAAAGAGAGAAAACTACGTCACAATAGAACGACAGCGTTACTGTCGATGATTCCCGAAAGAGGTTATTCCGTGTCTGCGTGGTGCGGCTGGCAGGGACAGCAGTGTGAGTAGAACGTCGCTGTAGCGAGATGGCCTCAGGATGTTGCACACTTCGACTGCTTGTTCTTTTCGATGAGTCTCGAATTCGCTGCTCAGCGCCTTCAGCATTGATCTTCTGTTCAGAATTGCTTCCGGCATGCCAGGCATTTCCGTTGTTGATGCTCATCCGGGGGATGAGGGCAAAATCATCCTCCAGACGATTTACTTTCTCCGCCGGATTTGTTATGCTGGTGGATAAGGCGCTTCCCGGAGAGCCTGCTATCTTTCCCGAAGAAAGGCGATGCCATGGCCGCGCGCATGAAGCCGTTGTATGGGTTTGATGATCTGCTGGATGAAGCCGGACTGGGCAGCCTGGTATGGAGTCCATTTTCATACTATGCCGCGCATTTCTACCACTACATCATTGCCGGATTCACTACCGCCATCTTGATCCTGGCGCTGGCTCTGCATCTGCCCGACTGGTTTGCTCTGCTCTGTATAAGCGGCTATGGCCTGTACTTCCTATTTCGCAAACTCATGCCGGCAGCCATGGAACGCCGGTTTTACCGCAGCCGAAACCAATTCATCCGGGCCCAGGTTGCCGTGGTGTTTGTCGCCCTGCTGCTGGCCGTAGTGCCTCAGGCCGAACAACTCACCCTTTGGTTGCTGTTTGTCCCCGTCTTCTTGATGACGAGCAAACACTGCTCGACTACCGCGCTGGGTATAGTGACGCTCGAGGCCTGCCTGATATTGTTGGGGCTGCGCTGGCGGCAATTCGCAGCACCGGTGTCGGTGCAGGAATTCATCATGCTCAACACGGACCTCTGGCTGGAAATGTTATGGCTGGCGCAAATTGCTTTTATCCTGCACTTCCTGGTGCGCAACATCCAGGCCCGCACCGAAACGATCACCGCCTACTATGCCGTCAACCAGCTGGCGAGCGATGTGGACATGACCGATGCCGCCTCGGTCCAACGGTGGCGGCCGACCTTGCAGGCGCTGCTTAAGCATTTGCAGGGGCACTGCGCCTCGGCGTGGCTGCTCGACAAGAAAACGCGGCAGCTGCGCTGCATCGCCGGCCTGCAATATGATCCGGCGGGGCGGTGGGTCGAACCGGAACTGTCTGTCCAGTCGCTGCCGATTGACGAAGCGGATCTCATCGCCGATGTCGCGCGAACAGGCCGCGCAAGCTGTGCGCCGGCGCGGGCGGATGGCCAGCTGCAGCGGGTATGCCCGGAAGTGGGTACAGAGTTGGCGGTGCCCATCAATATCGGATCCACCGAGCAGCAGTCCACCATCGGGGTGCTGAGCATCGGCTTCAGCGCCCCCGCCTTCAAAGCGCGGCTCATTCCCGAATACGAGAACTACATGCGGGTGATGCTCCGCCAGGCGAAACCGATGCTGGCTTATGCGCAGCAACAGGATGAGTTGATTGCCTTGCTGGCAGTGGTGCGCCAGGTGTCCAACACGCTGGATCTGGACGAGGTGCTGGATCGTTTCCTGTACGCGATTGTGGAGACGCTGGGGTTCGAGTTTGCGACCATCTCGCTGGTGGATGAAGAATGGCAATTGATTCGCACCGTGCGCGGCATCAATGTTCCGGCCAACTGGCTGGAAATGGCCACGCACCCTTTGCACTCGAGCGACATCCAATCCTGTACTGTGCGCACGGGCGAAACTCAGACGATTGCTGGCTGGGACGAGCGCTTGGATTGGAATATCTATGACAAATTCGGGCATGATCAGATGATCCGCGTGTTTGTGCCCATCCCCGCTGCCACGGCGGAAGCAGGCCATACCCACGCGATTGGAACGATTGAAGCCGGATACTTTGAGGCGGAACGTTCCAGCATCACGCCTGCGCAGTTGCGCATGCTCGGCACCCTGAAGGTTTATCTGGCGATTGCGATCGAACACGCGCAGTTAGTGCAGCGGGTACAGAACAAAGCGCAGATGCTGACCAGTCTGCACCATGTTGGGCAGGCCATCGAATCGGCGCACGATCTCGCGGCGGTGCTCAATGAAATCGGGCGCAGCGCACGCTCGCTGTTGAAAGCCGACGTCGTCATGCTCTACCGTTATCATCCGGCTGAGCCGCGCATCGAACCACCGCTGATCTTCGGCGAACTCGGCGGCCATTTCGTGCCCGACCTCGACCCGCGGCGGGACAACATCCTGACGGACATCTTGAATGAAGCAGAACCGTACTACAGCCAGGATGCTCAGCGCGATCCGCGCCTGGTCGCGCCAGCCGGCACAGATGGCCGCAGGCCGGCCCGATCGAAGCGCACCTTTATCCAGCGCTGGAACGTTCGCTCCTTTGCCGGTATTCCGTTAATCGCCCAGGGTGAAACCGTCGGTATCATGTTTGTCAATTATTTCAGCCGCCATGCCTTCGACGCCGACGAACGGCAGGGGCACGAGCTGTTTGCTCAGCAGGCCGCAATGGCCATTCAAAACGCGGCCAGCGAAGAGCTGGCGCGCCAGCTGCTGGTGCAGGATGAGCGCGCGCACCTGTCGCGTGAGCTGCACCATTCCATCTCGCAAGCCCTGTTTGGCATCAAGGTCAAGGCCTACTGGCTCATGGAATACGCGGGGGTCGACGATCCGCGCGTGTTGGCCGAACTGGAAAAGATCGCCGACATGGCTCACGAAGCCGGCAACGAAGCGGGCTTCCTGACGAATGAGCTGCGTGCGCCGACCGAGGAGAATTGCCGCTTTGTCGAAGGGTTGGAAGCCTATCTCCGGCGCATCCGGCGCTGGTATGACTTTCAAGTGGCGTATGAGGTGACGGCTTGTCCGTGGCTGTCCATGCGGAATGAGCAGGATCTGCTGCGCCTGGCGCGCGAGGCGCTCAACAACGCCGTGCGCCACGCCCGGTGCAAGTTGATCACCGTGCGGTGCGAGGCGGACGAGCGCCAGTTCCGCCTCGTCATTCAGGATGACGGGCGCGGGTTCAATCCCGACAACGTCGCGCCCGGCAAATGGGGACTCAACAATATGAGCGAACTGGCCGATAAGGTCAACGGCACCCTGGCCGTCCATTCCCAGCCCGGCCGCGGCACCACTATCGACCTGCACATCCCGATCCGTGCGCCACAGGAGGCTGTATGTCCCACGATGACTCTCCCCCCCGCATCCGCATCCTGATTGTCGACGACCACCTGTTTGTACGGGAAAGTCTGCGGCAATGGCTCTCCAGCCAGAAGGATATGGAAGTTGTCGGTGATACCGAGTTCGGCGAAGAGGCCATTCGCCTTGTCCGGGAACTCGCGCCGACCGTCGTGCTGCTGGACATGGTGCTGGAAACGAGTCGCGTCAACGGCCAAACGGTCCTCACCACGATCCTGGCCGAAAGCCCAGTGACGCGGGTTCTAATCCTGTCCGCTTTTTCTCAGGAAAATATTGCGTTCCCGGCTATCCAGGCCGGGGCGCACGGCTATCTGCTCAAAAACTCCCATCCGCGCGACGTGGTGTCCGCCGTCCGCAACGTTGTCCTCAATCCGTATCAGATCTCGCCGGAACTAACCCGGAAGATCGTTACGCACTTGATCAACGAGCGCGATCTTGCGCATGAGCCGGCCGCGCTCAGGCAGTTGACGGACCGCGAGCAGGAGGTCCTCAAGCTCGCTTTAAAGAACATGAGCAACCAGGACATTGCTGACGAGTTGCACATCGCGGTCACGACCGTGAAGACGCATATCAGCAGCATCCTGGGCAAGCTGGGCCTGCGCAATCGCGGCGATATAAGCTTGTGGTGGGCGCAGCACGTTCCGCCCGGCCGGCCGGACTAGTTCCCCGACGCGCCTTAACTCCTCCGAGAGGCCGAAAACCTCGGTCTCTCCTCCTCCCGCAAAATCAGCGCTTTTTCCCTGCTCAGGCGGGATGCTAACTCCTCCCGCTTTTTGCTATGCTGAAAGCAGAATCAGCCGGACTGATTCCGTTTTCAAGATGAACAACGCGACGGCATCGCAAATTGCAACGGAGGTCAATCATGACTGGCATTGCCTTGCTCGTACTCGTGATCGTGATCCTGGCGGCGTTGACCGACGAGCCAACGACCACACCAGCGGTGGTCGTCATGCCCCAGGTGCAGACGACCACGCGCGGCAATCGCGCCGTGGTGTTCTTCCTGGTCTTCTTGTTCCTGGCGGTGTTGTTCGCGGAGATGGTGCGGCGGGGCGGGTAACCCGCCGCACCTGACTCATGGGGCGAAGCCAGGAACCTGCCGGGTGATCGCAGAGACTCCTCGCCGTGCCTGGGGGTGACACTGCTTAAGGGCGCTCACACGCTGGGCGCAGCCTGTCAAGGGACTTCACGAAAAGTCTGCTCCATCGCAATGTGATACAATCTGTGCGGTTCACCCGGCTCCTGCTCTTTCCGCCAGACGAAAGGTCTGGCGGTTGCATGTCATGACCATGAAGTCACTACAGCCTTCTCTAGATCTGCTCGTCATTGGCGGCGCTTCACTCGACACCTACCATCTGGCCAACGGCCAGACGGTTCGCTCGCCGGGCGGCGCGGGATTGTACACGGCGCTGGCCGCGGCCTGCTCTGGCGCGCGTGCCGGCATGTTCGCCCCGCGTCCCGATCCGATGCCAGAACCGTTGAAGGCTGCCGCGGAACGCATCGCATGGCAGGGGCCGATCGTTCCCCCCGATCAACTGCCCCGCTTCGAAATCGCACACTATGGCAGCGGACGTGCGGCCTTGCTCAACGCTGCCTGGGGCGGTGAAATGCTGATCACGCCAGAGAATTTTCCGGACGATCAAAACGCCGCCTCCATCGTCCACATCGCCGCACTGCGCACGGCGGAGAGGCAATTGGGGTTTGCGAAGGCACTTCGCCCGCACGCGCCGCATCCTTCGACTGCACTGCGTTCTGCTCAGGATGCTTCATGC
The DNA here is from genome assembly GCA_963844815.1 of uncultured Chloroflexia bacterium. GTDB lineage: Bacteria > Chloroflexota > Anaerolineae > Fen-1058 > Fen-1058 > Fen-1058. The sequence goes on from CAWJPR010000018.1 coordinate 415,722, forward strand.
ATTTCCGCCGGGACCTACGGCAAGATCTGCGCCAGCGAACCCGACACCGTCCGTGAACTCATCAGCCTGAGCGACTTCTTCTTCATGAACGAAAACGAAGCGAATCTGCTGTTTGGCAGCGCCGATCAGGTTCGCGCTATGCCTGGCCAGGTCATTTTCGTGACACTGGCGGAACGCGGCGCATTGGTCATACAGGGCGATCACGTGGCGCACGTGCCCGGCCACCCGGCGAACGAATTTGATCCGACCGGTGCAGGCGATACGTTCTGCGGGGCGACGCTGGCGCATCTGGCGCACGGCGAGCAGCCTGTGGTGGCAGCCCAGGCGGCCGTGTTGTTGTCCGCCGAGATGATCGGCGCAGTGGGGCCGGCCCGCCTGCTGTCTGATCGCCCGGCCCCTGCGCTGCCGATCGATCCGCGCGTGCGCGTGGACGACGGGCAGGTTCAGCGCGTCGCACAGTTGATCGCCCGGTTGCCGGAAGTGCAGCCGTTCCGATTCGTCGGCGATTTCTTCCCCTACGTGGATGATCCCGGCGCGCTGGATTGGTTCTTTGCAGTGACGCTGCAGCAGTTTGGCTTTTGGGAAATGAGCACCCCGCCCCGATCAGCCTCCGCTGCTCAGGGGCAAGTGGCGGGGATGCGGCGTTATTCGCAGCCGATGATCGCCACACTGGACGGTCGGTCACTCAAAGGATCCGATTATCTCTTCGCCGCGTATCGACGAATGATCGATCGGGACAGCGGATTCTTCAAGCCCGATCGGCAGGCCGCCCTCACCGCCGCGGAACTTGCCGCGGCTCTGCGCGCCGACGATGGAACGAATCCGATGCCCGCCTTCGATCTGCATCTTGAACTGGCGCAATCTTACGGCCGCGACATGCTGTCATTAGGCGTGACGCCGCACGACATCGTCGAACAAGCCAACCGGATGGGATCACCGCGCGCCGCCTTCCTATGCCTGCTTGATCACATCGGCGGTTACAAGGAGGATCCACTGCGCAAGAAGGCGATGCTGCTGGCGCTGATCCTCGAACAGCGCCCGGAACAATTCTTGCGCCCTGCTCCCGGCGAGGATGAGCCGCCCGTGATCGACTATCACCTGATGCGCTCATGTTTGCGCACGGGCTTGGTGGAAGTGACCGCTGGCGATCTGCGGAGCAAAGTGATCGGGCGCGAGGAACTGTCGGCCGCGGCGGAGGGGGCGGTGCGCTTCGCCGCCTATCAGGCCATGCAGCGCGTGCACGCGCTGTCGGGCCGCAGCATGGGCGCGGTCGATTGGTTCTTCTTTAACGCGCGCCGCCGCTGTCCCGAGATGACTGAACCCGACTGCGCCAACTGCGCGATCGATTCAGTCTGCGCGCACCACAAGGAGTTGTTTCAACCGGTGCGCAGAACGACGTTTTACTAAATGGGATTCAAGAACCGCCCGCGTAACAAATTTCTCGTCCGGGCCTGCCGCGCGCTCGATACCGTGATCGATGCCACCGTCGTATTGAGTTACGGCAACACTGGCTACAAATTTCGGCAGGCTTCACTATGGAAGCCTGCCGATCTCGACGTTGATCTGACCGGCAAAGTGTGCGCGATTACCGGCGCGAACTCGGGCATTGGCCTGGCTGCCGCGCGGCAATTGGCGCGCCGCGGCGCGACAATCTATTTGCTGGTGCGGAACCTGGAACGAGGCGCAGCCGCTCAGGCCCGCATCGGCGAAGAAGCCGGTCATTCACGGGTCTATCTCGAAGCGATCGATCTGAGCAGTCAAGCGTCGGTACGAGCTTGCGCTCAGCGGATCATGTCGCGGACTCAACAGCTGCACGTCCTGATCAATAATGCCGCGGACGCGTTCGAGCAGCGTGGACTGTCAGTCGACGGCGTCGAGCTGACGTTGGCGACAAATGTCCTGGGGCCGTTTGTCTTAACCCAGGCGCTGCTGCCGCTGCTGCAGGCCAGCGCGCCGGCGCGCCTCATTAATGTTTCATCGGGCGGCATGTATCTGTCGAAACTCGATCTGAATGATCTGCAATTTGAGCGCAAGAAATACGATGAGCTCAGGGCCTACGCGCAATCGAAACGCGCGCTGATGATGCTGACCGAACTTTGGGCTAGCCGGTTGAAGCCGCTGGACGTCACCATCAACTGCATGCATCCCGGCTGGGTCGATACACCGCTGCTGCAGACCGGCCTGCCGGCCTTCCGGCAGAGCTTGCGATCGATCCTGCGCACGCCCGACGAGGGAGCCGATACCATCGTGTGGCTGGCAGCCGCGCGGCCAGCGGAGTCGGTCACGGGGCGTTTCTGGTTCGATCGGCGTGAGCGCGCAGCGCACAGACTCTTTTTGACCAGGAGCTCGCCGGCCGATTATCGACAATTGTGGACAGAATGCGTCAGGCTGACACAACATTCCCAGGATTGAGGTACAGACATGAAGACCCGACGAATCGTTCGCTACGTGATTATTGCGCTGATTGCCTTGCTGGTCGTGGCAGCCATTGGCTTTTTAGCGTGGACACGTCTTGCCCGCTATCCGGCTTTTCCTGAAGCAGCTGCCCTGGCCGAAACCGCCAAGACGCCACAGGGCTGGTATGTCTTCCAGCCCGCGCCGCCAGCTGACACTGGCTTCATCTTCTATCCCGGCGGCCTGGTCGATCCGGCGGCTTATGCTCCATTGCTGAAGCAGTTAAGCGATCAGGGCATCCTGTCCGTCATCGTACCCATGCCACTCGACCTGGCGATTTTCGGCGTGAACAAAGCGGATGAAGTGATCGCGGCTTATCCTGAGATCAAACACTGGATCATCGGCGGACATTCGCTCGGCGGATCGATGGCCGCGGAATATGTGAAGAGCCATCCCGCGGCAGTGGAGGGCATGGCGTTTATGGCCGCCTATCCGGCCGACTCGACGAATCTCTCCGCGCTGCCGATCAAAATCGTGTCGATTCACGGTTCCAACGACGGCCTGGCCACTGGCGCCAAGATCCAGAACAGCCTGAAGAACTTGCCAGCCGATACGAAAGCGGTTTTGATCGAAGGCGGCAATCACGCGCAGTATGGCGACTATGGCCCGCAGGCAGGAGATGGCCAGGCCACGATCAGCCGCGAGGAACAGCAGCGGCAGACGGCAGCGGCGACCCTTGAACTAGCGAACCAGCTGAGCGTCCCGTGAGGTAAAGTCGCCGCATGGATCGTGACCATAGACGGCCGCTGCTCTGGCAGACCACAGTCCAAAAACGCCAGGGGAGGAGAGACATGAGAGCCGCTATCTTCCCCTGGGTGCATGTCGCCCTGGCGTTGGCGGCAGCCCTGCTGCTGGCGCGCGCCGGGATTGCCTCGGCAGCTCAGGCCACGCCGACGGTCGTAACCGATTGCACCGAAGCCGCGCTGCGAGCAGCTATCGGCAACGGCGGCTTCATTACGCTGAGCTGCGGCACCAGCCCCTTCACCATTACCCTCACCGCTCAACTTGAGGTTACTCAAGATACCACCATCGACGGCGGCAATCTCGTCACCCTAAGCGGCGGCCATGCCACCCGGGTATTTCACACGGCTAACTACAGCGCACTGACGCTGCAAAACCTGACGGTCAGCAATGGCCGGCCGCTATCAGGCGATGGCTCTGGCGCTGCGATCTACGGCGGCTGGCGCGGCAGAGTGACCGTCCTTCATTCCCGCTTTGAGAACAACGACGGGACGTCAGGCAACATGGAGACCGGCGGTGGCGCCATCTTCGTCGCCGCGGGCAGCAGCCTGGTGGTGCGTGACAGTGTCTTCCTCGGCAATCGCGGCACGCAAGGCGGAGCCATTAATAACCTGCTCTCCAGCCTGACCGTGGAAAATTCGCAATTTATCGACAACGACTCTACAGCAGGCGGCGCGGCCGACTACGGCTATGGCGGCGCCATTTACATAGACGGGGCAAGCGAGCATCCAGGCGATGCGATTGGCGGCCGGATTCGGATTGTCAAGACCGTCTTTCGCGGCAATCGCGCCGCCGGCCAGGGAGGCGCCGTGCAAGCGTGGGTCTATCCCCCCGATCAAGTCTTGGTGTCTGACACCACTTTTGACTCGAATCAAGTGATCCTCCGACCGGACGGTGAGGCTTTTGGAGGGGCACTACGCCTGGGTAATGGAAAAATGATCGTGGCAAACTCCACCTTCGTCAATAATCTTGCACGCAACCAGGGTGGTGCTGTGTGGATCGGCGACGATGATACCAGTGTGAATCTCAACAACGTCACGATAGCCGGCAACACTGCAGCCAGCACCAATGGCGCGGACGGAATCGGCGGCGGCATCATGATGGCAGGCGGCACGCTCAATGTGAACCATGCGACTATCGCCGGCAACCAGGCTGGATTCATGGCTGGCGCCATCTATGGCGGCGGTTCCAATGTGGTCGTGAAAGACACGATCATCGCCAACAACACCGCGCACAATCCCTGGGACATCAATCGGCAATGCACTGCCGGGTTGACCAATGGCGGAAACAATCTGCAATACCCCGCCAACAATCCGGCCGATCCGGCGCGGCCCGAATGCGCAACTGGCATTCAGGTCATCGATCCACGGCTAAGCCTATTGGCCGATAACGGCGGCCCAACATGGACGATGGCTTTACGGCCAGACAGTCCAGCGATCGATACCGGCCACGCCGCAGCTTGCTTGCCGGCCGACCAGCGCGGCATACCGCGGCCGCAGGGAAGTTCATGCGACAGCGGGGCATATGAAGTCGTGACGCGCTTAGCGCTTAGCCCGCCGGCGGCCTTTGCTGGTGATCGCAGCTTCACGTTGACCGTCTTGGGCGGCAACTTTGGAGCGGGAAGCACGGTCTACTGGAATGGCACACCGCTTGCCACGTCCTTCGTGGATCGCATCAGGTTACAGGCTGTCGTCCCGAGCGCAAAACTATCGGTTCCCGCGAACATCCCCGTCACCGTGACCGGTTCAAGTCTGGCAGGAACCACCATTCAGATACTTCCCCTGCGAAGTAGAATCTTCCTACCCTCATTTCCAGTCGACTAAGCAATCAACGCTGCCGCGGCATCGCCTGGCTGGAAACCCTCGAGACTGCATGCCGGTCTAATCTGCCTGAAGCAGCAGATATCTTCTTTGTTACCCCATTTTCTGACCAATTTGAAACAAACGAAACGCAATTGAGTCATTTCCCCAAATATTGAACAAAATTCATACGATTTAACTTGCTCTAATAGTCCCAAAATACGATGGGCAAATCACGTTTTCCTAATATAATTTAATAGAGCCGTTACTTTTTTATTAGCTTTGCGACTTTAACGGTAGGGCTGAATAAGATGAAGCGGCTGGAATGATTAAAGGCGATGATCACAGCCTGAAAGTGTGAAGATATGCAAGCATCGATCGACTATCGGCAACCTGTTGGGCGAGATGCGCGGCTGCGTGTTGATTTGGAGCTCGGACTCTTTGTCATGCTGTTGGGACTGATCTTGTTCCTGCGGATTACCAACATCCTCTACAATACTCTCTTCGTCGATGAAGCCATCTACGTAACCGGCGGCCGTGATCTGTTGGCGGGCGTGACTGATCGGCACATTTTGGCCTGGTTCGGTGGATCATTCATCTATCCTGTCCTGGCGGCCCTGGCAGCCAATTTAGCCGGCGACGCCGGCATTCGTCTGGTCAGTGCGCTGCTGACGACGCTCACCGCCATCTTCGTGTATCTAACGGCGCGCCGATTATTCAATCGGCAAGTCGCGCTGTGGGGCATCCTGATCTTCGGACTCTCAGGCGGGAGTATCAGTCTTGGCCAAATGGCTGTTTACGACGCATTGATGCTGCCCTTTTTGGCAGCGGCGTTACTCTGCCTGATCACCGCCACGCAATTGGATCGACGCGCCGCCTGGGCCTATCTCGCGTTAGGGGCGCTGGCCTTCTCAGCCGCTGCTCTGGCAAAGTATACGGCGATTGTTTATCTGCCCGCCCTGGGCCTGACGGCCGCTGCTCTCTATGCCATGCAGCGCCGCTGGCGCGGAATCGTCCAGCTGGGCATCTTCTTCGTGATACCCGTCATCATCATATTGGGTGCTTATATTTTCGCCTACTTCCAGGATGTGATCCAGGTATTTACAGGGCAGCAAGGTTTTCAGGCCGCGCCACCTTGGGATGTGGCACAGAACATCAGTGCCGAAATTGGCCTGGCGGTTCTGATGGCACTGGCGGGCCTGTTTGTCGTGATCTTTTCGGCCTGGCGTGGCTCGACGTCCGGTTCCGCCACGGTCGTCACCACGTTAAGCGACTTCTTGCGCCCCAGGCACAAACGCCACCTCGTTCTCGTCACGGCCGCCGCGCTGATTCTCTTTGCATCTTATCTCTCGCTGCCTCTGTATCAGACGCTCACTTCGAATATTCGATCCGTTTGGAAGGCTGCTTACGCCAGCCTGATCTTTCTGGCGCCGCTCGCCGGTTATGCGCTGGCCAGAATCATTGAACGGATCCAGCGGTTGCAAAGAACGCGGCTGGCGGCTGCTGCCCTGGCCACGCTGCTCATCGTCAGCTGGATAGGCTACGATCTCGATCGCAACTGGGGATTTCAGCATAGTTGGCCCAACGCCAGCGGAGCCATTGACTATCTTCGGCAGCACGGGCTTTCCACAGACAGCCGCGTTCTGGCCGAAGCCGGCGCAGTCTACGAACACTATTTTTATTCTGATTTTGGGCTGGACGGCCGCCGCATCTGGGCAGATACGTGGTTTCTGGATTACAAGGGGCAGCAGGGGATTAGCGCCATGACCGCGGCCATTGCCGATCATTATTTTGATTTTGTCGTTCTTGATGACAACTACACGCCTGATGTGAATCCGCAAGTCGAAGCCGCCTTGCAACAGGCTGGCTATCGGGTTGACTACCGGGACGTTCAGCCGATCACGACCGGGCATGTCAGCGTCGTCCGGGTCTACGTTAGACCCCAGGACAGGGAGGCAGGCTTATGACCCGGCATCGGTTGCGTTGGGCCGCCGTCATCGTCGGCGCGGCCAGTGTGAACCTCATTCTGCTGGTGAACTTCAACACCCTGCGCTGGCCCTATTTGTGGCCGCGACCGGCCGTGGAGATCATCGTGGCCGGCATCGTGCTGGCGGTGTGTTTCCGCGAATATCTGACAGGCATATGGCTGCAGCGCCTGGTGGGATTGGGCATGGTGTTCGCGGGCGAGACGTACGTGCTGCACAGCCTATCGGTCACCGTGCAGAGTTTCTCGCCCATCGCCTTGATTCACCTGATCGGGGCGACGGGCATTTTCGCCGGGATGGTGCTGAGCTATTTCAACCAGCTCCTGCCCAAGGACCACAAAGTCGCCCCGCCCCTTCCGCGGGATTTGCCCCACGTTGCCGTGATCATTCCCACCTGTGGCGAGCCGGTGGACGTTGTCGAGAGTACCATCGCCGCCGTGAGGCAGACTCGATTATCCGGCGGATCGTTTATACGTGCTGGTATCTGATGATGGCCGGAGTGAAGCAATTAGCCAGGTGGCGCGGCGCCACGGAGTTAACTATGTGGAAGGTCCTCGCCAGGATGCCAAGGCTGGCAATCTGAACTCAGCTCTGGCGCATCTCGACCAGGTTTGTCCGCAGGCCGGTTTCGTCGTCACGCAAGATGCCGACGAAATCCTCGATCCCGCATTTCTCCAGAAAACCGTGGGCTATTTTGTGGATGAGAAGGTCGCCTTTGTGCAGACCCCCAAAGAGGCGCTGGTGCCCCCTAACGACCCTTTCGGCAACCGTGATCGGGTCTTCTATGACACGGTACAGCCTGGCCGCAATGGCTCCAATGCGGCCTTTTCGTGCGGCAGTGGCGTCATCTGGCGCATCAGCGCCGTGAAATCAATTGGCGGGTTCTCTGCCTGGAATCTGGTGGAGGATTTGACCACTTCCTATCAGCTGCACAGCGCCGGGTTCAAATCGGAGTATCACAACGAGATTCTTTCCATCGGCCTGGCGCCGGATGATATCCCAGGCATGCTGAAGCAGCGCGGCACCTGGGCAGTTGACACGTGGCGCTTATTCTTGTTTGACAACCCCTGGCGCCGCAAAAGCCTTGGTATACGGCAGCGCCTGCAATACCTTGAACTGGGCCTGTTCTATGTGACGGCGGCCCTCTTCACTCCGCTTCTGATCGTGACGCCCGTGCTGTCGCTGGCGACCGGCATCTTCCTGCCAATTGAAGGCGCCGCCTTGTTCCCGTGGATGGGCTTCATCCTGGCCTATTACCTTGTCCTGGCTCGCGGCTACCTGGCGCGCGTGCTGCGCATGTGGCAATACTGGATCGGGCACGGTCCAACCTATGCGAAAGCCTTCTGGATCGCCGCACGTTCGCGCACGACGAAGCCTGCCTATCAGGTGACACGCAAGACCAGGGTGTCCGGCTTCTACGGCTACCTGCTGTGGCCGCAGTTCCTGTTCCTGTTCGTCAGCGCCGCGGTCATCCTCCGCGCCATATTCGCCATGCCGGAGGCCAATGTCCTGGCCCGCCTGAGCAATATCGCCGTGTTAATGCTGCTCATGACCCTCATGAGCGGGATTTGCCAGGCGGCCTTTTACGGCGTCTCCGGGAAAGAAGTCATAGCCGGGATGGGTGATGCAACCAGGCTGGCTGTGCAACGGACAACCGGCTTCTTCCGCACTCCACGCCGCCGTGGAATGTTGCCGCACTCTGTGGTTGAACACGATGATTAGGGCCGCCCACACGCCGGTTTGAGTCTGTCGTCAAACATTGGTGAGTTTTCGCGGCCGTGGCAGCACCCGGCGGGATGACCTGCAAACCTTCCAGAAGGAGACGTCCCTGTGCCTCGAAGAATCTTGTTGCGTGGTTCTGCAGTCTTGCTGTTGAGCGCCGCCTTCACGGCGCTGCTCACCTCGATCACGCTGTCCGCGGCGACTGCCAGCACGCCCCCGGTGGCAGTCTTGACGCAGCACAACGATGCCAGCCGCACCGGCGCGACCCTCAGCGAAACGATTCTGAATACCTCCAACGTCAAGGTGAACTGGTTCGGCAAACTCTTTACCCGCACGGTCGATGGGCAGATCTACGCCCAGCCGCTCTATGTCCCGGGCGTAACCATTCCGGGCAAGGGCGTCCGCAATGTGGTCTACGCCGCCACGATGCACAACAGCATCTATGCCTTCGACGCCGACGATCCCGGCGCAGCCGCTCCGCTCTGGCAGAGGAATCTGGGACCTTCGGCGCCGCTGCCCAGCCCCGACATTGGACCGAATCCTTACTATGATATCAGCGTCGAGGTCGGGACGTTGAGCACGCCCGTCATCGATCCGTCTTCAAACACCCTGTATGCGGTGGCCTTCAACAAAGACTCGCCGGCGTCCTGCGCCAGCGCCTGTACCTACAATTATCGCTTGCACGCGCTCGATTTGACGACGGGCGCCGAGAAATTCGGCGGGCCGGTTGTGATCACCGGCACGTACCCGGGCTGCGGCTGGGACAACTCCGGCTGTGTACTGACCTTCAATCCGCCCCGTGAGCTGCAGCGCACCGGCCTGCTCTTGAGCAACGGCGTGATCTACTTTGCCTTCGCCAGTTTCGCCGATCAAGCGCCCTCGCACGGCTGGGTCTTCGGCTACCATGCCACCACGCTGCAGCGTGTCTCCATTTACAATTCCACGCCTGACGGCGGCTACGGCGGAATCTGGCAATCGGGTCAGGGACTGGCGGTTGACGCCGACGGCTATCTCTACCTTGTCACCGGCAATGGCACTTTCAATGCCGATACTGGCGGGTCGGACTACGGCACCAGCTTCGTGAAGCTTGACCCGTCGCAATGTCGCCAATGGCCGCCTGCCGGTCGTCGACTGGTTTACGCCCTACAATCAAGCCTACCTGGACGCGAACGACATCGACCTCGGATCGGCGGGGCCTCTGCTCATCCCCAACACCAACCTCTTGCTGAGCGGCGGCAAAGAAGGCAAGCTGTATTTGCTCAATCGGAGCAATCTGGGACACTACAACGGCCCGGCCGGCCCCGATAATGTCGTCCAAAGTTTTCAGGTGACCAGCATCGTCAACAACACCGGCCACATCCACGGTTCCCCCGTCTACTGGAATAGTCCGAACGGCCCGCTGGTCTATCTGTGGGGTGAAGGTGATCCGCTCAAGGCCTTCCGCCTCACCGTGCACAGCCCGGTCAGCGCCACGTTGCAGACCACGCCGATCGCGACCGGCACCACCACGCTCGATCCCTACTTCATGCCGGGGGGAATCCTGTCGATCTCGGCCAATGGCAGCACGCCGGGCAGCGGCATCGTGTGGGCGTCCCATCCCATGACCAATGCCAATCACGCCACTTCACGGGGTGTGTTGCGCGCCTATGATGCCTCCAACGTGGGAACTGAACTATGGAACAGCACGCAAAATCTCGCCCGCGACGACGTGGGCGACTATGCCAAGTTCTGCCCGCCCACCATCGCGAATGGCAAAGTGTATCTGGCTACTTTCTCAAACCAGTTGGCCGTCTATGGCTTGCTCGCCCCATCGATCCTGACCGGGCCGATCAGCCAAACGATCTATTCAGGTCAGCCAGTCACGTTGAGCGTCACGGCCACCGGACGGGGCCCGCTTTCCTATCAGTGGTACGTCGGCAGCAGCGGCGATACCAGCCACCCGATTGGCGGGGCAACCGCAAGTTCGTACACCACTTCGACCCTGACGAGCAGCACTACCTTCTGGGTGCGCGTCAGCAACACGGCAGGATCCATCGATAGCGACACCGCGCTCGTCACGGTCAAGCAGCCGCCCAGCATCGTGACACAGCCCCTTGGCCAGACGATCCTCAGCGGGCGAAGCGTCACGCTGACGGTCGGCGTGACAGGCACGCTGCCGCTGACTTATCAGTGGTACATCGGCAGCAGCGGCGATGCCAGCCACCCGATCGGCGGGGCAACTGCCAATTCGTACATGACCTCGACACTTAACAGCACCACCCGGTTCTGGGTCCAGGTGAGCAATTCTGCCGGTTCCATAGCCAGCAACACGGCTACGGTCGAGGTGAGGCGCAACGTCTATTTGCCGATGATTACTCGCGGTCTTCAGTAGTGTCTTCAGCTTTCATATGGTTGGCGAACTCGTTTACGCTCATCGCCCGCGCGCCGGGAACGCCGCCCGGCATCCTCGAGGGCGCGGTTGGCAAGTGACTTCTCATCTTCAACTCATCGGACTTTAATAACGATCGGGTACAACTAAAGTAGATGGCCTGCGGGGGGAACTGATCAGTTCCATTGCGACCATTATTAAGGACGTTCTTGCGAACATGAGAGGTTCGCAGAACCGTATTAGCCAAGGAGGACTATCATGGAACAACGTACGAACCAGCAGTCGAATCCGAGCATCATTATGCAGCGATCGGTGACTGTGCCACCCAACTTGAACGGTGACTTTGCCCTGGGCCTGCGCACCCTGCCCAAATCCGATGAGCGACCCGATTATGCCCGTGGTCAGGAGTCCTACGCGCCAACGATCGAAGGCCCAGACTTTGCGCGAGGTGCACACACACTCCCATGGACTCCGGAAGGTCCCGATTACGCGCGCGGCCTGCGCCACACCGGGGAATAGCACACAGTCAGATACACCAATTTAACATCGCATCGATCGTGGATCGATGCACACAACGAGAATGGCTCTGCCAGTGGCAGAGCCATTCTTGATCACCGAGGAATAACGCGACTGTCATCCGGCTTTCCACATCCCGCGTTCGTGCCACCAGTCTTCGGCGTGCATGTACCCGAGAATCGCCTGGCTCGCCGCCCGGCGCAGCGGCTCGGGCGGCCATGGCAGGGTGCGGCGCTTGACGAACCAGATCGCAGTAAGATCGGTTTTCTTCTCCAGCAGCAGATCAGCCAGCGTTTGGCCGTTGAGGTGCGCGGGCGCGACGCCGTGACCCACACAGCCCAGGCTGTACCACGCGCGCGCATCGCCCACCTGCCCGATCGCCGGGGCCATATCCACCGGCACATCAACTGGTACGCGATCACTATACCCTAATTCTGACACTGTGAAAGGGTGTAGCATGACTACCGAACTCACCACCACAAACGATCTGATCGTCATTGAACCGATACCGCTCGATCAACATCCCGCAGCGGTCTATATCGCCGGACTTGCCAGAGGATCACGCGGCACAATGCGCGGGTGTCTGAAAGAAGATCGCGGACATGTTGATCGGTGTGCCGGATGCGTCACAGGTGCAATGGTGCCGGTTGCGCTTCCAGCACACAGCGGCAATCCGATCGAGGCTGGCAGAAGCTCCACAGCGCAGCGACGGCAAACAAAATGCTATCCGCCTTGCGCGGTTGCCTTAAGGCGGCCTGGCGGCTGGGCCAATGTCATCCGATGACTACAGCCGGGCCGTGGACATCGATCGGATCGAGGGGTCAACCCTGCCTGCTGGCAGAGCATTGACGGCAGGTGAGATCGCGGCGCTGTTGGAAGCGTGCCAGAGGGATCCAAGCGCAGCGGGTGTGCGCGATGGTGCGCTGATCGCCCTGTTGCGGGGCGGTGGACTTCGCCGGGCTGAAGTGTGCGCCCTGGACATCGACGACTACAACGCCGCGGCGGGCGTGTTGACGGTGCGGCATGGCAAGCGCAACAAGCAGCGCGAAATCCCTATCGGCAATGGCACGGCTAAGGCGCTGGCCGATTCGGCTGATGGTGCGCGGCAACGAGCCGGGGGCGCTGTTTGTGCCGGTCAACAAAGGCGGGCGGATCGAGATTCGACGCATGAATACTGATGCGGTATTTTCACTGCATTGCAGAAGCGGGCAGCGGCGGCGGGCGTGTCTGATCTTTCGCCGCATGATTTCCGCCGTACCTTTGCCAGTGACCTGCTAGACGCTGGGGCGGATATAGCAGTAGTGGCGCGGCTGATGGGTCACGCCAGTGTGACCACGACGGCCCGATATGATCGCCGCGGTGAATCAGCGAAGCGCAAGGCGATCGAGTTGTTGCACGTGCCGTATCAGCGGCGGGCGTTGAATTTTGCATCTTGACGCGAAAAGGAATCTGACTATAATAGTGTTATAACTTCATATCAACCCTAGCACTTCCCCTCGCAGGAAAGAGCCGCGAGTTAAATCAGAGCCAGTGCCGATTATCGGCATTGGCTTTTTCGTTTTGCCCGTGCCGATCAGTAGGAGCAAGCACATGGCGGACGAAACGAAAGTGATGATCGGCGCGCAAGTTTCTCCGATTTTTGCCAACCGGCTGAAGGTCGTAAGCGCACTCCAAAATAGACCCCAGGCGCAATTGATCCGGGATGTTTTGCAAAAGTATCTGCATGATATGGGCTACCCTGTGCCGCAAGAGCCTGCCCCATCAATCATCGGCGCAGCACACTCCCAGCAAATCGAGGCGCAACCATGATCGCCGCTGAATCTTCCACACGGCGCGGCGGATGGGCGCTAATTGTCAATGCCCTGGCTGAGTTGGGTGCACGCGAATGAGAGCGGCGGGCCAAAGCGCAGCAAGCCGATGAGCCGCGCCGCGACGACACCCAGGCACAGCCGGACGATCAAGCGCATGACGCAGAGCCGACAGAGGCGGCAGCATGAATCGATACGACGCCCTTGACGCTCAACTCGCGGTTGACGTTGATCTTAGCGGCGATTTTGACCCCGCTGTGTCTTTGCCGGATATGCCGCCCGCGATTGGTGTTGTGCCGACAGTGCCGAAACCTTCGCCACTGCCAGTCAATGCCGAGAATTTGCCGATAGAGATCACGACATTGCCACAGTTTGTCATGTGGTGCTATCGCTGGCGCGTGAATGGTCAAGGCGTTGGGAAGTGGGATAAACCACCACTCACAACTAGCGGACGCTATGCCAAGTCAAACGATCCTGAGCACATGGGCAAACTTTAGCGCAGTGCTGGCCGCGTATCAGGACGGCGGATTCGACGGTGTTGGGCTGTGTTTCGGCGGTGAAGTAGTCGGAATCGATCTTGACGATTGCTTCAGCGACGATGGCACGCTTAAGCCGTGGGCTGATGATCTTCTGTGCGACGATGGCGGGCTTGCCATTCCTACCTATTGCGAGTATTCCCAGCGGCGGCGGCTTGCACTTGTTCTATATCGGCGCATTGCCTGAAGTTTTCCATGATAGACGAACCTGGAAATTCAGCGCGCATTGCGGCATCGAGATTTACGCGTATCCCTCAAACAAATATATTATGAAGCGGGGCGCGTCTATGGTGATGCACCCCAGCATGTAACGATAATTGCGCCGGTCGATCTAATGCCAGTGTATTACTACCTGCAAGAGATCATGCTGCCCAAGATAGAGCCACCCGCACAACTATCACCACAAGTTGAAACGCTCCGCAGTGATGACGACATTATCAGAATCGCCGGACGTGCCAGAAATTCAGCCAAGGCAATCGCGCTGTTGGTGGCGATACTGCCGGTTATCCAAGTGCATCTGAGGCGGATGCGGCCTTGTGCGCGATTCTGGCGCACTACACAAGAGACGGCGCGCAGATTGATCGCATTTTTCGACGCAGCGGATTGTATAGCCCGAAGTGGGACAGACGCCACTACGAACGGCGTAACCTATGGGCAGGTGACGATCAATCGGGCGCTGGGATTGAACGGCGGTGCGCCGTGACGGATGCACGATTACTCGATCCCGTTATCGCGCAAGTCAGTGCCGAACACGACACGAAACGAGCGCAACGGGCAACGCGACATCGTAGCCGAAACCGCGCCGCGTCAACTGCGCTATTTCGCGGCGGGTGAATCACTCGATCCTTTACCGCCCGTTGACTGGATTGTGAAAGACGTGATACGCGCCGCTAGTCTATCGGCGCTAGTCGGCAGCGCGAAGATCGGCAAGTCGTTTGCCTGCCTCGATCTGAGTCTACAGTGTGGCAGCGGGCAGCGATTGGCTGGGCCGACAGGTGAAGCAATGCTAGGTATCTATTTGACGAGGAGAATGGTGAAATATGATGCGCGAAACGGGTAGCGATGGTATTGCGCGGGCATGGAATAACAATAGTGATCTGCGTTGTACGTGCTACTATGCGCGTTGAACTTCAGCGCACGGCCAACAGAATATGCTAACAGACTTCATTTAGAGCGCGGCGCGGGCTTGTCATGTGGATTCACTCATTGACGCTTGACGCTGGCAGGTGCTAAAGAATGGTGTCTGAAGATCAGCAGCGGGTATGGCTGGCAATGCAGGACATTGAAGCAACGGGGCGGTTTTCAAGTCATTCATCAAGAGAACGCAGCGGCACGTATGCGGCAGCAGCGCACTGCGGGGGCGTGGAAATGATGTTATCGCAAAGGCAAACCGGAGAGGGGCGCATTGATTTTGAGATAGAACTATCGCGCACTACCAAGCGCTGAAGTTTGCGGCGCTGGCAACCTTCAGGGCCAGGCTGACATCGCTGAAACCATCAAGGATACCGCGCGCACTTGTGAAGTTCAAGAATACGTTGAACGCTATCTACAGGCAAACGGCGCGGTGAAAGTGAAGGACATCATGTTAGGCGCGGATACTTGCACGCAAAACGCAGCACGGGCGGCAGTGTATAGCTAACGTATGGGCGGCTGTATGGACTAATAAGGCGAACAGGTGACGCTATTATGATAGAGTAGGTATGACTTGAATGGTGTAATAGCGTGTTAAATAGTGTAAATTTAACACGCTAACACTGCGTAAGTGTGTTGTCAGTGTTAAATCCTACGTCAGGGATAACACACACACACGGGGCATAGTTCATTGTGACAGAGGGAAGGACGCTGCGCCAGCATTGCCAGCGGCGGCAATGCTCTCAAAACGGCGTAGGACGTGGGCGGCGGCAGGTGTGCTAGGCGGGGCGCAAAGGATAGGACACGATGACAAGCGCGGATGCACTCGCAGAAATGACGCTATACTTGCGGTGCGATTGAGCAAGGGCAGGTAGACGCGCGCTAATTACGGGCGGCATGTTGCGCAGTTGGTTGACGTTGCACGGTGCGCGGAAGTGGTGGTATGGTGACGTTTGGGGCGCAGCACTGAGGCGCTAGGGCTGCAATGACGGCGGCAACATCGCAAAAACGCTTGACGATAACGGGCGCGAGAATCAGCTTCTAAATGGGTGACTGAATGAGTGATGACGGTGGTTTCAGGATGGGAACAGGTAGCACAGACGCACAGGCTGACAAACGCTTTGACGATCGGGCGGTGCGACGATACGGCCTTGACGGGTACGCGGGCGGCTGGCTGAATTGCGGGGCGAGCTGGCAACGCTGGAAGGCGTGATCGATGCACTCCGAGAGAGGGCCGCGCGGTGTATGATCTGTTGAGTGGGGCGAATGTGGCTACAGGACAAGGCAGAGCGTGAGGGCGGCATAGCGGCTTTTGAAGCAAAGATGCTGCAAAGAGTTTTTCACGGCCAGGCAGAGGCGCGGCGGGCGTTGGAAGTGTTAATCGTGCGTGGGCAAGTCAGACGGCGGCATAAATGCTGATGACGTTTTAAAGGCAATCGCGATGACAAGTAAAGCGAGTTGAACTCGTTGAACAATGGCGCGGCATGGGGCTGTGACGGGCGGAATCTGCCACGGCTGGATAGACATCACAGGCAAGCCAACATCTCACGTCTGGCAGCGTGCGCCTGCGTGCATGGGAAGCGCACAGCGCAGAGATCACACGCTGGCGTATCAACATCAAAAAGACTGGCAAGACGCTGTGTAACGCTGTTCTGTTGTGCTGGCGCTGGCTGGCTTGCGGGTCAGCTTTTGCAGTAGGTAACGATCGATCAATCGGCTGGGCGGCAATTCAGCATGATCGCGGATATGGTAAGCGCAATCTCTACCTGCGGCGCGCGTAAAGTCACAGAGTAATCATCTTCACGCCACAGGCAGCACATCACGGCGCTGGCTGTTGATGCGGCGGGCAATGCGGGGCAATCATCTGACAGCATCGCACACGGAAGCGTGGGGCATTGTGTATGAGGCGGGTATCAGGGCTTCGAAGAACTCACGCCCACCGGTGTTTCTATGGCTGCTGCTTACCGTTGTGACAGTTACGCGGGTATGAGGTTGAGTGGTGACGTGGCATGACATCGTAGATCGCGGGCTGGCTGGGCAGCGCATTGATCAGATTGGCGATCTGTCGCGGCGGTTGCTGTTGTTCATGCTGAAGGCGAGGAAGCGCAAAGGCTGTGCTTCAGAGGCACGCCAGGACGCGGCGCAATACTACGCGATCAGCGTGAGACGTTAAGGCGGGTGCGTTTATCGCTTGCATGAGAACAAGCGCGCAACTGGATCGGAGTCGTTTAAGCTCGATTGGTGGGATCGCTGTGTTGATCAGAGTCATCGGCCATGCTGGGCGGTGTGCTGAAGCGTTGTATATCGGCGTTGACGGTTCAATCAAGCATGATAGCGCGGCGGTTGTAGCCTGCTACTTTGATCGGCTGGCTGGCAAGGTGGTAATAGCGCGTCATCGAATCTGGTATCCGGGCGGCGACGCCCTCGATCTGGATTCGACTATCGGTGACTTCTTGCGCGAATTGCGCCGCGTTTACTCTCTAGCAGAGGTGCGCTTTGATCCCTGGCAGATGGTGAAGCCTAGCCCAGCAATTGCAGCGTGAGGGCTTGCCGATGTTTGAGTATCCGCAAACGGTGGGCGATCTCACGGCCATGGGCCAAAACCTCTATGACTTGATCAAGAGCGGCGATCTGATCGCGTATGCCGATGACGATTTGACGGCGGCAAATCTCGCACGCCGTAGCGGTTGAATCATCACGCGGCTGGAAGATTGCGAAGGATAAGGCGTCACTAAAGATCGACGCGGTTGTAGCGTTGGCAATGGCGGCGCTGGCAGCGGTTGAAAGTGGCGGCGGCGCTGAGCCGTTTAGTGAAGTGAGCGAAGGCAGCATGACGCCTTTTCGTTTTTCAGAATGATGACTTTTGAGGATGACAAGCAACATCAAAGCGCAAGGCGTGAAAGGTAGATACATGAAGCGATCCCTCATTGATTTTGTGGAAGCGGTTTTCAGTGCGCCGCTGATGTTATCTCCTACACAGGATGCAATCGGCGTAGTCTGTAGTGATGACGCTGGCTGGTCGGTGCCGATCATCCCCGCTGGCGGATTTATAGAACGGATGCGGCCTGTCAGAAGTTTATCGGGCCGGATGGTGAGGTACTCACACGCGCCCAGATGATTGGTCGATTGCGTGAGGCGCGCAGCATGTTTAACTATCATCTGGGCGGCGGCATTGATGAAGGTTGGAAGGATACCGTAGCAGAGATTACGGATTGGCATTTTGAGCAACAGCAACAGAGACGAAAGGAAAACAAGCAATGAGCAAACAAGTTGACGCAGCACGCGAGGTATACCGCAAGGCGTATGCCAAGATTGAGAAGTTAGCAGAGCCGGTCAAAGACTGGCGGGCAGAACTGCAAACCGCTGATACTGAAGCGGTGCGATCGGCTGATCGGCGGATCGAATGTCTTACCCGCGATGACGTCAAGGGCGCTGATCAATTGCACGCACAGATTAAAGCCAAGCAGAGCCGCGCCGCTGATTTGAAGGCGATGATTGAACGCCGTCAAAGTGACATCGCCACAGCCCTAGATCGGCTGTGGTCTGACGAGGGGCGCAATGTGGCAATGGCCGCGATCGAGTTCTCGATCGCTGAACGACTGGCAGCGGCGCGGGCGGTTGAAAGCCTCATGCCCCAATGGAATGAGGTAACGGCGCGGTTTGAAGCGGCGAAGCAAAACGAGATGGCGATCGTTGGCTATGAATCGGAAGCGTTGAACATCGTGAATCAGAAGCGCTGGATTGATCAACAAATCGCCTTACTGAAAGGTGAGGCGTTATCCGATGTATATATACCGTCTTGGCTGATGAACGGCCACAATACTATAGGAGAGTGAGAACATGGGCAAATATTTGAACATGATCGCGAACGAACCATTGATTCACCACTGGGGCAAATTGTCTTGAAGCAATTAGCGGTGCATCGCGCATTAGGGAATACACCTAACCCTGAAACAGTGGCGCATGATTCCTACAACGTTCTTCTGGGCGACATGCAGCGGCAGGAGCTGGAGATCGCCGCGCTGAAAAAGCAACAAGCACAACGGGCAACCCAAGAGATTCGAGCGTCATCTGTGCCAGTGGAAGCGACGAAACCCGCAGCACGCAAGGTTATTTCTGTTCCGGGCAAGATAACGATCAAGCAATCCGCGCCGCAGGCGGTGAAAGCCGCAGCGGTGACACCGGTCAAGCAAGCCGCGCCGGTGGTAACGCCGCTGAAGTCATCGCGCGGATCGGTGGCGGTATTGCGCGATAGTCATCGCCCAGCCGATGACGAGAGCGGCGGCGACGATTATGGCGGTGTGTATCTTACTGAGGCTGAGGCAGCGCGTCACCTCTGGCGCTAGGCGGGCAGCGTGAAGCGGTTGAACATCGTTGACGATTCGCGCGGCTTGCGTGTGATGACGATCAGGCGCGGTAAGGTGCGCCGGTATCGGCCTACGCCGTCAAGTTTGCGGCGGGCGCGGTGTCTGATTCGCAAGCAATTGCAGGCGCGCAATGAGCAACGCCCATTACACAGCCGGACGGCGGCTTGAATATCTCGCCCGCGATGTGCTGGTATCGTGGGGTTACGTTGTCATTCGCAGCGCGGGCAGCAAGGGCGCGATCGATCTGTGTGCTATTCGCAGCGATGCAATTATCTTGATTCAAGTCAAGAAGTCGGCGGCGGATGTATCCGCAGGCGTCACGGCCTTGCAAGCGGTATCGGTGCAGGCCGGTGTGCGCCGGGAAGTGTGGCAACGTGGGCGCGGCGGCTGGCGGATCGTGCCGGTGTGACGCCCTGCCCTAATGCAGCACACACGTTAAAAACCGAATAGCGTTTTGAGTGTTTGCGCGCGGTGCCCATTGTGTAATACAATGCAGGTGACACCAACAAAGGATCGCAGCATGGCAGAGCAATGGATAGCCGTATCACAGGCAGCGGAGATCAGCGGGTATCATCCTGAGCATATCCGCGAATTACTGCGAGAGGGTAAGGTCAAGGGGCGAAAATTTGGCCCTTTGTGGCAGGTTGATCGGGTTAGCCTGCTGGCTTATGTGCGAAAGGCTGAGAAGTTGGGGGCCAAACGCGGCCCTAAAATTGCTGCTTGACTTTTCGGAAAGTGGGTTTATAATTCTTGTAGCAGTACAGTATTTAACATCTTAAGAGCGGGCGGCGCAAGTGTTACGAGCACTCACGACGCCCTAACCAGAACGACCGGGTAAGCGGTGCGTGCTGGCTGTGGCGAATTTTACCACAGCATTACACGGCATGATCGTAAATCGGTCATGCCGTTTTCGTTTTCTACGGGCGGCGGTGTATGTGGGCTTACCACCACATGCACCCCGCCCACCAAAACGAAAGGAGAGTATGAACGCACAAGAGGAAGCGCGCAAGAAGTTGCAAGAAGTCGTAGGCGTGACGCCCACGCCGGACAGCGGAACATGGGCCGCGCAGAAAGCGCCGGAATTGCGCCAACAGATTAGCGCAGCACTCACCCGCATCGAGCCGCCCGATCTGGCGCTGTTGTGGCTGTTGGTGGGCGACTTGGCCGCGCAACCCAATTAAAGCATTTGAAACCGCGTCACAGGCGCGGCCCTACGCAGGTTGACGGTTAGGCGCAAGCCTACGGGATGAAGCGCGCAAGCGGCCCAAACCTGACTTACTGCCATTACCGTGATCGTCGGCTGGCAGGACAAACCGGGGAAAAGGCACAAACGGAAATGCTAACACTCGAAACACCATCACTGACAACACGAGCAACCGATAACAAAAGGGGGCGTCACGAATGACGCCCACGGTGAAGTGGGGATCATCCGGTCAAAGATTGCTCCCCACTTCGCCCCTGATGATAGCACCAAAAGCAAGGGGGATCAACATGCAGCAACCGGGACAGAGGTATCCGCAATACGTGAAAGCCGTTGAGTACAAATCCATGACAGCCTGCTTGATGCACTTTAGGCAACTATTCGAGAAATACACCAGCACGCCGATACAAGAAGCGGATGTTAACGCGGCGGTATTTCTGGCTGATGTGGCCGTCTTTCTGGGTCTGAGCGATGAGCGCGTGCGCGATGTGATGGGCGACAGCGCATACAAGTTTGTTGAGACAGTCAATAATGCAAGGGTCAAGGCGACGATCAAGCACTAAGCCGCTGACATCTGCCCGCGTTGGGCGCGGCGCATGGCGTCCAGCGTGGGCAGCGGTGACGGCTTAACCGACATTTGAGATCTGAGAGGGTTACAGCATGGCAACCAAGAAAGCGAAACCCAAGAGCAAGACGAGCGTCGGGCCGAAGCGGGCCGCGATCTATGTTAGGGTATCCACTGAGGAACAAGCGGGCGCTGATAAGGCATCGCCGGAAACACAAGAAGGTGACGCCCGCTCTTTGTGTGAGCAACACGGTTACATCGTGGCCGGGGTCTACCGCGATACTGAGAAATACCGGGTCAATGGGCGGCTGGTTGAACCATCGGGCACGCGCAATGATCGCCCACAATTGAAGCGCATGTTAGCCGATGCGGACGCCGGTCAATTCGACGTGATCATTGCCTGGCGTGAAGATCGTCTCTATCGCGGTGTCAATCGGGCCATGTTGGAGATCAGCGAGAGAGTGAAGGCCAAGGTGATCGAAGTCGAGTTGGTCAAGGAACATTACGATCCCGATACCGCAGCGGTGAAGGCGTGGGCCGCTGGTGTGGAACTGAAAGCACGGCACGATCGGATCGCTATGGGCTTTGCCAAGCGGTTGAAATCAGG
The DNA here is from genome assembly GCA_963844815.1 of uncultured Chloroflexia bacterium. GTDB lineage: Bacteria > Chloroflexota > Anaerolineae > Fen-1058 > Fen-1058 > Fen-1058. The sequence continues at coordinate 437,522 of CAWJPR010000018.1, forward strand.
TAAGGCGCTAAACAATATCCCACCCTACGGGTACAAGAAGGTTGACGGGCGCTATGTAGTCAATCCTGATGAGGCACAATGGGTCAAGTCGATCTGGCAGTGGTACGCTGAAGGCGTGCCCACCCGCGAAATTCAGCGGCGGCTGGTCTCTGCCGGTGCGAAGCAACGCAGCGGACGTCACTTGTGGGCAACGCCCAACATTCGCGGCCTGTTGCGGACGGATTTCTACCACACAGGTAAGCAAGTGATCACGTGGGATGGTCAACCCTATGAACTCGACATCCCGATCTTGGTTGACCAAGAAAACGCCGAGCGAGTCGCCCAGCGGCAAGCAACATTTAAGGATTATCCTGCTGGGAACCTGAAACAACGCACGCTGGCCGCCGGGCGGGTCTATTGCAAAGTGTGTGGTGTGAGATTGACGCCCTCTTACGACTACGGCCCCAAGCGTGTTGACGGCACGCGCCGTCAATTCATTCGCTATGCCTGCAACAATCACAAGGCGGGTATCAAGATCGATGGCTGTATGCACAAGTCACTGGCCCACGCGATTGATGACAAAGTATGGGGTAAGGTGTGGAAGGCCATTTCAGAGCCGGGCAAATTGGAAACCATGATTCAGGCAGAGATCGCCCGCTTGCAAGCGCAACAAAGCGACGCGGACGCGGACGCAGAGAAGTACACGAGCCAACTAAATGACCTGCTAATTGAACGGCAGAAAGATCATCACTTGGGGGCGCAAAGGCATTATCAGCGAAGAGGACATGGCAACCCAGTCAACGGGCCTGGCACTGGCAGCAAGCCGCCATACAGCATGAGATTACCCAGGCGCAACTATTGAGCGGTGATCGGGTGTCTCGGTTGATTGCCATTGCCGATACTCTTCGCCGTAAGGTGGAAGTAGGGCGCGAACTGTTAGCCCTGCCTGAGCGGACGCCGGAACAAGAGGCGGATGTGTTTTCATTCAAGCGCACGATGATTCAAGGATTGGTCAAGCGGGCGGACGTGGCAGAGGATAAAAGCGTAGAAGTGCAAATCGAAATCACCATCGACGGCGACGGCGCGGATCACGCCGATGGTATAGTGATCGCGGATGGGTTAGCACGGATACCGGGCCACCCCACCGGTACACGAACTTGATGCCTTTCAAGGAGGGAAACAGTGTGACCGTATCCTGCTCCAACTGCCGGAACGTTGCCGCGTTGAGATCGCGATCCATATCCCGGCCATAACTGATGGTGACATCGCTGCCGCCAATGGCAATGCGATTGTCGACGGTCAGCCGCAGATAGTGCACGAGGTTGCGCGCATCCTCCAACCCGGATCGACTCTGCCACCCGATCGAGTCCAGCTGCTCCCGCGTCAGCGGCTCGGTGATGACCATGTGCGTGAACGCCGGGACCTGTTTGCGCTTGAGTTCCGGGATCAAGTGCGAGTAGGCATTCGTGGCGAAGACGATCTTATCGGCGCTGACCGTGCCCTGCGGCGTGCGGAGCGAGAACCTGCCCGCGCGTTTGATCTCGATCACGGGCGATTGCTCGTACACCAGCGCTCCCGCCGCTTGCGCTACGCGCTTCAACTCGCGCGCGTGTTTGGCAGGATTGAGGATGCCGCAGCGCGGCTCCCGCCACGCGCCGAGCACGATCGGGCTGTTGATTTCCGCCCGCGCCCCGGCCTGATCGATCCATTCAAGGCCCGTGATGCCCTGGCTCGTCAGGATCTCCAGATCATGTTGAATGCGCCTGACGAAGCCCCGCGTGGTCGCCAGACGCAGGAAGCCGGTGTATTCGAAGTCGCTCTGCATGGCATGCTCGCGAATCAGATCGCGCACCAGATCGACGGCGCGTTCGCAGTAGCGGTGCGCCTCCGCCGTGCGCTGCTTGCCAAAAAGCGCGGCCGTCACCGCCGGTTCCAGCCCGAAGAGCGTCATGGCAAAGCCGCCGTTGCGCCCGCTCGCGCCATAGCCCACCACTTCGCCCTCCAGCACGGCGACGCGCAGCGTGGGCTCGGCCTGTCTCAGAAAATACGCCGTCGCCAATCCGGTGTACCCGCCGCCGACGATGGCGACGTCGACCGTGATCTCACCTTGCAGCGGATCGTTCGGCGTGTACGGGCCGTAGGTGTTGAGCCAGTAGGATTTTTGAGTGTAAGCGGTCGAAGCAGACATCGGCAGCTCCCTAATGCAATTTCCAGGTTGATTTGCGAACCGGATGCTTCGCGAAGGCTTCAGCCGGAATCCGCCGCCGCAAAGCGGCGGGTACGGGCATGGCTCCACTCCGGAAGTCGTAAACCAAACTGGAATTCATGCTAAGTACACTCTGGAAAGTTCTGCGGGATCGGTCATTCCCGCGTGCTTTTGGCGGGAATCCATTATTCAAGCAGCGTAATTTTGCCGATCGTAAGGCTGGATGCCCGACACGCCCTATCCGCGCTACGCACGGGGGCGCGCTTGGCGAAGCGTTCGGGCAACTTGCACCCACTGCGTGCAGTGCGGTGTGACGGTTGCACAGTTGTGATTCCGCAAGACTTTCGTGAATATACTTAGAAGCAAGGCGTGTGCTGCATGAACATTCGAAGAGTATAGCATGAAGCCGCGCCTTGACAACGCCCGGTTTGAAGTTATATTCAATTCAAGGCTTACATTCACGTTTTCAGGAGACAACATGACCAACGGTTTTGAGCTGACCGCCGAGCGGCACGTCCCGGAAATCAATTCGCAGGCGAAGTTGTATCGCCACCGCGCCACGGGCGCGCGCCTGCTGTCCATCGGCAACGACGACGAGAACAAAGTCTTCGGCATCACCTTTCGCACGCCGCCGGCCAGTTCCAACGGCATCGCGCACATCATGGAGCACTCGGTCTTGTGCGGCTCGCGCCGCTATCCGGTCAAGGAGCCGTTCATCGAACTGGCCAAAGGCTCGCTCAAGACCTTCCTCAACGCCTTCACCTATCCCGACAAAACCTGCTACCCGGTCGCCAGTCAGAACTTGCAGGATTTCTACAATCTGATCGACGTTTACCTCGATGCCGTGTTCTATCCGCGCCTTACGGAGCACACGCTGCAGCAGGAAGGCTGGCACTACGAAGCGGCCGACGCGGCCTCGCCCTTGACTTATAAAGGCGTCGTGTTCAACGAGATGAAAGGCGTTTACTCTTCTCCCGATGAACTCCTGACCGAGCGATCGCGCCGTTCGCTCTTCCCGGACAGCATCTACGGTCTCGACTCCGGGGGCGATCCGGCGGTGATCCCCGATCTCAATTACGCGGAATTCAAAGCCTTTCACGAAACCTACTATCATCCGTCCAATGCTTACATTTACTTCTACGGCGACGATCCCGAACCCGATCGACTGCGGCGGCTCGACGAGTGGCTGGCGGCTTTTCAGCGCAAAGAGGTTCAATCGCAGATTGCGCTGCAAGCCAGTTTCAGCCAGCCGCAACAACTGACCGTGCCGTATGATTCAGGCGATTCGCCGCTGGCGAAGGGCCACATCACCGTCAACTGGCTGCTGCCGGAAGGCGCGGAGATCGAGCGAACGCTCGGCCTGTCGATTTTGTCGCACATCTTGATTGCCACGCCGGCCTCGCCGCTGCGCAAGGCGCTCATCGACTCCGGGCTGGGTGAGGAAGTCGTCGGCGGGTATGAGGAACAGATCCGGCAGACGGCTTTCTCGGCAGGTTTGAAAGGCGTGCAGCCCGACAACGTCGCCAAGGTCGAAACTCTGATCCTGGACACGCTCGCCCGGCTGGCGAAAGACGGCCTTGATCCGAACACGGTCGCCGCCAGCCTCAACACCGTCGAGTTCCGCCTGCGCGAGCAGAACACCGGGCGCTTTCCGCGCGGCCTGGCGCTGATGCTGGCAGCGCTCTCGACCTGGCTGTATGATGGCGATCCCATCGCGGCGCTGGCATTTGAGCAGCCGCTCGGCGCGATCAAAGCCAGGGCAGCCGCAGGCCGCTACTTTGAGGCGCTGTTGGAAGAGCACCTGCTCGACAATCCGCACCGCACCACGGTGAGCCTGCTGCCCGACCCGGAAGAGGGGCGCCGCCGGGCGGCCGCCGAGCAGGAACGGCTGCAGCGCACCCGGGCCGCTTGGTCCGCTGCCGAATGGCAGCGCGTGATCGACGACTGCGCCGAACTCAAGCGCCGCCAGGACAGTCCCGATTCGCCTGAAGCGCTGGCGACGATCCCCGTGCTGAAGCTGAGCGATCTCGATCGACGGATCAAGACCATCCCGATCGAGGCGCTGCACTTCGACGGCACGCCGATCCTCCATCACGATCTGTTTACCCACGGCATCGTCTATCTCGACCTGGGATTTGATCTGCACGCGCTGCCGCAGGACTTGCTGCCCTATGCCGGCCTGTTTGGCCGCCTGCTGACGCGCATGGGCACCGAGCGCGAAGACTTCGTGCAGCTCACACAGCGCATCGGGCGCGAGACCGGCGGCATCCGCGCAACGACCCTGACCTCCAGCGTGACTGATTCCGATCAAGCAGTAGCGTACCTGTTCGTGCGCGGCAAAGCCACGGCTGCGCAGTCTGCCGCCCTGCTCGGCATCCTGCGCGATATTCTGCTGACGGTGCGCCTGGACAATCGCGAGCGCTTCAAGCAGATTGTGCTGGAACAAAAGGCCGGACTGGAAGCCGGACTGATTCCGGGCGGAAGCGGCGTGGTGAATCAGCGCTTGCGCGCCCGCTTCACCACCGCCGCCTGGGCTGCCGAACAGATGTCGGGCGTGTCACAGCTCTTCTTCCTGCGGTCGCTGCTCGAGACAATCGAGCACGATTGGGAGGCCGTGCTGTCGAAACTGCAGGAAGTGCGCCGGCAGCTGGTGAATCGATCGATCGGGCTGGCCAACGTCACGTTAGATGCCGCCAACTGGGCAGCGTTCCGGCCGCAGTTGGAGTCGTTTCTGGCAGCGCTGCCTGCGGCCACGATCACCCCGGCGGCGTGGCAGCCGCAGTTCGTCTCGCGCTTTGAAGGCCTGACGATCCCGGCGCAGGTCAACTACGTCGGCAAGGGCGCGCCGCTCTACCGGCTGGGTTATCAGCTGCACGGCTCGGCGCTGGTGATCAACAACTATCTCCACACGACCTGGTTGTGGGAGAAGGTGCGGATGCAGGGCGGAGCGTATGGCGGGTTCAGCCAGTTCGATCGGCGCTCGGGCGTGTTCACGTACCTGTCGTACCGCGATCCGAACCTGCTGGCGACGCTGGACAACTTCGACGCAGCGGCCACCTTCCTGCGCGAACTCGAACTGTCCGAGGCAGAGTTGAACAAGGCCATCATCGGCGCGATCGGCGAACTGGACGCTTACCAGCTGCCCGACGCCAAAGGCTTTACTTCGCTGGCACGCTACCTGACTGGCGATACCGACGAATCCCGCCAGCAATTCCGCGACGAAGTGCTGAGCACGACGGCCAAGGACTTCAGGTCTTTTGGGGAGGTGCTGGTCGCCGTGAAAGAGAAGGGCGAGGTGGTGGTGTTGGGCGCGCAAGAGGCCATCAACCAGGCAAATGCCGAGCGAAGCGAGCGCGGCGATTGGCTGGAAGTGACGAAGGTGTTATAAATGCGGAAGTGGGATTCGGAGCGATGCGGAGCACTCATGAGGATGATCAAATCAGATTCCGCATTCAACATTCCAATTCCGCCTTCAAATAGCGGAACACCTGCGGGCGGACACTCACCGTCGGGCGCGGAAAAGGTGCAGTGTATGTCCGTCAATCTAATCCGCGTCCATCGATCATCTCGGCGATGAAGATCCTGCCACGACCCACAAATTGATCCATAGACCTGGTAGGTTTTTCAACGACGGCATGCCACTGCTCGCGATGAGCAAGTGAAGCCAGATCCATTGACTAGATGATCTGGTGGCTGCATAATCTCAGCGCAATGCCACGGTACCCCTGACGTGTCATTCCGAGCCGCGCAGCGGCGAGGAATCTCTAGCACGGTTGAGCAGTGCCGCCGCTCAAAGTCAGCCGCCGGCGTCTGGCCGCGTTTGCCTTGGCGCGCCCGCCGATAGGCGCGCTCCAGATTTTCCCAGGCACAGATTTGTGCGTAGAGTCCGCTAGTTTTTCGCATAGCCTTCAGAGATCAGGGTAACAGAGATCAGAGACTCAAATGCCGGGGGACACCACCACCCGCAAGCCGACATGGCCGTTGCGATAATCAGGGTGATGGTGGTAGCGATACGCACAGCGCGCGCCGTACTGATAGAGGTAGAACGCGCCGCCCCGCAACACCCGCGCGCCCTGACGCCGACTCGTCTTCGCGGCCATCATCCCTTTTATAAGGATATGGCTTGAAAAAGCGAATGACACCATTCCCACACATTGCCGGCCATATCTGCAACGCCATAAGGGCTGTCGCCCTGCGGCGAATAGGCACGCCACTCGGCGTGGTGCCGCCTTTCTTGCCCTCGCTCGAATTGCATTTGCTCGGATCAAACTCATTACCCCACGGCCATTCATTTCCATATTCGCCGCGCGCAGCTTTTTCCCATTCGGCTTCGGTGGGCAGACGCGCCACCAACCCTTGCGAAGGGAAGCCAGGCTTCGCGAGGGTATTCAGCCATTTGCAGTATTCCATGGCATCATGCCATGAAACATTGACCGCCGGATGATCCGCTTTCTTCTTCCAGTTCTCCTCAAGGCCAAACTTATACGCGGCCTCTTCGACGAATTTTGCGAACTGCTCATTCGTCACAGGGTAACGCGCCAGCCAATAATCATACGGAATCTCGGCCGAATGCTGCGGCTTCTCATTTTCTTGGGCCAACCGGTTATCATCCTTGCTACCCATCAGGAACTTGCCCGCCGGGATACGCACAAATTCCATGCCGCCCCAGGTTTGCACATTGGCCGGTCCGGGTATTTCAACTCTGCCGCGCGTAGGTTCGCGCATTTCAATGTGCTCGGTGGCAGAGACTTCCTCTTTCGATTCAACAGCGACAGGCGGAGCCGCTTCGGGCTTCGTTTCGACGGGTGTTGGCGGCGGTGCGGGCTGGGCAGGCAGTGCGCTGAGATGTGAGAAGGCGCGCAGCGCTGTCGGTGTGAATTGATCGCTAAACGTCTGGATAGTACGCAGCACGCGCCGCAAATCATAAGCGGTGGCATAATCGCGGAAAGTGGCTTCCACACCGGCATCGCCTTGTACCCAGCGCAGGGCGTCCATCACAAACTTGTGGCGCAAGTCCAGATCGTCGATGTTGTTTAACTGCTTGACAAAGTTGGCCGGGGCGACGCGGAGCAATACCTGCCAGCGGGTGAAGTCATCGCGGTTGATGCCCGTTGCTTCACCGGCATTCAGCAACATCGTCCAGCGCAGATTCAAATCATTGGCAAAGGCTTTCACTTTGCGGGGATTGTTGCCCGCGCCGATGACGAGTACCGGCCAGTTGCGCCGCACCTCTTCGTCCAGCACGGTTCGAGCCTCGGTATTCAGATAGCCCTGCAATGCGATGTCGCCGATCTGCGGCAGGTCAAAGCGAATCTGGATGATCTTGTCGAGATAATCGCGGGCATTGTCTTCCACAAAGCCCGCCTGCTTGTAGTGCTGCGCCACTGCCTCGCGCACGATGTTGGTATCTGCGCCCAGCACAAACACGCAGCCCCGCTTGTCCAGGAACAGCTTGATCGTTTCCAGCACTTGCACGACTTTGTCCGGCAGGCAGCGGTCAAGATCGTCGATGAAGATGACCAGCGCACCTTCGTGCTCGTCAATTTCGGCTTCGTCGGTCAGCTTGCCGCTGACCCAGCTGGCCAACAGGCGATCCAACGAAGCATCGAAGTAGTCAAAAAAGGCGGTGGCACTCTTGAGAGGTGTTTCCACCTTCACATCGTCCAACGTCAGTTCGAAAGAGCCTGCACTAATGAACTTGGTCAAGGCGGGGACAATCTTGAGCCAATCCAACTGAGTTTCCGTCGCGCCAGTGCGGGCGCTCTTCAATTTGCTCCAGAAGCCGCTCGCCTGCATCTCGCCCACGATGACACGCAGCAAGGCCGCGAGGAGATGCTCCTCGCCCGCATATTTCCAGGCATCAAACCACACGGTGCGGCAGATGCGGAAAGTGGCTTGCGGATCTTCCTGCGCATTTGCGAATTTCAGCAACGCAGGTTCGGTCTTATCGCGCAGTGTCGTGGTGGCATCCAGCTGCTCGCGAACGCGCTGCAGCAGCGTCGTCTTGCCGCTGCCCCACGATCCGCTGACGCCGATGGTCAACGGCGTGCGCGTGTTCTTGTCCGCAATAAGGCGGCACAGCGTCACCGCGAATTCGTCGAAGTGGAAGTGATGCAGATCAGTAGCGCGCAGCGGCGCATCGTGCAGGATCTGGGGCGTTTCGTAGGAGGTGGGGTTGGTCATGTTTGCGCTTTCTAATGCGGAATTCAGAATGCGGAGTGCGGAATGTTGCTTGCACGCCGCGCTTCATTCCGCATTCAACATTCCACGTTCTACATTTCGTCTATTCCGAATTACTTTCGCTTGCGCGCTGTCTTGATGGAGGCCACCGTGATCGCCACCAACTCACCGGCTCCCTTTCTCAATTCGCTCAACTGCTTCTCGGGCATGAGGCCGCTGTCCACCAGCAGTTCCAGCCAATAGCCGCACTCGTCGGCTTCCTCTTCCACGACGCCCAGCCTGGCGACAAACTCCGGTGTGGAACGCGCCCGGCACGCCGCGCGATAATTCGCGCCGACCGATGTGCCGCTGCGCAGCAGCTGATTGCCGATCACATTTGCCGAACGGGTATTCGGCAGCGCATCCACGACCTTGATAATGCGCAAAGCAAATGACTTGGTGCGCGCTTTGAGATCGTTTTGGCCGGGCATGAAAACCTCCATGAATTCGGAAGTGGGAGTTCGGAATGCGGAATAAAGACATTCTACAACGATTCAGACCACAAGACCAAATTCCGCATCCCTGCAGGGGCGCATCGCAGTCCGCAGTCCGCAGTCAACATTCCGAATTCCGCATTCTACATTCCGCATTCGGTTCATTCCGCATTCATGATAGAATGCCCTCCGACAAACCTGACAAGGAACGCCGCCATGCCAGACCCTTCGCCCTCCCCTTCGCCTGCCACCCAATGGTCGCTTCCCGCGCGCTACCTGGTGGCCGTCCTGCTGTTGCTGCTGGCCGCCATGACCGTGCTGCTGCTGCTCCCGCTGCTGCAGGTGCTGCTCCTGGCGTTCCTGATCTCTTTCCTGATCTTCATTCCGGCCCGCGCCCTGAAACGCCGCACCCGGCTGCCCTACGCCTTGATTGTCGCCATCTTCTTTCTTGTGACATTCGGCCTGCTGGCCTGCGCCCTGCTGACGCTGATCCCCGGCCTGATCAATGTCTTCAACAGCATGTGGATGTCGGTACAGAGCCGCTACGATCAGCTGGCCGCGCAGCTCAGCGCCGCTCCACCGGCGAACGGCGTGGTGACCATCGCCGGCATCCCCGTCGATCTCAGCGCCATCATGCCGGCCGGCGGCGAAGGGGGACTGCCATTGTCGGACATCCTTGCGGCCCTGGGCCGGCTAGCGGGCGGCATGCTGGGACTGGCGGGCAGCCTCTTCAACAGCGTCGCCGGGCTGGTGGCCCTGCTCTTCTCGGCGCTGATCATCGCGTTTTTCCTGCTGGTCGATCTGCCGGTGTCCAGCGGCATCCTGACCGACTGGGTGCCGCCGCAGTACAGCCGCGAGATCACCCTGCTCTTTGCCCGGCTCGATCAGATCTGGCTGCGTTTCTTCAAGGCCGAAGTCGTGATCGGCTTGATCATCGGCGCCGGCAACTTTGCGATCTTCCTGCTGCTGGGCGTGCCCTACCCCTTGCCGCTGGCGATCATCATGGGCACGATCGGCTTGATCCCCACCATCGGCGGCATCCTGGCCGCGATCCCGATCATGATCGTCTGCCTGCTGCTGGGCTCGACGACGCTGACGGGCCTCGATCACGTCACCTTCACACTGCTCGTCGTGATCGCCAGTCTGGTTTACAACCAGATCATCTACACGTTTGTCTCGCCCAGAATCTCGGGCGTGGCCGTTCATCTGCCGGCGGTGGCCGTGGTCGTCGGCGTGCTGGCCGCCCTGGCCCTGGTCGGTATCCTGGGCGCGCTGTTGATCGTGCCCATTATCGGCAGCGTCCGCCTGTTCGTGCACTTTGCGCTGTCCAAATTAGCGCTGCGCGATCCGTACCCGGACGACGCGGAACTCTCAGCCGAGATTCCGGGCTTCTTCAGCCAGATGCTGTAGGTCAAACCTGCGGTCAAGTAATTGCGGAATGATGAATGCGGAATTGGAATTTCATTCCGCATTCATCATTCCGCATTCCGAATTCGCTTCACGCGGTAAACAGGTTAATCGCCCGCGCGGCAATCATCACCACCACCATCAGCGACAGCATCGTCTGCGCCATGCTCAGGTATTTGAAGCGCTGCGAGAGCATCTGCGTATCGTTGGGACCGAAGGACGCGCTGTAGGCGAAGGCAGCATACAGATAATCGGAGAAGCCGGGCCTCCAGTGCTCCCAGCCCTCCACCGCCGATTGATCCTGCGGGAAGAGCCAATCGCGCCGCCGTTCCCGGGGCGTGCTGCGCCGATCGGGCCCGCCGCGGTCCAGCATCCAGTACCAGAGGGTGAACACGATCAGGTTCATCAGCCACACCAGCACGGCGTCGATCAACAGGAAGGCGGCGTCGCGGTTGCCCGATCGTTTGGTGAGGGAGAACAGCAGATCGAAGGCGTAATTCGCCACCAGAAACGTGGCGATGCCGTTGGCGAGGAAAAAGATCGCGCGCGTCAGCCGATCCCAATCGACCAGCCAGCCGATCAACGCGATGACGAACAGCGTGCCGAACAGGCCGAACTCCGGCAGCAGCGTATTCGCCACCTGCTTGAAAGCGGACATGTCGATGTTGAGCTGGCTGACGAGCGCGCTGAAGTTCAGCACGTCCGACACGATCCAGTTGATGATGCCGACGATCGCCAGCGCGATGAGGCCCGGGCCTTTCTTGCGACGCTCGTTATAGAAAGAGTGCAAGCGTTGTGTAGGCATCATAGCCGCTCATCCTCCCCGATAGGCTTATTCGACGAAGTCGCGAATGAAGGACTGAATGAATTTGTCCGCCACAGTGCGGCCATTGATCACATCCCAGAGGCCCTTCGCCAGCGGCAGGGCCACGTGCATCTTCTCGGCAATATACAGCATCGAGCGCAGCGTATTGTAACCTTCCGGCAAGACGCCCATCTCTTTCTCAATCGCGGCGCGCGACAGCCCCTGCGCCAGCAGCTCGCCCATGCGCCGGTTGTGGCTGTGACCGCTCAGCGAAGTCGCCAGCAAGTCGCCGATGCCTGACAGATACAGGAACGTCTCGACCTTGGCGCCCAGAGCCACGCCGACACGCGTGATCTCCTCAAGCGCCAGGGTCAGATAGACCGATCGGAAGTTGACGCTCGTGACGTTCTCGCCGTCGAACAACCCCAACCCGATCGCGTACATGTTCTTCAGGATGCCGCCCAACTCCACGCCGATCTCGTCGTCGGAGAAACGCGTCCGGAAGGTGTCGTTGTCCAGCACGCGGGCGACCCGCATCAGATCGGCTTTGCGCTGCCCGGCGATCACGACGACCGTCGGCAGCCGGTGCGCGAACTCATTGGCAATCGAGGGACCGGAGAGCATGACGCGCGGGTTATCCGGGAACATGCCCGACAAGGTCTGAAATGAGGTCAGTCCCGTCGCGCCGTCGATGCCTTTCGCCATGTTCACCAGCACGATCTCCCGCGGGATCTGCCCGCGCAGCGGCTGCAAAGTGGGCTGAACAAACACCGACGGCAGGGCGATGAATACGACTTCTGTGTTCTGGAACACCGCGGCCAAATCGGTCGTCGCCGTCAGGTTGTGGTGCAGGGCGACCTCGGGCAGAAATTTGTGATTCGTCCGCCGCCGATTGATCTCGTCGACGACGGCGGCGTCGTATTCCCAACCGATCATCGGGTGCCCATTACTCGCGACCAGATTCGCCACGGCCGATCCCAGATTCCCAAGTCCAATAATGCCAGTCTGCATAGGATTCCTTTCGTTCATATCGCAAGGTCGATCATAACACTGATTAACCACAACGCCGGCGCCAGTCCGGCCAGCAGCACGGCGCCGCCGGACAACAGAGCCGGTTGTTTCCAACCGGCTGCGACTGCGCCACATGACGCCGGCAATCTGCCACACGGCCAGCGGCACGACCAGCCACAACAGCGGATTGTTGGGCGCAGTGACGAACATCAAAGCCAGACCGCCGATCAACAATCCGTTGTGCAGCCACGCCGCGCGCCGTAAACCGATCCGCACAGTGATGGTTTTCTTGCCCAGCGCTGTGTCGGCCGGATAATCAGGAAACTCGAAGGTGAGGATCATCGCGATGGTGATCAGCACCAACGGCGCGCAGACGATCAGCACGATCGGATCGAAGTGATTCGTTTGCAGCACATAGCCGGTCAGCGGGACGAGCACCGCCGTCAAGATCGCCGTGATTAACTCGCCCCAGCCGCTGCTCTCCAATTTCAACGGCGGCGCGGAGTAGAAGTACCCGCCCAGCAAAGCGCTGATGCCGATGATCCACATCAGCGAGCGAGATTGCACCGCACACGATGAGCATGACGATCGGCGAAAGCCAGACAAACATGCGTCGCATGCAGCGCCACGAGCCCGATCGAGTTGGCCGCTGACCAAAACGCCGCTGCCGCCCGAAAATGGCGTGCGCGACGAACCGATCGCCGCATCGACCTCGTAATCGTAATATTCGTTGGCATAGTGCGTGGTCAACTGAATGGCGGTGACGAGCAGTTGCCCCAGCAGCAGGCGCGCCCAATCGATGGCGGCTGCCCTGCGCCCACGCCAGCGCCGCGCCCAACAGGTAAAGCAGCACCGCGCCGCCTAAAAACAGCGGGCGCGTGAGTTTGACGAACGCCCAGGTTTTTCGCAGACTCATGACTGTGCTCTTCGCATGTTCGCTGCCGTCACAATCGTTTTGCCGATTCTCGCCTCAGCATCTATAATGACCCTGCCTCGCAAGAAGTCCAAATCTGATTTCGCTAAGGAGAGAAGACATGTCAACCGCTCTCTGGACTGGTTTAATTCTACTCGCTTTGGGCGTTGCCGTCTGGCTGTTCGGCAATCGCATGTGGCTGTTGGGCGCGGGCGCGGGCGCGCTGCTGGGCTATGGCCTCCTGCGCCTGTTCCCCTCGATCACCGACGGGACGTTGGGCCTGCTCATCGTGATCGGCATGATGGTCTTGTTCGGCGTGCTGGGCTTCATCGGCAAAGCCTTTGCCAAGATCATCGCCTGGGTCATCGGCTTTGTCATCGGCGGCGGCCTGGCGCTGGCCTTCTTGAGCCTGCTCAGCGCGACCCCGGGCCTCCTCGATTGGATCCTGGCGCTGATTACCGGCGCGGTTGTGGCCCTGATCTTTGGGCGCTTCCTCAATTGGGGGCTGATCATTTTCGCCGCGCTGCTCGGCTCGATGTTGATGATTCGCGGTGTAACCATGGCCTTTCCCAGGACTGCTCGACGGAACGCTCGGCACGCTGATCGTCCTGGGCCTGACGGCGGCCGGCATCTTCTATCACTACCGCCAGAACAATCCCAAACCCAGCGCACCGGCTGCCACGCCGCCCAAGAGCTAATGTTCCGCGCGGCGCGCGCGGCGCGCCAGGCGGCAGCGGCCCTGCGGGGATGAGGCTCGTGCCGCGGAATGACCTGCGCCTCGACGGATTGACTCACTATACGCAGAAACGGCATCCACACACCTGCACTTGCGCTGCGCGCAAGCGCAGTGCAAGTGTGCCGTTTTGCAGGGCGGACATACCTATGTCCGCCCTACGGGTTGCGTAAGGTGAGTGATTGATTGCTGCCAGCAGGTTCAAGGGAGGTTAACGTGACTGCATCGCTCTGGCAAGCCATTCACGACAACAAACCGGTCGTCGATCTGCACATTCACCCGGCCATGAATCGCCTGGTGATCAAGCAGAACCTGGGACTGCGCTACGTCGTCTCGCGCAGCTTCAATCCGCTGGCGGTGCGCGCCAGCTGGCCGCGCCTGCAGCGATGGCGGCTACGGCGCGATCCTGTCCGTCATCCACGTGCCGGAACGCGGCCTGTTAAATGACTTTCCGATCATCAAGTTGTTCCGCGTGCTGCGCCCCGATCTATGGAAGAAGCTGATCGCTGCGCCGTACCATCAACGCGACGCTGAGCCTGTTGGACGATCTGGAAAGCTCGGTGGAGAAATCCGATCTGGTGCAGATGGCGCGTTCGGTGACCGAGCTCAACGCGATCCTCAATCAGCCGCTCGATCAGCGGCGCATCGCGGTCGTGAATGCCATCGAAGGCGCGCACAGCCTGGGCGGGCCCGACGAGACCGAAGACGACATCTTCCGCAACCTCGACACGCTGTATCAGCGCGGCGTGGCCTACCTGACGCTGGCGCACTTCTATCCCAATCGCGTGGTCAATCCGTGTTATCCTTTCCCGGAAGATTTCGCCAACCTCTCGACCAATCCCAACATCTGGCGCGATCTGACGCTGGGGTTGACCCAGCTGGGGGAGCGCGTGGTGGAGCGCATGATCGAACTGGGCATCATCATCGATCTGTCGCACTGCACGCCCGCTGCGCGCCAGCAGGTCTTTGACATCGCCGATGCCAGCGGCAAGCAAGTGCCGCTCGTCGCCACGCACGTGGGCGCCTACGAATACAATTCCACGCCCTACAATCTGCGCGAATGGGAAGTGAAGCGCATCGCGCGCGATGGCGGCGCCGTCGGCGTGATCTTCATGCCGTACTGGCTCGTGCCGCACGGCCACGGCCAGGGCCTCAACGAGGTGGCGCGCACGATTGAGTATTTCGTCAACGTCGCGGGGGAAGACGCCGTCGGGCTGGGCACCGACTTCGACGGCTTTACCACGCCGCCGGAAGATCTGAAAGACGCCTCCGAAATGCCGCGCCTCACGCAGCGCCTGCTGGCCGGCGGTTACAGCGAGCGCGCCATCTGCAAGATTCTGGGCGGCAATGCGCTGCGCGTGCTGCGCGACGGCTGGGGAAAGAAGAACTAAAGGTCAAGGCCACATGCCCACTCGCAAGCCTCTCACCATCATCAATAGCGTCGCGCCCATCCGGGTGTGCGACAACGGCGGCTGGACCGATACCTGGTTTGCCGGTCACGGCCGCATCTTCAACATCGGCGTGTATCCCTACGCCGAAGTGCAGTTGGCTGTCTTTCCCGATGGCGATCAGCAGCGAGCCGAATCGTCATCAACGCGGAAAACTATGGCGAACGCTACGTGGTCAATCCCGAAAAACAGTGGGATAAGCATCCTTTGCTGGAAGCCGCCATTGCCTATATGCGCGTGCCGAAGAATCTCAGCTTCGAAGTGACGATCTATTCCGAAGCGCCCGGCGGCGCATCGACCGGCACCTCCGCCGCCGTGACGGTGGCGCTGATCGGCGCGCTCGACTCGTTGACGCCGGGCCGCATGACGCCGCACGAAGTGGCGCTCGCCGCGCAGCGCATCGAGACGGAGATGCTGCAGCAGCAGTGCGGCATTCAAGATCAACTCTGCGCGGCGTATGGCGGCATCAACTACATCGAGATGTACCAGTATCCGCACGCCTCGGTCTCGCCGATCGTCGTGCCCAATTCGATCTGGTGGGAGTTGGAACGGCGGCTGGTGCTGATCTACCTGGGCAAGTCGCACCAGTCGTCGGCGGTGCACGAGATGGTCATTCGCGGGCTGGAGAATGCCGGGCCGGACTGCCGGCAGCTGCAGGATTTGCGCGGCACCGCGCCGCGCTCGCGGGATGCGCTGTATGCGGGAGATTTTGCGGCGCTGGGCCAGGCGATGACGGACAACAGCGAAGCGCAGCGCCGCCTGCATCCGGCGTTGATCAGCCCGGAGCATCAGCGCGTGATCGACATCGCGCGCGAGCACGGCGCGCTGGGCTGGAAGGTCAACGGCGCGGGCGGCGACGGTGGCTCGGTGACGATTCTGTGCGGGGACGTGTCGCAGGTGAAGCGCGCCATGATCCGCGAGATCGAGCAGGAAAATGCGCTGTTCAAAAACATCCCGCTGTATCTGAGCCGGTATGGGCTGCGGGTGTGGACGCAGACCTGTCAGGTGGGCCACAACAGTCAGTGAAATTCAGAGATCGTCCGGCCCACCTGACAGGTCTCAAACAAACCTCCGGAGGCCATGGCCTCCGAGAGGTTTTTATTCCCTCGCCAGAATGATCTGAATCCCCGCTTTGGAGAGATCAAGCCGCACGCTGGCCGGCAGCGCATCGTCGGTGATGACCTTATGCACCACATTCAAGCGGCGCCACCTGCACCATCGACTCCTGCCCAAACGACGAATGATCCGCCAGCAGGATCACCTCGCGCGCCGCGCGGATCATGGCCTGCTTGATCGTCACTTCGGAGATGTTGGTGTGCGACAGTCCGAATTCGAAGGTGATGCCGCTGACGGTCAGGAAGAGCTTGTCGGCGCGCAGATCGCGCAGCGCATTCTCGGCCGTGGGACCCACCAGCACCTGGCTGCTGTAGCGCACTGCTCCGCCCGTCGAGATCAGCACGATGCCCGGCGTGCGGTTCAAGGTATCGAACACCGTCACCGAATTGGTGATGACGGTGATGTCCTGCTTCTGCTTTAACTCTACAGCCAGGTAGTGCGCAATCTCGCCGCCTTCCAGCAAGATCACATCGCGCGGATTGACGAGCTCGGCCGCCAGATGCGCGATCTGCCGACGCCGCAGGTCCACTTCATCCCGCAGGCTTTGATCGGGTTCCAGGATCTGGCAGTCGATTTTGTAGCGGGCGGCGTGCTCGCGAATCTGCACCGATAGATTCTTGTACCACTCGTGCTCGCTGAACGGCACCGTCACGCCAATCTGGCGCGGCAGCTTCATCCTGCCCCGATCGATCTGAAAATCGATCGGGACCGGAATGGAGAGCCGGGCGCGGGCTGTTTCCCAGTTCAACTTCCAGCCGTCAGCCTCGCGCGTATAGAATTCGGGCAGCGTGTCCCTGGTCAACACCACATGCGGCGTTACCAGCCTGGCGGGGAGCGCTTCGCGATTGTAAGCCAGGATCGCCGCTTCGATGCAGGCCAGGCTGACAATATCGGGGAACATGGCCAGGCCGGCTCTGCAATACCGATCGGCCATCAACTCCTCGATGAGGGTATTGCCCTCCAGCCCAAAGGTCACCACCATGATCTGGCACGGATCGAGTTCCAGATCGCGGCAGGCATGAATCGCGCCGAGCGCCGTGGAGTCGTTGATGGCAAAGATCACATTGATGGCGCGATGCACCGTCAATGCATCGCGGGCCAGTTGATAAGCCGTGTCGTGCGTGGACTGCGCGTCGAGCGACAGGACCATTTCGCTGTCCGGGCAAATTTCACGCAGGCCCTCCCAGAAGCCCTGGCTGCGCGTCTGAGTGTTGCGCAGGTGAAATGACAGGTCGAGGAGGCGCGCTTTGTCCTGCCCACGCCGTCGCAGCTCGTGACCCACCCACTGTCCCAGATCGTGGCTGGCAGTGAAATTATCGACCGCGACCACGGTCTTGCCCTCGGGCAATTCCAGCGACTCGGCGATGACGGGAATGCGGCGCTTCTGCACCCGATCAAGCAGCAGTGCATCGTAGAGCGGATTGACCGAGGTGGCGATCAGCACATCGATGGTATCGACCAGCGGGCCGCCCGCTTTTTGATCGGACTGCGGTTCAATCACTTCAGCCGCGCTTCCACCTGATCGGGTGGAAACCGCCCCGCCGTACGTCCTTTTCAAGCGGCCTTGCTGCTCCAATCGGCTCAAATCGCGGCGGATGGTCATTTCAGACACGCTGAGTTGTTCACTCAACTCGCGCACTGTCAGAAACCCTTGTTCCCCCACCAGGCTGACAATTTTGTCGTTCCGCTCTCGGTCTGGCATATGATCTCGCAATTTGTTAAAAGTCAAACAGATTATAAGGTCAAAAATCGAAAAGTCAATGGGTTTATGGTTAGAATTCGCACATTTTGAGAAAATAAGTATTGACTTCAAGGATTTGCTGTGATAGTATGAACATCAATCGAGGGAATCTGCCTCGTTGACTTTAACCATGCCCCAAGGAGGAATACGGCCCAAACATTGATCTCAACTATCACACTCGCCGTCTCTGTTTGACCAATCACGTTTCGACCTCTCACTCAATTCCGCAAGAAGGAGAATGGAAGTCATGCAGACCAAACGCCTCTTTAGTGTTGTTAGTTTGCTCGTCATCGTCGCTATGATCCTGGGCGCATGCGGCACACAACCTGCCCCGACGACTCAGGCCCCGGCTGCCGCTCAACCGACACAGGCCCCGGCTGCCGCTCAACCGACACAGGCTCCGGCTGCTGCTCAGCCGACACAGGCTCCGGCTCCTGCCCAGCCTGAGCCCAAGAAGTCTTACAAGATCGGCTTCCTGGCCGGCGTGCAGGACCCGTTCTACTTCACCATGCAGCGCGGCGCGCAGCAAGCCGCGGCCGATCTCGGTGTTGAGCTTGTCACACAGATTCCGCCGAAGTGGGATGTGACCAGCCAGACCCCGATGCTCGACGCGATGGTCGCGCGCGGCGATCTTGATGCGATCTTCCTGGCCCCCGTGGACAAGGAAGCCATGATTGCGCCACTGCAGAAGGCCGCCGATGCCGGCCTGCCGATCATCACCGTCGATACCTTCGTCGGCGATGGCGACTACGTCAACGGCCCGGTCAAGTTCCCGCTGTCCTTCATCGCCTCCGATAATCAAGAAGGTGGCCGCATTGCGTGCGAGGCGTTGATCAAGGCCATCGGCGGCAAGGGCACGATCTACATTCAGAACGTAAAGCCCGGCATCAGCAGCACCGATGCCCGCGAAGCCGGCTGCAAGGAAATCATCGAGAAGAACCCCGATGTGAAGTTGGTCGGCGTGGACTACAACGACGACGACCCGACCAAGGCGCAGGCGCAGGTCGAAGCCATGCTGCAGAAGTATCCTGATCTGGGCGGCATCTTCGGCACCAACGTCTTCAGCGCGCAGGGTGCGGGCCAGGTCGTTCAGAACAAGGGCCTCAGCGGCAAGGTCAAGGTCGTGGCCTTCGACGCGACCGAAACCGCCATCGAGATGTTGAAAGGCGGCACGGTCGACATGGTCATCGCCCAAAAACCGTCTGACATGGGTTATCTGGCAACCGAAATGGCCGTGGCTTATCTCGATGGCGCCACTAGCCTCCCGGCGCACATCCCCACCGGCTATCAGGTCATTACCAAAGACAACATGAATGACCCCGCCGTGCAGCAGTTCTTCTACACGTCCAACGTGCCGGAAGCGAAGAAGAATACGCAGGGCGTGAAGGTGGGCTTCCTGGCCGGCGTACAGGACCCGTTCTACTTCACCATGCAGCGCGGCGCGCAGCAGGCAGCCGATCGGTTTGGCGTTGAACTAGTTCCGCAAATCCCGCCGAAATGGGATGTGACCAGCCAGACCCCGATGCTGGATGCGATGGTCGCCCGCGGCGATTTGAAGTATCTGTTCACCGCCCCGGTCGACAAAGAAGCGATGATCGCTCCGCTGCAAAAAGCGAACGATGCCGGCCTGCCGATCATCACCGTCGATACCTTCATCGGCGACGGCGACTACGTCAACGGCCCCGTGAAGTTCCCGCTGTCCTTCATCGCCTCCGATAACGAGCTGGGCGGCGAGATCGCCTGCGCAGCGCTGATTAAAGCCATGGGCGGCAAGGGCACGATCTACATTCAGAACGTGAAGCCCGGCATCAGCAGCACCGATGCCCGCGAAACCGGCTGCAAGACCATCATCGGGAAGAATCCCGATGTGAAGTTAGTCGGCGTAGACTACAACGACGATGATCCGTCCAAGGCGCAGGCGCAGGTGGAAGCCATGCTGCAGAAGTATCCTGATCTGGGCGGCATCTTCGGCACCAACGTCTTCAGCGCGCAGGGTGCGGGCCAGGTCGTGGCCAACAAGGGCCTCAGCGGCAAGGTCAAGGTCGTCGCCTTCGATGCGACCGAAACCGCCATCGAGATGTTGAAGAATGGCACTGTCGACATGGTGATCGCGCAGAAGCCGGCGGATATGGGCTACTTCGCCGTCGAGATGGCAATGGCGAATATGAACGGCGTGACCAGCGTCCCGACGCATATTCCCACCGGCTATCAGGTCATCACCCGCGACAACATGAACGATCCGGCTGTGGCGAAGTTCTTCTACACCAAGTAACAGCTCGGTTGCTAACCGTAGGGGCGAGGTCGAAGATGCCGCGGTGTGTACGGCACATCTCGCCCCTACTCTTATCTAGAATCAGCGCATTTTCTAACTTGCCTTTTTTACCCAAGTTGTGTCATGATCAGGTTGACTCCATCCTAAGGAGGTTGATATGACGGTGCAATCCACTGAACCGGTGGCGTTGAAACCCAAACGCGGCCGCATCGAGAACCTGGAACTCGTGCGCAAGGTCTGGCCGTGGGCCTTTCTGGCGACGCTGATCGTGCTGTTCAGCATCGCGTCGCAAGCGGCGAACAACGTGACCTTCCTGAGCTCACGCAGCGTGCAAGGCATTCTGCTCTACGCCACACAAGTGCTGCTGATTGGCCTGGCCCAGACCTTTGTGATCATCGCGGCCGGGATCGATCTGTCGTCCGGCTGGGTGCTGGGCTTTGCCTCGGTGGTCGCGGCGTTGGTCATGCAGACGCTGCACGCGGCGGGGATGTCGCCCGTCGTCACGATCACCGCAGGCATGCTCGGCGGAATCCTGATCACGATCATCCCCGGCCTCATCAACGGCCTGTTGATTGCGCGCGTGAAAGTGCCGCCCTTCATCGCCACGCTGGGCATGGGTATCCTGATCGAAGGCGTCGCGCTGTTGATCAGCGGCGGTTACCCCGTCGCCAAACAACCACCCTACCTCGGCCCACTCGGCAACGGATCACTGGTCTACTTCTGGCCCGATCACGGCGTCTACTTCTTTAATGCGCCGCTCACCGTCACACCAGCCGAAGCGCAGGCGGTGATCCCTCTGATGCCCAATCCGGTGTTCATCACCATCATTGTAGTGCTGGTGTGCTGGTTCATTCTGGCCAAGACGCAATTCGGCCAGCACCTGTACGCCATCGGCGGCAACTTTGAAGCGGCGGTGCGCGCCGGTATTCCCGTCAAGCGCACTCTGGTCAAAGTGTATATCATGTCGGCCGTATTAGCCGGTATCGCCGGAGTCATCTGGGCGGCGCGCTTCACGAGCGGCGCATATAACGCCGGTGAAACGACCACGCTCAACGCCATCGCCGCGGTGGTTATTGGCGGGGCCAGCATGTTCGGCGGCGAAGGCACCGTCGTCGGAACGATCATCGGCGCGTTAATCATCGGCACCATTCAGTACGGGCTGGTGCTGTTGGGCGTTTCGCCCTTCTGGCAATACGTGGCGATCGGGTTCGTAGTCATCCTCGCCGTCGTGATGGATCAATTCGGCCGCAATCTCGGCAAGTGAGGAGCAGACCCATGACCCCTCTATTTCAAGCAGTGAATCTCACCAAACGCTTTGGCGGCTTGACCGCCGCCGACAGCGTCAGCCTGGATGTGAATGTGGGCGAAGTGATCGGGCTGGTCGGCGATAACGGCGCGGGCAAATCGACCTTTATCAAGATGGTAGCCGGCGTCTATCAACCCGACGAAGGCGAGCTCTTCTTTGAAGGCCGCCCCATCCCGTTCGTCGGGCCGCGCGCCACGCGCGATCTGGGCATCGAAACGATCTATCAAGACCTCGCGCTCGCCGAAAATCTGGACGTGGGATCGAATATCTTCCTGGGCCGCGAGATCAAGAATCGCTATCTAGGCGGCGCGATCAACACGCTCAATCGCACCAAGATGCGCGAAGAGTCGGCCAAAGTTTTATCCCGATTAGATATTCGCATCCCGTCGTTGACGCAGCAAATCCGCAACCTCTCCGGCGGGCAACGGCAATCGGTCGCCATCGCGCGCACGATTTACTGGAACGCCAAGATGGTGATCATGGACGAGCCGACCGCCGCGCTGGGCGTGAGCGAGCAGCGCAAGGTGCTGACGCTGGTGCGCACGTTGTGCGATCAAGGCGTGCCGGTGATCATCATCAGCCACAACATGCAGGACGTGTTCGCCGTGGCTGACCGCATCGTGGTGATGCGGCGCGGCAAAAAAGTGGGCGAGCGCCTGGCGAAAGAAACCACGCCCGATGAGATCGTCAGCCTCATGGTGGGCGCGGAAGCCGTGCATGAAATGGGCGTCATTCCGCGCGCGCTGAATGGGGCGCAGGAAGCGGCATAGTCATCGTGAAGCATCCTGAGCGGAACGCAGTGTAGTCGAAGGATGCGGGATTCGTGACAAGCGTCCATCGACTGCGTTTCACTCCGCTCAGGGTGCTTGTCACTTAAAAGTGTGGGGAGGCCATCATGAAACGATCCGAAATAAACGCCATCATCCGCGAAGCCGACGACTTCATCCGCGCCCACGGCTTTCACCTGCCGCCGTTCGCGCACTGGACGCCGGACGAGTGGCAGACCAAAGGGCCGGAAGTGCGCGAGATCGTCGATCGGAAGTTGGGCTGGGATGTGACCGACTTCAACCTCGGCGAGTATCGCCAGATGGGACTGCTGCTGTTCACCATCCGCAACGGAGACGTGAAGGATCCGGAGAGCAAGCAGTATGCCGAGAAAATCATGATGGTCGACGTCGATCAGATCACGCCGATGCACTTCCACTGGCACAAGGCGGAAGACATCATCAATCGCGGCGGCGGCCAGCTCGTCATTCAGCTCTTCAACTCCACGCCCGACGAAACACTGGAGGATACGCCGGTCACGATCAGCACCGACGGCGTGCAGCGCACAGTGAAAGCCGGCGACTGCGTGGTCTTGAATCCCGGCGAGAGCATCAGCCTGCCCGCGTATTGCTATCACAAGTTCTGGGGCGCGGACAGCAAAGTGCTCGTCGGCGAAGTGTCCGCCGTCAACGACGACGACACCGACAACCGGTTCCTCGATCCGCTGCCGCGCTATTCGCAGATCGAAGAAGACGAGCCGCCCGTCTATTTGTTGTGCACCGATTATCCGGATTACTATCACGCGTAACACGCAAGACCTGACAGGTGGGCCACGTCATCATCGCCGTGCGTGGCGCCCGGCGGCCCGCCTGTCAGGTCTGGAGCGATCATGATTCCACCGCGCCGCGCCATCGTCGCCGGGCACATCTGTCTGGACATCATCCCCGACGTCAGCGCCATCGAACCCGGCATCTTCAAGGCCAACTTCCGGCCAGGCCATTTGCTGGAAGCCGGGGCAGCCACCTTGTCGACCGGCGGTCCTGTCGCCAATACCGGCCTGGCCCTGCACCGCCTGGGCGTGCCCGTGCGCCTGATCGCCAAAGTGGGCGATGATTCGTTCGGGCATGTGATCGAGCGCATCGTGAATGCCATCGAGCCGGATCTGCTGGCGGGCATGAAGTTCGATCCGCGAGCGACCACCTCGTATACCATCATCATCAACCCGCCGCACATCGATCGGATTTTTCTGCACTGTCCCGGCGCGAATCATGACTTTGGATCGGCAGATGTCAGCGCCGATCAACTGGCGCAGGCCGATCTGCTGCACTTCGGTTATCCGCCCGTCATGCGCCGCATCTATTCCAACAGCGGGCGTGAACTGGCCGATTTGATGCGCCGGGCAAAAGCGCAGGGTCTCGCGACATCGCTCGATCTGTGTTATCCCGATCCCCATTCGGAAGCCGGACAGCTCGATTGGGTGGCCCTGTTCCGGGCGGTGCTGCCGCACGTCGACGTGTTTGCGCCCAGCCTGGAAGAATTGCTCTTCACGCTGCGCCGCCAGACGCTCGAAGATCTGGCGGCGCGCGGCAGCGTGGTCGATCAGGCCGCGCCGCCGCTGCTGCGCGACCTCAGCGCCGAATTGATGGAGCTGGGCGCGAAGATCGTCTTGATCAAACTCGGCGCGCGCGGGGCGTATCTGCGCACGGCGGGGGCGAATGCGATCGCGCAGCTCGGCCGGGCGACCCCCGGCGATCGGGCGGCGTGGGCCGATCGAGAAATGTGGGCGCCGTGTTTTGACGTCAAAGTGGTCGGCACCACGGGATCAGGCGATGCCACCATCGCCGGCTTTCTCGGAGCCCTGCTGCGCGAGGCGACACCGGAAGAAGCGATGACGATGGCCGTGGCCGTCGGCGCCTGCAATGTGGAGGCGCCCGACGCCTTGAGCGGCCTGCGCTCGTGGGAAGACACTGCGCGGCGTGTGGCGCAGGGCTGGCCGCGCCTGCCGGTGGCGCTCGACGCGCCCGGCTGGAGATGGGATGCACACTTCGATTTGTGGAGACATGACGCTTAGGAAGCGGAGAACCAACATGGATGGAAAACTTTATCGACTGCGCGAATTCATCCGGCCCGAAGACGGGCACAGTCTGATCGTCGATGCCAGCAGCGGGTTGGCGCTCGGCGTGCTGCCGGGACTCGACGATTTTGGCGCGGCCGCCCGCTCGGTTTTGCCCGTCGTCGACGGGCTGGTGTGCAGCCCCGGCCAGCTGCGCCGCATTTCCGATCGCGCGCGCGGCGAAGCCAGCCTGCTGGTGCGCATGGATTGGACGAACACGCTGCGCGGCCCCGATTTCGTGCTGCCGCCTGCCGCGACGAAGCGCGTGCCCCTGCTGACCGCGCAGGACGCGCAGGACCTGGGCGCGACGGCGATGGTGACGACGTTCTTGCTGGGCTACGAGGAAGACATCGAAGGCGCGTGCCTGAAGCAGGTCGTGCAGTGGGCGCTGGACGGCAATTCGATCGGGCTGCCGTTGGTCGTCGAGGTGCGCGCCGCCGGGCCGCGCGTGTCGATCCCCCACAAAGCGATCGAGCTCGGCGCGTCGTATGCGCTGGAAGGCGGCGCGGACGCGATCGTGATCCCGTATCCCGGCCGCAAGTCGCTGGAGACCATCGCCGCCATGGTCAGCGTGCCGTGGCTGATCAGGCCGGGCCATTTGGAAAATGCGGCCGCCGAACTGAGTGAGGCGATCGAGCTGGGGAGCGCGGGTGTGTGGTTCGATCACGCGGTGTTTGCCCGCTCGAATCCGGTGGAACTGCTGCAGGCCTATGCGGCGCAGGTCCATCCAGCGGCAGTCGCTTAACACGTGACCACAGGGATGACGACATTATGCACAACGGTTTAGAAGCCCGCATGGCACGCTTGTTCAACCGGCACGGCGACGGCCGCGCGGTGTGCGTCGCCGCCGATCACGGTTACATGAGCGACGTGACGCCGAACGTCGTGAAGCTGAGGCCGATCACGGAAGCCGTGATTCGCGGCGGGGTAGACGGCATCTTGATGAGCCCCGGCCAGGCCGCGCGCCTCGCGCCGCTGTTTCAGGGACGCGCCGGCCCGGCGTTGATCGTGCGCGCCGACTGGATGAACCTGCCCCGGCTGGGCAGCGCCAACGTCAGCAACGCCGTGCCGCAGCGCGCGCTCTTTCATCAAAAAGTGTTGACGGCCGAGCAGGCGCTGTCACTCGGCGCGACGGCGATCACGATCTATTTGTTTCTGGGTTACGGCGATGAGGTCGAGGCGGCGGGAATTGACTCCTGCGCGAAGTTCGCGGCGGAGTGCCGCAAGGCCGGGCTGCCGTGCATCATGGAGCCGCTGGCCGTGGGCGGCCAGGTGACCGGCGCGAACGTCGTCGAAGTGCTCACGCTCGGCGCGCGCATCTGCGTCGAAATCGGCGCAGACGCTTTGAAGATCCCGTACACGGGCGATGTCGATTCGTTTGCCAATCTGTGCCGCGTCTCGCAGGTGCCCGTGCTCGTGCTCGGCGGCGCCCGCTCGGACAACGAGCGCGACGCGCTGGAACTGTTCGCCGAAGGGCTGGAGGCCGGTTGTCACGGCTGCCTGATGGGCCGCAACGTCACCAAATCGCCCGACCCCGAAAAGTTGATGCGCCAGCTCTGCCAGGTCGCGCATGAAGGTTACACCGTCGACGAGGCGCTGCGCGGCGAGCGCTGGAACTACGTCCGCTTGAAGGCCGCGGCCAGCAAATGCACCGGCTGCCAGCTGTGCGTGACTGCCTGCGTGGGCGCGCACGACAGCGGCGCGTTCAGCACGCACCTGGCGCGGCTGCACATCGATCCGGTGAAGTTGGGCCAGCACAAGGTGATGTTCTGCACGCTGTGCAAGAAGTGCCTCGACGTCTGTCCGACAGGCGCCCTGAAGTGGCACGACAGCACGGGCGCGGTGGAACTGATCGTGGAGCAGTGCACGGCGTGCGACAAGTGCGTGGAGATTTGCCCGACCAGGGTGATCGAGCGCAGTGACACGGCGGTGCGCTTCGACGGCACCGAGCTGCCGTGGTATCCCATCGTGTGCGACCTGTGCGGCGGCGATCCGGCCTGCGCGCGCATCTGCCCGACCGAGGCGATCACTATCGACGAGCGCAAGAGGTTTCCATAGTGCTAAGGTGAATGTATGAATCCAACACAACGCGGTTATTGCAACCGTATCTTGCGCGTGAATTTGAGCAGCGGCCGCATCTCGACCGAGCCGCTGCCCGAACCCGCCTTGCGCCTGCTGCTGGGGGGCAAGGGCCTGGGCGCCTACTTCCTGTTCAACGAACAGGCGCCGGGCGTGGAGGCGCTGTCGCCGGACAACAACTTGATCTTCAACGTCGGCCCGCTCACCGGCACGACCGCGCCAACGGCCGGCCGTTTTGGCAGCACGACGAAGAGCCCGGCCACCG
The DNA here is from genome assembly GCA_963844815.1 of uncultured Chloroflexia bacterium. Taxonomy (GTDB): domain Bacteria; phylum Chloroflexota; class Anaerolineae; order Fen-1058; family Fen-1058; genus Fen-1058. Next base: position 464,334 of record CAWJPR010000018.1, read on the forward strand.
GCACATACTCCGATGCCTATTGCGGCGGCTACTTCGGGCAGACGCTGAAATATGCGGGTTACGACGCGCTGATCGTGCAGGGCGCGGCGAGCGAGCCCGTCTCCATCGTGATCGACGACGATCGGGTGGAGGTCCGCTCCGCGCGCGAGTTGTGGGGCACGACGATCACCGCTGCCACCGAGCGCCTGTGGCGCGACTTCGGGCGCGATTGGGAATCGCTGGTCATCGGGCCGCCGGGCGAGAAACAAACCAACATCGCCAGCATCTTCAACGATACGCGCGCGCTGGCGCGCGGCGGCGTGGGCGCGGTGATGGGCTCGAAGCATCTGAAGGCCGTCGTCGCGCGCGGAACCGGCCGGGTGACGGTGGCCGATCGGGCGCGGTTCGATCGCGCGCTGCAGCTCGCCAGCCGGGCCGTGCGCATGTCCAGCGCCATTACTCGCATGAATCAGGAAGGCACGGCCAACATCCTGGAATTCGTCAATATGGCGGGCGCCCTGCCCACGCGCAACTTTCAGCAGGGGCAGTTTGAAGGCGCGGACGAGATCAGCGGCGAGGCCTGGAAGGAAAAATCCTGGAAGCAGAATTACGCCTGCTTCGGCTGTCCCATCGCCTGCAGCAAGATCGCGCGCGAGGTCGACGGCAAAGTGCTGGAAGGGCCGGAATACGAGACGATCTACGCCATGGGATCGAACTGCGCCATTGCCGATCACGATACAATCATCCGCATGTCGCTGCTGTGCGACGAGTACGGCATCGACACGATCAGCGCCGGAGCGATCGCGGCCTTCGTGATGGAGTTGTTCGAGAAAGGCTTCATCCGCGCCAGTGAGCTCGACGGCCTTGAGCCGCGCTTCGGCGATTGTCGCGCGGCGCTGGCGCTGATCGACAAGCTGGCGAAGGGGGAAGGCTGCGGCGAGTGGTTGAGCGAGGGCGTTGCCAGGATTGCGGCGCGCTATCCCGGGTCTGACGCGTTTGCCATGCACGTCAAGGGGCTGGAGATGCCGGCCTATCATCCCAACGGCGCGAAGGGCATGGCGCTGGGTTACGCGGTATCCGAGCGCGGCGCCTGTCACCTGCGCGGCGCGCCGCTGACCGAAGTGCTGGGCGGGGCCGATCCCTTGAGCATTGCCGGCAAGGCGAAGTTGTTCCGCGAGCATCAGTCCGAGTCGGCCCTGTGGAATAGCGCGGTGCTGTGCTGCTTCCCCGGCTTTGGCATGAGCCTGAAAGAGACTGTGGCAATTGGTCAACGCCGCCACCGGTTTTGATTATGCGACGGCGCGCGAGTTCGAGTCAGTGGGCGAGCGCATCAATACCCTGGCGCGGCTGTTCAATGTGCGCGAAGGCCTGGCGCGCCGGCAGGACACGCTGCCCGCGCGGAATCTCTCGCAGCCGCTGCAAGGCAGCGGGCCGGCCAAAGGCCACGTGGTGGAACTCGATCCGATGCTGGACGAGTATTACGCGCTGATGGGCTGGGATCAGAACGGCGTGCCGACGCCGGAGCGTTTGAAGGAAATGCAGTTGGATCAACTGCTGACGGCAGCCTAAGTGTGCGGAATCGCAACGGCTCAGCCGTTCCCGCGTGCACGCACGAGTGCCGCAGCGAGGCGGGCGGTAGCGGCATAGCGCGAATCGAGCGTGATCGGCCATACCCGCCGCTCATGCGGCGGAGGCGCGCTGGGCAACGGACTGACCGCTCCGCCAGGGGCGACCTCACCGACGGTCACTGGATACCGCCTAGACACGCGGGAATGCTGATACAGGAGCAATTGATGCCCACTCTTTGGAACAACGCATACACCCGATCGGAATTGCAGCGCCACGTCATGGATCTGCGGCACCTGGCCGACATCCGCCCGTTTGAGTTGAGCGACGGCCCGGAACGCGGGGGGCGCTGCCTGCACGTGCGCAACGCCGCCGGTCTTGACTTCACCATCCTGGCCGATCGCGGCCTGGGCCTGTATGACGCGCAGTTTCAAGGCGTGCCGCTGGCTTTCATCTCCTCCGTCGGCGCGACGCACCCCGCCTACGCCGAGCAGCCCGGCTTCGGCTGGCTGCGCACGTGGCCCGGCGGTTTTCTCACGCCCTGCGGGCTGACGCAAGTGGGCAGCCCGTGCAACGACAACGGCGAAGAATTGGGCATCCACGGACGCCTGTCCAATCTGGCGGCGCAGCAATTGCAGTGGGGCGCCGAGTGGCAGAACGATCGCTACGTGCTGTGGGCCGCAGGCGCGCTGCGCGAAACCTCGGTCTTTGGCGTGAACCTCGTCATGAAGCGCCGCATCAGCACCACACTGGACGAGGCCAAAATGTGGATCGAAGATCGGATCGAGAATCACGGCTTCGAACCCGCGCCGTTGATGCTGCTGCAGCACTTCAGTCTGGGCTTTCCGCTGGCGGACGCGACCACCCGCCTGGTTTTGCCGGCCCATACGACCGTGCCGCGCGACGACGCCGCGCGTCCCGGCCTCGATCACTGCCTTGAATTCGACGATCCGATCGACGACTATCAAGAGCAGGTCTTTTATCACGACCTGCAAGCCGGCGCGGACGGCAAGGTGGAAGTGCGCCTGGTCAATTCCGCCTTTAACCACGGGCAGGGATTGGGCGTGGCGTGGCGCTACCCCAAAGCGGACTATCCCGTGCTGGTCGAATGGAAGATGATGCGCGCGGGCTTCTATGCCGTCGGCGTCGAGCCGGGCAACTGCCGCGTGGAAGGGCGGGTTGCCGAACGCGAGCGCGGCACGCTGCAGATGATCGCGCCACAGGAGGCGCGCACGTTCAGCATCGAGCTGGAGTTCTTCAACAACCAGTAACGCGTCCGGGTTACATTCTCAATTGCGTGTCATTCTGAACGAGCGAAGCGAGTGAAGAATCTCTACCACAGCTTGCACTTGATGCCAATCAAGTAAGAGATGCTTCGTCCCTGCGGGACTCAGCATGACACTCATGATCTAACTTCGTCAATGCGAAAGAGGAAGCATGAAACTCTATGGCGGTATTGAAGCCGGCGGCACCAAATTTGTCTGCGTGATCGGCAGCGGGCCGGACGACATCGTGGCCGAGGCGCGCATCGCGACCACGCAGCCCGCGGAAACCATCGGGCACACGATCGACTTCTTCAAGCGGCACGCGCGCGACTACCCGGTCAGCGCGGTCGGCATTGGCTCATTCGGGCCGGTCGATCTCGATCGGGCGTCCGCGACTTACGGCTACATCACCACCACGCCCAAGCCGGGCTGGGCGCAGACCGATCTCTGCGGCGCGCTCCAGCACACCCTGCAGGTCCCGGTCGCCTTTGACACCGACGTGAACGCGGCGGCCTTTGGCGAGCATCACTGGGTCGCGGAGAATCGTTTACTCGATCCGCTGCTCTATCTCACCATCGGCACGGGCATCGGGCTGGGCGCCATCGTCAACGGCAAGCCGCTGCACGGCCTGCTGCATCCCGAAGGGGGCCACATGTTATTACCGCACGATCGCACGGTCGATCCCTTTGAGGGCGCGTGTCCCTTTCACGGCGACTGCTGGGAGGGCCTGGCGGCCGGGCCCGCCGTGGAAAAACGCTGGCAGCAGCGCGGCGAAACCCTGCCGCCCGATCATCCCGCGTGGCAGCTGGAGGCGCACTACGTGGCGCTGGCCGTGGCGAATTTGATCTATTGCTTCTCGCCGCGGCGGGTGGTCCTGGGCGGCGGCGTGATGCAGCAGCCGGGCATCATCGATCGCGTCCGGGGCGAAGTGCAGCGCTCGATCAACGGCTATCTGCAATCCGAGCGGATCACGCGCGACATCGATCAACTGATCGTGCCGCCGGGACTGGGCACGCGCTCCGGGGTGCTGGGCGCGATCGCGCTGGCGATTGCGGCGGAATAATCGTAGAGGCGTTTTCGTGCAGGGCAAGTTGGCTACTTGCCCTGCTTTTGTTTATAGAAGACGAATCAAGCGTGAACGGCGCAGGCGTCGGAAGCGAGGCGGCATGGTGCTCCTGATGGGTTGAGGTTATGCGGCGGGGGAGATGATACCATGAAGTGAATCGAACGACGCCGAGAATGTTTTGCTTGCGTTTGCCCAGCGTATCATTCGAGCATAAATTAGAACGCTGTAGTTTGCGCAGTTTGCTTTACTCAGAAATAGACGATGCTAAGTTGGCGGCTGAACATAAACTGTGCCGAAAGATTAGTTGTGCTTTTCCATATATGAAAGTAAGTGTAGTACACTCTAGCAAGAGAGTGTCCATCACGGATTCAATATTTTACGATTACCTTTCAGGAAGGATGTTGTGGGCTATGGCTAAAAGAACTGATAAACACCACCCAGATCAAATGTGGATGTTTGCAGACCTAGTTGAACAGGCTGACACCATCTCAGACATTCGAGCACGTGAGTCGCAATTGCGTGGTGAGGCCGAGATTCGTATTTCAGCGCCATCCACTCACAACTTCCCACCCTTGGTTTTTCCACAACGGTGGGAATTACTAAAAGCAGAAACCGAAAAACGGAATATTCCAATTAAACCACTCATAATACCAGTGCAGCAGGCGCTTATAGAGATTGAAAAAGAACGTCGCCAAATCCATGAAACTGGAATGGGACGCTTGTCATCATAAGCGGAGTTTGAGGCAGCGGCAAATCGACTTTTCTAAATTCGCTGGATTTGTTTATTGGGGGCGTGAGCGTACACACTATTACTCTGCGAACAATTGATCGAAATGAATCTGTCGAGGATAAACTTGCGGCACTGCGACGCGAGAAAAGTGAATTCACTGTTATTGTGCTTGAAGGCAAAGAGTCGCCCGGGGCCTTGAAGAGCGAAGAAATCGATATTCTCCTAACAACCCTAAACTCAGACTTTCGCCATGGCGCAGGGGAAGCATACTCTTTTTGTTATTCCAACAACCTCACAATCTGTTGCGCAGGCAAATAGTCAACGTGCAGCTGATATAGGCGGTATGACATTACGATCCCGCCCATTCTACATTTTCACCGGTCCCCGCCGAAACGAATACGAGCAGACCACTGATAAGATGCTGCGTGCTTTGAATGATTCGCGAGGACTGTTCGACTATGGAATTACTCCCGAAACCGCTAAGGGTTTGACTGAATCTTCTGAATCCATGGGACAATTCATAATCGACTGCTATGAAGAAATCAAGCGTCAGCAGGACGCACTTAAAACAGACGGCATTTGAGATTAGGCGAAAGAACCTGCATCTTTGGATGGTCTTTTGCTCCTATGAAGAAGACAATCGCCGAAATTACGATATCATACGCGCACTGACCATTAGCAACTTTCAATACGCCCAAGTTGGGCGTATGTTGGTTGGTGAATCCAACGAAATCAAATTCTGGGAAGGAAGGCAGTCGACCTTTGCATTGGCTGCACAGTATTTAGACTTGCGAGTAACTTACATGCCGATGAAGACTGCAAACGCCATTGTCACTGCATATGGCAATAAGGGAGCTAATTGAGAAACTCAAGAAAATCCCTCTAGAAAGTGGCGAGGCGGCGGTCAAACGCGAGGCAGTTGGGACAATTGCTCAAGAGTCTCTCATGGGTACAGCACTTGGAGCATTTCTGCGCGGTGAAGAATTCGTTGAGCGTGATATTGTCCGTCGAAACAAACCCCGAGAGAAACAAAACTCTTTTCAAAGAGATAATGAAAACCTCAAATGACAAAGACCTCAACGCCCTTGTTGCCCAAACATTGCGTGATGCAGCAGTAAAGACGCCGAACAGAAATGTTTATACTGAGACTAACGATTGATGACGGTGGGCACCTTGTTACGGATATCGCTGTAGTAACGCCGACGGACATTTACTGCATAGAGTTAAAGTGGCGCTCATCTTTGCTGGCCGAGAGTGAAATAACCAGAGAAACTTTGGACAGAGTAAAAGACTTTTCTATTCAACTACCCGAACTGCGAAACCTTCTAGGAAGGCTCGACTAAGTTATGCGCTGTGTGAAGTTCGCGCTTACTCAGGGCGCAAACTGCCGCAAGAATTCGTCGGGGGTGATGATTGAAATCCCACGGAAAGGGTTCAAGGTCAATAAATCCTGATCGCCGCTAATCAGATAAGCAGCCGCGCCGTTGACGGCCAATTCCAAGTACTTGTCATCCTTGGGATCACGGCAGGCATGAATTTCTTCGGCGATTTCAACCAGCTGGGCCTCACGAACCAGGGCTTCAATGAATCGATCGCGCTCCTGTGGGAGGATATACCGCTCAAACTTCTCGCGGCACAGGACTTCGATCAACTCAGTCAGCACCGGCAGCGAAATCAAAATGACAGGCTGCTCCAGAGCGAGACGAAAGGCTTGACCCGGCTTCGAGTGCTCAAAGAGCAATGCGCTGATCGCCACATTGGCGTCAAAGATGCAGCATGTATCACTCGTCACTGAGCAGATCCTGCAGCATGTGAGGGGTCAAGCCACGCGCCTGTGCATTGCGGCTGATCTCACTCATCACGCGCGTGAGGGATTCGGGAGTTCGCGTCGCCTCCAGCAGGCGCAAGCTTAGCAAGGTTTCCAGTTTCCGCCGCATTTCAGGCGTAACCGATGCGAAGGCGCGAGCCGCTTGTGGATCAACTTGAATTGTGATGGGAATGGTCGTCATTGCGATACCTCCTGCTACACTAATTCTACTGTGAATAAAGGACCGTGACCAGGGTCTGACGTGGAGAGTATAGCATAAAGTGATAACGGCGCGATGGCGCTGGCGATTGCAGCGGAATAATGGTCAATGCACAAGGATGGGGCAAGTGAAAGCTTGCTCCGTTTTTGTTGATGGGAAGGTCGAATAAAGTAACGGCGCAGGTGTTGAAAGTGAGGCGCACAGTGCTCCATGGGCCGGGATATGTGCAACGAGAAAGATGATGCCATGAAGCAAGATCGAACGGAAAGCAGAGGCATGATTTTCTTGCATCGCAGGCTCTTTCCTTATCGTATATCCCGTTCTTCCTTCTCCCGTCGCCACCAATCCGCTTGCCGTTTTGCAGTCTCAATATCATCTACGGCCCATTCTCTTATTCTACGCAACGGATAATTAAGGAACTTCTTTGCTACTTCGCGCTTAATCCGCGTCGTGAGGCAATATCGCTAGAATACATCTGTCGACTTTGTGCGCCTGCACAAAATTCAGTGAAAACTAAATCATCATCTTCAAACTCCTTTAGAACAAATTCGGTCAGCGCAGGAACGCTCACTTCACCGTTAGAATCGACGTTTGGTAATGGAAGATGTCTTGCGATATGCCTTGCGCCTTCGACTCCCACCGATTTGACCCATTCAATTACTACATCTGTAGGTAATGCTTGGATGAGGCCCTTATATTGTCCTATATAGAAATGCCAGCCTTTCTCGGCATCCAACATCACTTGACCGAGTTGCCTCATCACAATAACAGGGTGCTGTTTTGCAACTCCAGCAAGCACTTTAAGTGCCTCATCTCTGATATAGATTCAATTCCGTTGCAATCGCGATCTACTGCGATGCGAGCAACAAGGTCAGGATCATCAATATCGAAAGCGACTCAAGAATCCTTACCCACCAAAAAGACTCTGTTCCGTACCCCCCTCGACCGATCTCTACTACGGCGCCAAATCAAATCTCTTAATTCACCGTATTCAAGCATCTGGTTTACATCGAAATTCTGCGGATCATTTAATCGGTATCAGACAATTTCGACAGCAATTCGCATGCAATTTGCGTTGCCGATTTCGGCTTTGGCTACAAGTGGGCTAAGGATGTTACGAATTCCGATGTTGTAATTTGTGAGATCCAGCGCACATCTGAAACTTTGAAGGTATTCCGCAGGGACTTAGCCCGAATCAACCAACCGCAAAGCTTCGGGCAAGTGAATGCGTTACTCCTTGTCCTGCTATGGCTAACTCATAAGCTTATAAACGGGTGCTTGTTGCTCCATGGTATCTAGCCAAACATTAACCGGGTCTGCGAGGCCAGGTGACTGCCCTATAAAGCCATAAATGTATCCTCTTGCCAATGCTGCAGATTGATAAATGAAGGCTCAAATTCATTATCATGTCTAGCAATGTTCCTTGAATATCTTGTCGTCCAAACTCTTCGCCAAGGACAACAGCACTTCGCGCGTCTGGCGAGAATAACCACCCTGACTCATTTTTGAACAAATCGGTGGCACGAAATTCAGGCGACAGAAAGCGCGTGCGAAGCTTCTGGTCCAATGATTGAGCAGTGCCAATCAGAATGATAGACCAGACCAACGTCTGGATCAATTCATCACGCTCGAGTAGCCAATCGGCCTGCCGCCGTATATTTTGACAGTCCTGCGCTCGCATAGATGATGATGCAAATTGCCTAAATTCTTCCAGCATTACCATTAAACGCGTGCGTACCTTGAGCGATATACGATCACTGGCAAATAGTTTCTGAGTACTCCAGATAACCGTCGCCAAGCAGTGACCGAGTATAAGTAATTCCGATATCATATGCCCCGTCACGGATAAATTGCCTGGTATCAGAAGTGAGTTCGATCAGGAAAGAAATGGCAGCATTCACGCAGATCGTACTGCAGCCGTTCGAGCGATCGTCTCTCATAATTGCGGCTACTGGTGTTCCATCTTGCAAACTCGTGTGTCGAATTCGATCACGAAAAGCCCCTTGTATCGGTGATGTCGATTCACATCAGATCGAATTCTTTGCTTTAATCTATCAAAACGCTGCAAGAATGGGACTGATGTACCTGATAGTATGACCGATAAATCTGATGCCATATGGAAGTGGCATTATTGCCGATGATTGGTTCAGACTCCGCCAGAGCAAATCGCAGCAAGATACTTTCGGCCTCATCAAAAAATTCCATCAACGCGACAATCCGCTCAGGTACAAGCATTGGCGTGCGGTCCCGGCTCCATGTTCCTGCGTTATTGTACTCAATTCCTCTTGTTTCGCTGATTCAATAATTCTACGAAGGACTGGCAAGTAGATTTCTGGTCTAGTATCAATCAAGATAACAAGGCGATCTACTTTGTCAACATCTGTCAAATCAGCAACTCCTAATGCCATCGCCCATTTTCGAAAAAATTCTCCAACAAGGCGACGCACCCCCTGTGATGCGCTTTGTGCTACGCGCCTTGAGAATGGTTGCAGAAATAGATTGAGGAATAATTCTTAAAAAATCTTCCGGATTTCGTTCAAGCCAGCGTCGCCATGCACCAGAAAAAGCGGCTTCTGCAATAATCTCAGATGTGACATAGAAGTATCGACCACGTCTGCCTACAAACCTGGTACATCATGAATCTTATAAGGATATCACTTTCTCTGTTGGAATATTTACGATGCTGCATAGGTCCTTAAGTTCACCGGCCATCTCTCCTGCAAAGCCAATTCGCGTTACTAACGCTAAGGCTTCAATAACGATCAATTCATCATCTGAAAACGTCGGCGCATATAATCACGCAAATCTTGGATCACTGGTACAACGTGACCCACTTGGTCTATTTCAGCGTGATGAGCAATCCACATTATCCGCGGCGGGCCTCGCAGAGCCACCGAGCCAAAGACGCGTATGCATGTCGCCTGTCTTCTGGCACATAAGGAAAGTTCTGTTTAAGTATTTCGCCAAGTAACTCTTTGGGAATTTTTTGAATCCAAATTTCAGGAGCACCGGCTATCGGACGTTCACCTGCATTGTCAATTGCTACTATCCGAATGCGATTAGGATACCCTCTCGTGAGATCGATCAACTTTGCTCGAGTATTGAGCGAGCACTCATCAACAACCAGAATTCCATAAAGAGTTCGGTCGTTTGCAAGTGCGCCATGCAATTGAACGGCAAAGTGCTCGTCATTTGTATAAATGACAAGATTTTCCTTGCGCCGGCATGTTTCATGCTTCATAAACCATTCGCGTCTTCAACACCCGCTCTCCTGAATTGGCAGTCAATCTGTCCGTCGAAGTGACAGATTGACGTAATGTCTCAGCATTTCTCTGGAAAACATCCCACTGCGGAGGTGGAACAAAGGTAGGCGTGATCGCAGTTACGTTGGTTTTCCAAATGTCAAGATGAATAGCCTTACCAACGAGGCTCGGAGAAAAGATGCGCTGGATTAATGCTGGAAGCCGATTTGCCCGGTAAACAAATATCTGCGGTGAGTATAACATAAACCTAGAGCGCAACAGCGATTTATGCTCTGCACACCTTGCTCAAGAACTCTCTCCCATTCATCTACTTTATTTGAGAGGCTATCACAAATACAAAATCGGTAGGCATATCCATTTAAAACACACTCTCGGGAGTAGCGTTTGTTAACCTCTTCGAGTAGACTTTCCTTCAGATACATCTCCGGCGTCTGTTGCCTTAAACTGCCATATAGTTCTTTCCATCATCCAACCTATAGGATCATCGACAATGCCTTGTTCGACAAGCGTATCAACGCCGCCATCCTGGATATTCACACGTAGATTGGTATGGATGCTCGCTTGCGGCAGATTGCTTACAGCAACTTGAGATCGAATAATGCTGTCAACTAATTCCGTAGAATCGATCACCGCCGGGTGTTCGTCCTAAATGAATAACATCATGGGCATTTATAGTCCACATGTAACACTCCCTCTTCGATCGCTTTGCCAGCACATACAATCTATTTGGTCTGAGTGTAATTTGCTCAAAATGCCAGATTGTTCGAGTCTTGTAGCATCTGAGGATTAGTATAAGCATAAAGAGAATATAACGATCAACAGCCGCTGCATGCAATTCATGCTGTTGAGTCCTCGCGCACAGTGCCATCGGCGCTTCCCCGGCGTTGACGAACAGACGCGGGGCAGGGCGGTGAGACCTCGGAGGTTTTCATCAGCAGGCAGGCACGGCTCGATCATCGATCAGGTTGATGGGCAGGCAATGACAGAAAACCGATAACTCCACGGTTGGGGGCGCTGCGCGAAACCTCCGAGGTCTTGATCAGTTTGGGGATGGATGCTGCGCAGAGCGGAAGTTATAGCGTTGCGAACTCTTTACCAATGATCGTAACTCAAACTAATTAGCCATCAATAGACAAGCGGAACCAGTTTCTTGTACTCTCTGCCGATACGCGCGGTACGGCTCGCCGTAGGCCTGTTGCAGCCCTGCTTCCTCGACCGGGATCAATCCGCTGAGCAGCACCACGTAGATGACGAACACGGCCAGGAAAGCCCACGATTGCAGCAGGCAAGCCAATCCCAGCGAGATGCACAAGACCGCCGAGTACATCGGATGCCTGACCAGCTTGTACGGTCCGACGATGGTCAGCTGATCGGTCTTCCGCGGGGCGTTTCCGCCTAACTGATACCTGCGTCCCAGGCAGATCAATGCCCACGCCATGAGCAGATAACCGATCACCGTCAACACCAGGCCGGCGATCTCCAACGCCTGCGCGAGCCATGGCGCAGTCACGGCCATGTGCGTCGGATCGATGGCCCCGGCGTTCCCGGTGATCAGCAGGATGGCGGCCAGCGGATTCACTACGAGCAGGAAGAAGAGATTGAAACTGTTCGTGAGCCGCAGCAAGCGGCTGCCGGTGGGCTTCTCAATAATGGAACCGGTCGCCAGTTGCTTGACGACCACCAACATCCCCAGCAGGACCAGCAGCACGATTCCAATGGTCTTTTGATCGAGCAGGTACATCGCTGATTTCTCCTTTTCAAGCCACGTCACTACCGCGCGTTGCACGCCTACGCGAGTCCCCGAAGCGAAGCGGAGTGGGAGTGGGTGCGCGTGTGCCCGAGTGCCTGCGAAGCGTGTCGGGCATCCAGTTTGACCGGTTTGCTGGATTCCCGCTTAAAGCACGTGGGCACATGCGGTGTGACGATTGCGCTCCCGTGACGACGGCGTAAAATGCCCTAGCACCAAAATCATCCGCGTGTAGGCGCAGCCGCAGAACGCAAGCCATAGTCACAACTGCTCCCATGACAGCGCCGTAGACGAGGTGCATCACCACGGAAATGCCAAACCAGAGCGCCGTCGCAGCAGCCGTCATACTTAATACGAAGGTCGCCGTTGCCAGCAGCGGCAGGCTCAGCACTTCGACGTATAGGACGCCCAGCCCCACACCTTTCTTGATCGAATCCAGCCGGAAGGCATCAATCCGCAAGACGAGTGCGACGAAAGTGACGCCGAGGGCAAGGCCCAAGAGATAGAACACCACCATCCCCAAAGGCGCGCCCCCGGCCAGTTTGATGCCCAGCATTGCAAAGAAACTCGCCGCGGCATCGCCGATGATCGAGAAGGAAATGCTCGCCGGCTGGCCCATGACCAGGAAAATGCCAACCCCAAACACATGCATCGCGATCGTTCCTGCCAGACCTCCAGCTAACCCGACGATGATGTCTCTGGTGAAGATACCGCTGCTCCGCTGACGTTCCACACGCCGCTGAGATCCTCTGTCGATTCCGAGTGTCTGTCGCTTGCGCAGATGCATCTCTTCTCCTTGAGTGTCATCACGCTCCGTCCCCGATCTCCGGGGTACGGAGCGGTCGCACGATCCCTACACTGACGGAGTTCCCTCCGCTGTCTGGTGCTCGTCGAGCTCAGCGAACATCTTCCTCATGCGCGTGCACATCTCTGCCGGATCGAATCCTTCGCTTTTCATTTTCTCCATCATGAGGCGCGGCATCTTGCTCATCATTTCGTTCATGATCTGCGACACGAGCCGGGGGATGGCTTTGGTCGCGAGCGCTACGGCGATACCGCCGCCTAGCGCGCCTGCGAAAGCGGCCAGAATATATCCGCGCTTGGATGAATTAGAGTGTTGCATGATATTTGCTCCTTCTGGTATGAATTGAGACATAGCGTTCCGTTCTATTCACTCGCGCTGGTTTGACGCATCCCGCGTCCCAGTAAAATGATGCCCAGCACGATCAACAAGATCGCAAAGATCGGGATTTCGAACGGCAGATTCAAGGCCGCTGCGGCCAATTCCAGTCCGCCCAACACCAGGGCGAGGATGCCGAGCGTGGTGGTGAAGCCGCTGGCCGGGATGCCGTTCCGCGTCCGCACGGCATTCAAGCCGAGCAAAATCAAGCCGAGACCGATCGCGCCGACGCCCTCCGGCAGGAAATTGAACAACTCGGTGATACCCCACCACACAAAGAATAAGCCCCACCCCAACGTGTCGAGTTGGCGATTCAACAGACGTGCGTGTTCCATTTTTGTCTCCTATGGATTTGTTTTACGAACTACAGCCACACCGATCGGTTGTGGCCTCAACGGAAGAAGGGACGGCGCAGTCCAAACTGAGGACGAATTTGTCCATCTTGGAAGCCGCGCCCTGCCGCACGCGCTTGCCGACCTCGATGGCTTCGGCGATCTGCTGGCGATCGGCTCCAAATTCGAGGGCTTTACGGACGTTGTAATCCAGACAGGGCTGACAATTGGCAGCGACGGACGCGCCGACGGCGATCAATTCGAGGATGCGATTATCGAGATTCATGGTGGATCTTCTCCTTTCTGATTCTATAGACGGTGATCAGTCCGGAAAAGATACACCCCCCGATCGGTTTTCTGCGCGGTGCGAGGCCCGGCCTTACTCGTCAGGCACCCACTCGGCCGGCGGGCAATACCTCTCGATGTCTTTGCGGAGCCTGGCCCGGGCGCGGTGCAATCTGATTTTGACCGCGTCCAGACTCACGCCCAGAATTTCGGCGACCTCGCTGTTGGTAAATCCTTCCATGTCGCTGAGGAGGAGCACGGTGCGATAGTTTGCGGGGAGATGCTCGAGGCGATTCCAGACACAGGCATACATTTCTTGCCGCATCACCTCAGTCTCAAGCCGAGGTGCTTTTTCGCCCGTCCACACATCTTGATCTTCCAGTTCCACTTCGTCGTCGCCAATGGCGTCCTGCGCCAATTGGGCTTGAATGACACGTTGATAAGACGGGCTATCGATCCGATCGAGGGCGGTATTGGTGGCGATGCGATAGAGCCAGGTAGAGAGCTGCGACTCACCCCGAAAATTCTTCAGCGCCCGACTGACTTTCACAAAAACTTCCTGCGTCAGATCCTCCGCTTCCTGCTCGCCCACCAGACGGATCAGGTAGCGCTGAATTTTCGGCCGAAAGTCTGCGTGAATTTGCTCGAATTCCAGATCAGTGTGAATCATATGGATTGCCCCTTGAGCAGACATAACAAAACGCCCGGTCTCTGCGGCCGAGCGCTACATCTCATATGTAGCACAGGCTATCGGCGCGCCGCCCGTCATCAAACTGCGTCTGCCTCCCTGACTATCTTCAGTGTACACCCTGTGTCAAGTATAATCTTTCGGACAAGATGGACTTCAAAGTTCTTTGTAGAAGATCACCGTTGTCCACAGCCTGCCATCCGGGAAACTGGCATAGTTGGGAATCTCGCCGACCCGCACGTAACCGAGTTTCAAATAGAGTTGCTCGGCCAGTTCGCCTTCGATCGTATCCAGCACCAGCAAAGTAAGGTCGCGTTGTCGCGCCTCGTGCTCGATCGCCTCCATCAAGCGGCGGCCCAGGCCGCGATTGCGATGGCGGCTGTGAACGAGCAGCTTCTGCACCTCGGCGCGATGGCGGCCGGTTTCCTTCTGGCCCAGCGACAACTGCACCGAACCGGCCACTGCGCCGCTCTCCGTGGTGGCGACGAGTATCACGCGATACGGTGATTCAACCTCGCGCAGCACGCCCTGCCAGTAAGCCTCGGCGGTTTCGCGCTTTAGCGGCGAGAGGAAGCCCACCGATGCGCCGCCCTCGACGGAATCACGGAGGAGATCGATCAGACCTTCGCGCACGGCGTAAGCCGGTGGAAGCGCCAATCGTTGTAGAGTGAACATACCGTCTGCCTGTTGTAAGATAACAAAATCGTAGGGGCGAGACCGCAGATGCCGCGCTGTCGGCGGCACACCTCGCCCCTACGATTACATCGGCTTCCGTCCAGTCAACACATCGGACTCAGCGCATGACGAGCGGCAGATACACGGCGTGGCCGGTGACCTGCAGCGTGACGTGCACTTGGAACGGACTATTCACAGCCTGGGCTGAGTTGAAGGTGATCGTGCCCGTAAAGACTCCGACGGGCATGCCACCGGGATAGATTGTCAGCACCGGATCGGCGGGCGTCTGCCCGCCGCCCGTATTCAGGGTCAGCCAGGGTATGTTCTCGCTGGCCGTCCAGTCCAGCACGGCTTCGCCTGAGTTGCGCACATTGAGCGTCTGTGTCACCGGAACACTGCCGACAGCCACCACGGCGCCCGCGCCGACGGGAGCCACATCAAGGTTGTTCGCTTCCGGGGTGCTTTCGTCGGCGATCGTGATCGACCGCTGCACCTGCGTGCTCATCCCGTTGCTGTCCGTGACCTGCAAGGTGATCACGTGATTGCCCGTGGTCAGCTCGGCGGTGTTCAGGCTCGCGCCCGTGCCCAGGACGCCGTCGATGCTGGACGACCATTGGAATGCGGCATCGTCCGGCGTTCCATCTTCGAGATCATAGGCGGTGCCCTGCAGCGCCACTTGTTGCGTCGGATAGAACACCTGATCGGGGTTGGGCGAGACGATCTCGACGGTCGGCGCGTGCAGCGGCAGGCCGAGCGATCCATGGTATCCTGCCGCTCAAGAAACCGTCCGAGGCGACGATCCGCAGCAGTCCCGTGCCGCCGGGCAGCTGATTCGTGTTCAGTTGCAACCCGGTGCCCGTCAGGTTGGTGGCCAGCGTTTGCCAGCTGACGCCGTTGTCATTACTGTACAGCAGACTATACGTCAGCGCATCGCCGTCCAGGTCAGAGCCAGTCCAGGAGACCTGGAATGGACCGGCCGAAAGCGTGCTGCCGGCCGCGGGCGAGATCAGGTTGACGGTGGGCGCGTTGGCACTGGCAGTGCGCGAGGCGAGGACTTGTCCCCCGTGACGGATCTCGACTCGGACTGTGCCCGCCGTCCAGGGAACGACTTCGGCGATCACGGCCGGTGTGCCGGGGCTTTCTTCAGCGTCCGTTCAGCTCATCGGGGGCGAAGGGATACGTCGCCAGATCATTGTTCGCTGCTCCCACCAGCGCGATCGTCCAATCGCCGGGAACGGGCAGAGGCAGCGTGTTGTCCTGAGTGATCAGGTAGACGTTGTCGAGCGTGGCGGTATTGCTCTCCAGATCGGCCATGCCGGCCACCGCCAGAAATTGGCTGGCCGTAACCTCCTCCGGTCTTGCGCTCAGCAAGCCGATCCCCACCAGGTAACTTCGAATGCCTTCGTAAGTGAAGTCTGATACCCATTCGTTGGAGCAGTACGTCATGACATCGGTCCAGCTGGGCGGATAGATGGCGCGCGTGGTGATATCAAAGCCGTAGATCGCGGTGTTTCCGCTCAACGCCGGGCTGATGCGCCCACCCGTATAGGGATAAGGAACACCGCCGCCCGCGCCGCAAAACTCCGCGTGATAGCGGCCGCGCGTGTGGCCGATCTCGTGCCCGCCGTACCAGTCGTTGTACGAGCCGTCGAAGTCCCAGCCCCAGTTGCCGGGCCCAGACGGTCCGGCGGCGATGGTGCCGGGGATGCCGGCGGCCTTGCCGCGCATGAAACCGCCGCCGTCGTCGACGACGCCGTAGTAAACGACGCGCGAGTCTTCACCGCTGAAGATGATCCGCAGCAGCTTGGCCAGCGCCAAATAGCCGTGCAGCGTATCCACATTCGGCAGTCCACCCACCGGATAGATGTAGGTCTGGCGCGTCACCTGCAAACTATTGATCGGGTAGGCCCGCCGCAGCCAGGATTCCAGCGCCGACAGATGACTGTTGCCCGCCAAGTAGGTGTTGCCGCCTGCGGTGTATTGCACATTCATCAAGCGCAGCCGGAGCGGCGGCGTGCTCTTGAAGTTCACCGTCACTGTGCGGGTGTTGTTGCCCAACACCAGATCGTTCTTGGCATTGTTGGGATCCAGTCTGGCCGTGAGCGTCAAGTTGCCGGCTGTGGTCCAACTGGAAGGCAGCTCGAACCAGAAGCTGTCGTTGATCTGCCCGCGATTGGGACTGTTGAGCACGGTAATGTCGCTGCCGGGGTTGCCGGGATTCAGGACCGGGGCCAGGCTGACGAAGCCATGCTTGCCGCTGAGCGTGGCAAACACGTCGTTCGCATTGACGGGCGAACTGACGTGCACCCGCGCATAGGTGCGCTTGCCCGCCACCAGATCGACGCTGTTGTTGAGATCCTGGATGGCCTGCGTCACCTCGATCGAATCCACGCGCATATCCGGCCCGGGCGGCGGGCCGGATCCGGCCCAGAACAGGTGCACCGGCAGGAAAGCCTCGAAGAGCAGTGTAGTTTGATTGTTGTCCCACATCTGGATGCGCACTTTGTCCACGACCGTCGGCCCGGCGGTCAGGGTGAACGAGCCGGTGCCGCTGCCCGAGCCGACCGGGTAGACGGGCGAGCCGTGTGCGCGCATAACCAGGAGATAGGTTCGGGCCGCTGAACGGCCGGGCAAAAATGCGTACGCCATCTTGGTTGGTGGTGTAATTGAACGTCAGATTGACGTTATGGTTATACTTGAAGACATTCGGCGTATCGGGGCTGAGTTCGATGTGGGTGACGATATTCTCGGGCTGCGGAAGCGGTAGTAGACCGGCAGGAACGCTTCAAACAGGAGCATGGTTTGATTGTCATCCCACATCTGGATGCGGATCTGATCGACCACGACTTGCCCGGTAGTGATGCTGAACGAGCCTGTGCCGCTGCCGGAGCCGGCCGGGTATAAGGGTGAACCGTGCGCGGCATAGTTCGGAGTTAAGGCTCCGTTAGTAAAGGGCCGGGCCCAGATGCGCACGCCCCCTTGCTGCCGGGTGATGTAATTGAATCTCAAATCGACGTTCTGACCGAACTTGAGCACGTCCGGGGTATCCGGACTGAGGCTGACGTGGGTGACCATGTTCGGCTGATCGCTGTAGAGGTAATACACCGGGATGAAGGTCTCGAAGAGCAGCGTGGTCTGATTAGCATCCCACATCTGGAGGCGAATCTGATCGACCACGGTGGTTCCGCTCGAGATAGTGAACCAGCCGGTGCCTGACCCGGTGGCGGAGGTGGGGTATAGCGGCGAGGGGTGCGCCGCGTAGTTGGGGCTGAGCGCGCCGTTGGTGAAGGGCCGGGCGAAGATGCGCACACCGCCCGCTGCGGTGGTGCTGTAACTAAAACTCAGATCGACGTTCTGGTTGTCGCGCAGGATGTTGGGCGTGTCCGGGCCGAGGCTGATGGCCGTGACCAGATGATCCCCCGGCGCGGCGACAACTTCCGGGCCGGTTCCCTGGCCGACCGGCACAACTGACGCAGAGCGACTGGCGGCCGGGGCGAAGATCAGTGTAAACAGCAGCAGGTAAACAGTGAAACGCCACGTGGTGGACTGAAATCGAGTTCGCATGCTAGCCTCCCTTGTGCTTGTTGCGCATACTCAATTGCTCAGTAAAAAGACGGTTGGACTACGGCTCACGCTGTGGTTCACCTCCTGAGTGTGCGGACGCCGGAGAGACGGCTCGACGCGGCACGGCTGATGGTCCTGCGAGTCACACGAGGTACTGAATCAATCTTATCATCTTTCGGGAAAAGTCGAGAGGTGCGTATTTCATTACCATCGTCACTTACCAGCGCGAGTTGTTATTCGACGATCCCGTATTTCGCAAGATTGTCGAGACATTCTGGCAGCGCATTCCGCAACACATGCCGCGCATAAAGTTGGACATTTTCATCATGATGCCCAATCACCTTCACGGCATCCTATGGCTGATCAATGCTGGTCTTGGCGCTCCAGCGCGTGACACTATTGCTTCAACTCAACCTCCAATACACCATCGACAATCCGGCCAATTGGGCGCGGGACACGGAAAACCCCGATCGATCTGTGTAGGGGCGAGGCATTCGCACCACGATTCCCGTTGATTCACCTCACCGCCATGGCAGCGATGCTGATCGACATTCCCCTCTTGGCGAATGCCTCGCCCCTACCCTCCCCTGGCAAGTCAGACAGAAGTCAGCGAACGGCGTACTTCCCTGTCATCCATTCACAGCGAAACAGTAGTATAGTAGGCGTATTCGATGATTAAGAGCAGGAGGCACATCATGACTGAAATCACCGACATCCCGTCCGCCGCAACAGCACCCCGCCCGAAGCGGGCGCCGTCACCCGCGCAGGCACGCGCGGGTGTACAAGGCATCATCAACCTGGCGCTCATGATTTGGACCATCTGGGACATTCGCCATCGGAGCGATGACGAGATCAACGGCAAGCGCAAGCTGTGGATGATGGCGGCTTTCGCGCCCCCGATCGGCCCGATCGCCTACTTCATCTTCGGCCGCAAACGCGGCGCGCAACAGGATGAGGCTCTATCCTCTTCGGATTCAGCACCGCAGACAGAGGTAACGCCGCTTTAACTTTCGCGGATGGATCCGATCGCTCCGAACCGGTTGTCGAAGCCCAGGGAGAATCACTTCTCCCGTCTATCATGCTGCGCGGAGGTATCCGCTCATGGATGAGTCCAGTCTCGAAACCGCCCGCCCCGATTGGTCCTGGCTCTACAACATCGGCGGCGCAGCTGCCCTGTTCTCAGTAGCGCTCATCCCGATCCAGACTCATGGTCTTCTCCACCGTGCCCGAGCCTGACACCGCCATAGGCTGGTTCACCCTGTTTCAGGGCAACAAACTCCTGGGGCTCCTGTCCTTTGAAGTGTTGTTTGTGGTCAACGCTGCGCTGGGCATCACGACGACGCTGGCCCTGTACATTGCTCTCAGGCAAATCAACGAATCGCTCATGGCCATCGCTTTGGCCTTTGGCTTTATCGGGACCACCGCCATCATCGTGGCGCGACCGGCCATCGATATGCTGTACCTCAGCGACCAATATGCGGCGGCGGCGACCGCGGCGCAGAGCACCCTGTTCCTGGCGGCAGGCGAGGCGCTGATCGCCCTCCGTCAGGGCACTGCTTTCCACGTGAGTTACAACCTCGCGAACATTAATCTCCTGATCATCGCCGCCGTCATGCTGCAGAGCCGCGGCCGTGTCTTCAGCAAAGCCACCGCCTATACGGGAATTCTGTCCGGCGTCATCGGCTTTGGCCTTTACGTGGCGACGATCGGCATCTTCATCTCGGTCTTGTCGGTCTTGTTTTTTGCGATCTGGAATATCCTGATCGCCCGCCGGCTGTTCCAACTCGGGCATCTCGCAAGCAAGCGGCCTTCCCCATAAGCAGGAAACAAGGCAAATCATGAAATACAAAAGCGTCGTTGCGAGCGGGAGAGGCTCCACGGAAGTTCTCAAGGTCGTCGAGAACGATCTGCGCGCGCCAGCGGCCGGAGAGGCGCGGATCAAGATCCTGGCCGTGGGTGTGTGCCAGGATGACATCGCCGCCCGGGTGGGCAACCGGCCTTTTCTGCCGAAGGTGCCGTTCGTGCCGGGCTATGACATCGTGGGCGTCGTCGATGCGATCGGCGCGGGCGTGACTGCGGCGGCGGTCGGCGATCGCGTCGCGGCTTTGACGGTCTACGGCGGCTATGCCGAATACATCACCCTGAGCCAGGATAAGTTGGTGCGCGTGCCGGCCGCGTTGGACCCGGCAGAAGTTGCGCCGCTGATCTTGAACTATCTCGTCGCTTATCAGGTACTGCACCGCATGGCCCGGGTCAAGCCGGATGACAAGGTCTTGCTCATCGGCGCGAGCGGCGGCGTGGGAACGGCTTTGCTGCAACTCGGCCGGCTGGACAATCTGAAGATGTATGGCCTGGCCTCGCCCGGCAAACATGCTGCCCTGATCGAATTGGGCGCAGTCCCGCTTGACTACCGCTCGCAGGATTTTGTCGCGGTGCTGCGCCGCGCCGAACCCGGCGGTCTCGACGCCGTGTTCAATGGGATGGCCGAGGACTATCTCCGGCGCGGCATGGCCGTGCTGCGGCGCGGAGGCACATTGGTGCACTACGGCGCTCCGCAGAGCCTTGCGCGCTTCGGGCTGTTTCTGGCGCAATTCATCTGGCTCAACGTCGTGCCGGACGGCAAGGCGATTCTGGGCTACGGCACCCACCGCGTTGAGCCCCGGTTGCATAAGGAAGATTGGATCACACTCTTCACACTGCTGGCTGAAGGCAAAATCAAACCCATCATCGCGGCGAAGTTCCCCATCCTGGAAGCGGCCCGGGCGAATCAGCTGCTGGAAAGCGGCAGCGTCGTCGGCAATGTCGTTTTGCTGGCGCCGGAATTGCTGTAAAATACTGCGCCGGGCAGCAGCCGTCCCCTGCTTGCTCGAAAACACTTTAGGAGAGCCTTGTCATGTCGAACACCATCCTCGTCACCTACGCCAGCCGCCTGGGCGCCACCGCCGGCGTGGCCGAAGCGATCGGCAAAACACTCACGGACAACGGCGCGCAGGTGGAAGTGCGGCGCATGGAAGAGGTTACCGACCTCACGCCTTACAGCGCAGTCGTGGCCGGGAGCGCTATTCGCGGCAAGCAGTGGCTGCCGGAAGCGATGCAGTTCATGCGGACGCATCAAGCCGCCCTGCGCCAGAAACCCTTCGCCGCGTTCCTGGTGTGCATGACGCTGGCGATGAAGGACGGCGAAAAATACCGCCCGCAGGTGGCCACGTGGCTGGATCCAGTGCGCGCCCTGGTGAAACCGGTGAGCGAGGGGCTCTTTGCCGGCGTGCTGGACATCGGCCAAATCTCTTCATTCAGCGATCGCTTGAAGTTCCGTGCGAGTGTTCTCTTCGGCGTCTGGCAAGAGGGCGATCACCGGGATTGGAATGCCATCCGTGACTGGGCGACCAGACTCCGCCCGCTGCTGCTCCCCTGAAAGACCCATCATGACAACAGGCATCAAACCGATTCGTTTGGCGCCCCCTTACAAATCAGGCAGTGTCAACTGTTATCTCATCACCACCGGCGCCGGCTATCTCCTGATCGACACGGGCAGTTCGAATCAGCGCGCCGCAGTTGAAAAAGAACTCGCTCTCTTCCAGCGCCTGGCCCCGGCCTTCTTGGGGTTCGGTAAGTCGCAAAGAGGCAGCCCCGATGTCATCATGCGGAGGGCGTCGATCTATCGGCCTATGGCTGCGACGCGCGAGCGCTGCATTTGCCGGGGCGTTCGACAATCGATTAACGCCGCCTCCCTGTCTGCCTGGTTGACGCATCGGTTATTTGCATCTAGAATCGCCTCGCGTCGTTCGTTGTTCATTCTCACCAATCGAGAAACTGGAGAAAACTATGAAACTGAAAGTGTTGAGCATCGTCGCCATCTTCATCGTCGGAGCAGCGCTGCTGAGCGCCTGCGAGAACATCACACCGCAGCAGGCCAAAGCCATCGTCGCCACGTACGAGGCGCTGCCTGCCCCGCAGCGCACCGCCGTCGCCGAAAAAGCCGTGACCTATTTGAAGTCCCTCACGGCCGAACAAAAGGCCGAGATCAAAGCCAAGATGGAAGCCGCACAGGCGCAGTATGTGCAGGCTCGTGACGCCGGTGCGCCTCCGCCGCCTGTGGCCGCCGCTCCCATGTCCGCGCCTGCGCCAGTCAGCGCGACCGAAGCGCCCGCCGGTCAAGCGCCGCAGATTGTCAGCTTCTTCGCTTCAGCGCCCAGCCCCGAAGAACGCAATCAGGGCGTGGCCTACTTCTTGAACTACGATACGCTGAATGCCACGCGCGTCGAGATTGCCGGCTTCGTCATGGACAATCCCGCCACCGGGCGCTGGCCGGTGTGGGGCACCGATCCCAACACAGTGCCTCAAGAATGGTCGATCTGGGCGTCCAATGACGCGGCCTGGGTCGATCAATGGATGCGGATCGAGTTCGATACCGATCGCGGCAGCGCCTTCCAGCCGGTCAGTGTGAACAACCGCAACGTGACGCTTTCGCTGCGCGATCCGCAATACGTCGACGGCGATGCCGTGGAACTGCGCGTCAACGGCCAATCCTTGGGCAACTACGTGCTGGATGGCCGCAAGATCAGCTTCCCGCTGGTGCTGGTCGCCGGGCAGAACACGATCGAAATCGTCTGCACCAACGCGGGCGCTGTGCCGCCCGCCATTGTCGAACTTACCCTCAGCAATGTCTCGGCTGGAAACTCAACGCAAGTTTCGCGCGCCTTGCAGGCAGGGCAAAGCGATACGTTGATCGTCACCGCGCCGTAAAGATCGCGGCTTACGAAAAACCGATCGGCCTGAGCTGCTTCAAGCCGATCGGTTTTGTTTTCCGGTCTGATCGCATCAGACGGCCGCCCGGATGAACTCCTGCGCCCGCTCGGTCAGTGCGGCCCAATCGCGCGCTGCGATCAACTGCTTATCGACCAAATTGCCGCCCACGCCCACCGCAAATGCGCCGTGCTCCAGGTACGCTTTGAGGTTGCCGCGATCGATCCCGCCGGTCGGGATCAGGCGCAGAAACGGCAGCGGCTCGCGCACATCCTTGAGGTAACTCGGCCCCACCGACCGCGCCGGAAACACCTTGACGGCGCTCGCGCCCGCTTCCCACGCGGCGAGGATTTCCGTCGGCGTGAGCGCGCCCGGCATCACGGCCACCTTCAGTCTGCCGGCACGTTTCGATCGTCGCGAAGTTCGTCGCCGGCGACACGATGAACTGCGCGCCCGCCTCGATCGCAGCTCGCGCCTGATCGGCGTTCAGCACCGTGCCGAGGCCGATGACGGCTTCACCGCGATCGAATTCCGGCAGCGCGGCTTTCACCTCGGCCAGCGCCTTGATCGCAGCGGGGTTGCTCAGCGTAAACTCCAGCGCGCGGATGCCGCCGGCGAGCAGCGCTCGCGACAGATCGATCGCCGTGCTCAGATCGTTCAGGCGCACGATGGCAATCATGCGGTGAACCCCGATGATTTCGATAACTTCAGCTATTGACATGGATTGCTCCGACGTGATTCACCCTCACCCCTACACCCCTCTCCCTGCGGCCAGCCGTCCCGCCGCTGTGCGGACACGGGAAGGGAGAGGGGAATGCGCGCTTACCCTTCTCCCTGGTAGGGAGAAGGGTGGGGGATGAGGGTCAATATCCTCCGTACTTCCTCGCCGCTTCAAACAAAGCGATGACGTTCCGCGCGGGCACGTCGGGCTGCAAGTGGTTCGCCGGGGCGAGCACGTAGCCTCCGCCCGGCGCGAGAACCCGCACGCGCTCCTGCACTTCCGCTTCAATGCCGGCCGCGCTGCCCTGCATCGTCTGCTTGATATCGATCGCGCCCCAGAAGGTCAGTTTGTCTCCGTATTTCGCTTTGACGCCCGCCATATCCACGTTGGGCAGCGGCTCGAGGCAGTGAAAGACATCCACGCCCAGATCGATCAGGCGGCCCAGGAACGGCTCCATGCGCCCGTCGGAGTGGAACAAGATCTTCACGTGCGGCGCGGCCTCTTTGATCAAGCCGATGAGGCGGCGATAGGCCGGCGCGAAAAACCGATCGAACATCCTGGGCGAGATCAGCGGATTCGCCGCCGCGTAGTCGTCGCCGGGCAGTTCGATCATATCCAGATAGTCGCCGGCCGTGTCGAGATAGATCTCCAGCAGGCGGCACAGCACCGTCGTCACCTTGTCGATCAGCGCCGTGACAAATTCCGGATTCCGGCCCAGATCGATCATGAACTGATCCATGCGGCGCAGGCTGTTGCAGCGTTCCAGCGGTCCGTAGGAATCACACGGGCGGCCGGCCACCGCAAAATCAGTTTTTTCTTTCAGATACTTTGCCCGCTCGCGCAATTCATCACGCCGCACCAGCTGCTCCACGGCGGGCCACGCGAACCGGTCGAGGTCGTCCACGGTCGCGGTTTCCAGCGGATAGTTCGTCGGGCCGAGGTAAATTCCCGCCTGTGTCCAGCCCACGCCCCACGCGTCGATCGCGCCGCCGCGCGCGGGACCGCCCAGGTCGGTGAAGCCCAGCCACACATGGCGCACATCGGTGCCCAGCGCGTCCAGCACGCGATCGTCGTAATAGTTGACCGTGTGGCCTAAACGGCGGCGAAACGGCGGCTACGGGATCGCCCAACTTCAGTTCCCTCAGCAGTTCAAAGTACAGCGCATCGGTGATCCCATACGCGCCGCCCCAGATCGCCGTGGGCACCCGATCGGGTGGCTGATGATTGATCGCCGTCAAGACTCGTTCGCGATGGTCCATGCTGCCCCGTCTCTTTACGCAGTACGCACTACGCGCCACGTATTGCGTAGTGCGTAAACCGTTTCATCATTTCTTCCACAAATCGATCGGCTTCTCGACCTGCGGCGGCTGATATGGCCACTCAATCTTGCGGCCCTCGCCCGCCGACTGATACGCCGCGTAGATGATCTTCAACACTTCGCGGCCGTCCTCGCCCGTCTCGATGGGCGTCTCTTGGCCCGCCACGCAGTTGACGAAGTGCTGCATCTCCTGCGGGAAGCCATAGTTCCACGTCTCTTCAAACGTCGTGAATGTCCAGCCTTTCGTCGTGTCGGCTTTCTCCACGGCGTAACCGTAGCCCGTGTTGCTGTACGTGGTTAAGGCATTGCCGTGCAGCAAGTCCGCGCGCGTGTGCCCGTGCGAGCCGTAGATTTCCACGCGATCATCGACGCCGCCCAACTTGGCCCACGAGTTTTCGCACACGGCCATGCAGTTGCCTTCGTATTCGATCACGGCGACTGAATGATCTTCGCCCTGCGTCTTGTCGCCGTGCACGAACGTGCCCATCGTAGCCAGGACGCTCCTCACCTTGGGCTTGCCCAACACCCAACGCGTGTACTCGATCGAGTGGCAGCCCATGTCCAGCAGCACGCCGCCGCCCGATCGCTTCACATCCCAGAACCACGGCATGTGCGGACCCGGGTGCTCTTCCATCTGCTTGGCGAGGAAGACCTTGCCCAGCGCGCCTTCATCGACCAACGTTTTGGCCCGCACGTACTTCGGCGCGAACAATAATTCCTCGGCGTACAACAGCAGCACGCCGTGCTTCCGGCATTCGTCGATCATCTGATCGGCTTCTTCGAGCGTCTTGCACAGCGGCTTCTCGCAGATCACGTGCTTGCCCGCGCGCGCCGCGGCGACAGCAACCTGCGCGTGGAGATCGTTCGGGATCGCCACGGTTATCACGTCGATCTCCTTCAGCGCCAGCAGATCGCGATAGTCATCGAAGGCGTGGGGGATGCCGCGCTCTTGGGCAAAGTGCGCGGCCTTGCCCGGCGTCGGCGACGCCACCGCCACGACCTCGGCGTTCTGCACGAAATGCCTGAACGAGAACTCATGCAGATCGGTCACAAACCCCGCGCCGATCAATCCGACTTTAACGGTCTTGCTCATGGTTGGGCCTCCT
This sequence comes from uncultured Chloroflexia bacterium, assembly GCA_963844815.1. Classification (GTDB taxonomy): domain Bacteria; phylum Chloroflexota; class Anaerolineae; order Fen-1058; family Fen-1058; genus Fen-1058. Next base: position 490,592 of record CAWJPR010000018.1, read on the forward strand.
GTGTTTTAGGTAAGTGTCGAAGCATTCTGAGCGGAGTCAGCGCAGTCGAAGAATGCGGGCTCCCCGACAGCGCGTCCTTCGACTACGTCCCTTTGGGACTCCGCTCAGGATGCTGGTGGACCATCTTGATCAAAAGCCTGTTTCGCTGCTGGTCACCTGCGCCGCCACACGGAACTCGCCCGGCGTGAAACCGCGCCATTCCGCTAAACGCATGGCCGCGCACTGTACCGGAATGATTTCGATCAATGGCGCAAGGGAAGCCGTCACCTCAGGCGTTGCCCACCAACCCTCAGCGGCTTCCTCCGGCCCAATTAATCTTGCCTGCCCGCCCAGCCGCTTGAGATCGTGCGCCAGCGCGATATTCAACGCGCGCGTGGGATCGCGCGGCGCAAACACGATCGCCCGGAAATGCTCGTCGACAATCTCCACCGGCCCGTGCCGGAACTGCGCGGCCTCCATCGGCACCGAGGGGAACTTGGCCACCTCATTGAACAACAGCGCGCCTTCGCAGATCGACGCTATCGCGCGGCCACGTCCCAGCAAATGGATCGCCTGCGCTCCGTCGAAAAATGGGCGCCACTCAGCACTCTGATCAACGCACCGCGGGACGTAGTCAGCCAGCGATCGGATCGCGGTCTCCAGCTCAGCGTGCGCTGCAGCGAAGGTGTTCAGCAGCGCTGCGCCCAGCAGGCGGAGCGTGATCGACGTCGCGGTGTAGCTCTGCACGGCCACAAGATGATCCTTGCCGCCGTGAATCAAGACCGTCGCATCCGCCTCACGCGCCAGGGTACTGCCGGCCACATCCGTCACACCGACGATGCGTGTCCCCTGCGCCTTCAAAACGGGCAGCAACTTCAGCGTCTCGATCGATTCGCCGGAGCGCGAGACCAGCACGGCCACCGCGTCACGATAAGCGTCATGCTGATAGTGCAGCAGTTCAGCCGTATCAATCACGTTTGCAGCAGCGCCCTGTTGAGCCAGCTCCGCATTCAGCCCATAACACGCATACAACGAGCTGCCCATGCCGCTGAAGAGCAGCCGCTGGCCGGTCATCAAACGCGCGGCGTCGTGCAGCGCCGGCTTGCCCACGCCGCAGTGATAATCAACGGTCTCGGCCAGGGACCGCGGCTGATTGAGAATATCCCGCAAGAGAGGAGAGTCGTTAATCATACCGAACCTTTGGACACGGATGACACGGATCATACGGATTACTGAAATCAATGTCGAATCCGTGTTGATCCGTTCAATCCGTCAAACATATGCGGTGCACGAAGTCCCCATCTTTTAGGGGAATGCTCCCGTCCGTGTACAAAAAATCAGCCTATCTTTAGAACGCGTGCGGGATTGTGAACCAGCATATCTTGAATCGCATCTTCGCTCAGTCCTTCGGATCGCAGCCACGGGATGAAGCGCCACAAAATGTACGTCAGCCCCGGCCCGCCGCCTGTGCCGTAACTGGGCCAGTAGGACTTGCGCGCCAGATCGCCGCCGAGGACGATCTGGCGGCCGAAACCCGCCTTCACGGCGCGCAGGATGAACTCCACGCGCTGGCTGTCCGGCGCGTACTTCTCTTTGCTGATCTGATCGTAGCTCAACGTCACGCCCGTCTGCCACAGCGCCACGTGGTACTCCCAGTCGAGTTTGCGATCGACGTGACCGATGATGATGCGCTCCGGCGGCACGCCGTCCGCCATGAGCAATTGAATCTGCTCCAGGCCCATCGTGCCGACTTCGGTGTGCGTGGAGATGGCCGCGCCCGTGCGCTGCTGCGCGCGCGCCGCCGCCCGAAAGACCTTCTCCTCACTCGCGGTGATGGTGTTCAAACTCGACGCGGCTTTGATCACGCCGGCCTTGATGTCCGTGCCGTCGACGCCTTCCATCACATCGCGCGCAAAGCGATCGGCCAATTCGTCGATCGATTTGTTCGTGACGAAGCGCGCCGAGAACTTGTCTTTGTGCAGCCCGGTCGTGGCGATGAGGTGAATGCCGGTCGCTTCAGAGACGCGCTTCATCCCCGGCGCATTGCGGCCATAATCGGCGGGCGTCATATCGACCAGCGCGCAGCCGCCGGCCTGCTTGAACCACGTCAATTCTTGAAGCGCCGCCGCTTCGCTGTCCATCTCCAAATCGCGATCGCTTACGTCGGGCGGCGGGGAGCACAGCACGTGCTCGTGCGGGTAGCACACGCCGAGGTCAGAAGGATCGATGTCACCACGCACGGTTCGAATGAAAGGCATTATTTCTCCACAAATTCACACGAATCTTCACAAATACGAATGTGTCATTCCGAGCGAAGCGAGGAATCTCTTCAGGTCACGCAGAGACCCCTCGCCACTCCGCGGCTCGGGGTGACACCGTAAACCAAGTGGAATTTCCGTTAGAAATAGCCAAACGAGTCGGCCTCAAACTTCGCAAAGAGATCGTCCATGTCTGCCAGGCGCTGCACGGCGATCTCTTTCGATGTGGCGAGGCACAACAGGCCGGGCAGTTTCGCTCGGCGCTTGCGGCTGATGTCATAGGCCTGCCGCAAATCCCTGGCATTCTTGGATACATCGCGCAGCACGCCGACCACGCCCAGGAAGTCCAGCGCATCCGCGTCGCTCAGCAGTTGAACTTCGAGGCAGCGCGCCGCGTTATCCGCGTGATGGAATTCGATGCAGTCCAGGATCAACTTCGCATCGTCCGGCGTATAATCTCTGCTCTGCGAGAAACGCCTCGGCCACCTGACGCGAGCGCAGCGCATGATCGACGCCCGGCTGCGCCCATTTGCCGTACGCACCCCAATCGTGCAGATGCGCCGCCACCCACAGCGCGTCGGCGTTGTACGATTGGCCTTCGCCGATGATCGAAATCAACTGCAGCAAGCGCCGCGTGTGATTGATGCCCCACGGCCCGCCGTATTCTTCGGTCAGTCGCACAAGTTCATCGCGATCGATGTTCATGAGGCAATCCATTTCAAGAGAAAAGATTGTGGGGCGAGACCTTACCCACCTAACTCCCCGCGCACTGTCGTCGTCCCTTCCACCATCGCCTTCAACTTCGCGCGCGAAGCCCAGCGCGCGGTCTGGCTGAAGCCGCAATCGGGCACGATGGCGAGCTGGTCCGCAGGCACATGCTTCAACGCGGTGCGGATGCGCTGCGCCACATCTTCCGGCGTTTCGATGTAATAGTTCTTCACGTCGATTAAGCCCGCCGCCAGAGTCTTGCCCGCCTCGGCCACTTGCTTGCCAATTTCGATCTCGAACAACTCGCGATTGGCAAACTCCAGCGCCAACTCGTCGGTGCGCGTGTCGAGGATGTGCGGGAACAGCGGCGCATAGGTCCGCTTGGCCACAGGCCGTCCGACGAAGTTGCCGAAGCACAGGTGCAGACCGATGCGCGCGTTGACGCCGTTCACGACAGCATTGAACAATTCGACAAAGTCATGCGGCGATTTGGGGTGTACCGCGTATGACGGTTCGTCGAGTTGAATAAAGTCCACGCCTGCGGCCACGAGCGCTTTCAATTCGGCGTTGATGATCTCGGCCAGCGCGTGCGCCACATCCATGCGGTCGTTGTACGCGCTGCCCGGCGCGATGCGGCCCGCCAGCGTGAACGGCCCGGGGCATGGCATCTTGATCGGCTTCACAGTGCGCGTGCGGACGTATTGATATTCGGGGACGAGGCCCAACCCATCGGGCGCGGCGAGGCGATCGACCGCCTCGTAGTGCTCGCGTTGATCGTGGCCGGCGGGGCCGAGCCGTCGGTCGGGCGGCAGAGTGCGCAGCCCGCTCAAGCGATTGTAGAAATCCGCCGTGAAGAAGCCCAGGCGCCGCATCTCGCCATCGGATACAATATCGATCCCCGCATCTTCCTGATCGCGCAGCGCCACATCGACGGCATCGTTCAACGTTTCCTGAATATCGGCGGGGCCGTACTCGCCGCGCTGCATGGCTTCGACGGCAGTGATGAACCACGACGGCCAGGCGTAACTGCCGATGACACTGGTGGGTAAGAAGCATTGTAGCCTCCCTTAAACTTGGTATGTCGTCATTGCACGCAGCATCCTGAGCGCAGCGGAGTCGAAGGATGCGAAGGATGCGACACTTTTTGCGACGAAGCGATCGCCTACAGTTACGATCGAGATTGCTTCGCAGAAAACGCTCCTCGCAATGACGTGGTCATTTACTGTCTGAATCCTCGCTGCCGCCCGTAGATCGAGATCATGATGAGCAGCGTCGCGCCCAGGACCATGCGCCGCACCGATTCGGGCATCTGCATCGTGGTGAGCAGACTGGTGATCAGCGTCAGCACCAGCGCGCCCGCCATCGTGCCCCAGTAGCTGCCCTTGCCGCCCGAGAGGAGCGTGCCGCCGACCGCGACCGCCGCGATCGACGGGAATAGAAACGGATCGCCGATACGAATGTGAACCACGCCCGTATTGCCGACGACGAGGAAGCCGCCCAGTCCGGCCAGCAGTCCCGCCAGCGCGTAAGTGCCTAACACCATGCGGGTCACATTGACGCCCGACAGGCGCGCGGTGACCCGATTGGTCCCGATGGCAAACAAATGCTTGCCGAACGTCGTGCGCTCCAACAGCAGCCACATCAACAGCCCAAAGATGATCCAGATCACGATCGCGCCGGGGATGATTTTGAGAATATTCGGGCGCGCAATCAAATCCGTCATGATCGGTGCGACGGAGCCGCTGACGTTGCCCTGCGTGATGACGAGGATCAAGCCGCTGACGACGCCCGCCATGCCCAGCGTCATGACCAGCGGCGAGATCTTGAGGAAAGCAATGCCCGCGCCATTCAGAAACCCGATGGCGGCCCCGACGACTAACACGGCCAGCAGGGCCGGCAGCACATTCTCGTTGCGGCCGCTGACGATCGAGTAGGTAATGATGGCCGTCAAGGTTACGACCGCGCCGATGGACAGATCGATGCCTTCGCCGCCGCTGATGATTACCAAGGTTTGTCCAGCAGCGATAATACCTAAGAACACCGAAATACGGACGATGTTGATCGCCGTCCGAGCAGCGATGTCCAGGTCGCTGCCAAAGCCATTGGGCAACAGGCCGCTTAAGAGAAACAACACTACCGCCAACAGCACGGCGGCTACCGGGGGGGAGATGGCCAGTCGCTTCTTCATGCGCGCTTCCTCCGGATCAGGCTCAAGATGCCGGGCATCGCCAGCGCCAGCACGATGATGGCCGCGTTGACAAACGTCTGCCACCACGATTCGACGTTGGCGAATGAAATGATGTTGCGAATCAAACCCAGAATGATCGCGCCGATGATGGCGCCAGCCACGCCGCCCTTGCCGCCGCTGAGGATCGTCCCGCCGATGACGACCGCCGTAATCGCCTGCAACGTCAACGCATCGCCGACCCCGGCGTTGCCGGAACCGGTCAGCAACGTGATAGCAATGCCGCCGAACGCCGCCATCAATCCTGAAATAACGTAGGTGCTGAACTGCACGGCGCTGACCGGCACACCCGTTTCATAGGCCGCTTCGCTATTGCCGCCAACCGCAAAGAGGTAACGGCCAAAGCGGGTTTGCCGGGTCACATACCACGCCAGCAAAATCAGGAAGATGAGGTAAAACGCCAGCGGCAGGCCTAATGGCGTAGCCTCGCGATAAAACACGGTGAACATCGAGGGCACGCCACCGCCGGGATTCGGGAGGATGAACAACGCCAGACCCGCAAAAAGGAAACTGGTCGCGTACGTCGTGATGATCGGCTGCAAGCGCAGATAAGCGACGAAGAAGCCATTGATGGCGCCCGCGATCATGCCGACAAGCAGCGCCACGAGCATCCAGAGCACGGCCTGCCCCGGATCGCCCTTCAAGCCGATCTGCGTGGCCAGCAAAGCGTTGACCACGGACACGATCGCCCCGACCGAAATATCGATGCCACCGGCCAGGATGACCACCGCCTCTCCCGCTGACAGGAGGATCAAAGGCAGGAACACGCGCATGTTGTTGTTGAGCGTTTTCGGATCGAACAGGTCGGGCTGCAAAACAAAATTGACGACCACCGCGACGACCAGCAGTCCCAGGGCAAAGAGATACGGATTGCGATAAGTGAAGTGCTGCCAGCGGAAGTTTTTCATGGCAGCTCCTCGTGCGCGGCCCCGAGGCTGGCTGCCACCAGATTCGATTTCGTGAGCGAGTCGCCGGCCAGTTCTGATCGGATCACCCCATCGTGCATCACCAGCACTCGATCGCACAAGCCGATCAACTCTTCGTCGTCGCTGCTGTAGAACAACACCGACTTGCCTTCTTCACACAACTGCGTCAGCAACTGATAGAACTCGGCTTTCGTGCCCACGTCTACGCCTTTAGTGGGATCGTCCAACAGCAGAAAGCGCGGATTGCGTAATAACCATTTGCCGATGACGACTTTCTGCGCGTTGCCGCCCGATAGGCTGCTCACCGGCTCCTTCAATCCCGCCATTTTCAAACTCAGGCGTTTACCCATTTCCGTGGCGTCGGCACTGGCCCGGCCCAGGCGCAGCGGCGTGCCATACTTGCGCCACGAAGGAATCTGGAAGTTCTCCAGGATCGATCGGATGAACAACAGTCCTTCTTTCGCGCGTTCGCCGGGCACGAGCGATAAGCCTTGCTCCATCGCCTGGCGCGGATGCGTGAAGTGCATCGCCGTGCCGTCAATGCTGACCGTCCCGGCATACGGCATATCGCCGAACAACGCCAGCAGCAGATCGCGCTGGCCCTGTCCCTTCAAGCCGCCCAGCCCCAGCAGCTCGCCCTGGTGCAGTTGCACGCTCACGCCCTTCAGGACATCGGTCCGCAGGTCTTTGACCTCCATCTGCACCGCGCGTTCCCGCAGGCTCTGCGCTGAGGGGCGGCTGCGCTGCACTACCTTCTCCACCGCGGCCGTTTCCACCATCAAGTCCACCAGCGTTCGGGTGGTGGCGTCTTTCATCGGGCCTTCGCCCACGGTCTGGCCGTTGCGCAGCACCGAATAGCGATCGGCGATCTGGAAGATCTCTTCCATGCGGTGTGAGACAAACACGATCGCTTTGCCGTCCGCCTTCCAGCGCGTCACCAACTCGAACAGGCGCTGCACCTGCCGGCTGTCCAGGCTGGCGGTCGCTTCGTCCAGGAGCAACAAGCGGGGATTGAAACTCACCGCTTTCAAGATCTCGATGATCTGTTTTTCGTCGGGCGGCAAAGAACCGATCGGGGTGTCCGGCGTCAACGCGGATTTGAACATGCCGTCGAACAACGCCAGCAGTTCCTCCGTCCGGCGATAGATCTCTGGCTGCGCCACAAAGCCCGCGCGTTTCAGCGGCTCGCGCGTCAGCCAGATGTTCTCGGCCACCGTCAGCTGCGGCACCAGGCTGAGCTCTTGAAAGACCGTGGAAATGCCGACGTTTTTAGCAGCGTGCGGCGCAGAGAACTGGATGGCTTGCCCATCGAGGATCAGCTGTCCGCCATCGAGGACAACAACGCCGTTGATGATCTTGCTGAGCGTGCTCTTGCCGCTGCCATTGGCCCCGATCAACGCCAGCACCTCACCGGATTGAATATCCAGGTTGGCATCGGAAAGCGCAACCACACCGCCGTAGCGTTTAACCACATGACGGGCAGACAGCGATATTGTCATGACTCCCTTTTCCATATTCATGTCATCCTTGCGAGGGCGTGATAGCCCTCGCAAGGATGACGCTTGTTCATCCTCCCGGCCAAGGAAAGCTAACCCTGGCAGGAAACACTGAGTTGGAGGTGAGAGTTTACTACTTGAAATACTGTTGAACTTCGGCGTCGCTCATGATGCCGTCGAGCAGGTACGTGGCCGGCTTGTCCTTGCACATCGACTCGTACACTTGCTTGAAGTTGTCCTTGGTCACGGTCACGGGCACCGGGATCACAAACGACATATCGTTCGCGCCGCCCAATTTGCTCATGTCTACTTGCTTGCCTTGCAGCATATTGTAGGCAATGCGCAAGCCGGTGGGCGACACGCCCGGCGGATTCGCCACAGCGATCGACTCGAAGTTTGGATCTTTTTGCAGCTGCTCATTCCACAGTTGCAGGAACTGGCAGCGGCCTTCGCCGACGACCGCCGGCCACTTGGCCGGATTTGCCGCCAGCAGCGCCTGCATCGCGCCGATGGCCATGCCGTCCTGCGTCCAGTACCCGTTCAGATTCGGGAACGACGCCAGGAAGTTCGACATCACTTGCTGGCCGGTGGCCTCATCCCACTTGCCGGTCTCGGTCGCCAGCACCTTGATGTCGGGATAGTCCTTCAGCACTTCCGCCACGCCTTCCATGCGCGCTACATTGGCGGGATGGCCGGGGAAGCCCTCGATCTGCACGATGCTGCCCTGGCCGCCCAACTTCTCGGCCAGCCACTTCGCCGACGTCTTCGCCCATTCCTTCTGATCGATGCCCACGTTGTACACGTTCGGCGTCGCCAGTTCCTGATCCACCGAGATGACGATGATGCCCTTTTTCACCGCCTCTTGCAGCGTGTCGTTCAGCCCGTTGACATCGCCGGGATTCACCAGGATCGCATCGACGCCCTTGCTCATCAGGTTCTGCAATTGCTGAATCTGGCCGGCCACATCGGTGTCGGCGCTCTCGATCACCAGATCGTTGGCAATGCCCTTGTCCACGTATTCTTTGTTGATATCCTTGAGCTCCTGAATCATCTGCGTGCGATACTCGCTGCTGATGAACGGATTCGAGATACCCACGGTGAATTTCTCGCCGCCGGTCGAGGACGCCGCCGGGGCCTTACCGCCCACAAAGAACTGCTGCACTTCCTCGTCGCTCATGATGCCGTCGAGCAGGAACGTGGCCGGCTTGTCCTGGCACGTCGACTCATAGACTTCCTTGAAGTTGTCCTTGGTCACGACCACCGGCACCGGAATCACAAACGATTGGCCGCTCAGCTTGCTCTTGTCCACTTCCTTGCCTTGCAGCATATTCACCGCGATGCGCAGGCCGGTCGGGGACACGCCCGGCGGATTCGCCACCGCGATCGTCTCGAAGTTCGGATCGTCCTTCAGACGCTGATCCCACAGTTGCAGGAACTGGCAGCGGCCTTCGCCGACGACCACCGGCCACTTCGCCGGGTTCGCCGCCAGCAGCGCCTGCATCGCGCCGATCGCCATGCCGTCCTGCGTCCAGTACCCATTCAGATTCGGGAACGACGCCAGGAAGTTCGACATCACTTGCTGCCCGGTCGCCTCGTCCCACTTGCCGGTCTCGGTCGCCAGCACTTTGATGTCCGGATAGTCCTTCAACACTTCCGCCACGCCGTCCATGCGCGCCACATTCGCCGGGTGGCCGGGGAAACCTTCGATCTGCACGATGTCGCCCTTGCCGCCCAACTTCTCGGCCAGCCACTTCGCCGACGTCTTCGCCCATTCCTTCTGGTCGATGCCCACATTGTATACGCACGGCACGTCCAGTGCCTGGTCCACCGAGATCACGATGATGCCCTTGTCGCACGCTTCCTTCAGCGTGTCATTCAAACCGTTGACATCACCCGGGTTAACGAGGATGGCATCCACGTTCTTGCTGATCAAGTTTTGCAGTTGTTGAATCTGGCCGGCCACATCGGTGTCGGCGCTCTCGATCACCAGATCATTCGTCAGGTCCGCCGCCATGTACTCGGCATTCACGTCCTTCAATTCCTGAATCATCTGCGTGCGATACTCGCTGCTGATGAACGGATTGGAAATGCCGATGGTAAATCGTCCACCCGTAACCGGGGCCGCCGTCGGGGCTTCAGCCGGAGCGGTCGTCGGAGCCGCCGCCGGAGCGGTCGTTGGAGCAGCGGCCGGGGCTTGCGTCGGAGCCGGGGTCGGTGCGGCACACGCTGCCAGCACTTGCGCCACCACCAGCAACAAGACCATCACTACGTCATCTTCTTCATGGTAAACTCCTCCTGAGAGTATTGGGATGCACTACAGCTTGTTGAGCAATCAGTCGAACAACATCCGCTTTTTTCTTCGTGTAGAGCAGCCTCCTTTCTTTCACGACTGAGAACGTCGATAAGGGCAGTTATGGAGAAAATAGCCTCATACACTACACTCGCAATGACTGTGTTACTTCACTGTCCAGCCACCATCTACGGTCAACACCGCACCCGTCACAAACTTTGCCTGCTCCGAAGCGAGATACAAGGCCGCTTGTGCCACATCACCCGGCTGTCCGAAATCGCCCGTCAACGGCTGAAGTTCACTCAAGCGCGCGCGAATCGCCTCGTTCGCCTGGGCGCGTCGGCTCATCGGGGTGGCGATCAACCCCGGACAGATCACATTCGCGCGAATCCGCTGCGGCGCGTAGTAGGCCGCGATCGAGCGCGTCAGGCTGATGATGCCGCCCTTGCTCGCCGCGTAAGCGTGCGTCGCGAAATCTTCATCGCCGCCCACCAGCCCCAACACCGACGACAGGTTGACGATCGCGCCGCCGCCGGCTTTCAGCATTTCACGGATCGCATACTTGCAGCCCAGGAACACGCTCTTCAAATTGATTGCCAGCACGCGATCCCACGCTTCTTCCGTGCAGTCGGCCGTTGGCCCATCGCCCCACTTGCGGCCGCTCAACCCCGCGCCGTTGAAGATCACGTCGAGCCGGCCAAACTCTGCAACCGTACGTTTTACAGCGGTTTCAACATCCTGCGCGACGCTCACATCCGTTCGCGCGAAGATCGCGCCGCCGCCGTTCGTTCGAATCTCCTCGACCGTCTGCTGCCCGCCCGTTTCATCCAGATCGAAGATCGCGACGCGCGCGCCTGCCTGTGCGAACAGCAGCGCGGTGGCCCGCCCGATGCCGCTGGCCCCGCCCGTCACGATGGCCACCTTGCGATCCAACACTCGTTCTGCCACAATCACTCTATCCACCGTCATGGCCAGGAGGCCACAGGCCGACGACACATGCGCCTGCGTTGCGCTTGGCGCAGTGCAGGTGAGCAATCCCGGTGCCAATCAACAAGAGATTGCTTCGCCGCTGCGCGGCTCGCAATGACGTTTCCGCGTTTAATCATCGCCACATCCGTAAACGCGCCTGACCCGCGATCGATAATCGTCGTAGACTTCGTCAAACCGCTGCGACGAGGCCGCCTCTCCGATGAAGAAGCTGCTCGTCAAAACCGGCGGCATCTTGCCCAGCCGTGTGAGCCGATCGGCCACCAGCACCTTGAGCGCATTCGCGACCAGCGCATGTCCGATGGTGGAGCCCGGCCCAATCGGATCTTCCAGCCCTTCAATCTTCACCAGCGCGTCGCCGCCCGGCGTGCCATTATCGATCACGACGTCGGCGGCATCCGGCAGGCGCTGGCCCGAACTGTGCCTGATCGGCGAATGCATACAATGATCCAGGGACACCACCGCCATCACCGGCAGCCCGCGCCGCTGCGCGCCGAGGGCCACTTCTACCACCACTTCATTCACGCCGCTGTTGGAAAAGATCAGAAAACTATCAGGCGGCTCCAGCACGAAATTGCGCAGAATCACTTCGCCCAGTCCCTCGACATGTTCGAGGAACATCGCCTGACGTTGGCCATTGGCGCCGACGACGGGATTGTGATAAGTCAGCGACAACTCGACGATGGGGTGAAAACCCGGATAACTGCCATGGCGCGGAAACATCTCTTCAACCGGGATGCGCGAGTGTCCCGTGCCAAACACGTGCACCAATCCGCCACTGGCAATCGAGCCGGCGCAAATCTCAGCCGCACGCTCCAACGCCTCCATTTGCGTGGCGCGAATGCGATCCAGAATCTTCTGCACCTCGTCGAAGTAAGTTGCTGCTGGGCTCATCTGGTTGACTTGCTTCCTGGCCTGCTTGCCTACGGTATTTTCTGCACAATCTCGCCCGTCGTTTTATCCTTCAAGATAAACTTCGTCTGGCCGTCCGGCAACACTTCCTGCTTGATCAAGAAGTACTGCGCGTCGAATTCGGTCAGGCCCGCTTTCGTCGCGATTTCCTCTGAACCGCGCCACACCTCCAACTGCACCGGCTCCCACTTCTTCGACGCGATCGAGCGATAAGCCGCATCCATGATGGCATTCACCACGTAGCCGTCGTAGAAGGTCTCCATCGGCGCCTGGCCCGCGTCATACGAATTGAGCATGTCCATGAACATCGCTTCGTAACCCAGGGCCGCGACTTCATCGCCGACCGGGAACAGCCAGCCGGAATCGCTCTCGCTCTTTTCGGAGACATAGCCGCCCTGCCCCGGCGCGGAGAACATCTCGAAGCCGGTGCGCAGCCAGTGGTTCAGCCAGATCGTGCCTTCCGTGCCGGAGACTTCATCGCGCAAGTCCATGCCGCCGCGGAACGTCCACGACACTTCAAACTGCGACAGCGCGCCGCTGGCATAGCGCACCAGCCCGACCGCGCTGTCTTCCGCTTCGATGGGATGCACCTGCGTGTCCGCCCAGCACATCACCTCCAACGGTTTCACATCTTTGCCGATGAAGTTTCGGCCGATCTCGATGCAGTGGCAGCCCATGTCCACGATCGCGCCGCCGCCCGAGAGTTCCTTCTTCCAGAACCAATCGCTGTGCGGGCCGGGGTGTGTCTCGCGCGAGCGCGTCCACAACACCTTGCCGATCGAGCCATTCTTGACCGCTTGCAGTGACTTCAGCGTCTTGGGAGTGTAAGCCAGGTCTTCGAGATAACCGTGGAAGACGCCCGCCTTCTCGACCGCGGCCAGCATCTCTTGCGCTTCGGCGGCCGTGCGCCCCAGCGGCTTGGTGCAGAAGATCGCCTTGCCGGCCTGCGCGGCCAGCAGCACCGCTTCCCTGTGCAGATAATTGGGCAGCCCCACAATGACGACGTCGACATCGGGGCGCTGCACCGCCTCGGCAATGCTCGTCGTCCAGTGGGGAATGCCCCATTTCTGCGCGAAAGCGCTGGTTTCATCCGCGCGCCTGGCGCAGACGACGGCAATCTGATCGCGCCCGCGCTTGGCCTGCAAACTCATCGTGTAGAACATGCCGATGAGGCCGGTGCCCAACATCGCGATGTTTGCCATAGCTGATCTCTCCTTGATCTAGCGGGCAGGTTTGCAACTCGCCCGGCATTACCTGGCGGCTACAACGGCAATCTCCACCTGCGCGCGATCGCCGCGCTGCTTGGCGACGCCATGCTCCACGGGCCGGCCTTCCACGTCATACATGGTGCTGTGAATGACTAACAGGGGCATGCTGGCTTTGACGTGCAGCAGCCGGGCCTCTTCCGGCGAACAGGGAGCCGCCTCGGCCAGGCGCACGCCATGATCGAGCCGGATGCCGTATTTGGATTGCATCAGCGCGTAGAGCGAAGCCGTGGTCAGATCTTCGCGCTCCAGTCCCGGAAACAACTGGGCCGGCAAATAGTTCGTGGCGATGTCAAACGGCTTATCGTCGACGTAGCGCAACCGCACGAATTTCACGACCGGGGCGCCCAGGTTCAGGCCCAACTCAGCAGCGACACGTTGATCCGCCGGCGCCAGGGCCTGTTCCAGCACGCGGATTTTGACCCCCAGGCCGCGCCGCGCCATATCGGCGTGAAAGCCAGCCGTCTCCTGCGCCCACTGCACGCGGAATTTGTGCGGCGAAACAAACGTCCCTTTGCCCTGCACCGTGTACAGCAGGCCCTGATGGACCAAATCGTTCAGCGCTTTGCGCACCGTGATGCGGCTGACCTCGTGCGCCTGGCACAATTCGTTCTCAGACGGGATCGGCTGGCCGCTCTGCAGCAGGTCAATCTGCTCACGCAAGGTTTCACGCAGCTGATAATACTTCGGCAGTGGAGCGGCTTTCCCGCCGGGTTGACTCTTGGGCAGGCGCGTTGTCGTATTCACGCTGGAGATTTCCCGGAGTCTGAAGTGAGTACAACTCGTCATGTTGTCATTACAAGCCAAGTGCATTATACTATAATTTATCAACCCGGACGCCCGCAAAAAAGCGGCGTAACTCCCACAAAAACGCGCGGTGGCGGCCAACTTACGAACATTTCACTATAACTTACGAAAATTCGTGAAGTAAGTCATGTGACTGATTACACATTGATCACATGACAAGCGTACCGAAATTGTGTTACGCTGGAAGCCAGCCCACCGGGGTCGATGGCGCTGCATGCCTAGAACTGCTGCCAAACCGATCGCTCCAACGCTCCCCACTGCCCCGCTGATTGTGTCAACGCACGCGGCGCAGATCATCGCGGCGCTGCGCAAGCGCGAAGCGATCTCGCGCACCGATCTGGCGCGCCTGACGGGCTGGTCGCGCCCGAAAGTCACGGCCGAGGTGGGCAAGCTGGCGAAGCGCAACCTCCTGGTCGAAAGCGGTGAAGGCGCCTCGCAGGGTGGGCGGCGGCCGCGCTTGCTGAAGTTCAACTATGAATTAGGCTATATCGTCGGCGTAGACATCGGCGCAACGAGCATGGATATCGCGGTCGCCGATCTCAACGCGCAGGTTCTGCAGCGCGACAGCGGTCCGGCTGATGTGCGCGACGAGCCGCTCGAGCTGCTGGGCGAAGCAAAACGGCGCGCGCTGGCCCTGCTGGCCAGACGTGACATTCGACCCGAACAAGTTCTGGGCGTGGGCGTGGGCGTGCCCGGTCCGGTGGACTTCATCAAAGGGGTATTAGTTGCGCCGCCGTTGATGCCCGCCTGGGAAGGCTTTTCCATTCGCAGCTATTTTCACCCGATCTTTCCTTCGGCGTTCATCGCCGTCGACAATGACGTCAACATCATGGCGCTGGGTGAATTGAAGGGCGGCGCCGGAATGGGCCAGGATGATTTCATCTTCGTCAAGATCGGCACGGGCATCGGCGCGGGCATCGTGTGCCACGGCGTCATTCATCGCGGCCACACCGGCAGCGCGGGAGATATCGGGCACATTTGCGCCGATCACCAGGGCCCGATCTGCCGCTGCGGCAACGTCGGCTGCCTGGAAGCGATGGCCGCCGGGCCGGCGATTGCCGATCGGGCACTGGCCGCCGCGCAGAATGGCGCGAGCCCGATCCTGGCGCACAAGCTCGCCGCGAGCCAGGGCGTGCTGCGCGCCGAGGATGTGGCCGCGGCCGTTCGCGAGGGCGATCACGCCGCCATCGAAATCGTGCAGCGCAGCGGGCAGCTCATCGGCGATGTGTTGGCCGGGCTGGTGAACTTCTTCAATCCCAGCCTGATTCTGGTGGGCGGCGGCGTCGCCAACATTGGCAACCAGCTGTTGGCGTCGATCCGCCAGGCCGTGCTGCGCCGCTCGACGGCGCTGGCGACGCGCGAATTGATCGTGAGCTATTCGCCGATGGGCGGCGAAGCGGGCATGACCGGCGCGATTCATCTGGCCCTAGAGCACTTGTTTGTCGTGCAGGATAAACCTTCAGGAGTGTGACATGCCACAAACCCCGACCTTGAACAGCAGAACCATTACCTACGAGCAGCTCGCCAAAACGATCGATCACTCGCTGCTGCGGCCCGAACTCACCGAAGCCGACGTCGTCGCCGGCTGTGACTTGGCCGCGCAGTATCACGTGGCCTCGGTGTGCGTGAAGCCCTGCCACGTCAAGCTGGCCAAGAAACTGCTGGCCGGTTCCGACGTCGCCGTGGGCACCGTCGTCGGATTTCCGCACGGCAACTCGACGATGGCGACCAAGGTGTTTGAAACGCAGGAAGCCGTGGCCGCCGGCGCCACCGAAATTGACATGGTCATCAACATCGGCGAGCTGCAATCGGGCCACGCGGACTATGTCCGCAATGAGATCCGCGCCGTGGTCAATGCCGCGCACCCGCAGGCGATCGTGAAAGTGATTCTGGAGAACGCTTACCTCACGCACGCCGAGAAAGTGCTGGGCTGCCAGTTGGTGGAGGAAGCCGGCGCGGATTTCGTGAAGACCTCGACCGGCTTTGCGCCGACCGGCGCAACGGTGGAAGACATCACCTTGATGCGGGCGTCCGTGGGGCCGCAGGTGCAGGTCAAGGCCGCGCACGGCGTGCGCACGCTCGATCAACTGCTGGCCATGATCGATGCCGGCGCCACCCGCTCGGGCGCCACGGCGACGGCGACGATTCTCGACGAATTCAAGCAACGCCACGGAGGATAACATGCCAGATTTGAAAGTAGGCGTGATCGGCACAGGGTTCATCGGGCCAGTGCATGTGGAAGCGCTGCGGCGTCTGGGGATCGAGGTGGCGGCGGTGGCCGGACCGCGCGCCGACGGCGTGGCCGAAAAAGCCCGGGCCCTGCGCATTCAGAAGTACTACGAGACAGCCGAAGCGTTGATCGCCGATCCGGCGATCGACGTCGTGCACATCACCTCGCCCAATCACGCGCATTACCCGCAGGCTAAGGCAGCGCTGCTGGCGGGCAAGCATGTGGTGTGCGAGAAGCCGCTGGCGATGAACTCGGCCGAATCGAGCGAGCTGGTGAAGTTGGCCAAGGACGCGCAGCGGGTTAACGCCGTTAACTTCAACATTCGCTTCTATCCGTTGTCGCATCAGGCGCGGCAGTTGGTGCAGAGCGGCGAGATCGGCGAAGTGTACATCGTGCAGGGATCGTATCTGCAGGACTGGCTGCTGCTGCCCACCGACTGGAACTGGCGGCTGGAACCGCAGTTCAGCGGCGAAATGCGCGCCGTGGCCGACATCGGATCGCATTGGCTCGATCTGACGACGTTTATCACCGGTCTGCAAATCGAAGCCGTGTGCGCCGATTTTGCGACGTTCTTGAAGACGCGCCGGAAGCCGGCGCAGCCGGTGGAAACCTTCACGGGCAAACTGCAGACCGCCGCGGAATACGTGGAGCAGCCCATCAACACCGAGGACTATGCCACCGTGATGCTGCGTTATAACAACGGCGCGCGCGGCGTGATGACGGTCGCGCAGGTCTGCGCCGGGCGCAAGAATCGCTTAAGCTACGAAATCGACGGCGCGCGCGCGGCCCTCGTCTGGGACGGCGAGCGGCCCAACGAGCTGTGGATCAACCATCGGGAACGGCCCAACGAACTGCTGTTGAAGGATCCCGCGCTGCTGGCGCCCGAAGCGCGGCAGTTCGCGTCCTATCCCGGCGGGCACAACGAGGGCTTTCCCGATACGTTCAAGCAGCTGTATCATGCCATCTATCGCTACATTGAAGCGGGCGACTTCAGCGCCCGGCCCGACTTCCCGACCTTTGAAGATGGTCAGCGCGCCCTGCGGGTGGGTGAGGCGATCTTCCGCAGCGCGAAAGAGGGACGCTGGGTAAATATGAGCGAAATCGGCTAGTAATGAACAAGCAATGAGTAACGAGTAATTCACTTGTTACTCATTACTCGTTACGCATTAGGAGGGAATCATGAAACTCGGATTGATGAGCGCAGCTTTCCCGAACATGTCGCTGGAAAATCTCGCCAGGTGGGCGGCCGGCAATGGGTTTGAGATGCTGGAACTGGCCTGCTGGCCGGTCGGCAAAGCCGATCGGAGGTACGCGGGGGTTACGCACGTCGACGTGGCTACCCTGACACCCGCCCAGGCCAGGAAGATTCAGGGCCTGATCAAGAAGAACGGCCTGGAAATCTCTTCGTTAGGCTATTACCCCAATCCGCTCCATCCCGATCTGCAGCACCGCAAAGGCGTGATCGAGCATCTCAAGAAAGTCATCACGGCCGCGGAACTGCTCAACGTCCCGGTGGTGGGCACGTTCGTCGGGCGCGACAAGGACAAGACGCTGGAAGAGAATCTGGACGAATACGCCAGGGTGTGGCCCGCGATTGTGAAGTTTGCCAACGACCACGGCGTGAAGATTGCGATCGAGAACTGCCCGATGATCTTCTCCAACGACGAATGGCCCGGCGGCAACAACCTGGCGATCTCGCCCTACGTGTGGCGCAAGATGTGGGAGATCATTCCCGATCCGAACTTCGGCCTTAATCTCGATCCGTCGCACCTGATCTGGCAAATGATCGATGTGGTGCGCGTGGTGTACGAGTTCGGCCCGCGCATCTTCCACGTGCACGCCAAGGACCTGCGTATCGATCGGGAGCAGCTGTATCAGCGCGGCGTGATGTCGCTGGGCATGGGCTGGCAAATTCCGCGCCTGCCCGGCCTGGGCGATGTGAATTGGGCGCAGTTCATCAGCGCTTTGTACGGTGCGGGCTACGACTACGCGATCAGCATCGAGCACGAAGATCGCGCCTTTGAGAAGACTGAGGAGTTGATCAAGCGCGGCTTCCTGATCTCGCGCGACGCATTAAGGCCGTACATTCATTAAACCACCGTCATTGCGAGCCGCGCAGCAGCGAAGCAATCTCCCGCGCAAGTCATGAGATTGCGTCGTCGGCCTGTGGCCTCCTCGCAATGACTCCCACATAACCCCATGAGCAAAGTCATCGGCGTCGATCTGGGCGGAACCAATCTGCGAGCGGCGGTGATCAACACCGACACCGGCGCGTTCGAGCACCTGACCTCGGTGCCCACCCTGGCACGCGAAGGCCACGCGGCGGTCATGGACCACATGGCGCGCTTGATCGAGCAGGTCATCGCCGACAGCGGCTTGAGAAAATCCGATATCGGCGGCGTGGGCATCGGCGTGCCGGGGGTGCTCGATCTGGAGCACGGCCTCACCGTCTTTCTGCCCAACCTCCCCGGCACGTGGCCCAACGTTCCGCTGCGGGACACGATCGCCGATCGGGTGCAGCTGCCCGCGTTCCTGATCAACGATGCGCGCGCCATGACGCTGGGTGAATATTCCTTTGGCGCAGGGCGCGGCGTCGATACGATCGCGTGTCTGGGCATCGGCACCGGCATCGGCGGCGGACTGGTGATCAATGGCCGCCTGCATCTCAACCTCGGCGGCACCTCGGCAGAATTAGGCCACACCGTCATCGATATGAACGGCCCGCTGTGCGGCTGCGGCACGCGCGGCTGTCTGGAAGCGTATGCCTCGGGCCCGGCCATCACCGCGCTGGGCCTGAAGGCCGTGGTGCAAGGCGCCACGACGCGCATTGGCGAGATGGTGGACTACGATCTCAATCGCATCACGCCGCAAGTGATCTTCGAAGCGGCTCGCGCGGGCGATGCGATTGCGAAAGACATCTATGAGCAGGCCGGGTTCTACATCGGCGTGGCCGTATCCAACATCATCATTGCCGTCGGGCCGCAGCGCGTCGTCATCGGCGGGGGTGTCTCGCAAGCAGGCGATTTGCTGCTGGATCCGATCCGGCGCACGGTGGCGGAGCGCGTCAACGTCACTTCGATCGAAAAGGTGCAGATCGTGCGCGCTGAGCTTGGCCCTAACGCGGGACTGATCGGCGCGGGAGTGTGGGTCAGAGATCAAAATCAGGTGGGATAGTTGTTTTGCAGAGGTAGATCAAGCGATCGACTATTAAATAGCCGATCGTTTTGTTTATTCTCGCCTGCTAGCGGAATTTGTGAAAAAAATCCCATTGTTGACGAATGATTGACATCTCCCATATAATAGAAATAGCCGCAGGGGGGAAGAAGCAGTCGCGCTAAGGTCTGGTGGTGGGGAGCGCGATGGCCATCTTCCGAAATGGGCAGACACGCAGTAAAGCTGAGGTTGCCGCCACGATCGCTGGCGGCGGCATTAGTTTGGTGTGGCCTGCTTTCGACCCTGCGGACGCCGGGCTCAAGATTTTCCTCGTCGAACATTCCCCCTGCCCCGGCCAACACGTTACCCAACTCGGATCCATGTTTTTGCCGCGCCGCGGCGCTTCCGGTCACGGACACGGTTGCACGCGGCCGTTCATTTCTCCTGCGCACATTCATCACAACCAACATTCCAACGTCGAGGTCCTCACCAACGCGCGCGTGATCGGCGTCGAAGGTCAGGCCGGTGATTTCACCCTAGCGCTGCATCCGGAACCGCACGATGCAGATGTCGAACGCTGCCTCGTGCACGGATGCACGCCGCCCGGCGAACGGGAAAGGTTCTTGACCAGATCGACAGCGGCGGCGAACGGCTGGTTCGCGAAAGACGCGCAGCATAGGCAGCAATTGAGGGAATGCTGCACTTCATTAACAATATTACTCGTCACTCATTACTCGTGACCCATACTAAACCAATATGACTCAAACCAACGAACCTGCAACGAATAAGCAACCCATCGGGGCCGTCATGGTCGTCGGCGGCGGCATCGCCGGGATGCAGTCCGCGCTCGATCTGGCCGATCAGGGCTTCAAGGTGTATCTCGTCGAAGCTCAATCGGCCATCGGTGGACACATGGCGCAGCTCGACAAGACCTTCCCCACCAACGACTGCGCCATGTGCACCATTTCGCCGCGCCTGGTCGAGACGGGCCGGCATCCCAACATCACCTTGATGACCGACAGCGAAGTCCTCGACGTGCAGGGCCAGGTCGGCGATTTCAACGTGCGCGTGCGACATCATCCGCGCTACATCGATCTTGAAAAGTGCGTCGGCTGTGGCGATTGCGCCAAGGTCTGCCCCATTCTCATTCCCGACACGTTCAACGAGGGATTGGCGAAACGCCGCGCGGCCTACAAGTTGTATCCGCAGGCCGTGCCCAACGCTTACGCCATCGCCAAGCGCGGCATTGCCCCGTGCCGGGATGCCTGCCCCGCCGGCCAACGCGCGCAGGGTTATATCGCGCTGATCCGTGAAGGCCGCTGGAATGACGCGCTGCGCGTGATCAAGATGGACAATCCGTTCCCCGGCATCTGCGGGCGGATTTGCAATCATCGCTGCGAGACGGCTTGCAATCGCGGACAAGTTGACGAGCCGATCAATATCCGCGCGCTCAAGCGCTTCGTGACCGATAAAGTCTACGCGGAGCCACGCCAATCGGTGGAGCCGCTGCCCCGGAAGTTCGACCAGCGCGTCGCCATTATCGGCGCAGGGCCGTGCGGCTTGACGGCGGCGCAGGACCTGGTGCGGGCGGGCTTTGGCGTCACCGTCTTCGAAGCGATGCCGGTGGCGGGCGGCATGCTGCGCCTCGGCGTGCCGGAATACCGCCTGCCGACGGCCATCATCGAGCGTGAAGTGCAGGACATCGTCGATCTCGGCGTCGATCTGCAACTGAATCATCGCATCGACAATCTCGACGACATCTTCAGCGCAGGCTTCGATTCGGTGCTGATCGCCGTCGGCGCGCACGAGGGCATTCGCCTGCCCATCCCCGGCGCGAACCTCGACGGCGTGATCATCAATACGCATTTCTTGAGAGATGTGAGATTGGGCAAGTACACTGGTAACTTGGCAGATAGTAAATTGGCAGATGGTAAATTGGGCAATTCGCCCATTACCAATTTACCAATCACCAATCTACCAACCGCCTTAGGCAAAAACGTGCTCGTCCTCGGCGGCGGCAATGTGGCCATCGACTGCGCGCGCAGCGCGGTGCGCCTGGGCCGCCATGTCGAGATGGCGTGCCTCGAAAGCGGCGACAAGGTTCCGGCGCATGCGTGGGAAGTGCAGGCCGCGCAGGAAGAAGGCATCGTCCTGCATGAGGGCCGTACCTTTGAGCGAGTTCTGAGCGACGATAACGGGCACGTGCGCGGCGTCGAGTGTATGCGCGTCGCCTCGTTCCATTTCGACGAGATGGGACGCTTGAACGTCGAGAAAGTGCCGAACTCAACGCACGTGATCGAATGCGATACCGTGATCTTCTCGGTGGGCCAGCGCGCCGGTCTCGCCTTCATTCCCGATGATGCCGGTGTGGGCTTGACGGGCCGCAAGCTGATCGCGGTGAATCCCAACACGCTGGCCGCAACGCGCGAAGGCGTATTCGCTGCGGGCGATAGTGTCTCGGGCACGGCGTTTGTGATCGAGGCGGTGAACAGCGGCCACACCGCGGCCCGATCGATCATCCGCTATTTGCAGGGCGAGCATCTCGAGCCGCCGCATCGACCCGATCTGCCGGTCGTGAAGTCTGACGCGCGATGAGATCAACACGCGCATGGCGCGCGGCGAGATCAGCCGCCAGCCGCGCGTCCCCCTGCCCGAAGTGCCGGTCGCGCAGCGCATCGACAACTTCATCGAGGTCGAAGGCGGCTACGACGATCAATCAGCGCAGCTGGAAGCCGCTCGCTGCCTGGCCTGCGGCATCTGCTCGGAGTGCATGAGCTGCACGTTTGCGTGCGGCGTCAACGCGATCGATCACAACATGGTCGCGCGCGACGAAAGCGTGCGCGTGGGAGCCGTCGTGCTCGCGCCCGGTTATCAAGCCTATCGCGCCGAATTGTCCGAAGAATACGGTCTGGGCCGCTACCCGAACGTCGTCACGTCGCTGCAATTCGAGCGCCTGCTGTCGGCATCGGGACCAACGTTAGGGCACGTGCAGCGCCCATCGGATGCCAGGGGCGCGCAGAAGATCGCGTTTCTGCAATGCGTGGGCAGCCGCGACCCAGCGCACGATTACTGCTCGTCGGTGTGCTGCATGTACGCGGCCAAGCAAGCGATCATGGCCGTGGAGCACGCCAAGGCGGAAACGCTTCGCGACGACGGCCCGCTGCACTGCCAGGTGTTCTTCATGGACACGCGCGCTTACAGTAAGGGTTACGAAGAATACTATCGGCGGGCGGAGAAGAAATACGGCGTGCAGTACACGCGCTGCCGCATCAGCGATTTGCGCGAGGACCCCGCCACGCACGATTTGATCCTGCGCTACTTCGACGAACAAGGCCAACTGCAGCGCGAGCGCTTCGATCTTGTCACGCTGTCGATCGGCATGGAGATTTCGCCCAAGGTGCGCGAGTTGGGGCTGCGGCTGGGCATCGAACTGGATGAGTACGGCTTCTGCCACACGGTGCAGTTCAATCCGCTCGAGACGAGCCGCGCGGGCATCTATGCCGTCGGGCCGTTCCGCGAGCCGAAGGACATCCCCGAATCGATCGTGGAAGCGAGCGGCGCGGCAGCCGCCGTTGCGGCGCGCCTTGGCGAGGCGCGCTTCACCTTGACGACGCGCAAAGAGTTTCCACCCGAACGTGATATCACGCAGGAAGAGCCGCGCGTGGGCGTGTTCGTGTGTCACTGCGGATCGAACATCGGCGGCTTCCTCGATGTGCCCGATGTGTCGGCGTATGCGAAGACCCTGCCGAACGTCGTGCATGCCGAAAACAATCTTTACACCTGCTCGCAAGACAGCATCAAGCACATCATCGAGCGGGTGCAGGAACTCAATCTCAATCGCGTGGTCGTAGCGTCGTGCACGCCCTTGACGCACGAGCCGTTGTTCCAGGATGCGATTCATCAGGCAGGCCTGAATCCGTATTTGTTCGAGATGGCGAACATCCGCAATCAATGTTCGTGGGTGCATCCGGGCGATTGGGACGGCGCGACGGCGAAAGCGAAGACGCTGGTGCGCATGGCGGCGGCGCGCGCGGCTGAGCTCGAGCCGCTGCAGACCTCGCAAGTGCCGATCCAGCACGCGGCGTTGATCATTGGCGGCGGAGCGGCGGGCTTGAACGCCGCGTTGTCGCTGGCCGAGCAAGGTTTCCCGGTGCATCTGATCGAAAAGAGCGATCAGCCTGGCGGCAATCTGCGCCACCTGCATTTCCTGATTGGCGAGGAGCGCAGCCCGCAGGACTATCTGGCGGAATTGGTCGATCGCGCCGCACATCACCCGCTGATCACCATTTACCTGCAAACGGAGTTGATCCAGACCGGCGGCTTCAAGGGCAACTTCACGAGCAAGGTGCGTGATGCGGCCGGCGCCCTGCAAGAGATACAGCACGGCGTGACCATTGTGGCGACGGGCGGCACGGAATACCGAGGTCGCGAGTATAGCTACGGCAAGCATCCGGGCATCATGACCCAGTTGGAGTTTGAGGCGCTGCTAAGTGATATGACATCGTCATTGCGAGGAGCATCCTTGCGCGACGAAGCAATCCCCGATGTGGCAAAGGAGATTGCTTCGCGAAAAAATGCTCGCAATGACGTGGCTTCGGTGGTCATGATCCAGTGCGTCGGCCCGGGCGAGAAATTCTGCTCGCGCCTGTGCTGCTCGACGGCGCTCAAGAACGCCTTGCAGGTCAAGCAGCTCAATCCCCAGGCCGAAGTCACGATCCTTTATCGCGACATCCGCACCTACGGCTTCAAAGAGCGCCTGTACACCGCAGCGCGGCGCGCCGGCGTGCGCTTCATCCGCTTCGACTTCGATCACAAACCAACAGTTGACATCAGCGATCAGCCATCAGCCATCAGCCATCAGCAAATCATCGTGCGCGTTCACGAGCCGATTCTGAACCGTGAGGTTGAATTGCGTCCTGATCTGCTCGTCCTCAGCACGCCGATCGTGCCGCAGAAGGACGCGCACCAGCTGGCCGCGCGCCTCAAAGTGCCGCTCGACGCCGACGGCTTCTTCCTCGAAGCGCATCCGAAATTGCGGCCGGTGGACTTCGCCTCCGACGGGCTGTTCATGGCGGGCGTGGCGCACTATCCCAAGTTCCTCGACGAGACGATCGCGCAGGCGCAGGCGGCCGCGGCGCGCGCGGCGATCATTCTCTCGCAAGAGAGCGTGCTGACCAATGCGCGCGTGGCCGTGGTCGATAACACGAAGTGTGTGGGCTGTCTCACCTGTGTGCGCGCGTGCCCGTATGACGTGCCGAAAGTCAAGATGAGCTTCACGGGCGTGGGCAATATCACCGGCGCGGCCTACATCGAAGCCGCCATGTGCCAGGGCTGCGGCACCTGCGCCGCCGAGTGCCCGGCCCAGGCGATCCAGTTGATGCACTATCGGGATGCGGAGATGCTGCCCAAGATCGACGCCTTGTTCGGGTTGCAGCCGGGAGTAGTCAGTAGTCAGATTTCAGAAGACAGTACGCAGTCGGGCACATACTGGCTAATGCCCAAGGAGAGCGAGCGTGCATAAGTTCAGGGAATTAAAAGTCTGGCAGCGATCGATGGATTTGATAGTCGAAGTTTATCAGCTCACCCAGACTTTTCCGCAGGCGGAACAACTTGGACTGATCAGCCAGTGCGACGGGCAGCCGTCTCAATTTCGTTGAACATTGCTGAGGGTGCGGGCAGCGGCACCGATCCTGAATTTCGGTGCTTCTGGCGCATGGCGCTGCGTTCCTGTTACGAAGTGATGACCGGCCTGGAAATTGGCCACCGTTTGGGCTACTGCGACGATCGACGTGTGAATACCTTGATTCCAGAAGCGGACGAGATCGCTGCCATGATCGTTGGTCTTAGCCGCGGCCTATCCGAGAAGTAATCTGACTACTGACTTCTGACTACTGACTACTGGAGACACCTTTGAGCAACAATGGATTCGAACCGAACATCATAGCGTTCTGCTGTCACTACTGCGCGTACGCCGCCGCCGATCTGGCCGGGTCGATGCGCCTCGAATACCCGACGGCGGTGAAGATCGTCGAGCTGCCCTGCACCGGCAAACTCGACGTGCTCTACGTCTTGCGCGCGTTCGAGGACGGCGCCGACGGCGTGCTGGTGGCGGGTTGACTGGAAGGCGAATGTCATTACCTGGAAGGTAATCTCAACGCCCGCCGGCGAATTGAATACGCGCAGAAACTGTTGGAGCAGATCGGATTGCAGGGCCGCCGCGTCCAGATGATCAACCTGTCGTCGGCGATGGGCGGCCAGTTCGCGTTCTCGATCGCGGAATTGACCGCGGAGATCAAGCAGCTGGGGCCGAACCCATTGGGCATTAAAGACCTGGCAGGTTCTTCTGCGCCTGAAGGCGAAACTCGATAGACTAACGTGTGATGTTGGCAAGCAAGACCAGACAGAGAGTGAAAACCTGCCAGGTCTACCCACAGAGGTAAAAGATGGACAAGCAGCCGTACATCATCATCACCGACGACGATCCCGACATCATTGAGAACCTGGTTACCATTCTCGGCACCCGGCCCTATCGGCTGGGGACGGCGCGCGATGGCAAGCAGTGCCTGGCGCTGATCAGACAGGAGCAGCCCGATCTGCTGATCCTCGACATGCTGATGCCGCGCATGGACGGCTGGGGCGTGATCCGCGAACTGCGCAGCGATCCGTTGTATGCCGATTTGCCGATCATGGTGTTGACCACCGTCGTCGAAGACGCCAGCCGCCGCCGCTACGAACTGGAAGTCGGCATGGAGATGGACGTGCAGGACTACCTGCAGAAACCGGCCAAGCCCGCCGAGCTGCTGCAGCGTGTCGAGAAACTGCTGAAGGTCCATGCTTAACCCAGCGATCACGTCCATCTCAATCCGAGTTGACCGCCTGCGCCGATCGGAAATCTTCAGCGAGCTGGCCGAGGCCGACCTGTTGGCTATCGCCGAGCTCTGCGCCGAGGAACGCTACGACGAGGGTGAGGCGGTGCTGTCTGAAGGCGCGCCCGCCGCCGCGGTGTTCGTCGTCGAGCGCGGCAAACTCGCCCTGGAGAAGAAGATCCAGATCGGGCGGCACTCGACGCCGCGCAATGCGACCATCGACTACGTCGAGCCGGGCAAGACGGCGGGATTCTCGGGGTTGGTGGCGCCGTTTGTCTATTCCACATCCGCCGTCTGCCTGGAGCCGACGCGCGTCCTGCGCGTCGACGGCCCGGCGCTGCGCGCCTACCTCGCAGCGCATCCGGCCGCGGGCGTGAAAGTGTTCACGGCGGTAGCCGAATTGATCAGCGATCGCTATCGCCACTCGATCGATACCTTGACTTACTTTTTGTCGGTCGTGTCGCACGAACTCCGCTCGCCGCTGGCCGCGGTCGAGAATTATCTGCAGACGCTGCTGGGCGGCTACGCCGGCGAGCTCACCGACAAGCAGCAGCACATGATGACGCGCTGCGTGCTGCGGGTGACCGATCTGCGCGGGCTGATCGGCGACGTGGTCGATCTGGCGCGCATGCGGCCCGAGCAGATTCAGGCCGACTTCGAATGGTTCGATCCCGGCGAGGTGGGCACCGAGTCGATCGAGGATGCGCGGTTGGCGGCCGCCGAAAAAGGGATTCACCTCAAGATCGAAGCGCCGCCGAAGTTCGAACCGATCGTCGGCGCGCGGCGGCGCATGCGCCAGGTGTTTACGAACCTGCTGAACAACGCGGTCAAGTATGCGCCGCCCGACAGCATCGTGACGATTCGCGCGTGGTACGCGCCGGACACGCTGTATTTTGAAGTCGAGGACGAAGGTCCCGGGATTCCGGCCGAAGATGTGCCGCACGTTTTCGAGGAATTCTTTCGCTCCGAAAGCACGAGTGATACGCCGGGCGTCGGTCTCGGCCTGTCAATCGCCCAGAAGATCGTCGCTGCGCACCACGGCGAAATCACTGTAAAGAGCGTGCATGGTTTTGGGGCCACAGGCACCCGTTTCACCGTCACCATCCCGCGCAACTTGCAGACGCCGGAGATGCGGCGGCGCGAATGGATGATGACAGGCAATGAGTGACGAGTGATAAGTAACGAGTAATGGATTACGTATTACGCACTACTCGTTATCATAGATGAATCGACATGACTTAAGCCAGTGACACGCAATCAAATAAGCAGCCTATCGGCGCCGTGATGGTCGTCGGCGGCGGCATCGCGGGGATGCAGGCCGCGCTCGATCTGGCCGATCAGGGCTTCAAGGTCTACCTCGTCGAGGAGAAATCGGCGATCGGCGGCCACATGGCGCAGCTCGATAAGACGTTCCCGACCAACGACTGCGCGATGTGCAACATCAGCCCGAAGTTGGTGGACGTGGGCCGCCATCTCAACATCGAGATTCTCACCGACACGGACGTGCTCGGCGTCACCGGACAGGCCGGCAATTTCACGGTGTCCGTGCGCCGCCGGCCGCGCTACGTCGACGTGGCGAAGTGTATCGGCTGCGGCGACTGCGCGCAGGTGTGTCCGGTGTCGCTGCCCAACTTGTACGAAGAGCAGCTGAAGGATCGCAAGGCCGCGTATCGCTTGTACACGCAGGCCGTGCCCTCGGCCTATGCGATCGACAAACGCGGCGTCGCGCCGTGTCGCGATGCCTGTCCAGCGGGTCAGCGCGCGCAGGGTTACATCGCGTTGATCGCGCAGGGGCGCTACCGCGAAGCGTTCCGCGTCATCAAAGAGGACAATCCGTTCCCCAGCGTCTGCGGGCGCACGTGCCACCATCCGTGCGAAGGGCACTGCACGCGCGCCATGGTCGACGAAGCGGTCGGCATCATGTCGCTCAAGCGCTTCGTGATCGATCACGCCCTCGCCTACGGGCGCGAGAAGGTCGAGCCCGCGGCGCGCACGCGGCCCGCATGGATCGCCGTCGTCGGCGCGGGCCCGGCCGGCCTTACCGCCGCGCACGATCTGGCGAAGCTGGGCTACGGCGTCACCGTGTACGAAGCGCTGCCGGTAGCGGGCGGCATGATGCGCGTCGGCATCCCGGCGCACCGCCTGCCCAAAGGCGTGCTGCAGCAGGACATCGACGACATCCTGGCGTTGGGCGTCGTCCTCAAGACCAACTCTCCGGTCAAAGACCCGGCCGAGCTGCTCAAGCGTGGCTACAACGCGGTGTGCCTGGCGACGGGCATCTCGTCGCGCGATCAAGCGATCGGGATTGAAGGTGAAAACGCCGCGGGCGTCATCCCCGCTGCGACGTTCCTGCGCAAGGTCAATCTGGGCGAGCCGGTCACGATCGGGGATCGCGTGGCCGTGATCGGCGGGGGCATCACGGCGCTGGATGCGGCCGCCGTCGCGCGCCGCCTGGGCGCCGAGGTTTACCTGGTGCTCGATCGGCCTCGCGGCGAGATTCCGGCCTACGAAGTGGAGATGAACGCGGTTGAAGCAGAGGGCATTCATCTCTTCGAGCGCACGACCGCGACGCGCATCCTGGCGCAGAATGGCAAAGTCACCGGCGTCGAGCTGGCGCAGACCGAAGGCGGCCTGACGACCGACGAGCGCGGCCGCCGCCGTCCGATGATCAAACCCGGCTCTGAATTCACGTGCGAGGTCGATACCGTGATCGGCACGGTCGGCCAGTTCTCCGATCTGTCGTTCCTCGATCAGCGCTACGACGATCTCACGGTCGATAAGCACACGCTGGCGAGCGACATCCCCGGCCTGTTCGTGGTGGGCGGCCGCAAGACCGGCGCGAGCTATATCATCGAGGCGGTGGCGCTGGGGCATCGCGTCGCCGCGTCGATCGATCGTTACTTGCAGGGCCAGCCGCTGAAACACGCTGCGCCGCCCGCCCCGCCGGTCGTGAAATTCGCGCGCGAAGAGCTGGCGCAGAAAGTGACTGCGCGGCGAGATTCGTTTGCAGCCGCGCACGCAGCCGGCCCTGCTGCCGATGGAAGAGCGCGTGACCAGCTTCCGCGAAGTGGTGCTGGGGCTCACCGAGCGGCAGGCGCGCGCCGAAGCGCAGCGCTGCCTGCAATGCGGCCTGTGCTCCGAATGCCTGGCGTGTGTCTATGCCTGCGGCGTCGACGCGATTGATCACAACGCGGTCGCGCGCGAGGAGCAGATCGATGTCGGCGCCGTCATTCTCGCGCCGGGTTATCAGGCTTACCAGGCCGCCCTGTCACGCGAATACGGCTTCGGCCGTTATCCGAACGTGATCACGGCGCTGCAATTCGAGCGCTTGCTGTCGGCGTCCGGCCCGACCCTGGGGCATGTGCGCCGGCCGTCGGATCAACGTGAACCGCAGCGCGTCGCGTTCCTGCAGTGTGTCGGCTCGCGCGATCAGGCGCACGATTACTGCTCGGCGGTGTGCTGCATGTACGCGACGAAGGAAGCGGTCATCGCCAAAGAACACCAACCCGATCTGGACGTGCACGTCTTCATGATGGACATGCGCGCCTTCAGCAAAGGCTATTGGTCCTACTTCGAGCGCGCGCGCGATCAATACGGCGTGCACTACCATCGCTGCCGCGTCAGCGAACTGCACGAAGACCCAGCGACGCATAATCTGCTCATTCGATATCAGGGCGATCAGCAATCTCGCGGGGATAGTGGGCACTCGGCACTCAGCATTCAGCATTCAGCAATCAGCACTCAAGAATTCGATCTCGTCGTGTTATCCGTCGGAATGGAAATCTCAGAGTCTGTTCGCGCGTTAGGCAAGCGCCTGGGCGTCGAACTCGACGAGTACGGCTTCTGCCACACGGTGCAATTCAACCCGATCGAAACGAGTCGTCCGGGCATCTATGCGGTCGGCCCGTTCCGCGAGCCGAAGGACATTCCCGAATCCGTCGTGGAGGCGAGCGGTGCAGCGGCGGCGAGCGCGGGCCTGCTGGCCGGCGCCCGCTGGTCCCTGACGCGCACCCGTGAGTACGCGGCCGAACGCGACGTCGCACATGAAGAACCGCGGATCGGCGTGTTCGTGTGCCACTGCGGATCGAACATCGCCGGTTACCTCGACGTGCCTGCCGTGACCGAGTATGCGCGCGCGCTGCCGCACGTCGTCCACGCCGAAGACAAGCTGTATGCCTGCTCGCAGGATTCGATCAAGTTGATTACCGAGCGCGTGCAGGAACATCACCTCAACCGCGTGGTCGTCGCCAGCCTGCACGCCGCTGACGCATCAGCCCTTGTTCCAGGACAGCATCCGCAACGCCGGGTTGAATCCGTACCTGTTCGAGATGGCGAACATCCGCAATCAATGCTCGTGGGTGCACTCGCACGAACCGGATGTCGCCACCGAGAAAGCGCAGGACCTCGTGCGCATGTCCGTCGCGCGCGCGGCGCTGCTTCAACCTCAACACACGTTCACGGTGCCGGTCAAGCACGCGGCGCTGATCGTCGGCGGCGGCGTGGCGGGCATGACGGCGGCACTCTCGTTAGCCGAGCAGGGCTTTCCCGTTCACTTGGTCGAGAAGGAAGCGGAGCTCGGCGGCAATCTGCGGCAGGCGTTCCTGCCGTCCAACGGCAAAGAGCCGCAAATCATCCTGACGCAACTGGTTGATCAAGTTCAACACAACTCGCTCATCACCGTTCATCTCGAAAGCCGGGTCGTGTCGACCGGCGGCTTTATGGGCAACTTCGAAAGCAAGATGCGTGATGCAAGAGGCATACTGCAGGAAGTGCAGCACGGCGTGACAATTTTAGCCACCGGCGCCCAGGAATATCGCGGATCGGACTACGGTTTCGGCACGCACCCGAGGATTATCACGCAACAACAGTTTGAGAGAATGCTGACCAAAGGGTGTCATTCCCCCCAGCGCGCCCCCGCTGAGAAGCAGCGGACAGGGCGTGAGGCGCGTAGCGCCGAAGAATCTCTACCGCCGACGAACAGCGCTACCGATCAGAGCCGAGATTCTTCGCTCCCCGCAAAGCGGGTCGCTCAGAATGACACGGCCAGAAATGAGCCGCTCGCCATTCCGAATTCCGAATTCCGAGTTCAGAATTCCGTCGTCATGATCCAGTGCGTCGGCCCGGCTGAGAAGTTCTGCAGCCGTATCTGCTGCGCCGAGGCGCTAAAGAATGCCATTGCACTGAAAGCGCAGCAGCCCGAGGCACAGGTTGTCATTCTCTACAAGGATATCCGCACCTATGGCTTCAAAGAGCGGCTCTATACAACTGCCCGCCAGCATGGCGTCATCTTCATGCGCTATGATGATAATCATCGGCCAGAGGTAGTAGTCAGCAATCAGCAGTCAGCAATCAGCAGTTCAGGCCTGGGATTCCATTCTGCAACGTTCCATCATCCTGCAACCCAATCTACTCGTCCTGTCAATGCCCGTGGTGCCACGCGACGACGCGCACGAGGTCGCCAAGTTGTTCAAGGTCTCGCTCGACGCCGACGGTTTCTTCCTCGAAGCACACGTGAAATTGCGGCCGGTTGATTTCGCATCCGACGGCGTGTTCATGGCGGGCATGGCGCATTATCCCAAGCTGTTGGACGAGACGATGATTCAGGCGCAGGCGGCTGCCTCGCGCGCGGCGAGAGTGCTGAGCCACGAATCGCTCACGGCAGGCGGGCGCGTCGCCGTGGTGGACGATGCGAAGTGCACCGGCTGCCTGACGTGCGTGCGCATCTGCCCCTTCGGCGTGCCGAAGATCAAAGCGAACTTGACCGGCGTGGGCCACATCGTCGGCGCGGCCTATATCGAAGCAGCCGTGTGCCAGGGCTGCGGCTCGTGCGTGGCCGAATGTCCTGCGCAGGCGATCCAGTTGATGCATTACACTGATGCGCAGATGGTCGCAAAGATTCAGGCGCTGATGCGGCCGTCGGGCGGGTTTGTACCAGTCGATGAGATAGCGGCGAGTGGAAACTAACGCAGTGAAGCACTTGCCGTCTTAGCAGGTAAGTCCATCATTTGAAAGAGATAGCAGTGAGTAATCGCTAAATGGATACAGCATCAAGTGCAGTTCAAACAAAACTGAATATCATCGCCTACTGCTGTGAGCACTGCGCTTACGCCGCGGCCGATCTGGCGGGTGGATTGCGGATGCAATACCCGCCCGCGATCAAGATCGTGCAGATACCCTGCACGGGCCGCATGGATGTGCTGACCGTGTTGCGGGCCATCGAGGACGGCGCGGACGGCATCATGGTGGCGGGTTGACTGCCCGGCGACTGTCATTACCTGGAAGGTAATCTCAACGCAAAACGCCGGGTGGCCCATGTGCAGGATGTGCTGAAGAACATCGGGCTGGAGCCCGAGCGCGTGCAGATGTTCAACCTGTCCTCGGCAATGGCGGGACGATTTGCCGAGGCGACGAAAGAGATGACGGAAAAGATTGAGGAGTTGGGCCCAAATCCATTGAGAGAAGAGATGACAAAGCGATCCACGAATGAACACGAATGAACACGAACAAAAAATCATTCGAGAAGATTCGTGGAGATTCGTGCGATCAGCCTTTAGCATTGAACGGAGGATGAACATGATCGTAGCCGAACAGAAACCCCTGGCAGAAATCAAGACGCTGGTCGCCAACGCGCAGAAAGTGCTGGTGGTCGGGTGCGGCACGTGCGTAACGGTGTGCTTTGCGGGCGGCGCGCGTGAAGCCGCCATCACCGCCTCGTCGCTGCGCATGGCCACCAAGCTCGACGGCAGCGGCAAGGAGGTCGCCGACGTGACCGTGCAGCGCCAGTGCGAGTGGGAATACCTTGACGAGATCGCGCCGCAAGTCGGCGAGGTCGACGTCGTCCTTTCGCTGGGCTGCGGCATCGGCGTGCAGGCCATGGCCGAGCATTTTCCCAACGCGTGGATCGTGCCGGGCCTCAACACCAGCTTCCTGGGCATGCCGACCGAGCAAGGGGTATGGGCCGAGCGCTGCGCCGCCTGCGGCGATTGCATCCTCGGCCTGACGGGCGGCATCTGCCCGATCGCGCGCTGCTCCAAGTCGCTGCTCAACGGGCCGTGCGGCGGATCGGAGAACGGCCACTGCGAGATCAATGCCGAGGTGCCGTGCGCCTGGCAGCTGATCTACGACCGCTTGAGCAGCATGGGCAAACTCGACCAGCTGCTGGAGATTCAGCCGCCCAAGAACTGGCGCACGGCGCGCGATGGCGGCCCGCGCAAAATCGTTCGGCCCGATCTGAGACTGGCTTCGGAAGAAGAATAATTCAATGCGGAACGTGGAATGCGGAGTGCGGAATACGCCATTCCGAGTTCCGAATTCCGCATTCCGAATTGAACGGAGGAAACAATGGCTCCACAGCCCAATGGCAACGGTTACCTGTCTGGATCAAATCTGGAGAAGGTGCTCAAGAACGGCCACTTCGCCGTCACGGCCGAGCTCGGTCCGCCGCAGAGCGCCGATGGTGAGGTCATTCGCAAGAAAGCCAAACTGCTTAAAGGCAACTGCGACGCGGTGAACATCACCGACAACCAGACGGCCATCGTGCGCATGTCGAGCATCAGCGCGGGGACGATCGTGGTGCAGGAAGGGCTGGAGCCGATCATCCAGATGACCTGCCGCGATCGCAACCGGCTGGCGATACAGAGCGATCTGCTCGGCGCCTACGCGCTGGGCATGCGCAACCTGTTGTGCCTGTCGGGCGATCACCAGACGTTCGGCAATCATCCCGGCGCCAAGAACGTTTTTGACATGGACTCGATCCAGCTGGTGCAGATGGTGGCGGCGATGCGCGATCAGCACGTGTTCCAGAGCGGCGACGCCTTCAAGGGGCCGGAACCGCGCTTCTTCGTCGGCGCCGCCGAATCGCCCTTTGCCAACCCGGTCGAGTTTCGCCCCCTGCGGCTGGCCAAGAAAGTCAAAGCAGGCGCGAACTTCATCCAGACGCAGTTGATCTACGACATCGAAGCATTCACGGCGTTCATGGCGAAAGTGCGCGAGCTCGGCCTGCACGAGAAAGTCTACCTCCTGGCCGGAGTCGGCCCGTTGAAGAGCCCGATGATGGCGCGTCATATGAAAGACAACGTGCCGGGCCTGCGCATACCCGATCAGATCATCGCTCGGATGGAAGCCGCCGGCGCGCCGTGGGCCAGCAAGTCGAAAGACGAATTGACGAAGGAAGACAGAAAGGCCCGAATGATTGCCTGGCAGCATGAAGGGATCAAGATCTGCATCGAGCTGATCCAGCAGATCCGCGAGATCGAAGGCGTGGCCGGCGTGCACATCATGGCCATCGAGTGGGAAGAGGCCGTGAAGCCGATCGTGGAAGGCGCGGGCCTGCTGCCCCGGCCGATCGTGACAGAGACGGTCGCAACGCTGACATGAGGTCTGGGCGTTGGTGATGCAGAAGGAGGAATCGCTATTGATTTAACCAATGACGATGCCTGCTGGTCATTTGCCGAGAAGAAACTCGTCGCGAGCACAACTCGATTCAACATTGCACAAAGCGGAGGAAGACAAGATGGCTAAACCAACGTATCAAGATGCGACGCTTATGCTCCAGCTTGCTCAGTGGGGCGCGGTCTCTGGCTTACAGGAGGCGCAGAGCTGGCTGTGGAGCGATCAGTTCACGCCTGACTATGCGGAGTTCTCAAAGCAATATCCTCCCGGCACTGAAGGCAGCATTAAGGTTTCCAAAGTCTGCAACTATTTTGAGACGCTGGGCACACTCTGGAAGCACGGATTGCTCAACGAGGAATTGATCTTCGACTGGTGGGCCGTCTCTGCAGTCTGGGAGAGGATCAAGAATATTCCTCTGGGATGGAGACAAAATGCCGGTAATCCACGCTTGTATGAGAATTTTGAAGCCCTGGCTAAGGCCAATGTTGCTTACGATGCGAAATCGAACAGGCGAGCAACCAAAACCAGGCGTTCCAAAAAATAGCAGAGATACCTGTCGTTGAAGATACACCTATCGCTGCCTGACTGCTGGGCAAGAGCGGTAGGTGAAAGACCACCGGGCAGATAAGGCTGTGAGGAGGCGCACATGAGTGAATCAACACCGATCAATTCTGAACTGGCTCGCCGGGTGCAGGACGAAACCGGGCAGAATGTTCATCTGTGTTATCAGTGCGTCAAGTGCACCAGCGGCTGTCCGGTTGCGGAGTTCTTCGACTGGCAGCCCAACCAGATCATGCGCGCCTTGCAGTTGGGGCAGGAAGACATTGCCCTGCATTCGCAGACGCCGTGGCTGTGCGCCTCGTGCCAGACCTGCACCACCCGCTGTCCGCAGGGCCTGGACATCACGGCGATCATGGAGTTCCTGACGCGCGAGGCGAAGGCGCGCGACATCGAACCGCAGGTGCCCGAGGTCAACATCTTCAACGAAGCGTTCCTGCGCGAAATCAAGTTGTGGGGCCGCGCTTACGAGCTGGGCCTGATGGCCGAGATGAAACTGCGCACAGGCAACATCATGGGCGATATGGACCTGGGCGTGAAGATGCTGCGCAAGCGCAAGATGCCGTTTCTGCCGCATCCTACCCGCCCGCCGCACAACGTCAAACCCGTCAGCGGCGCGACGAATGCCGTAGCCTACTATCCGGGCTGCTCGCTGCATTCGACGGCAACGGAGTTCAACGCATCGACGCACGCGGTCTGTGAGGCGCTCGATCTGAAATTGATCGAGCCGCACGGCTGGATTTGCTGCGGCAGTTCCGCCGCACACCGCGCCGACCCCGACGAAGCGCTGCGGCTGCCGCTGGAAAACCTGGCTATCGTCGAGCAGAGCGGCTTCGACGAAGTCACCATGCCGTGTGCCGCCTGTTTCAACCGCCACAAGGCCGCGCAGCATGAAATCCGCCACGACGGCCAGCGCAAGGCCGCAGTGGATCAAGCGATCGGTTACGAGTATCAAGACACGGTCAAGGTCACCACGCTGGTCGAAGCGATCCTCAAACACGTCGGGACGGAAAAAATCTCGGAGAAAGTCATACAACCGCTCAAGGGCCTGCGCGTGGTGTGCTATTACGGCTGCCTGCTGACGCGGCCGCCGCAAGTCACCGAAGCGCCGCATCCCGAAAACCCGACCGACATGGATCAACTGCTGCGCGCCGCCGGCGCCGAGGTGATCGACTGGTCGTACAAGACGCAGTGCTGCGGCGCGGCGCATTCGCTGACCCGGCCGGATATCGTGCTCAAGTTAAGCAGCGATCTGATCGGGCACGCGCGCGAAGCCGGCGCTGATGCCATCGCCGTGGCCTGTCCTTTGTGCCACACCAACCTCGACGCGCGCCAATTCCAGATGAAACTGGATTACGCCCTGCCCGTGTTGTACTTCACGCAGTTGCTGGCCATTGCACTGGGTGCGCCCGATCGAGCCGCCTTGAACAAGAACCTGATCGATCCGCGTCCCGTCCTGCAAGATAAGGGGGTGCTGGCTGCATCCGATCGCCCCCCGGCCCACTAACGCTCCCCAGGCCGGGCACCCGCTTTGCACTGCACGCAGTGGGCGCAAGGGTGCCCGGCCAGTCCCGAGGGCATGCTCACTCGGAGTGCTGCGCAAGGAGCCAACGCTGCGTGTTCACGGAGCGGCGAACCTCATACACGCTGAATCCTGCGCTTACACTTCACAACGCTTAAACTGTGGCAAATACGCCCGAGTTCTTTCCGTAAGTTGGCTTATCCCAATTCGGGTTCGTCACGCAATTCCACGCTGAAATTCTCTGCGCCGTGCAACTCAAAAATAATGATCTCGTTCAGGCCCGCTTCAAGATCGGCGCAGGCACGTACAACGTCTGCTGCGGGCCGCGCTGCCAGTAGCGCCCAGATTGAAGCCATTGACCCACGCCACACCCTTCGTCCAACCGGGCAGCGCCAGGAACGTATCAGCAACTTCATCGACCTGGAAGATGCCGCCGTAGAAGCGCGGCTCTCCCTCTTTC
>CAWJPR010000019.1:0-71717 GCA_963844815.1 uncultured Chloroflexia bacterium
GGCGGCACGGCGGGAGTCGACGCGGCGAATCGCCGCGTGATCCTCGACGAAACGATCAACCCGTAGGCGCGAAGCGCGCCAATGGGGTGATCACATTAAGTTAGCACATCGAGCACGTCGTTCCCGCGTGTTGCTGGCGGGAACCGGTTGATTTGCACTTGATTTGGCAATCGTCAGCCTGGATGCCCGATACGCTTCGCAGGCGCTCGGGCATGACGGATCGGCAACGCACCCTTCTTATCTTGGCTTGCTCGATCCCACGTGATCGCCCACGCCGGCGCTTTCTCACTTTTGTTCCTGACGCCGAGTTGTGCTATCCTATCCGGGTCTTTCCTTCAACACGCCAGCGCTGAGGCAGCCGCTATGAATCCAGTGGAACTGCGCGATTTCCTTGACAAGTATTTCAACGACGACGAGCTGCGCGGCTTATGCTTCGAACTCGACATTCCTTACGAGGACCTGGGGGCTTCCACCAAGTCTGGCAAGGCGCGCGAGCTGGTGTCTTATTGCCAGCGCCATACTCGTTTAGCCGAACTGGAAGCGGCCTGTCTTCGCTTGAGGCCGGATATCCCAAACGCGCCCGTGCCGCCCACGCCTGCGGATCGACCCTCCGCCAGATCGAGCTGGTAATCAATCCGGCGGCATCAACATCGATCATGTCGAGACACTGATTGTTCAGGGTGACATGATTGGCCGCGATAAGACAGTGGCGGGCAGCGTGAATGCAGGTGGATCAGGCGGCACACCTCCAGCGCCGCCACCGCCTCCTTCCGATCTGCAGGCCACGCCGCCTCAGCCTGAGGATCAATTCGAATACGACGTCTTCATCTCTTACAGTTCCAAAGACAAGCAGTGGGTGCGCGGTGATCTGCTGCCCGCGTTGGAGAAGCACGGCCTGCGCGTCATCATCGACTTCCGCGATTTTCGCCCCGGCGCGCCGAGCGTCAAAGAGATCGAGCGCGCAGTCTTGACCAGTCGCAAGACGTTGTTGATCCTCACGCCGGATTATCTAGCAAGCCACTGGACCGAGTTTGAGAATCTGCTCTTGCAGACGCTGGAACCGGCCAATCAAAACTTGCGCCTGATACCTTTGCTCAAAGAGAAATGTGATCTGCCACTGCGGCTGCGGATGCTAACCTACGTGAACTTCGTCGACCCCGACGATTGGGACATCGCCTGGCGACAGACTGCTCACCGCCCTGGGTGCACAGCCGATTCAAGAAACCCCCGCTCAAGAAACACCGGCGACGTGGAACCTCGTCCATCCCTACGGCATGCCGCCGAACTTTACGGGCCGCGCCGAAGAACGTAAGATGTTGACGCAGTGGCTCACTAACGATGCGACTCATCCCCTGTTGGTCATGCGCGCTCTCGGCGGATTTGGCAAGAGCGCGCTGGCATGGCACTGGCTACTAAACGACGTCAGCGCCGCGCAGTGGCCGCGTGTCGTGTGGTGGAGTTTCTATGAGGGCGATGCCAGCTTCGAGCATTTCTTGAGCGAGACGCTGACTTACTTGCAGATCGATCCGAGCAAATTTGGTCCACGTCAACAAGCGGATGCATTACTGCAAGTCTTGCAGCGCCCCGGCACGCTCTTGATCCTCGACGGCTTCGAGCGCCAACTGCGCGCCTTCAGCAGCATGAACGCCGCCTATCAGGGTGATCTCCCTCTCCCTCAGGGAGAGGGCCGGGGTGAGGGTCAGGGCGTGAATGAACGCGACTGCATCAGCCCCTTCGCTGAAGTCTTCCTACGCAGCCTTGCGAGCCTGCCTAACCTGCGCGGCAAAGTGCTGATGACGACGCGCCTCTGTCCGCGCATCCTGCAACACGCGGCGGAGAACTGCTGCAAGGCTGCCTCGAAAAAGAACTGATGCAGATGCAGCCCGCCGACGCGGTGACGTTCTTCCGGGCGCAGGGCGTGCGCGGCAGCCGCGCCGAGATTGAAGCCGCGTGCGCGCCGTACGGCTATCACCCGCTGAGCCTGCGCCTGTTGGCCGGCCTGATCCTGGGCGATTTGCGGCAGCCCGGCGACATTGCCGTGGCGAAACGCTTGGATGTGAGCGGCAATCAGATTCAACGTCAACATCACGTCCTGCAACAAGCCTATGACACCCTCACGCCCGCGCGCCAGAAGTTGCTGAGCCGCATCGCGTGCTTTCGCAGTGCGGTGAGTTATGAGGCGTTACAGGCCTATCAAAGTACTGTCATTCCGAGCGGAGCGCCGGAAGCGGCGCGCAGTCGAAGGATGCGGGTGACGCGAAGTCAAAGCGGCGCGTGGCTCGGAATGAAGCGCACAGAACCGCATCCTTCGACTCCCTCTCCGCAGCGCTCCGAGTCGTCAGGAAGCTTCAGCATTTGATGCTGATCTGCGTGACCTCCTCGCCCGCGGCTTGTTACACCGCGACGAGAAGACCAACCGCTTCGACCTGCACCCCATCGTGCGGCGCTATGCCTACGACCGCCTGACGCGAGTGACCGCACCGCCGCCCACACCCAACTGCGCGATTACTTCGCCGCCGTGCCGACGCCGGACAAAGTGCAAACGCTGGACGACTTGCAGCCCGTGATTGAACTGTATCACCACACCGTCCGCGCCGGGCAGTATGATGAGGCACGCACTCTGTTCCGTGACCGAATCAACAAGGCCACTTATTATCAATTCGGCGCATATCAGTTGCGCATCGAACTCCTGCGCGCCCTCTTCCCCGACGGCGAAGATCGCCCGCCGCGCTTGAAAGACGAAAGCGCTCAAGCGTGGACGCTGAACGCACTGGCGAACTCCTACAGCCTCAGCGGCCAGCCGCGCCGCGCCGTTCCGCTGTTTGAGCAGCACAATGCCATCTATGCAGAAAAGCGGGCAACAAGAAGAATCTCGCCATCGGCCTCGGCAATGTGGCGACATGAGCAGTTGACCATCGGCGCCCTCCGCGCCGCCGAAGCCAACCTGCGCCGCCGCATCGATCTGTGCCGCGAGATCGAGGACGAATTCAGCGAGGCCATCGGGCATCAGGAGTTGGGGCGGCTGCTGGCCTATCGCGGCGTGTGGGCCGAATCGGAACAGGAATTGGCAACTGCGCTTGCCATGTTTGAGAAACAAAGCAATGTTCAAGTCGCAATGAGTTACCTGGGCCTATCGTGCCCTGCGCGCCTTCCTCATGGCGCGTACTTTTCAGACCTCACCCCCGCCCCTCTCCTGGAAGGGGAGGGGGGAGGCATTGTCCGCCGCCCGCCGCGCCCTGGAACTGGCGGATGAAACGGCACGCACAAAATATCCCAGTTGAACGCGACTACGTGCGCGCCCACTGGCTGCTGGGCGCGGCCTATCGGCTGAATGGCGATCTGGCTCAAGCCGAACAGCATCTGAGCGAAGCGCTGACCCGCTGCCGCAACATCAACATGGTTGAGCATGGAAGCCGACATCCTGCTCGATCTGGCGCGCTTGCGCGTTGACCAGGGTGAGCGTGAAGAAGCCTTGCGCCTCGCGCAGGAAGCGCTGCTCATCACGGAACGCAGCGAGTACGTGCTGCAAGGCGCGGACGTGCATCTCTTCCTCGCGCAAGAGGCATTGAAGGACAACGACAGGGCGCGGGCCTTGCAGCACGCGCGTGAAGCGCGCCGCCTCGCCACGTGTGACGGCCCGCCGGATTACACCTACAAGGTGGCGTATGATGAGGCGGGGGAGTTGTTGAAGGAGTTGGGCTAAGTTGAGTTTGTCATCTAATCCACCTTGGCGATTGTCTCAATCCCGACGATCTTCCGTTATTTGCGAGCCTGAAAATAACGGTAGCCCGTCAGGATCAAGATCACGCGCTGGGTGCGGATTAGATGCAACCGCCGCCGCTGTTATCTAATCCGCCTTAACGGCTATCTCAATCCCGACGATCTTCCGTTGTTTGAGAGCCCGAAAATAACGGTAGTCCGTCAGGATCAAGATCACGCGTTGGGTGCGGATTAGATGCAACGCCGCCGCTGTTATCTAATCCGCCTTAACGGCTATCTCAATCCCGACGATCTTCCGTTGTTTGAGAGCCTGAAAATAACGGTAGTCCGTCAGGATCAAGATCACTCGTTGGGTGCGGACGGGAGCACTGCACCGCATGTGTTAGATTGACAAATCCACCTGAGATGACCTATGCCACCACCCGCTGAACGGGTCTATTATCATGTCACTTTTCAGACCCGCCAGCGCAGGCCGGTGCTTTATGCCGAAGTTGAAGCCTGCCTGCTGGCATGCCTGCCGGACATTGCGCGGCGCAGCGAGTTTACGGTTGTGGAAGCAGGCTGTGCGCTGACACATTTGCACCTGCTGATTGAAAAGGCGCCGTGGGCTGACTTGTTGGGTATTATTCGCTTGTTACAGATCGAAACGTCGGCGAGCGTGCTGCAGCAGTTTCCCGACCTGGCGTTCGACCTGAATTCGCCCAACCTCTGGGACACCGGCTATCACTACGTGCGACACCGCGCAGAAACCGCCGAAGTCGTGAAGCAGTATATCCGCGATCAAAAACGACATCACGGTTTGGAGTAAACTGTTGTTGAGTGTTATCTAATCCGCCTTAACGGCTATTCAAATCCTGACGATCTTCCGTTGCCAGAGCCTAAAAATAACGGTAGGCCGTTAGGATCGAGATCGCCCGTTGGGCGCGGATTAGATGCACTGCCGCCGCATTAATCTAATCCGCCTTGACGGCCATCTCAACTCCGACGATCTTCCGTTGTTTAGATGCCTAAAAATAGCGACATACCGCCCCGCCACTTCTCCAGCCGACGGGCCGCCGCCGCGTTATCTAATCCGTCTAACGACTGTCTAACGATTCCGCAACTTGCACTTCGGCACTCGATCGACACACAAACCGCGTGCGGTTGCAGTGCAGGTGTCACGCTCATCCTATTGAATACCCCATTACCGCACTGGAATCTCCACCTGCCCCGTCATCCCCCACTTCAAACGCGGATCAGGCTGCTCGATCGCAATCTTCACCGTGTAAGTGACATCGCCGCGCTTGGTCTGCGACTTCGGCGTGATCGCCAGCACCCTGCCGTTCAACTTCACGCCGGGCAGCGCATCGAGCGTGATCGTCACCGCCTGATCGGGCTGCACGTTGACGATGTCGACCTCGCTCAGATCATCCGTTTCGATCTCCCACCGGCTGAGATCGGCCATGCTCACGATCGGCACTCCCGGTCCCACGACCTGCCCCGCTTCTGTGTCGATCTCCGCGATCGTCCCGTCGAACGGCGCGATCAACACTGCTTCGTTCAGCGCGGCCTGCGCGGCCTGCACGCCTGCCTCGGCCTGCGCCACGTTGGCCTCGGCCGCCGCGATCTGCGCCGGCGTCGCGCCCGCCTGCAAGCGATCGAGCTGCGCCCGCGCGATGTCGCGCTGCGCCTGCGCCCCGGCCACGTTGGCCTGCGCCGCCTGAACCTGCTTGCCCGATCCCTGTGTCGCCCCGTCCAATGCTTTGCGCGCCGCATTCACCGCTTCATTCGCCGCATTCGCTTTGTAGTTCAACTGCTCCAGGGGCGTGCCCAGCACAAAATCGGGCAGCCTGTCCAGCGTATCCTGCGCCAGTTTCTGATCCACGAGCGCCGCCGCGAGCTGCGCCTGCGCCGCCGCGATGGCCGCATCCGTCGCGCCGCCGGTCAGGCGATCGCGCTCGGCGCTGGCTGCCCTCACCTGCGCTTCCGCCGCTTTCACCTGCGCTTCGGCCGCTGCGATGTCCTCCGCCCGCGCGCTCTGCTTCACCTGATCGCGGTTCGCCTTCGCCAGATCCAGCGCGGCTTGCGCCTGGGCGAGGGCGGCCTGCAATTGATCAGCCTGCAGGCGGATGAGCGCCTGGCCCCGCTTCACCTGATCGCCCTCTGCGATCAAAATCTCCGTCACGCGCCCGCCCGCTCGAAACGCCAGGTCGCTGTTGTGCTGCGGCACGACGAACCCCTGCGCCGCGACCACCTCCGCCTCCGTTTTTGCCGCCGGAGCGGGCGTGGGCGTCGCCGGCACCGGCGCGAGAAAGCGCTGATAGCCGAAGAAGCCCAACGCGCTGACGGCGGCCACACCGACGATAAGTCCAAGAATCTGTTTGCCTTTCATGAATCCTCCAAGTCATGAAGAGTGACGAGTGACGAGTGAACGGCGAATCATCGTCGTCCTGCTCATTCACTCGTCACTCATCATTCATGTTTGATCGCCTCGACAATGTTTACCCGCGATCCCTTCCACGCCGGGTACAGCGCCGCCACCTGCGAGACGATCAAGGCAATTGCCAGCCCCAGCAGCAGCGATTGAAACGGCAGCGTGAATTCCAGCCGGTAGCCGGTCATGATCTTCATGCCTTCCACGAAGACGCGCGACAGCAGGATCCCAAAGCCGATGCCGAACACCGCGCCGATCGCGCCCAGCGCGCCTGCTTCGGCCAGGATCATGCGGATGATCTGCGCGCGCGTCATGCCGATCGAGCGCAGCGCGCCGATCTCGCGCCGCCGTTCCAGCACGTTCATCAGCAGGGTATTGATTACGCCGAGCGCGGCCACGATCACCCCGATCGAGGCCAGCACGTCCAGCAGCCCGAAGGCGCGATTGGTCAACTCGCGGATGCGCGCGCGAAACGATTCGGTCGTCTCCACTTGCAGATGGCGGCTCTGGCCGTATTGATCCTCGATCGTTTGCTTCACGGCGTTGACGTCCGTCCCCGGCGCGAGTCTTAACGTGAAGCGATCGACTTCGTTGATGCCAAAATAGCGGCGCATCACTTCCAGCGATCCGTTGATGACGAAACCCTGCCCGGTGAAATCGCTGACGATGCCTGCAATGGGAAACGACTGCACGCCGCGCCGCGTCTCCAGCGCGAACGTGTCGCCGCGCTTCAACTTGTAATAATCGGCCACGGTAGTCGAGACCAGCAGCCCGCCGTCCGCAAAATCCTGTTTGATCTGTGGCAGCAGTTCTTTATCTTCGGAAAACTGGAAGGACGCCACATCCCAATACGTCTGCGGATCGAGCGCCTGAAAGACCAGCGCCAGATCGTCGGAGGTGCCGCCCGCGCGCCGCACACCAAAATAGCGGCCGGGCGTTATGGCCTCCACGCCCGCGATCGTGGCGAGGCGCGAGCCAAACTCCAGTTGCATGTGCAGCGGCGATCGCACGATCAGATCGCCGCCCACCGAGGTATCCACCCAGGCGTCGATGTCCTGCTGAAACGAGCGGCTCATCGCGCCGATCGAGATCACCATCGACACGCCCACCATCAGCGCGGCCACCGTCAACGAGGTGCGCCCGCGCGAGCGCTGGATGTTGCCCGACCCGATGAGGCCCTCGCGCCCGAACAGGCGGCTCAGCAGGGGGCGCACGAACTTCTCCATGAAGTCCAGCGAGACCGGCACCATCAAGGTCGCGCCCAGCAGCATGACGAACACGGCCAGGCTGCCCACTTGAAACACCACGGCATCGCGCAGCGGAATCGCGTAGACGAACAGCATCCCGACGATCACGAACTCCGCGCCCGCGACGAAGCCCAACTTGCGCGGCGCGCCGGCCGGGTCTTCGCGGCCTTTGATGCGCAGCGCCGCCAGCGGGCTGATGCGTGTGGCGCGCCACGCCGGCAGCAGCGACGCGATCAGCGTGACGCCCAGGCCGACCAGGAGAGCCGTGAACAACCCATCGGCTGGAATGTTCACCGTCACGATCTCCGTCGCCGTGATCGTCGCCATCAATGCGATCAGACCCTGCGCCATGATCAGGCCGAAGATGACCCCGCCGATCGAACCGAGCACGCCGAGCAGCGCCGCCTCGATCATCACCAGGCGCAGCACCTGCCGCCGCGACACGCCCAGCGCGCGCAGCAGGCCAATCTCCTGCGTGCGCTCGACGATAGTCATGGTGAAGGCGTTATAGATCAGGAAGCCG
Source organism: uncultured Chloroflexia bacterium (assembly GCA_963844815.1). Lineage (GTDB taxonomy): Bacteria > Chloroflexota > Anaerolineae > Fen-1058 > Fen-1058 > Fen-1058. The sequence goes on from CAWJPR010000019.1 coordinate 7,904, forward strand.
CCGACGAACAGCGCGATCATGCTGAAGAACGAGAGGCCCTGCTGATACGTGGCGAGCTGCTGCGTGACGATCTGCCCGCGCTGGGCGGGATAATTCACCAGGAACTTGCTGCCCAGCTTGTCGCGCAGGGCGGCGCGCAGCGCCGCCAGTTTTGGCGTGGAACTGCCCGCTTCAGCCGTGGCGACAATATCGATCTGATCCAACTCGCCGCCGCGCGCGAACAGTTCATCTACCACGTCGATCGGCACAAACGCGACCGCGCCGCTGTTCAGCAAACCCGGCCCGTCTTTTTTCACGATGCCCACCGCGCGCAGCGTGGCGGTGCCTGACGGCAGCAGGATGTCCACATCTTTGCCCACCGTAATGTTCTTCTCGGCGGCGTAGTCCTGCGTAAACACGGCGGAGTAACTGCGCTCGCCCGGTTCCAGAAGGCGCCCCGCAATCAAGTTGTACTGCCGCGCTTGCTGGTCCGTTTCCGGATCGATGCCAAAGAGCAGCAGGCTGTTGCCGCCCGTGGCGCCGCCCAGCCCGAAGTTGAACGACCAGCCCTGGGCGTCCTGCGCCAGCAGCGTCGTCGCGCTCACGCTGGGCACGGCGGCCTGCACCCCCACGATCGACTTCACGCGCCCCAGCGCGGCTTCGCTGAAGCCTTGCCCGGTCAGGCTCGACGGCACGATCACCAGATCGGCCAGTCCCGACGCTTCGTCGAAGATCGTGTTGATCGACGCGAGCGTGCTGCTGTTGGCAATGTTGATCGCCAGGATCACCGCCACGCCCAGCACGATGCCCAGCGCCGTCAACAGCGTGCGCGTCTTGCGCGTCCAGAGGTTGCGCACGGCGAGGGCGTACAGGCTTGAAAGTATCTTAGTCGGGCGGGTGTCCATCGCAATCGCCTGAATAGTGAAGAGTGAAAAGTGATAGCTGGTCTTGCGCTTCACTCTTCACTCGTTACTCGTCACTTTCCAAATGCCCCATCACGTCCATAATCGCCGGCATGACCGCGCCGCCTGCCACCTCGGATCGCTGCAGCTGCCGGACGAGGCGGCCGTCTTTCAGGAATACCACGCGATCGGCATACGAGGCCGCGTACGCGTCGTGCGTCACCATCACAATCGTGTGGTGGAGTTCATCGCACGACTGGCGCAGCAGTTCCAGAATCGCCTTGCCGCTCTTCGAGTCGAGGTTGCCTGTCGGCTCGTCGGCCAGCACGATGTCCGGATCGGTGACCAGCGCCCGCGCGATCGCCACGCGCTGCTGCTGGCCGCCTGACAGCTGATCGGGTTTGTGCGATCGCCGATCGGACAGCCCGACCAGCGCCAGCAGATCGTCGATCTTGGCCTGGGACTGCTGCATGTCGCGGCCATCGATCAGCAAGGGCAGGGCGATGTTTTCTTCGGCGGTCAGCGTGGGCACCAGGTTGTAAAACTGAAAGATGAAGCCCACCTTGCGGCGGCGCACCAGCGTTACGGCGTTGTCGTCGAGCCGGGAGAGTTCTTTCCCGGCCAGGGTGATCTCGCCGCCCGAGGCGCTGTCGAGTCCGCCCAGCAAATGCAGCAGCGTGGACTTGCCCGACCCCGACGGCCCCATGATCGCCACGAACTCGCCGGGCTCCACGCGGAAGTCCACGCCGTCCAGCGCGTTGACGATGACATTGCCCATGCGATAGTGCTTGGTCACTTGATCAGCTTGTAGAACGGTCATAGCGTGCTCCTCACACAAAAACACGCACTCTACCGGCATCAAGCCGATCGAGTGCGGGCGCACTTTGTTTGTACCCGATGAAATGGATTCCGTCAAACGGCAGCGAGGGGCGGAGGGGCGCTGCTCGCGCCTGCGCCAGCCACACCGCCTGTGCCGCTGGCCGTTGGAGCCGGGCCGCCGCCGAAAATGAGACGATCGCCATTTGACCGTGATAGATCAATCGGGTATACTAGCAAGCGTTGCACGGCAGCCCATTCTCATATGAAAGGTCGGATGCTATCGACGTCAAGCGCTGATCGGTAGGCCGTAGTTGACAGGGCGCAAGGCCGTGCAGGCTTGCGCTTTTTTGGCGCAAAAACAAGGAGCGTGTATGAAGCAGCAACGCGACAGCAACTTGAAGGCAAAAGAAGAAAAGGTGGAAGTGGAAGGCACTGTGGTGGAGGCGCTGCCCAATACCATGTTCACGGTCAAGCTGGAAAACGGCCATACGGTGATGGGCTATTTGTCCGGCAAGATGCGCCGCTACTACATCCGCATTCTGCTGGGCGACCGCGTCAAGGTCGAGATGTCGCCGTACGATCTGACCAAGGGCCGCATCACCTATCGCTTCCGCAGCCCCAGCGCTCCTGCTGCCGAATTCTGATCGCCAGTGTGATAGACCCCTCCAGGGTTTTGAAAACCCTGGAGGTCTGTATCATGCCTTTCTGGCGATCAAACACACCCAGTCTTTTTCCTGCAGCCGATCGATCACCGTGAGCCCCTGCGTCTGCAACGCCTCGCGCACACCATACTCCTGCGCATCGATCAGCCCTGCGAAGATCGCGAGTCCGCCCGGCCGCAGCACTTGCCCCAGGCCGTCTTCGCACAGGCCGATGATCACTCGCGCCAGAATGTTGACGATGATCAAATCAAATCCAGCCGGGCGGCCTGCCAGGGCCGCCGCTTTCGCTTCGGCCAGTGATCCCAGCTCGACGGTGATCCGCTCCGTCACGTGATTCAGCGCCGCGTTCTCGGCGGCCACCTTCACGGCGAGCGGATCGTTGTCAATGCCCACGATCGACTTCACGCCCAACAGCGCCGCGCCAATCGCCAGGATGCCCGACCCGCTGCCCAGATCGAGCGTGTGCATCTCCGGCCGGGCAACCTTCTCGATCGCGGCCAGGCACATTTGCGTGGTGGGATGCAGCCCCGTGCCAAACGCCATGCCCGGATCGAGCTCCATGACGATCTCGCCGGGCTGCGCCTGATACTCGCGCCACGTGGGCTTGATGACGAAGCGATCGCCCAGATGCACCACGTGATAGTGCTCTCGCCACGCGTTGGCCCAATCGCTTTCGACGACGATGCGAAACGTTGGTTCGGGGAGGGGCGCGATCTGCGCCAGATGCCACAACGCTTCCTCGATCTGTTGACGCTGCGCCTCCACCCCCTCTTCAAATGGCAGATAGGCGCGCACCGCTACGATCGGTTCCAGCTGCGCCGCTGCGCCCTCGTCCGCGCCGAGTTGAATATCGCGCGCGATCTGCTCGATCGCCACGCCGTTGGGCGCGTAACGGCTCATCACTTCGGAGACGGCCTCGGCCGTTTCCGGCTCCGTCATCACGCACACTTCCAGCCATTGTTGATTGTTGATTGTTGAATTCTGATTAGAAGACATCGCGCCTCGCAACAAGAACGCCGACCAGCTGTCGGCGTTTGCACAAATTTCTGATTGCCCAAGCATACCACGAAAGTCAGGCCTTGGGGCGGCGCTTTCTCTTCGCGGGTACTTGATAGGTAGTCTTCTCTTCGCGCAAAGTTGCCTTCTGCTTTTGGGGGACGATGGCGATCAAGGCGCGCAACGCTTCGTTGACGGCTTGCGGGTTGGGAAAGTATTCCCACACGTCAGGCTCCAGTACCACGGTCTTCTCGCCCAGAACACGGGTTTCGGTATACGGGCCATCTGCTTCATAGACGCGAATAGTATAACCTTGTTCGCGCAGAGCCTTGGCATATTTGCCGCGCACGCCGCCCGAGAAATCGTATTCTGGTAGCGTATTATCTTCATTCAAGATGTCGCTGGCTTTTCATTTTGATGCTTGGTTTAGTGCGATGGGCTGGATATTCGCGATAGTTTGGACTAGAACCACTTGTCGCGTTCAGCAATCTTCCCGACTGGCATAATTTGTGACGCGACTTTATTCCTATATTTGAGCTTCGGCGGCAGATACTAAATACCCTGGATAGCGATCTGGATTAGTCAGGACCTCTCTCGCCGCTTCATCGGAAAAATAGTTCTGCGCCGTTCTTCGCGCGAAGATACGCGCTGCATATCTCTCTGATATTGCTCCTTTCTGATAGCTTTTAGCGATTGCATTTAATGCAGAACGCAAATTGATTTGGTTCGTCCCTAGTAGATTCAATGCGCTGTTCTGAGAGAACTCAAGAACTAGATAGTCGGTACCGGAATAGTCTTTTAGATAGCGTTGATAAAGATCAGTAGAATTCTTGACGCGCAAGGCTAACATTGTAGCAGTTCTGGGATCAAGTGCAGCGGGGAGTGATGCAAGATCAACCGACGCGGTTCGAATAGTCGGGGAGCGAGTAAATACTGTTGCTTCCCGTACAGCGTTGTATAGTCGATGCCAGTCTTTGTCCGACAGATTCACAATCAGATCGCTGATTGCGTCCGCAAGGTGAGTAATGCTATTAGCACTGGCCCAGGTCATAAACACTAATGCGCAGAGGGCTCTTTCTGTATCACTGTTTGTTGTCTCAATCTGCTTCTGCCACCAGCCAGTAGATCCTGCACGAAGCCGAGCGTAACGGGCACGTTTACAAAGTGATTGAGAATGATCAAGTAAATCTGAGAACTCCGTATACGTCTCAATCTGCGACTTGATTGCACTCCCAACATTAGCTAGCTGCCAAAACGCCCATTGTTCGCCCCAAATTGAACGACCCGCCTCTACGATTCTATCCCAAGGCGCGATTTGTGTTGCCCATTCTTCAGCTGGTCGCTTGCTTTCCTGATCAATCACGCTTATTAGATCATGGCAATTGGATGCCTCTTTAAAATTAGGCCACATCGAGTCGCCATTTTCCTTTAACTCGAAAAAGAGATATTCGTCACCAATGATGTGTGGAGTCCTGCTCCACACTTCGGACAGCGATATTGGTTGAGGCGACCGAAATGCGAGCGCATACCTATTCGCGGAAATACTGTGACCAAACACTTCGAGACTTGATTGACCCTTTCGGTATTGGCGCACTAGAGAATCACGTTTCAATAGCGTTCGCACAGCATTGATGTAATTTTCTTCAGTCGCTTCACAATAGTCTAACCTTCCTGCCCTGAAAAAGACACTTATTGATTCTGTAGACTCAGCATTGTCTACTATCTCGCGAAGAGCGTCTAGAGGGAGATCCCCTATACACCCCAGATACAATCCATACTCGAGCCATCTCATGCGTCCGTTTCTATCTTGCTTCTTTGTCAAAGCAAGCCATTGTTCACGGATTTCCTGCGAAGTACCGTTAGCCTTGAGTAAGTCAATCACATCTAATGCAAAGTCTCGCGGAGGCATGCTGTTGAGCATCCCAAAACAATGGTTGAGTAACTCGTCTTTTCCGCACCCCTTGGGTAAAACCAGCGGATTACCGCTTCTCAGGCGTCGACTATCAGAGGCCAGAACGTAGCGCAAGCCAATACCATCAAGAATGATCTCTAATACTTCTTGAACGGATTTTGGATGCTGCGTAAATACCCAGTCAGACAGGAGAGTAGCCGCTAAGATCCTCGGATGACTGATCAACTTATAACCGTCTTCTTCTGTTAACTCGCGCAAGCAATCGATTAAGGATGCAAGTTCGCCCTTGCTGTAGCATCCAGCATAGAAGCGAGTGACGTTCAACCAATAGAAATCACGCGCAATTGCATTGAATCGTTCTGGTAGTGTGCCTCGTTTTTCATCTCCGACAGGAGAATACGGCGCTGTATCATATAGGTATCGTGCAGCAAAGTATTCCCTCAACGGTTGCACTTCAAATTCATATGTTCCTTGCACTCTGGAAACCAACGCAACAACACGCTCTACCATACTGGTAAAAAGAATAGAAGCAAGGGATGGATCATAGCCCTCATTAGCCAAATACTCTGTTAAGATTTTGTGAACTCGTGCTTCGTTGATTCGCCCATTATCTGATCCCTTTTCGGCCTCAGAATGTAGTACCCAAGCCAAGTAGCGATGAATGTTGATCAATAGATCGCGATGTTCACGAACATTGGGAATCTTTTCCGCCTCCCGGTTGAAAAACAGGTCAACATAGTTGTCATACAGTGCGGTCCTCTTGTCAGGCAAAGATGAAACCGCGTGTATGAATCAGCTCAATAGGATGGCCAACTGCATAGGATTCTTGGCAGACTCCTTTATATGTGGCTGATCAAGTTTTTCTCTAAGAATTCTACTCACTTCGGAGCCTTCCCGTCTTCCTTGCAAGCCGCGTGCCTTTAGCCACTTATCCGTATATTCATCAATTAGACCTCGGGTGACTGACCCAAGCTGGAAATATGGGAACTTGTCTTCAGGTAGGCCTGACGAGTTCACGAAAGACTGTCGGTCTGCTAGTTACTATTACCTGCAGCGAACTGCTATTAACTTCCAGTCGACTTACACCAGCGACGATTTCATTTACTACCTCTTGTCGTCTTGCTACATCGACTACCTCATCCAGCCCATCAAGTACAAGCAAAACGGCGCACAACTTTGTCACTGCGACCAGATCGGCTTGAGTGAAATCAATACCTCCAGAATGATATCTCACCTGCGCAGCAAGAAATGCTTCCAGTGATTTCTGCCAATTCGGAGGTGCGGCATCGCTGTTGTCTGGCGAAAAAGGATCTCGGCGACCTAGCCAAGTTGCCAAGTCCCTGAGGTCAACTCTAAACGGAAGTTTTATAGGCGAGTCGGCGTGAGATGACGGCACTAGGCGCGCACTGTCAGATTTTTCGAGCAGCCTCATCCGGTGGATCTGGCAAATATATTGAGTTATCGTTGACTTGCCTTGCCCAGGCGCACCTTCTAGGACTATCTTCGGCGCAAGTTGTTGCATTCTGCGATTTAACAATAGAGAAGCCGCGCCTAATGTATTAGTATTTTCGCCTTTATAAGCATGAAATGCATAATCAGGCATTCCATCCCTGGTGAACACCAAGTCATCTTCTTCTACCTCGTGTGCTCGTAATTTGCGCTGTCCCAACTCCATCGAAACTGTCTGATATAGATTCGAGTACAGGAACTGCTGTCTTCTCGAAGTTACATTCTGTGGAGGAATGATCGGTAGATCGATGAATAAATCAAGTAACTGGACTTTGGCAAAATAATCGGACTTGATTTGGCACGGGACTTCTCGTAAAGTGTGGGTTGCCGCCACAACACTTTGGAGAGAGTCCCATGCCACTTTGGATTGTCGCGCATTCAGATGCTTTATGCAACTTCCTGCTACCGCTGCTGGTCGAATTGAACAGTGCACAACAACGCCATGCGCTGAATGTCGTGGCGGCGTTGTTGGTCTGCACCCGGCTGAAGCACCGCACGCTGGCCGCTCTGACGCGGGTGCTGCGCGTGCCCCACGCCGATCACTTTGCTTGCGCCGATTTCTTTCGCGACAGTGCGTGGTCAGCCGAGCGCGTGCAACAGGCATTGATGCTCTTTCTCCTTCACACGGTCGCGCAGATTCAACGCGTCACCGGCTGGCGCTTGCTGTTTCTGAGCCTCGACGATGCCTTAGCCCCCAAGGATGTGGCGACCACGGCCTTGGAGGCGGTGACCTTTCATCACGATCATGTCGAGCAACGTCGCCAGAAGAAGCACTACACCAACGCCTCGCGCTATGTGACCCTCCATTTGCAACTCGGCTCCGTCCAGTTCACCCTGGCCTGGCGTTTGTATCTCAGCCGCAAACAAGTGCACCGTCTCAATCGCGCGCGGCGGGAAACCAACCAACCGCGCTTGACCTATCACAGTTTGGTCGAGTTAGCCGAGGCGATGCTGGACAAAATTGCGCCGCACTTGCCGACCGCCTGTCGGGTCTATGTGCTGTTCGACAGTTGGTACGATGGTCGGCATCTCGAACACTTCATTCAATCACACGGCTGGCACTGGATCTGTGCCACCAAGTCCAACCGGATTGTCAACGACCGTCCCCTGTGTCAATGGTGGACCCATCTTGGCCATCAGCGCATCACGTCTATCGTCGTGCGTTCGGCCACGCGCTCCCGCACGTACACCACCCGTTATGTGGTGGGTCAGTTGCGCCGCTACCCCGAACCCGTGGTAGCGATCATTTCCAAACGGGCCCGGCGGGATCGTCATCCCGCTTACTTCTTGTGTTCGGACACGGCTCTGAGTGTCCGCACCATCTTGAAGTACTACGGCTATCGTTGGCAAGCGGAGGTCGACAACTGGTATCTCAAGGAACGCTTCGGGTTGGCCGATTATCGCCTGCAATCCTACGAAGCGATTCGGCGCTGGCACACGCTCGTGTTCGCGGCGTATGCCTTCGTGCAATATCGGCGCGCGCGGCCTTTGCTCACCAATCCCAAGGCCACGCTGCCCGAACTGCCCAAGGTGCTCGCAGCGCATCAACACGAGCATCTGCGTCAGACCGTGTGTTACATCGCTACGCTGGCACGCCGCGGGCAGTCCGATGCGAAGATCTTGGCCGACCTGATGCCAACGTAATCGCCTTCATTCCGCTCAGCCACGTCCAGTCGCTCGTCATTGACCTTCCATGTGAAGTTTCTCGCGGCACGTCTACGGCCGGGTCAAAGCCGATTCACGTGGAATGATTTTTGCCAAAGTCCAGTCAAGTAATTTGTGCTGTAGATCTACCTGTTTAAATCTGACATCTTCATCTCTAGAAAACTGATCTTGCACGAAGGCACGAATAGCTGAGGTTCTTCGCTCTTTATCTTCTGATAATCCTCCCTCAATGAGAGTCTCTGATTAAATCAGGGCCTGTCATCAGTTCCGGATAAGTCCATTTTAATTCCCAAGCGCTGTCGAGTCGGCGATTAAGATCATCTCTCCACCAACATACTGATTCGATACTGATGTCCCGCGCAAGTAACTCTTGCATCTTGTCAATTGAACCTGCATCTGGGTGAGCTGTTCCTGGTAGATTTGTGATTAAAACATATTTCTTTGCCTCATTCGGAATGAGTTTGCGCATTTTAGGCAGTTCTTTTTCAAGAGCGTTTAATAACAGGTTACGTGCATCTTGCTCATGCGGATGGCGTATATACTTAACTTGGTACACGACAAAACTGCGCGTACCGTCAAAAAGGAGATACGATATTGCATCGCGTCCTCCATCTGGCTGTCCGATCGGAAAACACTGTACATCAGGAATTTCTCTTACAAGAAGTGCTTGGCAAAACTCTTGAAATTTTTCTGGACTGAGGTTTTCGAAAGGATAATCCATGCCGCTCCTTCATATACATCTGAGTAATTTACTGGAAATCCACGTGTTTGTGGTTAAGGTTCAGTATAAGTTCAACCGATTTATGAGTCAAATCCGATCTTCACTAACAAAAACGCCGATCGTTTCCGATCGGCGTTCCTAATCACTGATTAACTGATCCCTGATCACACGGTAAACAAATCCTTCAACTTGTCGATAAAGCCCTTCTCGCTCTGCGGAATCACTTCCTTACCCAGGGTCTTGGCCAGTTCTTGCAGCAAACGGCGCTGCTCACCGGTCAGATTTGTCGGGATGGCGACCTGCACCACTACGAGTTGATCGCCGCGGCCCTGCCGCCGCAGATGCGGAATGCCCTTGCCCTTGAGCGAAATGACGCGCCCGGTCTGCGTGCCCGCTGGAATACTAATCGTCTCGTCGCCGTCCAGCGTGGGCACCGCGATCTCATCGCCCAGCGCGGCCTGCGCCACATTGATCTGCACTTCCATGACGACATCATCTTCCCGGCGGCGGAAGAACTGATGCGGCTTGACATTGAGCACGACGTACAAATTGCCGGGCGGGCCGCCAAATTCGCCCATCTCGCCTTCGCTGGCCAGCCGAATCTGCGTGCCGGTATCGACCCCGGGCGGCACTTTGACGTTCAGGCGCCGCGTCGCGCGAATCTTCTTGTTGCCGCGGCATTGGCTGCACGGCATGGAGATCGTCTCGCCCTCGCCGCGGCAGGTGGGACACGTCGTGACGTTGACGAACGACCCCAGAATGGACTGCTGCACGCGCCGCACTTCGCCCGTGCCGTTGCACGTGCCGCAGCGATTGGGCGTCGTGCCGGGCTCGGCGCCTCGGCCCGAACAACGCGGGCAGGTCTCGTAGCGCGCTACTTCCACTTCACGCTCGAGGCCGAACGCGGCTTCTTCGAACGTGATCGTCATGTCGTAACGCAGATCGGCTCCGCGCCGCGGCGTGCGCCGCGACGCCGACGAGGCGCGCTGCCCGCCGAATCCGAAAAACTCTTCGAAGATATCGCCCAGTCCGCCGAAGCCGGTGAAATCGCCGCTGAAGCCGCCCGCGCCGCCCATGCCGCTGCCGTCGACCGCCGCGTGCCCGAAGCGATCGTAGGCCGCGCGCTTGTTGTCGTCCGACAGCACCTCGTACGCCTCGTTCAATTCCTTGAACTTCGCTTCGGCGTCGTGCGATTTGTTCACGTCGGGATGATACTGCCGCGCGAGTTTGCGGTAGGCCTTCTTGATGTCATCCCCGCTGGAACCCTTCGGGACGCCCAGTACTTCATAGTAATCGCGTTTGCGATCGGCCATTAAACAATTCTCAATGCTCAATGCTCAATGACCAATGACCAATGATCAATAATCAAATGCAGGCCAGCCTTGCATTGATCATTGAAAATTGATCAGTGTTCATTGTCGCTAATTCTTGGTGAATTCGCCGTCGATGACGTCGTCGCCGCCGGAGCTGGCCGGGCCGGTGTCACCGCCCGCGGTAGGGCGCGCCGCCCATATCGGGGGGCGGAGTCGCGCCCGGCTGCTGGTACATCGACGCGCCGATCTTCTGCACCGACTGCGCCAGATCTTCGGTCTTGTGCTTCAAATCCTCCACGCTGCCGGTTTCCAACATGCCCTTCAACGCAGCGGTCTTCGCTTCGACCTCGTTCTTTACATCCGCCGGAACTTTGTCGCCCAGGTCGCGCAGGGTCTTCTCGGCGGTATAGACCGTCGAGTCGGCATTGTTGCGCGCTTCAATGCGATCCTTGCGCTTCTGATCCTCCGCGGCGAATTTCTCGGCGTCCTTCACCATCCGCTCGACCTCGGGGTCTGACAGGCCCGACGAGGCCGTGATGGTGATGTGCTGCGTGCGGCCCGTGGCCTTGTCGGACGCCGACACCTTCAAGATGCCGTTCGCGTCAATATCGAAGGTCACTTCGACCTGCGGCATGCCGCGCGGCGCGGGCGGAATCCCATCGAGGATGAACTTGCCCAGCGACTTGTTATCCGCCGACATCGGGCGCTCGCCCTGCGTCACGTGAATCTCCACACTCGTCTGGCTGTCGCTGGCCGTCGAAAAGATCTGGCTCTTCTTCGTCGGGATGGTCGTATTGCGCTGAATCAACGGCGTCGCCACGCCGCCCAGCGTTTCAATGCCCAGCGTCAACGGCGTCACATCCAGCAGCAGGATGTCCTTCACTTCGCCGCCCAGCACCCCGGCCTGAATGGCCGCGCCCACCGCCACAACTTCGTCAGGATTGACGCCCTTGTGCGGTTCCTTGCCGAAGAACTTGCGCACCGCATCGACCACCGCCGGGACGCGCGTCATGCCGCCCACCAGCACCACTTCGTTGATCTGATCCGGCGTCACACCGGCGTCTTGAAGCGCGCGGCGGCACGGCTCGATCGAGCGCTGAATCAAATCGGCGGTCAGCTGGTCCAGCTTGGCGCGCGTCAACTTCATGACCAGGTGCTTGGGACCGGAAGCGTCGGCCGTGATGAACGGCAGGTTGATTTCGGTTTCCATCAGCGTCGAGAGTTCGATCTTGGCTTTCTCGGACGCTTCCTTCAAGCGCTGCAGCGCCTGCCGATCGTTGCGCAGATCGATCCCGTCCGACTTCTTGAATTCGTCGGCCACGTAATCGATGATGCGCTGATCAAAGTCATCGCCGCCCAGGAAGGTATCGCCGTTGGTGGACTTCACTTCAAACACGCCATCGCCCACGTCGAGGATCGAAATATCGAACGTGCCGCCGCCCAGGTCGTACACGGCGATCACTTCGTCTTTCTTCTTGTCGAGACCGTAGGCCAGCGAAGAAGCGGTCGGCTCGTTGATGATGCGCAGCACTTCCAGGCCGGCAATCTTGCCCGCGTCCTTCGTCGCCTGCCGCTGCGAGTCGTTGAAGTAAGCCGGCACCGTGATCACCGCTTGCGTGACCGGCTCGCCCAGATACGCTTCGGCGTCCTGCTTGATCTTCTGCAGGATCATGGCCGACACCTCGGGCGGCGAATACTCTTTGCCGTCCATCACCACGCGGCAGTCGCCGTTGGGCGCTTCCTCGATCTGGTAGGGCAGGCGCTTGATGGCCTTCTGCACCTGCTCGTCGCGCTGCTTGCGGCCCATCAGGCGCTTCACCGAGAAGACGGTGTTTTCAGGGTTGACAACGGCCTGCCGCCGCGCCACCTGGCCCACGCTGCGCTCGTGCGTCTTGGGGTTCACCGCCACCACCGAGGGAATCAACCGCGGCCCTTCCGACGAGGGAATGACAACCGGCTCGCCGCCTTCCATCACGGCCACTACCGAGTTGGTGGTGCCGAGGTCAATACCGATAATCTTGCCCATGATTTTTCTCCGTCGAATGAAATCGAATTGTTGGGGCGAACTCGTGTGTTCGCCTGGAAATGGATCGATACGCGGATCGACCGCTACCGTGCGACGCGCACCATGGCCGGTCGCAAGACCCGATCGCCGATCTTGTACCCGCGCTGTACTTCGCCGATGATCTGTTCGCTGGTAAATTGATCGGAATCCTCGTGCGTGATGGCTTCGTGCACGTTGGGATCAAACGTATCGCCGGGGCTGGTCGCAATGGGGGTAATGCCCGATTGCTCCAGCGCGGCGTTCAGTTTCCGCTGCACCATCAACACACCGTTGACCCAGGGATGGTCATTCAAATCATCAGGCAGCGTCTGCATGGCGCGCTCGAAATCGTCGACGGCGGGCAGCACGCGCTTCAAGGCTTCCGCGCCCGCGCTGGCTGCCAGTTCGGTGCGTTCCGCCTCAACCCGGCGCTTGTAGTTGGCGAATTCCGCGCGGGCCCGCTGCCAGCCATCCAGGTTCTCGGCGGCCTGCGCCGTGAGTTGCTCGCGCTCTGCCTGCGCTGCCTGCGCCTGCGCCGACAGGGCGGCAACTTGTGTTTCCAAATCAGTCACTTTCGCTTCCAGCGTGGCGATCTGTTCGGCAGCGGCCTGGGCCTGAATCTGTGCTGTTTCCGGTACGGCTTCCGGTGTAGTTTCCATAGACGAGCTCGCTCTATTCTTGTCTTTGACGTGTATGCGTTTCGCGGTGCGATAGGCTTTTTTGGTCATGGCTAAAATATGTCCGAGATCAGATTAGTCATCAGGACTGAGACATAGCGCACGGCGGAAATGGTGCGTCCGTAGGGCATGCGGGTAGGCCCCACCACGCCGACCGCGCCGGTGGCGCGATCGGGAACGCCGTAGCGCGAGAGCACCAGGCTGCAATCGCGCAGTTCAGCCCAGCGGCCTTCACTGCCGATGACGACTTGCACGCCATTGACGGACGGATTCAGCGCGGTGCTGAGCACATCTTCCAGCAGCGATCGCTCTTCAAAGATCTTCAACAGTCCTTCCGCCGCTTCGTGATCTTCAAATTCCGGCTTGCGCAGCACGTCGCTTAACCCGTCGCGATAGACATCGGCGGCCGCCCATTGATCAGCACGGCTCATGATCTCGCTGACGCGCGCCAGCACATCGGCCTCCAGGGTCGAGAGCTCCGAGCGGCGGGATCTGATTTCTGCCGCCGTGCGGTTGTTAAACGCGGCATTCAATTTTGTCGAGACGGCATCCAGATCGAGCTGGCTCAAGGGATCGGCGAGCGTCAGCATTTCCTGCTTCACGGCGCCATCCACGAAGACCAGGATCAATAGCACCAGGCGGCCTTGTGTGGAGATCAGCTGCAGGTGCTTGAGGCGGGCCTCCTGCGCGCGCGGCGGTGTGATGATGGAAACGCTGCCCGAAGTGTGCGCCAACACCGACGCGGCCAACTTCATCCATTGATCGAGATCAAGCCGCGCCTGATGGAACTGGTGCACGATGGTGCGCTGTTCCTCCGCCGATAGATCGACATCGCCCATCAGCGTTTCGACGAAATAGCGATAGCCGGAATCCGTGGGAATGCGGCCGGCCGATGTGTGCGGGTGAGTGAGGTAGCCCTGCTCCTCAAGCCTGGCGAGATCATTGCGGATCGTCGCGGGCGAGATGTCAAGGTTGTAGCGTTCGACCAACCCTTTGGACCCAACCGGTTGAACGCGGCGCGTACCGTCTTCGTTTTCCGTCTCACTGGCGACATACTCGCGAATGACCAGCCCCAGAATTAATTGTTGGCGGGAGGTAAGTTCAGCCATAATTTTCGTGTCAAGTAATTAGCACTCTCAATACGAGAGTGCTAATTTATGACGCATAAATTATAGCGCACGGCTTAAGGATGTGTCAAGCATCTGGGTGCTAGAAATGCGTTAGAACTGAGGTCAATACGCGTTCTTGTCCGCAAACATGCGCAGCGCCGTGCGGATCAGAATCTTGACGTCCAGCAGCAGCGACCAATTCTCAATGTACCACAGATCGTATTTGGTCCGATCGCTGATCGAAGTGTCGCCGCGCAGGCCGTTGACCTGCGCCCAGCCGGTGAGGCCGGCTTTTTCTTTATGGCGTTCCATGTAGCGTGGAATGGTGCGGCGAAACTGTTCGACGTAGACCGGGCGCTCCGGGCGCGGCCCGACCAGGCTCATGTCGCCGATGAGGACATTGATGAACTGCGGCAGTTCGTCGATGTTGGTCTTGCGCATGAAGGTGCCCAACTTGGTGCGGCGCGGATCGTTTTCCACTGTCCAGCCGGGGCCGTCGGCCTCGGCGTCCTGGCGCATGGAGCGCAGCTTGATCATCCTGAACGGCTTCGCGTCCAGCCCCATGCGCTCCTGCACGTAGAACGCCGGGCCGGGCGATTCGAGTTTGATCAAGATCGCGGTGATGAACAACAGGGGTGAGATCACCACCAACCCGATCGCGCTCAGCGTCACGTCCATGAGGCGCTTGACGGTCAGCCGCCAGCCGTGCTGGCGCACGTCGCGCACACTGAGCAAGGGCAGCCCGCCCAGATCGTCGATGGTGACCTGCGTGGCAATGATCTGGAACACGTCCGGGAACACTTTGATGCTGAGCGAGGCCTTCGAGCACTTGGAGATCAGCGCCAGCATCTCTTCGTCCGATGCTTCCGGCAGCGCGATGATGACTTCGTCGATCTGCCGCTCGTCGATCAAGCGCGGCAAATCGTCGGCATTGCCCAGCACGGGCACACCCAGCACGTTGTCCGGCTCGGTCTCGCCGTTCTTGTGCACGAAACCGAGCACTTCGTAGCCCAGGTGCGGCGAGCCTTTGATTTTCTCCAGCACGAGTTTGCCGGTATCGCCCGTGCCGACGATGAGCGTTTTGTCGCGGCCCATGCCCCGCGCCTGCAAGCGCCACTGCACGACGTGATAGACCAGGCGTCCGATCATCACCAGCACGATCGTGAGCAGCCAGGAATAGATGACTAATAGACGGGGGAAGTCGAATTCAAGGTTCTTGAATAGCAGCGTCGAGACGGCGACGGACATCATCGTGCCGATCGAGACGGCGCCAAACACCGCGTAAAACTCGTCGACGCGCGACACGGCCCGCGCCTGATGGTACAGGCGCGCCCAGAACATCACCACGCCGATCGCGACGATCTGGACGACCAGCAGGCCGAGATAATCCTCGAGCGGCGCCAGTTTAATGTTGGGATCCAGCTGAGCTGATTCCCAGCGAATGCCATAGGCCATGAGAAAGGCACAGGTGATCATCACCGCGTCGGTGATGATCAACGTTATGATGGACAACGTGCGGACACGACTGTTTTTCATCGCTTCATTTCTGCTCGCAACGGCGCGCCGCCCTTCAGGCCGAGTCCGAATTTCACCAGCCAATCGATCGGGGCCGGGGTCGCAGCCTGATAGTGCTTGTGGTAGAACAACCACATGGCGCGATCGAATTCAGTTTTCGCTTTGGCGGCGCCCGCAGTGTCCTGGCTGCTGGAGGCGCGCTTGACGTGGGTAACGACCACCCGCGGGTAGTAATACACCTTCCAGCCGCACTGCTTGATGCGGTAGGCCCAGTCGAGGTCCTCGCCGTACATCCAGAAGATTTCGTCCAGCAGTCCTGCCTGTTCGATCGCTTCGCGCCGCACCAGCATGAACGCGCCTACCACCGAATCAATCTCGGCCGGCTGATCGGGATCGAGGTAGGTCATGTTGTAGCGCCCGAAGCGCCGGCTGCGCGGGAATATTTTACTCAATTTCGTCAAACGCCAAAAGGACACTTCCACGGAAGGGAAGCCGCGCCGGCAGGCCAGATCGAGCGAGCCGTCGCGCCGCACCAACTTGGGGCCGCTCACGCCGAAGCCGGGCTGATCGTCCATGAGCTGGATCATTTGCGCGAAGGCCTCGGACGGCACGACGGTGTCGGGGTTAAGCAGCAGCGCGTATCTGGGGAGTGTGGAATTCGGAATAGCGCCGAACCCGAAATACCTCAACCCCAAATTATTCGCCGCCGCGTAGCCCATGTTTTCCGCGTTGCGGATGAGGTGGGCCTGTGGAAATTCGCGCGCCACCATGCCGGCGCTGTCGTCGGGCGAGGCATTATCCACGACGCAGACGTCATACTTTAGAGGGCCTCCCGGCGTGAAACCGGTGCTGGCGTAAACGGACTTGAGGCAATCACGGAGCAGATCGCGGACGTTGTAGTTGACGATGACGATGGCAAGGTCGAGCATGATCGGTTTTCTTCCACGAATTGACACGAATGACCACGAATGAAACTCATGGAAAACAGAAAAGCACTCGTGAAGATTCGTGTGAATTCGTGGATCAGTCTTTTGGCGCGGTCGGTAGCGTTGTCAGCGGCGAGCCGCGCAGCGCGGCGCGCAGGGCGGCGCGATCCTCCCACGGATATTCGATTTCGCCAAAGCACATGGATTGTTCGTGGCCTTTGCCGCAGGCCATGACCACGTCGCCTTCTTTAGCGAGTGAGCAGGCGAAAGCCAGCGCTGCGCCGCGGTCGGGCACGCGCCAGAAATCGACGCCTTCCACGCGGCCTTGCGCGATCAACGCCTGCGCGGTGACGGCCATGATCGCGTCGAGCGATTCCGTGCGCGGATCTTCCGCCGTCACGACAATTTTATCGGCAGCCCGGCCGGCCACTTCGCCCATCAACGTGCGCTTCTCGCGATCGCGCAGGCCCGCACATCCAAAGGCGACGATCACCTGCCCGTCGGTCATGGTGCGCGCGGCGGCAATCGCTCGATCGAGCGCGTTGGGCGTGTGCGCAAAGTCCACAATCGCCGTGAAGTTCTGGCCTGCATTGATTCGCTCCATGCGGCCGGGGATGCCCTGCAGTCCCGCGATCCCCGATCGGGCGGCCGGCGGGTCGACGCCCAGCCCATCCACCGTGGCGGCCATGGCCGCCAGACAGTTCGAGACATTGTATTCGCCTACCAGCGGCGTGGCGATCTCAAGCGGGCGGCCATGGCCGAGCGCCTGGAAGTGGATCGCGTCGGCGCGGTAATCGATGTCGATCGCGTTCCAGTGCGCCGGTTCGCGAATGGCGTAAGTGATGATCTCGGGGCAGTTCGCGCCGCAGTTGGCCGCGGTTTCGATCCAGTCGCGCAGATAGAGGTTGGATGAGTCGTCGTTGTTGAGGATGGCGGCTTTGCGCCAGCCCTTGTCTGTGGCCGTCGCGAGCGAGGTGAACAACATGCCCTTCGCCGCGCGATACGCTTCCAGCGAGCCGTGCACGTCGAGGTGCTCGTGCGTGATGTTGGTGACAACGGCCACGTCGAATTCGCAGCCGGTGACGCGCTGCTGCGCCAATCCGTGCGAGGTGGCTTCCAACACGCAGTGCGTCATGCCCGCATCCACCATCTCCGCGAGGTAGCGCTGCACGTCGTTCGCATCGGGCGTGGTCGTGTGCAGACCGGTGTCCAGCACGCGCTCGCCGATCACCGCGTTGACCGTGCTGATCAAGCCGGCCTTGATGCCCGCCGCCGTGAGAATGGAATGAATAAGATTGCTCGTCGTCGTTTTGCCGTCCGTGCCTGTGACGCCGATCATGATCAACTTGCGCGCCGGGAAACCGTGCCACGCGGCGTTCAGCCAGGCGAAGGCTTCGCGGCCATCACGCACTTTAAGATAGGGCTAGCGCTGAGTGCTGACACCTGCACTGCACGCGGAGCGCAGCGCAGTCAGGATGCTGATCGACTCGGCCAGACTGCGTCGCCGCCCGGCCCCGCGCTCAATCGCGTCCGCAATGAAGTTATGCCCATCGACGGCGACGCCGGGATAGGCGACGAAGAGCGCGCCGGGGATGACCTGGCGCGAGTCGGCGGTGATCAACGTGATATCGGGATCAGATTGCGGCGGCGTATCCAGCGAGGGCAAAGCCGCGACCAGCTGGCTGAGTTTCATGCCGCGAATTGTACATCAGAGCGGGGAAAAGGATGAGAGATGAGGGATGAAGACTGAGGGATGAGGGATGAAGGGACTGAGGGATGAGGGATGAAGGATGAAGAAAGAGGCATCCTCGGTAGGGTGTCATGCTGAGTCCCATAGGGACGAAGCAACTCCGGGCCAATCAACGCTCTTGCCTGTTGCGCTTCTCGCCACTGAACGGGCTGCAACGAATTGAAGGTTGATTCGCTGCTCACTCAATCCTCACCGGCCGCGCCTCTCTCTGCTCGAACTGCGTCACATATCTCAACCCCGTCGCGTGCAGGGCCTCGAGTGCCAGGTCGAAATTCGCGGCGATGTCTTCCGGCCGGTGCGCATCCGAGCCAAGCGTGACGCGCTCGCCGCCCATCTCCGCATACCAGGTCAGAATCTCCATCCCGGGCGTCAACAGTTGGCAGCGATTGCGCAGACCCTGCGTGTTGAGGTCCAGGGCGATGCCGCGCTCGATGCAGTTACTTAACACGGCGCGAATGACCTCTTCGTAGCGGCGCGGATCGTAGCCGCCGTAGAGCGGCTGACCCACGCGCGCCACCACGTCGAAGTGGCTCAGCACGTCGAAGCCGCCCACGCGCGTCATGCGCTCCAGTTCCTCGAAAAACAGGCCGTAAGCCTCGTCGGCCGGGCGGCGGAAATACTTGCGATCGAACACCACTTCATCGCCCACCCAGTGCAGCGATCCCAGCGCGTAATCGAACGGATAACTGCGCAGCAGCGCCTGACACTCGGCTTGATAGAGGTGCGGCTCGCCCAGTTCGATCCCGGCGCGGACGATGAGGCGCTCTTCGAATTCGCGGCGCGCCCGATCGATCTCGGCGGCCCATTCAGCCGGGCGGAAGAAACCGGCGCATTCATCACCGGGATGCAGATCGAAATGGTCGGCGATGCCGATCTCGGGCAATCCCTTCTGAATGGCGCTGAGGCACTGCTCAACGATGCTGGCTTTGCTATCGCACGAGAAATGAGAATGCAGATGGTAATCGTGTGGGAACATGAATAGGTTCTTTCTTCTGACGCGGTATGCGCTTGTCCGCATGGGCGGCTGACGCCGTTTTGGAATACAAGTATAATACCAAACGTTGCGCCCGACCCCACTCCGGCTACATTGTCGAACCGACGCGGCCTGAGCTCAAGCGTAGGCCTCCGAAATCTCACTGGGCCGCTCGAGCGACCTTAGCCGTAGTGATCAATCTCAGAGATGGAGCCAGCGCGATGAACATCCTGCTGATCTATCCCGAGTTCCCCGACACGTTCTGGAGTTTCCAGCACGCGCTCGAGTTCGTGCGCAAGAAATCCTCTCGCCGCCGCTGGGCCTGCTGACCGTCGCGGCCATGCTGCCCGCCGGACTGGGACAAGCGCCTGGTCGATCTCAACGTGCGCGCCCTGACGGACGAAGATCTGGCGTGGGCCGATGTACGCCTTCATCAGCGCCATGGTCGTCCAGCGCCAATCGGCGCGTGAAGTCATCGCCCGCTGCCAGGCAGCCGGGCGTCAAGGTCGTCGCCGGCGGGCCGCTCTTCACCATCGAACCCGAACAGTATCGAAGACGTGGTCGACCATTTCGTCCTGAACGAGCCGAACTGACGCTGCCGCCTTTCCTGACCGATCTGGACGCAGGGCTGCCCGCAGCGCGTCTACACCCGACCGATTTCGCCGACCTCCAGCAGACGCCGGTCCCGCTGTGGGAACTGCTGGACCTCAAGCGCTATGCCATGATGAGCATCCAGTTCTCGCGCGGCTGCCCGTTCAACTGCGATTTCTGCAACGTGACGGCGCTGCTCGGCCACCGGCCGCGCACCAAGACCGCGGCGCAGATCATCGCCGAACTGGACGGCCTGTACGCCCTGGGCTGGCGCAGCAGCGTCTTCTTCGTCGACGACAACTTCATCGGCAACAAGCGCCAGCTCAAGACCGAGCTGCTGCCCGCGCTGATCGAGTGGCGGCAGGACAAGCCCGGCATCACCTTCCACACCGAGGCCTCGATCAACCTGGCCGACGACGAAGAGCTGATGGAGCTGATGGCGAGCGCCGGGTTCACATGGTCTTCATCGGCATCGAAACCCCCGACGAAGCCGGCCTGGCCGAGTGCAGCAAGAAGCAGAACCTCAAGCGCGACCTGGTCGAAGACGTGAAGCGCATCCAGCGCGCGGCATCCAGGTGCAGGGCGGCTTCATCGTCGGCTTCGACAACGATACGCCCTCCATCTTCCAGCGGCAGATCGATTTCATCCAGAAGAGCGGCATCGTCACGGCCATGGTCGGCCTGCTGCAGGCCCCCCCCGGCACACGCTGTACGAACGCCTGAAGAGCGAAGGCCGCCTGATCGCGCAATCGTCGGGCGACAATGTGGACGGCACCACCAACATCATCCCGCGCGATGAACCTGGAGACGCTGCGCGAAGGCTACCAGCACATCCTGCAGCACATCTACTCGCCGCGTCATTACTATCAGCGCGTCAAGACTTTCCTGCGCGAGTATCAGCCGCCCCAGGTCATGAGCGCCGCCCCGAACTCTCCAGCAGATACTGGCGTTCTTCCGCTCGTCTTCGGCTGGGCATCATCGGCCGAGAACGCGTGCAGTACTGGAAGCTTGTTCTTCTGGACGCTGTTCGCATCGCCCGAAACTGATCACCATGGCGGTGACGCTCGCGATTTACGGCTATCACTTCCGCAAAGTGTGCGAACATCACGTCCAACAATGACCCAACTCACTCACCCGCTGAACGCCATTCCCTCCGACAAACGCCCGCGCGTCTTCGTGCCGCTGCTGATCGCCACGCTGGTCATCACGTTGCTGTTCCGCTTCATCGGACCGGCGCAGCCCACCATCGTCGATTTCGAGCTGGCGGGCAGCGTGCCGAAAGCGCAGGCGATCATCGCCGCGTGGGACGAGACCGATCGCATCCGCGCGGGCTTCAGCCTTGGCTTCGATTACCTGTACATGCCGGTGTACTCCACCACGATCGCCCTGGCCTGCGTCATGGCGGCCGGTGTGTTGAAGCGCAAAGCGTGGCACACCAGCGGCCTGCTGCTGGCGTGGGGCCTGTGGCTCGCGGCCATCGGCGATGCCACCGAGAATCTGGCGCTGTTCACGATACTGCTCGGCAACAATGTCGCGCCCTATCCGCAGGTGGCGCAGATTTGCGCAGCGATCAAGTTTGGATTGATCGTGGCGGGGTTGCTGTATGTGGTTGTCGGCGTGGCTGATAAAGAAATCGAGCGAAGAAACCACTGAGCCCCAGCCCTTCTCTCGCGGCGAGGGGCGGGTTGGGTGACGATGGCTTACGACTTCAATTCTGCTGAGCAGTAGGCGATCCCCGGCGTCATTTCCCTGCGCATCAAACGCGCGCCAGCGTGAGCCGTCGGCCTGCGAATACACACCCGTCTCGATTTGATACTGGCCCGGTTTCAGGTCGGCGGGCAGCGGCACATCGTTTTGCTGTATCCACACATCGCCGTCGCGCCAGCCCGCGGTGGGAAAGGCCAGCAGATCGCGCCCCGCGGCAAACTCGCCGTGTTCGTCGAGTAGATGCACAAACAGCGACAAAGGCAGCTGCTGCGCGCCGACATCTCTGCTTCACGCGCCAGTACAACGTCAGCGGCACGACCTCGCCGGGCTGCGCGTTTGGCGGTGCATCGTAGCCCAGGAATTCGAGCGAATGATTCACGTCGATGGGCGCAGTCAATGGTCCTGCCTGATCGGTCGTCGCAGTGACATTGTCGGGCAACAGGGTGTGCGGCGCAAGATCATAGACCTCAAATGCGATCGATCCGTCTTCGAACTTCGAGACGAATGACGGCTGTCCCAGAAACCGATCGCGCAATTGCGGATCGATCGGCGAATAGGCCGGCGAGATCAGCCGGGCAGGTTGGGCCGGAAAGACCAGCGCAAATGCCCGATCGATCCACTTCACGTCAGGTTCGCCCGGCAACTGAAAATCGAACAGGAACGGATCGAGATCGCGCGGATTCGTCGCCGCCGCGACGACTGGCTGATCGCCCGGCTGTTCCTCGATCCATTTCGCGGCGGCGGCCAGATCGGAGCGATAGACTTCGCGCACATCCGATCGATTTGGCCACACGAAGAAGTAATCGCGAAGGGTCAGCACGCCAGCAGCACAACAGACTGCCGTCAGTCCCGGGAGGGTCAGTCTCTGTGTCTTCGCGTCTTGGCGATAAGAAAGAATCCAATCGACCGCTAATGCAGGCAACAAAAACGCCACCGGCAGAGAAGCACTGGCGCGCAGGAACGACGGCGCGGAATCGCTCAACATCGAGGGTAGCAGGCCGATCGGAAGCCAGAGCAGCGCGAAGAGATTTCTCGGTTCGCGCCAGTGACGCAGCGCAATCAACACTCCCCCCAAGAACAGAATTCCGGTGATCAGATCGAAGACCGGCCGGCCCGGCAGGTTATAACGCGCGATCGGATCGCCCGCGACGTTGAACATCCCCAGGGTGGCCAGCGTGTAACGCAGCACCGGCTCGACGTTGCCTTTGAGCGCTGCCTGCACCGGTCCGCCGAGCTGCTGCAGCCGCACATCGGCCTCCGGCAGCGTGGCGACGGTGTACGCCAGCGGCGCCAGGACGACCAGCGCGGTGAGCAGCGTGACTAGCAGAGGCGCATTGATCTTGCGAGCGAAGAGAGAAGTCAGAATCCAAAATAAAAAGAAGACGATGGGCAGCGTGCGCGCGGCTGGATAGGTGTACAGCGCCAGGCCGAGTGCCACGCCTGCCGCCACGAACCAGATCCAGACACGCCGCTTCTGACTTCTGTTTTCCGAATTCTGAATTCTCTCCAGGCCTTCAAACAGCAGCCACGCCGACAACGCGCTCATCATCGGCACCGAAGCCGCGCGCAGCCCCACCCGGCTGAGGAAGAGCGGCCAGAAGCTCACGGCCATCAACGCGGAAGCGATCAATGCTGTACGATCGTTGTAGGCGCGCCGGATCCACAGCGCCGTGAAGAGCAGCGTGAGCAAGCCGCAGATCACCGCCGCGAGGCGAATGCCCCAGGCGTTGTGCCCGAACAGGCCCACGGTGAGCGACATCAGGTAGATGAAGAGCGGCTCGTTGCCCGCATTCGAGGTGAAATACAACGGCCGATAGCCCAGCAGCACCGTCACCGCATCGTGGCCGTGAAAGACCTCGTCGTGCTGCAGGCCGGCTGGCACATCGGGCAGGGCCATCAAGCGCAGCAGCGCAGCGATGAGCAGAATAAGGAGAAGGGGAAGCCAGCGGCGCATAGTCTGAAGGCGTCAGGCTGAACGAAGTGAAGGATCTCGCCCGGTCAGGCGAGTTCCTTCGCTCTGCTCAGGGTGACAGAGTGGGAATGATGTAGCGTTGCAGCGCAACGAGATCGAGCCGCGCCAGATAAATGTAGATGAGCGCATAGCTGATCAACTGCGCCTGATCGAGCCACGGGGTCCAATCGCGCGCGGCGCGTGACAGCCGCCGCGCTACCAGGCTTTTGATCTGGTCCAGACTTGCCACCACCCGATCGCAAACGCCAACCCGATCGGAATCAACGCCGGAAACAAATAGCGTCCCTGATGCTGCACGAAGGTCAGGTTGTAATACACATAACCGCCGACGGTCAGAAACAAGAGCGACAAGATAATCGCTTGTAGGGATGGGTATTAACTTCGGCGATTGCCTTCCGCCCTCATCCCTCATCCCTTGGATGAACCACCCAATCCAGCCTATCAGCGCGACAATACACAACCCGCCGAGCAACAAATATTCCCGCTCGGGTAGCGGCGTGGACATCCAGCCGAATTGCCCCCAGAACGATCGATACGTGGTGGTGAAGAAGCGCTGCAGCAGGCCGCTCGCGCCGTAATCGCTCAGCCACTGCGCCGTGGCGGGCTGGCCGACGACGACGGCGTTATGCCGCGCCAGCCCCATCACGTCAAGGCCGCCGTACACGATGAGGTTGCGCAGCCACCAGATCGAGCCGATCACCAGGGCGGGAGCAAAGACTAAAACGACCTGCGTAAGGCGTAAGGTGTGACGGCGCGCGTAGAGGATGAGTGCGATGAAGGCAATCGGTACGGCGGTGTAATAGAAGGTCGCTTTGGTCAGCAGGCCAAGTCCCAGCGTAACGCCCAGCAAGACCAATTGCGATTGGAAATGCGCTTAGACCGAAAGAGGCGCATACACTGCAGCACCACCAGCGCGATCAGCAACTCTGACAGGGAGTCATTGTTGACCGCCGACATCATCGCCAGATGCTGCGGCACAAAGGCCACAAACGCTGCGCCTCCCAGGGCGAATGGCAATTGATTGGGATAGGCCTCCGCGCCGACGAGATAGGCCACCACCACCAGCGCTCCGCCGAGGACCACAGAGAACAAGCGGATCGCTGTGATCCATCCTCCGGTCAGCGCGTAGATCGGCGCGGCGAGGAGGTAGTACAACGGCGGTGCATAATCCTCGTAGCGCAGCGGATCGATCGACAACGACGCGACATTCTGCGGGGTGCGCGTGAACTCTTCGAGGTAAGCCTGATCGTATTCGCCCTGCCGCAAAATGGGCAGCGCGCGTTTCTCGGCAATGAACTGGACGTAGTTGTAATGTGCGGGTTCGTCGGGCGCTTGCCAGGCCGGGGTTTGAAGGGCATAAGCCGTGCCGAGGGCAAGATAGGCAATTAGAATGAAGACCAGCGTGATGTTGGCCGCAGGGCGTGACATGGCGAGGATTATACCTCACCACCTCCTCCGGTACTGCAGGTCCGCGAAGCGTCCCCCTCTCCTAATGTATTTCGTCAGGAGAGGGGGAGGGCCGGGGCGGGGGTGAGGTCTATGGCCCCACCGTGATTTGGTCCTTGAGCTTCTCGAACAGCGCGTCGCCGATGCCTTTCACGGCGTTGACATCCTCGATTCGCTTGAACGGGCCGTTCTTGGTGCGATAGTCGATGATGGCTTTGGCCATCGCCGGGCCGATGCCGGGCAACTGGTCGAGTTCTTCCACGGAAGCAGTATTGATGTTGATCTTCTCGGTTGCGGCACCGGGGACCAATCCATTTTGGAGCGGTGGTGCGGCTTCGCCCTGGCGCGGCACGTACACCTGCATTTGATCGGCCAGACGGACCGCCAGATTGATCCGATCGAGATCGGCGTCGGCCGTCGCGCCGCCGGCAGCGGTGATGGCATCCTTCGCGATCGAATTCAGGGGCAGCGCATACACATCAGGCCTCTTGACCGCGCCGCTGACGTAGACGTTGATCGTCGCCGGGGTAGGGGTGGCGGGTTCAGCGGTGGGACGCGGTTGCAGCGTGATCACCAGCGGAGGCGACGAAGATTCCGGTCGCTTGAGGATGACGTAGATGACGGCAAGGAGCGATGATGCCGACAATGGACAAGAAGGCGATTTGTGCAATGCGCTGTTTCGACATGCGGGCCTCCTCGGAGCGTTGCCGCCATTGTACCATCACTCCCGGCAAAAAGCCGCGCCGGATCATTCGATCCGGCGCGGCGTACTCATGTGGCACAAATGATTCAGCGCGAAACAGCTCCCAGGGCGTTCACCATTCCTGCGCCGAAGAACGATATCTGTCCGGGCCCACCAGCGCACTGCCGTGGGTCAGTAGCCGGCCAGTCCGCCGGGCAAGACAGCGGTGTCGCTGACGAGCGGAGCAACGCCGCGACGGCACCTTGTGGCATCCCCGGGTACATTTGGCGGATGAGTGCTGCCACGCCGGCAGCGTGCGGCGAGGCCATCGACGTGCCGCTAATCCACACATAGCGCCGCCGCCGCTCACGACGGCGCGGTTGGCGGGAATCAGCGCTTCCCAGGTTCCGGTGGCATCGGTGCTCGACCAACCAGCGAGGATGCGTCCGCGCCCGAAAACGGTGCCGGTGTCTGCGGGGCGTCGCCACCAGGGGCGGTAACATCGACGGGCGAACCGACGTTCGAGTAGCTGGCGAGCGGTGTAAACACCAGAGGCCGAGACCGTGACGACGCCGGGCAGCTCAGCGGGTGTAACCGACAGTTGTTACGCGACCTCGCGAACGATGGCGCTGATCGGGCGGCCAGTCCGGGCTGATATCGTCGATCGTCGGATGGCCGAGGTCCTGGGCCTCATTGCCGGCGGCGGCGACGATCGACCACGCCGCGCTGTTGTGCATAGCGGGCGGCATCCTGAAGCTCCTAGAAGAATCGCCCGCTGTTCAGCTTCATTGGCACAGAAATACAGATACGGATCGGCGAAAAGGCTGAAGTTCACGACATCCAGCCGCTGATCGCCGGCGTAGCGCAACGCGGCAGCGACCGAGTCGGCGAAACAGAAGCCACCAATGGTGCAAGCTTTCAGCGCGACGATCGTCGCCTCAGGCGCTACGCCCACGATGCCGAGACCGTTGACCCGTCCGGCGATCGTCGTGGCCACATGGGTGCCGTGACCTTGGAGATATTGGACAGCCGTTTTATTCGAGCAATCGCCGTTGGCGACTCCGCTGGATCGGCCGTGGGCGTCGTAGTTATAGATGAACGAGCACGACTTTGCAACGTCGATGCCACCGGCGAAGTCGGGATGGGTGAAATCGACGCCACCGTCGATCACGCCGACCGTGACGCCTTTACCAGTGGCCTTGTGCCTGGGCGGCACCAGGCGTTGATGACGTTCATGTCCCACTGGCAAGGCGACAGCTGATCAGGCCCGCTCATTCCGGGGTAGCACGTAAGGCAAAGCGCGCCGGCGATAGGCCTCCATCGATGACTGCCGCGGTGTTTGTCGACTCTGCCTGAACAAGCCCGACGAAGAGCATCGCGGCCAGAGTTGCTAGTCAAGACGCCGATCCAAAGCATTTTGTTTTTCATGATAATATTCTCCTGTTGACTATAGTGTGACTACTAGGATGCAGAAAGAGTATTATTTACTGCGACAATACTAATGAGATAATGAATTTGTATTTCAAGATCAATGACATAAGCGGCACACTTCAAAAATCATATTATTCCTTGATAACGATCACCTCCTTGAAAACGAACTTACTCTATAAGTGATGACAACTTCGAAATGAATGACTAACACATACAATGTGAATCTGCGGCGCAGCCACTCTCAGGGCGACCCGGCTATAGGACCAGGTCGCCCATGGTTTGTTTACTGCCGTGGCGCGCAGCCCGGCAGCTTGAAGCTGCCGATGCGGGTCTGCCAGCCAGCGGTGCTGGAATTCTGGCCCTCCAGCGTATAGTACTCGTTGACGTACCAGAACGTGCAGTCATCAACCGGATCGACATTCATCGAGCTGTAGTCGCCCCAACGAGAGTTGGTTGTGCGCTGCACGCCCGTGCCGTTGACAATGACGCCCTCGCCGAGATTCATCGTACCCAGCGGATCGCCGCTGAGCCGGCCGGTGTAGCGGATGCCGGGGTAGACATCCACGCCGTTGACCACGCTGTAGCCGAGCGCCATATTGCCCTGCCAGTCCTGAGCAACACTGCCCATCCAGCGATTCACGCCATCATTCGGAGCGTAGGTGCCCTGCTGGTAGACAGCGTACGTCGACGGTTTCGGATTCTCAGACCGTCGAATCTCGTACCAGCGCATGCCGGCCACAGCGGGCGCCGCCTCGACCGACTGGGTGGTCACCAGCGCCTCGTACGTGCCGAAGTTGCGGTAGGCCAGTCGCCAGGTTGGCCGCTGCCGGTAAGACAGGATGTCCAAGTACTGGGCCGGGTTGGTGATGCCCGGCTGCGGGAGACAATCGCGGGAAGTGGGGGCGCAGGGGAAGATCGAGTCGAACGGGGCGACCGGCAGCTGCGTTGCAAGCTTAAGCGATGCAACTGGATTGGCCTGCCACTGCACCGACAGCTCCCAGATGTTGAGCGCATCGAAAGTCGCGCCGTAGCCGCCGCCATCATCCTGCGTGCCCACAATCGGCGCAGGCACGCGGTCGATCGGGCGGCGCGTGCCGTCGATGTCCGGCGGCAGCAGACCGTCGCCGACGAGGGGCAACATCGCCGGATCATTTCCATCGAGAAAGAACTGCACGGCGCGGGCCTTCGGGTTGCCGGCGAGCATCTTGTTCTTCTCCAGCGCGTAGACGCTGATCCCATACCCAGTTTGATCCCCGAAGTCGCGGGTGGTCATGATATACGAGTTAGTCCACACACCGTACTTGGGATAGTCAGGGAAGAAGGATCCGCCTGGCAATTCCGGATCGTCCTGAGTAACGAAGGCGTAGCGGTAGTATGCGCCGGTCGGGTCGCCGGTCTGCGAGATTGCCACGCAGTCGTAGTACTTCGGGCCGCGCGTGGTGAACTGGGTGAGGATCCAGCGATCCACCAGCTGGTCGTACAACACGATCGGGTCGCCCGAGGGGTCGGTGCAGTCCGGGACGGCGAAGTTCGCCCAAAGTGTGCCCGTGTCCACCGGCCCCAGCAGCAGGTTGCCCTGCTTATCGTAGACGGCGAAGGCCAGGTTGACCATTTCCACGTAATGGTTCGGGCCGACATCGCCGACCGGATCGGGCGGATTGACGCGGAAGCCGAAGATGTTGAAGTTATCCTGGTTGCTCACGCCTTCAAAGGTGAGCAAGGGAGCAGCGATCGTGGCGGCAGGACTTGCGGCCGCAGCGCGCAGCGCTCCGGTGCCCTGGATGGCTCCGTCACCGGAAAAACCGCGATCTTTAGCAACCGGACCGCGATCGGGTCGGATGTCGCGTGGCTCTTCGTCCGAGGCCGCGCTTTGCGCCGCTCGCGGCGCAGCGCTTCGCGCCAGGTCACGCAAGGCGGGCGTCTTGTCGAATGCCACCGCTGCCGAGAATTTGGGAGCCGGCGACTTGGCCAGCGGCGCAGCGCTAACCGACAGGACGGCCACGATGCTCACGAGCAGAACAAGGACTACGACAGAAATCAGAAGCTTGCGGGACTTCATGGTATGCCTCCCTAGGGCAGATCTGAATTGACCTTATTGTTGTGGACGACGAACGCCGCGGTGAAGTCATGAACTGTTGACCACCTCCTTCATTGCGTCGAGCCGGGCACGCTTCCAGGTGTCCGGGTTGAGGTACAGGGCCGGTCGCTGCCGACCCTGTACTAGAAAACAAGTTTGACTCGAGAGGTGAATATCAGGGCCTACGTGTCACGGCGCTGAGGGCATTCACCTGTCCATGACCATAGAACCCGTTGTAACCTTCACCACCTACGCAAGTCGCCTGGAAGCTGAAAGGCGGACCGGGATTGAACGGATTCGGCGGGCACGCCAGCGGATCGGCCGTGTTCTGGAGCATGGCTGCCACCGCGCCCTGCGGCATCTTGCCGTACTGGCTGAGGATCAGCGCGGCCACGCCTGCGGCATGGGGAGATGCCATCGACGTGCCCTGGGCCAGACCGTAGCCACCGCCTGGGACGGTTGAGAGGACGTACCCTCTCGATCCGTCGCCTGGATCCTGGAAGCGGCGGTCGCCACCCGGCGCTGTGACCTGGGCGACGCCAACGCCGTAGGTCGAGTAGTATGACTTTTGCAGTTTAGCGCCATCGGCGGTAACACCGATTACACCCGAGATCTCGACCGGGATGACGACGCAGGCATTCGTGACTTCACGCGGCGTCGGATTGGGATTCGTATCGGGACTGATGGTGTCGATGTTGCGCTTGGAGAGGTCAATATTCTCGTTGCCCTGCGCGGCGACGACGACCACGCCCTGGCTCATGGCATAGCGGATGGCGCGCTGCTCGGCCTTCCAAATGGCGCGCTGTTCGGCGTCGTTGCGGCAGTTGAACAGCCACGGATCGGCGAAGTAGTCGTTGTTGGTGACGTCAATGTGATGCGAGCCGGCCCACATGAACGAGCAGATCACGGCTTCAGGGAAGAAGTAGCCATCGGCATTACCGGCTTTGATGCCGGCGATCTTGACGTTGGGCGCGACGCCGACGATGCCGATGCCATTCTTCGCCGCGGCGATGGTGCCTGCCGTGTGCGTGCCGTGCCCGTTGTCATCCATCCACGCGGCCGGATCTGTGTTCGGAACGCCGCCCACGCACGAGACGCTTTTGGCAAAGTCGACATTGGCCGCCAGGTCGGGATGGGTGTAATCGAGGCCCGTATCAATGTCGCCGACGACGACCGATGGGCTGCCACCTGTGATGGCATATGCTTCGGGAACATGAATTTGAACCATATCCCATTGCCGATTGGACAAGGGGTCGCCCCAGCTGCCTGCGGCGGTCAACGTGCTCGCATCCACGACCTCAACCTCTTCATTCAGTTGAACGCCAAAGCCTGTGGTTGATGAAGCGTTCTCGACACGGGTGTCTTTCAAGAGGTTGCTGCGAAAAGCCGCATTGTCCGAGCGCGCGATGGCGACGCCGATCTCGTTGTAGCGGTAAACCAGCGCGCCGCCTGCGTTAGTGATCGCGGTGGCCGCGTCGGCGGGAACCGCCTGCGCTTTATACAGGACAATGTACGTTTGCGTGGTGCCGGCTTGAGCCGGCGCGGCGCGCAAAGCAATGAATGCCAGGGCGATCACCGCCAACAGCAGGAATAGACCAGCGATGCGTTTCATGAAACAGTCTCCTTTGTCAAAGTGATTTGTTTGCTCGAATCTGCCGGTGCTGCGTGCCATGCGGTTTACGTGATAAGCCTCACCCCCTTGCAAAGGCAGCAAAAGACATTGGCATCAACGTGTCAGTCACATTCATCTCTGAATGTTGAAGCGTTACAAAGTCGACTGCCCGGCGACGAAACGGTGCCACACTCAGTGTGGACCATCAGATTGTATTGTGATGCAATGAACAAAGCGGTGTAGGATTTGGAGTAACAGGCCGAAAGACGCTACACCCCGCACCAGTTAAACCGTTCTCAATGCGATTGAGATACTACCAAGTTGGTATGTATTTTGTGGAAATTGGTTGGAATGTACAAATCGAGGCTTCAACCGTGTTATAGATTGAAGCCTCGACGTTGGAGAGCAGCCGGTGAAGGGACTACTTGCCCAGGCGCGCGCGTTCTTCCTCAATGATCTTCTCGTCAAGTTTCCTGAAAAGCGGCGCTACCGTCCCGAACTTCTGCCCGACCGGCAGCGCGCTGGGCTGCCAGCGCACGTCGATGGACGAGGCGTCATACGTCAGGCCGCGATGGGCCAGCGTGCTCTCCTGATAGGCGTTGATGATTTGCGTGCCAAACAGATCGCCATTGTAGCCCAGCATCGTGTGCAGCCGCTGGCACGTGAACGGCAGGAACGGCGCGAACAAGACCTTCAACGAATCGATGGCGCGGAGCGTCACATACAGCGTCGTCGCCGTGCGCTCCCGATCGGTCTTGATGGAGAACCACGGCGCTTTTTCGTCGACGTACTTGTTGACGTCGCGCGCGAGCGCCATGCTGTCGCCCAGCGCCGCCTTGAACTTGCACAGGTTGATTTGTTCTCCGATCGGCTCAAACGCTTGATCGATCTGCGCCAGCAACTGCGTATCAGCCTCGTCCAGCGGGCCGGGCTGGGGCACTTCGCCATCGAAGTGTTTGGCCGTGAACGACAAGCTGCGATTGACCAGATTGCCCCACGTCGCCACCAGCTCATCGTTGTTGCGCCGCCAGTAGTCGCTCCAACTCCAATCGGTGTCTTTGCTTTCCGGCATCTGCACCGTCAGGTAATAGCGCAGAGGGTCGGGGTCATAGCGGGTCAGGTAGTCCAGTCCCCACACGCCCCAGTTGCGCGAGCCGGAGATCTTCTTGCCTTCCATGTTCATGAATTCGTTGGCGGGCACATCATAGGGCAGGTTCAGCGCTTCATCGTCTGGGCCGGCGTATAACTTGCCCGCTCCCAGCAGCTGCCCGGGCCAAAACACCGTATGGAACGGAATGTTGTCCTTGCCGATGAAATAGTAGGTGCGCGCTTCAGGCTCGTACCACCAGCGCTTCCAGGCCTCAGGCTGGCCGTTGTTGTGCGCGGCTTGATGCGCCGCCCACTCGATCGAGGCCGAGAGATAACCAATGACCGCTTCATACCACACGTACAGGCACTTGCCCTCCCAGCCTTCGATCGGCACCGGGATACCCCAGTCGAGATCACGCGTAATGGGGCGCCCGCGCAATTCGGCGACGATGTTGCGCGTGAACGACAGCACATTCGATCGCCAGAACTCTTTGCCCCGGCTCAGATAATCTTGAATCGCCGGAGCGAGCTGGCCGTAGTCGAGAAAGTAGTGCTCGGTTTCGCGCACGACGGGGCGCGATCCGTCGATCTTGGAGCGCGGGTTGATCAGCTGCACGGCGTCGAGCACGTTGCCGCAGTTATCACACTGATCGCCGCGGGCGTCGGCATAATGGCAGATGTAGCATTCGCCTTCCACATACCGATCGGGCAGGAAGCGCTTCTCGGTTTCAGAATACAGCATCTGCTGCTGCTCGCGATACACATAGCCGTTATGCAGCAGCGCCAGGAACATGTCCTGCGAGACTTTGAAATGATTCTCGGTGTGCGTGCTGGTGAACAGATCGTAAGAGATGCCCAACTTCACGAACAATTCGAGGAAATGCTCGTGGAAGCGCTCGTACACGGCCAGCGGCGTGGTGTGCTCGGCGTCGGCGCGCACGGTGACCGGCGTGCCGTGCGAATCGGTGCCGGACACCATCAGCACGCGCTGGCCGCGCAGGCGCTGATAGCGCGCAAAAATATCGGCGGGCAAGTGCGATCCCACGATGTTGCCCACGTGAATCTCGGCGTTGGCGTAGGGCCAGGCGACACAAACGAGAATATTTTCCGGCATGCTGATTTCTCCTGAACTCGCCGCGATTGTACCATAGGTAACCGCAGCGGATAAAACAAAACCGCCAGCGCGAGGCTGGCGGTTAAGGGTTACGGCGCGACGCAGTAACCTCAGCGAGAAGCCCCGCTTCTCGCTGAACACCGGTTGCTGCACATGGACATCGCGTGGCGTTTCATGCGCTGATTATACCTCAACTCAGATAGTCGCGGAGCTGGCGCGAGCGGCACGGATGGCGCAGGCGGCGCAGCGCCTGGCTCTCGATCTGGCGGATGCGCTCGCGCGTCAGGCCAAACTTCTGGCCCACTTCCTTAAGGGTATAGGCCCGTCCGTTGACCAGGCCGAAGCGCAGCCGCAGAATGTTGGCCTCGCGCGGGCTGAGCGTGCTCAGCACTTCTTCGACTTTCTCGCGCAGCATGTTGTTGTAGGCGACCTGTGCTGGCGAAGGGGTGGTGTCGTCTTCGATGAACGAGGCCAGTTCGTTGTCTTCCTCTTCGCCGACCGGCTGTTCCAGCGACAACGGCTGCCACGAGGCTTTCAGCATCCACTGCACTTTGCGCGCGTCGACGTTGAGCTCGTCGGCGATTTCTTCAGCGGTGGCTTGCTGGCCGTTGGTCTGCTCGATCTGGCGCGCGACTTGATACAGGCGGCGCAGCCGATCGCTCATGTAGACGGGCAGGCGGATGGTGCGGGCCTGATCCGCAATGGCGCGCGTGATCGTCTGGCGGATCCACCACGTGGCATAGGTGCTGAAGCGAAAACCCCGCGTGTAGTCATACTTCTCCACGGCTTTCATCAGCCCGAGGTTGCCTTCCTGAATCAAATCGAGGAAGGGCACGCCCTGGCCCATGTAGCGCTTGGCAATGCTGACCACCAGGCGGGTGTTCGCCTTGATGAGATGTTCGCGGGCCACCAGGCCCTGTTCGACCTGGCTCTGCAGCCGCTCGCAGCGCTGGCGATTTTTCACCGTCTGGCTGAGCTGCTTCAAGGCCGCGCGTCCGCGCACAATTTGCTTGGCGATGCGCACCTCTTCGGCGCAGGATAACAGCGGCACCCGCGTCATTTCCTTGAGATACAGGCCCACCGTGTCATCGCTGCCCACCATGGCCATATCCATGTCGTCGTCATCGCCCAGCAGGAATTCCAGCCCGTCCTCGTCTTCTTCAAAGTCCGCGTCGAAATCATCAAACATGGCCTGATCGTCGGGCGCGGCCTTGGCATCATACACGTCGATCCCGGCATCTTGAAAATGCAGCACGATTTCTTCCAGCCGATCGGTTAGCTCGGATCCATTGGGGATGGCTTCCAGGATTTCATCCGTCAGCAGGTAGCCTTGCCCCTCGGCTTTTTCCATCAACTCCACCAGCAGAAGTTCCATTGCCTTGTCAGTGTTTTGGTGTGCCATGCGTGCGCCTCCGCCACTACAGTAGCTTTTTCAAGTCCGCCAGACGAGGATCGATTTCTTCGGTGCTGCAGTTGCATGGACCTTCATTCAAATTGTGGCCGCAATTGCTGCACAGGCCGCGGCAATCGGGCCGGCACAAGGAATGCATGGGTAGGGCGAGCAAGATCTGCTCGCGCAGCGGCTGCCGCAGATCCAGCCAGCCTTCGTCGATGAAGTAGATGGGATCAGCCGCGGCCGAAAAGGCAAACATCTCTTCCATCGGCACACTCAGCGCCAGAGGGAATGGATCAAGGCAGCGCACACATTCAGATTGAAGCTTGGTGGAGAATTGTCCCTTGGCCAGGACACCGCGGTTGGTTCGAGTCAGCCGGAGTTGGCCGCGGACGTAGTCGACTTTCAGGTCACCCAGAGTTTGGTGGACTTCGTCAACCTCCAAACCCAGCGTGGCCCCCACTTCCGGCTTAAGGAGTAGGGAGACGTTGTACTTTAGCACATTCGTCAGCGGATGTTGCTCTGCGTTGACGCTTCCGTTCGACGATACACCCCAACTACGATCCGCAAATTTCGGGTAAAGATTGGTAAAATGATAGTGAAATTCTATCATATACTCTGCTTAATGTCAAGTAGCACACGTCAGCGGATAAAGTGTATACATAAATCATGTTTTGCTCATAAAAACGTGAATGGCCTTGTCAGAACGATCATTTCTTGCTAAAGTCAGGTGAAAATATTCAGGAGTTGCCAATGCGTTTACTCATCGCAACCACTAATCCCGGCAAGGTTGGAGAATATCAACATTTGCTGAACGGCCTGGCTTACGAACTGATCAGCCTGTCTGAAGTTGGCATTGTTCAGGAAGTAGCCGAGACAGGGGACACTTATGAGGAAAACGCGCTGCTCAAAGCGCGTGAGTACGCGGCACTCAGCGGGCTGCTAACCCTGGCAGATGATTCGGGTTTGGAAGTCGATGCGCTTGGCGGGCGGCCGGGTGTTCATTCGGCTCGTTATGCACCCGATAGTCCGGCACGCATCCGGCAGCTGCTGGCGGAAATGCAGAACATCCCTACCGGTGAACGCAACGCGCGCTTCCAATGCGTGATCGCGCTGGCCCGGCCCGATGGCCGAGCAGAGATCACGACGGGCACGTGCGAAGGGCAGATCGCCACAGAAGCACGGGGCTCTAATGGCTTTGGTTTTGATCCGGTATTCTATATGCCTGAATCTGGCCTGACGATGGCTGAATTGCCCGAGAACGCCAAGAATCTGATTAGCCATCGCGCGCGGGCAGCGCAAAGAATGCGCCCCATTCTGGAGCGCATTCTTGGGGAGAGGTAGCTCTCAAACGATCCCGTTGGCGCGCAGGAAGTCGGCGATCACCTGCGTCACCCTGTCCGCCGCTTCCAGCATGACCATGTGGCCTGCTTCCGGCATCACGCTCAAGCGCGCCTGAGGAATTTGCTCGGCCATGAAGGTGGCGTGTTTCAGCGGCGTCAGGCGATCGACTTCACCGGCGACGATCAGCGTTGGCGCCCTGATCGTCTGCAACCTGTCCCGCACATCAAACGCATCACAGGCGCGATAATCGTCGAGCATCACGGCGGGAGTGTTGGCCAGCAACTGCTGCTGACCCAGCTGCTTGAGCCCCTCATCCGCGGACGGTCCCCACTCCCACTGGCTGACGAGCGCGACGGCTGCCGGGAAGTCATGCTGCGCCTGTTCCAGCAGCTGCGGCGCCACGCGCAGTTTTGCGCCGGTCGCGACCAATACCAGCGCCGCTGCCCGGTCGGGATAAGTGAGTGCCAGCTGTTGGGCGATCGCTCCGCCCATCGAATGACCAATCAAGACGGCCGCCGGCACCTGCAGCGCCGCGAGGAATAACCTCAGCCATTCGGCATAGTCCGCGATTGTGCTGCGTCCCGTTCCCGTCGATTTCCCGTGCCCCGGCAGATCGAGGGCGTACACGATCGTTCCCGGCAGCCGCCGCAGACCGATCGGCCAGACCAGGTGGTTTTCGCCCGCGCCGTGAATCAGCAGCACCGGCGCCCCATCCGCTTGATTGCGCTGGACGGCGTAGTAGGCTCGTTCGCCGTGGAGATCGAGGTAAGGCATGATCAAAGACGGGATGGCTCAGCGCCGCCATCCTGTTTCCGGTTTATTCAAGACTCGCCAGATATTTCTCGGTTTCAAGGGCTGCCATGCAGCCGAATCCCGCCGACACAATGGCTTGCCGAAAACGCTTGTCGTGCACCTCGCCGGCGGCAAATACGCCAGGCACAGTGGTATGCAGATAAGGATCGACAATTAGATAATCTTCGTGGTCCATTGCCAGCTGCCCCTTGAACAGGGCGGTATTGGGCAGGTGACCAATGTACACAAACAGGCCATCGACGCGGGCTTCGCTCGTTTCCCCGGTGCGGGTGTCCTTCAGAGTGACCTGCTGAAGTGAGCCAGCGCCGGTGATCCGGGTCACCACTTTGTTCCAGAGGAAACTGATCTTCTCATTGCGCTGCACTTTCTCGGCCAGGGCCGGACCGGCCCGCAGCTGATCGCGGCGATGCACCACCGTGACGTGACTGCCGAACTTGGTCAGGAATAAGCTTTCTTGCAAGGCGCTGTCGCCGCCGCCCACCACCATGATTTCCTTGCCCCGAAAGAAGAACCCGTCGCAGGTCGCGCAGTAGCTCACACCTCGCCCCGTCAATTCCTGCTCGCCCGGCACGCCGAGCTTGCGCGGGCTGGCGCCGGTGGCGATGATTAGCGCTTTCGTCTCGTAGGTCGTGGTGTGAGTCTTCAGCACAATGGGCTTGCGCTTGAGATCGAGCTCGATCACTTCATCGTATTCCAGACGCGTGCCGAAGCGCTCGGCCTGCAGCTTCATCTGCTCGGTCAATTCGGGACCCTGTAAACCCCGGGGAAAGCCGGGGTAATTCTCAACCTCGGTCGTGGTGGCGATTTGCCCGCCAAATTCATTGCCGGTGATCACCAGGGGATTCAAGCTGGCGCGCGCCGTATAGATGGCGGCCGTCAGGCCGGCACAGCCCGAGCCCAAGATAATGACGTCTTCCATGAGCCGTTCTCCATTCGTCGTATGACTACCAGGATCATTGTACTGCTTAGGAACACAATCGACAACCGGGCTCAGAAAACAACACACCCCGATCGATGCCGATCGGGGTGTGTCCAGATTGACGCCTAAGTTTATGCTACAGCGGTCGGACGTCGGCGGCCTGCAGGCCCTTGGGGCCCTGTTGCACGGTGAATTCCACCTGCTGGCCTTCATCAAGGTTGCGGAAACCTTCGCCTTGAATGGCCGAGTAGTGGACAAACACATCCGGCCCGTTGGGCTGGGTGATGAACCCGTAGCCCTTCGTCCGGCTGAACCACTTCACCGTGCCCGTGATACGCTCGTTCATGAAAATGGACTCCTTTCGTCCCCACGAAGTTTCTGTAGGGCAGAGCGTCCTTCACGACGACTGCTGGTCTGATGCCGCGCCTTCGCCGCTCTGAAACAACTGCCGCGTCCTACGGGGCGAGATGTTACCACTGCGCTCCTGTCCTGTCAAATTTTTGGTTTGATCTGAGTGTGCAAAATTGCACAGAATTGAATTAAATGGAACGGGCCACCTGGATTTACAGGCGAAGCAGGCTAACTGGCAGCGGGGGAGGGCGTAGCCACCAATCGATTAAGGGTGTCGACCAGGCGCGTCAGCCCGGCAGGCGCGGTCGGTGAAGCGTCGATGGTGCGCACGGTCTGGGAATGTCCGCCGATCGTCACCGTGATTTCATACAGATAACGATCGCAACAGGTCTCTTGGGGCACATAGGAATCTTCCAGCGACATGAAGTCTGCGGCGCGTATCGCTGCCGCCAGTTCAGCCATTTGCGCCGCGGTCAGCTGCTCTGGCGTTCTCGGCGTCTGACCTTGATGTGACACGGCGCCATCTGCCGCTATGGTCCACGTGTCGTCCGCTCCGGAAAAACCGCCGCTGCGATGATAGCTGACGGATATTTCCGCTGAAGCGGCTTGTTCCTCAAGCGGCGAAGACAGGGGGGATGGGCCGCGGGTGGCATTCGGCGCCGGCATCGTCGTCGGCGCACAGGCTCCCAACATGAACGCGAGAACTAGGCTTGTCAAGCAAAGACTTTTGGTCATGACCTGATCCTGAACAGTGAAATATCAGCGGCCCGC
Organism: uncultured Chloroflexia bacterium; assembly: GCA_963844815.1. GTDB lineage: Bacteria > Chloroflexota > Anaerolineae > Fen-1058 > Fen-1058 > Fen-1058. Next base: position 46,687 of record CAWJPR010000019.1, read on the forward strand.
GGTGACTTCCCGCGGGAACTTCGCTGCCGGCCCCGGCCTGGCAGCGTCACGGGCGTCTAGTTGACCAGCTGCACGCTGCTGATGGTGGACGGGAACAATGAAGCGATGTTATCGGCCTGGATGTCGAACAGAGATTCCGGCGCCAGCATGGCCCCGCCCGTGCGAATAACCTTGCCATTGATCATAGCCCCGGTCACCCCATCGATCTCGGCGACGGCCGTCTTGTTTTTGGGGCGCCACGCAAACTCAAAAGCATAGACCGGCCGGAAGTACAGGTCGCACGTTTCGACAGTCGTGCTTTCTTCCAACACCTTGTCGGCCTGAATCGGATTGACCATCGTTGCCAGCAGGGTGCGCAGCACCCTGGACGCCGACATGTGCGGAACCGTGACCACGGCACCGTCGGCCGACAATACCGCCAGGTCCGTCAACTCGGTTTTGTCTTTCCTGACGTAGTCAGCCCCGTTCTGCACCGCCTGGCCCGCTGCGGTATCCAGAAATCGTTCCTGCCGATTCTCGTCGACGCAATACTCGATGCCCGGCACACTAAAGATGCGTGTGACATTGCCCGCCAGGCCAATCTGCTGCCCGATCTGCTGCAAAAACCCGGCCGGCGATGACTGCTGCGGCTGCTGGGATTGCGGCGTCACCACTTCAAATTCCTGCCCCAACAGGGTGACTTTACGCACTTCCACGCCGGCCACCGGGACGGTGTAAGTCTTGTTGCGCTCGAATATCGAGCGCACGGTGACGACGACGTGCCAGAACGCTTCGTAGCGAAATTCGGCATACGCCAGATCAACTTCTTCCGGCTTGGGGCGAGAGAACAATCCGCTTAAGCCGCCGGCGACGATGCTGATCCGCTTGTCGACGGCCTGCTGCTGCGCGACATCGCGTGACAGAGTCGAGTTAACGATAAAGGCGTGCGGAGTAGGCAGACGAAGCTCCATGCTGAGATCTCCTCAAGCAAAGTATTCTGTACCGGGGCTCATAGCTGCAAGCGGTCGATTGGAGTATACACCCGATTGCGGCAGACTGAGAAAACACTTGCGCGGATTACCTGTGCTATACTGAGGCAGCCACAAACGATCGGGACAGGCGTTCAACCACCATGGGCCAGACACTCATCCTTACCGGGCGGCCAGGCATCGGCAAGACCACCATTATCAAAGCCGTGATTGCGCAGTTGGGTGATCGGGCGGGCGGCTTTTACACGGAGGAAATCCTGGGGCCGGGTGGCCGCAAAGGCTTTCGCTTAATCACACTCGACGGCCAATCCGCCGTGATCGCGCATGTCGATTTCAAAAGCCGCTCACAAGTGGGCCGCTACGGCGTGAAGGTAGAGGCGATCGATCAGCTGGGGGCGAGCGCCATCCGATCGGCGGTGGCGCATCACCCGATCGTGATCATCGATGAAATCGGCAAGATGGAGTTGTTCTCCTCGCAGTTTCAAAGCGCCGTGTTGAATGCGGTCAGCGGATCCAAGATCGTGCTGGCCACGGCGATGCTGACTGATCAACCATGGCTCATGGCGTTGAAGTCGCTGCCCAATGTCACGGTGTGGGAAGTCACCAAGCCGAACCGGATGCGGATGGTTGAGCAGGTGCTGCGCTGGCTGAAACAGCCGGCTTGACCCGTTTTTACGTTTTTCGCGAGTCGTTCTATAATAAGGCCATGGCCGACAAAATTTTAGTCATCGAAGACGACGAAGGTATTTCCGGCACGCTGTACCGCGGCCTGACATTTGAAGGCTACAAGGTCAGTGTGGCGTACGATGGAACGGCCGGGCTGGCGGCCGTGCGCGACGATCCGCCCGATCTGGTGATTCTGGATTGGATGCTGCCGGGTATGGACGGGCTGGAAGTGTGCAAGCGCATCCGGGCGGCGGGCAACACACCCGTTCTCATGCTGACCGCAAAAGATGCGATTGCCGATCGCGTGCAGGGGTTGGATGCCGGCGCCGACGATTATGTGGTAAAGCCGTTCTCGTTCGACGAGTTGGTGGCCCGCGTGCGCGCGCTGCTGCGGCGCGCGAAACCGACGGCGGAAGAAGCCGGCGAGACTTTGAAGGTGGCCGATCTGGTGATGAATACCGGCACGCGCGAAGTCTGGCGCGGCAGCCGCAAGATCGATCTGACGGCCAAAGAGTTCGATCTGCTGGAGTTGTTCATGCGCCACCCGCGCCAGGTGCTGACGCGCGAGACGATCTACGATCGCATCTGGGGGTATGACTTCGGCGGCGAGAGCAATATCATCGAAGTGTATGTGCGCTACCTGCGGCAAAAATTGGAGGCCAGTAACGAGCCGCGGTTGCTGCAGACGGTGCGCGGCTACGGGTACGCGTTGCGAGAAGAGTGAGTGATCGTGCGCTGACGTGTCGCTGGCTGTTTCCCCGTCCTGTTGGAGAGTGCTCCGACAGGACGTTTTGTTTGGCCAAGAGACTCTCATGCTGATTTCATCCTCTCTTAACCAACCTGCGGCATGATTAGGACGGCGCTGGTCACTGAACACGGTGCACATTTTGCGCGTCAGGTTTCATGTCCATTCGTTTGCGCTTAACCCTCTGGTATTCTGCTGTGCTGGCCGTGATGCTCCTCGGGCTGGGCGGCGGCATCTATGCGTCGCTGGTGCGCAATGTGCACGCCAGCATTGACGCGCAGCTCAGTTCCACCGCCGACCAAATTCTGAGCGCCAGCAAGGTGCGCGCTTTCTCCAATATCCTGCAAGTGGATGTGCCGCCCGATCTGGATTTATTCCGCGCCCCCGGGGTGGGCGTCGTCATCCTCGATGTCGCGCACAACGTCGTGCAGAAATCGCAGAACATCGGGCCGTTTTCGCGTGCCTTTGACGTGGAAGGTTTGTCTCTGGTGGAGGGAAACCAGACGCTGGTGCGAGACGTGTCGATTGACAACGCCGCGGCGCGGGTACTGACCGTGCCGATTGCCGTCACCACCGAACAGGGCGATCAGCGCGTGGGATTTTTGCAGATCGCGGCGCCGCTGCACGAAATTCAACAATCACTGCGGCAGCTGAGCACCTTGATGGTGGTGGGCGGGGCGATCGGGGTGTTGGCGGCCGCCTTTGTGGGCGCGTTCCTGGCGCGCAAGGCGCTGGAACCGATCGATCGTATTACGCAGACGGCCTCTGAAATAGCACGGGGCGGCGACCTGCAGCGGCGCATCACCAAGCCCGGCCCGCCCGACGAAGTGGGCCGCCTGACCGAGACGTTCAATGTGATGCTCGATCGCCTGGAAGGCATGTTCAAATCGCAGCAGCGCTTCACCGCGGATATCTCGCACGAGCTGCGCACGCCTTTGACGACGATTCGCGGCAACGTTGATCTGCTGCAGCGCATGGGCGGCGCGGATCAAGCCTCGATCGACGCGGTTCGCGCCGAAACCGATCGGATGATCCGGTTGGTGGGCGATCTGCTGCTGCTGGCTCAGGCCGATGCCGGTCTGCCAATCCGCCGTGAACCGATCGCGATCGATCAACTGGCGGGCGAAGTCGTCCGGCAGGTGCAGGTGATCACAGGCGGCGTGAAGGTCTCGCTGCAAGCGGAAGCGCGTGAGCCGCTGTGCGTGGACGGCGATCCGGATCGTCTGCGGCAGTTGCTGCTGAACCTGATCGATAACGCCATCAAGTACACACCGAGCGGCGGCGAGGTCAAGGTGCGGGTGGCGCGTGAGAATGGATCGGCGCGGCTGGATGTGAGTGATACTGGGCCGGGCGTTCCGCCCGAGCATTTGCAGCCCGGTCCCAATGGCGTGCCGCTGATCTTCGAGCGGTTCTATCGGGTGGAGAAATCACGCACGCGTTCGGCCTCGCCGGGCGGCAATGGCCGATCGGGCAGCGGCACCGGCCTGGGGTTGTCCATCGCGTATTGGATCGTGCAGGCGCATGCGGGGCGGATCGAGGTCCACAGCGAAATCGGCAGCGGTACTACCATGACGGTGTGGCTGCCACTTGAGGCCCAAGCGTAAGCTGATTGTGCAGCCCGGGACGCGTTACGGGGCAGCGGTTGGAGCCAGAGTGGGCGCGGCCGGCAGCAGTTCGAAGTTGACCTCAAACTGCTGGTTGGGTCCCAGGTAAGCGGCCACGGTGTAGGGGCCCGGCGAGCCATCGATGCTGCAAAAGGCGCGCGCCGTCTGCGCGCGTGATCCCCAGGCCCATAGACCGACGTAGCTATCCACGAGCTGATTCCCTTGGTAGCACAACACACTCCACACCGCGCCATTGTTAACGTTGGTTGCCCGGAAGAACAGCCGCACACGACGCGTGCCGCCGGGAAAGGCTAATCCCGGATCAGCCGGTGCGCCCTTATTGTCAACGACCGACGCCAGAGTGGTAAAAGCGAGTTTGGCACTGGGTGACGCCGGCACTGCCGACGGCACCGGCGTCTGCAAAATTGCCGGCACATCGGGCGACAGAGTGGCCGTGGGCGATAACGTGGGCGTTGCTGTGAAAGCTGGAATGGGTGTCTGGCTGGGCGCGCTGGTGGGGCTGGGGGTGAAGGTCGCCGTGGGCAGCAAGCGGCTGGGCACGGCGATGACGACCGGTGTGGGCGTCGGAGCGCTGGCAACAGATGCGGGCGGCGGCAGATTGGATAGATAGATCGCCAGACCGCTGGTTGCCAGAAATGCTATCACCGCCAGGAAGGCCCAGCGCCGGACACGGCTCAGCGCCTCTTGTCTGACGGCATAATAAGCCGCGCTGCGCAACTGCCGGCCCGCCCACACCGCCTTGAAGGCAGCCACGATAAACAGCACAGCTCCAATCAGCAACAACCAGTTGCCCAGCTGAATTAACCCTGTTGCCACGTGCTTCGCCTCGTGCACTGCGCGGTGAAAATTCGGTTAGAATTCCGTTTCGCGCGGATTATACCACGGCTCAAACGGTTTACGTCGGATTTGAGGCGCGTATCCTGCTGGCGCCGCGTGGGCGCGGCCAACTGCGTGTGGTATAATATTTTCACCACACTGCCGTGGATGAGTGGGGAGGCGTCCGGGTATGATTGAAGTTACCATTGACAGCATTCGTGTGAGTTTGATGTCGCAGCATCGCGTCGTGATTTTGAAGGACTCCGGATCCGATCGCTACCTGCCAATCTGGATTGGCGCCTGCGAGGCCGACGCGATCACAATCGAGCTGCAGGGCGTTGAAGTGGCCCGGCCCTTCACGCATGATCTGCTAAAGTCCGTCATCCAGCAGTTGGGCGCCAAGATCAAATCCGTGTTGATCAACGATCTGCACAATGAAGTCTTCTACGCCCAGGTGGTCCTCGACGTGAATGGCCGCCGCATGGAAGTGGACTCGCGGCCCAGCGACGCGCTGGCGCTGGCGGTGCGCGCCAAAGTGCCCGTCTACGTCAACGAAGCGGTGATGGACAAGGCCGCCATCACGCCGGAAGAAGACATGAGCGAAGGCGTCAACGACGACAAACTGAAAAGCTCGCCCTTCAGGGATTTGATCGACGGCCTGAACCTGGACGATTTTGGCGAGGAGAAATAAGCGGTTCTCTCCGGCTCGCTCGCTCGTTTACCCTCAACCGTTCACTGCCCCTGCCATTCGTGATAGAATGGCGGGGGCTATCAGTCTCTGAAGGGTTCCTATGACTACCGGACCAATCATTGATCGCATGCCGCCGCACTCCATCGAGGCGGAAGAAGCCGTGCTGGGATCGGTGCTGATCGATCCCGAGGCCATTTACCGGGTCAGTTCCTTCCTCAAGACCGACGACTTCTACATCGTCAAGAACCAGTGGGTGTGGTCGGCCTGCCTCGCGCTGCACGAGCGCCGTGAGCCGATCGACTTTGTCACCATCACGCGCGAGCTGGCAGCGCGCAACCAGCTCGACGAGCTGGGCGGCCCAGCCTACATCTCGCACCTCATCAACGTCGTCCCGACCGCCATCCACGCCGAAGGTTACGGCCACATCGTGGAGCGCGCCGCGCTGCGGCGGCGGCTGCTGGGCGCGGCCAGCGACATCGCGCAGCTGGCCTACGAAGAAGCGGACGACATCGACCAGACGATCGACTCGGCCGAGCAGGCGCTGTTTGGCGTCAGCCAGCGGCGCGTCTCGCGCGACATGCTGCCCATCAGCGAGGCCATCCGCAACTACTTCGATCACATCGAGTACCTGTACGAACATCGCGGCGAGCCGCTGGGCATCCCGACGGGCTTCCTCGATCTGGACAAGTTGTTGGGCGGCTTGCAGCGATCGGATTTGCTCATCGTCGCCGCGCGGCCCGGCGTGGGCAAGACCTCGCTGATGCTCACCATCGCTCTGAATGCCGCGCGCAAGTTCCACCAGCGGGTCGCGATCTTCTCGCTGGAAATGTCCAACGAGCAGATCGTACAGCGCCTGGTCAGCGGCGAGACCGGCATCGACAGCCAGCGCCTGCGCCTGGGCGATCTGCGCGATGACGAGTGGGGTCTGTTCGTACAGGCCACTAATGCGCTGAGCGACGCGGCCATCTACATGGACGACACGCCCAGCATCAGCGCCCTGCAGCTGCGCACCAAGGCCCGCCGCCTGTATGCCGAATTCGGACTTGATCTGATCATCATCGACTATCTGCAATTGATGACGGGCGACAGTCGAACGGAGAATCGCGTGCAGGAAATCAGTTACCTGTCGCGCTCGCTGAAAGCGCTGGCGCGGGAGCTGGGCGTGCCGGTGCTCGTGGCCTCGCAGCTGAGCCGCGCCGTGGAGCAGCGCAGTGACAAGCGCCCGATCCTCAGCGACCTGCGAGAAAGCGGCAGCATCGAGCAGGACGCGGACATCGTGATGTTCATCTATCGCGACGATGTGTACGACGAAGCCTCGGAGCGCAAGAACGTGGCGGAGCTGATCATCGCCAAGCACCGCAACGGCCCGACGGGAACCGTGGAGTTGTTCTTCCAGCGCAACCTGACGCAGTTTAGAAATGCGTTGAAGCGCGACGTGGCGCTGTGATGAAAACCTTCAGCGGCTTCCCGGATGGAGAACTGAAAATGTCGGCGCTGCCGGAGATGTTCTATACCGGCCTGCTGCCGCTGATCGACGATCTGTTGGAGTTGAAGGTCACGGTCGCCTGCTTTCGCCTGTGCTGGCAGAAGAGCGGGCTGGTGCGCTGGACGACCTCGGCAGAGCTGCTGCATGATCCGGCGCTGAGCGATGTGCAAGAGGAGATTGCGGCCGGTGTCATGCAGGCCATCCGGCGCGGATCGCTGGTGGGCGCGTTGGATCGATCGGGTTTGCAGTATCTCTTCCCCAATTCGGAGTTGGGGCAGGCGGCGGCCGCCGCGATCAAACGCGGGGAGAAGATCGAATCGATCCCGCAGATCGTCGGGCGGCCCAACATCTTCGTGTTGTATGAGCAGAACATCGGCGCATTGACACCGCTGATCGTCGAGCAGCTGGAAGACGCCGCCAAAGAATTTCCACCGCAGTGGATTGAGTATGCCTTCGCCGAAGCGGTGAAGCAGAATGCCCGATCGTGGGCGTATGTGAAGAAGATTCTGGACAACAAGGCACGTGGAGCCAAACGTGAAACGACTGGGCGAGATTTTGCCGCCGACAAACAGCGATATGCCGAAAGGCAAAGCCGCGAAAAATCCGGATAGCGCCGTCACTGATTGCGAAATCTGCGGCGGTCTCGGCTGGATCAGCGCCGATGTGCCGGTAGGGCACCCGATGTTCGGCAAGCTGGTACCGTGCCCGCACCGTCAGAGCCAGACCAATCAAACGACGGCGCAGAAACTGTGGCATGAACTCGGCCCATTGCGTGAGATGACGCTGAATGATTTCGAGCCAGAGGGACACGCCGTTACGATTGAGCAGAAGCATTCGCTGCGCATGACGGTCGAGGGCGTGCGCCGCTTCATCGAAGAGCCGCGCGGCTGGCTGTTACTGCAAGGCGGCTACGGTTGCGGCAAGACTCATTTGGCAGCGGCTGTAGCGAATGCCTGCCTGAACAAAGGCATCCCCGTGTTGTTTGTCAACGTGCCGGATCTGCTCGACTACCTGCGCGGCGCGTACAACCCAAACGCCGAAGAGACCTACGACGAGCGCTTCAACGAAGTGCGCGATGCGGCAATTCTTGTGCTTGACGATCTGGGCACTCAGAATGCTACACCGTGGGCTGAAGAAAAGTTGTATCAAATCTTCAACACGCGCTACGTTCACAAACGCCCGACGGTGATTACGACCAACCTCGACCTGGACGATCTCGATCCGCGCCTGCGTTCGCGCCTGAACGATCTCGATTTGGTCCGAAAACTGCGGATCATGGCGCCTGACTACCGACGCAGTGCCATTGAACAAGGCCAGAGTTCAATGAGCACTCTGGCACTTTATCATGATAAGCGATTCGACAACTTCGAAGTGCGTGGAGAGTTGACGCGGGACCAACAGGCCAACCTGAAAGAAGCTTTGCGTAACGCCAGAGATTTCGCGCAGCAACCACAAGATTGGCTGGTGTTCAACGGCGATCACGGCGTTGGAAAAACGCATCTGGCAGCAGCGATCGCAAATTATCAAGCCGAGCGCGGCTATCCAGCCATGTTTGTGGTCGTGCCAGACTTACTCGATCATTTACGGGCGGCTTTTAGCCCCGACTCCCGTGTTTCTTTTGACCAGCGGTTTGAAGAAGTACGCACGACCCCGTTATTGGTGTTAGATGATCTCGGTACGGAGTCGTCGACTCCCTGGGCGCGCGAGAAGCTCTATCAAATCCTGAATCACCGCTATGTCTCGCGTTTGCCCACCGTGATGACCATGTCGGTTTCGACGGATGAGCTTGAGCCTCGGATTCGTACTCGGGTTCAGGATATGACACGTTGCCTGGTGTACCCAATTGAAGTGCCCAGTTATCGCGGCGGACATGACACCCGTCCACCGTTACCCAAGTCGACACGGACAGCGCGCAGTAAAAGATAGGAACAGACGCGCACAAAAAACGGGGCAAGCCAAACGCTTGCCCCGCTGCGTGTCACAGCTTTAACCGCCGCGTTTCTTGGCGGCTGGCTTGCGCTTACGCGAAGCGGGCAGCTCAGCCATCAACGCGATCAATGATCGCAGCGCGGCATTGACCGATTCCGAGTCAGGAAAGTATTCACGAACATCAGGTTGCAGCAACACCGTGCCTTCAGCCAAGGTGTAGTGTTCGACGACGGTGGTGCCGTCTGCTTTCTTGATTTTCACCGTATAGCCTTCGTTCATAGGGCGATAGTGCCGCCCGCGCACAGCGCCCGTGAAATCATACTCAGGCCGCATATCCTCGTCTTTCAGAGTGCGCGATGCTGACCTGATGTTTGCGCAAGTTGGTTCTCGCTTTGTCCTCATCCCACTCGTATTGTGGTTGCATAGATCAATTTTCAGATTCAGGCTAACCCCGCTTATTATACAGCGAAGAGACCTGACGGGTTTTCAAAACCCGTCAGGTCTTTCGGGTGTGCACCTGCGATTTCGCTTCAGCCGATCGGCGGTTTAGTTGGCTGGTTGTCCCGGCGCAGGCATCAGGCCCAACTGCAGCATCACCGCTTGCACGTCATTCAACCCCCACGTCTCCACGATCCTGCCGTTGGCCAGGCGGTAGATCACCATCGTCTCGGCCGCGAACGTCTTGCCGGTCGGCGGCGCGCCCATAAAGTCGCCGGTGTGCGTGCCGCGCGTCAGGTAACGTTCCACGACTTTGTCGCCCTCGGCGATCAAATCCTCGGTGGCGGTTTGCAGGTCAGAGAACGAGCCCAGAAAAATCTGATGGGCCATTTTCCCTCCGGCCAGGCCGGGCGGCAGTCCGGGCAGGGCCGCGTGGCTGATCACATCCGGTGCCACGATCGCGTCCAGCGCGTCGAGTTGGTTCTGGTTGTGCGCCTCGCGATACTTGCGCACGATGGTTTTGTTCTCTTCAGCAGACATGATCTTTCTCCTTTGGCTGGGTATTTGTACTGGAATTCACTTGGGACTACGACTGCAGCTCAGTGGATCGTGATCTCGATCGCCTCCCTTCTATTCCATTCAATCTCAGGACGCCAGGAATGTGGTACCGTTTATCTAGTTCTTGTCCGAAAACCCAGCAGGAGCGGCTCCCACGCCGCGAATTTGCCGGGGGCTGCGCACGGAGCCCGGTCCGCTACTTTTCGGACAGAAACTATCTAACCCATAAGACGGTGCTACTGGCCCAAACTGTGCGGCGAAATGGGAGCCGTTTTTCAGGCGGCGTGCGCACAGTTTCTGATGGGGCGGACGTCATACTGTGCAGGGAGAGATCGGGGGATACAATGTCGCAATCGGCCGGAGAGAAAACGGCTTTTCAACGCAGGGCAGGACTTGATCCGGCGGTTGCCATTCATTTAGCGGCCGCGCGGGCGGGCGATCAGCGCGAGTTCAGCGGGCTGACCGAGCCCTATCGGCACGAGCTGCAGCTGCACTGCTATCGCATCCTCGGCTCGCTGCAGGACGCGGAAGACATCGTGCAGGAAACATTGCTCCGCGCGTGGCGGCGGTTGGAGACTTACGAGGAACGGGCGCCTTTACGCGCGTGGTTGTACAAAATAGCGACGAACGCGTGCTTCGATGCGCTGGCCAAACGACCGCGCCGGGTGCTGCCTACCGCGCAAACTGCGCCGGCTGATCCACGCCAGCCATTTGCGCCGCCCATCACCGAACCGATCTGGCTCGAACCGTATCCCGACGACTTGATCGACGAATCCGCGGCCGGGCCTGAGGCGCGTTACTCATTGCGTGAGAGTGTCTCGCTGGCTTTTCTGGCCGCGCTGCAGGGCCTGCCGCCGCGCCAGCGCGCCGTGTTGATCCTGCGCGATGTGCTGGACTGGCGCGCGCGTGAGGCGGCGCAGCTGCTGGATATCACCGTTTCCGCCGTGAATAGCGCGCTGCATCGCGCGCGTGTGACCCTGCAACAACGGTATCATACGCGCGGACGCGAGGCCGTGTCTGGCACGTCGATCGAGGACGGCTTGCGTCCCTTGCTCGAGCGTTACGTCCAAGTGTGGGAAGCGGCCGATATCGACGGCCTGGTGAATCTGCTGCGTGAAGATGCCACACTCAGCATGCCGCCGCTGCCCACGTGGTATGCCGGTCGTGAGGCGATCAGCGCCGCGGCGCAAGACGAAGATCTTCGCCGGCGACGCGCGCGGCCGCTGGCTGATGCGGCCAGTGCGGGCCAATCGACAGCCGGCGTGCGCGGTCTATCAGCGTGATGAGTCAGGCGTGTATCGTGCCTTTGGAATCTCGGTTCTGACGGTTGAGCAAGATCGCGTAGCCGACATCATCACCTTCATCGATCCGGCATTGTTTCCGCGCTTCGCTCTTCCGTTGGAGATCTCCAATCCGCTGGTGAGAAAATAAACTTAACCAATTTCTCACTTGACGGCGCTTGATTTGGTGATAGAGTGAAGGCGCGCGGGGGCGCCTTCGCCATTCGCCGTTTTCTCCACCGGTTGTACCTGGTTTGTCTTGTCGCTCCTGCTGCTCCTCTGGAACGGAGGAGTGGCCTATAAGCTTACGCCACTTGCCTCTCTGTCATGCCGCCACCATCGACCTTGAATCTAGATTCAATCAGGCTCTCGGGAGGAACTACCATGTCACCGGTTCTATTAAATGGCCGCTTAACGCGGCGCAGCCTGGCGGCGATTGTATCGCTGCTGTTCGTCTTGTTCGTCACGGCCGTGGCTTTCGCTAACGTTGCCGTGACGCAGATCGGCACTGATCCCTATACCAACACCACCAGCCAGCACCGAACGCAGGTTGAACCCGATACCTTCGCCTTCGGTTCGACAATCGTCGCCGCGGCGCAGACCGGCCGCTTTAACGACGGGGGCGCGTCGAATATCTGCTGGTCGACTTCGGCCAACAGCGGGTCTACCTGGACCAACGGCTGTCTGCCCGGCATTACCAAGCACGAGAACTCTGCCAACCCCTACGATCGCGTGAGTGATCCGGTAGTGGCGTACGACGCCAAACACAATGTCTGGTTGATTTCGACGTTGCCGATACTGGAGGTTGGCGGCGTGCGCGGCGCGGGCGTGTTGACCAGCCGCTCAACCGATGGCGGCCTGACCTGGGGCGCTCCGGTGCTCGTCAATCAGAGCAACCTCGGCAATCCCGATAAGAACTGGATCGTGTGTGATAACACCGCGACCAGTCCCTTCTACGGCAACTGCTATACCGAATGGGACGACAACGGCGATGGCAACCGTATCTACATGAGCACGTCAACCGACGGAGGCCTGACCTGGGGCCCGCGCCTGAAGACGGCCAACAACGCGACCGGTATCGGCGGCCAGCCGGTGGTTCAGCCGAACGGCACCGTCATTGTCCCGATCGACAACGCGAACGAGACCGCGCTGCTGGCCTTCAATTCCACGAATGGCGGAGCGAGTTGGAGCGCCACCACCACGATCACGACGATCTCCAGTCACACCGTGGCCGGCAGCCTGCGCTCCGGGCCGCTGCCTTCGGCCGAAGTTGACGCCGCCGGCAAGGTCTATGTAGTCTGGCAGGATTGCCGCTTCCGCCGGGGCTGCAAGTCGAACGATCTCGTGATGACCACTTCGACCAATGGCACGACCTGGTCATCGGTGACACGCATCCCGATTGACGCGACTGGCAGCTCGGTCGATCACTTCATTCCCGGGCTGGCCGTGGACAACACCACGTCAGGCAGCACAGCCAAGCTTGCCTTGACGTACTACTACTACCCGAAGGCCAACTGCACGTCTTCGACCTGTCAGCTGAACGTCGGCTATGTTTCGTCGGTGAACGGCGGCGGAGCCTGGAGTGCGCCGACCCAACTTGTCGGGCCAATGTCTCTCAGACTGGCTGCCGAATACTACGCAAGGACGGATGGTCGGGGACTATATCTCGACCTCCTATGTGGGAGGTACGGCACGTCCGGTCTTTGCGTTAGCCAGTGCGCCGAGTGGCACAACCTTCAGCCAGTTCATGTACTCGACGGCAAGCGGCTTGTTCTCTGGCGCGGCCGTCACCACCGCTGGTACAGATCAGCCGGTGCCCGGCGCGGCTTCAGATCATGCTGCGGCTCAGGCGCCCATCACCCATCGCTAAGGTTGCGCGTAGTTCCGTTTAGAGTTTGAAACCGAATACGATCTTGCTTTTTCGGCGAGGCCAACACAGTTTGGCCTCGCCGAGCATTTTCTGGCGATAACCGGATTTAGCCTGAAGAAGCCTGAATCAAAGCGGTTTACTTCGCTGATATGTACGTCTCTCGCCTCGCGCACTGACCTCTGTCATGTCTTCAGTCTGAAGCGTTGACTGTGGTGAGCCGCGCTCCAGCAGAGCCGGCCTGCGCATTATTCAAAGTTTGCTGCTCACAGTATAATGTTGACTGAAAACCGGGCCATTCGCCTAGACCCGTACCGGCTTTTTCGACTTGCCGGACTTGCGCAAAGTAAAGGACAAAACGTGCTGCGCAGCCTGCTCGACGAACAGCAAACTGAAATTCTTGACCAGGAGCGCGCCCTGCTGGAGGATCTGCGCGTGATATTGGCCCGCCTCGACGCCGCGCCGGATGATCAACGGCGCCTCGCTCACGCCCTGCGCCAGTTGGAAGAACTTTTCCTGCTCGTCGTCGTGGGCGAATTTAATTCCGGCAAATCCGCCTTCATTAACGCGCTGCTCGGCCAGCCTGTGCTGGAGGAAGGCGTCACGCCGACCACCGATCGAGTCCATGTGCTGCGCTATGGCCCGGAGCTCACGCGCACCGTGCGTGACGAAGATCTGCTGGTGGTGACCTGGCCCGTCGAATGGCTGCGCGATATCAACCTGGTGGACACGCCGGGCACCAACTCCGTGCTGCAGCGCCATCAGGCCATCACGGAGGATTTCATCCCGCGCAGCGACCTGGTGTTGTTCATCACCTCGGTCGATCGCCCCTTTACCGAGTCGGAACGCGTTTTTCTGGAGCGCGTGCGTGATTGGGGCAAAAAGATCGTCGTCGTCGTCAACAAGATCGATCTGCTTGAAGAGGAAGCCGGCTTGTCGAAGGTGATCCAATTTGTGGAAGACAATGCCCAGCTGTTGCTGGGCATGCGCCCGCCCATATTTCCCGTGTCCGCCCGCCTGGCGCAAAAGGCCAAGGCCGCCGTTGGCGCCGGGCGCGAAGCGCCCTGGCAGGCGAGCCGTTTTGCGGCGCTGGAGGAATTTATTCTCAACACGCTGGATGAACGGCAGCGGGTGTGCCTGAAGCTGGAAAATCCATTGGGCGTAGCAGACCGGCTGCAGGCACAATACGTGTCCAACGCCCGGGCCCGTCTTGATCTGCTGCGCGAAGATTTCAAGACGCTGGACGGCATTCAGGAGCAGTTGAGCGGGTACGAAGCAGATATGCGCCGCAACTTTGCCGACAAATTGAGCCGCGTGGACAATGTGCTGCTGCAAGTGGAGGCGCGGGGCACGGCCTTCTTCGACGAGACCGTGCGGCTGACGCGCGTCTTTCATTTAATTCACACCGATCAGGTGCGCGCCGAGTTTGAGCAGAAAGTCATCGCCGATGCCGTGCCGCAGATTGAAGCCCAGGTGCGGGACTTGATCGACTGGCTGGTCGATCGGGATTTCCGCCAGTGGCAGGGCGTCATGACGCACGTCAACCGGCGAGCCGAGCAGCATCACGACCGCATCGTCGGCCAGGTCGGCGGCCAGTTCGAGCACAACCGGCAGGAGCGTTTGGCTACAGTGGAACGCGCGGCGCGTGAGGCCATCGCCAGCTACGATCGCACTAAAGAAGCCGCCGCACTGGCCGAGTCGGTGCAACGCGCCGTGGCGCAGCTGGCCCTGGTGGAAGCCGGCGCGATCGGCCTGGGGGCGCTGCTGGTCGCGATTCTTCACGCCAGCATGGCCGATTTCAGCGGCGTCTTGATGGCGGGGGCCGTCGCCACCGTGGGCTTCCTTATCTTACCCGCCCGGCGGCGCGCGGCCAAAAAGCAGCTCAAGACCCAACTCGAGGCGCTGCGCGCGCGGCTGGCTGAAGCGCTGACCGGCCAGTTTGAGCGCGAACTCAGCTCGTCGTTGCAGCGGATTCGCGAGGCCATCGCGCCCTACACGATCTTCGTGCAAACCGAGCGCGACCAGCTGAGCGAAATTGAAGATCACTTAGCTGCGGCGTCCGCCAGGATACAAACGCTGCGTGCCCGGATCAAGGACTTATAGGTTCGCGCTACCACTCCGACAGTTTCCAGATTTCAGGCTCCAGCGCGCCTGACTCCACGCCAATCTCCGCGAAGATCGTCACGGCCTGTTTGAGATGCGCCATCGCCTCTTCGGCCCGGCCCGCCGCGTGCAGGAGGTCGGCCAGATTGTTGTGGAGTGCGGCTTCACGATGTCGATCGCCTAACGCCGCACATTCGGACAACGCTTGCGCGGTCAAAGTCAACGCTTGATCAAGCGCGTTGCGTTCCGCATAGACCAGCGACAGATTGTTGAGCGCGGCCACATGCGCGATCCGATCGCCCGACGCAGCCGCGACGGTCAAACTCTGCTGAAGATGATGCTCCGCGGTCGCCAGGTCGCCGTGATGACGCGCCAGCACACCCAGTACATTGTGCGCCTGCGCGTGAGCGCGTTGATCGGTTGAGGCTTCGGCCAACTCAAGGGCGCGCTGCGCCAGTTCCAGGGCCCGATCGGTATCGCCGCGGTGCTGCGCGTTCAGGCTCCAGTCGGTATAGATGTGCGCCTGCACGCCGGGTTCAGCGAGCGTGCGCAGCGCCGCCGCAAAATGCGTCTCCGCCAGATCGCGTTTGCCCTGGCGTTGATAGACTTGTCCCAGCTTGTGCTCGAGATGTGCCACTTGATCGGGTCGCGATCGGTCGAGGGCGGCGGCCGTCTCGTAATTTTGTAGCGCCGCTTGATACTCGCCGCGCAACAGGTGCAAATCGCCGAGATGCGCATGTAAGCGCGCCGCATCGGGATGCCCCGCCGTCAGCGCGGCTTGATAATGCGCCAGCGCTTCGGCATTCGCATACAACGCTTGGGCATATTCACCCGCCCGGTAGAAATACTCGGCGGCTTCGGCTGACCGACCGGCCAGCTGATAATGCTGCGCGATCGACCCGGCCAGTGCGCCGGCCGGCGCTGGCGCACGTTGACGATCGGTCAACGCCTGCGCCACACGCTGATGCAGCAAGCGCCGCCGCGCCAGCCCTGTTTCTTCGTAGATCAACTCGCGCAGTTTCTCGTGATTGAAGTCGTAGTCGGGGCCTGAACCACATCCGGCGCAGCGTTTTCGTGAATCAAACGCCGGGCGATCAATTCTTCCAGAGCAGCGACTGTTTCCTCTTCACTGCGGCCGCTGGCTGCACGCAGCGTGTCAAGATCACATGCACGACCGATGACGACGGCCGTCTGCAGCAGCTGCCGCCCGGCGTCACTGACACCCATCAGGCGCGCATGCAGTACGTCACGCACGCTGCGCGGCAGCGACCAATCATCGCCGCCATGGGCGCGCAGCGCCTCCAGATACTCGACGACGAAATACGGCAAACCTTCCGTCTCACGATACAGCCGCTCTGCGACATCCACGGTGTTCGGCAGAAACGCGTGCGCGAGCTCCGCGACCTGGGCCTGATTCAACGGCGCCAGGGACAACAACTTCCCCGAACCGGATCGCTGCAAATCGGCCACCACCTTCCGCAGCCGCTGATCGTGCGGCCCATTTTCCGTGCGCCACGCGGCGATGATCAGGAGCGCGCGGCCGCGCAGCCGCCGCACAAAATAGAACCACAGATCAAGCGACGCCTCATCGATCCAGTTGAGATCGTCGAGGAAGAGCACGGCTGGCGCCGGCTGGTCGGCGGCGCACAGCGCCAATAACACCTGCGTCACGCCTTCAAAGAAACGGCCTTGCGCGCTGGGATTGTCGAGCGGTGGCGGGACCGGCAAGTCCGGGCGCAGGTTGAACAGCTCCGGGTTCAGACGCGCCGCTTCGCTCAACCACACGGCGGGCAGCCGATCGAGTTGGCGCAGGCGATCGGGTTGAGCGAGAGCCGCGCGCAAGATATCGGCAAACAGACTGTACGGCAGAATCACTTCGCCTTCGTAGCAGCGCGCGGTGATGATGGCGGCTGATCGAGCCCGCACCCGATCGATGAATTCTTCGGCCAGCCGCGTCTTGCCGATGCCCGCCTCGCCGGCGAGGGCGACGAACCGGCCTGCGCGGCTGCTCGTCGTAGGCTTGCAGCAAGGTGTGAAGTTCAGTAGTGCGGCCGATGAGTGGAAAAGGATTGCCGGCCACAGACGCTTGACGATTGACGGCGGCCGGTGGCCGGTCGTCTGCCACCTTCAACTGGTTGGCTTTGATGGCTTCATACAACTGCGTCGTCTCAGCCAGCGGTTCGACGTCGAGTTCCTGCTTCAGCACGCGCCCGCACTCCTGATATTGCCGCAGGGCGGCCGCGCGTTGACCCGTCAGCGCATACAACTTCATCAACTCGCGGTGCGCGGGCTCATGCAGCGGATCGATCGCGATCCAGCGGCGCGCGTGCGCGAGGGCGGCTTCATAGTCATGCTGCGCCGCGAGTCGGCGCACCAGCCGATCGAGCGCGCCGACCAACTCGCGGCGCAGCTGCTCGGTCTGAAAGAACGACCAATCGTCGAAGTTGCCACTGTCGCGCAAACTGAATCCGGCCAGAAAATCCTCGCGATAAAGATCGACCGCTTGCGTCAATGGTTCAATGCAACGCGTACACACTTCGCTATGGGCGTGACCGTGGGTGCGACACTCCGCTAAGCGGTGTTGGAATTGTTCGACATCGATCCACACATCTGCGTGATCATCCAACCCGATCGCTTCACGCTCGATCGCGAGGCCGTATCCGCCCAACGCTTTGTTGAGCGCAGACAGGGTGCGACGTAAAGCGGCGTAGGCGTGGCTCTGATCATATTCGGGCCACAGCAGCGCGGCGAGGGCCTCGCGGCTGTGCGGTTGGCGCGCCAGCACCAGATAGGCCAGCAGCGCGATCGCTTTGCGTGTATCGACCGTGATCGGATGATGATCGAGTTCGATCCGGGGTGAACCAAATAGGGTAGAGCGATAGTCGAGACACGCTGATCTCCTGTGGGCTAGATTGATTTTACCGCAGAATACGACTTCGTAACGTTTGCCGTAACGATTGGGAGACGACGGCGGAGTATAGTGGGGCCAAGAATAAACCAGATGACCAGGAAGATCGTATGGACAACAGCAAATCTCTCGTGCGGGCGCGCAGTTCCAGCGGCGATGCGGCGGTCGACGGCCTATTGAACGGCGTGATCGCAGGGGTCGTGATGGCCATCTATCTGCTATCGTTCGGTGTGGCGGCGGGCGCGGGTTTGGCGGCGACGCTCAGCGCCTTGGATCTGGGTCAAGGCACTTCGCCCGTGCGCGGCGCGCTGATCCATCTGGCGGTGGCCGCGATTTACGGCATGGTGTTCAGCCTGATTTATCGGCTGATCGGGCGCAGGAAGCCGATCGGGCGGGGTGGAACCATGATCATGGGCGTGACGTTTAGTCTGGTGCTGTGGCTGATCACGCAGATTGCCTTTGCGGCGGGCATCAATGTCGCGCTGTACAGCCTACCGGCGGCGCATTTAGCCGTGGCGCATGTGATGTATGGCGCAGCGCTGGGCTGGCTGACAGGCCGGGCGCGGATGGAGTAGCAACTCACACGAACACGAAGGGAGGGTAGCTGACGAACTTACGCAATAAATGGATACGGGTGATACATCGTTGGTTGGCCGTGCCGCTGGTACTGGCTGTGGCCGCCGCGCTGATCGGCAGTGCGGCCGGCGGCGGGAGTGAGCTGCCGTCCTGGATCGGGTTGGCGGCTCTGTTGACGCTGCTGTCGTTGCTCGTCACGGGCGTGTATCTGTTTGCGCAGCACTATCTGCGCAAGATACGGCGGGCGCAATCTGGGACTGCTTCGTAAAATTCATATTCAAGGGAGGAAGGAAAATGTTTCAGAAGTCTCGTTTCATCGCGGTTGTGGCAGGGGCCATCGGCCTGGTCCTGATGTTGGGGGCGTGCCAGTCGGCGGCTAAACCGCCGGAGGTAACCCTCACGGCGAAGGAGTATGCGTTTGATCTGCCGGAATCGATCGCGGGCGGCGTGGTCACGCTGAAGTTGTCGAACACGGGCAAAGAAGCGCACATGGCAATGTTGTTTCGCCTGAATGACGGCGTGACGCTCGATCAATTCAGCACGGCGCTCAAAGAGCCGGATCCGAGCGGGGTGTTTGCGCTGGGCAACCTCGCCGGTGGCGTGAACACCACTCCGCCTGGCGCGACGCAAGCGACCACGCTCGATCTGAAGGCCGGCGATTATGCGGTCCTGGATTTCGGTGCGGGCGAGGATCAGGTGCCGTATATGGCGAAAGGCATGCTGAAACCCTTCAAGGTCACGGCACGGATCAGCACGGCGGAGCCCGCCTCCGATGTGGCGGTGACACTGAAAGAATATACCTTTGAGATGCCCACCGAACTCAAGGCCGGAGCGCATACGTTTAAGGTCAGCAATCAAGGCGCGCAGTCGCACGAGATGATCTTGTTCAAACTGGCTGACGGGAAAGACACTGGCTGACATGCAGGCCTTCCTGTCGAATCCTGAGTCCGGCGGTCCGCCGCCCGGCGAAGAGGCGGGTGGCGCGCTGCCGATGGCCCCTGGCATGCGCGCCTGGACGACGGTCGATCTGAAACCCGGTAATTACGTGGCGGTGTGCTTCGTGCCCGATCCGGCGGATGGCAAATCGCACCTGGAACATGGCATGTTGATGCCGCTAACGGTAAATTAGCGCCGCACATAGCGCTGGCAGGGGGATGCCAGTGCCACGGGAATTAACGTAGTTCCGGCATCCCAATGCCGGAACTACCCGTTGGAGCCAGAATTATAGTCTTGCGCAATCGGCGCAGGCGTGCGACACTAGACGATGATGCGCGGTCCCGCCGCGCTGTCTCTAGCCAAGGGGACTACATGTCGAATACCTCTGTTCAGTCTGCGGCGCAGCCGTCCGATCGTTTGCTGCGTCTGGCCCGCTGGAGCTGATCGCGTTTGCGATCGGCTTGTTCGTGTTGCTTGCGCTGGGCGCGCTGTGGTTCCCCGATTACGCCCAACGGCACTATTCAGAATCCACTCCGAACAATTTTTGGACTGTCCGGCAGGCGCAAGCGGGGCTTGCCGAACTGGGCTGGCCGGGTGATACGATTGTGTGGTGGCAGTTCAGCAGCGATATCGCTTCGACCTTGATCGTCGGCGGCTTCGCCGTGTTTTTGCTGTGGCGCAAGTCCGATGATTGGTTTGGCCTCTTCCTCACGTTCACCTTCTTGATTGTTGGGCCGGGCAGCACGCGCATGGAGCCGGCGCTCGAACGTTTGCCCGGCTTGGTGAGCAGGACCGATCAGATTTTGCAATCGTCGTCTCAACGCTGGCAATTGCAGTGCTGTTCTTCCCGCTGCGGCGGCGCGTGCAGTCCATGATCAATCGACGGTTCTATCGCCGCAAGTACGATGCCGCCAAGACCCTCGCCGCGTTTGGCGTGACCGTGCGCGACGAAGTTGAACTCGACAAGTTGACAAGTGAACTGCTGAAGGTGGTGAATGCGACGATGCAGCCGAAGAGTGTAGTCTGTGGCTCAAGCAGAGAAGGGCGGCAAGTAGCCTATGAAGAATCGAACGAATCGCGTATTGACCATTGTCTTTGCCGTCTTGTTGCTGGTGAATGTCGGGCATTTGCTGGCGGGATTTGCCAGCATCCCGCGTTACTTAGAACGCGTAACCACACTGACCATCCCGCTCGATGACATTCCATCGGAAATTATCCGACAAACGAAGTGGCGGCACACAACGCGGCGGCACATCGTATGACGCTGTCACACTATGCCGTGACCCAGGTCGTGTATCACAGTGCCATCGTCGTGTTGTGCTTAGCCGTCGCCTTGCTCATCGTTTGGCGCGCAGGCTGGAATTGGTTCGCCTGGTATAGCGCTTTCCTTTTGGTATTTATTGCCGGATTTGCTTTTTATGATGAAGTGTATGTAGCGCGGCTCTTGCCGCTGTGGTTCCTTGAAATTGGCGCGCTCTTCTGGCCCCTCATTTTGCTCTATTTCTATTTGTTCCCAATGGGAAGCCCGTGCCGCGCCGCGCGCTGTGGGTGATCGTGCCGGTCTTATTGCTCCATTTTGTGTTGCAGGCCAGCGGCTTCTGCTCTTGTTCCCCGCGGTCACCGCAGTCCGGGTTTGAAGGCGTGGTCGAAACGGCTCAAGTGTTAATTGTCCTGGTCTTGTTGTTTATCTTGGGCTGTCAGGTGTATCGCTATCGGCGTGTCTCGACCCGCGAGGAAAAGCAGCAAACCAAATGGTTCTCTCCGGCTTTTATTTTTTATTGTCTTGTCGACGTTGAGCGAAGCTTTGGGCGGCCTTTTAAAATCATTTTCGGATGAAATAGGGCTGCTGATTTTCGTGTTCGTGCCGTTGAGCATCGGCGTCGCGATTCTGCGTTATCGCCTGTGGGATATTGACATTATCATCCCGCAAGACGTTGGTTTATTCGGTGCTGACCGCGCTGCTGCGCGATTTACTTCGGCGGCGTGGTGTGGTGCAGCAACTCACCCGATCGATCACGGCGAAACTTCGGATGTGGCGATCGTCATCTCAACACTGGTCATTGCGGCGCTGTTCTTCCCACTGCGGCGGCGCGTGCAGACCGCGATGATCGCCGCTTCTATGGCGCAAGTAGACGTGGCCAAGACCCTCGCCGCGTTCAGCGCCACCGCGCGGGATGAAGTCGAGTTCGACAAATTGACAGCGAGTTGATCCACGTCGTGAATGAAACCATGCAGCCGGTGAGTGTGTCATTGTGGTTGACGCCAATGCCAGAGAAACAAACATGGATAATCACATGAGTGCTGATAGCGCATCCCGGACGCAATTAAGTCGCCACTGGCTGACGCTCGCGCGCCTCGCGTGGGGCCGTCTGTTGCCGTGTTTTACATTGGCGCGTATCTCGTCACGGTGCCATTCAAACTTTTGGCGCATCCGCAGTTTTTGGCCTCGGCGAGTGGAATTACTGAGCATGAATTTCTCGCAGGCGTGGCAGCATGGGCATTTCACCGGACGGCTATGTGCGCGTTTTGCAGGGGCTCGAAGCTATGATGCCGCTGGTGTTACATGGCTTTGGGCGTCTTTATCTTTTGGCGCAAATCCGATGATTGGATGGCGTTGTTCACGTTCGCTCTTTTTGATTACTTTTTTAGGGCCTTTCGATATCCTCACGCACCTGAACTCCAACTGGGCACCCGTGGGCAGCTTTGCCGCGATTGCAACCTCGCTTTTGATTTTTCTATGGTTTTTTCTTCCCGATGGGCATTTTGTGCCGCGCGTGATGCGTTGGATTTTTTTGCTATTTGTCGCCACCCAAGTCTGGCGTCTTTTTCAAACGGAGCAGTATGAGCAGACTTTTGCGCTGGTTGGACTGCTCGTCTTTGGCAGTATCTTAGTTGCTCAAATCTATCGCTACCGACACTCGAGTATGGCACAACGCCAACAAATCAAATGGGTGATTTATGGCATCGTCGTAGGGCTTGTGCCGCTGCTCTTGTTTTTTGTCCTGTTTCTGGCATTTCTCAATGCGTCAAGTCCAGTGTCCAGCACAGTTGCTCTAAACTTCTATGGTAATTTCCTCTGGGTCTTTCCTGATGGTACTGCCGCTCTCCATCACGCTCGCCATTCTGCGCTCGCGTCTCTTTGACATCGACGTCATCATCCACAAGACATTGGTCTACTCGGTGCTTACGGCGCTGCTGGCGCTGATCTACTTCGGGGGCGTGGTGCTGATCCAGCAACTCACCCGATCGATCACGGAAACTTCCGATCTGGCGATCGTCATCTCAACGCTGGTCATTGCCGCGCTGTTCTTTCCGCTGCGGCGGCGCGTGCAGACCACGATCGATCGGCGCTTCTATCGGCGCAAGTATGACGCGGCCAAGACCCTCGCCGCGTTCAGCGCAACCGTACGCGATGAGGTCGAACTCGATAAGTTGACGAGCGAATTGCTCCACGTGGTCAATGAGACCATGCAGCCGAAAAGTGTAGAGCTTGTGGCTCAAGCGCGACGAGACAGTTGCGCGCCATTCTCTCAAAGGTTGATATCGTGACTAACAACAAGACAGCCCGGTTGGCCTGGGCGCTGTGTACGGTAGTGATTGCTGGAGTCCTGTTTTCCTCGGCGCTCACTTTGAGTGACCCCAAGACCCGTGCCGATATCTTTGCCTTTGCCATCGCGCTATTGAATGCGCTGTATGCGATTGCGTTCGGCGTCGTCGGCGCTTTGATCCTGTCGCGCCTGGCGCGGAATCGCGTCGGCTGGCTGCTGATGGTCATCGGGCTGTCAACTTGCGCTGGGTGGTTCGCTGCAAAACTATCTGGGACAGACGCGGCGTACGGCCGATCCAACTGTTATGACCTATCTGCTGATTTGGTTGAGCGGCTGGGTTTGGTGGTTGCTCATCGGTCCGTTGCTGCTCATTCTGCTGATCTTTCCCGACAGGACAATTGCTTTCGCCGCGCTGGCGCTGGTCGTCGGAATGATTGCACTGCTCTTTGTCGTTTTTGTTGTGTTCGTCACGGCGTCGCCCGAGTGGCAAAACCCGACGACGGGCAAGACGTTCCCCAATCCGCTTGGTCTAAGCGTGATCCCCGCCGCCTTGACTTTCGAGGCGATTCAATTGCCGTGGAGATCACCCTGGTGAGCACCGTGGCGCTGTGCGTGCTTTCCGTCTTGATCCGCTATCGCCGTTCCGACGTCGTCGAACGCGAGCAGACTCAAGTGGTTCCTGGGGGCGTGCGCCATCTTTGTCGCCATCTATGCTGCCGTTGGCTTATTTTTCATCGGGGAGGACGCGCCGGCTTGGGTTGGGGTCTGGCTCAGTCTCGCCTTCGTGTTGTTGCCCGTATCGATCGGCATCGCCATTCTGCGTTACCGGCTGTACGACATCGATGTCATCATCCGCAAGACGCTGGTCTACACCGTGTTGACGGCGCTGCTCGCGGTGATCTACTTCGGCGGAGTGGTCCTGGTGCAACAACTCACCCGATCGATCACGGCCTCATCCGATCTGGCGATTGTCATCTCGACGTTGGTGATTGCGGCCTTGTTCTTTCCGCTGCGGCGGCGCGTACAGTCCGCGATCGATCGCCGCTTCTATCGGCGCAAGTACGACGCGGCCAAGACCCTCGCCGCGTTCAGCGCCACCGTGCGGGATGAGGTGGAACTTGATAAGTTGACGAGCGAATTGCTCAGCATGGTCAATGAGACCATGCAACCGGCGCAAGTGTCCCTGTGGTTGAAACCGGTGGACGCTCGGGGACAGAGGCCGACCAAAGGACTGTCAGCATGATACATGAAATTGCACGTATTGCGATCAATAAGCGGGACATCGCGTCCGGCCTGCGGAATATCAAAGCCGTGCCGGAAAATCAATAGAAGGCGGAGGAAACATGGACGTCATCGTCATTGGCGGTGGACCGGCGGGCGTAACCGCCGCGCTGCGCGCGCGTGAACTCGGTGCGAGTGTGGCGCTGGTCAACGCGGACGCCTGGGAGGAACCTGCACGAATGATGGCTGTGTGCCCACACGGGTACTGGCGAAAGCGCGCTTGCTGCGCGATGCCGAGCAGCTCGAGGAGTATGGGTTAGGGGGCGAGCGTCCCACGCTGGACTTTGCTCAACTGCTCACGCGCACCCAGCACACGGTTTACACGCTGCACAAGAAGAAGCAACTCATCGGTCATCTGGAACAATCGGGCGTGACGGTTTACGCCGCTGCCGGCGAAGCACGCTTCGTCGACGAGCGCACCCTGCTGCTGGCTGATGGTCGTCGGCTTGAAGCGAACAAGTTCATCGTGTGCGCGGGCGGACATGCGCGGCGCCTCCCTTTCCCGGGCGCGGAGGACGCGCCGACGCACAGCGATGTGTGGTCGTTGAAGGCCCGGCCTAAGTCCATCGTCATCGTGGGCGGTGCGGCCACCGGCAGCCAACTGGCATCG
>CAWJPR010000020.1:0-219991 GCA_963844815.1 uncultured Chloroflexia bacterium
CCTAGTGCAGAATCAAGAGACATTGTCGGGAATCGTTAAATGATCTTCGTGAGCACATCCAAACGCTTGACAGACTCGCTCCGCCAGTTCCGGTGCGGGCAACACGCGTTCCGGTTCAACGACGCGATGTTTGCCATGCATCCACATCGGCTCGATTGGATTCAGCCACGGACTCTTCGTGGGCAAGGGACACACGATCAAGCGCACCCCCGCGCCTTGGCGTTTGGCCTGTTGGTTATGGGCGCGCAGCCAACGTTTCACGGCGGTACTGATGTGCCACGAGGCATTGTCCCAGATCAAGGCCAACACGCGTTTGCCGAGGGCCAGAGTTTGTTCGCAGCACCACTCCAGGAAACTCACGGTCAGACCGCTCACTGGGTGCCCCTCCGCGAAGCGCAGCCAGACTTGTTCCTGCGCCGCCGCGTCCTGCCAGCGTGCCAGCAAGCCGTAACAGACCAACGCTTTGGGCCCGGGATCATCTTTGGGCCACGTCTTTTCCAGCAGGCGCAGCGGGGACTCAGACTCGGCCCAGACGTTCAGGTGGGGCTGCGCCAGACGGCTCCACCACGTTTCATCCTCAAAGCCCAAGACCCAGTCGGGCTGGGTGCTGGCCCAGCGGATCAGGCGGTCCCGGGCGTTTTTTTACGGGCGTACGCCGGATCGGGACTGGTGATCCAGTGTTTGGCCCGCGTCCACTTCACCCCTAACCGCCGCAGGGTGGTGCGAATCGTTTCGCCGCTGACCTGCTCCGCCGTCAGGCCTTGCTCAAAACTCACTTCGGCGGCCAACCCCAAAGTCCACACACTGCTGGCTTTGCCGAAAGTCCGCGGACTCTGGTGCAGCAGGTGGCGTAACTGCTCCGCACCGGCCGCTGTAAAGGCGGCCGTGGTCCGATGCGGACGGCTCGAGCGCCGCTGCAAGACGCTCAACCCCGAGTGGTTGAACGCTTGGATGATTTCCCGCACGGTCTGGTCATCGCAGCCCAACTGCTCGGCAATGGCCGGGGCGCGCTCCCCACGCGCGCTCGCCAGAATGATCTGGCAGCGGCGCACCACAAAGCCATCGGAGGAACGCACGCCGTGCTTCAACTCACGTTGTTCGACTGTGCTCAGCGCACGGACAAAGATTGGTCGTCGCATGCCACCCAGTATAACGCATTACCGCCGACCTGGTCTGCGCCTGCACTAGCAAGGAGAGGGTTGGGGTGAGGGTCAACCCGTTCAGATCATTCAACGGCAGCGGGTACACCTCCCAATTGAACAGCACCTGCCCGTCGAATGTCACAGTGCCGACGATGCCCTTGCGATCGACCAACCCCGGCCCGAAGTTGACGCGCCCCATATTCTCTACCAGCAGATCAAGCGTCACGCCCTGCGGCGGAATTTCCAGCGCCAGTGCCTCGTCGCCAGTCTCACGCTCCAACACGCCGACGGCTCGGCCATCGACGAAGACCTGCGCGCGATCGCGGACTTCGTGCGCGACCAGCAGCGCTTCAGGCCGCGGGCCGGAGAGGCGCGTGCGATACAGCATGAAGCCGTAACCTTGATCGAAAAACTCCATCGGATCAGGCGTTACGCTCAGGTGTTTGCGGCTTAGTTCATTGAGCGCGTCAAACAATCCGATCGATTCACGCAACTCGATCGAGCCGTACGCCCGTTTGGGCGCCGATCGAACGAGCGAGGTTGCGGGAACGTCCGCGTATTTTCGCAGTACGCCGCGGTACGCCGCCAAGCGCGGCGACGGATCGCCGCACTCGTCGAGCGGGGCCGCGTAATCGTAACTCGTCACCGTGGAGCGATAGCCAGTCAATTCCAGATTCGCGCCGTTCATGAAACCGAAGTTCGTGCCGCCGTGGAACATGTAGAAATTCACGGAAGCGCCCGCCGCCAGGATATCATCCAGTGCTTGCACCGATCGCTCGATCGAATCGCTGCCATCCGCCGAGAGGTGATGTTCCTCGCCCCAGTGATCGAACCAGCCCGACCAGAACTCTGTCACCAGCAGCGGGCCTGCGGGCTGATAGGCGCGCAGTTTGGCGAGGGCCTCGTTCGCCTCAAAGGCGAAGTTCACGGTGCGCAGAATGCCGGGCATCCCTCCGCCCTGCTGCTGTCCATCGCGCGGCCCATCGGACGTGAAGAGCAGCACATCGACGCCGCGGGCGCGCAGGCCGTCGGCCAGGTATTGCAGGTAATGCTGGTCGTTGCCATAGCCGCCATATTCATTCTCAACCTGCATGGCGATGATCGGTCCGCCCTGCGAGGCGAGCAGCGGTGTGAGGCGCGGCAGCAAGGCATCGAAGTAATGATCGACCGCGGCGAGATAGGGCGGATAGGCGCAGCGCACCTGCATGGCGGGGTCTTTCAGCAGCCACGCGGGCAATCCGCCGAAATCCCATTCGGAGCAAATGTACGGCCCCGGCCGCACGATGACTTTGAGGCCGGTCGCTGCGGCGATCTCAATGAAGCGCGCCAGATCGAGACGATCCTCGAAATGAAATTCGCCGGGGCGCGGCTCGTGCAAATTCCACGCCACGTAAGTCTCGACGGTGTTCAAGCCGAAGGCCCGCATCTTCTCCAACCGATCGCGCCAATACTCCGGCAAGACGCGGAAGTAATGCAGCGCGCCGGAGAGTATGCGGAACGGCTGATTGTTCAACAGGAATTGGTTGCCAGAAATGGTGAGCATGCTGGTCCTATTTGAGTTGCCCTCAAGCCTTCTTCACCTGAATGAACAGCGTCGTGACCGCCGAGAGCAAGAACATCACGCCGAACATCGCCATCATCAGCATGTAACCCGAATGATCGGCAATGGTCCCGCCGATGTACGCGCCGATCGCGCCCGCGCCTGCCCCGGCCAGATTCTGCAGGCCAAGGAACTCGCCGGCGCGCTCGCGCGGAATGATGTCAGTGCCCAAGGCCCACGAAGCGACGTTGAACAGGGCGTACGCCACGCCGATAATGGCGGCGGCCACATACATCAACGGCAGGTTGGGGCCCAGCACGATCACGGCCACGCCGATCGCGCCGATCACGCCGCCCAGCGCGGTCAACAACCGGCGATCAAACCGGTCGGCCAGCCAGCCGGCCCCTAAACCGAAAAGGATCACGAAGCCGCCCAGAATCATCGGCAGCAGGCCGGCCGTCTCGACGGCTTCGCCGGCTGGCATGTTGAATTTCTCCTGCAAGAAATACAGCAGAAAAACGGCGATGTTGTTGATCGCCACCAGCGCGGCGAGCCGTGAAATGATCCACCAGATGAAAGGCCGGTTCTGGCGCACGGATTTATCCAGATGCACGGCCAGGCTGGCGAAGATGCCCACCACCACCGCGAGGAACATCGCCACCACGCCGATCAACCCGAAGGTAAAACGCGAGGCATTGCTCAACGCGGCGATCAACCATTGCACCACTTGCCCCAGACCAAGGATGATCACGATGAAAACCACGGTCATGAGGACCAGACTGGCGAATGGCCGCCAATTCAGCGGGCCGGGGTCCGCTTCGAGGCGCTTCTCGCGCACCAGCAGCGTGAGCCCCATGCCGGCTAATATCACGACGCACGTCACTGCGATGGCCGCTGTCAGATCGCCCTGACTAAACAGCGGGGCGATGACGAGACCCACCACGACCAGCGGCAGTGGAATTTCCAGCAGCATCTTCACGCCGGAAGTGATACCGCGTTTCTCCTGCGGCACAATGTCAGGGATCAACCCCTGCGTCCCCGCCTGCGACATGTTAGCCAGAATCATCGAGAGGATGTAGGCAATCAAGAGGGCCGCGTACCCGATCAAATCCTGCAGCCCGGCGATCCAGAGCATGCCAATGATGACCACGACCTCGAGCACAGCCCCCGCAAAAATGAACGGGCGGCGGCGGCCCCAGCGCGACTGCGAGCGATCGCTGAGCAGCCCGAACATCGCTTGCGCCAACAGCGCGGCCATCAACGCCCACAGGCGGATCGCGCCAAAATAAGAGCCTTTCTGCGCCTCGCCCACAAAATTCTGCACCAGCAGCGGCACGAGCAACCCGCCCAACACCTGAGCGCGCAGCGTCAGCGAGAACCAGTTGATGTTAATGAAAATATGGTCAAACCAGCGCAGTTGGCGAGGCGCAGTTTCGGCAGCCATTAGTTGCTCCTTCGATCGAGAATTTCACCGAGTCCCGCGCCATCCCAGCTCCGATGGGCGGGACTGGCGATGAATTGATCATCATTGAGCACCAGATAAGGGTAAGCGAAGGCTTCGGCGTTATTTCGCAAGGTCTCCGGGGGAATATCGCCCGCATAGGGCGCGATCAACAGGCTGAACTCCTGCACGCGGCCGTTATACGATGGTGCGTAGGGCCTGATGTGATCCGAAGCCGAGAATGTTGTCGCCAGCCTATTGCCGAGTCCGGTATCTGCCGTGGCATAGCGATACTGTTTTCCCCAATAACTGCCAAAGGGATTGAAGCGAACGTGCAGCGTCTCGCCCTGCCGCCGGGTGCGCAGCGGACAGAAAGCCATGCCGCTGGCGACATCAGCAGTCTGGGCCACTAACAGCCCGCGCTGGCCGTCGGACACCGCCACCCACCCGTGCGTGATCTGATTGTTGACGCTATCCAGTTCATCGTTCTTCGAGAAGCGCCCATAATCCAGACTGAAGCTGCTGAGGTGATCACAGTAGTTATGCTTCCATACGCGCAGCGGGCGCGCTGCGATTCCGGCCAGCGCCGGGTTGATCTCGCAGGGTTTGATCTCCTGCCAGTCGTTATCCCACGCCTGTTGCAGCCGCTGGGCTTTGCCCCGGCTATAACCTCGATCGGGCGTGCGCGGATACACAACGCGCATGGTGACGTACACATATGGCAGGCCGGCAGCCAACACGATTTCGCGCTCGAATCGAACCGGATAGCCGCCCTTCAATGTGACCGTGCCCTGCATGCGCTTCAGACCCACAACGCCGAGCGACAGCGAGGCGCTCATTGTCCACGTCGCGACCTCAAGCGGCTTACCCGCGTAGGTGAGCCCGCTGCGCAGAAAACGGCCGTGAGCCAGCTCAGCCCCATCGAGCTGCACACTGGCCAACTGCCCTTGATGATCGAAACCGATCTTCAAGAACTCATTACTCATCCAGCGTCGGCGGCCGTCACGGGCGCTGGCGGCTGCGCCGCCGGCGCATCAACCCCGAACGTGTAATCTTTACGCTCATTCGGCTCGAAGCTTTCCACAAAGAGCAACTCGCGCCGCGAGCCAGTTGTCAAAATCGCGCTGGGGATGGCGCGCCCGGCAGTATCGCGGATAACGAATTTGTCTGGCGCAGTCTCGCGCAGACCCACGCGTACGAGGGCGGTGGATGGGTGGGCGTGATACGCGATCAGCTCTGTCGGTTCGCCGCGGACGTAATCGAGCAAACTGAAGACCGCCCGATCAGTTTTCGCGGCTGCCCGGTCAAATGCCGCGGCGGCCGTGTCCACGGCGTGGCGCACCAGATCGCGCGCAGTCCTCTCGCGGGTCAGGTTCATCACCGGCGCGGCCATGCCAAAATGCGTAGTGGAGAGAATCTTCAGACGCGCCTCGAAGGATTCATCCAGCAGAGCCTTGATCGGGGCGGGCAGTTCATCCCTCAGGAGCCGCCGCGTTTGCAGATCGAGGAGGCGCGCGCGCTCCAGCCCGGTCCACAGCCGCTGATTGGACCATTTCTCAGCCCAACTGGACAGGCCGTCGAAACTGCCGTCGGCCAGATCCTGCCCGATCGTCAGCGTGCCGAGCGGCGCGTGAGTTTTGAGGTAATCACCGGGCGTGGTGAACTCGAGGTAGTCCAGGTCGGCGACGTTCTCGACGAGGCCCTTCAGACCGTCGATAGTGGAAAAATGCCCGCGCAGAACGGGTACCTCATAACCCACCCAGAACTCATCGTCGGCATCCATATCGATCAACAGCAGCACATCCTGTGGGCTATCAAGCGCCAGCTGCTGGCGGCGCATCTGCTTGACCCAGCGCCGCAGCGTCAGGTGATCGGCCAGGTCGCCCGTGTTGTAACAGGGCACGAGCGTCATGGTTTCGTCGAGGCCCGGATAGGTCAGCGTAAGGGGATTGTAGCGTTCCAGAAAAGTCAGCGGCGGCACGAAGTTGCTGAACGCATTGAACGGCAGGGCGGAGTAGAACAGGCTGATGGAATCGACGCCGCAGGCCTGATACAGCTTCAAGTGTATCGGCGTAAACATCATCTCCTGCGGTCTGACCATGTGGGTGACATGGCCGCCGAATAGATCGCGCAGCCCCGACCCTGCGGAATTGCTGAGGCCGCGGCGAATGGCGGCTTCGAACTCCCGGGCAGTGTGCGCGCTGATCAGCCCGTTGTTGTAGGACATGAGCTGCAGTTCATCCTGCCCGGCCTGTGCGCGGCGCTTGAGGCCGGCGATGATGTCCGGACAATGAGCGGGCATGATTTGCTCCAGCGAGAAATAATTCTCAAAGTCCCACGTGCCGCGCACCGGGAGGCCGCGCCCGTTGAGCTCGTCCAGCGTTTCGATCAGGCGGCGGATAATGCGGATATCTTTGCCAAAGCCCAGTTCATCCGGAGTGTCGCCCCGATAGGAATGATAGAAGTTGCCGTGGAAGCGAAAAGCGAGATGGACGCCGGGCGTCATGGATCAGCTCCTCAGCCGTATTCTCAGGTCGCAGTCAGGCCGCACTGGATGGGTGCGGCGATCAAATATCGTCCTTCACATCAAACTTGATCTAGCCGCGGAAACATGTTTTGCTCCCATACCGAAGATCTGGGGGAGATGAATCGGGTTTCAACGCCCATCGAACGCGAAGGTAAGCGCATCGAGCTCAACCCGTGTGATTTGATTCAACGTGAAAATAAACATCTCACGCACACCGTAGCGATCGAGCACCGTGTGCGAGACTTGATTCTCCAGCAGCAGCGTGACAAAGCCGTGAATCAGCGACCAGGCGCTGACGGCCACGAGATCGGCAGGCCCGGTGCGCAGGATACCCGCCTGCTGGCACTGCGCCACAATGTCCACGACCAGGCTGAAGGTCTGCCGCGCCGTCTCGACAAACGCGGGATAATCCTGCTCTTTCTCGATCATGCCCGACAGTGTGACTTTGAATTGGTCGGGTTCGTCGAGCGCGAATTGCACGTAGGCCCACGAAGCCTCGACCAGGCGGCGCAGCGGGTCCGCTTGATACTGCCCGGCGACGTGCGCGATCTTCTCATAGAGTTTTTTGTAGCCCTCCGTGGAAATCGCGGCGATGAGCGCCTGTTTGTCGACGAAATGCGCGTAAGGCGCGGCATGGCTCACTCCCGCCTTGCGCGCCACTTTCCGCAGGCTGAGCGCGCTCACGCCTTCCTTGGAGAGGATGTCCGCCCCGGCCTTGATCAGGGCGTTCTTCAAATCGCCGTGGTGG
Source organism: uncultured Chloroflexia bacterium (assembly GCA_963844815.1). Taxonomy (GTDB): domain Bacteria; phylum Chloroflexota; class Anaerolineae; order Fen-1058; family Fen-1058; genus Fen-1058. The sequence continues at coordinate 7,399 of CAWJPR010000020.1, forward strand.
TAACTTTTCTTCCTGGGCATGGCGTCATTTTCCCGTCAAGTCTTGACAGTGGCGGGATTTTATAGCATAATCTTTACAGTGTCAAGATTGATTTCAGGTCAGGAGCGAATCGCCGATGTCATCCTATGCCCGAGAGAAACAACAGGTTGTCGAGACGGCGCAGCGCCTCGTCGAAAAAGGCTATCTCATGGCGACGGGCGGGAATCTCTCCATCCGCATTCCCGGACAGGCCGCGTTTGGCGTCACGCCGTCCAACTACGATTATTGCAGGATGACGCCCGACGAGGTGTGTATTCTCGACTTTGATCTCAACGTGATCGAAGGCCCGCTGAAACCGTCGGTGGAAAGCTCGCTGCACGCCGGAGTTTACGTTACTCGCGCCGATGTGAACTCCGTCGTCCACACCCATCAAGTGTATGCCAGCACGCTGGCACTGATCAACGCGCCGATCCCGGCTCTGTTCGATGAGCAAGTGCGCTTTCTGGGCCGTTCGGTCGAGATCATTCCTTACGCACCTTCAGGTACGGGCTTCCTGAAGAACGCCATTGTCAAGCACATCAAGAACCACCACAACGCCTACATTTTGCAGAACCACGGCGCGCTGTGCTTCGGCCACGATGTGGAGCGCGCCGCTCACAACGTCGAGATTCTGGAAAAGTGCGCGCTGGCTTATCTGCTGACGCTGTGCACCGAACAAACAGTAACGAAGATTCCCCTGCCCATCCGCGAGATCGCCTTCGCCAAACTGCGCAAAGACCAAAAGAAAGCAGAACGCGGTGGAATCAGCCTGAGCGGAGAGTAAACCATCAGAGGTTTTGTCACGAGTCCCGCCAGTCATCATCATGAACGAACTCACCTCACGCCAGGTCACAATCACTGACGCTTTCTGGTCGCCCCGCCTGGCGGCCAATGCGACGCAGGCGATCTTTCACCAGTGGCGCGAACTGGAAAAGAGCGGCTGCCTGGATAACTTCCGCTTGCTGACGGGCGACCGAGCCGGTTTCCGCGAGGGCTGGTTCTTTGCGGACTCCGATGCCTACAAAGGGCTGGACGCGGCCGCGCGGATTTACGCCAGCGCACCGGCTGCGCAGCTCAAGGCGCTGATGGAGGCCGCCATCGACCTCTTCGCCCGCGCGCAAATGCCCGACGGCTATCTCTTCACCTACAATCAACTTCACTTTCCTGGTCAGCGTTGGATCAATCTACAGGTGGAGCACGAACTGTATTGCCACGGCCATCTGATCGAAGCGGGCGCAGCGCATTTTGAGGCGACGAGCGAGATCAATGCCTTGAACATCGCGATCAAAGCCGCCGATCTGCTGGTGCGCGATTTTCTCGACGCGGGGCCGGAGAAAACCTGCGGGCACGAAGAGATTGAGTTGGCGCTGCTGCGGCTGTATCGCATCACGCAGACGGACGCCTATCTCGAGCTGGCGCGCCAATTCCTCGAACGGCGTGGGCGCAATGCATTCTTCCCGATCAAACTGGCGCGCGAATTTCGCGCCGCCAATGCCCGCAAAGAGATCGTGCGCCGCCAGCGAGAAACTTATGCGGCGGCGCACCCTGCGTATGCCGTATCCAAATTGCCGCCGGACAATTACGCCAGGCAGCCGCGCTGCAGCACGGTGCGCTGGTATGTGAATGCGCTCAGCGGGCACTCCGCGCAGCAGCACGCGCCGCTTCGCCGGCAGACGAAGCCGGTCGGTCACGCCGTGCGCTTCGGTTATCTTGAAACGGCCGTCGCGATGCAGCATCGCCTGCGCCCCGATGCCACGCTGATGACCGTGTGGGTGAACGTCTAATACGAGGAAATGTCATGTCAACGCAACAATATGGAATCTCCGAATACCCCAACACCGACGAAGTTCTGGCACGCCTGAAAGAACTAACCAGCCAGCCGCTCCGCCCCATCAAGCGTGATCGAATGCAGGAATTCCTCAATTACTTCGACACCCAGTGCGTCAAGTCCAAGGCGCTGATCGAAGCGGCCAAGCAGATCATCCCCGGCGGCGTGCAGCATAACCTGGCGTTCAACTACCCGTTCCCGCTGGCGATCGAGAAAGCACATGGCGCGCACATGTGGGACGTGGACGGCAATCAGTACATCGACTTCCTGCAAGCGGGGGGCCCGACGGTCCTCGGCAGCAACTACGCGCCCGTGCGCGAGAAAGTCTTTGAACTGCTGCAGGATTGCGGGCCGGTCACCGGATTATTCCACGAATACGAATTGAAACTGGCGCAATTGATTCAGCGCTACATGCCCGCGATTGAGATGTTCCGCATGCTGGGTTCCGGTACCGAGAGCGTGATGGCCGCCATCCGCGCGGCGCGCACCTTCACCGGCAAGCAGAAAGTGATCAAGGTCGGCGGCGCGTACCACGGCTGGAGCGATCAAATGGTATACGGCCTGCACATTCCGGGCACGGGTCGCCGCGAGGCCACCGGCATTCCGCGCGGAGCGAGCGGGCACACGCAGGAAGTATTCCCGAACGATCCCGGCGCGCTGCGCCGGCTGCTGATGCTCAATCGGGTGCGAGGTGGAACAGCGGCGGTGATCGTCGAGCCGGTCGGGCCGGAAAGCGGCACACGCCCCGTGCCCTACGACTACAATCGACAAGTGCGCGAACTGTGCGATGAGTTTGGCGCGCTGTTGATCTTCGATGAAGTGGTGACGGGCTTCCGTTTGGGCCTGGGCGGCGCGCAGGGCTACTTCAACGTCAAGCCCGATCTCACCATCTTCGGCAAGTGCGTGACTGGCGGCTACCCGATGGCGGGCGGTGTCGGCGGGCGGCGCGAGGTGATCATGCGCTTTGCGGCCGGCATCGGCGGCACGGGCGAACGCGCGTACATCGGCGGGACATTGAGCGCGAATCCGCTGTCGTGCGTGGCGGGTTATTACGCCCTGCTCGAAATGGAGCGCACCAACGCGCCCGTCATCGCGGGCCGCGCGGGCGATCGCCTGACGCAGGGCTTGCAGCAGATCATCGAGAAATATCATCTACCGTTCGTCGCGTTTAATCAAGGCTCGATCGTGCATTTGGAAACGTCGGGCGTGATGCTGCTGGACATGAAGAACCCGATCAAGTTGCTGCGCGAAATGAAACCGCGCAAGCACATGATCGAAGAGATGGGTGCGGCTTACATGGCGGCGGGCCTCATCACGCTGGCGGGCAGCCGCATGTACACCAGCCTCGCCGATACGGACGAGGTGATCGACGAAGCGCTCAATCGGTTCGAGACCGTGCTGTCGAGTGTGGAAGGCGTGAACTAGGCGGAATCGACGGAATCTGCAGGCTTCTCATCCGCGAACACATGCGGTGCACGAAGTCCCCAGGCTCGTCTTGGGGGAGTGCTCCCGTAACGCGAATCGCGCGCCTGCAGCAGAAGCCGCTCGTGAAGATGCGCGCGATTCGCGGATCAGCTGATCGCCCGACAGTCACGTTATTCAATACCAGCGATACGCCGCAATCAGCCGTCATTCGATCGGCGCCGCTAACCGTTCAGCGCGCGTGACAATGTGATCTGTCGGGGCAGCCTGAACGAGAAGGACCTGCCGTCACTCAGCACGTTGAAGTGCCCGTGGAAGCGCGGCGCTTGTTGACATTGAAGATGGCAGCGACGTTCACGAAATGACGCGAATCTTCACAGATGCGTCTTACCCGCGACCGCGTGTCAGCATCACGGTTCAGATTGCTGTCGGCACGTCATTCCCGCGCGCTTCTGGCGGGAATCCACTGGCCGGACAGCGCATGTGGTTAATCGCCGCGCTGGGGGCCCGATACACTACACAACGCGAGGCACGACGTGCGCTGGCACTGGTGAGCGCCGCTTACATCGGCGAGTTTCGAGACTATGACAAAGTGAAGGACAGACCGCATGTCTGAACCATCTACACCCGTGATTCTCGCCGTCGATCTCGGCACATCCGGCATGAAGGTGGCGTTGATTACGACGCGCGGCCAGGTGCTGGGGTGGGAGTCGCAGCCAGTGACGCTCTACCTCACTCCTGACGGCGGCGCAGAACAATCGCCGGAGGAATGGTGGCAGGCCTTCATCACGGCCGCGCAGCGCTTAATCGCGCGCAGCCTCGCGCCGCGTGAAACGATCAAGGCCATCTGCTGCTCGACGCAGGGCGAGGGCACCGTGCCGGTCGATCGTGACGGCCAGGCGTTGATGAACTGCATCCTGTGGATGGACATGCGCGGCGCGCCCTTCCTGCAGAAGGCCGTGCGCGGCACGGTCAACATCGCAGGCGCCGATGCCATCAAGTTGCTGCAGTGGATTCGCTTAACAGGCGGCATGCCCTCGCTGACGGGCAAAGACCCGGCGGCGCACATGCTGCTGGTGCGCGAAATATTCCCCGGCGTGTATGAGCGCACCTACAAGTTCCTCAACGTCCTGGACTATTTGAACCTGCGCTTAACGGGCCGCTTCGCCGCCACCTTCGATTCGATCCTCACCTCGTGGGTGACGGATAATCGCGACCCCAACAGCATCCGCTACAACAACACGTTGATCAAGGCCAGTGGCATCGACGCCGGCAAGTTCCCCGAAATCGTGTCGTGTACCGCCGCGCTGGGCAACGTGAAGCCAGAAGTCGCTGAGGCCTTGGGCTTGGGGGCGGAGGTGAAGGTCGTCGCGGGCGCAATCGACAACACGGCCGCCGCCATTGGCTCGGGCGCGGTGGACGATTTCATGCCGCATCTCTATCTCGGCACATCGTCGTGGATCGCTGCGCATGTGCCCTTCAAGAAAACAGACACGACCTCGTCTCTGGCGTCCGTACCGTGCGCCCTGCCCGATCGCTACTTGCTGACAGCGCTGCAGGCCACGGCGGGCGGCAATCTGAGTTTCCTGCGCGACAACATCCTGTATCATCAAGACGAGTTGCTGCAGGAAGCAAATATGCCTGATGTTTTCCAGATCATGGATCAGATCGCGGCGCGCGTGCCGGCGGGCAGCCACGGTGTGATCTATACGCCGTGGATCTGGGGCGAACGCGCTCCGGTGGAAGATAGAGACTTGCGCGCCGGGCTGTTCAATATCTCTCTGCACAACACTCGGGAGGATATCATCCGCGCTTTCCTGGAAGGCGTCGCCTTCAACACGCGCTGGCTCATGAAGCCGGTGGAAAAATTCATGGGGCGGGCCGTGCAGCAGATCAACCTGGTGGGCGGCGGCGGCAACTCGGATGTGTGGTGCCAGATTCTTGCGGATGTGCTCAACGTCGAAGTGCGGCAGGTGCAGGATCCCCTTCAAGCGAATGCGCGCGGCGCGGCTTTCATCGCCGCTGCCGGCTTGGGCGAGATCGCGTTGAAGGATGTTGCGGGACTGGTACAATTCAAGCGCGTGTATGCGCCCACGCCCGAACATCGCGCTGTGTATGATGCGCGTTACGAAATCTTCGTGGATATTTATCGGCAGATGAAGGGCGTGTATCGGAAGTTGAATGGATGACTTGTTTGATACTTTTCTGACCCTGCCCGTTGAGGCGAGGCTTCAGGCCGCCCCGGCCATTACGGACTTGCAGGAATCCGCGCGCATCAGCAGAGAAGGGCTGCTGGCCCTTGTGAGAGACGAGTCGGGCAAATTCCCGAAGACTCGCCTCCAAACGACGGACGGCTTCTTCGCGGAGCCCTGGGTGGTGCTGGTGCAAGTCATTAACCACGCGACCGAGCACCGCGAGCAGATCAAGAGCACCGTGCGCCCAACTTCGCGTGATCAACCCGGTGGTGAGTTATCGCTGGCTGCTCGACGGCGGCCCATACGGCTATCAATGGCTCAACGGCACCGGCCTGCGCTATGAGTTTGCGGGGAAACCGGCGGCGTGACCTCTTGAGTCCACCATTAAAAAAGCGCAGGCTTATCGAGCCTGCGCTTTCGATTTACGCGAGGTAGTAGGTCATCCGCTGCAAGTGCGTGACCGGATCGAGGTACTGCACCCGGACCTCCGCCGGCACGGCGAGGTTGATGGGCGCATAGTTGAGGATGGCGCGGACGCCGCCCTGCACGCACAGGTCGGCCACGTCCTGCGCCGCTTTGGCCGGCGCGGCGATCAAGGCGATCTGGACGTTGTACTCGCGCACCACGTCGGGCAGCGTGGCGATATCGTGAATCGTGAGATCACCGATCGATTGGCCGACCTTCGCCGGATCGGTATCGAAGGCTAACGCAACGCGAAAGCCGCGATCGCGGAAGCCGCCATAGCGAATCAGCGCCTGCCCCACATCGCCCACGCCGATGAGCGCCACCGGCCATTCGCGATCGACTCTGAGGATGCGGCGGAGTTGATCGCTGAGATAGCTGATCCGGTAGCCGGTGCCCTGCTTGCCGAACTCGCCGAAATGCGACAAGTCCTTGCGAATCTGCGCTGAGCTGATGCCCAGCTTCTCGCCCAGTTCATGTGACGAGGTGATCTCCTGCCCGGCGGTGGCCATTACCGACAGGGCGCGCAGATAGACTGGCAAACGACCAATGACAATATCGGGAATTTCAGTGGAAGCCATGTCAATATCTCCCTTGTGCAGATTGGCACCAGTTTGTGAAGGATGTGACGGTATGTTACCACGGAACAAAGTCAGGGGCAACATGAAAGTCCAGGTCACCCCGCTGACACACTGGCATCGGGGGCTTCACAAAAATTCGTTGATAGGCAACACAAACTGACTCTCGTCATTGCGAGCGCAGCGAAGCAATCTCAAAGCCAGTTGGGGACTGCTTCGGCCCCCGAAAGGGGGTCTCGCAATGACGATCACTAGCGACTTCGCGGAAGCGACAGCAGGGACGAGGGCTTTAGTGCCAAATGCCACACAAGCAGGTATAATCTGTGCGTTCAGTTGAAATTCTTCACGAGGTTACACATGCGTACAAGAAGTCGGTGGAGTACCGTTCTGATCGTGCTCGTGCTGGGCGCGATTTTGTTGTCGGCCTGCGGCGCGCAGGCCAATTCCACAGCCCCGACCACGGCCGAGCGCACGGCGGCGGCGCAGCGCGGCACCATCCGCGCCTCGGTCAGCGCCAGCGGCAAGATTGATCCGGCGGGCAAGGTCAATCTGAATTTCGGCGTGCCGGGCACCGTGCAGGAGGTGCTGGTCAGCGAAGGCGAGCTGGTGAAGCAGGGCGATGTCATCGCCAGGTTGGATACGGATAACCTGGAACTGGCCGTTAAGCAAGCCGAGCAGGCACTGGCGACTCAGCAGCTGGTTTACACGCAGGCGATTTCGCCCACGGCCAGCGATGTCGCCGCTGCCGAGGCTGCCATCACCAGCGCTTCATCGAATTTGAAGCAGCTCGGCTCGCCCGACGAGATCGCGCTGCAGATCGCGCGTCTGCAAGCGGACTCCGCGAATGAATCCAAACGTCAGTCTCAGCTGCAGTGGGATCAGATCAGCGACAAGCCGTTTGGCGGCATTCAACGCGATATTCTGCAGTCGCAGATGGCGCAGGCGGTCATGGCGGCGCAGATCGCCGAACTGCAATACGACAACGTGAAACGCGGCGGCACGGATGCGCAGAAGGCCGCGGGGCGCGCGCAGGTGGCGCAGACTCAGGCGCAGCTGCAAAAACTCCTCGGCGATGATCGCACGCGCGCCCTCGCTGCAGCGCAGGTGAAGCAGGCTGAGTTGAATCTGGACGCGGCGAAGCAGCGGCTGACAGACGCGGTGCTCACCTCACCGATCGCGGGCACGGTTTCCGAACTGAATGTCAAGGCCGGCGAGCAGGTGGGCACGGGTGCGCTGCGCCCGGCGGCCGTGGTCGCCGATCTGTCGTCGTTCCACATCGACCTGGGCATTGACGAGAACAGCATTGGCGCGCTGCAAGAAGAGCAGCCGGTCGTGATCACGATCGACGCCCTACCCGATCAGACGCTGACCGGCCGCGTGGACTACATTGCGCCAACGGCGACGGATACCAGCGGTGTGGTGACCTACAAGGTCATCATCGGCCTCGATAAAACCGATCAACCGGTGCGCGGCGGCATGAGCGCCAACGCGGACGTGATCACGGAAGTGCGCGATAACGTGTTGATCGTGCCCAACTGGACGATCCGCATCGATCGGCAGACGGGCAAAGCCTATGTGTACGTCCAGCGCGGCGACAAGGTCGAAGAGATCGAAATCGTCACCGGTCTGCGCAACGCCAACGAGAGCGAAGTCGTCTCCGGCTTGAATGAAGGCGACGTGCTGGTGGTGCCACAGAAGAGCGGGTTCTTTGGGGCACAGTAAAACGTAATGCGTAAAAAGACAACCCCCGACCGGGCCGATGGCCTTTAGTTTTTCTGTGTTTTTTGGATTCCCGCTAACAACATCCGGGAATGACCGCCCGCGAGGCTTTCTCTTTCTTTGAGGAACATTCGCGTACGCAACACGCACTACGCTTCGCAGGTGATTGATTTATGGACGCTAAACCTGTCATTGAAATTGCCGACATCAAGAAGATCTACAAGATGGGCGAGACGGAAGTCCACGCCCTGCGCGGCGCGACGCTGACCGTCTACGACGGCGAGCTGGTTTCGATCATGGGGCCGAGCGGTTCGGGCAAATCGACGCTGATGAATATCATCGGTTGTCTCGATCAGCCCACGTCCGGCCTGTATAATCTTGACGGCGTGGACGTGCACACGCTGAAAGACAACCAGCTGGCCGAGATTCGCAATCGGAAGATCGGGTTCGTGTTTCAGCAGTTCAACCTGCTGCCGCGCACCACGGCGCTGCAGAACGTCGAGCTGCCCCTGATTTACTCCGGCACCTCGGCGCGCCAGCGCAAGGAACGCGCTATCGCGTCGCTGCAAGCCGTGGGGCTGGGCGACCGGATCAAGCACCATCCGAACGAACTGTCGGGCGGGCAGCAGCAGCGTGTGGCGATCGCGCGGGCGCTGGTCAACGATCCGGCCATCATTCTGGCCGACGAGCCGACGGGCAACCTCGACTCGCATTCGGGCGCGGAGATCATGGCGATCTTCCAGCGGCTCAATCGCGAGAAGAGCATGACCGTCATCTTCGTTACGCACGATCCGCAGATCGCCCGCCACACGCGGCGCATCATTCGCATTTACGACGGCGAGATCGTCGGCGACGAACCGGTGACGGATCAGATCATCGAGGACAAGGAACACCCGGAGTATGCGCCGGCATAACGTGTAACAAGTAATGAGTAATGCGTAATTTACTCGTCGCTCGCCTTTCATCCCTGACCCCAGGTACGCTAAAACATGTTCCGATTCTCGTCCATCACTGAAAACATCCGCATGGCTCTGCGCGCGCTGCGCTCCAACAAGCTGCGCGCGGCTCTGACCATGCTGGGTATCATCATCGGCGTGGGCGCGGTGATCACGCTGGTGTCGGTGGGGCGCGGCGTGGAGAATTACATCGGCGCGGCTTTCGGCTCCATCGGCACCGATCTGCTCTTCGTGCTGCCCGGCTCGCCTAAAGAAACGTCGAGCGGCCCGCCTTCGCAAGTGGTGCAGGGCAATGTTGTCATCGGCCCGTCGTTGACGACGAAGGACGTGGAAGCGCTGAAGGATCCCCGCCGCGTGCCGGATGCGGCCATCATCGCGCCGGAAGTGCGCAGCGTGGCTTCAGTCGCAGTGGGCAGCAACGTGGTGCAGCCCTTTGTGAGTGGCGTCGAACCGGAGTATGCCGAAGCGCGCAGCTGGAAAACGACCGAGGGACGCTTCATCTCGGATGGCGACATGCTGACGCGCGCGCGCGTCGCCGTGATCGGCCAATCGGTGGTGAAAGAGCTGATTCGAGGACGGCCGCAGCCCGATCGATCAAATCATCAAGCTCAATCAGCAGCCGTACAAAGTGATCGGTGTATTGGAAGGCAAAGGCGGCTCGCTGGGCGGCGACCTGGACAATCAGGTGTTTGTGCCGCTGACCACAGCGCATAACGAGCTGTATCCGCTGCGCAACCGCGCGGGCGAGCCGGTGGTGTCGTACATGTACGTTCTGCCGCGCGAGGGAGCCGATCGCAAAGACGTTAGCGCGCAGGTGACTGAGGTGTTGCGCGCCCGGCACAATATTTCTTACCGCGACGACGACGATTTCTCGGTGTACAGCCAGGCCGATTTTCTGGCGGCGTTTGGGGCCATCATCGGCGCCGTGACGATTTTCCTGTCGTCGATTGCGGCGATCTCGCTGGTCGTCGGCGGCATCGGCATCATGAACATCATGCTCGTCACCGTGACGGAGCGCACGCGCGAGATCGGGCTGCGCAAAGCGATCGGGGCCAAGCGGCGCGATATCCTGGTGCAGTTTCTGATCGAGGCGATAACGCTCTCGCTGCTGGGCGGTTTTGTGGGCATTGTCATCGGCGCGGGCGGCGCTATTGCCATCGGCAAACTGGTGGAAAATTTCACGCCCGTCGTCGCACCCGGATCGGTGATCATGGCCGTTAGTTTCTCGTTAGCCGTGGGCTTATTTTTCGGCTTGTATCCGGCCTGGCGCGCGTCGAGATTGAATCCGATTGAAGCGTTACGCTACGAGTAGACAAGGAAATCATGCACGTCTTTGATAATGTGCGCGGCGCGCTGCGCGCGCTACGGTCTAATAAATTGCGATCGATCCTGACGATGCTCGGCATCATCATCGGCGTGAGCGCGGTGATCTCACTGTTGTCCATCGGCCAGGGCGTGGAGAAGTTCATCAACAGCCAGTTCAACGCGCTGGGCACGAACTTGCTGTTCGTGCTACCCAAGCTGAGCAATTCGCAGAGCGCGCAGTTCGTGGCGCAGTTCGCCAATCAAACGACACTGACGCAGAACGATACGCGCGCGTTGGACGATCCGGCGTTGGTGCCGGACATCTCCAACGTCTCGGCGCAGATTCGACTCGACGCACTGGCCCGCTATGCGGACGCCAAGCTCACCACGGCGGTGCGCGGCGTCAATCCGGCTTACTTCACGCAGCGCGGTCTCAAGATCAGCGGCGGGCGCGAGCTCGAGGATGAAGATGTGCAGACGCAGGCACGCGTGGCTATCATCGGCAAGACCGTAGTGGATGAACTGTTTCCGCCGGACGTCAGCCCGCTCGATCGGACGATTCGCGTTAACGATGTGCCATTCCGCGTGATCGGCGTGCTGGAAGAAAAGGGCGGCAACCAATTCGCCAACGACGACAACCAGATCATCATCCCCATCACTACAGCGCGAGCGCAGCTGCGCGATGTGCGCGCGCGCAACGGTCTGCCCGGTGTAACGGCGATACTGATGCAAGGCGTTGATCCTAATTCGAGCGAAGCGCTAAAAACCGATGCCACCAGCGTGCTGCGTGAACAGCACAGCATTTCCTATCGCGACGACGACGACTTCCGCGTCTTCAATCAGTCTGATCTGCTGCAATCGTTCGGCGCGATCAGCGCGGCCATCACGGTGTTCCTCTCGGCGATTGCGGGCATTTCGCTGCTGGTCGGCGGTATCGGCGTAATGAACATCATGCTGGTCACCGTCACCGAGCGCACGCGCGAGATCGGGTTGAGAAAAGCCATCGGGGCCAAGCGGCGCGATATTTTGATTCAGTTCCTGGTGGAAGCGGTGACCCTCTCATTGCTGGGCGGCGCGATCGGCATTGCGATCGGCGTGGGCAGCGCGGTGGCGGTTTCCAGCTTATCCAGGCAATTCCAGCCCAGCGTTTCACCGACTACAATTTTGCTGGCGACCGGCGTCTCGGCTCTGGTGGGGTTGACCGCCGGAGTGTATCCGGCGCTGCGCGCGGCGCGCATGAATCCGATTGAGGCGCTGCGGCACGAGTAGCATTGGAGCAGTGAGGAATCTGTCTCCGATTGCCACTCATCCCGGCAGTGCGAGACGGGAGCAGTTGTCGCCTCCCCGTGGGACTGCACCCGCCGAACGCGTGTGTGCCTCGTCGCGGGCGCCTGGCAGCGCGCAAAGCCCGCCGAGGCCTGGCGGGCCACCGGCGTGGTGCGCCGGATAGGTCGGACGGGGGCTTAGATCGGTTCAGCCCCCATTTGATACCGCTGGCGAATTTTGTAGGCGACGCATCCCCACACTTGCACCCACTGACCCGCAAGGGGTGGCGCCGTGCGGTGTGCAATCGCGAATTGGCATAGGGATGCCAACCTACGATTTCGCCAGCAGTATCCCACTTTGAAATGCGCCGATCTCCATGACTTGATTGCCCCGCCGTCGCCCCGGTTGTATAATCAGGTTGACCGTCATTGAGTGCCGCCATGCTCGACTTCATCAACCAGGCCATCGAACTTCTCAGCCGCTCGCCGGGCGATCTGGTGTATTACCTGATCATCCTCTTTGCGATTGAAGCGATGCTGGGGCTGGCGGTGGCACGTGCGCGGCGCTCGGGCTGGACCCGGCAGCTGCGGCTGATCCTGCTGGCCGCCAGCGTCATGCTGATCGGGCGCGTGGTCCTGGTGGTCATCGCCTTGCTGGCGGTACAGAGCGCCCAGCCCGACGTGCTGCTGGCCCAGGCGATTCTGCCGCCGCTGGAACGCTACGTCGATCTGCTCAGTCTGGCCTTTCTCGCGCTGGCTTTCGTGCCGCTGCTGCGCGAGCGCGGCCAGCTGGGGTTGGGCTTGACCGCCGTCATGCTGGTGGCGGCGACCATCTTCTATGCGCTGAGCGCCACCCAGTGGTATAACCTGTCCGCCGTGCCCAATCAATTCTACAACGCCGCGCCGCAAGAAACGATCTGGCAGGCGTGGTCGCTGGCAGTCGCCGCGCTGGCCGCGCTGGCCGTGTGGCTGAAACGCGATGACACGGCGGGCGTCGTCTTCGCCGCTTTTCTCATTCTGGCTATCGGCAGCGGACTGCAGCTCGTGTTGGGCGCAGCCCATTCCAATGTCGCGGGCTGGGTGCGCCTCGCGCAGTTGATCGCCTACCCGCTATTCGCCGTCGTCGTGTATCAAATCACCGAAGCGGCGCCGCGGCGGCGCAGCCGGCCCAATCGCTGCAGCCGGCGCGATCGGAATCTGCCGAGCAGGCCTGGCTCGCCTTGACGACGATTCAAGACATCAGCAGCAGCGCCGAGTTGGAAGACTCGCTGCTGCGTGCTGCAGCTGCCCTGGCGCAATTTTTGCAGGCCGACCTCTGCGCGATCGGATTGTTGAGGAACAGCTCCAATGTGCTGGAGCTGCCGGCGAGTTTATCATCCGGGCGCTGCGCCGGCGCGCGGCATCGCCCTCGCGCTCGATCGGTATCCGCTCATCCAGCGCACCCTCGAAGCGCGCGACGCGCTCAACGTCGACAAAGTCGACTTGCCCGTCGAGATTCGCAATCTATACGGACAGCTGGGATCGTTCATCGCCGGGCCGACGATCATCGCGCCCCTGGCAGACGATCGGAAGACACTGGGCGTGGTGATGCTGGGCAATCCCGACAGTGGGCGCAGCTGGTCGCCGGCCGATGCCGAACACGCCCAGACACTGGCCGGGCACATGGCGCTGATGCTGACCGCGCGCGAGAATCGCGATCGTTTCGCGCGGCGGGTTGAAGAGCTGGAGACTTCATTGCGCCAGCAGGAACTGGAAGCCACACAGCGCCGTGTCACATTGGAAGCGTTGTTGCAGCAATCGCAGACGGAAGCGCAGAAGACCGGCGTCAAGCTGGCGGCACTGGCCGCGCTGCAAGACGCGCAGCACGGCACGGAGCGCGAGCAGATTCAGCAGCTGCACGCAGAGCGCGCTCAGCTGCAGCGTCAAACTCAGGAGTACCAGGCCGAGCTGGGCAGCCTGATCCAGCTGCAAGCGGCGATGGAAGTGGAGTTGAAGCAGGCCCAGCAGGACATGGCGCGGCTGCAGGATCAGCTGCAGCGCGCGGCCCCGGCTGCCTCCGCGGTGGGCGATGGCGGAGACGATCACCAGGCCGAAGTCATCGCGTCGATCGTGCAGGAGCTGCGCACGCCCATGACGTCCATCGCCGGGTATATCGACCTGCTGCTGGGCGAGTCGGTCGGCATCCTGGGAGCCATGCAGCGCCAGTTCCTGCAGCGCGTCAAAGCGAACATTGCCCGCCTGGAAGGCATGCTGTCTGATCTCGTGCAGATCACCGCCATCGACACCGGGCAAATCAAATTGGAGACGGCGCCCAGCGACGTGCCGGAACTGATCAAAGACGCCGTCATGTCGTCCGCGACCCTGTTCCGCGAGCGCGAGCAATCCATCCGCCTGGAACTGGCCGACAATCTGCCCAGGCTGCACACCGATCGCGAAAGCCTGCAGCAGATTTTGCAGCACTTGTTGTCGAATGCGTCCCTGTGCTCGCCGAATAAGGCGGAGGTGGTGGTGCGCGTGCACCTGCCGGGGGAGATGCCGGATTACATGCTGTTCAGCGTCACCGATCAAGGCGGCGGCATCGCGCCAGAAGATCGCCAGCGCGCCTTCCATCGGATGTATCGCGCCGATCATCCGCTGGTGCAGGGCCTGGGTGAAACCGGCGTCGGCTTGGCGATTGCCAAGGCGCTGGTCGAAGCACAAGGGGGACGCATCTGGGTGGATAGCGAAATGGACCGCGGCTCCACCTTCACTTTCATTCTGCCGCTGCAGCCCATCCAGCAGGAAGCATAGGCACGCGACAAGGCACGCGACATGCGCGGACTCAGAAGTCTTTCCAGCGGGTTGTTCCTCGGCCTCAGCGTCGCGGCCACTGTTTTTGGCGCGTTGATCCTGTCTGTGCGCGGGCCCCTGGCCGCCTCCATCAGCGAGCTGCCCATTCCCACGGTGACGCTGCAAACCGTCTTCGTGTCGCCCACGCCCGCGCGCACGCGCCCGTGCCCCGCGCTTCGGCTCACCCCCTCAGCCCTCAGCCCTCAGCCGTCAGCCCCCAGACGCCCACGCCTGCGCCGACCATGTGCCTGATCCCCGCGGACTGGCAGCGCTACAGCGTGGGGCCGTTTGACACGGTGACCTCGATCGCGCAGCGGTTCAATCTTGCGACCGATCAGCTGGTGCAGGCGAATTGTCTGGGCCAGCCTGGCGTCACTGTGGGTCAAACTATCTATGTGCCCGGCTTCAAGCCGACACCTTCGGCCAGCGTGCCGTGTTTTCCGCCGTCCAACTGGTCTCGCTATGTCGTGCGGCCCGGCGATACGCTGAGCTCGATCGCGATGCGTTACGGCATCTCGGTCTACACGCTCATGCGCGCCAACTGTTTGTCCACGACGTTCATCTACTACGGGCAGGCGCTGTACGTCCCGCCGACCGGTCCAATCGTGATCTACACGCCAGCGCCAATCTTCCCGACCATCACGCCGCCGCCGTCCGTCACGGTGGAACCGCCGCCATCCATCACAGCGGAACCGCCGACCATCACAGCGGAACCGCCGACCATCACAACGGAACCGCCGGCTCCATCACAGCGGAACCGCCGACCATCACAGCGGAACCGCCGACCATCACAGCCGAGCCTCCAGCGTCAATCACGCCGGAAACGCCGCCGTCCATTACGCCGGAACTGCCGCCATCCATCACATCGGAACCGCCGCCGATCAACACACCGATACTGCCGCCGGTCAATACACCCATACCGCCGGCCAATACACCGCTATCGCCGCCGGCCAACACGCCGGAACCTCCTCCAATGGTGACTACCTTGCCATGAAGCCCATACGCGCGCAGGTCTCAAACAACGTTGCAGAAATTCTGGAAACGCTCATCGTCAAAGGCACGGGCGTGTTTCCCGGTGTCAGGCCCAATACCGCGGACATCGTCGATCGGGTCAACACGCTGACGTATCAGCAATACCACTTGCGCGAACCGATCGATTTCTTCGATCCGCGCGTGGATATCAAGGCGCTGGACAAAGAAGTTAAAGAACAGACGCGCAAGGCGCAGATAGTGGCAGTGACCGCGGCGGTCAGCACCGGTTTCTTTGGGGTGCCCGGCCTTGCCGTCGATTTGCCCATACTGGTCGCCAATACCGTGGGCCTGGTGCGGCGTCACGCGTTGACGTACGGCTTCACCACCATCGAGAACAGCACCAGCGATCACACGCCGCTGCTGCTGGCGCTGGGCGCCTCGGTCGGCGCCGACATGGTGATCGATCGCGTGGGCATCGCCGTCGGGGAAAAAGTGGGGCTGGACTTAGGCGCTAAAATCGTCGAGAAATATTTAGTCACGCGCATCTCCGAACAGTTTGCAGCGCGCATCATCACCAGCTGGCTGCCGCGCCTCGTCCCCGTCATCGGCATTGCGACGGTCGCGGCGTTGGACACGGCTTTTCTCACGCTGACCGGCCGCCAGTCGATGCGTTACTTCCACAAGCGGCATCTGGAGGTGCGGCAATACATTGCGGCCGCGCACGTCGAACGAGCGCAGTGGCAATCGGTCGCTACGAGCGCAGCCTCCGCCCTGCCCGGCGTTGAGCCTCTGCCGTTGCCGCCGCCGCGTGAAAATGCGGCCTGAAGACAAAACGAATCCGGCCTGTCGCAGTGACAGGCCGGATTTGATCTGCAGATCTCCAGGGACCTATGGTTCAGTTGGAACGCGATCGGCCCAGGTCAGCACGAAGGCCGGATTGCGGCGCTGCTGCAGCCAGGCCTCAACCGCACTGTCCTGAGCTTGCTGCAAGAAGCTGGCAGCCAGTGGTTCGATGCCCTGCGCCTCAATCAGCCCGATGTAACTGGCCGTGTTCGTGGTGTTCGAGATGATGCGCGTCGTCTGGCTCACCGGCGTGGAGAACAAGACGTCGGCGATAGCCGGGCCCCACTCCGTTGTCGTCGAGATGGCCTCGCGCGGCACCCACTCGCCGATTTCCTGCGCCACGACGCTGCTGCTGTAGGGCACGGTGTTCGACAGGATCGCGTTATACACCTGGGCGAAGCCGCCCTGCTGGATCGCCTCCGTGACCGTGGGCACGGCCGCAGCGTCGATGCGGATGTATTTGAACTTGATCTGCTCGGTAGTCGTCGGCACCGTGGACCCGATCGCCGTGCGCACCTTGTCGCTGAGTAGATTCATTTCGACGTACTTGCGATACTCAGCATCCGTCACACTGATCGTGCTCAGATAATCCTGATACGACTTCAGGGCGCTGTCCCTGCTGATGGGCGTCGCCGTTGGCAGCGGCGTCGGCAGCGGCGTAGCCGTCTGCGTTACCGCCGCCGCTGCCGTGGGCGTGGGCAACGGCGTGCGCGTGGGCGCCGGCGTCGGCGGATTGCGCTGATAGCCAAAGGTCTCCTCGATCTTCGTTTCAATTTCCTCCGGCGAAATGCTGGCGTTGAAATCGGCCGCGGCCTGTTTCAACAGCAGATCGTCGACCATCCCATCGATGACTTGACCGCCCAGGGTAACGGGATCATCAAGCTGCGTCTGAATCTGCTGAGCCGTCTGAGTGTCGTTCAGCTGATTGGCATAGAAGTTCTGTTGCTGGCGCAGCTGCGCGCGCACCAGGCGCACGCGGCTCTGGAAATCGGTGGTCGAGATCAGCTCGCCGTTCACATTGGCGACAGGCTGGCTCAGCCGAACCTGGCTGGATATCTTTTCATACAGGAAACCGCCCACGACGATAAGCGCCACTACAGCCAGCACGCCGCCCACCGCCAGGTTGATGCGGCGGCGCTGGCGGGCATCACGCTCGGCGCGCGAGAGCTGCTTGCGCGTAGGCTCGTTGGGCACTTGAACCTGGGGATTTACTTTGTTCTTCGACATACGTCCTCGATCGCCATGATGGAACTGGTCAAGCGGCGGGCTCACCCCGGCCTGCGGCACAGGCCGCGGATGAACAGCCGGTTGACCAGTTCGGAATGAATCACTCGGTTGTGAGTCTAGCGGGGCTGGTTGCCGACAAAAGGCAGCAGAGCCAGATGCCGCGCGCGCTTGATGGCCAGCGCCAGGTGGCGCTGGTGGCGCGCACAGGTGCCGGTCTGGCGGCGCGGGCGTATCTTGCCGCGGTCGCTGACAAAGCGGCGCAGCTGCTCGGGCGCCTTGTAATCGATCTTCTTCGTCTTCTCGACGCAGAACTGGCACACCTTGGGGCGCGGCGCAAACTTGCCGCCCGGGCCGCGCCGTTCGGTGCGCGGGCCGCGCCGATCGAAGCCCGATCGGCGCTCGGCCGGTTGCGGCGGCGCAGCAGGCGCAGCAGGCGCGGCAGGCGCAGTTTGAGGTTGTTCTTGATCAGACATGATTATTATCCTTCACGACACCCGATCGGGCACGGACCAGTCGATCGGGTGACGCATCTAAAATGGAAACTCTTCTTCTTCGGCTGAAGCCACATCGCCAAACGGCTCGGCGCCGCCTTCACGCTTGTCGCCCAAAATGATCATTTCGTTGGCGACAATCTCGGTGCGATAGTGCTTCTTGCCTTCCGGGTCTTCCCAACCGCGCGTTTGCAGCCGGCCTTCGACGTAGACCGTCTGGCCTTTGCGCAGATGCTGCTTGCAGATCTCGGCCAGATTGCCCCACGCGACGACGTTGAACCACTCCGTCTCTTCGCGCTTGTCGCCGTCGGCGGCTGTCCACGAGCGGTTGACGGCTACGCTGAAGGCCGTTACCGGGCGGCCATTGGGCGTGTAGCGCATTTCAGGATCGCGCCCCAGCCGTCCGATGATCATGACTTTGTTCAATCCACGGGTCATCGATCACCTCCTGATCTCAGCGTTAGCTTACTCTTCGACGCGAACGATCAGAAAGCGCAGGATCTCTTCGCTCAGGCGGAACTCGCGTTCCAGCCCGGCTAGAGCCTGCGCCGGCAGATCGGCCAGAAACAGTACGTACTGGCCTTCAGTCAGCTTGTTGATGGGATACGCTAGACGGCGGCGGCCCCAGACGTTGGTCTGAGTCACCGTGCCGCCCGCGCTGGTCATCCAACCCTTGACCTTGTCCAGATTCGCGGGGAACGCGACTTCGTCCAGGTCCGGGCGGAACACAAGCGTGACTTCATATGGGCGTGCTTTCGCCATTTGTCAAACTCCTTTCCTCGGGATTGCCCCCGGACTCGCGAACTCGCGTGCCGGGAGCGGAAAGTGCAGCGATCTGCCTGCGCTTCCTTCGTGCAGACCCTGCAACGGAGCGGGATTTTATCATGCCGGCAGGGATTTGACAAGGGCTTCATTGGCGTCATGCAAGGGGCAGCCTTACACCGACCCTGGGCGACCGCAAGAGTCGCCCCTACACGCGCGCCATGGCTTGGCCCGCCAGCCAGCCGGTGGTCCACGCGGCTTGAAAGTTGAAGCCGCCCGTCAGCCCATCGATGTCCAAAATCTCGCCCGCGAAATACAGGCCGGGGCAGAGGCGGCTCTCCATGGTCCTGAAGTTCACTTCGTCCAGGTTTACGCCACCGCACGTGACGAATTCCTCTTTGAATTCGCCTTTGCCGCGCACCTCATACCGGCCGCGCTTGAGCTGATCGATCAGCTGCAGCAGCTGGCGTTTGGAAAGTTCCGTCCAGCGTTGTTCAGTGCCAATGCCGGCGGGCTCGATCAGGCGCTGCCACAAGCGCAGCGGCAACCCGAGAGGCGAACTGCTCCCAATAGTTCTTCGTGGCTGATCGGATTTGATCGCTTGCAAGTCCTGGCGTAACTCGTCTTCGCGCCGATCCGGCAACCAGTCGATAATCAACGGCGCGCGATAGTGCCGAGCGTGCAGAGCCCGCGCACCCCACGCGGAGAGCTTGAGAATAGCCGGGCCGCTGAGTCCCCAATGGGTGATCAACAGCGGACCTGCCTGCGCCAATCCCGTGCCTTCAATTTCGACTCGCGCGTTCGGCACAGAGACGCCCGCCAGATCGTGGAGACGATGATCGTCGACGGTGAAGGTGAAGAGTGACGGAACTGGCGGCTCGATCGCGTGGCCGAGGGCCGCCGCCCACGTATAACCCTGCGGATTGCTCCCGGTTGCCAGCAGGATCCGATCGGCGGTTCAGCTTCTCGCCGGTTCTCGACTGCGTCACAAAACCCGATCGAGCACCTGGCTCGATCGAAGTGATGATGGCCTGCGTGCGGATTGCCACGCCGGCGTGGTGCGCCGCGCTCAGCAGGCAATCGACGATCGTTTCGGATCGATCGGTAACGGGAAAGACGCGGCCATCATTTTCGATCTTGAGGGACACACCGCGCTGTTCAAACCACGTCAGGGTGTCGCGCGGTTGAAAGCGCGTGAAGGGGCCGCGCAGCGCCGCGCGGCCGCGCGGATAGTGCTGCACGAGCAGCGCCGGATCGAAACAGGCGTGGGTGACGTTGCAGCGCCCGCCGCCAGAGATGCGCACTTTGCTCAACAGGGCGCGGCCCTTTTCAAACAGAGTGACGCGCGCGCGTGGATTGGTTTCCGCACAGGTGATGGCGGCCAGGAAGCCGGCCGCCCCGCCGCCGAGGATGAGGATGTTTGGATCAGTCGGCATACGGGCATTATAGCGCAGAGTGCGGGTCGCAAGCGCAACCCGTACGCTGCGTCTGCCCATTCACGGCAGAGGAGTTGAAGTTAAGATGGGTGGACTGATATTACGCGGCTGGGGCCGTGCCGTTGGGGCGGCCCATGACGGCTCTGATGCGCGTCACCAGATCGCGCGGGCCGATTGGCTTCTGGATGCAGGCAGCCGCGCCCAGGTTCTGCGCGGCATTGCGGCGCGCCACATCCTCCGCAGCCGACACAAAGACAATCGGCACTTCATCGGTGCGCCGATCGGTCTTCAGGCGGCGGCACACATCGTAGCCGTCCAGATCCGGCATCATCACGTCCAGCAGAATCACTGCCGGATCCACGGTTGCCGCCAGCGCCAGGGCCTGCTCACCATTGGCCGCCTCGAAGACCTCAAAGCCTTCGCGCGACAGGATCAGCCGCAGCAGTTGACGCAACCCATCATCGTCATCTGCCACCAGGATTCGCGGCTTCATAGGGCCTTGCCTAGGCCGACCATTGATAGGCGGCTGGCTGCAGACTGGGTATCGATCCAGCCTGCCAGCTGCCCGGCGAACGACTCCAGCGACTCGGCCCGGATATTCATCAAGGCCTGCTTCTCTTCCGGGCTTAAGTTAAAGCGCGAAAGAACCCGCGCCCGCGAACCGTTCAACAGATCGGCGCAGAAATCGCGATCGATGATCGCATTCCCTACCACTTCTTCCAGTTCTGCGTATGCCATGTTTGTTCTCCCTACCCACTCGGAAAAATTAACCTACCCCGCCGCCCCCGCCACCAGTCGGCATTCCCATGATTACCGCACCGAGTGCCAAACCCATCGCCAGCAATTGATACACGTTAACCTTAGTCGAAACTTGAAACATAAAATTGCGAGCCTGCCGACCCATGTCATTCCCTCCAAGTTGGATGTTTCGCTTAGTATAACGCGGAAGGTATGACACAACCTATGACACTCAGATTAAAGTCTTGGGAAACAAGCCAAAAAATCATGCAGTTCGCGGAAATTGTGCTATTTAGAGGTTACATAAATTTTAGAATAACGTCGAATCTTGTCTGCAATAGAAAGGAGGGCACTGAGGCGTAGATTTCAGGGTGAGTACGAAGTATCAAGCGGCGCGCCGGCACGAATACGGGCTGCCAGCGAGGCCATTTCCGGGGTGGGTGCTGTGTTCAATTCTTGTGCGAGACGCTTTGCGGCTACTTCATAGTGGCGTAGCGCGCCCGCCGCATGACCCGCAGCCGTCAAACTGTGCATCAGCGCCCGGTGCAGATTCTCGTGGAAGTAATCGATCTCGAGGCCCTGCTGGCAAAGTGCGACGATTTCGTCATAACACTGCTGATGCAGCAAGATCGTCACGAGCCGATCCAATGCTTCAAAAAACTGGCCGTGCAGGTCCGCGCGCGTGACTGCCGCCCAGTGGGCATCGATATCGGTAAGATAGTCCGTAGTGTATAGGCCCACCGCCTGGCGCAACCACTCGGAGCGTTCCACATCCGAATCACCCTGACGACTAGCTGCACACAGCCGTCTGAATTCTGACACGTCATACGACACTGACAGCAACGGATTAAGGCGATAGCTGTCCTCGTTATACACGACAAACTCCACACCAAGCGCGCGGCGCGCCCGGTATTTGGCGGCGTGAAAGGAACTGGTCATGCGCGCCGCGGACTGATCGGGCCAGAAATTCAGTCCGATATCCTCTTTGCGGCTGGGCGAATGTTCCAGAAGATAGAAGAACAGCTCGCGCGCATTGGCCGAACGCCCCCAGTGAGCGTTGGTCAACAATTCGCCCTCGCGCCAGACCTGCCCGGGACCGAAGGCACGCGCGTCCAGCCGGGGCATTTGTACCGCTTGTGGAAAAGTCTCCCGCATCTGCACGGGACTTTCGGCCAACTGAGCGATCCATGCGCGCAGCCGAGTTTCCTGCGGCAACTGTTCGGCCCCCCATGTTAAGAAACCCGCCAAGTGACGACCTTCGGCCAGAGAAAACGGCCGGCATCCCAACCGCCGGCCATAGCGCACCATTTCCAGCAAGGTTTCCCTGGCCTGGTCGATTTGCCCCGTGACATACTGAGCGTACGCCAGCCACAGCAGCACACGCGCTAGATCGAGATAGGTATTTGCCTGCCGCAGCGCGCTGGCAACCCCTTCAAGATCCTGCACGCCTTCTGCCTCACCTTGCTCTGTTCGCACAATGCCGATTGAAGCGGTTGACAAATGCACCTGAGCCTGCAGGCCTTCGCGCGCGGCTATGCTCACTGCCTGTTCGAAGAGGGCCAGGGCTCGATCGAGATCGTTCGCCAGCCGATGGGCATGTCCTAATCCATCTAAAGCCCAACTGACCAGAACCGGATCGCCGATCGAGCCGGTGAGGCTGAATACCCGGGCATAAGTCTCCAAGGCCCGGTCGAACTCGCCGCGATCACGATACGCAGCCGCCATGCCGTCGAGCACTGAGGCCTGTAAACGGTGATCTTCCACTTCTTCTGCTTTGACGAGAGCCTCCACATACATGGTCAGCGCGCCATCGTAGTCGCCCGCAACGTAGCGATCATAGCCAACATTGTTCAAGCAGTGCGCCAGCGAAGCAGGATTTCCAATTTCGCGCAGCAGACCCAGCGCTTCAAACTGCAGAGTTGCAGCTTCCTCAAGGCGTCCCATGGGACGCAAGACCAGAGCCAGGTCCTGCAGTGTCCGCGCCAGATTGAAAGCCCGCCGTTCATCAGCCGGCAAGTTGCGATAGAGGGTAAGCGCTCGCGCCAGGAAGGACTCAGCTTCCTGCCAGCGACCCATGCTGCTATACGTGCGGCCCACCAGGCGCACCGCCTGGGCATAAAACGTCTGGCCAGAGGGCCCGATCGCCTCCAGGCGCCGCACCGCATCCTGGCCCGCGCGCAGCGCATCAGGCAGCTGTCCCGCCGCTTGATACGCCCAGCCTTCCACTAATATCGCCCGGGCCTGGCCCAGCTCATTCTGCCGTGCTGCAAACTCATCCCGAACATCTTGCAGCAAGTTCAGCGCCTCCAGCAGCCGGCCCCGTTCACCCAGTGTTTGCGCTTGATACAAAATGAGATCGGGGGCCTGGCGGCGCAGCAGGGGCGGCAGCAAGGCCGCCCAGCGTGCCAGGGTCTGCATCCGCCCGGCCAGAAACATGTCGCGCGCGCTGGCATTCATCACGCGCGCCGCGTCCTCCAGCGAATCCGCCCGCCAAAAATGCTCCACCGCCTCTTCGGGCTGCCGGCGGGCTTCGAACCATTGGCCGGCGCGCTGCTGCAGCTGCACGTAGCGATCGGCATCCTCCCGCTTGCAACGCGCTATCAGAAAATCGCGGAATAGATGATGATAGCGGAACCACGTCACGCCTTCCACTTCGATGCGCGTCAGAAACAGGTTGCGGATTTCAACTTGCTCGATCCAATCCTGGGCGTCATGCCCCTGCCGGATCTCATCACACAACTCCGCCGTGAACTGGCGGAAGATGGCCGAATCACACAGAAACTGGCGCAGTTCCGGCGGCAAGCGATCGAAGACTTCGCCCGCGAGATATTCGAACACCGTGCCCGCGGAGTCGCGCGCGCGCACCAGCCCCGCCAGAAAGTTCTGCCACACATTTTGCGAGGTCAACACAATCGCCGTGATCCAGCCCTCGGACTCTTCGGCCAGCTGCGCGGCTTGCTCCGGCGTAATTTGCAGCTGGTATTTCGCCGCCAGCACTTCGCGCACTTCGTCGGCGTTGAAGCGCAGATCGCCCGCGCCCAGACCGGCCACAGCGCCCTGCGCCGCCAGTCGAACGAGCGGGCCGCGCAGCAGGGTGCGTCCGGCCACAATCACGTGCGCGTGTTCCGGCAGATAGCGCAGCAGTTGATCGATCAATTCGATGATGGGCGCTTCTTCACTGACCAGGTGCCAATCATCCAGCAGCAGCACAAAATAGTCGGGGATGGCCGCCACCATATCGGCCACCAGAGCCGCCGCCGCCGCGTGCGCTGATGGCGCGCCGTGCTCGGCCAGCGGCTGGGAACGTTCGCCAAATTGCGGGAACTTTTGTTGCAAGGCAGCGATGAGGTAAGCCAGGAACGTCGTGGGATCGCGATCGCCTTCGTCGAGGGTATACCAGCACACCGGCAGATCCACGTCATAGGCAAAGTTCACCAACAACGTCGTCTTGCCATAGCCGGCCGGCGCCGTCACCAGCATCAGCTTGCGGCCCAGGTTTTCGTGCAGATAGTCAACCAGGCGGGCGCGCTGTATCACACCGGGTGCGCGTCGGGGGATGATAATCTTGGTGGGGATGATGCTGACCGCCATGCTGAAACTATACCACGCCACACCCCAACACCCAAAATGCCCGGCTGCTTCGAGACGGTCTCGAAGCAGCCGGTTTACTCGCGGTCAATGGTGCACGACGGCTGGAAACGCGCTCGCCGCGCAGACTTCAGCCCGCCAGCGAGCACACCGCCTCACGAAATACGGCCGTGTGGCGATCGATGTCGGATTCGCTCGTGTACGGCGACACCAACGCCATGTTGTGAAACGGCGTCATCAAGATGCCGCGATTCAACGCATAGAGGTGCATGTACTGATCAAGCTCAAAGTCGACCGCCGCAGCGGCCTCGCCGCCGTTGCGGGGCGGCGTCGGGCGGAACCAATACTCGGCCCGGCAGCCCAGCCGCTTCACGATCCACGGCAAGTCAAAGTCTTCGATGACTTCTTCCACGCCCTGCTCAAAGCGTTCGGCCAGCGGGATCATCCGCTCGAAATTCTCCGGCGTCAGCACCTTCTCCAGTGTCACGCGCATCGCGGCCAACGCCAGGGCATTGCCCGCCAACGTTCCGCCGATGCCGTTCGTGTCGATGTCTTCCAGCGGCGTCTGGGTGCGCGCCCGATCGGCCACCTCTTCCGACATGCCGTAAACCGCGGTCGGGATGCCGCTGCCGATGGGTTTGCCGATGACAAAGAGATCGGGCTGCAAGCCAAACGCCTGCGTGTAACCTCCCGGCCCGGTGCAGATCGTGTGCGTCTCGTCGATAATCAACAACGTGCCGGTGCGGCGCGTGATCGCGCGCAGCGCGTCGTGATAACCCGGCTCGGGATGAACGATGCCGATGTTGGTCATCGCCGGTTCAGCCAGCACCGCCGCCACGTCACCCGGCGCGAGGGCCGCCTCCAAAGCCGGAATGTCGTTGAATTCGATCACCTTGGTCGTCTCGGCAGGATTCACCTGCGGGCCGAGATTGCCGCTGCGCGGACCGACGACACCGTCATGCAGCGTGGCGAACGTTTCGTCGACGGTGCCGTGATAGCAGTAATTAAAGACCAGCACTTTCGGCCGCCGCGTCAAGGCGCGCGCAATGCGCAGCGCAAAGCGATTGGCATCCGTGGCCGTGAGGCACACTTGCCAGCACGGCAGGCCAAAACGCCGGGCGAGCTCCTCGCCCACCCACACCGCGTCCACAGTAGGCAGCATGAAGGTCACGCCCTGCCGCAGCCGTGCCGTGATCGTTTCCAACACCGCGTCGGGTGCATGTCCTGTCATTGCTCCGGTATCACCCAGGCACAGATCGAGGTAGTCCTGCCCGTCAACATCGGTGAAGTGCGCGCCCTTGCCGCTCGTCACAAACACCGGAAACGATCCCGCCCATTTCACCATCCAACTCATCGGCACGCCGGCCAGTAGGGACTTCTGCGCCCGCTGGAAGAGCTCGCGCGATTTGGGATGCGTGTCGATAAAACGCTGTTGCTCAAGTTCCAGCTGTCGGGCTAACCGCGCGCGATCGATGGTTTTCATGCCTCCTCCTTGAAAACGATGTCCATCTGCATGCTGCTCTCGTAGATTATGTCGTAGCGTCGTTCCTGTGCCATGGGCGATCACTCCCTGAGTGATCGTTGATCCGTGCTCCACACGGCGCGTCGCCCGCGTGTCTCGACGTTCACGAGCATCCGCAGCATCTGCTGGTACTGCTGGAGATCACCGCTGGTGATAAAGAGCCGCTCTCCGCTGCAGTCTTCAGCCCGCGACAAGCCGCGCTCCTTCAATACCCGATCGATCTGCCGCGCGACAGCCGGCGCCGGATCGATCACTTTTATGCCCGGCGCGAGCCGCCGAATCGCCTCGATGACAAAAGGATAATGCGTGCAGCCCAGCACGATCGTATCCGCATTGGCCGCGCGGATCGGGAACAAGAACCGATCGAGCATCTCCAGCGTATCGGATGTATTCAAGCGTCCGGCCTCGATCTGTTCCACCAGGCCCGGGCAGACTTGATTGATCAACTGCACACCGTTGGCAAAGCGCTCGACCACGCTGGCGAACAACTCGCCCTGAAATGTGGCGGGCGTCGCCAGCACGCCGACCACGCCCGTGCGCGTTGTCTCAGCGGCCGGTTTGACGGCGGGCTCCATTCCCACAAACGGGACAGCGGGGAAAGCAGCGCGCAAATGCCGCAGCGCCGCCGCCGAAGCCGCGTTGCACGCCACCACGATCAACTTGCAGCGGCGCGCCAATAGAAAGCGCGTGATAGCCTCCGAGAACAAGCGGATTTCCTGCAGCGAACGCGGGCCGTAAGGAATGTGAATTTGATCGGCGAAGTAGATCGTGTCCTCGCGCGGCAGCTGCCGGGCGATCTCGCGCCACACGCTCAAGCCGCCAAGGCCGGAATCGAAGATGCCGATGGGCTGGTTAGACATAGCAGGAGTCGATTCCTAATTGTTCTGCGATCTGGAATCGAGGCTTCAGCCAGAATACCGCCTACGCCCGGCGGCCCGCCGCCGCAAAGCGGCGGGTACGGGCAAGGCTCGACTCCAAGCGCACCATACAAACAAAAGTCGGAAGCCAGATCATTATAACCCGACTTCCGACTGCCTGCATCCGTTTATCCGATTGATCTTCCGCTGCCGATTTATCCGCCGCTTTGTCGCGTATCCGCTGACGCTTTCACCAATCCCTCAAACAACCGCCGCTGCTCCACGTGCTCTTCAAACAACCATTCGGGATGCCACTGCACGCCGATGACAAAGCGCTGTCCCGGGACTTCGACCGCTTCGATCACGCCGTCAGGCGCGACCGCAGTCACCCGCAGCCGATCGGCAACCTGTCTGATCGCTTGATGATGCCACGAATTGGTCCGTGCCACCTCGAGCTGCATCACCCGCGCCAGCTGCGAAGCCGGATCAATCTGCACCGGATGTGCCAGGTATTTGCGGGGCGTCGTGGCGCGATCGAACGAATGCGGCAGCGCCGCGGGCATTTGCGAGGGAATGTCCTGCACCAGCGAGCCGCCCAGCGCCACATTCAATACCTGAATGCCGCGGCAGATTGCCAGACAGGGCATGTTTCTTTCCACCACCCAGCGCGCCAGCGTCAACTCCACGCGGTCGCGCTCCGGTTCAATCTCGCACGTCGCGGGATGCGCTGCTTCGCCAAACAACGCCGGATCGATATCGCCGCCGCCGGACAACAGCACACCGTCGAGCCGATCCAGCACGGCGCGCAGCGCTGCTTCATCGAGGTTGTGCGGCACCATCACCGGCACGCCGCCCGCCTGCCGCACCCCATCAGCATACTTGCGCGTCAGCGAATACGTTTCGCCAAACGCCGGGGCACGGTGATCGATTGAGGCCGTCAGGCCAATCACAGGCGGCGTCATCGCCATCACGCCGCCTCCTCCGCCGCCGCAATCAGCCCGTGGAACAGGCGCGCCATCTCCGGCTGCCGATCGTAGAGCCATTCGGGATGCCACTGCACGCCCAGCGCAAAGCGATGCCCCGGAATCTCGATCGCTTCCACAATCCCGTCGGGCGCGGTGGCCACCACCTTCAGATCAGCCGCCAGGCGCTTGATTGCCTGATGATGCCACGAGTTGACTTGCGCCGCATTCGAGTGAATGAGTTCGCCCAGCAGCGAATCCGTATCCACCGTGACCGCGTGGGTCGTTTCCTCGCGCGGCGTCATCTCTTGATCATACATATGCCGCAGCGCTTTCGGCTGCATGGTCGCAATATCCTGCACGAGCGATCCGCCCAGCGCGACATTGAGCACTTGTGTGCCGCGGCAGATGCACAGCAGCGGCTTGTGCGTTTCAGCGGCCCACTGCGCCATGGCCAGCTCAGCCCGATCGCGGTTCATGTCCAGCCCCCAGATGGTGGGGTGCGGCTCTTCACCGTAAATGGTGGGATCGATGTCGCCGCCCCCGGAAAGCAGCAGGCCATCCAATCGCTCAAAAGTAGCCAGCAGCGTATCGTTGCTCAATCCCGGCGACAGGATCAGCGGCAGGCCGCCCGCGTCTTCAATGGCGCGCACATAGCGCTGGCCGGTCGCGTACAGCGGCGCATGGGGCGGCTTGGGAAAAGCCGTTTCAAAACCGGTGATACCAATCAAAGGACGGTGGCCCATCTTCACTCACTCCACTCCGATCAGGAACTGCCCGTTATGCATGATCTGCTCGTCGTCCAGCCAGATATCGAAATCGCGCCCCACACAATCGATGTGCGTGGTGGAGTTCCACGTCTGCCCGGTGTGCTCATTGTACGGATGTCCAAACGCAATGTGGATGCCGGGGATCTTCTCGTCTTGCAGAATATTGCCGATGATGCGCGTCACGGCCAGATTGGTGCCGATGGCAAATTCCCCCACCCGGTTGCTGTTCTCGTCCGTGCGCGTGTACGCGGCAAACTCATTCAGCAGCGCTTTGTTCGCGCATTGCAGATCGACGATGCGTGCGTCTTTGACTTCAATCGTTAACGGCGTCCGCTGCAAGTCGCCGTATTTGGCGCAGAGGTAGTCGCCGACGACGCCATCACAGACAAAGCGCCCGTTCACCGACCAGGGCGAAGTGAAGATCTCGCCGCCGGGGAGGTTGCCCCATTTATCGGGTGAAATGAGGCCGCTGGTTTTCACCCACTTCAACTGCGGCGACATCTCAGCCACGATCGACGTGCCGCCCGTCGAAGTGGCCCGCACGGTTCTGGCCTGCCGTGCTTTTTCGATCACGCGCTGGCTCAAGCGATCAATTTGCAGGAAGTCGGCCTGCATCCCTTGCAGCATGATCTCCGTGGTGATGTTGACCATGTGCCCGTGGCGCAGCCGCTGGCGGTTCACGACGTCCATCATCTCCATGCGCGAGCGCAGTTCGCCGCGCTGCGCCTGCGCCGCAAAGATGCTGACCTGTGATTTTTCCAGTTCAGCCAGAATGGG
This sequence comes from uncultured Chloroflexia bacterium, assembly GCA_963844815.1. Taxonomy (GTDB): domain Bacteria; phylum Chloroflexota; class Anaerolineae; order Fen-1058; family Fen-1058; genus Fen-1058. The sequence goes on from CAWJPR010000020.1 coordinate 36,921, forward strand.
CGCGGGCATGTGTTCCAGCGGTCGCGGCGCCAGTTCCTCCAGCACAAAGACGCGATACGGCGCGCCGATCTCTTCGACCTGGTTCACCAGCGCGGCGGCGATCTCCAGCCCGTCACGATCGGCGATGAGGGTCAACTGCTCGGCGGGCTGCAGGCGCAGGCACACCTGCGTGGCGTTGCGCGCCCCCACGCTCAGGGTTGGATCAAATTGAACGCGCCGCACAATATCTCGGTTCATCTTCTCGCTCCCTTGCTTGAGAAAGCAACGGCTCTGGCAGCGAACACCGCTGTATAAAAAAAGCGCAGGCTTGCCCAGATGGGATCTGGATCGCCTACGCTCCGATGGGTACTGCCAGCCAGCTTATTCTTCCGGCGCGACTGTCGTGCGTTCCTTCAAACGCGCGGCCTTGCCCTGCAGATCGCGCAGATAATACAGCTGCGCGCGGCGCGTCTTGGAACTGCGCATCACTTCGATCTTCTCGATGCGCGGCGAGTGCAGCAGGAACGTGCGCTCCACGCCCACACCATGCGACGCCACGCGGCGCACGGTAAAATTGGCGTTGACGCCGCCGCTGCGGATGCGAATCACCGTGCCCTGAAAGACCTGCACGCGCTCGCGATCGCCTTCGACGATCAGGGTGTGCACACGAACCGTATCGCCCGGGGCCAGCCGCGGTTGATCGGTTTTCTTGGTAGTCAGCGTATCCAGAACGTTCATCGTAACATCCCCTGCCTGCAAAATAAAGCGCTCGTTGGCCTGAGCGCGAGTCGAGATTATAGCATGCTTCACAAGCCACGGCAAGGGCGAAGTTTTGGCGTTCACGGCTTTCACACAGTGAACAGCAAACCGGGCTCCCACACCGCACTTCCCCACAGGAGCCCATGGGCACGCACGAAGTCCCCGTGGCGCGCCTGGCGGCCCACCGACGCAAAGCGTCGGGCATGGGCAAGCGGAATGGGAATGGGTGCCAGTGCGCCCGGTTAAGCGGCGGCGTGGGAACGGGTGAGACGCCGCCGCGCCGAGGAACGCGTCCGGCACCTTCGAGATTGCTCATTGATCATTGAACATTGATCATTTCATTGTTATAATCCCCCCATGACCTCTGCCAATTGGCCCGTCAGCGGCCACGCCTGGGCCGTGCTCAGTCTCGATCGCGCCGTCTCCGCCGATCGGCCTGCGCACGCTTATCTGATCAGCGGCCCTCCGCATATCGGCAAGGCGACGCTGGCGCGATCTTTGGCGCTGGCTCTCGACTGCCAGGCGGCCGAATCGGCCCGGCCCTGCGGCCAGTGCCGATCGTGCCAGCTCATCACCGCGGGCAAACACCCCGACGTGCAGCTGATCGAACCTGACGGCGCGCGCGTCAAGATCGATCAGGTCCGCGCCCTGCAGCACGATCTCGCGCTGCGCCCGGTTGAGGGCCGTTATCGCGTGGCGATTTTTGATCAGTTCGAAGCCGCCACCATCGAAGCGCAGAACGCCCTGCTTAAAACACTGGAGGAGCCGCCCGATTACGTGGTGCTGATCGTGCTGGCGTCTGATCCTGAATTGTTGTTGCCCACCATCGTCTCGCGCTGCCAGCAAGTGCCGCTGCGCCCGCTGACCCTCGCGCAGGTGCGCGATGCCTTGATCGACCAGTGGAACGTCGAACCCAATCAAGCAAATTTGCTGGCGCATCTCTCCGGCGGACGCCTGGGCTGGGCCGTCACTGCCGCCAACGATTCGTCCATCATGCCCGCGCGTGCCAAATATCTGGACGATTTGCAAGCGCTGCTGAAAGCCAATCACGTAGCGCGTTTTGCCTACGCCGAAGACCTGACGAAGAAAAGCGACCTGGCCCGCGACGCGATCGATCTGTGGCGCACGTGGTGGCGCGATGTGCTGCTGGCCGGCAGCGGCAGCTCGGCGGAATTGATCAACATCGATCGCGCGGATCAAATTCAGGAATTGGCTCAACGCGTGGACTTGAATCAAGCCAAAGCCGCCGCCGATGCGTGTGGCCGCGCCTTGTGGCAAATGGATAAGAATGTGACGCCGCGCCTGGTGGTGGAGGTGCTGCTGCTGGATTTTCCGGTACTGAGTACTACGTAATGCGTATTGCGTAACCTGCTTCTTGCATCCTGCCGCTTGTCCTCCAGGTTCGATGCCGCGTTAGTGTCGCTGTGCGATGCGTTCTTTCAACTGGGTCAACACCTCCGGCGGCACAACCACCGATCCCAGTTCCGCGTGCGTCTTGTCGCCGTGAAAATCGCTGCCGCCCGTCACGATCAAGTTGTGCTGCCGCGCCAGTTCCAGCAACTCGGCTTTCTTCTCCTCCGTATGATCGAAGTAATACACCTCGATGCCGTCCAGCCCCAGCGCGGCCAGCGTCGGCGTGAGATGCGTCGTCCTGGAATGCTCAGGACTCGACAGCACGATGACGCCGCCCGCCTGATGGATCGTGTCGATCACTTCCTGCGGCTTGACCTCCAACCGATGGACATACGCCGGGCCCTGATCGTTGAGATACTTGTCGAACGCTTCCTGTGTGGAAGCCACATAGCCGGCCTCAACCAGCGCCCGCGCCACATGCGGCCGCGCGATCGATTGAGCGTCGCCCGCAAAGTACAGCACGCGTTCCCACTCGATCGGCATGCCGAGTTCGGCCAGCTTCTTCACCATGCCTTTCGCGCGGCCGACGCGCGCATCGCGGATCGTCAGCAGGAAGTCCTGCAATGCAGCGTTGTCCGCATCCGCGCCATACACCAGAAAATCGATGTGGCCCAGATCGGTTTCGCTGTTGATCTCAAAACCGCCCAACACCTCGACGCCCAGTCCGCGCCCGGCGGCCATCGCTTCTGCCCAACCCGAAGTGGTATCGTGATCGGTCAACGCGATCGTCGTGAGGCCGCGTTCTTTCGCCAGCTGCACGACTTGCGTGGGTGAAAGCACGCCGTCCGAGGCCGTGCTGTGCATATGCAGATCGATGCGAGTCATGAAATTCCTTTCGTGTTACCGATTCACGCGAACCATTCCGCCTGGCGCGCCGCCGCTTCGCGGGCACGGCGGGCGCGGAACGCAATGAAGTCGACGCTTGCACCTGCTCGCACCGCAGGTACAGTGCAGATGAGAATGCGCCTTCGACTGCGCCGCTTGCCCATACCCGGCTTCCACTGGAAGCCGGTGGGCCGCTAGGCGCGCGGCTCCGCTCAGGCTGCGTGAGTTAGTGAATTCTGCCGCCGATTTTACCTCACTCCCCAGATCAACGCGATGGGACCGATGATCAACAGCCACATCGCCGCCTGCAGGCCGAACGCATCGGCGATGCCGCCCAGCAGCAGCGGCACGAACAGGCCGGAGACGTTGGCCAGCGAGGTCACGGCCACCACCACGCCCGATTGGCCCGGCAGCGCTTCATAGCACCTGGCGCGCAGCACCACATACCAGCCCGCTGTGCTCAGGCTGATCACGGCGATGAGCACAACCTTCAGCCACACGCTGGGGATTAACAACAGCGCCGCATAGGCAAACAGGACGATGAAGGCCGTAACGCGCAGCACGCGCACACCGTTGACTTTTTCCAGCAGCGGCACCAACACGAAGCTGCCGAGCAGCCCGGCGATGGTGGACACGGTAACGGCGGCACTCGCCGCAGGCAAACTGACTCCGGCCACATCGTGGAAGTAAAGGCCAGTCACTTCCAGCAACTTGTCCAGCATGAAGTCAGCCAGTTCAGTGAGAATGACCCACTTGACCAACGTGCGGCTGCGCAGTGCAGTGAGCAAGCGACGACCCATCTGCTTGAGCGAACCGGCTTCGTCCTCCGCGCCGGCGTGCCCGTCGAAGCGCTGCTTGAACAATAACAGGGCAAACACGCCGGCCACGATCGCCGTGCTGAGGAATACGGCGCGCCAACTGCCCTCAACCGTTAGCACCACCGTGATGAGCAGCGGCGAAAGTGTCACGCCGATCGCGCCCATCAGCACCCAGCGGGCCATCGTGTTTTCCGCGCGCCGCGGATCGCGATCGATCAGCGTGGCTTGCGAGAGATTCACATATGCGCCGCTCGCCACGTACAGGATGCACATCGCGAGTAGCAACGGCAGATACTGCTGCGCGCCGGAGATCAGCGTCAGGCCGATCGCGGTGGCCAGGATGCCGCCCAGCACCAGCGCGCGGCGATGGCGCGTATCACCCAACAGCCCGATGAACGGCTCGCCCAGCACGCCGATGAGACCCGGCAGCGTGAACAACAGACCGACCTGCGTGTAGGTGAGCGCGAATTCGGTTTTGATCGTCGGCAGCGTCGCGCCGAACAAGCCATAAATGAACTCGTCGAGCAGTTCCACGCCGTACAACACGACGCTAAACAGCAGCAAGCCGCGAAAGGCTTTAGATTGAGACAACATGAAGAATCCTCCTGTCAATAACTGGATGGTGAGAGTGCGTACCAGTTAAGACAGGCGGAGCGCGGGCTGAGCCGCTATGGAGGGGGTGGCCGGTTGAAGATCAACGCGGAGGATGGAAAATCATGGTTGGCTTCTCAAACACTAGATAATACCTGCGCCCGCATTATGGGCGCACACGTGTGCCAAGAACGGACACCTTGTGCGTTTGGCCATCGCTGTACTGAACGGTCACCGTATACTCGGTATCGGCCGGAGCATCACGGAACGGCTTGAAATACAGATCAATTTCCGTGTCGGAGATCGGTTCGACATGCAGCAACCAGTTGGAAACCGGATCGCACGGCGTCGCCCAGACCCCACCGGCTGCCCAATCATCCACCCGATAGCTCACCACCTCGGCCTCGGTGCGCAACCCCGCCAGACGGATATGGACATTATCCGCAGCCGCACCCGCCGAACATAAGCGTCCGGCGTAACTTCTGCCGTCTTGTCCCACAAAGGTCGCGCGCAGGCGATTAACCACTGCAACTGGCCGCGCAGTCGGGCCGGGGTCAAGTGAGATTGTTAGGCTGCATCCCAGCATAAGCATCACCGGAACAATCAAGCAGGCTATCCGCCAAAGTCGCCGGGGCATAGGCACAAGCGCTGCGTTCCTAATGATTTTGCCGGAAGATGATATACGCCAGGTTCGCGCGCGGATCGCCCTTGAGCTCGATCTCCACGATCGGGGAAATCGGCTCGCCGGTTGAGCCGAGCAGACTGCACATTGTATTTGCCGCTCACCGGCTTATCGCCCAGCGTGAATTCAAAGCCCGACGGCCCATATTGCGGCGCCGTGCCGGATGGCAACAGTTGCCCCTCAGGCCCCAGCGGTGCATCCCCCCACGCTTTGACGCCAATCCCCGGCTGATGCTTGAGATCCAGCCCGAAGATCAAGCCTGCCATGCCCGACCAGTTGGTGCCATACAGCTGCGCGCGCTGATATAACACCTCGGCGGTGTAAGTGAAGGGCGATTTCGTCGGGCCGGCAGTAGGCGTTGCCGTCGGCGTAGACGTGCGCGTAGCGAGGACGGAACCGCGCGGCGTGCCGGTAGTTTTGAGGTCAAGCGTGGGGCGCGGCGTCAGCGTCAGCGTCGGCGTCCACGTGGGACGCGGCGTGCTCGTCGGTGTGCTGGTATCAGTCGGCGTGGCTGTGCGCGTGTAGGTCGGCTGCGGCGTCAGCGTCGGCGCAAACGTCGCCAGGGCCTGGACGTAGGGCGGAAGCGGGTTCAACGGCAACGTTGGGATCAGGAAGATCAACAAGTAGCACGCCAGCACGATGGGGGTGAGCACCAGCAATAGCAGCGCCAGGCGGTTGTACCACACCGCTTGTTTCCGTTTCCGACGGCGCGGTCGGGCAGGTGGTGCGCCGCTTGCATCGCCGGCGGAAGCAGCCTCGGATTTCGATCGTGTGAAGAAGCGTCGACGTGCCATGGTTAGAAATTCCGCTGGAAATTGATCAAAGCCAGATCGCGCGAACAGTCATTCACCATTCTGACTTTCACGACAGGCGATACGGGCCGCCCCTTTTCGTACACGACCACAAAGAAATCAAAATCGCCGGGTGCGCCGATATAGAGCTCATAGGCGCCATCGCCGCTGTAGAACTTGTTGATGCGCGCATCGCTGCCAGACACAAACACACGCTTGTCCTGCTCGGCGATAGGACCGCCCCAACCACCAATTGAGACGCCCGGCAAAGGCGCGCCGTTCAGATCAAGCACTTGTCCACCCACGCCGCCCCAGTTGCCGCAGGCCGCGCCATATTTATCGGCAGTCAACACGGGGTCACGGACCAACGTAAACTTATACGGCGACTTCGTGGGCAGTGCCGGACTCTTGGTTGGCGTGCGTGACGCCAACGGCGTACGGGTCGGCACAGGCGTATCGACCGGGCGCGTGGCCAACGGCTGATACGTCCGCACGGCCGTCGGCGTCCAGGTCGGCGGCGGTGTGGCCTTCGGCGTCTGGGTGGGCGCCGGGGTGATGAGCTGTGCCTGCGCAATCGGCGGCCACGGATTCAGCGGGACAGTTGGCACCAAGAAGATAATCAGATAGCAGGCCAGCACCAGCGCCGTCAAACTCAACAACAGGAGCGCCAACCGGTTCAACAAACGATCGTTCTTCATGGAGCCTTCGTCAGGCGCAGCAGCCTAATGCTCAAAGAAATAGACCGGCGGCGCCGGGCAAACCACGCCCAACACTTTGTCATTCTTGTCGGTGCGGAGGATCTCGATCGTCCAGTTGAAACGGCCGCCAGGATAGATTTGATAGATCGCAACTGGAAATTCGCAGTAGGTCGTGCAGTCTCTGTTTTTGGGATCCGTGCGATCCGCCCACCCCACCGAGCCCATGCCGCTGCCCGGCGGATCGAGCAGCACATCGTAGTGCTCGTTGGGGCCTAGCACGCGGCCAAACTTCCACACCAGCGTGGGCACATCATATTGATTGTATCTCTGAGCCGGCGGCGGGCCTAACAGCACCAGCGACTTGCACAGGTCTTCAGTGGGCGTCGGCGTGATCGACGGCGTGGGCGTATCCGTCGGCAGCGGCGTGCGCGTGGGGCGCGGCGTGCGCGAAGCCGTCGGCGTTACCAAAGGACGCGTCGGCGACGGTTGGATGGTCTGTGCCGGAGTCGGTGTCCAGGTAGGTGGCAAGGTGGGCGCTATTGTCGGCGTCGGAGCAATCGTCGACAGCGCCAGGCTATACGGCGGAAACGGGTTGAAAGGCACGGTCGGCAGAATGAAGATCGTGCCATAGCACAGGAAGGTGAAGATCGTCAGGCCCAGCAACAGCAGGGCCAGCGTGTTGAACAGGCGCGTCCGTGATTTATCAGCAGTGTTCGGGTTCGTGCCGTCTGTCATGATCAAGCCTCAATCCTGGGAGATTTCACTGCCCCGCCAAGCGCTGCACGTTAGCCTGTGCGCGCAGACCGTCAAGCCAGTTTTCCATGGCCTGCCGCTGAACCTTGACAAACAGATCGCCTTCCAACTTGCGCGCCGGATCGCGCTCCAGGACCTGCACCAGGTGGTAGCCGAAGGCGCTTTGAACCACCCCGCTCAGCTGCCCCGGCTGCAGCGCCAAGGCCGCGTCTTCCACCTCTTTCGCCGACAAAGTGCCACGGGCAAACCAGCCCAGGTCACCGCCATTGGCGCGCGTCAAAGTGTCCTGCGAAGATTGTTGGGCGATTTGCCCAAAGTCTGCGCCGGCCTGGATTTGCGCCAGTAGAGCCTGCGCTGTCGCCTGCGAATCGACCAGAATGTGCCGGGCATGCACTTGTTCCGCCGTCTGCAAATTACCTATCACCCGATCACGCATCTTGAGATACAACATCTGCGTCCGCTGCATGCTGCGCGCTTCTTCCAGCGTCTGACCGGCAAGTTTCAACTGCTCCTCGAACTTGGCCTGCCCGCCCAGACTGGAAATAATATTCTGCATCTCGGCGTCCAGTTCGGCATCAGAAACAGCCACACCTTGCCTGGCGGCGTCCTGTGCCACCAGCACGTCGTCGATCAGGTTGTCCAGCGCCTGCTGTTTTTCCTGCTCCAGCTGGGCTTGGCCTTGCGGCGTGTTCAGGTTTACACCGCTCAGAACCAGACCGGCCTGCCGTTTTTCAACTTCGCTCAGCAAGGCCGCCATAGGAATTTCCTGCCCGTTGACAATGGCGGCCGGCCCTTGAGGCGCCGCCGTCGGCTGTGCAGCCTGAGACCTGGCAGCGCCTGCCGTGGCAGTGGGCACCTCGACTTTTCCGGCGGGAGCCGGCGTCGAAGTACACGCCGCGGCAATTATTCCGGCCATGACCGCCAAGACCAACCGACCTGACCACTTGCCACTTGCGATGCGGCGCGTAAACAAGCCAACCTCCTTGATAACCGCTATTCAGCTCGCGGGCTGAATGAATCCGATTCTATTATATCAGCCAACATATATTGTGCAAACGAAACACGGCAAAACCCTCCAGGGGCATGGCTTGCAGATTCAAATCAGCCGTGCTAGAATCGCGTTCAACTCAGCAAAGACAGGCCCTTGACACAGGCCTTTTACCTTGTGACGGCGAGTAACGAGCCGTCATTTTTTGCGATATCGAAAGGAACACCCCATCACATGAGTACTTCACATCTTTCGGGTAACCAACGGCGCACGGCGATCATTGCCATAGTTATCGGCGTACTCGTCGTCGCCGGCCTGCTGTTGCCGCCTATCTCGGCGCTGGAGCGCACCGGCATTGTGTGCACAGGCACCACGCTGAACGGGGATACCCCCGCCATCACCACGCCTACCGGCCTGACCGTGGCGCTCTCTGATGCCAGCCGGCCGCTCACCTTCAAAATCAAGGTTGTCGATCAGGCTCAGTATGAAACACAGCAGGTCGATGAAGACCTGTCAGCCGCGCAAGCCGCACAGCCAGCACAGCTCGTCCTGCGCAGCCCTATTTATCAGCTCAACGCTTGCGGCCAGGATCCGATTCCGGCCAGCATCGCCGTAGCACTGCCCAATGGCGCACAGCCCGATCAAACTTATGACCTGTACCGTTGGGATGGCAAAGCGTGGTCGTGGTTGGGCGCCTATGTAGATCCGGCGAGTGGCACAGTCTCTGCCCAGGTCGAGGGCCTGCCGAATAACGTCGCTCTATTCCAATCCACTTCCACAGCGCCAGCGGTCAGTGCGCAGGTGCACCCCGGTCAGAAGTTGACAGCCGGCGCTGCCGATACATTGACGGAAGCTTTCATCATGGGCTGGACGCTCGCCGATGACGGCGCCGTGGTCGCCACGGCAGGAGAACTGCCGGATACCGGCAAAGCCAAGCTTTATCCTGTGGTGCAGTCCCTGGAAGCGGCGCCCGTGCAGAACATACTGGCAAGTGAAGAATCGACCACAACCCATCTGGACAAACTCGGTGAACTGGCGGCGCGCAAGAACTTTGCCGGTCTGGCCATCGATTATCGCGGCCTGCCGGCAGAAGATCGATCCGCCTTTACCAACTTCATCCGGCAGCTGGCCGCGCGTCTGCACGCTCAAAATAAAGTGTTGGCCGTCGTCCTGCCCGCGCCCGCCATCGATCAGAATGGCGCGCCGGATACCGCTGGCTATGACTGGATCGCAATCGGCAACGCCGCCGATATCGTGCAGGCTGACTTCGGCCAGGACCCGGCCAATTATCTTAAAGGCAGGGCTGGCTACGCGCTGGTCGATTGGGTCCCCTCGCAGATCGCCCGGTACAAATTCCAGCCAATCTATTCGGTAGCCAGCCTGGCCACGCAAAACGGCGCCACGGTTGAAATCCCATTTGCGGAAGCCATCAAGCCGATCGGCCAGTTCACCTTTACCAACTCGATCTCCATTACGCCTGGCTCGCTTGTCACGCTGACGATGGCGAATCCGACACAGGTCAGCGATTTTGGCTACGACGATACGACACAGACTTATCGCTTCAAGTATGTCGATAACGGCCAGCCGCGCGAAGTCGTCGTCAAGACGGCGCGCACGCTGGCGCGTCAGCTGGAATTGCTGCTGCCGCGCCACATGCGCGGCGCAGTGATCACCGGCCTGGAAGGCGATGTCGAGCAAGCCTCTCTCGCGCAGACGCTGAAGGGTTATCGGCAGCAGGCCGTGCCGCAGGGCCTGCCGACGCCGCTGGACATGCAGTGGCAGATCGCTCTGTCCAACGGCCAGGTCATCACCATCACCCGGCCGATCACCGACACGACGTACGTGTGGTCCGTGCCCGATCAGGCCGGCGAGTTCCAGATTGCAGCACTGGTCGGATCGCAGCCGCATGGCGAAAGCCAGACTCAGCATCGCCGCCGCGATCTCCTCTACGGCCTCCGTCACGGCCACGGACGATCTCACGGCGACCACGCCAGCCACTACAACCGTCGCCGCTGCCGGGGCGTGCTTGAGCGCCGCCTTTGTGGCCGATGTGACGATTCCCGACGGCACCAAACTCAAGAATTCCGAAACATTCACCAAGACCTGGCGCATTCGCAACAATGGCCAGTGCAACTGGCCGGACGATACAACGCTGGTCTTCGCGAGCGGCACCAGGCTAGACTCACCCGACACGGTTCAAGTGGGCAAGGTGGTTTCCGGCACTGAAAAAGAGATCTCGGTTCAACTAAAAGCGCCCGAGCAGTACGGAAACTACACCGGGCTATGGCAGTTGAAGAGCGCGCAGGGCAACTTTGGCACGCAGATGAGCGCCGTTATCGTGGCCGGTGATCCGCCGGCAGGCAACGTCACGGCGGCCAACCCTGCTCCAGTCGTCCGCCCCGCCAGTCTCGGTTCATTTGAGCTGGGCGGCCACATCGACGGATTCCGCCGGCCCGATCTGATGAAGAAGGCCGGCATGAGCTGGATCAAGGTACAGACCTTTGCCGGCGGCGATGCGGCGGGCATCATCAATATGGCACACGCTGCGGGCTTCAAAGTGCTGCTGGGCGTGCTGGGTGACAAGGGCCGCGTCACGGATTCCAACTATCAAGATGAGTATGCTCAATCGGTGGCGGCGATGGCGCGCGCCGGCGCGGATGCGATTGAAGTGTGGAATGAACCCAACATCGATCGCGAGTGGCCCAGCGGCCAGGTCAGCGGGGCTACTTATACTCAGCTGTTAGCCAAAGCGTACAACGCGATCAAAGCGGCCAACCCGGGCACCATGGTTGTCAGTGCAGCCCTGGCACCCACCGGCTTCTTTGCAGGCGGCTGCCAGGCGGGCGGCTGCAACGACGATGTATACTTGCAGCAAATGGCGGCGGCCGGAGCGGCCAACTACATGGACTGCGTGGGCGCGCACCACAATTCCGGCGCGACAGCGCCCTCGGCAACATCTGGACACCCGGCGGGCGGCACTCACTACTCGTGGTACTTCCTCCCAACAATGAACCTGTACTACAACGCCTTTGGCGGCGCGCGCAAAGTCTGCTTCACCGAGTTCGGCTATCTGACCAGTGAAGGCTACGCGCCTCTGGCCTCAGCGGCGCCCGCGTTTGCCTGGGCGTCTGACGTCACACTAGCACAGCAAGCGCAGTGGTTGGCGGAAGCCGCGGCAATGTCGATCAACAGCGGCAAGGTGCGGTTAATGATCATCTGGAACGTGGACTTCACCAACTACGACAGCGACCCGATGGCCGGTTACGCCATCATCCGGCCGGGCGACAGCTGTCCGGCGTGCGACTCGCTCGGCGCAGTGGTCGGGTCGCGCTAGAATCCCTGGCGGCAGTCAAAGGCGCAGAGAAATCTCTGCGCCTTTGTGTCTCTCAACTGTTTTCAACGGAGCAACATGCACTATGAAAAACGATTCATTCTTTAGCCGCATTCCCCTGCCCGTATTGATTATCGTGTGGCTGGGGCTGGTGGCGCTGGGCGCCGTGCTGGTGTACACGGTGTTTTTCAACAAGCCCGCCGACTCCACGGTGCAACAGACGCCGATCGCGCAGGCGACGAAGCCGGCCGGGGCCGCTGCAACGCAGGCCGCACAGCCCGACAGCCAACAACCGCCGGCCACCGCCCAGCCCACCAAGGCCCCCACGATTTCGCCTGTGGAGGACACTTCCTTTGGGTATGGACTGCAGAGCTGACTATCTGACAGGCGACATTCCCAACACCGTCAGGCAAGCGAAACGTCTGCGCATGGATTGGATCAAGCAGCAGGTGCGGTGGGGCGTCTTCTCACAGGCGCCGGATCAGTTTGACTGGACCGGATTCGATCAAGTGGTCGAGGCGGCCAGCCAGCAGGGCTTGAAGGTGATGCTCAGCATCGTCACCGCGCCCGAATGGTCGCGGCCGTCTGCCGCCGGCCTGGGTATCGAAGGCCCGCCGGATGATTTGAATGCTTACGCCAAATTTGTGGGCGAGGTGGTCGACCGGTATAAGGGCAAGGTCCACGCGATCGAAATCTGGAACGAGCAGAACATTGACGCCGAGTGGAAAACCAATCCGCAAGTCGTCAGCCCTGAAAAATACGTCGAGATGTTGAAACTGGCCTATGAAACCATCAAGGCCAAAGATCCCAACATCGTCGTCATCAGCGGGGCGCTGTCGCCTACCGGTTATTTCCTGGGCGGCTGTTCCGAGGCAGGCTGCGATGACGGCCCTTACTTGAAGCGCATGGTCGAGGCGGGTGCTTTGAACTATGCGGATTGCGTTGGCGTGCACGCCAACGGTTACAACGTGCCGCCCGACAAAACGAACACGGAAGGCTATGACGACCCAACGGCGACGTTCCGTGGCCCGTTTACCAACCCCATTCCCTCGTGGTTTTTCCGCAGCACGCTCGAGTTGTATCGCGACACGGTTCAAAATCAGAAGCCGCTATGCATTACCGAATTCGGGTGGGGCAGCAGCGAAGGCTTCGGTTACACGCCGCCCAGCTACGAGTTTGTCAACGACAATACGCTGCAAGAACAGGGCGATTATATTGTGCAGGCGTTTGACTTGATGAAGGCCTGGGGCTATGTCAAAATGGCCTTCCTGTTCAATTTGGACTACGCCCAGAAATCGCCCAACGGCGTGCAAGACCGCACGGCGCCGTGGAGCATTTTCGATCAGACCGGCGCAGGCCGCCCGGCCTATGAACAGTTGCGGCTGCACATGAAGTCGCTTTACCCTGACAAATGAGCCGCTCAGCCTCGCCGGACTCAGGGTGCGTCTTAGAGCTCCGCAACTGACGCGGCCCTGCGCGTCAAGAACAGGCGGGGGATGCGTGTTCTACGGGTTTCTAAGACAGCCACTCAAAACTGGCGAGGCTGAGCGCGTTTTCGGGCCTATGCACTTCAAATTCAAGCGCCTCTTCTGGCTGGTGCTGTTCCTGGCGGCGTGCACTTCAACTCAAGCCCCGGCGGGTGAGCCCACCCGCCCGGTGGCGCTGCAGCCCACCGCGACAGCGTGGCCGCCTGCTCGCCTCAAGTCACCGGAATATGGCATTCAGGCGTTTTTGTGGTGGAAGCCAGAGATCACCAAACGCGATCTGACGCTGGTGCAGGAGCTGGGCTTCCAGTGGGTGAAACAAAGCTTCTCATGGCGTGACATCGAGCCCGCGCAAAAGGGCCATTACGAATGGAAGCTGGCCGATGATGTGGTGCGGCGTGTCGGGCGGCGCCCGGGACTCAAGCTGCTGGCCCGGATCGATCGGCAGCCGTTTTGGAGCCAGGCGCCCGGCACAGCCGAGCTCGAAAACGCCCCGCCCGCCAATCTGCAAGACTTTGGCGACTTCTGCTACGCGCTGGCCGATCGATACAAAGGCAAAATCGCCGCTTACCAGGTGTGGAATGAACCTAACCTGGCGCGCGAGTGGGGTAATCAACTGCCCAATCCCGTGCAGTACGTCGAGTTGTTGAAGGTTTGCTATCAGGGCATCAAAGCCGCCGATCCCGACGCGCTGGTGATCAGCGCCGGCATGGCGACGACGGGCACCTACAACAGCGAGGCCATGCCCGACGATGTGTTCATCGAGCAAATGTATCAGGCGGGCGCTGCGCCGTACTTCGATCTGCTGGGCGTGCACGCTCCCGGCTACAAGGCCCCTCCAGAAATGTCACCTGACGAAGTGGCGCAAAGACCTGAGTACGGCGGACAGCGGTTCTTCGCCTTCCGGCACGTGGAAGACATCCACCGGATCATGGAAAAGCACGGCGATGGCGACACCCAGATCGCCGTCCTTGAGATGGGCTGGACCACTGACCCGATCCACCCTGAATACGCCTGGCATGCTGTCACGGAAGAACAGCAGGCCGATTATCTGGTGCGCGCTTATCAATACGCCTCCGAACATTGGACACCCTGGATTGGCCTGATGTCCATGCTGACGCTGGCCGATCCGGCCTGGACTGAAAACAACGAGCAATATTGGTGGGCCATTTCATATCCTGACTGGCCGGAGAACCGGCTGCGTCCTGCTTTCGATGCGCTGCGTGACATGCCCAAGCTGCAACGTTGAAGGAAGCGCATGAGCACCGATCATCGGACCGACACCCTGCCTGCCACGATCAGGCGCGCCCTGGCGGCCTGGCTGCGGCGCGACGGCCTGATCGTGGCGCTGTATCTCCTTGCGACAGTGGTTCTGACGTATCCGCTCATCGTCCATCTCGACAACCGCTGGCTGGCCTACCGCGACGTCGATACTTACTCCAAGTTGTGGGATCACTGGTGGCTGGCGCGCACCCTCAGCACAGGCCAGCCCCTGAACACCTCGCGCGATCTGTTCTATCCGACCGGGCTCGACCTGACCTTTCACAGCATCAGCTGGACTACCACTGTCCTGATCGGGCTGCTCGCGCCGCTGCTGGGCAACATCGCCGCCTACAACTTCAACATTCTGTTCGCCGTCTTTACCTCCGCTTACGCCGCGTACTTGCTGATTCGCACACTGGTGCAGCATCGGGGCGCCGCGTGGCTGGGCGGACTGATCTTCAGCTTCGCGCCTTATCATATAGCGCATACCGGCGGGCACCCCGACCTGACCCAGACTGGCGGCGATTCCACTGGTGATCCTGTTCTTCACGCGCGCCCTCACCCGTCCGAGCCTGCTCTGGGCGCTGTTCGCAGCCTTCATGCTGGGCCTGGTCTGTTTCACCGGCCTGTATCTCTTTGAGTTCACGATCATCACTCTGCTGCCGGCTTTCATCTATACGGCTTTCACTCAGAAACGCTGGCGCGCGCCGCGCTTCTGGCTGGCCCTGATGGTCTTCGGCCTGGTCAGCGCGCTCTTGACCAGTCCGCGAGTCGTGCCTTTGCTCAGCTCGCCGGATGCGCTCTCGTCTGTCATCGAAGAAAAGTATAGCGCGGATACGCTGCAGACCGATCTCCTGGCATATCTTACGCCCTCGCACTTCAATCCGATTTTCGCGCCCTACGTGACCGAGATCGCCGCGCGCTTTGAAATGAACCGCAAGTGGCCGGCCTACCTGGGCCTGATCCCGATCGTCCTGATCATTCTGGCCGCGACCTGGAGGAAATCCCGGCTGGTCGCCTGGAGTTGGCTGCTGCTTGGCCTGTTCTTTCTCGTCATGAGCCTCGGTCCGGTGCTGCGCTATAGCGGCCAGATCTATGAAAATATCCGCCTGCCGTACGGCTGGCTGGAGTGGCTGCCCTTTATTCGCATCGTGGCGCGGCCCGACTATTTTGTGCTGGGGCTGCTCCTGCCGTTGGCCGTGGTCGCCGCGATTGGATGTGATCGGTGTCTGGGCGCGCTCGACCAGCGCCGGCGCGCGCAAGCCGCCCTGCTCATGGTTCTCACGGCGGCGCTCTTGTTCGAATACTGGAACGGCCCGTATCCCGGCTTTGAATTGTCTGTCCATCCGGTTTATCAGCAGCTGGCGCAAGAGCCTGGCGACTTCGCGATCATCGACCTGCCCATGGGCCGGCGCGAGTCCAAAGATTACACGTTCGATCAGACACTCCATCAGCGCCCCATCGTCGAAGGCTTGAGCGGCCGCACCCCGCCTGAAGCTTATCAGTACATTGACGGCAACCCGCTGCTGGCCCGCTGGCGCAGCCAGCAGCCGCTCGATTGCAGTGCGCTCTCCGCGGCCGTGATCGACGGCGCGCTGCAGCAGCTGTTGAACGACGGCTTCCGCTACGTGATCGTGCATCATGACGGCGCTCCGCTTCCCGCAGCATATGCCGCCTATTTCACTGCGGCGCCGCGCTTTGCGGATGAAACGCTGTCGCTCTACGCGCTGTCCGATCTCCAGACGGCGGCCTTATGCCGGTAGCCCGGCTTTGGTATAATCACTCCATGTTCATGAGCAACGCCATTATCAGTCTAAGTTTCTTCCTGCACCTCCTCGCCACCGTCGCCTGGATCGGCGGCCTGGTGACACTGGCGCTGGTGGTGCAGCCGGTGCTGAATCGAACGGTGATCGAGGTGAAGGAGCGCGCGCGATTGCTGGAGGCGATTCTGAAGCGCTTTCAGCCGATTGCCAATCTCAGCCTCGCCGTCTTGATCTTGACCGGCATGGTGCAGACGTTTACCAGCCGCTTCTATAAAGGCTTTCTGCGCTTCGACAATACGTGGGCGCAGGCTATCTTCGTCAAGCACATCGCCGTGCTGGGCATGATTATCGTGGCCGGCTTCATCACGTTTTCCGTGCAGCCAGCGCTCAAGCGCAACGCCCTGCTCATCGCCAACGGCCTCGCCGACGAACAGCAGCTCGCGCGCTTGCAGCAGCAGCAGGCGCGCCTCACCTGGATCAATGTCAGTCTCAGCGTTCTCGTGTTGTTATTCACGGCGATCGCCAGCGCGCAATAGCGCGCGTTACCTATTCTCATGTTTGAAATCGTCTTCCTCGGCACTTCCGCCTCAGCCCCGTCCATCCGGCGCGGCTTGCCGTCGGCCGTGGTGCTGC
Organism: uncultured Chloroflexia bacterium; assembly: GCA_963844815.1. Classification (GTDB taxonomy): domain Bacteria; phylum Chloroflexota; class Anaerolineae; order Fen-1058; family Fen-1058; genus Fen-1058. The sequence goes on from CAWJPR010000020.1 coordinate 53,692, forward strand.
ACAACGAGCACCGCTTCATGATCGACTGCGGCGAAGGCACCCAGCGCCAACTGCTGCAGAGCGGCCTGGGCTTCAAGCGGCTCGACAAGGTGCTGCTGACCCACGGGCATCTCGATCACATCCTGGGGCTGGCCGGGCTGCTCAGCACGCTCATGCGCTGGGAAACGCTGGAGGAATTCGAGATCTACGGCGGGCGCGCCGCGCTCGATCGGGTGGAGGATCTGATCTACAAGATCGTTCTGCGCGACGCCAGGGCGGTGATGAAACTGCACTTCAACGACGTCAAGCCGGGCAGGATCCTCGGCGACAAGTCGTTTGAGCTGTCCGCCTTTCCGGTCACACATCGCGGCAGCGGCAACTTCGGCTATCTGTTCCGCGAGAAATCCCATCGCCCCTTTCTGGCGGACAAAGCCGAGGCGCTGGGTGTGCCGTTTGGACCGGAGCGCAAACTGCTGGTCGCGGGACAACCCGTCGAGTTGGCCGGCGGCCGCGTGATTTATCCCGACGAGGTACTGGGGGATGTGATCGAAGGCACGGCCCTGGCCGTCGTCGGCGATGCCGCTCGCGTGGATAATCTCGTCGAGGCCGTGCGCGGCGCGGACGCGTTGGTGATCGAAGCGACGTATTGCGCCGTGGAAGCCGAGCTCGCCAGAGCCTATGGTCATTTGACCGCGGCGCAATCGGCGCAGCTGGCGCGCGACGCGGGAGTGAAGCAGTTGATCCTGACGCACGTTTCGCGCCGTTATCCCGAGCGCGAAGTGCTGGCCGAAGCCCGCGCGATTTTCCCGCAGACGCTGGCGGCGCGTGACTTCGATCATTATAAAATTCAGAAGGATAAAACGGCGCAGCGGGTGATCGCCGCGCCGGCCGAGGAGGAAACCGATGTCGATGCGTAAAGCCAGTGTGCTGGACATGGCGACGGCCGCCTACGAACTGGATGCGGCCGTCAAGCGGGGCGTGCTGCAGCGCGTGGAGGGCCGGCTCACCATTATGGGCGAGGATCTGGAGAAAGTCCTCCAGCGCTTTGAAGGCCAGGAAATCGTCTTGATCGCGGCGTCGCTCAACGACGAGCGCCCGGTCGATCCGCGCGTGTGCCGCACGTGCGGACGCGAGTATTTCGGTCTGGAATGTCCGCACTGCCGCGATGCACGCATGCGGCTGCGCGGACGGTGATCAGAATGCTGAATGAACCACGTTGACGTTCTGCGCCGGGTTCCCCTGTTTGCCGCACTTACGATCGAGCAGATCACGGCGGTGGCCGAATGGTTTCGCATGGAGACCTTCGCGCAGGACGCGATGATTTTCCTGGAGGGCGACCCCGCGGATCGGCTCTGGGTGGTGTCCTCGGGCCAGGTCAAGATCGTCAAGCACACCCGCGACGGCCAGGAAAACCTGCTGGAAGTCATCACGGCCGGCGAAATGTTCGGCGGGGCCGGGCTGCTGCTGACGGCCCACCCGGCCACGGCGGTGGCGATGACCCCGACCACTGTGCTCAGCGTGGAACGCGGGCCTTATCTGCAGTTGATCCGGCAATATCCCGACATCGCCCTGCGCATCATCGACTTGCTGGGCGAACGGCTGCAGGCCGCGATGACGATGCGCGCCCTGGCCGTGGAACGCGTCGACGTGCGCCTCGCCAACATCCTGCTGAAGCTGTGTGACAAAGTCGGCGAACCGACCGGCGCAGGCACGCGCATCAATCTGCCCCTCTCGCGCCAGGACCTGGCCGACATGGCCGGCACGACCATTGAGACTGCCATCCGTGTGATGAGCCGCCTGCGCAAAGAAGGACTGGTCCACACCGAAGCGGGCGGCTACGTCGTGGTGCTCGACCACGAGCGCCTGCGGAGGCTGAGCGAAGGCAACGCGTATTGATCGGCTGCAGATCTCTCCCGACACAACCGGACGTCCCCCCACAAAACAAAGCGCCCAACCCCTGCGTGGCGCCCTCTGCGCAGCGCCCTTTAGGGTTTGGGTTGACCGGGTCGGGTGTCTCTTTGCAGTGAATTGGATCAAATTAGAGGCGAGAGGACTACCCTGGCACTGCCCGCCAGGGCAAGTGTAGCCCTGCGCAGCATGGGTTTGAACCCGCGACCCCTACGGACGTTGAACACATCTACTCTGCATACCGTTTAGCCTATGCCTTGATTGAATACCATCCGCTCAGACGGCTTGTCGGATACAAACTTCCGGTGGGTCTTTCCCTGAGGCTTTTTTCTTGTGTGGCTAAACCTCAATATCTAATCTAATCGGGCAAGTCTCATTGCGTCAAAGGGCGCTACGCAGGGGTCGGGCGTCGCTTGCTGTCGTAATTGGATGCGGCCCAAGGGATATGCTCAGCGGCGGGCGGACTTGGGAAAGCCCGCGAGAGCCGGGGACCACTAATTTCGGGCTGCGCGCCCTGGGGTGGGCGCAGCCCCGTCCGTCCGCGGCAGCCGGTATTGGGCGACAAAGCGAAGCTGAATTGCATCAAACCACATTTGGTTACCTTTTAGCTTCCAGCATGATCCAATCGATATTCCAGGGCAGATTATCTTTGTGCGGCACGGAGGTTACAGAAAAGTCTCGAAAACCCGCTTGTTGCAATCGAGTTTGAACCACCTCCGTGGTTGTGAAGTCGATGGCTTGTGACAGATATTTCAGTGACTTCAGAAACGCCGATCCCAAACGTGACTGCGCCGGAACGGTCACAAAGAACCATGGGGCGGGACCATGCCAGAACCAAATCTTGCCGGTGAACTCGATGTTCATGGGGATGGTCTCTCACAGGCCCAACGGCACGCGTCAACATCCGCGTCGGACCGCTCATTCAAGGACGAATCCCAAGTACGACTCCACACTGGGGATCACCACGCTGATCTAGCGCCAGCGGGGAATCCGTTCCAGGATGCGATCATCCCCTAATTCATGACAGAGCTTTTTCAAGCGCGGATAGGCGCCCTGCCATTTCAAGTCGCTGAGGGTTTCCTTGAGTGGCACATCGGCCCGCAGCGTGGCCAACGTCCGATAGAGATAAGCCTCGTCACGCCGCTGAGAGAGGCTTTCCGCCAAACTGGCCGCGCGGCCCGGGCTGATGGATTTCAGTTTCCATTGGGTTGGGTCATCAGGAATCGATTCAATATGCTCATAGCGAGCCAGCACACTGGCCGCGGACTTCGCTCCCCAGCCGGGGATACCGGGAAAGCCGTCCGCAGCATCGCCGACTAAGCCAAGCCAGTCAGGGATTGATGTGGGCTTTACGCCGAATTTTGCGATCACACCTTGCTCGTCCATGACGATGTCGCGGCGCCGGTCCCAACACACGATCCGCTCGCCTTCCACCAGTTGCGACAAATCCTTGTCGGGCGAACAAACAATGATCTGCTCCACCGTCTTATTCTTTTTGAAGCGCAGCGTCGCCGTCGCTAAAGCGTCGTCCGCCTCAAACTTCACCATGGGCCAGACGACAACACCCAGAGCGGCAGCGGCTTTTTCCGCCAGCGGAAACTGCGCTAACAAGTCGGGATCAACCCCTGCGCCGGTTTTGTACTGAGCATAGAGGTCGTTGCGGAACGACTCGATCACATGGTCGAAGGCCACCCCCACACGGGTTACCCCCGGACTCGTCAACAGCATCAACAGGCTTCTCAAAAGGCCGAGCGTCGCGCCGACCTCCTGGCCGGTGGGAGACTTCTTCGGTGGCGCGCCAAAATAGTTGCGGAAGAGTTCGTACGTACCGTCAATCAGGTGGATTTTCATGGGCTATCTGTTTCTTCTGAGATCAATCGTGGCCATCAAAATGGTATCTCAGATAATCAAAAGCGTCCTGCCGTTTTCACCATAGAACCCGGGGACGATGCTTCAAGCCATTGACCGTAGCCGGCTGCCCCTGGTTGTGAGTTCCGCGGTGTCGCAGGTTTGCTATCAGACTGACTGGCAACCGTGTGAGACATCGAATCCTTATGACCTCCTATTGGCTGGCGAAATTCAGGTCGGCGATTTATACGCCCTCTACCCCCGCATATACCATTGAAAGAATTCCGTCACTTTGGCTTCCCAATTCCTCGCACAAACCATCTTGATCGAAGCCGCCGGGGCCACGATCGGGTTGAGCGCCTCGTGAGCGCCTGTCTCAGGCACTCACGGACCTAGGCCGCTTTTGTGTCCATGGAACAAACATAGATACTCGCCGACGATATTCTTCGTAGTCGTTCCCAAAGTCCTTCAGGAGTCTGCGCTCTTCGGTCAGCTTTACGAAGATCAACATGAAGGTCATGAACAGAGTTGCGATGGCTACGGCGATCACCGAGTTAAGATACACGGCGACTGCGTAGTAATAGACACAAGCACCGAACAGCATCGGATTTCTTGTATACCGGTAGGGTCCGGTCACGACCAAGTTCTGTGTTTTCGGACTCACTCCCAGACCGGCGACTTCCAGGGGACCCCCTCTGCCGATTGTATTCTGAACAATCACCGACCACAGCCCAAACAGAAGGCCAAACAGAGACAGGCCGATAGTTAGCGTAACCCGTAAGCCGGCGCTGGGAATCAACTGCCTGCCGGTCAGATGATCAAAAGCCCGAGAGGCTCGACAAAGTCCCCGAGGTATCAGTACGAGAACCAACAAACCACCGATTACATAGCCTAAGATATACTGCACGGTTCGTTTGGTCGACATGCGCTTCTCCTTGTCTGGCCTAACTGCAGCCTGCTTCCAGCTTCTTCACGGCAACTCCCCGCCTCACCGCCAGTGGCTCGATCTGGTTTCTGTTACGCTAACTATAGAATATCCAACGAACCTCGTCGTATACACGCCGATTTCTGCAGTCGCGACCGCGCTTCTTATTCCCGGGAAGCACTGATCGACGCCGCCAATGGCAAGCCGCGCCCACTCCATGGAAAAAGGAAGGCCCCCACCACAAGCGCCGCCATCCCAGAGATGTCGACTATCTGGTCAAAGGCACTTCGTCTGCCAGACAATCGGATGACAGTGTGCATGAAGATTGACTGCGATGCGGGCGATGCTCAGGCACTAATCCGCTGGTGACTCTCGCCAGTCGCCCGCCGGCTCGGCGACGACGATCATCCCGAGTGACTCGTCGGAGAACGCCGAGCGGTCGTAGTCGCCATACAGGGCGACGATGCGGAAGCCGGAGCGGACGAGAAGATGCTCGAGCTCGTACCGGTACACAAAGCGCATCGGGAACGTCTCGGTGAGCCGCCGGGTGGTGCCGTCCGCTTCGACAATCTCGTAGGTCACCTCGCAGTCGTGGCACTGCAGTGAGCGATGGTAGTCGAGCATGGTCGCCCAACTGCGGATCCTCCGGCCATCCGTCCAGTCGACAATTCCGGCCGGCGTGTCGCCATCGGCCGGCACGTCACCGTTGACGCTGCCGGGCGCCGGGTCGGGATTGATCAGATCGAGTATGAGCGTTCCCCGCGGCAGCAGATGATGGCGACACCGCTCGAGACACGCCAGCTGCTGCTCCACCGTGCGCAAGTGGTGGAAGGTGGCAAAGGCGCAGTAGATCTGCGCGAAGCGGCGATCGAGGTCGAACGACGTCATGTCCGCTTCAAGCAGTGTCACCCGATCGCGGACCTCCGGCGGCTCGGCCTGCAGCTTGGCGCGGCAGCGCGCCAGCATAGGCGCCGCGAGGTCGAGACCGGTGATCTCATGGCCGGCGCGCGCGAGCGGCAGCAGCACGCGGCCGGTTCCGCAGCCCAGCTCGAGAAGACCGCCATTCACGGCGGCGGCCATCACTTGCCAGAAGGCGATGTCAGCGCCATTGGCGTAGACGGCATCGTAGAGTGCGGCGAGCTCGGCGGATCGATAGGCGCTGTAGTCGTTCATGTCGCAAGTCCCACCGAACCATGGGATATCGAACAAACTTTGTCGGTTAACATGAATAGGCGGGTTTTATCCGACAACGGGGATAATAACATACATCCGACATCACTGCCCAGCGCTCTGGTGTCAGTCGTGTGCAAGCCGTGTATGTCCCGCCTATACCGGACAGGCTAGCGGCGGCACTTCGCCAACGGGGGGCAATTATCCGAAAGTCCCGTTTTGCGGGTTGCGCAAGCAGCAAGGGTCAATCTGCGGAACAGGCAAAACGCCCGGCTAGTATCGGGCGTTGAGGGGGCGATGGACAGCGCGGAGCTGGGCGGCTGCACGCCGTATCTGGCGCAGGGCAAGGACATTCTCGTCGCCTGCCCAATCGCTAGACCGGTAGTGTACGGCCGGCGAAGCTGCGACCCTCGGTTCTTCCGGCGTGCAGATGATCACGGCCTCTTTTTCCGGTGTTCTCCGATGGCGTTAGCTGCCAGCATCGCCTGAAGGACTTTTTCCGGTGTTATCTTGCCCGCTTCGTGATGAATGCTTGCACCTGGAGCGCAGGCCCTTTCCGCGACGAGCATCAGTCTGTTGCGATCGATATTGCCCAGGCCGATATCTGCCAGGGTGGTGGGCAGGCCTACTTCTTCGCAGAAGGAGAACACGACGGTCGATTCTTCCGGTGGGGCATCGGTGAGTTGCAGTCCGGCCAAAACGCCAAAAGCCACTTTTTCGCCATGGTAATACGCATGCGTTTCTTCCAGCGCAGTGAGTCCGTTGTGAATGGCGTGGGCACTCGCCAAGCCACCGCTTTCAAAGCCGATTCCACTTAACAGGGTATTCGACTCCACAATATGCTCAAGAGACGGTGTGATGATATGCCGCTCGGCTGCGATCTTGGCGGTCGCGCCATATTGGAGCAATGTGTCATAACAGAGCCTGGCGAGGCTGAGTCCAGTCAGCGTGCTGAGTCCGCCACATTCATTTTCGGACTGCGTGTCACTGCAGGATTTTGCCTCGAACCATGTCGACAGCGCATCGCCCATGCCCGCCACAAGAAAACGAACGGGGGCTTTGGCGATAATTTCCGTATCTACAAGAACGGCCGCCGGATTCGATTTTTGATAATACACCGATTCAAAAACGCCCTGCTCGGAATACAACACGGCGCATCCGCTGCAGGGAGCATCGGTCGAGGCGATGGTGGGAACGACCAGGACAGGAATATTCGCGCGGTCCGCGGCGATTTTCGCTGTGTCGATTGTTTTTCCGCCGCCCATGCCCACCAGAACATCCACATTTTTCTCTCGGATGATGGCAGCCAGCCTGGACAGTTCTTTTTCACAGCACTCTCCGGTGAATCGTTCGACGAGCAAAGAGTGTGCGTCCAGATCGATGCCGCTCTGCGGGAAGAATTTCCTGGTACGGCGTGGGCGAAGCGAGGATAAGCCCCTGCCTGCCGAATCGCTTGACCTGGGAAGGCAATTCGGCAAGGGCGCCGACGCCTTGAATATACTTGCCGGGGAACAGAATTTTGTTCAACATGTGATTCCTCTGCCTATCTTAGGATATCCGACGAGCCTTGCCGTATGATCTGAATATCCGGGTTTTATCCGACGCGGGGACAATGGTATGTATTCAATATCGGCACTTTACGCACCACTGTTAGCCGGGTGCAAGCGCGTTATATCACCGATTGCAATGGGAGGCAAGCAGTGACGCTCCACCAACAAGTCGCAACAGTGCAAATGTTCCGTTTTACGGGTTGCGCAGGCAGCAAGGGTCAATCTGCGGAACACGCACAACGCCCGGCTGGTGTCGGGTGCTGCGAGGGCAATGAAGGGCGCGTAACGCGCGTCGAATGTAGGCCCTGTTTAGACACTGCCTATTTACCGTGCTCGCGTCTGTACTTATCTAGCGTGGTTTGAGCATACTGCAAATGCTTTTGTGCGTTCTCAAATGCCACTCGTGCATCATCCCACAAGACCACCTTGTATCTGCTCGCATAGCCTGTTAGCGAAGTCCGCTTCCCGTATTTTGACTAGGTCAGCCAGAGCAATAACCGTGCTTTTCCGAATCGCCGCCAGGTCAGCATTGGCCGGTTCAGGCAAGCTCAATACACAGACGTGAACTTGCTTGAGGGCATCAACTTTCGCCTCGAAGGATTTTTCACACTGTTTCGTACTGGTATAGCTGTAACGATCAATTTTGTACGCCTCCATTATCTCTCCGGGACTGTTCTCTGAGAGGAAATGGACAACATCTGTGCCGCCGATACAACTTGCGTAGCCCGCATAGAACTTGCCATCGGCGCTGGTGGCTACTGGCGAATTCGTCGCAGCGGCCATTGGACTCTTGGTTATAACCGGCGCAGTGGACAGTGCCTTCGTCGGAACCAGAGTCGGCGTCTTCGCTAATTCGGGTGTATAGGTTGGTGAGAGTGTCATCGCGGGACATTGACAAAGAGTCTCAGTTGGTTTGACTTCTGTCCTGGCAGGAATCGGTGAAGCCGCAGGTGAAGGCGTTGCGGTCGGCGCATTGGCCGTGAGTTGGGCAATTACATCGTGTGCAGTCTGGGTTTGTATGGCAGAGACATCCACCGTTGGTGCAACCGATACGGTTGGCGTCGTTAACGCGCTACCGCACCCAGAGAGAGTAAGAACAATTAGAACGGGCAAGACAAACAAGAGAACGACAGGTTTCATGGAACTCCTCCTGATCAGCGTTTCACTGTACGGTTTGCGGACCGACGATTTCTGATGTGACACTGCTTATTAGTGGCTCTACCCGATTTGCAGTGAGTCGTGTTGCTATCTGTGTAGTCTATACCGAGGCGAGTTTGCGTTGGGTAAGACTCTGGTAAGAATGCGGTCAAAGATCCGCCAACTAGATCTGGGCAGGTCACTCACAGACAAAAAACGCCCGGCTGGTGTCGGGCGTTGCATATGGTGAGTGGCGCGGTAGGTGGTCGGCTTCAGCGACATGTTAGCCGCACAGATCCTATGCCTCCGCTAGTTCGTGATGTTCATGTTCATGCATAGCACAGGTTCAACGGACCTTGGATCAGGAAACATCTCTGAGCAATCGGCGTACTTTTTGCTGTACCGTATCTGGGGAATAGGGCTTAACCAGGGTATCTATCGGTTGACATATCTGAAGCCAGGGCTCATTGCTGTAGTCCGTCGCGGAGACCAAGATGATAGGCACAGTGTTCAGGTTCGTTTTCCATGAGCCCAGATCCAGTTTAACCTTTCGCAGCCGCGAGAGATAAACACTGGGGACACGATGTGCTCTTCTCTCACGATGCAAAGGGTCTACCTGGATAGAATCTGCAAAGATTTGTCGCAAATCCGGGTCTTCAGGTAAAGCGGGAATGTAGCAGGGTCCCCCGGCATGAATCATCACCAAATCATATGGGCGAGACTTAAGTGCCCGGAAACCATCGCTAAAGTCCAGGTAAATGTCCGCCGGAATCCCTGTGACTTCCAAGAGAGTGAGCTGAATGATAGTAGACCCGGAGTAATCATCGCCGATGATTGCGACATATCTGTTGCTCACAAAGCAATCCTTTCCATTAGATTAAAAGTCATAGCGTCACGCAGCTCATGCTGCAAACTTGACAACTGATCGCGGTAGGCTAATAGCTGGCTACGGCTTTCGTCATCGAGTTCTGACGCAAGAGTATGGTGGCTCAAGGCTCTTTGCAACGTGCTTTCCATGGTGACCACGACGTTTTTTGCTTTATGGAGAATTTCACTGTTCTCCGCAGTGAGATTCATGTGTTGTTGCTCATAGACCTCGAGCATCGTTGTTCGAGATTCGCCAAAGCGGCCAAGCGCCACCTCGGCACTCATGCTATTTCCAACAGCAGAGAGTATGAGTTGAATCTCATCTTTTACCCGCTGGATTGCCTGCAGCCCTGCTTTCAAGCCTGCCATCATATCAGCGAATGTATTGTCGCGCATCTGTTCTCGAGCCTGTGAGCGACTGAGTGTAAACTTCAACTCCTCCAAATGTTTCTCGGCCTTAGCAGACTGGCGATTAGTCAAAATAGCAGTAATGAAGCTCACGCTGGCGACGACCAGCGAAACAATTGCGGCAATTATCGCAACGCTGAGTTCGCCACTCATCATTAACTCCTTGCCTGCCCAGAATCGTGGGGATCCATTGGGCGCCACTGGCAATTAGGGCAGCGGTCAACAGGATAGGCACTAACGGCGCTACGTCGCCCAAGGCAATCGGAAGCACGGCGCGCAGGTGGAACCACCCGGCCATGGCCCATACGAGCATACTGATGTTACGTAAGCGCTGATAACGAGTATATGACAGAAATAGGCGACGAGAAATTACGATGAAGTTACAATGCGCTTGCGTAAGCATGACACGGGCCGCCCAACGCCCGGCGTCTGCTGTTTCCAGTCGCGCCTGTTGCCGTTGTGTTTTTCAGGTTACTCAGTACCGAATCCGGTTTCTTAACTCCGCTGACGATCTCCGCTCCGCTTTACGCCGCGCGCATTCCATATTAGAATGACGGCATGCAGCCCGATTCGTCTGTGCTCATTGCCGTGATGAACTCGCCGCGCGACCTGGCGCTGGCGCGCGAGCAGCACTGGTATCGCATCCCGCAGAAGACCGCGCCCAAGTTCTTTCCGCCGGACTTCGTCGCTTTCTACTGCACCAAGGCCTTCGACGCCGACGCCTTCAGCGTGCGCTGGTACGCGCAGGTGCGCGGCCACGAACTGCTGACGCGGCGCGAGCTCCTGCCCGACGAAGCCCGGCATCCCCGCGCGGACGAGTCGTACTACCAGCTGCAGCTCGGCCCGCTGCTGGAACTGCCGCATCCCATCCCGTCGAAACGCTGGCGGCGCTTGACGTTTGTGCTGACCACGGGTGAGCGGCTGTTCAGCGCGTGGGAGATCAACGATCTGATCCTGGGCCCGCGCGAGCAGGATGTCATGTGGCGCGCGCTGAAGGAAGCGGGCATCGCCGCCGAGCGCGGCTACGTCATCCGCGAAGCCCGCGCCCGTTATAACGTCGATCTGGCCGTGCCGTGCGCACAGGGCGCCGTGGGCATCGTCATTCGCGAGCGCCGCCCGCGCACCACGCACGAAAATGTGCTGTACTTCACGCCGCAGCAGGTCAATCAGCAGACGGCGCAGTGCGTGGCGGCCGTCAAGAGGGCCATCGTTGCGTATGGTGGAATGAAGTGACAAGGTGAAGGAGTGAAGGAGTGACAGGGTGAGGGATGAAGTGATGACAAGAGGAAGGGATGACAGGATGATCTGATCAAGGGGATCGTCCTATCCTCTTGTCCTCTTGTCCTCCTGTCCTCTTGTCACCCTGTCACCTTTCCACCCTGTCACTCCGTCAGGAACGCAACATGTCACTACCTGCCAACTTTCGCTTCTCCCAGGCCAGCCTCGCCGACTACCTCGACTGCCCGCGGCGCTTTCAACTGCGCTACCTGCTGGAGCAGGCCTGGCCGGCGGTCGAGTCGGAGCCGCTGCTGGAGCGCGAACGGCTGGCCGAACTGGGCCGTCGCTTCCACAAGTTGATCCAGCAGCACGTGGAAGGGCTGAGCGCCGAGACGTTGACCGCGTCGCTGGGCGAGCCGGAACTCGCCCGCTGGTGGCAAAGTTACCTCGCCAGCCTCGCCACGACATTAAGTGATCTGCCCGAAAAGCGCCGCGCCGAAGTGGCGATGTCGATCCCGATCACTACGGCGTCATTGCGAGGAGCACGAAGTGCGACGAAGCAATCTCCCGATTTGGCCGCTGAGACTGCTGCGCTTTCTTCGACTCCCGCTTCACTTCGTTCAGCGTCCGCTCACGCCGTGTCCCAGCCTTCGGCTGGGCGGCGCGCTGGGCGGGATACGCTTGCAGGGGCGGGTGGCTATCGTCTCACCGCGCACTTCGACCTGATTGCCAGCGACGACGATCGCGCTGTGATCGTCGATTGGAAGACCGAGCAGCGCCAGCCGGCGCGCGAACGGCTGCTGCAGCGCGTGCAGACGCGCGTGTATCGTTATGTGCTCACCGTGGCGCAGCAGCGCCCGCCCGGCGCCGTGTCGATGATCTACTGGTTCGCGCAGTATCCCGATCAGCCCGTCACCCTGCCCTACGACGCCGCCCAATATGCCGATGATCATCGATATCTCAGTGAGTTAATCGAGGAGATTGAAAACCTTGCCGGGGATTCTGGCGAACTTGTTCGCACGCCCTCGCCGGGTTTTGAATGGCCTAAAACGCCTGACGAACGCAAGTGCGCCTACTGTGTCTACCGGTCGTTGTGCAATCGCGGTGTGCGGGCCGGCGCCGGCGATCCCGGCGAGGAAGACTTCGATCTGGTTGCGCGGATCAACATCGAGCAGATTGATGCAATTGAATACTAAATGAACATCCTGTATGTGGATCTATCCTGAACCTGCCGCAATTGATCCCGCGCTGTCGACCGCTGTCGGCGGCGATCCGATCGTGGCGCAGCTGCTGGCGCGGCGCGGCATCATCACGCCGGCCGCCGCGGCGGCCTTCCTCGATCCCGATCGCTATGTGCCCGCCCCGCCCGGCGACCTGCCCGATCTGGCCGCCGCCGCCGAACGGCTGTATCGCGCCGTCACGCGCGGCGAGAAGATCGCCGTGTGGGGCGACTTCGACGCGGACGGGCAAACCGCCACGACCCTGCTCGTGTCGCTGCTGCGCGATCTACAGGGCGAGGTCACGTATTATATTCCGCAGCGTCTGATCGAATCGCACGGCATCAGACTCGAGCCGCTTAAGCGGCTGCTCGATCAGCGCATCAACGTGCTGTTAACCTGCGACACGGGCATCGCCGAGCACGAAGCGCTGGCCTATGCCCGGTCGCAGGGCGTCACCGTGCTCGTCACCGATCATCACGATCTGCCCGACGAGCTCCCCGCTGCCGACGCGCTGATCGATCCCAAGCGGCTGCCTTCCACGCACCCGCTGCGCTCGCTGCCCGGCGTCGGCGTTGCCTTCAAACTCGCGCAGCAAGTGTGGCGGCTGGCCGGCGAACCCGAGCGCGCCGATGATTACCTCGACCTGGCGGCGCTGGGCATCGTGGCCGACGTGGCCGAACTCACGGCGGACACGCGCTACCTGCTGCAGCGCGGTCTCGAGCGCTTGCGCCGCACTCAACGCCTGGGCTTGCAGGCGGTTCTCGCGCTCGCCAAGATCGACGCCGCGAACCTCTCGGCCGAGCACATCGGCTTTGGACTGGGGCCGCGCCTGAATGCGCTGGGCCGGCTGGGCGATGCCAACCTCGCGGTCGAGTTGTTGACGACAGCCAATCTCACGCGCGCGCGCATCCTCGCCTCGCAACTCGAGGGCCTGAACAATGAGCGCAAGCTGCTGATGGAGCAGATCCTCGCCGCGGCGCTGGAGCAGATCGCCAAAGAGCCGTCGCTGCTGGAATTCAGCGCGCTGGTGCTGCATCAGCCGTACTGGCACAGCGGCGTCATCGGGCCGGTAGCCAGCCGGCTGGCCGAACAATATCAACGCCCGGTGGTCATGCTCGTCGGCGATGGCGCTGTGCTGCGTGGCTCGGCGCGATCTGTCGCGGGCGTGGACATCACCACGGCCTTGAAGTTGTGCGGCGAATTCATTCTGGGCGTGGGCGGGCATCCGGGCGCAGCGGGGGTCTCGCTGCCGGCCGAAAATCTCGCGGTGTTTCGGCGCGCGCTGTCTGACGCCGTGGAACTGGTGCGCGATCCCACGGCCGTGACAGACGGCCTGACCATCGACGCGGTGCTGCCGCTCGATCACGTCACGCTCGAACTCGCGCAGGAGATCGAGCGCTTGGCGCCGTTCGGCGCCGGCAATCCGGCGGTGAAGTTCGCCGCCTGCGACGTGACCGTGGAACACGATCGCGCCTTTGGACGCAGAGGCGAGCACCGCGAAGTGACGATCGCCGATCGGGAGGGGCATACCCAGAAGTTGATCTGGTGGCGTGGCGCGGAGAACGATCTGCCCGACGCGCATCTCGACGTGGCCTTTCAGATCAAGGCCAGCACCTTTCGCGGCGAGACGGCGCTCGCGATCGAGTGGGTGGATTTCCGCGAGACGGAAGCGCCGATCGCGGTCCTGCCGGGCCGGGCCGCTGAACCGCCGCTGCAGATTCAAGTGATCGATTGGCGCGCGAAGAACCTGGCGAGAGTTGCGTTGGAGGAATTTCAGATCGCACAACGGCCCTCGCCAGGCATGACGATCTGGGCCGACGGCGCAGCCGGGGCGCCGTTGGCGCTGACGCGGCGTTACGATCTCCCGCAGGCCGACATTCTAGTGATCTGGTCGGCACCGTGCGGGTGGCGCGAATTGACCTATGCGATCGAGCGCGTGAAGCCGGGGACCATCTATCTGTGCGCGGCCGGCGCCGCCGACGATCGGGTCGAACCGTTCCTCAAGCGCCTGACGGGCCTGCTCAAACACGACATGACGCAGCGCAGCGGCCGCGTCAATCTGCCGCGCCTGGCCGCCGCGCTGAATCAACGCCTGATCACGGCGCGCAAAGGCATCGAGTGGCTGGAGGCGGCCGGGCAGATCAGCGTACGCGATTGGAGCGAAGAGCACTTGACGGTGGAGCTGGGCGGGCAGGCTTCCGACGAAGCGGACGAACTCGCCTCGGAACTTAAGGTACTGCTGGCCGAGACGGCCGCATGGCGGCAGTACTACCGGCGGCTGAAAGTGGATCTCATTGCCGACGTCGCGCGGCGCGCCGCGCTTCAGAAGCCTTGACAGACAGACCTTCAATACCGCTGGATTCGAGGCTGTGCGAAGCCCACTTTAGTATCAGCCGGATGTTGCGGTGTTCGCCGGCTACGCCCAGCGGCCCGCCGCTGCGTTGCAGCGGGTACGGGCAAGCCTCGAGTCCAGAGTGTCGAAGCGGAGCATCAATTGTGTCAAAGGACAAACACTCGTGAAAGAAAGGATGCTAGGCACATTGGCAGGTTTGCGATTGACGGCGATTCCGGCGGCAGTGATCGGATCGATCGGGTTGTACGTGATCGTCATCACGTTGATGGCGGCGTTCAACATCCCGATCGGCCCGGCGCTGCTCGGCGGAGTGATCGTCGTCAGCCTGCACTGGTTCAGCGAACTAATGCATCAACTGGGTCACGCCTGGGCCGCGCGCCGCACGGGCCATCCCATGCGCGGCATTCGCTTCGGCACGTTGGGCGTCCTGGCCACTTCGCTCTATCCGCCCGACGAGCCGGCGCTGCCTGCCCAGATTCACATTCGCCGCGCGCTGGGCGGGCCGATCTTCAGCGCGTGGCTCAGCGCCATTGCGTTCCTCGTCATCCTCCTTACCAGCCTGGGCGTGGAGGCGATGTGGAGTTTCGTGTTGTGGTTCTTCTTTCTGGAAAATTTATTCGTGATGACACTGCAGGTCTTCATCCCGCTGGGCTTCAACGACGGCGCGACGATCTGGCGGTGGATAAGGCAAAGGTAACCTAACATGACAGACACGCAACCATCGTTTACACTGACCGGTCAAGTGGCACTTGTCACCGCCTCCTCCAAAGGCATTGGCAGGGCGTGCGCTCTGGCCCTGGCGCAAGCCGGCGCCGACATTATTCTCGGACTCCGGCACATAGCCACCGGACAAACACTGGTCAAGCAGATCCAGAAGATGGGCCGGGAAGTCCTGCCGGTGCAGATGGACGTCACCCGGCTGGACGAGATCGCCGGCGCGGTCGAGGCCGGCCGGCAGCACTTCAAGCGCATTGATATCCTGGTGAACAACGCCGGTATCGGCGCACCCAACCCGGCCGAGCGTGTAACCGAACGGGACTTCGACGACACCCTGGCCGTCAACCTCAAGGGAACGTTCTTCACCGCGCAAGCCGTGGGCAAGGTGATGATCAAGCAGCGGCGGGGGCGGATCATCAACATCAGTTCCCAGGCCGGTTTCGTGGCACTGCCTACCGAATCGGTCTATTGCCTGACAAAGGCTGCTATCTCGCATTTGACCAAGTGCCTGGCGCTGGAATGGGCGCGCTACCATATCACCGTGAACGCCGTGGCGCCCACCTTCATCGCAACGCCCGGGACGAAGAAGTGGCTGGATGACGCGGCCTTTCGCGCCTCCGTTCGCAAGCGGATACCGCTCGGCAGAATCGGGGACCCGCTGGATGTGGCGGGGCCGGTGGTGTTCCTGGCCTCTCCGGCCGCCTCGCTCATCACCGGCGCGACGCTGATGGTGGACGGGGGCTGGACGATCCAATAACTTCGCTCTAACCCAGTCGCTCAAGGCGTCGTATCTGGCAGAGATTATGGCCGTTGAATCTTCCCGGGAGTCAGCGCGATAGCAGTTCCATCACAAACTATGGAGCGTTCCATGGGCGAAGTCCTAGTTTCGTTGGTGCCGTACATCATCGGCAGTGCCCTCGTACCGGTGCAAATCATCATCACGGTTTTGCTGCTCAAGAGTCCCCGGCAGGGGCTGGCCAAGGGCATGGCCTACGCGGCTGGTATGACGACTACACGCCTCTTGCAAGGCCTGATTTTCGGCTTGATTTTCACCGAGTCCGCTGAGATTGAGGAAGGCGGCAGCAAAGGTCCTGTGATTTCAACCTTGCTGCTGGTACTCGGCCTCTTCCTGTTGATCACCGCTTATAAACAATGGCGCGGCGAGGATGATCCGGATGCTCCACCCTCCAAGTGGTTGACCATGCTGGACGGTGTCACTCCGCTCAAGGCCTTTGGCATCGGCGTGGCGCTGCCCTTGATCGGAGCCAAGCTGTGGGTGTTCACCCTGAGTGCGCTGGCAGTGATTGCAGCCGCGCCGCTGGAGCAACCTCTCGGCGCGATCGTCTATTTGCTCTTCATCGTGCTGGCGCAATCCTTGCTACTTATCCCGATCACGATTCGCATTCTCATACCCAAACGATCGCAATCTATACTTGACAGATTTTCCGCCTGGCTAACCCAAAACAATCGCCCCATCGTCATCATCGTCTCGCTGGTCTTTGGCGTGTTGTTCCTGTACTTCGGCATCAGCGGATTGCTGGCATAGGCGCTGTCTGTGAAGGATTCCATGGGACAACCCGGGACTGCTGCGCAGAACATGAAGCCTCAGCGTAATCCCGGCCCGGGGGATGTAATAAATGGCAATTTCTCTGGCTTAATTCGGTTAGGGACAAAAGGGGTGTCAATGGCCGCTGCCCATTCCTGGGCAGCGGCCATGTGCGCGGTTTCGGACGATTGTTCAACCAGGTTCAGCAGTCCTCCAAGACTGCGTTCTCCAGTTTCAGGGGCCAGTTCTACGGGTCCACTGTGGGGCAGGTCAGCCCGCCCCAGGTACCCAGCTTGAACTCGGTGCAGTGCAACTCGCGCTTGGCGCCGGCGGGGGGCAAATAGGCGGTGCCCAGATACTTCACCGGTTGTCCGGGGACGGCAATCGCCATGGCAAAGTAGCCGCCACCCTGGGGGCCCTGGAAGCCGGCCGTACCGATGCCCGGTCCACGCGATCCATCTTCCAGCAGAATGACACCGGGATCAAAGACCAACTGATTGCTGCTCACGGCGTCAGCCACAGACTTGCCATCTACCCAGGCGGCATCGCCAACCCGAAAGATAAGCAAATCCGTGTTCGGCACCGGCTGATAGGGGCTGCCATCGGCATTGAGGACGTGCACGCTTTCCCAGTGGCCGGCGGCCAGGGTGACTCCAAAGACCAGCACACTCACGAGACCTGCAAGCAGCAGGCCGTAACCTGACTTTTTCATGACAGATCCTTTCTGAAACGTATGGAATGAAATGAAATGACGATGGGCGAAACTTGGCCGTCGAAGATGTCTGCCAGGATGAAATGCCTTGAGATTTCAGAGCGCCTCCTTTGTTGAATTCGGCCAGGGTTTTGAATCCGACCAGGCAGTCGCACTACAACCGATGGCGTCGGCAAAAACGTTTAGCCGGGCCGCGGAAAAAATGACAGGCGCCGCTTTAATGTGACAAGTCTGCCCGGAAATGTCGTATCTGTTTGTCATTATATGCAGATTCCTGCTAAAGAAACTTCCGGGATGGTTGCAGTTCCATTACAATGGCTGAGTGCCGCATCACGGGCGGTCAACTCGACGGGCTGTTGCGAATAGAAGAGGCCCGGCTTCTGCTGATTCAGAAGCCGGGCCTCCTGTGTTTCCGCCAGTCCGCGCTAACCTTCGCGCACGTCGACGATGCGCACCGCGATCGGCTCGAGGGCTTTCACGATCGCCTCTTTGGGCGCGTCGCACACCTTCAGCAGGACCTCGTAGTTCGTCGAATCGCTGCCCGGCATTTCCACCGAGGCGACGATATTGCCACCCACTTCGGCCACGGCTTGCGCCACGCGCGCCAGCTCGCCGCGCACGTCCTTCACATACATGGTGATGCGCACGCCGCTCCGGCGCGCGCCAATCAGTTCCAGGAAGGTCTTGAAGATGTCGGTCTCGGTGATGATGCCCATCACGGCGTCGTTTTCGTTCACGACCGGCAGGCCGCCGATCTTGTTATCGACCATGATGCGGGCCGCGTCTTCAATGGGCGTATCTTCGCTAACCGTGATCACGTTCTTCGTCATCACATCGCCGACTTTGACCTTGGACAGCAGGTAGGGAATCTCATAGGTGCTCAAGGTGGTCGCCGGCGACGGTGCTACGCGCAGCAAATCCTTGTCTGACACGATCCCGACCAGTCTGCCGGTCTTATCGACGACCGGCACGCGGCGGATGCGTTCTTTTTTCATCAAATCAAACGCATCGTTCACCGGCAGATCGGGCGGGCAGAGTACCGGGTTGCGGGTCATACGTTCACGGACGAGCATGGGAATTGACCTCCGAGTGAGATGATGGGGTGACGTGGAGTGCATTGTACCGAGTGACGGCGCGCAAGTCAAATGCTGTGATCGCTCCCCGCCCGGCGCAGCAGATTCACCCGGCACAATGTTATAATCAGGCCTGGCAAGGTAACACCGTCTGCAATCTACGTTCCACCAACAAGGAGAGCTGATGAAACACATGAAGAAATCGTATTTCGTTCTTCTCGCCCTGCTCGCGTTGGCCGCGCTGCTGTTGGCGGCCTGCGGCGGCACTCCGACCGCCCCGGCAGGCCGCTGGCCCACGCCGGGCGAGCAATCCGCCCAGACCCCTCAACCCGAGCAGCCCGCTCAGGCCGGGCAGACCCCGGCCGCCCAGCCGCAGTCCCCGCCCGAATCCCTGCTGCAGCTGAGCGGCAAAGTCTGGCAGTGGACCAAGACCATCTACAATGACGGCAAGACGATCGAAGTGCCGAATCCCGCCAACTACACGATCGAGTTCTTCCTGGCCGACGGCAAAGTAACGGCCAAAGCCGACTGCAACAATGTACTGGGCTCATTCACGGCCGATGCCAGCAACCTGACCATCACGCTCGGGCCCTCCACCATGGCCGCGTGTCCGCCCGGTTCGTTGGATAGCGAGTACGTCAGGCAATTGGGCGAAGTGGCTCAGTATCTGATCCAGGGTGACTCACTGGTGCTCAACTTCAAGATGGACAGCGGCGGCATGACCTTCACGACAGCCGCAGCCCAGCCGTCTCAGCCCGCGGCCGTGCCCGGTCAGGATCTGGGTGGCCAGCAGTGGCAGTGGGTGAAGACAAATCTCAACGATGGCCAGACGTTCAATCCGTCCAATCCCGCCGATTACACGATCGAGTTCTCCATGGCCGACGGCAAGGTTACCATCAAGGCCGACTGCAATAACGCCGTGGGCGAGTTCATGACCGACGGGCAAAACCTGCAGATCATGATCGGCGGTGTGACGCGCGCCATGTGCTCATCCGGCTCATTGTCCGAGGAATTCCTCAAGGAGCTCAGCGAAGTCGGCTCTTATCAGGTGCAGGGTAGCAACTTAACCTTCACGACGAGCAGCGGCACCATGACACTCACCGCTGGACAGCCTGCTGCGCAGCCGCCCAGCCAACCGGCAGGGGCCGCCGGCCTGGAAGGCCCCACCTGGCAGTGGATCAACACCGCTTATAGCAACGGCTCGACCGTGGCGGCGCCCGATCCGGCGAAATACACACTGAGGTTTGATCCGGCGGCCAAGCGCTTCATCTTCGTCGCCGATTGCAACAACGGCAGCGGCTCTTACACCCTCGACGGGCAGAACCTGGCGATGCACGTGGAAGGCATGACCCGCGCCTACTGTCCGTCGCCGTCGGATGAATACATCAAGATGTTGGATCAGGCAGCCTCGTACACGATCGACGGCAACACGTTGTCCATCGCGCTCAAGGTGGATGGCGGGATCATGACATTCACCACAGGCAACACACAGCCCGCGGCCGGCGCCAGCAGTGGCAGCGCAACGACTCCTGCTGCGCCCCCTGCTGCGTCCGCGGGCAGCAACCTGCAGCGGCTCACCTCTGGCGTGTGGAAATGGGAACAGTCTGCTGACAGCAGCGGCCAGACTCTGGACCGCGCCCAATCCCGCCAGTTACACGATCCAGTTCAATCCCGACGGCACGCTGGGTATGAAAGTGGACTGCAATACGGGCGGTGGTTCGTATCAGGCCGATGAGACCAACCTCGCCATTCAGCTCGGCCCCACGACGCTGATGGCCTGTCCGCCGCCCACGCTGGACAATGAATTCCGGCAGCAGTTGAGCCTGGTAGCGTCTTATTTCTTTGACGGAAACAGTCTCGTCTTGTTGTGGAAGATGGACAGCGGCAGCATGAAGTTCGCGCAGTAAGAACCGGTTCGAACGGCCCAACACAACCGGGGTTCTGCTTCCCTGCTGCTGAAGTCGGGAAGACAGGACCCCGGTTTAGATCCAATCTCAAGTGGTTCGATGAGCAGCGCCGGCTGGCCTATGGCACACCGGCTGTCTGATGGGAACCATCGCACAGCGGCTTTATTCTTGACCGGCCACAACAGCACAGCGTAACCCGGTTGCGCGTTTCAAAAGGCTGCCCATCGGATCGCTCGATTGGAATATTACCCGTCACCCACAACGGGCCGGCAATGGGGCCATCCGAAGTCACTTCGGTTGTCACGGCTACCTGTGGGGGCAGGTCAGGCTCAATATCCGCTTCATCGCTTTCGATGGAATACGTGTACGAGCCGGACGGACAACGTTCGATCATGGCAATGACTTGCGATCGCACGCTGGTATCAGCCGTGTCTTTCACCATCTTTTGAATATTGGTGAACCGATTCCCGCAGAAGCCGGCTTCGGCGCACAGGGAGTAATCACGCCGGACGACGATGCGTGTGCCGCCGGCGTGGATGACGCGGCGCTCTGCCGTGAGCACCGGATCTGCCGCTTCTGTGCCGTCGAACCCGATCGTGAGGTGCGTGTCGTCGCAGAACGGTTTATGGCCTGACTGTCCGCAGCGGCAAAGTTTGTAGGTTGCGCCCGTCACTAACGTCTCGCCCTTTTTCCACGCCAGCGGCTCACCGTACTCGGAGACGATTTGTGACTTGCACACCAGTGGGACATCACCCTGAACGATATAAGGGCCGTTCTTCTCGACGATGATCTTCTTGTGGTCGTGGGCAGCCTGTTCGTTGCTTGCAGCCATCAATTTCCTCCTGCCTCAGTGGATAAGCGGACACTCCTCGATCAGCGCGCGGCCGTGCCGAAGAGCGCCGGCGACGACAGGCGATTACTGCGCCTCCGATAGCACCGCCTGCACCCGTCCGATTTGACCGTCTTCTAGCCGCACTTTGATGCCGCGTGAATGATACGCGGAAGACGTCAAAATGTCCTTGACCACGCCTGCCGTCCGCCGGCCGCTGCGTTGATCCTGCTTTAAGACGATTTCGACGCGCGCACCGGGTCGAATGTCTTTACGATATTGCCCGTTCATATCGATATCGTTTCGAGCAGACCCGCGCAAACTGCTGGCCAGTGAGTCAGCCGGTGCCATACGCTCATGTTTGCACCTCGGATAACTGCGCCAGTATTTGATCGACCTTCAGCACCTTCGCGTATGAGCCGTTCAGCGCAGCCAGAAAAGCGTAATGCACTTGCTCAGCAGGAACCGGGTACCCATCGAAGGTGAGATTCCGCGCGGCGCAGGCGTCCGCTGCGACGAAGCACTCGAAGCCATAATCGGCCGCGGCGCGCGTGATGGCATCGACACACATGCTGGTCTGCATACCGCAGATCACCAGGCGGCTGATCTGCTTCTCGCGCAGCACGTCCAGCAGCGGCGTGTCACGGAAACTGTTGGGAAAATTCTTCTGCACGATTGTCTCAGCGGGCAGCGGCCGCACGTTCGGGTGGAAATCCGCGCCGGGTGTGCCGGGCAGGAAGAACGTCGCGCCCGGCCGCACGGCGAGATGCTGAATGTGAACAACCGGCCATTGGGCGCGGCGGAAATGATCGAGCAGGCGCGCGGCCTGTTGCGACGCTTCGATCGGCCCGACGAGCGGCAGCTTCCCCTCGGGAAAGTAGTCGTTCTGAATGTCGACGATGACGAGTGCTGTATTCATGTGATTTGCCTCCGCATCTCTCCGTCTCTCTATCTTTCATGGGGCCTTCCACTCAGGCAGCGGCCATCGAGGGCGGGAAGGGGTCTAGCCGATTGCCCCTTCAATAAACTGCTTCGTCCTGGCCTCTTGCGGATGTTCAAATACGTCGTGCGCCGATCCGGCTTCCACCACTTCGCCCAAATACATGAAGATCACGTAATCGGCCAGGCGCTTGGCCTGCCGCAGCGTGTGCGTCACCAGCACGATCGTGTACTTCTCCTTCAACTCGTGCAGTTTTCCCTCGATGTGCTGCGCCGAAATCGGATCGAGCGCCGAAGTCGGCTCATCGCCCAGGATGATCTCCGGCTCCACGGCCAAACCGCGCGCCAGGCACAGACGCTGCTGCTGCCCGATCGACAAGCGCGCCGCGGGCGATTTCAGCCGATCTTTCACTTCCTCCCACAGCCCGGCCATTTCCAGGTAATGCTGCACCGCCCGATCGACTTCCTTGCCCTTTTTCGTCCGGTGAATCTTCATGCCATAGGCCACGTTGTCGCGGATCGACATCGGCAGCGGAAACGGCCGCTGCGCCAGCAAGCCCGTCTTCTTGCGGACCTCGGTCACATCGATCGCCGGATCGTAAATATCGATGCCGTCGATCAACACCTGGCCGGTGACTTTCACCTCGTCGCTTAATTCCAGCAAGCGATTCATGCTCTTCAACAGCGTCGTCTTGCCGCAGCCCGACGGTCCCATGATGGCTGTGATCTGCCCTTTGGGAATTTCCGCCGACACGTTCTTCAGCGCCGCATGTCCGCTGTACGCAACATTCAGATTCTGGACCTTGATGTGTGCTTCCATATCTACATCTTCCCCTCGCTTCAAAATCATCCTTCAATCGGCTGTGCTTAGTGCAGGTTGTAGAGCATCTGGTACCAGGCCATCCAGCGATTCAATTCCACGTCATCGCAGGCAGAGGGTGTGGTTTACTTCACCACATTTCTGGACAACCGCCGCGCCAGCAGCCGCGAGCCGAGGCTGATCAGCAGCACCATGATCGTCAGCACCAGCGCCGACGCATAGGCGCGCTGCTGCACTTCGGGAAACGGCGTGCCGAGTTGAAAGAAGACCGCCAGCGGCAGCGAGGCCACGGGCCGCAGCAAGCCATCGGGCAGGCGATCGGTGTAACCCGCCGTGAACAGCACCGCCGCCGCATCGCCAATGCCGCGCCCGAACGCCAGCAAGATCGCGGTGACAATGCCGGGCAGCGCCTGCCGCAGCACCACCTTGGCGGCGGTCTCCAGACGTGTCGCGCCCAGTGAATACGACGCTTCGCGCAATTCAGGCGGGACCGATCGGATCAC
This sequence comes from uncultured Chloroflexia bacterium, assembly GCA_963844815.1. Lineage (GTDB taxonomy): Bacteria > Chloroflexota > Anaerolineae > Fen-1058 > Fen-1058 > Fen-1058. The sequence goes on from CAWJPR010000020.1 coordinate 77,321, forward strand.
CTCGTCCATCGCGCGCACCATGATCGGGATTTCGATCAGTCCCAGCACAATGATGCCCGCCAGCAAGGAAGCTCGCATCCCGATCGCCAGCATAATAATGAAGGCGAACGCGCCGTACACGATCGAAGGGATGCCCCACATGACGTCGAGCGAGAGGCGCATCGTGCCGGCCAGGCGCGAGCGGTGGGCGTAGGTCGTCAGGTATAACACGATCGGGATGCTGACGACCAAGGCCAGCATCGTCGCGCCCGCCGCCAGGTACAACGATCCCACAATCGCATTGAGGATGCCGCCTTCTTTGCCCAGATAGAAGCCGCCTTTGGGTGTCTGCGTGAGCATATCCAGATTCAAAGCGGGCAGACCCTTGACCACGATCGTGATCAGGATGAAGACCAGCCCGCCCACCACAAACAGGAACGAACCGATCATCAAGGCTTTGAAGATAGCCTCTTCCACATGCCGTCTGGCGAGCTTTCTTTTCTTCATACCGACCTCATGCGCGCGTGCTTTTCAACCGCGGCCATCCGCGCAGGCCTAAAGCAAAGATCAGCGATCATAGCGCCCGGCGCGCCGCCTGCCGCAAGGCCAGGACCGCCAGCAAATTGAAGGCAAGTACCACCAGCAATAAAATCAGCGCCGCGCCCATGAGGGCTGCATCATACTGCGGGATCGACATCATCTCGCCGTAGTTGTTGGCGATGAGCGCCGGCAGCGGATAGGCCGCATCGAAGATCGAGCGGGGCATGTGGGGCACGTTGCCGACGACCATCATCACCGCGATCGTTTCGCCGAACGCGCGCGAGAAGCCCAGCACGATCGCCGCGATGACGCCCGGCAGCGCCTTGGGCAGCACCACGTGCGTGATCGTCTGCCAGCGCGTCGCTCCCATCGCCAGCGAGGCCTCACGCAAACCGTGTGGCACGGTCTGCAGCACCTCGTACGTCACGGCGACGATGACAGGCGTCACCATGATCGCCAGCACCAATCCGGCGGAAAAAACGCTGAAACCGGTCGGGTTCTTGGAATCAAACAGGGGAATGAAACCGAGCAGTTGCTTCAAGGCGGGCGCAATGCCGGACTGCACCACGGGCACGATCGCCAGCAGACCCCACACACCATAGATCACCGAGGGAATCGCGGCGAGAATATCCAATAGCGGCTTCATGGCGCCGCGCAGCCGGGGACCCGCATACTCGGAGAGATACAGAGCGCACAACACACAGACCGGCACGGCAACGATCATGGTGGTCAAGGTCACCCACACTGTGCCGACGATAAACGGCGCAAAACCGAACTGCCCGGAAATCGGTTTCCACACTTCGCCGGTCAGCAGCTCGCCCAGCGGTTTGACATCGAGAATCGATCGGGCGCGCCAGCCCAGTGTGACAATGATGACCAGTATCAGCGCGATCGGCAACAGAGCGATCAGCCAGAAGAAACGCCCGGCCAGGCGATCGGTTGTACCGCGAGCCAGCATTGTCCGATCGGGTGGCGGGCGCAAACTTGTGTCTCGATCCATCGGCCAATCCTTTGCGCAGGGCAAGTGCGGAGACCGGGCTGATCCCCACACCCGATCAGCCTACCGTGCTATTTCACTTTTTGCAGTCCCTCGTTCAGCAGCTCTGGCGTCAGCGGGATGTAGCCGGCGCTATCGACAAATTTCTGGCCATCGGTCATCGCCCACACCATGAAGTCTTGCATCAGGCCAGTCGGTTTGCCTTTGGTCACCAGATTCAGCGCGCGCGCCGGCGGCGAAGGATATTTGCCGCTCGCCACAGCCTGCATCGCTTTCGCTTTGGTATCCAGCACTTCGTCGGCCTCGGCCTGACCGCTGTCATTAGCGTCCACGGGCAGCACCACCAGGCCGGTCACGGGCTTTCCCGAAGCGGCGTCATACGCGTAGCCGAGATTATTATAACCGATACCTAACGGATCTTTCGCCACGGCTTCGGCAATGCCGGGATCGCCAAACACGCCAATGCCCAGTAAGTCCTCTTGCTTCTTGTTGCCCAAATATTTGGCCCAGGTTTCCGGCGCACCCGCTGCGTCGGAGCGGGTATAGACATGAATCTCATCGGCGATCTCCGGCCGGCCGACCAATTCGCCCCACGTCTTGATCTTGCCGGTGATGAAGATGTCGATGAATTGCTCGCGTGACACGCCCTGGCTCAACAGGCTCGTTCAGTACCGGGTTCTTCTCATTGATGGCCGGGAAGACCGCGTCCTTCACCACAGATACCCAGTAAGCGCCCTGCTTTTCTTCCTCAGGCTTAATCTCGCGCGAAACCATGCCCATATCGACCTGGCCGCCCAGGGCATCGGTCATGCCCTTGCCGGCGCCGCCTGCGGAGATGTCGAACTGCACACCCGGATGCAGCTTCTGGTATTCTTCACCCCACTTGACCATCATCGGATACAGCGCGAAGGCCCCCGAGGCCGTAATGGTTCCCTGGAGCTCGCCCGCCTGCGGTTGAGCCGCGGGCTGCCCGCCGCAGGCGGCCAGCAGCGGCACAATCAACGCTCCGCTCATCAGGGTCACGATCCAACGACGAATTTGCTGCGGCATGTTCTTCCTCCATTTCTTGGATTTTCGGAAACGGGCTAATGTATATAAATTCCAATAGATTAGTATATTTTTCAGGGAAAAATAACCAACCGCTCCGCGCCGGGCACAGCCTAGCGCTTCGACGGCTTCCGGGCGGACGCGCTGCTTGCGGTGCGGCGCGCCGGGCGCTTATCGGAGTGCTGGGCGCGTTCCACGCGGGTTGAGACATCCGCCAGGGTGGTCTGGTCGAGAATATCGGCAATGGCGTTCCGCACGTCGAGCATCGTCAGCCGCAAGCCGCAGGTCGCTTCGTCTTCGCATACGCAGCGTTCGTAGGCCATCTGGCTAACGCAGGGAATGGGCGCCAACGGCCCATCCAGCAGGCGCACAACCTGCCCCAGGGTAATCTCCGCGGGCGGCTTGGCGAGGTAATAGCCGCCGCCCAGCCCGGCGCGGCTGCGCAGCACTCCGGCGTTCTTCAACGTCAGCAGGATCTGCTCCAGGAACTTCACGGGAATTTGCTGGCGCCGCGCGATGTCCTTGATCTGGGTGGCGGCTTGCGGATCATCCTGCGCCGCCAGATCGATGAGCGCCTTGAGGCCGTATTCACCGCGTTTAGTCAGTTTCATGCTGGATAAACTCTACTAATCTTATAGGTTTTAGCGACTTCAGGATACCGCCGAACGCACGGTTTGTCAAGCGCGGAAAAATCGAAGGGAGAGCAAGGGGCAAGAAGCAGGATGCACGACAATCTTTCGCATTATGTTTTACGCACGACGTCGGCCAGCGCCCGCAGTCCCAGCAAGTAACTGCGCCAACCGAACCCGCCAATGATTCCCACGCATACTGCCGCCGTCACCGATTTGTGGCGGAATTCTTCGCGCGCGTGGATGTTGGACAGATGCACTTCCACCACGGGCAGGCCAATCGCCGCGATGGCATCGCGCAGCGCCACCGAGGTATGCGTGAAACCGCCGGGGTTGATCACCACGCCGTCGGCCCAACTCCGGGCCTCGTGCAACGCGTCGATCAACACGCCCTCGTGGTTTGATTGCAGGCAGCGCACGTCTTCGACACCCAGCGCCCCGCCCTCTTCGCGCAGCGCCGCATCGATATCGGCCAGCGTCGTCCGGCCGTAAATCTCCGGCTCGCGCGTGCCGAGCAGGTTCAGATTGGGGCCATGCAACACGAGTATCTTCATGACTATCTCCAAGCGTTGTTTCACTCTTCACTCTTCACTCTTCACGTACCGCTTCAATCGCCTTGCGGATCAACTCATCCTTCACGTCCACGCCGATGACGACGTCGCCAATAGCGCGCGGCAGCGCGAATTTCAAACGCCCCAACTGCTTCTTCTTGTCCGAGCGCATCGCCTGCAAGATCGCATCCGTATCCAGGTTGGCGAAGCGCGTGGGCAAGCCGGCTTTCTCCACCACCGCCGCGATGCGATCGCTCAGACCCGCCTGCGCCAGGCCCATCCATTCCGCGATCTGCGCCTCGGCCAACAGCCCGATGCCGATCGCCTCGCCGTGCCGCAGCAGGAACTGCGAGGCCGCTTCGATCCCGTGGCCGATCGTGTGTCCCAGGTTCAACGCCGCTCGCCGCCCCTGCTCGAATGGGTCTGCGCGCACCACGTCGACTTTGACCTTGATCGAGCGGCGAATGATGTCGGCGATGTCCGTCGAGCCGCATTCGATCATCTCAAATAACCCGGCGTCGGCAATGACACCTGCTTTGATCACCTCGGCCATGCCACTCTGAAATTCACGCTCGGGCAGAGTATGCAGCACCGTCAGATCGCTCACGGTCAGCAGCGGCGGATGAAACGCGCCGACGAGATTCTTGCCGGCCGGCAGATCGACGCCCGTCTTGCCGCCCAGGCTGGCATCGACCATCGCCAGCAGCGTGGTCGCGCAGTTTGCCCACTGCACACCGCGCAGGTAGGTCGCCGCCACGAAGCCGGACAGATCGCCGATGACACCGCCGCCTAACGCCACGATCACGCCGCTGCGCTCCAGGCCGCCCTGCACCAACTGCTCGTACAGCACGCCGGCCATCTCCAGCGTCTTGCTGTCTTCGCCGGCTGGCACGCGCAGTGGCAGCACTTCAAAACCGGACAACGCCAGGGACTGATAGACGCGCTGGCCGTGATGCTCAATCACATGGGAGTCGCCGATCAAGGCGGCCGTGCCGCGCAGGCCGCGCGCCCGCAGCAGCGGCCCGATCGCTTCCAGCAAGCCTGTGCCCAGCAGCACCGTCGTTCCACGCTCGTTCATCGGCACGTAGAAGGTCTCTGGATCGTTCAGCGTGCCGACGGCTCCATATAACGCCAGGGCGTGCAGCATCACTTCCGCCACATCCATCTTGGTCGTGTCGATCTGCCACGCAAACGAGCGATACGCTTCTGCGCGCTTCTGCAGCAGCTGACCGACCTGCTCCGCGCGATCAGAGCCTGCCAACAACGGGCGATCGGTGGCCGCGTTCAAGCGGGCCAGGATCGCCTCCGGCTCCGCCCACAGGCAGATCACGCCTCCACCGCGCTGCATCGCTTCACGGTTCTGCTGCGGCCCCAGCGTCCATCCTCCCGTCGCGATGACCAGGCCCTGCGGATCAGACAACGTGTTGCAGGCCTCGGCCTCCCATGCGCGAAAGCGATCTTCGCCATCCTCGGCAAAGATCGCCGCCACGGATTTGCCGGCGCGTTCTTCAATCCACTGATCGGTGTCGATGAACGGGCGGCCCAGCCGCTGCGCGATCAACTGCCCGACGGTGGTTTTGCCCGTGCCCATGAAGCCGGTCGAGAATCAAGTTCGGTTCCATCAAAACCTAGCCTCTTATTCGCAAACAAGCGCCAGCCAAAATAACGAGTCATGCGTCACGCGTAATTCGCTTCTTACGCATGACTCGTTACTCATTAGAATTTCCACTTCACATTATCCATGATCAGGTCTGCCAGCCGCGCGTGCCGCAGTTGTTCGAAGCGCGGCCTCATCTCGGCAAGGCTGTCGCCGCCCAGTTTCTCGATCAGCGCGTCGGCCAGCACCAAGGCCGTCATCGCTTCGAGGATGACCCCCGCGCGCGGCACCGGGCAGAAATCTGATCGCTCGTAGTTGGTGCGCGTTTCGTCCCCGGTGGCCAGGTCAACGGAGCGCAGCGGGTTCAGCGTCGTGGCGATCGGCTTCATGGCCACCCGCATGACGATCGGCTCGCCGGTGGTGATGCCGCCCTCAAACCCGCCCGATCGATTGGTGGCGCGAACCAGGCGATCGCCTTCGCGCCGAATCTCGTCGTGCACCTGCGTGCCGCGCCGGCGGGCGTTCTCAAACGCCGATCCGATCTCGACGCCTTTCATGGCGTGCACGCTGGACAGCGCGCCGATCAAGCGCCCCGACAGCCGCCGATCCCACTGCACGTGCGAGCCCAATCCCGGCGGCACATTCAGCGCCACCACCTCGGTAATGCCGCCCACGGTGTCTTTCGCCTCCATTGCCGCGCGGATTTCGGCGTGCAGCGCTTCGGCGGCGAGCGGATCCGGGCAGCGCACGTCGGATCGATCGGCTTGCGCAAACCGATCGAGATAACTCAGGTCCTCGGCGATCGCCGCTTCAGCTGATCCAATCGCCACCACATAGGAACCAATCACCATGCCGAATTCACCCAAGAATTTGCGGCAAATCGCGCCCACGGCGACACGCGCCGCCGTCTCACGCGCCGAGGCCCGCTCCAGGGCAAGCCGCAGTTCGCGATAGCCGTATTTGACGGCCGCCGTGAGATCGGCGTGGCCGGGACGCGGCACCGTCATCGGCGCGATGTCGCGGTCTTTCCACTTTTCATGATCGAGATTGTCGATGGCCAGCGCAATCGGCGCGCCAGTGGTATGCCCGCCCAGCACGCCGCCCAGGAGTCTGCGCATGATCGTGCTCGATTTTCATGCGCGGGCTGGCGCCGTAGCCCATCTGCCGCTTCGCCAGATCGTGATCGATATCATCAGCTGACAACGCCATGCCCGCGACCATGCCGTCGAGAATGGCGGTCAACTGCGGGCCGTGAGATTCACCGGCAGTTAAAAATCGCAGCATAGTTCACTCTTCATTTTTCAGGCTCTGTTCAAGAGCCTGCCGCATGACATCCACGGGCGGCGCCATGCCCGTCCATTTTTCAAACGCCGCTGCGCCCTGATACACCAGCATATTCCAGCCATTCACGGCGCGCAGACCCGCCTGCCCGGCCTGTTGCATCAACCGGGTTTGAGGAGGATTGTTGAGAAGATCAAACACGAGGGCGTGCGGCGGAAACGGCACCGCAGCAGGCCACGGCGAAGCGTCGACGTGGGGCGACAATCCAACCGGCGTCGTGTTGACGATCAACCGGGTCGCCGGATCGATCTCGGCAAGCGCCCCCAGCGGACGGCCGTCCACGCGCAGCGCGCCTGCTTTTTCAACATCGCGCGCATACACCGTGAGGTGTGCGCCCAACTCGCGCAGCACATAGACCACGGCGCGTGCCGCTCCTCCTGCTCCCAGCACAGCACACGCTTGATCTTGCACTTCAACACCCGTTTCGAGCAGCGCGCGTTTGAAACCCAGCGTATCGGTGTTGAAACCGACCAGGCGATCGGCGCGCCGCACGATGGTGTTGACTGCGCCCACGGCCTGCGCCGCCGGATCGATCTCTTCGAGGAAGGGCAGCACCGCCTGCTTGTGGGGAATGGTCACATTCGCGCCCTGCCACTCACCCGATCGGATTCGCGCGACGCTGGCTGCCATCTGGCCGGCCGGCGTCGGCAGCAGCACATAGCGCCAATTCAGCCCCAGCGCCGCAAACGCCGCGTTGTGCATCGCCGGTGAGCGGCTGTGCTCCACCGGCCACCCCATGAGTCCAACAGTCTTGGTCATTCTATCATCACCAAAATGGGACGCTGATCTGCGTCGCTGACCGCAGAGAAGATAGCGGCGTTTATCCGCGCTAATCGGCGTCCTATTCGATCTGCGCCTTCAGTGCGCGCATCAATTCCACAAAGTCCGGGAATGATTCCCGATAGGCTTCGGCGCGCGTCACGGTGGTTTCGCCTTCGGCGATCAACCCTGCCACGGCCAGCGCCATGGCCAGGCGATGATCGCCATGTGAATCGACCGCCGCCCCGCGCAAACGCGCCGGTCCGGCTACGACGAAACCATCCGGCCGTTCTTCGATCGGCGCGCCGAGCCGGCGCAATTCGCTGGCCAGTGACCCGATACGGTCTGATTCCTTCACGCGCAGTTCTTCAGCATCGCGCACGATGGTTTCACCCCGGGCCTGGGTGGCCAGCACGGCAAAGATCGGGAACTCGTCGATCATGCGCACGACAAGATCACCGGCGACCGTGATACCGCGCAGTTCGCTGGATTTCACGGTGACGTCGGCGATTGGCTCGCCGTTCACTTCACGCACATTCGCCACGCCGACATCGCCGCCCATAGCCGCAAGCGCCTCGAGCAGACCCGTGCGCGTGGCGTTGACCCCCACCTGCTTCACGGTTACTTCCGAATTGGGCAGGAGCGCGGCTGCCGCGAAGGCAAATGCCGCCGCTGAGATGTCGCCGGGAATGGTCATTTCAAAGGCAGAGAGAGGCTTTTCGGGCGGCGTGAGAGTGACCGTGTGATTCCGGGCCAGAATAGAGACGCCGCATGACTGCAACATCCGTTCAGAATGATCGCGCGAGGGGCCGGGCTCGTGAATCGTCGTCGGGCCGTTGGCTTGCAGCGCCGCAAGGAGGATGGCCGCCTTGACCTGCGCGCTGGCAACCGGCATGGTGTACTCGAGGCCGTGCAGCAGCCTGCCATGGACGCCCAGCGGCGGCGTGTCACCCACGTTCGCTCCCATCAAGCGCAGCGGCTCGGCCACGCGCCTCATCGGGCGGCGGCGCAGGCCCGCCGAGCCATCCAGCGTCACGACCAGGCCAGGCTGCCCGGCCAACGCCCCCATCAACATGCGCATCGTCGCGCCGGAGTTGCCACAATCCAGATTCGCCACGGGTGTTCGCAATCGCCCGCCGTGAACGATGAGCGCACCATCGGCCTGTGTTTCAAGCTCCACGCCCAGATCGCGCACACAGCGCATCATCGCCTCGGTTACGCCCGCGCGCAGAAAGTTCTGCAGGCGGCTCGCGCCCCGCGCCAACGCGGCATGCATCAACGCCCGATGCGAAATTGACTTGTCGCCGGGCATGGAGACGTCACCGCGCAGAGATGAAGAGGGTTTGATTGTCCAGTTCATGTGAGCCTCAAATGAGTAACGAGTAATGAGTCACACCGCCTTACGCGTTACTCGCTGCGCGTATTGCTTCCTCCCACCCCATCCGCTTCTCGCGCACTGCCTCCAACTTCGCGCGCAGTTCCGGCCAGTCCTCGCGCTCGATCAATTCGATCGTCGCCTGCAGGGACAAGTGCGCGCTTTCCAGGGCGTTCAACACCTCGCCGCGATTGGACTTGAGGATGTCGAGCAGCATGGTGACATCCGAAGCCGCCAAACGCGAGGTATCGCGAAAACCGGAAGCCGCCAGGAGCCACGCCGCATCATCGTCCAGATGCATGACGGCATCCACCAGCGCCGTGGAGATGAGATAAGGCAGATGGCTGATCGCCGCCGTGGCGCGATCGTGCCGATGCGGGTCGAGCGTCAGCGATCGGGCGTGCAGCGCGGCCGTTAGTTCCAGCGCGATGTTCAGCGTGCCGGGCCGTGTTTGTTCCAACGGCGTCAGCACGAACAGGCAGCCCCGGAACAGATCGCCGTCCGCCGCGCTCAACCCGGAAGTCTCCTTGCCGCACATCGGATGGCCGCCGAGGGGGCTGATGCGATCCGGCAATAAGCGCATGCGCTCGACGATCCGGGTCTTGGTCGAGCCGAGATCGAGCAAATGAAATTCGCCGGAGAACACCGGCGGGACGCGATCGAGCCAGTCGAGAATGGCCGACACCGGCGCGGCGAGGATCAACAGATCGACCTCATCGCCGCGCAGATCAATCGGGCGGTGGATGATCCCGCGATCGACCGCCTGCCTGATTGTGTCAGGAGCAATGTCGTAACCGCTGATCGATCGGCAGGCGCCGCTCAAGGCCAGCGCGAGCGAGCCGCCCATTAAGCCCAATCCGATGATGCCGACGCGGCACTCGGCCAGTCGCGTCTTAAACCCCGGCTCCATGACTTAACTTCGATCCACGTCTGCGGCAATCCTGCGCACCTGCTTCACCAACTCGGCAAACCGCTCCGGCTTCAGGCTCTGCGCGCCATCCGACCACGCCTCTTCAGGACGCGGATGCACTTCGACGATCAGGCCGTCGGCTCCGGCCGCAATGCCCGCGCGCGCCACGGCGGTGACGTATTCCCACTTGCCCGTGCCATGCGACGGATCGAGAACGACGGGCAGATGCGACATCTCTTTGATGACAGGGATCGCGTTGATGTCCGTGGTGTTGCGCGTGTACTTTTCAAACGTGCGGATGCCGCGCTCGCACAACACCACACGCGGGTTGCCATTGGAGAGGATATATTCGGCAGACATCAACAATTCTTCAATGGTGGACATCATACCGCGCTTCAACAGCACGGGGTGATTCACCCGGCCCACCGCTTGCAGCAGCGCGTAATTCTGCATGTTGCGCGCGCCGATCTGCAGCATATCAGCGTAGCGGGTCACGAGCGGCACCTGCTCCGGCGACATGACTTCGGTGACGACGGGCAACCCCGTCACCTGCCGCGCTTCAGCCAGCAGTTCCAGCCCCTCTTCGCCGAGCCCCTGAAAACTATACGGGGAGGAGCGCGGCTTGAACGCGCCGCCGCGCAGCACCTGCGCGCCCGCTTCCTTCACGGCCATGGCCGTCTCGACGATCTGCTCGCGCGTTTCCACGGAGCACGGCCCGGCCATGATCACGATCTGCGGGCCGCCGATCTTGAGGCCGTCCAGCGACACGATCGTGTCCTGCGGATGCATGTCACGCGAAGCCATCTTGAACGGCTTCAGGATCGGCACGGTTTTCTCGACGCCGTCGAGCATCTCGAAGTGCGTGCGATCGATCGGGCGATCGTCGCCAATCACGCCGATGATCGTGCGCTCTTCGCCTTCGGAAAGATGCACGCGATAACCCAACGCTTCCACCCGGGCTACCACGCTGGAAACTTGTTTGGTGCTGGAGCCTTTCTTCATGACAATAATCATGCTGACCCTCCTGCTTCAGGAAACAAGGCATAGATAAGGAAACAAGCAGACCAGGATTATCCTCTGGCTCTGCCTCAACCGCGTCCTATCGCTTCCGCCACGCGCTTCACTTCACTCACCAGCTGCGCGAACTTCTCCGGCTTCAGGCTTTGCGCGCCATCTGACCAGGCATCTTCGGGATGCGGATGCACTTCGACGATCAAGCCGTCCGCGCCCGCCGCAATGCCCGCGCGCGCCACGGCCGTGACGTACTCCCATTTGCCTGTGCCATGCGACGGATCGACCACTACCGGCAAGTGCGACATTTGCTTGATCACCGGCACGGCGTTGATGTCCGTGGTGTTGCGCGTGTACTTTTCGAACGTGCGGATGCCGCGCTCGCACAGCACCACGCGCGAATTGCCATTGGAGAGGATGTATTCGGCGGACATCAGGAGTTCTTCAATGGTGGACATCATGCCGCGCTTGAGCAGCACCGGATGGTTGGCCTTGCCCACGGCCTGCAGCAGCGCGTAATTCTGCATGTTGCGCGCGCCGATTTGCAGCATATCGGCGTAGCGCATGACCAGCGGCACTTGCTCAGGCGACATGACTTCCGTAACGACGGGCAGCCCCGTCACCTGCCGCGCTTCGGCCAATAACTCCAGCCCTTCTTCGCCGAGCCCCTGAAAACTATATGGGGAGGAGCGCGGTTTGTACGCGCCGCCGCGCAGCGCCTGCGCGCCCGCTTCTTTCACGGCCATGGCCGTCTCGACGATCTGCTCGCGCGTCTCCACGGAACATGGACCAGCCATGATCACGATCCCGGGCCCGCCGATCTTCACGCCATCCAGCGCAACCTGCGTATCCTGCGCGTGCATATCGCGCGAAGCCAGCTTGAACGGTTTCAGAATCGGGATCGTCTTGTCCACCCCGTCGAGCGTTTCAAACTGCGCGCGATCGATCGGGCGATCGTCGCCAATCACGCCAAGGATCGTGCGCTCTTCGCCCTGCACCAGATGCGCGCGATACCCCAGCGACTCGACGCGCGCCACGATCGAAGCGATCTGTTTGGCGCTGGCGCCCCGCTGCATCACAATGACCATGCCTGCCTCCCTGAGCAAGGTTGCAATGGCACTACTCGTGTGCCAGACTGACAGTGCGATCGGGCCGCAGATTGATCGCGCCTTGGATATACACATGCCTGACGTCCGGCGCCGGCACTTCCGTGTTCCAGTGCAGCAGGATGCGGATGCACTGCGGCAGGCCGTGTGGCACATTCATCTCATGCATGCACAGCAACGCCACGTCGTGCCAGCCCAGCGCCCGCGCCGCCAGCGCCGGGTAATCGGCATTCAGATCGATCGTGGTGGTGAAAATGGCCGACGCGACATCCTCGGGCTGAATGTGGTTTGCCGCGATCATCAAACCCAACAACTCGCGCGTTGCCGCTAAGATCGCTTCACGTGTGTTGGCTTCCGCCGTCGTCGCACCGCGCACGCCTCGCAGCATGGCCGCCTCCCGACAAATAAAAAGCGCGGGGCCGGTGCCTCGCGCTCTTGAGATTCCCTGACGTGATGTCTAGAGTCTGCCAAGCCGAAACAGCGGCGGGTGTTTCACCGTCGCGTAATAAAAGTAAAAGTAGGCCAGACTGAAGACACGTTGCATGGCTCGCATCTTAACACGGCGCCCGCCGTTGTGTCAATGCCCGGCCTGCACGAAAGCGTTGCGCGATCGATTGTGAATCATGCCCAACTGGCATGGCCCTTGAAGCACCGGCACGGCACCGCGGGCGAGTGCTGCCGCGTCCCTGCCAAGGCTGCTCAGCGCAGCGCTCGCCAGGCGCGCCTGCGTGTTGCCAGCCCCTCAGCGCAGGCTGGCTTTCAACTGCCGAATGAACTGCGCCGCAGCCCGCGGCTTGTCCGCGGCGCGGTCGACGATCTGCACTAATGCCGAGCCTACGATCACACCGTCGGCGATCTGGCTCACCTCGCGCGCCTGATCCGGCGTCGATACCCCAAACCCGACCGCGATCGGCACCGCGGTCGCTTGTCTGATCCGTCCGATGAAGTCACTTAGTCCGCCCGCCAATTGCGAGCGTGCGCCGGTGACCCCCGTGATGGACACCAGATAAATGAATCCCCGCGCTTTCCCGGCAACCAATTTCACTCGCTCAGCAGTCGAGGTTGGCGCGAGAAAATAGATCAGCCCCAGTCCGCGCGCCTGGCACAACTGATCGAGCTCGCCGGCTTCTTCGGGCGGTAGATCGGGCACGATGAAGCCATCGGCTCCGGCAGCGGCCGCATCTGCTACAAAGCGCTCCTGGCCATACGCCAGAATCAGATTGGTATAGCCCATCACCAGAAACGGCTGCGTCACGCCGCGCGCCCGAAGTTCGGCGATCATCGCCAGCGATCGCTTTACCGTGATCCCCTTTTCCAGTGCGACCTGCGTGGCATGTTGAATCACCGGCCCGTCCGCCAGCGGATCGGAAAACGACAATCCGATCTCAAACGCATCGGCGCCCGCCTCGCTCAGCGCCGTGATCACCTCCAGCGAAGTCTGCGCGTCGGGAAAACCCAGCGGAAAATACGGCATCAACGCCGCGTGGCCGCGGGCAAACAATTCGGCCAGGCGCTCCAGCGAGCGCGGCTGGCTCATGGTTAAGTGATCAGCGATCATGGTTCATGGCCTTCATCACCGTATCCAGATCCTTGTCCCCCCGCCCCGATAGATTCACCAGCAAAATCTGGTCCTGGCGCATCGGTGGCGCACGCTTGATGGCTTCCGCCACCGCATGCGAAGACTCCAGCGCGGGAATGATGCCTTCTAACTTGCACAACAGCGAGAACGCCTGCAACGCTTCGTCGTCGGTGGCATAGGTGTAGTGCGCGCGGCCGATGTCGCGCAGATACGAATGTTCCGGTCCTACTGCGGCGTAATCCAGGCCGGCCGAGATCGAATGCGTCTCGGCGATCTGCCCATCGGCGTTCTGCAGCACGAAGGTCTTGGTGCCGTGCAATACGCCGAGCCGCCCCAGCGCCGGATCAGCAAAGCGCGCCGCGTGCTTGCCCGACTCAAGGCCCGCGCCGCCCGCTTCCACGCCGATCAACGCGACATCGCGATCATCACGAAACGCATGGAACAGCCCGATCGCATTCGAGCCGCCGCCTACACACGCGAGGCAAGCGTCCGGCAAACGCCCCGCCAGCTCCACGATCTGCGTTCGCGCTTCACGCCCGATGATCGCCTGAAAGTCGCGCACCATCGTCGGGTAGGGATGCGGCCCGAGGGCTGATCCCAGCAGGTAATGCGTCGTATTGACGTTCGTCACCCAATCGCGGATCGCTTCGTTGATGGCGTCCTTCAGCGTTTTCGTGCCAGCCGCCACCGGTCGCACTTCCGCGCCGAGCAGCTGCATGCGAAACACATTCGGCTGCTGGCGGGCCATATCGACGGTGCCCATGTACACCACGCAGTCCAACCCCAACAACGCCGCCGCTGTAGCCGACGCGACGCCATGCTGCCCTGCGCCCGTCTCTGCCACGACGCGCTGCTTGCCCATCAACTTCGCCAGCAGTGCCTGTCCCAGCGCATTGTTGATCTTGTGCGCGCCCGAATGCGCCAGGTCTTCGCGCTTCAAATAGATCTGCGCCCCGCCCAGGTATTCGCTCAAACGACGCGCGTGCGTCAACGCCGTTGGTCGTCCCACATACGTGCTCAACAAGCGCTGGTACTCTGCCATAAACGTGGCATCGTTCACGGCCTCGACATACGCCGCTTCCAATTCCTTCAACGCCGGCATCAACGTCTCGGGCACAAACTGTCCGCCATAGATGCCAAATTTATGATTTAAGATTGCTGTTTGCTGATTGCCGATTGAAGTGATCATGGTTATCCGTTTGTCCGCTGCGCCCGCAGGCTTCCGTTGAAGGCCAATCCGTTTGTCCGTTTCCATTCGTCGATGCGCTGCTTATTCGTTGACACCCTGGCACCGCTCCACAAACGCCCGCATCTTGGCGGCATCCTTCTTCCCCGGCGAGATTTCCACCCCCGACGCCACATCCACACCCCACGGTCTTACCTGTCGAATCGCCTCCGCGACATTCTCCGGCGTCAAGCCGCCCGCCAGCAGAATCGGATACTGCTGCGCCAACCGGGTCGCGATCGACCAATCGGCCGTGCGCCCCGTGCCGCCGTATTGATCTTTACGATACGCATCGATCAACAACGCCGGCGCAGGCGGCCCATACGGCGCGAACCGCTCCGCCTCGATCTCGGCCTCGGTTTCTGAAGTCGGCCGCAGCGCCTTTAGCCCTCTGCCGTTCAACTGCTCCGCCACGCGCACCGGTTCATCACCGTGCAGCTGGGCGAGATCGACCTGCGCGATCTCCAGGATCGATCGCACTTCTTCCAGCGGCGAATTGACGAACACACCCACCAGCAGCGGTCTGCCTCCATCCGCTCGGATCTGCGCGGCAATTTCGCGCGCGTTCTCCGGTGGGATATAGCGTGGACTCCTGGCGTAGAAATTGAAACCCAGCAAATCCGCGCCTGCCTCAATCGCCTCTCGCGCATCATCAAGGTTGGTTATGCCGCAAATCTTGACTTTCATCAGTTGCGTATGATCCTGGCACGCTGACAAGACGAAGAAATGACCAGCTGATCCCGCCAGGAAGTCTCCTGGTCATCCGGTCACCTTGTCACTAATTCCCGCACCTTCGCGCCCACATTGCTGGCCGTCACCAACGCCTCGCCCACCAGGATCGCAGCGGCGCCCATATCCCTCACCCGCGTCACATCATCCGCCGTGTGAATGCCGCTTTCGGCGACGAGCGCCACGCCGGCCGGCAGGCACTTCCGCAAGCGCGCTGTCGTCTGCAGATCGACCGTGAAATCGTGCAAATTCCGGTTGTTCACGCCGATCAACTTCGGCGCAATCTGCAGCGCGGTTTCCACCTCGGCCTCGTCGTGGACTTCCACCAGCGCCGTCATGCCCAGGTCGTTGATCTGCGCGTGCAGCTCCTGCAATTGATCCGCCCGCAGCGCCGCGACGATCAGCAGCACGGCATCGGCGCCTGCCGCGCGCGCCTCGTAGACCTGGTAGCCGTCGACAATGAAGTCCTTGCGCAACGCAGGCAATCCCGCCGCTTCACGAGCCGTGCTCAAATCGCTCAACGAGCCCTGAAAGAACTCCTCATCCGTCAACACCGACAAGGCCGCCGCGCCGTTCTCCGCATAGGTGTGCGCTAATTGTTTCGGATCATACGCGGAGCGCAGCAAACCTTTGGAAGGTGACGCTTTCTTGCATTCAGCAATCAACGCCGGCCGGCTGGCTCGCTGCAACGCACCCGGGAAATCGCGCGGCGGAGGTTGCGCCAGTGCCCGTTCACGCAGTTGCTCGATCGGCATGGCCCTGCGCCGCTGAGCGACTTCAAGGTATTTGCTGGCAAGGATTCGATCGAGAAGCATAAGGCGTGAAGCGTGCTACGTGACGCGTAAGCCAGAGTTCATGCGGCACGTATCACGGTATCAAATACTCTGACTAAACTCCACCAGTTCATCCAGTTTGTTCAACGCCGCGCCCGACTCCAGCGATTTCTTGGCCAGAGCGAAGCCTTCGCCCAAATCGCCGCTCTCCGCCGCCAGCGCCGCTGCGGCATTGAGCAGCACGGCATTCTTGCGCGTGCCGTTCAACGATCCACTCAACACGCCGCGCAGAATCTGCGCATTCTCTTCGGGCGTGCCGCCCGCCAGGTCCGCCATATCGCCGCGCGGCAGATCGAGCATCTCTGGATCCAGCGTGGTCGTCGTGACTTTGCCAGCCTGGAGATGACTGACGCGATTCGGCCCAACCGTGTTGAGTTCGTCCATGCCGCCGTGGCCGTGCACCACAAACGCCGCGCGCGATCCGAGCTCGCCCAGCACCTGCGCCAGCGGCTCGGTCAACTCCGGATCGAATACGCCGATGATCTGCACCTCGGCCCCTGCCGGGTTGGTCAGCGGGCCGAGCACGTTGAAGATGGTGCGCTGCCCGATCTCTTTGCGCGGTCCTCCGGCGTGCTTCATCGCCGGGTGGAATTTGGGCGCAAACAAAAACCCGATGCCCACTTCGTCGATGGCCTGACCCGCCTGCTCCGGCGTGAGATCGAGGTTGACGCCCAGCACGCCCAGCACATCGGCGCTGCCGCACCGCGATGACGCCGCCCGATTGCCGTGCTTCGCCACCTTGCGCCCCGCCCCCGCGATGACGAACGCCGCCGCCGTGCTGAT
This sequence comes from uncultured Chloroflexia bacterium, assembly GCA_963844815.1. Taxonomy (GTDB): domain Bacteria; phylum Chloroflexota; class Anaerolineae; order Fen-1058; family Fen-1058; genus Fen-1058. Next base: position 94,312 of record CAWJPR010000020.1, read on the forward strand.
GTTAAACGTGTGCTTGCCGTCGCCCCCCGTGCCGGCCGTGTCATACAAAGTGCCGGCCCCCTTCACCGGCACCGGCACTGCGTTTGCGCGCATCGCTCGCGCCGACCCGGTGATCTCGTCCACCGTCTCGCCCTTCATCCGCAACGCAATGAGGTACGCGCCAATCTGCGCCGGTGTGGCGCGGCCCGTCATGATGTCCATCATCGCCGCTTCCGCCTCGGCCTGGGTCAGGTCTTCACGGCGGATGGTTTTTGCAATCGCCTCCGTGATCATGGTGAACCTCCCTGTAATTCGCAGGTACGTATTGCGCAGTATGCACTGCGCCTTGCCTTAGTTCTCGATCGCCAGAAAATTCTTCAGCAGTTGCTTCCCGTGCTTCGTTAAAATCGATTCGGGATGAAACTGCACGCCGTAAGTGTGATGCGTCTTGTGCTGCACGCCCATCACCACCCCATCGCTGGTAAACGCCGTGATTTCCAGGCAGTCCGCCACCGGCTCTTCCACCATCAGCGAGTGATAGCGGGTCGCCTCGAACGGGCTGGGCAATCCGTCGAAGATCCCCTGGCCGTTGTGATAGATCTGCGAGGTCTTGCCGTGCATTAACTGGGGTGCGCGCCTGACCACGCCACCGAAGGTCGCGCCGATGCATTGATGCCCCAGGCACACGCCCAGGATCGGAAGCTGACCGCTGAAGCGGTGAATGGCTGCATTGGAGATGCCGCCGTCGTTGGGATCGCCCGGTCCCGGAGAAATGACCAGATGACTGGGTGACAGGGTGGCCAGGTGATCGATCGTCACCTGATCATTTCGAAATACATGAATGTCTGCTCCCAACTCACCCAGATACTGGACGAGGTTGTAAGTGAAAGAGTCGTAGTTGTCGATGACCGCCAGCATGCTGCCCTCCCTATTCTTCTGCCATCTCAACGGCCGCCGCTAACGCTTGCGCTTTGCTCAGCGTCTCTTGATATTCACGCGCCGGATCGGAATCAGCGACGATGCCCGCGCCGGCTTGAATGCTGACCCTATCGCCTGACATCTGCAGCGTGCGGATGGCAATACAGGTATCCATCGCGCCGTCGTACGAAAAGTACCCCACCGCTCCGGCATACACCTCCCGATCGAGCTGCTCCAGTTCGCGGATGATCTCCATCGCGCGCACCTTCGGTGCGCCGCTGACCGTACCCGCTGGGAACGTCGCGCGCAGCAGATCGAAGGCATCGAGGCCGTCGCGCAGTTGGCCTTCGACCTGCGAGACGATGTGCATCACGTGCGAGTAGCGCTCCACCATAAACAGATCCGGCGCGTGCACCGAGCCGTACTCGCACACCCGGCCGAGATCGTTGCGCCCCAGATCGACCAGCATCACGTGCTCGGCGCGTTCTTTCGGATCTTCCAATAGTTCCTGCTCGAGCGCCACGTCCTCGGCGGGATGCGAACCGCGCCGCCGCGTCCCCGCGATCGGGCGGACGGTGGCTGTCCGGCCTTCCAGTCGCACCAGCATCTCCGGCGATGCGCCAATCACGTGGCAGGGCTGATCGCCGACCGTGCCGAAGTCGAAGAAGAACATATACGGCGAGGGATTCAGCCGCCGCAGCGCGCGATAGATGTCGAACGGCTGCGCGGACGTGCGGCGCGACAAACGCTGCGACAACACGACTTGGAAGATGTCACCGGCTGCAATATGCTCTTGGGCGCGGCGCACCATCGCTTCAAAGCCGCTGGGGGTGAAGTTGGAGGACAGCGTCGATGGTGATGAGGCGCGTGGCGGGTGGCGTGCCGGCAGAGGCGCAGACAAGCGATCGGCAAGGCGATCGATCCGATCGATGGCGTCGTAATACGCAGCCTCAGGCTCGCCGTTGAGGTGCGCATTGACGATGATGAGCAAGCGTCCCCGCGCGTGATCGAAGGCGACCAGCGTATCGGTCAGCAAGTACAGCGCTTCCGGCGAATTTTTTGCTCCAGCCAGACGAGAGTTTGATGATGCTGACCCATCCAACTTCGGCTCGAAGAAGTGAATTACGTTGTAGCCCAGATAGCCCACCAAGCCGCCGACGAAACGCGGCAAGCCCGGCAGCGCTACCGGCGAAAAGCGCGCCAGTTCGGCCTGCAGCACGTGCAGCGGATCTTGCCCGTGCGCCAGATCGGTCGTCGTCGCGTGATCGTTCGATCGGCGGGTGTAGGACCGCCCGTTGAAACTCAGCACGGCGCTCGGCTCAATTCCGATGAACGAATAACGCCCTACCTGCTCGCCGCCCTCGACGCTCTCCAACAAGAACGATGCGCCGCGCCCCGCGAGCTTCAAGTACACCGACACCGGCGTATCGAGATCGGCAGGCAACTCGCGATAGATCGGGACGAGATTGCCCTGCGCTGCTAACTCCAATACTTCAGTGAGACTGGGATGAATATCGGTTCGTGCGCGTATCATCGGTTCAGCCAACATCAGTCTCTCCCTTTCGGTCATTCGTCAGTGCGGGCGCCCTGAGCGGAGCAACGCTTTTTGTTGCGCAGTCGACACTTGCACCTGCCGCGTGCGAGCAGGTGCAAGTGTCGACTCCACTGCGTTCCGCTCACGCCGTGCCCGCGAAGCGGCGGCGCGCTAGGCGGGATGCTCCACGCCCTGACGCTGATCAGTTACGCCTTGACCTTCGGCAGCCCCGCCACCGCCTTCGCCACTTCCTCAGCCGGATATTCGTAATCCTCCAACTGGCCCGCAAAGTACATCTGATAGCCCGCCATATCGAAGTGGCCGTGACCGCTGAGGTTGAACAGAATCACTTTCTTCTCGCCCGCTTCTTTGGCCTTGATCGCTTCGTCGATGGCAACCCGAATTGCGTGCGACGATTCCGGCGCGGGAATGATGCCTTCCGTGCGCGCAAACTGCACGGCCGCCGCAAACACCGGATTCTGCTGTACGGCCACGGCTTCGATCACGCCTTCGTCGTAGAGCTTGCACACGATGGGCGCCATGGCATGGTAGCGCAGGCCGCCCGCATGAATGGGCGCGGGAATGAACGCCGAGCCGAGCGTGTACATCTTGACCAGCGGTGTCATCTGCGCGGTGTCGCCGAAGTCGTACGTGTAGATCCCCTTGGTCAACGACGGCGCCGCCGTCGGCTCCACTGCGACGATGCGCGTGGTCTGGCCCTCTTTCAACTTGCCGCGCACAAACGGCAGCGCGATGCCGCCAAAATTCGATCCGCCGCCCGCGCAGCCAATCACGACGTCGGGATACTCGCCGGCCTTCTCCATCTGCTTCAAGGCTTCTTCCCCGATGATCGTTTGATGCAGCAACACGTGGTTGAACACGGAGCCGATCGAGTATTTGGTGTTCGGCGTCGTGACCGTATCTTCCAGCGCTTCGCTGATCGCAAGGCCCAGCGAGCCGGGGTGATTGGGATCCTGCGCCAGGAATTTGCGCCCGGCGGCTGTATCCTTCGACGGCGAAGCCACAATGGACGCGCCGTAGGCTTCCATCATCATGCGGCGATAGGGCTTCTGCTGATATGAGATGTTGACCATGTAGACTTTCGCTTCAAGGCCAAAGAAGGCCGCCGAGAAGGCGACGGCGCAGCCCCACTGCCCCGCCCCGGTTTCGGTTGCCAGCCGCCGCGTGCCCGCCAGCTTGTTGTAATACGCCTGCGGCACCGCCGTATTGGGCTTGTGTGATCCAACGGGCGATGCCCCTTCATACTTGTAATAGATATGCGCCGGCGTATCCAGCGCCTTCTCCAACCGCCGCGCGCGCAGCAGCGGTGTGGGCCGCCACAACCGATAGATTTCATACACTTCTGCCGGGATGTCGATGAAGCGGCCGGCATAGGGCCCGACGGCGGCCTCCTGCATGATGATATCCATCGGAAACAGCGGCGCCATATCCTCCGGCCCGATCGGCTGTCCCGTGCCCGGATTGATCACCGGCGGCAGCGGAGTCGCAAAGTCGGCCTGTACGTTGTACCACGCGGTCGGCATTTCGCTTTCTTCGAGTAGATATTTCACCTGGTCAGACATGACTTTTCCTCCGAGGAAATTTGGATTCGATGCCAATGAGCAAGGCGCGTTGTGCGGACTACGCGTTGCTGTTACGCCTTCCGCCTCAGCCCCATCGCTGCGCGCGCCAGTCGCACCGTCTCGTCCGAAATCGGCGCAACTGCCGCGCAGCCGGCTTCCAGAATCTCGTCAATCAACTGCGGCCTGGCTTCATAGTGTGCCCGGCGTTCACGGATCGGCGTCAGGAAGTTTTGCAGCGCCATGTTCAACTTCTTCTTCACTTCCACATCGCCCACTTTGCCCTGGCGGTAGCGATCCTTCAAGTCTTCCACTTCTTCCTTGTTCGGATTGAATGCGTCGTGATATTGAAAGACCGGGTTGCCATCGGGATTGCCCGGAATGTCAGCGCGGATGCGCGCGGGATCGGTGTACATGTTCATCACCTTTTGCCGCACCGTGGGCTCATCATCCGACAGCAGGATGGCATTACCCAATGACTTGGACATCTTCGCTTTGTTGTCCGTGCCGACCAGCGTCGGCACATCGCCGATGAGCGCCTCTGGCTCGGGGAACACTTCACAGTCGTACTGAAAGTTGAAGCGGCGGGCGATCTCGCGCGTCACCTCGACGTGCGAAGCCTGATCTTTTCCAACCGGCACCAGGTTCGCGCGCACGTGCAGAATATCGGCGGCTTGCAGCACCGGGTAACCCAGCAGGCCATACGACGGCTGCTCGATGTGCTCGGCATCCATGATCTCTTTCAGCGTCGGCACCCGCTCCAGGCGCGGCACCGTCGTGAGCATCGAAAAAAGCAAATGCAATTCGCACACGCTGGGCACATCAGACTGCACGTAGATCGTGGTCTTCTCCGGATCGATGCCCACCGCCAGGTAATCGAGCACGAGTTGGCGCGTATTGCTCACCGTCGCGGTGACGTGCTCTTTATCGACCGCGCGTGTCAACGCGTGATAATCGGCCACCAACAGGAACACCTCGTAGGTGTCCTGCAGCCTCACCCGATTCGCGAGTGTGCCGACATAGTGGCCCAGATGCAGCGGGCCGGTAGGGCGATCGCCGGTAAGGATGCGCCCCTTTTTGACTGCTGAGGGCTGAGGGCTGAGTGCTGATTGAACTGCTACGGCTTCCATAGTTTTCCTCCAAAATGATTGCGGGTCCTCGGCGAGGCGGCTTCACCCCTACCTTATCAAACAAAAACGCCCGTCCCGTCACGCATTGCCGCGTACACTGGGACGAGCGTTTCAATGACGCCCGTGGTGCCACCCATCTTAGGCTGACTGCCTCACAAAACAAAAACCTGCCGGTGATAGCGACAGGTTCAAGGAGCCAGCCTCACTTTGCGAGTACGATATCTGCGGCGCCAACACCGCGCCTTCGACAATGATACTCTCTGCCCTGATAACGGTGGCGGCTCCGGCTTGGGCTACTCTCGCTTGATTTGGCCCGCGCAACTCGGGGGACCATTCCACTTCTGCGATTGGATCGGACTCGCAGCACCTCCTGTCCGACTCTCTGGCCAATCACGGGTGAAGTGTACTCTTCCCCGTCCTCGTCTGTGTGCCTGCAGTTATACTCAACTTTCGGAGGCGTGTCAAGGGGCAGATTGCACAACAGCATCTCTGTCCAGTTCGTGCAACACACGATAGAGGTCCGCAGCTTGAAACAAAAGGGGCCGCTGCCTTGCGGCTGAGCGGCCCGTACCAAACTATTCAGTTGACGCTTGTCCGATGTCGCTTGGCCTTCTGCCATTCACTGCATCACAACTCACAGTTATACCTGGCAGCCCTCCAAGTGTGGGCGTCGCGAGTCCGGTTTAATTTGACATTGATTCCTAAACGGTTTTCGCCGCAGAAGCTCACGCAAGTCGAACAGTTGAGATTGTGGCCGCCCAGCTCGAAACAAACTACTCGGCCACCCGTCCAGTTTGCGCTCCTGCCCGGGCCGCCAGCGCCACACGGGGCGTCTTGCGACGAAACCATGCTGCGATGCCGTGCGGGTGGCTGTGGCATGACAAACAAAATGCGACGAACCCACAACCAGCCGATGCGCTGCCGTGCCGGAGTCTACGACTCAACCGTCAGGCGATATGGGAATCTCGGAACGCCTCTCGCTCGAACATCGGACCAGCTATTTCCGGTGGTTCGGCTGAGAGAATCAAAGTGCGCCGTCCTCCTTTCTCAATAGCTAAGCCTTCGACTTCTTCGACTTGACGCATCGATCCGGGGATGAATCGAGCGTCCCCCTACGCGAGGTACTATTTTAATAACACAAGATGCCTCTGCAAGACAATGATCGAAAGTACTATCTTTGCTGAAGCGAGCCTGAGAATTTGAGCGCGCAATCCAGCCAATCGCAAAAAAGAAACGAGGCGAGCGGTCGATCTGCCCGGCTAAGTCAGACTGCGCTGCAGCGGACCGAAAGTCCCAGCCGCGTCGCGCGGCAGGCGCCGCACCGCGCGAATCGCATCGCGATTAAGTGAACCGTAGATATGCGGATATAACAAGCCATCACGCCCCGGCTCATACTTAATCTCTGACGTCACCGCTTGCTCGTCAAGAACCAACACCAGCCAATCGCGTGGATCGTTCCGATAGTAACGATTTGCGACGACAACGATCTGTTCATCGCCTCTCGTGCAATGGATGAATCCTTCCCAATCAAAATCGGCGGGCACGTAAGGCCGATCGGTTGGCTGCGCTTCCCAGTAGTCAATCGGGACCAGGTGGTAGATCACGCCGCTCATGCCGCGGGCTCCAGCGCTTCCAGATCGTCAACCAGCGTGCTGATAAAGTCGAAGCCGCCTTGCCAGAACGCGGGTGAAGCCATGTCGATGCCGATGCTGCCCAAAATCCTGGCCGGCTCTTCCGATCCGCCGTAGGCCAGAATCTTCAAATACTTGGACTCGAATGCGGGGCCTTCCTGGCGATACATCTGATACAGCGCCAGGGCAAACAACTGGCCGAAGCTGTAAGCGTACGTGTAGAACGGCACATGATAGAAGTGCGGAATCGAAATCCATTCCCACTTGAACTCGTCTCCCAGCTCCAGCGCGTCGCCGAACTGCTCCTGCAAGGTGGTCAGGTAGTGTGCGGCGATCTCGTCCGCCGACCTGTTCTCCATAACCAGGCGGTGCGCATCCCGTTCGAAGATGGTGAAGTAGGCCTGACGCTGAATCGTGGCATACGTGTCGTCGATCTTGTCCGCCAGCAGGTCGCGGCGCACGGCCACCTCGGTCTCGTCCTTCAACAGTCGATCGGTCAACAGCATCTCGCCGAACGTCGACGCTGTCTCGGCGAGCGGCAATGACGAATGGAACGTGAGCAGGGAATGGTCCTGCGCCATCAGCGCGTGCACCGCATGGCCCAGTTCGTGCGCCAGCGTGGCGACGTCGCGCGCGCGGCCCGCAAAGTTGAGCAGCACCCACGGCGCCAGCCCGGGCCGCAGGCTGGCGCAGAAGGCCCCGCCCCGCTTGCCGGCTCGCAGCTCGGAATCGACGTGGTTCTCCGCCAGCACGCGCCGGGCGTGATCAGCCAGCGTCGGCGAGAAGTCACGATAGCTGGCCAGCACCAGATCGGCTGCCGCGCCAAATTCGTAACGCTTCTCCGCCGGCAGCAGCGGCGCATACACGTCATAACGGCGCAGCCGGGGCAGGCCAAGCCACTTTGCTTTGAGCTTGAAATAGCGCTGATAGAGGTGGTTGTTCTGCCGCGCGACGGACAACAGCGTTTCCGTCACCGTGTCAGGAATGTCGTTGGCCAGGTTGCGCACCGAGATCGGCTCGTGATAGCCGCGCAGTTGGATTGATTCGTTGTGCCAGTCGCGCACGCGGTTGTTATAGATCTGCGCCAGCACCAGCCGGTGATCGCCGTACACGCGATAGAGTTCCTGATACACCGCCGCGCGCACCTCCGGCGAGGGATGCCGCACATACGAGCCCAGCTCATCGCGCGTCATGGTCTTCTTTGCGCCGTCGATTTCCAGCGTGAACTCAAACTTGCTGGTGATCATGTCGTACAACTGCACCAGCGCGTCGATGCCGTTCACGTTTTTGATATTGACGAGCTTCTCTTCGGCTTCGCTGAGCGTATAAGGCTTGAAATGGCGCATGGCTTCCAGATAGTAGCGGCGATCCCCGCTGGCCGGGATCAGCCGTTCGGCCTGCGCGTCGTCCAGGCCCTTGAACCACAGGCCGAAGAACAGCGTGCGATTCTCCACATCGGCGGCCAGCTGGTCCATGCGCGCCTTGTAGATCAATGCCTCCTGCCGCTGCGTGTCTTCGGTGAACCACAGCGCGGCATAACCTGCCAGATGCTGCATGACCGCGCCGATCGCTTCATACGTGTCCAGCACCCGCACAAAATCGGGGATCGGCATGTCAGGGGAGAGGATGGATCGGGCGGCTTCAAACTCATGGAGGAGTTCGGTCAGCTGCGATTGATAATCGTTAAAGCGCGGGCTATCAGGGGTGTCCAGTAAATCGTTCAGGCTCCAGCGGGTCTGCGTAAAGGTCGTCACACCTTGCTCCTTGGATGGGGTTCACGATAAGTCTACCGCCAGACGGCACGCGCGTCAAACGCCAATCGCGCTATCAGCCCAATTGCGCCAGATTAAAGCCTCGTGAAAGTTTTTGCTATTGACACTCTATGTTATTGGAGTAAACTATTCGCCATCATACTAACCAATGAGGAGAAGCTCATCATGGACGATCGTGTCAATCAGCTGCGCTTTACGCGCCGCCAGTTTATTCGCACCGCCGGTGTAGTCGGTGCCGGAGCGGGCCTGACCGCAGCGTGTGCCACGCTAACAACGCCGACGCCCGCGCCGGAGGCAGCGGGAGCAGCCGCAACCGATCAAATGGGCATGGATATGGCCCCGGTGGCGCAGACTGGGCCGGATTATAAGGCGATCGATGCTGCACACGAAGCCAGGGTCAAGATTTTCCTTGACAACATCGGCAAAAACCCCGACTTTTGGGGCGTGGAGTTGCCGTACACCATGGACGGCGACACCAAAGTGTTCGAAATCACCGCCAAGAATGTCGATTGGGAGGTCGAGCCGGGTAAAGTCATCAAGAACGCTTATACTTACAATGGCATTGTCCCCGGCCCGATTATCCGTATTACCGAAGGCGACAAGATACGCGTAAACGTCAAGAACGAGATGCAGCTGAGCACCACGGTGCACTGGCACGGGGTCCTAGTGCCCAACAAAATGGACGGCGTGACGTACGTCACCCAGCCGCCGATCACGCCGGGGACAACTTTTACCTACGAGTTCACTGCCAGGAACCCCGGCTCGCACATGTACCACTCGCATCACGATGCCGCCGAGCAGGTGACCAAGGGCATGATGGCCGCTTTCATCATCGACCCGAAGGATAAGTCGAAGGATCCGGCGTACGACAAAGAATACATCATGGTGCTCAACGATACCGGCATCGGCTTAACCATCAACGGCAAGAGTTTTCCGTACACGCAGCCGTTAGTAGCGAAGAAAGGCCAGAAGCTGCGCATCCGCTACATGAACGAAGGGCTGATGATTCACCCCATGCACTTGCACGGCATGTATCAACAGGTGTTTGCCAAAGACGGCGCGAACTTGCCTGCGCCGTACCTGGCCGATACTCTATCCGTTGCGCCCGGCGAGCGCTATGACGTCATTGTGGATTGCGAGGAACCCGGCCTGTGGGCCTATCACTGCCACATCCTCACGCACGCCGAATCGGCCCTGGGTATGTTCGGCATGGTGACGGTATTGTCGATTGAAGAGTAGCCGGCGTTCCTTAGCTGGTTGTCCGTAAATAGCAGCGCGCCCCGATCGGCTGATCGGGGCGCGCTTGTTTTACTGCCCGCTGGACTATGGCGCGCCGTAGTCCGGCGCGCTCACCGTAAAGTCGTCGAAGAGAATCTCCACCCCGCCCTGATCAAACGCGCCCCCCAGCAAGCCTACATCGCCGGCAGTGAACACGCTGCCGCTGGTCGTGGCGGAGTCGATCTGCGCGCCGTTGACGAACAACGTGTAGCGATCGCCTGCGCAGGCCAGGCGAATGACGTAGGTCTCGCTTCCGCGCGGAATCGCATCCGATAGCTGGAATTTGCCATTGCCCGTCAGAATCGTCTCTTTATTATTCTTGATCTCGACGATGGCATAGTACCCGTCGGCGCCTACGCTGCCATACACAAAGTTTTGCCTGTCCTGATAGCGGCAGAGCACACCCATTTCGTTTTTTTCCGGGCCGCGCGCCGGGACGGCGCTCGCCTCCACTATCACATCGCCCTTGAAAGGCTGGCCGGGCGAAGACCACAATTGGAACCTGGGTGCGTCAACGCGGATAAAGTATCGACCATCCCGATAGCCGGTAGCGCCGCTGGCCGTTTCACGCACTTCCCAGCCGCTCCCGGGATCGCTGAAATCGTCGGCGAACAGCACGTTACCGCCCGGCTGCAGGTCCCCTACTTCCGTATTCGGCGGCGGCAAAACCGCCGAGAAATCGTCAAAGCGAACCCGGGCGCCAGCCTGGTCAAAGGTGCCGGCCATCAAACCGACATCGCCGCTGGCAGGCGCATCCGCCTCGATCTCATCGACCAATTGATCGTTGACGATGAGCACGAAGCGATTGCCCGCGCACAGGAACTGAATGTTATTGGCCTGGCCGTCTTCCCGAATGGCGGCATGGCGCTGCAGTTTGCCGCCGCCCGTCAAAATGCTGAGTTCACCATTCTTCATCTGACCGATGCCGTAGAAACCGTCGGACGTGATGTCACCGTAGACGAAGTTGCCGGCATCCTGATAGCGGCAGATCACGCCCATGTCGGCTGGCGGGCTGCCATCGGCCAGCTGCGCCATCACGTCGACGAAGACATCGCCAAATGTCCGGCCCGGATTGGCCCATAGTGTATAGTCGGCTTCGTCCACCTGAATCACGTACTCGCCATTCTCGTATCCCACCGAGCCTTCTTGACCAGAGCTGATGCCCCAGCCGCTGCCTGGATCGCCGAAATCATCCACCAGTCCCTCGGGGGTGACGGATGATGTCGACCCCAGCGTCGCCAATGGTTCTGCCGTGGGGGACGGCTGTGTGGGCGCAGGCTGCGCTATGACCGGCGGGCGCGTGGGCTTCGCGGTGCTTTCCGCAGTAGGCAGCAGGGGAACGCGTGTGGGGGCAGCCGGCGCGGGCGAGGCCAGGCTGCACGCCATCACCATCAGCAGGCCGACTAACAACAGTGCCAGTCGTCGCATGATCATCCTCCTGGCCCCATTGTCGTACAAAAGGGCGAGAAAGGCCAATCGGGTAGTTAGATCCCGTTCTTAATTGGTTTACACTCGGGACTCGAGGCTTCAGCCGGAAACCGCCTAAAGGCTCGACTCCAGATCGGCGTAAACCAAAACGGAAGTCGCTCAAGAGAAACAAAAAAAACCGGATTCTTCATCGAACCCGGTTTCAAACAAGTACCCCTGCTGGGAATTGAACCCAGGCCTCAGCCTCCGCAGGGCCGCGCTCTATCCGCTGAGCTACAGGGGTATGCCGAACTATTCTACTCTCATGGCGGGGAGACAGGGATTCGAACCCTGGGTGCAGTTTTACCCGCACAACCGCTTAGCAGGCGGCTCCGATCGTCCACTCCGGCATCTCCCCGAACGATCTGCCTTCAAGGCGGAGGGAGAGGGATTCGAACCCCCGGTAACCACAAGGGCTACAGCGGTTTTCAAGACCGCCGCCTTAAACCACTCGGCCATCCCTCCGTATTCGTGATGGCCACGCAAGGAGAGTCGAGCGTGAATGCGCGCGAGAGTATACCACTGCGCTAGAGGGCTGTCAATTGCGTGGCGTACTTGAAGCGTGCGCCAGGTTCTTTCGTCCCGTTGTGAACGGGCTGCCCCCCATACTGGTGCGCCGCACCCGGCAGCCACTGGAGCATCGGTACCGCCAGGGTATGGCCATCCCAGGGCGGCACGGTAACAATCTGAATGAGCGCTGTAAATTGCCTGTCTGTCCGCAGTTGAACTGCGGACGAAACGAATGGCGATGTCCCTCGCGCCGGAGTATCTTCATCCGGCGCGGGGTGCTTTATAATGGCCGTTCAAAAGGGGGAGCCTTATGATGCGTCATTCGTTATCACGCGGTCTGGCTGCATGGTTGTTGGGGGTCGCGTCGATCGCGCTCAGCCTGGCGGCGATTGCAGCTGATGCCAGCCGTGGCCGAGACCCGATCGGCGCTTGCACCACAGGCGATCTGCTTTGTCCACAACGGTCGAACTGCCTGCGTCGATCGCCCTGCCCCTTTGTCGGCGGCGACGATCACGGAAGAGGTCCGCTCGCTCACCCGGTGGTTGATCGCCGGCCCGACGAGCAGCGAACAAGCCGAGGGCGTGGCCTCGCCGTTGCCAGCGGGGACACAGCTGGACACGGTCAGCGTGATCGATGGACGCGTCCGCATCGATCTCAGGTTGCCCGATGCCGCTTTGGCCGCCATGGCCGACCAACAGGTGGAGGACATCAACGAACAGTTCCGCACGACGTTCACGCCGTACAACTTTCAGCGTATCGAGATCGAGGCGCGCGCCAGCCTGGGCGGCTATCGGCTGCTCTCGGACTTCCTGCCGAAGATTGAGTACCGCGTAAAGGACCCCCATCCCCGGCCCTTCCCCCGTCGCAGACAGGGGAAGGGAGTCAGGGTCAGGGCGGAGGTCTTTCGAACAAGACCGTCTTTGTAAGCGCCGGTCACGGCTGGGCATGGAACTCCAGTTTCAACACGTATCGCACGCAGCGGCCGATCTATCCTTCCGCCCCTTATCCACCCGGCGAAGGCATCGTCGAGGACTTCAACAACGCCGAAGCCGTCAATCAATATCTGCTGCCGTACTTGCAGAACGCCGGCGCTGATGCGTGGACGGTGCGCGAGCGTGACATGAACACCCCAATGATTATCGTCGACGACAGCAGCGCCGATTTCTCCACGCAAGGCGCCTGGACGATCAGCAGCGGCGGCACCAATGGAACTTACCGTTCGGCAGCGACCGTCCATACCGCAGCCACCGCGACTGCCACATGGACGTTCACGCCGCCGGTCACCGCGACTTACGCCGTCTACGTGCGTTTCCCCAACGCCGCGATCACACGCGCCGTCGATGCGCATTTGTTTGTCGATCACGCCGGAGCAGTCACGCCGGTCACGATCACCCAGGCGCGCGATGGCGACAACTGGCGCTTCATCGGGAACTATCCGTTCTACGGCGGGCGGCCGGCGCGCATCAACTTGAACAATCAATCGGCCACGCCGGGTGTCACCGTTTTGGCCGATGCCGTGCGCCTCGGCGGCGGCATTGGTGACACCTCAGTTGCCGGAGCGCCTGGCAGCGGCAAGCCGCGCTGGGAAGAACAAGCGAGCCAATACGCGAAATGGGTGGGGATGCCGGATGTCGAAGCCTATAGCGATGTTCGCATCCGCCCACTCTATTCCGAATGGGAAAAGGAATCCGGCGAAGACGCAGTTTATATTTCATGGCACACGAATGGCGCCAGCGGCTACACCACCGCCCGCGGCACCGAATCCTACGTGTTCCTGACGCCGACCGTCGGCAGCACCGCCTTGCAGAGCTTCGTCCAGGCCGAACTCATCAATGCCATACACGCTCAGTGGGATGTGGACTGGCTTGACCGGGGTCTCAAGTCGGGCGATCTGGGCGAGCTGCGCATGCTCAGCACTATGCCGGGCGTGCTGATTGAAAACGGCTTTCACGACAATCCCACCGACGTCGAAGCGATGAAAGACCCGCGCTTTCTGCAACTCTCCGCGCGCGCCATCTATCACGGCCTGGTCAATTACTGGCACGCGATCGATCCGAATGTGCCGCTGGTCTATTTGCCCGAACCGCCGCAGCGAGTGACGCTGCGCAACACCGGCGGAGGACAGATCACGCTGGTGTGGCAGCCCGGCGAGACCGATGGGAGCGGCCCGCTCGGCGATGCGGCCACCTCCTATCGGGTGTACACCAGCACCGACGGCTTCGGCTGGAGCAATCCAATCGAAGCAGCGTCGACGTCGCACACCCTGACCGGCCTGCTGCCCAATCAATTGATCTTTGCCAAAGTCACCGGCGTCAACGCGGGCGGTGAATCATTCGCCTCCCCGGTGCTGGCAGCGCGTGCTGCCCGCTTGGGGCAGGCGCACTTGCTGCTGGTCTATGGCTTCGATCGCATCGATCGGTCTGGCGACACCCAACAAAACGATCCGCCGGAAGGCTACAGCCGCCGCGTTTTCGTCGATCGCATCAACCGCTTTGACGCAATGATTCGACATGCCGAGGTGATCACGTTGCCCTTCGACAGCGCTCAGCGAGCCGCCGTGTCGCAGGGCGCCATCGGGCTGGGCAGCTATACGATCGTGGACTGGATCGCCGGAGAGAATCAAGCGCCGTTTCCAACGCTGACTGCCGCTGATCAGGCCGCACTGACAAATTTCCTTGCCAAAGGCGGCGCGTTGTTCATTAGCGGATCCGAAATCGGCTACGAACTGAACAACACGCCGTTCTATGCCAACACACTGCGCGCGTCCTTCGTGGCCGACGATGCGCAGACTTACACTGCCGCGCCTGCGGCCGGCGGCCTCTTCAATGGACTGGGCGCCATCAACTTCGACGACGGATCACATGGCATGTACGACGTAGACCATGCCGATGTGTTTGCGCCCGGCAGCGGCGCATCAAGTGCGCTGGTGTATAATACGGCTTCGGCGGCCCTGCAGGTTGCCAGCGGCTGCACGCGCTTGGTCTATTCCGGCATACCGTTTGAAACGATCTATCCGCGCGCGACGCGGCAAGCCATGATGACGCGCCTGATTGAGTTTCTGGGCGCGTGTCTGCCGCCCGATCGGGCGGCAAGCCTGATTTATCTGCCGGTGATCTTGAACGATAGCGCCGCGCCGGAACCGCCGCCCGCGCCCGTATGCTCTGATATCCTCGTCAACGGCGGATTTGAGTCGGGCGATTTTGCGCCGGGCTGGAGCCGTCTCTCGCTCAATCCACCGCCGGCGATAGTGCCGAGTCCTGCCGCAAGCGGGATGGTCGCCGCGCGGATCGGTGCGGCGACGATCAGCGACACGCTGACGCAGACGTCGTATTCGTCGTTTGAGCAGGCGCTCAACATTCCGGCTCAGACGCTGACGGCGACGCTGTCGTTTGCGCGCTATCGCTGGTCGGGCGATATCATTAGCGACACGCAATACGCGGTCATTATCGATCAGGATGGCCAGACGCATTACCTGATCTCCGAGCGCGCCAGCGATCCGGCGTGGGTCACGGCGGGCTTCGACTTGCAGGCGTATGCCGGACAGACCATCAAGTCTGCGGTTCGGGGTCGTCAACAGGGGCGACAATAACGGCAGCACCGGCATGGCCATTGACGACGTGCAGACACAGATCTGTGTGCCGCAATAGATCAGCATGACGAACATCGAGCCCGAAAACGCCAGCAGCACGACTCTCGTGCTAAAGAAACTGTTCCAGCGCCTGTCGCAGACCGACGTCGATGCGCTGCGCCAGGTTGCCGCGGTGAAGCAGTATCCGGCCGGCACGGTCTTGTGCCGCCAGGGTGCCGTGGAGAAGGTCTTTTACATCCTGCGGCAGGGCACGGCCAAGATTACGCAGCGCCTGTCGGACACGGAGGAGATTCTGATTGCCCTGCGCAACCCCGGCGACTTCTTCGGGGAGATGGCGCTCATCGACAACTCGCCGCGCAGCGCGACGGTGACGGCGGTCACCCCCGTGGTCGTGCTGGAAATTGACGAGGCGACCTTTACGCAGGTGCTGCGCGACAGCCCGGAACTGGCGCTGACACTGCTGCACAATTCGCTGACCGAGCTGCGCAATACCATGCATCGCGAGATCGGCGAGCTGCTGCAGAAGAATGAGGAACTGCGCCAGGCGTACGCCGAACTGCAAGCGGCTCAGGCCGAATTGATTCGCAGCGAGCGCATGAAGCGTGATCTGGAACTGGCGGCGCAAGTGCAGCGCGGGCTGCTGCCTAAAAAACTCCCGCGCGTGGCCGGCCTGTCGTTCGCGGCGCACGCGCAGCCGGCGCGCGAAGTCGGCGGCGACTTCTACGATGCCTTCCCGTTGGACGCTCAGCACATTGGCTTGCTGATTGCCGACGTGTCCGACAAGAGCATTCACGCGGCCATCTTCATGGCGATTGCGCGCGCCCTGTTTCACACGGAAGTCCGCCGCACGCTGTCCCCGCGCGAAGTGGTCAGCGCCGTGCACCGGCTGCTGCTCGACGTCTCGTCGGACGACGACATGTTTGTGACCGCGTTCTACGGCGTGCTGCACCTGGATACGCGGCATTTGACTTACGTGCGCGCCGGGCACGAGCTGCCGCTGCTGCTGCACCGCGACGGGACTCTCGATCTGCTGCCGGGCGCGGGACGCTTCATCGGTATGCTGGACAATCTGGTGCTGGAGGAATGCTCGATCGATCTGCAGAGCGGCGATCGACTGATCATGTGCAGCGATGGGGTCGTCGATGCGCGCAGCGCAGCCGATGAGCGTTACGGGGCCGATCGGTTGGCCGGCGTCGTCAAGACCTGCCCGGCCGCCGGCGCCGAAGCGATCGTCGCGGTCATCATGGATAGCGTGCTGGCGTTTCAAGGCAGCGCGCCGCAGTTTGACGATATCACCCTGCTGGTGGCGGCGGTCGAATGAGCGAGACGCCTCCAGCGGGACCGACGACGCAGACCATTCGCCGTGTGCAGCCCCGATCGCAGCGTCCCTCTGGCGGGCCGTTGTGGCTGGGACCGGCGCTGGGATGTGTGACAGGCTTGTGCGCGGTGATCGCCATCGGCGCGCTGATCGCCTTGCAACCCATCAGGGGTGACGAAGCAGTTCAAGTGCCGTTGGTGGTCGTGACGGTGACACCCACGCCGATCGTGCCCACGGCCACGCTGCGGCCGACGGATGTGCCGCAGCCCACGCCTGCGCCGACGGCCACGCCGGAAGGACTGTTCGCCGGCGGAGAAGCCATCGTCAGCGGCACCGGCTCGGCCTTGCGGCTGCGCTCTGATCCGGGCCTGCAATCGACGACCTTGAAGACCGTGGCCGATGGAACGCGCTTGAAAATTCTGGAAGGTCCGCGCGAAGCCGACGGCCTGCGCTGGTGGCGCTTGCAGGATCAATCCGATGGCGCAGAGGGTTGGGCAGCTGAGACGTATTTAACGCCCGCAGCGACATCGTGATTAGACTTCAGACATTTGCTTGAGGTTTTTCGAGTGGCAGAAACAAAAGAAACCAAACCGACCGTGAATATCCGTCCCAGGCCGGGACAGACCGAACTGAACTGGCGTGAATGGCTGTTATTGCTGGGTATCATCGTCGTGGCCGTGGTGATCTGCACCTATGGCGGGCGAGCGGTCATCCGCGGCTTTGCCGCAGCGCCAGTCACGCCCACCGCCACGCCCACGCGGGTGCGGCCGACTGTCACGCTGGCTGTCTCGCCCACGCCGGTGCCGCCCACCGCTACGGCCATGCCCAACATCCCCGCCGCCATCGATAAGGGCGTGTACGTCGCGGTCACGGATGCTGTGAATTTCCGCCAAGATGCCAATACCACCGCGCAGATTATCCGCACGTTGGGCGCGGGCGAAGTGCTTCAGGTGACCGACGGGCCGGTGTCGGCAGGCAATCGCACGTGGTGGAAGTTGAAAGACCCCAACGGCGTGGAAGGCTGGGCCGCGCAGGATTTCTTGCAGCCCGCCGCGCCGCCGCAATAACACAGTAATTGATGCTACAATCGCGCTGACTTCGCTGGTGGAGAGTAACGCATGGCTTATCACATCGCCCTTGACCCCAAGTTAGTCGTCTCACCCGCTGAATTCATCACCGCGTGGAATCAAACGCCAGAATGTCTCGCAGTTGGTAAAGCCGAACGCTCGGCTGAGGCCAGCGCGGAATTCGATCCGCTGCTGGCCGCCGCGCTGGTGACCATTGCCAGCAGTTTGCTCGTGAACATCGCCAGCAACATCTTCTACGATCTCATCAAAGAGGCGCTGGCCCGCCAGGGCGTAACTAAGCGCACCGAGATTGTCGAGATGACCCAGCCCGATGGCACACGGCTCCTGATAGTCAAGATAGAGGAGTAAGCCTGCAGCGCCATTGCGAGCGCCTGCGCCTGATCAGGTTAGGATAAATTGCTTTACACCGGCTGCGCTTGAGTCACCGGCATGGCGACCCCGCTAGATCGGCTTCCACGTTGATTTACGATCTGGACTCGAGGCTTTAGCCGGAATCCGCCTACGCCCAGCGGCCCGCCGCCGCGATGCGGCGGGAACGGGCAAGGCTCTACTCCCGAAATCGTAAACCAAAGTGGAAATTGCTATAAGAGGCGCGAGGCAATCAACGCGCTAATTGCTCACCACGTGTCAAACTCTAATAACTCTAATGCCTATGAGATAAAACCGGCAAAAATCAATGGCCAAGTGCGATAGATTTTGACGAAGGCCATACCGACGACGGCGCCCAATGCTCGTTAGCCCAAACGTCCTGCAAACCCTGTGCCATTACGATGGTTATGCTGCACTTAACCTGCCCGTTAGCGGAGCTATATCTGATCATTTGCTCGCTAAGGGCTATTCGTTACGTGGGTGACTTGCTCAGGTTAGGATGAATTGCTTTACACAGGATACTCTTGCGTCACCGGCATGGCGACTCCACGGACCTACTTGCGGCGCTGCGGGAGCTTCGTAAGTGGCGAGGGGCAGGTGAGCGCACGGCGAATCGTGTGACAAAGCCGCGAAGGTCCTGGTTCATCTGCGGTCCAAGTGCAGGTGTTGTTCATTGAGGTCTTATGCCCACCATCACCATTCGCGAACGCGCCGGATCAACCGCCGAAGTGCTGCACGCCACGTTGATCATCGACCATGCCAACGAGTTCCCCATCGAGATTGCCGATCCATTTTCGGCGGAAGAGGAACAGCGGCTGGAGTGGTACTTTGAGGAGCACCTGCGCTTTCCGTTTACGGATCAGGTGAAGCGCGACGCCGCCGCCGCCAGCGTGAAAGTCTACGGCGAGAATTTGTTCGCGCAGGTCTTCAAAGATCATCAGGCGTTGATCGATTACGGGCAGCTGCGCCAGAACCCCGGGGTGAGCGGCCTGACCTTCGAGATTGTCGGCTCGCCGGAGTTCCACCACCTGCACTGGGAGGCGTTGAAGGACCCCGACCTGCCGCTGGCCTTCGCGCTGGAAGCGCCGCTGATTCGCAAGAGCGCGCACATCCAGCCCGTCCGCGCGACGCTGTCGCCCTCGCCCACGATCAACGTGCTGCTGGTCACGGCGCGACCGAGGGGCGGCGGCGATGTGGGCTATCGCACCATCAGCCGCCCGCTGGTGGAGACGCTGCGTCAGGCCAACCTGCGCGTAAGATCGACATCTTGCGCCCCGCCACGTATCAAGCGCTGGTGGAACGATTGGACGCCGCCCGCGCCGAACACGGCCCCGGCTACTATCACGTGATTCACTTCGACGTACACGGCGGCCTGTTGACGTTTGAACAGTTCGATCGGATCGAGCAGCAGAAGCAGCAGTTAGACGATGTGTATCTGCAAGCCCCGCGCTACGGGCGCGATCGATTGGCGAAGTACGAGGGGCAGCAGGCGTTCCTATTTTTGGAGGAGGACAGGAGGGCGCGGCTGATCCGATCGAGGCGGGGGAACTGGCCGCACTGCTGCAATCGCACCAGATCCCCGTCGCGATTTTGAATGCGTGCCAGTCGGGCAAGCAGGTGGGCGTCAGCGAGACGAGCCTGGGCAGCCGCCTGATGCAGGGCGGCGCGCAGTTGGTGCTGGCGATGGGCTACTCGGTGACGGTGAGCGCCGCCGAGGTGTTGATGCGCACGTTGTATACCCAGTTGTTCGCGGGCCGCGAAGTGCCGGACGCCATCCGCCGCGCGCGGCTGGAACTGCACCACCACAAACAGCGCCGCGCCTATTACAACCAGCACGTGGAGTTGGAGGACTGGCTGCTGCCGGTGGTCTATCAGACGGGCGCGCAGGCGGTGAGGGTGGCGACGCGCGATCTGACGCCAGACGAGAGCGGCGGTCTGGTACGGCGCACAGGCCGATCGGTATGAGGCGCCCCCAGTGGCCTACGGTTTCATCGGGCGCGATCTGGACATCCTGCGCATCGAGCGGCGCTTGCTGCGCCACAATGTGCTGCTCATCCGCGGGATGGGCGGCGCGGGCAAGACGACGTTGCTGCGCCATCTGGCGGAGTGGTGGACGACGACGGGGCTGGTGGAGCGGGTGTTTTATTACGGCTACGATGAGCGGGCGTGGACGCGCCAGCAGATTTTGCACGACCTGGCCGGGAAGGTGCTGGACAAGGCGGGCTTCGACCGCTTCCTGCCGCTGAGCTTGGACGCGCAGCAAAAACTGCTGGCCGAGCGGCTGCGCGCCGAGAGACACCTGCTGATTCTGGACAATCTGGAAAGCGTGCGCGGCGAGGCGCTGGCGATTGCCAACACCCTGCCCCCCGCCGAACGCGAGGCGCTGCGTCGTCTGCTCGATGACCTGGCGGGCGGGCAAACCCTCGTCCTGCTCGGCTCACGCGGCGCGGAGGATTGGCTGTTGCCGCTTCATCCTTCAGCGGTCAGCATTCATCCTGTTTACGATCTGGGCGGTCTCGACCCCGAAGCGGCCTCGCAGTTGGCCGACCGGATTCTGGCCCGCCACGGCGCGACACAATATCGCGGCAGCGCGGATTTTGCCAAACTGCTGAAGTTGCTGGACGGTTACCCGCTGGCGTTGGAGGTGGTGCTGCCGAACTTGGCGCGGCAGACACCCGCCGAGGTGCTGGCCGCCCTGCAAGCGGGCGAGGTGGCGTTGGATGATCGCGCCGCTGCCACCGACAAGACCCACAGCATCTTGCGCTGCATCGAATATTCGCACAGCAATTTGGACCCCGCCGCGCAAGAACTGCTGGCCTGCCTCGCCCCCTTCTCGACGGTGATCAATACCAGGCTATTTGCCACAATACACCGCGCAGCTGAAGGCCCAACCCGCGCTGGCGGATTTGCCTTTTGACCGCTGGCCGGAGGTCTTGCAGGCCGCCGCCGATTGGGGCCTGCTGACCGAGCACGACGAATCGAAGGCTACCTGCGCCTGCAACCCATCTTTCCCTACTTCTTGCGGTCGCGCCTCAATGCCGCAGACCGTCAGGTGGCGCACCAGCAATCCGCGACGCTGGCTATGCCCTGCGCCAGCTGGACAGTGTCTGCCGCCATCCGCACCGCCTTCCGCCTGTTCTACGATGACTTTGGCCGCGCAATTGCACAGGCCATGGATTCCAAGAACCCGCAGGAACGGCAGACCGGGCCAACTGCTGGCGCGGCTGGAATATGAGAACCTGAGCACCGCGCTGGACTATGCGCTGGCCGCGCAGACGACGATGGTCAATACTTACGAGGCGCTGTCCCGCTATCTGGACGCGACGCAAGACCAGCGGCGCGGGCTGGAACTGGGCCAAAGCGTGCTGGCACGGCTGGAACAATACCCGCCTGAAGCGCTGGTCGGGCAGTTGGGCGCGGAATTTGTGGTCGTGCTGGACAACATCGCCAAGCGACAATTGTGAGCTCAGCAATACGCGCTGGCCGAGAGCGACGTATCAGAAGGCGCTGTCAATCTGGCTGAGCAATCACGATTTTTGAGGCGAAGCAAAAGGCAATCTTGAGCGCCTGCCATCTATCACCAGTTGGGCATGGTGGCGCAGGAGCAGCGCCAGTGGGCGCAGGCCGAGGACTACTACCAGCAGGCGTTGGCGATCAACGATCGAGTTCAACGACCGCTACGAGCAGGCCAGCACCTATCACCAGTTGGGCATCGTGGCGCAGGAGCAGCGGCAGTGGGCGCAGGCCGAGGACTACTACCAGCAGGCGCTGGCGATCTACATCGAGTTCAACGCCCGCTACGAGCAGGCCAGCACCTATCACCAGTTGGGCATGGTGGCGCAGGAGCAGCGGCAGTGGGCGCAGGCCGAGGGCTACTACCAGCAGGCGCTGGCGATCTACGTCGAGTTCAACGACCGCTACGAGCAGGCGAGCACCTATCACCAGTTGGGCATGGTGGCGCAGGAGCAGCGGCAGTGGGCGCAGGCCGAGGGCTATTACCAGCAGGCGTTGGCGATCAAGATCGAGTTCAACGCCCGCTACGAGCAGGCCAGCACCTATCACCAGTTGGGCAGGTGGCGCAGGAGCAGCGGCAGTGGGCGCAGGCCGAGGACTATTATCGGCAGGCGTTGGCGATCTACGTCGAGTTCAATGACCGCTACGAGCAGGCCGGCACCTATCACCAGTTGGGCATAGTGGCGCAGGAGCAGCGGCAGTGGGCGCAGGCCGAGGACTATTACCAGCAGGCGTTGGCAATCTACGTCGAGTTCAACGACCGCTACGAGCAGGCCGGCACCTATCACCAGTTGGGCGTGGTGGCGCAGGAGCAGCGGCAGTGGGCGCAGGCCGAGGACTACTATCAGCAGGCGTTGGCGATCTACGTCGAGTTCAACGACCGCTACGAGCAGGCCGGCACCTACCATCAGTTGGGCGATGGTGGCGCAGGAGCAGCGGCAGTGGGCGCAGGCCGAGGGCTACTACCGGCAGGCGCTGGCGATCAACATCGAGTTCAACGACCGCTACGAGCAGGCCAGCACCTACCACCAGTTGGGCACTATGGCGCAGGCGCAGCGGCAGTGGGCGCAGGCGCGCGAGTATTATTTGCAGGCATTGACGACGTACCAGACTTTTCAAGACACTCACAACGGTGGTATAGTGTCGCAGAGCCTAGGCCGCCTGTGGCACGAATGCGATGATGCCGCGCTCAAGGCCAGCCTCCCGGCTGCGGTGGCCGGGGTGCTGGGCGTGTCGGCGGAAGAGGTGGTGCAGGGGTGGGAAGAGTAGTAACCGCCGTAGCATGCGCCGAGTGCTTTATGTCGGCGCATCCGAGCTGTTGACAAAAGGCTGGGCAACTGCTCGGCTAGGCACACTTTGGATTCCCGCCAACAGCGTGCGGAAATGACACAGCATCACCTCTTGAAGACCTCATCGCACCCGATCGAGGTCTTCATTTTTTGCCGACGCGGTGTATAATCCCCCTACGCAGCACGTTTCACGCACACTTGTCCTGGCGGGCAGCGCAAGGGTCACTCTTACTCTTCGCGAGGCTCCCATGTCTGAAACCACCACCGTCGGTCAAAATGCTTTCCGCATAGATGCCGTCTCCAAAGTCACCGGCGCCGCCGCTGTATCCCGGCGATCTCGCCCTGCCCCACATGGCGCACATGAAGATTCTCTTTGCGCGCCGCCCGCACGCGATCGTGAAGGCGATCGATACGAGCCAATGCCGAGCAGGCTCCCGGCGTGATCGCGGTCTATACGGCCAAGGATGTGCCCAACAATGAATACGGCCTGATCATGCCCGACCAGCCGGTGCTGGTGGGGCCGGGCAGCAACAAAGACTGGGGCGATCACGTCCGCTTCGTCGGCGATCAGATCGCGCTGGTGGTGGCCGAGACCGAGAAGCAGGCCGAGCACGCGCGGGATTTGATCCAGGTGGAATACGAAGACCTGCCGGTAATCACCGATCCGCGCGAGGCGATGAAAGCCGGCGCGTTACAACTCCATCCCGATAAGCCCGGCAACCTTCTGCAGCACTATCGCATCCGCAAGGGCGATGTAGACGACGTGTGGGACAAGTGCGCGGCCATCGTCGTGGGTGAATATCAGACGCCCTTCCAGGAACACGCCTATTTGCAGCCCGAAGCCGGACTGGCTTACCTCGACGAAGAAGGCCGCGTGACGGTGCAGGTCGCCGGCCAGTGGACGAACGAAGATCAGGAGCAGATCGCCCACGCGCTGCAACTGCCGCTCGATCAGGTCCGGGTGATCTATCCGGCTATTGGCGGGGCCTTCGGCGGGCGCGAGGATATGTCGGTGCAGATCGTGCTGGCGCTGGCCGCGTGGAAACTTCGCAGACCCGTGAAGATCGTGTGGTCGCGCGAAGAATCGATCATCGGGCATCACAAGCGCCACCCGATGGTCCTCAAAGCCATCTGGGGCGCGCGCGCCGATGGCAAGCTGCTCGCCGCGCAAGTGGAAGTCATCGCCGATGCGGGCGCGTATGCGTACACCTCGACCAAGGTGCAGGGCAACTGCACGCTGTGCTGCACCGGCCCCTATGAAATCCCCAACGTCAAAGTCGACACCTACACCATCTTCACGAACAACATGCCGGGCGGCGCCTTTCGCGGCTTCGGCGGCCCGCAGGGTGAATTTCTGGCCGAGATGCAGATGAGCAAGCTGGCCGAGAAGCTGGGCCTGGATCCGGTGGAGCTGCGCGTGAAGAATGTCATGCGCGAAGGATCGATCTTGTCCGTCGGCACGCCGGTTCCCAAAGGCATCAGCATGGCCGAAGTGCTGGAACGCTGCGCGGTCGAAGCCGGCTGGGTGAAGGACGAGCAGCGCGGCTGGCTGCCTCCTGCGCAAAGTGTCCAACGTCGATCCGACCAGGCGCTACGGGCTGGGTCTGGCGATCGGGTACAAGAATGTGGGGTTCTCGTTCGGCGCCGTGGAACAATCGGTGGTGCGGCTGGAACTGCGCGGCGGGGCCGGGATCGAAGAAGCGATCATCTATCACGCCGCCGCCGAAGTCGGCCAGGGCACGCACACGGTGATGCGCCAGATGGCGGCGGAGGCAGCTCGGACTGCCGATCGAAAAGGTGCGGCTCGTCGTGTCGGACACGGCCAGCAGCGGGAACAGCGGCAGCGTGTCCGCCTCGCGCATGACCTTCATGCTGGGCAATTCCATTCGCGGCGCGGCCGAGTTGGCCTTGAAGAAGTGGGCCGACGAAGAACGCCCCGCTTACGTGGAATACGCCTGGCGCGCGCCCAGGACCACGCCCTACGATCCGCAGACGGGCAAGAGCGAACCGAATTTTGCGTACGGCTACGTGGCCGAAGCCTGCGAAGTGGAAGTAGACGTGGAGACGGGCCACGTGCGCGTGCTGCGCGTGTGGTGCGCCGACGACGTAGGCAAGGCGATCAATCCTGGGTTGGTGCGCGGGCAGATCGAAGGCGCGATCGTGCAGGCGCAGGGCTACGTGATCACCGAAAATTTCCAGACGAAAGACGGCCACGTGTTGACGCCGTATCTGAGCAACTACCTGATCCCGACCGTGCTCGATGTGCCCCAGCAGATCGATTCGATCATCTTGGAGTATCCGGATCCGATCGGGCCGTGGGGCGCGCGCGGCATGGGCGAGATGCCCTATCTGCCGTTTGCGCCGGCCGTGTGCGCGGCGGTGAAGGACGCCATCGGCATCTGGTTCGATTCGTTCCCGCTGACGCCGGAGAAAGTGCTGAAGGCGATCACGAGCAAAGACGTAATGAGTGAAGAGTGAAGAGTGATTCGGGCGCGGTTCACTCTTCACCTTTTCCGCAGACTACTTGCCGTTCTTCCGCCGCATGGTCGCGGCCCAGACCGCGTCGCGCAAACGCGCGATGAGAAACAGGTGCAGCACCTTCAACCATGACCCTTCAAGCCCGCTATGTCCACACCAATCTCATCGCGCACGACTGGCGCGCGCTGGCCGATTTTTACCAGCGCGTGTTCGGCTGCGTGCCCGTGCCGCCCGAGCGCGATCTCAGCGGCCCGCTCATGGAAGCGGGAACCGGATTGCCCGGCGCGCATCTGCGCGGCATGCATCTGCGTCTGCCGGGTTACGGCGACACCGGCCCCACGCTGGAAATCTTCAACTACACTTCGCTGGAAGATCGACCCGCTACGGCAGTGAATCGACCCGGCTTCGGACATATCGCTTTTGCGGTGGATGACGTCCCCGCGGCACGTGAAGCTGTGCTCGCCGCGGGAGGCCGCGCGGTGGGCGAGGTCGTGACGGTCACCATCGCTTCCGGCGCGCAGGTAACCTGGTGCTACGTCACCGACCCCGAGGGCAACGTCGTCGAATTGCAGACGTGGTCGTAATTGTGCGTGAACTTTTCCTGCTCGATCCGGGTATTATCTTCCTGAATCACGGCTCGTTCGGCGCCTGCCCGCGCCCGGTCTTTGCGGAGTATCAGCGCTGGCAGCGCGAGTTGGAACGACAGCCGGTCGAATTCCTGGGCCGCCGCTTCAACACCTTAATGCGTGAAGCCCGATCGGCTTTGGGCGAGTTCGTGGGCGCGGATGCGGATGATCTGGTGTACGTGACGAACGCCACCGCGGGCCTGAACGTCGTCGCCCGATCGCTCGCGCTGCGGCCCGGCGATGAAGTGCTGACCACCGATCACGAATACGGCGCGCTCGATCGGACGTGGCGCTTTCTCTGCCACAAGCAGGGTGCGAAATACATTCGTCAGCCCGTACCCGTCCCGATCACATCTCCCCGTGATGTCGTCGAAGCGATCTGGTCGGGCGTAACGGATCGGACGCGCGTGCTGTTCATCAGCCACATCACCTCGCCCACGGCCATCACCTTTCCGATCAAGCCGCTGATCGATCGGGCGCGCGAGCGCGGCATCATCACCGTCGTCGACGGCGCGCACGCGCCGGGCCAGCTCGATCTGAACTTGCGCGAACTGGGCGCGGATTTTTACTCGGGCAATCTTCACAAGTGGCTGATGTCGCCGAAAGGCTCAGCCTTCCTGTTCGCGCGCAAAGAGATGCAGCGCCTGGTCGAGCCGCTGGTGGTCAGCTGGGGGTGGGAAGCGGAAAAGCCGGGGCCGTCCCGGTTCGTCGACGAGCAGGAATGGACCGGCACGCGCGACATCGCCGCGTTTCTCAGCGTTCCGGCGGCGATCCAGTTTCAGCGCGATCACGCGTGGGCGCGCGTGAAGCGCGAATGTCACGAGCTGGTGCGGTACGCGCGCCAGCAGGTGAGCGCCTTGACCGGCCTGCCGCCCCTCACGCCCGACGAGCCGGCCTGGTTCGAGCAGATGTCGGTGCTGCCCCTGCCGCCCTGCCAGTTGGACAACCTCAAGACGCGGCTGTATGATGAATTCCACATCGAGATACCCGTCGTCCACTGGAACGGGCGGGATTTCGTGCGGATTTCGATTCAGGGTTACAATACGCAGGCTGAAGTCGAGCAACTGGTTGCCGCGTTGAGCGTTTTGTTGCCGCAACTCCATCACGAGTAGCTGCCATGTCCGGCGAGCCCCAATCACCTACCTTCCGCGCCATGTTGGTTGGTATTGTCATCGTCATCATCGCGGTGATGCTCGTCTGCGCGCTCGGCGATGTGCTCAAGATCGCCGGCTCGCCATTTCTCTTCATTCCCGGCGCGCTCGGGATCATTCAGACGGTCGGGCCGGAAGATGTGCGCACGGTCGAGATGGCCGAGTCACCCACGCTTGTGAGACTGCTGCACCCCGGCCTGTATGCCGTCTACGTCGACAATCCCGACCTGCTCACCATCACCGACGCGCTGATCAACGCGAATGGAAACCCGTGGCTCAAAGTGAAGGCGCTGGACACGGGCGAGAAGATTCCCGCCACGCTCATCGATCGCGGCTTGCGGCTGTACGACACGCCCTATGCCAAAGGGCGGCCCGTCATCAACTTCGCCATCACCCGGGCCGGCGCTTATGAATTGACCCATCCGCGCCGCAGCATCACCATGTCCATTGTGCCCGACTACTCCACCGGGCACGAGACCTTGTTCACCCTCATCTACCTCGTCCAGATCGCTCTGGTGGCGGGGATCGTCCTCTTCTTCTGGCGGCGGCGCACCCGGACGGAGCGCACGGCCTCCAAAGCGGAGCGCGATGCCTGGATCAAGCGCGCCAACGCCTACTGGGAGAAGCGGGCAGCCCAGCAGCGCGCCGAACAGGAAAAACGCAAATCGAAGTGACAGCGTGCGCGTAATGAGCCGCAATGAACGGGACACGGTCGAGGCTCGACCGTGTCCCGTTTGAGGTGCGGCATGGCAGAACAAGGCCGCCTTCACAGCAGCTCTGGCTCGCTGCCTTCAGATTGATCAGCGCGGATCTACAGGCAATTCAGGCTGGTATTGGCGAACCAGGTCGGCGTAATCTTGCCGAAGTTTCGGCGTGGGCAGCACGGCATTGACATCCGCCGGCGCCTGACCGGTGACTTTGTATACCAGGATCGCAAACGCGGCCAATGCTTCACTCGATTTGAAGCTGCAGTGACCGTACCGCACGATCGGGATATTGAGGTGCTTCAGCGGCGTCCCGCCCAAGAGGGTCTTCGCGTTGTACAGGGTCTCATGCCAGTAGGGCACGATCGGATCGCCGGTGGTGTGCATAGTGATCAACGGCATTTTGAGCTTGCCGGAAGTCTGGTAGTTGGCGCGGATATCCGCCACTGCGGTCAGGGGCAGTTGGGCCTTGAACCGCTGCACGCCGTTGGGTCCGTTCAATTTCCAATCATTATCAGAGCCCGTGTACCACTTGAGTTTGTTGTCAAAGGGCTGGCCCCCCAGTTCCTGCCGGCCTTCGTTGGTGGCGAAGACATTGTAAGACAGGATGCCGAGCGTCGTGGACACAATCGACATGGAGTCAGCCGGATCAATCGCGGCGCGCGAAGTCTTCAGCAGCTGGCGCGTAGCTGACGTATCCGTCGTGACCGCTACTGCAATTCCCTGTGAGATTGTATCCCAGTTCAACATGACGGCTTCACTGATCCAGACAGGGCTGTCGAGAATCTGGATCGCTGGATAACGCGCTGCCGGGAAGAAGTAGTCATACAACACTCGGAAATCGCCCCAGTAGTTGAGCTGAGCTCGGAAATCGCCGATCGGGCCGCACAGCGCCAGTCCGCCGCTGAAGGTCTGAGGATATTTTTCAGCGGCCAACGTCGTGATCAGACCGCCCTCCGACGCGCCAATCAGGTAGACATGCTGGGGCGCCTGACCGGCTACCGCTTTGAAGACATCGACCAGATCGATTAGGTCAGCCAGGCCTTCCTTGACGGCCAGGCCATTCTTGCGATAACTGGTCGTCGCAAAGGCATAGCCCTGGCTCAGCACGAGTTCCGGGATCGTGGTCCCGTCCGCCAAAATCAATTGCTCGACAAACTTGGTGAGCGGCTCTTGTGGAGCGACGTAGCCATGCGCGAAAATAACAAGGTCGCCGTTCCATTGTGGCGGCACACAGACGAAATACAGAGCGCCACTAGCCGGATGAACACCAGAGGGGCATTGATCGAGCGGGGGTGGCAGTGGGTCGGATACAGGCAGCCGCGGCGACCCCGCAGCGACAGGCAGCGTTGGCAGAACTGCTGCCAATAACGCAACGATCAACAACACGCGAAACATGCGAGACATGATCAGCCTCCTTAGTGAGTGGTCTCACACAACGTGAGTAGAATCATGCGACGACGACAGCCGGTTATCGGGTTTCGGTCCTTTCGCCTGAAACGGGAGAACCATTTCACAGATGCTCCAGACCATGTGCTTTCATTCTATCAGCTGTTTTTTTCAGTTTGAACGTGAGAAGTTTGTCAAAATTTGACATATTGCCAGACGGGAGGCGACACGCTTGAAGGTGCGCTCGATGGTGGGGCTGCTGCCGCTGTGCGCCACCACCATGATCCCGATGGAATTCGTCCGGCGCTTGCTGTCCATTTTGGATGACAACAAGCTGCTGCAATACTTCATGTTTTACGGCCAGGAGTTTTTGGTGGAATGCCCGACTGGCTCCGGGCAGCTCAAGAATCTCTACGAAGTGGCCGAGGACATCTCGCGCCGCCTGACGACCACCTTTACGCGCGATGCCAGCGGTCAGCGTCCCGTCTACGGCGGCGCGGCGAAATTCCAGACCGATCCACACTGGCGCGACTACATTTTATTCTACGAGTATTTCCACGGCGACACCAGCGCGGGCCTGGGCGCCAGCCATCAAACCGGCTGGACAGGCGTGGTGGCACGTTTGATCCAGTGGCTCGGTCACATGACGGCCGATGCCGCGCTGGAAGGCGGCCCGCGTCCCCTTGTGAGGGTGTATCGCGAAGAGTAGAACTTGTGTCAAGTAGCCGGGCACTCAATTCGACATGAAGACGACGTTTTGAGTGCACGCATTGCGGAATCGCTGTTGCCCGGGCAGTCGTGAAGGCGGGTGAAGGGCCAGGACGGGTCTCAATTGCTTTTTTATGCTTTTCGGGAGTACAATCCGCGGCGGGAGTCTGCCGAGACGGGAGTTGAGCCGTCTCTGGCAGAGGAGGATTAGGCGATGTCAAACAAGCACAGTTCATCAGAGGCGCTGTCTCTCCTGGCAGGATGGATCGCTGCAAGTTCGATCGGTTGGGCAGCCGGTCTGGCTCTCGGCATATTGCTCACTCTCGCGGCGACCAACCTCTCCTGGCTGAATGAAGATCGATTCTTTGCCTATGCAACCCTCATCTCACTCGGCTTTACCCTTGGGGCAGCCCAGTGGGTTGTGATGAGGCGCCATCTTCCTCAACCGGCTCGTTGGGTAACGGCAACCCTAATCGGATACCTGCTATGCCTCATCATGATCATGGGCAGCCATCTGGCCAGGTTCGGGAGGGCAGGCGTATGGGATGATGCGCTCCTGTTAGGTCTTCTCGGAACCGCCATTGGAACTTCTCAGTGGTGGATACTGCGGCATCACTATCGCCAAGCGGGGCTGTGGGTGCTCGCGACGGCAGTTGGATTTCTATGTTTTATGTGGATCATCCTCTTTCCATCACACACGCTGGGTGAACTTGTCTTCAGGGGCACAATCGCCGGGGCCTTGGCAGCGGCAGTATCAGGGGTAACGTTGGTCTGGCTGGTGCATAGGCCCTTGGTCACAGCTGTCAGAAAGACCTGTTAGGTGGGAAAATATGAAACAGCGCCGCTGATCTGGATTCGATCGGCGGCGCTTGCATAACTACCAGCGGGGACAGCCTCACTCGTCGCAATCACATCCCGCTTTCTTCCTGGGGGCATCAGCCGCCAGCAGCGGCTGCAGCTGCTCGACGACGAGCAGCGTGTAAGCGCGCGCGCCCCTCATTCCGATGTGAATGCCGTCTGCGCCAAAATACTCCGGGTGACTGCTGCCGGCCGCGCGCCAATCGATCAGCACCGCATTGGGATACTTGCGCACCGTGTCGGCGATGATGAGGTTGTTCGCTTCCTCCCAGCGGCGCGGTTCCTTCAGGTTGAAGACGACGACGCGCGGCACGTCCCGTACCAGCTGCAGCAGCTCGTCAAACTGCGCCGGCTTGACGTAGCCGTTGTCGCCGATGTGCAGGATGATGAACTGGTCGGGTGTTCCGGCCTTGCGGCGCTGGCGCAGGATTTCGATCGCCGCGCCCATATGCCGGCTGACTTTGGCATCGACGGTGAGGCCGGGCATCACGCGCTGCAGCTCGCGGGCCGCGCCCAGCATCACCGAGTCGCCGAGCGCAAAGCCCCGGATCGCCGGCAGCGTGGGGATCAAGGTCTGGGTAGGTGTCCGCGTCCGGGTCGGCGTGCGGGTGATCGTGGGCGTCCGCGTGTTGGTTGGCGTGCGGGTATTCGTCGGCGTGCGCGTGACGGTCGGTGTCCGCGTAGGCGTTCGCGTGTTCGTCGGGGTGCGCGTGTTGGTCGGTGTGCGGGTATTCGTCGGCGTGCGGGTGTTGGCCGGCGTGCGCGTGGCCTGCGCCGCGAGGGCAGCCGCCGGGGCCGGCTGCGCGTCCGGGTGGGGCAGCGACGCCAGGCCGATCGCCGCGGCGGCGCACGTCACCATCAACCAACTGAGCACTCGCTTCATCGAGATCAACCTCAGCCCTATTTTACCAGTGCCTCGCTCTGACGAGGCGGAGCCGGCTCCGGGGCGCGATTGTACCCGATCGAAGCGTATTGCGATAGGGCAGTTGAAGAAACCCTGTTTCTTTGTTATAATCCCGCCGCAATCGCAGTTGAATTGCGCCGCGACCGCACGGAGAGGTGCCAGAGTGGTTGATCGGGGCGGTCTCGAAAACCGTTGTGGCTCTTTTGGGTCACCCTGGGTTCGAATCCCAGCCTCTCCGCCATAAATCAGAAACCGGGTTTCTCCAATCTGGATGGAATTGGGCGTCCAGCAGGGAGAAACCCGGTTTCTTTATTCGTGAGATTCGTGTACACTTCTTATCGGGAGGACAAACACATGAACCCACTCGATCAATTCCGCGCGCAGAAAGACGATTTCTTCGGGCACGATTGGCAATCGCCCCTGACGCCCGATCAACGCCGGGAGTTTGCGGGGTTGAAGTACTATCCGGAGAATCCCGCGCTGCGCCTCGCCAGCCTGGTTGAGGAATATCCCGACAAAGAAACGGTGACGCTGATCACCAGCACCGGCAGCGCGCAGGAATACCTGAAGTACGGCCGCTTTGCATTTGAGGTGAACGGCGAGATTGCCACGCTGCAGGTCTATCAGGACCCGGACGGGGGCACCTTCTTTCTACCGTTCGTCGATGCCACGGCGCCCGACGAGACTTACGGCGCGGGGCGCTATCTCGACCTTGAACCGATCGAGGATGGCCGCTTCCTGATCGATTTTAACTACGCCTACAACCCGTACTGCGCCTACAACGACAAGTGGTCGTGCCCCCTTCCGCCGCAGGAGAATCGCCTGGGACTGCGGATTCAGGCGGGGGAGAAGAAGTTCAAGGACGACGAGCACTAACACGCTCTCTGCAG
Organism: uncultured Chloroflexia bacterium; assembly: GCA_963844815.1. Taxonomy (GTDB): domain Bacteria; phylum Chloroflexota; class Anaerolineae; order Fen-1058; family Fen-1058; genus Fen-1058. The sequence goes on from CAWJPR010000020.1 coordinate 126,985, forward strand.
ACGCCGGTGTATAATCGCCCTATGTCCGAAGTCGATCTTCACGCGGCGTTGCACCGGCACTTCAACTTCCCCGCTTTTCGCCCTGGCCAGGAAGCCGCGCTGCACTCCGTGCTGAGCGGCCGCCACACGCTGGTGGTCATGCCCACCGGCTCGGGCAAGTCGTTGATCTATCAACTGGCCGCGCTGCAGCTGTCCGGCGTCACGCTCGTCGTCTCGCCGTTGATCGCCCTGATGAAGGATCAGGTCGACAGCCTCACGCGGCGCGGCATTGCGGCGACGTTCATCAACTCCACGCTTGCGACTTCCGAACAAGCTCATCGGTTACGCGCCCTGTCCGAAGGGCGCTTCAAGATCGTCCTCGTTGCGCCGGAGCGCCTGCGCAGCCGCGCCTTTCGTGAAGCGCTCAACCGCACCCCGATCAGCCTGCTTACCGTCGACGAAGCGCACTGTCTCTCGCAGTGGGGTCACGACTTTCGCCCCGACTATCTGCACATCGCCGAAGCGCGCGGCCAGTTCAAGGCGCCCGTTACGCTGGCTCTCACTGCGACGGCCACGCCGCGCGTGCAGGATGACATCATTCGTCTACTCGGACTTGCGCAGGCCGAGCGCATCATTACCGGCTTCAACCGGCCCAACCTGACGCTCGAAGTCTTCTCCACACCCGACGTGAAAGTCAGCTCAACTTTCTGCGTGACTTTCTGGCGCAGGTTGATGGCACGGGCATTATCTATACCGGCACACGCCGTGATGCCGAAGAAGTGGCGGATTTTGTGCGCGAGGTCGCACGCGTCGAAGTCACTTTCTATCATGGCGGGCTCGATCCCGGGACCCGCACGCGTGTGCAGGATGCCTTCATGGCCGGCGATCTACCGATCGTGGTGGCCACCAACGCCTTTGGCATGGGCATCGATCGGCCCGACGTGCGTTTCGTGCTGCATCATGCGGTGCCCGGCACGCTCGAAGCATACTATCAGGAAGCGGGCCGCGCCGGACGCGATGGCTTGCCCGCGCGCGCCATTCTGCTGTATTCGCCCAAAGATACTGCCCTGCAAGAGTTCTTTATTGAAAACGATTCGCCCTCGTTCGACGAACTACGCGCGGTGTATGATTATCTGCGCCGCCAGCCGGCCGCGCGCTTCGATGACCTCGAACGCGCCACCGGCCTGCCGCAGATCAAAGCGCGTGTTGCGGTAGAGCAGTTGGAGATCGCGCAGGTGCTGCGCCGCGAGCCTGACGAAGCGTTTGGCCTGATGCGCGTGACCGTTGCGCCGTGGAGCGTTCAAGACGTGCAGGCCGTCGCCGCACAGGTGCTGGCGCGCCGCGAACACAAGTATCGTCAACTTGAAGTCATGGTCGACTATGCGGAGACCAACGCCTGCCGCCGCCGTTCGATCCTGCAGCACTTCGGCGATCGCGGCCCCGCCGACGCGCCGTTATGCTGTGACAATTGCCTCTCGCAAACGGAGGCTGTCGAAACACCACGCCCTCAATCGGATTTGTCGCAATCCGAGCGCGCGGCGTTAATCGTGTTGGATACGCTCAAATGCCTCAAGTGGCCGATCGGCAAAACGAAGTTGGCGCAGTTGCTGAAAGGCTCGGCGGCCAAAGACATGCAGCGCTTTGAGTACGAGCAGGCGCGCAACTACGGCAAGTTCACGGCGCTGAAACGTTATGAGATTGAAGCGTTGATCGATCAGTTGATCGAATCCGGCTACGTGAAACAGGTCGGCAGCGAGCGCCCCACATTGAAACTCACCCCGCGGGGTGAGACGGCGCTGCACACGAAAGCGGCCATCCGCGTCGAACTGCGGCACATCACGCCGGGCGAAACCCGGCGCGTGAAGGCCGAGAAAGAGGCCGGCGGGACCCTGGCGCCGACCGAACAATTGCTGGCGCACGGCCTGGCACCCGAGCGGATAGCCGCCGAACGCGGCCTGACCGTGGGCACGATCTATTCGCATCTCGCGCAGTTGATCAGGCAGGGCAAAGTGGACGTCAACAATGTCGTACCCGCTGAAGTGCAGCGGCAGATCCGGGCAGCCATTGACACAGCCGGCTCTGCGCAATATCTTGCGCCCATCAAACAGCGCCTGCCAGAGGACATTGACTACAAGGTGATTCGGTGTGTGGCGAATGCGTGGCTTATCGAACATGGCACAGCACCCATCACCACACAGTGTAAAGACGGCCAGGAGTTGGCTGCGCAGGTCGCACTTAACCAGCATTGCTCGCCAACAGCGATAACAATTGAAAAGAGCCGAACCGTTCAAACTGAAGCAGTACGTGATCTACCGTTCGAGCCGTTGCGTCGCTGGCGGCACACGCAGGCAGCGGCCAGGAACCTGCCTGATTGGGCGCTGTTCGGCGACGGGGCACTGCGTCAATTGGCACAGCGGTGCCCACGCGCCATTCCCGAACTGCGTGACATCACCGGCTTGAGCGCCGAAATCATCGAACAATGCGGTCATGATCTGATCAATGTCATCAACGAAGCAACCTCAACTGAAGTCGCCGACGCTATCCTCGAATGCGTGCGCCGCCTGCCGGGTGAACTGCCACGCAGCGGTGTTGCCAGACTGCTTGTCGGCTCTGCGTCTGAACGGGTTGAGAAATACCGAACCCACCCGCTATATGATCGGTTGGCTGGCCATAGTCGCACTGATGTAACCATGCAAGTGGATGCCCTGCTTGAATCTGGGGGCTTAGCGCAAGATCAGCATGGTCACATTACACTGGTGGATCGACTGCCGGTCCTGTCGCAGGATCAGCCCCACCAGCCAAGTGGCCGGACGACGGACCAGCGCGCCGCTGCATTTCCTATCGATCCTGTCGCGGCGTTTTTGGCGCGTCCTCATCCACGTCCGCTCAAAGGGCCGTGGCTGGCCGGCTGGGCGCTCGATTTTCACTCGCGCTTCGATGGCGACGCCAATAGTCGCAGCCTCATCGGCGATCTGGTTTTTCGCTACAAGTACGGCCAGGAACATCAGCTGGCGCAGGAACTGGCCCAACGCTGGCACGATCTGCTGGCCGGGCATCCCGAACTGCCGCACTTCGACGCGGTTGTCCCGGTGCCGCCTTCGCTGCAGCGCGCCTCCGACCCGATGACGCTGCTGGCGCAGGCGCTTGCCGCACAAATGCACATCCCGGCGTGGACCAGCGTGTTGATCAAAATCCGGGCCACGCGACCTCAAAAGGAAATGACCTCGCTGGCGCAGAAGCGCGCGAACGTGGCCGGCGCATTTGCGCTCAAGAGCGAGGTGCGCGGGAAGCGTGTTATTCTGGTCGACGATTTGTACGACTCTGGCGCAACGCTGGAAGAAGCCGCGCGCTTGCTGGCAGGCGGCGGCGCAAGCAGCATCATCGTCTTGACGCTGACGAAGACGATCCACAGTGACGCCTAATGCGAATCGAGACCCCAAGATGTCTACCGTTCATTGGCTGGCTTTAACCACGGTTTCCGGTATCGGCGGTGCAACCGCTCGCAAGTTGATCGAACGCTTCGGCGATGTCGAATCGATTTTTGAGGCATCGCCATCCGATCTGATCGAGATTCCGCGCGTGACGGAAGCCATGGCTGCCCAGCTGTTGGCCGCGCCGCTCGATCAGCTGGAGACCGAATTGCTCTCGCTGAACGATGAGGGAATCGAGTTGTTGACGTGGGCCGACGATCGCTTTCCGGCTCTGCTGCGCCCGCTGCCCGACGCGCCGCTAGTCCTGTTCATGCGCGGCGCTCTTTCGGCTGACGACGAACAAGCCGCGGCGATTGTCGGCACACGCCAGCCCTCACGATCAGCCGTCGAGGCGGCTCATATGCTCGGGCGTGAGTTGGCCACGCGCGGCTTAACCGTGGTGAGCGGCTTGGCGCTCGGCATCGACTCGGCGGCGCATCGCGGCGCGATCGAAACAGGCCGCACCATCGCCGTGTTGGGTTCGGGCATCCGTCACGTTCATCCGCACGAAAACGCGGGATTGGCCGAAGAGGTTGCCGGATGCGGCGCGGTCTTATCGGAGTTGCATCCCAACACGCCGCCCAAAGGACAGCATCTCATGGCGCGCGATCGCCTCGTCAGCGGATTGAGCCGCGCTGTCATTGTCGTCGAAGCGGGCGAAAAGAGCGGCAGCCTGGATACGGCTTCGAAAGCGCAGAAGCAGGGACGATTGGTCTTTGCCGTGCCGGGCAGCATGGGAACGGATCAACTGCTGGCCAGTGGCGCGCTCCGTATCGAGCCGGAGTCGGTCGATTTCGATCAGCTGGCGCGCGAGATCGGCGATCATTCCGCCACGAACACTCCGCGACAAACACCGAGGCAGGCAACGTTGTGGTGAAGCAGCGCAGCGCAACCTTGCATGCGCAGCGAAGTTGTTCAATTCTCCGCAAAACGAGGAGGATCGATGGGCGTCACCATTCACTATCACGGCGGGTTGGACGATCCGGCACAATTGGAAGCCGCGCTGGCGATGCTGCGCGGAGAATGCGAGCGGCGCGGCTGGCCGTACCGGGCGCACGATTTTGAAGCGCGCGGCATGTTTGAGACCTATTCCGTCCGCTCGGTGCCCGGCGATTTGCCGGGGGTGGACGATGGCGTCGTGGAAACGGGCTTCGTGGAGTTGGACACGCGCTGGCGCGGCCTGATCGTCGAGCCGCATCCCGAGAGCGAATCGCTGGTGTTGATGTTCGATCCGGGCAGCGGGCGCTTGATGATGCTCATGTCGAGCGAGGGCAGCCGCAGCATATCCTATGACCTGAGCGTCAAGACGCAGTTTGCGCCGGTCGAAACGCATGTGGCGGTGTGCGAAGTGCTGCGCCGTTTGCAGCAGGAATTCGGCCGGGAAAACCTGCACGTCGACGACGAAAGCGGTTACTTCGACAGCGGCGATCTCGAGCCGCTGCTGCGCATGCGGAAACTCATCGACGACGCCCTCAACAATCCTGAGCTGATCCTGCGCCTGACCCGCTGGGCCACTGCGGGCGATCGGGTTGCGCCGCCGGATGAGGAACAACTGTCCCGGCGCTTGAATTGAAGGGTGCAGGCCCGGCCTTTCACCCCCGCACCAGATAAATGATTCCGACGATCAGGCCGATGGTCACGACGATGCGGCGCAGCGAACCCGGCTTGACGCGGCCGGCCAGCCGCCCGCCCAGCGCCCCGCCAACCAGCGCGCCCACCGCCATCACGATCGCCGCCAGCCATACCACCTGCCCGGAGAAGACGAAGAAGATCGCCGCCGCGACGTTGACGCTGAAGGCAATGGCCTGCTTCAAGCCGTTCAGGCGTGTCAGCGTATCCTCCAATACCAGCCCCAGGACCGCCAGCACGATCACACTCAGACCTGCGCCAAAGTAACCGCCATAGATCGCGGCCAGGAACACCGGGGGAACAGCCCACGCTTCGTGCAGACCGGCGCGGCCCGCTTGAGCCAGGCGGCGCAGCAGCCACGCCCGCAGGCGATCTTGCAGAGCCAGCAAGATCGCAGCCATCAAGATCAAATAGGGCACGAGCTCGCGGAACAGTTTGTCGGTCGTCTGCAGCAGCAGCATTCCGCCGACGATGCCGCCGATCGCGCCCGCGGGCAGCAGCAGCTTCAAGCGGCGTTCCTGCCCGCGAATGTCCTTGAGCTGCGCCAGCGTCGCGCCGAAGTAGCCGGGGCTCAGCGCGACGGTGTTGGTGATACTCGCCGCGACAGGCGGAATCCCCACGGCCGTCAGCACCGGAAACGTGATCAACGTGCCGCCGCCGGCGAGCGCATTGACCGCGCCGCCCGCCGCTCCGGCGAGAGCGATGATCACCAGGGAAAGAAGATTAAGCGAATCGAGCATGGGTTTGATAGTTGGAAGATGGAAGTTGGCCGTTGGCCTCAACGGGTGGCGATTGGATGCGCAGCGGCGAGTGGAATTATACAACCAGTTTCGCCCCCGATTTCGCCCCTGGCCGGATTTGCCTTGCGAGGTCGAATGTGGTATTTTAGAAACACGTTTGAGTCAGCTGGATCAGCTTGTGCAACAAACAAGGAGCCTAATCATGACTACTCGCCGCGTAATTCTCATCCTGGTGGCCCTGACCCTGGTGCTGGCCGCAACAGCCAGTGTCGCCGTAGCCGCGCCGCAGGCCTCTTCCTCCTGTGTGGCCTACCATACCGTGAGGTATGGAGACAACCTGAACAGCATCAGCCGGATGTACGGAGTATCGGTGCAGGCCCTGATGGCGGCCAACGGCATCTATAACCCGAATTTGATCTATGCCGGGCAGGCCCTGTGCATTCCGGGGAGTGCGCCTGTGCCGCCCAGGCAGCCCTGCGGCACGTACTACACCGTGCAATGGGGTGACACATTGAGCAGCATCGCCGCCCGCCATGGCACGACGACGCAGGCGATCATGTCCGCCAACAACATCGTCAACCCCAATTACATCTATGCCGGCATGATCCTGTACATCCCCTGCGGGCATAAACCGCCTGCGCCTCCGCCGGCCCCCAATCCCAGCTATTCGCAATGGAAGGGTGAATACTTCAACAACCCGGAGTTAGCCGGCGCGCCATCGGTGGTCCGCAATGACTACGCCATCGCCTTCAACTGGGGGCTGGGTTGGCCCAATCCCAAGATCGCGGCCGACCGCTTCTCGGTGCGCTGGACGCGGACGGTCAAACTGAACGAGGGCGTCTATCGCTTTACCATGAACGTGGATGACGGCGGGCGGCTTTTCGTCGACAATGTCCTGGTGATCGATCAATGGCACACCTACAGCGGGCAAGCTTTCACCGTCGACGTGCCGTTGGGCGCCGGCAATCACGTCGTGCGCATGGAATACTACGAAGATATTGGGCGTCGCTTTCGCTTCCTTGAGCTACCAGCAGGTGGCCTGGGGGCCGGTGCCGCCGATGGTGACGCCGATTCCGGGCCAGCCGCCCACGCCCCCTCCACCGCCCCCATCCGGAACCACGGGCGGCGCGTGGACCTGCACCTACTATGGCAACCAATTCCTGGACGATCCTATCGCCAGCGTGATCGCGCCCGTGCTCAACTTCAACTGGGGCGACGCCTCGCCCTATCCGGGCGTGCCTCGCAACTTGTGGTCGATGCGCTGCACGAGCACCCAGTACTTCCCCAGCAGCGGCCTGTACCAGTTCAATGCGCAGATGGATGACGGCGCGCGCGTCTTTGTCGACGGCAACGCCGTGATCAGTTCCTGGACCAACCATGCGGGCGCCACCGAAGTGGGCACGATCAATCTCGGCGCCGGGCCGCATACGGTCACGGTGGAATATTACGAATTCGGCCACGACGCGCTGATAGCCGTCTGGTGGAACCGCAAGTAAACCGTCACGCAGTGTACGCGAGAAACCGGATTCCTGCCGCGAATCCGGTTTCTTTTGTTTTTTGAGTAGGGCAGTTATAATGGGCGGCAATTTGATGACGGGCGAAGAACAGCATGCAGCGATCACTCATTACCGGCGGCGCGGGCTTCATTGGCAGTCATCTGGCCGAGGCGCTGCTGGCGCAGGGCCAGCGCGTTGTCGCCATCGACGATCTGTCGACCGGCCGCCTGGACAACATTGCCCACCTGCTGGCTCATCCGCAGTTTCAATTCATCCACGAGACGATTCGCCATGACGGCGTCATGGATCGGCTGGCCGGCGAGTGTGACGTCATCTATCACCTGGCCGCCGCCATCGGCGTGGAGTTGATCATCAAGGATCCGATACACGCCATTGAGACGAACTTGTTCGGCACTGAGATCGTGTTGCGACTGGCGCGGCGCTACGGGCGCACGGTGCTGCTGGCGTCGACCTCGGAAGTGTACGGCAAGAGCAACGATCTGCCGTTTCGCGAGGAAGCCGATCGGGTGATGGGTGCGACGACCAAGAGCCGCTGGAGTTATGCTGAATCCAAAGCGATGGACGAGTTCCTGGCGCTGGCTTATCACCAGCAGTTCCACGTCCCGATCGTGATTTGCCGCTTCTTCAATACGGTCGGCCCGCGTCAGACAGGCGCCTATGGCATGGTCATCCCGCGCCTGGTCAAACAGGCCGTGGCCGATCGGCCGTTGACAGTCTATGGCGACGGGCAGCAGACACGCTGCTTCTGCAACGTCAAGGACGCCGTGCGCGCCGTGGTCGCGCTCAGCCAGGAGCCGCGCGCCGTGGGCGAGATTTTCAACATTGGCAGCGGCGACGAGATCACGATGCTGGCGCTGGCCCAGCGCATTGTGCGGCGCGCCGGCAGCCGATCGGAGATCCAATTGATCCCGTATGATCAGGCCTACGAATCCGGCTTTGAAGACATGCGCCGCCGCGTGCCCAGCACCGAAAAGATCAACGCCCTCGTCGGCTGGCAGCCGGTTATTTCGCTCGATCAGACGCTTGACGAAGTGATCGCGCAATTTCGTGCTTCCGTATGATCAATTGGCTGCTTGTCCTGTCCAGCGCCGTGTGGATCGGCGGCGCCGCCCTGGCGTTAGCCACCGTGAGTTACGCGAGTTGGTTCGCCAGCCTGCGCGGCGAGCGCCTGCGTGCGGTTCTGCAGCAGCCCGCCTACCAATTGTTGCTGCGGGCGGCTGCCGGTTTGTTCTGCGCGGGACTGGCCCTGACGGCCGCCACCGGATTGGAAACTGTTGTGTGGCTGCTGCTCGCCGTGATCAGCGCCGCAGCCTTTATCTCACTCTGGCGCAAGACGCGCCGCAACCGATGACTGTGAAAGTCATACCGACTGAAATTCCCGACGTGGTCATTTTGGAGCCGCACGTGTTCTATGATGCCCGCGGCTTCTTCATGGAAACCTATCACGCGCGCCGGCTGGTCGAGGCTGGGCATTACCGGCCAGTTCGTGCAGGATAACCATTCGCAATCGCAGCGCGGAACACTGCGCGGCCTGCACTACCAGATTCGCCAGTCTCAAGGCAAATTGGTGCGCGTGGTCTATGGTGAAATCTTCGACGTCGCCGTGGACATGCGCCGCCGCTCGGCGACCTTTGGCCAGTGGACCGGCGCGCTTCTATCGGCCGAAAATAAGCGCCAATTGTGGATTCCGCCCGGCTTCGCGCACGGCTTCTACACACTCAGCGAGACGGCGGATTTGATCTACAAAGTCACTGACTATTACGCGCCCGAGTGGGAGCGCACCTTGATCTGGAGCGATCCGCAGGTCAACATCGCGTGGCCGCTCATCGACGGCGAGCCGCCGGTGCTATCGGCCAAAGACGCGCGGGGCCAGCCATTCTCGCAAGCCGAAGTGTTTGAGGAGTGAGCACCCCGTCCCTCCCTGGTCGATCCTGGCGATCGCCGCGATCCATCGCCTGGCTGGCCCTGGGCATCACGCTGAGCGCGATCGGCGTTGCGTTGATTGCGCGCGCGATCGATCCCGAACGGCTGGGGCGCGCCCTCGCCGGCATGGAGGGGGGCTGGGTCGGCGTTGCGATCATCATCACACTCGCCACTTATTTTGCCCGGGAGCGGCGCTGGCTTGTTTTGCTGCGTCCCCTGGCCTTTCACCACACGGCGGTGCTGCGCGCCTTGCTCACCGGCCAGTTGCTCAACCTGCTGCTGCCGATCCGCATGGGTGATGTGGTGCGCTCGATCTTAGTGGGGCGCGAACCGGGCGGCAGTTTTGCGCGCGTTTTTGGCAGCGTGCTGATCGAGAAAGCGTGGGACTGGCTGGCGCTGTGCGTGCTGGTGTTTATCGTTGCGTGGGCGGCTCCCCTGCCCGACTGGTTTCTCACGCCGGCGCGCTCGATCGGGCTGCTGGCCGCTCTGATCTTGAGCGTTTTTTTGGCGGCGGCCATTATCCCGGAGCGCTGGATTTCTCGCGGGCTGATCAGGCTTGATCGGGCGCTGGCCGGGCTTCCGGCGGGCTGGCGCTCGTTCACGCTCAACAACTTGCAGCGCTTGTTCGACAGCCTGACTGTGCTGCGGCGGCGTGATACCGTGGTAAGGGCAGCCGGTTGGACGGCGATAATCTGGGTGCTGGGCGCCGCCATCAACTACGCGGTGCAGCGCGCCTTCGGCATCGATTCGTGGACCGCCGCCATGACGCTGCTGGCCGTGTTGATGATCGGCATTGCCCTGCCGCCCTCCATCGCCGCGCTGGGTGTGTTTGAAGGCTTGACCATGCTGACGTTGGGCATCTTCGATATCCCGTTGGAGACGGCGCTGGCCGTCGGCCTGGTGCTGCATCTGGTCGTCGTCGTGCCGCTGAGCATCAGCGCCGCCGCTCTCTGGCTTCTTTCAGGTAGAGAGCGGTGAGTGCCCCGGCCATGAACTTCTCCGTCATCGTGCCTGCTTATCAGGCTGCCGCCGTCCTGCCAAACTGTCTTGGCGCGCTGCAGCGCCAGACCATCGATCGATCGCAGTATGAGATCATCGTCGTCGACGACGGCTCCACCGATGGCACGGCCGCCGCGGCCGAGCAGGCGCTGCGCGACTTTCCCGCCGCGCGCGTCATTCGCGCCGAACATGGCGGCCCGGCCAAGGCGCGCAATCTAGGGGCCCGAGCGGCGCAGGGCGACGTGCTGTTGTTCACCGATGCCGACTGCGAACCTGCGCCGGGCTGGATTGAACACTTTGCACGGGCGCTGGTCGAACCGTCGATCAGCGGGGCCAAGGGCACCTATGCCACGCGGCAGCGCTCGCTCATCGCGCGCTTCGTGCAGCAGGAATATCAAGAACGCTACGATCACACCCGCCGCCAGGCGGCGATCGATTTCATCGATACCTACTCGGCAGCCTACCGGCGCGCCGCCTTCACAGACAATGACGGCTTCGATGTTTCATTTCCCACGGCGTCAGTGGAAGATCAAGAGTTCTCGTTCCGGTTGGTGGAGCGCGGCTATCATCTGATCTTCGTGCCGGAAGCGCAGGTCTATCATCGGCACAACACGACGATCAGGCGCTATTTCCGCCGCAAATACGGCATCGGTTACTGGAAGATGTATCTGCTCAAACGGCATCCCGGCAAGGCGGTGCGCGATTCACACACGCCGCAGCTGGTGAAGGTGCAGATCATCCTGCTGGCTGCGGCGCTCGCGGGTACGCTCGCGGGCACGCTCGCCGCATGGCTGCCGCCGAGTGGGCCGCCGATCGCGATCGGGTTGTGGATTGCTTTCGGCCTGAGCATGGCGCCGCTGTTGATCAAAATCGCGCGGCGTGATCCGCCGGTGCTGGTCATCGCGCCGGCCATGATCTTCATCCGCGCGCTGGCGCTGGGCCTGGGCTTGTTGATCGGCGCGCTGCGCTTTCACGTCTTCCGCCTCGATCCGCCGCACACGTGATGCGACGCTCGAACGTGCTCGCCTTCGCTGTGGTGTTCCTCGGCGCGCTGGCGCTCTACGTCAGCACCGCCGCGCCCTCGCTGACGTGGGCCCACGACAGCGCCGATGGCGGCGATCTGATCACGGCGGCCGTGACCAACGGAGTTCCACATCCCCCGGGCTATCCCACCTACGTCACGATTGGGCAAGTGATCGCTCGCCTGCACCTCGGCGATGTGGCTTATCGCTTCAATCTGTTTTCGGCCGTGTGCATGGCGCTGGCGGCCGGGTTGACCGCGTCGAGCATCCTGCGCCTGATGACCCCCACCCCGGCCACCTGCCCCCTTCAGGGGGTCCCTCGATTTTCAGGGGAGGGAGTGGCGATTATTGCCAGCCTGTTTTTCGTCACCGCGCCCATGGTGTGGGGGCAGGCGACGATTGCCGAAGTGCACGCGCTCAACGCCTGTTGTGTGGCGCTCATCGTCTATCTCATTGCCCCCATCGTCTTTCGCCGCGAGTTCGTGTCATCTGGCCGTTTGACGTTGGCTGCGTGGTTATGGGGCGTGGCACTCGGCAACTCGATCACGGCGGCGGCGCTGGCTCCGCTGCTGATCGTGGCGTGGTGGCGCAGCAGGGCCAGCCGGCGGCCTGCCGGGCAAGCGGGCGACCGGTCCTTCCGGACCGTATTGCCGATCATCGCCTTTCTCGCCGGCCTGAGCGTTTACGCGCTGATCCCTCTGCGCGCCGCGCAACAGCCGCCTGTCAACTGGGGCAATGCCACTTCGCTCGATCGCTTCCTGGCGCTGATCACGGCAGAGATGTATCACGGCTACGCTTTGAGCACGCCGCCCTCCGAGCTCTGGGCGCGCCTGATCGCCAGCGCGCAATTGATTGTGACACAGTATGGCTGGCCGGGAGTAATCCTCGGTGCGGCCGGCTTCTATTGCGCGCTCGTCAGTCCCAACAAGAATTGGCGCTGGCTGGCCGCCGCGCTCGCGCTCTACCTGGTCTTCGCCCTGACTTACTCCGCAGCGGACAGCGCGCTGTATCTGATCCCGGTGTGGATGTTCGGCGCATGGGCCATCGCGCGCGGGCTGCTGGCCATCACGAATAACGCTCCACGCTGTATGCCTCGCGCAGCGCGCGTCACGCCTGGCACGCCGGCGCGAAGCCTCCCGGTGGGACTCATCGTCCTGCTGCTCGCTTTCCTGCTCGGCCCTGTGCTCAACGTCCTGATCCATTTCCCGGCCATGAACCTGCAAAACGATCTCGCCGCCACAGAATTCGCGCAAGCCGTGTTGATCTCGGCGCCGCCCGCGGCCATCGTGATCACCGAAAACGATGGGCACACCTTTGCCCTGTGGTATTATCAGCATGTTGCCGGACAGCGCCCCGATCTGGCGATTGTCGACCAGCGGCTGGCGGGGTATCCCTGGTATGACGTCATGCTGCGCGCCCAGGGCGCCGCGCCACGGCTGCCGGAAGCCGATCCGCCGGAGACGTGGATCGATCGGCTGGCGCAATTGAACCCGGGGCGCGCCTTGTGCGTCGTCGATCGCGCCTTGGCGCAAATGTCGTGCCAGCCTTAATGGAAGATCATGCCGGATTCCGTATCCTCTCAAACAACTCAACCCCGTGTCGGGCGCAGGCGGCGCTGGTGGCTGCTCGTTGCGCTGCTGATTGGGCTGGTCGTCCTCCTGTGGATCGGTTTGCTGGTGCGCGACGGGCTGGCAGTGCGCGCCGATGTGCTGGCGCTGCGGGACTACGTAACTGCGCTGCCGCGGCCCTTGCAGCCGGCTGACATCGACATGACCCGCCTGGCACAGGACGCCACTGCGCTGGACGAAAATCTCAGCGCCCTGCGCAGTCACGCCCAACCGTTGTTGCTCCTCACGCCGGCCCTGGGCTGGCTGCCCGAGATCGGCGGCGATGTGCAGGCCGCACCGGCGCTGTTGGACATGGCGCTCGAATTGACGAATCTGGGGCGTCGCGCGGCCACAACACTGGCGCCGCTGTGGCCGCCGGAGACGGCGAATGGCCGAATGTCGCTGCCGGTCATTACGCGGCTGCTGCAGGCCCTGCCCCCCGCCGCCATAGATTCCTGGCGCGAGCCTCTCGATCTGGCGCAGGCAGCGCGTCAGCGTCTTGACACCGCGCGCCTGTCGCCGCAGCTGCGCGGCATGCTCAATCGTTACGACGAAGCCTATCCGCTGGTTCAAACCGGCCTTGAGTTGGCGGAAGTCGCCCCGCAGTTGCTGGGCGCCGATCGGCCCCGCACTTACCTGCTCTTATTCCAAAACGAGGATGAATTGCGCGCCTCCGGCGGCTTTATCAGCGCGGCAGGACGCGTGACTGTCGACGCCGGCAGCATCATCTCGTTGACCGTCGAAGACTCGTATGCCATCGACGATTTCACTACACCCTACCCTGATCCGCCGGCGCCCATGCGCGATTACATGGGCATCGATCTGTGGGTGTTTCGTGACAGCAACTGGCCGCCCGATTTCCCGGCGGCGGCCCGCCAGGCCATCTCGCTGTATACCCAGACGCGCGGCGGAACCATCGACGGAGTGATCGCGTTGAATCAGCAGGTAGTGGAGGCGCTGGTCGACGGGCTGGGACCGCTCACGATCGACGGGCAGACCATCGCCAATGCGCAGGACATGCGCGCTTACATGCGCCGGGCCTGGTCACCCTCCAGCCAGTCCACCGCCACCGAGTGGATCATGCAGCGCAAGAATTTCATCAGCCGCGCCATGCAGGCGCTGCTCGATCGCCTGTTAAACGGCGGAGACGTGAACTGGCAGACATTGGGCCAGGCGCTCTATCGCGTGCTGCGCAGCCGTGACCTGTTGATCACGCTGGCCGATCCTCAATTGAACGAGCCGCTGCACCTCGCGCAACTGGATGGGGCACTGCGCGCGGATGCCGGCGATTACGTGATGGTGGTCGACACCAGCATGGGTTTCAACAAGGCCAACGTGGCGATGCAGCAGGCGCTGCAGTATACCGTCACGCTGGCCGCCGACCACGCACCCCGGGCCGAATTGACGATCGCCTACACCAATACCAATCCGCCTGTGCCGGGCTGCGTGCATCGTTCGCCCAAATACGGCCTGGATACCACGTACGAAGAATTAGTGCAGCAATGCTACTGGCTGTACCGGCGCGTGCTGGCTCCGCCGGGGGCAGAGTTGATCGATGCCTCGCGCCATCCCACCGGGCCGGGCGAACTCGTTAGCGGCCTCAACAGCGATGGCGCAACGCGTGTGACCGAGGAAAATGGCCAGACCGTCTTTGGCACGTTCCTGATCGTGCCGCGCGGCCAGCGCGTAGACAGTCGCCTCAGTTACTCGCTACCGGCTTCAATCGTGCTAGCGCGCGGTGACCAATTGAGTTATCATCTGGTGTGGCAGAAGCAGCCGGGCGCGGCCGCGTGGCCGGCACGGGTTACGGTGGTGTTTCCGGAGGGAATGTCACTCCTCGCAGCACAACCGCAGCCCGGCACTACGACGGCCAACTCGGCAGTGTTTCAGTTTAATCTGGACACCGATCACGAAGTTAACGTGACTTTCAGGACAAAATGAGGAGCGGGTGTATGCGACGTTGGATCATCTTTGGTTTAGTCATTCTGATGGCCTGTGTGGCAGCCGCCAACCTTGCCAGCCCGGGCGCGTGGGCGTCCGATTCGCATGCGCAGGGCGGTACGGTACCTACCCGCACACCCAGGCCGGCCAACACGCCTGTACCGCCGACCGCGCCGCCGGACAAGGGTCCAAAGTCGACTGATACTCCGGCACCCGCGCCGACTAATGCGCCTGTGACCGTTCAACCGACCAAGGCTGCGACAGGAGTGCAGCCGACTAAGACGGCCGCGCCGCAGATCACGAAGACGGTCACCGCGCCTGCTGCAACGGTTAAGTCGACATCCACTCCCACCGCGACACCAATCGATCAAGCGGCCGCGACGGCGACTATGCCCGCCGGAACCACGCCGGCAGCGGCCTCTGATTCAATATCGGCCGCGACCGTTTTGTCCACCTCTACGATCGCCGGCGGCGCACAGGCCGCGCCGGCCTCAGAACAGTCCGGCAGTTCGGCGCCAGCCGACAATGCTTCGAGCATCTTGCTGCTGGCCGCGGCTGTGGCGCTGATGATCTTTGGCGGCGTACTGTTGTTTGGACGCCGCCGCGCCAAAGGTTCCGATAAGTAACGCAATGAAATCGATCGACGCGCGCCGCGCGCCGGGCCTGATCTTGCTGGGCATCGGCTTGCTGCTTGGGGCAGTGTTTCTCTCGGGCCAGCTCAACCGATCGGCGCAGAGCGTGCCAACACCGCAGCCTAATTACGGCCCGTTGGTGCCCACCCCGTACGGCAAGGTGCCGCCCGATCGCTCCACTCCTCCCGGCGTATCAACGCCCACGGCGGCGCCTTCCTCGACGCCGGCAGCGCCGCCGCTGTACACGCCGCGACAACGCGTGTGTGTCAGTGTGGTCATTCCCGGACAGGCCGCCAAACCGTTGAGTGAGCTGCGCCCCGGCTGGTATTTGGACTGGGGTCATGCAGAGTCCCCGGCGGAATCCCGGGCTGTCGAATACGCGCAGATGGTGCGCGTGCCGCGCGGCGAGATCGTGCCTGATCTCAAGACCATCGCGCAGATCGCGCAACAGAATCCCGGCGCATTGTGGCTGATCGGCAATGAGATGGATGTGATCTGGCAGGACAACGCCACGCCCGAACAATACGCGGCGGCCTATCACCAGGTATACAATACCTTGAAGCAGGCCGATCCTTTCAGCCGTGTCGCGATCGGCGGTGTGACCGAGCCGTCACCGCTGCGGCTGCGCTATCTCGATCGCGTGCTGCAGGTGTACCGCGAGCGGTACGGGCAGGCCATGCCGATCGATGTGTGGAATGTGCACAACTTCATTCTGCCGGAAGAGCGCGGCTCGTGGGGTGTGGACATTCCGCCGGGGATCGAGGCAACGCGCGGCCTCACCTATACGATCCAGGATCATGGCAACCTGAGTTACTTCAAGCAGCAGCTGGTCGATTTTCGCCGCTGGATGGCGCAGCACGGCTATCGGGATAAGGAACTGCTCGTCAGCGAGTATGGCATTTTGATGTACGAGGATTATGGTTTTGATTATCCGCAGGTGCGCGATTTCATGCTGGGCTCGTTCGACGTGATGCAGAACACGACGGATGCGGAGTTGGGCTTGCCCGCCGATGGCAATCGCCTGGTGCAGCGCTGGTGCTGGTACAGTCTGGCCGACGAAATCTATCCCGCCGGCAACCTGTCCGACGCAAACAGCGGTGAGCTGACGCCGCTGGGGCGCGATCTCAAAGCGTATCTCGACCGGCTATCACCCTGATCGGCCAGCGGGCCTCGGCAGAACCCGGCGACGAATTAAACCCGCCCGATCAGCTGGCGACGCGCATGCCAGAAAGATGTCTTGCGGGATGTGCGCTGCGACTGGCAGGGCTGTCTGAGGCCGTCATCGACAGCCAGGCCGCCGACGAGTACAATTCAGCCACTGTCAGGGCGCCGCGATACGCTCCTAACGTGAGCCCCGGCGCGGCTGCCGCTGATGAATCAACACGCAAAATTCAGGTGAGACTTGATGGATATGACGACGACCTATCCTGCTTTA
This sequence comes from uncultured Chloroflexia bacterium, assembly GCA_963844815.1. GTDB lineage: Bacteria > Chloroflexota > Anaerolineae > Fen-1058 > Fen-1058 > Fen-1058. Next base: position 143,879 of record CAWJPR010000020.1, read on the forward strand.
TCCGCATTCCGCTATTTGATCACGGACATGGACGGTGTGCTGTGGCGCGGACGTAAGCCCCTGCCCGGCCTGGCAGAGTTTTTTCAATTTCTGCGCCAGCATGACATCCGCTTTGTGTGCGCGACCAATAACGCCTCGACGCTGCCGGAAAAACTGGCCGAACGGCTGCAAGGCTGGGGAGTCGTGGTCCACCCCGAAGAGATCGTGACCTCGTCCATCGCCACCGCCGATTATCTGGCGGACACTTTGCCGGCAGGCGCGCGTCTCTACGTGGTGGGCATGGAAGGCCTGCGGGTGCCGCTCGTGCAGAGCGGCTTTGAGATCGCCGACGATCGGGTGGCCGCCGTCGTGGTCGGCATCGACTGGAATTTGACGTACGATCACCTCAAGCGCGCGGCGCTGAACATCCGCGCGGGGGCGGCGTTTATCGGCACCAACGGCGATCGCACCTTCCCGTCGAGCGAAGGGATCATCCCCGGCGCGGGAGCGATCCTGGCTGCGATCGAGACCGGAAGCGGCGTCAAACCCATCGTCATGGGCAAGCCTGAGCCCTATCTCTACGAAACGGCGCTCAAGCGCATGCAGGCCGTGCCGGCGCAAACGCTGGTGCTGGGCGATCGGCTGGAGACGGACATTCTGGGCGCCGTGCGCTTGAACTTGAAATCGGCGCTGGTGTTGAGCGGCGTGACCACGCGCGAACAACTGGCCGCCAGTGATTATCAACCCGACTGGGTGTTTGACGATGTTACGGACCTCAAGAACCATTGGCAATTAGCAATGAACAATGACATGAATGACCAAACTGGTGCGCTCGTTATACGATCTAACCCTCGCTGAACTTCAAGCCACTTTGACCGAGTGGGGCGAGCCGGTCTTTCGCGCGAAGCAGATCTGGGAATGGCTGTACGTGCAGTTGGCGGCCGCCTGCGACGCGATGACGAATCTGCCCCAACCGCTGCGCGATCGTTTGGGCGCGGCCTATCCGCTCGGGCGGCTGACCCCCAGGATCGATCTGCTGTCGTCGGACGGCTGGACGCGCAAGATACTCTTTACGCTGCCCGATCGAGCGCAGATCGAAACGGTGCTGATGGAATATGACACGCGCAACACGGTGTGTGTGTCCACACAGGCGGGCTGCGCCATGGGCTGCACGTTTTGCGCCACCGGGCAAGGCGGCTTTCAACGCAACCTGACCTCCGGCGAGATCGTGGAGCAGGTGCTGTTTTTTGAGCGCGAGTTGCGCACGGCCAGCCTCCACGCGAAGCAGCCCGCCTCCCAGCACCAAATAACCAACATCGTGCTGATGGGCATGGGCGAGCCGTTCGCCAACTACACCGCCCTGCTCGACGCGCTCAAGCGGCTGAGCGATCCGATCGGGTACAACTTTGGCGCGCGGCGCATCACGGTCAGCACCGTCGGCCTCGTGCCGATGATCGAGCGCTTCGCACAGGAACGCTCGCAGGTGAACCTGGCGGTGTCGCTGCACGCGGCCACCAACGAGCTGCGCGCCTCCATGCTGCCCATCAACAAGCGCTATCCGCTCGAGGTGTTGATCCCGGCCTGCCGCGCCTACACGGAGACCACGCGCCGCCGCATCAGTTTTGAGTGGGCCATGATCAAAGGCGTTAACGATACGCCGGCGCAGGCCCGCGCGCTGGCGCAGCTGCTTAAGGGCCTGCTGTGCCACGTCAACCTGATCCCGCTCAACCCCACCCACGGCTACGACGGCGCAGCCTCCACGCGCGAGCGCATCGCCGCCTTTCGCGCCATCCTCGACGAAGCGCGCCTTCCCAATTCGCTGCGCGTGCGGCGCGGCATCGACATTCACGCGGGCTGCGGGCAATTGAGGCAGGCGGCGAATCGCGAGCGCTGAGTGTGGAATCGTCTCGAACACGCTGCCCGATGATGAGGGCGGAGCTGGGCAACGGCATAGGCGAGTTGGCTTTTACCTCTGTTGCGACTCGTCTCTTGTGAAGACTGGCAAGAAAATCAAATACGATTTCATTTACAGTCTGGGGATCCTCCATGTTGGGGACATGGCCGACTCCATCCAGAATGATTGCGCGTGCGTTCGGGATCGCGCTTGCAAGAGGTCGCCAATGGCACGCAAATCCGTCCCGTGCGTCTACCCGTGATGATGAGCGTTGGCGTACGGATCTGTTCCAGTTGCTGAATAGCCGGGGGCTCAAGTTCAGCCTCGGGATCCTCGTTGACAGAGTGCCATCCCGAATACTCCGAAAAGACCTGCCACAACGCCTCGCCACATCTGGATTCGCTCGAGCCGATTCGAGCAACGGCGTATCGAGTAAGAGCGCTTTTGCCGTCTCCACGCGGCTCACGCGCCTGCGAAGCCAGGAACACTGAACACGCTTGGAACTCAGGTGAATATTCAAATCGCGAAGCGTTGAATCGAGGAGAATGAGGGCGCGAGTCATATCGGGATGTGCCAGTGCAAGGTCGATTGCGATAGCACCACCATCGACTGACCGATCAGATCGGCACGCGCAATTCCCAGGATGCTCCAGCAGGGCTTTCAGATCATCATAGTGGCTATACGGCTCGAAAGTAGGCAGGTCGGATTTTCCAAAGCCGCGCAAGTCGTAGCGAATGACTTGGCGCGCTGAGCGAAAGCCTCAAATTGATCGTCAAAAAGACGGCTATCCCCGGCGAATCCGTGAAGGAACACCATCGGGTGCCCTGATCCAGCCAGCTGGAAATGAGCTGTGTTCCGTTGATTGCTGCGTAACCTTGGCGCATTTCCATTTTGTACCTCGATTCTTGGTTAGCTGAGAGAGCACTTCACTATTGAGGTGGCTGGTTAGCGCGCTAGGCATCGCTCAGCAATCATCGCTTCACGCGACTGCCTGCCATTGTTGGGCAGCATCTGATTCAAAGGTCTGCGCCTCACTGCTGAGAAACTCTTGGAACAAACTCGGTATGGCCTCGGTATAATCGTTCCTAAGCGGCTCGTCCAGGCTGGAACATGACGCGATACCAGCCCAGCGCCGAGCTAATCGGCGACAGACCCTGCGCCAGCTGGTAGGCCGCCAGCAGATGTTCGCGAGACGCATAGCGTGTCCAAGGTTCCAAATAGGCATCGCGCAGCCGTTCGAATTCCGGAGCAGTCTCAACCACCTGCAGAGTATTTTCAACACTCACGAACACGGTACGTAAAGAGAAGAAGGGGTGCGTTATCCGCTGTACGCCCCAGTCAAAGAAGACATAGCGGCCATTGTTGAAAAAGACATTACCGTCGTGGAAGTCACCATGATTAATGGACTCCGGAATCTGATAGCCGGCGAGCTGTTTCACACAGCGCCGTAAAGTGTAATTGAAGATTACACAGACGTTGATACTCGGCAAGAGTAAGGCCCCCCGGCTGATCGATCAGTAGAACGCTCCTGTCAGCCAGTAGCTGCTCGTACTGTGCGGGCAGCGTCACCAGCCGGCGATTGGGTACACCCAGCCTCCAGCATTACTTGAAGGCGACCTGCCAATTCGATTTGCACTTCGGCGTAGATCGGCAGCAACTTCTCCCAATGCCGAATATCTCGATCGGCAGTGAGGATCTCGCGCAGCCGCGTGCCCCCGTCCGCCATCAACACCCACCCGCGCTGCAAGTCCACCGCCAGCAGCGTGGGTGTACAGGTAGGCTGCCAGCGTGACAACGCCTGGGTCAATGCCGGCTCGTGCATGAGCATCGATGCCGTCGCCTTGAAGTAGATGTTGCCTGCGGATGTTATAGCGCGCAGCACTGTGGACCAGGGGCGCACATGCGGCTGTTCAATCGAACCTATGACCGTGATGCCTCGTTGTTCTAACTCGGCATGAATCCAGGCGCTCGCTTGCCTAAACCAGTCTGGCTGTGTCCATGCCGGTTGCGATGTATGAACTTGCATCATGCCGAGTTCACCTCCAGGCTGTGTGGCTCCGGTCATGACCACCCTCCTTTGTCAAACTGATTGCGCTCTCGGGGGAGGACGCTCTCCATTCTCGACCGCGTAAGAGAGATCGATAAGAATTTGCGCTCCCACCTTATACCCATCCGCCACGCGGCGATAGACAAGAATCAATCGACTTTTGGGCAGTTGCGCACGGCGCTTAAACAGTCAACCTCGTCCAACGCTTCGAGGCGCTCGACAATTGTAGTGCCATCAGCGTTAGTGAGGCGTGCAACGAGCCGATCCCATGGCCCTCAACCGTACAGTCGATGACCATGACAAGGTACTGGCAAGCCGCGCCGAGGTCGCCAATCACTTACCAGACGGCGTCAGTCGGTGCGTGGATCGTGGCCTTGCGGGGAGCCTGGGTCATGGGCCGCTGGTTTCGTGAGCGGACATTGCTTATTCAAAATTCACTAATTCATCTGCTGCCTAACGCCTCCGGTGTAAGCTGTTGCCGGGCCAGCACAGGCTGAGACACACTTACCAAAGCCTTTGCTGTCAAGGGGTGGTTGCAAATCGCGGCGATAGGCAGTCGAGCTGGAGCTGTTGTTGGGCGGCGGCTACAGAGTGAAACTGCCGTCGATTATGCAACCAACCCCGCCATACGTTCTACATATGCCATCAGACAAGATGCGGATGGAATACGGTCACAACAACAAGGTACGGTGCCGACATCGTCCTTGACGCAAATGGCCGAGTTAATGGTCTACTTCGTGCATTTGTTAAGCCACCACTCTACGTTGAAAGGTTATGGGATACCCGCTGCCCACCACACGAGCCCGCCAGTGATCGGCCAAAGCGCTTGGAGGCACACACCGCGCGAAGTTATGTTCGCCTGCATCGAGATCCCGGTGTAGAGTGCGGCCCCAGCTACCACGACACCCAATACCCCGCCAGCCGCTGCCACAGCACCCTTCACTGCTGTTAGGGTTAATGTCCCTCCTCCCGCCAGTGTTGCTAACGCGCTCAAAATTGTCCCTGACCCGCCACCCACCAGTGCTTGCGCGATGAGTCTGCCGCATCGCTCATCAAAGCAGATTTCAGGTGCCCCACCAATGTAACGTGATACGCGCGTTACTGAGACAAGCCAATGCCTGGTTTGCTACGTCGACGACGACACTACCGCTCGGCACCGTGCCTGTCGGACCACCGCCTGACTTGATCGTGACCGTGAAGGCACTATCGATATCGTCCAAAGTTTCCTTCCACCTACCAGATAGGCTTCGCAACATGCCGAACATAGCGATCTGACTAAGCTTTTCCAGGTTCTGTTCGTCTAGCACGCTGGCGGGCACATTATGAAATCGCTGCGTCATCACTGCTCGCGTTGTCACTGGCGTCATGTTCGGCCCAATGCCGAACTCGGTCAACAGCATCGGAGAAAGAATCTCTGGCCGTGCTGGCTGAACCAGCAACCGCCAGGGAACTACTACCCCTATGTCTCCTGACTGTTCGGGTCTTTGCAGCACAGCGAAGTCGTCACGCAGCAGCATAACAAATTCGCGCGCCCAGACTTCCCCTTCCTCCTGTCCGAGGGCGTCGATGAATGCTCCACGGATTTCTGCCTCATAGAACTCGGCCGTGCCGCTGAAGTAATTAAGTCTCAGCTGCCCGCTCAAGGTGGGCGCCCATCGTCCCGAACCTTTCGTTCAACTCCCGGGCTGTCGGCATGATGGCATCTGTCATAACACGCGGAATCATAGGTTACCTCCCAGATATACTCGTTAACACTACCTTTGTCACTCCGAATTATAGGCTGTAAAACCAGCGGTTTGTTCTGCGGAAAGCGCCGAAAACGTCAAACTGACAAAGTAGTATTCAGGGTTAACTTTATGGTACAAGTTAGCCGTTGATATTCCGTGCTCACACATTATCGCGTTGCGAGCCACGCGCTTCTGTGTCGTAGAAGATACGCCGGTCGTTGACCATGATATAGGTTCTCCCGTTGCCGTGCCATTGCCCCGGATAGGCTTACGCCCTCTACGCGGGGATGCGGCTCTTTGGGAACCATTGTGTTTGGCGGGTCGCCGCGATTGCAATGTAGCCGCACAACAACAAGTAGGCTGCGTTTTTACAGTCTATTTCCCTGGCAGAATTTGCAGCCTTTTCACCCTGCGGGGGAGTATAGACGGCATCTTGACAGTCTATTTCCACCGTAGGGAAGATTGGACTGCAATCGACTTGTTGTTACAACACCAGCGGCTCAGGTGATGACCATTCTCCTTATGACCAACTCTGTAACAAGAAATCCAGCGGAACAAGGTTGCGAGCATCGATAGGGCAGAGCCCTTGGTCAACTTGTTCTCGTTCAATGACTTTTTTGCCTGATCGGTTCGTCGGTTTCAGCTAGCCAGCCAGATTGTCGTCATCTGTGTTTCGGTCGCGGTTAGCGATCTGCGCTTCTAAGAACGCCCACAGGCTTTTCAGATCCGCAAACCCCCTACGCTCGCCGGTGTGCGGATCTTCCAGCGAAGCATGCCATACGGGTTGCGGCCGAACCTCGGCTTGCCACAACCGTAACAAATAGGCCATGTAAGTCGGTCTTTGATTCACCTGCAAAGCATTCCAATCGGAATAGGTTTGGGGAGCGACGAGTTGCTGGCTGGGCAACTGCCAATAGCGTAACATCCCAGCGTAAGGAAAACGTAAGGAACTATTTTGCAAATGACATTAGCGGCAAACGGGTGTATGATGTACGATACCACGTCATCGGATACAAGCAGCGCTGTCGCGCGCCAGGGGGAGGCCGCGGCGTGACCACACTCTCAATCACCTTGTTCGGATCCTTTCAGGCGACGCTCGATGGTCGGCCGGTGACTCGCTTCGAGTCCACCAAAGTCCGCGCTTTGTTGGCTTACCTCGCCGTCGAAGCCGATCGGCCCCACAGCCGCGACGAACTGGTCGGCCTGTTGTGGCCCGATCAGCCGGATTCCACGGCGCGCACGAATCTGCGACAGGCCCTCGCCAACTTACGGTTGGCGCTCGGCGATCGTGAAGCCACAGCCGTCATCATCAGCAACACCTCGGAGGGGATCCAGTTCCTGCCTACCAGCGATCATGCCATTGATGTGATGGCATTTTCCGGCTTACTGTCTGACTGCAAAGCGCATGCCCATCGGCGGATTGAAACCTGCCAGTCGTGCGTCCACCGCCTACGCCAGGCGGTGGAGTTGTATCGTGGTGACTTCCTGGCGCACTTCCTGCAAAGCGGCAGTGAGGCATTTGAAGAATGGGTATTGTTGAAGCGCGAGCGCTGGCATCGCGCTGTGCTGGAGGCGCTGTATGCTCTGGCGGAGTATCACGATCGACGCGGCGAATATGATCAGGAACAGCACTATGCCCGGCGTCAATTGGAACTCGATCCCTGGCGCGAAGAAGCACATCGACAGGTCATGCGCGCGCTGGCGCTCAGCGGGCAGCGCAGCGCGGCGCTGGCTCAACACGAGACCTGCCAGCGTATCCTGAAAGAGGAACTCGGCGCAGAACTCACGCACGAGACAACGGCCTTGTGCGAACAGATCAAGGCGGGTCTCCTCAAGCCGCAAGCGGCAAAGTGCCGCCTGCCGGCATCGACCACCCCATTCATTGGCCGGGAAAAGGAACTGGCTGAGCTGGGCGCCCTGCTGGAGGATCCAGCGTGCAGGCTGGTCACGATTGTGGGGCCGGGTGGCATCGGCAAGACGCGCCTGGCGCTGGCCGCAGCAACCGAACAGGCCTGCGCATTTGGCGATGGGGCCGCGTTCGTCTCGTTGGCGTCGCTCAATTCGGCAGAGTTCATGGCGCCAGCCATCATGGCTGCACTCGATCTGCCGCTGCAGGGCCAACGCGAACCGCAGGAACAAGCTGCTCGCGCATTTGCATGAAAAAGAGTTGCTGTTGATCCTGGACAACATTGAACAGATCCTTGAAGGAAGCACGCTGCTGTCGGAGATCACCCGCCACGCGCCGGGCGTGACGTTATTGGTCACCTCGCGTGAGCGGCTGCGGCTGCAAGCAGAGTGGCTGTTCGATCTGGCGGAATTGCGCTATCCCGCTAGCGAGATAGCCGATACCTCGGCCATGCGCGAGTATGACGCTGTGCAGCTACTTTGCGGAATGCGCCCGACGAACGCAGCGACAGTTTGTGTTGGAGGACAGCGAAGTTGGCGCAGTGGCGCGCATCTGCCGCATGGTGCAGGGCATGCCCCTGGCGATTGAGCTGGCCGCGGCCTCGGTGCGGCGGCGCTCGTGCGCCGCAATCGCCGTCGAAATCGAAGCGAGCCTGCGAGCCCTGGCCGGCGAATGGAGGGACGCGCCGGAGCGTCATCGCAGTGTCTGGGCTGCGTTTGAACATTCGTGGCAGACTGTTGACCGAGGCAGAGCGAAGCGGTTTCCGCCAGACTGTCTGTGTTTCGCGGTGGATTTCAAGAAGAAGCTGCTGCACAGGTGGCCGGCGCTTCGCCCACTTTGTTGTCTGCCTTGATCGAGAAATCGCTGCTTCGTCGGGGTGTCACGGGCCGCTACGATATGCACGAAGTAGTGCGGCAGTATGCCAGCGAAAAGCTGGCAGAGTCTGCCGCAGCACGCTCGGTGCGCAAATCCCATCTGGAATTCTTCTTGCAGGCGGCCAGCGAAGCCGAGCTGCATCTCCGCAGCACGGAGCAAGTGATCTGGCTGGATCGTCTGGAGGTTGAGCACGACAACTTTCGCGCAGCGCTGGAGTGGTCGCTTCAGCATGAGAATACGGAAGAAACGGGTCTGCGGTTAGCCGGTCATCTGTGGTGGTTCTGGTTCTTGCGAGGATACTGGGATGAAGGGCGTAAGTGGCTTGCAGGCTCGAATCGTGCGCAAGCGGCATCTTTACGTGCCGAGGTGTTGAGTGGCGCCGGCTGGCTGGCGTTGTTTCAGGGTGATTACCAATCACTGGCGTCATTTTCGGAGGAAAATCTGGCGGCATACCGTCAACTGGGCGATATACGAAGTGTCGGCACTTTGCTGGACAATCTCGGCATGGCTGCCGAGATGCAAGGTAATTATGAACGCGCAAAGACCTTCTTTGAAGAAGGACTGGTATTGCGGCGAGAAGCCGCCAACAGCCCGGCTATTGCGGGTTCACTGCTTAACGTTGGACGCATCCGTCTGTTCCTCGGCGACTATGAATGTGCAACGCAGTTATTGGCTGAGAGTTTGACCCTGAATCGAGAACTGAGAGACGAGTGGAATGCAGCCTGGTCATTGATGCACCTGGGGCTTGTCGCGCTGATGCAAGGCCAAGCCGAGCAATCTCAAGCAATGTTTAGAGAGAGTCTGCCGTGCTTTCAGGCTATGAGCGACAGCCTAGGCACGAACTATGTCATGTTGGGCTTGGCTGCCGTCGCCGTGATGCAAGATCAACCAGCGCATGCCACCCGATTGTTCGGCGCAACTCAAGTTCTAGGCGAGGCGTCTCATTTTCAACTTGCGCCGGGACACTCTGCACTTTATGAGCATTATGTGACGCAGACACAAGGTTTGCTTGATGCAGCGGCTTTCGATGCCGCCTGGGCCGAAGGTCGCGCGATGACGTTGGAGCAAGCAATCGATTTTGCATTGGCAGCGGATGATGGTCCGGAGATGAAATAAGCGCTTGACATGATCTTTCTCGTGCATATAATCTCGCCATCGACGTTGACAGAGAAGAGTAAGTTCAGTCGGACTTCCAGAGAGTCGCCGGGCGCTGCGAGGCGACAGACGGTTGAACTGAAATCCACCTCTCGAGTCGAGCGGCGCTCCCGTTAGCGAGCAGGAATGAGGTCGGTAGTAACGATGCTTCGCAAAATCGTTACTACGTGACAAATCTAGGTGGCACCACGAGGCCCCTCGTCCTAGTCTAGGCGAGGGGTCGTTTTGTTGTTGGCAGCATTCTTGGTAATGAGGATTCGGTTTCATGACAAGAGGACACGCTGCGCGTGAAGGGATGACGGGTGACCTCATTTAGCGAGATCACCTCACCTGCACTTGCAGCGCACGCCTTGTCCGCCGCTGTGCGGCGGAGGCGCGCTGGGCGGGGTGCGAGTGTGTCACCAGGTCACTGTGTCACCTCGTCTCAAGAAGGAGAGATATGTTGAAGGGAATATTTCCGCCACTTCCCACGCCGTTCACAGCCGACGGCGCGCTCGATCTGGGGGCGCTGCGCTCGAACGTCGAGCAGCTGAACGCCACGGGCCTGACCGGGTACGTCGCACTCGGCACGAATAGCGAGGCGGTGCACGTCACGCCCGACGAGGCCGCGCAGGTCTTTGCGACCGTCAGACAGGCGGCCGCGCCGGGCAAGGTCGTGATTGCCGGGACAGGGCAACTCTCGACGGCGGCGACGCTCAATATGACAAAGCGTGCCGCGGATGCTGGTTGTGATGCGGCTTTGATCGTGACACCGTTCTACTACAAGAACAGCATGACGGGCGAAGCGTTGAAGAAGCACTATTTCACGGTCGCGGATCAATCCCCGATCCCGGTGATGATCTACAATGTCCCGGCAAACACCGGCCTCAACGTGGCCTCGTCGATTGTGGCGGAGATCGCGCAGCACCCGAATGTGGCGGGGATCAAGGATAGCGCAGGGGACATCAATCAAATGGCGGAGACGGTGAGGCTGACACGAGGCAAGAAGCAAGATGCAGGAAGCAAGATGCAGGAAGCAGGAGGCAAGCATCCTGAGCGGAGCACAGCGGAGTCGAACGCTTTGCGCTGCGGTTTCGCTGCGCCCGGCCTTCGTTCAGCGTCCTCTGCCGAGTTTTGCGGTGTTCAGCGGCAACTATGGAGCGATGCTGCCGTCACTCGCGTTCGGGGTGGCGGGCGGCATACTGGCGGTGAGCAACATCGCGCCAAATGAGTGCGTGCGGATTTACGAGTTGTTCCAGGAGGGCAAGGTCGCTGAAGCGGGCGACCTGCATCTGCGCCTGCTGCCGGTGGCGCGCGCGGTGACGGCACAGTTCGGCGTGCCAGGCTTGAAGGCCGCCATGGACACGCTTCGCGTCGGCTATCACGGCGGCTGGCCGCGTTTGCCGCTGCTGCCGCTGGGCGAGAATCAGCGCGCGGAGTTGGAGAGAGTGTTGCGAGAAGCAGGATTGTTAGCGTGACAAGATGACCAGAAGACAAGAGGACAAGAAGACTGGATGATCTCAAGTAATAGTCTTCGTGTCTTCCCTTCCTCCCTTCTTCTTGTCTTTCTTCATAGAACAGGAGAATACCATGTTAGACCTGACCACCATTCGTGAACATGCCGACGAAGTCAAGGACGCGATGGCGAAATTGTACGCCGACGCGCCCATCGACGAAATTCTCGATCTCGACAAAAAGCGCCGAGCTCTGCTGCAGGAAGTGGAGCAATTGAAGCAGCAGCGCAACGTCGTGTCAAAAGAGATCGGGAAAATGAAAGACGTTGAAGAGCGCGAGGCGAAGAAAGCCGAGATGCGCGCGGTAGGCGATCGCATCACCGCGCTGGACGCCGAAGTCAATGAGGTAGAAACGCGCCTGAACGATCTGATGCTGCGTGTGCCAAACTTGCCCGATCCGTCGGTGCCGGTCGGCAAGGACGACAGCGAAAATATCGTGACGCGCGTCGAGGGCGAGCCGCAGACGGCTCAGCACTTTGGCTTTGAGCCGCAGCCGCACTGGGACCTGGGCACGGCGCTGGGCATCATCGACTTTGAGCGCGGCGTCAAAGTCAGCGGCACGCGCTTCTACATGCTCATCGGCGCGGGCGCGAAACTGCAGCGCGCGCTGATCAGCTTCATGCTCGACGTGCACATCGGGCAAGGGTACACCGAAGTGTATCCGCCGTATCTCGTGAAGCGCGAAGTGCTGATCGGGACGGGGCAGCTGCCCAAGTTCGCCGAGAATCAATACTACGATCAGATCGACGATCTATGGATGATCCCCACGGCGGAAGTGCCCGTGACCAACATGTACGCGGGCGAGATTCTGGAGGGTGACAAACTCCCGATTAACCACGTCGCCTACACGGCCTGTTTCCGGCGCGAACAGATGTCGGCGGGACGCGACACGCGCGGCATCAAGCGCGGCCACCAGTTCGACAAGGTGGAGATGGTCAAGTTCTGCACGCCCGAGACGAGCATGGACGAGTTGGCAAAGCTGATCGATAACGCCGAGGAGATCGCCCGGTTGTTGAAGATTCCCCATCGCATCGTGCAGATGTGCACCGGCGATCTCTCGTTTACGGCGGCGGTGAAATACGACGTCGAAATGTGGGCGCCGGGCTGCGGCGAGTGGCTGGAAGTGTCGTCGTGCAGCAACTTCAAGGATTTCCAGGCGCGGCGGGCCAACATCAAGTTCCGCCGGGAAAAGGGCGCCAAGGCCGAGTACGTTCACACGCTCAACGGCTCGGGCCTGGCGCTGCCGCGCGTGGTGATCGCCGTCATGGAGAATTATCAGCAGGCCGATGGCAGCCTTGTCGTGCCCGAGGTGCTGAGACCGTACATGGGCGGGCTGGAAGTCATACGAGGGCTGTAGCACGCAAGACCCTTCGGGCGCTTCGCGGAAACCCGAAGGGTCTTTTTATCGATCTGTAACGACTCTGCAACACACTGCAACGTGAGGTTGTGTTAATCTACCATCAGGGAGCAGGAGTCTAGAAACAGGGTTTCTCCAATTTGTGTTGCAGCGCGTGGAAATTGCAGAAACCCGGTTTCTTTGATTGGGCTACTGTGTCTCAAGCGGTGTCCCCAGGTTCACGACTTCCACCCACGTCTGGCCGGGTTTCAATGGAATCGGGTCGCCGTTCGGATCGACGAACGTTAACATGTCGCCGCGATTGACGCGGACCCATTTGCCGCCAAATTCCTGGCCGTCGCGGAAGATGCGCACAGGGCCTTCATTCCAGAGCTGGATTTGCAGACCAAAGGCTTTGAACGCTCCGTAATCCTCTTCCAGATAGCGCTGGTCTTCCACGTGATTGGCATAGGCGACGATCACATTGGCGGCGCTGAGTTGCTGACCGTTCAAGGCATCGGTGTGCGGCACACCCGCGCTCCAGCGCAACCAGCAGCCTTTGATCGGGCTGCACGTGGCGGCTTCGGGATCGTACTTCCAGGTCTCAGTCTCTGAGCCGTATTTCAATTTGATCTCGCTGGTGGGGCGGCCGGGCGAGAGCGGTTCAGTAGAGAAGGTGAGGCCGCTGAGATCAGGCTTGCTGTTGGAGCCGCGCTTGTCGGCTTCTTTCCAGATTTCGGCGGGAGACCACCATCAGGTTGTGCGGTATCGGGGCACTGCCGCTGCGATAGAACATGGGCGTGTAGTCGCCGAAGTCAGGTGTGAAGAAGCGTTTTTCTTGATTGAAGTCGCTAGGTTTGAGGTAGAACTCACGCGTACCGCCCGACATGCCCGAACAGGCCAGCAGCGACTTGAAGATGGCAGGGATTTCATTGTCGATGATGCGGCACGATCGGGTGCCGCCAACCCAATCGGGTGTGTTACCGTAAAAGATCGCCGTCCAGCGTGGTAATGCCGCCCTCGGATTCGTGCTCGATGACCCAATCGGCGTAGCTGGCACCAGCCTGCGGCCTCACACCGGCTTCCCATGAATCTCCGATCTTGATTGCCAGGGGGCGGCGGTTAAGGACAGCCGGATCGCTCACCTTTTCGCCGGTCAAGGGATTGACGTCGGAGCGCGGTCAGATCGATGAGGCGTATATCCGGTGTGGGCGTGGGCGACGCAGGCGGCACGGTTGGGGTGGGTGAAACGATCGGGATGGTAGGTTTATCGGTTGGTTTGATGATCGCGCGTGCTGTCGGGCTGGCTGACAGGGCAGTGGGCAGGGCCGGGTTGCTGCTGCAGGCCGGCAGGAGCGCCAAAATTGACAGCAGGAACACTGCCAGGATTGATCGCCGCGATAATGCTTTCATGTTCATGCTCCATGGATTAGAAGAATCGTGGCGATTATAGCATACGCAGAGAGCCTATAATACGCAGGTTTGATTGACTTGCCATAGCAGTAAAGGTATAATCGACGCGCACATGTGACAGAGCGGTGCTCACCGCCATGAATGGCAGGCCGATCCATTGCTGGCGGCTGTGGGTTGGGCCTGCCTGCTGTCTATTTGCCCCTGACTTATTACGTTAACAGGCTATCTGAAGGCGGAGCCTATGGCACTGAAGGGTAATTTACACGATTTTAGTCTCACGCAATTGCTGAACCTGGTCCATCTGGCGCGCAAAACCGGCACGCTGGCGATCGATGGCAGGAATTCGGCGGCACGAGCGTCGTTTCGTGAGGGCAAATTGGTGTTTGCGCAAACGGACGCGCTGGATGGCCGTCTCGTGGGCCTGCTGGTCAAGGTCAGCAAGATTACGCCAGAGCAGGGCAAGAAGATTCCCACCAATAAGTCCGACCGCGATCTGGCCAACATGCTGGTGCAGGCCGGTTTGTTGACCAAGACGGAACTCGATCAGATGGTGCGCAACAATGTCAAAGACGTGATGGATCGGATGTTTGCGCTGACCGATGGCCAGTTCCGCTTCGAGCCAAACGTGCTGCCAGAAGACCGCCTATGGGCCGAGCCGCCGATCAATCTCGACAGCATTATCATGGAAGGGACGCGCCGCCTGAAGGAGTCAGAGAAGCTGCAGGAGGAGATTCCCAGCCTCGAAGTGACCCTGCGCTTCACCGATCGACCCGATACCAAGCTGCGCAACGTCAATTTGAGTGTTGACGAGTGGCGGGTCGTGTCGTACATCAACCCCAAGAATACCATACGGCAAATCGCGCAGGCTAACAGCATGAGCGATCTGCAAATTCGCAAGATTGTGTATGCCATGCTGCAGGCGGGCCTGGTGGAAGTGATTCAGCCGGCCGCGCTGCCGGTCACGGCAGCTGTGGCCGGGGGTCGGGCGGCACCTCCCAAAGGTTTCGCCAGCACCGAACAGAAGCGTTCAGTTGTTAACAAGCTGATCAATTTCTTCAATCGGTAACCTTACGAGCGACTCATCTTCATTTCTTGGAGCATTGGCGGTAAACATGCAGACAGTCAAAATGGTTGTGACAGGGCCGTTCGCAGCGGGCAAGACTGAATTCATCCGCACCATCAGCGAGATCGATGTGGTGTCAACCGAACGGAAGATCACATCGGAAGCCGAGCGCATCAAGGATGTTACGACCGTGGCGATGGACTTTGGCCGCATCACGGTGGACGAGGAATTGGTGCTGTATCTCTTTGGCACGCCAGGCCAGAAGCGCTTTGACTTCATGTGGGAAATCTTGTCTGAAGGCATGCTGGGGTTCATTGTCATTGTGGACAGTTCGCGCCCCGAAACCTTCCGCGAAGCACGCGGGATCCTGGATACCTTCCGGGGGTATGCCGAAACGCCGTATGTGATTGCCGCCAACAAGCAAGATCATGAGGATGCGTGGTCGCCGGACGATTTGCGCATTGCGCTCAAGATCAGCAAAGATATCAAAGTGCTGCCGTGTGTCGCCAACGACAAGGATATGGTCAAGGGCGTGCTCCTGGAACTGTTGTACTCAATCCTGGAGACGATGGATCAAGAGGGCGCTAACTAAGGGGTAGGAGCCGTGATAGTCCTGTGGCGAGTGATGTAGGATGAGTTCGATCGTCACAACACAAGGCGTTGTCCATTACGAAGCATACGGTCGCGGACGCCCAGTGATGTTGCTGCACGGCTGGATAAATTCCTGGGGCGTGTGGCAGGACTCGATGATCGATCTCGCCGAGAACGGGCGGTACAGGGTCTATGCCCTGGACTTCTGGGGCTTTGGCGATTCCGGCAAGACCAACACTCCGCCCTTTAAGGTTGAATCCTACGCCCAGATGGTCGATCAGTTCATGGAGATTCTGGGGATAGAGCGCGCGCCGATCCTGGGTCACTCCATGGGGGGCACTGTCGCTCTCTCTTTTGCCTTGACCTATCCGCAGCGTGCAGCCAAGGTCGGCGTGGTGGGATCACCCATTGAAGGCAAATCGCTCAATTTCTTTCTGCGCTTAGCCGGGCCTTGACTGGGTGCAGCTGGCCCAAAGGCTGCCCACGGCCACGCATATGATTGTCAACACCCTGGTCCGCATCAATACGGCCCGTGACACAGAACGGGTGCGCAAGATGCTGCTGCATGACGTGGATAAGACCAGTATGGAGTCTTTTTTTCGCAGCATCGGCGATCTGCGCCGGACCGATCTCACGCCGGATTTGGGGGCGTTGACTATACCGGTTCTGGGAATCTACGGCCAACATGACAACATCGTCGATCCCCGCCAGCTGGAACTGCTGGATAAGTATGTGCCAGACGCACGCACGGTGACGCTCCGCCACTCGCGCCATTTCGCCATGCTGGATGAACCGGAAGAATTCAACGCGACGGTGCGCAGCTTCTTGTCGGCGTGACTGCCTTAGGACGCTATGGATACTTCAGTTGCGGCTATCGATCGGCAGTACTACTATCCCAACAAGATGGGCCGGATTGTTTTACTGGCGATGGAAGAGGTCATGGGGCGCAACGGGGTCAATGCCATCCTGAATCTGGCGCGCTTAAAAACCCTGGTTAACAGTTATCCGCCCAACAATTTTGATCGCCAGTTCAGCTTCGACGAAGTCGGCGCCATCCAGCAGGCTCTGGACGATATGTATGGTCCGCGCGGTGCTCGCGGACTGGCACTGCGCGCCGGACGGGCCTGCTTCAAATATGGCATCAAGGAATTCGGCCCGGTCCTGGGGATTGCCGACCTGGCGTTCCGTTTGCTGCCGCTGGGTATGAAGTTGAAGGTCGGCTTTGAGGTCTTTGCCGAAACGTTCAACAAATTCAGTGATCAAATCGTGCGGCTGAGCGAAGATGAGGAGCATTACATCTGGATCATCGATCGCTGTCCGGTGTGCTGGAAGCGCCGCACCGAGGAGCCCTGTTGCCACCTGGCCGTGGGCATTCTGCAGGAAGGCTTGTACTGGGTCAGCAGCGGCAAGAGTTTTCATGTGGAAGAAGTCGGTTGCATCGCCAAAGGCGATGCCACGTGCACCATTATTATCAACAAACGCCCTCTGGATTGAAAGGGAGGTTGGGAAGAAGGCGGCGGCGCGGCTCACCCCAGCAGGCGACAAGGAGTGTTATCGAGAGAAACGGTGAAGCAGTTTCCTTTGTCCACTCCTCCGACGTCAGCCCCGCTTTATTTCTCCCATCGCCTATGCCAGTCAAAGAGCAACGCACCCTGCGCCGCCTGGTCATGCGAGACACGCGCAAGCTGGCCCCCTTCAACGAAGAAGCCCGCGAACTGCGCATCTTGAACAAGCGTCTGTGGCTGTATCAGCGCGACGTACTGGCGCCCTATTCGCGCGAGGAACGCGAAATCGATTCAGTTGAAGAGGTGCCCGACGATCAGGTGGAGACGATCGTCTACCGGGATAATCTGTTTTTCGATCAGGCCTTCATCGATCATTTCCTCCGGCGAGCGCGCCGGCTGGGTAAGGCCTGCCGGGTGGCGTTCTCATCTGATGATCCAGCGATCAGGACCCATGCCTTGCCGCTGCAGAGCGGTATCCGGCCCGACAAGAATTTCACTGAGGGCAAGTTGCTGGTAGCTGATCTGTGGTACTTTCCCCGTGGCCGCGACACCAAAGTGCGGCCGCTGGTCGTCGATACGTTGTCTCAAGAGATCGGCTATTACAACGTTCCCAAATACATGGCTCCCAGTCAAGGTGACTTGACGTACCAGGTGCCGCGCCGGGCTTTTTTGTCGATCGAGCATTGGATTCACATTTTTCTGGCCAACACGACTTTCGGGGTGTTTGCCGAAGGGGCACGCTTCGAGAAGCGGATGGAGCGTGCCATGCCCAAGGTCAAGTTGATCTGGCGCGCGCTGATTGAGCGTAACAATGTGTTGTCACATTCGCAGGTAGTGAAACTGGGCAAGGATGTGCGAATCGATCCCTCCGCGGTCATCCGCGGCCCGGCAACCATTGGCGACAATGTCTTTATCGGCCCGGGCGCGGTGATTGACAACAGCATCATCGGGAGCAATGTTTCAATTGGGCAAGGGTGTCAGGTGATGCTCAGTGTGGTGGGGGATGGCAGCTTCCTGCCGTTTCGCGCCTCGTTGTTTATGACGACGCTGATGGAGAATTCGATGGTGGCCCAGAATACCTGCCTGCAAATGTGCGTGGTGGGCCGCGACTCGTTCATCGGTGCCGGCTCTACTTTTACTGACTTCAGTCTGCTGCCCAGACCGATCAAGACCTTCTACCAGGATCAACTGGTCGAGATCAATCTGCCGGTGATTGGCGGTTGCGTGGGGCACAACTGCCGTCTGGGGTCAGGTCTCACCGTGTTTCCGGCGCGCACCATCGAATCGGACGTCATCCTGGTTGGTTCGCGCGCGGAAAAGGTGCTGACGCACAATGTGACCTACGCCGAAAGCGATCACTGGCAGCTGCCTGACGGCGCTGAGCTGCACCCGCCCCACTATCACTAGGATCTGCCCCAAACCGTCGAGCAGGCATCTGGATGCCTGCTCAATCGCGTTTAGGGCTGCACGCTAACGGGTTTTGAAACGAGATCTAATCAAACCGTAACGTAGTCGTAACGACGGATTGACAGCCTGGTCTTACAATTAGTACAAGTGGATTTGCTCTTTGGACAATTTTGCGTTCATCATTCACCCACTCGATCCCAAGCGGGATGTGAAACGGAAGTTCCCATTGCTGGGGAGGGTCCTGCCGGTTCCGGCCATCAATTTTCTGTCGCGGTTCTTTCCGCCGCTGTATATTTCGCACATCACAGGGGTGCGGTCGGAGGCGACGGGCAAGGAGGTCGAAGGCTGGTTCGTGGCGTGCCCCTATACCCCGCAGCGCATGATGACGCTGCCGCCCGGGACGGTCTATCGGAAGGTCATCGCGACGGCGCATCTGGCCGAACGGCTGGGCGCCAGGCTGGTGGGGTTGGGCGCTTACACGTCCGTAGTGGGCGATGCCGGCATCACGATCAGCCGCAGCGTGAATGTGCCGGTGACGACAGGCGACAGTTATACGGTGGCCAGCGCGGTCGAGGCGATGAAAAAAGCAGCCGAGATCATGGCGATTGATCTGCCCGGTGCGACCCTGGCCGTAGTCGGCGCCACAGGCGCCATCGGGGCGGTAGCGGCCGAATTGCTGGCGGAAGATGTGCCGCAGGTCGTCTTGATCGGGAAACGCTTCGATCGGCTGGCCGAGGTCAAAGCGCGGTGTGAGAAAGCCGGCGCAAAAGTCTCGGTCACCAATGATCTCAACCTGCTGCGCCAGGCTGATCTGGTGCTGACGGTAACCTCGGCTGTGGAAGCAATCGTTCAGCCGCAGCATTTGAAGTCGGGCGCGGTCGTGTGTGATGTCGCCCGTCCGCGCGACGTAAGTAGAGCAGTGGCCGAAGCAGCGCGATGACGTTTTCGTGTTTGAAGGCGGCTTAGTGGAAATTCCGGGTCCGCAGGCCAGCTTTAATTTTGATTTTGGCTTTCCACCCAAGACGTGCTATGCCTGCATGGCCGAAACGATCGCGCTGGCCCTGGAGGGCCGTTATGAGAGTTACACGCTGGGCAAGGATCTCACCGTGGCACAAGTCAAGGAGATTGCAGGCATTGCCCGGCAGCATGGTTTCAAGCTGGCTGGATTTCGTTCGTTCGAACACGCCGTGCCGGAGACGGAAATTGAGCGCATTCGGCTCAAGGCGGCGCGCGGCAGGCCCCGGCTGTAATCTAAGTACTTCATCTATCGCGAGGTGACGCATGACTAAAGGCCGCATCCTGGTTGTGGAAGATGACACCGATATTTCCAACATGCTGAAGATTTACTTCAGCGCGCAGGGCTATGAAGTCGCGGTGGCTGGGCGCGGCAATGACGCTTTGGAGCGCACGCGCCAGCAGCTGCCCAACGTGATCGTGCTGGATATCATGCTGCCGGACATCGACGGCTATGAAGTCTGCACCCGGCTGCGCCGCGCTCTGCGGACCAGCCACGTGCCGATCATCTTCCTGACCCAGAAGGACGAGCGCAGCGATCGCATCGCCGGTCTGGAATTGGGCGCGGACGATTACATCACCAAGCCCTTCGACATTGAAGAGCTGCGCCTGCGAGTGCAGGGGGCGATGCGCCGCGCCGAACGCGAGAACCTGACCAGTCCCACGACCGGCCTGTCGAGCGGCAAGATGATCGAGGAACAACTGCGCAGCCTGATGCGCCGCAGGGACTGGGGGCTGTTGTACATCGGGATTAGCGACTTCGACTCTTTCACGGATGTGTCCGGTTTTGTGGCAGGCGATGAGGTGCTGCGCTTTACCGCCCTGCTGTTGGGTGAGGTCGACGACAAACTGGGCGGCCCCGATGATTTCATCGGCCACATTGGCGGCGACGATTTCATCCTGATCACCACGCAGGACAAAGCAGCGGCTCTGGCGGAAGCCGTAATGCAGCGCTTCAATCAGGAGATCGGATCGCATTACTCCTTCAAAGAACGCGAGCGCGGTTACATCGTCGTGAAAGATGCGGATGGCACTGAGCAGCATGCTCCGTTGATGAAGTTATGCGCGGGCGTCGTTCTGGCCAAAGACTACGAGTTCACCGACATTCGCGAGATAACCGAAGTCTCGGCGGAACTGCGCCGCAGGGCGTGCAGTTAGGCGCAGCGTGAAGTGAGGCCAGCGTGAGGAACAAATCGGCCAGCCGCGGGATACTCCTTGTGGCATTGCTTGCAGCGCTGCTGTTAGGCGCTTGCCAGGGGGGCGGGCAGCGGGCGGCGCGGGTCTACGTGAGCCTGCCGCTGCAGGGTCCCAGCCCTAACAGCACGAGCATGGGCGAAAGTATCAAGCGCGGCATCGAGCTCGCTTTTGAGGAAGTTGGCAATCAGGTAGGCAACACTCAAATCGAGCTCGAAGTTCTTGACGACGGCAATGCGGTCGGCCAGTGGCAGCCCGAACTGGAGTCGAGCAACGCGCTGGCGGCGGCCGCGGATGATTGGGCGGTGGCTTACATCGGCCCGTATAACTCCGGCGCAGCCATGATCAGTATCCCGATCTTGAATCGCGCTGGCCTGCTGCAAATTAGTCCCAGCGCAACGTGGCCGGGGTTAACCAAGCCGGGTTTTGCGCAGGGCGAACCGGGCATTTTTTATCCAACGGGCAAGCGCACATTTTTCCGCCCGGTTCCGACCGACGAGAAGCAGGGGCCGGCGGCCGCTGCGTGGGCGCGTTCCCTGGGACTGCGCACGTTCTATGTGCTGGACGACGGCGAGGCTTATGGGGCTGGAGTGGCCAGCCTGTTTTCCAATTACGCGCAGCAGATTGGCATGGTCGAGATGGGCCGCCAGACAATCGACAAGGCGGCCACCGACTACCGCTCCGTGTTGGAGGCGGTGAATCTGGCGAACCCTGATCTGGTTTACTTCGGCGGAACCGCGGCGAACGGCGCGCCGCGCTTGCTGCAGCAGATGCGCGAGATGGGGATCGCTGCCAAAGTGATGGGAGCCGACGCGCTGGTCGATCAGAGCCTGATCGATATGGCCGGCGCCGCAGCCAATGGCCTCTATGCCACGTTCATCGGTTTACCGCCCGATCAATTGACGACGGCGATCGGCAAGAAATTCTACGAAGCCTATAAAGCGCGCTATGGTGAAGAGCCGGGAGTCTTTTCCCAGTACGGATATGATGCGGGGCGCGCCATCATCGCCGCGCTGGGCCAGGCGCCGGCAACCGATCGGGCGGGGGTGTTGGCCGGGCTGCAAGCCGTGCCGGCTTTAGACGGGACGACAGACACCTACGTTTTCGATCGCGCCGGAGATACCTCGCTGAGATGGATCAGTGGTATGGCGGTCGAGAACGGGATCTTCAAGTTTGTACAAAGATTGAATGTGCCATAGCCAGACGCGGCAGCGCCCTCGCAGCGGCCAGGGCCGCCGGATCAGCCGGCATTGAGAGCAGGAATGCAGCCAGTGTCGAATTTGAAGCAGTCACGAGTGAATCGCATATTGGGACGGACGGGGGTACGGCTCTGGGGATTGTTTGTCTTGGGAGCCCTGCTGTCCATTGGCATTGTCGCGCTGATGATTGTCTTCAGCGTCAATGCGCAGTATCAGCAAACCCTCGGCCAGCAGCGCCAACTTGCCGAACGCGTGGCGCTGCAAACCGGCGACTATATGGCGAAACTGCGCAACGATCTACAAACGCTGGCCAGCATTGTACCCTTGTCGCCGCAAAGCCCCAATGGCCTGACACGGTTATTGTACAGCGTCCAACAGAACAATCCTGCTTTTATGGAGCTGGCCATCACCGGCCCGGATGGCACCGATCTGGCCCGGGCCACGCGCGCCGACGTGCGGAACACTGGTCTGCTTAATCGATCTGGGTCCGAGCCTTTCCAGGCCGCTTTGCGCAGCGAGACCTATACCAGCCGCGTGACCGCGCCGGAGCAATATCCGGAACAAACCCTGGCGCTCCCGATCATCGGTGAAAACGGCCTGGCCGGGGCAATAATGGCCCGGATCGACCTGACGACCATGTGGGAGATCGTGTCAGATGCCGAACTTGGCCAGCATGGCTATGCTTACGTGGTCGACGATCAGGGCCTCTCCATTGTCAGCCGAGATCTCAGCCTGCTGTCTGCCACGCCGCTGACGAATCCGGTGGTGCAGGAAGCCATTAGTTCAAGGACTGAACCGGCCAACTCCAAGTCGTATGCCGACGGCCTGGTGACGCCGGGTGAACCGGTGGTTGGCTTCTACAAGCCTTTCCTGATTGGCCCTTATACGTGGTATTCCATCGTCGAGCAGCCCAGCCGTGATGCTCTTGCGCGGGTTTACAATGTGATCGCCGCCGGCGTGATCTTGATGCTGATTTCTGCCGCGGCAATCGTCGTCACGGGTTTCTATGTTTCACGCCGAATTATGCGGCCGATTTCCACGCTGCGGCAGGGCGCCGCGCAGCTGGCGGCGGGCAAGTTTGACTCGCGCATCGAGGGCGTGAAGACCGGCGACGAGTTGGAATTCCTGGCCGACGAGTTCAACGATCTGGCGTCCAAGCTGCAAGTGGTTCAGAACAGCACGACAGAAGCGGTGCGCGAGCGCGAAGAGCAATATCAGTCGGCGCAGAGCCGGGTGCGCGAAATGTCCGCGCTCCTAAAAGCCGGCCGGGCCATCACCTCGCTTGACCTGGAAAACGTGCTGGACAACCTGGCGCGCGAATCGGCCGGCACCGCCGGCGCCGATCGCTGCGCGATCTACGTCTTGAATGAAACACAGCGTGTCCTGGCCCTGCGCGGGTGGTGGGACTTTGAAGGTCTGCCGCGCCCGAGTCTGGAGTACGAGGTGGGCGAGGGCGTGATCGGCTGGAGCGCGCGCGAGAAAGCAAGCCGCTTTTCCTGGCCAATGCTCAGGCCGATCAGCGCTTTGTAATCAAATGGGAGCATGACCGCGACGTGGCCGCCGTGATGAATCTACCGCTGGTCAACGACGGCGTCATGGTGGGCGTCTTGCAGGTCGCCACGCGTCCGGGCACACCGGCCTTTACGCGTGAAGAACAGCGTTTGCTGGCCAGCTTCGCCGATCAGTCCGCCGTGGCGATCAAGAACTCGCAGCTGTATGAAATAGAGCGGCGGCGCGCACAGGAAATGGCGCTGGTGGCCGAGATCAACCGCACCATCAGCCTGTCGCTGAACCTGGATACGACGCTCAATGCCATTCTGGCTTCCCTTCGCACGCTCATCCCTTACGATCTGGGCGAGATCAATTTGTGGGATGAAGAAGACAAAGTACTGCGCACGCGCGGCCGGGGCGCTGACCCGCAGTATGAGCAATACAGCCGGGTGTCCCAGGGCGTGTATGGACTCGATGAGGGAATTACCGGCTGGCTGGCGCGCAGCCGCCAACCGCTGCTGGTGAAAGACCTGTCCAAGAGCGAAGTCCGATCGATCTTGGATCCCCGGCGCTTCCCCGCTCAAGCGGTGTGTGCGAGCCCACTGATCGCCAGCGATCAGCTCGTCGGCACCATCGAACTCGCCTCACTCACGCCGGAGGCATTTACCGAAGGTCATCTGGAAACGCTGCAGACGGTGGCGGCCCAATCGGCCGTGGCTATTCAGAATGCGCAGTTGTTTGCCGAGACACGCCGCCGTGTCGATGAATCGGCCACGCTGTTCCGCATCTCCGCCATCGCTTCTTCGGCGCTGCCGGCAGATGAATTGCTGCGCCGGTTGATGGCCGAAATCGGCAAGCTGGTGAAGGCCGAATTGGGCCTGGCCATGCTGTACAACTCCGACACCCATGCTCTGGAACCGTTGCTGGCATCTTCTTTTGGCGACTTGCCGGACACCGCGAGCGACTTTCACGTTTCCGGGGCACATCCTGATTTTGACCAGTCCGTGTTCCAAACGCGCGCTGTTTTCCGGTCCGAGGATGCGCTGAACGACGAACGCGTCGCCGCCTTCTACCGGCCATTCGTGCAGCGTTACCAGGTGCGATCGCTCATGGCGGCGCCGCTGGTGGTGCGCGACCGAGGCATCGGCGAAGCGTATGTGGCGAAACGCGTGGTCGATCCGTTTACGGATACTGACCAGCAGCGCTTGAGCACGGTCGTGACGGTGCTGGCTGAGGCTCTGGAAAACTTCCGTTTGTCGGCCGAGCAGCAGCGCCGCATCACGCAGCTGAGTTCGCTCAGTGAAATCGGCCGCGCGATTTCCGCCGCGCTGGATGAAGAAGAAGTGCTGGATGGGCTGTACGAGCAGATCAATCGTGTGATTGACGCGCGCTCACTGCATATCGTCGCTTATGACGCAGATCGTGATGCGGCCACATTTTTACGAGCTTACGAAGATGGGACCCGGATCGATCTGGCACAGTATCCCATGCGCCGGCAGCAGGGCGGCAACACGCTGACCTTCTATGTGTGCCGCCAGCGCCAGCCGCTGCTGCTGCGCGGGAATGTAATTGCCGAAGCCGCCAAATTGGGCGTCGAGACGCGAGTGATGCCGGGCACGCGCACCACCCAGATGTGGATGGGGGTGCCCATGATCAGCGGCGATGACGTGCTGGGCATGGTTTCCATTCAGCACCTCGATGATCCCTTCGCTTACGATCAGAACGACCTGAATCTGCTCCAATCCATTGCCAATCAGGCCGGTGTTGCGCTGGTCAATGCGCGTCTGTATGCCAAGACGCAGCGTCGCTTGACGCAGCTGAGCCGCCTGGGCGAAATTGGACGCGCGATTTCAGGCGCGCTGCACGAGGAAGAAGTGCTGGATGCGCTGTACGAGCAGATCAACCGCGTCATTGACGCGCGCTCGATGTTTGTCGCGTACTACGAAGAAGCGCGGGACGAGATCACTTTCCGCCGGCTGTATGAAGAGGGCCAGCTATTTGAGATGACGGAAAAGCGGCGCGGCCAAAATTCCTTGACGTTCCACGTGTGCCGGCAGCGTCACGCCCTCAGGCTGCATGGCGATGTTAGAGCGGAAGCGGCTAAGCTGGGTATTGAAGTGCAGACCATCGCCACGGCGCGGCTGGCCGTGGCCTGGATGGGCGCCCCCATGATTGCCGGCGAACAGGTGCTGGGCGCGCTTGCCGTTCAGCACATGAACAACGAATACGCGTTTGACGAAAATGATCTGAATCTGTTGCAGGCCATCGCCAACCAGACCGGTATTGCCCTCTCCAATGCGCGCCTGTATCAATTGACCGACGTGCAGCTGAGCGAACGCGTGGAAGAACTGACCGCGCTCTCGGCCATCGGCCAGGAACTTAACGCCACGCTGGAGCCCAACCGGATTTTCAGCGTCGTGCTTGCGGAAGCCCTGCAAGTGACGGGTGCTGACTATGGCTTCATCAGCATGATCAAAGAAGAGACTGGCTGGCTGGAGGTGCGTGCCACACAGGGCCTTACGCCGGAAGAGGTCCGGCAAGTTTCCGCGATCCCCATTCAGATGGGGCAGGGGATTACCGGCCGGGCAGCCGAGAGTGGCACGCCGGCGCTGGCCAATGATGTCTCCCAAAACCCGGAGTACGTCGAGCTTCGGCCGGGCATTCGGTCCGAGATTGCTGTGCCTATTCAGTATGCTCAATCAGTCGTGGGCGT
Organism: uncultured Chloroflexia bacterium; assembly: GCA_963844815.1. Lineage (GTDB taxonomy): Bacteria > Chloroflexota > Anaerolineae > Fen-1058 > Fen-1058 > Fen-1058. The sequence continues at coordinate 169,882 of CAWJPR010000020.1, forward strand.
GATCAATCTCGAAAGCCGGCAGATCAATGCGTTCATGAATGAGCACGTGAGTTTCCTGAAGGCGCTGGCCGCGCAGGCAGCCATCGCGATCGGCAATGCCCTCCGCCTGGAGGAGTACCGGGAACGCGGCGAGCTGTCACGCCGTCGCGCCGAACAGCTGACGAACCTGTTCCAGATTGGTCAAGCGTTCCGCAGCGATCAGCCGCTCGATCAGGTGCTTGACGACGTCGTACATGCCATCCACGAAACGGCCGGGTTTGAGGTGGCGGTGCTGAGCCTGTTGGAAGGCGAACCGCCTCATGCGAGACCGGTGGCGGCCGCTGGCATACCGATTTCCACCTTCGAAGAGATGAAGAAGTCGCAGCCGGCCTGGTCGCAGTTTGACGGAGCGCTGCAGGAGCAATTTCGCATCAGCCAGAGTTACTACGTGCCGATGGAGGCGCAAAGCGCCACGGCGGAGTTGGAAACATTCTATGCGCCCGGCGCCAACCCAACCGAACCGCGCCGGCCCGGCTTCTGGCACCCCGACGATATGCTCTTCACGTTACTGCGTGGTACAGGCGCTCGGATCCTGGGTTATATCACGGTCGATAGCCCCACCGATGGCCGGGTGCCGTGGCAGGCCACGATTGAGGCGCTGGAACTGTTTGCCAATCAGGCCGCGATCGCGGTGGAGAACGCTTATCTGTTCGCCGACTTGCAGCAGCGGCTTAACAATCTGACGCTGTTCAATGAAGTGGGACGCTCGATCAGCACCAAGCTGGATCTGGATGCGCTGCTGTCTACCGTGCTGGATGCAGCCTGCGAATTAGTCGGCAGCGATCATGCGACGATCTTCTTGAGTGATCTGGCGGCCGACGGCAAGTTTGTTCCGGTCAAAACGGTGGGCTATGAACTGAGCGCAATCAGTGAACTGCAGTTCGGGCCGAACGAGGGCCTGGTCGGCCAGGTGATTGTCGATCCGCACGCGGTCATTATCCCCGATGTCGAGGAAGATCCGCATTACGTGCGGCACGCCAGCGTTCCAACGCTGCGGTCGATGATTTTGGTTCCGCTGTCGGTGGCGGGGCAACTGAGCGGGGTCTTGACGGTCGACAAGCCGACGCCCAACAGCTTTACCAATACCGATCGGGTGGTGTTATCCACGCTGGCCGATCAGGCGGCAGTGGCCATTGATAACGCCCGCCTGTTTGAAGCCGAGCGTGATCAGCGGGCCCTGGCGGAAGCGTTGCGCGACCTGTCGACCGGTTTAAGCCGCACGATGAATGTCAGCGACGTATTGGATCGCATGTTGACCGAGGTGGGGCGCGTGGTGCCGCATGATGCAGCGAACATTATGCTGATTGAAGAGCCCGGCGGGCAGGCGCAGGTGGTGCGCGGCCAAGGCTACGAGCGCATCGAACCGGGGCTGACGGCGGCGGTCATGAACTTGCGTTTCCCAGTGCGGGATACCATCAATTTGCGCCAGGTCGCTGAGTCGGGCCGGCCGCTGATCATCAGCGAGACGCGCGACTTTGCGGGTTGGGTTGTGACGCCGCAAACGGCCTGGGTGCGATCGTATTTGTGCGGACCGCTGCGTATCCGCGATCAAATAGTGGGCTTTTTCAATCTGGATAGTTCAGTGCCGGGCTTCTTCACGAATGCCCATGCCGAGCGCTTGATGGCCTTTACGGCACAGGCGGCGGTGACGATTGAAAATGCGCGCCTGTACGAAGAGACACGCCGCCGCCTGCGCGATCAGTCGCTGTTGTATGAAGCCGGGCAGGCCATTGCTTCCACGCTGGAATTTAACCAGGTGCTGGAAACGCTGAGCCAGCAGTTGGTGCGCGCGACGAATGCCCAGATCATCCTGATCCAGTTGTGGGATCGCGCCGCCGATCAGGTGAAGACGATTTATCAGAAGATTCAGACGCGGGATGGTCTGGAGAATCTGGATTTGCTGGAGAAGCCGTTTGCGCCGATGGATTACCTGAAGGCCGCCCCGTATCTGCGCGATCGGCGCAATATCAGTCTGCGCCTGAACGACGACGAGATTGATCCGCTGCTGCGCGCGCGCATGCGGGAGATTGGCATGCTGTGGATCGTCGAAGTGCCGATCGTGGCGCGCGACGAGGTGCTGGGGCTGGTGCGCCTGGGAGACACGCGGTTCGATCGGATTTTGAGTGATAGTGAAGTGCAGCTGATCGAAACGCTGATCAATCAGGCGGCCGTGGCCATGAGCAATGCACGGCTGGTACGATCAGATCGTGAAGTCTACGCAGGAACTGGAAGCTCGCGTGGAGGTGCGCACGCGCGAGCTGGCCCGCGCCAACGAAGATTTACGACTCGAGCGCGATCGGGTAGAAACGCTGTTCCGCATCGCCTCGGAATTGTCCACCAGCCTCGATCTCGATCGGGTGCTGAACCGCGCTCTGGAGCTGGTGGTCAGCGCAGCCGGCGCAACCCACGGCTCGATTTTGCTCGTCGATCCGCAGACCGATATGCTGGTGGCACGCGCGATGTTGGGCAGCGATCGCATTCCCAGCACGGGCAGACCCACGCCGTTCCGGCGGGGCGAAGGCCTGGCGGGCTGGTCCATCGTCAACCGGCAGTCGGCGATCATTCCGGATGTGCGCAACGATGCGCGCTGGATCGTGCACGGCGAGCACATCCGCCAATACCGCTCGGCACTGGTCGTGCCGCTGTCGGTCAGCGACGACGTGCTGGGCGCCATGCTGCTGCTGCACACCGAGCCGGATTACTTCAACGACAACCATCTGCGCCTGGTGTCGGCCGCGAGTTCGCAAGTGGCCACAGCAATCAACAATGCCGAGCTATACCACTACATCCGTGAACAGGCCGAGCTGTTGGGCGGCATGCTGCGCGCCCAGCAAGTAGAGGGCTCCAAGAGCCAGGCCATTTTGGAATCGGTCGCCGACGGCGTCATGGTTGGCGACAGCGGCGGCCGTGTGACTTTGTTCAACGCTGCAGCCGAGCGCATTTTGGGCCTCAGGCGCGAAGAGGCGATTGGCCAACCGATTGACGATTTGCTGGGCTTATATTCAGCGTCGGGCGGCAAATGGGTGCAGCAAGTGCGCGAATGGCACACCTCCGCGGAAGTACGCCGGCGCACGCCGATCCTGTCGCAGCGAATCGAGTTCAAAGCGGAGAAGCGCTACATCACCGTCACCGTGGCGCCGGTGACCATGTCCGACGAATATCTCGGTTCCGTGTCGGTATTCCGCGATATTACGGCGGAGGTGGAGGCCGATCTGACCAAGACCGAGTTTATCTCCACTGTCAGCCACGAATTGCGCACGCCGATGACCAGCATTAAGGGCTATGCCGATCTCATGCTGATCGGCGCGGCGGGCGCGGTCAACGAGAATCAGCAGCGCTTTTTGAGCGTGATCAAGTCCAACGCCGATCGCTTATCGATCCTCGTCAACGACCTGTTGGACATCAGCCGCATTGAAAGCGGACGGGTGAAACTGGAACTCAGGCCGCTCGCGGTTGAGTCGCTGCTCGAGGCGGCGGTGGCTTCACTGCGCAGCAAGTTCGAGGAAAAACATCTCACGGTGCAGGTGGCCCTGCCGGAAGGGGATGTGCTGCGCGTCCAGGCCGATCGCGATCGGGTGATTCAGATTCTCACGAACCTGGTGAGCAATGCCTACCAGTACACGCCGACGGGCGGCGGGGTGACCCTGAGCGCGCACGAAGCCGGCGAATTTGTGCAAATCGATGTAGCCGATACCGGCATTGGCATTTCGCCTGAGAATCAGAGTAAGGTGTTTGAGCGCTTCTACCGGGTTGACGATCCGGATGTCAACGAATCCCCCGGCACCGGCCTGGGCCTGGCCATCGTCAAATCGCTGGTGGAAATGCACGAGGGGCACATCTGGCTGCAGAGCGAAGTGGGTAAGGGCACCACGTTTTCATTCACACTGCGCGCCGTCAAGGAGGCGCAGCCAGCGATCGAGTCGCCCCGGCCGCTGACTGTCATTCCTGAAGCCAGCGGCGAACCAGAACCAGCCCCTGAGATGAACGGCGAGGGCCGCCACGTCCTGGTGGTTGAAGACGACAAGGATATCGCCGAGCTGATCGGCCGGCACTTAGCCAGTCATGGCTACCAGGTCAGCATCGCGGGACGGGCTCAAGAAGCGCTGGAAAAGGCACGCGCCAACCAGCCCGGTCTTATCACGCTGGATATCTACCTGCCGGACGCTGACGGCTTTGAGCTGCTGCAGCAGTTGAAAAATGATCCGGCCACACACGATATTCCGGTGGTGATCGTGTCGGTCATCAGCGATCAGCAAGAAGGGCTGCGGCTGGGCGCGGTGGATTATCTGACCAAGCCAATCGATCCGCTGCGACTGCTCTCGTCCGTCAACCGGGTCCTGCAGGGACCCGGCAAAGTGCTGGTGGTGGACGACGATCGCGATACGCGCGACTTGCTGCAAATAGCGCTGGAGCAGCGCGGCTTCTCGGTGATCTTGACGTCCAGTGGCAAACGCGCGCTGACGCTGGCGCGGCAAGAGCACCCCCATTTAATTCTGCTCGATCTCAAGCTGCCGGGCATGGACGGCTACGAAGTGCTGCGGCGGTTAAAGAGTCTGCCGGAGACAGCCGAGATTCCGGTGGTCGTCATTACGGGCAGTCTGACGGACGAAGAACTCAAGCAGCAGAAACTCCTGTCGCTGGGCGCGGCGCGCTTTATGACCAAGCCCTTTGCGGTGGACGAGCTGGTGAATGAAATCGGCGTGCTGATGACGAATCGATCACGGGTGGAACCGGCCGGCCTGAGCTGACAACTCCGGCCGCCAGACGCTGGCTGGCTGCATCCGCGCAGCCAGAAGGCAAGGGAGTCGTGCACGCGGACGAGGATGACGCTATGACTAAGATTCTTATTGCCGAAGATGAGCGTGACATTCGCGAGCTGGTGAGTTTCAGCTTGCAGTTTGGCGGTTTTGCGGTGGTGCAGGCGATCAACGGTGCCGAGGCGGTAGAACTGGCGCAGAAAGAGCGGCCTGATTTGATTTTGATGGATGTGCGCATGCCGAAGATGACGGGCTACGATGCCTGCCGCCGGATGAAAACCATGCCCGAGCTGCGCGACATCCCGGTGGTATTCTTGTCGGCCAAGGGACAAGAAAGTGAAATTCAGGCGGGTCTGGAAGCGGGCGCGGAGGAGTATATTCTGAAGCCCTTTGCGCCTGACGAATTGGTCAAGCAGGTGCAAACTGTGCTCGATCGCGTGGCGGCGCGGCGCATGGCACGGTAGACCGGCGGTTGACAGGTAACGGGCAGCAGCAGATGGACTTGTGGCGGAGAGCGTTCGTTCGTGAGTGCCATTATTCTGGATGAAGGTCTAGTTCATTACGAAGTACTGGGGCGCGGCCGCCCGCTGGTATTCCTGCACGGCTGGCTGGGTTCCTGGCGCTACTGGATGCCGACGATGGATAGCCTGTCGGACCGTTTCCGCGCCTACGCGTTCGATATGTGGGGCTTTGGCGGTTCCGATCGGAATCCGCAGCGCTACAGCCTGGACTCGTACGTGGCGCAACTGGACCTATTCATGGAAGAGCTGGGCGTGATGAAAGCCTCGCTCGTGGGGCACTCCATGGGCGCGGCTGTGGCGCTGCTCTTTGCCGAACGGTACCCGGATCGCGTCGATCGCATCATGGCCGTCAGCACGCCGCTGGCGGCCGCTACGGTGAGTAAGCGGCTGCTCGCTGGCGGCGGGGGGGCGCTGCTCGATCGGATGCTGGGACGCCGCGCCGTGACCGATTATCCGGAAGTCGAAATGGAAGCCACCAAGGCCGATTTAGACGCCGTGGCAGCCACCGCCCGATCGCTGGACAGGCTCAATCTGCGCGATACACTGGGCGCCTTGGACCGTATTCCGACTTTGCTGGTGTTCGGCAACAAAGATCCATTCGTGACACCGTTGACGAACGACGAACTGCGCGATCGGGACGGCTACGTGCGGCCCATCGGATTGAACGATTCCGGCCATTTTCCCATGCTCGACGAAGCCCCCAAGTTCCAGCGTTTGTTGCGCGATTTCCTGGACACCAGGCCAGAGGACTTGAATGCGCTGACGCTCAAAGAAGAATGGCGGCGGCGCATGCACTAAGCTCACGACCACCTGGCGCCGTGTTCGGATTTGGTATAATTTTCGGGTAGCAGGCAGTCTCTATTCAATCAAGGAGTGACATGGCAATCCCGACGGTAGTAACGGATGAAACATTCAATCAGGAAGTGCTGAAATCAGACACACCCACCCTGGTGGATTTTTGGGCGGTGTGGTGCGGGCCGTGCCGCATGGTGGCGCCGGTCGTCGACGAGATGGCGCGCGAGCAGGCCGGCAAATTGAAGGTCATGAAACTGGATGTCGACGAGAATCAAAACACCGCCATGGCGTATGGCGTGATGAGCATCCCCACGCTGATCTTGTTCAAGAACGGCCAGCCCGTGGAACGCATTGTGGGCTTCCGGCCAAAGGGCGATATGGAAAAGAAAATCCTGCCGCATCTAGCCTAGGCCATAGACCGACTCAGATTTTATCCGCCGGGCTGCTTCAGAGTGAAGAGCCCGGTTTTGCTTGCTTGTGTATAATTGCCCCTTGAACAACTCAGGTTGAGAAGGATAGAGTATGCCGCGTTTTCGCGCCTGTTTGGGTATCTTGATCAGTTTCTTGTTCGTCGTCGTGTCGTTATCCGCCTGTGCCTCGCCCAGCGCCTATGCCGGTGTATTGCCGCGTCCTGCCGCCACGGCAGCGCCGGCGGAGCCAACGGAAGCTGTGACCATGCAGCCAACCGAGGGACCTGATCCGGTAGCGACGGAATATGCTCTGGCTGCGCTGGAAACACCGGCACCGGTTTTAACCCCCGGCCCGATCGCACAGGCCACGCCCGACGCGTTGAAGCAGTTGGAGTCATACGCCACCAAACCGACGATGGCGCCGCCACCCGATCAGGTGAACGATCTGCCGTTCGATTCCTTCATCAGCATGGACGGCGCGGTGATTGATCACATGCGCGAGATCTTCGCCACAGGCCGGGCGTTGGGCCGCAACCCGCAGGCCTTCTCCAAGGCCGGGGACAGCACCATCGAGTCGCCGTATTTCCTCGGCCGCTTCGACAGCAGTCCGTACAACCTGGGCGATTACAAATTCCTGCAAGCGGTGATCGATCATTTCAGCGGCTCGTACGGCCGCAAGAGCCTGGCGGTGCGCATCGGGCAGCATTCGTGGACGCTGCTGAACCCTGTGTGGGCGGACAAGACGCAGTGCCAGCCCGACGAGTCGCCGCTGGCCTGCGAATTCCGGTCGAATAATCCCAGCGTTATCGTCTTGCGGCTGGGCGCAAACGATGCGGGCGTGCCCAAGCTTTTTGACAAGAATATGCGCCGGGTGGTGGAGTACGCCATTGAGCAGGGCGTGATCCCGGTGTTGAGCACCAAGCCCGATCAACGGGAGGGCACTGAGCAGATCAATGATCTGGTGCGGAAGATTGCGGCAGACTACCAGATTCCGGTGTGGGACTTTGCGCGCGTGTCAGAAACGCTGCCGGGGCGCGGACTGGGGCCGGACGGCGTGCATCTGACGGGCTTCTATCAGCACGACTACACGCTGCCCCAGGCATTTCAACGCGGTCACGGCGTGCAGAACCTCACGGCGCTCATTCTACTGGACAAGTTGTGGCGGGTGCTGGAAAAGGAGTAACGCTTTAACACGGCTCCGTCCCTGTTGCGATTTGCGCAAAACGCTGCAGAATCGCCCGGCCGTCAGCTCGTCTCTTCGATCTGCGCGTTGATCCAGGCGGGGTCCTGACCTTCGGCGCGTAATAGATCCTGCTCGTCCTGCGCGTACGCGCGCGCTGCCGCCGCATTGAACTCGGGATGGAACTGCACACCCCACGCGCTATCGCCCACACGCAGCGCCTGATGCGCGTCCCGATCGCTCCAGGCCAGGCGCCTTGCGCCGGGCGGCAGCCTGAGCACCGTTTGCTGATGACTGACCTGCATGCGCAGCGGATTAGCCAGTCCGCCCAGCAATCGATCGGCATAGCCTGCTTCGTCCAAATAGACCTCGACGGTTCCCGTTTCAGTGCCGTGAGGATTATTGCCGACTTCACCGCCCAGCGCATAGGCCAACAGTTGATGCCCATAGCAAATGCCCAGCACAGGCATCTGTCGCGCCACGGCGCGGCGCAGCCAGGCCGCAGCGCGCTCACTCCACGGTTCGTGATCGGTCACCATGGCATGCGAGCCGGTGATGACCACGGCCGCCACGCCACCTGGCTCCGGCAGCATCGCGCCGGCCTGAACGTCGACTACCAGCACACGATCAGGCGGCACGTCCAGGCCTGAGATGACCCAGTCTTCAAAATCACCTTGCCTCGCCAGCAGCGACGGCAGCGTCGTGCCGGTCTTCATTACGAGGATTTCAGGCATCATTTCTTTCCCAACGGCAGTGTATTTGATCCACACGGTCTATTTGCAGGCGTGCATTCGACGCCTGGGGATCTGGATCATTCTTATTCAGTGGTCGAGTGTATCCGTGCCACATGGCGGTTCAGGCCGGCTGTCGCGCCATTTCGATTCCAGAGCCTGCCCAAGGTCCGTGCATAAAATGTAATAGGAAAGTTGTCGCATCGTCGATTCTCTTAGTCCAGGCCGGCTGGCTTGCACGCCAGGATGCAGGCCTGGTGGCTTTGGAACACTACGTCCAGGCAGGGTTGCCAGTCGAGCGGCTTATATTGCAGTTAGTCGAAGAGACGTCCATATATTCCCTGGCCATGCAATCGTAACCGGCTTGCAGAAGGCTGAAGTGTGGTTGAGCCATAACTCGCATGCCCTTGACAGGGTATAATGGCTGGCGAGACTCGAACGAAGGAAACACGATCATGTTCGTACAAGACTGCATGACGGCTAACCCCATCAAGGTTCATCCTGAAAGCGATCCGCTGGCTGCGCTGGGCCTGTGCAAGTCAGCGCACATTCGGCGGCTGCCGGTGGTCAACGCCGAAGATCAAGTCGTCGGCCTGGTCACGCGCAACATGCTGGAACAGTTTCTGGCCAGGGCACCGTCGCCGGGTGTCATGAAACGACAGCACAGCATTGAGCAGGTCATGGTGAGCCCGGTCCTGACCGTTTCGCCTGATTATCCACTGGAAGAGGCCGCCCGCCTGATGGTTACCCACAAGATCGGCAGCCTGCCCGTGGCCGATCAGGGCAAGTTGATTGGCATCATCACCGAGACGGACATCTTCAAGCAATTTGTCGAAATTCTGGGCGGGCAAGCCGCCGCGACGCGCTTGACTGTCGTCGTGCCGGACACGCCGGGCGCGCTCGCCAAAGTGGTCAATGTCATTGCCGCGCTGCAGGGTAACATTTGCTCAGTCGTTCTCACTCCGGGTGCTGCTCCTCTCACGCGGTCGGCCACACTCTGGATCCAGGGCCTCGATCGCGACGCGCTCAGCACCGTCATCCAGGCCCTGCCCGATGTGCGCCTGGTCAGGCTCTGGACCACACCCGGCTCTGAGTAGTGCTGCGTTATTACCCCATCACCTGTGTCACCAGATAGTCCCGCAGCATCTGCAATGCGGCCTCACTGGACGCCCACTTGTTGCCGCTGCGATCTTTGTCCCATACGAATTGCTCCACTCGCTCGAAGTCGCGTGCCGACAGGCAGATGTACACCGACCCGACCGGTTTGCCTGGCAAACCGCCGCCCGGTCCGGCGATGCCCGTCACACTGATGCCGATGTCCGAGCCGAGAGCACGCCGTGCCCCACGCGCCATCTCGATAGCCGTTTCGGCGCTCACCGCGCCGTGATCGTACAGCGTGTTGTGCCGCACTCCTAGCAGGAGTTCTTTGGCATCGTACGAATAGGCCACAATGCCGCCCATAAGATAGGCGGAGCTGCCGGGGACATCCGTAATGCGATGTCCTACCAGGCCGCCCGTGCAGCTTTCGGCCAACGCCAAGGTCAACTTGTGCTTCAACAGCAGTTGCCCGACAATCACTTCCAGTGGTTCAGACATATCGTCTCCTGGGAAGAGTTCAGTGCATCATGACCGACGGATTTCAATCGTTTGCAGCCAAATCTGATCGCTGATCGGCTGCCCAGCGATCACGATCGGGACACGCTCGCCCGTCAGGGAATGATAGAGCCCCAGCTGCAAGCGATACATCCCTTCCGCAAAATTGGCGGGAATGGGAATGAAATGCACCTGCGCGAGGATGTCGCCGGGCTGCACGTAGTAGGGCGAATAGGTATAGCCGTCCCATTGCGCGGCGAGGTTGCCCTGCGCGTCCAGCACGTGCACAAAGAACGATAGCGGTTCCACACCGCGATCCTTTGCGCGCCAGTAGGTGGTGAGGCGAATGTTCTTCCCCGGCTCTACCACCGGCTTCCGCACTTCATAGCCGATGAACTCCAGGCGATCTCCAAAGTCGAGTGGTAGTGAAACCGCTGGGCTGATTGGTCCGGCGCTGACCGTCACCGCTGCCTGCGTCAGGGTGATGAGCCGCGTGTTTAATGACGAGACCAGGTGCGTGGCGCTGTAGGCCGCGCCGGACGTCACGATCGGTTCGACCACTGGAAACAAATCCTCGATCAGGCGGCCGTCCAGCGGCGCGGGTTGATCGTCCAGCGCGGCATTGATCAACGTGAGATCGGTCTGACCCTGCGGAAAGATGAAACTCGACCGGGCGTCAAACCAGCGGGTCGCCGTGTAGCCGAGCGGGGCGGTGAGACGAAACGCCGTCACGCTCCACGGATTCCAATGCATCACCGCGCCGCTGCTGAAGACGATGGGGCGTTCGGCCGGTAACTGATCGGCCTGCCGCGCGATCTGGACGATGCTCGCCTGATGTTCGCGGCGCACCGTGTCGTCGGTTGCCCAGCGGTTAAAATAGTCGTGCAGCGAAACGGTGAAAAACACCGCCAGCGCCACGAAGATAAGGATGCCGCCATATTTCGGCCAGCGTGCCGCCAGCGCGTCGAGGCCGATCGCGGCCAGCAGGAAAGCCGGGGTTTGGGCCAGGTAACTGTGACTGTTGCTGGCGGCCGGCCACGTCAACATGGCGGGCAGCAGTCCGGCCAACAACCAGATGAGCACGAAAGCATAGGCGGGCTGTCGCAGCCGCCGCAGGCTGAGGAGGACGGCGCCGAAAAAGATCGCGCCTGTCAGCAGATCGAAAACCGGCCGGTTGGGGATGTTATACAGCCACTCCGGATCGCCCGTGGCGATGAACATGCCGGCGGTAACCAGCGTGGAATTGATCAACGGCTGCACGTCGCCATTGGCCAGTGCCTCAAGCGGGCCTTCCACTTCGCCCAGTCGACGCTCGGCCGCGGGCACCGTCGCGATGTGGTAGGCCAGCGGCAGCACGATGAGCGCGGCCGTAATAATGGCCAGGGCAAAATTGCGGCCGTGTTTTCGCAGAAACGGCCGATTGAAGATGGCAAGAAGGATCGGGAAGCCGATAAAGACGACGAGCAGCATGCGCGCCGCGGAGTAGGTGTACGCGCTGAGACCCAACACCACGCCGCTGATGATGAAGTCGCGCCGGCGCGATCGGGCGAAGCCGCGCCACAGGAAAAGCAGGGCCAGCAGCACGAACGGCGTCAGCGCAATGATGCGCAGGCCCAGGCGGCTGTAGAGCAGCGACCAGAATGCGCCGGTGGCGATGGCGGCAGCCAGGATCCCCACGCGGGGGCTGAACATGCGGCGGCCCAGGGCGTACACGGCGGCCACGCCGATGAGACTCAGCGCGGCCGATAACCAGCGCAAGGTGAAGAGATGCGGCGCGATGAAGTCCTGGGCGGCGGCGAAGAGATAATGGTACAGCGCTTCTTCGGCCGAGCCATCCATGTAAATGGGGCGGGCCCCGGCGCGGATTTCGTCGGCCTCATAGACGACGGTGGTCTCATCGTAACGCAGGCCGGGCGGAGCAGCCTGCCACGCCACCCAACGCAAAAAGGTCGCGGCGAGCAACAGCGCGACCATCCCGGCCAGCGGAGAAATGCGGCGAACACGCTTGATCATTGCGCCAACTATACCCTTGAAGAGAGCAAGGCGCAACGCAGAACGGGGAGAGCCTACAACGCGCGCGGCTGATCGATCGTCGTGAACGGCGCGGCGCGATGATGCAGCAAGTAAATCAATTCGCTCACAGCCTGCTGCGCGCGGAGGCGCGTCGCCCGATCGATCTCGAGCGCTTCGAATTCGTCGCGATCGAGGATCTGGTACGAGCCGTCGGGATTGATCCAGAGATCGAGCGCCAGGTCCACCTGCTCGATCGCGTCTGCGCCAAACACCGCCGGTTTCACGACGTTGCAGTACCAGCCCTTGAGATGATCGTCGTGCGCGGAGTGAACCTCGAAGATGTTGTACCAGCGATCGGCGAAGAAGTGTTCCACAAAACGATCGTGATGCTCCAGGACCACGCAGCCCAGATCCATGGTCTCGCGGCTGAAGCGCGCTTCCAGCACGACGGCCTCGGGCGTGCGTTCCAGCACCGCGCCGTCATAAGCAATGACCAGTTCGTGGTTGAGATCGAGTTTCTTCACAGTGAGCAAGTCCATCATGGTCTTCATCAGCACCTGAATGATCGCCGAACCCGGATCGACGATCAAAGAGTAGAAAGCCAGGCCAATCATATCACACGGATGGCAGCAGGCGGCAAAGAGACATGAACCGGCTGGCCGGGCGGCGGCAGGGGCGACGACGCTTCAAATTCGAACACCAGGTCGATTTCGTTCTCGCGGATGACGACCCGCCGATAGCGCCCGCGGAATGAGACCTCTTGCAGCGTGCCATGCAGCACGTTGGCCGGCGGCGTCACGGCAAACCACTCGTCCGTTGCAGCGGCGAAGGGATCCGCTTCGATCGCGGCCGCGTTCGCGTCCGATCGAATGAGCAGCGTCACGGCCTGATTGGCGGGGAGTGAGCGATCGACGGCGGCGTGCAGCAGCCCGAGCGGCGTGTTGACCACCGCAACGCTCGCGGCGCAGCTCAGCACCGTGCCGCCGATCAGGTTCGGCATGCCGAGAAAGCGCGCCACGAATTCAGTCGCAGGCTGCGCATAGATGCGCTGCGGCGTATCGATCTGCTCGATGTGTCCCGCCTTCAGCACCGCCACCCGATCGGCCACGGCGAACGCTTCGGCCTGGTCGTGCGTGACGTAGATCGAGGTCAGGCGCGCCGCTTTCAGAATGCGCCGCAGCTCAATCATCAACTCCTCGCGCAATTGCCGATCGAGCGCGCCCAGCGGTTCATCCAGCAGCAGCAATTGGGGCTGCGGGGCCAGGCTGCGCGCCAGCGCCACACGCTGCCGCTCACCGCCGGAGAGTTGATGCACGTTGCGCTTCTCAAAGCCGCTCAATCCCACCAGGTCCAGGGCGGCAGCGCCCAACTGCTGAATCTGATCGGGGGGCAAATTCCGCATGCGCAGCCCAAAGATCACATTGTCCCACACGCTCTTATGCGGAAACAACGCAAAGTCCTGAAACATCAGGCCGAAGTTGCGCTGATGCACAGGGATGCCCTGCACGTCACGCCCATCAAAGGTGATCGTGCCGCTGTCGGCTGTTTCCAGGCCGGCAATGATACGCAGCAGCGTCGTCTTGCCGCAGCCCGACGGGCCGAGCAGGCAGACGATCTCGGCGGCGTCGAGACCGAACGAAACATCAGCAAGGACGCGTTTACCGTCAAATGTTTTGGAGAGGTGCGAAACTTGCAGCAGCGACATGCGGCTATTGTAACTCAAAACTCACGACGTTCGTGACTGTTCCGCGTCGTTCCGCATCGGTGCTGTCATAAGCCGCGTGGACAGCGTGCTGGAGCACTGGCAGCCGTCGGAGACGTGCGTTGAGGGTCGAAAATGCTCGCCGCGCCGTCGACAGCGCTGGGCACCATGCCTCAAAACTCGCCAATCTCGCCGAGGCGGAAGCGATCGATGGCGACGAGGCTGAGCGCGACGACGAGCATCAGCACGGTGCTCATCGCCATGGCCTGCCCATAGTTCAGCGATCCGGGCTGGCTGAGGTAGCGGAAGATGGCGTAGGGCAAGGTGGGCATGTCCGCGCGCGCCAACATCGCCGTAGCGCCGAACTCGCCCAACGAGACGGCAAAGGCGAACGCGCCGCCGATGAGCAGGGCGCGCCCGAGAATGGGCAGATCGATCTCGCGCCACACGCGAGATGAATCGGCTCCCATCACTTGAGCAGCTTCATGCAAGTTCGATCGGATGCTGCGCAGCGCCGGGGTGATCGTCCGCACGACAAAGGGAAAGGCCACCAGCGAATGCGCTAAAGGGATCATGATCCACGACGAGCGCAGCGTCGGGAACCCGATCAGAAATCCGAAGCCCAGCGTGACCGCTGAGGCGCCCAGCGGCAGCGCCCACATGGGCTCGCTGAGGCGTGACCAGCGGCTCTTTCCGGCCGCCGCATAGGCGGCGAACGTCCCAATGATCAACGCCGCCACGGTGGTGACGATCGCAAACAGCAGCGAATTGCCCAGCGCCGTCAACGGCGGCACGAACAGTACCGAGCCGCGCGGATTCGTCGCCAGGTTCAGGTAATTGTCGAAGGAGGGCGCGTTGTTCACGACGAACGAGCGGACGATCAGCGCCGACCAGCGGCAGCAGCAACAAACTCAACATCGAGATCGTCACGATCAGCAGCAGCGCCTTGGCGCGGCGCGTGGCCGGTCGCTGCTGCGTGATCCGGCGCGGACGCAGATCGAGCGGCACCACGGCGCGATTTTGCAGCCGCGTGTAGATGATGATCATGGCAAAGGTGCAGGCCAACTGCACCAGGGCCAAGGCGGTCGCCAGGGGCAGATCGAAATCGATCAGCGTCTTGCGATAGATGGCGGTTTCGATCGTGTTGAACTGCGGGCCGCCCAGGATCAAGATCACGCCGAACGAGGTGAAGTCGAAGATGAAGACCAGCAGCGCTGCCGCGAGGATCGCGGGGCGTAATAACGGCAGCGTCACTTCGCGGAAGGCGCGCCAGCGGCCGGCTCCCAACACGCGCGCGGCCTGCGTCAGTCTGCGGATCGAGATTCGACCAGAAGCCGCTGATGAGGCGCAGCGCCACGGCGAAGTTGTAAAATACGTGCGCCAGCAAAATGATCCAGATGGTATTTTGAATGTCGAGCGGGGCATAGTCCACATTGAGCAGCGCTTTCAGCGCTTCATTGACCCAGCCGCGCGGGCCGATCAAGGCCATGAAACCCGCCGCGACGATCACCGTGGGCATGACGAAGGGTAATAGCGTCAACGCACTGATGAACGACTTGCCGCGAAAGTCATAGCGGGCCATGACGTAGGCGGCCGGAAACGCGGCGATGATCGTCAAGACGGTCGAGACGGCCGCCTGCCAGAAGGTGAACCACAACGTCTCGCGATAGAACTCGCTCCCCGCGATCTTGCCGAAGGCCGAGAGATCGAGCGCGCCGCGCGGGGCAAGTCCGCGCGCGGTGATGCTCGCCAGCGGGTAGAAGAAGAAGATGGCGAGAAAGACGAGGGGAAGGAGGAAGAGCAGGCGTTTCATGGGTTGGAGGATGGAAGTTGGACGTTGGATGGCCGCTCACACGTCGAGCGGAGAGCGGACGGCGAGTCCGCCGCGGTTGAGGACGTGGGTGTAGATCATGGTCGTTTTGACGTCTTTGTGGCCGAGCAATTCCTGAACCGTTCTAATGTCGTAGCCGGATTCGAGCAGGTGGGTGGCGAAGGAATGGCGCAGCGTATGTGGCCCGACAGGTTTGGTTAAGCCGATCCGTTGCGCAGCCACACGAATGGCTTTTTGGAGAGCGCTTTCGTCAACATGGTGGCGGCGCACCTCACCCCCGGCCCCTCTCCCAGCCGGAGAGGGGAGCGTACGCGGGTCACGTGATAGACGATCAGCCGGGAAAATATATTGCCAGCCCCATTCGCGGGCGGCATTGGGATATTTGCGGTCGAGTGCGGCAGGGAGATAAACAGCGCCATAGCCCTGACGCACATCGTCGTCATGCTGGCGTTTGACGAGGCGCAGGTGATCTTGCAAGGGCGCGACGAGACTGGCCGATAGCATCGTGATGCGATCGTGACCGCCTTTCGGGTCGCGGACGATGATTTCGCGCTTCTCAAAGTCGATATCTTTCACGCGGAGACGAAGGCCTTCCATCAGGCGTAGGCCGCTGCCGTACAGCAGCTGCGCGATCAGGCGATGGGTGCCGGTGAGCTCGTCGAATAATCGGTGAACTTCGTCGCGGGTGAGGACGGTGGGCAGGCGTTGAGGCTTTTTGGCGCGGATGGCATTGATCGTTTCGGGCAGATCGATTTGCAGCACGTAACGATAGAGAAAGAGGATGGCACTATATGCCTGGTTCTGGGTGGAAGCGGCTACGTTGAGATCGACGGCCAGATAGGTGAGAAATTGCTCGATTTCTGGCGCACCCATGTCTTTGGGGTGGCGTTTGTGGTGAAACAGGATGTAGCGTTTGATCCAGTCGACGTAGGTGTCCTCGGTGTGCCGACTGTAGTGTTTGAGGCGAATCATATCGCGAACTTGATCGAGTAGTTTCTTTTTGGCGGGAAGCGGGACAGGTGGCATTTGGTAGTTGACTCCCCAGTGGATTCATTTTATACTGCGCACACTGTAGCCCTAGCCGCATTCAAGGGCTGGTGTAAGATTGAAACCGATTGTCCGTCTAATCCCCCCGTGGGGGGTATTATATGGAAATTTTCCGTATAATCAATAGTTGGGCGGCTTCGCTAGTAAATGGACTAAGGTAACACAAAAGGAAGAGCAACGGAGGCAAACGATGAGCGCGAAGAAAAAGATAAATACCCATGTCGTACTTATCCGCGGCATCAATGTCGGTGGTAAAAATAAAGTGCCGATGGCAGGCTTGAAGGAATGTTTGGAACAACTGGGGTTTTCCAATGTTTCAACTTATATTGCCAGTGGTAACGTGATCCTAGAATCCGATAAAGGCGCTGATGAGATAAAAACTCAGATTGAAGAGGCCCTACCTGAAAGTTTTAAGCTTGATGACGAGCTCGTCAGGGTATTGGTGTTGACTCGCGATTGGCTCCAAGCCGTCATTGATAACAAGCCTGAAGGCTTCGGTGAGCAACCGGAGAAATATCATAGCGATGCGATCTTTCTGATAGGCCTTGATTCGGCCCAGGTTATGCCCTTATTCAAACCCCGAGAGGGAGTCGACAGGGTCTGGCCGGGTGAAGGTGTGATCTACTCACAACGCCTCAGCTCGCAACGTACTAAGAGTCGACTTACAGAGCGTCGCATAATTTGCTAAACTTTTTTGGCATGCTACAACCAAGGCATGTCAAAGCAACGAGCATCTTCAACCGGTTGGAAAGAGCAACGCCGCTTTCGGGCCTATGAATTGAAGCATCAAGGCGGGAAGCAAAACGACATCGCATCTGCCTTGGGGGTTTCAAAAGGTGCGGTCAGCCAATGGTTAAATCGTGCTGGCCAGTTCGGCCAGTCTGGCCTACAAGCCAGGCCCCACCCAGGTCGGCCACCGGAACTGACCGCGGACCAGAAACATTTGCTGCCGGATCTGCTGTCCCATAGTGCCGAAGCATATGGGTTTCGCGGTGAGGTGTGGACGTGTCCACGGATCGGAAAAGTGATTGAATGGGAGTGGGGTGTTGCGTACCACAAGTCCCATGTTGCGCGCTTGCTCCAGGAATTGAAATGGACGCCGCAGATGCCGTTGGTACGTGCTAGCCAGCGCGATGAAGCCGTCATCGCGACTTGGCGCGCTGCGGTCTGGGACGAGTTGAAAAAAAGGCCCGACCGGAGCGGCGTGCCCTGGTTTTTGTGGATGAATCGGGCTTCTACCTGTTGCCCGCCCGCGTCCGAACGTACGCGCCGCTGGGGCAGACGCCAATCCTGCGTGTCTGTCAGACGCGCGATCACTTGTCCGTCATGAGTGGCATCACCCTGGAAGGGAATCTGTTCACCATGACGCGCTATGAGGCGATGGCTGGACCTGATAGTGTTCATTTCCTAAAACACCTGCGCGCCCAACTCGACCGCAAACTGCTGGTGATTTGGGATGGCTCGCCTATTCATCGGGCTCAAGAAGTTAAGACCTACCTGGCGGATGGCGCGGCCAAACACATTCATTTGGAGCGCCTGCCCAGTTATGCGCCAGAGCTTAACCCTGACGAAGGAACGTGGAAACACCTCAAACATGTCGAGTTGCGTAACGTGTGCTGTCTGGATTTGGCGGACCTCTATCATGAACTTGAGCTGGCCATCGTGCGCTTACGCCGGCAGCCTTGGCTGGTGCGATCATTCTTTGGCGACGCCCGCCTGGCTATCTGAAAAGTTTAGCTATTTATGAGACGCTCAGTAATAGAATCATGGCAACACCGGAATACAAGTTCATGACTATCCGGAACTGGAACACCACAACAAGGCTATTGGAAATTACTGAAAGAATGAAGCGCCAATAGTATGGGGTCAACGTCCGAATCCACCGGTGATTACTGGTATCTTTATCTCGGCATTAGCACACCCCGATTTTCTTGTGGAGATTGATGCCGTTGCCGTGGTCCCCCAGAAGTGAGCCGTCCAACACAGCGTGCAGCCGACGTGCCCAGCTGCGTGAGTTAAGGGTCATTTTCAACGGTTGTCGATTCGGTCGGTGGCACGCGGCTGACGCCCAGCCGTTGGGTTGCCAAAACAAACCGTCTGGTGGAATTTTCATTCTCTAAAAGGGCCTCTGAAAAGGGTAGAGATGATATAAAATAACGTCAGGTTTGTTGAAGCCGGCCACAAGCGATCTCAGAAAAGACCTACAAACATATACGAAAGGATTAACTAAAACCATGATTGTCATAATCGGAAAAGTTTCTGTACAACCCGACAAGCTAGAACAATTTTTCAGTGAGGTCAACAAAGCTATCGAGGCTACACTAAAAGAAGTCGGGGTTAGTCGCTATGAATTAGTCCAATCAGTCGGAGAACCAAATACTTTCTTGTTAATTGAAGAGTATGCAGACGAGGCTGTGCTAGCATCACACTCTGAAACCGAGCACTTAAAAAGATTGGGATCTATGCTCGGCACTATGCTTGCTGGCCCCCCAGTAGTCAAAAAATACAACGTTACAAGTACTGAAATGCTATAAAGCAAAACTGACGTTAAGCCTGAATCAAGCAAAGGCGCAGTAGACTATCCGATCTACGCACGCGTAGGCGGGCAACCCAACACGGCGTGCAGCCGACCCCCTCCGCTTCGCTCCAAGGGCAGGCCCGCCCAGCTGCCAAAGTTGAGCGTCATTTTTGACCAGTGGCGATCGGGTCGGCGCCTGGCGGGCCGCCGCCACTTCGTGGCGGACACGGCCTGAGTGGGCGGCTGACGCCGAGGGCGTTAGGCCGCACAACTCGCAACGCCTCAGTCATCAACGACGCTCAAAAGCCGCGCGGGTGTGCCGCGTGAGGAAAGGAAATGGTATGGCTAAGCTCGTGTTCGGAATGAACCAGTCCCTGGACGGCTACGTCGACCATATGGCGTTTGCGCCAAGCCCCACGCTCTTCCGCCACTTCATTGAGGAGGCTCAGGGGCAGGCGGGCAGTGTCTATGGTCGCCAAATGTATGAGGTCATGCGTTACTGGGACGACGATCATCCTGAATGGGATGCAGAGGAACAAGCCTTCGCGGCGGCGTGGCGGAACCAGCCGAAATGGGTCGTCTCGCGCTCGTTGAGGTCGGTCGGCCCTAACGCCAGGCTTGTTGAGGATGATCTTGAGCGCGCGATCCGCGCGCTGAAGGCCGAGCGCGACGGGGAGATCGAAGTTGCTGGCCCGAACTTGGCGCAAAGCCTCACCGAACTTGGCTTGATCGATGAGTATCGAATCTACCTGCACCCCGTCGTGCTTGGTCACGGCAAACCATATTTCGCCGGACCCCGTCCGCCGCTCCGCCTTATGGCCAATGACCGGATTGGCGAGGATGTGATCAGGTTGGCCTACGTTCCTGCTTAGTCTCGCGACTCGCCGGCTAGAAGTCGCCGCAGAAGCGTGCAAGGGGCGGCCTAACCACCGCGTGCAGCCGACTTGTTCCGCTTCGCTTCACAAGCGGCTGACGCCGAGATCGTTAGGCGTTCCCTTTCACGTTGATGAGTCGGATACACTTGGGCCATGAATAACACCTTTCCGGAATGGCAACTGAAAGAATCCTCTTGAGGCCGATTTCGCCCGCCGACCTCGCGTTCGTTTTCCAGCACTTTTCGAATCTCGACGTCGGAAAGTACCTTCTCGACGATGATCCCGTGACATCGCTCGAGCAGGCGCAGGCGATTATTGATTTCTACGTCAGCCCAGACGCCCAATCGTATAATCGGTGGATTGTCGAGAGGAAAGCAGATCATTGTCCAATGGGAACTTGTGGGTATCACAAATGGAGTCGGAGAGACCACAAGGCCGAGATCGGATATGACCTGAGCCCATTTGCCTGGGGCCAGGGCTACATGTCGGAGGCGTTCGAGCGGGTCGTCGAGTTTGGCTTTGGCGAAATGGACTTGAACAGGATCGAGGCAATCGTTCACCCCGAGAATGCAGCTTCGCTGAACTCCTTGAGCGGCACGGTTTTGTGCGTGAGGGGCTGCTGCGCGAGGAACTGTGCCGAGACGGAGTGTACTACGATCACTGGCTGCTGTCCTTGTTGAGGCAAGAGTGGCAAGTGCGGCGCAAAGTTGGCGCTGCCTCCTGAACAGGATCAACGGATCGGGTGGAGGGGTCACCAGGTCAAACACACGCCTACCGATGAATTGCACTGTCAAGGGGCAGTTTTGAAAGTTGGCATATCTGAACTTTAACAACACCTCACTGCCCTGCCGCTGATGCTTCTTTTCAGCGGGGTAAGAAATCTCTCAGTGGTCGGCTAGCGGGCAGCTGTTTAGCCTGCCGGTCGCCGTTCCGGGTTCAACGCTAAGACTTCTTCAACGGACGCAATCCGGCGCGGCATGTTGCCGTAGCGAATGTGCGTCAGGTTGTCACCGAGCTGGAGACGCATCAGGTGATAACGGATGAACTGTCGGCTCGTCAGTCCGCCGCGTTGCGCGTCGGTCAGTTGCCACGACCAGCGCATGAGTTTGGTGGCGACCAGCTTGACCTCAGCATGTTCGTCGGCCAGGTGCCTGGTGAGCACCTGCCAGAGCGCCACGAGCAGTTTGCGTGCAATAGCGACGATGGCTCTGTTAGTCGGCATGCGGCGCGCCAGCCGCTCAAACTCGGCTTTCCAGTAGGGGTGATAGCGCACAGCACTCCACGCGGCTTCGACCAACGCCCAGCGCAATTCACGCCGGCCAGTCTTGGTGATGTGCCCGGTGCGATGGGTTTGGCCACTGTCATGCACACTGGCCCCTAACCCGGCATAGCCCACCAAGGGCTTGGCGTGCGCGAACCGTTTGACATCGCCAATCGCTGCCAGGACGGTCATCGTCAGCAGGACACTGAAGCCGGGCAGTTGCATCACATAGGTCACCTGGTCGGCCCAAGGCGCCTGAGTGCTCAACCGCACGACTTCGGCATCCACTTCGGTGATCTGTTGGGCCAGATGTTCCAACGTGGCCAAGTCTTGCCGCACGCGCAGCTGCTCGGTTGGGGATACTGACAGGGCGTCCCACCACGCGCGATTGGCCTGGCTGAAAGGTTCGCCTTCGGGACCGGCCAGATTGTGCCGCTGGAGGACGCTCTGCAAGCGGTTGATGACCATCGTGCGGTTACGCACCAGACGCCGCCGATGGGCCAGCAGACCACGCGCTTCACGCACGTCCAGCGGTGGCACCCAGACCGTGGGAATGAAGCCGGTGGCCAGCAGTTTGGCGAGGGCCAACGTGTCGACCTTGTCGGTCTTCACACGGCCTGCAGCAATCAACTTGACCAAGCGCGGGTTGGCCACCACCGCTTGGCCCACCCAGGGCGCGACTTGGTCATAGAAGTCCCAGGCATTGGAGGTGGATTCCACCACCAGCGCATCCTGTCGATTCAAGTTGGCTTTCGCCCAACGGGGCCAAGCGACCAACTCAATGCGCCGAGGTACGAGGATCACTTCCAGCTGGGCATTGACGCCGCCGACCACCACGTAGTCTTTGTGGAGATCGACGGCCACGTACCGTTCAAACTTTGTGCGAGGGTCCAGAGGGGACATGATATCCTCCTAAACAAGAGAATGAAAGGGCACGGATTTTCGGGCGGAGAACTTCACCTACCGATACGGGCTGACGCAGGAGCGTCTCCCAGATGAGATGTGCGACGGGGGAGCCAAATAACAACACGGGCTTGGTCAGAGACCATCCCATAGGCCGCGTCGGCTCGCCCGCACGCTCCCTGCCCTCGGTGCGTCTCCCGTCTCTCATCGACTAGAGTCGAGGATAACACCGACCGTGCCCACTCGCCAACCTCGTCGGTGGGGCGGCAATTACATTCTAATAACAACCCCATGCAGGCGACTTGGCCTCCGCTCCGCTTCGGCCAAGCGCCTGATGGGGAGCGTTGGGCAGATGCAACAGGACGGGTGCAACCATGATCCTCCCCAAAGACCGCGACCCCCGCTTCATCACCATCCGCCGCGGGGGGAGGCTCACGGACTCCGACCACCGGCTTCTCGCCGAGTGGGCAGCCGACTGCGCGGAGCACGTGCTGCATCTGTTCGAGGCGGCACAGCCTGCTGACGCGCGACCGCGCCAAGCAATCGAGCTGAGCACGAGCTTGGGTACGGGGCGAGATCACGATGTCTCAAGCCCGCACGGCAGCCGGCCATGCGCAAGCCGCTGCACGGGATCTGTCCGGTGCCGCGAGGCATGCGGCGTATGCTGCCGGGCAGGCCGCGGCGGTAGCTCATGTCGCCGCCCACGAACTCGGCGCTGCAGCCTACGCGATCAAGGCCGTGCGTGCGGCTGCCTCTAAAGGTGAGGGGGAGAGCGCCGGCCGGCTCGAGTGCCAGTGGCAGCGCGAACAGCTGCCGGATGCGATTCGCGAACTCGTCCTGGAGGATCAGCGGCTCAGAAACGATATTTGCTGGTCGGTGTTCGACTGCTGACGGGCCGTCAGCGCACGCCGGCACTGCCGCTCCGCGGCGTGCGCCATCCCAGGCAGTTTTCTACGCCTCAGCCTTTTTCCGCTCGGACGGCGTTCCACGCCCGCCCCAGCGCCATGCTCCGCGAACGCAAACCATTAGGCTTCAACCGAAAATCACAAGGTCGGAGTTCCAAGATCATCAGTCGGAACTCCGACTCTTTGTTCGGAACGTCGAGCCTAACGAGAGCGAGATTTTCCTCGCGCCAATCAGTATGGCATAAGTCCGTCAGAAAAGAGAAGCGGGCCCTTGGTCAGTTTGACCCGGTATGCGATGGGTCCGTGCCCCACCCTGCCTGCGGGTCGGATATAATTAGATGAGACGCTATTGACGTGGACGAATTTCACCCATTGACTTACAGAAAGGATGCACTCCGATGTTGAATCTCAATTCCGTCATGATAGGCACGAAACAACCCGCGGCGTTGGCGGCCTTCTACGAAAAGGTCCTGGGCAAACCGGCAGACATGGTCGATCGTGAAAATGGTTTTTGGGGCTGGCAAGTGGGCAGCGCATTCATGTCCGTGCTCGACCATTCCGAAATGGGGGGCAATACCAAAGATCCGGGACGCGTGATGTTCAATTTTGAAACCGCGCAGGTCAAAGCGGAGTTTGAGCGAATAAAAGCCTTAGGCGGCAAGGTCGTCAAAGAGCCTTATGAAATTGGCGAAGGGTGGATCGCGACCCTGGCCGACCCGGATGGAAACTACTTTCAATTGATGACCCCGATGGGGTAGTCCGTTGTATCGCTGACTTCGCTGGCGTGCCTGCGATCGTGATTGTCAGGGTGGGCAGGCGCATAGCGCCTGTTCAGGGGGTCGCTGACGCTCGGGTAGATTCTGAGCAAAGCATGCCTTGCTCATCACACGGCAGTGATGCCGAGGCCGTTGGACGTTCATGGTAACAAGCGTCCAACGGCCTCGCTTCAATGTGGCCGAATCTCAGAATTCTTCTCCTCGACTCACCGCAGCACTTCATTGTCCACTCCTCGATCCCACGATCTCTGAGAGATCGATCACCCCCTGCGGCGCGAGTCCACGCGCAGTGATGCTCGCCAGCGGGTAGAAGAAGAAGATGGCGAGAAAGACGAGGGGGGAGAAAAACGAGTAAGCGTTTCATCATTGTGGATTATAGCGCATCGTAGTTTAGCGCGCGTGTTGTTTGCTTCTAAAGGCTTACCGGAAGTATAATCTTTGGCAGAGGCGCGATGGCACAGGGTGCGGCACGAAAGAGTATCCCTCAATTTCCAAGACCACGCGTCTCGCGCGGCTTAGTTCAACTCGGGATTACGTGCACGCCAAGCGTGCCGGGCGGCTGTCAGCACACGCGCTGTCGGCGACGTGGTCTATCCGCGCCGCATCAGTCCTTGATAAGTTGGGCGGCTTTGCACGACGAACCATTTGGAGCGAAGTTATTACTGGAGGCGACAACATTGATACATGATGACGATGAAGACAATGCCTTTACTCCTTCAATCATCTCTGGCAAAGCACTTGAACGGTACTTTGAACTCAACGACGCTCTCTTCGAGTTTTCCAAACTATTCGATTATGAAGAGAAAAATGATCGTGCTATTGCAATTGTGGGCGCCACTTTTCTTGATACTGTATGGCGTTGGTGCATGAATCCTTAACATGAAAGCGCGGAACGGGTAAACTGGGGTGTATGCCTAGTACAACCACAGCCACTTGTCCGCGCCGCAAGACAATATACCACATTCGCAACTGGTCGGCTTATGACCGCGCCTTGGTGCAGCGCGGTTCGTTGACCATGTGGATCTCGGAAGAAGCCTTGGTCGCGTGGGCCTATCAAGGTCCACGGCAACGCGGGGCACAGTTTGAGTACAGCGATCAGGCAATTGAAGCGGTGCTGACGTTGAAAGAAGTCTTTCACTTGAGCAATCGGGAAGCGGAAGGCTTGGTGCGATCGGTGTTTGTCATGATGCAGGTTAGTTTGGCGGTACCGGATCACAGCACCCTGTCGCGACGAGGGCGTACCGTTCAAATCCGGTTGCCAAACAGGCCCGTGGGCCGCTGCAGGTGGTCATGGACAGTAGTGGCCTCAAAGTCTTTGGCGAAGGCGAATGGAAAGTGCGGCAACATGGCTGGTCGAAACGCCGCACCTGGCGCAAGATGCATCTGAGTATCGATGTGACCAGCGGCGAAGTGCAAGCGGCGATGTTGAGCACGGCGGGCGTGAGTGATGCCGAAATGGTGGAGCCGATGCTGGCCCAAATCGACGAGCCGTGGCGCGAGTCGGCGCCGATGGGGCGTATGATAAACGGCCCGTCTATGCCTGCTTGCGGGCGCGAGCGCCCGACGCCGAGATCGCGATTCCGCCGCGCCACAATGCGCGCATCTGGCAACACGGCAACACGCACGCGCCGCCCCATCCGCGCGATGAAGCGCTGCGCGTCATTGGGAAACAGGGTCGTCATCATTGGAAGGAACAATCGGGTTATCATCAACGTTCGTTGGCCGAAACGGCGGTCTTTCGTTTCAAAACGATCTTTGGCGATCATTTGAGTACGCGGTTACTCACCACCCAGGCATCCCAGTTCGGGGCGCGCTGTCGTGCCTTGAACATCATGACCATCTGGGCATGCCCGATAGTACAAAGTTGACTGAAATCAAGGCGTATCCGGGGACAAATGTTGCTTGTCACCGGATTCATGCACCAAAGCCATACTGTATTAGAACATATCCTTCGGGCTTTCTTGATAGATAATGAAAAAGAGGTCAATAAACTACTTCAATATGATCAACCTCTAGGAACTTTTAGTGGGAAGATAAGTATGGTGTATTGCCTCGGCTTGATCTGTAAACCGGTACGGGACGATCTTGATCTTGTTCGAAAGATAAGAAACGAATTTGCCCATAATCTCTATGCCTCGTTTGAGGATGAAAAGATCAAGTCATGGTGTTTAGGTCTAAAATGGCATCGAATTGCATATGTAGCAAATCCACCAGATAATGCAACTGCACGGGATCAATTTCAGGTTGGGACTAATGAATTAGTATGTTATCGCAGTGGGGTGGTTAGCATGGCGAGAATGGAGAAACGACAAGTTGACAAACATTTCGAATAGAGAGAAGGGCTGAGGACGATTTAGTAGTTCCATTGGAAGTGCCGCTCAACACGGCGTGCAGCCGACCCGCCACAGCTGCCAAAGCTGGCATCCGTTTTGACCATTGGCGTTCGGGTCGGTGGCGAGCGGCTGACGCCGAGGGCGTTGGGCCGCACTCTCGCACAATTTGTTGACACCTCATCTAGTCGAGACTATAATTCTAGTCGATGACACGCCGACCAAAATTCGAACTGATCTTTGCCCCGGAAGCCGTCGTGCATCTGGACGGCATCACACGGAAATATCACAGCCTGATTGAAAAGACGCTCGATGAGCAGTTAGGCTATACGCCGAACCGTGCAACGCGAAACCGCAAGTTGCTTGACCAGCCAGCGCCGTTTGAGGCCACATGGGAGTCACGCTTTGGCCCCAACAACCGTTTTCGTGTGTTCTACGAAATCAACCTTGAGGAGAGGATTGTCTGGATATTGGCGATTGGCTTCAAAGAGGGCAATCAATTAATCATTGGCGGGGAGGAAATGGAACCATGAGAATTGCACCATTGGCTGATGTG
Source organism: uncultured Chloroflexia bacterium (assembly GCA_963844815.1). Classification (GTDB taxonomy): domain Bacteria; phylum Chloroflexota; class Anaerolineae; order Fen-1058; family Fen-1058; genus Fen-1058. Next base: position 196,625 of record CAWJPR010000020.1, read on the forward strand.
AAAGCGCGATTGAGCGCTTACCTAGATGAAGCCGAAGCAAAAGGGCCGATCGTTATCACGCGCAACGGCAAAGCGGTTGCGGTGTTGCTCGCACCGGTTGATGACGACGATTTGGAGCGGTTACTCATCGCACGGTCGCCACGCTTTCAAGCGTTGCTCAGCAAGTCGCGGCAAAGTATCCAAAGCGGCAAGGGATTGTCGCGCAACGATTTTTGGAAGGCAGTGAAACAGCGGCACAACAGGCCCGCTGCCTAGACGCTTGTTATCCACCGGCAGCGGCCCAATGCGGCGTGCAGCCGACCCGCCCAGCTGCGAAAGTTGAGCGTTAGTTTTAACCAGGGGCGGTTGGGTTGGTGGCGGGCGGCTCGATCTGCCTGGTTGCTCCGTAACTAGTGTGAAAGGGATTGTCTATGTCTGATAAGCCCGAGCCAGAACTGGAAACAACACGTCTCTTATTGCGCCCAATGCAAGCGATGGACAGTGATGATTTACTGTGCATTTTTGCAGACCGAAAGGTGATGGCCGCATTTGACAGTGCTCCGTTTGACCAACAACGGATGGCACAGTGGCTTCAGCGTAATCTCGATCATCAGGCAGAGCATGGCTATGGTCTCTTTTCGGTCATTCTCAAGACTAACGGGTTACTGATTGGAGATTGTGGATTGGAAGTGATGGAAGTTGATGGCATGCAGGTTGCAGAACTGGGCTATGATTTTCACAGCGATTATTGGAATCAGGGTTTTGCAACTGAAGCCGCAACCGCCGTGCGCGACTATGCGTTTAATATCCTGAGCTTGCCGCAACTTATCAGTCTCATTCGCATTGGGAACGGTGCGTCACAACGGGTAGCGGAAAAGATCGGCATGGAACGTATTTCTGAGTTCACACGCTATGGCTGTCGGTATTGGAAGTACGGCCTGGAGCGCGGCGCGGCCAATGCGAATCGTTGGGCTGCATCAACGTGGGCTTTGTCCGAGGGTTGAAGAGGAAATTCTGATTTGCGCCTTTCAACACGAGTGAGCCAGAGCAGGGGCGAGCGTTGGTTGCCGAACTCGAGCCCAAGGATCGAATATGCGACAGACAATTATCCATGTGGCCCTGGTCGTTCGAGACTACGACGAAGCGATCGAGTTCTACTGCCAGAAACTCCATTTCACGCTGGTGGAAGATTCCTACCAGCCTGAACAGGACAAGCGCTGGGTGGTCGTGTCGCCGCCTGGTTCAAAAGGCACCAGCCTCCTGTTAGCCCGCGCCTCAACACCCGAGCAAGAGGCGTTCATTGGACGCCAAACGGGAGGACGCGTTTTTCTCTTCCTCGGCACAGATGACTTCTGGCGCGATTACACTGAGATGTTGGCAGCGGGAATACGCTTCGTCCGGGAACCCAAGAACGCTGCTTACGGAACCGTGGCAGTCTTTGCAGATCTCTATGGAAACCTATGGGATCTTCTCCAGCTTCATGACCCGCCAGCTGCGTAAGAGCTCGCCAACTGCCTTCTTGTGAGTCCTCAGGTGTGCCTTGTCCGCTCCTCCACCCAGTGATCGCGATTCTTCGTTCCCCTCGGAATTCCCGCAAATTCGAACTGGCAAAAGCACGGTTCACTCAATTCGATAAGCACATTCCGCGGCGCATTTCGCACAACGCGTCCCGCTACGCGTTATCTGAGATGCACGCGACGGCTTGCGCTGGTTGACTTCTAGTGAATTGTTCCTTATACTGAATTCCAGGTGCCGTCAAAAGAATCTAAGTGACTGTCTTAAAACCCTTCAACGGTGTCATTCCGAGCCACTATCCCGCAAACTGCGCGGGACCTGCGGGCGGCGAGGAATCTCTGGCACTGACTGGTTACGTGGTCGATAAAGTGAGAGATTCTTCACTCGCTGCGCTCGTTCAGAATGACACCCAGAGCCTTAAGACGCACTCTAAGGATATTCACATGAAAAGTCCCCATTTGCTCCGCATGGCCGCCAAGGCCATCATTGCGATCGCCATGATTGTGGCGCTGTTGCCGCTCCCGGCGGCGGGACACGTCGCACCTGACGCTGCGCTGGACGATCTCCCCTTCAAGGTCTATCTACCGCTGGTTACTGTCTCGCGCATTACGGTGGCCTCGGTGCTGACTCCGTTTGACGCTAACGTGGATGACGTGGATGGACCGTCCGGCTGGTCCGGCAACTACGGGAAGACGCCGGAGATTATCGCGGCGTCGAACGGGGTGGAGCTGGATGTCCTGGCGCAGGACTATGACGCCGGAACTCCCTGGAAAGCCGTGCTGCTGCACATCAAACGCGGCTCAACCGGATACCAGATCACCCAGGCACTCACGGGGCTGCCCATGCTCGATCGGGTTATGGGCCTGGCGATCGATGGCTCCGGCAGCCGCTACTACGTCACCGGCGTGGACGAAAGCGCGCGGGTCAGTCCCACTTATCCTCCGCTCGACACGTACCGCAGCAATATCGTCCGAGTCATCAAGCTGAACGCGGCCGGAGCCATCCAGTTTAACATCGACCTGGATACAGCCCGCCACGCTTACAACAGCAACGCCGAGATGATCATCAATCCGATGGTGGCTGCCACGTCGCGCCTGGCGGTCGGCGGCAACGAGATCGCGCTGGTGCATGGCATCAACACCGATCCCGACTGGAATATCGGCGGCGCACGTCATCAGAAGGCGCTGTCTACCCGGTTGAATGCCGCCAGCGGCGCCGTTACCCGCGTTTCCTCCGTGTGGGTCAGCCACTCTTTCGACCAGCGGCTGCTGTACGACGGGTCGGGGATCATCGAGCACCATCTGGGGGACGCTTATCCGCGCACTATCGTATTCGCCCGGGATCATGTATCTTATCCGCTCTTTTACATCAAGGGGGCCCTGGGTGAAAACAACACCCGCACCAGGCTGGGCAATCTTGCCCTGATTGACAACGACCCGGCCTACCGCTATCTGGCGTTGTTTGCCACGGAAAGCAGCGCCGGCACGGGAAGCACCATCGATGGACCGCGCAACCTGGCCGTGGTGCGAGTCAAGGACAGCGATAACAGCATCGATCCGAACCTGCCCGATACCCTGACGGTTACTTCGGTCGGGACGCAGTACACCAACCGGCTGAGATGGCTGACCCATTATTCGGCCGGGTCGAATCTGCACGCCGAACGCCCCAAGTTGATCGGCCTGGGAGGAGACCAGTATGTGGTTCTCTGGGAGGAATGGCTCAACACCAGCAGTTACTCCGATACCTATAACGGCGTCTACGGCATGGTCATTGACGACGAAGGAAATCAGCCTCCGCGCGCCTGCGCTGATCACCGGCGAGCACCATCTACCGCGTGGTGATGACGCGTTTCTCCTGGACAACCGCGCCGCCTGGATAACCGGAAATGCCGCCGAGCGGAAGCTGTATATCCACTTTGTGGATGCCTCGCTCAACTATGAAATGGTGACGTTGGATTGAACCAGCACATTCGCTTTGCAGACATTGACTGGGCCCACTGGACGCCCCGGGAGCACGCAACGCTGTTGTTCGTGCGGCACGCCGATCAGATCCTGTTGATCCGCAAGAAGCGCGGCCTCGGCGCGGGCAAAATCAACGGGCCGGGCGGGCGGCTCGACGGCGATGAATCGCCGCTGCACTGCGCCATCCGCGAGGTGCAGGAAGAACTGCGCGTCACCCCGACGGGCGTGGCGCCGCGCGGCGAACTCGCCTTTCAGTTTGTAGACGGTTATGCGCTGTTCGTGTCCGTCTTCAGCGCCACCGGCTGCGAAGGCGAGCCGCAAGAGACCGACGAGGCTGCGCCGCTGTGGGTCCCCATCGACGCGGTGCCGTTCGACCAGATGTGGGCCGACGACCGCCTCTGGTTTCCGCACCTGCTGAGCGGGCAGCCCTTTCGCGGGCGCTTTCTGTTCGACGGCGATGCGCTGTTGGGGCATGAAATTGTCCTGCTGTTGACAGCGGGAAAAACGGGAGCCTAATGAAAACAAAGTCATTTGCTGACCTGCGCCGCATCAATCTTTATTCGCCAGGCACACGACACCGGGCTTCACCCCATGCGCTGAGAGCGCACAAGGAGAAATGATTGCCATGAATGATCCACGGATCGAGAATCTCGCCAAGATCTTGGTGCATTACTCTGCGCAGGTAAAAGAGAACGATAAGGTAATGATTCGAGGCTTTCCGCTTGAACCTATTGCGACGCCTTTGATTGCAGAGGTTTTTCGTGAGGTCCTCAGAGCGGGCGGGCATCCCCATATCGCGGTCAATCTCGAGAATATTCCTTACCTATTCCTCACGGAAGCATCGGAACGCCAACTGCAACAGCCTGATCTGGTAGCCAAGATGGTGGCTGAGGAGTTTGATGTCGATATCAGAATCGGCTGTGATTCGAATACTCGCAGCTTGACGAGCGTGAAACCTGAGGCGTGGAGATCGGTCGCTCGCGCCTACGCAGAGATCAATGAGACGTGGTCTCGCCGGGGTGACTCCGGGGAGCTGCGCTGGGTCGTATCCAGGTTCCCGACCCAGGCCTATGCGCAAGATGCCGGCATGAGTTTGATCGAGTTTAGTGACTTCTTCTATCACGCTGCCTTTGCCGATTCGAAGGACCCCCTCTCACACTGGGAGCGGATGCGGGAGCATCAGGAAAGACTCGTCAAGTGGCTTGAGGGCAAGCAGCATGTCCGGATAGTGGGGAAAGATATTGATCTCGAAATGTCGATCGCGGGCAGGAAGTTCATCAGTTGTCATGGACACGCCAACGTTCCTGACGGGGAGATTTTCACCGGCCCGGTTGAAGATTCTGTGAATGGCACGGTCAGATTCTCATATCCGTGTATCTGGTCCGGGACTGAAGTCAGCGGAGTGGAGCTGGTTTTTGCACAGGGTAAGGTCGTCAAGGCCAAGGCCGAGAAGAACGAGGCATTTTTGCTGGGGGTCTTGGAGACGGATGACGGCGCCCGCAGCCTGGGCGAATTTGGAATAGGGACTAACGATCAGATAAAACAATTCACGCGAAACATGCTGTTTGACGAAAAAATCGGCGGCACGATCCATCTTGCGCTTGGAAATGGTTATCCCGCGACTGGCTCCGGGAATAAAAGCGCCCTGCACTGGGATATGCTGTGTGATATGCGAGCAGGCGGTCAGATACTCGTGGATGATGAATTGTTTTACGAGTCAGGTGTATTCAAGATTTGAGATATCTGATCTCAGCGCGCCATAACTGCGCCTGACTTGCGCTTCCACGCGGGGACACGTCGCGCATCCCGCCAACCATCATTCTGGCAAGTGGAGCGATGCCTGCTGGAATTGGCCGCTGAACCGCTAACCGTTAGCCCCTTTCTAGAAAATATGGGCATCATGAATACAACCACGGAACCTGCCATGTCCAGCAAACAAGACGACGATAGGCTCGTTTTCCTCCGAGAAGCCATCCAGCTGGCGGAGGAGGCTGATCGACGCGGGAATCTCCCCATCGGCGCAGTGATCGTCCTGGACGGCGCTGTCGTGGCGAGGGGAATGAACTCCATCTGGAGGCCTCAGCGCGATCTGACGCGGCACGCCGAAATGGAGGCGCTGCGCGCAGTTCCAGCGGAACTCTGGCCGAGATCGAGGGAGATGACGCTGTTCACGACCCTTGAACCGTGCGTGATGTGCGCCGGGGCAATCCTGCTTCATCGCATCGGGGCAATCGTGTTCGGGTCAACGGACCCTTACGGTGGAGTGGGCGCGTGCCTGCATGACCTTCCCCCTTACTTCCGGGAGGAACTCGCGCTCATGCAGTGGACGGGGCCGGTCCTTCCCGCCGAGTGCGACCGGCTGTACAGGCGGGTTCAGAGATCGAGGGACGACTCAGCGCCGGCCCATCAGCCCAGTCCAATGCCTGATACGTCGCTGGAGTGGCATTTGAGCGTGCGGGTTTCGGGATGATCGATACGGAGCAGGGGGCCAACCTCTTTTCCCGGCAACTCCCATGGAGGGGACATCCGCCGTGCTAACCATTCTTCACGCATCGAGCGACGAGCATGCGGCCATCGTGCGCGATTTGTTCCGGGAGTATCTGCACTGGGTATGTCCGGCGATTCAGCGCGAATTTGGCATTTCCTTCGACGCCAATGCCGTGCTTGAGCATGATCTGGCAGACCTCCACGTCTTTCTGCCTCCCACCGGGCGGCTGCTCCTCGCGTATGATGATGCGGCAGCGGCAGGCTGCGCCTGTGTGCGGACGATTGGCCCGCAGATCGCCGAGGTCAAACGAATGTATGTGCGCCCGACTCACCGTCGCACGAGGAATTGGCCGGGCCCTGGTGGAAGCCGCTATCCAGGAAATGCGCACGGCAGGTTATTCAACGCTGCGCTTGGACAGCGCCCGGTTCATGACGGAGGCTCATGCCGTGTACCGTTCGGCGGGGTTTCACGAGATCGCCCCCTATGCCGAGAGTGAGATTCCAGAAGAATTTCGTATTCACTGGATCTTCATGGAACTGTCGCTGCCAGATGAGAACTTCCTCACGCCCGGCGGGAGTTCGGAATGATACTGACATCATGTAATTTACGGGCGGGAGCACTGCACCCGCCGAGGGGTACGTGTTACTCGTTACTCTTTACTCGTTACTCACACCTGCACTACACCAAGCGCAGTGCGGTGCAAGTGTCACGTATCATGCAGTGCTTCGCGAGGGAGAATAGCATGTCCAGCACAACCATCAGCGGCGGGGTCGATCTGCAGGGCGAGAGTATCCACGTCAGCGGCGACGTGGTGGGCCGCGACAAGATCGTGCACACCACCGTCTACGGCGCCGTCATCAACGAAGCGCCGCGCGAGCCGGTCGATCAAACGCCGCGACGCCAAACCGCAACCGCCGCGCGCGCCACTGGACTTCTTCGATCGCGCAGGCGAACTGGCGCAGGTGGAGCAGCTCATCACGCAGGGCAAGCCGGTCGCCATCTGCGGATCGGAGGGCGCGGGCAAGTCGGCGCTGCTGCGGCAGGCCGCCAACGGCAGCGCCGCGCACACGCTGCCCGATGGCGTGATCCTGCTCGAAGGCCTGGACGAGCAAGGCCACACGTTATTACCCGGCGATGTGATCCAGCGCTGGTTCGACGCCTTCTACCTCAGCGAGCCGCCGTTGAAAGTGACCTCGGCGGCAGCGCAACCTTACCTGAGCCAACTGCGCCCGCTGGTGCTGCTCGATCACGTCACGCTCGACGCCGATCAACTCCGGCCGCTGCTCGATCTGTTTCCCAACAGCCCTGCCTTAATCGCGCGTCCCGCTGCGCTGCCGGGCCTCGCCCGCCCGATCAAACTCGGCGCTTTGCCGCACCACGACGCGATCGAGTTGTTCAGTGCGACGAGTGGTTTGATGATCGACGACGCCAATCGAGCCGGCGTAGAGGCAATCTGCGCGCTGCTCGGCGACGTGCCGCTGGCAATCGTGCGCGCCGCCGACGTCATCCGCGAGATGAATCTGCCGCTCGATCAGGCGCAGGCGCGCCTGGCGACCGCGCCTGCGCCGGCGGGCGACAACATCGCGATCGGCTTGAGCCGCGCCGCGGCACTGATCCAAACCGTATTGACACCGCTGGAGGAACAGGTGTTGGGTGTAGCGGCGAACCTGCCGGGTACCTCAATCGATCCACAAACGGTTGTGAACATTATCCACGGTCAACTTTCTGCGCCGGCAGGCGGCCAGATTCAAGTCGAAGGTGAATGGGTCATCATCGGCGGCGTGCGCCTCAAACGCCACGATGGCGCGGCAGCGCAAACTTCACAACCTGCCGCCGCGCCGGACACGGCCTCGGTCGAAGCGGCGATTGAACATCTCAAGGCGCTGGGCCTGCTGCACGCCAACAGCCCGCGCGTGCGCCTGGACGCGGGCCTGCGTGAATTCTGGCAGGACCTGAGCGACGGGCACGCCGTCAAAGATCGACTGCTGGCGCAGCTGCTGCTCGATCAACTCAACGAACGCTTCGGCGATGACGGGTATTGTGCGAACGAACTCGGCCACGTGCTGGGCGCTATCGATTACGCGGTGCAGACGCAGCAGTGGAGCGCGGCCATCACGCTGAGCCGCGCCATCGATCGCTACGTGACACGGCACGGCCTGTGGGACGCCTGGGGGCAGATCGCCGATCGGGCCTTGCAAAGCGCGCGGGCTGCAGGCGATCGATCGGCTGAAGCGTGGGCGCTGCATCAACTCGGCACACGCGCGATCGGATCGAACAAGGCGCAGGCGATCGATCTGCTGAAGCAGGCGTTGAGCGTGCGCCAGTCGATCGGCGAGACGGCGGCTGCGGCTTGCACGCAGCACAACCTCGACGTGCTGCTCCCCCCGCCGGCCCCGCCGCGCGAAGAGCCGCAGCCGCCCGCCAGGCCGGGCCCGGCATCTGCCGCAGGCGGAAGCGTGATCACTAAGGTGCTGATCGTCGCCACGGTACTGCTGGTGACGGCCATCGTCGTGCTGTCTTCGGGCAGTGTGCTGGTCGGGCCGCAGCCGTGCGATCGTTTCGTGCCGGTCGACCCGGAGCAGGCCGCGCAGATGAATCGGCAGATTCAGGCTGCGCAGAATATTCGATCGGGCGAGCGCATGGCGCTGGAATTTTCGGAAGTGATGCTCAGTTCGTACGTGCATCAATATACGGCGGGCAGCCGTGATCTCGTCGCCGGCGCGGCGCGCCTGGTCGAACCCGGCGTCGTGATGATCTGCGGAGTCTATCCGCCGCTGGGCAATGCGCCCATCGCGGCGAAGGTGCGCATTCAGCCCAATGCGGATCAGCCCTATCAACTGGAAGGGCTGGCTGTTCGCGCGCTGGATACCGGCGGCGCGATGGGCTGGGTGGCCGTGCCCAATTTCGCCGTCGAGCAATTGGGCCTGATGCAGCGCGCGCGTGAGATTATGGGCAATAACTACATCGTCACGCGCATCGAATCACCCGGTGGACCGCTGTGGGTCATGGAGATTCAAGGGAAGTGAGAGTTGATGCCCTCCCCCATCCGCGCTGCTGCGGACGGGGGAGGGCGCAAGCGCTGGGAGGATTAATTAAATGGCAAAATCCTCGCCGTGCCACACGCCAGAAGTGGTCGGCAGTTGAACATCTTCGTGTTCCACGTGGCCGTCCACGCGCCGCTCCAACTCGTCGACGCGCGCGATGAGTGATTGCAGCGTCACGCCAACCAGATCGGGCAGCGAGGTGTGCTCGAGGTCGGGCCGGTCCTGGGCGGTATGCGGCTTGCTGCGCGAGATGATCTGCCCCGGCACGCCGACAATAACCGAGTTCGGCGGCGCCGGTTTGACCACTACCGCATTCGCGCCGACGCGGCTGTCACAGCCGATCTCGATCGGGCCAAGCACTTTCGCCCCCGCGCCGATTGTCACGCGATCCCCAATCGTGGGATGGCGTTTGCCCTTCTGCAGGCTTGTGCCGCCCAGCGTCACGGTGTGATACAGCGTCACTTCTTCGCCAAGTTCTGCCGTCTCGCCAATCACGACGCCCATGCCGTGATCGATGAACAGCCCATGCCCGATCTTGGCGCCGGGATGAATCTCGATGCCGGTGAAGAAGCGCATGATCTGCGAGACATAGCGGCCCAACAATTTCAGATGATGCGTCCACAGCCAGTGCGACAGGCGATAACCCCACACGGCATACAGCCCCGGATAACACAGCAGCACTTCCGGCAGACTACGCGCCGCCGGATCGCGATCGAACACCGATTGAATGTCGCGGCGAAGAGTGGTAAGCATACGGCCCTCCAAAAACAGTGGACAAGGAAACAAGTGGACCAGGGTTTTACTGGTCCCCGGTCTACCTGTCTCCTTTTGCTCTAGTCCGCCAGATTCGCAAACAGCGCGGTGCTGAGATAGCGCTCGCCAAACGAGGGAATGATGACGACGATCAATTTGCCGGCATTCTCTTCACGCCGGGCGACTTGCAGCGCGGCCCACGTCGCCGCGCCGGACGAGATGCCCACCAGCAAGCCTTCTTCCTGCGCCATGCGCCGCGCTATGTCGAAGGCATCGTCGGCCTTGACGCGGATGATCTCATCGTAGATGTGGGTGTTGAGCACAGCCGGCACAAAACCGGCGCCGATGCCCTGGATGGGATGCGGCCCCTTCTGCCCGCCCGACAAGACCGGCGAGGCATCGGGCTCCACGGCAATCGCCTTGAACGCCGGCTTGCGCGCCTTGATGACTTCACCCACCCCCGTAATCGTGCCGCCCGTGCCGATGCCCGACACCAACATATCAACCTGGCCGTCCGTATCCCGCCAAATTTCTTCCGCCGTGGTCTTGCGGTGAATCTCGGGATTCGCCGGATTCTCGAACTGCTGCGGCAGAATATAGCGCGGATCGGACGCTACTAATTCTTCGGCCTTTCGGATCGCGCCGCCCATGCCATCGGGACCGGGCGTCAGGATCAACTCCGCGCCATAGGCGCGCAGCAGCATACGGCGTTCCTTGCTCATCGTTTCCGGCATCGTGAGCACCAACTTGTAGCCCCGCGCCGCGCAGACCATGGCCAGCGCGATGCCGGTGTTGCCGCTTGTCGGCTCGACCAGGATCGTATCCGGCGTGATCAAGCCGGCTTTCTCCGCCGCGTCGATCATCGACAAGCCGATGCGATCTTTGACGCTGTGCGCCGGGTTAAAGAATTCCAGCTTGGCCACGACCTCGGCCCTGGCGCCCGCAGTCACGCGGCGCAGCTTCACCAGCGGCGTGTTGCCGATCAATTCGGTCACATCATTTGCAATTCTCATGGTGTCCTCTCTCCTGGATTGATTGCTTAAAACAAAACGGCGCCACCGCGATACCCGGCGACGCCGTTGTTACTACCAACGTGTTGTCAGACAGTGCCCGGCCGGATCTCCGCTCGATTGGAATGCGGAAAGCGGCGGGCGCTGCGTCAACTTGATCAGCAGGCGCGATCCTGCAACGCAGGCGAAGTCCACCGCCTCCGCATTCTACAGGAGCACCGACACATGCAAACCTGAACGATCGAGAATTGAACCATCCTCATTACCCTTGCCGCGAAAAATTGTATCCGGTTTTGGGAGGTCTGTCAATGAAGTATCGAGTAACAAGTCATGCGTAAACTGCACTTACTCGTCAGTGAGGGCTCATACCGCGCTACGCCACCTCAGCGATTTCACGGGCAGGCGCAGGCGCAGTCCGGGTTGCGCGCGTCGTCTGATTGAGGGTGATCAGCATGACCGCGACAATGATGACAGCCGCCGCCATCAGCACACGCAGGCTGAGTTCTTCGCCCGCCAGCACCCATCCCAGAAATACGGCGACGACCGGGTTGACAAAAGCATATGTCGAGACGCGCGCCGGCGTGCTCACTTTCAACAGCCACACGTAAGCCGTGAACCCGATCAGCGATCCGAAGACGATCAGGTAGCCCAGCGCCGCCAGCGAGAGGAGGCTGATGTGATCGAAGCGAATTTGTGCGCCCTGCCCCAGCAGCAGGCCGGCGATCAACATCAGCGCCCCGCCTGCCAGCATTTCCAGTGAAGTCGCCAGCAAAGCATTGGCAGGCAGAGACGATTTGCGTGAGTACAGCGAACCGATCGACCACGAGAGCGAGGCCAGCACGAGGATCAACAAGGCGATCGGGTTAACGGCGCCCTCAGCCGCCGATTGGCCTGGCGCTGCGATCAAGACAATTCCCGCCAACCCCAGCCCTACACCCAGGGCAGTACCGGCATTTGGCCGCACCCGATCGCCCCACCACCAGTTCAAGAGCACCATCCATAACGGCACCATCGCCACAATGAGGGCCGCCAGACTTGACGGCACGTATTGCTCGGCGATCATCACGCCGCCGTTGCCGCCCCACAGCAGCAAGCCGCCGACGATCAGCGCCGCCCGCCATTGCTGGCGAGATGGAGCCCTTACTCCGCGCCAACGCAGCACGGCGTATAACACACCACCCGCAATCAGGAATCGCACACCGCCCATCAGATATGGCGGAATGGTCTCGATGGCAAAACGAATGGCGAGGTAAGTTGATCCCCAGATCAGGTAAACGGCCGCAAAGGCCAGCACAATGCGCCCACGTAACGATATAGTCGAAAAGTTGAATCGAGACATATTTTGTCCTATCATCAGCCTGTCAATCCATGCGGCGCCCGTCCCGCGCCGTGGTTGAGTTTAACTCAATTCCGGTCGATAGGGCGCTTCACCATCGAGGTCGCCTACAAACTCCGGCAAATCCGTGTGCCCCAGCATCTGCCGGATCGCCAGGTTTTCGCCGGTGTGGTACCAGTAGTGATAGATCACGCGTTGTAGAAGCGAGCCGAAAAGATAGGGGGTTACCTGCCCGTCGACAACGACGTGCTCCTGCAGGGTCGCGGTCGTGACGGTCCCCAGCCACACATCGGCGGCCCGCATCATCGTCTCCCAGGCGACCCGCATCTCGTTCAACGACGGCGTGCTGGCCGGGGCACTGTTGGCAAACAGATCGTTGAGCTGCGGCAGCAGGATCTTGTTCTGGGCGAAAAACACGAAGTAGCGCTGCTCCTGCCAGGCCAGGTGCCCCACATTCCAGCCGATACAGTTCATGGGCAGGAAACGCTGGCGGGCTTCCGCTTCAGTCAAGCCGACCAGGGCCCGCCGGAATTCGCTGCGCGTAAAACGCAATTGAGTAACAAGGGGATGAGGCATCATGCTGGCACACTTCCTTTCCTTAATGCTCCGCAACCCGATCGAGCCACGCCCGTACCGACGCGCTGTGATCGTCGTAGTGCTCGAAGGTGTCGCCTGCGACGAGATCGAAGACAGTCCAATCGGCGTCAGGCACGCGTGTAAATTCCGGATCGTACAAATCTTCATCACGCAAACCCTGCACCGCCTCGATAGCTCCGCTGAAACGACGCCTTGATTCCTGTAAGACCTGGGCCAGCGGCTTGGTGCGAAGGCGCTCATAGATGCGCGCATTCTCTTCGTCCTGCTCCAAGCCTTTGTATTCTGCTTGCGGCTGTGGCTCTCCACGCCGGAAGGCCATCACGTTGTCGGCGGCCCACGTTTCAAAGTACGTGATGTGCGCGATGATGTCCTTGAGCGACCAATCGCCCTCGACGCCGGGTTCGGTCAAGCGTGCCTCGCCCACTTCAGCCAAAAGAGCCTCCCAGTTCGATCGGGCCGTGCGCATCACTTCGAGCAGTTGTGTAGTGGTCAAGTGATTGTTCATGATCAGCCTCCTGTGGTGTGAGTCAGCACTTGATGATGAACCATGGCGTGCCGCGCTTGCAGGCGTGCACCCCAGCGGACCAGCTGCCGCCCCACCCAGTCTAACACATGATACGACGTGTGCCGGTGCTGATGGTTCATTGATTCGGCCTCCCGGATCAGCCGATCGTGTTCGAGTTGCCGCAAGAGATCACGTTCTCGTTCCTTCGCCAATTGTAACAAGGTCCAGTCATTGTGAAACATGCTCGCCTCCTCTCGCTCTGAATCCTTGTGAACATTTGCTCTACTTGACGCCGATCGGATAACCTGCTAAACTACATTTGACGGTTATATTATAACACAGAATTAGATAACCTGTCAATACCATTTTGAAGGTTATACGCATTTTTGACACAGGATAGACATCATGGTGGCAGCGGTGAGGCTAGAGGGTAATTTGAAACTGGAAAGCGGCTGGCTGTGCCTCGATTTCACGAACACGGCGGAGTGGCATCTCAGCGATCACCCGGCCGAGCGCTTGACCAGCTACGCCGAGATAATCGCCTGGGCGCGTGAGATCGGCCTCCTGCCCGATCGGACGGCGCAGCAGCTGCTGCGCGCCGCGGAACAGCGCCCGGCCGAAGCAGCCCACGTCCTCGAGCGCGCCGTGGCGCTGCGCGAGGCGATCTATCATATCTTTGTGGCGGTGGCGGGGGGACATTCTCCCTCGGCAGATGACCAGGCCAGGCTCAATGCTGAGCTAAGCCGCTCGCTGGCCAGGTCGCGGCTGGTGTGGCAGCACAGCGAATTTTGACTGGAGCCGGCAGGGCGAGGAGGGTGATCTCGATCAGGTGCTGTGGTGGGTCCTGCGCTCGACCACCGATCTGCTGACCAGTGAGGACCTCCAGCGGGTGGGAGTCTGCGCCGACGATCGCGGCTGCGGGTGGTTATTCTACGACACCAGCCGCAACCGCACGCGCCAGTGGTGCAGCATGCGCGGCTGCGGCAATCGCGCCAAGGCCAGGCGGCATTATGAAAAGAAAGGAAGTGAAAAGTGAAGAGTGATAAGAGACACGTTTTCAATTGGCCTCCGCACGCCAGACACTTTGCCAGAAAGTGCTTCCGAGGACTTATGATCTTCGGAAGTTTTCATCTGCGGCGATGGTGACAGGTTCCCGCCAGTGTAAGAAAATTCCGCATTCAACTAAGGCACAAAAGATCCGATAGCGCGCATACTTGAGCAGAACTAAAGCAATTTCCAAGTTGATTTACGATATGGCGGAACACGCCATTCCCGCGCGCTTTCGCCTTACCCGCCGCAATGCGGCGGAGGCGTGCCGGGCGAGGCGGGAATCCGGTTGTCCTGCTGGGGAGCGTGTTCCGGCGCGACTTGGATGCCCGATAACAGCACTCGGGCATGACGGATCCGGAACCAAACTGGAATTCGCATTAGATAAGGAGGCCCAGTATGCGCAAGCAACCCCGCCATCCACCCATTCGCCGCTTGCGGAGGCATGAAACAACACAGGCGTCCCGCCATCAGATCGCAGTCGCCGTGGTCATATTGTTTGGCTGTGTCTGTCTGGGAATGGTGCTTGCTCCAGACAATTCACTGTTTGAAAAGCTTTTGCCCTTCGTTGCCGCGCCACTTACGCTTGTGTTGAACTATTACTTTGGACGACGTGGGGAAGAGTAGCTATTTCACCACAGTGTCAGATTCCGGTGGCGCAAGGGTCTGTAGGCGTGCGAGTTCTTGACGCGCCGCAACAAGATCATGACGCATGCCCAGCCGCTCATAGGAGATCAATAGCCTCTGTGAGGCAATCACGGGCAGCAGAAATGTTATTTCGCATAATGTGGAGACGGGCATACAAACGCAGAATAGCGGGAAAATGTTTTCGAATATTATAGCGATGCGCCATGCGTATCGCTTTCTTTGAGTGCTTCTTCAGCCTGTGCTAGATTCCCTTGTAAAAGAGCGATTGCTGCCAAATGAATCTGTGCACCAATAACACTCCGTTGACGATTATTGCGTCTAGCATCTTGTAGGTATTCTTCATACAGTTGCTGCGCCTCCGCAAGTGCGCCCTTTTGGTACAGACAAAGCGCTTGCCAATAATTGACATCAAAACGGTGGCGTATATCAAGTTCGCCGGAGATTCTAGAGGCCTCCCATAATTCTTGCTGTGCACCGTCAATGTCTCCACACATCAGCAACTTGTGTATGGCAATCGCAATTCGACACTTAAAGGCGACATCTGCTGGAAGCCGCACAGATTCCATCAACTCGGACAAGTGTGGAAGGTGGGCTTTCAACTTCTTCCACATTATCTTGGCGAGCCATCCATTGAATATGAAATGCAAGATGCAGAGCTTCGGCAATCGGATCGCTCAGGTTACGAGCAGCCTGGGCAGCAACTAAATGAATGTATGGTCTCTTGGTCCACGCCAGCCCCCGAACGTAGTAGTAGTACCCACATCCTTCGACTATCTTGATGGTATCGGCATAAAGTTGGTTCTGCGAAGTCCACATTATCACAGCATGTACCGCCTCCTGCTCAGGATCGATTAACTCAAGTTTGCTGAGATCATTCCGGCAGACTCCCACCTCGGTGACGAGTTGAATGTACCACCTGACCCAACGCACGCGTGCGTCTCTCTCATACTCAGGAATCTCGCTCAACTTCGCGCTCGCAAATGCGCGCACGAGCGGATGTAACACATAGCGCGGCATGGCATTCAGATCGGCCTGTTGCGAATCCAATAATGCCAGGTCTGTCAGCCGCTCGATAGCCCGATCAAACGCGAAACTCTGCACGTCAGCAGTAGCCGCCAGTGCTTCACGGCTGGCACTTGAGGGGAACAGTGGCATTGCCAGCAAAACACGCCGTGCGGCTTCGTCCAGCAACGACCAGGCGCGGCTGAACAGGTCTTCAAATATGTCGCCGCGCGCGGTGTACAGATCATCCACCACCTGCTGCAGCGGCTGATGTTGATATTTCAGGTAGCCCAGGGCCATCTCAAGTGCCTTGGGATTGCCCCCTGTCGCCGCAATCAATGGCGCAAATTGCGCTAAGATCATTAACCATCTTCTCAATGTGTAATAGCCGAACACGTTGATTGATGAATTCTTGTGCCTCAGCCTCATTCATACCCCGCAGCTCGATAGGCCACGCGCCGCGCCGAAATTCACGCCGGTATTCGCGGGTCGTGATAATCGCTTTGCTCGGCTCGGGAAGCCGCAGCAGCCAGGCCAGCAATGCCCCATCAGTTATGGTTTCAAAATTATCGATCACCAACAGGACCCGCTGGCGGCGCAGCAGCTGTTCAACTTCCCGCTGCTTTTCCTCGTGTTCGAACTGGGTAAAACCCGGATAGTCCAACGTGCGAGCGATCTCATCCAGCACGATGCTCAACGTGGTTGTTCCCGGCCGATCTTTATCACTCACCCACACCACCGCATCGAAAATCGGCGCGTCGCCGTCATCCTTCAGGCAGCGGGCTGCCACCTCTCGCGCCAGGCTGGTTTTCCCCATGCCGCCCAGGCTGGCGATCACCACCACTGCGGAACGCTGGCGCAGACCATCCATTACCTCTTCATAAGGCTCCCGGCGCATGACAAACTGGCTGTAAGTCGGAGCCGGCAGGTTTTCGTAAACACGCGGAGGACGTGGGCGAGCCGGGACGGCAGGGCAAAGCCGTTCCAGCAACCTTTCCGGGGAAGGGTAGACAGCTGCCTGGAGGAAATCGTTAAGCCATATTCGGTTAAGGTAGCCGCGTTTTACGCCGGCCTCAGCCAGAATCTCAATCGTGCGCGTTTCAGGCGGAATGTGGCCCGCCTTGTAACGCTGGATGGATGCCCCGGATAAGCCAATCTGGTTCCCAAGATCATCCTCTACAGCCGGCGCGGTTTTGCCTTCATAGTCCGCAATACTCTTGATCATGCCTTTGAGCAGACGGCCAAACTTCTCGTTCTTCATCCTGCACCACCTTCGATCGAGCTCAGCCACGCTTCTTAGTCTACTACACTCACTCTAGTGGGTTCAATAGCCTCTGCTCTGAAGTTTCAGAGCCGCTGCTGGCTGAAACTTCCGCACTTCCTGATCAGCACGTCTGAGCTCTGGTGTGGTTAATTATAGGCAGAATGACATCTACAGTGCAAGGGGAGGCCGCCATGACAACTGACCTGTCAGCCATAGTTCTCTGGAGCACATTTATTCTGGTGCTGTTTGCGATTGCCGGGCGCCGGTCGGCAGAGGCCATTCAGCCACCGCAGATCGTCTATGTGCAGGCCCAGGCGCCACAGGGCAGCGGCGCAGTCTGGATCATCATCATCATCTTGGGGCTATTGCTGCTTAAAGCGACGGGAGCATTGTAGGCAACCCTGCAGACTGACGGTTTATGTTGTTCCTAGAGATTGAGGGTTCTCCCGTACCTACATCCGAGTCAGCGGCTTATACTTGATCCGATGCGGCGTATCCGCTTCGAGGCCCAGCCGTTTCTTGCGATCTGCCTCGTAGTCAGAGAAGCTGCCCTCGTACCAGCGCACTTGCGAATCGCCTTCAAACGCCAGGATGTGCGTCGCCACCCGATCGAGGAACCAGCGGTCGTGGCTGACGACCACCGCGCAGCCGCCGAATTCTTCCAGCGCTTCTTCCAGCGCCCGCAGCGTGTTCACGTCCAGATCGTTCGTCGGCTCGTCGAGCAGGATCACATTTGCGCCGGACTTCAGCATCCTGGCCAGGTGCACGCGATTGCGCTCGCCGCCTGACAGCGCGCCCACTTTCTTCTGCTGATCCGAGCCGAGGAAGTTGAAGCCCGCCACGTAGGCACGCGAGTTCATCTTGCGGCTGCCCAGCGTCAAGGTGTCTTCGCCGCCGGAGATTTCTTCCCACACGTTCTTATCGGGATCGAGCGACTCGCGGCTCTGATCGACGTAGCCCAGCTTCACCGTCTCGCCAATCTTGAACGTGCCGCTGTCCGGCTCGACCGCGCCGATGATCATCTTCAGCAATGTCGTCTTGCCCGCGCCGTTCGGCCCGATGATGCCCACGATGCCGCCGGGCGGCAGTGAAACGTCGAGGTTCTCAAACAGCACGTGATCGCCATAGGCTTTGCTCACGCCTTCCGCCTCAATCACCACCTCGCCCAGACGCGGGCCGGGCGGGATGTAGATCTGCATCTGGTCGCGGTACTGCTCGGCTTCCTGGCCGAGCAGCTTCTCATACGCGGTGATGCGCGCCTTGCCTTTGGCCTGCCGCGCCTTGGGCGACATGTGAATCCATTCCAGCTCGCGCTCCAGCGTCTTCTGGCGTTTGACGTCGGATTTCTCTTCCAGATCGAGCCGCTGCTTCTTCTGCTCAAGCCATGATGAGTAGTTGCCCTTCCACGGGATGCCATAACCGCGATCGAGTTCCAGGATCCAGCCCGCGACATTGTCCAGAAAATACCGATCGTGCGTCACGGCGATGACGGTTCCCTGGTACTGCTGCAGGTGCTTCTCCAGCCACTGCACCGACTCCGCGTCGAGGTGATTCGTCGGCTCGTCGAGCAGCAGGATGTCGGGTTCGGTCAGCAGCAGGCGGCACAGGGCCACGCGGCGGCGCTCGCCACCTGACAGAACCGCAATGGACGTGTCGGGCGGCGGGCAGCGCAGCGCATCCAGCGCCAGCTCGAGGCGATTATCCAGCGTCCACGCGTCGTGTTTGTCGAGGTAGTCTTGCAGGCGGCCCTGCTCCTCGAGCAGCGCGTCGACATCGGCGTCCGGGTCGCCGAACCTGGCGCTCACCTCGTCAAACTGCTTCAGCGCATCCACGATCGGCTGCACCGCTTCCTCGACGACTTCCTTCACGGTCTTCGACGCGTCGAGCTGCGGCTCCTGCTCCAGCAGGCCGCGCGTGTAGCCCTTGCTGAGCATCGTCTCGCCGAGGTAATCCTCGTCCACGCCGGCCATGATCTTGAGCAGCGTGCTCTTGCCCGCGCCGTTGAGGCCCAGCACGCCGATCTTCGCGCCGTAGAAGAAGCCCAGCGAAATGTCGCGCAGCACCTGCTTGTTGGGCGGATGGATCTTGCCCACGCGCACCATGGAATAGATGACTTGATCAGGCATCAGGATGACTCCGTAATTAGAAACGAGTAATAAGTAACGAGTAAGCCTACGGCAAAGGGACGTTGTTCAGAAAGCGATCGCTGTCAGCGTCGTAGACAGCGCGCTCCTCTCGGATTGTGCCACTCTGGCGCTGTTGTGGCACCATCGTAATCAGCAGTCGAATAATCTCCGTCAGAAACCCGGACCGATGCTGTGTGATGCTTTGGCCTACGACATGCCTTGCCTTATAATACCAGTCGCGGCTCTCACGCGCTGAGCCTAACGCATACTCATAAAACCGCGCTCGATCCTTACCAGTGCTACGTGAATACCCCTCGGCAATATTTGCGCTGATTGAGCCCGCAGCGCGATAGAGTTGGTCGGATAAATCAAGTGTGCGTTTGTCCTGCATTAACTTCGTTACATCAAACCAGCACAGGTCCGATAAAAACAGTGCGTATCGATAAGCTGTCACAGTCCACAACACATCTTCTGTGATGTCTTGGGGAACCCTCTTGACCCAATCCTCGTAATTCATTGCGGCCCTACTTTACTCGTTACTCGTTACTTGTTACTCGTCACTTTTCAAAGTGGCTCAACACCTCGTTCCCGTCTTCCTTCACCAGGATCATATCCTCAATCCGCACACCGCCCCAGCCCGGGAGGTAGATCCCCGGCTCGACGGTCAATACCGCATTCGCCGGGAGACGCCCGTCTTCCATCGTGTACGTGGCGCGCGGCTGCTCGTGCACGGCCAGGCCGACGCCGTGCCCCAGCCCGTGCCCGAAGTTGTCGCCGTACCCCGCCGCGGCGATCACGTCCCGCGCGAAGGCATCGGCCTCTTTGCCAGTCTGCCCCGCCTGGATGTGGTCGATGGCGTTGAGCTGCGCCTGCAATACGATGCCGTAAATCTCACGGAATTTCGCATCGGGTTCGTCGAGGACGATCGTGCGCGTGAGGTCCGAGTGGTAACCGTCGATCTCCACGCCCCAGTCGATGGTAATCGGCTCGTGGGCCTGAATGATCCGCTCGCTCGGATGGTGATGCGGCAGCGCGGCGTTCGGCCCCGACGCGACAATCGTGTCGAAACTCATTGCATCCGCACCCTGCGCGCGCAGGTATTTCTCCAGTTCCCACGCGGCTTCTTTCTCGGCCATCCCCGGCTGCAAGATGGACAGCAAATAGCGCAGACCATCCTCCGCCAGATCGATCGTCTTTTGCGTCAGCGCCAACTCGCCGGCATCCTTCACCGCGCGCGCGTTCTCGATCAAGTTGTTGACGCCGCTCCATTCGATCTGCGGCGCAGCCTGCTGCATATCCTCATACTGCGCCACGGTGACGGTGTTGCTCTCAAAGCCGATGCGCGCCAGACTGCCCGCTTCGGCGATGAGGCCGGGCAGATAATCCTTCAGGCCGCCTTTAGCCGGATAGACCGTAAAGTCCGGCGCCTGCTGAGCGCCCTGCTCCCAGTAGCGGAAATCCGTCGCGAGGATGGCGCGCGTGGGCGTGATCAACAGCACGCCCGCGCTGCCCGTAAACCCCGACAGATAACGGCGGTTCTCGGCCTGCATCACCAGCAGCGCAGGCAGATTCTTCTCTTCCAGTAAACGGCGCACTTCAGCGAGACGGGTTGGGTTCTGGGTCATGATTTCTCTCCTTACACAAAAATCTCACGAACCCTTCGTGAGGATTCGTGAGATTGGTGGATCGTTTTAGCCTGTCACCAATTGCGCCTCAGGCAAATCGGCCAGCGAGTATTCATTCTCGCATTTGATGCATTTGGCCGCGTCTCTGCCCTTCATGGCCAACAGCCCGCCACAGTTCGGACATGGCTGCGGAATGGGCCGATTCCAGCTCGTGAAGTCGCACGAGTCCGGATCGCCATTCTTGTAGTTCGAGCAGCCGTAGAAGACGCGCCCGCGTTTGGTCTTCTTCTCCACGATGTCGCCCGTGCCGCACTGCGGACACTTCACGCCCACTTTCACCAGGAACGGCGCGGTGTAGCGGCAATTCGGGAAGTCGCTGCACCCGATGAACTTGCCGTAGCGCCCGTACCGGATGAGCAGCGGTTTGCCGCACGTCGGGCACGGCTCGCCGAACTGCTCCACCATATCCACCTTCTCGATGTTCGCGTCCGCGTGCTCGATGTCCCTCTGGAACGGCTCGTAAAACTCGCGGATGACGGGCACCCAGTCCTTGTGGCCGGCGGCGATCTCGTCGAGTTCGTCCTCCATCCACGCCGTGAACTTCACGTCGACCACGTCGCCGAAATACTCCACGAGCATGTCGTTGACGGTGAACCCGATCTCAGTCGGGCACAGCCGCTTGTCAATCTTCTCCACATAGCCGCGCCGATCAATCACACTGAGGATGGACGCATACGTGCTTGGCCGCCCGATGCCGTCCTCTTCGAGAGCTTTGACCAGCGTCGCTTCCGTGTAACGCGGCGGCGGCTGGGTGAAGTGCTGCTCGGGCAGCAATTTGACCAAGTCCAGCAGTTCCTGCGCGGTAAGCGGCGGCACGCGCACATTCTCTTCGTCGCCGCGCGCGTCTTCTTCCTGCGCTTCTTCGTACACGGCCAGATAGCCCGCAAACTTCAAAGTCGATCCGGTGGCGCGGAACAGGTACGGATACACCGCCGTGCCATTCAGCGGGATCAACTCCGCGATCGCCTGGGCCTCACCTGCCGCAATATCCACCGACACCGTGTCGTATACGGCCGGATTCATCTGCGACGCGACGAAACGCTTCCAGATCAGATCGTATAGCTTGAACTCCGCCGGATCGAGATACTGCCTGATCGATTCCGGGGTGCGCCGCACCGACGTGGGGCGGATCGCTTCGTGCGCTTCCTGCGCATTCTTCGAGCGCGTCTTGTACTGCGGCGGTTCTTCCGGCAGGAACTCCGGCCCGAAGCGATCGGCAATGTACGATCGGGCTTCCTTTTGCGCGACCTCGGCCACGTTGGTCGAGTCGGTGCGCATGTACGTGATCAACCCGATCGAGCCTTCATCGCCCAGCGTCTGGCCTTCGTAAAGCGCCTGCGCCAGCCCCATCGTGCGCCGCGCCGCATAGCCCAACTTGCGGCTCGACTCCTGCTGCAGCGTGCTCGTCGTGAACGGCGCGCTCGGCTTGCGGCGGCGCTCGCCGGTCTTCACGTTGGCCACCTGATACGCCGCCTGCGCCAACTCCGCGATTATAACCCGCGCGTCCGCTTCGTTCTTCAGATCGACATCCTGGCCCTTGATCTTGATCAACTTCGCCAGGAACGTCGAACGCTTGGGATGATGCTTGGCGTGCTTCGCCAGCTCGGCGTGAATCGACCAGTACTCCACCGGCACAAACGCCTGAATCTCGCGCTCGCGCTCGACAATTAAGCGCAGCGCCACGCTCTGCACGCGCCCCGCGCTCAAGCGCCCGCGAATCTTGCGCCACAACAGCGGGCTCAATTCATAGCCCACCAGGCGATCGAGAATGCGGCGGGCCTGCTGCGCGTCGACCAGCTGCATGTCGATGTCGCGCGGCTGGGCGAACGCCTCGCCGATCGCGTCCGGCGTGATTTCGTGGAACACCACGCGGTGCGCCCGCGCCCGATCGATCCCGGCGGCTTCCATCAGATGCCACGCAATCGCCTCCCCTTCCCGATCGGGGTCGGTGGCGAGATAGATTTGATCGGCGCGATCGGCCAGGCTCGTTAGTTCCTTGACCACTTCCTTCTTTTCATTCGGCACGCGATACTTCGGCGTAAAATCATGCTCGACATCCACCGACAACGTCGAGCGCAGCAGATCGCGCACGTGGCCCACCGAGGCCCTCACAGTATAGCCCTTGCCCAAAAAGCGGCCGACCGTCTTCGCCTTGGTCGGCGACTCGACAATGACCAGCTTGCCTACGCGCGGCCCGTCACTGTGCTTGCCATTCTTCCCGCCGTTTTTCTTCGCCGGCTTGCGCGGCGCGCGCGCCGTCACTTCCGGCCTGGGCAGGCCTTCGTGCGCGGGCGTCGCGCCCATTTTGAACATCGTCGTCCCGCAGACCGGGCACTTGCCGCGCGTGCCGGGCGTGCCGGTCGCCGTGTATTCGGCCTGCGCCTCGAGCATCTCGCGTTTGGTTTTG